>CAWHZD010000009.1:0-11695 GCA_963833745.1 uncultured Alphaproteobacteria bacterium | reverse complement strand
CAACGCCGCGGCGCCGGTGACGATCGCCACATTCCGCCCCCGCGCCGTGTAGCGGCACAGCTCGCCGGCGCAGTCGAGCGCTCCCTCCACCCCGGTTTGCGGCCACGGATCCACGTCGAGGCCGGTCTCTTCGGCAAGAAACGACGCCTCGATTTGCTCGCCATGATCGGCGGCGAAACGGGGTTCCTGCCCTGGCCAGGGAGCCCGAGTAGCGTCCCATGTAGCTCGCCGCGGCCGACCCCCGCTGGCCGTCGACCGGGGTCTCAGCGGCGGTCGAACTCGATATCGACAGGGCAGCCTGACGCGCATGATTTTGAGCGCGCGGCGCAGGGCCGGGTCCTGCCGGCCCGGCTCGCTGACCCGCTCGGTGTGGAAGCCGCGGGCGCCGATCACCTTCGACATGTCCAGCAGATCAGCGGCCAGCACCCGGTCGGTCGAGAGGATCGTGTCCTGCGGTCCAGGAACCCCGTCCATAGCCCGCCAAGCCGCCGAGTTGGGGAGATGTGCACGACAGTGACCCCGAGCTTCTCGCGCGGCGGACCTCGAGGTTGCCGAGCATGTAGCCGAGGCCCGCCTCGCCGGTCACCGCGACGGATGCCCGCTGCGGAAACGCCTTTTTGGCGGCAATCGCGGCCGCCAGGCTGAAGCCCAATGTCGAGACATTGCCCCAGCCGAGGAAGCCGCGCGGGATCAGCGTGTCGAAGACAGTCGATAGCTGGTCGCGGTGTTGCCGCTCTCGTGCGTCACGAACGAATTCTTCAGATCCAGCACCTCCATCAGATCGCCGTACACCCGGTAGGGGTTGATCGGCGTTTCGTCGGAGTTCATGACCTGCCGGTATCGGGCGAGCCCCTGGTCGCGCGCTGCCTTTACCTCCGCCGCCACATCGCCCGCCGCCCGTCCGGCGCCGGAGGTGCGATCGGACACTTCCTGGCGCAGCGCCTGCAAGGTCAGCCGCGCATCGCCGATCACCGCGTGCGCCGTCGGATACATCTTGTTGATGTGCAGTTCGTCGACGTTGCAGTGGATGATGGTCTTCGTCGCCGGATCGGGAATGCCGTGGCTGAAACGGCCCGGCGACAGGCTGGTGCCGATGGCGAGGATGGTGTCGCTTAGGTTCAGGTAGTGCGCCACCTGATCGCCGCGCACGCCGACAAACAGCGGATGGTCCTCCGGGAATGCCCCTTTGGCCTTGAGGGTCGTGACCACCGGCACATTCACCAGCTCCGCCAGCGCTTTCAGGTCTTCCGCCGCACCCGCGTAGATGACCCCCTCGCCGGCGTAGATCAGCGGGTTGCGGGCTTTGAGGAGCAGATCGACGGCGGCGCGCACATCCGCCGGGTCGGGTGCGGATTTCCAGCCTTTCACCGGGCGGTAGGGGTCGGCGGTCTCGTCGTATGTGGCCGTGGCATTGGCAATCGCCAGGATCACCGGGCCCGGCCGGCCGCTGCGCAGCATGGTGAAGGCGCGGCGCATCAGCTCAGGCGTGCGCTCGGGCTTGTCGAGATAGCCGAACCACTTCGACACGGTCTTCATGGCCGATGCGACATCGTACTGGCTGTTGCCTGAGCTGCCGGCCGGCACGCCATCGGTGATGCACAGAACCGGCGAGCCATCCTCATAGGCCTGCGCCATCCCGGCGTAGGCGTACTGCATGCCGGCGGCATTGACGCCCCCTTGGAAGGTGGCGACCCCGATCCGCGAGCCCGCGGTGATGCGCGAGAACGCGTCGGCGACCGCGACGGCGTAGCGGTCGTCGCGCATCATCAGCATCGGCACCCCTTCGCGGCCGAGCGCGTTGTTCACCCGGCAGACCGGGAAGGTCGAAACCCAGCCCACACCCTCCTCTTTGAGAATGCGGGCAATGCCGGTCGCTACATCGATCGTCATGGGTGTGGTCTCCTTTGCATGGAACCGAGTGTGATCGGCCTCGCAATCTCGGGCAATCCGGAAAATGACCGGCGCCTGTTGCCCCGACAAAAGGCGGTCGGGCATGAGATCATCCCAAGCACACACCAGAACGGCTGCGCGAACGAGGCAAAGACTGGCCTCACGCTCGGGCTCTTCGTGATGCTGTTTCAGGACGTCGTGTTCGGCTGACCGGAACCCGGGGGAACGCCTTGTCTAGCCAGGAAGGTCTGGGAAGTCGCCGGCCTTCTCGGCCGTTCCTCGGGCTACAAGACGACGGCACGGTAGGCGAAATTCGACCCGGATCACCACCTTGCCGAGGAGTCAGGGCGATTGACGGTCATTTCGCGGATTTGGGTCTCGCCGCCCTTCCGCCGCGCGCAACCCACCCCTGCGTGTTAGTGACGCCGAGGATGGGTCCGTATCCTATTGGAAAGATGGTGGAGCCAACCGGGATCGAACCGGTGACCTCTACAATGCCATTGTAGCGCTCTCCCAGCTGAGCTATGGCCCCAGGCCGCCGGAGGCTCGTCGTGGAACTCCCGGCTGCCGGCAAAGACTAGGAAGGCGACCGCGCCCGGGCAAGCGAAAAACGCAGCCGCAACACCGCCACTGGGGTCAGCGCTCGTCCTCTTCGACATTCTCGATGACCTCGGCCATGTCGTCCTCGTCCTCGCCGAGTTCGGAGGCGTCTTCCAGCAGCTCCTCGTCTTCTTCTTCGGCCTCCTCCAGCGGGATAGCTTCCTCTTCCTCGACGACGGCGTCGCCCTCCTCGGTCTCGACGTCGGTGTCGAGCTCGTCGCCGCCGACCGGTTCAACTTCCTTCTCGACCGGGGCCACCGGCCGCGCCCGGCGCGACTTCAAAAACGCCTCAGGATCAAAGGGCGTGCTGCATTTCGGGCAGATCACGGGCTTATGCAGCAGGTCGTAATAGCGGGTGCCGCAGCTCGGACAAATCCGTTTGGTGCCCCATTCGGGCTTCGCCACCTCTTCACTCCATCTGTCTCGGGGATCAATCGACGCGCCATTGCCACAGAGGCGCCAGCCTGTCAAAAGCAAATCCCTGCGGCGGCGCGCCGCCGGCCTCCCGATATGGGCTGCTGGTGCGGCCGCCGCAACCGTCGTCCCTCTATTCGCAAGGTTGTGTTCGGCTATGGCTCACTCTGCCTCGCTCCGCCAACCCGCGCCGTTGGAATCGACGCGGCCGGCAGCACCGCTCGCCGGCACGATCCAAGTGCCGGGAGACAAGTCGATCTCGCACCGGGCGCTGATGCTGGGCGCGCTCGCGGTCGGCCGGACCGAGATCACCGGGCTGCTCGAAGGCGAGGACGTGCTCGCGACCGCCGGGGCGCTGAATGCGCTCGGCGCCTATGCCGCGCCCGACGGCGACGGCAAATGGGTGGTCGGCGGGGTCGGGGTCGGAGGGCTGGCAGAGCCCGAAAATCTGCTCGATCTCGGTAATTCCGGGACCTCGGCGCGGCTGCTGCTGGGCATCTTGTCACCCATCCGCTGACCGCTTTTGTCACCGGCGACGCCTCGCTGCGGCGCCGTCCAATGGGGCGCGTGACCGAGCCGTTGTGCCGTTTCGGCGCGCGTTTCCTGACCCGCGAGGGGGCCCGCCTGCCGCTCGCGGTGACCGGGGCCAAGCCCGATCCGATCGAATACCGGTTGCCGGTGCCCTCGGCGCAGGTCAAATCGGCGGTATTGCTCGCCGGCCTCAATACGCCCGGCGCGACGACGGTCGTCGAGCCGCAGGCGACGCGCGACCACACCGAGCGGATGCTGCGTCACTTTGGCGGAACGGTACCGACCGAGCCTGCTGAGGGCGGCGGTCTGCGCATCACGGTTGAAGGTTTTCCGGAACTGACCGCGGCGCCGATCGTGGTGCCGGGCGACGTTTCCTCGGCCGCTTTTCCGCTGATCGCGGCGCTGATCGTGCCGGGATCGGAGGTCACAATCGCGGGAGTGGGCGTCAATCCGCTGCGCGCCGGATTGCTCGACTGCCTGCGCGAAATGGGCGCCGATATCGCCTTGGAGAACGATCGCGAGGCGGGCGGCGAGCCGGTCGCGGATCTGCGGGTGCGGGCCGGGACCTTGACCGGCGCCGACATTCCGGCCGACCGCGCGCCCAAGATGATCGACGAATACCCGATCCTGGCCGTCGCCGCGGCGTGCGCGCGCGGCCGCACGGTCATGCGCGGGCTCGCCGAACTGAGGGTCAAGGAGAGCGACCGGCTGGCGGCGATCGCCACCGGGCTCGCTGGCTGCGGCGTGACCGTCAATGTCGACGGCGACAATCTGATCGTGGAAGGAAATGGCGGGCCGCCCGAAGGCGGCGCGATAATCGCCACCCAGCTCGATCACCGCATCGCGATGGCGTTTCTGGTGCTCGGCCTCGCTGCCCGCCGACCCGTACGCATCGACGACGGCGCGCCGATCGCCACCAGCTTCCCGGACTTTGCGCCGCTAATGAGGAGGCTTGGCGCCGCATTCTCCGCTCCCGGGTGACGCGGCCGCGACAAGGATCGGCGACCAGCCGGCGGTCTCGCCGGAACCTTGTTGGCCCACTTTCTTGGCCCGCAGACAGCATCTCGATGGAGGCAGGCATGCCAAAATGGCAGCTCACCAGCGACTACTTCGAAAATTGCAACTGCGACGTGGTATGTCCGTGCCTGGCCTCGACGGCGGCGCCGCTGACCTCGCCGCCGAGCCGCGGCGCATGCGACGTCGCCCTGGTCTTTCATATCGACAACGGGAATTACGGCGGCCTCGCGCTCGACGGGCTCAATGTCGTGCTGGCGGCGCATGTGCCGGGCCCGATGGCGGAGGGCAACTGGGCGGTCGCGGCCTATATCGACGAGCGCGCCGACGATCAGCAGACGGCGGCGCTGGGCGCCATTTTCACCGGTGGGGAGGGTGGACCGATGGCGGCTTTCGCGCCGCTGGTCGCCACCCACCTCGGTGTCAAAAAAGCGCCGATCAGCTATACGATCCAGGGAAAAATGCGATCGGCGGAAATCCCCGGCATCATGCAAATGGCGGTGGAGCCGATCCCGACCCTGCATCCGGGCGGCGAGATCTGGACTGCGCTCGGCCACCCGGTGGCGCCGGACCGGCTCGCGCTGGCGGTCGGCCAGGATGGCAGCACCTTTCCCGATCATGGCATGCGCTGGGACAATTCCGGCCGGAACGGCCATTACGCACCGATCAGCTGGTCGAATTAGCGGGCGCCCCAGCGGGTCGGGACGGCTGCAAATGGACCGCGGGTTGCTCGGCTTGCCATCGGCGCAGCGCAATCTGATACTGTTCCTGCTGTTGGCGGCGGCGGCGGCGTGCTGGACCCTGATCCTGGCGCAAAGCGGCGCCGGCCGGGGCATGAGCATGACGATGGCCTCACCGACGATGGGCCTGCCCGCACCCGCCTTTGTAAGCGTCTGGGCGATCATGATGGTCGCGATGATGTTTCCCTCCGCCGCGCCGATGGTCCTGACCTTTCACCGGATCGAAGGCGCCAAGCGCGACCGCGGCGAGGCCTTTGTCTCGACCTGGCTGTTTGTCGCAGGCTATATGGTGGTGTGGGGGGCCGCGGGGGTTGCGGCCTATGCCGGCGCGCTCGCGGCCGAAGCGGTCGCCGCCCGCGCCGCACTGTCGGCCGCCGCGGCCGCCCGCATCGGCGGCGCGCTGTTGATCGCGGCGGGTCTCTACCAGCTGACGCCGCTCAAGAATGTGTGCCTGTCAAAATGCCGCTCGCCGTTCGGCTTTATCGTGACGTCGTGGCGCGGCGGGCCCGCGGGCGCATTGCGCATGGGCCTGCGGCACGGCGGCTTGTGCTTTGGCTGCTGCTGGCTATTGATGGTTGTGCTGTTCCCGCTCGGGATCATGAACCTCGCGGCAATGATTTTGCTCACATTGATCATCTTCGCCGAAAAAGCGCTCGCCTGGGGGCGGCTGACGGTCTATGGCGTCGCCGCCGCGCTGGTGATCTACGGCGGCGTGGTGGTGGCGGCCCCGCAGGCGCTGCCGACCTTTGCCGCACCCGGCGCGGCGATGGCGATGCCGGGAATGGCCACGCCGAAAACAGCACGGCCGGCTGCCCGGATGGCAGTGCCGATGGACATGCCGGGCGGCGCCGGCGCGCCGGCGGGGCATTAGTTGCGGCAAACCTTTGTCATCGCGATCGACGGACCGGCGGCGGCGGGCAAGGGCACCTTGGCGCGATGCCTCGCCAAGCATTTCGGCTTCGCCCACCTCGATACCGGCCTGTTGTATCGGGCGACGGCGCTGGCCGTGCTCGACAGCGGCGGCGATCCGGCCGACCCGGCCGCTGCCGAGGCTGCGGCCCGCCGCCTCGATGCCGAACTGCTGGCGAACCCGCGATTGCGCGACGAAAACGTCGCCCGGGCGTCCTCGGTCGTTGCCGCCAAGCCCGCCGTGCGTCGCGCATTGCTCGAATTCCAGCGCGAGTTTGCGGCGCACCCGCCCAACGGGGCGCAAGGCGCCGTGCTCGACGGACGCGACATCGGATCGGTCGTGTCACCGCAAGCCGACATCAAGCTGTTTGTCACCGCCGCGGCCGAAATCCGCGCCCGCCGCCGGCTTGACGAGTTGCGGGCGGACGGCGTGCCGGCTATATACGAAGATGTCCTGCAGGAATTGAGGGAACGCGACGCGCGCGATGCTGGGCGCCGGGTCGCTCCGCTGACCGCGGCGCCCGATGCCGTAATAATCGATACGACGTCGCTCGACGCTGATGCGGTGTTCGCGCGGGTGTCGGAAATCGTCGCGCGGGCGCTTGCCCTTTCGCGCTGACGCCGCGCGCGAAACTCGTGTAAAGTCTCTGGACGAGCCGCCGGCGGCCGGCGACCCTTGGAACCGCAGGGCGGGGTCGATGCGGCTGCGCCCGAATTTCCGGCGGCTGCGTGCTCCGCGCCGATCCCGGCGGAGCCGGATGATGGATCCGGGGTCGAGGAGAAGGAATGGCATTGGCAACGCAAACCGCGGAGGCGCCTGCGAGGGAAAGTTTCGCCGCGCTTCTTGATGAATCCTTGGGCATGGTCAACGGTCTCGAAGGCACGGTCGTCAAGGGCCGGGTCATCGCCGTCGAGAACGACATCGTGCTGATCGACGTCGGCCTCAAATCCGAAGGCCGCGTCCCGCTGAAGGAATTCGCCGCCGGGGACGGCGATCCCACCCTCCACATCGGCGACACCGTCGAGGTCTTCCTCGAGCGCATGGAAGACAAGAACGGCGAGGCCCAGCTGTCGCGCGAGAAGGCGCGGCGCGAGGAGGCCTGGACCCAGCTCGAAAAGAGCTTTCAAGCGAATGAGCGGGTGACCGGGGTGATCTTCGGCCGGGTCAAGGGCGGCTTCACGGTCGATCTGAGCGGCGCCGTCGCGTTTTTGCCGGGCAGTCAAGTCGACATCCGCCCGGTGCGCGACATCACCCCGTTGCTGGGATCGCAGCAGCCGTTTCAAATTCTGAAGATGGACCGCTCCCGCGGTAATATCGTCGTGTCGCGCCGCGCCGTGCTCGAAGAGAGCCGTGCCGAGCAGCGCTCGGAACTGGTCGCGAGCCTCAAGGAAGGCCAGATCCTCAACGGCGTTGTCAAAAACATCACCGATTACGGTGCGTTTGTCGATTTGGGCGGGGTTGACGGGCTGTTGCACGTCACCGACATCGCCTGGCGGCGCATCAACCACCCGTCCGAAGCGCTCAATATCGGGCAGAACGTCAAGGTTCAGGTCATCCGCTTCAACCCCGAGACCCAGCGCATTTCGCTCGGCATGAAGCAGCTCGAAGCCGACCCGTGGGAAGGCGTCGAGTTGAAATACCCGGCCGGCGCCAAGTTCCACGGCCGTGTCACCAACATCACCGACTACGGCGCCTTTGTCGAACTGGAGCCGGGGGTCGAGGGGCTGGTGCACGTCTCCGAAATGAGCTGGACCAAGAAGAACGTGCACCCCGGCAAGATCGTCTCGACCAGCCAGGAGGTCGAGGTCATGGTGCTCGATGTCGACCCGCAAAAGCGGCGTATCAGCCTCGGCCTCAAACAGACCCTGGCCAATCCGTGGGACAGCTTTGCCGAAGAACACCCGATCGGCAGCGAACTCGAAGGTGAAATCCGCAACACCACCGAGTTCGGGCTGTTCATCGGCCTGCCCGGCGAGATCGACGGCATGGTCCACCTGTCCGACATCGACTGGAACCGCCCGGGCGAAGACGCGCTCGACAACTACCACAAAGGCGAGGTCGTCCGCGTCAAGGTGCTCGACGTCGATGTCGAGAAGGAGCGCATCAGCCTCGGCATCAAGCAGCTCGAAGCCGACCCGTTTGAGGCCGGGATGACCAAACTGCGCAAGGGCGAGGTCGTTACCGGCACGGTCGCCGGCATTACCGAAGGCGGCGTCGAGCTCACGGTCGGCGACGGCCTGCTCGGCTTCATCCGCAAATCCGAGCTGTCGCGCGACCGCAGCGAGCAGCGCCCTGACCGCTTTGCCGTCGGTGAGAAGGTCGATGCCAAAATCACCACGATCGATCGCGCCACGCGCAAGGTGACCCTGTCGATCAAGGCTCGCGAAGTTGACGAGGAAAAGCGGGCGATGGCTGAATTCGGCTCGTCCGATTCGGGCGCCAGCCTCGGCGACATTCTCGGCGCGGCGATCAATCGCGCCCGCCGCCAGGACGCCGAGCGGCAGAGCGAGACCGAAGACAAAACCTGACACCGGCAAATCCGGCCTTTCCGCAGTTGCGGGAGGGTCGGGCCGGGCTCGGACCGTCAACTAACCGGGAATGGTCGACAGGCGAGGCACTTAGCCTTGACCGGCGGCCCGCGCTTTGGCACGCTCGCCGACTTGTCTTAAGCGTGGGGCGGCGTTAGCGATGACCAAATCGGAGCTCGTGCAAAAGCTGTCGGAGACTAATCCGCATCTGTACCAGCGCGATGTCGAGGTCATCGTCACGGCGATCTTCGAGGAGATCGCAGCGGCGTTGGCGCGTGGCGATCGGGTCGAGCTGCGCGGGTTTGGGGCGTTTTCGGTCAAACGGCGCGATGCCCGCGTCGGTCGCAATCCCAGGACCGGCGACAGCGTGCGCGTCGCCGAAAAGCATATTCCGTTCTTCAAGACCGGAAAGCAGCTGCGCGACCGTTTGAACCAGGACGCGCTGTAAGCGACCGCCGTCACGGGCGGAACCGGTCGCGTGCGCGCCGTCTACTGGGCAGGCGTCATCATCATTGCAGCTGTGGTGAGCCTGTTTGCCGCCTCCAATCGCGAGATGGTGTCGCTCGGCCTGTGGCCGCTGCCGTTTCTGGCGCAGACGCCGCTTTATCTGGTGGTGTTGGTCGCCTTGTTCTTCGGTTTCGCCGCCGGGGCCGCACTCGCCTGGATCAAAGGGCGCCATCGGCGCCGTCAACTGCGCGCCTGCCAGCGGCAGAACAAGGCGCTCGCGCGCGAACTGGCGGCGACCCAGGCCGAGGTCGCCCGCGGGGCGCAAACGGCGCCGAGGGCATTGCCGCAAAGCCGTTGAGGCGATCGCGGCACACCGGACACAAACCTTTTGACCTCATCGCCGCCTCGGGTCCAGTCTGCCGGCGCTATCAAACAGATAATCAGCGAACCTCAAAATGGACCTTCCCGACAGCGTCGCGGCAATTGGAGACCAGCTCGGCGGAAATGGCGCGATCGTCGCCGATCCGCAGTTGCTGAATGGTGCCGACGTGTTTGCCGCCGAGCGCGAGCGACTGTTTATGCGGCCATGGGTCGCCGTCGATCATCAATCGCGTATTGAAGAACGCGGCCGCTATGTCCGCTTTGACGCCGCCACCCGCTCGATTTTGCTGACCCGCGATGCCGAGGGCCGCCTGCGCGCCTTGCGCAATGTCTGCATCCATGCCGGCTATCCGGTATGCGAAGCTGAAGAAGGCCCGTCCGACCGCCTGATCTGCCCCTATCATGGATGGGAATTCGCGGCCGACGGCCGGCTCGTCGAGCCGGACCTGTCGAGTCGGATCGACCCGGCGCGGCTGCGGCTCGCAAGCCATCCCGTATGCGTCCAGGACGGGCTGATCTTTGTCGATCCGTCAAAGCCGGCCGCATCGTCCGACGAGGCGGAAGCCGCGCCAATCGCGCCGGGCGCCGTCCCCGCCTGGTTCGCGACGGGCAATGTGACGAGCCGGGCGCGCTACAGCACCGATTGGAACTGGAAGCTGGCGTTGCAGTTCGTGAGATCCTCACCGCAGTTGTTTTGCGACGATCCCGGCGACGACGACTTCATCGTCTTTGGCCCGCTGAGCCTGATGCTGGCGCAGCCCGACCACGCCACTTTGCTGCGCCTGATCCCGAAATCGGCCGGGCATACCGACTTTCAGGTGATCCGCGTGGCGCCGCAGGGTGCTGCATCACAAAATGGCCCGGACCATGTCGCCGAAGGATTGCGCGAAGCGGGAGACGCGCAAACCGTTGCCCGGGCGGCCCGGCTCGATCGCGATTTTTTTGGTTGGTATTGGTCGCTGATGTCGCCGGCCTGAGCGCGCGGTGGAACCGGGGCGATGGAAATCCGCACATTAGCCGAGGCGCTGGAGTTTCCCGAAGGACCGGTGGCGCTCGGCGACGGCTCGGTGGTTCTGGTCGAGATCGCTGCCGGCGCGCTGACGCGGGTGGCGCGCGACGGCACCAAGACGGTCGTGGCGCGGCCCGGCGGCGGACCCAACGGTGCGGCGATCGGCCCCGACGGCAAATGCTATGTCTGCAACAACGGCGGCTTCGAATGGCATGTCGAGGGCGGACGCAAGCGGCCGTTTTTGCAAGCCAGGGATTACGCCGGCGGCCGGATCGAACGCATCGATCTTGGGACCGGCACCGTTGAAGGCCTCTATCGCGCTGCCGGCGAGGTGCCCTTGAAAGGGCCGAACGATCTCGTGTTCGACCGTCACGGCGGCTTTTATTTCAGCGATCTCGGCAAGGTCCGGGCCCGCGAGATGGATCGCGGTGCGGTTTACTATGCCAAGGCCGACGGCGCCGCGATCACCGAAGTCGCGTTTCCGATGGTGACGCCGAATGGGGTCGGCCTGTCGCCCGACGAAAAGACGCTCTATGTCGCCGAGACCGAGCCGGCGCGGCTGTGGGCCTTCGACATCGTCGAGCCCGGCATTGTGCGCAAGGAGCCGTGGCCGTCGCCGCATGGCGGCCGGCTCGTAGCCGGGGTCGGCGGACACCAGCGCTTCGATTCGCTGGCGCTCGACGCCGAAGGGCGGATTTGCGTCGCCACCTTGATCAATGGCGGGATCACGGTGATCTCGCCTGACGGCCGTCATGTCGAGCATCATCCGATGCCCGATCCGATGACGACCAACATCTGCTTTGGCGGCCCCGGCATGCGCACCGCCTTTATCACCCTGTCGTGGACCGGGCGGCTCGTCGCGGTCGACTGGCCGGTGGCCGGGCTCAAGCTCAATCAGCCGGTGTGACCGCTGGTCGCCCACCTCGTCATCACGACGAAATGCACGAGTGACGCAAGGGCTTGGGGTCGTCCCGGCGGGGGTGATCTTCATCGGGTCTGAGCTTCGGTCCCGGTTGGCGTGCGGCGCCGGGCGTGCGGGTGGGGAACCCAGGGGCGGTCGCCGCGGCTGCCGTTGGCGCTGTCGACCGTGACGACGCCGTTGTCGAGCCACAAGGCCACGGCACCCAGCCGCCACGAATCGATCCGGTCGACGACCGGCACGATCGAGCGGCAGCGAAACCCGGCCGGCACCTGGCTGACGATGGCGTCGACGCCGCCGCACGCAATCGGC
>CAWHZD010000008.1:0-667786 GCA_963833745.1 uncultured Alphaproteobacteria bacterium | reverse complement strand
CATGCGATTCGAGCCAGCGACCGAGCGGCCGTGTGGCGCGCCAATTGGCTGGCGCGGTGATACGGTTGCAGAGGACGAGCCCGCGCGCAGCCGGGGTCGTGGTTTCGATGTCCTCCTCATTTGTCCCGACGTTGCCGATGTGCGGAAAGGTGAAGGTGATGATCTGTGCGGCATATGAGGGATCGGTCAGGATCTCCTGATAGCCAGTCATGGCGGTGTTGAAACAAACCTCGCCCACCGCCTCGCCGCGCGCGCCGAGCCCACTGCCCCAAAACACCGTTCCGTCCGCCAGCACGAGCGCGGCGTTGCAATCTGGCGGTTGCGGCGACGGGTCGCGCATGGGGGACAATCCTGTAGGCGAACCGCGAACCGCTCGCCGTGGCTGCAAAGGGTGCACGCGATTCTGTCACGAAATAACCGTTCGTCCTGTCGAGGTCAACCCCGCCGCCGCCAGAACATCGCAAAGAGTCAAATACTTAGACGCGAACGCGCGGAATTGCCGCGAGCATCGAAACGGGTTACGCTGAATTTACTGATCATACGAGGCGTGCTGATGCTGCGACAGGCCTTCACCGACCGGCTCAAACAGGCGATGAAGGCGCGAGACGTACGGACTGTTTCGACCGTTCGGCTGATCCTTGCAGCGCTTAAGGAACGCGATGTTGCCGCCCGCGGGGAGGGCAATGTGGAGGGACCCGCCGACCCCGACATCGCACGCATGATGCAGGGAATGATCAAGCAGCGGCGGGAATCGATCGCTTTATACGAGCAGGGCAAGCGTGCCGACCTGGCACAGCAGGAGCGCGAAGAGATTGCCGTCATCGAAAGCTTTCTGCCGCACCAGATGAGCGAAGACGAGATCACCAGCGCGGCGCGGGCGGCAATCGCCGAGACCGGCGCTGCCGGCATCCGCGACATGGGCAAGGTCATGGCGACGTTACGCGAAAAGCATGCCGGCGTCATGGATTTCAGCCGCGCCGGCCCGATCGTCAAGCGGCTCCTCGGCTGAGCCGGACAACGCACGGCAATGGCATTTCCGCCCGGTTTTCTCGACGAGTTGCGCGGCCGGATGTCGCTGTCAGGGCTGGTCAGCCGGCGCGTCAGGCTCGTGCGTCGCGGCCGGGAATTTTCCGGCCTTTGCCCGTTCCACCACGAAAAGACGCCGTCCTTCACCGTATCCGACGACAAGAGCTTTTTTCATTGCTTCGGCTGCGGCGCGCATGGTGATGCGATCGGTTTTGTCATGCGGACCGACAACCTCGACTTCTTGGAAGCTGTTGAGAAATTGGCGGGTGAAGCTGGGCTTGCCATCCCTCAATCCACGCCGGAGGAGCGTGAGAAGGCACGACGGCAAAAGACGCTGCTCGAAACCCTGGAAGCCGCCGCCGCTTTTTTCGAGGCCCGGTTGTGGTCCCCCGCCGGTAGTGGCGCGCTCGATTATCTGAAAGCGCGCGGGCTCGATGCCGACACGATCCGCCGTTTTCGCCTCGGCTGGGCACCCGACGATCGGCAATCGCTCCGCCGCGCCCTTACCGCCGATTATACCGAGCCGCTGCTGGTCGAGGCGGGATTACTGCATCGGCCTGCTGAGGGCGAGCCCTTCGACTATTTTCGCAGCCGGGTCATGTTTCCGATCGGCGACCGCGCCGGACGGGTCATCGCCTTTGGCGGCCGGGTGTTGGGCGACGGCCAGCCGAAGTACCTGAATTCGCCGGAAAGCCCAGTCTTTGAAAAGAGCCGGGTGCTCTATGGCTGGTCGGCAGCGCGCGCCGCCGTCGCCGATGGCAGCAACGCGATTGTCACCGAAGGCTACATGGACGTGATCGCGCTGCATCGCGCCGGGTTTTCGTCGGCAGTGGCGCCGCTCGGCACGGCACTCGGCGAATTCCAGCTGCAGGAGCTGTGGCGGCTCGGGCCGGAGCCGATCCTATGCTTCGACGGTGATTCTGCCGGCCAGCGGGCTGCCGCCCGCGCCTTGCGCCGGGCCTTGCCATTGTTGCGCCCGGGCCACAGTCTGCGCTTTTCCAGCCTGCCTTCGGGCGAGGATCCCGACTCGCTGATCCGCCTCGCCGGCCGCGATGCCTTCGAACAGGTCGCCGCCGCCGCCCGGCCGCTGTCGCATATGCTTTGGGAAATCGAACTCGGCATCGGCCCGGTCGACACCCCGGAGCGCCGTGCCGATCTCGACCGGCGGCTGATGGAAGACGTCGCGCTGATTGCCGACCCGACCGTGCGCAACGAGTATCGGCGCTTCATGCGCGACCGGCTCTACGAGACCGGGCGCTCGGCGCGCCCCGGACCTCGCGTAAAAGCGCATCTGCGCCCCGGCTTTGTCCGGGAGGGTCCGACGCCGCCGCGCGACCCCGATCGCGTGCGGCGTGAGATCCTGTTCCGCATCCTGCTCGGGTCGCCGTCGCTGATCGACGAGATTGCCGAGGAGTTCGCCGCGCTCGAGCTCCCTGAAGCAGAGCTTGACAAGCTTCGTCGTGAAATTTTAGAGATCGACGCTCTGCGGCCGGGGCTTGACGCTCCGGCGCTTCGTCAACACCTTCTGCTGAACGGGTTTGCAGCGACCGTGGATGCGCTTCTTTCGCCTTCGGTCAACTCGGGCTTTCTGATCCGGCAGTCCGCCTCGCGCGATGCACGCAGCGAGTGGGCGCACGTGATCGGAATGCTGGTGGGAGGTCAACAATCGGCTTTGGCCGAAGCCAGCAATCACCTGATCGATGAGGTCTCAACGGCGAGCTGGGAAGGCTTCCTCGCTGCCCGAGACCGGGCGCTGCAGCAAGGCCGGGTCGATGACGACCCAATATGACCTTCTCGTGCGCTCACCCGACGGCGGCGTCGGCAAACTCGCATCGAGGAATTCTTCGCGTCCGGTTGTGGCCGGGCCGGTCCGAAATCTGGTTAGGGATGGTGGCATGGCAAGTAAAGCGGCGAACACGGCTGAAGCAACGGAAACTCGCGAGGAGGCCGCCGAGGCGCCCTTGCTCGATATCGTCGCCGCTGCCATCAAGAAAATGCTGACCCGCGGACGGGAGCGGGGATACGTCACCTATGACGAGCTGAACGCCGCGTTGCCTCCCGATCAGGTGTCTTCAGAGCAGATCGAGGACACGATGACGACGCTGTCCGAGCTCGGCGTCAACGTCATCGAGAGCGAGGAGAACGAGGAGCCGGCCGCCGCCGAGGCAGAAGAAACCGATGGCGAGGTGCGCGGCAACCTCGACGACGACGATATCGGCCGCACCGACGACCCCGTGCGCATGTATTTGCGCGAAATGGGGTCGGTCGAATTGCTGTCGCGTGAGGGCGAGATCGCGATCGCCAAACGCATCGAGGCCGGCCGTGAGATGATGATCGGCGGCATCTGCGAGAACCCGCTGACCATTCGCGCGCTCGTCGGCTGGCACGACGCGCTCGTTGAAGGCAAGATGCTGCTGCGCGACATCATCGATCTCGACGCCACCTACGGCAGCGCCGGATTCGAACAGCCCGCCACGGAGAAGCCCAGCGCGGCGCCAGAAGACAAGGTCGAAGCAGCGACCGGCGAGGTTGCGGCGGAGGCCGAGCTCGTGGAGATCGAGCCCGAACTCGTCGCCGAGGAGGACGACGGCGAGGGCGAGGAAAGCTCGATCTCGCTGGCGGCGATGGAAGCGCAGCTCAAACCGAGCCTGTTGGCAATCTTCGAGGCGATCGCCGAGGCGCACAAAAAACTGCATCGGCTTCAGGAGCAGCGCATCAACGCCCTGCTTAAGGGCGAGCCCTTGCCGAAGGTGACCGAGCGCCGCTATGAAAAGCTCAGGAGCAGGGTAATCGAGGACGTCAAGCGCGTTCGGCTGAACAACACGCGGATCGAGCACTTGGTCGAGCAGCTCTATGACGTGAACCGGCGGCTGGTCGCCGAAGAGGGACGTTTGCTCCGGCTCGCCGAAAACGCGGGGGTCAAGCGGCCCGATTTCCTGCACGAATATTTTGGCAATGAGCTGTGCGGTGACTGGCTCGAACGTATCGCGGTCCTCCCCAGCCGCGGCTGGGCGCGGCTGGTCGAAAGGAACCGGGACGACGCAGCAAGACTGCGCGGCCAGATTGCCGAAATCGCGCTCGAAGCAAAGCTCCCGATCGCCGAGTTCCGCCGCGTCGTGCAGACCGTCCAGCGCGGCGAACGCGAGGCGGGCCGGGCCAAAAAGGAAATGGTCGAGGCCAATCTGCGGCTCGTTATCTCGATCGCCAAAAAATACACCAACCGTGGGCTGCAATTCCTCGACCTGATCCAGGAAGGCAATATTGGCCTGATGAAGGCGGTCGACAAATTCGAGTACCGCCGCGGCTACAAATTCTCGACCTATGCGACGTGGTGGATCCGCCAGGCGATCACCCGCTCGATCGCCGACCAGGCGCGCACGATCCGCATCCCGGTGCACATGATCGAGACGATCAACAAGCTGGTCCGCACCTCGCGCCAGATGCTGCATGAGATCGGTCGCGAGCCGACCCCCGAGGAACTCGCCGAAAAGCTGGCGATGCCGCTCGAAAAGGTGCGCAAGGTCCTGAAGATCGCCAAGGAGCCGATCAGCCTCGAAACCCCGATCGGCGACGAGGAGGATTCGCATCTCGGCGACTTCATCGAGGACAAGAACGCGGTGTTGCCGCTCGACGCCGCGATCCAGGCCAATCTGCGCGAGACGACGACCCGGGTGCTCGCTTCGCTGACCGCCCGCGAGGAGCGGGTGCTGCGCATGCGCTTTGGCATCGGCATGAACACCGACCACACCCTCGAAGAGGTCGGTCAGCAGTTTTCGGTCACCCGCGAACGCATCCGCCAGATCGAAGCTAAAGCGTTGCGCAAGCTCAAGCATCCGAGCCGCTCGCGCAAGCTGCGCAGCTTCCTCGATACCTGAGCCGAGCGGGGGCCTCTCACCCCCTCCGTCTCCCCCCATGAAGGAGGGGCTCGTGTCGCCGGCACGGGAGGGTGAGGGGCGACAGCGATCCGCTTCTGCCCTATTCTCTCAGACTGGCGGGCCCGTAGTTCAGCTGGTTAGAACACGCCGCTCATAACGGTGTTGTCGCAGGTTCGAAGTCCTGCCGGGCCTACCAAATCATCCCGCCGAAAATTACTCCCCGCGGATCGGATCAAGCTGGCGGGCCCCTCTCGCCTCTACTGTTCACGACACCTGTTGGAGTTCGCGAGTGCGGATCGATTGCGCGGCGGCGAGGTGGTTCTTCGCCAAGACGGTGTAGACCGCAGGCAGCACGAACAGCGTAAACAACGTCCCGATCGACATGCCGGCGACGACGACGACCCCGATCGAAAAGCGGCTCGCTGCCCCGGCTCCGCTCGCCGTCAACAAAGGAATCAATCCGACCACCATCGCCGCCGTCGTCATCAGGATCGGGCGCAGCCGCACCCGAGCCGCCTGCTCGATCGCGCGGCGGCGGTCGAGCCGCTCGCTGACCTGCAATTCGTTGGCGAAGGCGACCATCAGGATGCCGTGCTTGCTGATCAGCCCGATCAGGGTCACGAGCCCGACCTGCGTGTAAATGTTCATCGAAGCGAGACCGAAGAACAGCGGCAGCATCGCCCCGAAAATCGACATCGGCACGCTGACCAGGATCACCAGCGGGTCGCGCAGACTCTCGAACAGCGCTGCCAGCACCAGGAATATGATGATCAGCGCGAACACGAAAGTGATCGCCAGCTGGTTGCCTTCCTTTACGTAAAGCCGGGTATCCGACAGATAATCGTGGCTGAAGCCGGCCGGCAGGTTTTTGACCTGCTGCTCGAGGAAATCAACCGCCTGCCCGGTTGTGACACCCGGCATCGGCACCGCCTGAAAGGTTGCCGAATTGAGCTGGTTGAACTGGGTCAGCGAATTCGGCTGGATATCGGTTTCGAGAGTGACGAGGTTGGACAGCGGCACCGGCTGCCCGGCGGCGGATTTTACATAGTAGCGCGTAAGAGTTTCGGCCGAGAGCCGATCCGACCGCGGCACCTGTGGTATCACCTCGTAAGAGCGGCCGCCGAGATTGAAGCGGTTGACGTAGTTTTCGCCGACCAGCAACGCCAGGGTGTCGCCGATCGACTGCATCGTGATCCCGAGATCACTCGCCTTCGAACGATCGATCTTGACGTGGATCACCGGCTGGTTGAAGTCGAGATCGCTGTCGACGACGATGAACATGCCGCTTTTGCGCGCTGCGGCCTTGATCTTCTCCATCTCCAGATAGATCGATTTGAAGTCGCCGGGCGAATAGATCACCATCTGGATCGGCAACCCGCCGATCGTCGCCGGCAAAGGCGGCAAGGAAAAGACGAAGGCACTCAGCCCCTCGACCGAATTGACCTTTTGCTGGACCAGCGGCTTCAGCTGCTGCGCCGAGCGTTGGCGCTCGCCCCAGGGTTTCAAGATGACCCCGGCGATACCCTGGTTCGGCCCAAATCGGCCGTTGACGATAAACCGCAGAAAAGTTTCGGGAAACGAGCTCAACGCCTTGTCGAGCTTGGCGTTGTAGGAGTTGGCGTAATCGAGGTTGGAATATTGCGGCGCCTTGGTCAGCGCAAACAGCACCCCCTGATCCTCCTCCGGCGCGAGTTCGGCCTTCGTGTTCATGTACATGAACCCGAGGCTCGCCAGCACCGCCGCACCAAACAGGGCCGTCACCGGGCGGTAGTCGAGAGAGCGGTCGAGCCGGCGGCCGTACGCCTCCGCGAGGCGCGAAAACACCCGGTCGATCAGCCGCACAAAGCGTCCGTGCAGCATCTCGCGGCTCAACAGCAGCGAGCACATCATCGGCGACAAGGTCACCGCGACGACGCCGGAAATGATCACCGCACCGGCCAGCGTAAACGCGAATTCGCGGAACAGAGCGCCGGTGACCCCACCGAGAAAGCCGATCGGCGCGTACACCGCAGCCAGGGTCAGGGTCATCGAGATGACCGGGCTGGCGATTTCGCGCGCCCCGATCAGTGCCGCCTGAGCCGGCGTGCGGCCCTGCTCGATATGGCGGTACACATTTTCGACGACGACGATCGCGTCGTCGACGACAAGCCCGATCGCCAGAACCATCGCCAGCAACGTCAGCAGGTTCAGGCTGAAGCCGAGCGCCGCCATGATCATCCCGGCGCCGACCAGCGACAGCGGGATCGTCACGATCGGGATGACCACCGCGCGCAAGCTGCCGAGGAACAGGAAAATCACGATGACGACGATGACCACCGCCGAGCCGAGCGAGAATTTGACCTCGTCGATCGAGGCTTGGATAAATTTCGTCGAATCATAAGCGACCTGCATCTGAACCGAGGGCGGCAGGTTGCGCTGGAGCTCCGGCAACAGGTCGCGCACACCACTTACGATGGTCAACGGATTGCCCGAGGGCGTCGCCTGGATGCCGATGAATACGGCCTGCTGACCGTTCATCATGACGCTCGAGGTCCAGCTCTGCGCGGCAAGGTCGACCGTAGCGACGTCGCCCATCCGCACGAGGGCGCCGCTCTTCGCCTTGACCACCATGTTCTTGAACTGGGCGACATCGGTCAGCCCGGTATTGGTGCTGACGTTGGTGACCGTGTAGAAGCCTTTCGTTTGGCCGGGCGCCGATTGGTAGTTGTTGGTCTGGATCGCCGCCGCGACATCGCTTGCCGAGATGCCGCGCGCCGCCATCCGTGCCGGGTCGAGCCACAGCCGCATCGCAAAGACCTGGCCACCCAAAATATCGGCAGAAGCGACACCCGGCACGGTGTCGAGCAATGGCTGCACGACGCGGGTCATGTAGTCCGAGATCGCGGCACTCGACAGCTCGTTGCTGGAAAACCCGATATACATGACGGCGGTGGTCTGGCCGGTCGCCTTGACGATGACCGGGTCCTCGGCAGCGGTCGGGATCAGGTACTTGACCTGTTGGACCTTGGCCATGACCTCGGTCAGCGCCTTGTCCGGGTCGAAGTCGAGCTGGATGTAGGCGGTGATCGTGCTCGTTCCCTGGACCGAGGACGAGGTCAGATAGTCGATCCCCTCGGCGGTCGCGATCGCCTGCGCCAACGGCGTCGTGATAAAGCCCTGCATCAGGTCCGCGTCGGCGCCGGGGTAGACCGTGGTGACCGTGATCGTCGTGTTCGACAGCTTGGGGTATTGCCGGATCGGCAGCCCCAGCATCGCCCGCATTCCGATCAATAGGATCAACAGGCTGACGACCAGCGCCAGCACCGGACGCCGGATGAAGATGTCGGTGAATGACATTGGCCGAGCCCGGGCTGTGGGTTAGTTCAACGTCGGGTGCTTGGGCGGCTGTGGCGCCGGCGCGCCGGTGACGGCGACCCGCACGCCGGTCTGCAGCTTGACCTGACCGGCGGCGGCGACCCGTTCACCCGGTTTCAGCCCGTCCAGGATCGCAACCTTGCCGTCCCACCGCGTCCCGGTCTTCACCGGCGTGCGCACGACCCGCAAAATCGGCTGCCCGTTCGCGTCCTTCCCATCCTGCTGGATCACAAAGACGCTGTCGCCGTAGAGCGTGTATTCGACCGCGGTTTCGGGCACGACCATCGTGTCGGGGCGCGGCGGCAATACCACCGCGGCATCGACGAACATGCCAGGCAACAGCGCGTTGTCCGGGTTGCTCATCGTCGCCTGGACCTGCATCGTCCGCGTGTCGGCGCTGACCTGTGGTTCGATCGTCGTGATTTTTGCGGTGAAAATGCGCCCGGGAAAGGCGTCGGCGGTCACGTTGACCTGCTGCCCGACCGAAATCTGCGACCGCAACTGCGACGACAATGTGAAATTGACGTACAGGCTCGACAGATCGGTCAGGGTCACGATTGCTGCGCCGGCATTCAGGTATTGCCCGAGATCGATCTGCCGAACCCCGAGCTGCCCGGAGAACGGCGCCAGGATCAGCTTTTGAGCAATGATTGCCTCGGTCTTTTGGATTTGCGCATTCATCTGATCGAGCTGAGTTTTGTTCTGGTCGACCGTTTCCTGAGATGCAAAGTTGCTCTTACGCAGAGACTGCGAGCGCTGCAGCGAAATTTGCGCCAATCGCGCCTGAGCCTGGAAATTGGCGAGGTCGCCGCGATCCGGCGCGTCGTTCAGTTGAACCAGCGGGTCGCCGGCTTTCACCGCCGTGCCGGGCTCAAAGAAAATCTTGGTGACACGGCCGGCCACCTCAGGATTGATCGTCACTTGGCGGACCGCGACAAGCGAGCCAATGCCGGGGGCAGAGCGCTGCAGCGTCCGGACCTCGACCTCGGCCGCGCTGATCTGCGCCGGCGGCGGCTTGTTGTGCGCGAAAAAATTCGCGATCGCCTGGCTGCGAAAGCGATTGAAGCCGTAGAGCCCGCCCAGCAGAACGACGAGCAGCAACCCGACGATCGCAAACCAGCGCACCAGCTTCGGGCGCGGCGCCGACGCCCGCTCGCGATCGCCGCGTTCGCGCGAGACGGGATCCGGCGTCGAGGCTCCTGCCGCGACATCGGTCATCTGATCACCGTCCATACGACCCTCTCCTACCGGGGTGGCGAGACTTCGAGCCGGCTCTCCCGAGCCGCGGCAAGAGACTTCGCGATCGCGACATCGGTCATGCCAACGCCGCGCAGGATGAACCAAGTCGTCTCGTCGACGAGAGCATCGAGTGTGCCGCGATAGGACAGGCATGCGCGCGACGGCAGAAAGACAAAGGCGAGCATCGCGGCGACATGGTGACCGAACCAGAAGCCGTTCGCCGAGGCGACCGGGCCGAGACCGATATCGCCGACGGCCGTCGCTGCCTCCATCGACGCGGCGAACAACGGATGAACCCGTTCGAAAATTGTCTCAAACAGCTCGCGCGCGTATTCGCCATCCTCGAGAAAGCTGTGCAAAACCAGCCGCAGCCGCGAGTCGCGCTCGCCCGGGTCCGCCTCGGTCGCCTGCAGAAAATACCGCACCATGTAATAGATCATGCGGACGAGAGTCAGCGTCGACGGCGCAAGCAAGGCCAGCCGTTCGAGCGCCGGATCGCCTTCGCAGCCGAGACGCAGGATCTCGCCATAGAGATGCTTTTTGCTGGGGAAATGCTTGAATAGCAGCGCCTCGGAGATGCTCGCCACCTCGGCAAGCTCCCTGGTGGTGGTACCGGCGAAGCCCTTGCGTGCAAAAAGCGGCACCGCCGCCGCCACGATGGCTTTGCGGCGTTCGTCGCTGTCTAGTCGGACGGCAACCATGACGCGCGACCAAGTAAGTGATCACTCACCTGATGTCAAGCCGGCTATTGCACTGCAGCAGGCTTGACCGGGGCGGCCGGACGCCCCACCCAATGAAGCGGAATCTGCAAGGAGCATTCTCGATGGCCGCCTATCAGTACATTTACGTGATGAAGGGGTTGAGCAAGACCTTTTCGGGCGGCCGGGAGGTGCTGAAAGACGTCTGGTTGTCGTTTCTGCCAGGCGCCAAGATCGGGGTGCTTGGGGCCAACGGCGCCGGCAAATCGACCTTGCTGCGGATAATGGCCGGCGAAGAGCAAGATTTTGCCGGCGAGGCCTGGGCGGCCGAGGGCGCCCGGATCGGCTATCTGCGGCAGGAGCCGGTGCTCGACGAAACCAAGGACGTCTTCGGCAATGTCATCGAGGGGCTGGCCGAAACCAAGGCGCTGCTCGACCGCTTCGAGGCGGTCAGCGCCCGTTTTGCCGAAGAGCTTTCGCCCGAAGAAATGGAGGCACTGATCACCGAGCAGGGCGAACTGCAGGAAAAGATCGACCAAGCCGACGGCTGGGATCTTGATCGTGCCGTCGAGATCGCGATGGACGCTTTGCGCTGCCCGCCGGGCGAGGCCGCCGTCGCCCATCTCTCCGGCGGCGAGCGGCGCCGCGTGGCGCTGTGCCGGCTGTTGCTGCAGCGCCCGGATTTGCTGCTACTCGACGAGCCGACCAACCACCTCGACGCCGAGTTGGTGGCGTGGCTGCAGCGCTTTCTCGAGGACTACCCTGGCACGGTCGTCACCGTGACCCACGACCGCTATTTCCTCGACGAGGTCGCCGGCTGGATCCTCGAGCTCGACCGTGGGCGCGGCATCCCCTACGAGGGAAATTATTCGGGCTGGCTCGAGCAGAAGCAGCAGCGGCTGGCGCGAGAGGGCCGGCAGGAGGCAGCGCGCCAGCGCACGCTCGAACGCGAGCTCGAATGGGTGCGGCAAAGCCCGCGGGCGCGTCAGGCCAAGAGCAAGGCGCGGCTGTCGGCTTATGAGTCGCTGGTTGCCGAAAGCCGTGAGAAGGCACCGGATACCGCGCAGATCGTATTACCCCCGGGACCGCGGCTCGGCGATCTGGTGATTACGGCTGAGCATGTCAGCAAAGGTTTCGGCGACCGATTGGTAATCGAAGCGCTCGACTTTCGCCTGCCACCGGGCGGGATCGTCGGCATCATCGGCCCGAACGGGGCGGGCAAGACGACGTTGCTGCGGATGATCACCGCACAGGACGCGGCCGACGGCGGCAACATCCGCATCGGCGACACGGTCAAGCTCGGCTATGTCGACCAGTCCCGCGACACGCTGTCGCCCGACAACACCGTCTGGCGGGAGATCTCGGGCGGGCAGGACGAAATCGATCTGGGGCGCCGCAAGATCGCCAGCCGCGCCTATTGCGCACTGTTCAACTTTCGAGGCTCCGATCAGCAAAAAAAAGTGGGCCAGCTCTCGGGCGGCGAGCGCAACCGGGTCCACCTCGCCAAGATGTTGAAAGAGGGCGCCAACGTGCTGCTGCTCGACGAGCCGACCAACGACCTCGACGTCGACACCTTGCGGGCACTCGAAGAGGCGCTGCTCGACTACGCCGGCTGCGCCGTCGTCGTGACCCACGACCGTTGGTTTCTCGATCGCGTCGCGACCCACATCCTCGCCTTCGAGGGCGACAGCCAAGCCGTCTGGTTCGAAGGCAATTATGCCGATTACGAGGCTGACCGGCGCCGGCGTCTTGGCGCCGCAGCCGATCAGCCGCATCGCATCCGCTATAAGCCCTTGGTGCGGACCTGAACGGGGTCGACGGACGACGAGCGCAGGCGCCTGAAGACCAGCCGTGCTCTGCAACGCGTGGAGAGAGACCAGCGTTCAGTAGAGGACGGCAGGCGCCACCCATTTGGCGAATGCCACGAACTCACCGCGGTGCCCGGGTCGGGGCTGGTCTTCGCCGACCCTCTCGGCATTCGTTTTCAACGCGCCGTCACGGCAGCGATGGCGGATCGCCAAGCGTCGGTGGTGTGCTGGATGTCTTCGGCGGTGTGGGCGAGCGACACGTAATATTTCTGCTCGCCCTTAAGGACGCCGCGTTCGCGCAGCGATGCGTTGAAACGGCGCATCAGTGCGGCGTCGCCGCGCAGTGCGCCGCGGTAGTCGCGCACCGGCTCGCTCGCGAATACGACATCGAACAAGGGTGGCTCGCCGGTCACCTGTGCCGCGACCCCGGCGCGCTTCAGCGTTTCGGTTAGACTGGCCATCAGCTCTCGCCCGGTCGCGAACAACCCTTTGTAGGCTCCCGGGTGGCGCAGGATTTCGAGCGTCGCGAGCCCGGCTGCGGCCGCAACGGGGTTGCCCGAGAGGGTGCCGATCTGCATCAAAAAGCCGTCGTCGCCGACTGCGTCGCGATCGAAGTGCGCCATGATCTCGGCCCGGCCGGCGATCGCCGCCAGCGGAAAGCCGCCGCCGATGACCTTGCCGAGCGTGCACAGATCGGGGACGACGCCGTAGTATTCCTGGGCGCCGCCATAAGCGAGGCGGAAGCCGGTCACCACCTCGTCGAAGATCAGCGGGATGCCGTGTTCGGTGGTAACTCGGCGCAAGCCTTCGAGGAAGCCCGGCTGCGGCGGGATGATGCGTTGGAACGGCTCGACGATGACGCCGGCCAAGTCGTCACGATGTTCGCGCACCAGACTTTGCACGCTTTCGAGATCGTTGAACGGGGCGACCAGGATCTCGTCACGTAGGCTGCGCGGGATGCCCGCCGAATCCGGGATCGCGCGCGGGAAGTTTCCCGGCTGTTTCGGGGCGAGGCTCATCAGCGAATAGTCGCTCATGCCGTGATAGCCGCCCTCGAATTTGAGGATCTTGTCGCGCTTGCGAAAGGCGCGGGCGGCCCGCATCGCATAAAGGTCGGCCTCCGAGCCGGTCGAGACGAAACGCACCTGCTCGGCGCACGGCACGGCCGCCACGATCTCCTCCGCGAGCTCGATCCCCCAGCGGTTATTGGCGAAAAAGGTCGTGCCCTGGGCGACGCGCGCTTGGGCTGCGGCGGTGACCTCGGGATGGGCATGGCCAACCAGCATCGGGCCGGAGCCGAGCAGGAAGTCGACATATTCCTTGCCGTCCTCGTCCCAGACGCGGCCGCCGCGACCCTCGCGGATCACCACCTCTCGCGGGAAATTGCCGAAGGTGCCGCCGGGCAACACCCGCTTTGCCTTTTCGACGAGGCCCCTTACGATGTCGCTTCCGCCGACCTGATCCACCCGACCGCCCCACACCAGCGAAACAGAAGGCGCAGGCAAGATACGCGGGCGCCTTTTCGAAAACAGGGTGGTTATTCGGCCGCGGCTCGTGTCGGCTCGATAAAGCGCGACACCCACTTGTTGCGGCGCCTCAGCCCGTCGCGATACATCGCCTCGAATTCGGCGGCCGGGAACGAATGCGTCGACGCCCGCTTCATCAATGCTTCGGCCCACGCCTTAAGCCGCGGGAAATTCTCGATGTGGCCAAGCTTTCTGACCCGGTCGAGGAAGAAATAGCGCTGCAAGAACGGCGCATAGGCGGCATCGACCAGGGAATATGTGCCGCCGTTGAAGAACGGCCCGCCGCCCTGCTTTTCGAGCGCCTTTTCGAGCCGCTCGAACGGCGCGGGGATACCCGCTGCCGCCTTGTTGTAATCCTCTTCGGTGTCCGCATAGGCGGTTGCGGTCACGGTGCTGGCGAAAGTCGGCACGTAATCGGTCCAGGCGCGATTGAGCGCGCGCTCGATCGGGTCAGCAGGGTGCAATCGCGGCGCGATCGTCTCGTCGAGATATTCGTTGATGGCGTTCGACTCGAACAGCGACAGCTTGTCGTCGACGCGCAGCACCGGCACCTTTTTGTGCGGCGAGATCGCAAGGAACCAGTCGGGGCGATTGTCGGGCTCGATATGGCGCATCTCAAATTCCGTGTTCTTTTCGCGCAGCACGATCGCCGAGCGCTGCACCCACGGACAGGTTTTAAAGCTGACGAGCATGTAGTCTGTCACCGCTGCCCTCCGATCGTTTGTGTAGATCGGCACAGTATGACACGCCCGCGTAGATGGCTTAAGCGCTAATTGGAGCCGCGCCGCCGGGGCTCGCCATCGCTGTCCACACCCGCTTGGCCGGTGGTTCAGCCCCCAGGATCGGCCTTATTTTATCTTCGCTTCCTTGAAGAGGACGTGCTTGCGCGCAACCGGGTCAAACTTTTTCAGCTCGAGCTTGGTGGTCTTGGTCCGCGGATTCTTCTTTGTCACATAATAAAAGCCGGTATCAGCGCTGCTGACGAGCTTGATCAAGACGGTGCTGGTCTTTGCCATGACGAGGAGACCCAGGTTCAAGGATAGTGGTTGCCGGAAGATAGCGATCCGTCGATCCCTGTCAAGGCACCCTCGGGACTGACCGGCGCGGTGCCGACCGGCTTTGCCGCGAGGCTTGGTGACACGCTCATCATGTGCACAGCCTGACTGTAAAGGACCGGGTCGGACAGCAGGCGCTCGGCGACCGCCAAATCGATCGCGCGATCACCAGGGCGGGGCGGGCAGCCGCGGCGCAATTCGACCCAGCCGGGATCGTCCAGCGAGGCGCGCGGGACGGCGGCCATGCCGGCGCCCCCGGTTGCTTCACTCCCGCGCTGCAAGGCGGTCTCGACCGCTTGGGGATCGTCGCCGAGATCGCTGGTGCAAATCGTCGGCACCACACCATGCCGGTTCAGCGAATAGCCGGCGGGGGCGACCAACTCGGCCCAGGTCAACGTCAGCTCGCCGTCGTTCGGCAACCGCAGCACTGTTTGCACCGTGCCTTTGCCGTATGAGGCGGTACCGACAACCACCGCACGCCCGGCATCCTGCAGTGTTGCCGCGACAATCTCCGACGCCGAGGCCGAACCACCGTTGATCAGCACGACGATTGGCACGAGCGGCGCGACACTGTCGCCCGAGGCTTCGAAATACTGTCGGCTTGCCGGATTGCGCCCGACGGTCGCGACGATCGCTCCCTTGGCGAGAAACACGTCGGCGAGGCTTACTGCCTGGTCGAGCAGGCCGCCGGGATCGCCGCGCAAATCGAGCACGATACCGTGCAACTGAGGCCCCGCCGCGCGTTTGATCGACCCGAGATCCTCGACCAGCTGTTGGGTCGTATTCTGGTTGAATCCCGAGATATGGAATACCGCAACGCCGTCTTCGCGCGTGACCGTCACCGTCGGCAAGACGATCAGCGTACGCTGCAGCCGAAAGCTGCGGCTCTCGGCGAGCCCTGGACGAGCGATGCTGACCGCGACCGTGCTCAAGATCGGCCCACGAAGTTGGCGGATCACGTCATTTTGCGAGCGGCTGGCGGTCGGCGCTCCATCGACCGCGACGACCAGGTCGCCGACCCGGATCCCGGCGACATCGGCCGGGCTGCCGGGGATGATTTTGGTAATTCGGAAGGGGGCGGCGTCGTCTTCGAGGATCACTCCGACCCCACCGAAGCCGTCGCGCGCCGCGCGCTGATCACGCGCAGTCTGCGGGGTCGCGTAGCGCGAGAAGCGGTCGAGCCCGCCGGTTATACCGTCGAACATCACCTTGTCGATTTCGTCCTGCGAATGCGCGGCGAGGATCGGCGAGGCCCGCGTTGCGTCGGCTTCCAGTTGGCCCAGCCACCGCCCCCAGACATGCGGGTCATCGGTCGCCGGGCTCGGGTAGGCCGCGACTGCGTGATCGCCATAGTTCAGCTCGATCTCGGTCTCGTCATGCGGTGCCGGCGACTCGGTCGCCCGCAATTTGGGGTCGAGCAGAGAGAGGCGCGCGGCGGCGTCAAGCGCAAGTCCGCGGTTCGACACCTTGACGATGTAGAGTTCGTCGATTTGATCGAGACCACGGGCGAACAGCCGGCCCCTCGGGTCGGTCGGCATCGGCTGCAATTGGGCGCAGCCGATCAGGGCGCAGGCGAGGGCGATAATGCTCGCAAGGGGAAGCACAGCCGCCGGACGCAACCACATCGGCATCGAGGATACCCCCCGAAATCCTCGCGGCAAACTGCTCGAGGATCATCCGCCAGCCTCAGCCCAAATTCCGAGGATGACCAATCGATGGTAAATTGCCGCGACTCGGCGATCAACTGCGCCGTCCGTTGCGGGCGCCACGCGCCCGCGCCTCCTCCTCAATGCGAAACGATAGTCGGCCGCCGACGGCATCCGCCTCCAGCAGCCGCACGGTGACGGGGTCGCCGAGCCGGAAAACGCGGCCATAGCGTCGGCCGACAAGGCGCGGCGGCTTTTCGCGCCGGTCGAAATAGTCGCCGGGCAGGCTGGCGATCGGGACGAGGCCATTTGCCCCGTTTTCCACCAAGGTCACAAACAAGCCGAAATCGACAACGCCGCTGATTTGTGCGGCAAAAATGCTGCCGACCGCATTGACGAGCAGAGCAGCGCGATAGCGTTCGATCGCCGCTCGCTCGGCCGCGACGGCGCGGCGCTCGGTCGCCGAGATATGCTCGCCGATCGCCGCCATTTGCTCGTGATCGATGCCGTGCGGCAAACCACCCGCGCCAACCTCGTTTTCGGCGGCGTTGGCGCCTGAAATCAGCGCGCGATGGACCACGAGATCGGCATAGCGCCGGATCGGCGAGGTGAAATGCGCGTAGCACCGCAGCCCCAGCCCGAAATGGCCGATATTGTCAGGGCTGTAGGCCGCTTGCGCCTGGCAACGCAGCACCAGTTCGTTGACGAGCGCCGCGACCGGCGTGCCTTCAGCGCGGTGCAGCAGCCGGTTGAACAGCTCGGGCTTCAGCGCCTGGCCTTTGGCAAAAGCGAGCCCAGGAATGCCGCTCTCTTCAAGAAAGTCGCGCAACGCCGTGATCTTTTCGGGATCGGGCGCATCGTGGATGCGATACATGCAGGGCTGACGCCGGGCTTCCAGCTCTTCTGCCGCCGCGACATTGGCGAGGATCATGAACTCCTCGATCAAGCGGTGGCTGTCGAGCCGTGGCGCCGGAACCACCGCGACCGGCCGCCTGTCGGCGTCGAGCATGACCCGGTCCTCGCGGATGTCGAGCTCGAGTGCCCCGCGCGCGACGCGCGCCCGCGCCAGCGCCCCGAAGGCGCCGTAGAGCGCAGCGATCGTCTCGGGCGGAACCGAGGCGGGTCGTTCGCGCTGCCCATCGCGGATCGCTTGAGCCTCTTCGTAAGTAAGCCGCGCCGCCGAGCGCATCAGCCCGCGCACGAAACGGTGGCCCCGCTTGCGACCGCCCGCGTCGATCGACAGATGAACGGCGAGGCAGGCGCGGTCGACCCCGGGTTTCAGCGAGCACAATTCATTCGACAGCGCCTCTGGCAGCATTGGCACAACGCGATCGGGAAAGTAGACCGAGTTGCCGCGGCGTTCGGCCTCATTGTCGAGTGCGCTGCCGGGGCGGACATACCAGGCGACGTCGGCGATCGCGACGACAAGACGCCAGCCGCCCGGGTTCGACGGGTCGGCATCGGGCTCGGCCCACACCGCGTCGTCAAAATCGCGCGCGTCGCTGCCGTCGATCGTAACCAATGGCAGATCGCGAAGATCGATGCGCCCAGCGACACCGACCGGCGCCGCTGCTTCGGCCTCGGCGGTCGCAGCGGGGGAAAATTCGGTCGGGATGTTGAAGGACGCGATCGCCAGCAGGCTGATCGCGCCGGGATCGCTCGCCGGTCCCAGCCGCTCGACGATGTGCGCCCGCGGCAGGCCAAAACGCGCGACGGGTAATATTTCGGCGACCACCAGTTCGCCCCCGTCGGCGCCGGCGGCATCACGTTCGACGATCCGGTATTCGGTCTTGTTGCGACGATCGGCCGGGATCACCCGCCCGCCCTCGCGATCTCTTTCGAAGACCCCGACGACGCGCTCGTCGCCGGGATCGAGCCGGCGGATGACCCGCGCCTCGATCTCGCCGCTGTCGAGCGTCACCAGCCGCGCCGCGGCGCGAGCCCCAACCGGAAGCGCTTCGCCGCCCTCCTCGGAAAGCCGCAGTACCGGCGGCGGGTCGGGTCCTGGCCAGGCGACCGGCCGGGCGAGCGGGACGCCATCCTCGTCGGCGCCGATCCGTTCGACCACCGTCAGCTCCGGCAGCGGCGGCCCGCCGGTCAGCCGCCGATTGGCGGCGCGGGTGACGGCGCCCGAGCGCTCAATCTGGCGCAGCATGTCGCGCAATGCCGGCCGATCAGCCGGGGTCAGGTTGAAGGCGCGGGCGATCTCGCGCTTGCCGACGGTCGAGCGGCTCTCGCGGATGAAGGCGAGCACGTCGTTTGCCGAGGGCAGCGTGCCCCGTGCGCGCTTTCGCTTATCGGTAGGAGCCGGCGGCGACCGCGCCATCTAACCGGGCTGTGCGCCGGCGCGAGGCCGCGGTTTTTTGGCCGATCGGGCGGCGGAGGCCGTCTTTTTTTTGGCAAGACGCTTGGGCGCCCGACTTGCCGCGGCCGGGGCGGCGGGCTTGGCTGCTGCCGCTGATTTCGCTGTCTTGCGCGCCGGCGCCTTTGTTGCCTTCGCCGTTGCGGGTTTGGCCGCTTTGCGCTGGCGGCGCGGGCTCTGCTCGCGCCGCGCCGCGAGCAGCGGGATTGCCTGTTCGAGTGAGAAGGTCTCCTGATTGGCTTCGCGCGGCAGTGAGGCAAAGACGCCGTCATGGCTGACATAAGGGCCGTACCGCCCCTGGTACAGCGCCACGATGCCGCCGTCGGGATGCGGCCCGAGTTCGCGCAGCGGCTGCGGCGCACCGCGCCGCCGCTCCGCCGCCGGTTCGGCCAACAACACGACCGCGCGGTTGGCTCCGATCGTCAGCACGTCATCCTCCGCCGCGAGCGACTTGAAGACCGAGCCGTGCTTGATGTACGGCCCGAAGCGGCCGATTCCGGCGGTTATCGGTTCTCCGGTTTCGGGATGGGGGCCAAGCTCGCGCGGCAACGCCAACAGACGCAGTGCCGAATCGAGATCGACGTCGGCCGGCTTCAGCGAACGCGGCAGTGCCACTCGCTTGGGCTTTGCTTCGCCATTGGCGACGCCGAGCTGCACGTAATGGCCGAACGGGCCTTTTTTCATTGTCACTTCAAGCCCGCTCGCCGGATCGGTCCCAAGTGCGGTGTCGGCGGTGTCGTCGCCCTCGCCCTCGACCGCGAGCGGGCGGGTATAGCGGCAATTCGGATAGTTCGAGCAGCCGATAAAGGCGCCAAACTTGCCGAGCTTCAAGCTCAGCCGGCCGGCGCCGCAGACCGGGCACACTCGCGGGTCGCGCCCGGAGCCCTCCTCGGGGAAAAAGTGCCGGCCAAGCCCCTCGTCGAGCGCCTGCAGCACCTGGGTGATCGTCAGATCCTTGGTGCCGTCGATCGCAGTCGAGAAATCACGCCAGAAATTGCGCAGCAATTCCTTCCAGTCGACGCGCCCCCCTGAGACCTCGTCGAGCTGGTTTTCGAGATCGGCGGTGAAATTGTATTCGACGTAGCGCTCGAAAAAGCTGGTCAGAAAGGCGGTGACCAGGCGGCCGCGGTCCTCGGGCACAAAGCGCCTCTTGTCGAGCCGGACGTAAGTGCGGTCCTGCAACACCTGCAATATCGCGGCATAGGTGGAAGGCCGGCCGATGCCAAGCTCTTCGAGCTTTTTGACGAGGCTCGCCTCGGTGTAGCGCGGCGGCGGCTGGGTGAAATGCTGGCTCGGTACGACCTCGCCGCGGGCCAAATTTTCGCCCTTGCGCATTTGCGGCAACCGCGCACCTTCGCCCTCTTCGTCGGCCGCGTCGTCGCGGTCTTCCTGATAGAGCGCGAGAAACCCGTCGAACAACACGACCGAGCCGGTGGCCCGCAGCTGTAGCTTTCCGCTCGGATCGGCGATGTCGACGGTGACCTGTTCGAGCAAGGCCGAGGCCATCTGGCTCGCCAGCGTCCGCTTCCAGATCAGCTCGTAGAGCCGGCGCTGGTCGCGATCGAGATAGGCGGCGACATCGGCCGGCTTGCGGGTCAGATCGGTCGGCCGGATCGCTTCATGCGCCTCCTGCGCATTCTTGGCGGGGCTGCGATAGACCCGCGGCGCGTCGGGGACGTATCTCGCCCCGTATTCGCGGCCGATGAGCCCGCGTGCGGCGGCAATCGCCTCAACCGAAATCGCCACCCCGTCCGTGCGCATGTAAGTGATCAGTCCGACCGCTTCGCCGCCCAAATCGACCCCTTCGTAAAGGCGCTGGGCGATCTGCATCGTCCGGCTTGCCGACAGGCCGAGCTTGCGCGAAGCCTCCTGCTGCAAGGTCGAAGTAGTGAACGGCGGAAACGGATTGCGGCGGACCTGCCGGCTGTCGATCTCGACGACGGCAAAGCCGAGCGCGCGCAGGATCGCATCGGCGGCGGCGCGCGCCTTGGCCTCGGTGTCGAGATCGAAGCGGTCGAGCCGTTTGCCCTCGAGGTGGGTCAGCCGCGCGGTGAAAGTCTGCCCGCCCTCGGTCGTAAATGTGGCTTCGACCGTCCAATACTCGCGCGATTTGAAGGCTTCGATCTCGGCTTCGCGCTCGCAGATCAGGCGCAACGCGACGGATTGGACACGGCCGGCCGAGCGGCTGCCCGGCAGTTTGCGCCACAACACCGGCGACAATGTAAAGCCTACGAGATAGTCAAGCGCCCGGCGCGCCAAATAGGCGTCGACCAATTCGCGGTCGATCTCGCGTGGGCGGCGGAACGCCTCGACCACGGCGTTCCTGGTGACCTCGTTGAAAACCACGCGCTTGACGTCGACGTCCTTCAATGCCCGACGCGATTTCAACACCTCCTGCACGTGCCACGAGATCGCCTCGCCTTCGCGGTCGGGGTCGGTCGCGAGGAACAGACTGTCGGCGCCGCGCATCGCCTGCACGATCGTCTTCATGTGCTTTTCGGATTTGCCGTCGACCTCCCACGACATCGCGAAATCGGCATCGGGCAGCACCGAGCCGTCCTTGGCGGGAAGGTCGCGGACATGGCCGTAGCTGGCGACGACCGTGTAGTCGCTGCCGAGATATTTGTTGATGGTCTTCGCTTTTGCCGGCGATTCGACGACGACGACTTTCATGGGCCGTTTCGTTCTAGGGGTGTTGGGGCACGAACGAACATTCCGATCCCTGCCCAATCGTCATGCCTGCACCCGTCCTAAATTGCCATGAGGATTTTGGCGCCGAGTTTAAATTGCGCGCGTTGCGGCTTCGGCTTTGTCAGCGACATTCTGAAAGTCGATCACATCAGTGCTCAACGCAGCGAGACAAGATTGCCGGGGTGGCGCTCGACCCGCCCCGACAGCTCCAGTTCGAGCAGCAGCGTGGCGACCGCCGAAGCTGTCAATTGGCACTGGCGGACCAGTTCGTCAACTGCGACCGGTGTCGGTCCCAGTCTTTCGAGGACCATGTCTTGCGCATCCTCATCCGCGCCGGGCTCTCCGGCGCCGCCGCTGGGTGCATCCAACGACCACCTCTCTTCGACCGGCAGCGGCAAGGGCGGGCGCGGCGGAGGTGAGCCTTGCACCAGTGGCCCGAGTTGGGTCAGCACGTCCTCGGCCGTCTCCGTCAGGATCGCGCCGCGGCGGAGCAGGTCATTGGCGCCGCGGCAGCGCGGATCGAGCGGCGACCCGGGTACGGCAAAGACCTCGCGCCCCTGTTCGAGCGCATAACGCGTGGTAATCAGCGAGCCCGAACGCGCCGCCGCCTCGACCACCAGCACGCCCAGCGCCATCCCGGAAATGATCCGGTTGCGGCGCGGGAAATGCCGTGCCTGCGGCTCGCTCCCGATTGGGAGTTCGGCGACGATCGCGCCTTGCGCGCGCAAGGCATCGTGGAGGCCGCGGTTTTCCTCGGGATAGACGACATCGACGCCGCCGGCGACGACCGCGATCGTGCCGGTTTCGAGGGCGCCCAGATGGGCCGCGGCGTCGATGCCGCGGGCCAGCCCGGAGACGACGACAAGCCCGCCCTCGCCGAGCCCGGCGGCCAGTTCACGGGCGAGACGCCTGCCGTTGGCCGAGGCGTTGCGCGCGCCGACGACCGCCACCATCGGGCGGTCGAGCAATGCCGGCTGGCCGAGCACGGTCAGAATCGGCGGCGCGTCCTCGATCTGGGCCAGGGCGCCGGGATAATCAGGCTCTCCCCAGCAGACGAGCCGGTCGCCGATCCGGTGCAGCGCGATCAGCTCGGCCTGAGCTGCGGACCGGGTTGTTGCGGCAATGGTGCGGGTGCGCTCGCCGCGGCGGGCGAGGCGAGGCAGCGCTTCGAGCGCGGCGCGGGCCGAGCCGAAGCGGCGCAGCATCGCGTAAAAGCTGATCGGGCCGATTGACTCGGTGCGGCACAGCCGCAGCCAGTCGAGGCGCTCTTCGGGGTCGAGCTCGCGCGAGGCCAAGGGTGTCTCAGCCTTTCCGGAACGAAATCCGGTGCTCCCGGCCGGCGATCAGGCGCCCGATGTTGGCGTGATGGCGCAGGATGATCAGCAGCGCCACAAGCGCGATCAGGATCGCCGTCGCCTTTTCGGTAAGGAACGGGGCAATCGCCGCGCTGATCGCGGCCGCGACCAGAGCCGCGAGCGACGAAAAGCGGGATACCAACGCGACCGCTAGCCAGATCAGCGCCCCGACAAGCGCTACCGGCCAGGCGAGCGCGATCAACACGCCGAGCGCCGTCGCCACCCCCTTGCCGCCGCGAAATCCAAGCCAGACCGGGAACATATGACCGAGAACCGCGCACAGTGCCGCCGCTAGCGCCGGCGGCGCGCCCCAATGCCAGGCGATTGCCACCGCCGCCCAGCCCTTGCTCACGTCGAGCAGCAGGGTAAGCGCCGTCAACCCCTTATTCCCGGTACGCAGGACGTTGGTGGCGCCGATGTTGCCGGAGCCGATATCGCGGATGTCGCCATAACCGGCAAGCCGGCTCAGCACGAGCCCGAACGGGATCGAGCCCAGCAGGTAGCCGACGAAAGCGGCGAGGACGACGAGCATGGTCATAGCCGCCCGCCCGATCGACTTCCTCTCCCCCGATTTGGGAGAGAGGACAGGGTGAGAGGGGCTCCTCCGGTCACTCCGTCGCCTTTAACGATTGGCGACGAGATTGCTTCGTTGCTCCGCTCCTCGCAATGACAGGTCCGTTCGCGAGCGTCATTACGAGTGCAGCGAAGCAATCTCGTCGGGAGCGCATGCCCGTTCACCCCTCGCTCCGGAAGATCGTGCGGCCGTCGACGATCGTGCGCATGACGCGGCCTTGCACCGGGCGGCCGTCGAACGGCGCATTTTTTGATTTTGAGCGAAATTCGTCGGTGCAGATCCGCCACGGCAAATCGGGGTTGAACAGCACCAGATCGGCCGGTGCTCCGTTCGCCAAGCGCCCGGCCGGCAGGCGCAGGATATGCGCCGGGGTCCACGTCAGCCGCGCGATCACGTCGAGCAGGCCGAGATGCCGGTTGTGGTACAGCTCAAGCGACAGCGGCAACAGGGTCTCCAACCCGACAATGCCATAGGCGGCCGAGCTGAACGGCAGCCGCTTCGAATCCTGGTCCCAGGGGGCGTGGTCGCTGGCAATCGCGTCGATCGTCCCGTCGCGCAGTCCTTCAACGACGGCGCGGCGGTCCCGTTCGCTGCGCAACGGCGGCGACAGCTTGGCGAACGTCCGATAGTCGCCAATCGCGGTCTCGTTCAGCGCGAAGTAGGGCGGGGCGGTGTCGCAAGTTACCGGCAAGCCCCGCACCTTTGCCTGCCGGATTGCCCCGACGCCGGCCGCGGTCGACAAATGGGCGGCGTGGTAGCGCGCGCCGGTGACCTCGACAAGCCGCAGATCGCGCTCGATCATGATCACTTCCGCGGCCGGCGGGATCGCGGCGAGCCCGAGCCGGGTGGCAATCTCGCCCTCGTTGACCTCGCCGGCGCTAGCGAGGCTCGGCTCCTCCGGATGCTGCATCACCAGCAGGTCGAAGCTGCGGGCGTAGGACAGCACCCGGCGCATGACCAGCGCATTGGCGATCGCCTTGACCCCGTCGGTAAAGCCGACTGCGCCATTCGCCGCCAGCAGCCCCATCTCGGTCAGCTGCCGCCCGGCCAGCCCTTTGGTCGCTGCGGCATAAGTGTGGACTTTGGCGAGCCTGACCTCGCGCGCCCGGCGCGCCAGAAACTCGACAACGGAGACGTCGTCGACCGGCGGCTCGGTGTTGGGCAGCGCGACCATTGTCGTAACCCCGCCCGCCGCCGCCGCCCGTCCGCCGCTTTCGATCGATTCCATGTGCTCAGCGCCCGGCTCGCGCAACTGCACGCGCATGTCGACAAGGCCGGGCGCCAGGCACAACCCCTCGGCGTCGACCACCTCCGCGTCGGAGGCGGCGATGCTTCCGCCGACCGCAGCGATCCGCTCGCCTTCGATCAAAAGATCGCCGACCGCATCGAGCCCGCTTGCGGGATCGAGCAGCCGGGCGCCGCGGATCAGCGTCCGCGGCGCGCCCGTGGAAACGGCGGCGCGGCCGCTCACGGCGATGGCGGGCCGTTGCCGAGATCGCGAGCCAGGATCTCGAGGCAGGCCATGCGGACGGCGACCCCCATCTCGACCTGATGGCGGATCAGGCTGCGGTCGATGTCGTCGGCAACATCGCTGCCGATCTCGACGCCGCGGTTCATCGGGCCGGGATGCATGATCAGCGCGTCGGGCTTCGCCATGCGCAACTTCTCGTAGTCGAGGCCGAAGAAATGAAAATATTCGCGGGACGACGGCACGAACGAGCCGTGCATGCGTTCGCTCTGCAGCCGCAGCATCATCACGATGTCGACATCGGCGAGCCCGGCGCGCATGTCGTGAAACACCTCGACGCCGAGGCGCTCGATCTCGGCCGGCAACAGGGTTCGCGGGGCGACGACCCGCACCCGGGCGCCCATCGTGTTCAACAGCGCGATGTTCGAGCGCGCCACCCGGCTGTGCAGAACGTCGCCGCAGATCGCGACGGTCAGCCCGCCGAGCCCGCCTTTGCGCCGGCGAATCGTCAGCGCGTCGAGCAATGCCTGGGTCGGGTGCTCGTGGCTGCCGTCGCCGGCGTTGACGACGGCACAGTCGACCTTTTCCGACAACAGCTGCACCGCTCCCGATTCGGGATGGCGCACGACCAGCACGTCGGGATGCATCGCATTCAGGGTCATCGCCGTGTCGATCAGGGTCTCGCCCTTGACCATCGAACTGACCGCAACCGCCATGTTGATGACATCGGCGCCGAGCCTTTTGCCGGCGACCTCGAACGAGGTGCGGGTGCGGGTCGAATTTTCGAAAAAGCAGTTGATGATCGTGCGTCCGCGCAACAGCGAGCGCTTTTTTTCCGCTTGGCGGTTCAGTTCGACATAGCCGTCGGCGAGGTCGAGAAACTGTTCGATCTCCGCCGGCGACAGGTCCTCGATGCCGAGGAGGTGGCGGTGCCGGAACGCGATGTCGCAAGCGTAGCCCTGCATGAACTGCCGATTATAGTTGCATCGCCACCCGGCAGCAAGGCTCGGCCGGAATCGCTGCCAAATCATCCTAACGGTGCGAATCTAACGCTTAGTGCCCCCGTCTCTGAGAGTTGGATCCAAAATGAATTTAGTGATTTCCGACACTTGTGATACTCTCTCGGTGTTAAAACTGGAGAGGATCGCAAGATTTGGACTGAAACCACTCGGTTGCAGTCAATCCGTCAAATTGCCAAATTCGTGGAGCATGATCCCGCTGCGGATTCGCTATGGGAAGCAAGCGGCGGCGCTGCCGAAACAGCGTCGCCCCTCGCAAAACCGGCGGACCCGGGTGCGGCTCGCAACGGGACCAGATGAAGGTTCTTCTGCCAGGTGGCGAAGTTTTGCTGCTGATTCGCTGCAGATGCAGCAACCAGCGTTTGCACATGAAACCATCGGCTGGAGGATATTCGCGGCGGTCAGGCCGCCCGACCGAGAAAATCGAGGCAGCCCTGTAAAATATAAGCGGCGGCGACGCGGTCGATGATCTCGGCCCGGCGCTTGCGCGTCATATCGGCGGCGATCATTTCGCGTTCGACCGCGGCGGTCGACAGCCGCTCATCCCACAATGCCACCGGCAGATCGCGCAACGCCACCAGGTTGCGGGCGAACTGGCGCACCGACTGGGTGCGCGGCCCGTCACCACCTGCCAACATCAGCGGCAGGCCAATGACCAGCCCGCCGACGCCGTGCGTGTCGACCAGCGCGAACAGCCGCGCCATGTCGTCGCGAAAGCGCTGGCGGCGGATGGTTTCGAGCGGACTCGCGATGATCCGGCGGGTGTCGGACAGGGCGAGGCCGATCGTCTTGGTGCCGACATCGAGACCCATCAGCCGCAAGCCCGCCGGCACGGCGTCGGCCAGTGCTGCATGGTCCGCTAGAATCATGGCCAACGATACCCTATTTTACGTGTCCAGATGCGGGTTCCGGAGACGACAAAATCATGGCGTTGGACAAGGCGACGGTGGCGCATGTCGCCCACCTCGCACGGATCAAGCTTTCCGAAGCCGAGCTCGAACCATTGGCGAACGAGCTGTCGCAGATCCTGGCCTGGGTCGAGCAGCTGAACGAGGTCGGCACACGACCGCGGTCGCGCCGATGGCGAGCGTCGCGCAGATGGGGCTGTCGATGCGCGAGGACGAGGTGACCGACGGCGGTCGGCGTGAAGCGGTCCTCGACAACGCGCCGCGCACCGGGCCGAGCGGCGGTAAGCCCGGATTCTTTGCCGTCCCGAAAGTGATCGAGTGAGCGCTTCGCTGACCGCGCTGACCGTTGCCGAGGCGCGCGACGGGCTCGCCCGCAAGCAATTCTCGGCCCGTGAATTGACCGAAGCTCATATCGCCGCGGTCGAGGCGGCGAGGCCGCTGAACGCCTTTATCACCGAGACGCCGGAGCGGGCGCTGGCGATGGCCGAGGCTGCCGACTCCAGGCTGGCGCGGGGCGAGGCGCGTCTCCTCGAAGGCATCCCGATCGCGGTCAAGGATCTCTACTGCACCAAGGGTGTCTTGACCACTGGCGGCTCGCACATCCTCGACGGGTTTCATCCGCCGTATGAATCGACGGTGACCGACAAGCTGTGGCAGGCCGGAGCGGTCATGCTCGGCAAGGCCAATCTCGACGAATTCGCGATGGGCTCGTCAAACACCACAAGCTGGTACGGTCCGGTCGAGAACCCGTGGCGCTGCCAGTCCGAGCGCCATTTGGGGGATAACCGGCCCCTGGTTCCGGGCGGCTCATCCGGCGGGTCGGCGGCGGCGGTCGCGGCGCGTGCCGCCTTGGCGGCGACCGGCACCGATACCGGCGGCTCGATCCGCCAGCCGGCGAGCTTTTGCGGCATTGTCGGGCTAAAGCCGACCTATGGCCGCTGCTCGCGCTGGGGGATCGTCGCTTACGCGTCGTCGCTCGACCATCCGGGGCCGATGACCCGAACGGTGCGCGATGCGGCGATCATGTTGCGCACCATGGCCGGGCACGACCCGAAGGATTCGACCTCGGCACCGGTATCGGTGCCGGATTACGAGAGGGCGTTGACCGGCGACATCCGCGGCTTACGCGTCGGCATTCCGCGCGAATACCGCGCCGACGGCATGGCGGGCGAAATCGAGACGCTGTGGCAGCAGGGCGCCGATTGGCTGCGCGATGGCGGCGCCGAGCCGGTCGAGATCAGCCTGACGATGACCAGATACGCCCTGCCGGCCTATTACATCATCGCCCCGGCTGAGGCCTCGTCCAACCTCGCGCGCTACGACGGGGTGCGTTTCGGGCTCAGGGTCGAGGGCGCGAGCCTCGATGAGATGTACGGGCTGACCCGCGCCGCGGGCTTTGGCGCCGAGGTTCGCCGCCGCGTGCTGATCGGGACTTATGTGCTGTCGGCCGGGTATTACGACGCCTACTACCTGAAGGCGCAGCGGGTGCGTGCCTTGATTGCGCAGGATTTCGCCGGGGCGTTCGAGCGCGTAGACTGCATTCTGGCGCCGACCGCACCCTCGGCCGCTTTTCCGATCGGCGACAACAGCAAAGACCCGGTCGCAATGTATCTGAACGATGTGTTCACAGTGCCGGCAAACCTCGCCGGTCTGCCGGCAATCTCGGTCCCGGCCGGGCTCTCGGCGAACGGGCTGCCGCTCGGCCTGCAAATCATCGGCCGCGCGTTTGACGAGGAAGGTGTGCTGCGCGTCGCCGCGGTGCTGGAGGCCGCCGCCCAATTCCGCCATCTGCCGGATTTTATCGCGGGAGGCCGTTGATGAGCACCAACGGATTGATCGATGGCCGTACGCGCAAATGGGAGACCGTGATCGGGCTCGAAGTGCACGCCCAAATCGTCTCGAAGGCGAAATTGTTTTCGGGCGCGGCGACCGATTTCGGCGCCGAGCCAAACACCCAGGTCTCGCCGGTCGACGCCGCCTTTCCGGGCATGCTGCCGGTCATCAATCGCGTTTGCGTCGAGCAGGCGGTCAAGACCGGGCTCGGCCTCGAAGCCGAGGTCAACCTGAGAAGCGTCTTCGACCGCAAGAATTATTTCTATCCGGATCTGCCGGCTGGCTATCAGATCTCGCAATATTTGCAGCCGGTGGTCGGACGTGGCCGGGTCGTGCTCGACATGTCCGATGGCAGCACGCGCGAAATCGGCATCACTCGGCTGCATCTCGAGCAGGACGCCGGCAAGAGCCTGCACGACCAGCATCCGAGCCTGACCTATGTCGACCTGAACCGGGCAGGTATCGGGCTGATGGAGATTGTGTCCGAGCCCGATCTGAGGAGCGCCGAGGAGGCCGGGATCTACCTGCGCAAACTGCGCTCGATCCTGCGCTATCTCGGCACCTGCGACGGCAACATGGATGAGGGCTCGTTGCGCTGCGACGCCAACGTCTCGGTGCGCCGCCCCGGCGAGCCCTACGGCACGCGTTGCGAGATCAAGAATTTGAACTCGGTGCGCTATGTGATGCAGGCGATCGAGTACGAGGCGCGCCGTCAGGTCGAGTTGATCGAGGAAGGCGGCAAGGTCGCGCAGCAGACGCGCCTGTTCGACGTCGCGCGCGGCATAACCCGGCCGATGCGCTCGAAGGAGGAGGCGCACGATTACCGCTATTTCCCCGACCCGGATCTGCTGCCGTTAGTTCTCGATCCCAATTGGGTGGCCGCGCTACGCGCCAATTTGCCTGAGTTGCCCGACGCCAAGAAGGCTCGCTTCGTGTCCGATCTTGGTCTTTCGCCCGAGGACGCCGAGGTACTCGTCGCCGAGCAGGCGAGCGCACTGTTCTTCGAGCGGGTCGCCGAAGGACGCGACGCCAAGACCGCGGCGAACTGGGTCACCGGTGACCTGTTCGGCGCGCTAAACCGGATCGGGATCGGGATCGAACAATCGCCCGTGTCGCCGGCCCGGCTCGGCGCATTGATCGATCTGATCGCCGACGGCACGATCTCCGGGCGGCTCGCCAAGGACATCTTTGCCGAAATGGTCGCAACCGGTGCCGACCCCGCTGCGATCGTCGAACAGAAGGGGCTGCGTCAGGTGACCGACGAGGGTGCGATCGCCGCGGCAATCGACGCCGTCCTCGCCGCCGAAGCCGACAAAGTCGCCGAATACCGCGCCGGCCGCGACAAGCTCTACGGCTTTTTTGTCGGCCAAGTCATGCGCGCGACCCAAGGCAAAGCCAACCCCACCCTCGTCAACGAATTGCTGAAAAAGAAGCTGGCAGGATACAGACTGCCGCAGGCCCCGCCCAGGATCGGCTGACCCCCTGATGGTGAAATTGCCGCGCGCCATTCTGATCGATCTCGACGACACGATCCTTGTCGCCTTCGGGCCGGCGGAATCGCAATGGCAGCGCGTTCTCGCCACCTATGCCGAGCACTTGTCTTCGCTCGCTCCGGCTGTGGCGATTGCAGCAATCATGGACAGTTCGCGCGATTTGTGGGCGGATCCAGCGCGGCACAAGTACTGGCGCCACCGCGTCGACGAAGCGCGCCGACGGATCGTGGCCGAGGCCTTTGCCGCGTTGGCAGCGAACGGTCATGCCGTCCACGACCGGTCCCTGTGCGATAAGATCGCCGACTGCTTCAACGCATTGCACGATGCCGAATTGGAGTGCTTTCCGGGCGCGCACGACACCCTCGACCGGCTAAAGGATCTGGGCGTGCGTCTGGCGCTGATCACCAACGGCGCCGCCGAACCGCAGCGCGCAAAGGTCATCCGCTTCGCGCTCGAACATCGTTTCGACCACATCCAGATCGAGGGTGAGCACGGCTTCGGCAAACCCGAGGAGCGCGCTTATACCCACGCGATGGAAGCGCTGGGCGTGAGCGCGCACGAGACTTGGATGGTGGGCGACAACCTCGAATGGGAGGTGGCGGCCCCGCAGCGTCTCGGCATCCACGCGATTTGGCACGACGGCTACGGTGTCGGCCTGCCGCCCGACTGCCTGGTCCGCCCCGACCGCATCATCCGCAGGTTGTCCGAACTGCTGCCGTAATTGGGCAGGCTGGTGCCGGCCGGTGCCGGCATAGTAGGCTGAGCCGTGAAAATTCTTGGGGAGAAGACGGGTGAACACCACCGATCGGGGTTCGACGACAGGGACCAACAGAAAAAAGCTGCTGCTGCCGACGACGATGGCCAAGGCCGGGTGGGCGATCGTCGAGGCGCGCGAGGATGTCGAAGGGGTCCCGTTCGCGCCGACGGTGTCCAAGGCCGAGCTGCACCGGCTGTTGGAAGATGTCGCAGGGGTTGCCCTCGGCGTCCAGCCGTTCAGCGACCCCGAGCTCGATGCCGCGCCCGGGCTCGAGGTCGTCTCGCGCATCGGCGTCGGCTACGACGCCGTCGACGTGCCGGCGCTGACCCGCCGCAAGATTCCGTTGATGATCGGCGGCACCGCCAATTCGGTCAGCGTCGCCGAGGCCGGGGTGTTTCTGATCATGTCGTTGGCGCGGCGCGGTGCGGCAATGGACGCATTGGTCAAGGAAGGCCGCTGGCACGACCGTTACAAGGAGATGCCGCTCGACCTCTACGGCAAGACCGTGCTGATCATCGGCTTTGGCAAAATCGGCACGCGCTCGGCAAAGCGTTTCGCGGCGATGGAGACGAATGTCCTGGTCTACGACCCCTACATGTATTCGGAGACGATCCGGGGCATGGGCTACGAGCCAGTCGGCGATCTTGACGCCGCGGTGGCGCGCGCCGATTTCATCACGATCCACTGCCCGAAGACGCCGGAGACAATCGGCCTCTTCGACGCTGGCAGGCTCGGTCGGATGAAGCGCACCGCCTTTATCGTCAACACCGCGCGCGGCGGCATCATCGACGAAAAGGCGCTCTACGACGTGCTGAAGGCCAGCCGCATCGCCGGTGCCGCGCTCGACGTCTTCGTCGAGGAGCCAACACCCCAGGACAACCCGCTGCTGACCCTGCCGAACTTCATTGCCGCGCCGCACGTCGCCGGCGTCACGCGCGAGGCGGTCGACCGCATGGGTGTTGCCGCGGTGCAGAACATCCTCAGCGTCCTCGACGGCAGGCCCAACCGCGAAAACGTCGTCAACCGCGAAGTCTTCGAGTGAAGGGAGCGCCACCCATCGGCTAGGGCACACAACATTATTGGTGTGGTGCACGGTTCCCTCTCCGCCCAAACTTACGGCCGATCTGACAATGATGGCCGTCACCAATCACGACCCGCCCGCGGCGGCGCGCTGCCTCGCCCAACGAGCCGCGTCTTCCGTCGAGAACTGGGCAATTCACGGTTATTCGCGATCCCAGGGACGGAACGCGAGGCGGCATTCGTTCAGCGGCGGAACGTGGCCATAAAGCTCACGCGTCAGCAGGCGGGCCGACCCGGTCGGGGCACCGACGTAGAGCTGCGAGCCCGTGTCGGTGTTGGCGACCGCCTTCTTACAATTCCGGAAGAACGATTGCTGGCACGGGTATGGTCCCGCGATCTGATACCCAGTCGCTGCCATCGGACTGGCGACAGTGAATGAGTGGCCCTCGCTGCCGGTGAAGCAAACGCCGCCGTCGCACTGGGCGTAGGCGCCGTTTGAGGTGCCGGCGGGACAGTCATAGAGCGCCTTGTCGCCATTGGGGGCAACCGCCGACTCGGGCAGGCTGTAGGTGCTGACCATGTAGCCGTTTTTCTCGCCCTCGGCATTGACCGTACACACGTCCCGGTGACGGTCATAGTTGAACGGCAGGCTGATGCTGTCGCCCGATTTCACGTCGCATTTGCAATATGAGAGCCCGTCGAACACAAAGCAGCTGGCGACGGCACACAGCGCGTAGGTCTGCCCGGTACAGATCTTGAACAGCCGGGGTGGGGTCATCAAGAAGGCGGATGCCGGGTCATCGGCATGTGCGACCGCTGGTACGAGAAGAAGGAACAACGCAAGTCCCGCGAGCCACGTCCTGCGCGAATAGAAGCCTGCCCAGCCCGATCTAGCCAACACTGTCGTGACCCCGCGTCCTGTTCCAGGATCGTCCGCGTCACGGTCGAATAGCATGCAAAGGTTGCCAGGACCTTGCGATGCCCGCGAAAACAGCAGCCAGGTCGCTCGATCTCAGGCTGTCGCCGGTTCGCCGGTCCCGCCCGGCGCACCCCCGAGCCAGGCGGAGACGGCCTCGAACCGAACGACGCCTGATGCCGGCAACGGCGGCACTGGGGAGTTGATTGGGCCGGATCTCGCAATGCTCTGCGCCTCGCGCTGCGGACGCTTGAAGCCTCCGGCCCGCGCCATCCTGTACCTGCGCCCTCCTGTAATTGCAGGGAATCTGCAAAGAGGCGCCGGCAGGTGGCCGACGCCCCTGCTCGGCGCCGATCAGACGGCAGCAGCGACCTTCTGGCCATTGGGGCTGCCGAGCCCGGTGCAGGCGTCCCATTCGGGACCGGCGGCAAAGTCGCCGTTGTTGCCAGTGGTGATGTCGCGCATGGCCCCGGCATTGGCGTAAAGATGCGGGTTGATAAAACCCACCGGCTTCGCTTTCGCCGCATTGATGCGGGCGATCAGGCCGGCCCATAGCGGAGCTACCGCGCTGGTCCCGCCGATGATCGTGTCGTGACCGTCAACCCGGACGTCATAGCCGCTCTCGGGATCGGCGTCGCCGCAGACATCGGGCACGCCGCGCATCGCCAGCGGCTGAGCAGTCCCCCCGGTCCGCGTGACGTGCAGCCCTTCCTGATACGGCGGCAGGGCGAAAAAGCCACTGACCCCGCCGCCGCCAGCGCCGCCTTGGGCGCCGTCGTTCCACACGGTTTCGCCAGTGATCGCCGTGGCCGAAGCCGTCAGCCGAGTGCCGCCGCAGGCCAACACATTCGGGCTGGATGCCGGAAAATCGACGTGGTCGGCGCCGTCGCTCACCCCGTCGCCCGACCCGTTGTCGCCGGATGCGACGCATACCGTGATACCCATCGCCGCCGCTGCCTGAAACGCCTGGTCGAAGGCGGTCATCGCCTGCTGGGTCCAGCTCGATTCCGGCCCGCCCCAGCTGATCGAGATCACCGAGGGCTTGTTTTTGGCATCCATGATCGCGGTCGTGACCGCGTTGACAAAGCCCATGTCGGTGTTGGGTGCGAAATAGACGACGATATGCGCGCCCGGCGCCACCGCCCCGGCGACCTCGATATCGAGCATGACTTCGCCGTCGGGCCCGTTGGGGTCGCCGGTCGCATGATTGCGTCCGTGATCGACCGACACCGCCGAGACCTTGGGCCCGGCGACCTTGAGCTCCGAGAAATATTTGGTGAGATCGGCAGCGCGGTAGCCGCCGCCCAATTCGATGAGGGCGATGCATTCACCCTGCCCGGTTCCGGTCGGGAAGCCGTAAAGGCTGGCGAGCTCGGTCGGGGTGAACGAAGCCGAGGAAGCCGCCGCCGCGTGCCAGCGCACGTTGCCGTGAGTCGGACGGGCGCGAAAATGCGGGTGCGCCTGCGGCCGGTTGTCGAGGCCCATGACGGCGGTAACGACGCCGTTGAGCTCGTCCGGCAGATGGACCGAGCCTGTCCTGCCGCGATAGGAACCGCCATCGTGCTCGAAGGTCTGCAGGTCGACCTCGAACGCTTGGTTGAACTGAGCCACTGTGCCGGACAGGAGCACAGTGCGCCGCGCCGGATCCTGTTGGACGATTGCGATCCCGTGAGCCTTCGCGAATTGCTCGACCGCAGCCAGATCAGCGGGATCGGCGCCGAATTGCCGTGCAAACTCTTCCCGCTTCAGATGGGGTTGCGACCGGTCGCCGCGGGCCAGTCGCCGCACTCTCTCGGTCAGGTCGCCGGCTGCACGCGGCCGCACGACGATTGCGACTTCGAGGCGTTCGTCAGGGTCCGCTTTTCCGGTTGACCGCGCTCCCGGCAGCGGCTGTCTCTCGCTTCCCGCAAGTGGATGTCTTGGCATGGCTGATACTCCCTGTCAGGATTGGCCGCAGCGACAAGCATTGCTGCGGTTTGAAGCGGTGTTTCGTCGAAATGGTTTATTTACCCGACCTTCAAGGCCGCAGTAAGGCGAATTCGAACGGCAGCGCTGAAGCGGCCTGTGGGATTTTTGGGAGGGAAGCTATGGCGCGGATGATCGCTGTGATTTTGCTGCTGACGGCATCCGCCTGGAGCGGCGTGGTCCGAGCCCAGACGCCGATGCCCTACGGCCTGCCGATAAGCCTCGACGATGCCAGAAAGGCCGCCGCCGCGGCTGAAGCGGAGGTGGCCAAGGCAGGATCTGCGCCCGACGCGATCACAGTCGTCGATCCCGGCGGCCATTTGATCTACTTCGAGCGGATGGACAATACCCAGTTAGGTTCGGTTCGCATCGCCATCGACAAGGCGCGCTCCGCCGTGCTGTTTCGCCGGCCGACCAAAGCGCTCGAAGACGCGCTCGCCGGCGGCCGTAACGTCATCCTAGCGCTGCACGGTGCAATGCCGATCGAGGGCGGCCTGCCGTTGGTTTCGGGCGGCAAGGTCGTCGGCGCGATTGGCGCCAGTGGCGGCACTGCCGCCCAGGACGGCCAGGTGGCCAAGGCCGGCGCCGCCGCCGTCAACTAGCAGCGGGTGGCATACTCGCGGATGCCGCGCCCCCAAACGGTTGCGCCCTCTCGGCCGAGGGGTTAAGACCCGACGGGCATTCAGCGAGGGAGAAACGGCGTGGCGCGCGGAGAAGACCAACACCGGAACCCGAAATCGAACATCGAGATCGCGCAGGAAGCCGAAATGCGGCCGATCGGTGAGATCGCCTCGCAAGCGCTCGGCATCCCCGACGAGGCGGTGTCGCCCTACGGCAAATACAAGGCCAAGATCGCGCTCGACTACGTCCGCTCGCTGCCCGATCGGCCGAACGCCAAACTGATCCTCGTCACCGCGATCACCCCGACCCCGGCCGGCGAAGGCAAAACCACGACGACGGTCGGGCTCGGCGATGCGCTCAACCTGATCGGCAAGAAGGCAATGCTGTGCCTGCGCGAGGCGAGCATGGGACCGTGCTTCGGCGTCAAGGGCGGGGCGGCCGGCGGCGGTTATGCCCAGGTCGTGCCGATGGAGGACATCAACCTCCATTTCACCGGCGACATCCACGCGATCGGCGCCGCCAACAACCTGCTCGCAGCACTGGTCGACAACCACGTCTATTACGGCCTCGAGCCGCGGATCGACCCGCGCCGGGTCAGCTGGCGCCGCGCCATGGACATGAACGACCGCGCGCTGCGCACGACCATTTCCTCGCTCGGCGGTGTGGCCAACGGCTACCCGCGCGAAGATGGCTTCGACATCACCGCCGCCTCGCAGGTGATGGCGACCTTCTGCCTGGCGACCAGCCTGCAGGATCTGCAAAGGCGGCTCGGCAATATCCACGTGGGCCAGACGCGCGAGCGAAAAGCGGTGACCGCCGCCGACGTCAAGGCGGCGGGGTCGATGACCGCGCTGTTGAAGGACGCGCTCGCCCCCAATCTGGTGCAGACGATCGAGCACAACCCGGTCTTCATCCATGGCGGCCCGTTCGCCAACATTGCTCATGGCTGCAACTCGGTGATCGCCACCACCTCGGCCCTGAGGCTCGCCGATTACGTCGTCACCGAAGCCGGCTTCGGCGCCGATCTCGGAGCCGAAAAATTCATCGACATCAAATGCCGCAAGGCGGGGCTGAGCCCGGCCGCGGCGGTCGTGGTAACGACCGTGCGGGCCTTGAAGATGCATGGCGGCGTTGCCCTCAACGCGCTGCGCGAGGAGAACGTCGAGGCGCTCGAAAAGGGCTTTGCCAATTTGCACCGGCACCTCGCCAACATCCGCCAGTTCGGCCTGCCGGCGGTGGTGTCGGTCAACCGCTTCAGCGCCGACACGCCCCGCGAGCACACCCGGCTCAAGGAGCTGTGCGCGGCCGAAGGCGTCAAGGCGGTCATCGCCGACCACTGGGCGCAGGGCGGCGAGGGAGCGGTGGAGCTCGCTCGCGAGGTCGTCGACCTCGCCGAGAGCGGCGCCGCGAAACTCAAGTTTCTCTATCCCGACGAGATGCCGCTCCTCGAAAAAATCCGCACCATCGCCCAGCGCCTTTATGGTGCGGAAGACATCGAGGCCGCCAAGCCAATCCAGGACCAGCTCGCGCAGCTGCAGGATCAAGGCTTCGGCCAATTCCCGGTGTGCATCGCCAAGACCCAGCTCAGCTTCACCACCGATCCCAATGCCAAGGGGGCGCCGAGCGGCCACACCGTGGCGATCCGTGAGGTGCGGCTGTCGGCCGGGGCCGAGTTCGTCGTCGCGATCTGCGGTGACATCATGACGATGCCCGGCCTGCCGCGGGTGCCGGCCGCGAACAACATCGAGGTCGATGCCGAAGGGCGCATCACCGGCCTGTTCTGAGGTGGACCCAGCCGAGGTCAAAGCCTGGCGCCGGGCCGAGCGGCAGCGGCTATTGGCGCTGCGGACCGGCACATCGCCGCAGGAACGGCGGGCCTGGGATCGCACGATCACGGCCCAGCTTCAGGCGGTCCTGGCAGAACGGCCCGGCATCACGCTCGGCGTCTACTGGCCGTTCAAGGCAGAATTCGATCCGCGGCCGCTCGTTGACCGGCTGATTACGGAAGGCTTTACCGCGGCGCTGCCGGTGGTGGTCGACAAAAAAGGGCCGCTCGAATACCGCATCTGGAAACCAGACGACACCCTCGTGTCAGGTGTCTGGGACATCCCGATCCCGGAAAGGCGCGACATCGCGGTGCCACAGGCGGTGCTGGCGCCGCTTGTCGGTTTCGACCACGACTGCTACCGCCTCGGTTATGGCGGAGGTTATTTCGACCGCACTCTGGCCGCTCTTTCGCCGCGCCCGTTGGCGATCGGCGTCGGCTTCGAATTGTCGCAGCTCGAAACGATCCACCCTCAAGATTTCGACATTTCGATGGATCTAATCGTCACCGAAAACAGGCTTTTCCGGCGCCAGTCCAGCTGACGCAGGCAAGTCCAAGCGGAACCTGACCAGACCCAACTTTGTCTCGTCGCGGCTCATTTTTGTCTCATCGAGACACATTTTTGTCTCTCCAGTGCTCACTTAAAATTGATTAGTCTCTTGGTCCTTCCCGATTTTGGGGGACAGAGTAATGGCCAGAAGTTTTACAACCCGGCACTTTGCCGGGGTGGGGATCATTGTGCTCGCTTCGGCTGCTCATTTCGCCTTCGACGCATCTGCGCAAACTGCGCCGAGCAGCAACCACGGGCCGCTCGACCCGGGTTTGCGCGGTGGGCCGGCAGGAGCCGGCGGGCCGCTGCCGGGTCTCGGCACCGCTGAGGTGACCCTGTTCAACGCGGTGCTGGCCCGGTTTCGGGCGGTCGATTTGGTGTCGGGCACGATCAATGATGCGCCATCGAGTACGATTAACGGCAGCGGCCTGGGCCCGCGCTTCAATTTAAACAGTTGCTCAGGTTGTCATTCCCAGCCGGTGATCGGAGGAACCAGCCCCGCCACAAACCCGCAAGTGGCAGTTGCGACGCTGGATAGCGCGACCAACACGATCCCGTCGTTTATCTCCTTGCACGGCCCGGTCCGCGAGGCCCGTTTCATTGCCAATCCGGACGGCACGCCCGATGGTGGCGTGCATGACCTCTTTGTCATTACCGGACGACGGGATGCAGCCGGCTGCAATATCGCCCAGCCGAATTTCGCGCAGGCAGTCTCGCAGGCAAACATTATCTTCCGCATACCGACACCCGTTTTTGGAGCCGGGCAAGTCGAAAATACCCCGACACCAATCTCGAAACCGATGCGTCGGCGCTGTCCAGCCAACGCCAAACCAACGGTGTCTCAGGCGCCTTCAATCACAGCGCCAACGACGGCACCATCACCCGGTTTGGCTGGAAAGCGCAGAACAAGTCGATGCTGATGTTCTCCGGCGAGGCGTACAATGTCGAGCTGGGCGTCACCAACGAGCTCTTCCCAAATGAGCGTGATGATACCCCGAGCTGTCAATTCAACGGCTTGCCGGAGGATGCGACCAATCTTGTCGACACCGGGCTCAGCAACAGCCCAGCCTCGGATCTATCTTCCGACATTGTCAACTTCGCAGCGTTCATGCGCCTTTCCGCGGGACCAAAACCTGCGGTGCCCGCCGCCTCGGCTGCTGCCGCATCCTCTGCTCGCGGTCTGCAGGCCTTTCAGAATGTCGGCTGTAATCTCTGCCATATCATGAAACACACCACGGCCCAGTCGATCTTTACAAAACAGAGCGACATTACATTCGCGCCGTTCAGCGATTTCGAACTGCACGACATGGGGACAGGCTTGCAGGACCAGATCAGCCAGGGTCAGGCTGACGGCAACCAGTTTCGCACTGCGCCGCTGTGGGGGGTCGGACAGCGGATCTTCTTCCTGCACGACGGCCGTACGCAAAACCTGCTGCAGGCGATTGAGGCTCATTCCAGCAGCGGCTCCGAGGCCAATACCGTAATCGGCAACTTCAACGCGCTGCCGGTCTCGTCGCAGCAAGATATTCTGAATTTTCTGCGCGCGTTGTGAGGCTGCCACCTCAGCTGTCGGAGGCGAGATGGGCATTGGAAGATGTCAGTCGGGTCTGCCGGGCTTGAACTCGAAGGTCAGCCCGGTTTCGATCTCACCTGCATGGCCTGCGGCTTGATACGGCTGGAAACGCCACCGCAGCAATGCGTCCTCGATATTTCTCTGCTGGGCTGCACCGGCGCGAATGACGTGGATATGCTCTACGCTGCCGTCCGCTCCAATAACGATCCGCACCGGCACCTTGACAAATTGCGGCCCAGCTGGAGCCGGTTCGATCTCATGGCGGATCGTCTGCGTTGTCGCGTAACCCTTGACACAATCGGGAGCAGCTGGGGCGTGATCGAGAGCCGGCGCAGGCTCGCCGCAAGCTGCTGCAGCCGGCTGGGTTCCACGCCGGTAAAGCTGAAGATCACGACATGGCAGCGGATGTTGGCGGCGACGGCGATGCGCGACAGCGGCGTGCCGGGTAAGTCGACCTTGACAAAGGGATACCCGGCAATTTCGACCGTGGTGGGGATGGCGGCTGGATTTACGGCGCCGGCGGAGACGCTGCGCACCAAATCACGTGCCATCTCGCTGGCATCGGCGATCGGCGGCGCAGCGAAGAAAATGTCTTGTGCGGCAATCAGGATCGTCGCTTCCGCATCCGGGGGCGGCAACAGCGTACTCAGCACGTAATAGCCGCCGGCAGAAGGACGCGGCGGCTGCGGCCCCGCCTTCCAACCCGGCGGCAGCGGATAGCGCAACCCGAAATACGGATTGACGTAAGCACCGTCGGCGACTGCGCCCTGGTCTGGATCCGCAGTGGCCGGATCCGCTGCCCACCCGGGCTGCACGGCAATCCCGCAAACAAGCACAATCGACAGCAGCGACAGCCAGCGAGGCCAGGCCGGGCGGCTCATCCCGCTTTCCCCTCCGCAATGGTGCGAGGAAATCAGGATAGCTTACCGACAGCCCGGTGTCGCGGGTGCGTCTCAACTCAATGCGAAACTCCCAATAAAGCCCCGGCTGGCGGCGGGTCTCAGGCCACTGACAATTCGGCGACGAGCTGCTTCCCGCGCGTCTCGGGCCCGGCCAAAACAGCTAGGGCGACGCTAATCGCCGCGAAGATGGTGCCAATCATCATCGGGATCGCAAATCCCATATGCCAGTTGATCGCGAAATAGGTGATGATCGGTGCGGTCAGGCCGCCGAATATCGCGCCCTGGTGATAGACGAACCCACTCGCCGTCGCGCGCACCTCGGTCGGGAATCTCTCGGCGAGGTAGGCCGGGTACAGCGTGTGCATGCCGCCGCCGCCGAAGGCCCCCTGCAATGTGAAGAACACGACGATCATCGTGAAATCGTGGGTCAGCAGATAGAACGGCGCGATCGGGATGGTCAGCAGCGCCGGAGTGATAATCGCCCAGCGCCGGCCAAACCGATCCGCCATCCAGCCGTAAAACGAACCCGACAAGAAGAACACGATGCTTTGCAGCATGATCGGTAGCGCCACCAGTCCCGGGCTAAGATGCAAGTCTTTCTGCAAATACGTCGGGAACAGACCGCCGACCGAGTAGCCGACGACAAAGGCGCTGGCCATCCACCAGCATGCGGTCAAAGTGTTGGCGAGCAGGCCGCGCTTGAAGATCTTGAGCAGCGGTACGCGGACTTCGCGCTGCTGAGTACGCTGCAGCCTGCGGTTCTCGACCCAGACCGGCGGCTCTTTGACATAGCGGCGCACAAAGACGATCCACAGCGCCGGCAGCACACCAAGCATCAGCAGGCCGCGCCATCCGATCGACGTATAGAGCAAGCCGTAAGCCGCGCTCGACAGCAGGGCGCCGAGGCCCCACGAGGATTGCAGGACGCCGGCCATGAACCCGCGCGAGCGGATCGGCCAGCTTTCCATCGCCAACGCCGCGCCGCACGGCCATTCCGCTCCCATGCCGATGCCGAGCAACGCCCGGAACAGAAACAGGAACCAGAACGCCGGGGAAAAGGCGGCAATGAAGTTGCACGCCGAATACCACGCGATCGAAATCATCAGCGGTTTTTTGCGCCCGATCCGGTCGGCGAGCCAACCCGAGGCGGTGGCGCCGACCAGACGCATCCACAAGGTCAGGGTGAACACCGCGGTCACCGCCGTCAGCGGCACGTGAAACTCCTGCGAGATCGGCAACATGATCAGCAGGAAAATCGTGAAATCGAAAGCATCGAGGGTCCAGCCGAGCCAGGCGGCGACCCAGGCCAGCCATTGCTCCTTGGTCGGCTCCTTCCACCACGGGATGGGCCGGGCAGCTTCGACGGCGATCGTCATGGAAAACCTCCCTCTTGCTTCGGTCCTCGACCGGGACCTTCCAGTCCTTCAGTTTGTTCCTTCAGTTTGGCCCGCCCTTCTCGGGCGAATGCCGGACCGAGACAGCAAGCCGCATTTGAACGAGAAAAGGCCTCTCCCTATATTTTCGGAAGAGGCCTTGCGCTCGGTCGAGGGGCGGCCGTTTAGGCGACGACCAACTCGGGCGACATTTCGGTACCCCTGGTCTCGGGGCCGAACGCTACCGACAAGATAAAATTGGCGAGACCGAACAGGGTCCCGATTGCCATCGGGATCGCGAAACCGAGATTCCAGGTGATCGCGAAGTAGGTCAGGATCGGCGGCACCATCGCGCCGGGGATCGCCCCGACGTGATAGCAAAAGCCGGTCGCGGTGCCGCGGATCTCGGTCGGAAACCGCTCGGTCAGATAGCTCGGGACCTGCCCGTACATGCCGCCGCCGGCAAACAGCCCTTGCGCGACAAAGGCGATCACCACCCAGGTAAAGTTGCCCGAGAACAGGTATATCGGGACCAGCGGGATCGCGCACAGCGCCGGGATGATCATTGCCGGGCGGCGGCCGATCTTGTCCGACACCCAGCCCCAGCCCGAGCTGGCGAGAAACACCAGGATGTTGGCAAAGGCGATCGGGGTCGCGATCAGCGCCGGGCTCAAGCCCAAATCCTTTTGCAGGTGGGTCGCGAACAGCGCGTTGATCGAATAATAGGTGACAAAGCCTGCCGCCTGAAACCAGCAGGTGGTTACCGTATTGGCAAGCATGCCGCGCTTGAAGATCTTGAGCAGCGGCACTCGGACCTCGCGCTTCTGGGCGCGCTGCAGCCGGCGGTTCTCGAGCCAAACCGCCGGCTCCTTGACGAAGTAACGAATATAGACGAGGGCCAGCGCCGGTGCGATGCCGACCCACAACATGCCGCGCCAACCGACATATTTGTAAAAGATGCCGTAGACCAGGCTCGACAGCAGGAATCCGAGACCCCACGATCCTTGCAGCACGCCGCTCATGAAACCGCGGGAGCGCATCGGCCAGGTTTCCATCGCCAACGAGGCGCCGGCCGGCCATTCGGCGCCCATGAACAAACCAAGGAGCGCGCGGAACAACAACAGAAACCAGAAAGTGGGCGAGAACCCGGCGATGAAATTGCACAAAGAGTAGCCGAAGATCGAAATCATCAGCGGGACCTTGCGTCCGGCCCGGTCGGCAAGCCAACCCGAAGCGGTGGCGCCGACGAGTTGCATCCACAAGGTAATCGTAAACACGATCGTCACCGCGGTCAGCGGGACGCCGAACTCCTTGGCGATCGGCAACATGATCAGCAGAAAGATCGTGAAGTCGAAGGCGTCCAGGGTCCAGCCCAGCCAGGCCGCGACAAAGGCGTACCACTGGTCCTTTGTCGGCTCCCTCCACCACGGAATGTCCCTCACGGTCTCCGCCGCCGCCATTCACCATCTCCTGTTCGAAACGGCTCCTGTTGCGGAGCCTTGCAGGAAGTGTAGGACAGCAATGCGAGAATGTCGTTAGTTTTTTTCGTTCTGTCGCTGCCCCGAATTTAGGCACGATTCGGCGCAGGACTACGATCAGGGCTGGCGTCTTCGGCCTAGGGGCCGCGGAGCACCCGGGAAATCAAGAGGCGCGTCGGCAGCGCGGCCCCTGGCAGGGCGGCAACCGGGCCGACGAGAGCGCCGCTGGCCGCGACCCGACCCGACCCGACCCGAGGAATGACCGAAGGAACCAAAACGCATCGCCGGCTCGCACGCTACCGGCTCGCACGCTAATTGCAACGCAGCCATCGCTTTCTCACCCTGGCTGGAGCGGAGTAAAGGCGATGCCGGCGATCTTTGCTTCCGCTAGAAAGCGTGCGTCCGAGGAAAGGCTGCGGGCCGAACCGACAAGCGCGGCGGGGAAAATGGCCGAACAGCGAGCGGACACGATCGACGACGGCAGCCGCCCCCAAAGCGGGGGGATCGGCGACGGCGGTCAACAGCCCAACGCTGCGCAATGGCAACGCACCTTGTGGGCGATGGTCGGCATCCAATTCGTCATGACCATGTCGTTTTCGATGCTGACCCCGATCATGCCGCTGTTTTTGCCGGATCTCGGCGTTCAGTCGGCCGGCGCGGTTGCGATGTGGGCCGGCATTCTCGCCGGCATCACCTCGCTTGTGGCGGCTTTCGCCTCGCCGTTTTGGGGACGCCTCGCCGATCGGCACGGGCGCAAATTGATGCTGTTGCGGTCGAGCCTGGCGGTTGGGCTGTTCGCCGGGTTGATGGGCGCGGCGGGCAATGTCTGGCAGATTTTCGCGTTTCGCGCGTTGATGGGTGTCTTTGCCGGTTTTTCGAGCACCGCGATCGCGTTGGTGGCGAGTCAGGCGCCCGAAGATCGGCTTGGCTTTGCGCTCGGCTGGCTCAGCACCGGCCAGCTCGTCGGCTCGCTCGTCGGCCCATTGCTCGGCGGCGCCCTGGCCGATGCGACCGGCAGCTACCGCATTCCGTTCTACTGCACCTCGGCGATAATCCTGCTGTCGACCGGCTTTGTCTGGTTCGGCGTACACGAGCGCTTTGTCGCCGCCCCCCAAGGGCGCGGCCGTCGCGCGATGCTCAGCAGCCTGATCGCCGTTGCTCGCTCGCCGGGGCTGCTGGCTTTGTTCTTCGTATTGCTGATGGCGCAGTTTGGCGTGCGCACGGTGCAACCCGTGGTGACCCTGTTCGTGAAGGAGATGCTGGGCCCGCGCCCCGATATCGCCACCTTGAGCGGCATAGCCTTTTCGATAACGGGCCTCGCCAATGTCGTGGCGGCGCCGTTTCTCGGCAACAAAAGCGACGTGCTCGGCTATCGCCGCGTGCTGCTGATCGCGTTGCTGGGGGCGACGGTGACGACCCTGCCGCAGGCCTTCACCGAGAACTATTGGGTGTTTACCGCCCTGCGCTTTGCGGTCGGGTTGTTTATCGGCGGCATCCTGCCGACCGCGAACGCGCTCGTCGGCCGGCTCGTTCCGCGGGCGCAGCGCGGGACGGTGTACGGCATCACCTCATCGGCGATGTTTCTCGGCAACTCGCTCGGCCCGTTGAGCGGCGGCGCGGTGGCGGCGGCGTTTGGCTTGCGCTGGGTGTTTCTGATCACCGGCGCGGTGCTGCTGGCGAACCTGATCTGGGTCTATTACCGGGTCCCGGAATATCGCGACGGCAAGGTTCAGGACGCGGTGTGAAAAAGGGTGCGCGGCGGACGCGGCGTTAAACGACATCAACCCGGCCCACAGGGCGGCGCCGCGCCATCGGCAGAACCTGTCGAGCCGTTGCCCGTTAATCTTTACGAAAGTCTTAATTACTTTGGCGCCGGTCAGCCAAAGCCTGAACCGGCCAGCGTCTGCCCGGTTGTTAATAGATCTTAACCGCTGTTGTGTCAAATTTGCGTTGTTTTAAATCGGTTTGTGTCGTAATGTAACAGAAGGCGCTGATTTTTGCCGCGAGTGCTGCTCGCCCCCGCGAATGACCGGATCAGAACGTTGACGGAGGAAAATAAATGGCCGCGGTAAGTTGGAAGACCGCCGTCTCCGGAAATTGGACCACCGCCGCGGATTGGAGCACGGCCGCGGTTCCGGCCGCCGGCGACACCGTCACGATCGGCTTTGCGAGCAGCTATACCGTTACGGTGACGGCCGCGATCGCCGCCGTCACCTCGATCAACCTCAGCGACGCCGCGGCGACCTTGGCTATCGCCGCTCCCGGCGTCACCGAGGCGATCACCGGCGGCTTTACCAGCAGCGGCACGGTCGACGTCGATGCTACCGGCGCCGGCGGCGCCAGCGTCACCATCGGCGGCGCCTTGTCCAACAGCCGCCTTCTCGTCATCGGCAACAGCAGCATCAGCAAAGCGACGACGGTGACGGCGGCGTCACTTGTCAATACCGGGACGATCGACCTCACCGGCGGCACGGCCGCGGCCGCGCTCGACATCACCGGAGCGGCGCCGTCGAGCCTGACCGGCGACTACGTGCTGCGCGGCGATGCGCTGGTCAACTTTTCCAGCGGCGGCGTCAGCCCGACGGGCGGCCCCACCGCGATCGCCGGCAACGCCAAACTGGTGCTCGACGGCGCCTCGGCGCGGGTCGCGCTCAGCGGTGGCGCCGGCAACAGCGGGCTGACCGGGCTGGCGAGCAATGCCGGCACCCTCGCCGTTCAGCTCGGCTCGTCGATCACCACCGGCGGCGCTTTCACCAACAACGGCCTGATCGAGGTCGACAACGACATCTTCGGCACTGGCGACGCCGGTGGCAGCAGCCTGAAGTTCGGCGGCGTCTTGACCAACAACGGCGACCTCGACATCGGCAACAGCGGGCTCACCACCGCGACGACGGTGACGGCGACCGGGCTCAGCAACGCTGCGATGGGCACGATCAGCCTGACCGGCGATACCGCCAAGGCGACACTGGACATCACCGGCGCCGCGCCAGCGACACTGGCCGGATTTTACGATCTGCAGGGCGACACCCTGTTGGAGTTCGGCAGCGGCCACATCACCGCGATCGCGGTGAACTCCGAACTCTCGATTGACGGCCCGGGCGCCTGGGTGGCGTTGAGCAGCGCGACCACAAGCAACAGCGCGCTGACCCTGCTCGCCAGCAACAGCGGCATTCTCGATCTCGACGATACGTCACTTACCACGACCACCGCCTTTGCCAACCATAACCAGCTCTCGGTCGAGGGCGGCACGCTGCGCCTCGGCGGGGCGCTGACCAACACCGGCAATTTTTCGATCGACGGCGCTAGCCCGACGATCGGCGGAGCGGTGACCAACAGCGGCGATTTGTCGATCGACAACGGCAACCTGACCATCGACGGGGGGCTGACCAACAGCGGCAGCGTCCAGATCGGGGGCGGCGGCTCGGCCATGCAAGTCACCGCCAGCGCGCTCAGCAATACCGGGACGATCGATCTGAGCGGCGACGCCGGCCGGGCAACCTTGGACATCAGCGCGGCAGCACCGGCGAGCCTGACCGGATCGCTGGATCTCGACGGCAACGCGCTGACGGAGTTCGCCAGCGGCGGCGTCACGACGATCGCATTGGGCGCCAGCCTGGCTCTCGACGGGCCGCGAGCGCGGGTCGCGCTGAACACCAACACGACCGTCAGCGGCGCCCTCACGGGGCTCAGTAAAAATCTCGGAACCTTCGACCTCACGGATGGCGCTTCGCTCGCCACCACCACCGCCTTGACCAACAGCGGCACTCTCGATGTCGACTCTTTTTTCTTCGAGTCCGATTTTTCCGACGACGGCGGCAGCACCCTGACGATCGGTGGCTTGCTGACCAACAGCAGCCAAATCAATATCGGCAACAACAGAACCCTCGCGGCAACGACGATCACCGCAGCCGGTCTTGCCAATACCGGCACGATCGACATTGCCGGCGGCTCTGCCCAATCGATCCTGCACAGCACCGCCGCGGCGCCGGCGACCTGGACCGGAACCGCCGCTTTGTCGGGCGACGCGCTGCTCGAATTTGCCAGCGGCGGGATCACCGCGATCGCCAGCGGCGCCGAGATTTCGCTCAACGGCGCCTTGTCGCTGGTGGCGCTGAGCACCGCGCTGACCAGCGACAGCGCGCTGACTGGGCTCGCCAACAACGCCGGCACCTTTGGTCTATCGGACAGCGCGTTGACCACCACCGTCGCGCTGAACAACAGCGGCACGCTCGACGTCGATAATTCGTTCTCCGCGACAGGCGGCGGTGGCAGCAGCCTGACGATCGGCGGCACGCTGACCAACAGCGGCACCATCGGGATCGGCAGCGCCGGGATTACCAAGGCGACGACGGTGACGGCAAAGGGCCTCGCCAACACCGGCACGATCGACCTGACCGGCGGCACCGGGATCAGGGCGACGTTGGACAGCGCCGCGGCGGCGCCGGCGACCTGGACCGGGTCGATATACATGGCCGGCGACGCCTTGTTGGAATTCGCCAGCGGCGCGATCACCGCGATCGGCAGCGGCGCCGAGATTTCGCGCAGCGGCACCCAGACCCTGGTGGCGCTGAGCACCGCACTGACCAACAACAGCGCCCTGAATAGCATTGCCAGCAACGCCGGCACGTTCGCAGAAGCCAATGGTGCGGTCCTCAGCACCGTCGGACTCACCAACACCGGCACCTTGGATGTCGATGCGTCCGGCATGGGCGGCAGCAGCCTGACGATCGGCGGCACCCTAACCAACAAGGGCTTTGTCGATATCGGCAACAGCACGATCACCGCGGCGGCGGCACTGACCGCGGCGGCGGTCAGCAATTCCGACCAGATCGAGCTGACCAGCGGGACGGCGGCGGCGACCTTGAAAGTCACCGGCGCCTTTGGCAACACCGATTTTGTCGAGATCGACACGGGCTTTGGCGGCGGTGGCGGGAGCAGCCTGACGATCGGCGGCACCCTAACCAACAGCGGCTTTGCCTTCGACATCGGCAACACCAGCCTCGCCAAGGCGACGACCGTGACCGCGGCGGGTCTTTCCAACACCGGCACGATCAATCTGACCGGCGGCACCGCCGCCCTGGCGACGTTGGACATCACCGCGGCGGCACCGGCGACATGGACCGGGGCGGCCGATCTGTCGGGCGACGCGCTGCTGGAATACAAGAGCGGCGGGATCACCGCGCTCGGCAGCGGCGCCAATCTGACCTTGAACGGGGCCAAGGCATTGGTGGCGCTGAGCACCGCGCTGACCACCGACAGCGCGCTGACCGGGCTCGCCAGCACCGCTGGGACGCTCTCTCTCGAAAACGGCGCCTCGCTGACGACCACCGTCGGGCTGACCAACAGCAGCTCCGTCGATGTCGACGCATCCGGCGGCGGCGGCAGCAGCCTGACAATCGGCGGCGCCCTAACCAACATGGGCTTTCTCGATATCGGCAACAGCGGGATCACCACGGCGGCGACGGTGACCGCGGCGGCGATTGCCAACTCCGACGAGATCGAGCTGACCAGCGGCACTGGCAGCGGCGACGTTGAAGGTCACCGGCGCGCTCGGCAACACTGATTTCGTCGAGATCGACAGCTTTGGCGGCGGCGGGAGCAGCCTGACGATCGGCGGCGCCCTGACCAACAGCGGTTTTGCCTTCGACATCGGCAACAGCAGCCTCGCCAAGGCGACGACGGTGACCGCTGCGGGTCTCGCCAACACCGGGACGATCAATCTGACCGGCGGCGCCGCCGCCTTGGCAACGTTGGACATCACCGTTGCGGCGCCGGCGACGTGGACCGGAACCGCCGATCTATCGGGCGACGCGCTGCTGGAATACAAGAGCGGCGGGATCACCGCGCTCGGCAGCGGCGCGGATCTGACGCTGAACGGGGCCAAGGGGCTGGTGGCGCTGAGCACCGCACTGACCAGCGACAGCGCGCTGAGCGGGCTGGCCAGCAACGCCGGCGTGCTCAGTCTCGAAAACGGTGCCTCGCTGACGACTGCCGTCGGCTTCACCAACAACGCGACAGTCGATATCGACGAATTCACCAGCGGCGGCAGCAGCCTGACGATCGGCGGAACTCTAACGAACAGCAGCTTCGACAATATCGATATCGGCAACACCAACCTCACCAAGGCCACGACGGTCACCGCCGCCTCGATCGCCAATTCCGGCAACCTAGAGCTGTCTAGCGGGACGGCAGCAGCGGCGTTGAAAGTCACCGGCGCGTTCGGCAACACTGATTTCGTGGAGATCGACACCGGGTTTGGCGGCGGTGGCGGGAGCAGCCTTACAATCGGCGGCACCCTGACCAACGGCGCTACGTTCGAGGTCGGCAACACCAGCCTCAGCAAGGCAACAACTGTGACCGCGGCCGGTCTCGCCAACACCGGCACGATCGACCTGACCGGCGGGACAGCCGCGGCCACGTTGGACGTCACCGCCGCGGCGCCGGCGACCTGGACCGGGACGGCCGATCTGTCGGGCGACGCGCTGCTGGAATACAAGAGCGGCGGCATCACCGCGATCGGCAGCGGCGCCAATCTGACCTTGAACGGGGCCAAGGCATTGGTGGCGCTGAGCACCGCGCTGACCAGCAACAGCGCGCTGACCGGGCTGGCCTCCAACGCCGGCACGTTCGTCCTCGAAAACGGCGCCGTGTTGACGACGACCGTCGGCTTCACCAATAATGCGACAGTCGAAATCGACGAATTCACCAACGGCGGCAGCAAGTTGACGGTCGGCGGCGCCCTGACCAACGGCAGCTTTCTCGATATCGGCAACAGCAGCCTTACCGCGGCGACGGCAGTGACCGCGGCGTCGCTCAGCAATACCAGCACCATCGACCTGACCGGCGGTTCGGGGACCAGCACCGGTACCTTGACCCTGACCGGGGCTTCGTCCGACGCCGGCGGCATCACCGTGAATGGAGGCGGGGTCCTGGCACTTGGCAACACCCTGACCGTGTCCGGCTCGCTCGTGCTCGACGGCGGCAAGGTTTCGGGCGGCACCCTGGCGACATCGGGCTCGGGCGTGATCGAGACCGGGTTCGATCAATCGGGGACGCTGAGCAACCTGACAATCGCCGCCGCAACCACCTTCACCGCCGAGTTCGGCAGCACCTTGACCGTGAACGGCGTCACCGTCAGCGGGGCGCTCTCCGGCAGCGGCTCGGCGACGCTCGACTTTGCCGGCACCGGGACTGACAGTCTGACCAATGTCTCCGGCTTTACGACGATCGGGCTCGCCAATGGTGCTGCCAACACCTTGGCTTTGGCGACCGCGAACTTCGCCAGCACCACCGGCGTAATCACGGTCAACGACGGCAATTCCGGCAATACGGTCAGCGGCTCGACCTTGACCTCGGCCGATGCGATCGTGGTTCATGCCGGAACCGGCGCCGATGTCTTGACCGGCGGTGCCGGCAACGACGTCTTTTATGCCGATGGCGCCACCTCGATGACCGGCGGGGCCGGAACCAACCAGTTCATCTTCGGCTCGGCGGCCGCCGCGACTAACACGATCGCCGATTTTGGTGCGTCCTCGACCAACGAGCTGGTGTTCAGCAATTCGAACTTCGGCCTCGGTCTGACGGGTGGAACCACGACCCCGCAGGCGATCTCGTCGAGCGAGGCGGCGACCTTGTTCACCGCCAACACCACCGGCGCCTTTGCCAACACCAGCCAGCGCCTCGCCTACGACACGGCGAACGGCGAATTGTTCTCGAGCACCACCGGCAGCGGCGGCACCTCGCACCTTGTCGCCACCTTGACCGGCGAGCCGACGATCACCGCCGCGAACCAGCTGTTCTTCATCAGCTGAACCGGCGCAGCTTCGAGCGGTTTCTGACCGGGAAGTTCGTGAATCTACCATGGTACCGGCGCAGGCCGGTACCCATGGCAGAAATGGGCCCCGGCCTGCGCCGGGGTGGTTCGCCGGGGGGCTCGCTCAATCATCAGAATTGCGGAACCAGGACAGCAGAGCCCTTCTTCGACGGGGGTTCATCGCAGGCCCGTTCCCGGTTTATGATCGGCGCCGATCGAAAACGATATTCGAGGAGGCCGAACGATGGACCAGGACGCCAAAAAGACGGCGCTGCGCATGATCCCTTATGGGATCTACGTGCTGACCGCCGATGACGGAGCGGGCAACGTCGCCGCCGCCACCGTCAACTGGGTGACGCAGACCGCGTTTGCCCCGCCGCTCGTCGTGGTCGGGGTCAAGACCGATTCGGGCGCCTACCCGATCGTCAAGAACACCAAGAACTTCACCCTCAACATGCTCGGCAAGGAGGCCAAGGGCGTCGCCTTTACGTTTTTCAAGCCGACCAAGCTCGAAGACGGCAAGCTCTCGGGCCAGACGATCCACAAGGGTGCAAACGGCCTGCCGATCCTCGACGCGGCATTGGCCGCGGTCGAATGCCGGGTCACCAGCGTCGTCGAGCAGGGCGACCACCACATCGTCGTCGGCGAGGTCGTCGAGGCGCATCTGCCAAAACCGGTCACCGGCCGCCCCGACGCCGCGATCCTCGAAATGAAGGATTTGGGCGACAACGTGTTTTACGGCGGTTGAGGCCGCCGTTCGGACGGCGCCGTGAAACCTGATGCGACGCCACTCGGCAACGCGGTGCGGCGGCTGCACGAAGGCCTTGCTCGTCATCGGCGCGAGCCGATGGACGAGCAGGTTCGCGACGGGTTGATCCAGCGGTTCGAGTTCACCTATGAGCTCAGCCATCGGATGCTCAGGCGCTATCTGAAAGAAACCGCCGCGTCGCCAGACGAGGTCGAGCGCATGCCTTTTGCCGATTTGATCCGCACCGGAGCGGCTCAGGGGCTGTTGCGCGGGGGCTGGCCGGACTGGCGCCGTTTTCGCGAAATGCGAGCACGCACCAGCCATACCTACGACGCCGACGCGGACGCCGCGGTCGTCGCCGCAATCCCGGCGTTTCTGGAAGAGGCCGAAAACTTCCATGCCGAATTGCTCCGGCGGCTCGCATGAGCCGCACCGCCGCTGTCGGTCTACCTGAGGATCACCGCCGGCTGGTCCGGGGCATCCTTGCCGCGCATCTGCCGCAGGACAGCACGGCATGGGTGTTCGGCTCGCGCGCAACCGGGCGGGCGCGGCCTTTTTCCGACCTCGACTTGGCGATCGACGCCGGCCGGCGCCTGACCCTTGATGAAATCGCCGGGATGGTCGAGGCGTTCACCGAAAGCGACCTACCCTACAAGGTCGACGTTGTCGATTGGCACGGCATCGACGAACGATTTCAGACAGCTGATCATGGCCGAACGCCGGGAGCTGGGCGGTTCGCTCGAAGCGAAGGCGCAATCTTGCTAACTCTGTGAGCATGCTGGAGCGGAGAAACCAGATGGAACAGCGATCAGCACTCAAATGGCCCGCCGAGGGCAATTCCCGCGTGCCCTACCGGGTGTTTTCGGACCCAGAGATCTACCGCGACGAGCTGGCCCGGATCTTTCTCGGGCCGACCTGGCAGTTTTTGACCCTCGCCGACGAGTTGCCCGAGCCGGGCGACTATCTGACAACCTTTCTCGGCGAGACGCCGGTCATCGTCGCTCGCGGCCATGACGGCGCGCTCAATGCGATGGTCAACCGCTGCGCCCATCGCGGCAACCTTGTCTGCCTGAAGCGGCGCGGGCACGCCGACAATTTGACCTGCGTCTACCACGCCTGGCGCTACGACCTCGAAGGCAACCTCGACAGCGTCGCGTTTCGCCGCGGCATCGCGGGGAAGGGCGGGATGCCGGCGAGTTTCCGCCTCGAAGACCACGGGCTCAAAAAGCTGCGCGTCGACCAGTTCGGCGATCTGGTCTTTGGCACGTTGTCGAGCGATGCGCCGCCGCTCGGCGATTACATCGGCAATCTGATCGGGTCGCGAATCCATCGGGTATTGCACGGCAAGCCCAAGGTCCTGGGAACGACCTCGCAGATCCTGCACAACAACTGGAAGCTCTATTTCGAGAACGTGCGCGACACCTATCATGCGACGTTGTTGCACAGCTTTTTCACGACCTTTCGGATGTCGCGGCTGACCTCGGAAGGCGGGGTTGATATCGCTGAAAATGGCGCTCATCACGCGAGCTACACCCGCAACAAGATCGACCGTGTCGGTGCTGAAACTTCGGACCAGCTCTATGCCGGCATTCCGTCGTTACGCGAGAATTTCCGGTTGGCCGATCCCGGCCTTTTGGCGATGACCGAGGAGTTCGGCGACGACACGACGACCCAGATCCTGTCATTGTTCCCGAATTTTGTGTTGCAGCAGATCCAGAACAGCATCGCGTTGCGGCTGGTCTTGCCAAAAGGGCCGGACAAGACCGAACTACAGTGGATCTATCTCGGTTTCGAGGAGGACGATACCGAGTTGACGGCGCTACGGCTCGCCCAGGCAAATCTCGTCGGGCCCGCGGGCTATGTTTCGATGGAGGACGGGGCCGTTGGCAACTTTATCCAGCGCGCCATACCCGGGGCCGAAAACGAGTGTTCGGTCCTCGAAATGGGCGGCTTCGATCACGTCTCCGAAACCAGCCGCACGACCGAAGCGTCGGTGCGCGGCTTCTGGTGCGCGTACCGCCCATTGATGGGCTTCTGAGACAATGGACTTCGAGGCGGTAATTCGGCGATTGGAGATCGAACAGCTTTACACCGATTACGTGCACTGCCTCGACGCCGACGAACTCGAGCGCTGGCCCGGTTTCTTTACTGAGGACTGCTTCTATCGCGTCACCTCGGCCGAGAATTACGACGCAGGCCTGCCGCTCGGGCTGATCTATGCAACCTCGCGCAACATGCTGAAGGACCGGGTCAGCGCCCTGCGCGAGGCCAATATCTACGAGCCGCAGTGTTACCGCCATCTGGTCTCGTCGATCCGGATTGCCGGCGAGGCGGCGGGCACGCTCGATCTCGAAGCGAATTTCCTGGTGGTGCGGACCATGCAAGACGGCGACATGACGATCTTCGCGGCCGGCCGCTACGTCGACCGGGTCGTGCGCTGCGACGCCGCCTGGAAATTTGTCCGCAAGCAGGTCGTCCTCGACAGCCGCCAGATCGACACGCTGTTGGCGATCCCGATCTGACGTGCCGATCGCGGCTGTTGCGGGCGAACGCGCCCCGCCCCGACGGCGCCCCCCGCGCCACCCGAAAGAATCGTTGCAAGCTGTGAGGCGGTTCACATTCGGCCGCGAGGATCCGTTCCAGAGTTCTACCTTCCAACCACAACACATCAGAGCGGGAGGCTGAGATGACCATGGAGTGGCAACGCCGGGAACCGAGGACCCCGCCCCCGCTGACCCCGGATGCGGTGGTGCGCCGCACCGACCAGGTCAAGTCGCGTCCGGCGCCGGCGGCGCTGGGATCGCTGATCTCCACCAACTGCTTTTTTGTCCCCGGAGCGGCACGCAACGAACATCCGGAAAAGCTGCTCCGTCCGCTGCAGTTGTCGGGCGACATGGCGGCCTGGTCAATCCGCGGGCACGGGGCGGTCCGGGGCTTGCCGGGCCGGGAATCCGGGCGGGTTGCGCGAGATGACACACTGAAGGCGGCGGTCGACAGACGGCTTTCCGAAGCCCATCGGCCCGACTGGGCCGACTTGATCTATTCGCCGCGGATGTCCGCCGGCTTGGTGCGGCCCACGCTGCGTCGCGTCAAGGGCCGACGCGTGCGGCCGCATTACGTCTTCGGCAACGATGCGCGCACACCCTTCTATCCCAGCGGCTATCCCTGGCAGGCGATCGGACGCATCTTTGTCTGGACCGACCCGACCAATCCCAATTGGTCGTGGAGCGGCAGCGCGGCGCTGGTGACCCACAACACGATCCTGACCGCAGGTCATGTCGCCCCGTGGGGATCCGACCCCTGGATGGCGCTTTTTGTGCCGGCCTATTACAACGGCGCCTCGACCCTTGGCTCGGGCGTGCTATCGTATGTTGAGAGCTACTGGGGTTACAACACCAGCGATCAAGTCTCGGCCTGGGACTACAGCGTCATGAAGCTCTATGACCCGCTGGGCGACCAGCTCGGCTGGTTTGGCACGAAGACCTATGACGACGGCTGGAACGACGGCAACTACTGGACCTTGGTTGGATATCCGGGCGCCATTGCCAACGCCGAACAGCCTTCCTGGCAGGGCGGCATCAGCTTCCACGACACCGATGGCGACGGCGACGCCGAGGAGCTCGAAACCGACAACGGCGACTCCTCTCCGGCGATTCGGGCGGGCCCTTCTTCGCTTGGTGGGATGACGGGTTTCCCTACATCGTCGGCGTCGATTCCGGCGAAGAGGAAGAGTACCAGTTCCCGTTTTCCTCTCAGGACAACAACATCGCCGCCGCCGGGTCGCCGATGGTTGGTCTGGTGCAGTGGGCGCTGGCCAACTGGCCTTGACCCGGCATCGGGTGGACTGCCGTGGTCGCTGCCGCGCCGGGCGCAGCGGCAGGCAGACCGGCCTAGCCCGCGCCTAGCCCGCCCACAGCAGCTCGGCGAGACGCGTCTCCGCTGGTCGACGCGGGTCGCCGGCGGCGGCGCCTCGCCCGGACGCTCGCGGGGAGGCGACGATGGCGGCTAAATCCTACGCCTATGTCATCGTCGGCGCCGGCTCGGCCGGCTGCACCCTCGCCCACCGCCTCAGCGAAGACGCCGCCGCCAATGTGCTGCTGCTCGAAGCCGGCGGCTGGGACCGCGACCCGTGGATCAAGATCCCGCTTGGCTGGGGCCGCATCCTCGAACGGCGGCTGCACGACTGGATGTACTTCACCGAGCCCGAGGAACACGCCAACGGCCGGCGCATCGAATGCGCCCGCGGCAAGGTCGTCGGCGGCAGCTCGTCGATCAACGCGATGGCCTATGTGCGGGGCAATCGCGGCGATTACGACCGATGGGCCCGGTCCGGCCTCGAGGGCTGGTCCTATCGCGAAGTGCTGCCCTATTTCCGCCGCCAGGAATCGTGGGAGGGCGGCGCCGGCGACTATCGGGGCGGCGACGGGCCGCTGAGCGTCGGCATTGCGCGTTACGACGACCCGATCATCGATGCCTGCCTTGCCGCCGGCGCGGCATTGCAGCTGCCGCGGACCGACGACTACAACGGCGCCCAGCAGGAAGGGTTGGGGCGAATGCAGCAGACGATCCGTCACGGGCGCCGCTGCAGCGCCGCCGAGGCCTACCTGCGCCCGGCCCTCGGCCGGTCCAACCTGACGGTCGAGACCGGCGCGTTGGCGCACCGGATCCTGCTCGATCGCGGTCGCGCCGTCGGTGTCGAATACGAGCGCGGCGGCAAAACGATGGTGGTCCAGGCCGAGCGCGAAGTGATCCTGGCGGGGGGCGTCGTCAACTCGCCGCAGTTGCTGCTGCTGTCCGGCATCGGCGACCCGGACCGGCTGGCGGAGCACGGCATCGCCGTCGCGGCGCCGCTCCGCGGGGTCGGCCAAAACCTGCAGGACCATCTGTCGGTGATGGCCGATTACGCGCGCCGCGGGCCCGGCCCCTTTGTCGCGACAATGCGGCTCGACCGCATGCTGTTCGCGCTCGCCCGCGCCTATTGCTTTGGAACCGGCCCCGCGAGCGAGACGCCGAGCGGCTGGACCGGCTTTGTCAAAACCCGGCCGGAGCTCGAATTGCCCGACATCCAGTTCCTGTTCCGCGCGGTGGCGACCAAGGCCTCGCCCTACCTCCCGCCGTTCCAGCCGGCCTATGCCGACGGGTTTTCACTGCGCGCGGTCATGCTGCGGCCAGAGAGCCGCGGCGAGATCACGCTCGCCTCGGACGACCCGCGCGTCCCGGTCAAGATCCGCCAGAATTTTCTGGCTGCCGAAGTCGACCGTCGGACGATCCGCGACGGGCTCAAGCTGGTGCGGCGCATCTGCGCCACCCCGCCGCTCAGCGAGTTTGCCGCGCGCGAGCTTGCGCCCGGCCCCGAGGTGCAGAGCGATGAGGGGCTCGATGCTTATATTTGCGCGACCGCGGCGACCGCGCACCACCCGCTCGGCACCTGCAAGATGGGGCCGGACGGCGATCCGACGGCGGTGGTCGACCCCGAGTTACGGGTGCGCGGGATCGAAGCGTTGCGCGTCGTCGACGCCTCGGTCATGCCCGACATGGTCGGCGGCAACATCAACGCCGTCGTCATCATGATCGCCGAAAAGGCCGCCGACCTGATCCGCGGCCGCCCGGTGCTCGCCGCGGTCAATGTTTAGCTGGCGAGCTCCCCGCGGACTCCGGTCATTGCGAGCGCAGCCAAACATCCCGAGAAGGATCTCCCCACCAGCCTTGCTCACCATCGGGATTGCCGCGTTGCCCTCGGCTCCTCGCAATGACAGCTTCGATCCCCGGTCGAGTGCCGCGACGACGCCGGTTATTGCGAGCGCAGCCCAAGCAATCCCGATCTCGTCGACTGGTATTTTCCGATCACCGATGCCGGACCTCGTCAGCGGAAGAACTCGACCTTGGCCTCGCGGAACCACAGGAAATTTGCCGGTGCGGCCGAAATCGGCCCGTTGATCGCGAAGACCGCGATCTCGAATTTGTCGCCGGGCGAAACCGGATTGGCGAGCACGAGGCGGTGCGGCATGTTGAAGCCCTGGATCGTGTGCGGGCTCGGCCGGCCGGCCGCCCGCGGCATTTCTCCGTTGACCCAGACTTCCGCGTAATCATCGACATTGACCTTGAACACCGTCATCGCGCCGGCGGTGTCGAAACCCGCAGCATTGACCGGTATCGTCAGGGTCGCGCGGTACCAGAAGAACGACACCATGCCGCCGCCTCGCCTGGCGCCAAGGTCAGAGCCAGCCACCACCGGCCAGGCGGAATCATCGTAGCCGCGCTCCTCGGCATGGGGCTCGACGTCGTAGGTCGTCTTGAATTCGGGCATCGAGTTCGGAGAGCGCCGGGCACTCGACGAGCTTTGCTTCCATCGCCCGCCACTGCGCCCCGAAAACCGCTGATCCGGCGTCGGTCATCAGATCGACCACGTGCACCGGCGGCACTAGCGGCGCCACCGCCGGATGCGGCGTCAGCAAAGGCGGCCTCGCCGGTGCAGCCGACGCCGTGGGCCGGATCCGTTTGCTTTCGGGCATTTCCAATCTCCTTTTTATCCGAACCCAACTATAAGCGAGACGCATCGCCGGGCGCGACCCCCGACGTTGGCAGACGCCAACGTGAACTTTCCGGGCGCCCGGTGTATAGCACCTGGGCACAACACGCTACCGGGAGGCGGTATGGGGGGGTGGGCGCTCGATGATATTCCGTGGGCCGGGTTCGACCGCAGCCAGCTCGATCTTGAGATCGTCAGCATCGTCAAGGCGGCCGCTCTCGTCGAATACAATGGCAGCGCCTATGCACACCATCTGTGCCGGGTGTTTCACGACGATGTGGAATTTCAGGCGAACGCACGACGCTGGGGTGCCGAGGAAATCCAGCACGGCCGGGCGCTCGGACATTGGGCCGAGCTAGCCGATCCCGAATTCGATTTCGCCGCCGCCTTCGCCCGGTTCCGGGCCGGATATCGGATCGATTTCGACCGCGATCGGTCGCGCCGCGGTTCGCGGGCCGGCGAGATGGTCGCCCGCTGCATCGTCGAGACCGCCACGAGCTCCTATTATTCGGCATTGCGCGATGCGGTGCAGGAACCGGTACTGAAGGAAATCTGCCGCAACATCGCCGCCGACGAAGTGCGTCATTACAAACTCTTCTACCGCACCCTCCGCCGATGTCTCGAACATGAGCGCGTGGGGTTTTGGCGCCGGCTGTGTGTGGCGCTCGGGCGGCTCGCCGAATCCGAGGACGACGAGCTCGCCTACGCCTATTATGCCGCCAACGAGACAACCCAGCCCTACGATCGTCGCCGCTGCGGACACGCTTATGCGCGCCGCGCCTTTGCGGTCTATCGCGAAGATCACGTCGCCCGCGGGGTCAAAATGATCTTCAAAGCCGTCGGCTTTGCCGCCAACGGCCGCCTCTCCCGCACCGCCGGGCGTCTGGCTTGGCTGGCGATCCGCCACCGTGCCGCGCACCTTTCGAAAACGGCCACGTAAAGGGCAGGTCAACTCGGGAGGAGAATTACGTTTGCCTCCGTCTCGCGACCGCGCTGGCGAACCGACCACGCTGGACCTAGATCGCAACCACAATGAGGCGCCGAGATCTTCAACGCGTCGTCGATTTTTGGAATACGAATGCCGGCGGCGCCTTGCGCAAGCGCCGCCGACCACGCCCCGCGGTTTCGCGGCCGGCGATGCTTCGAACGCAGCCGCGCTTATTGGTTTGGATTCCCCGAGGTCGCCCTTCCGCCGACGGACATCCGGTTCATCGTCGTCGGATTGGTGCCCTGTAATTGAGAGAGCTCTTGCCGGTTTAGCTGGTCAGCTTGACTGCCGGCCGACGAACTGCTCTTCGACTCGACGGCATGGCGCCGGTGATGGGCGCGCGTTCCGGTGCCCATGCCCCTGTTCGACGTCGCTCTCCCTCCGGCCGGCATACGGTTCATCTGGCTCGGCGTTGCCGACTGCGCCGCCGGAGCGGGCGCGGTCGCACCGGGCGGCGGTGCCGTGGAAGGAGCCGGTTGCGCCCAGACCGGTACAGAGATTGCCAGCGCGGCAACCGCCGCCACGCCGATCAAGAGACCCTTCATGACGTATTCCTCCCTATCCGAAATCGAAGATTCACTCTACCAGACGGTTGCGGGAGTGAAAACCCGTTAACGGGTGTATTTGCATAAGTTTTGACCCGTTCTTCTCAAGAATACGGGAGGCGTGACACATCCATTATAGGAGGCTCGTATAGGAGGCTCGGCACGACCGGGCTGCGGGTCAGCGCGTGGGGCTGGGATTTGGCGGGTTCAGCCAGTTGCGCGTGGGAGGCGGCGCGGGCGAAGGACGGGCGATCCCGATCATCCGGCAGGTGCCGGCAGGCGGTCGATCTCGGGATCACTTCTTCGACGACGTTGCCGCCTACGGCACCAAATAGGTTTCGGGCAAGGCGGTGCGCCGGTGATGACGATTTGTGAATGAGGAGCAGGGAATGGCGACGGACGGACTGATCACGATCTCGAGCGGCTTTGCGGCAAAGGAAACCATGGATCGGCTCGAGGCACAGATCAAGACCAAAGGAATGACCGTGTTCGCCCGCGTCGATCATGCGGCCGGAGCCGCGGAGGTCGGTTTGCCGCTGCGACCGACCGAGGTCTTGATCTTTGGCAATGCCAGGGCCGGTACGCCGCTGATGCAGGCTGCTCAGACGATCGGCCTCGACCTGCCCTTGAAGGCGCTGGTGTTTGAAGATGCCGCCGGCAAGGTATCGATTTCATACAATGATCCGCGCTGGCTCGCCCTGAGGCATGGGCTCGGCGCGGGCGTCGCGCACACCGTCGAAGCGATAGCCGCGACGCTCGATGATGTTGCGGCAAACGCAACGACGCCGCCCTGACATGCAAGGCGGCTAAAAAAGAACAGTGGGTGACAAGCGAATTATGGGGCGCTCCTCAGGACCGGGATTCGGGTCAGCATTGCCGCGCCGGGCTGCGCCGGCTTCAGCCGATGGGGTTGGCGGGCGCAGGGGTTAAGAGCATACCATCGCGATCCTGTGGCAGGCTGTCCCCTGTTTGCATGGGTCACCTGCCGGGCGTAGATGGAATGCCGCTCTCGACGGATGTTTGCCCGATGACCGAAATCCGTGAACCCGCGCTGTTCCCGACGCCCGAAGCCGAGCGTTCGACCGGAGAGTTGTTCCCGCCTCCCGAACCGAGAGAACTGGAGCACGCGACCGGGATCTTGCCATATCAGTTATTGCGCGATGCGATCGAGCGAACGCACGAGATCCGGTCTCTGGAACCAATAGTTGATGATCAGATTCAGCCCGCCAGCCTCGATTTGCGTCTCGGGAAGGTCGCGCATCGTGTCCGCGCGAGCTTTCTCCCTGGTCCCGGCCGCACGGTTGCCGAAAAGTTGCGCACGCTGAAGCTTCATACCCTCGATTTGCGCAAGGGTGCCGTCCTCGAAAGGGACTGCGTGTATATTGTGCCGTTGCTGGAACATTTAGAGCTGCGGTATCGTACCTCGGGATCCGCCAATCCAAAGAGTTCAACTGGCCGCCTCAACGTTTTCGCCCGGGTGATTACTGACCATGGTACGGAGTTCGACAGTGTCAGGTCTAATTATTCAGGGCCGCTTTACGCGGAACTATCACCTCGGTCATTCAGCATTCGCGTTCGCAAGGGCTCACGCCTTGTTCAACTTCGAGTTCGGCGCGGGCGGCCGACTTCGAGCAACGCCGCGCTGCGCCGCCTGCACGAAGAGGTCGGCTTTAGCATCGTGCCCCCGGGTTCCCCGATCGGCCGGGAATTAATCGAGGGCGGCCTGGCGGTTACCGTTGATGTAAGCGGTACCCTGCAGAGTGGTTTCGTCGGATACAAGGCGCGAAAGCATACGCCGGTAGTTGACGTCGATCGAACAGACTTCTACAATGTTCGAGATTTTTGGGATCCGGTATTTTCAAACAACGATCGAGGAATAATACTGGACCCGGAGGATTTTTACATTCTGGCGTCGCGCGAGGCGGTCGCCATACCAACCGACCAGGCGGCAGAGATGCTGGCGTACGATACGCTGGTCGGCGAGTTTCGGGTTCATTATGCGGGTTTCTTTGATCCCGGCTTTGGCATGGCTGAGACTGGCGGCCGTGGCAGCCGCGCGGTGCTGGAGGTGCGCGCGCACGAGGTGCCGTTTCTGATCGAGCACGGCCAGATCGTCGGGCGGCTCGTCTACGAGCGGTTGATTTCCCGCCCCGACAAACTCTACGGCCGCGAGATCGGTTCATCATACCAGAGCCAAGGGCTGGCCCTGTCAAAGCACTTCAAGGATTTGCCGCAGGGATAACGAGCGACCCTCTCACGGGGTCGGGTTCTCTAATCGCGTCTCCTCTGTCAACTGGATCTTGAACGCTTCTGTCGCCGTACCGGGGTCACGGTTCTCTCCGCGGTCGGAAGCGTCCGCCGCAACATCTGGTTCGAAGCACAGGCGCTGCAATGTCCACAGCGGGCTCGCGTGGTGTTTTACGCGGCCCAAGGCCCTCCGTCGCAGTCGCCTGCACCCTCGCCCCGTCGGGCAACCATCACATCCGAGGCGGCGCCCGGATGGATCCTGGTGAAGGTATCGTCAGACGGCCGCCGGCTGCTCGGACCAGCGGAACGGCTCGCCCGACCGCCACATGCTGTGCAGGATCACAGCGAGTTTTCGGGCAAGCGCCACGCGCGCCTTGCCAGCGCCTGATCGTCTGGCAATCGCCTGGGCCCAGTTTTTCAGGCCTGAAGCCCGTTTGACCCGCGACATCAGCACCACCGCCGCTTCGTACATCAGCGTGCGAGCCAGCGTGTCGCCGCACTTCGATATTCTGCCGCTGCGGTCTATCTCGCCCGATTGATATCGTTTTGGGGTGAGCCCGAGGTGCGCGCCGACCGATCGTGACCGGCCGAAGCGCGCCGGATCCTCGATCATACTGACATAGGCCAGCACAGACAGCACTCCGATCCCGGGCACACCCATCAGGTGACGGCACGTGGGGCTCGACTTCACCAGCGCGCGTACCGCTTTGTCGAAGGCGGCGGTCTGCTGGCGCAGTTGCCGCCAAGCGGCCAGCATGGGCCGAACGATCGGCGCCACTTCGGCCCGGTCGACAAGCAGCGTCTCGACGCGCCGGTCGAACGGCAGTCCACGCCCTGCTCCCGGCAGCATGCCGAAGGTCTTGAGCACACCGCGGATATGGTTCGACAATCGTGTTGTCATGCCGACGAGCTGGGCTCGTGCCCCCAGCAAGGCCCGCACCCGATGGGAATCGAACGACTTTACATGCACCGACCGATACCATCCCGTGCGCATGATCTGCGCCAGTCCCTCCGCATCGTTCTGATCCGTCTTGTTGATCTGCATTTTGAGCGCAGCCCTTGCATGCCTCGCATCGAGGCACGTGACGGCGAGCCCGCGACCGCGCAACTCGTGCACCAGCCATGGCGTCATAGGACCGGTCTCGATACCGATGCGGGCATCCTCGCCGCCATGCCTCCGCACCGCGCGCTCAATCTGTTCCGGATCAGAGGCGCACTGGCCACGCCACAGTCGGCGACCGGAGTTGTTCACGACACAGATCGCGGTCGATTTTTGCGACACGTCCAAGCCAACATAGTGGGTCATCGCACAGCCTCCGATGGTGAAAGCGACCGGGCTACAGCCCGGAGCGCGGCACTATCGGCAAGTCAGCCAGCCGCCGCGATTACCCGATGTCCATAATTCCGGCGTCGGTGCCGCAGCGGCGGGGAAACCGGATGTTCATTCCGTTTGCCCGAAATCGCGCCAGGCTTCAAAGTCAGCTCCACGTCAAAGTGAGCTTCAATTGCAGGGTGGGAGGTGGGGATGTCGGAAGGAAGACGTGCACGACCGCAACCGACTCCGGAGACGCAGCATTTCTGGGAGGGCACGCGCGAAGGCGAATTGCGGCTGCAGCGCTGCAACGCCTGCGGCAAGGCGTATTTCCCGCCGCGCCCGTTCTGTCCCGCCTGTGCCTCGCGCGACGTCGCGGTGTTTGCCGCAAGCGGCAAGGGCCGGCTCTTTAGCTATGTAATCCACCACCGCCAGGTGCCGGGTTTTACCCCACCCTATTCGATCGCGGTCGTCGAGCTCGACGAGGGGCCGCGGATGATGACCAACATCACGGACTGCCCACAAACGCCCGAGGCGTTGCGGCTCGATATGCCGGTCGAGGTCGCCTACGAAAAGCTTGACGACCACATTACCCTACCGCTCTTCCGCCCGACACGGAGGTAAGCGCGATGAAGCCAAAATCGATCGCCATCGTCGGCGCCGCCGAGACCACCAAGCTCGGAATCATTCCCGACACCTCGCAAATCCAATTGCACGCCGACGCGGCATTGAACGCGATGGCCGATGCCGGCCTCAAGCCCGCCGACATCGACGGCATCGCAACCGCCGGCGAGACCCCGACCACGATCGCGCATTACCTCGGGCTCACGCCCAAATGGGTCGACGGCACCGCGGTCGGCGGCTGCTCGTTTATGATCCATACCCGTCACGCCGCGGCGGCGATCACCTCGGGGCTGTGCGACACGGTGTTGATCACCCATGGCGAGAGCGGCCGCTCCGGCGTCGGACGCACCCGCAACATTGTCGCGCCGACCAGCCTCGCCGGCCAGTTCGAGCAGCCCTACGGGCCGATGGGACCGCCGACTTTGTTTACGGTGCCGGTGCTGCGCTACATGAAGACCTATGGCCTCTCCGACGAGACCCTGGCGATGGTCTCGGTGGTGCAGCGCGAATGGGCCGGCAAAAACCCGCGTGCCACCTTCAAGGACCCGATCACCGTCGACGACGTGCTGAGCTCGCGGATGATCGCCTATCCATTTCGGCTGCTGCAATGCTGCCTGGTGACCGATGGCGGCGGCGCCCTAATCCTGACCTCGGCCGAGCGCGCCAAGGATTTCCCGACCAGGCCGGTCTACATCCTCGGCACTGGCGAATTTGTCGAGACCCCGATGGTCAGCCAGATGAAGGATTTCACCTCGTCAAGCGCGTTTCGTGTGTCGGGCGCCAAGGCCTTTGCCGAGGCCGGCATCACCCATCGGGACATCGACCATCTGATGATCTACGACGCCTTCGCCCATCTGCCGATCTACGGTCTCGAAGATCTGGGCTTTGTCGGGCGCGGCGAAGCCGGCCCGTTCATCGCCGAGCGCAACACCGCCCCCGGCGGCAAATTGCCGCTCAACACCAATGGCGGCGGCCTCTCCTACATGCATTCCGGCATGTACGGCATGTACGCCTTGCAGGAGAGCATGCGCCAGATGCGCGGCACCGCCCCCGCCCAAATCCCCGATGCCAAAATCTCGGTCTGCCACGGTGTGGGCGGCATGTTCGCCGCCTCCGGCACGATCATCATGGGGAACCAGCCGCCCTGAGGGTCTCTCGGGGAAGGCCCCATCTCATCGAAGGTATCGTCGCCCCCGCGAAAGCGGGGGTCCAGGGCAGCCAACGACTCCTCGGCCCTCTGGATTCCCGCTTTTCGCGGGAATGACGACAGCGGTTTGCCGATGAGCGTCGCATCATATCGGCATGGAGGTCAGAACCCCATGAGCGACGATATTTCTGGAACCACCGCGATGAGTGAGCCCAAAACCGACTGGCGGCGTCTGCGCTCGACGACCGATGAAGAGATCCATGCCGGGATCATCGGCGACCCCGATGCGAAACCGACCGACGAGGCGTTCTGGAAGGATGCGCGGGTGGTCATGCCGCGGCGGAAGGAGGCAGTGGCCATGCGCTCGGATCCCGACCTCTTCGAATGACTTCCGCAGCGAACGCGGTTATCAGACGCGGATCAACGCCATTCTCCGCGCATATATGGACGCCCACATGGGCGATCGCTGAGCATCCATTGATCTACGACGCCTTCGCGCCTTCATTCCCGCGAAAGCGGCTGTGAAGAAATGGCGGCACCAACGTCGTGCCGGGTTCGAGACGCGCCCTACGAGTGCTCCTCACCATGAGCAAGCCGTTGAAGGCATCAAGGAATCCTTATCCTGAGGAGGCCGCGAAGCGGCCGTCTCGAAGGACGCACCGCGCCGATCCTGCCGAACTTTAATTTCCGCACGCGCTCGAAAGCGGGAATCCAACTCCGCAAGGTTTCGGCCGTCTCGGTGGACCCCCCGCTTCCGCGGCGGTGACGATAATCCATTGGCGCATCTGCCGATCTGCGGCCTCGAAGATCTGGGCTTTGTGCCCCCAGGCGACGCCTCCTCCTGCGGGTCATGCACCGATCGACACGGCGCCGCCAATCGCGACCACTGCGCCGCGACAGCGGAAACGTATGCAGCCGGTTCTTGGGGCGCCCCGGCGTTGCTCGCCTCCTTCGCTCGGGTGAAACCTCGAAACACGTGAACTCGTTGCCGACCAATTTGGCGGCTCATCATCACGGTGCAAGCTTCTCCAATTAACTTGAGATTTCCGGTCGACTGCGCGATTGCGCGCTGGAGCCGGTTTGAATTTCCGGACCAGCGGCACGATTTTTATCGATCGTGTCCCAGGACGTGGTGTAAGAGCGGCGGCAGTATCGCGCTCTCCGGCGGGGTCGGCCGGTGTCAGGCGGATAGGGCGGGCAGCCTGACGATAGGATCCTCGCTCAATGGAGCGATAGTTTCCAGGGTCATGTAGCGAGCGCGCTGGACCGCCCATTCATCGTTTTGTTCGAGCAGGATGGCGCCGACGAGGCGGGTGATTGCGGCCTCGTTTGGGAAGATGCCGACGACCTCGGTGCGGCGCTTGATCTCGCCGTTGAGCCGCTCCAGCGGATTGGTGCTGTGGATCTTGGGCCGGTGATCCTTGGGAAAGCTCATGAAGGCGAGGACGTCGGCTTCGGCTTGGTCCATCAGGATGGCGAGCTTGGGCACTTTGGGCCTGAGCTGATCGGCGACCTGGCGCCATTGGGCTCGGGCCATCTCGGCATCCTCCTGGGCGAAGGCGGTGGCGATGAAGGCGGCGACGACGCGGCGGCCCTGCTTGCCGGCATGGGCCAGGACGTTGCGCATGAAGTGTACCCGGCAGCGCTGCCAGGACGCATGCAGCACCTTTGCGACCGCTGCCTTCAGCCCCTCGTGCGCATCCGAGATCACCAGCTTGACGCCGCGCAGGCCGCGCCGCGCCAGCGAGCGCAGGAAGTCGGTCCAGAAAGTCTCGGCCTCCGACGCGCCGATCGCGATGCCCAGCACCTCGCGCCGGCCATCGCCGTTGACGGCCACCGCGATGATGACGGCGACCGAGACGATACGCCCGTTCTCGCGCACCTTCAGGTAAGTCGCATCGAGCCACAGATAGGGCCACTCGCCTTCCAGCGGCCGGTTGAGAAAGGCAGCGACCTTGTCGTCGATCTCGGCGCACAGCCGGCTGACCTGGCTCTTGGACATTCCGGTCATGCCCATCGCCTGGACCAGATCGTCGACCGAACGGGTCGACACGCCGTGGACGTAAGCTTCCTGAATCACCGCCGCGAGCGCCTTCTCGGCCATCCGCCGCGGTTCCAGAAAAGCCGGGAAGTAGCAGCTCCGGCGCAGCTTGGGGATGCGCAGCTCGACCGTGCCGGCGCGCGTTTCCCACACCCGGTCGCGGTACCCGTTGCGGTGGTTGAGGCGCTCGGGATTGCGCTCGCCGTGCGCGGCGCCGGTCAAGCCCTCGACCTCCAGCTCCATCAGCCGCTGCGCCGCAAAACCCACCATCTCGCGCAGTAGCTCGGCATCCGAACTCTTCTCCAAAAGCGTGCGAAGGCTCATCATCTCGTCGGTCATCGTCGGGTCCTTGGTTCGCGTTGAAGTTGGCGACCAAAACCCTACCGAAGACCCGCGATGACCGCCGCTATGGATAAGTAGCCCGCCGCCGCCTGAACTCGTGGCGGTCCACGGCGGCGGGCTACTTATCCACAGCTCCTACACCACTCCAAGGGACACGACCTTTTTATCGTGGATGCAAAAGCGAGGGCGGTCCCGCGGACCATACGATGCACCATTATCTCATCTTCGAAACTGTGGCCGGTTTCTGTGGTATCGCCTGGAACCGCGTCGGCATCACGCGTTTCCAGTTGCCGACTCGACGCGCCGCAGCGAGCGAACGAGATCTGTTGCGCCGGCTGCCGGACGCCAAACCTGGCGCACCCCCACCGCAAGTGGTTGAAGCTGTCGCCGCCGCGACGCGTTATTTCGAGGGCGAGAAGACGGATTTTTCCGGCGTCAAGCTCGACCTCGGCGAGCAGGACGCGTTTGTTAAAGAGATCTATGATGCCGCGCGGCGCGTCAGCTGGGGCCACACGACGACCTACGGTGCGCTGGCGCGGGAACTCGGGGCCGGACCGGAAGCCGCGCGCGACGTCGGGCAAGCGATGGCTAAGAATCCAGTGGCGCTGATCATCCCCTGCCATCGCGTATTGGCGGCCGGGGGTAAACTCGGCGGCTTTTCCGCGCCGGGTGGCACGGCTGCGAAGATCCGTATGCTCGAACTGGAGGGCGTTCACGTCGGGCCGCCGGAACCAGCACAGCGCTCGCTCGGGTTTTGAGACTGGCACTCTAAAGGCAGTCGATATCCTTCCTCAATGAGCGGCGCGAGAGCCGTACCCTGTGGAAAATCTTCATCGTATCGTCGTTCGTCGTAATCGAGTGCTCAGCCGCCACGGTCATACCCATTCGAGCATAAAGGCCAACGCATCATGGTGGCCACGGGCATTGTTGGCCGGGGGCCGCCACCTTAGCGCGCTACGACGGCGTAAACCGCCACCAATCGCATGATGACCACGGCAAAACCGGGATCATTGACCAGGGTCAATGTCCGAGATTGCAGAGCTGCCGCACTGAAGCGGCCAGTCTCGCGGCATGAAAAGCCTCGCGGGATCAAAAACCTCGCGGGCTCCAAAACGCCTACCGACCCGACGAATACGCCACACTCGAAATCGAGGAATGAGTTTTGAGGGAATGCAAAAAAATCTGCGCGTTTATCGAGAGGGGCGGCCCGAGTCGCCGGCGCTCGAGGAGCGATGGCGCCGGCTGACGCCTTGCTGGATGACAGACCCAACAAATTCGTCGGACGTTCGGCTGAAACGAGCTTATGCGCCAGCGTCGCCCGAAGACGGAGTTCGCATCCTCGTCGATCGGCTGTGGCCGCGCGGTCTTCGAAAATCCATAGCGGGTATCGATCGTTGGGCAAAGGACCTCGCGCCCAGTACAGAACTGCGCCGTTGGTTCGGCCACGACCCAAGCCGATGGGATGAATTCCAACGCAAATACCGAGCCGAATTAGCGCATCATGCCGAAGCGCTAAACGAGCTCCGGGCACTCGCGCAAGAGCGTCGGCTCACCCTCGTGTTCGCTGCCCACGACGAAATTCATAATGAGGCCGTCGTGTTGCGCGCCATTCTAACCCAGAGACCCGCCGGCAGCCGAGCAGCGCGCGCGCCGATGACGGACAGGTGAGCGGCGCGGCAGCTGCTAATCCCACCTAGTTTAGAGGTTTGGTTGAGGATCAGGCGGCCTCTCCCGACAAAACAAGAGGTTCAGATATCCATCCGAGACGCGACGAGACGGACCATCACATGGTCGAAGCGCCATCAGTGACCGCCAATGGCATAGTTGCGTCGGTCCACGGCAGGGTCGTCGCGTGCGAGGCCATGAGGGGATCCGACAAGCTGGGCCCGCACCCGGCTGGCCGGGGATTCCGCCCACCTGGACATCGAGCGCCAAGGACATGGTTACGACGGCGCTCGGACCCAGTCGGGTCTGGGCAACGTTCGGGTTCGGCATTGTCAACGAGGTTTACTGGCGCTCCGCCGGTCGGCCGCAAATCCGCGATCTCGGTTTTATTGTCACCAGCCGGTCCAAATGGACCATTGATCCCGATCAATGTCCGGCGTCGTAGAATTGCGGCGCGGAGGCCGTGAATACCAGCCTATCGGAAGCCTCGTCGAACACATCCCTTCCGATACGGAGCGACAATGACAACGATCCTTAATGCCTCGGGGCTGGTGCAGCTCGTCGCGATTGCGGCGGCTGTTGGGTTGACCATCACCGCAACCATCGGCCCGTCGGTCGCCCACTGCTCACCCGTCCGCCGGCGTGTGATCGCGGATCGTCGGCAATCTCCAGTCGAGCAGCAGCGAAGGAGGAATTGAAGCTGCTGCGCCTGCGCTTTTCAACTTCTGCGGACGCGACGCAGTGACGAGTGAGAAGCGACGGTTGGCAGGGTGGGTTCTTTCCACCACCGCCGGAGGAAGTACACATCGTGTACAGGATTAAGTTGGGACTTGCGCAGAGCCGGGAATTTCCGAACGGAGGCGCGGCCTGCGGTTATGAATTACCCCTGCCGCTTGCGCTCGATCACCGGCTTGATTTCAACGCGTGTCTGCAGCGCCGGCACCGCCGAGCATCGTGTTTTTATTGAAGGCGAATCCCGCTCGATTGGCACTGTCATTGCGAGCCGCCCGAAGGGCGGCACGGCAATCCCATGCGGAGGAGCCTTCGGAGGACCCGATTGCTTACCTGCGCTCGCAATGACTGCGGCAATGCAAAGGCAGCGGCATTCGCGCCAACCGACTACAAAAATTTTCTAACCATTTGGTTAGGTGAGCGCGCGAGTTGGCGAAGTGATCGATTTTTGCCGGCAGCGGCGGATTGGCAACGGTTTTCTGGCACTCCGGCAATTGCTCAGCGGGGCGCGGCACCGGCCCGAGCCGGAGCGAATTCGGTGAGCATCGCGTCACGGACGGTGTCAAGGTCAAGGTGGTGCGCCATCGGCGATCCCACTTGGATCGGCCTCGGCGATGGCGGCCGGCTGGGTCATCGGGCAGGCCCGAAAGCAATCCCCGCGACGGGCGCAAGCCGTCGCAATCGCCTCAGCCCGTGCTCTGAACGCGTCGAGAAACCCACCAGCTTTGCTGATTCACTCACGTCCTACACCGGAGCCAGCGGCTGATGAGGCGGTAGCGGCAGCTCGACCTGAATTGGGTCGCCGGGCCGAATGTCGCCGCCAACGAGAACGACGCCCATGATGCCGGCCTTCCGGATCAGATTTCCGTCCGTGTCGCGGTCCAGGGTCGCCTGCATCAGGCCCGGCCGAATGCGCTCGAGCTGCGCGCACGGGTTGCGCAGGCCGGTCACCTCAACGATGGCCACTGTGCCCAGGTGCAGGCGCGCACCGGCCGGTAGCGCCAACAGATCAAGCCCCGCCGTCGTGACATTCTCGCCCATCTGCCCTGCCGCTATTTCAAAGCCGGCGGCGCGCAGCTCCTCGAACAGCTCGGCCTGTATCAGGTGAACTTGGCGCAGATTGGGCTGAGTTGGGTCGCGCGCCACCCGCGAGCGGTGTTTGACGGTCTCGCCCAAATGCGCGTCACCCTCGACGCCGAGCCCGGTCAGCAGCCGGATGCTGGCAGCGTTCGGTTTGCTGAGTGTGTGCGTCGCGCTAAGGGCGACCGCCGTTACAATCCCTGCCATCGGATACCTGTTTCCCTTGAGAAGATGTGCATGAACTCCAGATAATCGTCATTCGGAGACTCAGTCCGACCCCGCCCGGACGATTATTCCGCGACACGCGGGCCGTAGAAGCAACCCTGCTCAGCCGCCGACCGGAACAAAATCGTAGACGCCAACCCCTTGGACGATCAGAAACTTGCAGGGCCCGCCCGTCTCGCCGTGGACGTAGTGGGCGGTCTTGGGCGGGACGGCGCAGCGCTGTCCAGGCATCAGCGAATAGGCGTTCCGCGGCGCGCGGGTCTCGACGACCATCGGCCCTTCGAGACAGACAAAGGCATCGGTGACCTCACTGTGGTAGTGCCAAGGAACGCACTGCCCGGCAGCAAGCGTCAGCACTTGCACTCGCAAATCCGCTCCTTCGGCGACCAGTTCGCGACCGGCGAGTTCGTAATTGCCACGCGTGCGTATTTCCATCTCACCCTCCGATTTGCGTGGACATTATCGAGCCCGGTATCGAGCACGAGCTGACCGCAGCCGAGCCTACCCCATCCGAGCCTACCCCTTCAGTCCACCGGATGCTGATAGCGAAAGCCGATTGCCTGCCGGTTCCACAAATTGATCATCCCGATCAGCACGGTCAGATCGACAAGCTCCTTACCCTTGAAATGGCGGCTGACCTCCTCATAGGCGACGTCCGGCGCATGGGTTTCGGCTACGCGGGTCAGCGCCTCAGTCCAAGCGAGCGCGGCTCGCTCGCGAGCGGTGTAGAGCGAAGACTCGCGCCAGGCGTCCAGCAGATAGATCCGCTGCTCACTCTCGCCGTTGCCGCGCAGTTTCTTGCTGTGCATAGCGAGGCAATAGGCGCAGCCGTTGATCAGCGACGCCCGCATCTTGACCAGTTCGATCAGGTTCTCGTCAAGACCGTGGTGCAGGTAGGCTTCGACTTGGCGAAGCGCCGCCATCGCCTCAGGCGCCGCTTCGTAAGCGTTCAAGCGTTCCGCGTGCATCGGACCTCCAGCGGTGCCGTGTTGGTTTGAACTTATGTAGCCGTTGGACTACTTATAGGTCCAATTTCCAACATATGGATTGAGCCATGCCGGTGGCGCGAATATCAACCGACGCCGCCTTTGTCGTGGACCGGCGCAGCCCGGTGCCGATCTTTCGCCAGATCTATGAGCGTGTGCGCGGCGGGATCACCGATGGACAGTTGCGTCCGGGCGAGCGCTTGCCGTCGGCGCGCAGCCTCGCGGCACAGCTCGGCGCCGCGCGGGGCACCGTTGACGCCGCCTATGCAATGTTGGCTGGGGAAGGATGGATTGTCGCGCGCGGGACGACCGGAACGATGGTCGCCCCACATCTTTTTCGAAACGCGCGCGTCCCGGCGACGAGTGATGTCACCCTGCCCTCGCCGGGCCCGGCAGAGGGGCCGGCGGTCGATGTCGCGCCGCTTGCCTTCCGTATGGGGCTGCCGGCGCTCGACGCCTTCCCGCGCAAGCTCTGGGCCCGGCTCGTGGCCCGCGAAGCACGGGCACTATCGCTCGCCGACCTCGTCTATCCCGACCCCGCCGGATACTGGCCGCTGCGCGAGGCAATCGCCGCTTACCTCGCGATTGCGCGTGGCATTGCCTGCGCGCCGCAGCAGGTGTTTGTGACCTGTGGCTATCAGGGCGCGCTCGCGCTGATTGCCCGGGCGCTGATCGAGCCGGGCGACGCGGTGTGGCTTGAAGATCCCGGCTACCGCTTGGCGCGGCAGGGCTTGAGCGCCGCCGGCGCGCGGCTCGTCCCGGTACCTGTCGATGATGAGGGGATGCGGATCGCGGACGCCATCGTCCGCGCGCCGCAGGCTCGGTTTGCGGTGGTCACACCGTCGCATCAGAGCCCTCTCGGAGTGGCGCTGACGCTGACGCGACGCCTTGCCCTGCTCTCCTGGGCCAACACCGTGCACGCCTGGGTCATCGAGGACGATTACGACGGCGAATTCCACTACGCCGGCCGCCCTTTGCCGGCGCTGAAGAGCCTCGACCGCGGCGACGTGGTGCTCTACGCGGGCAGCTTTAGCAAGGTGCTGCTTCCTTCCTTGCGCCTCGGCTACGTCGTCGTGCCCAATGCGCTCGCCGATCGCTTCCTGATCGCCTGCCGTGCGTTCCATGCCGGCAATGCCCGGCTCGAGCAGGCCGTCGTTACACGGTTTATGGCGGACGGCCACTTTTCTCGCCACCTCAAGCGCATGCGCGACCTCTATGCGGACCGGCGGGCGGCGCTGGCTCAGGCACTTGCAACGGCGTTCGGCGACCGCCTGCGTATCGGTCTTCAATCCGGCGGCATGCATCTGCTGGCGCCTCCGTCAGGCGACACCTCCGACACGTCGCTGGTCCGGCTCGCAGAAGCACAAGGATTAGCCCCGGCTGCGCTGTCGGGCCACTCGATCGAAAATGATTGTGGGCCGGGATTGCTGCTCAGCTTCACCAATATACCCATAGAGAAGGCCGCGGACGCCGCGCAGGCGTTGCGGCGCGCGATCGGGGCCTCGCTCTAGCGCGGGTTTCGCTGACCCGGGGTGTCGTGACGGTCGCCATGGACGCGCCCCTCGATGAGGTCGTCAGGCTGACGGAAAAGCACGACATCAAACGAGTTCCTGTGCTTCGCGGCAGCGAACTGGTCGGCATGGTTAGCCGCAGTGACATCTTGCATGCGTTTGTCGTGCTTTCACCCAAGCCGAACTCGGCATCGGTGAGCGATGCCGAGATTCGCCGGCAGATCGAGACCGAACTCGACAAGCAGGCATGGGCGCAACAGAGCGCAATTGATGTTCAGGTGAATGACGGGATCGTCGACTTGAGCGGCGCGATGCTCGATCAGCGGCAGCGTACCGCCTTGCGGGTCGCCGCGGAAAACGTATCCGGCGTCAAGCAAGTCCGCGACCGCCTGGTCTTGAGCCAAGCGGTACGTCCTCAACGAGCAGGCAGCGGAGCTGGCCTCCAGGACGGGCTGTCCGCGGGATCGGCAGGTCACTGTACCGGGTCCTCGAGCGTTACCGACCAGGACCGGGCGCGATAGCGGAAGGTCAGCCGCATGCGGCCGGCATCGTCGCCCTCGCCCCGTTCGACGACGCCGTAGACGATACCGCGCTTGATTTCCCGCCAGAAATCGTCGGGCGAAAGACCCAGTTCCCCGGCGATCATCCGGGCGTCGACGACAAAGCCATCCGCGGAATGGGTTACCCCGTTAGGGCTGTCGCGATCCACGGCAAATTCTTTTGTCGACGGTGGGCGGCTATTCGCCGATCACGCGCGCCGCTGCGGACGCCTCAGGCGGGAGGGTTTGCGGCGGCCGCGCTCGCCTCGGCCTGATTTTTCCCTTCTGACAAGCGATGCCCAGTTCGAGGCTGTCGGCAATCCGATGAGCGCGTTCGAGAAAATGAGTGGCCGCGGCGGGCGGACAGACCTCCCGCGCGGTCGCGGCGAAGATCTCCAGCCAGCGATCGAAATGCGGAGTGTCGATGGGCAACGGCATGTGAGCCACCATCGGCTGGCCGTGATAGCGACCGCTCATCAGCGCGACCGACGACCAGAAGGCGCACATGCGGTCGAAGTGATCCTCCCAGTCGCGCACCCGGCTCTCGAAGATCGGGCCGATCAGCGGGTCGAGCCGGGCGCGGCCATAAAAAGCTCGCACCAGCCGGTCGATCATCGCCTCGTCGATGCCGGTGCGCGCCACGATGTCCGCGAGAATCAGATCGCGATCGTGTGTCCCGGCCCGCGTGTCAACGCCCATTCGTACTCTCGCCCGACGATCCAAATGGGGATTGTCATATTGCGCTTCGATATAAGATCCATATAACATGTATGTTTATAGAGTCAACGATCGGCACTCCCGATCGTGCGGGAGACGAAACGCCCATGCGCCTTACCTTGTGGACCGACTACGCGTTGCGGACGCTGATCTATGTCGGCGCCCGTAAGGGACAATTTGCGACCATCACGCAGATTGCCGAAAGCTTTGGGATTTCACGAACCCACCTGATGAAGGTGGTGAACAAGCTCGGCCAGCAGGGATACGTCGACACGATCCGCGGCAACGGAGGCGGGATAAGGCTGACGCGCCCACCCGCCGAGATCGGCGTCGGGGCAGTCGTGCGAGACAGCGAAGAAGAGCTGGCCGTGATGGGGTGTCTCGCCGAAGCCGGGTTCTGCCGGATCGAAGGATGCTGCGTGCTGCGCCGCGCGCTTCACGAGGCGACCTTGGCGTTTTTGCGGACGCTGGACGGCTACACCCTGGCCGATCTGCTGGCTCCCGGCGCGTCGCTCGCCCGCAGCTTGGGCCTCGCGTCCGAGACGCGGGCGACGAATGATCCTCGCGAGGCAAGCCGTGGATGATGTCGCTGTCGCCCGGGCGCTGCATGTTCTTGCCGTCGTGATCTGGATCGGCGGGATCGCGATGGTGACGATGGTCGTACTGCCGGCCATTCGGCGCGGCGATCTCGGCGCGCACCGGCTTCAGGTCTTCGAGGCCATCGAGCGGCGGTTCGTCTGGCAGGCGCGGCTCGCCACGCTGGTCGTCGCGCTGACCGGCTTCTACATGACCGGTCGCCTCGACTTGTGGAGCCGGTTTCGCTCGGGCGAGTTCTGGTGGATGCACGCTATGGTGTGCCTATGGCTGCTTTTTACGGTCATCCTGTTCATCGCCGAGCCGCTCATTCTCCACCGGCGGTTCCATGCTCGGGCCACGGCGGCGCCCGACAAGGCTTTTGCGCTGCTGCACCGGGCTCACTGGCTTCTCCTCGCACTGAGCGTCATCACGATCCTGGCGGCCGTGGCGGGGAGCCAGGGGATGTCGCTGCTGTGATCGAAGTCCATCGGCCGGCCGACCCGGACATGATGAAAAGGGGTTTGTCGCGACCCAGCCGAGCGGCAGGCCGCCTCCGATTTTAGCGCAACGGTCGGGCGGCGTCGTCGAGCCATCGCCCGCAGCCCGACCACGATCAGCAAGGTCGAGATGGCTGAGCCCTGTGGTTTTCGCAGCCACCACGTGGTTGCGACGCCGGCCTCGGCAACGGGGGCTCTTAGACTTGCCGCTGGCGGTCTCGTTCTTCGTCCTCGGCCGCATTGAGGATCCGGCGGGCATCGGTGAACAAAGACTGGGCCTTCTTTTCGTGGCCGAGTGCGTGCTCGGCGCGGGCAAGGTCGAGTTGGACGTAGGCGAGGGTAGGTGTGCCTCGCCCGGCACCGCGCTCCAAGAGGTCGATCGCCGTGCGCAGGACTTTGGCCGCATCGGCGGAGCGGTTGGTCGCGAGATAGATCAGGCCCAGATCGTGAAAATCCTCGGCGATCAGCGTATGGGTGGGGCCGAGATGGTCCTCGTCGAGCAAGGCCGCCTCCTCGACCAGCGGCAAGGCCTCGGCATAGCGCTTCTGCCTTAGATAGGCGTCGCCGAGCTGGGCGAGGCTGCGCGCGGTCGCGAGCGGATCGCCCGTGGCGCGGTCGCGGGCGAGGGCCCGGCGCAGCGCCCGCTCGCTGTCCTCGAACCGGCCCTCGCTAGCCAGCACGGCGCCGAGCACCCGCAACCGGTCACTTTGCGGCGCCTTGTCGTTTTTTTTGTCGATCGCGACCGCTTCCTCGGCCCATTTGCGGGCGCGGTCGTCGTCGCCCCTCGCGAGTGCGATCCGTGCCTGGTCGGCCAGCACCGGCGCCAGGGCGGGGTTGGACTCCCCGAGCCGATCGCGAAGCACGTTGGTTGCCGCGATCGCCAGCGGTTCGGCATCGAGATAGCGGCGCAACTCGATGTACAGACGAGCGAGTGCCGCCATTGCGTCCGCCGCTTGCAGCGACGCGCTGCCGTAAGCGGCAATCGCGATCCTCAGCGATCGCCGGCGCAGCGCCGTCGCCTCGGCGAATTCGGCCTGCTCGAACCGTATTTGCGCCAATGAAGACAGGATCGGCAGCAAATCCGGCGCCGCCGGTCCCAAACGCCGTTCGGTTGTCGCCAGCGAGCGGGCCAGCACCGAACCGGCATCGCCGTGGCTCGAAGGTGTCGCCTGCGCCTCCGAACGCAGCGCTGCGAGGAAAATCAGCACCGCTGCTGCAACGCCGGTAGCGCGGCGCATCATCGATACTCCGCCGACCGGCAACTCCGGTCCGAACCCCGGCTCTTCGGCGGTTGAAAAGTCGCCGAAACCCGCTCCGTATCAGGCGACCTTGCCGGCGCTCGCTCCGAGATGCTCCATGACGAGCCTGGCGTGCAGGTCGGCCAGCAACGGCCGCGTCTCGGCCAGCCCGGCACTGATCGCGTCGCCGGCAATCCGGGTCAGGGAAACCGCCTTGTGCTTTTTTATGGTTTCTTCGGCAAAAAAGCCCCAGCGGATCAGATTGCCGACGCGTTCCTTGATGGCGAGATGGCCGAGCCGCAGCCGGTCCCACATCCGACTGATGATTTCGTCGATGACCAGCGCCGCGGGTCCGGTGCGATCGCCGCCGAAAGCGGCGGCCGACCACAGCAGCATGACGATAGCCCAATACTGGTAGGTCACCAGATGGTCCATCGAGTCTTCGACATGGGCGGGGGTCAGTCCCTTTGTCCTGACCACGTGCTCGCAGGTTTCCCGCCATTTCTGGTCGCAGGCACCAAAAAAGCGGTAGATCTCCGAGATCAAGCCGTCGTCGCACCCGATCGCGCGAGCGTGGCGATAGACCTCGTCACCGGCCACGGCGCAAATCTCGTCGACCGTGTCGCGACAGTGCGCGTCGAAGCTCTCGAACAATTGGCCGGTCGGCCCGATCAGGCACCCCGCGGCGGCAGCGCATTCCCGGTTCGCCGTGTCAAAGACCCTGATAAAGCCGTCGCGCTCGCAATCCTTGATCCGCTCGATGCAAGTCCTGATGTCGGTGCCGTAGGACCCGTACAGGGTGCGGTGGATCGCCCGGCTCGACACGCCACCGGCATCGCAGGACCGGGCCATAAAAATGACCTGCCAATGGGCGCGTTTATTGAGAGCCGGGAAGTATTTCTCCCAGATGTTGTAATATTGGAGCAGGAACCGGGCGACCACGCGCTCTGGTGATTTGACCGTGCTATAGGCGGCTGACATCGCCTCCACCCTGTCAATCGATGGTGTCTGTCGCAGATTAGCCGATTTTGACGTAGTGCAACAGGAAACAGCGCGGGAACTTGCGGAGATTCGCATCGGCAATCTGAGACAATAATCCCGCGGGTATGTGACGGCGCCTCCCTCGCTTGACGTCGTTCAGCGATCGGGAGAGGGTTGCGGGATCCCTGTTGGCGACGCGGGAGCAACCGATGAACGCGACCGAGCGAGCCCTGCAGGCCGAGGCTTTTCGCCGCATGCACCGCGGGGGTTCGTTGCTGTTGCTGCCCAACGCGTGGGATGCGCTGAGCGCACGCATCTTTGCGGCAGCGGACTTTGCGGCGATCGCCACGACCAGCGGCGGCGTGTCATGGGCGATCGGCTATGCCGACGGTGAGGCGGCCCCGTGGGAAGAGGTCGTGGCTGCGACCCGCCGCATCGTCCGCTCGGTGCACGTGCCGGTGACCGCCGACATCGAGGCGGGATTTGGCGACACCCCCGATGCGGTCGGGAAATCGGTCCGCGACATCATCAGTGCCGGTGCGGTGGGGGTAAATCTGGAAGACGGGACACCCCGAGCGGCGGCGCCGATCCGCACCGTCGCCGATGCCGCCGAGCGCATTCGCGCCGCGCGTGAAGCCGCCCGCGCCGTCGGGGTGCCGATCGTGATCAACGCGCGCACCGATCTCTATCTGCGCAACATCGGCGATCCCGCCGGCCGGTTCGACGCGGCCGTCGAGCGCGGCAAGGCCTATCTCGCTGCCGGCGCCGACTGTTTCTATCCAATCAGTCTGCGCGACCGCGAGACCATCGGCCGGCTGGTCAAGGCATTGGCGGCGCCGGTCAACGTCAACGTGCGCGCCGGCTCGCCGAGCGTCGCCGAGCTCGAAGCCTTGGGTGTGGCGCGCGCCAGCACCGCCAGCGCCGTCGCGCTGATGGCGGCGGCGACCAGCCGCCAGATTGCCGAGCAGCTCAAGGCCACCGGCCGCTTTGACGCGCTGAACCCGGCGATCGCTCAAGCCGACGTGCAACACCTGTTCGCACAGAGCTGATCAGCATCAGGCCTGATATGGCGGCTGCCGCTGCGGCCGTGTCAGCTGGATTGGGCGGCAGCGGCGCGGGCCGCGGCGACGGCGCGGATGTGATCGCGGAGTGCCGGCTCGGTGCCGAACAGGCGGTTGAGGTCGCGCGCCGCGAGGCTCAAGAGCTGGCAATAGCCGAGCGCCACCACATCGGCGTTGCGGCGGTCGGCGACCAGCAGCGCCAGCTCGCCGAAAAAATCGCCGCTGCCAAGCTGGACCGGATGCGGCGAAATCCGTACTTCGACCGCGCCTGACGAGATGAAATACATCGCGTCGCCGCGCTCGCCGCGACGCACGATGACCTCGCCCGGCACCGCGAGACGCGGACGCAACAGTCGGGCGACGGCGCGCCGGGTTTTGTCGCCAAGGACCGCGAACATCGGCACGCGGCCGAGCAGATCATCGCTCTTCAATCCGAGATCGAGCACGGTGCGCGCTTCGACCGTCCGGCGGCGGCGGCGCAATTCACGCTGCAGGTCGTCGAAGACCTCCTGGTTGATAATCGACTCCGCGCGCAGCCTCCGGTAGCTCTCCTCCTCGAAGCGCGCGGCGGCGCGGGCCAGATATTGCGTCCCGAGCCGGCGCACATAGCTCGGATATTGCAGCTTCAGCGCGGCGATGGAGCGGTCGATCTCGCTCAACCGAAGCTCGATCTGCTGCGCCATGGCGGCGCTCGGTCCGCTGCCGAACAACGGACCGATCTGCTCGCTATTGAACGCGGTCAGGTTCTTCAGCAGGATGCGGACAGCGAGCTGGACCTCGAAGCGGTCGGACAATTCGCGCGCCAGCGGGCCGGCAATCCCGATCCGCCGGTGCAACGCCAGCGCCAGGCGAAAGCCCGGACCAAAGCGGCGCAGCCGCGCCGCGGTGTGCTGGTAGCCCTCGGCGCCGTGCGTGCGCACCGCGTCGCGCAGCCGTCCGGTGTGGGCGAGCAGCACCGCCGCCACCCGCCGCGACACGGTTCGCCCCTCGAAATACTCGAGGCAGTATTCCTGCTCACGGTCGGCCAGCACCGTCAGCGCCGCCCGCGTGCGTAGCGCCGCCGGCAGCTGCGCGTTCTCTTCGGCGATGTCGGCGGGATTGCGGCTGCGGGTGCCGTAGACGGCGACGACCTCCTCGACCACCTCCGCCGGGATCTCGTGCTGGAGCGCGACATTCTCGATCTGTCCCTGGATCGTCGCCAAAGAGAGGCCGATGACCCGCTCGCGCAGAGCGTTCTCGGCCGGCGGCGCGTCGTTGAGCTTCAGGAGCCGCATCAAGGGCCGCATCGTCGGACCGGTGACGAGCAGCGTGAACAGGACAAACCCGGTCGCCAGCACACCGACAAACTGGCGGATTTCCGGCGGCACCGACATTTCCTCGGTCACCGCCAGAGCGAGCGCCAACGACACCGCGCCGCGCATCCCGCCCCACAGCATGAACAGCTTGTAATTGGCGCCGATCGGCTGGGCGATGCGGGCAAAACTCAGCACCGGGATCAGCCCGTAAAGCGTCAGTGCGCGTGCCGCCATCGCCGCCGCGATCAGGGCGCCGAGCAGCACCAGATCGCGCCAGGTGGCATGCACCAGCAATTCCGGCGTGCGCATCGCGGCAAACAGAAAGATCAGCGAGCTCGCCCAAAACGCCAGCTGTTCCCAGGTCGTCACCAGGCTTTCGAAATTCGACGGGGCCAGGCGGCGGCGTCCTTCGCCGCTGACGGCGAGTGCCGCGGCAGCGACCGCGACCACGCCGGAAACATGCAGGTAATGGTCGCAGATGATGTAGATCGCGTAGGCAAAGCCGATCGTCAGCGTCGCCTCGGCGAGCCGGCTCGACCGCAGCACCGGCATCGACAGCGCCACCATCCATCCGGTCGCATAGCCGACAGCGACGCCGCCGCCGAACTGGCGCAGAAAAATCAGCACCCCGTCGCCGGGATGCGCCGGCCGCGTTCCGGTCAAGATCGCGACCGCGAGCGTATAGATCGCGATCGCCGCCGCGTCGTTGAACAGGCTCTCGCCCTGCACCAGGGTCGACAGCCGGCGCGGCGCCCCGATGTCGCGGAAGATGCCGACGACGGCGGCAGGATCGGTGGTGGCGATGATCGCGCCGAGGACGATGCAGGCGAGGACGCCGACCGGCGCCAGCGGCCACAGCGCAAAGCCGACGACGAGGGTGCAGACGACAACGCCGATGATCGCGAGCAGCAGCACCGGCGCGACCTCGTCGCCCAGCTGCCCGACATCGATGTTGAGCGCCGCCTCGAACAGCAGCGCCGGCAAAAATATGTAAAGCAGCGACTCGGCGCTGAGCCCGAAATTGTGCAACGTGGCGATGATGTCACGGATCGCGCCACCGTGCAGATAGGATTCGGGAATGTGCGTGGCGCCGCCGATTGCAATCCCAACCAGAGCAAGCAGCACGCTGTACGGGATCGAAAAGCGCTCGGCGAGCGGCAGCAGCAGGCTGATCAGCCCGAGCATCGCCGTAACGGTAAAGACTGTCAGAACAGTTTCGTGCATGATCTGTCCGCCGCGGCAAACCTAGCGGTGCCGGCTTCCCCTCACAAGCGGTCGGCGGCGCAAAGACTTTCGAGCCGAAATTGCGGATGCGTTGATTTGCAGCCTTGCCGTCGCGGCATATTACAGCATTCCACACTGAAAAAACGTCGGATTCCTCCAATGCTGACCCGTCGTGTCCTCCTCGTGTTGCCGGTTTTGCTTGCGGTCGTCCTGTCCGCGTGGGCGGGCATTGCCCGCTCGCAAAACGATGCGGCGGCGGTCGTGACGATCGTCAGCGCCGACGGCAAGCACAACTTCAACGTCGAACTGGCCGAGACGCCGGCCCAGATGGAGCACGGGCTGATGTTCCGCCGCGAGCTGGCACCGGATGCGGGAATGCTGTTCGACTTCAAAGAGCCGACGATGGCGACGATGTGGATGCGCAACACCCTGATCCCGCTCGACATGCTGTTCGTCGACGAGCAGGGCCGCATCGTCAACATCCGCGAGCGCGCGGTGCCGCAATCGGACGCGATCATCGCCGCCGCCGCCCCGGTGCGGGTTGTCATCGAGCTCAATGGCGGCACCGCTTCGCGGCTCGGCATCAAGCCCGGCGACCGGGTCTTGTTCAAGATTTTCGGCTCCGGCCCCTGATCAGCGTTTTTCGCAAGAGCGTCAGGCCGTTCGAACCGTCAGAGAAATCCGCGGACCAGGTCGAGGAAGGCGTCGAGGCGATCGTGGTGAACCCAATGCCCGGCGCTTTCAAAGGTGATCACCTGGGCGTGGTCGAAGTGGCTTATTCGCCCGTCGTCGAGCGGGTTCGAGGCCCAGCTTTCCTTGCCGTAGACGAGCAAGGTCGGGCAGGTGATGCGGCCCCATAATTCCTGGACCTCCGCCTGCGTCATCTCGTAGGGCGGCTCGGCGCGAACGTAATTGTCGAATTTCCAGCTATAGGTGCCGTCCTCGTTCTGGTTGACGCCGTGCTGTGTGAGGTGACGGGCTTGCTCCGGCGACAGGTGCAGGTTTTCCTCCTGCATGCGGTGGAAGGCGTCTTCGATCGTTGCATACCTGCGCGGCAGGCGGCCGGACAGCGCGCGCTGCTCGTCGACCCAGCTCTGCATCCGCTCGGCGATGCTGCGCTTGCGCCGCTCGCGGATCCGGCGCGGCGACGCCCCGAGCCCCTCGATTGCGACCAGCCGGCGGACAAAATCGGGATAGATTCCGGCATAACGCAATGCGATCACGCCGCCCAGCGAATGGGCGATAATCGTGACCGGCGCCAATTCCTGCTGATGGATCAGCTGGGCCAAATCATAAACATAACCGGCAATCGTGTAATTGCCGTCGGGCGACCACTGGCTGTCGCCGTGCCCGCGCAGATCGGGCGCCAGTACGTGCCAATCCTGGCGTAGTGCGGCGGCGACCCAGTCCCAGTTGCGACAATGGTCGCGTCCGCCGTGGACGAGCAGCAGCGGCGGCGCGCCGGGGTTCCCCCAGTCGACGTAATGCAGCCGGAGCCGCTGCGAAAAATAGATGCGCGAAGTCGGGCCGGAGCTGTCGAGGGTCATCCGCGGGTCTCGTTGTCTGCAAATCGCGCCCGGACCCTAACGCCCGCAGGCGCGCAGGAAAAGCGGGGTCGGCGCAGACATGCAAAGACCCCCGCGCGCATCTCAAGCGGCAAGCGGGGGTCGCTGTTGCGAAGGCTGACTTCGCACCCGGGCTCATGAGCCCAGGCTAAATCTTGGTCTTAGCTCTCGGTTGCCGGTGCCAAGCGGTCGGCAACTCCGGTCTTCCCCGGTGGAAGCATGTCTGAGACACCCTCCTGCAAAGTTGACGACACCCTGAATTTGGGCGTCGACGCGGACGGAGTCAAGGCCGCGAGCACGCATCGGCGCTTGAAAACCGGGTGCCCGCCACGCTATTCTGTTAGCACTCCAGACCAAGGAGTGCTACACCATATCGTGACGTCCGGTGTTTGAGCGCCGGTCTTTATTTGAGGAGGGACCCCGTGCAGTTTCGACCGTTGCAGGACCGTGTTTTGGTCCGCCGTATCGAAGAAGAAGAAAAAACCAAGGGAGGCATCATCATCCCCGACACCGCCAAGGAAAAGCCGATGGAAGGCGAGGTGCTCGCCGCCGGTCCCGGTACGCGAAGCGACGACGGCAAGTTGCATCCGCTTGATGTCAAGATTGGCGACCGGGTGCTGTTCGGCAAGTGGTCGGGAACCGAGATCAAGATGGACGGCGAGGACCTCGTCGTCATGAAGGAAACCGACATCATGGGTGTCGTCGATAAGGCGTGAGGAGTAAAACATGGCTGCGAAAGAAGTCCGCTTTCACACCGACGCGCGCGACCGAATGCTGCGCGGCGTCGACATTCTCGCCAATGCGGTAAAGGTCACGTTGGGTCCGAAGGGCCGCAACGTCGTCCTCGACAAATCATTTGGCGCGCCGCGAATCAGCAAGGACGGCGTCACCGTCGCCAAGGAAATCGAGCTCGCCGACAAATTCGAGAACATGGGCGCGCAGATGGTCAAGGAGGTCGCCTCCAAGACCAGTGATCTCGCCGGCGACGGGACCACGACCGCGACGGTTCTGGCGCAGGCGATCGTACGCGAAGGTGCCAAGGCGGTGGCCGCCGGCATGAACCCGATGGATCTGAAGCGCGGCATCGACCGGGCGGTCGAAGCCGTCGTCAAGGACATCGAAAAGCGCTCGAAAAAGGTGTCGACCAACGACGAAATTGCGCAGGTCGGGACGATCTCGGCCAACAACGACCACGAAATCGGCAAGATGATCGCCGAGGCGATGCAGAAGGTCGGCAATGAAGGCGTGATCACGGTCGAAGAAGCGAAGTCGCTCGAAACCGAGCTCGACGTCGTCGAAGGCATGCAGTTCGACCGCGGCTACATCAGCCCGTATTTCGTCACCAACGCCGAAAAGATGATCGCCGAACTCGACGAGCCGTACATCCTGCTGCACGAGAAAAAGCTGTCGAGCCTGCAGTCGCTGCTGCCGTTGCTCGAAGCGGTCGTTCAATCCGCCAAGCCGCTGCTGATCGTATCCGAAGACGTCGAAGGCGAGGCGCTCGCCACCCTGGTCGTCAACAAGTTGCGCGGCGGGCTCAAGGTGACGGCGGTCAAGGCGCCGGGCTTTGGCGACCGGCGCAAGGCGATGCTCGAAGACATCGCGACCCTGACCGGCGGCCAGGTGATCAGCGAGGATCTCGGCATCAAGCTCGAAAACGTGACCCTCGACATGCTCGGGCGGGCGAAGCGGGTGCGGATCGAGAAAGAGAACACGACCGTCATCGACGGCTCCGGTGCCAAGGAAGACATCCAGGGCCGCATCGCCCAGATCCGCCAGCAGATCGAGGAGACCACCTCGGACTACGACCGCGAAAAGCTGCAAGAGCGGCTGGCCAAGCTTGCCGGCGGCGTCGCGGTGATCCGCGTCGGCGGCGCCACCGAGGTCGAGGTCAAGGAGCGCAAGGACCGCGTCGACGACGCGACCCACGCGACCCGCGCCGCGGTCGAGGAGGGCGTCGTGCCCGGCGGCGGCGTGGCTTTGCTCTATGCCGCCAAGGCGCTCGACGGGTTGACGCCGGAGAACAACGACCAGAAGGTCGGCATCGACATCGTTCGCCGCGCGTTGCAGACCCCGGTTCGCCAGGTTGCCGAAAACGCCGGCAGCGAGGGTTCGGTCGTGGTCGGCAAACTGCTCGACAGCAGCGACCCGAATTACGGGTTTGACGCGCAATCGGGCGAATATGTCGACATGGTCAAAGCCGGCATCATCGACCCGACCAAGGTCGTACGGCTGGCCTTGCAGAACGCCGCGTCGGTCGCGGGGCTGCTCGTCACCACCGAAGCCATGATTGCCGAAAAGCCGGAGAAAAAGGCCGCCGCCGGCATGCCGCACGACCACGGCATGGACGGCATGGACGACTTCTAAAAACCTACCGCACGCTATGACAGAGGCCGATGCCGCGAGGTGTCGGCCTCTTTTTTGCCTCCCGCTTCGTCGCCAAGCGCGAGGGGAGCGGGAGAACCCCCACGAATTCGTAAGCAGCACCGGGAAAACTCGGCCTCCTTTGTTTGTCCAGGCTCAATAGAGGTGCTCTCTTCAAGTTAGATGGAGACTATACTTGGAATTTGAACGTTGTAACTGCTTATATTGATCGGATGCCGACATTACCAAAATTGATCGTGTCCACAAGAAGTCCGTTGAAAAATACGTTGATCTCCGATGGCTTCCACGTGATCATGATAACCAATGAGTTATTGTTGACACTCGGTGCTGGCTTTCGACAAATGAAATTTGTCAAAGGCAGACCGATCGTCTTTATTTCAAGAAATCCGTCCGAGGTCTTAGTTACTGAGAGCGTTATATTGCCGATCGTAAAAGGCGGAGAAACGAGTTTAGTACCTGATTCGTTCCATTGGTCTGAATTAAGGACGAGAGCGACTGTGCCTTCGTTGCCAGTGCTTAGTGCAATCGACGGCACTGACAATGGAGAAGCTAGAGCGATAGTTCCGGAGGAACCAGCTTCCTGTGCAAAGCTAGGGCGCGTGCGGTGGTATCCGAAGTTCGTTGCCGCTACTTGGAGAGCGCGTTCGGCGACTTCAATGACGAGGAAGGCTTATGCCCTTGCTTCCGGTGAGATCAACATGTTGTAAGGCAGGGGCGGGTGGGCTGCGGCGATGCCGAGCAAGGAACGGAATGCGGCATGCCGGGTATGGCGGCGATTGAAGCGGAAGACGAACTCGTCGAGATAAATCTGGAGGTGCTTGCGGCGCAGGCCGTGATAGACGCCCAAGGCCCAGATCTTGAGATTGGAGAAGACGCGGTGCGCCCAGGGCAGGATGATATGGGCGGCCATTTTGCCGACGACGTGGGGATCGTGATTGACACCGGGGGCGCCGGGATATCCCGACCATCCGTCGGTCTTAGCGGTGGCGCCGGGCGCGAGATTGGCTTTGAGAAAAGAGTGCAGACTGTGAGCCGAGTAATCGGGCACCTGGCTGAGGCGGATACGGCCGGGGGCTCTGCCATCCTCGATCTCGACCGCCCCGACGACCAGGATCTTGCCCTGATGACTACGACCGCCGCCACCGGTGAGCGGATCATTCTTGCTGCGGCAGACGATCTCGGTCTCGTCGACTTCGACCCAGCCGGCGAGCGCGCTGCGGCCCGGCGCCACCATGCTGCGGCGCAGCTTGGCGGCCATCAGCCAGGCCGATTTGTACGAGCCCAGAGCGAGCTGGCGTTGCAGTTGCAGTGCCGAGATGCCGTTGGAATGGGTCGCCATCAGATAGGCCGCCCAGAACCAGGTGGTCAGCGGCAGCTTGGAATGGTGCATGATCGTGCCGGCGGTCACCGAAGTCTGTTTGCCACAGCCGGCGCATTCCCAGGTCCAGGCCTTGGTTTGTAGCTGCCAAGCTTTGCTTCCGCCGCAAGCGGGGCAGACAAAGCCGTGCCGCCAGCGTGCCGTGAAGAGGTAGGCGACGCAGGCCGCCTCATCCGGAAAGCAGCTCTGGAACTCGATCAGGGAGCGCGGAAAATCGGGCATGATGGCCTCGCGAACCGGACATTGTTCGCTTTATGTTCTAACACTGTCGAGGCCCTCACGCCACCACAAATAGGGCTCCCGGATGCAGAGGGATAAGCCTTTGACGAGGATTGCATCAGAGCACAATATATAAAAGAATGTCTGAACCTCTGCGATGAGAATTGCGTTCAACTTAGCAAGAACCGGAGTAATTTCGTCGTCCTCATGAGCTAATCCAATCTGCTCAGCGATACACTTAATCATCTGCTCGTGGGTCACACCTTTGCCAGAGACGAATGCGGCTTCACATTTCTTGATTAAGTCGCGGAGTGAATAGCTCACGACTGGAAGACTGGGATCGAAAGCCGCCGTATCAAAACGCTGGCAAAGGCTTATGCCTTTGCTTCCGGTGAGATCAACATGTTGTAAGGCAGGGGCGGGTTGGCTGCGGCGATGCCGAGCAAGGAACGGAATGCGGCATGCCGGGTATGGCGGCGATTGAAGCGGAAGACGAACTCGTCGAGATAGATCTGGAGGTGCTTGCGGCGCAGGCCGTGATAGACGCCCAAGGCCCAGATCTTGAGATTGGAGAAGACGCGGTGCGCCCAGGGCAGGATGATATGGGCGGCCATTTTGCCGACGACGTGGGGATCGTGATTGACACCGGGGGCGCCGGGATATCCCGACCATCCGTCGGTCTTAGCGGTGGCGCCGGGCGCGAGATTGGCTTTGAGAAAAGAGTGCAGACTGTGAGCCGAGTAATCGGGCACCTGGCTGAGGCGGATACGGCCGGGGGCTCTGCCATCCTCGATCTCGACCGCCCCGACGACCAGGATCTTGCCCTGATGACTACGACCGCCGCCACCGGTGAGCGGATCATTCTTGCTGCGGCAGACGATCTCGGTCTCGTCGACTTCGACCCAGCCGGCGAGCGCGCTGCGGCCCGGCGCCACCATGCTGCGGCGCAGCTTGGCGGCCATCAGCCAGGCCGATTTGTACGAGCCCAGAGCGAGCTGGCGTTGCAGTTGCAGTGCCGAGATGCCGTTGGAATGGGTCGCCATCAGATAGGCCGCCCAGAACCAGGTGGTCAGCGGCAGCTTGGAATGGTGCATGATCGTGCCGGCGGTCACCGAAGTCTGTTTGCCACAGCCGGCGCATTCCCAGGTCCAGGCCTTGGTTTGTAGCTGCCAAGCTTTGCTTCCGCCGATCGTGTCCCAGGACGTGGTGTAAGAGCGGCGGCAGTATCGCGCTCTCCGGCGGGGTCGGCCGGTGTCAGGCGGATAGGGCGGGCAGCCTGACGATAGGATCCTCGCTCAATGGAGCGATAGTTTCCAGGGTCATGTAGCGAGCGCGCTGGACCGCCCATTCATCGTTTTGTTCGAGCAGGATGGCGCCGACGAGGCGGGTGATTGCGGCCTCGTTTGGGAAGATGCCGACGACCTCGGTGCGGCGCTTGATCTCGCCGTTGAGCCGCTCCAGCGGATTGGTGCTGTGGATCTTGGGCCGGTGATCCTTGGGAAAGCTCATGAAGGCGAGGACGTCGGCTTCGGCTTGGTCCATCAGGATGGCGAGCTTGGGCACTTTGGGCCTGAGCTGATCGGCGACCTGGCGCCATTGGGCTCGGGCCATCTCGGCATCCTCCTGGGCGAAGGCGGTGGCGATGAAGGCGGCGACGACGCGGCGGCCCTGCTTGCCGGCATGGGCCAGGACGTTGCGCATGAAGTGTACCCGGCAGCGCTGCCAGGACGCATGCAGCACCTTTGCGACCGCTGCCTTCAGCCCCTCGTGCGCATCCGAGATCACCAGCTTGACGCCGCGCAGGCCGCGCCGCGCCAGCGAGCGCAGGAAGTCGGTCCAGAAAGTCTCGGCCTCCGACGCGCCGATCGCGATGCCCAGCACCTCGCGCCGGCCATCGCCGTTGACGGCCACCGCGATGATGACGGCGACCGAGACGATACGCCCGTTCTCGCGCACCTTCAGGTAAGTCGCATCGAGCCACAGATAGGGCCACTCGCCTTCCAGCGGCCGGTTGAGAAAGGCAGCGACCTTGTCGTCGATCTCGGCGCACAGCCGGCTGACCTGGCTCTTGGACATTCCGGTCATGCCCATCGCCTGGACCAGATCGTCGACCGAACGGGTCGACACGCCGTGGACGTAAGCTTCCTGAATCACCGCCGCGAGCGCCTTCTCGGCCATCCGCCGCGGTTCCAGAAAAGCCGGGAAGTAGCAGCTCCGGCGCAGCTTGGGGATGCGCAGCTCGACCGTGCCGGCGCGCGTTTCCCACACCCGGTCGCGGTACCCGTTGCGGTGGTTGAGGCGCTCGGGATTGCGCTCGCCGTGCGCGGCGCCGGTCAAGCCCTCGACCTCCAGCTCCATCAGCCGCTGCGCCGCAAAACCCACCATCTCGCGCAGTAGCTCGGCATCCGAACTCTTCTCCAAAAGCGTGCGAAGGCTCATCATCTCGTCGGTCATCGTCGGGTCCTTGGTTCGCGTTGAAGTTGGCGACCAAAACCCTACCGAAGACCCGCGATGACCGCCGCTATGGATAAGTAGCCCGCCGCCGCCTGAACTCGTGGCGGTCCACGGCGGCGGGCTACTTATCCACAGCTCCTACACCACTCCAAGGGACACGACCCTTCCGCCGCAAGCGGGGCAGACAAAGCCGTGCCGCCAGCGTGCCGTGAAGAGGTAGGCGACGCAGGCCGCCTCATCCGGAAAGCAGCTCTGGAACTCGATCAGGGAGCGCGGAAAATCGGGCATGATGGCCTCGCGAACCGGACATTGTTCGCTTTATGTTCTAACACTGTCGAGGCCCTCACGCCACCACAAATAGGGCTCCCGGATGCAGAGGGATAAGCTTTCGCTGGCAATACATCAAACCCCTTGATAGAGGATGGTCCAAATTGACGTTGCCGGCATTTCGAAGCTGGACGTGGTCGTCTACATCAAGTTCGTCAAGTAGTCGCCACAGCAGACCTTCCGTTCCGCTAGATTTACAGATTAGGGCACGTAAATTCGTAGCGAGATCACGCAGATTAGCGCGCTCGCCAGCATTCAGACCATTGAGGGCGCGAACCAAAAGGAACAGGCAATCCTCTAACGCGACAAGCTTGTGTTCGATTGTTTTTGCAATTCGCATGTCGCCGGATTTGGGGTCTGCGTAGCGCGCTGTCACCCTCGTCGACACCCGAAATATGCGGAGGCCCGTTTCTACATCTTGTATTTCTGCGTCGACCGCCCGTTGTCTAGGCTCTCTGCCAAATTGAAGATCCGTAATCCGTCGATGTTAGGGCAAATTCCGGAACCCCTCGGCTTCAAGCATCTGAGCAATCGAGCGACAGCAATCCGCCCAAGCGCTGGATATCGTGCCCCCGAACACCAGGAGAAACCACACGCATTCAGGTGATGCATTCTCCGTTTTACTCGTCATCTCAGCCTTGAGTAGGTCGAGGCCGGCGATGGTGTTTGAACCATCTGTCCAAACACCGAGTCCGCCCAAATCTCGGATCCGGTTCGAAACTACGGTTTTGTCAGCGCCGCGACCGTTGCTGCGGCGCCGGCGGCGATGCGGGCGATGGCGGCGGGATCGACGGCGTGCGGCCAGCGGTCGTCGGGCAGGTGAAACCACGGATTGCTGCCGACCAGAGTCACATAGCGCCCGCCGGCGCGGTGGATGTCGCGGGTCTCGCTGCTCGGCACCAGGCTCGGCGGTGCGATCCGGGCAGGCGGGTGGCCGGCTCGGGTTGATTTATCGGCGGCCAGGGCGGCGAGATCAGGATCGGCCGACAAGATCGACAATTCGCCGCCGGCAGCGCCGATATTGGCGCCGTAGTGGACCCAGACGGCACCGCCCGCCGCTACCGATCGCTCCCATCCCGGGCGGCGCGCGATGAATTCGTCGAGGCCGAGATGGCCGAGCTCGTGGCCGCTGTTGGCGGTGAATATCACGTCAGGGGCGGGCGGCATGGCGATCAGTGCGCGCAGAGTCTCCAGCCAGCAGACGAGCCCGCCGCCGCGCTCGGCGGTCGACTCCCACCATGAGCTGCGCGGGGTCATCACCACGACCGGCGGCCGGTGCGGCTCGCGACCGGGGATCGTGACGACGACGTTGCGCGCGCGGGACAGCGTGCGGCGGCTTTCGGCGACGAGGTGCGCCTCCCCTCCCCGCGCGGTGGCCGCGAATATTGTTTCGCGCGCCTCGCTCGAAACCTGGATCGCCGGCGTGCCGTAAGGGGTGCGAAACCGCTCGGCGTTCAGCAGCCCCATCCCCGGCTGCGTTCCGTTGCACACAACGACCAGGGCATCGTGCCGGGAGTCGCGGCGCAGTCTTTCGTATTCGGGCGCATAGACCGCGTGCGGCGACAATTCGGCAACCCCGATCGCCGCTGCCGACCCCATCGGCCCGAGGCTGCCGGCAATGCCACCAGCATCGGTCGCCGGTGCGTCGAACACCGGCACGCCCACGATGCGCACTCCCTCTATTTCGAGATAGGCGGCGATCGGGTCGAGCCGGTCGAGGGCGAATTCCTCGACGGTGGGGGCGGTGCCGAGCCGCTCGACCTCGCGCATCAGCCACGTCGCACCGGCCTCGTCGCCGGTGGTGGCGGTACGGTGAATGCCCTGCGAATCCCAGGCCTTGAGCCATGCAGTGGTGCGGCTCACATCGTCGTTCGACACGCTCACCTCGTTGTCCCGTCCACGCGTCACGATATCGGCCGCGCGCGGGCGGCGCTATGCTGGCGTCCCGAGACAAGAGGGCGGGTGCGATGGCGGGGTTGCTCGACGGGAAATCGGCGCTGGTCACCGGCGGCGGCGGTGGCATCGGGCGGGCGACGGCGCTCGCTTTTGCCCGCGAAGGGGCGCGGGTGGCGGTCGCCGATGTCGCGATGGAGGCCGCGCGGGAAACTGTGGCGCTCGTCAACGCTGCCGGCGGGCAGGCGATTTCGCTGTCGGGCGAGGTCGCGAGCGACGCGGAGATACACGCGATGGTCGCCGGTGCGGTCGCCGCCCATGGCAGGCTCGACTGCGCCTTCAACAATGCCGGGATCGCCGGCTGGCAGGTCGAAGCGGCCGGCCAAAAGACCGCCGACTGGTCCGAGGCGGCCTTTGACCGGATGATCGCGGTCAACCTCAAGGGTGTGTGGCTGTGCATGAAGCACGAGCTGGTCCAGATGCAGGCCCATGGCGGCGGCGCCATCGTCAACACCGCCTCGATCGCCGGGCTCATCGGCCTGCAGACGTCGTGCGCTTACGTTGCGGCCAAGCACGGCGTCGTCGGATTGACCAAAACCGCCGCGATCGAATATGCCGAGGCCGGCATCCGGGTGAACGCGGTGTGTCCGGGCTTTGTCAAGACCCGCATGACCGAGGAGACGATGCGCCGCCGCGGCGCGGCGATCTTGGCGCAAATCCCGGTCAAGCGGATGGGCAACCCGGAAGAGATCGCCGAAATGGTCGTCTGGCTGTGCTCCGACCGGGCGAGCTATGTCACAGGAGCGGCGTACAACGTCGACGGCGGCTGGATGGCGGTATGAAATTGACGTGGAACTCGTGATATGTCGAAGAAGACCACGAAACGAGCAGAACCCGAGGCCGACCACTTGAAGCGAGAGGAACGCGCGCTTCGAAAGCGCATCACCGCGTTCCGGGCGTCCGACCGGCTGCGCCGCGAGGAAGCCCATAATCGCGGCCCATCTCGCCCGACCGATCAGGAGGCGTAGCCATGGGTGATTTCGCGTTGGGCCAGGCGGTGCCGCGCTTTGAGGACCCGCGGCTGTTGCGCGGCGGTGGCCGCTATGTCGACGACATGGTCCTGCCGCGCATGACTTTTGGCTATGTGCTGCGATCGCCGCACGCGCATGCGCGGATCCGCTCGATCGACACCACCCAGGCCAAGGCGGCGCCGGGCGTGCTGGCGGTGCTGACCGGAGCCGATTGGGAAGCCTCCGGTTGGGGCGATCTGCCGTCTCCGAGCGGGCTCAGACTGCGCGACGGTTCGCCGTCGTTTCGGCCGCGGTTTCCGGCATTGGTCAAGGACCGGGTGCGCTGGGTCGGGGATTACGTCGCCTTTGTCGTCGCACTGACCAAGGACCAGGCGGCCGACGCGGCCGAGCTGATCGCGGTCGACTACGAACCGCTGCCGGCGATCGTCTCGACTGCCGGCGCCGTCGAACCGGGCGCGCCGCTCGTCTGGGACGAGGCGCCCGGCAACGTGGCGTTCTTCCACACCGAGGGTGACGCGGCAAAAACCGAAGTGGCGATTGCTGGTGCCGCGCAGGTCGTCCGCCGCCGCTTTGTGATCAACCGGGTGACGGCGGCGAGCATGGAGCCCCGGGGTGCGATCGGCGACTACAATCCTGCCGAGAACCGCTGGACGATCTACACGACCTTGCAGCGCGTCCACGGCTACCGCGCCGAATTGGCAAGGCAGGTGCTGAAGGTCCCGGAAAGCCGGGTGCGCGTCGTCGCCGGCGACATCGGCGGCAGCTTTGGCATGAAATCGGCGATCTACAACGAGGTGGCGCTGGTTCTGCTGGCCGCGAAGACCGTTGGCCGACCGGTCAAGTGGACCAGCACCCGGTCGGAAGCCTTTATGGGCGACGCCCAGGCCCGCGACAACGTCACCGAGGCCGAGCTGGCGCTCGACGGCGGCGGCCGATTCCTCGGTCTGCGGGTCAGGACGATCGCCGCTGTCGGCGCCTATCCGCAGGCCGGCTCCAACGCCTTTGTCGCCAATCTCGGCACCTTGGCCGGGGTCTATCGCACGCCCTCGGTGCGGGCCGAGGTGACCGCGGTCTACACCAACACCAACCCGATGAGGGCTTATCGCGGCAATGGCCGGCCCGAGGCTGCCTATGTGATCGAGCGCATGGTCGACGAAGCCGCCGCCGAGATCGGCGTCGACAGCATCGAATTGCGGCGGCGCAACATGATCCCGCCCGAGGCGATGCCGTTCAAATCCGGGCTGACCTTCACCTATGATTGCGGCGAATTTGAAAAGAACCTCGACCTGGCGCTGAAACTCGCCGATGCCGACGACTTCGAGCACCGGCGCGCCGAAGCCCGCACCCGCGGCAGATTGCGCGGCCTCGGCCTGTCCAACACGATCGAGCGCGCCGCGGCGGGCGGGTTCGAGGCGGCGGAGATCCGCTTTGACCGGGGCGGCACGGTGACCTTGGTGTCGGGCTCGGTTACCCAGGGCCAGGGTCACGAAACGGTCTACAAGCAGCTCCTCTGCGACCGCCTCGGCATCCATCCCGACCAGGTGCATTACGTGCAGGGCGACACCGAGAAGGTGGCCAACGGCGAAGGCACCGGCGGCTCGCGCTCGGCCGCGCTTGGCGGCTCCGCAGTCTATCTCGCGACCGAGAAGATCGTGACCAAGGCCAAAGCAATCGCCGCCCACCTGCTCGGCGCCGAGGCGAACGAGGTCGATTTCGCCGACGGTCTCTTTACCGCACCCCGGTCGAACCGGGCACTGACGGTAGGCGAGGTTGCGATCGAGTCGTTCAACCCGCCGAGCCTGCCCGACGATATGGAGCCCGGCCTGATCGCCGGCGCCACCTTTACCTCGAAACAACAGAATTTTCCGAACGGCTGCCATATCTGCGAGCTCGAGATCGACCCCGACACCGGCGCGGTCGAGATCCTGCGCTACAGCGTCGTCGACGACGTCGGCACGGTGATGAATCCCTTGTTGCTTGAAGGCCAGATCTGCGGCGGCATCGCCCAGGGCGTGGGCCAGGTGCTTATGGAGGACATCCGCTTCGATCCCGGTTCGGGCCAGCTGCTGACCGGCTCGTTTATGGATTACGCGATGCCGCGCGCCGGTGATCTTTCGGCGATCGAGTGCGACAGCAACCCGGTGCCGACCAAGACCAACCCGCTCGGGGTCAAGGGGGCGGGCGAAGCCGGCAATGTCGGCGCCCTGCCCGCGGTCGCCAACGCGCTCGTCAACGCCCTCTCGCCGCTCGGCATCCGCCATCTCGAAATGCCCGCCACCCCCGAGCGCTTGTGGCGCGCCATCCGCGCGGCGCAAGGATAGCATCGGCATCGGGGGCGACTTCCGCGCGCTTCGTGTCGCCGGATTTGAGCGATTGGAGGGCGGGGAACATGGACTACATCAGGCTCGGCAGGACCGGGCTGCGGGTCAGCGTGGCGGGGCTGGGATGCGGCGGGTTCAGCCAGCTGGGGCTAGGCCAAGGGAAGGGCGAGGCGCACGCGGTCTCAATCATCCATCAGGCGATCGACCTCGGCGTCAATTTCTTCGACACCGCTGCCGCCTACGGCACCGAGGCGCTGCTGGGCAAAGCGATCAAGGCGGTGCGGCGCGAGGACGTCGTCATCGCCACCAAGGCGCCCTTTGCGGTGTCGAGTGGGCGCGCCGCACCCGAGACCATCGTCGCCAGCCTCGACAACTCGTTGCGCCAGCTCGATACCGACTACGTCGACATCTATCAGCTGCACGGGGTGCCGCCGGCCGCCTATGACCATGCTCGCGACGTGCTGGCGCCGGTATTGTTGCGTGAAAAGGAGAAGGGCAAGTTCCGCCATCTCGGCATCAGCGAGACCGCGCCGCATGATCCCCACCATCAGATGATCGGCCGCGCCGCCGGGGCCGGGTTGTGGGAAGTGGTCATGGCCGGGTTTCACATGATGCACCAGAACGCCCGCGACGCGGTCTTTCCGCTGACGCGGGTGCACGGCATCGGCACGTTGCTGATGTTCGCCGTGCGCAACATCTTCTCGCAGCCCGAGCGGTTGAGGGCGACGATGCGCGAGCTGGCGGCGGCGGGGCTGGTGCCGGAGGAGATTGCCGCCGTGCCCGACCCGCTCGGCTTTCTGCTGCATCAAGGCGGCGCCAGTTCGGTGCCCGATGCCGCCTATCGCTTTGTGCGCCACGAGCCCGGGGTCGACGTCGTGCTGTTCGGCACCGGCGACCCGGAGCATTTGCGCACCAACATCGCCTCGATCCTGAAGCCGCCTTTGCCCCTGGCTGACCGCCAGCGCCTGGCGAATTTGTTCGGGCATTTGGTTGGGGTCGGGCTCGACGCACCGCATTTGTCGCGGCCGCAGCCCGCGCCGGGGTGAGGCCGGCTGCGGCATCCGCCCTTCGTCAGTTGCCGCCGGTTACGTCGATCGTGACGCCAGTGACGAAATCTGCATCGCTCGAGGCGAGAAAGCAGATCACCTTGGCTTGGTCGGCAGCCTCGGCGATGCGGCGCAAGGGCGTGCGCTCGATCTCGGCGGCCTGGTCTTCGGGGCTTTGCTGCTCCCAGCGCGGGCGGATCCGCTCGGTCAGGGTGCGGCTCGGTGCGATCGCGTTGACGTTGACGCCGAAAGGGCCGAGCTCGAAGGCGATCTTGCGGGTGAAGGCGATGATCCCGCCCTTCGCCGCGGCATAGGCGGCGCTGCTCGACCCGCTGAGCCCGCGGCCGGCGATCGACGACAGGTTGACGATCTTGCCGCGGCGCTGGCGCTTCATGATCGGCGCCACCGCGTGGCAACAAAGGAAGGTGCCGTCGAGGTTGAAGGCGATCAGCCGCTGCCAGTCGGCAAAGGTCAGCTGGTCCATGGTGGCCGAGGGATGCGGGATGATCGTGCTGCCGCCGACGGCGTTGACCAGGATGTCGACGGCGCCGAACTCCTGTGCCGCGGAGGTGGCAAGGGCATCGACCTGGGCGGGGTCGAGCACGTCGGCGCGCCTTCCGTGAGCGCGCCCGCCGGCGGCGCGCAATGCCGCGACAGTGTCGTCGAGCCGGCCCTGGTCGATGTCGACGGCGACCACGACCGCCCCTTCGCGCGCCATGACGTCGGCGGTGGCGCGGCCGATCCCGCTCGCCGCCGCGGTGATGATCGCGACCCGGTCGGCAAAGCGCATCGTTTCCTCCTCTCACCCGTCGTGCCCGGTTGCGCGCACTGTTGTCCGGGATTTTCGCCAGGAAGTCGCTTGCACGGCAGACAAACCCTGTATGTTGGGCCGAAATCGTGTCGCCAAACATGATTTTGAGGTCTGCCGTGCCCGATCTTCGTAGCGCATTTCACCAGCTGTTGGAACCGCTGGATCGACGGATCATCGCCCGCGCCGTCGCCGCGCATGCCGGCGACCGTGGGGTCGGCAGCGGTGAGCGGGCGTGGACCGGTGGACGACGTCTGAGGAGTGTGTTGTCTGCGCAGTGGGCTGGCTTGACCAGTCTGCGCGAGATCGTGGCGGGGCTGGGAGCGCAGAGCCGGCGCTTTTGTCATCTCAACCGGCATCATCTCAACCGGTATCATCTCACCCGGTATCATCTCAACCGGCGTGCGCCGTGTCGCGCGACACTGGCTGCGGCCAATGCCGACCGGCCGGCGGCGGTGTTCCGCGACATCGCGATGGCGCTGATCCCGGTCGCCGCCGGCGCGCTGTGGGCCGAGAGCGAGGCCCTGCTTCGGCTGCTCGCTGCGACCCCGATCCGGCTCAAGGGTGACGGTTTTCCGGGGGCCGAGGCCAATGCCCGCACCCGCGGCCTGAAGCTGCCTGTCCTTTGCGACCCGCGGCAGCGCCGGCCGGTGTGGTTCGATGTCACCTCGGCCAAGGTGGATGACGGGGTGGCCGGCCGCGACGTTCCGCTCGAAGCCGGTGCGAGCTGCGTCTTCGACAAGGGCTGTGAGGATTTCCGCTGGTGGCCGGAAATTCCCGCGGCGGCCCAGGTTTCGCCGGAACGGTCGGGTCGCAAGGCGAGCTGGCGATGCGATTAGTCGCCCCCCGCACCCATGAGAAGGGGTGTCACGCCCGGCATCGAGATAAATATCAACGGCACAATAGACGGGAACGGCATGGTGCGCGCACGCCAAATGGGTTCTTATTGCAGCTATGATTTGATCTGGCAAAAAGAGATTAAGCAATAGCCCTTTAGGTGGAAATATGAAGAGAGCGATTCCACCCGTCACGATCGACCCCGCGAAAGCGGGGGTCCAGAGCCTGCCCCTGGCATGAACAGGGGGGCGGGCGATGGAGCACTTGGCCCCTGGATTCCCGCTTTCGCGGGAATGACGCCCAAATGCTTGATCTTTTGTAATGCTTTCGGGTCACGCCTTTAGGGCTGGGAGGGCAGTCACGTGCAAAACAGGGGTGGATGGTTGTGGGTTGTCGGAATTCTTGGCTTTTCGGCTGCTGCGAATGCGCAAGCTCCCCCGGCTTCGGCCGCCGGCACCAGGTTTGACGGCACCTATGCGTTCGTCTCTTCGACCAAAGTCAATGAAGCTTACACCGGGAGCGCGCGGATGATCCAATGTCTGGACCGGAAAGCTGGTCCGCTCACCATCGTGAACGGTCAGGCGCAGTATTCAGGCTTCGGCCTTCGGACACCGTATGAGTTCACAGGAACGGTTGGGTCGAAGGGTGAGTTGGCGATGCAATCAGCGGCCGCACCGGTAATCAGGGGAGACAGACCTGGTATCGAGATCATCGTCCAGGGCAGGATAGACGGTAACGGCACAGTAAGCGCACGCCAAATCGGCAATCTTTGTAGTTATGATTTCATCTGGCAAAAAGTACCGCGGTAGAACCCCAATAGGGAGCCAAACAATGCAACACACTAATCGCCGTCGCTTCCTACAGCTTTCCGGCGCGGGTGCGGCGGCGGCCGGCGCCGGCGGGCTCGCCGCGATCCTCGCTTCCGGGCGGGCGCCGGCTTATGCGCAAGGGACGACCTTGCACTGGCTCAAATTCGTCGATTTCGTGCCGGTCTCGGATCAGCTGCTGCGCGGCAAGATCGCGGATCAGGCTCAGAAAGCGCTCGGCATCAAGCTCGAGGTCGAGACCATCAACGGCGACGGCGTCCAGGCGCGCATCAGCTCGGCGATCCAGTCGAAAACCGGCCCCGACATCCTGATGGCGGTCAACAACTGGTCGCAGCTTTATGCCGACAGCGTCACCGATGTCAGTGATATCGCCGAACCGATCGGCGCTGCACAGGGCGGCTTTTACGAGACCTCGCGCGATGTTGCCTTTGACGGCAAAAAATGGATCGCGGTTCCCTACACCATAATCGGCGCCATGCCGGTTAATCGGACCTCCTGGTTCAACGAGGTGGGTTCCGGCCCCGACAAGTTTCCGCAGACCTGGGACGAGTACCGCGCTCTCGGCAAATTGCTAAAACCGAAACAGCGCCCTTACGGTCAAACGCTTGCCCATGCCTTTGGCGACGGCCCGGCGTTTTGGTACCCATACCTTTGGTCTTGGGGCGGCAAGGAGGTAGAGGCCGACGGCAAGACAGTCGCGCTCAACAGTAAGGAGACAATCGAGTCGGTCAAATTCGCCGTTCCGTTCTGGAAGGAGTGCTACGACGAAGGAGCGCTATCCTGGGACGACGCCGGCAATAATCGGGCGTTTCTTTCAAACACGATCAGCTCGACAAACAACGGCGCGTCGATCTATTTGTTGGCGCGCAGCAAACCCGACACCTATCTGTCCGAGACCGGCAAGCCACTGAAGGACGACTGTTTCCACGCGCCGCTGCCCAAAGGGCCAGCCGGACAGTTCAGCTATCACGTGCCGTTCTCGAACATCGTTCCGGCCTATACGGCCAACCAGAAGGCGGCGAAGGAATTTCTGCGCTGGTTCCAGTCCAAGGAAATCTTCGGGCAGTGGTTCACCTCGCAGCAGGGTTTCTCGGTCGGTACCACGAAGATGTGGAAGGACGACCCGGTGTGGAAAATCGACCCGATCATGGCGCCGTTCCGTACCGCGGCGGAAAGCGGCCGTTTTGCCGGCTATGCCGGGCCGGCGGGCCGGGCGGCGGCCGAAGCCATCTCCAAATTCATCATCGTCGACATGTACACCAAGGCCGTCCAGGGGATGGCACCCGAGGACGCGGTCAAATGGGCGCACGACGAGATGGTAAAGATCTACAACGGGTAGATTACCTCTTTGGCGAGCCCGTGATCGTCCGCGGTGACGACCAAAATTGGCCTGCGTCGCGCTGAACCGGGCGCCGGGTTGTCATTGCGACCCGCGGGCCCGGCCCGCGGGGAAGCAATCTCGGGCGGAGGAGCCTCCGCTGCGTCGGGATTGCTTCGTCGCACGGTGCGCTCCTCGCAATGACATCAGCCCCTCATCAGGGAAACTGCGGCAAACTCGGCCGACGCGGTCGAAACTCCCGCCGACACACCAATGATCCTGACCCCGATCCCTCGCGACGAGCTTGATGGCGTGCTGGACCGGTTTGCGGACGGCCTGTGCGACCGGCCGGCGCGCAGCGCGTTTGCGCTAGTCCGCGCGACCTCGTCCGATCGTGCGGTCGCCGAGGAGGCGGAGCGGCACCGTCTGGCGGCGCTGGCGTTCGCCCGCGGTTGCGGCATGGCGGTTCATCCGCCGGGAACCCAATGCGGTTTCAACTGGGACGGGGCGGCGCTGAACGGCGCCACCGAGGCTTATGTGATCCTGCACGAAATCGCCCATTTCGTGTTGGCCCCGCCGGAGCGCCGCGCATTGGTCGATTTCGGTCTCGGCCCCGGTCCCGACACACTCGACCGCGAGGTCGCTGAGCGTGCCGCGGTGCTGCCGCCGCTGGCGCGCGAGGAAGACGAGGCGGCGGCGTCGCTGCTCGGCATCCTGTGGGAGGCGCGGCTCGGGCAGCCGGCTCTCGCCTCGTTTCTCGACCAAAACTGGCTCGAAGGTCTCGACCGCTCGGCCGCCGTACATTTCGCCGGGGTGCTCACACAATTGCGCCGCCGGGGATTACTGGCGCGTGACCCGCTGAAGGCGCTTGGGATGGGTGAGATCGTTCACTCAGCCCCGGAAACGGGACAGACGTAACGGGACAGACGTAATAGGCTCTCCGATCGCGGCTGATTGGGAGCCTGGCGCTGACGCGGTGCGTCGATCTCAGCGCACCTCGCCGACAAAGCCGTTGTGCAACGCGGTCAGGCGGTCGAGCGCGGCCGGCGGCAACGGCCCTTTGTTGGCCGCGGCGGCGGCGTGTTCGAGCTGTTCGAGGGTCGAATAGCCGACGAGCGCGGTCGACACCGCCGGATGGGCGATGACATAGCGGATCGCCGCCTCGACGAGATCGCCGGCATAACCCTCGCGCACCAGCGGTGCGAGCCGCCGCGCGCGCTCGACGTCGATCCGGTAATCGCGGCCCGAGCCGATCGGATCGACGCTCGGCGAGCCCAGCGGATGGCGGTCCTCGGTGCCGCTCACGGCACCCGCAGCGAGCACGCGGATCGCGATCACGCCCATCACGGCGGCTTTCGTGTGCGCCAGAAGATTGCCGAAATCATGCGCCGGATAGCCCGGCGTCACGGTGGTCCCGGCACTCGGGTTCAGCATGTTGTAGCTGATTTGGGCGGTGTCGAAGGCGCGGGCATCGGCGACCCGGTGCAAAGCCGCAGTGTCGCCGACCGCGGTGATGCCGTAGAAGCGGATCTTGCCCTGCTCGCGCAGCCGTTCAAACGCCGGCACGACCTCGCCGAGCACGATTTCCGGGGTCAGATCCGAGTCGCGGCCGTCGGCGAGGATGTGGTTGTGCAGTTGGAACAGGTCGACATGGTCGAGCTGCAGCCGCTGCAGGCTCGCCTCCAGCGAGGCGGTCACGGTGGCGGCGATGTTGCGCCGCTCGCCAGCCGGAACGCGCACCTTGGTGCCGAGATAGAGCTCGGGCTTCAGGCTTTTCAGCACACGGCCGAGATTGTGCTCGGATTCGCCGTTGCCGTACATCGCCGCGGTGTCGAAATAACTGATCCCGAGTTCGAGCGCGCGCGCCACCGCCCGCTCCTGAGCGGCCGCGTTGCCCTTGACCATCAGCCCGCCGACCGCACCGCAGCCAAAACCCAGCACCGAAACCTCGATCCCGGTGCGCCCGAGCGTCCGTGTCTGCATCGCTTCCTCCGTCCTTCCGTGCAAGCGCCGGCGCTGGTCTGACGCACACCGCACCGGTGAGGCGAGTCAAATCCGCCGGCCCGCAAGCCGTCAACAAGCCAGGGCGACCGTCAGGATGACCGGCGGGTGTAACCGCATCGCCATTATCCGGCCGCATGACAGCCATTGTCGACCATCGTCTTGGTCGGCGATGCGCAGGTTCTGGGCGACCGAGGCATGCCCCTGATCATCACAATACGCCGTCAGCGCTTCGTTGACGAATTATTGACCGGGCGCCGCGTAATACGGCGGCGACAGGCTGCGACGCGCAATTGGGCGTTGCAATGTCGCCTCGATCGGGGTCGTCGAGCCTCGGCCGGAGCCAGGATTCGCCATTCGATCGGTCCAATGCGGATGACCTGCAGCGCGATATCAGACCGGAGGAAGAAACCAATGCGAAGGATCACGATGATACTGGCCGGGGCATTGTTGCTGACGGTGGGTATTGCACCTTGGAAGTCTCCCGGCGGCATGGCACTGCCGTTTAGCGTCATTTCGGCCTTGGCCGATGATTCGACGGGCAATCCTTGTGCGCCCCCGACGCAGATCAGTCCGACAATCTCGCAAACCGCCTGGCAGTTGTGGGTCGCGGCGACGTGCCCGGTGAACCCCGGCAAATATCCCTATATCGTGTGGGAGAATTGGATCGAACAGGCGCAAATGTACCCGACCGAGCCCGGCAACGGTCTGGTCGTGCCAAACGCCGCCGCGGCGGGGGGCAGCGTCCATCAGCTCCACGGCAGCGGGCTGACGATCGCCAAGAACCCCAAGCTCAAAACCATCGTGCCCGGACTGCTGGGCGCGGCCAACACCAATTGCAACAAGGCGAGCAATCCGCCCAAGGGTCAGCCCAACCTGATCATCTGCGAGGAAATCCGGCTGAACGGCGCGACCGAGGACTACATCGCCGGCAACACCTATTGGCGGCGCGGCGGTCAGGCGTTGGCTGCCGCCTACAGCGAGGAGATCGAGTTTCCGGCGCCGGCAGTGGAGATCAAAGCCGATTGGATCGAGCTGTCCAGCATCGGGCTAAATTGCAGCAAGCTTCCACCCGGATTCACGAGCACGATCCACGTCGAAACCATCGACGGCAACTGCTTCGGGCTGGCCGGGATGCATCTGATCTCGAAGCTGCTCAACCAGTGGATCTGGGCGACTTTTGAGCCGCAGAACATGACGACCAACCCCAATCGCTGCGTCGTCCTGGGCTGCACCGACGCTTTCGGTTCAAGGCCGGCGGCAACGCACGGAGCCAACACCCAGCTGACCGACCAATTGGCGGCGTTGATGTATTCGGCCAATCTGGCGCCGGAATGGTTCAATTACCGGCTGGATGGCGTGCAGACCGGCTTTTACAATCCGGAACTGCTGGGCAATTCGATCATCGAAGGCGAAAATGCCGGCGTGCCGCTGACCCAAGCATCGTGCATAACCTGCCACGATGTTTCATCGATCAAGAGTAACGGCACCGACGGCATCACGCTGTTGACCTCGAACCCGGTCGGATATCCGGTGGCGCTGCCGTCGATCGCCTGGATCCGACGCGATTTCGTCTGGTCGCTGACCGCGGCGTGCGTCAACAGCCCCTTCCAGACCTGTGACCCTTAGCGCCGCAGAGCCGCGGTTTTCAGCCGGGGACGGCGCTGCTTTCCGCTCCCGGCCTCAGCCGACTCAGACCGACTTTTCGAGCTCGTGCAGCACGGCGTCGCCCATGGTGCGGGTCGAAACGCCGGTGCTGTCGGGCGGGGCGATGTCGTTGGTGCGCTTCCCTGCAGCGAGCGCGCGGCGTACCGAACTCTCGACGAGATCGGCCTCCTCACCCAGATCGAACGAATAGCGCAGCATCATCGCGAAGGAGAGGATGCAGGCGAGCGGGTTCGCCACACCCTTGCCGGCAATATCGGGAGCGCTGCCGTGCACCGGCTCGTACAGCGCCTTGCGCCGGCCGGTCGCGTCGGCCGCACCGAGCGAGGCCGAAGGCAGCATGCCGAGCGAGCCCGTCAGCATCGCCGCGCAATCCGACAGGATGTCGCCGAACAAATTGCTGGTGACGATCACGTCGAACTGCTTTGGCTGGCGCACCAGCTGCATCGCGCAATTGTCGGCGTACATGAACGAGAGCTCGACATCGGGATAATCGGCGTCGCGCACGCGCTGCGCCACTTCGCGCCACAGCCCGCCCGACTCCATCACGTTGGCCTTGTCGACCTCGCACACCCGGCCGTGCCGTTTTTTCGCCAGTTCGCAGGCGACGCGGACGACGCGCTCGATCTCGGCTTCGCTGTAGATTTCGGTGTTGACGCCGCGCCGGCTGCCGTCGGGCATCCTCTCGATCCCGCGCGGCTCGCCGAAATAGATGCCGCCCGTCAGCTCGCGCACGATCATCAGGTCGAGCCCGGCGACGAGCTCGCGCTTCAGGCTCGATGCGTCGGCGAGCGCCTCGAAGACCACCGCCGGGCGCAGATTGGCGAACAGGTCCATCTCCTTGCGCAGCTTGAGGAGGCCGCGCTCCGGCTGCAATTCGAACGGCAGCTTTTCCCATTTCGGGCCGCCGACCGAGCCGAACAATACGGCGTCGCTGGCGAGCGCCTTCTCCAGGGTCGCTTCGGCCAGCGGGGTGCCGTGAGCATCGTAAGCAGCACCCCCGACCAGGTCCTCGGATATATCGAAACTGGCAATGTGGCGGCGGTCGAACAAGTGGACGATGCGCAGGACCTCGCGCATGATCTCCGGGCCGATGCCGTCGCCCGGCAAAACGAGGACCTTACGGTTGGAGCCGGTTGTCCGAGCCACGGATCACGCCCCGCGCTGGGTCATGCCGAACTGCCACGGGCGCGCCAACCGCGCCTTTTCCTCGTAGGCGGTGATTTCGGCGCCCTTCTGCTCAGTCAAACCGACATCGTCGAGCCCGTTCAACAGGCAATGCTTGCGGAATGCGTCGATCTCGAAATGCACCTTCTCGCCATCCGGGCGCGTGACCGTCTGACTTTCCAGGTCGATCGTCATCACCGCATTGGCGCCTTTCTTGGCGTCTTCCATCAACTCGTCGCAGATCTCTTTCGGCAAGGCGATCGGCAGAATGCCGTTCTTGAAGCAGTTGTTGTAGAAGATGTCGGCAAAACTCGGCGCGATGACGCAGCGAATGCCAAAATCGAGGAGCGCCCACGGCGCATGCTCGCGGCTCGACCCGCAACCGAAATTCTCCGCGCCGATCAGGATCTGCGCCTTGCGGTAGGGCGCCTGGTTCAAGACGAAATCCGGATTTTCCGACCCGTCCGGACGGAAGCGAATTTCCTGGAACAGCCATTGCGCCAGACCGGTACGCTTGATGGTCTTCAGATAGATCGCCGGAAAGATCTTGTCGGTATCGAGATTGTGGATCGGCAACGGCGCCGCGACGCCGGTCAGCTCGGTGAATTTTTCCATTCGAGAATCCTCTTGGCTTTGCGGTGCTACCATTTCGCGGGTAGGTGCTTGCCTGCGTCGATTGTGTTCCCAGCTGCTAATGCCACCCGCCGTGGCGGCGGCCGGTCGCCGCCGCCACGGGCCATCCCTATCCAAGCTGGCGCACGTCGGCGAGGTGGCCGGTGACGGCGGCGGCGGCGGCCATCGCGGGCCCCATCAGGTGGCTCTTGGCGTTCTTGCCCTGGCGGCCTTCGAAATTGCGGTTCGAGGTGGTGGCGACGCGTTCGCCGTTCATCGCCTTGTCGTCGTTCATCGACATGCACATCGAGCAGCCGGCGTCGCGCCACTCGAACCCGGCTTCGAGGAAGACGCGGTCGAGCCCTTCCTCCTCGGCCTGGTGCTTGACATGGCCGGAGCCCGGCACGACCAGTGCGGTGACCCCGGCAGCGACCCGGCGGCCCTTGGCGATCGCGGCGGCGGCGCGCAGATCTTCGATCCGGCTGTTGGTGCACGACCCGATAAAGACGCGCTGCACCGGCACGTCGGTCAGCAAGGTGTTGGGCGCCAGCTGCATATATTGCAGCGCCCGCTCGACGGCCGCCCGCTTCAGCGGATCGTCGATTTGCGCCGGGTCGGGGACGCGGCCGGTGACCGGTGCGGCCTGCTCGGGATTGGTGCCCCAGGTCACGTGGGGTGCCACATCGGCGGCCTCGAGATACGCCTCTTTGGCGTATTTGGCGCCGGGATCAGAGGGAAGGGTGCGCCAATGGGCAACCGCTTGCTCCCACGCCGCGCCCTTTGGCGCATAGGGCCGTCCCATCACATAGGCGATGGTCTTGTCGTCGGGCGCCACCAGTCCGGCCCGCGCGCCGGCCTCGATCGACATGTTGCACACGGTCATGCGCCCTTCCATCGACATGTCGCGGAAGGTGCTGCCGGCATATTCGAAGACATGTCCGGTGCCGCCGGCGGTGCCGATCTTGGCGATGATCGCGAGGATCACGTCCTTGGGGCTGACGCCGGCGCCGAGCACGCCGTTGACCGAGATCAGCATGTTCTTGGCTGGGGCCTGGATCAAAGTTTGGGTCGCCAAAACGTGCTCGACCTCGGAGGTGCCGATGCCGAAGGCGAGCGCACCCATCGCGCCATGGGTCGCAGTGTGGCTGTCGCCGCAGACAATCGTCATGCCGGGCTGGCTCAGCCCCTGCTCCGGCCCGATGATGTGGACGATGCCCTGGTCGATGCTGTCGATCGGGAAATAGGGCACGCCGAATTCCTTGACGTTGCGTTCCAGGGTGTCGACCTGGAGCTTCGAGTCGGGCTCGCGGATCCCGGCGGCACCGGCGCTGCGGTTGGTGGTCGGGATGTTGTGGTCGGCAACCGCCATCGTCGCATCCGGGCGGCGCACCTTGCGGCCGGCGAGCTTCAGCCCTTCAAAGGCTTGCGGGGTCGTGACCTCGTGGATCAGGTGCAGGTCGATATAGATCAGGAAGGTGTCTTCACCTTGTGGGGCGATGACGTGGTTGTCCCAGATCTTGTCGAACAGCGTGCGCGGCTGGGCCATGCTTTCCTCCCTCCGGTCAATTGTCGCCGCCGCCGACGTTCGCGGCCGGCACCGGCGGTGTTTCCCGGCGCCCGCTGTCGCGCCCGCGCTCGACGATGCGCGCCCGCTTGCCGGTGCGACCGCGCAGATAATAGAGCTTCGCCCGCCGCACGACGCCGCGCCGCACCACCTCGATTGCGGTGATCCGGGGCGAATAGAGCGGGAAGACGCGTTCGACGCCTTCGCCGTACGAGATCTTGCGCAGGGTAAAGCTCGAATTGATGCCGGCGTTCTTGCGGCCGATGCACACGCCTTCGAAGGCCTGGATGCGTTCGCGTTCGCCTTCGACGACGCGGAGGCTGACGCGCACGGTGTCGCCCGGCTCGAATTTCGGAACGGAGCGGGCGGCAGTCAGCTTTACAACCTGCTCGTGCTCCAATTGCTGCAGAAGGTTCATCCGTCGACCTCTCGATTGATTTGTTCATCGCCGCCGGCACGGCCGGGGGCGGCCAGATAGCGGTCCCATAAATCTTCTCGGCGTTCGCGCGTCAGCCGCCGGGCCTCGGCCCGGCGCCACGAGCGGATGCGGCCATGGTCGCCCGAAACCAGCACCTCCGGCACCAGATGGCCTTGCCACAGCTGCGGCCGGGTGTATTGCGGGTATTCGAGCAGCCCATCGGCGAAGCTCTCCTCGGCCAGCGCCTCGGCACCGCCAACCACACCCGGCAGCAATCGTACGCAGGCGTCGATCAGTGCAATCGCTGCCGGTTCGCCGCCCGACAAGACAAAATCGCCGAGGCTCAATTCCTCAATCGCGCGAGCCTCGACGACGCGCTCGTCGATCCCTTCGAACCGGCCGCAGATCAACCTCACCCCCGGCCCGGCAGCAAGTTGTGTGACCCGCCGCTGGTCGAGCCGGCGGCCGCGCGGCGACAGCAGGATCAACGGTCCGGCCCCGCCGGCGCCGGCGATCGCCGCGTCGACGACATCCGGCCGCATGATCATGCCGGGTCCGCCGCCAAACGGCGCGTCGTCGACAGAGCGGTGCTTGTCGCGCGCAAACTCGCGGATGTCGACGGTTTCGAGCCGCCACAGCCCGGTCTGCAACGCCTTGCCGGCGAGCGAGCAGGCGAGCGGCCCCGGCAGCATTTCGGGGAAGATCGTCAAGACCGTCGCCCGCCAGGTCATGCGTCTTGCTCGACTGAAGGGCGCTCGGTATCGCCATCGTCGAGCAGCCCCGGCACCGGCGCGACGACGAGCCGGCCGCTTTCGATCTCGATCACCGGCACAATCGCGCGAGTAAACGGCACCATAACCGGCTGCGCGCCCTCGCGCTCGATTTCGAGCGTGTCGCCGGCGCCAAAATCATCGACCGCGCGCACCCGCCCGATCGGTGTCCCGTCCGCCAGAACCGCATCGAGCCCGATCAGATCAAAGTGATAATACTCTTCCTCCTCGGGGGGCGGCAGTGCCGCACGCGGCAGATAGAGCCGCAACCCGCGCAAGGTCTCGGCACTGCTGCGGTCCTCAACGCCGGAAAGCCGGCCGATCAATACGCCTTTTGCCGCGCCGACGAGCCGCAACTCGAAGCGCCGCGTCCCGCTTTCATCGGCAAGGGGGCCGTAGGCGGCCAAGTCCTCCGGACGCGCTGTGAAGCTCTTGATCCGCACTGCACCACCAACCCCCTGCGGGCCGGTGACGACGCCGACGCATACCTGCTTTGGCGTAGTCCCCATGGCTTTTGTGCCCAGCAATTCCCGCCCGACAGTCGATTAGTTGCCGGCCGCGGCGGCAGCTTCGGCCGCAGCCTTCTGCCGTTCCTGCGCCTTGGCCTTGGGCGTCGATTTGAGCGGTGTCTCGCGCATCGCCGGCTTTTCGATCAGCCCGGCCTCGCCGAGGAAGCGCGCCACCCGCTCGGTCGGCAGCGCGCCGACACCGAGCCAATGCTGGACCCGTTCCGCCTTCAAGGTGACGCGATCGGCATGGCCGCGGTCGAGCATCGGATTGTAAGTCCCGATCCGCTCGATAAAGCGGCCGTCGCGCGGACTGCGCGAATCGGCGACGACGATGCTGTAATACGGTCTCTTCTTGGCGCCCCCGCGAGCGAGGCGGATCTTCAACGACATTCTGTCACCTGTCTGTCACCTGTCTGTCACCTGTCTCTAATGACGAAAACCGGCACCCGGCATCAGCCCGGCCAGTCCATGGCGCTGCAAACCTTTGAGGTCGAGCTTTTTCATCTTTTTCATCATGTCGGCCATGTCCCGGTATTGTTTCAAGAGCCGGTTGATCTCCTGCACCGAGGTGCCCGAGCCGCCGGCGATCCGCCGCCGCCGCGACCCGTTGAGCAGCATCGGGTTGCGCCGTTCACTCTTGGTCATCGACGAGATGATCGCCTCCTGACGCTTGACGATGCTCTCGTCGATATTGGCGTCGCCCAGCTGTTTCTTCAACTTGCCGACCCCCGGCAGCATCGCGAGCATACCGCTCATTCCACCCATGCGGCGGATTTGGCGCAGCTGGCCGGCGAGGTCGTCGAGATCGAAATTGCCCTTGGCGATCTTGGCTGCGAGCTTGTCGGCCTCGTCCCGATCGACGGTCTCCGCGGCTTTCTCGACGAGGCTGACGACATCGCCCATGCCGAGGATACGCCCGGCGATGCGCTCCGGATGAAACGGTTCGAGTGCGCCGATCCGCTCACCGGTGCCGATAAAGACGATGGGCTTGCCGGTGATGGCGCGCATTGACAGGGCGGCGCCGCCGCGCGCGTCGCCATCGACCCGGGTCAGCACGATCCCGGTGACGGCCGCACGCTCGCCAAAGGTCTTGGCGAGGTTGACTGCGTCTTGTCCGGTCATCGCGTCAGCGACGAGCAAAGTCTGGTGCGGCCGCGCCTCTGCGCTCACTGCCGCCACTTCGAGCATCAACTCTTCGTTGATGTGAAGCCGGCCGGCGGTGTCGAGGACGACCACGTCGTAGCCTTCGGTGCGCCCGATTTCGAGCGCACGCCGGGTGATCGCGACCGGCTTTTCGCCCGGTACGATCGGCAGAGTTGCGACCCCGATCTGGTGACCGAGGACGGCGAGCTGCTCCTGTGCGGCGGGGCGTTGCACATCGAGCGACGCGAGCAAAACTTTCTTGCGGTCGCGCCCTTTCAGCCGGTTGGCGATCTTGGCCGCAGTCGTGGTTTTGCCGGAGCCCTGGAGCCCGACCAGCATGATGCCGACCGGCGCCGGCGCGTTCAGATCGAGCCCGTCGGATTGGGCCTCATCCGACCCGCCGCCCAGCACCTCGACCAAATGGTCGTGGACGATTTTGACCACCATTTGCGCCGGCGTCACCGAACGCAGAACCTCCTGCCCCAACGCCTTTTCGCGCACCGCAGAGATGAAATCGCGAACGACAGGCAACGCGACATCGGCTTCGAGCAGCGCGACCCGGATTTCGCGCATCGCGGCGCCGACGTCGTTCTCGGTCAGCGCACCGTGGCGGCGCAGCCGGTCGAAGACGTCGCCCAGGCGATCAGTCAGGCTGTCGAACATGCAAGATCCCACTACCGCCGTTTAGAGACAGAAAGCGCCAGTGCGCGACACTCGCGGACTGGCTGCCCCGGGCTCGGCGCCGAGGTTAGTCGCTCTGTAGGAGCGACGTCGAAAACTAGTCCCGACCCGAGTTTCTGTCAATTGCACCAAGCGCCGGACGGCGCCCCCGCGATTTGTCGCGGCGCACAGCCAATCGATAAGCTTGCTTATTTCATTGAGGCCCATCTCATGGAATAATTTTTGTAGCTCTCAATCTGATACTCCAGCGAATTGTTCCGCCGTTTATCATCGATTAGTAAACATTGCGCTGGACACGAACCTCTCGACCGTAATAGCTTTCACCCAGGTTACGGCGGCATGCCCCAACAGCAAAAAACGGCAGCCGGGTTTACGGCGACTGGAGAGATCGGCGCATTCACCTCAGGGTGGGAGCACGATCGCCGAATTGGGAAGTTTCAGTGGTGGCCGGCGGGGTTGCCCCGGTGCGGCAGTCCCGCGCGGTCGGCGGTGATTGGGGGAGGCGTCGTGGAGGCGGTTGCCGCACCTGACCACGCGGTTACGGAAAGCCGCGACAGCCGGGCTCTGCGCATTCTCATCGTATGGGGTGTCCGGTACACGCGCGAAAGCATTGTCCAGCTTCTCGAATGCGATCCGTTGGTGACGGTCGTCGGCCAATGCACGAGCCTCGCCGAGGCCGTCGCGCTCAGTCCGGCCTTGCGGGCCGACATCGTTTTGTTGGACGCACGGATCCCCGAGGGCCCTGCTGCGGTAAGGCGTGCGCTCGACATCGCACCGATCATGCGCATCATCGCCTGCTCGGTCCGAGAGACAGAGGATGAGATCATCGCCTGGGCCGAGGCCGGCGTCATCGGCTACATCCCCAGAACCGCTGCCTTGGCCGATTTCGTGCGCCTGATCGTCGAGATCCACAGCGGCGAGCAGGTTTCCTCGGGCCGCATCGTCAACGGTCTGCTGCGGCGCATCGCGTTGAGCGCAAGACGGCGCACCAACCGCGATGCGGCGCTACCGCTCCCCGCGCTCACCAAGCGCGAGCGGCAGGCCGCCGAATTGATCAGAAGCGGGCTCAGCGACAAGGAAATCGCGCGACAGTTGAACATCAGCCTGGCGACGACCAAGTCTCATGTTCACAACCTCCTCAGCAAGCTGAACGTCCAGCGCCGCAGCCAAGTGGCTGAATGGCTGCGGGAGTACGAGCATCGCCCGAGCGAGACCTTTGCACGTCCTGCCATCCAACTGGAGCAGAGCGGCGCCGGAAACCCCTGATCAACACCGTCAGCGGAGCCACGGTCGCTACCGCCGACCGAAAGTCGTATCGACAGAGCCCATAACCCAAGGTGATCAGATGCCGTTGCGGTCGCGGCTGATCTCGGCCTCCGCGACCTGCGGCGGGATCAGCCAGGCCCAGAACGCGTCACGCTGAATATTCTTGGCCGCGGTGTTGTCGCTCCCCCAGGCTGACAGCGAGACGATCTTGACGTAGAGCTGCTGGCCGGAAACCAGCTCGACATTGGTATCCTGCCTGGAACTCGGGACAAAGCTGGCGGGCGCGATGTGATAGTGCCCGGGTGGAACGTCGCGATAGATCGCGCTGCCGTTGGCGACAGACCCGAAATAGGCGCCGTTCACATCGACATTCGCGAGGCTGAGGCTCTCGGAAGGCTGCCAGTCACGGTACAGCCAGATCCGGGCCTGACCGGCTGGGACGGGCATTTGCGCCGCCGGCGGCGTGGCACAGCCGGCAGCGCCCAGCAGCAGCAAGCCGCCCGTCAGCTTGACCCAGCGTCGCGACCGTAACGGGGAATTGGTTGCCATCGACCTCTCCGCTCGTTGGGGTTTGCCACCGGCGCAGCCGAATTCGCCGCACGGCTGGTTGCGCACGCGTGGATATGTATTACCGGGTTGGGCTATCAAGGACCGATGAACCGAAAGCAGCGTCGCGCCCACGGCGGGCGAACGGACCAAGGTCGAACCGCAGGCAACGCGCGGACCCCCGTGGCAGGATGGCTCAGCGCGGCGCTTGGGCATCACCGGGCCGGACGCATGGCGGAGGCGGAGCGGATTTGTCGGGCTATCCTGGCCGGTGACCCCGGCCACGTGCAAACGCTGCACTTGCTCGGCCTGATCGAGCATCAGCGCGGCCGTTCCGACAACGCGATCGAGCACATCCGCGCGGCGATCGCGCGAGACGGCCAGGACCCGGCTTTTCATCACAATCTCGGGAACATCCTGAGAGCGCGGGGTCGGACCGCCGAGGCCGTCAGGTGTTACGAACAAGCGCTCGCCCTCGCTCCAAACTCGGTCGACACGCTCTACAACCTCGGCAACACCTGCCAGCAACTCGGTCAATTCGAACAGGCGCTCGCCTATTTCGCGCGGGGGCTGCGCCTCACGCCGGACGCGATCGAATTGCATAACAATCTCGGTATGGTGTTGCAGGACCTCGGCCGGCTCGACGAAGCGGTCGCGTGCTATCGTAAAGCGCTGACCCTGCGGCCCGAGGCCGTCGAAATTCTCGATAATCTAGCTGCCGCGTTGTGCGCGCAGGGCGAACTGCCGGCGGCGCAGGCGTGCTACGAGCAGGCGCTCTTGCTTCGCCCGAATCGCATCGAAAGCCATATCGGGCTCGGTGTCGTGTTGCGCGAACAAGGCCGGCCGCAAGATGCCGTCCGCTGCTACGAGCGGGCATTGGCGCTGGCGCCCGACCACCCCGAAACGCGCAACAACCTCGGCGTCGCGCTTGTCGATCTCGACCGCCCGGAGGAAGGGGCCGCCCATTATCAGCGCGCGCTGGCGGTGCAGCCGGATCGTGCCGAAACCCACAACAATCTCGGCATCGCGCTCGAGCGCCAGGGCCGATACGCCGAAGCGTTCGACTCCTACGTGCGGGCGCTGGCGCTCAAGCCCGATTATGCCGAGGCGCATTTCAACCGCTCGCACGCCTTGCTGGCGACCGGAGAGTTCGACGAGGGGTGGCGGGAATACGAGTGGCGGTTCGCCGTCGCCCGCTACAGCCGCAATTTCGACCGGCCCCTGTGGTCGGGCGAGCCTCTTGCGGGACAAACCATCCTGATCCATGCCGAGCAGGGGTTTGGCGACACGCTGCAATTCGTCCGCTATGTCCCGGCCGTTGCCGGGTGCGGCGGAAGAGTCGTGCTCGAAGTGCCAAAACCGCTGGTCCGTCTCGTCCGCACCGTCGCCGGAGTCTCGCTGGTCGTCGCCGCCGGCGACCCGCTGCCGGAATTCGACCAACATTGCCCGCTGCTGAGCCTGCCGCGAGTCTTCAAGACGAATCTGGGGAGCATCCCAAATGAAATCCCCTATCTTTTGCCGGAACCCGAGCGGGTTGCGAACTGGCGGGAACGCTTACCCAAGGACGGTCTAAGGATTGGAATAGCGTGGCAGGGCAACCCTCAAGCGTCCATGGACAAAGCCCGTTCCGTCCCACTTCGCGCTTTTGCGCCGATCTCGGCCCTGCCGGGGCTACACCTCTTCAGCCTGCAAAAACACGACGGTCTCGATCAGCTCGCCTCTTTGCCGGCAGGCATGCGAGTGGAGGCGTTCGGACCAGACTTCGATGCGGGACCCGATGCGTTCCTCGACACGGCGGCAGTCATGATGAGCCTCGATGTCGTGATCGCTTGTGATACCTCGGTCGCGCACCTGGCCGGCGCACTGGGGCGCCCGACATGGGTGGTCCTTTCGCACAACCCGGACTGGCGCTGGCTGACCGAACGCAACGACAGCCCCTGGTATCCCACTGCGCGACTGTTTCGCCAGGGTGCGCCGGGCGACTGGCAGGGTGCGATGTGCGAGATTGCGGCGGGGCTCGCCCAAATGGTTCGCTGACCCGACACCGCTTGCGCCATTTGGCTTATGGCGCGCCGGGGTGCGCCGCATCTTCCGGTTTCGCGCGTTGCGTTTATTGAAAGGCTCTTCTTCAGCCGATCGGGATACTCGCATCTGGCCCCGGCGGCCCGAGCTTTAGCGCCGGCTTGATCGCACCCATGCCCTGATCGCGCAGCGCCATCGGCGCCACGCTCTTTCATGAGAACGATTTAGACCGTTTTCCAATCTTATATTCATCCTTATTTCAGTTATTTAACCCGCTCAGACGGCTCATGGATCGGATCAAAAATCCATCTAGATTTACATCATTGCTCCCCAAGATATAAGTCTTTGACTACACCGTGTTTCAATCTAACGATGGATGGCTCATCAAGCGGCTCTCGTTGATCATCATCAACCTCTGATTTAAGAGGTCGGTTAGCGGGGGAGCGGCTGAGATGACGAGAGCGCAAGGTATTGGATCCTTAGCGGCGGTTGGCGGTTTGACCGCCATCATCGCGTTGCAGACGGGTCTTCCGGCCGCCAAGGCCGACGAGCTGGCGGATCTGCGCGCCAACCAGCAACTCATGCAGCAGCGCATCGACCAGCTGGCGCAGGCCCAGGCTCAGGCCGGGCCCGGCGCTCCCGGCGGCTACCCTACGGGCGGTAGCGGTCCCGTTCCGGCGTTCGGCGCCGCGGCGCCCCCGGGGTCGGGTACCACCGCCGGCAGCTTTCCACGATCGTTCCTGATCCCCGGCACCGACACCTCGCTGCGCGTCGGCGGCTTTGTCGACATCACCTCGCTGCTGTTTCTCCAGGGCGGCGGCGCCACCCCGGGCAGCAATTACACGACCAACTCAGGGCAAAACGGGAACCTGCAGGTGATCCCGCTGGCCGGCGGGGTCGTCCCCGGCGCGCCGGGCAGCAGCAAGGTCTTTGGCGGCTTTGTCGCGCCTTCGCCCAACCGTGCGCCGTCGCGCAACAACGGCGTGCTCACCGCCAGCCCGCAGCAATCGCGGCTCAATGTCGAGACCCGGACCCCGACCAGTTGGGGCGAGGCGCGGACGTTTATGGAATTCGACTGGGCGGGCTGCGACAATTTCAGCTGTCAAACCCTGAACCAGGGCGGCGGCGACAGCCTGCTCCCCCGCCTCAGATACGCTTACGGCACATTGGGCGGGTTCCTCGGCGGCCAGGCGATCTCGAACTTCTCCGACGCCGACGCCGACACCGAGTCGATGGAATTCGGCGGCGCCGAGGGCTCGACCGGCGGCATGCGCATCCCGCAGGTGCGCTACACGCTTGCCGGCCCGTACGGCAGCGCCTTCTCAGCCTCGGCGGAAGTCCCCTACACCACCGTCGTCCTGCCGGGCGGTGTTGAAATCGAGCGACCTCAACTTGTCGGGCATCGGGACGGCGACCAGCCCGGCTCAGCAACAGCTCGCCTTGGGCTCGCTGTGCAACGGCATCGCGTGCACCGGGACGGGCATCAGCACCACCGCCGCGACCTCGCAGGCCAACCCGGCGGTGCAAAAAGCACCTAACCTCACGGTCGCTTCGTATTGGTCGCAGCCTTGGGGACATGTCGACTTCGCCGGCATCATGCGCTTTTACACCGTCGCCGACGGCAGGTTCGTCGACCAGCAGTTTGTCGGCTATGGCGGGCACATCGCCGGCGACGTGAAGCCCGGCTGGTGGGGCTACAACAAGGACGATTTCCTGTTCAGCTTTGTCGCCGGCGACGCGATCGGCGACTATGCCAGCGGCGGCGACAAGACCCTGTTCCCACTGGCCGGCAATTTTGTGGTCACGACCGCGTGCGCAACGCCGACCGCGACTTGCACCGGCCTGGGTGCGGCGTCGAACGTCCTGATCAAGCCGGTCTTCGCGTTCAGCACGAATGGCGGTTACCAGCATTGGTGGACCCCGACCCTGCGCTCGACGATCGCCGCCGGCCTCGCCCAGCAGGACATTTCCTCGCAGCTGATCGGGCCGACCCAGGCGGTGGCGATCAACAAGCAGATGTGGAACGCCTTTATTAACCTGGTGTGGAACCCGGTCGCGTTCATCACCACCGGCGTCGAGTACATGTACGGCCGCCGCACCGTGGTCGCCAATCTCCAGGGCAAAGAGAACGTGCTGATCTACAAGTTCCGGGTGGCCTTCTAGGGCCCGCGGAACCTGCCGCTCCCGGCCCTCGCCGCCGGCTCGCCGATCGCTCGCAGGAGCAGCCGATGATCGAACTGCTCGAGGGGCTTCCCCACAACGTCGTCGGCATCGCGGTCAAGGGCCGGGTGACCCAGCAGGAGTGTCGCGAGATCCTGGCGCCGGCGATCGAGAAGTCGCTGCGGTGGCGCGACAAGATCCGGCTCTACTACGAACTCGGGTCGCGCTTTCCGGGGTCGGGGTGGGACGATCTCGACATCGGGTTTGAGCATGCTGCGCGCTGCGAACGGATCGCGATCGTCACCGACATCGCCTGGGTCAGACTGACGGTCAAAGCGATCCGGTTTCTGATCCCGGGCCAGATCCGGGTGTTTGCGACGATCGAGACGCCCGCGGCCCGCGCCTGGATCACCGCCCGGCCCGGATCCCGCGCCGACACCGACGGCACCGTGCCGTTGCGCGCCCGCAGCACCCAATCCCGCCGCGCGCGGAGGCCGTCCCCGCGATGGGCACTGCAGGCGGCTGCCAGCCCCATATCAATCGGCGACGCGCTCCCCAGCTTCGCCGCCGACGCCGAGTGATTTCCACGGTCGGTAATTGCCGCGCGGCGCGTGCCGAGAGCATGTGATCAAACGGGGCTGAGACGGTTCGATACCCTTCGATAGGTGCAGGAGGCGTGTTCCCCAGGAGCAAGCGCCTGACCCATAGTCTGCGACAAATTATCAGCCATATGCCGGCCACTTTGGTCGAGTGCCCGCACCTAACGGACCAGTTCTGACAGATCACACCCAAATAATTGTCACACCGGCCCACGGGTCCGGCCTGCGGCCGGCCCGAGGACAGGCTCCGGCCAGTGCCCATGGCGCCATGGGCACTGGCCTTCGCCACGCCTTCGCCGGGAAGACGACAGAAGGATGTGACGGGTGCCAAGTGTTAGGTGCATAGCACTGGCATGAGCCTCTAAGGCGCTGTCAGCCTTGTCAGTGACAGAGCTCGGCAAGGCGGATGCTTCGGCGTTTCAGCGACTTCCGATCCCCAAAGAAGCGTTGGCGGAATAAGGGCGGCACGGAGCCGGGGTCGGACCGCGCCGGCAACGACCTCGCGACGGCATCAGGAGGTGCTAAATCCGTGCCGGCCGCCGTCTCCTTCTCGTATCCATGCTTTCGCATTGGATTTCTCCACCTTCTGATCCAAATCCTTCAATCACAGGTGGTTGCATCCAATTCAACACTGCGCGGTCGATTTTGATATCCGATCCCTGTGTGCTCGCTGATTCCGTGCTCAATCCTTCAAGGGGTAGAATTGCGCTTAATCAATCAATAAGTCGAATTCTATCTATAAGATGGATAGTAAGCGTTCCTGCCTCTCGGCCAAAATCAACTCGTCGTTTAGTAACGTCGTGCGGCGGGGGCGTAATGATCAGACAGTGGGATCTCGGCAATCTGGCGGCGATCGGCGGTTTGACCGCCATCATAGCGTTGCAGACGGGTCTTCCGGCCGCCAAGGCCGACGAGCTGGCGGATCTGCGCGCCAACCAGCAGCTCATGCAGCAGCGCATCGACCAGCTGGCGCAGGCGCAGGCCCAGGGGACGCCTTACCCCACCTTCGCGCCCGGAACGACTGGTTCCACGGGAGGAATAAGTGCCTTCGGCGCGGCCGCACCCCCCGGGTCGGGCACGACCGCCGGCAGCTTTCCGCGATCGTTCCTGATCCCCGGCACCGACACCTCGCTGCGCGTCGGCGGCTTTGTCGACGTGACCATTCTTGATTTTCTGCAGGGCGGGGGTGGCGTTCCTGGCAGCAATTACGGCTCCAACTCCGGGCAAAACGGGAACCTGCAGGTGATCCCGCTGCGCGGCGGGATCGTCCCCGGCGCGCTGGGCAGCAGCAAGGCCTTTGGCGGCTTTGTCGCGCCTTCGCCCAACCGTGCGCCGTCGCGCAACAACGGCGTCATCGAGCTCAGCCCGCAACAAAGCCGGTTGAACGCTGAGACCCGGACCCCGACGAGCTGGGGCGAGGCGCGGACGTTTATGGAATTCGACTGGGCGGGCTGCGACAATTTCAGCTGTCAAACCCTGCAACAGGGCGGCGGCAACAGCCTGCTCCCCCGCCTCAGATACGCTTACGGCACATTGGGCGGGTTCCTCGGCGGCCAGGCGATCTCGAACTTCTCCGACGCCGACGCCGACACCGAGTTCGATGGAATTCGGCGGCGCCGAGGGCTCGACCGGCGGTCAGCGCATCCCGCAGGTGCGCTACACGCTTGCCGGCCCGTACGGCAGCGCCTTCTCAGCCTCGCTGGAAAACCCATTTACCACCATCGTCCTGCCGGGCGGTGTTGAATCGAGCGACCTCAACTTGTCGGGCATCGGGACGGCGACCGCTCCGACTCAGCAACAGCTCGCCTTGGGCTCGCTGTGCAACGGCATCGCGTGCACCGGGACGGGCATCAGCACCACCGCCGCGACCTCGCAGGCCAACCCGGCCGTAGCCAAAGTACCCAACCTCACCGTCGCTTCGTATTGGTCGCAGCCTTGGGGACATGTCGACTTCGCCGGCATCATGCGCTTTTACGACATCGCCGACGGCAGGTTCGTCAACCAGCAATTTGTCGGCTATGGCGGGCACATCGCCGGCGACGTGAAGCCCGGCTGGTGGGGCTACAACAAGGATGATTTCCTGTTCAGCTTTGTCGCCGGCGACGCGATCGGCGACTATGGCAGCGGCGGCGACAAGAGCCTGTTCCCACTGGCCGGCAATTTTGTGGTCACGACCGCATGCGCAACGCCGACCGCGACTTGCACCGGCCTGGGTGCGGCGTCGAACGTCCTGATCAAGCCGGTCTTCGCGTTCAGCACGAATGGCGGTTACCAGCATTGGTGGACCCCGACCCTGCGCTCGACGATCGCCGCCGGCCTCGCCCAGCAGGACATTTCCTCGCAGCTGATCGGGCCGACCCAGGCGGTGGCGATCAACAAGCAGCTGTGGAACGCCTTTATTAACCTGGTGTGGAACCCGGTCGCGTTCATCACCACCGGCGTCGAGTACATGTACGGCCGCCGCACCGTGGTCGCCAATCTCCAGGGCAAAGAGAACGTGCTGATCTACAAGTTCCGGGTGGCCTTCTAGGGCCCGCGGAACCTGCCGCTCCCGGCCCTCGCCGCCGGCTCGCCGATCGCTCGTAGGAGCAGCCGATGATCGAACTGCTCGAGGGGCTTCCCCACAACGTCGTCGGCATCGCGGTCAAGGGCCGGGTGACCCAGCAGGAGTGTCGCGAGATCCTGGCGCCGGCGATCGAGAAGTCGCTGCGGTGGCGCGACAAGATCCGGCTCTACTACGAACTCGGGTCGCGCTTTCCGGGGTCGGGGTGGGACGATCTCGACATCGGGTTTGAGCACGCCGCGCGCTGCGAACGGATCGCGATCGTCACCGACATCGCCTGGGTCAGACTGACGGTCAAGGCGATCCGGTTTCTGATCCCGGGCCAGATCCGGGTGTTTGCGACGATCGAGACGCCCGCGGCCCGCGCCTGGATCACCGCCCGGCCCGGATCCCGCGCCGACACCGACGGCACCGTGCCGTTGCGTGCCCGCACCACCCAATCCCGCCGCACCGCGCCGACCGTGCCTTAGACAGACTACGCTTTAGTTAGGTTGTGCTTTAGTTAGATCGCCGGCTGGAGCGGCCTCTCCAGCTTCGTTCCATTTCACACCCGCTTGGCTTGTTCCGGCTGTGGAACGTGCCGCCCCAGCGTCATCGAGCCGAATGCGCGGGTGGTCTTATCTGCCGCACCCATCTTACAAGACCTCTTTACGCCGGCATCGCTGCGGCTCGCTTGCGTGGTTGGGGGCGAATTCGCATTATGCGCGCTGATCTGGCGCTTTCAGAATCGGGGAAGTGGGTGCATTTCGACCTGGCGAAAATGCCGGCGACCGATGCCTACAAATTGTTGGTCTCGACCGTGGTGCCGCGACCGATTGCGCTGGCGACGACGGTCGATCGCGAGGGCCGGGTCAACGCCGCGCCATTCAGCTTTTTCAATGCGGTCAGCTCGGTGCCGCCGGTGGTCGTGCTCGGCATCAGCCCGGGTGTCAACGGCGGGGACGGCTACAAGGATACCGAACGCAACATCCGCGACAGCGGCGAGTTCGTCGTCAACCTCGTCGACGAAGCGCTGGCCGAGCGCATGAACATCTGCGCGGTCGATTTCCCGAACAGCATCCCCGAACTCGACATCACCGAGTTGACGCCGGTACCCTCCGCCGAGATTCGCCCGCCGCGGATCGCACAATCGCCGGTCAGCTTCGAATGCCGGCGCATCACCGGGCTGTCGCTTGGGCCGCGTTCGGTGCTCGAAGTGGGCCGGGTCATTCACATCCATATCCGCGACGACCTCGTCGACCCGGCGAAGTTTTACGTTGCGACAGAAAAGATGCGGCTGATCGGCCGCATGCACGGCCGCGGCTGGTACGCCCGCACCAGCGATCTGTTTTTGATGGACCGGTTGAGTCGCGAGGATTGGGATACCGGCAAGAGGTGAATGACGGGCCGGCGTGGACAAACAAGCCCGGGGTCGTGTTTACGCGACGCAGCAGGTGATATGATCCTGCTGCTTGGACATGATCACTTCTCTCGACACGCTCGAAACCGCCAAACAACTCAAGGAGGCCGGCTTTAGCGAGCCTCAGGCCGAAGCCTTGTCCGGCCTGTTGCGGGATGTGCAGGAAGCCGAACAGGGTCAGCTCGCCACCAAAGCCGATCTGGGCGCGATCGACGCCAAAATCGAGCGGGTCGCGGCCGAGCTCGACGCCAAAATCGAACGGGTTGCGGCCGAGCTCAGAGCGGGATTCGCCCTCGTTCGGTCAGAAATGGAGGTCCTACGGCGAGATTTGACGATTCGGCTGGGCAGCATGATTGTCGTCGCAACGGGGGTGCTGCTCGCCGCAAAGTTCTTTGGTTGAGGGGACAAATCGCAACGGCAAAAGGGGGGCCCGATGCCGGCTACGCTGACCAAATTCGTTCTTGCTGCCGCGATCGCTTGTACCGCGCTGCCGGTGTGGGGGGCTGGCATGCCGGACTACGGAACCAAAAATTTCGACCCCGGCGGGGCCACCCCGTCCTATTTCACGAACGAGAACAGCGCTGTCTTGGGCACCGCGGAAAACGAGAACACGGACGACGGCGCCGACCTGCCGACGCGATCGGCGGAGCCTGCAGCCGAGTCGCGGCGTTCCGCCAGAGCAACAGGACACCACCACGGCAAGCTCGCCAGCCGCAGCTCCGAAGCCCGCGCGGCGCTATATTTGCGGGGGAAAGGCCACGCGGCTCAGCCAGCCCACGCGAAGAGTGCTCGAACCGCGTCGATGGGCGGACCGGCCAAACCCACTCGGCCCGAACACCCAACCCTGGTAACGGCGAAAGCCAGGACAGCCGGAAGCAGCAGTACAAAATCTGCCAAGTCGAACGTGAGGCACGCATCGGCCCGATTTTCGTCGAGGAAAGGGTAACTTGGTATCCAAAGCGGCGGCTCAACCCGCCGTAGCGACATTTGATGCCCGCAGCTAAGCTCATGACGTTTCGCACGGCCCCATGTCGCTGTTCCGGTGGGTCATGACCCAGAACATCTACGACGACCCCGAATTCTTCGACGGCTACAGCCGATTGCCGCGTTCGGTTGCCGGGCTCGATGCCGCCCCCGAATGGCCGGCGCTGCGGGCGCTGATCCCGGATCTGCGAGGCCGCACGGTCGTCGACCTCGGTTGCGGCTATGGCTGGTTCTGCCGCTGGGCCCAGGAGCAGGGAGCGGCTCGGGTCCTGGGCATCGATGTGTCGAATAAAATGCTGGAGCAGGCGCGGGCCGCAACGACAGATGCAGCGATCAGCTACGTCCGCGCCGATATGGAGAGCCTCGACCTGCCCGCGGCGTCGTTCGACCTCGTCTACAGCTCGCTCGCCCTGCATTACGTCGCCGATCTTGCCAGGCTGCTCGCGGTGGTGTACCGCGCACTGGTCGTGGGTGGGCATTTGATCTTCTCGGTCGAGCACCCGATCTACACCGCGCCCGCACTTCCGGGCTGGTCGCTCGATGCGCAGGGCCGCAAGACCTGGCCGGTCGACGGCTATTTGATCGAGGGTCCGCGCCGGACCGATTGGCTGACCAAAGGCGTCATCAAGCAGCACCGCACTTTGGCGAGCTATGTGAACCTCCTGCTGCAACTGAGGTTCGCGCTCTCGCATGTCGACGAATGGGGCCCGACCGACGACCAGATTGCAGCCCGGCCCGCCTTGGCGGATGAGCAGCAGCGGCCGCCCTTTCTGATCATTGCCGCGCGAAAATAAGCGCCGCCGCATCGGCGTCGTTAATTCCGAAATCGGTCGAGCCGATGGCGGGTGTTGGACAGATCCCAGCTGGCCGGCATATAAGCGGCGCCATGCGCAAGGTGCCGTTCCTGAAGATGCACGGCCTCGGCAACGATTTTGTCGTGCTCGACGCTCGCCGCGCCGCGATTGCGCTCGATACGGAGGGCGCGCAGGCGCTTGCCGATCGCCATACCGGCATCGGCTGCGACCAGCTGATCGTGCTCGACCCGCCGCAGCATCCGGCGGCACAGCTGCTGATGCGCATCCGTAACCCCGACGGCAGCGAGGCCGAAGCGTGCGGCAACGCCACGCGCTGCATCGCGTGGCTGTTGCATCGCGAGACCGGCGAACTGCACGCACGCATCGAAACCGCAGCCGGATTGCTCGAAGCCGAAATCATGCCCGACGGGCAAGTCGCAGTCGATATGGGGCCGGCGCGCAGCTTCTGGCGCGAGATCCCGCTCGCCCGCCCCGCCGACACCGATCACGTCGATTTGTCGCTGGGACCGCTGTCGGCTCCGGTTTGCACCAACATCGGCAATCCACACGCCACCTTCTTTGTCGACGATGCCGAGGCGGTCGATCTGGCGACCCTCGGCCCTGTCCTGGAACATCATGCGCTGTTCCCGCAGCGCGCGAATATCGGTGTCGCCGCCGTACGCGACCCAACGCGTCTGAGACTGCGCGTCTGGGAACGCGGCGCCGGGCTCACCCGCGCCTGCGGCAGCGCCGCCTGCGCCGCTCTCGTCGCCGCCTGTCGCCGCGGTCTCGCCGGGCGCCACGCCGCGGTCGAGCTCGACGGCGGAACTCTCGATGTCCGCTGGCGCGAGGACGGGCACGTGATCATGACCGGGCCGGCCGCGATCAGCTTCGAGGGCGCGTTTGATCCCACCCTCCTCGCCGGGCGCTGATTCGCGTCATGGATGGGAACGAGGTCATCACCTTCGGCTGCCGGCTCAACGCGTTTGAATCCGAGCTCATTCGCCGTGCCGCGGCGGCAGCCGGGCTCGATGGTGCCGTCATCGTCAACACCTGCGCCGTGACCGCCGAAGCCGAGCGGCAGGCGCGCCAGGCGATCCGTCGGGCGCGACGCCAGCATCCCGAGGCCCGGATCATCGTCACCGGCTGCGCCGCCGAGATTGCACACGAGCGCTACGCCGCTATGCCCGAAGTCGATCGCGTGCTCGACAACCGCGCGAAGCTGCTTGCGCAGAGCTATCGCACTCCGGGCTGGGCGCCGACCGACCTCGACGAGACGGCGGCACATCTGATCGACGGCTTTGAGGGCAGGGCGCGGGCCTTTCTGCAAGTGCAACAGGGCTGCGACCATCGCTGCACCTTTTGCATCATCCCTTATGCCCGCGGTGCGAGCCGTTCGGTGCCGATCGGCGTCGTCGCCGAGCAGGCCCGCCGGCTCCACGCGGCCGGCTATCAGGAAATCGTGCTGACCGGCGTCGACCTGACCGCTTACGGCGCCGATCTACCCGGCGCGCCGAGCCTCGGCCAGATGGTGCGGCGCCTGCTCGCCGTGGTGCCTGCGTTGCCGCGGTTGCGGCTGTCCTCCCTAGACCCGGCCGAGATCGACGACGAGTTGTGGCGGCTCATCGCCGAAGAACCGCGGTTGATGCCGCACCTGCATCTGTCGTTGCAGGCCGGCGACGACCTGATCCTGAAGCGAATGAAGCGCCGCCATTCGCGCGCCGGCGCGATCGCGGCCGCGCGCCGCGCCCGCGCGCTGCGCCCGGAGATGGCGCTCGGCGCCGATCTGATCGCCGGCTTCCCGACTGAAACCGAAGCGATGTTTGATCGCAGCCTCGATCTCGTCGGCGAATGCGGCCTCGCCTTTGTCCATGTGTTTCCCTATAGCCTCCGGCCCGGCACCCCGGCCGCGCGCATGCCGCCGGTGCCGGCCGCCGTCGTCAAGGAGCGGGCGGCGCGGTTGCGGCAGGCGGGGCAGGTGGCGCTTGCCGTCGAGCTTAGCTCGCGGGTCGGCAGCGAGACAGATGTGCTGATCGAGCGCCCGGGTCTGGGACGCGCCGCGTTTTACGGCGCGGTCGGCTTTTCGGGCGCCGGGGAAGTCGGTTCGGTCCGGCGCATGCGGCTTGTCGACAGCGATGGGTGCCGCCTTGTCGGAGTGCCGGTGGAATGAGGTTCTGGCGCCGCAACGTTCCGGCCGAAGCAACGCCCGAGGTGGAGGAGTGGCAGCCCCCGCCGGAGCCCGTCGTCGAGGAGGCCGCGCCCACTTTCGAACCTGAACCGGACACGCCCCCGGAGCCCGGCGAGAGCGCCGAGCCGCGAGGCTGGTTCTCCCGTCTCAGAGCCGGCCTATCGCGCAGCTCGACACGACTCAACGAGGGCATCAACGCGATCTTCAACCGGCGCCGGCTGGACGACGAGGCGCTGTTCGAACTCGAAGAATTGCTGATTTCGAGCGACATGGGCGTCGGCGTCGCCGGCGAAGTCACCGAGGCGTTGCGTCGCACCCGTTTCAACCAGGAAGTTTCGCCCGAGGAAGTCCGCGCCGCACTCGCCGAGCAAGTGATCCGGTTGGTCGAGCCGGTGACCCGGCCGCTCCGCGTCGACCGCGGACGCAAGCCTTTCGTCATCCTTGTCATCGGCGTCAACGGCAGCGGCAAGACGACGACGATCGCCAAATTAGCCAAGCAATATCGCGACCAGGGATTGGGGGTCGTGCTCGCCGCCGGCGACACGTTCCGCGCGGCTGCAGTCGAGCAACTGCAGATTTGGGGCGAGCGCACCGGCTGCGCCGTGGTGGCGCGGGCGGCCGGCTCTGATGCCGCCGGGCTCGCCTATGACGCGCTGGTCGAGGCGCAGACCGAGAACGCCGACGTCCTGCTGATCGACACTGCCGGCCGGCTGCACAACAAAGCCGACCTGATGGGCGAATTGCAAAAGATCGTCCGGGTGTTGAAAAAAGTCGACAGCGAGGCGCCGCATTCGGTCCTACTCGTGCTCGACGCCACCACCGGGCAGAACGCCCACGCCCAGGCCGAGATCTTTCGCGAGATGGTCGGGGTCACCGGCATCATCATGACCAAGCTCGACGGCACCGCGCGCGGTGGCGTGCTGGTGTCGCTGGCGGAAAGATATGGCATTCCGATCCATGCGATCGGAGTTGGCGAAAGCGCCGACGATCTGCGTCCGTTCGAGGCCCGAGCCTATGCCCGCAGCTTGGTTGGGCTGGATCCCTGAAGGGCGCATCGGGGGGCGACGTCAGAAGCCGGGCGGGTTGATCCGGGTCGTGAAATCGCGGGTGAGCTGAGCTTCACGGTCGTGCTGCAGCGCCCAGCGGATCGACGGGAAGGCGAGATCGGGCCACGGGATGTCGTCCCAGACGAAGAGGCCGACTTCGAGGCTCTCCGGCCCCGCCGAGACCGCCGCGTCCAACAGCCGCGCGCGGAAGATCAGCTGCACCTGGCTGATGCGCGGAATGTCGTAGATCGCGAGCAGCCCTTCGATCTCGATGCGGGCGTACGCCTCCTCCCAGGCCTCGCGCTCGGCCCCGGAACTCGCCGATTCATTGAGCTCAAGATAACCTGCCGGCAAGGTCCAATAGCCTTGGCGCGGCTCGATCGAACGCCGGCAAAGAAGAATGCGCTCACCCCAGCGGGCGACCGAGCCGACGACGATTTTCGGGTTGTCGTAGAGAACATAGCCGCAGTCGGCGCACATCATCCGCTCGCGGTTGTCCCCTTCGGGAATGCCGCGAACCGAGGGGCCACGCAATTGAGGGTCGTTCGCCATCGCCGATCCCGCTCGCGGGCTTCACGCAGCGCGCCCGCCCCGCTCCGATCGGAGGAAGATGAAAACGCGGCAGAGCAGCATACCGATCGGCTTGGGCTTTGGTTCTTCTTCCATAATAGGCGACGCTTCGGGCCGCAAGCAAGCCGACCCCGTGGTTCGTCACGCACCGACAGCGGGGAGGACGCCCTTAATCCCGGTCCCGCGGCACATGATCGCGACCTGGAATCCGAACTTGATGGTGAACCGCACGAGCGAAATTTTGGATGTAGTCCGGCCCGGTGTTGGCGAAATCTCCGCATCGCTGATCTTGCCGCTCCGTTGGTCGCCCGCTAGGAGAACAACATGGAAGAAGTGCAAGAGGGCGTACCGCACAGTTCGCATTGGGGAGCGTTTTCGGTGCTGGTGCGGGGGGACGGTGTCGAGATCCTGCCGCACCCGCGCGACCCTGATCCGTCGGCGTTGCTTGGAAATATTCCAGCTGCGCTCGCGCATCGGGCGCGGATCGCCCGGCCGATGATCCGGCGCGGCTGGCTGGAGCATGGGCCCGGTCACGGCGACAAAAGAGGCGGCGACGATTTCGTGGCGGTTCCCTGGCCAAGGGCGCTCGATCTCGCTGCCGCCGAACTGCGGCGGGTCTATGCGCAGCATGGGCCGCGCGGCGTCTTCGGCGGTTCGTACGGTTGGGCCAGCGCCGGGCGGTTTCACGACGCGCAAAGCCAGATCCATCGCTTTTTGAATTTGGCGGGCGGCTATGTACGCTCGGTCAACAGCTACAGCTCCGGGGCGGCGACGGTGATCCTGCCGCACGTCGTCGGCTCGCAAGGGACCGTCGCCGGCAACAATGTCAGCTGGGCCGAGCTGGTGGCGGAAAGCGGGCTGGTGCTGGCCTTTGGCGGCATGGCGCTCAAAAACAACGATGTCGGCGGCGGCGGCACCAGCCGGCACGTTGCCCGCGGCAACCTGAGCAGGGCGCGCCAGCGCGGGGTCGAATTCCACCTGATCGGCCCGCTACGCGACGACCTGACCGCGGAAACGGGAGCAGTGTGGCACTCGATCCGGCCCGGTACCGATGTCGCGCTGATGCTCGCCATGGCGCACACCCTCTCAACCGAGGGGCGACACGACCGCGCCTTTCTCCGCCGCTATTGCGTCGGCTGGGAAGTATTCGAGGCGTATCTGCTCGGCCACGAAGACGGCCGCCCAAAAGATGCAGGCTGGGCGGCCGATATCTGCGGCCTGCCGTCGAGCGAAATCATCGCATTGGCCCGGCTTGCGGTGGGACGCCGCACCTTGATCACCTGCTCGCAATCCTTGCAGCGCGCCGAGCACGGCGAACAGCCGGTATGGATGGGTCTGGTGTTGGCAGCGATACTCGGCCAGATCGGGCTGCCGGGCGGCGGCTTTGCATATGCGCTGGGCTCGACATCGAACACCGGCAAGCCGCCATTGGGGGTGCCTTTGCCCACTCTGCCGCAGGGCCGCAACAGCATCGGCGACTTCATACCGGTGGCACGCGTCGCCGACATGCTGCTGCATCCGGGCGAGCCGTTCGACTACAACGGCCGGCAGCTCGCCTATCCCGACGTCAAGCTGGTGTACTGGGCGGGCGGCAACCCGTTTCATCATCACCAGGACTTGAACCGCCTGCACCGGGCTTTTTCCCGCCCCGATACCGTCATCGTCCACGATTCAGTCTGGACCGCGACCGCCCGCCACGCTGACATCGTGTTGCCGGCGACAATTACCCTGGAGCGCGAGGATATCGGCGGGTCCGCCGGCGACCCGCTGCTGGTGGCGATGCATCGGGCGGTCGAGCCTTATGGCGAGGCGCGCGACGACCACGAAATCTTTATCGGCCTGACCGAGCATCTCGGCTTTGCCCAGGAATTCACCGAGAGCCTCTCTCCGCGGCAGTGGCTCGCACGGATATACGAGCCGACCAGACGTGCATTGATCGAGCGCGACTGTGACGCGCCCGATTTCGAGCAATTCTGGGAGGACGGCGAACTGACCTTGCCGACGCTGCCCTGGAGCGGGGGCATCCTCCGCGATTTTCGCCGCGACCCGCAGGCCACGCCACTGCCGACGCCGAGCGGCAAGATCGAGATCGTTTCCGCGACGATCGCCGGATTTGGCTATCCGGACTGCCCCAGCCATCCGGCTTGGCTGCCTCCGGCCGAGGGGCCGGCAACCCCGGTCGCGCAACGCTACCCGCTGTACCTGATCGCCAACCAGCCCGCGACCCGGCTGCACAGCCAGCTCGATTTCGGCGCCGCCAGCCAGGCCGCGAAGATCAAGGGCCGCGAGCCCGTGCGCATACACCCGCGGGACGCGGCGGTGCGCGGGATTGGCGCCGGTGACGTCGTGCGCCTATGGAATGACCGCGGCGGGTGTCTTGCCGGCGCGGTGCTCAGCGACGCACTGCGCCCCGGCGTCGTGCAACTGTCGACCGGTGCTTGGTACGATCCGGAGGATTCTGCCGCCGATCGGCCGCCCTGCGTCCACGGCAACCCGAACGTGCTGACGGCAGACATCGGCACCTCGCGGCTGGCACAGGGCTGCACCGGCCAGCTGACCATGGTCGAGATCGAGCGCTTCGACGGCCCGCTGCCCCCCATCAAGTCGTTCGATCCGCCGTCGCCCGCCCGCCGTGATGGAATAGGAGGAGACTGATGAGCGAAGCGATCCGGGTCGGCGTGATCGTGCCGAGCGTCAATACCGTCGTCGAGGAGTGGTATCCGCGGGTCGTGCCGGATGGAGTCAGCGTCCACTTCGCTCGCATGCTGATCGGGACGGCGACCTCGCCCGAGGGCATCATCGCGATGGACCGCGAGGACGGGATGCGCGCGGTCCGCCAGCTCGCCAGCTGCCGCCCGCATGCGATCGCCTACGGCTGCACCGCGTCCAGCATCATTCAGGGCCATGCCTTCGACGAGCGGTTGCGGGGCGAGATGCGGCACATGACAGGGGCCGCGGCGACGACGGCGACGGACAGCATCTTCGCCGCCTGTCGGGCGTTAGGGCTGACGCGGGTGACCGCGATCTCGCCTTATCCGGAGGAGGTCGACGCCGCCGAGCACCGCTTCTTCGCCGAAGGTGGCGTCAAGGCGATCACCCATGCCTGTCTCGGCATTACCGACGGGTTTGGTCTTGCCGAACCCAATGCCGAGGCGATCCTCGATCTGGCGCTGGGCGCGTGGGACCCGCAATCGGACGGGCTCGTCGCCGCTTGCCTGAATTTTCGCTCGCATCTTGTCATCGACGCGCTCGAAGCGCGCATCGGCAAGCCGGTTGTCACCTCGACCCAAGCGGTTTTGTGGCACGTTTTGCGCCTCGCCGGCGTCACCACGCCGATCCCCGGATACGGTCGGCTGTTACGCGAGCACTGACATCGATAAGGTCGGTCAGCGGGCGATTATTACGATCTCGTCAGCGAGTATCGGAATCGCACCTGTCAAAGCTCTGCCGGCGCGATCTCCCGCGTTACGGCGATACATGTATCTTTCGATGCGAAAACCGCAATGGACGAGAACGTCACGAGCCTCAAAATACGAATATTCCCGCACATGCCCCATATGACCGAGGTTTTGCAACTTGGTCCACTCGCTTACCGGATCCGGTCCTGTACGGCCTTGCATCCAACGTTGCAGCGCATTTTTTCCGATCCCATTTGGCATCGTCAGGTAGAGGAATCCGTCCTTCGCAAGGTAGGTTCTCAATAGCGATATGGTACTAAGCAGGTCTATCCGGAGGTGTTCGAATAATTCACAAAATACGACGCACTGGAATTGACCGGACAGATCATCTGTTGACCGTTTATGAGACTCTATATTGGCATTAATTACTTTAATTCCAAGAATATCTTCCAAAATCGGGAAGCGTGCCGGATCAATATCGACACTGACGAGATTGATGTCGTGGAGTTTGTTTTTTAAAATATATTCAAAGATAAATGGTGCGCCACCGACATTTAAACAATTGACAAATTGGTAGTTCGAAGTCAAGAATTCTACGTCCCATAGGCATCTACCGGCATGATACCGGACGTATTCCTCCGCCCATGAGCGAAGACCGTCCTCCATCCCAAATTGCGAGACCACCTTAAGATAGTCGGCTGTCACCGCAGGCGCGTCCCGCCACGAATAGCATGGAACCGCGAATATCGCTGCAAGCTTCTCTCGAAAAGTCATAATCCGTTTCGGACGGAGGCTCTCAACGTTGCCAGAACGGCAGGGCTGGGTTCGCCGTCGTGCGCTCTCTGCTCGGCGGCGCCGGAACGGCGATTCCGAAGCCCAATCGATCAACACCACCAAGGCATCTTGGGCATCAGGACGGACCTCCTCTTAGGGTATCATCGGCCACACCGCAAGGCGATTGTCGCGTTGGCAAATTGGCCCAGTGGCCAGATCGTCGAGCTCAAGGAACGCGATATGATCTGCGTTGGCCGGCGGCTCAGGCGTTCAACGCAGTGATCAGCGACAAAATCGCCCATTGCCGGCAGCCGGTGGATGTTCGGCTGCGTGTAAAGTTCCTTCTGACTGCCGTCTTCCGCTTGTTAGCTTTTCGTAATAACTCTCGGCTGTCGCGCCGTCGATCGAAAAGCTGATGACAAAAATGTTCGCGTCGACGATATAGCTGAGCAACCTCTGCGGTCGGCAATTGCCGTCACGCAGCCCAGGGAAAGAAACCGAGTCTTTGGCAATGTCTCTACGGCGATCTTCCGATAAAATGCAGATCCATTTATTCCGTTTCCAGTGCTAGCCACGTAGCGCCACATCTTGCAACAGGGTCATTCTCGTATTGTGGCGATGAGCGGCCCGCGACAGATTGCGGAGATCTGGGACGCGGTCCTCGGCTGGACCACGGATTACGCGACGGCGATCTATGCCACCGAAGACCGCCCCGCCAACGACCGGCAATTGCAGCAATGGGTTGGCGAACTAACTTCGCATCAAGGCGGGAGGGTCAAAAATGTCGGTGAGGTCGTCGCGGGCATCGCGACGATCGCGACGCGCGCGCGCAACTCGCCCAAATCCTGGCGATCCTCATCTTTACCGCGAGCGCGCAGCACTCGGCGGTCAATTTTCCACAGGCCTCGGTCATGAGCTTTGCGCCGGCGATACCGCTTGCCGGCTATGCGCCGCAGCCGTCAGACGCGACATGGCTCGCGACGCTGCCGCCGCTCGATCAGGCGCTCACCCAGCTCAATCTCGGGACCCTGCTTGGTTCGGTTCGCTACACGACGCTCGGACAAGACGACAGCGGCTATTTCACCGATCCAAAGGTCGAGGCCGGGCTCGCTAAATTTCAAGGCGGCGCTCGCCGCGATCGAGACAAGCATAAACGCCAGCGGTCTTGCGCAGACCTATCCCTATCTGTCGCCGAGCCTGATCCCGCAAAGCATCAACATCTATCGCGCCGCACTTTCACGACGTGGCAGGGGGCGCCATTGTCTGGAGCCTTTCGGGTAGCGGTCCCGGCCGGCCCGGCGGCGAGCGCTTAGCCCGCCGCTGATCTGCGCCCGTTGCGTGCAGAGCCTCACCGCCCGTCTCCGCGATCGCGGCGGCGCCCGCCCGCAGATGCGTCAGCCCTTGCGGTGACGCTCGACAATGCCCCCGCGGCTGCTGTAACCTTCCGAAACAAATCACGAACGGAGGTATTGCGTGACCCGAGCATCACGGCAGGCCCAGCGCGAGGTGGAGCGCCAGTTTCCGGTGCGAGTGCGGATTGCGGTGCCGCCTGAAGGGCTTGGCCGCCAATTGGCGGTGATGCATGCCTGGCTCGACGAGATTTGCGGTGCGGCGGGCTGGTCGTCGGCACCGGCGGGGAGCGCTGGGGTCGTCAACGACGCCATCGCCTTTTATTTCGAAAGTGCGGCCTTGGCGCATGCCTTTGTCGCCCGCTTCTGCTGCGGCTGGCGGGTCGAGACGATCGCCGGCTCCTTTGCGCTGCGCCGCGACCAGCCGTCGCCGCGGGGCACCACGGCCGCCCACAAGACCCCCTGACGAATACGCCCGACCGCGGCGGTGAGCATCCTCGCCTGGGCCGGGCTGGCGGCGACGACTTTTGCCGCGGCATTGCTCCAGTCGGCGGGCGGCTTTGGCTTTGCGGTCGTCGCGACGCCGCTCTATCTGATGTTTGTGGCGCCGGGGCGGGCAGTTCACTTGGTCATCATCATCGCCACTGCCCTCTCGCTCGCCGTGTTGCCCGGATTGCGGCGACAGGTCGAGCCGGGACTGCTGCTGCGGCTCCTGATCGGCAGCATCGCCGGGCTGCCGCTGGGTCTCGCCGCTTTCCGCCACAGCGATCCGACGGTGGTGCGGGTCGCAGCCGGGACGACGGTCTTGGGCTTTGCCGTGCTGCTGGCGCTGCTGCGGCGCCGCAGCCGCAGCGGACGGGCGGCCCCGCTCGCAATGGCGCGCAGTCGCGACCTTGTCGCCGGCGCGGTCTCGGGCGTGGCGACGGCACTCGTCGGCATGGCGGGACCGCCGGTGCTGATCTATCTGCTGCTGGCCGGTGCCGCCTCACAGGTGATCCGCGCGACGTTGCTGGCGTTTTTCGCGCTCGTCTACGCCGTCACCCTGGCGGCGCATGCCGCGACCATCGGCGTCCCGGCGCAAAGCTGGCTGACGGCCGGCGTTTTGCTGCCCTTCGCCTTTCTCGGCGGGCTCGTCGGGCGGCCGCTCGGCGACCGTCTGGGCGCCGGCGGTTTTGCGTTGCTGGCGATTTGCCTGCTCGCAATTGCCGGTTTGTTCACTCTTGCCGCGGCCGCCGGCCTGGCCGGCGGCGGACGGTGAGATTGCACCGCAGTGAGCTGACGCCGCGCCTGCAACATCGGATGGTGACGGCGCCGGCAACGCAGAGTATCATCATCGCGGCGTGCTGCCTTTTGCAACGGAATACCCCGGCGATCTGCAGGGATGGCACGGTCGGGTCAAGTGTATGTTTGTAGAGAGCATCGTAAATACCCAGGTGAGAACATGATCGGACCGCCCGGATTGCCAAAATACGGTCGCCGAGTTTTTTCGGCTGTCGCGGGAAAGCCGAAACAACCGCGGCAAAATCGTTATGTCTGGAAATTGGCGACAGGGCTCTATTTTGCCGGCGTGCTCGCGCATTTCAGCCACCATCTGGCGTTCAACTTTGCCCAGGGCGACCCGTCTTTCGGCCGCGCTCTGATTTCTGCCCCGGTCAGCCTGGTATGGCCGGCCGATTTGATCGGGACCCTGATCTCGCTGACCTGATCGAACCCGCTGCCGACCCCGGCGCGGGCTTGCGGGCGCCCCTGTGAGCGGCCACAATCGCCGCCGCCGAGGGAGGGCGCAGCATGGAGCGGATCTCGCAGTCGCCGTTGGCGGTCTATCAGCAACATCTCGATAGCGGCGAACTCGCTTACCAATGGAGCCCGGAAGCCAACCGGGCGGTGTTTTATCCGCGGGTGATCTGCCCTTACAGCGGCAGCAACCGGCTCGAATGGCGGGTCAGCACCGGTCTCGGCACGGTCTATGCGACGACCGTCACCCATCCGCGCGACGGCGCCCCCTACGACGTGGCGCTGATCGATGTCGACGAGGGCTTCCGGCTGATGAGCCGGGTCGAGGACATCGCCCCCGCGGCGGTCAAAATCGGCATGCGCGTCAAGTTCCGCGTCCATCGTCCCAAGGGTGACCGACCCGGTGACGAGCCCGCCTATCCGGTCTTCGTGCCGGTAGGAGAGGGTGCCTGATGGACGGCTTGTTGCGCGGCTCGGCCGCGATCGTCGGCGTCGCCGAATCCGATCTCGGTGCCGTCGCCGCCGAGATGAGCCCGATCGACCTGATGGCGCAGGGCATCCACCGCGCGCTCGCCGATTGCGGGCTCGAACTCAAGGACGTCGACGGGTTGATCTGCGCCACCGCGCAAAGCCGCACCTCGGGTCTCAACCTCGCCGAATATCTCGGGATTTCTCCGGCCTTTGTCGACACGACGATCCTCGGCGGCTCGTCCTTCATGTTTCATGTCGCCCACGCCCAGATGGCGTTGCAGCTCGGCCTGTGCCGGGTTGCAGTCATCGCCTACGGCTCGACCCAGCGCACGATCGGCCGCCGCCACGCCTCGGTGCGCGAGTACAATCCCTACGAGACCCCGTTCCGACCGTTCCTGCCCTCGACCGCCTACGCGCTTGCGGCTTCGCGCCACATGCACCAATACGGCACCACCCGCGAGCAGCTGGCCGCGGTCGCGGTGGCGGCCCGCGAATGGGCCTTGCTCAACCCGGTCGCCTGGGAAAAGCAGCAGTTGACGGTCGCCGAGGTGCTGGCGGCGCGGATGATCAGCTACCCGTTCACGGTCCGCGACATCTGCCTCGTGACCGACGGCGGGGGCGCCGTGATCATGACCACCGCCGAGCGCGCCCGCTCGTTGAAAAAGTCGCCGGCCTATGTGCTGGGGACCGGTCAGGCGATCACCCACGCCAACATTTCGAGCATGCCCGATCTGACCGTGACCGGCGCCCTGCCGTCGGGCCGCGCCGCTTACGACATGGCGAAGCTCGGGCCGTCGGAGATCGACGTGCTCGAGCTCTACGACGCGTTTACGATCAACCCGATCCTGTTCCTCGAAGACCTCGGCTTTTGCAAAAAAGGCGAAGGCGGCGCGTTTGTCGAAGATGGGCACATCGCGCCCGGCGGCGCGCTCCCCGTCAACACCAATGGCGGCGGCCTCTCCTATTGCCACCCCGGCATGTACGGCCTCCTTCTGCTGATCGAGGCGACCCGCCAATTGCGCGGCGAATGCGGCGCCCGCCAGGTCGCGAATTGCGAAACCGCCCTCGCCCATGGAAACGGCGGCGTCCTCTCCTCGCAAGCCACCGTCATTCTCGGCACGGCGGCAACGCTATAGATTTGGTTTGAACAATGAGGCAATGAGACAGCGAGAGGTCCATTTTAAGCCAACGCCGCTGCTATCGTCGCCCCCGCGCAAGCGGGGGTCCAGGGCAGCCGTCGGGCATTTGGCTCTGGGTTCCCGCTTTCGCGGGAATGACGGTCCGGGTCAGAACGAGAGGAAAGTAATGACATATATAACCGGAACGGGGTGGAAAAACGGAGGCAGCTTTCCACCAGGAGATTCAGGCTATGGCATTAAAATCGATGACGTAGAGGACCGTCGCAAATATTTTGCTCGCGGACAGGTAACGCTACATCTCGATGGTTTTTCTGATCCTGTATTCGCAAATACTGATAAGAAATCGTTTTGGACACCTTCGTGTGGTGTGCTCATTAGCGTGGAAACCGGGAGATGGATGCGAGCCAAAGGGTTGATACCCTGGGCCAACGGAAATCCTCCGAAATTTAACCTCTCTCCCATCTCGTCTCGCGAATTTGACGTGCGATTATCTGCGCGAAGCTAGCCGATCAGCGGATGCTAAACGCGGCATCCGTCGTCTTATGCTATGAAAAATCTCACTGTCTCACTGCCTCACTGGTGAACTCATTTAGCGGGAGGGACGCGACATGCCCGAAAACACATTGGTGCGCTTTGAGAACGAGGACGGGATCGGCGTCGTCACCATCGACAATCCGCCGGTCAACGCACTGTCGCCGGGCGTGCCCGAGGGCATCGTCGAGAGTGTCGAGCGCGGCAATGCCGACCCGGCGATCCGGGCGATGGTGCTGATCGGCGCCGGCCGCAGCTTTATCGCCGGCGCCGACATCCGCACCTTCGGCAGGCGGCCGCCGCCGGTCCACGGCCGCCGTCCGCACCAGATCCTCGATGCGAGCCAAAAGCCGGTCGTCGCCGCGATCCACGGCTACGCCTTGGGCGGCGGGTTCGAAATCGCCCTCGCCTCGCACTACCGCGTCGCGGTGCCGAGCGCCAAGGTCGGCCTCCCCGAAGTCTTGATTGGCATCCTGCCGGGGAGCGGCGGGACCCAGCGCCTGCCGCGGCTGATCGGGCCAAAGGCGGCGCTCGACATGATCGTCACCGGCCGCCATGTCCCGGCCGAGGAGGCGCATCGCCTCGGCATCGTCGACGAGCTGGTGCCCGAGGGCGGCGATCTGCACGCGGCGGCGATCGCGTTTGCCCGCCGCGTCGCTGACCTCCGGCCGCTGCCGCGCATCCGCGACCATGACGACAAGCTCGCCGAGGCCAAGGCCGATCCCGGCCTGTTCGACGCGATGCGCAAGTCGATCGCGCGCCGCGCCCGCGGGCAGAAGGCGCCCTACCATTGCATCACCTCGGTCGAAAACGCCTGCGCGATGCCGTTCGACGACGCCATCGTGCGCGAGCGCGAACTCTTTGACGAACTCGAAAACTCGGCCGAGGCGCGCGCCCTGCGCTATGCCTTTTTCGCCGAGCGCGAGGTGGCGCGGCTGCCCGACATCCCGCGCGAGACGCCGTTGCGCCCCATCAAGACCGCCGCGATCGTCGGCGCCGGCACGATGGGCGGCGGCATTTCGATGAGTTTTGCCGAGTTCGGCTTTCCGGTGAAACTGCTCGAGGCGAGCCGGGAGGCGCTCGACCGCGGCATTGCCCGCATCCGCGCCAATTACGAGACCAGCGTCAAACGCGGCAGCCTCAGCGAAACCGAGATGAACCGCCGCCTCGCCCTGATCGAGCCGGTCACCAGCTACGACGACATCAGCGATTGCGACGTCGTGATCGAAGCGGTGTTCGAACGCATCCCGGTCAAGGAAGAAGTCTTCAAAAAACTCGACGAGGTCATGAAGCCGGGTGCCTTGCTTTACAGCAACACCTCGGGCATCGACATCGACATCATGGCGAACGCGACCAAACGGCCGCAGGACGTGGCCGGGACCCACTTCTTCGCCCCCGCCAACGTCATGAAATTGTTCGAGGTCGTGAAAGGAGCAAAGAGCGCCCCCGACACCCTGGCGACCGGCATGGATCTCGGCCGCAAGATCGGCAAGATCAGCGCGATGGCCGGCAATGGCGACGGCTTTGTCGCCAACCGCAGCCGCACCCCCTTCGGCACCGAGATGAACATCATGGTCGAGGAGGGGGCGCTCTCCGAGCAGGTCGACCGGGTCATGGTCGATTTCGGCTATCCGATCGGGCCGTTTGCGACCGCCGATTTGTCGGGGCTCGACATCGGCTATGACAGCCGCCAGCGCCGCGCCGCGCAGGACCCGAACTACCGCAAAATGCCGATCGCCGACCTCATCGTCGAGAGCGGGCGCCTCGGCCAGAAGACCGGAGCCGGCTGGTTCCGTTACGAGCCGGGCGACCGCATCCCGCACCCCGACCCCGAGCTCGCGCGCATGATCAAGGAAAAGACTGCCGAACTCGGGATCGAGCAGCGCAGCTTTACCGACGAGGAGATCCTGCGGCGGCTGCTGTTCGCCTCGGTCAACGAGGCCTGCAAGATCCTCGAAGAAGGAAAAGCTTACCGGGCCAGCGACATCGACGTGATGTGGCTCAACGGCTTCGGCTTCCCGCGCTATCGCGGCGGGCTGATGTACTGGGCCGACGGCATCGGCGTCGCCGAGGTCTACCGCCAGATCGCCGCCTGGCACCAACAATATGGCGAACGCTGGGCCCCCTCCCCCTACCTCCGCCGTCTCGCCGAAACCAACACCCCCTTCCGCGACGCCAAACCCAGCCGCCCGATGTAACCGGCAAGTGGTGTGGAGTGCCGAGGGCGGGTTTAACCTTGGCGAAGCCCACCTGTGCCGTCCCAAAAGATGGTAGATCTCGCCGACCTGTCCTACTCGCTTCGAAATGCTCGCTCGAGGTCCGAAGCGCGAGTAGCATCATCTCTGGGAAATGAGGCGAAGGTAGGAAGCTGGTGACTGACGAGCGCTCGGTCCCGACACCAGAGCAACAGAAGATCTATCTCGCAATCTGGCAGAAGGCGGTTGATACACAGATGCATTTCAACGAAATGTCAGTCAAAGCCCGGCAATTCGGACTCACCTTCGTGGCGGCGGCGTTAGGCCTTGGCGTCGTCATTCTCACTCGCGGCCCCGATTTTGTGCTTCCGATCGCGTATCTCGGGTTTGAGCTGCACGGTGCCGTGCTGCTGATAGCGGCGAGCGCGTTCGCTCTTTTCGCCGTTAGTCTTCTCGACCTTAATGTGTACCACAGGATGCTGCGAGGGGCGGTCACCTTCGGAGAAGATTTTGTAGTAAACTACATGAGCCAGATATTCCAGCTCGAAAAGGGTATGACGCAGGCGATCTCCCACTTCAGCCGGTTTGATGACGCCAGAGTGGACAGATCCGGTGAACGCTATCGCTATATGGGAAATACGCAAAAAAACCGCTGAAATGAAGGTGAGACGCTTCTACCGCCTATCGATCTGGACGCTGTCGATCTTGGCGACTGTGTTGTTTTTGATGACAGCGAATTTTGGCGGACGGCACGATATGGCATATCGGCTCCCGTTTCGCCCGGCAAAATACCGGATGCGAACAGCAAAGAACCGCTCAATGCACGCTAGAAAGCTGCTTGTCTGCGATCTCGACAACACCCTCTATGATTGGGTGGGTTATTTCGTGCCCTCATTTGGGGCGATGGTCGATGCGGCGCTGCCGATCATCGGATGCGACCGCGAGCGACTGTTGGACGACTTGCGCGAGGTCCACCAGAAGCATCACGATTCGGAGCAACCCTTCGCATTGATCGAGACATCTGTCGTGCAGCATCGGTTCGCTGGCATGAGCGCTTCGGCAATGGCGAAGGCCCTCGATCCTGCCTTTCACGCGTTCAACGCCACGAGAAAGAATACGCTAAAGCTAAATCCTGGGGTCATGGAAGGTTTGTCGGCGCTTAACCGCGCGGGTGTTATCATGGTTGCTCACACAGAGAGCAAACTCTATGGCGCGTTTGATAGGCTGAGCCGTTTGGAGGTCATTCGATTTTTCCGCAGGATTTATTGCCGCGAACGGCCATCATCTATCCATCCGGACGAAGCCGCAGGGGCAGCCTGGTTCAGGCAGATCCCGATGCATATGGTGAAGGAACTGGCTTATCATCAGTCGAAGCCCGACCCGACCGTGGGTGCTGTCGCGATGTGTGTTGGAATTGATGGCGCGGTCTCCAGTAGGGATGAGGATGCGGGGTCAGGCAGCCAAGTCAATCGGCCGGTCAGCAAGGTTCTGGTTTAGGGTCTGCCACCCGTCGACTTTGCGCATTGCGATCTGACCAGCGGCGAGCAACGCCCAGAACAACATGGCTGCGGTCTCGGCCGAAGGCAGCACCGTCTGGGTCTTGATCCGGCGCTTGAACTCCTCATGGAGCCGTTCGATTGCGTTGGTGGTGCGTGCGCTTTTCCATTGGCTGAGCGGCAGTCGGATGAAAGTAAAGAGCCGGTCACCGGCCTCCTCGAGGCTGTCGGCTACCGCCTTGCATTTGAGCCGCCATTTGCGGAGGAAGGCACGCCGGCGCTCCTCGATCTCTGCAGCCGAGGCGGCGTAGATCATGTCGTTGTAGTCGGCCGAGACCTCGTCGTGCAGCCGCTGGGGCGCGTGGGCGAGCAGGTTGCGGTGCTTATGGACGGTACAGCGCTGGGTCGGCACATCGCTCCAGAGCGCGGTCAACGCCTGCTCCAACCCCGTCCCGCCGTCGACAATCAGAAACTCTGGCTTGCGCAGCCCGCGCTTGACGAGGTCGTCGAGGACGGCGCGCCAAGCCTCGCTGGTCTCGCCCGCCATGTTTTTGATGGCCAACAGCACCTTTTGGCCGTCCTCGCGCACGCCGAGCACGACCAAGAGCACGATTGAGGTGGCCTTCCGGTCGAGCCGGACCCGCACCACAGTGCCGTCGAGGATCAGGCGGACGATCGGTTCTTCGCCGAGCGCGCGGGCATTCCAGGCGTCCCAATCACCCTTCACCTTGCGCCACACCCGGCTCACCGTGTCCTTGCTGACCGCGCCGCCGAACACGGCCGACAGCGCCCGCCGCACCCGACGTGTGTTGGTACCGCCAAGATAGGCACCGGCGATCAGCGAATCGGCCTGCTTGGTGCGCCGCTGGTAAGCTCGCAGCGCCTTGCTCTTCCATTCCGTGGTCTTGCCCTCTGCGGTGTCGAGCCTGGCCCGCGGCACCGCGATCTCCACCCGGCCAAAGGTCCCCAGCAGTGAGCGCGATCGGTGGCCGTGCCGGTGGCCAGTGACATTGCCCGCGTCATCGGCATTCGCGGCATCCGCCTTGGGCCCGCGAGCGTACCGTGAGCGTGAGAGCACCGCCTCAAGCTCGCTCTCGATCATCGTTTGGATGAGCTCGCGCACCCGGTCGCGCAAACCGGTCTCGATCGGATCAAACCAATCGTCGAGAAGATGCACCGCCGTCTCGGCTTCCGAACCGTGAAGCGGCGACTTTGTGATATTGTTGGTCATGGCGTGGTCTCCACCGGCGCTCAACGCTGGGATCGTTTGGGTTTCAGCACCCGGAGACTACGCCACCTTCAATTCCAACCACATCCCGGACGGCACCCGACCGTGTTGCTTGAGATCTGTCGCACAGAAGGCGTTGAGGCTTACGAGACTGCCTATGTCGGCGACAGCATCGCGCGAGATATTCTCATGGCAAAAAGGGCGGGAGTATTCGCTATCTGGGCAGAATATGGTGCTCACCATGATCGCAGGCTTTACGCAGACCTTGTGCGGGTCACGCATTGGACGCCCGACGAGATCGCGCGCGAAGAGCAGTTGAGGGCGGAAGCGAAGTCGGTCCGACCCGACTATATCGCTGCTTCATCCTTTGCAGAAGTACTCACAGCGGTTGGCATTGAGGCCCCCGTTAGTTGTTAGTTAAACTAACGAGAAAGAGTCAATTTTCAGGCGGTTATAGAGCGTTTCTACAATCATCCGTTCTGTTAGTACCCCGCTTGCAGTCGAGCAAGGCGAAAAAGCGCAGCGCATCCCTGGTTTCGCGGGTTCGGAGCCGTCACCGAGCCAGCCATGACCGAGTCGCAACGGCACGCTCACGACCGACTCCTATGCTCCGGTATCCGGGGGTGCTCGCCCGATGGCATCTATCTGTCGACAACCACGCGGTTGCCGCAATCGCATCGTATTCTCACGGCAACGGCACTCTTGGGGCGGAGGCGGGATTGGGTTGGAACGGGGTTGCCTGATCTCGACCTGAGAAAAGAAGCGGAGCACGAGATGCGGGACCGGCGTCTCGCGAAGCGTCGGCGCAGGCGGTCTCGCCGACCCGGCCGAGGCGCAGGCTGTTCAACCTGAAAGCGGGTTCTGCAGGTAGATTCGCTGTATTTTCGGCGGCGCAGAAAGATGCGATAAACTCGTGGTTGGGGATCAGGGGACTGGGGCAATCCCGCCAACCCCGGTGCCCGGCGACAAAAACAGCGACCGGCCGGGCGCCACGGCTATTGTCGGGGAAGAATATCGAAATCGGGCGAATGAGGAGAACCTATGGGGGGATTTGTCATGAGTGATCTGGGTCGGATGGCTCGGGGCTTCGGGCTCGCGCTTGTCGTTGCCTGTTCCGGCGTCGGGTTTGGCTTGGGCGGCGGCGCTGCGGCGCAAAACTACATCCCGGACGGGCCAAACGTCCCGCTCGTCACCCTCGACGAAGACCAGAGCGGGGCTGCCGGTTTGCCGCCGCTGCCGGTGCCGCCGCCTAATGCGTGGGACAAAGAATCGATCTGGAACATGAAGGTGGTCGGCTTCCAGGACAATCAGGGGCGCCCCAGTTCGGACGACGGCTGGATCGAAAACCAAAATGGCCGCTACATCCTGTACATGACCAACAGTCCCGGCAGCGGGCTCAATCCGTTGACCGGCAAGGTCGAGAACAATGGCACGTCATTGATCGACGTCACCGACCCGGCAAAGCCGGTTTTCGTCCACCACATCGCGACAGTAAGTCAGGGCGGTGCGACGCATGTCGCAGTGTGCGGCGGCAACATCTTGCCGCATGCGCAGAAAAACCACTGGTACATGTTGCGGCACGACGGATCGACCAACCAGGAGGTGTGGGACGTCACCAATCCCACGGCGCCGGTTCGGATCGCCGTCGTCATCGGCGGGCTGATCGCGACGCACCATGACTGGTGGGAATGCGACACCGGGATCGCGTATCTGATCTCGCAGACCAAGACCGACGGATGGCACGAAACCGGGTCGCAGCAGCACGTCTACATCTATGATCTGAGCAATCCCGCAAAGCCGGTTTTCATCCGTCAGTTCGGGTTAGTCGGGCAACAGCCCGGTGCGGACATCGCCACGGCGAAGAGTTGTCACAACGCTCCCGGGCCGAATTGCTACGAAGGCGTCACCAATCCGCCCGGCGGGGTTCATCAGGTGTACTCGGCGGGTGTAACAAAAAATCGCGTCTACCTTCCCTATGGCGTCGACAGTAACGGCGTCTTTCAAATCGTCGACCGCAACAAGCTGCTGACCGGCTGCACGGTCTCGACTGCTTCGGCGGACTGTGCCAACCGCCCGACGCAGGCCGACCTGCTCTACCCGCAGGTCAGCTATATTGCGACCAACCCCAACCAAGGGGGGCATACCGCGATCCCGATCTTCGGAGTGCCGGTTCCGGAAGCGCAGCAAAACTATCTCGACGGCAAACCGCAAAAGTGGGACCTGCTGGCGGTGACGTCCGAAGAGACGACCAACGATTGCTTTGGGCAACCATGGAAGAACCCGTTTCTGATCGACATAACCAACGACGAAACGCCTTGGCCGATTGCCGTGCTGGATGTGCCTCAGTTTCCGGGAGACTTCTGCGGCAAGGGATCGCGCTTTGGCGTCCACGAGATCAATCGCCAGATTTATCCGCCCTATTACGGCAAGCTCCTGATCGTCGCCATGTTCAACGCGGGGCTGCAGGTCTGGGACATCCGCGACCCCTATAACCCGCGGCGGGTCGCCTATTTCATCCAGGCGCCGAACAACAACACGCACGCGAGTTGCGGGACGTATCAGGGCAATACCCATTATTGCCGCAAAGCGACCTTTTCCGATTTAGGGGAGGTAGGCGATCGCGGCTATATCTACAATCTCGACCGCGCCGGTTCGGGTCTGACTATTCTCCAGTTGACCGGCGACGCGTTGCAAGCGGCGAGCGGACAAGGAAACCCGGGACACCAAGGACACTGAGTTTCTCGCGCGAGCTCGCACATTTTCCGCTTATTGCGCGTATCGTAATTGCTCCTGACTACCCATCCGCGACGGGCGAATGACGCCTCGACCGATCGAGGACTAATCGGCTTTTCCGCCGGGTATCGAGGGGGTGACCGGGCGGCGGGGAGCCCATGCGACTTCGCGGAGGTGGTCGAGGTCGATTTCGGGCATCGGCATGCCGAGCGAGCCGGCGACGCGGTTGGCGAGGTCGTTGTAGCTCGCGAAATTGTGGCGCAGCCGGCCGCGCCACGCCGGCACCCCGCCGCTGGCGTGCAGTTCGAACGCCGACTCGCGCCCGTCGAGCGCCGAGGAGACATGGTCCCAGGCCATCTGCAACAGGGCCGCGCGCTGCAGCGCGGTGTAGCCGCCGCCGCCAAAAGCTTCTTCGAGGCCGGCGGCGAGCTCGGGAGCGGCGAGGTCGCGGTCGGACGGGGTGACCACCAGGGACGAGCCGGGGACGATCCGCAGGATCTCGGCCATCCGCGGGCGCGCGCGCAGGATCGCAAGACCGCCGGCGGCGAGATGGGCGTGGTTCGGCACACAATAGCCGCCTGCGGTAAAGCGCGGGTCGCGCTCGCAGGCGACGAGGCAGCTGCGCACGGTCTGCACCTCGATCGTCAGGTCGAGCAAATAGTCGATCGTCTGATCGTGCCGGGCGAGCCCCATTGCGTGGCTCAATGCCAACGCCAGGCCCAAGGTGAACTCGGCCTTCGACAGCCAGCCGTAGAGGTGATGCCAGATCAGCCAGCGCACCACCGGCTCCGGCGACTGGCCGAGGAAAAAGACGCTCTCCCACGGGACGAAGACGTCGTCGAGCCACATCTGGCCGTCGAGTTCGTCAAAACGGCTCGACAGCGGGGCGACAAACGGGTTCCGGTCGCGCGCCGCGATCTTGCGGCACAGCACGGTGATCCCGGGCGCGTTGACCCGGACGACAAAGGTCACGTGCTGACCGTCGACCTGCAGCCCGGAGACGCTGCCGACATAGAGATCCTCGGCATAGGCCGGGCTGGTATGCATGCCGATCTTGCCCTTGAGGACGAGCCCGGCGTCGGTTTCGCGCACGATCTTCAGCGCGACCCGGTCGGCCGGGTCGTCGCGCATGCGGTAGCCGATCGTCGGCGCGCCGCCGCAAAACGTCAGAAACCGTCCGGTTGCGGCTATCATTTCACGATAACTTGCGGCATAGGCGACCTGCTCGGGCGACGTTTCGCGCTCCTCGACCGAGCTTAGGAGACCGAGCGCGATCAGATGGCCGTAGGCGGGGGTGTGGGTGATGTTGCCGGCGCTCAAAAAAGTCGAGGCGGAAAAGAACCGGCCCATCGCGCCGAGCTCGTCGGCGGTCTTAGGCGCGACATAGGCCCAGGGGGTGCGGTCGGATGGCCGCAACGCAATCTCCTGCCATGCGGGATCGCGGTGCAAATCGTACCAGGCGACGTATTCGTCGACCATCGCGCGGGTCGCGGGATGGGTCGTCACGTCGTCGATCATGCCTTCGCCCATGACCCAGACGCGCCGCCCGTCGCGCAGCGCCTCGCGATACTCCGCCCCTGTCCTCATCCGCCGCTCCCGCTGTCGAGCAATTCGCCTGCCGCTGATGGCGCCAGTGTCGGACACGCGGATAGCCGGATCAAGCCCGGCCCACGGGACCAAAATAGCGAACCGGCGCCGGCCCGGCTCTAGTCGGCGAGCCGCCAGAGCAGGGTCTCGCCGGCGCGGAACGGGACGGTGATGGTTTCGCCGGCGCCGATGTACTGGGGCACGGGGAACGGCTGGCGCCGCAGAGTGATCCGGGCTTCGTTGGGCGGGCGGTGGTAGAAGGCGGGGCCGTTGAGCGCCGCGAAGGCTTCGAAATGGTCGAGGGCGCCGTCGTCGGCAAACACCTCGGCATAGAGTTCGAGTGCGGTGGCCGCGGTGAAAATGCCGGCACAGCCGCAGGCGGTTTCCTTGGTCGGGCGTGCGTGCGGCGCGCTGTCGGTGCCAAGAAAAAAGTGCCGGTCGCCCGAGGTTGCGGCCCGGCGCAACGCCAGCCGGTGCTTCTCGCGCTTGGCGATCGGCAGGCAATAGAGATGCGGATGGATGCCGCCGGCGAACAGCGCGTTGCGGTTGATGACAAGATGATGGGCGGTGATCGTCGCCGCCAGATTGGAGCCGCCGTCGGCGACGTACTGGGCCGCTTCCTCGGTGGTGATGTGTTCGAGCACGATGGGCAGTTCGGGCAGGCGACGGCGCAGCGGGTCGAGCATCCGGGCGATGAACACCGCTTCGCGGTCGAAGATATCGACCTCCGGGTCGGTCACCTCGCCGTGGACAAGCAACGGCATGCCGATCTCGGCCATGCGTTCGAGCACGCGCTGCACGCGATCGAGATCAGTAACGCCAAAGGCAGAGTTCGTCGTCGCATGCGCCGGGTAAAGCTTGACCGCGGCGAAGACGCCTTCGGCAAAGCCGCGCGCGATCGCCTCCGGGTCAGTCGCGTCGGTCAGATAGCAAGTCATCAGCGGCGTGAAATCACAGCCCGCCGGGAGTGTGGCGATGATCCGCCGGCGGTAGGCCCGTGCCGCAGCGATATCGGTCACCGGCGGCACCAAATTCGGCATCACGATCGCGCGGGCGAATTGCCGAGCGGTGAATGGCAAAACCACGGTCAGCATAGCGCCGTCGCGCAGATGGACGTGCCAGTCATCCGGCCGGCGCAGGGTGATCGTGTCCATTCTCTCCGCCATTTTTTTACCCATATCAGAATAGATAATTCGCAGGCGGTCGCGCCATGACCACCGCCGCGATCAGCTTTTCGGAGGGCGGCATGAGCGGTTGCATCGTCGGCTGGGCGCACAGCAAGTTCGGCAAGCATGAAGGACGGGACATCGAGTCGCTGATCGTCGAGGTGACCCAGGTGGCCCTCGCCGATGCCGGCGTCGCGGCGGCCGACATCGACACGGTTTACCTCGGCACGATGAACGGCGGCTTTGTCCGCCAGGAATTCCCGGCGTCCTTGGTGTTTCAGGCCGATCCTGGCTTTCGCTTCAAGCCGGCGACGCGGGTCGAGGACGCCTGCGCCACCGGCTCGGCTGCGATCCATCAAGGACTGAACGCGATCGCCGCCGGCAAGGCGCGACTGGCGCTCGTCGTCGGCGTCGAAAAGATGACCGAAATCGGCGGCGCGCAGGTCGGCGACATCCTGCTCGGCGCCAGCTACCGCAAGGAAGAGGACGCGATCGAGGGCGGCTTTGCCGGCATCTTTGGGCAGATCGCGCAGAGCTATTTCCAGCGCTATGGCGACCAGTCGGATGCGCTGGCGCGGATCGCCGCCAAAAACCACAAGAACGGCGTCTTGAACCCGCTGGCCCAGATGCAAAAGGACCTCGGCTACGAGTTCTGCCGCACGGTTTCGGACAAGAACCCGATTGTCGCCGGGCCGCTGAAGCGCACCGATTGCTCGCTGGTCTCGGACGGCGCCGCAGCGGTCGTGCTCGCCGACACGGCGACCGCGCTGAGCCTGAAGAAGGCGGTGATTTTCCGCGCCGCCGAGCAGGTCAACGACTTTTTGCCGATGAGCCGGCGCGACGTGATCGCATTCGAGGGCCCGGCGCTCGCCTGGCGGCGGGCGCTCGCCGACGCGCGGCTCTCGCTCGACGATCTCGATCTGGTAGAGACCCATGACTGCTTTACGATCGCCGAACTGATCGAATACGAGGCGATGGGCTTGACCCCGAAAGGCGAGGGTGCGCGCGCCATCCTCGAAGGCTGGACCGAAAAAGAGGGTCGGCTCCCGGTCAACCCGTCGGGCGGCCTTAAATCGAAGGGCCATCCGATCGGCGCCACTGGGGTTTCGATGCATGTGCTGGCCGCGATGCAGGTAACCGGGCAGGCGGGCGGCATCCAGGTGCCGGGTGCCGCACTCGCCGGAATCATGAATATGGGGGGTGCGGCGGTCGCCAATTTCGTCAGCATCCTCGAACCGCTGCGCGCCTGACGCTTAATTGGCGGCGCGTGTGTAGACAGGAGCGGTGGCCGCGCGGAAAGTTGACCGTCGTTAAGGGCGGCGCAAGTCATATTGTGGTTTAAGAGAGGCATCATGGCGACGTTCCGGGCTCTGGTGCTGCACGAAGAAGGTGGGAAGGTCGCCGCGCGCGTCGAGGCGGTCGACGAAGCTCGCCTGCCGCCGGGCGAGGTTACCGTCTCAGTCGAATATTCGACGCTCAACTACAAGGACGCGATGATCCTGCAGGGGACCGGCCGTCTCGTCCGCAGTTATCCGCATGTTCCCGGCATCGACTTCGCCGGGAAAGTCGAGCACTCGACATCGCCCGAATTCAATCCGGGAGACCCGGTGATTTTGACCGGCTGGCGGGTCGGCGAGATGCATTGGGGCGGCTATGCCGAAAAAGCGCGAGTCAAGGCCGCGTGGTTGCTGCGCCGGCCCGATCGGCTCAGCACCGCGCAGGCAATGGCGATCGGCACGGCAGGTTTCACGTCGATGCTGGCGGTGATGGCGCTGGAGCGGCATGGGCTGCGCCCCGGTGCCGGCGATGTCCTCGTCACCGGTGCGGCCGGCGGCCTCGGCAGCATCGCGACGGCGCTGCTGGCGCAGCTCGGCCATCGCGTGGTGGCGGCGACTGGTCGGCCCGAGATGCGCGATTATCTGACCAGCCTCGGTGCTGCCGATCTGATCGAGCGCGCCGCGCTGGCAGCCAAACCCGCGCGGCCACTCGACAGCGAGCGCTGGGCGGGTGCGATCGACGCGGTCGGCGGCATGTCTCTCGCGACAATTCTCAACTCAGCTCAAATACCGCGCCAGCGTCGCCGCCTGCGGGCTTGCCGGCGGCAGCGACCTGCCGGCGACGGTGCTGCCGTTTCTGCTGCGCGGAGTGAACCTGCTTGGAATTGATTCGGTCATGTGCCCGCGCGAAGAACGCATCGAGGCATGGCGACGGCTTGCAGTCGACCTGCCGCTCAACCGTCTCGACCAAATGACGCAGATCGTGTCGCTCGCGGCCTTGCCGGGGCTGGCGCCAAAGATTCTCAACGGCGAGGTGCGCGGCCGCATCGTCGTCGACGTAAAAGCCTGAGCAGCGGGGAATTGTCGCCATGGCCTGGCGTTCGCGCAGAATGAAGAGTGTTTCAACTCGTCCCTCCGCGCTCAGCGCGGCGCAGCGCGGGCAGATCGTGCAACGCGTCATCGTTGACGGGTGGACCATTGCCGATGCCGCTGCCGCGGTCGCCGTGCCGGAACGCCTTGTCGCTGCCTGGGTTGCGGATTACCGGCGGCACGGCATGGCCAGCCTGCGTCATCGGCCGGGCAAAACCGTCGCCGCCGAATACCTCCACCGGCGATTTCTGCGGCCGGCTCGACTTGTCTTCCGGGGGGTCGCGACTGGCATGCGTTCGCTGTTCGGGTCGCAGCGGCCGGTGCCGCCATCGCAAATTCGCCGCTCGCAGGACGACCGCCGTGGCGGGTCGTAAAGTCTTCGCCGGCAAGCCCGCCGCTAAGTTCTTCGGTCGTTTGCGGCGATCGGCGAAAACGCGACCGCCGCAGTAGTCTCAATTTCATTATGGGCACATTATAAAAGCTAAGCGGCGGAACCCGGTGGGGCGGGCGCGCGCCGCTTGGGGTTGGGGGATGTGGAACATTGCCTTGGCGCGGCGCACGGTGCTGCGCCTGCTGGTGGGCGGTGCGGCTGCCGGATCGGCGGTCGACGCTTGCTTTGGCGCAGCCGCCCGCACGGGGCCGGCCGCGGCCGCGCTATCTGCCGATGGTCGTCATCGATCCTGGGCATGGCGGGATCGACCCGGGCGCGGTCGGCGCGGGCGGCGTGTACGAGAAATACATTACGTTTGCGGTCGCGAGCCGGCTCGTGCGTCTGCTGCGGGCGACCCGCGGCTTTCGGGCGGCGCTGACCCGCGCCGCCGACGAATATGTGCCGTTGCGTGAGCGTGTTGCCCGCGCGCGCGGGCTGCGTGCCGACCTGTTTTTGTCGGTGCATGCCGACGCACTGCCCAATACGGCAATGCGCGGGCTGTCGGTATTCACGTTGTCGGCCACGGCTTCGGATCGCGAGGCGGCCGATCTCGCCGACAGTGAAAACCGCGACGTCGTCGCTGGCGTGCGCCTGTCTCGTCAGCCGCGCGAAGTCGGCTCCATTCTGATCGCCCTGGCCCGGCGCCGGACCGACAATCTTTCGCTCGAGCTGGCGCACGACGTCGTCAGTTCGCTCGGCCGTGAGGTCAAACTGCTCGAAAATCCCCAGCGCTCTGCCGGCTTTGTCGTGCTGACCGCGCCGGACATTCCCTCTGCCCTGGTTGAACTGGGCTGTTTGTCGAACCCGATCGAGGAGCGGCTGTTGCAGCAGCCCTCGTATCAGCAAGGCCTGGCCCGCGGCCTCGCCAAGGCGATCGAGGCCTATTTCAGGAGCGCGGCGGTGGGATGACACCGCCGTCCTGCCGGCCTCGGCGAGGCTGTTGGTGGATCTGTCTCATTCGTTGGTCAGTCGGATGTTTCAGGCGAGGCACGTGTCTCGGATGTAGAGGAGTGACACCACCTGCTCAAAAGGGCGATAAATTAGTTTAATTAATTCAATTATATGACGTTAAATTGACCTTTATTATGACGTTGGCACGCGGATTGCTCATAGCATCACGTTACCAATTCGACTGGCGCTGTGGCAATCCCACAGCGATTGAGCGAGACGCTATCGATCTGAACCCGCCGCATCTTTGCTACTGCACCGGCTGACCCGGGTATTCAGCCCAGCTGTCCGGGTTCATCGCGAACAGCACATTCACCCCGGCGACAAGCACCTTTTCCCTCGCGGTATCCGATCCGCCGCTGGCGATATTGTAAAGGGAAAGCGAAACCTGCGCCGGTAGGCGGTCGCCGCGGCGCCGGAACGTGGACGTCAAACGGTTCAACCCGCACTGCGTTCTCCACTTTACGCTTGTCACGCCGGCACGCGAGCCCCTGCTCCCGGGGGCGCGCCTCCGGCCCAAGCCTGCGGAATGCAAGCGGGCGAAGATGCCGGTCTCTGCCGTGAAAATTCTTCGTTCTGTGAGCCCGCTCACAGCCGGGTTCAGCGCTGACCCCGAGAATGACCGTCAACAACGGCGGCCGGGGTTGGCCGCCGCTGAATGTCGGGATCATCGGGTTTGCGACCATGATCGAGTTGTCCCTCTCCGCGCTTACCAAAGCCTGGGCTGCCACGACGATTGCGTTAGGGCTGCTGCTCGCCGTGCTCGCGGTCGCGCAGGTGTGGAACAGCGCAATTTATCTCCGCGCTTTGCCGCAGGCGCTGGAACTCGGCGGCGACGGGCCCATTCCGGTCGCCGGGCGGAACGAAGGTGCCGGCGCTATCGTCGGTTACGCCGCACGGGCCGGCCAGACGGGCTCGTGGTAGCCGAGTGGAGCCGAGGGGCGCGCCCAATAGGGTGCGGTTTCGGAGAGGCGTACGGTTGGTCCCAGATGGCGCAACCGGCCAACCGGCGTGTCGCTTTCGATCGACCAGCGGGCGATCTCCGCCGGGTATAGTTCCTTGTCGACATCTTTCAGCGCCGCTTCAGGCACCTGGCCGCGGTCGACGAGCCAGCGGCCGGTCTGGGCCAGCGAGATGCGCACGAGCCAACTGCCGCCTTCGCGCGCCCGCCGCGCCAGCGCCGCCATCGCACCGAACGCCATCAGATACCCGGTCAGGTAATCGATCGCCGACACCGGATAAAACTGCGGACCGGGGCTGGCGCCGGGGAACAGCTCGCCTTGACGCGAGGTGATCCCGCTCACCGTCTGCACCACTGTGTCAAAGCCGCGGCGCGACGCCCAGGGACCGGCATGGCCGAACGCGCACATCGACACATAGACGAGACCCGGTCGCAATTTCGCCAGCTCCTCGGGCGACAGGCCGCGGTTCCCCAGCGTGCCCGGCCGATAGCCCTGGGTGAAGATGTCGGCTTCGCGCACCAGCCCGAGCAGGGTGTCGAGATCGCGCGGCTGGCGCAAATCCAGATGCGCCTGCAGTTTGCCGTGGCCGGTGTCGTATTCCTGGTAGCCGATGTTCGGGAGATGCGGCGCGGTGATCTTCATCACGTCGGCGCCGTGCTCGGCCAAGGTGCGGGCCGAGGTCGGCCCGGCGAGCACGCGGGTCAGGTCGAGGACGCGGATGCCCGACAACGGCCTCTCGCCTTCCGGCAATGGTATAGGCGCGCTGTCGCCGATCTTGACGATCTCCATCAATGGCAGCGAGGCGATCGCGGCGGCCTGCGGGTGCTTCGCCCATTCTTCCATGCTGCGCACCATGCCGCCGGCACCCTTGGCGGCGAGAATGGCCTCCTCGAGTTCGAGCGCGTCCCATTTCGCCACCGCCTGGCGGACCGCCTCGCGCTCTTCGGGAACGCCGAGCACGCTCATCGCAGCGGCGCGGTGGTTGGGAAAATTGGCGTGGATGTAGCTCCAGCGGCCGTTCTTTGCCGGATACACCCCCATCACCGGGTTACGCTCGGTCGATATCGCGGCGCCGTTGATCTGCAGGTAATGGCCGCTGCGCAGGGAGGCAACGGCCTGGCGCAGATCAACCGACACGTCCTGGCGCCGCCCGCCGCGTAATTCCCACAGATCAGCGGCAGCGAGACCGGTCGCGGCCAGCGCCGCCGCACCGGCGGCGCCGATCCGAAACGATGTCGGCAACACCGGGTCGGCGCCGCCGGTGATCTCGACCTGGCGGAGCCGCTCCTCCGGCCAACCGGCGATCGGCAGGATCGTGCGCAGCGCATCGTGTGCCATCTCGTCTTCTCCCATCAATAAAAGCGGCGCTTGCTTCGGCGCCAGGCGATGGCCGATGATGCCTCGAAATGACGCAGAAAGGGAACGCCGATGAGTCAGGTCATGATCGTCGTCGAATTCGAGGTGAAGCCGGAACACCGCAGTCAGTTTCTCGAGTTGATGCGCGGGCATGCGCAGCGCTCCCGCCGAGATGACGGCTGCATGCAATTCGACTTGATGTTGCCGAAAGACGACGACAAGCATATTGTCCTGATCGAGAAATGGCGCGACCAGGCGGCGCTCGACGCCCACGCGAAGGGGCCGATGCCAGGCAACACCTACAAAGACTGGATCGTCGGCCGCAGAGTCGCACGCGGCGCGCCGGCCGATTAGCAGGGAGACCCGTCATCGGGCATGCACGGCGTGCCGCGGCGGTCTGGCTTGCGGCGCTTCTGATTGGTATCGCGACACTGCCGGCGGCCCACGCCGCCCGCGCGGCGGCACCGTCTGCCAATTCGGCAAAGACCTCGACCGAAACAGCAACTCCCGCGGAGATCGATGCGCTGCTGAGTCTGCTGGCCGACCCCAGGGTGCAGACCTGGCTGAAGGAGCAGCACACCAGCGCCACCACTACGCCGACTGCGACGGCGGAGGCGCATCAATCGCCCGCCGATTTCATGTCCGACCGCGTCGAGGGGGTGCGTGAGCACATCGTCGCGATGACGGATGCGCTGCCGGATCTGCCGCAGCAGTTTGTCCAGGCCGGCAACGTCTTCCGCGATAAAATGGAAGGCCGCAGCCCGCGGCACATTCTGATTTTGCTCGGCGTCTTTGTGGCGCTGGGCTTTGGCGCCGAGGCCCTGTTTTACGGCGTGACGCGGCGGATCAGGCGGCATCTCGACGAGCATCCGGTCGAGACCGTCGGCGATCGCGTGCAACTCGTCGCCGAACGGGCGGGCTTCGCTTTTGGGCTCGTCGCCGCCTTTGCTATCGGCAGCATCGGCGCCTTCCTGGTATTTCACTGGCCGCACATCCTGCGCCAGATCGTGTTGGGCTATCTGATCGTTTTTCTGGCGATCCGCATCGCCGCCGTGCTCGGCCGGTTAATGCTGGCGCCCTACAACGACCGCTTTCGCGTCATCCCGATGGATTCGGCGGCGGCGCGCTACTGGTACCTGCGGATGCGCCTGTTCATCGGCTGGCTGGCGCTCGGCTTGGTGACCCACGGTTTGCTCGGCGCCGTCGGCATCTCGCCGGCAGGGCGCGACATAGTGGGCTACGCGCTCGGCCTCGGCACGCTCGCCATCATCCTCGAAGCTTTGTGGCGCCGGCCGCTGGAAAGCGCCGAAGCCGGGTCCGAATTCGGGTACGAAAACCGCCGCTTGAGCCGGGTCAAGCTGAACGCGCTGCTGACTGCATCACTGGTGCTGTTGTGGGGTCTGCGCGTGGCAGGCGCGATGCCGGCCTTCTGGTTGCTCGGGGTCGTCATTGTCTGGCCTCTTGCCGACCGCTTGACCCGGCGCGCGGTCGAGCATGTGCTGCGACCGCCCGGCGCGGTCGAAATCGCCGGTGCGCAAAGCCTCACCACGGTCTTTCTCGAGCGTGGCCTCCGCGCGGCGCTGATCATCGGCGCGCTGGCGCTGCTCGCCTGGGGCTGGGACATCGACATGGAGAGCCTGGCCGGGCGGGAGACGATGATGGCCCGCATCGCGCACGGTGCGCTGAGCGCCGTCGCCATTGCCCTGATCGCCGATTTCATTTGGCACGTCTCGAAAGCCGCGATCGATATCAAGCTCACCGAGACCGCCGATCCGGGTCTTCCGAGCACCCCAGAAGCGCGCCGGCGGGCCCGGCTGCGAACCTTGTTGCCGATTTTCCGCAATATTCTGTTCGTCGTCGTCTTCGTCGTCGCGGCGATGATGGGGCTGGCGGCGATGGGCGTCGAGATCGGACCGCTGATCGCGGGTCTCAGCGTCCTTGGCGTCGCGATTGGTTTTGGCGCCCAGTCTCTGGTTCGCGACGTGATCGCCGGCGTTTTCTACCTGCTCGACGACGCGTTCCGGGTCGGCGAATACATCCAGAGCGGCAACTACAAGGGGACGGTCGAATTTTTCAGCTTTCGTTCGGTCAGGCTGCGGCATCAGCGTGGCCCGGTCTACACGGTTCCATTCAGCCTGTTGGGCGCCGTCCAGAACATGAGCCGCGACTGGGTCATCGACAAGCTGACGGTCGGCATCAGCTACGACAGCAATATCGATCTCGCCAGAAAGCTGATCAAGCAGATCGGGCTGGAGCTGGCCGAGGAGCCCGAATTCAAGCCCGTGATCCTCGAGCCGCTAAAGATGCAGGGGGTCGACGCGTTCGGCGATTACGCCGTCCAGATCCGGATGAAGATGATGACGTTGCCCGGCGAGAATTTCGTCGTCAGGCGACAGGCTCTTGCCAGGATCAAAAAAGCTTTCGACGCCAATGGCATCAAATTCGCCTTCCCGACCGTCCAACTCGCCGGCGAGGGCGAACTCTCGCCCCCCGCGACCGCCGCCGTGGCTCACGAAGCGCTGGTGCTGACCCGGCCGCAGGCGGCGGAGTGAAGTGGAAAGAAGGCCCGCCGGCCGCTCACTTGTCCTCACCCGCTTTAGCGAGAGGGACGATCAGACACACTGGTGTCCTGGTTCGGAAGTTCTAATGATCAAGCGAGCCCGCCCCGAGAGCCACCCCGGCGGAGGTCGGGGCCCATTTCTGCCATGGGTACCGGCCTTCGCCGGTATGGTCGGCGCCATGATGGTCCTGCGAACTTCTCGATCGGGGCACTGGGGCCTCGATACGCCTCCGCTCGGGCTTGGTCCGCGGCGCGGCGGCGGCGGTTTGACTTGGCGGCGATGCGCGCCTACGGTTTCGTCTCGCACTATTTGACGGCGCAGCCGCCGGCTTTGAGGAGGACAAGAATGAGCGCGCATGCGAGCCCCGAACAAATTCGTTCCCGGCTGAATCATCCGATCATCGACGGCGACGGCCACTGGATCGAATACGGCCCGGTCTTTGCCGAACGGATGCGCAAGGTCGCCGGCGACAAATCGGCCGACGGGTTCCTCGCCGCGCAGCGCCGCATCCCGGATTCGCTGGGTCTTTCGATGTCCGAACGCCAACAGCGCGGCGTCGCCATGGAAGGTTATTGGGGGCGCCAGTCGACCAATACCCGCGACCGCGCCACCGCGATGATGCCGCGCATGCTGTACGACCGGCTCGACGAGCTGGGGATTGATTTCGGCATCATCTACCCGACCGCCGGGCTCGGCATCCCGCGCATCGCCGATGACGAGACCAGGCGCGCGGTGATCCGCGGCTTCAACATCGTCACATCGGAGTATTTCCGCGCGCTCAGCGACCGGCTGACCCCGGCCGCGGTGATCCCGATGCACACGCCCGAAGAAGCGATCGCCGAGCTCGAATTCGTCACCAAGGAATTAGGCGCCAAGGTCGGCATGTTCGGCAGCGGCATCGCCCGGCGGCTGAAGATCGCCGAGAACGTCGACCCGGCGCTCGCCCGTTTTACCATGAATTTTGACCAGCTCGGCATCGACAGCCAGCACGATTACGATGCGGTCTGGCAGAAATGCCGGGAATTGAAGATCGCGCCGACCTTCCACACCGGCGGGCGCAGCTTTGGCCTGCGCAATTCGCCGTCGAACTTCACCTTCAACCACATCGGCCATTTCGCCGCCGCCGGTCATGCGGTCGCCAAGGCGTTGTTTCTCGGCGGCGTGACGCGGCGCTTCCCCGATCTGCGCTTTGGTTTCCTCGAAGGCGGGGTCGGCTGGGGCTGCCAGCTGTTCGCCGACCTGATTGAGCACTGGGAACGGCGCGGCGCCAAGGGGCTCGCCTACATGCACCCCGACAAGCTCGACCGCCCGCTACTGCGCCAGTACGTCGACAAATACGGCTATGCTGACATCGCGGCCGAGCTCGACAAGCGCGATGGTTGGCCCGCCCGCGAGGAAGATTTCGATGGATGGCGGGGTCCCCGTCCATGATGACTACGCTGCCTGCAACATCACCAAAAAGCAGGACTGGATCGACCTCTACGCGACCCCGTACTATTTCGGCTGCGAGGCCGACGACCGGATGAACGCGGTCGCGTTCAGCAAGGTCAACCCGTTCGGCGCGCGGGTCAACGCGATCTTCAGCTCGGATATCGGCCATTTCGACGTGCCCGACATGCTGTCGCCGCTGCCCGAAGCCCATGAACTGGTCGAAGATGGGCTGTTGAGCGACGACGACTTCCGCGACTTCACGTTTGCCAACGCGGTGCGGCTGTGGGGGACGCAGAACCCGCGCTTTTTCGAAGGCACGCGCGTCGCCAAGGAAGCCGCCGCCGTGCTCGCCGAGCCGCATTCGCCGCTGCAAGCCGCCGCCGAATAACCACGACGGAGCCGCGCCGCCGCTCCTCGGACGGCGCTGCGCCGCCGCGTCAACGACACTGGGGAATTCGACCAGCAGACCGACCCGCTCCGCTGCCGCGAATTAATGGTGGCGGCCCCCTTTTGCAGCGATCTTCTTACTGAGGGCTTATGTGCAGCGAATGGGCTCCCGCCTTATGGTGCCTCACACTCGCTTGTAGAAAACCCCGTCCTTCATGATGTGGGTCAGGTGTTCGCCTTGGCCGTCGAGCAGCGAGATGTCGGCGAGCGGGTCGCCGTTGACGGCGATCAGATCGGCGCGGGCCTCGGGGGCGACGATGCCGAGTTCGCCCGAGCGGTTCAACAGATCGGCGTTGACCGTCGTCGCCGAACGGATGACATCGAACGGGGTCATCGCCTCGGCCCGAATTGTGAATTCGTGGCCCTGGTGGCGGTGCATCGGCCCCAAGAGATCGGTGCCGAACCCGATTTTGACGCCTGCCGCCTGCAGTATTTCGAGCGAGCGCAATCCGGCTTCGCGCACATCGCCGAGCTTGGCGAGACTGATCTCGGGAAATCCCAATTCCCGGCCGAAGCGGTGCATCGCGTCGAAGGTGACTAATGTCGGCACGACGAAAGCATCGGCGCCGGCGACATGCTCTGCGGTCGCGCTGTCGATCAGGTTGCCGTGCTCGATCGAACGCACGCCAAAATCGATCGAGCGGCGGATCGCCTCGGGCGTATAGGCGTGCGCCATGACGTAAGTGCGCCAGGCGCGCGCCTCCTCGACGATGGCTCGCACCTCTTCTTCGGTGTATTGCAGGTTCCACACCGGGTCATAGGGCGAGGCGACTCCGCCCGAGGCCATGATCTTGATCTGCGTCGCGCCCTTGCGCAGTTCGTCGCGGGCGGCCCGGCGGCATTCCGCCACACCATCGGCGATGCGGGCGATCCCGGCCCCGCTCTCGCAGCAGGCGCAGGCGACGACCGACACCGAACGCGTGCGCGGCCGCAGGTCGCCATGCCCGCCGGTCTGGCTCAAAGCCTGGCCCGACGGGAAAATCCGCGGCCCGCGCACCAGCCCGTCTTCGACCGCCTCGGCGAGCCCGCCATCGGCCCCGCCGGCGTCGCGGATCGTCGTAAAGCCGCGCTGCAGCATCCCTTCCAGCACGCGGGCGGCCTGCAATGTCACCAGGCTCGCCGGCCGCTCCGCCAGCCGCGCCAGCACCTGGTCGACGGCGATCACATGGACATGCGCGTCGATCAGCCCCGGCATCAAGGTGCCGCCCTTGAGGTCGACGATCTCGGCGGTCCCGCTCCTGATCGGCCGGTCCGCGACTTCCTGGATCAGCCCGCCTTCGACGAGCACGTGGCGGTCCTCACGGCGTTCCTTGCGGGTGCCGTCGAGAACCGCGCAATTGGCAAAGACGACGGCGGTCATCGCGCCGCACCTCCCTCGGCTGTCCGGGCGAGCTTAAAGCTGACGCGAGCCATGTGGAAGCGGCCTCCTTGCCGAACCGCCGGCCGGCGGTTAACGTCGAGAAACCATCCTTGGGAGGAAAGCGATGTCGATACTCGTGATCGGCGGCACCGGTTTTATCGGGCGACGGCTCATTCCGCTGCTGGCGCAGCGCGGCGAAGAAATCGTGTGCATGGACATCAACCCGGCGACGGCGAATTACGAGGGTCTCGGCAAGCAGGTCCGGGTCGTACGCGGCGATGTCAGCCAGTTCGACGACGTGATGGCGGCGACGGTCGCGGCCAAGCCCGAGCGGGTCGTCAACCTCGCCTATTTCCTCGGCAGCGAATACCCGCCGCGAGTGGCGTTCAAGCTCAACATCCTCGGCATGGACAATTGCTTCGAGGCGGCGCGGCTGTGCGACGTCAAACGCGTCGCCTATGCCAGCTCGCTGGCGGTCAGCGGCGAGCAGCATTTCTATGGCGACCGCGCCGTCACCGAGGACGACTTCCGGCACGGCCATGTGCAGTACGCGATGCACAAGATCTTCAACGAGTGGCAGGCGCAGGACTACCGCGAAAAGCACGGGCTCGACATCACCGCGATCCGCCCGGCCAACGTCACCGGCAACGACAAGATTGTCGGCTCGGTCGACCACGTCAAATGCATCACCTTTCCAGCGCGCGGCCAGCCAATCTCATTCCCGTTCCGGGACGCAATGCGCTGTCCGATCCATGTCGACGAGGTCGCCGAGATCTTTTCCCGGGTGATCATGGAAGACAAGCCGAAGCATTGGATCTACAGCACCGGCGGCGTCGCGGTCAGCCTTGGTGAGATCGCTGCAATGGTGCGCGAATTCCTGCCCGACGCCAGGGTCAGCTTTGACAAAGACACCGGCGGCAAGGAAATCTCGGGCAATTACCTGATCGACAACACCCGCCTCGTCCAGGAATTCGGTGTACAGTACCGTCCCTATCGCGAGCGCGTATTGCAGATCATCAACGAAGTCCGCCGCGAAGAAGGCCTGCCTCCCGTCGCCGACCGCTAGGAACGCCCCTCACCCGGCCCCCACTCCCCGCAAGCGGAGAGTGGGAGGGACCCGCATCAGCGGGAGAGCCCGCCCCGGAGCCGATCCGGCGGGTGAGGGCTTCGCGATCTTGCCTCAGGGTGCGACTTCGGCGTTGTACTCGGCGTCGCTGACGTGCTCGCCCCAGGCGGTGCCTTGGCCCTGCGCGCCGGCTTCCGACAGCGCCAGATGCGCGAACAGGCGATCGGGCGAGGCGCCGTGCCAGTGCATCGTGTCCGGCGGGATGTTGACCGTGTCGCCCGGGTTCAGGGCTTGCGGCTTTTCGCCCTTGAAGCAGATGCGGCCGACGCCCGACAAACAGAACAGCGTCTGCCCAACCGGGTGGGCGTGCCACGCGGTGCGTGCGCCCGGCGTGAAGGTGACGACCGAACCGCCAAGGCGCGACGGCGCTTCGGCGGTGATCACCGGATCCTGGAACACGACGCCGGTGAAGGTTTCGGCGGCGCCGCGCCTAGTCGTGCGCGCCCCGGCGCGAATGACTCCGGCTTTTACTGGCATGACTGTGCGCTCCTTGCAGTGACGGTGGCCTTGCGATCGCCCAAAATTAAGGGGTAAGCGGGCACGACGCAACCGCTTGGCCGGTGGGCGGCGGTCAGTGCCGCCATTGGTTGGCGGGCGTGCTTGCCTGGTCGAGCGGGTAACCAGCCGGCGGCGGCTCCAGCGCGGTAGTCTCGGTGGGCTCGGCGCGGCGCGTGCCGGCGGCGCGACGCAGTCGGCAATAGGCGCGAATCGTAAATGGGATCGATCCGACATAGACGATGCCGATGGCGGTTAAGGTCGGCCACGGAGCGGTGGTGACAAAAGCGGCGAGCACCCCGATGCCGAGCAAGGTCGGAACCACCAGATGGTGCGGGACGCGGATCCGCTTCAGCGAAAAGGTCGGCAATTTGCTGACCATCAGCAAGGCGATGCCGGTCACCGTAACCGCGTTCAGATAGGGCGAGCGGAACAGCCAATCGCCCCATTCGAAGCTCAAGAACATCGGCACCATGACGAGCCCCGCCCCGGCTGGGGCCGGCACGCCGGTGAAAAACGGCGTGGCGTAGGCCGGGCGAGCGCTGCCGGATTCGATGTTGAAGCGAGCAAGGCGCAGCGCGCAACAGACGGCATAGAACAGCACGATCGCCCAGCCGAGCCCGTGCAGGCTCGACATCGTCCACAAATACAGCACCGCTGCCGGTGCGACCCCGAAGCTGACGAAATCCGACAGGCTGTCGAGCTCGGCACCAAAGCTCGATGTCGATTTGAGCAGGCGCGCGATGCGCCCGTCGAGGCCGTCAAAGATGCCGGCGACAATGATCGAGAACACCGCACCGATGAAATTCCCCCCCATCGCAAAGCGCATTGCCGTCATTCCGGCGCACAGCGCAAGCAGGGTCAGAACATTCGGAACCATGCGGTTGACCGACAGGTCGGAGAGCCGCTGCACCCGCGGTCGCCGCATGCGGCCAGGGCGCATCCTCAATCTTCCGCGTCTCTCACCGCGCCATTCTCTCAATGTGCGACCCCCTGTCCTACCGGCTCGCGAGCGAGGCGATCGGCGATCACCGTCTCCCCGCCGACCATCCGCTGTCCGGCCGCGACCATTGTTACATAAGGCGGCGGGCAATAAACATCGACCCGCGAGCCGAAGCGGATAATGCCAATGCGCTGCCCGGTCGCGATCCGCTGGCCTACGCGCAGGTCGCAGACGATGCGGCGGGCGACGAGGCCGGCGACCTGGACAAAGGCGATCTCGGGACCGGAGGATGGCGACACTCGGATCGCCATCCGCTCGTTATGCACGCTGGCCTGCTCACCGCTCGCGTCGAGAAAGCGGCCCTTTGTGTAGCGCAAGGCCGCCACTCGGCCGCCGACCGGCGCGCGATTGACGTGCACATCGAACAGACTGAGGAAAATCCCGATCCGCGCAACTTCGGCGTCGCCCATCTCGAGCTCTGGCGGCGGGGGCGCGGGCTCCACCGACACGACGATCCCGTCCGCCGGGCTGACCAGCACCCCTTCGCGCAGCGGCGTGACACGCCAGGGGTCACGAAAAAAATAGATGATCCACAGCGTGACGGCCGCGGCGACCCAGCCGGCGGGTCTCGACACCAGAAACAGCAGCACCGTCGCGACGACCGCGGCGAGGACGAATTTGAACCCGTCCGGGTGCAGCGGCGCCAGAGCCTTTCTCAGCACAAAATCTCACCAACCACGAGCGGGACGGGCTCACCTGCCCTCGCGCCGCCATGCCGCAAGCAACCCGCCGACGATCAGCAGCAGCGCGGCCACTGCCGGCAGCAGCGGCGTTTCGCTGAACCCGCTGACGGTATAATCCCCGTTGGTGCGAAAGCCCATCCAGTTCCGCCCGGCGGTGGCGTCGTCGGGTGAGACCCGCCGGATGTCGGGGATCTCACCCGTGCCGACCCAGAACATGCCGCCGCCGGTCGCAGCCGCCACTGGCGCGAGCTTGTCGGCCGTGGTGCGGACATCGGCAAACTCGATCGGGTTCAGCGGCCCCGCAGCGGCGAGCGCGGTTTTGCTGCCGTCGGTCACGCGGTAAAGGCCCATTTGCGTGATCGCCTGGCTGCCGGCGCTGCGTCCGCCTTGTTCCGGGGCCAGCTTCAGGCTGCGGCTCGACCCGTCGGGCGCGGTCACCGTCACCGGACGCTCGTCGGGTTCGAGCGACTGGCGGGTCACGACCAGACGATCGCCGTCGATCGTGGCGCGCAGGTCGTTTTCTTCGAGATCGGGCTCCTTCATCAGCCAGTAGGCGAGCCGGCGCAGCAGCTCGGCCTGCGGTCCGCCGCCCTCGAAACCGCGCGCCCAGAACCACATCTCGTCCGACAGCAGCTGCGCAACCCGCCCTTTGCCGACATGGTCGAGCACCAGAAGCGGGTCGCCGCGGTCACCGGTCATCAGGGTCACGCCACGATGTACCCGGGCGTCGACCTGCCGGAACCACCGTCCCCAGCCGGGGTCGCCGCCGGGCGGGCCGGCGCCGGGCAGCCCGTCCGTGACCGGATCGCGGCGGCCGAGATCGGTCACTTGCGGCTTGAACCCCTCCTCGAACACTTCCCCGGTCGGCTCGGCCGGCAAAATTGCCCCCAACGGCGAGCGTGACAGGCTTATCGGGGCGCCAAAATTCGGACCTGCCGCTTCGAGCAGGGCGCCCCCATTCTGCACATAGCGCACCACGTTTTCGAGATAGGCTTCAGGGATGACCCCGCGCCGACTGTAGCGATCGAAGATGATCAGGTCGAAATCATCGAGCTTGGTGTCGAACAGCTCGCGGATCGGGAAGGCGATCAGCGACAGCTCGCGGATCGGGGTGCCGTCCTGCTTTTCCGGGGGCCGCAGGATCGTGAAATGGACGAGATCAACCGATGGATCGGATTTGAGCAGATTGCGCCACACCCGCTCGCCGGCATGGGGTTCGCCCGAGACCAGCAGAACCCGCAAGCGGTCGCGCACGCCGTTGACGACGACGACGGCGCGGTTGTTGACGAGCGTCAGTTCGCGCGGGCCAGGTGCCGCCTCGAGTTCCAGCACATTGGGGCCGCCATGATCGATCAGCAGCGGCAGAGTGACATCCTGCCCGACCGGCACCATCAGTTCTTGCGGTGGACCGCCGTCCTTGCGCCAGGTTACCCGCGCCTCTCTGGCGTCCTCGCCGGCCCGCTCGGCCGCAGTCTCGGGTAGGTCGGCGACACGGATCTTCAGCTGCAGCCGTTTCCCGACAATGCCAAAGCTCGGCGCCTGCGAGACGACCAGGCGCCGGTCAGCCTCGTTCGGCTGTCCGGACAGCAAGACATGCAGCGGGGCGGGCACCGCCTGCTGCAATGCCTTGGCGTCGCCGGTTGGGACGTCGTTCACTTCGCCGTCGGTGATCATGGCGATTCCGGCGAGACGCTGGCGTGGGACATCCGACATCGCCCGATCGAGCGCGTCGAACAGCCTCGTGCCTTCGTCTGCGGCGCCGGATTGCGCCGCCCCCGCCCGGATCACCCGCAGGTCAAGATCCGGCTCGTGGCCAAGTTTTTCTTTGATTGCGGCGAGCGCGGCCGCGCTCGCTTGCCGGCGGTGGCCGATGTTCTGGCTCGGCGAGTCGTCGACGATGACGATCGCGACATCGCGCCGCGGCACCCGCCGCTCTTCGATCAGCGACGGGTTGACCAGCGCCGCGAGCAGCGCCGCCAGCGCGAGCCCCCGCCAGCCCAGCCCTGGGGCGCGGCGCCAAATGCCGAAGCCGAGGAGCACGACCGCGGCCCCGATGAGCAGCGCCAACAGCCACCACGGCAGTAACGGTGCAGCGGCAAGGGCAAAGCCGCTGCTCGTCATTGGCCCAGCCGCTCCAGGATCGCCGGCACGTGAACCTGATCCGATTTGTAATTACCCGTCAGTACGTACATGACGAGATTGATGCCGAAACGCAGAGCCATCTCGCGTTGCTGTTGGCCGCCGGGAACGACGGCGTCGAGCGGCTGGCCGTCCTTGTCGATTGCCCAGGCTCCGGTCCAGTCGTTGGCGCCGACGATGACACTCGAAACGCCATCATTGACGTGGTCGTCGACGGGCTCGACCCACAAGGTGCCGACGTTCCAGCGGCCGGGAAATTCGTGCAGCAGATAAAAGGATTTTGTCAGGACATGGTCTGGCGGGATCGGCACCAGCGGCGGCATGTTGATCCCCGCTGTCAGTCGGCGCAGACGTTCGGCCGCGATCGCAGCTCCGCCGAATGGCCCTGGTGATTGCTCGTCGCCGTCGCGGGTGTCGAACAGGATGGTGCCCCCGGTGTCAAGATAGCGATTGATGCGCTCAACCGCTTTTGGTGACGGTGGCGGCTGACCGGCGGTCACCGGCCAGTAGAGCAGCGGGAAAAAAATCAACTCGTCGGCTTCGATGTCGATGGCGAGCGGGTCACCGGTCTCGACCGCGGTGCGCCGGGTAAGGGCGTCGCCGAGACCGAGCAGTCCGGCGCGGCTCTCGCTGTCGACCTCGTCACTCCCGGTCCTGACATAGGCGAGGCGCAATTCCGAGGTTGCTCGCACGACAAAGGCGTCGTCGGCGCGTGCGGCGGCCGGAAGGGCGAGTGCCGCAAGCAGAAGCACGCCGGCGACGCGCGCCGGACGCCGCCGCAGCAACCCACGCAGCCCATACGCTACCAGCAAATCGACGAGCGCCAGCACCAGTGCCGCGGTCAGCACCGGCGCACGCAGATCGACTTCGCCGCCGCGCCCGAAAGTTTCGCGACGCGTGTCCGACGGCAGATCGGTAATCGGCTTCAGCTCGGGAATCCCGGCAGAGAGGTTGAGCGCGCGGCGCGAATCCTGGGTCCCGTAAAAGCCGGGCGGGTGCTGCGGCGAGACCAGAAGGGTGGCGAGGTCTTTGCCGGCGATCGGGCGCGCGGTCGGCGGCGCGCGTTGTAGACGGCCGAAACCGTCGAGCGTTTCGAGTGGTGGCAAGTTCGCCTCGCTCGCCGCCGTCACTCCCTGGCTCATCGCTACGATCCGCCGCAGCATTTGGACGAACAATCCCGACAGCGCGAGATTGGACCAGTCGGCATTGGCCGTCGTGTGCACCAGCACGATCCATCCATGCCCACGCTTTTGGGCGGTGACGAGCGGGGTTCCGTCGGCCAGCCGAGCCCAAGTCTTGGCGGCGAGGTCGATGTCGGGCTCGGCCAGCACCTGACGCGAAACCGTGACTTCGACCGGGATCGACAGCCCGGCAAAAGGGCTGTCGGGTGCAAAGGGCGCCAGCCTCGCCGGCTGCTCCCAGGACATGGCGCCGCCGAGGGTGCGGCCGCCGCGGCGCAGGCGCACCGGCAACAGGTCGTCGTCCTTCTCGGCAAGACGCGGCCCGGCAAAACGCAGCAGCATACCGCCGGCATCGACCCATTTTTCGATCGCCTCCGCATCGGCTGGCGAATCCGGGTTCGAGTTCGGCAAAGATCAGCACAGCGAGTTGACGCTTCAGCAGATCGGCCGCATGACCGCGGCGGACTTCGGTGAACGGCTCCAGCGCGCGTTCGAGGTAATAATTCTCGCTGAGCAGCGGCTGCCCGCTGGCGCTCGGCGGTGCGGCGATGCCGACCGGACGGCGGCGCCACTGCTCGTCGACGAGCAGCACCGCGCCTGCGGATTGGCCGTCTTCAACTTCGATCCGGGTGGTCTGGTTTCGCAGCTCGTTCGGCATCGCCAGATGCACCTCCGCGGACGCCGCGCCCGGCTCGATCGTCACCGCCCGTCGGGCCAGGAGGCGCCCGTCGGCGCCACTGGCCCGCACCTCGTAAAGGTGCGGTTTGGCCGCCGGCAAGGAACACAGCACGACGTTCACATCCTTGGCTTCCCGGTCGCCTGCGGCGAGAAGTATCGGTGTGTCATTCGGCCCGGCGGCGAGATATTGCAGGCTGCCGCGGTCGTCGAGATGGGCGGCGAGCGCCTTTGCGCCGGCGCTGTCGTTCACGCCGTCGCTGAGCCAGATCGCGGCGTTGGCACCGGAGAGGGAGAGTTTTTGCAGGCGCGCCAGCGCCGCCTGCCGGTCTACCGGCCAGGGCTTCGGCTGCAGCGCGTCAATCGCAGCGCGCGCATCGACGGCGCGGATCGGCGCCAGCGGCGGCGGCGCGGTGTCGCCGCCGGATTGAGCGGTGGTGACGAGGACGACCTGGCGGTCCTCGCGCTCCGCCTCGGCCAACAGATCTCCGAGTGCCGCCTGCCGCGACGGCCAGTCGCGCGCCGCCGCCCAGCCGTCGTCGACAACGAGGATCAGCGCCCCGCTCCCAGGCAGCTGCGCCTGCGGGTTGAGCAGCGGATGCGCCGCCGCGACGATCGCCAACGCGGCAATTGCCATACGCAGCAGAATCAGCCAGAGCGGCGTGCGCGCCGGCGTCACCTCGCGCGGCACCAGCCCCAGCAGCAGCCGAACGGCCGGGAAGGCGACGCGCCGCGGCGCCGGCGGTGTAACCCGCAACAACCACCAGATAATCGGCAGCCCGGCCAGCGCCGACAATAGCCAGGGCGAGGCGAAAGCAAGCGAACCCAACGCCAGCATCGATCAGACCGCTGTGCTCACCGGCTCCGCCGCCCGCACTGTTCGCCCATCAATCCCTCACCGCCGATGGTCTCCCGACAACGCCGCATAAAGCGCCAGCAACGCCAGACCGGGCGAGCGATCGGTGCGGTGCGAGCCGAACGTCCAGCCGAGGCGGCCGGCGATGGCCGCGAGCCCGGCGCGGTGCTCGCGGAAGCGACCGGCGTATTCTTCGCGAATGCTTTCGACGCGGCTCACCACCACCTCCTCGCGATCCTCGACCCCGGCAAACCGGACGCGGCCGTCGAATGGCAGATCCTCCTCGGCCGGGTCGACGATCTGCAGCAGGTGGCCCTTGAGCCCGGTTCCGGCAAATCGAGCGAGTGCGCCGTCGATGCTGTCGAGCGGTGACAAGAAATCGCCGATCAGCACCAGCATCCCGGCGCGCGGCAAGGGTTCGAAGGCGGGGAAACTGTCATGGCGGGCGTCGTCGCGGCCGAGGATTTCAACCACCCGCGACAAGGCGATCCGCCCGCTCATCGGCGCGATCCCGCTGCCTAGCATGGTCAGACGCTCACCGCCACGCACAAGCAGGCTTGCCAGAGCGGCCAGAAGCAGTTCGGCGCGGTCGCGCTTGGTCGGCCATTCCGCGCCAGCGATGTACTCGGCCGAGCTATAGTCCATCGAGGCCGAGGTATCGCGCCACAACCACACGCTCTGCGCTGCTTCCCATTCGGTTTCACGGATATAGAGGCGTTGGGATTTAGCGCTTTCGCGCCAATCGATCCGGCTCGCCGCATCGCCTGGTTCATATTGGCGGAATTGCCAAAAGGTTTCACCCTGGCCGACGCGGCGGCGCCCGTGCACGCCTTGGGCCACGGTAGCGGCGACCCGCTCCGCCGCGACCAGCAATGGCGGGAACGCCGCCGCTGCCTGCTCGGCCCGGCTACGCAACCCGGCAGCCGGCGCACCGCGGCGCGCGAGCAGCGAGGCGAGCGAGCGCGCCGCCCCGGTACTCACCGGAACGGCACCGAAATATGTTCGATGACCCGCGCCACCGTCACTCCTTCGGCGCGACCGGCAAAGCTGACCGCCATGCGATGCTGCAGCACCGGCGGCGCCAACGCCAGGACATCGTCGACAGACGGGCTGTAGCGGCCGTCGATCAATGCCCGCGCGCGGCAGGCGAGCATCAGCGCCTGGCTGGCGCGCGGCCCCGGCCCCCACGAAACGTAGCGCGTGACCGGGTCGGCGGCGGCGTCTGGGCGACCCGAGCGCACCAATGCCAAGATCGCGTCGACGACACTCTCACCCACCGGGATCCGGCGCACGAGGCGCTGTGCCGCCAACAGGTCGGCGACGTTCATCGCCGGCCGCGGCCGGTCCTCGGCGATCCCGGTGGTCGCGATCAGCATCTCGCGCTCAGCCTCGCGGTCGGGATAGTCGACATCGATTTGCATCAAAAAACGGTCGAGCTGGGCTTCCGGCAGCGGATAGGTTCCTTCCTGCTCGAGCGGGTTCTGGGTCGCCAGCACGTGAAATGGCCGCGGCAACGGATGATATTGCCCGGCGATCGAGACGCGTCCCTCCTGCATTGCCTGCAGCAGCGCCGACTGCGTGCGTGGGCTCGCCCGATTGATTTCGTCAGCCATCAGCAACTGGCAAAAGACCGGCCCCGGGATAAAGCGAAAGGAACGACGGCCGCTCTCGCTTTCCTCCAGCACCTCGGAACCCAAAATATCGGCGGGCATCAGATCGGGCGTGCATTGAATGCGTTTTTCGTCGAGCCCGAGGATCGTGCCCAAGGTCTCGACGAGCCGGGTCTTGGCGAGGCCGGGAACGCCGATCAGCAGCGCGTGCCCCCCGCACAACAAGGTGATCAGAGCTTGCTCGACGACCTCGCGCTGGCCAAAGATGATTTCGCCGATGCGGGCGCGCACAAGGCTAAGGCTGCGGCCGAGCGCCTCGACCTGGGCGACGAGATCGGCGGGGGCAGGGTTGACAGATGCGGAGGAAGACAACAGCCACGATCCTCTTTCAAACGCTTCGACATTTCGACAGGCGCGAACCTGATGGAAAATACCGGCTCCGGCAATTCTCCCATGACCCGCCCCACCGGCGACTGGCGATTGCCGATCGACTGCGGCGATCTCGACATGAGGATCGCCCGCGACGGCACTTGGTATTATCGCGGCTCGCCGATCGGGCGGCTGCCGCTCGTCAAGCTCTTCGCTTCCGTCTTGCGCCGCGAGCCGGATGGCTCCTACTGGCTCGTGACCCCGGCCGAACGTGGCCGCATCGAGGTCGAAGACGCTCCCTTTCTCGCCGTGGAACTGACCGTAAGTGGCGAAGGCAGTGCGCAGCAACTGATCTTCCGGACCAATCTGGACGATATTGTGACAGCGGGTTCCGACAATCCGCTGCGCGTCGAGATCGCGGCAAATGGGGAACCCGCGCCCTATATCCTTGTCCGCAGCGGGTTGGAGGCACGGCTGGCGCGGCCGGTCTTTTACGAGTTGGTCGAACTCGGCGGCGAAAACCAGGTCGAAGGGGTGGTGCGGTTCGGGGTATGGAGCAACGGCGACTTCTTCGATCTCGGCGATCCGGGCGAAGATTGGGAGTGACGCCGGGCAGGTGCTGCGAAACGAGGGGTCGAGGGGCGGGTCGCTGATGGAAGAACGAGAAATTCGGTCCCATCCATTGAGCCGGGAGTGGGTAACCGCGTGCTTTGCGCATCAAGGCGAGCCTGGGCGCCGGGGCTTTGGCGGCGCCGCCGATGCAGCCGAAGCGGCGGCGCTGCGGCAGGCGACCCGAGGCGACCACGACCTCAACCCGGGCATGACCCCGCCCAGCATCGAACTGCGGCCGGCCGCCGTGCTGGTGCCGCTGGTGGATCGCCCCGAAGGGATGTCGGTGCTGTTGACGCAGCGCAGCGCGCATCTGACCGCCCATGCCGGCCAGATCGCCTTTCCCGGCGGCCGCCTGGAGGTCGAAGACCGTGACGCCACCGCAGCGGCACTGCGCGAGACTGAGGAGGAGATCGGTTTGCCGCGCGAGCATGTGACCTTGATCGGCCGGCTCGACACCTATCTGACCGGGACCGGGTTCGAGATCACGCCTATTGTCGGCATCGTCTCACCCCCGTTCTCACTGACCGTCGACCCGTTCGAGGTGGCTGACGTATTTGAAGTGCCGCTGCCCTTTGTGCTCGATCCGGGCAATCATCGCCGCACCGAGCGCGTGTTCGAGGAGCACCGCCGGGTATTCTTCGTGCTGCCCTACCAGAACCGCAACATTTGGGGGGCGACCGCGGGCATGCTGGTGAACCTGGCCGAGGTGCTCGCCGGCTGAGGGCGCCATGGTCCGGGTTTTTCTCACGATCATTCTGCCGCTGATGTTACCGACGGGTCTTTATCTGTTGTGGATGTCGACCTGGGCGCGCCGCATGACGGCGGGGAGGTGGCTTGGACATCGGTACCTTGGGTGTGGCTGGCAGGCGCCGGCGCGGTTTTTCTGGCGATCGTGCTGCTGGTCGTCACGGTCGGTTTCGGCACGTCGCAACCGGGCGTCTACGTCGCTCCGCGCTACGTGAACGGCCACATCGTTCCCGGGCATATCGAACCCAAGCCGCCGCGATAACGCCGCGGCTCACGCAGATTCCTCGCCGCCAAATGGACTCCCTAAAAAACCCGTTCCGCATCGAGCCGCAACCGTGGATGGTCGAGCCGCCCACTCGCGCGGTGCTCGATGCACTGGCGGCCGGCGGGGTCGAGGCGCGCTTTGTCGGCGGCGTGGTGCGCGACGCACTGCTGGGCCTGCCCGTCGGCGCGCCGGGTGCGCGCACCGACATCGACATCGCCACCCCGGAGGCGCCCGAGCGGGTCATCGAATTGCTGGAGAACCGCGGCATCAGGGTCGTGCCGACCGGCCTCGCGCATGGCACGGTGACCGCGATCCCCGCACCGCAGCCGGGGATGCCGCCGCGGTGTTACGAGGTCACCACGTTGCGGCGCGATGTCGAGACCTACGGCCGCCGGGCGCGCGTTACGTTCGACGCCGATTGGGCCGCCGATGCCGAGCGCCGCGATTTCACGATCAACGCGATCTTTCTGGCGCCCGACGGCACCGTTGACGACCCGACCGGCGGGCTCGCCGATCTGCGGGCGCGCCGCGTCCGCTTTGTCGGCGACCCGGCAACGCGCATCGCCGAGGATGTATTGCGGATCCTGCGCTACTACCGCTTCGAGGCGCGGTTCGGCGCCGGCCGTGGCGACCAACAGGCGCGCGCCGCCTGCCGGGCCGCCGCCCATCTGCTGCCGAATCTGTCGGCCGAACGCGTCGCGCAGGAGCTGGTCAGATTGCTCGAAACCGCCGATCCGAGGGCGGCCCTGGCGATGATGGCCGAGGACGGCGTGCTTGCCGTGATCCTGCCGGAAGCACGCCGGCCCGACCGGCTGCAACGAATGATCGCGCTTACCCAAGCCTTGGCGGTCGAGCCTGGGCCCGACCCGCTGCGCCGCCTCGCTGCTTTGATCGACGTCGATGCCGCAGGTGCCATGGCGCTCGCCCAGCGGCTGCGCTTCTCAAACGCCTGGCGCGACCGGTTGCAGGGCCTCGCCCCGCCTTGGCCGCTCGACCCGCATGGTGATGCCGCCGCCCAGCGCCGCGCGCTCCACCGCCTCGGTGCCGAGCGCTGCAGGGATCTGGCCCTCCTGGGGGCGGCTGACGGGCTGATCAGCCCGGACCGGCTTGCCGAACTCCTGACTCTCGCGCGCACTTGGTCAGCAACGGCCTTCCCGCTGACCGGCCACGACGTCATCGCGCTCGGCATCCCACCCGGCCCGCGCGTCGGCGTATTGCTCGGCGCCGTCGAGCAGTGGTGGCAGGAACACTGCTTTGCTCCCGACCGCAGCCAATGCCTCGCCCGACTCAAAGAACTGGCGCAGCCGAGCCTTTAGCCCTGTCAGTTTGCCGCAAAAGGGCCGCCCGTCATTTAGGCCGGGCGGCCGAGGAGGGCCATCAGCTCGCGCCATTCGCGGGGGGAGAGGCTGCTGGAGTTCTTGGTCGACGGGTTCGCCAGCGAGGAGCCGGCGGATCACGGCGAGGCCGGCAGCGGAGATCGTGGCGGCGTTCATCCGGTATTCGAGAAAGGCCGCGTGGGTCATCGGGACCCAGCGCCTGAGCGTGTCGAGCATGATTTCGGCATAGGCGCGGATCTCGTATTGCGCATGACTGTCGGCGCGCAACGACAGGAAATGCATCAGATTGTGCAGGTCAGTCTTCCAGTACCACTGCGTGTAGAAGCCGAGAGTGAGGTTGAGGCGGGCAAGTTCGCGGGAGAGGCCGGGCCGCGCCGGGTCGAGTGGTGCGCCGGAGGCGTCCTCGTTCAGCAATTCGGAATATCCGGCATAAGCGCGCTCGGCGTCTTCGCGTAAGAGATCAAGCACGCGCTGCGCCGTCGCCCCTTCCAGAACCTCGCCGCGTCCCTGCCGGTTGGTCTTAGTCTGTGCTGCCAAATGTTCAACGGCAGGAGTATAGAATTCGTTGTCGAGCACGGAGTAGCGTGCCGAATATTCGTTGACGTTAGCGGTGCGGTGACGGATCCATTGCCGCGCGACAAAGATCGGCAGTTTGACATGATACTTGATTTCGCACATTTCGAAGGGCGTCGTGTGGCGATGCCGCATCAGATAATTGATCAGGCCCTGGTCTTCGCTGACCCGGCGGGTGCCGCGGCCGTACGACACCCGCGCCGCCTGTACGATCGCCGCGTCGTCGCCCATGTAGTCGACGACGCGGACAAAGCCGTGATCGAGCACCGGCAGCGGCTGGTAGAGGATTTCCTCCAGCGTCGGCACCGTGGCGCGCAATGTCGGCCTGATTTCGGCGCGCTGTGCCGCGATCTCGTCCTGTTGCTGTGGCGTGAGCCGCATCCGGTTCTCCCTGCCCGAAGCCCGGTTCTCCGAAGCCCGGTTCTCCCTGCCCGAAGCAAAGACTGAAGCAGCCGCTTCCCGCGAAACACACTGGGCCCCTGCGAGGAGCGGCGCGCGCAACCACGCGTCCCGACCGGAGCTAGGTTGGGCCCGAGATTGCGTCGCTTCGCTCGCAATGACAAGGTTCCGCAGCCGCAAGGAGGCTGCGCGTCAAGCCGACGGCATCCGCTCCGAATGGCGGCGCCCCGTCCTGATCAGCGGATCACCGCGGCCCCGGCGCCACTGATGTCGGCGGCGATGTTGTCGGCGAGGTGGGCGAGGGCCCGGCTCATCGCTGCGGCGGCCGCCGCGGTATCGGAACCTGAAGCGGGCTCGACGACATTCGCCTCGCGTGGAACCCCCACCACCTTGGCGTTCTTGTCCAAGGTTTCCCAGCTGGCTTGAAGGGTCACCCGGCCCGCCTTGTCCGAGTCAAAGCGCGACACCTCGACTGCAACCGTCAGATCGGCAGGGGTCGACGAATCGCTGGCCACCAGCGCCATCCCCGCCGGCAGCAGCGGTCGCAGATCGGCCGACAGCACCCGCCGCGTCATCTCGTCAAGCGGGCCCGCCCAGCGGTCCGTCTCGGCGTATTCGAGCTGATTCGGCCCGATCTGGCGTGCGATCTGCGGCCGGTCGAGCGCGCCCGGCAATTTGACCTCGCCGAGCGCTACCGTCCGCACCGGACCACCAATTTTCCTAACGGCCGGCGGATCCGGCTGCGCACTCAGCTGGTAGTAATGGCTTGGCGGCGACGAGCCGCAGGCCGTCAGGATGCCGGCGAGTATCGCCGCTCCAAAAGCGCGCAGCCTCATTCCGCCGCCTCTTTTCCGCGCAGCAGCGATTCGGGATGGCGTTCCAGATAATCGGCGAGAACCCGGATCGACCGCGCGGCATCCTTCAGTTCGCCAAGGGTGCGCGCGAGGTCGTTGCCGGCGGCCGGGTTGTTGCCGAGAACCATCAACGTGGCGCGCATTTGCTCGGCGGCACTGTCGAGCCGTTGCAGCAAGGGCCCGACCTGAACGTCCGCGGTCCGCGTCAGCTGCGCCGCGTTCGCCAAGGTCACATTAAGGTTGTGCAGCGAGCGCTTGGCATCGGGGCTGGCGACGAGGCCGTCGGCATGGCCGATCATGCTGCGGATCTGGGCCACCAGCTGGTCGAACGGAAGGGCTGCGAGCTTGTTCAGCAGGCGACTGGCCGAGCCTTCGATCTGCTCGATGCCGCTGGCCTCGGCCGTCGGCAATTCGGGATAGGGTTCGCCGCGAACCAGTTGCGCCGGCGGCGCGTCGGCGACAAAGTCGAGCGAGATTATCTGCTGACCGGTCAACAGATTGGCGCCCACTAGCTGGGCGCGCAGTCCCCTGGCGATCAGCTCGGTGAACATCTGGTTGGTGGCGGCGACCGCATCCTTGGCGGTGCCGTCGAGACGCTCGCCGCCGACTTTGATGCGGTGCGGCGCTATCTCGATCGTCACCGGCACGCGGATCGTGTCGGCAGCCGCATCGTACTCGAGCCGAACCGCGGTTACCTGGCCGACCGGCCGGCCGCGCAGTTCGACCGGGGTGCCGACGTCGACCCCGCGCACCGCACCCGGGAACATTAGCCGGTAGGACACGCGAACCGGCTCGGCCGCTTCGTCGGCGGCCTTCTGGTCGGCAAATAGGAAGAACCTGGAGCCGGGCGGGCTCGCCTTGTCACGCAGCTCGCGGTCGGGCGTGTCGAAGACGATGCCTCCCGACAAGATCGTCAACAACGGCGCGGTGGCGAGCTTGACGCCTTGCGCCCCGATCGAGACCTCGATCCCGGACGCGACCCAGAAGCGGCTTTCGGGGTGGATCAGCTCCGGGTGCGGCCGGTAGATGAAAATATGCAGGGCGACCCTGCCGTCGTGATCCGAAAGCTCATGGCTGGTGACCTCGCCGACCTGCACGCCGTGGAAATAAATCGGCGACCCGTCGCTGACCTCGGACAGACGGTCGGCGATCAAGGTATAGGCTTGGCCGCTGACTAGCCCTTCCTTGGGCGGCGGGGTCTCGACCCCGGTAAAGCTGCGCGCGCCGCTCTGCCCCTTCCCCGGCAGCAGCCCGATGTAAGGGCCCGAAAGAACCGTGTTCAGCCCCGAGATGCCGCTCAGCCCGATGCGCGGACGCACCACCCAGAAAGTGGTGTCAGCGCGCAGCAACGGATCCGCCTCACTGGTCATCCGCGCGGTGACGATCGCGCGCGAATGGTCGGGGTTAAGGCCGACTTTGACGACCCGGCCGAGCTCGACGTCCTTGTAACGGATCGTGGTCCGGTCGGCTTCGATGCCGTCCGCGGTCTGAAAGCTGATCGTGATCGTCGGCCCGCGCTCGATCAGCGCGCGATAACCGAGCCATCCGGCGATCAGCGACGCCACGATCGGCACCGCCCACACCCAGGGCAGGCCGGCCCATTGGCTCGGCTCGGGCGCCGGCGCGTTCTCCGGGACCGGGCCCGACGGATCAGAGCCGCTCATCTCGGCCTCCGCAGCGCTGCATCCCACATCAGCCGTGGGTCGAACACGTCGGCGGCGATCATCGTCAGCAAGACGACCGCGGCAAAGCTCGCGATCCCCGGTCCGGGCGCGATCGTGCTGATGGTTCCGAACTGCACCAGCGCGGCGACGATCGCCACGACAAAGACGTCGATGTTCGACCACCGCCCGATGTAGTCGATGAAGCGGTAAAACGCCGCGCGCTGGCGCAACAGCCAGGCCGAGCGCGTTCGGATCGCGACCAGACACCATGTCAGCCCGACGAGCTTCAGCACCGGCACGACGATCGAGGCGAGCAGAACGAGCAGCGCGAGAGGCCACAGCCCGGCCTGGGCGAGGTCACGTACCCCGCCCAGGATGGTATAGGCCTGGCTCCGCCCAAAGCGGGTGATCGTCAGCACCGGCAGCAGGTTTGCCGGCAGGTAGAGGACCAAGCCGGCAAGGGTCAGGGCGGCGGTAACCGCCAGGCTTGCGGGCCGTCGCGCCACTAGATGCGCGCCGCAGCGCGGGCAGCGGCGGCGCTCGCCGCCCTCCGCATGGCCGGCGCCGACGACGAGATCGCAATCGAGACAAAGGATCCAGGGTTCGCCCGGCGCCGGCGAATATTTGGCCGGGTCGTCGATCGCGTTCCAAACGCGCTCGCGGCCGAGCGTCTGCTCGATCAGGACCTGCACCAGCACAAAGGCTGCGAGTGCGTAGCCGCCCGCCTTGACCGCGACCTCGGCCAGCTGATCGAGCCGGGTGTAGGCGACGACCGCGCCGAGCAAAAAGACGTCGAGCATGGCCCACGGACGCAGGCGAAGCGCGGCCCGCCAAATCGCCGCCAGTCCCAGCCGCGGGCGCGCCCGGGGGCGGGGGCGGGCGTCGGGGCGCAGGCGGATCAGCACGACCGCCAGCAGCATGACGTTGAGCACCGGGATGGCGACTGCGATCACCCCGACCAGCATGCCGACCGCCGCGATCCCGCCGCCATATTGGAAAAGGCCCGCAGCGCCGCTCGCGATCAAAGTGCTGCGGCGATCGCTCTCGAGAGAGATCTCGAACAAAGGAAAGGCGTTGGCCAGCAGCAGCAAAATCGCAGCGGTGACGGCAAAAGCGCGCGGGTCGGCGAGTTCGGCCGAGGGAGCCTGCCACAATTGCGCGCCGCAGCGCCGGCACAGCAGCCGGCGATATCGCCGCAACTCCCCGGAGGCCCGGTAAATCTGACCGCAATCGCGGCAGGCGAGAACAATTTCGGGCATGGCGGGGCTGAATGTTCGGTTGCGGGCTGGGCGGTAAACACCGGGATACCGGCGTTGCGTTCCCTCGCCCGTGGCCCTATATCTGACACGTCGGTCTACCGACTATGGCGATACACGGCTTATGGAATAAGCGTTGCGGACCCGGGGGCAGTACCCGGCGCCTCCACCACTCCCACTCTTTTTTCGAGGGGGCGAAATAGGCTCGACGCGCGTGGTAAAGGTAAGATCCGTCGCCCGGCATGATACCACCGTTATCGGGTCACAATCCAACTGCGAACGACAACTTCGCAACAGAGGCGCTTGCGGCCTAACCCTTAGCGGGGTGAAAGCTTAGAGCAAATCGCGGTTCGAGGGGCACCGGGCAACAGAAGCCCCTCACTCGCCTTACCCGGTTTCTGCACCCGGTTTCTGCCCAGCCGACTTACCAAGCGAGCCGACGACGATGGCCCAGGACCTCTTCCACTACGACAAGATGGTCGAGACCGCGCTGCGCGGGGTTGCCAGGGAAGCGCTGTCGCGCGCGGCGCGGGACGGGTTGCACGGCGAGCACCATTTCTACATCAGCTTTCGAACCGGCGCCCCCGGGGTCGTGCTGCCGCCGCAAATCTCGGCGAAGTACCCCGACGACATGACGATTGTGCTGCAGCACCAGTTTTGGGGCCTCGAAGTCGGCGACGCCGCCTTCTCGGTGACTTTGAGCTTCAGCAACCGGATGGAGCGGCTGACAATCCCGTTCGCGGCGATCACCACCTTCGCCGATCCTTCGGTCAACTTCGGCCTGCAGTTCGAAGTGCCTACCGGCGTCCCCGCCGAGCAGCCGGCGACTTCCATCTTGGCCCGCTCGCCCGCCCCGCCTGCCGGCGCGGAAGCGGAAAAGGGAGCCGAGCGGCCAGCGGCCGAGATCGTCACCCTCGACCGCTTCCGCAAGCGCTAGCGCGGCGGCTTAACGCACGATCCAGCTAAGCGCGACGACGGCGAAGAAGCAGAGGGCAAAGGCCCACCTTAGGCGACAGAGCCATAGCCGCCCGGCGAACTAAGCAAAGTCCAATGAGGCCTGAAGTAACCAGCATGAGAGAGGCCGGTTCGTCGACGTCGGCGGTGACTGGGGTCATGGTGCCGGTGAAGCTACCCGCGCTCTCGAAGGCCAGCCCCGTTATAAAGGCGGTCGGGTTGGTTGGGTCGAGCCCCAAATCCGGATCGATGCCGAGCACCTCAAATTCGCTTATCCCGCCCGCCGCAAAGTCGAATACAGTATCGGCCGACAAGGTCGTATCGAAAACAAATGCCGAGCCATTCCACAAATATAAATCATAGGGAGTTGGGTTGCCGATGTCAGGTAACTCAACGCTCGCGAAATTCGGGTTACCCGTTCCCGCCTGGTATATATAGCCGGTTGCTACTTGCGGATCGATGTAATAAGTAACGCCCGGTGCTATGGTCAGGTTGAAGCCATAAGTGACCTGACTGCCATTAACAGTTACCGTCGGCAGATTGACGGGCAGCGCACCCGCAGGCAGTGTTTGGAATGTCGAATAGACGCGAGACGTGGCGGCGAGATTCGAATTCGCGAGGTTTGTCGTCGACCCGTCGCGGCTGATCAACGCTTCGATTTCGACTGTATAGGTCGTAAAGGCTTATCCCTCTGCATCCGGGAGCCCTATTTGTGGTGGCGTGAGGGCCTCGACAGTGTTAGAACATAAAGCGAACAATGTCCGGTTCGCGAGGCCATCATGCCCGATTTTCCGCGCTCCCTGATCGAGTTCCAGAGCTGCTTTCCGGATGAGGCGGCCTGCGTCGCCTACCTCTTCACGGCACGCTGGCGGCACGGCTTTGTCTGCCCCGCTTGCGGCGGAAGCAAAGCTTGGCAGCTACAAACCAAGGCCTGGACCTGGGAATGCGCCGGCTGTGGCAAACAGACTTCGGTGACCGCCGGCACGATCATGCACCATTCCAAGCTGCCGCTGACCACCTGGTTCTGGGCGGCCTATCTGATGGCGACCCATTCCAACGGCATCTCGGCACTGCAACTGCAACGCCAGCTCGCTCTGGGCTCGTACAAATCGGCCTGGCTGATGGCCGCCAAGCTGCGCCGCAGCATGGTGGCGCCGGGCCGCAGCGCGCTCGCCGGCTGGGTCGAAGTCGACGAGACCGAGATCGTCTGCCGCAGCAAGAATGATCCGCTCACCGGTGGCGGCGGTCGTAGTCATCAGGGCAAGATCCTGGTCGTCGGGGCGGTCGAGATCGAGGATGGCAGAGCCCCCGGCCGTATCCGCCTCAGCCAGGTGCCCGATTACTCGGCTCACAGTCTGCACTCTTTTCTCAAAGCCAATCTCGCGCCCGGCGCCACCGCTAAGACCGACGGATGGTCGGGATATCCCGGCGCCCCCGGTGTCAATCACGATCCCCACGTCGTCGGCAAAATGGCCGCCCATATCATCCTGCCCTGGGCGCACCGCGTCTTCTCCAATCTCAAGATCTGGGCCTTGGGCGTCTATCACGGCCTGCGCCGCAAGCACCTCCAGATTTATCTCGACGAGTTCGTCTTCCGCTTCAATCGCCGCCATACCCGGCATGCCGCATTCCGTTCCTTGCTCGGCATCGCCGCAGCCCACCCGCCCCTGCCTTACAACATGTTGATCTCACCGGAAGCAAGGGCATAAGCCTTAGGTCGTATTCGTCGAGAATTGGTAGCCTGGAAACGTGTAGGACGTGACGCTTGGCAGCAGGTTTGTCGACAGCACAACGCCTGCCTGGTCGTTGCCTGGCTTGACGAGATTATTTTGGTATATTTGCACTCGATAGCCACTCGGGCTCAAGCCAGCAGGGGCCGACCAACTGAAGATCGGGGTCGTACTCGTGCCCGATAGGGTAATACTGTTCACAAACGGGATTTCGCCCGGTCCGGCGAGCGACAGCGTGCTGGAGGCGCTAGTCGGCGTTGTGCTTGCGTTTTGAAAGGTAAGGGTCCAAGGGCCGGTCAGGTTGGCAAGATTGTTGTTGCCCGAAGGCGCGCAATCGGATGTACACAATGCTAGCGCGCCAGAGAAAAAGTCCGGCGTACCCGACCCAGGATTAAATGGGATACTTCGTGTTATAGGGGCTTGAGTGCTGAGGTTGGTGGTCGTTGCGGTGCCGGTTGTCCCCCCCCCCCGTTGGGAGTGGCGTTAGCGGAGTATTGAATCGTCTCACCGCTAGTTACGCCCACGTCATTGGGACTGACATCAGCGTAATAAAGCGCTACGTTGCTCACAGTGATTGCGGTGGAATGCGCAGAGGACGAAAGGGCGACGGTAGCGGTTACGACCGCGAGGCCGAAGGTCAAGCTGATGAAAGTCGGGGGCTGCGTATGCTGAGTTTAAACCAAAGTGCTATCCTCCCATAACAGTTTGACGAATCCTGCACTAGCGATAATACCATATCTCGAAAAATTTATGGTGTACCGACGAATTTCGCGTGTCGTCAACTTTTACCCGAAAATTCGCCTCAGCCCAGACAGCTTGACGCCGGGCCGTAAACGGCGATCCTGCGGCGGAACTGGATCGCGGAGCGACGCATGAGCAATGACGCCTATCATGAGCTGTTCCCGCTCGGCGCGGAGGACGCCCCCTACCGCAAACTGACCGGCGACCATGTGGCGACCGGCAGCTTCGAGGGGCGGCGGATCGTCAAGATCGAACCCGAAGCGCTGACCCTGCTCGCGGCCCAGGCCTTTGTCGATTCGGCGCACCTGCTGCGGCCCGGTCATCTGGCGCAGCTGCGCGCCATCCTCGATGATTCTGAAGCTTCCTCGAACGACAAATTCGTCGCCTACGATTTCCTGAAAAACGCCAACATCGCCGCCGGCAGAGTCTTGCCGATGTGCCAGGACACCGGCACCGCCATCGTCATGGGCAAGAAAGGCCAGCAGGTGTGGACCGGGGCCGACGATGCCGCGGCGATTTCCGCCGGCATTCGCCGCACCTACACCGAAGCCAATCTGCGCTACAGCCAGCTCGCCCCTTTGTCGATGTACGAGGAGGTCAATACCGGCGACAATCTGCCGGCCCAGATCGACCTCTTCGCCGAGCCCGGCGAGGCGTACAAATTCCTGTTCATTGCCAAGGGCGGCGGCTCCGCCAACAAGAGCTTTCTGTATCAGCAGTCGAAAGCCGTGCTGAACCCAAAATCGCTGATCAAATTTATCGACGAAAAGCTCCGCACGCTCGGCACCGCAGCCTGTCCGCCTTATCACCTCGCGATCGTGATCGGCGGCACTTCCGCCGAGATGAATTTGAAAACCGTCAAGCTCGCCAGCTGCCGCTATCTCGACAATCTGCCGGCGGAGGGCAACCGCTGGGGCCAAGCCTATCGCGACCGCGCATTCGAGGCCGAAGTGCTCGAACTGACGCGCGGCCTCGGGATCGGGGCGCAGTTCGGCGGCAAGTATTTCTGCCACGACGCACGCGTGATCCGGCTGCCGCGGCACGGCGCCAGCCTGCCGATCGGGATCGGCGTCTCGTGCTCGGCCGACCGCCAGGTTCTCGGCAAAATCACCGCCGACGGGGTCTTTCTCGAAGAACTCGAAACCAACCCGGCCCGCTTTCTTCCCGACATCGACGTGGCGACGCTTGGTGGCGCGGTGGTGCCGGTCGACCTCGCCCGCCCGATGAGCGAGATCCGGTGCACCCTGTCGCGATACCCGATCAAGACGCGGCTCAGCCTGACCGGCCCGTTGATCGTGGCACGTGATATCGCCCATGCGAAATTGCAGGAGCGGCTCGATCGCGGCGAGGGTCTGCCCGAATACGTCAAGGAGCATCCGATTTATTATGCCGGCCCGGCCAAGACACCCGAAGGTTTCGCTTCGGGTTCGTTCGGGCCGACCACGGCCGGCCGCATGGACAGCTACGTCGATGCGTTCATGGCGGCGGGGGGCAGCTTTGTGACCCTCGCCAAGGGTAATCGCGGCGCCGAAGTCCGCGACGCCTGCCGCAAGCATGGCGGATTTTATCTCGGCTCGATCGGCGGATCGGCGGCGCGGCTCGCCCTCGACTGCATTCGCAAGGTCGAGGTGCTCGAATATCCCGAGCTCGGTATGGAAGCGGTCTGGCGGATCGAGGTCGAAAATTTTCCCGCCTTTATCGTGATCGACGACAAGGGCAACGATTTCTTCGCCGCGCTCACTTGAGGCGCAGACGCGCCGGTCCGGATGCAGGGGCGTCCCGATTGGCGCCGGACGACCTGCTCGACACGCTTATTCGCGGTGAAAAGGGCGCCTGGGAGGCGTTCGTGCGGCGTTATGCCGGGCTCGTCGTCGCCGCGGTTCGGGGGGTCGCGCGTGAAACCACCGAGGTCGAGGATCTGACCCAGGAGGTCTTTTTGCGGCTGTGCCGGAACGATTTCCGGCTGCTGCGCAGCTATGACCCGGCGCGGGCCGGGCTGTCGACTTGGATCACCATCGTCGCCCGCAGCACCGCGCGTGACGCGCTGCGGCGGCATCGGCCGGTGACTGTGCCGATCGAGGCAGTACCGGAGGCGCAGCTTTCGGTCGACCCGGTGGAACCGGTTCGCAAGCTCAAACTGCCCGAAGCGCTGTTGTCGCCGCGCCAACGCGAGATTCTGGCAATGCTCTACGATCGCGACATGGAAGTCGCGGAGATCGCCGCGCTCCTTGGCATCGACCCGCAAACCGTGCGCAGCGCGCATCACAAGGCGATGATCAAATTGCGTGCATACTTCAGAGCGGAAGCGGATTGAACGGTGGAACCAGCAAGTTGCGGGGATGCCGGTGCGGCAGTCCGCCTAACTATCGGCAGAGAGCAGTGCGATGAGCCGAATTGAAGATGGAACGGAAGGGACGGCCGGCTTCGAGGCGGGCCGCACCTTGTGGCAGCGCTGCCGGACCACCGAGACGCCGGACAACGAGGCCGAGCGCTTTCTCGATCTTGCCGGCTTGGCAGACGCGATGCTCGACGACGATGACGAGCATGACCGGGTCGCCGCCCTCGTCGGTACCGACCCGGTCGCAATGTCGGACGTTGCCGCCGGGCGGGCGATTTCGGCCGGTGGGATCGCAATGCCGGGCGGGCTCGAACGGGTTATCGAACGCGCCCTAACGATCATCGACGATGCGCCCGGGCAGGGCCGCGTAATTCCGTTTGCACCGCAGCCGGTCGGGCGAAGCGTCCTACAGGGCGTCGCGCAATGGGGCGGGTTGGCCGCGGCGATCGCAGTGGCGAGCTGGCTCGGCTTTGCGATGGGCAGCGGCGCCTCACTGAGCCTCAGCCAACCCGGCCAGCCGCATCAGGCCAGCGACGAAAATTTTCTGCCCGAGCTGCTCGATCCCTCGACCGGTTTCCTGCGCGATCTCGGCGAGGGCCAGCAGACATGATGCTCGTCGAACCGGCCGGCCGGAGCCGTCCCCGTCAGCATTGGTGGAAAGGGCTGCTGGCGCTGTCGCTGGCGCTCAACCTGTTTTTCATCGCCGGGGCGCTGTGGATCCGCATCCACGCGACCGCCCCCGTGCCTTCCGCCGAAGACCGGCTCGAACAAATGGCCGGCGAGCTCAACCTCGATTCCCGGCAAAAACAAGCCTTTGCGCATTACTCGCAGACCATGCGCGAGCGGCTGCAAGCGATGCACGGCGCGGTTCAGCCGCTGATCGGCAATGCGTGGTCAGAGGTGGCCAAGCCGCAGGCTGACGAAACCAAGGTCATGCAATTGTTCGATCAGGCGGCACAGGAACGACGCGGCTTCATGCGCGATATGACGACGACGACCTTGTCGTTTCTGGCGACCCTGTCGCCCGAGCAGCGAGCAAAATTCGTTCAGCTCGCACACCAGCGCCCACGCCCGTGGTCGCCACCGAACGAACAGGCCGGATCCCACTAGCCTCCCGACCCAGCCCGTTACAAATGCTATTTCGTCCCGAACAGCCGGTCGCCGGCGTCGCCGAGGCCGGGCAGAATGTAGCCGTGGTCGTCGAGACAGCGGTCGAGTGCGGCAGCGACAATCGTGACCTCCGGGAAGATTTCCAGGATCTTGTCGGCTCCTTCCGGGGCGGCGACCAGGCAGACGAATTTGATCGAGCGCGCCTTTAGCTCGACGAGACGGGAAATCGCCGCCACCGCCGAATTGCCGGTGGCCAGCATCGGGTCGACGCAAGATCACATCGCGCTCGGCCAAATCCTCCGGCAATTTCAGGTAATATTCGACCGCTTGAAGGGTGCGGGGTTCGCGATAGATCCCGATATGGCCGACGCGCGCCGACGGCAGCAGATCGAGCATGCCGTCGAGAATGCCGTTGCCGGCGCGCAGGATCGAGACCAGGCACAGCTTCTTGCCCGCGAGCAACGGGAAATTGCCGCGTTCGAGCGGCGTGTCGAGTTCCGCCAATTCGAGCGGCAGGTCGCGCGTCGCCTCGTAGGCCAACAGCAGGCTGATCTCCCGCAACAGCCGGCGGAACCCGGCCGTCGAAGTCGCGCGGTCGCGCATCAGGGACAGCTTGTGCTGGATCAGCGGATGATCGACGACTGTCAATCCCGGCCTGTGCTGCTGCATCCGCGACACTCCTAAAACAAAGTCCCGTTCCTAAAACAAAGTCCCGTCGCTGACGATCATGAGCGGCGCGCTGCCGTCCGGCCGGCGCTCGAAGGCGATCTCGCGACCCGCCGCCCAGCTGCCGCCTTCGAGCACACAGGCAAGCGGGAACTCCGCGGCATTCTTGCCGAGCCGCTGTCGCACTTCGAACGCCAGCCGGTCGAGCAAGGCTACGGTCAGGGCGCGCCATTCGACAACCGGCTCGCTCGCCGCGGCAAGTAGCTGGGCGAGCAGTTTTGAGTCGTACGGAATGATGACGCCGGTGTCGAGGAACAAGCCGCCGTTGCGGTATTCGGCGAGCCCGGTCAGCCCATCCAGACCCACAACGCGCACGCCACCCGCTTCGAGTGGCTCGACCAGCGAATAGGCGAGCCATTGCGACAGCTTGTGAAACGGCACGAGGCCGCCGCCGGGCACCGCCTCGTGCCGGCCGCAATCGCCGAGCGGCACGCCGCCGATGCTGATTCGCGCCGGCCAGATCGGCCCCAGCGCCTGCAGCAAGGTGCGCAGGATCTCGGAAGCGGTCAGCTCTCCGCCTTGCGCGCGCCAGTAGTCGAAGAGATGACCCGGCCGCCCCGGCGCGCCGAACCGACCCGGATCGCAGGCGCAAACCTCGCCCAATCGGCGCAGCAAGCCGGCGCGACCCTCCAGCTCGGGAAGTTCGTTGCCGGGACCGTGCTGAAAGGCGACGCCGAGCCGCGCCGGCGTCATCTGCGCCAGCGCCTTAGCGTCGGCCCGCCACGGGTCGTCGCGATCGGCGGAGAATATCCCCCGCTGCATCGCACGCAGGCACGCGACCGCCAGCCCTTCGGAACGTTGCAAGATCAAACCGGTCTCGTTTTCGGCGTACTGCCATCTTTGCCCAACACCGGCATCGAGCAATACCGAGACGACGGCGAGCTCGATCCGCGCACGCGCTTGCGCGTCGGCGTTGGCGCCAGGGGCGACCAGCGCCGCGCGGTCGACCCGGCCCGCCGAGAAATGTCGCCAGCGGCTGTGATAGGGCACCGAGAGATCGGGATAGCGGCGGCGCGTGGTTGCGGCGACGCGGTCGGCCGTCTCGCCGAGGCGGCCTAGATCGAGCCTGAAGTGCTGTGTGTCGCCCCGCTCGGCGGCCGTGAACACCATCCCGCAGCGCTCGCGCACCGCAGCAGCGCTCAGCAGCGCCGCCGCGTGTGCCGACCCGTCACTCGCCAAGGGCACGGCCCTTGACGCTGTGCAACTCATCGGCGTCCGGCACGCCTGACGGCGTGAAGTAGCCGGCTGCCTTTTTGGCCTCGATCTCGACCGCGGCGTCGAGCGGCACCAGCCGCTGCGGGATCGCCATCTGTTCGACGATTCCGATCCCCTGCGTTTCGAGCGCCTCCCGCTTCATGTTTGACATCGACACCCAGCGATCGACGCGGCGCACGCCGAGCCAGTGCAAAACGTCGGGCATCAACTCCTGAAAGCGCAGATCCTGCACTCCGGCGACGCATTCGGTGCGGTGAAAATAGGTGTCGGCGCGGTCGCCGCCCGGTTGCCGCTTGCGCGCGTTGTAGACGAGGAATTTGGTGACCTCGCCGAGCGCCCGGCCTTCTTTTCGATTGTAGACGATGATCCCGACCCCGCCCTGCTGCGCGGTGGCGACGCACACCTCGACGCCATGCACCAGATAAGGCCGGCAGGTGCAGATGTCCGAGCCGAACACATCCGAACCGTTGCATTCGTCATGGACGCGGCAGGCGATGACAGTTCGGGGCGCTGCTATCCGTTCGACCTTGCCAAACAGGTAGACCGTCGTCCCCCCGACCGGCGGCAGCAGCACTTCGAGGTCGGGGCGGGTCACGAGCTCCGGAAACATCCCACCGGTTTCCTCGAACAGGCTGCGGCGCAGCTCGCTCTCGGCGACGCCAAAGCGCGCGGCAAGTCCCGGCAGGTGCCACACCGGATCGATCGCGACCTTGGTCACGCGGATCTCGCCATTGTCGAGCAATACCTGCCCGTCCGGCGCCAAGCCGCCCGCGGCGATCAACTCGCGGATTTCCGGCATCGCGATGTGCGCGGTCGTGATCGCTATCGTCGGGCGCACGTCGACGCCTTCGCGGATCGCGTCGGCAAAGACTTCGCCAACGAGATGGCCCCACGGATCGAGCGAGACGATTTTGGAGGGATCGCCCCATTGCGGGCTCGGCCCGATCAGCGCCGCCGGGGCGGTGTCGGTAAAATCGGGCCGGTGGTTGCGCGCCAGCGCCTTGGTCGCGACCGCCAGCGCGCGATATATGCCGTAGGCGCCGGAACAGGAGCCAATGGCATTCCGCCGGCTTGGCTCGGCCGGGCTCGCCACTACGGGCCCACGCTCGACTGGGTCGGCCGCACCCCAATGCAGCGGGATCGCGCTGCGCCCGGCGCTCGCCGGATGCGAGGTCAGCCGGATGTGCCGCGGTATCGGGTGCTCCATGTTACTGTTCGCCGACCGTCGCCGAAGTAGCGTAAGGTAGTTACGGCGAGCGGCAATCGCAACTTAGCGCGCTCGGGTGAGGGCCCCACCTGTCCCGATCGGCGGCCGGAGCCGGGAATTGAACCTGCCAACCCGCCGAGGTGTTGTTTGGGACGACGCCACAGCACGCGACGGAGGGAGGCTCAGATGAAATTCATGGTACTGCCGGCGGCCTTTGCGCTTTTGTTTGCAGCCGGTTCGGCCGTGGCCCCGCCGGCCGACGCGAAGGGCTGCCTCAAGGGTGCCGCCGTCGGCGGTGTCGCTGGTCATTATGCCGGCCACCACGCCATACTCGGCGCCGTCGGCGGCTGCATCGTCGGTCACCACATGGCGGCCAAGCACGCGCAGGAAGAAAGGGCCCAGCAGCAGCAACAACCGCCGATGAGCCCGACCGGCGACAATCAGGGCAGCCCCTCCTCGGGGCACTGATGCGCAGATCACGGCGGTTTGATCGCGTGATGATCATCGAGCCGGCGGCATCGGTTTAAGCTTGCGCGGTCGATATCGCCGTCATAGGCAGGTGCGATGGACCCGCGCAAGTTTCAGGACCCGGTTCTCACCGCCGGTGGCGAGCGGCGCGCGCATGTTGCGCTAAAGGCGCTCGAAACCCTGTGGTTCAACACCGGCACCTTGTGCAACCTGACCTGCGGCCATTGTTACATCGAATCGTCGCCAAAGAATGACCAACTCGTCTATCTGACCGCGGCGGAGGTGGCCGCATACCTCGACGAAATCGGCACGAGCCGGCTGCCGACCACGTTGATCGGCTTCACCGGCGGCGAGCCGTTCATGAACCCCGACTTGCCGGCGATGCTCGACGACGCGCTGTCCCGTGGCTTCGACGCGATGGTGCTGACCAATGCGATGAAGCCGATGGCCAAATGCAAACCGGCCTTGCTACGGCTCAACGATCGGTTCGGCGACCGGCTGACGATCCGCGTCTCGATCGATCATTACGGCCCCGCTGTCCACGAAGAAGAGCGCGGTCGGCGCAGCTGGAAGCCGACGGTCGACGGACTGCGTTGGCTGGCGCGCAACGGATTCTCGCTGCACGTCGCCAGCCGCCGGCTATCGGGCGAGTCGGAAGCCGAAATCCGCAACGGCTTTGCCCGGCTTTTCGACGAGCTTGGTGTTGCCATCGACGCCACCGATCCGGTGCGATTGATGGTCTTCCCGGAAATGGACGCCGCCGCCGACGTACCTGAAATCACCGAAGCGTGTTGGGGTATTCTCGGCAAATCGCCTGAGAGCGTCATGTGCGCTTCCGCGCGGATGGTCGTCAAGCGCAAGGGGGCGCTGCGCCCGGCCGTCCTCGCCTGCACCCTGCTGCCCTATGACGAGCGCTTCGAATTGGGCGCTACTCTCGCCGCCGCGAGCGGTGCGGTGCCGCTCAACCATCCTCACTGCGCCAAGTTTTGCGTGCTCGGCGGTGGCGCCTGCAGCCGGAGCTGATGGCCGCAGTTTCAGGCGAACCAGCGATCTCAGGCAACCCACGATAGGCGACCTGGCTCGTCGAATCGCATTAGCCGTGAGCGGACTTGCTTCGCCGACCCGATCAAGGATTGTCCCCGGTGCGGCCCTCGTGCCCGGCACGATGAGCGGAGGGCCGGTCTCGTCGGCCGGATTATGCGGCAGCCATCGGTGATGGCGGCTGTGCGGCGGCAGCCTTCTCCTCGGCGGCGCCGTGCGCCGGTCGGGCGTAGGCCGCTTCCAGCCGGTCCGTTGCGGCAGCGACCGCCATCCGGAGTCCGGCTTCGTTGAAGAATGAGCCGGGGACCATGCAACGGGCGGCGAGGACCCGGCGGAAGGCGTCAAACAGCCCCGCGTCCGGAGGTGTGGCGTCGGTCCAGAAATGGTCGAGGTCGCCCTGGTAGGTCAACCCCGGCATGTCGTAGACGGCCTTGCCCAACGCGATCACCGGCAGGCCGTTCGCCAACGCCTGGCCGCCGACGGTGCTGTTGACGGTGACCAAGGCGTGGCTTAGCGCCAGCACCTTGGGCAAGTCGCCGCCGTCGAGCACCGTCACCCGTTGGGCAACCATGTGCTCCGCCGCGACGTGCCCGACCATGCCCAACCAGTCGACCAAGCCGCTGTCCATCGGGTGGAGCTTGACGACGAGCCGCGAAGCGGGGGGCGCATGGCGGGCGAAAGAGCCGATAACGTAGTCAATCGTGGGCTGGGTTGCCCGAAACGGTGAATGCACGCGCATCTGATAGTCGCAATCGAGCTGCAGCGGAAACAGATAGATCGGGTCGCCCGTCAACGCATCGATCGCCTGTGCGGCGCGGCGTTCTGAATTGCGCATCAGCGCCAGGCGGCGCAGCCAGCCGGCATATTCGATGATTTGGTGGTACGGCCGGTGGGTCTTGTAGTGCGGGAACCACCACATCGCGGCCATCGAGGAGAAATTGTATAGCACATCCTCGAACGCCCGGCGCGGGAAACTGCCTGGAGCGGCCGGCGACCGTTCCCATCCCGGTAGCTCTGATGCCCTTTCACGATACCATCCGGCGTCTTTCGGTAGTGACGAGTATCCGTTGACACCGCCTCGCTCGAAGGTGATCCAGCCCGGGCGGATGTAGCCTTCTTCGACCACGTGGATCAGCAGCGAGCGCTGCTCGGCGAGGCGGATCGCGGCACGGTGCATCGGCCGGCAGTCACCGAACAGGATGATGTCGCTGATCGCCTTTTCCACCACCAACCGGTCGAGAAATTCGGGCCACTCATGCTCGCGTCCGCGGAAATCGACACTGTTGGAAAGTCGCCAGAAGACCCGGTCGCCGCCGTTGAAATTGACCCGGTGGACGGTGTGGCCGCGCGCCGTCAGTGCCGATCCGAGCCGTTCGAAAAAGCGCGTCGGCATCCCCTGTAAGAACAGGAAACCACGATCGGTCGGTCCCGGACTTCGGGGCGCGAACATCACTCCCCCGCCGGATCAGTCGAACAGCGATCCAACACCATCCCCCGATTGCAACCATCAACGCGTTGAGGAGGAACGCCGCAGAGGTCTGGTTACGATACCATTAATGTCGGCGGGGTTGCCATTGGATGTCCACGAATTTTTAGAACTTTATGAGTTGTCATCGCCAAAAGGCGAAGACCGGAACTCCGATACATCCGAGCTAGGGAATTCGGCACCCTGCTGGGCTCAGGCCCGGTCGGCGGCAAGCAGACCGTAATCGTCTTTGCCCGGCGCGCAACCGTCGCCAATTTGAGATGTATAGCTCGGATCATATAAAGAAAATATAGCCAAGAATAGCGGTGACCTTCACAATTTCTTAGAATTTATACGATGTGATCGCCCCAGGCCGGACTTTACTCAGTCGGATGGAGGCGACCAATGGCACGCATTCTCCTGGCCGAGTCCGATCGGCACATTCGGCGGTTTATTGCCGGCATCCTCTCCGATTGCGGGCACGCGGTCGAGACCTGCGCCGATGCGGTTCAAGCTTCCTCGTCACTGGCGACACAATCGGTTGATGTCGTTGTCACCGATATGGTGCTGGGGGTAGGTGGCGAAGCAACCTTGGGACGCGATTGTGCGGCGCTCGGAATTCCGACCGTCACCTTGAGCGGAAGCAAATACCATGCTGACCAATCGGTCGCCGAACGGCCACCGGCGCTGCTCGAAAAGCCGTTTCGCTTTGGCGACCTGCAAAGCGTTCTCGATGCCGTGGCGCTGCGGTCGAAGCCCGTTCCAAACTGCGGCCCCGAGGGCTGGTAGCGCTTAGTCTATCCCTCGGTTGCGCCGCAGCGGGCGTAGAGCAGAAATTCGCGATTGCCTTCGGGCCCGAGGATCGGGCTCTCGACGATACCGATCACCGTCCAGCCCGGTTGGGCCGCGACCCAGGCGGCGGCGCGGTCGCAGACCTCGCGGTGGATTGTCGGATCGCGCACGACGCCACCTTTGCCAATATGCTCGCGACCGGCCTCGAACTGCGGTTTGACCAGTATTATCAGCGCTGCTCGTTCGCCGGCCAGGGCAAGCGGCGCCGGCAATACTGTCGCCAGCCCGATAAAGCTCGCATCGCAGGCGACGAGGTCGATCGGTTCAGGGACGTGCTCGCGGCTGAGGGCGCGCGCATTCACTCGCTCATGCACGACGACGCGCGGATCCCGGCGCAATTTCCAAGCAAGCTGGCCACGTCCCACATCGATCGCATAGACACGACGGGCGCCACGGCTTAGCAGCACGTCGGTAAAGCCTCCGGTCGAGGCGCCGATATCGAGCGCGATCCAGCCGCTCGGGTCGATCGCGAAGTGGTCGAGCGCATGGGCAAGCTTGACGCCGCCGCGTGACACCCAAGGGTGATCGCGTCTGCGTACGTGGAGCACGACGTCGCCCGCCAGCGCCTCGCCCGCCTTGTCGATCCGCCGCTCGCCGGCAAACACCAGACCGGCAAGGATCAGTGCTTGCGCTCGGGCTCGGCTTTCCGCGAGGCCTCGCTCCACCAGCAGCCGATCGGCGCGATGCTTCGCCGACAGGCCGCTCACCCTCCCTCTCCCCGCGTTGTCGGAGAGGGAGCGACCCGCGTCAGCGGGAGAGCCTGCCCTGGACGTGATCCAGAGGTGAGGGGCAGGCTTCTTCGAAGTCCTATCGAATCGTTCCCGGGCTATGCCCGTGCCGGCTGCGCCGTGATCTCGCGGCCAAGCGCGGACAGCGCCATCGCTACGATGTGGCGCGCGTTGAGCCCGGCCTGATCGTATTGCGTTTGTGGACTGTCGTGCTCGAGGAACAAATCCGGCAGGACCATCGTGCGGATCTTCAGGCCATGGTCGAGCAGGCCATTCATGGCCAAATGATGCAACACGTGGCTGCCAAAACCGCCGATCGCACCCTCCTCGACCGTGATGACGACTTCGTGTTCACGCACCAGCCGATTGATCAGATCAGTGTCGAGAGGCTTGGCGAAACGGGCATCCGCGACCGTCGTCGACAACCCGTATGAAGCCAACTCCTGCGCCGCCTTCATGCACTCGACCAGCCGGCCGCCGAGGCTGAGGAGCGCGATCGTCGTGCCTTCGCGGACAATGCGGCCGCGGCCGATCTCGAGCGGTACGCCTGCTTCGGGAAGCGGCACGCCGATCCCGTCGCCGCGCGGGTAGCGCAAGGCCGACGGCCCCTCGTCAAACGCGGCGCAGGTCGCGACCATGTGAACCAGCTCGGCTTCATCCGCTGCCGCCATGATCACAAAGCCGGGCAGGCAGCCCAAATAGGTCACGTCGAACGAGCCGGCGTGGGTCTGACCGTCGGCGCCGACAAGGCCGGCGCGGTCGATCGCAAGTCGAACCGGTAGTTTCTGGATCGCCACGTCATGCACGACTTGGTCATAGGCGCGCTGCAAAAATGTCGAGTAAATCGCAGCAAACGGCTTCATCCCTTCAGCTGCGAGGCCGGCGGCGAAAGTCACTGCGTGCTGCTCCGCGATCCCGACGTCAAAGCACCGGTTGGGAAATTTCTCACCAAACAGGTTGAGCCCCGTACCGGACGGCATCGCTGCCGTGATCGCGACAATGCGGTTGTCGGCCTCCGCCTCTTTGATCAGCGCCTTGGCAAAGACACCGGTATAGGACGGCGCCTTCGAGCTCGACTTCGCCTGCGTCCCGGTGATCACGTCGAACTTGGCGACGCTGTGCCATTTGTCGTCCGCCTGTTCGGCAGAAAGATAGCCGTGTCCTTTTTCGGTCACCGCGTGGACCAGGATCGGGCCGGTCTCCTTGGTGTCGCGAACGTTCTTCAGCACCGGCAACAGATGATCGAGGTTGTGGCCGTCGATTGGGCCGACGTAATAGAAGCCCATCTCCTCGAACAACGTACCGCCGGTTACAAACCCGCGAGCCAGCTCCTCGGCGCGCCGCGCCGCGTCTTCCAGCGGCTTCGGGAAGTGCCGCGCCACTTCCTTGGCGATGTGGCGCAGCGACATGAACGACTTGGACGACAGCAGCCGCGACAGGTAGGCGCTCATCGCGCCGACCGGAGGGGCGATCGACATGTCGTTGTCGTTGAGGATCACGATCAGCCGCGAATCCATCGCTCCGGCATTGTTCATCGCCTCGTAAGCCATACCGGCGCTCATCGCTCCATCGCCGATCACCGCGATGATGTTGCGGTGCTCGCCGCGCAGATCGCGGGCCACCGCCATGCCCAGGCCCGATGAAATCGAAGTCGAGCTGTGCGCCGCGCCGAACGGGTCGTATTCGCTCTCCGAGCGCTTGGTAAAGCCGGAAAGGCCGCCGCCCTGGCGGATCGTGCGAATGCGGTCGCGCCGGCCGGTCAGGATCTTGTGCGGATAGGCCTGATGCCCGACATCCCAGATCAGCCGGTCGTTGGGCGTATCGAAGACGTAATGGAGCGCCACAGTCAGCTCGACGACGCCGAGCCCGGCACCGAAATGCCCGCCGGTAATCGAGACCGCATCGATCAGCTCTGCGCGCAACTCATCCGCGAGTTGGCGCAGGTCCGATTCGGGCAGCTGGCGCAAGTCGGCCGGAATGTCGATCCGGTCAAGCAGCGGCGTCCGATTGGAGATCGCGCGAATTGGGTTTGGATCCAATGCTGGGCTCCTCAGGTGCGGCGGCTGATGACGAATCGCGCCGCCTCTCGTAAAAGTTCCGCTCTTCCCCCGAACAAATCAAGGTGTGCTGTGGCTTGGCTGATCAGAAGCTCGGCCTGGGCGCGCGCCCGCTCGACGCCGAGAATCGACACGAACGTAGCCTTGCCGGCGGCAGCATCGGCGCCGACCGGCTTTCCGGTCTCGGCTGCCGAACCTTCGACGTCGAGGAGATCGTCAGCGATCTGAAAGGCAAGGCCGAGGTCGTGCGCGTAGCCGTGCAGCGCGGCGCGCGGCTCGGCCGGCGCCTTGGCAAGAATCGCCCCGGCCTCGCATGAAAAAGCGATCAGTGCCCCCGTCTTCATTCGCTGCAGCCGGGTGATCGCACCGATGTCGAGCCGCTGATGCTCGGCGATCAAGTCGATCATTTGACCGCCGACCATGCCGGTCGCACCGGCCGCGATCGCCAGCGCCGCCACCAACTCGCACCGTACCGCCGGATCGCCATGCGTGTCGGGGTCCGCCAGCACGCCAAACGCAGCAGTCAGCAGGCCGTCACCGGCCAGCACCGCGGTCGCCTCGTCGAATTGCTTGTGGCAGGTCGGACGGCCGCGCCGCAGATCGCTGTCGTCCATCGCCGGCAGGTCGTCATGCACCAATGAATAAGCGTGGACCATTTCGATCGCCGCCGCCACTTGCAGGGCGCATTGCTGGGTGATGCCAAACAGACGAGCCCCGGCCAGCACCAGGAACGGGCGCAGCCGCTTGCCGGGGCTCAACGCGGCATAGCGCATTGCCTCGTAGACCCGCGCCTCCAGATCCGGCGGGACGACGAGGAGCCGCTCGAGCAGCGAATCGGTCAAACCCGCCGCCTGGACCAGCGCCTCTTCAAAGGTGACCGATTGGGACCACAGCGTATCAGTCAAGCTTCGCCGGCTCCGCAGAAATGACGCCGTCGGCGCCGACTACGATGCGCTCGACCCGTTGCTGCGCCTCGTTGAGCTTTCGTTCGCAATGCTGCTTCAGCTGTGCCCCACGCTCGTAAGACAATATCGCCTCATCGAGCTTGACCTGCCCGGCTTCGAGCCGCCGCACGATCTGCTCGAGCTCGGCGAGCGCGTCCTCGAAACTCATCCCCGCGATTTCGGCGGGCGGGTTCGTCTCGGTCATCTGTGTTCTATCTAGCAAATTACGCGAGGTTGGAAGGGCGTTCTCGCGGTTTGCGAAGGCCCAATATCTCGCCGCAATCGTAAAACCGCAACAGCGCGGCCTCGACGGCGTCCGGTCACGCGGCCATCAGCACCCGCAGATGGGCTGCGGCGCTCGCTCCAAGCGCTACCAGATCGTAGCCGCCTTCGAGGGTCGAGACCAGCCGTCCCTGAGCATGGCGGCCGGCCAAGTCGACAAGCTTTTCGGTGACCCAGGCGTAATCATCTTCGTCCAGCATCAGCTGTGCCAGCGGATCGCTACGGTGCGCGTCGAACCCGGCCGAAACGATCACCAGCTTCGGGCGAAAGTCGTCGAGCGCCGGCAGCACGCGCTCGCGGAACGCCCGGCGAAACGGCCCCGATCCCGACATTGGCCGCAGCGGCACGTTGACGATGTTGCCCACCCCGGTCTCGCTTGCCGCGCCGGTGCCGGGATAAAGCGGGTATTGATGCGTCGATGCGTAGAACAGACTGTCGTCGGCTTCGAATGCCGCCTGCGTGCCGTTGCCGTGATGGACGTCGAAATCGACGACCGCCACCCGCTCGATACCGTGCACGTCGCGAGCCCGCAAGGCGCCGACGGCCGCGTTGTTGAACATGCAGAAGCCCATCGCCCGATCGGGCTCGGCATGGTGCCCGGGCGGGCGTATCGCGCAAAAGGCATTGTCGCCTTTCCTGGCAACGACCGCGTCGACGGCCGCGGTCACCGCGCCGGCGGCATGCAACGCAGCTCGACCCGAGGCGGGCGACAAGATCGTGTCGGCGTCGAGGGCGACCAGGCCTGCCGTGGGAACCGCGTTCAGGATGCGCTCGACATGGTGTCTCGGGTGCAGTCGCAGCAGATCGTCGATTGCCGCTTGTGGCGCCTCGCGCCGCTCAAGGTCGGCGAAGAGCGGGCCGGAGAGCGCCGCCAATACCGCGCGCAGGCGGGCCGGTGATTCGGGATGATGGATTCCCGGATCGTGCTCGAGGCAGGCCGAATGGGTATAGAGCAGGGTTGTCATCGCGAGCCTCGTAAGCAAGCTGCATCGAATTTTGGATATCGGCGTCCTCGCCAATAACCGCTTCCCGGATGGATCGGATCGGCCACAAATCACCCCCGGCGCGCCGCGTAAAGGCCGAGCGCTGCCCAACCGATCAGCAGCGCCGTGCCGCCAAACGGTGTGACTTCAGCCAACCAGGCCAATCTGGTCAAAGCGAATGCAAACAGGCTGAAGCTGAACAGAAAAATTCCCGCAACAAAGCTCCATCCTGCGATCGCCAGCAACAGGCTCGGCCGATCGCCGCGAGCCGCGATCGAACCCACGGCGAGAAGTGCGACGGCGTGGACCATGCCGTACAGCGCGCCGGTTCGCAGTAATTCCGCCGCCCGCGCATCGCCTTTAGCGAGATGGGCTGCGACCGCCCCGGCCGCAACCGCCAGAAATCCACCGATGGCCGCAGCGGCGAGCCAGGCGCGGGTCACGGCACCGCTGTCCTTTCCGCCAGAGCGGCGCGATAAAGCGCCAATGTCGCGCGCGTAACAATCTCCTCGGCAAAGCGGGTTTCGATCAGTCTCCTGCCGCGACAACCCATTTTCGCCCGTCGCGTCGGGTCGCCGGCGAGGGCGGCGATCGCGTCGGCCAGTGCGCCGACGCCGCGCGGCGGCACCAGGATGCCGGTCTCGTTTGCGCCGGCAAGCACCGCCTCGCGGCAGCCCGGCACATCGCTGGCGACAATCGGCCGGGCGCAGGCGGCGGCTTCGAGCAGCGCTTTTGGCACGCCTTCGCCATAGGTTGTAGGCAGCACCGCGATCGCCGCGCGGCGCCATACCTCGCGCACGTCGGCGACGGCGCCGAGCCATGTCACGCCCGGTTCAGCAGTGAGCGCGGACAGGGTTCGCTCCGACAGCGATCCCGGATTGTCGGGGTCGATGGGGCCCGCCAGGATCAGCTCGACGGCGAGGCCGCGCCCGCGCAACAGCCGGATGGCGGCTACCGCGTCAAGCACGCCCTTGTCTCGCAACATCCGCGAGACCAGAGCAATCGTAACGGTCTCGCCGCTTGGCATCGGCAGCGGCACGAAGTGGCGGGTGTCCACCCCCGATCCGCGGATCAGCGCGATACGGTGGGGGGCGATCCCCAGTCGTGCAAGTGCGGCGCCGTCATCGGGATTCTGCACGACGACGCGACTCCCGTCGCGACCGGCAGCAAGGCGCAGCGCCAAACCGAGCGTCGGCCGGCGCAGCGACGCTGCAAAGCTGCTCGCCGAGAAACCGGAACCGAGACCCATCACCGAATCGATCGCTGCCGGCGCATCGGCCGCTCCGCGAAAGGCAAGAGCGTGAGCGAGGCCGCCTAACAGCACCGGCTTCAAGGCTACGTGATGTACTATGTCCGGCCGCTCAGCCTGGTAGAGCCGGGTGATTGCCGCGATTGCCCTTGCCGCACCGGTTATTCCGTCGCCGCGACGCCGCCAAGCGAGCGGGCGTAGCGCGAACCCCTCGTCCCTAATCTGCCCGCCATGCGCCCGCACCCGTGTCGCGACGACGACCTCAAAGCCGGCGTCGCGCGCCGCCCTCGCGACCGGCAGACGGTGCGAGCAGAAATACCAATCCTCGGTCACGAGAAACAGCAGCTTGCGCCGTTCCCCGCCATCACGCCCGGGGGAGGACACGAGGGGGGAGAGGGGAGGGTCGAATGGTAACGGGCCACTCACGGTCGCAGCGAGCAGGGGTGATGGTGCGTCACGGCCGTCTTGCCGCGGGGCTCGCTCCTCTCTACTGCATTGGCTCGATGATCGCTTGCGCAATTTATCGGCTGATCCGCGAATGGAGGGCACAAACTGGCCCGTATTCTGGTGAGCGGTGCGGCAGGCTTCATCGGCAGCGCGCTCTGCCGTGAGTTGGCGCGGCTCGGCCACGCCGTCCTGGGCGCGACGCGCGGCACGGCGAACCCCATCGCCGGGGTCACGCTGCGCCCGGTCGGTGACCTCGGCCCGCAGACCGATTGGACCGCGCATCTCGATCGGATCGACATCTTTGTCCATCTCGCCTCCAGTGCGCATCGGCCGGTCACTCCCGGCGCCGGCGAGCACGAGGCCGAAACCGCTGCGGCACTGGCGCGCGCTGCCGCCGCAGCGGGCGTGCGCCGCCTCGTCCACGTCAGCTCAATTCGGGCGATGGGCGCAGCTACTCCGCCACGCAGACCATTGCGCGCCGACGACCCGCCGCTGCCGCGCGATGCCTATGGCCGCGCCAAACTCGCGATCGAGGATGCGGTGGCATCGGCCGCGCGCGACACCGGGCTCGATCTCGTCATCCTGCGGCCGCCGCTGGTCTACGGGCCGGGGGTCAAAGGGAACTTCGGAGCCTTGATCGGGCTGACCGCGAGCGGCGTGCCGATGCCGCTTGCCGCCGTCGAGAACCGCCGCAGCCTGATCTGCCTCGACAACCTCATTGACCTGCTGGCATTGACGTGCACGCATCCGGCCGCCGGCGGCCGCGTCTTGCTGGCGCGCGACGACGCTGACTTGTCCACCCCCAGGCTGATCCGGGCGCTGGCGAGCGGGCTCGGGCGTCGGGCGCGACTGTTTCCGGTTCCGCCGGCGCTCCTCGCGGCCTTTTGCTCTATTCCGGCGCTGGGGCCGGCGCTGTCGCGGCTGACCCTGTCCTTGCAGGTCGACGACGCCGAGACGCGCCGCATCCTCGGCTGGTTGCCGGCGGTGGCGGCCGAAGAGGCGCTCGCGGCGACCGCCCGCGCCTTTGCACGCCGGCGACAAGGCGAACGGTGACCTGCCAGGCGGCCTTTGGTTGTCGGGCCGCCGGCATTCGCCCGCAAAGATCGAGACTGATTGCGGCCAGTATCCGCGCTATATCAAAGCCCGAAACCCCAGGGGTTTGGGGCCGAGGGAGGAGGGCGCCGTGCCGAGCTTCGACATTGTCTCGCGGATCGATCTTGCTGAAGTCGACAACGCCGTCGCCGGGATAACACGGGAAATCGCCACGCGGTTTGACTTCAAGGGCAGCAAATGCACGATCGAGCGCAAGGACTGCGCGTTGACCGTTCTTGCCGACGACGATCTCAAGCTGAAGCAAATGCATGAATTGTTGAAGGTGCACATGACGCGGCGCAAGGTCGAACCCGGCGCGCTCGACTACAAGCCACCGGAGAAGGCTTCAGGCAATGCCGTACGTCAGACGATAGCATTGCGTCAGGGGGTCGATGCGAACCTCGCCCGGCAACTGATCCGCGAAGTGAAGGACAGCAAGCTCAAAGTGCAGGTGTCGATCCAAGGCGACGAAGTGCGCGTGACCGGCAAAAAGCGCGACGACCTGCAAGACGCAATCGGCGTCATCCGCGGTCTCAAGATCGAGCAACCGCTGCAATACGTCAATTTCCGCGAGTAACCTGTGCGCGTTGGTGGTCGGCAGATGCGCGCGCTTGCCGCCGCCGCCGCCAGCCGCTATTTAACAGCCGGAGCCTCGTCCCCTTCGTCTAGAGGCCTAGGACGCCGCCCTCTCACGGCGGCAACACCGGTTCGAATCCGGTAGGGGACGCCAATAGTTGCATATCTTTGAGAAGTTTCGCGATCGCCGGTGTCCCTCATGGACCACAGAGAATTCAGCGTGCGCGCGATCCTGGGCGGCGAGGCGCCGAAGGATGCGCCGGTCATGGTCAAAGGCTGGGTCCGGACGAGGCGGGAACTCGAAGGCGGGCATCTCGTTCGTGCACCTGGCGGACGGATCGTCGTTCCATCCGCTGCAGGTGGTGGCGCCGAACACCCTGCCCAATTACACCGGCGAGGTTCTGAGGCTGACCGCCGGCTGCGCCGTCGAGGTTAAGGGGACGGTGGTGCCGTCGCCGGCCAAGGGGCAGCCCTTCGAGATGCAGGCGAGTGCCGTCACGGTGATCGGCTGGGTCGACGACCCCGAAACCTACCCGATCCAACCCAAGCCGCACACCCTGGAGTATTTGCGCGAGGTAGCGCATCTGCGGCCGCGCACCAACGTGATCAGCGCGGCGACGCGGGTGCGGCACAGCTTGGCGCAGGCGATCCACCGCTTTTTCGACGAGAACGGCTTTTTCTGGGTCAACACGCCGATCATCACCGCCTCCGACGCGGAGGGGGCCGGGGCATTGTTCCGGGTGTCGACCCTGGACCTCGCCAATTTGCCGCGCACGCCAGACGGCAAGGTCGATTTCACCCAGGATTTCTTTGGCCGCGAGGCGTTCCTGACGGTGTCGGGGCAGCTCAATGTCGAGGCCTACTGCCTGGCATTGACCAAGGTCTACACCTTCGGGCCGACCTTCCGCGCCGAGAACTCGAACACCAGCCGCCACCTCGCCGAGTTCTGGATGATCGAGCCGGAGATCGCGTTCGCCGACCTCTCCGACAATGCGAGCCTGGCCGAACGGCTGCTGAAATACGCCTTCACGGCGTTGCTGAACGAAAGGCAGGAAGATCTCGCCTTTTTCGACCAGCGGATCGAGAAGGGGCTGGTCGCGAAACTCGAGGGGATCGTCGGGTCGGAATTCGTGCACATGGATTACGGCGAGGCGATCCAAGTGCTCGAACGGGCGAAAGCTGAGAAGTTCGAGTTCCCGGTCGGATGGGGCATCGATTTGCAATCGGAGCACGAGCGCTATCTGACCGAAAAGCACGCAAAGAAGCCGGTCGTCGTGATGAACTACCCGAAGGCGATCAAGGCGTTCTACATGCGGGTCAACGACGACGGCCGCACCGTCGCGGCGATGGACGTGCTGGCGCCCGGGATCGGCGAGATCATCGGCGGCAGCCAGCGCGAGGAGCGGCTCGCGGTATTGGACGCGCGGATGGCCGAGTGCTCTGTCGACCGCGAGCACTACGCCTGGTACCGCGACTTGCGCCGCTACGGCACGGTGCCGCATGCCGGCTTCGGCCTCGGCTTCGAGCGCACCCTCGCCTACACGACCGGCCTTTCGAACGTGCGCGACGCGATCCCCTTCCCGCGAACCCCGGGGAATGCACGGTATTGACGCGTACCGCCGCGGCGCCCGCGTCAAGCGCCGGGGTGCCGCAAGGCGGAGTTGTTGATCGAGACGTTTCCGGCCGCCCGCTGCATCTGCAGCAAATCAGCAGCAAAAATCCACCTGGAGATTGCATTGTCGCGAGCAGACCCTTGAGTGTTCGCGATGTTCGCGATGCCTTGCGCGCGGCTTCGCGGCGCATCCCGCCAAATCTGCCGTGACATCCACCGCGGCACCGCCCTCGCCCAATCCGGATGGTTACGAGCATACCGCGCGAAAGTGGCGAATTTACCGGCGCCGCGCCGCGGCCCGCCGGACCGCTTGGTCCCCGATCCGCGCAACAATTGGCGGAAATGAGCGCACGCCTCTGCGGTGGTCCGTTCTCAGGCAGCGCCGCCCGCAAAAGGCGGAGGGGATTGGATCATTGTTGATCGTTAGGACGTTCCCCGGCGGCGAGGCGGAACTGCGGCAAGGTGATGTCGTCGTTCAGCTTCTCGAAGACGATCTCGACACGGCGCCCGACCTTCGCCTCGGTGTATTCGGCGTCCAGCAGATTGCCGGCGAGCAGCGCACCGGGCGCATCGTCGAGCTCGACGATGATGCTGGCGTAGGGCACCGCCGGCGCAAAGCGCTTGTCGCCGGTGTGGTACATGATGGTGTAAGCGTAGATCGATCCGGCCCCCCCGACACCGTCATGGCGCACCGGCTCAAAGCGAAGGTCGGTCGAGACGCATTGGGTGCAGGTCGCATAGGGCGGGTGCTGGAAATGTCCGCAGCTCTTGCAGCGCTGTAATTCGAGAACGCCGCGCTTGGCAGCGCCCCAGAATGGCTTCGTCCACTCGTTCGGAACCGGGATCGGCCGGATCACCTTGCTCCAGTCGCTCATCTGTTCGCCCTGTACCTCCTTGCATCGAAATTGCTTCGTCGCTCGCTCCCCGCAATGACGACAATTTAGCGTGTCATTGCGGGCGAAGCGAAGCAATCCCGGTGGCGGCGGCGCGGGACCAGCGCCGGAGTCCCACCGCCAGACGACGGCCGCGGCGCCGTCGGCCGACTATCGCCTCTCGCGGTCTCGCAGGTGCGCCGGCAAGGGCATCCGGGGCAGCAGTGTTTCGGCGGCTGGCTTACCCGGTTGCGAAGCCGAAGATTTTGCCGTGGCAGAGCGCTTATCAAGCTCTTCCGCCACGATCTCGCGGATTTCGGAAAAGGCGGGTGGCGCGCTGAGACCAAACTCAAAAATTTGTCGAAACGAGTTGGGGTGGTTCCAGATGGCTGCCAATACGCCATATCGCATATTTGGACTGGGATGCCGGACAGCGCATTCGACCAGCTTGGCGACGTCATTGCCGTCGAGTGTGACTTCTGTTGATGTTTCCGGCAACATCGGGCGATCGGCTGAATTACCCGTCAGGCGCATTTGCGGCAGCTGTGTGTAATAATCGCGCGTCAACACATTGTCGGCGGGTTCCGCTTTTGCCGGCACCTCCATATAAATTCGATCTCGCTCTCTCACCAGCATCGTTCGTAGCCTCCGACGGCGAAACCGGTCACTGACAGCCACCGGCAGCAGGCACCAGGGAAAACGTTCCGCAACGGCCCCCGAGGCTTGACCGCGTTGGCTCGGGCGGGATTATCCTCACTTCGCTTTCGGGGCTGGAACCATTTGGGAGGGAACGTCTTGGCGACGCAAGCAGAGATCGCGGCTGGGCCGGGCGAAATGATGGGCAACGCCGGGCCGGGCATGCTCAACGGCCTGCGGGTGATCGAGATCGCCGACGAGCGCGCCGAATACACCGGACTGCTGCTCGCCGGGCTCGGCGCCGAGGTAATCAAGATCGAACCGCCCGAAGGCAATGCCACACGGCGGATCGGGCCTTTCCTCGAAGACCAGCCCGGTCTCGAACGCTCGCTGTTTTTCTGGAACTACAACCGCAACAAAAAGTCAGTGGTGCTCGACCTGCGCGAGGCGCCCTCCTGCGAGCACCTGCTGCGGCTGCTCGGCGGCGCCGACATCCTGCTCGACGCCAGCTGCGGCGCGCTCAACGAGGCGCTGGGTCTCGATCGGGCCGCGCTTAACGCCCGGTTCCCGGCGCTGGTCACGGCGCGGATGACGCCGTTCGGCGACGACGGCCCGTGGAAGGACCTCAAAGGTTCCGACCTGATCCATCTCGCCCTCGGCGGGATCATGATGAATTGCGGTTACGACCCCGACCCCAACCTCGAATACGACACGCCGCCGATCGCACCGCAGATCTGGCATGCGTACCACATCGCCGGCGAGCAATTGGCGACCGGGATCATCGCGGCGCTGATCCACCGCGAACGCAGCGGCGAAGGGCAGGATGTCTCGGTCGCGATCCACGAGGCGGTGTCGAAGAACCCCGAGCAGGACATCATGCACTGGGTCATGCGGCGCGTGCCGTTGTGGCGGATGACCAACCGCCACGCCGCCGAATTCCCGAACCATTCGCCGGGCATTTGCCACACCAAGGACGGGCGCTGGTACATCACCCACGGCATGGGCGCGCGCGACCTGAACAACCTGGTGCCGCTGCTGTCGAAATTCGGCGCGCAGGCCGATCTGCAGCCGCCCCCGCCCGACGCCGATCTGCGGGCGCGTCAGGTGCCGGGCACGGCGGCCGGCGACGAGGCGCGCGCGCACATGCTCGACGTGGTGCAGCGCTTTGTCCGCGCCTGGACCTATGCCGACATGCCGTGGCGCGAGGCGCAGGATGCCGGCCTCCTCTGGGCGCCATTGCGCAAGCCGCACGAGAATGCGCTCGACGAGCACTGGCTGGCGCGCAAGACCTTTGCCGATGTCGAGCATCCCGAGCTCGGCCGCTCGTTTCGCTATCCGACCAGCAAATGGCTCGCCACCCGGACAAGCTGGCAGGTCGGCCGGCGCGCGCCGCTCTTGGGCGAAGACACCGACGCGGTACTCAGGGAGGGCTTGCTTGGCAAAGCGGCGCGCCGGCCGAGCGTGCCGGCACAACCGCGCCGCGCCGAGAACCCGCGTCTGTCGGCGATGCACGACAAGCCGTTCCCGCTGCAGGGGATAAAGATCTTCGACTTCGCCTGGTTTCTGGCCTCGGCGGGCGGCACGCGATTTCTCGCGGCGCTGGGGGCGGAGAGCTACAAGGTCGAGTGGAAGGACAATCCCGACACGCGGCTGGCGGCGATGGCTCCGGTCGGCGGCCGCGCGGCGCGCGACGCGGCGACGGGGCCGCTTCCCCCGGTGCGCGATCCCGACATGGGCGGCCAGTTCAACAACAAGAACGCCGGCAAGCGCGGCATCTCACTCAACATCCGCCACCCAAAGGGGTTGCAGATCGCCAAGGACATGGTGCGGATCTGCGATGTGGTGGCGGAAGGGTTTTCGCCCGGTGTGCTGCAGCGGTTGGGGCTCGGCTACGACGTGTTAAAGTCGATCCGGCCCGACATCATCTACATCCAGCAATCGGGCATGGGCGCCCACGGCACTTACGGGCGGATGCGCACCGTCGGCCCGGTCGCCGCGGCGTTTGGCGGGCAGGGCGAGATGTCGGGCCTGCCGGAGCCGGCGATGCCGGTCGGCTGGGGCTATTCCTACCTCGACTGGATGGGCGCCTACGGCTACGCGCTGGCGCTGTTGGGTGCGATCTACCACCGCGAGCGCACCGGCGAGGGCCAATGGATCGACGCCTCGCAATGCGAGTCCGGCATTTTCCTGACCGGTGCCACGATCCTCGACTGGTCGGCCAACGAGCGCATCTTCCGCCGCTACGGCAACCGCTCGCCCTACAAGCCGGCCGCGCCCCACGGCGCCTATCCTTGCCGGGGCAAGGATCGCTGGATCGCCGTTGCCTGCTTCACCGATGACGAATGGCGCGCCTTTGCCCGGGTAGCGGAGCATGGCGAATGGCTCGACGACCGTCGCTTCGCGACGCTGGATCAGCGCCTGCATCATCAGGACTCGCTCGATGCCGCCGTGGCGACCTGGACCAAGACCCAGGACCGCTTCGACTGCATGATGAAATTGCAGAAAGCCGGAGTGCCGGCCGGGGTGTGCCAGAATTCCGAGGATCGCGTCGACGGCGACCCGCAGCTGCGCCACCTCAAATGGCTGACCGAGGTCACCGGCACCAAGATCGGCACCTGGCCGATCTACGAATTGCCGATGAAGTTGAGCCGGACCCCGGCCTATATCGGCGGCCCGACCAATCGCGGTGCGCCGTGCTACGGCGAGGACAATATGTGGGTGCTGACCGAGTTGCTCGGCCGCAGCCCGAGCGAAGTCGAGCGGCTTGCCGAGGAGGGCGTCATCTGAGGTCCGACATCAGGCGGATTGAATGACAAGCAAAACGCCGAACCTGTCGCCACCGGGTTTCGTCTGTCACCAGCTGATCTTCACCCCGCCGAAGCCGCCGACGGAGTTGCCGCCGCCCGAGAAATAGCCGGTGAAATTGGCATAGACGCTGATCTGGCGATTGAGCGCCAGCTTTAGGCCGGCTTGCACCTGCGCCGCATCCTCTGCCGCCGCGGCACCATGCACCAGAAACGCAAAGCCCGGGGCCGACAGGAATTGGGCGGTAACCGTGCGCTGCGCGCTGAACTCGTGCACCTCCGCGACGCGAAGCGACGGAATGAGGGCGACACCCGGCGCCAGCTCGAACCTGCTGTCGATCTGACCACCCAAATAGAGCGGGACCGAGGCGACGGTATGCGCGTCGTATTGCAGTCCTAAAACTCCCGGCGCCGAGGTGCTCGTGATCGTGCTGGTCTCGCTGTAGGAGGAGGTGCGCAGCCGGTCGAATTGCAGCGCCCCGAACGGGGTCAGGGTGACGGGTCCGACCGGATAGTTGCGGCCGACCTCAAAGCGGCCGCCGAACAGATTGGAATCGAAGCTGCCCTGGGCGTTTTCGAGTGGGCCGATGTTCAACCCGATGACATCGCGGATTTCATCCTGATTGAAGTGCCCATAGGCGAGCACACCCATCGCATAGACTTGATCCCACCGCGCCGACGAGTAGACGCCGACATCTCCGCCGGAGCCGCTGCCGTGCGTGGTGCGGTCGGCAACCGAATACTGGAACCCGCTGCCGCCGCCGGCGACACCGACTACCCAATGCGGGTCGACCCGGTAATCAAACCCTGCGGCACCGCCCGCAGTGTTGAAATTCTGTGCCGCGGCGCCGTACGCCGAGGCACTGGTGGCGCTGGTATAGGCGCTGTTCAGCCCGAGGTCGTCACCAAAGCCGCTCGCCCACGCGCGCCAGGTGCCGGTCCGGCGCAACGGCACGGCGTCTGCGGCGCCGTTCAGGGCGTAGACATCCGCGTACTGCTCCGCTGGCAGAAGGGCCTGCTGCAGCACCGCTTCGAAAAACTGGTCGCGGGCCGAGAAGATGGCTTGCTGAACGGCGCTGGTGCCTTCGCCCGACAGCGAATCATAGGTCACCCCCAAATCGGCGACCGTCGGCACGTAGAACAGTCTCGCGGCGATGGGCACAAAATTCGGCGACGACCGAGCAGTCTGGATCGCATTGATTGCATAGCCGACCGAATGCTGGTTGCCGGTCAGCCCGTCGGGCGAGAAATCGATCACATAGTGCAGGACGATGTCGTCCGGGTCTGGAAAGGTGAGGCTGTAGGTCGCGACCGCGGTCGGTATAAAGCCGAGCCCGAGCCCACTATGGCTGGTCACTCCGCCCGCCGCGTAGATTATCGTCGTGTCATGTGCGCCGGGCAGAGCCAGCCCCGGGTTCAGCACGTTGATGCCGACGGTGCCGGCGGCATTCGCGGTGCCGGTGAAGTTGATGCGGTCCGACGTCTGGTCGAGGAACTGCAGATCGAGGGCGTAAATGCCGGTACTGGTCTGCACAAAACTGCCGGTGACGCTGGTGGTAAAGACATTGCCGAGACCGCCCGGCGACAGCAATCCTTGATTGGTCAGCAGCCCGAGCGGACCGAGATTGACCGTCGAGCCCGAGATGAAGATGCCGGTTGGCGTATTGTCAAAGGCGTTGACGCCGCCGTCGAGGTCGACCGAGCCCAGGACAAAGCCGGAGCTGACGACATTGTCGTTGCCGCTGCCCCCGGTGATCGCGGTGCCGGCGAGCCCGTCGACTGTCTCCAGCGTGCCGGCGCTGGTAATCAGATTGTTTGCCCCGCCCAACAGACTGACGGCGTGACCGTCACCGGTGCCGCCGAGGATCTCGACATCCGCAATATTGACCGCGATGTTGCCGCCGCCGCCGCCGCCGCCGTCGCTGTCGGCGAAGATCGCCGTGGCGTTCGGACCCGGCGTCGTCACCGGCGCGGAGACCGCGACGTTTACGGTTCCACCTTGACCCGGTCTTCCAGTGGTGCCCGCGAACGGACTGCTGCCGATGGTCGACCCGTAAAAGCCGTTGCCGACGATACCGCCGCCGCCGCCGACCGACTGCGCGACGATGCCGTAAGCGCCGCCGCCGAAGGTTGTAATCGGCGCCGTGGTGGCGACGCTGACGGCGCCGCCATTGCCGGCCGCCCCGCCACCCGCGGCAATCGGCGCCCCGATCGCGTTCCCGGCGTCGCTCCCATAGGCCAAAAACAGACCACCGCCGCCGCCGATCGATTGCGCGACCAGCGCATGAGCCCCGTTGCCCATCGTCGAAATCGGCGCGGAATCACTGATGGTCACGGTCCCGCCGTCGCCCCTCGCGGCGCCTGACGCACCCAAACCAACCGTCCCCACGGAGCCCACTCCGATCGCCTCGATGACACCGCCGCCGCCGCCGATCGATTGGGCGAGTATGCCGAGGGCGCCGGTGCCGGCGGTCGAGATCGCGGCGGCGTTGGTCAAATTGATCGCACCTCCGGAGCCGCCGCCGCCACGGCCGCCGAGAACCGCATTGTTCAAGGTTGGATTTTGTGTCCCGCCACTGGAAAAGCCGACAAAACCGCCACCGCCGCCAATCGATTGCACGACCACACCGGAGGCGCCCGCACCGGCCGTCGAGATCTGCGCATTTGAGGTGAAATCGATGGTGGCGCCGGCCCCGCCCGCGCCCCCGCCGCCGCCGACGTCAAAGCTCAGGCCGTTGCTCCCGATCGACAGGCCCGACGGCGCCGAGAAGCCGGCAAAACCGCCGCCGCCGCCGATCGATTGCGCCAACAAGCCCGGCGCCAGGGTGCCGCTGGTCGATATCGGCCCCGAGAAGGTCGGCAGAGTGAGCGCGGCCGCGTTGCCGACGGCACCCTCGGACCCGCCGACACTCTCGACTGCGCCAAGCGGCGTTCCGGTGACGACGCCCAGAGAAAACGCCCCGTCTCCGCCGCCGCCGCCGATCGACTGCACGAGCGTGCCGATCGCATTGTCGCCATTCGTCGAAACCGCTCCCGAATTCGCGAAATTCACCGTGCCCGCCGAGCCGCCGGCAGTGCTCGACCCGCCGACGATTGCCGACAGCACGCCGATATTGTTGCCGACCGAGAGGTCGCCGGTCACCCCGTCGGTGCCGCCGCCGCCGCCGATCGACTGGGCGATCAACCCGACCGCGCCGGCGCCGGTCGTATTCGTCGGATTGGTGTTGGTCGCAGAGAGCGGGCTGCCGTCGCCGGCGATACCGCCAGTCGCACCGACCCGTACGCTAACCCCGCCGCCCGACGTGGTCAGCGGGTCGGGAACCGACAGGGCGCCGTTGCCCCCGCCGGCTCCGATCGCCTGGGCGAGCATGCCGTAAGAGAGTGCGCCCTGCGTCTGTAGCGAGCCGCCGCTGACATTGACGCTCACCTGGCCCTTCGCGCCGCCGGTCCCGTTCGAGGCGCCGCCGACATTATTTCCCGACCCGTCGAACGCGCCGGTCTGCGCCGAGACCGCAAAGGCGCCGTTGCCGCCGCCGCCGCCGATCGACTGCGCCAGCACGCTCACCGAATCGTCGGCCAATGTCATGATGCTGCCGGTGCTGGTGACGGTGACGTTGCCGCCGTCGCCGCCATTGCCGCCTTGGCCGCCGACACTGTTCTGCATCTGGCCGCCCGACACGTTGAGCGCGCCGGCAAATCCCCCGGCGCCGCCGCCGCCGCCGACCGACTGGGCGAAAACGCCGACTGAACCCGCGCCCTTGACGACGATCGTGCCGGTGTTGACGACGGTGACCGGCCCGCCGGCGCCGCCCGCTCCGGCCTTGCCGCCGACCGTCGAGACCATGCCGCCCGAGCCGCTGCCGAGCGTGCCGTTGACGGTGAACCCGCCATTGCCGCCGCCACCGCCGACCGATTGCGCGTAGATGCCGTAAGACAGCGGCCCTTGGGTGACAATCGAGCCGGAATTCGTCACCTGCACCAGTTTTGCGAGGCCACCGCCGCCACCGCCGCCGCCAACGCTGCTGTTCGAACCCGAACCGCTCGAGCCCGAAGCCGACAGCGAGAAGCCGCCATTGCCGCCGCCGCCGCCGATCGACTGCGCCAGGATGCCGATCGAATTTGCGCCGAGGGTGTGGACGAGGCCGCCATTGGTGACGGCGACCTGATCGCCATCGCCCGCTCCGGCGCCCGCACCGCCGACTGTATTGGCGACGCTGCCACTGCTGCCGATGCTCAGCCCGCCGGCAAAACCGCCCGAGCCGCCGCCGCCGCCGACGCTTTGCGCGAAGATGCCGACGGCATCGGCTCCTCCGGTCACAATCTGTCCGTTGTTCTTGACCGTGACCATCGACGCCGAGCCGCCGCCCGCGCCCGATCCGGCGCCCACCGTCGACTGGGCGTCGCCACTGGCACTCAGCGATCCGCCGATGGCGAAGGCACCGTTGCCGCCGCCGCCGCCGACCGACTGGGCCTGGATGCCATTGGCGAAAGCGCCCTCGGTCGCGATCGACCCAGCCGCGGTATTGGTCACCGTCACGGTTGACGCAGCACCGCCCAAACCGCCGGAACCGCCGACGGACGAGGTCACCGCCTTGGCCTGAGAGCCGCCGGCGCCCAGCGAAAAGCCGCCATTGCCGCCGCCGCCGCCAACCGATTGCGCCAAAATGCCGGTTGCTTCGGCTTCCTGCGTCATGACGACAGCGGAATTGGTCACCTGGACCGAACCACCCGCACCGCCGCCCCCGGCAGCGCCGCCAACGCCGTTCGTCAGGCTGGCGCCGCCAGCGCTGATCGCCGCGCCGATGGCAAAGCCGCCCGAGCCGCCGCCGCCGCCCACCGATTGCGCGAGGATGCCGATCGCGCCCGAGCCCGAGGTAGCAATGACATCGGAGTTGCCGACCGTGACGGTGCCCGCCGCACCGGCGGCGCCGCCGGTACCCGCACCCACGGTCGAGCTCGCATCGTCGTCGACCGAGACCGCGCCGCCGATCGAGAACGCGCCGTTGCCGCCGCCGCCGCCCACCGACTGCGCCTCGATGCCGTAGGACATGGCGCCGGCCGTCGTGATCTGGCCCCCGTGATTATTGTCGACGGTGACGTTGCCTGCCGTTCCGGCGCTGCCGCCATTGCCGCCCACACTCTGGCTGGTTGCTTTCGCGGTCGAGCCGGCGGCCGAGATGTCGAAGCCGCCATTGCCGCCGCCCCCGCCGACCGACTGCGCCAGAATCCCGATCGCGTTGTCCTTTTCCGTAGTGATCGCGGCGGCGTTTGTCACCTGTACCGTCGCGGCGTTGCCGCCACCGGCGCCGGCGCCGCCAACCCCGTTCGCAATGCTGGCGCCGCCGGCGCTGATCGCCGCACCGATGGCAAAGCCGCCCGAGCCGCCGCCGCCGCCCACCGATTGCGCGAGGATGCCGATCGCGCCCGAGCCCGAGGTAGCAATGACATCGGAGTTGCCGACCGTGACGGTGCCCGCCGCACCGGCGGCGCCGCCGGTACCCGCACCCACGGTCGAGCTCGCATCGTCGTTGACCGAGACCGCGCCGCCGATCGAGAACGCGCCGTTGCCGCCGCCGCCGCCCACCGACTGCGCCTCGATGCCGTAGGACATCGCCCCTAAGGTCGCGATTTGACCGCCGTGATTGTTTTCGACGGTGACGTTGCCGGCGGTACCGGCGACGCCGCCGTTGCCGCCGACGCTCTGGCTGGTCGCCTTCGCAGTCGAACCGGCAGCCGAGATGTCGAAACCGCCATTGCCGCCGCCGCCGCCGACCGACTGCGCCAGAATCCCGATCGCGTTGTCCTTTTTCGTGTCGATCGCGGCGGCGTTTGTCACCTTGACCGTCGCGGCGTTGCCACCGCCACCGCCGGCGCCGCCAACCCCGTTCGCAATGCTGGCGCCGCCGGCGCTGACCGCCGCACCGATGGCAAAGCCGCCCGAGCCGCCGCCGCCGCCCACCGATTGCGCCAGCACGCCGATCGCGCCCGAGCCCGATGTCGAGATCGCGTCGGCATTGCCGACCGTGACCGCGCCCGCCGCACCCGCTGCACCGCCCGTTCCGGCGCCCACCGTCGAGCTCGCGTCGTCGTTGACCGAGACCGCACCGCCGATCGAGAACGCGCCGTTGCCGCCGCCGCCGCCGACCGACTGCGCCTCGATGCCGTAGGACATCGCCCCCAAGGTCGTGATCTGGCCGCCATGATTGTTGTCGACGGTGACGTTGCCTGCCGTTCCGGCGCTGCCGCCGGTGCCGCCCACACTCTGGCTGGTCGCCTTCGCGGTCGAGCCTGCGGCCGAGATGCCGAAGCCGCCTGAGCCGCCGCCACCGCCGATCGATTCCGCCAGAATCCCGATCGACCCGTCGAGGCTCGTCTTGATCGCGGCCGCGTTGGTAACCTGCACGGTGGAAGCGTTGCCACCGACGGCGGCGTTGCCGCCGATCCCGTTGGCAAGGCTCGAACCGCCGGCGCTGACCGCCGCGCCGACGGCAAAGCCGCCCGATCCGCCGCCACCGCCGACGGATTCCGCGAGGATGCCGGTCGCGTCGAAGCCGTTGGTTTGGATCGCGTCCAAATTCTTGACGGTCACCGCCGCACCGGTGCTTCCGGCACCGGCGCCGCCGCCGCCGATTGTCGAACTCGCGTCGCCGTTCAGCGACAAGGCACCGCCGATGGCGAAACCGCCATTGCCGCCACCGCCGCCAACCGACTGCGCGTCGATGCCGTAGGCAAGCGCGCCGGTCGTCGAGATCATGCCGCCGGCATCGTTCTCGACCGAAACCGCGCCCGCTGAGCCGCCGCTCCCGCCTTTTCCGCCGGTCGTGTTGGCCACACCCATCGCCGAGGAACCAGCGGCGCCGAGGGAGAAGCCGCCATCGCCGCCGCCGCCGCCGACCGATTGCGCCAGGATGCCACCGGAATTGTCGCCTTTCGACGAGACCGCCCCGCTGTTGACGACGTTCACGGCGGCGGCAACGTTGCCAGTCCCGCCTTTTCCGCCGGTCGCGTTGGTCATTGCCTTGGTGTTCGAGCTGACCGCAATCGCGCCGGCAAAACCGCCGGTTCCGCCGCCGCCGCCGACCGACTGCGCGACAATCCCGATGGTCCCGGAATTCGCTACCGAAATCCGGCCGCTGTTTGCGACTTTTACCGTACCGGCGACGCCGCCTGAACCACCGCCGCCGCCGGTGGCGTTCGAGGCCGCGTCATCCTGCAACGACAGGCTGCCGGACACCGCAAAACCGCCGTTGCCGCCGCCGCCGCCGATCGACTGCGCCAGGATGCCGTCGGAGAGGTGACCGGCGGTCATGATCCCAGCCGAATTCTGCACCGTGACGGCTTTGCCGATGCCGCCGTTGCCGGCGCCGCCGCCGACGACATCGGCTGTGGATTTGGCGTTGGAGGCGAAGCTGACACCGATCGAGAAGCCGCCGTTGCCGCCGCCGCCGCCGATCGACTGCGCGGTGAGGCCCGGGGCATTGTCACCGCCGGTCACGATCATGTCTGCGGACTTGACCGACACGGTCCCGGCATCGGACCCCATGCCGCCGTTGCCGCCGGTCGTATTCGACGCGGCGTCGCCGCCAAAGGCGGCTGACAGCGCGCCCGAGAAGCCGCCGTTGCCGCCGCCGCCGCCGATCGACTGCGCGACGATGCCGCCCGAACCGCTGCCGCCGCCGCCGAGCGCGTCGGTTTGGATGAGCCCGGTGCTGGTGACGCTGACATTGCCCGCGGCGTTGCCGCCGCCACCGGCGCCACCGGTCGCCGTCGAAGCGGTCCCGCCGCCGGTCGACAGCGACCCGGCGATGGCAAAGCCGCCATTGCCGCCGCCGCCGCCGATCGACTGGGCGAGAATCGCGTCGGATTGATCGCCGGCCGTCAGGATCGAGCCGGTCTGATTGACGGTGACGTCGCCGCTGGTGTTGTTGGCGTTGGTCGCGCCTTGGCCGCCGACAGCGGACGCCTTGCCCGAGGAGTCTGAAATCGCGACGGCGGCGGCGACCGAGAAGCCGCCATTGCCGCCGCCGCCGCCGATCGACTGGGCCTCGATACCGGCCGAGTTGCGCCCCGTGGTCAGGATGTTGCCATTGTCGGTGACGTGCACCATCAAGGTGCCGGCGGTGCCGGAGTTGCTCCCGGTCCCGCCGTTTCCGCCGACGGCGTTGTTGGCGGCGTCGCTGCCCGCCGAGGCGCTGGCACCGATTGAGAAGCCGCCATTGCCGCCGCCGCCGCCGACCGACTGCGCCAGGATCCCCGGCGAGCCGTCGCCACCGGTCATCACGCTCATCCCATGAGGCGAGGCCGTCGTAGCATGGGTGGACACGGTGACCGCGCCGGCACTGTTGCCCGACCCGCCGTTGCTGCCCACGGCGTTAAGAGAAGCGGAGCCGCTGTAAGACAACGAGGCCCCGATCGCAAAGCCGCCATTGCCGCCGCCGCCGCCGAGCGATTGCGCCATGATGCCCGCCGACTGATTGCCGGCGGTGGTGACAAACCCGTTGCTAGCGAGGTTCACGGTGCCGGCAGTGCCGGCGATCCCGCCCATGCCGCCCTTGGCGCTGCCGACGGCGTTGTCGTCCATCGTCGCCGAACCGGCGAGCGAAAACGCCCCGTTGCCGCCGCCGCCGCCGATCGACTGAGCCTCGATGCCGATCGAATTGTCCTTTTGCGTCGAAACCACGCCGGTGCTGGCGACGTCCACCGCACCGCCGGTGTTGGCGTTGCCGCCATAGCCCCCGACGGAATTGGCATAGGCGATGCCGCTGGCCAGCGCCAACGCGCCGGCGAAACCACCGTTGCCGCCCGAGCCGCCAATCGACTGCGCGAGAATTCCGGTGGCGCTCATCCCGGTGGTGGTCACGTTCCCGACGCTGTCGATGCGTGCTGCGCCCGCGCTCGCCCCGGTCCCGCCTTTACCGCCAAAAGCAAAGCTCGCCGATCCGCCCGTATCGATGGTCAGCGTGCCGCTGACCGCAAAGCCGCCATTGCCGCCGCTGCCGCCGATCGATTGCGCCTCGATGCCGTCCGCCTGGACACCATGAGTGGCGATGTTGCCGGTCGAATCGACGGAAGCGATCTGCGCCTTTCCACCAGCGGCGCCGGTGCCGCCGAAGGCCAACGACAGCGCCGCGTTTTCGGAGCCCGAGGCCGAGATGGCGAAGCCGCCATTGCCGCCGCCGCCGCCGATCGACTGCGCCTCGATGCCGTTCGCCTGGTCCCCCTGCGTCGTGACGTTGCCGCTGCTGTCGATTTGAGCATTCATGGCGTCGCCGGCATTGCCCGCGTTGCCGCCGAAAGTCAGCGCGGCGCCGGCGTAAAGGGCACCGGCGCCGCCGGCGGCGAAGCCGCCGTTGCCGCCGCCGCCGCCGATCGACTGGGCGAATATCCCGGTCGAGCCTGCGCCCCCGGTAGCGACGTCTCCGGTGTTGGCGACCGAGACGTTGTTGGCGGCACCGGCATTGCCCGCGCCGCCGCCAAAGCCGAGTGCGACCGCGCCATAGCCGCCAGCGGAGAGGGAGCCGGAAAAGCCGCCATTGCCGCCGCCGCCGCCGACCGACTGGGCCATGATGCCGTCAGAGCCGTTCCCGGACGTGCCGATCGCCCCGACATTGGTGACGTCGACCGTGTCGCTGTTGGCGCCCGTGCCGCCGGCGCCGCCAAACGACAAAGCGACCCCGCCATAACCACCTCCCGCCGCCGAAATCGCAAACCCGCCATTGCCGCCGCCGCCGCCGATCGACTGCGCGGCAATCGCATCCGACTTGCCGCCATGGGTGGTGATCGCACCAAAACTCGTCACGTCGACTGCGCCGGAATTGCTTCCAGCGCCGCCCGCGCCGCCAAAGGACAGGGTGACCGCGCCATAGCCGCCGACCGCACCCCCAACCGAGAAGCCGCCATTGCCGCCGGTGCCGCCGATCGACTGGGCTAGGACGCCGTCCGAATTGTTCTGCCAGGTGGTGATCGAGTTGGCGCCGGTCATCGCGCTGTTGTTGTCGACCGTGACCGTGTTGCCGGCACCGCCGGCACCCCCGCTCGACGCAAACGACAGGCTCACGCTGCCATATCCGCCAGCGGCCACAGAGCCGGCAAATCCCCCGTTGCCGCCGCCGCCGCCGACCGATTGCGCGAAAATGCCCGGAGATTCCGAGCCGCTGGTGCCGAATTGGCTGCCGGTCGAGATGTTGCCGATGCTCGAGACGTCGACCGCATTGCCGTTGGCGCCGCCGGCGCCCGACCCGCTGATGTCGAGGGCCACGGCAGCACCGGCCGCGACCGCACCGGCCACCGAAAACCCGCCATTGCCGCCGCCACCGCCGATCGAGTGGGCGAAGATACCGGGTGACAGATCTCCGCTCGTGGTGATGTTGGTGGTGCTGGCGACGCTCACCGTGCCCGCGTCATTGCCGGCGCCGCCCATCCCGCCCATCGCAAAGCCGATCGAACCGTAGGTCAGCCCGCCGGTCGCGGAGATCGAGAAACCGCCGTTGCCACCGCCGCCGCCGATCGACTCTGCGTCGATGCCGGTCGAAAGGGCGCCGCTCGTCGCGATGTTGCCGTTGGCGCCCGCGAACACGTCGCCGGCGGTCCCGCCCTTCCCGCCGGGACCACCAAGAGCGACGGCCGCGCTGGCGAAGACGCCTACCGATCCCGAGACGGCGAAGCCGCCGTTGCCGCCGCCACCGCCGATCGATTGCGCGATGATGCCGTCAGAGCGTTCGCCGGACGTGTGGATCGTCGCCGCGCCAACCGGTGCGGCGGCGGTACAGGCTGCGTTCGCGTTGACGCAAACCTCGCCGCCGGTGCCGCCGGCGCCGCCATTGCCGCCGATGGCGAGGGCGCCGAACGGCCCTCCGCCAAGCGCGAAGCCGCCATTGCCGCCGCCGCCGCCGATCGATTCGGCAACGATAGCCGCCGAATCATGTCCGAGGGTGGTGATCGACCCGCTATTGGTCAGGGAGACGGTGTCACCATTGCCGGCCATGCCGCCGGCGCCGCCAAGCGTCACGGGCCCTACCAACGCACCGCCGCCGTTGCCGCCGCCGCCGCCGATCGACTGCGCGAGGATGCCCGGCGAAGCCGACGTGCCGGAGCCATTCAGACCGGTGAAAATATTGCCGCCATTTGTGACCGTGACGGTTGCGGCGTCGGCGCCCGCGCCCCCGGAGCCGCCATAGGCGAAGAGGCCGCCGGAGGTTCCGCCATTGCCGCCGCCGCCGCCGATCGACTGCGCGAGAATCCCGGCCGAATTCGACGAGCTGGTCTCGAGCAGGCCCTGGTTCGTCACGCTCACCATACCGCCCGTCGTCGTGCCCGAGCCGTTGCCGCCCAGCGCGAAGAGCCCTCCGGAATTGGCGCCGTTGCCGCCGCCGCCGCCAATCGACTGACCTTCGATGGCGTTGGCGCCGAACCCGAATGTTACAATCGTCCCGGTGTCGGAGACCTGGACGGTGCCGCCGGCGCCGCCGCCCGCACCACTGCCGCCAAGGGCGACCGCGCCAATGACGGTCCCGGCGCTGCCGCCGCCGCCGCCGATCGACTGAGCGAGAATGCCCTCGGCGAATTGACCTTGCGTCGTTATGGCGCCGTTGGCGTTGACGATGACCGCGCCGCCGGCGCCGCCGGTGCTGCCGTTGCCGCCGCCCGAATAGAACAGGCCAAACCCGCCGGAGCCGCTGCCGCCGCCGCCGCCGAGGCTGTACGCTGCGATCCCGTTGGCGAAGTCGCCGGAAGTAACGATGGACGTGCCCGCGACCGTGTCGACTTCGGCTTTTCCGGCCTGACCGGCAGCGCTTCCGCTGCCGCCGACAAAAACCAGCCCGCCGCCGTTGCCGGCGCTGCCGCCGTTGCCCCCTTGGCTGATCGCCGTGACGCCGACATTGCCCTTGCCGGAAGTTGTAACCGAGCCGGCATCGAAACTGGCTGTCGCCGCACCGCCGAAACCGCCCAACCCGCCATCGCCGGCGCTGCCGCCGATCCCAAAGAAGCTGCCGCCGTTGCCGCCGTTGCCGGCCTGGCTCTGGGCCAGAATTCCGCCCGAGTTTGCGCTCGGCACGACACCCGAGAAATTGACCGACACGGTTCCACCATCGGCGCCGGTGCCGCCATTGCCTGCCGAGCCGGCGACAAAGCTGTCGCCGCCGCCGCCGCCGTTCGACCCTTGCGACAAACCGATGACGGCGATGTTCGGGCGGCCGGCGCCGACGGTGACGGGGCCGGATGTCGGGGTCGAGACTTTGACCGTCACGCTCGGCCCGGCACTTCCGGAAGGACCGGGAGTTGTCGTGCCGGCGACGCATGCACCGAGAGGATTGCCGTGAATGTCGGTCTTAGGGCTGCAAGTTTGCGATCCGTCCATACTGGTGGTAATGGTGCACTCGTTGGCGACAGAGCAGGAAAAGACGGCGTTCGCGCCGCTGCCGGGCGCGGCGCCGGCGCCCTGCAACCGAACAAAGCTGGTCCCATTGTTGGCGTTGAAGACGTTGAGCGTATCGATGCCGTGACTGGTGTTGAAATCGACCGGGCTGGGAAGGGTCCCGCTGCAATTTTCTGTCGTGCCGCTCTGCGCGCACTGCGCGGTCGCGGGTGCGGCGTCCAAGACCAGTATCGCGCCAATCGTCGGCGGCACCGCGGTGGCCACGGCCGGCAACAGCGCCGCCGCGGCGATCCAACGGGACAGACGCATCCGTTCAAGCCTAAATCCTGGAAGGACGTTTACGAGACACGCCCATAACGGCATCGCGAACCTCCGGAGGTTGGCGCTGGTCGCCGTCCGCTTGCGCCCGCCTGGAATTTACCCTGTTCGTCGCAGAGGCCGTGACCCCGAAGGAACCGGGTGAGGTAACCAGAGGATTGTCCCGCGGCGCGGCTCGATCGCTACAAATATCAATAAGCTTACATTAACCTAAGCATATTAGCGCGCACAAGTTGATTTGCGTGTCTTAATCGCCAAAAGCGCGAGAGCAACGCAGCGCGCCCAGCAACACCCCACCAGCAAATTCAGGCGCCGAAACCGGTCCCGGCGCCGAGCCGGACACGAACTCGACCGCGTGGGCCGCGCTTCGCATGGCGCTTCCCTACCGGCGCGCCGGTAGGGCGACGGAAACTCGTTGCGGGGCGGCCGGTTTGGGGTTAACCCCAGTTTAGCGGCGGTTCGGCAGGCGGCATCGATTCTCGGATGGCGGGCAATCTCGTTCAGGGCGCGGTCTTCACCGTCATGGTGGTGCGCGCGGGATTGCTGCGCGAGCCCGCTTTCGAAGCCGAATTGGCCGAGCAGATCCGTCGCAGCCCGCGCTTCTTCCTGAACGCTCCGGTCGTGCTCGATCTCAAGGACGCGGCCGAGTTCGCCGCGCCCGCCGAGTTCGCCGAGACCAGGGACGTGCTGCGCCGCCATACCCTGACCCTGATCGGCGTGCAGAATGCGCTGCCGGCGCAGGTCGAGGCCGCGGCCGCGGCCGGGCTCGCGAGCTTTGCCCCCAATTCAACCCAGCCGCGCCGGCCGCTCCAATCGGAACCGCCCACGCCCGGCCCGCCGCCATCCGCTCAACCCAGCCGCGGTGCCGCCGCGGTGAAATCACTGCTCGTGACCCAGCTGGTGCGCTCGGGCACCCAGATCTACGCCCGCGGCGCCGATCTCGTCGTCACCGCCGCGGTCAGTCCCGGCGCCGAGCTGATCGCCGACGGCAACATCCACGTGTACGGAGCATTGCGCGGCCGCGCGCTCGCCGGCGCCGCTGGTGACGGCGAGGCGCGAATCTTTTGCAGCCGGTTCGAGGCCGAGCTCGTCAGCATCGCCGGGCATTACCTCGTCAGCGAGCAAATGCCGCCGGAAGAGCGCGGATTGCCGGTGCAGATAGCACTCGTCGATGACCGGTTGACCATCACCCGCAATTGACGCTCATGATTACGCGAGCGGTGCTGGTCGAGCGTCGCTCGCAACGCCGCCGGTGCCGGTTCGATGCCGCGCCGCCGGGGGGAAGGGGGAGGCCTTTTTGCCAGCGAAAGTCATCGTGCTCACGTCGGGCAAGGGCGGCGTCGGCAAGACCACCAGCGCCGCCGCCGTCGCCGCCGGCCTGGCGCTGCGCGGCAATCGCACGGTCGTCATCGATTTCGACGTAGGGCTGCGCAACCTCGATCTGATCATGGGCTGCGAGCGCCGCGTCGTCTTCGATTTCATCAACGTCATCAACGGCGACGCCAAGCTCAACCAGGCGCTGATCAAAGACAGGCGCAACGACAACCTCTTCGTCTTCCCAACCTCGCAGACCCGCGACAAGGATGCGCTGAAACGCGACGGCGTCGAGCGGGTGCTCGAAGAACTCCGGGAAACCTTCGACTACGTCATTTGCGACAGCCCGGCGGGGATCGAGCATGGTGCGATCACCGCGCTGTATTTCGCCGACATCGCGATCATCGTGACCAACCCCGAGGTGTCCTCGGTGCGCGACAGCGATCGCATCATCGGCATCCTCGCCTCGAAGTCGCGGCGCGCCGAAAACAACATGGACCCGGTCGAGGTCCATCTGCTGCTGACCCGCTACTCGCCCGAGCGGGTCGAAAAAGGTGAGATGCTGGCAATCGACGACGTCAAGGAAATCCTGTCGATTCCCCTGCTGGGCGTCATCCCGGAATCGGAATTGGTGTTGAAAGCCTCGAACACCGGGACCCCGGTCGTGTTCGACGAGGGCAGCCCGGCGGGCCAGGCCTATCTCGACGCCGTCGCCCGCCTGCTCGGCGAACAGCGCGAGCTGCGCTTTTTGAAGCCCGAACGTCGCAGCTTTTTCCGCAGCCTGTTTGGTAGGGCGTGATGCGGCTCCTCGATTTGCTGTTTCCGGAGCGGCGGAACACTGCCGCGATCGCGCGCGACCGGCTGAAGATCGTGCTCGCCCACGAGCGCGCGAGCCGCGGCGCGCCGGATTTCCTGCCGGCCTTGCAAAAGGACCTGCTCGACGTCGTCGGCCGCTATGTCGAGATCCGCGACGACATGCTGCGCGTCAATGTCGGCCGGTCGGGCGAGACCTCGCTGCTCGAAATCAACGTCGAGCTCGACGGCGCCAACATCAAACCGGTCAAGAACGGCGCGGTCAGGGCAAACCCGCCGCCGGCCCCGATTGCAGTGCCAAGACCCGATCCCGGCTCGCACCCACCCTGGGTCAAGCCGGGCTGATGGCGCCAGCGTCAAAATCAGCTAACGCAGGGCTGCTTGCGATGCTCCAATTCACCTTCCGTCATCACGCTTTGCCCGGACTTGCTCCGGGCATCCACGGCTTTACAGTTTGGGTGGTGGGACAAAAAGGTGGACGGCCGAGGCCAGCCCGGCCACGGGGATCGAGGGACCTGCGAGCACGGCGGCACACGCGGTTCAGGCCGCCTGCGCCAAAAAATCGGCAAAGGAGAATGACATGGCGACATACGTAATGATCCACGGGGCGTATCAAGGCGGCTGGATCTGGAAGCCGACGGCAACCCGCCTCAGCGTCGCCGGGCATGTCGTCTATGCCCCTTCGCTCGACGGCTGCGGGGACCGGCGGCATGCGCTGCGGGCGGGGATCACGGTCGAGACGCACGCCGCCGAAATCGCCGAGTTGATGTTCTACGAAGATTTGAACGATGTCGTCCTGACCGGGACCAGCTCCGGCGGCATGGTGTTGTGCCGGGCCGCGGAACTGGCGCGCGAGCGCATCGGGCGGCTGGTCCTTGTCGACGCGCTGGCGCTCTTCGACGGCGAGCGGGTCGCCCAGATCGTCAACCGCCCGACCCCGCGCGTCACCACCGCACTATCGGTCGAGCCGTCACGCGAAGACGCCGAAAATCGCAGCTTCGCCGACCTCGACCCGGCGACGCGCGCCTTGGCACTCGCCCGCTATACGCCGCATCCGATCGCCGCGATGGAAGAGCCGGTTTCGGTAAAGACCTTCTGGACGCAGAAATGGCCGGCCACGGTCGTCCGCTGCCGCCGTGCCGCCAACCCGGGAGAGGCGCACCAGCGCCGCGCCGCAGAAAAGCTCGGCGCCAAATACCTCGAGATCGACACCGGTCACTACCCGATGCTGTCCGACCCGGACGTGCTGACGCCGCTGCTGATGCAGGGGTGACGGAAGGACAACGCGCGGTGACGGCGGCACCGGCCGAGGGGTTCGCGAACGCCGGCGAAGCGCCCGGCCCGATGACCGGCCGGCGCTATGTCGACAGCCTCAAGGATGGTCGCGAGGTTTGGATCGACGGCGAGCGGGTCGGCGACGTCACGACGCATCCGGCCTTCAAGGACATGGTCGCCGAGCTGGCACGCCTCTATGATCTGCAGAACAGCCCGCCTTACCGGGACGAGATGACCTGCGCCGACCCGACGAGCGGCCGGCGCATCAGCGTCAGCTGGCTGCTGCCGCGCTCGGCCGATGACCTCAAACGTAAGCGCCGCAACAGCGAGTTGTGGAACCAGCTGAGTTGGGGCCAGCTCGGCCGCAGCCCCGACATTCTGGCGCCCTACATCATCTCGGCATTGCACCTCAAGGACGCCTTTAGCGCGGTCAAGCATCCGAAGTGCGATTTCGGCGAGAACCTCGCCAATTACTACGAATATTGCAAAAGCAGTGACCTGTTCCTGACCCATGCGCTCGGCGACCCGCAGGTTGACCGCAGCACCCAGCCGCAAAACGAACAGCGGTCGGTGGGAGAGGACACGGAAATAGCACTCCACGTCGTCGAAGAGACCGGCGACGGCGTCGTCGTCAGCGGCGGCAAGCAATTGTCGACCGCCGCACCGCACAGCCACGAATGCTACGTCTCGCTGTCGGCGACTTTCGCCCGGCGCAGCAACCCCAAATGCGTCCTCGCCTTTGCCATTCCCACCAGCGCGCCCGGTCTCAAGATCTTGGCGCGCGAACCGGTGTCGCGTTGGTTCGGCTCATGGGGGCACCCGTTGAAGATGCTCGACGAGCAGGATTGCATGCTGTTCTTCGACCGGGTGCTGGTGCCGTGGGAGCGGCTGTTCATGCTCTACGACCCGGCGCCAATGGTCAAAATGCTCGGCGCCGACGGCTCCAGCGTCAATTTCAACTTCCTCGGCTGGTCCAATCTGTGCCGGGTCGAGGTACGCATGCGGTTGATGACCGCGGTCGCGACGATGGTTGCCGAGGCGATCGGCGTCGTCGACTATCGCGAAGTCGCCGCCAAGCTCGGCGAGATGGCGACCTATTGCGAGGTGTGGCGCCATGCGATGGAGGGTGTGGAGCACGAGGCCGGCCCGACACCTTCCGGCCAGTGGACATTGGGGCCGTCGCGCGCCTTGCACATCTGGTTCACCCAGGTCTCCGGCCGGATGGTCGAACTGATGCGCGAGATTTGCGCCTCAGGGATCATCATGCAGCCAAGCGAGAACGATCTCGCCAGCCCCGAGATCCGCCCCTATCTCGACCGCTACATGCGCGGCAAGGATGTCGACGTCGACTACAAGTCACGCCTGTTTCGGCTGGCGCATGATTTGGCTGCTTCGTCTTTCGGATTGCGCCAGGAAACATATGAATACTGGCACGGCGGCGACCCCAACCGCAACCGCATCAACCTGTTGCGCAGCTATGACCAGAGCGAAATGAAGGGTCGCATCCGCGAGATGCTGCAGCACCCGCTGCCGCACGGCGGGGCGCCGTCGAGATAGGCCAGGATGCCCCCAGGGGGCATCCTCGCAGTCCCGGCGGGGAAGACTACCCCCAGGTGGCTTGGCCGCCGACGGCGGTGATGGTGATGTGCCCCATCGTCGTGTTGGCCTTGGCGCCATGCCAATGGCGTTCGCCGGCCTTGATGTGCACGACGTCGCCGACATTGATCTCGCGCTGCTCGTGCTCGGTCGCCACCATGCCGGAGCCCGAGGTCACGACCAGCACCTGGTCGCAGGTATGGGTATGCCAGCCGGTGGTGCAACCCTGGCTGAAGTTCACCACGCTGCAGTTGTAGTTCGCGGAATCCCCGGGCTCGATGATGGTCTGACGCGACCGCGAAACCGGCCCGCTCCACCCTTCGATCCGCTCGGCGCCTTCCACCGGGACGTTCGGTACGTTTTTCAGCGTGACCACCTTCATGACGACTCCTCCTGGTGTTGACGGCTGCTCAGGGTATCCGAAGTCGGCGCTATGTCGCCACTTTATCACGAGCGACAGCACATGACCGAATGTGTCGGCGGATTGGTGACCGCGGCGAAGCAGGCCATGAAACACGCGCTGCCGGGCTCGTAGGAGACCCGACAACGGGGTCCCTAAAATTGCCCCAGTCGCAGCGTATGACGGGCGTCTCGCCGAAGGACGCGAGCGGGGTCTGCGGGCGCTCGGAGGCCGGCGAGAGTGGTCCGGACATGCGGACGGACGCCGTCAGATCGGCAGGGTTTGACGGCGTCGCGCAACTCCCGCTTCGGCCGATTTAATTCCCGGTTCGATGGATGTAATTCCCGACTAAGGCCGCGCCAATTCCCGTTTGCCGTGGTACGGGAATTCTCTCGCAAGCCATTGATACAGCGTTCTGTCTTGAGGGAAAAATCATGTTGCCGGGACGACATTCCCGAATATTTCCCGTCGAACCGGGAATTTTCCCGGCGCTCGACCGGCCGGGGCGGATCGACGGGTAACCGGCCGCAGCAGCAGAGATGCGAACGTATCGGATACTTGGGCGAGGCTCGCTGCGGGCGGATGGGCGAGCTCGGTTGCGGACCGTTGGGCGAGGCTCGCGGCGGACTCTCCGGCATGGTGTCGCGGGCACGGGCCGCCGACATCAGGGGGGTCGGAATTCGCGATCGCCAGCGCAACACAGCGTCCGGTCGCCCAAGTTGGAGAACGCCATGTCGACCAAGCAAATCCAGACCCGCAGCGAGACCCGATCCGAGACCCGGCGTTCGATGATCGAGCACGCCGTGAGCTTGGGCCGCGGCGTCGCGGTGGCAGGTGCGCTCGCCGCAGTGTCGCTGACCGCGATCCCGACGACGGCGCGAGCCGGCGGCCCGGGCACGGGTGCCGCGATCGGCCTCGGCATTCTCGGCGGCGTGCTTGCCGGTGCGGCGATCGCCGCCGCTGCGCCCCCGGTCTATGCCGCGCCGCCGTCGTATTATTACCCGCAGCAAGGGTACTATTACAATTCGGCGCCGAATTATTACTCTGCGCCGCAGCCCTATTACGGATCGGCCGCCTATAGCTACCCGCCCTACAACTACCAATAACCGCCGCGGGCGCGCTTGCCAGCGCCGCCCGGCGGTCGCAGCCCGGCTTCCCCCTCGCGGAAGCCGGGCTTTTTTGGGCTGCGCATCGGACTTGACCCGGCTTGCCATTTGGCCAATGTCGCTCGGCTGTTTGGCCCAGGGAGGGAAGGTTGGAAGCGACCGAGATCGGCGAGACGATACGTGGGGAAGAAGAAGAACGCCGCGTCGCGGCGGACTCCAGCTTCCGCAAGTTCACCGGCATCTATCTCGGCATCATCGCGATGCTGCTGGCGATCACCACGCTCGGCGGGTCGAACGCGACCAAGGTGATGGTGAACGCCAACATCCAGGCCTCCGACATTTTCGGCTTTTACCAGTCGAAATACGCGCGTCAGACCTCCTACCGGCTGGCCGCCGACATGCTCGAAGCGCAGCTCGCCGCCAACCCGGCGATGCCGGAGACCGCCAAAACCAAGATCGACGACCACATCAAGCGCTGGCGGGCCACTGCCGACCGCTATGAGACCGACGCGGCGAGCGGCCAGGGCAAGCAGGAGCTGCTTGTCACGGCCAAGGACTGGCAAGCCAAACGCGACCGCGCCGCCGAAAGAGACCCCAATTTCGACTTCGCCGAGGCGTTGTTTCAGATCGCTATCGTGCTCGGCTCGGTCAGCATCGTCGCAGTTTCCCGCCCGCTGGTGCATTTGAGCGGGGTTCTCGCCATCCTCGCTACCGTGCTGATGATCAACGGCTATTTCCTGCTGGTCCCGCTGCCGCTGGGGTGAGCTGACGGGCGCTTGCCGGGAGCAGGCGTGCGAGGTCGAGGAACTTCTCGGGGTCCTGCGGCTGGCCGTCGACGCGAACCTCGTAATGAACGTGCGCACCGGTGCTGCGGCCGGTCGTGCCGACCAGCCCGATCTCGGCCTGGGCCGCAACGGTCTGACCGACCGAGACGAGGCAGCGGTGCAGATGGGCGTAAAGCGTCACGATCCCGAAACCATGGTCGATCTCGACCACCTGGCCGTAGTCGCCAAGCCAGCCCGAATAAATAACGGTGCCGGGTGCGGTAGCGTAGACCGGCGATGAATAAGGCGCGTCCATGTCAACGCCGGTGTGGAAGGAGGGCCTGTGGTTGAACGGATCGATCCGCGGCCCAAACTGGCTGCCGATCTCGTATTGGGCGAGCGGCGCCGATAGCGGCAGGGTTTTCGCCAGCGCCTCGATCGCCGCCAGCTTTTCGGGTGCGACCGGGCCCGCCGCCGCGAGGCCGGCTTTGGGCGGCGGGACAAAGGGACCGCCTTCCGCGGGGGCTGCGCCAAAGCTCGACATGATCCGCGTGACATCGACCCCGACGGAGTGGAGCGCCCGCTCCAGGGCGTCGACCTCGGTGCGCCCGAGATCGCTGCTACCGGTGCTGCCCCCGGTGGACGTCGCCGCGGCGGCAGGCGCTGCCGATGCCGCAATTGCGCCCGGATCCCCCGGCTGCGGCAGCTCGATCTGCGACAGTTTCCGCCAGATCTCGCCGAGCTGGACGCGAACCCGGGCTCGTCGGACCGCTGTCTTGCCGCGATCCGTCCCCAGTTGCTCGAGCTCCTGCGCGGTTTGCTCGAGGCTCGCCTTGTACTGCGCGAACTGCGCCGCCTCGGCGGCGCGATCGGCTTGGAGCTTGCCGAGCTGAGCGGCCAAGGCAGCATTCCGCGTCTTTTCCTGCTCGAGTGCTTGCTGGGCCTGGTCGATTATCTTTGTCTGGGCGGTCTTGGGCGCTGCGTCGGTTGCCGAAGCGGTGGGCTGCTTTTCCAACCCGCCCTGTTGTTGAGTGAGCTGGCTTTGGCTCTGCGCCAGGGATTGCAGCTTTGCTTGGATCAAGGAAAGGCTGCTGCGTAGCGCCGCAGCCTGGTCTCCCAAGCTCGCGGCCCGGCTCTCGGCCTGGTCCCGGTCTCGCGTCAAGGCGGCGACCTTCCGCTGAAGCCCGCCGATCTGGTTTTCCATATCGCTTCTCGCGGTTTGGGCGCGGGCAGCGTCGGCTTCCTTTTTTGCGACGAGATGCTCGTAACTCAGCCGGCTGACCCCGAGATAGGCCACGGCCGCCGCAGCCGCGAGCACGCAGGAAAGCATCGCTGCTTGGAGGCGTCGCGACAGGACAGTCGGCGCCGATGAACGAAAACAGATTCTTATTTCGGGGAAGAACCTGCTTCCCCAGCCGAAGGTGTCGGCGACCATATTTCCCCCACCAACTACCGCACCGTGGGTGTCCGATGGCGAACCGGACCAGGTTGCGGCGTATGTCGAAGCGCCGGCTGCCGACAGTCCTCCGGTCAGCGGATGGCTGGGCATCGGGCCGAGCCGTGGCGTTCCGCCTGTCTTGTCCGAGGGATGTCGCGCCGACAGCCTGCCTCAGTGCGGGAACCCTACCGACTGGAACCACGACTGACAACATAGATTCGTTAACCGACCTCTGATCGCCAATCCCGGATCCGATCTGACAAAATCTATGCCATCCGGCGCCACGTAGGAGGCCGCGCATGTATCAGTTTTGCTGGGCCGCTATGGTCGACATATCGTGGGTTCACTCGGTGCCCACGGCGTTTCCTATACTTGCATTTAGAAACATCCGTACTCCAAAGCCGGATTCACTCAAAGGCGATCAAATTATCGCCAATTCAACTCTTGCGCGGATTTAGCCGGCGATCGCGACCTTGGGTGCGGGAATGTGCTCGGGTGCGAACTGGCTGCGGTAATAGCCGGCGAAGACACCGTTATGCCGCAGCAACTCCGCCAAATTCCCCTGTTCGACGATCGCGCCGTCCTGCAGCACGACGATCCGGTCGCAGCGCTGCACCGTCGACAGCCGATGGGCGATTATGAAGGTGGTGCGGCCCTCCATCAGCCGCTCGATCCCCGCCATCACCAGTGCCTCGGTCGTAACATCGAGCGCCGAGGTCGGCTCGTCGAGGATCAGGATCGGCGCGTCACGCAACAATGCGCGGGCGATCGTCATGCGCTGCTTTTCCCCCTCCGACAGCGACACGCCGGATTCGCCGATCACCGTATCGTAGCCCTCGGGCAGCAGAGCGATCCGCTCGTCGATCCGCGCCAACCGCGCCGCCTGCTCGATCGCCGCGTCGTCGGCACCCGGCCGGCCATAGGCTATGTTGTCGCGCACCGACAGCGGAAAAATCAGCGGCGGCTGCAACACCAGCGCGATCTGCCGGCGCAGCGATTTGAGCGAATATTCGCGCAGGTCGACCCCGTCGATCTCGATGCTGCCCTCGGTCGGGTCGTAAAACCGCGGCAGCAGGCCAAGCAAGGTCGACTTACCGGCACCGGTCGGGCCGACGATGGCGATCTTGGCGCCGGCTGGGACGCAGAGATCGATCCGCCGCAGCACCGGGGTGTCTGGCCGATAGTGAAAGCTGACGCCGCGCAATGCGACCTCGCCGCGTGCAGCTTGCGCGGGAAACCGGCGCGTCCCGTCGATGAGATCGGACTCGGCGTCGAGCACTTCGAAGACCCGACGGGCGCCGACCCGGGCGCCGGCGATCAGACCCCAGCTCTGGGTGATCTGGTTGATCGGCGCGTAGAGCTGAGCCAGATACGAGATGAAGACGATCAGCTGGCCGATCGTCAGCGCCCCCGACATCACCGCCCGCGCGCCGGCATAAACCACCAGCGCCGTACCGGCGGCGATCACCCCGTTGACCGCCGCCGAGTACAGCGTTTGCCAGCTGTAGAGCCGTAAGGTCGCGCGCAGGCTTTCGCGGCTGGCGCCCATGAACCGGCGGTGCTCGTCGTCCTCGCGGGTGAACGCCTGCATCACCTTGATCGAGGACATCGCCCATTGAACCACCGAGTAGACCCGGCTTTCAGTGGTCCGGACTTCGGTCGCGACATCGACGATTTTGCGATTGAAGCCCGAGATCAGCGCGAACAGCGCCGGAACGACGGCCAGCGCCAGCAAGGTCAAGGTCGGATCGAGCGGGAACAATATGATCAGCATGCCGGAGAGCAGCACCACCGCCGACAGGATCGGCAGGGCGCCATTCATGATCATCGTCTGCACGGCAAAGCTGTCGGAGGTGATGCGGTAGAGCAAGTCGCCGACCCGCTGACGATCGTGGAAGGCCAACGACAGCCGCTGCAAGCGCGCGTAAAGCGCGCCGCGCAAGTCGTTGACCATCTTCTGTCCGACGCCGATCGCCGTGTAATTGTGCAGCAGGGTCAGCCCGCCGCCGCCCAGATGCACGACGACGAGCCCGATACAGGCAAAGACCAGCAGATGCCCCACCGGGATGCCGCGCAAGGCTGCGATCGTCGACGGCTTGCCTCCCAGCACATTGTCGATGACCACCTGCAGCGGCCACGGCTTCAGCAGTTCGAACCCGGCGATCAAAAACACCTGCACCAATGCCCAGGCGATGGGGCGGCGATGCGGCCGCAGATAGGCCAGGAGTTTTTTCGGCATCATCTGCGGCGCCGTGATTGCTGTCTCAGGACCGATGTCAAGCCGCTTGCGGCGCGGGGATCGCCTGCCGCGCTGCCACCTGCGGCTCGACCGGTATCAGCCCCGCGGGCGTCGCGACGGCCTCGATGATGCGATGCATCAGCCGGGCAAACGCGGCGAGCTTTATCCCCATCACCAGAAAATTACCTAGTCCGACGGCGACGACGACTGCCGCTGCGACGGGCCAGCCCATCATCAGTGCGAAAGCCGTCAGGACCGCGTAACCGCGCAGCACGAAGAGCGCGAGCCGCGACAGCCGCATAGCGCACCGCACGCGCAGCAGCCGCTTGGCGCTGCCGTGGTTCTCGGCGCAGACCAGGATCAGCGCACGGCTGCACACGCCGCGGGCGATCTTCAGATCCCAGCCGCTCCACCCGGTGTCGGGGACAACAAAATATTTTTGCGGGACCAGGAAATCCATCAATCCGCCGATCAGTGCTTCCTTCTCGGTGCCGGTCTCGCTCCAAAAAGCGAGGTGGAAGGCGCGCTGCCGCCATGAGATCCGCGCCTGCTGCTCGGTTTGCGCCGGTGCTGCATAAGGCTGCGCCCGGGTCTCGCGGATGCGCCATTTGATGCGCTCCCAGCCGCGCACCAACGGGCCGAGATAGATCAACAATGCCACCAAGCTGCGTGCCTTCAACCCGGTGAAGCGCTGGTCGATCGGCGCCTTCAACGCGCCGCTCGCACACATCGCAAAGGTGGCGAGCAGAGGGACGGCGAGCAGCAGCCACCATCCACCGCCGACGATGCCGGCCAATGCCAGCACGATCGAGGCGGCGCTCCATTCAAAGGTCAGCGGCAAAAACGCGGTCAGCGAGGACGGCGGCTCGTACAGGGTTTGGAACAAGCCGCGGCCAAACACACCGGAGTAGATCACCGGCCTGCGCGACAGCAGCAGCGAAGTCGACAGATCGCCGTAAATTCGACCGAGCCATTTCGCCTGGCCGAACAGGTTGAAGCGGAAGGGATGCTTTGAATAGACGAGGGCTTCGGCTTTGCCGTAGCCGCGCTGCTGGCTGTAATAGGCGGTGACCGTATTGCGGCGGAAATGCCAGACGATCGCGGCCGGGCTGAAGCCGATGACATAGCCCCGATCCTGAAACCGCCAACAGATGTCGACATCGTCGCCGGCGGCGCGATAGACCGGATCGAAGCCGCCGAGTTCGAGGAGCGCCTCGCGGCGGAACGCCATGTTGCAGCCGGCAATGTGTTCGGCGACCTCGTCGCTTAGCAGCACATGGGTCGGGCCGCCTGGGGCCACCGCGACCGCGGCCGGCACCAAGCTGTCCTCGGGTGGTGGAAAATTGGGGCCGCCGCAAGCGGCGAGCCCGCTCGCCTCCATCTTGGCGACGAGATAGGTCAGCCAATCCGGGTCGGCGACGCAATCGCTATCGGTATAGGCGACGATCTCGCCGGTCGCAGCATCAGCCCCGACATTGCGCGCGACGCTCAAGCCCTCGTTTGGTTGGCTGATGACGCGGCAGTAGGGGTAGCCTTCCGCGATCTCGAGAGTGCGATCGCGCGAGCCGTCGTTGACGACGACGACTTCGTAGTCGGGATAGTTCAGCGCCGCGAGCGAGGCGAGGCACGCATCCATCGTGCGCTCGGCGTTGTAGGCGCAGACGACGACCGAGACCCGCGGGTAGCGCGGCAACGGCGGCGGCAGCGGCCCGCTGTAGCAGCGCTCCACTTCCACAAGCGACGGCTTTGGGTGCCGCTCGCGGTCGACGAGACCAAACGCCCAATCCTCGATCAGATGACCGCCGGTAAACCACTCGTCGGTCCATGCAAACACGCAGGTGCCGGCCACACCGGTCTCGAACGCGGTGCGAACCTGCCATGACAGCACCCGGCGCTGTCCTTCCGGACCTTCGCGGATCGAGTTGACCCCGAACTCGGTCAGCACCAACGGCCGATCGACGGCGAGGTTGTGCAGCCGCGCGACGTACCGCCGGAAGGCGGTTTCATCATGCAGATAGACGTTGAAACAAACAAAGTCGGTGAAGTCGATCGTCAGATATTCGGTCGACGGAAAATTGGCGTAGCTGACCAGCGCCTCCGGGTGCTCTGTTCTGACGCAGCCGACAAGGTCGCGCAGAAATCGCCGCACCGGCTCGGTGCCATGCCAGCGGATCATGTCAGGCGGGATCTCGTTGCCGACGAGGTAGGCGAAAATTGCGGGATGACGCCGGCACGCGCGCACCCCGGCAGTCACGACCTCTCTGATCTCGGCCCGGATCGCTCTGCTGTCGAGAAAGGTAACGTGCTGCGGCCAGGGAAGGCCCGCGAGCACCCGCAACCCCGCCTCTTGTGCAGCGTCCAGCAGCCATACCGGCGGTACGGTGAATACCCGAACCGTGTTAATCCCGGCTTCAGCCATCAGTGCGAAATCTTTGTCGACCGTCGCGGCTGCCGGGAAAGGGGCGCCGTGGCTGGCTCGCGGGAACGGACCGTAGGTGACGCCCTTGACAAAATGTTTGCGCTCACCGGCGAAAAAGAACTTGCCGCCGACGCGGATCGACGCGGCCGAAGCAACAGGTGCCGGGGGCGCTGCGCAGATGATGTCGGCGGCCTCGTCGGTCTCGACCAAAGTCATGTTGGGAGCTCCCGATGCCACTGCCGAGGCGGCCGACCCGAGAGAGGGGCAGCGCTCGCGCAACGACCGATTGACGGCTTCATTCGCGCGGGCGTCACAGCGTCCGTCGCGGGGATGGATGGGGTCACGCCGGCTGGTGCGCATGCCATGCGAAAGCGGTACGGATAATCGTATCGAGGCTGGAGCGGCTCGCGCGCCAACCGAGCGTCTGCGCCGCGAGGCCGGGGTCGGCGACCAGCGCCGGCGGGTCGCCGGGCCGCCGCGGCGCATCGCGGGCCGGGACCTTACAGCCGCTGACCGCCTCGGCGGTTGCGATCACTTCACGTACCGAATGGCCCTGCCCGGTCCCGAGGTTGAGAGCGATGCTGGCGCCGCCGGCGCGCAGCCGCTCGAGGGCTCGTAAATGGGCGTCGGCGAGGTCGGCGACATGGATGTAGTCGCGGATGGCGGTGCCGTCCGGCGTCGGGTAGTCGGTGCCGTAAATCTCGATCGCCGGTCGCCGCCCCAGCGCCGCCTGCAGTACCAGCGGCACGAGATGGGTTTCGGGCTCGTGGTTTTCGCCGATTTCGCCTTCGGGATCGGCTCCGGCGGCGTTGAAATAGCGCAGCGACACCGAACGCATGGCATAGGCTTGGCCGTACCAATGCAACGCGCGCTCGACCGCGAGCTTGGTCTCGCCGTAGGGATTTACCGGATTCTGCGGTGCGGTCTCGCGGATCGGTACGGTGCCGGGGATGCCGTAGGTGGCGCAGGTCGACGAAAAGACGATCTCGAGAACACCTGCTTCTCGCATCGCTTCGAGCAGCGACATGGTGCCGGAAAGGTTGTTGTGGTAATAAAGCGCCGGGTCGCCGACCGATTCGCCGACACAGGCGTAGGCGGCGAAATGCATGACCGCCGTTACGCGATGTTCGGCCATCGCAGCGCAGAGCCGCGCGTGGTCGGTGACGTCGCCCTCGACCAACGGGCCCCAGCGCACAGCCTCGCGATGACCGCGCGACAGATTGTCATAGGCCACGGGCGCATAGCCGGCGCGGGCCAACGCCTTGCAAGCGTGGGAACCGATATACCCCGCACCGCCCGTTACGAGAATCGATGATGGCATCAGAGTTACGGACCTGCATCCGTGTTGCAAACCGCACAACGCGGTGGAGCCGGCGGCTCTTCCAAAGGATGCTACGGTGTTGGGCGCGGCGACTTGCCGCGCTCAACGTCAGCGGAATAAGACCGGGGCGTCTCCGTTTTTTGGCGCATTGAGGTAAGGGTCAGCTAGCATGCGCATCGCAATTATTGGGACAGGCTATGTCGGGCTGGTCTCGGGGGCGTGCTTTTCCGAGTTCGGCGTCGAGGTCGCCTGCGTCGACAAGGATGGCGCCAAGATCGCCCGGCTGCAGCGGGGCGAGATGCCGATCTTCGAGCCGGGTCTCTACGCGCTGGTGGCCAAGAATGCGGCTGCTGGGCGGCTTTCGTTCACCACCGATCTAACGGCGGCGGTCGCCGGGGCCGAGGCCGTGTTCATCGCCGTCGGCACCCCGTCGCGGCGCGGCGACGGCCATGCCGATCTATCTTACGTCTTCGCAGCAGCTGAGGAGATCGGGCACGCCTTGACGGATTACGCGGTTGTCGTCACGAAATCGACAGTGCCGGTCGGCACCGGCCGCAAGGTGGCGACGATCTTGCGGCGGACCGGCCCGCGGGGCGGGTTCGACGTCGCCTCGAACCCCGAATTTCTGCGCGAGGGTTCGGCCATCGAAGATTTCATGCGCCCCGATCGGGTCGTCATCGGCGCCGAAAGCGACCGGGCGCGTGAGATATTGCATGCGCTCTACCGGCCGCTCTACCTGATCGAGACGCCGATGGTGTTCACCGATATCGAGACGGCGGAGCTGATCAAATACGCGGCCAACGCCTTTCTGGCGACCAAGATCACCTTCATCAACGAGATCGCCGATCTGTGCGAAAAAGTCGGTGCCGATGTCCAGGAGGTGGCGAAGGGGATCGGCCTCGACGGGCGCATCGGCCGTAAATTTCTCCATGCCGGCCCCGGCTTTGGCGGCTCGTGTTTTCCAAAGGACTGCCGTGCGCTGGTGCGCACCGCGCGCGAGGCGGAGGCGTGTCTGTCGATCGTCGAAACCGTGATGCGGGTCAACGATACCCGTAAGCAGCGCATGGCCGACAAGATCGCCGAGGCCTGCGGCGGCAGCGTCGCCGGCAAGACCCTGGCGGTGCTGGGGCTGACCTTCAAGCCGAACACCGACGACATGCGCGACAGCCCAAGCCTGGAGATCCTGCCGCGTTTGGCAGAGGCGGGAGCGACGATCCGCGCCTTCGACCCCGAGGGCATGGACGAGGCGAAAAAGCTGCTGCCCGGCCTTGTCTACTGCGCTGACGCTTACGAAACGATGGAAGGCGCCGACGCTCTCGTGCTGCTGACCGAATGGAATGCGTTTCGCGCGCTCGATCTGGCGCGGGTGCGGGGCTTGCTCGCTCATCCTTTGGTGATTGATTTGCGCAACATCTATCAGCCGAACGAAATGGCCGCAGCCGGCCTTCTCCATGTTTCTGTCGGACGAGCGGTGGGGTTCGCTCCTCCAATATTGCAGGTATTCAGCTAGCCGCTTCACCCGACCTCAAAGTCAGTTGTAAGGTTGCCGTCCATGAGCAGTGTCGTTGTCAAGCGCGTTCTCGTCACCGGCGGCGCCGGTTTTCTCGGCTCGCATTTGTGCGAGCGCCTGGTCGCCCAAGGCGACGACGTCCTTTGCGTCGACAATTATTTTACCGGGCGTAAGGATAACATTGCCCAATTGCTGGGAGACCCGCATTTCGAGGCAATGCGGCACGATATCACCCACCCGCTTTTTGTCGAGGCCGACGAGATCTACAATCTCGCCTGCCCGGCTTCGCCGATCCACTATCAATTCGATCCGGTACAGACAACCAAGACGAGCGTCATCGGCGCGATCAACATGCTGGGTCTGGCGAAACGGCTGAAGGCGAGGATATTCCAGGCTTCGACCTCCGAGGTCTATGGCGACCCGACCTCGCACCCGCAGCCCGAGAGCTACCGCGGCAATGTCAATCCAATCGGTCCGCGCGCCTGCTACGACGAGGGCAAGCGCTGTGCCGAGACTCTGTTTTTCGACTACTACCGTCAGCACAACCTCAAGATTCGCGTCGCCCGCATCTTTAATACCTATGGGCCGCGCATGCATCCCAATGACGGCCGCGTCGTCTCCAATTTCATCGTACAGGCGCTGCGCAACGAACCGATCACCCTATACGGCGACGGAAGCCAGACGCGCGCCTTCTGTTATGTCGACGATCTGATCAACGGATTTGTGGCGCTGATGGCCGCGGCCGACGACGTCACCGGACCGATCAACCTCGGCAACCCTGTCGAAACCTCGGTCGGCGCGCTCGCCGAGCTGGTGGTTGCCCTGACCGGCTCAAGCTCGACGGTCGTCCTCCGCCCGTTGCCGGTGGACGATCCGGTCCAACGTTGCCCGGACATATCCCAGGCGCAGGCCGTGCTCGGCTGGCAGCCGCGCACCGAGCTCAAGGACGGGCTCACCCGCACGATCGCCTACTTCGACCAGCTGCTGTCTGCCCGCGGCTAAAGCGACGCGCATGGGTCGCTCGGCGCCGCTTCCGGTCAAATAATCCGGCGCTGGCGCAGCGCGTCGATAACCTGTGCGGCGGCGTCCTCGGGTGGGGCGTCGAAGGCCCGCAGCCGCAATTCGGCTGCCTCGGGCTCCTCATAGGGGGAATCGAGACCGGTAAAATTGCCGATCCGCCCGGCCTTGGCCCTGGCGTAAAGGCCCTTGGGGTCGCGGCGGATGCATTCCGCGATTGGCGTGTCGACAAAGACCTCGAGAAAGACGGTGGGTTCGATCAGGTCGCGCACCATCCGCCGCTCGGCGCGGAACGGCGAGATGAACGAGCAGATGACGATGAGCCCAGCCTCGGCCATCAGCTTTGCGACCTCGCCGACGCGCCGAATGTTTTCGACCCGATCGACATCGGTGAAGCCGAGATCGCGGTTAAGGCCGTGGCGGACGTTGTCACCGTCGAGCAGCATCGTGTGCCGGCCGCTGGCCAACAGCTGCTTCTCGACCAGGTCGGCGATCGTCGATTTGCCGGCCCCCGACAGCCCGGTCAGCCACAGCACGGCCGCGGCCTGCCCCTTTAGCGCCGCCCGTTCCTCGCGGCCGACGGTCAGCGCCTGCCAGTGGATGTTGCTGGCGCGGCGCAAGCCAAAATCGATCATCCCGGCCCCGGCAGTCTCGTTGGTGAGCCGGTCGATCAGGATGAAGGCGCCGGTGTCGCGGTTGTCGGCATAAGGGTCGAACGCGACCGCTGCCGCGGTTGACAGATTGCAAAACCCGATGTCGTTGAGCCCCAGGCTCTTTTCGGCGAGATGCGCCAAGGTGTCGACATCGATCCGGTGCTTCAGCGCGGTGATCGTCGCCGGGACCGTGCGGGTGCCGATCTTGAGCAGATACGAGCGGCCGGGAACCATCCGCTGTTCGCTCATCCAGATCACGTGAGCCGCGAACTGGTCGACAAATTCGGGCGGGTCGCGCGGGTCGGCGAGCAGGTCGCCGCGTGCGATGTCGATCTCTTCCGCGAGCTTTAGGGTCACCGCAGCGCCGACGTCCGCGCGCTCGAGAACGCCATCGAACGTCACGATCTCCCGAACTTGCGTCGATCGTCCCGAGCCGGCGACGAGGACAAGATCGCCGGGCGCGACCGAGCCCGAGACGACGGTGCCGGAAAAACCGCGGAACTCGGCATTGGGCCGGTTGACCCATTGCACGGGAAAGCGGAATCGGCGCTTGTCGCCGCTTGGCGCGATCTCGACCGTTTCCAGATGCTCGATCAACGTCGGCCCCTGATACCAGGGCATCCGATCCGATCGCCGGGTGACGTTGTCGCCGGCCAACGCCGAGAGCGGGATCGCGCATACCCCCGCGTCGCCCAACCCCTCCGCAAAGCGCGAAAAGCTGGCGGCGATGCTGGCAAAGTTGCGCTCGTCGAAGCCGACGAGATCCATCTTGTTGACCGCCAGCACGAGATGGCGAATGCCGAGCAGCGAGCAGATATAAGCATGTCGCCGCGTCTGAACAGCGACCCCGTTGCGGGCGTCGATCAGGATCACCGCGAGGTCGCAGGTCGACGCACCGGTCGCCATGTTGCGCGTGTATTGTTCATGGCCGGGGGTGTCGGCAACGACAAACGAGCGCGCCGGGGTCACAAAAAAGCGATAGGCGACATCGATCGTGATGCGCTGCTGGCGCTCGTCTTCCAGCCCGTCGAGCAGCAGCGAAAAATCGATGGCGCCGCCAGTCGTGCCGAACCGCCGCGATTCACGCTCCAGCGCCTCGAGCTGGTCGTCGAAGATCAGCGCGCAGTCATGGAGCAGCCGGCCGATCAGGGTCGACTTGCCGTCGTCGACTGATCCGCAAGTCAGAAAGCGCAACAGGTCGCGGCCGGGAGGGCGCTGGCTCGCCTCGCAGGTGGGCGCCATCAGAAATAGCCCTCGCGCTTCTTTCGCTCCATCGCCGCGTCCTCGTCGCTGTCGATCAGACGACCCTGGCGCTCCGAACGTCGGGTGTCGCGTAATTCGACGAGAATCTCGGCGGTGGTGCGGGCCGCCGAACTCGATCGCCCCGGTTAGCGGATAGCAGCCAAGCGTGCGAAAGCGGACGAGCCGGTGCTGTGGTTCCTCGCCCGGCAGCAGCGGCAGGCGATCGTCATCAACCATGATCCAGGTTCCGCCGCGCTCGACCACCGGGCGCATCGCGGCGAAATACAGCGGCACCACGGGGATCTCCTCGGCGGCGACATATTCCCAGACATCGTGTTCGGTCCAGTTCGAGAGCGGAAAGACACGCATCGTCTCGCGCTCGCGCAGACGCGTATTGAAGAGCCGCCACAATTCCGGGCGCTGGTTGCGCGGATCCCAGCTGTGATTGGGTCCCCGCAGCGAAAAAATCCGCTCCTTTGCCCAACTCTTTTCCTCGTCGCGGCGCGCTCCGCCAAAGGCGGCATCAAAACCGAAGCGGTCGAGCGCCTGCTTCAGTGCTTCGGTCTTCATCACCGCGGTGTGCAATGCCGAGCCCGAGACGATCGGGTTGATCCCACGGCGCACGCCGTCTTCGTTGGTATGGACAATCAGCTCGATGCCGAGACGGCGCACAGCCGCATCGCGAAAGCAAATCATCTCGCGAAATTTCCACAGCGTATCGACGTGGAGGAGCGGAAAAGGCAGTTTGCCGGGGAAAAATGCCTTGCGCGCGAGATGCAGCATGACGCTCGAATCTTTGCCGATCGAATAGAGCATGACCGGCTTGCGGAACTCGGCTGCGACCTCGCGCATTATTCCAATCGACTCGGCTTCGAGCCGGCGCAGATGGGCCGGCAACCCGCGCCGGATCGGCGAAGCTTTGGCTACAGCGGACACAAATACCCTTTCCCGAGGTTTGTTCCCGAAGCTGACGACAGCCATTCCCGTTAAAGACCGGCGCAACCGGTGTCAACCGTACGGCGAGCCACGCGCCGGGAGAGCCCCCCGGATCGGTCGTAACCGGCGCCCAGCCCGATGCTTGGTTACGCCGAACGCTCCAGCGGTATGCGGCGGTTAATGCAGCTTGGGAGCCTTTAGAAACCGCGTCCGGTCGGCAGATTGCACACGCACGGTCAGAGTTTCGCCGTCTCGGGCCACCCGCAAGGGGATTTCGCTGCCTGCTGGGCCGCCGGCCCAAACCCGCCGCCAGAAACCGGCGAGGCTCCCCACCAACTCGTCGCCGACCGACACGATGCGGTCCCCGGGCTGCAGCCCAGCCTCGCTTGCCGGGCCGCGTTCGGCGAGACCGGCGACGACGATCGCGTCCTCGACCTCCGCGGCATAAAGCCCGAGCCAGGGACGCACCGGGCGATTCGGGCGCCCGTAGGTCAGCATGTCGTCGAGGATCGGCGGCAAAAGGTCGATCGGGACGACCATGTTCACGTCCCGGCGCAGCTCGCGCCCGCTCGAATGCTGGACGTGCAGGGAGCCGATGCCGATCAGCCGGCCGTCGGCGCCGATCAACGCCGCACCTCCCCAGAATGGATGTGCCGGCGCCGTAAAGATGGCATGGTCGAGCACGTATTCCCAATAGCCGGCGAATTCCTGGCGAGCCACCACCCGCGCCGAGATCGCGTGGCGCCGGCCGCCTTCGGCAGCCATGATGGCGCGATCGCCGGCGCCGACCCTTATGCCGATGCCCAATTCGAGCGGCTCGACATTCAACCTGCCGAGCGCCTGGACGAGGCCAAAGCCGGTCTCCTGGTCATAGGCGAGAACATGTCCCGGCACCGCGCCGCCACTCGCGGTCGTGAGCCAGATGGTCTCGGCCTCGGTCACCAGGTAGCCGATCGTCAGAACCAGACCGTCGCCCCGGATCAGGACGCCGCTGCCGGCGCGCTCGGTGCCGAGGGTGCCGGCGGTGAAAGCATCGTCCGGGACGGTTGCCCGCAGACCGAGCACCGCACCCAGGGCGCGATCCAGGTCAAAACTGCATTCACCGGGCTTCGGCTGGATCTCGCCCGGAATCTCCCAGTCTACGTCTCGCGGCATGGCGGCAACTCGTCAGTGGCTGGTCCCATCATAACCCGGAAAGAGTGCGCGTGGTTCGGTATTCTTGTCAAAGTCGCTGGCATCCATCGTCTTGGCGGCGCCGTCGGGCGCGACCCGGTCGGGTATCCGATCCCGGCTTGACAACCCGGAACGCCGCCGCTATCTGGGCAGCACTCTTAGCCAGAGAGTGCTAACAAATTGGAACCGAGGTCGAGGAGGGATTCATGAAATTTCGTCCGCTGCATGACCGCGTGGTGATCCGGCGCGTCGAGGAGGAAGAGAAGAGCAAAGGCGGCATCATCATTCCGGACACGGCTAAGGAAAAGCCGATGGAGGGCGAAATCGTCGCCGCCGGTCCGGGCGCGCGCGGCGAGGACGGCAAGGTCCATCCGCTCGATGTCAAGGCCGGCGACCGGGTGCTGTTCGGCAAATGGTCGGGCACTGAGGTCAAGCTCGATGGTGAAGAGCTGATCATCATGAAGGAATCCGACATCATGGGCGTCATCGCCTGAGGAGAACGAATACATGGCTGCCAAGGACGTCAAATTTCATGCTGATGCCCGCGAACGGATGCTGCGCGGCGTCGATATTCTCGCTAATGCGGTCAAGGTGACACTGGGGCCCAAGGGCCGCAACGTCGTCCTCGACAAATCGTTTGGCGCGCCGCGCATTACCAAGGACGGCGTCACCGTCGCGAAGGAAATCGAGCTCGCCGACAAATTCGAGAACATGGGCGCGCAGATGGTCAAGGAGGTCGCCTCCAAGACCAGCGACCAGGCTGGCGACGGCACCACCACCGCGACCATCCTGGCGCAGGCGATCGTACGCGAGGGCGCCAAAGCGGTGGCCGCCGGCATGAACCCGATGGATCTGAAGCGCGGCATCGATGTCGCCGTCGAGGCGGTCGTCGCGGACATCAAGAAGCGCTCGAAGAAAATCTCGACCAACGAAGAGATTGCCCAGGTCGGCACGATTTCGGCCAATGGCGAACGCGAAGTCGGCGAGATGATCGCCGAGGCGATGCAGAAAGTCGGCAATGAGGGCGTGATCACGGTCGAAGAAGCAAAGTCGCTCGAGACCGAACTCGATGTCGTCGAGGGCATGCAGTTCGACCGCGGCTATCTCAGCCCGTATTTCGTCACCAACGCCGAAAAGATGATCGCCGACCTCGAGAACCCGTACATCCTCCTCCATGAAAAGAAGCTTTCCGGTCTGCAGGCGATGCTGCCGGTGCTGGAAGCGGTGGTGCAGAGTTCTCGGCCGTTGCTGATCGTCGCCGAGGATGTCGAGGGCGAGGCGCTCGCGACTCTGGTCGTCAACAAGCTCCGTGGCGGGTTGAAGGTCGCGGCTGTGAAGGCCCCGGGCTTTGGCGACCGGCGCAAGGCGATGCTCGAAGACATCGCCACCCTGACCGGCGGTCAGGTGATCAGCGAGGATCTCGGCATCAAGCTCGAAAACGTCACCCTCGATATGCTTGGCCAAGCCAAGAAGGTAAATATCGAAAAGGAGAACACGACAATCATCGACGGCTCCGGCAAGTCCGACGACATCCAGGGCCGCATCGGCCAGATCCGCCAGCAGATCGAGGAGACCACCTCCGACTACGACCGCGAGAAATTGCAGGAACGGCTGGCCAAGCTTGCCGGCGGGGTCGCCGTGATCCGCGTCGGCGGGGCGACCGAGGTCGAGGTCAAGGAGCGCAAGGACCGCGTCGACGACGCGATGCATGCGACCCGGGCTGCGGTCGAGGAGGGTGTCGTCGCCGGCGGCGGCGCTGCACTGCTCTATGCCGCGCGCGCGCTCGACAGCCTGAAACCGGCCAATAACGACCAGAAGGTCGGCATCGAAATCGTCAGGAAGGCGATCCTCTATCCGGCACGGCAAATCGCCGAAAATTCCGGCACCGACGGTTCGATCATCGTCGGCAAGCTGCTCGACAGCAGCGACCCGAATTACGGCTACGACGCGCAAAAAGGCGAGTTCACCGACATGATCCGGGCCGGCATCATCGACCCGACCAAGGTCGTGCGCCACGCGCTGCAAGATGCGGCGTCGGTCGCCGGCCTCTTGATCACCACCGAAGCGATGGTGGCCGAGAGGCCCGAGCCCAAGACCCCGCCGGCGATGCCACCGGGCGGCGGCATGGGCGGCATGGACTTCTGACGCCGGCCCCGTCCATCGCTCCATAACCCTATCGAGCCGAACCCGGTTAACCTCGTCACCCCCGCGAAAGCAGGGGTCTCGAGGCTGCCGCGTGTCGCTGGCCCGGATTCTCGCCTTCGCGGGAACGATGGTTCGACCCGATGGGATGGCGTTTTGCAGTCAGTCACTGCCCGTCCGCGCAAATCGCGGACGGACAGTGTTCTTTTGCGGCGTTGAATGATCAAACAATCGTGCCGTTGCCGACTACTGCGTCAGACAACCTTCTCCGTTCTCAACGCCGCGATTGCAGCCGAGTTGTATCCGAGACTCTCAAGGATCTCGTCGGTGTGCTCGCCTAACAGCGGGGCGGGGCGGCGGTAGCCGCCGGGGGTTTCGGAGAGCTCGATCGGGGTCGGGGCGAGGGGGAAGCTCGTCGGCAGGGCAGGGTGCGGCACGTCTTCGAGCAAATGGGCGGCGCGGATGTGGGCGTCGTCGAGCGCCTGCTGCGGCGAATAGAGCTGGCCGGCGACGATGCTGGCCTCTTCGAGCGCGTAAAGCGCTTCGGCGCAGGTTCGCTCGGCGCACCACAGGGTCATCCGCGCCGAAATGATTTCGCCGTGGTCGGCGCGCGACTGGTCGTCGGCAAAGCGCGGGTCGGCGAGCCAGTAATCCTCGCCGATCATCCCCGCCCAGCGCCGGAACATTGCGGACCCGATCACCGTCGTCACGATCCACCCGTCCTGGCAGCGGTAAAAATCCGCCGGCGCCGCGTTGAAGCCGCGATTGACGGTCGCGACGCGGTCGGCGCCGGTCAACGCCTGCTCGATCAAAGTCGCGTTGGCAAAAGCGATCGCGGTGCGCAATAAGGCGCCCTCGACCTTTTGCCCGCGCCCGGTCCTGCCGCGCTCGATCAACGCCGCCAAGGTGCCGAAGGCCGACAGGCATGCGGTGCCGAAATCGACCCAGGGCAGTTTGAGCGCAATCGGCTGCTCGGGCGTGCCGGAGAGATAGACCGCACCGCTCATCGCCTGACCGATGCCGTCGAAGCCGTGTTTGTCGGAGAGCGGCCCGCCGGCGCCAAAGCCGGTGACGGTGGTCAGGATGATGTCGGGCTTGACCTGGCGCAGGCTGTCGAGGTCGAGCGCGAGCGACCGCAATACCCGCGGCGGCAGATTGGCGACGACGACATCGGCGGTGGCGACGAGCCGCCGGACGATTTCGCGGCCCTTGGGGGCGGCCGGGTCCAAGGTCATGCCGAGCTTGTTGCGGTTCATCGCCAGGAACATCGCGCCGCCGGCTTCGCCCGAGCCTTTGCCGGCTGAGCCCGTGGCCGACCCGACGCCGACCGGGATAAAGCCGCGATCCTCGCCGCCGCCGATCCGCTCGACGCGGATGATTTCAGCGCCAAAATCTCCGAGCAATGCCGCACAGAACGGCCCGGCGATGTAGCGCCCAAAATCGAGAACACGAATGCCGTCGAGCACGCCGGACACCGCCCCCCTCCCCGCTGCTGCCACCCAGACACGCAGCATACAGGGCGCACGCGGCAGCGGCACTTGTCTAGTGGCCGACGGAATGGCACTCTCGCCGCCAAGATCGGATTTCGAGCCAAGAGGCGGCGCCGTGGCCGAACATGACGAGACCAATGCCGAGAAGAACTTGGAACCGGCGCGCGATCAACCCGAGCCGGACAAAGCATCAGAAATGGATTGGGAGGCTGTCGGCCACAGCATTGCCGCGCGTTATCTGACAGTAATGGCTGGTCTTGGCGACTGAGCCGCTGTGGCTGCCGCGCGCCGCCGCCGTCGAGATCGATCGCGCGGTCGTCGCCGAATGCGGCGGCGGCCATGCCGTGCAGGACGTGCGGCTGCTCGACCGCGCGCTCGCCAGCCCATGGAACCTGTGGGTCTACTCAAAGGTCGTAGCATTAACAGTATTTCTTTATTTATGTACAGGTACGGGATGTACGGTGGCGTCGGATACTAAAAGTAACATACCCAATATAATGGCAACTTCGCCGGAGAGGAGTTCAAAACTAACATTATCAAAGAAAACACTTTACGTTTACAGTCACTTGAACAGTAATCCAGACAGTCAGGCAGCCCGAGTTTATAATCGTCTTATGCGCATAACCCATTCAAGAGATGCTTCAAATCCAGATCCTCGAAAATATTATCTTGCGTATTACCCTAGTGGAATTAAGATATTTCCAAATAGCAATTTCATACCTCCACAATTAATTGCCGATGCGCTGAGCGGAAGTGGCAAAATCAGTCCAGCTAAACGTGTCCTTCAGGCGGAAATAAACTACGCTAAAGGCTTATGCCTTTGCTTCCGGTGAGATCAACATGTTGTAAGGCAGGGGCGGGTGGGCTGCGGCGATGCCGAGCAAGGAACGGAATGCGGCATGCCGGGTATGGCGGCGATTGAAGCGGAAGACGAACTCGTCGAGATAGATCTGGAGGTGCTTGCGGCGCAGGCCGTGATAGACGCCCAAGGCCCAGATCTTGAGATTGGAGAAGACGCGGTGCGCCCAGGGCAGGATGATATGGGCGGCCATTTTGCCGACGACGTGGGGATCGTGATTGACACCGGGGGCGCCGGGATATCCCGACCATCCGTCGGTCTTAGCGGTGGCGCCGGGCGCGAGATTGGCTTTGAGAAAAGAGTGCAGACTGTGAGCCGAGTAATCGGGCACCTGGCTGAGGCGGATACGGCCGGGGGCTCTGCCATCCTCGATCTCGACCGCCCCGACGACCAGGATCTTGCCCTGATGACTACGACCGCCGCCACCGGTGAGCGGATCATTCTTGCTGCGGCAGACGATCTCGGTCTCGTCGACTTCGACCCAGCCGGCGAGCGCGCTGCGGCCCGGCGCCACCATGCTGCGGCGCAGCTTGGCGGCCGTCAGCCAGGCCGATTTGTACGAGCCCAGAGCGAGCTGGCGTTGCAGTTGCAGTGCCGAGATGCCGTTGGAATGGGTCGCCATCAGATAGGCCGCCCAGAACCAAGTGGTCAGCGGCAGCTTGGAATGGTGCATGATCGTGCCGGCGGTCACCGAAGTCTGTTTGCCACAGCCGGCGCATTCCCAGGTCCAGGCCTTGGTTTGTAGCTGCCAAGCTTTGCTTCCGCCGCAAGCGGGGCAGACAAAGCCGTGCCGCCAGCGTGCCGTGAAGAGGTAGGCGACGCAGGCCGCCTCATCCGGAAAGCAGCTCTGGAACTCGATCAGGGAGCGCGGAAAATCGGGCATGATGGCCTCGCGAACCGGACATTGTTCGCTTTATGTTCTAACACTGTCGAGGCCCTCACGCCACCACAAATAGGGCTCCCGGATGCAGAGGGATAAGCCTTCTACGCTAACACGCTGAGTTCCGATCCGGCGCTCAGAGGTCTTGTGGAAAAAGGTGAATGGCCACGACCAGCTGCAAAAGTCAGGCTATATTTCTACTATGGTCAGATGTCTTTTGGTTCGGAGTATCATCTTGATCAGGTACTTGCCCGGGGTTTCCCAATATCGGTTGTACTAGGTTCAAACGGGCAACCGCTTAATGTCGGTATATTTATTCCAGATACAGATAATCCCGAGGGCCTTCCTGCAGGACTTGAGTTGAGTAGCAAATGGAAGGAACAGCGGCCGGATTCAGGCGGCTTAGGACAGGCGGTGTTTCCCGATGGTATTTACACATTGACGCAGGATATGTTGCCGCCCCCGGACATTCATGCGGATTGAGCTATGCGCCGTCGCTTTGATCAAGCTGAACCGATATCCCTTTACAATTGCCCGATAGCGCCGTCGCGGCCGAGCGCATAGACGATTTCGCCGATCATCGTTTTGGCGAAAATGCACGCGCCGAGTGGCTGCGTTACTGGATCGAACCTGCTTTCGAACGTTCGACCCGCCCCAACCCTTCGACCCAAAAGGAGTGACCATGGCAAGGCTCCCCCCGATCACCAGCAAGGACCAGGTCGCGGCCAAGGACCACGCCACCTTTGACAGCATCGTGGCGAGCCGCGGTGCGGTCCAGGGGCCGTTTACGATGTTTCTGCATTCGTCGGATCTCGCCGGCCGCCTCGCCGATCTCGGCGCCTATGTCCGCTTCGAGGGCTCGCTCGACATGCGGGTGCGGGTATTGGCGGCGATGACCGCCGCGCGCGAATTCGAAGCGGTCTACGTCTGGGGCGCGCAAACCGGCGGCGCCCGCCGGCTCGGCGTCTCGGAGACGACGATCACCGCGATCCGCGAGAACCATTCGCGCGGCATTCCGCCGGAAGACGCCGAGATCGTCGAATTCACCCGCCATTTGTTGCGGCGGCATCGCGTCGACGACGCCGGTTTCAAAAAGATGCAGGATCGTTTCGGCAATGACGGACTGATCCAGCTGACCGGCGCCATCGGCTATTACAGCATGCTGGCGATGACCGTGAACGCCTGCGAGTTGGAGGCGGCGCCCGGTGCCGAGGTGCTGAAGATCTGACGCGATCAGCCGCAGAGCCGCCGGACTGGCGGGTTCCGCGCCGCGCCACCATATCTGCGCCCATGCGCCGTTCGACGCGTCTCGGTCTCGCGGCCGTTGTTGTGCTGCTGGTGCTGTTCGGCGCCTACGCCGCCTATTGGTGGATCGTCGCCGGACAAATCAAGGGCGGCGTCCTCGCCTGGCAGCAATCCGAGAAGACCCGCAAAATAGACGCTTCCTGGCAAGACCTGCGCGTGACCGGCTTCCCATCGGCATTTCGCACCGAAATCGACGATTTGGTGTTACGCGATCGGGCATGGAGCCCACCGCCGGAACTTCACGCGACCAGCCTGACCGGCAGCGCCCGACCCTGGGATTTCGACAACTGGCGTTTGGCCGCACCCCAAGGAGTTTCCGGCGATGTGGCCGCCTCGGGTGGCCGGCCGGAGCTGAAACTCAGCGCGCGATTGGCGGCGGGGACCGCGTCACTCGCCCGCCCGGGCGGGACTTGGCTGTGGCTGAACTTTAGCGACCTGACCGCCGAAGCCACCGGCAGGATCCCGATCAAATTCGCCGACGCCTGGATCACCGTCCCGGCACAGCCGCCGAAAGCCGATACCGACACCAATTTCGGTTTGGCGGCCGATTTAAGGGGAATACAGGTAGCAGCACCGCCGGTGAGCTTTAGCCACACCATCGACCGATTGGCCTTTGGGCTCACAGTCAAGGGCGCGGTGCCGGACGGTCCAATGGCGCCGGCGGTCGCTGCCTGGCGCGACGCCGGCGGCACGATCGAGATCGACAATTTGCGAGTGCAATGGGGCGGGCTCGGCGTCCGCGGCAACGGCACCCTTGCCCTCGACCAGCAATTGCAGCCGATCGCGGCGTTTTCCGGCGGCGTCGAGGGTTTTGACGCGATCCTGAACGCGCTGGTCGCCGCCGATTGGTTGACCCCGGAGCAGGCCTCTTTGGTGCAGATCGCGCTGGCCACCCTGGCCAGGCCCGGACCTGACGGCAAGCCGAAGATCACCGCCCCGTTCACAATCCAGGACGGCAAGATGTATCTGGGGCCGGCACGGCTTGGCGCGGTGCCGCGCATCGTCTGGGAATAGCGCACAACGAACCGCTTTGCGTCAGCTTTGGCGCGAGAGGAGTGCGGAGCATGGTGCAAACGGCGAATTCGCAACTCTCGGCCAAGCTTGGACAGCGCCGCGACGCCGGTGTCGGGTGGCGCCATCAGGTGCCATTTGACGCACAGGCCGAATGGAAGGCGCCGGCGGACAGACGCGATCCGGTCGAAATTCTGGTCGACGAAGGCAAGACCCGGATTCCCGAACTGCTTCCGGTGCGCTACGCGCGGATGAAGGTCTGACCCCTTCGCCTTTCTGCGCGGGGCTGCGGCGGTCATGGCGGCCGACCTCGGCGCGATGCCGGCAACCGGTCTGCGCGTGCAGTCGTGCGGCGACTGCCATCTCGCCAATTTCGGCGCCTACGCCTCGCCCGAAGGCACCCCGGTCTTTGACATCAACGATTTCGACGAAACCCTGCCGGCGCCATTCGAATGGGACCTTAAGCGCCTTGGCGCCAGCCTGGCCGTTGCCGGCCGGGCCGCGCACCTGCCAGCGCAGGAATGTCGGAACCTTGCGCGCATGGCGGCGCGCGATTATCGCCGGCATATGGCGGGCTTGGCGCGGCTGGCGCCGCTCGAAGCTTGGAATAAGCGCGTCGATCTTGCCGGCACAATCGCCGATGTCGATTCCGGGAAGGTCCGCCGAAGCCTGGAAAAACGCCTAGCCGCCATTCTGAACAGCGGGCAAGCGCATTTCGGCTTGGTCGAGCAGCGTGGCGGCGCCTGGCATGTCAAGGAAAAGCCGCCGCTGGTGCATCATCTGAGCCGGCACGAGCTGCATGCGCGGCGGGCCTTCGCGTCCTACGCCGAAACTTTGCAGGAAGACCGGCGGATATTGCTGCAGCGCTACCAACTGCGCGATGTGGCTTTCAAAGTCGTCGGCGTCGGCAGCGTTGGCACGTTTTGCGCCATCGGCCTGTTGATGTCGGACGACGAAGCGCCGCTGCTGCTGCAGATCAAGGAGGCCCAGGAATTGGTGCTCGCGCCTTACGCGGGTGCCTCCGACTACACCAATCACGGCCAGCGCGTGGTCGTCGGCCAGCACATGCTGCAGGCCGCCACCGACATCTTTCTCGGCTGGACCGAAGTCCCGGTGGACGGCCGCCATTTTTACATCCGGCGGCTCAAGGATTCGCGGCTCGCCGATGTCGGGGCTCGGCTCGAAGCGACGTTTCCGTTTTACGCCGCTCTGTGCGGCCGCACCCTGGCCCGCGCCCATGCCCGCGCCGGCGACGCAGTGGCGATAGCGGCCTATGTCGGCGAGGGCAGCGAATTCGACAAAGCGATCGCCGAATTCGCCATCGCCTACGCCGACCAGACCGAACGCGATTTGCACGCCTTTCTCGCCGCGATCGAGGCCGGACGGATCACCGCGGAGGCACCGCCGGCGCCGGCGTGAACCGGCAGGGGCGGCCATTCGCCACCCGCCGCCACCGCCCACTTCGTCACCGTGGACACGATGAGGCATTGTTCACATTTTAACAAATTTAAACACACTGTCCGAACTACTTTTATAGCTTTACCCTTCAAATTGTGATAATTAATTGCCGTCTTACTGACGGTGATCGGCAGAGTAAAACTGTCCGTCCGTACGAATTGCCTCGACCGAACATGAGTGACGGATAGGTCTCGTGTTGGAGACGGCCTCGAACGGTCAACTGCTTTAAGGGGGTCGCAGCATGTGACGGCAACTCGTGCAATATTCACAGACGATACCGGCAGCGGCGAATGTTGCCTTGGTCTACTGATGAAAAAAATTGTGGACACCATGAATAGAAGGTCTCGGTGACGAAATCTGTAGCGTTATTTGTAAGCGGTCCGAACCTTTGGGTGACGGATGGGACTGCGGCGGGAACCAGTGAACTGAGCGTGTCGGGTCCGAGTTCCGCCGGACTGCTCGCGGACGAGCCCTCTTATCTAACGGCTCTCGGCCATTTGGGTTTGTTCGAAGGCGAGGATTCGAACAATCATTTTAATCTTTGGGTAACCGACGGAACGTCCTCGGGGACGAGCGAGCTGATGATAGCAGGCCCCAGTCTCAACGGTCTGCCTTCGCCTCCTGATTTCACGGTATTCGGGGATCGGGCGTTATTCGCCGGGGACGACAAAAACGGACACGTCAATCTCTGGGTGACGGACGGAACCCTAGCGGGAACCAGCGAAATCATCCCGGCTAGTGGAACCGGGCCGGGCGGCCTCCAACCCCGCGATATAGGGGTCTTTGGGAACAAGGCGCTTTTCGTTGGGTTTGGCCCGTCGACCGGTGAACAATCCGATCTCTGGTTGACGGACGGAACCGGTGCCGGGACGAGCGAACTGAGCGTCACGGGGGCGATCCTCTGGGGCTGTTCCCCGGCGGGGCGAACCCCGATTTCACTGTGCTCGGTAGCGAGGTGTTGTTCGAGGGTCTCGGGTTCAATGGCAAAACCGCAAACCTCGGTCTTTGGGTGACGGATGGGACATCGGCCGGAACAAGCGAGCTAACCCCTGCGGGAACCGCCTCCGGGGGGGTGTTGGCCAGCAACGATCCCGATTTCACTGTGCTAGGCGGGAAGGTACTGTTCGAAGGCCGGGACAGCAATAATAACCTCGGTCTTTGGGTGACCGACGGGACGTCGGGCGGAACCAGCGAACTCGTCTCTGGCGCAGCTTCTTCCGGAGGGCTGTTCGCCGGCTCCCTCAACCCCGATTTTACCGTTCTTGGCAGCAAGGTGCTGTTCGCCGGGCTCGATTCTGCCGGTCGTTCCAACCTTTGGGTAACCGATGGCACTCTGGCCGGGACAAGCGAACTCGCCGTCCAAGGGGCCGGCGCCGCTCATGGCCTTTTAGACGTTCTTGAGCCCGATTTCACTGTGTTGGGGAATAAAGCGCTCTTCTACGGCTCAGACAACATCCCGACATCCGGCTTCGGCCTTTGGGCGACCGACGGGACCGCGGCGGGCACGAGCGAGCTGGTTGGCGGGTTCGTCGGTGGGATTACCGACATCACCGTATTTGGCAGCGAAGCGCTGTTCAGCGGGAACGATCAACTCTCGGTGACAGATGGAACTGCGGCCGGCACCAGCGAACTGACGACCGGGTCAACTGGTCTCTACCCGGCTAGTATTACTGTGCTTGTTGCCTCCGCTCCGGCGCCAACGGGATTGGCGCTGGCGCCTTCCTCGGACAGCGGGGTCAAAGGCGACGACATTACCAATGTGACCAAGCCGACGATTACCGGCGACGGCGTGGCCGACGATACGGTGACGCTCGATGACGGGACGACGGCGATCGGCAGCGCGGTGGTGGCGGCGGGTGGTACATGGTCGGTGACGCTGGCGGGTGCGCTGGCGCCCGGGGTGCATACGCTGACCGCGACCGAGACGAGTGCAACGAGCGAGACGAGCGCGATCTCGGCCCCACTCAAACTCACGATCAAAACGTCCGCCCCGCACCCGCGGGGCTGAGCTTTGCGGTGGCGGCGGACAAGGGGAGTTCGGGCGACACCTTTACGGTGGCCGGCGACGGCGAGGCCGGCGACACGGTCACCCTCTATGACGGGACGACCGCGATCGGGACGGCGACGGTGGCGGCGACGAGCACCTGGTCGATCACCACCGCGAACCCGCTGGCGCCGGGCGCGCATAGCCTCACCGCGCACGAGGTCGATGTCGCCGGCAACACCAGCCCGGCCTCGTCGGCGCAGGGGCTGACGGTCGAAAGCGCCAACCCGGACGCCGTGGTTTTTGTTGCTCCGGCGGGACCGGTCCTGCTCGTCGGCGGTGCCGGCAGTGACCTATTTTACGCCGTCGGCGACACGACGATGACCGGCGAGGCGGGCGCCAACGAGTTTGCCTTCAGCGCTCCGGGCACCAACACGATCACCGATTTCGCCGCGTCCAAGTCGAACGAGATCGTGTTCGACGCGTCGAGCTTTGCCCTCGGCCAGAGCAACGCGACCCTGGCACCGGAAGCGCTGCCGGCGAGCCTCTTCGCCGCTAACGGCACCGGCGCGTTCACCACGACAGCCGAGCGCTTTGTCTACGACACGGCCAACGGCAAGCTGTTTTATTCGGCCGCCGGCACCACGGCCACCGAGCAGCTCGTCGTCACGCTTGCTGGAAGCCCAATTCCGACCCTGACGGCGTCAAGTCTGTTTTTCACCAACGGCGCGGCGTTCCACTTTCCCAAGACCGCGACCGCCGACTTCAACGGCGACGGCAAGTCGGACATTTTGTGGCAGAACACGAGCGGGCAGGCGGCGATCTGGCTGATGAACGGGGCGACGCCGACGAGCGAGCCGCTGGCCGGGTCGAACCCGGGACCGAGCTGGCAGGTGACCGGGTCGGGCGACTTCAACGGTGACGGCAAAGCCGACATCCTGTGGCAGAGCACGAGTGGCCAGGCCGCGATCTGGCTGATGAACGGGGCGACCCCGACGAGCGAGCCGCTGGTCGGGTCGGACCCAGGACCGAGTTGGCACGTGATCGGCACTGGCGATTTCAACGGCGACGGCAAATCCGACATTCTGTGGCAGAACAGCGACGGGCAGGCCGCGATCTGGCTGATGAACGGCACCACCCCGACGAGCGAGCCGCTGGTCGGGTCGAACCCGGGGCCGAGCTGGCACATCGTCGGCACCGGCGATTTCAACGGCGACGGCAAATCCGACATTTTGTGGCAGAACACCGACGGCCAGGCGGCGATCTGGCTGATGAACGGAACGACGCCGACGAGCGAGCCGCTGGTCGGGTCGAACCCGGGACCGAGCTGGCATATCCCGTTCGGCAGCTGAGACATTGGCCGCGGCGGCGACTTGCTCTACGCCGGCGGTGACACGGCGACGACCGGCGGCGCCGGCACCAACGAGTTCGCCTTCAATGCTCCCGGCACCAACAACGCGATCAAGGATTTCGCCGCGTCGGCGAGCAACCAGACCGCGTTCAGCAATGCCGGCTTCAGCCTCGGCCTCCCGGGCGCGAGCGCGACGCCAAAAGCCCTCCCGGCGGACCTGTTCACGTCAAACGCTAGCGGCGCCTTCACCGCCGCGACCGAGCGCTTTGCCGATGACACCAAGAATGGCGATCTCTAGTACTCGGCGAGCGGCACGACCACAGGCGAGCGCCTCGTCGCCACCCTGACCGGCGACCCTCACCGCCACGCACCTGTACTTTATCAGTTGAACCGTGGCGCCGGCCGCTGGCAGCGAGGCCGGGCTGGGCGAGGGGTGGCGGCGGTCGCGCGGCGAGACATATGAATCTCGCCGGCAATTTATTAATATTCACCATGTCTGCCGTCGGTTTTATTGGCCGCTTTTGATTTATTCTTGATTTCCTTGGGAAATTGTCATAATTTTCTCACATATTCAATTCGAGCTCGCATCGATGGCGCCGACAGCGCTGAGGCCGGAGCGGCGGCTGTGGATCGAGATCGAGCGGAGGGCAAATGCCGATAGCGGCGAAGCTGGTCGCCTCGTTGCGCCGCCGGCACGCGGCCGCGCCGGAGATGGCGCCGCCCGCCCGTCGGCGCGATGCCGGACGCTCGAGCCGGCGGCGACCGCCCGTGCCGGCGGACACCCCTGCGACCGAGAAGCCGGCTGCCCGTCCGGCGGACGCCCCGGCCGATGACGTGGTCTCGTGCGAGACCGGCTTGGCTTGTTTATTCCGGCTCGGCATCCAGAACGGCGTCTACGCCGATGTCGGAGCGGTAAGACGGCGCAGCCTGGTCGACGGTGCGACCCTGCCGGTGGCACGGCTCGCGTCCCTTGCCGGCGAGTTCGGATTGACCGCCGAACATGCCCGGCTCGACTGGCACGCATTGCAGACGCGGCCCTTTGCCCACCCGCTGGTGCTGGTGCTCGCCAATGCCAACGCCGTGATCCTGATGGGGGTGCGGCGCGGTGGCGAAGAGGTCGCGATCTCCGACCCGGTGTTTCGCGACGGCGAGATTTTCTTTCTGTCGCGCGCCGAGCTCGAGCGGTCGTGGCACGGCGCGGCGCTGGTCATCGCACCGCTGCCGCCGAGCGGCGAGGACGCGAAGTTCGGCTTCTCGTGGTTCACCCGCAAGCTGTTCGCCGAGCGCCGGCTGATCCGCGACGTCGTCGTCGCGGCATTGGCGATGCATCTGATCGCCCTGTCGGTGCCGATCTTTTTCCAGATCCTGGTCGACAAGGTGGTGCCAAACCAGGCCTTTTCGACACTCTATACGATCACCGCCGGCGTCGTTGTGCTGATCCTGTTCGACGGCGGCTTCAACTACATGCGGAATTACCTGCTGGCCTTTATCACCCGCAAGCTCGACCACGTCATCGCCACCGACACGATCGCCCATCTGCTGACCCTGCCGATCGACTATTTCCACGCCAATCCGTCGGGGGTCACCGCCTACAAATTGCAGGAGGCCAACAACGTCCGCGACTTCCTGGCGAGCCGGCTGTTCAACACGCTGCTCGACTTCATGTCGGTGGTGATCTTTCTGCCGGTACTGCTGATCTATTCCTGGCAACTGACACTGATCGTGCTCGCGGTCTCAGCCGTCGCCTTTGTCACCCTGGCGGTCATGTCGCGCGAGTTCCGCCTCAAGCTGCGCGACGTCAACGACATCGAAGGCCGGCGCAAGGCGTTTCTGTTCGAGATCCTGAACGGCATCGACACGATCAAGACCTTGGCGCTCGAACCGCGCTCGCTGCTGCGCTGGCGCCGCTTCACCGACGAGGCGGCGGCCAAGACCTTGACGCTCGACCACACCGCCGCCCGCGCGCGCAGCGTGATCATGAGCCTCGAACGCGGGATGAGCGTCGGCATCGGCGCGCTCGGCGCGCTGTTTGTGCTCAGCGACAAGATGACGGTCGGCGCGCTGATCGCCTTCAACATGCTGGGCTTGCGGCTGGCGCAGCCGCTGATCCAGGCCTCGGGGCTGATGCAGGAATACCAGAAGGCGGTGCTGTCGCTGAAATTGCTGGCGCAGCTGATGCAGACCAGGCCCGAGCCGGCGAGCGGCCAGCTGGCCCCGGTGGTGCGCGGCCATATCGAATTCGACGATGTGACCTTTCACTACCCGGGCGCGGCCGCACCCGCGGTCAGGGACATCTCGTTTGCGATCGAACCGGGGCAGGTCGTCGGCATTGTCGGCCGCAGCGGCTCGGGCAAGACGACGATAACCCGGCTGTTGCAAGGACTCTATCGGCCGCAGACCGGGCTGATCAAGATCGACGGCCAGGACTTGAAAGAGCTCGACCTCGCCCATCTGCGCACCCAGATCGGGGTCGTCCTGCAGGAGAACTTTCTGTTTCGCGGCACGGTGCGCGACAACATCGCCGTGACCAAGCCCGCAGCCTCGCTCGACGAGGTCGTGCGGGTGGCGCAAGTCGCCGGCGCGCACGAATTCATCCAGCGTCTGCCGCACGGCTATGCGACGATGCTGGAAGAGGGGGCTTCCAATCTGTCTGGCGGCCAACGCCAGCGTCTGGCGATCGCTCGCGCGTTGATCCATGCGCCGCCGGTCCTGGTCTTTGACGAGGCGACGAGCTCGCTCGATCCTGAGAGCGAGGCGATCGTGCAGCAGCATCTCGCCGGCATCGCCCATGGCCGCACGATCGTCATCGTCACCCACCGGCTGTCGTTTGTCGCCCGCGCCGACGTGATCATCGTCGTCGACCAAGGCCGCATCGTTCAGGCCGACCGGCACGAGGCCCTGCTGCGCAGCTGTCTGCCCTACAACCAGCTCTGGGCGCAACAGGCGCGGGTGTACCAATGATCGGCACTGCGCTGACGACGCCGCAATCGGGCGCAGGCACACCGGCGCCTCGCGCACTGATCGACTACGATTTCGAGAGTGTCCTCACCGCCCCGCCGCGGCGGCGCATCGTGTTGTGGCTGATGGCCGGGCTCGTCGCGGCAGCGGCGACGGCGCTGGCCCTGGCCAAGGTCGACATCATCGTCGGCGCCAACGGCCGGATGGTGACCAGCGACAGCGAGATCGTGATCCAGCCGCTCGAAACCTCGGTGGTCCGCTCGGTCGCGGTCAAGATGGGACAAAAGGTCAGGGCGGGAGAAGTATTGGCGACCCTCGACCCGACTTTCTCCGGGGCCGACGAGGCCGAGATCGGCGCCAAATTGCGGCGTCTGGACGCAACCTACGACCGCATCGGGACCGAACTCGCCGGTAGCGTCTACGACCCCGCCAATCCCAATGACGACGAGCGCACCCAACAGGACATTTTCGGCAAGCGCCGCGACGAATATATCGCCCGCATCGCCGCCTCCGACGGCAAGATCGAGGAAGGCAAGGCGGATCTCGCGGCTCACAAGACCGAGGCGGGAGGCCTCGATCAGCAGATCCGTCTCGCCATGCAGGCGGAGGACATTTACCGGACGTTGGTGGCGAAAGATCTTGCCTCGCGGCTCCGGCTGATCGACACCAGCCAGCGCCGGGTCGAGGCGCAGTCGCGGCTGGCTACCAATCAGGGCGAGCAGCAAAAACTGGCCGACGAGATCGTCGCTGCGCAAGCCGATCGCGATGCGTTTATTGGCGAGTGGAAGCGCAAGCTTGCCGAAGAAATGGCACAGACCCGCAGTGACCGCGATGCGACCGCCGCCCAATTGTCGAAGGCCCAGCTGCGCCACAGCCTGGCAGTGCTGCGCGCGCCGCGCGCCGCAACGGTGCTGGAGGTGGCGGCGCGGCCGCAGGGTGCGGTAGTGCGCGAAGCCGAGCCGATGATCCGCATGGTGCCAACCGATGCGCCGCTCGTCGCCGAGGTCGAGATCGACACCCGCGACGTGGCACGGGTGCGCCTCGGCGACCCGGTGACCATCAAGTTCGAGGCCTTGCCGTGGCAGCAATACGGCCTCGCCCACGGCGTGCTGAAAACCCTGACGCCGGATACGATCGAAGACAGCAGTGCGCGCGAGACCGCGGAAGACATGACGGCGCCCGACCTAAAGACGCAAATGCGGCAGAGCGCGATCCATTACCGCGCCCGGGTCATGCTGACCGAGGAAAAATTGCGCAACCTGCCGCCCGGGTTCGAGCTGAGGCCGGGGATGCGCCTTGTCGCCGACATCAAGATCGGCCGCCGCTCGGTCTTGCAATACGTGCTGAACCCGCTGACCCGCGTCATCGACGAGAGCCTGCACGAGCCCTGACCAAGATGGACGAAACCCGATGCCAATCTATTTCTGCGACAGCCTGAAAGACGTGTCGATCCTCAACGGCGTGGCGCGGCTCGAGTTCCAGCGGCTGGAGACGGTCGCCGCCGGCAACAATCGCGAGCTTCGCGCGGTCACGGAATTCACCGTGGCGATCCCGATCCAGGGGCTGGCCCAGACCTTGAGCCTGCTCGACGGGGTGCGCGAACGGCTGGTGCGCGAAGGGGTCTTCAAAACCGCAAGCGCCGAGGTGCCCGAAACGGCGCGTCTGTCGCCTGCCGCCGAGCGATCTCCGAACTTTTGAGGCCTGCGCATACCTCGACTGGCCCCACTTGCCGCGGTTTGAAGAAGCCCCGACTCTTGTCTCCCCCGACGCCGCATTGCATTGATAAGCCTGCGCCGCCGTTCTGCCGCGGGAGTCGACAATGCAAAATCTGTGGTCGGATGCGGAGGCCGAGCGGCTGGTCGATCGCTACGCCGGCCAAGGGATCGGCCGCGACGTCGCGTTGCGGGTTTACACCTCGCGTCTGTTGGGCGGCGATCCAAAGCTGGTTTTGCACGGCGGCGGCAACACGTCAGTCAAGACCGTCGTAAAGGATCTCCTCGACGAAGAGGCCGAGGTGCTGTGCGTCAAGGGCAGCGGCTGGGACATGGCGGCGATCGAGCCCGCCGGGCTTCCGGCCGTTCGGCTTGATCCGTTGCGCAAATTGCGCCGGCGCGAGACCCTGTCGGACGAAGAGATGGTGCGGGTGCAGCGCGCCAATTTGATCGATCCCGGCGCCCCCAACCCGTCGGTCGAAACCCTGCTGCATGCCTTCCTGCCGCATAAATTTGTCGACCACACTCACTCAGTCGCAGTGCTGAGCCTCGCCGACCAGCCCGACGCCGCCGAACGCTGCGCCGAGCTTTACGGGAGCCGGCTGGGGCTCGTGCCATACATCATGCCGGGCTTCCGGCTTGCCAAAAAAGCAGCCGAAATCTTCGACGCCGACCCCGCAGTCGAAGGGCTGGTGCTGCTGAAACACGGCATTTTCACCTTTGGCGACACAGCGCAGGAAGCCTATGAGCGCATGATTGCGGCGGTCTCGCAGGCCGAAGAGCGCCTGGCGCGTCATCGCAGCACGATCGTCTTTCCGCTCGCCCGGCTTCCTGCGCCGATCGCCAGCGCGGCCGAGGTGGCGCCGATCCTGCGCGGGGCCTGCGCCATATCCTCACCAGTCGAGGCCGGCGCCTACAAACGCTTCATCCTCGAATTCCGCACGAACGCGGCGATCCTCGACTACGTCAACGGCGCCGAGGTCGGACGATACAGCCAAGCCGGCGTCGCCACCCCGGATCACACCTTGCGCACCAAAAACTATCCGCTGATCGTTCCACCACCCGAACCCGGCCGGCTCGACGAGTTCAAGGCCGCGGTGCGCGACGCGGTCAATCGCTTCGTCGCCGATTACCACGCCTATTTCGCCCGCCACAATCCGCGCCAGGCCATGCCGAAACGCGAGCTCGACCCGATGCCGCGGGTCATTATGGTGCCGGGATTAGGACTGTTCGGGCTCGGCGGCAATGCACGGGATGCGCGGATCGCCGCCGACATCGCTGTATCAACGGTCGAAACAGTCACCGACGCCGAGGCCGTCGGACGCTTCGACCCGGCTGGCGAGGCCGATCTGTTCGACATCGAGTACTGGTCGCTCGAACAGGCCAAGCTCGGCCAGGTTGTCGAGAAGCCGCTCGCCGCGCAGATTGCGGTTGTGACCGGGGCCGCCGGCACCATCGGTTTTGCGACGGCGCGGGCGATGGCTCGCAGCGGGGCGGAAATCGCCTTGCTCGACATCGACGGCGACGCGGCCGCGGCGGCGGCCAAAAAGCTCGGCGGCGCAGCCCTCGGTTTCGCTTGCGACGTGACCGATCCCGGTTCGGTACGCGCCGCCTTCGACCGCACGGTTTCGCAGTTCGGCGGCGTCGACATTGTCGTCTCCAATGCCGGCGCCGCCTGGCAGGGCCGGATCGGCGAGGTGGACGACGCGATATTGCGGCAGAGCTTCGAATTAAATTTCTTCGCCCATCAGACGGTGGCGCAAAACGCCGTCCGCATCATGCTGGCGCAGGGGACCGGCGGTTGCCTGTTGTTCAACGTGTCAAAACAGGCGGTCAACCCCGGTCCGAATTTTGGCCCCTACGGCCTGCCGAAGGCGGCGACCTTGGCGCTGATGCGGCAATACGCGCTCGATTACGGCGCCCACGGTATCCGCGCCAACGCAGTCAATGCCGACCGCATCCAGAGCGGCCTGTTGACCCCGGACATGATCGCCGCGCGCGCGCAGGCCCGCGGCGTCAGCGAAGCCGACTATCTGGCCGGCAATTTGCTCGGCCGCGAAGTTACCGCCGACGACGTCGCCCAGGCTTTTCTCAACCACGCCCTTGCCCTCAAGACTACCGCCGACGTCACCACCGTCGACGGCGGCAACATCGCCGCGGCACTGCGGTGATCGGGTCAATACTATAGGATCTAGGAGCAAGACGGTCAGATCGCTTCCGGCGGAGCGGACGCGCCGCCGATGGGTGTCGAGGGCCGCCATGCGCCAGATTGCGAGCGCGACCGGCGGGCCGACGCAGCGGCACCGGGTAACAGACCGTTCAAGCCTGTGGCGCCCAAAAATGCAACGCCGAGAACAAAAGGCCGGCGATAACAACGGCGCCGGCACCGAGTTGAATGACAATCCGTCGCTCGATTTCGCGCATCTCCGCACGCAAGGCATTGACGTCGGCTTTGGTCGCGACATTCTCGTGGATCGCGTCGTAAATCCGAGCCGCGACATGTTCGGCAACATCGCTTGCCATGCCGGCACTCTCAAAGGGCGCGCGTCAGGGTCAGTCGATCGGCCATTTCTTTATCTCGCTCCTACCGCCGCTGTTTGCGGCTGTGTACGCAAGGTTCGCTGAAAGAGATTTTGACCTCACGCGCAATCGGCCCTCGCGCTGTGGGAATGGCCATGTCATTCGGCGGCGTGGCGGGCGGGCTCGGGGGTCGTAGTGGCCTCCGGCAGGCGCGGGAGGACTTCTTTAGCCATCAGGCGGATCCCTTTTTCGGCTTCCTGGTGATCGAGAAAGCCCGAGCGCCCGATAAAGATGAAATTGGCGAAGCCGCCGACCTTGTCGTAGATGTCCATGATCTGCTTGTAGACCGTGTCCGGGTTGCCGGCGACGAGGATGCCGCGTGCGATCGCCTGTTCGGCGGTGATGCCGATCAGGCTTTGGCCCGGGCGCGCGGCGGCTTGGCTTCCCGGCCGCGGCGCGTTGCGGTAGTTTTGTGCGGCGAATTCGGGCGGCGTCCGCCCCGGCAGAAATTTCGACATCTGCGGCGACTGTTTGAGGCTGGTGTTGAGAAACCACAAGAGCTTGCTGCCCACGCGAATCCCTTCCTCGTCGGTGTCGCCGACATAGGCGAGTGCTGCATAGGCAAAGCGGTCCGTGCCGGGCGCCGGCAACCCGGCCTCGCGGCGAGCGCCGCGGTACGCGTCAAAGGCACGCTTGCTGGCTTCCGGGCCGCGCAGGACCAGCGCATTGACCATGCCGCGCCGGCCTAATTCGGCCGAGGTCTCGGGATCGCCGGTCGCCGCCCACATCGGCGGATGCGGACGCTGGTAAGTGGGCGGCCAGATGTTGACGTGGCGGTGGGTGTAGTGCTTGCCCTCCCAGCTGAACGGACCGTCATGCGACGTCAGCGTCTTTTGAATAAGGTCGATCGCCTCCCAGAAGCGGTCGACATAGCCGACCGGGTTGGCGTTGCCCGAGACCATCTCGCTGTCACCCGACTTGACAAAGCCGATGTCGAGCCGGCCGCGCGAGATCACGTCGGCGGTCGCGTATTCCTCGGCGATGCGCACCGGGTCGGGGCGGATCGTGATCAGGGTGCCGAGGCTGAGGATGCGGACCTTTTTGGTCTGGCGCGCGAGGATGCCGAGGATCATCGGGCTGGCGCCATAAAGGCTGTTGATCCCGGAATGATGCTCGATGGAGACGACGTTGACGCCGAGATCGTCGCACAACAGGTGCTCGTCGAGGCATTCTTCGAATAAATCCGCAGAGATCTTCGGGTCGCAAAATTTGTTGGGCAGGCTGGCGCGCACCGAGGGGGCGGCATCCAGGACTTCCTGCGGCACAAACGGGTAGACGTTTTCGCAATGATACCAAGCGCGCATAAAGTCGATCTCCGTGGTCAGCGACCGGGGTCGCGATATTGGGTCATTCGCCCGGCGGTGACAAGATTGGGACGGCCGATGAAAAAGATGTACGGAATGCAGCACAAACCGGCGGCAGCTGTTCACACTGCGAGGCATCCGAGTTGAGCCGGCCGTTGCTCGTTGTCGATGGCGATTCCTTCGCGCATCGCTCGTATCACGCGTTGCCGAAAGCGATCCGGCGGCGCGGCGGCGCGGGCGGGGGCGCCATCGTCGGTTTTGCAAATTTTCTGGTGCGTCTTTACACGCGCGAAGAGCCGCGCGCCGTTCTCGTCGGCTGGGACACGCTCGACGCGCCGACCTACCGCCATCGGGCGCTCGCCAGCTACCAAACCGGACGCGAGTTTGACACCGAGCTGCTGGACCAGCTCGCCATCTTGCCGCAATTCGTTACCGCCTGCGGCTTTGTCGCCGCCAAGGCGCCGGGATATGAGGCCGACGACTTCCTTGCCGCTGCGGTCGCGCAAGAGGAGAGACGCGACGGCGCCGCGGTGGTGGCGAGCGGCGACCGCGACGCATTCCAGCTCGCCTCGGAAAAAACGGTAATCCTACAGCCGGTGCGCGCCGGCGAGATGGTACGGATCGGCCCCGCCGAAGTGCGCGACCGCTACGGCGTCGATCCCAAGCAGGTGCCTGACTTCATCGCATTGCGCGGCGACCCGTCAGACAAGATCCCCGGCGCCAAGGGTGTCGGGGCTAAGGGGGCCGCGGCTCTGCTGCAGCGCTACGGCTCGCTCGAAGCGGCCCTCGCAGACGGCCGGTTCGCGACCCAGGCAGAAGAGCTACGGCTCTATCGCTCGATCGCAACGATGGATGCCGGTGCCCCCCTCCCCTGCCTCGGCGACCAGAGGCCCAACTGGGATGCGGCCGCGGCCCTGGCACGGGAGTGGGAACTGGGCCCGCTGGCCCAGCGTCTTGCCACGCTCGACCGCGGTTCCGCGCCGTAGCGCCGCACCGGACGGCTCACGGCTTTAGCAGCAATTTGCCGACGACCGCACCGCTTTCGAGGAGTTCGTGGGCGCGAGCGGCTTCCGCGAGCGGCAGCCGATCGTGGATCAGCGGCCGGATCTCGCCGGCGGCGAGATGGCCGAGCAAGGTCTTCATCGTCGCTGCGCGGATGTCGGGGCGGTCGTCAAAACTGTGGATCGTAAAAAAGCGCAATGCCGGGCTCGCCGCCGAATTGGCGCGCATCGCGGCCACCAGATCGGCCTCGGGCGGTCCGTCGAGCCGGCCATAGGAAATCACCATACCGAGCGGCGCCAGCATCGTGAAATTGCGACCAAAACCCTTGCCGCCGACCGGGTCGAGGATCAGGTCGACGCCGCGCCCGCCGGTGCTTCGCATCACGCGCGCCACGACATCCTCGGTCCGGTAGTTGACCGCCTGACCGGCGCCGAGATCGGTCACGGCGCGCGTCTTGGCGTCCGAGCCGGCGACCCCGATTACGCTCAGTCCGGCCAATAAGGCCAGCTGAACCGCGGCGCTGCCGACGCCGCCCGCAGCATTGTATACCAGCATGGTTTCGGCATGGACCCCGCGCGATGCGGTGTGCAGCAGGTGATAGGCGACCTGGTAATTCGACAAGCAGGCCGCCGCTTCGAGCGCACAGCCGTCGGGCAGCGGATGCGCCGCCCGCGCCGGCACCGCGATGTATTCGGCATAGCAGCCGGCCCGCACCGGCAGGTCGCGGGCACTGACAAAGACCGCCTGGCCGATCGCCGGTGCGGTGACGTTGGGGCCGTGTGCCGCGACGGTGCCGCTCATCTCGATGCCGGGGATCGCCGGCAGGGGCGGCATCCAGTTATAGGTTCCCCGCCGCACCAGCACCTCGGGCATGCTGACGCCGATTGTGTCGGCCTTGACCAGTACTTCTCCCTCGCCTGGAATTGGCGTCGGCACCTCGACATATTCGAGCGCGTCGGGGCCGCCGGGCTGGCGCAGCAGGATTGCTTTCATGTCTGTGATCTGGAGTGCAGCTGAGCTTTCGGCGACGGTCGGGTTACGCAAGATGCCGATTTCGTGGTCGGGGAAACGTTGACCCGGCTGCACCTAACCCCGCCTAGACAATCGGCGCCAGGACGGCGCCGATCGTCTCGGTCGACCGGAGGTTGCGAGCGTCCGGCGAGCGCGACATTCGTCCCTTTGACAACGCGGCACGACCCGTGATTTTGACTCCGGGGCGTCAGTTGCCGCCGCCGGCCGGAGCGAGGAAAACCGGCAGGCCGCCGCCCCTCGCGGGATCCCATTCCTTCCGGATTTGGCCCTCGACGGAAAGGCCGCTGCCGGTTGTGGCACTGTGCCTGCGGCCGTCAGAGGCCGTGTCCTTTCCTGCATCACCGGGCCGGTGATCGCCTGGCGTTTTGTCGCGGCTGCGCCAACGACGCAGATGTTTTTCAATCGAACGTTGATCCATGCTCGATCCTCCCGGGCGGGGTCTAGGACAAGCCTGTGGATCATTGCAACTCTTTTGGTAAATCCCATGTAATTACAGCAGCTTGCCTGCTAACGCACGACAAGAACACCGATGACGGACGAACAGATGACGTTATGGACCATCGGTCACTCGACCCGCTCGGTTACGCAGCTTGTGGATCTGCTCGGCCAGGTTCCGATCGGGCTGCTGGTCGATGTGCGCTCGCTGCCGCGCTCGCGGACGAACCCGCAGTTCAACGTCGATGCACTGCCGGCGCCGCTCGCTGCGGAGGGGATCGGCTATCGCCATTTGCCGGCGCTGGGCGGCTTGCGTAGCCCGCGCAAAGACGGAGTGGCGTCACCGAACACGCTGTGGCGCAGCGACCCGTTTCGCAATTACGCCGATTACGCCGCCGCGAGCCCCGCCTTCCGCCAAGGGCTGGACGAATTGATCGCCCTCGCCCGCGACGACCGCACCGCGATCATGTGCGCCGAGGCGGTGTGGTGGCGCTGTCACCGGCGTATCATCTCCGATTACCTGCTGGTGTCGGGCGTCGCGGTCGAGCACATCCTGGGGCCGAACAAAATCGAGCCGGCGAGCCTGACCGCCGGCGCCCATCCGCTTCCCGACGGCACGATCCTCTACCCGGCCCCGACGGAAGCGCAGTTTTCGCTGCTCTAGTGTCGAGCCGATCCCCGCGACTGGCTCCTGCCGTTATTCCGCCGCGACTGGAACTTGTTCTCGCCCCGCCGCGGTTTCGAAGAACCGGCGGCCGGTAGCCCGCTGGTTCTCATAGATCGAGCCCTGGTGTTCGGCGGGCGGCAATGGCAGCCGCACCGGAACCGGGGCCAGCCGCGGCGCCAATGTCGGGGCGCCGGCCAACAGCAACTCGTCGAACTTCTCGATCCCGTCCTTGAAGCCGAGCAACGGCCAGGCGTCGGCGGCGCGGTATTGGAACAGCAGAAACCGACGCTCCTTGCCGGAGAAATTGGTCGCCGAGCCGTGCACCGCGCGTACGTGGTGGACGGTGATCGAGCCCGCCTTGCCCAGGCACGGCACCGCACGCGACACGTCGGCACCGCAAGCGTCGGGGTCCATCGCGCCGCAAAAGCGGCCGTCGGGACCGTGATGGTCGTAGACCGGGCCCGAATGGCTGCCCGGAACCACCATCATCGGGCCGTTTTCGAGATCGCAGTCGTCGAGCATGATCCCGACCGCGGCGAGGTCGTCGTTGGTGTGCGGGTAGAACGCCCAATCCTGGTGCCATTCGACCGGCGCGCCAAACCCGGCAGACTTCATGTTGAGCTTGCCGGTGTCGAAGCGCACCGTGCCCCACAAATCCTTCAACACCTCGACGATCTTCGGATGGCGTGCCGCCTGTGCGTATTCGGCATGGTGCAAATGCGGCGTCTTGATCCGCCGCACGCGTGGCTCGGTCGGCGAATGCGTATCTTCGAGGTCGTAGATATCGTCATTGGCGCCCACGAAACGCGCACGCTGCACGAATTCGCCGGTCACCTGCCGCAACGCTCCGATCTCGGCCGGGCTTAGAATGTCGGGCAGCACGACAAAACCATCGCGCCGGTACACGGCAAGGGCAGCTTTCGACAGCATCATTCCTCCACGGGCGCAGCGACTGCGAATTGCTGACGACCGACGCCGGATTTGTCAACGGCGATCGGCAGCATCCGCAGGCCGAGTTCCAACGGTCCAGGTGTGCCGTTCAATGCCGCAATCATGAGTTGTCCATCATTCTTCAGGGTACGCAAAATACAGCGAATCTACAGCACAATTCCCCAATGGGTTGAAAGTTCGGCCCCGCTGAGCGGTCCTCGAAACGCCTCTCGCATGGCCGTTCTTGCTTCCGATTTCGAGGGTGCCGCCATCATCGGTATTCCTCCTCGTTACGCCGCCGCTCGGTGGCAAACCCAGGGAAACGCGACAGCGTACTATACGATTATGGCAAATCGCCGTAGCCGGGCAGGAACTGCTCGGCAGCGGAGGAAAGTGGACGGTCGGCCTCGTTTGCCGACGCCACCAATGGCATCGAGTTACGTCGCTGCCGCCGCCCTTTCGGCGGTTCGCGCCATTCGCTAAGCTCGGCTTTGTTGATCGAGGAGCCAAACCCATGAGTATCGACCGCGCCACGAGCCCCGCCGTGCCCGAACCGCCGGCGAGTACCTGGTCGAACTGCCTCGTCGCGGGTGGAATTGCCTATATCGCCGGGATGACCGCGCGGGGCAGCGACGCCGCGGGCGACGAATACGTGCAGGCGAAAGCGATCTTCACCAAGATCCGCAACCTGGTCGAGGCGGCCGGCGGCAACATGGCCGACGTCATGAAGGTGACGATCTTTGTCACCGACATCACCCAGCGCGAGAAAGTGTGGCAGGCCCGGCGCGAGTTCTTTACCGGAAATTTCCCGGCTTCGACCCTGGTGCAGGTGGCGGCATTGGCGGATCCCGCGCTCAAGGTAGAAATCGAGGCGGTCGCCCATATCGGCGCCAGCCGGGGATGATCGGGCCAAGGGCACGCCGTTGCGCGCGCCAGGGCTGCGGGTGCTGCGCCGTTCTGGCCGCTTACCGCATGCCCGGCGCCAACGCCGCACCGCCTGAACGCGCGAAAAACTTGGCACCAAGCGCCGAACCGCCGGAGTATTCACGGCAAAGTCGACACAGGGGAGGCCAGTGATGCCGGGATACGCCGAAACCTATCGCCGGTCGATCGAGCGGCCCGAGGAATTCTGGGCCGAGGCGGCCGAGGCGATCGACTGGGAGCGGCGCTGGGAGCGGGTGCTCGACGCGACCCGGCCGCCGTTTTACCGCTGGTTCGCCGGCGCCCGGCTCAACACCTGCTGGAACGCGCTCGACCGCCATGTCATGGCCGGCCGCGGCGAGCGGATCGCGCTGATCTGGGACAGCCCGGTCACCGACCAGATCGTGACTTTCACCTATCGGGAATTGCGCGATAGGGTAGCGCACCTCGGCGGGGTTCTCGCCGGGCTCGGCGTCGGCAAAGGCGACCGGGTGCTGATCTATATGCCGATGGTGCCTGAGGCGGCGATGGCGATGCTGGCCTGCGCGCGCATCGGCGCGGTCCATTCGGTCGTCTTTGGCGGGTTCGCGGCGCATGAGCTGGCGATCCGGATCGACGCCGCCCGCCCGCGGGTGATCCTGTCGGCCTCCTGCGGCATCGAGGTCAGCCGCATCGTCCAGTACAAGCCGTTGCTCGACGCGGCCATCGCCGAGGCGAAGTCGAAGCCCGAGCATTGCGTCGTCCTGCAGCGGCCGACGTGCCGGGCCGGTCTCGTCGCCGGACGCGACCACGACTGGGACGAGCTCGCCGCCGCCGCGAGGCCCGCGGAGTGCATCCCGGTGCTGGCGACCGACCCGCTCTACATTCTTTACACGTCGGGGACGACCGGCATTCCGAAGGGTGTGGTGCGCGACAATGGCGGACATGCCGTCGCCTTATATTGGTCGATGCGCAACATTTACGGGGTCCAGCCCGCCGAGGTGTTCTGGACCGCGTCGGACATCGGCTGGGCGGTCGGGCATTCCTATACGGTGTACGGCCCGCTGATCTATGGGTGCACCAGCGTGATGTATGAAGGCAAGCCGGTCGGGACGCCGGATGCCGGGGCTTTCTGGCGGGTCATCGAGCAGCATCGGGTGCGGGTGTTTTTCACCGCGCCGACCGCGTTCCGCGCGGTCAAACGCGAGGACCCCGAGGGCAGGCTGATCCGCACCCGCGACCTGTCGACCCTTCGAGCGCTGTTCCTTGCCGGCGAGCGCGCCGACCCGGCGACCCTCGCCTGGGCCGAGGAGCACCTTCAGGTTCCGGTCATCGACCATTGGTGGCAGACCGAGACTGGCTGGCCCATCGGGGCCAATTGCCTGGGGCTCGAGCTGTTGCCGGTCAAGCACGGCTCGTGCACCTGCGCGGTGCCCGGTTGGGACATACGCGTGCTCGACGCCGAAGCGGAGGGCGACGCGCGGCAGGTCGCGCTCGGTACGATCGGCGCATTGGCGGTCAAGCTGCCGCTGCCGCCGGGCGCACTGCCGACATTGTGGGAGGCCGACGACCAGTTCGTCCGCACCTATCTGTCGACGTTTCCCGGATTTTACCAGACCGCCGACGCCGGCTTCATCGACCAGGACGGCTATGTTAATGTCATGACCCGCACCGACGACATCATCAATGTCGCCGCTCACCGCCTCTCGACCGGGGAGATCGAGGAGGTGCTGGCGGCGCATCCCGACGTCGCCGAATGCGCCGTGATCGGTGTTGCCGACGCGCTCAAGGGGCAGGTGCCGCTCGGTCTCTTGGTGCTGAAGGCCGGCGCCGCACGTCCCGTCGACCAGATCGAGCGCGAAGCCGTGGCCCTGGTCCGCGAACGCATCGGCCCGGTCGCGAGCTTTCACACGGCTCTTGTCGTCGCCGGCCTGCCCAAAACCCGGTCAGGCAAGATCCTGCGCGGCACGATGCGCAAGATCGCCGACGGCGAGCCATACCCGATGCCGGCCACGATCGACGACCCCGCCGTCCTCGGCGACATCGGCGACGCGCTGGCAAAGGCCGGCTATTCCGCCAAAAGCCCGGCTTAAGTCTCCAGCGCCTCGGACGCGCTCATAAGCGCCTCCTGCTCCGCCGCCGGCAGCCGGGCGCGGGCGCGGCGGACGGTGTCTTCGAGCTCGTCGAGCGTGCACAGCCCGAGCCCGACCGGGTGGCGCGGCTTGATGTTCGGGCTGTTCCAATGGGTGCGGTCGCGCACCGCGGCGATTGTCGGCTTGGTCGTGCCGATCAATTTCGAGATCTGCGCGTCCGACAATTCCGGGTGGCTGCGCAACAGAAACGCGATCGCGTCGGGCTTGTCCTGGCGCTTGGCGATCGGGGTGTAGCGCGGACCCCGGTGCTTGACGACCTGCGGCGGCATCGCCTGCGGCGACAGCGCCAGGCGGGCATCGGGATCGCCCTGGCAGCGTGCGATTTCCTCGGCAGTGGTCTGGCCGTTTGCCACCGGATCGAGGCCTTGCATCTGGTTCGCCACTTCACCGTCGGCGATGGCTTGAATTTCGAGCGGATGCAGACCGCAGAAATCGGCGATCTGCTCAAAGGTGAGCGAAGTGTTGTCGACAAGCCATACGGCAGTCGCCTTGGGCATCAGCGGTGCAGGCATGATAAATCCCGGTTTCTGGCGCGCAACGCGGCCGCCAGGGTGGCGCGCGGTCCAGCGCTCATGATCTTAAACGATATATAATCCCGGCGTCGATCGAAGGAAGACGCCAGCCGAGGGAGCGGCAGTTGATGGACGAATTGGAACTCGAACCGCGTCGCAAGCCGGCGACACCCAAGGATCTGAGTTTGATGGGCATCGCCGAGCTCGAAGCCTATATTGCCGAGCTCGAAGCCGAAATCGCCCGCACCCGAGCCGAGGTAACCACAAAGCTCGGCCAAAGGCACGGTGCCGAAGCCTTGTTCAAGCGCTGAGGCGCGCTTGTCGGAGCCTGCCATAGTCAGCGTTCTAGAGCGATTTGCCGCGCCTTCGGCCTAGCCTGAGCCGACGCTGCGACGAATTGGCACCCCGCCAGCGCGAGGGCGAGGAAGCCGCCCGCTTTATGAGGTTTCTCGGGAGTCGCGGCGGCGAGCGACGGGATGGCCGCGGTTGCACTGCCCCGAGGTTAAGCCCCGCCTACGGTCAAATCATCGATGCGCAGCGTGGGGGCGTCCATGCCGGCCTTGAATTCGAGGTCGTCGGCGGCGACGAGGCGGAGAAACATGTCCTTGAGGTTGCCGGCGACGGTCATCTCGCTGACCGGAAAAGCGATCTCGCCCTTGTCGATCCAGAAGCCGGCGGCACCCCGGCTGTAGTCGCCGGTCACGCCGTTGACGCCCATGCCCATCATCTCGGTCACGTAGAGGCCGCTCTCGATGTCCGACATCAGCGCCTGCGGGCTCACCGCGCCGGGCTCGATCCAAACATTGGTTGCGGACGGCCCCGGCGGCGAGGACGTGCCGCGTGCGGCGTGTCCGGTCGATTTTAGGTTCAATTGCCGGGCCGAACGCAGATCCAAGAGCCAGGTCGTCAGCACGCCCTTGTCGATAATGGCGCGGCGGTGGTTGGCGAGGCCCTCGCCGTCGAACGGCTTCGAGCGCATCCCGCGGTGCCGGTGCGGGTCCTCGATGATCGTGATCGCCTCGGGGAAAATGCGCTCGCCGAGCCGGTCCTTCAAAAAGCTGGTGCCGCGGGCGATGGCGGGGCCGGAAATCCCGCCCAGCAGCGCCGAGATGAAGCCGCGCGCGACCCGCGGGTCGAACACCACCGGGCAGCGGCAGGTCGGCATCTTCCTGGCGCCGAGGCGCTTGACCGCGCGCTCCCCGGCGCTCTTGCCGATTTCGGCCGGGTCGCGCAGATCGGCGGCGTAGACGGCGCTGGCGTAATCATAGTCGCGCTCCATGCCGGTGCCCTGGCCGCCGATGACCGAAGCGCTGACGCCGCTGCTCGTCCCGGCATAGGTACCGGCAAAGCCGTTGGAGGCGGCAAGCGCCACCCGCGAACGCCCCCAGCCGGCCTCGGCCCCTTCGGAATTGGTCACGCCGGGCACCGCAAGGGCGGCTTCTTCAGCGGCGCGGGCGCGTTCGATCAGCACCTCGGCGCCCGGCTCCTCGGGATCCGACATGTCGAGCGCCGGCCAGTCGCCGGTGATCTGGTCGGGGTCGGCGATGCCGCAAAACGGGTCTTCGGGAACGGTGCGGGCCATCTCCACGGCGCGCGCGACGAGCTCATCGAGCGCCTTGGGCGAGCGGTCGCTCGACGACACCACCGCCTGCTGCCGACCGATAAACACGCGAAGTCCGAGATCGTGGCCTTCGGAGCGTTCGAGTTTCTCGGTCTTGCCGAGCCGGCGGCCATGCGACAGTGAGGTGCCCTCGAAAAAGACGGCGTCGGCAGCATCCGCGCCGGCGCGCCGGGCGCGGCCGATCAGATCCTGCAACAGGTCGATTTCACTTCCCGCGTCGTCGTTCATCACACCTCCAGCAAAGAAAATGCTTTACCGCGAAGCGCGCGAAGGATCCCGCAATGGACGCGAAGCAACGTAAAAGCTTTGCGTTCTTCGTGCGTTACCTTGGCGTCCTCTGCGGTAAAGACTTGCTTCTTCCTCATTTCCAGATCGGTTTGCCCGATCCGGGCAGCCCATAGCTCGCCCATTTCTGCGTTACCTCGGCGACGACCTGGTCGGCCATGCGGATCGGGCGGCCCCATTCGCGCCGCGTCTCCGGCGGCAATTTCCCGGTCGCATCGAGCCCGATCTTGCCGCCCAGCCCGGATTCGGGCGACGCAAAGTCGAGATAGTCGATCGGGGTGTTGTCGACGAGGGTCACGTCACGCACCGGGTCCATGCGGGTCGAGATCGCCCACATCACCGATTTCCAGTCGCGCGCGTCGATGTCGTCGTCAACGACAATGATGAACTTTGTGTACATGAACTGGCGCAGAAACGACCAGATCCCCATCATCACGCGCTTGGCGTGGCCGGGATAGGCCTTTTTGATCGCCACTACCGCGATGCGGTAGGAGCAACCCTCGGGCGGCAGCCAGAAATCGACGATCTCCGGGAACTGCTGCTGCAACAATGGGATGAAGACCTCGTTCAGCGCCTCGCCGAGGATCGACGGCTCGTCCGGCGGGCGGCCGGTAAAGGTCGAGAGATAAATCGGGTTGTGCCGCATCGTGATCGCCGACAGGCGAAAGACCGGGAAACGTTCGACCGAATTGTAATAGCCGGTATGGTCGCCGTAAGGGCCTTCGTCGCCGAATTCATCGAGCGAGACGTGACCTTCGAGCACGATCTCGGCCTGTGCCGGCACCTTTAATGGCACCGTCTTGCAGTCGACGAGCTCGACCCGCCGACCGCGCAACAGCCCGGCGAACTGGTATTCCGACAACGTGTCCGGAACCGGCGTCACGGCCGCGAGGATCGTCCCCGGATCAGCCCCGATCACCGCCGCCGCCGGCAACGGCGCGCGCCGCTCCGCGCTCCAGCGCTGGTGATGCTGCGCGCCGCCGCGATGCTTGAGCCAGCGCATCAGGGTGGTGTCGCGGCCGGTCACCTGCATGCGGTAGATGCCGAGGTTGAAGCCGTCTTCGCGGCGCTCCCCTGGGCCTTTGGTCACGACCAGGGGCCAGGTGATCAACGGCGCCGGCTCACCCGGCCAGCAAGTTTGCACCGGCAACGCGCCCAAATCGATCTCGGCCTCGCGCAGTACGATCTCCTGGCACGACGCCGAACCCACGGTGCGGGGGCGCATCGCCATGACCGTACGCAACAACGGCAGCATTTCCAACGCCTCGCGCCAGCCGCCGGGCGGCTCCGGCTGTTTTAGAAAGGCGAGGGTCTCGCCGATCTCGCGCAGCTGATGCGGCTCGCGGTCCATCCCCCAGGCCACGCGCTCGACGGTGCCGAAGAGGTTCACCAGCACCGGCATCGGGTAGGTTGCCCCACCGGCGTCGACGACGTTCTCGAACAATGCCGCCGGTCCGCCTTCGGCCAACAGCCGTGTCTGAATCTCGGTCATTTCGAGATAGGGCGACACCGGTGCGGTGACCCGCGCCAGCCGCCCGCTCGTCTCGAGGCGGTCGACAAAGTCGCGCAGGCTGGAATAGGGCATGGCGCGTATATGGGGGGGTCGCCCCCACTTGGCGAGCGCGGGTCAGCCCGTCAGCACCTGCCAGACGATGGTTTCGCGCGTGTCGCGGTCTTCGAGCTCACGGCTCGTCGGTACCAGGTATCGGGCGCGTTCGACGAGGCCGGCGGCCGGCAGATAGGCGCGACCGGGGTCGCTGAGCAGCACAAGCGTCCCTTTGCCGGCGAGCGTTCGCAGCCACGGCACGACCCGCTCGGCCATCTCGCGCTCGTAGCAGACGTCGCCGGCGGCCACGATTTCCCAATTTCGGTCTGCGGCACCGATGATTTCGGCGGTCGTCACCTCCACAGCGACCCCGTTCAGCACGGCGTTGGCGGCGATTGCGGCGGCGGCGAAATGGTCGATCTCGGCGGCGAGCACGTGACGGGCGCCGGCTCTGGCGGCGGCAATCGCGACAAGACCCGATCCCGACCCGAAATCAAGCACCGTGCGGCCGGCGACGATCTCGGGATGGTCGAGCAGCCAGCGGGCGAGCGCCTGTCCGCCGGCCCACGCAAAAGCCCAGTACGGTGGCGGGACGGCACCGCGCGCCAGGCTGTCCTCGGTCGCCTGCCAGATCGGTGTCACCTCGGTCGCGAGGTGCAGGCGGATCTCGGGGACCAGCGGCGGCGCCTCGACCGTGGTGTTGCTGCGCACGAAAATCGCGGGGTCCATGCGGAAGGTCACATCAGATGACCGCTAACGATCCCGGCGAGCAACAGCCAGCCGACCAGCCGGTTCGAGCGGAACTTGGCGAGGCAATCGGCCGGGTCGTCGATGTTGACGCGCGCCGCCTGCCAGGCGAGTTGCAGCGCCGCCAGTGCGAGCCCAACCCCGAACGGCACGCCAAGTCCGGCCATGTGGCCCGCCGCTCCCCACAGCGCCAACGCTGCGGCATAAAATGCGAAGAGCCACGGACGGGTGCCTGGCCCGAGTGCCAGGGCTGACGATCTGACGCCGATGCGGACGTCGTCCTCCTTGTCCTGATGGGCGTAGATCGTGTCGTAGCCGATCGTCCACAACACACCGCCGAGATAGAGCAGCACCGGCGGCCAGGCGAGGACGCCGACGACCGCGGTCCAGCCGACCAGCGCCCCCCAGTTGAAATTGAGGCCGAGGAAGATCTGCGGCCAGTAGGTGACCCGTTTCATGAACGGGTAGCTGCCGATCAGCCCGAGAACCGCAACTCCCAACAAAATGCTGGTTCGGTTCAGGCTCAACAGCACCGCCGCGCCGACCGCAAGTTGCAGCAACAGGAAAGCGGCCGCCCGCGGCACGGTCACGGCACCGCTCGGCAACGGACGCAGCCGGGTGCGCGCGACCCGGGCGTCGAAATCGCGGTCGGCGATGTCGTTCAAGGTGCAACCGGCGCCGCGCATCACGACCGCGCCGAGCGCAAACAGCGCCATCAGCATCGGGTCGGGCCAGCGCCGCGCCGCGAGTGCGATCCCCCACCATCCCGGGAACAGCAGCAGCCAGGTCCCGATCGGCCGATCGAGCCGCGCCAGCCGGGCATAAGGACGCATCCGCGCCGGCAGCCGGCGCTCGACCCAGTCACCGCCACGGATGTCGCTGGCGTCGAACGATGCCGCCGATCGTCCCTCATCGCCGCCCGCGGGGAGAGGGCCAGGGTCAACCGCGCCTGTAGAAGATGATCGCGTGGTCATGCTCGGGCTCATTCGGCCCACAACGGACCGCTGGTGGCAAGATCCGGCGAGACGGTCTCCATCGACGCGAGTCAACCCGCCAGCCACGCAAACCGCCAGCGTCCCACGCATTGGCTCCTACTCGGGGGGCGACCCGGGTTCAAAAGAAATTCGCGGTCTGCGAAGATCGAAAAACCCGCACCGGCAGCGAAAGTTGTGACAGAATTCAGTGGCGCCGCGGTCGCGCCGCGGCAACGCCGGAGACGGAGAAACGCATGCAATTGATGTACTTCACCGAGCAGCCGATGTCGGCCTATCCGGCCGAGAAAGGCCTGGAATTCGGGGCCACGGCGCTGATGTTCTCCAACCAATACTTCGACCCAGTCGCCGGCAGCCGGCTCTATAACGAATATCTCGAGCATTACATCTATGCCGAGGAGATGGGTATCGAAGGCTTCATGCTGAACGAGCACCACAACGCGCCGTTCTGCATGCAGGCCAAATGCAACGTCTTCGCCTCGATCCTCGCCGCGGCGACCAAAAAGGCGAAGATCATCCTGCTCGGCAACCCGCTCCCCCTGGCCGAGAACCCGGTGCGGCTCGCCGAGGAATTGTCGATGATCGACATGATCTCGCGGGGCCGGCTGGTTTCGGGCTTTGTCCGCGGCGGCGGCCAAGAGCAGCTCGCTGCCGGCGTCAGCCCGGCCTACAACCGCGAACGCTTCCAGGAGGCGCATGATCTGGTCGTCGCCGCGTGGACGCGCGAGGGCCCGTTCCGCTGGGAAGGCACCCACTACCAGCACCGCGTCGTCAACCCGTGGGCGGTGCCGTTGCAAAAGCCGCATCCGCGGGTGTGGATCCCTGGCGTCATCAGCCCCGAAACAATCGTCTGGGCGGCGCAGCGCGGCTATCCCTATATCGCACTGAACACGCCGATCGACCGCACCAAGCAGATCTGGAAGATCTACGACGGCGTCGCCGCGGAGGCCGGCTTTACCCCGGGACCCGACTATCACGGGATGCTGAAGCAGATCCACGTCGCCGAGACCGAGGAAAAGGCGCTAGCAAACGCTGCCCAATTCAGATGGATGCAAGGGGAATTCACCGGTCTTGCCCATCCGGTGTGGAGCACGCCCTCGGGTTACGGCAGTCCCGAAAACCGCCGCGCCTTTGTCGAGTTTGCCTCCGGCCGGTCGAAAAATCCGCGCTACCGCCCGGAGCTTGAAAAACAGCTCGAAGATTTAATGATCATCGCCGGGACGCCAAAGCAGGTGATCGCCAAACTGCGCATCCTCTTGGAAGAAACGCGTCCCGGCATTCTCGGGATCTGGGGCAATGACGGCAACGTCAGCAACCAGGATGCCAGGACCTGCATCCGCCTGTTGGGGCAGGAGGTGTTTCCAGCGGTGCGCGAAATGGCCAAGGAATTCGACCTGAAGAGCCCGTTCGAAACCAACCAGCCGGTCAGCGTCGACTACATGCCCGGCCGCAAGGAACCGATGCGCGCCGCCGCCGAGTAGCGGAACAGCATAGGTGGTCGCCGGCATGGCGCGCAAATCGCCAACGGCCGGCGCCGCCGACACGCCCTCAGCCTAGAGCGCTTTTCGATCAGATCGAACCGCCTGCCTCGGATCGGTCATTGCGAGTGCACCGAAGCATCGTCCAGCAGAACGTTTGTGTCGACAAGGATCAACCCTCCTCCTCGCCGTGCGTCAGCGCCATGATCTCGTCGGTCGTCATGCCGAGTTTGGCGCTGCCACGCAAACGGGTAAACCGCCTTCCGGCACCGCTTTCTGAGGCTTCAGCACGACGCACCCGCCATCGGCCAACTCGAAATCGACGTTCGAACCGGGCTGGAGACCGAGGTGATCGCGCAACCGCTTTGGGATCGTTACTTGACCCTTCGCCGTCATCTTCGTCATCTTGGTAATACTCTCGTCGTCAAGCGTAATACATAGCGCAAAAATGGCGGTTGCGCGAGGATGACCGGGGTAGTATGGCGTGACGGGGGAGCGATAGTGTGCTCGTAGAGATCGGCCATTTCGCGCTCGTCCTTGCGCTGCTGGTGGCGGCGGTGCAAGGGTCGGCGCCGCTGATCGGCGCGGCTGTTCGCAGCCGGGTATTGATGGACATGGCGCGGCCGACAGCCCTCTTGCAGCTCGGCCTGGTCGCCTTCGCTTTTGCCGTCTTCATTCATGCCCACATCGTCTCCGATTTCTCGGTGCTCAACGTCTTTGAGAATTCGAGCCTGTCGAAGCCGATGCTCTACAAGGTCACCGGCGCCTGGGGCAGCCACGAAGGCTCGATGATGCTGTGGGTCTTCATGTTGGCCCTGTTCGGCGGGCTGGTGGCGTTTTTCGGCCGGACTCTGCCGGCGAGCTTGCGAGCCCGCACCCTGGCGATCCAGGGCTTGCTCGGCTTTGGCACCTTGCTGTTCATCATCGCCACGTCAAACCCGTTCGCGCGGCTGTTCCCGGTGCCGGCCGAGGGCCGCGACCTGAACCCGCTGCTGCAGGATCCGGGGCTCGCCTTCCATCCGCCGTTTCTCTATTTCGGCTATGTCGGGTTCTCGATCACCTATTCGTTTGCGATCGCCGCGTTGATCGAGGGCCGGGTCGACGCGGTCTGGGCGCGCTGGGTGCGACCCTGGGCCTTGACCGCTTGGTGCGGGCTGACCATCGGCGTCGCGATGGGCAGCTGGTGGGCCTATTACGTGCTCGGCTGGGGCGGCTGGTGGGCCTGGGACCCGGTCGAGAACGCCTCCTTCATGCCCTGGCTGCTGGGCACCGCGCTATTGCACTCGGCCGCCGTCGTCGAAAAGCGCGAGACCTTGCAGCGCTGGACCCTGCTGCTCGCGATCATGACCTTTGGCATGAGCCTGATCGGCACCTTTCTGGTGCGCTCGGGGGTGCTGACCTCGGTTCACTCTTTCGCCATCGACCCGACCCGTGGTGTCTTCATCCTGATGCTGATCGGGATCGTGATCGGCGGCGGTCTGGTCCTCTACGCGTGGCGCGCGCCAGGGCTGGCCGTCGGCAATCCGTTCGCACCGGTCAGCCGGGAGGCCGCGATCGTCCTCAACAATCTGCTGCTGGCCGGGGGAATGGCGACGGTCTTTCTCGGCACCTTCTACCCGCTGTTTGCCGAAGTGTGGAGCGGGGCGAAATTGTCGGTCGGCCCGCAATATTTCGACGCTACGTTTGTCCCGATCGTAATACCTGGCTTGATCGCCATGGCGATCGGTCCGGTGCTCGCCTGGCGCCGCGGCAATCTGTCGGGGGCGTTGCGTCGGTTGATGCCGGCGCTTTTCGGCGCGGTTCTGGCGCCGCTGATCGTGTTTTATTTCAACCGCGGCGCCTCTCCGGCGGCGCTGGGCGGGGTGGCGCTCGCGGTCTGGGCGACGCTCGGTGTGGTGTCCGACCTTGCCGACCGGGCCGGCGCCGCCAAACTCCCGCCTGCCGCCGTGTTGCGCCGGCTGCGCCATCTGCCGCGCGGCACCTGGGGATACTCGATCGCCCATTTCGGGGTCGGCGTGCTGATCGCCGGCATTACCGTGCTCGACCGCTTGGCGCAGCGAGCGGATCGAGACGGTGCATCCGGGCGACAATCTGCAGATTGCCGGCCGCAGCTTGCATTTCGTCGGGGTTACCGAGGGAAGCATCGAGAATTACGACGTCCAGCGCGCCGAAATCGTCGTCGACCGACCCGGCAGCGCACCGTTCACCGTCTATCCCGAGCGGCGCTGGTATCCAATTGCCGGCAGCTCGACGACCAACACCTCGATCACCACCAGCGGCTTTGGCGACCTCTATTTGGCGCTTGGCGAGGGCGACGGAAAGGGCGGCTGGGTGTTGCGCGCCTATTACAACCCGCTCGTCCCTTGGGTCTGGTTCGGCGCGGTTCTGGCGGCGCTGGGCGGACTGGTGTCGCTCAGCGACCGGCGGTCGCGGATGCGCGCACCGGCGCCCCGCACCCTGCCGGGGATCGCGCCGCGGCCGGCAGATCCCGGATGATCCGGCGGCTGCTTCTGGCCAGTGTGCTGCTGATTGCGGTCGGGGTGCCGGTTGCCTCGGCGGTCGAGCCGTCCGAGCGCGTGGCCGACCCCGCGCTCGAGGCGCGTGCCCGCACCATCAGCCGGGAACTGCGCTGCCTCGTCTGCCAGAACGAGTTGATCGACGAGTCGAACGCCCCGCTCGCCCATGATCTTCGCCTCCTGGTACGCAAGCGGCTGGTCGCCGGGGACACCGACCAGCAGGTGCTGAATTACGTCGTCGCGCGCTACGGCGTCTTTGTCTTGCTCGACCCGCCGTTCGAGCCAATGACGTGGCTGTTGTGGCTGGGGCCGCCGGTCCTGGTGCTGGGTGCGGGAGCGGCATTGCTGCTGCGGGTCGGGTGGCGGCGCGGTCCCGATCCGACACTGCCCTCGCTGACACGCGAAGAGCGCGACCGGGCGTCCGAATTGCTGGGCGAGAATACATGATCTGGTTCTCGATCGTCGCCGGGCTGTTGACCCTGGCGGCGCTCGCCATCCTGCTGCGTCCGCTGGTCGGTCGGCCGCGGCCCGGCGCCGAGGAGGCGGAGCCCGTTGCAGCGCTGTTTGGTCGTGAGCTCGCCGCGATCAACGAGGAGCTGGCCGAAGGCCGGCTCGCCCCCGAGCAGGCCGAGACGGCGCGCACCGAGATCACTCGCCGTCTGCTGGCCGCGGCCGAGCGCGATGACGCGGGACCGGACGCACCCCTCGATCGCGCCTCCGAGACATCGTGGCGCATCGGCGCCGCGGTCGGCATCGCCGGGTTGCTGCCGGCAGCGGCGATCGCCGTCTATTTTGCCGTCGGCACCCCCTCGGCGATCAATCGCAATGCCGAGATCGAAGCCACCGTCCCACACGGCGCCGCCGAACTCGCTGCCGCCGCCGACCAGATCAAGGCGCATTTGCAAAAGGCGCCGGACGATCTCAAAGGCTGGACCTTGCTCGGGCGCACTCTGGCTTCGCTCGGCCGCTTCCCCGAGGCGCTCGACGCCTATAACCATGCTATCGCCCTGGCCCCCGGCAATACGAATTTGCATGCGGAATTCGGCGAGGTGCTGGTACTCCAAGCCCAAGGCACAATCACGCCGACGGCCGCGGCCGAATTCGCCAAGGCGCCCGACGACCCGCGCTCGCGTTACTACAGCGCCGAGGCGGCGCTGCAGCAGGGCGACCCCGCCGCCGCCAAGCAAAAGTTGCAGGTCTTGCTGGCCGCCGCCCCGCCCGATGCGCCTTGGCGGCAAACCGTCGCCGACCGCCTCGCCGAGCTGGCGTCGAACACCGGGCCGGCCGCCACGGCTTCTGCGCCGGGCGGCGGCCCGACCGCACAAGACGTCGCCAGCGCGCAAGCGATGACGCCCGAGCAGCGGCGCGCGATGATCCGCGGCATGGTCGACCGCTTGGCCCAGCGCCTCGAACGGCATCCCGACGACAAGGCGGGGTGGGAGCGGCTCGCGCATGCCTATGACGTGCTCGGCGAGCCCGACCAGGCGCAGGCGGCGCGGGCCCGCGCCGAGGCGAACGGAAATGTCGCGACGGCGGCTGCTCCTGCTGCACCCACCGCGCCATCGGCGCAGGCCGCGCCGAGTGACGCGCAAGGCTGGATCGACCGCGCCCGCGCTTTAGAAGGGCAGGGCCGGACTGCCGACGCCCTCGCGGCGTTGCAGCAAGGGAACGCGGCTCTTCCCGGCAACCTGTCGCTGCTCGAGGCTTATATGGACGCGCTCGCCGGCAGCCTGAAGGACGACAAGCCGACCCCGGAACTCGTCGCGGTGGCGACGCAGGTCAACGCCCTCGACGCCAAACGGCCGAATGCGCTGTGGTATCTCGGGCTGGCCGCTGCGCAGAACGGCGACCACTTTCGCGCGGCGACCTATTGGACCAGGCTGTTGAGCGAATTGCTGCCAGGCGATGCGGAGCGCGCGTTGGTGCAGCGCCGGCTTGACACGCTGCGTTGAGCGCGCCGCCAATTTGCGGCGCCGCAGTTCGGGAAGCCGGAATGTCCCTTGCGCCGGGGTTGTGCCTCGTCACCGGAGCAACCGGGTTTGTCGGATCGGCGGTAGCGCGCGCCCTGCTGCGCGCCGGTCGCCCGGTGCGCGTGCTGGCGCGACCCGGCAGCGACCGCCGCAACCTCGCCAGTCTGTCGGTCGAAGTAGCCGGCGGCGCGATGGAGGACACGGAATCGCTCGCCCGCGCCGTCGCCGGCTGCCGCTATCTATTCCATGTCGCCGCCGACTACCGGCTGTGGGTCCCCGATCCGGCGGCGATGTACCGCACCAATGTCGACGGCACCCGCGAATTGATGAACGCGGCTCTCGCCGCCGGTGTCGAACGGGTCGTCTACACCAGCAGTGTCGCGACCCTTGGTCTGGTTCCCGGCGGCTCGGCCGACGAGACCACGCCGAGCCGGCTCGACGCCATGATCGGGCCGTACAAGCGCTCGAAATTCCAGGCCGAAGAGGTGGTTCGCAGCCTGATCACCGAGCGCGGCCTGCCGGCGGTGATCGTCAACCCGTCGACCCCGGTCGGCCCCGGCGACCTGAAGCCGACACCCACCGGGCGGCTGATCCTCGAAGCCGCACGCGGTCATATGCCGGGCTATGTCGACACCGGGCTCAACGTCGTGCATGTCGACGACGTAGCGGCCGGCGAGCTGACGGCGGCGGAATTGGGGCGGATCGGCGAGCGCTATATTCTCGGCGGCGAAAACTTGTCGCTCGCGGAAATCCTCGCCGAGGTCGCCCGTGCCGTCGGCAAGCGGCCGCCGCGACTTAAGGTGCCCTACCCGGTCGCATTTGCCGCGGCGGCCCTCGGCACCGCGATGGCGAGCGTCACCGGCCGCGAACCGTTGACGACGCTCGACGGCGTTCGCATGTCGAAAAAGAAAATGTACTTTTCATCGGCAAAGGCAGCCCGTGAGTTGGGTTATCGGGCGCGGCCGGCGCGCGACGCCATCGTCGATGCCGTAAGCTGGTTCACCGCCAGCGGTTATCTGAAGGCCTGAGCCGGAAAGTACCGCTCTTACAGGCAGAGCGTTCTTTCGGTCCAATCCTGGGGTCGCCTGCGGCAATGTCGGCAATTGCGCGGCCCTGTTCCCGTTGCAGCGCCTGAGGATCGGCCTCGCTATTGCGCTGCGCCCAATGATTTCGGTGCGCTCAGGGCCATCAGTCGCTTGGTCTCCAGAAGCTTGTTTTCGTTGCCGCGAATGCCAAAGAGAACAACTGCGGGATCGACGCCGGTGACGCGGAAGAGCTCCTGCCAACGCGCGGGGTCAAGTTGCGCCGCCTCGGCCACCTGGTTCACGTGAAGCCAGAGGCCGCTGCCGGAGGGATTGCGGCGGAATAGTACAAACGGGATGGCATAATCGTCGATCGCCGCCATCGCCTGTTGCGCGGTCTTGAAACGCGGCACGTAATCCTGGTCGTTGTAGCCGCCGCCACCGAGCAGCCGCGAGCCGCGGATGGCGAAGAGGCTCGGCCGTTGCGGATCGTACATCGCGAGCGCCGCAATCGCCGCCGCCTCGCCGTCACCATTCGACGCGATGAGGACCGCGCGGTTGTTCGCCGGCATGACCTGCCAAACCCGCGGCGCTGCCGCCATGAAGCCGAGCAACGGCCGCTTGGCCGGCACGGCGGTCGCGGCTGGGACGATGGTTAGCACCAGAAGCAGCGCCAGTCCGGCTTGCGCGGCCGGCATGCGCCATCGCAAATGCCGATTGAGGTACCCCCCCGTTATCGCGACGCCGTCCGCCGCCAGGATCAGCAGCGGCGGCAGCAGCGGCGCGAGATAGCGCGCCTGGATTGCCGCCGGCACAACGGATTGAAAGATCCAATCGGCGAAGAGAAATGCACAGGCGGCAGCCTGGACCGGCACCGCGCGGCGCCTCCAGGCTCTCGCGATCGCCGCGCCGACGCCGATGACAGCCGCGGCGAGTATCGCGGGCCCTAAAGAATCGAAGAGGATCAGGGCGTTGGCGGTGGTGGCAGTTACGACATAATGCCAACCCCATCCATAACGGAAGCCGGCGGCCACCATGCCGTAGGTCAGCATGTACCAGGGCCCGACCAACACGGCGACGATCGGCACCGGCAGCCAGAACGAGAGCTTCCGCAGAAGATCAAACCGCCGCGAGAACAGGACCGCGAGGGGCGGGAGAAGTGCCAGACTGGCTCCGTTGCCCTTGATCAGCATGGCCGCCGACGCAAGGAGCGCGAAGGCGATCGAGTGCCGGACAAGACTATCCTGAAGATAGCGCGCATACGCGTAAGTCGCGGCGAGACAGAGCAATGCGATCGGGGTGTCGAGCATCAGCTCGCTTGTCCCCTGCTGGACGAGGGGCGCCAGGATGAAGGCACAGGCAGCGAAGAGAGCCGGCCACCGCTCCACCGTCTGCCGCGCGAAAGCATAGATGGCGAGTGCAGTTGCGGTCGTGACTGTGACAGACAACGCGAGCACAGACACGAGGCTCGTCGAGAAAACGAGCATCCACAGCGCCAAGAGGAAGTAATAAAGCGGCCCCCAATGCCCGATACCCACCAGCGGATAGTGGCTGTGAAAGCTCTTTATGAAGGCTATCGGCGACTGGCCAAGACCAGAAAGAAAATAGTCGTGAATCGCGAGGCCGGAAATATAGTGGGAGGCCTCGTCTTCGCCGAAATCGGCCGAATAGCAAAGCGATCTCAGCTGAAGGCCGACGGCGAGCGCCGCCAGCACGAGTGTCACGGCGACCAGCTCGCGCAGTTGCGGCGGAGCCCGCGTAACCCGGCCAACAGAATCAGTCCGGTTTTTGGCAGTCGTCTCGAACATTCTGGTCACGGGTTCCCGAAGATTAGTCAACGCGCCCAACCAAGGATTTACCTGCTATTTTTTGACTGCTGCAAATACAGCGAATCTACAGCAAAACCCGCGCGGGAGTTGAATAGGAGCATTCTTCCAGAGACCCCGGCGTATCGCGCCGCAGGACCGCCCGTCGCCGCTTCCGGCGAGCCGCCCGAGCGACCTTGTTCCGCCCGTTTTCTCAGGTCGAAATCGGACGTCCGTAACACCTGCGCCGACAATTCCGTACCTCTCAGAAGGTTCCGCCGCCCCGATAGTGCAATGCGACTATGGCAATTGCGTGATTGTCGTCCCCCTCTCCGAACGCAGCCGGGGCGTTCGGCTAGACCGCTTTCCAATCGCATTGAACCGTCATTCCCGAAACTGCTGCGGCGAGGCTCAGCCGGGCCGCCGCGGCGCCGGGTAGGCGAGATAGCGCATGCGCTTTGCTTCGCGCCGGCCGAGCGTCACCGTGTCCAGCACGAGACCGCAGACCAGGCTCAAAAACCCCACGAGCGTCGTCCCGGTCGCCAACACCGCAGTCGGAAAGCGCGGGACGAGGCCGGTCTCGAAATAGGTGACGAAAATCGGAACGCTGATCGCGCCGGAGAGCAATGCGAGCACAAGAAAGATCGCGCTGAAGAACGGCAACGGCCGCTCTTCTTTCACGAGACGGAAGATGTTCCAGCAGATTCGGACGCCGTCGCGGTAGGTGCGCAGCTTGCTCACCGAACCCTCCGAGCGCGCCTTGTAGGTGGTGTCCACCTCCGCCATCGGCATGCGCAGTTCCAGCGCGTGAATGGTGAGCTCGGTTTCGATCTCGAACCCCGTGGAGAGTGCAGGGAAGCTCTTTACGAAGCGGCGCGACAGCACGCGGTAGCCCGACAGCACATCGCGGCATCGGTCGCCAAAGATCATGTAGACCATGCTCGACAGCAGCTTGTTTCCGAGCCGGTGTCCCGCGCGGTAGGCTTCGACGGCGTCCGTGGCCCGCCGCGCATTCACCATGTCGAGCTGATGATCGAGCAGGATGGAGATGAGCCGCGGCGCCGCGGCGGCATCGTAGGTGTCGTCACCGTCAACCATGACATACACGTCGGCCTCGACATCCGCGAACATGCGGCGGATGACGTTGCCCTTTCCTTGCACTGTTTCGGCGCCGATGAGGGCACCTGCCGAACGCGCCACTTCTATCGTGCGGTCGCGCGAGTTGTTGTCGTAAACATAGATGGCCGCATCCGGCAGCGCCTTGCGGAAGTCGCGGACGACAGTGGGGATCGCCAGTTCCTCGTTGTAACAGGGCACGAGAACGGCGATGTGGGGAAAGCCCAGACCGGCAATGTCTGTCATCAGGCAATCACTATCATGAAAAACTGCGCCGGTCCGTCGATTCCAGCACCTGCTCATGCGCCTCCATCAATATCCGCCATGGCCGTTTAAGAAGTCATTTGCGGCGAGCGTTCAGGATCGCAACTGTAGTAGGCGGTCTGGCAGCAGCGGCACGGGAGTTCAATTCGCGCTGCCCGGCGGCCTTTTTCGGCGCTCTTCAGCGTCGGCCTGTCGCTGGTCGACGTGACCGGCAGCGCGGCGCTGGTTGGGCGCCTGCGGCTGGGCTTTCGTTATCCCCGGGCTCCAACCCCAAGTTCGGCACACCATCGGAGCCACGATCACCATCAGCCCGGACCGCCCGCCGCTGCGGTTCGCGTCGGGCCGAGGTCAGCCCGGTTCCACCAGCCGCCGCCCAACGCCTGGAACAATGCCGCGGTGTCGGCATAGCGGCTGGCCTGCGCCTGCACCACGCTGCCCAGCGCCTGCTGATAGGCATTCTCGGCAGTCAGCAGCGCCAGGTAGTTGACCGCTCCGAGCTGCAGTTGCCGGCGGGCAATGTCGAGGCTGGCGGCGGCGGCTTGTTGCGCGGCCGCGGCTGCCTTCAGCGCATCGGCGTCCGATTGCAGCGCGTGCAGGGTGTCGGCGACGTTCTGGAACGCGGTAATAACGGTGCTGCGATATTGCGCCGCGGCCTGCTCGAAAGCCGCTTCCGCAGCGTGCTGTCTGTGGAGCAAGGTGCCGGCGTCGAACACGGTCTGCGCGACATTGCCGGCCAACGTCCAGAATGCCGTACCGGGGCCGGCGAACAGCTGCGCCATCGTGCCCGATTGCCCGCCTCCATTGGCGGTCAACGCGAATTGCGGCAGCCGGTTGGCGACGGCGACGCCGATCTCGGCGCTGGCCGCGTGCATTTGCGCCTCGGCGGAACGGACATCCGGCCGTTGCTCGATCAGCTTCGACGGCAGGCTGACCGGCAGATCGCGCGGCAATTGCAGCGCGGCGATGCTGAATGTCGCCGCCGGCTGCTGGTTCGGCAAGCGGCCGAGCAATGCCGTCAAGAGATCGCGCTCGACCGCCAATTGCTTTTCCAACGGCGGCAGCAGCGCCTGTGCCTGGGCCAGCGCCGCCTCCTGCGCCGCGACATCGGCCCCGGCGACCGCGCCCAGCGCCATCTGGCGGCGCAGGATGTCGAGTCCCTCCCGGTCGAGCTCGATGATTTCACCGGTCGCCGCGATCTGCCCGCGCAAGGATGCTTCCTGCACCGCTGCGGCGACGACGTTTGAGGTCAGGGTCAGATAGGTGGCTTCGAACTCGAACTGCTGCGATTCGGCGGTCGCAACCAGCGACTCGATCTGCCGCCGCGTGCCGCCGAACACGTCCGGCGTGTAGGAGACGCTCACCTGAGCGGTGTAGAGGCTGTAATAAGGGTTGCCCGAGGCGGCGACCGGGGTCACCGCGCCGGTCGCGGTCTTGTTGCGGGTCGGCGAAAAGCCGGCGGTCACGGTCGGAAACAGCGAACCTTGCTCGGCGTAGACCTGTTCCCAAGCCTGGCGCAAGGCGGCCTGTGCTGCCGGCAAGGTCGGATTGGCTGCGATCGCCTGCGCAACCAGCGAATTTAGAGCCGGCGAATGAAACAGCGCCCACCATTGCCCGGGAATGTCGAGACCCTGGACGAAGCGTTGCGTCCCGCCGGCCGCGATCGGCGCCGAAGCCGTCTCTGAGGGCAGCGCTTTTGACGTATAGCCGCTGACCGAAGGCGCCGGCGGGCGCGTGAAATCCGGACCGACCTCGCAGCCGGCGACTAGAACCGCCGCGCCGAGGCACGCGGCGGGACACAGACGAGCCCAGGATCCGGCCATGACGCCTATTCGGCCGGTGCGGGCTGGGGTTCGGCCTCCTCGGCCGGACGGCGCCGTCGCGAGAACATGTCGATCAGCACTGGCAGGAGGACCATGATCAGCACCGGCGCCAGCAGCACGCCGCCGACCACGACGATCGCCAGCGGCTTTTGCACCTGGCTGCCGATCGCCGGTCGACATCGCCGCCGGCAATAGGCCGACACCGGCGGCGGCGCAGATCATCACCACCGGCCGCATCTGCAGCTCGCAGGCGCGGCGGATGGCGTCGGCCCGCGGCATGCCGTCGAAAATCAACTTGTTGTAGTAGGAGATGACGATGATGCCGCCCATCGCCGAAATCCCGAACAGCGCGACAAAGCCGATCGCCGCCGACACGCTGAACGGCGTCCCGGTCAGGAACAGGGCAAAGATCCCGCCGACCAGCGCCATCGGCATCACGCTCGCCGCCAGTACGGCGTCGGTCAGCGAGGCGAAATTGATGAACAGCAATACGCCCATCAAGGCAAGGCTCAACGGCACGACAACCGACAGGCGCGCGATCGCATCCTGCAATTCGCCGAACTCGCCGACCCATTCGAGGCGATAACCAGGCGGCAGCCGCACCTCTTTTGCGATCTGCTGCTGCGCCTCCTGCACCGCGCCGCCGAGGTCGCGGCCCGCGCACGCTGAACTTGATCGGGATATAGCGCTCCTGGTTCTCGCGGTAGATGAAGGAGGCGCCGGAGACGAGTTTGACATCGGCGACATCGGTCAGCGGGATCGGCACGATGCCGTTGCCGTTCGGGCTCGGCGCGCTGATCGGGATGCGGCGGATTGCAGACAGGCTTTCGCGGAATTTCGGCGCCAGGCGCACGATCATCGGAAAATTGCGGTCGCTGCCTTCTTCATAAAGGTTGCCTGCGGCTTGCCCGCCGATCGCGGCCGATATGGTCGCGTTGATGTCGCCCGGGCTGAGCCCATAGCGGGCCGCGCGGAGCCGATCGATGTCGATGCGAACCGTCGGCTGGCCCAAGGAATTGAAGACGGCAAGATCGGTGATCCCCGGCACCGTCGCCATCACATCCTTGATCCGGTTCGCCGTCTTTTCGAGCGCTGCGAGGTCGTTGCCGAACAGCTTGACCGAGTTCTCGCCTTTGACCCCCGAGGCGGCCTCTTCGACATTGTCCTCGATATACTGCGAGAAATTGAATTCCACGCCCGGAAATTGGGCTTCGAGCATTACGACTCATCTGCTGGGTCAGCGCCGCCTTGTCGATCCTTGCCGGCCATTCGCCGAACGGCTTGAGCGGCACAAAGAACTCGGCGTTGAAAAAGCCGGTGGCGTCGGTGCCGTCGTCGGGCCGGCCGTGTTGCGACACCACGGTCACGACTTCCGGAAAGCTCTTGATCAGCGCGCCGCATGCGGTTGACGTAGCCGTTGCCTTCCTCGAGCGAGATCGACGGCGGCATCGTGGCGCGGATCCACAAATTGCCCTCTTCGAGATGCGGCAGAAATTCGAGCCCGAGCCCGCGCACCGCCAGCAAAGCCAAGCTGAGCACGACAGCCGCACTGCCCAAGGTCAGGATGCGGTTCGCCAGCGCGAATTCGAGCACCGGGCGATAAAGGCAGCGCAGGCCGCGGACGACAAAGGTCTCGGCCTCCTCGACCCCGACCCGCAGCAACAGCGCGCTCAGCGCCGGCGACACGGTGAAGGTCGCGATCAACCCGCCGGCGATGGCATAGGCATAGGTCCGCGCCATCGGCCCGAAGATGTGCCCCTCGACACCCGACAAGGTGAACAGCGGCACAAAGCCGGCGATGATGATCGCCGCCGAGAAAAAGATCGCGCGATTGACCTCGGCAGCGGCGCGAAAGATCGTCCGCAATTTACCCGTCAGGCCTGCTGCACGGGCGATGCCGGCCGGCGCCAGCGCCGCGTCGCCGGGGCCGGCGCGCAAATGGCGGAAGATGTTCTCGACCATGATCACGGTCGCATCGACGATAAGGCCGAAATCGATCGCGCCGACCGACAGCAAATTCGCCGATTCGCCACGCAAGACCAGGATCATCACGGCAAAGAACAGCGCGAACGGGATCGTCGTGGCGACGATGATCGCGCTGCGCAGGTCGCCGAGAAACAGCCACTGCACGAAAAAGATCAACACGATGCCGAGGATCATGTTGTGCAGGACCGTGCGTGTCGTGACCTCGATCAGCTCGGTGCGGTCGTAGATCTTTTCGATGTGCACGCCGGGCGGCAGGATATTCGAGTTGTTGATCTTGGCGACCTCGGCCTCGACGCGGCGGATCGTCGGCAGGCTCTGCTCGCCGCGCCGCATCAGCACGATCCCCTGGACGATGTCGTCGTCATCGTCCTGCCCGGCGATGCCGAGCCGCGGCAGGTGGCCGACCGTGACCGTCGCGATGTCGCCGATGCGCACCGGCGAGCCGTTGTTGGCGCTGACCATCGTGTCGCGGATCTGGTCCATCGAATGGATCAGGCCGACGCCGCGCACGATCGCCGCCTGCGGCCCGAAATTCACGGTCTGGCCGCCGACGTTGATGTTGCTGTTGTTGAGCACCTGCAGCAGCTGCTGCAGGGTCAGGCCGTATTCGAGCAGGCGGTCGAGATCGACCGTGATGTCGTAGGTCTTGGTCTTGCCGCCCCAGCCGGTGACGTCGATGACGCCCGGCACGGCCTTGAAGCGCCGCTCGAGGACCCAGTCCTGGATGGTCTTCAGATCGGTCACGCTGAATAGCCCGGCGGGCCGACGACGCGGTAGCGGTAGATCTCGCCGATCGGGCTCTCCGGCGAAATCTGCGGCGACGCGCCGTTGGGCAGCGGCCGGAGCTGCGACAGCCGGTTGATCACCCATTGCTCGGCCTCGTCATAGGTGAAGTCATAGGTGAACTGCACCTTGACGTCGGACAGGCCGAACAGCGAGATCGTCCGCAAGGCGGTGACGTGCGGGATCCCGGCCATCTGGATCTCGATCGGGATCGTGATGTAGCGCTCGATCTCTTCGGCCGACTGGCCGGCGTTCTGGGTGACGATGTCGACCAGCGGCGGCACCGGGTCGGGATAGGCCTCGATGTTGAGCCTGCCGAAGCTGATGAGCCCGGCGGCGAACAGGAACAGCAGCAGCAGGAGCATCAGCACCCGCTGCTTGAGCGCAAAGGCGACGATATTGTCCATCACCAGCCGCGGGCGGGGCGGGACGATCAGTCGCCGTTGGCGGCGCGGTCGATGAACAGGGTGCCCGACGTCACGATCTTTTCCCCGGCGGAGAGCCCGGCCAAGACCTCGACCATGCCGTCACTGCCTTCACCCATGCGGATCGTGTGCGGGGCGATCGTGCCATCGGGGCGCACGACCCAAACCCGGGCGGTGTCGCCTTCGTAGACGATCGCGCTTTCGGGCACCGCAGGATGTGTCGCCGCCGGCCCGGTGATGATGCTGAAACGGGCGAACATCCCGGGCTTCAACGCTCCGTCCGCGTTCTCGACATCGGCGCGCACCGGCAGCCGATGGGTGTTGGCGTCGATCGACGGGGCGACCCAGGATATCTTCGCCTTGAAGACGCGGCCGGGGAAGGCCAGCACCCGCACCTCCAGCGGCTCGCCGATCCGGATCGAGGGTGCGTCGGCCTCGCGCACATTGGCGACGAGCCACACCGTCGACAAATCGCCGATCGTGAAGACCGGGGTCGAGGCGCCGGCCTGTACCGAGAGGATGTTCTGGCCGAGCCCGACCTGGCGTTGGGTGACGGTGCCGCTGATCGGCGCGACGATGTAGGCGACCGCTTCCATGTCGAGCGGCGCGCCGTTCTCGATCGCGTCGATCTCCCGGTCGCTTTTGCCGAGAATGCGCAGCCGGTTGCGCACCGCCGCGAGCGCGATCTCCTGGGCGCGCAGGCTGTTCTGGGCGGTGGCGAGATCCATCTGGCTCTGCTGCCAATCTTTGAGTGCAGCCCCTTTGGCTTGGTAAAGCGCGCGCTGGCGTTGCTCGGCGGTTTCGGCGAGCCTCAGCTGCGCCCGCGCGGTCTTCAGATTGGCGGCCGCGGTCACCAGGTCGTTCTGGCCCTGCACGAACTCGCTCGCCGCGACCGCGATCAATGGGGCGCCGCGCGCGACATGGTCGCCGAGCTTGGCGATCAGCCGAATGACCCGCCCGGAGTACGGCGAAAACACCGGCGTCGTCAGATCGTCGTCGATTGCGATGTTGCCCTCGGTCAGCCGTTCCGGGTGGAATGTCGCCACCCGCACCGGCTCGACGCTGATGCCGGCCCATTGTTCTTTGGTGGGACGAAAGCTGCCGGGCTCGGCTGGTGGTTTTGCGCCGATCGTCTGGCTCGCCAGCGGCGAGCCGACGAACTGAACCCGGAAGAAGGTGATCAGAAGGCACAATCCGAGGGCGGCAACAAGCGCCGATTGGGCGGCGATCGTCAGGCGCCGAGCGCGCGGCGGCCCCAATGGCGGGTTGGTGTGTGTCATGACCTGTGCGTGCTTCGCGTGCGATCGTCTGTAAGAATAATGTAAGAAATAGCGCTAGGCTCCCAAGCATGTGCGAGCAATGATAGCGACCCGATATTTCGGACTAGTCATCCTATCCCGTGATCAGGCGGGCAGCAATGACAGACGAGTCCTTGACGGCGCGGCGGTTTCCCGCAGTAAAAAAACCCGGTTCCTCATTCCGTCCCGGGCTTCAGGAGCCCGATAAGCGGCAATACGCGCCTGTTCGGATTTGGATGGCGCCGTGGCAGCAAAAATGGCGGCCTCCGACCAGAGCAGCTCGGCCTGGCGAAGCCGCCGCGGGTTTCATTTCCGCCGCGTTTGCCGGCCGTATCGAGCCGTATCGGCACGCTCGTGGCTCGACCCGCGCGAAGCTGCTAGCCTTTTTTGCCGGCCAACAGTCGGCTACACAAATAATGACTTGGTTGACAAGGCGCAGCCGGCCTTTATGCTGACGCCAAGTCGATGCGAGGCGTGGAAGCCGGTGAAAGCCCGGCGCGGTCGCGCCACTGTGATCGGTCCGTGCCCAGGCGACGGGCCGAGAGTCAGACCTCCCTCGTGATCAGGCAGACCTCTAACGGGACGCGAAATCCCAGGAGATCCGAAGATGACCACCACGCCCTTTGCCGCCACTACCCGGCCGGTCGCCATCCCGCTCCGCGACGTGTTGCCGTGGGCAATCCTCGGCGGCCTGGTGTTGATGCTGGCGATCTATTTTGTCGGCGCCGAACAGGGTGCGACGTCGCTGATCCCTGGGATGTATGTTCACGAGTTCGTCCATGATGGGCGTCATTTGCTCGGCTTCCCTTGCCACTGACCGGAAGCCTGCGCCATGGCGGGGTCTCTGCTGCTGCGCGGGATGCTGATCGGCATCGTCGCAGGTTTACTCTGCTTCAGTTTTTTGAAGATCGTTGGCGAGCCGCAAGTCGACCGCGCGATCGCATTCGAAACTCAGCTTGACGAAGCCAAGGCTCAGGCGGCGGCGCAAGCTTTGATCGCCAAGGGCTCGCCGGCGCCAAAGGAAGAGCCGGAGCCCGAACTGGTCAGCCGACGAGTCCAGGCCAGCATCGGCCTGTTCACCGGCGTCATGGTTTATAACGTGGCCTTCGGCGGGCTGTTCGCCCTGGCTTTCGCGTTGGCCTACGGCCGGATGGGAGATTTCGGTCCGCAGACCACAGCGGCTGTGGTGGCGGTTCTCGGCCTTGTCGCCATCTACGTCGTTCCAAACCTCAAATATCCGGCGAACCCGCCATCAGTCGGCGATCCCGCTACGATCGGTACCCGGACGGGGCTCTATTTCAGCATGATCGCAATCTCGCTTGCAGCGATGATTGCCGCCGGAATGCTGCGTCTGCGTCTTGTCGGTCGCTACGGAGCCTGGAACGCGTTTCTGATCGCCGGCGCCGGGTATCTGGTCGTTGTGATCGCCGTGGGCCTGGCGCTGCCGTCCGTCAACGAGGTGCCCGGACAATTTCCAGCCAGCGTGCTGTGGCAATTCAGAATTGCGTCGATGGGGGCTCAGCTGATCATGTGGGCGACCGTCGGTCTGGTCTTCGGCGCGCTCGCCGAGCATGCGAATTGGCGCGGCCGGCTGTCGGTCTCAGACACCGCGGCACGGGGTCCTCGAGTACCTCGGCAGCCGGCCGGTTGATCGCCCCGCGAGGCCCGGCCGACTAGCTTCGCGCACCGACAAGCCAAGCGCCAATTCGGTCTAGGGCCTGAGCTATGCCCGCCCGGCCCTCTCGGCATCTCGACGGGCGCTCCCTCCGACGGCCCCGTTCTATCTCGCAAGCCCTCTGCGGCCTGGGGGCGATTGGCTTTCTGTGCTGGCCGACGACGTGCGGGGCGCAAATCGTCGGTCCAACGCTGCAACCTCAAGGTCTACCAGTCGCCCAGCAACAGGCCGAGCCGACGCAGCCGCAGATCTGGGATGGTCCCAATGACGCCTGCTCAGCGGATACGCAGCTTGGCGACTGGGGCGGCCTGCGCAGCCATCTTGCCGATCACGGCATCGGCTTTGGAGTGCAGAATCAGACTGAGCTGTGGGGCAATCTGACGGGTGGCCGCAAGCAGGGGGTCGAGTATGACGGACTGGCGACGGCGAGCCTGTGCATCGACCTCGGCAAGGCGGCGCAGTGGCAGGGCGCCACGATATTCGCCAGCGGCTTCCAGATCTACGGTCCCGGACCTAGCATACCGCTTGTCGGCGCGCTGCAGCTGGTCAGCAACATCGAGGCGACCCCCAGCACCAAACTTTACGATTTGTGGTTCGAGCAGCAATTGTTCGACAGCAAAGTCGCGGTTCGCTTTGGGCAGGAAGGTGCCAACGACGAGATGATGCTCGCCGAATATGCCGGCCTGTTTCTGAATTCGAGCTTTGGCTACCCGGCGATGTTGGCAATCGACCTGCCGTCAGGCGGCCCGAACTACCCGGTCGCCACACCCTTCGTCCGGGTCAATTTCGCGCCGAGCGCCGAGATCTCATTGGTTGGCGCGGTCTACACCGCAGACCCGGCGCCACCGGGCACCGGCGACCCGCAATTGCGCGACCGCCACGGAACCGCGTTTCGGCTGAACGACCATGCGCTGTCGTTTACCGAGCTGTGGTATTCGCCGGCCTTGCTGGCGACCCTAATGCTGCCCGGTACCTACAAGCTCGGCATGTGGTTCGCGACCGGGCCTTTTGCCGACCCGCTGCACGATACCGACGGACTGTCGTTGGCCAACCCGGCAAGCAATGGGGTTCCGCTGACGCACTCGGGCGACTACGCCTTTTATGCGATCGTCAACCAGATGCTGTGGCACAAGCCGAATACCGCGGGTCAAGGGATCGGCGTTTTCCTGCAAATCATGCACAGCCCCGGCGACCGCAATGTCAGCGATTTGTTCATCGAGGGCGGCGTGGATTGGAAAGGGCCGCTCCCCGGCCGGTCGCATGACCAGGCGGGCATCGCTTTGACCTACGCCGGGATTGGCGCCGCCGCGCGCAACTTCAGCCGGGATGCCGTCTTTTACAGCGGCCTCGGCACCCCCTACGCGCAAGGTGAGCCGATTGTCGAGGCCACCTATCGCGCCCGGCTGACACCTTGGCTCAAAGTGCAGCCTGATCTGCAATACGTGATCAATCCCGGCGCCGGGATTCCGACCCAACAAAACCCCGTGCCGCTGAAGAACGCTTTGGTCGTCGGGGTTCGCGTCACCGTCAACTTTTGAGCGCAGCCGGCTCCGGCGAGATCAGGCGAAGCCAATTTCGCCTGCGAAAGAGCCGTCGCAAGGGCGATAGGCCGTCCTTCCGAATCGTCGTTGACTTCGTCAACCAACTCGTTGACGATGGCATCTTTCTGATACGAGCGGCGCATATGTGGGATACGCCTTTCGATCGGCGCGTTGCCAAACTGCGGCGGTTCAACCGGTTCTACACCCAAAGGATCGGTGTGCTCGAAGAGGGGCTGCTCCGCAGTCCGTTTTCGCTGGCCGAGGCGCGGGTGCTCTACGAAATCGCCTTCGCCGAGCGGCAGACCGCAGCGCAGCTCGGCAAACAACTGGGCGTGGACCGCGGCTATTTGAGCCGCATCTTACGCGGCTTCGAGCAGCGTGGATTGATCCGGCGCACACCGTCGGCCACCGACCGGCGCCTTTCCCTGTTGTCGCTGACGGGGCCGGGCCGGGCGTCCTTTGCCGAGCTCGACGCGCGCTCGCAGGCAGAGATCGGCGTGCTGTTGCGCACCCTGCCGGAAGATGAGCAGGCCCGCCTCGTCGCCGCGGCGAGCACGATCGAGCGGGTGCTCGGCGGTCGGGCCGAAGGCGGCGCCGGCTATCTGCTGCGTCGGCATCGGGCCGGCGACATGGGCTGGATCACGTCGCGCCACGGCGCGCTCTACGCGCAGGAATATGGCTGGGACATGCGGTTCGAGGCGCTTGTCGCCGAGATCGCGGCGAAATTCCTCAACAAATTCGACCCGCAACGCGAATGCTGCTGGATCGCCGAGAGAGACGAGGAGAACGTCGGCTCGGTAATGCTGGTCGGGGAGACGCAAAGCATCGCAAAGCTGCGCTTGCTGCTGGTCGAGCCCGACGCGCGCGGCCTCGGGATCGGCGCGCGGCTGGTGCAAGAATGCCTGCGCTTTGCCCGGGAAGCCCGCTACGAACGGGTGACGCTGTGGACCAACAGCGTGCTGGTCGCCGCCCGACGCCTCTATGAGAACGCAGGGTTTCAGATGATCGAGGCCCAGCGGCACCACAGCTTCGGTCATGATCTGGTCGGCGAGACTTGGGAATTGGCGCTGTAGCTGAAACCGAACGTCTTAAAACACCAATGCCGCGGTCTGGTGGATGACTTCGGTCGAGCCCTCCCAGATCATGCGCAATGCGACAAAGGTGATGATGCCGAGCCCCACCCAAGAGATCCAGAAATAGCGCTCGAGCAGGCGGGCGACATAGGTCGAGGCGACGCCCATCAGCGCCACCGACAAGACGAGGCCAAACGCGAGCACCCAGAAATGGTCGCGCGCGGTCCCGGCAACCGCCAGCACATTGTCGAGCGACATCGACACGTCCGCCAAGACGATGCGGATCAGCGCCTGCCGGGCCGTCTTGCGAGCGACCGGGGGGTCGTTTCCCGGGCCCGCGGCTGTTCCTGCCCCCGCCGCCTTTCGCCGTCCGCCAATGCGCGATTCGCGCATTTCGCGGTACATTTTCCATGACACCCACAGCAACAGCACGCCGCCGGCCAGGGTCAGCCCGATGATCGCGAGCAACTGCGCGGTAAAGTAAGCGAATACGATACGCAGCCCGGTCGCGATGACGATGCCGAGCATGATCACACGCCGCCGCTGGTCGGCCGGCAGCGCCGCGGCGGCCATGCCGACGACGATCGCATTGTCACCCGCCAGCACCACGTCGATGATGACGACAGAGAGCAGCGCGCTGAGTTGATTGACGTCGATCAGCACCCCCGCCAGATAGGCATTGGCACCCACCGCGTCGAGATCGCCTAAATGGCGCAGCCTGCTCCTTTGCCGCCGGCGGTGCGCTTGTCCGCTTTCTACGCCGCGGCATTTCTGGTGACCGGCGTACAATTGCCATTCTGGCCGGTGTGGCTTGCGTCGCGCGGGTTCGGCGCGAAGGAGATCGGGACCCTCTTTGCCGCAGCGATCTGGGTAAAGGTGATCGCGACGCCGGTGATCGGGGCGCTTGCCGACCGGTTCGGACGGCGCCGGGTCATGGCGGCGCTCGCCGCGACTGCCCTTGGTGCCTACGCTGCGCTGTGGCCGGCGGGCGGGTTCTGGGCAATCCTGTCGCTCAACGTCGTCGCACTGACGGCGCAGTCGGCGTTGATGCCGCTCGGCGATACGGTAACCTTGGCTGCCTGCCGCGCCGGGGGCCTGGATTACGGGCGCATTCGGGTGTGGGGGTCGCTCAGCTTCATCTTCGCCTCGCTCGCCGCCGGGGCTGTCCTCGCCGGTAGCTCGGGCAGTTCGGCTTTGCCGCTTGTTCTCGGGGCTTCGGCGCTGCTGTTGATCGCTTCTTCGACGATCCCGTCGTCCGAACCCCGAGGCTTCGCCGCCGGCCGTCGGTCACGCGGTGCGGGATTAGCGCTCGTCGCCGGCAATCCCCGATTTTGGCTTTTTGTCGCCAGCGCTGCCGCCCTGCAGGCGAGCCATCAGGTCTATTACGGGTTTGGAACGCTTTATTGGCGCTCGCTCGGCTTTTCGGAGACCACGATCGGCTGGCTGTGGGCCGAGGGCGTTGTCGCCGAGGTCTTGGTGTTCTGGCAGGGCCGGCGCCTGCTCACGCAGTTCGGGCCGATCGGGTTGACGGCGCTGGGCGGCGCCGCCGGCATCATGCGCTGGAGCATCGCCGGGTTTGTCGTCTCGCTCCCCTCGACAATTGCGCTGCAGCTGCTGCACGGGCTGACCTTCGGCGCGACCTATCTGGGAGCAATGCATTTCCTGTCGCGCAACGTGCCCGCGGCGGCTGCCGCCCGTGCCCAAACCCTGTTTACCGCCGCCGCCTCCGGTCTTGGCGGCGGGCTCGTCATGGCGGCATCAGGCGCGCTTTACGTGGCTTACGGCGGACGCGCCTACCTGGCGATGGCAGGGTTGTCGGCCGCCGGCCTCCTCGGCACGCTCTCCTTCGGTTCCGCCCGTCCGCGATAATCTGCTGCGGCGAATCGGGCTACCTGCCGCAGCGCGGATGCGTTTCGGCCGGGCTCGCCGCCTGGGCCACGGCATAGTCGTGCAGCCCCTTCGCGTCGAGGCCGCCGGCCATCTTGAGCATCTCGGCCGCCTGCTGGCACACCACCGCTGTGGGCGTGGCGCCTTGCTTCAAGGCGATCTCGTTCGCCAGACTGGTGTTCCACGAATCGAAGCGGCTCTGGGCGTTGCGAAAGCCCTCACGGCGGAAATGGTCGATCATGATCTTTTGATAGCGGATGATCGCGTCTTTGTTGCGCGCCCGAAACAAGCCGTATACCTCGTCGCGGCAAGCCGAGCTGACCACCATCAGGTTGGTCTGAAACACGATCGCCTGTTCCGCTTCCAAATCCGATACCGAATAACAACTCCGCTCGGCTGCGGACGCAGCCTGCAGCGACGCGGCAGCGCAGACCGCCACGGCCAGGACAGCCTTCCTCATCGCATTCCCCCAAATATACGTTCGCGACCTCGGCAGCATACGCAGTCGCCAAGCAGTTTCAAGAGAAACTATCCCGGTCCCACCTCGCAACGGGAGTTCGCCAACAAAACGCCGTAATTGTTTGGCGCAGCGACGGATAATAATCCAACCCTGAATTGATCCACCAGCTACAGCCGGATCAGGCGGCCGGCGAATTCAAATATCGTAAAGAAATCACGTTGCTCAACTGAGATTCTACTTATCATGCTGCAAACAGTGGAGCACGGTCGGCGGTCGCGGTGATCGCCTGAATTAGGCCGCGAGCCTAGTTGGGCGGGGTGGCGATCTGCGCTCCCGGCAACAGCCTGAGCTGACGCCGCCGCTGTAGTCGATGGAACAAGCCGACGCCACAGGAAATCGCGACGAAGACGGCGAGCATCGCCAGGCTGAAGGTGCGCGCGAGGTCGCCGAGCACCGCACGAAAGGCATGACCGAGAAAATAACCGACGGCGACAAAGCACGCCGCCCAAAGTGCGGCGGCGAGAAAATTCAGGATCAGGAACCGCCGCCCGCGAATCGCGCTCATCCCCATGGCAAAAGAGGAGAAATTGCGCACCCCGTAAATAAACCGGAACGACAGGATGAAGCCGGTATTGTAACGCTCGAGCCACCGCAGCGCCGCATCGACCCCGCTGCGCCAGCGCGGAAAGCGGTCGAGCAGCTTTGACCCGAAATGGCGCCCGACCCAGAACCAGCTTTGGTCGCCGACAAAGCTGCCCAGCCCGGTCGCCGCCAGCAATAAAACGGGGTTTAGCAATCCCTGGGCCGCGGCAAAACCGGCAAAAATGACAATCGTCTCGCCTTCGAGAAATGTCCACACGAAGGCGATCAGGTAAAACCAGGCGCCGTGCTCCGCGAGCAGTTGATTGAACTCCATTCCCCAACCGTTCCTGCTTGTGCGGGCGGCGCGGCTCCTGCGGCGCCGGCATGCTAGGTTTTTCGCCGGCTCGGGTCGAGCGGAATTGCCCTGCTGCAATGTGCAGCCCCGGCCACCACAGACAGGACAGCCGCCCACCGCCGCCCGAGCTGCTTTGAGACATGCCCGAATGACGAGGAGGCATGCCTGAACGACGGGGAGACATGGCTGAATGACGAGGCGACATGCGTGAATGACGAGTTTGTCGCCGGCCTGTTAAGATCAGGTGTCGCCAACGGCAGCGGTCGGTCGGGAGGAACGATGGCGGGGCTGTATTTCGAGGAGTTCGAGGAAGGCCAGGTGTTCGAGCATGCGATGAGCCGGACCGTCACCGAGATGGACAACGTGCTGTTCAGCAGCTTGACGATGAACCCGCAACCGCTCCACCTCGACGCCGAATTCGCCAAAAAGACCGAGTTCGGCCAGCGTCTTGTGAACAGCTTGTTCACGCTTGGCCTGGTCATCGGCATCAGCGTCGGCGAGACCACGCTCGGCACGACGATCGCCAATCTGGGCATGAGCGATGTTCGCTTTCCAAAGCCGGTGTTTCACGGCGACACGTTGCGGGTGCGCACGATCGTGTGTTCGAAGCGCAAGAGCCGGTCGCGAACTCGACGCCGGCATCGTCGAATTCGAGCATCAGGGGATCAACCAGCGCGGCGAAACCGTCGCCGTCTGCCGCCGCGCCGGGCTGATGATGTGCCGGCCGAACGCCGCTGCGGAGGGTTGAATGCGCTCCTTCTTGTTCGTGCCCGCCGACAGCGAGCGCAAGCTCGCCCGCGGGCCGCACTCGGACGCCGACGCGCTGATCCTCGATCTCGAGGATTCTGTGGTGCCGGCAAATCGCTCCGCCGCGCGAGCCTTGGCGCGCGGATTTCTCGATGCGACGGCCGCCGCCGGTTTCCAGCGCTGGGTGCGGGTCAACCCGCTCGGGTCAGGCGTCGCCCTTGACGATCTCGCGGCGGTGATGCCGGGCCGTCCCAGCGGCATTCTGCTGCCGAAATGCGTCCCCGAGGATGTGCGCACGCTTGATCATTACCTCTCGGCCTTCGAAGCCGCCGCGGCACTCCCGATTGGCGCAACGCTGGTGATCGCGATCGCGACCGAGACGCCGGCGGCAATGTTCGCGATCGGCAGCTACGCCGGCGTGTCGCCGCGCCTATCCGGCATCACCTGGGGCGCCGAGGATTTGGCGGCGTGCCTTGGCGGCAACAACCGCCGCGCCGACGGGATCTATGACGACGTCTATCGCCTGGCGCGCTCGCTGTGCCTGCTGGCCGCGTCGGCGGCGGGGGTCGAGCCGATCGACACGATCTACACCGATTTTCGCGACGAAGCCGGTCTCGCCGAACAATGCGCCGCGGCGAAGCGTTCGGGCTTCACCGCCAAGATGGCGATCCATCCGGCACAGATCCCGGTCATCAACCATGCGTTTACCGCGAGCGACGACGAACTCGCCTGGGCGCGCAAGGTCATGGCCTTGTTTGCCGAAAATCCCCAAGCCGGAACCATCGCGCTCGACGGCAGGATGCGTCGACCGGCCGCATTTGACCTTGGCGCGCCGATTGTTGGGCCTTGCGCCTAATCCTTCGTCCTCGTAGCGCAGATCCGCCCGATTCAAACACGGGCGAGCGCCTGGCCGAGATCCGCGATCAGATCAGCTTCGCCTTCCAATCCGGCGGACAACCGCACCAACGCGTCGCTGATGCCGAGTTCGGCGCGCGCCTCGGGCTTGAGCCGCGAATGGGTGGTCGTCGCCGGGTGGGTAATTAGGCTCTTCGAATCGCCGAGGTTGTTCGAAATGTCGACGAGCCGCAGCGCATCCAAAAAGCGGAAGCAACCCTCCTTGTCGGCGGCTACGTCGAACGAGACGACAGTGCCTCCGGCCGTCATCTGGTGTCGCGCCAATGCGTATTGCGGATGGCTCGGCAGACCCGGATAAAGCACGCGCCCGATCTTTGGATGGGCTTCCAGGAACCCGGCGATCGCGGCGGCGGTGCGGCATTGCCTCTCGACCCGCAACTCGAGAGTTTCGAGGCCCTTCAGCAGCAGCCACGCGTTGAACGGGCTCAATGACGGCCCGGTGTGCCGGTAGAACAGGCCGAGATCGTCCTTGACGAATTTTTCCGACGCCAAAATTGCGCCGCCGAGCGAGCGCCCCTGCCCGTCGATGTGCTTGGTCGCCGAATAGACGACCACGTCGGCGCCGAGCGCCAACGGCTTTTGCAGCAGTGGCGTCGCAAACACGTTGTCGACCACCAGGAGGCCGCCGGCGCGGTGGGTAAGGCGCGCGACTTCGGCGATGTCGACGATCTCCATTGCCGGGTTCGACGGGCTTTCGCAAAACGCCGCCGCCGCTCCCCCGGCCAGTGCGGTCTCCCAGGCATTGAGGTCGCGCCCATCGACCAGCTCGGTCTCGATGCCCCAGCGCGGCAGCAATTCGGAGACGATATATTGGCACGAGCCGAAGAGAGCGCGGCTCGACACGACCTTCTGCCCGGCGCGCAGCCGGCACAGCAATGCCGCGAACACCGCCGCCATGCCGCTCGCGGTGGCGCGGCAGGCCTCGGCTCCCTCGATCAGCCGCAGCCGCTCCTCGAACATTGCAACGGTCGGATTGCGGTAGCGCGAATAGACATAGCGCGACCCCTCCTGGGCGAATGCGGCTTCGGCGGCCGCGGCATCGTCGTAGACAAAGCCCGAAGTCATAAACAGGGCCTCGCAGGTTTCGTCGTGCGAGCTGCGGGTGGCGCCGCCGCGCACCAGGATCGTGGCGGGCGAGACAGTGTCGGCGAGGTCGGCGGGCAGGACGGGTTTGGTCATGGGCAGCTTTCTCCAATCCCACGGCCGCGCCGGTTCCGGGCAACAAAAAGCCCCGGTCCGCGCGGGCCGAGGCTCTTTTCAGAACACCCGACCTTTTAGCGCTTTTTTTAACGTGGGGCGCAAGCCGGTCGGCTCAAATCACCACGATCGCCCGCTTCCTACCGCGCCTTGTTGCGGGGTGTCAAGGGGTGTCACAGCCGGAGCAGGATGCGGCGACGGTCGTCACAGATGAACGCCGCGATCGAGCACTACCGCGGTGTATTCGCGATAACTCATACCGAGCGTTTCCGCCCGCGCCAGGCGGGCAAGAGCGATCTCGCGCGGCGGCGTCTTCCACGCCTTGGCAGCTGCCTTGCGCCAGCAAAACGCCCGCCAACCCGCCTCGGGATCGAGCGGCGGCCCGCGGTTGTGTCCGATTTGGGGAAGAACGAACACCGCGATCCTCGTCAAGCGCCGTGCTTGCCGGCCCGTCCCGGCGGCCGGGGTTCCGTCCCGCGGACGCCGACGAACGATGCACCGTCCCGGCGGCGCCGAGCGGCAGTGCCGTCAAAGTCGTGAGCGAGCTCGGCTTGTAGCGGGAAACGAAGGCCGGAGAACCTCCTCTTTGGCGCTCTAGTCCAATTTTTGCCAAGCACTCGACACGCAATGACAGGCGCAGCCGATATCGGCGTCGCGCCCGCGTTCGAAGGTCTGGAACGCCCCCACCTTCTCGCCGAGATCGTGGCGCTTGCCATCAAGCGAGACCAGCTGGTCGCGGAATTCGTAGTCGAGCCCTTCCCCCTCGAAATACGCCTTGTCGCGAGCCACCCGCTCATGGAGCCGCATATGCGGGGCTATGACGAATTTCGGCATGCGTTCCTCCTCGTAGACGCGGTCTGCTTATAGCGAGGCGCCATTGTCGCGGAGACCGCGGCGGGTGCGGCAGTTTTCGCGGTGGCAGATCGATAAAAGCCGCGGCTGCGGTCATTTGATCAGAGCAATCAGATCATGTAGGCGCGCGTCTTCGGCGGTCTCCAGCCACTCGAATACGACCATCTCGGTGGTGACGACCTCGGCACCGTTGCGTTCCATCCGCCGGATTGCCGTTTCCTTGCTCTCCGGGCGACGCGAACCAAGTGCGTCCCGTACGGCAAAAACGTGCCGGCCGGCGCGAAGCAAACCCAGCACGGTTTGCAGTACGCAGACATGGGTTTCGCATCCGCAGACGACTAGATCGGGCCGGTCAGGAAGCTTCTCAAAGAAACCGGGGGTGCGGCAGGCATCGAACGTCATCTTGTGCGCAATCCCGCCGACATTCGATCGGAGTTCCGGCAGGGTCGCACCAAGCCCGTTGGCGTTCTGCTCCGTGATCAGGACGGGTACATTGAGCATCAATGCCGCAGCCAGGAGGCGCCGAGCATTGCCGGCAATCGATGAAGCGTCATCGATTGCCGGCATTAGCTTGGATTGAAAATCGATGAGCAGCAGGGCCGAAGTTTCGCGATCGATTGTCGGCATTCCCGTTGACATCCTTCGGTGACACTGACGGTCCTCATACTTGAACCGGATATTTGGACCGGGCGTAACCGCACCCGCGCGACGCCATAAGGCATCCTGGTCCAGCCTCTCCGGCTCAGCACACCAATTCCGGCAGGGATTTTGCGATCCAAGCGCGAGCATCGTCGAGAGCGTGAGCTACCGCCTCGGCACCGCGCGACATTCCTTCGAGGCGAAGGAATTCGGCCTTGTGGATGCCGATCGTCGCGAAGATTGCGCGCAGATACGGCGTCAGGAAATCGGGCTGAGCCGATGGGCCGTCGCCGCAATATCCACCATGGGCACTGACGACGACCAGTGGCCGGTCGCGCAACGTGCCGATCTTGCCTTCGGGCGACGAGCGGAAGGTGCGGCGTATACGCACGATATGGTCGATCCACGATTTCAGTGTCGATGGCACAGTGAAATTGTTGACCGGTGTTCCGATGACCACGAAATCGGCGGCTTCGAGCTCGGCAATCATCCGCTCCGACAGCGCAAAGCGCGGGTCGTCGTCCGGGGTCGGGGAGAGGATCGCGCCGTAAAGGATGACCCCCGGATGAGGCGGAGGGTCGGCCGCGAGATCGCGCTCGATGATCCGCGAGCCGGGACGCAATGCCGCGATCTGCGCCGTGACCTCGCGCGCTATCTGCCGACTGAACGAGTGGTGGCGCGGACTGACGAGGATTTGCAGAATCGCGGTCATGGCGAGATCGGACGGCTGAAGCGCAGTGCCCGCGCCAAGAAGCCTTGGCGGAAGTAAAAGCGGTGAGCCAGCACATTGTCGAGCCCGGTATCGAGTACAAGCCGAGCACAGCCGAGCTCGCGCCCTTCCGCCGCGACCGCATCGAGCAGACGGGCGCCGATCCCGCTACCACGTTCGTCCTTGGCGGTCACGAGATCGTCGACGTACAGGAACCGACCGTGGATCAGATTCTCCTCAGTCCGGTACCCGGCGAGCGCGATGGGCGCATTGTCGCGCCAGGCCGCGAGAATGCGGTAGCCGTCCTCGCGCTGGCGTGCGATCCGTGCGACCAGCTCCGCGGCATCGGCGAGATGAGGCCGGAGCAGCTTCATCACCGGAAAACAGGCGCCAAGCTCGTCGTCGGTTTCGACGCGGCGCAGTATGATGTCGCTCATCTCTCGGCATCCACCGGATGGCCATAACGCAAGCTGGTCGCCGGCCAATTCCACAAATTGATCATCCCGACCGGCGCCGTCGGGTCGGCGAGCGCTTTGTCGTCGAAGCGCCGGCGCACCTCGTCGCAGAGGATATCGGGCGCCCGCGTCTCGGCGATCAAAGTCGGCGCCTCGGTCCAGGCCAATGCGGCCCGCTCGCGCGACGTGGAGAGCGGCGATTCCTCCGACGCGTTCAGCAGGCAGATGCGCTGTTCGCTCTCCCCTATCCGGCGCGGTTCCCTACTGTGCGTGTCGAGGCGACAGATCCAGTCATTGGTCTCGGAGGCACGCATCTTGACCGACTCGATCAGCTTTTTATCGAGACCTGATTGGTGAGAATAGGCTCGACGGTGCGCAGTGCGTTCATCGCTGCCGGCGCGGAGTCATAGGCGCTTGGACGATGGGCGTGCATGGAGACCTCCCCGATCAGCTAGTCGCTTGAAGCTAGTGACATGATGGTCTATCCGATAGAGCCAAGAAGCATTCTTTCTGTTAGGCCATAACATTCGCCATTCACCGCCGACCGAGGGCGGCCCGGTCCCCCTGTTTCGCCATATTTACCAGCTGACGCTACTGGCGATCGTGGTAGCCCCGCAGCTTGGCCCGCAATCGGGCCGCACGGGTCTGCTGGCGCACCTATCGGAGAACTCGCCAGACGCCGAACTGACACCCAGCGGAGCATCCGATTCCTGGAGCGATCGCCGTCAGGGGTTTGTTCTGCCCAATTTGCCTCGACATTACCATCGCAGTGTCACGAAAATGCCGCCGACGATCAATATACTGCTGATGGTGACATCGGCGGTCAGCGTGCCGCCAAAAATCAGCAGCGACAGAACGAAACCGCCGATTGGGGTTAGCGTCAGCACTTGTCCCGCCGTGGCGGCCGGCATCATCGACAAAACCTTGCCCCACAGAAAGTAGCCGAAGGCTGTGGTGACAACGCAGTTGTAGACAAGGATTGCGACGAGCCCGGGCGACCATCGCACCGGTCCGCCGGCTGCCCCGGTCAGTACGATCGCCGCAACCGGCACGACGCTGACCAGGAGTTGCCAGAAGGTCTGGACCCAGAACGGCGAACGCCACAAATGCCGGCGGTAAAGGCAGGATCCGAACGCCCACGCGATCGCGGCGAGCAGCAGCAGCGCATTCCCAACCACAATGCGCCCGCTACCCCAATCGACGAGCCCCGGGTTCATGAAGAGGATGAGACCGGCAAAGCCGATCGCGGCCCCCGCGAGCTGTGCGCGGTCGAGCTGTTCTGGCCACAGGAACAGCCCGATCGGGATTGCCCAGAGCGGCATCGTATAGGCGAGCACGATCGCCCGCCCGGCCGGCAGGATCGCGAGGCCGATGATGCTGCAGATCAGGAACCCGGCGACCTGAAGCTCTCCGACCCAGAACAGGCCCAGCCGCTCACCGCGGACCGGCAATAGCGGCTGTCGGGACGCGACTAATCCTGGCGCGATCAGGGTAAGGCTGCCGATCAGGCGCAGCAGCACGAATACCAGCGGCGGCACCTGGCCGAGCGCGAGCTTCATCAGCGGCCAATTGCCCGCCCAGGTCATGACGATCACCCCGAGGTAGACAAAGACGACCGGCGGCAATGCCGTCTTCGCCGGCGGCGGGCGGTCGGCGCTTTCCATGGCCCGTTCGCCAGCCCGCGCTAGACCCGATTAACCCCGCCGCGATCAGGGCCGAGCACAACCGGCGCCGGCTCGGTCCGCTTGCCGTGCGGCGGGGCCGAGCCATCGCCGCGGTCATTGAGAGATCGGCGTCTCGAAGGCCCAGCTTCATGCACGCGAGTGAAGCCAGGCAACCGTGGACTCTCGAACATCACAATTGTTGGATCATCCAGCAGCATCGCATCCTCGTCTTGGCCCGCGCCTGTAGTGATACGGATCAGCCAGTTGGTACCGATTTCTCGTCCTCGTCGCCCCCGCGGAAGCGGGGGTCCAGGGCCGCACGCGTGGAGCTGGTTGCCCCTGGGTGCCCGCTTTCGCGGGCATGACGGAAAAGGAGCTGGGTACCAAGCGTTGAACTCGTACCACTAGCGCCGCTTCTGATGAGGTGTGCACACTATCCTCGGGCGAAACATCTATTCAATTCTCTGCTGACGGATTTGACCACTGATCAAAATCGGAGCGGCGCCGGCGAGGTGTCGCACCATCCCAAAAAACGTGAGGCACCAAGCGGCGACTGCCGCCCAGAAGAAGAAGCGCGGAACGACAGCCAAGAATTCGACGCCGACCGCCCGCGCAAAGCTCAGAGTCGCAGCCGCGTACATGCCGAGCGGAAATACCAGCGACCAATAATCAAACTGGTAGACCAATCGGACACGGCCGGGGAGGTGCCGCCATACCATGAGCCCCGCTAGTAATGGGATCCACCAGCTCGCAAACGACCAAAAAAACAGAGTCTCACCGATGATGTAGCCGCGAAATCCCGCCAGTACCGGGGTAAAGACGACTGCCGCCGAGAGCCGCGCTCCCGCGAGCGCGGTGATCGCGGCGGCGCCCATATTGATCCAATAAGCAGGTGTGAGCTGCTCGGGCGCCATCGGTTCGAAAAGCCAACGATATAGAATAAGGGTGATGACCACCAGGTAAAGTCCTCCCCCCAACACATACAATAACAAACTAGTGAACATAACGAAATCCGGCGACGCAAACCCGCCGGCGATCTGGGCGCCGAGGATCGCGGATGATTCAGGGGCGACCACGATGAGCAGCCAGGTGCCGTCCAATCCGGCTGTCAGTGACGGCTTTGTGGTCCGGGTCGTGACCGCTCCGAAAAAGCAATAGACGAGACCGATCCATAATACGCCACCCACGAACCAGAGGGCGGCGGCGATGTCCTGATGCGAAGTGAGAAGCGAGATCTGGTCTCCCAACACATTCGTCCCGGCGACGACCGTCAGAAAACCCGGCCCCCGCCGATGGTCGCGGAGATCGGCGATCAAAGCCGAAGGGAGGTAGATCAGGCGCAGAATTGTCAAAATCCACAGGACTAAAAACCCGGCCGAGTTGACCGCCAGCAACAGCGACGAGATCCTTCCAAAACCCAGAAGTGCAGCGGCAATCGAGACGATGCCGGTCGCCATGACGAAGGCGAAGCTGCCGGGCGGGAGATCCGCGACGAGCCGAACTATCGCGCGTTGATCGGGCTTGTCGCGGGACGGCTTGGCTGGCATCGCCGCTCGGGCTGGTGGTGACAGAGTGCGGATCGTGATCGGCCCGGCCCGGTAAGTTCGCGCAGGGCCGATCCTCAGCGGGCTTAGCTGGCATGCCTCTGAGCGCGCTTTATCCTAGATCATATGAATGGATCAAAGACGCTCTCACCCGCAATGGTTAGTGCGTTCAGGTGTAGCGCCATAAGCGGCGGCGGAGCGGCCAGTTCGACCCTCGTAACGCACTGTCCGACCCAAATCAACGGGTTGCGCCCGCCACAGTGGAGGAAAACGCGATGACGATAAACCCCCTCGTCGGCATTTCGACACCGCCGAGCCACGCTCTTGGGCTGAAGCTGGATAGCATCCCGTTCAGCGCCTATCATGTAGTCATAATTCTGGTGCTCGGCTTCGTCGGCTTTATCGAGGGCTACGACTTAGCGCTGACGGGCTCGCTGCTGGTGCTCGCGAAAGCGCCACTGCATATGAGCCCCGACGCAATTCGCGCACTTGCCACCTGGCCGACTTTTCTAGTCGTCGTCGGCGGCTTTGCGGCAGCGGCCATGTCCGATCGCGTCAGCCGCTTGGCGGTGATGCAGGTCGGCGTCATACTCAGCACATTGTGCACCCTTTTGATCTTATTCGCACATAGCTTTGAGCAGTTATTCATCCTGCGCCTGATCACCGGCTTTTTTCTCGGCTTCACGATCTCGGCGCCGTTCCCGATCGCCGCCGAGTTGATGCCGGCACAGCATCGGCGCACCTATGCCGCGATTTACGAAACCATGCTGGCCATGGCCTTCACCTTGTTGCCCTTTGTCGGGTTTGTACTAGCCGACCACCCGCGAGGCTTCCAGCTGGTCGGACTGCCGGGTGGGGTCACCCTGTTCATCGCCCCAGTGCTGATCTACTTGTTGATCCCGGAGAGCCCGCGCTGGCTGCTGCGCAGAGGCCGCGTCCAGGAGGCGATCGACAACGTGAACCTGATCGTTCGGCGATGCGGCAGCCGGGTGGCGCCGATGACGGTCGCCGACCTCGGAACACGCGGCGAAAAAATGCAAGAGCAGTTGCCGCCGTTCTGGAAATTGTTCGCTCCTGGTCAGTTCAAGTGGACTGCGACCGGTATTTTGTGCGGCATCTGCGCCGGCACCGTCTACTACCTGATCGCGATCCTGCTGCCGAAGGCACTGGTCAGTCAGGGCGCCGCCGTCGCCTTGAGCTTCGGATTGAGCTCGCTGGTCTTTGCGGCCAGCATTCCCGGCAAGCTGTTTAACGGCTTCATCATGGAAATCATCGGCCGCCGATGGACGATCACCGGTGCCTTTCTGTTGTCGATACCCGGTTTGTTGCTGATGGTGTTGGCGCATCGTGCGGGGACGGCTGCGACTATCGTGTTCAGTGCCGGAGCACTGATCACCGGGTTCACCACCCTGTCGATCTTTCCCGCCGTGCGGATGTATCTGTCCGAGCAGTTCCCGACCGCGTTGCGCGGACGCGGGCACTTTTTCGGAGAATTGTTCGGACGGATCTTCGCCGGCGTCATCGTGCCCTATGTGATGGTGTCGCACACCGCCTCGCCGACAATCTTCTTTGGCACGATGATAGTCATGGTTGTGATTGGCGCCTGCATTCCGTTCGCGCTTGGCCGGGAGACCCTCGGCAACCTCGAAACCTTCACCGAGGTGCTCCCCGAGCTAGCCTGATCCTTGGGTTGCCTCGAGTATCCAGAGCGAATAATACCGGGTGAAGACCGACTGGATTATACTGAATATCACCTTCTCGATTGGGATGAAGGTCTCCCCGCCGAGATCCAATGGTCTCGGGACGCCAGTCGAGCTTGCCGTCATGCAATAAGTTCCAACACCATCGGGCCGAGAGGTCAAGGCAAGACAGCCCCACCAACCCGAGCACCAAACAAATCAGGGATCCTGAATTGACTGAGATAAGATTTCTCAAAATCGCTTAGCGCCGAGAGCGCTTCTACGTCTTTTATGAATACTTGATGCGCCTCTATGATGACCAGCCCGTCCTCGCGCAGCCGCCGCAGCGTGCGGTTGACATGTGGCAGGCTGAGGCTGAGGGCATCACCGAGCAGTTCTTGGGTCAGTGGCATCGGAAAAGAAGATTCGTCCGCCAAGCCGATGATCTGGAACCGGACAAGAAGTTCAAGCAGGAAATGAGCGACGCGCTCCAGCGCCGTTCGCCTTCCGATGTCTGTAAGACGTTCGGTAAAGATCGCGGCCTCGGAGGAGAACGACCAGAAGATTGCAGCGGCGAGATGGGACTGCCTTTCAAAGAGTTCAATCAGCATGGCAAATGACACCGGGGCAACAACGACATCGGTCAATGCACTAATCGGGTAAAGCGCGCGTTCGAAAAGACACGCGGGAAAGCCAACGAAATCTCCGGGGAGGGCGATGTTCAAGATCTGGCGCCGGCCGTCACGCAGGATTCGATATCGGATTGAGATCCCGTCGATGATCACGAAAAGGGCGTCGTATTTTCGTCCTTGTGTAACGATTTCGCGGTTTCGACGAATCAGTCGGGTCTTTGATTGAAGGCACTGCAGAATCGTGATCTCTTCCGGCGACAGATCGACCAGCTGTGCGAGCTTCCGCGTAAGCGGCGTATCGACCGACGGCACGCTCGGCGGGTTCATGTCTACCCCCTTTGGGTTGGACGCAGTGCCAGCCCGGCTCTCGCCGGTTCGGAAAGGAATTTAGGCGGTTTCGCCCTAACCGGAGCGGTTGGGATCGCTGTGGGTGGGCGCCGCTGTGTGATGCGGGCTTCGTCGGGCTCGGCGGAAGCTCGACATAGAGCATTCCTACGAAGTCTCGCCCGCGCTCGGCAACACGAGCGGCACAGGCAGGAATGAAGAACATTCTGCGCCGAGGGCTGCCGAGCCATCCCAGTGTGACCGCACACCCGCCTCCGCGCCCCGCTGTTGATCTGCATTATTAGTTTAGAGGAAAGACGCCGGCCGCGGCAGCGGATAATCCATGCTTGGCACAAGCCCCATCAGGGGATCCAGCGTCGGGCCAGCGAACGAGCCTGCGCGGAATGCAGAGAGGCTCGACGCAGCGGCCGGCCGTACCACCGGACCAGCCGGAGAGGGAGAAACGCGCCATGACCGCAACTCCTGCCATCGGCATGCCGCGAGTCGCCGCCAATCATGTCCTCGGGCGAAACCTCGATAGCATCCCGTTCAGCCCTTATCACATGCTGATCATCGGGGTGCTCGGGCTCGTCGGCTTTGTCGACGGCTACGACCTGGCGGTCACCGGCTCGCTTCTCGTGCTCGCGAAACAGCCGTTGCACCTGACCCCGGCCGACATTCGCTTTTTAGCCGTTGCCTCGACCTCGATGATCTGTGTCGGCGGCTTCGCCGCCTCGGCGATCTCCGACCACTGGAGCCGCAAAACCATCATGATGATCGGGGTGGCTGCGATCACCTTCTGCACGCTGCTAATCCCGTTGGTGCAAAACGCCGAGCAGCTGATCGTCGTCCGTCTGGTCACCGGCTTCGGCGGCGGCTTTGCGGTGTCGGCAGCGTTCCCGATCGCCGCTGAGCTGATGCCAGCGCAGCATCGGCGCACCTACGGCGCGGTCTACGAGATGTCGTTGGCGAGCTCATTCACCGTGCTGCCGTTCGTCGCCTTTCTGCTCGCCGGCAATCCGAACGCCTTCCGGCTGATCGCGGTACCGGGAGGGCTGGCGTTCTTCGTCGTGCCGGCGCTGATCTACTTCCTGATACCCGAAAGCCCGCGCTGGTATCTACGCAGAGGCCGCGCCGACGCGGCGGTTACCACCGTCAACGAGATCATCCGCCGCGCCGGGAGCCGTGTGCCGCCGCTGACGGTCGCGGCGCTCGGAGACGATTTGCGCATGGTGCGCGAGAAGCTCCCGCCCTACTGGGCATTGTTCGCGCGCGGCCAGCTCCGCTGGACCACCGTCGGCATTCTGAGCGGCGTCTGCGCCGGCACCGCCTATTTTCTGATTTCCGTTCTGCTGCCGAAGGCGCTGGTCGATCAGGGTGCGGCCGTCACCTTGAGCTTTGGGGTGAGTTCGTTGGCGTTTGCCGCAAGCATCCCGGGAAAGGGGTTCACCGGATTTCTGATGGAGATCATCGGGCGGCGATGGACGATCACCTATGCCCTTGCCGGCTCGCTGCCCGGTCTCTCGCTGATGCTTGTGGCGCACCGGGCGGGCCCGCACGCCACAGTCGTGATGGCCGCCGGAGCCATAATGACTGGGTTCACCGTGCTGTCAGCCTTCACCGCCGTCCGAATCTATTTGTCCGAGCAGTTTCCGACAGCGTTGCGCGGGCGCGGGCATATTTTCGGCGAATCGACCGGGCGGGTGTTCGCCGGTGTCTTGGCGCCGTTTCTGATGGCACCTCACACCGGCTCGCCGACCATCTTCTTCGGCACAATTTTGGTGGTGGTGTCGATCGGCGCCTTCATCCCGGTTCTCTTCGGCAGAGAGACCGTCGGTCAGTTGGAATCGTTCACCGAGGCGGTTCCGGAGCCGGCCTGACGCAGCCCCGGACGGAAGACAGACACAAAATGGCGATACTGCCAATCTCGCCTCGAGACCGTCATCGGCCCAAGCGGCTGATGCGTCGGCTCGACCGTGTAGCCGGCCAAATCAATCCGTTCCTGTTCGTAGTCGCGATCGGACTTCTTGTTCTGTACGTCACCTGTCTTGTCGCGCTGATGGTCAGGTTACCGGTCATTCATCTAACTGCTTGCGTCTCGACTTCCGCAGCGTCGGCTGAGAGCGAGGTGCAGCGAAAGTAAGATCCGCGGCGTGCAGCTGTGCAAGCGGACGAGCGAGTACGCCGCCATGTTTACGCACTGCGTTTGGGAGGGAGCGTGATGCTGGAGCAGCTGGAACACCAATGATTGATCGCTGGCACGGCGACATTTGGCGGCATGCTCGATTTCTTCGACTTTGGGATGATTGCTTTTAATTAATTGTGAAAGACTGGCGATTGACCTTCGGGGAAGCAGGATTGATCCTCTTGGCTTTGGGCATCAGCGCGCCGTTCGGCTCGCTGCGCCGCAAGGGGCGGCAGTCCCCCCACATAGGAGATATGGGGAGTATCAACGAACATTAGCTGGATCTTCCACCGCTGACTTTGAACGGCTTCGCGCGTCGCTTCGCGGATCTTTGTTGCTGGCTTAATCGCGTACGATCGGACAGCTCTCATCGCGCGCCCAATCCGCGAAGCTGAGATAGTATACCCGAACGTCGTCAAACCCGGCGCGCACCCCCGCGGCGGCGGCCAAGGCCGCCCTCCCACCCCCTTCGCAATGGGTCACGATGTGATCGCCTGGGCCGAATCCCACCCGCTCCAGCATGATTCGCAGAGCCGGTGCCGGACGAACTACGCCATTGTCCAGTAAATCGACATGCGACAGATGCCGCGCACCCGGCAGATGCCCGCCGCGCGTACGGTTGCGCATGTCCTCCCCAGTGAACTCTCTGCGCGTACGGGTGTCGAACACGTGCGCGTCGACGTCTAGTTGACGCTTGAGGGTCTCCCGATCGACCAAACCAACCGTCCCTGTGCCGGCGACCGCTCTGGAAGCGCTCGTCGATGGCCCGACACCCGCCGGTAGTCCGGGCGCTACGGAAAGAACGGGCCAGCCGCCGTTCAGAATGACGGCTTTGACGCCAAAATACTGCAGGATGAACCACACCCGCGCGGCATTAGTCATGCGACCGTCGTCATAGGTCACGGCGACAGCCGAGCGACCGACGCCGAGCGACCCAAGAGCATCATCCCAATAAGCGGTCTTGCTGAAGCCGATGTCGGCCGCCTTGGCGGCCGCATCCCATTCCTCGACCGGCACACGCACGGCACCCGGCGCGTGACCCGCGTCAAACATCGCCCGATCACGCGCGTCCAGGTAACGTATTGAACCAAGTGAGGGCAGTGCAGCGACATCGACGAAGGGATCGTCCGGCATCAAGGGTCTCTCTTCCAAAGGTTGTGGGTTCGGCAACGGCGTCTTGCCAGGCATCGCTATTCCGCGGCGATGCGCTCCCAGGTGAGTTCGCGGTACTCCTCGCCCGTATCGGTTTGCCGCGGCGGCGGGCGCAGGATCATGTGGTCACCATCGAAGCTCACCTCGCGGATTTGGTCGCTGCCGATGCGGGCCGGGTCCGATGCGGCATCAACCTTGGTGACGAGCCGCACACCATCAAAGGTGTAATTCCCGCAATAGGAGCTGTAAGCCCGGCTGGTGCCTGATGGAAGTTCCGGCCGGCCATCGCAGGTCACCGCCATCATGCGCCCCTCCGCGTTGAACGCGACGCGACCCATGCCTTGCCCGCCATATGGGGCGGGCAGCGGGTTTCCGTTTCGGTCGCGCGCGGCGGCGGCAACCAGTTTCCAGGTTCCGACGATCGGTAACAATTTGAGCCCTCCCGCTCTGACGCATGTCGCCCCCGCAGCCGGCGCTGGCTGGCCCTTCAGAGGGGATGCGGCCGATGCCGCGGCGACCGCTCTTATAATTCTGCCAAACGCGCTTCCCAAGCCTTCAATAACTTTCTGCCGCCTGAGCCGTGTCAAGGCCCGATGCGGTCAGGACGGACCATGACGCGGCGCTTCGCCCGCCCAGCATGGCAAGGGACCCAATCGGAGAACGGCGCCGGTTGCCGCTCTTGAACCCCAAGACCACGCAGCGTAGCGTTCCGGTCCGGCACCGCGGGCTTGGTCAACATCGGTTCCGTAGGAGGTTGGAAGTCATGCTGACCTTGGACGCCCAGGTTCACGCCTACGAACGCAACCACCCCGGCCGCCCCTGGGTCGGCACTCTCTACGGGCCGGCCGAGGTTACCGGCAACCAGATGGCGGCGGCGATGGATGCCGTCGGCGTCGATGGCGCGGTATTGGTCTCACCGTTCAGCATGTATCGCTACGACGCCAGCTACGCCCTTGACGTCTATGCAGCGCATCCGAGCCGGTTCAGGCTGGTCAAGCCGGTCGATACGACCGACCCCGCCGTGGTCGATACGATCGCCGATTGGGCCTCCACCAAGGGCACGGTCGGCATCCGGGTCTTCTTGAGAGACAACGTTTCGACCGACCCCGCCGACCCCGGCATCAACCGTGTCCTGGCGGCCGCGGCGCAGCATTCCCTGCCGGTCAACCTGGCGTGTACGGGTCGCCTGGAACAAGCCGGCCAGCTGGCGGCCCGGAATCCCAATACCCGGTTGGTGGTCGACCACCTTGGTCTGCCACAACCGCACGAGCCACCCGCGCCCGCGGAACCGTTTGGCGCGTTGCCAAAGCTGCTCGACCTGGCCGCCCACGACAACATCGCGGTGAAAATCAGCGGGGCCTGTACGCTGTCGCACGAACCCTTCCCTTACAAAGACCTGTGGGATCCGCTCGGCCGCATCTTCGATGCCTTTGGCTTCGAGCGCTGCATGTGGGGCACCGACTGGACCCGGGCGGTCGGGTTGTTGACGTACGAGCAAGGGGTCGAGTCGTTTCGCGTCACCGACCGCCTGTCTGACAGCGACCGGGCGCTGCTTATGGGCGAGACGCTCCGGCGCGTCTATAACTGGTCCCCAAAGCAAGCCTGATCGGCCCGGCTGGCTCACTGGGCTCACCCACCTCTTGCCGCCGCGACAAGGATCGCACCATGCCGCCAGCCAACTATTTGCCCGAAGTGCTTGAAACCACCGACGCCGAGCGCCTCGCCAGCGGATTTATCTTCACCGAAGGTCCGCTGTGGCATCCGGAGGGTTACTGGTATTTCGTCGATATTCGCCAGAACAAGCTTTTTCGCCTGACATCCGGGAGACCGCCGGAACTCGTCAGGAACACCATCGGCGGAAATGGCACGACCTTCGACTTACAGGGCCGCTTGATCCTGTGTGAAGGCGACGACCGGAAGCTTACGCGCATGGGCGCAGACGGTAAGGTTGAATCCCTGGCCGACAACTACAAAGGCGGGCGTCTCAATCGTCCCAACGATGTCATCTGTCACTCGAACGGTTGCCTTTATTTCACCGATCCGGATAAGCGCCGCGCCTATCACGAGCGCGAGATTCCGGGCCCTGAAGGAGAGGACAATCTTTGGGATGGCGCGTGCGTATATCGCTTGGCGCCCGACGGCAGCTTAGCGGTGCTCGCGCATTGCGAATACCCGAACGGCCTCGCGCTCTCGCCGGACGAACGCACGATGTACGTGGCGAACACACGCTCGTCGAAATACATCCATGCGATTGAGCTCGATGCGACCGGCAACATGGTTGGGCGGAGCATCTTCGCCGATCTGAACGACGGAACCGAACCGGGCGCGCCCGATGGCTTGAAGGTCGATAGCATCGGCCGTGTGTATTGCACCGGGCCGGGCGGCATCTGGGTGATGGGGCCCGACGGGGAGCGCGTGGGCGTCGTCAAGTGGCCGGAGCAAGCAGTAAATTTTGCTTTTGGCGGACCCGACCTCCGAACCTTGCTCTGCTGCGCGCATACTTCGGTTTACACCTTGCGCGTCAAAGTGCCGGGCAATCCGCATCCCTGGTATCGGCTGCGGGAGAGGTAAGCCGCGGGCCTGAGCGTGGTGATTTCGCTTAGTTTCGGGCGGATCATGGGGTGCGATCCGTCGCCGATCCCAGCAAGTGCGTTGGCAGCGAGACGGGCGGTCGCGCTATTCGTTTGCGCGCCAGAGACAGCCTCGCGAGCGGTTTCTACAATTGCGCGACGCCGGCTCGGGCACAGTCTTCGTCCTGCTGAGCGGTGCCGCCGCTGACGCCGCAGGCGCCTTCGACGCCGCCATCGCGGATGATCGGAACCGCCCCCTGGCCCATGATCATGTGGCCGCCCTCTGCCGCGGCAACCCCGCGCGGCGTTGGCTGGTCGGCACGAGCCGCCATCTCGCCACTGGGGCGGCCGAATGCCGCCGAGGCCACGGCCTTGCCCTGGCTGGCGTAGGCGCTCGCCCAAATCGCGTGGTCCATGCGCTGGAATGCGACCGGCCGGCCGCCGCCGTCGCAGATCGCCGCACTGATGTTGATGTTCAGCTCCTGTGCTTTTGCCAGGGCGCCTCGAAGGATGCGATTGGCTTCTTCCAATGTAAGACCCATCGATCGTCTCCTCGCCCGGAACGATGTTGTTCGCCCGCAGGCGTGATTATAGCGTGAGGTGACAATTCTCGCACACGATCCGACGCCAACCCTGACCTTAGAAGGATTACTCCTTGTTGGTAAAGAGTAGGCTGTCGAGCAGAAAGCGTCCGGATCTGACCGACGTGCTGAACAGCGCCACGTCCCCGCTCCTTCCGGCAGCATTTCTGGTTATGACGCGGCACGCAAGGACCCTCAAGGGGCGATCGGCAAAGCCGCGACGCGACGGGGGAGGCCGACGGCGGTGGCAGCTAGGCCCGTCGCACCGGATTGACACTGAAGATCACAGCAGTTGCGAATTGGAGATCGGACAGGATGGACGCCCACGCCGACGTAATCGTTCTCGGAGCAGGAATGGTGGGAGTGAGCGTCGCACTGCATCTGCAAAAGCGCGGCCGCGACGTCGTTCTGATCGACCGACGGGGAGCTGGGGAGGAAACGAGCTACGGCAATGCCGGTTTGATCCAGCGCGAGGCGGTGATCCCCTACACCTTTCCTCGAGAATTCGCCGTCATCTTGAGCTATGCGATGAATAATCGTCGCGACGCCGTTTATCACTTGTCGGCTTTACCGCGCCTGGCACCCTGGCTCTTTCGCTATTGGCGGAATGCGACGCCCGAACGTGTCGAGCGGTCGATGCAGGCGCTGGCGCCGCTGATGGCGCGATGTGTCGACGAGCATCACGCATTGATCGGCGAAGCCGGCGGCGCGGCTCAAGGCCTCGTGCACTACAAAGGCTGGCTCGACTGCTTCCGCACCGAGCAGAGCCTGCGCAAGGCGATCGCGAAGGTACGCGAGCTCGACGACTATGGCGTCGACTATGCGGTGCTAACGGAGCTGCAGTTGCGCGAACTCGAGCCGCACGTGTCTGAGGTGATCGTCGGCGCGATCCATTTCCGCGGCTCGCCGACCTCGTCCGATCCTGGAATGCTAACCAAGGCTTATGCCGAGCTCTTTACCCGCAAGGGCGGGCGCTTCCTGAAGGGCGACGCGCGCCGCCTGGCCTCGGAACCCTCGGGCTGGAGCGTCGTTGCCGGGACGGGCTCGATCGAGGCTCGCGACGCGGTGGTGGCGCTCGGTCCCTGGTCCGACGATGTCTTTCGCCCGCTCGGCTACGACATCCCCTTGGCGGTGAAACGCGGCTACCACATGCATTATGGCGTGCAGGGCAATGCCACGCTGGGGCATTCGGTGCGCGATGCCGATGGCGGCTTCTCGCTCGCGCCGATGAGCAGGGGAATTCGCCTGACGACCGGGGTCGAGTTCGCCGATCGGGACGCGGCGGCGAGCCCGGTCCAGCTGGCTCGCGACGAGCCGATGGCCCGCGAACTGTTTCCGCTGGCCGACCGGCTGGAGCCGGACCCGTGGATGGGCCGCCGCCCTTGTCTCCCCGACATGGTACCGGTGATCGGCAAAGGCGAACGGCATCAGGGCCTGTGGTTCGCCTTTGGCCATGCCCATCACGGCTTCACGCTGGGACCGGTGACGGGCCGGCTGCTCGCCGAGATGATGACCGGCGAGGAGCCTTTCACCGAGCCGTCGCGCTACGCCGCCAGCCGGTTCGGGAACGGAGCTGCCAGCTGACATGCGGCTGCCGTCTTCGGCCTATGCTTTTGTCGAGCTTAAAAATAGAGGCGCGGACGCGCCTGCCCTTCACGAGCCGGCGCTGATGTCACAGCCTTCGGCGCTGACTTGGGTAGCTTCTATGCATCTCTGAGGTATTCGACAGCCCGGACACGGGCCGGGCCCGCTACGCCATCCTCTGTGACCGAATCCCATCTCGTCAACGGCTGATGTGCATTCGGGGCAGCCCCATCGAGTCGCTGTCAGCCGGTACAGGTCTGGTTCAGCAGCTCTTCAGCTGAGCCGCGGTTACTCCCTTTTACGTAGTAGGTGTGGAGCACGTAATAGACGCCGGCAGTTTCTGATCCGACCACGGCGATGCTCTGCTCACCCATGTGTTCTTTGGCGTGCGGAATGGCCGCAACCAGGTTGAACGGGCTGTCGCTGCCGGTTAGAGCGTTTACTTTAACGACCTCGTATGAGTTGTTGTGCGGTCCGAGCGGAAGTGTCAGCGCCGTTGTCGGGTCGGACCCGATCTTGGATTCACTGCTGGCCAGAGCCTGCGCGACCGCAGGCAACACGCACGAGATGTGGATGTGCAGCTGGTTCTGGTCGCGACCCTTCACCGAGTTGATCGCCAGGCCCGTATCGGCAGCCGGCTTATTTAAGTAGTATTGTGCCTCCTGCCAGGCATATTGCCAGAAATTGACGACCGGCGGGGAAAAGACCTGCTTGTCCTCGATTCCGGTCACCTTGATCGATGGGATAATCAAATAAGCGTCTGGTTTTATCTTAGAATTGTCCTTGACGACAATGAACTCATTCGCCTTGCTGTAATAACGGCAGCTGGGATTCTCGGTCAGATCCTTGGCGCAGCACTGTGCGAGCGACCACAACGTATCGGGCGTCGGGGCGAGCGTGCATGTCGCCGTAGTATCGGGGTAGTGATCGGCAGAGGCGTGAGGCTCCGGTGCCTGCGCCTGGACCGGGGCGCTAAAGAGCGACCCGAGCAATACCGCAGTGAGAATACAGGCGATGCCTCGTCCGCCCGCAACCATCGGACAAGTGCGGTGTCGCACCCCTGCCAACGCCGCGTTGGCAAGCGCGGCCGCAAGCCGCATCATGTCGAACTCGGGCACTGGGAAGTATCCTCAGCAAAGAACGGGCGCTCGGCGACCATTGCCTCTTCACCTGCGGCGGCAATGCTAGAAAGTCAACCCTGGGAAAGATCCGGCAGGGGCACGCCCTTCGAAGGAACAAGAGCAGGCTGACGCGAAGGGTTGGAGGGTGGCGGGCTCGGCCGGTGATCGCGCCGGCCCCCCAACTCACTCTCTCTGCCCCAGGGGGGACAGAGGTATTCCTTTTGTGCCGTTCCAAGGGGTCACCTCCGCGCTAACCCCAAGCGGGTGAGACGAAGCGGGTGTGGAACGGCCGGCGCAACTCTGCTTAAGTCGCGACTGGGATTCCCGGGAGGAAACAGTCATGGCGCAGGAAACCGTACGGCTGGCGCGTTATGCCGCTGCGCTGCGTTACGAGGATCTGCCGGCGGAGATCGTCGTACGGGCAAAGGAATGCATCGCCGACACGGTGGCGGCCATTGTCTGCGGGGCGGTTTTGCCATGGAGCCGCATCGTCATCGCCTATGCCGAGCGCACCGGGCCTGGCGGCAACAGCCATATCCTCGGCACCGGCGGGCTTCGGGTCACGGCCCCCGCGGCGGCGCTCGCCAACGGCGCGCTCGCCCATGCTTTCGAGCTCGACAGCCTGACCCGGCCGGGGGCCGGCGTCCATCCGGGTGCGACCCTATTGCCGCCGGCGCTGGCGATCGCGCAGCAACAGGGGCTCGGCGGCAGGGCGCTGATTGCCGCCTTTGTCGCCGGCTGCGAGGTCATGGTGCGGATCGGCCGCGCCACCGGCCACACCAACGAGGCGCGCGGCTTTCACGCGCCGGGCAATACCGGGCCGTTTGGCGGAGCGGTGGCGGGCGGGCATCTCCTCGGGCTCGACGCCACGGCAATGGCGAGCGCACTCGGCATTGCCGGCTCGCTCGCCTCGGGGCTGCTCGAATTCGCCCGCGCCGGCAGGGGCGGCATGGTCAAGCGGCTGCATCTGGGACGCGCCTCGGAGGGTGGCGTACTGGCGGCGAGCCTCGCCCGTGACGGCTTCACCGCTCCCGACACCGTGCTCGAAGGCCCGTTTGGTTTTCTCGCGGTGTTCTGCCGCGAATGGGATGTGGGCGAGTTGACCAAGGGTCTCGGCGAGTATTGGGAGACGAGGAGCATCTCGCTGAAGCGCTATCCGTGCCACATCAACGCCCATGCCGCGGTAAAGGCCTTGTCGCAACTGCAGGCCGAGCACGGCTTTACCGGCGCCGAGGTCGAGGCGGTCGAAATATCCGGCAGCGAGCGCATGGCCTCGCTGCACAACATCTCCGAGCCCGCCGATCTGATGATGGCGCAATACAGCGTGCCGTTCTGTGCGGCATTGGCGCTTTACCGCGACCCGCGCAACCCCGAATCCTTTGCGGAAGGCGCGCTCGACGACCCCGATATTCGCGCGCTGTGCCGCCGGGTTACGGTGCAGGCGGCGGCGCACCCGGCCGGCCACGGCGCACTACCGACCGCGGTTACGGTCGGTCTCAAAGGCGGGCGGCAGTTTTCCGCGACGGTCGCAGACGGCACCCTCGACCCCGCCGATCTCGGCGACAAGTTTGCTCGGCTGACCCGCGCCGCACTCGGCGACCATGGAGCCGTAGCGCTGTTCGAGCGCCTGCAGCACCTCGAGCACGAGGCCGGCCTCGATTGGCTCAGCGCCAGGGTCGGAGGTTGAGCCGATGTTGCGCACCGTCCGCACCGCGATATTGGAAATCGGCTACGAGGAAAGTGGGCCCGACGACGGGCCGCAAGTCATCCTGCTGCATGGCTGGCCGTCGGACCCGCGTGATTGGGACCACGTCGCGCCGGTATTGGCGGCTGAAGGCTGCCGGGTGCTGGTGCCCTGGTTGCGCGGCTATGGCCCGACGCGGTTCCTCCACCGCGACGCCCCACGCTCAGGCCAGCAGGCGGCTCTCGGCGCCGATCTGCACGATTTCATGGACGCGCTCGGCGTCGAGGACGCCTTTTTAGCGGGTTACGATTGGGGCGGTCGCGCCGCCTGCGTCGTCGCTGCCCTGTGGCCCGAGCGAGTGCGCGGGCTGGTCTCAATCGGCGGCTACAACATCCAGAACATCGCCATATCGGGGCACCCCGCCGCGGCGGGGCTGGAACATCGCCTCTGGTACCAGTGGTATTTCCAGACCGAGCGCGGCCGCGCCGGGCTTGAGCAGAACCGCCGCGACCTTGCCCGCCTGTTGTGGGGGCTGTGGTCACCGAACTGGCAATTCGACGACGCGACTTTCGAGGCGACTGCGGCGAGCTTTGACAACCCCGATTTTGTCGCGGTGACGACCCAGTCCTACCGCCATCGCCACGGCAACGCGCCGGGCGACCCGCAGTTTGAGGCGATCGAGCAACGCCTCGCCGCACAGCCGGCGATCACGGTGCCGACGATCGTCCTCCACGGCGCCGCCGACGGGGTCTCGCCGCCCACCCAATCCGAACACCGCCCGCATCAATTCGCCGGCCCCTACGACCGTCGCGTGATCCCGGTCGCCGGCCATTTCCTGTCACGCGAAACCCCGGAGGCGGTGGTGCAGGCCCTGCGCAACTTGATCCAAGGCCCGCGATAACGGGCGGTCGGTGTTCGCTCTAGCGGGCGGGATGGACTCGCGAACCCGGCGATTGTGCCGGCTTGACGCAAGGGCGACAGGTCGGCAGGTTCGCAAAAGAGACAGCGAAACCGGTGTCGGAGCTCTGCAAAGCGTGCACCGCCTGGGCCTTATGTCGAGCGAGGCCGCCCGCGCCTCGACCATCTGCCGATGAGCGGGCGCGCGCCTGGCGCCAAACTGCTCGAAGTCAGCGATGTCGTGGTGCGGTTTGGCGGCATCGTGGCGCTTGACGGCGTCTCGTTCGACCTGGACCAGGGCCAGATCCTCGGGCTGATCGGGCCCAACGGCGCCGGCAAGACGACCCTCTTCAATTGCCTCAGCCGGCTTTACACGCCAGTCAGCGGCGACATCCGGTTCGACGGCCGTTCGCTGCTCGGCCGGCCGGCGCATCGCATCGCCGAGATCGGCATATCGCGCACATTTCAAAACCTGGCGTTGTTCCCGCGCCAATCGGTGCTCGACAACGTCAGGATCGGCGGGCATGCGCGAAGCCGCAGCGACTTCGTCAGCGACACCCTGCGTCTGCCCTGGGTTAGACGCGGGGAACGTATCCTCGACGAGACCGCGTGGGCCTTGCTCGACCTGCTCGATCTGCGGGCGGTGGCGTACGAATTGCCCGAAGGACTGCCGCTCGGCACGCGCAAGCGGATCGAGCTGGCGCGGGCGCTCGCGGCACGGCCCAAGCTCTTGTTGCTCGACGAGCCGGCGGGCGGGCTCAACCACGAGGAAGTCGGCGAGCTCGGCGCGCTGATCCGCCGGCTGCGCGACGAGCAACAGGTCACGGTGCTGCTTGTCGAGCATCACATGAACCTCGTCATGTCGGTCTCCGACAAGGTCGTGGCGCTCGACTTCGGCCGCAAAATCGCCGAAGGGACGCCGGCAGCGGTGCAGCGGGACGAGGCGGTGATCCGCGCCTATCTCGGCGACCCGAAAGACGCCGCCGCCTGACCGGGAATGGCCACATGACGCGGATGCCCTACCCTAAGCCGATTTCCCCGCCTATCCGCTCCGTCGAAGCCGTTTTGGCCGGACTTTTCCCGGCCATCCACGTCCTGCGGCCGCCGTCGTTGAAGAAGGCGTGGATCATCGGGCCAAGCCCGGTGATGACCGAATGGATCAGGCCGAGGACGTCATTCGGCCGACCTGATGGCACCGCGCGATGATGCTCGAGGTCCAAGGGCTGCGCGCCTTTTACGGCCAGAGCCAAGTGTTGCACGGGCTCGATTTGGCGCTCGACGCGGGCGAAATCGTCACCTTGCTTGGGGCCAACGGGGCCGGCAAGACGACAACCTTGCGAGCGCTCTGCGGCACCGTGCGGATGACCGGCGCCGTCCGCTTCGACGGCAAGCCGATCGCCGGCCGCGCCACCGAGGACATCGCGCGGCTCGGCATCGCCCACGTGCCCGAGGGGCGTGGCACTTTTGTCCGCATGACCGTCGAGGAGAATTTGCGGCTCGGCGCCATGACGCGCCGCGATCATGCCGCGATCGCGGACGACATCGACGAGATCTACGCCCTGTTCCCGCGGCTCCAAGAACGGCGCGGGCAACAGGCCGGCACCTTGAGCGGCGGCGAGCAGCAGATGCTGGCGGTCGGCCGAGCGCTGATGCTGCGGCCGCGGCTGATGCTGCTCGACGAGCCGTCCTTTGGACTGGCGCCGCTGATCGTCGGCGAGCTCTTTGCGATCTTGCGCCGGCTCAATCGCGAGCGCCGGGTCGCAATGCTGATCGTCGAGCAGAACGCGGCCTTGGCGCTCGACCTCGCCGCGGAGGCCTATCTGCTCGAAACCGGGCATATCGTCATGACCGGGCCGGCGCACGAGATCGCCAAGGACGAGGCGGTGCGCCGCTCGTATCTCGGCTACTAGAGAGCCGCGATGGAACAGCTGCTGCAACAGGTGCTGGCGGGCTTCGCGACCGGGGCGATCTACGCGACGATGGCGCTCGCCGTGGTGATGATCTACCAGGCAATCGACCATTTGAATTTCGCGCAGGGCGAGATGGCGATGTTCTCGACCTTTCTCGCTTGGCAGATGATCCAATGGGGCGTGCCGTATTGGGGCGCCTTTACCGCGGCGGTCGCGTTGTCGTTTGTCGGCGGGGTGGTGATCGAGCGGGTCATGTTTCGACCCATCCACAACGCACCGATTTTGAGCCAGCTCGTCGCCTTCATTGCGCTGTTCAGCATCCTCAACAGCTCTGCCGGCGAGATTTGGGATTTTACAATCAAGACTTTCCCCACGCCGTTCGGCACCGGGCCGTTTCTCGGCAGCAGCCTGATCAGCACCCATCAAGCCGGCATGATCGGCGTCACCCTGGTGATGCTCGGGCTGCTCTATCTGTTTTTCCGCGGCTCCCGATTGGGGCTGGCGATGCGCGCCGCGGCGGCGAACCCGGAATTGGCGCGGCTTGTCGGCATTCGTGTCGGCTGGATGGTGGCGCTCGGCTGGGGCATGTCGGCGGCGATCGGAGCTGTCGCCGGCATGCTGATCGCACCCGTCGTGTTTCTCGAGCCGAACATGATGCTGGGAGTGCTGCTGTACGGCTTCGCCGGCGCCGTGCTCGGCGGGTTGTCGAGCCCGGGCGGCGCGGTCGTCGGCGGCTTTGCCGTCGGCGTCATCGAAAACCTCGCCGGGACCTTCATCCCCTATGTCGGGCGCGAGATGAAATTGACGATCGCGCTGATCGTCATCGTTGCGGTGCTGATGGTGCGGCCTGCCGGCATTTTTGGGCGGGTCGTGGTGAGCCGGGTATGAGCGCGCCCGAGCCGAATACGATCGCGCTCGAACCGGCGGCAGCGGCCGGCCTCGCAGCAGCTGTTCCCGAGACCGGGGCGACGCGGTTGACCGGCCGCAATCTCGCGATCGGCGCGAGCGTGCTCGTGGCATTGGCGGCGCCGCTTTTCATACGGAACTTCGTCGTCTTCCAGTTGACCCTGGTCATGGTCTACGGACTGGCGATCCTCGGGCTCAATTTGCTGACCGGGTTCAACGGCCAGTTTTCGCTCGGCCACAGCGCGTTTTACGGGATCGGCGCCTACACCGCTGCGATCCTGATGAACCAGAACGTCGATTATTACTGGACATTGCCGTGCGCCGGCGCGGTGTGTTTTGTCGTCGGCTTTCTGTTCGGGTTGCCGGCATTGCGACTGCAGGGAATTTATTTGGCCCTCGCCACCTTTGCGCTAGCGACGGCGATGCCGCAGATCCTGAAATTCCAGCCGCTCGAACCGTGGACCGGCGGGGTTCAGGGCATCCCGTTGCTGAAGCCCGATCCACCGCCGGGTGTACCGCTCAACCCCGATCAGTGGCTCTACTATTTCACCCTGGCGGTATTGCTGGTGATGTTCGCGGGTGCGGCGAGCCTGGTCAGGAGCCGCACCGGGCGGGCGATAATGGCGATCCGCGACCACCCGATCGCGGCGGCGGCGATGGGGATCAACACCTCGCTGTACAAGACGCTGACATTTGGCGTCAGCGCGCTCTATACCGGTGTCGCTGGCGCGCTCGGCGCGATCGTGATCCAGTTCGTCGGCCCGGACAGCTTTCCGTTTCTGCTGTCGGTGTCGTTCCTGGTCGGACTGGTCGTCGGCGGCGTTGGCTCGATCCCGGGAAGCCTGGTTGGCGGCGTGTTCGTGCTGTTCGTCCCGAACCTCGCCGAGCGGGTGTCGACCGGGCTTTCCGGAGCGATTTATGGCGTCATCCTGCTGATCGTGATTTTTGTCATGCCGTCGGGTGCGGCGGGCTTTGCCCGGGTGGCCGCAGCACGCCTGCCGTTCGCCCGGAAATCCTCGGCTCCAGGTTTCCAAGGGAGGCAGTAGATGCAGCAGAAGAAGCAGATTACCCGCCGGTCGATCCTTGCCGCAGCACCCGCGGCACTGGCGCTCGCCGCCATCCCGGCACGCGCCGCCGGAAATTATGGTCCGGGCGTCACCGACACCGAGATCAAGATCGGCAATACCGGACCGTACAGCGGGCCCGCATCCTCCTACGGCACAATCGCCAAGTCGGAAGCCGCCTTTTTCCGGATGCTGAACGACCAGGGCGGCGTCAATGGCCGCAAGATCAATTTCATTTCCTACGACGACGCCTACAGCCCGCCCAAGACGGTCGAGCAGGTGCGCAAATTGGTCGAGGAAGACGACGTCCTCTTAGTCATGAGCCCGCTCGGCACGCCGACCAACTCGGCGATCTGGCATTACATGAACCAGAAAAAGGTGCCGCAGCTGTTCGTCGCCACCGGCGCCACCAAATGGAACGACCCGAAGCATTATCCGTGGACGATGGGCTGGCAGCCCAATTACCAGAGCGAAGGGCATGCTTACGCCGCCTACATTTTGCAAAACAAGCCCGACGGCAAGATTGCGCTGCTGTATCAAAACGACGATTTTGGCAAGGACTATCTGAAGGGGGTTAAGGACGGCCTTGGCGACAAAGCCAGTATGATCATCCTTGCCGCACCCTATGAGACCACCGACCCGACCGTCGACTCGCAGATCATCAGCATGAAGGCGGCCGGCGCCGACGTCTTCGTCAACACCGGGATCCCGAAATTTGCGGCACAGGCGATCCGCAAGGCGGCCGAAATCGAATGGAAGCCGCTGCACATTCTCAGCAGCGTCGGCAACTCGGTCGGCGCCGCCCTGAAGCCGGCGGGATTGCAGAACGCCAAGGACATCGTCTCTGATTTCTACATCAAGGACCCGACTGATCCGCAATGGAAGAACGACCCTGGATACCAGCAATGGGTCGCCTTCATGGACAAATACTATCCAGCAGGCGACAAAACCGACGCCGGCAATGTCGTCGGCCCGTCTTTTTGCCAGACGATGGTGCAGGTGCTGAAGCAATGCGGCGACGATCTGACCCGCGACAACATCATGAAACAGGCGGCTGACCTGCACCACTTTCGGGTGCCGATGATGCTGCCAGGGATCGAGATCAATACCAGTCCGACCGATTTCGCCCCGATCAAGCAGATCCAGATGGCGCGGTTTGACGGCCAGCGCTGGCAGCTGTTCGGTCCGGTGATCAGCGGGCAGGCTCCGGCCTGACGGCGCGCCGCTGACGGCTCGCGGCGCGATGCGCGCGTAGCGGGTCGTCTGGACGGAACCGGCCCGCCGTGCCAAAATCCGCGACGGGCCCGGCGGCCGCATAGCCGGTGCCGGCAGGAATTTCGGAGATCGGTCTGGTCGAACTGCATCCCCTGCGAAGGCAGTCTCGTGGCGATCTTCCGGCCGGCGCTGGCGGGACCCTGGGCATGCGGTTCCAGCGCGCGCTCAATTGGGCGGCGATCGCGGAACTCGCCGCCGGTCTGGCGGTGGCCGCCGGTCTCGTCCGGTTCGCAATTCCTCCGGCCGCCGAGAACCGTTCGGCGCCGACCGATGCGATTGTCGTCTTGACCGGCGCCAGTCTTCGCGTGCTGAGCGGCATCGATCTCCTGCGCGAAGGCAAGGGGCGTGTGCTCTTCGTTTCAGGTGTCCCTGAGCAGGTCAATCTCGGCGAATTGCTACGCGAGACCGGGAAGGACACCCCGCATTGGCTGGCTGGCTGTATCGTGATCGGCCACGACGCTCGAAATACAACGGGCAACGCGATCGAGACCGCGCGTTGGATGCGGCGGGAGGGCTATCACAGCCTGCGCCTCGTCACCTCCTGGTATCACATGCCGCGGAGCCTACTTGAATTCGCGCGGGCAATGCCGGATATCGAAATCGTTCCCCACCCCGTTTTCCCCGAACGGGTCAAGCAGCAGAACTGGTTGGCATGGCGCGGAACGGCGGCACTGCTGATCGGAGAATACGGAAAATACTTGGCGACATTGTTTCTTCCTGTCACTGAGCGGCGGTCTCGGGGCGACGCGCCGTCAGCCGGAACTGAGGCGCGCCGGTGAATTGGGCGAGAGCCGTCGCCTTCAATGTTGCCTTTGTCGCGTGGACCGCTATCGCCGGCATCTTCGGGCTCCCGTTCTTGGCGGCGCCACGCCGGACGGCGATGCGTTTTGGGCAGTTCTGGTCGCAAGGCGTTGTGTTGCTGTTGCGCGTAATCGTCGGACTCGACTACCGCATCGTCGGGCTCGACTACATCCCGGCGGGCGGCTGTATCGTCGCAATGAAGCATCAATCGGCCTGGGATGCGATCATGATGCCGGTGGTGCTGGACGATCCTGCTCCAGTCGTCAAACGCGAGCTGCTGCTGGTTCCGGTTTACGGCTGGTATGCCGCGCGGGCAGGATCGATCGGGATCGACCGCAAGGCCGGCGCCGCCGCTGTGCGCCGGATGCTGGCTGCAGCCCGGCTGGCGGCATTCGAACGACGCCCGATCGTGATTTTTCCGCAAGGGACCAGGGTGGCGCCGGGGGCCGCCGCCCCGTATCAGCCTGGGGTCTACGCGCTCTATCATGCGCTGTCGCTGCCGCTGGTGCCGGCGGCGGTCAATTCCGGGCTGTTCTGGGGACGGCGCAGCTTTGTGAAGCGGCCTGGACAGATCACCCTCGAATTTCTCGAACCGATCCCGCCCGGCTGGCCGCGCCGCCGGCTGATGGAGGAACTCGAACTGCGGATCGAAACGGCGACCGTAGCGCTGGAAACGGAGGCCGCGCGTGGACAGCGCCAGATCGGCGCCAAACCCTTGCTCAAGGACCGTGCGGGCGCGAAAACCAGTCCTCCCCGGCACAGCCGACGATCTGCTCGAGCGGGTACGGGCATTCGGCGGGCAGCCGGTTAGTCAAGCCCGGAACATCGCGTTCGAGCCGGCGGATCAGTCTCAACGCCGCCCGGTAGCGTGCGGGAAGATCCAGCCTCGCCTCAATGCTGTGGGTCAGGGTCTTTTCGAGCTCGAGACGCCATTCGACGATTTCGTCGCGCCAATGCCGGCTCGTCCGGTCCAGAAAATTCGAGCTTCAACAGATGCTCGATGACGTGCTCGAGGAGCGACTGCGCCGTGCGGAGCTCGCTGCGTCCCAAATCCTCAATCTCCTCGGCAACGTGTTCGGCGTCGAAACTGTTGCTGCCGGGCGTCAGGCGACGCAGCAAGTCCGCTTGCTGCTCGGTCCAGGCGTAGAAGTCTGTCTCGTGGAGCGAGTCCCGCGTCGTCATGCTATGAGCATAACGCCAGATCCCGCCCTCCGCGACAACGCATCCCAAAGTGTGTATCATGGTTCTGTATTCGTTCCGTTAGTCGCCCTCATGCGGCGGCGGCAGTAGGATTAGTCGCTAATGGCTCTCGTCGGCGCGATCTCGCAGCGGATCTGGGACATGAAATACCGGCTCAGGGCGCCCGGCAGCGCCGATGTGGCCGGCGAGGCGCTCGACAAGACGATCGAGGACACCTGGCGCCGGGTGGCGAATGCGTTGGCCGCCCCGGAGCGAGAATCCGAAAAGTGGGCCGGGCGGTTTTACCAGGCGATGGAGGATTTCAAGTTCCTGCCAGCGGGCCGGGTCGTCGCCGGCGCCGGCAGCAGCCGGTCGGTCACCCTGTTCAATTGCTTTGTGATGGGGACGATCCCCGACGACATGGGCGGGATTTTCGCCCATCTGCGCGAGGCGGCGCTGACGATGCAGCAAGGCGGCGGCATCGGCTACGACTTCTCGACGCTCAGGCCGCGCGGCGCGCCGGTCAAGGGGGTCGGCGCCGACGCCTCGGGGCCATTGTCGTTTATGGACGTGTGGGACGCGATGTGTCGCACGATCATGAGCGCCGGCTATCGCCGTGGTGCGATGATGGCGACGTTGCGCTGCGACCATCCCGACATCGAAGCCTTTATCGAAGCCAAAAGCGAACCCGGACGGCTGCGCATGTTCAACTTGTCGGTGCTGGTCACCGGCGCCTTCATGCAGGCGGTCGAAGAAAACGCGCCCTGGGAATTGGCCTTCCCGAGCGGACCTGGGGGCACCGTCGCCAAGGTCCTGCCGGCGCGCGAGTTGTGGGACAAGATCATGCGGGCGACCTATGCCTATGCCGAGCCCGGCGTGATTTTTATCGACCGCATCAACCGTCGCAACAACCTGTGGTATTGCGAAACGATACAGGCCACCAATCCTTGCGGCGAGCAGCCATTGCCGCCCTACGGCGCCTGTCTGCTGGGATCGATCAACCTGGCGCGGCTGGTCGCGGCACCGCTAACGCCGCAGGCCAGGCTCGATCTCGACCGGCTGCGCGCCTTGGTGCCGGACTGCGTCCGGATGATGGACAATATCGTCGACATCTCGCAATTCCCGTTGCCCGAACAGAAGCACGAAGCGGCGAGCAAGCGGCGCATCGGGCTCGGCGTCACCGGCCTCGCCGATGCGCTGATCCTGTGCGGGCTGCGCTACGGCTCCTCTGCGGCGGTCGCCGCCACCGAGGAGTGGCTCGGCCTGATCGAGCGCGAGGCTTATCTCGCCTCGACGGCGCTCGCGGCGGAAAAAGGCTCGTTTCCACTCTTCGACCGCGACCGCTATCTTCAGGGCGAGACGGTGGCCGCTCTCGACCCGGAAGTGCGCGCGGCGATCGCCCGGCACGGTGTCCGCAACGCGCTCTTAACCTCGATCGCGCCGACCGGGACGATTTCGTTGTTCGCCGACAACGTCTCGTCGGGCATCGAGCCGGTCTTCAGCTTTCGCCACACGCGCAACGTGCTGATGCCGGATGGTACCCGTCGCGAGGAGGAAGTCGAGGACTACGCCCACCGCCAATTCCGCCGGATCCACGGCGAGACCGCGCCCCTGCCCGATTATTTTGTCGATGCCCAGGTGCTGTCGCCCGAAGACCACCTTGTCATGCAGGCAGCAGTTCAAAAGCACGTTGACAGCTCGATTTCGAAGACGATCAACGTCCCGGCCGACATTCCGTTCGAGCGCTTCAAGGACGTTTATCTGCAAGCCTACGCGCTCGGCTGCAAGGGCTGCACGACGTATCGACCCAACGAAGTGACCGGCAGCGTGCTCGCAGCGCGGCCGGAGTCTACGGCTCGGGCCGACGAGCGCGCCACGCCGCAGCAGCGCGAGTTGCCATTGCCGCCGCCGGTTCCGTCCGGATCGCCAAAGCCCGCCGACATCTACGAGGCCGGCGGCGTCGTCTACATGACGCAGCCATTGAGCCGGCCCGAGGCCTTGCCCGGCCAAACCTACAAGCTGAACTGGCCGGAGAGCGAGCACGCGCTCTACATCACCTTGAACGACATCGTGCAGGACGGCAGGCGGCGGCCGTTCGAAGTCTTCATCAACTCGAAGAACATGGAGCACTACGCCTGGACCGTGGCGTTGACGCGGATGATCAGCGCCGTGTTCCGTCGCGGCGGCGACGTGTCGTTTGTCGTCGAGGAGATGAAGGCGGTGTTCGACCCGCGCGGCGGCGCCTGGATGGACGGCAGATACGTGCCGTCGCTGCTGGCGGCGATCGGCGACGTGATCGAACGCCACATGGTCGAGATCGGCTTTCTGCCGCGTCAGGGGATGGACCGCGCCGCGGGCGCCAGGGTCGTCAATCTGCCTGCGACCGATCGTTCCGACGGTCCGCGCGTCTTGCCGCGCCCGGCGCAATGCCCAAAATGCGGCGAGGCGGCGCTGATCCGCAGCGAGGGCTGCGACCAGTGCACCAGCTGCGACTACTCAAAATGCGGGTAGGGCGCTTGCCCTGCCTCCTGTTTGGATCGGATGGCAGCCCTCACCCCGACCCTCTCCCCGCAAGCGGGGCGAGGGAGCGAGGTGCCCTGAACAGAACTCGTTGGCGAAACCTGACGCTACGCCACCGATGCTTTGACCGGGACGGCGGCGGATTTAGTCATCGCGGTATCGATTTCCTCGATTGAGCGGCCTTTGGTTTCGACACCGATGAGCAGGAAGGCGAGCGCCGCCAGCACCGCCCAGAAGGCGAGGAACATCATCGCCGGGACCATGGCGGAGAGTGTCGCCGCCGGCTTGACGAAGTTCGAGGTGCCGACGATCACCGCCAGCCCGAGCGGGCTGATGATCTTGCCCAAATTGCCGACGCCATAGCCAAACCCCATGCCGCTCGCGCGCAGCCCGGTCGGCCACACCTCGGCCAGATAAGGTGCGATGATCGCGTAGGAGCCGCCGCCGAAGAAGCTGTGCACCATCAGCATCAGCCAGAAGACCGAGATTCCGCCAATGAACGCGTTGGCCAGATACCCGGCGACGACCAGGGTCACCGCCGCTCCCAGGCAGGTGAGAATGCCGGACCAGCGGCGGCCGATCGCATCGGCGAGGAAGGCGCAAAACAGACGGCCGACAAAGGCCGTCACGGCGACCCAGATCATCAGATACGACGCCTCGTTCGGCTTGATCCTGAGGATCATGACGAGCAACGTCGTCGCCCACAGCGCGAGCCCGACGCCGCTTGTCTGGGACAGGCCGGTGAGCGCGGTCAGGGCCATGCTGCGCGGATATTTGAACAACTCGCGCCACGGCGTATGCGGCGCCTCGGGCAGGGTCTCGGGCAGCTCGATTGTCTCCGGGTCGACCTGTAATGCCCAGGCGATCGACCGGCGCGCGTCCTCGCGCCGCCCCTTGCGGATCAGCCAGCGCGGCGATTTGGGGACCCAGGCGCGGATCACCAAGGTGAACAACGCCGGCAGCAGGCCGACGGCGAACAGCCCGCGCCAGCCGATAACAGGTTCGAGATAGGCCCCGGACAACGCCCCGAGCATCCCGCCGATCGAGACGGTGCTGGTCACCAGACCGCCGATCCAGCCGCGCTTTGACGACGGCACGAATTCCTGCACCAGCGGCAGGTCGACGACGACCAGGCCCGCCGCACCCGCGCCGACAAAAAAGCGGAAGACGGAGAGAAAGATCCAGCCGCCCTTGTCCGGGGTCAGCGCCATGATCCCGGTGGCAATCGAGAAATTGAGGGCGGTGGCGATGAAGACCTTGCGCCGGCCGATCTTGTCGGCCATCCAGCCCCAGAAAAAAGCGCCGGGGATCGCACCGATGCCGGCCGACAACAGGATCCAGGCGGATTGACCGTAAGTCAGGTGCCACGCCCCGACGATAAAGGCGAGCACAAATCCAATCAGAAAGAAATCGAAGAAATCCAGCATGTCGCCGAGGATCGCTGCGGAGATGATTTTCCACTGATTGAGGGTCAAGGTTCGCTGCTGTTCAAGAAGTTCAAGCATTCCCCATCCTCCCCAATTCATCTCGTCCGACGACGTAGCTTATGCTGCGGTTGGCATCGAACCCGTTGCACCGCCATTCGCGTCAAAACGCCGCATGGAGAGTAGCCGCAAATCGGCGGCGGCGACAATGGCCGATGCGCGGCGCTCGAACTCGCTTTGCGGCCAAGCTCAGGGTTGGGAGATGAGAGCGCGAGCGCGCGGAGAATAAGGGATGACTTTTTTTCGGACGAGGCCCGCGAGCGCACGCGAGCCCTGCGGGCGGCGATCGACGCGCTGCCCTTCAACACCGAGCTTGCTGCCGGTGCCTTGGCGCGCGAGCGTTTTCAGCATTACGTCACCCAGGACGCGCTCTATCTCGGCCAGTTTTCGCGGGCGCTGGCGATTGCCGCGGCCAAGGCGCCCGACACCGCGACATTGCAGGCCTTTGCCCAGTCGGCCCTGGGCGCGGTCGCGGTCGAGCGCGCCCTGCACGAGCATTACCTGCGCGCCTTCGGCGTCGACCCGGCGACGCTCGCCGCCGCCGAACCCGCACCCGACTGCCTCGCCTATACCAGCTTCCTGCTCGCGACCGCCCATCACGAGCCGTGGGAGGTGCTGGTCGCGGCATTGCTGCCGTGCTTCTGGATCTATTGGGATGTCGGCTGCGCGATCGCCAAGACCGCTGCGCCCGACAACCCCTACCGCGCCTGGATCGACACCTACGCCGACCCGCATTTTGGCGAGGCGGTAAAGGCGGTCATCACCACCGCCGACCACGCCGCCGACGCCGCAAGCCCGGCATTGCGCGCCAGAATGCTCGCCGCCTTCACCCGCGCCACCCAATACGAATATCTGTTCTGGGACGGCGCCTACCACCGCCGCACCTGGCCCCTCTCCGGCTGATGCCGGAGTCCCTCGTCCCGCCCGCCGCGGAAGTGCTGGCGCTCGCCGCCAAGCATTTGCTCGACCGCGGCCGGATCGAGTTGGCGCGCGAGGTCGCCGCCGCGGCATTGGCCGAGGATGCCGATTGCGCCAATGCGCACAGCGTCATGCATGTCGTGTGCGACGAGCTCGGCGAATGGGTGGAAGGGCTGCGACACGCCCGCCGGGCGGCCGAGTTGATGCCGGGATCGGCCCAGCTCCGTTACAATTTCGCATTGTCGGCGTTGCGCCTCGACGACTACCGCACCGGCTTCGAGTTGATGGAGGCGCGCATCGACAAGCCTGACTGGACCGGGCTGGCGATCGCGCCCAGCCGCACCGCCGAGCGCCACCGCCGGCTGCGTCCCGGCGAACTGGTGGACGGGAAGCACGTTCTGGTCGTCATCGAGCAGGGGCTCGGCGACTGCATCATGTTCGCGCGCTATCTGCCGCTGTTGGCGGCGCGCGGCGCCCGGATCACCCTCGTCTGCAGCCCACCGCTGCGCCCGCTATTCGAGCGCGTCGCCGGGGTCGACGCATTGCTGACGCCGCCGGCCGATCAGCCCTTCGCCAAAATCAACCTGTCGCAGGCCGAATTCGATTTGTGGGCGCCGTTGCTGAGCCTGCCGTTGTATTTCGGCACCGAATTCGCCACCGTGCCGGCTGAAATTCCGTATCTGACCGCCGATCCTGCCCGCGTCGCTTTCTGGCGCCAGCGCTACGCGGCGAGCGGTCGATCCGGCCTGCCGGAGATCGGCTTGGTGTTCCACGCCAACCCGGCCAGCGCTTCCGCCAGTGACCGCTCGATCCCGCTCGCTGACCTCGCGCCGCTATTCGACCTGCGCGATATCGACTGGGTCAATCTGCAATGCGGCCCCGCCGGCCGCGAGCTTGCTGCCGCCCACCCCGATTTGATCGATGCGACGAAAGACGAAATCCCGCTCGACGAATTCGCCGCCGCAGTCGCCGCCACCGATTTGCTCGTCACCGTCGACACGATGGCGGCGCACTGCGCCGGCGCCCTCGGCCACCCGTTCCGGCTGCTCCTTCCGTTCTCACTCCATTGGTGCTGGGGCCTCGGGCGCGACCGCACCCCCTGGTACCCCACCGCCCGCCTCTTCCGCCAGGACGTCCGCGGCGATTGGCGGAGCACTGTCGGTGCGGTGGCACAGGCGCTCTCGGGATCAACCGAAAAGGCCGAAACGCGTTAAGACTGGGCGGAGCCGATCGACGCGCCCGCGGCCGGTTCGACGCGATTCCCCCCGTCTTTGCAACCGGACACGAATATTGTAAAGGCGTTAGCTGTTAACTATTGATCAAATCAGTATGTTAACATAATTTTAAGGATCTCGTAATTGATCTAATCTAAGTTTGACTCATTCAGCTGTCGCCGCTTCGGACGAGGACGGAAGCACCTTTGAACGGGCCGGCGGTGGCGAGACCTTCCAATTACGCGATGCGTGAAAGCCCGGGGCGTGGCAGCGCCCGGAGACCGTCGGTATGCCCGACAAAACAAAGGCCTCGCGGCTGCGGCGCCGGGAATTGCAGGAATAGCTAGTACATGAAGGAGTAGATAAAATGGCGACATTGTTCCTGCCCCGATGCCATCGGTTACCCATAAGTCCAAATGCCCGTTGCCATCTAAACCCTCAAACAGGACCTTACCATTTAGATTAGTGAAAGAAGGGCCGATGGCACTACCCACTTCCACTAACCCAAGAGAGCTGGTATCTGCTCCAGAGACTGCCAGCTCGCTCGTCCCAACTGACGTGCCATTGGTCACCCAAAGATGGCTCCCATGCCCACTCGCGTCGGTACCTACGAACACTGCTGTCGATCAAGGATTTCGCCGCGTCGGCGAGCAACCAGACCGCGTTCAGCAATGCCGGCTTCAGCTTCAGCCTCGGCCTCCCGGGCGCGAGCGCGACGCCAAAAGCCCTCCCGGCGGACCTGTTCACGTCAAACGCTAGCGGCGCCTTCACCGCCGCGACCGAGCGCTTTGCCGATGACACCAAGAATGGCGATCTCTATTATTCCGCCTCCGGCACGACTGGGACCGAACACCTGGTCACCACCCTCACCGGACACCCCACCATGGTCGCGTCACACCTGTACTTCGTCACCTGACCCCGCCGCGTGGGCGACGCGCGCGCCCGCTATTGCCCTTGCGCGATTTCGAGAACGCTCAGGCGCCGGTCAGTTCGCGGCGGACGATGCGGGCGCCGTCGGCGAGCGCGGTCAGTTTGGCGAAGGCGATGTCGCGTGAGAGGTATTTCATGCCGCAATCGGGGGCTGGGATCAGCCGCTCGGGCGGCACATGCCGGAGGGCGGCGCGGATCCGGGCGGCGACGATCTCCGGTGTCTCCGGCAGCGGGTCGCCCATGCTGATGACGCCGAAAATCACCGTCTTGTCGCCGAGCCGGTCAAGATCGGCGAGATCGAGGTTGGGCTGCGCCGCCTCGATCGAGATCTGGTCGATCCGGGTGTCGGTCAATTCCGACAGAAACGAATAGCCGTTGGGCTTGTCACGCGAAACGTAGGCGTAGCCAAAGCACAGATGCAGCGCCGTCGGGCCGGGGATGCCGTCGAGCGCCCGCGCGATCGCCGGCAGCGCCAGCCGCCGCGCCTCTTCCGGCCGCGCCTGCAGCCACGGCTCGTCGAGCTGGATCACGTCGGCGCCGGCCGCCTTCAGGTCGTGCACCTCGGCGTTGACCGCCGCGGCGTAGTCCATCACCAGCTCTTCTTCGTCCTGGTAGTATTCGTTTTTGGCCTGGCGCGACATCGTGAACGGGCCGGGCAAGGTGATCTTGATCGTGCGCTCGGTATGGCGGCGCAGGAATTCGACGTCGCGCATCTCGACCGGATGGAGGCGGCGGATCGGGCCGACGATGCGCGGCACGACGACGGTGCCGCTCGACCGCCCGCGCACGGTCGCGGGGTTGTCGAGATCGACACCGGAAAGGGCAGTCGCAAACCGGTTCGAATAGCTCTCGCGGCGGATCTCGCCGTCGGTGATGATGTCGATGCCGGCCTCCTCCATGTCGCGGATCGCGAGCCTTGTGGCATCGTCCTGCGCCAGTTCGAGCCACGGCTCGGCGACACGCCACAGTTCCTGCGCGCGCACCCGTACCGGCGGCAGATGCGTCAGCCGGTCGCGGTCGATCAGCCAGGCGGGCTGCGGATAGCTGCCGACCACGGTCGTCGGGAGAAGGGTTTGGATCATCGCGGGACCTCCGTTGGCTCAGGCACGCGGGCGCCTGCAAATTCGTCGTCGTCGAGCTTAGTTCCGGCCGGATGCGATTGCGGGCAAAGGCGGCAGCGACCCGAGCCAGCCCTGGAGATTGTTGCGGTGCGCCCATGCGTCGCGCAACGACTCGCCAACCGCTTGTTCGGGCCCCAACAAGCAGATCGGGGCGCCCCGCCCCTCGCGGTGCTCGCACCCGTTGACCCAGGCGGCGAACGGCTGCTGACAACGGCCGAGGACGTAAGTTACGTCACCCAGGAAGAACTGCCCGGTCGCAATCGCCGCCCGGTAACAGCGCACCAGCGCGACGTCGAGCCGGCTCATCTGTTGCGGGGTGTGCGCCAGCCCCGGCGCCGGCATCAGAAGCCAGCCCTCACTGCCGGGGATGGGTTGTGCTGCCGCCGGCCCGGTCAGCAGCAGCGCCGTCGCCAAGGCAAGCGATTTGATCCTTGTCAGATCTTTTGGCGGCAGGTCCACGGCGCCCTGATCCGAGCTCCCCGCTTACGACAGACTGGCGCGGCGCTCGAATCCCGCGGCTGCAGACGTGGCGGCGACAGGCTCGGGTTCGAGACTGGCGAGGCTGCGGCCGCGGGTTTCGGGCAGCAGCATCAGCATCACGATCGTCAGCCCGAACGCAAAAGCGCTGAGCACCGCTATCGACAGGCCGAGCGGCAGGCTCTGGCTGGCAAACCCGACCGTCGTCGGCAGAAACGAGCCGATCGCACGGCTGGCGTTGTAGCAAAAGCCCTGGGCCGTGCCGCGCACCGCGGTCGGAAAGAGCTCGGTCATAAACGGCCCCATCGGCGGAAATTTCATCAGCAGCAGAATGTTCATCGGTATGCCGAGGAAAAACAGCGCTTCATTGTTCATCGGCACCAGCAGGAAGATCGGAACAAAGATCAAGGAGCCGATCGTCGACCCCAAAAACGTCCATTTGCGGCCGATGGCATCGGAAAGATAGGTCCCGAGCAAAAATCCGACCAATGCGCCGAGGATCTGGACCAGCAGAAAGCCGCCGGTGCCGGTCGCCGACAGGTGACGCACGGTGCGCAGATAGGTCGGCATCCAGATGCCCAAGGCGTAGCCGCCGCCATGCGCGCCGGCGACCATCAACGTCACCTTGACCGTCGTCCACCGATGGGGTTGGCGAAAGGCGGCGAACAAATGCCCGACGCCGACCGCCGGGTGATCGCGGCGCTTTTGTTGGAAGACCTCCGACTCGTCGAGATGCCGGCGGATCCAAATCACAAAGACTGCCGGGATCAGTCCGACCGCAAACAGCACCCGCCAGGCGATCGCTTCGGGCAGAAAGGCATAGAGTGCAGTGTAGACAAGCGCCGAGACGCCCCAGCCGACGGCCCACCCGGTCTGCACCAGGCCGACGGCGCGCCCGCGGTACTTGTCGCGGATCACCTCGCCCATCAGCACCGAGCCGGCCGCCCATTCGCCGCCAAAGCCAAAGCCGTGCAGGGCGCGCAGGATGAAGAGCTGCTCGAAATTCTGGGCGAAGGCGCAAAGGAAGGTGAAGACGGAATACCACAGGATCGTGATCTGCAGCATCCGCACCCGGCCGAAACGGTCGGCCAAGGTTCCGGAAAACCATCCGCCCAGGGACGAGATCAGCAAGGTAACGGTGCCGATCAGCCCGGCCTTGCCATTCGACAGCGACCACAGCGTGATGACTGTCGGGATGACAAAGCTGTACATCTGCACGTCGAACGCATCGAGCGCCCAACCGCCAAAGCAGGCGCCCATCGTGCGGCGTTCCTTGGCGGTCAGTTCGCCGAACCAAGCGAGCATTGCGTTTCTCCTATCGCGCATTGAGGGGAGGGTTGGGATGAGGGGCGTGGGCTGCTGCGGCGAACAACGGCAGCGGCGGCTCGCCAAGCGCTTTGATCGCCCACAATGCGCGGCGACGGTCGAGCCCCGTCGAGCGGAAGGCGTCAGCCTCGGCGATGCGTTCGAGCGCCGTGCGGCTGAGCCCGCTCTTCTGCCACAGCGACCGCGGGTCCGGATAGCCTGAGCCGCGTGCCGCGACCAGCCGCTCGCCATCGGCTTCGGCAAATCCTTTGATTTGACGAAAGCCGAGGCGCAGCGCCCAGCGTCTTTTGTCTCCCTCGCCGCCCTCGGGGGCGGCGAGGATTGGGGTAAGGCGGGGGATTTCAAAGCGGGGACGGCGACCCGCCTCCCAGCGCTGCGCGACGGGCTTTTCCTTCTCGCCCCCGAAAGGCGGAGAGGGGCCTTCCGCATCAACGGGTTCCAGCATCCAGTCCCAGAAACTGTGGTTGACGTCGACGTGGCGCACCTCGACGCCGTGCTCGCGCGCGTCGCGGACGATCTGCGCCGGCGCGTAAAACCCCATCGGCTGGCTGTTGAGCAGCGCGCAGGCGAAGACCTCGGGATAAAAGCATTTTATCCAGGCCGAAACATAGACCAAGAGTGCAAAGCTCGCTGCATGGCTTTCCGGAAAACCGTAGGTCCCGAACCCCTCGATCTGGCTGAAGCAGCGCACGGCGAAACCGCGATCGTAGCCGTTCTCGACCATGCCGGCGACGAACTTGTCGCGGAAAAGATGGATGTCGCCGTTGCGTTTGAAGGTCGCCATCGCCCGGCGCAGCCGATCGGCCTCCTCCGGGGCAAAGCCGGCGCCGACGATCGCGATCTTCATCGCCTGCTCCTGGAACAGCGGCACGCCCATGGTCTTGCCCAGCACCTGGCGCAATGCCTCGGAAGGGTAGTCGACCGGCTCACGCCCCGAGCGTCGGCGCAGATAGGGATGCACCATGTCGCCCTGGATCGGGCCCGGCCGCACGATCGCGACCTCGATGACGAGATCGTAGAATTCACGCGGGCGAAGCCGCGGCAGCATTGTCATCTGAGCGCGACTTTCGACCTGAAAAACGCCGAGCGAATCGGCGCGGGACAGCATCTCGTAGACCGTGGGATCCTCGGCCGGCACGGTGGCGAGGTCGAGTTGGCGTCCGTGATGCTGTTCGATCAGCGCAAAGGCCTTCTTGATGCAGGTCAGCATGCCGAGCGCCAGGACGTCGATCTTCAGGATGCCGAGCGCGTCGAGATCGTCCTTGTCCCATTCGATAACGGTGCGGTCCTCCATTGCTGCATTCTCGATCGGGACCAGCTCGGACAGCGGGCCGCGGGTGATCACAAACCCGCCGACATGCTGCGAGAGATGACGCGGAAAGCCGGTGAGCTCGGCGGCAAGGTCGAGCGCCAGGCGCAAGGTGCGGTCACCCGGGTCGAGCCCGGCCTCGCGCACCCTCTGGTCGGCGATCGGGTCGTTGCTCCAGCCCCAGATGATGCCGGCGAGTGCCGCCACGACATCGACCGAGAGGCCCAGCGCTTTGCCGACCTCGCGGATCGCCGAGCGCGAGCGGTAGCAGATTACGGTGGCGGCGAGCCCGGCCCGGTCGCGGCCGTATTTCTGATAGATGTACTGGATCACCTCCTCGCGCCGCTCGTGCTCGAAATCGACATCGATGTCGGGCGGCTCGTTGCGCGCCGCGCTGATAAAACGCTCGAACAGCACGTCGATGCGCGCCGGGTCGATCGCAGTAATCCCCAGACAGTAGCAGACGACCGAATTGGCGGCGGAGCCGCGCCCCTGGCACAGGATTCCGCGGCGGCGCGCGAACTCGACGATGTCATGCACGGTCAGGAAATAGCGGGCGTAATCGAGCCGCTCGATCAACTGCAATTCGTGCGCGATCAGGTCGCAGATCTTCTGCGGGATGCCGGATCGGCCGTCATTCCCGCGAAAGCGGGAACCCAGGGAAGGGTCCGATCGGTGGCCCCCTGTTCGGGCCAGGGGCAGGCTCTGGACCCCCGCTTCCGCAGGGGTGACGGAAGCGTGAAAGCGTTCGGCGGCCCCCGCCCAGGCGAGATCGGCGAGGCGCTGCTGCGGGATGCGGCCATCCTCGGCGGTCTCGTCCGGGTATTCGTAACGCAATTCGTCGAGGTTGAACCGGCAGCGCTCGACGATGTCGAGACTGCGCGCTACGGCGTCCTCACAGCCGCGGAACAGCCGCGCGATCTCGTGCGGCGGTTTCAGATGGCGCTCGGCATTGGCGGCGAGGTGGAAGCCGGCTTCGGCGATCGTGCAGCCTTCGCGGATGCAGGTCAGCACATCCTGCAACGGCCGGCGCTCGGGGATGTGATAGAGCACGTCGTTGGTCGCGACCAGCGGCAGCCCCGCCGCCGCGGCCAACGCCGATAGACGGGCCAGGCGTCGGGCATCGTCGCCGCGATAGAGATGATGGGCGGCGAGATAGGCGCGATCCTCGAAATCCGCCGCGGCGCGGGCGGCAAAACCGGCGATCTCCCCCGAAACCACCGCTGCTTTGGATGGCAGCACGACGACGATTTGGCCCTCGCCATGCGCGACCACGTCGGCGTAGTCGAGACGGCATTCGCCCTTGGGCGCGCGGCGCTTGCCTAGTGTCAGGAGCTGCGTCAGCCGGCCATAGGCGGCGCGGTCCTCGGGAAAAGCGAGGAGGCTCGCGCCGTCGCCAAGATCGAGACGGCAGCCGACGACGAGGCGGAAGCCAATCTCCTTCGCCGCCTGATGCGCGCGTACGATCCCGGCAAAGCTGTTGTGGTCGGTAACCGCAATCGCCTTGTGGCCGAGTGCGGCCGCACTCGTCACCAGCTCGGCCGGATGCGCTGCCCCACGCAGGAACGAAAAGTTGGTCGTGACCTGCAGCTCGGCATATCCGATCGGATCGCCGATCATCACAGCGCACCCGTCTCGTCATTGCGAGGCGCAAAGCGCCGCGAGTCCGTCCTTGCTGCTGCGTCCGTCGTCCTTGCGAGGCGCCGAGAGGCACCGAAGCAATCCCGATGGGGTTGGGGCGTCATCGATGCCGAGATTGCTTCGCAGGCTCGCAATGACGGCTGGATGTCAAGCGCATGATGGGAAGGGATCAGGCAAAGACGCCATGGACATACCAGCGCGGCGGATGGCCGCCACCGGGCAGACCCGCACGAAACAGCCAAAAGCGCCGCCCTTCCTCGTCCTCGACCCGATAATAGTCGCGGATCGCGTCAACCGTTTCAGAGGCATCGGGCCGCCACCATTCCTCGGCGATCCGTTCCGGCCCGTCGGCTCGCCTCACCCGATGCGCGCGCCGCCGCCAGGTGAAGCGAAAGGGCGGGTCGTCGGGCAGCACCCAATTCGCCTCGACCGGCTCCGGCGGCTCGAACAGCCGGATCGGACGGGGTGGTTTGGAGGGATGATCGCTCCGCTCTGCATCTGCCTGGAAAAACTGCTTCGAGACCGTGCCGCTCGCCCCCTCTCCGCCCGCTTGCGGGGGGAGAGGGACGGGGTGAGGTGGGTAGCGACGGCAGATCGCGGTTTTGCCCACCTCCCTCTCCCCCCTATGGGCGGAGAGGGAATTTTCGACTGTCACTTTTACCGAAGCGCGTTCCGGGATGTGGCTTTCGCGGGCTTCGACGTGCGACAGCGCGGCGAGGCCGAGCCGATTGCCAAGCCGATCGAGGAGGGCGGCGACACCCCGTCCCGTTCCCGCCCCCAGAAGCGCGGGAGGGTTGGGGTAGGGGCCGGCGGAGGAGCCGGCAAACCCGATCTGCTCGGGGCCCAGGGGCTCGACCGCGAAAGCGGCGAGGATCATGTCTTCGACGCCGAGACCGGGATCGATGGTGTCGAGCCGCTCCTTGAGCAATGCGGCGAGGTGGTGCGGCTCGCGGCTCGGCCGCGCAGTGCCGAGCACGATGCGCTCGACCCGGCCGTCGACCCGGTGAAAACCAAGAGCGAGCCGCCGCGCCCCGGTCCCTTCCCGAGCCAGGCGGCCCACCAGATCCTCGGCCAGCCGTTCGGCGGCAAGCGCGAGATCGGCCGGATCGGCGATTGGCTCGGCAAAGCTCAACCGCACCCGCCGGTCCGGCGTTTCGTCCAACGGCGACAACGGCTCGGGAAGATCGCCCTGCGCTTGATCGAGACGCCGGGCCGCCGTTTTGCCAAAACGGCGAGCCAGCGCGTCGCGCGGCATCGCGTAAAGATCGCCGACGCACTTCAACCCGACTCGCCGTAGTCCTTGTGCCGTCGCCGGGTCGAGACGCAATGCCTCGACCGGCAATGGGGCGAGACCGGTGCGGGTTGCTTCCGGCGGCAGGATGACCGCGCTCACATCTGTCGGCAAAAAGCGGGCGAATGCCCAGGCGGCGCCGAGCGTGTCGGCGATGGCGATGCGGCCGGCGATGCCCTGGCGGTCGAGCCGGGCGGTCAGGTCAGCCGCCAGCGCTGCTTCCCCGCCCCAAAGATGGGCGCAGCCGGTGATCTCGAGCTTTACGCCGTCAGCCCCGTCGGGTGCCGTCCACGGGCTGTAGCGGCCGCACCATTCCGCTAGCCGCCGCAATGCGGCGGCATCCTTCGTTGGTTCGGCCGCGGTGGTGGCGAGGCCGGGCACAAAGGACAGTGCGTCGGCCAACGGCATTTCCGGGGTGAGACCGGCGGCGGAAGCTGCCCGGTTGACCGCGGCGAGCAGACGCCGCCCGGCGGCGTCGACGACGGTGGCGAACGGCGCCTCTTCAGCCGGTGCGGCCGAACTCGTTCCGGCGGGAAAGCATCGCTGCCGACCGAAACAGCCGGTCGATCGGCCAGTGCGGTAGCCAGATGTACAGTATCCGTCGCATTCGCCACTCTCCCTTCCCGGACTTCCACCTCCCAGCATGCCGGTTCGCCGCCGCGGCAGCGCAACAGCTCGACCCGCCAGCGCGGATGCCCGATCCCGGGCTCCCACTCCCATCCTTTTCTGTGAGCGCTATACTCGTCACCCCCGCGAAAGCGGGGGGCCAAAGCCGCAAACGCTGTACCGGCAGTCCCTGGATCCCCGCCTACGCGGGGATGACGGATGACGGACTTGGGTGAATGCGGAAGTCTGCCGGCAAAGCAGGGAATAGGAATGGGCTGCGACGGCAGCGCTGAGATGCGCCAGCGCGTCGCGGCGGCGTTCGGCAGATTGCGTTCGCGCGCCGCTTGCCCGCCGTTACGCCAGCGCCGCAATATAAAAGCGGTGACGCCGGAGCGCTCCGCGGCGAGCTGCAATCGTCGGCTCGCCACCGCCGGCAAGGTGCCGACTTCGCCGACCACCGCGGCGACGCCTGCTGTGCGCAGCCCTTCCTCCATCGCCCACAGGATGTCGGCGTCGCGTGCTCGCACCAGCACCAGACGCGCGGGATCGAGTCCGTGCGCGGCGAGACCGGTCCCATAAAGGTCCGTCCGGGCGAGGCACCACAACACGATGCCTTCCGCCGCTGGAACAAGTCGTCCGACAATGACGGCGGCGAAGGCGGCAGCGAGCGCGCCGTCTTCCTCGTCGCCGCCCGCTCCGAGGATTTCATGCAAGGCGCCGCGTGCCAGCCCGCCGCCCGGCAACACCCGGTCGATTGCGGCGAGGCCAAAGGGCAATACGCCGTGCGCCGTCGCCGTCGGCCGCTCGATCCGCCGAACGCGTTCGCGCAGCAGCGACAGAAGATCGTGCGACATGGTCGGTGAAGATCCGATCATGTTGCTCTTTTGTTCCTTGTGAGGCGACTTGTCAACCCCCCAGCCAACCGCTCTCGACACGGCCAACTGACACGGCCAACTCCTGACGGGATCCCGCCGCGGGCTGATTGGGGATGGTACGGCTGGCGATGACTCCCCGACCGTCGCGACGGCGCACGCACCCTGCCTCAACCCAGGCGGGGCAGCCATTCCTTCAGGCGGCGGGCGGCTTCGGCGATGTCTTTGGTCGGGCCGGCGAAGGAGAGACGCGCCCAATCGCCGCCGCGGATCGGATCGAAATCGAGGCCGGGGGTGATCGCAACCCCGGTCTCGGCCAGCAGACGCCGGCACAATTGCTCGCTGTCGCGGGTCAGTTCGGAAATATCGACATAGAGGTAGAAGGCGCCGTCGGCCGGTGCGAAACGCGGCAGACCCGCGGATTTGAGCGCCCGCATCAGCAAATCGCGATTGGCGCGGTAGCGCGCGACGTGGCCGTCGAGCTCGGCGCGGCAATCGAAGGCCGGGATCGCCGCGAGCTGCGACAAGGCCGGCGGCGAAATGTAGAAATTCTGGGCCAGGCACTCGACCGAGCGCGCAAGGTCCGGCGGCGCCAGCATCCAGCCGAGCCGCCACCCGGTCATGCTGTAGTATTTCGAGAAAGAGTTGACCACGATCGCTTCGTGTCCAAAGGAGCGTGCCGACGCCGCCGGGGTCTCGTAAGTAATCCCGTGGTAGATTTCGTCGGAGACAAGGCGGATGCCGCGGTCGCGGCAATAGTGGACGAGGAGCGCGATGTCGGCGGCGGCGATCATCGTGCCGGTCGGATTGGCCGGACTGGCGACGATCAGCCCGTCAAGCGGTCCGGCCTCGGCCAGCAATTCCGGGGTTGGCTGGTAATGGGTGTTGTTGCCGACCTCGATCAGCACGGGCTCGATGCCGAGTGCGGTGAGAATGTTGCGATAGGCCGGGTAACCGGGAACCGCGAGCGCCACCCGGTCACCGGCTTCGAATGCGGCGAGAAAGGCGAGTTGAAACGCGGCCGAAGAACCTGTCGTTGCGACCACTTCGCCGGGCTCGACCGCGACATCGTATTGCGCGCGATAATGTGCGGCGATTGCCGCTCGCAACGGTGCTGTGCCGAGCGCGTCGGTATAACCGATCCGAGCGCCGTCGAGCGCACGCCGCGCCGCCGCGCGCACCGCCTGCGGCGCCGGCGTGCCGGGCTGGCCGACTTCGAGATGGATGACATCGGCACCCGCCGCCTCGCGCTGGGTCGCGGAGCGCAACACGTCCATCGCGATAAACGGCGGTACCAGGCCGCGGCGAGAAGCGCGCAACGTCATTTCCGCAAACACCTTCCCACTGGTTGCACGCGGGCAATCCCGCCGAAGAGGTTGCCATCGCCGAGCGTCATTGGCTATCACGGGTCCTTGCCCGCTGTCCGAGGAAAAGCAAGATGCCAAAGAACCAACCGGCCCGCCTGATCGGAATGTCGGGCAGTTTGCGCACCGGCTCCTATTCGATTGCGGTGCTCGAGACCTTGCGCGAGAAATTCGCCGGCATCGCCGATCTGGTGATCTGGGACCTGGCGCCGATCCCGCTCTACAACCAGGATTTCGAGGGTGAAAAGCGTCCGGCTCCGGTCAAAGCAATGCTCGCCGCGATCGCCGAGGCCGACGGTCTGGTGCTGTGTGCGCCCGAATTCAACCACAGCATTCCCGGCGTGCTGAAGAACGCGCTCGACTGGGCATCGCGGCCGGCGTTCACCTCGGTCATGGCGTACAAGCCGGTGGCGGTGATGGCGACCTCGCCCGGCACACTGAGCGGCCCACGCTGCGTCGAGCACATCAAGGTGGCGCTCGATTCGATGATGGCGCGCGTCGTCTTGGCGCGCGAATGCACCATCACCTCGGTTGCCGCAAAGATCCGCGACGGCCGGCTCGTCGACGAGGTCTCGCTCAGCTTTGCTTGTGGGGTGGTCGAAGAGTTGCTGCGCGAGATCCGCTTGCGGGAGATGGCCAAGAGCATGGTCGATTAGGCCCGGCCATGCCCGGCAACGACACCGTGCTGTGCGCGGTCGACGCGCGCGGCGTCGCCTCGGTCACCCTCAACCGCCCCAATGTCGGCAACGCCTATAACGGCGCGCTGATCGACGGGCCTTCGGCCTCTCCGGGACGCGCCGGCGCACGCCTGGCCTGCGCCGGGAGGAAGTCGCCCAGCGCGCTAACATTAGTCCGACCTGGTACACATGGCTCGAACAAGGGCGAGGCGGCGCGGCCTCGGCCCACGTGCTGGACCGGGTCGCCCGCGCGCTGATACTGACGAAGGTCGAGCGCGAGCACCTCTTCCTGCTGGGCCTCGGCCGACCGCCCGAGGTCCGTTACAAGGCAGCCGAAGGCGTCACGCCACGGCTGCAACGCGTGATCGACGCCCAGGAGCCCTGCGCGGCCCTCATCAAGACCGCCACATGGGACGTCGTCGCCTGGAACCAGGCCGCGGCCGGAGTGCTGACCGACTATGGATCGCTCCCGCCCGGACAACGCAGCATCCTGCGCTTCATCTTCAGCGATCCCCGGGTCCGCGCGGCGCAGTACGATTGGGAAAGCGTGGCGCGGCTCGTCGTCGGGGCGTTCCGGGCGGATGTCGCGCGTGCAGGGGCTGCGGGGAAGGTCGGGGCGCTCGTGGACGAGCTCTGCCGGCTTAGCCCCGAGTTCGAGGCGATGTGGCGCGACAATGACGTCCGCAGTTATGGCGAAGGCGTCAAGCACATACGACATCCGATCGCCGGGCCGATCGCATTCGAATATTCGGCCTTCACTGTCGACGGCCGACCCGATCTCGCGATGGTGGTCTACAATCCAGCGACGCCGGCGGACGCTGAACGGATCAAGTCGCTGGTCGGATCGCTGGCGCGTGATGACCGATCCGTCGGGCACAGAAAGCGCGGCGCCGCTGGCGCGACGGCACACCGGGCTAGCCAATTCGGGTAAAAAATCGTTTAGTCGCCGACGCGGGAGGGGACTGAGGTGCAGCCGGGGCCGGGCGGGCCGCCGGCGGTGAAAAAAGGGTACGGGAGGCTTCCTCAATCGTCGGCGCCACGCCGCAGCCGCCGTCGCCAAAAACAAGGTGAGGAGCGCTTTTATGAAAACGTCGCACCGCCGGTACTGGGTATTTTTCCTGCTGTTTCTGTTCAACTTCATCGCCTATGTCGACCGCGTCAACATGTCGGTCGCGGGCAAGCCGATCGCGCACGAGTTCGGCCTGTCGCCGGTGGCGCTTGGCTATCTGTTCTCCTCGTTTCTGTGGGCCTATGTGCTGATGATGCTGCCGGGCGGTCGGCTGATCGACCGCTGGGGCACGCATGCCGTGGCCTCGATCGCTACCGCGGTGTGGTCGACAGCGCAGATGGCCACCGGGATCGTCGGCAGCTTCGCAACGATGCTGGTGGCTCGCCTCGGCCTCGGCATCGGCGAGGCACCGTTTGCGCCGGTGACCTACGGCAGCGTCCGGTCGTGGTCGCCTTACACCGAGCGCGGCACCGCCATCGCCGCGATTTCAGCCGGACCGCCGCTCGGGCTGGCACTCGGTGCGCCGGCCGTGGCCTGGTTGATCGAGACGCTGTCATGGCGCTGGTCCTTCATCATTACCGGCGCCGTCGGATTTGTCTGGGTGGTAGTCTGGCTCAGCCTGGTGTCGTCGCTGGAAAAGACGCGGTGGCTGCCGGCGGCGGAGCGCGAGCACATCCTCGCCGAGCGCGACGCCGGGATCGAGCCGCCGAGCCATGGGGGCCTCGGTTATCTGGGGCTGATCCGCTGCCCCGCGATGTGGGGGTTGTTCATCTCCCAGGGGTGCCTCGTCTATACATTCTACCTCTACATGTCCTGGCTGCCGAACTACCTGCAAACGACGCGCGGCATATCGATCGTCGGATCCGGCCTCTACACCGCAATTCCTTTTGTTTTTGCAGCGCTGGTCTGCATCGTCGCCAACTGGTTCGGGGACAGGCTGCTGTCTGCCGACGCCATGCGCGCCGGCAAGCGGCGCTATCTGGTGGCGCTGTGCCTGCTGCTGACCGCTGTCGGCTTGGCGATTCCGTTTGTCCAGCCGCTGGCGGGAGTGATGACGCTGGTCACGATCGCGGTGTCTTTCGCCAATGTCGGTCCGGCCGCCAACGGGGCGCTGGTCGCCGACATCCTGCGCTCTCCCGGCGATGCCGGCCGGGCCTTTGCGTTTCTGGTTCTCGGCGGCAACACCTTCGGCCTGCTGGCGCCGATCGTGACCGGCTACATCGTCGCTGCGACCGGAAGCTTCAACTCGGCCTTTGTCGCGGCGGGAGTATTGGCGCTGATCGGCGCTGTGGCGGCGCTGGTGCTGTCTCGCGGCACGCTCGGCGAGAGTTACGCCGTGGGGCGGGTGCGGCCGGGTCTCGCCGACTGACGAGAGCCGCTGGCGCGGCGATCGAAGCAGAAGGAAGCGGAGCAGCGCCAAGCGGCAGCGGATCAGAGAACCCGTTGGCCGGGGTCGCGGCCCGGCATCGAAATCAACCGCGGCCGCCAGATACCGGCGTCAGTCGATCCGAAACCGGGATATCGCGTCACGATCGATCTCGACGCCGAGGCCGGGACCCGTCGGGATCTCGACCTAGCCTTTTCCTGGGAGTAGGCGAATGGCTCGGCCAGCGCCGCCTCCAGCCGATAAGTCTCGATGTCCCGGATTTTCATTGGAGGGACCTGCATGCGCCCGGATCGGTTGGGGATAGCCGGATAAGAGGGTCGCACGAATGCGCGCTCGACAAAAGCCGGTGACCGCACCAACTAATCGTCTATGATCCCACGGCATGATCGATCCCCGGCCGACGCTCGAGGCACCCGACGACGACCCCTATCTGTGGCTTGAGGAGGTCGACGGGGAGCGGGCGCTGGCCTGGGTCGGAGCGCAGAATGCCGCCACCCTGGCGCGGTTCGGCAACTCGCGCTTTGCCGCCGACCGAGACGTCCTGGCGGCCATTTTCGACCGGCCCGACAACCTTCCGCTGATCGCCCGGCGCGGCTCCCGGGTCTTCAATTTCTGGAAGGATGCGGCCCATCCCCGCGGCCTGTGGCGGGCGACGACGCTCGAGAGCTTTCGCAGCGAGACGCCGCAATGGGAAATTCTGCTCGACCTCGATGCGCTCGCGGCGCGGGAAAGCGAAGATTGGACGTGGAGCGGCGCCGCGACCTTGCCGGGCAGTCATGACCGCGCCATCCTGATGCTGTCGCGCGGCGGCGCCGACGCGGTCGTGCTGCGCGAATTCGACCTTGCCTCGGGCGATTTCGTCACCGGAGGTTTCTACCTGCCGGAGGCCAAAGGCGGGGCGGCGTGGCTCGATCGCGACACACTGGCGCTGTCCTCGGCCTTTGGCGAAGGCATGGCGACCTATTCGGGGTACGCGCGCACCGTACGGCTGTGGCGGCGGGGAACCGAGCCGCTTGCCGCCCCGGTCATCTTCGCGACAGACCTCGACCACATGTCGGTCTGGGCCGATGTCGACCGCGAGGCCCTCGAGGAACGGCTGGTGTTTGCCGAGCGCCTCGGTTTTTTCGACGAGAGTGTCTGGATCGGCGACCGCAGCGGACCCCAAGCCCGGATCGATGTCCCGACCGACGCGTCGGTCGAGTGGCATCGCGGCTGGCTCGCGGCAAAGCGCCGGACCGCGTGGACGCCAGCCGGTGAAACCTACCCGCCGGACACTGTGCTGGGCATTTCCTTAGCCGCCTTCCTCGCCGGAGACCGCCGTTTCACCAGGCTGTTCGGCCCGGCCGAGCGCCGCGCCCTGCAAGGGTTTTTCTGGTGCGGCGGACGGCTTGTCCTGTCGGTCCTCGATGACCTGAAGCCGGTGTTCGAAGCCCTGACCCCATCTGACGCTGGCTGGTCGCGCGAGCGCGTCACCGGCCTGCCGGAATTCGGCGTCGCCAATGTCTGGCCGTTGGATGTTCGCACTGAGGAGTCGAACGGCGACCTCCTCGCCAGCGCGCAGGACCCGGTGACCCCGGCCTCGCTGTTCCTGGTGCGCCCCACGGCGGCGCCCGAGCTGTTGAAGCGGGCGCCCCAGGCCTTCGACCCGGCGGGTCTTGTCGTGACCCGGCACGAGGCGATCTCCGCCGACGGCACGCCGATCCCCTACACCCAGGTCGGGCCGCCCGGCGAGACCGGCGAGGCGCCGGTCCATCTTTCCGGTTATGGCGGGTTCGGCATCTCGCAACTGCCCTATTACAACCCGACCGTCGGCAAGCTCTGGCTGGAAAGCGGCGGCACCGGTGTCGTTGCCAATATCAGGGGCGGCGGCGAATTCGGCACGCGCTGGCACGATGCCGGGCGCCGCGAGGGCAAGCGGCTCTCGCATGACGATTTCGCTGCGGTCGCCGCCGACCTGGTGCGGCGCGGCGTGACCCGCGCCGGCCGGATTGCCGCCGAGGGCGGATCGAATGGCGGCATTCTGATCACCAACATGCTGACCCGCTATCCCGAGCGGTTCGGCGCGTTGTTCTGCACCATCCCGCTGATCGACATGCGCCGCTATTCGAAATTGCACGCGGGTGCCAGCTGGATCGCCGAATACGGCGACCCCGACAATCCCAGGGACTGGCAGTTCCTGAAAGAGATTTCGGCCTACCACCTTGCGGTCCCCCGCCGGCATTACCCGCCGATTTTGATCGCGACGAGCCGGCGCGACGACCGCGTCCATCCCGGCCATGCCCGCAAGATGGCGGCGAAACTGCAGGCGATGGGGTATGAAGCGTACTTTTACGAGCCCGCCGCCGGTGGCCACGGCTACGGCAAGGACAACCGCGAGCGCGCCGCCTTTACCGCCCTCGGCTATAATTTTTTACGCCGCGCCATCGGCTGGGAGCCGACCGGATAAGATGAGGCCGACCGGACCAGGTGCCGGTTGTGCTCCGCAGCGAGCCACGGTTGTCTGGCCATGCACGAAACGCTGGCGACCCCGGCAGGACTCGAACCTGCGACCACTCGCTTAGAAGGCGAGTGCTCTATCCAACTGAGCTACGGGGCCGGTTCGCGCGGGTGCGGGTCAGTCGCGCACACGATCATAGCGGAAATTGTCGGCATAGCTTTTGGGCTTTTCGCTGACCGCTTGCGGCTCGATGACCGCGTAGGCCAAGCCTTGCCGGTCGGCGAAGCCTTGTGCCTCGGCAATCGTGTCGAACCTCAGCCGCACCTGGTTCAAGGTGTCGGCGGCGCTCGTCCACCCCATCAGCGGGTCAAGGCCGCGGCCGGTCGCGGGTTCATATTCGAGCACCCATTTCCGGGTCCTGCCGCGGCCCGATTGCATCGCCGTCTTTGCCGGCCGGTAGATGCGCGCCTGCGCCATCGCCGAATTCACTCCCCCGAAATTTCACGACCGCGGCGCAACCGGGACAACCGGTCCGCGCTGGTCGGGGCGAGAGGATTCGAACCTCCGACATCCTGCTCCCAAAGCAGGCGCTCTACCAGGCTGAGCCACGCCCCGCCTCGCGGATGGAGCGCGTTTTAGAGGGTCGGCGCTGCCGGCGCAACAGCGTCGGCGTGCCGGCTGCCTTGATTTGTTCAGGCCGCAGCCTTCGCCGCCGGCCGCCGCCGCGGCGCGTCGTCGTCTCTGATCTCCATCAGAACACGCAGGGTCTCGCGGCCGCGCGACAAACGCGAGCGCACGGTGCCGATCGGGATGCCGAGGACAGTTGCGACTTCTTCGTAACGCATGCCTTCAAGGCCGACGAGCAGGATCACCTGACGCTGTTCGTCGGGCAGGCGGGCAATTGCGCGCTCGAGATCGCGCAATTGCAGCGACGCCCCGGCATTCGAATTCGACGGTCAGCACCGGGCCCACTTCCTCGACCGGGACCACCGCTCCTTCGCGCACCGCGCGGCGCACATCGTTGACGTGTTGATTATGCAGTATCGTAAACAGCCACGCTCGCAAATCGGTCCCCGGCTGCCACAGATGCTGCTTGGCGATGGCGCGAACAAGGCAGCTTTGCACCAGATCGTCGGCCCGCGACATATCCCGCGTCAAAGCCCGCGCATAGCGCCGCAGGCGGGGGATCTCGCATTCGAGAAGATTTGCGAAATCGGTCATCGGTCCACCCTTTTGATGTTCCGGCGCCGGTTGCGTCCGGGGCCGTTGGATGTCCCCGATATAAAGTGCTGATGTAACCCCGCGATGTACCGTCGTCGCTTAATGGTAAAGTGTTGTCTTGTTGGGTAATGGTATGTATCCCGGTGGTAATTGAGGTCGCATTCGGTAAACCGGAGCCCTTGCCCGCCCGGCGCGGCGGTCCCGATTGACCTGCCCGGCGCCGCCGCCTATGGTAGGCGCGACCAAGCGAGCCTGTAGCTCAGCCGGTAGAGCAACTGACTTTTAATCAGTAGGTCCCGGGTTCGAATCCCGGCGGGCTCACCAACAAAATCAACACCTTGCGGCGATCGTGATGGCATCGATTGTGCTGGAACTAGAACCGGACGCGAAGGCGGGCTCCGGCCACGACGACGGTGTCGATGCCGGCGAGTTGCCCGGTCGTCTGGCTGAGGGCTTTGTTGAGAGCTGAAATCGATGATCTGCAGATCGGTCGTAACGTTGATCCACGGCGCAATCGCGGCGTTGTAGTAGATCTCGATCGCATCCTCGCGTTGCAGGCCGAGGTCGAATTGCTGGCGTACAAACGGGAGGAAACTGCTGCTGAACTGGGTCCGCGCGACGCCCATGCCAAAGCTGTCGTCGAGACGTCCGGGCACCACGCCTTTGCCGCCGATGCCAGCGAGGAAGGCGTACTGGATCGGGTCCGGGTTCCCGTCGGAAGCCCCGAACGCGAAGAAGACGCCGACCCCGTGCTTCGGGTCGCCGTTTGGCTGCCAGAAATACTGATCGAAGGTATAGCTAAACGTCCAGCTGCTGTTCGTGCGGTTGGCGGGCTGGGCCGGGACCAGCAGGTTCGGGAACCGGCTTGCGAGGATTTGCGTCAGAACCGGCCCGGGGTTTGCCAAGCTGGGAAACTGCTGGTCCAACAGCAGGCGAGCGATGTTGGAGGGGTCCTGGTCGAGCGAAAACCGGTCCTTGTTGTTCCAGGTAAAGCCGAGGCTCTGGTGACCGATGAGCCCGAATGGCTTGACGGTCAGCTTGCCGCTGCTGACGATCAGCACACCGTCAAATGCTTGGGCCACATCGTTGCTGGTTGGCGTGCCGCTCGGGCCGAGCACCAGAGCCGACAAAAGAATGTCATCGCGCGGAAGGACGAGGGCACCCCCGCCAAATGTCGACAGCGGTAGCAGCGCGAAGGTCATCGGAAAGTTGAACGCGGTGTTCAGAAACTGGGTGCGGTAGTCGCCGTAAAACTCGGTTGTCCCCGAGTCCAGCATATTGAATTTGCCGGCGGCCAGACCGAAATTCGGGCTGAGGAACTGGGTCAAGGTCGCGTTTGTCAGAGCGGTGGTGCGGTCGTCGGGCGCGGGCAGCAGGGCGGCGGTGTTGACCGGCACAATGGTGCCGGCGTCGCCGAATATGTTGCTGCCGAACCCGGTGTCGGCCGAGAACTGGAAGAACCCACCAGGCCACAGGCCCAGCTTCTGGGTGTCGATGTTGAGCGTGTAGTCGATGTTGCCCCAGAAATCGCCGCCAAGGCTGCGGCCGCCGCTCATGACGGCCTGCGGGGTCATCAGCAGATCGACATCGAACACGATCCCCTTTTGTCCAAGCTCGTCCCGCAACCCGCCCCAATCACCGGTGAGGCGCGGCCGGGACAGAATGTCCCCACCCCAGGTGGCCGGCACATCGAGCAGTTGTGCGCTCACGTGGTTCGAAAGGAAGAGGAACGCCAGAGCGACCAGCAGACGCGAGGCCGAACCACCCGGCTTCGTCGGGCGTGTCAGCGAGCTCGCCGACCTGCGATTAGTGGTCATAAACGTATCCCCCAGCAGGTGCACCGCTTCGGCCGCGTGGCAGCCATCATTTTGGCGGCGTGTAGGGATCGGGAGTACCCGGTGCGATCGGCGGATATTTTTTCAGGCTTTGCTCGAAATCCGACACGATCTTGAGGGCCGGACCGACGGCCCAGGTGTTGCGGATTCCGGTCGCCGGATATTCCTCCTTCGGGTCGGTGATCAGATCGAATGCTTTCGGCTCACCAAGCTTGACGGGCGGGGTCCACCAATCCCGCTGCTCATCGTAGAAGACGAATTTCCAGTTCCGCCACTTCACGGCCTCCAGGCGGTCCGCCACAAACACCGGAAAACCTTCCCGGTTGGACTTATCGGATTTGCCGAGGAGGAAATCGGTCTGATCCACCCCGTCGATTGGTCGGTCTTGCGGCACCGGCGCGCCGGCAATCCTCGCGAGCGTCGTGAAGGTGTCGACCTCGTGGACGATTTCGTTGCTGACGCGGCCGGCGGCGATCCGCCCGGGCCAGCGGATGATGAAGGGCACCCTGAGCGAGCCTTCCATGTGCGTGAAGTAATAGCCGCGCCACGGCCCGGACGAGCCTTGCCACGGCCAGGTTGCTTCCGGACCATTGTCGCTGGTGAACACGACGATCGTGTCGTTGCTGATGCCGGCGGCGTCCACCGCGTCAAGGATTTCCCCAACATGCGCGTCCATCTCGGCGAGGGAATCCGGAAAATCGCCATAACTGGTGCTGCCGGCAAATTTTGGGTTCGGCAGCGTTGGAAAGTGAACCAGCGTAAACGGGACATAGACGTAGAACGGCTTGCCTGAGGCGACGCTGCGCCTCATGAAATCGACCGTCCGCCGGGTGCATTCCGCGTCCATCAGGCGACGCTGCTCCAGATCGTAGACGGCAACCTCTCGGCTGTTTTCTCCTTTGCGCCCCTCCATGATGTGCTCGAATGGGACGCGGGCGGCCTTTGCGGATGGTTCCGAGGGCCAGAAAGCCTCGTCCGTTGTGCGCGGAATGCCGTACCACTCGTCAAAGCCCTGATCGTTTGGCAGCCGCCCCTGTTCGCTGCCCAAATGCCATTTGCCGAAGTGCCCGGTCGTGTAGCCGACCGCGGACAGCACTTTGGCAATGGTCACTTCCCACTGCGTCAACCCCTCGAGACCGGCGCCGATCGGGATCGACTGCGTGCCGGAGCGAATTGGGTGGCGGCCAGTCATTATTGCCGACCGACTTGGGGTGCATTGCGCTTCGACGTTAAAATTGGTCAGCCGCATCCCTTCGGAGGCCAGCTTGTCGATGCGTGGCGTCGGCGCGCCGCGGGTGATGCCGCCGCCATACACGCCCGGCTCGCCGTAACCGAGATTGTCCATCAAAATGAAGATGATGTTGAGCTTGCGTGGTTTGCTGGCAATTCCTGGCAAAGGCCCTTGTGCCGCAGCGGTGTCCGGCGACAAAGCGGCGGCACCAAGAGCGGCGGCACCCGCGAGCAAACTCCGCCTGTTCATTTGGGTCCCCCCAAGTTCCATCGACAAGCCGGGTAGGATGCCGCCATTCGTTGGCCCCCGTTAATGCACTGGATGGGGTTCGGGAAAGGTCCAGGCGCCATTGAGAATTTGGGCGCGCGGACGATAGAGGCGCACGGTGTAGTTCCAGCCGGGCACGGTCGGCAGGCAGTTGGCGATGTTGCCGTCGCAGCCGCCGAACTGGATTGCGATCGAGCCGTCGGCACTCCTTTTCGCCGTGATGTTGTTGAGCGTGTACGCGGCATAGGGGTTTTTCTGAAAATACCCCTCGGCGTTGTAGACGCTGACCGACCAGAAGCCGTCGACCGGCACATCCTTGACGTCGAGGCGATAGACGGCAGCGCCGTCATTCCTGGCCGGGGTGACGTTGAGATAGGTCGCGTCCTTGTCGGGATTGCCGCCCCAACCCGCCGCGGTTCCGATCAGGTGTCGCACCGGATCGACTTGCCCCTTTGTTCCGAACGCTCTCCTAAAGTCGGGCATGGTCGAACCGAGAACCAGCAGCGCGTCGCGCACCTTCTTCTGGCTCGCGGGCTCCCAATTGGGTACTTCGAACGTTCCGGGACTTTTTTGACTGACCTTGATCGCATCCTGCAGGGCGTGGACCTCGCCGAGATCCTTCGGGTCGGCGGGATTGACCAAGGTGCGGATACCCACGAGCACATAGCGCGTGCCGGTTTGCTCGCGTGTCAGGGTATGCGAACCGGGGCCGTAAAACACCGCCGGCACGTAGTGATCTTCATTGATCACCTGCATCGACATAAAGCGTTTGCCCGGATCGGGCAGCGTGATCGTGACCGGCCCGGCGTCGAGGTCGAAAACCGCGGCCGAGTAGAGAGTGTCTCGGTTGAGACGTATGACGGTCTGGTTGTCGATCACCGCCGGCTCGCGGCGATGATCGAACTTAGCGAAGCCGCCGTCCTTGGCGGTGTTGCCTAAATACCGATCGGTCTCGGCACGGATAAAATTGTCGACGGTGACGGGGATAGCGCCGGCCGCCGGCGATTGCGCCTGCGCGACATTGACCGCAGTCACAGTCATGGCCAAGGCGTAGAGGATGGGTTTGGTTTTCATGACTGGCTGTCCCCTCATGTTCAACTCCCCCGCTCTAGCGGTGGCGCCTTCCATTTGCCATCGACCGCCTGGGGGCTTAGGCCGGCACAGGCGCATTCCACGAAGAACGGCCCGCTCGGCGCCGGCAGCCAATTGGTTTCCTGTGAAAAGTGAATATCTCCGGGGCCTATCCGCTCCTCCCGCTCGAAAATCTCAGGCCTGGGGACGAGCCGTAATCGGCCGAACACGACGGGCCGAATTGCTGCGGCAGAGTTCCGGCGGTCAGTCGCCGGTCGGCTGCTGCAGCTTTTCCATGATCTGGTCGACGGTAAAGCTCTGCGGGCGTTGTCGTGGCGGGTATTCCTTGAAGGTGGCGATGAATTCCGCGACGATCGCCTGTCCCGCGATCATCATGAACCCATGGCGCAGCGTCCAATCCCAATAGGTATTCGACGTGATATCCGCGCGCTCGTAAGGGTCCATCCGCAAATTGTACAACAGCGGCAGCCGCCGAACCGTAAAAGGCTCGCCCCAGATGTCCAATGTGCCGGGCGTCTTCTGCTCGGCGAACACCAGCTTCCAGTTGCCGTAGCGCAGCGCGACAAGATGACCATCATCGTCGAAGTAGATAAATCCCGGACGCGCTGACTTTTCCTGCTGACCTGTCAGGTAGGGCAGTTGGTTGTAGCCGTCGAGATGGATCTTGTAGGTATGCCCGCCGGCCTCCCAACCCTTCAATAACCGGTCTTTGACGCCAGTGTCGCCCGCTACCGCCAGCAAGGTCGGGAACCAGTCATGTCCCGAAAAGATCTCGTTGGAGATGCTGCCGGGTTTGATATGGCTGGGCCAGCGCACCATTGCCGGCACGCGAAACGCCCCCTCCCAGTTTGTGTTCTTTTCGCTGCGAAACGGGGTCATCGCCGCGTCGGGCCAGGAATTCATATGCGGCCCGTTGTCGGTTGTGTAGACGACGATCGTGTCGTTGGTGACGCCGAGATCGTCGAGCGCCTTCAACAATTTGCCGACATCGCCGTCGTGCTCGATCATGCCGTCGGCGTATTCGTTGTCGGGCATGCCGCTCTGGCCGCGCATCGACGCGCGAACATGCGTGTACATATGCATGCGGGTCGTATTCATCCAGACAAAGAACGGCTTTCCTGCTCGCGCCTGGCGCTGGATGAAATCGATCGCCGCCTCGGTGGTTTCGTCGTCGATCGTCTCCATACGCTTTCGGGTCAGCGGGCCGGTATCTTCGATCTTCTGCTTGCCGACGCGGCCGAAACGCGGATCGACGGTCGGGTCATCGACATCGCCAGCGGTGCATTTGAGCACACCGCGCGGCCCGAACCGTGCCCGGAACCGCGGGTCCTTTGGGTAATCCGGGTTTTCCGGTTCCTCCTCGGCGTTCAGGTGATAGAGGTTGCCCAAGAACTCGTCGAAGCCGTGCACGGTCGGCAGGAACTCGTTGCGGTCGCCGAGATGGTTCTTGCCGAACTGCCCGGTGGCGTAGCCGAGCGGCTTTAGGGCCTCGGCGATCGTGATGTCTGGGGCATTGAGCCCAACGGTAGCGCCCGGGATGCCGACCTTGGACAGGCCGGTGCGCAAGGTTGCCTGGCCGGTGATGAAGCTCGACCGCCCGGCCGTGCAGCTCTGTTCGGCGTAGTAATCGGTGAACATCATCCCTTCGCGGGCGATGCGGTCGATGTTCGGCGTGCGGTAGCCCATCAATCCGAAAGTATAGGCGCTGATGTTCGACTGGCCGATGTCGTCGCCGAAAATGACCAGGATGTTGGGCCGCTTTGCGCTCGGCTGTGCCGCGGGCGGCGGCTGTTGCGCCTCGGCGCGCTTGGCCAAGCCGCCGCTTGCCGTGAACGCCGACGCGGCCAGTAACGAGCTTCCGCTCAGCAACAGGTCGCGCCGCTTCAACCCGTCGGTTTGGGAAACCACAATTTCGGATTTCTTACGCGAGGATTTGCTACTCATGGCGCTCCTTCTTTCCAAACAGCGCAGGCCAAATCGACACGGCTCGCCGATCCGACCACTCGGGCCGCAAGCGGCAGGCTGGTAGTGCCGGCGATAATTTCTTAGTTCGAACGCAAAACGGGCTCGTCGCTGATGGGGCCACGCCCTCGAGATCGCGTCCTCGCGGCCGGGTGACTACGCCGAGAATGTCCACCGTCGCCGCGGTCAGGCGCTTCTTTGCCAGCTGACATTGTAGGCGCACGCGCCCAGCACCTGCCCGCTGAGGACGTACCGGTTGTCGATCTGGCCGGTAAAGGTTTGACCAACACCGCTGCGCATCGCCAATCCGCCTTGCGGCGTTACGTAGCCCTGAAAGGTGAGATTGAGAGCCTGGAATTGCGCCAGGCCATTGACGATGGTCAGCGCCGGCGGCACGGGATAATTGGGGCAGTTAACGGGCGCCGTTCCGCCCGCCACCGCCAGGGTGTTCCCCTTGCTGATGTTTTGTATTGCAACCCCGCTATAGGTTCCGTCGAACGCCGGCGTGGTGTTGGCCGACGATCCCGCCGCGTAAGACAGCGGCTGGCCCCCCGCAGGCGCTGCGCCGGCCGGCGGCGGCGCTGGTTGAGGGGCACACGCCGAGATTGCGATCAGCGAGATGCCCGCCAGGAATGTCCGTCTCATTTTGCTCCCTCCCTCTGACAACCAACTCGGAAGCCGAGATGGCTCGGCGATGGATCAACGGTTGCGACCCGCCGCTGTCGAACGAGCCTCTCGTGTCATCGACATCGAAGCGATAGGCGTTCGGTGTTGGTCGTAATTGGAGATTGTTGCGGTTTTATATGAAGCCGTTGCGATAATATCGGCCGCAGCAGGATTTCCAAGGGCTCCCCTGGCGCGACGCGGACAGATTGCCCGGAGCCAGCGCGGCAGCATCTCCGCAAGGATTTAACAGCAGGACCGCAAGGGCCTCCAATCGCTTCTCGTTGGCCGCCCCTATTGTTTGCACCTGTGAACCCGGTCAGCTGACGCCAATACCGAAAAAAGGAGGTGGGATCAGCGGCGCCAGGCCCACGACCCGGCGTGTCCGGGGAAACTGGTTCCCGGTGAGCCCGCAGGTTGGACGGGCGAGGAGCGGCTATGTCAACGGGCACCGACGCAAACCGCCCACCTGATCAACCGGCCGAAACTGTCATTCCACTTGCGGCCGAGGAAGTCGCCGTCTCCAAGCAACTGGTCGAAACCGGCCGCGTGCGGGTCGCAAGGGTCACACATGAGCGCGAGCAGCTGATTGATGAGCTGCTCGCGCGCGAGACGGTCGAGATCGAACGAACCCCGATCGGCCGGCAGGTCGACGCGTTGCCGGCGGTCAGAGAAGAAGGCGACACCATCATTATTCCGATTGTCGAAGAAGTGCTCGTCGTCGAGCGACGCCTGGTCCTGACGGAAGAGGTGCGCATCAGGCGGGTGCGGTCGACCGAGAGACACCAGGAGAGTGTGACGCTGCGTCACCAGGAAGCGGTGGTCACGCGCCTTCCGGTGGAGCCGCCGGCAGCCGGTGACCCCGAGGCCGGCGTAACGCCACTGCAGTCCAATCAGGAGGGATAGCATGAGTTACCAGACGGTTGTTGCCGCGTTCGACACCCCTACAGCTGCTCAGGCCGCGGTTGAGGCGCTCAAGGCCGGTGGCTTTCATGCCGACGACATCAGCGCCTTCGACAAGAATCGCGTCGGCATGCGCCCACCCGGGTTGTGGGACCGCATGTTCGGCGGTGGTCTGGCGCAACACGAAGCAAACGTGTACAGCCAGTCGCTCGATCGCGGCGGTATGGTGGTCTCGGTCCGCGTGCCGGACGGCGAGGTCGCGCACGCGACCGGTATCCTCGACATCCATCGCCCGATCGACGTGCATGACCGCGCGATTACCACCGGCGTCGCGCCTGTCGCCCGGGTGGAAGCTGCCGTCGCTACGATTGCCCCGGCCCCGATGGCCGCGGTGCAAAAGGTCGCGGTGTCTCCGAGATTAGCCGAGGCGCACGACGAGGTCCTGCGGCTCGCCGAAGAGCAGCTGCAGGTCGGCAAGCGCATGGTCGAAGCCGGCACGACTCGGGTACGCCGTTTTGTAACCGAGCGTGAGGTCTCCGCCGACGTAACCCTGCACGAAGAGCATGCCGAGGTCCTGCGCCGCGCCGTTACCGATCCGAAATACGTCGGCGAGATCGACTGGGCAGACTCTACGATAGAGATCCGCGAGACCGCCGAACAGGCTCTGGTCAGCAAGACGGCACGGGTAGTCGAGGAAGTCGGGCTGAAAAAGATCGGCAGCGACCACGTCGAGACGATACACGACAAGATCCGCCGTCAGCAGGTCGAGATCGAGCGGCTGGGCCCCGATGGCCGACCCCTCCAACCGCGGCCCTGAGCGGACACCGCGACAAGCTCGTCGATCAGCGATTACGGCCGCGTGGCGGGCACTTGCCTGCCACGCGATCTCTGCGAGGCGCCACAGAAGAAGATCGGCGATTGCCGCAAGAAACCCACAAGCTCAAGCGCGGATCGTTTTGTGTCCGCCCTAGGGGAGAAATCTGATGGCCTTGTTTGACAACACGATCGAGGATCTGGCGGGCCGGTTTGGGCTTGGCTCGAAAGCGGGCCCGCTGCTTCAGGAAGTGGTGCAGCTGATTACCCACTCGGGCGGTGGGATCGGCGGGTTCATCGAAAAATTCAGATCGGCCGGGCTCGGCTCGGAGGTCACGTCGTGGCTCGGCAGGACCGACGCAGCGCCGCTCCCAGGGCCACAGGTCGAAAGGGCTCTCGGCAACAGCACCGTCGGCGGCATCGCCAGCCGGCTCGGCCTCGGGGGGGCCGCCGTCGCCTCCGGGATCGGCTATCTGGTGCCGAAAATAATCGGGCAGTTGACGCCCGGAGGCGTCATCCCATCCGGTATTCCCGCGTCGCTGTCCGGGTTCATGCGGGGGACGCCGGTGCAGACGACGACGCACCGCACAGAGCAGGTCGCACCTCGCGCCGTCAACGTGATCCACGATGCTCCCCATCTCGGGCGGTGGCTGATCCCGGTGCTCGTCGGATTGGGCGTGCTTGGCCTGTTCTGGTATTTGGCATCCGGCAATAACCCGGCGCCGGTCGTGGCGACATCGGTTCCTGCACCGGTGGTGCAGCCGATTCCTGTGCCGGCACCGACGATACCGGCTCACCTCGCGCTCACCAATGACGACGGCATCATCACCTATTCCGGCGTGGTCCATGACGATGCGACGCGCACGTCGATCATCGACGCACTGCAAGGCGTCTACGGCGTCGACAAGGTCAAGGGCGAGATTGCCGTCAATGCCAATGCTGGGCCGGCGCCCTGGCTGGTAGACTTCCGCACGGCTCTAGAGAACTTCAAGACCTCTGGTGTTCAGGCGGTGTTTGACGGCGATTCGGTCAAAGTCGGCGGCCTAATCGGCGAGTCCGATCGGGACGGGATAATCAGCTCGTTACGCTCGGCGCTTGGGGCCGGTTTGGTCTTTGGCCCGTTGATCGACAAGGTTGGTAATCTGGTCAGCGATGTCACCGCCAGGACTGAAGCAGCACTAACCGCGTTGCCCAAAGGATTTAACACCACGGATCTGCTTAACGTCCTCAACCAATCGATTATCAACTTCCCGGTAAATAGTGCGGACATTCCCGCCGTCAGCAAAACCCTGCTGCAGCACGCTGCCTCAGCCATGAAGCAGCTGCCGTCCGGGACAGTGATAGAAATCGGCGGCTACACCGACAACACCGGTGATCCGGTGGCAAACGTTCAGCTGTCGCAGCAGCGTGCGGAGGCCGTGCGGGCCTCGTTGATCGAGGCCGGCGTGGATCCGAGCATGCTGGTGGCAAAAGGCTATGGCAGTGCCAGTCCGATTGCCGGCAACGACACGCTGGAAGGCCGGTTCCACAATCGCCGCATCGCGTATCGGGTCGTAAAGCCGGCGTAACGGCCGGGTGCGGACCCCCGGAGCTGGGAATGGTGAGGTGACGGACAGTCGTCTCACCAGTCCTGCGACGCGACCGAGTTGCCGTCTGCGACAATTTCTGCCGCCGAACCAAGATTGATAGGAGTTGATCATGTCAATGTCTGCTTATGACGAAGCCCATCTGCCGGCAGCGACGCGGGTAGGGTCGCGACGCGCTTACAGCCGCATGTCCTGGGGTTCGGTTTTGGCCGGGGCTGCCGTTGCCGGAGCCAGCATGATCCTGCTGAGCCTGCTCGGCGTGGCGATTGGCGCTGGCGGCCTCCGCTTTACCCAAGCCACCGCTTCCGATGTGGCCGGTTACGGGCTCGGCGCCGGGATCTGGACCGCGATCAATCTGATCGTGTCGATGGGATGCGGCGCTTATGTCGCCGCGCGCTTGTCCGGAACCCACAGCCACCTCGACGCCGAACTGCACGGCATCACGGTCTGGGCGGTTGCCACCCTGCTGATGACCGTATTGCTGGCCCAGGCCGCCGGAAGCATTCTGGGGACCGTGGCATCGACCGCCGGTTCTGCGGCCGGCGCCGCAGTCGCCGGTGCCGGCTCGCTCGCCGGCAGTGTGGCGCAAGGTGCGGCGCAACAGGTCAGCCCCCAGGGTCTGGTTGACCAGCTGGGACAGTCGCTGACCGCCAGCGGCGACCCGACGCAAATGACGCACGCCCAGATCACCCGCGAAATCGCAGCGTTGGCCGGGCGGCGGGTGGTCAATGGCAGTTTGACAGACCAGGAGCGGGACCGGCTCTCGGCGCTGGTGGCGGCCCAGGCCGGTGTCAGCAAGGACGAAGCGGCGCGGCGGGTGGCGCGAATGGAGCAGAATGCGACGGCGGCGCTGGCGCAGACGCAACAACAGGCGGCCAAGGCGGCAGAGGCCGCATCGCGCGGCGCCGCCGTGGGAGCCAAGGCGGTCTTTTCGAGCCTGCTGCTCAGCCTGGCCGGGGCCTTGGGCGGCGCCTGGCTCGGAACACGGCACGCGCGGGTGCTGACCCCCATCCACGAGCCGGAATACGACACGCACACGACGACCTACGTGACCCACCACGCGTACGAGCCGACGACCGCGATCCACCATGCTACCGACCCGCTGACGCCTGCAGCTCCGTCGAGCGTACGCGTCTACGACGAGCCGATCGGCACGGTGCCGGCATATCTCCGGGGGGTCGCGTTCCCGGCGACCAAACAGGATCTACTGCGAGCGGCAAGAACGGCGAACGACGAGCCGACCGCCGTACGGCGGATCGAGCAGGTTCCCGATCGCAGCTACAGCAGCCTGAGCGAGCTGATGTCGGTTCTTCTCGCTACCGCGTGACAAGACGTTTGAGGCCGGCATGCGGGTGCCGCTCGGCGCGGTCCCGCCTGCCGCAGGCGCACGGGGAACCTGCCGCAGGCGCACGGGAAAAGGAGGCAGATCATGATTCCACAGGAATACGACGCTGCCGTGGCTGCATTTATCCGCACTAATGGCATTACCCGCTGTCCGACCGCCTGTGCTTTGCCGACCCAGGCCACCATTGCCGCCGCCGACCGTACCGCTCTCGAAAACCACGCGGCAAAACGCGAAATGTTGCGTCATCAAAGAAGCGCTGCCGGGAAGCGGCTTTTGTGGGCATTCAAGGTCCCGGCACTGGCCGGCAAATAAGGAGTCCGGGCCGCAGCGTCGATTCAACTGCTGGCCGGCGCCAGTCCTTTGATTGGTGCCGCCCTTTGATCGGTGCTGCCCTTTGATCGGTGCTGCATGAAGGGTGCGAGAAACAATGCCCACTTGGCTTAGCGCCTGGCTCGACGGATTGTCGGCTGAACAGCTGGCGCTGGTCTTTTGCGCTTTCTTCGTCGGAATCGCCTGGCTCGGCATCCTTTTTGTCCATCCGCTGATGCGGCGTGTACTGCACCGCAATGAACCGTCCAACGAACTGATCATCCATATCGCCGGCACCTTCGGACTGGTCTACGCGGTGCTCCTTGGCCTGCTGACGGTCGCGACCTTCCAGAATACCAAGGATCTCCAGGATGATATCGGTCGCGAGGCCTCGGACCTGTCGACTATTTACCGCAGCACCGATGGCTACCCAGAACCGGCCCGGGGCCAACTCCAGGCCGAGTTGCGGGACTACACGCATTATGTCATCGACAAAGACTGGCCCGCCCACCGAAAGGGGACTGTGCCGATGGGCGGCGAGCACCGGTTGGCGGTGATCCGCTCGACGTTGATGTCCTACGAGCCGGTGACGAAAACGCAGGAGCTGCTGCAAAGCGAGCTGCTGCGCTATCTGGATGCGATGACGGTGGCCCGCGAGCAGCGGCTGGCCACGGTCACGGCGTCCATCCCGCGCGTATTGTGGTACGTCGTCTTTATCGGCGCATTCCTGATGATCGCATTTCTGTGGATGCTTCACATGGAGCTGATGCCGCAGATCGTTCTCGGTGGGACGACCGCGTTTTTCCTGGGGATCATGATCTTTCTGATCTACGCAATGGATCGTCCGCTGCAAGGTGCGGTCAGCGTCCCGCCCGAGTTTTTTAGATCGGTGTACGATTTAGTCATGAAGCGGGACGAGGCGGGATGAGCGCAAAGACCGCATTGTCGTTCCGTCGCCGGCTCCAGCCGGTTGCCGCTGCAATGCTCATGGCAATGGTCGCCGTCACTGCGTGCCTGACCGGCGCTGCGCGCGCAGATGCGGTTTTTGTCTCGGTCGGCAGTGGCGAGCCAAACGGCGTCTACTATCCGGTGACCAAGGCCATCTGTCACATTGTCAATCGGGACGTTGCTGCGCAAGGCGTCCGCTGCTCGCCCGAGTCGAACTCCAGGCTCGGTGTATAACATCGGCGCCCTCCGGTCGGGTGAGCTGGAATTCGCCATCGTCCAGGCTGACGTTCAATTCGCTGCTTACAACGGCACCGGCGCATGGGCCGCCGAACCGTTTCTTGGTTTGCGATCCGTAGTGTCTCTTTATCCCGAACTCGTCACCGTCATGACCCGTGCGGATTCGCAAATCAGTGACCTCGCGGGGCTGATGGGCCGGCGGGTCAATGTTGGCAGCAGGGGTAGCGGCACCCGCGCGACTTGGGATGCGATCGAAGCAGAACTCGGCTGGAGCGGCAACGCGCGGGTTCGTCCCGCAGAGCTGCGAGCGGATGCGAGCACGTCGGCGCTGTGCAGTGGCGCGATCACCGCCAGCCTGCTGATCGTCGGCCATCCGTCGCCATTAGTCACGGCGCAGCAGGCCGCTTGTCCGATAAGCTTTGTCGCAATTACCGGCCCGGCCATCGCCAAGCTGATCCACGACCACCCGTACTACCAACGCGGGGTGATCCCGGGCGAGCTCTACGGGATGGCGGCGGAAGTCCCAACTTTCGGCGGCCGCGCGAGCCTGGTGACCTCGGCGTCGGTCGACGCCCGGGTCGTGGCCGTAATCGCCAGAGACGTGCTCAGCAATGTGCACGAATTGCGTACGCTCGCACCAGTGCTCGCCGGGTTGAACGTGCGCGAGATGATCGATAACCGGCTGACCGCACCGTCACATCCGGCCGCAGCGGAGGTTTTTAAGACGCTCGGCCTCTCGGAATAAGCTTGCGCCAAGACGCCGGTCCACGATCGGATTGGAGGCGTTAACCGAATGATGCGATGAGGATATCTTCGATTAGGGCAGTTCTCGTGGTGGTCTTTGTCTCGTGCCTGGTGCTGGTCGCAGGCCTATCCCGTGGATCGGCGCAGGGCACGATCGGCGCGAACGTGGTGATCCTGCTGCGCCTGACCGGGGACAGTCCGGCGCTTCCGAATATTCGAGCATGTCTTGCCGCCAGGCTGTCCCGAATGCCGGACATCAAGCTTGCTTCGCTACCGACAGACCGCGTGAGGTTCGTCCTTGACATCGTCGCCGGGCGAAGGGTCTCTGCGACCCTCATTGCCGGTCTGGTCGGCGTGGAAACTTTTCCGATGGACAGTTTCGTCCGCAAATCAAGAAGGGTGAGGATGGTGATGCGCTGTTAGCAAGTCTTCGATATTATACGTTGCTGCGGCTCCATGAGGTCGTTGTCGGACAATCCTATCGGGCTCTGTGCACGAAGATTGCAGAAGAGTTTCGCAATAAGATGTTAGCGAGAGAATGGTGCCGTCCGGGATGTGGTTGGAATTGAAGGTGGCGTAGTCTCCGGGTGCTGAAACCCAAACGATCCCAGCGTTGAGCGCCGGTGGAGACCACGCCATGACCAACAATATCACAAAGTCGCCGCTTCACGGTTCGGAAGCCGAGACGGCGGTGCATCTTCTCGACGATTGGTTTGATCCGATCGAGACCGGTTTGCGCGACCGGGTGCGCGAGCTCATCCAAACGATGATCGAGAGCGAGCTTGAGGCGGTGCTCTCACGCTCACGGTACGCTCGCGGGCCCAAGGCGGATGCCGCGAATGCCGATGACGCGGGCAATGTCACTGGCCACCGGCACGGCCACCGATCGCGCTCACTGCTGGGGACCTTTGGCCGGGTGGAGATCGCGGTGCCGCGGGCCAGGCTCGACACCGCAGAGGGCAAGACCACGGAATGGAAGAGCAAGGCGCTGCGAGCTTACCAGCGGCGCACCAAGCAGGCCGATTCGCTGATCGCCGGTGCCTATCTTGGCGGTACCAACACACGTCGGGTGCGGCGGGCGCTGTCGGCCGTGTTCGGCGGCGCGGTCAGCAAGGACACGGTGAGCCGGGTGTGGCGCAAGGTGAAGGGTGATTGGGACGCCTGGAATGCCCGCGCGCTCGGCGAAGAACCGATCGTCCGCCTGATCCTCGACGGCACTGTGGTGCGGGTCCGGCTCGACCGGAAGGCCACCTCAATCGTGCTCTTGGTCGTGCTCGGCGTGCGCGAGGACGGCCAAAAGGTGCTGTTGGCCATCAAAAACATGGCGGGCGAGACCAGCGAGGCTTGGCGCGCCGTCCTCGACGACCTCGTCAAGCGCGGGCTGCGCAAGCCAGAGTTTCTGATTGTCGACGGCGGGACGGGGTTGGAGCAGGCGTTGACCGCGCTCTGGAGCGATGTGCCGACCCAGCGCTGTACCGTCCATAAGCACCGCAACCTGCTCGCCCACGCGCCCCAGCGGCTGCACGACGAGGTCTCGGCCGACTACAACGACATGATCTACGCCGCCTCGGCTGCAGAGATCGAGGAGCGCCGGCGTGCCTTCCTCCGCAAATGGCGGCTCAAATGCAAGGCGGTAGCCGACAGCCTCGAGGAGGCCGGTGACCGGCTCTTTACTTTCATCCGACTGCCGCTCAGCCAATGGAAAAGCGCACGCACCACCAACGCAATCGAACGGCTCCATGAGGAGTTCAAGCGCCGGATCAAGACCCAGACGGTGCTGCCTTCGGCCGAGACCGCAGCCATGTTGTTCTGGGCGTTGCTCGCCGCTGGTCAGATCGCAATGCGCAAAGTCGACGGGTGGCAGACCCTAAACCAGAACCTTGCTGACCGGCCGATTGACTTGGCTGCCTGACCCCGCATCCTCATCCCTACTGGAGACCGCGCCATCAATTCCAACACACATCGCGACAGCACCGAGAGAATACACTGAGCGTAATGACTGATAGATTTCGGCCGCTGTCCTAGTGGACCAGTTCTGACAGGTCACATCCAAAAAATTGTCACACCGGCCCACGGGTCCGGCCATTGGCCGGCCCGAGGACAAGCTCCGGCCGGTGCCCATGGCGCCATGGATCCCGGCCTTCGCCGGGAAGGCGCCTGACCGACACCGCGAGTGACAAGTGTCAGGTGCGTACCACTACGAAGGGGGCGGGATCGCCGAGTGTTTCGTCGCCCAGCTGATCCAACTCCGGGTCAAACGCGCGCAGCCCCAACCACCGGGTGACCTCAGGTGACCGACCCGGGCGAATTGTCAGTGACGGGGCATCCTTTTTAAATTCCGTGATGCGTACAATTTTACAAAAATTTACAGAAAGTTCTCATACCGTCACAGAGGCGATCCCTTTGCCATCGTATTGTATAATATGAATGTTCCAAGGCACATCAAGCTAACGTAGCTGATTGCGGTGCGCGTCCTCCCGTGATTCGAGTCGATGCATTTTTGTTACAAAATTTCCCGCTTACCATCGTGCCTCAGCCAATTTGAGGAGGCGGTATGGCATTGGTGGGGTGGTGATTGCCGCGATGGCGAGGCGCTCGTGGATGGTTTTTAAAACAAAGCGGCGGTTGAAGCGCCAGGCGAAGGCGGCGAGGTAACGTGGCAGATGTTTGGCGCCGACCACGCGATGGGTGGCCAAGAGGCTGTTTTTGACATTGGCCAGCACCGTGTTCGCCCAGCGGAAGGCAGGGTGGCGCGCCGACCTGCGACCGGAGCCGGTGACGTGCCGTTGATGGACGATGCCCGGCTGTTCGGCGATGCAGCGAAACCACTGGCCGCCGTCGCTGACAACGGTGGTTCCGGCCTCGACAGCGGAGCACAAACGCTTGGTTTCACCGGCTCGGAAGCCACGCACCACCTGCAAGCGAGCGTGTAGCGGCCGACCGTCATCGGAGGTCTCGATCGCGACAATAAAAGGGGTGTGGCCGCGCCGGCCGCGCCCAGACCCTTCGCCGGTGCGCTCGCCGCCGATGTAAGCGTCGTCGATCTCGATCCGCGGGCCGGCGGCGCCGAGCTTGTAACGACGGTCGCGCTCGAGCATGGCCTGCATCAGCTTGTGCTGAAGCCGCCAGGCAGCGTTGGTCGAGATCCCCAGCCGCCGGCCCAACTCGATGTTGGATATTCCCTTCTTGCCCTGGCCAAGCAGATGCATGGCGCGGAACCACAGCCGCATCGGCAGCTTGGTGCCCTGCAAAACGGTGCCGGCGATCAGCGATGTCTGGTACCGGCATCGCCGGCACTGAAGCAGTTGACGGCCCTGGATCTCGGAATACTTTGTCGATGCGCACCGCGGACACTTGAAGCCCTCCGGCCAGCGCCAGACGAACCACGCCTTGCGGCATGCCTCTTCGTCCGGATAGCGCTGCTCGAACGCATCGTCCGAGAGGCCCTTCTGGTGCTGCACGCGGTTACGAGGCATTACTTCACCCTGAAAATCGTCGTGTTTTCAGGATGATATTAGCCTATTACTTGCTGAGTGTCGATGGTAAGCGGGCAAAATTTTAATAAAATTCACCGGACTGACACAAGGAATGTAGTTTTATGGGCGTAATCTGCCAGAGCGCCTGAGGGTCGGGGCTAAGTTCATTTAGCCGATCCCCTGGGATCACGATACCAGGGACGAATATGCATGCATCGAGCGAACGGGGGAGCACGACCGATCCTGCGCCCGGCGTGGGACCGCAGCTGCTCGGCAGCTCGGCCCGGCAACCTGAACTAAGAATCTTCAAGATCGAATCCTGGGCCTCGTTCACGGTAGTGGACTACCACCGGGACGCCGGCGAATTCATATCGCGAGGCGACCGCCATCGAAATCGTTCTCACCCCGGATCCGCTCCCGCCGCTTCTGATCCAGGTCGAGCGCGGACGCACCCGGGAAATTCTGCCCTGCGCGCCGGGTACTCTGGCATTTAGTCCGGCCGGCGTTACGGTCCGGAGCGTTCAACCCGCAGCAAGGTTCCATCAGGTTCTCTGGGATACCGCTGTGTATTCGGCCTTGCTCCCAGAGCTTGCTGCGTCAGCAAACATCTTCGATTTCCTGTTCCCGTTCGAAGATCCTTTGCTGAGCAGAATCGTCATGACTTTAGCGCAGGAGATCGCAGGCGGCTTCGCTGACAAGATCATGGTCGAAAGCCTGGGCACTGCGTTGTGCATCCGCATTGCCCGGCGGTTTGTCGGGCGCCTCCCGCTGCCGATCGGCAACAAGGGCCTGGCGCCGGAGCGATTGCGGCGCGTCTGCGACTACATCGAGGCGCATATCGACGACGACCTTTCGCTCACCGTCCTCGCCGACATCGCCTGTCTGAGCCCATATCACTTCAGCCGCTCGTTCAAGGAGGCGGTCGGCATCGGCACACAGCGCTACGTCGTCCAACGGCGGATAGAACGCGCAAAGACTCTGATGCGGCGGACCAATCGGCAGCTGGCGTTGATCGCGCTTCACCGACCAGAGCCATCTGACATCCCTCTTCCGTCGCGAGACCGGGGTGACGCCGGCCCGATATCGCGCCGAACTGGCCTAAACCGACCGGAATCTCGACGTCGCGCCGTCGCACCGCAAGGATTTCATATTAAACCGCAATCATCTGCAATTAACCCCCGCGAGGGACGCCCATAACTTAACAGGTGACAGCATTGCGTCCCGATCCGAACCGAGCTGTCCATCCGGGTCCGATTACCGATGGTCGCGCTCCGGTCAGCGAAGAGAACAGCCGATCCTGGGGACGGATGTCCGTCGGTGTCTTTCGCCGGCCCCCGGGTGAAGTGGTTTGGCGCAGCGACTGTTATCGGATCAGCTATGTCCTGGCCGACATCTGCGGCGTAAAGCAAAGCGACGATGGGCCCGTCGAGGAATATCGACTTCGTCCCGGCGACATCGCGTTTCGCCCGCGCGACCGGAAATTGTGGAGCGATTTATGCGGCGGCCGGTTTATCCAGATCCTGCAAACTCGTAAGACCTACGACAGTCTGGTCCCCGAATTGGTGCGCGGGAGAACCGTCCATTTCGAGGCGCAAGACGCTTTTGGAGATCCGCTGATTTCGCAGATCGCGCTGACGATTGCCAACGAACTCGACGGTGGGTTCATCGACGGCATCCTCGCCGACGCGCTCAACATGGCACTCGCCGTGCAAGTCACCCGGCGTTCGGTCGATCCGTCGGCGCTCCTGCCGGAGCCGTCGAGCGGGCTTTCGCGCGCGCGCCTGAAGCGGGTGCAGGACTATATCGAAACCCATCTGGACGGTCGACTGACCTTGACGGATCTCGCCGAGGTGGCCTGTCTCAGCTCCTATCACTTCAGCCGCTCGTTCAAGCAGGCGGTCGGGGTCGGTCCGCAGCGCTTTGTGATGCAGCGCCGGCTCGAACGGGCGAAGGGTCTGATACGCGCAACCAATCAGCCCCTCGCGCAGATCGCCCAACAGGCCGGGTTCGCCGACCAGAGTCATCTGACATCGATCTTCCGCCGCGAGGCGGGTGTAACCCCCGGCCGCTACCGCGCCGCGCTGGCGTAGGCCGGCCGGCGCCAGCTGTGCTGCGCCCTGGTGGATCCTCGCGAGCCTGCTTGTCGTCGCCGCCAAATACCTGCGTCAGCTCGTGCGCTTGCGGCGCCGCCCGCTCCGTGTCGTCCAGCCGCGAAGCGCGCCGGCCATCACAACCCTGCCAATGTCCCGCAAAGATCTGATACCGAGACCGCAAGCCGCTCCAATCGCCCGGCGCCGCAATTGTTTACGATACGCTGCGATCACCCACTGCGCCGCCATGGCCGATCTTGAACCGGAAAAGGAAGAAGAAAACCCGACACAGCTCCGTAGCGCCGCTGTCGAGGCGTTGCAGAGCGCCGTTCGTGAAAAAGACCCCGACGAGAGCGATCGGCTCACCCGGTATGCCCTGGCGCTGATTGATCGGGCCCGTGCTATCCGGCAGGGCCGGCGTCGCGCCGGTTCGGACGGCGAGGGGGCGGCCGGGCCGGGCGAGCGGCGCAGTCCGCGAGAGGAAGACGCCGCTCCGCCGCGCCAGGGGCTATGTTCCTCGCGGAGGGGACGCTGAGCCGCCGCCGCCTGCTTTGGGTCGAGCGGATCTTTGGCGTCGCCGCTACCTGGCGGCAGGGTCACCGGCGCAACCCAAACGGCGTTTTCGAGAACGATTGGTAACGCCTCCTCATTGGTGCTGCGGAGCGGCTTTGGCCAAAGGTTCGAAGGTCGGACTGATCAACCTCGTGCCGATCGCGCTGGTGGCAACCAGGCCAATGTCAACCGGGCCAGCGTCAACCGAGGCAGCTTCGATAGCCGCAGCTTTCGCGGCGACGTCTCCTCGAACCGCAACGTCTCGGTGAACCGGAATGTGAACGTGAACCGGAACGTCTCGGTCAATCGCGGCTATTACGGAGGTGGATCTTACGGGCCTAACTGGGGCGGGGTTTCCGCTGGCGTCGCGGTGGGCGCAGGGGTGACGGCGATGGCGACGAGCGCCGCCGCCGCTTCTTCTACTTACTATCCGCCACCACCACCCTATCAATATTATCCAAACGGCAACGGCTACTGAGGGCTGAATTATTAGTCTCGTTCGCCACCGGTCCACCGACAAAGCCAATCCGGGGCCAGACTAGGGCGTGTCGTTCGTTCAGGCTTGTCTGCCGTTGCCGTCGCGGCCTTGTCGGCGCTCGCCGGCGAGGCTGGGCAGCAACTTTCTTCAGGCGACTTACGGCGACTGGTGAGAGTGCCGAAATGGTCCACGTCGCGTCAACCCAACGCAGGGATCAGTCAGACAATGGGGTGCTGAACGCCGAGCAGATGCGACCAGAACGATCATTGCCGCCCCGCCTGCGGGCGGTCGCTGTCTTGTTGGTCCTGTGTGCCACCTTCGCATCGGCAGCGAGTGCCGAGGTTGCGCCGGTCGTCGACGGCGTACCCTTCCTGATCCGCTTCGGCGGCACGGTGCGCGGGCTCGCGCCGGGTGCGCCGGTGGAGATTCGAGGCATCCGCATCGGCGAGGTGACGAGTGTTGGCGTTGACTACGATCCCGACCGCAACAGCTTCGTCGCGCCGGTCGCAATCGTCCTGCAGCCGAGCCTGTTTCCTGCTGCCGGCACGCACCCGCGCACCGCCGCAGAGGTGTACGACGCGGCCGATGTGCTGGTGCGGCGCGGGTTGCGCGCGCAGGTTACGGACGCGCAGCTGCTAGGCGGCGATGCGATCGTCACGCTCGATATCGAGCCCGGCGCGGCGCCGGCGAGGTTGGACCGGAGCGGGAAAGTGCCGGGACTGCCGGCAGGGCCGACGCAGCGAGAAAGGATCGCGCAGCAGCTCCAGCCGCTGATCGCCAAGCTTGCCAATGCGCCGATCGATCAAGTGTTCGCCCAGATGCAGGAACTCGATGGCGGCGCTAAAGCAGCTCGTCACCGGGCCGGAGCTGCGCGGCGCGCTGGAGGAGCTGCGGGGCGCCTCGGCGGAGCTGCGCAGCATGGTCGATCGCCTCGGCGCGCGCTCCGATGCGCTGATCGGCAATCTCAACGAGACGGTGCGGTCGACGAACCGGCTGATCGACCATGCCGGGCAGACGGTTGCCACGATCGACCGGCAAGTCGGCGACCGGTCGCCTCTGCTGGCCGATCTGCGCGGCTTGGTGCAGCAGATGGACGGCGCGGCGCGTTCGATGCGATTGATGGCGGAATATCTCGAACGCAATCCCAATGCGCTGATCACCGGCAAGTCGGACAACCGGCGATGAGGACGCATCGGCTCGCGGCCGCGGCGGCGCTGCTGCTTGCCGCTTGCGGATCGCCGCCGACCCAGGTGTTCGACCTCTCGCCGCGGGTGCCGGACGCGCCGGCCGCCGCCGCGCCGTCGCGCGGCGGGGCGCTGATCTGGGTCGATAAGCCCACGGTCGCCGGCTATTTCGACCGCACGCAGATGGTCACGCGCGGCGCCGGCAGCCGCATCTCGATCCATGAGTTCGAAGTATGGAGCGATCCGCCCGCCGACCTCATTCAACGTGCGCTCGTGGACGACCTCGCGCACCGGTTCGGCGCCGACCGGGTGATGGCGACGCCGGTTGCACATTACGCCACACCGGGATGGCGGGTGGCGCTCGATGTGATCCGTTTCGATGTGGATGAGCACGGCGACGCGGTGTTGGATGCGCGCTGGACCTTGCTGGCGGGGCCGAGCGACCGCCTCGCTGCGAGCCGGCGCGAGTGGATCAAGGTGCCGTCCGGCGACGCCGCCGACCCCGCCAAGCGGGTGACGGCGCTGCGGCAGGCCGTGGCGGTGCTGGCGAGCCGGATCGGCGACGCGGTCGCGGCCGCGACGCCAGACGCCGGAGATGGCAGGCCGAAGCCTCGCCGGAGCACGGCAAGCTGACCTTCGGGCCGAAAATCAGGGCGATCGAGCTGGGCGAGAATCAAGGCCGGCGCTGTGGGATCGGCGAGATCGGGCGACTGAACCTGAGGGAGGATCGAGTGAAATCCGCATTGCAACTGGTTGCCGCGGTGGCTGTCTGTCTCAACCTGGTGTTAATGCACATGGCGGCGGCGCAGCAGCCGGAACCGGCGAGTGCGCCGCCGTTCAAGCCCGAAGAGCTTCAGCAGCTGCTGGCGCCGATAGCGCTCTATCCCGATGAGCTGGTCGCCCAGATTCTCGCTGCTGCCACCTACCCGCTCGAGATCGTCATGGCGGCGCGCTGGGTCGTGGACCCGAAGAACGCGGCGCTCACCGGCGATGCCCTGACCAAGGCCTTGGATCAGCAGAGCTGGGACGCCAGCGTCAAATCGCTGGTGCCGTTTCCCAGCGTCCTCAAGATGATGTCGGACAAGCTCGAGTGGACGCAAAAAAACGGAGACGCGTTTCTCGGCCAGGAGCAGGATTGCCTTGCTGCAGTGCAAACCCTACGGCGTAAGGCGCAAGCCGCGGGAACCCTGAAATCGACGCCGCAGCAAAAGGTGACGGTGCAGGCATCGCCGCAGCCGGCTCCGGCCGCTGGAGCGCCGGCCATTGTGGCCCCGATCACCGAGGAGCCGACGATCGCCATCGAGCCTGCCGATCCGCAGGAAGTGTATGTGCCTTCCTACGATCCGGGCACGGCCTATGGCGCCTGGCCATATCGGGACTACCCGCCCTACGCTTTTCCCCCGCCGGCCGGCTACGGCTTGGCCGCCGGCCTTGCGACCGGTCTCGCCTTTGGGGCTGGGGTCGCCGTCACCAGCTCGCTGTGGGGCTGGGGGCGTCCCAATTGGGGCGGCGGCAACATCTCGATCAACTCGAACCAATTCAACCGCATCAACCTCAATCGCAACGTGGTCTCCGGCAACACTTGGCAGCACAACGCGGTGCACCGCCAGGGGGTCGCCTACCGCGACGCGGCAACAAGTCAGCGGTTTGGTCGGGGAACGACGGGAGCCGCCGCCCGCCGGGACTACCGGGGCTTCTCGGGTCAAGCGGCCGGTACCGCGGCGGCGCGCCCTGGAGGTCTCGCCGGGGGCGCGGCGGCCCACCCCGCGGGGCAGACTGGGACGGACTGGGGCCGAGCACCCGTTCGCCCAACCCGGCGGATGGTGAATATCGACGAGGCTATCGACGCTGCGGTCCGCATTATGCGCACCGGCTCCGAGCCCACGCTTTTTGGAACATTGGCGGTGGTCACACTGGCCGGCGTACTGCTCGGGCGACGCCACCGCTGACAGCGGGCGGTGAATTGTAGCTGCTTTGCGACAGAGCTGCACGACGGCGATGCGTCTATCAGATCGGATCTCTAATTCTCCCGGCCTCTGGCGAGGCAAAGCGCTGCTGCGCTTCCTACTGCTGCTGGTCGCCGCCGCGGGGGTCGCTGCATTCGCGTCGAGCTTTGGCGTCTCTCACGATTACGCCCACCTGCGCGGATCGCTTTTGTCGGGAGTTCCGGGTGGTTACTACCACACCCTCGCCACTCGCGTGGCGACGCGGGCCAAACAAGGACACGGCAGCCTGATCGTCGTGCCGACGGCAGGCTCGATCGAGAACGTCAATCGCTTGACCCAAGAAGGGCAGCGCTGCACCGCGGCCTTCGCCCTGGTACAGGATGGCATACCCGTACCGGCCGATGCAGGCCTCGAATTGTTGGGGCGGCTTCCAGAACCCGAGTCCCTCTTACTGCTCGGGCGGCGAGACCGAACGTTGGTGAGCTTTGCCGATTTGCGGGGAAAATTGATCGGCATCGGTCCCGAAGGCTCGGGCACAGCATATCTCCTGCGCCAGCTGTTTGAGGATCCGGACCTGCGCGGGTTAGGCGTCCGGCTCTCTTACCATGAGCTTGCCGAGCAGGCCCAGTTGATCGGCGACGGCAAGCTCGATCTTGCTGCCTTTGTGATGGAGCAAGATGCCGGGCTTATACGGACCGTCATCCAAAGGTACGATCTGGACATCGTGGCCTTTGCAGATCTCGAGGGACTGCTGGCGCGTCACCCCTGGCTCGGTCTGGGGCATATCCCGGCGGGCTTCTACGATTTGGTGCGCCCGACACCTGCGGTGGACAAGCCCGTGGCCCGGGTCGACACCTTGATCGTGGCCAACTCCTGCGCTCACCGAGCCGAGCGAGTTGCGCTGCTGATGTTGCTCAATGCGGAACTGCCAGGCTTTATCCAAAGCAATCCTCCAAAATACATCAACACCGCCACGGCTCTGCCGCTCGCTTCCGCGGCGCACGAATTCTTTATCAAGGGCGAGCCGGAGATCGCGGACGTCTATTTCCCGTGGCTGGTCAACCTGATGTCGCCGGTGTACTGGGTCTACCTTGTGATGGCCGCAACGGTGCTATTTAACGCGTTGAAAGGATACAGCCGTTTTCGGCTCTGGCGGATAGACTCCGCCCGCGAGAGGCTCGAGGGGCGAGTAAAGGAACTCACCGATCCCGGGCTGACTCATGCTCAAATTCGCGCACCTGGCGGCGAGTTACTGACGGGACCCGGCGCGCGAGCAGCCGCTCGGAGTATCCTCGACCAGCTGACCCGACTGCGCGTCCGTTGTCAGCGCCACGCCAGCTCGATGGTCACGCCGATGGGCGATGAGATGTTCTACCGCTATCAAGAACGCCTGATCGACGAAGCGGTGACTAGCTTGGCTGTGCTGCTCCAGGGCTCGGCGAGCGCTGGAAACCCGTCGGCGGGCTGAAGGAATTTCGGTTGCGACGGCCAGTCGTCGTCAGCAAGCCGGGTCACCCGTTGCCACGTGGAGCCAAGCTTTCTGGCTGAGCCGTCGAAGGCGCGATACGCCGGATTGACGGTGCCTGCGGAGAAGTAACGATCCAGCTTGGCGGCCGGCTGGTTTCGGAACTCGGCCGGTATGTTCTTCCGTTCGCTCGGCGAGGCGTTCGGGGTCGCGCTCGGGCAGCCGACAGACCATTGCCCACACTGGGTGTGCTCGACCGTCTCATATAAGGTGGATTCCGATGCCCACGGCTCGTTACCTCGATGGTTACGCTATCGTTTCCGACGACGGCATGCTCGCGAACGCCGCCGGCATCATGCCGGATTCGCTCAAGTTCGAGGCCGATCAGCGGTTTTTCGAACGCGGGCTCGACGGGGTCGACGTGGTGGTGCACGGCCGTCATTCTCATGAACGGCAGCCGCGTTCGCACCTGCGCCACCGGTTGATCCTCACCAGCCGAGTCCCGGCCATCGCCGCCGACCCGTCGAATAACAGGGCGCTGTTCTGGAACCCGGCCGGTGCGTCGTTCGAGCAAGCTTTGGCTGTGCTCAAAATGTCGGACTGCCGGGTTGGCGTCGTCGGCGGCACGGAGGTGTTCGGGATGTTCCTGGACCGTTATGACGTTTTCCACCTGTCGCGGGCGCCAGATGTGCGGCTGCCCGGAGGGCGACCGGTTTTTCCCCAGGTGGCCACGCAGACCCCGGAGGAGGTGCTTGCAAGCCATGGCCTCCACCCCGGCCAGCGGCGGGTGCTTGATGCGGCAAAAGGCCTGGTGATTGTCAGCTGGCGACGTTCCGCAAAGCCCGCGTCATAAAGCGTTACGAATTGCGCGGCCCGGTCGTACCGCGCGCGCCTACATTCGCGTGACGGACGATGCGATCTTCTTTCCGATTTGCCGCCGCACCCCCGCCGGCGTTTGCTTGCCCTGTGGCCGCCAGTCCTCGACCGGCATACCGACGACGGCGCCGATGCGCTCGAAGGCATCGTCACTTTTGGTTCCGTCCTTGCGGCGATCATCGCCCGCCCACGGCTCGACCGTCTGGTCCGACCGATAGAGTGATCCTTTCCGTCGCGCGCGCCGGACCCACGCCGGTCCCGTTCCGACAGGTCAGTCGCGGTTGGCGCCGCGCGGCCGCTCCACGAAGCGATTTTTTGTTCGGCCGACCAGACGCCGTCAATGCGCGAAGCTGCGCCGAACTCACATTCCTCCTCGCGAGCTCCGTCCTCCAGCGATCGCGTTGCCGCGGGCGTCGGCTTCATGCGCGCTTGGCCGGAGCGTCCCGGAATTGCCGCGCCGCATCGGCGGTCTGCGTCCGAAAGGTGCGGCCTGCACCGCCAGCACCGAGCGATAGGCCTCGAGGGTCGCCGCGAAGACCGCGTCCGGGTCGTAGTGCCGGGCATAAATCTCGCGACCACCGCGGCTATACGCCAAAATGCTGACCGGGTCGGCGAAAAGCGTCGTCACCGCTTCGGCAATCGCCTCGGTGCTGCCGGCGGGGATCAGGATGCCGGCCGGGGGTCGCCCGGCCAACAGCTCGGGCACGCCGCCGACCCGGGTCGCGATCACCGCCCGCCCGCGCGCGAGCAACTCGACGAGCGCTATCGGCACCCCTTCGAACAGCGACGGCTGGACAAAGATCGTGTGCCGCGCCGCGACCTCGTCGATGCCGGTGTAGGGCGGATAGGTGCCGGCGAAATGGACGCTGTCGCCGATGCCGAGGCAGAGAACCAGCGAACGCAGCCGGGCTTCGTCCGGGCCGTGCCCGTAAAGGTGCAGGCTCGCCCCGGGGGCGGCGGCGACAATCCGTGCCCAAGCTCCCAACAAGTAGTCGATCCCTTTCTCGACGGAAAACCGGCTGACACAGCCGACCGCGCGATTTTGCGGGTTGACGGCCCATCGCTGGCCCGCCGCCAGCGGCATGACCAACTGCGCGATCCGGTGGATCGGGCCGGCGTATCCGTGGAACGCTGCGATGCCGGCGCGCTCCGCTTCGCACGTCGCGATGAACGCAGCGACTTCCTGAACAAACGAGCGGAGCTCCGGCGGGTACCAATGCGCCGTGACTGGCGACGGGGTGGTCCACTCCGTCGCGACTAGCGGAACGTCCGGCCGGTCGCGCGTCTCGAACCAGGAAACGAGCAGCTTTCCCGGGGGGCTGGCATGGATGATGTCGGGCCGCCAGCCCGCGAACGATTCGACGGTGCGCCGGATAAAGCGCTTTTCGATCGCTCTGACGCGCAAATCCCGGTGAAAGATCGGCGGCTCGCTGACCTCGATCCCGCGGGCTTCGAGCAGGTGCTTCCAATACGGCAACCGCGGCTTTTCCCCGACGAAGACGCGCACGTCGATGCCGCGTTCGCGCAGCCCGGCCGCCAGTGTCGCGTTGTAGTATTCGGTGCCGCCGAGCGCGCTGAGGAAATCGCAAAACAGCGCGACCCTGCGAGGCGATCGGGCAACAGGCATCGACGCGAGTGGTTTGGTGATCACGCGCGGGCGCTCCCTTCCCATATTATTTATGGGATTATGACCCGCGACCTGACCGATGACGAGGCTCGCGTGCTCACCCGAACCGAATCACGCGATCGGGAATGAGCCCCGCCCGTCGGCGCCGCGCCGAAGTGGATCTTCGCAAAGCTCGAACCATCGGCGCCGCAGCGCAAACCCGTGCCCCACTGAAGCGGTATGACACCGAGGGTCTGGCGCCGAAGGCATCAGTGAAACTCAGACGGTCAGGTAACGAGCGTGCCCGTCGAGGTGTAAATCGGGGCGGGTTTGAGGCGGCGATCGGTCGCCCGGCCAGTGGTGCGAGTTTGGCCGGATCGGCGCCGATCGGCGGCGGGGTCAGTCAGCCAGGGCCTCGATCGGCACGTAACTTCACTGGACAGCCACTTATCGTTGTGCTCGAGCAATACGCGCGGATCGATAGACGGCTCAGTGACGCGAGTTTGGGCCAGCGATATTGCGGAGAGGGAATAAGTCGCGAACCCTGGATCGGAGACTATCCGAACGAGCCGCCGATTGGTTGAGAGCGTACTTCAGTAAGTTGAAGTTTCCGAGGAAGCGGGGTCATCGCCGTCCCACTGCGGTTGCAGCCGGTCCCCGTCGAGTTCTCTTCCATCCGCCTCGGACGAGTTCATCTCGACGTCGGGCAGCATGGTCGGCCGCGGCGAGGTCGCCGGCTGGTTGCCCTCGCGGCGCGCGTTGTTAATACGAAAATAGTGCTCCGCGTGTTGGTAGAAATTCTCGGCGGCAATGCGATCGCCACTCGCTGTCGCTTCGCGTGCCAGGGTCAGGTAGCGCTCGAATATCTGATAGGCGCTGCCTCGGATCTTGATGTTGGGCCCGTTGCTGTCGAATGTCTGATTGTTTTGCGGGCCACGCGGTTGCTGTTTAAACGGGCGATTCGCGTTAAAGCGTCCGCGCGGCCGCTGATCTGGTCCTGATCTCATGTCATCCATGATGTGGGGTTGGTCCGGCCCCCTTGATGTGGCGGAGGCCTGTCATCGGGAGTGTATGCTCTTTCGCTCGGCCGTGGCAACAGCGTTCTCGAGCTGAACCCGTGGACAGCCAGGGGTTCGAGGACGCGCGCGTCGGCATCGTCGGCCTTGTCGGCGATCCGCCGATCGCCGCCCATTTGCGGCAACAGCGCGTCGGCGCCGACGCGATCGTGCGTCTGTCCTGCGGTCAGCCGAAAGGCCAACGGATTGCCGAGCGCGTCGACCAGCGCATGGATCTTGGTGTTCAGCCCGCCGCGGCTACGCCCGATGGCCTGATCGTCGGGTTTTTTTGCGAGCGCCGGCGCTGTGCTGATGCGCCCGCACGATGGTGCTGTCGAGCATCGCATATTCGTTGTCGGCACCGGCGGCAAGACGCGCGAAGATTTGTTGCCAGACCCCGGTTTTAGCCCACCGACTGAACCGGCGATGGGTATTCTTCCAGTCGCCAAAGCGCGGCGGCAGATCGCGCCACGGGATGCCGGCGCGGTAGCGATAGAGCACCGCTTCGACGCATCGACGATTGTCTTGAGGGGTCGCGCCAACATGGCCGATCCGCCCCGGCAGCCAGTCCTTGATCCGCTCCCACTGGTCGTCGCGCAGTCCATATCGCGTCATGGGTCAGCCTTTTGCCAAAGCCGACCTTCCATTGATCACATAATTTCGGGCTCGGCCAGACTCGCTTTACGATCTATACACCTGACCATCGACTCGTTTTACGCGCGGTCTTGCGATAATTGACGACACGCCCTAGGATCCGCCGCTGCGGCGTGCCGTGACCTCAATCTCGATTTTCATGCGCGGGTCGACGAGGCCGCAGACGAGTGCGGTTGCCGCTGGGCGGATCGAGCAGAAGGCGTCGCGCAGCACAGGTGTAATTCTGGGCCAGTCGGCGAGATCGGGCAGGTAATAGTGCACCCGCACGACATCGGCGAGGCTGGCGCCGGCCTCGGCCAGCGCGGCTTCGATGTTGCGCAATGCTTAGCGCGCCTGTTCGGCCGGGTCGTCGGCCATCGTCATCTGCGTGTAGTCGAACCCAGTCGTCCCGGCGACAAAGATCCACTCGCCATCGACCACCGCGCGGCTGTATCCGGCCGCCGCCTCGAATGCTGAACCCGACGAAATCAGCCGGCGCATGTCACGCCGTCACGGGCTCGCCCGTTGGTCCTCGAGCCGGCGCGGACGAATGTCGAACCGGTTATGCTGCGCGGTCAGCGCGTGGGTTTGATCGAGAATGCCGTTGAGAGTTGCATCGTGGCGCCACGATGCTGCTCAGGACGGTCAGATCTGCGCGAATTGCACTCTGCTCATCGCGGATCGCGCCCAATTCGGCGAAAGCGCGTTCGAACTGCCTGCCAAGAGCCCCAAGTGTGACCGTCTCAGCCATGCGACACCATCGGAGGCACAACGCCGCGTGTCAACCTACCCCGTCTCGGTAAAGATTTCGCGGCCGATCAGCATGCGGCGGATCTCGGAGGTGCCGGCCCCGATCTCGTAGAGCTTGGCGTCGCGCAGCAGGCGGCCGGCCGGGTAGTCGTTGATGTAGCCGTTGCCACCCAGGATCTGCACCGCGTCTAATGCCATCGCCGTCGCTTTTTCAGCGGCGTAGAGAATGGCGCCGGCGGCATCCTTGCGCGTCGTCCGGCCATGGTCGCAGGCCCGTGCCACCGCGTAGACATAGGCCTTGCACGCATTCATGCCGGTGTACATGTCGGCGAGCTTGGCCTGGATCAGCTGGAACTCGCCGATCGGCTGGCCGAACTGTCGGCGGTCGTGGATGTAGGGGACGACGAGGTCGAGGCACGCATGCATGATCCCGAGCGGACCGGCGGCGAGCACCGCGCGCTCGTAATCGAGCCCGCTCATCAGCACTCGCACGCCCTCGCCCTCGGCACCGAGCACGTTTCCGTCGGGGACTTCGCAATCCTCGAAGACGAGTTCCGAGGTCGGCGAGCCGCGCATGCCGAGCTTGTCGAGCTTTTGCGCCGGGCGGAAGCCTTTGAACCCTTTTTCGACCAGAAACGCGGTGATGCCGCGCGCGCCGGCATCCGGCCGGGTCTTGGCGTAGACGACGAGGGTGTCGGCGTAATGACCGTTGGTGATCCACAGCTTGGCGCCGTTCAGAATATAGCGGTCGCCTTTTTTGTCGGCGCGCAGCCGCATCGCGACGACATCGGAGCCGGCGTTCGGCTCGCTCATCGCCAAGGCGCCGACGTGCTCGCCGGAAATCAGCTTCGGCAGATATTTGCGCTTTTGCGCGTCGCTGCCGTTGCGACGGATCTGGTTGACGCACAAATTCGAATGAGCGCCGTAGCTGAGGCCGACCGAGGCCGAGGCGCGGCTCAACTCCTCCATCGCCACGCAATGGGCGAGATAACCCATGCCGGCGCCGCCGTATTCCTCCTCGACGGTGATGCCGTGCAGGCCGAGTGCGCCCATTTGGGGCCACAATTCGATCGGAAAGCGGTCGGTGCGGTCGATCTCGGCGGCGAGCGGCGCCACCCTGTCCTCGGCGAAGTCGCGCACGCTGGCGCGCAGCATGTCGATTTCGGAGCCGAGATCGAAATCAAGCGAGGCGAGCCGGGTGTTTTGCATCGATCGAACGCCGCTTTCCGAATACGCCGGCCGGCATCTATACGCCGACAGAGGGGTGTCACACCACGGCAGCGGTTGAGCGGCCGGACGGCGTTAGAGCTCCGGCACCTTGGCAGCCTTCATTTGCTTGATGAGCCACCGGCCGTTGACCCGCACTAAAGTGTCGTCCGAATTGGTATGGACAGCAATCTTGCCTGCCTTCTTGTCGACCCACAGGCATTCGAAATATAGGTGCGCGTGGTCGCCTTCCACGTCGTAACGAATGCGGAAGGCCGGCGTGTAACCGATCCATTCGTTTTGCGGTTGGAACGGTCCCGCCGCCTGCCAGTAACTCTTGACCCGATCTTTCCCGGTGTAGGTTTTGCCGCCGGCGGTAAGCACCGCATCATCGGCGAACAAGGATAGCATCAGGTCGAGGTTCTTCGTCGAACCGGCTTCGTGGAAGCTGATTTCGATTTGGTGAATTTGCCTAAAATCTTCAGCGTTCTCTTCCGTGCCAGCGATCGCGCTGCCTGTCAGACACAGAGCGAGAATCGCACAGGTTGTCATAAATCGCTTCATTGCTTCCTCCGTCAGCATGACCGGCTTCTGTACGGGTCCGTGGCTCGCCTCGGCGGATAGCGCCCATTGATCCGTTCATTGGTTACGATAAAATCGCTGCGATCCGCGGTAACGAACGAACCACGAAAAAGGAACGAAATTGCCGCGAAATCTGGGGCGAGGGGGGCATCCGAAAGCCTGCCTTGGGAGGAGCGATGGAACACCCCTCTGAGGAGGCGCTTCACTTCGACCGGTTCACGATCGATTTGCGACGAGGATCGCTGAGGAGTGGCATCGACGAAATCTGGCTTCGGCCAAAGAGCTTCGCCGTGCTGCGCCATCTCGCCCAGAACGCTGGCCGCTTGATCTTGAAGGATGAGATCTTCTCCGCAGTCTGGCCCGACTCCACGGTGACGGATGACTCGCTTGTTCAATGTGTCGGCGAAATCCGTCATGCGCTACGGGACAGTACACAAAGGTTCGTGAAGACCGTTCCCCGACGGGGCTATTTATTCGACGCGCCGATATCACTATCCAATACGCAGGGCTCGGTCGGAAACATCGAGGACCAGGCGTCAACCGGTGCGCACGCTTTCGCCGGCACAGGCCGCGCGCTGATTATGCAGATCGATGAGGAGTTCGCCCGCCGTCTGTCGATCGCCGTAATGCCGCTCGTTAATCTCAGCGGCGATCCGGAATGCGATTATTTAGCCGATGCGCTGACAGAGAATCTCATCACCGATCTGTCGCGCATTCGCGACAGCATGATCATCACCCCAAACTCGGTGTTCCGCTACAAAGGCAAATCAGTAAGCATGCAGCAGGTCGCCAGCGAACTTGGCGTCCGGTATCTGTTCACAGGCAGTTTGCAGGGTTCTGCGACGCGAGTTCGCGTCAACGGGCAACTGATCGACGCACAGCGCGGGACAAACCTCTGGGCCGAGCGGTTCGAATACGATGGTCCCGACATATGGGGCTGGCAGGACGAGGTCACCCGGCGGATCGCTGGGACGTTGAAGGTGAGCCTGGTCGAACTCGCCAGTCGCAGGGGTGTGACAGAGCGGCCAGCAAATCCAGACGCGATAGATCTGACTATGCGCGGCGCTGTGGTCTTCAGCCGCTTCGGCTCGAGCGCAGATGTGGTCAAGGCCCGCGAGCTATTCGAACAAGCGCTGCGCCTCGAACCCTCTTCGGTCCAGGCGCTGGTGGGTTTTGCCGGGACTTATATACTCGAAATTATGCTTCTCTGGGCGACCGATCCCCCGGGCCAAATTCGACAGGCGGATGCGGCTATCGCGCGCGCCCTCGAGATCGACCCACAATGCGCGGAGGTCCGCTACACAAAAGGCAATCTCTTGATGCTGCACGGCCAGATCGAGCAAGCGATCGACGAATATCGAGCAGCAATCGGCCTAAATCCGAGCTTTTCACACGCGTATTCGCGGATTGGTCTCGCCAAGCTGGAATTGGGGCGTCCCGCGGAGGCATTCGAGCCTGTGCTGAAGGCGCTTCGCCTCAGCCCACGCGAGTTTCGAACCAGCCTGTGCCAATTCTACCTTGGCGTAGCGGCGTTTCATTTATTGCGCGATAGCGAAGCGACAGAGTGGCTGCAGAAGGCGGTCACTACGGACTCGCGCTCTGGCCTACCGCATGCTTGGCTCGCCGCCATTTACGCCTTGAACATGCGGCATGCGGATGCTCGGGCGGAGCTGGCCGAGTTCAATCGGCTCACTCCCGGCCACACAATCGCGAGCCTACGCGCCAGAGAGCGATCAAACGAGCCTGCCTTCTTGTCCCAGCGGGAGCGCTTCTATCGGGGCCTCGTCCAGGCCGGCCTGTCCCAAGGCTAGCGCGCGTCATTTCTTTGCAGTGCGAGTTCTTTATTGGCGCTACGCGGGGATTGCGACGGCTTGGTTGAGGCCGTGGCGCCTCGCGTGGCGCCGGCCGGGCGATACGCATCCGCTCAGAGCGGCGTCGCCAGCAGGGTCGGCACCGCAAACGTGTCGAGCAGAACCAGCTTGTCGCGGATCCTGAGGCCATCGCCGGCCGGTTCCAGCCGGTCGCGGTAGAGGCCGGTGGCGAACAGCCGGGTCGCCCCTTCCTGGTCGGTCTGGAACACCGCAAACGATGCCTCGACCATCGGCCCCTCGGCCGCGGGCGAGAGCAGCCGCGGCAGCCCGATCAGATGGCGGTCGGTATGGATGTTGTATTTGTTGGCCTCGCGCAAGGCGCGGATGCGATCTTCGAGCATTGCGCGGCTGTCGCAAAAGATCAGCCCGACCGGCAGGCCCTGCTCCCAATTCTCGCGTGGGATCACGTTGTACCGGCACTCGGCGGCGAAGAGGACGAGCCACTCATCGTACTTGGCCGCGTCGAGCAGTGCGCCGTACTCGGCGAGCAGATCGTGGATTGCGGCCCGGTCGGCATTCATCGCACCGCGCCCGCCGGCTCGATCCCCAGCAATTCGGCATAATACGACCAGAAGCCGCGCAGCGGCACGTCGGTGACGCGGTAGTCGCGGTCGGAAATGACGCCGCCGCCGCCCAATTCGATGACCGCGCTGCGCTCGGGGTCGGGCTTCGAGGCGCGATGGGTAATCTCGATCGCCTCGCCGTCCTCCATCGAGACGAGCCCGGCCGGGCCGACCAAATTGGCCTGGCGGAGCCGGTGACGGGTCATCTCGGGCGGGTCGTCGGCATAGCCGATCATCGTCTGAAAAATTCGAACTCGGCGAGGCCGCGCGGCCGGATCTGGCGCACCGCGAGGCTATTTGAAATCTGCACAAAAACCGAAGACGGAAACACCGAGGTGACGACGAGGTTCAGGTTGTCGCCACGCTCGCGGCGGAAGGCGACGAGATCGGGCTCTTGCAACGACAGGTAGTCGTTGCGGACCCGGGCATTGGCATAGGCCTGGCGGGCAAAGTCGTCGGTGTCGCTGTCGGCCTCGGCCCAGGTGATGTTGTGGCGGTGGCGGCCGTCCATCGTCACGCCGCCGGTCTGGGTCGACCGGTCGAGGCCAAAGGTCACCAGAAACTCGTGCAACAGGCTCGCGTGGTAATTGTCGCGGGTGTTCTCGGCATAGAGCTTCCAATTGGCATGGATGCGCTGGCGGTTGTAGCCGAGCACCTGGACCGGCCGCGCCAACAGGCGCTCGAGCTGCGCCACGATCGGCGGGCCGAGAAAATCGGCAAGCGGCTCGGTGTCCGCGGCGAGCGTGCCGAAAATGGCGCCGTTGAGACTGGCAACCTGCAACGGGCGCAGACCGTGCGCGCCCATGTCGAAGCTCGGGTCGAGCCCGCCCTTGCCACGGATGCCGCGGCGGAACGGGATCGCGGTCAGATGCCCGTCGAGGCCGTAACACCATTGGTGGTAGATGCAGATGTGCTCGCGGGCGTTGCCGGCGACTTCGCGCCGCACCAAGGCACCGCGATGGGCGCAGCGGTTGACAAAGGCCCGGACGGCGCCGCTGTCGTCGCGGTTGAAGACGACCGGGGTCTCGACGACATAAGTCGCGCGGAAATCGCCGGAGTTGGGGATCTCGGCGTCGAGGCCGAGATAGTTCCACACCGGGCCCTGAAAGATCCGCTGCTGTTCGCGCTCGTAGATCTCGGCGTCGTGGTAGAGGCGGTAAGGCACCCGGCTGTAGTCGAGCGCCGGCCAGATCTTGTCGGTTACCATCATCGCCCTCGTCCTACCGCGAAGAAGCAGCAAGCGGCGACGGTAATTTATCGGACGGCTTCCGGCAATCTCGTACCGCCGTGCCAGTTAGCGACGTTTACCGCGCCAACTCTGGACGGGAGATATTAACCTACTCTACGATGCGTCAAGCAACGATGCCGAACGCGGCGCGGCGCCGCGAATTACAGCGGCCGGGATTTTTGGAGGGAGGGTAAAATGGCGGGACACAAGCTGATCTCCGCGGATTCGCATGTCAGCGAGCCACCGAATTTATGGACCGAGCGGGTCGACTCGAAATACCGCGAGCGGGCGCCGCGCCTGGTGATCGACCCGCCGGCGCTCGAAGGCGCGTATTTCATTTACGAGGGCTATGCCCCGCACCCAATCGGGATCGGGCTTGCCGCCGGCAAGAGCCCGGAGGAACTCGCGGGTTTTCTGACCAAGGCGACCTATGCCGACGCGCGGCCCGGAGGCTGGGACCCGGCCGAACGGCAAAAGGACAACGCGACCGACGGGGTCGAGGCCGACGTGCTGTACACCACCTTGGGTTTTCGCATCTTCTGGTTCAAGGATGCCGGGCTGCAGGCGGATTGCTTCCGTGCCTACAATGACTGGCTCGCCGAATACTGCAGCTATGATCCAAAGCGCATGGCCGGGTTGGCGATGATTTCGCTCTATGACCCCAAGACTGGGGCTCGCGAGCTCGAACGCTGCGCCAAATTAGGGCTCAAGGGGGCGATGATCTGGTGCTCGCCGCCCGACGACCGGCCCTATAGTTCGGATATCTACGACCCGTTCTGGGCGACGGCGCAGGAATTGCGGATGCCGGTCAGCCTGCACGCGATTACCGGGATGGGTATGGAAAGCCAGTGGAACTGGGGCGAGCGCTACATGCGCGCGACCGTGCTGGCGCACGAGGTCGAGCGCTCGTTCAGCGTTTTGATCTTCTCGGGCGTGCTCGACCGGTTTCCGCGGCTGCAGATCGTCTCGGCCGAGAACAATTGCGGCTGGCTGCCCTATTACCTGCAGCGGATGGACCGCACCTTCGAGCGCTCGCGCTTCGCCTCGGGCTTCAAATTGCAGCTCAAGCCCAGCGAATATTTCCAGCGCCAGATGTGGTGCACCTATATCGACGACTTTGTCGGGGTCGCCAATCGTGGCTTTATCGGCGTCGACCGGATGATGTGGTCGTCGGATTATCCGCACCAGGCGTCGTCCTGGCCGCATTCGCAGGAGGTCGTGGCGCGCGATTTCAAGGAGGCCAGCGCCGAAGACCGGTTCAAGATCACGCGCGGCAACGCCGCCCGGCTCTACGGTTTCGATGCGTGAGGCGGCGGGCCTAGCCGATCAGGACCTTGCCGCCGATCGCGATCAGCCCGGCGCCGCCCAGGGTTTCGGCGAGGCGCCCATAGCGCTCGCCGAGCACCCGCCCGAGCAGAATGCCGAGCGTCGTCATCGTAAAGGTCGCCAATCCGATCGCGACGGCTGTCGCGACGATGCCGACGTTCAGCAAGGCGAGGCTCACACCCACCGCCAACGCGTCGATGCTTGTGCCGATTGCGGTGAACACCAGCAGCCGGGTCGAATGTCGTTTCGGCTTTCGCTCCTCGGTGGAGCGGCGCAGGCCGTCATGGATCATCTTGGCGCCGATCGCTGCGAGCACCGCAAAGGCGATCCAACGGTCGATCGCGCCAACGTATCCGCTGGCAGCGGTGCCGGCGAACCAGCCGACAACCGGCGTCCCGCTTACCATCGACACTCAGCAAGTAATAGGCTAATATCATCCTGAAAACACGACGATTTTCAGGGTGAAGTAATGCCTCGTAACCGCGTGCAGCACCAGAAGGGCCTCTCGGACGATGCGTTCGAGCAGCGCTATCCGGACGAAGAGGCATGCCGCAAGGCGTGGTTCGTCTGGCGCTGGCCGGAGGGCTTCAAGTGTCCGCGGTGCGCATCGACAAAGTATTCCGAGATCCAGGGCCGTCAACTGCTTCAGTGCCGGCGATGCCGGTACCAGACATCGCTGATCGCCGGCACCGTTTTGCAGGGCACCAAGCTGCCGATGCGGCTGTGGTTCCGCGCCATGCATCTGCTTGGCCAGGGCAAGAAGGGAATATCCAACATCGAGTTGGGCCGGCGGCTGGGGATCTCGACCAACGCTGCCTGGCGGCTTCAGCACAAGCTGATGCGCAGGCCATGCTCGAGCGCGACCGTCGTTACAAGCTCGGCGCCGCCGGCCCGCGGATCGAGATCGACGACGCTTACATCGGCGGCGAGCGCACCGGCGAAGGGTCTGGGCGCGGCCGGCGCGGCCACACCCCTTTTATTGTCGCGATCGAGACCTCCGATGACGGTCGGCCGCTACACGCTCGCTTGCAGGTGGTGCGTGGCTTCCGAGCCGGTGAAACCAAGCGTTTGTGCTCCGCTGTCGAGGCCGGAACCACCGTTGTCAGCGACGGCGGCCAGTGGTTTCGCTGCATCGCCGAACAGCCGGGCATCGTCCATCAACGGCACGTCACCGGCTCCGGTCGCAGGTCGGCGCGCCACCCTGCCTTCCGCTGGGCGAACACGGTGCTGGCCAATGTCAAAAACAGCCTCTTGGCCACCCATCGCGTGGTCGGCGCCAAACATCTGCCACGTTACCTCGCCGCCTTCGCCTGGCGCTTCAACCGCCGCTTTGTTTTAAAAACCATCCACGAGCGCCTCGCCATCGCGGCAATCACCACCCCACCAATGCCATACCGCCTCCTCAAATTGGCTGAGGCACGATGGTAAGCGGGACCGGCGTTATCGCTTCGACGATGCCAAAGATCAGGCCACAGCGCAGCGCCTCGCCGAGGGGCGGCCGGTCGAGCGCAGCACCCTTGCCGAGTGCCGCGGCAAACGCGTCTGCCGACATGCTGAAGGCGATGACAATGATCGTGAAGGGGCTCATCGGGTGGCTCGCCGGACCGAGCAGCACGCGCTCCAGAGCCGGCCGGAACGGCCCCCAAATGCGTACTGGTCTCGCCAAGCAGAGCCGTTGATCCTGCCGACCGCGCCACGCGCCGCAGCGCGAGCCTGTTGACACGGTCCCGCCCGAACAGGGGCGGAAGCTACTCCCCAATCACGGCCGGCTTATGGATCGACGCACTGCTTGTCAATTGACTCCCTGTCCACACTCAAAGTTCAACCGCTTTCGGAAATCTTCTCGTGGTACCGCTTTCCGCAAAACGGCGCGCTCGCATTATCAGCGGCAGGGCTCGCCCGAGGCATTGCTACGTCCGGACGACCCTCCGCCGAGCTTGGGGACTCCCTGGGCGTCGGCGAAATGATATCGAATGTGGATAGGACCGACCGCTTCGACACCCGGCGTAAGATGGGCACCGCAGCCAAAATCCAGCTGCAAATTCAGCGTGTCGTTGCTCCGCCATTTCGGATTCACTCGGGCCGCGTAGCTCCGGGCCTCCATCAGCGTTGTCGAAAACCAACGATCTACCCTCTTGAGGCGGATGATTGTTCTCCACGGATGCTCTGGCGCGCCATGAAAATCGGTCGATATCGTCACTATGTCTCCTCGGTTGTTTTCTGCGGAGTTGATTATAACATCTCTATAGTAAATGTCACGTGACACACGATACAAAAAACCTACATAGGGCATTGCGTAAAGTACAGACAGCGTCAAAATCATACAAATTGCCCATTTCAACGTGCGGAACATCGACTGGTGCATGAACCAGAGCATTTGCCTCACGGAAGCTCGGTTTGTGGCGATAAGATCATTTCCACCGACCTGAAGTGGCGTCGTTCCACCCTCGGGTGGTCCAGTCTTGTTGCTCCTCGCTGCTGTAATTCCTTGAGTTGAAGAATGCATAAGTGTTCGCGATGAAATGTGTCGCCGGGAGCGAATATCCCGCGCCGGCCATATAGACGCCAACCGCGTAATTGCTAGCATGGACGTAGGCGTCGTAGGCCTTCTGATGAGGCGCGTCTCTCTGGAAATCATAAGTGCCGCCATGTGCGAGCGCGGCATGAATAAAGGGTTCCTGAGAAAGGGCCGGCATCGATGCGATCGCCTGCCCCGACGCGTAGACTTCGCGGAAATTTGCGCGCGCCGGCGCGATCAGCATATGGGTTGGCGAAACTGAATGTTCGTCTTCGATCGGCACTCCATCCAGCGGCGTGACCACCTTGGCGTCCGCCGGCATCCGTGCACGGGTGTGTAGTTGATCAACTGGACCATGGGATCGGTCGGGTCGCTCGTAACCGGGGAGGCATCGGCGCTCGTCCACTCGCCACCGTCCGGATTGCCGGCGGGAACGCGCGGCTGGTTTGGGTTGTAGCCCGACTTCAAAAGGCCGAGCGGCGCGGGATCGATGCCGCACGCTTTGATCAGCTCGTGCGGAGGCACACCGTCGGCGAGCAGTTTGTCGCTTAGGTAAAGGCGAAAGGACGCCTCCTCCCGATCCGGCAGTCCCAGCAGTTCGCTACGGGCGAGATGGATCTGAGCGAGACAGATCTCGCCGCGGCGCCACTCAGCCGCGGCTCGGCGGATATTGTCGAGGACGGCCGGACCGATGGGCCTGCGGTAGGCAGCCGCAAGCAAGGCAAGAACTCTCTCCTCTGAGCCGTCGATTGCGAGTAGCGGCAGTCCGCCGGCGTCGCTTCGCAATTTGGTCAACACCGTTGCACCCAGCACCAAACCGTCTTTGGCGAGGGTCATGACCGGTTCGAGCGAACGTACACGGGAGCGCTCGGCCCACTCCTCGCGCGCCGTTTCAAGAGAAAGCATCGGTCCGCCCTCGTATGCGGTAAACCGGCGAGCTTATACACGCAAAGAGCGCATCCGTCAAGAACAAACCATAAACTTAGCGCCGCCGCCCGCCGTGGGCGGTCAGAACCAGCGTGCTTTGTCGACAGGGTTGCGCAGCGGCTGGCCGGCGAGAAAGCGGAGGCAATTGTCGAGAATGATCGCGTAGCGGCGCTCGTCGAGATAAGGGCCGTACCCGGCGGTGTGCGGTGTCATCAGCACACCGGGCAGGGTCCACAGTTTGTGGTCGGCGGGCAATGGCTCCTGCTCGAACACGTCGAGGCCGGCGCCGGCGATCTCACCGGCTTCGATCGCCGCGGCAAGGTCGTCGAGCCTCGTCGTAAGCCCGCGCCCAATATTGATGAAGAACGCCGTCTTCTTCATCTCCCGGAACCGGGCGCGGTTCATAAAGCCTTCGGTCTCGGGCGTGTGCGGCACGGTCAGGATCACAAAGTCGGCCCGCGGCAGCAACGCATCCAGTTCATCGCTGCGGTGAAGCTCGTCGACGCCGGGCGGTGCCTCGCGGCGCCGTTCGTCGACGCCGATGACCCGCATGCCGAACGCGGCCGCGAGCCGCGCGATCTCGCTGCCGATGCCGCCGACGCCGACGATCAGCGCCGTCGCCTCGGGCAGATGGACGATGCCCTCGTTCTGCGCCGGCTTTTTCCATTCGCGGCGTAATTGCTGCGGGATATAGCGCTGCAGGCCGCGGGCGAATGCGAGCACGAAGGCCATCACATGCGCGCTGATATGGTCGTTGTAGATCTCGCGGAAATTGGTGATTGCGACAGGATGCGCGATCAGTTCCGGATAATAATAACCGGCGGGCGGCGCCGCCTGTGGCGCCTGCAGCCATTTGAGCCGCCGCGCCTGGCGCAGCAGTGCCGGCGGAATTGTGCCAAAGGCGGCCTCGACGGTGGCGATGCCCTGCTCACCGCGCGTCATATCCTCGGCGATAACAACTTCAAGCTCGGGCACTGCCGCGGCAAGCCGCGCGCCCCATTCGCGCGTCTTTTCGGTTTGCGGCGGCAGCATCAGGAATTGGGACGGCATGGCGATTGGCGCTCCGGTGATTCAGCCGACTTAGCATCGGACCTGGTTGCCCTCACCGCAAGCCGGGTCTCGCCCTCGGGATCGGCAGAGCTGACGCTCGCTGGTTTGTAGAAGCCCTCGACGCAACGGCAGAAGACAGTGAAGATCGCCGCCGCGAGGAGCCGATAGCAACGGAGGCGGCATGAACATCGACATGGCCGGGACACGAGCAGTAGTGGCTGGCGGCAGCCGCGGGATCGGGCGGGCGATCGCGCTTGCCTTTGCCGAGGCGGGGGCAGGCGTGTCGATCTGCGCGCGCGGCGCCGAGGCGCTGGCCAAAGCGCGCGAGGACATTGCCCGGCATGGGCACACGGCGCATGCCGCGACCTGCGATCTCGCCGACGGCGAGGCGATTCCCCGCTATATCGAGCAAGCCGCGAGCGCGCTCGGCGGGATCGACGTCCTGGTCAACAACGCCTCGGCGTTCGGCACCAGCGACGACGAGGCCGGCTGGTCCGCCAGCGTTTCGGTTGACCTGATGGCTACGGTGCGGGCGACGCGTGCGGCCTTACCTCATCTCGAAAAATCCGATGCGGGTGCGATCATCAACATCTCGTCGATTTCAGGCTTCCGGGCATCCGCGCGCACCCCGCCATACGGCGCGGTCAAGGCAGCGATCCTCGAATACACGCAGACGACGGCGGCGCAATTCGCGCGCAAAGGCATCCGTGTCAACTGCATCGCCCCCGGCTCGATCGAATTCCCCGGCGGCACCTGGGAGCGGGTCAAGAACACCAACCCGAACCTTTACGGCGCGATCCTGCGCAGCATCCCGTTCGGCAGGCTGGGCCGGCCCGAAGAGGTGGCGCGAGTGGCGCTTTTCCTCGCCTCGCCGCTCGCCGGCTGGGTCACCGGCCAGAACATCGCCGTTGATGGCGGCCAGATGCTGTAGGTGCCCTTTTGGAGAACCCAGAACCAGGTCGTCCTTGGCCCGAGTTGTCGCAGCCCTTCTGGCCTTCACCCGCGCCGGTTGATCGAAGGGACGACCGGAAGCGGTTTTTTGTTTTTCCGATCCTTTAACCTTAGATGCACCCGTGTATAAATAACAACACAGATTTATTGGACGATCGACGAGTTGCAGGTCATCCGCGATGCTTGGTGGGTAGAATCCGGCCGTCCAGGCTCGGATTAAAGCTTCAGTGCTCGCCAAGACGCCGATGCAGACCTTGTTATATGCGATCTGCATGAAACGATTGGTTGTAGTGACACGAATCAGACGGTGTTTGGACTAATTCTTGCCGTTATTAAGACCGCGGCCACACTAACGTGGGCGCGTCAAGTCAACGGCGCTCGTGGTGAATTAAGTCGAGACACGGGGAATTTGGTCCGAGAGGGGATGGCCATTATCGGGAGCGCCGAGAGTTGAGGCTGACGGAGTCAGACGCCGCCCCCGGTGTCATCTTCGATGACTCGGGAGAGGCATGGGTTGCCCAGCCTGCGCAGCGGTTCGGCCACAGCGCGGACCATGTTGATGTCATAGCCAATGCCGTCAGAAACCTTGGCTTCGTTCATGTCGCGCCGATCCACGACGTGCTATTGGTTACATTTGAGCCTTGTGTCGTCAGCCCTTTGGCAGCTGTGGCGGCTTTCTACGAAATTTCCGCCCATGCCGCGAAGCGTCTGATCCTCGCCTATCCGGGAAAGGCGGGTCATCCCGACCGCTGCGAACTGTTCGACGACGTAATCGAGGGGCTCAAGCGGTTGGACGAAGCGGCAAATCGAGCCAGGAACCCCACTCGCCCGCCATGGCTGCACCGCCCGCCAGCCAATCGCCGTCTTTGGCAATCCTATCGAGACGCCGTTGCAGAGAAGAGATCAGCCGCTGCTGACCACCAAGACGGCGGTCCGCTCATCACGTCGCGCGCCGGCGATTATTCCGCAAGATTATCTCGACCACCGTCATCGATCTTGGCGGACGACGAATGGCTCGGCCAGCTGCTGAATTTTTGGGGAAATGCCCGCAGAGGACGGCGTCTGCCGTCGAACGAGTTGCTCGACGCGTTGGAGTTAGTAAACGTTGCCCAGGGGCGGGCACATATCGTGGACACGGCGTGCTCCAACCCGGCCGGGTATCGCTTTCGCCTTTGGGGGGCAGTGAACTCCTATGGCGGCGGGTTCGCCAATCGCACTCTCGGCGAGATGCCGGCGGGCCTGATGCGCGATGACGCGATCGAGGACTATCGGCAGGTCGTCGCCGCCGGCGCGCCCAGCTATTGCCTGATCCGGCTCGTGGAAAAGAACCTGTCCTATTCATATGCCCGCTTGCTGCTACCTCTTGCGCAGGACGGTCGGCGTGTGGACCGGCTTGTCGTGCTGATCAACGAGCGACCGCTTCCGGAACTCGGTAAGCCGTAGGCTTCTTCCGATGGTGGACGGGTCGCCCAGCGACGCAATAGCTTCCGCTCTCGTCGCATGGCACAGATGCATGATGGCATCGCGCCCTTCAGGCGGAAACCAGCCGTCGACCAACCGGTGCACGCGAGCGAAGCCGTAGATCCTCCTTCCCAGATAGGAAGCCTTGCGCTCGGCGACGTCCGCCCGATCTGCGGGATCGTTGCGGATCATCGCACTGTCGTGGTCGAAGGGTCGGTTGCGCAAGGCGACGGCACGTGCATAGCGCGGCATCACCACGGCTAGTCGCGAGGAGCCGCGATAGTCGTCTCGTATCCACAGGCCGCCTCCGTGGGCGACCTCGCCGCCAAAGGCAGGGATCTGACATTCCACAACGAACCGCGGGTTGGCAGATCGTGGCAGCACGGAAAACCAGAGCTTGAGCGACCGGATCAGGTCGTAAAAGTCGTCGACAATGAAGCGACGCAGGCAATAAGTCGCAATCGGCTCCCGCTTCCGGTTCTCGCACAGCAGCCAAAAGTCGCCCGCGCCAACTTTGACGTGTCGCGGGTCGAACGTCTGATTCAAATGGCTGTCACCATGGGCGCGGCGAATGGATTTGTATTTACCAAAATTGTACTTTATGTGTAAACTCAATCCATTTTCTTCCAACATGGTCAGGAATTTTGCTTCGTAAGTGTTTACGAGTTGTTTTTCATCCATGGTCAATTGTGCCACTAACCCACCCTCCTTTTGTGGTGAACCTGGGCTTATCAAGCGAGAGAGCGAGTGGAAGATGAAAAATTGATTTGACCAAACGTGGAAATTAAAATATTGGGCGATGTATTTTATTTTTTTGCCACAACGTACCCAGACAATTGAAGACAACTCGGATCAAATCGAGATTCAAATCTTCGTTATTTTCCTGTAATGTTAACTTTCGTGTTGTTTTGTTTTGCCGGGAAGCTGTAATCTGCTCTGGCAATAGGCACAGGCCTTGGCCGGTGCGACGAGATTTACGGGCGATTTCAGATTTGATTTAACAGGTGCGGTCCGTCAGCTCACGATGACCGGCCGACGGGCGGCGCCTTGACGCGGGGTTTTTCCAAATTGTGCTAATGTGTATCATGCCAATCGGTATTTGTCAAATTATTATTGCTATATTCGCCACTTACGGGCAGATGGGATCGTGAGGCCACTCGCGTGCCGGCTAGACTTCGACGCCGCGGTTCTTGATGCCGAGGCCGTGCGAGCGAGGTCGCCCGAGGCGGCCATCTGGACCGGCCGAAAGGGTGCGGCTATCGTCGGCTGATGAAATTCGCGGTGCTGCAATTCTTCAGCTGGCCGCAGCGGCGGGTCGACCTGGCGACCGTGTATGCCCGCGCGCTCGGGCGGATCGAAATCATGGACCAGAGCGGCTACGACGCGGTATGGCTCGCCGAGCATCATTTCTCGAGCTTCAGCGTGTGCCCGTCGGTGCACATGGTCGGTACCATGGCTGCCGCGCGGACGCGCCGGCTGCGCATTGGCACTGGAGTGTCGCTGGCGCCGTTCTACCACCCGCTGCGGCTCGCCGAGGAGGTGGCCTTGCTCGACGTCTTGTCAGGCGGGCGGGTCAACTGGGGCGCGGGGCGCGGCTTTGCCCGGGTCGAGTTCGAGGCCTTTGGGGTGCCGCCCGAGGACAGCACGGCGCGGTTTCGCGAGACCGTCGAAATCGTGCTGCGCGCCTGGACCGAAGAAAAGTTGCACTTTGCCGGCCAGCATTTCCGCTTCGACGGCATCGAAGTGTTGCCAAAACCGGCGCAGCGTCCGCACCCGCCGGTGTGGATGGCGGCGAGTTCGGACGGGGCGATCGACTGGGCCGCCGGGCATGGGTTTTCGATCCTGATGGACCCGCATTCCTCGGCCGCCGAAATCGGCCGCAAACGGCGGCGCTATGCCGAGCGGCTCGCCGCCGCCGGCTTTTCCGAAGCCGGTCGCGACATCCCGGTGGCCCGGCTGGTGGCGCTCGGCCGCAGTCCCGAAGCGGCCGCGGCGGTGGCGCACAACGGCGCCGAATGGATCGTCCGTTCCTATCTCGGCGCGCAGCACCGCCCGGTCATGCAGAGCAATTTTACGCCCGAAGGCGTCGACCCGATCCGCCGCTATCTCGATCAGGTGATTTTGCACGGCACACCCGATACGGTGATAGACCAAATCCTGCGGCTGCGTGACGAGATCGGGCTCGACTACCTGCTGTGCGCCCCGCTGAGCCACGAATCCTTTCTGCTGCTGACCGACGAAATCCTGCCCCGCCTCGCCTGAGCCCGCTATCGAAGCTCGATGCGGGTGAGAGATGGCGCGAGCGGGCTTCGCGCCAGTAGCTCTATGGTGCCGGCCGATCGTGCCGCACATTGGTCGCGACGGTTGATGCCGGAGCGGTGCTGTGCTGGGATGGGGGCACTGACATGCGGGAGGACGACAAATGACGATCAAGGTTGGCGACAAGGTGCCGTCGGCGACATTGCGCTATGTGACCCCAGACGGGGTGCAGGCGGTCAGCACCGACGATTTCTTCCGCGGCAAAAAAGTAGCACTGTTCGCGGTCCCCGGCGCTTATACGCGAACCTGCTCACAGCGGCATCTGCCGAGCTACGTCACCCATGCCGAAGAACTCAAGGCCAAGGGCGTCGACACGATCGCTTGCATCGCGGTCAACGACCAGTTCGTCATGAACGCCTGGGGTAAAGAGCACCAGGCGGATGACAAGATCGTCATGCTCGGCGACGGCAGTGGCGACTTCGCGCGCGCGGTGGGGCTCGAACTCGACCGGGTCAAGGAAGGCATGGGAGTGCGCTCACAGCGCTATTCGATGCTGATCGAAGACGGTGTCGTCAAGGCGCTCAATGTCGAGCAGCCCGGCGTCTTTGACGTCTCTAGCGCAGAAACGATGCTGAAAGCGCTCTGACCTATCGGCTGATCCTGGCTCGGGTTGCGGCCGCTGCGGCGATCGCAGCGGCGGCGACTTTGGCCGAGCCTGCCGCCGCACAACAATCGGCGCCGGGCGCGGGCCCGCCGATACGGCAGCGGCCGCTGGTATTGCAGGCGCCGCCAGCCGATTTTGGTTCTTCGCCGGCGCCCAGCCCGCGCCTTGCCGCCAGACCCGACCCGACCGGTGAGTGCGCGCCGGCGTGGCCGTGCCGGCTGCGGCTCTTCGGCATAATCGAGAAGAACGGCGGCATCGGGCTCAAAGGCACCGCGCTGACTTGGTGACCTCAACCGCGGCCGGCGGCGACCTGCAGGCAGAGAGACGGCTTGACACCCGGTCCCGCCTAAGCGCGAAGATTGCCCCGGACAACTTGTTCAGCAAAGGCCATGAGCGGTCTCGAACCCATTCCTTATTCCGATGCGAAGTTGCGCGCGATCCTGCAGCGGGTGCGCACGATCGCGATGGTCGGCGCCTCGCCGAACTGGAACCGGCCCAGCTACTTCGTCATGAAGTATCTGCAGAACAAGGGCTACCGCGTGATCCCGGTCAATCCCGGCATCGCCGGTGAGACCCTGCTCGGCGAGACCGCCTTCGCCTCGCTGCGCGACATCCCCGAGCCCGTGGACATGGTCGACGTGTTCCGCGCCGCGCGCGAGACGCCGGCGATCGTCGACGACGCGATTGCCATCGGCGCCAAGGTGGTGTGGATGCAGCTTGGCATCCGCAACGACGAGGCCGCGGCCACGGCGGAAGCGGCCGGGATCGAGGTCGTGATGAACCGCTGCCCGAAGATCGAATTCGGCCGTCTCGGCGGCGAGTTATCGTGGAGCGGGGTCAACAGCGGCATCATCAGGAACCGACCGCCCGAGCCGCCGCTCGCCCGCCGGGTCAAGGAAAGGCCCGCCGCCGGTGACGGCACAGGCTCGCACAACATGGCTCACGGGTTTGAGACCCGCGCGGTCCACGCCGGGGCCACCCCCGACCCGGTGACCGGCGCGCGCTCGACGCCGATCTACCAGACCGCGGCCTACGTGTTCGACGACGTCGACCACGCCGCCTCGCTCTTTAACCTGCACAATTTCGGCTACATCTATGCGCGGCTGAACAACCCGACTGTATCGGTGCTCGAAGAACGGGTGGCGAGCCTCGAAGACGGCCGCGCCGCGGTCGCCGCCGCCTCGGGCCACGCCGCGCAATTCCTGATCTTTTTCACCTTGCTCGAACCCGGCGACGAGTTTCTCGCCTCGCGCAATCTTTATGGCGGCTCGCTGACCCAGTTCGGGCTGTCGTTCAAAAAGCTCGGCTGGAAATGCGATTTTGTTGATCCGGCCGATCCCGAGAATTTCCGCCGCGCGCTGACCCCGCGGACCAAGGCGATCTTTATCGAAAACCTGGCCAATCCCGGCGGGATCGTCGTCGATATCGAAAAGGTGGCGGCGGTCGCGCACGGGGCTGGCATCCCGCTGATCGTCGACAACACGCTCGCCACCCCCTATCTGTGCCGGCCGTTCGAATGGGGCGCCGACATCGTCTGCCATTCGACGACCAAGTTCCTGAGCGGCCACGGCCACGCGCTGGGCGGCATCGTCGTCGAATCGGGTCGGTTCGACTGGGCGCAGGACAACCGCTTTCCGTCGTTGACCGATCCAGAGCCCGCCTATCACGGCCTCAAATTCTTTGAGAATTTCGGCGATTTCGCGTTCACGACCAAGGCGCGGGCGGTGGCTCTCCGGGATTTCGGTCCGACCCTGTCGCCGATGAACGCGTTTTTGACGATTACCGGCATCGAGACCCTGCATGTCCGCATGGACCGGCATGTCGAGAACGCCGGCAAAGTAGCTGAGTTTCTCGCGGTTCATCCGCGCGTCGCCTGGGTTTCCTATGCCGGGCTCAAGGACAGCCCCTACCACGAGCTGGCGTTGAAATACCTGCCGAAAGGGGCGGGCGCAGTGTTCACGTTTGGTGTCAAGAGCGGCTACGAGGCCGGGACCCGGCTCGTCGAAAACGTGCAGCTGTTCTCACACCTCGCCAATATCGGCGACACCCGCAGCCTGATCCTGCACCCGGCCTCGACCACCCACCGCCAATTGAGCGACGAGCAGCGTCTCTCAGCCGGCGCCGGCCCCGATGTCGTGCGCCTGTCGATCGGCCTCGAATCCGCCGACGATCTGATCCGCGACCTCGACCAAGCCCTCGCCGCCACCGGTAGCTAACCAGGTGACGCGGCAGCCGCCGCGATTTCTTGAACACCCCCGTACATCCGGTCCCAAAGAGATCGGCTGAGGCCGACCAGTGCTTCGCTGCTGGCGCGACCCGCTCCGAAGCCCTATGAGCCGTCGTCCGCTGGCTGATCGCCGAAACTACATGCGCGGTGTAAGATGACCGCGTTCATGCCGAGCGCCGGAGTTTCCCATGCCGTCAGCCGATGGAGCCATTGGACCCCTGATCGAAACCGGCGCGCACGAGCCGGCCGGGCGGCGCTGGCCCGATGCCGGCAGTTCGCGCATCCCGAACTGGGTCTATACCGATCCCGAGATCTTTGCGCGCGAGCAGGAACGCATCTTTGCAGGCCCCAGCTGGCTTTACGTCTGTCTCGAAGCCGAGATCCCAAAGCCCGGCGATTTCAAGCGCAACCGGCTCGGCGCCACCGAGATTGTAGCCGTTCGCGACGGTTCGGGTGAAATCCGCGTACTCGTCAACCGCTGCTCTCACCGCAGCGCGCAGTTCTGCTCGGCGGCGCATGGCTCGGTCAAAGAATTCGTCTGCCCGTATCACCAATGGACCTATGATTTCGGCGGGAAGTTGCTCGGTCTTCCGTTTCGCCGCGGCTTTCGCGGGCAAGGGGGCATGCCGGCCGATTTCCGCCTGGAGGAGCACGGGCTGCGGCGCCTCGCAGTGACATGCCGGCACGGCGTCGTCTTCGCCAGCTTTTCGGCCGAGACCGAGCCGCTCGAGCAGTATCTCGGCGACAACATGCTGGGCTATTTCGACCGCGTGTTCGACGGCCGCGAGCTGGTCGTGCTGGGTCATCTGCGCCAGCGCATCCCGAGCAACTGGAAGCTGATGTTCGAAAACATCAAGGACCCGTATCACGCCAGCCTGTTGCACGTGTTCCTGGTCACCTTTGGGCTGTTCCGTCTCGACCAGCGCTCGGCGATCGAGATGGACCCGGCCGGCCGCCATGCGGTGCTGGTCAGCCGCAAGGGCGAGCAGCAGGAGAACGAGGCGACCCGGCAGATGCGCGCCTTCAAATCGAACTTCACCTTGCGCGATCCGCGCCTGCTGGAGCCGGTGCGCGAGTTTCCCGGTGAGGCCACCGTCGTCATGCAGACCCTTTGGCCCAATTTGATCGTCCAGCAGCAGTCGAACACCTTGGCCATGCGGCAGATCATCCCTATCGACGCCGAGCAGTTCGATCTGGCCTGGACATTTTTCGGTTATGCCGACGACACGCCCGAGATGCGTCAGCGCCGTTTGCGTCAGGCCAATCTGATGGGGCCGGCGGGGCTCGTCTCGCTCGACGACAGCGAGGCGATGCTGTTGTCGCAGGCCGGGATCGACGGCAACGCGGAGGCCGAATGCATCGCCGAGATGGGTGGCCGCGCCGTCCATGACGAGCCGCACATGGTCACTGAGACCGCGATACGGGGCCTCTACCAGTATTACCGCCGGGTCATGAGCCTCTGACGGCTGCCTGAACATGTATTTCGACAAGCCAGCAGGTCGCTCGTTACTCCTGCAAAAACATGAATCCAAAGTCCAAGCGCTCGAGCTGGCGTTCTGGACCCCGCTTTCGCGGGGGCGACGAGCTACACGGCGATGATTGCAGCCCCCGGTGTCGATGCGCCGGCCGCACTGCGCCTGCGCCTCGCCGATCTCTACTGCGCCTACGCCGACACCCTCGACGACGGCGCGCTCGAAGCCTGGCCAGATTTCTTCACCGCGGATTGTCTTTACAAAGTTGTCCCGCGCGAGAATTTCGAGCAAGGGCTGCCGATCGCGCTGATTTATTGCGAGAGCCGCGACATGCTGTTCGACCGGGTCGTCGCGATCCGCGAAACGGCACTCTATGTGCCGCGCCTCATTAGGCACCTGACCGGCAACATCCGGTTGCGCGAAATCGGCACTGACGGCCTTCGCCTGACCGCGAGCTTCGCGCTGTTTCAGACGATGGCCGACCGCCCGTCCGAATTGTTCCTATGCGGCCGCTATCATGACCGGGTGATCGACGACGGCGCCGAGCTACGCTTTGCCGAGCGGATCTGCGTTTATGATTCGACGATCGTGCCGACCTCGCTCGTCTTTCCTGTCTAGTGTCCTGCTGCCGCCATCGGTTCAGGATTTGGTGCCGGCGGGCCCCAGGGCCCATTTTGGGCGCGACACGGTGTGCGCCGGGCTCGACCTGTCGGCGATTGTGGCCGGCTATGGCGCGGAGCGGCTCGACTTTCAGGCGGTGACGGCCGGCAGGCGGTGACGGCCTGGAACCGGCCGGATTTCCGCACCGGCAGCGATTTCCGCAAGCGGCACCTGGAGGCGCTGGCCGGGCTGTTCCAACCGGTGCTGAAGCTGTGCCGGCAGGCCGGTCTGGTCGATCGGATCGAACCGCCGGGATCGAACCAGCCGGCGGTGCGCCCCTTGCAATGACGCGTCAACCCGGCCGGAAATCGCCTCAACCCGCCGCCGGCGGTCCTACTCGCCCATCTGCAGCAGCGCGCCGCGCTGCCGGGCATCGCGAAACGACAGAAAAAAGACACCGGCGCCCAGCGCCAGGAAAACGATGTCGAGCGCCGCCGCGGTCACCAGGTAATCGGCGCGGAACACCTTCTGAAACAGCAACGTGCGCATGCCCTCGAAGACATAGGTCGAGGGCAGTGCCCAGGCGACGTGCTGCAGCCAGCTCGGCAGGATCGACACTGGATAATAGACCGCGCTGATCGGCGACAGGGTGAACACCGCGAGCCAGGCCAGGCTCTCCGCCCCCATGCCGTGGCGCAGGATCATCCCGCAGATCGCGAGGCCCAGCGCCCACCCCATCGCCAGCAGCACAACGAAGAACGCGATCAACGGCAGGCCCAGCGAAAAGATCGAATAGTGGTACAGCACGATCGCCAGCAACGCCGCCGGCACGACCCCGATCAGCACGCGGATCAGGCTCATCGTCAGCAGCGAGGCGACCCATTCACAGGGGCGCAGCGGGGTCACGAACAAATGGCCGAGATTGCGGGCCCACATCTCTTCGAGAAACGAGATCGACAGGCCGAGCTGGCCGCGGAACAGCACGTCCCACAGCATGACCGCGGCGAGCAGCACGCCAAACGCGCGAAACACGTAATTGCTGTTGACGTACAGAAACTGGCTCATGAACCCCCAGATCAGCATCTGCAGGGTCGGCCAGTAGATCAGCTCCAAGGTGCGCGGCCACGAGCTGCGCAGCAGGTAGAGATAGCGCAGCAGCATCGCCCAGACCCGGCCCAGCGCCCCACCGCCTTTGCCGTAATCCCCCTGGTTCATGAAACCGGCTCCAGCTCGGGCTCGGGCTTGCGGACGATGTGCAAAAACACCTCTTCGAGGTTGGCGCGGCCGTAACGTGCGACGAGCGCCTGCGGGCTGCCGCGGTCGACGATCTTTCCCGTTTTCATCATCAGCACGTCCGAGCACATCCGCTCGACCTCGGCCATGTTGTGCGAGGCCATCAGGATTGTCGCCGCGGTGCGGGCCTGCCAGGCTTCGAGATAGCTGCGCACCCAGTCGCCGGTGTCGGGATCGAGCGAGGCGGTCGGTTCGTCGAGCAGCAGCAGCTCGGGCTCGTTCAGCAGCGACTTGGCGAGCGCCACGCGGGTCTTTTGCCCCGCCGACAATTTACCCGCCGGCCGGTCGAGAAAGGCGCCGATCTGCAAATCCGCAGCCAGCGCCTCGATCCGCTCGCGGCGCCGGCGCAGACCATAAAGCCGCGCGTAGATCAGCAAATTCTGGCGCACGGTGAGCCGGTGCGGCAGGTCCGACAAACGGCGAGGAAAAATTCATCCGCGGCAGCACGCGATAGCGGTGGCGCAGAATGTCTTCGCCGAGCACCTGCACCGTGCCCGATGTCGGCAGCAACAGGCCGAGCATGATCGACAACGTCGTGGTCTTGCCGGCGCCGTTGCCGCCGAGCAAAGCGGCGATGACCCCGCGGGCAACGGTAAAGCTGACCCCGTCGACCGCGATCGCGGACGGATAGCGTTTGACCAGGTTGTTGACTTCTATGGCGGGTGCGGGCATCGCCCCTATATGGCGCATCATGCCTAAATCGACCAGCATCGGGCGGGTATGCGCCGCCGCAGCGCCGGCCAAATCGGACAACAGCCTTGGGGCGTCACTGGACGAGACTTTGCCGTGACTGATGCCGCCCTCCTCTCCGTCAGCGATACCGACCCCGAATCGGGCCGCATCAGCCTGCGGACCCTGGTGCCGATCCGCTGGGTGGCGATCGCCGGGCAGGCGCTGGCGATCCTGACCGTTCACTACGGGCTCGATTTTCATCTGGCGCTGGTCCCGGCCCTGGCCGTGGTCGCCGCCTCGGCATTGCTGAATGTCGTGCTGATCGTCCGGCGCCAGGTCGCGCGCGAGCTCAGCGAGCTTTCTGCCGAACTGTGCCTGGGCTACGACATCCTCCAGCTCGCCATCCTGCTTTATCTGACGGGCGGTCTGCAGAACCCGTTCTCGATCCTGATCCTGGCCCCGGTCACGGTCGCGGCGACGATCCTGTCGCGGCGTCCGGTGATCGCGCTGTCGATCCTCGCCGTTGCCGCAATCAGCGTGCTGGCGCTGTGGCATTTCCCGCTGCCCTGGCGCACCGGCCCCAGCCCGCTGGTGTTTCCGCCCGAGATCGTGGTCGGCATCTGGACGGCGCTGGTGCTGGCGACCCTGTTTATCGCCGGCTACACCTGGAGCGTGGCGCAGGACGCGCGCCGGCTGCGCGACGCCGTGGCCGCGACCCAGCTGGCCCTGGCGCGCGAGCAGCGGGTCTCGGCGGTGGGCGCGCTCGCCGCGGCCGCGGCGCACGAGCTCGGCAGCCCGCTCGCGACAATTGCCGTCGTCGCCAAGGAATTGGTGCGCGAATTGCCGCCCGACAGCCCGCATGCCGAGGACGCCGCGCTGTTGCTGAGCCAGTCCGAACGATGCAGCCGGATCCTCGCCGAGCTGTCGCAGCGGCCGGAAGAAGACGGCGGCTCGCCTTATACGCGGCTGTCGATCTCCGCCCTCGTCGAGGCTGCCGGCGTGCTCCACGGCGAGCGCGGCATCAGGCTGATCTTCGCCGCGACCGGCTCGCGCGAAGAGGACGAGCCCCAGGTCCGGCGCAGCCCCGAGATCATGCACGGGCTCAACAACCTGATCCAGAACGCGGTGCAATTCGCCCGCCGCGAAGTCACGGTCACGACCTTTTGGGATGCCCGCCGGGTGACGGTGGAGATCACCGATGACGGGCCGGGCTTTATGCTGCATCTGCTCGGCCGCCTCGGCGAGCCCTATCTGTCGACCCGCGCCGGCGCGGCCGACCACATGGGGCTCGGCATTTTCATCGCGCAGAGCCTCCTGGAGCGCAGCGGCGCCCGGTTGACCTTTGAGAATCTCGAAGAAGGCGGCGCCCATGTTGCGATTTCGTGGAGCCGTGCCAATCTGGAAGCGGTAGAGAAGATCCGCCCCGCCGCGGCACTGGTGCGCGAGCATCGTTAGCCGGCCCGTCCTGCTGCGACCCGGCCCAAAGGCGAGCCTGATGAACCCTGTCGACCGACCGACCCGCCTGACCCCTGCCGAAGGGCCGTCTGCCGCATTGCGCGGACTGCCCGAAGCCGAGCGCACCTTGCTGATCGTCGACGACGACGCGCCGCTGTGCCAGCGCCTGGCGCGGGCGATGGAGCGGCGCGGCTTTGTCGTCGCCACCGCCGACAGCGTCGCCGCCGGCACCGCCGCGGCGACCGAGCGTCCGCCGGCCTTCGCCGTCGTCGACATGCGGCTTGGCGACGGGCGCGGGCTAGACGTCGTCACCGCGCTGCGCCAGGCGCGCCCCGGCGCGCGCATCGTCATGCTGACCGGCTACGGCAACATCGCGACTGCGGTCGCCGCGGTCAAAGCCGGGGCGATCGACTATCTGCCAAAGCCGGCCGACGCCGACGCCGTCGAGCGCGCGCTGCTCGCCCAGGAGGACGGCGCGCCGGAGCCGCCGGAAGACCCGATGTCGGCCGACCGGGTGCGCTGGGAGCATATCCAGCGGGTGTTCGAGCTGTGCGACCGCAACGTCTCGGAGACCGCCCGCCGCCTCAAGATGCACCGCCGCACCCTGCAGCGCATCCTCGGCAAACACGCTCCCAGAAGCTGAGGCGCGGAACCGGAATAGCGCGGCGACGCCAAATCCAGTCGGTTTGGTCGAACGTCCGCAAGCCGGCACCGCGTCCCGTCCACCGGCAAACCACCAAATAGAAATGCGGCTGTCGTCGGACGGTCCCCCTTCAGCCTGGCCGATCTCCTCCATCGTAGCGAAGCGGATTGCTCGATTATCTCGGATGTGATCATATTGGCGCAGGGCATATCTCCAGAAGATTAGCCTCGTTATTGCTATGTGGAAGTGTAACGCGTGCCATCTCTAACGACAACACGAGCCTTCTACATATTTGTAATGATCTTTGGGGTGCTTTTCACACACCATGCGTACTTTCCAGGCCTCGTTGTAAACGATTCTTCTACTCAATTCCATCAGGCGCTAACATTTCGATTTGACGATTGGCACCCCCCTGTCATGGCGTTTATCTGGTCTCTGACGAATAAGCTCGTGCCCGGTCCTGAGGGTTTTTTCCTGTTGCAGATTGGGCTGTATTGGGGGGGCTTTTTGCTCATAGGCTTACAGATAATCAACGAGTTGGACACAAGTCCGACACGTTATTTTAGATATGTCATGCTGTGTGCACTTCCATTCTCTCCGTTCCTGTTAAATATTTCGGGTACCATTTGGAAGGACGTTCTTGTATTTGGTTGTTTTGCGGTGGCGTTGGGCTTGATCCTTTTGCGTCCGAGGCGATCCAGTATTTGGTCCTGGCGTTCGGCGGTCATCTGGGGTCTGGTGGTGATTGGATCGTTGGCGAGGCACAATTCCGTTATCGCGGCGGTGCCGCTTCTCGTCCTTCATTTTTGGCCGGAAGCCCCCGACCGCAAACTGTTGCGGGCGGTTCTGGGCCGCGGGGTGGTTGCCGCCGTGTTGACCGTCACGGCCGTGTTGGGAGTTGGCAAAGCGTTGGACATTTTCGTGCTCCATTCGACAAAGGAGTACATGGAGAATGAGATTTTGTTGTTCGACCTGATGGGGATTTCGCACCGGATCAATCAAAATCTCGTACCCGGCGCCTGGTCGGACGACGAGGTGCATCAGATCCTTACCGCTTGTTACACGCCTTTAGCCTGGAGTCCGGCATCGCCCTGGGGACATTGTCATTTCGTCTTTGATCGTCTTTGGCAATCCGGGGCCTGGCAAAAAGGCCTGCTACCGATATGGGCGCACGCGATTGTCGACTATCCACGGGAATACCTCGCGCATCGCCTCGATTACATGCATACGCTGCTATGGCCGCAGACGACCTTTCCGATGGAGCCGAATAAAGAGTTTTTTAAATTCGGCTTCAACGACAATAAAATATTCAAGTTCATCAGGTATGTTATGGTATTTATTACATCCACTTTTCCATTTTATCTCATGTTGACTGATGCATTTTGGATGGCTTTATCATTCACGTTGTCCATAATCATGTTCGCTTTATACATGGCGCGTCCTTATGCATATTATCGAGCCTTGTTGGTTTCGGCATCCGCGGCATTCTACGCCGTGCCTCTGGCGCTCGTCGGGCCCGGCGGAGATTACCGATACGTGTATTGGACGGCCGCAGCCACCTGCATTGCCGCGCTGCTGGCCTCTCAACGGCGTCAAGCGGCCGTTCCGTAATGTGCCGGGCATGATTTCAAGAGCCTTCGTCCGGGGAATATCGCGACCGTCGCACACAGGCGACGCGCGGACCCCACATTCTCAGCCCTGCTCAACCCTGTGCGTGCAGTACTTTGCCGCCGGCGGTTACCGGGCTGGCGGCGATCAGCACAAAGGCGATGACGCAGGGCTCGGTGCCGCGATTGACCCAGTTGTGGATGGTGCCGCGCTGCACCAGCACGTCGCCCGCCTTCAGATGTACCGTTGTGTCGTCGAGCTCCATGTCGATCTCGCCCTTGATGACGACGGCGTAGTCGATCGAGTCGGTGCGGTGGTTGCGCGGCGCCGAGCCCGGCATCAGCTCGAGCACGCGAAAGACGGTACCGTTCGCCAGGGTGGTTCCGGTTTTGCGCAGCCCTTCGTCGTCGCTGCCGGTGTTGTCGACCGGGAAGCCCGCGCTCGTCCACACGACGCAGGCGGTGGCGCCCGGCCGCGCCGACACCAGGTTTTTCGCGGTCTCGTCGATCAGCACGACGGCGCGGCCAGCGGCGTCGTGTCCGGTCACAACCCGGCGCAGTTGCAGCGGCATCGGTAAATCTCCTCGGCTGACAAGGGACGGTGACGCGATCTTGGCCGCCGGTGCTGCGCTCGGCAACATCGGCAGATGCGCGCCGCCGCCGATGCGCGCATATTCCGGCGCAAAGCGCGGAGTTCCCCGATGCTGTTGCGCGTGCGATCGATCACCTATCTTGCCGACGCCGTCAACGGCTACGAGCTCGTCGACCCGCGCGGGCGCGACCTGCCGCGCTTTGCGGCAGGGGCGCATATCGCGGTGCGCCCAGCGGGTGCGATCCGCCGCGCCGAGGGCGCGGTGCGCGACTATTCCCTGTGGAACGACCCGGCCGAGCGCCGCCGCTATTGCATCGCGGTGCTGCGCGAGCGCGACGGGGAAGGCTCGCGCCACTGGCACGAGGGGGTCCGCGTCGGCGACCCGGTCGAAGCCTCGATGCCGCGCAACAACTTTCCGCTGACCGAAATGGCCGAGCGCTTTTTGTTGCTTGCCGGCGGCATCGGCATCACCCCGATCATGGCGATGATTGCCGAACTGCGCCGCCGCCGCGCCGAATTCCTGTTGCATTACTGCACACGCTCGCCGGCGGCGACGGCATTCCGCGACGAGCTCGATTTGCTCGCAGCACAGGGGCGGGTGCGATTTCACCACGATGACGGCGACCCGGCGCGCGGGCTCGACATCGCCGCGGCATTGCGCGACCCGAAGCCCGGAACGCATCTCTATTATTGCGGCCCGGCGGGCATGATGAAGGCCGCCGCCGCGGCCGCGCTGGACTGGCCGGAAGGTGCGGTGCACTGCGAATATTTCACCGGTCCCGCCGCGCGTCCGCCCGAGCCGTTGGACGAGGACCGGCCGTTCCGGGTCCGGCTCGCCAAGAGCGGGAGCGAGTACGAAATCCCGGCCGGCGAGACGATCATCGAGGTGTTGCGCCGTCACGGCGTCCCGGTGCGGACCTCGTGCGAACTCGGCTATTGCGCCGCCTGCCTGACCCCGTATCGCGCCGGCGAACCCGACCACCGCGACCAGATCCTCTCCGAAGCCGACCGCCGGCGCTATGTGCTGATCTGCTGCTCACGGTCGAAGACCCCGGTGCTCGAACTGGATTTATAGGTACGCGCGGCCGCGACCCGCCCGGCGACACGCCGGGGCCTGCGAGGGCTGGCCAAGCGGCCCTGGAGAAGCCCGCCATTCGCGTTGACGAGCGCCGTTCCAGAACCGCCGGGGCGCCTGCCGTCCTCCTGTATTTGCAGCGAATCTACAAGCAGGCGCTTCTCCTTCGCGATCCGACCTCCGCCTCGAAAGCCGCTCGATACCGAGGGTATGATATGATTGTGGCAATTTCTTCGTTGTGATTTGGCCCAACATCACGGCGTGGCTCTTGACCTGCACCGCGAAGGCTTGCTGCCGGAGGGCTTGAACTGGTCGAAAAGATCAACACCGGGCGGGCGACGTCGCTGTTGCCGTTTGAGAAAGTCGAGCTCATCAAACGGGTGCGGTCGAATTAGCTGCGTCGGAGCGCGTAGCGGAAAAGCACAGCGCCTTCCGCCGATCCCCAACGCCGGGCATAGTCCCATCATCCCGGATTATCGTCGCAATCGGGTTCCGGGCGGAACATTCTTCTCCACGGCGAACCTGCTCGGCCGCCGGTCGGACTTGCTGGTCACACAAATCAAAGTGTTGCGGGAAGCGGTTCGGCGGGTGCGCGCCCGCGCGCCGTTCCACATCTACGCCTGGGTCTTGCTTCCCGACCACATGTACTGCCTGCGGGCCCGCTCTTCGAGTGTGTGAAAGAATTGCAGAGCCATCATTTCGCGGCGCAGGCTTTACCCGCCTGCCCCGTTGGGGCATCCCGGAATGACAAATTTTGCTATCGGTAATTTCTTCACTCGCTGCCGTCGCCGGGGCCGGCTATTGCCGGAAGGCGATGCCGATTTTCCCGACCGTTGGCGCGCGATCAAGATTCTGTTTTCGAAATCCGTATGCATGGTGAACCGCGATCGCCGGTTATGGCCTGCCGTGGCGAACGCGGTATCTGGCAGCGACGATACTGGGAGCATACGATCCGCGACGACCGCGACTTCGCGGCGCACATGGACCACACGCTGTTCAACCCGATGAAGCACGGTTTGGTCGAGCACCCGGCGGAGTGGCCGCATTCCTCCTTTCGTCGCTGCGTCGCCGGCGGGCTGTCCCCGCGGGGGTGGATCGGCGGCAGCAGCGAGTCGCCGGAGAGGGGTGAGCGGCAACGAGAATCGAAACGGCCAAGGCAGGCGCAGCAAACGGATCATTCCAGATCATCATTGTTGGGCCGCAGTCCGCAACGCAGACGGCAGTTAGCGGCGGAAGGCGCTGCGCTTTTCCGCCCTACGCTAGCTGGCCCGGCCTTACTGCGATTTTCCGTAACCCGATTATGCGATAGCGTCTTGGCGTGGCTGGCCGCCCCGCGGCGGGTTGGCGCGGCCAATAGACATCGCGGTTAGCCGATTACAGTACCGAGTTGATCCATTCGTAGAGTTTGGTTTTGGGCAGCGCGCCGATCTTGGTGGCGACGGCCTTGCCGCCTTTGAACAGGATCATCGTCGGGATGCCGCGCACGCCGTATTTCGTCGGCGATTGCGGGTTGTGGTCGATGTTGACCTTGGCGACCGTCAGCTTGCCGGCCTTGTCGGCGGCGAGATCTTCGAGAAATGGCGCGATCATCTTGCACGGGCCGCACCACTCGGCCCAGAAATCGACGAGTACCGGCCCCTCGGCGCCAAGCACTTCGGTCTCGAAACTGCTGTCGGTGACTGCGGTCGGCTTCATCGGGCTGTTCCTTTTCCGCGCCTCGAGCGCTCCATCCGGACACATCAACCGTCGTTCCCGCGCAAGCGGCAACCCAGGGCACAGGCCCCGCCGGCTGCTCTAGACCCCCGCTGGCGCGGGGACCACGAACGAACGGGTCGACGTGATCGGATCGTGCTCCAGGCCGAGATTAGGGGTGGCGAAAAAGCGCCGTCAAGGCGCGTGCCCCGCGAGCTTCTCGGGGCTGATCGGCATCAACAGCGGGCCTTGCGTCCACAACAGGGCACAGCGGATCTCGCGGCCGGGGTAGATCCGCACCAACGCCGCGCGGTAGATCGCGAGCTGGCGCAGATAGAGCGGCGCCACCTCGTCCTCGCTCGCCGCTACCGGCCGCATGGTTTTGTAGTCGACGATCAACACCCGCTCGTCCTCGACGACGAGACGGTCGATCTGCCCCGACAACGCATGGCTGGTCCCCGAGGCAGCGGGGATCAGTCCGACGAGCGGCACTTCGGCCTGCGAGAGCGGGCCGAAAATGGTCGCGAACTCGGGATGGCTCAACACCGCCAGGGTCTCGCGGCGAATCTCGTCCTGCTCGTCCGCGGGCAGTGCATGGGTCGGCAGGGCCAAGAACCGCCGCGCCGCGGCATCGCGCTCGGCCGGCGGCAATTCCGGCAGGCTTTGCAACAGGCGGTGGACGAGCAGCCCGCGCTTGAAGCGGTCGCGTCCGGCGATCTTCAGCGGCGACATGGCCGGCGGCTCGTCGCCGTCCGGCCGCGACGGGAACAGCGGCCGCGGCGGGTCGGGCTCGGGCGGCGGTGGCCTCGTCGCCCAGTCGGGCGGCGGCCCGGGGCGCATCGCAACGGCGGTCGCCGGCTCGCACTGAGGGCGCGCGGTCTGCCTACTTTCGAGGCGCAACCCGTCGCCCGCCCAGCCGTCCTTCTCGCCGATCAGCGGCCTCGTGTCGAAGTCGAAGGGCTGGCCGCATTCGGCAAGACCGGCGCGGCACAAGTTGTGCCAGCACACCTGCTGCGGCGCCCTCAGTGTTTGCCAGCCGCAGATGTAGAGGCGGTCCTGCGCCCGGGTCAGGCCGACATACAGGAGGCGGCGGTATTCCTGCATCTGGCGGTCGCGCCACGCTGTCTTTTCCGCGACGTAATGGGTCGCGGCATGATCGCCGGGCGGCTTCCACAACGGCAGCTCGTCCGCGCTCCACAGCAGCGCCACCTTCTGGTCGGGGACCGCCATCGTATCCGGCAGAAAGACCACCGGCGCTTCGAGGCCCTTGGCGCCGTGCACGGTCAGGATGCGGACCTCGTCGCGCGGCCGCGCCGCGAAATCGCGCTTGACCTCGGTGTCGGCAGCCGTCAGCCAGCGCAGAAACCCCTGCAACGACGGCACATGCTCGCGCTCATAGGCGAGCGCCAAGCCGAGAAATTCCTCGACCGGGTCCTCGGCCTCGGGGCCGAGGCGATGCAGCAGGGCGCGGCGTCCGCCCTCGGCGCCGAGGATCTCGCCGTAAAGCTCATAGGGCGGGACGAAATCGGCGCGGGCGAGCCAGGCCGACAGCCGATCGGCGGCGCGGCGCAGCTTGGCGCTCGCTTCGGCGCGGATCCGCAGCCGGCTCCACAAAGTTTCTTTGTCGCGGGCATGGCAGAGGTCGAAGAGCGCGTCCTCGTCGATGTCGAAGAGCGGGCTTTTCAGCACCGCGGCGAGGTTCAAATCGTCTTCGGGCAGCAGCAGAAATCGGCCGAGCGCCACCAGATCCTGCACCGCCAATTGCTCGGTCAGCACCAGGCGGTCGGCGCCGGCGACGGGAATATCGGCGTGCTTCAGCGCGCGCAGCAACTCGCCGACGAATTCGTTGCGCCGGCGCACCAGCACCATGATGTCGCCGGGCCGCAGCGGGCGGTCGCGCGCCGCCAGCCGCTCTCCGGTGGCGAGCCACTGCTTGATCGTTGCGGCGATGGCGCGGGCGAGCCGGGCGTAGGGCTCGGCCACAATTTTGCGCGTCACCGGCAAGTCGTCGTCGCCGGGCTCGTCTTCGCGCGACGGCACGACCGGCGGCCACAGCTCGACGAGACCGGCGTGACCGGCACGGTCGGCGACATGGCGAATGTCGCTGCCGTCGAGTGCCACCCCACGCCGTGCTTCGGGTTGCCGGAAGATCGCGTCGACCGCCTGCAGCACCGGCTCGGTCGAGCGGAACGAGACCGCGAGCGGCAGCTCCAGCCAGGCCTGTTGCGCGGCGTTGACGCGCTCCTCGAAATGCTGCCGCATCCGCAGAAAGGCCTGCGGGTCGGCGCGCTGAAAGCTGTAGATCGACTGCTTCATGTCGCCGACCGCAAAGATCGTGCGGATCGGGTTGCGCGCGCCCTCGCCGACAAAGAATTCCTCGGCCAACGCGGCGACGATTTCCCATTGCTCGGGGTTGGTGTCCTGGGCTTCGTCGATCAGGATGTGGTCGAGCCCGCCGTCGAGCTTGAACAACACCCAGGGCGCCACCCCCGGCCGCCGCAGCAGGTTGAGCGCGGTCAGCACCAGATCGTCGAAATCGAGCACGCCCTTCAACCGCTTGGCCGCGGCATATTTGGACAGTAGCGCCTCGCCGAGCCGTACCAGCGCGCAAGTCGCCTCGCGCACGACGACCGCAGCGCGCGCCTGACGCTGTTCGAGAACCCGCCGGGCCTCGCTGGCGAGGATTTCGACTGCGTCGCAGGCGGCCTTGCGGGCTGCCGGAGCCGTGATCAGCTTGTCTCGGATCTCGCCCTTATCCGTCAAGAAAAGGGCTTCGTACCCTGCCAGCATGCCGCGCCGGCGGGACGGTTCACTGGCGCACCAATCGGCAAGCACCGCACCGCGCTTGCAATCGGAGTCCGTCCCGTTGACCAGCGCTTCGGCGGCGGCCCGCAGCGCCGGTTTGTCGCCGGCATCCTCGGCGCAGAATTCCTCGACCAGCGCATCGAGGGTTGCATCTTCCGCCAGGGACAGCGCCGCCGACAATTTGCGCCGCAGCGCCGCGTGGCCGCCATGCAACGCCCGCCCGAGCTTGCCGCGTTCTTGCGCCAGCGCCTGCATCAATTCGCCAAAGCGTTCTTCGGCGGTGAGATCGGCGACGACGGCGAGAGCCTCGGTGAGGGCGGCGTCGGTTCTGTCGCGGGCGGCGACGATGACGTTTTGGGCAGCTTCGCCCAGCAATTCGTCCGCGCCGCGCTCCTCGGTCACGGCAAATTCGGGCGACACGCCGGCTTCGAGCGGAAAGCGGCGCAGCAAGGTCTGGCAGAAGGCGTGGATCGTCGAAATCTTGATGCCGCCCGGCGTGTCGAGAACGAGCGCGAACAGCCGGCGGGCGCGGGCGACGACCATCTCACCGGCGAATTCCCCGGTCAGCTGCTGCAAGGTTTGCACTAGTTCGCCGTCGCGCAACGTCGCCCATTTGGCGAGCTCGCGATCGAGCCGGTTCGCCATTTCGGCCGCAGCGGCGCGGGTAAAGGTCAGACACAAAATGCGCGCCGGATCGGTGCCGTCGAGCATCAGCCGCAGCAGCCGATCGGTCAGCACCGTGGTCTTGCCGGTGCCGGCCGACGCGGCCACCCACACCGAGGCGCGCGGGTGGGCCGCCTGCGGCGCGGTGCGGGTCACGAAGGCGGCGCCTACCATTCCTCGACCTCGCCGTGGCCGATCCGTTCGAGATGCTCGTAATCGGAAAAGCGCGGTCTTCGCGCCGGCACCGGGATCGCGAGATAGGGTGTGGCCGGATCGTCGAAGCGCTCGACCAAGGCGCGCAGCTTGGCCAGCGCGCGTTCGACCAGCGCCGCGGGGTCGGCGTCGTCGATCGGGCAGCGCTCGCCGGCCGGCGAGCGGCCGCCGAGCTTCCAATATTCGAGCGCCGCCGGGGTGCCGCTGACCTCGCCAAAGCTGCCGTCGCGCAGGATTGCGCCTTCGAGCGGCAATTGCGGCGCAAAGCCGGCCCGCACCGTCTTTTTGGCCGGCAATGCGCCGGTCTTGTAATCGATCAACACGAACGCACCCGACGCCAGGCGGTCGATGCGGTCAGCCGTGGCGGTCAACTCGAACGACCCGCCGGGCAGGCCGCGCAGGGTAAGGCTTCCCTTCAACTCGCCGAAGCTCTCGACGGTCGTCGCGCGACGGGTCGAACTCTTCATCCACCAGCCAGCCGACGATGCGCTCAAAGCGCGGCCACCAGAACGCCCAGGCGCCAGGGCGCGACAGCACCGCTCCAAAGCTCTTGCGGCCAATCGCCAACAGCCGCTGGGCGGCGTCCTCGGGCAATTCGCGCGGGAACAGGCGCACGAATTCGGCGAGCGCGGCGTGGACGCAGATGCCGAGATCGGCGCGGCCGGGATCGGCGTCGAGCTCGTCCAGCGCCTGCAATTGCAGGATGTGGCGAGCGTAGATCGCATAGGGGTCGCCGAGCCAGGTCTCGATCTGGGTGACCGACAGCCGGCGCGGCCGCGCCGACAGCGGCGGACGCGGCGCGGGCGGCGGCAAGGGCCGGTAATCCGCGGCATCGAGCCCGTCGGCCGCGGCTGCTATCGCCGGGTCAGGCCCCAGCGCATCGTCGAGACCGACGGCCCGCAACACGGTATCGAGGCGTAAGAGCCACCGTGACGGGACGGTCGGCACGCCTTCGCTGCGCGCGGCGCGGGTCAGTGCCGTTTCCGGTGCGGCGATCGCCTGGGCGAAATCGTGCGCGGCGATGCCGATTGCCCGCTCCGGCACGGCGATCCGGAATTCGCGCCGCATCTGCCGCGACATCCACGGATCATGCGCGGCCGGACCGGGCCAGCCGCCTTCGTTGAGCCCGCCGAGGACGACGAGATCGGCTTGCTGCAGCCGTGCTTCGACAAGGCCCCAGATCGCCAGCCGCGGATGACGGCCATAAAGCGGCCGGACCACAGCGCCGGCGGCGAGCGCCTCGAACAATGCCGGATAATGGCGGCCCGGCAACGGCGGGAAACCGTCGGCGGCGTCGAGCAGCTCGTTATGGAAACGGGCCGCGGTTTCCCCGGCCGCCTCGCGCCACAGCCGGTCGCCGCCGGGCTCGTCAGCGCTCGCCGCCAACCGTTCGGCCGCTTCGACATGCGCGGTCGCCAGCCGGACGAGCGGCACCGCGTCGGCCGTCAGCAAACCGGGCAGCGCGCCGAGACAGGCTTCGAGCCGGCCGGCGAAAGCGCGCAGCCTCTCGGCATCGTTGCCGGCGAGGGCGTCGCGCAGGCCGGCAAATCCGGGCGCCGGGCGCGGGCCGCGGATCGCCTGCTCGAGCCGGCGGGTCAGGTCGCGAAACACCACCGGCGGCAGACCGCCGGCGGCGAGCGGGTGCTTCAGCGCCGCCAATAACGGGACCGGCGCCAGCTCGCTCGCGGCCAGATCGAGCACGAGGCGCAAAAACACCCCGGGTGGCGTGCGGTTCAGCGGCAGACCGGCCGAGTTGTCGATCGCGATGCCCCAGCGCGCCAGCTCGCCCGCGACCCGGCGGGCGAGTTCCCGGTCGGGGGTGACGAGTGCTGCGGTGGCGCCGGGGGTTTCGAGCTTGCGGCGCAGCAGCAGGGCGATCGTCAGCGCTTCCTCATGCGCGCCGGCACAGTCGTAACGGCTGAGCCCGGCGAGCGAATCAGGCGGAAATTGCGGCAGATTACGCCAAGCGTCGGTCGTCGCCGCCGGCCGCATCGCCTCGCCGACCAGCCGCAGCCGGGTCTGGGTGCGCCCGCCACGATCGGAGGATGTCTCGGGCCAGTCTTGAATATCGGCCGGGGTCAGCGCGCACGCGCTCAGCAGGCTCGCGAGCAGATATTGCGGGTGCGCCTCGTCCTGTTCGATCGCGGCCCATTCCGCCGCGTCGCAGCGCCGGTCGAGGCCGTGCAGGATCACGGCACCGTTTTCGAGCGTCGCGACGACGTGGATCAGCTCGGTCATCGCCGGGATGCCGCCGGTCAGCCCGGCGGCGACCACCGGGTCGCGCGGCGGGTTGCGCTGCCAGATGGCGGTCTGGCGAGCCAGCAGGCGGTTGCGCCGATCAGCTGGGTCGAGAGCCCCCTCGGCGGCGAGCACGGCGGGCCACGCGCTCGGAAGAATTTCGAGAAATTTGCGGACGACCTCCCAATGCTGGGCGAGATCGGGAGGTGCGAGGTCGCGAAGCCGGGCGAAGCTTGCGCCCTCGGCCGCAACCGTGTCGAGCAGCCGGGCGAGGCTCGCGGCGAGGGCCGCGGCCTGGCCCGGAAGCAGCGGCTCGCGCCCCCCTTGCTCGCTCCATTTCAGGACAAGCCGGGTCAGCAGCAGCCGGCGGCGCAATTCCGGGATCGCGGGCGGCACTGCCAGACCATCGGCGTCGGCGATGCCGTCGACCAAGGTCAGCTCGTCCGAATCGAGATCGCCGATCGGCCGCATCCGCGGCAGCAGCAACGGAGTTCCGGGCTCCCTGCCGTCGGGTGCGGTGCGCAAAAACGCGTCACGCAAGGCGCGCACCGCGCGGCGCGTCGGCAAGAGCACCGTGATCCGCGACAGCGACAGCGGGTCGCTGCCGGCCATCGCCAGCAGCCCCTGGGCCAAGGTCGCCGCAAACGGGCGACCGGGCGCGATCGTGTAAAGCCTGGGCGTCACGCAAAATTCTTTAATCAACGCCGCGTCATGGACGCGTCAACGTATCCAGCTCGTCTTGCAAAAGGTGTCGGCGCGCACGCCACCTATCGCTCGATGCGGTGCGAGGAGAGCCGCCCGCGGGTTGCGTCGAGACCGGCGGGCGTGCCGATGTGGTACCACTCGCCGTCATGCACGATCGCGTGCAGCCGGCCCGCTTCTTCGGCGCGGTCGAACAGACGGACCAGCGAGAAGGCGCGCTCCGGCCAGTCCTCGAAGAGCCGGCGGTGCAACAGCTGGATCCCGGCGAACAGAAACGGGGCGATCTCGCGCTCGCGCCGCCGCCGCGGCTTCCCCGCCGGGTCGAGCAGATAGTCGCCGCTGCCGTCATAGCCGACGGCACTCACCGTGCGCTGCAACAGCAGCACCGCGTCCATGCGTTCGGGATCGAAGGCGCCGGCCAGGCGCAGCAATGCCGGATCCTTGCCGTCGAGCCAGAACACGTCGGCGTTGACGACAAAAAACATTTCGCCGAGCCGCGGCAGCGCGTTGGCGACGCCGCCGCCGGTTTCGAGCAACTCGGGCTCCTCGCAGATTTCGATATGCGGCGGTGCTTTGCGGCGCGCGAGCCGGTCCGCGATCAGGGCCGCCATATAGTGGGTGTTGACGACCACATGTTCGACGCCGGCCCCCTCCAGCCGGTCGATCGCGTGATCGAGCAAGGTGCGCCCGTTCAATTCGACGAGTGGTTTTGGCAGGGTGTCGGTGACCGGACGCAGCCGCTTGCCGAGCCCGGCGGCCAACACCATCGCCCGGCCGGGCGGCGCGATCACGCGGTCCCCCGCGGCTCGGGTATGCGCCGCGCCGCGGGCGGCAGATGGCGGTCGAGCCAGTGCGCGACGCCGCACAGCGCCGGGTGGCGCAGATCGTGCTCGACCAGCCGCCACAGCCGCGGGATGTGGCGGAGATAAGCGGGCTTGCCGTCGCGCTTCCACAGCCGGGTAAAAATACCGAGGATCTTGCAGTTGCGCTGGGCGGCGAGAATAGCGGCCGAACGCTGGAAATCGGCGCGGTCGAGTGCCGGAAAGGCGGCGAGATAGCGTTCGGTCATCTCCCGGCGCAGCGCGCCGGGCACGTCGCGGCGCGCGTCCTCCAGCAGCGAGACGAGATCATAGGCGGGCGGCCCGACGACCGCGTCCTGAAAATCGAGCAGCCCGCAGCGCCGCACTCCGGCGCGATCAGGCAGCAGCATCAGATTGTCGATGTGGAAGTCGCGCAAAATCAGGGTCGGTCGGAAGGGCTCGCGCGCGAGCGGCAGAACCGCACGCCACAGCGCCAGATATTCCTCGCGCATGGAGGCCGTCGGCGGCTTTCCAAGCGCCGCCGGGAAATACCAGTCGACCAGCAGGACCGCTTCGGCGAGCAGGCGGGCGTCGTCATAGGGCGGCAGACCGGTCACACCCGCCGCTGCTGCCGACGCCTGCTGCACCGCTGCCAAGACGTCGACGGCGAGCGCGTAAAGCGCCCACTCGTCGGCGCCGCGCTGCAGCAGACGGGTATAGGTGTCGTCGCCGAAATCCTCGATCAGCAGAAACCCCTGGGCACGGTCCTCGGCCAGCACGACCGGCGCGCTGAGCCCGAGGGCGCGCAGGATTGCCGCGACCGCGACATAAGAGCCGACGTCCTCCTGCGGCGGCGGCGCGTCCATGACGACAACGCTCTCAAGGCCGCGGCGCAGGCGGTAATAGGAGCGAAACGAGGCATCGCCGGCGAGCGGCGCCGCTACGGTCCCGCTCCAGCCGCTGGCGTTGAGAAAGGCGGCCATCGCCTGCTGCCGTGCCGAAGCCGCCGGCGGCGGGGTCGCGAGGCCGCTGCTTTCGCGATGCGCGGCGACGGCGGAGGCGGTCGGATCAGGCATCGGCCGTGATTTCGCTCAGCCGGGCGCGCCATTGCGCGTCGCCGTCGACAACGGCGCGGCGCGCCTCTGGCCGCTCGCCGAATTCAAGGGTGATTTCGAGGCGGCGTCGCGGCAGCAGCGCCCCGAGGCGGTCGGGCCATTCGATCAACGAAATACCCGACGCGAACGCCTCCTCGATGCCAAGTTCCCAGGCCTCGTCGGCCGCGGTCAGGCGATACAGGTCGAAATGCCAGATCGCCGCATCCGCCGCCCCGTAGGTCTGCACGAGGGTAAAGGTCGGGCTCGGAACCTCCTCGTCGGCAGCGCCGCAGGCGCGAATAAAGGCGCGCGCCAAGGTCGTTTTGCCGGCGCCGAGATCGCCGACGAGCGCGATGACGTCGCCGGGCTGCGCCAGGTCCACGAGGCGCCGCGCAAATGCCGCAGTGGCGGCTTCATCGGGTAGATTTACGACGGCAATCACCTAAGCCTTGTATATCGCCGTCGCGATTACCCGCAACATCTGCTTTTGGTAGACTCTCGCGCTGTGGAAACCGTCCCGCGGCCAAGCCTGCGGGCCACAGCAGCGGAAGCGGCCGTCTAAGCTGCGGCCTCACAGGACGAATCGATCGGGTCGCCATCCCGCTCGGGTGTGGCCGCGGCCGCGGCACCGCCGGCGGCGCGGCCGACGGGCAGCCGGCAGGTGACGCGCATCCCGCAGCCCGGGGCCGCTTCGATCTCGACAGTGCCGCCGTGGAGCTCGATCAGGCTTTTGACCACGGACAGGCCAAAGCCGGAACCGGCCTGGGTGCGGCTGCGCTCGGATTGCTCGAAGATTCGGGTGTGATCTGCCGCCGCGCCGCCGGCCGCGCTGTCGGCAACGCTCAACAGCACCGCGTCGTCGCCCCGTTCCGCCTCGACCCGAATGGCGCCGCCGGGAGGGGTGAATTTGATCGCATTCGAGATCAAGTTGAACAACGCCTGTTTCAGGCGGCGCTCGTCGCCTTCGATCACCCCGACCGGCGACGGGCAGCACAAACCGATGTCGAGCCCGCGGCTGTGCGCCCGTTCGCGCGTCAGGTTCATGACCCCTTGCAGCATACCGGGGATGTCGACCCGGCCAGGCTCCAATTCGAGATAGCCGGCTTCGATCGACGCCAGGTCGATCATGTCGTTGATCAGCGCCATCAGCTGATGCGCACTGTCGAGGATGCCGCGACTGTATTCGCACTGGCTCGAATTGAGCGACCCGAAATACTGGTTGTGCAGAATCTCGGCAAAACCGACGACCGTATTCAGCGGCGTGCGCAGCTCGTGCGAGACGTTCGCGATGAACTCGGTTTTCAGCCGCCCGGCGGTTTCGAGCGCTTCGTTGCGTTCGCGCAGCGCGCGCTCGACCCGGGCGGTGTCGCTGACGTCGAGATAGGTCAGCAGCACTTCGCCGTCGGGCAGCGGGACGCTCGCGACCTGGAGCATCGAGCCGTCGCGGCGATAGAGCGGGCAGCTCGTCAGGGTCTGGGAGGTGACCTGGGCAACGGTCTCCTCTCGAAGTCCTGGTCCAATCGCCGCCGTCGTCGAGGAGATCACGCGTCTTGTCGACGATCTCGCGGACGTGCGGCTCGCCCGCGACATCCGCCTCTGACAGCCCCCAGAGCGTGCGGAACGCGGGGTTGTGCAGCTTGAGCCGGCCGTCACCACCGTAGACGGCGATCCCCTCAAACAAATGATCAAGGGTCGCGCGCTGTACCTGGGCAAGCGTGTTGTAGGAGCATTCGAGCGCCAGCCGGTCGCTGACGTCGTCATAAACATAAGTCAGACCGCCAAACGGATGCGCCGATATGGTCAGCTGCAAAGTGCGCCCGTCGGGCAGATGCATCAGCTCGTGCCGCGGCTCGATCAACGAGGTGAACAGCGCGCAACGTTCGCGCTTGAACGCGCCGAAATCGCGGTATTCAGGAAAGCGCCGCGATTCGTGCAGGCACCCGAGGATCTCGCCGAGAGTCGGCTCCGACCCGAGCCAGGATGGGTCCAGCCCCCACAGCCCGATAAAGGCGGTATTGAAGTACTTGAGCCGTTTGTCCGATCCAAAGATCGCGACCGCGGCGGAAAGGCTTTCGAGCACCGCGGCATGGGCCCCGACGTGCCGCCGCAACTCGCCCCGCGCGCTTTCGAGATCGGTGCGGTCGAGCGCAAAGCCGATTGTCTCACCGCCCGCACCCGACGCCTCGTTCACTTCGAGCAGCCGGCGCTGGCCGCCGATCACCACATGAGCTTCTGCCGAGGATGAGCCGGAGCAGCCGGGGTGGCCTGCTGTTTTCCTGTCGCCAATCGGGATCAAGGTGCCGTTCTCGGCCAGCGCCGCTTCGCGGCTGGTGCCGAGCGCCGCGGCGTAAGCCCGGTTGCAGTCGACAAGCGCGCTGCCGCCGTCGCGCCGCCACACCGGCACCGGCAAGGCGTCGAGCGCTTCGCGCAACCGCATCGCCTCTTCGGCGGCCTGCCGAGCGATCGACGCGGCCTCGACCCGGCGGCGCTCGCTCCCGGCCAGCATCTGCCGGTCGAGGCGCATTCCTCTGCGTGCCTGAAACCACAGCGCAATGCAAGCGGTCGCAACAATCGATGCGAGTACGGCCACGCCCTCCAAGACCATACGACACCCCCTTCTGCATCCAGAGGTCGGCGAATTCCTCTCCAACACTCTTAACGCGGCATTATGGGGTGATTTTGGTAAAAGAAAAGAGGGAAAGCGACCAACGGTCCCGTAAAAGTTGCAAAAGCGTGTGTTTTGCGGGTCAGTAGCGATAATGCTCGGGTTTGAACGGGCCGGTGCGGTCGAGGCCGAGATACCCCGCCTGGGCGATCAGGGTCTCGATCAGCATCGCGGTCTGCATCGTCATTTGCAGGCAGCCGACGATGCGCACTCACCAGCCAGCGGGCGTGACGCCCCCAACTCGTCACGCAACGCCATCAGCCCCGGCATTTCGGTGTCGGCGATCACGACCTCCTGAGGACGCTGACCGGCTCAGACCGGTTACAACAGTTCAACCCCGGGACGGCTCGATGGGAGCTCGACGCCAGCTGTCCCATGGCGGTTCTTGCCCAAAGCGGGCCGCGAGAAAGTCGACGAAGGCGCGTACCTTGGCCGAAAGATAGCGGTTGTGCGGATAAAGGGCGCGCAGCGGCAGCGGGGGCGCCATGTAATCGTCCAGCACCGTCACCAGCCGCCCCGACTGCAGCGCGTCGCCGACGAGATAGGTCGGCAGACACGCCAGGCCATGTCCGGCGATTGCGGCGACGATCAGCACCGCCCCGCTGTTGGTGCGCAGGTTTCCCACAGGCGAGATATTCAGCGCGGTGCCGTCCGCCGCCATCAGATGCCATCCGCGGTAGTAGGGTGACCCGGTCCCAACCACCGTGAGGCAATTGTGGGCGGTGAGATCGGCGGGCGTCCGCGGCTTGCCGTGCGTCTCAAAATAGCTCGGCGCCCCGCAGACTACCATGCGGCAGGGTGCGAGCTGGCGGGCGATAAGGCTCGAGTCCGGAAGCTCCCCGACGCGCACGGCGACGTCAAAACCTTCCTCGATCAGGTCGACGATGTGCTTGCTCAGCATCAACTCGACGGAGATGGCGGGAAAGCGCGTGGTGAAGTCGGCAATGGCGGGCGCCAGCTGCAGTATGCCGAAAGTCTCCGTTGCATTGACCCGCAGCTCACCGCTTGGGGCCGCGTGCATGTCGCTAACGGCTTGCTCGGTTTCTTCGAGATCAACCAGCAGTCGCGTGCAGCGCTCGTAGTAGGCGCGGCCAGTCTCGGTGAGGCTGACCTTGCGCGTCGTGCGGTTCAGCAACCGCACGCCCAACCGTTCCTCGAGCTGCTTCACATGCAGGGTGACCATGCTCGCAGAAATTTCGAGCCGGGCCGCGGCACCCGCGAAGCTGCCGCTTTCCACGACCTTCGCGAAAACCCGCATGCTGTCGAAGCGGTCCACAAGGCTCTCCGATCGTTGAGCAACATCGAATAGATTATTCGATATGAAATATATTATCAAACGACATTGTGAAGCCCATTCTGCCAAGGGAGGAAACGCTAGAAGGCGTCATATGTTGAATACCTGTAAATCTGTGGTCCTCGGTGCGGCGTTTTTGGCGGGAATCGGCATCGCGGCATGTGCGGATCCGCCGTGCCGCACCACTACCGGTCCCTGTCGGCCGCCGGGCCCCCAAATCACCGTTCTTCCCTTTGCTAATGTGGCGCCGGCGCCTGACAGTGGCGCGTCCTACAAGGTCCCGCATGTCGACGCACAGGACCGGTAGCGCCGATGACGCCCGGACAAAGCCGGACGCTCGCCGACACGGCGTCGGTTTCGCTGCGCTCCGATGCGTCCGAAGCGCCGGCAGCGAGACGCACGGTTCCGCGAAAGAAATGGGAACTGCCGCCCGAGAGTTCGTCCGCGCCCGAGGAGCGGCCACAGGCGTCACGCCGGCGCCGGCTGCGCTGGGCGCTGTTTCTGCTGCTGCCCATTGCGCTGATCGGCGGCGCCTATTTCTATTTCGAGGGAGGCGCCTACACGTCCACCGACGACGCCTATATCGAGGCCAATAAGGTCGGCCTTTCGACCGATGTGTCCGGCATGGTCGAGGCGATCGAGGTCAGGGACAACCAGCACGTCACGGCGGGGCAGGTCCTGTTTCGGCTCGACCCGTTGCCCTTTCAACTGAAACTGGATCAGGCGCAATCCCAGCTCGGCGTCGTCCGCGACAATCTGAATGCGTTAAAAGCGAATTACCAAAACGTCGCGGCGCAGATAAAGCACGCCGAAGACCAGATTGCGTTCAATCAGCGGCAGTACGAGCGTCAAACGATATTGGCCCGCCAGCAATTTGCCGCGCAAACGACTGTGGATCAGATGCGGCTAAATCTGCAGACCTCGGAACAGTCGCTGGTTTCGCTCAAGGCGCAATTGGCCGGCATCGTCGCCAATCTCGACGGCAACCCGGACCTCCCGGTCGAGCAGTATCCGGAATATCGCCAGGCGATGGCTGCCCGCGACGAAGACGCTCGAGAACTGCGCGACACCGTTGTCAGTGCGCCGTACACCGGCACCGTGACCAATGTACCCTTGTTAGAGCTGGGAATGTATCTCCCCGCCTCGACCACCGCTTTTAATCTCGTGGACACGGATCGGGTTTGGGTCGAGGCGCAGCCCAAAGAAACCGAGCTAACCGATGTTCGCCCTGGCGAGCTGGCCGCGATCACGGTCGACACCTATCCTGGGCGGGAATGGCGCGGCACCGTCGCCAGTATCAGCCCGGCGGCGCAGTCGGAGTTCTCGCTGCTGCCGGCGCAGAACACCAGCGGCAACTGGGTCAAGGTCGTCCAGCGCATCCCGCTGCGGGTGCAGATCGACACCACCGACAAGAGCATGCCGCCGTTGCGCGCCGGGATGAGCGTCGAGGTCTCGGTCTACACCGGTCACAAGCGCGGGCTGCCGCATTTTCTGACCGCGCTGTTCGGCGAAGGGACGCACGGCTGATGGCGGCGACCGGCAAGCCGGGCGCGACGGCGGTGCCCAATCGCCTGGCGATTACCGCCTGCGTCGTGCTTGCGACAGTCATGCAGGCGCTCGACACGACGATCGCCAACGTGTCCTTGCCCTATATCCAGGGCAGCGTCGCAGCCAACCAGGACGAGATCGAGTGGGTGCTGACCTCCTACCTCGTCGCGGCGGCGATCATGACGCAGCCGACCGGGTTTCTCGCTGCACGATTTGGCGTCAAGCCCATGTTCCTGACCTCGATCGTCGGCTTCACGATGGCCTCGATACTGTGCGGCATGGCCCACTCGCTGGTCGAAATCGTGCTTTTCCGGCTGATCCAGGGCGCCTTTGGCGCGGGATTGGTGCCCCTCTCGCAAGCGGTGCTGATGAACATCTATCCAAAGGAGCGCCAGGGCCAGGCCATGGCGTACTGGGGCATGGCCATCATGATCGGCCCGATCATCGGCCCGGTTCTCGGCGGCTGGCTCACCTATAACTACAATTGGCGTTGGGTGTTCTACATCAATGTGCCGATCGGCATCCTCGCGTTTCTGGGGATGACGGCATTCCTACCGCAAACGACCAAACATCCTGGAAAACTTGACTGGTTCGGTTTCGCTACGTTGAGCGTGGCGATCGGCGCATTGCAGATCCTGCTCGATCGCGGCGAGGAGCTCGATTGGTTTGGCTCTGGGGAAATCCTGATTTACGCGATCGTCAGCGGCTCGGCCTTGTGGCTGTTCCTGGTGCAAACCTGCACGGCCAAGGCGCCGTTCGTAAACCCGGCTCTGTTCCGCGACCGCAACTTCACCGCCGGGACGCTCTTTGGCTTCATCGTCGGTCTCACCTATTTCGCCCCGTTGGCCCTCTTGCCGCTCTATCTGCAGGATCTGATGGGCTATCCGATCCTGACGGCCGGTTTTGCGCTGGCGCCGCGAGGGTTCGGCACGCTCGTCGCGATGATGATCGTAGGCAAGCTCGTCGGGCGCCTCGACACGCGCGTCCTGCTCGCAATCGGCCTCGGGCTGAGCGCCTGGGCGATGTGGGATATGACCCGTTGGACGCCAGACGTGTCCGAGTGGACAGTCGGCCTCAACGGTATCGTCCAGGGGGCCGGGATGGGCTTTTTGTTCGTGCCGCTCAGCGTGACGGCGCTCGGAACATTGGCGCCGGAGCAGCGGACCGCGGGCGCCGGCTTCTTTACCCTGGCTCGCAATATTGGTCAGAGCATGGGTGCTTCAGCCACCTCTGCCCTGCTCGTCAGCAATACCCAGGAAAATCACGCCGAAATCGGCGGTTACGTCACCGCGGCCAACCGCCTGTTCGAAAACCCGGCCATCGCGCATTTGTGGAGTCCGTTGACCGCCGCCGGGCGCGCCGCGCTCGACGCCACCATTACACTGCAGGCCCAGGTCATCGCCTACATCGACGACTTCAAACTGCTGATGATGTTGACGCTCCTCGCCCTCCCGCTGGTCTTCTTCTTCCAGAAGCCACCCCGCGGCGACCGCATGGATCACGCGCTGGTCGAATAATGACGGCTCCAAGGACGGGATGCGGTGCGGTCCGAAGAGTGTCTATGCGACGCGGCTGTGGAGCCCTGCGCGCGATGGCCGGGATGTGTGCATTCGACGAGCCGAGGCTCGATCAGCTCTTCGCCGAGCCGATCGTGAAACAGCTCATGGATCGCGACGGGATCGACGAAGCGACAACCCGCCGTCTGTTGCGACAGGCGGCCGTCGCTCGAGCAGCACCGTCGGCGCCGCGCACCAGAGGGGTTCTTGCCCTTGCGATGGGGCCAATGTCGTTCATCGGCATCCGCCATGCCTGGGATATTGCAGTACGGACCATAGGACGACGTCGGAACTGACCGGCCGTGGATGTGGAAGGATGCGGCCGCAGGCAGCCGCGGCGCGCAGTGAATCGACATGAAGGACGCCGGTCTGTCTTCTCTATATCCGCCATATCTCTGTGGTCAGCTACGGTCCGGCCTGCGGAAATGCGTCAATAGCGATAATGCTCGGGTTTGAACGGGCCGGTGCGGTCGAGGCCGAGATATCCCGCCTGGGCCGGGCTCAGCTGGGTCAGCTTGACGCCGAGCTTGTCGAGGTGGAGCAGCGCCACCTTTTCGTCGAGGTGTTTCGGCAATACGTAAACCTTGTTTTCGTAGTGGCCGTGGTTGGTCCACAGCTCGAGCTGCGCCAACACCTGGTTGGTGAAGGACGCGCTCATCACAAAACTCGGATGGCCGGTGGCGCAGCCGAGATTGACGAGCCGTCCCTTGGCGAGAACGATCAGCCGCTTGCCGTCGGGAAAGACGACCTCGTCGACCTGCGGCTTGACCTCCTCCCACGGGTAGTTGCGCAACGCCTCGATCTGGATCTCGCTGTCGAAGTGGCCGATGTTGCAGACGATGGCGCGGTCCTTCATCTGCCGCATGTGGTCGATCGTGATCACGTCGATGTCGCCGGTCGCGGTGACAAAGATGTCGGCGACCGGCGCCGCGTCCTCCATCGTGGCGACCTGATAGCCCTCCATCGCCGCCTGCAAGGCGCAGATCGGATCGATCTCGGTGACCATGACGCGGGCGCCCTGGCTCCGCAGGCTGGCCGCCGAGCCCTTGCCGACATTGCCAAAGCCGCACACCACCGCGAGCTTGCCCGCCAGCATCACATCGGTGGCGCGCTTGATGCCGTCGACCAGGCTTTCCCGGCAACCGTAGAGGTTGTCGAATTTCGACTTGGTCACGCTGTCGTTGACGTTGATCGCCGGCGCCTTCAGCTGACCCCGCCGCATCATGTCGTAGAGCCGGTTGACACCGGTCGTCGTCTCTTCCGAGATGCCGCGGATGCCGGCGAGGAGGTCCGGGTAGTTGTCGTGCAGGATCTTGGTCGCATCGCCGCCGTCGTCGAGCACCATGTTCGGCGTCCAACCATTTGGGCCGCGCAAGGTCTGCTCGATGCACCACTCGTATTCGTCCTCGCTCTCGCCCTTCCAGGCGAAGACCGGGACGCCGCGGGCGGCAATCGCGGCAGCGGCGTGGTCCTGGGTCGAGAAGATGTTGCACGAGCTCCAGCGCACGGTGGCGCCGAGCTCGATCAAAGTCTCGATCAGCACCGCGGTCTGGATCGTCATGTGCAGGCAGCCGACGATATGCGCACCCTTCAAGGGCCGTGACGCCCCGAACTCGTCGCGCAACGCCATCAGCCCCGGCATTTCGGTTTCGGCAATGGCGATCTCGCGCCGTCCCCACTCGGCGAGAGCGATGTCGGCGACCTTGTAATCGGCAGAAACGGACATCTTAGATCTCTCCTGAGCGGCACGCGCGGCGGTAGCGCATATAGCAGCGCCGCAACCCAGTGACAAGGCGGAGGGGTGAGCTGCCATCGTCGGCCGGCGGATTGACGGCGAGCTGTCGATTGCGAGGTCGACCAGGCGACGCGTCGGCGGCGACCGAGTTTTTCCGGAGAGCGCCGGAGAAAGAGTTCGACCGGCGGCGCCGACGCAGGCCACGGCGGGGAATCATGGGCTCGATCAGCATTGACAAGCGCGCATATGCTCTTAAATCACCTTCACCTCATACTTTTGGGCGTTTACCGGTGTCTGCCGATCCTCAGCCCAATTTGTCCGATTGCAACTGCCTCGCGGTGCGCCAGGCGGCGCGCTATGTGACGCAGCTGTACGACCGGCACCTCGCGCAATCGGGGCTGCGCACCAGCCAATACGGCATTCTCGTCCGCTTGAAGCGGCTGGGGCCGATGACGATCAACGAGTTGGCGGCCGAGCTGGTCATGGACCGCACGACGCTCGGCCGCAACATCCGCCCGCTCGAACGCGACGGGCTGATCACGATCACCCCCGGCCGCTCCGACCGCCGCATCAAGGAGTTGCGGCTGACCGAGGCGGGTGAAGCGCGCTTTCAGGAATCGCGCCGGGCCTGGGTCGAGGCGCAGCGCGGCTTCGAGCGCGGGTTCGGACCGGAGCGTTCGGCCCAACTACGCGGCCTGTTGCGCGCCCTCGTCGACAGCGGATTGCTGCCGAAAGACGAACTGCCGTAACCGTCGCGCCGACCCCGGGTCAGCAGGACTGGAACAACTGCTGGATCGCGGCGATGTCGGCAGCCGTGGTCAACGCCAGCATCAGCAGGATGCGGGCCTTTTGCGGGCTCAGATCCTCGCCGGCGACGATGCCTGATTCGCGCAGCCGGCGGCGCGGGGCGACGCGGCCGCTGGCGCGGCTGCATTGCACGACGACGACACCGGCCTTGGCGGCGCGCTCGAATGCGGCGCGCTGATCCGGTGTCGGGCTGCCCGGCGCAAACCCGGCCGAGACGAGCCCGCGCGCGCCGGCGGCGACCGCGGCGTCGACCAGCGCGCCGTCGGCCCCGGCATAGGAATAAACAATGTCGACGCGGGGCAGCGGCTCTTTGAGGTCGAGCGCGGCGAACGGGGTGTCGGGCATGTGGACGCCCAATGGCGCGCGGTAGAAATGCACGCCGTCGCCGTCGACATGGCCGAGCGCGCCAAAATCGAGCGAGCGGAAGGTCTGCAAGCGATAGGTCGAGGTCTTGACCACGTCGCGCGCGGTGTTGACCTCGTCGTTGAGGAGGACGAGCACCCCCTTGCCGCGTGCCGCCGGCGAGCCGGCGACGCGCAACGCGTTGACCAGGTTCATGCCGGCATCGGTGCCGAGCGCGCTCGCCGGGCGCTGCGCGCCGACCAATACCACCGGCTGGGCGACGGCGAGGGTCAGGTTCAGAAAAAACGCGGTCTCTTCGAGGGTCGCAGTGCCGTGAGTGATCACAAATCCGGCGGTCGCGGGCTCGTCATGCGCAATCTTGTGGATCAACGCGCGCAGTTCGAGCCACTCCTTGGGACCGATCTCGGTGCTGCCGACCTGGCGAACCGTGACCGGCACCGGGTCGGCGACAAGCCGCGTCTCAGGGAACCGGTCGAGCAACGCCTCGGCGGAGAGCTTCTGCCCAAAATCGGGATAATCGAGCACGTCGAGGCTCGACGCACCCAGCGAGGAAATCGTGCCGCCGGTGCCGATCACGGCGATGCGGGGAAGTGTTGCGTTCATAATGGCTCCGTCTTCAAGCTGACGCGGCAAACAGAGAGGGCCGGTACGCCAACACATCGGCCGGCCAGCGACGCCCTATCCGTTCGTTTTATCATGCCGGTAAAAGCCGGCATTCGCTTTTGCCCTCGGTCCCAGCCTGCGCGAGTGTATGACGAAATGCACCAGACTGTCATTCCGGGGCGCGGGCAGCGCCCGTGTGCCCGGAACCCGAGCACACCGCCTGCGACAATATGAGGCGAGGCGCGGTGCTCATGGGTTCCGGGCCTGCCTCTGCGAGGCATCCCGGAATGACGATTTGACCGGTCGCGACTATTTCGCGCGCCGCCGCTGAGCCCGGTGCCGGCTCACGAGAGCCAGCGCTTGCGGCGCTTGTAGTGTTTGAGGTCGCGGTAGGATTTGCGCGCACCGGCCTCGTTGAGGCCGAGGTAGAATTCCTTGATGTCGGAATTCTGGCGCAGCGCTTCGGCCGGGCCTTCGAGCACGATGCGGCCGTTTTCCATGACGTAGCCGTGGTCGGCGATGTCGAGCGCCAATGCCGCGTTTTGCTCGACCAGCAGCACGGTCAGCCCGCGTTCCTCGCGCAGGCGGCGGATGATGCCGAAGATTTCGCCGACGAGCAGCGGCGCCAGGCCCAGCGAAGGCTCGTCGAGCAATATCACCTTGGGCTCGCACATCAGCGCGCGGCCGATTACCAGCATCTGCTGCTCGCCGCCCGACAGATAGCCGGAGGGCTGGTGGCGGCGCTCCTTGAGCGCCGGAAAGGTGTCGAGGACCTCGTCGATCCCCTCCCGCGCCCGGGCGAAATCCTTGCGGGTGTGGGCGCCGGCGACAAGGTTCTCTTCGACCGTCAGATTCTCGAAGACCCGCCTGCCCTCGAAAACCTGGGCGACGCCGCGGCGCACGACGTCGTGCGGCGCCAGCCGGTCGAGCCGTTCCCCGTCGAGCTCGACCGTGCCCTTGGTGACCTCGCCGCGCTCGCTGCGCAACAGCCCCGATATCGCCTTCAACGTCGTCGTCTTGCCGGCGCCGTTGGCGCCGAGCAAGGTCGTGATACGGCCCTCCTCGACCTCGAGCGAAACCCCTTTCAGCACCAGGATGACGCCGTCATAGACGACTTCGATGTTGTTGAGCGCGAGCACCGGCGGCCCTCTGATCGGGATCTACTCGGCGGTCTTGACCGCGTTTTCGACGACGTCGCGATAGGCCCGGAACCAGTCGGTCTCTTTGACGAACTTGCCGTCGTGGACCTGGACGACCTGCACCCAGCCGCCGCCTTCATGGTCGGCCGGCGTGACCTGCAGCGGCGGCACCAGCCCGCCCAAAGTGAAGCCGTGGATCTCTTCCATCCCCTTTTTGATATCGGTCCCGGTCGGCTGCTTGCCGCCGTTGTCTTTCAGCGCGTTGCGGATCGCTTCGACATGGAGCGCCGCCTGAAGCAGCCCGCGGTTGTAATAAACCGTGTTGTCATCCATCAGCTTGAACGGTTCCTTGCCGTCCTTTTTGTACATCGCCTTGATTTGCTGGCGGACCGGATAGTCGTCGCCGGTACCGGCGAATTCGAGCGCATGATAGCCTTCGGCCAACCCGAAGCCGCCGGCAGCCGCGATATCAGCCTCGGATGCGGCCCAAACAAACCCGATCACCTTCGACAGCGGATAGCCGGCGCCCTTCAGGCTCTTGATCGCCACCGAGGGCGCGCGGCCGAATAATTGCATGATGACGAAGTCGGGATGATAGCGCTGGGTGATGTCGAGCACCTGCGCGCCCAGCTCGACGCCCGGCGGCGGCACGGCATAGCTCCGCAATTCGAACCCTTCGGACTTCTGCAGCGTGTCGATGATTGGCATCGGCTCCTTGCCGGCCGGGTTGTCGTAATAGAGATAGGCGATCTTTTTCCCCTTCAGGTCGCCGCCAAGCTGGTCCTTGACAAACTTGACCGCGGCTGCCGCCTGGGACCAATAGGACGCGGCGATTGGGAACAAATAGGGGTAGCGGGTGCCGTCGGCCGCGGCGGAAACGCCAAACCCCGGCGACGTCGTCGTGATCTTGTCCTGTTCGAGCCGCTGGTTCAGCGCCACCGTCATTGGCGTGCCGTAAAGCGTCATCAGCACCGCACCCATCTGCTTCTGACGCTGATACGCTTCGACCGCGGCCGGCACCTTGTATTGGTTGTCGATCTCGTCGGCTTTGATCTGGTAGCCGTCGATGCCGCCGGCATTGTTGACCAGCTTGTAGTAGTCCTGCATCGCCGGGCACAGCACGACGCCGGTGATCTGGGTCGGGCCAGTGCGATCGCACTGCACGCCGATGACCACTTGCTTCTGCTGCGCCATCGCCGGACCCGCGACCCATAGGCAGGCGGCGACGATGACCGCCGCGGCCGGCGTCACTTTTTTTCTCATCGCGGTCTCTCCTCTTCTTGTTTTGCCGGCCCGGCCGGTGATCAGCCGGCCCGATCGAAATCGGGCTAGCTGATCCGATTGCGCTTATTCCGCGGTCTTGACCGCGTTGTCGACGACGTCGCGATAGGCGCGGAACCACTCGGTCTCCTTGACGAATTTGCCGTCATGGACCTGGAAGACCTGCACCCAGCCGCCGCCTTCGTGATCGGTCGGGGTGACCTGCAGCGGCGGGACGAGGCCGCCCAGGGTGAAATCGTGGATCTGTTCCATGCCTTCCTTGACCTGTGGGCCGGTCGGTTTCTCGCCGCCGCTGATCTTCAGCGCGTTCTTGAGTGCCTGGACCTGGACGGCGGCCTGCAACAGGCCGCGGTTGTAGATGACCGTGTCGTCCATTTCCTTCGGCGGCGGCTTGCCTTCTTTTTGGTAAATCGCCTTGATTTGCTGGCGTACCGGATAGTCGTCGCCGGCGCCGGCGAACTGCAAGGTGTTGTAGCCCTCGGCCACACTCCAGCCGCCCGATGCCAATATGTCGGCCTCGGCCGAGGCCCAAACCAGACCGATGACCTTCGACAGCGGATAGCCGGCGCCCTTGAGCCCCTTGATCGCCACCGAGGGTGAGCGGCCGAACAGATGCATGATGATGAAGTCGGGATGATAGCGCTGGGTGATGTCGAGGATCTGCGCCCCCATCTCGACCCCCGGCGGCGGAACGGCAAAAGTTCTCAGCTCGAACCCCTCCGACTTTTGCAACGCGTCGATGATCGGCAGCGGCTCCTTGCCGGCCGGGTTGTCATAGTAGACATAGGCGATCTTCTTGCCCTTCAGGTCACCGCCAAGCTTGTCCTTGGCGAACTTGACCGCGCCGGCGCCCTGCGACCAATAGGTTGCGGCGATCGGGAACAGGTAGGGATAACGCGCGCCGTCGGCGGCGGCGGCGATCCCGAAGCCGGGCGAGGTCGTCGGCATTTTGTCCTGTTCGAGCCGCTGGTTCAGCGCCACGGTCTGCGGCGTGCCGTAGAGCGTCATCATCACCGCGCCCATCTGCTTTTGCCGTTCATACGCCTCGATCCCTTGCGGGACCTTGTATTGGTTGTCGATCTCGTCGCCACGGATCATCCAGCCGTCGATCCCGCCTTGCGCGTTGACCAGCTTGTAATAATCCTGCATCGCCGGGCACAGCACCGTACCGACGATCTGGGTGGCGCCGGTGCGGTCGCATTGGTCGCCGATCACGAGTTCCTTTGGCTGCGCCAGTGCGCCGGAGGCGAGCCCCAGCCCGGCGGCGGCGCCGGCGGCCAGCGCCATCATGCCCGTTAGTGATTTCGTCATTGGTGCTCCTCCCTTCGGGTGTTTTAAGATTAGTAGGAAAAAGGCCATATCCGGAAGTAATTCCGAATGTTGCGCCACAGCCGGTTCAGTCCTTCGGGCTCGACCACCAGGAAAAAGATGATCAGCACGCCAAAGATGACCAACCGTAGATTGGGAACGACGTTCAACAGATCGGCGTTCGAAAAGATGATACCGCCAAATGAGTTGAGAAACCAGCGGGTGACAATCGGCAGCAAGGTCACAAAGATCGCCCCAAACACCGAACCCAGTACCGAGCCAAGCCCGCCGATAATCACCATCGCCAAATAATCGATCGACACGTCGATTTGGAACTGCTCGTAATTGGCAATGCCGAGATAATAGCTTTCCAGCACCCCGGCCACTCCGGCATAGAACGACGAGATCGCAAACGCGTAGAGCTTGTAGCGGAAGATGTCGATGCCGATGATCTCGGCGGCGATATCCTGGTCACGGATCGCGACAAAGGCGCGCCCGATGCGGCTGCGCACCAGGTTGAGCGTACCCACCAGCGCCAAGACGACAAAGAACATCAGAAACAGATAGATCTGGACTTCGCTCTTGAGCGCGACGCCGAACACCGACGGCCGCGGAATTTCGATCGAGGATTGCACGCCGCCCGAGATCCATTGGACGTGGTTTATCGTCCACTCGATGATCAGCTGCGCGGCGAGGGTTGCGATCGCCAGATAGATACCCTTGATGCGCAGCGAAGGAATGCCGACGATCAGGCCGATCAGCGCCGCCATCAGCCCGCCCGCCGGGATCGCGATCCAGAACGGCGCGCCGAGACGAGTGATCAGATTGGCTGCGGTATAGGCGCCGACCGACATGAAGGCGCCGTGCCCGATCGAGACCTGTCCGGTATAGCCGACGAGAATGTTGAGACCGAGCGCGCCGACGACCGCAATCAGGATCAGGTTCAAAATCGAGACGTAATACTCGCCGAAGGTCAGCGGCACGACGAGGATGAACAATACCGCCACCGCCGCCACCGCCCATCGCGCGATCGGCAGCGGGTAGAGCGCCATGTCGGCGGCGTAGCTGGTTTTGAACACCCCGGCTTCGCGGTGGAACATGGGTCAGACCGTCTTGCTGCCCTCTCCGCCCTTCGGGGGGAGAGGGAGGGGCCCGTTGCAAAGCAATGGGAGGGTGAGGTGGGCGTTCGGCGCGACCCGAAGCCTCCCCACCTCACCCCGACCCTCTCCGCCCCTGGGGGCGGAGAGGGAGAAGCGGGCCGGTCTCTTGGTCTGCGTTTTAGCCATCACACGCGCTCGATGCGGCGGCGGCCAAAGATGCCTTCGGGGCGGATCATCAGCACCGCGATCATCAGCACATAGGGGACGAAATCCTTGGTCCCGCCGCCGACATAAGGGTCGAGATAGCCGGCCGCCAAATTCTCGGTGATGCCGATGACGAGCCCGCCGACGACCGCGCCGACGATCGAATCGAGACCGCCGAGGATCACCACCGGAAACACCTTGAGCCCGACCAACGCCAGCTGGTTGTCGACGCCGAGCATCGCCCCCCAGACGATGCCGCCCAAGGCCGACACCACCCCCGCCATTGCCCAGGCGAGCGCGAAATAGCGCTGGACGTTGATGCCCATCGCCATCGCCACCTGCTGGCTGTCGGCGACGGCGCGCATCGCCACCCCGATCCGGCTCTTCAAAAAGAACCAGGTAAAGCCGGCGAGAAACACCAGGCTGACCCCGGCGCCGACGAGCTGGACCGGCGGCAAGTTGACCGGCCCCAGCACAATCGGCAAGTCGCCGACCGGCATGTTGATCGCGCGCGTACCAGCCCCGAAGGCCAGCACCGCGAAACCCCTGAGCACGGCGGCGAGCCCGATCGTCGCCATGATCACCGAAATGATCGGGCGGCCGATCAGCGGCCGCAACACGACGCGCTCCAGGCCAAAACCGAGCGCCACCATGCCGAGGACCGCCAGCAACGCCGCGGCCCAGAACGGCAGCCCGGCGAGGTCGCCGGCCGCGGCGGCGATAAAGCCGGCAAACATGACGAATTCGCCCTGGGCAAAGTTGATCGCGTCGGTGGCCTTGTAGATCAGCACAAAGCCGAGCGCGATCAGCGAGTACATCAGCCCGATCAGCACCCCGTTGATCAGCAGGACGAAAGTGAATTGCCAATCGACGCTACCCATTCGCGGGCTCGAAAGGCGCAGCGGCCAGCGGAATCTTACGCGTCACCCCCGCGAAAGCGGGGGTCCAGAGCCGCGTTGGGGCGCTGGATTCCTGCTTTCGCAGGAATGACGAAAGTAAAGTTGATCTCTCGCGGCTCATTTGGGCTGACAGGGTCAGGCATAAGCCGGGAGGCGCGCCACCGCGTCGACGCCGGTGATGGTGTCGATCGGCATCCGGGCTTCGAGCCGGGCCTTGCGGCCGTCCTCATAGGTGATCTCGGTCACCAGCTCGACCTCGTCCTCGCCGCCGTAAAAAGCCTCGACCGCGGCGGCATATTTCTCGGCGATAAAGCGGCGGCGCACCTTGCGGGTGCGGGTGATCTCGCTGTCGTCGGCGTCGAACTCCTTGCTGAGCAGCATGAAGCGGCGGATCCGGGCGGCGGCGGCCAGGCCGGCATTGCAACGGGCGATCTCGTCGGCGATCAGCCGCCGGATTTCGGGCTTGGCGCTCAGATCCTGGAACGAGGTGTAGGCGAGGTTGTGACGCTCGGCCCAATTGCCGACGGTGCCGAGGTCGATCGCGATCATCGCCGCAACAAACGGCCGCTGGTCGCCAAAGGCCACCGCCTCGGCGATATAGGGGCTGAATTTCAGCTTGTTTTCGACGAATTGCGGGGCGAACGGGGTGCCGTCGGCATGCTTGCCGACATCGCGGGCGCGATCGACGACAACCAGATGCCCGCGAGCGTCGACATAGCCGCAATCGCCGGTGCGAAACCAGCCTTCGCCGTCGACCGCGTCACGGCTCGCCTCGGGCTCTTTGTAATAGCCGCGGAACACAGCCCCCGAGCGGACCAGCACCTCACCATTTTCGCCGATCCGGATTTCGCTGCCCGGAATGGCCGGGCCGACGGTGTCCGGATCGGCTTCGCCGTCGCGCTGCAACGCCGCGAGCCCCGATAGTTCGGTCGACCCCCAGACCTGCTTCAAATTGATCCCGAACGAGCGGAAAAAACGATAGGTGTCGGGGCCGAGCGGGGCGCCCCCGGTGTAGACCCAGCGCGCGCGGCGCAGGCCGAGCTGGTCGCGCACCGGCCCGTAAACCGCGATCTCACCGAGCGCCAGGCCGAGGCGCTGGAGCAGCGACGGCCGCTCTCCGGCGCCGCGGGCGATTTCGACCCGCGCGGCGAGGCGGCGGAAGCATTCGAACAGCCGGCGCTTGACCGCGGTCGCATCGGCGGCACGCACCCGTAGCTGGGTCAGCATGTTCTCCCAGATCCGAGGCGGCGCCAACGCCACCGTCGGTCCCAGCTCGCGCAGATCGCGCTGCACTGTTTCCGGGCGCTCGGGACAGTTGCAGGTAAAGCCGACGAGCAAGGTCAGCACCAGCGAAAACAAGGACTCGCCGATCCACGCCATCGGCAGATAGGACAGGATGTCGTCGGTCGGGCGGATGTCCTCGGCGGCGACAAATCCCGCAGCCGCCGCCAGGAGATTGGCGTGCGACAGCATGACCCCTTTGGGGTTGCCCGTCGTCCCTGAGGTGTAGGTCAAGAGCGCCACGTCTGCGGCGGCGCTCCGGTCGATCTCGCCGTCGAGGTAGCCCGGATGAGAGGCGGCGAACTCGCGCCCCGCCTCCTGTACCCGGTCAAAGGGTTCGAGCGCCGGGTTCGGATAGTGCCGCATGCCGCGCGGATCGTCGTAGACGATCAGGTCGAGATCGGGCAGCCGCGCCTTCAGCGAGAGGATCTTGTCGACCTGCTCCTGGTCTTCGGCCACCACCACCCGGATCTCGGCGTGGTTCAGCACATAAGCCACTTCGCTCGCGATCGCGTCCTGGTACATCGGCACGGCGATGCCGCCAAGGTATTGCGCCGCGAGCTGCGCCCAATAAAGCCGCGGCCGGTTGTCGCCGATCACCGCCAATTTGTCGCCGCGGCGAAAGCCGTGCGCGGCGAGGCCGAGCGCGAAATCGCGTACCTGGCGCTCATATTCGGACCAGGTATGGGTCTGCCAGATGCCAAGGGTCTTTTCGCGGATCGCCGGCCGCCCGGCCATCGTCGCCGCGTTGCGCCGCAGCAGGCGCGGCAGGGTGGTGGACGCCGACACGGCAGGCGCGCCGGAAGGCGCGGGGTCGAGGCTCACGCTGCGGCCTCCTTCTCGCGCACCGCGCTGCCACCGAGATAGGCGCGGATCACATCCGGGTGGCGCTGCACCTCGGAAGGCGTGCCGTCGGCGATCTTGCGGCCGTGATCGAGCACCGCGACGCGTTCGGAAATGTCCATCACCACCGCCATGTCGTGCTCGATCAGGATGACCGTCGTGCCCCATTCCCGGTTCACCTCGAGGATGAAGCGGGCCATGTCTTCTTTTTCTTCCTGGTTCATGCCGCCCATCGGCTCGTCGAGCAGCAAGAGCGTCGGGTCGAGCGCCAACGCGCGGCCGAGCTCGACGCGCTTTCGCAAGCCGTAGGCGAGACCGCTCGTCGGCTGCTTGCGCAGGTCTTCGAGTTCGAGAAACTCGATCAGCTCCTCGACCCGGGCGCGGTGCGCCACCTCCTCGCGCTGCGCCATCCCCCAATAGACAAAGGACGACAAGATGCCGGCGCGCATCCGCACATGCCGGCCGAGCATGATGTTGTCGAGCACGGTCATGCCGGCAAACAACGCGATGTTCTGAAAGGTGCGGGCAATGCCGAGCGCGGCGATGCCCGACGGGCGCGTCCCGGTCACGTCCCGGCCGGCGAACCGGATCGAGCCGGTGTCGGGCTGGTAAAACCCGCTGACGATGTTGAGCAGCGACGTCTTGCCGGCGCCGTTCGGGCCGATGATCGAGGTGAGCCCGCCGCGGCGCACGCTCAGCGAAATGTCCTCGACGGCGCGGACCCCGCCAAAATGCTTTGACACCTCGGAGACCGAGAGCAGCGCGTCCCCGTCCATCGCAGCCGCGCGGCTGCTCAAATTGCTCGCCACCATACCGCCCGCATTTCCCCGCCTGCCTGCTAAACCACCCATGCCGAGCGATTATGGCCGTCATGATGCGGACGCAGAGCCGAGAATGCAATCGCTTGTGCGGCGATTTTTGCAACTCGTCGTCAGCCCTTGCCGTCAGCCCTTGCCGTCAGCCCTTGCCGCCAGCACCCGTCCGTGAAACGATCTTTTAGCGATTGCCCGTGCTCTAGTGGTTAACTAAGGATGCCCGAACCCGAAACACTGCCGACAACGGTGCTGACCGGTTTTCTCGGCAGCGGCAAAACCACGCTGTTGCGCCGCGCGCTGACGTCGCCGGCGCTCGCCGACACCGCCGTCGTCATCAACGAGATCGGCGAAATCGCGATCGACCATCATCTCGTCGACTTCGTAGAGGGCAGCGTCGTCGAGCTGCCCGGCGGGTGCCTGTGCTGCGCGGTTCGCGAGGATCTCGCCCGCACCTTGCGCGGCCTGCTCGACCGGCGTGCGGACGGCGACATCCGCGCCTTTCGCCGCATCGTCGTCGAAACCACCGGCCTCGCCGACCCGGCGCCAATCCTCTACACCCTGGGCGCCGATCCGATGCTCGACCACTGCCTGCATCTGGCTGGGGTCGTCACCCTGGTCGATGCGGTCACGGGGGCGGGCAACATCGACCGCTTTGCCGAGGCGGCGCGGCAGGTGGCCCTCGCCGACACCCTCGTCATCAGCAAGACCGATCTGGCCCCGTTCGGCCCCGAACTGGCGTCCCGGCTCGACCGGCTCAACGACCGCGCGCGGCGCCTGCCGGCGGGCGCGGCCGAGGACCCGGGCGCGGTGCTGTTCGGCGCCGGCGGCCGGACGGCGGCGCCGGTCTTGGAGGCGGCGCCGGTCGCCGCCCACAGCCACGGCATCGACAGCTTTGCGATCAGCCTCGGGCGCGAGGTCAGCCGGCTCGAGTTCGCACGGGCTCTGGGCGGGCTCGCCCGCGAGCGCGGCAACGATCTGTTGCGGGTCAAGGGCATCGTGCGCTTTGCCGACCGCCCGGACCGGCCCGCGGTGGTGCAGGCGGCGCAGCACGCGATGTTCGCCCCCGAATGGCTCGAAGACTGGCCGTCCAACTGGCCCGCCGATGGGGCTCGGGGCGAGCGCCGCAGCCGGCTCGTCTTTGTCGTACACGAGATCCCGTTGGTCGAGATCCTGGCGCATTTCGCCTTCGCCGACCCCGCCCTGTGGCATGCCGCTAGCCCCGCGCGCCTCGCCGAACGCTGACGCCTAACGCGCGTGCAACCCGGCCGGGCCGATGACGACCGCCATCGGATTGGGCTGCGACGACGGCGGGCCGACATCCGGCGGCGGGCCGCCCGCCGCCGACGGCGAGAACGCCTGACCGACAGAGGGCGGCCCCTCACACGCTGAAACGATCAAAAAAAGCGCCGCCACAACCAACAGCATGGCAAAGGTGCTCATCGCCCACTCGTCTCAAAGGTACTTACCCGTTTATTGTGGCCAGTGCTTCAATCCGGGTCAACACGGGCGCGGCCGCCCCCGGTAGTGCCGGTCTTTATGCAGGGTCTTTAGCCGCCTGACGCCGCCGGCGACGGGCAAGCGAGCCCACGCCAATGAGCCCCGAGGCGAGCAGGGCGAGCGACGTCGGCTCGGGAACCGCGGCAGCATCTTTCAAATCGATGGTGAGGTTGGCGTTGCCCGTTTCCCAATTTGCCGCGGTGATCGTGTACTCCTCGGTCACCGAGAACGGAGCCGCCAACGTCTCCGGAACACCAGCGGGGGACGAGGTCCCGATCGCGGTAAACGTTGCCGACGACAGCGGCGTCGTGGTGCCGTACAGCGTGTTTGCCGCATTCAGGAAGGTCTGTTCCGTGACCGATGTTATCGAACCGCTCAGGTCGTTAACGGCGAAAGCGGTGATCAAGTTGTTCAGCCCGACGGGGGTTGTGAGCCCCTGCGCCGTGATGAAGACGTGAAGAACGCCAGGGACGATGGTGGACGTGTTGAGCGAGTTGGAGTTCAACAGCGCGGGCAGTCCTATTCCCGCCGTGTCCTGCGCGGTTGCCTGGTTGAGAGAGAATGTTCCATAGACTGTCGCACCGAGCGTCGCCGCCTTGCTGCCGGTGGCTTCCGTAGTGATCGCGCCACCATTGACGCCCGCTTCCTCCAATCCGATTGATATCAGATCGGCGTTTGCATGCGAAACCCAGCCAAGTACACCCGCAGCCAGCGAGACCGCGATGATATTTTTTCTGTTCATTCCTTGTATACCAGCTCACAGTGAATCAGATCCGGCATCCATACGCAAGCGATGTGCCAACAGTAAGACTCAACTGGCTTCATAGTTAATTAGTTAATTTTTATATAATAATTTTCTCCATGCTGTTCGGGATGTCGACATTTGTAAGGAAACCCGACACTGATCGCTGCTAACGATCTTGTGAGAGCGGACCTCTTTACCATGGAAACCCGCCTGGCAGTAGCGGGTGTGGCCGGCAAATCGGGTTGGGCGCGCCTGTAAATATTCCCGACAGGCACTTCTGCGAACACTTCTCGGCAGCCGCTGCGCCAGCCCGGGCGGAATTACATCGGTCTTGAAATCTTTTGCAGAGCTTCGGCGAGCGTGGCGAGGTCAAATGGCTTGCGCAGCAGGTCGAACCCTTCGCCGGCCGGATCCTGATCGTCGCCGCTGTAACCCGTCATCAACAAAATTGCGACGCGGGGCCATTGCGATCGTATCTGGCGGGCCAACTCCAATCCATTGACGCTGCCCGGCATCAAAATATCGGTAACGACCAAGTCGACGGCGGCACCCCTCTGCAGGAATTTAAGGGCGGCATGGGCACTTTCCACGCAGTCGGTTCGATAGCCGAGTTGTTCGAGTGCGCCGGCACAGAGGACGGCGACGTCGCGGTCGTCTTCGACGACCAGTGCACTGCCGCGGCCGACAGTTGGACTCTCCGCTTGCGACGGAGAGATTTCGGGTTGCGAGGCCTCGTTCGCACGCGGCAGGTACAGCGTCACCATCGTACCATGATCGAGCGTGCTGGAGATCGTCGCCGCACCGCCGGATTGTCTGGCAAAACCGTAAACCTGGCTCAACCCCAGCCCGGTGCCCTTTCCGACCTCCTTGGTCGTAAAGAACGGCTCGAACACCCGCGGCAACAAGTCGGCAGAAATGCCGGCGCCGGTGTCGCTCACGCCGACCGCGACATACTCTCCGGCCAGGCCGTGCACCGACCCATCGCCACCAAGGGTTGCACGGCCGACGCAGAGCACGAGAACGCCGCTGTCGGACATGGCGTCCTGCGCGTTGACGGCGAGATTGAGGATCGCGAGTTCCAATTCGCTGGCATCGACCTCCGCGAAGCAGGTCTGCTGGGATAACTCGGTTCTGATCTCGATGTCGCCGCGCAGGGAACGCTTTAGCATCTCGGCCGTGTCGCCGATCAAGCGGGCGACGTCGACGACGCTGGGCTGAAGCTTGCGCCGCTGAGCAAACGCGAGCAGCCGGCGCGTCAGATTCTCGCCACGGACCACGGCGCTTTCGATCATGTCCAAAAATCGGACGGTGTCGCCGTTCGGCAAATTCGAGCGCAAGCGCTCCACGTTGCCGCCGACCACCATCAGCAGGTTGTTGAAGTCGTGCGCGATGCCGCCGGTCAGCTGTCCGATTGCCTCCATTCGCCGGGCTTGATGAAGCGCGGTCTCGGCCTGCCAGCGTTCTTCGATCTCGAGTTTCAGCCGTTCATTGGTCGACTGAAGGTCGCGTGTCCGGTCGTCGACGAGCCGCTGAAAACGGTAGCTTTGTCCGGTAGCAAGCAAAAGTAGAGCACCAAGGAGGCCGGTGCCGAGAACGCCGGCAACGAGGACAATCCAACTTTGCCAGCCGCGATGGCTCGCGAGGTAGGTGGGCGACGGAGCGGTTTGCAGGCGATAGCGCCGTGTTCCGAAATCAATCGCGGCCGCATAAGCCGGTGCCGCAGCGGTCGGGAGATCATCAAAAAACGGCACATCCCCGGCAACATCGACCAGCCGGACGCCGACCATGTGGTCGAGCGATCCCAGAAACTTTCTGATCACGGTTTCCATCTGCAGCACGATCACAACGACGCCCGGGCCGTTGGGCCCGTTCGGCACGGCGGCGATCAGCAGGATGCCCGGATGGTTCCCGTGCTCCTGGACGAGACGGATGGGCGCCGTCGCCGATACCCTCTCTTCCGCGATCGCCGTCTCGATCGCGGTGCGCCGCGCCGCATTCGATTCGAGATCGAACCCGACCGCTTCCGCGTTGCCGTCAAGCGGTTCGAGGTAGGTGACCGGATAAAATTGAGCGCGCTCGCCAGCTTGGCGCAGCCCGCCCGACCGAGTGGCCTCACGGATCGCAAATCCCGGAAAATCGATCTGCTGCGCGGCCTCGAATGCCGAGCGTTGCGCAAGCGCGACCCGTGGCGCCCACTCAACCGCTTGAATGAACGAAAATCGTTGCAACAATTTCTGTACCATGCCGGAGAACTCGGGTCGAGTTGGCACCTGGTGGCTTGCGAACATTTCTGCAATCTGCTCAAGAAAAACTGACTGTTCTTTTAGATTTGAGCTAATGATGTCGGCCAAATGCTGCGAATCCATGCGGTATTCGAGAAGCGAATCCTGGTTCTCCCACGCGCTCACCCGAATGAAAATCGCGACAAACAACCCGAAAAACAGCACTATGGGCGCGGCGACCGAGCGAGCCCGGCTCCGCCACAATGCGCGCGGCTCCCCCACCACAACGAGTATAACGGGTAGTACAACCAGGACGCCGAGCGTGTCGCCGATCCACCACGTCGTCCAGCTGGAGACCAGATCCGCTGTCGGCAGGACACCCAGCACCCATAGCGCGCTAACCGACAGGGTGGTGCTGACAAAGCAAAAGGCTGGCGGCAACATCAGAAAGCGCAACAGGTCTCGCGGATTGTCCAACGGCGCCGGATAGCCGACGGCGCGTCGCAGGACGGCGCCGCCGATCGCCGCCTGAAGCGTCGAACCGACGGCAATCGCAACCGCGGCCGCGACCGTGGCCGGATCAAGGCGGTGGGCGACCCCGTAGCCGACCCAAAGGTTGAGCAGAAAGGAGCCAGCAAAGATCCACGGCAATGTCGCGGCGGCGAAAGTGAGCATCGCCCCGACGGCGATGCCGGCCGGCAAAAACACCGCGGTAGCGTAGCCCGGCGGGACCGCCAGCATCAGGCCGAGACGGCCCGTGACGACATAGGCGACAGGCAAAATCGCGCAGGTCAGCAACAGCCGCCGGCAGACGGTGAAGTCGAGCCGTTCCAGCCGGAACTTCGTGTGACCTCCGCCTGTCATCTGCCCCGTCAGCTAGTCGCAGCCAGATCACCGCCAGATCACCGAGGGGCACCAGGCCGCCCGCTCACACCGGCAGCAAAGCAAGTTATATGAGCAGCGTTGCCCCTCGTCGCGTAGTTTCCGCTTGCCGCAGACGCGACGGGTCTGGCGAGCGGATCACCGGGTTTCGCCGGCGGACGCCTGCCTCATTGGCGATGGAGGAGATTATCCGTCCGCGAAGCGAATGCCGTCGTTTCTAAGCGTCCTTTTTTGCGCCTCGGCAGCGTTGTTGGTCAGCGTCTGCGTCGGCTTGCCACTGGCGCGCCGGCTTGTCTCGGCGCGGCCGCTCGCCCTTGCGCTTGCCCCGATTATGGGCTGGGCCGTGTTCAACACGCTGGCGCTGCCGATCCTTTCCGCCATCGGCTTTACCCGCGCGACAGTGGCGCTCGTTTGCGCCTGCGCCGCCTCCGGCGGGGTTGCGGCGAGACTGCGGTGGCCGCAGAGATCTACGGTGACCGGCGTCGGCGTCTCGCTCCGCGCGTACGCTGCCGCAGCGTTGCTCGCCGTCGTGCCGGCACTCGCCGTGTGGCCGAAACAGAATTCCGGCGGGGTATTTCTCAGCGCAGCGATGTTCGATCATTCGAAGGCGGCAATCATCGACGACATCGTCCGGCTCGGCCTGCCGGCGGGCAACCCTTTCTTTGACGGCGCCGGGCCTCGACTTGTTTATTACTACCTTTGGCATTTCAGCGCCGCCGTTCCCGGTGCGTTAATCGGCGCGAGCGGGTGGGAAGCCGACATCGCGCTGACCTGGTTCACCGCCTTCGCGTCGCTCGCCCTGATGATGGGCCTGGCGGCGGCGCTCAGCGGACGGAGGATCGCGGCGGTTCTGGTCCTATTGCTCAGCCTCGCCGCCGCCCTCGCCCCGATCCTTCGCCTCATCTGGCTCCCCGACGTTCTCGAACGAGCACTTTCGCAGGGTTCGTGGCCGCAGAGCTGGCTGTTCCAGGCGAGCTGGGCGCCGCAGCATTTGGCCTCGGCGAGCTGCGTCGTCGTCGCGGTGTTGATCGTGTCGCGACTTGCTTCGTCCGGCGGTTGGCCATTGGCGCCGCTGCTCGCCGTCATCGTCGCGGCCGCATTTGAGAGCTCCGTGTGGGTTGGCGGCGTCGTCTTCGCAGCAGCTGCGCTCCCGATCGGCATCGCGATGCTGGTGATGGCCGATGATCGCCGGGCGCGCCTCGATCTGTTGCTCAAAGCTGCCGTTGCGGCCGTTCTGGTCGTGACAATTTCATTCCCGTTCCTGCGTGACGAGTATCTCGCAACCGCGGCACGGGGCGCCGGAACCGCGATCGCCTTTCGCCCGATAGCGGTGCTGGGTGAGCTCGTACCGGAAACTGTCAGACCGGCTCTCGATCTGCCGGCCTATTGGGGAATTCTGCTGGTAGTCCAGTTTCCGGCAATCTATTTCGCCGGGATTTGGGCGATGGCCGAGGCGTTTGGCGCAAGGGCAAAAGTGCCGGTGGAAAAGCGGCTCGTCATCGGCTTCACCCTGCTCGCCGGGGCGAGCTTTTTTGTCCCCTGGCTTTTCGCCAGCACGATTGCCAACAACGACCTCGGCTGGCGCGGCGTGCTTCCCGGCATCCTCGTCCTGACGATTTTTGCCGCAGCCGGCCTCGCCCGATGGCTGGCAGCGGTGCCGGCAAAGGCAACCGCGGCGCTCGCATTCTGGGCGCTCGGCTTGCCCGGCGGCCTGGAGATCGCGCGCGAGAACGCCGTCGGCTCGCGGGCGCCGTCGGCAATGACCTTGGCCGAGACGCCGCAGCTCTGGGCCGCGGTCCGCCGGCAGACCGGGCCGGCCGAACGTGTCGCCAACAATCCCTCGTTCCTCGGGGACAGCGTGCGGTGGCCGGTCAACATTTCCTGGGCGTTATTGGCCGATCGCCGCTCCTGCTATGCCGGCTGGAACCTGGCGCGCGCTTTTGCCCCGCTGCCGGAGCCGGAGATCGACCGCATCGATGCGCTGTTCAAGCGAATCTTCGCCGGCAGCGGAACGCCTGAAGACGTCCGCCGCCTCGCCACCGGCTTCGACTGCCGCGTCGTCGTCGTCGCGCCGAGCGACGGTGCTTGGCGCCGCGACCCGTTCGCGAACAGCCCCTACTTTCGCCTGGTCGAGGAAAAACCGGAGAAATGGCGGATCTACCGGGTCGTCGCCGGCGTCCGCGTGGGGAAATGAGCGCCGCCGCTCGAGGCCACGGCAACCCGAACGAAGGTCGCCGCAATCCGGTACGCCGCCCGGATCGACCCGCGCACCGAGCCGGCCACTTTGGACGTGCCGCCGCTGCGCCGCCGATAGGGCATCGGGACTTCGAGAATTCGCAGCCCCGCTTGCGCCGCCCGCATCTGCATCTCGATATTCCAGCCATAGGTCATCTCGCGCATGCCCAAAGGTTCGAGGCAGTCGCGGCGAATGGCGCGGTAGGCGCACATGTCGGTATAGCGAACACCGTAAAGCGCTCTGATGCCAAGGCCCGCAAGATATCCGGCGAGGAGCTGATGCCAGCTCATCGCCCCCGGCTCACGCTCGCCGCGCAGCCGCGAGGCGATGACGAAATCGTAGCCGCCCCGGCGGATCGGCTCGATCAGCCGCGCCATCAGATCGCCGCGATCGGCACCGTCGCCGTCCATGAAGACGATGACGCCGCATTCCGCCGAGGCGGCAGCGACACCCGCCGCGCAGGCCCGGCCATAACCCCGTCCACCCGCGGCAATGACGCGCGCTCCGGCTGCCGCAGCCGTCGCCGGCGTGCCGTCATGGCTGCCGCCGTCGACAATGATGACCTCGCGCACCAGATCGCGCGGAATTTCGGTCGCGACACCCGCGATCGATTGTGCCTCGTTCAATGCCGGGATGACGACGGCGACGGCTAAGGCAGTTTCCGACCCGATTGTACGGCAGAGCGGATTTGTCATTGCGGGCCCACGGGTCGGCGCCGTGCGCGGCCCGAGGACAAACTCGGCGCAGCAATCTCGCGCCGCCACAGACTCGTCGGGTCGGGATTGCTTCGTCGCGCGATGCGCTCCTCGCAATGACCCGCGTACCTTCGAGGAAATCGCGTCAACTCGGCCCGAAACCGCTTTAAAGGCTCCACCGCATTCCGCAATTCTGGCAAGGCTTTGGCGGTGCGTCGCTGATCAGCGCCCCGCGAAAATCCTGATACACGCTGCCGTTCCAGATCTCGCGCAAGGTTTGCTGCGTCGCATCGCCGAGCGTGTAGGAATCGTAGCCGCGCGCCGAGAACGGCGCGATGCAGCAGGGCAGCGCACGGCCGTGCGCGGTGAAATACATCAGAGACCACGGGCGCCGGCAGGCCGACCACGGCGCCCCGTCCTGACCGCGCTGAAGGCTGATGCCGGGCTCGGTCGCCCCGGACGCGTCGATCGTGACGCCGAGCGCGCGCCCTATTTCCTGGGCGGCGGCAATGGCGTCGTCTTCCTCTCGCCGGGTCTTTTCGAACAGCGACGAGGCTTCGCGCGCCAGCCCGCGGCCGAGATCGTCGAAGACGAGACGCTGCAGATAGACCTCCTTGACCCCGATCCGCGCCGCCAGGCGCACAAAATCGGGAAGCTGGTCGACGGTTTCCTTGAGGCCCGTCAGCCACAGCGACACGCGCGGGGTCGCTGCCCCGCTCTCCTTCTGCAATGCGGTGAACTCGCCGACGTTGCGGACGATGCGGTCGAAGAAGTTTTTGCCGCGGACCTCGAAAAAGCTCTGCGCCTCGGCGGCATCGAGCGACACGCGCAGCTCGTCGAGACCGGTCTCGATGATCTCGCGGCGCTTCTTCGGCGCGAGCAAGGTGCCGTTGGTGTTGAACAGCACGTAAACGCCGCGTTCCTTCAGATAGCGGATCATGCGCGGCAGATCCCGGACCAGCATCGGCTCGCCGACGCCGTGCAGCACCGCGCGCGCGAGCCTGGGCAGCTGGTCGACGATCGACGTGAACAGCGGCCAGCTCATATCCGCCGGCGGCTCCAACGCCTCGAAGGTGCGCGGGCAGGTCGCGCACAACAGGTTGCAGCGATTGGTGACTTCAAGATAGACGCAGACCGGCGGCGCCTCTGCCACCCGCGAGCGTTCTTCGCCGACCGTCTCGAAATAACGGCGGGCAACAACCGGCGCCGTCGCTGGCATCAGACCCTCCGTGAAATCAAGAAAAACACAAAAAACGCCACAGTGAAAGACGATGCACGGTCGCTGCCGACTACGGCCGGCGAAATCTACCTGCTGCTGTGAGTGGCGGTTTTGTTCGTGATCTTCCAGTCCCCGTTGATCCTGAGCAGATTGTGGAAGTCGATCCACCCGTCGGGCTTGTCGGCGGGGTCGAAGCTGAGCTGGACCGAAGCGGCATCACCCACCTGAGTTACCGAAATGAACCGGCCCACCACGCCCGAACTGGGTGGGGAAGCCCACCCTTCAAAGCTCTCGGAAATCAGGTTCTTGTGCAGCGTGCCGTCGCCGTCGATGAAGAATATCCAGGCATCCTCGTGAAAAGCTTCGCGGAGCTTCCTGATGTCGTTCTCATTGAAGGCATCGACGTAGAGCTGCACAACCCGAACGATCGCATCGTAGTCGTCCGTTCTCGCAGTCATCTGGCCTCCTCTGCTCCGTTCGGCGTATTGCGGCTTGACCGAGCATCTGATCGGCACCATAGCCGTCTGCCGCGGCGTTCTTCAAATGGTGCTAACGGCACGTCGCTCCTTGATAGATCAACAGGTGCGCGCCATCGGCGGCGTGGGCGCCGCCGCCAACAGCTCGCGAATTTGGAGCCGCGCGAGGCACCCGGCCGTTGCCGGCGCGGGATAAGGGGTGAGACCCGCAACCGGTTGCCCCAAGGTCAGGTCGCGACACAGCCGATGCAGCGCCGGCGCATCGTCGACATCGTACCAGGGGTCGAGCTCGACGACGCCAAGACCAAGCGCCCGCGCGCGCTCGCGTGTCTGCCCGGCGACCTCGCTCGTGCTCCACGCGATGTTCTCGAACAGGCGGCCGTGCGGCGCCTTTACACCCAGCAGGTAATAGCCGCCGTCCGCCGCCGGGCCGAGCACGACGCGGTCGCCGTCATCGGCGAGCGCGGCAGCCGCTTGCCGGAGCAGCGAGGTCGGCAAATTCGGACTGTCGGAGTTCAGCAGACAGACCGCATCATGGCCCCGCACAAACAGCAGCGTCGCAGCATGCAGCAGACAGCGCCCAAAGCCGTGGACGCGGGGTGCGGTCACCCCCACGCCGTCGGCAAGAACGAAACGGGTGCCGTCGGCGAGCATGGCGTCGAACAGCGCCTCGGACCCCGCCGGCGCGTAGGCGACATAGCCCTGCATCCCCGTGTCGCAGGCGGCGAGCACGATGTTTTCGGTGATGTCGCGCAGAAAGGCGGCGCTCAGCGCCGCCGCCATGTCGGGGACCAGCGGCGGCGCGAGACGGGTCTTGACCTGGCCGGCGACGGGCGCCTTGGCCATGACCGCGACGGCGCAGCCTGCTTCGCGCGCCGCGCCGCGCCGCATCACGATCCGCTGAACCAGTTGTAGCCGCGATCCTCCCAGAACCCGCCGGGCATGCGGTTGGTGACAAAGATCGTCGTCACCCATTTGGGGTTCTTGAAGCCGAGCTTGGTCGGGATCCGCACCTTGAACGGATAGCCGTATTTGGCCGGCAGAGTTTCGTCGGCAAATTTTACCGCCATGATGGTTTGCGGATGCAGCGCCGTGGGCATGTCGATGCCGCCATAATAACCATCCGCGCACTGAAAGCCGACATATTTCGCGCTCAAATCAGCCCCGACCCGGTTCAAAAAATCGCCGAGGCGCGGACCGCTCCACTTGCCGATCATGCTCCATCCCTCGACGCAAACATGGCGGGTGATCTGGCTTTCTTGCGGCAGGGTGTAGAGCCGCTCGACGGTCCAGGGCCGCTTGTCCGCGATCAACCCCGACAGCTCCAAACGATAATCGGCGGCGGTTAGTTTCGGGGCGTCGGCAGCGGGAAAGAACGCGTTGTAGCGGAAATCATGCACGACGTCGCTTTCGGCATAGGTTGGCGCCAGCACGTCGCGGCGGAACAGAAACGCCTGCGCGCGGTCGTTCCAGCGCGACATCAGCTTGAGGATGCCCTGCACGCCGTCCTGATCGGAAATGTCGCAGCCGGTCAGCAGGCTCAGCGCCCCGAGGCTCAACGTCTGGCGCAGAAACAGACGGCGCTCGATGCCGGTCACAATCGGCTTCGGTTCGAGGGTGGGGCGCGTCATCGGTTACCTCCGTCGCCCGGATGCGGCGTCTCCGAGGCTCGTCCCAACACCATCGCGACCAGGGTCTTGGGCACCAACGCGGTCAGCGCCAGATGCACGACCAGAAAGCCGACGATCGCCGCCATGCCAAAGAAATGCACGATCCGGGCAGTTTCGTAGCCGCCAAACAGCCAGGTCAGCTCCTCGAGCTGCACCGGCTTCCATATGCTGAGGCCGGAGAGAATCGTCACCAGGATGGCCGCCAAGACGCCCCAGTAGAACACCTTTTGCACCGCATTGTATTCGCCGAGCTGATGGCCGAGCCGGCCCCGCAGCGCCGCAAAAAGGTCCCGTGCAAAGGCGGTCGGGCCGACCGGCAGAAAATCGCGGCGGAAATGTCCGGAGAAAAAGCCGACGGTCAGGTAGGTCAAAAAATTCAGCACCAGCACCCACATCGCAGCAAAGTGCCACGCCAGCGCATTGGCCAGGCCGTCCTCGTTGTGGATCGCCTCGCTTACTGTGAAATCGCCGCCCAAGGTCAAGTACAACGGGAAGCCGAAATGCAGCGACAGCGCCGGGTAATAATTGTAGATGCGCCAGCCGCTGCCGATCATGACGAGGATCGCCAACGCATTGACCCAGTGCATGATGCGGCGGCTCAGCGGGTGAAGCTGCGCGCTGCGTGCAGTCGCAATCTCGATTTGAGCGGGAGCGGTCACGGCAACACCTCCAATCCATCGGCGCGCAGCCGCTGCCGGGCCTGGTCTTCGTACAGGAAAGCGACGAATTTGGCCGCGTTCGGGCTGAGTGAATGTTCCGGCAATGCGACCCAATAGACGATCGGCGGATAGCTTGCTGCCGGAAGCCGGCTGGCGATGGCAAAATCCGGATTGGCGACGACATCCGTGTTGTAAACCACAGCCAACCGCACCTTGCCCTGCGCCAGCAGAAACGACGCGTCTGCGGTGCCGACGACACCAACCGATTTGCCGCTGACCGCCTGCCAAAGTCCGAGAGATTGCAGCGCCTTTGCGCTGTCGGCACCGGCCGTTGCCGCCCATGGGTCGACAATCGCAATCGGCGCCTTGCCGGCGAGCGCAGCCAAACTGTCGGCGGCAGCCGGCGAAGCGGCGCCGGTATTCCCCGAACCGCCGGCAAGCGTCGCGACGACGAGCTGGTTGCGCCACACCTTCTGCAACGTTTCCGGCTTGATCAAATTCCGTTCGGTTGCGGCGCCGGCCTCCCCATCGCCTTCGCCGATGAGCACGTCGTCGCGCGCGTGGTGCGCAACCTGCTCCAGCAGCGCCCCGGTCGGCGAGGTAAAGATGCGAACCGGAACACCGGTCTGCTTGCGCCACAAAGCGCCCACATCGGTGACGGCATGCTGCAATGTCGGCTCGCAAAACACGACGACATCCGGGGCCACCGGATAGTCGGCACGCGCCGGTGCGACCGCTGTCGCGAGCAGCGCCAACACCATCGCATTTGCGACACCGAGGTCACGAAGGATCGACATGCCGGCTCACGACGACGCCAAACAATACAGCCGCACGCACACAACGGCACAAGGCTTCCACGGCGCTTCCAGCTTTCTATTGGCCGCGCTGCTCGGCGCTGAAATGCCGTTCATCACATTGCGAATGGCCGACCGCTATGGAAGCCCTGGTCACGACATTGTGACGTTTTGCGGCGTCGACTTTCCTCGTTTGCTCGCGCGAAGCGGTGCTCTTGACCGAACCTATACTGTCGGCGGCCGGCCTTCGACGGGCAAGTCATTGACCTACCTCAAACCTCTCGCCATCGGGTGACGCAAATCATTTCCGAGCGCTTCCGAGAGCGGGTCAAATCAGCAACCGTGCACATCCCGGGGTCGCGCCGGCGCCGCGACACCGGCGACACGGGAGAGGTGATTGAGGTCAAACTACCGGTCCAACGACCAACTCCCTAAAGCACAGGGCGGCCGCACCGTTGTAGAAAACCCGGACCTCGACCCCGTGTCGGCTCGTCTCATCGATAATGGCAAACTCGGCTTGCGCGGTCCGCCTGGCCCCGGCGGTTCCCATCAGCGGCACGACGAGCAATATCTGACGGCCTAGATCGACGCAAACATCCCAACGCCCAATTGTGGTGTCCGCATCGGCAGGACTGTTGTAGCTCACAATGGCGCGATATTTGCCCGGTCGCAGACGGATGTAGGGCCCGAAGGTAACGGACCCTGGAGGATCTTCACCGGGGACGAGCGTGCGTTCGCCGTCGATACCCGGCTGGTTCTCCGCCCGCCGCGACGGGAGGTCGGCCGCCCGGAAATGGAAATTTCCGTCCTTTCCCGCCACGATTGGCGGCGGTGACAGATTAACCTTCAGAGAATGGAGACGCGCGGCGCAGTCCCTAACCGCATCGGGAGCAGCGCCGCCGTCGTGCTGGTTCGAACGAAAGACGACAATCCGTCGGTGCGCTCGATTGTCCTTGACAAAGTATTCGTCGGCAACCGGGTCGGCGGACAGATCGAGCTTCACATCCCGCACAATGACTGGCCTGAGGCCGGCTTCCAGAAACGACCAGGTTACGAGCGAGGGCGGGTATCCGGGGAATTCCGCCGCGACGATATCAGCGCGGCGCGCGAGACGCAGCAGCGCCGCGAGATTGGCCTCGAAATCCGAGATGCTGTCGCAGGCCGCCGAAATGTCGAGCCCCAAGCAGACGAGCGCGTAACCGGCTATGTTCTCGGCAAAGAATTCTGCGGCGGCCACCGACCCGGAGCGCAGCACATAGTCGATGCCGCGGCGACGGGCTTCCTCGGTCACCCGGACAACATAGTCACTTGGGGCATAAGGCTCGAACGCCACGACGCGCGTCGAGCGCGTCAATACGTCGACGACCGAATTGGGGTATCCTCCGACCTCGATGACGGTGCTGCCGTCGCGATCGATCTCGGGCGCGATCACCTCGTAGCGGCTGCGAAAGGCGGGCGTGGCCAAATAATGCCAGCGCTCGTAGCGGGCGCGGTTGGCGCTGTCGTCGGCGGCCGTCGCCAGCGCCGCCGGGTCGAGCCGCGTGCGGCGTTCGCGATCGGGTCGCTCCGCAGCCGACGGCCGCGTTGCCAAGCCCTCCCGATAAATCCGCCGCATGAACGCGGAACCCGCTCCGATTTCCGGCAGACCGAGATATTCCCAGCCGCCATGATCGTGCCGGATTTGCTCCAAGGCAGCGCGCACGCTCGGCATTGCCGCGCGTCATGAAAGCTGACGACGGCGTCGCCCGACAGCAGCGGTGCGAAATCCTCGAAGTCGGCCACCACGCCGCGCCGCGAGTGGTCGCCGTCAATATGCAGATAATCGATCTGGATCCGCTCACGCGCGAACACCCGGGCGGCGTCGGTTGACAACATGCGAAGGACGACGACGTCCGAAGCGCGGCGCAGGAAATCGTTTTCCGGGCGCAACCAGCCGCCGGGTTGAACCGGGCTGCCAAATCCGAGATCGGGCAGGTTTGCGTCGATCAGGTAGGTAGCGGCCGGATCGATGCCGATGTCGCGCTGCGCTTGGGCGAGCAGGTCGGGCACAAACCCGCCGTCCGAACCGATGCAGACCGATACCTGGCTTCTGATCGCCGCGGCAAACGCGTAATATAGATAACCGACGCCAAGATAGTTATCAAAGGCTCCATGACTTTCTGAGAAAATTACGCTGGTAAAGCGTGCACGAATCAGCTGCGATGACATCAATTCGGCGCTGACCGTCGCACTCGCATTCCGATCTTCGCGGGGTTCGTTTCCGTCGTCGTTCATCAAGGGAAACATCCGTGCCGGATCAAATCCCCGTCACTTTATGGTTCGGCAGGCTTGATGGCAAGGCGCTGGCAGAGCACCATTATTCAGTCGAGTTGTCGCCCGCCGGCGGCATTGTCCGGTGAACAGCTTCTCTTTCACACACGCCAGTCCAATGACCGGGGACATTCGCCGTCATTCGCCAAAACTGCGCTTGCGGATGGAGACGGGCAGGGCAACGGTTCTCATCTGCCTGCTACAGTCGAAGATCGCGCCTAGAGTGGTGGGTTGTGCGAGACGAAACTGGTCGCCATGTCTGCGCCATAGCCCTCCAATTTGCATGGGGCGACCTCTGCCGGATCATCATCTAGTGGTACAGATCAAACAGGTTCCCATCCCGCGCTCGTCGTCGCCCCCGCGCAAGCGGAGGTCCAGAGCCTCCCCCTGGCCTGAACAGGGGGCCACAAGCTCGGGCACCGCCGCCCCTGGATGCCCGCTTTCGCGACGCGCGAGCGGGCATGACGATGAGGCATGGTGGGTATCAAGCGTTAGGGCCGCACCACTAGATACCTTCCGTCAGTCTCGATCGGGCGCGCCGAGCGGAAAGTAGGCGCGATACGGCCGAGCCTCCTCGACGGCGCGGGCGAAGGACGGCCGCGCCAGCAATCGTGACCTGTACGCTCGCAGCCGGGGAAACGCCGGCCCGATTTGATGCACCCAATCGGCATAAAACAGCGAGGGTGCTGCGGCGCAGTCGGCCAGGGTGAAGGTCTCGCCCGCCGCCCACGTCCGTTCCGCGAGTTTGCCCTCCAGCCAAGCGTAGGCGATGTCCAGCGCTTGGCGCGCCTCCCTCAGCGCCGTCTCCTTGCGCGCGTCTTCGGCCCTGAGCGCCTCGGACACCGGCTTCTGCATCTCCGTCATGACGTAGTTGTCGAAGAAGCGGTCCATGAACCGCACTTCGAGCGCTGCGTCACGTTCGTCGGGCAGGAGCCGAACTGGCCCAGGATGATTTAGGTGCAGATGCTCGATGATAATGCTCGACTCGGCCACCATCCGGCCACCGTCAACGAGCACCGGAAAGCGCCCGAGTGGCCACAGCGCCGCGCGCTCCTCCGCGGCGCCGGGCTCCTCCAAGTGGCGATAGGTGAAGGGCAGATCGTTCTCATAAAACGCCACCAACACCTTCTGGCAATAGAGGAGAATGGGTGCGCGTAGAGCGTCAACGCCATGCTTTTTCTCTCCAATATTTCCGCTTGCAAATCACAAGCAGTTGCTGCCGCACCCCGGGATCGCGGGAACTATCTGTCCAAGCGCAACTGCTCGATGAAGGCGGACCGGCGCTCTGGGAAGAAATAATGGCCGGGTTGCGCAGCCGCCATCTCGGCCTGCCGACTTCCGGCGCATCCGTCCTGGATCGGCTGCAAGCGGCCTACGAAGCCACAATGGCGGCGCCAGACAAATCCGCCGGAGCTGCTTAGGCAGTTCCCGCGATTGCACGTCAAACCTTCCGGATGTTCCGACCTGCGATCGGCGGCAATTAGGTGGCTGTCTTGCAGAATATCGCGCCCATGGAGCGCAATCGGCGAATTGGCGGAGGGGGCGGGATTCGAACCCGCGAGACGATTCATCACCGTCTACACACTTTCCAGGCGTGCGCCTTCAACCGCTCGGCCACCCCTCCTGTGCTGCGCCGCCGGGGGCGGCGCGGGGGCGCACACTAGCCGCGTGGGCAGAACCGCGCAACCGACGGGGCTCGAGCCGCCGACGCGCGGCTTGACCTGGGGCAGAGGATCGCCTACATGGGCGGGCCTTGCCGGGCCGGGTTGCATCCGGGCGCTGGCGCTTGCGGTCAGAGTGATGAAGACGTTTTCCGCCAAACCCTCCGATATCGAGAAAAAGTGGCTGCTCGTCGACGCCGACGGGCTGGTGCTGGGTCGGCTCGCCTCGATCCTCGCGATGCGCCTGCGCGGCAAGCACAAGCCGTCCTTCACGCCACACATGGATTGCGGCGACAACATCGTTGTCGTCAATGCCGAAAAGGTCGAGCTGACCGGCAACAAGCGCCAGGACGACATCTTTTATTGGCACACCGGCTATCCGGGCGGCATCAAGGGGCGCAGCAAGGGCGCCATCCTCGCCGGGCGGCACCCCGAGCGGGTTATCCAAAAGGCCGTCGAGCGCATGCTGCCGCGCGGGCCTCTCGGGCGCCAGATCATGAAGAACCTGCGCGTCTTTGCCGGACCAGACCATCCGCATGCGGCACAGCAGCCGGCGCCGCTCGATGTCGGCGCGATGAACCGCAAGAATTTGAGGGCGTAACGAATGGCCGACGACGATCAGACCAACCCGCCGGCGGGCCAGCGCGGCCAGACGTTTCAAGGTCTCGCCAGCCTGCGCCAGGCGATGCAGGCGGTGCGGACCACCCCGGCGACGCCGACGGCGCCAACCGCATCGGCGCCCATCGACCTGCAGCCAAAGCTCGACGCGTTCGGCCGCGCCTACGCCACCGGCAAGCGCAAGAACGCCGTCGCGCGCGTGTGGATCAGGCCCGGCAGCGGTGAGATCAAGGTCAACGACCGCGAGAGCCCGGTTTATTTCGCCCGGCCGGTGCTGCGCATGATCATCAACCAGCCGTTTGTCGCCGCCAACCGGCTCGGCCAGTTCGACGTCATGTGCACGGTTACCGGCGGCGGGCTCTCCGGCCAGGCCGGCGCGGTGCGCCACGGCATCAGCAAGGCCCTGACCTCTTACGAACCCGGTCTACGCCCGGTGTTGAAGAGCCAAGGCTTTCTGACCCGCGACAGCCGCGTCGTCGAGCGCAAGAAATACGGCCGGCACAAGGCCCGGCGCCGGCCGCAATACTCAAAGCGCTGAGACGCGCGGGACGAAGCCCGGCGCTCGTCACATCCCTTCGCGCACGACCGGGTTGGTCAACGTGCCGATGCCGGTGATCTCGATGTCGATCGTGTCGCCATGCTTGACGTTTTCGGGGGCGCCCTCGGTGCCCATCCACACGATGTCGCCCGGGTAGAGCGTCAGATATTGCGTCATCCGGCTGATAAAGGTGGCGGGGCCGAACAGCATGTGGTCGGTCTTGAAGCGGATCTTTTCGTCGCCGTTGACGCGAATGATCGTGTGCGCGGCGCCGAGGTCGAAATCGGTCTCGATCCACGGTCCCATCGGCTTGAAGGTGTCGGCGTTCTTGGCCCGCCACAGGGTGCGGTCGCCGGCTTGCCAGGTCCGCTCGCTGAAGTCGTTGCCGATGGTCCAGCCGAGCACGCAGGAGAGCGCGTCCTTTTCGCTCAGATGCTTGGCCTTGCGGCCGATCACCGCGACCAGTTCGCCCTCGTATTGGCAGCGCTCGGTCGCATCCTTGGGAATGACGATCGCCTCGCCATGCGCCGCGAGCGCGTTGTTGGCGCGATAGCCGATGTCGGCCGCCTTTGGCAGATTCGGCTCCTGCCCGCGCTTGCGCGCCGCCTCGATGACGTGCTCGGCGTAATTGAGCCCGGCGCAATAAAAGGTGCGCGGCTCGACCGGCGTCATGAGCTTGACCGATGACAGCTTGTGGCGAGCAGCGGTCTTTTCGTAGCCGGCGAACGGGTCGCCTTTCACCTCGGTTACCGTGTCGCCGTCGAGGATGCCATAGGCCGCCCCGCCATTCGTCTCGAACCGTATCCAGCGCATTTTATCGTCTCCTCCATCCCTGTCCGTCGCCCCCGCGACAGCGGGGGTCCAGGGCCAATGGGAACCGCCGGCCCCTGGGTTCCCGCTTTCGCGGGAATGACGGGTCAAAATCCCACACAATTGTCTAGAGGCCGCGCAGAAAGTCGATCATCGCGGCATTGACCTCCGGCGCCCGCTCCTGCTGGGTCCAGTGGCCGCAGCCCGGCAGGATGATCGTGCGGCGCAGCTGCGGCACGATCCGCGCGAGGTTGGGGATCAGCCGATCCATGCCGGGAAATTTCACGACCGGGTCGCGGTCGCCGGCGATGTAGAGCGCCGGCACGGTGACCGGCAGCCCGTCGAACGGCGCCAGCAGTTCCCAATTGCGGTCGATGTTGCGGTACCAATTGAGGCCGCCGCGAAACCCGGTGCGGGCGACCTCGCCCACATAGAAATCGACATCCGCCTCGGTGAGCCAGGATGGCAGGGCCACCGGGTTCGCCATTCCGTCGAGGAAGCCGCCTTGCCTCGGCACCATGCCGACGGGGCCGACAGCCTGCGGCACATCGCCGGAGATCGAGTAGAGGATGGTGCGGATCGTGCAGCGGACGTCACGCTCGAGCTCCGCTTCGGCCACCCCTGGAGTTTGGAAGTAGAGCTGATACCAGACGGCGCCGTCGGTCTGCGGCATTACGGTGGTCGGCCGCACTTGCGGTCGCGGCCCGTACGGTACGCTGAGGCCGATCACGGCGCGGAGGCGATCGGGGCGCAGCCGCGCGGCGAGCCACGCCACGGGCGCACCCCAATCGTGGCCGGCGATGACCGCTTGCCCCCCGCCGAGACCGTCGACAAGGCCCACCATGTCGCCGACCAGATGCAGCAAAGTGTATTGGTCGATCGCATCGGGGCGGCCGGTCTGCCCGTAGCCGCGCATGTCGGGCGCCACCGCGCGGAAGCCGGCTTCGGCGAGCGCCGGCAATTGATGGCGCCACGAATACCACGATTCGGGAAAGCCGTGGCATAGGAGGACGAGCGGGCCTTCGCCCTGCTCGGCGAAGTGCATGTGGATGCCGTTGGTTTCGAGGGTGCGGTGCGTCAATCCCCTCATCAATCTCTCCCTGCGATCCGCGCCGGGGTGCCGCCCGCGCTCAGACCGGCGTCTCGCCCTTCAGCATCAGACGGTAGAGATAGCGCCGTTCATTCATGTCGTAATCGGGGTTGGCCTTGTGGATGACGCTGCGGTTGTCCCAGATCACAAAGTCGCCGCTGTGCCACTGGTGGCGGTATTCGTACTTCTTCTGGACTGCGTGCTCCATCAGTCCGGTGACGAGGTCGAGAGCTTCCTGATCTTCCATCCCGACAATCGACTCGATCCGCACCGGGTTCAGGTAGAGCGCCTTACGGCCGTTTTCGGGATGGGTGCGGACCAGCGGATGCACGCCCGGCGGCGGCACCTGACGGGCGCTGCCAGCACTCAGCGGGCGCAATTCACGGGGGCTGTACTTGCTCAAGTAGACATGTACTGCCTTGAGCCCGTCGATCCGCTCCTTGGTCGCCGCCGGCAGATCGTCATAGGCCTCGTGCATGTTGACGTATTGCGTGTCGCCGCCATGGCTCGGCAACGACACCGGAAACAGCATTGTCGCCTTTGGCGGGGCCGGGTGGTTGGAATGGTCGGTGTGAAAGGTCTCGCCCGAGATGTAGCGCTTGCCCGGCACGGTCTGCTCGTTCGAGACATAATAAATCTGGGGGTAGCCGGGCACGTGCATTTCGCGCTTGTCGTGCTGGAACAGCTCGCCAAAAATTTCCGCGGCGGCGACGAATTGCGGCGGCGTGAATTCCTGGCCGCGGACCACCAGGACATGATGGTCGGCGAAAGCGCGGTTCAGCGCGGTGCGGGTTTCGGCGTCGACGCCCTGATTGAGGTCAAGACCACGAACCTCGGCGCCGGTGTGGTCGGTCATTGGGCTGATTGTGTATTTCATCGGCTCGTTTCCTCCACTTTGGCTCACGTCATCGGCGGAGTATGGCGGCCGGGAAGCAGGTTTTGCAATCTCCGACCCGGCGCCTAGAGTGGTCGACGGCACAGCTTTTGATGGAGGTTTCGATGAACGCAACCGGGGAAGACCTTCCAGCGGTGCGGGTAGCGCCGCCGCAGGAGGTGCGCTCGATGCTGGCCGATGGCGGCGAACTGGCATTGCTCGATGTCCGCGAAGAAGGCGTGTTCTCCGATCAGGGCCACCCGTTATTCGCCGGTTCGGTGCCGTTGTCGCGTCTCGAATTGCTGATCGGCGATCTCGTGCCGCGCCTTTCGACCCGCATCGTGCTGTATGACGGCGAGGACCGCCTGGCCGAGCGCGCCGCCGCGAAACTCGCCGCGCGGGGCTACAGCGACATTTCGATCATGGCGGGTGGAGCCCGCGGCTGGCAGCGGGCCGGGTTCCAGCTGTTCACCGGGGTCAACGTGCCGAGCAAAGCCTTTGGCGAACTGGTCGAGCATCGCTGCGGCACCCCGCACATGAAAGCTGCCGAGCTGAAACGTCGCCTTGATGCCGGCGAGGATGTGATGATCGTCGACAGCCGGCCGATCGGCGAATTCCGCAATATGAGCATCCCGGGCGCGCTCGACTGCCCCGGCGCCGAGCTGGTCTATCGCGTGCCCGGACTGGTGCCGTCGCCGCAGACCCTGGTCGTCGTCAATTGCGCCGGCCGCACGCGCAGCATCATCGGCGCCCAATCGTTGCGCAATGCGGCGCTGCCGAACCCGGTCGTGGCGTTGGAGAACGGCACGATGGGCTGGGAACTGGCCGGGCTGGAACTCGCCCGCGGCCGCGACGAGACCGCGCCAAAGCCGTCGCCCGAAGGGCTGGCGCGGGCGCAGGCATTGGCCGGGGGGGTTGCCGCTCGCTTCGGGATCGCGCGCGTCGACGACGCGACCCTGGCCCGGTTTCGCGGCGAAACCGCGGCGCGCACCTTGTACCTGCTCGATGTCCGCAGCCCGGAGGAATTCGCCGCCGGCCATCTTGCCGGATCGCGCTCGGCGCCGGGCGGGCAATTGGTGCAGGCGACCGACGCCTACATGGCGACCCGCAACCCGCGAATCGTGCTGGTCGACGACGACGGCGTGCGCGCGGTGATGACCGCGTCATGGCTCGTCCAAATGGGCTGGAAGGACGTGTCGGTGCTGGCGGGCGGGCTCGCCGGCCACGCGCTGGTGGCGGGAAGCGAGCCGCACGCAATCCCCGAGCTGGAGGCGGCTGATGTCGCGACGCTAGCGCCGGCCGCAGTAAACTCGATGCTCGACCGCGGCGAGGCGACGGTGGTCGATCTGGCGCCGAGCCTCGCCTATGAAGCGGGGCATATCCCCGGGGCCTGGTTCGCGGTGCGCGCCCGCCTCGGCGAAAGTCTCGCGCGCGTGCCGCGGCTAGCCGGGTTGGTGCTGACCTCGCCGGATGCGGTGTTGGCGCGGCTCGCCGCCGCCGAGCTTGGCGATGCCGGGGTCGCCGAAATCCGCGTGCTCGAAGGCGGCACCGCGGCGTGGCGCGCCGCCGGCCTGCCGCTCGCGACGGGGCGCGAGGCGATGGCCGACGAGCCCGATGACTGCTGGCGCCGTCCCTACGACGCCTACACCGGCGCGGGCGCGCGCGAGCGCTATCTGCGCTGGGAAATCGAGCTCCTCGGCCAGATCGAACGTGAAGGCGATGTCGGATTTCGCATCGGGACTTGAGGCGGGACCCTGCCGGGCAGGCCGACGCTGCCCGCCCGGCGTACCCGGCGCGGATTACGCGTCAGTTGGGATAGGGGCCGGTGCCGTGTTGTGAGTAGGGATGCGCCCCGCGATCGGGATCATTGGTCGCAGGAGCGGGGGAGGCGGAAGCCGGGATCCAGCCGCTCGGCCCGATTTTGGGTCCGGGATAGCGTTCGGGAGACTTCGGGATCGCGGCGGCCTGAGGCGCCGGTATCCAATTGTCCGAGCTTGGCTTCGGCCCGGGCAGATGCGCTTCGGAATAAGCCGGTTCGGAGTTTGCCTGCGCCAACCGCATTTGATCGCCCGCCGCTTCGGGAGAAGGCGGCGCCGCGTGCGCCAGCAACGAAGCCGTCAGCAACAGCCCTGCACCAAGTATCGAGGCTTTCAACGTCACCATAAAGACCACTCCAACATTGCAACCGGTGCGACGCATGTATCGCCGCCAAGCGATCATCCCGGCTGGGCGCGCGGGTGGGTAGCGCCGGCTCGACTATGCTGCAATGCACATCCAATGGGGATATTTCCGACAAGGCCCGCCTACCGGCCTGTTTCTATGCGTCAAAGGATGAAGCTTTAAGGATATTTTACCGATGCCCCGGCAATCTTGAGGTCACATAATTGACTGGTGTTTGCGCAGTGCACAAGAAATTGTGACTGGGGTTTCGCTGGCATCATAGAGAAATAACGTATTATATATGTTATTTCATAATAAACCACATTTCGTGTTACTTATCTGCCGCCGCTCTGACAGAACTGTCGTCGGCAGCGTCGGTGTCAACCGTCTCCAAGCAAAAAATGCGAGGACACCTCATGGGGCAGGGTCCGCTCGTCGCAACCGGTGCAACAGCCGGTCACGTGTAGGTCAGGCGCCGCAGGCAAGGCCATGAACTGGGTTCGGTCGATTGATCCGCTGTACACGCTGTCGGGGTTTTGTGTCGGCGTGCTGGTCGGCTTGACCGGTGTCGGCGGCGGCTCGCTGATGACGCCGGTGCTGATCCTGTTGTTCGGGATTTATCCGGCGAGCGCTGTCGGCACCGACCTTCTTTACGCGGCCGCGACCAAGACCGGCGGCACATTGATACACGGGTTGGTCGGGACGATCGACTGGCGCATCGTCGGCTTGCTTGCTTCGGGGAGCCTGCCGATGGCGGTGCTGACCCTGCTGACCGTGTCCCGATTTGGTATGAGCGGCAGCCAGGTCGAGCGCGTCGTCAGCTTTGTCCTTGGCCTCGCCTTGCTGGCGACGGCGCTGGCACTCGTCTTTCGCGCCCGGTTGGTCGCCAGCCTCGGAATCCGCGCCGAGCGGTCGAACGGACGCCGCACCGCGTCGTTGACGGTACTGAGCGGAATGGCGCTCGGCGTATTGGTGTCGCTGACTTCGGTCGGCGCCGGCGCGCTTGGCGTGACCGCTCTGATCCTGCTCTACCCGGCGCTGCCGATGGCGCGGATCGTCGGCTCCGACATCGTCCACGCCGTGCCGTTGACCCTGCTTGCCGGCATCGGGCATTGGCTTGCCGGATCGGTCAACGAGGCGATACTGGTGTCGCTGCTGGTCGGCTCGCTGCCCGGCATCGTTGCCGGCAGCTTAGCCGCCGGTCACGTTCCCGAGCGCGCATTGCGGCTGACGCTCGCCGCAGTACTGCTGGTCGTCGGCGCGAAACTGGTGTTTTGAAGCGCGCGGTCGGGCCAGCATGGCCCTCCCACACCCTAGGGACCTCTTAGTACCTAAGCCGGCCGGTAGGGAGGTGGGCTCAGCGCGGCCCATAATAATTTGGCGGCGCGGAGTAAGCCGGTGGCGGGTAATAGGGCGGCGGGTAATAGGGCGGGCCGGAATACCCGTAATAGAAGGGTGGCGCTCCTGCGAGCGCGCGGAACGGTGCGGTGACGATTGTCGCCGCGACACCAACCACCGCGCCCACCACGCAGAACGGCCAGAACAGCGGAAACGGCGAGCAGGGAGGCGGAGGATAGTATTGCGCCTCGGCGGCCGAGAGGGGCAGAGCGGCGAGCCCGGCCGCAAACGCTACCGAACTCATAATTCGGCGGGTACGCATGGGGACCTCCCGGATCCGACCCTGCGGGTCAAACTCGACTTCGGCTGTTTTGCTTTCTATATCGATAGATTGTTGGTTAAGCTATCGAACCCTCGAAAAGGGAGCGGGCGGGGAGGCACGGGCCCGGCCTCCCCTGCCGACCCCCTGGGCAAGCCGCTAGGGTAACCCGGGATCCCGCGGCTCAGTACCCAAGCCCGTGATGCAGCGAGTATAGCCCCTTTTTTGCCGGCCATGTCGCCAAACCGAATCAAGTTTCTTGGGGGCAGGTCGTGCCGATCAGCACCGCGACCGGAAAATCGGCGAACAGCTCGGTGGCAGCCACCTGGTCGCGGCAGTCGAGCCGGCGCAAGGTAAATACGTCCTGCCAGACCCCGTTTGGCGGCAGCACAACCGCAGCCTCGCCCCAATCGGCAGTCGCGCCGCCGCGACACAGCTGGTGGACAAGGCGCGGGACCGCGACGACCAGCGACACACCGCCATGATTGCGGGCGAAGGCGCAAAGGTGCTGGCTTCGCTCGCCCGATCCCTCGAGCGGCTGGTGGTCGCCGGCCGCGAACAGCTCCGGGCGGGTGCGCCGCAACCTCAGCAGACGCCAGGTCGTGAACAGCTTTTCGCGCCCATCCTGCCACAGCGCCGAGAGATCGGCCGGCCGTGCCGCCTTCATCTGTTCGAGCAGCGCCCGCCTGATGTCCCAATCGACCGGCTGGCGATTGTCGGGATCGACCAGGCTGAAATCCCACAATTCGCCGCCTTGATAGATGTCGGGTACGCCGGGCACGGTCAGCTTGAGCACCAATTGGGCAAGCGAGGTGATCGCTCCCGCGCGCCCGACCACGCCGACAAAGTCATGGAAATCAGCGAGAAACGGGTTCAGCCGCGATGCGTCGAGCACGCCGCGGACATAGCGCGTCAGCGCCGCTTCGTATTCGGCGTTGGGGTTGCTCCAACTGGTCTCGAGCTTTCGTTCGCGGACCGCCTTGGTCATATAGGCCTCGAGGCGCACGGCGAGGCTTACGATCCCGGCGAAATCGTCGGGCGCCAGTCCCGGCGGCCAAGCGCCAAGCAGCGACTGGTAGAACAGATATTCGACATTGCGGTCGGGCACGATTTCGCCGTCGACCTCGACCCGGCGCGACCGGTTGAGCCGCAGCCAGTGGACGACGCGACGGCCCCATTCGCGCGGCATTTCTGACAACAGCGCCAGCCGGACACGGGCATCCTCGCCGCGCTTGGTATCGTGGGTGGCGGTCGTCACCATCGCTTGCGGCCATTGCCGGGCTCGTTGCTGCGCCAGATGGTGAAAGGCCGCGACCGACATGCCAAAGCGGCGCGGGTCACCGCCGACCTCGTTCAGCGCCAGCATCCGGACATATCGATAAAACGCGGTGTCTTCGGCGGCCTTGGCCATCACCGGCCCGGTCACCTGCTGAAGATGCAGCGCCGCGTAAAGCGGGCCGCCGGGGCTCGCGTCGTCCTGCGGATGCGCCGCCTCGCCGGTCAGAATGCCGCGCAAAAAATCAAAGATGCTGACATCGGCGCTGCGCCACCGCTTGCGGGCGAGCCCCAGCGCCCAGTCGATGTAGCGGCGGTCGTCGGCGCTCGCCCCGCGCGGCGAGACATAAGTGCGGTACACCGGAAACGCGGCGACGACCTCCTCCAGCGCCGCCAGCATGCGGTTGAAGGTGAAGTCGCGGGTCCGCCACTCGCGCATCGACAGCTGATGAAATTCGTGCGCCAACACGTTCATCTCGCTGGCGAGATTGACCTGCATGATGCGCTTTTTGCAGGTGTAGAGCACGTCGTCGAAAGTTTCCCGGCTGGGCGCCATGCGGCGATAGAGCCGGGTCATTGCCGCTTCGCCGGCGGGATCGACAAAGACCGCCAATACCTGGTTCACAAAATCGTAGCCGGTGGTGCCGGCGACCGGCCAATCCGGCAATGTCTCGTAGCGCGCCAGGATCTTTTCGACCAGCACGTAGAGGGGCTCGCCCGATTGCTGTTGCAAAGCCTCGCAATAGCCGCGCGGGTCGAACAGCCCGTCGATGTGGTCGATGCGCAGCCCGTGCAGGTCGCCGCGCTCGACCAGCTCGAACATCAGCCGATGGGTCCCGGCGAACAGCTCGGGCAACTCCATCCGCAGGCCGGCAAGGTCGTTGATGTTGAAAAAGCGCCGATAATTGATTTCCTCGCCGGCGACCCGCCAATCAGCGATCCGATAAGATTGGGTTTCGAGCAGCCGGTGCAGCGGCGCGAAGCTCTCCGGCTCTCCGGGGGAACCGGCAAATTGCCGCAACGCCTTCTCGATCGCGGCGGCAACGGCGGGGGCGCCGGCGCGTTCGGCGAGAGCGCGTTTCAGCTCGACCGCCCGCTGGCGCGCGGCCGCAACCGGCAGCTTGGCGATCGCGGCGAAATCGCGGACGAGCCCGGCCAGCGCGTCGCCGCCGGCCGCGAGGATCGCCGCGTAGGAGCGCGGCGAAACCGGAAACCGGTGATCGAAATACCGCGCGCTGAAACTACCGTCCGCGGGATCGAAGTGCAGCGCAATCTCGCCCTTTTCAAGGATTACGCCGTATTGGCCGGCGAGCACCGGCAGCAGGACCCGACCTTCGAGATCGGCGCGCGGGGAGTGCCAGTTGATGTCAAAATAATGGGCGACCGGCGAATCCTGACCCCATTCGAGGACGTCGAGCCACCAGGTGTTGTCGGCGCCGATCCCCATATGGTTCGGGACGAAATCGACGATCAGCCCCATCCCCTGCGCGTGCAGGGCTGCGGTGAAGTCACGGAAATCCTCCTCGCCGCCGATCTCGGGGTTGAGCCGGTTGTGGTTGATGATGTCATAGCCGTGTGTCGAGCCGGGTCGCGCCTCGGTGATCGGTGAGGCGTAGACGTGGCTGACGCCGAGCGCGGCCAGATACGGGATCAAATGGGTCGCGTCACGAAACGTGAAGTCGCGATGGAATTGCAGGCGATAGGTCGCGCGCAACGGCGGCGCGTGGCCGCTTTTTCCGCTCATGCTGCCGCCGACAGCCGGCGCTCTTCTGCGATCAGCGCGGCAAGCCGCCGCAGCTCGCTGCCGTCGGCAATCTCTTCGAGGCGACGGCCCAGTCGCCGACGCCAGTTCGGGTGAGCCTCGATTGTGCCGGGCAGGTTTGCCTGCTCGGTCTCGCCGACCAGATCCTCGATCTGGACCAGCATCAGCCGGGCGTGCGAGCGGGCGAGATAGCGCTGGATCGCGTCACCGAGCGCCGCCCGATAAACCGGCGCACCGGCTTGCGTCAGGAATTGGCCGCAGTCCTCAGCCGCCAGCAACCCTTCGCGGACCAGCGCGTCGAGCAGCAAATGGCGGTCCCGGGCGCGCTCGGTCGCTTCGGTCAACTCGGCATTCGCATCGGGATAAAGGCCGAGCCGCCGGCGCCAGGCTATGTCGCGCCCCAGCCAGAAGCCTTCGAGGGTGGCAAGGTCGTGGGTCGCAGCCGAGGCTGCGGCGAGCGAGGGATAATCGCCGGGCGGGATGAAGCTGCCGTCGTTGCGGCGCTCGAACACCATGATGCGATAGGACAACACGTTCGCCGCCCGCATCGTCTCGCGAAACCCGGGGGGAACCGTCCCCAAGTCTTCGCCGACCACGGCGCAACCCTGCCGGCAGCTTTCAAGCGCGACGAGCCGCAACAGGGCGTCGAACGGATAATTCACATAGCAGCCTTCGGTTGCCTCCATCCCAGAGGGGATCCAGTAGAGTCGGTTCAACGACATCACGTGGTCGATGCGCAAGATACCGGCGTGGCGCATGTTGGCGCGCAGACAGGCGACGAACGGCGCAAAACGCTGGCCGCGCAACACCAGCGGGTTGACCGGCGCCAGCCCCCAATTCTGACCGGCGCGGCTCAGCGCGTCGGGCGGCGCGCCGATCGCGGCGCGAGGTGCGACCAGCACCTGGTCGGCCCACGCCTCGGCGCCGTTCGGGTCGGCCCCGACCGCGAGGTCGCGATAGAGCCCGACCGACAGCCCGGCGGCGCGCCCGGCAGCGGCCGCTGCCGCGAGTTGCCGATCGGCCTCCCATTGCAGGAACTGGAAAAACTCGATGCGCTCATGATGGGCCGCGGCAAAGGCGGCGACTTCGGACGAGCGCGGGTTGCGCATCGGCCCGGGCCAGCTGCGCCACGAAAAACCGCGCTTCTCGCGGCAGTAAAACTCGTGCAACGCCTCGAACACGGCGAGGTCGGCCAAGGATTGCGCGCCCTCTTGCTGAAACCGGCGAAAGGATTGGCCAAGACAACTCCGCGCGCCACCATTGTTGCCGAGATCGAGCGCCTGAAAGCGCCGGTACAACGCCTCCAGCACCGGTCGCTTGCAGGCGGCGACGGCGCCGTAATCGATCAGCTCCGCCGAGCGTGCCGCCCAATGGGTGGCGCCGAACCATTCGCCCTGGACCAAAGCCTGGACGGTCTTGTCCTCGGCAAAACCGGGCGCCACGGTCGCGTCGATATAGAGGTAATCGAGCCAGGTCCGGCTCGACGGCGAATACGGGCTGAAATGCAACGGCTCGGCGGCAAAGCGCGCATGCAACGGGTTGACGCCGAGAACCGCGGCGCCGCACGATCCGGCGGCGGCGGCGATCTCAGCCAGATCGGTGAAGTCGCCGACGCCCCAGTCATGGGCGCTGCGCAGGCCATAGAGTTGGCAGGTCATCCCCCAGCTGCGCGCGCCTTCGGCGAGCTGCGGCGGCAGATGGCAGCGTGCCGGCGCGACGATCAGATCGATCGCGGCCCGGACACTTGCGGCCTCGACTGCGAGACGGTGATAGCCGTGGGGTAGTCGGGCCGGCAGCGGCATCATGACCGTCCCGGCCCGTGCGGCCAACCGGCCGCTGCGCTCCTCGCCGTCCTCGAGCGCGCAGGTCCAGGTGATCTCGCGCGCCCTGGCGGGGAGCCGCAGCGCGAGGGTCGGGTTCGGGTCCTCGGCATGAACGAGATGCACCGGTCCGAGGCCCAACGGTGCGGCTCGCTCCTTTTCTTCGAACAAGAGCGCGGCCTCGGCCGGGTCGGCCGGCAGGCCAAAGGCGGCGATCAGCCCGAGCAGGGTTTCGTCGGAGGCCTCGCGGGTCTCACCAAGCGCGTCGGTATAGCGCGCCTGGATGCCGGCCAGCCCGGCGAGACGTACCAGCGCGGCGCGGGAAATCATGTCACGCGGCAGCCGGCGCCAGCAGAAAGAAGCTGGCGCTGCCGGACGCACCCGGCTCGGCGGAGGCGTACAGCAATCGTCCGCTCTTCGCTTCAGCCGGCGGCGTTACCGCCTGGTCGGAAAAATTCGCCGAGAGCAGCAGCAGCGAGCCGTCGCCGAGGCGCCATTCGACGACGACGACCTTTGGCGCCGGCACCCGATAATGGCCGGCAAAACCGGGCATCCCGACAAGCCGGGGCGCGATTTCGCGCGCGCGGATGCCGATCAGCGCCCGATAGCGGACGAGCCATCGCGCGTGCTCGGCCTCTAACGGCTCGGTCCAGTCGAGCCGCGACATCGCAAAGGTCGCTTCCGCCGTCGGATCGGGAATCCGTTCGCGCGCCGCCGTGTCGCGGAATTCCGGGAAGTGGGCGAACTCGCGGCGCCGCCCATCGCGTACCGATTGGGCCAGCGCCGGCTCGAAATCGCAAAAGAAGGCGAACGGTCGCCGGCTCGCCCATTCCTCCCCCATAAACAACAGCGGGATCTGCGGCGACAGCAACAAGATTGCGACGCCGGCATGCAAGGCCGGCTCCGATACTTGCGCGGCCAGGCGCGTGCCAAACGGGTGATTGCCAATGTGGTCGTGGTTCTGCAGAAAGGAAATGAACGCCGTGGCCGGCAGTTCGGCGGACGGCTCGCCGCGCGGCCGGCCTTCGCGAAACGGCGACTTTTCGCCCTGATAGGCAAACCCCTCGGCCAACGCCCGGCCGAGACTGGCGTCCGGGCCGGCAGCATAGTCGCCGTAATAGCCAGCGGTCTCACCGGTGATCAGCACGTGCAATGCATGATGCAGATCATCGTTCCATTGCGCCGTGAAACGCTCGGGCCGTCCGTCGCGCCGAACCAAGCGGCGGGCCTCGTTACGGTCGTTTTCGAGCACGAGGTGAATTTCCCGGCCGGGCATCTGGCGGCGCACGGTGTCACCGATTTCGTCGATGATGTCGGGGGCGCTCTCGTCGAAAATCGCGTGCACGGCATCGAACCGCAACCCGTCGAAATGATACTCTTCAAGCCAATAGAGCGCATTATGAATAAAGAAGTCGCGCACCGGCCGGCGCCGCGGACCGGCAAAATCGATCGCCGCACCCCATGGTGTGTGGCGGCGCTCGGTGAAAAAGTCCGGTGCCGTCGCCGTCAGGTAGTTACCCTCTGGTCCGAAATGATTGTAGACGACGTCGAGGATCACTGCGAGACCGCGCGAATGGCAGGCGTCGACCAACGCCTTGAGCGCTTCCGGTCGGCCATAGCGGGATGACGGGGCGAAAGGGAAGACGCCGTCATAGCCCCAATTGCGGGCGCCGGGAAATTCGGCGACCGGCATCAACTCGACAGCCGTAACGCCGAGGCGAGACAAATCATCGAGGTGACCGGCGGCGCCGGCGAAGTCGCCGGTGTCCGAAAACGTACCGAGATGGAGTTCGTAAAGGACGATTTGCTCCCGCGGGCGGCCGCGCCAATCGAGATCGCTCCAGTCATAGGCTCGCGGATCGACAATTTCGCTTGGCCCGTGCACGCCTTCAGGCTGGCGGCGCGAGGCCGGATCCGGGTAGGCGGTGCCATCGACGACATAGCGATAGCGCATGCCGGGCGCGGCACGCGAGGTCTGCAAGGCAAACCAGCCGTCACGCTCCTTGGCCATCGCGAGATCGGTCGGATGCTCGCCCTCGAGGCGCAGCGACACCGCATCCGCACGCGGCGCCCACACCCGAAAGCTGATGCCGTCAGCCCGCACTTCGGCACCGAAGGGCAGCCTATGGCGGCGCTTCATCGTCCTCCCCCGCTGGCGCCGCCTCGGCGACGAAGTAGAAGCCGCGGCGGTCTTCGCTTGCGCCCGGCCGCGGGAGGGTTTCGGGCAAGTTCTCGGTGGGCGGTCTGGCCGCCGGCTCGGGCCGCGGCGCCCGGTTGATGAACAAGGCGAAGGAATGCGCTTGCAACGGGTAGACATCGCCCGGCGCGAAAACCCGGCCGTCTTCGACGCGGCCGCTCGGCCGCGAGGTGTCGACCAGCGGCTCCCACGACAGCGGCGTCGCCAATTTCGGGATGCGAAACTCGAGATCGCCGTAATAGGCATTCATCATCACGAGAAAGCTCTCGTCGATATCGCGCTGCCCCCCCGGAGTAAAGAACTCGCCGGCGGCACCGCTCAGCAGATAGCCCAGCGACAAGGCGACCGGGTTGCTCCAGTCATCGTCTTTGGCCTCTTCGCCCGAGGGAGTGAACCAGGTGATGTCCTTGACCCCCGCCTCGGACAGCACTTCACCGCGCAAAAATCGAGGTCGTGAAAAGACGCGATGCTGACGGCGCAGATGGATCAGATAACTGACAAAGCGCCGCAGCTCCTCGTCTTCGGGCCGGATGTTTTCCCACTCGGTCCAGGAAATTTCGTTGTCCTGGCAATAGGCGTTGTTGTTGCCGTGCTGGCTGCGGCCGATCTCGTCGCCGGCGAGCAGCATCGGCACGCCCAACGACAACAGCAGGCTCGCCAGCATATTGCGCTTCTGGCGGTCGCGCAGTGCAATGATTTTCGGGTCGTCAGCCGGGCCCTCGACGCCGCAATTCCAGCTGAAATTGGCGTCGTTGCCGTCGCGGTCGTCCTCGCCGTTGTCTTGGTTGTGCTTGTCGTTGTAGCTGACGAGATCGTGCAAGGTGAACCCGTCATGGGCGGTGATGAAATTGACACTGGCCCACGGCCGCCGGCCGCGAAAGTCAAAGATGTCGGATGAACCCGCAACGCGCGAGGCGACATCGGCGACGAGGCCGTTGTCGCCTTTCCAGAAGCGTCGCAAGCTGTCGCGATAATGGGCGTTCCATTCCGCCCAACCGGGTGGAAAATTGCCGAGCTGGTAGCCGTAAGGACCAAGATCCCAAGGCTCGGCGATCAGCTTCAATCCGGCCATGACCGGATCCTGGCGCACCGCGTCAAAAAATGCGCTGCCCTGCCCATAGTCGCCGTTCTCGCGCGCCAGGGTTGGGCACAAATCAAAACGGAAGCCGTCGACGCGCATTTCCGTCGCCCAATAGCGCAGCGAATCCATTACCAGCGCCAACACCCGCGGGTGGTCGAGGTTCAACGTGTTCCCGGTGCCGGTGAAATCCTGGTAAAAGCGCCGGTCGGAGGCCAGCCGGTAATACGAGGCATTGTCGATACCGCGAAACGCCAAGGTCGGACCCAGATGATTGCCTTCGCCGCTGTGGTTGTAAACAACGTCCAGGATGACTTCGATCCCGGCATCGTGCAGCCGCTTGACCATGGTCTTGAAATCGGCGATCGACCCGACCGGCAACAGGCGCGGATCGGGGGCGAAAAACCCGATCGTATTGTAGCCCCAGTAATTGGTCAGTCCGCGATCGACCAAATGACGGTCGTCGACCGCGGCATGAACCGGCAGCAGCTCGACCGCGGTGATCCCGAGCCCGACCAGGTAATCGATCATCGCCGGCGAGGCGAGCCCGGCAAAGGTGCCGCGATGCTCCGGGTCGACGCCGGGATGGCGTTTGGTGATGCCGCGGACGCTGAGCTCGAAGATGATCGTCTCCTCCCACGGGATCTGCGGCCGGCGCTCTTCACCCCAGGTAAAGGCGGTCTCGACGACCTGGCATTTCGGGATGAAGCGTGCGTTGTCCCGCCGATCCATCGCCAAATCCTCACGCGGGCTGCCGACGCGGTAGCCGAAAACCGCATCGGACCAGCGCAGCCTGCCGTGCAACGACTTGGCATAGGGGTCGATCATGAGCTTGTTGGGGTTGAACCGATGTCCGTTGGCGGGGTCGTATGGGCCGTACACGCGATAGCCGTAAAGCAGGTCCGGTCGCGCGTCCGGCAGATAGGCGTGCCAGACCTCGTCGGTGTATTCCGGCAACGTGACCCGCGCCTCCTCGCGCAGCCCGCTGCGGTCGAAGAGGCACAGCTCGACTTTCTCGGCATGAGCCGAGAACAACGCGAAATTCACCCCCTTGCCGTCCCATGTGGCGCCCAGAGGATAAGGCCTGCCGGGCCACACCGTGCTCGCCGTCGCCATCGCGCTGTCAGCGCACAGGCTGCTGGATAAGCGCCGGGAAGTAGAGCGGTCGCGCGCGGCACGTCACCAGCATTCAAACGTCCTTCGCTTTCAGTCCGCGGTAAAGACCAGGGTTCCGAGCGGCGGCAGCCGCAGGCGGATCGCGTGTTGATGGCCGTGCATCGGCCGCGGCTCGGAATGGACCTCGCCGGCATTGCCGACCCCGCTGCCGCCGTAGTCGAGCGCGTCGGAGTTGAGCCGCTCGCGATAACGGCCCGGCCGCGGCACCCCGATCCAGTATTCCTCGCGCGGCACCGGCGTAAAGTTGCAAACGACGACAGCGAGTTCGTGCGGGTCGCGGCCGCGGCGCAGGTAGGAGACGACGCTTTCCGCGGCATTGGCGACGTCGATCCACTGAAACCCGTCAGGGTCGCAATCGAGCCGGTGCAGCGCCGGGGTGCCGCGATAGAGGTTGTTGAGATCGCGGACCAGCTGCTGCACGCCGCGGTGCAATGGGTCGTCGAGCAGATGCCAGTCGAGCCCGACATCGTGGTTCCACTCGCGCTCCTGGGCGAACTCGTCGCCCATGAACAGCAGCTTCTTGCCGGGATGGGTCCACATGAAACCGTAATAGGCGCGAAGATTGGCAAAGCGCTGCCAACGGTCTCCCGGCATCTTGCCGATCAGCGACTTCTTGCCGTGAACGACCTCGTCATGGCTCAATGCCAGGATGAAGTTTTCGTGAAACGCATAGAGCAGCCCGAAACTCAGATTGTTGTGGTGAAATTTGCGATAAATCGGGTCGGTGGACATATAGTCCAGCGTGTCGTGCATCCAGCCGAGGTTCCACTTGTAGCCAAAGCCGAGCCCGCCGACATAGGTCGGGCGCGACACCATCGGCCACGCGGTCGATTCCTCGGCAATCGACACCGCGCCGCTCGACTCGGCATAAATCAATTCGTTGACGCGGCGCAAAAAGGCGATCGCCTCGAGGTTCTCGCGGCCGCCAAAGGCGTTCGGAATCCACTCGCCCTGGGGCCGGCTGTAGTCGCGATACAGCATCGAGGCGACGGCGTCGACGCGAATACCGTCGATGTGAAATTCACGCTGCCAATAGAGCGCGTTCGACAACAGAAAATTGGCGACTTCGCGCCGGCCGTAATTATAGATCAGTGTATTCCAGTCGCGGTGAAAGCCCTGGCGGGGGTCGGCATGCTCGTAGAGCGCCGTGCCGTCGAAACGGCCGAGCCCATGCGGGTCGTTCGGAAAATGCCCCGGGACCCAGTCGAGCAGCACTCCGATCCCGGCCTGGTGGCAGGCCTCGACCAACGCGCGAAAATCATCGGGTGCGCCATAGCGGCTGGTCGGTGCGAACAGCGAGATCGGCTGATAACCCCATGAGCCGTCGAATGGGTATTCCATCACCGGCAGCAACTCGATGTGGGTAAAGCCCAACCCGGCGACATGGGAGACGAGTTCGGCGGCAAGCTCGCGATAGCTCAGATACCGGCCGTTTTCGGCGTGCCGGCGCCGCCACGAGCCCAGATGGACTTCGTAGATCGAGATCGGCGCTTCGCGGTCGTTGCTGCGCCAGCGATCCGCCATCCACACGCCGTCATGCCAGACATGGCGCGACGGATCGGCGACGACCGATGCCGTGCTCGGCGGCGGCTCGGCGCGCTCGGCGTGGGGGTCGGCCTTCAATGGCAACAATTCCCCGTCCGGCCCGTGCAGCTGGTACTTGTACAAATACCCGGGCCGCACCCCGGGCACGAAGAGTTCCCAGTACCCGACGGCGCCGCGAAGCCGCATCGGCATCCGCCTGCCGTCCCAGCTGTTGAAATCGCCGACCACGCTGACCGAGCGGGCATTGGGTGCCCACACGGCAAAGGCGACGCCCTCGACCCCGTCATGCATGATCGGGTGGGCGCCGAGCTTTTTGTAGCTCGCGAAGTGGTTGCCTTCGGCAAGCAGGTGAAGGTCGAGTTCGCCCAGCACCGGCGAAAAGCGGTAGATGTCATCGAACTCGCGGGCGATCCCGCCATTCGTCACCCGCAGCCGATAGCGGAAGGGCTGGGGCTGAGCGGCGATTTCCGCGACAAAGAGGCCGTCGCGATGAATCTGCCGGCCTTCGGCGGCCACCTCGCCGGTAGCGCTGGCGATAACCGCCATCTGCTGCGCGCCCGGCAGCATCGCCCGCACCGTCAGCCCGGTGCCGGTTTTGTGCATGCCGAGAAAGGCGAACGGGTCGCCGTGACGCGCCTCGACAATCGCCACGACTTCCAGATCGGCGACGAGCGGCACCGGCGGCGCCTCGGCTCGCGCTAAATCGGTGTCCCTCTCCCCGGCAAACGCCGCCCCGGCGGACGGCCGCCCCGGCTCGGCCAGCGTCCCGCCGCGCGCCGGGTCGGCCGGCCGCGGATCAGGCCGCTTCGCCACCACTCCCGACCCTTGTTCTGTTCAAGATGGCGAGGACGCCTTGCAGCGGAATGTCGACCCATGAAGGCCGGTTCGCCAGCTCGTAAGAGACCTCGTAAACCGCCTTTTCGAGGATAAAGAACGCCGTCAGGTCGCGCGCCTGCTTCTTGTTCGCCGGATAGGCCGCACAGCCGCGCATCGTCTTGCGGTAGGCGGCGCGAAAGCCGTCGACTGCGCGCTGGCGCCAGGATTCGGCGAGTTCGGCCATCCGCGGCTCGGCTGCAATACGAGTTTCGGCCAGCTGCCGCACCGCGGCGACGGCGGCATAGTCGAACGAGCGGATCATTCCGGCCACGTCCCGCAATGGCGAATTCTTGGCGCGGCGCTCGGCCAATGGCCGCGACGGCTCACCTTCGAAATCGACGATGAAAAAATCGTTCTGCGCAACGATGACCTGGCCCAGATGGTAGTCTCCGTGAAACCTGGTCTTCTGCGCTCCGATCTCGTTTGGCAGCAGGGTGCGGATCACGGCAAACAGCTGGTCGCGCCGCGCCAGCAGCTGATCCGCCGATTCCCGCGCCCGCTCGGGTAGCGGCGCCCGCTGGCGCTCCAGCTGCGCCAGCATTGCGGCGGCCTCGGCTTCGAGCGTTTGGCGCCATTGGTCGCACGTCGTCACGGGTTATCGGCTCGGGGGTGAAATCGGGATCGTCCCCCGCCTGCTCGGCCAAGGCGCGGTGCATCTCGGCGGTACGGATGCCGATCTGGCGCGCCAGAGCCAAAAAGAACAGGTCCGGATCGGGGAGATCGGACGACCTGTCGTCGGTCGAGACCAGCGCGTCGTCGAGATAGCGGCTCAGATAGTTGAGCGCCTGGGTCCAGCCGTCGCCCTGATTGCGGACAAAGCCGAACAACACGCCGAGCGCCATTGCCTGCCGCCCATTGTCGCCGTCGAGCGCCAGCTCGATCGTGGCCAGGGGCGGCGGCGTATTGGCGAAACCCGCACGCTCGACCAGAAACCGCGACATCTCGATTTCGGGATGCGGCCCCGCTTCGAGCCGCCGGTAAAGCTTCAGCATCCCGTATTCGTCGAAAAAGACCGAGCTGTTGGTCTGCTCGACACCGCTGCGGCGCGCCGTCAATCGCTCGGGCGGCAGTGCCCGGTCATAGCTGGTTGTCTTGATGCAGCGAATTTCCCCATGGTCGAGGGGCAAAACCGCCTCTTGGGCGATCGCGTCCATCAGCGCCAGTGAAAATCCATCCTGCGACAGGGCGTCGACGACGGCACCTTCGCGACGGAACTGGCGCAGCTCGGCGAGTGTCGCCGGGGCCAGCCCCTGTCGCAGATCGGTCTCGGCGGGTGACCAGACCGCGGCACACGGCAGAAAATAGTATTGCCGGCCGCCGCCGCGCGGCGCTGTCTCGATCACGCTCGCCAGATAGGATTTGGGCGGCGCCCCGGCCTGCGACTGGCGGGCAACCTCACCCTGAGCCCGCACTACGGTGCTGACGATCGCTTGGTCTTTGGCCGCAAACCAGCGCTGGCGCGGCAGAAAGGCCGGGACGATGTCGCGTTCGAGCTGCTGCAGATTGTGCGGACGGAACAGGTCGGGCCAGCCTTGCGGCATGACCAGGGTCACAAGCTCGGGGGGCGGGGCCTGCAAATTCGCTGCCTCCTCCGGGCGCAACATCAGGTCGAACCAGAAAAAGCTGTGCCCCTGCAATGTGAGCAGGTAGGGAAGTTCGCCGATCGCCGGGAACACGCTGCGCCCCAGGAGCTCGACCGGCTGACGGCCGCGGTGTTCGCTAAGGTCGAGCTCGACCGCCTGCGGCGAGCGCGACAAATTGGCGACGCAAAGGATTATTTCATCCTCGTAGCAGCGCAGATAAGCGATGACCTTGCGGTTCGACGGATACAGAAAATGCAATGTGCCGCGGCCAAACGCGCGGCGCGCCCGTCTGGCCGCGATCAGTCGCTTCATCCAATTCAACAACGACGACGGCGACCGGCTCTGGGCCTCGACGTTCACCGCCTCGAAGCCATAAACCGAGTCCATGATCGGCGGCAGATAGAGCCGTTCGGGATCGGTGCGGGAAAACCCGCCGTTGCGGTCGAACGTCCATTGCATCGGGGTGCGAACCCCGTCGCGGTCACGCAAGAAGACGTTGTCCCCCATGCCGATCTCGTCGCCGTAATAGATGACCGGGGTCCCCGGCATCGAGATCAACAGCGCGTTCAACAATTCGATCCGGCGGCGGTCATTCTCCATCAACGGCGCCAGCCGCCGGCGGATCCCGAGATTGATGCGGGCGCGCCGATCGGCCGCATAGTGGTTCCACAGATAGTCGCGCTCGCGATCGGTGACCATTTCCAGGGTCAGCTCGTCGTGATTGCGCAAAAACACCGCCCATTGGCACGCGTCGGGGATGTCCGGCGTCTGCCGCATGATGTCGGTGACCGGATGGCGGTCCTCGGTCGAAACCGCCATGTAAATGCGCGGCATCAACGGAAAATGGAATGCCATGTGGCATTCGTCGCCGGCGCCGAAATACTGCAGCACGTCCTCGGGCCATTGATTGGCCTCGGCGAGCAGCATGCGGTCGCCATAGCGGTGATCGAGCTCCCGACGCAGCCGGCGCAGGATTTCGTGGGTCTCGGGCAGGTTTTCGTTGATCGTGCCCTCACGCTCGATCAGATACGGCACCGCGTCGAGCCGCAGGCCGTCGACCCCGAGGTCGAGCCAGAATTTCATGACCTCGGCGATGGCGCGAAACACCCGCGGATTGTCGAAATTGAGATCGGGCTGGTGCGCATAAAACCGGTGCCAGTAATAAGCCTGGGCCACCGGGTCCCAGGCCCAGTTCGATTTCTCCGAATTCGACGAAAATGATCCGGGTTTCAGGGAATTTCTGGTCGGTGTCGCTCCATACATAAAAATCGCGCCACGCCGACCCCGGTTTCGCCTGCCGGGCGCGCTGGAACCAGGGATGCTGGTCCGACGTGTGATTGATCACAAGCTCGGTGATGACCCGCAGATTGCGCCGATGGGCCTCGCGGACAAAGTTCTTGAAATCGTGCATCCGCCCGTAGGACGGGTTGACGTTTCGATAATCCGCGATGTCGTAGCCGTCGTCGCGCAACGGCGAGGGATAGAACGGCAGCAGCCACAGCGCGGTGACGCCGAGGCCCTGCAGATAATCGAGCTTGCGGCACAGCCCCTGGAAATCGCCGATGCCGTCATCGTCGGCGTCGAAAAACGCCTTGATGTGCAGCTGATAGATGATGGCGTCCTTGTACCACAGCGGGTCCGAGGGCGCCGGGCGCAACGCCGCATCGACCAATGGCACCGGCGCGGTCGCGTCGTCGGGTGGGCTCATGCGGGTGTGGATTGCAGCAGGCGCAAGATCAGTGCCGGGTTGGTTTCGGGATCGAGGCGGAAGCGGTGGCGCGCCCCGCGAAAACTCGAGACGCCGCCGGTAAACGCTTCCTCCATTTCGAATTCATCCTCGACTGTCAACCCGAGCGCCGCCAGCGGCAACTCGACCTCGCCCTCATGGGGCGCATGCGGGTCGAGATTGACGACGACGATAACGGCATTTGTTGGGTCAGCCAATATTTTTGCGTACGCCAGAATATCGGGCTCTTCGCAGACCAGAAAATGCAGGTTCAGAAACTCCTGCATCGCCGGGTTGCCGCGGCGCAAGCGGTTCAACACGCGGATGTCGTTCTTGATGTTGCCCGGCCGGTCCCAGTCCCAGACCTTGTATTCATACTTCTCGGAATTGAGATATTCCTCGCGCTCGGGGATCGGCGTGTTTTCGCACAACTCAAAGCCGTTGTAGATGCCGTAGGCGGGCGACAACGTCGCGGCCAGCGCGAGGCGGATGCGGAACCCCGCCCGCCCGCCCGCCTGCAAAAACTCCGGCAGGATGTCGGGGGTGTTGGTGAAAAAGTTCGGGCGAAAATACTCGCTCGCCGGGAATCGCATCAGCTCGGTCACGTATTGGATCAGTTCGTTCTTCGTGTTGCGCCAGGTAAAATAGGTATAGGACTGGCTGAACCCGGCCTTGGCCAACGCCCGCATCATCTTTGGCCGGGTGAACGCCTCGGCCAGAAAAATCGCCTCCGGGCAGTGCCGTTTGACCTCGCGGATCAGCCATTCCCAGAATGGCACCGGCTTGGTGTGCGGGTTGTCGACGCGGAAGATGCGCACGCCCTCGCCGACCCAGAACAGCACGATGTCGCGCAGCGCCGTCCATAGCGCGTCGCGGTCTTCGGTGTCGAAATCGACGTTGACGATGTCTTCGTATTTCTTGGGTGGGTTCTCGGCGTATCTGATCGAGCCGTCCGGGCGAAAGCGGAACCATTGCGGATGGGCGCGCACCCAGGGGTGATCCGGGGCGCATTGCACCGCAAAATCGAGCGCCACTTCCATCCCCAGTGCCGCGGCGGCGCCCAAAAAGCGACGGAAATCGGCAAGCGTGCCGAGCCCCGGCTCGACCGCGCAGTGCCCGCCCTCTTCGGCGCCGATCGCGTAAGGGCTGCCGGGATCACCCGGCAATGCCCGCGGCGCGTTGTCTTTCCCCTTGCGATTGACGCGGCCGATCGGATGGATCGGCGGCAGGTAGACGACATCGAAGCCAAGCTCGGCAATCTGCGGCAGCCGCGCGATGCAGTCGTCGAAATTGGCGCTTTTGCCCGGCTCATGCCCCTGGCTGCGGGGGAACATCTCGTACCACGCCGAGAACCGCGCCGCCTTGCGGTCGACGACAACCTCCAGCTCGCGCGGGTAACGCGTCGGGTCGGGGCGCGCCGCGACGCGCGCCATCAGCTCCCGGGTCGGGGCGGACAGCAGCAGCTCGGCGCGCCCGGCGTTGCCGCCGCGCTCAATGTTGCGCAGCAATTCGCGGATCGCCGCGGCGTCGCCCGCCTCAACTTCTGCCAACGCTTCCTCGACGATCGCCCGCCCCTCCCGCAGCTCGAGCGACACATCCTGCGCGGCCTCGCGTTTCTTTTTGATTTCCTCGCACCAGCTCTCGAACCGGTCGGTCCAGGCTTCGATCGTGTAACGCCACACCCCGACCCGATCGAGGTGGAAGCGGCCGACCCAGCGGTCATTGTCAAAAAAATCGAGCGGCGTCTTGCGCCACGGCCCGTCCTCGTGCCGGTATCTGACGACCCCGCTCAGCTTGTCGTGGCCGTCGCGAAACACATCGGCCCAGACCTCGAAGGTCTCGCCCTCGATGCGTTTGACCGGATAGCGCCCGCCGTCGAGCTGCGGATAAACCTCCTCGATCTGGATGCGCGCTTCCGGCCGCCACAGATCGGGCAGCCCGGCCCGTCGCCCAGCTGGAGCTGGAGCGGTTTCCAGCACCCGGACTGCGAGCGGCGCGACCGTCAGCGTGTCCGCCGGCAAACCAGCCGCTAGTTCGGGCGCAACCGCGTGCCGCCTGGTAGGGTCGCGGTTGACCGCGATCAGGGTGCGGTCGGCCGCGCTTGCCGCCCGCCGCTCCAAAATAACGAGATCATCATCCCCGCCCGGCAGCAGACGCTGCGGGCCTTCCTCGTTCAAGGCCAAGATTGCGCGCTTCGTCGCGTTGACCTCGGCGATGAACGCACTGAGGTCGAAGCGCTGCGGCTCCACTGCGTCGTCGCGCCCCGCCATCACGACCGCCAAGCGCCGCCCCCACCCGTATTCGAACCCCATCGGCATCAATACGCCGGCAGAATACGCCGCGGCAAAGGCATAAGCTTGGCGATAGCGTGGCTCGATCTCGCCCTCGACAACGCCTGCGGCGCGCAATTCGGTCACCAGCCGCGGGGTGTCGTGGCTCTCGGGAAACCCGATCGAGGGTGCGATATGGCGAAAAGCCTCGTACTGGTCGAGCAGCCACGGGCTTTTGAAATCCCACCATTTGACGCTGTTGTAGAGGTAGTCGAAGCCGGCCCCGGCAAGCGCCAGCACCGCCTCTTTTGGCGCGCCGACGGTCTCGGCGCAAAACAGCGAATCGGGTGCCGTCGCCTTGGCGGCACCGGTCAGCGTGCGCCATGCCTCGGCCGGAACCTTGTAGGCCGCGTCGCAGCGAAAACCGCCAAAGCCGAGCCCCAAATAGTGGCGCACGACGTCCTGAAAATAGGCGGCGATTTCGGCGCGCTGCGGGCTGCCGTAATCGAGCTCGGCGAGATCGCCCCACACCGTCTTGCGGCGCGGGTCGGCGGGGTCGGTGGCAAACGGCGAAAGGATTTCACCCTTCGCATCATGCGCGAACCAGTCGGGATGGCGGGCGGCCAGCTCGCTGTCCTTGGAAGTGTGGTTGACGACCAGATCCATGATGACGCGCAGGCCATGGGCCCGCGCCGCTTCGGTAAATTCGCGCAGTAAGCTGTCGTCGTCGGGCTCTGCGTCACCGCGAAAACGCGGGTTCAGCCGGTAATAATCCTTGACCGCGTAAAGGCTGCCGGAAAAGCCGGGATAGTGGAACGGATTGACGTAGACGGCATTGAAACCCATCGCCGCGATGCGCGGCAAATGCTCCGCCCATTGGCGGACCGTTCCGGCCAAAGTCGGAAACAGATTGTAGACGCGCAGACCTTCGCGCACGGGCGCCGCCCCCAATTCGCCAGCCGCCGCGACCCGCCGCGGCGCAAAATCAATGCCACCAATCTCTTAATGACATCCGTGCAGTCAACCGGCCGTCGCGCGCAAAGGTTCCCGAAACCGCCGCTCAGAAGACCACTTCGACAAGATACGGACCGGGAGTGGCGAGGCCCTCGGCCAGCCGGCGATTGAATTCCTCCATCTCGCTCACCCGCGCGCCGGGCACACCCATCCCCTTGGCCAAGGCGACAAAATCAAGATCGGGCCTGTCGAGGTCGAGCATGTCGAGTGCCTTGCGGCCGGGGTTGCCGGCGCCGACATTGGCGAGCTCGCCCTTCAGGATCTGGTAGCTGCGATTCGAGAACAGGAGGGTCGTCACGTCGAGGCCCTCGCGCGCCTGCGTCCACAAGGCCTGCACCGTGTACATCGCACTCCCGTCGCCTTCCAAGGTGACGACCTTGCGGTCGGGGCAGGCGACCGCCGCCCCGGTGGCGAGCGGCATGCCCAACCCGATCGAGCCGCCCATGTTCGAGAGCCAGTCATGCGGTGCGGCCGACCGGGTCGGCGCGAAAAAGCCGCGCCCGGTCGTCACCGCCTCGTCGACGACGATCGCGTTTTCCGGCAATAACGCGCCGAGCGAGGCGCCCAGCGCCTCGGGCGTGATCCGGCCGGTGGCCTTTACCGGTGGCGGGTCGTTGACGACCGGAGCCGGGGTCGAGCGCGCGCCGACTTCTTCGGCCAAGGCTTCGAGCGCGCCGACCATGTCCTCGTCGAGGCGGGCCAGCACATGACCTTGCGCATCGGACGGCGCCAGCAGGCTCGGCTTGTCGGGATAAGCGAAAAAAGCGACCGGCATCTTGGCCCCGACCAGGATGATGTGCTTGAGCCCGGCCAGCACCTTGGTGGCCTGGTCGACGACATAGGGCACGCGCTCCAGAAACACCCGCCCCCGCCCGCGCTGGGTGCGCGCGTTCGAACCCTGCGCCATCAGCCCCGCCCCGGTCTTGGCGGCGATCTTGCCGGCGAGCGCCAGCCCTTCCTGGCGCAAGGCGCGCCCGGTCACCAGGATCAGGCACGGCTCACCCGAGCGTAATGCGCGCGCCGCCTCGACAACCGCGTCGTGCGACGCCGGCTTGGGTGGAGCCGGCGACGCTACCGCGGCCGGACCCGAGCCCTCGTTCCAGGCGGTGTCGGCCGGCAGGATCAGGGTCGCGATCTGGCCCGGCGATTGGCGCGCGGCGGCGATTGCGGCGGCCCCGTCGGCGGCGATCGACTTCGCGTCGGGCGAGGTCTTGACCCAATGCGAGGACGGCCGCGCCAGCCCCTCGATGTCCGAGGTCAGCGGCGCGTCGTATTTGCGGTGATAGGTCGCGTGGTCGCCGACGATGTTGACCATCGGCGAAGAGGCCTTGTTGGCGTTGTGGATGTTGGCGAGCCCGTTGGCCAAGCCGGGGCCGAGATGCAACAGGGTCGCCGCGGGCTGCCCGCTCATCCGGGCATAACCGTCGGCCGCCCCGGTGACGACCCCCTCGAACAGGCCGAGCACGCAGCGCATGCCGTCCACCCGGTCGAGGGCGGCGACAAAATGCATCTCGGAGGTGCCGGGATTGGCAAAGCACACGTCGACCCCGCCCCCGACCAAGGTGCGCACCAAGCTTTCCGCCCCGTTCATCGACCCCTCCGAAGGCTGCGTCTCACCCGCTCGCGCCGCATCGGCGGCGCGCAAGCATGCCCGGCGCCGCGCGCCGCCGCAAGGCGGTGGAGAGGCGTCCGCCGCGCCGTCGTGCACGGTTGCGGTAAGATCGGTCGGGTCATCCCGCACCGCCTGGAGGAGTGGGGCGCGGCGCCGCCGGCGTTTGGCCCCTATGCCATTTTCCTAATAATCCGCGAATTTATCGTAAATAGCATGTTGAAATTCACTATCTGTCACAGCTCGAATGCGTTATATCTGCCGCGCTCGGGGTTGCAAGCTTCCAGAAAATCAAAAACCGCAGACTATGGCGGGCCACCGAGCGGTGGGGAGTGAGGATATGCCAAATTCAAATCAGCCGAAAGCGTCTGACGGGCCTAACTTAGCGGTTTTGGCGGCGGCGGGCGCGTCGCTTGTTGCGCTGCTTATTGCGCCAAGGACAGTCGCGGCCGCCGACACGCAGCTCGCCTGGGACGGGTTTGCAAAGGTTACGGCGTCGACATCGCAATGCGCGGCGGCCGGCATCGGCGGCGTCGCGGTCGGCAGCCAACATGTCTCGGTATTCCGTCCGAAGATCCTGAGCACCGATACTCCTACTTTTATCGCCCTCATCTATCCAACCGCGGCGCTTACGTTCGAGAATACGAGCGAGACGACGATACATCAAATGCACGGTTCGGGAAATTATCAGGGGACGGCGATAAATGGTAAAGCCAAGGCCTTTACCTTTTCGGGAACCTATAAGTTTACGATAAGCCCGGCCAGCGTGACCGCTGCGACCACCGAGGTCGGCATCACCGGAACCTTGAACAACTACTTTGGCGCCACTGGGTGCTCGGTCTCTTTCGACGCCTTTTACGCTCCTGAGCCATAATGCGATCGACGTGAGTGCAGGCCGAGCGCCGTTGCAAAATGCATCGCCGCGGTGTCGGGATGGGCAAAGTCGGGATAGGCAAAGTGTCGATCGACCCCGCCGCCGACCGAGTGCGCACCAAGCGTTCCGCCCCCGTTATTGAACCGCCTCTGATGCGTTACCCGAGCGCGCCGACCTTGGAGGCGACACGCAAGAGGAGCCATATGCTTGACGCGCCATGCTTGACGCGCCGAGGGCATAAAGCCCAGCGATCATCCATTTTAAGATGGCGAGGTCGATATCGATCTTGGTGAAGCGGCCCTGATAGGCGGCAATTTCCTCGGCCGCCCCACGCGCCTTTTCTTCCGGCACGCCGGCAGCCATGAACGCCTCATAGGTTTTGGACAGCATCCGGGCCATTTTCGTTCACCTCCGCTGGTCCGGATTGCACCGCGCCTCGCCACCCCGGAAAATATAGGCAGCCATCGACACAGACCCACCATCCGGTTTACCAACCGAGTCGAATTTGTGTTGACGAACCGGCTTCACATCTCGGTGTAGCGGGGGAATTTCGCGACGCGGCACGCTGTCTTATTCGCAGCCGTGTCCTCCGCAGAAAGGCAGGCTTTCGATGAGGGCAGCTCCGCGTCTCCTGAGCGTCGCGACCGCGGTACCACCCTATCCGCTCGATCAAACCGACGTGATCCGGCGCGTCGAGCTGCTGTTCGACGGCGCGCCGGCGCTGGAGCGGCTGCTGCCGGTCTTTGTCAACACCGGCATCCACACCCGTTATTCCTGCGTGCCGATCGAATGGTACGACCGGCCGCACGGCTGGGCCGAACGCAACCGCGTCTACATTGCGAGCGCGCTCGATCTGCTCGAAGCGACCACCGTTCAGCTGCTCGACCGCACCGGCATCGACAAACATGCGATCGACGCGATCGTAACCGTCTCGACGACCGGGATAGCGACACCGAGCCTCGACGCGCTGTTGATCGAGCGAATGGGGTTGCGCCGTGACATACGGCGATTGCCGATCTTCGGATTGGGGTGCGCCGGCGGGGTAATCGGCCTTGCCCGGGCGGCGAGCCAAGCCCTGGCGGAGCCGGGCGAGACGGTGCTGTTTCTGGTGGTCGAATTGTGCGCGCTGTCGTTTCGCCGCGACGACTGGTCGAAGAGCAACATTGTCGCGACCGCGCTGTTCGGCGACGGTGCTGCGGGCGCGCTGCTGTCGACCAAAGGCGCCGGCCCCGCCATCGTCGCCACCGGCGAGCACACTTGGCCCGGCACTCTCGACGTAATGGGCTGGGACGTCGCCGACGAGGGGTTCAGCGCGGTGTTTTCGCGCGACATCCCACAGCTGGTCGAGACGCGGTTTCGCGCCGTCGCCAAAGAATTTCTCTCCCGCCGCGGGCTGGCGCTCGACGACATCGACCGCTTCGTCTGTCATCCCGGCGGCGCCAAGGTCGTGGCCGCGCTCGAGCATGCGTTCGATTTGCCGGAAGGTGCCCTGGTCAGTGCGCGCCGAGTGTTGCGCGACTATGGCAACATGTCGGCCGCGACGGTGGTGTTCGTGCTCGAACAAATGCTGGCCGAAACGACGCCATGGAAGCTGGCATTGCTAAACGCGCTCGGACCGGGTTTCACCGCCGGGTTTCTGGTGCTCGACAACCGGTGACGCCGCTTTACTGGATACTCGCCTTGGTGGGGCTGCAGCGGCTCGCCGAGCTCGCCTGGGCCGGCCGCAACACCGCGCGTCTGCGGCGCCTCGGTGCGATCGAGGCGGATGCCGGCGGCTATCCGTTGTTCATCGCGCTGCATGCCGGCTGGCTGACCAGCTTGGCGCTCCTGGTGCCGGCCGCGACGCCGCCCGTGTGGCCGCTGGTCACCCTCTTCGCGCTGGTGCAGGCTGCCCGAATTTGGGTCATCCTGAGCCTCGGCCGGTTTTGGACGACCCGGGTGCTGTCCTTGCCCAATGCGCCGCTGGTGCAAGCCGGCCCGTACCGCTGGGTCCGCCACCCGAACTACCTGCTGGTAACCGCAGAGATCGCGATATTGCCGCTCGCCTTTGCCGCCTACGCGGTTGCCGCGGCATTTTCCGCGCTCAACCTGATGCTGGTCGCCCGACGCATCGTGATCGAGGACCGGGCGCTGGCGCCGCGCCGAGGCCTGTGACGATCGTTGCGATGCCGGCGTCGAAGACCTGGGTCGGCTTTACCGCGATGGCGGTCGGCATGTTCATGGCAATCCTCGACATCCAGATCGTCGCCAGCTCCCTGCCCGAGATCCAGGCCGGGCTCGGCATCCCCCTCGACCGGCTGAGCTGGGTGCAGACCGCCTATCTGATGGCCGAGATCGTCGCGATCCCGCTGACCGGCTGGCTGACCCTGATGCTGTCGACCCGTGGGGCATTCGTCGCAGCTGTCGGCGGCTTCACGGCGGCGAGCCTCGCCTGCGCCGCCGCGACCGGGTTCTGGACCCTGATCCCGGCGCGCGTGGTGCAGGGATTTTGCGGCGGTGCATTGATCCCGCTTGTCTTTTCGGCGATTTTTCTGATGTTCGAGTGGCCGGCGCGGACGCGCGCGACCCTGATTGCCGGGCTCTTCGCGATGCTGGCGCCGACCCTCGGCCCGGTCGTCGGCGGCTTTGTCACCGACCGTTTCTCGTGGCACTGGCTGTTTCTGATCAACCTGCCGGCGGGGATCGTCGTCGCCCTGCTGGCCGGCTGGGCGGTCGATGTCGACCAAGCCGACCGCCGCGGTTTCGCCTCGGTCGATCTGTGGGCGTTGCCGCTATTGGCGGTGTTCCTGGCAGGTCTCGAATTGTTGTTGAAGGAGGCGCCAAAGCGTGGTTGGGCGAGCGTTCCAATGCTGCTGCTCGCCGGTCTCTGCGCCGGATCGGGTGGCGGTCTCATCCGTCGTTCGCTGCGCCATCAAGCACCGCTGATCGATCTCTCCACCTTCCGCGACAGCAATTTCGCGATCGGTTGCGCCCTCAGCTTTGTCCTCGGTGTCGGGCTTTACGGCGCAACTTATCTGCTGCCGGTGTTCCTCGGCGTGGTGCGGGATTACGACGCGCTGCCGATCGGCAAGATCATGATGGTGACGGGCGCGGCACAGCTCGCAATCGCCCCGGTGGCGACGATGCTCGAACGCCGCACCGACGCGCGGTTGCTGATTGCCGCCGGCTATGCGCTGCTCGCCTTGGGCTGGCTCGGCAACGGCTTGATGACCGTCGCGACCGATTTCTGGGGCCTGTTCTGGCAGCAGCTCGCGCGCGGCGCGGCAGTCATGCTTTGCCTGCTGCCGAGCACGGCATTGGCGCTCGGCGGTTTCAGCCCGGTTCGCGTCCCGAACGCCAGCGGGCTGTTCAACCTGATGCGCAACCTCGGCGGCGCGATCGGGCTCGCCGTCGTCGACACCGTGCTCGAACAGCGCGCGCCGGCTCATGTTGCCGCGCTCGTTTCGCGGCTGCAGGCCGGCGACGCCGCGGCCGCGCGGTTTGTCGGACTGCCGACCGAACGCTTTACCGGCGTACCGATCGGCCAGGTCGACCAGGCGACCCGCGATCTTGTCGCGCCGCTCGTCGAGCGCGCCGGGTTGGTCGCCGCCTTCAACGACGCCTGGTTGTGGATCGGCGGCGCCATTCTGCTCTCGTTGGTGCTGGTGCCGTGGTTGCGGGCCCCGCGGCGGGGATTGGAACCGGACGGGCCGATGCCGATTTCCTCGGTATCGGACACGGTGGGTAGGGGTTGGGAAAGTGACTGAGGCGCGGCCTGTCCTCTCACCGGCGGCCGGGGGTCCATCGGCAGCGCCGTCGTCGCGCGGTTTCGCCCGTTCGCTGCGCGACAACGCGATCGACATATTTCCACCGCAGGCGTTCGAGGAAGAAATCGTCTTCCGCCGCGTCTTTGGCCGCCGGCAGATCATCATGAGCCGGCCCGCCGGCATCCAGCATATCCTCGTCGACAATTCGGCGAATTACCGCCGCACCGCCGCCGGCATCCGGATCCTGCGCCCATTATTGGGCAAGGGGCTGCTGCTGAGCCAGGGTGAGGATTGGCGGCAGCAACGCCGCACCCTGGCGCCGGCGTTTGCCCCGCGCACGATGCCAATCCTGGCGCGCCACGTCGCGCGCGCCGCCAACGCCGCGGCCGCCGACCTGAAAGCCGCCGGCGCCGGCCCGGTCGGACCTGCTCGCGGCGATGCAGTTCCTCGCCTTGGAGATTGCCGGCGCCTCGATGTTTTCGCTCGAGATGGATCGCTACGGCGCCGAACTGCGCAGCCTGATCAAGGGTTACGCCGTCCGTCTCGGCCGCCCGAACCTCCTCGATTTTATGCTGCCGCCGTCGATCCCCAGCCCGCGCGACGTGCTGCGCTGGCGTTTTCGCCGCCGCTGGCTGCGGCTGATCGGCCGCGTCATCGCCGCCCGCCGCGCGCAAGGCTCGGCCGACGCCCCGCGCGATCTGTTTGACCTGATGGCAACCGCCAAGGACCCAGAAAGCGGCGCGCTGTTCCCGCCGCGTCGCCTCGCCGACCAGGTCGCGACGATGATCGTCGCCGGGCATGAGACAACCGCGGTTGCCTTGTTCTGGTCGCTCTATCTGCTCGCCGGAGCGCCCGAGATCCAGGACCGGCTCGCCGCCGAGGTCGCCGACATCGACCTCGGCCCCGACAACGCCGTGGGCGCGCTCGCCACCCTCGTCTACACCCGCGCCGTCGTGCAGGAAGCGATGCGCCTCTACCCGCCGGCCTTTACCCTGGCGCGCCAGGCGATCAAGGCCGACCTCGCCGGCGACATCCCGGTGCCGGCGAAAACGGTGGTGCTGATCGCCCCCTGGGTCCTGCACCGCCACCGCCGGCTGTGGCCGCAACCCGAGGTGTTCGACCCGGACCGTTTTCTGCCCGGCGCGGAACCCCCCGACCGTTTTGCCTATCTGCCGTTCGGCATCGGCCCGCGCGTCTGCATCGGCGCGCAATTCGCCTTGACCGAAGCGACCTTGGTGCTGGCGACCCTGATCCAAACCTTCGACATCGAGCGCGCCGACGACACCCCGGTGACCCCGCGCGCCGTCGTCACCACCCAGCCCGACCACTCACCCCCGTTCCTGCTCCGCCCGCGAACCAAGCGCTGACCCGCGCTGAGAGGGTGTATCTCGCGGTTCGACGGGAATTATCCGGGAGGACGTGGGCGGCGGGGTCGAGCCCGGCCGTGGGGTTCGCATTGACCAAAATACGGAAGCGGGCTGGGCAGCATGCGATACAACCTGAGGCACGCCTTGCCCGGACTTGATCCGGGCACCCACGTCTTGGAAACCGTGAGACCCCACCCAAGGAAGGCGTGGATGGCCGGGTCAAGCCCGGCCACAGCGACCTGCAGGTGCATCAATTTACTTTCCACAACCACGATTGCTGAACCGGACAGCCACGGGTCGAGCCCGGCCACGGGGACAGCCTCACAACCGGATTTCAGCCCTCGGCGAAAGCGCGAACCCGGAGCCTGCTCCTTGGCCCGATCAGGGGAAAGCGGGTTAACCCGCCGCTACCCAGTCGACGACGCGTTCGCCGATCATGATCACGGTTGCATGAGCGCCACCCGACCTTGGGATGCGCGGCATCACCGAGGCATCGGCCACCCACAACCCCTGGATGCCCTTGACCCGGCAATGTTGGTCGACGACCGCCATCGCATCCGCATCCGTTCCCATCTTGCAGGTCCCGGACACGTGTCTGGCGGTGCCCACGGTCTGGCGTATCCACAGGTCCAACGCGTCGTCGTCGGCCAAAACCTCGTCCGTGGGCTGGATCCGAAAATCGGCCACGTCCTTATACAAGTCGGATTCCAGCAGCCTCGCCGCCAGTCGCACGCCCTCCCGCACCCGTCGAACGTCGTTTGGGTGCTGCAGATAACAATAGTTGAATGCCGGCTGGACGCTGGGGTCGGCCGCGGCCAACCGGACGTATCCCGAGCCGTCGGGCAACCCGAGCGTACAGTGGATCCGCGCCGCGCGCTCGGGGGGAACGTCGCCGACCAGGTATTTGGTCCGCACCCCGCGGACACGCTCCTCTCGTTCGTCGACAACCGGGCTCGACCGCAACACCATGTCGTTGACCGCACTCGACCCTTCGGCGGTGTAATGCAAGGCAAAATGCGCCGCATCGCGATGCATCTCGAGCGAGACGCCGTCTTTGACCTTAAAGGTCGTCTGGGCGCTGAGGTGGTTCATCAGGTTCTGGCCGACGCCGGGGAGATGGCGGACCGTCGGTATCCCGAATTGCCGCAGATGGTCCTCGGGGCCGATGCCCGAGAGCATTAAAAGATGAGGCGACCGGATCGCCCCGGCGCTCAGCACCACCCGGTCGGCTTCGACCTGGAACACCTTCCCGCCGCTTTCGGCTTCCACCCCGACGGCTTTCCCGTCCTTGACCAAGATCTTGCGGACAAACACGCCGCCGCGCACCGTCAGGTTCAGATAGGGACGCACCGGGTTGAGGTGCCCCATCGCCGTGCTCACCCGGACGCCGTCGATGTTGTTCGACGGTGTTATGCCCAGACCGCCGGGGTGCAGGCCATTCTTGTCGTTGGTGGTGCCAAACCCGGCCTCCACACAGGCCGCATGGAACGCCTGCTGGATCGCCGGCGTCGGACCCGTCTGACGGCGCCTGACCGGAATCGGTCCGTCCGAGCCGTGGCAATAATTGTCCTGAATGTCGAGATCGCGCTCCGATCTGCGAAAATACGGCACGATCTTGTCATAAGACCATTGATCGTTGCCGAGCGATGCCCAGGAGTTGAAATCCTCGGGGAAGCCGCGTTGCATAGCCTGACCGTTGATCGACGATCCGCCGCCGATCACCTTGCCCTGCGCGACGTGGATCTCGCCTTGCTCCGCGGTGATGGTGCCGCGCAGCGCCCAGTTGTGTTTTGAGTCCGGGGCTTCGGCAAAGCGGGTGTGGCCGAACCTGACGTCGTCCGGCAGATTGGCTGGATCGGGGTAATCGGGCCCCGCTTCCAGCACCAGTACGGAAGTTTGCTCGTTTGCCGCCAATCGGCTGGCCAGCACCGATCCGGCGGCTCCCCCGCCGACGATCACCACATCATATTTCATTGGGCTTTCCTTCACCGACATTCCACGGATTCTCCGGTCCGCGTTGGCTATCGTCTCGCCTTTTCGCCGCTGTCGCAACGCGGGGCACCTATGCCGAATGCTCATGGGCGAGAACGCTCGGAATTGCCGCCTCGCGGCGTCCGAGCGGCAGTCTGCATGGCAGCCCACCCGCCGAATGACCCGCCGGGAAACCATGGCACCAGAGAGGACGCGATCCTCGACGCTTGCGCCAAGGTGATCGGGCTGCGGGGGTTGCGTCTACCCGCGCTGACCCTGGAGACGATCCCTTTTATGGTATTGTCCGATCGCGAACGGATCACGCTCAGTCTGCAACACAAAACTTTGGAATATTGGTTAGAGTTGAACGTTAGTGAGGTTGTAGCAGGAGCGTGAGATGTACAAGACTATCTTGGCCAGTATCATGATATTGGTTGCGTCTGGCTCGCTCCATGCCCAACAGGACAGCACCAGAGTGGCAATAGAATTAGGAGATGTGCTCGGGTCAGAAGAATTCTGCGGTCTACAATATAATCAGGATGCAATAAAGAGGTTTATCGACTCCTATGTCAGCAAGAACGACATGGGTTTCACTGGCAATTTAGGAACGATGACCAGATCAAGTCAGAGGCAAAACGAAAACATGTCTGGATCTGCCAAGACCGCTCATTGCGCGCAGATCGAGCGAGTAGCTCGAGCGTATGGATTCATCCAGTAACGGATTGTTTTAGCGGCTGGAAGGACGGCTTGACCACCTCGAGCAGCACATGGGTGGAGTCAACCAGCGGTTTGACGAGCTGCGTCGCGATCTGGCCGAAGAATTCCGCGCCCAACGTACCGAAGCGACCGCCGAGATAACGGCGATCAGGTCCTGGGCGTGGACGTGGCGAGACAGAAAGAAGCGGGTAGACACGAAGCGACGCGGAGAGGTGACAACCCGTGCGCTGCCGGGGACAAGCAGCGAGAGCAAGGGTTGAGTTTGCCGCCGCCGTGAGGCAGGCTCTCAAAACCCGTGCGCTGCCGGGCAGATGCAGCGAAAAAGTGACGGTTTTAAAATGCGCGTCGTCTCCTGGAACATAGCATTCCGCAACCCAATGGTGGCGAAGCGGCAGGGGCATCTGCTGCGCGAACTCGCCCCGGACCTGGTGCTGCTGCAAGAGCTCAATCCCGGCTCGTCGGCGGCCCTCGCTGATGCCGCTGGTGCCGACTGGATGGTCAAGGCCATCGATCTGCGTACCCCGGAGCCGGACGACAGGCCCGTGCGGCGGCGCGGTGTCGCCATCGCCGGCCACGGGCTGCCTCCCTGCCGTTCGTGGCTGCTCGATGGGATCCCGCTGTCCGAACGTGTCCTACTCGTCGAAACGCAGACGAAGGGAGCGCCGTTTATCGCGGCGAGCTATCACGCTCCGCCAGGCGTGACTTGGGGAATTATCAAACCGCGGCAGGCAGTCGCCTTCGCTCTCTGGTTATCTGCACAGAATGGGCCGCTGTTGTTCGGCGCCGACGCCAACACCCCGCTGATTGACGCATTCGACTTCGCCAATACCCAGACGCATTGGCACACAGGTCGCAAGCGCCTGGACGGCGAGCCTGGAGATGATCTTCTGTTCGGCCCCGCCAAGGTGCACGATCTCGATGACGCGCTGCGCCGCAGGCTCGCCCGTCATCCCGATTGTGTGATGCACGGGCTTCAAACCAGCATAGCGTCCGGGCCTCTGGCCATCACGCACCGGACTGGCCGGCGGAAGAATTCGCCGGGCAATGGACGGCGCTTCGATTCTGTCTGGGTCAGCCGCCATTGGCGCGTGCGGAACATCGAGCACCTTTACGAGCTGGGCATAGCGGCAGGCAGCGACCATGCGCCGGTCATGGTGGACCTCGACCTGACGACTCGGCCAGATCACAACATCCGCAACCGCTCGCGGATCCGGCACACCACCGCGGCTTCGAGGGCGGCCGGCAACCCTTGAAAACACTGTGTCGCAGCTCGTCGAGACGGTCGCGGCGACACCAGGCCGGGCGGAACTCGCGGTCATCGATGCAAAAAGGTGCGTTGACCGGGTAAGGCCGGCCGGTATTCGGCTGTCGGGCAGTTACTGGCGGCGGGTATGCCGACAGCTTCCCAGCGCCGCAGCCTTGCGCAACAATCGCGTGCAGGCCGCGGGAGGGGAATGCCGAAAATGCGCGTTGGTACAAAAGCCGCTCGGGTCGCCGATTTGCGCATCGACAATGCCGCCGCGAGTGCCGACGAAGCGGAAACCCGCGGCGCCGGCGCACCCCTGGATCAGAAAGACGGGCCGGTAGCCACTGGCCGCGGCCCGAGGCAGAGGACAAGATGAGCCCCCGGCATGGCGCTGGGAGGGCAACTCTACCCCTGACACCCCCGGACGTAGCGATGCCCGGTTAAACGCCCGCGCCCGCCAATGCGGGAAGCCGCCTATTGGCGGGGAGCCGGTCGGGCGTATTCGGCCCCGGACCGAAAACGATGCTGTACGGGCTCCAGCGCGGCCTGAAACGATGGTCGTTTCGGGACCCCAGTGGGACCCAGGCGGCGGGAAATTGGTTGCGGGGGTAGGATTTGAACCTACGACCTTCAGGTTATGAGCCTGACGAGCTACCGGGCTGCTCCACCCCGCGGGGGTTGGTCGGGTTGCGCCGGCGGGCGGGTTGGCCGGGGGCGGTGGTGATGTGCCCCGGCGCGTGATGTGCCCCGGTGCGTGATGTGCCCGGGTGCGGGGGTTTGACGGGCCGGGGATTTGACGGGCCGGGGGTTTGACGGGCCGGGGGTATGACAGGCCGGGGGCCGGGAGAGCCTGGCGGCGACCTGCTCTTCCACGTCTTGAGACGCAGTACCATCGGCGCTGAGGGTTTTCACGGCCGAGTTCGGGATGGGATCGGGTGTTTGGCCCCTCGCTGTGACCACCAGGCTGTCGCGGCCCCCAGAGGACGGCGCGCAGAGGACGGCGCGCAGAGGACGGCGCGCAGAGGACGGCGCGCAGAGGACGGCGCGCAGAGGACGGCGCGCAGAGGACGGCGCGCAGAGGACGGCGCCCGCAGGACAGCGGACAGAGGACAGACGGAGAGCAGAGCGTTGGTTTTGCGCGTCCGCCATCGTCCGTCGCCCGAGCGCTGTCGCCCGAGCGCTGTCGCCCGAGCGCTGTCGTCCGAGCGCTGTCGTTCGACAGCAGAATTTGTGAATGCGGGAGGGGAAGTGCCGTCATCGGCGGCGCTGGGGTGCGGGGCGTTGAGCGCTGGGTGGCGCTTGCCGCTGCACGCCGGCGGTTTTCCGGTCTGGTTAAGGATTATGGATCGAGCGGTTCGAGCGATTAGTACCGGTCAGCTCCACGGCTTGCGCCGCTTCCACCCCCGGCCTATCGACGTGGTGGTCTTCCACGGCTCTCGACGAGACCTGGTTTTGAGGGGGGCTTCCCGCTTAGATGCGTTCAGCGGTTATCCCGTCCGCACTTAGCTACCCGGCGTTGCGGCAGGCGCCACAACCGGTCCACCAGAGGTGCGTCCCTCCCGGTCCTCTCGTACTGGGGAGAGCGCCTCGCAAGTCTCGAACACCCACGGCAGATAGGGACCGAACTGTCTCACGACGTTCTAAACCCAGCTCACGTACCGCTTTAAATGGCGAACAGCCATACCCTTGGGACCTGCTCCAGCCCCAGGATGCGATGAGCCGACATCGAGGTGCCAAACGACGCCGTCGATATGGACTCTTGGGCGTCATCAGCCTGTTATCCCCGGCGTACCTTTTATCCGTTGAGCGATGGCCCTTCCACGCGGGACCACCGGATCACTATGGCCGACTTTCGTCTCTGCTCGAGCCGTCGCTCTCGCAGTCAGGCGGGCTTGTGCCATTGCACTCAACAGCTGATTTCCGACCAGCCTGAGCCCACCATCGCGCGCCTCCGTTACTCTTTGGGAGGCGACCGCCCCAGTCAAACTACCCACCATGCAGGGTCCCGGACCCGGCTAACGGGCCGCGGTTAGATGCCAGAGATCGCAAGAGCGGTATTTCAAGGTTGCCTCCACCCCAACTGGCGCCAGGGCTTCAACGGCTCCCGCCTATCCTACACATGCGATCCCTAACACCACTGCAAAGCTGTAGTAAAGGTGCACGGGGTCTTTCCGTCTGACCGCGGGAACTCCGCATCTTCACGGAGAATTCAATTTCGCTGAGCCGGTGTTGGAGACAGCGGGGAAGTCGTTACGCCATTCGTGCAGGTCGGAACTTACCCGACAAGGAATTTCGCTACCTTAGGACCGTTATAGTTACGGCCGCCGTTTACCGGGGCTTCGATTCAGAGCGTGAACCCCTCCTCTTAACCTTCCGGCACCGGGCAGGCGTCAGACCCTATACGTCGTCTTGCGACTTCGCAGAGCCCTGTGTTTTTAGTAAACAGTCGCCACCCCCAACTCTGTGCCCCCCGCCCCTGCTTGCGCACAGACGGGGCCCCCTTCTCCCGAAGTTACGGGGGCATTTTGCCGAGTTCCTTCAACACCGTTCTCTCACACGCCTTGGTATGCTCTACCAGTCCACCAGTGTCGGTTTCGGGTACGGTCTATGCGCCGGCGCTGTTTCCCGGAAGTCCCAGGCCGCCCCCTCAATCCACTAAGAGAGAACGGCGTTCGGCCTTCGTCACGCTCCGGCAGGCGGAGGAATGTTAACCCCCTTCCCATCGGCTACGGCTCTCGCCCTCGCCTTAGGGGTCCGGCTAACCCTGCGCGGAATAACCTTGCGCAGGAACCCTTGGACTTTCGGCGTGAGGGTTTCTCACCCTCATTTACGCTACTCATGTCAGCATTCGCACTTCCGATGCCTCCACAAGCGCTCGCGCGCCTGCTTCACCGGCCTACGGAACGCTCCGCTACCGCGTTCAGAAGACAGAGATCAGAGGTCAGATGTCAGAGATCAGAACTGCCGCGATGCAGAGCCGTGAGCATCCGGGCGATCTCCCGATACTCGCTCCGCCAACGCTCGGCCACATCACCCTCGATATAGCCAAGGTCACGGCAATAGAGCAGCCAAACCTGCGTTTCGTCGGCTGAGCCCAACGCCATCATCACGAACCGGCGAAACTCCGGCTTCGAGACCGGCTGTCGGCCAAACCCTTCGGCCAGGTTGGCGCAGATCGATTTTGACGCCCGCCGAACCTGATCGGCCAGCGCAAACTGCTCGATCCGTGGAAATTCGAGGCTCGCCCGATGCACCTCCAGCGACACCCGATAGGCTCGCCGGAACACCTCAAGCTCTTCAAATCCTCGAACCCACTCGCTCCTCTGATTTCTGCTTTCCATCTGTTTTCTTGATCTCTGATCTCCGATCTCTGTCTTCTGAACACCCGCAGCTTCGGTGCGTGGCTTGAGCCCCGTTACATTTTCGGCGCCGGACGGCTAGTTAGACCAGTGAGCTATTACGCTTTCTTTAAAGGATGGCTGCTTCTAAGCCAACCTCCTGGTTGTCTTGGCCTTCCCACATCCTTTCCCACTTAGCCACGACTTGGGGACCTTAGCTGGCGGTCTGGGCTGTTTCCCTCTCGACGACGGACCTTAGCACCCGCCGTCTGGCTGCCGACCTCTACTCGCCGGTATTCGGAGTTTGGTTAGGTTTGGTAAGGCTCGCGCCCCCCTAGCCCATCCAGTGCTCTACCCCCGGCGGTAATAGTCGACGCTCTACCTCAATAGATTTCGCGGAGAACCAGCTATTTCCGAGTTTGATTGGCCTTTCACCCCTAGCCACAAGTCATCCCCTACTTTTGCAACAGTAGTGGGTTCGGTCCTCCAGTGCGTGTTACCGCACCTTCAACCTGCCCATGGCTAGATCACCCGGTTTCGGGTCTGATCCCGGCAACTGGAGCGCCCTCTTCAAACTCGCTTTCGCTGCGCCTACGCCTAACGGCTTAAGCTTGCTGCCAAGACCAACTCGCTGACCCATTATACAAAAGGTACGCCGTCACTCAGAGACCAGATGCCAGAGATCAGATGTCAGAATTGCTTCTGATCTCTGATCTCTGGTTTCTGACCTCTGGAGCTCCGACTGCTTGTAGGCATCCGGTTTCAGGAACTGTTTCACTCCCCTCGTCGGGGTGCTTTTCACCTTTCCCTCACGGTACTGGTGCACTATCGGTCACTGAGGAGTACTTAGGCTTGGAGGGTGGTCCCCCCATCTTCAGACAGGATGGCTCGTGTCCCGCCTTACTCAAGGATCCTTGCGCCGGTTTCCCGTACGGGGCTGTCACCCGCTATGGCGCGCCGTTCCAGACGCTTCCGGTACCAAACACAACGACCACTGGCCTGGTCCGCTTTCGCTCGCCACTACTCGCGGAGTCTCGGTTGATGTCCTTTCCTCCGGCTACTGAGATGTTTCAGTTCGCCGGGTTCGCCTCCTGAGCCTATGAATTCAGCTCAGGATACCCGCCAAGTTGCCCTGGCAGGGTGGGTTGCCCCATTCGGAGATCCCGGGATCAACGATCGCTCGCATCTCCCCCGGGCTTTTCGCAGCGTGCCACGTCCTTCATCGCCTCTCAGTGCCAAGGCATCCACCAGATGCCCTTGATTGGCTCGATCCAAGACATCTGCCCCGGCCGACCGATATAGGCCGACCCGGCCAGACACCCCGGAAAACCGCCGCGCACAGGGGCAAGCCCCAAACCGCACCCGGCCTGCCGGAGCCCGCAAAACCCATTATGGGCTCGTCGAGCTCCTCCAAACCGGCGCGCCCGGGCTGGCGCCCGCATTCGCGGCGTCTCACATGAAGACACTTCTTCCGGACGGTCCCGCACCCAGACCCCATGCCCCGATAAGGACAAAAGTCCCACAGGACAAAAGGCCTGTGCCCCGGGGCCGTCCGCCTCGGTCACATTCACAAATTCGCTTCACCTGTCAATCAACACCCGCAACACCCGCCCCGAACCCCGAGCGTCGGTGTCGGACCTTCCCGGTTGGGGGACATGGCCCGCGCCGCCGCCCCGGAACCCGGAACGAAACTCTTTTCTTCTCCGAATGCCGTCTTCTTCAGGAGTGAGACGTCAGGGATCGGGGATCAGCACAAAGACACCTGCGATCCGCAAACCACCTGCCCGGTTCTACCCGGCGGCACGCGCCCCGACACCGCAAATGCAGCGATCGGGCAAGTGCAGACATCGGGCGAGTGCACACACCGGAAGTGGAGGTGAACGGGATCGAACCGATGACCTCCTGCTTGCAAAGCAGGCGCTCTCCCAACTGAGCTACACCCCCGTTTCAAGAACCAGGGGTCAGGGATCAGGAGCCAGGAAGAAACCGCCTGACCCCTGGCCCCTGGCTCCTGACGACTGGTGGGCCAGGGAGGATTTGAACCTCCGACCTCACGCTTATCAAGCGCGCGCTCTAACCAGCTGAGCTACTAGCCCAAAACCGCAAGGGCCTGACCAGAGCGGGATCTAACCAGCAGGACCCGGCCAAAGCGGGATCCAACCACGGCGGGACCCGCCCGGGCAGGCCCGGCCGGGGGCGCGAGCGCGCCCGCAAGCGCGCGACATTCGGGAGAAGGGATGCGCAGACGGCGGCCGTTGCCAGAGGACAGAGATCAGACCACAGAGATCAGATCAAGCACCTCTGGCGGTTGTGGAAAAGCCGGAGAGGATCGAGCCAGAGCCATTTCTGACCTCTGATCTCTGACATCCGATCTCTGGCATTCCAGAAAGGAGGTGATCCAGCCGCAGGTTCCCCTACGGCTACCTTGTTACGACTTCACCCCAGTCGCTGACCTTACCGTGGTCGGCTGCCTCCTCTTGCGAGGTTGGCCCGCCGCCTTAAGGTAAAGCCAACTCCCATGGTGTGACGGGCGGTGTGTACAAGGCCCGGGAACGTATTCACCGCGGCGTGCTGATCCGCGATTACTAGCGATTCCGACTTCATGCTCTCGAGTTGCAGAGAGCAATCCGAACTGAGACGGCTTTTCGAGATTGGCGCAGGGTCGCCCCCTTGCATCCCGCTGTCACCGCCATTGTAGCACGTGTGTAGCCCAGCCCATAAGGGCCATGAGGACTTGACGTCATCCCCGCCTTCCTCCGGCTTGTCACCGGCAGTTTCTGCAGAGTGCCCGGCATCACCCGATGGCAACTGCAGATGAGGGTTGCGCTCGTTGCGGGACTTAACCCAACATCTCACGACACGAGCTGACGACAGCCATGCAGCACCTGTGTCCCCGCCGGCCGAACCGAAGAAGCCGATCTCTCGGCCCCATACGAGGCATGTCAAGGGCTGGTAAGGTTCTTCGCGTTGCGTCGAATTAAACCACATGCTCCACCGCTTGTGCGGGCCCCCGTCAATTCCTTTGAGTTTTAACCTTGCGGCCGTACTCCCCAGGCGGTGTGCTTAAAGCGTTAGCGGCGACACCGAAGAGCTAGGCTCCCCAACGTCTAGCACACATCGTTTACCGCGTGGACTACCAGGGTATCTAATCCTGTTTGCTCCCCACGCTTTCGCGCCTCAGCGTCAGTATCGGTCCAGAGAGCCGCCTTCGCCACCGGTGTTCTTCCCAATATCTACGAATTTCACCTCTACACTGGGAATTCCACTCTCCTCTCCCGAACTCCAGCCAATCAGTCCCAAGCGCACCTCCCAGGTTGAGCCCGGGGCTTTCACGCCTGACTTGATCGGCCGCCTACGCGCCCTTTACGCCCAGTAAATCCGAACAACGCTCGCCCCCTTCGTATTACCGCGGCTGCTGGCACGAAGTTAGCCGGGGCTTCTTCTCACGCTACCGTCATCATCGTCGCGTGCGAAAGAGCTTTACAACCCGAAGGCCTTCATCACTCACGCGGCATTGCTGGATCAGGCTTGCGCCCATTGTCCAATATTCCCCACTGCTGCCTCCCGTAGGAGTTTGGGCCGTGTCTCAGTCCCAGTGTGGCTGATCATCCTCTCAGACCAGCTACGGATCAAAGGCTTGGTAGGCCGTTACCCCACCAACTACCTAATCCGACGCGGGCCCCTCCTGCTGCGATCAATCTTTCCCGGCGGTCTCTTTCAAGACCACCGGCGTATGCGGTATTAGCCGAAGTTTCCCTCGGTTATCCCCCACAACAGGGCAGGTTCCCACGCGCTACTCACCCGTGCGCCACTCCCTTGAGACCAAAGCCCCAAGAGCGTTCGACTTGCATGTGTTAGGCATGCCGCCAGCGTTCGTTCTGAGCCAGGATCAAACTCTCAAGTTCATCCCGGGGCCGCCCCGGCTGCCGGGTCACCCGACCCGGCTGTCGGCCGGCCCCATCTCAAGGGCCACCAAACGTTCGCATGAACGCGCGAACATCGGGTCGGCCCTCCCAGCATCACGCTGGTCCAGCCGCCGTCCGCGCATCCCTTCCCATCGCTCCACAATCTCAAACAACACACCCCGTCCAGGGGCCGCCCGCCAGGCCACGTCGCCCAAAGGGGCCGCGCTTATAACCCCCCCCATTCCCCCAAGTCAACCCCATTGTGCACCCCGGCGACCAAAACCGTCATCGGCCGGAAAGAGCGACCTCGGCGATCCTCGATCGCGCGAAACCTTGCGCGTCACCACTGACCAAAGACAACACCTGTCGCTTACCCCGGCGGTGCCCGGATCACACGGCGTCGGCGCCGTAATACAAGGTGACCGTGTGCTTGGCTTCTGCAAAAAACAGCCAGCGTTCGATCACCACACCGAGCGCGGCGCTGACCAATGCGAGCCCGGCCAGCGCCGCGCCGGGCGCACCCGCGAGGATCAACGACAGCAGGCTGCCGAGCCCCGGCAGCCCAAATCCAGTCAACCGGGTGATCCGCCGCAGCCGCCGCGCATGCTTGCGGGCGATATGGAACCCCATCTCCTTCAACAGGAAATTCTCCTCGGTGTGCGGGCTCTCGAACTGGCGCACGCGGCCGCGGCTGCCCAGGCCGGTGGCGCTCGCAACCGTGCTGCGGGCCGAGGTCGTGTCGATAAACAGCCAGTAGCGTTCCTTGAGCCACCAGGCGATCGCCACGACGATCAAGGTCAGCAGAGCAAGGCCACCGGCGCGCGGTACCCACAGACGGACGAGAAAATCGAGCACCAGGAGCCCGCTCATAAGGCCGAGCGCGAGATAGCCGGGCACGACCCAATTGTTGCACCATTGGTAGACCGGCTTCAGCGACGCGTAGATCATGCCGGTGCAATAGACCGTGCCGGCGGCGAGCGCCGCGGCGAGGATCCCGCACAGACCGACAAATCCTTGCGTCGCCCCGAAAAATACCCACCCGATCCCAAAAATCGCCGTCGGCAGAAAGGTCAGAACCGCCAACACGCCCTCGCGCGAGAGCCAGGAGGAGCGCCACTGCGAAAAGGCGCGCCAGGCGCGCTCGGGCCGGCCGAGATGAAAGACCGAGGAACCAAGCCCGGCGGCGGCGAGCGCCACGGCCGCGGCCAGCGCGACAAAACCAAACCAGCCGCTCTCGGGAAGTAATCCGAGTGGCGCGCCCAGCCCGAGCAACGCCAGCAACGCGAAGCCGGCGCCGGACGCGGTCGTGAACAGGACAATCGATAGAGCGGGATGCATCCCTCGTGCTCCGCAGCAAGCAACGCCGTCAGCGCGACAGCAGCCGATCGACCCAGCGCAGCAGCTTGTCGGCGGGGGACGAAGGCGCCGCAGCCGGGGCGGTGCACTGCGGCAAGGCGGCCAGGTTACGCGACATTCGGCCCGGCCGCGGCGGCAGATATTTGTTGACCGGCTTATAGCCGAGCTCGGGCATCAGGTCACGCCCGCGCCGTTCATGCACCAACTGCGAAACCGCGGAATTCGGGGTCGCCGAGATCGCCGAAATGGCGGGCATTGACCGGGCACACCATGACGCAGGCCGGCTGGCGATCCTGATCGGCAAGATGGTCGTTGTAGATGCGGTCGATGCACAAGGTGCACTTTTTCATGACGCCGTCATCGGCATCGAACTCCCGTGCGCCATAGGGACATGCCCAGGAGCACAGCTTGCAGCCGATGCAGATCGCTTCGTCGACGAGCACGATGCCGTCTTCGGCGCGCTTGTAGGAAGCGCCGGTCGGACACACGCTGACGCACGCCGGCTCCTCGCAATGCAGGCACGATTTCGGAAAATAGACCGTGCGCGCGCCCTCGCCCTCGCCCTCCTCAAAAGAATGGATGCGGTTGAACCACACGCCCCAGGCATTCGCGCCATAGGGGTCGAAATCGGGCAACGGCGCGGAATGGCCGCCGGTGTTCCATTCCTTGCAGGCGGTGGCGCAGGCATGGCAGCCGACGCAGATGTCGAGATCGATGACGAGGCCAAGTTTTTTCTGGCCCGGGTACTGCCTGGGCAGCGAGGTCAAGGCTCCACTCCCCGACGCCCGCCGGCGGCGCCATAGCGCAAAATCGCGGGCAGAGCGCGCAAGCGCGGCGGATGACCGATTGCCGGGAAGGCAGGAGCGCTGGTGCCCGCTTCGATCGGTTCGGCCCGCTCGATCCGCACCCGCAGGTCATACCACGCGGCCTGCCCGGTGATCGGGTCGGCATTTGCGTAGGAGTAGCCGCCATCGTCCGGCAGCAGCTCCGAGATCAGATGGTTCAGCAGAAATCCTTTGCGGAATTCGGGCGCATCGGGGTCGAGATTCCAGGCGCCGGCGCGCTTGCCGATGGCGTTCCAGGTCCACACCGTGTCGGGGTTGACGCCGTCCATCAGCCGCGTCGGCACGCGGATCCGGCCGTGATGGCTCGTAACCCAGACCCAATCCTCCTCGTCGAGGCCCAGCGCCCGCCCGGTGATCCGGTTGATGTACAATCGGTTGTAACCCAGAATCTGGCGCAGCCAGGCATTTTGAGAATGCCAGGAATGGTACATCTGCATCGGCCGCTGGGTCAGCGCGTGCAACGGGAAGGCGGCGCGGTCGACCCGCGCTTCTTCGAACGGCATGTACCAGAACGGCAGCGGATCGAAATAGGTCGCGATGCGGTCGCGATGCTCGGCCGGCGGAACAACCGCACCGTGTCCCTGGGCCGCCAGGCGGAACCGCTGCAACGGCTCGACATAGAGCTGCAACACGATCGGCTGGGCCGAGTCGATCAGCCCCATCGAGACCGCGGTTTCGAGGTAGGCCTTGTTGGCGTGCTTGAAGTAAAGCTGGTCCGCCGGCAGCTCGTGCTTCCAAAAGCAGCCATTGGCGATGTAGCGCTCGAGCTGATGCGGGTTCGGCGCACCGCGGCCGGGCCGGTCGCCGTCGACCCCGCGCCAGCCGCCCAGCGGTCCGACACCCGGCCGGCGCTCGTGGTTGACGATGTAGTCGGGGTAGCCGCCGGGATAGCGCGGCTGCCCTTCCGGCGTCGTAAAACCCGGCAGCCCGAGACGCCCGCCCAGCTCGATCAGCACGTCCTGAAACGGGCGAACGTCACGGTCGGGCTCGACGACCGGCTGGCGGATGGCGTCGCCCGGGCCGTCGCAGCCTCCGATCGGCCGGTCGAGCAGCGAGATGCAGTCCCAGCGCTCGAGATAGGTCGTGTCGGGTAGCACCAGATCGGCGTAGGCGACGGTCTCGGAATAATAGGCGTCTGCGTAAATGATCCGCGGGATGCGGTATTCGCCGGTGGCCGGCTCCTTGTCAGTCAGCATGCGCATCGTCTCGGCGGTGTTCATCGCCGAGTTCCACGCCATGTTGGCCATATACATAAAGAGCGTGTCGACCGGGTAGGGGTCGCCCCTTGCGGCATTGGTGATGACCATGTGCATCATGCCGTGAGCGGCGATCGGCGCCTCCCACGAAAACGCCTTGTCGATCCGCGCCGGACGGCCGTCGGCGTCGATCAGCAGATCCTCGGGCGCCATCGGGTAGCCGAGCGGGATCCCCGGCAGCGGCCTGCCGGCGGCGACCTGGTCGGGTTTGCCGGTCGGCTTTGGCCCGGGCGGCGCCGGCTTCGGATGCGGCGACTTGTAGCGCCAGCCGCCCGGCACGTCGATCGTGCCGAGCAATATCTGCAGCAAATGCAGCGCGCGACAGGTCTGGAAGCCGTTGGAGTGCGCCGAGATGCCGCGCATCGCGTGCAACGACACCGGCCGGCCGCGCATCGTTTCGTGATGCCGGCCGGCCCAGTCGGTCCAGGCCACCGGCAGCTCGATTTCGTGTTCGAAAGCGGTCTGCGCCATCTCCGCCGCCAGCCGGCGGATCGTCGCCGCCTCGATGCCGCAGGTTTCGGCGACCGCCTCGGGCGCGTAGCGCGGATCGAGGCAGCGCTCGGCGACGAGCTGGAAGACCGGCACGGCGCGACGGCCGTCGGCCAGCACCGCGTCGCCGACCAGGCGGGCGGTGATCCCGGCCGCCGTAGCACTGGCGAGCGATCCGGCGGGTTCGAGCACCAGCGGGTCGCCGGCTTCGTTGCGGGCGAACAGCCCGTCATCCGCAGCCCCCGGCGCCTGGACCACCAGCCACCCTGCGTTGGTGTAGCGGCCCAGGTAGTCGACGTCGATGGTGTCGGCGGCGAGCAGCTCGTGGATCAGAGACAGCACGAACAGCCCGTCGGTACCCGGCCGGATCCCGACCCATTCATCGGCGATCGCCGAATAGCCGGTGCGCACCGGATTGACCGAAACGAATTTGGCGCCGCGCCGCCGCAGCCCCGACAGCCCGATCTTGATCGGGTTCGAAATCATGATCCTCGGCGACCCCGAACATCATGAAAAAGCGGGTGTGTTCCCAATCGGGCTCGCCGAATTCCCAAAAGCTGCCGCCCAGGGTGTACATGCCGGCCGCCGCCATGTTGACCGAGCAGAACCCGCCATGCGCCGCGAAATTGGGCGTGCCGAACTGCGCCGCCCAATAACCGGTCAAGGACTGGCTCTGGTCCCGGCCGGTGAAAAAGGCGAGCTTTTTCGGGTCGCTTGCGCGGATCGCCGACAGCCATTCGACCGCGGTGGCGATCGCCTCGTCCCACTCGATCTCGCGGAATTCGCCGGAGCCGCGCTCGCCCACGCGCTTTAACGGCTTGCGCAGCTTTGCCGGCGAGTGCTGCTGCATGATGCCCGAGGCGCCTTTGCCGCAAATCACCCCGCGATTGACCGGGTGGTCGCGATTGCCCTCGATGTAACGGATCCCGCCATCCTTCAGATGGACTTTGATCCCGCAGCGGCAGGCGCACATGTAGCAGGTCGTGTACTTGACCTCGTCGGAGACTTTGGGCGAGGTGTCGACGATCTCGCGCGGCGAGAAATAGGCGCGCAGCCGCTCGACAAAGCCTCTCTCCTCAGTGTTCCGCGACCCGATGGCGCTGTGATCCTGGCTGCTCACGCCTTGTCCTTCTCGTCTGGCGGCGCGGGGCCGACAACCTCGCCGGGCGTGCGGTGAAACCCGAGGAGAGCGCACGCGCCGTGCCCACCGCCGCAGACGGCGGGGCAAGAAACCTACATGGATCATGCGATATTGCAACACGGTGCCGAGCGGAACGAACGCTTGGGGGGTCAACCAAATAGGGTAGGGCGGCAAGTCCTCGGCGTTGGATCCCTTTTGGCTCAGGTGTCGCGACCGGTTCCGACGGGTTGTCCGAGCACCGTTTCGGGCTCCGACTGGGCGCGATCGTGCTGCGACATCATTGCTCGGTGGGACACCTCGGATTGACGGCGCCCCAGAAAAGCCGGCGGCGCGTTCCTGTCTCCCGGCGTCAGCAGGTCGAGCAGCACCGCATCGGCGGTGAGTGCATCGGACGCCTCTCCGCCGAGCCAGCGCGCGGCGATCATCCTCCACAGCGAGCGCATCGAGCTGCCCCCTCATGCTGATTGCGGCGCCGTCATAGACCCGGAAGCGGGCCGGAATATGGCGACGGCGCCGACTGTGTTATGACCTCGGCGATGGCGCTTTTATTTCGTTCCTCGGTCGATTCGGCGGCCCGCTGGCGGGGCGAGCTGGCGCGGCTGAGCTCCGGGCTCGACATACGCGTTTGGCCCGCTGTCGGCGATCCGGCCGGGATCGAGTACGCGCTGGTGTGGCGGCCGGAGCCGGGGCTGCTGGCGTCGTTGCCGAACCTGAAGCTGATCCTGTCGTTGGGCGCCGGCATCGACCACATCCTGTGCGATCCGCAGCTGCCCCGCGATGTCCCGGTCGTCCGTCTGGTCGATCCTTACTTGACCAGTGCAATGAGCGAATATGTGGCGCTGCAGGTGCTGCGGCTGCATCGCCAGGACGCGGATTATCGCACCCAGCAGCAGGCCGAGCTGTGGCGCGAACTGCCGCAAAAGAACGCCGGCGAACGTCCGGTCGGCATCCTCGGCCTCGGCGCGATCGGGCAGGACGCCGGACGCAAGCTCGCCGCGCTCGGGTTTCCGGTCGCCGGCTGGGGGCGCACGGAGAGGACAGCAGCGGGCTTTGCCGTATTTGCGGGGGCCGACGGCTTGTCACAGCTGCTCGCGGCGAGCGAGATCCTCGTCTGCCTGCTGCCGTTGACGCCGGAGACGCAGGGCATCCTGTGCGCGCGCACCTTTGCGGCGCTGCCGCGCGGCGCCGGCCTGGTCAATGCCGGTCGCGGCGGTCATCTTGTCGAGGAGGATCTGATCCCGGCGCTCGACACCGGCCAGCTGTCCGCCGCGGCGCTCGACGTGTTCCGCAACGAACCGCTGCCGCCCGGCCACCCGTTCTGGCGTCACCCGCGCATCTTCGTCACCCCGCACATCGCCGGCACCACCAATCCGATGACCGCCGCCGCGATCGTCCTCGACACCATCCGCCGCTTCGAGCAAGGCCTCCCGCTCCTCAACCGGGTCGACCCAATCCAAGGGTATTGATTGTCGGATCTTACTTAGCGAACTAGATGACTAAGCCTCCGGCAAGAAATAAGGGAACGACCCCAATACCTTATCGTCGCCCCCGCGAAAGCGGGGGTCCAGAGCCTGCCTCTGGCGTGAACAGGGGGCAACCGCCCGTCGCGCGCCCTGGGTTCCCGCTTGCGCGGGAATGACGGCCAACGATGTGATCTTGTGGAATTCTTTTCAGGCTGGCTCTAAGGAGAGGCGCCATGGACGACACGGTTTCAGTTCATGCTGCCAAAACCCATCTTTCTGAGCTGCTGGTCCGCGTAGGAAGCGGGGGAGGTCATCACGATCGCGCACGGGAAAGCGCCGGTCGCCAAGCTGGTGCCGGCGCTGCCAAGAGGCAAACGCGAGTTCGGTGCGATGCGCGGCAAGTTCAGCATCGGACCGGAGTTCTTCGACCCTCTGCCCGCCGACAAGCTCGACCGTTGGGAGCGGTAGCCGGTGCGATTGCTGCTGGATACGCACGTGCTGATCTGGTGGCTTCTCGGGGATCCTGGGCTCTCAATAGACGCTCGGACCGGCATCGCCGATGAAGACAACCAAGTTTTTGTCAGTGCCGCGTCAGGCTGGGAAATCACGACCAAATACCGCATTGGCAAGCTGCCCAAGACGACGATGCTTGCTGCCGATGTCGCCGAGGCGACAGCCAGCCAAGGGTTCAGCGAGCTGCCGGTCACGTTGCGCCAGGCGCAGCTCGCCGGCGAGCTGCCCGGCGATCATCGCGACCCGTTCGCCCGAATGTTGGCCGCCCAGGCCATCCTTGCCGACTTGTCCCTCGTCTCGAACGAGACGGTCTTCGACCGTTACGGCGCGCGCCGTTTGTGGTGAGCCTAGCCGAAGCGATCTGCGATGTGGGCGTAGAGCGCGCGCAATGCGGTCGCCTCGGCGCCTTCGGGGCGGCCGGGGCGGCTCTGCGGGTTCCACGCCATCACGTCGAGATGCGCCCACGGGATGCCGGGCTCGACAAATTCCTGCAGATAGAGTGCGGCGGTGATGGCGCCGGCATGCGGCGATTCCGACACGTTGTTGAGGTCGGCGATCTTGCTGTCGATCATCTTGCGGTACGGGCGCCACAACGGCATCCGCCACATCGGGTCTTCTTCTGACGCGGCGGCGTCGAGCAGCGCTCCGGCCAGCTTGTCGTCGTTGCAGAACAGCGCCGCCAGTTCGGGACCGAGCGCCACCCGCGCCGCGCCGGTCAGGGTCGCCATGTCGACCAGCAGTGCCGGCCTTTCGGTCGAGGCCTCGGCGAGAGCGTCGCACAGGATGAGACGCCCCTCGGCATCGGTGTTGCCGATCTCGACGGTCAGCCCCTTGCGCGTGCGCACGACGTCGAGCGGGCGCATCGCATTGCCCGACACCGAATTTTCGACGCAAGGCAGCAGCACGCGCAGCCGCACCGGCAGCCTCGCGTCCATGATCGCCTGGGCGAGACCGAGGACGATCGCCGCACCGGCCATGTCCTTTTTCATCAGCCGCATCCCCGCAGCGGATTTGAGGTCGAGGCCGCCGGTGTCAAAACACACGCCCTTGCCGACCAAGGTCACTTTCGGGGCGGCCGGGTCGCCCCAGACGATGTCGACCAACCGTGGCGGACGGGTGCTGGCGCGGCCGACGGCATGGATGGTCGGATAATTCTCGGCGAGCAGATCGTCCCCGACGATGACGCGATGGCAGGCGCCGGCCTCCTCGGCGACGCGGACCGCCGCTGCCGCCAACTCCTCGGGGCCGAGATCGCCGGCCGGGGTGTTGGCGAGATCGCGGGCGAGAAACGCCGCTCGCGCCAGCCGCTCGACGCAACCGCGATCGGCGCCCTCGGGCCACACCAGCGCCGCTCCGCTCGCCGGCTTGGCGTGGTAGCGGGTAAACGCGTAAGTCGAGAGCGCCCAGCCGAGTGCCACGTGGGTCGGGTCGGCGCCGTCGGGCACGGCATCGAGACGGTAGCTGCCTTCCGGCAACGCGTCCGCCAGCCCGGCGAGCGCCCACATCGAGGCCGCGGCGTCGGGCCCGTCGCCAAGCCCAACCAGAACCCGCCCGAGCCGGCCATTCTCTCCCGGCACCAAAGCGGGCTTGCCGTCATCGGCGGTGAAGCCGGTCGACTGCGCCCAATTGCGCTCGCGTGCCGTCGCCGCCTCGAGCCAGGCCGGGAGCCGGTCTTTGGTCAGGGTCGTGATCGGGACGGCGCCGCTGGTGTTGTCGATCAGGGAAAAAGCCATCTGTCGTCTCGCTTGTGTCGCCGGTTACAGAATGGCCTCGTCGCGGCCGGTTGGAAAGATCGCTGAGACAACGGGCGCGTCGCGTGCGCGATCGTCCAAGACAGCAACATGAAATTGCCAAAATCTTATGACAGGCTGTGTCGCGCCGGCCACTTGCGCTGGCGACCGCCGATGCGCCCTCGCCGATGCGCCCTCGCCGATGGTCCCGAAACGGGCGCGCGCCGGACGAACGCGAGGACGTGAACGATGTCCGCCGGCCTCGGGCGACGTTCTACCGGCACGAGAGATTTTGCTGCAGATTCGCTGCAGATGTAGCAATGGTGGAAGCGGCAAACTCTCGCAAGGATTGCAATTTCGAGGACGCCGGATGTCGAATGCGTGCCAAGCCGGGACGGCCGCGACCGGCGACAGGGCTGCGCTTGGATTTGCGTCTCCACACGGGTTCGGGAATCTTTGCAGCTGCGCAGCGCCGCCGGCGCCGCAATCGCCCAGAGGTGCTCATGCCTAAACTACAGACCGCCGCATACGGTTCCTGGTCGTCACCGATCACCTCCGACATGATCGTCGCCTCGTCGATCGGGCTTGGCGAGATCCTGCTCGACGGCGCCGATGTCTATTGGCTCGAATCGCGCCCGCAGGAGGGCGGACGCTCGGTTCTCGTCCGCCGCACCGCGGACGGCACGGTCGCCGATGCAACCCCGCCCGTGCCGGCGGATGGCGGCCCGGCGTTCAATGCGCGCACCCGTGTGCACGAATACGGCGGCGGTGCCTACCTGGTGCACGACGGCGCCATCTACTTCTGCAACGACGCCGACCAGCGCCTTTACCGGAAGGAAGACGCCGGGACGCCCACGCCCGCCACCCCGGATCCCGGCCAACCGCGCGGACTGCGCTATGCCGACGGCGTGATCGACGCCGCGCGCGGGCGAATGATTTGGGTGCGCGAGGACCACACGACCGGCGCGCGCGAGCCGGTCAACACGCTCGTCGAAATCCCGTTGGACGGTTCGCGGCCGCAGCAAATTCTGCAGTCGGGCAGCGATTTTTATGCCGCGCCGCGCCTCAGCCCGGACGGCCGGCGGCTCGCTTGGCTCGAATGGAACCATCCGCTGATGCCGTGGGTCGGTTGCGGATTGTGGGTCGGCGAGATCGTCGACGACGGCTCGGTCGGCCGCAAACGCCGCGCTGCCGGCGGCGATGACGAGTCGGTCTTCCAGCCGGAATGGTCACCGGACGGCGCTCTCTATTTCGTTTCCGATCGTGCTCAAAGCGGGCTCGACGGCCGTTGGTGGAATCTGTTCCGCATGCACGGCGACGCGCTGGCTGCATCCTCGGCGATCGAACCGGTCTGGCCATTGGCTGCCGAGTTCGGGCGGCCGCAATGGAATTTCCGCATGTCGACCTACGCCTTTGTTTCGGCGCAAACCCTGGTCTGCAGTTTTATCGAGAAGGGCCTGCAAAAACTGGGGTCGGTCGATCTCGGCACGCTCAGCGCGCGGCCGGTCCCGACCGAGTATCAGGACATATCCTCCGTCCGCGCCGCTGGCGGAAGGGTTTATTTCCGCGGCGGCTCGCCGAGCGAACCGCCGGCGATCGTCGAGCTCGATCTCGCATCCGGCCGCACGACGGTTTTGCGGCGATCGACCACCCAGGATGTCGAAGCCTATCGCAGCTGTCTCTCTGCGCCGCAGCCGGTCAGTTTCGACACCGATAACGGACAGCAGGCCCATGGGCTGTTCTATCCGCCACGAAACGCGGATTTCTCGGCGCCCGAGGGTGAATTGCCGCCGCTCATCGTGCATTGCCACGGCGGGCCGACGGCCGCCGCCACGCCGACATTGAGCTGGGGCACGCAATATTGGACGAGCCGCGGCTTTGCCGTGCTCGACGTGAATTACGGCGGCAGCACCGGCTACGGCCGCGAATTCCGGCTCCGATTGCAGTCCAACTGGGGCATTGTCGACGTCGCCGATTGCGTCAATGGCGCGCGCTATCTCGCCGAAACCAGACGCGCGGTCGATCCCGAACGGTGGGCGATCAGCGGCGCCAGCGCCGGCGGATACACGACATTGGCGGTGCTGACCTTTCGCAAGGAATTCAAGACCGGCGCCAGCTATTACGGCGTCAGCGACCTCGAAGCGCTGGCCAAGGACACCCATAAATTCGAGTCGCGTTACCTCGACGGCCTGATCGGTCCCTACCCCGAGCGCCGCGATCTCTATGTCGCCCGCTCGCCGGTCCACAGCGCGCGGCTGTTGTCGGTGCCGGTCGCGTTCTTCCAGGGCGCCGAGGATCGAGTTGTACCGCCGGAGCAGGCCGAGGCGATGGTCGAGGCGCTGCGCCAGCGCCAGATCCCGTCGCTCTACCTGCTGTTCGACGGCGAGCAGCACGGCTTTCGCCGCGCCGACAACATCAAGCGCGCGCTCGACGCCGAACTCTATTTCTACGCGACCTTCCTGACCGACCAGCGCCTGCAGTTTCGCGCGTCCTGATAACGCTCGGGGCTCGGCGAGCGTCGCGCAACGCTCCCCATGGCCGGCTCGCCAGAAGCCGATCATAGGATTGGGTGCTGTGCCGTGCGGCTTGGCGCACCGCGCGGCAGCTACAGTCGTCAGGCCCTGATCAGCCGTCCGTTGAATCGCGTAGATCCGGGTTGTCTTGACATCAGCGCGCACACGCTTACATGAGCGCATATGCACTTAAATACCCGGCGGAGAGCGCCGATTGCGGTCCGCACCGGACTGCAACGGACCGGTGAGCGGTCCGCAGACATCAGGAGGTGGTGGTGACCAATATTCCGTATCGCAACGCCCTGATCGTCGGGGCCGGTTCGGGGATCAGCGCATCCTTCGCCCGCGGTCTGGCAAAGGCGGGCATCAAGGTCGGGCTGGCGGCGCGCAACATCGAGAAACTGGCGCCGCTTGCGGCCGAAATCGGCGGTGAAACCTTTGCTGTCGATGCCTCTGATCCGACGGGGTCGCGCGCTTGTTCGACGAGGCGGACAGCCGGCTGGGGGAACCCGATGTCGTGCTCTACAACGCGAGCGCCCGCGCGCACGGCCCGATCGCCGAGCTTGACCCCGGAGCCGTGCGCAAAGCGATCGAGATCTCGGCCTTTGGCGGGTTCCTCACCGTCCAGCAAGCAGCGCGGCGAATGATGCCGCACGGCCGCGGCGCGGTATTGCTGACCGGCGCCAGCGCCAGCGTCAAAGGGTACCCGCACTCCGCGGTCTTCGCGATGGGAAAATTCGCACTGCGGGGCTTGGCGCAGAGCACCGCGCGCGAGCTGGGGCCGAAAGGCATCCATGTTGCCCATTTCGTCATCGATGGCGCGGTGCGCAGCGCGCGGCGACCGGATCCGGCGGATCGGCCGGACAGCACGCTCGATCCCGACGCGATCGCCCAAACCTATCTCGAGGTCCTGCGCCAACCGCGGAGCGCCTGGTCTTTAGAGGTCGAGCTTCGGCCCTGGGTCGAGACCTTCTGAAGGCGAGACGACGGCGCAACTGGAGCTAACTACTCGGCTGACTATCGGGAGTTCCAAGGCATCAAGCTGCCGACGACCCGCCGCGTCTACGCCTACGACTTCACAGGGTCAGAAGATACCTGAGGCGCCTTTTTTCGATCGATATCGAAGGCGTGACTTTCAGTTGAGATCTTTCGCTCGGTAGTCAAGCTTTCGACGCCAGCGCTCTGAAAGCGCGCAGCCCTTCTGCATGGAACACCACAAATGTTGTGAGCCAACGTGTTCAAGATAAAGGAGAGATCATGCCGTCCACCTACAGAGCGGTAGAGGTGACCTCCCCGGGCAAGTTCAACCTGGTGGAGCGAGAAGTCGTTGCGCCGAAAAGCGGACAAGTTCGCATTCGTGTCCAGGCCTGCGGCGTTTGCCATTCGGATTCCGCCACCGTGACCGGACAGTGGCCCGGCCTGGTTTATCCCCGCGTTCCCGGCCACGAGGCCATTGGCCTCATCGAGGAGGTTGGACCAGGAGAATCCAGATGGAGTGTTGGGCAGCGCGTCGGCGTCGGTTTTTTCGGTGGTGAAGACGGCATCTGTGAGCCCTGCCGGCGCGGCGACTTCGTAAATTGCCTCAACCCGATCTATCCGGGCCTGACAACCGATGGAGGATACGCGGAGACTTTGATCGCCGAGTCTCGCGCTCTCGCACTTATCCCTGACGATCTTTCGTCAGCGGATGCGGCTCCTCTCGTATGCGCTGGAATCACCACATTCAATGCGCTCCGCAATGCCGGCCTGCGAGCAGGGAACACGGTCGCAGTTCAAGGTATCGGCGGCTTAGGACATCTTGGCGTGCAGTTCGCCAACAGGATGGGGTTTCGCGTGGTCGCAATCGGCTCGAGCGCGGACAAGCAGCATCTCGCACATAAGCTCGGAGCACATGCTTATATCGACGCAAAGGCTGAGGATGCGGCCAAAGCTTTGAAAAAGCTCGGCGGCGTCGATGCCATTCTGGCTACCGCGCCCTCGGGCGAGGCAATTGCATCGCTCCTACCCGGTCTCAAGGTGCGAGGCAAGGTAATCGTGGTTGGGGTCGCTCCTGATCCCATGCCCATCAGCACAGTGCCTTTGATCTTCGGGGCACGGAGCGTGCTCGGTAGCCTGACCGGAAGCGCCTTCGAGATGCAGGACACGTTGGATTTCAGCGTTTTGACCAAGGTGCGGCCGCTCATCGAGGTGGTGCCGCTTGAGCAGGCGCCGGAGGCCTACGCTCGTATGATGAGCGGGAAGGCACGTTTCCGCATGGTCTTGAGCATGGTTTAGCCCTCCGCACGCCGATGAATAGATCCAATACAAACACCTTTGGAGCATGTGCTGAAACGGTTTCAGGCGATTTTGCAGGAGAGATGATTGATATGAGCGATCTACTTAATATTGCGATCGCTGCGCATGGCGGCCTCGAACGTTGGAGCCAGTTCAGGACGATCGAGGCAGAGATGGCGATCCGCGGGGCGATCTTTGAGGCCAAACGTATTGCCGGCCTCCAAGACGACGTGACCTATGAAGTGCAGCTTCACGAGGAGCGGGTGACAGTGGACCGGTTTGGCGGACCCAACCGCCGCCTCCGCTTCCTGCCGAACCGCCTGACGCTGGAATCCTTTGAGGGCGGGATCATCGAGGCCCGTGACAACCCGCGTGACGCGTTCAAGGATCACAATGCGGACTCGCCCTGGGATGCACTGCACTTGGGTTACTTCAGCAGTTATGCGCTCTGGACCTATCTGACCCTGCCCTTTCTGTACACCTCTCCCGGCTTTGTTGTTGAGGAGATCGCGCCGTGGCAGGAGGCGGGCGAGGAGTGGCGGCGGCTCAAAGCCACCTTCCCCGCGAATGTTGCCAGCCATGCACGCGAACAGGTGACTTACTTCGGTCCCGATGGGCTGATGCGCCGCCACGACTACGCCGTCGAGGTTCTCGGCGGCGCGACTGGAGCCAACTACTCGACGGACTATCGAGAATTCCAAGGGATCAAGGTGCCGACAATCCGCCGGGTCTACGCCTACGACGCAAAGGGTCAGAAGGTATCTGAGCCGCTTTTGGTTTCGATCGACATCGAAGACGTAAGTTTCAGTTGAGCGGCCTGATCAACGGGTGCGACGTCGCCCCTTCTTCACCTTCACCGCTCGCGCCAACCAGTGCGATGCATTCGTCGCAACCCAAACTAGTGGACAAGCAAGCCATGAGCACAACGGAGCGACAGAACAAGGCGTTCGTCTTGGAGGCTTTCGAAACGCTTTTCAACAAGCGGGACTACGTCGCCGCCGAGCGCTACTGGTCGCCTTCCTACATCCAGCATAGCGCGCATATCCCGCCGGGCCGCGAAGGCCTCTTCGAGCTCGTCAAGACGGCCCCCGACACGCTCCGTTACGAGAACGGGCTCATTATCGCCAATGGCGATTACGTGCTGCTCCACGGCCGCTTCTCGGGCATCGGACAACCGGCGAACTGGATTGTGGTGGACATCGTGCGCCTCGAAGACGGCCAACTAGCCGAGCACTGGGACGTGATCCAGGACGAAGCATCCAAGGACTCGTCGAAGAGCGGCTTGCCAATGTTCGGTACGGCGTTTCCCTCCTGATGACTTGCCTCGGACATCGATGAGAACGCGCATAACCGAGCTCTTCGGAATAAAACATCCGATCATCCAGGGCGGCATGCATCGCGTCGGCTATGCCGAGATGGCCGCCGCAGTGTCAAATGCCGGCGGGTTCGGCATCATCACCGGTCTGACGCAACCGAGGCCAGAGGATCTGGCGCGCGAGATCGACCGCTGTCGCGACATGACTGACCAGCCATTCGGCGTCAATTTGACCTTTCTGCCGTCATTCGCGGCGCCGCCCTACCCGGAATACATCGACGCGATCGTCGAGGGCGGCGTGCGGATTGTCGAGACCGCCGGCCGCAACCCGGCGCATGGCAGGAGCCTTCGCTCAAATTGCGATCAGTTCGTCGAGCGTTGCGGCGAGGCGGGCGAGGTCGGGGGTGGTCGAGAGGCGGTGGTCGCCGTCTTTGACGAGGATCACGGTCACGTCGCGGCTGGTCGGCTGCACCGCGAGGCGAAGGCTCGTCTGCCACGGCACCGACGCGTCGCTCAGGCCATGCAGCAGCCGCACCGGGCAGTCGAGCGCGATCGGCGCACGCATGACGAGATGCCGCCGGCCCCCTTCGATCAGGCTCAGGCGATAGGTGTAGCCGGCCGGGTCGTATTCGGAGGGCAAGGTCACCGAGCCTGAGATCAGCAGTTCGTCGCGCTGTGCCGCGTTCAAGCGCGGCCACAGCAGGTCTTCGGTCGCATCGGGCGCCGCGGCGATGCCGGCCAGGGCGTGAATTCGTTCGGGCCGGGCGAGAGCCGTCAGCAGCATGACCCAACCGCCCAGGCTCGACCCGACCAGGATTTGCGGCCCTTCGGTCAGCTGGTCGACGACCGCAATCGCATCCGCGGCCCAGCGCCCGACCGTGCCGTCGGCGAAATCGCCGCTCGACCTGCCGTGCCCGAAATAATCGAAGCGCACATAGGCCCGGCCGCGGCGTCGGCAATATTGGTCGAGATAGAGCGCCTTGGTGCCGGTCATGTCGGAGCGCAAACCGGCGAGAAAGACGATTCCCGGGGCGGCGCCGGGAAGCCGGTGATAGGCGATCGTGGCGCCGTCTGGGCGCAACAGGATTTCGGGCGAATTCATCGGAGGCTTGCGGCCGGCGGAAGGGATGGCGACGATAGCATCATGTCGTCGCCCTCAGAAGGCCGCCCGCCGGCGGTGCTGCAAGTCATCCCGCGCCTCGTCACGGGCGGCGCCGAGCGCGGCACGGTCGAGCTGACCGAAGCGCTTGCCGCGGCCGGCTGGAACGCCTATGTCGCGTCGGCCGGCGGCCCGCTCGAACACTTGATCAGCCGCAGCGGCGGCACTCATCTGACGCTGCCGCTGGCGTCGAAGAACCCGCTGGTCATGCGCCGCAACGTTACGGCGCTGGCCCGGGTGATTCGTGGTCTCGACATCGACATCGTCCACGCCCGCAGCCGCGCCCCGGCGTGGAGCGCCTGGGCGGCGGCGCGCGCCACCGGCCGGCATTTTGTGACGACCTTTCACAACGCGTATGGTGTCAGCTCGCGGCTCAAGCACCGGTACAATTCGGTCATGGCGCGCGGCGTGCGGGTCATCGCGATCTCCGACTTTGTCGCCGAACACGCCGGCCGGGTCTACGGCGTCGGCTTTGACCGGCTGCGTACGATCCCGCGCGGCGTCGACCTCGACATCTTCGACCCGCAGCAAGTCACCGGCGCGCGCATGGCGAACCTCGCTGGGCAATGGCGAGTGCCGGACGGGGCGCCGGTTGTGATGCTGCCCGGGCGCTTGACCCGGTGGAAGGGCGGGCTCGATTTCGTCGCCGCGATCGCCGCCCTCGGCCGCCGCGACATCTTCTGCCTGATGGTCGGCGCCGAGCAGCGGTCCGGGTTTCGCCGCAAGCTCGAAGCGGCGATCGCGCGTCACGGGCTCAACGAGCTGTTTCGCATCGTCGAGGACTGCCGCGACATGCCGGCCGCCTACATGCTGGCCGATGTCGTCGTCTCGGCGTCGACCGACCCCGAAGGCTTCGGGCGCGTCATCGTCGAGGCGCAGGCGATGGGGCGGCCGGTCGTCGCCACCGATCACGGCGGCGCGCGCGAAACGATCGTGCCGGACACCACCGGCTGGCTGGCGCCGGCGCACGATCCGCTCGCCTTGGGCGCGGCAATCGGTGCCGCCCTGTCGCTCGGACCGGCCGAGCGGTCGCTGCTCGCCCGGCGCGCGATCGCCCACATCGCCGCGCATTTCACCCGCGACCAGATGTGTGCAAAAACCATCGCGGTCTATGAAGAGCTGCTGTTTCCCGACATTGTAGAAACCCCAGCGGAGCCCGAAGCCCTGCGGGCGTGAAAAGGCTGCGGGCGTGAAAAGGCTGCGGGCATGAAAAGAAGGGGATGGGGATGACAACCGACGAAGGCATTTTCGACTATGTCGTGACCGGTGCCGGATCGGCGGGGTGTGCCGTTGCCGCGCGGCTCAGCGAATCCGGCCGTGATCGCGTGCTGCTGCTAGAGGCCGGGGAAAGCGACCGCAAATTCTGGATCCACGTACCGATGGGTTATGCCCGGCTGTTTGCCGACCCCCGCGTCAACTGGATGTTCGAAAGCGAGCCCGAACCCGAGCTCGAAGGCCGCACCCTCTACCAGCCGCGCGGTAAGGTCTTGGGCGGCACCAGCTCGATCAACGGCATGGTCTATATGCGCGGCAACCATGCCGATTACGACGAATGGCGCCAGCGCGGCTGCACCGGTTGGGATTGGGACAGCGTGCTGCCGTTTTTCAAAAAAGCCGAGGACCAGGAGCGCGGCGCTGACGAATATCACGGCGCCGGCGGCCCGCTGCGCGTCTCCGATCAGCCGGTGCGGTGGGAATTGGCCGAGCGCTGGATTGCTGCCGCGATCGAGGCCGGGCTGCCCGCCAATGACGATTTCAACGGGGCGCAGCAGGATGGCGCCGGACATTTCCAGAGCACGACCAATCGCGGGCGCCGGTGGAGCACGGCTGCCGCCTATCTCGGGTCGGCGCGCCGCCGGCCGAACCTGAGCGTGCGCACCAACTCACAGGCGACACGCGTGCTGATCGAGGATGGTCGCGCGGTCGGGGTCGAATTCGTCAGCAACGGCGCGACACACATCGCGCGGGCGCGCGGAGAAGTCGTCGTCAGCGGCGGCGTCTACGGCTCGCCGCAGCTGTTGCAATTGTCCGGCATCGGCCCGGGCGAGCTGTTGCGTGAGTTCGGCGTTCCGGTCGTGCGCGACATGCCGGGGGTGGGCGCCGATCTGCAGGACCATTTCTATGTCCGGCTCGCCTTTCGCTGCACCAAGCCGATCACGATGAACGACATCGCCAACAGCCCGGTGCGGCGAACCCTTGCCGGCGCGCAATATGTCTTCTTTCGCTCGGGGCCGTTGTCGAGCAACGGCGTCTGCGCCGGCGCCTTTGCGCGCAGCGACCCGCGGCTCGACCGGCCCGATCTGCAATTCAATTTCACGACCTGGAGCTATGCCGGGCGCGATCGACGGGGAGTGCGGGCGCATCCGTTTCCCGGCTTCAGCGTGAGTGCTGTGCATCTGCGCCCCGACGGCCGCGGCACCGTGCAGATCAAAAGCCCCGCCGGCGATCCGCTTCAACTTTTTGCGCTCGGGCGAGGATGTCCGGGCATTGACCGCCGGCATGCGGCTGGCGCGCAAGATCGCCCACCAGCCGGCGCTCGCCGATTACGTCGCCGAGGAAGTCCTGCCCGGCACCGCGGTCGAAACCGATGCCGAGTTCGAGGCGTCGATCCGCCGCAACGGGCTGTCGAATTTGCATCCGGTCGGCACCTGCCGCATGGGCGCGGACGAGGCAGCGGTGCTCGATCCGCGGCTTCGGGTGCGCGGGATTGAGCGTCTGCGCGTCGTCGACGCCTCGGTGATGCCTTCGGTACCCGCCGGCAACACCGACGCGCCGACAATCATGATCGGCGAAAAGGCGTCCGCGATGATCCTCGAAGACGCCCGCGCGACGGCCTGAGGCAGGGTTCGGCGGCCATTCTGGGCTGCAATCCGGAGAGGCCGGCCGGCTGAAGCCGCCCGCAACCGGTGATTTTCTAAACCGGCGGAGCGCGCAGCGGGCGCAGGTCGGGAGCGGGGCGGAGGGTGGCTTCGGTTTTGGACTGCAGGCCGGCGAAATCGATGTCCTCGGCGATTTCGCGGACAACGAGCCCATCGGGGGTTACGTCGATGACGGCGAGATCAGTGTAGATCCGGCGGACGGCGGCGGCGGCGGTCAGCGGGTATTCGCAGCGCCGGCGGATGCGCGGCGCGCCGGTCTTGGTCGTGTGCTCGACGAGAACGCGGATTTCCTTGGCGCCGACCGCGAGGTCCATCGCCCCGCCGACGCCGGGCGGAAAGCCGGGGTCGTCGGTCGTCCAATTGGCGAGATCGCCGTTTTCCGCGACCTCGAAGGCGCCGAGCAGGGCCAGGTCGAGATGACCGCCGCGGATCATCAGAAACGAGTCGGTGTGGTGGACATAACTGCCGCCGGTGACGAGGGTGATCGGCTGCTTGCCGGCGTTGATCAGGTCGGGATCGGCTTCGTTGGCGCCAGGCGCCGGACCGACGCCCAAAATGCCGTTCTCACTGTGCAGGACGATCTCGCGATCGGCCGGGATGAAATCGGACACCAGGGTCGGCAAGCCGATCCCGAGGTTGACATAGGCGCCATCGACGAGGTCCTGGGCGGCGCGCCAGGCGATTTGGCGACGTTTGAGCGGCATCTCTGACCTCCTTTGCTGTTCACAACGAGGCGGCGAGGCAGCAAGAGCGCTTCAACACAAAGAACGCTAAGGGATGCACGAAGTACGCAGAGCGCAATTTTATTATCCTTTGCGTCCTCCGCGAGCCCATCTCGTCCTCCGCGCCAAAATGTCTTTCTCTCGCTGTCTCGCTGCCTCATTGTGAAACAATCTAAAATGCGACCTGGATGACGCGGTCGACAAAGATGCCGGGGGTGACGACCGTCTCCGGGTCGAGTTCGCCCAATTCGACGATGTGGCGGACCTGCACGACCGCGAGGTCGGCGGCCATTGCCATTGTCGGGTTGAAATTGCGCTGCGATTTCCGGTAGGTCAAATTCCCCCAGCGGTCGGCGCGGTCGGCGGCGAGCAATGCGACGTCGCCCTTCAGCGGCTTTTCGAGGACATACATCCGGCCGTCGATCTCGCGGTGCTCCTTGCCTTCGGCGAGGCGGGTCCCGACCGAGACCGGCGAATAATAGCCGCCAAGCCCGGCGGCGGCGCAACGCATGCGCTCGCTCAAGGTCCCTTGCGGCAATAATTCGAGCTTGATCTTGCCGGCCGCGTAGAGCTCCTCAAACACGACCGAGCCCGAGCTGCGCGGAAACGAGCACATGATCTTGCATACCCGCCCGGCGGCCATCAGCGCCGCGAGCCCGGAGCGTCCGGTGCCGGCGTTGTTGGCGACTACCGTCAGGTCACGGGCGCCCTGCTCGATCACCGCCTCGCACAGCGCGTCGGGCAATCCGGCGCCGCCGAACCCGGCGCAGAGCACGACGGAGCCGTCCTCGATCCCCGCCACCGCCGCTGCGAGGCTGCGCACCCGTTTGTCGATCATCCTTTGCAGCCCCCGCTCAGAACCCGACGTCGTCGCCGCCCTTCAGCGCGAGCATCGCCCGCGCCTCGTCGGGGGTAGCGATTTCGAGCGACAAATTCTCGACGATCGCGCGGATGCGGCTGACCTGGTCGGCATTGCTGGTGGCAAGCTTGCCGCGGCCGATCCACAGCGAGTCCTCAAGGCCGACGCGGACGTTGCCGCCCATGATTGCGCCCATCGTAACCAGCGGCAATTGATGGCGGCCGGCGGCAAGGATCGACCAAGCATAATTATCCCCGAACAACTTGTCGGCGATATGCTTCATATGAACGAGGTTGTCGGGGTCGGCGCCGATGCCGCCCAGAATGCCGAAGATCGTCTGCACGAAGAGTGGCGGCTTGACCAGCTTGCGTTCGAGAAAATGCGCGAGGTTGTAGAGGTGGCCGACATCGTAGCACTCGAACTCGAACCGGGTGCCGCAGCCCTCACCCAGGTCTTTCAAAATGCGCTCGATATCGGCAAAAGTATTACGAAAGATAAAGTCGCGGGTCATCTCGAGATGCTGGGGCTCCCACGGATATTTCCAATCCTTGTAGCGGCTCAGCATCGGATAGAGCCCGAAATTCATCGAGCCCATGTTCAGTGAGCACATTTCCGGCCTGGCGCGCAGCGGTGCCGCGAGCCGCTCCTCCAATGACATGCCGTGGCCGCCGCCGGTCGTGATGTTGACGACGGCGCTCGTCGCCTGCTTGATCCGCGGCAGGAATTGCATGAAGACGGCGGGGTCCGGGGTCGGCCGGCCGTCCTTCGGGTCGCGGGCGTGGAGGTGAAGGATTGCCGCCCCGGCCTCTGCCGCGGCGATCGCGTCGCGCGCGATCTCATCCGGGGTCAGCGGCAGATAGGGGCTCATCGTCGGGGTATGGATCGACCCGGTGACGGCGCAAGTGATGACGACCTTGCCGCCTATAGTCATGCATTCCCCTCCCTTGTACTCCCCACACATTATGGGGGGCGGGCGCGCTGCCGCCGACCTGCCGCCTCCACCCTTCCCTGCACGCGGAGCAGGTTATGAGGGCGGCTAGCCCTGCGCCCGGATGAACGACTTGACCTTGGGATAGGTCTCGGTCTGCCACCGGCGGCCGTGGAACACGCCATAATGGCCGACTTTGAGCTGGAGGTGGTGCGTCTTTTTTGCCGGCGGGATGTTGGTGCAGAGATTTTGCGCGGCGACGGTCTGACCGGGCCCGCAGACGTCGTCGCGCTCGCCTTCGACCGTCATCAACGCGGTGCGCTCGATCGCCGCCGGGTCGATCAGGCGGTCGCGCACCCGGAACTGGCCGAGCGGCAGATCGTGGCGGTGAAACACACGTTCGATCGTCTGCAGATAGAAATCGGCCGGCAGGTCCATCACCGCGGAGTATTCGTTATAAAAGGCGCGGGTTGCCGCCGCACTTTCGCCGTTGCCGCGGGCGAGGTCGCGAAACATCGTCCAGTGCGCTGAGACATGACGCTCGAAATTCATGCCGAGAAACCCGGCGAGCTGCAAAAACCCCGGGTAGACCCGGCGAAAGGCGCCGGGATAGCGCGCCGGCACCGTGGTGATCACGGTCCGCTCGAACCAGCCGAGCGGGCGTGACTTGGCGAATTGGTTGACCGCGGTCGGGTTGGCGCGGGTATCAATCGGGCCGCCCATCAGGATCATCGAAGACGGCTGGCATGAATCGCCGTCGGCTGCGAGCAGCGATACCGCGGCCAGCACCGGAACCGAGGGCTGGCAGACCGCGATCACATGGGTGCAGGGGCCGAGCAGCCGAACAAAGCGAACCACCAGCTCGACGAAATCGTCAAGGTCGAACCGGCCGAACAGCAGCGGCACGTCGCGCGCATTGACCCAGTCAGTCAGATAGACGTTGTGATCGGCCAGCAGGGTCTCGACGGTGCCCCGCAGCAAGGTCGCGAAATGGCCGGAAAGCGGTGCCACAACCAATACGGTCGGCTCGTCACGGGTCAATTCCTTGCGGAAGTGCAGTAGGTTGCAGAATGGATGCGAGGCCACCACTTCCTCGCGGACAGCAATCTCCTTGTCGTCGATTGTTACCGTATTGATGCGAAAATCCGGCCGCTCATGCGACATCCCGGCATGCGACAGCAGTTCCATCGCGGCGGCTGCACCGCGGACAAACGGCGTGTTCCCGACCGGCAGCCAGGATTGGCCGAGCCATTCGCTGGCGCTGCCGGCGATCAACCGAATGGGACCGAATATGTCGTTCTGAGCCTGGTAGGCGTCGTAGAGCATATAGCCTCGTTGATGTGCACGGGCGGCGGTTACCCGACCGTCCTGAAAATCGAAGCGGCGTTCCGTTTCGATCAATTTCCAGGCGAAACCATCCCATCGCAAAATCCTTCTAGTTCAACCCTATATTTGTCTTGACGAGCGTTTAGGCAAGGGTGGTGCGGCTAATCTTGCTCCGCGGACAAGATTGCCGTTGCGTACTTCGATTGTTTCTTAGGTCGAGCCAAAGTTTGCACTGTTGCTAGGCAGCACGCGGATGCTGCCTGCCGCCTAGGCGAAACGACGTCAGCGTTGTGGCGCGACGACGCCGCCGCGCACCTCGTGCACCACCACCCCGGAAAGTCGCGGCGGCGGCGCCAGCCAGCGCGGATGGGCGAGGCTGGTCGCGGCGTCACTTTCACCGGCATTCCAACGCCTGGTTACCGCGCCGGGAGAGAAATCCGACATCTTTGCAGCAAGATCGACGGCGCTGTCTTCATGGACGAGGTGCAGGATAGTCATCGTCGCATTGCTCGCCTCGGCGAGACAGCGTCGGATGTCGACCTCGCCATGCAACACCGGCGGCACGCGCTCACCGAGCAAGGCGATCATGCGGCGCAGATCGTGGGTGCGCCGCATCGCGGCGATTTCTCGCGCCGAACGGCTGATGCCACCCGTACTGCCGGGCAAGGGATCATAGCCGTCGATCACAAAGCACAGAGTGTCGGCCGGGCGGGCGTCGTCCAGTGCCGACACCGAAACGGCGCTGCCGGCGAAAAGCTGACGCCCAATCGCGACGGGCGGCAGGCCCGACAGCGGGATTCCCGCCATGACGTGGTCGAGGTTGAGCACATGCCGGTCGTTGTCGAAAAAGGTCTCGGCGCCGCTCGCCAGATTGACCGCACCGAGCACGACCCGCACAGCACCGGAATTGACCCGCTCGAAATCGACCGATTCGCTGATCAGTTCGCGAATTTCGGCAGCCGAGACGATCGGCTCGGCCGACACGCGCGCCCGTCTCGCACCGCGCTGAAGAAAGGCCAGGTTACAGCCGATTGCCCGACGCGCCCAGCGGCCGAGTCCCCAAGACCGGTGCAGAGCGGCTCGCTGGCTGATCTGTTGCCAGAACCGGCGCAAGTGCAAAGCGCGGTCGTGCGGCAAGTTGCCGGCGATGATCGCGGCATTGACGGCTCCGATGCCGCTGCCGGCGACCCAGTTCGGCCGCACCCCGCTCTTTTCGAGCGCGGCATAGGCACCCGCCTGATACGCGCCGAGCGCCGCGCCACTCGACAAAACCAACGCGATCCGCTCGAAGCGGGCCAAGCTCTTATCCGGTCGCCCTCGCGCCAATATCCGCTCCTGCCGCCAACCGTCAACCGCGCCGACAGATAGGGCGGCGAACTCGGATCGCTCGCTGGTTCGCGCACACTGGCGATAGTGGGTCGATTGCCGCCTTCGCCAGCGAAACGCGCACCATCATAAGAAGTCTCGATCGAGCGTAACAGTGGCGAAAAGCGACGCCGGTCAGCCTTTTTTCTGTGAGGGATGCGGCGCCGAGCGAATTGGCGTAAGCGATTTGAGGTAAACCGCAATCGCGTGTCGATCGGCATCGCGCAGTCTGGCGGTGTTGTCGACAATTTCCCCCATCGCCCCCCCGACAAAATCGAAATCCGGCTTCTGCCCGTCCTTCAACAGGTTCGCAATATCGTTTTCGTCCCATGAGCCGATGCCGGTCTCGCGGTCCGGCGTGATGTTAGGCGCACCCTTGCCGCTGCGGCCAGCGGGTGCCCCGCCGAGGAGGCGACGGGGGTCGGGCCTGCCTATCCCATTGCGGGGGGTATGGCAGTCGCCGCAACGGCCAACCGCGGCGACTAGATAGGCACCGCGGTTCCACACCGCATCCCGCGTCGGATCCGCTTGCCAAGGTCCGGAAAAGGGCGTCGTCGCAACCCTGAGGGCATTGCGAGCGGCAGCAAACGGCGCCTGGCTGCCGGCACGATTGGCCTGCCTCACCGCTGGCACGGTATCAAGAAACGCCTTTAGGTCGGCGAGATCACGCTCGGTGAGGCGGTTGTAGAAAGGGAAGGGGAACGCGGTGAGGAAGCGAGAATCGTCCGGGGCAATGCCCCAACGCATTGCCGTGGTGAAATCCTCGGTCCGCCAGTCTCCGATGCCGGTTGAGCGGTCGGGCGTGATGTTCGGCGTAACGATCGCTCCAAACGGAGTCTCGATCGTACGGCCGCCAGCATAGGGTCGGCCACCGTGCTTGGCGTCGGTGTGGCACTGGTCGCAACCGGCGGCGGCGGCAAGATAGGCCCCGCGCGCCGCCGCACCGGGTTCACCCGCAAACGTTGCGGGTGACGGTGCAAGACCCAGCAGTATTATAGTCGCGAGGGCTGTCGTTCTCAGTTTTTGAGCTTCTCGCGGAAATTCGTGTGGCACAAGCCGCAGCCGTTTTTGCCGAGATCGGCGAGGGCGGTCTGGATCGCCGCCTTGTCGCCCGTCTTGACTGCCGCGAGCAGCACCTCGGCCTTTGCCGCTGCCGCTTTCTGGGCATCGAGGAATTTGTTCCAATCGGTCCAGATCGCCGCCTTCGGACCATAATCCCCGTCAGGACTCGGCTTGTCGGTGCCGGGCGGAAACAGGTCGGGGATCTTCTGGGTCGTCTGGGTCAGAGTTGTTGCAGCGACCTGTGCGGCGGGCTGATCGCTCTTGCCGTCGAGAAAGGCTTTGACTGCGCCCGCGGCCTTTGCCTGCTGCTTCATTGTCGCCTGCCGCTCTTTCACAACCGCGTCAGCGTCGACCGCCGCCGCCGAGCCGACAGCACCAATCACGGCGATGGTCACAACCGCACCTAATACTTGATGCTTGACTGAAGATATCATCAAATTTCCTCTGCTGATGTCCGTTCCCCGCACCGCCATTTCTGGCGAAGGTGGCTTACACTAAGTTGAACGGACGGCGGCGCAACAATGGGAAGGGCGCACTCACGATCATGTGATCGGGATCTCGATGTGGGATTTGAAGGCCGGGCGCTCGCGCATACGTTCGTACCATGATTTGAGCTTGCGCAGCGGCGGGCGTTCGATCGGAAAGGCATGCCAGCGATAAACCAAGGTCCCCATCACGATTTCGGCCAAGGTCAATTCGGTACCCGCGAGGAACGGGGCTATGTCGAGCGCGTCCTCGACGATCGTCCAGCCGGCCACCGCCTTTCGCCGCGCCGCCTCGATCGCGGCGTGGTCGCGTTGCTCGGGTTTGGAGCGGATCAACCCGTACAGCAACGCCCCCATCGGTGGGCCGATCGTCGAGAGCTGCCAGTCCATCCAGCGCTCGACGCCCGCCCGCGCGGCCGGGGCGGATGGATAGAGCCGCTCGCCGTGACGGGTCGACGCGAGGTATCGGCAAATGGTATTCGATTCCCAAAGGATCAGGTCGCCGTCTCGAATTGTCGGCACCAGCCCGTTCGGATTGAGGGCGAGATATTCGGTATCCTGATTGCCGCCGAACGGCCCCCCGATATCGACCCGTTCGAACGAAATGTCGAGCTCGCCGCAACACCACAGCACCTTTTGGACATTCGACGACGTCTTCCTTCCCCAAACTTTCAGCATCCTCGCGCTCCGCTCGCTCGATCCAATCTACAATCTATGGAAGCCCAGTCCGTCGTCCGGCGCAACAACAGCCTCGGGCGAAGCGAGGTATAATCGAGATGGCGGGATCGGCACCGATCGAGGCCGTCAAGCGGCAAGGAGGCGGAAAATGAAGCGTTGGATGATTGGCTCGCTGGCAGCAGCGCTCGCCCTTCTGCCGGCCGTGGCGGAAGCGGCGACGGCGCAGGGTACAACCGCCGTCCTGCGATGGAGGACCATGGATACCTGCGCGAGACAGGCGCAGGCTGCATTCCCTGATTATTCCCCCGATTCGAACGCGAAACGGGACGCCAAGCTCAAGGACTGCTTGAACGCCAACAACCTTCCACCGCGCGAACCCTCACCGCCGAGCCAGTGATCGGCGAGCCAGTGATCGACGAGCCAGTGATCGACGAGGCGGCATTGTCGCTCAATTTGCGTGACCCTCGTCCCAACCTTCGATCATCGACCGCAGCCGCACCGAGCGTGCCGCAGAATCGGGGCTCGTTCCCAATCGAAGGCGGTCGAGAAACGCGAGCTGCGCGTCGAGGTCGATGTCGAAACTCGAGGTGACCTCGATCCGCGTATCTTCAAAGATATTTGTCCGTCGACGCCAGCGCCAATTCATTACAGCATCGTCGCGAAGCCGGAGCAACGCCGTCACCTGAGGACGAAACAGCGCGACAATCGCGCTGATCCAGCGGTTGAGTAAAATCGGCTCGCTGGCAGCGCCGAACTTAAAATAGTCGAGCATCTGAATGACTTCATCGGCTCGATACCAAGTCTCGCCGGTGACCCAGCGATTGGTCGTGAACAGCCGGATCGGCTCACCCCGCGGATTAAGCGCGATCGCAACGAGATGGCTGACTTCGTTTCGGGTGCCGTGCTTGAGGGGCGCAGCCTGCGGCCGCGGCGGCAGCGCATCGGGAACTGCCGCCTCGGGCAGCACCAGTGGGGCCACGCCCGTAGGCATTCCCTCGGCACGCAGGAAGGTGTGGAAATGGCCGTGCTCGCGGGCCGAGCGCTGTCGTACTGGATGAGCGTGGTAGAAATATTGGGCGTGGCTCTGCGGATCGTAAACCTCGCCAAGGGGATAATGCTGCCAGTCTGCGATAGCCTCCGCGTCGGCGTCGATGACCCCGAGGATCCCGCCTCGATAGGCGGCAAAGTCGCGGCCGCATTCCGCGATGACGGCGCCCGCGTCTTGCATGCGCGCGGCTTCGATGGGGCTAACTTGCAGCTCGGGTACCTTATTCGTTACCGCCACTCGGCCACCTCATGCGAACGAATTGTGGCCACAATACCTAGCGGCGCGGATGCGATAAAGCCTGGTTGGTAAGCGTCCAGAGAACGATGTCCCTCGCCACTGCATCGGCTGCGGTGTCGAAGGCAGCGACAATGGCTGGGACGTTGTCTGCGCTGGCGGAGACACGCTGCTCGAACCGAGCTTGGGCGATGATCGTGCGCTGCGGCATTGCGACAAGCCGACTGATGACCGCTACCCAGGCCCGCGGCGGGCCGCCAGCAGCACCGTACACTGCTTCGAAATGGCGAATCTCGGTCCCCAGGAGAAAGTCTGCGCGCAGGCCCGTCGAGCCGCGGTCGACAGCGGTGATCGCAGCGCTGTTCTCGAAGGAGGCAAGCAGCAGGTTTTGCATCAAGTCGGGTACGCGGTCGGTCCATTCCGAATTGGCGTAGTAGTCGAGCGAGACCGACGATTTGCTCAGCGCGATCCTAATGGTGTCGATTGCGGCCGGGGCCTGCGGCAGGTCGACGAGAAGCTGCACGCCGACATGCGGCAGGTTGGCCGGGTAGTTGCCGGCGGCCGCAAGCCGGTAAAGATCTCCCGGCGGTGTCGCAACGAACAGACTTGCGCAACCCACGAGCACCAACGCGACGCCGCCAGCCAGCCAACGGCGTGCAATCCGGGAGGCCGAACATATCATCGCGGCTGATACCCTTGGCGCCTGTCCCCGAACAGCAAGCGCGTGGGGTCGCGCTGGAGCTGCACGACAAACTGGTTCAGATTCCCCGCCAACCGCTGCGCGTCGTTGACGAGGTCATCGACCCCAGGGAGGGTCGTCTGGACGAAGTTGCGGATCCCCGGCCGGTTCTCGGCAATCATCAGCTGAAGCTGCTGCGCGGTGGCGGTCAGGTTTGCAGCCACGCGGTCGTAATCCTTCAAGGTTTGCGACAGCTGATCTTTCAACCCTCCGCGCGCCGTGTAGCTCTGGTCGACGTTGTGAAGCAACGATTTCAGCTCGACGGCGGCGGCATTCGCGTTGTCGAGGATGGCGCCCACATCCTGGCTGCGGTCGGCGAGAGCTGCGGTGATGGTACGAACGTTTTGCAGACTGTCGGCGACTGCCCGGCGGTTGCGGTCGTCAAGCAGCGCATTCAAGTTGTGTGACAGCTGTTTGGCGTCGCCGAGAAGCTCGGGAAGCGAGGACTTCACTTCTTCGAACTCGTTCTGCCCTGCTTTGATTATCGGGTAATGATGATTTCGCTCCGGCTCCAGGATCTTTGCCTGCTGCGTGCCGCCCCGGATCTGGATGGTCGATACGCCGCTCAGAAGATTGCTGTCGAGAAACGCGCGGGCGTCGGTTTTGATCTCGACGAGGTTCGTGTTGATCTCGACCCTCACTTGTATTTGGGATAGATTGTCGTGATCGACGCGAATGTCGGTGACGCGGCCGACTGGGATTCCGTTATACTGCACCATGGAGCCGCGACTGAGGCCGGCGACCGATCCCCTGAAGAAGATGTAATAGGGTTGCCGCTCCTGCCCAAATTCGACGCGCGCGAGCCACAACACCGCGCCGACCGCGGCAAAGGCGATAATAAGTACAAATGCGCCGACTGCGACATAATGCGCCCGCGTCTCCATCCATCCTCTCCGACTGCACTGTTTCTCTCAGACCGGGCTTGAGGCGGCAACCCGGCTCGGCTCTTCGGTCAAAGGCGCGGCCTCGGCGTGTTGCGCCGCCCGCCCGCGGGGGCCGTGAAAATAGGCGCGTATCCAGGGATGGTCGTCGTGCAGCATGTCGTTCAACGTGCCGACGCGAATCTTTTTGTCAATCAGCACCGCGACGCGATCGCAGACCGCAAACAGGCTGTCGAGGTCGTGGGTCACCATGAACACAGTCAAACCCAGGCTGCTTTTGAGATCTCGGATCAGATTGTCGAATTCGCCGGCGGCGATCGGGTCGAGCCCGGCGGTGGGCTCGTCGAGAAAGACGATGTCGGGGTCGAGCGCCAAAGCGCGGGCGAGCCCTGCCCGCTTACGCATCCCGCCCGACAACTGCGCCGGAACTTTTGCGCCGGCGTCCTCCGGCAGCCCGACCATGGCGATTTTGAACACGGCGATCTCGTCCATCAGCCGCAGCGGCATGCGGTAAAATTCAGCGAGCGGTACTTCGATGTTCTGGGCGACGGTCAGCGAGCTGAACAGCGCGCCGTCCTGAAACAGGACGCCCCAGCGTTGTTCGAGAAGCCGTTGTTCCGCCCCGCTCATGGCTAGAACATTGGTTCCGAACACTTCGACCCGACCTGCGACCGGACGGTTCAGCCCGATGATCGTCCTCAGCAGAACCGATTTCCCGCTCCCTGACCCGCCGACGACGCCGAGGACCTCGCCCGCGCGCACATCGAGGTCGAGCCCGTCATGCACGGTCTCGCTGCCGAACCGATTGACGAGGCCGCGAACGCAAATGATCGGTTGTTCCCGCGGACCGGTCATGGTCAGATGCCCAGCATCGAAAAGACGACCGAAAAGATGGCGTCGGTCACGATGACGAAAAAGATCGATTCCACCACGGACAACGTGGTCAGGCGGCCGACGCTTTCGGCGCTGCGCGACACCCGAAAGCCTTCGTAGCAACCGATCGCCGCGATAATGATCGCGAAGAACGGCGCCTTGATCACGCCGATCCAAAACGTCCGCGCGTTGATCGCGTATTGCAGTTCGCCGACGAATTGCGAGATCGTGATCCCGAGCGCGCCCCACGCCATCAGGCAGCCGCCTAACAGCCCCGTCAGATTGGCGAATACGGTCAGCAACGGCAGGGTCAGCAGCAGGCCGACCAGACGCGGGATCACCAGCACCTCGACCGGGTCGAGGCCGAGCGTGCGCATCGCGTCGATCTCTTCATTGACCTGCATCGTGCCGATCTGCGCGGTAAAGGCGCTGCCCGAGCGGCCGGCGACGATGATCGCGGTCATCAGCACACCGAGTTCGCGCAAGATCCCGACGCCCAAGAGATCGACCGTGTAGATCTCCGCGCCAAAGCGGCGCAGCTGGTCGGCACCTTGATAGGCGATGACGACCCCGATCAGAAACGACAGCATGCCGACGATCGGGAGCGCATTGACCCCGGTCTGCTCCATCTCGGCCACGGTTGCGGTCAGCCTGATCCGGCCCGGGCGCCGGACCAGGCGGAGCGCCGTAAGCGAGACGAGACCGACAAAGCCGAGGATCTGGTAACCCCGCGCCAAAAGGCCCAGCGTGACCTCGCCTATGCGCGCGACAAAGCCGACGAGCGAGTGATGGTCCGGCCGCGGATGGGCGATCGGACCAAGCGCGCCGCCGGCGCGGACCTGCTCGAAGAGCGGCGCGAACGTCGGCGCGAGATTGCGCATCTCGACGGCGTTGCCGCGGGCCGAGAGGGTGCGCTCGGTGCGCAACAGCAGCCAGGCCCCGGCGGTATCGATGCGGTTGATCCCTGCCAGGTCGATCGTCACCTGCCGATGTTCCGGGAGATCCAGCGCCCGAAGCCTGCGATCGAGTTCGGCGGCAGTGGCCACCAGCCATTCTCCCGCGGCGGCGAGCACCAGCGATCCGGCATCTTCGGTTTCAACGAGAGTGGCTGCGGCTGATGCCATGACGGTTCAAAATACGCATTCGCGTGCGCTGGTCCGAGGTCTTTCCAAGAACGCGAAAAACCGCTATGCGGCGTCACACCGCGGCTCTACTGACCGCGATCGGTGGTCGAGGATGCACCCATGAACCTCAAACAACACATCCGGTCGATACCTGATTTTCCCAAGCCTGGAATACTGTTCTACGACATCTCGACTTTGCTGGCGCATCCGCAGGCTTGGCGAACGACAGTCGAACGATTGGCCGAGGCGTTGCGGCCCCATCGCCCCGATCTGCTGGTTGGCATCGAATTGCGCGGCTTTCTCGTCGCCGCGCCGGTTGCCTACGAGCTCGGCCGCGGGTTCGCCATGGTCCGCAAGCGAGGCAAGCTGCCCGGCAAGACCGTGCGCTTTACCTATGACCTCGAATATGGCAGCGACACGATCGAGATGCAGGAAGACGCGATCGCTCCGGGTCAGCGCGTCGCCGTGCTCGACGATCTGGTTGCGACCGGCGGAACGATGCAGGCGGCGATTGATCTCGTTCGCCGGCAGGGTGGCATCGTGGCTGCGGCAGGGTGCATCATCGAATTGAGTTTTCTGCAAGGCCGCGACCGCATTGACGTCCCGTTTTCCGCGATGGTCGCTTACGACGCCTGATTGTTGGTCAATCGTCGCTGCCCGGACGGTTGGCGCCAAGGCTGCGGCCGATCACCGCGTAGAGCGGGTCACTGCCGCCGGATGGCGTGCGATCGAGACAGCGAACATCGGCCCAGTTGCCGGCGTCGGCGAAATGACGGGCGATCAGGCATAGATGGCCGGCATCGTCGAGCAGGCACCAGCAGCCGATCGGCCGTGTCGGGCGACAGCGATCCGAGAATGTTACGACGAGCGGCGCCCCCGGTTTCAGTACGCGTCCGACCTCGCGGATCACGTCGCCCGGCCGCGTCAGATGCTGCACCGCGACGCATAGTGTGGCGCCGTCGAATTCGCCGGCGGCAAAAGGGAGGCGCGGATCGTGGTTCAGATCCTGCAGCCGCCACTCGTCGAGAAACGGGTTTTCCGTCAGCTCGCAGGCGTTGGAACCGATCCCTACCACCCGCGAATACGAAATTTCGGGCGGCAGATGGCTGACCCAACCCGACATCACGTCGAGGATTGCACCGCCGATTGGTAAGATTTCGCGATAGAGATTGGTGATCGCCGCAATGGCGGCATCGTCGATATGGGTGAGGCGCGGCGGTTCGAGCCCGGAAGGCGCGTCGAAATATTCGTCGACGTGCGGCAGAGCAGTCATCGGAAGCAGCGTCATTTCCCCCGTCTCATGCGCGCCCGTCTGATGCGTGCCCGGTTGATGCCTGTCTGTCGTGAGATAGGGAGAAGCTGCCCGAGCTTCCATAGAAGAAAACCCGCACGAATGCGAAAAGATCGGCCCGGGGGCGGCGGCGCTTCCGGTTCAGTCGGACAGCGCTTCGTCCGGCGAGGTCAAGGGTAGGTCGAGATCGTGCGCGACCGCCGAATGAGTGATCCGCCCGCGGCAGATATTGAGGCCTCGGCGCAGGTGCAGGTCTTCCGCCAATGCCCGCCGCCAGCCGCGCTCGGCGAGCGCCAACACGAATGGCAGGGTGGCGTTGTTGAGGGCGACGGTCGAGGTGCGCGCGACCGCACCCGGCATGTTGGTCACGCAGTAGTGCACGACGCCCTCATCGACGTAGGTCGGGGCTGCGTGAGTCGTCGGCCGGCTGGTTTCGAAGCAGCCGCCCTGGTCGATCGAGATGTCAACGATCACGGTCCCGGGCCGCATCGCCCGCACCAGTTCGCGGCTGACGAGCTTGGGCGCGGCCCCGCCAGGGATCAGCACCGCGCCGATCACGAGATCGGCCGCGGCAACCTCGTGCTCGATGTTTTCCAGCGTCGAGTAGAGAGTGTGGAGCTGGGCGCCGAATTGCAGGTCGAGCGCGTATAGCCGCGGCAGCGAGCGCTCGATGACGGTGACGTAGGCTTCCACCCCCATCGCCATGCGCGCGGCATTGGTGCCGGCGACCCCGCCACCGAGAATGACGACCTTGGCCGCGGGCACGCCCGGAACCCCGCCGAGCAAGACGCCGATCCCGCCCTGTTCCTTTTCGAGGCAGTGGGCGCCGACCTGCACCGCCATCCGCCCGGCGACTTCGCTCATCGGCGCCAGCAGCGGCAGGCCGCCGCGCGCGTCGGTCACGGTTTCATAGGCGATCGCGATCGAGCCTGAGCGGATCAGCCCCTTGGTCAGCGCGCGGTCGGCCGCGAGGTGAAGATAAGTGAACAGGATCTGGTCGGACCGCAGCAGCTCCACCTCTTGCGGCTGCGGTTCCTTAACCTTGACGATCAGTTCGGCGGCGGCAAAGACCTTGGCCGCATCCGGCAAGATGCGGGCGCCAGCCGCCTCGTAAGCTTTGTCGCCAAAGCCGATTCCGCTGCCTGCTCCGCTCTCGACGACTATCTGGTGGCCGTGGTGTACGAGTTCGCGCACACTGCCGGGAACGAGCCCGACACGGTATTCGTGGGTTTTTATCTCCTTGGGGACCCCGATCAGCATCACACGGCCTCCGCCGCTCGCTGCCTCGCACCGCCGAGCTTGGACCGGGCTGAGGGATTGGCGGAAGATCTGGGGATTTGCGGTCCGATTGTAAGGCCGCCGCCGGCGGGGTTAGCTCTTTTGCAACTGCCTCGCCACGTCGTCGGCGAGCGCCAAGGACGCGGTCAGCCCCGGTCATTCGATCCCGTACAGGTTGACGAGCCCCGGCACGCCGTGGGCCGCGGGCCCCTGCACAATGAAATCCGCCGCCGGCTCGGTCGGACCGCTGATTTTGGGGCGGATGCCGGCATAGCCCGGCTGCAGGGCGCCGTCGCGCAATCCCGGCCAATAGCGGCGAACCGCGGCATAGAAAGCCTCCCCGCGGGCGGGATCGACCGTGTAATCGACCCCGGAAATCCACTCGACATCGGGGCCAAAGCGAGCTTGGCCGGCGAGGTCGAGGGTAATGTGCACGCCGAGCCCGCCTGCCGGCGGCACCGGGTAGACGAGCCGTCGAAACGGCGTCCGGCCGCTCAACGTGAAATAGACCCCGCGGCAGAAATAAGCGGGCGGGATCGTGTCGTGCGGGACGCCCTCTATGGCGCGGGCCAAGGCCGGGGCATGAAGTCCCGCGGCGTTGACCAGATAGCGGCAGCGGATGGCAGCGGGCTCGTCGCCGCCAGTCGTCAGCTCAAAGCCGTCGCCGCGTACGTGCCCGCAAAGGATCGGGGTGCGCAACACGATCGTCGCACCGGCCGCCTCGGCTTCACCCTGATAGGCGAGCATCAGCGCATGGCTGTCGATGATCCCGGTCGACGGCGACAACAGGGCCGCGATGCAATGCAATTCCGGTTCGAGGCGCTGCGCCTGGGCGGCGTCGAGGCGTTCGACATCGTCGACGCCGTTGGCGCGCGCCGCGACGGCAATCCGGTCGAGCGCCGGAAGTTCCGCCTCGTCGGCGGCGACGATGATCTTGCCGAGCCGCGCATGTGCGATCCCGTGCTCGCGGCAATAGGCGTAGAGGCGATGGCGGCCGGTGACGCAGGTCTTCGCCTTCAGGCTGTCCTTTGGGTAATAAATGCCGCTGTGGATGACCTCGCTGTTGCGCGACGAGGTCTCGAAGCCGATCGTCCAGGCGCGCTCGACGACGAGCACCTCATGGCCGGCCACCGCCAGCGCCAGCGCCGCGGCAAGCCCAATCACCCCGGCGCCAACCACCACGCATTCGACTTCGTCCACGCCGTGCTCCATCGCCGCTTCCGCTGCGCGGTTGTTGGCCACCGGGCGGAACGCGTCAAGAGCCGACGGGGCGGCGCGATTTAAGGCACCGTGGGACAGCCGCCGCGCCAGCCGCTGGACGGCTATCGCGAAATCGCCGACACTTGATATGGTGACGAGCAGCAAAGGGCAGCGATGAGCCGGAAGACTGCAACCGTGCTGAGCCTCGGCGACCATCGCGCGCGGCAGCGCACTTTGTACTTTAGCCGTAGCGAGCTGAACCAGCTTCTCGGCCTCTACAGCCTTCATGTGATCCGCGGCGTCTGGCGCGATTACGCGATAGATCATTCGCCCGGCTTCGCGCGGTTTTCGGTATTCCGCCACACCCACGAAGCCGCGGCCTATACGATCGTCAAGACAGCGCTGTCTTCGGGCCGCCCAACCGAGTTCATTGTTCAGAGCGGCCGGCAGAAATTACGGGTGTCGCGCAACCTCGCGGAGGCGCTGGAGTTTTTCCGCACCCATCTGAGCTTGGTTGCCGCCGGGCCCGGCTAGGCGCTGAAGCCGGCGCTGCGACGGCGCGGCAGCATCCGTTCGAGGACGCCGTCGCGCCCGATCGCACCGTGATAGAGCGCGCCCAGGACATGCAGCGAGACCAGCAGATAGACCACATACTGCCCCAGCAGATGAACGGCGATCGCCAATTGCGACATCCGCTGGTCGACGGGCAGCAGCGGCGGGATCGAGACGAGGCCAAAAAAGCTGACCGCGTGGCCTGCTGCGGCTGCGTTCAGGTAGCCGGCGAGCGGCATCACGAGAAAAATCAGGTAGAGACCAAGATGGGTCAGGTGGGCCAACCCTGTCTCCATGCGCCCGAGCGCCGACGGCAACGGCGGAGGAAGGTGCCGCCATCGCCACAGCGCGCGAAATACGATCAGCGCGAGAATTGTCAGCCCGACCGAGCGATGCAGCAGCAGGAGACTGTTGCGGGCCGCGGAGTTGTGCGGCGCCGCGCCGTTCGCCCATCCGAGCGACACGACCACCACGGCAAGGGCCGCGACCAGCCAATGCACGGCCCGTGCAACGGGACCATATCGTCCGTTGCCAGTCGAGTTCCGGACGGCCATCACCGCAGGGCCGCCGGCGAGGCCGTTACCGAGATATCCATCTGATCCACCCCCCGGCGCCAACGCGTATAGCCCAGCCGCGCGTCAAGGCGAAGTGAAATTGGGGAACCCGGATAACGCGATCGGCTCAGCTTGATCGCTGCGAAGGCAAACCGATCGTGGTCCACTGCCGCGAGGCCTGGGCGCGCAGCGCGGCAACCACGGGCCTGGTTCAGGGGGCGGGGTGGCCATCACCGCCGCCCCGGCATAATATCGCGACATCGGATCACGATCGGAGGCGCGGCGAGGATGATCGACCTCCCTTCGGCGGGGACGGCAGCCGTGCGCGACCCGCTGGTCATAACCCTCTTTGCTTTCTCTCTGGCCGGATTGCTGACGCATTTCCTGTTTCGGCGCCATCCGCTCGGTCGCGCGATTGTGCGCGTGATTTTCCTGATCGTTCTGACGATTGTGCTGCTCCATGCGGGGATCGTTCCGTCTGAGCCATTGACGCGGACCGGTGTGCCGCTCGAAGACGCGGTCCATGCGGCGCTGAAGATCGCATGGTGGTTGTGGGCAGCCTGGTTTCTGGTCGGCTTCCTGCGCGTTTTTGTGGTCACCGAGCATCGCCCGCGCGAAGGGAAATTGGTCCAGGATCTGCTCGCCGGCCTGATTTACCTCGCTGCTGTTTTCGCGATCATCGCCTATGTTTTCGACCTTCCGATCCGCGGCCTGCTTGCAACCTCGGGCGCGATCGCGATCATCCTCGGGCTGGCGCTTCAAAGCACGTTGAGCGACGTTTTTTCCGGCGTCGTGTTGAATTTCAGCCGCCCTTACCGGCCGGGGGATTGGATCAGCATCGACGGCGGAACCGACGGACGGGTCATCGAGATGAACTGGCGCGCGACCCATATCCTGACGGCGAAGCGAGACTTGGCGATCGTCCCGAACAGCACAATCGCCAAAGCAAAAATCGTCAACGCCAGTTCACCTTCGGGCATCCACGGCATGACCGTAACCGTCCAGCTCGATGCGAAGACATCACCAGCGGTCAGCGCCGAAATCCTTAAGAATGCGATCCTGAATATTCAACTTATCTTGGCGACGCCGGCTCCACTGGTGGTGGTCAAGTCGATTAGCGCGGATGCGGTCGAATTCGACATCAGCTTCTTCGTCGAAGAGTTGGCTCAGTCTACCCGCGCCCAGAACGAGTTGTTCGATCGGATATCCCGGCATCTGGCGGCGGCCGGCATCGATCTGGCATCGACCCAGAGCCAGCCTTACGGGCTGCCGCAGCCCGCCATTCCCGAGACTGCGAAAACCGCTGCGGAACGTGCGGTCGATCTCGCCGAGATTTTTGCCGGTCTAACCGAGAACGAGCGCAAGACCCTCGCCGCGAAGACCAAGCCCAGGCAGTATGATTCAGGCGAAGCCTTGGTCGAGCCCGGAACCGTGCTGCATTCGCTGTTCTTCATCGGCGCCGGGGTCGCGTCGATCACGCAGGTTCTGTCCGAAGGCGAGATCGAGCTGCTGCGCATCGGTCCGGGCGATCATTTCGGCGAGATTGGGCTGCTGACCGGACATTCTACGGAAGCGACGCTTAGGGCCCTGGCACCGGTCACCACTTACGAACTGGCGAAGGAGGATCTGGCGCCGGTGCTCGAAGCGCGCCCGGAGGTTTCGCACGAGCTGTGCCGCGCGCTTGCCCGGCGCCAGGCGGCAGGCCAGCTGATCGCCTCGGCCGGCATCGACAAAAGTGTGCCGCCAAGCCGGGTGGCCGCCTGGTTCTCCGACCGGTTGCATCGACTGTTCGATCTCGCCAACGCCGAATGAGCGAGCCGTCCCCACTCCTCGATCAGGCTCGCTTTGCTCCCGCTTTCAGCGGCAGGCGGCTCGACCCGCGTATTATCATCGCCACCGTTCTGTTCCTTGCCATCATCGGCTTGGCGATCTGGTACCTGGTGCGGCCGGAGCCGTTGCTGGTGCAGGGCGAAGCCGAAAGCACCCGGGTTGACATCGCCGCACGCGTCTCCGGCCGGCTCGCCAAGATTTTGGTCAGCCGTGGACAGAACCTCGCGGCGGGTGCGACCCTGCTCGTCATCGACAATCCGGAATTGGTCGCCGAACTGCGCGAGGCCGAGGCCGAAAAAATGGTGGCCGATGCGGAACTGCAGCGCATCAAGGTTGGAACCCGCCCCGAAATCATCGCCCAGCGCAAAGCCGAAATCGACCGCGCCGCGGCGGATCTGACGCTGGCGCAGCAGACCTATGGCCGGACCCGACAGCTCGCTGCCCGGCAGTTCGCCCCGCAATCCAAGCTCGACGAAGACGCCGACGCCCTGACCTTGGCGCAGCGCCGGGCCGATCAGGCGAAACTCGCCTATGACGAGGCGGTCCGCGGCTTCACCCTTGAGGAGCATCAGATCGCCGAGGCCAACGTTACCAAGGCTGCGGCAAAAATCGACACGATCAAGGCGCTGGTCGATCAGCTCACGATAACCGCGCCGATCGCCTCGCAAGTCTACCAGATCCCGGTCGAAGAGGGCGAAGTCGTCACCCCCGGGCTGCCGTTGATGTCGCTCGTCGATCTTCGTGATACCTGGCTCGGCTTTTCGCTGCGCGAGGATCTGATCGCCGGACTGAAGGTCGGTGACCGGTTCACGGTCAAGGTTCCCGCGCTCGGCAACCGAGACGTCACAGCAGAGGTCCGGGTGATCGCGGCAAAGGGGGAATATGCCGGCTGGCGTGCGACGCGGGCGACCGGCGATTTCGATTTGCGCACCTTTGCGATCCGCGCCTATCCGGTCGAGCAAGCTGTCGACGGATTGCGGCCGGGGATGAGCGTCTATACCGATTGGGCTAGGCGATCGCCGTGAGGCCGCCGCCCCGCCCGGGCCTGTGCTTGGTCGCGCTCCGCGAGATCCGGTTTTTTCGCCGCGATCCGGCCGGATATTTGCTGACCATCATTGTTCCGCTGATCGCCTTTGGGGTTTTGACCTGGACGTTCAGCAGCGCGGTCGTACGCGGGCTCGACGTGGTCGTCGTCGACGCCGACCGCTCGGCCGTTTCGGCCAAGCTCATTCAGGCGATTGCGGCCGCTCCGGGGTTGCGCGTCGCTGAGCGCGCCGAGGATTTGAAGAGCGCGACCGGGGCAATCCGCGCCGGGCGGGCGATTGCTGCGGTCTACATCCCGCCGCGTTTCGAGCAGGATTTGCTCGCGGCACGACGTCCGCAAATCATTGCATTCTACAATGCCCAATACTTCACCCCGGGGAACATTGCGGCGCGAAGCTTGAGCGATGCGATCTCCGACGGCGTATCGAAGCTGTCGCCGCTGCACGACGCTCGCCTGCCCGTGGTGGGGAGCGGGTCGTTGGTTGTCGAGCAATACGTTCTAACCAACCCGGCGCTGAACTACGCCGGCTTTCTTTTGCGAGCGGTGCTGCCGACGACGTTGCACGTCGTCATCGCGATTGCGACCGGCTATGCGATCGGCACCGAGTTCTCGCGCCGCAGCCGGCGCGCCTGGCTGCGCTGCGCCGGCGGCAGCGCACTGGTCGCTCTCGCCGGCAAGCTGTTCCCGCTGTTCGCTTTGTTCTTTGCCATGCTGGGGATCGAGGCGCTGATCCTGCATGCGGGCTTTGAGCTGCCCTATCGCGGCGACCTGCCGATGATGGTCATTGCGGCAATGCTGTTCATCGTCGCCTACCAGTCGCTCGCCGCCTTGCTGCTGTTGCTGGTCCGCAACCTTGCTTTGGGTTTGAGCCTTGTCGCGATTGTCGCGTCGCCGGCCTTCGGCTTTGCCGGTGTCGGGATGCCGGTCCTAGCGATGAACGGGTTTTCCCGCGATTGGGGCGCGCTGCTGCCGCTGCGCTGGTATCAGCAGATCCTGTTCGACCAGGCCGCGCGCGGGTCGCCGGTGCAAGCCTCGGCGCCGGCGTTTGCAATCCTCGCCGGAATGGCACTCGGCCTCTTTGCCCTCGCCTGGTGGCGTTTGAGCCGGCTCTCACTGGCGTTGTCACCGGAAGAAGACGCGCCACTGCCGCAGGACGGCCCCGGCCGCGGCGTCGCCGGCGCCTTTGTCGGCGAATGGCGGCGGGTGCTCGCCGATCGCGGCGTCTTCAGCCTGATGATCGTCGCCCCGGTGTTTTATGGCGTGTTCTATCCGCAGCCCTATCTCGGGCAGCTCATTCGCAAGATCCCGGTCGCGGTCGTCGACGACGACCGCACCCCGCTGAGCCGTCGGCTGATCCAGGCCCTCGATGCCGACGAGGCCATCTCAGTCGCGGTTCGGGCGCCGGCCGTCGACGTGGCGCAACGGGCGCTGTTCGACCGCCAGGTCTTTGGCATCCTCGAGATACCGCCCGACGCCGAACGTGAGGTGCTGAAAGGCAACCAGGCTCGTATCCCGGCCTATGTCGATTCCGCGTATTTTCTCGTGTTCAACCGAACCTTGCAGGGCATCGCCGAAGGCGCCGCCGACACCAACATCGCCGACATTTCACGCGGTCTGCGCCTGAGCGGCGCGCCGGCAAGGTTGGCGCTTGCCGCGCTGAGCCCGGCCGAGCTGTTGACCGAGCCGCTGTACAACCCGACCGGCGGCTACGCCAGCTATGTCGTGCCGGCGGCTTTTGTGCTGATCATCCAGCAGACCTTGCTGATCGGGGCGGCTACTCTGACCGGCCTCGGTTTTGAACGCCAGCCGGGAATTCGGGTGATTGGGCCCGGTCCGCGACAAATTCTCGGCCGCGGCGTCGCGCATCTGACGATCTATGTCGCGGCGCTCCTCTTGTTCCTCGTCGTCCTGCCGCGCGTCTACGGCTTCTCGACCCTCGGCCGGGTGGCGGATCTAGCACTCTTTGCCGTGCCGTTCGTGCTCGCCACCAGCTTTATGGGGCAGGCCGCCGGCAGCTTTTTCAAGTATCGCGAAACGGCGGTTCTGGTGTTTGTCGCGAGCACCCTGCCGCAATTCTTTCTCGTCGGCGTGTCCTGGCCGCGCGAGATGGTCCCGCCGATACTCGATCAGCTGCGCCGCATTTTCCCGAGCGAGTCGGCGATCGACGGTCTGGTGCGGATCGGTCAGATGGGTGCGCGGCTTGGCGAGGTCAGGGCGGACTGGTTTTACCTGTGGCTGCTCACCGCGATTTATTTCGGGCTCGCGATGGCCGCCTCGCGGCGACGGGCGGCGGCCGAGCCTGCCGATGCCGTCTAACCCCGCACAGCGTTTTCATACCATCGCGGTCGTGACGGCGCTCGCCGCGGCCGCCGGCATCCTGGCGTTTCTGGTCCTCAGGCCGGGGATTGTCGCGCAGCGTCCGCCGGGCATCGTCCAGCCGACGGAGGTCAAGATCGCCCCCGAAATCAGCGGCCGGCTGCTGCGCTTCGCGGTTGAAGCCGGGCAGAGCGTGCGCAAGGGCAATACTCTTGCTGAGCTGTCCAACCCCGAGCTCGAAGCGGCTTTGGTACTGGCGCGGGCGCAGCTTGGAGAGGCGCGCGCCGAGCGCGGCCGGGTCTATGCCGGCCCGCGTCAGGAAGAGGTCGATGCCCGCCAGCGCGACACCGACATGGCAAAGGCGAACCTCGTTTACGCCCAGCAGCAATTTGGCCGGACCTCGCAACTCGCCGCAACCGGGTTCGCGTCGCATCAGGACCTCGACAAGGCGACCGCCGCGGTCGAGACCGCGAACGCCAACCTGTCGCGCTCGAAAGAGCGATACCAGGCCTCCCGTCTCGGACCGACCCGCGAGCAGCGCGCGATCGCCGACGCCAAGGTCGAAGTTGCAATGGCGGCGGTCGCAGTGGTCGCCGCGCGCGTCGCCGAGCTAAAGATTCAAGCGCCCTCGGACGGGACCGTCGCACTGATCGTCGCGGAGCCGGGCGAGGCCATCGTCCCGGGCCAGCCGCTGATGACGTTGCAGACGGCCGGCCGGCGCTGGGCCAGCTTCAATTTGCGCGAGGACCAGCTCGACAGCCTGCACATCGGCTCCAGCGTCGAGCTGGCGCCGGCCGGCGGCGCCGCCTTGATCGAAGCCCGGATCGACGAAATCGTTCCCCGCGGCGAGTTCGCCACCTGGCGCGCCGCTCGCGCGGTCGGCGATTACGATCTCAACACGCTTCTGATCCGCGCCGATCCGGTAAACGGCGCCACAGCGCTCCAGCCGGGAATGACGGTCTGGCTGCGCCGGGAATGACGGTCTGGCTGCGCCGGCGATGACAGTCTGGCTGTGCCGGCGATGACAGTCTGGCTGTGCCGGCGATGACAGTCTGGCTGTGCCGGCGATGACAGTCTGGCTGTGCCGGCGATGACGGGGGCCAGGTCAGCACATAAAGGCGTATGTTCCGCCAAGGCGCAGGGTCGGCCGTGGTCGGCACCAGGACCGGCGCTGCGCTGCGGGCAAATGATTTTCCGCGGGGCCGTCTTGCGCGCCAAGTGCTGCGGGACTATCTCCGAGCGCGCCAGATTGACCTGCCGCACCGGCAGGGCTGGGATGGACAGGCTTCAAAGGAGGACGGTTCGATGCGCCGCCGAATGTGGACCGTCATTGCGTTGCTGGCTTTTGGATACGCCCTGCTGCCGGCCGGAGCTTTCGCCGGTTATGGCGCGATCGCTTGGGACGGGGTGAGCGGACAACGCGGCTGGAGCTGGAACCAGCCGAACGCACAAAAAGCCACTGAAGTGGCGCTGAGCGAATGCGGCGCCAGCGGGTGCAAGGTGGTCATTCACACCGTCGCCAGGCAGTGCGCCGCCCTCGCGACAACACAGGACGGCAAAGCCGCGGGAGGCGCTGCGCGAAAGACCAAGGATGCAGCGCGGCTGGCGGCACTTGCCGATTGTCAAAAGCGCAAAGCGGGTGACTGCGTCATGCGGGTCAGTGATTGCAATAAGTAGCCCGAGCGATTGGCGCGCGCCCCGATACTCTCGTCCTGAGGCCCGTGCGGGCCAAAGGCAGGGCGACGGAAATCGCCCCGCGTCCTAGTCGAGGCGCGCACATCGGTGAGTTGTTTAAGCCGGCAAAGAAGACGCCATCAGGAGAGGATGCCAACAGGAGAGGATGCCAACATTAGCCGCTTGGCGGACAAGTTCCTCGCGGCCCGTCAGCATGTCGTCGAGCGAGCCGAACGCGTTCATATAATGGCCGGCGAACCCCTTGGCTTCGATGCGGGTGAACATGTCGGCGAAATCAAGATCACCGGCGCCGGGCTTCAGATGGACCTCAACCCCGTTGCGCCAGCAATCGGCGAGCCGCACCTCTTCGACCCGACTCATGTCGAGTGCTTCGACAAAGCCCGCGACACCCTCGGGCACGAGATGCGCGTGGTTAACGGTGAACGATAACTTGAATGCCGGCGATTTGATCCGGTCGAAGTAATAGCGCCACTCCTCGACCGTGTGCGCCAGGTAATGCACCTCGGCCTGTTCCGGTTCCTTGTTCAGGTTTTCGAGCAGCACGAGCGCGCCATGCGTTTCGGCATGGGCGACAACGCGCTGCAGCCGATCGAGCCCGGCCTTCATCCGCATCTCCTTGTCGGAGGTGAAATGAAAGCCGGCATGCATGACGATCCATTCGGCGCCGAGCCGCGGCGCGATCTCGACATAGGCCTTCAGATAGTCGTCGACCGCGGCGCCAACATGGGGCGCATATTCGGCGACATTGACCGCCGAGGCGGTGTGCAGGCCGAGATGGACCGCGTGGTGCTCGCAGGCGCGGCGAATCCCGGCGGCGCGCACGTCGTCAAAGCCGCCCAACGCGTTCGGGCCGGTGTCGAGCTGGATGTCGATCCAACGCACCTCGTGCGCCGCGGCCCATTCGATCGCGTCTTCGAGTTCTGAGCTTGCGCCCGACATCGACCCCGATCCGGTCCTGCAAACCCATTGCGTGCTCCTCGATCAGCCCGGCGAGAGAGGCATCCTCGCGATCCCACTCCACCGTCGCCCAAGTGAAACCATCATCCTATGATTCGGGTTGGCGCAGTTCACGTCGCGAATCAGCCCCGGCTGCTGTCTCGCCGTTCCGCCGATGCACTGCGGCCGAATTCGTCGACAATGGGCGTAAAAGCCTAATGCAACCGTGATTTTCGCTGGCACTGTTCCTTTGGATCGCGTGGAACACCGCGAAACCGATGATTGGGGAGAGCCGTCGCCATGGATCCGAGGATCGCGCGGGGCGCCGGCTGCGGCGGCCTCGCCGATGACCGCGAGTAGACATCGGCGCCGCGCCGTGCAAACGCGGACCCGCATCCGCCACGGCTTCCCAGGATTACCCACGAGGTACTCTCGTGACGGCAACGCGCGGATAGTGTCAGCGCCGGCATATGGTCGGCGGCGCGCTCGCGCGTCGTTATTGCACAGCGGCGGCGTTGGGGTTCAGCCGGCCATCGCCGATTGCACCGACCCCTGCGCCGAATGCGGCAGGAACCAGCGAGAGTCGCGACTTTCAAGCCGCCCCGCTCGGCGGTGACGCTGCAATGCGATGCCGAGATGGTTCGGCCGCACCGACATGCCCAGTTCGCGCGACAGATAGGTCATGACCTCGGCTGCCGTGGCGCCTTCACCGTGCGCGCCGACCGCCTTCAGTGTGGCGTCGCTCAACGACAGGGCATTCGCCGCCTTTGCTGATGTGGCGCGCGGCCGCCGCTCGCCGGCAGGGGTCGAGACCGGGGTCGCTCGCGCGGGGCGTCCCCGTCCGCGCCGCTCCGCCGTCTGCGCCATGCCGAACCGCGACAGCACGCGTTCGGCTATTTCCAGCTCTTCCAATTGTTGCGCCAGCTTTGCCCGATCTGCCTCGAGGCGCGCCAGCCGCTCGGCAATCCGCTGCCTTTCTTGTCCAATCTCGTCCAACGTGGCCATGCTACTTTTCTCCCTCCGCTGCTCCCCTTTGCCGCACTGCGCGGGCGTTCCGGAATAAATGGCAAATGCCAGCGGCGATAAAAGGCCACGTCGGTAAAATTGCAACATTCCTGTGCCTGTCCGCGAAATGCCGCGTAATGCAATGCCTGTCTCCAACCGGCCGGTCATTTCGTATTAGCCTGGTCTGAGATGCTTGCTGACGATCAGGGAATGCCGTCGCGCGCAGCTTTGGTTAATTCTGTGTATTGTGCTGTCGGTTGATCGCTTGCAGCGCCAGACTGTTGTCGACGCAGTCTTGAAAAGGAATGGCTCGGCCGATAAAGCCGCCCGAAACAAGGCCCCGGCGCAGCTGGTCAAATCCATTCTCGGGCAGAACCGGATCGTCGCCCCACACTCCCTGCACCTGATAGCGGGCCAGCGCACCCGTCAGTACGGTGTGATCGAGCACCGGAAAATAGGCTGCGACCGCCTCGGCGATCATCGGCGCCCGATTGGCCCGCAGCCACTGCTGGGTGCGGTAGATCGCGCGCACCATGCGCAGCATCGGTTCGGCATCGCGTAATAACCGGTCACGCGTCGTCACAAACGCGGTGTAGGTGGTTCGGCCGCGACTGCTGGCCGAGTGCCAAAGATAGCCCGTACCCGTCGCCAGCGCCTCTTCGACAACCGGCTCGAAGAATTGCGCCGCATCGAGCTGGCGGGCGCGCATCGCTTTCAGGTTTTCACCCATGCCGCGGTCGCCGATCCGATCGAGCCGAGTGGGATCGACGCCTGCTCGGCGCAGATCCTCCTGCAGACAAAGCCACGGGGTCGGTACCTCGCTGACTGTAGCAAAGCGCATACCCGCCAGATCGGCCGGCTGGAAGCCGGGATTGGGATAGCTGCCGACAATCGAGAACGGGTCACGGCAGACGATTTCGGCAAAGCAGACAAGCGGCGAATCCGGATGATCGTCGTGGTGCTTCATGACCCGCATCGGGCCCGCCCACAATACGTCGACGGCGCCGTCCAGCAACGCCTGCTCGGCCGTCCCGATACCGGGCGACGGCAGCAGCTCGACCTCCAGCCCTTCCGCGGCGTAGGCCCCGATTTCATGCGCCGCGTAAAACGGTGCGTACAACAGAAAGCGGTAATTCTCGTAAAGCCGCAGTCGCATCGCGCGTCCTGTTTCAGAGACTGCGTCGACAATTTCCCGCGTCAACCCCACGCCAGCGGGAACCGAGGGCAGCCTGCACTGCACCAACGGCCCTCGGCCCCCGCTTTCCGCGGAGATGACGCCGACGGGTTACAATACGCCGTCGCGGCGCAAGCCCTCGATGTCACCGGCAGCGATGCCGAGCCAGTTGTGCAGGACTTCCGCACTGTCGCCGCCGAGCTTCGGCGAACCCTTCAGGCGCACGGTCTTGCCGTCGACCCGCACCGGCCAGGTTGCCATCTTGTAGTCGCCGTTGTGGTGGTGAACGGTTTGCATCAGGCCGCGCTCTTCAAAGGTCGGCTCGTTCTGCAATTCCATCGTGTCGAACACCGCACCCGACGGCACGCCCACGGCAATGAGCTTTTCCATCGCCTCGCGCTTGTCGTGCTGGCGGGTCCACTCGCCGATGATCGCGTCGAGCTCCTTTTCGTGCTTGACGCGGTCATCGCCCGTCGCGAAACGCGGGTCCTCGATCAACTCCTCGCGCCCGATCAATTTCATCAGCCGCGACCAGTGCTCGGGATTGGCGCGGCTGGTGGTCAGATAGACGTAGTCGTTGGCGCCGCCACCCTTGGCCGGGTACAGCCCCGACGGGGCGTTGTTGCCGCCGCCCGACTTGGCGCCGTTGCGCCGCGCTGCTTTGCCGGTGCGCGCCATCGTCGAGAAGCAGGTGCGCATGTAGTGGATCATCGCGTCCTGCATCGCCAATTGCAGCCGGCGGCCCTGGCCGGTGCGGTTGCGCTCGTGCAAGGCGCCGAGGATGGTGGCCGCCATCAGCATGCCGGTGCCGGTGTCGCCAAAGCTCAAGCCCGGCTTGACCGGCGGCCGGTCGGGCTCGCCGGTGACGCTGATCGGGCCGCCGGCGGCCTGTGCGATCATGTCGAAGGCCAGCCCCTTCTCATGCGGGCTGCCGGTGCCGAACCCTTTGATCTGGCAATAGATGATGCCTGGGTTGATTTTCTTGACCGAGTTGTAGTCGAGGCCCAGGCGCTCGATCGTGCCGGGCGCCATGTTTTCGGCGGTGACGTCGGCCTGCTTCAGCATGTTTTTTACAATTTCGAGCCCCTTTGGCGATTTCAGGTTGATCGCCAAGGACTTCTTGTTGACGTTGAATTGGTGGAAGTACCACGGGTCGTCGTCGGGCTTGCCGGGACGCAGCCGGCGGCCGGGATCACCGCGCCCCGGGTTCTCGATCTTGACCACCTCGGCGCCAAACCACGCCAAGACCTCGGTGCAGGTCGTGCCCGCCTCGAACTGGGTGAAATCCACCACCTTGACGCCCTGCAGAAAGTTCATGTCCTGGGTCACGTCGCTCATCGCCGGTTCCTCCGGTTGCGCACAGATTGCGACACACAGCCTGCGCCTTTCAGAACCCCGCCGCAACGCCTTCCCGCCCCCCAGATCGCCGTTTTCGTCTCACGCAATGCACCAAGGGATCGTCCATCTGCACCCTGGGCCCACCGGCAATCCTTGCGCAAGCTCCTGCGCCGGCTGAAGGCCGTACGCTTGCTCTCGATGTGAAGCCGTTCACACTTTCCCTCCCGATCGGGCGCTGATTATGCCTAGATGGTGCGTTCGAATGGGGAGGACCAAACCGTGCCGGGATTATTCGGATCTCCAGTACTGGCGCCGAGCGGCGACGGCCGCCTCGAGCTGTTCATGTTTTCGATCGACGGGAGCTTGTGGCACATCTGGCAGACCGCCTGGAGCAACGGCTGGTCGGGCTGGACCTCGCACGGCGGCGGATTTGCCGAGTGGCCCCCCGCGATTGCCCGCAATGGCGACGGGCGGCTGATCACCCTTGCCGTGGGCGGCGCTCTCGAACAGATCGAGCAGACGAGCTGGTCGAACGGCTGGTCGGCATGGACATCGCTCGGCCTCCCGCCCACCGGCCCGATCAATCCTCCCACTGTTGCTGCCGGCGCGGATGGCCGGTTGATCCTGTTCGCCAGTGGCACCGGGCAGGATGGCCCTCCTCAATTGTGGCGTCTGGAGCAAGCCGTCTGGGGCGGGTCGTGGAATTCCAACTGGTCCCCTCATTTCGCGCCTGACAGACAGTTGATCACGGGCCCTCCCGTCATGATCCTCGACGCGCAGGGTTGCCTGCAGGTCTTTGTCGTGTCCGAAACCGGCGAAATGTGGAACATTCACCAAACGGCCCCGGCAGGTGCGTGGACCGGCTGGAATGCTCTCGGGTCCGCTGGTGCGGGTTTCACTGACCGCCCGGCGGTGGCTGCCAGTGGCGACGGACGCCTCGAATTGTTCGTGCGCGGCAATGACAACGCCCTGTGGCATGCCTGGCAGATCGCGGTCGAAGGGGCGTGGTCCGAGTGGATTTCTTTTGGCGACGCCGGCGTCGGCTTTCAGGATCATCCGGCAATGGCACCGAGCGCAGATGGGCGGCTCGAGCTGTTCATCACCGGGCTCGACGGCAGTCTGTGGCATACTTGGCAGACTGAAGCGAGCAATGGATGGTTATTCTGGCAGTCGCTCGGCAATGGCGGCACCCGCTTGCTTAACGGGCCGGCATTGGCGGCGAGCGGCGACCGCCGTCTCGAATTGTTCGTCCTCGGCGCCGACGGCGCGCTCCACCATATCTGGCAGACTACTGCCAGCAATGGGTGGTCCGGCTGGGTTTCGCACGGCCACCCGTAAATCGAGGCCGACACCCGGGCTGCGGTCCAAGGCTGGTGGACATCGGACCCGCCAAAGCCGCACCACTTGATACCGCAACGCGGAGGATGCCTACGCGAACCGATTAGTTTCGGCGAAGATCACCGCCGCGGTGGGTGGGCGCGGACGAATTCCTCGTTGACGTCGGCGCCCCAGCCGGGGCCGGTCGGCAATAGCATATCGCCGTCCTTTATCACCGGCGGCACGGTGACGATGTCGTCCTTCCAGGTCACGTCGTCGATGTCGATTTCCATGACTTTGAAGTTCGGCGCGACGGCGCACATGTGCGCGCTGATCAAGGAGCCGAGATGGCCGTTGAAATTATGCGGCGCCACATTGACCTCGTAGGCATCGGCCATCGCCGCGATCTTCAATGATTCGAGGATGCCGTTCCACGCCACGTCGATGATCGCGTAATCGACCGACTGATGCTCCAAATACGGCCGGAACTGGCGCCTGCCGTACAATGACTTGCAGGACGAGATCGGCGTGCGGGCGGAGCGGCGGACCAGGGCCAGGCCGGCCGGGTCGTAGAGGTCAATCTCGAGCCACACCAGGTCCAGCGGCTCCAGGGCGCGCGCCAGTTTGACGTAGCCGTCGATCTTGTAGTTGAAGTTGGTGTCCAGATGCAGCCCGACGTCAGGGCCGGCGCCGCGGCGGAACGCTTCAAGCTGTACCACCGCGGCATCGACGATGCGGTGGTCGACGTTGAGCTCGGGAAAGCCCGGCGGGTTGCCGGTGCCGGGGCCGTACATGTAGGGCTTGCCCTTGTCGAAGCGGATCAAATTGGTCTTGAGCCCTTTGAAACCCTTGCGCCTGACCTCCTCGCCGAGTGCGACGATGTCGTCGAGCGAGCGCACCGGGTCGACTCCGGCCCACTCGCGGATACGGTCGGCGTGGCGGGCGCGGTAGGTGCCGCAATGCGACCAGTAAAGCTGCAACCGGTCGCGCACCGGGCCGCCGAGCATCTCGTAAACCGGCACGCCCAAGGCCTTGGCCTTGATGTCGACCAATGCGTTTTCGATTGCCGCGATCGCCATCTGGTTGACCCCGCCGGCGGCCTGCCTGGTCGCGGCGTAGAGAAGGGCACTGTGGCGCTCGACCGGCCGCGGGTCCTGTCCGATCAAGAAGCGCTCGGCGAGCTTCAAGATGACCCCGGTCAGCCCTTGCGCGCCGTAGCCCTCCATGTATTCGGACCAGCCGACGATGCCCTCGTCGGTGGTGACCTTCAGAAACGAATTGACCCGCCAGCCGGCGTCGCAATGCAAGTCTTCGACCTTGACGATCTTCATCGGCGCTTCCCTTCGAATTCCACCAAACCGTTATCTCACCTGGCTGAAGCGAGGGTCCAGGCCCTTCGCCGACCAAACCCGGCGGCCATCAGTAGGGCGTGCCGTTGTTGTGTACGAAATGGCGCGTGCCGTCGGGCATCAGGGCTCGGCCGATGTCGTCGTCGGGGTAAACGACGGTGTCGCCGGGGTTGCGGTCGCCGATCTCGAGATAAACGACGTCCTGCGTCGTGCGGTTCAACAGATGGTGCGCATTGCCGTCACCGGCCCTGAAACCGGCGCACATGCCGGGGCGCAACATGGTTTCGCCGGCATCGGTCACCAGCACCGGGTCGCCTTCGAGGACGTAGATGAACTCGTCCTCGCGCGTATGGGTGTGGCGCAGCGCCGACATTCCACCGGGCGGCAGCCGGGTCAGGTTCACCCCGAAACTGGTCAGCCCGAACAAATCGCCGAGCGGCCGCCGCACCCGGCCGGCGACCCGCGCCGCAAAGGGCTCAGGATAGCCGCGTCCTGGCCGCGCCAGCGGCGCCGCCGCCGCCGCGATCGCCACCGGATTGGTCTCGTCCGCCATTTCCCCTCTCCGATTGTTTCCCGGTCAGCTCACGAATTAAGGTAACGCCGAAAGCCTCAGCCTGGGAATCGCGGAGGAAAAATTATGCACGGTATCGGTCCTCTTTACAGCGGCTCGCGTGACTGGCGTGAACGATGAGTTGGCGAATCAAGATCCGCTTTGCCGCGCCCGAAGATGCCGGTCTGGTGCTGCGGCTGATCCGGGCGCTCGCCGTCTATGAAAAGGCGCCCGAGGCCGTCGTCGCGACCGAAGCCGACCTTGTTCGCCACGGCTTCGGCCCGGACCGGCAGTTCGAGGCGATTCTCCGCCTTTCTCGATGGCGAACCGGCCGGCCTGGCCCTGTTCCATCCGCGTTTCTCGACCTGGCTCGGCCGCCCGGGACTGTTTCTCGAAGACCTCTACGTCGTTGAAAATGCGCGCGGGCTCGGTGTCGGCCGGCGGTTGATCGCCAGGCTCGCCACAATCGCGGTCGAGCGCGGCTGGGGCCGGATCGATTTTCAGGTACTCGACTGGAACCCGGCCCGGAATTTCTATCACCGGCTCGGGATGGAGCATCTTGGCGAATGGCTGCGCTATGGCGCCGGCGGCGACGCCCTCCACCGCCTCGCGACAGAAGATGTTGCGGACCGAAGCTAATCCTGTTTCGGCCGCTTGTAGGGGAGGGTAATTCCCCACTCGTCATTGTTCAGCCCTTCCGCCGCGTCCAGATCCTCCGGCTCCATTGGCTCCAAAAAGATATCACTTGGCATCTTCCAATGTCGCCACGCACCCAGTGTGCGGCGCTCGGCGTCTTTGTTGTCGGATGCCATCGGCCCCGGCCTCCTGTGGTTCCGGCGCGCTGCGGCTTGCCATCCGGAAGGATTATCGAACCTAATGCCGTCCGAAATGCGCAGCAAGCGAGAGGATCTCCAATGTTGGAAGTGTGGAGCTGGCCGACGCCAAACGGCCAAAAGGTTCACATCGCGCTTGAAGAGCTTGGCCTGCAGTACAAGGTGACCCCGGTCGACATCGGCGCCGGCGACCAGTTCAAGCCTGAATTTCTGAAGATTACTCCGAATCACCGCATCCCGGCGATCGTCGATCCCGATGGTCCGGGGGGCAAGCCGTTCACCTTGTTCGAATTGGCCGCGATCCTGATCTATCTGTCGGAAAAGAACGGCGGCAAGCTGATCCCGAAAGATCCGATCGGACGCTACAAATGCCTCGAATGGATCATGTTTCAGATGGGCGGCGTCGGCCCGATGTTCGGCCAATGGAACCATTTCGGCGCCTATGCGCCGGCGAAAATCCCGTACGCCATCGAACGCTACACCAATGAGGTCAAGCGGCTGACCCGGGTGCTGAACCACCGGCTCGAGGAGTCGCCCTGGCTCGCCGGCGACGAGTACAGCATGGCCGACATCATCACCTTTCCGTGGATCCGCACCGCCGCCGAGCCGTCTTCTCGCTTCGCCGAGCGGGGCTATATCGACCTCGGCGAATATCCGGCGGTGCGGCGCTGGCATGACGAAATCGCGCGGCGGCCGGCGGTGCAGCGCGGTTTGGCGGTGCTGGCCGACGCCCAGCGTCCGGGCGCGATCACCGATACCGAGCGCGAAAACACGTTCGGCGCGACCCAATTCGCGGCGCGCTGACCCGCGCACCGCGAGCAGGCGCCGGCCGAGCCGGCCGGCGGCGCTGTCGTTATTCGAACAGCGCCAGGTCGATTGCGTCGCCCATCTTGTTGTAGCCGAGATCGCTCGGATGCAGACCGTCGCCGCAATCATAGACCGGCAGCATCTGCGTCAAATGTTCGAGGTCGCGCAGCGCCTTGTCGAAATCGGCGACCCCATCGAAAGCGCCGCCGTCACGCATCCAGCCATTGACTGCCAGACGGACCTCTTCGCGCTGCGGGTTCCAGGCGTCGACCATATAGGTCTCGTTGCCAAACGGCGTCAGCGTGGCGCCGAGGATCTTGACGCCGGCACTGTGGGCGCGCACCGTCATCTGCTGCAACCCGGCGATCATCTGCGACGCGGTGGGCTCCTCGTCCGGCTTCTTCCACCGGTTGCGCAAATCGTTGGTACCGAGCATGACGATGACGTGGGTGACCCCCGGTTGGGCCAACACGTCACGGTCGAAGCGGCGCAGCCCACTGTCGCCGCGGATGTCGAACAGAATCCGATTGCCGCCGAGCCCCTGGTTCATCACCGCCATCGGCCGGCCACGAGAGCGCGCCATCAGCCGGCGGGCGAGCTGGTCGGGCCAGCGGCAAAAGGCGTCGATCGTCGAGATGTTGCCGTCGGTCAGCGAGTTGCCGAGCGCGACGATGCCGCCGGTGTCGGCGCTGGCGAACACGTCGACGCCGCAGACGAAGAACCAGTCGCTCGTGAGACTGGCGATCGGCATTACATTCGCCGCGGTGAAATCGCCCGGCGGCGAGACGTAGTTGGTCTGCCGCGCATAGCGGCCGGTGATCTGAAGATCGTTCGGGACCTCGCCGGGCAGATAGAGGCTGACCGCGAGATCGGCGAGAGGCGCCAGGTCGAGCGCGACCGGGTCGCTGAACAAGACGGCGCCTGCCGCGACAGTCGCCGTCGCCGTGCCGCCGAAGTTCAGCTTGCGGTCCGAGCCGGCGACAATCGCCGACCCGGCGCCGCGCAGCGCGATATGCGCGGCGCCGATCTCCAGCGGACGGCGGCCATAGGCGTTCGAAATCCGCACCCGCACGGTCTCGCCGCCAAGGCTGACGCGCATGGTCATGCGCAGGGTCTGGTTGCTGAAAGCGCCGGTTTCCGCCGGCGCCGGTGCCGTCGTCCAAGTGCCGACCCATTTTTGATTGTCCGGCATCGCGCTGCCTCCCAGGAAGTCTGACAAATGGCTGGGGCGGGAGGATTCGAACCTCCGAATTGCGGAATCAAAATCCGCTGCCTTACCCCTTGGCTACGCCCCAACAGCCGGCCGGCAGACTATCGGGAAACCTCGCTTCCGGCAACCAAGCCGCCCGCAGCACACCACCAGCGGGGTTCGGCAGCAGACAGGGCAGCACCTGCCCGCGCGGCCGCGGAGCGATCGGCGAAAAGCGCAAAACAGGTGGCGCCGCTGCCGCTCATCCGTGCGACCAAGGCGCCGGGAAGACGCCTGAGCGCCGTCAGGATCTCATCGATCTCGGGAACCAGCCCAATCGCGGCTTCGGTCAGCTCGTTGCGACGAAGCGTCAGCGCGCGGGCCAGCCCGGTGGCGTCGAGCGGCATCGGCGCCACCCGTTCGAGAGCGGCGCCGAACGGGCCGCGGCGCGCCTCGAACACTGCTGCAGTCGGCAGCTTCCGGCGCGGATTGGCGAGGACAATCCCCGCTCGAGGCAGATCCGGGGCGGGTTCGACCCGCTCGCCGACGCCGCCGACCCAGGCGGCGCGCCCGTAGAGGCAGGCCGGAAGATCGGCGCCGAGCTGTGCGCCAAGGGCCGCCAAGGTCACTTCATCGATCGCGAGCCGCCACAATGCGCACAGGGCGCGCATCGCCGCCGCCGCATCGCTCGACCCGCCGCCGACGCCAGACGCAATCGGCAGATTCTTTTCCAGACGAAGCGCCGCACCGGTGGTGCCGATGCCGGCTTGCGCAGCGAGCAGCCGCGCGGCGCGCAAGACCAGATTGTTGTCGCCTTCATCGGTGAGCCCCGCTGCTTCGGGTCCGGTCACCTCCAGCGACAACGACGTTGCCGGGCGAGCCGTTACCCGATCACCGATGTCGGCGAACGCGACGAGGCTATCGAGCAGATGATAGCCGTCCGCCCGACGCCCCGTCAGATGCAGGTAAAGGTTGACCTTCGCCGGGGCGAAGACGGTGACCACCACAGGGAGATCAGCCGCCGCCCGCTCGGGTAGCAGTCGGCAGGCCGCCGTCAAGCTTGGCCTCGATCGGCTTGACGTCTTCCTTTTCGGGCTTGAATTGCAGAGCGCGCCGCCATTGATACCGCGCTTCAGTCGTACGCCCGCTCTTCCAGTAGGCATCGCCCAAGTGGTCGTTGATCGTCGGATCCTCAGGCACCAGTTCGAGCGCCTTTTCCAAGTATTCAACCGCGCTTGGATAGTCACCGATCCGGTAATGAGCCCAACCGAGGCTGTCCACGATGTAACCGTCATCGGGACGCAGCTCGACGGCTTTTTCGATCATTTTCAATCCCGGGTGCAGCTTCTCACCGCGATCGATCCAGGAGTAGCCGAGATAATTCAGCACCAGCGGCTGATCCGGCTTCAGCTCCAGCGCGTGCTCGAGGTCGGCCTCGGCCAAGTTCCACTGGTTAGAGCGCTCATAGGCAATGCCCCGGCTGTAGTAAAGCGCCCAGCGCGGCGGCATGCCTTCGGCCTTGAGCCGCTTGATCGCTTCGCTGTAGGCGGCGGCGGACTCCGAAAAGCGCTTCTGTCCGCGCAGCAGGTCGCCGAGTTGGATCTCGGCAGAAGCCCAGTTCGGCTCCTTTGCCGCCATCGCCTGGAGCTGGGCAGTGGCCTGGTCGATGCGGCCGAGGGCTTCGAGGTTGGCGGCGGCGCGCAATTGCGCCGACCATGCATAGCGCGAATTCGTCGGGATCTGAGCGACGATCGCAAGACTTTGCTCGAACTTCTCCTGACCGGTCAGGATGTCGGCGAGCAGCAATTGGGCAACCGTCAGATTTGGGCGCAGATCGAGCGCACAGCGGTCGTAGATCAGCGCAAGATCGATCGTCTCCGGCCGGTTGACGACGCTCGCGAGATCAAACAAGGCTTCGGCCAGTCCATCCATCGCAGATCCGATCAGTGGCGCAGGCGGCGTCCCGGCAACTTTGTTTGCTTGTACCGATTTGGCCAGTTCGCTTCCCGCATTTTCCTTGACGAAACGATTATAGATCGCGGTCGCTTCGTCGGGCCGTCCATGGCGTTGGTAGAAATTGGCCATTGCATCCGCCAATCGCCAGTTGAGCTGGCCGGTCGCGTCCAAGGTCTTCTTGTAATACTCCTCGGCTTTGGCTGCATTTCCGGCGAAATCATAAATCGTGCCGAGCTGGAAGTATTCGAGCGGAGCAAAGCCGTCGAATTTGTCGAGATCGTGAAGCGCCGCTTCGGCACCCGCCAGGTTGCCCATGCCCATCCGGGTCCAAGCCCGCGCCAAGGGGCCGACATAGCGGTGCAACCCGTCGTCCGGCAATGCCTCGGCCCGCGCCAGGGCGCCGGCCTTGTCGCCGGCCTTGGCCCGGTCGATCAACAACACGAGGTCGGCGACCGCATCCGAGCTGTCGAGCTTCAGCTCCTTGTTGGCCAGAGGCACGGCCCGATCGAAGCGGCCGTCATTGGCTTCCATCAAAAAGGTCCGGCTGATCACCTCAGGCGATTGCGGATCGGCGCGCAAGGCCTGCTCGTACCAGCGCGCGGCCGCCCCATAGCTACCCTTTTCCTGCGCGTGCCGGCCGGCCAGGTAGGCGCCGTATGGCGAAGCCGCCGAGGCGTCCGGCGCATCCCCGCTGGGCGCGGCCGCGTAGGCGCTGGCGGCGACCAGGGCGCCCGCCACAAATCCCGCCTGACCCCAGATCTTCAGCCAATCAATCACCGCTATCCCCATCTGTCTGCACCCGTCCGCCTTCATCCCAAAACGCTCGCGTCACATATTCGGATAATTAGGGCCGCCGCCTCCCTCCGGCACGACCCAATCAATGTTCTGCTCCGGATCCTTGATGTCGCAAGTCTTACAGTGTACGCAATTCTGCGCATTGATCTGCAAATACGGATCGGCCGGCCCGGCGGGCTGCACGATCTCGTACACGCCGGCCGGACAATACCGCTGTTCGGGTGAATCGTAGAGCCGATAGTTGACGGCGATGGCCTTTGCCGGATCGCGCAGCCGCAAATGCGGCGGCTGGTCCTCCTCATGATTGGTGTTCGAGATGAACACCGAAGACAGCCGGTCGAAGCTGACTTGGCCGTCGGGCCTGGGGTAATCGATCCGCCTCGCCTGGCTTGCCGGCGTCAGCTGAGTGTAGTCGGCATGGTTGTGAAAGGTCCACGGTGCGGCACCGCGCAGAACATAGGTGTCGAGCGCCGAATAAGCGAGCCCGGCCCACAGCCCCCAGCGAAAGCTCGGCCGGATGTTGCGCACCCGGCGCAACTCGTCCCACACCCAGCTTTGCTCGAGCGCCTGTCGGGTCGAGGCGCCGTCATCGCCGGCCAACCGGCGGAACACCGTCTCAGCCGCGACCATCCCCGATTTCATGGCCGTGTGGCTGCCTTTGATCTTAGGTACGTTGACAAAGCCTGCGGCGCAGCCAATCAGGGCGCCGCCCGGAAAGTCGAGCCGCGGGATCGACTGGAAGCCACCCTCGTTCAAAGCGCGCGCGCCATAGCTTATTCGGCGACCGCCTTCGAAAAACGGGCGAACTGCCGGGTGGGTTTTGAAGCGTTGGAATTCTTCGAACGGGCTCAGAAAGGGGTTTTTGTAGTCGAGCCCGATCACAAAGCCGACCGCAACCTGCCGGTTTTCGAGATGGTAGAGGAAAGAGCCGCCGTAGGTGGCGGCGTCAAGCGGCCAGCCAACCGTGTGGAGGACGAGGCCGAGCTGATGCTGCGACGGGGCGACCTCCCACAACTCCTTGATGCCGATCGCATAAGTCTGCGGGTCGATGGCGTCGCGCAGATGAAACCGCTCGACCAAGATCTTGGTCAACGAACCGCGGCAGCCTTCGGCGATCAAGGTTTCCCTCGCCAGCAATTCGACGCCGGGCTGATAGCGCTCGGTTGGCTTGCCGTCCCTGCCGATGCCCATGTCGCCGGTCGCGACCCCACGCACCCGCCCGGCCTCGTCGTACAGCACCTCGGCGGCGGCAAAGCCCGGATAGATCTCGACACCCAGCTCTTCGGCCTGCTGAGCCAACCAGCGGCACAGATTGCCGAGACTGATGACGTAGTTGCCGTGGTTGTGCATCTGCGGCGGGGTCGGCAACCGAAACGCGCGGGATTGGGTCAGCAGCAAAAACCGGTCCTCGCCCGCCGGCGTGGTCAGCGGCGCACCCCGGCCGAGCCAGTCGGGGATCAGCTCGTTCAACGCCCGCGGTTCGAACACCGCGCCCGACAAGATATGCGCGCCGACCTCCGATCCCTTTTCGACGACGCAGACATTGATGTCGCGCTCGGCCGCGGCTGCGAGCTGTTTCAGACGGATCGCGGCTGAAAGGCCGGCCGGCCCAGCCCCGATCACGACCACGTCGTACTCCATCCGCTCGCGCGCTAACCGCTCCTCGGCCATTCTTCCTCCGCCGCTATTTTCGCGGACGACTATAAAGGATCACGGCGAAACCGTACCCCTCGGGCGAAAGTCGCTGTTTGTCCGGCCGGGCGTGTCGCCAAACCAGACCGGGTACGGACGATCGGGTGCGCGTCGAAGCGAAGCGGCGCGTCAGCTCCGCCCGCTGGTCGCCGCGTAGATCAGGATCGCTGCCGCCGCGGCGACGTTGAGCGACTGCACGCGCCCGCTGCCGGGGATCGTCACGATTTCGTCGCAGAGAGCGAGGGTCGCCGGGTCGAGACCATTCTCCTCGTTCCCGAGAACCAGCGCCGGCGACTTTTCGCTCTGAGCGCGCAACACCGCGTTCTCGCGTCCCGGAGCACTGCCGACGATGCGATAGCTCGGCCGCAGAGCGCTCAGGGTGGTGGGCAGCGGCACTTGGTGGAGGGTTACATGCTCAAGCCCGCCTTCTGCGACGCGGTAGCTTGCATCCGAGGGCACCGCCTGATCCGGCCGGTCGGCGAGGACGATGCGCTCAATGCCGAAGAACGCCGCAGTGCGGGCGATCGCGCCCAGATTGTGCGGGTTGCCGATGCCGTCAAGGACCAGGATCGGCTTGCCGTCGCGCGCCCAGTTTGGCACCGCCGCGGGATCGAACCCTGCGAGCGGTCGCGGCCGGGCGATCGCGGCGATGCCGCCGTGCAACAGCGTGCGGGCGACACGCGCCAGTTCGGCCGTCCCGACTTCACGATAGGGCTTGCGCGCGCGGGCGAGTGTCGCACAGAACCCGCCGGCCTCGGCGCCAAGCTGCGGCTCGAAAAACAGCCTTTCGACCCGCCCCGGGTCGCGCTCGAACAATGCGCTGACCGCCGCCAGCCCACAAACCCGCAGCAGCGTCCGCTCATGTGGTCCACGGCTATCGGTGCCGTGGCTTTTCAGACGATGATGGGTTCGCGCCCTCGTCATTGCGACGCAGCGGCGCCGGGCGCGGCATAGAGCCGGGCGGCGTCCTCGGCGAGGGCTGCGCGCGAGGCTGGCCGCAGATAGAGCATATGCCCGCCCGGATAAACGCGCAGCCGGATTTGCTCCCGTACGGCAGTCGGCACCTGAAGCTGGTCGACAAACCAGCGCGACGAGAAATACGGCGTTACCAGATCATAGCGGCCGTTGGCGACCAGAACTTTGATCCCGGGATGCGCGAGCAGTGCCGCTTCGAGCGAGGTCAGCGCCAGCCCTGGGCCCCCTTCCCGACGCTCGCCGTGCCAGTCCCAATGCTGCACGACATCCCGCGAGAGCACCCGATAAGGCAGGTCGGTGTGGTAGCCGAGAAGTCTCGGCCACATAGGTGTTGAATACCGCGCCGAAAGCGGCGGCGATCGGCTGCAGCAGCGGGTCGCCGGCGCGATCATGCTGATCCGATGGAGCCGGCCGCGTGATCGTGCCGTCGTAGAGGCTGACGATCTCGCCGCGCGGGCGCAGTATCTCCTCGGCGAAGACGTGGTTGGGCACACGCGCGCGGTAGCGGCTCACGATGTCGATCGGCAACCCGATCATACCGGCGACCCGCGCGATCAAGGGATCCCCTGCTGAAGGCCGACCCGGTAGCCCGGCGAGGCCGACCAGGTAATCCGACAGCGCAAACCGCTCGACCGCGCTAAGATCGGGCGCCGACTGCCCCACGCCGAGCGCCGCGGCGGTTGCGGCATAAGTCGGGAGATAGAAGCCGGCGGCGAGCACGTCGCGCTCGCTCGGCTCCAAGATCGACAGATCAAGCGCCGGAGAAATCAGCGTCAACCCGCTGACCGTAACGTCGGCGTCCCGCGGCAACCGCTGCGCCATCGCCGCGGCCCGGAACCCGCCATAGCTCTCGCCGACCAGGTAGACTGGCGAATCCCACCGCATGTGCCGCGTCAGCCAAAGCCGCACGACCGCATCGAGCGACGACAGATCGGTGTCGACATCCCAGAACGGCTCGTCAGGGTTCTTTTCCCCACCCTCGCCGCGGCTGTAGCCGGTGCCGACAGGGTCGACAAAGACGAGATCGGTGAACGGCAGCCAGCTCGACGGGTTGTCGACAAGGCGAGCGGGCGGGCTCGGCACATCGCCGTTCGCGGGTGTTTCCATGACCTTTGGCCCGAGCGCACCCAGATGCAGGAAGACCGAAGCCGCGCCCGGCCCACCGTTGAAAACAAAGCTAATCGGCCGCGGCATGCCCGCCGTCACTTGCGCGATATAGGAAATCGTAAAGATCGAGGCGGTCGTCGTTCCGTTTCGGTTGATCAGCGGCAAGGCCTCGGCGCACGCGTCGTAGTCGATGCGACGGCCGCCCAACACGATCGTGTGATGCGTCGTCGCACGCTCCGGCGGCGCCCTCTGCGACTTGTCGTCGGCACGAGCACCGCCAGCACTGAGCAAGACCAGCAGCACGACGCCAACCGCTGCAATCTTTGACATCGTGCCCTCTGCCGGCCGGGTGATTGATTGCAGGTTACATAGGCCAGCCAGGGGTGAAATACTCCGGCACCGGCAAACTTGCCGCAGCTTAAGAAGGGGAGGAAGTCGATGCCGAGTTCTGCACGTGTTGCGCTGATCACCGGCTGCGGCAAGCCGGTCGGCATCGGCAATTCGACGGCCCGGGCCCTGGCCGCAACCGGAGTGACGGTGGTCGTATCCGACGTAGTTGCGACGGGTGTCGCCAACGAGCACAATGTCCAGGGCGACACCGACGCCTCGTGGGGCGGGGTCGACAGTTTGGTCGAGGAACTCGTCCGCACCGGGCGGACCGCCTCTTCGGCTCTTGGCGACGTCAGCGTCGAGGCCGATGCCGGACGCATGGTCGAGCAGGTGTTGAGCCGCTATGGACGGCTCGACATCCTCGTCAACAATGCTGGAGCGCCGCAAGGCGCCGACCGCAACGAGATCGAGGATGTGCCGGTCGAAGCATGGGACCGCACCTTCGGGGTCAACGCCCGCGGCTGTTTTCTGATGTCGCGCGCCGCCGTCCCGGCAATGCGCCAGGCGCGCTGGGGCCGCATTGTCAGTGTGTCGTCGAAGGCGGCGTTCCGGCCCGGCCGCAACCGTGCCACCTATGCCGCTTCGAAGGCCGCGATCGTCGGCTTCAGCAAGTCGCTGGCGCTCGACCTGGCGCCGTTCGGGATCACCGTCAACGCGGTGTGCCCCGGCCCGATCCGCACCTCGCGCGCGATCAGCACCAACCGCCGCGAGTACGGCGACGACCTCGAAATCGGCTTTGCCGAACGGTCAAAGGCGATCCCGGTCGGCCGTTTCGGCAGCCCCGACGAGGTTGCGGCGATGATCGCCTTCCTCGTTTCCGACCAGGCCGCCTTTGTCACCGGTCAGGCGATCGGCATCGACGGCGGCTGGTAGCCGGAGTGACACAAACGCGAGCGAGTTTTGGTCGAGCGTAGAGCCCAGAAATCGCCTGAAATAAGCTGTGACCGCGGGACGGTCCGAAGTCGCCAGCACGCCCAAACGCGTGGCATCACCCGCCCTCGACCGTCGCAATCTTGGCGGGACGCACAATCGAAGCCGCAGGTAAGCCGGCAGCGCCGAGATCCGACACCGGCACATCGCTCTCCCAGCCGCGATCTTCGGCGCTGGTAATCATCACCAGCCACAACAGCCCGTGGGTTTCTTCGATTTCACCGGCAGCAATGACCAACGCCGGCCGCCGCCTTCGAACTGGGCGATCGGTGTACGGAAACGGCACTCTGACGACGTCCCACGGGCTAAAGATCCCCATACGCCCGCTCGTCGGCTGCGGAGGACCATTCGTGAAAAGTCGCGAACGGATCGTCGATCGCGTTGCGTCTGACCTTGCTTAGCACCACATGGCCGCCCTCGATCCGATATTCGAGTTCGTCTCCCGCATCGAGATGGAGGGCAGCTCTGACCTGTTGCGGAATGGTCGTTTGAGCTTTGCTGGTAATCTTGCTGGTAATCATTTTTGTGACCCCATCGTTGCCAAGAGAGTAAGGAGCTTCCTTACTGGATTGAAGCGATGGGAAGCGTGGACGACAGGGGCCGCGACGGAATTGAATCGGCGTATCACAGCCCGAGCTTGCGCCGGGCGGCGGCGCTGATCGTCTGGCGCAGCTTGCCGATTTCAGCCCAGGGATCGGATTTGAGCGAGGTAAGTCGGGACGGGACGGTGCCGACCGTAAAGGCCTCCGGGCGGAGGCCGGCCTCGACCTCGCTCCAGGCCAGCGGGGTGGAGACCGTCGCCCCTTGCCGGGCGCGGCTCGAATAGGCGCCGACCGCCGTCGCGCCGCGGGTGTTGCGCAGATAGTCGATGTAGATCCGGCCCTGGCGCGCCCGCTTCGACTGGTTTGCCGTGTAGCGCTGCGGGTGCTGGGCAGCCATGTTGTCGGCGACCGCCTTCGTAAACCCCTTGATCTCGTCCCAGTCGCGGCGCGGCGTCAGCGGGACGACGACGTGCAACCCCTTGCCGCCCGTGGTCTTGACAAAGCTTTGCAGGCCGAGACCCGCCAGCACATCGCGGATTTCGAGCGCCGCTTCCGTTATCCTCAACCACGGCAGCCCCTCATCCGGGTCGAGATCGAAGGTGACCCGGTCCGGCTGTTCGAGACTGTCGATCGTCGAGCCCCAAGGATGGATTTCGAGCACGCCGATCTGCACCAGCGACAGCAAGCCGGAGAGATCCTCGATCGCCAGATGGATCTCGCCGTCGATCTCGATGCGGGTCACCGCCGCCGGAACGCTGGCGCCGGCGTGCTTCTGAAAGAAATGCTCGCCGCCCACCCCGGTCGGGGCGCGCAACAGGCTCAGCGGTCGATGGACAAGATGCGGCAGGGTCCAATCGGCGGCATCAGCGTAGTAGCGCGCGAGGTCGAGCTTGGTGATCCCGTTGTCGGGATAGAGCACGCGGTCGGCATGGGTCAGCCGCACGCCTTCAAAGACGGTGCTGCCGTCGCGTGCAATCGAGACCGGCGCGCGTTGCGGGGCGGGCTTGGCGGGTTCCGACGCCGGTGGCGATGACGGCATGTCGCGCACGACCTCCTTCGCATCCTTGTCTTCGCGCAATCCCATAAACGCCGCGTGCCGCAACACCGCATCGGCGGTCCACCCCGCGTAGCGGATCTCGGCGACAAGCGCGGGTTCGGTCCAATGCACGCCTTTGACGACGGCCCCCTTTGGCAGCGCCTTGACCGGGCGCTTCGCCGGCGCCAGCCGATCGAGCTGCGTTCGCAATTCCACCAGCTGCGCGTCGCTGAACCCGGTCCCGACCCGGCCGGCATAATGCAGTTCGCCCTGCGGGTCGTAATACCCCAGCATCAAAGCGCCGAGGCCTCGCCGGCCGCCGGCCGGATCGCTGAAGCCGATCACGACGAATTCCTCGCGACTGGCGCATTTGACCTTTAGCCAGCTGTCGTGGCGGCCGGGGCGATACAGGCTGTCGCGGCGCTTCGAGACGATGCCCTCGAGCCCATAGCCGCAGGCATGGCGGAAGAAATCAGGGCCGCGCCCGATTTGATGGTCGCTGTAGCGCAATCCGCCATCGGCAGGCGGCGGCACCAGCGAGGCCAACGCCGCCTTGCGGTCTTCCAGCGGTGCCCCGGTCAGATCCCACCCGTCGAGATGCAACAGGTCGAAGCCGTAGAACACCAGCGTTTCGGTCCGCCCAGTGGCGATCGCATCTTGCAGATGGCCGAAATTGGTCGTGCCGTCAGCCTGGAGATGGACGATCTCGCCGTCGATCAACGCGGATTTGACCGGCAATTCGGCAAGGCGCGTGGCGAGCGCCGGAAATTTCGCGGTCCAGTCGAGGCCGCTGCGCGTCGACAGCCGCACCTTCCCGTCGCTGACCCGCGCCAGCAGGCGATAGCCGTCATATTTGATCTCGTGCAGCCAGCCGGGCCCGTCCGGCGCCTGATCCGCCGCATAGGCCAGCAACGGCCGCAGATCAGCCGGCATCCGGCCTTTTTTTGCGCCCGCAATCCGCGCCGGGACGGCACGCGGCGGTTGCCCCGCGCGAGCGGCAACCGGGCGCTCCTCGCCGTTCGGTCCCCAGATCCGGTCGCGATCCGCGGCGATCTCGTCGATCGTGCGCCCGGTGGCGGCGCTCGACGGGTTGTCGGCGACTATCGCGTCGCCGCTCCCCGGCATTGCCGCTTCGTCGCGCTCCTTGATCAACAGCCAATTCTCGTGGTTGCGGCCGGCATGCGTGCCGCCCATTCGCACCAGCACCCATTTGCCGTGCAGCTTTTGCCCGTCGAGCAGGAATTTGAGGTTCCCCTTGGCGTAGGCCGCTTGCGGGTCGGCATCGAGCGGCGCCCAGCTGCCGCGATCCCAGATCATCGAGGCGCCGGCGCCGTATTGCTTCTCGGGAATGACGCCCTCGAACCCCCCATATTCGAGCGGGTGGTCTTCGACATGCACTGCCAGCCGCTTTTCGCCAGGATCGGCGCTGGGCCCTTTCGGCACCGCCCAGCTCTTCAGCACCCCGTCGAGCTCGAGCCGGAAATCGTAATGCAGCCGGCGCGCGGCGTGCTTTTGGATCACAAAGGACAGCTTCGGCGATGCTCGCGGGTGAACCGGCGCGCCCGCCGGCTCCGGAGTTTTCGCGAAATCGCGCTTTCGTTTGTACTCGGTCAGCGCCATTGCCGCCGCTCGCCTGTCAAAATGCCGTCTGTCGTCATCACCTGTCGCACGACGTTGCGCGCCACCCCATAATGTGCATTCGTAACGCCGCCGCATAGGAGATGGACATGCCGCGCGCGAGTTGGAGCGGGTTTCTGCGTCTTTCTCTCGTCACTTGCCCGGTCTATCTGAGCCCGGCAACGACCGAGTCGAAGCGAATTCGCCTCAATCAACTCAATTCCGAGACCGGAAACCGGGTTTCGCAACGCCTCGTCGACTCCAAAACCGGGGAAGAGCTGAGCCGCGACCAGATCGTCAAGGGCTTCGAGTTCGACCGCGACCGCTATGTCACGGTCAGCGACGAGGAATTGAAAGACCTGCACATCGAGTCGTCAAAGATCATCGAGTTCGACCGCTTTGTCAGCCGCGATGAGGTGCGACCCGCTTTATCTCGACACGCCCTATTACGTCTATCCCGACGGCGAGATCGCGACCGAGACCTTCCGGGTGATTGGTGAGGCGATGACCCGCGCGAACAAGGTCGGGCTCGGCCGCATCGTGCTGGCCAACCGCGAGCGGCTGGTCCAGATCGAGCCGCGCGGCGGCGGCCTGCTGCTGTCGACCTTGCGCGCCAGCGACGAGGTCCGTACCGCCGAGTTCGGGGACAAGCAGGACGGGCAGATTGACCCCGAGCTGGTGGCTCTCGCCGAAACCATCATCGATCGCAAAGCCGGCGTCTTCGAGCCGGCGAACTTCCACGACCGCTACCAGGACGCGCTGCGCGCGCTGGTCGACAGCAAGCTCAAGGGGCAGGTGACCGCGGCCTCGGAAGCGATCGACGAGCCGCCCAAGGTCATCAATTTGATGGATGCGCTCAAGCGCAGCCTGGCGCGGGAAGAGGCGGGTTCGGGGAGGGCCGCTCCTCCCCCGGCGGCGGTTCCGGCCAAGCGCGGCAAAGCCGCCGGCGATCGCCGCCAGCCGGCGCTGCTGCTGCCGGTGTCGGGCGGCCGCACCGCGACAGCCGAGCCCGCCGCCGAGCCGGCGGCACCCGCGGCATCGAAGCGGCGCAAGACCCGCGAGGAAGGCGTACCCGAACCGGCAGCCGAGGCGCCCGCACCCGCACGACGCCGCAAGGCCTGACGCGGTCTTGATCAGGCGCCACTCTGCGCTAGGACTGCCGCGACGACCGGCGCGAGGTCGAAGCGTCCGCGCTTCAGATCGTGGCCGGCGCCGTCGATCGGGATCAACCTGGTCAGCACCGGTATCATCGGCAGGGCCGACCGTATCTCCTCGATCGAGCCGAACGGATCGGAGGTGCCCTGCACGAAGACCGCCGGCACCTGCAGCCGCGGAAAATGCTCGGTGCGCAACCGCTCGGGTTTGCCGGGCGGGTGCAGCGGATAGGAAAACAGCAGCAGACCGGACGCTGTCTCGGGCTCGTCTGCCGCCAGCATCGTCGCCTGCCGCCCACCATAAGACTGGCCGCCGAGAAATACCGGCCCCGGCGCCAACTCGCGCATCGCCTCGACCGCGCCGCGCAACCCGGCGCGGTCGGCTTCGGCGGTCGCGGGCGACGGCGGCCCCTTCGGGCGGCGCTGCCGGAACGGCAGGTCGCAGCGCAGCACCCACAGCCCGGCATCGGCAAAGGCGCTCGCCGCCGCCACCAGCAGCGCCGCATTGCTGTTGCCGCCGGCACCATGGGTCAGCACCAACCCTCGCCCGTCCGCTGTTCGCGGCTGGTGCAGGAACCCCCGAAGCCCCGGCCTTTCAAACGCTACGACGCTGGCCATGCCGTTCAGGGTACTCGCTACCACCCAGCCCTTGCATCTTTTCCAAAGTCGCCAATGGTCGCAAATTGATCAGTCTAAAAACGGCTAGTCCAACAGTGGTTGTGACTGAGAGGCGAAGCGTCTATCGACGAAACCGTCCGCCGCTTCTTCGGCGAGGGTTAGCTAAGGCCGGAGCGGGCTCCTAGCTCTCCTGGCGCAATCGGTTCCGTAAGAGCCGAGCAGCCGCCGAAAGGGCGTGCGATTTCGCCAATCGCCTACCTGGACTATTGAAAAGCCTACTGATACTCCGCACTTCGATGACCGACGATGCGTTCGAATGGGATGACGTCAAGGCCGCAGAAAACTGGCGCCGCCACGGCGTGAGCTTCCCGCAGGGCGTCAAAGCGTTGCGCGACGTATTTGCGGTGGAACGGATCGACGATCGCGAGGAATATGGTGAAGGGCGGATCAATTTGCTTGGAATGTGCGATGGCGTGATCCTGCACGTCACCTACACCGAGCGTGGCGAGGTGACGAGGATCATCTCAGCCAGACGAGCGACGAAAAATGAGCAAGTCCAATACTATTGCGAAAATGCATCCTGACGGTTCGGTCGTCGAGGTGCTGGCCGACGGCAGCGAGCGCCCGCTTGCCGAGACGCCAATGCGGCCGATGACAGACGAGGAAATCGAAGAAGCCGCGCACCGTGACCCCGACGCCCGACCGATGACCGATGAGGAATTCGCCCGAGCAAAGCGGGTGCCGCGCACCAAGACGTTGCGTCGCGCGCTCGGGCTGAGCCAAGAAGAATTCGCCGCGCGCTACCGCATCCCGCTCGGAACGCTGCTCGATTGGGAACAGGGTCGCTCCGAGCCCGACCCACCCGCCCGCGCTTATCTCGCCGTCATCGCCTATGACCCTGACGGGGTGAAACGGGCGCTGGAGCGGGCCCCAACACGTCGTCCGGCATAGCGGGGGTTGAGAGCGGCAAAGACGCGGGGTAAGGATGTGCGCTGTCACCACCGGGTCATAGGTCGAGAAATAGCCAACCGTCCTCCGCTTTGCCGTGTGTCGAAGCGTGAGCTTCGCTTGAGTTTTAATAGCCCACCCTGTCGCCCTCGGATCGCGGTCGGTCGCTTAAACAAATGGTTATCGGCCCCGATCGAGATCCTTAAGATAATCTAAGTAAGCTAATTCATAGGCTGCAAGCTTATTTCCACCTGTCTTACTTAGATAAAACGTAAATATTTCGGTTCGACGTCCGGGACTCTCCACGGCATACGCATTTTCAAACCACCTTGATAACTCAACTAGCCTTTTTGCTAGATCACGCTCTTTAGTACCGGGGGCGCTTAAGGGCCCGACGGCAATATCATTCCTGGCGGAGTAGCGTACATAGATTCGGTTCGCGAGATAGATGACGACACCGATCACGAGCACAATCAGAACTGTTTCCATTGTGGACCTCGCCGCCCCGACGTTTCTAAATTCGCTTGATATCATATCCGCTTGGCAGCCGCGGACCGACCGCTTCAACCGCGCTTAAGCGGCGAGGCGCTGCTTGCGGATCAGCGAGAGGATTTCGGCGGCGGCTTTGGGGATGTTGGTGCCGGGGCCGTAGATGGCGCTGACCCCGGCTTTCTTTAAGAAATCGTAGTCCTTGGGCGGGATGACGCCGCCGCAGACGACGAGGATGTCGGGCGCACCCTCACGCTTCAGCGCCTCGATCAGCGCCGGGACGAGGGTCTTGTGGCCCGCCGCCTGGCTCGACACGCCGACGATGTGGACATCGTTTTCGATGGCCTGACGGGCTGCTTCCTCCGGGGTCTGAAACAACGGACCGATGTCGACGTCGAAGCCGATATCGGCAAAGGCGGTGGCGATGACCTTGGCGCCGCGGTCGTGGCCATCCTGGCCGAGCTTGACCACCAGCATGCGCGGCCGGCGACCCTCGTCGTGGGCGAAAGCCTCGATCTCACGCTGGATGCGGCGGAAGGCCTCGTCGTCATGGTACCGGCCGCCATAGACGCCCGACACCGCGCGGATCTGCGCGCGATGGCGGGTGAACACCTGTTCCAGCGCGTCGGAAATCTCACCGACCGTGGCGCGCGCCCGCGTCGCCTCGATCGACAATGCCAAGAGATTGCCCTGGCCGCTCTTTGCCGCTTCGGTCAGCGCCGCCAATGCCCGGCGACACCGTTCCGGTTCACGGCTGCGGCGGACCTCGGCGAGGCGCGCGATCTGGGAAGCACGCACAGCGGTGTTGTCGATGTCGAGCAGGTCGACCTCCGTCGCCTCGTCCCATTGGTATTTGTTGACGCCGACGATCGTCTCCTCGCCGCGGTCGATCGCTGCCTGGCGCCGCGCTGCGGCCTCCTCGATCCGCAGTTTCGGCATGCCGGCTTCGACCGCCTTGGTCATGCCGCCCAATGCTTCGACTTCATGGATCAGCGCGCCCGCGGCTTCGCACAGCGAATGGGTCAGGCTTTCGAGGTAAAAGCTGCCGCCCAACGGGTCGACGACGTGGGTGATGCCGGTCTCCTCGGCGAGGATCAGTTGCGTATTGCGGGCAATCCGCATCGACGCCGGGGTCGGCAACGCCATCGCCTCGTCAAACGAATTGGTGTGCAGCGACTGGGTCCCGCCGAGCACCGCAGCCAAAGCCTCGATCGTGGTGCGGACGATGTTGTTGTGCGGGGCCTGCTCGGTCAGGCTGACGCCCGAGGTCTGGCAATGGGTGCGCAGCGCCAGGCTCGCCGGGTCCTGCGGCGAAAATTGCTGCACCAGCCGCGCCCACAGCAGCCGCGCCGCCCGCAGTTTCGCGATCTCCATAAAGAAATTCATGCCGATACCGAAAAAGAACGACAGGCGCGGCGCGAACTCGTCGATCGCGAGCCCGCGCGACAACGCGGCGCGCACGTATTCGAGCCCGTCGGCGAGCGTAAACGCCAATTCCTGGACCGAGGTCGCGCCGGCTTCCTCCATGTGATAGCCGGAGATCGAGATCGAATTGAATTTGGGCATGTGGCGGGCGGTGTATTCGATGATGTCGGCGACGATGCGCATCGACGGCGCGGGCGGGTAGATATAGGTGTTGCGGACCATGAACTCTTTGAGAATGTCGTTCTGGATCGTGCCCTGCAGCTTGTCCTGCGCGACCCCCTGCTCCTCGGCGGCGACGATATAGCCGGCCAACACCGGCAGAACCGCGCCGTTCATCGTCATCGACACGCTCATCCGGTCGAGCGGGATGCCGTCGAACAGGATCTTCATGTCTTCGACCGAGTCGATCGCGACCCCTGCCTTGCCGACATCGCCGACGACGCGGGGATGGTCGCTGTCGTAGCCGCGATGGGTGGCGAGATCAAAGGCGATCGACAGGCCCATCTGCCCGGCCTTTAGGTTCTCGCGGTAGAAATGGTTCGATTCCTCGGCGGTCGAAAAGCCCGAATATTGGCGGATCGTCCACGGCCGGTTGGCGTACATCGTCGCCCGCGGCCCGCGCAGATAGGGCGGGACGCCGGGCATTGCGTCCTTGAGCGGGAACCCGGCGGCCGCGATCGCCTCGAGGTCGGCGGCGGTATAGAGGGGCTTGATCCGGAGCCCCTCCGGCGGCGTCCAGTCGAGGGTTTCGAGCGGCTTCCCTCTTAGTTCAGCCTCGGCCCGCGCCGCCCAATCATCGAGGGGCGTTTTCGCAAAGGCGCCGTCATCGGCCATCGTCTTCTCCCGCACGCGATACGGGAAACTATATGGTCGCGCATGCTTTTGCGTCCATGACCGTGGGCGCACGCAAAGTGTGGCGGAAGACAATCGCGGCGGTCAGCAGCAGCACCGCGCCGGCTTGGTGGGTGGCGGCGAGCGGGACCGGGACGACCAGCAGCAGGGTCGAGATGCCAAGCCCCACCTGGATCGCGGCGGCGGCGAGGACTGCCCACAGCGCCGCGCGCGCGGTGGCGCGTAGAGGGCCGCGAATGCCGGCGCCCGCCAGCAGCAAAACTGCGGCGGCGGTGGTCATCGCCAGGATGCGGTGGTTGAACTGGATCGCCGCGACGTTCTCGAACCAGTTGCGGATGAAGGGATGGAGCTGGGCGTAGCCGGCCGGCACGAACCGGCCGTCCATCAGCGGAAAGGTGTTGTAGGTGGACCCGGCGCGGGTGCCGGCGACAAACCCGCCGGCGAGGATCGTGACCGCGACGAGGATGATGACGGCGTTGGCCGCCAGCCGCCACCCCGCCCCCTCCCTGAAGGGCGGAAAGTGGTGCGGCGGGGCGCGAAGGAGACCGAGTGCCGTCCACAGGATCAGCGAATAGATTGCCAGCGCCAGGGCGAGATGGGCGACGAGCCGGTACTGACTGACCTCGACCCGGTGAACGAGACCGCTCTCGACCATGTACCAGCCGAGCGCACCCTGGGCAAAACCGAGGGCGAGGATGCCGAGCAGCGCCGGCAGCAGTCGCCGCGGCAGCCGGCCACGCAGCCAGAACCAGCCGAGCGGCACCGCAAAGGCGACCCCGATCAGCCGCCCCAGCAGCCGATGCGCGTATTCCCAGAAATAGATGCCTTTGAACTCCGCGAGGCTCATCCCGTAATGGATCAGCCGATATTCGGGGATCTGCTGGTAGCGGGCGAATTCGGCGGTCCATTGCGCCTGGGTCAGCGGCGGGATCACGCCGGTCACCGGCTCCCATTCGGTGATCGACAACCCGGAGAGGGTCAGCCGGGTGATGCCGCCGACCACCACCATCGCGAAAATCAATCCGCAGCACCCCAACAGCCACGCCGCCACCGCGCGCGGCGCCTCCGGGGCCGTACCCTCCGTTGTGGTGCCGAGCCGCACTGCTGCCGTCGAGAGCGCCACCAACTGCTTCCCGGATGACCGATATCAGGGCCGGATGACCGATATCAGCAAAGGTGAGGGGGTACCCCTGGCCCGGCAAGTGCGACGAAAGGCGCTCGCATGCGCCGACACCCGCTCGCGATTACAACTATGGGTTCTCCGAAGCTTTTTGTCGTGCTGCATCTGCAGCGAATCTGGAGCAGATTCATGCACAAGTTGAATCTCTTCGACAACGCGGCGGCTCCCGGGCGGCAGGGTTTGGTCGAAATGTGCAATGCGAATTTGTCATTATTGCGGTCGCCATTATCGTCTCAACCGGGAAGCAGGGCGCGCCGGGGGCGCAGCAGGTGATGGTGGCCGGGGGCGTAGAGCCGGCTGTCCGGCGCGGGCGCCGGCAACAAGGCGCCGGCGAGCGCGGGGCCGACGAGGATCAACGCGGTGCGGGTGATCCGCGCCGCCTTCACCTTGTCGCGGATGTCGGCGAGGGTACCGCGGATCAGCCGTTCGTCCGGCCAGCTGACCCGGTAGGCGACGACCGCCGGGCAATCGCTGCCGTAGCGCGGTGTCAGGGTGCGGACGACGCGGGCGATATTGGTTATCGACAGATGGATCGCCAGGGTGGCGCCGGCTGCCGCTAGCCGGTCGAGCGCTTCGCCTGCGGGCATCGGCGAGGAGCGCGTCGCGGTGCGGGTCAGGATCACAGTCTGCGCCACTTCCGGAAGGGTCAGTTCGCAGCCGAGTACTGCGGCGGCGGCGGCAAAGGACGGCACCCCGGGAGTGACGTCATACGGGATGCCGAGCGCCGCAAGCCGGCGCATTTGCTCAGCGACGGCACCATAAAGCGACGGGTCGCCCGAATGCAGCCGGGCCACGTCGAGACCCTGTTCATGCGCCGCGGCGAGATGGGCGACGATCTCGTCGAGGGTCAAGGATGCGGTGTCGACGAGGCGGGCGTCGGGCGGGGCGGCGGCCAGGATCGCGGGCGGCACCAGCGAGCCGGCGTAAAGACAGACCGGGCAGCGCTCGATCAGCCGCAACCCGCGCACGGTGATCAGATCGGGCGCTCCCGGGCCGGCGCCGATGAAATGCACGGTCACCGGGGATCGCCGGGGAAATAGCCGCGCGGGGTGTAGAGGCGGGACGGGTCGCCCTCGACAATGCAGGTCGCGCTGCTCCCGACCAGAACCAGGCTCAGCATGTCGATACCGGCGGAAGCGGCGGCGAGTTCGGAGAGCGGGATGATGCGGGTTTCCTCGCCGTCGCGGCCGAGATTGCGGGCGAAAAAGACGGGGGTTTGCGGTCGGCGATGGCGCAGCAGGATTTCGGCCGCTTCAGCCAGCTGGCGCGACCGGCGCGCCGATCGCGGGTTGAAGAGCGCGACGACAAAATCGCCGATGGCGGCGGCTTCGAGCCGGGTGCGGATCGTCTCCCACGGGGTCAGCAGGTCGGACAGCGAGATCGCGCAGAAATCGTGGCCGAGCGGGGCGCCGGCTCGCGCCGCCGCGGCCTGCAATGCCGAGAGGCCGGGGCAGACGGTGATTTCCACCATTCGCCACTCGTGCTTGGCCGCTCGGTCGAGTAATTCGAAAACCAATGACGCCAACCCGTAAATGCCGGCGTCGCCCGAGGAGACGAGCGCGACGTTGCGCCCCTCGGCCGCGAGGTCCAGCGCCCGGCGAACCCGCGCCTCCTCTGCGCCGAGCGCGCTTTCGTAGCGGCGTTTGCCGGCGACGGCCGACCCGAGCAGCTCGAGATAGAGGCGATAGCCGACGATGTCGCTCGCCTCGGCGAGCGCGGCGCTCGCCTCCGGGGTGCGCCAGGCAGGATCGCCGGGACCGATGCCGACAATCGCGAGCCGGCCGCGCGGGCGGCCGATTGTGGCGTCAGCGACCGGCTGGAGTGCGCGGGCGACGGCGCAGGTCGCCCGACGCGACTTTTGCTTTGGTACGATCAGAATTCCGCCGGGGCCGACGGCGGCGAGAGCCGCGCCCTCGGCTACTCCCCAACAGCCGGTCGCGCGAAACACCGCTTGCGAGCGTTCGGTCAAGCGGTCGGTCTCGGCCAGCAGTCGTTCCGCCGTAAAAAACCGCGCCGGCGCGCCGAGCGCGGCGGCGAGCGCGTGGATGCCGGGCTCGGCGAGCTTCAATTCGATCGAGACGACCGTGGCGACGGCACCTTCGGCGAGGCCCGCCCCGGCTAGGGTCGCGCGGACCAGGTCAAGGATCTCGGCCGCCTTGCAGCCGCGCTCGCAGCCGATGCCGAGCGCCAGCACCGGCGGGTGGTAGACGAGCGCGGTCGTCCCCGGCGCGGGCGCCCGGTCGGTCACCACGACTTTGGTCACGGCATCATCGGCCCAGGCAATCGCACCGGCGCGCAGCCACCCGCCGCCGCCGACTTCCTCGACCAGTGCTACGGGTTCCCCGGCGAGCAGCGCGGCGGCGACCGGCTTGACCTGCTCCGGGTCGGCGATCCGCCAGCCGGGCGGCGGCTCGTCGAGCGCCACGCCGAGCCTGACATCGCCGGCCGTGGTGATCGCGGCGGTTCCGCCCGTGACCGACGCGATAGCGCGGGCGATCGTGTTGGCGCCGTGGTGCCCGCCGACCAGCGGCACCGCGAGCGAGCCGTCCTCGGCGACGGCGACAACCGGCGGCTCCTGTCGCTTCGCCGCCAGCAGCGGCGCCACCGCGCGCACCAGGATGCCGCTGGCGCAGATCCCGACGATCGGGTGACCGGCTGCGAACAGGCTCGCAAGATGCGCTGCTGCCCGGTCGTAGGTCTCGTCCCAATCGCCTGGGCGGGCGCGCGGCCCGTGCAATCGGGAGCCGGGCAACACCGCCTGCAGGCGCCGGCCGAGTGTTGCTGCCGACGGACCGAGTGCGACGATCGCGATGCCGTCAGGTAGTCCACGGATCATCGTAAGCAGCTCGACGGTAGTCTTGATGTATCCACCCGCCTGCCGGCAATCCGACCCGAATCGGCGACTGTCATCGTCGGTGACAAACCCCGGAAGGTAAAAAGAGAATTAACAGAGCGATTATTGATTGCAAACGCCGCTGATTTGCTAGACTTGCGGGCAGCAGCATCGGCGCAAGGGAAGCCATGCGATTCGATTTCTCGGGCGGCGCTTTCGCCGCGACCGTCGTCGTGATCGGCGCGGCATTGCTGCACGCCGGCGAGGCGGCGCAAACACCCGCTGCAACCGCCTCTTCGACCCCGGCTGTGGCAGCCGCCGCCGCTGCTCCGACTCCGGCTCCTTCCGCCCGGGTCGGGCGGGTCAGCCTGGCGGCGGGAAAGGTCGAGTTCCGCGGCCCCGGCGAATCGCCGTGGTCGCCGGCAGCCGTTAACGACCCGGTCGCGACCGGCGCGGCACTTCGCACCGATCCGCAGGGGCGCGCTGAAATTCGCGTCGGAGCCGACACGATCGACCTCGACGGCGGCACCGAAATCGCGGTCGCGAAACTCGACTTGTCGATCGCCGAGATCGCTGTCGAGCATGGCCGGATCGATCTGGACATCCGCGATTTCGGTGCAGACGAGAGCGTGCAGATCGACAGTCGCCGCGGTGGCCTGTGGCTGCTGCGGGCGGGCCGCTACGACATCGACACCGGCGGCGGTGACCGGCCGGTTCGCATCGCCGCGTTCACCGGCAGCGCCCGGTTCGTCGCAGCCGGCGCCAATATTGAAATCGAGGCCGGCGACAGGGTCGTTTTGAGCGCCGCCGGCCCGGTCGACCCCATCACCGAGGCGGCATCCGGCGACGAATTCGCCGAATGGTGCGGGGCGCGCGCCGTCGATGACTCGAAGCTCGCCGCACCCTATTTCATTTCGCGCGAGATGACCGGCTACGCTGCCCTCGATGCCGCCGGCCGCTGGCGGGCGACCGCCAAAAACGGCGAGATCTGGGTGCCGCAGGCGCCGCCGTCGGATTGGGCGCCGTATCGCAACGGGCATTGGCGCTGGCTCCCGCCCTGGGGCTGGAGCTGGGTCGACGACCAGCCCTGGGGATTTGCCACCTCGCATTACGGCCGCTGGCTGTTCGCCGACGGGAAATGGTCCTGGGCGCCCGGCGTGATGACGCCGCATCCGGTGTGGGCGCCGGCGGTTGTCGCCTATCTGGGCACGCCCGGCGTCGGACTCAGCTATGCCGACGGCCCCGGCCCGGCGATCGCCTGGTTTCCGCTCGCGCCGGCCGAAATCTACTGGCCGAGCTACACCGGCGACCTCGACTACATCCGGGCGATCAACCGCAGCAATGTGGCGGATATGGGCTTGATTCGCATTAGCAAGGACGCAGAGCCACCCGCCGAAATCGCCAATGCGCATTTCGCCAACCGCGAGTTCGCCAGCGTCGTCCCACGGCCGGTCTTCGTCACCGGGCAGCCGGTAGCGGGTTCGCTGGTGAAGATTCCAGACGAGCGTCTGCGCGACGCGCCGGCGATCATGGGCTCGCCCAAGATCGGGCCGCCGCCACAGACGCCGGTTCGCGTCGCCGCCGCTTCGCCGGTCCACGAGCATCCGCCGGCTCCACAGGTCGAGGCGAATACGGCCAAGGGCGCGAGTTGGGCCAGCATCGTTCGCGCCGCGACGACACACTCGCAGCATTTCCAGGAGGTGGCCCGCCTGCGGCTGGTGCGGCTGCGGGTGATGGCCTACGCCGAGGTGTCGCGACTGCGCCATACGCTTGTTCTCCGGGTCGCCCGCGCCGATCATGCCCCATCGCATCCCGAAGCCCGCAAGAGGATGATCCGGCGATGATCGACTACCGCAGCGACAACACCGGCCGGGCGGCGCCGGAAATCCTCGAAGCGCTCGTTCGCGCCAACCACGACACCGCGCTCGGCTATGGCGGGGACGAATGGACGGCGGCATTGCAACGGCGCTTCTCCGATTTGTTCGAGACCGCGGTGCGGGTGTTTCCGGTGGCGACCGGGACCGCGGCCAACGCGCTGAGCTTGGCGGCGATCAGCCCCTCCTGGGGCATCGTCTATTGCAGCGAGGCGGCGCACATCAACACTTCCGAGGCCAATGCCGCCGGTTTTTTCGGCGGCGGCCTCAAGCTCGCCCTGGTTGGCGGCGAAAATGGCCGGATCAGCGCCGAGCGACTCGCCGAAACCCTGGCAACGATCGCGCCCGGGCAGCTGCATCGCGGCCAGCCCGCCGCGGTCAACGTGACCCAGGCCAGCGATCTTGGCACGGTCTATTCGCCGGCCGAGATCCGCGGGATCGCCGAGGTGGCGAAGACGAGGGGCCTCAGCGTGCACATGGACGGGGCGCGCTTTGCCAACGCACTGGCCCGGCTTGGCTGCAGCCCGGCCGAGGCAACCTGGCGCGCCGGCGTCGACATCATGTCGTTCGGCGCAACCAAGAACGGCGGCGCCTTATGCGATGCGATCGTGGTGTTTGCACCGCAGCTGGTCGACGGGCTGGCGGTGCAGTTGCGCCGCGCCGGGCAGGTTTGGTCGAAGATGCGCTTCGCCTCGGCGCAGCTGTTGGCGTATGTCGAAGGCGGTCTGTGGCTCGACATGGCGCGGGCGTCGAACGGCGTCGCGGCTCGCATCGCTGCCGGGCTCGCCGGCATTCCCGGCGTCCGCCTGCTGGCCCCGGTCGAGGTCAACGAAATCTTTCTCGAATTGCCGGCTGCGGTCATGGACCTGCTCGAAGCCGACGGCTTTGGGTTTTATCGCCGCACTAAGACCCTCGCGCGTTTTGTCTGCCGCTTCGACGCCACCGAAACCGAGGCCGACGCGCTGTTGGCTGCGTTGCGCCGGCATTCGGCGTCGACGACGGCTGCACGCGCCGCAGAGTAGCGGCGTCGGATATTTTCCCCCTCACCCTCGCACTGCGCGGGGCCCTCCGTCCGTAAACGGACAGGGCCGGGCGCATCTCGCTATTCCGCCGCCTCGGCCTGCGGGGTTGCGTCCGGGAGCATGCCGAGCGCCCGCTTGTAGACGTCGAGCAGGGTTTCCTCCTCGTCGAGCTCGTCCTGGTCGCGTTTGCGAATGCGGATGATCTGCCGCATGATTTTGGTGTCGAAGCCAGTCCCTTTGGCCTCGGAATAGACTTCCTTGATGTCCTCGGCGAGCGCGCGCTTCTCCTCTTCGAGCCGCTCGATGCGCTCGATAAAGGATTTCAGGCGCTCGCCCGCGATCCCGCCGACGTCAGGCATGGTCTCCCTCTTTCCCATCATGCCGCGCCCCCCGCGGCGCCGCCGACGATAGCGGCCGGCCGCCGCCCGCGCAAGGCAGGGCCAGCCGCTGCGCCGCTCTTGGTCAGTGCTGCTGGGAAGCGGCGAAGGCCGCCTTCTGCTCGGCGCTGGCTTCCTTCTGGTGCTTTTTGCGCCATTCGTCATAGGGCATGCCGTAGACGATCTCGCGCGCCTGCGGGTCGGACAGCGGCACGCTGCGCTGCTCGGCCTCCTCGCGATACCATCGCGACAGGCAGTTGCGGCAGAAGCCCGCCAGATTCATCATGTCGATGTTCTGCACGTCGGTGCGCTCACGCAGATGCCCGACCAGGCGGCGGAAGGCCGCGGCTTCGAGCTCGGTGCGCATGTTGTCGTCCATCGGGACCTCCTCCTTGTTGTCGGTCGACCCCTATGTAACGCCGGATCGCCGCCTCCGCACCCCAGATGATATTTCCATGCGACGTGCTCAATCAGCTGGCGCGCGCTAAAACTCGCCTATCGCACTTTCGACGAGATCCGACGGGTCGACGAAGGGATGACTGCCGGCAGGAGGCGGCTGGGCGCGGTGTCGACGGCAATCGGCATCCGCGCCACCGGCCACCGGATCGCGACGCTAAAGTACGCGTCGCCGTGCTCAGCGCGAAGCGCGGTTCTTCACGCTCGGTTGTGCTCTACAACTCGGGGCAGGTCACCGCCCACTCGGTCGCCAGCAGAAACTGCGACTGCTTTAAGCCGGTTCCGATTGCCGGGAGAGTACGACACCACCCTCCTCGAGCTCGTCTCGAATAACGTCGAGCTTCTGGCGGCGATCGATCCAGGGCGAGATCGCGCTGCGCAAACGAGACTTTATTTCAATCCGACGGCCAAAGCCAACCCACGGCGCACAGCGAGCGTCTTTGATCGTCGGCGGTCCATATTGACGAAGATATTCGGCAAAATTGACCGCGTTCTCATCAACATTCACCAGCGTTTCGCAGGGGGCTCCTTCCGCGTAGATCACGTCGTGGCGTTCGAGCTTGACATGGAAGTACTCCAATTCATCAAACCCGCGGGCCTCATAAAGCGCAATTGTCGTGCCGTTGATTAAATTGCACACTGGGACCAGCACGCCATCGATGAGCAGTGCATGCCCCCTCGTGATACATAAATCGGCATATGGCACATCGGGACCAAGGGCCGACCGAGCGACCCGAACCGGGAGCACGTCGTTGACCCATGCTTTTGTCGGATCGCTTTTCTTAAACGAATAGCGGCCGATCCACTGGATCGGACTTGTTCCGCCGAAAAAACCCGGCAGCAAATCACCCACCGCAAGGTCTTCGATCTTTCTGTCGCCGTCTGCGGTTCGGATCGTCGTGCCCTTTAGAAAGCACATCGGACGAGGTGTTGGGCCAGGAGGACCAGATGGCGGCCCGGGCGGGCCGGGTGGTGGCCCGGGCGGACCGGGCCGTGGCCCAGGCGGACCGGCAGCAGCCATCGTTGTTTTCGTTAAGACAGCGAAAATCGCAGATGCTGTTACGGTGCCCATCTTTATCAGATTACGGCGCGATCTCTGGATTCCACGGGGCAGGTTTTCCAGATCCATCATGTTCTCCTCATCCCAGCGCCGACAGTTTACGTCAAATCGCTTACGGTTGCCACCCCTTCGCAAAATCACGTTTCACATTCGATGTGCCGAGCGAGCTGACGCTCACTCGGTTAAACAACCGGTGCGGTTTCGAGCGTCCGTCGCGCTCCGGTCGCGCCCGGCGCATCGCCAACAGCGCCGCACCCGCTCCCCGCCCCCAGCACCGCCATTTTTAAATTGGAAAATACCGATTTAAATTGGGAAAATACCGACTCTGCATTTTAACCGGAAACACCCCAGCCTGCCGCGGGAGCAGACCGGGGAAGCCGGGAGCGGGCGGAACGACGACTCCGGCGCGTCGGGCGGACCATGCCGCAGGACTGTCGGCTCCGATCGGAGCTACACCCCCCGGTGCTTTGGGTGAGAGCCGTCAGCGACGGTAGTCGCGACCGCAGCGGGCGAAGATTTCGTTGAAATCGGCGACGGCGGCGCGGGGGCCGGCGGGGTAGGACCAGATCGCGCCGATCACGGCAAGAAAATCGGCGCCGGCTTCGACGAGCGGGCCGCAATTCTGCTGGGTGATGCCGCCGATCGCACAGCACGGGACGATCGTGGTCTCGCTCCAGTCGCGCAGCGTTTCGGGGTCGCCGCGATGCTTGGCGCCGAGTTTGGTCATGCTCGGGAAAAAGGCGCCGAACGCGACGTAGTCCGCACCGGCTTCGGCCGCGGCGATAGCGCGGTCGCGGCTGTTGCCGCAGGTGACGCCGACAATACGCTCGGGACCCAAGAGCCGCCGCGCCTGGGCATAGGGCATGTCTTCCTCGCCGACATGGACGCCGTCGCAGCCGAGTTCCGCGGCGAGGTCGGGGCGGTCGTTCATGATAAAGGCGACATCATGCGCTTGGGCGATCGGCTGCAGCACCGCGGCCGCGCGCCGGACCGCGTCGTCGTCGACCTCCTTGAGCCGCAACTGCAGGCAGGCGACATCGCCGCCGGCCAATGCCTCTTCGAGTTCCGTCGCGAATTTGTCCGGGTCGAAGGCCGGTGGCGTAATCAGATAGAGCCGCGTCGTCGCCGGTGTCTCATTGGGCATTCCGCTCCGCGCTAACGCCATTCGCGCCCTCTCCCCCATCCCCGTCGCCGGCTGCCCCTCACCCGCCCGCTTCGCGGCGGTGAGGGGCGCGCTGCGGTTGCGGTCAGTCCTTGCCGAGATAGATCTTGACGATCTTGTTCAGCATGTCGATCGCCTGGGCTTTGGGCCGCTGGAAGGTGTTGCGGCCGATGATCGAGCCGTTGGCGCCGCCGTCGCGGACCGCGCGCACCTCGGCAAAGACGCCGTCGAGGTCCTTGGCCTCGCCACCCGAAAAGACCACGATCCGCCGCCCGTTGAAGGCCGACTGCACGACATGGCGGATGCGCGCCGCGGGGGTCGAGATGTCGATCTCCTGGCGCTCGTAGACCGCCTTGGCCGCGGCGAGCTCGAGATGCTCGGTCGGCGGCTTGACCTTGATGATGTGGGCGCCGAGCTGGGCCGCGATCTGGGCCGCATAGGCGCAGATGTCGATCGCGGTTTCACCCTCGCGCGACAGGTTGCCGCCGCGCGGGTAGGACCAAATCACCACCGCGAGACCGTACGACTTGGCCTCGCAGGCCAGCTCGGTGATCTCGCGCATCTGCTCGTAGGCGGCGTCGGAGCCGGGATAGATCGTATAGCCGATCGCCGAGGCGCCGAGGCGCAGCGCGTCCTTGACATTGCCTGTGGTCGCCTGGGTCGCGTTCTCTTTGAGCCGCGACATGCTGTTGGCGTCGTTGAGCTTGAGGATCAACGGGATCTGGCCGGCAAAGGTCGCGGCGCCGCCCTCGATAAAACCGAGCGGTGCGGCATAGGCCGACAGCCCGGCCTCGATCGCCAGCTCGTAATGGTAATGCGGGTCGTAGGCCGGCGGGTTGGGCGCAAAGCTGCGCGCCGGACCGTGCTCGACCCCCTGATCGACCGGCAGGATCAGCAATTTGCCGGTGCCGCCCAACTTGCCCTGCATCAGGATGCGAGCGAGGTTCGCCTTGGTGCCGGGATTGTCGCTTTCGTAATTCGCCAGGATCCGCTTGACGGGTTCGGTGAGGGCCATCGACACGCTCCTTGCTGCGGCAGGTGATGTTCTCTTGTATCAGAATCGCCCCGCCAAGGCGAGCGGACGTTGCTCGAAGGCGCTTCGTCTGCGCTGCGGCCGGATCGGCTCTGCAAGGATCCCGGTTGCCGTACCGGCGCCGCGGCGCAACACTCGCGGCAACAGGCGGGACAGAAACCACCCGCGGAGGAACGATGGCGTTGCGCATCACGCTGACCTGGATGCCGGGTCGTAGTGCACCCGAACCCGTCCCATTCGCCGAGACCGCACCGCGATGACGATTGCCTCTGCGACCGGCCGCGCCGTCGCGGCAGCGGCGACGATCGAGACGCGGCGGTCGTGGCTGATCGCACTGACCGCGCTCGGCATCCTGTCGGTCTCTTTCGGAGCACCGATCATCACCATCGTGGCGCTGAAGCCGATCGCGGCGGAGTTCGGCGATGTTCGCTCGGTGCCGGCGCTGGCGGTCTCGCTCGCTTGGCTCGGGTCCGCGTTCGGCGGGATCGCGATGGGCCGGATCGCCGAGCGGACAGGGGTGCGCTGGACGGTCATGTTCGGCGCGCTGATGACCGCCGCCGGTCTTGTCCTGTCGAGCCTCGGCGGGCGTTGGTCGCTCTATGTCGGCCACGGGTTGTTGATGGGGCTGCTCGGCAATGCCGGGATCAACGCACCGCTCTACGTCTATATCGCGCGCTGGTTCGACCGCCGTCGCGGCACGGCGCTGGCGCTGATCGCGAGCGGCCAGGCAGTCGCCGGGACGGTCTGGGCGCCGCTGTTCGGCCATGCGACCCAGGCGCTCGGCTGGCGCACCACGATGCAGCTTTATGCGGGCTTCGCGGTCGTTGCGATCTTGCCCACCGCCTTTCTGGTCTTCGGCGCCCCGCCCGAGCCGCTAAGCGGTGGTGCTGCCGGTGCTGGACCGGCGCCGCGCGCCGCGGTCCTCGGCCTGCGGCCACGCACGGCGCTCGGCCTTTTGTGCGTGGCGAGCTTTTTGTGCTGCGTGCCGATGGCGATGCCGCAAGGCCACCTGGTCGCCTATTGCGGCGATCTCGGCATCCCGGTCACGCAGGGCGCGGCGATGCTGTCGCTGCTGCTGGCCTGCGCCTTTGTCGGCCGGCAATTCTGGGGTTTCGTCGCCGACCGGTTCGGCGGGTTGTACACGGTGCTCGCCGGTTCGGCCTGTCAAGCCGCGGCGATGGTCGGGTTTCTGCTGACCCAGAGCGAGGCTGGCCTGTTTGCCGTCGCGGCGGCGTTCGGGCTCGGGTTCAGCGGGATCATCCCGGCCTACGTCGTGGCGGTGCGGGAGCTGTTTCCGGCCTCAGAAGCGTCATGGCGGATCCCGACTGTGCTGCTGTTCAGCGGCTCGGGCATGGCGGCCGGCGGCTGGCTCGCCGGCGTAATTTACGACTTCGCCGGGTTTTACGCGGCGGCCTTTGCCACCGGGATCGTCTTCAACCTCGCCAATCTGGTTATCGTCGGCGCGCTGGTGTTCCGTCAAATCCGATGGCGCGCACCACTGTTGGTGCAGACCTAGGCACGAGGGGCCTGGGATTTCTCGAACCCGCCGGCACCGTCCCTGCTATAATGCCCGCGAGTGCAACCTCCACGATCACAGAAAATGGAAAGGGGGAAATCATGGATCCCATCGTCGGCAGCGGCAAATATACCTACAAGGTCAACGAAGAATGGGCCCGCCCGCCCGAAGGCCTGGAAGTCAGGGCGTGCGCCGTCAGCGTCGATTCACAGGACCGCGTCTACTGCTTCAATCGCAATTCCGCGCATCCGGTCGTGGTGTTCGACCGCGACGGAAACTTCCTCAAATCCTGGGGCGCCGGGTTGTTTTCGTTTCCGCACGCGATCCGCATCGACGCGAACGATTTCGTCTGGCTCACCGACGAGTACCACGGGCAGTTCATGAAGTTCACGACCGATGGTGAATTGCTGCACACCATCGGCGTCAAGGGCCAGCGCTCCGACACCGGGGTGCCCGCCGACGAGTTCAGCTCGGCCGCATACAAGCAGGTGACCCATGGCGGCGGCCCGTTCAACCTGCCGACCGACATCGCCTTTGCACCGTCGGGCGAGTTCTTCATCAGCGACGGCTACGGCAACGCGCGGGTTCACAAATTCGCCGCCGACGGCAAGCATTTGTTTTCGTGGGGCGAGCCGGGCACGGCGCCGGGCCAGTTCAACCTGCCGCACGGGGTGTGGATCGACCGGCGCGGCCGGTTGCTGGTCGCCGACCGCGAGAACGACCGGGTCCAAGTTTTCGACCAGGCCGGCAAATTACTCGAAGTATGGCCGACCGAGCTGATCGGCCCGGCGTTCTTCTATGTCGATGACGAGGATACCGTTTACATCAACGAGCACAATGGCGGCATGATCAGCCTTCTGACGCTCGACGGCGAGCGCTTGGCCCGCTGGGGCGATGGTCCGGTCCATCGCTCCAATCACGGCATCTGGGTCGACTCGCACAAGGATCTCTACGTCGTTCAGCCGGGAGACTGGGGCCGCGTGCGCCGCGTCGTCAAATACACGCGGCAGTAGCTCCGACCACAGGCATGCGGCGGTCAATTCGACCCCAGAGTGACCGCTGCAGCCTTTGTCGGCGGGCAACGACGCAAGACGCGGATCCGGCGTGTTGCCGAGGCATTGCAAGCTGCGACTGTTGTTTGTGGTGTTTATCCCGATTGTAGAACTGTAGCATTATTCGCCTTGGTTATGTGAAAAGTGTTTCTTTTACGATGAATTATATCATTTCGGTACAGGCCCAAGTAACACTGATAGAAGCTGGCATCGCTGTTAAAATTGTGGTTGGCTGGCCCGGCAATCCTGGCCCGGCAATCCTGGCCCGGCAATCCTGGCCCGGCAATCCTGGCCCGGCAATCCTGGCCCGGCAATCCTGGCCCGGCAATCCTGGCCCGGCAATCCTGGCCCGGCAATCCTGGCCCGGCAATCCTGGGGCGGTTTGAATGAAAGCGCAGGCGGCAGCCGGCGCCAATTGCGAAGGAGCTGATTGAAATGGGATACAACCTCGAACGGTTTTCAGCGGAATGTCACCGGATCCTCGAGCAAGATCCGGGGGTCGAGGGACGCAAGCAGGTGTGCGCGCTGGTCCGCGACGTGCTGAAGGACGAAGAATTCGTCGCGGCGCATCTCGGCGACGACGTGCCCGAGCGCAAGGTGCTGTACGAAGATCCCGAACTCGGCTTTTGTATTCTCGGCCATGTCCACCACGATGCCAAGGGCAGCAACCCGCACGATCACGGTCCCTCATGGGCGATCTACGGCCAGGCCCGCGGCCAGACGGTGATGACCGACTACGAGCCGGTCGCCCGCCCCGGCGAGGGCAAGCCCGGCAAGGCGCGCCCGATCAAGGACTACACGCTGACGCCGGGCATGGCCTATCTCTACAACGAGGGCGACCTGCATTCGCCGCGACGCGAGGGACCGACCCGGCTGATCCGCATCGAAGGCAGGAATATGGAAAAGGTCCAGCGCTTCCCCTACGAGCGCGTCGCCTAGGACGACCGGCTCAGCACCGACTCGCCCGGGGCGACTGCGGTGGTGGCCGCCTCGGGAAGCGGGTCATCGCCGCATCGCCCTCGTCCGTCGGCTTCAGGGGTCCGGTGACCCGAAGAAACAGGCGCAGCGTTGTTCGATCGCCGCCTCCGAAGCGAAGAAGTCGCCGAGTAGGTCAAGGGCCGCCACGGGGCGCTCGGTGACAAGGCGCACCCCGTGCTGACGGGCGATGTCGGCGAGGCGCCGGGCGACATCGGCACGGCCGGTGAAGATCACCCCTTCGACCTGCGCGCGGATCGCGGCGAGTGCCGCGCCGGGCCGGTCACCGCAATCGAGAACTGCGGAAAATCGGGCGCTGGGGACGGCCCGCCTTGCAGCCTCGACAAGCGCCGTGAACCAGCCGGCCCCTGCATAGACGCCGGCGTCGATGGCACTGACGAGGATCGCATGCCGGCCGGCCGCCCCGGCTGCCTTGAGCGCGCCGCTCGCATGGGCGAGCGTGTGGACGACAATGGCGACGGCGTCCGAAACCTTCTCGTCGCCGCGTCCCAGCCGCTCGCAGACTTCCATCGTGGTTGCTCCTTCAACCGGCTGACGCCTTGGTCGTCGGAAAGCCGTCGAACCGGCCCCCGCCGCCGAGATCGCCGATGGTCGAGCGCAGCCGGGGTCCGCTCGCGTCGCGGCGGCGGATCATTGTCGGCACGACGGACCATTTAGGTAAATCGTCATCAGCATGAGCATGTGTGGGGGCGGACCAAACGCCTCCCGTTGCCGGAAAGGTCGCAAATGGTTGAGGCGGCGCCGGAGCAGAACACCGAGCAGCCGGTTCCTCTCGTCGCGCTCTTCACCGCGTTCCTGATCGTTTCGCTCTGCGGCTTTGGCGGCGGGATCGTGTGGGCGCACCGGATCGCCGTCGAGAACCGCCGGTGGATAAGCGACAAGGAATTTGTCGACATCGTCAGCCTTTGCCAGTTCATGCCCGGACCCAACGTCGTCGGCATTGCCGTCTGCGTCGGAGCGAAGATGCGAGGCGCGATCGGCACAATCGCCGCGCTCTGCGGCTTCCTTGCGATCCCGTGGGCGATCGGCCTCTCGCTCGGCGTGCTATACCTTAAATATGCTCACCTGACGGTTCTCCGCAACATCCTCGGCGGGGCTGCCGCGACGGCAGCGGGGCTTCTCATCGCGACCGGCCTAAGGCTCCTGATGCCGCACCGCCGGCGCCCGGCCGCCTGGCTTTTTGCCGCGCTTGCGTTCGGACTGACTACCTTTGGCAGAGTGCCGCTTCTCGTCGTCCTGTTCGGCTTGGTGCCGCTCAGCATTGCCGTCGCCGGCCGCGAAAACGCGAGGGCGCGATGAGCGGCCCTTCCCCTCTGGTCGCGCTCACCGCGCATCTTGCCCTGCTGTCGTCGATCAGCTTTGGCGGTTTCCCCACCGTCCTGCCGGACGTCCGCAACTTCGTCGTCAGCACCCACGGTTGGATGACGGATCAGGAATTTGCCGATTTCTTCGCGATCGCCCAAGCTGTCCCCGGGCCGAACATGATCCTGATGATGAGTTTCGTCGGGTGGAAGGTGGGGGGATTTCCCGGAGCCGTGGCGAGCGCGTTTGCCACCTTCGGGCCGCCTTGCGCCATGTATTTTGCCGCCTATCGCCTGTGGGGTCGATTCCGCGACGCGCCATGGCAACGGATCGTGCGCCTCGGCCTGGTGCCGGTTGTCATCGGGATCGTCATCGCCGGCGGCGCCGTGATGGCGCGCGCGGCGGACACGGGATGGCGGACTGCGGTCGTCACGCTCGCCGCGGCCGCGGCGACGCTGGCGACGCGGCTCAACCCCATGTGGATGCTGCTCGCCGGCGCAACCCTCGGGGGCTTCGGCTTACTCTGATCCGGCTCGACGGTGCTGCCGCTGCGGGTCAACCACACGCGCGGGAGTTTCTTGGACCTGGAAATCAGGCGCCGCGACCCGTCGGACCGGTCCGTGCACAGCAAGAAATCCGAGGCGAAGCAGGGTTAGCCGGCTTGCACCGTTCGCTGTGGGCGTCCTCGCCGCTTTGGTGCGGGCGCGGTCTCGGCCGGTACCGACTTGCGACCAAGACCGATCTCCTTTGCCATCGTCGAACGCCGCTCCGAGTAGGCTGGCGCGACCAAGGCGTGACCGGGGGACAATTTCCAGCGGGCGCGATACGCCACCGGCTCGAGCCCGTGCGACGTGCGCAGATGCCGGCGCAGGGTTTGGCCGCGAAACCCGCATTCAAGGCACACGACGTAGTCGGGCTGCACCGATCGCCGGATCGGGACTGCCGGCTCCAGCGGTTGCGACGCCGGCGCAGGCGCGCTATTGCCGAGGCCGCTGAGGGTGCGATGCACCGTCTCGATCAGGACCGCAATCTGGTCGACTCCGACATTATTTTGCGAGACATAACCACAGACGATCTCGGCAACCATGCTGGGATTAACCTTTGGCGCACTGCTGTCATCGGCCATATCTCTTACTCCAACATCATTTTAATGGAGTCTATGTAGTGAAGCGCCGTGCGGTTGCAATTTCTCCGCGCAAAATATTTGAAGCCTGAGGAGTTTTACAAAACAGGCAATCATGCGATCACGCAGAGCGGATCTATACCGAACTTGGGAATGACCAGCCTGCCTCCCCTGCCTTCGAGTAAATGTTGACCTCCCGGCATGTTCTTCGTGATCTGGCAAAATGAGATTCCTCCAAAAATCTGGACGAGAGGTCCGGCGGGGTGCCACTTGGACACGAGCCGGGTATTATGGAAAAACAAGGGGCGACCATAACCAAATACAGCAGCTTCCGGCAGCGCTCGGCATCGACCAAGGCGGGCGTCGTCGCTCATGATCCGGCGCGCCCGCCTGCCGGAAAACGATTCCACAGCGCGCGCACGACAGTATGATGCGTGGTCCTCCTTCAGTGAGTCAGCACTATGACCGTCCTTGTCTCCGTCAAAATCAACGATGGGGTGGTCATGGCGGCGGACAGCGCCAGCTCGTTTGCGAGCGGCATGGTCTATCGACACGCCGACAAAATCGTGAATTTGCGGCAGGGCCTGCCGATCGGAGCGATGGTGACCGGCGCGGGAGGTATCGGAAGCGAGTCGATCGACACGCTGCTCAAGGATTTGCGCCGCCGCTTCAATGGCGAGGACGAGGCGCGAAAGGACTGGGCGCTCGATCCGGCACGCTATTCGCTTGCCCAAGTCGCCACCCGGCTTCGCACCTTCCTGTTCGAGGAGAAGGCCGCCGCCTACGCTGGCGAGGTCTGGACCCGGGTGCGGCTGTGCGGTTACTCGGCAGGTCGCCCACTTGCCGAGGTCTGGGAGATTCTGCTGCTCGGGCCCAACTCCCCGGCGCCAACCCAGGTGCAAGGCGAGCAGGAATTCGGCATTCGGTGGGATGGCGAATACGAGGCTCTCAGCCGTCTGATCTTTGGGCTCGGGACCGGTTTCGAGGATGCGGCCGCCGCCAGCGGGCTCACGCCCGATCAAGCGCGCGAACTCCATGCCAAGCTCTCGCCCGCGCTATTCGAGCTTCTCTTCGTCGATGCGATGCCCATCCGCGACGCGGTTGATCTGGCGCGTTTTCTCGTGGAGACGACGATCGGCTTTGTGAAGTTCGCCATCGCGCGGCCCAAAACCGTTGCCGGCTCGATCGCGATCGCGGCCATCACCAAGCACGAGGGTTTTCAGTGGGTGCAGCGACAAAAGGGGTTCGACGCCAGCTGACGCTAGTGGTCCGAGCCGGACAAATGGTTCCCATTTTCCCTTTCTCGTCGCCCCCGCGAAAGCGGGGGTCCAGGAAGCAGTGGGTGTGGTGAAGGCTGCCCCCTGTTCAGGCCAAGGGCAAGCTCTGGGTACCCGCTTTCGCGGGCGGTTAAGGCAGATATTGTCCGGTTGTCAGGACAATTCCAGAATTTAAAATGCGAAAACAAAGATTGAATTTGCCAGTCCTCGTACCATTTAGTCAAGAGTACATTTGACACTCTCTCTGAAGGTCGACAACGAAGGCGTCACTACCTTCGAGGAAGCAGAGAGCCTCAAGACCGAGCTCGACATCGTCGAAGGCATGCAATTCGACCGCGGCTACCTCTCGCCTTATTTCGTGACCAATGCCGAGAAGATGGTGGCCGCGCTCGAAAACCCGCACGTCCTGCCGTTCGAGAAGAAGCTGTCGGGTCTCCAGGTGATACACCACGCGCGAAGTCCTGCATCAGTGCGCTGCTCGGGGTGATCCCGCGGCAACAGGCCGGTAAGACGCTGCGGAGCTCACAACCGCACGCGGTGCGTAGATTTGAACGGGATCGGAGCCGGTTGTGCGTGACCTATGAAATAACACCCAGATTATCCTGGAAAATTATGAAATTGTCCCCACATCCATACGATATATACCTCAGATACGGGGATGACCGAGTGCATATATCCTTGTCCGATAGTTTTGCCCACGGCTTCAACAAATGGTGCGCCGCGCACGACGCCGGCCGCAAAGCGAATAGTCGCGCGGGCGCGGACAATATCACCATTGCGGATAAGGATGCCGATGATTTGGTGACAACACCGCCCGGAGGTCCGCATCGCCCGTGGCTTGTCCCGGGCGTGGGGACGCTCTGAAGCTGATTATGATCGCGGAGCACCTTGCCACCGTGGTTGCCGATCGCACGAGGATATAGGCCCTTGCCCAGCCAACCGTTCTATCTGGTCGTCACCGACAAGGACGAGGAGACGTTCTCTGTCGAGGGACCGATGACTGACGACCGGCAGTGGAACCATGCCGTCGTGGTGGCGCAGAAATCAGGGCGACGAGTGAGGTGCTCCACGGCAACCGGGTCGTCTGTCGACGACGTGGCCCGAGAATGGCTGCAACAATATTCCGGGACGCAGGTGCCGTCCGGTGAAATCGTCCACTTGTAGAGGAGGTCGCGGCAATGCGTTCCGAACCCGCGCGGGGCACCGCAAGCCAGCGACGTGCAGAGGGGCAGTTCAAGTCGATCAAGAAAGCCAATGCACAAACGCCACTGGCCGACACTTTGCGGCAAGCCGAGTCCGAAAAAACGACGCGCCTACGCGCCCTTCGGCTGGCAAAGGAAGCGGTCGACAAAGATGTCGCAAATCGCGACGCGGCGGCGGCGAGCGCCCGTAGAACGGAGCCGCGGCGGCGGGTTCCAAGACCGCGGATCTCAGATCCGTCCGAATCCAAGTAAAACACGCGATGCTTTGTCGCGCGCCGCGATCTAGTGGAGCAATTCTGACGCTTGTTACCCGCTCCTTTTCCGTCATTCCCGCGAAAGCGGGAACCCAGGGCCACCGCTTCCTCACTTGCCCCCTGTTCAGGCCAGGGGCAGGCTCTGGGCCCCCGCTTTCGCGGGGGCGACAAGGAACCAAGGGTGGGGACCATCTGTTTGGTTCGCACCACTAGTGGAGCAATTCTGACGGATCACACCCAAAAATCTTTGCCACACCGGCCCGAGGACAGGCTGCGGCCGGTGCCCATGGCACCATGGATCCCGGCCTTCGCCGGGAAGGCGGCCGGAGGACGCGGCGGTGGGTCACAAGCGTCGGGTGCGCACCACTAGTCACGGGTTTTCTCCGTGCTTTCCGGTAAGACGGTGCTGAAATCTCAGTCGAGATTGATCCGATACGCGATATTTCAAGGCGAATAGCCGCCCACGCCGCTACTGGTTGAGACGGTCGACACCGACGCTGAGGCGGGCGCTCCGACTTCCGCCTCGATCAGGCCGATTCGGCCGGTGCTCTAGGCATAACTTGCGGGCAAGAGGCAAAGCAGCGCCGCTGCCAGCACCAGAAGACGAGGCAGGTGGCGCGCGGACCATCGCTTGTAGTCGAGCAGTGACTGTTTTGGTGAGGAAGTCGAGTCGGCACGTGCCAAACGACTGTTCAACGGCAGCATGAGCGTCAGGGTAAACGCGGCAGCCGCGACCCACAGGGCGGACGCCGCAACGAGTAGAGAGAAGCCAGGCTCATTGCGGTGCACGACCCTCGACGACGAGCAGCACAAGGCCGAGTACGTTCCAGAGGGGCATTGTCGCGAGGCGCGCGGTCAAAAGGTGCGCTGCTTTGATCCGGGCCGCCCGTCGAGTTCGCGCAAGACCGGGTTGGTAAAAGCAGTCAGGCATATCTCAGAGCCGACCCGCAGCCCGATACAAGCTGTCGTCGCAATTCGGGCATCTGACCCTCTCAATCATAATGGTTTCCCGGTCCGGGTGGCGGGGCGGTTCGGGTCACGGCTTGCGCAGATCATGTGCGTCGCGCTCAGCCTGGTCAAAGCCTGGCCGCAGGCCGTCGCGCAGCGCAAGGCTGTCCTGATCGCGGCGTCGGACGCATCTCGCATCAGTGGCGAAGATATCCGCGGGCTAGCAGGCTGCGGAAAAACTCGAATCTCCCGCGCCAGCACCCTTCGAGACAGCCCTTCGGGCTTCCTCAGGGTGAGGTGAACAATTGAGAACACTTACTTCATCCTGAGGAGCGAAGCGTCTCGAAGGATGTGCGGGTGACGAGATCTTCGTTTTTCCGCCACCTGGCTAGTGCTGCATCAATTCGTAATAAGGATGAAATCCCGTCGCGTCCGTGATGGTGGTGTAGGAGTACTGTGAAACCGGGATATTTGATTGCAACGTGGTAAACGGCCCCGAGCAATAATTGCCTGCAAGCAACGAGTAGCTATTCTCAGATTGAAGTATGCTCGTCTTTATCGCTAAGACCCCCTTGATGAAAGACGCTTTTGTTCCAAACGGGCGTGCCAGAGGCTCTCCGACAAATACTCCTTGGTAGGGTACGTCAACCGATTTGTTATATGCTTCCAATGCGGTGTTCCCGCTAAAATATCGGTTTACCAAGACCATCGCTTGTGGGAATTTGGCTGGGTTTGCGGAAGGTTCGGCCACGGTCCCGTAGCTGGCGGTCACGCCCGCCTTAATCCAATCCAAAATCTTCATCTGAGGGCTATTTAAGAGCTCTCCGCCATACGAGGTCAGGTGATCCGCGAGCGCGCCGGGAACATAGCGGTTGGTGTTGATTGCCGGCACTCCCGGCAGGCCGGTTTCGTAAAACAAGACGTTCGGGGTATTCTGAATGAAGTCGCTCCTGGTCCCTGCCGAGTTGTCGATGAAAGCCATGATCAAGCCGTTTGGGTGATTCCATTGGCTCGCCACCGTCCGAAAAGCGAGATATCGGGAAACGCTTCGCACCGCGTCTGTCGTGCTGATAAAATATCCGTTTCCCGCGGGCAGGATATGTTGTGCCACCGCGCCTCGATCAATCAACGATATTATATCTTGGGGGGTATACCCGGCGAGCATCATCGCCGGACGTATTTGAAAATCTGTATAAGGTTGATACGTCGTGGTGTTGAAATAGTTAGGGAACTCGCCCTCCCCACCGTTATATCCGTAGGTGAACGCGCTCGTTATTCCGACCGCTCCAGGACGTCCTCCAAAGACCGCGTAAGGCTGGGTCCAGGTAATTACATAAGCTTGAATATTCGGGCCCAACTGTGCATCGACTTGCGCCTTTAGGGGCGAAAAATCCTGCGCTGATATTGTATAGTTCGCGCCCACCGCCGGAGCGACGGGAAGAGTTACATGGATCATATTGGCGCTTGGGATGCGGTGTTTTAGTTGAAAATATTGCCCGACCACAATGGACCGCCGATCGCCGTCGTTAACCAGAACCGCAACATCCGAGGGGATGATGCTGCTGCGCGGAACGAGCAGCGAAATCGGCCGCCCGGTGTCATTGCGGATGATAGGAGCCGATTCCATCCCGGCAGCGGAGCATGCCGGGGGAGACGGAGACGCCGGGACGACCTCAGCCGCGATCAACACCCTCCCCGGGGTGCTTCGTGCTGCCGGATTGGTGACTGTATATACGAAATCCGACGCCGTGGTGACCCTCGTCGACGGGACAAACGTCAGGCTCGCCAACTGAGCCACCGTCAGGGTTTCGTTGGCCTTGACCGGCGTCACGCCATCGGAAAGCGTCACCCGTCCGCCGGAAGGAAGCGCGGACACCCGGACCCTGAGCCGCGATGCGGGGTAGTTGGGATCGGTTGGAGCAGGGATGGCGATTGGGGTTGCCGCAGCGCTCGCCAGTACGATCAAATGCCCCGGCGCGGTCACCGGTGGCGGCGGATCGAAAAAGAACCCATTTATGACTGCCGGTAGTGACGATGTTTTACCAGAGACTACAATAGTCACGTGACCGCTGATCTCCCATCTTTGGTACACCCCACTATTAAAGTTGGACAAGCCTTGAGACGAGAGAACGGCGCCGCTGGTGACATCTTTTATCGTGATATTTTGTATGTCTCCGGTGTTGAACAGATCATAAGCATAGAGGCTGACCTCGTGCGTGTTCCCGTCGGTGATGTTCACATCGATGGTGAAAGTGTTCGTCTGCCACGAATTCCAATTGCGCGACGAGCCATCCGCAGTTTGGAGGCACTGGCTGTCGGCGCATGGGTGTTTGGTTGTGCTGGCAGTGACCGCCAGCCGCGCATAATCGGGAAGGCTGGTGGACGAGCCCGGAATTATGTAGCCATCCGATCCATAATGACCGGTCCAATTTCCCGATGTCGCGGCGTCGATGCCCAGATATGTTGCGCTCGCCGGTGAGTGCGGGACGACGCCACCGACGAGACTGAGGAGCCACACGTTGCCCGGCTCCGGAAAAAGCCGCAAGGCGGCAGCAAAGAACCCGGCACCCAAGCAGCACCGCCCGCGCTTCATGACCCCTTTCATCCTGAAGGAACGAGATAAGTCCACAGCAATTTTTTTGCTGCACGACGTCCAAAGAGAGATAATATATCTCCAACTCTTGTGGTGCATAACCTCGCCATCCCGCCGCCGAAAAAATCAGTGTCCGAGATCATATAGATCAACCGCTGCGTCCTCACTTTCATTCAGGCGGTAATTCTAACGCAGAGTTCATATGCAACACGAAGAGCTGTAATTCTTGTCTCGTTTTCGAGCGTTCATATCGCCAGTTTTTGCCATTCGGTCATTCCTCTTTTACCAGACATCCCAAGGTTTGTATCACTTGAGAGCACGGAAGACCGCCAGTGGCCGGGCATCGTCCTCAAAGCGGGATGGCGTTTTCAGCGCTCCGCGAAGAGCGCGAGCACGGCGCAAGCTTGGCAAGGTGGGTGCCGTCTGCCGAGGGAATCGCATCGCTGACCTCCTGCCGTCGCGCAACCACACGACCGTAGAGCGGCTGGTCGAGCAAAGCATCTTTGCCAGCCGCTGGCTGCTGGCGCCGTGATGTTGGCCTGCTACGAAAATTTCCTCTCGCGCTTCGATCTCGAAGGGCTCAGATATAAGCCGTCGCGGATGGGCCACCGTCGATTTCGGGCATCTCAAGCTCAAATTGCTGGCCGCGATCGTTGCGATCTCAGCGAGTGTTCGAGAGCTTTATGAACATCGGTGCGGCCAGCGAACACGAACTCCTCTGGGGCATCGCCATCCTTGTCACGTTCGCCGTCTGTGCCTTGTTGCCGGCAATCACGAACAGGCTCTCCACAACCGACCGCCAGTAACTCGGGTCTGGCGATCACCTTCACTCTCCTCGCCGCACAAGTTCACAGGAGCGCCTTTGAATGATCGACATCGCCAAGGTCAAAAAGGTGCCGTCCGGGATGTGGTTGGAATTGAAGGTGGCGTAGTCTCCGGGTGCTGAAACCCAAACGATCCCAGCGTTGAGCGCCGGTGGAGACCACGCCATGACCAACAATATCACAAAGTCGCCGCTTCACGGTTCGGAAGCCGAGACGGCGGTGCATCTTCTCGACGATTGGTTTGATCCGATCGAGACCGGTTTGCGCGACCGGGTGCGCGAGCTCATCCAAACGATGATCGAGAGCGAGCTTGAGGCGGTGCTCTCACGCTCACGGTACGCTCGCGGGCCCAAGGCGGATGCCGCGAATGCCGATGACGCGGGCAATGTCACTGGCCACCGGCACGGCCACCGATCGCGCTCACTGCTGGGGACCTTTGGCCGGGTGGAGATCGCGGTGCCGCGGGCCAGGCTCGACACCGCAGAGGGCAAGACCACGGAATGGAAGAGCAAGGCGCTGCGAGCTTACCAGCGGCGCACCAAGCAGGCCGATTCGCTGATCGCCGGTGCCTATCTTGGCGGTACCAACACACGTCGGGTGCGGCGGGCGCTGTCGGCCGTGTTCGGCGGCGCGGTCAGCAAGGACACGGTGAGCCGGGTGTGGCGCAAGGTGAAGGGTGATTGGGACGCCTGGAATGCCCGCGCGCTCGGCGAAGAACCGATCGTCCGCCTGATCCTCGACGGCACTGTGGTGCGGGTCCGGCTCGACCGGAAGGCCACCTCAATCGTGCTCTTGGTCGTGCTCGGCGTGCGCGAGGACGGCCAAAAGGTGCTGTTGGCCATCAAAAACATGGCGGGCGAGACCAGCGAGGCTTGGCGCGCCGTCCTCGACGACCTCGTCAAGCGCGGGCTGCGCAAGCCAGAGTTTCTGATTGTCGACGGCGGGACGGGGTTGGAGCAGGCGTTGACCGCGCTCTGGAGCGATGTGCCGACCCAGCGCTGTACCGTCCATAAGCACCGCAACCTGCTCGCCCACGCGCCCCAGCGGCTGCACGACGAGGTCTCGGCCGACTACAACGACATGATCTACGCCGCCTCGGCTGCAGAGATCGAGGAGCGCCGGCGTGCCTTCCTCCGCAAATGGCGGCTCAAATGCAAGGCGGTAGCCGACAGCCTCGAGGAGGCCGGTGACCGGCTCTTTACTTTCATCCGACTGCCGCTCAGCCAATGGAAAAGCGCACGCACCACCAACGCAATCGAACGGCTCCATGAGGAGTTCAAGCGCCGGATCAAGACCCAGACGGTGCTGCCTTCGGCCGAGACCGCAGCCATGTTGTTCTGGGCGTTGCTCGCCGCTGGTCAGATCGCAATGCGCAAAGTCTGACGGGTGGCAGACCCTAAACCAGAACCTTGCTGACCGGCCGATTGACTTGGCTGCCTGACCCCGCATCCTCATCCCTACTGGAGACCGCGCCATCAATTCCAACACACATCGCGACAGCACCGTCAAAAAATCTGTCGACCAGTGCTGGGGTGACGAAATCGTGCCGACCTTGGCCGACTACATCAGGATCCCGAACAAGTCGCCGGCCTTCGATCCCGATTGGGCGGCGCACGGCTACATGGAGGCGGCGGTGGCGCTGTTTGAGGGCTGGGCGCGCGCCAAATTGCCGGCGCTGCCCGGCGCCAGCCTCGAAACCGTCCGGCTTCCCGGCCGCACCCCGGTCATCCTGATCGACGTGCCGGGTGCCGGCAGCGACACCGTGCTGCTTTATGGCCATCTCGACAAGCAGCCGGAGATGGTGGGCTGGACCGAAGGCTTTGGCCCTTGGGTCCCGAGGCTCGAAGGCGACAAGCTCTATGGCCGCGGCGGCGCCGATGACGGCTATGCGATGTTCGCGGCGCTCGCCGCGCTGCTGGCGTTGCGCGAGCAGGGCGCGCCGCACGCGCGCTGCGTGATCCTGATCGAGGCCTGCGAGGAATTGGGCAGCTACGACCTGCCTTACTACGTCAATCATCTGGCAGGCCGGCATCTGGCAGGCCGGCATCTGGCAGGCCGGCATCTGGCAGGCCGGCTGGGCAACCCGTCCTTGGTGGTTTGCCTCGATTCCGGCTGCGGCAATTACGACCAACTATGGCTGACGACGTCGCTGCGCGGCATGACCGCCGGCACTCTCGAGGTGCGGGTGCTCGACGAAGGGGTGCATTCGGGCGACGCCTCGGGCGTGGTGGCGTCGAGCTTTCGCATCCTGCGCCGGCTGTTGTCGCGCCTCGAAGACGAGGAAACGGGGACCGTCCGGCCGTCCGAATTTTACACCCAGATCCCGGCCGAGCGGGTGGTGCAGGCGCGCCAGGCCGCGGCGGCGCTTGGCGGCGCGGTCTACACCAAGTTTCCGTTTGTGCCGGGCATGGCGCCGGCGGCCGACGATTTGACCGAGCTGGTCCTGAACCGCACCTGGCGGCCGCAATTGGCGGTCATCGGCGTCGATGGTCTGCCGAGCCCGGGCGACGCCGGCAACGTGCTGCTGCCCTTCACGCGAGCCCAGCTCAGCCTGAGGCTGCCGCCGACCCTCGATGCCGAAGGTGCGGGCGCCATGCTGCGCACCTTGTTGGAAAAAGACCCGCCCTACGGCGCGCATGTCGAATTCGCTCTCGGGTCGAGCGCCACCGGGTGGAACGCGCCGGCGTTGGCGCCGTGGCTCGGGCAATCCCTGGCGCGCGCGTCGGCGGCCGCGTTTGGCGCGCCGCCCGCCTATATGGGCGAAGGCGGCAGCATCCCGTTCATGGCGATGCTCGGCGCGAAATTCCCGCAGGCGCAGTTTGTCGTGACCGGCGTGCTCGGCCCGCACTCCAACGCGCACGGCCCCAACGAATTCCTGCACATCCCGACCGGCCGGCGCGTCACCACGGTCATCGCCCAGGTCCTCGCCGATCATCATGCGCGCCCGGCCGCGGCATGAGGTTTCACGATTATGACGACCCATCAGGGCGGCAGCCCTTGAAAGGACTCGGGGCTATGAGCCAGTAAAATAAGTATCGGTTCCATTGCCGAGAGGACCACAACACCACAGATGTTTCTGCCGAACTACTCGACAACGTCGAACTGGCAGGAACAAGATCCCATCCGGCGTTAATTTATTTATCCTGTTGGGATTGGTGATTGTGCCCTCGCATCTCTTTTACCTGCTGCGAACATCTGTCACGTGTGAGATGGTCAATCCCCAGACGCACCAGGTCGAGCGCAGACGACGGAATTTGACCAGGACTTCGCAGGTCCCCGACCGGCCGAAGCGGCTCGACCGCGCTCGACTAAATTGCTATATCGCTTCGTACAAATACAAAATTGGCATAGTGATAAATATTACTTTCTGGCTTTCTTACATCAATTCGTTTAAGGCCAAATGTTAATAATTGATACGGTATATAATCAGGTAACAGCGCGGCTATTTTGTACGTAGATCGGTCTCTGAATAATTGGTGCCAGTTGTACTCAAGCTGAATAAATTTTGGTTTACCTTTAGCAATCGTCCGTTTTGCGCCAATTAATACTTCGTACTCGTATCCTTCAGTATCTATTTTTAAGAGATCGATCTGTAAGGAATTTTCGCGAAGTGGAATGTCGAAAAAAGTATCCAAGGTAATTACCTCCGCTTTCATGGAATTGTTGTTGCTCTTCCCTACGTAATCAATTTCATTCACCTCTGTGCTAAACGAGGCCAGTTCTGAATCTTCCGCTCCAAAGTACAAATCCAGTTCAGCGTTTTTATCTCCAACACCCTTGTTTATTGCAATCAGGCGATCTGGAAAGAGCATTTGAAGTTTCGAGAGGCTGGCAAACGCTTTAGGCAACGGCTCGAACGCTATGATCTGTGAACCGGTAATGCTGAGCAGCGCCTCCGAGTAAAGGCCTTTGTTGGCGCCAACATCAATACAAAGTTGTGGTTTGAATTTTGACAAAACATGCATGAAGTTGACTTCACCCGATAAGCGGCAGTAGTCTCCGCAATTATGGTACCCGCTGCCGTGCAACGCAAGACGAAATAACGCTTTATTGAACCATTGCATCGCAGGTCTACCAAATATCAGTGTATACAATCTTACAATGATAAATTCTACGTGTTTATACATGATACGCTACGGCGCGCCATAGACATAAGCATATCCGAGCTATCGTAACGCAGCCGGCTGTGAGGCCTGCGCGAACCGGTGGTAAAAATCAGTCTTGTAAAGGTGCATTCCGACATCGCGTCCTTTTCATTTTGCAAAACATCCCAGATAGAACCGTGCGTCGGGGTTCGGACAATCATTCGGGGTTCGGACAATCATTCGGGGTTCGGGCAATCATTCGGGGTTCGGGCAATCATTCGGGGTTCGGGCAATCATTCGGGGTTCGGGCAATCATTCGGGGTTCGGGCAATCATTCGGGGTTCGGGCAATCATAAGGTACGCCTCCAGCTGGTTCAACCGCGGGCCGCTGAGCTAAATGCACGATTTCACCCATGCAATTTAGAAAGCCCGTTTTAATAAACCTCGGAGGGCCTCCAGGAGGAAAGGGACCGCGCTGCAGGCGGCACCGGCGACGCGGCTCGATGATGCCCTGGAAGAGGCGGAACAAAAAGCAGCAACGATTGTCAGGCAGGCATTCGGCGGTGCTGCGCCGGGCCGGCCAAGCGGGCAACCGCAAGCGAATACGGCGCTGATGCGATGATGGAGGCTCGAACCCCGCGGCTCAAAACCGAAGACCAGCCGGTCGGCGCCTTAGCACCGGATCTGTCCTTCCCTGTTGCGCGGGCTGGCGATCCACCGGCCGAACCAGGGGTGGGCCGCCGATATCACCTCTATCCCGAGCGAACAGCAGGCGCCGTTGCGGTCGCGGGGGCTGCGTGCAAGACCGAGCGGCGGCTGGCGTTCCGCGCGCAGGCACCTCTAGCCGGCGGAGAAGGTAGCGGGTTTGGCGGCCGGGGAAAAGCCTCACCAGACCCCTGGGATATCGGACACCGGCGGCGGCGTGGGCGGCAAACGGTGAGCCCTGTGGATTTGGCGCTGCTTATAACAACTCCACAAGGCCACAACCGCAAAACGCGATTTACCTACCTATCACCGATCGGTTGGCACGAGCTGACACCGATTCTGCCCAACTCACGGGCAATGCGCCAGTGCGGAGGGGCATGCCCCCGCATCGACCGAACCTGACTGCTGCCAAAGGTCGAACGCCTGCCCGAAGCCGATCGCAGAGCTCCCGGCCTGCAATGCAAAGTTGTTGCTGGTGCTGAGCCAGGTCGCCGAATTAAACTTTGGATCGCTGCCGCTCTTGTTCGCGTTGGTGCCGGACGTCGGGAACGTGTCGGCGGTATTCACCAATGACACCGGACCGGTGTAAGTTACGTTGTTCTGCAAAATACTGCCGCTGGTGTTACCGTCCAAAAGGGAGCATGCCGATGTTCCAAACGTGGTGCTGGCGTTCCAACACAGGTTGGAGCCGTTTGCCGCCGCCATGATGTTGTTTATCCATTTCTGGTTCGCAGCGTAACTGATCATCGCCTCGCCACCCCAGTGGGACGCGTTCGCCGTATTCCATTGGTTGCCGTACATCGTGTTGTTGGCTACGGTGAGTTTGGCGGTAGCCGGACCCCAGGCAAATGCCTCGATCCCGCTGCCGCCATTGTCGTATATCAGATTGCCCATCACCAAGCCTGCGCCATTGTAGGGGCAAGTGCCGGCAAGGCCGCTGCATGTATTCTGCGTGTGGCCCCAGTCGTCGATGATGATCCCCTCGCCGTCGGTTGAATTGGCTGGAGCTACTGGATTGTAATTATGGTAAGCTACATTGTAGGCGAGCACCACGTGATACTGGATGCCGTCCGTACTGGAATGCCAAAGCTGATCTTGCGCGGTTGGTGTGTATCCGGTGCGACCGACCGGGTCCCAATCAGAAAAACCCGACCCGTCATTGCCGCTGGCAAAAGAGTTGTCGTGCCACAGGTTGTGGATTACCCACACCCAATCCTGGTTAGCCCACTGAATGCCGGACTGAGTAAAACCATGGATATCGTTGTTCATCAATATGATGTGATCGTAGTTGCCGGCTGCGGCCGGACTGTGCCAAGCCTCGCCCATCTCATTGTCGAAGCCAACGGTGGAATAGCCGTTTCCCGTATCGAAGCCGATTATCTCAAAGCCATCCCAGATAACATAAGACGTATTGAAGACAATGGCCGTCTGGCCCGGGCTATAGATCCGGCAACCAGCGCCCTCGCCTTGCAAGGCACCGCCCGAAAAGCTGAATGGCATGGTCGCGCAGCGCCACGCGATATAGCCCGTGGTCGATGCGGTCGTGCCGCCGTGGGCAAGTTGCATGAGACCAATTGTATAAAGACCCGTCGCGACGTTGATGCAGCTCCCTGCGCCAACGCTCTTCGTGCTAGCGGTCTGGATATCCCACGGCGAGCTGGGCGATGTGCCGTTATTGGCGCTGTTACCGGTAGTCGAGACATAGTAATTGGTATTGCAAACGTAATACGGGGAGCCGCTCGTTCCGTTCTGACTGTAGAGGACAACACTAGGACCGGGAACTTGGGCCGTGCTGCTACTGCTTGTACCGGTACTGCTACTGCTTGTACCGGTGATTGTTTCAGGTTGGGTGAAGGGAGAGCCGGTGGCACCGGTCTCGGTCGCGACGATGTTGATGTTGTACGTACCGGCGGCAACGACGCCAGCGGTCGTCAAATTCGCGCCCGAGATCTGGAACTGCGACGCATTCGCCCCGCTGAGCGACAGGGAGCCGGAGAACGCGGGGCTCGCCGGCGACATCGTCACGCTGATCGCGCCGACAACGGTTCCCGACGGGGCGCCGCCGGTCATGGTGCCCTTCGAAAGGCTGAGCGCCGTGACGGCTTGCCCGGCGGTGACGTTGATCGCGAGATTGCCGGACGTGCTCGCCTCCCATGAGGTCGCGGGAACGGCGACGGCAACCAAGGACAGCATAAATATCAGGAAGCGGTGCATGTTCATCCCCCTCACTGGGTAGCGACGATTGTCACGTTTTGGACGGTGTTCGCGTCGACGGACACCCCCGGTCCGGAGGGGTTGACGATCAGATTGCTTCCGGACATCGCGAAAACCCCCTGGTCGTTGGAATACGGCTGCGCAAAGGACAATGTACCGGTGAACGGGCTGCCGTCGCTCCAGCTGGGCGTGACGGTTGCCACGGCCGAGCCTAATGGCGCGTTGGCCGGGATGCTCGGGTTGGTGGGATTGAAAGTCAGGACCAGGGTTGCCGCGGTCGGCGTGAACAACACGTCGACATAAAAGTTGGTGGCCCGAGAGCTGCTGGTCGGAAAGGCGTTCCCGGCATTGTAGACGCCGTTGCCCCCGGCGGCAGAGCTGGCCGGCGCGGTCAACGGGCCATAGGTTACGCCACTGCTCAGCTCGTTTGGATCTCCCGCGCCGTGACCGGCGGGGCAATAATAAGCCGCGATATAAGTTGTGTTCGCTGCGACCGGGATCGGGCTGGCGAAATTGGCGACCTGCCACCCCGGCACCGGCCCCGACGCATGCGCGAGGGTGGCCGAGCCCAAAAGGGTGCCGCCCGCCGAATACAGCCTGGCGACATACCCTTGCGGGCTGGTTGTGCCGCGATAGAAGCGGATCGCCGATATCGCGCCGGACTGCGAGCTCCAGAATTTAACACCGAGCGTCGCCGTCCTCCCGCCACCGGTCGGATTACTCGGCACAGCATTGCCAAAAATCTCGATCGATTGTGCCAAAGACTCTCCTCCGCTCGCCAGCATCGCGAGCGTCAACCCCAATAACAACGTGCCTGCCTGGCGAAGCATTTTGCGACTCCGTTACACTGCTCCCGATTGAAAATTACAAGGTGAAAGTCAAGAAGGCGTGAAACTTGGGTCCAAAAAGTGTCATTGTTGATGGATATGTTGTGGAGGCAGAAGACTTTACTGCAAATTAATCCCAAGCGGCAGGGACGGCAGCGGCGAAGCCGGCACAGGCGATCGCGGTGGGCGACAATCGCGACGGTGGAATGTCAGGCCGCAGCAGCGCACCCAGCCAACTGATCGACAACCTCACTGCGTCGCGACAACTGTGACGTCTATCGTCGTATCCGCGTCGGTCGACACGCCGGGTCCGGCCGGATTGATGATCAGCTCGTTGCCGGAAATCGCGAAGACCCCTTGATCGTTGGAAAAAGGCTGCGCAAAGGCCAAGGTCCCGGTAAACGGGCTGCCATCGCTCCAGCTGGCGTTGATGGTCGCCACCACCGAGCCCAACGGCGCGCTGGGCGCGATGCTCGGATTGGGCGGGTTAAAGCTCAGGGCCAGGTACGCCGCGGCCGCCGGCGCCGGCGCGAAGGCGACATCGACATAATAGTTGCTGGCCGCATTGCTGCTCCCCGGGAAGACATTGCCGTAATTGTAGACCCCGTTGCCGCCCACCACCAAGCTGGCCGGCGCCGTCAACAGACCGTTCGTCACGCCGTAGCTCAGCCCATTAGCAGCCCACGCGCCATAACCCACAGGGCAATAGTAGGCTGCGATATAGATCGTGTCCGGGGAGATCGGGATTGGGCTCGCAAAATTCGCAACCTGCCATCCGGGAAGCGCGCCGGTTTCCTGCGCCAGCGCGGCCGACCCCAGCAGCGTGCCGCCCGCCGAGTACAGGCTGGCGATATAGCCCTGCGGACTTTTCACCGTTCGGTAGAACCGGATCCCCGATATCGTGCCGGGCTTCGAACTCCAAAATTTTACACCGAACGTCGTCGCGAGCCCACCGTATATCGTTTGACTTGGCGAAGCATCACCGAAAATATTGGCCGATTGTGCCAAAGATATTTTAATATCGCCTATAAATACGGTCGAAAAGACCAGCAACAGAGACAGAATCTGACGACGCATTGCTAAATCCCCCATTTGGACGGGTGATGCATGCCGCTGCCAGCAAGGGGGCACGAACAAGTTTATGAAAGTTTGGTCACAAATGTCGCGGGCATGGAAGGTAACACCAAAATACGTGGAATCATAGTGACAGTCCCCCCGATGCCTTATATCCCCCTTTGGGTTTCCGCAAGCTGCCCCCGGTGCCAAAACCAGTGCGAAATCCCCGCCGCCAAAGTTCGTCGGTGTTCGGCTGCTGTCAAACAATTAGTTCCTCTGACCGAAAAGTGACACACGTATTTGGCTAATGCGCCGCAGAACGAGCCCCCAAATCGGAATAGGCTTGCATTTCGAGCAGGAAAATGGAACGGTTGAAGGCGCTGGGACGGACGGACGAGAGCAACAGGTCGATCCTCGGTTAAGCGCTGAAAGATCGACAGGACGCGCGTGCCGGACGGCACCGTTCACATCCTTGGCACACCGCCTGGAGCATAATGGCGCGGTCGGCCGCGGGCCGGGCTATGTCCTCCGCCGAGGTCAACGATGGGCGAGGTCAACGACCCGCTTGTTTCGGGAGCGTCATGAGTTTGAAGTTCGGCACCGCACGGCTTCGCGTTCGAGTGGGCCGCAGTTATAATGCGCGGTTCAACAGCCACCATGGCCAGGGCAATGCGAAGCTGATTGCCGGTCCGCTCACTCCTCTTGCACGGTTCAGTCTACGTTTCGATAGCGCTGCCGTGCTGGAGCCTGGCTATGACTTGATTCACAGCTACAATGCGGTACCGGTCCTGACCAGATGCCCGTTTGTGCTGACTTTCGAGGATTATGTCCCGCGCCTGCCGGAGGACCGAGCGATCCCCTGGCTCGAACGATACCTTGTCCGTCGACTGCTCGATCCCCAGTGTATCGCCATCCTCGCAATGTCGGAATACGCGATGCGCCAGATGAGGCGTCAACATCGCGACCGGCCCGAACTCGAACACCTGCTCGCCAAATGTGAGGTTCTCTACCCGGGTGTGCGGCCGACTCGGTCTGCACCAAAATCGGCGCGAAATGATCTTACACTGCTGTTCGTCGGCGGTGACTTCTACCGCAAGGGCGGTCCCGCGCTGGTTCGGGCTCACAAAGCATTGCGCACCGCGGGAATACCGATTCGGACGATCATCGTTTCCTCGCTGAACTGGTCGGTGAATGATTACATCGGCCCGCCCGACGCCAAGGGTGTGGCGGCAGCCGAGCAGGAACTCTCGGCCGAGGGAATCGTCCTCCACCGTTCACTGCCGAACGCTGAGGTCCGCCGTCTTATGGCAGAGGCCGACTTTCTCATCCTGCCGACCTTTCACGACACGTTTGGTTACGTGTCGCTCGAAGCGATGGCGGCAGGGACGCCGGTGATTGCCACCGCGACCTGTGCTCAGACGGAGATTGTCGATCCGGGACGCTGCGGCTTTCTGCTGAACTTCGACAATGATTGCAAGGTGGGAAAGTGGAAATGGCTCCACGGCCAGAAACGGCCTGGCTATGTCGAGGCCTATTCGTCGACCATCGACAGTCTCACATCGGCTTTGACCGAGCGACTTCGGCAATGCTGGGAGGAACGATCCGACTATGAGGCGTGGAGCGCCGGCGCTCTGGCGCAGATCGATTCCAAGTTTCACACCGACCTGGCGCGCGACCGGCTTGAACGGATTTACGAACGGGTCCAGCGCCACTAGAGCGGTTTCCGACCGAGTGGATTCAGATAGAAGGGGGTTTGCGGGAGGCAGCGAATTGGCGATGGCGGCGATGCACCGGTTGGGGGATGTGGCCGGTTGGGGGATGTGGCCGGTTTGCGGAGGGGCGGGATCACCGCGCCCTGCGTCTGAGACGGTGCCAATGAATGGCGAGCGCTTCCATGCCGACGCCTGCCCCGCCCAGGAGTGTGTGCGAAAACTCTCTCCCTGGCCCGACAAGTCCCTCATTCCGTCGTTCCTGCGCAGGCGGGAACTAAGGGATTTCAGTCACTTGCCCCTGTTCAGGCCAGGGGCAGGCTCTCGACCCGCACTTTCGCGGGGGCGACGAACTTGGTTAAGCTGCACGATTTCTTCACAAACTCCAAGGGCGGGTGCGACGAAGGGGGAATGGGAACCATCTGTTTGATCTGCACCACTTGACGAGCTGCGCGCCTCGCGTGGCGATGGCTTCGTTGACGCCGGCGATTCCATCGGCCGAACCCCCGATCGTCGCCACCGGCAGGAATGCTGCAACTTTTGACAATAATAATGCCGGCTATGCAACCTGACTGAAAACCACTCTAATTCCGACCAAGCAAAGACGGCGGCGGGTCGATGGCCGGCGGACAGCTGGTCGGAGCTTGTTCCGGGCCAAGGATGCCGCTATAGAATGCGATCTGGCTGACAGGGCGCACAGGCCTCTTGCGGGCGGTTGACCGAGTCGTGAAGAAGCGCAATCTTTCCGACCGCGACCAATTGCCGGGCGGCACGGTCCTGATCGTCAGCGCCGGCGGCCTGGAGCACGGCGGCGGGATCGGCCGTCAGATGGGCTACTTTCTGCGAGCCTATGACGCGACCCGCGGAAAAGTGCACTACCAAGTCGTCGACCCGCGCGGCCCGTGGTACATCGCCGGTTCTCCACTTTATATCGGCCGCGCCATGCCTTATTTCGCCGGGGCCATACTGGCGCTGATTTGGGCGCGCCTTGTGTCGGCGCCGTGCTTGGCGCATGTCAACATTGCCGGCCGTGGCAGCACCATTCGTAAGGTCGCCCTGGTGGCCGTCGCCCGAGCGCTTGGAATGCGATACGTCCTGCATCTCCACGACCCGGATTACGCCGACGACTACCTTGGCCGAGGGGCCATTCTTAAGCGGCTGATATTGACTGCTTTCCGCCGCGCCGCGGCGGTCGTGGTGCTGGGCACGCGGGACCAGCACGTCGTCTCGCAGTTGCTCAAAGTGCCCACAGACCGCGTCGCCATCCTGCCCAATGCCGTCCCGGATCCGATGCCCTCTCTCAGCAGGACGTCGCGCGCGGGACAGACGTGCCACCTGTTGTTTCTTGGCCGCCTCAGCGCCCGGAAGGGTGTGCCGGAACTCCTGCGGGCCCTCGCCAGCCCGTCGATGCAGCGGCATCCTTGGCGCGCGACGCTTGCCGGCGACGGGCCGCTCGACGAATTCCGCAAAGTGGCGGACGATCTCGGTATCCTCGGACGGGTGCATTTTCCCGGCTGGCTGGACGAGTTGGAGATCAGGCAATTGTGTACCGATGCCGACGTCCTCGTACTCCCCTCGCACGGCGAAGGACTTGCGATGTCCGTGCTCGAAGGTCTGTCGCACGGTCTCGCCGTGGTTACGACGCCGGTTGGCGCGCATTTGGAAGTCATAGAGCCGGAAGTCTCAGGCATATTCGTTGCGCCGGGGGACGTTCCGGCGCTCGCCGGCGCCTTGGCCCGCGTCATCGGCGACGAGAGCCTTCGCTGGCGTCTGGGAGGAGAAGCGCGCGACCGCTTCCTCAAGGAGTTCGACGTGCGCCACTATGCGTCTCGCCTCGGACGGCTTCATGCAAACCTGCTCGGATACGGGCAGGCCGAAGCGGAGCCGGTCGAAGAAGGGCAAAACATGGAAGCTCAGGATCGGCCCGCGCCGGGACAGCCGCCGGCAGGCGCTGCGAGCCCGGTTCCGAGAGTGAAGCTTCGTGCGGTCCGGCCAACGCCGAGAACGGCTGACTAATCCCGCATGTAGGATTTGCTGAGAGGATGCGGCGTATTCGGGAGAGCGCACGGCTCACGACATCACGCCCGAAATCTTAAACGGCGGCTCGAAGATGTTGGATTTTCACGCATCGAGAACAGGGGGAGCGGCCGTGCCTCGGTCCGTCTTGGGAAGCGGCTTCTTTACGTCTGCGGGCGTTACTTTGCCAAAGGCAACAAAGTGGAATGCTCCAGCCGCCCGGTGCTCGACCGATAGAGTCGGCTAACGGAAGCAGCCAAAATATGGGACAAGAATTCGTCAAATTTTAGGACTGTAATATGTTATTATTGTATAAGCTTGCTGCGGGGTTATTCTTCTTGCTGTCGAGCGATGCTCTCAGCTACGCCGACAGAGTGATATATGGCGAATGGAGTGGAAAGCCTGGCGACAAGCTTACCGAATCTATAAATCTACTTGGAATATTCGTCAGCGTCCTCCTCTTCTGTTGGGGTGCTTATGGACCGCGCGGCCCACGGTTCAATCGGGTGCTTCCGTTGGTGGCTGCGGGTCTGCTCCTGACCTCGGCCCTCTGGTCAGTGATGCCGAGCATGACCATCACCCGCGGCGTCGCCTATTTCTTCGTCGTGGTCGGGGCGATTGGTATTGTCGAAATTCTCGACACCGACGAGGTGATGAGTTTGACGGCGTCGGTCTGTGGCGCTTTGACCGTCGCCTCGCTGTTCCTGATCGTTCTCCATCCCAATACCCTGGTCGAGGGGGAAAGTTTCCGCGGGCTGTTCCCGACAAAAAACGTGCTCGGCCAAGCCATGGCGGTAGGCGTGCTTGCCAGCCTTCACGGCATCCGGATTGGAGGCAGGCGGCGGCTTCGTTCGATCGGCGTCACAGTGTTATTTACCGTCGTCGCTTTTTTGAGCAAGTCGACAACGGCGCTGCTCACCATTTTCGCCTACTTTATAATAGATATTGTCGGGACGCTCTATATCAGGGGCGGCGCTCGCCGCATGATCGGCATCTACCTGGCGATCGCCATTGTACCAACGTCGATTCTTCTGATGATGAACGTCGATTTGATCTTTAGCTTTTTGGAAAAAGATTCGACACTGACGGGGCGTACCGAGCTGTGGCCCTACGTGATCGACAGCATCTACGAGAGGCCGGTGCTCGGCTGGGGATTTGCCGCGTTTTGGTTGCCGTCAAATCCCGCCGCGATGGAGATTTCTGATGCGGTTGGGTGGTATGTTACTGAAGCTCATAATGGTTTTCTTCAATTTTTGCTGGATATTGGCGTCGTCGGCACCGCGTTTTTTTTATTTCTTTGGATGCGAAACTTGGTCATGGCGGTAAAATGCATGAACGGGGTGGCACCGGAAATCGGAGTTTCTGCGCTGCTTTTGCTGGTAGGCGTGTTGCTGATCGGAGCAAGCGAGCAGGTGCTGACAACAGCCAACTGGCCGACCGCCCAGTTCTTTCTGCTCGGGTTCATGTGCGAAAAGGAGCTTCGGCTTGCGCGCGAGGCGCGGGCGGGCGTCGTCCCCCAAACCGCCGGGCCGCACCTTGGCCGGTTCGGGGTTCCGCGACAAGAGGACTCGACTTAACAATTACGTATTTCGGTAGTATTTACCCAGGGCGCGGTAGTGGTAGCGGGCATTATACAGATAGCTCTGCAGCTCGACCTTGTTGAGGACGACGCCGGCGATCCGATGCGCCTCGGGCCTCAGCACCTTGAACGCCTCGGAGACGCTGAGCCGGGGAGTGTGGCCCCATTCGACAACCACCAAAATTTTGTCGACCATGGCTGCCAGAGCCAGCGCGTCGATGACCGGCAGCAACGGCGACGCGTCCATGACGACGTAATCATAACTGTCCCGCAGCTCGGCGACCAGATCGTGCATACGCTGCGACATCAGCAGGTCAGCCGAATTTCGTACCGCAGATCCGGCGGGGATCACCCGGATGCCGGTCAGCGCGTCGTCGATGACGACGTCTGCAACCTCGGCCTCTCCGCGCAAAAGCTCTGCCAGGCCTTGTCCTTTCCTGCCAAAGACGCCGGAGATCGACTGGTGGCGCAAGTCGCAATCCACCAGAACGGTTCTACGGCCCGATGCGGCGCTCGATGCGGCGAGAAGCATCGCGGTGGCCGACTTCCCCTCACCGGGAAGAGATGAGGTGATCAGAATGACTTTCGGCACTTGGCCGGCATTTGAGAGCTCGAGGCCGATCCGCGTCGCGCGCACAGCCTCGCTGAATTGCGACTGCGGCGCGTCGGCCATGGTGTGCACCAGCCTCTGGTGCGAGCACCCGCGGCCGCTCTTCCCGGGTTGCGCGAAGGGGATGACACCGACGACCGGATAGCCAAACGACCGCTCGGCTTCGGCGCCGGTCTTGATGCCAGCCCGGAATAATTCCAGGAGAAGAGCGAGCCCGAGCCCGGTGCCGAGACCGAAGATTCCGGCAACGCCGTAAACCAGCGCGCGGCGCCGAAAGTTGGGTCCTTGCGCCAGGCCCGCCGGCGTAATGATCCGCGCGCTGGCGTCCTGCAAGGTCCGGCGCATGGAGATCTCGTTGAATTGAGAAAGATAACTCTCGTAAAGCTTGCGGTCCGCGTCGACAACTCGCCGCAGTTGCTGCAGCTTGAGGTAGTCCTCGGAATTGCCGCGGGCAGAAACCAGCTTCTGCAAACTCGCTTCCAGCGCGTGCTCGTGGTCCAGGGCGGTGTCGTAAGCGATTTGCATGTTGCCCAGAATGCGGTTGGCTTCGAGGTTCATCGCCTTGTTGATCGCCGCCAACTGGACGCGAACGGCGATGACCTCCTCGTGGCCCTCGCCTACTTTGCTGCGCAGTTCCCACTCACGCTGGCTCAATTGCGATTGCTGCTGGCGCAGCTGGCCGATCAGACCGGAAGACATCACGTCGGGAATTTGGTCGATCTCGCCGCCGTTCTGGGAAAGACGCCGCGCCTGATCGAGGTGGGCCTTCTTGTCGGCGACTTCGGCGCGGGCGAGCATCAGCTGCCCATTCACTTCCGAGACCTGTTGTTCGCTGATTGTGCCTCTCGCCCCCGCGTCACCCAGGCCGCTCGCTGCCTTGAGCTTCTCGATCGAGGCCTCGGTCTCCAAGACCCGCGAACGCAGGTCATCGACCCGGCCTTCCAACCAACTCGCCACTCTTTGCAGCGCCTCTTGGCGTGCTTCCCGCTGACTGGCGAGATAATCCTCGGCCACGGCCTGCGCCAGGCGCTGCGCCTTTGCCGGGTCCCAAGAGCTCGCTGTGATCGCCAGTATGTAGGAAAACCCCACGCGTGAGGCGTCGAGATGTTGGCGCAACATTTCGGCCGCCTGGTCGAGCCGCTGCTCGTCACGACTACCCCCGCCTTGCGGCCCCCCCTCGGGCGAGGCGGGGTGTCGCATGCCGGGCTTTTCCACACCCGCGCCCGGAACGCCAAGCCGCTCCACCCACGCCAACAGCCCGCTATCGGCCTGGAACTCTCTGTCGCGGTCCAGGCCGAGCTCCTTGGCAACGCGCAGCGCCAGCGATTTGGACTTGATCACCTCGATCTCGGTGTCCATCGCGACGGCGTCGACGGCATCGTTAAAGGGCGAAATGCGCTTCTGTATCGCTTCGTCGATTTGCCGCTGCGGGTCGAAGATCAGGATCTCGGCGGTGGATTTGTACACCGGCGCCACCGCCTTGATGGCGCCGTAGGCGACGGTCAACGCCAGCACCGGGACGATCGTGACCAGCTTCCACCGACGCAACACGGCGACGAGAATCGACTGTAGGTCGAGCGTCGACCCCTGTGCCCCCTCCACCGGCGGGGCGGCAAGAAGGCTCATAGCCGGACCGTTGCGGACACTAAATCCGTCCTTCCCTCAGGGGCCCGTACCGCCCCCGGCCGACACCCGCAAGCTACAGGCACGAGCCGAGTATAACGAGTTGGGAAGGATTTGGCCAAAGAATTTGGCGCGAGAATTTGCCATGCGAGCTGTATTGGATCTCGCCTCGAAATATTAGCCTTAATAAGTGCCCGCTCGCATAGGTCGGCTCGCAGGCGATCGCGCGGTTGGCCCGGCCAAGGGCCCTCATATTGTGGTTACGCTCGCCGAACGCGCCTATTTTAATGGGTCTGCACCGCTTCCATGCGGCTGACTATCAGGAGGGTTGACCTAACGACAGCAAAAAATCTATACGATTCAGAGGTGGAGAGTGAGTTTGCCAAATCTCAACGAGTTGATCGAGGAAGCCCATGAAGCCGCTGGTCTCGATTTTGATCCCGGCTTACAACGCTGAGGAATTTGTCGCCGACGCCATTCGATCGGCGACTGCCCAAACCTGGCAACGCAAGGAGATTATCGTCGTGGACGACGGGTCCAGGGATGGGACCGCCGAGGTGGCGAGGCGATTTGCCTCTAAGGAGGTCGTTTTTGTCCGCAAAGAGAACCAGGGTGCCGCAGCCACCCGCAACCACGCGTTTCAGCTCTGTCAAGGGGATTACATTCAGTGGCTGGACGCGGATGATCTTTTGGCGCCGGACAAGATCGAGCGGCAGCTAGCAGCTCTTCGCGACGGTGACGGCACGCGGACGCTTCTCTCTTCGGCCTGGGGCGTCTTTTTCTATCGTACCCAACATGCACGCTTCGTCCCTACTTCCCTGTGGCAGGACCTTATGCCCGTCGAGTGGCTCGTCAGAAAGATGAGCGAAAATCTCTATGCATTCATGCAAACGGCGACGTGGCTGACCAGCCGGGACCTCGCCGAAGCGGCGGGACCGTGGGACACGCGGCTGCTTTCCGATGACGACGGCGAGTATTTTTGCCGGGTACTGCTGGCGTCCGACGGCACCCGTTTCGTCCCCGACGCCCGGGTGTACTACAGAGTTACTTCGTCGAGCCTTAGTAACATAGGGACGTCGAACAAGAAGAAGGATGCCCTTGTCCTTTCAATGAAATTGCATGTGCAATATCTGAGATCGTTGGAGAAAAGCGAACGAGTTCGAAAGTCTTGCTTGACTTACATGCAGAACTGGTACGTCAATTTTTATCCGGAGCGGCCGGATCTTATGGCTGAGCTACAGGCTCTCGCCGCAGAGCTAGGGGGGCGCCTGGAGGAACCCGAGTTGCGCTGGAAATACGCCTGGATGAAGCCGATCTTGGGGTTTGAAGTCGCGAAACGGGCGCAGATGACGCTTCCGCGGCTGAAGGCTTCGTTACTCAGTAGGTGCGACAAGGCCATGTATTTGATGGTTAGGCCGCGTTCGCCGATCCAGCCGGATCTATTGTAACTTATAGAACCTATCCGATGATAACGGCGTTAGGTCCTGGTTCCGTGACGGCTCGCTTCCCGAGTTTGTCGATCTCGACACATTGCTGCTGTCTGAGAACGCTTCTGTCTCAGATCCGCCTGGATAATTCTTCTTGCTTTGACAAGAGCCCGAACCATCGCGAACCGCATTCGTCGATCGAAACCGCGATGGAGCAAAATAGCCTTTAGGACCGATAACAACACGTTCAAATGAAATGGAGGTTGTGGGATAACGCCTTGCCACTTATAGCCAAGCACTAAATCAGAGACCTGCACCCCTTCTATCAAACGAACCATGTAGTCTTCCGAAATTCGATGCCGCGGTATGAGGTGTATCATCTTAAGCTCTGGAAAAACTCCGGTACCGAGCCCCTGAGCGCAGCACACAAACGCAATTTCCTTATCTTCCCCACTCAAAAGAGACCCCCCCTGGCGACTTGTTATTTGAATAGATGATTGCTCGCAGGATTGGCAGTAGGCGCAGGCGACTGCTTTGCGGACGCACATTCCTGCGCCCCAAGGCGTCGCGTCTACGCAAGAGGCAACATTGCTCCAGCAGGGAGCCGTTGTCTCGCGTAGAGGTAGCCACGAAAGAAGTCTTTCCAGATGTTTTGGTGGCTCAACCTCGAAATCGGCCCGGATGGAGCCGCTGCCCCACACACCTAAAAAGGGCCACTCCTGCTTGATTCTAACGGCTTCCGAAAGATATTTTGGATCCAAGACATTGTCATCATCGACAAAGACGATCAGCTCAGCAGATGCTTCCCGTATCCCGCGGCGCCGGGCCGCCGCGACGCCGAGTTCGCTCTCCGTAACGTGGCGCGACGTTGGATGCCATGAGATATCCCAATTTGGGGCCAACGGCACTTTTGAGGCGTTGTCGATGATCAGAAGTTCCCATCTATTTGGGGAAAACGTCTGACTGCGCAGCGATTCCAATACGCGTGCAAAATAATCCGATCTGGGGTTATGCGTGCAGATAATAACGGAAGCCTCTAGCACCAGATCCCCCGATTGATTAGGAGTCCACAAAGACTCTGTCAATGTCGATCACCGGAGGCGCTTTTTATAAGCTGCTCCGAACGGCTTCCGATAAACCATACCACAATTCATCGCGCAATGCCACTTCTAGTTTCAGCCGCAATCGCGTTATTTATACGTGCGGAGAAGGTGTTGGTCGCCTTGCAGCCTGGGCATCCGCGCGTACGAGCCTGCTGATCTGTTAGATAAGGCGGCGAGGTCTCCCGGCGATAACCCCACCAAGTGGGCAATGAGATCAATGATAGGTATATTCAATCGGGGTGAAAGCATTTTCGCCAGCGGATACTTTTTGCTAGGCACTTCCTCCCTAGAAGGCGTGCACATCTGCCACACTATCTGTATTTTCAGCCGCGCGTTTTCTTCAGATCCAACTCGATAGTTCTTCTTGCTTTGGCACAGGCCCGAACCAATGCGAACCGCATTCGTCGATCGAAACCTCGATGGAGCAGAATAGCCTTCAGAACCGATAACAACGCTTTCAAATGAAGCGGAGATCGTGGGATCATGCCTCTCCACTTATAGTCGAGAAGTAAAAGCGAGAGCGCTACCCCTTCTACCAAGCGAACCATATAGTCTACCGAAAGACGATGCTCCGGTATGAGATGCGTCATCTTAAGCTCCGGAAAAACCCCAATCCCAAGTCCCTGAGCGCAGGACACAAACACAATCTCTCTATCTTCGCCGCTCAAAAGAGAACTCCCTTGGCGACCTATTATTACAATGGACGATCGATCGCAGGTTTCGCAGTAGGCGCAGGCGACTGCTTTGCGTACGCACATTCCGGCGCCCAAAGGTACTGCATCTGAGCAAGAGGCAACATTGCTCCAGCGGGGAATTGTTGTCTCCCGTAGAGGTAGCCACGGAAGAAATTTTTCCAGATATTCCGGTGGCTCAACCTCGAAATCGGCCCGGATGGAGCCACTACCCCACACACCTAATAAAGGCCACTCCCGCTTGATTCTAACGGCTTCTGAAAGATATTTTGCATCCAAGACATTGTCATCATCGACAAAAACGATCAGGTCGGCGGATGCTTCCCGTATCCCGCGGCGCCGGGCCGCCGCGAGGCCGAGTTCGCTCTCGGTGATGTGGCGTGCCGTTGGATGCCATGAGATATCCCAATTGGAGGCCAACGGCACTTTTGAGGCGTTGTCAATGAGCAGAAATTCCCATCGATCTGGGGAAAGCGTCTGTTGGCGCAGCGAGTCCAATACGCGTGCAAGGTAATCTGACCTGGGGTTATGCGCGCAGATAATCACCGAAGCCTGCGGCGCGGGAAATCCCGTCGAGGACAGATCACTGGGAGTGTGTCTTGGTGCGCTCACGATTTGAGGGGCCTGCTGCTGTCCTTACGGCGCCTTATAGGGGGGCGCCTCAGGGTTCGCAACCATCTCGTTTTCGGCCCAGTGTGGACCTCCAGCCTCTGCCGTGGCAGCAGAGACCACGATGCTCAGCCATGCCGCCAGAACCAATGACGATTTCATCGAAGGAGCGGCGCCGCGACAATCCGGTATTTTTGCGCTCCCGGCGACCAGATCACTGGCGAAGGTGGAATTCAGCTTGACTCCGCCGCGGCGTTGCTTAGCCTTTGCGGCAACTTTTGAGACGAAATAAGTGGTGGATGTAACCGTCATCGAGCCCGGGCGGCGCGAGCCCAACGATCGGCTCGACCTGAGGCCCTGTTGCCTTGGCGGCGCGCGGAGCGGACGCCACTGCCCGGCCTGGCCGTGAGAGCGTCTTGGTCGCCGGGCGTCTCCAGTGGTTCGGCGTCTACCCCATCTGTAAACGCAACGCGCTTTGAAGACTTAATCTGACGACTTGATCCGAGAGCGCCCGAACCGTAGCCCGATGCCCGACGCAATCATCACCGTCGAAAACCTGTCCAAAAAGTATCTCGTGGGACACCGGTCGGCCAGCCGGAGCCGGTCGAACTACACCGCTTTGCGCGATGTTGTCGGGCGCGAGATCCGCAACGCCGCGCGCAAGACAATCGACGTCGTCCGTGGTCGACAGGTCGTCCAGGGCGACGAGGTCGAAGAGTTTTGGGCGCTCAAGGATGTCAGCTTCGAGGTCAAGCAAGGCGAGGTCCTGGGCATTATCGGCCGCAACGGGGCCGGCAAGAGCACTTTGCTCAAGATCCTCTCCCGCATCACCGAGCCAAGCGAGGGCCGCGTAGTGCTGCGCGGGCGGGTCGCCAGCCTGCTCGAAGTCGGCACCGGCTTTCACCCCGAACTGACCGGCCGCGAGAACATATTCTTGAACGGCGCGATCCTCGGCATGAGCCGCGCCGAGATCAAACGCAAATTCGACGAGATCGTCGCCTTCGCCGAGGTCGAAAGATTTCTCGATACTCCGGTAAAGCGCTATTCCTCGGGTATGTACGTGCGTCTGGCCTTCGCCGTCGCCGCGCACCTGGAACCGGAAATCTTGGTGGTCGACGAGGTATTGGCCGTCGGTGACGCCGAGTTTCAAAAAAAATGCCTGGGAAAGATGAAAGCGGTCTCGGGAGAGGGACGCACTGTCCTATTCGTCAGCCACAACATGATGGCCATTCGTACGCTGTGCTCGACTGGCATTCTTCTCAGCAACGGACAGACGCTTTTCCTGGGTTCTGCATTAGACGCCATTACCACCTATGCAGCCCACGCTTTTGTTTCGACGGGATCGGTATGGCTTCGGCCCGACCGCCTCGCGCTTCCCGCCATCGGCTTCGAAAAGATCGCGATCTCTGTCGTCGGGGAGCAGCCAAGGCTCAAGCTTGTCTGTGAAATAGTGCTCCGCTGTCGAACAGTCGCGCCGCCCGTGTTTCTTGCCGTCGACATCCGTGATCAGACATTTTCCGTTATAATGCAAGCTGTCCCGAATCCCAGCCCATTCGTTTTTGGTCACTGCGGAACCATTAATGTGGTCGTCGAGGTATCGCTTCCGCCATTGATCCCTGGCGTCTACACAACCGATTTTTGGATCGGGTATCATTACACAGAGACGGCCGACTATATTCCCTACGCCTTGTCGTTTCAAGTAATGCAAAGCCCATCTGCGGGACGAACCTACCCGCATACAATCGATCACGGATCGATTGTATGCCTGGCCGATGTTCTTAGTTGCTGTTACGAAAGCGAGTCGGAGACCGATTTGACCGGTATAAAATGGGGGTCGGCTGCGTGTTAGGACGCGTGCGAATATCCGACCGTCTTAGGCGGGAGCGGGCTTTTTTGTCTAGACACCTCGCGAAAATCAAGGGGAAGACAGAATGGTCGAGATCGATTGACGGTGTTGGCACGGTCAAAATCCGGCTCAACTCGACCGACGATCTGACGTTTGGGCAGGTTTTTGTCCAAAAGGAATACGATATTTCTCATCTCAGACAACACGACCGCATATTGGGAGTTTACCGAAATATTCTCGCCGCTGGACAGCTGCCGATAATCATTGACGCCGGTGCAAATGTCGGCGCGGCGTCAATTTGGTTTGCAATGCAATTTCCGGGAGCGCGCATTGTAGCCGTCGAGCCGGACCCAGGAAACGCGGCTATGTGTCGTGTCAACACGCAAAGATTTACCAACGTAAAGGTCGTCGAGGGAGCAATCGGCTCCGAGCCGGGGCGGGTTTCTTTGTCGAATCCGCTTGACGAGGCGTGGGCAGTGCAAACCATCCGCGGTCACAGTGGGCATATTCCGGTGCATACAATTCCTGGAATAGTAGATGCCCAAAAAGAATCTTCTCAACTGTTTATCGTCAAGATCGACATTGAGGGTTTCGAACGGGATCTGTTCGAAGCGAACACCGGGTGGGTGCGCGACACGGCCGCTATCTTCCTCGAACCACATGACTGGTTATTTCCTGAAAAGGGCACCAGTCTGAGCTTTCAACGGGCGCTGGTCGCACAAGGTTTCGAAATTGTGATCAAGGGCGAAAATTTAGTGTTCGTTTCCTTACCGAAATCCGCGGATGATACCGAACGATGAAATGTCGTTCCGTCAGGTGGTCTGAACGACACCAAAGGTTCCCCTTGGCGCGGGTCGTGTGTCACGGTCCAGGGGATGAGAACGTGCAATCAAAGCGTGCGTCGGCCGATGAATAACCACGTCAACTGCCGGTTCTGCGGCGGCGCCCTTGCCGGGTTCGTCGATCTGGGCATGTCGCCGCTGTGTGAGAGCTATCTCGCAGCAGACCAGCTCAATTCGATGGAGCCGTTCTATCCACTCGCCGCCTGTGTCTGTCGCGACTGCCTGCTCGTGCAGCTCGAGGAGTATGTCGCGCCCCAGCAGATTTTTTCGGAATACGCCTATTTTTCGGCTTTTTCCGACGCCTGGCTGGAGCATTCGCGGCGATACGTCGAAACCATGACCAAGAGGCTCGGCCTCGGTCCGGCCAGCCGGGTCGTCGAGCTCGGCAGCAATGACGGCTATCTGCTGCAGTATTTTGTCGAGAGGGGTATTCCCGTCCTCGGCGTCGATCCGGCGGCGAATATTGCGAGAGCCGCCGAAGCGCGCGGCGTTCCGACATTGGTGAAGTTCTTTGGCGTCGAGACGGCGCGCGAGTTGGCCGCGGAGGGCATCCAGGCCGACCTTGTCCTCGGCAACAATGTCCTCGCCCAGGTTGCGAACCTGAACTCCTTTGTCGCAGGGATTTGCCTGATCCTGAAGCCGCGCGGGGTCTGCACGATCGAATTCCCGCACCTTTTCAAGACCATCGCCGGCAACCAGTTCGACCAGATCTACCACGAGCATTTCTCCTATTTTTCAGCACTCTGCATCGACAAGATCTTCGCCGCTCACGGAATGCGCCTGTTCGATGCCGAGGAGCTGTGGACGCATGGCGGCTCGTTGCGCATCTACGCATGCCATGCCGGCGACGAGACCCACCCGACCTTGCGCTCGGTGTCGGAGCTCGTCAGCCGCGAGCGGGAGGCCGGCTTGCACCGGATCGAGACCTATGTCGATTTCGCCGACCAGGTACGGGCGACCAAGCGCAAGCTGTTGAGCTTTTTGATCGAGGTGAAGAGCGCCGGTAAATCGGTCGCCGGCTACGGCGCGCCCGGCAAGGGCAACACGCTGCTGAACTATTGCGGCATCCGCACCGATTTCGTGGACTACACGGTCGACCGGAACCCCTACAAGCAGGGCAAGTATCTGCCCGGAACCCACATCCCGATTTTCCCACCCGAGAAGATTGCCGAAACCAAACCCGATTACGTGCTGATCTTGCCGTGGAACCTCAAAGACGAGATCACGAGCCAGCTCGCCTACATCCGCAGCTGGGGCGCCAGGTTTGTCATACCAATTCCCGAAGTGTCGATTATCTAGGGGAAGCGGCGGCTTGCTCGGCCTTGTTGTTCCACCGGAGAGGCGAGGGCGGCTCAAGCTGCTTTGCTTGGGTGCGCACGCTGACGACATCGAGATCGGCTGCGGCGGCACCATCCTGCGTCTCGTTGCCGAATTGCCCGATCTCGTCGTGCGATGGGTCGTCTTCAGCGGCGCCGGCCTACGCCGCGCCGAGGCGCAAAACAGCGCCGCCGCCTTCCTCGAAAACGTTCCCGAAAAGCAGATCGAGGTGCTGGGGTTCCGCGACGGGTATATGCCCTTCCAGGGTGCCGAAATAAAGGACTTCTTCGAGACCGTCAAAACCGATTTCGATCCGTCGCTGGTCCTGACCCACTGGCAGGGCGACGCGCATCAAGACCACCGGCTGGTCGCCGAACTCACCCACAACACCTTCCGTGATCACCTCGTGCTCGAGTACGAAATTCCGAAATACGACGGCGATCTCGGCAATCCCGCTTTTTTCGTACCGCTGACCCGGGCGCAGCTGCGCCGCAAGGTCGACACCATCCGCCGGCACTTTCCGAGCCAAAGCGGCCGCAGCTGGTTCTCCGACGAGACGTTTCTTGCGATTGCCCGGCTACGCGGCATCGGCTGCAACGCGCCCGAGGGGCTGGCGGAGGCGTTCTACGCCAGAAAGATCGTGTTTTAACCACCGTGCAATGGAGGGGGCACGATCTCGGCAAGCGCGGCCTCACGCGGTACCGTGGCGAGTTGAAGCGGGCTTACCCGGCCATACCCCCGGTTAGGATCGCTCTGAGCTTGGCGATGGCGCTGCCGGGGCTGGTCAGGACCGGCCGGCCCAGCGCCGCACTCGCCGCCGCCGCCGCGCGCGAGGTCGAGAAATGCGCGAGCAGCACGGCATCGCACTCGCCAAAGCGGGGCGCCGCCGCGGCGACCAGCCCGTTATGGGCGGCGGCGTCCCCCGCCTTCAACGCCGTCATCGCGCCCGGCACGCAGTGGGTCTCGATCACCGCCGGCGAGCAGCGAGCCGCCGCCATCTGGCGAAACTCGTCTTCCATCGATGCAACACTCGGCGCGAACGTCGCCAGCATGCCGATCCGTCGGCCCGCCGACAGCGCCGCCTCGAACATCGCCTCATTCGGCTTCAGCACTGGGATCGGCACTCGCGCTGCGGCGGCCTCGATCGCCTCGCCAAAGGCCGAGCAAGTGAACAGGATGCCGGCGGCCCCGGCCGAGCAGCCGTATTCCGCCAACGCCATGATGCGCCCGGTCATTGCCACGGTCAGTTCACCGTCACGCTCGCGATCGAGGCTCAGCGAGTTGTCGAGGATGTTGGAGCACTCGGCCGCGGGCCACAGTTCGCAGAACGCCGCCGCAACCGGCTCGATCGCGACAGTGACGGCGTGGATCAGGGCGATGCGGGTTGTCATGTCGTCGTCCTGTCGAGATCGGAGGGCCGGGACCGCGCCGCCGCAAATCGCTTACCGGCGTGCTGCGGTCAATCGTCGCGCCATGACGCGGTTCAACGGATTCCGGTGAGGGGCGCCAGCTCCCGCCGAAGCTCACCAAGCCGGCATGTTGGCGGCGACGGCGCGCGCGTGCCGTCCGGCTGCAGCGGCCCCGGTGTCAGTTGACGTGGACACGGCAGATTGGTGGTTCCTCCTACGGTAATGATCAGTCCATCCCCATCTAATAATACGAACCCCACGGAATCGTCTACCGAAAATGCGTACGCGTTCGATTTGATGGTATCGTGTATCAGCTGTGTCCAAGGATTGAAGATGGACTTTGCAGGTACGGTAGCGGGCTTGCAATCTGGTTCGGGAGAAGGAACGTCTCCGCAGTAATTATACTGCAACCTTAGAAATGCTTCAAACGTCTGTTTCTGAGCGGGTGTAGCCGGGATGCCTGGTCGAAAATCGCCGGTGCACCCGCTGTTCACCCATCCATACACTAGCTCCAGCTGCGTCGCCGGGATCATCCCCGGATTATACAGAGGGTTCGGACACCCGGCAGCATCGAGAGCAGTCTTGATATTCGTAATGGCCTTACAAGTGGCGGCGGAATCCGGGACGGGCGAAGAACAATGCTCCCATAAGTTTATCATGTTCGACACGGTAGTCCCCGGCATGACCGTCGGGGTACCGGGCACATTCGAACTGACCAGTGGAGGGCTGAGAATTATTCGATTGCCGTTGGCGTCGGTACGATAGGTCTCGGTGAAAACGTTAAACGGACCAACAGCTACCGTCCCCGGATAAGCACCATCAGGATAGGAACCCGAAGGCGGCACCGTCGCAAAGGCGGCAGGGGGTGCACCGTCGGGAAAGTAAATTGGAACGTAAGTGGGCCATTCTTTACCGTTGAGAAATTGGTTGAGAAGAATCCTAAATTGCTCCACGGTCATTCCTGTCCCCAGGTAACCATAAATGTTATTGTTCAAAGGCGCCACCGCCACCGGCAAGTATTCACTATCGATCGAAGAAACATCATAACCGACCCTGTATATGTTCGTGTAGGGCGGTGATTTTTGGGTCGCCTCCAGCTTGGGCGGGCTACCTCCATAATTGGCAAAAGTGTATTCTACCAGTTGGAACGGGATGTTGAACGGCGGGTTGACGACATATCCCGTAATGTTTACCGGGTCTTGACAGTCAGCACAGGTTGGGGTTGCTGCCCCGGGAAGAGGCGAGACCACAGGCACGGGCGCCATTCCCCCTTTGTGGTCATAATATTGATATGCACCGGTTGCAGCCGTGCGGCTGTCAAACAAATATACCCGCATAGCGTTCCACCAATCGATGTATTCGTCGGTGGTCGCCCCGACCCCGCCAGGACCAGGCTGCTTTAATTGGCTGTAAAACGGTATTGTGACAGTCAAGGATTTTTTAGGTGCAATTCCGTGTTCCAAATTGAAAAATACCTCATAAACTTGCGACGTGTTGAATGTTTGCGTCGTGGTATTGGCTGCGTTAAAGTATCCCTGAAGCCAAATATCCGGGTTTTTCGGGTCAGACTGGGTTGGTGCTTGCAGCATCGGATAAATCGTCTCGGTCGGAGAATCGTTGTAAATTACAATTTCCTTCGTCGGCGGCATCGCCGCTTGCGCATTGGCGTTGGCCGCGTACCCCGCCGCCAGCAAAAACATCAACGCGGCAAGACGCGTCATGCCGTGTCGGATCATCTCTCGCTGCATCGTATTCGCTCCATTATGGCGAATTTTAAGACCGTAAATTCCCGGATCGTCGGCAGCCGAAGATGCGCTGTCGGCGCCTGACCGTCAAGCTGAGCCGGCAACCATCGTGTAGTCGGGTCTGCGGCACTCGCGCTTCGTCCTCGATTAAGATTGCGCATGTCGGCGCAGGTCAGCCGGCGATGGAGCGGGTGGCGATATCAAAGACGCGTCAACCGGGTATTGCCCTCGTCGGCGCCGGTTTAATTGGTCGCCGCGGGCGCCCCGCCGCTGGTGGTGCGGCTCCAACGCTTGATACCCACCAGGCCTCGGCTTCATGCCCGCTTTCGCGCACTGTTGTCGGGGATTTTGCGGCGGGTGTGGGTTCAGTGGAAGACAAAGCATGACTGGGGGTGTGGCGGCCGCAAAGCCGGCGGCTTGGGTGGGGGTGTGCTGGCGTGGCACAGGCTGAGGCGGCCGAACAGGCCGAGTTTGAGGTGGGTGAGCCGCAGAGCGGTGGTGCTTTTGAAGGCGCGGGCGGCAGTGTGAGGCACAATGCGCAGCAGCATAAAGGCGCTCAGGGCGACACAGATCTGGATGCGCCCGGCGTTTTCGGTGCGCCCGAGAAAGCGGCGGATTTTGAGGTTTTGCTCGAGCCATTTGAACAGCGGCGGCCCGCCCCGGCGCAGGCCGGGGTCCCGGCGTTTCTTGTCGAGGCGGGCGATGTCGACGGCGGGGCGCTCGAGATTGTTGGTGAGCAGGTCAAGCGGCTCCTCCTTGTCGCCGCGGGCAACGACGATTTCGCGCAATTCGACCTGGTAGAGCGGGTTGACCGGCGCCGCGCCGCGCGGCCGGCGGTGGCCGGTCTTGAGCCGGCGGTCGGCCAAGATGCCGTCGCCGACGGCATCCTGTTTGACGATCTCGCGAGGATGCGTGTTGCGCTTGCGCCGGGTAACGAAAAAGGCGCCGGGTGACGAAAAAGGCGCCGGCCGCGAGAATTTCCGGCCACCAGCGGAAATCCTCACAGCCCTTGTCGAAGACGCAGCTCCCACCGGCTTCGAGCGGAACGTCGCGGCCGGCCACCCCGTCATCCACCTTGGCCGAGGTGACATCGAACCACACCGGCCGGCGCTGCCGCGGGTCGCAAAGGACAGGCAGCTTCAGGCCGCGGGTGCGGGCATTGGCCTCGGCCCCCGGAAAACCGTCACCCTTGAGCCGGATCGGGGTCGCAGCGAGCAGCCGAAGCAGGGCCTCGCTCTCGGCCCACAGCGCGCCGGCGGCGACCGGGATCAGCGCCATCGCGATGTCGCGGAACACCGCCGCCGGCCGGTCGGCATTGGCCGCAGCCAGTGTCGCGCGACACGGCGCACGCCGGTTGAGATGATACCGGTTGAGATGATGCCGGTTGAGATGACAAAAGCGCCGGCTCTGCGCTCCCAGCCCCGCCACGATCTCGCGCAGACTGGTCAAGCCAGCCCACTGCGCAGACAACACACTCCTCAGACGTCGTCCACCGGTCCACGCCCGCTCACCGCTGCCGACCCCACGGTCGCCGGCATGCGCGGCGACGGCGCGGGCGATGATCCGTCGATCCAGCGGTTCCAACAGCTGGTGAAACGCGCTACGAAGATCGGGCACGGCAGACCTCAAAATCATGTTTGGCGACGCGATTTCGGCCCAACATACAGGGTGTGTCTGCCGTGCAAGCGACTTCCTGGCGAAAATCCCGGACAACAGTGCGCGCAACCGGGATCCCAGCGGCGGCGGCGACCGAGCTTGTGGCCCCCTGTTCAGGCCAGGGGCAGGCTCTGGACCCCCGCTTGCACGGGGGCGACGGTAAAGGATGCCGGGATCGTTCGGGTGACCTCGGGTCAGATCTTCACAATCTAGCATCCCGGGGGCGCAGAAATCTCCGGGGGAGCGCCGTTGTCCGCCTAACCGCCCGTTTACGCCCGGCTGAATTTGCCATACCACATAGTCAAATACCGAATCGCCTCGCAGGGCCCGGGAGGAAGCGATGCTGGGATTGATGTCGGAACGGCCGCTCCTGATCTCGTCGATCATCACCCATGCCGCGACCTATCACGGCGATGTCGAGATCGTCTCGCGCACCGTCGAAGGCCCGGTCCACCGCTACACCTATCGCGACGCCGAGCGCCGCTCGAAACAGCTCGCCGGCGCCCTGCGGCGGCTCGGCATCGAACCCGGCGACCGGGTCGCCACCCTCGCCTGGAACACGTTCCGCCATTTCGAATTGTATTACGCAATCTCGGGCATCGGCGCAGTCTGCCACACGATCAACCCGCGGCTCTTCGACGACCAGATCGTCTACATCCTCAACCACGCCGCCGACCGGTTGTTGTTTGTCGACACCACGTTCTTGCCGTTGGTCGAGCGCCTCGCCCCGCGCTTTCCGGCCGATTGCCATATCGTGCCGATGACCGACACCGATGCCGCCGCCGCAACCGCGTTGCCTACCTTGCCCTGCTACGAAACGCTGATCGCCGGGCAAGACGCCGGCTTCGACTGGCCCGAATTCGACGAGCGCACCGCCGCCGCACTCTGTTACACCTCGGGCACCACCGGCCATCCCAAGGGCGCCCTCTACAGCCACCGTTCGACGGTGCTGCATGCCTTCGGCATTTCGCTGCCCGACGCAATATCGATCTCGGCCGCCGACGTCGTCTGCCCGGTCGTGCCGCTGTTTCACGCCTGCGGCTGGGGTATTCCCCACGCCGTGCCAATGAACGGCGCCAAGCTGGTAATGCCCGGCCCGCGCCTCGACGGCGCCAGCCTTTACGAGCTGTTCGAGGCAGAGGGCGTCACCTATGCCCTCGGGGTGCCGACGGTATGGCTGGGCTTTGAGGCATATCTGTCCTCATCAGGTGCGTGCTGTTCTACGTTGCACCGGGTGCTGTCCGGCGGCTCGGCGGTGCCGCCGTCGATGATCGAGGCTTTCGCGCGCCACGGCATCGACATGCGTCAGGGCTGGGGCATGACCGAAATGAGCCCGCTCGGCACGACCGCCGCGCTGAAGGCAAAGCACCGCGGCCTCGATGCGCAGGCGCAGCTCGCGGTCAAGACCAAGCAGGGCCGGCCGGTCTTTGGCGTCGAGATGAAGATTATCGATGACGAGGGACGCGCCCAGCCGCACGACGGCAAGTCGATGGGCGACGTTTTAGTGCGCGGCCCGTGGATCGTCAGCGGCTATTTCGAGGATGCCGAGGCCAGCGCCGTTTCGGTCGAGCCGGATGGCTGGTTTCACACCGGCGACATGGCGACGATCGACCCCGACGGCTATATGCAGATCACCGACCGGCGCAAGGACGTGATCAAGTCGGGCGGCGAATGGATCAGCTCGATCGACCTCGAAAACGCGGCGATCGCCCATGACGACGTGGCCGAGGCCGCGGTCATCGCCGTCCCCGACCCGCGCTGGGGCGAGCGGCCCTTGCTGATCGTGACGCCGCGTCCCGGCTGCAAGCCCGAGCGCGACCAGCTGATCGCCTTTCTCGCCCGGCAATTCCCGCGCTGGATGCTGCCCGACGACGTCGCAACGATCGACGAGCTGCCCCACACCGCGACCGGCAAGATCATGAAGACCCGCCTGCGCGAGATGTTCTGCGAGCCAAAGGCGCCACAGCGGTGAGCGGGCCCGACCGCGGAAGTCTCGGCGCGTGTGAGGACCCCATCTTTCGATGACTAGGGTGGTGCGGCGACGCAGAACCTACCGCCCACGGTCCGGACGGCGGGGTTCCCTGGGTTCCACCGCCAGCCACCGGATTTTCGGCTGCAGCTTATGCAGCCCGTAACTCGTTGATCGGGCAGGGGAGAGTGAATTTGCAGAGAATTCTTAATAAATGCAGCTCACCTCGTCGGCCCTTCGATCAGACGCCGACCTTCATGACGAGATCTTCGATTCAGTCTACAGTTGTGAGAAAAACGGGCCTCCCCCCCGAACCTGTGAAGACGGGAGGTTGGAGTGAGTGCAGACCTTTGGTTAGGAGCTTTGCTTTCGATACCTATCGGCATTGGCACGTCCTTAGCAGGCTGCGGAAAAACTCGAATCTCCCGCGCCAGCACCCTTCGAGACAGCCCTTCGGGCTTCCTCAGGGTGAGGTAAGCAATTGAGAACACTTACCTCATCCTGAGGAGCGAAGCGTCTCGAAGGATGTGCGGGTGACGAGATCTTCGTTTTTCCGCACCCTGCTAGCGGGCCTGCCGCTCTCAAAAACATTGTTTTTGAGAGCGATTTGGGCGGATTCCGGTTGGCCGAAATTGGCGAATTTCGGAAGTGGGCGAGGCCAACGAGGGCGACAGCCGCAGCAGCGAGCTGGCGTCGTTTGGCGTCCAGTCGCTGCGTAGACGAGAGCACGATAATCTCGGGTGACGCCGAAGGTGGCCGCGCCCTACCGCACGCAGGAAGCGAATAGGCGATACCCACCAGCCACGCGGTCAGCAAGCGTAGGGCGGATGTAATCCGCCATCTCGGTGGTCTCCGGTGGGCGGGGCGCTAACGGCAGGGCCGCGCGCGACACAGGCAGAGGAGGCGGATTGCATCCGTCCTACGGCGGCGCCCTGAGCTGTCCGATCCGGGCTGATCAAGCGACCTAAACGTCGGTCAATCAGGGCAGCCTTTTGAAAGCGTCTTGTCGCCGTTGCTGAAATGGTAGGAGATGTGAATGGAGCCGACCTGCTCAATGGGTTGCGTCATGTGCGTCAGGCAGCCGAAGCCGAGCGTCACGTCGAGCGCGTCGTTATTTACCCATTTAAGGTGTTCTTGAACGCCAAAGCTTTCCGCTTCGACGAGTGCCGTGGAGAACCAATGATGGGCGCGTCGAAGTCGGAGAACCGTCTTGTCAGGATCCTGCCATCGACCCGAGGATTCTGTCGAGGCATCAACCTTATCGCCGCGCGCGTTTGTTGCGGAATCCTTTGTCCAATCGATATCGGAGAAAACCTCGAACATCACGGAAGCGAACTCTGCAAATCGTACGAGATAAACGAGCCCTATTCCGAATCCGATAATTGCCAGCGCCCACAATACCTGCGCCGTTGCAGTACGAGGACGCGAGACTGCCATCCATCATTTCCAACGACCGGCAGTCGCGTCTCTCCATCCCTGCTCCAGCCAGTCTGTTTGATTTTTGCTTCCATAATTAGTGGAATTAAAAGACGCATAGGCCTCGGCCATTTTGCTCGCTGCCCAAAGCGGGTACCCAGCACCTGCCAAATAAACCCCGACCGCGTAATTGCTAGCGTTGGCATAAGCTGGCTGGGTTTCCTGTCTTATTGGATCCCTTTGAAAGTCATAAGTGCCACCCTGGTGCAGAGCTGCCCGGATATGGACGATTTGGTCGAACGGAGGTAGTGAAGCGATCGCCTGGCCGGCGGCGTACACTTGACGATAGTGGGCTTGAGGAGGTGCGATCAGCAACGTTGGCGGATCGCCACCTCGGATCGGGCTGCCGTCTCGGGGTATGACTACTCTCGCGTCCTTGGGCGGTTCCTTTATGACTTTGTATTCGGCCAATACGGTGGGTTGGCCTGTCGGCGGTGCCGAGGAACCGTAGGTGGTGCCTCCGCCGGCGGCGTTGTCGCCGGTCCATTGGCCGCCATCGGGATTGCCGGCAGGGACGCGCGGCTGGTCCCGATTGAAGCCCTTGACGAGATCGAGCAGGGTGGGATCGAGGCCGCAGGCCTTGATCAAGTCGCGCGGGTTGAGGCCCTCGGCAAGCAGCTGCTCGCCGAGAGAGAGGCGGGACGACGCCTGTTCCTCATCCGGCAGCGGCGGCAGGCCACACAGTGCGAGTTCGATTGCGGCGAGGGTTTTCTCTCCCTTGTGCCAATATCGTGACGCAGGGCGGATGTTGTCGAGAACGCGGGCACCGACCTTATCGCCGTAAACAATCGCCAGCAGCGCCAAGATGCGCTCCTCGGCGCCGTCGACCGCGATTTCCGGCGCGCCGTCGACAACGCGCATCGCAGCGAGCACGGTCGCGCCCAGAACCAACCCATTCTCGGTGATCGCCATCACCTGCGTGAGCGAGCTCTCGGGTACGTCGCCGCGAGAGGTCGTCAGGGGCATCGTCTCCGGTCCCGCAATTTGATGATCCGCGGAATCTTATACACGCAGATGTCGCAAACGTCCAGAACAGACCATGAATTCGCTATGCGCCCGTGTCTCCCCGCGTCGGCGCGTTGATATCGGGTCGCGCCTTCCCCATCCTTCGGGGATGACCGTCACCGTTCGCTTTGCACCCTCGCCGACCGGGTTCTTGCACATTGGCGGCGCTCGTACCGCGTTGTTCAATTGGCTGTTCGCGCGCCGTCACCAATTGCATGGAGCGGGGGGCAGCTTTCGGCTGCGCATCGAGGACACCGACCGGGTGCGCTCGACCCCGGAAGCGGTGGCGGCGATCATCGACGGCCTCGACTGGCTCGGGCTCGGCTGGGACGGCGAGATCGTCCATCAGTCCGCGCGCGCCGAGCGCCATGCCGAGGTCGCGCGGCAATTGCTGGCCACCGGCCGCGCCTATTACTGCTATTGCACCCCGGCCGAGCTCGCGGCGATGCGCGACAAGGCGCGCGCCGAAAAGCGCTCGGTGCGCTATGACGGCGCCTGGCGCGACCGCGACCCCAGCGAGGCACCGGACGGCGTCGCCCCGGCGATCCGTCTGAAGGCACCGCAAGAAGGTACAACGACGATCCGCGACCATGTCCAGGGCGAGGTCACGGTCGCCAATGCCGAGCTCGACGATCTGATCATCCTGCGCGGCGACGGCACGCCGACCTACAACCTCTCGGTCGTCGTCGACGACCACGACATGGAAATTTCCCATGTGATCCGCGGCGACGACCATTTGAATAACGCTTTTCGCCAGACCCAGATCTACAAGGCGCTCGACTGGCCGGTCCCCGAATTCGCCCATGTGCCGCTGATCCACGGGGCCGACGGCGCGAAACTGTCCAAGCGCCACGGCGCCCTCGGCGTCGAGGCCTACCGCGAGATGGGCTACCTGCCGCAGGCGTTGCGCAACTACCTGCTGCGGCTCGGCTGGAGCCATGGTGACGACGAGATCATCTCGACCGAAGAGGCGATCCGATGGTTCGACCTCGACGCCGTCGGGCGCGCCCCGGCGCGCTTTGATTTCGCCAAGCTCGACAGTCTGAACGGCCACTACATCCGCGAGACGGATGACGACCGTCTCGCCATGCAGACCGCCGAGCGGCTGGAAGCGGCCCTCGGCCATCCGCTCGACGACACCCGCCGCGACCGGCTGCGGCGGGCGATGCCGGAGCTGAAGTTGCGCCCGAAGACGCTCGTCGAGCTCGCCGCCAACGCGCGGTTTCTGGTCGCCGAGCGCCCGATCGCTCCCGACGCAAAGGCGGCGGCAAGGTTGCTGACGCCGGCAGCACGCCGGCTGCTGGAGGGGCTCCTCCCGTCGATCGAACACAGTCAGTGGCAGGCAGAGCCGCTCGAAGCCCAGATGCGCGCCTTCGCCGCCGAAAACGGGGTGCAGCTCGGCGCCGTGGCGCAGCCGCTGCGCGTCGCGCTGACCGGCTCGGCCGCCTCGCCGGGGATCTTTTTCGTCATCGAGGTGCTCGGCCGCGAGGAGACTCTGGGACGGATCGGCGACGCCGCCTTCGGGTCCGGCTGACTCCGGCCCGTCATTTCGCATGTGCGAACGGTTTGCCAAGGCGCGCCGCCGGGTCTATTTTTCTCCCCGGGATACGGGAATGCCCCGCGGGCATGGCAAGACGAGGTGCAGCGATGGACGGGAACAACCAATCGACCGGAACCATGACCCTTACGGACAATGAAACCGGCAAGTCGGTCGAGCTTCCCGTCCTGCACGGGACGATCGGCCCGAAAGTCATCGACATCCGCAAACTCTACGCGCAAAGCGGTTGCTTCACCTACGACCCGGGGTTCATGGCGACCGCCGCCTGCCGGTCGAGCATTACCTATATCGACGGCGACGAAGGCATTTTGATGTACCGCGGCTATCCGATCCAGGAGCTGGCGGAAGGCAGCGATTTTCTCGAAGTCGCCTATCTGCTGCTCAACGGCGAACTGCCCACGCCTAAGGAAAAGGCGCAGTTCGTTCACGACATCACCCACCACACGATGGTGCACGAGCAGCTGACGACGTTCTTCCGCGGGTTCCGCCGCGATGCGCACCCGATGGCGGTCATGTGCGGGGTGGTCGGCGCGCTGTCGGCATTCTATCATGATTCGACCGACATCCACGATCCCTATCAAAGAATGGTCGCGTCCTATCGCCTGATCGCCAAGATGCCGACGATCGCCGCGATGGCCTATAAGTACTCAAACGGCCAGCCCTTTATCTATCCGCAGAACTCGCTGGGCTACGCCGAGAATTTCCTGCACATGACGTTTGCCGTGCCGTGCGAGGAGTACAAGGTCAACCCGATCCTGGCGCGGGCGATGGACCGCATCTTCATCCTGCACGCCGATCACGAGCAGAACGCGTCGACGGCGACGGTGCGCAATGCCGGGTCGAGCGGCGCCAACCCGTTTGCCTGCATCGCCGCCGGCATCGCTTCGTTATGGGGCCCCGCGCATGGCGGCGCCAACGAGGAAGTGCTCAAGATGCTGGCGCGCATCGGCGACAAATCTCACATCAAGGAGTTCCTCGACCACGTCAAATCCAAAGAAGACAACGAGCTGCTGTTCGGCTTTGGCCATCGCGTCTACAAAAATTACGACCCGCGCGCCCATGTCCTGCGTGACAGCTTTCACGAGGTGCTCGACGAGCTCGGAATAAAAGACGACCCGCTGCTCGACCTCGCGAAGGAGCTGGAGAAGATTGCGCTGAACGATGATTACTTTATAAAGCGGAGGCTGTACCCGAACGTCGACTTCTACTCGGGAATCATCCTGAAGGCGATGGGCTTTCCGGTCTCGATGTTCACCGTGCTGTTCGCGATCGCGCGCACTACCGGCTGGGTCGCGCAGTGGACTGAGATGATCGAAGACAGCGACGCCAAGCTGATGCGCCCGCGCCAATTGTTCATGGGACCAGACCAGCGCCATTACGTGCCCCTCAACCAGCGCGGGTGAGCGTCAAGCTCGAAAAGCGGCTGCTGACCGTCAGCCCAGCGAAAGCGGGAACCCAGTGATCCAGCGCTTTGCGGTTGCCCCCTGTTCGGGCCAGGGGCAGGCTCTGGACCCCGCCTTCGCGGGGGCGACGGATAAGGAGCCGTCGAATATCCGGCGCAGTAACAAGCTATTATCGGAGGGAGGAGAATGGCCGAGATCCTGGGGTTGGGGTGCACGCACCGGCCGCTGATGCTGCGCCGGGACGAGGACTGGACCTTTATGCTGCGCACCGCCCTCGACGACCCCGACATGCCGGCGGCGCAGAAGGACCCGGCGAACTGGCCGGCGGCGCTGCGCGCCGAGCTCGGCAACGACTGGGGCACGGCCGCGGCGGGCCGGGCGCGCGAGGTCTATCGCCGCCATTTCGCCGAGGCGCGGGCCGCACTCGACGCCTTCAAGCCCGACGTGGTCGTCATGTTCGGCGACGACCAGTACGAAAACTTCAAGGAAGACATCGTCCCGCCCTTTGCCGTCCTCGCCTACGAGGACCGCGACATCCAGCCGTGGAAGCATCGCCGGTCGCCCGACAACCCGTGGGGTGAGCCCGCCGACCAGACCTTTCGCCTGCGCGGTCATCGCGAGGCCGGCAAATACCTCGCGACCGGGTTGATCGAGAGCGGCATCGACATGGCCTATGCCTACAAGCCATTGCACCATTCGCTCGGCCACGCCTTCGAAAACACGATCCTCTTGCTCGACGATGACCGGCGCGGGTTTGACTGTCCGCTGTTGCCGGTGTCGGTGAATTGCTATGGCCGCCGGGTCAACGCCGCGCGCGGGCTGCGCCTGCCGTTGGCGATGCGCGACAATATTCGCAATCTCGACCCGCCCTCGCCCAATCCGGGGCGCTGCATGCAGGTCGGCGCGGCGGCGGCGCGGGTCATGGCCGCGAGCCCGTGGCGCACCGCGATCGTCGCCTCGTCGAGCTGGTCGCACTCGTTCCTGACCGAAAAGAACTTTCAGCTGTGGCCCGACGTGGCCGCCGACCGCCGTCTCTACGAGGCGCTCGACAAGGCCGATTACGCGAGCTGGCACGGCTATACGACCGACCAGATCGAGGACAGCGGCCAGCACGAGGTGCTGAACTGGTTCTGCCTGCTGGGCGCCATGGAAGAGCTCGGCCGCAAACCCGACCGCTCGACCTTTATCGAGACCTGGGCCTTCGTCTCCCCCGTCGTCTTCGCCTACTACCTGCCCTAGCCTGCCGCAGGTCGCCCCCTCGCCCCAGTCCACTTCCCGCGCGCGGGAACAGGGAGGGACCCGCGCAAGGGGGTGAGGTCCTGCGAACCCAGGGTCAACCGGCCGGCGCTTCCGCGAGCAGGCGACCGTAGCCCGGCACCCTGTCGCCGGTCTTGAGCATCGTCAGCATCGCCCAGAACGAAGCCTGGTTGGTCGTCACGACCGGTTTGTTGAACTCGCGCTCCCATTCGGCGATCGACGCCATGGTTGGGAAATTGCCGCCGGGGACGACAAAGACTTCGATCTCGGGCCGGTCGATGCGGGCGAACGCGGTTCGCGCGTTCTCCGGGCCGAGATTGCCGATCGCGTACGAATCGGTCGCGCCAAACCCTTCGAATGCCACGGTTTCGAGCCCGTGATTGCGCGCGAAGAGATCCGCGGCGCGCCGGTTTACTGTCTCCGAATAGGGCGAAACCAGCCCGATCCGCCGCGCCCCCAATGCCCGCACCGCGCGCCCGATGGCCTGCGCCGAGGTGATCGCCGGCACACCGGCGCCTTCGCTCATCCGCCGCGTCACGACCGCGTCGTAATCGTCGACAAACACGCTCGCCGAAGTCTGCGCCAGGATCACCAGCTCAACCTTGGCGGTGCCGAGCAGCCGCGACTGGTAGTCGAGGTCGTCGTCGCGCGGCGACGAAAAGGTCTCGCCCGGCCGGCTCATCATCAGCCGCCCGACATGCGCCTGACAGGTCGGCGGCAACAGCCGGCATTCCATTTCCACCGTCGTGTTGGTCGAGGGAATGAGGACGCCGAAATGCCGGATCATGTCACAGGTCCTTCTTTGGGAATGCGCTCAACGATCCTAGTGATCTTGAGGCGATCTTGTCGACCCCGGGGCGGCATTCTGCTACTCTAAGGCAATCCAGCCAATCAGAAAGGGATTGGGAAATGAATGATGCGATGACATTGGCCGAGCGCGCCGACGCGCTCGAGCACAAGATGATGCGCGAGCTCGACCAGGCGATCTATGTCAAGTCGCGGCTGTTCAACCTTGCCGACGGCGACATGAGCGTTGCGAACGGTGCGGCGCTGATGGCGCAAAACCCCGGCAAGAAATTCGTCATGGGCGACGACCCGCGCCTGCCGAAGATGCCGGATCATCCAACCCTGGTCGATTTCTTCAAATACCGCTTTGGCCCGGCCAACCACCTGCTGCAGAGCGCGCGGCACGCGGTCAAGGCCGGCATGGACGAAAAAATCGTGCTTGCCTGCCTGTTGCACGACATCGGCGTGATCGGCTTTATCCGCTGCGACCACGGCTATTGGGGCGCGCAATTGGTCGAACCCTATGTCGAGGAAGAAACTTCGTGGGCGATCCGCGCCCATCAGGCATTGCGCTTCTACCCCGACGAGTCGGTCGGCTATTCCTATCCCAAATCCTACGTCAAGAATTTCGGCGCCGACTACAAGCCCGACGCCTATATCGAGGACGAGTACAACCGCGCCCGCAATCACAAATGGTACATGACCGCGCGGATGATCACGGTCCACGACATCTATTCGTTCGACCCCGACGTGACGGTCGAGCTTGACGAGTTCACTGACGTGATCGGCCGCAACTTCAAGCAGCCAAAAGAAGGGCTCGGCTTCGACAACAGCCCGGTCGCGCATATGTGGCGCACCCTGATCCGTCCAACAAAATTTCTGTAGGCATTCCGCGGCTGGCGGTACGCACCCACGCTTGCCGTCAGCCGCGTGCTTTGGTCACTTTCCCGGCGCGGGCCGTGATCCACTTCACCCGTGGGCACCGGCTAGTGGTGCGAACCAAACAGATGGTCCCCACCCTTGGTTCCTTGTCGCCCCCGCGAAAGCGGGGGCCCAGGGCAAGTGAGGAAGCGGTGGCCCTGGGTTCCCGCTTTCGCGGGAATGACGGAAAAGGAGCGGGTAACAAGCGTCAGATTTGTACCACTGGAGCCTGTCCTCGCGCCGGCCGCAGGCCGGACCCGTGGGTCAGTGTGGCAAAGCTTGTGGGTGCGATCGGTCAGAACGGCTCCGTTAGCGTCGCCCCTCCCGACCCCTCATAGGTGGACCCGCCAAAGATCGGGAGGGACGCGGCCACCGGGCGGAGGTCCCAGACGCTGGGCGTCCGTGGGACGTCCTCGGGCCGGGCGCCGTTCCGAACCCCGGCGACAGCCGCGCCGGGTTCCGACACCGACAACATGCTGTTGCCACAGTCGCACCGTACCCTCACGGGTTTCGCCGCCCCCGAGGAACTGGGGGATTATGTTGAAGGAGTTGGCGATGCCTGATTTCGACCTCATGAAAGAGGTGGTACCGGAGCGCGCGGGAGGTCAGTCAACAGCCGGGTCGACGGCTCCGATAGGGGGCGTCGGTCGCGGCGGCACCAACCGGTGCGGGATCCTTCGCTGCTGATTTGCTGCAGAAGCAGCCGGCTGTTTTCTCTACGCCCGGCTGTTTTACTCTACACAATGAAAGGGGGTGAAACGGAAAGGGGGTGAAACGCCTCGTCCGCCGATCCTGCGGAGCCTCCGGATCGATGTCGTCGACCGAGGTTGGGCGATCAAGGCGGGCCGAGGGTAAAGCCGGCGAAGCCGTCGGCGGCGACCTGCTCGGGAAGCTCGGTCTCCCAGCGCAGATAGGCCTGCATTGCGGCGCGATTACCGGCATGACGGTCGTGGTTCCAGGACAGGTAGTCGATGCGCTCGGCGTCGGGCGGGTCGTCCGGCGTCTCGACGAGCGGCAGCCGGGCTTCCTCCCATGCCTTGGTGCCGCCGCGCGCGAGCGCGATCTCGGCGGACGTGATCTCGCCGAGGTCGACGGCGGCGAGCCGGGCGGCGGCCGGGTCGCCGGCCAACAGCACGATCCGTGGCGCCGCCCGCACCGCGGCCGGCAGTCGGTCGAGCCGCGCGCGGGTCGCCCACACCGCACCCGCAGGATGGCCCACGCGATAGGCGGCGCTTGCATCAAGCGAGACCGAGGCCGCACCCGCGGCGAGCCATTCGGCCGCCTCGGCGGGCGTGATTTCCGCCAATGCCGGAATGTTGCCCGGCACCGGTGGCGCGGCCGAGCCGGTTTGCAGCACGGCGCCGTCGAGCGCATGGTCCAGGATCTGCACGTCCCAGCCCATCTGCTGCAGCCAATGCGCGGTCATGACGGCGCGGGCACCGGTGTCGTCGACCAGTACGAGCCGTGCGCCGCGGGTCCCGACCCAGCGGTCGATCGCCTGCACCAGTTGGCCGCCGGGGGCCGACACCGAGCCCGGCAGGTGACCGGCGGCAAATTCCTCGGGCGTGCGGACATCGAGCAGGTGGGTCGTCCGCCAGTCGGTCTCGGCGTGCCACTGGCCGAGGGCCCTATGATCGACGCGGCGAATGGCAAAGCGGGCCTCTACCTGTGCCGCCCGCCGGCGCGCCGTTTCCGCCGCCTCGGCGCTGACCGGGCGCAGGCCGGCGCCGAGACCGCTCTCGAGATCGAGCCCGGCGAGCCGCCAGCCTTGGGTCCCGCCGGCAAGCGACATCACCCGGTTCGGCACCCCGGCGTTGATCAGGGATTGGGCGCCGATGATCCCCCGGGTGCGTCAGGCGCAGGACACGACGACCAAGGTGTCGGGCGAGGTCACGACATCGCCAAAGCGATGCACGAGTTCGGCGCCGGGACAAGGGACGGCGCTCGGCACATGAAAGCGCGCATATTCGTCGAGCGGGCGGCTGTCGAGAACCGTGACTGGCCGCCCGGCACGGCGCAGCTGGTCGAGCTCCTTGGCCGAGATTGCGGGGGTCGCGCTAGCCATGCTCGACGATCTCGGCAAAGGCCTTGCTTGGCACATTGCTGCTCGGAAACAGCCGGTAGCCGGCAGCGTCCCAGGCTGCGGCCCCGCCCATCAGGACATGAATATCACTGTAGCCGAGCCCGGCAAGGCGGCGCGCCGCCTTCGCAGCGACGCCGTCGCCGTCGTCGACGAGGACAATCCGGCAAGAGACCCGCGGCACGAGGCGCCCGACGTCGATTTCGAGCCGGCTATACGGCAGATTTACCGTGAGCAGCGGGTGGCCCGCGCCGTGCTGTCCCTCCTCGCGGACATCGAGAAAGGCGATCTCGGCGCCATCGGCGAGCCATTCTCTGACGGTTGTGACGTCGACGGCGCGCGGCAGTGCGGTCATAGGGTGCTTCCCATCCGGGTTTCGTCGACAAATTGTTCGGTCGCGGCATCGATCGCCCGGCCGCGACGGCCGCGCGGCGGGTGGATGTAAAGCGCAGCCGGGGCCAGCCGCTGCTCGGGCGCGGACGGCGGCAGCGGGATCTCGTAGGAGACCGGCATAGCATGGTCGGCGAGCAGCAATTCAGGCCGGTAGGCCTTGTTCAGCTGAAACAGGCTGCGGACGAAATTGGTCTGGCCGCGCAGCAGCAGGCGGGCAACAATTCCGCCGGCGTCCCACAGCTGACGCCAGTCGAGGTGCTTCTTCATGATTGCCCGCTGGGTCGTCACCAGCTCGTCGTAGAACTCGGCGAGCGGCAGCCGCGTCGGCAATACCGCGTGCTGGATGTCGAACAGGCGGTAGTCGCGGGTTTCGAGCCGGCGGCCGTCGGTGACCCAGCTTTCGGTCCCGGGATAGGGCGTGTTGACGCTGATGTTGATCACGTCGGGCATCTCCAGGCACCATTCGCGCACGACCCGAAAGCGCTCGTGGTCCCAATCGGGGTCGGCGATCAGGTTGACCGCGACATTGACGCCGAGCGAGCGGGCGAACTCGACCGCCTCGAAGTTGCGGTCGAGCGCGACCCGCTTGCGGTATTTTTTGAGCCCCTCCTCGTCGATCGCTTCGAGGCCAAGAAACATCGTGCGCAACCCGAGCCGCACCCACAGGCGAAACGCCTCCTTGTTGCGCAGCAGCACGTCGCCGCGGGTCTCCAGATAGTATTTCTTGTGAATGCCGGCGCGGGCGACCGCCTCGCCGATTTCGATGCCGTGGCGTTCGTGGATAAAGGCCACGTCGTCGACGATGAAGATGCCGGGCTCGCGGATAGAGCGCAGGTCCTCGATGACCCGCTCGGTGCTGACGAGGCGGTAGCTGCGGCCGTAAAACGTCCAGGCACTGCAGAACGCGCAATCCCACGGGCAACCGCGGGAGAACTCGATCGAGGCGCAGGGGTCGAGCGTACCAATGAAATACTTGCGACGATGGCGCAGGAGGTCGCGCGCCGGGGTCAGCTCGTCCAGCGAATGGACAAAAGCCGGGGGCGGCCCTTCTCCCGCAGCGGTTACGGCTCCGGGTACGGTGACCGGGTCGGAACCCGCTCCCACCGCCGCCAAAAGCAGCGGCATCGACGCTTCACCCTCGCCTTTGAGGACGCAGTCGATCGCACCTTTGCCGTGCGCGATGACAGCCGCCGCGGTGAAGGACGCGCTGTGGCCGCCGACGCAGATGAAGATGTTCGGAAACCGCAGCTTTGTCGCTTTCGCGAGATCGACGATCTCCGGCACGTTCGCCAGGTAATTGCAGGAAAACGCGACGACGTCAGGGCGCCAGCGCTCGACCATCGTGAAATAGGCGCGGTGGTCCTCGACCTGCAGATCGAGCAGCCGAACCGCGTGGCCGGCGCGGCGCACGGCTTGGGCGACCAGTTCGAGGCCCAGCGGCTCCAGCCGCAGAAAGACCTTGGTATAAAGCAAAGGACCCGGATGGACCCCGAGAAACCGCATCGAATTTTCCCTCTCGCCAGCGCTGCGGCGCATCATAGAGCGGCGCCGCGCCGCGATGGCAAGCGAGGCGGCCCGAACGCTTTGCCGCACCCGGCGGTGGCACGGTTCAGGGTGTGCTGCCGGCGCGGGTGGCCTCGACAAAGCTCTCGGTCGCCGCGTCGATCGCCCGCCCTTTGCGGCCGCGCGGCGGGTGAATGTAAAGCTGCGCCGCACTCGGCTCGCGGATGGCGGCGCGCCCTGCCGGCAGCGGGATTTCGTAGGCAACCGGCATGCCGTGATCGGCGAGCAGCAATTCCGGCCGGTAGATTTTGTCGAGCAGATAGAGGCTCTTGAGAAAATTGGGGTGGCCGCGCAGCAACTGCCGGGCGACAACGCCGGCGGTCGCATAGGCCGCCCGCCAGCCGGCGAACTTGCGGTAAAACGCCCGCTGTGTCGTCACCAACTCCTCGTAGAACTCGGCAAGCGGCAGCCGGGTCGGCATGACCGCGTGCGCGATGTCGTAGAGTCGATAGTCGCGGCTCGTCAAAGCGCGCTCCTCGGTGAGCCAGCTCTCGGTTCCAGGATAGGGCGTGTTGACGCTGAGATTGACGACTTCCGGGACCTCGAGACCCCATTCGCGCACGAGCCGAAAGCGCTCGTGGTCCCAATCCGGGTCGGCGATCAGGTTGATCGCGACGATCAGGCCGAGCGAGCGCGCAAATTCGAGCGCCTCGAAATTGCGGCCGAGCGACACCCGCTTGCGGTAGCGCTTGAGGCCGTCCTCGTCGATCGCTTCAAGTCCGATGAATATGTATTGCAAACCGAGGGTCTTCCAGAAACGGAACACCTCCTTGTTGCGCAGCAGCACGTCGCCGCGGGTTTCGAGGTAGTAACGCTTTTTGATGCCGGCGCGGGCGACCGCCTCGCCCAATTCCATCGCATGGCTCTGGTGGACAAAGGCGACGTCGTCGACGACAAAGATCCCGGGCTCGCGGATCCGCCGCAGATCCTCGACCACATGCTCGGTGCCGACCAGGCGATAGCTGCGGCCGTAAAAGGTCCAGGCGCTGCAAAACGAGCAATCCCACGGGCAGCCGCGCGAGAACTCGATCGAGGCGCAAGGGTCGAGGATGCCGACAAAATATTTGCGGCGATGACGCAAGAGGTCGCGCGCCGGCATCACCTCGTCGAGCGAATGGACAAAGACCGGCGCCGGCCCCGCGCCGCCGGCAGTCACCGCGCCGGGGACCGTAGCAATCGCGCCGCCGGTTTCGATCGCGGCGAGCAGCAGCGGCATCGTCGCCTCACCCTCGCCCTTCAGCACGCAGTCGATGGCGCCGGCGCTGTGCTCGATCATCGCCTCGGCGGAGAACGACGCACTATGCCCGCCGACGCAGATGAAAATCTCCGGAAAGCGCGCCTTCGTCGCCTTGGCGAGGTCGACGATCTCGGGCACGTTCGCCAGATAGTTGCAGCCAAACGCGACGACGGCGGGACGCCAGCGCTCGATCGTGCGGAAATAGGCGCGCTGGTCTTCGACCTGCAAATCGAGCAAGCGCACCGAATGGCCGGCTTGTCGCGTCGCCGCGGCGACGAGCTCAAGGCCGATCGGCTCGAGCCGTAAAAAAATCTGGGCATAGGTCAACGGGCCGGGATGGACGCAAAACACTCGCATTGCAACTCCCCTCCATTTCCCGCGTGCATCCGCCTTTTCGGCCCGGCCGGCGGCTGTCGCGGCCGTCGCCCACTGTGAGGCCGAACCCCACGAATTCCTACCGGTTCCGTCCGATGTGGTAAATATTGCCCGGATTTTGAACTGCACCGGGGAGCGCAGGCGCCTCGCCTTCGCCGCCATCTTTAGTCGAGGTGCCCGACAATGAGCCAAGACTGGACCAAGCTCGTCGCCGATTTGGAGCGCCTGCTAAAGCTGCGCTCGATCCCTTTCGGCATGAAATTGTTTGAGCATCGCGAGGAGATGGAGGCGATCTCCCGGATCCGCCGGCCGAACTCGATCCACACCCTCGACCAGATCGTGGCCCAGGCGGCGCGCCTCGGCTGGACCGTCGGGCTGACGGCCGACGACCTCGTCGGCGCGCAATGCCGGGCGGTGGTCGGGCTCGGTGGCGCCAAGGACGAAGCCTGGCGCTCGGGGCACCACATGGTCGGGGTGTGGTACAGCTCGCCGGAGGACGCCGGCGCGCATCAGGCGGCGATGGAGTGCGTGCCCGACGGGCGCTACGAGGCGCTGGCGGTGGCGCCGCTCGCGTCAGGCCGGCTCGACCCGCCCGACATCGCGCTGTTCTACGCGACGCCGGGGGCGATGATCTATTTCATCAACGGCCTGCAATGGGCCGGGTACAAGTGCTTCGACTGGAGTGTGGTCGGCGAGTCCGCCTGCGCCAATTCCTGGGGCCGGGCGCTCAAGACCCGCGAACCGAGCCTGTCGATCCCGTGCTTTGCCGAGCGGCGCTACGGCGGCGTGCTCGATGACGAGATGCTGATGGCGTTGCCGCCCGACCATCTCGCCAAGGCGATCGCCGGGATGGAGGCGTTGTCGAAAAACGGCTTGCGCTATCCCTTCCCGCAATACGGCATCCAACAGGACGCCCGCGCCGGCCTCGCCGTCAGCTATCCTGCCCGCGGCGGCTGACGCTACTCACACCGCATCCCGGCGCAGTCCGGGACCTGGGTCGGACGCGCGGACCCGCGACGCCCGCCGGACGCGGACGACGGCAGGTGCTTGGAAGACGCGCGAATTTCGACGACGCGAATTTCACGCCGAGTAACCGGATCGAGCCGCACTCGCTGCTGCACCAGGACCTGGCTTGCAGACGGCGCCGCGCCCGCAGCTAGAGCTCGACCTGGCCGCCGAGCTCGACGATCCGGTTGAGCGGGATATGGAAGAACTCGGTGGCGTCGAGCGCCACGTTGGTCAGCAGGATGAACAGCTTTTTGAACGGCAGCAGGATCACCGACGGGCGCTTGGCGACGATCTTTTCGCGGCCGACAAAGAACGAGGTGTCCATCAGGTTGAAGCGAAAACCGCCGACCCGGCACAGCGCCAATGCGCGCGGGATGTCGGGCTCTTCGAGAAAGCCGTAATGGATCGTCACCGTGTGAAAATTCTGGCTCAGGTGATCGATCTGCAGGCGCTCGCCCTCGGGCAGCCGCGGGACGTCCTCGGTGCGCACCGTCATTAGCACGTTGCGTTCATGCAAGATTTTGTTGTGCTTCATGTTGTGCAGCAGCGCCGCGGGCACGTTTTCCACTCGTGCCGTCATGTAGATCGCGGTGCCGGGCATGCGCACCGGATGGTCGGGTTTCAGATTCTCGATCAAGGTCGTCAGCGGCAGGGCCCCGCTCGCCCGCTGTACCGCGATCCGCTGCCGCCCCCACAGCCAGGTCATCATCACGATGTAAATCGATGCGGCAATGGCCAGAGGGAACCAGCCGCCATCGATGATCTTCAAGAGGTTGGCGCCGAAAAACGACAGGTCGACGACCAGGAACAACGCGAACAACGGGATCAGCCGCCACAAGTGCCAGCCCGCTCCCCAATAGAAATAGACAAAGGCGAGCACGGTCGTGACCGTCATCGTCCCGGTGACGGCGACGCCGTAGGCGCCCCCAAGCGCGTCCGACGAACGAAAGCCCAGCACTGTCGCGACGACGGCGACCAGCAGCATCCCGTTCATCGCCGGCACATAGACCTGTCCGATTTCCTTTTCGGACGTGTGGCGGACCAGCATGCGCGGCAGATAGCCCAACTGCACCGCCTGGTGGGTGATCGAGAATGCGCCGGATATCACCGCCTGCGAGGCGATAACGGTGGCGGTCGAGGCGAGAGCCACCAGCGGATAAAGCGCCCAGCCGGGCGCCAACAGGAAGAACGGGTTGGCGATAGCCTCGGGTTTTGCGAGCAGCAGCGCGCCCTGCCCAAAATAGTTCAGCAGCAGCGCCGGGAAAACAAAGCGCAGCCAAGCCCGGCGGATCGGCGAGCGCCCGAAATGCCCCATATCGGCATAGAGCGCTTCGGCCCCGGTCACGGCGAGGACCACCGAGCCCAGTAGAACAAAGCCGTGCCAGGGGTGGAACAACATCAGGTTGATCGCGTAGCGCGGGTCGACCGCCAGCAGGATCGAGGGACGGCGCGCGATCTCCAACCCGCCAAGAAGCCCGATTGCGCAGAACCACAGGATCATCACCGGGCCAAAATAACCGCCGACCAGTCCGGTGCCGCGCCGCTGGACGATAAACAGCACGACGAGCAGCAGTAAAGTCAGCGGCACCACATAGGGTTCGAATGCCGGGGTGGCGATCTTGAGGCCTTCGACCGCGCTCAGCACCGAAATCGACGGTGTGATGACGCCGTCGCCGTAAAATAGCGCCGCACCGAACAGCCCGGCCCACATGATCCAACGGCCGCGCCCGGCGGTGGCGGCGCGCAACGCCAGAACCATCAGCGCGAGGATGCCGCCCTCGCCGCGATTGTCGGCGCGCATCAGGACCAGCACATATTTGACGGTAACCACCAGGGTCAACGACCAGGCGATCAGCGACAGTACGCCGTACACGCGCGTAGCACTGACCGCGCCGGCGTTTTCGAAGCACTGCTTGACGGTGTAGAGCGGCGAGGTGCCGATATCGCCATAGACGACGCCGAGGGCCGCGACCGCCAGGCTCTGTCCGATCCCTGAGCGAGTTTCGCTGTGAACGACTGCCGTATCTGGCATCTCTGCGCTCGGTCCGTTTACCAAGCCAACGCCATTCGTGAAAAAGGGTCAGCAGTTGACGCAATGCGAGCGGCGAACACCCGCGATCCCGCTGACCCGGCCGGGAGCGAGCGCCGGGGGCGGGTTATAGGCAGAAATATCTTCGGCGAGCCAGCAATTCTACCAAGTGCGGGGAAAACTGCTTGGTGCGGCGCCCGCGAGCTGGAGCGGACACGCCTCGGCGCCGACCCGTTCGGGCTTGGCGGCGGGTTTTGAGCCGGTGTCCGCCCGGCAGGTGATTTGACGGCCCGGCTTGGCGAATTCGATGACCAGTCGAGCCGCGCCGCAGGCGGGCTCGACGTTCGGGCGGCAGGTCGATACGTCGTCGAGCGGACCTGCGCTCGGGTCGCGATCATGTTCTCTGCCGGATCGTCGAATTGGCGCCTGCCGACGAGGTCTTCGCCCGCTCATCGCATCCCCGCGCCCAGGCATTGTTGTCGGCGGCGCCCCGGTTGGAGCCTCAACCGCGCCGGCTTCGCCTGCCGGTTGCCGGTCCGCCTCCCGCCAGGCGACAATTCTCGATCATCCGAGATGAAGAAACAGGTCAGCCCGCGACGGCGGCGCGACACCGGGCAGCAGGTTCAGCACCGTGGCCTGGGTCGCCATGTCAGCCCCGGACCTCGGCTCGGCGCGCACGACGACCCGCGAGCGGCAGGATGCGGGCCAGCGCGTCGCGCCGCAATCGGGCGCCGGAAAGCTCACGCCGACAGGGCGGCCCGCTGAGGCGCCCAGAACGCGCACGGCGGCGGCGCCCTGATCCACATGGCGGCGCCCTGATCCACATGATGGATGTCGCGGCCGGCGCTGCGGGCGGCGTTTGGGTGCGAGGCCGCCAACCGGCCGGCCCGGCGTGCGGTGACGAGGGCGACTGGGGATGCCGGTCAGCGCACCGGCGCGGTCGGGATGACAGGCCAGCGGGGCGCGGGTTTAGGGATGATGCGCTTCGGCGAGGCTCGCGGCGGTGCTGGCGTGCTCGACCGTCCGCCCGGCATGGATTGCCCAGAGGCCGTTGCCGAGCTGCGCGACGAGCCCGGGAGAGACCAGCGCGGCGACATCCGGCCCGGACCACCGGGGTAAGGGCCGACGGGTGGCTGCTTGCGGAAGAAATGGCGGCCTTCGGTGTCGGTCTAACCTGCAAAAATGTGGACTTCACCTGCAGCGACACCGAGCGCCCGCCGGCAAGGTCCGTTCCCTTCTGTCAAGGTACTGCGGTTGGGGCGCGACAAATGTCAGGCGGCAGTACCCCGGCTCGGCCCCGTTCCGCCCATACCTGCGGCGACCTGTGACGACGGCGACAACTACGGCGACGCTGGGCGGGGGCGGGCTCGCCATCCTCGGGGCGGTCCAACGCTCAAGCGGCGGCGCTGCCATGTCGCGAGGCTTCCGTACCAAGTCCCGGGACGGCAGCGACCGGCGGATCGGGCGGGTCGCGGAGGACGTAGCCCCGTCCCCACACGGTCTCGATGTAGTGTTTCCCGCCTGTTGCCTGAGCGAGCTTTTTTCGCAGCTTGCAGACAAAGACGTCGATGATCTTGAGCTCGGGCTCGTCCATGCCGCCGTAGAGGTGATTTAGAAACATCTCCTTCGTCAAGGTCGTGCCTTTGCGCAAGCTCAACAGCTCGAGGATGCCGTACTCCTTGCCCGTGAGATGCAACGGCCGGTCGTCGACGTCGACGACGCGGGCGTCGAGGTTGACGACGAGCTTGCCGGTGCGGATCACCGATTCCGCGTGTCCCTTGGAACGACGGACGATCGCGTGGATCCGTGCCACCAGCTCTCGGCGATCGAACGGCTTGGTCAGGAAATCGTCGGCGCCGAAGCCCAGGCCCTTCAGCTTGTGGTCGAGTTCGGCAAGCCCCGAAAGGATCAAGATCGGGGTATGCACCCGTGCCGCCCGCAGCCGCCGCAATACCTCGTATCCGTCGATATCCGGAAGCATCAGGTCGAGCAGGATGATGTCGTAATCGTAAAGCTTGCCGATCTCCAGCCCGTCCTCACCGAGATCGGTCGTGTCGCAGATGAAGTTCTCTTTTCGCAGCATCATTTTGATGCTGGCGGATGTGGCTGTGTCGTCCTCGACTAGAAGCACGCGCATTAGAGCCTCCGGGGATCAGGCGGCAACCGCTGACAGCGGCGTCGTGGTTAATCATCACCTCAGGTAGTTAACAATTGCTTACCACGCATCGGCAGCGCCGCATTCTCTGTTGCGAGGGTGGTTTGGCGCTTTTGCCGGGTGGGTGATCAGCTTTCATCGCTGTCGTTAGGTAATCAGTCTCTGCCGACCATGCTATGACGAGGATTGCCCTTGGCCTCTGCACGATTTTGTCGCGCTGCGCTTCGGGCATATCCCCGCTCGGACGCGGCTCGCACAAGCCACGGGATGACGGTGGAAAGATGCCCGGCGACGTTAAGGAAGTTCCCGAAAGGTTCATAGCGCAGGAACGTCTGTCGAGCGGGCGAACTTTAGGCTGAGCCACCGGCGAGACCTCTCCATGTCGGCAGCTGACCTGCCATTCGGGAAACCCAGTTAAGCAAGCCCCGGCCCGACGCCACTGTGAACTGGGTCACACTGCGCGTAAAAAAGTTAATTTTTCCCGGGCTCATCCGATCGCTCCCGCCGCGGCGAGGCGGGTCGATGCTGCCGCCGAGCCAATTGTGAAGGACATCCCAGGGTTCGAACATGTCGCGCGCGATCTGGGGCGGACGAGCCCGCGCTCACGATCCGCGTCAAACCGCATCGGGTGCTGACCTCGTATAAAGGCACTACCCAGGCATTTCAGCCTTCACCGGCGCCGCAATCCCGCCGGCCCGGCGCTCGATTTTCGCGGTCTATGCCGTACCCGGCGCCTGCCGATCGCGCTCGCGATCAGCGCCGGGACCACACCTTCACCCCGACGGGAGCGGCCCAGTCACGGGATCGCACACCGACGCGGTCGGCACCCTTGATGGGAACGTGCCGCTCAGCGCACGACGCCTTTCTCCCGCAGCGCCGCGACGTCGGCGCCCGAATAGCCATAATCCGCAAGGATCTCGTCGCTGTGCTGACCAAAAATCGGCGCGGCACGCGGCGGCGGCCCCGGGGTTTCGGCAAATTTGATCGGCTTCGTCATCGCGCGATAGCGGCCGACCACCGGATGGTCGAGGGTAGCGACCAATTCCTCCGCCACGACCTGCGGATGGTCGAACATGTCTTCAATCGGCCGCACCGCCGCGCACGGCACGCGCTCGCCGAAAATCTCCTCCCATTCGCGGGCGCCGCGCGCCGCCAGCGCGGCCCGCAATTCCGGCAACAGCTCCGCAGCGTGCGCGGCGCGGCTGCGCATCGAGGCACAGCGCGGGTCCGTCGCCAATTCCGGCCGGTCGACCAGCTCGCACAGCGCGGCAAAGAAATGGTTCGAATGCACCGATATATACAGCGCGCCGTCTTTTGTCGGATGAATGCCGGTCAGTCCGCCGGCTCCGGAATCGCGGGGCACGTCGCGAGCTTCGCTGTCGGCCCACACAAAGCGTCCGGCCTGGATGGTCAGCGCGCTGCGCAACAGCGACAGGCTCAGATATTGCCCGGCGCCGCGCCGCTCGCGATCGAACAGCGCCGCGGCGACGCCGTAGGCGAGCAGGGCGGAGGTGAAATAATCCAGCACCGAGCCCAGCACCAGCTGCGGCTGCTCCGGGCCGCCACCCTGAAACACCGCCATCCCGCTCAGGCATTGCAGGACCTGGTCAAAGCCGCCCTTTTCGCTCAGCGGCCGTGCTCGCCATAGCCGGTCAGACCGCAATAGACCAGACGCGGGTTGAGCGCCCTGAGCCGCGGATAGTCGATGCCGAGCCGCGCCGGCACCGACGGCCGGAAATTCTCGACCAGCACGTCGGCGCTCTCGACCATGCGATGCAGGACCGCCAGCCCTTCGGGCTCCTTCAGATCGAGCGCGATGGCGCGCTTGCCGCGGTTGGCGCCGAGAAAGAACCGGCTCTCGCCCGCGAGGCTCGATGGAAATTGGCGCAGCATGTCGCCCTGTGGCGACTCGATCTTGATGACCTTGGCGCCGAGGTCGGCGAGCAGGGTGCAGCCATAGGGGCCGGCGAGATAGCTGCACAGGTCGAGAACGGTGATGCCGTCGAGCGGCCCGGTCGGATTTGGGGTCGTCATTGGCCCTCCCGCGCGCGTATCGCCGCGATCCGCTCCAGGACCTGTCGGGCGCGGTAGACGATCGGGTAGTCGACGAATTTGCCGTCGAGCTGGAAGGCGGCGCTGCCCTCGGCCTCGGCCCGCGCGAATGCGGCGACGACGCGCTCGGCGAAGTCGATTTCGGCATCGCTCGGGGTGAAGGCGCGGTTGACGACCGCGATCTGGTTGGGGTGGATGCACATCTTTCCTTGAAAACCGAGCCCCAGCGCGGTGCGGGCCGAGGCTTCGAGACCGGCCTCGTCCACCAGGTCGACCCACACCGTGTCGAGCGGCGCTTCGAGACCGGCGGCGCGCGACGCCGTCACGATCTTGGCGCGGGCATAGGCCAACTCCGCCTCGTCGCGCGACCATGTCATGTTGACGTCGCGGGTAAAATCGCCGGCGCCAAAGGCGACGCGCCTGGCCCTGGTGCCGGCGTTCAGGATCGCCTCGATCCCGGCTACGCCGCGCGCGGTCTCGATGATCGGGATCAAGTCGGTCGCCCGCGCCGTCAACCCCTGCTCGCGTTCAAGCTGGGTCATCAGCCAGTCCGCGGCGGCCAGCCCAGCTGCACTTTCGACTTTCGGCAAAATGACGCCGTCGAGCCCGAGGCGGAGCACGGCCACCAGATCGCCGTAGCAAAACTCGGTGTCGAGCGCGTTGACCCGCACATAAAGCGCCGCCCGCCGGGGCTGCACGAGTGCCGCCGCCACCGCGACCCGCGCCGCCTTCTTCTCGGCGCTGGCGACCGCGTCTTCGAGATCGAGGATCACCGCATCGGCATCGAGCGACAGCGCCTTTTCGACGCGGCGCCGATGGTTCCCCGGTGCGAACAGAAAGCTGCGCAACAGCGTTATGGCGTCCTCCCGCTCCAATCGCCGCAGCTTGCGTCCGCGCCGGGCGGCGATCAACCCGGCGGTTGTGGTACACGGATGCCCGCCTTCGCGTGATCTTCGACAACGGGACCGAGAGCAACCTTGTTTATGCGGTCCCTTCAGAGGGCGGTGCAGCAGATCCCGCCGGCCGGACGATCATTGCCCCATCAGCACGCCCGACCATCACTGGACCGATCCGGCGAGGTCGATTAGGGTCAGGGTAGCGTCCATCGTTGCCCCCCGGCCCGGTGATCAGCTCGACATAGCAACGCCAGTTCATGCTTTACGTCCGGCTCGTTAGGCAAGTTCTAGATGGGGATTGGCATGGACATCAAGCCACTGGACAGGTTTCCCTTCATCCGAACGACGGATGTCCATGAAATGCGGGAGGCGATCGCAAAAACCCACGGGGACAACAAATTGCAACTGCAGCAGGGCGCAGACGGATTTCGTGCCTGCGGCAATCGCCTCGTACTCCGTAACATCGTGCTCTCTTATGCAACCTTTGGGGCAGTTGTCGATCAAGAATTCTCGGCGTTCACCGGGTTCGCTCAGCAGTTTCGCATCCGGGGAAGCACAGAGATCTTCGTCGATCGGGCGCCGGTCCAATTGGCCCCTCATCAGTCGCTTATTCTGTCGCCCGGGGCGACAGTGAAAGTGACCCACAGTCATGACTTGGAGCACTTCGTGTTGAAGATCGACCGGGACGCCCTGCTCAACAAGTGGACGGCATTGAGCGGCAGGCAGCCACGCGGCGATTTGAAATTCGCACCGGTGGCGGATTCTCGCGTCCCGGAAGCGACATATCTGCGACGATTGTTCAGGTTTCTTGTCGACGCAACTCGGCTCATCCGAGCGCGGCGTCCCCCCCTTGGCGCTGGCCGAGTTGGAGCAATCCGTCATCGTATCGTTCCTGTGTGCCAACCGACACGACGAAAGTCGTTTGCTCGATCGGGAGCCTGTGGGGACGGCGCCGTGACAGGTTCGACGGGCGGAGGAGTACATCGAGGCTCATTGGGATCAGCCGATCACCGTGGAGGCGCTCGCAGTCGCGGCGGGAGCAAGCGCGCGCAGTCTTTTTCATTTCTTCAAGGAGAGCCGTGGATACGCGCCGATGGGGTTCGTCAAGCAAGTCCGGCTGCGTCATGCGCGACGCATGCTGATGCTGCCCATCGAGACCACGTCGGTCACCAGCGTCGCCTTTGATTGCGGTTTCACCAATCTCGGCCATTTCGCCAAGGACTATGGCAAGAGCTTTGGGGAACTGCCCTCCGCGACGCTCAATCGCACCAAAGGTGCCGCGCGTAAGGACGACCGGAAGACCGCCTAGTAGTGCGCACCCGACGCTTGTGACCGACGGCGTCCTCCGGTCGCTTTCCCGGCGAAGGCCGGGATCCATGGCGCCATGGGCATCGGCCGGAGCCTGTCCTCGCACCGGCCGCAGGCCGGCCCCGTGGGCCGGTGTGTGGCAAAGATTTTTGGGTGTGATCTGTCAGAATTGCTCCACTGGTGGTCTGAACGCGACGGATGGTTCCTGTTTTCCCTTTTTCGTCGCCCCCGCGAAAGCGGGGGTCCAGGGCCGTCGGTAAGGAGTTGGGCGCCCCCTGTTCAGGCCTGGGGCAAGCTCTGGGTACCCGCTGTCGCGGGGACAACCGAAAGAGGGGCGGGCACCAAGCGTCAAATTCGCAGCACTAGCAGCAAATTGTGAACGCGGCAGCCAAAATGCCATCGATCGGGTTGGTCGGCTGTTTCGCACATCATTTCTCCTTCAGCCAGACCAACGCGGCGGGCAAGTTCCGGGGTAACCAAGATCGGGCTTGCGCTTTGTTTATCCGCAGCATTGCGGCAAGCAAGGCGGCTTGCCTATTCCAGCGCCGCTCGTGAATGATGGCCGCGCGCTTAATAGGACGAGCCATGGCGCGCCAGTTTGGCCAACGCGCCGGCTCTCCGGTTCCGGGTTCCCACCCCTCGATCCCCGTCCAATCGAAGAACACGCGAAGATGCTCATGCCCCGCATGCCGGTCCAGGAGTGCCGTCTCTAAGACGGTCAGGTCGGACGCCGACACTCTCCCGCGAAACCGCACTGTCACAATCGATTGATCATTCGGGGAGGCTATTTCGATCACCGGCCAATTGGGCAGCGAAATATTGCCGGGATGCTACTCACAGACCGCAAGAATAGCCCATTTTCTTTCCGACTCTGAGGCGTCAGCGGCAAAACCCGCCCTGGCGTGCGAAATCTGCGCTCATCGGCCAAATCTTGCGGTCCGTGAGTAGCGGCGGGGTCGCGAAACAGGCTCACTTTCCGGCAGCGCGGTGACGGCCGATCACGGCGGCGCAGCGAACCCCGCCGGGTTCCGGTATTCGCGGCAAACCTGTTCGGAGAGGGGGCGGGAATGGCGTTTCGAAAGTCAATGAGAATGATCATCGCGTTGTTGTTTGCGGGTGGTCTTGCGAGCTTCTTCCCGGCGTCGGTCTCGCCGGTATACGCGCAGGGCCAGCAACAGCCGGCGATCAGCGAAGATGCGCGTGCTGCAATCGCGCATATGGGCAAGACACTTCAGGCGACGCAATTCGCGTTCCGGTCTCATACGTACCGGGTCTATGCCGGTCCGAACGGCGAATTGCTTCACATCGCCCACAGTACAAAAACTGTCGTTCGTCGACCAGACCACCTACGGGTGGACATAATCGGAGACGACGTCAACATCAAAATGGTCTACGACGGCAAGACACTCGTCGCATTCAACCCAGAGCAAAAGATATACGCGATCATTCCGGTGACGGGCTCGATCGACAAAATGCTCGACTATGCAGAGACCCGCCTGGAGGTCGATTTTGTGCTATCCGATTTTCTGAGCGATGACCCGGCAAAATCGGTGCTCAGTGGTCTTACCTATGGCGGCCAGGTCGGCACGGCAATAATTGACGGAGTTCGCTGCCGCCATTTCTTCTTCAACCAGGAGCCCGACGTCGATTTGGAGCTGTGGTTGGAAGACAACGAGCAGTCATTGCCGCGTCGCGTTATTATGACCTACCGTTCGCTCCCCGGACGCCCAAACTTTATCGCCGAGATTTCGGACTGGGACTTCTCTACCCAGTTCCCCGATTCTGACTTTGTCTTTCACCCGCCCGCGGGAGCCCAGCAGGTTAAAATGACGCCAAAGGTCGGCACCGCGCCACAGCCGGCAAAATAGCGAGGAAGCGAGCCATGAAACGGCTGGTCGTGATCTGCCTGATCTTCTTTCTGGCGACCGCATTGGCGGCGCAGACGTTCGCTTTCCGTGGCGGTGGCGGCGGTGGCGTTTCTCGCGGCGGCGGCGGGTTTGGCGGGCGCGGTGGCGGCGGTGGCGCCGGCGGCCGGGGCGGCGGTGGCGCTGCCGGCGGGGGCGGCGCGGGTATGGGCGGTGGTCGCGCCGGTGTCGGCGCGGGCGGTGCCGGTGCAGCCGGCGGGGGCGGCGCGGGCGTGGGCGGTGGTCGCGCCGGTGTCGGCGCGGGCGGTGCCGGTGCAGCCGGTGCCGGTGGCTTTCGCGGCGCAGGCGCGGGCGGTGCCGGTGCAGCCGGTGCCGGTGGCTTTCGCGGCGCAGGCGTGGGCGGCAGGGGCCAAGTCGGCGTCGGCGGCGGTGCCGCTGGTGTGGGCGGCGCGGGTGCGGTCGGTGTCGGCGGCGGCGCGGTCGCTGCGGGCGGCTACGGCGCACGCGCTTCGACGGTCAATGTCTACGGAGGCGCCTATCGCCCCGCCTATGGCGTTGCCGCCGGCGTTGCCGTAGGGGCGACTGCCGCCGCCGCGACGTCGGCTTACTACTACCCTCCTTGCGGCCCGCCGTACACGCCGAGCTGTCCCTGAGCTGCCGTCGAACAGGCAGTCCCGTCAAACGGGCGGACCAGACCAATAATGCGATTATCCCGAAATTCGATCCTTTTGACTTTCATGATGCTCGCGGTGACGCTTGCCGCCGCCCGCATCTACTCGGCCCGCGCGCAGGAGGCAACCGCGGTGAACGGCGCGGTGAACGGCGGCCTGGAGGTGTTGGTAACACCCTATCTGTGGCTTGCGGGCGTCACCGCGGCGATCAAAACGCCATTGCCGCGAGCGCCCGAAATCAATGCGAGCGTCAGCGCCGTTGATCTATTGTCGCACCTCGACGGGGTGCCGTTTCTGAGCGCGTTCGAAATCCGTGACGGACCCTTCAGCTTGCTCGGCGATGTAATCCATCTGCCGGTTGGCGCCAACATCACCACTCGCAATGTGTTTTTTCAGGGCGGGAGCGCGGTGCTGACGACAAACACCAGCACCGCGCTGTTCCTCTATCACGTGCTCGATCAGCCGGTTCAATCATTGGATGCGGGCGGCGGGTTTCGCGCCTGGGGGTTCACGACCGACCTGACCTTGAACGGCCGGCTGTTGCCGACAGCGAATGTAACCCAATCCGCCGGCTGGGCCGATCCGCTGATCGCTGCTCGTTACCACCGGGACCTCGGCGACGGCTTTGGGCTGACCGCCTATGGCGATGTCGGGGGCTTTGGCGTCGGCGCGCATGTCGATTGGCAGATGATCGGCACCATCGACTATGCGCTCAAACCGTGGGTTGCGCTGCGCCTCGGCTACCGCAGCCTGAACTTCAACTACACGGCCGCCAACAGCGTCGGCTTCAATGTGCATATGAAGGGCCCAATCCTCGCTGCCACTTTCCGATTTTGAAGGTGGCGCTCGGCTAGGCGTGGACGGCGATTTTTGAACCGGCAGTGAGAGGATCACAACCTTGGCGAACGACGACAGCACAAAGAAGCCGCCCACCGGCAGCCACCGCCGAAATGCCGTGTTCAAGAACGCAGGCGCCGTGGCTCTGATCGCCGGCTTACTGGTCGTCGACCAAACTGCGTTCGCGCAGGTGGACAAGCCCAAAATCATTCACGATGCAGAGTACTACATCCTCGAAGCGCAGCACGGCGAGCGGTGGGCGACCGAAGACTGTGACCTGGATGCCAAGCTGGCCGCGCTTCGCCAGAAATACGGCGGGCCGCCCAACATCATCCATATCATGTTCGACGACACGCCGGTCGGCGAGGTCGGCGTCCCCTTCATCCAGAAGCAGCGCGGTTGGGAGACGCCGAACATCAACCGCCTCGCCGCCGAGGGCATCAACTTTACGCGGATGTACAGCGAACCTTCCTGCACGCCGAGCCGCGCGGCGGTGATAACCGGCCGGGAACCCGTACGCAACGGCATGTATAATGTAGGCTTCCCCTACGAGTATGGCGGATTGGCCGCCTCCGAAGTCACGACCGCCGACGTGCTCTCCAAGGCGGGTTACGCCACGGCCTTTTACGGCAAGTGGCACCTGGGCGACATCGAAGCCAGCTACGCCACCAACCATGGCTTCGACGAGGCGCTGTGGATGCCGTATAACCAGCTCGTAAGCGTGTTTACCCCGCAGGGACAGGCGGCGATCCTGACGCCGGCGGTCTTGTTCCCGCAGATGTTCCCCAAAGATCCCTACGACATCGACCCGGGCTGGCGTCCGGTCGGCCTCGTGAATGCACTCGAAGGCACGAGGGGCGGACCGGTGCGCGAATTCGGCACAACGAGTTACGATGACTATTTGAAGCTCGAGGGCGAGTTCGAGAAACGCACCTTCGCCTTCATCCAGAAGAACGCAGCGGCGAAGAAACCGTTCTTTGTCGCGTGGTGGCCGGCGCTGGGTTCCTTTCTGCCCTCTCCGAAGAAGCTGACCACCAATGGCGGGGTGACCGCGGAGCTGATCACCCCGCTCGACGTCCGGATCGGTGCCTTGATGAGCGAGCTTAAGAGACTCGGCATCGCCGAGAACACGCTCGTCGTCCTGATGGCCGACAACGGCCCGATGGTGCATAACGGCCCGCCCGGCATGCGTCGACACCCTCTACCGTGGCGGCAAGGGCGACTTTCTCGAAGGCGGTGTGCGCGTGCCGGCGATGGCCTGGTGGCCCGGCGTGATCGCGCCCGGACAGACCGTCGGCGACATCATCCACGCGACCGATTTGTTCACCACCTTCGCGCGCCTCGGGAACGCCACGGCGAACATCCCCACCGACCGCATCATCGACGGCATCGACCAGACCGCGTTGTTCCTGAACGGCGACACCTTCGGCCGGCGCGATTACGTCTTCATTTACACGGGCAACGTTCTGGCCGCGACGGTGAAGGGCCGCTACAAGCGCCACTGGGTGGGCGAAAAGCCCGGCCTGACCGGCGCGCCCTTCTATGATCTCTATACCGATCCGCGCGAAGAGAACGGCAAGCTGGTCCCGATGCTGTCGGCCAGTGGGATGTTCAACCTGATGAAGGCCCGTCACCAGCTGTGGATGCAGAAATATCCGAACACGCCCGAGGCCCGCGGCTTTCCGTTCACCGGCCTCGAAAACCCGCGGCCCGCGACCACGGCCGCCAGCCAGCCGCGGGTGGACGTCTCAAAGCTTCCGTTTGATCCGCGCGAGGCGATCAAGAAGGTGCCAGGGTGGGCCGGCGCCGAATTCGATCAGATGAATGAAGAGCAGTAGAACCGCGCGCGACCGTGTCACGGCCTTCCATCCTTGCGTTTCCCTGAATCTCAAAACCGCGTCAAGAAGAGGCTGTTGGAGAAGATCATAACGAGGGTTAAAACCATACTCACCGACCGGCAATCGAATATCAAAAATTAGTCTGCATAAACTAAAATGTAGCGTCACTTAGTCAAAAATAAAATGGAGGGCACTACCGTATGAAGCGCCTATGGATATTTTTTTTGCTGCTCGCTCTTTCGCGGGCAACGTACGCGCAAGACAAGCCCAACATCGTGCTGATATTTGCCGACAATTTCGGCTACGGCGAACTCGGATGCTACGGCGGCGGGATCACTCGCGGTGCGCCGACCCCGCGCCTCGACGCTTTGGCCCGCCAAGGCACGCGGCTGACCAACTTCAACGTCGAGCCGTCGTGCACGCCCAGCCGATCCGCGCTGATGACCGGCAGGCACCCGATCCGCGACGGCACCTACAGTGTGCCGGTCGACGGCAAGCCCTACGGTCTGGTGCAGTGGGAGATCACCCTCGCGAAGCTATTGTCGCAGCGCGGCTATGCGACCGCCCTTAATGGGAAGTGGCACCTCGGCGACGGCGAGGGACGCTATCCGAACGACCAGGGCTTCGACGAGTGGTACGGGATCCCGAATTCCTCCGACGAGAGCCTGTGGCCGCACCAGCCGGACTTCGATCCAGCCGTGGCGCACTTCGAGTACGTGATGGAGGGTCGTCGCGGCGAGCAAACGCGCAGGGTCAAGCTCTATGGCAATGACGCCCGCCGTGAGATCGACGGCGAGGTCACCAACCGCACCATCGACTTCATGCAGCGCAGTGTAAAGGCCGGCAAGCCCTTCTTCGCGTATGTGCCGCTGACCCAGCCGCACATGCCGACCGAGGCGTCGAAGGCGTTCACGGGCAAGACCGGCAACGGTCCCTGGGCCGATATGCTCGCCGAGATGGACGACAACGCCGGGCGGATCCTCGATGCGGTCGCCGCGCTCGAGATCCGGGACGACACCATCGTCATCTTCAGCAGCGACAACGGCCCCGAAGAAACCATTCCGTGGCGCGGCTGGGCCGGCCCCTGGACGGGCACCTACGTGACCGCGATGGAAGGCTCGCTGCGGGTGCCGTTCATCATCCGCTGGCCGGGCAAGGTTCGGGCCGACCGGGTGAGCAACGAGATCGTGCACATCACCGATCTCTACACCACGCTCGCCAAATTGGGAGGCGCCGAAATTCCCGCCGATCGCGCCGTCGACGGCGTGGACGAGAGCGCGTTTCTGCTCGGCCAACAGGAGAAATCTTCGCGCGAGTGGTTCCCGGTCTTCCAACAGGTCGCCGGCGGCGCCGGCCCAGAGCTTTACGCGATAAAGTGGCGCAACTACAAACTGCATTTCATCTGGCAGGAGCGCCAGTACGATCCGCCGCAGAGGCTCGTCGTCCCCCGCCTCGTCGATCTTTACGACAACCCGCAAGAGCGCCCCGAAGAGGCGACCGGCGAATTCGCCATCGTCACCCATGGGTGGATACTGCATGCGATGTTCGCGCAGCTCACCAAGTTTCAGGAGAGCCTGAAGAAATATCCGCCGATTCCGCCGGGCGCGAGTGACCCGTACACGCCGCCCACCGCAAAATGAGGACGGCCATCAAGGAGGTGCGGCCACCAGGGAGGTGCTTGGTCCGAATCTGGGCGCGCCGTGCCGCCTCAAGGCGCATTCGGTTCATCAAATGAGCGACAAGGACAATCTATCGGAGGAGCAAGAACCGCAGGTAAGGGCTTCGCTTTTGCGCCGCCTTGCGCGGGCGCTCGAAGGCAATGCCCGGAGCCGCCGGTTGGAAATTGCCTCGGCGGTGCTGCTGGGGCTGGCGGCGACGGCTTCGGCGTGGTGCGGCTACCAGTCCAACCTGTGGACCGGCGTGCAGACGTTTTCTCTCGTCGCGGCAGATGAGGCCGCTCGGAAATCCATGCAACTAACCCTCCAGGCGACCCAACTCCAGACCATCGACCTGGGGTTTTTTACGACCTTTGTCGAGGCGAGCTTCCGAGGTGACAAGAAACTGGCTGACTTCGTGCTCAGGCGCTTTCGCCCCGAGGCGCGCAGGGCGGTGGATGCATGGCTGCGGACGGATCCGTTCAACAATCCCAATGCGCCGGTGCGCCCTCTTGCGATGGCGGAATATGCTTCGCCCGAAAGGGACGCAGCCAAGCGTGCCGACGCGGAGCAGGCCCGGATGCTGGCCGCGGCCCAGCAAGCGAGCCGCTCATCCGACGAGTATGTCCTCCTCACGGTGCGGTTCGCGGCGGTGCTCTTTTTCGGCGGCATTGTCAGCACGTTTGAATTGCAGCGACTTCGCACCAGCGTGTTTCTCCTCGCGGCGGCGCTTTTTACATTGTCGACTATTGTCCTGGCCACACTGCCCGTCTGCAGAGAATGAGCATGTTTGCCTGGCCTGCCGCTTGTGCTTCTGCCGACGCCCAAACGGGTAGTCGTGAAGATCGGGGTGCAGTGCTGTTGCTGCACTACGCAAGCTTCAGACCGCCGGCGGCGCTGCAGGGCATGGTGCGGGCCTCACCGGGCGCTCCGTACACCCCACCCGATGCCAACCAATTCGCCGGAATATGCCGGTGAACACCGACCTGTTTGCGCTCTTCGTCGCCGCCGCCGTCTTCGCCGGCGGACTGGCAGGGTTGTCTCTCCATGCCTGGCGGCCCGAGCAGGAAGGGGTGGACGAAACCCGCGATCTGATCAATCGCTTGACGGGGCTCGTCGCCACCATGTCGGCCCTTGTGCTCGGGCTGCTCATTGCGTCGGCCAATAATTTCTACAACACGCAGAAGGCAGGGCTCGAAATAGTCTCCGCCCGGATTTTGCAGCTGGACAGCCTGCTCCGCCGCTACGGCCCCGACGCTCGGCCGGCGCGCGACGTGTTGAAGGGCATGGTTACCAACAGCTACGACAGCGTCTGGGAAAGCGGCGGTCGCAACGTCAGGATGCCGACGATAGAACAGACCGAAGCGAGCGTGGACGCGATGTTCGCCATCCTCAACCGCTTACGCGAAACGGCCCCGGTCGAACGGCAATACAGGCTGGTCAAAGCTGCGGAAATTACTGCCTCGATCAATGACCAACGCCTGCAGATGGCGTTGCAGGTAAGCAATTCCTAGTCCTGGCCCTTCATGACGATCCTGGTGTCCTGGGCGTGCTTGCTTTTCTTCGCCTTTGGGATGCTAGCCCGGGTCAACCGCACGACTGTGGTCGGCATGGCGGTCGGCGCGCTGTCTGTGGCAAGTGCAATCTTCCTGATCGTGGAACTGAGCAACCCCTATTCCGGCCTGCTCAGACTTTCGCCGGAACCGGTCCTTAAGACTATCGAAGCCCTCGGAAAATAGACGCTAGGATTAGATCGAAAAGAGATGAAGACGATTCTGGTACGCGGTTCATGCCGCGCTCTCTAGTGTTTGGCCCTGCGGCGGGGCTGTTGCTGCTGCTCGCCGCCTGTGCGACCCCGGTCCAGGTCGAGCGTGCTGACCCGCGCGCCGTGCAGCGTGAGCTGACCAGTAACGCGATCTCCACGGGCGACATCAGCGAGCCCACCCAGATCGTCCTGCGTCGCGAGGACTTGTCGGAACCCTTTGATAGCAACCCGGAGGCGGCGATCGCCCGCCTGCACGGCCTCGTCGTGGCCGGGAAGCTTGATCCCGATGTTCTGTTCGCCCTCTCCGAGATGTCGTTCCACCATGCCGAGAAAACCGGCAAGCAGGCCTATTACCTGGCCGCCGCGATCTACGCCTTCGCGTTCCTGTTCCCCGACGATCCGGCGCAACGGCCCGGCGGGTTCGATCCGCGCTTCCGAACGGCGAGCGACCTCTACAACCGCAGCCTGACCTCCGGCTTCACCTCCGCCGATCGCTCGCGGGTCTTGTTGCGTTCAGGACGGTTCGCGCTGCCCTTTGGCAGCATTGACGTCGCTTACGATCCGGCGACCGCCCGCTGGGGAAATCTCGCGCTGGTAGACTTCACCCCAGCCGATGAACTCCACATCGAAGGACTACAGAACCGCTATCGCCAGCGCGGGATCGGAGCGCCCCTCGCGGCGGATGCGCCGAAGCGGACCGAGGAAAAAGGGTTTCAGGTCGCGCCAGAGGTAAAAGTGCCGGTTACGGCGTTGCTTCGAGTTGTCGTTTCTCGGCAAGATCTTGCCCGCGGGCATTTGCACGGCATTATCGACGTCTATCCGGCTTTCGAACCAGCCACTGTCGAGATAAGCGGCCAGTCGGTGCCGTTGGAGGTCGACACCAGTGCGGCATTCGCCTACGGCCTCAGCGACCCGGAGATCTGGCGCAGCGAATTCGGCGGTTTTCTGAGCGGCGACTATTTCAACAAAAACCGCTTTCCGATCGACGGGCTCGAGCCCTACCGCGCGGGTCAGATTCCTGTCGTGTTCATTCATGGCACCGCGTCGAGTTCGGGCCGCTGGGCCGACCTGGTCAATGATTTGCAGAGCGATCCCGTCATTCGCGAGCACTTCCAGTTCTGGTGGTTTTCCTACAGTACGGGCAACCCCACCCCGTTCTCTGCTCTGCGCTTGCGGACGGCGATCGAGGATGCCGTCCACGAGCTCGACCCGCAAGGCAAGGACCCCGCACTGCGACAGATTGTGCTGATCGGTCACAGCCAGGGCGGATTGTTGGCGAAGATGCTGGTGGTCGACAGCGGATCGCGCCTGTGGAACGCGTTGAGCAGCAAGCCGCTCGACCAGCTGAGCATCTCGGACCAGACGCGCGACCTGCTGCGCCGGGCAGCGTTCGTCACCCCGGTGCCGGAGGTGCGGCGCGTGATCTTTATTGCGACGCCGCAGCATGGCAGTTTTGTCGCCGGGTCCACGATCGGTCAGCTTTTGGGGCGCCTCGTCAGCCTGCCGGAGGGTGTGGTGACGGCGCTGGGCGAAGCTGTCGGCGGCAACCCGGACGCTGTCGGGTTTAGCCCTGGCTCGGCCGGATTTGGCAGCGTGTGGTCGATGACACCCGACAACCCGGCTTTGCAGGCGTTGGCCGCGATCCCGATATCGCCGAAAGTCGCCGCGCATTCGATCATCGCGGTCCAGGGCGACGGCCCGATCGAGACCGGCGACGACGGCGTCGTCTCCTATAAAAGCGCCCACATCGACGGGGTAGCTTCCGAACTGGTCGTGCGCTCGGGCCATTCGGCGCAGGGAGACCCGCATACAGTGGCCGAGGTGCGCCGCATCCTGCTGCTTCATCTGGCGCAGGCCTGCCCCGAGGGCTGTGTCCCGGCCGACGCGGCGGACCGCCCGCCGGTCGCCGCCGGCCCGATCGGCGAGGTGCGGCCGGCAGCTGCGAATACCCCGCGCCGCCGCCGGGATACACTCCCCGCAAGTTACGTCGGGGCGCCCGCGAAGTGACGCGCAGAGGCGGCTCGGCGCGCAGCATGGCCAGCCAACAGACAATCCTCCGGCGGCTGGCGCGGTGGACGGGCCGCGCTGTGCTGGCCACTGGCATCGTGATGACCGGCATCTGGTGTTCGATCGCAGTCTGGTACCGATGCGGAGCGGGCGAACCGTGGCGCAGCCTTTTGGCGGGAGCGATCTTGCTTTTTGCCTTCGGGATCGTGGTCTGCCTCGCGACGCGCCGGCGACGGCTCGCCTTATCGGTCTATACTGTCGCTTTCGCTCTGTTTCTCGTGTGGTGGTCGACGATAACGCCGACAAACGATCGGGACTGGGCGCCCGACGTTGCCCGCGTGGTCACCGCGACCATCGACGGTGATCGCCTCGTGGTCGACAACGTCCGTAATTTCACCTGGCGCAGCGACACCGATTTCGACGAGCGGCGGGTAGAGCGGAGCTACCGCCTGTCGCATGTGACCGATGTAGACCTGATCATGTCATACTGGGCCGGCGAAGCAATCGCCCATACCATCGTCAGCTTTGGATTTGACGATGGCCCCAGGCTGGACTTTTCGATTGAAACCCGTAAGGAAAGAAGTGAGGGATATTCCTCTATTGCCGGTTTCTTCAAGCAGTATGAGCTGGCGATTGTTGCCGCCGATGAGCGCGATGTCGTGCGGGTGCGCAGCAATATCCGCAGCGAGGACGTTCGGATTTATCGCCTTAGAATGACGCCCGCGGAAGCGCAGGTTCTATTGCGCGAATACGTCGAGGCGGCCAACGACCTGGCGCGGACACCGCGCTTCTACAACACGCTGACCTCCAACTGCACGATACTGGTGTTCGACATGGTTCGAGTTGTCCATCCTGGTCTGCCCCTAGACGCCCGAATCCTCTTCTCCGGGTATCTGCCCAACTACGCCTACGATCTCGGCGCCACGGACACGAGCGTCCCGTTCGGGAAACTTCGCGACCTCGCCAAGATCCACGATAAGGCGGCACGGGCCGACGCCGATCCCAACTTCTCGGCAACAATCCGAGAAGGGATCCCGGCACCTCGTTGACAAGGACGGCCCCCGAGCGCGAACGCTCGGCGGCGCGGTCGCCCTTGAGCTGGTGCACACGCCAGCCGGGCCGCCCGACAACGCCGTCCATGTCGGCCGGCGCGATCAGCACCGCGAGGATGTTGCGCAGCCGCCACACCAGATCGTTACGGAGTTCCCGGTTGTCGTCGTCTTCGATGACGCGCAACAGGCCCGGTGCCGGACGCTCCGAATGATTACGCGGGAATGTACGCGCGAACCGTACATGTGTCGGGTGACACACCGTTTCCCTGTGGTTTTGGGGGTGCATGCGGATACCGGCTTGCCGCGAATTGCCTCGGTTTTCGCTTCGCTTCATGAGGCCAAGGCGGCCGGCCAATAACCCGCTCTCGGAATTTCTGCTTGGTGGCCAAGATGGCCGTCTGGCGTTACCCAGCGGCGGGCGACGGCGGCCCAAGACCGGCCTCGCCGTCCGCAAAATTGCCACAGCGGCGTGTTATCCGACCGGGGTGATCAAGTTGGCTCACGTCCTCGCGACCATGTCGGCCCCGTTGGCGCCGGTCGCGATCGGAATCTCTCGCCCAGGGCCAGGCGCATTACAACCCCAGCGCGAGGTCTGCTGCAGATTTGCTGCAGATGCAACAAACGGTCTACGCGCACTCAATTGACAGTAGCCCGAAAGAGACCGGCCCGGATGCGGCCGGTCAATCTCGCAGCAGCAAAGCGGGTAAGCGGCAACGGTGTTTGGCGACCGGGACGCGGCGGAGGTATTGTGCCTGTAAACAGCGTGGGCTTGGCGATGAGCGTTCCCGAACGATCTTTTGAACCCGGGGCGGCGTGCCCGCTCGACGGGGTGCGCGTCGTCGACATCTCGCGCCTCGTCTCCGGCAACATGGTCAGCCTGCAACTCGCCGATTTTGGCGCCGAGGTGATCAAGATCGAGGACCCGAAAAAGGGCGACCCGCTGCGCGCCTGGCAGACCAACGGGGTCAGCGTCCACTGGAAGGTCTATTCGCGCAACAAAAAGAGCGTTGCATTGGATCTGCGGGCGCCGCGCGGCCGCGAATTGCTCGGCGACCTGATCGCCGGGTCGCAGGTGCTGATCGAAAATTTCCGGCCGGGAACACTCGAAGCGATGGGCTTCGCGCCCGATAACCTGCAGCGGCGCAATCCCGGGCTGACCGTCGTCAGGGTTTCCGGCTGGGGCCAGGACGGGCCCTACCGCGACCGGCCGGGCTTTGGCACCTTGGTCGAGAGCATGTCGGGCTACGCCGCGCGCACCGGGTTTGCCGACCGCGAGCCGGCGTTGCCGCCGACCGCACTCGCCGACATGGTAGCCGGGCTCTATGGTGCCATGGCGGTGCTGGTGGCGTTGCGTCAGGTCGAGGCCAAAGGCGGCAGGGGCCAGGTCGTCGACCTGCCGCTGCTCGACCCGCTGTTCTCGTTTATCGCCACCGAAGCGGCGATCTACCGGCTGACCGGCGAGGTGCGCCAACGCACCGGCAGCCGCTCGGAGACGACCTCCCCGCGCAACGTCTTCCGCACCAAGGACGGGCGCTATATCGGCATCTCCGCCTCGATCCAGGCGATGGCGGAGCGCCTTTTTCGCGCCATCGGGTGCCCGGACATGATCACCGATCCCAGGTTTCGCACCAACACCGACCGGGTCCGGAACGCCGCGGCCTGCGAGGCGCCGATCGTCGCTTTTATCGCCGCGCGCACCCTCACCGAGAACATGGAAATCTTCGAGCGCGCCGAGGTCACCGCCGCACCGGTTTACGACATCGGCCAGTTCATGGCCGACCCGCATGTGCTGGCCCGCGAAATCCTGGTCGACGTGCCCGACGCCGAGATCGGGCATCTGCCGATGCACAACATCATCCCACGGCTGTCGCAGACCCCCGGCAGACTGCGCCGCCCGGCGCCTGAATTGGGCGAGCACACCGCCGAGATCCTCGGCGCGCTCGGGCTCGACCGCGCGGCGCTCGACGGGCTCGACCGCGACGGGATCATCCACCTGGGAGATGCGCCGTGACCAACAATTTGCCGGTGTGGCGCTCGCTGCTGTTCGTGCCGGTGACGCAACGGCGCTTTGTCGATGGTGCCGCCGGCCGCGGCGCCGACGCCATCATCCTCGATCTCGAAGACAGTGTCGCGGCGTCGGAAAAGGACCGCGCGCGGAACCTGGTGCCGGAAGCGGCCGAGGTCGTTGCGCGCGGCGGCGCCGACGTCGTCGTCCGCATCAACCGGCCGTTGCGCCTTGCGGTGCGCGACATCGAGGCGTCGGTCGGTCCCGATGTGCTGGCGCTGGCCTTGCCCAAGACCGACAGTCCCGAGCATGTGCGCCTGCTTGCCGAAATCGTCGACGAGGTCGAGGCTGAGCGTGGCATGACGCTGGGCACGACGCGCCTCATCGCGATGGTCGAGACCGCGGCGGCGTTCTTCCGCATCGCCGAGATCGCGCGCGCCCATCCGCGGCTTGTCGGCCTCAATCTCGGCGCCGAGGATTTTGCCACCTCGGCCGGCATCCAGCCCGATGCCGAGGCGCTGTCGATGCCGAAGCAGATGGCGGTGTTCGCTGCCCGCGCCGCAGGCATCATGCCGTTGGGCTTTATCGGCTCGGTCGCCGAGTTTCACGATCTCGACGGCTTCCGCCAGACGATCCGCCGTTCGCGGCGGTTCGGCTTTATCGGCGCCTCGGTCATCCACCCGAGCCAGGTGGCGATCCTCAACGAGGAATTTCGCGCCGGCGCCGCGGAAGTCGACCATGCCCGCCGCGTCGTCGCCGCCTACGACAAGGCGCTCGCCGAAGGGGTCGGTGCGGTCACCGTCGACGGCAAGATGACCGACGTGCCGGTGGTCGAACGCGCCCAGCTTCTGCTCGAACGCGAAACCGCGATCGCCGCGCGCGAAGCGCGGATGCGAGCGCAGCGATGAGGGGCGCGAGCGTAATGTCTGAGATCAGGAGCTTGTCGGATTTATTCTTCTCGCTTTGCCGGCGAAGGCCGGTATCCACGGCCGCAGTGGGTCCCGGCCTGCGCCGGGAAGGCGATGCAGGAACTACCGAGATCCTTCGCTCTGGCCAACAACGCTCTTTGCTGGTTGCGGTAATTGCTGCTGCTGCGGCGATAGTTGCAACCATCGCCTCGGCCGACCAGTCCGACATGATCGCGGAGCCGGTCGCGGTCCTTCAAGGGCTCGACAAGATCACGGCGCGGGTGTCCGAAATCACGGCCCCGGTCGGAAAGACGGTGCAGTTCGGGAGCCTGGCGATCACCGTGCGCGATTGCCAAAAGAACCCGCCCGAAGACCGGCCCGAAGACGCCGCTTTTCTGCAGATCGACGAGGTTCGCCCCGGCGAAGTAAACGTGCGCCGGTTCAGCGGCTGGATGTTCGCGCAAAGCCCGGCATTGTCGTCACTGGAGCACCCGGTCTACGACGTGATTTTGCTCGACTGCAAGGGTGCTGGCGGATCGGCGGCGGCCGACACCGGCAATTCGAGCGGAAAGGAGGCCCGGTAGGCGAGCGCCGAGGCAAGCAGGCGGCGATAGCGGGCGCGGGTGATCTCGATGCCGCCAAAGCGCGCCAGATGCGGGGTCAGGAACTGGGTGTCGAGCAGCCGGTAGCGACCGGCCCGCAGCCGTACGACCAGATGGACAAGCGCCACCTTGCTGGCGTCGGTCTCGCAGCTGAACATGCTTTCGCCAAAAAAGGCGGCGCCGATCGACACGCCGTAGAGGCCGCCGACCAACATGCCGTCGCGCCGGCATTCGACGCTGTGCGCCGCTCCGCGAGCGAACAGGGCCGCATAAAGCCGCACGATCTCGTCGTTGATCCAGGTGTTGGGACGCTTTTCGGTCGCTTCGGCGCAGCTGCGGATCACCTCTTCGAACGCGGTGTCGCAGCTGATTTCGAACCGGCCCTGGCGCAGCACCCGGCGCAGCCGGCGCGGGACGTGAAAATCATCGAGCGGCAGGATGCCGCGGTGATGCGGGTCGACCCAGAACAACTCGGGGTCGTCGGCCGACTCGGCCATCGGGAAGACGCCCGCGGCATAGGCGGCGAGCAGAATTTCCGGCGTCAGGCGGATCTTGCGCGCCGTCATCCCGGGCGCCCGACAAACCGCTCGAGCCAATGGATGTCGTAGTCGCCGTCGATGAATTCGCGGGCGTCGACGAGGCGCTGATGCAGCGGGATCGTGGTCTCGATCCCGCCGATCACATATTCCTCGATCGCCCGGCGCAGGCGCATCAGGCACTCGTTGCGCGTCCTGCCGTGGATGACGAGCTTTGAGATCAGGCTGTCGTAATAGGGCGGCACGACGTAGCCGTGGTAGAGCGCACTGTCGACCCGCACGCCGAGGCCGCCGGGCGCGTGGTAATCCGTGACCCGCCCCGGCGACGGACGGAAAGTCTCCGGATGCTCCGCATTTATTCGGCATTCGATGGCATGACCCGACAAGCGGATCTCGGCCTGCCGATAGCCGAGCGGCGCACCGTCGGCGATGCGCAATTGCTCGCGCACGATATCGACCCCGCTGACCATTTCGCTGATCGGATGCTCGACCTGAAGCCGTGTGTTCATTTCGATGAAAAAGAATTCGCCGTCCTGATAGAGGAATTCGAGGGTGCCGGCGCTGCGGTAGCCGAGCTCGCGCATCGCGCCGACGGCCAACGCGCCGATCCGGTTGCGCTGTTCGGCGTTCAGCGCCGGGGAGGGCGTTTCCTCGAGCGCCTTTTGGTGCGAGCGCTGCAACGAGCAGTCACGTTCGCCGAGATGAACGACACCGCCCTGGCCGTCACCGAGGATCTGGACCTCGATATGCCGGGGCCGGTCCAAGTAGCGTTCGAGGTAGACCTCGGCCCGTCCGAAAAACAACACCGCCTCGTGCTGCGCGATCGGCAGCATGCGGGCGAGCTCGGCGCGGTCGCGGGCGACCTTCATGCCGCGGCCGCCGCCGCCTGCAGCGGCCTTGATCAGAACAGGGTAGCCGATCGCCCCGGCGGCGGTCTCAGCGGCCGTAAGATCGCGCACCGCCCCCGTCGACCCCGGCACGGTCGGAATGCCGAGCCGGCTCGCCGCCGCCTTTGCCGCAACCTTGTCGCCCATCAGCGCGATGTGTTCGGGCGCCGGACCGATGAAGACGAACCCGTGCTCTTCGACGGCGGCGGCGAAATCGGCGTTCTCGGCGAGAAACCCGAGCCCCGGATGAATCGCGTCGGCGCCGGTGATCGTCGCCGCGGACAGAATTGCGGCGACGTTCAGATAGCTGTCGCGCGCTGCCGGCGGGCCAATGCACACGGTCTCGTCGGCGAGGCGCACGTTCATCGCGTCGGCGTCGGCGGTCGAATGCACGGCGACCGTTTTGATCCCCATCTCGCGGCAAGCCCGGTGAATGCGCAGCGCGATCTCACCGCGATTGGCAATCAGAACCTTCTCGAACATCGCTTGCCACAATCATTCGATCAGCATCAGCACCGCGCCATATTCGACCGGCTGCGCGTCCTCGACCAGGATTTGCGCAATCCGGCCGGCGCGCGGCGCACAGATCTCGTTCATGACTTTCATCGCTTCGATGATCAGCAGCGGTTGGCCCGTCGCGACGACGTCGCCGAGACGGACAAACGTCGGTGCGCCAAGCTGCGGCGCGAGATAGGCGGTGCCGACCAACGGCGCCGTCACCGCGCCGGGATGGCCGACGGGGGCGCTGGGGCTGGTTCCCGGTATCGTGGCGACAGGGGCCGCGGCGACGGGTGGGGCTGCGGCGATTGCCGAGGTGCTGCGGGAAACCCGGATCAGGCGATCGCCAACCGCATATTCAATCTCGGTCAGACCGTTCTCCGCCAGCAGCTGCGCAAGCGTACGGATCAGATCGGGGTCAGGCGCCAGCGGCAACCGGCGGCGCCCGCCAAGCCTCACCGAGCCTCCGCGGCGGGTTCGTCTTCGATCAGATTGGCGACGCCTTCGAGCGCGAGCTCGTAGCCGTGCGCACCCAGACCGCAAATGACGCCGCGCGCCGCGAGGCTTACATAGGAGTGGTGCCTGAACCGCTCGCGCCGAAAAATGTTGGAGAGATGCACCTCGATCACCGGCACCTCGGCGGCGTAAAGCGCATCGAGAACCGCGATCGAGGTATGGGTCAGGGCACCGGCGTTGAGCACGATCCCGTCCGCGGATTCGCGGGCCTCCTGGATCCAGTCGACGAGCTGACCTTCATGGTTGGTCTGACGGAAATCAATCTGCAGGTCGAGTGCTGCGGCACGGGCCAGGCAGCGCGCTTCAATATCAGCCAAGGTGTCGCGGCCGTAAACAGCCGGGTCGCGCACGCCCAACAGGTTCAAATTGGGGCCGTTCAGGACAAAGACGGTAGGCACGGCAAGCCCTCCGGACCGAGGCAAGGTCCGACCATTTTACGCGCCGCGCCCGAGACAGGCGAGGGGTCGCCGAGGCCGGTCCATTGTTGGCCGAATTGCACAGCGACCGCGGCGCGGCGGTCATCGTGGTCCCGCCCGGCTAAGCCATACCCGGCTGATCGCGATAGTGGTCCGCGGAGACCTCGGCCAACGAGTTGCCGTAGGCTTCGAGCCGTTGTCAGGGTCCCGGTTCACATCGTGGCGGCTATCAGCGGAACCTTGTCAGAACGCATTCTAGGCGGTAGCCAGGGAAGTTGGGTCCGAGTTGGGTGCAGATTGACCAAAATTGCTCTACCGTTCGCATAGGGATTATCCGTAAGCGGTTGAAATTGTACATAGGGATGGGTGGCCGAGCGGCTTAAGGCACCGGTCTTGAAATTCGATTGCGACCGTCCCCCTCCGTATCCTTTGGTCTCGAAAAGCCGCGGTTTGCATCGCTTTTCGGGGTCCACAAACGTTCTTTATCCCGCTCCGTATCATCTCGTGCTACCGAGTTCGGTAGCAATTTCGGTAGCGCGGGTTCTTCGCTCGCCGACGCGATGGCCGATGTGCAGGCAACGGTGGCGGCCTACGGGGCGCCTCTGATGTTCAAGGTGTCGGTCGAGGCCGAGGGACTCCCGCCCGAAGCGCGAAAAGCGCTCCGCACCGAGCTGGCGAAAGCCGTTGGAGAGTTCACATAACCTGGACGATCGGACGATCGTGCCAAGATGGTGAAGAAGATACGCTAAGCGCGCTTGTTTGTCAGATTTGGCATGACAGCAAACCGAATCGCCTCACCCTGTCGCGCCTGATGGTGCAGCGCATATGCCTCGGTTGTGCAGTTCGGAGTAGCGCCCGGTAGCGGCATCCTGCTCGCGACCGCGGCGGTGTCGCCGGATCGATGGCCGGTGCCGCCATCGGCGGCGGCCTGGCCGAGCGCGGTCTGGAAACTGTCGCCAAGTCGGTATCGACGATTTCGCCGAAAGTGTCAGTGCCAACACCGGCGATCAATGCCCCGACGTCGGAGATCAATCGTGCCCC
>CAWHZD010000007.1:0-1202144 GCA_963833745.1 uncultured Alphaproteobacteria bacterium | reverse complement strand
CTTCCACTCTCCGCCGGGTGAGACCGCTGCCTGATCACGGCGTATACCGGACGCTTACCGTCGTTCGGGGCCGGTGATCACCTCAACTCGCGCCATCGCATTGTCTCTTGCACTGGTGCAAACACCCTCATTTGCACCGATGCCCGATCACACCAGATCATACCGCTGGACGAAAGGCGGCCTTCGCCGGAGGGGTACCCCCAAGGACTCCTTCTGGACAGTCCAGAAGGACCCAGCTTCCCTCAGCGCGCTCTCCCCGACCACACCCCGCAGGCCGGTTCAGACCGGACGCTTACAGCGCGCCTTGGCTTCCGGCATTCTCAATGCGCGCGATGCCGCCGGGCCGCTGCTCGATGCCGCTGACATAGAGCGCCTATTCGAGCCGCTTGCGGGCTGAAGGGCTTGTCTCCGGCATCGGCCCAAGAGCTGTCGAATACGGGGGGCTCAGGGTCAACACCCTTCACCGACGCTTGCCGAGCCCTGGCATTGGAAAAGCGCCGCCATCCACGCCGCCGCCTGAACGCAACGCACCGCGGCCTTCGCCGGATGCTTACCGACGATCAGCCGGCTCAACGCTGCGTCGCGTCAAACCGAGGCAGTCTGAACTGCCCAGTTCACGCTACGTTCGAAAAATTGGCCGAAAATCGACCGACCGTGTACTCGGGCCCATCAGGGCCAGAAACGCCTCGGCTTCCGCTTCGATGGCTTGGGCAAGCAGCCGGCGCGCGCCGCTCCGCAGAACCGCCGTCAGCGGATCGTCAATCGCCTCGGGCTGTCGCAGGCGAACAACGGTGCTATTCCTCATCATGGCGTATCGCTCCTTCGGGAGGTTCAGGCAGGCTTCCATCCGCCTCGATACGCCGCCTTTCTCACAGCGCCATCACCCAGTTCCGGTCATAGCCTGCGTTCTTCATTTGATAGCCTCAAGATAGAGGCTTTCAGTTCGCCTAAGCTCGCTATCCGGCGCCATTTCTGGATCGATCGAAACGCCGAACGCTTGGGCAATGACATGCGAGAAACCGCCCTCTCGAAAGATTAAGATCAAAGTCTCTTCGTCATAGGCGTATTTGTGCTCGTAGCGTTGCCGAAACACCGCATTGATCAACTCCATTTGGGTGCGATATACGTCAGAGAACCACCTATCGCGCCAACCCCCCTCCGTCTGTTCCAGCGGACGCATCACAGCGAGAGGCGCCCAGGCTCGGCCGTAGGCGCGAAGGTACGCGCCTGCGTCAGGGACTACAACCCGAAGCACACCGCCAGGTCGCAGACAGCGCAGACACTCGCCAAGGAATAGAGTTGTCTCGGTCTCCGGGTCGAGGTGCTCAAAAACATGCTCTGAATAAATTGCCGCTACTACATTGTTGGAAAATGGCAGCCCGTGCCGGCAATCCCAGAAGTGAACGTCCGGGGATGACCGCAATTCCAGGTTCACCCACCCCGGTGTCGGGCGATCGCCGCAACCGATGTTGACGCGGCAACCATCCAATCTACTTAAGCGGCGCCGCGTCGCGCGGGAATACACGGCGCGCCTCACAGAAAACCGCAACTCACCGACGACCTGCCGGGCGAGGTGGCCGGGTAACACATAAGTCAAAGCAGCGGTCAAGATGCATTGCATATCCTGGCCGTAGGTCCGCCCGTCGCGGCGAGCACCGTGGAAGATTGAAAAAGGAAACGGGTTCAACTCTCCCTCGCATTTTCCTGTCATACACAATTTAAGTTCGGCATAACTACGCCCATCTCTCCTGAAGTCGGCAATTCCAAATCGCGATCTTTGTGTTTCGATCAAAGCCTCGGCGGGATAAATGCGCAAGCATGTTTTTCCAAACGCGCCGCTTAATCTTCGGAGGTATAAACACCATCAGAGCGGACCGGAGTGGTGATTTCAAGAGGTCCGATGGAGTCCGCACCCTGCTCCGATCCTTGTGCCCCGGAGCGATGAAAGATTTCTTCGAACCGACCGGCAATGCCATCAACGTCGAAGTTCGCTCGCGCATAAGCCAGCGCGGCGGCGCCAAGGCGGGTGCGACGGTCTTCGTCATCAATAAGCGATCTTGCCACACGTCTCAGTGCAGACCGATCTTCAGGATCGACCGTCGCGCCGGCGGAAGCAGCGAGAATGGTACGAGCTGCCAAATTCCCCGGGTGGATTGCGGCAAGAATTGGTTTTCCTGCGGTCATATAGGTTAGAACCTTGGACGGCACGGAGTATTTCGCCGCATCGGGCTCGAGGATCGCAACTAGCACGTCGGCCGAAGCGAGCGCTTTGTGGAAGTCCTCCGTCGCCTGAAAGGGGAGCAAAACCAAGCCAGTGAATTCTCCGCGCTGTAATGACAACCATTCCGCGCCATAACCTTCAGAGATGACCACGATGCGAACATCGCGGTCGTGACGAAACTCAAGCGCAAGGTCGAGAAAAAGCTGCGGATTGTGCTTGAAGCCAAGGGCGCCGGAGTAGAGGAGAACGCGCTTACCCAAGAGCCCATGTCGTGCCGCCCAGTCATTATCTTTCGGCAGCGACGGTCCATCCGGCAATACGGCCCAGTTCTCGATGACGGCGATGCGGTGTGGATCGATGCCCCAGCCGATAACGATGTCACGAAAGTCATCCGAAATCGCCACGATGCCGTCGCTGCGCCGCGCTACCTTGCGCTCAAGAAGATCATAGCGGGCGGCTATAAAGTTACCGATCACCGGCATTTTCGAAACGACCGATTTGATGCCGATCGAGTAGATATCCTGCAGCCAGAAGACGAATGGCGTTCCGGAACGCCGACACATCTTCTGTATCGTCGCTTGGATTTCGATCGGGGTATTGCCTGAGATGATTAGATCCGGACGAAAGCGAGCTACCACAGAGGCCACTCTGGTAGCGTAAGCCCGTTCTTGAGCAAAGCGCTTAAGGAGATTTCGCTTGGCAAATTCTGAATCAAGTTCAACCGGGACGACGATTACCTTGTCACCCTCAGTGAAGCACATAGACGATCGAGAGGGGGTTTGGAATGAGCTGCAATAGACATAGGTAATCTCGTGCTCTCGAGAGGTCATAGCTTTGGCAAGTTGCTGAACATGGGCGTAAGTGGCCATCTCGTGCACGAGGATTTTCATCGGGCGGTTAGGCCCGGTCGGGAAGGCGAGGAGACCTTAGGGAGCTCAAAGCGCCCAACAGCGTCCTGATCACCGCCGGCCGCGACGTCGGAGCAAAACGCCATATCAAGAGGTTTTGCCGGTAGCGCCGGGGCGCCAAGACACACCCGATGGCCCAGACGAGGAGCACTGCTCTGTCGCGTAGCGGCGCCTGCGAATAGTTGATAGTCGAAGAGACGAAACAGCAGATGAGGCTTCGCGTGGTATCGTTTGGAAACGGGTGAGCCGCGGGGTCGACTAGGTAAGAGGCGAGCCGATATTGCAGATGGTGCAGGCTGTGAGCCAAGGGATTGAGCGGAACCGACAGGCGAAGCTGACGGGATGCGGCTGCGAACAAGCGCGCCTTCTCGACATCCTGCTGCAATCGGGTACGAAGCTTGACCGCTTCCACCGACCGCATCGCGGCACCGTTAGCATCATGAATCCTGTAGCGGCCCAACGGCTTTCGGATCGTTAGGACGTCACCGAGAATCGGCGCGAGGATCAACAGCAGATCGTCCGACCACCGCATAGTCGACGGAGCCATCGCGTAAGCATTCTGCACGAAATTTCGGGAGTAGGCATTGCCTGATCCGGGCGGCGTCGTATAAGCCATGGTGCGCAGATATGAGCGGCGGAGCTTTTCGGGGTTCTCTGCGACTGGAAATTGCGGGAATGCAGTTCCCAACTGTGTGCCGTCTGCGTCGATGAGGGTCATCCGAAACTGAACTTTGGAGACACCCACGCGCCACACCGTCGCGATCTCCCGCATGACCTCAATTTCCAACAAATCGTCCGCGTCGAGGAAGACGATAACATCACCGCTGCTCTGCTCGAATCCGAACCTGTGGGTGCCCAATTGATGGGATTTGGGTCTGAAATAAGCCGCCACGTTGTCGCCAAAGCCGTCGATGACGCTCCTCGAATTGTCGGTCGAGGCATCGTCAACGACAATCACCTCCTTGTCGCGCCAATCAACGGCCAGCGCACTCGAGATCGCCGCACCAAGGAAGTCGCGGTAGTTGTAGCTCGCGATGATCACCGAGAGCCTCATCGCTCATCCCTCTGCCCGGTCATTGGTGTAGGATTCCCTTTAATTCTTGAACGACACGACTCCAACTCGCGTAGTGTCGGCGCTGCCAAGCCCGTTCCTGAAGGTCGGTCAGCCGATCCCGTTCGTCGATGATCCGAGCAAGATATTCTGCTAGATCGCTCCCTGTAATCTCCGGCGAAAACAGCTGCCCAGCGCCGAGGTCCACGATGTCTGGAATGCCGCCAACGTCCGTGGTCATGACCGGGACGCCCATTCGCAAGAACTCTAGAAGAGCAATGCCAGCTGTTTCGGCGCGAGATAGCATGCAACCGACATCGACGTTGCGTATGATCTCGATAAATCGGTCGATGTCTACACGCTTGTCGATCAGACCGAAGTGAGTGACCCCGTCCCTTTTCGAAATTTCCGGGGGACATTTGCCAATGATGTGGAGGCGGATATCGTAGCCGGCTCGCCTCAGAAGTTGGACTCCATCCGCAATTATTGGCAAACCCTTGCGCTCGGGATAGAGCCCAATGAATCCTACTATTAACGTTTTTCCACCGGGTTTATGGCGCCTCAAGGGCCGGCTATCCCGCGCCTCTAGCAGGTGCTCGGGAATGTTTGCGCCCGGCGGCAGGATGTGGATTTTGTACTGTGGGACATTATAATAGCAAGCGATATATTCCGCCGTTCGCTTGCTCATCACAACAATCTTGCGACAGCTCGCATAACCTTCGCGCTCGACAGCGATCGCCTGACGTATCGCTGTTTCGTCGACGCCCGCGGCATCAAAGGCTCGATAATCCCTAAAGTATTCCCCTAAAGTGCCATCGATATAGGAATATGGCAGAACACCAAAGGCCTCGTGCGAGCGGAGGAAATAAGATCCGAAAACCTGAAAATTGTTGATGACCGTAGAACCTTGCAGAGCCGGGAGGCGCCTCTTCCAAATGCCGTCGAGGAATGCATCGGTAAATTTGAAACCCTGGCGCCTACGGAGACCGCCGCTCAGCTTCCACCAACCCGCTCGGGCATAGACCTGCCATGCCCCGATTCCACGCGGGTACAAATTCACCATCCCTGTCAGCAGCCCGTCTTGAACGCCCTGATTGGCGAGGTGATAGGTGATGCCGCTAAACACTCGGATATCGCTCTTGGCATCGCAGCCGATAACGTACGCACGAGTTCCGCTCGCGGACGACGGTTGTGTCATGCCGAGCCTACTCTGGAGTTGGGGGCGGGAAGCGGCCGAATTGGTATCTCGGCGAGATCGGGTCGCCGCTCAGGGCCACTCAACGTGCACAGTACGATCATGATGACCAAAAATGGCGTAGTGAGAAACAGTTCCCCTAGGAAGACATATGCCACCAGGATGGCAGCCCGGACAATCCCAGGACACCACGATCCCCTAAAGCAGGATGCCAAAAAGCACAGAAAAACGAGGGAGCCGATTAGTCCATATTCGTAAAGCAACTTGAACCAGGTGCCGCCAAACGCGGCATAGAAGGCGTGCGGGACGAAACCGTCCATTGTTCCAGGGCCGCTGCCGTGGAGCAACACAGCCAATGTTGCGGTATCGAAGTGTTCCGAGGCCATCCAAAACGAAGAGATGAACCGCTCAAAACCACTCGCTTCAGTATTTTCGAACTCCCCAACACGCGAGGTAAAAGCGGATAGATCGATCGTTCCCGTTGCGAAGAGCGCGACGGCAATGACGCTCAGCAACAGCACGGGCAGTCCTGCTCTGTTCCGGCCAATACAGGTGAGTGGAAGAAAGAGCAAAAGTATTACGAGTTCGGTTCCGCTGTAGGACATCAGCAAGCCTAACGTAAGAAGAACAAGGTATCGTGACCGGCGGAACAGGAAGACTTCAATCAGGATACTCAACGCGACTATTTGCGATAAAGTCGAAGGTTCTGCTAAGAACAGGCCGTTGCTCTTAATGAGGGATGATCCGAGGGTGACCGGGATGATCGTGTTGAATTGGTCTGTGAATAGAAATTCTGGAAAGATCCCGTAGAAACGGATGAGTTCCCTGCCATCGACCCAGAACTGGGCGATAAATTGCGCAATTGCAAGAAACGAAAGCAGTGCAATTAGGAATTGGAACGCCCGTAAGACATGGTTGTATCGATCAGCAGTAGACGGTCTGACCAATGTAAAAAAGAAATATGTGATCATTAAGAGACAATAAGACGGAAGCATTGTACTCTTGAAATTTATTAGCATAGAACACGTGACAGCAAGTCCGGCAGCTAGAAACCACAACAGCCGATCGTATTGGATCAACAAACGTCCGGAAGCGAATTGATGGATCAGAAGGACGGCGACCGGCACGACGTCGAGTGACATCAGAGAATGGCCGAAGGACAAAGTAAAGCGTTGTAGAAATAGCGCACTGGTTAGCAACGCTACATCCGCACCAACTAGTGTTACCCATGACTGGGCCCGTGACCCGGATGCACCTGCAACCACTCTCGAGTTCATGCGAGGCTCACTTGCGCGGGCCATGGTATCTCTTGAAAAGCTGCTGAATGTCGGATTGGTATCTATAGAAAAGCTGCTGAAGGTCGGACTCGGCACCAGTCGCGGCGGTTGACGGAGGGTCCGCCGGATCGTTCGATAGATCACGGTGGGTATCACGAGGTCGCCTGTTCGGCCCGTCGAGGCTGGAATTTGCGTCCGAAGTTCCAGGTACGGCTGTTACCGCCGCTCGAGAAGCGAGGTTTTTACCTCCGGGCACCGCGCGGTAGAAACCCTCGTCAGCGTAGACGATGGTGCGGTCGCGATATCCGCGCCGCCGCAGCGCCCTTAGGTCGATGTCATTCAAGATTACCGTGCTCGCGGAACCTCCGGCGCTACGGAGGGCGTCGATTGCGTATTCGACAGACTGACGCTCAGTACGTCCCCAGCGAATGATCAGTGCGATGCTATCGGTGATGAGTGCCAGACGGACCGTCTCGGCAAGCCCGAGAATGGGCGGCAGGTCGATGATCACTATGTCGAATTGAACTTTCAGGTAATCAACCAACTCCACAAAGCGCAGAAGATCATGCCGGCTCGTCCATGCGGCTTCGAGGGGGATGCTTGGCACGAAATGCATGCCCGATTGCTCTTCCACCGCGATAACATCGTCTGCCGTGCAACGGCCTCGAAGGAAATCTCCTAGGGCAAAATCGGGATCCCTGGCGAGGAGCCGCGAGACACCAGATCGTCGCAGATCCGCATCGACGAGGACGACCTTTTCACCAGCCAACGCTGCCGTCCTCGCCAAGCCAAGAGCGTGAGTGGACTTGCCTTCGCCGCTTGCCGCGGAGGTTATACCCAAAACGAACCCCTGCCGCCTTTCGCTCCACGGCGCCGATCCGGGGCCACAGACGGCGCATTGTATATTCACCCAGGACAGCCGAAACGCCTCGGCAAGCATGGACTCGCTGTCATTTAGAATGACATCAGCGGGGGATCGCCGCCTTAGATACGCAGCCCGCGGGGTCGCGCTAATCGCTCTTGGTTGCATCTGCCGCTGGATCTGCGCGCTGGTCCGGAACGTCTTGTCGCGAACCTCCAGCAGGAGCGCAAGCAAGCAACCTAGAACCAGCCCGCCGAAGCCGCCACCTCCGGCAAGGGCCAGCGCTATCGGCGATTGCGACACGGCGGACGGACTGGCCCGCGTGACGAGGCTCGAATTGGACGTGATGAAGGCAGGGTCCGCCGCTGTTTCCTCTGCTCTCTTCTCAAAGGTATTCAGAAGCGTCCTGATAGATTCGGCGTTTGCTTGGAGTTGCTGAAGCCCTGCGTCCGCAGTGTTCACCAGCGTCGTAAGCGCCACGATGCTTTGCTGCATCGACTGTTCCCGCGCACGCGCTCTATCGACCAACTGGAGTGCTGCGTCGCGACTTCGATCGATCTCACGGACAATCTGGTCTCTCAAGTTCTGTAAGGAAGCGCGGACCCGTTGAAGTTCCGGATAAGAATTACCGTAAACCTTGCTGAGATTGGCCTCGCGTTGGATCAGCTGCGCTTCCTGAGTTCGTAACGCCACTATGGTTTGCGAATTGACGACCTCGGGTATGCTGTCCACCCCGCGTTTGCTACCCATACTGGTGCCGCTAAGATGGTTACCCATCGTTGCCGCTCGCGCCTCACTCTCTGCGAGATCGGCTCGAGCGGTGATTAACTGAGCATTCAAGCTCGCAAGTTGCGCTGACAGCGCGGCGTTGTCCACCGCCGTTCCGGTCAGATGGTGATCCTCCCGATATTGGGAAACCGCAGCGTCAGCAACTTGCAGCTGTTTTCGTAGCTCAACCACCTGTCCGTTGAGCCAGGAATTGGCCGCTTGCGCCGCCGACGCTTTCGCTTGCACTTGCAGGCGTTGGTAACTTTTGATGTGCGCGTTGACGATTTCGGCGGCGAGTTCGGGCGTCCAGGCCCGATACGAAACGTCTATTGTGATCGAGTGTCCATCCGTCTGTACAAGCAAATGGTTCGCATATTTATTGACCGCTAGGTCGATTTGTACATCCATCGGCGCGTCCGCAGCATCGGGTTGACCCCTCTCCAGAGCCGTCTCTCGAGACGCAGCATCAGGGCCTTCCGCAACACCCAACATGTTGCCGAGACGCGTCTTGAGGATCTGCCAGCTCCATCCCCCCGGGTATTGGGAGTTCTGAAACTCCGGCAGCCGCCACAATGCCAAAGAGCGCACGACCGACTCGATCACCGATCGAGATCGAAGCACGTCTGCCTCGCTAAGAATTGTGGACGTTTCTGGCGACCGGTCGGGAAGCACCTCCTGCACATTCGATATGCGTTGTGGCTCTGAGCGGATGATCAGAACTCCTTGCGCCTGAAACCGCGGCGGCAATCCCAGGCCGATGAAGGCACCCAGGAGACAAAACAATAGTGACAGGCCCACGACGACCCCGAGGTGCCGCCGAACACTCGACAGCAGCGCTCGCGCCGAAAGGCCGTCGCTCATCTCAGTGCTCCCATTGTACGATAGGTAGTGCCGGTCCACTCCCCTATCATCACCCCATCTGTCGTATTCGCGCATGCTGGTTCACCATCAAATCGCGTTATCGCCGGCCAACACGGTAAAAGCCGTTCGGCCGAGAATCATAAGATCAAAACTCAGAGACCAGTTTTCAATATAATACAAATCGTGCTCGACCCGGCGGCGGATCTGTTCGATTGTCGTTGTCTCGCCCCTCCATCCATTGACTTGCGCCCACCCGGTCATACCAGGCTTTACCCGATGTCGAACGAGGTATTCACTGACGGCCCGCCTATATGCGACCCCGGCGGCGCTCGCTGCCAACGGATGCGGGCGCGGACCGACCAACGACATGTCGCCGCGGAGCACGTTAATCAGCTGCGGAAGCTCGTCCAGGCTGCACTTACGCAGAAACCGGCCCACGCGCGTAACCCGCAGATCTCCTGCCTGGGTCAGCCGGCGGCCGAGCGGATCCGTGTGCTCGACGTACATCGTCCGGAATTTGAGGAGATCGAATGGCCGGTTGTTTACACCCAGCCGCTTTTGCTTGAATAGTACGGGCCCTTTGGTGTCCAACTTGATCATACCTGCAATAGGCAACATCAATGGGAGCGCGAGCAGTAGGCAGAGCGACGCAATGACCTGGTCCTCAAGCCATTTGATAACAACTGCCACATCATCGAGCGGCTGATTCATTACACAGAAGGTCATAATCTCGCCGTATCGGAAACTGTCCAGCACCCGGAAATGCTCATAACCCTCGGGCGCAAGAACCCTGAGGGAGACTGGGTATGGATGGAAGCGCCGCGCCAATTCCAGAATTTTGGCCGAGTTGTGCAGCGGAAATGCGATGATCACTTCGTCAACTCTGCCTCTGCACAAAAGCTCATCGAGCGCCACCAATTCGTGCACGACCACCCGGCCAGCCAAAGCCCCTATGCTTCGCAATTGACACTGCGTGAGCGCCTGAAGCTGATCAAACAATCCAACGAGGTGAATACCGGGGCGTTGCTGACCCAACTGCGTGGCCAGTTCCAAGCCCGGTTCGCTAGCCCCGACGATCGCTATATTTTTGGTCAGCCTGCCATTTTGCGATAGTCTTTCCGCCTTATGCGCGGCGACCATTCGTAGTGCGCATAATCCGACCATGCTCGCGGCGCCCCAGGTTATCAGCCATAGCCGCGAGAACTGATCCGATAGCTTCAGAACAAACAAACATCCTGTCAGCAAAAGCATTATTTCGGCAACGCGTCTGCCGGTAGCGTGCAGCGTGCCCAGGCGGCTCCGCGGACCATCCAAAACATTATATATGCCAGAGTGTGCAAAACGTAAAATCATGGTAACGCTTACTGCTATCGTCACCAATAAATATAGGTAAGTTGGTAAGAATGCAGAAGATGACTGAAAATAGGCCGCCCATTTCAAAGAAAAATACGAAAGACTTGTCATACAAATCGCGTCGGCAGCTATCTGCGTGATAGAAAAGGCTTTGCGATGCAGCTTCCCTAATTGAAGGCTACGGTCAGAATTATAATCGTCGTTGTGCCTTAACGCAGAATCCTGTGTGACCATATTCCATTCCTTTTTAGGAGTCCTTTCGCGCATCGAAAAGCTACGTCGGACAAAATTATCCTTGGTCCCCGTAGTGCACTGGCTCAGTCAGAAGGTACAGGCAGTTCGTTGAGTTTGGCGAGGATGGTTTGGGTGGGTTTGGTCCAGACGAATGGCTTGGGGTCGTCATTGTGCGCTTGGAGATAGCGGTTAATGGCGGCCTGGAGATCGGCGATGGAGCGGAAGACGCCGCGCTTGAGGCGCTTTCGGGTTAGTGCGGAGAAGAAGTTCTCGACGGCGTTGAGCCAGGAGCCCGAGGTCGGGGTGAAATGGAACACCCAGCGTGGGCGACGGGCGAGCCATGCTTTGACTTTAGGATGCTTATGAGTGGCGTAGTTGTCGAGGATGGCATGGACCGGCTTGTCGGCTGGCGCCGCGCGTTCGACGGCATTGAGAAAGCGGATGAATTCCTGATGGGTATGGCGCTGCATGCAGCGGCCGAGGACAACGCCATCGAGGGTGTTGACGGCGGCGAACAAGGTGGTCGTGCCGTGCCGCTTGTAATCGTGGGTCATGGTCCCGCATTTGCCGGGCTTGATCGGCAGACCCGGCTGTGTGCGATCGAGCGCCCCTGTTCGTGCCAAGGGCAGACTCTGGATCTGGGACTTCTCGTCGATCGAGAGCACCACGGCGTGGGCCGGCGGATGCATGTAGAGGCCGACAATGTCCTCGACCTTTGCAGCGAAGGCGGGGTCGGTGGAGCGCTTGAAGGTGCGCAGGCGGTGCGGCTGCAGACGATGCTTTTCCCAGATGCGTTGGATTGTGCGCAACGACAGGCCGACCGCCTTGGCCATCGCCCGGCCGGTCCAATGGGTGGTCTCGCCCGGCGGCTCGGCGCAGGTCAGCGCCAGCACCTCGGCCACGGTGGCGGGCGCGACCGAGGCTATGCCCGGCGGTCGGGTCTTGTCGCGCAGCACACCATCGACCCCGGCTTCGGCATAGCGGCGCTGCCAGCGCCACTCTGCCGGGCGGCTGACCCCAGCGCGCCGCGCTACCTCGATAACCGGCAGCCGATCGGCCGAGAACAGAACAATCCGACAGCGCTGCACATGCTTCAGCGGCCGGCTCCGATCACCGACGATCGCGGTCAAGCGGGCGCGATCCTCGGCCCCAACGAAAACGCCGACTTCCTGGGCCATCTCTCCAACAATAGCATACTTGGCCTGTTGAATCCTATGTCTGTGTCAGTGTACTAAGCTGGGCAACAATCGAACCAAACCGGATCCTCTCGCGGGTGGGGCACTGAGATTTTGTTGCGCCGGACTCCATGGAGGGGAAGAAGGCATGGGCGGAAGCGGCCGGCGCCCGGCATGTATCGGCTGACCGGGCTGGGAGAGACCCCCACTTCCTATGATTATAGGTCACCTTAGAAGAATTTTGGATCTTTGTCACGGATTTCATCAAAAATTCATAATGTGTCATCGAAATTTAGATAGACCATAAATTTATCATTGACCAAGTTAATCTTGGTTTATACACGGCTAGTTGTCAAACAACGTCTCACAGCACTATGGGCTAACCGGGCGGGCAAGAACAAGGCGGTGGAAGGGAGCGGTTGCGGGCGAGGTTCGCGAGTTTGTTGCGCGACAAGACACACGGTGGCCTTGACCCTCGGCGATCCGCCGGGCGCATCCACGCATTGGACGATTATGCCGCACGCCGTCGTCGTCAGGGTCAGGTCGGTGCAGCGGATCTGGCGGGCGCCCGGACTGAAGCCAAGCTGGATCCGGCGGTTCAGGCTGTCGTGCTAGCCCGAGTTCGTATCCAAGCTGCAGGACATCGTCGGGGTTTATGTCGGCCCGCGGGGGCATGCGATCGTGCTCAGCGTTGATGAAAACAGTCATATTCAAGCACCCGACCGCGGCAAGCCCGGGCTCCCGCTGAAGTCCGGCGGCTGCGGGGATATGACCCACTAGGTAGCTCATCCGCTTCCTCAACACGATCACCGCCGACATCCCTGCCCGTAAGGCCGTCCCCGTCATTCCTGACAATTTCCACAGTTGTCGGGGATTTTGCGGCGGGTGTGGGTTCAGTGGAAGACAAAGCATGACTGGGGGTGTGGCGGCCGCAAAGCCGGCGGCTTGGGTGGGGGTGTGCTGGCGTGGCACAGGCTGAGGCGGCCGAACAGGCCGAGTTTGAGGTGGGTGAGCCGCAGAGCGGTGGTGCTTTTGAAGGCGCGGGCGGCAGTGTGAGGCACAATGCGCAGCAGCATAAAGGCGCTCAGGGCGACACAGATCTGGATGCGCCCGGCGTTTTCGGTGCGCCCGAGAAAGCGGCGGATTTTGAGGTTTTGCTCGAGCCATTTGAACAGCGGCGGCCCGCCCCGGCGCAGGCCGGGGTCCCGGCGTTTCTTGTCGAGGCGGGCGATGTCGACGGCGGGGCGCTCGAGATTGTTGGTGAGCAGGTCAAGCGGCTCCTCCTTGTCGCCGCGGGCAACGACGATTTCGCGCAATTCGACCTGGTAGAGCGGGTTGACCGGCGCCACGCCGCGCGCCCGGCGGTGGCCGGTCTTGAGCCGGCGGTCGGCCAGCATGCGGTCGCCGACGGCATCCTGTTTGACGATCTCGCGAGGATGCGTGTTGCGCTTGCGCCGGGTAACGAAAAAGGCGCCGGGTGACGAAAAAGGCGCCGGCCGCGGGAATTTCCGGCCACCAGCGGAAATCCTCACAGCCCTTGTCGAAGACGCAGCTCGCACCGGCTTCGAGCGGAACGTCGCGGCCGGCCACCCCGTCATCCACCTTGGCCGAGGTGACATCGAACCACACCGGCCGGCGCTGCCGCGGGTCGCAAAGGACAGGCAGCTTCAGGCCGCGGGTGCGGGCATTGGCCTCGGCCCCCGGAAAACCGTCACCCTTGAGCCGGATCGGGGTCGCAGCGAGCAGCCGAAGCAGGGCCTCGCTCTCGGCCCACAGCGCGCCGGCGGCGACCGGGATCAGCGCCATCGCGATGTCGCGGAACACCGCCGCCGGCCGGTCGGCATTGGCCGCAGCCAGTGTCGCGCGACACGGCGCACGCCGGTTGAGATGATACCGGTTGAGATGATACCGGTTGAGATGATGCCGGTTGAGATGACAAAAGCGCCGGCTCTGCGCTCCCAGCCCCGCCACGATCTCGCGCAGACTGGTCAAGCCAGCCCACTGCGCAGACAACACACTCCTCAGACATCGTCCACCGGTCCACGCCCGCTCACCGCTGCCGACCCCACGGTCGCCGGCATGCGCGGCGACGGCGCGGGCGATGATCCGTCGATCCAGCGGTTCCAACAGCTGGTGAAACGCGCTACGAAGATCGGGCACGGCAGACCTCAAAATCATGTTTGGCGACGCGATTTCGGCCCAACATACAGGGTGTGTCTGCCGTGCAAGCGACTTCCTGGCGAAAATCCCGGACAACAGTGTGACAATTTCGGCAGCCACAAGCGGTCCAAGGTGCGAGTTGGCTCGATCGGTATCCCCGCTTCTTGTTCTACCAACACGCCGAAATCAGCCTCCTGGCTCAATGTCAGTAACGGCTTCTTCGCCACGCTAACCAGGCGACGGCTCAACTGCGCGTCTTCACGATCGCCCGTTGACCTCCGACCCGCCATCACCCGCTTCCTCCCTGGATACCGTACCCCTATGGGAGACCAATGACAGAGATCGGCGGGCGAATAGCTTCAGGCTCGAGCGGACACCGCCGCCGCCATGGCGCGGCGATCATGTCAACCCATCCACGCGAGCAAGTCAAGTATTGAGCCGGAAACGAAGTGGTGTGGGCTTGTGCGTTTCTCAGGTTGCTGCTTCAACGCGTATCCGACAGAAAGATTTGCCGAGAGACGCGCGCTATTTTGTCGCGCATAGCCCCAATTATTCATGAGGGGCGCTGGTGGTTTAGTTCGCGTCCATCGTCCGGATGTTCGCTCCGGTACCCGGCTTCCGCTGATCCGAGCGCGACCTGGCCAAAATCGACCAGACCCGCCCGGCGACACAGTTGCAACACCTGCTGAAACAGCCCGGCCAACGCTTCAAGGTGCCGCTTGCGGAAATCGCTGATCGTGCGGAAGTCCGGCCGGTTCATTGCCGTTACCGCCTGAAAGTCGAGGCGCTCCTCGCAGCCCCGCGCAATCTGCCGCGAGGAGTAGATGCCGCGGCTATAAGCGTAGAGCAACAGCGCCACCATCATCCCCGGATGGTACGGCGGATACCCCCGCTCCTCGGCATAGCCCGCCAGGATCGCCGACAGATCCAGCCCGACGCGCACCGTGTCGCGCACAAAATGCGCCATATGGCCGGCCGGCACCAAATCCTGCACCGAGGGCGGCAGCAGCCAAATCTGATCTATATCCCAGGGACAAAATGTCTTGCTCATACCACATCTTGTAGCAGACCCTCCTTCCCCCTCGCCAGCCCATTTTACTCAGACAGGCTCCTAGACCACATGTCCGCCTGAGGGCGGGGCGACCCGTCTCGCAGTATGCAGGTAACGCGGGTTGCACTGGATTGGCCGGTGCCGAGCCGCATGCATAGGAGACGGGTCATGGCGGATCGTATCAGCTACGTCGGGCTTGATGTTCACAAGGACACGATCGTTGTCGCGGTCGCCGATGGCGGGCTGCGTGGCGAGGTCCGGGAGTACGGACGCATCGCCAACACGGCGGCGGCATTGGATCGACTGGCGCGCAAGCTCGGCGGTGACGGAGTAATGCTTCGGTTCTGTTACGAAGCAGGGCCGTGCGGCTATGGCATTCAACGTCGGTTGTCGGCGCGCGGGCACGAGTGCGTTGTGGTGGCGCCGTCGCTGATCCCGAAGCGAGCCGGCGACCGGGTCAAGACCGACCGGCGCGACGCCGCCAGCCTGGCGCGGCTGCACCGGGCGGGCGAGCTGACCGCGGTGTGGGTTCCCGACACCGGGCATGAAGCGATGCGCGATCTGGTACGCGCGCGCCTTGATGCAGTGCACGCATTGCGCCGAGCCCATCAGCAGCTGTCGGGCTTTCTGCTGCGGCAGGGCTGCCATTACGCCCGGCCGGCGTGGACCAAGCTGCATCGCCGTTGGCTGGCGGGTCTGAAGTTCGAGCAGGCGGTGCATCACCTCGTACTCGAGGACTATCTCCAAGCGGTCGAAGCCGCCGCGGCCCGGCGTGACCGGCTGACGGCGCAGATCGCGGCGATGCTGCCGGACTGGACGCTGGCCCCGGTTGTGGCGGCGCTGCAGTCGATGCGCGGCATGGCTCTGGTCAATGCCGCCACGCTGATTGCCGAATTGGGCGACCTCTCGCGTTTCGCCAATCCGCGCCAGCTGATGGCCTATCTCGGTCTGGTGCCGTCGGAGCATTCGAGCGGGGCCAGCGTCAAACGCGGCGGCCTCACCAAGGCGGGCAACAGCGCGGCCCGTCGACTGCTGATCGAGGCGGCCTGGTGTTATCGCTTCCCGGCTCGGATCAGCCGCGAGCTGCTGCTCCGGCAAGAAGAGTTGCCAAAGGCAATCCGCGACATTGCCTGGAAGGGACAGGTGCGGTTGTGCGCGCGCTATCGCAAGCTCGCCCGCACCGGCAAGCCGGCCAATGTTGTCACCGCCGCGATCGCCCGCGAACTCTCGGGCTTCATCTGGGCCATCGCCCGCCGCGTGGCGCCGGCGGCGAGCTGACCCAGGAGAACACGTGGTCACATTCAAGGGAGGCGCCATCGAACCAGCCGACACGCTATTGCCGGGCAAGGCCGGAGGCGCGGCCGCGGTCAGGAGAACCCTCGCATCCACTATCTGCCGGGCCATCTGCTCGACGCAGGTTCCTAGACCGAGGCAGCTCCGCGACGCATCAACGGTCATGCGGTTCCGACCCGCGCATCAGAGTATGATCAACCGTCGTCACGACGGCCGCGCCTCCCGCCCTGCCCGGCACAGCCCGAAACACGCGCTTCAAAGAAAGCCACGAATCCACTTGCCTGCTACTTGGAAAGGCGGACATGAGAGTGGTACACTCCTAACGCTCGGCACCCGGTCCCCTCCCCCGTCATACCCGCGGAAGCGGGTACCCAGAGGCAACGCCACAGCGCCCGGCCGCCCCCTGTTCAAGCCAGGGGCAGGCTCTGGTCCCCCGCCTGCGCGGGGGCGACGAAAACGGAGTCCTCCGTTTGGTTACTACCACTAGCTTATATAGGATCGGCACGTCAGGGAAAGAGCCGCCGCACTCCGATAAGCGCTGAGGTAAATGGTGAGACGCCCCTTCGAACTCGGCGAAGACGCCGAGTATGTCAGGGAACGCCTTGCCGGCGGCGGTGCCGCCAGTATCGGATCAGGAGATGAAGGACCAAAGCACCTACCCGCTTCGCCTGCCACGCTCGGCCAAGGCCGAGGTCGAACGGCGAGCGAGACAGGACGGTATTAGGCGTCAACCAGTTCGTCGCGACCGCGGCCGCCGAGAAGCTGCCCGTCCTTGTTGGGGCGGGCGCCGGTATCTCACGCAAGACGATATCGAAGAGTGGATTCTTGGACGCCCCGCCACGCGCAAGGCGATGGCCGACCTTGACCCGGCGATCGGCCTCGATGCCGTCGCCCCAGCACGGCCTCATCGCTGATCGGGCGACAGTGGGCGTTGCGCTTGCGCCGGGTGACGAAGAACCCCCAGGCGCTGCGAATCTTGGACCACCAGCGGTAATCGGTGTAGCTCTTGTCGAAGACCAGGGTGGCGCCGGCGTCGAGCGGCACGGCGCGGCCGGCGCCAACGTCATCTACCTTAGCCGAGGTCACCTCGAACCACACCGGCCGGCGCCGTCGCGGGTCACAGAGCGATCTAGTGGATCGCTTCTAACGCTTGTCTCCCGCGGGTGACAGCGGCGAGGATGGCGTCAGCGGATTTGGTCCAGACAAACGGCTTGGGCTTGTGGTTGGCGTCGGCGATGAAGCGGTTGATGGCGGCCTGCAACGCGACGATTGAGGTGAAGACGCCGCGCTTGAGCCGTTGTCGGGTCAGCTTGGCAAACCACCCCTCGACCGCGTTGGCCCAGGAACACGAGGTCGGGGTGAAGTGGAAGGTGAAGCGCTGATGTCGCTGCAGCCAAGCCTTCACCCCCGCTTTTGCGAGGGCAGGCTTTTGGGGTGCTTGTGAGTGGCATAGTTGTCGAGGACCACATGGACCGCCTTGTCAGCCGCGACCTCATGCTCGACGGTGTTGAGAAAGCGGAGGAATTCCTGGTGTCGGTGGCGCTGCATACAGCGTCCGATGACCTTGCCTTCCAGGATATCGAGGGCGGCGAACAGGGTGGTGGTGCCCCCCGCCTTCGCGAGGGCAGGCTGTTGCGCTTATAATCGTGGGTCATCGTGGCGCAGCGCCCCTTCTTCATCGGCAGCCCCGGCTGGGTGCGGTCGAGCGCCCCTGTTCGCGCCAGGGGCAGGCTTTGGATCTGGCTCTTCTCGTCGATGCTCAGCACCACGGCATGATCTGGCGGGTCGATGTAAAGGCCGACGACTTCCTTGAGCTTGTCGGTCGAATTTGGGGTCGTTGGAGAGTTTGAACGACCGCATCCGATGCGGCTGCAATCCGTGCCGCATCCAGATGCGGCGCACCGAGGACGGGCTGATCGCCGCCGCCGTGGCCATCGCCGCCGCGGTCCAATGGGTCGCCTCCTGCAGCGGGGCTTGGTTGGTCAACGCCACCACCCGATCGACGGTCGCGGCCGGCAGCGGCGGGATGCGCGAGGGCCGGGTCTTGTCGCGAGTGAGCCCCGCGACCCCCTCATCCATAAAGCGCTCCTGCCAGCGCCAGACCACGGTCTTGCCCTTGCCAACCGCGCGGGTGATGGCGTTGGTGCCGGTGCCGTCCGCTGTCAGCAACACGATCCGGGCGCGCCAGACGTGCTTCTGCGGGCTGTTGCGATCCCGGATGATCGCGTCCAAGCGGACCCGATCCGCCGGTGTGACCGTCATCGATATTCCCTTGCGCATCACCCAGCTTTGCACAAAACCAACGTCGCGCGAACAGTGAAAGGGAGTCTTCTGTTAGGTTGTATCCACTAGCTTCAGCCCGCGGGTGGAGGGATTGGGTGAACGGCGCAGGTGCGACGGTGTCCGGCAAGACGGGCGCGAGCCCCGAGGCGGAGTAGCAATTGTAAGCAAGGGCTGATGTTCCACTCAGCACCCTAGCTCTGCTTTGGTCGGGATCGGCCTCGTCGCCCTTAGCCCGGGGAGAAAAGTATGCCAGTATCGTCGGCTACCACAAGACCTAGTGGTATACTCCTAACGCTCGGCACCCGGTCCCCTCCCCCGTCATACCCGCGGAAGCGGGTACCCAGAGGCAACGCCACAGCGCCCGGCCGCCCCCTGTTCAAGCCAGGGGCAGGCTCTGGTCCCCCGCCTGCGCGGGGGCGACGAAAACGGAGTCCTCCGTTTGGTTACGACAAGCAACGGCGGCTGGCGAAGATCCGCGCCGCCAGGGCCGAGCTCGAAGCGGAGGCTCGGGCGGCAGCCGCGGCCAAAGCCGCCACACCCCAACCCTATCGCGGTGGCCGCCGGCCCAAGCATCCGCCGGGCTGGCCCAGACCCGAGGCGCAACGCAACTTCACCGATCCTGACAGCCGGATCATGATCGGCCGCGACGGGTTTGTCCAAGCCTACAACGCACAAGCCGCCGTCGATGGGCGCCGACAGATCATCCTCGCCCGTCGCCTGAGCAACAATCCCGACGACCACGCCGCCCTCGTCCCGCTGGTCGATGCGGTCAGCGCCAACACCGCTCGCAAGCCAGCCGAGGTCTCCGGCGATGCCGGTTTTTGTTCTGAGGCCAATCTCGCGGCTCTGGGCGGGCGCAAAATCCGTGCCTATTTGGCGACCGGCCGCGCCGGTCACCCGGCCGGCGACACGACAAAATTCCGCGGCGGGCCGCTCGTGCAACGAATGCGCGCCAAGCTCAAACGCGCCCGCCACCGTAGCCGACACCGCCTGCGAAAGCAGATCGTCGAGCCGGTCTTCGGCCAGATCAAACAGGCCAGAGGGTTTCGCCAGTTTCTGCTGCGTGGGATCGACAAGGTCGCGGTCGGATGGGCGCTGATCTGCACCGCCCACAACCTCAACAAGCTCGCCGCCGGGTGAGCAAGACAACGCCGCTCGACGCGCGCCCCCCTTTAAGCCAGCCGCAGCTCGCCAAAACCCACGCCCGCAATACAATCGCCCCCGCTATTACCCAGACAGGCTCCTAGCTAAGCACTTGGCAATGTGGCCAACTCATGTTAGTCGAAAAGATATGGAGGTCCTCAACACAGCACTGCCCGAAGTTAGGGTTCTGGTGCCGACCCAAATCGGCGACAGCCGCGGGTTTTTCTCTGAGGTGTGGAACCGACGCACGTCTGCCTCGCTTGGGATCGATGTCAGCTTTGTTCAGGATAATCACATCCGCAATCCGCGAAGCGGGACATTGCGCGGATTGCATTATCAGATTGCGCCTGCTGCACAGGGTAAGCTGGTACGTGTGACACGCGGAGCGATCTTCGATGTCGCCGTCGACATCCGACGCGGGTCGCCGACGTTCGGACGGCACGCCGCGGTGGTCCTCAGCGCCGAAAATTGGCATCAGCTTTGGGTCCCTCCCGGTTTTGCGCATGGCTACTGCACGATCGAAGACAACACCGAAGTGCAATATAAGGTTACCGATTATTACAACCTGCGGCACGAACGGGGCATCGCTTGGGACGATCCGCTGCTGGCCATCGCTTGGCCTGTCACCGCTGCTGGTATGACAGTGGCCGAACGCGACCGCACTTTTCCGCATTTACGCGTTCAATCCGATCTCTTCGTATACGGCCCATGACCGTGATCGTAACCGGCGGAGCGGGGTTTATCGGATCGGCGTTGGTCCGGGCGCTCGTTGCCGATGGCGAACGCGTAGTCACCATAGACAAGCTGACTTATGCGGGCAATCTGGATAATCTTGCACCCGTACTCACGACCCCCACTCACCTGTTTGTTCGTGCCGATGTTTGCGATCGCGCTGCGATGGCGGCGGTCTTTGCTGAGCATCAACCCCGCGCCGTATATCACCTCGCCGCCGAGAGCCATGTAGATCGCTCGATCGATACCCCAAGAGTGTGCATTGAAACCAACATTCTCGGAACTGCGACATTGCTCGAATCTGCGCTCGCTTATTGGCGCAGCCTCGACGCCACGGGGCGGGCACAGTTTCGCTTCCTCCAGGTCTCGACCGACGAGGTCTATGGCGAGCTCGGCCCGACCGGCTATTTCGACGACCAGAGCCGGTATTGTCCGAGTTCACCCTATTCGGCCAGCAAAGCCAGCGCCGATCACCTTGTCCGCGCTTGGCACCGAACTTATGACTTGCCGATCCTAGTTTCGAATTGCTCGAACAATTATGGCCCTTATCAGTTCCCCGAGAAGCTAATCCCGCTAATGGTGCTGAACGCCTTCGCCGGAAAGCCGCTGCCGGTCTACGGACAGGGGATGAACATCCGAGATTGGTTGCATGTCGAGGACCATGCGGCGGGATTGCGGAATATTGTTGCCAGGGGACGCGTCGGCGAGACCTATCTGATCGGTGCCCGGAACGAAGCACGCAACCTCGACCTTGTCCACACGATCTGCCGATTGCTCGACACTCGGCGACCGAGCGGCGCGCCACACGCGCGACTGATCACCTTTGTCACCGACCGACCCGGGCATGATGCTCGCTACGCGATCAATCCCGGCAAGATCGAGCGCGAACTGGGCTGGCGCCCTGCCTTTGATCTCGAACACGGGCTGGCAGCAACAATCAGCTGGTACATCGACAACCAAGAATGGTGCCAACGCGCATGTGCCACTTACCGACAAGAGCGTTTGGGCGTGCCGGCGGAGGCAGCGTGACCCTTGTTGTGTTCGGTGCCGGTGGGCAGGTCGGACGGGCGCTTATGGAACGCGCCGGCGTTGCGGGACGAGGATATGACCGCGCGGCGTGCGACATTTGTAATGCGAAGGCCGTCGCGCGAGCGCTGTCGGCCGCGGACGTGTCGATCGTGATCAACTGCGCAGCTTCTACCGCGGTTGACCGCGCTGAGCAGGAGCCGGAACGTGCTTTTGGGGTCAATGCGGCCGGCGCCGCGAACGTAGCTGAGGTGGCGGCCACTCGCGACCTGCCTGTAATTCATCTGTCGACCGACTATGTCTACGCTGGAACCGGGACCGCACCGCAGAGCGAAAACATTCCGATGGCGCCGCTTAACGTGTATGGCGCGTCGAAAGCGGCCGGCGACGCGGCGGTAGCGGCGGCGAACCCGGCCCATCTGCTACTGCGCGTTTCCTGGGTGTTTGGTGTCCACGGCACGAACTTCGTCAAGACCATGCTGCGCCTGGGCCGCGAACGCCCGGAGCTCCGCGTCGTCGACGATCAGCTGGGCGGTCCAACCGAGGCGCGCGACATCGCCGATGCTGTCCTTGTTATGGCCGCTGCCTGTCGCCGGCCCGGCTTTAACGCCTGGGGAACCTACCATTTCGCCGGTGCCCCGAGTACGAGCTGGCACGGTTTTGCCGAGGCGATTTTCGCCCGCAACCGCCAACCGAGGCCATCGCTGGTGAGGATCACCAGTCGCGACTACCCCACGCCGGCTCTGCGGCCCTTAAACTCGACGCTCGATTGCACTCGGATCAAGCAGGTGTTCGGGATCAAACAGCCGGATTGGCAGAGAGCGCTCTCGCGTGTCATCGCGCAACTGGATCAAGCGGTCCAATGAAAGGAATTATCTTGGCCGGCGGCTCCGGCAGTCGGCTCTGGCCGATTACCAAGGCCGTCAGCAAACAGCTGCTGCCGATCCACGACAAGCCGATGATCTACTACCCCCTTACGACGTTGATGTTGGCCGGTATCCGCGAAATTCTGATTATCACTACCGCGCGTGACTCATCGCACTTTCGAACGCTGCTAGGCGATGGAAGCGTCTGGGGCCTGGCGCTCCAGTATGCCGTTCAACCGAGCCCCGATGGCCTCGCTCAAGCATTTCTGATCGGTCGTGATTTCATCGCGGGCGGGCGCTCGGCTTTGATGCTGGGCGACAATTTGTTTTACGGACAAGGGTTCGGAGCAACGTTGCGGCGGGCGGCGGAGAGTCGCGCGGGAGCGGTCGTTTTCGGCTACTGGGTTCGCGACCCGAGCCAATACGGTGTGATTGATCTGGCAGCGGACGGCACCGTGAGCGGCATCGTCGAGAAGCCGGCAGTCCCGCCCTCCCACTACGCGGTCACCGGGCTCTATTTCTACGACGAACGCGCCTCCGACATCGCCGCGACACTGAGGCCGTCGGTTCGTGGTGAACTCGAAATCACCGACCTCAACAACCATTACGTCCGTGAAGGAAGCCTTGAGCTCGAAACGCTTGGCCGCGGGTTTGCCTGGCTCGATACCGGGACGCCGGAAAGTCTGCTGCAAGCAGCGGAATTCGTTGCCACCATCGAGGCTCGCCAGGGGCTCAAAATCGCCTGCCCCGAGGAAGTGGCCTGGCGCCAGAACTGGATCGATGACGGCCAACTGGAAACGCTTGCCGCAACGTTCAGAGGAAATTCTTATGGCCGATACTTGATGGAATTGGTCCAAACACGATGATGGTCACCAACAGGAAACTCCCGAGCGCTCCCGGGCAACGACCAGGTAGTTTGTCGCCGTCACATTCCATAATCCTAACGGATATCGCATGCCGAGAGCACTTCCGCCAGTTTCCTCGGGGTCCATATAGCGCTCGCCTTGTGGCGCGAGGGTGCGCAGCATCTCGGGTGCGGGCGACACTGCCGGCCGCTACCACAAGGCGAGCCGATCGGCCGGTGTCGTCGGCACGGACGGGATCTCGCCGCCGGCCTCGAGCCGCAGGCCAAGCTCGCGGTTGGCGCGCTCGTGGACATTGATCCGCGCCTTCGGCTGCGCGAGAATCTCCATCTCGACTGAAGCGAGTACAGCGATAATCGCGGTCAGCGTACCCAGCGTCGCCGTCCGCTAGCCCCGCTTCGGCGTCCGCGAGCTTTCAAAGGTGCAGATTGCCGGAAACGCGGCTCAAGTGGATGCAAATATCGATGGCTGAGTTCTCGCTCTGCCCGGGGATGTGCCGAACCACCGCTTGAACGCATGATTGAAGGCACCAACCTCCGAATAACCGAGCAGCCAAGCGATCTGTTGGAGTGAGATACGCTCATCTGCGAGGTAACGAAGAGCGAGGCGGTTTCGCATACTGTCAAGAGTTTCGCTGAAAGTGGTGCCCTCCTCGGCGAGGTGTCGCGTTAATGACCGCACGCTCACGCCGAGCCGCTGCGCGATCGCCGCTGCCTGCACTCTGCCGCCGGGCAGCAGGTTGAGGAGTTGGTTTTCCACCATGCTCCGCAGTCCGGTTGCCGAGCGCCTTTCGGCGAGAAGATCGTCAGCATGCGCGGTTAGGATCTGGAGGAGATGGCTGTCCTCAGAAACTATCGACGTAAGCGTCCGGTATACGCCGTGATCAGGCAGCGGTCTCACCCGGCGGAGAGTGGAAGGCCCAAGGCATCAGTTCGGCGATGCGGTTGATCGGATGCCCGGCGGCGATCCTGGAGAGGGTGTCGGTGAGGTAGGCTTCCGGGTTGAGGCCATTCAATTTCGCGGTCTGCAGGATCGAGTACATCGCGGCGGCACGCTCGCCGCCGGAATGACTGCCGGCGAAGAGCCAGTTGCGTCTTCCTAAAGCTATGCAGCGTATTGCATTTTCGGCGATGTTGTTGTCGGCTTCGAGGCGGGCGTCGGTGGCGAAGCGGGTAAGCGCGGGGCGGCGCTTAATGATGTAGCGGAAGGCCTCGGCAAGCTCTGATCGAGCCGAGAGCTTGCGCTCGGCGGCCTGCGCCCAGGCGAAGAACGCATCGAGCAAGGGGATGGTAGCGACGCGATGTGCCAGCCTCTCGTCTGGCGGGGCGAAGCGAGCCTTGTCCTCGACGGCATAGAATTGCGCGATCCGGTCGAGCGCCGCCTTGGCGACGGTCGATTTCGTCGTTTGCCACACGTCGAAGATGCCCCTGCGGCAATGGCTCCAGCAGGCGACCTCGGTGATCGCCGGCCTCGCCGGGAGCCCCGGGCTGGCCTTGCGCGGCGCGTACAGCGCTGCGAACCCGCTATAGGCATCGGCCTGCAGAAACCCGGTGAAGTGCGCGAGATGGGCCGCCGGGTGCGCGCCGCCACGGTCGGGGCTGTAGAAGTAGACCGCCGCCGGCGGTGCGGGGCCGCAGAACGGCCGGTCGTCACGGACATAGACCCATAATCGCCCGGTCCGGGTTCGGCCGAGGCCGGGCTCCAGCACCGGGACCGGCGTGTCGTCGCCGTGGATCTTTTCGGCAGCAAACACGTGGCGGCAGATCCCCTCGACGATCGGCTGCAGTCAGCCAGACCGCCTGGCCCACCCAGTCGCTCAAGGTCGAGCGATCGAGGTCGACCCCCTCGCGGGCGTAGATCTCGCTCTGACGGTATAGCGGAAGGTGATCGGTATATTTCGACACCAAGAGATGCGCCAGCATGCCCGGGGCGGCGCGCCCGCGCGGCGTCGGCAGAGCCGGCGCCGCCGCTTGGGTGATTGCATCGCAGTGCCGGCAGGCATATTTCGGCCGGACGTGCCGGATCACCCGGAACCGGCCGGGGACATAGTCGAGCACCTCGGTGACGTCTTCGCCGAGCCGAGCCATGTCGCCGCCGCAGGCGGGACAGGTGCAGGCGCCATCGTGCTCCGGCTCGTGCACGACCTGCTGACGGGGCAGGTGGTCCGGCAGCTTCTTGCGCTTTGGCCGTACCCCCTCGCGCAGCGGCAGCGGCTGGTCTTCGGCGGCAGCTTTGCTGATCTCTTCAGCCTCGCCGGCTTCCAACTCCTCGAGCCGCAGCTCGAGCTGCTCGAGCTGCCCGGTCAGCCGCTCCGAGGAGCGGCCGAACTGCATCCGCCGCAGCTTGGCGATCTGGAACTTCAGCTTCTCGATTTCCAGCGTGCGCAGCTGGACGGCGAGCTTTGCCGCCTGCAATTCCGCGCTCGCCGCCGCCAATTCGCTCTGGCAGGCCAGGGCAAAAGCCCGTAGCGCGTCGGGGTCGGAGGGCAGATCGGCCGAGGCCAGCGACATACCCCGCCTCTATCGAATGCCGCCGCCAGACACCAGAACAAACAGAGAATCCCTGATCTGTCAAACCAACATGGGTCGCCGCGGCGCCGGCGGTGCTATCGTCCGCCGCCAATCCATCGCCTCCACCAGCAGCGCCAACTGCGCCGGCGTCAATGTCAATGTGCCGTCGACGATCGGCGGCCAGACGAATTTGTCGCGTTCCAGCCGCTTGGCGAACAGGCACAGGCCGCTGCCGTCCCAGTACAGGCCTTTCAGATAATGACCGCGCTTGCTGCGAAAGATGAAAACATGGCCGCTGAACGGGTCGGCGCCGATGATCTGCTGAACCTTGGCCGCCAGGCCGTCGAACCCGGCGCGCAGATCGATCGGCTGACAAGCGAGAAACACCTTCGTCCCCGGCGCCAGGCCGATCATCCCGGCCCCCGCACCGCCGCCAGCACCCGCCGCAGCGCCTTCTCGTTGACACTGGCATCCACGCGCACCCGGACCCCAGTCGGCAGATCGATCTCGATCACCCCGACGCGCTCCGCCAAAGCCACACCCCTACCTCGCGGCCATACTGCACCAGCCATTGGCACCGGCGAATTCGGGCCTGACGCCTCGGCGACGACGCCGAGCTGGACAAAACCCACCGGCGTAGGCGCCGCGGTCCGCGCCACCAGTGCGGCCGCCTTCCATGCCGATCGCCAGTTATACAGCAGGCTATCCGAGATCCCGTGCCGGCGGGCAACCACCGAAACTCGGCCACCCTCGGCATCCACTTCAGCCATCAGCGCCACTTTCTCCTCCGGCGTCCACTGCCGGCGGCGCGCAACAACAACCTCGCCATCCACCCCAAGGACTCCTTCTGGACAGTCCAGAAGGACCCAGCTTCCCTCAGCGCGCTCTCCCCGACCACACCCCGCAGGCCGGTTCAGACCGGACGCTTACCGTAAGCGCTCGGTGAAGGACACCTGCCACTGATGATCGCTTGGCGCGATGATTGGGCATGGCAGAGACGGGAACACAAGTGTCCACTATCGAGTTGGTGGACACTAAGCGAAGCCGGGGTACGGGCACTGCTGTCCGGTTCACGCGGGGCTCCATTGGAGTGCCATTTGAGCGGGGTTGGGGCCGATTGGGGTTTCGCGATCGAGCAGGCGATCGAGCGGTCGGCGATGCATCAGGTTGAGGCGAACCAGGCGGGCGAAGGCGAGCGGGCTGGTCACCGCGATTTGCCCGGCCTGGGCCAGGCGCAGCAGCAGAAAGGCGATCAGCGCGACGGCGATCTGGATGCGCACGGCGTTCTCGCTGGTGCCGAGAAAGCGGCGGATCTTGAGGGTCTGCTTGACCCAGCGGAAGAACAGCTCGATCGCCCAGCGGCGCTTGTAGAGATCGGCGATCTCTTGGGCCGAGGCGTCGAGGTCGTTGGACAGGATGCGGATGATCTTGCCGCTGTCGAGCTTGACGCGAACCTCGCGCACCGGGTCTTGGAAAGGGTTGCTGCGACCGCTCCCTTGGCGCGCCGGCAGGTGGCCGATCCGGTCGGACAGGATGGCCGTCGCCGCCGGAACCGGCAGTTCCTCGACCACGCTCAACGGCGTGTTGGATTTGAGCCGGGTGACGATCCGGCACTGTGCCGCATCGAGCTTGGCCCACCACGCGTAGTCGTAATAGCCCAGATCAAAAACGTAGGTCGCGCCCGGCTCGATCGGCATCGCCTGAGCGGCGGTGATGTCCCCCGGGTCTATGCCCGAGGGCAGGCTGTTGACCCGCGTCGGGGTGATCGCGGCGTAAATCGGCCGGTCGACCGCGGGATCGTAGATGACATGCAGCTTGGCAACGCACACGCCCGCGGAAAAGCGCGCCCAGTCGAGGCTGCGCGCGTCAAGCCGCAGACCCGTCGCATCGATCAGATAAGTGGTCTCGGCCAGGCTGCGGCGCAGACCGCGATGCGCCCGCGCAATCAGCAGCGCCAACAGCTCGGTGAACAGCGCACTCGATCGATCGTGGTTGGCGTCGGCCAAAGTCGAGCGCCGCGGCAGCGTGGCCCCCAGGTAGTAGAGCCGCGCCCGCTGGCTCTCGATCCCGCCGACAATCTCGCGCAGGCTCGCCGCGCCGGCCAGCTGGCCATAGAGCATGGCCAGGAACTGGCTCTTGCTGGTCAATCGGCGCGCCCGCGCATCCGCGCGATGCACCCTCGCCAGCCGCTCGAAATCATCCCATGGCAGATGCTTCAAAAGCTGATGAAAAACGCTATTGTGGTGTCGCACGGCACTGCCCCCGTTTCGCGTCCCGGAACGTCCCCAACGTCCAGACCCGAACAGATACAGTGCCGTGCGCGCCGTAAAGCACAAAATGTGCCGGACAGCCGTGGGGTACGGGCGGGCGTCGGCAATGGCCGGAGGCATTGAAGCGTCGCATTGTGGCCGAGACGCTGGAGCCTGGCTCGTCGGTTTCGATTGTAGCACGCCGCCACGACGTGAATGCCAACCAGGTGTTCAAATGGCGGCGTGGGGTGGCGCCGGAGCAGCCGGTCGCCGCCGAGAGCGTCGCCATGCTGCCGGTGGAGATCGTGCCGGAACCCGGCGAGGCTCGGCCGCGGGCGCGGCGCAGCGGGGTGATCGAGATCACGTTCGGATGCGGCGCACGGGTTTGTGTTCGCGGTGAGGTTTCGCCCGAGACGCTGCGGCAGGTGATCGAGCTGCTGCGATGATCGGTCTGCCGGCGGGCACGCGCGTGTGGCTGGCAGTCGGCCGAACCGACATGATGGGATGGACGCCCCTCGCGAACCGGGGCCAGGCTGGTTCTGCTTTTTCGGTTTAGCAGGGGACGAGACATGATGGACGTGAAGGTGATCGGCATCGACATCGCCAAACGGTATTTCCAGGTACACGGCGTCAGTGCGTCGGGCGCGGTTACGATCCGGCGGAAGGTTTCGCGCGATGGCTTTCTCAAGCTCTTGGCGAACCTATCGTCCTGCCTTGTTGGTATAGAGGCTGGCTCGGGCGCTCATCATTGGGCGCGCGAGATCGCGCGTCTCGGCCATGACGTCAGACTGATGCCGCCGCAATTTGTCCGGCCGTATGTCAAAACCAACAAGAACGACGCCGCTGACGCCGAAGCCTGCTGCGAGGCGGTCCAACGACCGGGCATGCGGTTTGTTCCGGTCAAGTCACGCGAACAACAGGCGGCGATGGCCTTGCATCGCGTGCGCGATCATCTGGTCCGTCAGCGTACGGGCACGATCAATGCCCTGCGAGGGCACCTGGCCGAGTACGGTATCGTTGCCGCGGCGCTCAGAGGCGGCCTCAACCAGCTCTTTTCGATCGTCCAGGCTGATGACGACGATAAGCAGCTGCCTGCCTCGGTCAAGCAGCTCCTGCGAACGCTGGTGGCCGAGATCCGAGCTGCCGATGCACACATCGCCGAGCTTGACCGGAAGCTAAAGGATGATGCCAGGGCCGACGAGGCGTGCCGGCGGCTCATCGAAGTGCCCGGTATCGGCCCGGTGATCGCCACGGCCGTCGTAGCGACCGTGCCGGACGACCAGCGCTTCAGCTCGGGTCGCCACTTTGCGGCTTGGCTGGGTCTGACGCCCAAGCAGCACTCGAGTGGAGGGAAAGAACGTTTGCTCGGGATCAGCAAACGCGGCGACGCCTACATGCGCCGACAATTCATCAACGGTGCGCGGGCTCTCGTGCGGATCGCATCCGGGCGAACCGGAGGCTATTGGGATTGGATCAACGCACTTCTTTCCCGACGCGCTTTCAACGTCGTCACGGTCGCGGTCGCGAACAAGCTGGCGCGGGTCGCATGGGCCCTGCAGGCCCGCGGAACCCGATGGAAGATGGCGTAATGCATCCGAGGGTCTGACAGCCGAGAATTGAGACTGTGAGGGTGATCTGAAGCGTGGTGGCAGGACCGGTCGGTGACCGGCGTCGATCATCCCGGCTTGCGCATAGAGCATCAAGCTCGACGATATGATGGGACTTCGACGGGTGGATCTCACCAAGGCCAGACGACAGCGTCGTCACTAAAGGCCGGATAGATGGCAACAGCCAAGATCGGACCGACCGCCGCGATTGAAGAAATCCCTTGCGGGGCGAGGGGCGTCCATAGATGCGTAAGGGCTTTGACGGGCTCGCCGCGGCGGTCCAGGAGCGCATGGCGCAGGACCCGTTTTGCGGCCACTTGTTCGTGTTCCGCGGCCGGCGCGGCCAGCGAGCGACATTCTGCATACGGTTTTCGATTCGCGACGATCGCCTATCGTTGGCATCCGCTGTTCGGGCGGACATTCCGGGTGTCGCCGTTTCGGCGCGGCAAGCAGTTGACGTGCATCTATACGGATGAACGACCTGACCTCTGCCGCGAGTTGCCGAATTGGATGTTTGATCAAGGCTATTGCGCCGGCATGACGCTGGGCCCGCCGGAGATCAGCCTCGAGGGGCTCAACGAGCTTGCCGGGGTTCTCGCCCTGTTCGACCGGGATCGAAACTGGGGAGCACAATCCCGCCCTTCGCAGCCGAAGGAGAAGGGCGGTGCGGAACAGACGGTATCAGGGTCGAGCGCAGCTCGTGCTCGAGCTGCAGCCTCACGGTCAGCGAGTGTTGGTGACAGCGAGCACAAAGGGGCTGGTCGAGGCTTTGGCCGATCTCCTGTTGGCGGCGCTGGGAATGGACGTCACGACAGCCGCGATCGAGGGAGGCGGCGATGAGCGGCAAAATCACGCCTGATCATCTCGCCCGCGCCGGGGTGGTGTATGTGCGGCAATCGACCATGGCTCAGGTCGTCGGCAATCTCGAAAGCCAGCGCCGACAATACGATCTGGCGGAGACTGCGAAGGCGGCGGGCTTTGCCTCCGTGACGGTGATCGACGACGACCTCAGCCGCTCCGGATCGGGCCGGATCGAGCGGCCGGGATTCGAACGTCTTGTGGCGCTGGTGTGCTCCGGCAATGTCGGTGCCGTTTACTGCATCGAGGCGTCGCGGCTGGCGCGCAATGGACGGGACTGGCACCACCTGATCGATTTGTGTGCCCTGGCCGGAACGCTGGTCATCGATCCGGACGGCGCCTACGATCCGCGTCTGGTCAACGATCGCTTGCTTCTCGGGCTGAAGGGGACGATGTCGGAATACGAGCTGAGCTTAATGCGGCAGCGCGGCCTCGCGGCGCGGGATTCGAAGGCGCAGCGCGGTGAATTCCGCTTCATGCTGCCGCCTGGCTTCTGCTGGGGCGAGGCCGGCAAGATCGAGATTGACCCCGACGGGCATGTGGCCGAGGCGATCCGCCTTGTGTTTGCCAAGTTCCGCGAACTGGGCAGCGCACGGCAGGTGTTTTTGTGGTTGCGGTCGGGCGGCATCAACCTGCCGGTCGTCTTGCGCAACCTCGATGTCTACAAGCTGACCTGGAAGGCGCCTGCCTACCACACGGTCATACAGATACTGCACAATCCGCTCTATGCCGGCGCCTATGCCTATGGTCGGCGAACGCAGCGAACCAAGATTGTCGACGGGCGGGCTCGCAAGGTCAGTGGGCTCGACAAGCCGCGGGACGAATGGAACGTCCTGCTGCGCGACAGCCATCCGGGCTACATCGACTGGCAGGAATACGAGGACAACCAGAAGCTCCTGCTCGAAAACGCGCATATGAAAAAGAACTGCGCCCGCAAGTCCGCCCGCGGCGGCCGCGCCTTGCTCACCGGCCTGATGCGGTGCGGTCGCTGCGGGCGAATGATGCGCGTCTTCTATGGCATGGGCAAAGGCAATGCCCATCGCTACCAGTGCCGCGGCGATGATGGCCATGTCGGTGCGGGGCTGTGCATCGGCATCGGCGGCGTCCGGATCGATCGGGCCGTCGCGCTACAGATCCTCGATGCCGTTTCCGATCGTGCCGTCGACGCTGCGGTTCTCGCTTCCAATCAGGTGGAGCGCTCGCAGCAAGACGTCATCGCGGCGGTCGAGCGAGAACTCGAAGGTGCGCGATATGAGGCTTCGCTCGCCAGCCGGCGATATGAGCTGGTGGACCCCGCCAAGCGCCATGTTGCCCGCGAGTTGGAAGCGCGATGGAACAACGCCTTGGAGCATGTAGCCGACCTCGAACGCCGGATCCAGGATCTTCGGGCTCGGGCGGCGGCCCACCCAAAGATCGACCGTGCTCGCCTTCTTCAGCTTGCTCACGACCTGCCGGCTGCCTGGAACTCACCGTCAGCCGACACCCGTACTAAGCAGCGGCTCATCCATATCCTCGTCCAGGAGATTGTCTGCGACCTCGACGACACGACCAACGAGGCCGTGTTGTTGATCCACTGGACCGGCGGACGTCATAGCGAAGTGCGGGTGCCGCGCGTCAAGACCGGTCGATACCCGACTGATCGAGTGCCGGCTGCGGTTGATGTACTGCGACAACTCGCCGGCCACTGGCCAGATCGAGAAATCGCCGTGTCGCTCAACCGGATGCGCTGCAAGACCAGCGATGGTGAGACCTGGACGACGGTTCGCGTCAAAGAGATGCGCGAACGCCTTGGTCTGGCCGAGTATGGCTCCACTCGAACCGAAGAGACGATGATCAGCTTGATGAAGGCCGCCGAGCAGCTCGGCATCTGTGTCGGATCTGCAAAGAGCCTCGTCCTCAGAGGGATCTTGCCTGCGACACAGGTCGTGCCGGGCTCTCCCTGGCTCGTTCCGGTCGACGCGCTCTCCAGTGAGGCAGTGCGCCTAGGGGTGCAGCGCGTGATCGCACGGCGTCCAAAAATATACGAAGACTATCAATATGATAAGCTGATCCGCCTACCAGGCATCTGACCAAAGGGGGGCATAATGAAACGGCCTGTGGCGATCTGATCAAGGTGCTGTGGTGGGACGGGCAGGGTCTGTGTCTGTTCTGCAAGCGGCTGGAGAAAGGCCGGTTTGTGTGGCCCTCGCCAGCCGACGGCAAGGTGGTGATCACGCCGGCACAGCTGGGCATGCTACTCGAAGGGATCGACTGGCGAATGCCGCGGCGAACCTGGCGGCCGGAGCTGGCAGGCTGACTGCGGCCGATTGACTCACCTTATAGTTGAGCGGCGATTGAGCCTCGGCGACATGAGATAATCGGGCTCGTGCCGAGACCAGAAGCCCTGCCCGACGACATCGCTGCGCTGAAGCGGATCATCGCCGACATGGCGCGCGATGCCGTGTCGGCGCAAGCCGAGATTGCCCGGCTCAAAATTCCAGCTGGCCCGCTTTCGGCGGGCCGAGTTCGGCCGTTCCTCGGAGAAGCTAGAACAGGAGGCCGGGCAGCTCGAGCTGGCGATCGAGACGCTGGAAGCCGACCAGGCCGAGCGGATGATGACCGCCCCGTCCGGGACGGCTGGCGTCATCGAGAATACGCAAAAGCCGGCTCGCCGGCCGCTGCCAGACCACCTGCCGCGCGAGGATGTGGTGTATCAAGCCGCCCACGCTTGCCCGAGCTGTGGCGGCGCCTTGCGGCGGATTGGCGACGACATTACCGAGACCCTCGACTACGTACCGGGCCGCTTCAAGAGCCTGCCCTCGCGAAGGCGGGGGTGGTTCGGCATATCCGGGAGAAGCTGTCCTGCCGGGCCTGCGACACGGTCGTCGCCGGTCCGGCGCCTGACCATACGATCGCCCGCGGCCGCGCCGGGGCAGGGCTGTTGGCGCACATCGTCGTGTCGAAATACGACGACCACCTGCCGCTCTACCGCCAGGCCGAGATTTACGCGCGTGAGGGCGTCGCGCTGGAAACCTCGACCTTGTCCGGCTGGGTCGGGGCGACGACGGCGGCGCTCAGGCCGCTGATCGAGGCGCTCGCCACCGAGGTGATCGCCTCAGACACCTTGCATGTCGATGATACGCCGGTGCCAGTGTTGGCCCCCGGCACCGGTAAAACCAAGACCGGTCGTTTGTGGGTCTACGTCCGCGACGAACGGCCTTTCTCCGGCTCGCGACCGCCGGCGGCACTATTTCGCTACTCGGCCGACCGCAAAGGTGAGCACCCGCGGGCCCACCTTAAGGAGTTCACCGGCATCATCCATGCCGACGGCTATGCCGGGTTCAACCAGCTGTTCGCCGGTAACCGGATCACCGAAGCCGGCTGTTGGGCGCACGTCAGGCGAAAATTCTTCGATGTCTACGACGCCAACGCCTCGCCGATCGCCAAAGAGGCACTCGATCGCATCGGCCAACTCTACGGCGTCGAGGAAACGATCAAAGGCCTGCCGCCCGACCTCCGGCGACGAGAGCGTCAGCAGCGATCAAAACCGACTGCCGAGGCGCTTGCCGCTTGGGCCGACGAGACCGTCCGCAAGCTCTCTCGCAAATCCGAACTTGCTGCCGCCTTCCGCTACATGCGTGGGCGCCGGACTGCGCTCGGCCGCTGCTTTGACGACGGCCGCCTGGCGCTCGACAACAATCCCGCCGAACGAGCCCTGCGCTGTGTCGCAATCGGTCGCAAGAACTATCTCTTCGCCGGTTCCGACGCCGGCGGTCACCGTGCCGCCGCGATGTATTCGCTGATCGAAACCGCAAAGCTCAACGGCCTCGACCCCCAGCTCTACCTCACCGACGTCCTCATCCGTATCGCCGACCACCCGGCCCGCCAAATCGCCGACCTGTTGCCCTGGAATTGGCAACCCGCTGACCTTAGCCGCACCCCGCATAAGCTGGCGTCCTCACCGAGCGCTTACTCGTACCCATCCGGTGAGGGCCGCCTTGCATTGAGGCCTGGCCTCAGAGCTGTCTTGAAGCATCGGTGCAAATGACGGTGCTTGCACCAGTACAAGAGACGGCGGGATGGCGCGAGTTGAGGTGATCACCGGCGCGGAACGGCGGCGGCGCCGGTCCGAAGAGCAGAAGCGAGCGATCGTCGCCGAGAGTTTGGCGCGGGGAGCGATCGTCAGCGAGGTTGCCCGTCGCGCGGATGTCGGCCCTGGGCAAATCTATCGCTGGCGACAGGAGTTCCGCACCGTCGCGGACGGCTTTGCGCAGGTGCTAATCGCGCGCCGCCGGAGATGCCGGCGGCGAAAGCGGCGGCCGATAGCGCAGCTTGCGGCGCGCCGCCAGTCGAGGTCGAGTTTGCCGGTAAGGTCCGGATACCGGGATCGGTCCCGGCGCGTTTGGCCGCGGCCGTGGTCAAGGCGCTATCGCGGCGATGATCCCGGTTTCACATCGGGCGTGCGGATTTGGCTGGCGGGCGGGCACACCGACATGCGTCGGGGGATGAACAGCTTGGCGATCCAAGTCCAGAAGGGATTGAGGCGCGACCCGCACGCCGGCGATTTGTACGTTTTTAGAGGGAAAAGAGGTCATCTGATCAAGATTTTCTGGCACGACGGGATCGGCATTTCATTGTCACTGTACGCCAAGCGACTGGAGTGCGGCCGCTTCATCTGGCCGTCGCCGGCGGATGGGATGGTGGCGATCAGCGCTGCGCAGTTGGCCTACATGCTCGATGGCATTGACTGGCGGAACCCGGTTCGAACCTGGCAGCCGGGAGCAGCCGGATGAGCCTGCCCCTGACGTGATCAGGGGCTGCGGCCGATTGACTTACCCTGTAGTTGAGGAGGGGCCGGGATTAGGCGCTATGGGACAATCGGGCCCGTGACGACCACGCCCGATAACCTCCCGGCCGAGATCGACGCGCTGAAGGCAGCGCTGGTCTCCGAGCGCACGGCGCGGCAAGAGGCAGAGGCACGCGCGTCCAGCGCCGAAGGGCTGGTCGCCCACTACAAGCTACTGATCGGCAGGCTGCGGCGTGAGCAGTACGGGCAACCATCTGAGCGCGGTCGCAAGCTGCTTGATCAGCTGGAATTGCAACTCGAGGAGGCGGCGGCGAGCGCGGCCGAGAACGAAATCGCCGCGGCGCAAAGCGAGGGCACGACCGATGCGCCCGTTCACCCGCAAGAAAGCGGTGCGGGCGCCGTTTCCGGCGCATCTGCCGCGCGAGCGGGTGGTGATCCCCGGGCCGGCCGCCTGCCGTTGTTGCGGCGGCAAACTCGCCAAGCTCGGCGAGACCATGGAGGTGGTCCCGCGGCAATGGAAGGTGATCCGGACTGTCCGTGAGAAGTCCACCTGCCGGTCGGTGCGAGAAGATCACCCAGCCGCCGGCGCCGTTCCATGTCATTCCGCGCGGTCATGTCGGGCCGCGCCTGCTGGCGATGATCCTTTATGCCAAGTTCGGCGAGCATTTGCCGTTGAACCGCCAGAGCGAGACCTATGCCCGCGAGGGCGTCGACCTCGACGTCTCGACCTTGGCCGATCATGTCGGCGCATGTACTGCCGTCCTGAGCCCGTTGTGCGAGCTGATACGCCGGCATGTGTTCGGCGCTGAGCGCATCCATGGCGACGACACCACGGTCCCGGTGTTGGCGAAGGGCAAGACGATAATCGGCCGATTATGGACTTATGTGCGCGACGACCGGCCCTTTGCCGGGCCTAGCCCGGATTTCTCATACCTGGTTGGTTTTCGGGCAGCGGTGACGCGTTCGGCGGGTGAGCCGATAGCGAGAGTGGTGGTTGTGGGTTGAACCAGTGGGTTTCAGCTTTTCCGAGTCCTTATGGGGACAATCGTCCCTTGGGGTGGTTGGCGGGATTATTTTGACCGCGTTTTCTGGTTTGTCAGGCGGTCGCGGCGGCGGTGAGCGCGGCATGCGCGGCGCGGTACTCGGCCTGATAGGGAAAGGCGGACGGCATGGCGAGCTTGATGCGGTTTTCCATCTCGCCGCGGGCGCAGTAGACGTTCTCGTAGAGGTGGCGGGCCTCGTGCTCCTCGCGCGCCAGGGAAGTCACCACAAAGCGCGGATTGGCTTCGCCGCCGGTCCATTCCGCCTTGGCGACGACCCGGCGCGCGCGGCTCCAGCTGTTGCGCGTTCGCCAGGTGAAGTCCTTGAAGCGGCGTGCCGGTTTCTCGCTCACTCGGCTCTGCTCGTGCGCGGCAGCAAGTTCGGTCGCGATCTCGGCGTTGAGCCGCGCGTTCTTGGCCAAGCCAAACAGAAAATCGACGTCGTTTGTCTCGCACCACGCCATCAGCGCCTCGCGGGCAAAACCCGAATCGGCGCGCAGCAGGGTGCGAACCTTGGGCCAGCGCCGGCGGATATGGCCGATAATCCGCGCCATCTCCTCGACGCTGCCGGCCGCGGCATCAATGTTGGCCGGGCGCAGTTTGGCCGCCAACAGATGCCGGCCGCAGAACACATAGAGCGGCAGATAGCAGTAATTGTCGTAATAGCCGTGGAAGAAGCGCTCCTCCTGATGTCCGTGCAGCGGATCGTCGGTGGCGTCGAGATCAAGGATGATCTGCGCCGGCGGCGCCGCAGGGGCATCGACAAACACGTCGACAAACACAGCTTCGATCGCCGCCCGTCATAGCTGATCTTGTGATAGCGGGTCGGCTCGGCGCGGCTCAGTTCCAGCCGATTGAGCGTCGATTTGCCGGCCAGCGGCGCACAATCCGACCGCGTTGCCGTCAGCTTGCCGCCCAGCACCGCCATCACCGGGTCGTGGCGCAACTGGTCGTGGTCGATCAGATCCTCGTAGCCCAACGCAAGCCCAAACACCCGCTGACCCACCACGCCCGGCACCGTGTGCTCCACCAGATCAGCGGCACGGTGATCGGTAAAACAATCGGCAAAGCGCTCGATCAATCGGATCTGCCGATCGGTGGCGCCGAGCAGCAGCGCTCCGGCCTCCGAAGTCATCCGCCCGCCGTCAAACCCCGCCACCACCTTGTGCCCTTCGACGGGTGCAAAGCCAAACAGATCCGCGCTACACTCTGTCCGCATCGGGACCCCCCTGGCCCTGAGATAAACCGTTTGTGCAACTCGATTTTCTCAGATCCAAGGTCCCGATGCACCCGCCCTTTGAGAAATCCGGGCTAGCCCGTCGGCGGTGTTCTTCTATTCGCGCAATCGCGGCGGCGAGCATCCCGCCCGGCACCTCGCCGGCTATGCCGGCATCCTGCAGGCCGATGCTTATGCCGGGTTCGGCGAACTCTACGACGGCAAGCGCAAGCCAGGGCCGATCACCGAGGCGGGATGCTGGAGCCATGGCCGACGCCACTTCTTCGAGCTGGCCGATCTGCGTAAAGCCCCGCTCGCGGTCGAGGCGGTCCCCATCAACGAGCTCTTCGCCATCGAGCGCCGCATCAATGGCTTGCCGGCCGGCGACCGGCGGGCGGCGCGCCAAAGCGAAACCAAGCCGCTCCTCGCCGATCCGCGCCCGACTGTCGCGCCACGCCGCGACCCCCAGGCCATCGATTACATGCTGACGCGCTGGCTGGCCTTCACCTGCTTCCTCGACGACGGCCGCATTTGCCTGAGCAACAATGCTGCCGAGCGGGCACTACGCGAAATTGCCCTGGGGCGACGCGCCTGGCTGTTCGCCGGTTCCGATCGCGGCGGCGAGCGAACCGCAGCGACGTACACCCTGATCGCCACGGCTAAGCTCAACGATATCAACGGTGCTCGCCCGCATCGCCGATGAGCCCGCCTCCCGGCTCGACGAGCTTCTCCCCTGGCAATGAGCTGTGACCGGAACTGGGTGATGGCGATGTGAGAAAGGCGGCGTATCGAGGCGGGTGGAAGCCTGCCTGAACCTCCCGAAGGGGCGATACGCCATGATGAGGAATAGCACCGTTGTTCGCCTGCGACAGCCCGAGGCGATTGACGATCCGCTGACGGCGGTTCTGCGGAGCGGCGCGCGCCGGCTGCTTGCCCAAGCCATCGAAGCGGAAGCCGAGGCGTTTCTGGCCCTGATGAAGGGCGTACAATTGCCGGACGGGCGCGACCGGGTGGTGCGGCACGGCCATGCTCCGGAGCGCGTGGTTGAACCGGGATCGGTCCGGTCGCGGTGCAGCGGGTCAAGCTGCGCGACCGCGGCGCCGGCAAAGGGGGTGAGCGCATTCGCTTCACCTCGGCCATTCTGCCGCGCTGGGCAAGAGGTCTTGAAGACACTTCGCAGGCTCGGCTCTTTTGTCGAGAACGCTTTGGGCAGCATCCCGGAAGACCTGATCGCGTATCTCGGTGGCGACTGGCTTCGAGTTCGCCGCGTCGAGTACATGGTCAGGATTTGGAACTGGAAGGGCACGCGAGGAGATCATAGCAGCGATATCAATACGATGTCCTATAAACAGCACTATCGGAAAGCGTCGTAGAACTCTTCGGCACGTCGCAGCATTGCTCTCCCATATCCACCCCGATTCGCGTGGCCCGAGCCTGGTTAGTGCGCCTCGCCCGGCTTTCGCGAGAATCGCCTTCAGGGTATCGAGGTTAGGCGGAGGCGGGTTCGCGGCTATCGCGCCCTGGAGGAGCTGGGTCAGGGCGGAGGTCTCAGTGAGGTTGAGCTTGAGAGGCACGATCAGCTCCCCAGCTCGGGTAGCAGGCTCTGTTGAATTCCGCGAAGGTCGCAGTTATGCTGGTAGTCGTGGCCGCCACCGTCCGAAGAGACGGCTGGCTCTCAGTTGGTCGAACTCGCGCTGAAAGCTTTCCTGGGTCGCCAAGGGGTGCCGCTGCGAGACGTCGAAGACTTCTGCCATGAGATCACGCTCGTGCCTACGATCGATCCTTTCCATCCCCATGCTTTGGAGCTTCTCAAGACGGTTTCCACGGCCATTCGGGGTCCGGGGGTCCCGCTCCCGCCATGAACCTACTCCGAACCGCTCTGATCGTGGCCAGCGCCGCCATGGCCTTTTGGTTGCTTTGGGCAGGGTGATGCAGTCGCCACGGACGCGACCGCCCCAGCCGCGGCGAAGTGACCCACCCGCCCCTGGGTGACCTCGGTCGCGGCCGCGCCGCCCGCCGGCCCAGTTCAATCGGGATTTCTGAGAGTGCCGCGCCACCTGGGCTGCTTCGTTAAGCTCGATCACCGAAAGATCAAGAATATTGCAAGATTAGACGCGAAATTGACGCCGCCGTGGTGACAAAACCGGAACAATCCCAACGGCTCACTTGTCTTATGATACACTGCAGATGTCTCATACGGATCAAATCAACTGTCTCAGGTTGTTGACTTTGCGCTGAAGGGGATGCGTCATTCAACAAGTCATTGAAATATACCATCGGTCAGTCGCGCACCCCACAATGGCACAACAATTGCTCGTGAGACACCCAGTGCCTGAGGGAGGGACGATGAACCAGGTGATTCGTTGCGCCGCCGCTCGCCGTGAAAGTCGCGCTCGCCATCGCGGCCCGGGTCAGGAGGCGCGCCCGAGCTCGCCCAGGCTTCGGACGGCTCAAGGTCGACTGGCAATTCACTTTGGCGATGGCCGCCTATGACCTCGTGAGACTGCCCAAATTGCTCGCTCAGGATGTCCAATGACCCGACAAACCCACCAACCGGGTATTGCTGCTCGGCCGCGCACCATTCGAGCTCTCCTAACACGCGCCCACCACCCCAAACCCGGTCACTCCAGAAGCCAAACCGCGCCGAACTTCAGCATTTTTCAGCACCCTGCTAGGTACGCATGCCCTGCGTTGATGAGCGTCGCGGACTCCCCAGAAGACCACATGAAAATGTAGGCCCTGTCGCAACCTGCGAAGCCGATAACCGACGTCAGCGTGTATAATTTTCCGACAACTGTTATTACAACAACCTTGTGACTTCAATGGTGAGCCGCACGGCCGCGCGGGCAGCTTCACACGCAACGTCATGGGCTGGGCTATGGGACCGGTCTTGTAATAGCGTGGCCGCCCGTTATCGGCGCGGCAGCGAGCGGCGTACCTCATTGTCAACACCAATCTCGCCTTTGGCGAATGGTCGAGAGTCTTCGGCGACGCCAAGATGACTACGGCGCTGTTGGATCGGCTGACCCATCACTGCGAATTCATCGAGACCGGCAACGAGAGAGCTGGCGTTTTAAGCACCGCGCGGAGGCCGTTGAAATCCGGTGACGCGTTTTTGACGCTGACCTTGCAATGGTTAATAACAGGCGAAACTGGAGACGTTGCCACATGTCCAGATACATACGCCGGTCCTCAGATCTCGATCAAGGCTTCTCGCGGCGCGAGGACCCCGGAGAAGTCGATCACGCCCGCACAAGGCGGCTAGTGGCCATGCTGTTCCACGTCGTCGCGCGACTCTCGCTGCCCAGCCGTCCCCCCGTGAAAACATCTATATGGCGCTCGATGCCGTCGCTTGGGCCGCGGTAATGATCCTCACTGGCACTGAGTACTGCGACGCGCTCGATTTCCTTACCTTGGCCTTAGCACAGATGATCCCCATCCGGTGCTCGCCGGCGGTGGGAACACGCCACGCTGGGCCGGAAAACGGGTGAGTAGCTGCCGCCCCCGCAACACACGCCGCTGCGACGTCGAGACAATGCGCCGTAAGCCTGCGGCTGGGGATAGGTCGAGGCTGGATTTGACCATTGCGCATCCGCATCCCCACGGCTTGGAATTAGCCACGCGCCAGCATCCGCGCGGGGCTAACCTCCGTTCCCGGCGGAGACGACAACCATATGCGGCTGGCGGAGGTAACCAAGCCATGGGCCGCCGCGTCTCGGATTTTCTGATTCCAGCGAGATATCGGAGGTCTATAATAACGATGGGGCATGGATCTTCAGTGGCTTCGTCCGGGACGTCACCGAACGGAAGCGGGCCGAGACCTCGTTGCGCGAGAGCGAGGGGCGGCTATGTGCCAGCATGGAAACAATCCAATCCTAGGTGCCCCTTCCGCTGGCCTGTTGGAAGCGGGGCCGCAAATCATGGTGATCGCCTTGAATAGATCTAAGGGGATTCTTTTTCTCGCCCCATTGGTCATCTTGATGCTTTGGGTTACGCAACGCTTCGCGATAGCGCAGCCAGCCCGGCAACGGGTCGTTTATGGCGAGTGTGGGGTGGCGATCAGCGTGGCGGTCAGCTCGGCGCCACGCACCGGCTTATGCGCATCTGGCACCATCTCCGCGGTGGAGGGATCGGGGCCGTGGACATGGAAGTGCAACGGTTCGCGAGGTGGTTCTTCCGCATCGTGCTCGGCTCCGATGGAATCAGCGGGAGGCGCGACGACAGCCGCTGGCGTGCCGCTGCCCACAGGGTGGACCCTGCAGCAATCTGATATGTTCGGCACGGATGGCAACGTCACGAATTATACCCAGCTACACGCCGAATATTGCGAGGGGCAGTTCTATAATGTCGATAGCAGCGGATGTTTAGTCCGGCTGCCGAATGTTGTCATTAACAATGAGCAAGAAACTTACGAGCATTTCGAGACATCAGCCGTATTCTTCACCGATCACCTGGAGCTCCAGGGACGCGGCCAGCCGAGCGGCGTCATTCAGTCAGCCGAGATGGTTGCCAAGTACACGCCCTTGAACTCCTGCGTCGAGGCGCGTTACCAGATCCCTGCCACGCCAGGGTCATGGCCGGGTTTCTGGTTCTATGGTTCAACCAGTCAAAATACGTCCTCCGAGATCGACATGGAACAGCCGGTGACGCTCAATGGCAGTCAGGGCGTTTACGACGTGAGCCTCTACAATCATCCGATTGAAGGCACGATTGCGATTGCGAACTTGGACTTCACGACACAATATATGACATATTATTCGTCGAGTGATTTCTCTGCGGAACCGCACTATTACACTATATGCTATAATAACAACGCGGGAGCGATCACGAAATGGATCGATGGCAGCCTGATATACACTGCTACCAATTGGTATTGGTCTGGGCCGAATCCGAATACCGTCATTAATTTGGCCGTTGGCGGAGTGTGGCCCGGCGATCTCTCCAATCCCAGCACATACGTGGGCAATCTCGATATCTATTCGATCGAATATTATGCGCCATGATACGAGCGGCTGCTCGCCGCAGATAAGGACGGCGCAATCCCTGCCGGCGCTGCGTTTGCAGGTGTGCGAGGCTTGGCCTGAGGAGCACTGTCAAGTTGGCCGAGAGCAGGCTTGGTCGGAGCAGGGTTGAGGTCCTTCGCCTGCGCCGGGAGGAAAAGCTCGGCCCGGCGGCAATCACACACTGGCTCGGTATTGGCCGGGCCAGCGTCTATCGTCTGCTCGGTAAGGAAGCTGCTGTTAAGGCAAACGGGGTGTCGATGCCGATCAGGCCTGAGATGCGCGGGCTTTATCCCAGCTCTCGGCTGGCATCGGTTCCCCCGCACGTCATAGTCATGACGCGCAGAGCGACCCTCCCGCACAGCGGTCGAGTGATCGCCACCCCGAGGGTGGCCGGCTTCAAATCGGAATTGGTGGCCGGCTTCATCCCGGAATTGGTGGCCGGCTTGTTCCGGAATCAGGACTGACAGGGTTTCTCGTGCAGTTTTCTGGCGATAAATCGCTGTCTTCAGGAGCCGCGGGCCGCCTGATGCCGCATCACCGAGAGACCAGCGCTAGTATCTAATTGCGTTGATAGACGATATTAAGTAGGATGCGTCAGATGATCATACCGTCTGAGGTGTTCGATGGCACGAGTGGCGATCGCGCTAAGCTGCACCGCGGAGCAGAGAGCTGAGCTGGTGGCTCTTGCTCGAAGTCGGACAGAGGAGGCTCGCCTAGTGGAACGGGCCAAGATGGTCCTGGCGTGCGTGGAGGGCAAACGCAACGACGCGGTTGGCCGCGAACTTGGAGTGCGGCCGAATACGGTTGGTCTGTGGCGCCAGCGTTTTGCCGCCGCCGGGTTGGTCGGGCTGCGGGATCGGGCGCGGCCCGGAAAGACCCCGACCTATGGTGCCGATTTGCGGCTGCGGGTTCTGCACCAATTGGAGTTGCCACCGCCCGCGGGGCTGGCCGGTTGGGATGGGGCGTCGGTGGCGGCGGCGCTCGGGGTCTCGGCCGATGCGGTTTGGCGCCTGCTGCGCCGGGAGGGCATCCAGCTGCGCCGCCGGCGCTCGTGGTGCGTCAGCTCAAAACGCGCTGGTCCTGAGCGTCGACGAGAAGCCGACCATCCCGGCGCTGGAGCGCGCCCGGGGGTATGTCCTCACCAGCAGCGGCAAGGTGGTTCACGGCTTGCAGAGCACTTACAAACGGCATGGCACGGTCAACCTGTTCGCCGCCCTCGAAGTCGCCACCGGCATTATTCGGGGGAAAACCACCGGCACCAAGAAACGGGTCGATTTCCAGGCCTTTATGACCGAGCTTGTCGCCGAGCACCCGCCCGACCGGGAGATCCATGTCATCCTCGACAACCTCTCCACCCATAAGAAGAACGACGACTGGTTGGCGGCGCATCCCAATGTTAGCTTCCACTTCACGCCAACTTCGGCAAGCTGGCTCAACCAAGTGGAAATCTGGTTCGGCATCTTCAGCCGCAAGGCGCTGGCCGGCGCCAGCTTCGCGCAACTCGTCCAGGCAATCCGTGACTTCACCGACGCCTACAATCGTAACGCCGCCCCCTTTCTGTGGCGCAAGCGCGAGGTCAGCGGCAGCCAGTTGCGATATACTATCGTTAATCTACGCAATTAGACACTGGGGCGTGTCGTCAATTGAGTCAGATGATAGCGGCGGCGAGGTGGATGGCGGCGAGGAAATTGCGTGCAGTTTTGTCGTAACGGGTGGCGATGGCCCGGAACTGTTTGAGTTTACAGAAGAAGTTTTCGACCAGATGGCGTTCCTTGTAGAGGTCGCGGTCAAAATCGGCAGGTGCAAGTCGGTTTGGTCGCGGCGGGATTTGACCGCCGATTTGCCGGCGCGCGCCAGGGGTTCGCGGACACGGGCGTCGGCGTCAAAGGCTTTGTCGGCGATCAGCCGATCGGCCGCCATCTGCGGCAGCAGCGCGTCGGCGCCAACCAGATCGTGGGCCTGTCCCGCGCTCAGCAGAAAGGCCAGGGGATTGCCGAGCGCATCAACCAGAGCATGGATTTTGGTGCTCAACCCGCCGGTGAGATATCCGGGCTAAGCCCGATCGCCTCGTCCTGGTCTTTTTTTGGGAGCGCCGGCACTGTGCTGATGCGCCCGCACGATGGTGCTGTCGATCATCGCGTATTCGTTGTCAGCATCGGCGGCGAGATATTCGAAGATGGTTTGCCAGACCCCGCTTTGCGCCCACCGGCTGAACCGGCGATGGGCATTCTTCCAATCACCGAACCGTTCTGGCAAATCGCGCCACGGGATGCCGGCGCGGAAACGATAGAGGACGGCTTCGACGAATCGACGATTGTCTTGGGCGGTCACGCCGACATGGCCGATCCGCCCTGGCAGCCCGTCTTTGATCCGCTCCCACTGGTCGTCTCGCAGTCCATATCGGGTCATGGGTCAGCCTCTTGCCAAAGCCGACCTTTCATTGATCACACAATCTCCGGCCGAGGTAGACTCGTTTTGCGATCTCCACCTAATCGTCGACTCGTTTTACGGGTAAGGCTCCAAGTAATTGACGACACGCCCTAGCATGGCCATCGTCGGAATGGCGCAACCCCACTGTCCCGCCTCCAAAATCGCACCGATCCGGTCCAGCTTTGTCCCTTATCTGTCAATTGCGGGCGTGTCGTGCGCTCTGGCGTTTGTGGCAAATCGCTGCGTGCCGGATACGCCACACGTCGCGCCTGACGGGCACGGTTCGGACGAACAGGCCTGGGCGCTTCGCGAAGTCGGGAACGGCAGGGGCGGGCTCAGCGCTGTCCGTAATAATGCACGTGGTGCCGCCGCGCATAATGACGTCGCGGCCAGCCGTAATAGTAGTAGTAGGGCGGCCCCGTGAGCGCCACGAACGGTGCGGTGACGATCGCCGCGGCGGTGCCGACGACGGCGCCCGCCACGCAGAACGGCCAAGCCAGCGGAAAAGGCGAGCAGGGAGGAGGATAATAGTATTGCGCCTTGGCGGTCACGAGCGGCAGAGCGGCGAGCCCCGCGGCGAGTGCGGCCGAAACCGTAATCTGGCGGATACGCATGGGTTCCTCGCAGGTGGGACGGGCTGATCACCGATAACGGGCGACACGACAACGTAAATCATATCGGCGGGCTAACCCCGTGAGTTTGAAGTGGCACCGCGCCCGTGGGCCGCGCCAACGTGAAACCGCCGTTGCCGGCGTCACACACCTGCAGCATGTCGCTGTTCGAGAGGATAAACGCCGCACAGACTGCGAGGATAGCACCGTTGGGTACATCAACATCTGGTGGTCTGAAGTTGGGACGCTAGCAGCCTGTCGGACGTAGGTGAAGGTCATAACGATCCGCCGGATCAGCGGCGCCAACGCCGCGCAGCAGCCGCCCACTTGGTCGGCCAAGGTCGACAGGCTGAGCGGTACGCCCTCACGGGCATAGCGATCGGCCTGGCGCCTGAGCGGCTGATGCCGTGGTAGAGTTGATTGGTTTGGGCACCAGGGGGTGGTGGGGATGGGCAACTTTCGCCAGGTGGATCGGCGGACGGGATTTCTGCTGCCGCCATAGGTCGATGAATGGCTGCCGGAACGTCATTTGGCGCGGTTTGTGGTGGAAGTCATTGATGGACTGGATCTGCGGGCGCTGAGTGGCAGCTATCGCGGGTCGGTTCGGCATCGTACCACCCGGAGATGCTGCTGGGCCTGTTGGTTTATGGCTATGCGACGGGGGTGTTTTCGAGCCGGGAGCCGGAACGCGCGACGTACGATTCGGTGGCGTTTCGCTTTATCGCGGCGAATGACCACCCGGACCACGACGCGATCGCGACGTTCCGGCGGCGGTTTTTGCAGGAGATCGCGGGGCTGCTCGTCAAGGTGCTGTTGCTGGCCCGCGAGATGGGGGTCCTCAAACTCGGCACGGTGGCGCTGGACGGGACCAAGATCCACGCCAATGCGCATCGGCACAGCGCCCTTTCTTATGAGCACGCGGGCAAGCTGGAGGCGCAGCTGAAGGCCGAAGTGGGGACGTTGCTGGCGAAGGCCGAGGCGGCGGACAAGGCCGATGTTCCGGACTGCCGATGTTCCGGACGGGATGTCGATCCCCGAGGAGCTGGAGCGGCGCGAGGCCGCCCTGCGATTGGTATTCGGAACCTCACAGGCCGGCGTCATCGTTCTAGTCTAGACAGCGAGAAAGAGGACTTGGCTGTGGCGTAAGTAGTGGACAATGACCCTGTGGATTTGCCGCTACGCTTGGACGACGCTGCGCGTCGCCCACAACTCCACAGGGTCCACAACAACACTCAGGCTTTTTCATTGAGAGAAGAAGGTATTGGCAATTCCGTACCGGGAACATGAGGCAATGGTAGCAAATCAGATGAGGCAACGGCTCCTTGCTGGGTAACATTCTCGGTTGAGGCAATACGTTCTCTCACCTTGATTGTCACGCGGCAAAGCCCGGCGGCAAGCCGCCGGCCGCGGGTCCGGGGCCAACCGATCAGATCAATCTGACCGACGCGGTCTCACGGATCATGCCGGTCGCGGGCGGCGGGTTCGAGCAGTGCTACAACGCGCAAGCCGCGGTGGCGGACAGCCTGCTGGTGGTCGCGGCCGATGTCGTGCAAGCCGCCACCGACAAGCAGTAACTCGAGCCGCTGCTGGCCAAGCTGGCGGCATTGACGGCGGAGTTGGGCGCGCCGCAAACGATGCTCGGCGACAACGGCTATTTCAGCGCCGCCAATGTGGCGGCATGCGCTGCGGCCGGGATCGAGCCGCTGCTCGCGCTCGGCCGCGCCCCGCATCACCCATTCCGGGACGAGCGCTTTGCCGCGGCGCCGCCAGCGCCGCAGAACCCGACGCCGCTCGAAGCCATGGTGCACCGCTTGGCCACACCCGAAGGCAAGAAGCTCTACGCCCGGCGCAAGCACACTCCGGAGCCGGTGTTCGGTATCATCAAGTCGGTTCTGGGGTGACCATGCGGTGAGCACCGCAGGCTGGGCTATTTTGTTGGTTTGACCTGAGGGGGTACGCGGCCGGCGGCTCGTTCATCGGCGATGATCTGGGCAAGTTGTCGATGCCGTCTTTGGTGAAGGCGGGGACGCCGTCCTCGCCGACGCCGTAGACCCAGAGGCAGCCGTCTTCGGGGAACAAGTCGGTCGACAGTTCGTGCAGCCAGTCTTCGTCCTCGCCGAGCAGGTTGGCGACGTAGCCGATGGTGAAGACATGGGCGGTGGCGGCCACGATCAGGCCGCCTGACTTTGCGATGCCGAGCGCGGGCGCCAGTTCCAGGGCAGCAGTTCGTCGATCCTCCGGGCCGGATGCTCGGTGATACGAGCCAGGACGTCGGCCAGCCGCCAAGCCTGCGGGTCGCTGCTCGAACTTCTCGAACAGGATCATCGCCAACAGGCTGGGGCCGGCCCAGCTCCGGGCCAGGACATGAAATGGTGCCGGCGCCTGGCTGATCTTCTCGCAATCGCGGCAAGTGAATTTCTCGCGGACGTGCTGGATCACCTTCCACTGCCGGGGAATGACCTCCAGCGTCTCGGTGATGTCCTCACCCAGCTTGCGCAGCCGCGGGCTGCCGCAGCACAGGCAAACCGTCGGCCTCGGCTCGACCACCCGCTCGCGTGGCAGATGCTCGGGGAAGGGCTGGTGCGCCGGGCGCTTGCGGGTGAACGCCACCATGTTGATGGTCTTGGCGACGGCCAGCTCGGCGGCGACCTCGTCCTCGGTCGCCGAACTCTTGAGGTCCTCGAAGGTCAGCGCCATCTGGTCGAGCAGCTGCACGCTGCGTTCCGAGCGCTGGCCGTAGAGCTCGCGCGTCAGCTTGGCGATCTGCAACCGCTGATGTGCGATCAGGGCCTGATCATCGGAAGCCCTGGCCTTGGCCACCGCCAGTTCGGCCTCGGCCCGCGCCGCTCTTTCGCGCTCCGCGATCAGCGCCGTCTGCAGTGCGGCAATGTCGTCGGGGAGGTCATCGGCCGTCGTCGTCACGAGCCCGATTATCGCACATTACCGGGCCCGAACGCTCCTCAACCAGAGGGTGAGTCAATCGGCCGCAGCCCCTGATCAAGTCAGGGGGCAGGCTTTCAGCCGGCGACCTCCGGACGCCAGGTGCGAACCGGGTTTCGCCAGTCCGACAAGATCCAACAGGTCGACCAGGGGGCGATTGTCGAGAACAAGCGGCTCGGCGTCGCGCTCGCCTTCATCCGCGAGGAGCAGCTGCGGCGCGGACCTGAGCGTCGCAAAGGGACCACGCCGGCGCGATCAGCACGACGCACGTCTGTTTAAAGTCGGCTGATCCTTTCTACGAGTTCGAGCGTGCTGGCGCCCGCTCGGTCAAACAACCGGTGCGGTTTCGAGCGTCCGTAAAGCGGGCGTGAGTCGGGCGCTGCGCTACGCCGGGGGCTCCGCGCCCGCCCGCCGCCCGGACCCAACCAGAGTGACATTTCTAAATCGCAGAACCGGTGACATCTCTATTTGGTGGACAAATCGACATCGCGGGCTTTCGGTGGCCGCCGTGGCAATTTATCCTGTTCGACATCCCTTGATTCTTGCACCGAGCGGGTGGGGAGAATTCGTCAAATGCATAAATTTCGTATCACACTTATAATTGTTCTGAGCCTATTCGCAGGCTCCGTCTTCGCTCAAACCGTGGTGAGCGGGACGGTGACCGTGTTGTTTGCTTCACCGGGTAATCAAGCTTTTGATTCACGTCAGTGTACGTTTTTTCAAATTAATAACGTCGAACCATGGTACGCTATTTCCATTAGTGATCCGGGATATGAAAGCGAACTTATCCTTCTTCGAGATTCGTTTGAATTCTCCCGACCACTTAGTTTTCTAACTTATTCCGGCGCACAGACCTGCGGATGGTTCCCCGCATATGATCTATATATAGGGACAGAGCATTGAATATACCCGAGGCTGCTGAGCCGAGTAGGTTGGACTGCCTCATCAGACGACTTTTTATTCATTGCCGCGAGGGAATCTTCCCCCGGTTTTCTGTATCTTGTGTTCCTTGCGCCCCGCCGTGCCTCATCGTAGTGTCCCACCGAATAGGGATGTTTACCATCTCTGCCATTTAGAGATGTCACTCTGGTTGGGGTCGGGCGGCGGGCGGGCACGCAGCCCCGCGTGGCCAGCGCCCGGCGCCCGCTGTGCGGAAGCTCGAAACAGCGAGTCATGTTTGACCGAGCAGGCTTGGCCCGTTCGGCTTTGCCGGCCGGAACGGCATTTCTGGGGGGCGCCGCATCGCTGCCGGTGGCTCACTCGCACTATTCGCCTTCACTTAATACCGGTAATCTCGTCACTTTGGTGGTGCCGACCACCAATTCGTAGCAAGATCCTCGCCTTTGGCGCGCAGGGCGGGAACGAGGCCAGCAATGCGGCGGTTTCGGGGCCGAAATCGGCGGTGATTTCAGCTTGTCCGCCGGCGATATCCTGGAAATAGCGGTAGGGGTGCCGGTTTACCCTTGCTACCGGGAGGGCGGTAAGGTCCGTGAACGCACCGTCTGCAACCTCTCCGATTGGCCCGTCGCACATATTGCAGGTTTGCGCGGCGTGCTCAAAGGCGGCACCGTTATTGCCGCCGAGCGTGAGGCCTTGGCCGTCATCCGTACGCTGCCCCACGGCCATGTCGCCGCCACTCTTGGTACCGCTCGCAAGATCGGTCTCGACCGTATCCTCGGCCCCGACGGCAATCACCGGATCCTCGATCCCGTATCCAAGCTTGCCCCCCGCCCGTGCGCTCTCCCGCGACCGCCGCCTCGAGCCTCGGCGCGGTGCTCACCTCGGCGCGGTCGATGAGGACGAACTCTACACCGCGCTGGACTGGCTGGTGGTGCGCCAGCCCGCCATCGAGACCGCGCTGGCCAAACGTTACCTCACCAACGGCACGCTCGTGCTCTACGACGTCTCGTAGAGCTACGTGGAAGGTCGCTGTTGCCCGCTGGCCAAGCGGAGCTACAGCTGCGACGGCCGGAAAGGCGCGCTGCAGATCACCTGCGGCCTGCGCTGCGCGCCGGACGGCTGCCCGGTCGCCATCGAGGTCTTCGATGGCAACACGGCCGATCCGATGACGCTGGCGACCCAGGACGGCAAGCTCAAGCAGCGAGCGCTTTCGCCTCAACCATGTGGTCCTGGTCGGGGATCGCGGCATGATCACCCAGGCGCGCATCACCGACGACATCAAGTCGGCCGGCCTGGACTGGATCACGGCGCTGCGCGCGCCGGCAATCAAGATGCCGCTGGCAACGGCGCTTGCAGTTCTCGCTGTTTGATGAGCGGGACATGACCAGCATCACTGCACCGGACTTTCCCGGCGAGCGTCTGGTCGTTTGCCGTAACCCTGAACTTGCCGCCGAGCGCGCTCGCAAGCGTGAAGAACTACGGGCTGCCACCGAGCGCGACCTTGCCCGTATCTAAGCCGCCCCCGCCCGCAAGCGTGGTCCGTAGCGCGGTACAGCCAAGATCGCGCTCGCGGTCGCCGCGGTGAGCAACAAGCACAAGGTGGCCAAGCATTTTGATTTCGTCATCACCGAGACGGCATTCAGCCCCGCCCTCAAGACCGGCGAAATCGCCGTCGAGGCGGCGACCGACGGCATCTATGTCGTGCGCAACAATCTGCCCGATACGGCCCTCGACGACGCAGCAACAGTGCGCAGCTACAAATCCCTCGCCCTGGTAAAACGCGCCTTTCGGTGCATTAAGACGGTCGATCTGCAGGTCCGCCCGGTGCATCACTGGCTGGCCGAGCGGGTGCGCGCGCATGTCGTTCTTTGCATGCTGGCCTATTACCTGGAATGGCACATGCGCCGGCGCTTGGCGCCGATGCTGTTCGACGACACCGACAAAGACGCTGCCGAAGCCCGGCGCGCGTGCATCGTGGCGCCGGCGCAGCGCTCGCCGGTGGCATTCAGCAAGCAGACAAAGAGCCTCACCGAGGACGGTCTCGCGGTGCACAGTTTCCGATTGCTCCTCGCCGATCTCGCGACCTTGGCGCGCAATACCGTCATCGCCGCGATCACACCAAACTATCCGCTCGTCGTCATCACCAGGCCGACGCCGCTTCAGCAGAAGGCGTTGCAGCTGCTCGCCGTCGGGTGTAGCCGGCAGCACCGCTGGCGGCGGGCGGATTCGTCCGCCAATTCAAACCCTCGCGCGTCCTCAAAGAAGGAATCTCGGCTTAGGAAGCCGTCGCGCCCGCCACCACTGTTCCCGAAAGGGGCGACGGGGGCTGAGGGTTGGGGGCGCCGCCTTGGCCGCTGCCGTTCTCGCAGGTTGTCCCCAGCCTACCCGAAACCGCATCCCCGCCAGCAGCCCGCACTCGCCCGGTCTATCCCGTCGAGCGCGTTGGCGATCGCGATTAGCCCGGATTTCTCAAAGGGGTAGGTGCATCGGGGCCCTGGATCTGAGAAAATCGTGTTGCAAGAACGGTTTATCTCAGGGGTCAGGGGAAGCCCGCTCGGCACCACCGATTGGCAGATCCGAATGATCGAGCGCTTTGCCGGCTACTTCACCGATTACCGGGCGGCCGATCTGATCGAGCACACGGTACCGGGTTTGGTGGGTCAGCGGGTGTTTGGGATCGCCTTGGGCTACGAGGACCTGATCGACCACGACCAGTTGCGCCACGACCCGGTGATGGCGGTGCTGGGCGCAATGCCCCATAACATGGAGCTCGGCGCGCGCGTGAGCGACGGGCGGTCGCCGGGAAGGTGTGCGTTAGGGTGGAGTTGCGGGACCCACCAGCAACCACCGAGGACCCGATGACCGACGACAGAATGGCGCTGGCCGAGCTGCTGCAGAAGAGCGGTGACGGCGATTTCCTGCGCGCCGTGGCGGAGGCGGTGTTGCAAATCCTGATGGAAGCCGACGTCGAAGGCTTGATCGGCGCCGGTCGCCACGAACGCACCGGCGACCGGCTCAATTACCGCAACGGATACCGCGAGCGTAGCCTCGATGCCCGACTTGGCTCGCTTCAATTGCGCATCCCCAGGGTTCATACTTCCCGCCCTTCCTGGAGCCGCGCAAGACCGCCGAGAAAGCGCTGGTCACGCTGATCCAGGAGGCACGGATTGGCGGCGTCTCGACCCGCCGGGTCGACGAGCTGGTGCAGGCGATGGGTCTGGCCGGCATCTCAAAGAGCCAAGTTTCCAAGCTCTGTAAAGACATTGATTAACGGGTCAACGCCTTCCTCGACCGGCCGATCGACAGCGAGTGGCCGTATCTGTGGCTTGACGCCACCTATCTCAACGTCCGCGACGGCGGCCGCATCGTCTCGGTGGCTGCGATAATCGCCGTGGCGGTTACGACCGAAGGCCCGCGCGAGATCATCGGGCTTGGCATCGGTCCTTCGGAGGCCGAGCCTCCTGAGCCTGTCGAAGGGCTGGTCGAGCTTTCTCAAGGGCCTGGTCAAGCGCGGCCTCAAAGGCGTCAAGCTGGTCATCTCTGAACCGCTCCGAGATTTCCGGAGGCAATTTGGCTTGGGTCAGGCGGCGATGGCCGGACCGGCGATCTGGGCATAGTAGCGCGCCTCGGCTTCGGCGGGAGGGATGTTGCCGATGGGCTCAAGCAGGCGCCGATGGTTGAACCAGTCCACCCACTCGACGGTAGCGAACTCCACCGCCTCGGCATGGCGCCAGGGACCACGCCGGCGGATCACCTCGGTCTTGAAGAGCTTGACGCTGGCCAGGAACAGCCACGAGAGGGCGCTTTCCAGGGTAGCCTCAAAGTCTTTGGTGCATCGGGCGTCTGGATCTGAGAAAATCGTGTTGGATGAACGGTTTATCTCAGCTTCATGGGGAAGCCCGATGCAGACAGAGTGTAGCGCGGATCTGTTTGGTTTTGCCCCGGTGGAAGGGCACCCTGTGGTGGCCGCATTTGACGGCGGCAAGATGACGTCCGACGCCGGCGCGCGGCTGCTGGGCGCTGCGGACCGGGCAATCGGGCTGGTCGAGCGGTTTGCCGGCTGCTTCACTGACAATCGCGCGCCGGAGCTGATCGAGCATCGGGTGCCGACCCTGGTCGGGCAGCGGGTGTTCGGCCTCGCGCGGGGCGGAGCCTGTCCTCGGGCCGGCGAAGCCGGACCCGGGGGAGGACCTGATCGACCACGATGAATTGCGCCACGATCCGGTGATGGCGGTGTTAGCCGGCAAGCTTGAGGCGCGGCGGTCGGATTGCGCGCCGTTGGCCGGCAAATCGACGCTCAACCGGCTGGAGTTGAGCCGGGAAGAACCCTCGCGCTATCACAAGATCGGCCATGATCCGGCGGCGATCGAGGGGCTGCTGGTCGATCTGTTTATCGAGGCGCACGCCGCGCCGCCGGCGCAGATCATCCTCGACCCCCGCCTTCGCGAGGGCAGGCTCTGGACGCCACCGACGATCCGTTGCACGGGCATCAGGAAGGGCGGTTCTTCCACGGCTATTACGACAACTACTGCTACCTGCCGCTGTACGTGTTCTGCGGCCGGCATCTGCTGGCCGCCAAGCTGCGCCCGTCCAACATCGACGGGAGTGCCGGTGCGATCGAGGAGGTGGCGCGGGTCGTCGCGCAAATCCGCCGCCGTTGGCCGGTGGCGCGGGTGCTGCTGCGGGCCGATTCCGGCTTTGCCCGCGAGGCGCTGATGGCGTGGTGCGAGAATAACGGCGTGGCCTTTCTGTTCGGTCTGGCGCGCAACACCCGGTTGGTCGAGGCGATCGCGGCCGAACTCGCCGAGGCCGAAGCGGAAGGAAAACCGAACGCCCAGGCGTCGCGCCGCTTCCGGGACTTCACCTGGACCACGCGCGACAGTTGGAGCTGCCAGCGACGGGTTGTGGGCAAGGCGGAATGGCTCCCCGGATCAACTCCGGGGATGGGCGAAGCCAATCCGCGCTTTGTCGTTACCTCGCTGTCGCGCCAAGAGTACCAGGCGCGCCACCTCTACGAGCAGGTCTACTGCGCCCGCGGCGAGATGGAAAACCGCATCAAGGGATGCCAGCTCGACCTGTTCGCCGACCGCACCTCGGCCTGCACCATGCGCGCCAACTAGTTGCGGTTGTGGTTCGCCGCGATGGCCTATGTGCTGGTCTGTGCGCTGCGCCGCATCGCGCTGGCGCACACTCGCTTCGCCCGTGCCACCTGCGGCACCATCCGCCTCAAGCTGTTGAAAATCGGCGTCCTGGTGCGCACCAGCGTGCGCCGCATCAAGCTCGCCATGCCCTCGGCCTTTCCTTATCAGGCCGAATACCGCGCCGCCCATGCCGCGCTAACCGCGACCAGCAACTGACCCAACCCGCATATTCACGGCCGCAGACAGGCGAACCGCGTCGGCCGGCACCCTCACTTGCTTCACGAGCACCCCAAAAACGCGCTTGCCGCCAAACGCGTCTCCTCACCCCCGATAAACCGATGGGCTATGAGAAATGCGGGCTAACCCGGCAGCGCGACAGCGCGCGGGTGTTTGTCGCCCGCGAAACCGCCCGCAACGCGTGCGAGTTCGCCTGGCAGATGGCGCGTGGCGAAATCAAAGCCGCCTCGATCGCCTGGGCGACGCGCGATGAGCTGACGGCCGCACAGCTGCGGGAGAAGCCGGCGGAGCGGGAGCCGCGGGAGCACGTGGGGGCGGGGGCAATCCCGGCGCCGGAGGACAGTCTCAGAGCCAAGGTCCACGAGGCACTGCAACGGCGGGAGTGGGCGGAGGCGTACTGGCGCGACGTAGCCGCCGCGGCTCGGTCGCCGGCGCCAGACCCGCCGGCGGCCAAGGTTCGCAGCGCGTCGGAAATGCGCGAGCAACGGTCCGAGGCGTTCTGGCGCGGCGTCATCGCGGCGGCTCCGTCGCCGCCGCAAGACTCGCTGGCGGCCAAGGTTCACGCGGCGTCGGAGGCGCGGCAACGGCGGGTGGAGTTGCCGGCGCCGGAATGGCTGATCCCGCCCTATGCCGGCCGGGACCCGCGGGACAGTCTGGGGCGCGGACTCGACCCCGCCGGCATCGCCGCTGCCGTCGCCACGGATGCGCGGGTGCAGCAGGCCAGGTCCGGGCCGTGGCCTCACCTCGAGCGCGCCTACCGGATCCGCACGCCGCCCAAGCGCGGTTGAACGAATTGGTCCGAGCCGAGGGCTGGACCGGGGCGGCGGCGCGGATCGATGCCAAACACGAACAACTCGGCCATCTGCGCGGGCATGACGGGATCTTCGCCAGCCCATCGGCGCAATTGGCCCGGGCCTATTCGATCCGAGCTGCGCGGGCGCTCGGCGAGAGCTTGCGCCGGATTGCCGAGGCGGAACGGCCGGCCGAGCGCCTGTACCGCGGCAAGGTCACGGCCCAGCTGCAGCGCGACAAGATCGGGGTGCCGAAACTCTCGGCCGAGGCCATTGCGGTGCTCGAAGCGGTGCACGCCGCCGGCACCCAGCAGCCGGGCGAGTCCTGGGTCGGCGCCGCTACCAGCGACCGGCCCGCCGTGGCGCGGGCCTGCGAAACAGGGCAGCGCAACCCGACGGTCGCGGCAGAGCTCGACCGGTTCGAGAAGGCGGCGGCGCAAAGGCTGGGTGGCGAGGAGGGTATTACCGCCGCGCTGCGCAGCGTCCATGAGGACAGGCCCTTCCTGGTGCCGGGGATCAAACCCGGGCAAGGGCGGGCATTGACGGAGCTGGCGCGCGGCCTGGCCGCGGCTCGGCGGGGGCGCAGCGAGTATCAGCTGCAGCGTGCGAACGAGGAAGCCGAGCACATCCAAGACCGGCAGCACCGCTCCCGGCACCGCCAGGGACCCAGGCTCGGGAGGTAGGTTTTCGGGATCGGGTGGCGACAAGGCTCGCGATGAGTGTTTGCGGCAGCTCACGGCGAACTGTTTGGTCGACACGTGCCATTGTTTGGAATGTCAGCGGCGGATAGGGAGCACCTACAGGATTTCCGCGTCCGAGAGCCGGGGCCTGCACAAATCGGCGGATGCAACTCAGCCGGCATTCGCCGACTTGTGCCGCTTGGTCGACTTCAGCGCGCCTCCATCTCGGCGGGGTCACCCGCGCAGCGAGCCGGGCGGCGGGCGCGAAGATGAGTCACGGCGAGGGCTCAAGCCGCCGAAGCTGTCAAACGGCGCGCTCTTGCGCGTTTAAACCGCGCCGTGACCTAACAATTATTTAACATCGTCAGGCTTATGATGCCGCCATACACAGCACTAACATTGAGTTTTGCGAATTGCCTGAAGACAAAATCTCGCCATGTGCGAGCACTACTGACATTAAATTGCCGACTCCCGACACGAATTTTAGCTGGACCGCCCCGCGTAAGGCCGCGGTCGTTAATGCAGTGAGCCGCGGCGTCATCAGCCTCGATCAAGCATGCCGACGTTATGAGCTCTCTGTGGCGGAATTTGTTGGTTGGCAACGCGCGCTCGAGACCCATGGGCTCAAGGGTTTGCGGGTGACGATCCGAAAAACAAAGAAGGGCCGTAAACCTAGCCCGGATTTCTCATACCTGGTTGGTTTTCGGGCAGCGGTGACGCGTTCGGCGGGTGAGCCGATAGCGAGAGTGGTGGTTGTGGGTTGAACCAGTGGGTTTCAGCTTTTCCGAGTCCTTATGGGGACAATCGTCCCTTGGGGTGGTTGGCGGGATTATTTTGACCGCGTTTTCTGGTTTGTCAGGCGGTCGCGGCGGCGGTGAGCGCGGCATGCGCGGCGCGGTACTCGGCCTGATAGGGAAAGGCGGACGGCATGGCGAGCTTGATGCGGCGCACGCTGATGCGCACCAGCGCCCCGATCTTCAACAGCTTGAGACGGATCGTGCCGCAGCAAGCGCGGGCAAATTGCGTGTGGGCCAAACCGATGCGGGGCAAGGCGCAGACGAGGACATAGGCCATTGCGGCGAACCACAACCGCAACTGGTTGGCGCGCATGGTGTGGGCCGAGGTGCGGTCGGCATAAAGATCGAGCTGGCATTCCTTGATGCGGTTTTCCATCTCGCCGCGGGCGCAGTAGACGTTCTCGTAGAGGTGGCGGGCCTCGTGCTCCTCGCGCGCCAGGGAAGTCACCACAAAGCGCGGATTGGCTTCGCCGCCGGTCCATTCCGCCTTGGCGACGACCCGGCGCGCGCGGCTCCAGCTGTTGCGCGTTCGCCAGGTGAAGTCCTTGAAGCGGCGTGCCGGTTTCTCGCTCACTCGGCTCTGCTCGTGCGCGGCAGCAAGTTCGGTCGCGATCTCGGCGTTGAGCCGCGCGTTCTTGGCCAAGCCAAACAGAAAATCGACGTCGTTTGTCTCGCACCACGCCATCAGCGCCTCGCGGGCAAAACCCGAATCGGCGCGCAGCAGGGTGCGAACCTTGGGCCAGCGCCGGCGGATATGGCCGATAATCCGCGCCATCTCCTCGACGCTGCCGGCCGCGGCATCAATGTTGGCCGGGCGCAGTTTGGCCGCCAACAGATGCCGGCCGCAGAACACATAGAGCGGCAGATAGCAGTAATTGTCGTAATAGCCGTGGAAGAAGCGCTCCTCCTGATGTCCGTGCAGCGGATCGTCGGTGGCGTCGAGATCAAGGATGATCTGCGCCGGCGGCGCCGCAGGGGCATCGACAAACACGTCGACAAACACAGCTTCGATCGCCGCCCGTCATAGCTGATCTTGTGATAGCGGGTCGGCTCGGCGCGGCTCAGTTCCAGCCGATTGAGCGTCGATTTGCCGGCCAGCGGCGCACAATCCGACCGCGTTGCCGTCAGCTTGCCGCCCAGCACCGCCATCACCGGGTCGTGGCGCAACTGGTCGTGGTCGATCAGATCCTCGTAGCCCAACGCAAGCCCAAACACCCGCTGACCCACCACGCCCGGCACCGTGTGCTCCACCAGATCAGCGGCACGGTGATCGGTAAAACAATCGGCAAAGCGCTCGATCAATCGGATCTGCCGATCGGTGGCGCCGAGCAGCAGCGCTCCGGCCTCCGAAGTCATCCGCCCGCCGTCAAACCCCGCCACCACCTTGTGCCCTTCGACGGGTGCAAAGCCAAACAGATCCGCGCTACACTCTGTCCGCATCGGGACCCCCCTGGCCCTGAGATAAACCGTTTGTGCAACTCGATTTTCTCAGATCCAAGGTCCCGATGCACCCGCCCTTTGAGAAATCCGGGCTAGAGAAATCACGGCGGATATTAGGAGCTTCACCGCCGGCGCCGTCCTAGACCGTGGCTCGGCCCCATGCCCGGCCGCAGTGGTGGCGGCAGTTCCGGCCGAGCCTTCGGCGGGTCAAGCTTCGCCAGGATCGCCTTGAGCGGGTCGAGGCGCGGCGAATAGGGAAAGCGCGCCTCGTCGAGCGTCCGCCGCAACAGCGCGATCAGCGCCCGCTCCTCGTCGTAGGTGAGGTCGAGGGTCACGGCGGGATCGGCGGCGACAACGGCTGCAGCCGACGGCCGAGTTCGACACCGGAAATCTGGCCGTCCCAGTGCGCCACGAGTGCCGCCTCGTTCAGCCGCAGCCAATCGCTGACCGCCTGCAGATCGGCGGTCGACAGCCGCCCAGCCACGAGCCGCGGCGTCGGGCGGACCGCGACAACCGCAGTGTTGCTGATCGTCATCCGGTTGCCGTGGCTGCGGTTGACCTTGATCCGCACATCATGCCGGGCGCGACCGCGCGGGCCTGCCCAGACGGTCATTGGCAGCCCGCTGTCCGCCGGATAGATGTTGACCATCTCGTAGAGCTCGTCGGCTTCGCTCATGCCGCCACCTTCATTGAGCGCGCCAATATCTTGGCAATCGACTGGTGCGAGATCGAGAAGCCGCGGGCGCGCAAGGCGTCGCGGATCTCCATCAGCGACTTTCCGTCGTGCCGCATCTTCTTCATGTCGCGGAGCGCCTGTTGTTCGCCCGGATCCTCGACCAGCCGACGGCCGCGGCCGGGCCCGACAGGTTCTCCAAGCTGCCAGCCGAACGGGCGAGCGCAGCCCAAATGCACGCCTCGGAGCCGCATAGCAGATTTGGCGTCGGCAATGCGCTCGCCGATGCGCGCCCGTTCGAACTGCGCCACAGCCGACATGATCGTCAGCACCAGTTCGCTGATGCCGTTGCCCGAGACGTCGCCGCCCAAATCGAGCAGGTGCAAGCTGATCTTGCGCTGCTTGAAGCTCGCGATCGTCTCCAGGGCATCCAATGCTGATCGGAACACCCGGTCGAGCTTGGCAGCGATCACCTGATCACCGGGCCGCAGCACCTGCAGCAGGCGCGAGCCTTCAGGGCGGGCGGCAAGCGCGATCGAGCCCGAGACGGCGCGGTCGACATAGGTATGCGCGACCGTCCAGCCGTTCTCGAGGGCGCGGCCAGCACAGCGCCGGGTCTGCTCTTCAAGGCTTAGACCGGACTCGGCCTGGCCAGCGGAGCTGACCCGCGCATAAGCGTAGCAGCGCGGCGCGGCGGCCGATTGAACGGGCATCGGAGAATTACGTAGGGTACGCGTAGCCATTATCGTGCTCCTCTCAAGCGCGATGGTGGTTAGCAGCGGCGTCGGCCTTACCCGGGCTGGCGCCGTTGCGCTTCTCAAGTGTCGAGAAGGCTGCCGTAAATATACCCGCGGGTTTACGGGGTTTCTAATCTGCTCGACATCGACGACACCGAGGACCGGGTTCACGGCGGCCAGCAACTTGCGCTCTTTAATGCGCACTACGACAGCCGCTGCTTTCTGCCGATCCACATTTACGCGGTGACCACCGGCAAGCCGGTCGCTGTCATCCTGCGCCCCGGCAAGACGCCGGACGGGACTGAGGTGGCGCTGGTGCTACGCCATGTCATTGGCCGCATCCGCGCCCGCTGGCCCAAGGTCGACATCATCGTGCGCGGCGACAGCCATTACGGCCGGCCCGAGGCGATGGCGTGGTGCGAGCGCAACCGGGTGGGCTACATCTTCGGCGTGGCCGGCAACCCGGTGCTGCGGCGCCAAGTCGCCCCGCTCGCCGAGGATGCCGCCCTCGCTCGCCTCGCCGGAGACGGCGACAAGGTCCGCCGCTACGACGATTTCCGCCACGCCGCCAAGAGCTGGACCGTCGAGCGCCGCGTCATCGCCCGCGTCGAGGCCGGTCCCCAGGGGGCCGACAGCCGCTTCATCGTTCCCAACCTGCCAGGGCTACCGAAATCGCTCTACGAGAAAGTCTATTGCGCCAGAGGCCAAGCTGAAAACCTGATCAAGGCGCATAAGCTGCACCTCGCCTCCGACCGCACCTCCTGCAGCAAGGCGACCGCCAACCAGTTCCGCCTGTTGATCCACACCGCCGCCTACTGGCTGATGCTAAATCTGCGCGGTCTGGCTCCGAAGACCTCCTTGTGGCGCGATGCCCAGTTCGATACGATCCGCCTCTGCCTGATCAAGGTCGCCGGGCGCGTCACCGAGATGGTCACCCGCATCAAGATCGCCTTGCCGAGCGCCTTCCCCCATCAGGCCGGCTTCGCCGATCTCGCCGGTCGCATCGCCAAGCTGCCGCCGTAGCCGAGGGGGCCCGACGCCCCCAACATAAACCCCTCGGCGCAACCGCAAACCCCAATCACCGCGTCCCCGACGCCACGGAAAAACACGCCCCGGCTCCCGGCGTCACGCCACTCAACAGCACCCCGATGAATGATCCGGGCTAGTGCCGGAAATCGAGACACCACACGATCAGCTGCACCTCGGCCGTCGCGGCGTTGCCGAGCGTCATCGGCGGGCCGTTATAGCGGTTCACTTAGAAGGTCGTTATCAAAGCAGCGACGGTGTAATACCAACCTGATTAATCATTGACACGGCTGAGCCAGGGATAGGAGCACAGTGAGCGGATGCGGCCGGTTTGGCCGAGCGGCCAATTCCAGGCGTTACAGCAGCCCTCGATGATATCCTCGGTGGTACGAAAGACGCGGTGCGTGAGGCGATTGTCACGCAGATGCAGCCACAGCCGCTCGATCGGATTGAGTTCGGGCGAGTAGGGCGGCAGAAACACCAGGCTGAGATTTTTGGGCACCACCAGATCGCCAGCGGTATGCCAACCCGCCTTGTCCATCAGCACGATGCCATGCGCCCCGGCAGCCACGGCTTGCGAGAGTTCAATGAGGAACAGGTTCATCGCCGCGGTGTCGAGCCGGGTCAGCACCAGTGCGACGCCGGTGTCGCGCGCCGGGCAGACGGCGCCGATAATCCAGGCCGATTGATAGCCGATATCGCGGCGTCCGCGCGGGGTGTGACCGCGTTGCCACCAGACTAGCCGGTGCGGCCTTTCTGCCCGACCCGGGCCTCATCCTGGCTCCAGATTTCAAACCGCCGGGCCTCGGGGTGGGCCTGCGCGATCTCGCTCAGGCGTGCTGCAAAGCCCCCTTTTTGAAGGCTTGCTGCGCCTTCTCGTCGCTCTGCGGGTGGCGCGGCCGGGTCTTGCGGTGGCTCAGGTCGAGCGACCACAACAGGCGCAGCATTCCGGTCTCGCTGTAGCTGACCTCCCAGCGCTCCTCGACATAGCGGCACAAATCGACAACCCACCAGCGCCCGATCCGGTCTACTCCCGGATCGGGGCCGGCCAGCACCACCGCCTTCAGGCTCGCCATCTGACCCTCGGTCAGCTTCGGCGTGCGCCCCGGCTTCGGCCGATCGCACAGGCCGGCAACGCCTTCGCCGTTGTAGCGGTGAACCCAGTCGCGCAAGGTCTGCCGGTCCATCCCCGCCAGCCGCGCCGCACTCGCCCGGTCCATGCCGTCGAGCGCATTGGCGAGCGCGATCAGCCGGGCGCTGACCCGCCCGTCATTCTCTCGCCGGGCGTGCCGGCGAAGCTGCGCCGGGCTGATGTCATCTCGGATCGCCAGAGCAGGCAATTGTGGTTCCTCCCATCCCCAACCACAACATCTGCTACTCGCCAGCCCGCCCCGACGCAATTCCTTTGGCGAGTCGGTATCAATTCAGGTGGGTATAAGCGGCTGCCAACAGGCCGGCGAGCCGCCAGTAGCGGGCATTACGCCGAAAAGCGAGCTCCGCTTTCGACTGACCATTGGCCGATCGCCGGCCGGGCGGGAACTTTGCTGATCCCTTAATAAAACAACCGGCTGATACCGCTAGAGAAATCACGGCGGATATTAGGAGTTTCACCGGCGCCGGCGTCCCTGACCGTGGATCGGCCCCATACCGGGCCGTAGAGGTGGCGGCAGTTCCGTGCGAGGCGGCGGCGGATCAAGCTTCGCCAGGATCGCCTTCAGCGGGTCCAGGCGCGGGGCGAGCGGGAAGGGGTCGTAATCAATCGTCCGCTTCAGCAGGGCGATCAGCGCGCGTTCTTCGTCCTCGGTGAGGGTGAGGGTTTCGCCGCTCATGCGGCGGGATGCCTCTGCCGGATGAGATCGATGTTCACCATGGCGATCTGTTCGGAAGCCGGGCGTTCGATACCTGCGATTTCGAATGCTTTCGCGATCTGTCCTTGATGGCTTGGGCTGGGCTTCGCTGCCGCGCTTTGGTCGATCACCCGCACGATCTCGGTCGCGATCCGCTCGGCCGCCTCGCTCTGCAGCCCGGCGCCCTCAAAGGCGCGGGTCAGAGTCAGGCGGTCAGTCATATGCGAGTGCGAAATTCCGTAGGCCGGCAATGTGGGCAGCTGTGTGTTGGTCGATCGCGCGTTGCAATTCAGCGGCGCGCTCGGCCTCGCCATCGCGCTGGGCAATGAACAACTGAACGTGCAACCACCAGATGCCACCTGGCCGAATATGTGTTCCTTGATCCTGGTCGTCGGTCAAGCGGGCGTGAAGCTGATCCTCAGTTTGGTTGGTTCGCCAGCCCTTGAGATGCGCCATACCGTACGACATGACGTTGTCAGCTGTGTAGAACACGAGTGCTCCGCCGCGCTGAAAGCTGCGCAGCCACGCCACGTTGCCGCGCCCGGCGATAGCTTTGCCGGCTCGAATTGCCGCGACCCGGTGCTGCAGCTGGGGACGGTACATGCTAGCCGGAAGCCGGCGGCGATAGTTGCCGGACAAGTCTGGTCGGTAGATGCGCAAACACAGTTCGTCGACGGTGAAGGCATTGTCCGGCTCGGCGACGAGAATGGCGACGATCGCCCGTTCGATCCGACCTGGTCCTCTACTCATCTAAGTATTATCTTATCACGTGGCGATAGCGATAAGCCAACACTTATATGGACTCACTCGCCCGTTCTTGGCGAGTGCCGCACGCGCCTGCCGCTCCTCGCCCTGAGCCTGCATCAGAGAGGAACGTAGCGGTGCGGTGCGATCACTGACCAAGACTACTTCTTGATTGCCGGCGAACATCTCGTTCAGTCGCCGCCGCTTCGCGCTCGGCAAGCATCCGCTCGGCTTCAGCCTCGCGTTCGGCGCTCTCGGACGATAGCTCCGAGTACAATTCTCCGACAAAGTGTCGTGGGCGATTAAAGCCGTCGAGGAAGGACCGAGCATGCCGGTGCATTGGCACCCCCGCGTGATCGAAGGCGAGCGATGACGGAGGGCCAGCGGCGACAGTGGTTAGGTGTGCTGCGCGCCGAATTCGATCGCATCAAAACGGGCCAGACTGACGACCCGCTGGCCAGAACATTGGAGATATTGGAAGAAATGGCCGAACAGATGCGCGACGATCCGAATTTCCGCGAGTTAACGCTGAAAGAAAGTGCGGAGAATCTCGCCTGGATTGAGGCCTGGTGCAAACATCACGGCTACGGTGGCCGATGACGGCGGACCAGCGGCGCTGCTGGCACCCAAAAGCCGAACGATTGCGCTTGCCCGTCCCGGAATCTGGGGAATGTCGGATTAAGGAAGCTTCAACTCCTGACTGGCAGGCCATACCAAAATAAATATTTTTCGCTTCGGGTGTCCGTACGTGGCGCCACCGGGGGCGTTTAGTGCCGACGGCTTGCTGGGTCGTGTCCCTTGGAGTGGTGTAGGAGCTGTGGATAAGTAGCCCGCCGCCGTGGACCGCCACGAGTTCAGGCGGCGGCGGGCTACTTATCCATAGCGGCGGTCATCGCGGGTCTTCGGTAGGGTTTTGGTCGCCAACTTCAACGCGAACCAAGGACCCGACGATGACCGACGAGATGATGAGCCTTCGCACGCTTTTGGAGAAGAGTTCGGATGCCGAGCTACTGCGCGAGATGGTGGGTTTTGCGGCGCAGCGGCTGATGGAGCTGGAGGTCGAGGGCTTGACCGGCGCCGCGCACGGCGAGCGCAATCCCGAGCGCCTCAACCACCGCAACGGGTACCGCGACCGGGTGTGGGAAACGCGCGCCGGCACGGTCGAGCTGCGCATCCCCAAGCTGCGCCGGAGCTGCTACTTCCCGGCTTTTCTGGAACCGCGGCGGATGGCCGAGAAGGCGCTCGCGGCGGTGATTCAGGAAGCTTACGTCCACGGCGTGTCGACCCGTTCGGTCGACGATCTGGTCCAGGCGATGGGCATGACCGGAATGTCCAAGAGCCAGGTCAGCCGGCTGTGCGCCGAGATCGACGACAAGGTCGCTGCCTTTCTCAACCGGCCGCTGGAAGGCGAGTGGCCCTATCTGTGGCTCGATGCGACTTACCTGAAGGTGCGCGAGAACGGGCGTATCGTCTCGGTCGCCGTCATCATCGCGGTGGCCGTCAACGGCGATGGCCGGCGCGAGGTGCTGGGCATCGCGATCGGCGCGTCGGAGGCCGAGACTTTCTGGACCGACTTCCTGCGCTCGCTGGCGCGGCGCGGCCTGCGCGGCGTCAAGCTGGTGATCTCGGATGCGCACGAGGGGCTGAAGGCAGCGGTCGCAAAGGTGCTGCATGCGTCCTGGCAGCGCTGCCGGGTACACTTCATGCGCAACGTCCTGGCCCATGCCGGCAAGCAGGGCCGCCGCGTCGTCGCCGCCTTCATCGCCACCGCCTTCGCCCAGGAGGATGCCGAGATGGCCCGAGCCCAATGGCGCCAGGTCGCCGATCAGCTCAGGCCCAAAGTGCCCAAGCTCGCCATCCTGATGGACCAAGCCGAAGCCGACGTCCTCGCCTTCATGAGCTTTCCCAAGGATCACCGGCCCAAGATCCACAGCACCAATCCGCTGGAGCGGCTCAACGGCGAGATCAAGCGCCGCACCGAGGTCGTCGGCATCTTCCCAAACGAGGCCGCAATCACCCGCCTCGTCGGCGCCATCCTGCTCGAACAAAACGATGAATGGGCGGTCCAGCGCGCTCGCTACATGACCCTGGAAACTATCGCTCCATTGAGCGAGGATCCTATCGTCAGGCTGCCCGCCCTATCCGCCTGACACCGGCCGACCCCGCCGGAGAGCGCGATACTGCCGCCGCTCTTACACCACGTCCTGGGACACGATCGCTTGCTGTAGGGAGGCATTGCTGGCCGAGACCCGTCGATGGCAGCGGTTAGTTATGAGGCACCTTCCGGTTTTGGTACATTTTGAACTCGCGAAAAAACCGGGCTTCAGCAGGTGATAGCTTTGGCGATGTTCCCCCCAACGAGTCGTCCTGCGTGGCGCTCACCTCATCAGATGGGAGCGGCTCAGAAGCCGGTTGCGCTCTGCTCACCTCGGGCGGCCGCATATTGTTATCCGTTGCCGGGGCTGTTGGGAGCTGCGCGGGGGTGGCCTTTGCAGCCGCGTTTGGCAATTTTGTCTCAGCCGGGACTAGCGCGGCACGCGCGCCATCGACATGGGCGTAGGGAAAGACACCGCTGATGTGGGAACCTCCCGGCAGCTCTTTGCCGATATAGAGGAACGAGAAAGAGGCGATGCCAAAAGCAATAATGATCACAGCGGCGGCAAGTCCGGCAAAGACAAGATAGAAAAGCGTGTGCAGCAGCCCCGGTTTCTCGGTTCGGGGGCTCACAATTCGTTCCTCGCTCATCAGCTAATCACCTTTCCGAGCCCGTCGACGGCGGCGCGCACCGCGTGATCGTGCAGGTGGTTGTAGCGCTGCGTCGTCGCCAGCGAGGCTACGGGACTGATCAAGACGACTTTCCTTCGATCTGTTCGGCAAGGCGGACGAGCAACGTCAACATCCGGGTTATTCGCTCATCCTGTGCGACGAAGCGCGCTTCAATGGCGCTGATGCGCTGCTGGAGATCTTGTACCTCGGTCAATGTCAGGACCCCATCCCGAAGAAGAAGATTGAGGGTGATGGGCTTTGCCTCGCTCATGACACCTCCCCGCCATTGCCATTGCCGATGCGCCGACCGAGCGCCGATCGCCGCCCTGCGGCAGCGCCGCCACTGTCCCGCGACGCCGCCACGCCTGCGCCAGCTTCACCACAAAACTCGGGCTGACCGCGAACATCGCGGCTACCCGGCGCACGCTGTCGCCAGTTTCGATCTGGCCAACGACCCGTTCGCGAAGATCCACCGAATACGGTCGCGTCATCCCCCATCCCCCAAGATGTAGGGCATTCTCTCCTACTTCGCCCACATCTGGGAAGCCATCGATTCTGTCAGATGAGAAACCGCTCTAGCTTCGCAATCCGCGCTTCTCTTCCCACGCGTCGAGGGCCTCGAACAGCAGTTCGTTGAGCTTCATGTCCGAATCGGCCGCGCGCTGGCGGAACCGTTTTCGGAAGGCCGGCGAGACCTTGAACGCCAGCGCCTGGAGGTTGGCGGTTTTCGTCGGAACAGAGGCGGCCTCGGCGGCCGGCGTAGTCGCCTGCACGGATGCCGGTGGTGCGGCCCGCTGCGAAGCTTCTGTCATGGGTGCAGCGGCCTCGGATGTGAGTGCTGCTAGTGGTGTGACGCGATCGCTTGGTGCCCACGATTAACCTTTTCGATGATGCGGTCGGGATCGGCAGTCCAGACGAAAGGTTTGGGTTTTCGGTTGTGCTCGCCAAGGTAGCGGTTGATCGCCGCCTGGAGGTCAACGAGCGAGTGGAAGACGCCGCGTTGCAATCGTCGCCGGGTCAGCGTGGCAAAGAAACTTTCGACCGCGTTGGCCCAGGAGCATGAGGTGGGGGTGAAATGAAATACCCACCTGGGATGCCGCGCGAGCCAGGCACGCACTTTGGGATGCTTGTGAACGGCGTAGTTGTCGAGGATCGCGTGGACGAGCTTGCCGGCGGGCACCGAGCCCTCGATCCGGTTCAGAAAGCGGATGAATTCCTGATGGCGGTGGCGCGCCATGCACTGGCCAATGACCGAGCCGTCGAGAACATTGAGCGCCGCGAACAGCGTGGTTGTGCCGTTGCGGATGTAATCGTGGGTCATCGTCCCGGCCCGGCCCTTCTTTATCGGCAAGCCGGGCTGGGTGCGGTCAAGCGCCTGAATTTGCGACTTCTCGTCAACCGACAGCACCAGACTGTGGGCGGGCGGGTCGAGATAGAGCCCGACCACGTCGCGCAGCTTGGTGGCAAACGCCGGGTCTTGCGACAGCTTGAAGTGGCGCACCCGATGCGGTTGCAGCCCGTGCGCCGCCCAGATGCGCTGCACCGAGCGCAGCGAGATGCCGCTCGCTGCCGCCATCGCCCGGCCGGTCCAGTGTGTCGCCTCCCCCGGCGGCTCCGCCAGTGGGCAGTCGCCTTCGCTTCTTGGTTGTCTACACAAAAAGGGCCGTTGTTGTTCGGCGCCGACGCCAACACTCCGTTGATTGACGCGTTTGATTTCGCCAATACCCGGACGCACTGGCATACCGGTAACCGGCACCTGCATGGCGAGCCCGGATATGATCTTCTGTTCGGCCCTGGCAAGGTGCACGATCTCGATGACGGTCTGCGGCGCTCGCTCGCCCTCCATCCCGGTGAGATGGACAAACTCCGGGCTAGCCGCCCCCTGGCTTCGCCGACCCGCAAAGGGATGAAAGCGGAGCCGCCCCTTGCCATCACCCATAGGACCGGGAAGCGAAAGAACTCGCCGGGCACAGGACGGCGCTTTGATTCTGTCTGGGTTAGCCGCCATTGGGTTGTGCGGAATATCAAGCACCTCTACGAGGAGGGCATAGCATCAGACAGCGACCATGCGCCCGTAATGGTGGACCTCGACCTAATGGGCGCGGCCGCGGCCGGAAGCGCACTGCGTTTGTCCGGTTCCGCAGCGCCCCGATGCGGCTGACCGTCTGGGATGGCGTCGGGCGGTGCAAATGATGCCGTCGCGACGCGCGGTCCTGAAGACCGGCCACACCTTCGGCCAGGAAGCGCTCGACCCACTTCTGCACCGTACCCGGGCGGATGCCTGGGCTGCTGCAAAGGCCTCGGCGTCTGCCCGCCCTCGACAGCGCGCCGCGCCATGATCTCTCGACCCGTTGACGTGCGGCTTCTCGAACCATCCGAGGGTGGTGAGGGTCGAAATCGGTCTCTGGCGATTGATCGAGCAGCGTGTCGGCGGCCACGCAATCCGGCACCTGGCCGCCAGTCAGTAGGAATGAGATGGGGCGGCTTGTCGGTCAGGGCGTAGCCGCGCGACCGGCCGATTGCCTGGTTCCGCTCCCCCTTTACCACCAGCAGCACAGCGTCGCGGCCTTGACCACGGAGGAGGCGATCAACAATTCGGCGGGCGTGCAGCCCGCGGTTGCCAAACCGTGGAACAGGCGCGACCAGACCGCCCTTCGCCTCCCACCGCTGGAACCGGTTGTACAACGTCTTGCGCAGGCCGCGGACGGGCGGGGCGTCCTTCCAGCGGCAGCTGGTCATCAACACATGCACGATGCCGCTGATCACCCGGCGATCATCGACCCGCGGTTTTCCGCGTGTGTCCGCTGGCAAGTACGGCTCAAGTCGCGCGAACTGCTTCTCGGTCAGCTGGTAACATCTCTTTCCCCTCAACCATCCCCCTTCAGAGTAGATGAATCAGATTTCGGCCCGGCCGGGAATCCTTTTTACGGGTCCCAGCCCTAAGAGGAAGGGTAGTGTCAATGAATTCCCTTGGCGTGCCTGACATCCCAAGCCTGATGAAGGCTACGGTTGATCTTCTGAGCCGGGGAGTGGCCGAGAGCGACCGCATGCGCGAAGAGCTCGCTGCGCAATTTAAACTTGGTCGTGGCGATGAGGATTGGCAACGGTTCGTCAACCATCACGCCTGGGCGCTGGTGAGACTGCAAACACAAGGGCGCATACGCAAGATCGCCCCGCGCCGTTATGAACTTGCTTCAGGTATAGAAGATCTCACGCCTCCGATTCACGACGGCGAAGCTCTCCCAAAGTGGGCGCGCGTGCTGGTCTCAGCCGCGAACCAAAGGAACGCCGGTCGCTTTGCCGGCGAACCGTTCCATAGGGACGACCTCATCGCATTGTGGAAACAAGGTCGCGGCCACTGCATGTTAACGGGGTTGCCATTTAGGGAAACCGCAGTGGGGACCGGCAAGGCGCGCCGCCCGTACGCGCCGTCGCTCGATCGAATCGACTCGCGCGAACCCTATAGCCGGAAAAATTGCCGCCTGGTGCTGCAGGCAGTCAACTTCGCATTAAATGCTTTTGGCGACGACGTGTTCCTCGCGATCGCAGAAGGTGCCATCAGGTTCCGCGACACTGAGGCCGGCGTCGCTTAGGTAATCGCTAATGATCGACATAAGCGCCGGTGCGCGGCCTCCGTTCGGAAAATGCGCGTCAGGGAGCTGAACCGCCGTTGAGCGCGTGGCCGGAAGCCTCGTCCTCGGTCAGGAAGGCGGGCAGGTCCGCTGAGGCAATATCGGCGTCGCCAGTTGGCTACGGACAAACCAGAAAAATACCATTCCCGGCAGCAACCTGACCCTCAATTATCCGGCGAGCCCTGCAGACCCGAAAGAGAGCCTCGTTCCAGTGAGGAAGGTTGATGAGGACTGCAAGCCCGTAAAAATCGACAAAATGTGCAGGCGCTAGAGCATTTTCCGATCAGACGTAGCCGGCATGGGCGAGGTAATGGCGGCATTCGGCGGCCGAGAACTGGTCGAGCAAATCGCCGATTCGGGTCCACAGCGCCGGGATCGAGCGTTCGGCGGCTTTGCGCAACAGCGCCTTGAGCTTGGCAAAGAGCAGTTCGATCGGGTTGAGGTCGGGCGAATAGGGCGGCAGATAGAGCAGCTCGGCGCCGGCGGCGCGGATCGCCCGGCGCACGCCCTGGACCTTGTGGGCCGGCAAATTATCCATCACGACGATGTCGCCGGGCGCGAGGGTCGGTGTCAGGCACTGCTCGACATAGGCCTGGAAGATGGCGCCGTTCATCGGTCGATCGATGACAAACGGGGCGCTCAGGCCGTCTTGCCGCAGCCCGGCGACAAAGGTGGTGATCTTCCAATGGCCGTGCGGGATCGCGGCGACCAGGCGGGCCCCGCGGTGCTCGCGACCGCGCCTTCTGGCCATGTTGGTGGTGGTCCCGGTCTCGTCGATGAAGACGAGCCGGGCGGGATCAAGCCCGCCTTGGTTCTGCCGCCACTGCTGCCGTGCGGCGGCGACGTCCGGGCGCGCCTGCTCGGCCGCGTGCGCAGTTTTTTTTAAAACTGATGCCGTGCCGGTCAAAGAACCGCCAGATCGTCGACACCGCCGCCGGCAACCCGCGCTCAGTAAGCCGCGCCCGGATCTCCTCGAGGGTCAGGTCCGGCGTCTCGGCGACCAGTTGCAACAGCCAGTCGCGATGCCGCTCGATGGCCAGCGAGCGCCGATCGCCGCCCTGCGGCAGCGCCGCCACTGCCCCGCGACGCCGCCACGCCTGCGCCAGCTTCACCACAAAACTCGGGCTGACCGCGAACATCGCGGCTACCCGGCGCACGCTGTCGCCAGTTTCGATCTGGCCAACGACCCGTTCGCGAAGATCCACCGAATACGGTCGCGTCATCCCCCATCCCCCAAGATGTAGGGCATTCTCTCCTACTTCGCCCACATCTGGGAAGCCATCGATTCTGTCAGATGAGAAACCGCTCTAGCAATTCCTAAATTCCCTGCTCAGCTGGATCAGAATTCGAGCGCCAGTTGCCGAGCATCGCGGCGGTGCTTTGCCTTGATACGCTCCTGTGGTTTCGGATCGGCATCGACGGGAGCTGCAGGCGGGAAATTCGACGGTACCCGGATGATTTGGCCGGTGGTGACGAAAACGAGGAGGCCTTCCAGAGCAGCTGTGGCGACGAGGTAATCGCGCAGCTGCTCGCGATAAAGCTCGATCTGCAGGACACTGGGATTAACATCCGTCTTCCAATCGATCACGAGATCGATGGTGCCGCTAGGCTGATACGCGACCGCATCGGCGATACCGCCGACATAAGTTGTGCCATCATCGGTCGCCTGAGCCGAGAACACGGTCATTTCGGGCAGTAACCGGCTCCGATATGCGACAATCTCGGGGATCGCGAGGGCGCGCAAGGTTGTCGCCGCCAGCTCCGGAGCATGCGGTCCATCATCAGGCCGGTCGGCTTCGGTTATGTCGAGCTGAAGAAGCAAGGTTCTTGCCCGCGTTTCGAGCGCTTCAGCCTGCTCGGGGGTCTCGCTGGTCAGCACTTCCTCAATCAGCTTGTGCACGACGATCCCGCGTTCGCGGCCGCCGCGGATCACACCTGCGACTGCAGTGTCCGAAGCAGAGGGAAGCTGTTCTGAGAGGGCCGCAGCATCGGCGAAAATATCGTCACGACCGGGCGCCGGCGGCGCGTCGGGTGGCATTTCGTGACGGCTTGGGCTGCGCCACACGACGGAGCGGCGGGTCGCCGTGATAGCGGTGGCTTCGCTGCGCCATGTCGTTTCGTCCTGCTTATTGTGCGACTCCTCGACATCGGCAAGATCGGGGGCATACACGATCTCACGGGGATCAAAAGTCGGCAGATCGTCAAGCCTGAGATCGACAATGCTCATCCAGTCATTGGCCTTCCGCTGGCTTTGCCGCGGAAGGAGGAGGAGGTCGCAGGCGCGTGTTATCGCGACGTACCAGAGACGCACGCGCTCGCGGCGCAGCTGATCTCTTTCGGCGGCCTTGACCAGCCCATAATCGGCCGGGGCCTGGTCAAGCACCTTGAAATGCACCGTGTCGTCCAGTCGCCGGTACAGAAAGGTCGCGTTGTCATAGAGCTCGGTCGGAGAATTGATCGGGATGACAACCGGCCACTCGAGTCCCTTGGCCAAGTGCATCGTTATGATCGAGACGGATTCGGCTTCCGCGTCGGGACGGCCTTCAACCTGGGCCTCCGCGTCGTCCCAGTTCGCTCGCATGGCAAGGGCAAAGGCTGTCAGACCCCGCCCGTCGTAAGCGCGGGCCATCTCGAGAAAGAGCTCGATGTTGGCGAGGGCGCGTTCGGGAGCAAGACGGTAGCGCGACCGGAGTATGGGGCGAATGTTGAGCTCTTCGATGGCCTCCGCGATGATCTGGTAGGGCGTTGTACGGCGCGCTTTGCGAGCAAGGTTCTGCAACACCTCGAGCCTACGGCCGAGAATGGGGTGAGCGATCGCGCTGCGGTCGGTCCACAGATGAAACCGCGGCGGAGGGCCGCCTTCCGGAGCCGGCAAAGCGGCGATGGCGTCGGCGATTTGCTCTTCGGTCAGGCCCACGAGCGGACAACGAAGAAGGGTGCCGAAGCCCAGTGTGTCGCGCCGGTCGGCGATGGCGCGGGACAGGGCGATCAGATCTTGGACCTCCTGGCGCCGGAAGAAGCCTTTGCCGGCCTGAGACGCGACGGGTACATGGCGATATTCAAGGGCGCGCTCGTAGCGCCAAAGGCTGGCGCCGGTAGGAGCGAGGAGGGCGATATCGCCGGCGCGGCAGACCCGCATGGTCTGGCTCCGCTTGTCCCAGATTTGATAATTCCCGATGAGGCGTTGAACGATCTCGGCCACAATGCGGGCTTCCTCCTCCCGGACTAGCTCGGCGTCGAGTCCACCCCTGTCGTTTTTGTGCCGATCATCAATAGGGACTTCGAAGCAGGCGACGGCATGGTCATCGACAAGGGCCGCGCGGGTCGCCACGAGATGCGTAAAGCCCGGCTGACCGACCGCCTCTGACAAGAGGGGTTGGAACCGGTCATTGGGCAAAATCGAGGATTGGCGCCCGGGAGCGAAAGTTTGCCGTGATCTTAAGGATGCCGTCGGGGTATTGCGCGAGAAGGGCGTGCTTTGCCCCCAAATAGATGTCTACATCGGCGCCGCGAAAGCGATAGATCGCCTGCTTGGGATCCCCGACCAGGAACAAGCCGCCCGGGCGAAGCCGCTGCGCAGTCCACGGCTCGTCCTGGGCTCCGTCGCCGCAGAGCAGCCAGAGGATTTCGGCCTGCAGGGGATCGGTATCCTGAAATTCGTCGACCAGGACGCGCGGATAGCGGTGGGCCAGGGCCTGGCGCACGCCGGCGTCGCGGACGAGGAGATCGCGCGCGTGGTGAAGAAGATCGTCGAAATCGAGGAGTGCCGCCTGGCGCTTGTAGTCTGCATAGAGCACCCTGAGCTCGTCGAATTCGCCGACGAAGCGTGCGAGCGCCGCGGCCGCGACATTGGCCGTAAAACTCTGGTAGGCGTCGCCGCAGCGGTCATAGATCGCTTTTGCGGCGGCGCAGAGTTGCTCGCCCCGGGCCTTGGCCAATCCGGCCTCGCAGGCTGCCGCCTGCCATTTCCCTTTGTTTTGCCAGGCCTTAAAGCGCGGTTCACTGCCGTGGCAGCAATTTGGCCGGACGTGGCACAGCAGATGGACGATGACGCGTCCAGTAATAGGGGCGCTGATTGCGTCGTCCAGCATCTCCCGCAACCGGGTGAGGTCGGCAATACACTCGGCAGTCGCCGGTTCGGCCATACCGCAACCGGCATACCAGTCGGCGAAGTCGCGAATTTCTTGCGAAAGATCGCGGAGAACGGCCCTGTCCAGCTCGGCAGCGGGAGCGCGCGCGGTCCGTTTGATCCTAAGGAAATCGGCAACGGCAGCAATAAGTGCCACGACCTGATCCGGGGCGACGGCAAGAAGCTCGGCAAAGAAATCGTCCTCGCAGCTACGGTCCGCGATTGGCGGGATTCGACCAAGGCCATCATCGGCGCGCGCACGCCCGAACCGGGCCGACAGCCAGGCCGTCATTAAATCCTGGCAGACGAGATCGGCGGTCGCCGGATCAATGATGGTTGCTCCGGGATCGATACCGGCCTCGACCGGGTACGGCTTGATCAGCTGCTGGCAGAAGCCGTGGATCGTTGTGCAGGTGATCTCGTCGATGGACGTTGCCCCGGCCGCAATGGCGCCACGTTGACCCGCTGACAGGCCGGTCGGGAGAGCAAGCTCCAGTTCCGGAGGCACAGCGCCGGCAGCGAGGGATGTGACGAAGCGCTCGATGCGTTCGAGCAGTTCCGCGGCGGCTGCCTCGGTGAAGGTTATGGCGACGATGTCTCGCGGCGGAATGCCATGCGCCAGCATCAGAGCCACGCGGCCGGCCATCAGGGCGGTCTTGCCGCTGCCGGCGCCAGCCTCGACGAGCAGGGTAGAGCCGTAATCGAGCAGCGCGCGCTGCCGTGCGCCGGCGTCCGGAAGGGCAGGGGAGTGATGGCTGCCTGACAACATTCCATCCCCCAGAGCGGGGCGAGATCGGCCAGACGTTTGGCGATCAGCGGAGATTTCAGCTCGAAGTAGGTCTCCTTGGCTCCGCCCGGCAACGCGAAGGCGAAATCATTGAACACCCCAGCCGCGCCGGGTCCGGGCAGGAGGTGGCCGGCCGCGGCTGCCCGAGCCGCGGCAGCGGCAAATTCGGCGAGCCGGGACAGCACGGCATCCGGGTCGGCAAGGGAATAGAAGCCGTCATCGCCTGCCTTGAGGTAGAGGAGACGGCTGCTGACGCCGCTCACACCGGGAAGGAGGGACCGAACGGCAAAGGCGTAGAGGCAACGCTGCAGCTCGGCGCCGCCTTTGAGCCCCAGGTTCTGGTTCTGGCCCGGCGGCTTGCCGGATTTATAGTCGGTGACGCGGGCGGTTTCGCCGGTCGCTGCGAGATCAAGCCGATCGATGCTGCCGCCGATGCGCAAGAGGGTGCCCGGAATGACAACGGGTGCCATCGGGTCCCAGGGAAGTTTCGCGCGGGCCTCGGGTGTAAGGTCGCGGGCGCGGCGATCGCCGCCGAACGGGATCTCAGCCCAGCTGCGCTGACCCGGGAGCTGGACCTCGGGGAAGGTAAGGGCAGCAAGCGCAAGATCGCGGATATCCTGTAATTTTCTCCACCAGATAACCGGCGGCGGTGTCGGCTGCGACTGCTCCCAATCCGCTGCGACGGCCTCGATCGCACTGTCGAGCGCGACCCCCGTGTCGAGAGAGGTGGCCGAGGCAAAACCGCCGGAAGCCTCGAGACGGGTGACGGCATCCTGCAGAGTGGCATGCACGAGGTTGCCGAATGCCAGGGGGTCGAGCAGCAGCGGATCTTCGGTCTCGCCGGGCTCATCCCAGTAGAAGCCGTATTGCCAGAGATAGCCGAGCGGATCGCGCAGCAATTTGACGAGCGACGTCGCCGACTGCTGGCGTTGAAGCGCGCCGACTACGACCGGATGATTATCGCGAACGAGGCCGTCGTGGGCGGTCAGCCGCCCGATATGCCAATCGATCCAGCAGGTCGCGGCGGATTCCGCTTCTGGCAAGGCCTCAAATTCGGCAGGGCGGGCGAAGAGCCGATCCGACCATCCGGCGGCATGTTCGGGTATGCGCGCGCGATGGCGGTGCAGTTCGGGGAGATCGGCGGGATATAAGGGCGACATGCCGTTTAGGCGTCCCTCGGCATCGCGCCGGGAGCGCGAGCAGAACAGCTGGCGCACCGTTGTGCGCCGAATTGTTTCGAAATCTCGCCGGTCGGCGTCATGTACGGGCAATGGTTCGAGGCGGTGGGTGGGGACGATATGGTCCGGCAGAAGGGGATCCTCGCTGGCATGGCGCGGCCAGGCGCGCGAGGTAAGGCCGATGAGCCTGACGAAGGCGCGGGGCGCCGCCGCAAGCGCGGCCGCCGGCGTCCAGATGATCGCCGCTTCGGGCGCAATGTCGTCCGGCAGGCGGAGCGAGGTCAGGGTAACGTCCAGCGCTTGGGGAGGGCCTTCGGTCAAAGCCTTGTGCCAGATCGCCAGGCTCCGCCCTTTGAGCAAGAGTTCGCCAATTTCAGCCGACTTTTTGAGGCCGCGGGCCAGAATGTCGACAAGCTCACGAAACGCCGGCGCATGGTCGCCGCCGTCACGGAACGAATCCGGCGCCAGGGTCGACAAGACCTGACGCCAGTGGGCGGCGGCGAGCAAAGGAGCTTCTGTCGGTAGAGCCCGCGCCCAGTCAGAAGGCAGCGCGGTCAGGATTTTGCCCTCAGTCCGCAACAGACTTGCCAGCCTGACCATCCGCGTGTGGCTGAAGCCGCGCAGCAGCACCTCGGCGAGGGCCGCCGCAAGCTGCCCGTCGGGGGTGGTGAGAATCTTTCGGCCATGGACGAAGTGAAGATCGAGTCCACTCATATCTCCGAGGGCGAGGAAATGATCGTCCCACTCTTCCGGAGAAGCGGCGGCGACGGCGATTTCTTCCGGCCGGGCACGGCCGCCGGCGATGAGTTCGCGTGCCCATCGCAAAGCTTCGAGGGCCTCATGCCGCGGGCTGGCGCACGATTCTGTGCGAATTTCCGGGGTTTCCCTTGGGGCCTCCATAACCGGAATGCCGAGCTCGTGAACCCAGGGCGGCACGTAACGAGGACCGGCGATCCAGCGCACGTCGGTCTCGGCTGCGAGCGCGGCGAGCAGCGGCCGCCAGACCGGTGACATTTCGGTGCGCCCGTGGACCGCGATTTGCCCGAAAAGTGTGCGCGCGTAAGACGTGCGTCGAAGCGCGGCGCTGACGAGATCGGCTGGCCGGCACATCGAAGGTGGCAGGTGCCGAATGACTTCCTCTTCAAGCCGCGTCACGGCGACTAGGGCGTGTCGTCAATTGAGTCAGATGATAGCGGCGGCGAGGTGGATGGCGACGAGGAAATTGCGTGCAGTTTTGTCGTAACGGGTGGCGATGGCCCGGAACTGTTTGAGTTTACAGAAGAAGTTTTCGACCAGATGGCGTTCCTTGTAGAGGTCGCGGTCAAAATCGGCAGGTGCAAGTCGGTTTGGTCGCGGCGGGATTTGACCGCCGATTTGCCGGCGCGCGCCAGGGGTTCGCGGACACGGGCGTCGGCGTCAAAGGCTTTGTCGGCGATCAGCCGATCGGCCGCCATCTGCGGCAGCAGCGCGTCGGCGCCAACCAGATCGTGGGCCTGTCCCGCGCTCAGCAGAAAGGCCAGGGGATTGCCGAGCGCATCAACCAGAGCATGGATTTTGGTGCTCAACCCGCCGGTGAGATATCCGGGCTAAGCCCGATCGCCTCGTCCTGGTCTTTTTTTGGGAGCGCCGGCACTGTGCTGATGCGCCCGCACGATGGTGCTGTCGATCATCGCGTATTCGTTGTCAGCATCGGCGGCGAGATATTCGAAGATGGTTTGCCAGACCCCGCTTTGCGCCCACCGGCTGAACCGGCGATGGGCATTCTTCCAATCACCGAACCGTTCTGGCAAATCGCGCCACGGGATGCCGGCGCGGAAACGATAGAGGACGGCTTCGACGAATCGACGATTGTCTTGGGCGGTCACGCCGACATGGCCGATCCGCCCTGGCAGCCCGTCTTTGATCCGCTCCCACTGGTCGTCTCGCAGTCCATATCGGGTCATGGGTCAGCCTCTTGCCAAAGCCGACCTTTCATTGATCACACAATCTCCGGCCGAGGTAGACTCGTTTTGCGATCTCCACCTAATCGTCGACTCGTTTTACGGGTAAGGCTCCAAGTAATTGACGACACGCCCTAGTCGCGAGGCTGCTTCAGGACTGGCGGTAGCAGCGAGCTCCGCGAGGTTCAGCCCTGCCGTCCATGCCTTGGACAGGGTTGTCGCCGCGGCGCGTGGAAACCCCGGGAGATTTTTAATCCGGTTAAGGTCACCAAGATCGGCGGCGAGTGCCTTCGTGATAGCCGCTTTGAGAGTGTCGGGATCGATCGGCTGAAGGAAACCGCCGGCCAGACGGGCGGCGAGCCCCTCGATTGGCAAGGCCTGCAGTCCATGGCGGTTCGCTACCGCCGCCTGAACTCTCTGGTGGCGCCAGTCGAGGCGAGAATGGGTGATAACGGTGTTGCGCATACAATCTACTGGAGAAAATGCATCTCTTGAAATCGTTAAAGTACCCATATCGGCGCCCCACCGGGCGGCGTGAAGCACAAAACACGTCGGCGGGAGAGAGAGGTTCGCAAGTACGGCCGAAAACGAGGCCGTCTTGCGATCGGCTGCCTCAATCGACGCCGACACTACAATATTTTGTATCTCGCACGGCGTCGACTACCAAATCAGATCGCGCCCTGAGCGCTTCATATAATATCCGCTAGTGTGCGCCAAACACCGGTCTTGATGTCTTGATTGCGCGTCGGGCCGTACATCATTGCGCGTCGCTACACCTAAGGAGCGTCGTGGCTGCCGCGATCCTCCGCGATCCCGGATGTCTCCTGCAGCCCCGCCTTTCGACCATCGGCCTGAGCGCTATTCCGCTTTGCGGTCAGGGCAGGGCGAGAAAGGCCGCTGGAGACAGGATCGGAATCCCGCGCCAAGGGTGCATCGAAAGCAAGTGGCGCACGTCGCTGCTCACGATGACACTCGCTGCACCCGCAGCAGCTAGCGCCAGGTACTTGTCGTCCTTTGGGTCGCGACACTCCCGCACAGTTTCCGTTGGTTCGAGTCTCTCAGCGGCGACAACCGCGATGTCGAGGATTCGCTGGCGGCGCTCGACAGCAACGAAGCGATCGAACTTCGGGCGGAAAATGACTTCGCGATACTCGTCTTCGACCGCCTGAGAGAGAAGGAGCCTGTTGGGCGCGCTCATGGCGCGCAAGAGCGCCTGTTCCGGAAGGCTATTCGCTTTGAGGGCTGCGGAGACGAAGGTTGAGGCGTCGAAGACGACGATCAAGCTTTGCGCTCGGCCCGCCAAGCCTCAAGCTCGGCGTCGATATCCTCGTCCGTCAGGCCGCTCGCGCGGGCCTCGCGCTTGGCGTCGGCGATCGCCTCCGCGAGAGCCGAGGGAACGCGCCTGCCCTTCAGCAGGCCGCTCAGGTAGCGACCTGCCGCCGCTCGCCGCGCGGGGCTGTCGAGCGCTTTGGCGGCTTCAGCATCGACCGGGAGGGTCACATCCACCGTGCTGTCCATTCAGGCCTCCTCAGGAGCGCATATATAGCGCGCCCAGCGGGGACATGCACGGAGCACCCTGCCGTTCAGCGCTCGCGCCACATCCTTTTGGCAATGCCCTTCCCTCCTGTCTTTCCTGTGCGGCGGCATGAACGTGATTCTGCAGCAGAGGGATCCTGCCGGCTCGCCGGCGGCGCTCGGCCTGACGCGGGCGTTCGCCAAGCTCGAAGCGCAGGGTATCGAGGTTTTCCTCGCGCCGCCGCCCGCCTGGCGCGGGATTAAAGATCTCAACGACACATTGCGCGCGCTCACCAGCTGATACGGCGCGCGCCGCCCCTTCTTTTGGCGGCCTCTGCCCGGCTGTATCGCAAATACGCAACGCTTCGTGCAGCAACCTATCCGGGCAGACAGTTGGCATATCTCGCATCGTACCCAGCTGATTGCGAACGGCACCTGTGTCCGCAACGGAAAACGGGTGGACTTTTGGGTGGAGTTTTTCGAGGCCGGTAAGACGTCGCAAGGCCCCGGATTTACACAGCTTCAGCGCCGTCGGGAGCGAGGAGGAGGGTGGTCCCGGCAAACTTTTTGCCCTCGGCGCGAACCTCTACGAAAAAGTTTGGCTTTCATGTAGAAAGTCCACCTTGACGAGGATACCTGCGGGGTTGCGGGGCGTGCGACGCCTTCAAAACTCCACCCGGCTCTTGCCTTGACCGCGAAATTCGACGCGTGAGACGAAACCTTGGATTAAATATTGGGGTGATATCCCGTTGCGCGAGTGTATGATGTTTATAGTACAACGCATAATAGTTTGGCGGCAGTGGCGGGAGAGATGTGACAATCGCGCCGAGCGCAGCGGCGCATTGGCGGTCGTGCTCCGGAAAACGGCTGGACGATCAAGCATACCTTTGTCGACGCCGGCGGCAGCAGCTCGATCGCGCTCTCGGCCCGGCACGAGGTGGGCGCCTATTGCAGATGTTGCGGCCCGGCGATCATCGCGGCCAAGCTCGATCGGGTTTTCCGTGAAGTGTATTGGATGCACTGGAGACGATTGCCAATTTCAAGCAGCGCTGGTCGCTATGAGCGAGATCAATCGCTCCGACCCTTTAGGTCCTCGCCTTCGTTAGTTTCGAGAACTCGCTGAAGTGCCCGCGCGATTTCGAGCAACCGCGCGGCGGCGCGGTCGATCTCGCGCTGCAACTCGTCCGAGGACGGGCCTTGGGCGAGGTCGTGCGTCACCCAATCGAGATAGCTGATGACATGTTGGCGAGCCGCCTCGAGCAGATAAAAGTCCGGGCCGTCGGAAACGGTAGATTCAGCGCGGCATCCCAACCCGGCTCGCCCTTCATGGCTTCCAAGGTCAGAACGTCACGCGGGTGATCGATCACCGCCATCCTGTGCACCTCTTTTCGAGTGAATTGAGAAGCCACAGCACGGCCGCGCTACCGTCAACCCCGCACGGCGGTGTGGTGTAGGTCAATGGATGGGCATCGGCAGGTCAGGCTTGGGTGGCGGATAATAATTGGTGCTAGCGGCGGCATAGGACCCTGCGCCAGGAGGCTGGCCTGGCGGCGCAGATCCGCGATCTCCTCGAACGCGAGGGCTGCGCGGAGATCTTTCAGGAACAGGTCAGCTCGGTTGATTGCCGGGCGCAGCTCGATGCGGCGATCCGCTGTCTGCGCAAAGACGACATCCTGGTCGTCACCAAGCTCGACCGCTTCGCGCGCTCGACCGAGCACGCAATCTGCCTTGAGCGCAAGATCGTCGACCGGGGTGCTTCGTTGAAGATCCTCGATCCCGGCATTGACACCTCGACCGCGGTTGGGCGCCTGATGTTCGGGGTGCTGGGCTCAGTCGCTCAGTTCGAGCGCGAGATCATGCTCGAACGGCAGCGCGAGGGCATCAGCCGGGCGCAGCGCGATGGCAAATACCGTGGCCGGCAGCCTACCGCGCGGCGTAAGGCGCCTGAGGTCAAGGCGCTTCACGCCGAGGGCGTCAAACCCGCGGAGATTGCGCGGCGGCTGGAGATCAGCCCGGCGAGCGTCTATCGCATCCTCGGCGACGCCGCTGCCGAGCCGGTGCAGGCGGAGGCTGCGGCATGAGCGAAGCTGCCGACGCGACTTACGAGATGGCCAATCTCTACCCGGCGGAGACCGGCTTGCCGATGACTGTCTGGGTCAGCCCGCGTGGCCGGGCGCGGCACGACGTGCGGATCAAGGTCAACCGCGCTCACGGCAACCGGATGACCATTACCAACACCGCAACGATCGCCGTCCGTCCAGCGCCACGGCTGATGACCGGCCGGCTTGCGTCAGCCGATGCGCAAGCGGTCTTCCGATGGGGCGGGCTCAACGAGGACGCGCTGGTCGACTACTGGAACGGCCAGATCGGCACGATCGAGCTTGCCCGGCGGTTGCAGCCGCTGTCGCCGGCGCTCCCGCCATGAAGACGATAATATCCGTCAGACAGCGGAGGCTGCGAACTGCAGGACGTTGACCGGGGCCTACTCGAGCAGATCGTGCATTCGACCGATCAGGTGCTGCAGCAGATCCAGGCGGAGCGACGCCTGCTGCGCACCGAAATGCAGCACTTGCCCACGCAGCCCAACGACTTTCGCCGGCTGCTACGCTTTATGATTGGCGGCTGTCGGGGTCTTCGCCCCGCTCGCACACGGCTGCATTGATCCCGATCACCAGGCGGAAGGGTGATGGCGCCGGAAACTGAAGCGCCGATCGAGTTTCCCCACCACCAAGGGATGCGGCTGCGTGCCTGGCAGCCGCTCCGTAGCGGTCAGGTGCGTGGGCTTGCAACCGTCGAGCTGCCGATCGGGCTCGAGATTTCCGGCATCATGGTCGTGGCGGGTAAGGATGGCTTATGGGCGCGGCTGCCGCAGCGGCCGCGGGTGCGGGATGGCCGTCAGTTGCGTGGCGGTGACGGCCAGCCGCTCTACGAGGCGGTGATTGCGTGGAGTTCGCGACACCTGGCCGACGCGTTCAGCCGCAAGGTTATCGAGCTGGTGCGCGAGCGGGCGCCGCGGGATCTCGATGAGGGTGTAGCCGGTAATGATGTTTAGGCAGACCGGCATCAGCCACGGTTCGCTGTACGTCGGCAACCTCGTCATCGAGTTGACGAGGTTCGATAGTCGGCGCCTCCCCAAAGCGGCCTCGATCTGGCGCAGCACTCCGCCGCCGCGGGCGCCGCGCTTTGTTTGACCCAACTTCCGCAGTTTGGATTTGAAGACGGCTGATTATCAACGGCTTGGAGGCCATTTTCAGATTTAGGCACCACATTTTCTTGAGGGTTCAGCGGGCGGGCGGCATCTCCTGGAAGACGGGCGGCAGGGTGATCTCGATAGCGCGGCAGATCGGATCAATGGTTGCGCCGGGAGCGGTGCGCAGTCGGGCCCGGCGACCATCCTGTTCGACCTCGATCTCACTGAGGTCGGCAAGATCATCGATGATGCGCTGCCATTCGAGCTTGCTGCGGCGTGCCGCCAGACGGTCCGTCAGTTCCTTGCGCAGCACCAGGGCGAGGAAGGTGCAGAAGACGTGGCCGCGGATGCCGGCATCGGTTTTGTGGAAGATCGGCCGGGTGGCAAGCAGCGCTTTTGCGGTTTTGAAGGCGTCCTCCACGGCGAGGAGGTTACGGTATCGCAGGACGACTTGGAGGGCGGAGATTTTCGTGTTGGTGCGCAGCACGAACAGGCCGTCGAAGCGGGCGTCGGCCTCGACCTTGGCCCGATCAATGACAAAGCCGTCGCCCACGGGCGTCTTGAGGAAACGGCGGAAGCCCTTGTTGGCGACCAGTGCCTTGTCGCCTTGCGCGAGCTTGCGCTCGAGGCCGGCGATCAGTTCGGCGCGCGCCTCGGCATCCTTTCTGGCTTTCTCGTCATTGCGACAGATGATGTAGCGCCGCCCGGCGATTGTGGTCTCCCTGACGGCGAGTTCAGTCTCGCCCTTCTGCCGCCGGATGAGCAGCGGCACGCTGACGCCATCATCCTCAATGACCTCGGCGCGCACCTCGCGGCTGGTGCGCTCGCGCACGCCGAGAATGTACTCGATCTTCTCGGCTTCGAGCGCCGCCATGGTGTGGGCGCTGATCATGCCGCGATCGGCGACGATGCAGGTCCGGGCGATGTCGAAGCGATCGCGCAGGCGGCGCACCACCGGCAACAACATCGTCACGTCGGCAGTGTTGCCCGGCATCAGGAACGAGGCGATCGGCCGGTCGGCGTCATCCAGCACGATGCCGAGCACGACCTGCTTCAAGTGCCCTCGGTAGTCCTTGGAATGGCCGCGCTGACCCAGGTTCTCACCGCCGGCGCCCTCGAACCATAACGTCGTCGTATCGAAGAAGGCGATCGACACCGCACCGAACAGCGGCTGGCGATGCCGGTAGAGCGCTTCCTCGATCGCCTCGGCGGTGCCGCGGCCGTGCTCGTCGATTTCGCCGAGCCAGGCCATCGCCTTGTACGCCTCGTCGAGCCCGAGCCCTTCGGCGCCGGGGACGCGCAAGCCGTTGCGCCATTCGCTCGCGTGGCGGTCGGAACCCGAGACCGTCAGCCGATGCAGTACGGTGAGATAGACCGCCCGCTCGACATCGAAGCCGAAGCGCCGGTCGGCGAGCAGGCTGGTGAGCACGTCGCGGCATCCGGTTTCGGCCCACAACCGGCCGAACACCAAATCGGGTCCGATGCTGACGCGGCGCAGTTCCGGCAACTCGCCGCGATAGAAGCTCGACAGCACGATCGTCCGTCGCGAATGCCGCGCCGCCGAGGCGATCAGCCCGTCGATCAGGCCGGAGGCTTCGACCTCGTCGCGCCGGCCGAGCGCCTTGATGACGCGCTGAACGTGGCGCCCGCCCTCGCGTGCGTTCTCGACGAGGTAGAGGTACTCATAGGCTCCGATCTTCTTGACGCGGACGAACATGGCGCGGCACCCTGCTTGCGGCAAGGGCACCACGATTCGTCGCCACTTCTCAAGATAAATAAACCGTCTCAATCACAAAAATGTCGATCATTTAGCACCACAATGCGAGCGGTGTCGTCGCAACCCCAGCATTTCTGCGATCCCCAGCAACCGCATCACCCAAAACCGCGGAAGTTGGGTTTGAGGAGATCGGGAGTAGCTTTCGGCGGATCCGCCGGTTTAGGCGGTCGTGGGAAGCAGGGCGGCCGCGGAATGGCTCGCAACGCCGGTATTGATAACAAGCGCGTCAGCGAGGTCGAGCTGGTCCTCAAAACATGCCGAAAACGATTTGATGCCGGAGGTCATGACCCAGCGCGTCGACGCGGTTGGGTGCACGGATCGCTATCAAAAGACCTGTTGCGGAATTTTGCGGCAATCGCAAGTTCGTGCTCGCGTGACGGGTTAAAAGTGAAAACCCCGTCATCCCTGGGCGCATTGCAAGTCGGCCAACCGCGAGCGCCGGCATCTGTCACGCGCCTTGCTGACGCTCGAACTCGAACGGTTGGTGAGGGACGAGGCGAAGCGCGCCAAGCCGCGGTCCGACCGATAAATCGCCCGAAAGTTGCGGGTTAGTCCTCAAATCGTGACCGCGACGCGCAGGAGACTGGAGATAACTGCTCAAATTGAGCAGTTCAGCCACAGTATCGGCAGAGACGGGAAGCGGCTGCCGCGCCGCGTTGCCAAGAAAGTGGCGGCTGCGGTGCTGGCGATTACTGCGCCCGAGGAGACGCTGGACGTCTTTCATCCGATCGAAGGCTTTGCCGTCAAGCGCGTAACCTGATGCTCAATGCGATGGCGCGAGCGACTAATCATGCGATTGCCCGTCATCCCGACCAGCCGCACCGAGCGGGAAGCGGATCGAGATCGAGATTACGAACGGGAACGTTGATAGCTCCCGCCGACATGCCGAGCGGCGCGGGGCGAAGGAGGCGGACGAGATCGGGACGAACACCGTCCGCCGGATGATTAGCGATGCGGCCGCTCGCCGCTCGGAAGTAATTTACTTTTTGGCTTGATTCTTCGGATCGTCAGCCGGATCGACATAGCTGACGGTCCATGGCCCCACGCCATGGAGTTGAAGATCCGTATCCTCGTTGAACCAAACGAAGTGATGGGTTCCAGGTTGCATGATTGACACGCTTCCAGGACCGAGAGCCTGGGTCTTGCTCGGATCGAATTTATCCCCCACGCCCATGTTGGCTACGCCAGAAATCACCGTGACATGCTCTATCGTGGAGTGCCAATGAGGCGGGACTTTAGAGTTCGCCGGGAACTTTAGGCGAGCGGTGAATGCTTGGCCCGCTTGATTCATCGGTCCTTCTATTACGGCCATTTGGGCACCAGGGACCGAGGGAACAGGTACCCATTTCAATTCATCAGGAGTAGTCATCTGGTGATCAGCCTGCGTGGCATTTGCAGTGCTGATGAACGCACATGTTCCAACCAAAAGCGCGATGATGGTGAGTGATAGCTTTTTCAACGTTCTGCCTTTCGCAACAGTTCTGCGCTGTAACGGGAGGGCTCTAAAAACCGTCTAAAACCCTATGCGCCTCACAGCATAGCTTGCCGCCGGCACCTCACCAAGGGGCGCTACCGCCGACATCGCCTCGACATGTACATCGAGCGTCGCCAGCCCGGCTGACGTCGTCATCGCGCTGACGTGCGACGACGCCACCGCCATGCGCGCGGTGATCCCGGGCACCAACCTTGGCGCGGCGGCCCAATCGATGCCGGACGCGGTCAGCACGAGGACGTCGGCCGGCCCGTGGTTGAACAGTATACCGCTGGCGTCGAGCGCCCAGGAACCAGGAGTCTCCGCGACTTCAACTGTAATCATGCTGTCCTCTGATGTGTGAACCCAGTCGGAAAAAACTCCATCTTCGCCGCGATAGAAAATAATCGGCGCGCCCGCGTTGCCAGCGCTGTGACGCAAGTGCGTCACAACCTGACTGACCACTTCCGCGCTCTCGATAGCTGCCCGAGTAGCTCAAGCCGTCGATACCGATGTCGGTATCAACGACCGCTTCTCCCAGCTGGTCGAGATCCACGTGGCACCGGAGTGGCTGTGGCCGGCGCTGGTCGAGGGTTCTCAATCTTCGCCGCGCTGGAAAACAATTAAATCGCACGCTTTGATGGCGCCGCCCGCCGATCCCCGGCGGGCGTGTGTGACATTGCACCTCGGCCCCGTCATCCCTGCGCTGGCGGGGCTTTTTTTCGATTATCCCAGCGGCCGCCGGCGGCTGATCCGCGGCGCCGGTGTCGTCAAGGAAACTTAGCTACTGCGCTGTCGCTTCGTCGTGAATGGGGCGAACCTCTCGGATCGCATGTTCAAGGACTATGCCGATAACTTTTAGGTTGCCAGACAAGGCTCGCTGATGGGCTGCAGGATCAAAGCTGTTCACGTGGTCGGTAATCTGCTGAGCCAACGTATCCACAAGACCATTATATTGTAACGTGAAAGTTACAAGCTGTTGAAGGCTTGCTCCACCCGGCTCAACGAGAAAAAAATTCTCGATGTTTCTGGATAAAAGGAAAGGGAGTTGGATTTTTGCATCTCTTATGCGAGGCACAACATTCGTTACATTTATTGTCCGGGATGGGATTAGAGACCATTGCTCCATGACGTGTGACGCCCGCTCATAGAGCACTTTCACTTCCAAAAGCTCTGGGTAAACACCCAACACAATTCCCTGCGCCTGAAGGCGGTCTTTGCGAGTCATGGCGGTTATCTGGCTCTTTGCCGCTTCGCGCGTTGCGCCTGCTTGAATTCGTCCGGCCACGTAAGCCGCGATGCCGCCGAGTATGGCCGCTGCGCCAGCTAAAGCCGTCTGCCAGTCATAGAGCAGCTTCAAAAAGCCGGTATAGTCGGGGGGCGGCATCATCCCAGCGGCCGCCGGCGACTGACCCTCGGCGTTGCCGTTTCGACGGCGCCGAGCTCGCGCGCAATCCCGACCTGGTGGCGCAAAACTCCACCGACGTCTTCAGCGACGTTAGCTAGGCGATCGGCTGTCGCCGGCTGCTCGCGTTCGAGGCGCTTCAGGTGCAAGGCCATGTCACCAAATTTTTGCTCGACCAGCCGCCGGATACCGGCGAGCGCCTCATCCGGGCCCGGGGCGTTTTCCGGGGCGCCTGATGAGGTGTTTTGCGTCTTCCGGCGCTGTAGCGGGCTCTGCGGCGATTTCCGATGCGAGGCTTGGCTCAGGAATATTTTCCGGAATATTTTCAACCGGCTTTTGCCGCGGCAGGAACTTGCCGTCCGGACCGCGCGTCGGTGTCGGCCGGGTATGTCCGACGCCGCGAGCCCGGGCCACCATGCGGAAGCGCCGGGGCTTCGGCTCCGATGCATCTCCCGGCGCGCCCGATGCGGAAATGTCCGCCGCCTGCCGTCTGCGGTCGATCTCCATGCCAACAGCTGTGTCGAGGCGCTGTAGCAGCTCGCGGCGGCGGGCGACGCTCGCCTGGGCCTGTTTGAGGATGCGCCGCTCTCGCTCTCGCTCGATCCGCCTGCCGTGCTCGATCTCGCGCTCGATCCGCTCGGCGAGGTTGGGCGGCGGTTTCCAGCCAGTGATATCGCTCACGTTTCGACCTCCTCCCTGTCGGCAAAAATGAACATGGACTATCTCGAGTTAGCGTTGCTCACACGAATTTTTGGGGTTTCGCCCACGCGGTTCTTTCTGGCGTTTATGGAAAATCGCTGCGAGCCGGATACGCCACACGTCGCGCCGTTGCCGGCGGCGCGCACCTCCAGCATGTCGCCGTTCGAGAGGATAAAGCCGCACAGACCGCCAGGATAGCGCCGTTGGGATCTCTGGTATTCTGAAGTGGGGGCGCCGGGCGCTGTCGCTGTCGGCGCCAAGGTCAATGCAAGTTGCTACTCCTCCACAGTAGTGGACTTCCGAAGTGGCGAGCGGGCGAGCGCAGACTAGTGCGCTACAGCTGTGCTTTTTCTCGCATATGCAACCTCATTCTCCCCTCGCATTCCAAAAACTTCGTATCGACCGGATCGGCCAAAACCGCGGAAAATACTATCGTGTCGTAAGGCTGTGCCATTTCTTTAATCAAAAGCTCAGACCGTGACACAATAATGACTTCAACTCACATGGAACCAGTCAGCTCCCTCGACCGTATGAAACGTGACCGGCGGCATCGTCGCGAGAAGGCGACCATTGATCACCTGGTCGACCAGTGTATTCGACGCGAAAGGCCAGGAAACTCGTCAGCAGCCGTCAACGACCGACACTGGGGCCTCGGTCGAGGAGCAGGTGCGCAAGGAATGGGACCCGAAACGAAACGGCGGTCTCCCGACTTTTTGAGAGCCGACCGCCGGTCGTGAAGAAAATGACGGATGCCTCGTGCCCCGCCACAGCTCACCGGATTACCGACGCGCGCCAAATTCGGACCGTTGAAGGCCTGCGTGGAGCAAAGGTCTCGGGACCAAACGGGTGATCGCCGACAAATTTGACATGGAGCTGATGATGAGAAAATTGTTGGGAAAGTTCGTGCTGGGCACCGCTTCGGTGCTGGCGTTGGGTATCGGAGGCGCCGCTCTGGGTTATGCGGCTAATGCGGGCGAGACAGTGGCTGCTGCAAGCATGCCTGCTGTATCCCAACCCACAGAGAGTTGGCGCGATGACGATTTTATCCGAAAAGACAACATCCGTTGGGCGCAGTTGGAACTTCGAAATCGGGGGCTCTACAAGGGATCGCTCGATGGAGTTTGGGGCCCGGAGACGAAGCAGGCCCTCCGACGATTCCAAAGGAATAACAGCCTGAGCCAGACGGCAGCGCTCGATCGGCAAAGCTGGGAAGTGTTAACCGGCGATACCGACGGCGGTCTAGGATCCAGCATGCCGCCAGCTGAAAACGCCGAACCAGCGACGAATTCGCCGGCGAGCGATTTGGGCAGATAAAGCCATTACACCGAGGGAGGAGCCGCGCCCTCTAGCCAGTTCGGAGCATGAATGGACGCGGCAATGTCTCATCCGCCGGACTGGCCGCGGCCTCGAGCGGTAGCCTCCTCGTCAAAGGCCTCGGGTATCGACATCATGCCCGCCAAGGAGGCTGCCTGCCAATAGACCTTCGTCGTGCGGCAGACGCCCGATGCCCCCGAATTGCCTGCCATACGGATTATATTTGCCATTCTGGCAGGCTTCCGCCGTATGTTCCGAAAGTCTATTGGCAGGAGAACCCGATGGCAGTCGTCGGTTACGCGCGCACGTCGACCTTGCACCAGGATGCCGGTCTCGACGCGCAGCGCATCGCGCTTGAAGCCTATGACTGCGCGAAGCTCTTCGCCGAACAGGTCAGCTCGGTCACGGATAGGCCAACGCTCGAGCGGGCGCTCGACCGTCCGCGAGGGCGACGTCTTTGTCGTCACCAAGATCGATCGCCTGGCGCGGTCGGTGGCGGATCTGTGCGCGATCATCGTGCGTTTCGAGGATAAGGGGGTGGCGCTCAAGATCCTCGACGGCGGCTATGGCTTTTGTCGATCCCATGGCCTCAGCGCGGGGACATAACGTCTAGCCCGGCGACCGGGGCTGAGGGCTGAACGGCTCCGACCGCGTGTCCAGAAAGGTCCGCCATACGAGTTCTCGTCCCGCCCGGCTTCCGCCGAGCGGGGCGAAAACGTTGAGCCCTAGCCTACCAAGTGAACAACAGATCGAAGCGACTGTCCGCGGGTCCGGGGCCTCCACCTGTGCCCCCGCCTTTTCCAAAGCAATCGACACTCGCAGTAAAATCGGTGAGGCCCGTGCTCCAACTGCCGACGTGGCAGAACGTATTGATACCATCGCCGTATGCAGAAACCTGCACATGCCCTCCGGGGCCCCACGCCTGACCGCCGCCGACGCCAGTGCATTTGACCGAATAGGTGCCGGTTGCGGTCTTGGTGACGCTGATCCCGTCGGACCCGTTCTGGGCGTTAAAGGAATAGAACGTGTTCGGCCGATAAGGTGTGTTGAGCGGCGGCGACGCTTGATCAGCCCATAGGTAGCACAAAGTAGCTGCTCCTCGCCCTGCGTCGGCGAACGACGGTGTCGCCCAGACGATGCATCCAAGCGCCAGCAAGCCAGAAGTCAGCTTGGTGGCATCCGCGAATGACTTGATCATGGCGATTTTGATCCCTAGTTTTGCTCCGGTTACAGAAGCAAAGGTGACAATAATCGCGCAGGTCGATATTGAATGTGAGCTGGATCACAGAACGTTTGTTAAAAGTTCCCCGTGTGCGCTTTTCTAAATCGTTTCTATGAGTCATTGACGCCTCTGAGCTATCAAGGTCCGCCTATCGGCAACGTCGAGGACTTATATTACTTCCCGCGTTGTGCCGTGCGCGTGGCCAAGCGGTTTGGCAGCCGCGGTAATGCAACGCTGTGCGGTTCCTCGTGCGGCCCCCGTCCCAACGCGATATCCGGTGCCCCGCCCCGATAAGCCGACCATTTGTTAAACCGTTCCACCGGTCAGGATTAGGCCTGGGAAATTCTAGGAACTGGCGACCTCTCAAGGACAAGGGGGCGCTCAAGATCCCGACGGCGGCTTCAGCTGAGGATGTGACCCGCCCTGAGGGCCCTTTTCGGAACGCTGGCGAGACGCCGTGGCCAAGCTTGTCACCCGCCGAGATGATTACCGTTGCTGGCGCGGTTTGGAAGCCGACCGGGGACGGGGCGCGCAGGACGACGCGGCCCGCGAGGGCTAACAGCCCAGACACCGCTTTGGCGATTCGCGGCTATACGCGGCCAGCGTGGGGCGACCGCGAGAAAATATCCAGCTTATCGTTCAGTCTTTCCGAACTTAGACTAGGGCGTGTCGTCAATTACTTGGAGCCTTACCCGTAAAACGAATTGACGATTAGGTGGAGATCGCAAAACGAGTTTACCTCGGCCGGAGATTGTGTGATCAATGAAAGGTCGGCTTTGGCCCAACTTCCGCAGTTTGGATTTGAAGACGGCTGATTATCAACGGCTTGGAGGCCATTTTCAGATTTAGGCACCACATTTTCTTGGGGGTTCAGCGGGCGGGCGGCATCTCCTGGAAGACGGGCGGCAGGGTGATCTCGATAGCGCGGCAGATCGGATCAATGGTTGCGCCGGGAGCGGTGCGCAGTCGGGCCCGGCGACCATCCTGTTCGACCTCGATCTCACTGAGGTCGGCAAGATCATCGATGATGCGCTGCCATTCGAGCTTGCTGCGGCGTGCCGCCAGACGGTCCGTCAGTTCCTTGCGCAGCACCAGGGCGAGGAAGGTGCAGAAGACGTGGCCGCGGATGCCGGCATCGGTTTTGTGGAAGATCGGCCGGGTGGCAAGCAGCGCTTTTGCGGTTTTGAAGGCGTCCTCCACGGCGAGGAGGTTACGGTATCGCAGGACGACTTGGAGGGCGGAGATTTTCGTGTTGGTGCGCAGCACGAACAGGCCGTCGAAGCGGGCGTCGGCCTCGACCTTGGCCCGATCAATGACAAAGCCGTCGCCCACGGGCGTCTTGAGGAAACGGCGGAAGCCCTTGTTGGCGACCAGTGCCTTGTCGCCTTGCGCGAGCTTGCGCTCGAGGCCGGCGATCAGTTCGGCGGGCGCCTCGGCATCCTTTCTGGCTTCCTCGTCGTTGCGACAGATGATGTAGCGCCGCCCGGCGATTGTGGTCTCCCTGACGGCGAGTTCAGTCTCGCCCTTCTGCCGCCGGATGAGCAGCGGCACGCTGACGCCGTCATCCTCAATGACCTCGGCGCGCACCTCGCGGCTGGTGCGCTCGCGCACGCCGAGAATGTACTCGATCTTCTCGGCTTCGAGCGCCGCCATGGTGTGGGCGCTGATCATGCCGCGATCGGCGACGATGCAGATCCGGGCGATGTCGAAGCGATCGCGCAGACGGCGCACCACCGGCAACAACATCGTCACGTCGGCGGTGTTGCCCGGCATCAGGAACGAGGCGATCGGCCGGTCGGCGTCATCCAGCACGATGCCGAGCACGACCTGCTTCAAGTGCCCTCGGTAGTCCTTGGAATGGCCGCGCTGACCCAGGTTCTCACCGCCGGCGCCCTCGAACCATAACGTCGTCGTATCGAAGAAGGCGATCGACACCGCACCGAACAGTGGCTGGCGATGCCGGTAGAGCGCTTCCTCAATCGCCTCGGCGGTGCCGCGGCCGTGCTCGTCTATTTCGCCGAGCCAGGCCATCGCCTTGTACGCCTCGTCGAGCCCGAGCCCTTCGGCGCCGGGGACGCGCAAGCCGTTGCGCCATTCGCTCGCGTGGCGGTCGGAACCCGAGACCGTCAGCCGATGCAGTACGGTGAGATAGACCGCCCGCTCGACATCGAAGCCGAAGCGCCGGTCGGCGAGCAGGCTGGTGAGCACGTCGCGGCATCCGGTTTCGGCCACAACCGGCCGAACACCAAATCGGGTCCGATGCTGACGCGGCGCAGTTCCGGCAACTCGCCGCGATAGAAGCTCGACAGCACGATCGTCCGTCGCGAATGCCGCGCCGCCGAGGCGATCAGCCCGTCGATCAGGCCGGAGGCTTCGACCTCGTCGCGCCGGCCGAGCGCCTTGATGACGCGCTGAACGTGGCGCCCGCCCTCGCGTGCGTTCTCGACGAGGTAGAGGTACTCATAGGCTCCGATCTTCTTGACGCGGACGAACATGGCGCGGCACCCTGCTTGCGGCAAGGGCACCACGATTTGTCGCCACTTCTCAAGATAAACAAACCGTCTCAATCACAAAAATATCGATCATTTAGCACCACAATGCGAGCGGTGTCGTCGCAACCCCAGCATTTCTGCGATCCCCAGCAACCGCATCACCCAAAACCGCGGAAGTTGGCTTTGGCAAGAGGCTGACCCATGACCCGATATGGACTGCGAGACGACCAGTGGGAGCGGATCAAAGACGGGCTGCCAGGGCGGATCGGCCATGTCGGCGTGACCGCCCAAGACAATCGTCGATTCGTCGAAGCCGTCCTCTATCGTTTCCGCGCCGGCATCCCGTGGCGCGATTTGCCAGAACGGTTCGGTGATTGGAAGAATGCCCATCGCCGGTTCAGCCGGTGGGCGCAAAGCGGGGTCTGGCAAACCATCTTCGAATATCTCGCCGCCGATGCTGACAACGAATACGCGATGATCGACAGCACCATCGTGCGGGCGCATCAGCACAGTGCCGGCGCTCCCAAAAAAAGACCAGGACGAGGCGATCGGGCTTAGCCCGGATATCTCACCGGCGGGTTGAGCACCAAAATCCATGCTCTGGTTGATGCGCTCGGCAATCCCCTGGCCTTTCTGCTGAGCGCGGGACAGGCCCACGATCTGGTTGGCGCCGACGCGCTGCTGCCGCAGATGGCGGCCGATCGGCTGATCGCCGACAAAGCCTTTGACGCCGACGCCCGTGTCCGCGAACCCCTGGCGCGCGCCGGCAAATCGGCGGTCAAATCCCGCCGCGACCAAACCGACTTGCACCTGCCGATTTTGACCGCGACCTCTACAAGGAACGCCATCTGGTCGAAAACTTCTTCTGTAAACTCAAACAGTTCCGGGCCATCGCCACCCGTTACGACAAAACTGCACGCAATTTCCTCGTCGCCATCCACCTCGCCGCCGCTATCATCTGGCTCAATTGACGACACGCCCTAGAGTTGTAATCATAATTATCCGGGAATCTGTTACATATGTCGTAGAAGGTGTCGAATCCCAGAATACCGATTTTGTCTAGAAATTCTTCGTTCTTAATGGACGGCGTGTATTGATTGTTAAAAATATCTTTGATTGTCGCATCGTTGCTAACGCCGCCGATTAGGCTGGCATATACTGTGGCAACATCTGCTTTGTTGAGGACCAGAGTTCCATGCTTTGAGCCATAAGAGTTGGTGAAAAAACACGTGAGCCCTTCGGGCGAGTGATGGCAGGGATAGTCGTCCACTTTATAACCGCGGGCTGCCGCTTGTATATCGAAGTCTCTATAGAACAGATTATAGTTTGAGTTTGATGGCACAAGGAGTGATGTCAGTGCTAATTTCAGAAATCGCTTTTCTTGATTGTCTTCCCATAATTTGAAATTAGATACGGTACTGTCGCGACGGCAAGAAGTATTAAGCTTGCTTTGGCGAGTTTGGGAGGATCTTTCCATAGGGCGCCTACAATCGCTACCGCGAGCGTAAGAGCGATGAGCATATATTCAGGCATTAAGATCTCATCGTTGAGGGCGCAGCATGGTCGCCAATCTTAGCGCGTGAGCGTCGGGTGCGGTAGCGGCCGACGCACGTCGGTTGCCGGCTTGTCCTCGCGCAGCCCTTCGTAGATGACCTGGCGCAGCAGATTGTCGTCGGTCCAGGTGAGAAATTTGACCTCGGCGACAAGCTCGGGCCGCACCCAATGCACGCGGCTGAGGACCAGCGGCGATCCGAAGCGGGTCGAGCGCGGCGGCGCGACGTCGAGCGGCATCTTGTCGACGGCCACTGGTTGCAGCCGCTGCCACAGGCGTTGAAGCTCGGCGGTGTTGATGCCGGTGCCGACGCGGCCGGCATAGGTCAGCTTTCCGGCGCGATCGTAATAGCCGAGCAGCAAGGCACCGAGAAACCGGCGCGAACCCTCGGGTTCGGTCCAGCCGATCACCACGAATTCCTCGCGGTTGAGGCATTTGACCTTGACCCACAAGCCGCGATTGCCGGGCGCATATGCGGCGTCGGCGCGTTTCGAGACGATCCCTTCGACCGCCAGGGCGCAGGCTTTCTCATAGAAGTCAGGGCCGAGACCGGTCTGGTGGTCGCTGTAATGCAGCGATGAGCCGGCACGTTCCAGCAAGCCGGCAAGCTGTGCCTTGCGGTCGGTCAATGGCCGCCCGGCGAGATCCTCGCCGTCGAGATGGAGAAGATCGAACAGAAAGAACACGAGGCCGGCGGCGTTGCCGGCGTCGGACGCCAGCTGGATCATGCTGAACGAGGTGATGCCGTCGGGGCGGACGCCGCACAATTCGCCGTCGAGATAGGCCTGGCGCGCCCGAAGCGACGACACGGCACCTGCGATCTGCGGATATTTGCCGGTCCAGTTAAGACTGTTGCGGGTCAGCAGCCGCACCGTGCCACGGTCGAGGCGGGCATGCATGCGGAAGCCGTCGTATTTGATTTCGTGGAGCCACTGATCGCCATCCGGCGCCGCCGTGACGAGCTGCGTCAGTTGCGGCTTTATCCACTCGGGAAGCGCGGAGCGCGCCGCTGCTGTTCGTGCCATGGCAACTTATCGAATCTGTTCGACCATGAGGCTTCCGGCGGGAAGCGGGCGAAGTAGCTCGGATTCCGGCCGGGTGAGATCGAGCCAGGCAAGCCAGTCCGGGCGATCGAGAACGACCATTTGCCGGTCATGAATAGGCGCGACGTCGGAACCGGGCTCGGTTGTCAGGAGCGTAAAGGCCTCGCCTGCCCCGTCGGGCATCGGGCGCCACAGGCCTGCGAAGCAGAACCAGTCCTCCCCGGTTTTGGTGAACCTCCATTTCGACTTCGGCGATTTCGCACCGGTGAATTCGAAGAAATGCGACGTAGGGATCAGGCAGCGCCCTTTGGGGAATCGCCGCCCTTCAGAGCGGAAATTGATGACCGGCGCTGCCTTCGGCCGACCCGGCGGGAAGCCCCATCGCAGCGGCGCCAGCTCGACCCCCTCCTCCCGGCGCCGAAAGACGGGTGCGGTCTCGGTCGGCCAGATATCGTCGCGCTCGAGATTGGGGGCCGCCGTCGGAAATACGACGGGGGCGCGGATCTGGCTGAAGGCCGCGAGGTAGTCACTGTATGGCACGCTGTTGCCAAAATCGTTGCACATGGGTCGGGCCTGCAGCTGGTTGGCATTCCGATCAACGGTTATCTATGGGGTAGTCGGCCGGTTCCAAACCCCGAGAGCCGGTCGAGCGCTTCCCCCTCCCCTCTTCCAATGGGTCAATCCCGAGGTCGCGGCTGGACGGTGAGCGATGCCTGTCCGCGGGCGCCACAGCGCTGACAACGCAGCGCGCTCTCGAGGTCGGAAAGCCGCGTGTAGGAAGGACGCGCCTGCAGCAGCAATTCATGGGCGACGGGTGCCTTGTGCCGGCAATGCCTGCAGGAGGCCTCGACCAGATGCCAGGCGCGTAGATCCTCGAGCCGGAAGTCATAGCGCGGCGGAATTTCGCGCATCGTCCTACCATACGTTCGCTGGTTGTTCTACATGAAGCCGCGAACGAATCGTGGTCAAGGCCGGCGTTCCGGTCGATCGGCCGCCGCCGCTCTGATGTGGTGACGCGCGCGCGTCAGGGATCGTGACCCGAATGGGCGGAGACAGCCTCTTGGCGGCTCCGGGCGTCACGCCGTAGCTCTGGCGAAGGCGGACGCCTAGAGCCCGGTCCCGACTTGTCCACCGAAGCCTTGGCGTAGGTGGAAGGGAGACGCTCGGGTAAAGGGTGTCCCTCTTTTTTCAAGATACTGAACGTTGCCGGTCCCCACGTCCTTTACGCTCGTCATGCGGTAATCGAAATCGAAGGTATGGGCGTCTGTCGCGCCGTTGCCGTAGGTCCACGAGGTTTCGGAGTGGGCTTCGGAATTCATTTCGGTATTTCCCCCTTTAGTAGGGCGCAATTCATGCAACGCTCCCCCGTAAGCGATCGTAGAAGACCTCTATAGTAGAAAGGCTTGCCACATCTCGGGCATCGAAAACGCAGTTTTGACATTATCGTAATGAAAGTTACTGCCCATAGTATGGCAAGAACCCCTTTGATTAGAGGCTCATAATCAATGATTTTAGAAATTAATAGACAACCAAAAAGAAATGCCGGAAAAAAGTTACATAAGAAACGCACTCATAAAAGCGAAGTAACCGCCACGCTCGCTTATATTCTTCTTCTGTCCATTGCAGCTCGTAACTAGGAGTTAGAAAAATCAGAAACGCTATAAGCCAAGGCCAAGTATATCATCCTTCGAATAGCCATAGCCAAGAGGTATGCCATAGCTAAGTTCCGCACCCACTAGCGGATATTGAACACCAACCCCATAAGAATTGTTATTGCCGCCAAGTACGCCACCTATACCGACCTGACCGGTAACATGGGCGACAGCTTTTGGACCGATCAAGGTCATTCGGCCGGAGTACCATCGTCGGATTTTCACCGCCAGAGTGTCCGGCTGTGGCGCGCCAATGTTGCAGGTTTTTCTGCGCGCTCCCAGCCTCATCGCGCAGTCGTAATTTGCGGAGATGATTGAACGGCCTTGACCGCAAAGGGCATCGCTGCCGCCGGAAACAACGAGATCGTCAGGAATAGCCAGACGACCGCGCGCACGAGGCCGGCTGAGCCAAGCGCGGGATCGCCAAACCTGGCGATACTCACGATCATTCCGGCGAAGGCGGCGCCAAACGCTTGTGAAAGGAGGTTCGCGGTCGAGATGAAGGCGGCCGCTAGATTCCGCTCCTTCGCCTCTGCGAACTCGACTAGCAGACTTCCGAGATAGGCCCAGGACGCCCCGATACCCGCACCGACCAAAGCAAGCCCGACCGCAATAGCTGCGAGCGAACCGGTTGCCAGCGCCCACGCCGTAAGGATGAGGCCGAGCGTCACGAGTGCCGGTCCCGACAGGATGAAGCGGTGCGCCCATGAGCCTATTGATGCGGTAGCAATCGCAGTGGCTGCCCATGTCAGAGGGATAACGGCGCTCAGATATCCCCCCGTGACCGGAGGGTACAGGTCAACGCGCACGATCACATAAGGCACATAGACGACCGCCAGGGTACAAGCCGCCGATCAAGGCCATGACCAGCGACACCGCGCCGAGAGGGGTGCGAGGATCGAATGCCCCGGTAGGCAGGAAACGCTGTTGTCGGGCGCGAGCGGAGCGATCGTCCACGCGCAGCGCCGTTACCAAAAGGATGACAGCGGCTGCGATGCCAAGCCCACTGGTCAACGCGTCCCCGGACAATCCGCCGATCCCGACCGCCATTACGGAACCGCCAAGAAGGGCCAGCCGTCCAAATGCGATCGCAGGGGCCGGCGAACGGCTCGACTGTTCGCCGACGGGGGTCAGTATCGTCCGTTGGGCAATCGCCCCGATCGTCGCCGCGAGCGGAACATCGATCCAGAAAGCCCAGCGCCACAGCCCCCATCCTGCGAGAATGCCACCGACCAGCGGTCCAGAGAGCGCAGCGATGCCCCAGACACCGGACAACATGGCAATTGCCCGCGGATGAAGATTGGCGGGGAAGACCTGCGAGATTGTCGTATAGGCGAGTGCAGTCAACAGTCCACCGCCCAGGCCTTGGAGCAGGCGACCCATGAGAAAGACCCCCATGCTGGGGGATATCGCGCAGATGACGCTGCCAACCACGAAAAGCGTCAGAGCGATGTGGTAGGCCCGCCGAAGTCCGCGTGAGACGGCCAATGGCGCGGCGGATGCTGCGCCCCAGATCGCACTGACCATCGCGATCGTCATCGTCCACGCAAAAAAGCGCAAACCACCGATGTCAGCCACTGCCACGGGCAGCACTGTTACAACCACCCGGAGTGAGAGCGCGTGTATCGCGACCGCGCCGGTAAGGACGGCGGAGCGGCCAAGGTTGCGACCCGTAAGCAGAGCGCCCCAGCCGTCGCGCGCCGCATCATCGACCGGCGGCCGAGAAGCGTCGCCATCTCGGTCGGCGGGTTCATGCACTTGCATTGCTCCAGCTCTCCCCCTCCCATGAAGTGCCGGAATGCTAGGTCGGTCCGGAAACCCGTGCTAATGGTCGATCCTCATCTGAGGATGAATTGTCGTCATGCGAGGAAGTAGTCCATGCCGAGCCCTTATCGCTCGCTGCCACCGCTCGCCACGCTGCGGACCTTCGAGGCCGTCGCCCGGAACCTATCCTTCACTCGCGCGGCGACAGAGCTTGCGCTGACGCAGAGCGCGGTGAGCCATCAGATCCGCGCGCTGGAAGATCACCTCGGAGCCTCTCTGTTCGGGCGCTTGCATCGCGGGATCGATTTGACGATCGACGGTCGAACGCTGCTCGAAGGGGTCCGTGCGGGGCTCGACACCGTGCTGCTCGCCAGCGAACGGGTACGCAGCCAGCGACGGATCGGCGTCCTCACTGTCGCGGCTCCGGCGGCATTTGCCACTTGGTGGCTGGTCCCGCGTCTCGGCAGATTCGCAGCGCTCCACCCCGAGATCGAGGTTCGGATCGCCGCCATGGACGGACGCGAGCCCGACTTGTGGCGCGACGGCGTCGATGTTGCTGTGGTGAAACGTCCAGCAAAGCTGGCCGATCGCGATCGGGTGGAGATGCCGCTGTTGCGCGAGATCGTCTTTCCCGTGTGCGCGCCATCGATCCTCGATAGTGAAGTTCCGCTGCGCGGTCTTCACGACCTCGTCGGCCATACGCTGATCGAAAGCGACGCGGCGGAGGTGGACGACACCGAGTTTACATGGTCGAGTTGGCTTTCACGATTTGGCCTGCAACCAGCGCAAGTGGCGCGACAGTTGAGGTTCAGCCATTTTGGGCTTGCCTTGTCGGCCGCGATCGACGGGCTTGGCATCGCTCTTGGGAGATCGCCGATGGTCGATGCGGAGCTCGCTTCCGGGCGGCTCGTCCGTCCGTTTGGCGGAAACGTCATGGCCAAGGCCTCCGACGTGTTCGCCCTCGCGTGGCGGGATCCGGGTGTCGGCGTTCAAGACCAGCGCGTTGTTGCCTTTCGCGATTTTGCGTTGGACGAAGCGTGCGGGTGCGAACTGGCGGCCGGTCCTTGTGGTATGCCGGCCTCGGAGCGGGATGCGCGGACGCGCGCGACTTGGATGGCTGGACGGGCGGCTCGCCGCGTGATGGTGCTGAGCCGACCCTGAGACGCGTGCGCCGTCTCTAAACCCCGTCCTTTCGCCGAACGCCCGCTTTCCACCACCCATAACGGACCTCGTCAGCATCCCCGCCGATCCACCCCGTCGGGTAGTGAACATTCAGAAGGAATTTGCGCGGGGTTCACCGTTTCCCGTTCCTGATCCGTTGTCGACGGGATCTGCTGTGTCTGCGGCTCAGGCGATCGTATCGTCCGGCGCGGGTGGCTCGCCGCCGTTGCGCCGCATCAACCGGTCGAAGGCGGTGAAATCGGCTCGCTCCCGCCGCTCGGCGAAGAATTCCGCGGTACCCATGGCGGCCAGCTTCTCGGCAACCGCGGTCGCGACGAACTGGTTGACGCTGATGCCGTCCTGCTTGGCTCGCCGTTCGACCTCGGCCTTGACCGAGCGTGGCAGGCGGAGCGGGTAGGTGCTCTGGTTCTTCATGTCCTGATCCTCCGGATCGCTTCGGCGGGTGTCAGCAGGTCAATTCCAAATCCGGCAGGCACCGCGCCAAAATCTCGCCGATTGAACGTCACGATCGCCGCCGCCTGGCCGTTGACCGCGGCTTCGAGAACAAGCTCGTCGGCCGGATCGCGCAGCTGCGGCCGCCAGATAAAATGCGTCTCGACCGGCTCGACCATGGCCAACACCGCGTCGATAAAGATGCCGACCTGGTCAAGATCAAGCCCGGCGGCCAAGCGGTGCTCGGCGAGTTGGCAGATCGCTTCGTATTCGAGCGCCAACGCGACATTGGCGAGCATCGTGATGTCGGAGCGGCGTGCTGCCATCAACAACGCGGCCGATGCACCGGTCGGACTGCGCATCGCCGCGACCACGACATTGGTATCGAGCACGCATCTCACACTGTATATGATATCACATCATATACAGTGTTACAAGACACGAGCGCTGTTCGAGGCCCCTTCCCCGATCTTTAGTGATCCATAACGTGCGGGGGAGGGGTCCGATGGGCGAGTCCGAGGTGCCCGACAACGGGCTGGGAAAGAAGACCGAGGTCGTCATCCTCGAACCGGCGGCCGGGTTGATGCTGGTGCCGGCGATGGTGGCCGCCGCCGGCGAGCGCGCTGCGTTGCGGTTCATCGACTTCTTCACCGCCAATATCCGCAACCAGAACACGCGCGCGGCCTATGCCGTCGCAATGCGCGGCTTCTTCGCCTGGCTCGATCAGCGTGAAATCCGCGAGCTCGGCATGATCCGTACGCATCACGTCTCGGCCTATATCGAGACCCTGACGCGCAGCTATAAGGCGCCGACCGTCAAGCAGCATCTCGCTGCGCTCCGCATGCTGTTCGACTGGCTGATTGTCGGCCAGGTCGTCGAACAGAACCCGGCCGCCGCAGTGCGCGGGCCCAAGCACGTCGTCAAAAAGGGCAAGACGCCCGTCCTCGACGGTGACGAGGCCAAGAAGCTCATCGACAGCATCGATGTGTCGACGATCGTCGGGCTGCGCGACCGGGCGCTGATCGCTCTCCTTATATATAGCTTCGCCCGGATCTCGCCTGCCCTCCACATGAACGTCGAGGACTACTACCCGCAGGGCAAGCGCTGGTGGGTGCGCCTGCACGAGAAAGGCGGCAAATAGCACGAGATGTCCGCACACCACCTGCTCGAGGCCTACCTCGACGAATATGTGAAGACGGCCGGCATCGGCGCCGAGAAGGCCACCCCCCTCTTCCGCACTCTCGGCGGCCGCGGCCGAAAACAGCTGACCGGCGACCGCATGACCCGTCAGGACGCGCGGCGGATGATCGTGCGGCGCGCTCTGAAGGCCGGCATCATCACGCGACTCGGGTGCCACACATTCCGCGCGACCGGGATCACCGTCTACCTGCTAAACGGCGGCCTGCTCGAATACGCCCAGCAGATGGCGGCGCATGAAAGCGCCCGCACGAGCAAGCTCTACGACCGCCGAAACGACCAGGTCACGCTCGATCAGGTCGAACGGATTGTTCTGTGAGTTATTAGACAGAGGTGCCGGCCGGGCCATTGGATATCTCGGGTCAATCCGACAAGCTGAGGGACCTTTTCTTATCGGGTTCGCAGTCAGATGTTTGGAAGAATGTTGGGTTTGCTGTCGGCCGACATGGCGATCGACCTCGGCACAGCAAACACCGTCATCTACGTAAAAGGGCGCGGTGTCGTCCTGAATGAGCCGTCGGTGGTCGCAATCGCGAGCGTCAAGGGTAAGAGACAAGTCCTCGCCGTCGGAGAGGAGGCGAAACTGATGGTCGGCCGCACTCCGGGCTACATTCAAGCGATCCGGCCGCTGCGCGACGGCGTCATCGCCGACCTCGAGGTAACGGAGGAAATGATCAAGCATTTCATCCGCAAGGCGCACAACCGCCGCAGCTTCTCCGCAAAGCAGATCATCGTCTGTGTGCCTTCGGGCTCGACCGCGGTAGAGCGGCGCGCGATCCGGGAATTGGCTGAAAGTGCAGGTGCAAGGTCGGTCTTTCTGATCGAGGAGCCGATGGCGGCAGCGATCGGTGCCGGCCTTCCGGTGACCGAGCCGACCGGCTCGATGGTCGTAGATGTCGGAGGCGGGACGACCGAGGCGGCGGTGCTGTCGCTTGGCGGCATCGTCTATTGCCGATCGGTTCGGGTCGGGGGCGACAAGATGGACGAAGCGATCATCGCCTATATCCGCCGCAACCATAATCTTCTCGTTGGCGAGAGCAGCGCCGAGCGGATCAAGAAGGAGATCGGGTCGGCCTGCATGCCTGATGACGGCGAAGGCCGGTTTATGGAGATCAGGGGGCGCGACCTTATGAACGGGGTGCCGAAGGAAATCGTGATCAGCGAGCGCCAGATTTCCGAGAGCCTCGCCGAACCGGTCGGCTCGATCATCGAGACGGTCAAGGTGGCGCTCGAAAACACGGCCCCCGAACTCGCCGCTGACATCGTCGACAAGGGGATCATGCTCGCCGGCGGCGGTGCGCTGCTCAGCAATCTCGACTTGGTGCTGCGGCACGCCACAAGCCTTCCAATCTCAATCGCCGACGAACCGCTGATCTGTTTAGCGCTCGGCGCCGGCCGTGTCCTCGAAGAGATGAAGACGCTAAAAAACGTGTTGATCGATATCTGATGAGATGCCCCTAAGCGGCCGCAGTCAACAGCCAGGGCGCTCGGCGCCCGTCCCCTGCGGCGCGGAGTGCCGCCCGCGTGCCTTTGCCCGGCTCGTCCCTCCCATGCGGGTGCGGCGCTCCACGTCGGCCAGAAGCCAAGCGCCGTTGTGATTGACGGGGGCCTAGCCCGGATTTCTCAAACGGGATAGGTGCATCGGGGCAAGGGTTCTGAGAAAATCGTGTTGCCACAACGGTTTGGTCTCAGGCCAAGGAAAGCCCCGATGCTCACAGAGTGTATCCCGGATCTGTTTGGTTTTGCACCCGTCGAAGGTCGCAAGGTGGTGGCGGGATTTGACGGCGGCAGCATGACCTCGGACGCCGGGGCGATGCTGTTGGGTGCCACTGACCGGGCGATCGGGCTGGTCGAGAGGTTTGCCGGCTGTTTTGTGGACCACCGGGCGGCCGAACTGATCGAACACAAGGTCCGCACCCTGGTTGGACAGCGCGTCTTTGGCATTGCGCTTGGCTATGAGGATCTGATCGACCACGACGAGTTGCGGCATGATCCAGTCATGGCGGTGCTGGCCGGCAAGCTTTCGGCACGACGCTCGGACTGCGCCCCGCTGGCCGGCAAATCGACGCTGAACCGGCTGGAGCTGAGCCAGCCGGAACCGTCGCGCTATCACAAGATCAGCTATGACGCGGCGCAGATCGAAGGCCTGTTCGTCGATCTTTTCCTCGATGCCCATGCCACCGTTCCGACCCAGATCACTCTCGACCCCCGCCTTCGCGAGGGCAGGCTCTCGACGCCACCGACGACCCGCTGCATGGGCATCAGGAAGGGCGCTTTTTCCACGGCTATTACGACAATTACTGCTACCTGCCGCTCTATGTCTTCTGCGGCCGGCATCTGCTGGCGGCCAAATTGCGCCCGGCCGACATCGACGGAAGTGCCGGCAGCGTTGAAGAACTGAGCCGGATCGTCACCCAGATCCGCCGGCGCTGGCCGGCGGTGCGCATTCTGCTGCGGGCCGATTTCGGGCTTCGCCCGCGATGGGCTGATGAGCTGGTGCGAGAACAACGGCGTGGACTTTCTATTCGGCCTGGCGCGCAACTCCCGGCTGGTCGATGAGATCAAGGCCGAGCTTGCCGAAGCGGCCGAGCACAGCCGGACAACCGGCAAGCCGGCGCGCCGCTTCAGGGACTTCGACTGGCGCACCCGCGACAGCTGGAGCCGCGAGCGCCGCGTCGTGGCCAAGGCGGAATGGACCGGGGGCGAGGCCAATCCGCGCTTCGTCGTCACCTCGCTGACCCGCGAAGAGCACGAAGCGATGCACCTTTACGAGAAGGTCTATTGCGCCCGCGGCGACATGGAAAACCGCATCAAGGAGTGCCAGCTCGACCTTTATGCCGACCGCACCTCAGCCCGGACGATGCGCGCCAACCAGTTACGGCTGTGGTTTGCCTCGATGGCCTATGTCCTGCTGTGCGCGCTGCGTAGCATCGCCCTCGTCCACACTCAGTTCGCCCGCGCCACCTGCGGCACCATCCGCCTCAAGCTGCTGAAGATCGGCGCTCTGGTGCGCACCAGCGTGCGCCGCATCAAACTCGCCATGCCTTCGGCCTTCCCCTATCAGGCCGAGTACCAGGCAGCACATGCAGCACTCGCCGCGGCCGGCAACTGAAGCCGCAGGAGGACGCCAAAATCTCGACCAAAGACCGACAAGCGACAAGCGCCTCGAACTACACGTCCAGCGCGCAACCTACCGTGCCGGACTCGCATACCACGAACTCCGCCGCTCCACCCCGATAACTCATCGATGTGTGAGAAATCCGGGCTAGTGTCTAATTGCGTAGATTAACGATAGTATATCGCAACTGGCTGCCGCTGACCTCGCGCTTGCGCCACAGAAAGGGGGCGGCGTTACGATTGTAGGCGTCGGTGAAGTCACGGATTGCCTGGACGAGTTGCGCGAAGCTGGCGCCGGCCAGCGCCTTGCGGCTGAAGATGCCGAACCAGATTTCCACTTGGTTGAGCCAGCTTGCCGAAGTTGGCGTGAAGTGGAAGCTAACATTGGGATGCGCCGCCAACCAGTCGTCGTTCTTCTTATGGGTGGAGAGGTTGTCGAGGATGACATGGATCTCCCGGTCGGGCGGGTGCTCGGCGACAAGCTCGGTCATAAAGGCCTGGAAATCGACCCGTTTCTTGGTGCCGGTGGTTTTCCCCCGAATAATGCCGGTGGCGACTTCGAGGGCGGCGAACAGGTTGACCGTGCCATGCCGTTTGTAAGTGCTCTGCAAGCCGTGAACCACCTTGCCGCTGCTGGTGAGGACATACCCCCGGGCGCGCTCCAGCGCCGGGATGGTCGGCTTCTCGTCGACGCTCAGGACCAGCGCGTTTTGCGGCGGGTTCAAATAGAGACCGACGACATCGGCGGCCTTGGTCGCAAATTGCGGATCGGTGCTGACGCACCACGAGCGCCGGCGGCGCAGCTGGATGCCCTCCCGGCGCAGCAGGCGCCAAACCGCATCGGCCGAGACCCCGAGCGCCGCCGCCACCGACGCCCCATCCCAACCGGCCAGCCCCGCGGGCGGTGGCAACTCCAATTGGTGCAGAACCCGCAGCCGCAAATCGGCACCATAGGTCGGGGTCTTTCCGGGCCGCGCCCGATCCCGCAGCCCGACCAACCCGGCGGCGGCAAAACGCTGGCGCCACAGACCAACCGTATTCGGCCGCACTCCAAGTTCGCGGCCAACCGCGTCGTTGCGTTTGCCCTCCACGCACGCCAGGACCATCTTGGCCCGTTCCACTAGGCGAGCCTCCTCTGTCCGACTTCGAGCAAGAGCCACCAGCTCAGCTCTCTGCTCCGCGGTGCAGCTTAGCGCGATCGCCACTCGTGCCATCGCACACCTCAGATGGTATGATCACCTGACGCATCCTACTTAATACCGTCTATCAACGCAATTAGACAATAGGAGCCTGTCTGAGTAAAATGGACTGGCGAGGGGGAAGGAGGGTCTGCTACAAGATGTGGTATGAGCAAGACATTTTGTCCCTGGGATATAGATCAGATTTGGCTGCTGCCGCCCTCGGTGCAGGATTTGGTGCCGGCCGGCCATATGGCGCATTTTGTGCGCGACACGGTGCGCGTCGGGCTGGATCTGTCGGCGATCCTGGCGGGCTATGCCGAGGAGCGGGGGTATCCGCCGTACCATCCGGGGATGATGGTGGCGCTGTTGCTCTACGCTTATAGCCGCGGCATCTACTCCTCGCGGCAGATTGCGCGGGGCTGCGAGGAGCGGCTCGACTTTCAGGCGGTAACGGCAATGAACCGGCCGGACTTCCGCACGATCAGCGATTTCCGCAAGCGGCACCTTGAAGCGTTGGCCGGGCTGTTTCAGCAGGTGTTGCAACTGTGTCGCCGGGCGGGTCTGGTCGATTTTGGCCAGGTCGCGCTCGACGGCACGAAAATCAAAGCCAACGCCTCTAAGAACAAGGCGACGAGCGATGCCCGCATGGGCGAAGCCGAGAGCGATCTTGCTGCCGCGATCGCGGCCTGGCTGGGGCGCGCCGCGGCGGCCGATGCCGAGGAAGACAGCCTGCCTGGTACTGACCGGCGTGGTGACGAGCCGCCCGAGTGGATGCGCGACAAGCAACGGCGGCTGGCGAAGATCCGCGCCGCCAAGGCCGAGCTCGAAGCGGAGGCTCGGGCGGCAGCCGCGGCCAAAGCCGCCACACCCCAACCCTATCGCGGTGGCCGCCGGCCCAAGCATCCGCCGGGCTGGCCCAGACCCGAGGCGCAACGCAACTTCACCGATCCTGACAGCCGGATCATGATCGGCCGCGACGGGTTTGTCCAAGCCTACAACGCACAAGCCGCCGTCGATGGGCGCCGACAGATCATCCTCGCCCGTCGCCTGAGCAACAATCCCGACGACCACGCCGCCCTCGTCCCGCTGGTCGATGCGGTCAGCGCCAACACCGCTCGCAAGCCAGCCGAGGTCTCCGGCGATGCCGGTTTTTGTTCTGAGGCCAATCTCGCGGCTCTGGGCGGGCGCAAAATCCGTGCCTATTTGGCGACCGGCCGCGCCGGTCACCCGGCCGGCGACACGACAAAATTCCGCGGCGGGCCGCTCGTGCAACGAATGCGCGCCAAGCTCAAACGCGCCCGCCACCGTAGCCGACACCGCCTGCGAAAGCAGATCGTCGAGCCGGTCTTCGGCCAGATCAAACAGGCCAGAGGGTTTCGCCAGTTTCTGCTGCGTGGGATCGACAAGGTCGCGGTCGGATGGGCGCTGATCTGCACCGCCCACAACCTCAACAAGCTCGCCGCCGGGTGAGCAAGACAACGCCGCTCGACGCGCGCCCCCCTTTAAGCCAGCCGCAGCTCGCCAAAACCCACGCCCGCAATACAATCGCCCCCGCTATTACCCAGACAGGCTCCTAGCTGTGGCCTCTCCGCGTGGCATTCCCGCTCGGCATGTGGCGAAGATGAAGAGACGTCAGCGCGGTAGGGCTACTAACCTCGAAGGATTTCTTTCGGGTCAATCGTTGTCGACGGTAAATCCGATTTTGAGCGTGACCTGATAATGCATGACCTTGCCGTCTTCAACATGGCCGCCGGTCTCCACGACCTCGAACCAGCCGACTTGGCGCAGCGTACTCGAGGCCCGAACGATGGCGCTCTGGATCGCGTCCTCAAGGCTTTTTTCCGAAGAGCCTGCGACTTGGATAATTCGATACGCTCCGCGGGCTACGGGAAGCAACGGAACGTGCGGGAAGGTTGACTGGCAATGGCTTAATCAGGCGGAATCGCGACGATGCTGGGGCACCACGTTTGCCGAGTTCATCCGAATGGCGAAGAATGGAAGGTCATCAAAGAAGGCGAGGATCGCGCTCGCGCCAACTTTGATGATCGCGAACAGGCGATTGCCGAGGCGATGCACGCTCCGATCAGCCGGAGAAAGTCAGGATCGACAACGGCGATGGATCGATTGCCGAAGAACGGCTAATCGGGCGCGATTCGAGCGACGACCTCCAACCCTGAAGGCTGAGGTTAAGACCCGAAAATGGGGCGCCGCCTCAGGGCTTTTCTCTTAGTCATGGGTTGCCTTCAGCAACCCTGCCCTTCGGCGAGAACCGAGGGTAGCAAGCCGAGACGCGACCTTGGCAGGTTTTTCAGTGACAAACCTGTGCCGCGTAGTGTCATCGGTTTTGGTCATTTATTTTCTGCGGCGACTCTACCTCCGTCGGTTGTCGCTCAAAAAATGGTATCTTTCTGATCTCACCTATAGTCGTTACATGCACTTGCGCACGAAGTTGATGGTTGCTTCCTCGTTCATGCAAAGGACCGCCATATGACGATTCCGCGGCTTCCTTAGGAGTATCAGCATACACCTTTTGATAATGCTCGTATTTTTGTAATCCATCTGGCCCATCTGGCCATACCTGAACCAAATAGAGCGTCTCCATTTCCCGCACTCCATTTTTAATGCGCCTTTGAGCAAATTAAGGCTGCGCCATCCGGGAATTCAACTCTGCAAGCGACTATTGCTGAATTGGTTCCCTGCGATCCCGGTTGGCGGCGGCTGATCGCCGTTGAAACCCTGCCGCCCGGTCCATTCGATCACGGCGGCGATTTCCTCGCTCGGTGTTCTGTTGGGGTGTTTGCGTCCGGCCATCTCTGCGGTCTCCGCGAAACTAATATACTGACGCCGCAGGCGCTCGTTATTTGGGGCGCGGCGGTTTGTCAGGGGCGGGGCGTCGGCGGGGGCCGGCGACCAAAGCCGTGCGCCTGCCGGTACCGCTTGCCGATCTCGTCCGCCAGTTTGCCAGTCGAAAGAGGGGCGGTGAAGTCGCCGCCTTTATCGATGTCGAGGGCCGCTCGGCATTGCGCGTGCCGATGATGGCTTGGTCGGCCGCCGCCGGTTTTCCGTCGCCGGCCGAGGACTATGTCGACCGACCGCAGGATTTCAACGAGCTGCTGATCGAGCATCCGGCGGCGACCTTCGCCATCCGCATCGAGGGCGAGAGCGCGACCGGGGCCGGCATCTTTCCCGGCGATATCGCGGTCGTCGACCGCGCGCGCGAACCGGTCAACGGCAGCATCATCCTGGCGCTGCTCGATGGCGCTTGCACCGTCAAGCGTTACCGGATCAAGTACAACACGGTGTGGCTGCAGGCGGAAAATCCCGCCTTTGCCGACATGCCGCTTGCGGATGGTCAGAGCTTCGAGGTGTGGGGCGTCATCACGCGCAGCATCCGGATGCTGTAACCATGGGTGGGCCGCTCGCTCTGGTCGACTGCAACAATTTCTATGTGTCGTGCGAGCGCGTCTTTCAGCCGGAGCTGCGTGGGCGGCCGGTCGTCGTTCTCTCGAACAACGACCACTGCGTGATCGCGCGCAGCAACGAAGCCAAGACCCTCGGCATTGCCATCGGCGCGCCGTGGCATTTGCACCGCGGCCAGCTCCGCGAGCGCGGCCGGCGCTCGACCTGCGCGGCGTGGCATGCATGGATCTTGAGCGCGACTTTCCCGACCGCAAAAGCATCATGGCCTCGCGCTCCTTCGGTCGGCCGGTGACGGCGCTGGCGGATATGCGCGAAGCGGTCGCCGCCTACACGGCGCGCGCGGCTGAAAAACTGCGCCGCCAGCATCTGGCGACCGCGCACCTAATGGTGTTTGTCGAAACCAATCGCTTCAAACCCGACGACGCGCCCGCACTGCGCCGCGCGGCCGGTGCACTTGGCGGTGGCGACGAGCGACAGTGGCAAGCTGGTCGGCGCCGCGTTCGCCGGCCTCAAGTCGATCTGGCGCGGCGGCTACCACTACAAGAAAGCCGGCGTCATGCTGCTCGATCTCCATCCGGCCGCGGCGGTGCAGGAAGGGCTGTTCGACAAGGCTGACAATCCCCGCCGTGTCGCACTAATGCGGACGGTCGATCGGCTGAATCTCCGCTTCGGACGCTATACGGTGTCCTTCGCTGTTGCCGGCCGGCAGCGACCATGGAAACTGCGTCGGGAGCTTCTGTCGCCTCGCTACACGACCGATTGGGATGAGCTGCTGCGGGGTTTAGGCTGCGATCCGGCGCCGGCACCGCCTGAAATTGACCGGAAGAGCCGGGACGCCTAGATTCGGGACCAGGGAGCGAGGCCAATGGTCGTCGGATGCCGAAGTGATCGAAACGACCAAGAGGCCGGTCCCTGCTAATTATGGTATAACGGTTTATTTGTAGAATTGAGCAAACGGGAAGACCCATGCGCCGCGATGACGCGATAGAGAAACTGAGAGAGCACGAAGCCGAGCTACGACAACTTGGTGTCGAACATCTGTATTTGTTCGGGTCCACGGCGCGCGGCGAGGCGCGCGAGGATTCCGATGTTGATCTGTTCTTCGATCATCCCGAGGGATCGCTCGGGCTGTTCGCGCTTATGGACGTGAAAGATACCGCCGCCCGGATCCTTGGGCGCAAAACCGACATCATGACGCGGCGCAGCTTGCACCCGGTTCTGCGGGAGCGGATCGAGGACTCGGCTCTGCAAGTGTTCTGATGGCTCCAGCGTCACCCGTCCCGCGGCTCACGGACATCATCGAGGCCGTCGAGCTCATTCGCAGCGAGATGGCGGGGGTGACGCTCAGGGCCTTCGAACCCGATAGGCGCAAACGGTGGCTGGTCGAGCGCGGCCTCGAAATCTTCTCCGAGGCGAGCCGGCACCTGGGCGACGATCTCAAAGCGAGACACCCGGAAATTCCGTGGCCGAAGGTGGCCGGCATCGGGAACGTGCTGCGCCATGGTTACGAGCATGTCGCACACGATGTGCTGTGGCACGTGGTGCAGGACGACCTGCCACCCTTGGAGAAGGTCTGCCGCGAGGAGCTGGTGCGGGCACAAACGGGCGAAGGACCAGGCGAGCCTTGAAGGAAAAGCGGCTGGCAAGTGCAGATGGGAAGCCACGGCGGGCGTGCACGCGAATGAGTGCAGCGCCGGACCGTCAGAAGGTGTCGAAGAGGGGCGCGTCAGTTCATCGTGAGTTTGAATTGGCAGAACAGCTTGGCGAACACGAAGATCATTAAAATCGAGCCGTCATAGTACATAACCTTCCATCCGGATCATTTCAATGCGGCCAAACTCGTTGCCGTGCCGGTCGGCAAATTGCGCCAACCCCTTTGCCTTCGCGACGCTATCTTCGCCGAGGTGAGGCTCTAAGAGATCGGCGACATAGTGCTCACGGGCGCGGCGCACGACGATGAAATCCGGAAAGAGCGGCCGGCGCTGTCCTCCGAACTCGTAGGGAACGGCGAGTGACCAGGGCTTACGATCGAAGTTACGGGTCCACGTCACGAATCCTGGTCGTTGGCGCTCTGCGGTAAGAACGGCCTCTTCCCACCCGATAAGTGTCAGGCGAAAAAGACCGGCATCATCGACATAGAGGTGGTCGCGAGCTGCAGGCGCATCGGGCGGGATTTCGAGCGTGATGGTTTCAGGCAAATCGAGAATGCCGGCCTCCTCGTGCCGGGCGATGATGCAAAGGTCTTCATAACGAGCGCGGCGCTCGCGTGGCTGCACAGTGATTTGGGGACGATGGTGCTGCCAGAGGGAGTGGAATTGATCGCCCGCCTGGTCCTCGAGGACGCGCAATAAGGCGCCATCATGGGCGAGTTCGTAGGTCTCGACCTTCGCGCGCAGCGGCTCGTCATCGTCATAGCGCCGGCGCCAGTAGGTCATGGCGAGGTCTTCGGTCAGAGTGGTTTTGGCACGCGCAAACAGCGTTTCCAGGTCCTGAGGGTTGATGGGGACCGTGCGTTCGGTGCCTCGCTCGATGCGGAGTTCGCCGGCGTGAAAGATAACCGTGCGGTAGGTAACGGTTTCAAGAACGTCGAGGCGGTCGCGAAACGCGGAATCCGCCGATTGGCGCTGCTGAAGGTGAGCGAGCATGATGTCGACCAATCCACTAAGCTCATGCTCGCGACAGTGGAGATTGATCGCGTCATGCGTGAGCATGGATCATGGCCATCTGATCGAGACATTTGTGAACCACTTCGACAAAAAGTTCAGCACTGGTCAGGCAACCGCCCTCGCGGCCGCGGAGGATAACTGCTCGCCGTGATGCCGCGCTAATAGGCCACTATAACAAGGATCGCAGAGAGCCATGTCAATCGAGCTAACCGAAGACCCGAAAGAAACAATCGGCCATGCCGGACCGGTTGAACTCGACGAGCATCGCGGCATGGCCGCCCAGAAATCAACCGAGCTGCGCCGGCGCCTCCACGAGGTCCAGGCCGATCAGATCGCCTTGCGGCGGCGCCAAGACGAATTCGAGAGCTATGCCGTCGCGGCGCCATCGGCGACTTGGCCCGAGGCCGCTGCAAAGGCCCGATATCTGATCCAGCTTTTTGCTGTCACCCCCGAGGCGCAGGACCCACGCCGCCAGCTGCTGATTGCGAAGGTCCTCGATGAACTCGCCAGATTGTCCGACTAGTTGGCTTCGAGCTGGCGGGCGTTCTCAGCACCCGGACCGGGTTCAGCTGGCGCCGAACCCGTTCTGTCGCTGGATCCACTGGAAGCCCTCATGCTTGGTGATGGCGGCGATCGCGATCGAGCCACCAACTGTGTTGGGCCGCGCAACGGAAAACTTCACAAAACCGATCGTAGTCTCCACGAGAAACCGCGCCAGATCGATCGCATCGCGGATCGGCATCGCCTCGACGAAGAGAAGCTCGAACAGCGCGGGCGAGAGCTTGGCATGCAGCTCGCGCGCTTCAGCCGGCGTCAGCCCACTATCGGCGGCCACATCCTCAAAGCCGGTCCCGAGCCCAAAGATCAGACGACTCAGCGCCTCGTATTCACCATCCCACCGAATGCCGAAATCCTGCTTGCATTGCACCTGGGCTGGCGCCGGGGAATTGGGCCCGAGCAGCAAAATCTCCCAGACCTCGGCAAGCGGGCGACCCGCGGAGTAGCCGCACAGCCGTACCCGGGTCCAGACTTCCCCGGCGAAGGCCGCAGCCTTCTCCTCGAATAGGAAGCTACAAAGCCGGTTCGCGACCTGCGCGAGCGTGTAGCGCGCCGGATCGAGCGCCCAGTCCTTCCGCGCTTCGTCCTCGCCATTGAAGCGATGGCGCAGGTCCTTGAGCAGCGTGTCGATCGACTCGTTTCCGATTCCTCCCGCGCCGGTCACCATCGCCCCGATCGGCAGGCCATGCTGCAAATTCACGATTTTGTCGGCGTGCCCATGCCGCTGGCAAACGAGCTGGCGCTGTCCGCCGCCATCACCATGCTCGGGACGCATGTGGGCGTTCGCCATCTCGAACGGTCGTATTTTCAACTTCGAGGAAGCGGTGTCCGTCGCAAATTCATCAAAACAAGCCCCCGATCAGCCTGGGACGCAGGCGCCAGACTAGAAATCTTCAAATCCCAATAAGAATTAAATACCTTAGAATTGGCGCAAAATGCGATGCCACATTTTCCCACATTCGACTTTATGATTTACGCTCTTTGGGTCATTTGTGGTTGTATTTCGTAGGGTGACGCCCCACGTGCCTCAATACGCGTTGGCACTCGCGTTCCGATAGTGCCAACACCTCCGCAAATCCTGGTCCGAGGAGACCATCGATGAAACTGCGTCCATTGCAGGACCGCGTGCTGATCCGTCGTGTCGATCCCGAGGTGAAAACCTCTGGCGGCATCTTCATCCCCGACACGGCGCAGGAGAAACCGATGGAAGGTGAAGTCGTCGCCGTCGGACCGGGCGCACGCGACGAGAATGGCAAGCTGCACCCGCTCGACGTCAAGAGCGGCGACCGCGTGCTGTTCGGGAAGTGGTCGGGCACCGAGGTCAAGCTCGATGGCGAAGACCTGATGATCATGAAGGAATCCGACATCATGGGGGTGATGGATCACCCTGTTGCCAACAAGAAAGCCGCTTAACCAGGGAGATCGAACATGGCTGCTAAAGAAGTCAGATTTAACGGCGACGCGCGTGACCGCATGCTGCGCGGCATCGAGAACTCTCGCAAATGCGGTGAAGGTGACGCTCGGCCCCAAGGGGCGCAACGTCCTTCTCGACAAATCCTACGGCGCTCCGCGCATCACCAAGGATGGGGTGACGGTCGCCAAGGAGATCGAGCTCTCCGACAGATTCGAGAATATGGGCGCGCAGATGGTAAAGGAGGTCGCCACCCGCACCAGCGACCAAGCGGGCGATGGCACGACGACCGCGACGGTGCTGGCCCAGGCGATCGTGCGCGAGGGATCGAAGGCGGTTGCCGCGGGCATGAACCCGATGGATTTGAAGCGCGGCATCGACATGGCCGTTGCATCGGTCGTTGAAGATATCAAGAAGAACTCCAGAAAGGTGTCGACCAACGCGGAAATCGCGCAGGTCGGCACGATCTCGGCCAATGACGACCGCGAGATCGGCGAGATGATCGCCCAAGCGATGGAGAAAGTCGGCAACGAGGGCGTCATTACGGTCGAGGAGGCGAAGAGCCTCGAGACCGAGCTCGACATTGTCGAAGGCATGCAATTCGACCGCGGCTATCTCTCGCCCTATTTTGTGACCAACGCCGAGAAGATGGTGGCTGAGCTCGAGAACCCGCACGTCCTGCTGTTCGAGAAGAAGCTATCGGGTCTCCAGGTGATCCTCCCCTTGCTCGAAGCGGTGGTGCAGAGCGGCAATCCGCTGCTGATCGTCGCCGAGGACATAGAGGGCGAGGCGCTGGCAACACTCGTCGTCAACAAATTACGTGGCGGTCTCAAGGTCGCGGCGGTGAAGGCCCCGGGCTTCGGCGACCGGCGCAAGTCGATGCTCGAGGACATCGCGATCCTGACCGGCGGTCAGGTGATCAGTGAGGATCTCGGCATCAAGCTCGAGAACGTGACCCTCGACATGCTCGGCACGGCCAAGAAAGTGCGCATCGAGAAGGACACCACCACGATCATCGACGGTGCCGGCCAGAAGTCGGACATCGAGGGCCGCTGCACGCAGCTGCGCGCGCAGATCGAAGAGACGACCTCGGATTACGACAAGGAAAAGCTGCAGGACCGCTTGGCGAAACTGGCGGGCGGCGTTGCCATCATCCGTGTCGGCGGCGCGACTGAAGTCGAGGTCAAGGAGCGCAAGGACCGCGTCGATGACGCGGTGCATGCTACCCGCGCGGCGGTCGAGGAAGGCGTTGTTGCCGGCGGCGGCGTTACGCTCCTTTATGCCAGCAAGCGGCTCGATGGGCTGAACCCCGAGAACAATGACCAAAAAACCGGCATTGACATCGTGCGCCGCGCTTTGCGAGCGCCGGCACGGCAGATATTTGCCAATGCCGGTGAGGATGGCTCCATCATCGTCGGCAAGCTGTTGGAGAAGGACCAAGCCAATTACGGCTTCGACGCGCAGAGCGGCGCCTACGTCGACATGGTGAAGGCTGGCATCATCGATCCAACCAAGGTTGTGCGTTTGGCGCTACAGGGCGCCGCCTCTGTTGCCGGTCTGCTTGTTACGACCGAAGCGATGGTCGCCGATAAGCCGCAGAAGGGCACGGCGACAATGCCGGCCGGCGGCATGGGCAGCATGGATTTCTAATCTTCTAGGGCTTCTACGCCGCGGAAGGGTGGCGCCGCTCCTTGAAATAACAGGGAGATGTGCTGCTCTTTCGCGGCATCGAGGCTCTTCCCCGGATGTTGAGGAGCGACCTCGCATGGAAAAACATCTACTTGAAGCCGCCGAACGAGGCGATGCCGAGGCGCAATTCAATCTCGGAATCATTTACGAAAACGGATTGAACGATAGCCGTTACGTTGTCGAAGGTAACCGGCCGGAGGCCATCAGGTGGCTGCTGGCCGCTGCCGAACAGGGCTTGCCCCGCGCACAAATCAAACTCGCCGAGCTGTATGCTAGCGAGCCCGACATACCGGGAAGCTCAGTAAAGGCTTGCGGGTGGTACCTGTTGGCGACGACGAGTCTGCGTGGCGCCCATCTCCAGAAGGCTCAGGCCGCCTACCAGCGCGTCTCCTTCGGCTTGGCGCCGTCTCAAATCGCAGAGGTCCGGCGTTTTGCGCAAGGCTGGAAGGCGAAGCCAGCGACTATCGCGGCAGTGTCAAATCAGCGGGCAATGCCTGAGGGAGGACGATCGTGATTAAAGCCTGGATCGTCCCGCCAATTGTCATTCCGATCCTGATCGGCCTGGGCTTGGCGGCATTCATTGCGCTTCGAGCGTTCCATTGAGTTCACCAGTTCACCCAGGAGAAGGATGGCCTCGCTGGACGCCGCAATCGACGAGACGGTCATCGCCGATAGTGCCGATGAGCCGACACTCGCTCGCAACATGATCGAAGTACACGGAGCGGAGGCTGCCACCGTCGCGCGGCGAAACGCCCGTGCTGCGGCGCTCGGCGGGCAGGTGCTACGGGCGAAGTCCTGGATCAGGGTGCTCGGAATGATCCAAAGACAGCAGGCGGCCAAGACTCCGCCGAGATCACCGACATCTCTCTAGCCTTAAGAGAACAAAACTCGATTTTATCTACAATGAGAACACCTCCAAGGAGTGTAATTCAGATGCAAATTTCTCTGGCGGCCAGCCTTGCTACCAGCTTCAAGAATTGGTCTGTCGCCCACCAACCGAATATCGACGCTGATAATAGCGGAGCCACCCCTGTCGCTCTCACCGACCCGGGTCTCGACGATCGGGTGATCGCACCACCTGAACAGCCGCATCGGCCGTGGCTCGTGCCCGGGTTCGGTACGCTCTGACGCGGGTTGCGATCAAGGTGTAGCCGATTAGCCGAGGAAACAACTCGCGGTCAGTTACAGAATACACTTCCTCAGTAATTGACCTTGAACGTCGGACTGTCTTCGGGCCGCGACTTGCGGTGATCGTAGATGCGGGTGGTGGCGATGTTGGCGTGGCCGAGCCATTCCTGAACCTTGGCGATGTCGGCCTGGTGATCGAGCGCATTGGTGGCGGCGGTCGCGCGCAAAGAATGGGCGCCGATTGGTTTTTTCGAAATCAACCCAAGCTGTGCGGAGTACCCTTTGACCAGGCGGTAGACCGCGTCGGGGGTAAGCGCGTTTTCGAGCGTCTTGGTGCGATTGTTTTTGATCGGCCGGAACAGCGCGCCGGTGTCGTCGCCGCCGTGGCCGACGGCTTCGAGGTACTCGTGGATCAGCGCGTGGGTCCCGGGATGCAGCGGCAGATAACGCGTCTTCTCGCCCTTGTCCTCGACTTGCAGATGTGGAACGCCGCGGACCGCGTGCCGGAAATCCTTGACCTTGAGCTTAGAGAGTTCTTCACGCCGTAGCGCGTGGTAGAGGAGCGTCGACAGGATCGCGCGGTCGCGTTTGGCCTTGGTGGTTTCGTCGGCAGGCGCGGCGAGAAGCTGTCGCGCGTGGTGATCGCCGATCGTCTGCGTGGTGCCCGGGCCGCTCTGGGTTTTGGGGCGCTTGACGCCTTTGACCGGGTTGTGGGGCACGGCGTTCTTGTCGCAGAGATATTCGAACAGCGACGACAGCGCCGCGAGGCGGTTGCGGATCGTGCAGCCGGCCGGATTCTTTTTCTTGCCGTCGCGGCCGATTTCGCGTTGCTCCAGGTCATTGCGCCATTCGATGACGTGCGCGCGGGTCACGATGCGGAATTCTTCCGGCCGGACGGATGCCGGTGAAGCGCATGAAATCTGCAATGGCATTCCGGTAGACGCGCTCCGTGCCGCGATTTTTCAGATTGCGAAACCACTCGACCTCGGGCGGCATCTCCGCCAGGCCCTGAAACTCGGCGGCGGTGAGGCGACGCTCGGCCGGACCGATTGGGGTCGGGAGCTGGTCGGTCTTGCTCAGGTCCGGCAGAATTCGGTCGGCATGGTTAACGAGCGGCATAGGCCCTATCCCTGGTCTATCCTATCTTGAAAAAATCTGTTACCAAAAATAAACCGGAACGCGAGGGGAAACGCAAGCGTTGCTTTCAACGATACCTTTGTGTATAATGACAGCATGCAATTGGACGAGACCCCGATGGCCACCCTAACGATCCGCAATGTCGATGCGGCTCTTAAAGAGCGCTTGCGCGTCCGCGCCGCGCAACACGGCCATTCGATGGAGGCCGAGTTGCGAGAGATTCTCAAAGAGACTTTAAAGGAACCCGAGCGCCCGCCCGAACGCAATTTGTATGAGCGTATCCGCGCGCGCTTTGCACCGCTCGGCGGCGCCGATGATATTGAGCTTCCGCCGCGAGAGCCGGTGCCCGATCCGCCGCGCTTTGATTGATGTTTATCCTCGACACGAATGTTCTCTCGAATGCCATGGCGTCAGATCCGGCGCCGGCGGTCGCCGCGTGGATTGCAGGACAGACGCCCGAATTGTTGTTCACCACTTCGATCTGTCAGGCCGAAATCCTCTCCGGCATTGCCGTTCTGCCGCAGGGCCGCCGACGCTCGACTTTAGAAGCGGCGGCGAATGCCATGTTCGGCGAAGATTTTGCCGGTCGCGTGCTGCCGTTCGACAGCGAAGCGGCAATTGCTTACGCCGACGTCTTTTCAGCGCGCCGCCGCGCCGGGCGGCCGGCGGCGACGGCTGATCTGATGATCGCGGCAATCGCCCGCACTAAAGGTGCGAGAGTTATCACGCGCGACATCGGAGATTTTGAGGACTGCGGCCTTACGCTGATCGATCCGTGGACGGCCGGGTAAAGGGAAGGCCCCTTCCCTTCTGAGCCAATGACATCGATCCGGTCGCGTAGGGGACGGTTTGCAGCTTTGATGTTGACCGTTTCCGCGACCCTGATCTCGGCACTCTGGATCGCCATCTGCGCCGCGGCGCCAGAATTCATCTGGCAGGGTCTGCTCGCCGCGGTGAATCATTTCACCTGGGTGGATCTATTATCCGCCCTGCTGCTCGGTCTGATGCTCGCTTTTTTTTGTCGAGCCGGCAGACCGGCGATCTCCTCAGCCCGGCCTCACATCCAGCAGCACGCGAGCCGCGCAATCCATTGTTCACCGCATGCCTGAGCCTGCCTTCGCGCTGGTTTCGGTCTGTGTGCACGACGCCATGACCGCCTTTGTTTCCGCTCGAGGCGCCGAGCACGCGGGGGCCAATTCAGGGCTTGCGGCCGCGATCACGTTGACGACCGCGTGGTCCCCTGTGCCGTTCACGATAACCCTCTCTTGGCTCAGCGCGCGAAGCCGCTGGCTCCGAGTGCCGATGGGGATCATCGGTGGCGCTTCCGCCGGCATTGCGGGGTGGCTGTTCTCCTGGTCGGGTCAAGAGGTGATCACCACCATAATTCCATGTCTGCTGATTTTGGGTCTTGGCTATCATCGGATGACAAAGGAACCAAAGCAGCATGCCTTCGCGCGCTGCGCGCGCAGTGTTGCTCTGGTAGCCGCCGGCTGGCTAGCAATCGCGTTGCAGCTCGATACGCTCCTCGGCTTCTATTCCCTCGATCAGTTCAGATTGTACACAGCGGCCGACTTTTGGGTGGATGCACGCTTTTATGTCGGCTGGACTCTGGGGCTGGTACTGGCACCATCACCAAACAACGGCGTTTCGAACAAGAGACGGCGCGATCTGGTTAGTGCAGCTGGGCACCTCTAAAAACCGGTTGTTTTTGGTGGCGAATCGCTCGCTCCTGGGATTGGGGGATGCGGGGGATTGGCGATGGCGGGGGTAACCGGGATTTTTCGACGGCGAGGAGCGGCTGAAGGCATTGTCAGCGGCAGGCGATCCGCTGGAGGGGCTGGCGGCGGTGGTCGATTTTGAAGTGTTTCGCGACGATCTGGCGGCGGCGCTGTCGCGCTCGGACCGTACCAAAGGGGGACGCCCGCCCTATGACCCGGTGCTGATGTTCAAGGTCCTGGTGTTGCAGACGCTCTACACGCTGTCGGACGACCAGAGCGAATACCAGCTGAAGGACCGTCTGTCGTTTATGCGGTTTGTCGGGCTGGCCTTGCACGATCCGATCCCCGACGCCAAGACGATCTGGCTTTTTCGCGAGCAATTGGCCCGGGTCGGCGCGATTGAACGGTTGTTTGCGCGGTTCGATGGGCTGCTGCGGGCCAAGGGCTGGCTGGCGATGGGCGGGCAGATCATCGACGCGACCGTGGTCGAGGCACGCCGGCCGCGGCTGACCCGGACCGAGAAGCAGACGATCAAGGGCGGCGGCACGCCGGCCGCGTGGAAGCCGGCGCGGCGCGCCCAGATCGACCGCGACGGGCGCTGGACGATCAAGCGTGGCGGCAGGCGCGAGGCGCCGCCGGGTGCCGGCCACCAGCGCCAGCCGGAGATCGCGGTGCCGATGTTCGGCTACAAAAATCATGTCGGCATCGATCGCGAGCACGGGTTGCTGCGGCGCTATGTCGTCACCCACGCGGCGGCTTATCACGGCGGGCAGCTCGGCGCGGTGCTCGACCGCGACAACACCGCCAGCGATGTGTGGGCCGACACCGCCTACCGTTCGGCCGCCAACCTTGACCTGCTCGAGCGCCGCGGTCTCAAGCCGCAGTTCCAGCGCAAAAAGCCGCGCGGCAAGAAGATGCCGGCCCATATCGCCCGCGGCAACGCCACCCGTGCTCGGGTGCGCTCGCGGGTCGAGCACGTCTTCGCCGTCCAGAAATGCCGGCTTGGCCTGGTCGTCCGCACCATCGGCATGGCCCGCGCCCGCGCCAAGATCGGGCTGGCCAATCTCGCCTACAATTTTACCCGCCTGGCCTGGCTCCAGGAACGAACTGCGCCGATCTGAGCCGGCAAACCGCCAAAGCCCGCTAGACCGGCCCGCCGCAACCTCTCTTCTCAGCCGCGATCGCCGGGAAAGCCGCCTCTTCACCGCCCGTCACCACCAACCATCACCAAAGACCGGGTAAATCGAGGTGTCCAGCTGCACACTCGCGGCTTTGCGGGTTCGGGCCGTCTCCGATTCGTTCCTACGAAACATACCGTTATCAACTCGCAGATGATAACGGACGTCCCGCTTACCATCGACCCTCAGCGAGGAACGAGGTAATATCATTTTGAAAACACGATGATTTTCAGGGTGAAACAATGCCTCACAACCGCGTGCAGCACCAGAAGGGCCTCTCGGACGATGCGTTCGAGCAGCGCTATCCGGACGAAGAGGCATGCCGCAAGGCGTGGTTCGTCTGGCGCTGGCCGGAGGGCTTCAAGTGTCCGCGGTGCGCATCGACAAAGTATTCCGAGATCCAGGGCCGTCAACTGCTTCAGTGCCGGCGATGCCGGTACCAGACATCGCTGATCGCCGGCACCGTTTTGCAGGGCACCAAGCTGCCGATGCGGCTGTGGTTCCGCGCCATGCATCTGCTTGGCCAGGGCAAGAAGGGAATATCCAACATCGAGTTGGGCCGGCGGCTCGGGATCTCGACCAACGCTGCCTGGCGGCTTCAGCACAAGCTGATGCAGGCCATGCTCGAGCGCGACCGTCGTTACAAGCTCGGCGCCGCCGGCCCGCGGATCGAGATCGACGACGCTTACATCGGCGGCGAGCGCACCGGCGAAGGGTCTGGGCGCGGCCGGCGCGGCCACACCCCTTTTATTGTCGCGATCGAGACCTCCGATGACGGTCGGCCGCTACACGCTCGCTTGCAGGTGGTGCGTGGCTTCCGGGCCGGTGAAACCAAGCGTCTGTGCTCTGGGGTCGAGACCGGTACCACTGTCGTCAGCGACGGCGGCCAATGGTTTCGCTGCATTGCCGAACAGCCGGGTATCGTCCACCAGCGCCACGTCACCGGGTCGGATCGCAGAGCCGCGCGCCACCCTGCTTTTCGTTGGGCGAACACGGTGCTCGCCAACGTCAAGAACAGCCTCTTGGCCGCCCATCGCGCGGTTGGCGCCAAACATCTGCCACGTTACCTCGCCGCACCTTCGCCTGGCGCTTCAACCGCCGCTTTGTTTTAAAGACTATTCACGAGCGGCTCGCCATCGCCGCAACGACCACTCCGCCAATGCCCTACCGCCTTCTCAAATTGGCTGAGGCTCGATGGTAAGCGGGATCTAGAGCGTTTTTCACTTAGGTTGAGCCGTATCCGGCATGGGCGAGATAGCGCGAGCACTCATCGGCCGAGAAGTTGTCCAAGAGGTGGCCGATGGCGTTCCACAGTGCTGCAATGGTGCGCTCGGCGGCTCGGCGCGGCAGTGCTTTCAACTTGGCGAAGAGCATCTCGATCGGTTGAAGTCGGGCGAGTAGGGCGGCAGGTAGAGCAGGATGGCGCCGGCCGCCGCAATCGCCTTGCGCACCCCGGCGACTTTGTGAGCGGGCAGATTATCCATGATGACGATGTCGCCGCAGGACAGCGTCGGGACCAGGCAGCGCTCGACATAGGTGCGGAAGATCTCGCCGTTCATCGCCCGGTCGATGACAAACGGCGCGGTCACCGCATCGACGCGCAAGCCGGCCACAAAGGTTGTGGTCTTCCAATGCCCATGCGGCACCCGCCCGATCAGCCGGGAACCGCGGCGGCAGCGCCCGTGCCGGCGGGCCATGTTGGTGGCCGTGCCGGTCTCGTCGATAAACACCAGCCGACGCGGATCAAGCCATGGCTGGAGGCTTTGCCACACCAGCCGGGCCGCTGCCACGTCGGGGCGCTCCTGCTCCGCGGCGTGCACAGTTTTTTTTAAAGCTGATGCCGTGCCGGTCGAAAAACCGCCAGATCGAGCTCACGCCAACCCGCACCCCACGCTCGCCGAGCCGCCCGCGGATTTCCTCCAGGGTGAGATCGGCACGCTCGCCCACCAGCGCCAACAGCCACTGCGTATGCGCTTTCAGCGGTGAGCGGCTGCGGCCCTTCTGCGATTTGGCGTCGGCACTCCCAGTCCGTCGCCAGCGGCCGACCCAGGCGGTTGCCGTCGACTCGCCGATGCCCAATCGGCGCCCCGCCCCGCGCGCCGAAATACCACCCTCAACCGCCCGGATTACGCGAATGCGCAGATCGCTCGAATATGCTCTCGCCATGCCGTCCTCCAACAGCATCTATGGGTGCATTCTCGCTCAATCCACTACATTTGGGAATCCCACAGCCGAAAAAATTTCGAATCTACCCAACTGGAAACCGCTCTAGCTTATCCGACGCGCCCTGTAGGCGCCCGATCACTGGGGTTGGGTTCGCGTGAAAATGTCAGGTCAATTCCTTTTGCAGCCCGATCAGACCGGCGGCCATGCGCAGCGCGCTCGCGCCGTCGCGCGTCGGGAGTCTGCCCATTTCCACCTCATCAGAATAGAACAGGAGATCGTCAATCACCTTTTGCAAAGTTTCCCTGACCGCCGCGCGGACCTCTTTTGATAAGGGCTCGGCCATGACCGTTCAGCAAAGCCCGCAACCGGTATTCGGTGCGTGAAAGAGCAGCGCTTTCCGTGCCGCCGCCAAAGTGGGAGACGTTCCGAGCCGTTCCCATTTTTCCGGGCTGGTTGCGCTTCGCGCCTGGAGCTCGTATGTCAATTCGCGCGAGCCGTCTTTAAACGTGCTCGTCCACTCGCTCCGAACCGGTCCGTGCCGGCCGCGGGACCTGCGGGTCGCAGCATCCGACGCCGGTCGGATTCTGCTGCACAATGTGTATGGCTGGTTTGAGCGCCCGGCGCCCGGCATGTATCGGCTGACCGGGCTGGGAGAGGCCGCGTTGCAGCGCTGGGCGGGCATGACCGTTGAGACCGAGCCAGAGACGACACCCAGGATCACATAAGCCCGCTGGGGGACGGTGAAGCGGAACCGACCCGACTTTCCTCGACGTGATAATCGGGGTGGCACGTACATTCAACATTGCCATGTTAAATTTGAGGATGCCCGACCTGGGTCGTCCGGGCCGAGTGAATCCATCGCCGCGAGAGGTCGCCAGCGCCGCGCGGAGCCCTGGGGACCGACTGGCCGCCTGGTCGAAGAGCGGCGTCAGACCGTAGTGCGGGCGGGCGCCAAGTCGGCCGAGACTTCGCCCGAAGCGTCGGCCGATTGCCCCTGGATGTCGCCGGAAATCTGGCCGCCGCACTCGATCTCGATCTGACCATAGCGAATCGTTCCCGAGACCCGCCCGGTCGCCCTGATCAACAGCCGCTTGCGCACTGTGAGAGTGCCTTCGAAGCGACCGCTCACTTCGGCCTCCTCGATCGAGGTGGAGCCCTTGAACAAGCCGCCCTCGGCGATGTCGAGATCATGGCAGTTCGTCAACTCGGCCTCGACGCTGCCTTCGATGAACAGCTTCTCGCAGGAATTGATCTCGCCCGACAAGGTGATCCCTCGACCGACGCTGAGCCGGCGCATGTCGCCGGGTTTGGGCTGGTTGGTCAGCTCGGATGGATGTAGCAGCGCATCGGCCAGTCGCACCGGATCGGCTGCCCGGGCCGGTTCAGGCGTTCGCGGCGGCATCGCCATAGGCCTGACCGGAGTGGTTGTCGTCCTCGCGATCGGCCGGGGTTGCGTCATCGGAATGCGCGGACCGTCGTAGGAATCAGCCATTTTTACGATCCTCTGTCTCGCTTCGCTTGCGGCTGAGCATGGGTTAGACACCCGATTGCAATTGTCCCCCTGCTGGGTTGCGACCTCGCGGCGACGCTTTCCCGGCGCCACCAGGATCGTCCCCTGTAGCGGAGTGTTGCTCGGCGCCAAACGCGAGCCGCGTGAAATCACACTTCGAAATACCCCCACGCGAGAAGATACCCGTTTGGATCAAGGAGGAGGAAAAATCTCATCTGATGATGACCGGGGCGTCTTTTCCACAGCCGCGGCAGGGCAAAGTCATCGACCGCTGCACAAGCCTTTTGGTTCTGAAATCGGCGAGCAGCAAAGATATTCGTGCTTGCCCAAATTGTAAACGGACCGTTCCAGACTACATAGGACCCAATCGACGACGTGGGGGATAGAAGATATGGCCGATGACGGCAGTGCGCAGAAGGTCGATCCGAGCCTGGTAGCGGAGATCGTCAGTAGTTATGTCGCTAAAAATAGTGTCAGCGTCGAGCAAATGGCGGGTCTGATTGTAACAGTACATCGTACCCTCAGCGGTCTCGGCGAGAGCACGCCGGCGGCGGTCGCGCTGGAGCCGGCGGTGCCGATCCGGCGATCGGTGCAGCCCGACCATGTCGTGTGCCTCGAATGCGGGTTTCGCGGCCAAACCCTGCGGCGGCATCTGCGCAGCGCGCATGGGCTCGAGGCGACGGCGTATCGCGCCCGCTGGAAATTGTCGTCCGATCACGCGTTGGTCGCACCGGTCTATTCGGAGCGGCGGTCGATGATGGCGAAGCAGCTCGGTCTTGGTCGAGGAGTGCCGGACGTCGCCGTATCGACGCTGGATCCCGAAGTGATCGCACCGCCCCCCGCACAGCGGCGCGGTCGCAAACCGCGCGCGGCAGTCGCGGAGTAGCTCACTCACGGCTGTTCAGAGAGCGCCGCAATTCCCACCGGCGCAGCGCTCTGGTTTGCGGAGCTATTATGGTGCCGCCAGGAAGGAACCCCGCACATGCTCACCGACGCACAACAGCGCGCCATTGATCGCTTCGCCAAAAGTCTTCAGGCGCTCGGCGACGAGTTTCTGATCGATGCCTATCATCAGTCTTGGGAGGATCACCGAGACGCCTGTGAAGAAGGCAGCGACAACATCGACAAAGCCGGCGCCGAGAGTCTTGCGACCGAAACGGCGATGCGGCGCCGCTTCCATGATTACCGCACCCGATACAACGAACGGTATCCGTGACCCAGCTGGTCCCGATCACCTCAGCCGCTCTCCTGACGCTCATCGCCGCCGCTGGCGAGCGCGCCGCGGTACGCTTCCTCGAATTTTTTGCCGCCAACATCCGCAACTCGCACACGCGCCGAGCCTACGCCCGCGCCGCCGCGGAATTTTTGGCCTGGTGCGCGGACGCCGGCGTGCCGTCGATCGCCGCCGTACAGCCGGTGCACGTCGCCACCTGGATCGAGGCCGGGACGCGTGAGCTCGCAGCGGCGAGCGTCAAGCAGCGGCTCGCCGCAATCCGCCATCTGTTCGACTGGCTCGTCACCGGCCAGGTCGTGCCGGTCAACCCGGCCGGCTCGGTGCGCGGTCCCCGGCACGTCGTCACGTCCGGGCAAACGCCAGTGCTCGATCCCACCGAAGCACGCGCATTGCTCGACAGCATCGGTGTCTCGACCCATGCCGGCCTGCGCGATCGCGCCCTGATCGGATTGATGGTCTATTCCTTCGCCCGCATCGGCGCGGCGCTCGGCATGATGGTTGAGGATGTCTACACGCAGAACCGCCGGATCTGGGTTCGGCTGCGCGAGAAGGGCGGCAAACGCCATGCGATGCCGTGCCACCATAATCTCGAGGAGTATCTCACCGCCTATCTCGACGGCGCCGGGCTGCGCGACGATCCCCACGGGCCGCTGTTCCGCACGATCGGCCGCGGTACAGACAAGCTGACGCGCACGGTGCTGCCTCAGGCAAACGCCTATGCGATGATCCGCCGGCGCGCGGCGGCGGCCGGCATCGCCACCAAGCTCGGCAACCACAGCTTTCGGGCCACCGGGATTACCGCCTATCTCAAGAACGGCGGCACGCTTGAAAAGGCCGCCGCCATGGCAAACCATGCCTCAACACGCACTACGCAGCTCTACGATCGGCGGCGCGACGAGGTCAGCCTCGATGAGGTCGAGCGGATTGTGATTTAAAAACGAATGAGTGCAGAAATCGAGCGGCCTCAGTTACCCGATCGTCAGGGCGCTGACCCGCTCACGATCGAAGAGGTCATGGCCTACTATCACGTGCCTGGCCTCAGTGTTGCCGTTATCGACGATTTTGCGGTCCACTGGGCGAAGTCCTGGGGGATAGCAGACGTCGAGACAGGCGCGCCCGCCACAAACGGGACGTTGTATCAGGCAGCATCCATAAGCAAGCCGGTCGCAGCCATGGCGTCACTCAAAGCCATCGAAGACGGCAAATTCGGTCTCGACCAGGATATCAACACCATTTTGACATCTTGGAAATTACCAGACGCGCCGTTCAACGATGGTCTGCCAGTGACGCCGCGAACACTCATGAGCCATACCTCCGGCACCGGGGACGGCTTCGGCTTCCCCGGCTACGAGGCTGGAGTACCGCTGCCAACGGTGCCGCAGATACTCGACGGCGAGCCGCCTTCCAATGTCGGCCCGGTCCGATTAGTTGGGCCACCCCTCACCGCCTCCCGTTATTCGGGTGGAGGCACCATGATCCAGCAACTCGCGCTCGTCGATGCGGTCGGGCTTTCGTTCACTGAAATCATTCGCAATTGGGTCCTCGGCCCGATCGGCATGACCAACAGCACCTTTGAACAACCCTTGCCAGCGGATCGCGAGAGGCTTGCGTCGCGCGGCCACAACTGGTCCGGCAAAGGTACCGGTGCACGCTGGCGTGTGTATCCCGAACAGGCCGCAGCCGGGCTATGGACGACCCCGATCGATCTCGCAAAGTTCATGATCGAGGTCCAAAAGACATTGGCTGGACAATCGACCACCGTGCTGACCCGGGCCACAGTGCAGGAAATGGTCACACCTGTGGGCGTCGGCTCTTACGCCGTTGGCTTCGCCATCGCTCGGAGGGGCGAGGGCTGGTACTTCGAACACGGCGGCTCGAACTGGGGATTTCAATGCCTGGCGAGGGCGCATCGTGCTAAGGGTTATGGCTTGATTGTCATGACCAACGGGGACAACGGGCAACCGGTGTTGCAGGAAGTCGCCGATCGGGTGGCTCGCGCTTATGGCTGGGATGCACTTGATAAACCGCCTTTGCGTTAGCAGGCCTGCCAGCTGGCGACGCGCGCAACGCCCCATCTTCGCGATACACCCGATTATCACCTAGAGAGATGCGCCGGCTGGCGCTCGCGGGAACTCGGCAACGCGTCCGGTGTTTTTTATCCTGAGGGAGCAATATCCCGCCCCTGCGGAGCGTGGTCCCCCACCACGCCGCTCCCGGTCGAAAGCGCCATGTTCCCCTGTGGCGCTTTCTTTTTACCGATGATGCTAGGGCGTGTCGTCAATTGAGCCAGATGATAGCGGCGGCGAGGTGGATGGCGGCGAGGAAATTGCGTGCAGTTTTGTCGTAACGGGTGGCGATGGCCCGGAACTGTTTGACCCAACTTCCGCGGTTTTGGGTGATGCGGTTGCTGGGGATCGCAGAAATGCTGGGGTTGCGACGACACCGCTCGCATTGTGGTGCTAAATGATCGACATTTTTGTGATTGAGACGGTTTATTTATCTTGAGAAGTGGCGACGAATCGTGGTGCCCTTGCCGCAAGCAGGGTGCCGCGCCATGTTCGTCCGCGTCAAGAAGATCGGAGCCTATGAGTACCTCTACCTCGTCGAGAACGCACGCGAGGGCGGGCGCCACGTTCAGCGCGTCATCAAGGCGCTCGGCCGGCGCGACGAGGTCGAAGCCTCCGGCCTGATCGACGGGCTGATCGCCTCGGCGGCGCGGCATTCGCGACGGACGATCGTGCTGTCGAGCTTCTATCGCGGCGAGTTGCCGGAACTGCGCCGCGTCAGCATCGGACCCGATTTGGTGTTCGGCCGGTTGTGGGCCGAAACCGGATGCCGCGACGTGCTCACCAGCCTGCTCGCCGACCGGCGCTTCGGCTTCGATGTCGAGCGGGCGGTCTATCTCACCGTACTGCATCGGCTGACGGTCTCGGGTTCCGACCGCCACGCGAGCGAATGGCGCAACGGCTTGCGCGTCCCCGGCGCCGAAGGGCTCGGGCTCGACGAGGCGTACAAGGCGATGGCCTGGCTCGGCGAAATCGACGAGCACGGCCGCGGCACCGCCGAGGCGATCGAGGAAGCGCTCTACCGGCATCGCCAGCCGCTGTTCGGTGCGGTGTCGATCGCCTTCTTCGATACGACGACGTTATGGTTCGAGGGCGCCGGCGGTGAGAACCTGGGTCAGCGCGGCCATTCCAAGGACTACCGAGGGCACTTGAAGCAGGTCGTGCTCGGCATCGTGCTGGATGACGCCGACCGGCCGATCGCCTCGTTCCTGATGCCGGGCAACACTGCCGACGTGACGATGTTGTTGCCGGTGGTGCGCCGCCTGCGCGATCGCTTCGACATCGCCCGGACCTGCATCGTCGCCGATCGCGGCATGATCAGCGCCCACACCATGGCGGCGCTCGAAGCCGAGAAGATCGAGTACATTCTCGGCGTGCGCGAGCGCACCAGCCGCGAGGTGCGCGCCGAGGTCATTGAGGATGATGGCGTCAGCGTGCCGCTGCTCATCCGGCGGCAGAAGGGCGAGACTGAACTCGCCGTCAGGGAGACCACAATCGCCGGGCGGCGCTACATCATCTGTCGCAATGACGAGGAAGCCAGAAAGGATGCCGAGGCGCGCGCCGAACTGATCGCCGGCCTCGAGCGCAAGCTCGCGCAAGGCGACAAGGCACTGGTCGCCAACAAGGGCTTCCGCCGTTTCCTCAAGACGCCCGTGGGCGACGGCTTTGTCATTGATCGGGCCAAGGTCGAGGCCGACGCCCGCTTCGACGGCCTGTTCGTGCTGCGCACCAACACGAAAATCTCCGCCCTCCAAGTCGTCCTGCGATACCGTAACCTCCTCGCCGTGGAGGACGCCTTCAAAACCGCAAAAGCGCTGCTTGCCACCCGGCCGATCTTCCACAAAACCGATGCCGGCATCCGCGGCCACGTCTTCTGCACCTTCCTCGCCCTGGTGCTGCGCAAGGAACTGACGGACCGTCTGGCGGCACGCCGCAGCAAGCTCGAATGGCAGCGCATCATCGATGATCTTGCCGACCTCAGTGAGATCGAGGTCGAACAGGATGGTCACCGGGCCCGACTGCGCACCGCTCCCGGCGCAACCATTGATCCGATCTGCCGCGCTATCGAGATCACCCTGCCGCCCGTCTTCCAGGAGATGCCGCCCGCCCGCTGAACCCCCAAGAAAATGTGGTGCCTAAATCTGAAAATGGCCTCCAAGCCGTTGATAATCAGCCGTCTTCAAATCCAAACTGCGGAAGTTGGGTTTGAGTTTACAGAAGAAGTTTTCGACCAGATGGCGTTCCTTGTAGAGGTCGCGGTCAAAATCGGCAGGTGCAAGTCGGTTTGGTCGCGGCGGGATTTGACCGCCGATTTGCCGGCGCGCGCCAGGGGTTCGCGGACACGGGCGTCGGCGTCAAAGGCTTTGTCGGCGATCAGCCGATCGGCCGCCATCTGCGGCAGCAGCGCGTCGGCGCCAACCAGATCGTGGGCCTGTCCCGCGCTCAGCAGAAAGGCCAGGGGATTGCCGAGCGCATCAACCAGAGCATGGATTTTGGTGCTCAACCCGCCGGTGAGATATCCGGGCTAAGCCCGATCGCCTCGTCCTGGTCTTTTTTTGGGAGCGCCGGCACTGTGCTGATGCGCCCGCACGATGGTGCTGTCGATCATCGCGTATTCGTTGTCAGCATCGGCGGCGAGATATTCGAAGATGGTTTGCCAGACCCCGCTTTGCGCCCACCGGCTGAACCGGCGATGGGCATTCTTCCAATCACCGAACCGTTCTGGCAAATCGCGCCACGGGATGCCGGCGCGGAAACGATAGAGGACGGCTTCGACGAATCGACGATTGTCTTGGGCGGTCACGCCGACATGGCCGATCCGCCCTGGCAGCCCGTCTTTGATCCGCTCCCACTGGTCGTCTCGCAGTCCATATCGGGTCATGGGTCAGCCTCTTGCCAAAGCCGACCTTTCATTGATCACACAATCTCCGGCCGAGGTAGACTCGTTTTGCGATCTCCACCTAATCGTCGACTCGTTTTACGGGTAAGGCTCCACGCCCTAGTGTCTAATTGCGCAGATTAACGATAGTATATCGCAACTGGCTGCCGCTGACCTCGCGCTTGCGCCACAGAAAGGGGGCGGCGTTACGATTGTAGGCGTCGGTGAAGTCACGGATTGCCTGGACGAGTTGCGCGAAGCTGGCGCCGGCCAGCGCCTTGCGGCTGAAGATGCCGAACCAGATTTCCACTTGGTTGAGCCAGCTTGCCGAAGTTGGCGTGAAGTGGAAGCTAACATTGGGATGCGCCGCCAACCAGTCGTCGTTCTTCTTATGGGTGGAGAGGTTGTCGAGGATGACATGGATCTCCCGGTCGGGCGGGTGCTCGGCGACAAGCTCGGTCATAAAGGCCTGGAAATCGACCCGTTTCTTGGTGCCGGTGGTTTTCCCCCGAATAATGCCGGTGGCGACTTCGAGGGCGGCGAACAGGTTGACCGTGCCATGCCGTTTGTAAGTGCTCTGCAAGCCGTGAACCACCTTGCCGCTGCTGGTGAGGACATACCCCCGGGCGCGCTCCAGCGCCGGGATGGTCGGCTTCTCGTCGACGCTCAGGACCAGCGCGTTTTGCGGCGGGTTCAAATAGAGACCGACGACATCGGCGGCCTTGGTCGCAAATTGCGGATCGGTGCTGACGCACCACGAGCGCCGGCGGCGCAGCTGGATGCCCTCCCGGCGCAGCAGGCGCCAAACCGCATCGGCCGAGACCCCGAGCGCCGCCGCCACCGACGCCCCATCCCAACCGGCCAGCCCCGCGGGCGGTGGCAACTCCAATTGGTGCAGAACCCGCAGCCGCAAATCGGCACCATAGGTCGGGGTCTTTCCGGGCCGCGCCCGATCCCGCAGCCCGACCAACCCGGCGGCGGCAAAACGCTGGCGCCACAGACCAACCGTATTCGGCCGCACTCCAAGTTCGCGGCCAACCGCGTCGTTGCGTTTGCCCTCCACGCACGCCAGGACCATCTTGGCCCGTTCCACTAGGCGAGCCTCCTCTGTCCGACTTCGAGCAAGAGCCACCAGCTCAGCTCTCTGCTCCGCGGTGCAGCTTAGCGCGATCGCCACTCGTGCCATCGCACACCTCAGATGGTATGATCACCTGACGCATCCTACTTAATACCGTCTATCAACGCAATTAGACAATAGCTAGCCGGCCGCGGCCGCTAGGCGGAAGGTCGTCGGGCTTGGCGGAGAATGCGCTCGATCTCGCCGGCGACGACGCCATAGACCTTGGCGACTTGGGAAACCGTCATGCCGTATTTCAATCAGGCCGAACTTCTGTATGGCATTGGCTGCCCGACGGGCGGCGCTGACTGCAGCCGCCGAGGTAATGTTCGCCGAGGATTTTCGCCGGCCGGCTTCTGCCATTCGAAGCTCGCGCGGCGGCGCAGTATTCCGAGATCGTGCTGGCGCGGCGGCGGACGGGAAATCCGACCGAAAATTTGACGCGCTGATCGCGGCAACCGCGCTGGCCACCGGCGCCAGCATCGCCATTCGCGATACCGGCGGGTTTCGCGCTTGCGGCCTGACAGTGATCGATCCGTGGACGCCGGGGTAACGAAAGAACCCCTTCCCTTCTGCATCCCTTTGTGGCCAAAAGATTTCACTGGCCGACGACAGGCGTACGTCTCCGGTTCGTTCCTACGAAGCAGACCTACGCGCCGCCACCTACCGGGGACGCTCTCGGCGTCGGGGCATTTCGACCAATCCACCATGCTCGATCTACAGCAGCTCATCACAACGGCGATGTCGTCCGCCCTGGTCGTTTCCAGGCAATAGGACAAAAAGCTTGATTCTTCATGAACCAAGGAATTGAATTTATCCAATAATAATAATTGATTTACGAAAGGAGTGACGCCATGAAGCCTGGACATTGCTCAAAGCCGGTGCGCACGAAAAATGCTCTTGCACCGCGTTTCGCGCTGCTTCTCGCCCCAGTAGGCGCCTTGGCAGCAATTGCGGCCGCGGACGCGGCTCCCCCTCACACTCAAACATGGTACCTGAGTGCTACCGCAACTGCCGGAGGAAACGGTAGCGCCAGCGCGCCATTCAATTCCATCTCTCAACTCGTGACCGAGTATGGGCCCGGTGACACGATCATGATCGAACCCGCCCCGGTCGGCACGGTTCTCAACGGCGGACTTCCCCTGTTGCCGGGCCAGCGTCTCATCGGCGACGGACCGCCGGTCGTCAAGTCCAGCGCGTCCCTGATCCCCAACGGACCGCCCGTGATGGTCTCTTCCGGCGCGTCATCACTGCCGCAGATTACCAATATGACGACCTACCTAAGCGGGGATGCCATCGAACTGGCGAGCAACACCGTGGTTGAAAACTTGGTGATCGTGGGCCCCGCTCGGGGAGGCATCTATGGACAAGACGCTCTTAACGTGACGATCAGGGGGAACGACATATCCGGCTTCAACACGTCCGGCGCCCCCGGGTTCGTGGTTCAGCCGTTCTTCTCGTCATCGTACATCAACGGCGGCGGGACCTACCTCGAGAGTGGCATCAATGCCGGCTGGGCCGCGATTCTTCTTGATACGGACAGCGGCAGCAGCAGCATCGCGGTTTCGAACAACTACGTCCATGACGGCGCATGCGGAGATGGCATCGACATCCGCGGCATGAACACGGGAGATGTAACGGCACAGGTAACCTCCAACTACATCACGCGGCTCGTTCAATGCAGCAAAGTGGGCACGATCGAAGGTATCGGCACGCAAGTGACCGGTACCTCGCATCTGCGAGCCACGCTCGCCGGCAACACCGAAGCAAACACTGGAAGTCCCGGCGCGAACATGGACAGCCTGTTCGTTGACCCGGCCGAATCCGGCAGCTTGACTGAGACTATCGACAAAAATGTTTACATGAACGGCATCGGTGGCGCTTCGACCAACGGGTTCGAATACATCGTGAGCAACGGCGACGGGACCTCTTCAGTCACCATCTCGAACAGCTAATTCGAGAACAATCCTGGCGACATGCTCCAGGAATTGAACTTTGCTGGCGAGGCCGCGAAGGCGACCTTGATCCTCGACAACGTAACCGTCGTCCAGACCACGATTGACCGGGGCAATCCCGCATATGCCCTGCCGCCAGGCACCCTGACCGGCGCCACCAACACCGGTGACTGCCTCGACATCGTCTCGAACGGGTTCAATGACACAACCAACTTTCAGATGATCGACAGCTCATTCACCGCTTGCGACAACAATGGCGTCGAAGTGTTGTCCAACCAGGCAACTGGCAATGGCCCTGCTGGCAACATTCACACGATCGCCATGGACATCAGGAACAGCCAGAGCAGCGGCGCCCAGTTTTACAATTTGTGGGTCAACGTCGTCTCGCCGCTGACCAACCTGTCGGTAAAAGTGCAGGATAGCGATCTTTCCCTCTCGAAGAGCGGCGTTGCGGCCGCCTTCGACCTGCAGCCGACCGGGACGACGAAAAACTACGCTATCGACCTCGGCGGCGGAACGCTCGGGAGCAGCGGCGGAAACTGCATCTTTGGCGGCGTGATCTACAATTTGGAGGCTACCGGCTACAACGTCTTTGCCAAACACAACTGGTGGGGAACGCCGAGCGGACCGCCCGCGGGGACGGTGCTTGAGAGCAAGGCGGGCTTCACGATCAACGACAGTTCGCCCCTAAGGACAGCGCCGCCTACCTGTCGCTGAACGCGCAGATGAGACACAGAGTTGCTTCGTGGTAGAAAAAACGGCTCTGTTGCAAAGCCTTCGGCGCTCTGCGATGGACGCCTCGAGCGAGGGGGGCGGGGCCGTGTCGGACTTCAAGGGGCGCCACTTTGGGGGTGAGATCGTGCTTTGGGCGGTGCGCTGGTATTGCCGTTACGGTATCAGCTATCGCGATCTCGAGCAGATGATGGCCGAACGCGGCGTGTCGGTCGATCACTCGACCATTTACCGATGGGTGCAGAGGTACGCGCCCGAGATCGAGAAGCGGCTGCGCTGGCACTGGCGCTGGCCGCGCTCGCGGAGCTGGCGGGTCGACGAGACCTACGTGAAGGTCTGCGGCAAGTGGTCTTACCTCTACCGAGCTGTCGACAAGCTGGGCAACACGATCGATTTCTATCTCTCGCCGACGCGGAACACGATGGCGGCGAAGCGTTTGCTTGCCAAGGCTCTCAGGGGGCTGAAGGATTGGGAACAGCCTGAGGTCATCAACACCGACAAAGCGCCGACCTATGCCGCCGCTCTCGCCGCGCTGAAGGCCGAAGGCAAATGCCCGAAGGACACCCAGCACCGGCAGGTCAAGTATCTGAACAACATCGTCGAAGCCGACCACGGCAAGCTCAAGCAGCTGATCCGGCCGGTGCGCGGTTTCAAGTCGATGAAGACGGCCTATGCGACGATCAAGGGCTTTGAGGTGATGCGTGCGCTCCGCAAGGGTCAGGCGGCGATCTTCAACCTCACGCGCGACATCCTTGGCGAGGCGCGCCTGGTCGAGCGCGCCTTCGGCCTCGGCGCATGCGCGCTGACCGAAGCCGTCCAGCTGGTCGGTGAGCGGCTCGAGGCCGCGTGAGCGCGAGCACGACCTCGCGCAGGCGCATCACGCGCCACAGCTGGAAGTTTGCAACAGAGCCCGCGCGCGGCGTCGGGATTGGCGATGATTTCCGGGGCGGTTTCAGCCAGATGCGCAGCCGCCGCGTGCAGCCGCTGAAGTTTTGTCATCGCGGAAGGAGGAGGAGTGACCAGCATATCGCGCGGCGGCGTCAGGTCACGGCCGGCCATCGCTCTCCCGACACTGGCCATATCTTCCAATGATAGCGACGCGGAGGCAAGATTCGCCGATCCGGATGATCGCTGATAATGGCCTTGACCTTGGCTAAAGCGGACGATGCCGCTTGGCTGCAGCTCCAGGCCGTTAACCAGCAAGCTTGGTCCTGCCTCAGTGCGAAAGACGATGAAGGCTCGACCGCCCCACTCGTCCACATGGTATATCCGCGGCAGGTTATCCGAGGAGCGCTGCATCCATAGGCGATGAAGGTCGATCTTGATAAGTTTCGCGGCGAAATTCCTCCCCTCAGTGACCGTCATCTCGACGGTTACATGACGAAATGCGGCGGCGTAATCGTCCGCATCCGAGAAGGTTCGAACAGCGCTCGACGGCATCCGAACCTCGCCGGCAGGTTTCGATGCACGTGCTTACGGTTGCCTTTGAGCTCAGACTGATGGCCCTACACGAAACTTTCAAGCACGGCTGCCAAATATAGGGGCTGCCATGCAGTGATGTCGTAGCAAAGTGACCGAGGGCAATTCGCCGTAAATGGCTCGGTAGTTCGCCGCAAAGCTACCGAGATCAGGGAACCCGTATTGGCGGGCGACGGCTGGCACACTTACCGTATCCGGGTTTTCGTCGCGCAGCCTGCGATGTACCCGCTGCATTCCGCGGAGGCGGCGGTAAAGGCTCGGGCCGATGCCTAAAACCTTCTTGCAGCATTCGCTCAGCGTCCGCCCCGACACTCCGAGCGCGGCACCGATTGCGGTAACGCTGGGTGGCGGTTCGGCGTCGAGCAATTCCTCGATGCGGGCGAGGATGCCGCGATGCCGGCGATCTGCCGCCGTTTCCTCGTAGATTGGCCCCGCTGACATGGACTCGACGAGGGCATGGATGAGTTGCTGCTCCAACCCGTGCACTGCCTCTCTGTCGGTGAGCGCTCCTGATCGAGCTTCGGCCGTACGGACTGCCGCTTGATGGAGGTGGCGCAGCTGCCGCAAAGCTGCGCGCGGTGGTCGCCAGTGTGCGACGGGCGGGATAACGAAGCCGGCTCCCCTCAGGGCTCCCGCATATCCGACGAACTCCTCGGCAGATAACTGGATGGCGCCCCACCGGGAGGATCCGTCGGTTCTCGCGTGTACCCGCTGGCCCGGGCCAAGAGTGATCATTTCTCCCGCTCGCATCCCTAGTGGATGGCTTCTAACGCTTGTGTCCCGCGGGTGACGGCGGCAAGGATGGTGTCGGCGGATTTGGTCCAGATGAACGGCTTGGGCTTGCCGTTGGCCTCGGCGATGAAGCGGTTGATCGCAGCCTGCAGCGCGACGATTGAGGTGAAGACGCCGCGCTTGAGGCGTTGCCGCGTCAGCTTGGCGAACCAACCTTCGACCGCGTTGGCCCAAGAACACGACGTCGGAGTGAAGTGGAAGGTGAAGCGCGGATGACGGGCGAGCCAGGCTTTCACCTTGGGGTGCTTGTGGGTGGCATAGTTGTCGAGGACGACGTGGACTGCCGTGCCGGCCGCCACCTCGCGCTCGACGGTGCTGAGAAAGCGGATGAATTCCTGATGCCGGTGGCGCTGCATGCAGCGTCCGATGACCTTGCCTTCAAGGATATCGAGTGCGGCGAACAGGGTGGTGGTGCCGTTTCGCTTGTAATCGTGGGTCATGGTGGCGCAGCGCCCCTTTTTCATCGGCAGCCCGGGCTGGGTGCGGTCGAGCGCCTGGATCTGGCTTTTCTCGTCGATGCTGAGGACCACAGCATGGGCCGGCGGATCGATGTAGAGGCCGACAACCGCCTTGAGCTTCTCGGCGAATTTGGGATCGTTGGAGAGCTTGAACGAACGCACCCGATGCGGCTGCAGCCCGTGCCGTTTCCAGATGCGCCGCACCGAAGACGGGCTGATCGCCACCGCCGTGGCCATCGCCACCGCCGTCCAATGGGTCGCTTCCTGCGGCGGGGCTTGGTTGGTCAGCGCAACGACACGATCGACGGTGGCGGCCGGCAGCGGCGGCAGGCGCGAGGGCCGGGTCTTGTCACGGGTCAGCCCCTCGACCCCCTCCTGCATGAAGCGCTCCTGCCAGCGCCAGACCACAGTCTTGCCCTTGCCAACCGCGCGCATGACGGCAGTGGTGCCCTCACCGTCGGCCGTCAGGATGATGATCCGCGCGCGCCAGACGTGCTTCTGTGGGCTGTTGCGATCCCGGATGATCGACTGCAAGCGCGCCCGATCCGCCGGCGTGACCTCGGTGGTTATTCCCTTGCGCATCCCTCATCGTCGCACAGCCGGCGCTCCCGGAGAACCTTATTCGGACTCTTCCGTCAGGTTATATCCCCTAGGTCGCCCCATACCGGCGAGGGTCGATCACTGAGGGGCAGCGAAACAAGAAGCATGTCCTCGGGCACCGCAACAAAGGCGATCCGCGGCAGATACTCGTCGGCAGCGGACAAGCGCAAATGATGCAATTTGACCCGCGTCAGCCTCGCTCGAAACTGGCCTCTCCCGGTGACCAGTAAGTTGAGGACGCCGTCTTCGCGCAACGCCGCCTGAAATTCGTCCGGCTCGCTGAAAAGCGACATGACGCTGCCCGGCACACTGCCTGACCAGGGGTTCAATATCCATCCAACATTGTGAGGGTGTCGCGCTTTGGCTATCCAGTTTCGGCAGAGAGGGACCGGAGAGAACCGCTGGAATGAGGGTCGGCGGCGTTTCAGTGCGCAGGCCGCGGTCCGCGAAAGCTGCTTCAGGGTCGCATGGGTTGGAGTTACGCCGTTAAAATGACTGAATAAAATAGGTGATTTTACGAAAGTAATGGCCCTGCGATTCGGGATGCGGCCTGTCTGCATGGCAGCTCGCTACCGGGCGCAATAGTCAATCCGAGCTAAGGGTTACGTGGCGGAATGGCAGCTTTCCACCTACGCGGCTGGCTCCCAAGCCCGCGGGCAAGGTCTCTTAGGGGGCATGAAGAGCGGTTGCCGCTCGCGGGTCTGAGCGGCTGCTATGGGTTCGGTTAGCGGGTCTTCGCCGGACCGCGTCCGCTACGAGGAAGATGCGTCGTTTCCGGTCGTTTGCATCTACGAGGAGGATTCCATCGGGATTCTCGTACGTATTTCGCTCGGGGCGCAGCCAAGAGGAGGCGCCCACTGGATGCGCCGATCTCGGGATTAGGGGCAAGAGATGAACTTCGTTCTTAGCCTCGCGTGGCCCCTTAGAACTTGGCAGCGGACATCGTAGATGCGGGCGCGCCCGGCAGAACCGGCCGCTCCTCCACAGTGGCCGCCGGGGGCGGCTGCGTACGCCGCACGGCGAAGACTGCAGCAGCCAGCCCGAGCGCGACAAAGCCGCCGTACAGCGCGATCATGCCGAACGCGTTCCGGTACGGCAACAAAGCGACGACGAAACTGCCGAGAGCGGCGGCGGCCATCTGCAGAAAGCCCATCAGCCCCGACGCGGTGCCGGCGCGCCGCGGATCGATGCTGAGCGCCGCCGCCATGACCGCAGGCCCGCTCATGCCGTCGCCGATTTCGGCCAGCCCGATGGGCACGAACAAGAGCCAGACGCTGAGAGGGGCCGAGCCTGCCCACAGCGCCATCGCGAGCGCGGCAGCAAAGGCGAGCACCCGGCCGGCGAGCAGCAGCTGCAAGCTCCCGAAGCGCGGCGCGAACCGCGCCGCCGCGGCATTGCCGAGCATGTAGGTCGCCATCGGCAGCAAGATCATCAGCCCATAGGTGCTCGGGGGCTGGCGCAGCGCTTCCGCCAGGATGTGCGGCGCGCTGGCGATAAACGTAAACCACGAGGCGCTGGTGCACGCGCCGCACACCGCAAAGCCGACAAAGGCGGGCGAGCGCAATAGCGCCAGGTTGGCCCCCGCCATGCCGGAGAGATCAAGCCGGACCCGCTGCTTGTTGGTCTCGTCGAGCCGGATGACGGTCGTAACAAGAACAACGCCGCCCAACCCGCCGAGCACCGCGAAGATCGCCCGCCAGCCAAACCATTCGGCGAGGTAGGCGCCGAGTGCCAACCGACCGGCTGGCCCCACTCATTGCGCTGTAGTTCGTGTTCCATGACGCCCGAAAGCCAGCATACGCGTTCAGCGGCGTCAACACGCTCACCGGGCGGAGCCCACAATGTGCGGGTTGCGATGAACCGATCGGCGGCTTGTCGGCGCTCGCGCTTGCGGACGGAAACCGCATCCACTTTGACGAGGAGAACGAATGCCTGATCCGCTTCGGTCGGCGCTGGCACGGCGATGCGATTGCCGGACTGCGGGAGCTCGGAATCGAACCGCCGTCCGACTTTGCGCCGCCATGACTACGGAACTCCCGAGAGCCGTTCCACTCCTCGCCGCATCGTGCGTGCGCGGTCCCAGTAGCGTCGGCGCCAGGGTTGACGTGATCGTTGGGTCATATGCTTGATGCGTACGCCCATTTGAGGCTCGCGCCGGCGGGAAGCAGCAACGCTTTTGTTGCGCCGGCCACCGGTCGCGGTTCTGGAGCGCAGCGCGCGAATGGATCACCGGGGCCATCGACGACGGCTTTCTCTCACCCGATGATCTGCGGCGGTCTCCCGCGGAATTCTTCGGCCGCAGCACGACAAAGCCGATTAGGCCCATCTTCGTTTGTCAGTCGGGGCGACGGTTATGGGGAACGTGCACGTTGCCCTTGACTGCGTCTCGCTCCGCCGCGGCCTCGCCTCCGGCAGCATCGGCTAGACCGACTGCGGCAACGTGCATGGTGCCCTCACTTAGGAACTAGGATGGACCGACCGGCAGTCCCAGGACTCGCCGCTGCTTCAGCATCTGATTCGTAAAACCGGGCGGCGTTTGCCGCGCTCTATGCGCAAACTTCGGCGAAACTATTTGGCATTCGTGCTATCGTGCGGCATCGAGAACTGGCCGAAGAGCTGGAGGAGAGTTTTGTCACGGTGTGGCAGCGGCGGAAGATTACCGTCGTGCTGCCGCACCGCTGGGTGGTCGAGCGCATCTGCTCCTGGTTCGGACGCAACCGGCGTCTCGCCAAGGATTTCGAGAACCTTGCTGAAACTCTGGTCACCTTCGTGACCCTGGTCTCCATCCAGTTCGCCCTTAGGCGGCTTGCTAGGGCGTAGGTCATGCACTCAACAAAAACTGGGTTGAGCTGATGGCGCAGTTCCCGCGCCCAGGGCCGAGCGACCGCTGTCGGTTCGGAGAAGAGACCTTCGCTGAAGCCTCCGGCAATGGCTCAAACGCGCCGATGAACGAACCCGCTCGCGCGGGAGGGAGCGTGGACTTGCTGCATTTTAGTGGAGAGGCATTGGGTCATAGGGCGGTCCAGTTTTTCGAACTGCACTGGGCTTGTGAAGTCGAGGGCGGAGTGGCGCCGGACGGGATTGTAGAAGCCATCGATGTAGCGGGCGATGGCCTGGATGGCTTGCGGGCGGGTGAAGAAGATGGTCCGCCAGACAAGCTCGGATTTCAACGTCTTGAAGAAGGTTTCGACCATCGCGTTGTCGTAACAATTTCCTTTCCCGGACATCGAGATCAGGATGCCGTGCTTGCTAAGCTCGGCCTGATAATCGACCGAACAATACTGGGCGGAATCAACTGGTCGTCGCAACACAACCGGAAGAAATGTTGCGATGGCAGGGCGACGGCGGTCGGATCGAGCGTTACGGGACAAGTTGAGGTCGCCCGGGCGGCCGGGGATGGCGCGACGTGAGGATCGGCTGCGCTTTTGGGCGTTGATAGCGGCTGGTCTATCAAGCGAGGACGCGGCGATCGGCGCGGGGGTGTCGCCGCCGGTCGGGACCCGTTGGTTTCGGGAGGCTGGTGGCATGCCCTCTTCGACATTTGCGCCATCGTCGAAGCTGCTGTCTGGGCGCTATCTGGCATTTTCCGAGCGGGAGGAGATCGCGCTCGCGCTTGCACAGGGCTTTGGAGTGCGAGAGATCGCCCGCCGACTTGGTCGAGCTGCATCGACCGTCTCGCGAGAATTGAGGCGTAACGCGGCGACGCGAAGCGGCGGTCTCGAGTATCGGGCTAGCACGGCGCAATGGCACGCTGAGCGGTGGGCCCGTCGATCAAAGCGCGCAAAACTTGCGATCAACGCGGCGCTGCGGGCGTATGTGCAGGATCGGCTGGCCGGCCAGGTCGTAGCCCAGGACGGAGCTGCGGTTCGCGGGCCGATCGTGCCGTGGAAGGGCCGCCGGCATGGCCCGCGACAGAAGCGGCGATGGGGTATGGCGTGGAGCCCCGAGCAGATTGCGCAGCGTTTGCGGCACGACTTTCCTCGCGATGAGACGATGCAGATTAGCCACGAGGCGATCTACCAGGCGCTATATGTACAAGGCCGCGGCGGGCTTCGGCGCGAGTTGACCGCATGCCTGCGGACCGGTCGAGCGCTCCGTGTTCCTCGGGCGCGCGCACGCGGTCGGGGTAAAGCTTTCATTGGTCCCGAGGTGATGATCAGCAAACGCCCTGCCGAAGCGGATGACCGGGCAGTGCCGGGGCACTGGGAGGGCGACCTTATTGTCGGGGTCCAAAGTTCGGCCATAGGAACCCTCGTGGAGCGCACGACGCGGTTCACGATGCTGCTGCACCTGCCTCCCATGGATGGCCACGGTCCTGGAGCTCGCGTCAAGAACGGCCCCGCACTCGCAGGCCACGGCGCCGGGGCGGTACGCGACGCCATCAGGCGCACGATCACGACCCTGCCTGAGCAACTGCGACGATCGTTGACCTGGGACCAAGGAGCAGAGTTGAGCCAGCATGCCCAGCTGCGGATTGAGACTGGCGTTCAGATCTACTTCTGCGATCCGCACAGTCCTTGGCAGAGAGGGACGAACGAGAACACCAATGGGCTACTGCGCCAATACTTTCCGAAGGGCACGGACCTGAGCATGCACAGCGTCGACGCGCTTGCCGCCGTGGCGGCAACGCTGAATGGTCGCCCGCGCAAGACGCTTGGATGGAGAACACCTGCCGAGGCTTTGGACGAGATTATGAAATCGGCGCACACTGCTGTTGCGACGACCGGTTGAACTCAAGCTGACTGCCACGGTCCGAGTGATGGATCAGCCCGGCGGTCGGGCGGCGCATGGCCAGAGCTGTGCGCAGGGCAGCGAGAGCCAGGTCGCGATGCAACCGGTCGCCAGTCGCCCAGCCGACCACCCGGCGGGCGAACAGGTCGATGACGACGGCGAGGTACAGCCATCCTTCGCGGGTCCAAATGTAGGAGATGTCGGCGCCCCATTTCTCGTCAGGCCCAGTTGCCATGAAGTCCTGATCGAGCAGGTTCGGAGCGACCGGCCAGGCGTGATGGCTGTCTGTGGTCCGTTTGAACCGCCGTTTCTGCCGAGCCCTGAGGCCGTTCTCGCGCATCAGGCGGGCCGTCCGGCGGCGACCGACCAAAAGCCCGGCGTCTTGCAGCTCCCACGACACCTCCCTGGAGGCTCAGAGGGATACCCGCGGCTGCTGACTGGCCCCAGAAAGATACGGCGCTGCCCTGACCCAACTTCCGCAGTTTGGATTTGAAGACGGCTGATTATCAACGGCTTGGAGGCCATTTTCAGATTTAGGCACCACATTTTCTTGGGGGTTCAGCGGGCGGGCGGCATCTCCTGGAAGACGGGCGGCAGGGTGATCTCGATAGCGCGGCAGATCGGATCAATGGTTGCGCCGGGAGCGGTGCGCAGTCGGGCCCGGCGACCATCCTGTTCGACCTCGATCTCACTGAGGTCGGCAAGATCATCGATGATGCGCTGCCATTCGAGCTTGCTGCGGCGTGCCGCCAGACGGGGTCTCGGCCAGCGCACGGCGCAGACCGCGATGCGCGCGGGCGATCATCAGCGCCAGCAGATCGCTGAACACCGCGCTCGGTCGCAGCGCATTGGCATCGGCCAAGGTCGAGCGCCGCGGTACGCTTGCGCCCAGATGGTAGAGCCGCGCCACATGGCTTTGCAGACCGGTGACGATGTCGCGCAGGCTCGCTGCCCCGGCGAGCTGGCCATAAAGCAGCGCCACCAGCTGGCTTTTCGTGGTCAGTCGGCGAACCCGCGAATCAGCCCGGTGCGCCGCGGTCAGCCGCTCGAACTCAGGCCACGGCAAATGCTTCAGAACTCCATGAAAAACGCTATTGTGATGGCGCATGGCGTTGACCCCCCGTCTCGTGTCCGGATCGTCGGCGAAACGTCCCGAACCGAGTGGAATCAATGCCATGCCCCTTGTCCAGCAAAACTCAACCGGACAGCCGTGTCACAGTCCTGACGATCGCGATAGCATGCGCGGTGATGCTCTGGTAGGCGAGCGGCGCCGACTGCCCTAGGGTCATTGTATCGTGGGCCTTAAATTCGACCCCGCGTAAGGTTTCTGGGTAATCGCCAAATCTCAGGCGCAATGACGCTTGACCTTACCGATGAAGAGAAGCTGGCGCTTGTCCGGCTGCTCCAGCATGCGATCGATTACGACCCCTACCCACATGCCCCTCGCCTCGACCGTCAACCTAACCGAGATCAATCCCAAGCCATGCGGGCAACCAGAGGATTAGAACCGATGACCACCAGATCACCACTCAAGGCCAGCCAGCGTGGGCGGGTACGTCAGGCCCCGGTTTCAGGCCTCATCGTACCTATACGTCAGCCTGGCGAGCCGGCGATCTGGAAGGGCCGGCAAGGCGTGTTCCGGCGAGATGTCGGCGACGGCGAGCATTCGGAGATAGCGATCGGCGATAGGGTGTACCGAGTGCGCACCAACGAACTTGGCTGATCGACGAAACCGCCATGAAAACGCGAATGCCGGCTACCGTTAAGGGGCCGGCGTAGGCCGGCGGCGTCTCACGAAGCGCCGGAGGCGCTAGGAGGCCAGAGCTTAATATTGCTCACGTTGCAGTGAAGCGCCAGTGCCAGCGCCGATTTCGTGGCATTGGCAAAGGTCCCGGTGTGGCGGTAGATCATCGCGCCGATCATGAAACGCCACAGTCCATAGCCGCGCGGTTTGCGTCCGATTGCCGTTTCGTGGACGGCAACATCGATCACCTGGTTCATTGTCCCTCCTCAGGCACTCGTGTCTCATCGGCAATTGTTGTGCCATCGTCGGGTGGGCGACTGATCGGTGTTATATTTCAAGGGACTGTTGGACGAAGCATCCCCCTCAGCGCGAAGCGAACAGCCTGAGACAGTTGATTTGATCCGTATGAGACATCTGCTGTGTCCCATGAGACAAGTGAGCCAGCGGCATTGTTCCGGTTTTGTCACTACGAGTGCGTCAATTTCGCGTCTAATCGTACGATGTTCTTGGGCCTTTCGGTAGTAGAGCTTAACCAAGCAGCCCAGGGTGGCGCGGGCACTCTCAGAAATCCCGACCGGACTGGGTCGGCGCTGGGCCGGCAGGCGGCGCGGCCGCGAGGCCCTCGAAGTATTCCAGCACTCGAAGGAAGGTCGGCAGACCGCGGTCCAGCGGGACCGCATTGGCAACGTCGCCGGAGATGGCGCTCGACCGGATTGCGACGATGCGCATCTCTGCGGGGGTGAAGGGAACGCGGGTCCCCGGCCGGGTGCCGGCGGGCTGCGGTGGCGGTGCGTTGCCGGGGAAGCGGATCACGTCGGACGGGACATGGCTCATCAGAGGTGCTCCTTTTGGGTTAGGTCAGGCCGTCGGCCTTGGAAGTCCGGCGGCGAGTGCGAGGCAGGCAAGCCAGACGGTTCGGAGGATTGGACGAGGGCGTCCCGTTCCGCGGGAACTACCGCGCTCGTAATCGTGGAGGAGGGGGCGGGAGATCCCCAGGGCAGCGGCGAACTGGGTCGGGCCGAGGCCGAGACGTTGGCGGAGAGCGACCAGCTCCTCGGGGGTCATCTCGCTTGGGGTGGGGATTGGAACCGTCGCAGTCTTGGGCGCTGTGCTCTCTGAGCACAGATATGAGCTCCTTGGACACGAGGCGTAAGGGGGCTGCGGCCCTGGCGGCCGGGCATCAGCGTCAAAAATCCGTCCTCGCCAACGGCGGGGGCGATGCGTAGTGTGGGCGCTCGAAGGCGGCTACCGGGGCACCGGGTGACGAACGCGCAGCAACTTCGCTGGAAGGCCGAGCTTTGTCGCCGGGCGGCCGCGGTCCCGACGCAGGGCGGGCTGCCCGTGGATCGGGTTCTACTCGCCTTGGCGCGGAGGCTGGAGGAGGAGGCTGACGCCGCGGAGCGCGCTTCGCATCCCTGAGAGCCCGGCTCCGCCCGCCGGGCTCACCCTGCCCAGAGCAGCCAGAATGCCATGCAGGCGATGGCCACGATGAGGGCGGTTCGCAGGCTCGCCGGCGATGGATGCGATCTCATCCGATCGGGCGACCAACAGTCGTAAGATCCGCGGCATATCTCTTTCGCATCTCTGCTAAAACCAGAATATCGGTCTTGAGCGCCCCCAGCGTTTTCGCGTCGAGTTCGCATCGGAAGATCGGTGGCTTGACGAGGACAGCGCGATTAGCCTGCGCGATCGTTTGGTCTGCCGGTCCGTCAATCAATTCTGGATTGGTGGGCTCTTGGTGAAAGGCTCCAAAGGCAAGAGCGTCGGCGGCTTGTAGTCCGGGAAACCTCTTCTTGTCGTGGAGTGTCACGCCGCCAAACATGGCCGTCTCCTCAGGCAATTGCTTCTTCAGATCCGCAGTTATCCTTTGCACGTCTTTGGAGCCCGGAGCGCCACCCTCCAGGCGAACATCAAAGGTCATATCGGAACGCCCCAGTAAAGTGGGAAGCCTTGTCAGGATAAACGAGATAAGAAATCTGAAGCTTATCCCATACATGGTGTCGAGTTGAGGTTTGTTAGGACGTACGCCTGCGATGTGGTGTCTTTCGTAGTCATCTTTATTTAATCGAATGACGCATCCAAGCAGCAGATGCTTCTTCGTCAGCTTGACTATCTTTGGCCCGAACCGTTCGCCGATTTCGGTTCCCTAACGATCTGTTGCGTGGAAATGATCTAAGCCGAGCGGTTTAAGCCGCGCTTCCACTCGGTATCAAAGGCATTCCATCTTCCGAGCGTGCTTGCGTGCCCGGCGAGTACCATGAAAGGCGCCCCTTTGTGAGTTCCGCTCTCATCGCCGTAGAAGGTGATATTCACAGGCTCTCCTCAATCCCGGTTGAACTGGCCCGGCGTAGGGGTGCGCGGCGGCTGCCCCCGCGGTCGCCAGGAGCTGGACAATGGAGCGACAACCGAGGCGATCGGGGACTAGATGTTGCTAGGGACGGCATTGCTCCCATATATGTAGGGTATGAGGTACCGATGACCATCGCAGTCCATCCCGACGTTATGCCGCACAGGGTTCGGAGAGCGTTTGCCGCCATCATCCTCGGGCTGTTCCTCGGGCTATCGTTCGCCGCCGTCCGGGAGATGCGCGTTGATTGCCGAAATCAAGCCTTGGGGCTGTACAGCGGCGGAGCGCTGGGGTTGAACGCCGGCGGAGCTTTTGGTCTGAATAGTCGTCAATGCCAGCTCGACCTCGGCGATGTCCGAGTGCCATTGCCGGCGTGGGTGCAGGGGATCGTCCTCCGGCTCGGGCCGGGCTGAACTGGTCGACGCAGGGGTGCTCGGCGGCGACCGCGGCCAACCGATCAGCTCCCCAGCTCAGGGTAGCAGGCTCGCATGAACTCGCGGCCGGTCACAGTTATGTGGTAATCTTGGCCCCCATCGGCAGAAGAGCGTACGCTTGCGAATAAGCCCAATGTGCTCAAATGTTCAAGAGACAACTGGGCCTCAGTTAGCCGATAGTGCAGCTTATCGGCCATCGTGCTGATATCACTGGTGTTGCTTCCTTGCGTACCTTTCCGGCTCCAAATGGTACTCAGGTTCTCCACTGCGACGGCCACCAGAAGCACAGCGTCCGGCGGGTCCATCTTCTTAACCGCCTCGATGAAGGAATGCCGAACGCTGTTCAGCTTGGGGTCCATCGCGTTCGCGAGCAGCCGAGCCCATAGCTCAGCTAGCTCTTCCCGGCTTTCGTCCTGCGCCGGCTGCGCGGGCGGCCAAGGCCGCGGGGCTCGCGGCTCCTTTGGCCATACCAGATCGATCTGGCGGCGCACGGGATCCGTGTCAATGCGATCGCACCCGGCCCGACCCTGACCGGGCTGACGCGCGCGAGCTATACCGACCCCGAAGCGCGGCGTGACACAGAGGCGCTGATCCCGCTCGGCCGGCTCGGCCAGCCTGACGATCTCGTCGGGGCGGTGCTGTTTCTTGCCTCCGACGAGTTCACGCTGGGTGACCGGCAGCACTGTGACAGTAGACGGCGGCTATCTCGCGCTCTGAGGAGGCGCCAATGACCGGCGACCAATCGCATGTCACCGACCGGCTGGCGCAATTCGTCGCCGGCTCGCAATGGGAAGCGATCCCCCCACAGGTGCGGCGCGAGGGCGTGCGCGGGCTGCTGAATTTTGTCGGCTGCGCGCTCGGGGGCGCCCACGACGACGCAATGGACATCGCGGTCAAGGCGCTGACGCCGTTCTTCGGCCCGCCGCAGGGAATCGTGATCGGGCGCGGCGAGCGGCCCGACGCGCTTAATGCCGCGTTCCTCAACGCGGTCAGCGCCAATGTCCTCGAATACGACGACACGCATCTCGGAACGGTGATGCACCCGGCGGCGCCGGTAGCACCCGGTCTGTTCGCACTTGCCGAGCTGCGTCCGGTGTCCGGCCGCGAACTGCTGCACGCGTTTATTGTCGGGGTAGAGGTTTCGTGCCGCGTCGGGCTCGGCGTGATGCCGACGCATTACCGGCGTGGCTGGCACATCACCGCGACCTGCGGGATTTTCGGGGCGGCAGCCGCCTGCGCCCGCCTGATCGGGCTCGACGCGCAGCGCACGGCCTGGGCGCTCGGGCATGCCGCAACGCAATCGGCGAGCCTCGTCGAAAGCCTTGGTAGCATGGGGAAAAGCCTCGGGGTCGGGAACGCCGCGAGGAACGGGCTGGCCGCGGCGCTGTTCGCCGAGGGCGGGTTTAGCGGACCCGAGCAGCCGATCGAAGGACGCTATGGGTTCGCGGCGGTGACCAGCGATTCGGCCGATCTCGCACGTATAACCGACGGGATCGGCGAACGCTGGGAGGTACTGAACAACGCGCACAAGCCCTATCCGTGCGGGGTCGTGCTGTTTCCGGTAATCGACGCCTGTCTCGAACTGCGTGCCCGTCACGTGCCGACGCCGGAAGCGATATACCGCGTTGTCGTGCGCGGGCACCGGCTGATGCGTGAGCGCACCGACCGGCCGAACGTCGAGACCGGGCGCGACGCCAGGGTCAGCCTGCAGCACAGCGTCGCCGCAGCGTTCCTCTTTGGCGCCGCCGGCCTCGCGCAATACGAGGACGAATGCGTCGCAGACGCGGCGGTGCGCGCGCTGCGCGCAAGGGTTGTCTTCGAGGAAGACCCGGCGGCGCCGGTCGAGTTCGGCGACTGTGACGCTGCACCTCGCCGACGGGACGGAGCCGAGCGAGCATATCCGGCATGGCCGCGGCACGCCCGGCCGGCCGATGAGCGACGCCGAACTCGACAGCAAGGTGCGCGAGCTGGCCCACTACGGCGCGCCATTTGTCGACGCTACCGGCCTGATCGCGGCAATGCGCGGCATCGAGGCCGAGGCCGATCCGACCCGATTAATACGGCTGACCGTGCCCGCCTGATTCGGTCAAATCAGTCCCGGGCGTGGGCGTGCATTGCAACCCGAGATGACACCGTCGGTCGGCGAGCGGTGATCCCGAGACGGGGACCACTGTTCTCGCCAAGGCGCTACAGTTCCCCAAGACAATTCTTCGCGGTTCCACCCTACTGGCCGATCCCCGACGCCCGCACATCATCGCTTGCCCCGGATGCCGGTATCCCGCAACGTCATGTCTGAAAGCCAAGGGGGGAGCGATGAGCGAACAGCAGCGCGTTGCGATCGTTACCGGTGCCGCTGGCGGTATCGGCCAGGAAATTGTGCTGGGCTTGCTCGGCAAGGGGCTCGCCGTGGCTGCGACCGACCGAACTGCCCAAGGTCTCGCCGATCTTGCAGGCGCGAGCCAAGTAAGGACGTGCTGAGATAATCGACTTGGTCAATGCCCCGAGCATAGGCGGCGAATCGCGGCGGGAATACGGGGGCCGTGCTGGCGCTAAGCCTCGCTCTGACCCAATCACCCGTGACCGAGCGAAATCACACAGACTGGCTGCCAACCCTACTCTCGGAAAGGCTGATCCCACCGACTTCGTAGACGACATCAGAGGGAGGGACCCGGCGAACTGGGCCAAACCGTCCCATCGGATAGCCGACCGGCAAAATGGCATAGGAATGAACGCGGGCAGGCAAGCCGAGCGCGGCCTCCGCTTCCTTCTCGAATGCCAAATAGGGGGTCGTGAGGGTCGCACCCAGGCCGAGCGCACGCGTCGCCAACAGGTTGTTCTGCACCGCCGAGTAGATGGACGAGCCGGAAATCCGGTTTTGGCATACCGCTCTCCAAGCACCGTAGGATTTGAGCTGCTCAGCTCCGAGGACGATCGGATACGACTGATGGCGGCGCGCGAAATCTACGAGCGAGCAATACAGCGATGATCGCGATGTTAAGGGTTCCAACGAACGCCCATCCCACGGGTAGTAACGGCGTACCGGGAGGCAGGAAGAAGTACCAACCGGCTGACAGTGACGGCACGAGGACACACATCGCCTCTTTCCATCCCAGCAGCAAGGCTGCGACGAGTATTGCCGGATAGAAGGTGAGAAAACGAGCGGCCCCGTCGAATGAACCCAGCGCAAACCGGATTGCGAGCGCAATGCCGAACAATGCGACTGCCTCCAACCAGCGGATCAGGGTTGGCTGGCGCGAGCGCCAGCTCAAAATCCGCGTCAGCCGCCACACGATGAACCTCCATCTTCCGCAGTTGCTGCATTGCCGTGTCGATCTCGTCGAGCCATTCGATCTGGGTTCGTTTCTGTCCGGTCACGACATCGGTTCGAATCAGGGCATCATTGTGCATCCGTCGTCTATCCGTAGCCTCACCGCACGGATGAGTGGGATCGTCGAATTCGACCGGGTGAAATCCCTGGCGCGACAGCTCAGTCGAAAAGCCTGATCGTAGGAGCCTTGGCTAGCGGGGCAGCGAGCCAATCTGGGACGCGCGGGAGGATTGACGTCGTCCGAGAACTGACGCGATCGAATAGATCGACGCAGAGGCACGATTCCTACCAACATCCTTCATCTTGCTGTGCGAAGCGTCCAACTTTCGTCCTTCAGACAGCGGCCAAATGGGACTTTCCTAACCCTTATCCACAGCGGTTTAGAGTGAGAAGGCGTTAACGCAACGCGGACTTGGATCAAGCTGCCATGGTCGTTGTTCTGCTGCCGCGCTCCTGACCGTGCTTCCGATATTTGCACTCCAACAAGCACCACACTGACCGAGAGGCAAAAATAGGGCATCAGCTGCAACAGCGTTGACCGGTATGGCTTGCGGGAGACGTCGGTAATATGGTTTAATGGCACGTTGGGAAATATGGCAGACAGTCCCTAGATGTCATAAGCGCGCAGTGGCGATGTTCGATCTTGCGGTAATAGTGCCGATAAAAAATGTAGCATATGCCGAGGGCGTTGGTTACTGCGGATCACTTCGTCAGGAGCCTCTCTCTCAACGTGCTCCGTGAGTCAAGCGGGGTTCCGTCGGGGAGAAATGGAGGTTATCGATGCCTCGCCGTTGGCTCGCCGCATTACCGATTGTGATCGTTCTGCTGTTCTGCACGAACGCAGACGCCGAGTCCCTTTTCAGGCTGCCATGCACGATCTCGTACAATGGGAGCCCGCCGATTACGACGAACTGTTTGGTTAGAAGTAGCGTGTTACAAGGATAAATGGTTGAAAAAGTCCAGACCCCGAATGGTAAATTCTTCATATTGGAAGAGAATCAATCGGATAACAACAAATGGTATTTAGACCACCAAAGTGCAGTGAAGATATCTGAAGAGCCATATCCCTGCTATCGCAATAGCTCAGTAGAAATTTGTTTCTGATCTTTTTCAGGCGGCAGGTTTGACCGTCTGCGGGGCGTGTTGATCCTCGAACGTAACAGGGCTCAGATATCCAAGAGCGGAGTGGAGCGTGCGCGCGTTGTAGACCTCGTCGATGAAGCGAGGAAGATCGGCTGCGACATCGGCGAAGGTTTCATAGGCCATCAGGTATACCGCCTCCACCTTGAGCGTTTTCATGAAACTCTCGGCTTTGGCGTTGTCATAAGGATTTCCGCGCCGGCTCATCGAACCGACCAGGCCATGATCGGCAAGGATCCCGCGGTAGAGCTCAGAGGCATATTGGGACCCGCGATCGGAATGATGCACGCAGCCTTCGGGCGGGCTGCGCGCCTGGATGGCCGCTTTCAAAGCTGCAGCAGCGAGCCTGGGATCGATCGCGCGGCTGATCGCGTAACCGACCACGCAGCGCGACCAGGCATCGAGAATTACCGCCAGATAGACGAAGCCGCCGGTGATCGCGATATAGGTGATATCCGCAACCCAAAGCTGGTAGGGGCCACCGATGACCAGATCGCGGGCGCGATCAAGAAAGACCGGGCTGTAGTGATTGCTGTCGGTCGTAGCCACGTAACGACGCCGGCGCTTGGGCTGCAGGTCGCGTTCGCGCATCAGCCGCCGAATCTTCTTGTGGTTGACGATTACGCCCTGGTGATGTCGTGCCGCTTCGATAATCCATGCAGCGTCTCGCCGGCGGCGAACTCTTGCGCAACTTGCCGCTTGAACGCGGCGCTGTGGGACCGGTGCCTGGTCAGGGCTTTCATCCTCTGAAAGCCCGGCAAACCTGGTCAATTCCTAAACCTTTACCGGTCGATCCCCAGGGGCGCACTCCAGTTCCTGTTTGAAATTACATTCCCCGCGGATCCGCTGACATCGTGGCTCACCCGATAAGACCCGGTGGCCGGCGCGCCACAGCGCGGTCACGGCGCTCGTCTTCCGATCTGGTGCGGCGCGAAGGCCGACAGCCTTCAGCTCGCCGCCACGAACAGCGGGCCGACGCCGCGCTTGAGCACCGCTCGCGGGAACAGCACGGCTTCGGCATAGACCCACAACGCCAGCGCATCGGCCTCGTCCTCGGTCAAGTCATGCCAGCCATAGACCGCGCACATCCGCCGTTGCGTGGCGTACCATCACCACCGAGGGGAATAGCGAGGTCGCGAGCGTCACAACTCGTATTCCCGGCTAGACACATCGCGTGAGAGACAAAAATAGGGCAGGGTTGACAAGCGTCCGCTCTCAAGGAGACAGTTGTCTCATCATGAATATCGCGTCGGGGACAAAATGGCAACAGTACCGATGATACCGATCGGTCGGACAGCACCGCTGAATCGTTCTACCATACTGACCGAAAGGGGAATTAGGGGCTGTGGAGGAGACGACTTTCTTTGTGGTCACTGCGGATCTCTTATTCTATCGGATTATAATCCATCAGAGACACGTGGTAATCCCATATATCGGTGCGGCTTTTGCGAGAACAACAACGACCTTCCGTTTGCGGCAAGCAACAGCCGGATTTGGTCTTCGCGATAATTTAAGGGCGACATCCGCCGACTGACGCGCTGGGCTGTCAACGCCGGAGAGAAGATGCATCGGGGGGCCGGAGTAAAAATGCGTTACGCCGGCTGCAGCAGACGGCGGCACGGCGGCTGGGCCGCGTCAGGCAACCCCGGCTTGCCGGTTCGATCAATGAGCCTGCTTTCCTGTACCGACCCGGCGAACTCTGGCCGCGGCGCGCAGCGAAGGGGACGGGAGAACGGAGCCAAGCGCCGCAGCGACACCTCGACCATGGCAGCTTCCACTTGCTAGCCGTCTCGCCGCCATCGGCAGTTAAGTGCGAGCCACGGGAAGCCCTGTGTATCTTGTCGAGCACCAAGCCAGCCCCGTCGCGGTCCTGGATCGGCGAAGCGGAGGTGGCCCGCGTCAGCTGTCCTGGTTGCCTTTACCGCCCCTCTTCCACCGATTGAGCGCGGTGGAAAGCTGTCGCACACGCCTTCAGTGGTTACACCGCGCTAACCCCCTTACACCTGCACGCGTTTGACGCATGTAGGCGGCGTGGCGCCCTACGCCAGCCGCACCGTGTGCGACGGCGAATCGCCTCGTGCACTCCTGCGTTCAGGATCGGGCCGAGGCGGGCGCTCATGCCACCAGCCGGGCTGGAAAATTCCTGAAATCCAGCAGAAAGCAAGCACATCAACCCAGTCTCTACCCCGCAACGTAGAGAACGGATACCAGATGATTGACTTTAAGTAGAACTCCTGACACCTTTTGCGTGTCACAGGTCCGCAGCGACGTGTGGGGGTCGCAGCGGGGGAGGAAGCATTGAGATCGAGGCTGGTTGCGATCGCGGCCGCCTTTATAGGGATGGCCGCCGGCATTGCGGACGCGGACGCCGTCGAATGTGTCGGCGACGGGGCCCGCGGCCCCTGTTCCAAACCAGCCGTCGTTACTAGGACGCGAGCAGTGGCAGTTGCCCACCCGAGCCGAACGCGGATCAGGTCCGTCGCTCGAGCTAAGTCGGCGGCGGCATTCGGCATCACCGCGGCTAAACGGGTCCGGACCGGCTGTGCTTCGCATGGATGGGTATGCCGTCGCGATCGCGCCGGTCTGGCCGCAGGACGCGACCGAGTGGGTTTGGCTGCGAGCACTTTAATCACCGAAAGCCCCGTGAGCTTTGTTAGCAACCTGGAAAACCGCGCGATCGCCGCGATGCGAAACGGGGATACGGCAGCGGCTCAGCAATGGCGCTTCCGCCAACTTTATCGTCAGTATTTTGACACTGAGGCCGGCGCCCGTGCTGCGCTCGGACCCTATTGGCAACAGGCAACCGCGCAGCAACAGCAGGAGTTCATCAATCGCTACGAAGATTACGTCGTCGTAACCTACTCCCTACCACTAGGGCAGATCGGCGCTCAAAGCTTCAAGGTGCTTGGCAGCCAGCCCGATCAGGAAGGGGTTATCGTGATGAGTCAGATAAACGGCGTGGTGCCGCTCGAGATCGACTGGCGGCTCAATCCGACTGCCGTTGGTTACAAGGTGACGAATGTGATCGTCAACGGCATCGACATGGCCAAGCTGCAGCGCTCCGACATTGTCTCGGTCATCCAGCGCAACAGCGGCCAGATGCAACTCTTGCTGGTGGCATTGCGCGAAAAGAACGCGAGCAACGGCGTCACCCGCTAATTGCCCGTGGTTTGACGCGCAGCCTGCACAGCGAAGGTCGCATGGGTCAAGACGCGCTCGCGCCTGCTTACGATTGATGTTATGGGTCTCTTTTCGCGACTCGGTTGCGGTCTCTCCAACGACCGCTTGCGGCGCGACTCGCCCATTGCCTTCCGTCCACGCGAAGCTCCGTTGACTGAACCGATAGCGAGCGCTCAGCCTCCGCCCCAGGGAGGAGTCCCCCATAACCGAACCTGCTGCCCCGGTCGGCGACGGCAAGCTGAGGCCATACGAGTCGCTTCCCGGAGCTGCTGGTCCTCGTTCGCGGCCCAACGGGAAATCCTATCCGTCGCCGTCCGATGCCGGGCCGACACCGCGCGGTTCGAGTGCCCGCAGGAGAAACCTGACGGAATTCACGATCACTGCGTCCCGAGCGGCGCCGCGGGTCGCAGCGGTCATGGCACCGCCGATGGCGCCGACGACCATGGCGCCGACAATATCGAGGTCGTAATCAGCCGCCACGGCGCCGCGCCGCATTGCGTCGCGCAAACCCTGCGCCCATCCGGCGGCCCAATGCCGCGGCAGGTCGGGGGCGTCCCCGGCGGCGATAGCTGATGCGTCGGTCGTCGCCGCACGCAGCACGCCGGGGTTTTCGGCGGCATAATCGAGCGTCCCGCCGATCAGCGCGGTGAAGTAGGTGTCGAGCCGATCGGCCCGCTGCACCCGCAGCTGGAGGTACTGCTGCAGCTCGCGGCGCGCGGCGTCGACGAAGGCCAGAAAGCAGGCCTGCTTGTCGTCGAAGTAGAGATAGAAGGTGCCATACCCGACGCCAGCCAACCGCGCGATGTCCTGCGGTCGCGTCAAATGGTAGCCGCGGCTCACGAACAGCTTGCGCGCCGCCGCCAGCAGCCGCTCCCGCGTGCTGTCACGGCGACCCGTCAGAGATTCAGCAGTTGCCGGCATGCGAAACCCAACCCTCTGAGATGCGCATCATAAGTCCGTCTGACAAATTATTAATTGACGATTTATCAGATACCTTATGATAATTTGTCAGTCAGACGGAAGGAACGGATGCCCGATCGACTCACCCGGCTATCCTATGGCCTCGGCGCCGTCCCGTTTGGCGCGAAGGCCCAATTGTTCGGTCTGCTGCTGCTTTTTTACAACCAGCTGCTCGGGCTGCCGGCGGCGGTGGTCAGCGCCATTATTGCGGCTTCCGTCGTGCTCGACGCGGTCTGGGATCCGCTCGTCGGGCAGATTTCCGACACTACCCGCAGCCGCTGGGGACGACGGCACCCTTATCTCTATGGCGTCGCGGTACCGCTTGCGCTCGCCTTCGCCCTCCTGTGGCGACCGCCAGCTGGCTGGTCGCAACCGGCACTCCTCGCCTGGCTGGCGGTGTTCGCGATCCTGACGCGGCTGCTCGTCAGCTTGCACGAGATCCCGAGCGCGGCACTGATGCCGGAACTCGCCCGCGGCTACGACGAGCGCACGGCGCTCGTGGGCTTGCGCTACATTTTCGGCAATCTCGGCGCCGGGATCAGCTTTGTACTGGCCTTTGGCGTCTTTCTGCGCAGCACCCCCGAGCACCCGTTCGGTCAGCTCAACCGGTCAGGCTACGCGCCGTTCGGGGCGACCGTCGCCGGCGTCATGTTGGTTACGATCCTGCTCTCGGCGCTCGGCACGCATCGTGTTATCTCACGACTCTACGCGCCCCGCGCACGGGCCGGCGGTATCGCGCAGAGGCTGCGTGCGATCGGGCAAACCTTGCGGAGTCGAAACTTCGCCGTGATCGCCGTTTCCGGCGTGCTGCACGGCATTAATCTCGGCACTCACGGCGGGCTCGCGATCTATTTCACCACCTACTATTTATACCGACGCGCAATGATGGACGGGAGCTATGTGCGGAAGTTGGTGACGAGCTGATGAGATGAAGGCGGCGTATCGTGGGGGTTCTCGAGCCTCCACTTCTCCAGCAAAGGAGTGATACGCCGTGTCTGAAGCTAATGTCGTCCAGCTGCTTCAACCAGGGTCGTTCGCCGACCCGCTCACCGAGGTGCTGCGCAACGGCGCGCGGGCCCTACTGGCTCAGGCGGTCGAAGCCGAGGTGGCGGAGTTTCTCGCCAAGCATGTCGATCTGAAGACCGCTTCTGGCTTGAGCCGGGTGGTGCGCCACGGTCACCTGCCAGAACGCGAGGTGATGACCGGGATCGGCCCGGTCGGTGTTCGCCAGCCTCGTGTGCGCGACCGCGGAGTTGTCGCTGAGAATGCCGAGCGCATCCACTTCACGCCGGCGATCCTGCCGCCCTATGCGCGGCGCTCGCGGAGCCTGGAGGTGCTGATCCCGATCCTTTACCTGAAGGGCCTCTCGACCGGCGATTTCGAGGGGGCGCTTGCGCTCGGCAAGGATGCGCCGGGCCTGTCGGCCTCGACCATCGCGCGGCTGAAGGAGGTCTGGCTCGACGAGCACGCGCACTGGGGGAAGCGCGATCTGTCCGCCAAGCGCTTGGTCTACGTGTGGGCCGACGGCATTTACCTGCAGGCCCGTCTTGAAGACGCCAAGCAATGCATCCTGGTCATCATCGGCGCGACACCGGAGGGCAAGAAGGAGCTGCTCGGCTTCACCGACGGCGCCCGGGAGAGTGCGCAGGATTGGCGCGAGCTGCTCCTCGATTTGAAGAACCGAGGTCTGGTCATCGCGCCCGAGCTTGCCGTCGCCGACGGTGCGCTCGGGTTCTGGAAGGCGCTCGGCGAGCTGTGGCCGACCACACGCGAGCAGCGCTGCTGGGTGCACAAGACGGCCAACATCCTCAACAAACTGCCCAAGAGCCAGCACCCGAAAGCCAAGCGGTCACTACAGGAGATCTGGATGGCCGAGACCAGCAAGGATGCCGAGGCTGCCTTCGACGCCTTCATTGCAGCCTACGGGCTGAAACACGAGAAGGCAGCCGAGTGCCTGGCAAAGGATCGCCAAGCCCTGCTTGCTTTCTACGACTTCCCTGCCGAGCACTGGAAACACCTGCGCACCTCGAACCCGATCGAGAGCACCTTTGCCACCGTGCGGCATCGCACCATCCGCTCGAAGGGCTGCCTCTCGAACAAGACGGCCCTCGCCATGGTGTTCAAGCTCGTCGAGGCTGCCCAGAAAAGCTGGCGCCGGCTCGATGGCCACAACCAGTTGCCCAAGCTCATCCAAGGTGTCAGATTCACCGACGGGATCGAAGCCGCCAGCGATCCGGCCGCTTCTCAGTCCCAAACCGCCGCCGCCTGATCCCTCAGGCCATCACCAAGATTTGGCGATAGCTCGCCGCAAACCCTGCGGCGCAATGATGCCGAATTCGGCCATGTGAGCGCGCAAGGCATTAACGAGCATCGTGCGTTGCCGGACCAGAAGACTGCGCGCCGGATGCCCTTCACCGGCACGAACCGCATCGAGGGCCGCGTTACGGCCTCGCAGATCGCTTCCGCATCGGCGGCATCGTTCTTGTTGCGCTTGACGTAGGCCTTGACGTAGGCCGGCGGCATCAGCTTCACCGTATGCCCGAGCGCGGTCAGCTCACGCGCCCAATGATGCGCTGTCGCGCATGCTTCGATGCCGACCAGACACGGCTCGAGCGAGCGAAAATAGGCGATCACGCCGCTGCGCCACAGCCGCCGGCGCACGACGACGTGTCCATTGGCGTCGACGCCGTGGACCTGGAACCAGTGTTTGGCGAGATCCAAACCGATGGTGGTAATCTGCATGGCGGACGGCTCCTCTCGTTGTGGCGTTCACAGACGACCACGTTGTGGCACATCGATGCCGGAAGCGGGGGCCGTTCTCTAATCGCGTCTCCTCTGTCAACTGGATCTTGAACGCTTCTGTCGCCGTACCGGGGTCACGGTTCTCTCCGCGGTCGGAAGCGTCCGCCGCAACATCTGGTTCGAAGCACAGGCGCTGCAATGTCCACAGCGGGCTCGCGTGGTGTTTTACGCGGCCCAAGGCCCTCCGTCGCAGTCGCCTGCACCCTCGCCCCGTCGGGCAACCATCACATCCGAGGCGGCGCCCGGATGGATCCTGGTGAAGGTATCGTCAGACGGCCGCCGGCTGCTCGGACCAGCGGAACGGCTCGCCCGACCGCCACATGCTGTGCAGGATCACAGCGAGTTTTCGGGCAAGCGCCACGCGCGCCTTGCCAGCGCCTGATCGTCTGGCAATCGCCTGGGCCCAGTTTTTCAGGCCTGAAGCCCGTTTGACCCGCGACATCAGCACCACCGCCGCTTCGTACATCAGCGTGCGAGCCAGCGTGTCGCCGCACTTCGATATTCTGCCGCTGCGGTCTATCTCGCCTGATTGATATCGTTTTGGGGTGAGCCCGAGGTGCGCGCCGACCGATCGTGACCGGCCGAAGCGCGCCGGATCCTCGATCATACTGACATAGGCCAGCACAGACAGCACTCCGATCCCGGGCACACCCATCAGGTGACGGCACGTGGGGCTCGACTTCACCAGCGCGCGTACCGCTTTGTCGAAGGCGGCGGTCTGCTGGCGCAGTTGCCGCCAAGCGGCCAGCATGGGCCGAACGATCGGCGCCACTTCGGCCCGGTCGACAAGCAGCGTCTCGACGCGCCGGTCGAACGGCAGTCCACGCCCTGCTCCCGGCAGCATGCCGAAGGTCTTGAGCACACCGCGGATATGGTTCGACAATCGTGTTGTCATGCCGACGAGCTGGGCTCGTGCCCCCAGCAAGGCCCGCACCCGATGGGAATCGAACGACTTTACATGCACCGACCGATACCATCCCGTGCGCATGATCTGCGCCAGTCCCTCCGCATCGTTCTGATCCGTCTTGTTGATCTGCATTTTGAGCGCAGCCCTTGCATGCCTCGCATCGAGGCACGTGACGGCGAGCCCGCGACCGCGCAACTCGTGCACCAGCCATGGCGTCATAGGACCGGTCTCGATACCGATGCGGGCATCCTCGCCGCCATGCCTCCGCACCGCGCGCTCAATCTGTTCCGGATCAGAGGCGCACTGGCCACGCCACAGTCGGCGACCGGAGTCGTTCACGACACAGATCGCGGTCGATTTTTGCGACACGTCCAAGCCAACATAGTGGGTCATCGCACAGCCTCCGATGGTGAAAGCGACCGGGCTACAGCCCGGAGCGCGGCACTATCGGCAAGTCAGCCAGCCGCCGCGATTACCCGATGTCCACCCCATCAAGAATACTGTTGAAAAACTCGGATCTGCCCCGAATGATCTCGATTATCGACAACAATATGACCGCGAAAGGCGGCGATCATGTCTCATATTGCAAAGCGAGGCCCACTAGCGGTCTAATCTTGCGGGTGCTGCACGGCCGAGGAGTTTTTCAACGGTATCCAAGATTAATGCACAGCGGCAGTGTGGCCGGTATTCTTCCGGCGGGGGTATGCCGTTAATCAGTGCGAACATGCTATGTGTTTCGCTGAAGGAAACCCCTGGCGGTCAAGAAGCAGACGCATGAAATACCGCACGCTGGGCAAAGGCTTGAAGGTCTCCGCGCTTGGTCTCGGGTGTCTGCCGATGGTGGGCAAGTCGGGCTCCGTCAACTACGGCGCCGCGACCGAGGACGAGAGCATCGCCACCATCCATCGGGCGATCGATCTGGGCGTCACCTTGTTGGATACCGCCGAAGCCTATGGTCCGCACGTCAACGAGGAGCTTGTCGGTCGCGCGATCAGAGGCAGGCGCGACGGCCTCGTGATCGCGACCAAATTCTGCTACCGGACCGGCGATGATGGTGTCAGACGGGTCGAACTCTTCGCCCGAAAACGTCCGTCGTTCGTCGACGCATCGCTGGCGCGGCTCGGGCTCGACGCGATCGATCTGTTCTATCAGCATCGCGTCGATCCCGGCGTCGCGATCGAGGAGACGGAAAAAGTGCGGGCCTCGCGAACGGCTCGCTGCCTCCGATTTTGTAGGAAGCACCGTCCCTGGTTCCCGCTCCGGCGAGCGAAGCGGGTTAATCGGGTTGTGGCATCAGTCGCTCATCATATCTCGAACCTTTCGCTCATAGTCAGGCACAGGCGTCCGTCTGCGGGGGTGGCGAGGAGCCGATCAACTTGACCAGCTTGCGGAGATTTTGAGCCGTCGCCGCCAGCACACACTCGTCACGTGCGCCGGTCATGCCGCGCAGGCGAAGACGGCGGAAGTTGAGGTTGCGCTTGAGATGGGCATACAGCATCTCGACCTTGCGGCGCAGGCGGCCGGACTTTTTGAACGCCTCGGTTTCCGCGAGGGCGGCGACGTGCCGCCGCACCTCCTCATGGACGTTGACGGATAGAGCGCGGAACGCACCGGTCGTGCAGCGGGATTTAAGCGGGCACCGCTCGCAATCGGCCTTCCGGGCGCGATACGTCAGAATGTCATTGCCGCGTTCGCAGGTGAAGGCGAGTTCTTTTCCGCCGGGGCAGACAAAGAGATTCCGTTCGCGGTCGAAGGTGAAATCGCGATGCGTGAACATGCCCCTGGTCTGACCGGCACGGTCGATGACCGGAATATGCGGCTCGATCCCGCGCTCCATCAGCCAGGCAAGATTGCCGCCCGAACCGTAGGCTGTGTCCGCCGCCAGGTGCCTGGGGTGGAGACCGAAGCGGTTCGCCGTGCGGTCGATCATGGTACGGGTTGCCGCCACTTCCGCCGTCCAGCGCGCGGGTGATGCCTCGACATCGACGATGATCGCGGCCTTGGTGTCGATCAAATAGTTGTCGCCGTAGGCAAAGGCGATCTTGCTCTTGCCTTTGCTTGTCAGCGCCGCGTTCGGATCGGTCAGCGATAGAGCCTTTGGCGGGCTTGGCTTTTCGCCGGCGAGCGCCAGACCGGCGGCCTTGTCCAATTGATCGAGATATTCCCGCACCGGCCGCGTGACGTTGCCGGGATCGTTCCAGTCGTCCGGCGGTTTCGCATCCTCCGTGCGCCGCATCACGCGGGCATCGGCCTCGATCACGCTCGCGTCCGTGGCGAAGGTTTCGCCATCAACCAGCCCGGCGCGCAGGCAGGTTTGCACGACACTCTCAAACACCAGGCGGAAAGCGCCGCGATCGTGTCCCAGGACGTGGTGTAAGAGCGGCGGCAGTATCGCGCTCTCCGGCGGGGTCGGCCGGTGTCAGGCGGATAGGGCGGGCAGCCTGACGATAGGATCCTCGCTCAATGGAGCGATAGTTTCCAGGGTCATGTAGCGAGCGCGCTGGACCGCCCATTCATCGTTTTGTTCGAGCAGGATGGCGCCGACGAGGCGGGTGATTGCGGCCTCGTTTGGGAAGATGCCGACGACCTCGGTGCGGCGCTTGATCTCGCCGTTGAGCCGCTCCAGCGGATTGGTGCTGTGGATCTTGGGCCGGTGATCCTTGGGAAAGCTCATGAAGGCGAGGACGTCGGCTTCGGCTTGGTCCATCAGGATGGCGAGCTTGGGCACTTTGGGCCTGAGCTGATCGGCGACCTGGCGCCATTGGGCTCGGGCCATCTCGGCATCCTCCTGGGCGAAGGCGGTGGCGATGAAGGCGGCGACGACGCGGCGGCCCTGCTTGCCGGCATGGGCCAGGACGTTGCGCATGAAGTGTACCCGGCAGCGCTGCCAGGACGCATGCAGCACCTTTGCGACCGCTGCCTTCAGCCCCTCGTGCGCATCCGAGATCACCAGCTTGACGCCGCGCAGGCCGCGCCGCGCCAGCGAGCGCAGGAAGTCGGTCCAGAAAGTCTCGGCCTCCGACGCGCCGATCGCGATGCCCAGCACCTCGCGCCGGCCATCGCCGTTGACGGCCACCGCGATGATGACGGCGACCGAGACGATACGCCCGTTCTCGCGCACCTTCAGGTAAGTCGCATCGAGCCACAGATAGGGCCACTCGCCTTCCAGCGGCCGGTTGAGAAAGGCAGCGACCTTGTCGTCGATCTCGGCGCACAGCCGGCTGACCTGGCTCTTGGACATTCCGGTCATGCCCATCGCCTGGACCAGATCGTCGACCGAACGGGTCGACACGCCGTGGACGTAAGCTTCCTGAATCACCGCCGCGAGCGCCTTCTCGGCCATCCGCCGCGGTTCCAGAAAAGCCGGGAAGTAGCAGCTCCGGCGCAGCTTGGGGATGCGCAGCTCGACCGTGCCGGCGCGCGTTTCCCACACCCGGTCGCGGTACCCGTTGCGGTGGTTGAGGCGCTCGGGATTGCGCTCGCCGTGCGCGGCGCCGGTCAAGCCCTCGACCTCCAGCTCCATCAGCCGCTGCGCCGCAAAACCCACCATCTCGCGCAGTAGCTCGGCATCCGAACTCTTCTCCAAAAGCGTGCGAAGGCTCATCATCTCGTCGGTCATCGTCGGGTCCTTGGTTCGCGTTGAAGTTGGCGACCAAAACCCTACCGAAGACCCGCGATGACCGCCGCTATGGATAAGTAGCCCGCCGCCGCCTGAACTCGTGGCGGTCCACGGCGGCGGGCTACTTATCCACAGCTCCTACACCACTCCAAGGGACACGACCAGCGCCGCTGTCGCGGAAACGGCCATGCCGGGTCTTGGAGAAGCTTGATCGTTCGGGCACTTCTCCCTTGAGGCCGAGGCCACAAAACCAGCGATAGGCCAGATTGAGGTGCGCTTCCTCGACCAGCCGCCGTTCCGAGCGGATGCCATAGAGGTAGCCGATCAACAGCATCCGGATCATAAGTTCGGGATCGAGCGACGGGCGGCCTATGGCGCTATAATAAGGAGCGAGCTGTTGCCGCACCCCGCTCAAATCCAGCACCGTTGCTATCCGACGCAAAAGATGATCCTGGGGAACGTGATCTTCGAGGCAGAAATCATAGAAAAGCGATTGTTGCCGGTCGTCCTGGCGTCCCATCATGCTTTGTTCCTCCCTCGATTGTTGGTTCGAGGGAATCACGGAAACACAATATCAACAAGCATTATTTGACATTTACAGGCGATTTTTATTTGCCGCCGGGGCACTTATTCCGCCGGGACTTTTTCACCAGAATTCATATGTGGACATCGGGTAATCGCGGCGGCTGGCTGACTTGCCGATAGTGCCGCGCTCCGGGCTGTAGCCCGGTCGCTTTCACCATCGGAGGCTGTGCGATGACCCACTATGTTGGCTTGGACGTGTCGCAAAAATCGACCGCGATCTGTGTCGTGAACGACTCCGGTCGCCGACTGTGGCGTGGCCAGTGCGCCTCTGATCCGGAACAGATTGAGCGCGCGGTGCGGAGGCATGGCGGCGAGGATGCCCGCATCGGTATCGAGACCGGTCCTATGACGCCATGGCTGGTGCACGAGTTGCGCGGTCGCGGGCTCGCCGTCACGTGCCTCGATGCGAGGCATGCAAGGGCTGCGCTCAAAATGCAGATCAACAAGACGGATCAGAACGATGCGGAGGGACTGGCGCAGATCATGCGCACGGGATGGTATCGGTCGGTGCATGTAAAGTCGTTCGATTCCCATCGGGTGCGGGCCTTGCTGGGGGCACGAGCCCAGCTCGTCGGCATGACAACACGATTGTCGAACCATATCCGCGGTGTGCTCAAGACCTTCGGCATGCTGCCGGGAGCAGGGCGTGGACTGCCGTTCGACCGGCGCGTCGAGACGCTGCTTGTCGACCGGGCCGAAGTGGCGCCGATCGTTCGGCCCATGCTGGCCGCTTGGCGGCAACTGCGCCAGCAGACCGCCGCCTTCGACAAAGCGGTACGCGCGCTGGTGAAGTCGAGCCCCACGTGCCGTCACCTGATGGGTGTGCCCGGGATCGGAGTGCTGTCTGTGCTGGCCTATGTCAGTATGATCGAGGATCCGGCGCGCTTCGGCCGGTCACGATCGGTCGGCGCGCACCTCGGGCTCACCCCAAAACGATATCAATCAGGCGAGATAGACCGCAGCGGCAGAATATCGAAGTGCGGCGACACGCTGGCTCGCACGCTGATGTACGAAGCGGCGGTGGTGCTGATGTCGCGGGTCAAACGGGCTTCAGGCCTGAAAAACTGGGCCCAGGCGATTGCCAGACGATCAGGCGCTGGCAAGGCGCGCGTGGCGCTTGCCCGAAAACTCGCTGTGATCCTGCACAGCATGTGGCGGTCGGGCGAGCCGTTCCGCTGGTCCGAGCAGCCGGCGGCCGTCTGACGATACCTTCACCAGGATCCATCCGGGCGCCGCCTCGGATGTGATGGTTGCCCGACGGGGCGAGGGTGCAGGCGACTGCGACGGAGGGCCTTGGGCCGCGTAAAACACCACGCGAGCCCGCTGTGGACATTGCAGCGCCTGTGCTTCGAACCAGATGTTGCGGCGGACGCTTCCGACCGCGGAGAGAACCGTGACCCCGGTACGGCGACAGAAGCGTTCAAGATCCAGTTGACAGAGGAGACGCGATTAGAGAACGGCCCCCGCCTGCGAAGGATGTTGAGTTCAGTTTCGGCGAAATGGTCGGGTGCAGTCATATGTCCGGCCCTTTGATGCGGTGCCTATGACCGCTGGCCCTGATGGAGTTCGCTGATCGGGTCCCGATCAAGAATACGCGCTGCGTTGCGCCTTGATTTACTACGGGTCTTCCCGATCCGCGGCTCGACCGCTCGCCATCACGTCCTCTTCACCCTCGCATGCTGAACGGGCTGGCGGTGCTATGCCGGCTGCCCGAAAACTTCCTTAGGCCGGTAGCCATCCCCGCGCATCATCACCGCCCAGACGATGCGGGCGGTCTTGTTGGCCAGTGCGACCGCGGCAACTTTGGTGGGCTTGCGCGACAGTAGAGCGCGGACCCACTCGCCGTCGCGGGTTGATCGATTACGAGCATGGCGCAGTACGGCAACCGCGCCGGCGGTGAGCAGGCTGCGGATGTATTTGTCACCGCGCTTGCTGGTCCGGCCCAAGCGTTCCTTGCCGCCGCTCGAATTCTGCCGCGGCGTCATCCCCAGCCAGGCCGCGAACTCTCGGCCTGATCGGAACAGGGAGGGATCTGCTACCGTCGCGGCGATCGCGCTGGCACCCATGATGCCGACACCCGGAACGGTCGCCAGCAAACGACTGACCCGGCTCTGGCGATGCCACTTGGCCAGGCGCACCTCGATCTCCTGGACCCTGGCCATCGTGCCGTTCAGCTGGTCGACAATCGTCTGCAGGATCGAGCGCGCCAGCTCCGGAAGCCGCTGGTGTTTATGAGCAATCGTCTTGGTCAGGATCTCGACATGCCTGAGACCCTGCGGTGCGATGATGCCGAATTCGGCCATGTGAGCGCGCAAGGCATTGACCAGCATGGTGCGTTGCCGAACCAGAAGACTGCGCGCCCGATGCAGCATCAACACCGACTGCTGCTCGGTGTCCTTCACCGGCACAAACCGCATCGAGGGCCGCGTTACGGCCTCGCAGATCGCTTCCGCATCGGCGGCATCGTTCTTGTTGCGCTTGACGTAGGCCTTCACGTAGGCCGGCGGCATCAGCTTCACCGTATGCCCGAGCGCCGTCAGCTCACGCGCCCAATGGTGGGCTGTCGCGCAGGCTTCGATGCCGACTAGACACGGCGCGAGCGAGCGAAAATAGGCGATCACGCCGCTGCGCCACAGCCGCCGGCGCACGACGACGTGTCCATTGGCGTCGACGCCGTGGACCTGGAACCAGTGTTTGGCGAGATCCAAACCGATGGTGGTAATCTGCATGGCGGACGGCTCCTCTCGTTGTGGCGTTCACAGACGACCACGTTGTGGCACATCGATGCCGGAAGCGGGGGCCGTTCTCTAATCGCGTCTCCTCTGTCAACTGGATCTTGAACGCTTCTGTCGCCGTACCGGGGTCACGGTTCTCTCCGCGGTCGGAAGCGTCCGCCGCAACATCTGGTTCGAAGCACAGGCGCTGCAATGTCCACAGCGGGCTCGCGTGGTGTTTTACGCGGCCCAAGGCCCTCCGTCGCAGTCGCCTGCACCCTCGCCCCGTCGGGCAACCATCACATCCGAGGCGGCGCCCGGATGGATCCTGGTGAAGGTATCGTCAGACGGCCGCCGGCTGCTCGGACCAGCGGAACGGCTCGCCCGACCGCCACATGCTGTGCAGGATCACAGCGAGTTTTCGGGCAAGCGCCACGCGCGCCTTGCCAGCGCCTGATCGTCTGGCAATCGCCTGGGCCCAGTTTTTCAGGCCTGAAGCCCGTTTGACCCGCGACATCAGCACCACCGCCGCTTCGTACATCAGCGTGCGAGCCAGCGTGTCGCCGCACTTCGATATTCTGCCGCTGCGGTCTATCTCGCCCGATTGATATCGTTTTGGGGTGAGCCCGAGGTGCGCGCCGACCGATCGTGACCGGCCGAAGCGCGCCGGATCCTCGATCATACTGACATAGGCCAGCACAGACAGCACTCCGATCCCGGGCACACCCATCAGGTGACGGCACGTGGGGCTCGACTTCACCAGCGCGCGTACCGCTTTGTCGAAGGCGGCGGTCTGCTGGCGCAGTTGCCGCCAAGCGGCCAGCATGGGCCGAACGATCGGCGCCACTTCGGCCCGGTCGACAAGCAGCGTCTCGACGCGCCGGTCGAACGGCAGTCCACGCCCTGCTCCCGGCAGCATGCCGAAGGTCTTGAGCACACCGCGGATATGGTTCGACAATCGTGTTGTCATGCCGACGAGCTGGGCTCGTGCCCCCAGCAAGGCCCGCACCCGATGGGAATCGAACGACTTTACATGCACCGACCGATACCATCCCGTGCGCATGATCTGCGCCAGTCCCTCCGCATCGTTCTGATCCGTCTTGTTGATCTGCATTTTGAGCGCAGCCCTTGCATGCCTCGCATCGAGGCACGTGACGGCGAGCCCGCGACCGCGCAACTCGTGCACCAGCCATGGCGTCATAGGACCGGTCTCGATACCGATGCGGGCATCCTCGCCGCCATGCCTCCGCACCGCGCGCTCAATCTGTTCCGGATCAGAGGCGCACTGGCCACGCCACAGTCGGCGACCGGAGTCGTTCACGACACAGATCGCGGTCGATTTTTGCGACACGTCCAAGCCAACATAGTGGGTCATCGCACAGCCTCCGATGGTGAAAGCGACCGGGCTACAGCCCGGAGCGCGGCACTATCGGCAAGTCAGCCAGCCGCCGCGATTACCCGATGTCCACCCCATCAAGAATTTTGCACAGAGCGCGGCGCCTTTTCCACGCGCGCCTTATTTGAGGTAGGATTTGTCCCAAGACCTGCGGCTTTGCAAGTCGGAAGAAAATCAGATGACGCTCTCAGCCATTTCTCAGTACCGGGGCGGCGCCATCGACGAAGTGGCGCCCTTGGCCCAAACCTTGAAAGCCATCTATCTCAAATACGGGGTCGGCTATCGGCTCAGTCGCTTTCAAACTGGTCCGAATGAGGGCGACTGGTTTGTGATTGTAACGTACGCCGATGCGACGGCCTACGAGAAGGCGCAGGCGCTTTTTGCCCAAGACCCAGAATTGCAGCAGGTCTTCATGGAGATTGCAAAGTTCGCCAAGAGGATCAGCCGCGAAATGGTGATCGATCTCGATCTTTGAAACCAGTCGGGTTCGTCGCGCTGGCTCGCTTGGCCTCCTGAGCCTGTTCCGGCGCGTGCAAATCTCAAGAATTATGGGCGCGCGCACCGAGCTTCGGTCAAAATATCTCAGTAAATCATTATGGAAAAACCCGCCCTATATCGGGCGGGGTTGATCGTTGCTGTCCTTTATTTCTCTTGGCCGGGCGTCGGGCGCGGGCCGAGGTAGTCGAGCTTGCCGATGGGAACGCCGACGCTGCGGAGGATGTCGTAGGCCGTCGTCGCGTGGAACTGCACCTGCAGCATCGCGAAATGGTAGAGGTAGTTCTGGCCTGTGAGTTCCTGCGGCCGGCCGCCGATGGTCACCGTGACCTTCGCATCGTCCTTGCCGTCGATCTGGCTCGGCGACAGGCCCTTGAGGCAGTCGATCACCTTGTCGATGCGCGCGTAGATCTCGGCGAAGCTGTTGTCTTGATCGGGCAGCGAGGGCAAGCTGACCCCGGCGACCCTGGCGGCGCCCAGCGCGTGATTGCAGACCTGGCGCACCTGCCGCTCGAACGGGAACATGTCGGGGAAGAACCGCAGGTTCAGCACCGTGGCGGTATCCCATTTCTGCGCGGTGGCGTGATCCTCGCCCTTTTTCAGCACGGTCTTGAGGCCGGTCAAAAGCTGCACGCACACCGGCACGAAGCCGCTATACAACGTGACTGCCATCTTCTGCTCCTCGTCGTTGGGGGATTGTTCCGCCGCCGATCTTAGCGGCCCCCGGGCGGCGCGGGAAGGTGCCTACCTACCGCACCTACGGCAATGGCATGCGCACCGCGACGGCGGCGCTGGCCACGACCGCGGGTCGTGGCCGTCGTCGCTCGGGAGAGCGTCGCGGGCAGCAGGCGGGTGGTGGCTGCTTCCTTATGACAAGACGGCACGGCTGTCGGGCGCCGGCACAGGACCAAGTTGAACCGTCGCAAAATGACTGAAGCAGGCCGCCGACGACTTTGGGGCGGTTTCCCATTACCGAGGCGTCCTGTCAATGGGTTGCGGCTTGCGTAAGATATGATCGAAAGTCGCTGCGGGTCATAGCGCAGGGCTGTGGGTTGGGCCGGCTCCCGTTGTACATCGCCGCGAACTTCAACTGGCGAGACGTGGACTCGCACGAGACGGCCGTACGTGCTCGCCGAGGGTGCCGCGCACCAGCGCCAGAGCCGCCACGGCCCCGACTAGCGCCAGCGCACCCGCGACGGCAAAGGCCGTGTTGAAGCTGCCGGTGATGGCGACGACATAGCCGGTCACGATCGGAGCCAGCAAGCCGAAACTGTTGCCGCCGAGCACGAGAAAGGCGGTCGCCCGCCCTGCATCGCTGGGCGAGCGCAGCAAATCGCTGACCAAGGCGCCGTTGGCGGCCGGCCCGACATGGGCGGCCGATACCGCAATCGTGATCAGAGTAATGACCGCCGCCAGTGACTGGACAAACGGGATCCCTAGGCCCGCAGCCATAAACAGCAGGCTGAGCGCCACCAGGTAGCGGCGGCGGCCGCCGCGCACTGCTTCGGCGCTGAGCATCCTGTCGCCGGCCCAATTGGCGACGACGCCGACCACCGTGGAGATCAGGAACGGGATCGCAGTGTAGATGCCGGAGTTCAAGATCGACAGGTGCCGTGCGGTTTGCAGGTAATTCGGCAGCCAGGAAATATAGAGATAGCCGGTATAGACGAGGCAGCCCTGCGAGATGAACAAGCCCCACATCGCCGGAGAGCGGATCAACCCGAGATACCCGACGCCGCTGTGGCTCGGCGGCGTAATGCCGGCATCGCGCCCGGCGAGGATCTGCTCGCGCTCGGCTTGCGGCAGCCACCTGGTCTTTTCCGGTGTTGAGACCAGTGCCGCCCAGACCGCAACCCAGACAAATCCGACCGCGCCGGTGATGATGAAAGACCAGCGCCACGACAAGGTCTCGATTAGCCAGGCGACGGCAGGCGCGCCGAGCGCAAGCCCGAGGGTGGACCCGCAAGAGATCGCGGCAATCGCGGTGCCGCGCTCGGTATAGGGCGACCATAACCGGACGCTGCTATAGGAAATCGGAGCAAACGGCGCCTCGCCGACTCCCAGACCGAGCCGCACCATCAACATCGCCGCGAAGCTGCCGACCACTCCAGTCGCCATTTGCGCCGTCGACCATACTGCGGTCGCGACCGAGGCGACGACATGCGGGCCCCAGCGGTCGATTAGCCGCCCACCGGGCAGCATCATCAGCACATATGCCCACAAGAACGAGGAGAACAGATAACCGAGCGCAATCGGCGACAGCCCAAATTCGTGCGCGATCGGCTTGCCCGCCACCGACATGTTGACGCGGTCGAGATAGGCAATCCCCCTGAACAGAAACAGCAGGAAAAAGACCCAATATCGGCGGTGCGTCATCCTCATCGAGGCGCTCCTCCTTCTTTTTTCTCATCGGCCGCGACAAGCGTGTGCGCGGGTGGGGCAACTTCCCGCATATTCATAATCCAGAGAAAGCGATTGTGCGGCTTTTTGAAAAGTACCGGGGTTCCGGCTCCCGAACTCGCCGGGAGAGCGAATTGCTGAGTTCGGCGACCGCCTATCCACGTGATAATCGGGTGTACCGCGTACAGCGGACGCTGAGCTGAGCGGGAAGGGATTGCCGGCCAATGACCGTCTCCCGTCCTAATAATTTCCGGTTCACCATAGGCCGGGAATCATGCGGGACCTGACCTGCCGGGCATAGTCGTCATATCCACGCAGCTCACGGCGCAGCATGCGTTCCTCGCCCACCGCCCGAATCCCGATGCCGACGACGCCAACCGGCACGAAGAGCAAGCCCCACCAAGAGCCCAACAGCAGGGGCGTGCCCACGAACATCAGCAGAGCGCCGGCATACATCGGATGGCGAACGATGCGGTAAGGCCCGTCGGTGATCACCCGCTGCTCGCGATCTTTCTGTATACGTACCTGCGGGGCGGCGAACGTGTTGAAGCGAAACGTCTGCCAAACCATGATCATGCACAGAGCGATCAACACCGCCCCCAAGGCCTGCGCCCAAAGTGGAACGAGCGACCATTGGAAGCGACGAGCGTCAAGGGCGTTCAGCACCAACCAACCGACAAAGATCAGCGCGCCTACGGCCATAAAGATGCGGTCCCAAGGCCGCTGATCCCGCTGCATCGGCGCGGAGAGGCGTGTCGCGAGAAGAGCCGGATCGTGTCGCGCCAGCCACAGGCTTACGGCGAAGCTGGATATCGCAATCTCGCCGAGGAAAGCCCAACCTTGCGGCCAGTCCCAGTCGCCGGCCGCGACGAAGAGGATGACCCCCATGACCGCAAGCGAAATCGTCGTCTGAACCACCATTCGCGTGATCATTGGTCAACCATCCGTCACTGCACATCGGTCGAAAACCCAGAACGTCGAACGTCAGCTTTGGGGTCGAACTCGACGATAGACGCCAGCCGGACAACCTGACCCTGAACTGAACTTCGGTTCCGTTTTCTCCTAAATCACGCTTTCCGGCGGCGGCGCGGCGAGGCCGTGTCGGCCGCAGGCGTCGCTGTTTGCTTCTTCTTTCCGGACACGGGCAGCAGCAGGTTGGTTTGCCGGCGATCGGCGGCAGCTTTGCGTTTTGGCTTTGCCACGACGCCGCGGGGTTCCTGCGCCAGGCTGCGCTTGAGCGCGGCCATCAAATCATGCACCGGCGCTGGCGGCGCGATCTGTTTCGGCTTAACCGGCAGGCCCTTCATTTTCGCTTCGATCAGCTCGCGCAGCGCCTCCTGATAACGATCCCGGAAGGTGGTCGGATCGAACCGGCCGCTGCGACGCTTGATGATTGTCTCGGCGACGGCCACCATATCGGAGTCGACGTCGGCGTCGGTCTTTTCGAACGTGGCCGATCTGACCTCCTCCGACGCCCGCAGGGTGATCAGCACCATGCCTGCGTCGCGTGGCTCGACCATGACGAGGCGCTCGCGTCGGCTGAGGGTCATGCGGCCGATGCCGACTTCCCCGGCATCGGCCATGGCCGCCCCGATCACGCGGAAGGTTTCAACGGCGATAGGGCCGTCCGGATAGACGTAATACGGGGTGCTGAAATAAACCGGGTCGACCTCGGCGCGCGGCACAAAGGTTTCCAGATCGATGATCTTCGAGCTTTCCACATCGAGCGCCTTGAGCTCATCGGCGGTTAAGGTGGCAAACCGGCCGCGCTTGTATTCGTAGCCCTTGACGACCTCCTCGCGCTCGATCTCCTCGCCGGTATGCGGGTCATGCGGGTGAAGAGCGACGCGGGTAGGAGAGGGCGGTTCCGCCGATGTATCGCCGCGAATATCCTCGCTCACGGAATGCGACGCCCGATAGGGCTGTTCATCCTCTTCGTCGTCCTCGACCGAGGCGCCGCGTGTCGTCTTAGCCTGCCAGACCTGGTGCAGGCGGATGGACTTCGTCCGCGTGGTTGCCGGTGACAGATAGATCGGACAGGAAACCAGCGAGAGGCGCAAAAAGCCTTTCCAGCTCGCCCGTGGCATAGCAGCCTCCCTGATTTAACCGTCGTCCCTCTGACAGTATTACAGGGCGATATAAGGGGGGCATGACGTTGTGAGCCGGGCCGTCACCATGGGCTCAGTAACCCGTCGCTCGAAAGTCCCGAGAGCTCCAGTACCATGGAGTCCTCCTTCAGGATCGACAGTCAGGCCCCCGGCCACTGCGACAGCGTAGTCGTTCAAGAATTTTCCTACGTCCATCTTCCCTCCCGCGCGCACGGATGCCGGTACGTTGGTACATTGCCTGCCTATACGATAAAGGATCGTCGGCCATGATCTGCTTGCCCCGATCGGTCCTCGCCTTTGTGGTCCTGCTGGTCAAGGTCGAGCCCGACCTGGGGGCAGCACAGCAGCGCATGAACATGGCCGAAACCAAATCCGCGGCGCCTTACTATCCTGGCCTCGGTGAGCTGATGACCGCCTTCGTCCAGCCGCGTCACATCAAGCTCGGCCTCGCCGGGACCGAGCGGGACTGGCCCTATGCCGCCTACGAGCTGGGCGAATTAACCGAGACGTTCGATGACATCGCCGAGCTCGTGCCAAAACACGACAATCTGCCGATCCCCGAGATGATCGCATCGACTGTCAAGAAGCCAATGGCGGCGCTCGACGCGGCGATCAAAGCGAAGGACGCGGCCGCCTTTACCAAGGCCTACGCCGACCTCACCGCGTCGTGCAACGCATGCCACCAAAGCGCTGGCCACCCGATGATCGTGATCCGGATCCCGACCGTCTCGGCCTTCCCCGATCAGGATTTCCGGCCGCCACAAAAATGAACCCTTTGATAACTTCCCCGCACTAAACCTTTCCATGTACCAGTTCGCCCCAACTAGTGGATGGCTTCTAACGCTTGTGTCCCGCGGTTGACGGCGGCGAGGATGGCGTCGGCGGATTTGGTCCAGATAAACGGCTTGGGCTTGCCGTTGGCCTCGGCGATGAAGCGGTTGATCGCGGCCTGCAACTCGACGATTGAGGTGAAGACGCCGCGCTTGAGGCGTTGCCGGGTCAGCTTGGCGAACCAACCTTCGACCGCGTTGGCCCAAGAACACGAAGTCGGGGTGAAGTGGAAGGTGAAGCGCTGATGCCGCTGCAGCCAAGCCTTCACCTTGGGGTGCTTGTGGGTGGCATAATTGTCGAGGACCACATGGACCGCCTTATCGGCCGTGACCTCGCGTTCGACCGTATTGAGAAAGCGGATGAATTCCTGATGCCGGTGGCGCTGCATGCAGCGCCCGATGACCTTGCCTTGGAGGGTATCGAGGGCGGCGAACAGGGTGGTGGTGCCATGGCGCTTGTAATCGTGGGTCATGGTGGCGCAGCGGCCCTTCTTCATCGGCAGTCCGGGCTGGGTCCGGTCGAGCGCCTGGATCTGGCTTTTCTCGTCGATGCTGAGCACCACGGCGTGGGCCGGCGGATCGATATAGAGGCCGACAACCGCCTTGAGCTTGTCGGCGAATTGGGGATCGTTGGAGAGCTTGAACGAACGCACCCGATGCGGCTGCAGCCCGTGCCTAGTCCAGATGCGGCGCACCGAGGACGGGCTGATCGCCACCGTCTTGGCCATCGCCACCGCCGTCCAATGGGTCGCTTCCTGCGGCGGGGCTTGGTTGGTCAGCGCAACGACACGATCGACGGTGGCGGCCGGCAGCGGCGGCAGGCGCGAGGGCCGGGTCTTGTCACGGGTCAGCCCCTCGACCCCCTCACGCATAAAGCGCTCCTGCCAGCGCCAAACCACGGTCTTGCCCTTGCCAACCGCGCGCATGACGGCAGTGGTGCCCTCACCGTCGGCCGTCAGGATGATGATCCGCGCGCGCCAGACGTGCTTCTGTGGGCTGTTGCGATCCCGGATGATCGACTGCAAGCGCGCCCGATCCGCCGGCGTGACCTCGGTGGTTATTCCCTTGCGCATCCCTCATCGTCGCACAGCCGGCGCTCCCGGAGAACTTTATTCGGACTCTTCCGTCAGGTTATATCCACTAGCGGCGGCCAGAAGCCTAATCGCAGTCAGTCTTTGCGCAGAACGCGCTCGATCTCGCCGATGGGAACCCCGTAGACTTTGGCCACCTGAGGAACCGTCATGCCGTATTTCGCCAAGGCGCGGATGCGCGCAAATTGCGACGGGGGGATCTCGCGCGTCGACTGCGGCTCGGGTGCGATCGGAGTTGGGAGCTTGTCGTGACAAACTGGCGCCGCCGGCGAGATTCCCAGCACGCGCGGCTTCCGCGCCGATTGGTCCGCGGGTGAGGACTCTGGAAACTGATGGCACGGCGACTCGCCATTTCGGCGCGAACAGCGCCTCGGCCGCTTGACGCGCTCTGGTGATCCGCTCGCGATCGTCGCCGCGAGGGGGCGGTTGTTGTATTCGGCCAAGCAAGATTTCCTCCGAACGGGCTTATCCGTTCACGTACCGAAAAGCGGATTTGTTGATTTTGGTAACTTGGACTTGGTTAGCCCGGTACCGATCCGCAAGCTCAGACATCTCGCGGACCCTGCGCGTCTCATCAAATGTCCAGCCCAGATAGATGGGGTCACGGGCCGGCAACCGACCGTGGTTGCGGCAGTGGCCGTCCCTCAGAGTGATGAAGTCAGAAACGGAGTCAGGCTTGACCTGCTCCAAGCATCAACGAGGGACGACCATGGAGCACTATGCTGGTATCGATGTGTCATTGGAAAGCGCGAGCATTTGCGTTGTCGACGCGACCGGGCGGATCGTGCGCGAAGCCAAAGTGGCGAGCGAGCCCGAGGTCCTGATCGGATGGTTTGGCGGTCTGGAGATTGTTGTGGCGCGGATTGGACTGGAGGCCGGGCCGCTGTCGCAATGGCTCTATGCGGGCATGCGGGATGTTGGGCTGCCGGTCGAATTGCTCGAGACCCGGCATGTCCGTGCCGCCTTCAAGACGATGCCGGTCAAGACCGACCGCAAGGATGCGCGCGGCATCGCCCAGCTGATGCGGCTCGGCTGGTTCCGCTCGGTGTACTGCAAATCGCTGCCGGCGCAAGAGGTGCGAGCGCTATTAGCGGCGCGCAAACTGCTGCAGACCAAGAACCATGACGTTGAGATGAGCCTGCGCGGAGTGCTGCGCGGCTTTGGGCTGAAGGTCGGTCCGACGACACCGCGAACCTTTGCGAGCCGGATCCGCGAACTGGTCGCCGGCCACGCCACGCTGTCGACGATTGCTGAGGCCCTGCTCGCGGCGCGCGGTATGCTGTTCGAACAATGGCAGAAGCTGGAGAAACGCCTGCGATCCCTGGCGCGCGAAGATCGTCGCGTCCGGCTGTTGATGACCGCGCCCGGTGTCGGCCCGATCGTCGGGTTGACCTATGCCTCGGCAATCGACGATCGCGGCCGCTTTAGATCCTCCAAGGCGGTGGGGGCGCATTTTGGGCTGACCCCGAAAAAATATCAGTCGGGCGAGACCGACGTCACCGGCCGCATCTCCAAGATCGGCGACGGCGGCGTGCGCACTGCCCTCTATGAGGCGGCCAATGTCATTCTAACCCGGCCGGTGAAGGGCTCGACCCTGAAGAGCTGGGGGATGCGGCTGGCGGCTCGCGCCGGCATGTGCAAAGCCAAGGTCGCGGTCGCCCGCAAGCTCGCCGTGGTGCTGCACCGCATGCTGGCCGACAGCACAGAATTCCTCGCCGACAAAGCGGCAGCTGCAGCCCGCTAACGAAAAGGAGAGTGCAGGTTCGGGCGGTTCCTAACACCGACCGCCCGGAGCAAGGTCCCGTCGCCGGGACGATGGACCAGGTCAGGCCGATGACATTTCAGCAGGGCATTGCCACTGCGCATTGTTAGATTGGTCGACCTGCTCCTCATCCGACCCCATCAGGTGGCGGCCCAGCGCCGACCCCGGACAGAAGAGAGACCCCGGCGACAGGATCAAGACTTAGAGGGATTGACCCATCGGGGCCCGTGACAGAAGAAATGTTAGTGCGGTTGGGTCGGGCGATGGGCGGGCGCGGCGCCCCCGGCGTAGCGCAGCGCCCGACCGACGCCCGCGGTACGGACGCTTGAAACCGCGACCTTCTTTGACCGAGCGGGCGTCAGCACGCTCGGCTCGTAGAAAGGTTCAGCCGACTTTAAAGACACGCGCGTCGTGCTGATCGCGCCGGCGTGGCCCACTGCGACGCTCAGGCCCGCGGCGCAGCTGCTCCTCGCGGATGAAGGCGAGCGCGGCGCCAAGCTGTTTGTTCTCGACGATAGCGGCCTGCGAGACCTGGCGAATTTTGTCGAAGGTTCGATACGCCAGTTCGAGCCCACGGTAGCGGATCGCCAGGCGGCCGTCGGGATAGTCGACCACGGTGACCCGCTTGCCGATCGCCGCCTTTGCCTGTTCGCTCGGCTCCAGGATGAACATCACCTTGTCGTATTGCAGGGTCAGCGCCCGTGACAGGGTGCGCTCCTCCTTCCAGGCGAAGGCGTCCTCGAGATCGTCACCGGCGCGCAGCGGCCGGTGCCGATCCTTGCTGTTTGCTGGCGCCTTGGCAAAGCGCGCGTTGTAGTCAGCGATGAAAGCCGGCAGCAAGGCATTGCCGTCCGCCAGGGTGGCCGCGTCAGCCAGCCGCAATTCCTTGACCAGCCGATCCTGCAACGTCTTGTGCGCGCGCTCGACCCGGCCCTTCGCAGGGCTCGAATTGGCGCAGATGATGTCGATGTTGAGCGCATGCAATGCCCGGCCAAACTGGGTCATCCCGTCACCGCCAAGCGCACCCGGATGGTTGACCCGAAAGACGCCGTGCTTGTCGCTGTAAAAGGCGATCGGCTTGCCCCAGGCATCGAGGTAGGCGCGGGCCGCGTGGAAATAGGCGAACGTCGACTCGCTCTCGACAAATTGGAGATGCATCAACCGGCTGGTCGCGTCGTCGACAAACACCAACAGGGTGCATTGCGGCCCGCGGTCCTCGAACCACCAATGCTCGCTGCCGTCGACTTGCACCAGTTCGCCGACGCAGTCGCGCCGTGGCCGCGGTTGATGAACCCGCCTTTGCCGCTGCTTGCGATCGAGCCACAGCCCGTCGGCGATCATCCACTTGCGCAACGTCTCGCTGGAGAACGCAAAGCCGTGCTCGGCGGCGAGCTTCTCAGCGGCCAGGGTCGGCCCGAAATCGGCATAGTTGTGGCGCACGACCCACAGCACCGCGGCGCGCACCGCGGCTGTCGTCCGGCGGTTGCTCGGCCGACCGCGCTTCTTCGAGATCAAACCCGCGACGCCCTCACCGCGAAACGCCTTCAACAACCGCCATACCTGGCGCTCGCTACGCCCCAACAGCTGCGCCGCAGCACGCACCGGCAACCCACCAAGATCGACGTCGCGCAACACCTCGAGACGCCGCAGCTCGCCATTGCTCACGCTCAGCACCGCCATTGATGCCGCCCCCCACAGCCCGCCAAAAAGCCGCAGAGACTGACATTTTTAAATTGGACGGCACTGACATTTGCACGTTGGGCCTACAATCAAAAAGACGCAGAATGGGTCTTATGGAAAATCGCCGTGATCGATGGCAGAATCCGGTCAGTGAACCTCTCGAAGCATCTGCCGCATATTAAATCAATGAGACGGCCAGCCTCGGCACAAGTTTCCTTGACCTCATCATGCCACTTTGGTCAGGGCGTAATGGAATCTTGGCGTTCCGTCAGACCCAGGATTGGCTCCTCAGCAACCGGCGGGAACACAAGCTGTCGCGCAATTACACCAAGCGTCGCAAACTCGTCTGTAGCTTTATCATCGGTCGTGCCTGTCTCGGGCGCGGTGTCTGTTGGCGGCAAGAACCGAATTTCAACTGTCATGCCACGCTCAATACGTGCAAACAGCGATGTAAGCGCATAGGTTAAATGGGTTTGCAATTCTTGCTGCCGCGACTCTTCATGCGCTCTGGCAGTTAGAAACTCGGTAACTTTTTGTGCCACTTCCGCATCAACTTTCGCGGTAATGCTTTTGTCAAACATTTCAATAATTTACTTTTCTTGTGGTATGTGCAGCTTACTCGTTTGTGCACGAACATTTCGTATGTCCTCTACCTTCTTCCACGTATCGAGTATCCAGTGAACAGCCTTGCCAACCATAATAACCGTGCTCACGCTAAGCCCAAAAAAGAAGAGCGGATCTGACGTAGAAATCTGCTGTATTGTCGGACGCTCTACGGAACCTGTTGCCGCTTCGGAAAAGGCTCTGAGAATAAATCGGATTTCGCGCAACTCGCCAATAAGTCCATCTAAATTATTGTCGAATAGCGTGCGAGGGATTGTGAACCCAAGCTCTGCCTGTCCCGCCTCAGGTTGGATAGCAACAATACCAAGTGTTTGTAGCTTATCGCTTAATTCCTGAATTGTGTTAAGATATATTCGTCGTTCGTTTGCCAACTCGGTGACATGCTCATGAACCACGGTGGGGGAAATTGGATTATCCCGGACTAGGCGCTCGATCTCCTCGGGTAATTGCTCACCCCCGGAGCATCCGGAGCAGGGTGATGGACGGAGCGGTACGGATGAGGAGCACATATTGTGGGTGTGAGGCGATCAGCGCGTAGATTTTGATTGACAAGGGTATATTCGCGTGATTCAACCTGAGGATGTATCAGGATGAGCTCGCGAAGCTCTCCAAGGATGAGCTGATCGCGCTGGTGCTGGCGCAGGCGGCGCAGATCGAGGCGTTGACCCGGCGCATCGCTGAACTGGAAGCCAAAACCGGTCAGCCGCCCAAGACCCCGGACAATTCCTCGCTGCCGCCGTCGCAAGGGCGCAAAGCCAACCGCGCCGAACGCCGCGCGGCGGGTAAGCGCAAGGGCCGGCCCGGGGTGTTTCGGGCGCTGGCCGCCAATCCGGACCGGATTGTCGAGAGTATCGCCGAGTGTTGCCCGCATTGCACGCATCAGTTGAGCCCGGCCGGTCAGCCCCGGTTTCATGCCTATGATCATCTCGAGTTGCCGCCGATTCGGCCGGTCATCATCCGCGTTCACCGGCATCGCGGCACTTGCCCGCATTGCCGCCGCGGGTTCAGCGCCGCGCCGCCCCCCGACATGCCGCCGGGGTCGCCCTTCGGCCGCGATCTCGTGGCGCTGATCGTGCACCTGCACGTCACCCAGGCGATCGGCTTCGAACGGTTGGCGCGGCTGCTGGAGGAAGTGTTCGGGGTTCGCCTCAGCGAGGGCGCGATCGCCAACCTGCTGGCCCGCGCGCAAACCCCGCTCGCCGCGAGCGCGGAGACCATTGCAGCGGAAGTGCGCGCCAGCAAGGTGGTGGCCTCGGACGAGACCTCGGCCCGGGTCAAGGGCAAGAACTGGTGGCAATGGGTGCTGCTGTCGTCGACTGCCATCTATCATCTGATCGCCGACAGCCGCAGCGCCGTGGTGCTGAACGATTTCCTCGGCAGCGTCAAACCCGAGGTCTGGCGCGCAAGGGACTATCAGGAATTTCGTGCGCAGCGGGGCGGTTCAACTGACTACGCCATGGCTCGTGTGAAGCGCTCGCCGAACAGAACAGCGAACTGCGACTTGGCCATGGACCACTCGCGCGGCGGCATGATCCACTCCTTTTCGGAACGGTTCAAGACCAGGAAGAGGAGCTTTGTCGCCGCCTCATCGCTGGGGAAATGGCCTCTGGCCCGGACCGCCCGGCGGAGCTTGGAATTGAGCGCCTCGATGGCATTGGTGGTGTACAAAATCCGCCGAACGTCGGTGGGGAAGGCAAAGAACGGGACGACTTCGCCCCAGGCGCGCCGCCAGCTCTGGCCGATTGCCGGGTATTTGCGGCCCCAGTAGCCTTCCTCGAAGGCAGTGAGCGCGGTTTCGCCGGCGACGGCATCCACGGCCCGGTAGATGTCCTTGAGGGCCGCTGCGACCGGCTTACGGTCCTTCCAAGAAACAAAATCGAGGCTGTGGCGCAGCAGATGAACGATGCAGGTCTGCACCGTTGCCTGGGGGAAGACCGCGATGATCGCCTCGGGAAAGCCCTTCAAGCCGTCGACGATGGCGATCAGCACGTCCTCGACGCCGCGATTTTTCAGCTCGTTCATCACGCGCAGCCAGAATTTGGCGCCTTCGTTCTGCTCGAGCCACAGCCCCAGGATCTCCTTGGCGCCATCAGCGCGCACGCCGAGCGCGATGTGCACTGCCTTATTGCGGACCAGCCCTTCGTCACGGATCTTGACCCGTAAGGCGTCAAAGAAAATCAGCGGATAGGTCGCTTCCAACGGGCGTGCCTGCCAGGCGGCGACCTCGTCCAGAACCGCCTCGGTTACCGCGCTGATCAAATCGGGCGACACCTCAATGCCGTACAAATCGCGCAGATGGCCGACGATCTCGCGGGTGCTCATGCCGCGGGCGTACATTGAAATTATCTTGTCGTCGAAACCCGGGAAGCGGCGCTGATATTTGGCGATCAGCTGCGGATCAAAGCTCGACTGGCGGTCGCGCGGCACCGCCAGCGCGATTTTGCCGGTGTCGGTGAGTACGGTCTTGCGACCATAGCCGTTGCGCCGGTTACCCGGCTCCTCGCCGGCCAGATGATGATCCATCTCGGCGTTCAACACCCGCTCGGCCAGCGCCTTCTTCAGATCGTCGAGCAGACCATTCGGGTCAAAGGCGGTCTTCGCATCGGCGCCCGCCAGCAGCTGGTCAAGAATGGCGTCAGGAATAAGAGGTGGCTTGCGTCGCGGCATGGGCGGTCTCCTTCGCTCCCATCATGCCCAACCACGCACGAAATTCCTGACACTCCCTTGCGCAACGCCAGCTCTGCCTGGCCCATCTGCTGCGCGACACGCAATACGCCATCGATACCGGCGACACCGCCTTCGCCCCAGGTTTTCACAAGCTGCTGCAACGCGCCGTCGGCATCAGCCGGCGCCGCGCCGATCTCAAGGACAGCACGCTGGCTCAATACCAAGCCGACCTCGACCGCCGGCTCGATCGGCTGCTCGCCATTGGCCCCACCGAGGCCTGCCAACAACTCGCCCGCGCCATCCGAAAATGCCGCGGCGATCTCTTCCTTTTCGTCACCCGCCGCGACGTCCCCGCCACTAATAACGACTGCGAACGGGCGCTGCGACCCAGCGTCATCTTCCCAAAGGTCACCGGCGGCGTTCGCTCCGAGTGGGGCGCCTGCACCTATGCCGCCGCCGCTTCGGTCATTGCCACCGGTAGGCTGCACGGCCAATCAGCCCTCCAAGCCCTCCAGCTTGCCCTCGCCGGACGACCGATCCTCATCCCGCCCTGATCAGACGTGAGTAGTTACCTCCTCGGGAATATCGTCTAGGAAGAAGCGCTTCGCACCTATCTCCTCGACACGCTTTATCAGCGCTGGCTCTGTCCCAACGTTATACCGGGTATGACGATAAGCAGTCCGAAGTGCCTCTAAGGATAGGGCATACGCAGTTTGAATAGTAGGGACCTCCGGTTGAGCTACTAACTCTGCCAGTTTAGCAGACACATCTACAAGTAGACTCTGAAATGTTGTCTCCTGTTCTGTTTGTAACAATAGGTCGATGGTTTCTCGTAATCTCGACGAGGAGAGCCGGAATACCACGGGTACGCGTAGTTGTAATAATAAGAATCGTGATAGGTGTATCCCGGATACGCCGTGTAGTACGGATAGTAATACCCCGAATAGTAAGCCTGAGCGTTCGCCGTAACCGCGGCAAACAGCAACCCGGTCGCGAACAAGATCGATCTGGCGATGATCAGCATCCGAATCACCTGTTGTCTGTTGACGGTTACTGGGTTCAACATTTATGCAGATGAGTGGTTCCGGGCTCGCTGTCTCGGTCCGGCCGGCCGCTCGAATGACTCAATGACGTCGGGCGCGATGCCCGTATTGCGGACCACATTCGCGAAGATCTCGGCGATCGCGACGATGCCGATCGCCAGCGCCGTCGCGCGCGCCGGATAGGCGGCCATGATCACATCGGCAAAGGCGAGCCGCGCGGGGCCCGGATGGTTCGCTGCTGGCGGCGGGTAAGATCCATGTGTGAGCCCTCGGCCGCAACGTTTTCAAGGCTGCCTGGAAGGCTGAAAACCGCCCTATTCGCGCGAAAGGCGAGCGAAACCTCCCGGTGCGCTGGGAGGTCACGCCCTTGGGTTACGGGCCGCCGCTCGCGCAGCTCGAACACGGCCAATCTAAAAAACGGGCTGAAACCCCAGCAACTCCGCCGTTTTTCGGCCCAGCCGGTACGGGCGGTCGGTGACGACGAAATCAATCCGCCAGCTGCCGCATTGGCTGCACACCAGCCGCTGATGCCATTCAAGGACGGGCATCTCGGCGCCGTAGCGCTCCGCCATCTCGGCCGGGTCAGGCTCGACCTGGTGGCGGCAATCGAGACACCGCACGATGGCGCCCGTCCTGGGCGCGCGCTCTGCGCCGAGGTGAGGTGTCATTCGATGCGCCGCGTAGTCACCCGCTCAACGGCCAACACTACTTGCAGCGGAGGTTATGAAGCATTACCTGAAACATTACAAGCTCGACAGGTATATCCTTCGGATATGGCTGCTTTCTCACACTTGCCTGCGCCTCAATTTCTTTGTTTAGGAGGAGTTGAGGATAATTTTCAGACCATACGACGCTGTCTGTGCAGAACGTCGTAGTAGGTCTGTCCAGATACATATGAGCATACTTATCAAACAGTAACTCTCCCTTATAGACACCCATCAAATACGTCTGAAGCTTATCTTTCGCGACCGATTGGCCTTTAAATACGATGTAGTCGCCGAGGGACATCGTGGCGCCAACGGATGAAAACCCAACGCAGCCAATCGCGCTAAGTACAGTAATGATCGAGAGCCTTGCGAAATTTGTCATAGATGTGTTGCTCCGTCGAATTGCAAATCACCGGCGACGCCGCGCCAGGATCTTGCGATCGTCGGCATCTCGGGCACCTTCCGTGCGCCGCCTTCGCCGGCACCAGCACGGCAGTGCGTCGAGGATCACCAAGCCCGTGAGAGCCCCCATTCCGCCGCCACCTGAGCGGTGCAGTGGTCTTCCTGAATTTCAATCATACCCATTTGGTAGTTGCTTTGATCCAATGTTGCCGATTTAGGAATTGCCTTATCGGCGACGACTGCCGGCGCTGTACAACGGTCGTTGACGGCGAAGGTCATATCTTGGAAATAGTCCAAGGTGATCGAGTGCGACGGTCGCCATGCGGCGCCCCAATCTCCTATCACTTGCACGAGGCATTGCTCTTGCTGAGCAACAATCGCAGGAAACTGTTTGGCGTAGTGTTCGGCGAGTTCATTCGTCAAATTCTTTGGGATCGCCGCCGCCCAAGCGTCTCCAGGGACCCCGCAACGCTGGTGGACTGCCTTATCCAGGTCGAAAAAGTAATCCGTGGTGATAGGCCGAGCCTGCGCGGCCGCCGCGCTCGCCGGGACCGGCGAGCAACAGCTCAGCACCAGAAGAGATGCGGCGGCTGGCCATCTCAGTGCCCTCCCGCCGACCGTCATTCCCAGGCCCTCCACTCATCCTGAAGAAAAATTGATTGCGCCTTATCCAGAGTCATCTGGAGCTATCGCCAAATCTTGGTGATGGCCTGAGGGATCAGGCGGCGGCGGTTTGGGATTGCGAGGACGCGGGGTTGGCGGCGACTTCGATCCCGTCGGTGAACCTGACACCTTGAATGAGCTTGGGCAACTGGTTGTGGCCATCGAGCCTGCGCCAGCTTTTCTGCGCCGCATCGACCAGCTTGAACACCATGGCGAGCGCCGTCTTATTCGAGAGGCAGCCCTTCGAGCGGATCGTGCGGTGCCGCACGGTGGCAAAGGTGCTCTCGATCGGGTTCGAGGTCCGCAGGTGTTTCCAGTGTTCGGCAGGGAAATCGTAAAATGCGAGCAGGGCCTGGCGATCCTTTGCCAGGCACTCGGCGGCCTTATCGTATTTCAACTCGTAGGCTGCGATGAAGGCGTCGAACGCGGCCTCGGCGTCCTTGCTCGTCTCCGCCATCCAGATCTCCTGTAATGCCCGCTTGGCTTTCGGCTGCTGGCTCTTCGGCAGTTTGTTGAGGACGTTGGCGGTCTTGTGCACCCAGCAGCGTTGCTCGGGTGTGATCGGCCACAGCTCGCCGAGCGCCTTCCAGAAGCCAAGCGCGCCGTCGGCGACGGCGAGTTCGGGCGCGACCGCCAGACCTCGGTTCTTCAAATCGAGCAGCAGTTCACGCCAATCCTGCGCGCTCTCGCGCGCGCCGTCGATAAAGCCGAGCAGCTCCTTCCTGCCCTCCGGCGTCGCGCCGATGATGACCAGGATGCATTGCTTGGCGTCTTCAAGACGGGCCTGCAGGTAAATGCCGTCGGCCCACACATAGACGTAATGCTTGGCCGACAAATCGCGCTTCCTCCAGTGCTCGTGCTCGTCGATCCAGACCTCCTTCAGCCGAGCAATAGTCGAGGCCGACAGGCCCGGTGCATCCTTGCCGAGCAGGGCAGAAAGCGCCTCCTCGAAATCGCCGGTCGAGATGCCCTTCAGGTAAAGGATCGGGATCAGCACCTCCAGGCTCCGCGAGCGCCGCGCATACGGCGGCAGGATCGCGGGTGTGAAGCGGATGCGCCCGGCATCATCGGCAGCGCCACGGTCGCGCACGCGGGGTTGGCGCACGCCGACCGGGCCGATGCCGGTCATCACCTCGCGTTCAGGCAGGTGCCCGTGCCGGACCACGCGGCTCAGGCCAGTAGCGGTCCTCAGATCGACATGCTTGGCGAGGAATTCGGCCACCTCGGCCTCGATCGCTTGGGCCAGCAGGGCCCGCGCTCCGTTGCGCAGCACCTCGGTGAGCGGGTCGGCGAATGACCCTGGTTGAAGCAGCTTGACGACGTTAGCATCGGACACGGCGTATCACTCCTTTGCTGGAGAAGTGGAGGCGCGAACACCCCCACGATACGCCGCCTTCATCCCGTCAGCCCGTCACCAACTTCCGCGCATAGCTCAGTCATCTGCCCCTGGCAGACTGCCTCACAGGCGAACCTTTCGACGGCATCCTTCTTGACCGCTTCTTCGAAGGGCTCAGGCCGACGGTTCTCAGAACTATCAGCGCCACCGAGGCATAGCGGCACCAATTGGTCGAGCTCGTAATCATTGTGCTCAGACCACGGGATCCCAGCTCGTTCGAAGTCCGCTCGGCGCGCCGCTTGCGAATGATGGCTGCGATGGAGCTTTGAAGACCCAACGCTACAGACCTCTTGGGTGCTGGTCGTAGCCACGGCGCCGGCACCGGCAAAGGCAGGGACCGCAACGACAAGTGCAAGCGTCAGAGCCTGCCCAAGGCGAAAAGCTCGGGCGATACTGATCCTGGTCATGCCACGCCGCCCGTCACCGGCAGTGCGGGCGAGGATATTGGCGATCGTCAGGCGATCCGCCTGCTGCGTCCCGATCTTCGCTCATGCCGCAGCCTCTACCGCAGCGGCGTGGCGCTCGATGACCCGGGCGACGGTCTGGTGGCTGATCGGAAACCCCTTCGTCCGCACCGCGTCGCGGATCCCCATCAGGGTACCGCCGTCCTGCCGGAGCGCGAGGATTTCGGCGATCACCGCCTGCTCGGCGGGCTCCGGGGCGAGCTTGCCCGCCTTGCCGTCCGCCTCGGCGATGATCCTGTATCCGAACGGTCGAGACCCGTCCTGGTGACGTCCCCGATGGCGCAACTGGCGCTTGGCGTCAGCGATCCGCTCGCTGATCAGCCCGTGCTCGAAGGTCGCGACCGCGGCCAGGATGGTCATAATCAGTTCGCTGATCCCATTGCCCGATACGTCGCCACCCAGGTCGAGCAGCCACAAGCTGATCTTGCGCTTCTTGAAGCTCTGGATGGTGGTCAGGGCGTCGAGCGAGGACCGGAACATCCGATCCATGCGGGCGCAGATGATCGTGTCACCGGGCCGCAGCGCAGCCAGCAGCTGGGCTCCCTGGGGCCTCTTGCCCAACGGGGTCGAGCCCGAGATGCCGCCGTCGACGAACGTCGTGGCCAGCTCCCAGCCCATCTCGGTGCAGCGCGCCTTGATCTTGCGCTGCTGGTCGTCAAGCGACAGGCCGCTGTCTCTTTGCTGCCCGGTCGAGACCCTGGAATAGCCGTAGCAGTTCGAGGGTGATGGTGGTTTTTTGGTCGTGCTCATCGTCGCAAATCCTCTTGCGATGGTGGGAAGAGACGGCGGCGCCCGTACCAGGGGCGCTGTCGTCTCGGCCGTTTGATACGGCAGGAACATTATAGGTCCGAGCCGGGCAAAAAGCCAGGTAATCGGCCAATTTCAGGCCGCCCGCAGCCGCCCCGAGCGATTTCACGCCGGCCGGCATATCGCGGTTTGAAAGCAGCGGCAAAGATTACCGGCAAGCACGGCCACGGGACGGTCTGGCTTGAAAACTCCTTTTGAAACAGAGCCTTGATGGGCCCCGTTTGGTGGGCAACACGCCATGAATGTCCAATCGAGGTTCGATGACCACGATGGCGTTCGGGTCCTGGTTGTCGAGTGTTCGCGATCACCCACCCCAGTATTCGTCAAGGACGGCCCTGTGGAGAAGTTCTTTGTCCGCTATGGACCTTCGACGCAGGAGCTTACCGGCTCAGCAGCCCAGGAATATATGAAGCAACGCTTTTAACTTTCCTGGGTCTGTGCTCGCGATGCGCGCCAAACGGGGCAAGCGCGGAAATCTCGGGCGAAGAAATACGCTTGGCTGCCCGCGACGGCATTGCGGTTGATCTCGACAAGATTTTGCCGGGTTATCATGCCGTTGGGTGCCGGCGACGCCAGGCATTTCTTGGGCGTGATCGGGATGACGGTATGCCAAGGCACATCTGGCACGACGAATTCGCCTTCCAGCGCCTCGATGATACCCCAGCGCGTCACAGCCAGCGCGTTTTGGGCATAGCGATAGGTCCACGTCCCTAGCAGCATTCCGTTGAGCTGCCGGGCGAGAAACCGCCCACCGGACCTCGCGAACATCATGCGGCGCTTTTCCAGTAGCTCTTCTTGGTCTCTGGAGAGGCCCCCGCCGGTGATGCCCCTCGCCTGAATTTCCTGTGTCGCCAGCGTCCGATGCCGAGAGCGCATGTACCAGAGAGCAAAGAATTCATTGACGACGCGCTTGTCCGCCTCGCCGATTGTCGAGACCTGCCGATCGACTACCCCGTTAGCCAGGTTTTGGAATGTATCCTCGATCTGTCGCATGAAACCGGTTTCGGAGCCGTGGTCCCAGGCTCGCTTGGCGCAAAAGATGTCGTCCTTTGGCCCGGCGCGGCGAACCCTGTTCCGCAGCAGATCATGCACGTGAACGCGCCGGTCAGGGCCGCAGAAGCGTTCGATGCTGGCGGCTGGGAACGTGTGCTGGTCGATCGTCAGGCGATGCGGGTTTCCCCGCTGCGTCTTCTCGTGTCTCTCAGGCCTCGCCACTATCGTCCTGCCCTGTTATGCGTCGGCGACCGCCAGGCGCGCGCCGATTTGTCAGTGCAGCGAGCTGATAGACGCGCATTGCCGCCGACGCCGCCAATCCGCAAGCTCCTCGTCGTCGAGGCGCTCGGGGATACGCGGGTGCCATTCGCTGGGTACCGGCCGGATCACCGCGCCGGGGTCGAGCTGGCCGCAATTGACGCGCATCGTGCAGCGGAAGCGGCGGCCGACCTCGAACGTCGAACTCGATGATCGTGTTGCGCGCCAGGCGCGGCGGGACCGGTTCGAAATACGTGACTTTGCGGGGCGGGTGCGGCGGGCCATTCCGTTCCTCCTCGGTAGGTCGGGGTGCGGTCCTCAATTCTAGGCGGACAAAACGGTCCGCATCGCAATGTGGGTCATCATCGCCCGCCGACAATCGCTTGCGCTTCGGCCCGCCCTGCCGGTCGCTCGGACGGCCTTCATCCTCCACGTGATAATCGAGAGGTTTCTGCGAGATCGCGGCGGCACAAGGGCAGCCGGCGGCACGGCGGAATGCGATCTCGATGAAACCCGGATTGAGCTAAACCGCGGACCGCCGCGCGGACTATGGGGAATTGAACGGAACAACCGCCAGCGTGGGGGTCACTCCGGCGAGCGACGGGGCGCGGGCAATGGGCTGTAGACCCCGGTGATCCGCATCAGACGAGCGGCAGTAATCCAACCCGGACAGCGGGATGCGTGCGCCGACGGCGCTCGCGGCGCAGAAACTCGTCGCCGCCGTCGCTGTGGCGACCGGGCTTGCCAACGCGGTAATCATCGGCAAGTGCGCAGTGGTCATGAGGTGTCTTGCCACTTTGCCGGCCACGATCGGGGGACCGGGCCAATCGGCTCCATGTGTCCGCCGCAGCCCGGACAGAGGTTGAGCGCGGACTCCGGCCGCTGGCCTTCGTCGTTGCCGGGCGGTGTGGTGCCAGCAACAGCAAGCAGCTGTCGGCACAGCGCGAGCTTGTCGGCACGGCGGCGGTTGGCGAGGAAGCCGTAATGGCGGATGCGATGGAACCGGTCGGGCAGCGCGTGCAGCAGGAAGCGGCGGATGAATTCGTCGGCCGCCAGCGTCATGATCTTGTTTTTGTTGTGGTGCCGGTAGTCGCGCCAGCGGAAGCTGACCCGGCCGCCGGCGAGTGCAACAAGTCGGCTGTTGGCGATCGCAACGCGGTGCGTATAGCGGCCGAAATAGGCCACTACGGCCGCAGGGCCGGCGAAGGGCCGCTTGGCATAGACGACCCACTCGACCCGCCGCAGCTTGGCCAGGCAGCGGGCGAAGACGGCTGTGTCGGCCAGCCGGGCGAGCGCACCGAGGAATACCAGCTTGCCGGCGTCGAAGGCGGCTCGCAGGTTTTCGAGGAACAGCCGGCGGAACAGTCGCGACAGCACCCGCACCGGCAGGAAGAAGCCGGGCCGGCAAGAGATCCAGCGCGTTCCATCCGCCGACAAGCCGCCGCCGGGGACAAGACAATGGACGTGTGGATGGTGCTGCAGGTTCTGGCCCCAGGTGTGGAGCACGGCGATGAAGCCGATCTCGGCGCCGAGATGACGTCGGTCGGCGGCGATCGTATTCAGCGTCTCGGCTGCCGCCTTGAACAGGGCGGCGTAGACCGCTTCCTTGTTCTGGAAGGCGATTTCGGCAGCCGCCGTCGGCAGCGTGAACACGACGTGGAAATACGGCACGGGCAGCAATTCCGCCTGGCGCTCGGCCAGCCACGTGGCGCGCGCCGCGCCCTGGCATTTCGGGCAATGGCGGTTGCGGCACGAATTGTAGGCGATGCGGACGAGGCCGCATTCGGTGCAGCGCTCGACATGGCCGCCGAGCCGCGCCGTGCGGCACGCCTCGATCGCCGCCATGATGCGGCGCTCGGTGCGGCCGAGGTGACCGGCATGCGCCTGACGGTAAGCCTCACCGTGGCGGCGGAAGATATCCGCCACCTCCAGACCGGACATGACCGCCGCCGGTCAGGCTGGACCGGCTTCCTCCAGCTTAAGCCGGTCGAACGGGCTGGTCGTGTTGCCGATCGTCGTGGCGGCAACCTGCGTGTAGCGGGCCGTCGTCGACAGGTCGCGATGCCCGAGCAGCACCTGGATTATGGGGATGTCGGTGCCGGCTTCGAGCAGGTGGGTGGCAAAGCTGTGGCGCAGCGTATGGACGGTCACCGGCTTGCCGAGCTTCGCCGCCACTCGAGCGATGCGGTAAGCCGCCTGTAGAACGCTGGCATCGAGCGGTCGGCTCTCGTCTTGTCCCGGAAACAGCCAGTGCGCCGGCCGCGCTTCCCGCCAATAGGCGCGCAGCACGACGAGGAGCTGCGGCGACAGCATGACATAGCGATCGCGGCCGCCCTTGCCCTGCTCGATGCGGATCAGCATGCGATCGCTGTCGATATCGGCGATCTTCAGCCGAACGACCTCGGAGACCCGGAGCCCGGCGGCATAGGCGGTCATCAGTGCGGTACGATGCTTCTGGCTCGGCACCGCGGCGAGAAACCGCGCCACCTCGTCGGCGCTCAAGATCACTGGCAATTGCCGGTGCTTGCGCGCGTAGGGGATGCGCTCGACCATCGCAGTGCGCCCGAGCGTGACTCCGTAAAAGAAGCGCAGGGCGCATACAGCGAGGTTGAAGCCGGCCCACGATATGCCGGTCGTGGTCAGGTGGATCTGGTATTTCCCCCAGCCTGAGCCGGTCGGGCGAGCGGTTGAAATGGCGGGCGAATTTGGCGACCGCGTGCACGTAACAGCGCTGTGTCACTGGCGACAGATTGCGCACCTGCATGTCCTCGATCATGCGGCGGCGCAGCGGGGTCATCTCGGCCATTGGCGGCCTCCTTCGGGGTTGGAGCTTCGACAGCTCCAATCCTGTCAGCCGGCCCGGCCTATAGTCTAAACGATTGACTTTGTTCGCGTTACTGCGGAGCGGTTTAGTTCAATCGGGTGTATCCCGTGCAGCGGCCTGCGGCGGCGGAGCAGCCTCGCCCGATGCCTCGGCGTTTTGACCGCGGTTGAACGTTACCTGGCCATCCAACTGTTTGGCCCGCGCGGTAACGGATTGGGCCGCTCGCCGGTCAAAGGCCGCCTAACCTGACGGCTTGCGCCAGGAGCCGGTGCCGGTGCGTTGGCGGCATGCCTGGCCAGGTGAGCATCGAGCGCAGTTTTAACCGAAGCAATAGCAGCGTCGGTGCGCTCAATCAGCGTTCCGCTGGCGGGCATTGTGGCGTCGAATTGACGATCCGGGCAAAAGCGTTTCGCCGCAATTTTCCCGACCTCAAGGCTGTGGCGTGCCTTCCGCATCAAAAAATTCCAGGCATTGACCGGTGGCGGCGGGGGCTCATTTTCGATCCAACCGCTCACGATGTCGGCGATCTCTTGAACGAGATTGTAAAATTCGTTCAACAAGGTCGCGTCGTCAGCGGCTAGGTTCGCAAACTCCGGCGCTGATGGATAAAGCTGGGGTTGTGCTGGTCTAAGCGTCGTCCAACGATCTCCGGGCGGGGGATTGCCGACCGAGGTCATGACGAAATTCGGCACGGCGCGCCCCAGAATGTAAATTTGCTGTCGAATGACGCGCGCGAGTTCCGGTGCAAAATAGCGCCGGGCAGCGACCGTGCGCTGGTCTTCGGCTTCCGGGGAACGGTTGTTGTCGGCTTCTCCGCCGTTTGGGGACTCTTGGGCTAGCGACCATAGGCGCGTCGCGCCGACGCCTTTGAGGGAAACATCGTGCGGTTGCCAATTCCAACCTTGGTTTCTGTATGACCCGAGGCGATCAATGTCCTCCTTTGCCCGGCTGCTCATCCATATTTCGGCCCCGGCGATCGCACCGACAACGCGGCTTGCGATAGCTACTTCAGCTCCTTCAATGTCGTGCTCAATAACCTCTACCGGGCCGATATGAATTCCGGCGCGTATCTGAAGCTCGGACGCGCCGGGATCGCGATACAATGCAAGCGCATAGGCGAGTGCGTCGTTCACCGAGCGGAAGACCGACAGAATTCCATCGCCGATAGTCTTGACTTCGAAGCCGTCATGCTGGCGGAGAAACTTCGCGCTCTGCGCAAAGTGGTCGCGGCGTATTTTGCTCATCGCCGCATCGCCCAACTCGATATTTAAGGCAGTGGAGTTGACGATATCCGTAAAGACAATTGCGAGTGTGACGTGCGCTCCGCCGGCCCATTTGAGCAACTCTTTCCGTTCGGCGGGCAAGCCGTCGCGGCCGGCCGCCGTGACCGTAACGACGCCGCTGGGTTGCCCGGGCGTTGGAGCGATGAGGCTCGCCGACAGCAACCGTTGATAGGCAGCGGCCAAGCGCTCATTGATCTGCTGTAGGCCGCTGGCCGGCAACGAGAGATTGACGCTGTAGATGTTCTCCAACTCGCCAAGGGATAGGAATTTCGGCAGAGTGAGCCCGTTTCCGTCAGCCCTGGCAGTCACGATCTCCAAGAGGACGGAATCAATTTGGCGGTCAGTAAGAGCGAGGACATCAGCCCCTGCGGGGAAGCGTTCAAGAAGTTCTTTCATGATATCCGGCCGGCCTTATGGTCTTCGTTAAATCGCTATTCTTTCAACCTCATCGAGCGTCACTTCGTCCCGCCGGCGATCGTAAAGCTGCGTCGTGCGCGTTGAGGCGTGGTTCGCCATCGCCGCGGCTTTTTCCAGCGTGCCGCCGTTCTTGAGGTAGGCGGTGATCCCGGTAGCCCTAAAGCTGTGGTTGCCGAGCTTGGTTTCAATCCCCGCGGCGGCTGCGCGCCGCCGGATCATCGCGTAGGCGTTCGCCTGTGGCAGCACAGTACGGGTGAGCAGTGCGGTGCCGCGGCCGATCGTGCGGAACAACGGCCCTTTGGGATCGTCGCGCAGGTCGGCACCGTCGAGATAAGCGACGAGATATTCGTCGAGATTGTGATGGCAGGGCATCGCGTGGCGTTTGCCGCCCTTCTCGCGCAGCCGCACCCACAGGCGGCGGTTCTGCGTGTAGACATCCTCGACTGCCATGCCGAGGGCCGCGCCGATCCGGGCGAAGGAATAGACCATCAGTCCGATCAGCGCGCGATCGCGCAGGCCGGCATGCGTCGACGTGTCGATGCTGTCGAGCATCGCGCGTGCCTCTGCAGGATCGAGCACCGGTGTTTGCCCCGACGTCACTACGTGGCGGGGCCCGCGCACCGAGCCGGCCGGGTTGACCGGCACAACCTGGCCGGTGACGAGCCAGTCGAACAGGTGGCGAATTGCGGCGAGCCGTTGCTTGACACTCGGCGCCGCGAGCTCGCGCGTGCTGGCCTCGATCCAGGTGGCAACGTGCACCGGCTGCACGGCGCCGATCGACGGCACGCCGGCGGCCGCGCACCAGGCCAGAAATTCCTCCGCAGCTCGAGCGTAGGCCCGCCGTGTGTGTGAATTGCGAATGTTGGCCGCAAAGAATTCGAGGAAGCGCATTGAGGCGCGCTCGCCGGCGGCAGCGACCAGCTCTGGTAGCGTCGGTTGTGAGGCGATTGGGATGAGCCGATTCATCGGCCTCGCACCCACTCTGATATTCCCCCAACATTCCATTTTGATGTGAGAAGATCACGACTCGCATGGGCGATATCGAGTGCTAGCCTCTTTAATTCATCAGCTGGTAAAGGGGGAGGATCAGCAGATTCTATCTCTTTAAGTTTCTTCCCAAAAATAACCATGGCTTGTTCCACCTTACTTTGTACCCCAACCGTTTCAACAACAGCGAGAGGTCCGTAATAAAGCATCCAAAATTCTTCACGCGATTTTTTCCATTGATCGTGTTCTTTTGTGCTCGCTAGACGGGCAGCAATGCTCCGCAGCTGCGAGGCACAAATCCATCTGCTTGGATAGAAACGGCTGGCGCACGGAGAGAGAGCTTGTGGTGACATATTGCACGGCGCCTACAACAAGGACGATCGCACCGCCGACGGCGGTCAGGACCAGTTTCGTCCACTCCAGCGGTAGGTCTGTCATCCCTTCCCCTCGCGCGCCCGGCTACCCGCACAGACTATCCGATAAAGGACATCCCGCTTACCATCGTGCCTCAGCCAATTTGAGGAGGCGGTATGGCATTGGTGGGGTGGTGATTGCCGCGATGGCGAGGCGCTCGTGGATGGTTTTTAAAACAAAGCGGCGGTTGAAGCGCCAGGCGAAGGCGGCGAGGTAACGTGGCAGATGTTTGGCGCCGACCACGCGATGGGTGGCCAAGAGGCTGTTTTTGACATTGGCCAGCACCGTGTTCGCCCAGCGGAAGGCAGGGTGGCGCGCCGACCTGCGACCGGAGCCGGTGACGTGCCGTTGATGGACGATGCCCGGCTGTTCGGCGATGCAGCGAAACCACTGGCCGCCGTCGCTGACAACGGTGGTTCCGGCCTCGACAGCGGAGCACAAACGCTTGGTTTCACCGGCTCGGAAGCCACGCACCACCTGCAAGCGAGCGTGTAGCGGCCGACCGTCATCGGAGGTCTCGATCGCGACAATAAAAGGGGTGTGGCCGCGCCGGCCGCGCCCAGACCCTTCGCCGGTGCGCTCGCCGCCGATGTAAGCGTCGTCGATCTCGATCCGCGGGCCGGCGGCGCCGAGCTTGTAACGACGGTCGCGCTCGAGCATGGCCTGCATCAGCTTGTGCTGAAGCCGCCAGGCAGCGTTGGTCGAGATCCCCAGCCGCCGGCCCAACTCGATGTTGGATATTCCCTTCTTGCCCTGGCCAAGCAGATGCATGGCGCGGAACCACAGCCGCATCGGCAGCTTGGTGCCCTGCAAAACGGTGCCGGCGATCAGCGATGTCTGGTACCGGCATCGCCGGCACTGAAGCAGTTGACGGCCCTGGATCTCGGAATACTTTGTCGATGCGCACCGCGGACACTTGAAGCCCTCCGGCCAGCGCCAGACGAACCACGCCTTGCGGCATGCCTCTTCGTCCGGATAGCGCTGCTCGAACGCATCGTCCGAGAGGCCCTTCTGGTGCTGCACGCGGTTACGAGGCATTACTTCACCCTGAAAATCGTCGTGTTTTCAGGATGATATTAGCCTATTACTTGCTGAGTGTCGATGGTAAGCGGGAAGGACATTATCAGTGCGCCGGCGAAACCGGCAAAGAGTAGAGAGTGAAAGTCTCTTGCAGTGAAGGTATAGCGAACCACACTGGCCCCCGAGTTATGCGGCGACATCTGCGAAGATGGCGGCGAAGCGTTGGCAGGGGAACGTATAGGCCAGCCATTGAGCCGCGAAAAGTCCTCGATCCGGAGGCCGACGTGCTTGATAACACGGAAGGCAACACGGGCAGGTGCGATAGCGCGAGCACCCATCGCTCCGGCGTGGTCAAAGACCCTGGCATGTACGGACGCTGTTTTGCACGGGAACCGGGAGATCTCGGGTTCGGCCGGCGGATGGACGCCGCCGGTCCGCATCGGGAAGGCGAGGAGCCGTAGCCGGTGATGCACGAATCCGAGAAGTCTGACGCCGTCGTAGTAGCCGTGAAGCCGGCGAACAAGGCGGAGCGATCCGCCGCGGAGTTGGTGGAGCCAAGGACGGCGACCAAGGGGAACACGGATCAGCAAAGCACGCGCCGGGCGCAGGACCGGGCAAGCGTGTCACAGGCGCTGGACCGCGTACGGCAAGCCGCAAGGCAAAGGAAGAAGGAGAGGTTCACCGCGCTCCTGCACCATGTCAATCCCGCCATGTTGAAAACGGCATTTTACGCAATGAAGCGTGATGCCGCGCCCGGCGTGGACGGCATGACATGGGAGACCTACGAGCAGGACCTCGATCGCAAGATTGAGGCTCTGCACGCGCAGGTCCAAGCAGGAGCGTACCGGGCGCTGCCGTCCCGGCGGAGCTATATTCCGAAGGAAGATGGCAGCAAGCGGCCGCTGGCGGTCGCGGCGCTTGAAGACAAAATCGTCCAGAGAGCCGTGGCGGCCGTGCTGAGCGTGATCTACGAGGAAGATTTCCTCGGGTTCTCGTATGGGTTCCGACCGAACCGCAGCCAGCACGATGCGCTGGACGCACTGATCGTCGGGATCAGCAGCAGGAAGGTGAATTTCATTCTCGACGCCGACATCCGGTCGTTTTTCATGGAAGTTTCCCAGCAATGGGTTGTCCGCTTCCTGGAGCACCGGATCGGCGACAAGCGCATCATCCGGCTCGTCCAGAAATGGCTGCGGGCCGGCGTCCTCGAAGACGGGATCGTGACGATCGAGGAGAAGGGGACGGGCCAGGGCTCGGTGATTTCGCCGCTGCTCGCGAACGTCTATCTCCACTACGCTTTCGATCTCTGGGCTGAGCGCTGGCGACGGCGCGAGGCCTCGGGCGACATGATCATGGTCAGGTACGCCGATGACACAGTCGTGGGCTTCCAGCATGAGAGCGACGCTCGCCGCTTCCGGGACGCGATGCACGAACGGCTGCGGGAGTTCTCGCTGTCGCTGCACCCGGACAAGACCCGCCTGATCGAGTTCGGCCGCCATGCGGCGCAGAACCGCGAAAAGCGCGGGCTCGGTAAACCGGAGACCTTCAAATTCCTGGGCTTTGTGCTGATCTGCGGCAAATCCCGGCGGGGCGATTTCCAGATCCGGAGGAAGTCGTGCGCGAAGCTGCGGGAGATCAAAGAGGGGTTGCGGCAGCGGTGGCACCTGCCGATCCCGGACACCGGGAAATGGCTCGGCCAAGTCGTCGCCGGTTATTTCGCTTACCACGCCGTGCCCACGAATAGCGCGGCGATCGGTGCATTCCGCTACCACGTCACCGTTCTCTGGCACCGGCGTCTCAGCCGGCGCAGTCAGAAGGCGCACCTGGTGTGGCCGCGGATGGCGAAGCTGGCCGATGATTTTCTCCCTAGGCCGCGGATCCTTCATCCTTGGCCCAATGTGCGCTTCGCCGTCAGACACCCGAGGTAGGAGCCGAGTGCCCGAATTGGGCCCGCTCGGATCTGTGCGGGGGGCGTTCAGCCATGAACGTCCCTACCGCGAACGTATAGACTGCAGGGTAGAACGCCGCCGGTCACGGATCGCCGTCGGTTCTCGCCCGAGACTGGAATCAGACGTTGACTAATTCCGTCTGTCTGGCTCACCGAATGTGAGCAGAATCGGACTCTTGTTCGCGAGTCCGGCCGGCAATGATTGCAAGCGCCTACTGATAGCAGGTTCGCTGATCCTTCTCTCCGGTCGCTGGGTGCTGGCGCCGCCAATGCTCGGCGATCTCGTTGCGTCGGCAGATCCAGACCCGGTCGTGGCGCAGGATGTGATCGACGAAACGGGCAAACGCGGCAGCGCGTGCCGGCTTGCCGGTGAGACGGCAATGCAGAGCGACGGTCATCATCTTCGGCGTCTGCTCGCCCTCGCGGTAGAGCGCGTCGAAATTGTCGCGCAGCGAGACGAAGAAATCCTCGGCCTGACCCCAGCCCAGGCCACGCGCGAGGCGCGTGTCGTTGTCGTCGAGCGTGTGCGGGATGATGAGATGTGGCCGTCCGTAATCGTAGGTCCAATAGGGTAGTTCGTCATTGTAGGCGTCGCTGTCATAAAGGAACCCGCCTTCCTCAACGACAAGGCGCCGTGTATTGGCGCTCGGCGTGCCGATGTACCAGCCGAGCGGCCGCGTTCCGGTCAGTCGCCGAATGGTCTCGACGGAGAGGCGGATATGCTCCCGCTCGGTTGCTTCGTCGATGCCGTGATAGTCGAGCCAGCGCCACCCGTGATCGACGACGTCGCAGCCCTGACGCGCCATCGTCTCGGCGGCTTGCGGGTTGCGCTCGAGCGCCATGCCGACGGCATAGATCGTCGGGATCACCTGCCGCTCGGCGAAGACGCGCATGAGACGCCAGAAGCCGACACGACTGCCGTATTCGTAGGCCGACTCCATATTAAGATCGCGCGCGCCCTGGAGTGGGGCCGGCATGAGAAGGTCGGTCAGGCGCGTCTCGGCGACCTTGTCGCCGTGCAGCACGCTGCGCTCGCCACCCTCCTCATAGTTGACGACGAAATTGAGAGCGAGGCGCGCCCCACCGGGCCAACGCGGGTCCGGAGGCTGGTCGGCATAGCCGACGAGATCGCGCGGATAGCCGGTCATCGACGCCGAGCTGCCGTCATGCCAATGAGCTTATCGCGGGGCGCGATCGTCATGCTACGGCGCCGATGAACTGGCTGCGCAGGACGATTACAACGACCAGGCAATATGCGTGCCGGATCCCAGCTCACCAACATGACGCCGAGCGGCGCGCTGCGTCGCGCATTACCTGAACCAAGCCGCTATCCCGCCGAGTCGTCTTATGCGCCAATGCCGGCCGCATGCCGCATGGAGCGGGAACCTAACCAGGAGAACAGAATGTCCCTCAAGATCGAGCGATTTCAGCCGGAAGGCATGAATATTAGAATGTCGAATGGAAGGCCCTCCTACTCGCATGTTGTGACAGTGAGCGGCAGCGGCAAGATCGTCTACACCGCCGGCCAATTGGCCCGCGACATCGACGGTAACTGCGTCGGCAAAGGCGACATGCGGGCGCAGATGGAACAGACGTTCCAGAACCTCGACCGGTGTCTCAAGGCGGCCGGCGCCACCTGGGCCGACGTCGTCAAGACCAACACCTTTGTCACCAACTTCGACGAGTTTCAGAAGTGCGCCGACATCCGCATGCGCTATCTCGGGGTGGCGACCCCGACCAGCACGACCGTCGGCGTCAGCCGTCTCGCTGGTCCCGATTTCATGATCGAGATCGAGGCAGTCGCCGTCGTGAACTCCTGAGAAGCGGGTCCGGGCCGACGCTGGCGCGGCGGCCGGGCAAGCCCGATCCCGAGGATCAGCGAAACAGGTCACCAAAAAGGGCTCGGGAGCATCGCCGCACGCTGGGCGATAGAACCGCAAGTCTGTCTTCACCCGATTATCACGTAGAGAGGCACCGGACACGGCTCGGCGTGGGCTGGCTAGCTGAGCTAGCTATAGCTAAGCCCGGTTTTAAGCCGCCGCCTGCTGGCGCAGGAAATCGAGCAGCAGCGGGATGACCTGCTCCGCCTGCTCCTGCTGCACCCAGTGCCCGGCGCCGTCGAGCAGCTGGTAGCTGACCATGCGGGTACAGACCTCCTGCGTGCGTTCGAAAGCCCCCGGCGTCTGGTAGATGCCCCAGTCGCTCGTGCCGCCGATGAAGATCGATGGCACGTCGATCGTGCGCCCGGCAAATAGCTGCAATTCGCCCTCAAACGTGCCGGATGTGCGCGAACGGTACCAGTTCAGCCCGCCCTGAAACCCCGTGCGCTGCCACTCACCGGCATAGACCGCCAGCTCCGCCTCGGTCAGCCATTGGTTGGCGGCGATCTCCGCCGCCGACGGCATCTCCTTGCCGACCGCCGCCGGCATGTCGTCGAACAGATCCATGATATAATAGGTCGGCATCTTCGCCAGTTCTTCGGCGGTCCAGCCGGCGAGCCGATGCGGCTTGTTGCCTTTCCAGTCGGCGCTCTTGTGGTGGTAGTAGGCGCGCAGGAAATTGTGCACGCCCTGTCGGCAATGCATGATCTGGGCATTGGCCGGCCGCGTCGCGTAATACCACTGGTAATGCTTGCGCGGTCTGGGCAGCGCCGCCAGCGCCTCGTGGATCGTCGGCGTCGCGGGCGGCGCTGGCTCCTTCCCGTCGGTGGCGAACGGCAGGTCGGGCGGTCCGCCAAACGGCGTCATCAGCGCCAGCGAGCGGAACACGTCGGGCCGAACCAGCGCACACCACGCGGCGATCCCGGCGCCGAAATCGTTGCCGACGACGGCGTGGATCGAACGGTGCCCCAACGCCGCGACGAGGCCGAGCGCGTCGCGCACGGCGTTGAGCGTGCGCCACGGCCGCAGATCGGTATCGAAATCGGGGCTCCAGCCGGTTGTGCGGCCATAGCCGCGCTGGTCGGGTGCGACCGCGTGAAACCCGGCCTCGGCCAGCGCCGGCATGACCTTGCGCCAGGAATAGGCGATCTCGGGAAAGCCGTGCAGCAACAGCACTAATGGCCGGCCCGCCGGGGCATAGCCCGCCTCGAGAATATGGATGTCGAGGCCATTTACGCCGTGGACAAAACGAGAGCGGATGCCGGGCGGCAGCGTTGCGGTTTCGAGCGGCGTCGCGAGCATGGTTCCCTCCGGTATTATCTAAGAACGCTAAATGGCGAAACCTTTCCTTCTTTGCTTTTCATTTGAGCCGTGAAATCGTGCTGTCACTGTTCAGGCAGACACAAATCCGGCGGGCCGGCGCTCCGCTCCCATCTGCGACAGCATCACGGAACCGCCTGGACCTGCAGGCCCGTTTTTGCGCGAGACGCACAAAAACATCAGACCTTGCCGTTCGTTTAGGGAGGCACAGCGTACCTTTGCTTATGGCGCGTTCACGCCGGCTACGACACACCTACATAAGGCAGTGGCGGGAGAGCCGCGGCCTGACGCTTGAGCAGCTGGCCGAAGCCATCGGCATTACCCACCCACCTTGAGCCGCATCGACAAAATCCAACCGTCGCCGATCCCGCCTACATACCCAAGAGCGGCTTGAGCGGATTGCCGACGAGTTACAGGCGCATCAAGCCGTCATTCCCTTGGACTACGCCATCTTCTCGATCAGCTCCATCTGGGCACCGTCGGGGGCTTCGATGAAGGCGACGTGGCGACCGTTGCTGACCTGCTCCAGCATGACGTGCGCGCCGTTGCTGCGCAGCTTGGCGATATCGCTGGCGTAATTGTCGGTCTGCAATGCGATGTGCTCGATGCCCATCATCTGCTTGCGGTTCTGGGCGGAGCTGATGGTGGTGACGTTGAGCTGCAGCCCGTGCAGGTTAAGCTGGATATTGCCGTTGGGGGCCTCGTTCTTCATCGTCGCGCCGAAATTGTCGATGTAGAACTGCGCCGTCTTCTTTGGATCGTACGTCTTGATGTGGACGTGCCCGATTTCCATGGCCATGCTCGTCTCCTCCGGTTCGAGTTGGGCGGATGAAGCTTGGCAGCACCGGAGGGCGAACTCAACAACGGCATAGAGGGATGCGATGAGCGCGGCACGCGAGCTGGCGAATTTCCTGACCGGCGTCACGCCGTCCGATCTGCCGGCGCAGGCGATGGACCACGCGGCTGTGCTGATCGCCTCGACGCTGGCCAGCGCGGCGATGGGCAGCACACTCGAATCCTCCCGCATCGCCAAGGATATGGCGGTAAGCCTGGGCGGCAGCGCTCGGGCCTCGATCTGGTTCGACAAGGCCGGCCCCAAATTGCCGGTGGTCTATGCCGCCCAGGTCAATGCGGTGATGAGCGACGCCGCCGCCTCCGAAGACAGCGATCTGCGCACGATCGTGCATTGTGGCACGCCGCTGGTTGCGACCGCGCTGGCCGCCGCCGAGCACCACGGCGGCACCGGCGACGAGGTGCTGGCGGCGATCGTCGTCGGTTACGAGGCCTCGGGCCGCATCATCGACGCGATGACCGGGTTCCGCGAGCGCGGCTTCCACGGCTCGCAGGCGGCGATCTTCTCGGCGACGGTCGCGGCGGCCCGCCTGCTCCATCTCGACGCCGAGCAGACGACGCACGCGATCGCACTGACCGCGACCTCGTCGAGCGGGCTGGCAAAGGCGGCCGATACCAGCGTCGCGCGCGAATACCACGCCGGCATGGCGACGATGGCCGGCATCCAGGCGGTGCGGGCGGCGCAGCGCGGCTACAAGGCAGAAGAGCGCATTCTGGAGATGAAGCTCGGGTTTTTTGAAGCGGTAGGCGGCGTCGACGGCAATGCGGGGGCGACGCTGGCCACCCGGGACCGCGGCGGCTCGTGGGACATCGTCACCGACATGGCGGTCAAGCTGGTGCCCGGCGGCCACCCATACCATGCCCTGGCCGAGGCCGCCGCCAACGCTGCGCGCAAGGCGCAGGCGGCGGCGGAAGCGATCGAAAGCATCACCGTGTCGAGGCCCGGCCTGACCGCGCTCAGCGGACCGTCGCATCCCAGGGACCTGGTCGACATGGCGCATAGCCCGGCTTATTTCACTGCCGCGGGCGCCGCCGACCGCGAATTTTCCTGGGCCAACGCGAGCCCGGCCAAAATTGCCGACCCGGTCATCCATTCGCTGATCGACAAGGTGCGGGTCGGGCCGCCGCCGACCGAGAATGCCGAGCGCTACCGCCAAGGCGCCACCGTGACGATCGCGCTTCGCGACGGGCGCAGCTTCACCAGCACGGTCTACGCCCCCAAGGGTTCGGGCCAGCTCGGCATCGCCTGGAACGACATCGACGCCAAGTTTCGCGCCCTCGCCCCGCTCGGCGGGCTCGGCGGCGACGCCATCAGCAGGACCCTCGACATCATCCACGATTTCCGCCGGGCCGCCGGCGTCAGCCCGTTGCTCGACCTGCTGCGGCCGGCGAACTAGCGGTCTTGTCGCGGATCGACGCGGGCGCAAACTGGATCTCAAACTGACGCACCCCGCAATTGGGAAATAGCTTGGCCTGAACCGTTGTAGCCCTGACCTGAAGCCACGAGGGGCTGATGGTTAGCGTCGTTAAATAGCTCGCCCTGGCGCGTGTCGGGCTCGCGCCATCACCGCCAAGCGCGCCCGGATGGTTGACCCGAAAGACGCCGTGCTTGTCGCTATAAAAGGCGACCGGCTTGCCCCAGGCCTCGAGGTAAGCGCGGGCCGCGTTGAAATAGGCGAACGTCGACTCGCTCTCGACAAACTGCAGGTGCATCAGCCGGCTGGTGGCATCGTCGACAAACACCAGCAAAGTGCATTGCGGCCCGCGGTCTTCAAACCACCAATGCTCGCTGCCGTCGACCTGAACCAGTTCGCCAACACACTCGCGCCGGTAGCGTGGTTGGTGAACCTGCTTGCGCCGCTGCTTGCGGTCAGCCCAAATCCCAGCCTCGATCATCCATAGCCGTAGCGTCTCACGACCCACTGTGATCCCATGAACCTCACGCAGTTTCTCAGCCGCCAAAGTCGGGCCAAAATCCCAGTACCACTCGCGGATCATCGCCAGAACCGCTCGCCGCAGCGCCTCCGGCTTCCGCCGGTTGCTGCCACGGCCGCGTCGCTTCGAGATTAAGCCGCTCGGACCTTCGATCCGATACGCCTTCAACAACCGAAACACCTGACGCCGCTCAAGCCCCAAAAGCTGGCCCGCCGCCGCGCTCGTCAGCCGCCGCCGATCCAAATCCCGCAGCACCTCCAGCCGCGAAAGCTCCCGATCGCTCATCAGCCGTATCGTCACCCCCAACACCCCCCGAAAATCCCTCGGGAAGTGTCATCTCTAACTGGCACAGGGGTGACATTTTGATCCGGCGCCTACATGTCATGTCGGCGCAAGGTTGAAATGACACCCTGCGCGCAAAGTAGAGATGACACCGCCATTGGAGGCGGAGCCGACCAACCCGGCATGCCGGGTTGCCTCGTGCTCCGTCGCGATTGATCCCAAGCCCTTCATCTGGACCGCTGACCCGGATGCAATCGTCGAAAAGGTGGGACGAGGGAGAAATGTGTTGGCGGCGATCGGCTGAACGTTTCGCCGGGGTCGGCGCTGGAAGCGCCCGAGCGGCGAGGCGTTGTGGTTGTCCGCCAGTGGTGCGCCTATGACTCGCAACGCGATATACATGCGGGTCACCGCCCGGACCCGCGACGGCCTCGGCCGGTCGATCAACCCCCACCTGTTCCGGGACTGTGCCGCAACCAGCATAGCGATCGACGATCCCGGCCATATCGGTATCGCCTCTCGCCTCCTTGGCCATCGCACGGCGTCGACCACGGAGCGTTACTACAATCATGCTCGCAGTTTGGAGGCGAGTCGCCTCGTACAGCAGCATATTCTGGCCCTTCGCGACGGAAGCGTCTTTCTTTCTGATACCGGCGACGACCCAACTTGATCGGAGAAACTGTCTAATTGGCACTGATATAGTTCTCTGCGAAGCCGAGAGTCAGCAGCGGGACGAGAGCCCGCTTGGCACGCTCCACGGAACCCGCCGTACCCGAACAATGCTCACGGTTCGGGTGTGACTGCTCGGAGCGGATCCCGCGACCAACATCTCCGAACTTTTTCAAGGGCGGGCTTGAATGCGTCGATAGTAAGATTATCTTACCGCACGTAAGGATGTGCGTATGACCCTGGATGAAGCAAGAGCAGCGATCGTCAAGACGCTGGAAAGAGTGCAGAACGCGAGCGGCCTGCCTTGCCCGACGCTGGCAGGTGCTGACGTGCCGACGAGGGTTCTCGAACAGTTCGACAGCACGGTATGGCCAGTCGCGATATCGTGGATCGCCAAGGAGCTCGGGGTGAAAATTGACAACGACGTTCATGTTTTCGGCAGAAAACACGGCGGCCCATTGCTGACGATCAACCAGTCGGCCGCACTGATCTGCGCAAAGCATAAACCGGGCGACAGCTTCGCGGTGGCGGCGGAATGAGCAAACAACCCGAACAGCGCCAGCGCATGGCCGAGCGCGTCCGCGAAGCGCGCACGCTTGCCGGACTGAGCCAAGGCCAAGTTGCCAAGATGATGGGCATGCATCGCCCCTCGATCAGCGAGATCGAGGCGGGCAATCGCCGCGTAAGCGCCGATGAACTGGCACGCTTCGCCGACTTGTTCGACGTGAGCACCGCCTATCTCCTCGGCGAGACGCCCGACACATTGTCGCTCGATGACCCCAAGCTGCAGCTGGCGGCACGCGAACTGGCCAAGCTTTCGCCCGAGGCCCTCGAAGGGCTGCTGCGGGCGCTGGCCGCGGTTAGAACCGATAGCGACGAGAAGACGAAGGGCTGATAGTGGTCAACCGGCGTTCGTTGGTCCTCGATGGTGCCCAGGCAGCGTCGGATGCGCGTGACAGCGTCGGCATCGACCTTATTGCTCCCGTCGATGTTTACGCGGTCGCGGAAGCAATCGGCATCCGAGTGCGCTTCCTCCCAGTTAGCATGGAGGGCTTTTACCGCAAGGGCTCGCCACCGCGCGTGATGCTTTCGGCGCTCCGCCCTCTGGCGCGGCGGGCCTTCACCTGCGCCCACGAGATTGGCCACCACTGGTTCGGCCATGGTTCGACCATCGACGAGCTTCAGGGTGACGATCGGCAAGATTCCGACATCCCCGAGGAAATCCTCGCCAATGCCTTCGCCGGCTTCATGCTCATGCAGTCGATTGGGCTGCGCCGCGCGTTCAACAGCCGGGGCTGGAAGCCCGCGACCGCCAACCCGCTGCAGATCCTGACGATCGCAAGCGAATTCGGCGTCGGCTACGAGACCTTGCTCACCCATCTCTCGGTGACTCTCAGTGACATGCCGCGCTCGGTCCGGACCGAACTTGGAAAGTGGACGCCACAGCGCATCCGAAAGAAGGTGCTCGGCGACGCCGATGCCGACGGTCTCGTCATCCTCGACGAGAAGCACCAGACCGCCGGCGTCGATCTCGAGGATGGCTATGCGCTCGCGGTACCCACGGGGGCCACGGTCAGCGGGCCGGTTCTCACCCCCCGTCAGGCGATCACGAGCTTCGATGTCTACAGTGCCGTCGGTCGCGGCCGCGCGACGATCAAGACCGCGCAATGGCAAGCCGAGGCCCGCGTAGCGCCGCAAAAATTCATTGGCCCCGCCAACTACCGGTTTCTGGAGGATCCCGATGAGTAAAACCGCGGTACCAGAGATGATTGTCGCCGCGAACCTGTCGCTGGGCTGGGCTGCCGTGCTCGACCGCCTAGCCCAGCCGGGGGTCGACGCCATCTCGCCCTTGACCCTCTCGATCACCGGGTTCGACGAGAATGGCATCGCGGCCGAGGTGCCAATTATCCGCAGCGCGATCAACGACCTGCTCAAGGCGAAGGGCGAGCGCGGCGTCGAGAATGTTGCGTGGACGATCTTTCCCGAACGCTACTGGCGGATGTCCACCGGCGACCGCGAGACCTTCTTCGACATGTTCCGTGAAGCCTTCCCGCGCATCCAGGAGTTCAACCCCCAGAATAACCGGCGCGGCTCCTATTTCCAGCGCATGGTCGACTTCGAGGGCGGGGCCAAGGGCTTCAACCAGCTGAAATGGATCCTCGACGAATATGACCGCAATCCGAGCGGCCGCCGGTCAAAGTGGCAGGCAACGACATTTGATCCCCATCGCGACATCTCGACCACTGCGCTCCTCGAGTTTCCGTGCCTCCAGCAGGTCAGCTTCACCTTTTCCGGCGAGGACGGGCTCGTCGTGAATGCCTTCTACGCGACGCAGCAGCTCGTCCATAAAGGCTACGGGAATGATCTCGGCCTCGCCCGGCTCGGCTCCTTCATGGCGTCACAGATGAGGCGTCGGCTAGAGCGTCTGAACGTGTTCGTCGGCATCGCCAAGATGGACAAGATCGGCAAGACCGACGCGGACTTCGCCAAGCTTCTCGGCATCATCCGCGCTGAATTAGCCGCCGCCCGGGACGTTCGCCGCGCCGCCTGACATGATCCTGCCTAATCGTCCGTCCGCGTTTCCAGGCTCGAATCGTTTCGCCCATTTGCGGCCTACCATCGTCTTTGACAGCTATTGGCGCTTCGCGGCGGAGCGCCAAGCGATATTTTTCCGCCGCCTCGCCGGAACGCCGGCACCCTGGACCGACGACCCGATCTTGACACGGCACCGCTTTACCAACGCCTATCGGGCGGCCGACCGCGTCAGCCAGTTCCTGATCCGCGAAGTGATCTACAGCGACGGCCGAAGTCAGACACCCCGCGAGACATTCTTCCGCATCATGCTCTTCAGGCTGTTCAACAAGATCGAGACTTGGCAGCTTCTCGAGCAGCACCTGGGCGAGCTTGCGTGGGACGGCTTCGATTCCAAGGCCTATGACCGGGTGCTGACCCACGCGATGGCGCACGGCGCGAAGCTCTACTCCGCCGCGTATATCATCCCACCCCTTAAATGGTCGGGCGGCGATGGCGTGAAGCATCGCGGCCATCTCCATCTGGTCAAGACGGCGCTCAGCGGTGATCTCATCGATGCGTTGATGCAAGCGAGGTCGCTTGATCAAGTCTTCGCGATCCTCAAGCAGCTACCCTTGTTCGGCGATTTTCTCGCCTTCCAGCTTGCGATCGATCTCAATTATTCTACGCTTATCGACTTTCCCGAGGACAGCTTTGTAGTTGCCGGCCCCGGCGCGCGTGACGGCATTGCCAAATGCTTCGACAACGCTGGCGAGTTCGCGGCCGAAGAAATCATCGGTTTCATGCAAGACCGGCAGGATCGCGAGTTCGAGAGGCTCGACCTTTCCTTCCAGTCCCTTTGGGGCCGACAGCTGCAGCTCATCGATTGCCAGAACCTATTCTGCGAGATCGGCAAATATGCCCGGGTCGCACACCCGGACGTAGCCGGCGTCTCGGGACGCACCCGCATCAAGCAAACCTTCAAACCAGATGAAACACCGCTACCCATCTGGTTTCCGCCCAAATGGGGCCTCAACGATCGCTTGCCCGAACGCCAGCCACGCCCGGCGCGTCTCCTGTGAAGGACCAACGATGAATTTTGCCGACTATCAGAGCCAGGCGCTCAAGACCGATCGCACCGGCCTTGGAGGGGCCGATGTCGCCCAGCTCGTTCCGCTTCTGGGCCTCGCTGGCGAGGCGGGGCAACTGCTATCGGAATATAAGAAGCGGTTGCGCGACGGGCCCTCGCATGTCCGCTTCGTCGAACGCGTGCACGAGGAACTGGGCGACATTCTCTGGTATGTCTCCAACTTGGCGAGCAAGTATGGCCTTGAGCTTGAGGATATCGCGGCCGCCAATCTCGCGAAGACGCGAGCACGCTTTGGGGACGGGGAGGGTGTCACGCTTGGCACGTGCGACAAGGGGGGCGAAAGCTTTCCCGACCGCTTCACCCTGACTTTCAAGGAAGACGCCGACGGGAGCAGGGTCATCGTGCGGACCTACTTCGAAGGCGAGCAGGTTGGTGCCGAACTAACGGACAATGCGCACGAAGATGACGGCTACCGCTTCCACGACGTCTTTCACGCCGGATTCGTGGCCGTGCTCGGCTGGTCGCCGGTACTGCGCAGGTTCCTCGGCCGTAAGCGGCGTAGCGCCGCCAAAATCGACGAGGTCGAGGATGGTGGTCGCGCGGCCGTTATCGAGGAAGGAATTGTCGCGCTCGTCTTCGACTATGGCCGCAACCATAATTTCCTTGATGGTACGGGCGAGAAAGGCAAAAGCTCGCCCCGCATCGCCGGGCGAGCGCAGCAGGTCGCTGACCAGGGCGCCGTTGGCGGCCGGCCCGACATGGGCGGCCGATACCGCGATCGTAATCAGGGCGATGACCGCACCCAGCGACTGGACAAACGGGATCCCCAGGCCCGCCGCCATAAAGAGGAGGCTGAGCGCCACCAGATAGCGGCGCTTGCCGCCGCGCACGGCGTCGGCGGTCAGCAGCCTGTCGCCCGCCCAGTTGGCCACGATACCGACTGCCAGAGCGACGAGAAACGGGATCGCCGTGTAAACGCCGGAACGGAGCATCGACAAGTGCCGTGCGGTTTGGAGGTAATTCGGCAACCAGGAAATGTAGAGATAGCCGGTGTAAACGAGGCAGCCCTGGGAGATGAACAGGCCCCACATCGCTGGACAGCGGATCAGCCCGAGATAGCCGACACCGTTGTGGCTCGGCGGCGCGATGCCGGCGTCGCGCTGGGCCAGGATGTGCTCCCGTTCGGCCTGAGGCAGCCACCGCGTCTTTTCCGGCGTCGAGACCAGAGCGAGCCAGACCAGCACCCAGACAAATCCGACCGTGCCGGTAATGATGAAAGACCAGCGCCATGACAGCGTCTCGATCAGCCAAGCCACGGCCGGCGCGCCGAGTGCCAGCCCGAGGCTTGACCCTGCGGAGATCGCGGCAATGGCGGTACCGCGCTCGGTGTAGGGCGACCACGATCGGACGCTGCCATAGGAAATTGGAGCGAATGGCGCCTCGCCGATACCGAGACCAAGCCGCACCGCCAGCATCATCGCGAAATTGCCGACCATTCCTGTCGCCATCTGCGCCGTCGACCATACCGCGGTAGCGACCGAGGCTACGACATGCGTGCCCCAGCGGTCGATCAACCGCCCGCCGGGTAGCATCATCAGCACATAGGCCCACAGAAACGAGGAGAACAGATACCCGAGCGCGATCGGCGACAGTCCGAACTCATGGGCAATCGGCTTACCCGCCACCGACATGTTGACGCGATCGAGATAGGCGATGGCGTTGAACAGCAACAGTAGAAAGAACACCCAGTACCGTCGGTGCGTCGTCTTGATCAAAGCGCTCCCCCTTTTGCTTTTGACGATAAGGCAGCGTCGTAACCATGCTAGAGGAGCCCTCAATTCGCGTTCTCACCGGCAGCCGGTCCGGCGATTAAGCGCCCCGACCTTGGCAGTTTAGTAGCCTAATAGCGCATGGGAAGCGAACTTGTCGAATGTCTCCGTGTGAAGAACACCGGTCGGGTCGACTAGGCCAACGAAGCTCCGAACCGGCTTCGCGAGACTAAACGTGGTGACGGCGCTGATCGCCGATCTCTGCGGGAAGCCGCTTGGGGCTCTGTCGAATTCTTCACCGCCAAGATCCTCAACCGCACCCGCGCCGGGCTTACGCCCGGACCTGCATTCGGTTTTTCGACTGGCGCGAGGCCGATGGCCTGACGCCCGCCGCATCCGCCCCACGGCGGCGCCACGCATCGCACAGAGCAGCTGCAGGAACCGTGTGGTTGGGGGCCTCGTTAAGGGCTGCTTATCGCGAGCACCGCGTGTACCCGCTGCCCACGGTCACGGCGAACAGTTCGAAGCTATCTCCATGCGCAATGCAGCGCAGAGGAAGAGCCGGCGACACATGAACAAACGTGGGGCGCAGCACCAGGACATAGTTGTACATGGGATCGAGATGGGTCAGCTCCGTGGAGATCGGCTGCCACAAATGCTTGTAGGCTGGCTGAAAGTAGAGAATTTGGCCTGAGAAGCTGGCAAACATGCCCGGCCAGTAGGCCTGACGGTAAGCGACCGCATAGGCGGCGACGTGAACTAGCGGCGGAGAGCGCGCTACTGAGGTCGACCCTGGATCACCTTCCACGGCCATTAGGCGAGCTCCCGTCGGGAGCGTCCGGAGCGCCGAAACGATGCCCGCGATAACCGGGTCCCAGCTCAACCACAGCGCAGCAATGAGGGCAAGACGCGCGGCTACCAGTCCGCCAAACCAAACGCCGAGCGGCATTCCGTAGCGCGCCGTACGCCGACCGGGAACGAGGGTGGCGATCACGAAAAAAGACGCAGCCCAAGGGATACGATAATCGATGTAGCCACCGCTGAGAGCGACGCGCGGCAGAAGCAAAAACACGATTCCCATGGCGATTGCGATCGCCGCCGTCTCGCGTCGAGCACGCACGGTATCGGTGATCAGCGCGAAGATCAAACCGGCCGCCGCCAAACCTAACAACGTGAGCTCTGGCCCTGGACTGGAGAAGAGAGTCAATGCAGCCAAACCATCCGCCTTTGAGCGAAGGCTCCAGACGGCGGAATGACCGACGACAGACGTCGTTGGACTCAAAGCGACGAACAGCAGAAAGGGCGGCAGGAGAAACAGCGCCACCCGCGCCTCACGTCGAGCAATCTTGCGGAGGAGGCGGGAGAGGCTGTCGCCAGTGAACCGATCATATGAATGGCTCAGTTCGAAGGCAGCGATAGCGACGGCGGCAAGGCCGAAGGCTGCCAGGTGACAGAGAAGCAGCACGAAGCTCAGGGGTGCAAAGATCGCTACGAGCCTGAAACGGGACGAATCGCGCTCGCGCAGATAGGCCCCAAAATAGACCAACGCCAAACCGATACCGAAACAGAAGCTCAGGAAGCCGAATTGGAATGGCCCGCCGTAGCATAGGAGCGGCACCACGCGATAGATTCGCGACTGTCTGCCACCCAACTGGCGGTTAATCATTCTGCATCCCCAGAATAATAGCAGGAGCAAAATAATACAAAATAATCTAATCGCGAGCTCGATAGAGGTAACGTAGCGAACAATCAACACGAAGACGTCTAAGATCAGGTTGGGAACAAGGGCGATTTTGTAATAGTAGTATCTTTGGAGGTGTGGAGTTGAAGACCATTCAGAAAACACATGCTGTCGTGCCAAATGATTTGGCAGGTCCAACAAGGGTAAATAGGCGGTCAGCAGGAGCGGAAGCACCAATAGGCTGCTGATCAAAATATCTATCCAAAGTTGTTGTTGCTCCGAGTGGTAGATTTGGTCGACGTTTTCAATCTTGTTTGTTGCTGACTTGATAGGATCGGCGACCGCGACATTCGGATTAGGAAAATGATGCATCGCCTGTTTCCCATCGACCGCGAAGCCGTCGAGTGCTGAGGATGAACCGCCGCCGGCGTACCATGGCGGCGGCTAAGATCTGCGAAATGCGTATTGACCGCAGGTCGGACAATTTTCCGTAAAACGCATTATGCGCCAAAATGTCACCCGTGCTTGAAAAGCAACCGTACGGTGAGGGCCGCTTGCGAAGTGGTTCGTTGGGGTGGCAAGCGGAAGTGCAAAAGAGACTCGGCCGCATAATAATCTCGGCGTGCTCGGATCACACACCCCCGATGGTTGCCGACGCGCTCGGCGGCGAAGCTTCACAATATCTGGCTCGGCCCTCAGGTGCTTGATCGGCCGTCCGTCTGAGCAATCCTCTCCGCCGACAGACAACCGTGTATCTTAGTCGATATCTGCAGAGCGGTACACGAGGGCGATTCATCGGTCTTGCTGCGGCTCTGATACCCGAGCAAGCGGTGTCGCATTGATTCCGGTCGCGCCTCGCGCTTGATCAAAAAGCCGACTGTCGCGATGTTGTGTCGACAACGGGTGGGGGATTGAATTATGGGTTCCAGGGTGGTGCAGGCCATTACAGCGCTTGCAGTGGTTTTCTTGATTAGCGGATGTAGCGGTAATCGGTCTACGGCATCCCACTGTCCTCAGCCTGTCAATTATGACGACGGGACCATAAAAAAGATTACCGCGGCGCTAAGAGTTTTACCTCCCGACAGCGTGCTACATCAGGCAATGGACGATTATGAGGAGGAGCGCGATGATTTGCGTGCGTGCATCGCAGCTGGCCATTGATCGAACTGTTCGGATAGTCGTGAGCTACAGAACTACAGATATTAGATACTGGGGGCCCAGCGAATGAGACGGTCGTCTCTCGGTCACGTAAACGCTATCGATGGGATACCGGTGCGAGGGGCGTGATCCGATATCGGACATGTGGATATGAGCATCAGTTATAGGTATTAATTTCTTCCTTTTGATTCGTCGGAGACTCAAATATATTGCAGTAGCATGCCGATTATGCTATATTGTATACTTTGTGTTATTGTAGATTTTCTCCCGACTTCGTCGGTGAACTCGGCGAGCTTTCTGACCTGGGTGACTATTGGTCGGCGACCTGCCGTCACTGGGCCCGGGCGGGTCCCGGCTTCGTCCTGCAGCAAATGCGGTGCCGATCAACACCGCTACGACCCGGCGGCCTTGTTTGCCGGCATCGGCCAGGACCTCGCGCATGATGGTATTGGTGCCGAAGCCGTCGCCGCCGAGCAGTCGGAGACATGGCGGAGGCGCGTCTCGATGTGGTCAAAGCGGTTTCGAAACCTCGGGTCTCGAAGGCCCCGACGAAACCCTGGGCGTGGTCGCAAGCTCCCAAGGAGGATGCCAAGACCAAACCACGAGCGCGAGGGCCCGGTCGGCGACTGCACCCGCCTTGTCAACCGGATGAAGAGCACCCTGGCACATTCGCGACTTCGAGACGACCCCGCCTTCGTGTTTCGTCTCGGAAGATTGGCGTGACAGCCCTCGGCTGTGGCATGCTATCGAATGGTTGCAGCGGCGGCTGCGAGAGGATGCGCCGCTCGTCCCGGTAGTCCATGGGAGGGACCCGCGCGCCGGCACCGCGACCATCGCGAGTCTGGCGGGGCGGCGCGTGGGAGGGGCCGGTGGACCCACCGGGGCGAGCGTCTCCCGGACGCGACCCCGGCGCCGCAACCGACCGGTCAACGGGAGTGCCGGCTGATGGATCTGAAACTGCACGCCAACGCCACCACCACCCCGCGCATCCGCGCCTACATCCGGAAAAGCCCGGCGAGCAACGCCGCCCTGGCGCGCGAACTCGGCATCCACAGCCGCACTGTGGCCAGGTGGAAAGACCGCCAGGACACCACCGATCGCTCGACCCGGCCGCACCGTCTCAACACCTCGCTGACCCAGTGGGAAGAAGCCATCGTCGTCGAGCTGCGGCGCAGCCTCGCCCTGCCGCTCGACGACATCGTCGAGGTCGTGCGCCGCTGTCTCAACCCCGAGCGCTCGCGCAGCGCCATCCATCGCTGCCTGCAGCGTCACGCGATCTCGGCCCGCCTGACCCGCGACAAGGCCGCAGCGGCGGCTTTCCACACCGACGCTCCGGCCGGGTTCATCCATATCGACGTCAAATACCTGCCGCCGCTCGACCGCCGCCGCCGCGACGCCTATGTCGCGATCGACCGCGCCACCCGCTTTGTCTATCTCGAAATCCTGCCCGATCGCCGCGCCGATACCGCCGCCGGCTTTCTGCAGCGCTTTGTCGCCAGCTTCCCGCTCACCGTCCACACCGTTCTCACCGACAACGGGTCCGAGTTCACCGATCGCTTTGCCGTCGACAAAAAGCGCAAACCGCACGACAAGCCCTCGGGCCAGCATCCGTTCGACCGCGCCTGTGCCGGCCATCGCATTGACCACCGCCTCACCCGGCCGTTCCGGCCGCAAACCAACGGCATGGTCGAGCGCTTCAACCGCCGCATTGGCGAGCACCTCGACCGCGTGCCGCAGAACGCGCCGCGCATCACCGCCGCTTCCACGACCACGCCGAGCGCGACGCCTATCTCCATGCCTTCCTCGCCGACTACAATTGCACCCGTCTGCGATGCCTCGACTATCATGCGCCCGCCGAGATCCTCGCCAATCTCACGGGATACAACACGCAGGCCGGGGACCGCGATGGCGCGCCGCTCGTTTTGGCCGCCGTTCGTCACCTCTATCCCTGGCTGCGACACGTCTTTGCCGACGGCGCTTACACCGGGGCCAAGCTTGGCGCCGCCCTCGACAAAATCGGCCAGTGGACGATCGAAATCGGCAAGCGCTCCGACCTCGCCGCAGGATTTGTCGTCCTGCCGCGGCGTTGGGTTGTCGAGCGCACCTTCGCCTGGCTCAACCGCAACCGACGCCTCGCCAAAGACTTTGAGGCTACCCTGGAAAGCGCCCTCTCATGGCTGTTCCCGGCCAGCGCCAAGCTCCTCATGCGGCGACTCGGCAGAACAGCACAGCCAAACGTTGCAATATGAGTCATACTCTAAGACGAGCCGAGCCGATGCCAACTGCTCGAACACACGCCGTTGGGCTTACCTCTTGCGCCGTGCCATACGCACGATGACGCAAGACTATATACGGCGTGGGATGATCTCGTATAAGTGCTTATGCACGAGGGTCCGGTAGCTCTATATGCTGTGCCGCGACTGTGCCAGCTTTGCTAGGCGGTCTTGCGGATCAGCACGAGGTAGGGAGCTGGGGCGATGCGGGCGCCGATGCCGAGGAGGGTCTCGAACGCGGCATGCCGTGTCCGGCCCGATTGAAGCGGAAGACGAACTCATCCAGGTAGTGCTGGAGGTTCGTCTTGCGCAGCCCATGGTAAACGCCGAGGCCCGAGCGCTTGAAGTTTGAGAATAGCCGATGGGTCCAGGCCTGCCCCTGGCCCGAACAGGGGGCAGCACGATGTGCGCCGCCATCGGGCCGAGCGTGATCGCCTTGTGCTTGATATCGGGAATGTCGTTGTAGGATGGCCAGTCGTCGTTCACCAACCTGGTGTTGGGGGCCACGGCGCCGAGCCCGAAAGTGTGGATCTCGTCCCTGCCGAAGCCCTCGATCACCTTCAGTCGGGCGCGTTGTGGCGTGCCGCCGTCGACTTCGACCGCGCCGGCGACGAGCATCTTGCCGACCCCACTGCGGCCGCCGGCAAGACGATCGGGTCCTCCTTGGTGCGGAACGCAATGATCGTCTCATCGGCCTCGACGACGCCGCACAGTGGCTCGCGTTCCGGGTTGACCATGGCCCGGCGCAGCTTGGCGCACAACATCCAGGCGGTTCGGTACGAGCCAAGGCCGAGCTGGCTCTGCAGTTGCAGAGCCGAGATCCCGTTGGAGTGCGTCGCCATCAGAAACGCCGCCCAGAACCACTTGGTCAACGACAGCTTGCTGGCGTGCATAATCGTCCCGGCGGTCACCGAGGTCTGACGGCCGCAGGCGGCGCACTCATAGGTGAATTCCTTGGTCTTCAGAAGCCAGGCTCGGCCGTCGCCGCAACCGGGGCCGACGAACCCTTCCGGCCAACGACGCGCGAAAAGGTAATCCGCGCATGCGCTGTCACTCGCAAAGCGGCCTTGGAACTCGATCAACGACTTTGGAAACCGACCCTCAGACCCGGACATGGCCTCACCCTGCTCATCCTGGGCGGATGATCACCCTAAACCAATGTTCCTGTTTCGTACACAACATTTAGACGGATCGGACACTCGTGCATAAGCCGTCTCGTATAATTTCACATTTCGAAAGGCGAGTGGTACATCAAGTACGGCCTCGGTTGAGGGAGTGGAGCAGTACGAAATTTAACGGTTCTCTCCCCAATAAGATTTGAGGGATTATTCAAAGGACTCTGAAATAATTTAATTATTTTATCGTGCAACTGTCACGATTCGAATCCCTTCTAGTCCAAAATTGAACTCTTGACTGGCTCCACTAGATAGTCGGAGAAGACATAGCCCGGCCTCGACGTTGGCTGATAGTATCAGACCGGGTACGTCTTCCATCGTGTCGCGCCGAACAATCTTATATCGCCGTCTTTCGCTTTCTGGATCGATCGCCGTCAGCTTGCGGGGAAGCATTCTGCCTCCATGAGGAAGTGGGTTTATCGGGTAACCGAGACAGGTTTATTTACGATCCTGCTTCTGTACAATTTGCGTGCGCAGATCGGCAATAGCGTCAATGATGCGTGCTAACGCAGTGCGCATCTCCGTCTGGAAGTCATGCTCGTCGAGCCGGCGTTGTTCCAACGCCCGCTCAGCCGCACCGATCCGCAGCTCGTGAGAGGCTATCTGGACCGCAAGCTCCGAGCGCAAAATTTCGATATCACCGCGCAAGCTGATATAGCTGGTCACTGCACCACCGCCGACGGTTAGCAACAGCACTGCAGCCTGCATGACGTGGCCAAAGTTGATCTCTGGCGAGAACCGAGGTTTCAGCATCAAGGTACGAAGAGTGCTGCCGGAGTGGCTTTAAGCAACTCTGCCAAAACCCCGGCCCAAACCGGCTGGCATGACGCATTCTCCAGGGCCATTCGCACCGCGCGCTTCTCTTCGACTCCAACCAATATGCCAGGCTTATCACCTGCGGTGGCAATCGCTCTACCCGTTGCCTCTAGAACCGGCCAGCAGGTCACCGCCGCCGAGTCGCCGATGGCGGTGGAAATGGACGCCGCTTTCTCCGCGTCATTCGCGCTGAATTGACTTACCTCGGCGCAGCCTCCAACCCACATTGCGAGCACGCACGCCAATACCAATGTTGCAACAGTGACGACGCCGTCGCCGAGGAAGACCGCGCTGCGATCAACAAGGTTCCACAACCTGGACATCTGATGCATCCTTCCGTCGTTCGAATCGAGGTCAAAATTCAGAATCAGCGATGGCCCATCCGGGACCCGCTGCCTTCAGGGTCTCAGAACTCCGACCACATGCAGTTAGTCCGCGTTGCTATTGTGATGGTCGGACTGATCACTACAGAATGGGGTTGGATCGGCGCGGCAGACGAGACACCGTCGACGCGATGACCAAGGTTCTCGGCGGCCGCGTATCGCGGTAACACATATCAGCAAGCCGAGTGCAACCGGAACGCCATAGCCAGCCGGTCCCAAACACCAGTATTTGGCCGTTCCGCGAACCGTTCCCGGTTTTTGTAGCCGTCGCATTCAGTTGCTTTCCAACGGATCGTGGTTGTTGGGCAACGTGGTCTTGTCACGCTCGGCCGGCGGTTCGGCGTCGTGCAGCGCCAAACCATGCGCTGCTACTCGATCGGCAAGATGCTCTCGCGGCGGGTCGTGCTAGACACGACCTCGGCGGGCATCGAATTATCCTTGATCACCGCCACCGGGAAGGTTCCAGGGATTAGTGATGAGCCAATGGGCACGTAGCTGTAAATCATCGCTTCGGAAAGCGACTGGCCGCCACCGCCAACGAGATTGAAGCTCGGGAACTCGAAATAGATCACTTGCCCGACAAACTGCGCCGGCAGCACTTCCAGGAAGAACGAGCCGGAGCCGAGCGACAGAAATTGCGAATCGGGCGGAAGGTCAATCGCGAAAGTGCCATAAAGACCGCGGTGGAGCCCGCTCAAGGTGTATTGGTTCGCGCCGGTCAAAGTCGCGGTCGTGTACGACAAGAATTCAAGCAGCCCGGCCGGGGTCCGCACGGCGCATAGACTGACGGCGTTCGAGGCGAGCTGCACCGATACGGTGTTGAGTTGGCCGTTGCTCTCCGCAAGGTCGACGGCGAGCGTTGTCCCTGTCGTCGGGCAATCGGCCGTCGTGACCCCCATCGTCGCGCGGCCGATAAACTCGCCAAACGGCGCAAAGGTGCTGCCGTCAAGCGACACGTACACCATCGCGCCGCCCCAATTCGGATCATACGTCGCAACCGGGCCGCCCGACAGGCCGACGATGATGTAGGGCGAAGTCTGGCCTTGCGCGGCGAGCAGTTGTGCGGTCGGTTCCAGGATAAAGGGTGTATTGACCGACGGCGCGGTCTGCCCAAAATTCGGCGACGATGCGGTCGACGAGCCGCCCTGCTTCGGATAGGGTGTCGCCGTGCCGCCGCCGGACCCCAAAGCGACAACCCCGCCAAAGCTGGGGATCGCGGTCGTCGGGGGTACATAACCGCGCCCGGCGCGCCGAACCAATCTTCGCACGTGATCGACAGTGTGCCTTCGTCGTCTTCCTCGACTGAGGTGATGCGCACCGTGATCGCCTGCGCGCCGAGCCGGGCGTCGGTGATCTGCACCAGATCCATCGGCTCCAACAAAATGTATTTCCAGCCGAGCTGAAACGAATAGGTGTTGCGGTAGAGGAGCTGGCGTTGGAGGACGAGCTGTGCCGCGATCGTCGCAACATAGTAAGGATCGACGATCGCGCGCGCCCTTACCGAAGTGTCGCGGCGGATGCCGTAAAGATCGATCGAGCCTTGGTCGAATGCTTCCGTAACCGAGGGATTGTAGGACATGCCCCGGTCGTTGGTTTCAAGCTGAACCATGTTCATCGCGTCGGCCGGGGTCGACCGGGTGATGTGGAGCGGGTCGTCGGTAAACCCCCCGGTAATCGGCCCGGCGCCCATACGCAGCGCAGGACCACCCGGCGTCACCCCGAGATAGGTTCCAACGCTCAACTCCTGGACGATGTAGTCGTCTTCGCCGAGCGTGTAGAGCGGCGTCGTGTTTGGCGTCCAGGTGAAAGGCCCGCTCGGCGCACCGATGCTGATCGTCTCTGACCCGGTTCCGACGCTGGCCGAAATCAATAATGCCACCCCTTGCGTCGAGATAATCGACAGACCAGCGGGCGTGACCGAGGCATAGATGCCCGCCGCAGACAGAGTGCCATTGCCCGGATCGTCGAGAGTGCCGTCGCCGGTAATCAATTGCGCCAGCGACGCACCGGCTGCGGCGTAGCTGATGATGTCGTTGGCTGTAAGGTAATGGTTCAGCGCAACCGGGGAGCCGGGAAATGCGCCGTCGATCGTCAGGAAAAGCTGGTCGCCTTCGTTCAGTTCGCCAAGAAAAGTGACCTGCGTCCATACTGCCGACAGCGGCATGTCGCCGTAGGGGATGATTTTGAGCAACCCGCCAGACCACACGACCGCGCTGTTTGTAACCGCGGTGATTTCCGACAGCATCTGCGAGCATGCCGCCTGCGTGTCGTAGACCGGCGCCAGCATCAATCCGACGGCGTTGCAATAATTCGCGTAATCGACAAGGCTGCCGGACGTGTCGAGATTTCCTGCGGGGAACTCAGCCCCGTAGCGCGAATTCGTCAGCAGGTCGATGACGATGGTTATGGGCTCGACGCCTTGTGGAATGACGACTTCCATCACAGCGCCATGGTTGCGCTGACCGGACATCACGAGGCCTACTACTCGGACTACCGCGGTCGGCCGTCCGAGTTCGTTGCCGCCGCGAAGCACGGTTTCCTCTATCAGGGGCAGCGCTACCAGTGGCAGGCGAAAGCACGCGGCACCCCGACGCTCGATCTCCCGGCGGAATGTTTTGTCGTCTTTTTGCAGAACCACGACCAGATCGCCAACTCCGGCACCGGGGAACGCTGTCACGTGTTGACGAGCCCGGGCCGGTTTCGCGCGATGACTGCTTATTTCCTGCTGATGCCGGGCATTCCGATGCTGTTCCAGGGACAGGAATTTGGCGCGTCGAGCCCGTTTCTCTATTTTGCCGATCACGAGATCGAGCTGTCGCACGATGTCCGCGAGGGGCGCCGCCGCGAGCTCGCGCAATTTCCCAGTCTAGCGACGAGCGAGATGCGCGCCGAGCTCGCCGATCCCGGCGACATCGACACGTTTTGCCGATCAGTGCTCGATCTCAGCGAACGGCAGCGGCACCCTTCAATCTATGCGCTGCATCGCGATCTTCTGGCGCTGCGGCGCACGGACCCGGTGCTTGGACAGCGTCCATGCCGGATCGATGGCGCCGCGCTCACGGATGAAGCCTGGATGCTACGCTTCTTCTCGTCTAGTGGCGCCGACCGCTTGCTGATCATCAATCTCGGCCGTGACCTTCTGCTCGGCCCCGCGCCCGAACCGTTGCTGGCCCCAGTTGAGGGCCAGGCTTGGCAGCTCTTATGGTCCAGCGAAGCTCCCGCTTACGGTGGCTCGGGAGGCCCGGCACAGGATCGCGCAGGAGATTGGCTCATCTCGGGCCAGTGCGCCATTGTCCTCGCGCCCGGCTCCTCAGCCGCGAAACCCGAGGCAAAGAAAGTCTTCCATCTCCGAGAAGCCAATGGTTGACCCGCTCCGGGCTATCCGCGACGAGAACTCGTTACCGGAGGCTCCGCGTGAGTGGCTCGTGGCGAACGGGTTGGGCGGTTACGCCTCGGCGACGATAGCGGGGGCGATCACCCGGCGCTACCACGGGTTTCTGATCGCCGCCCAGCCTGCGCCGCTCGGCCGCATAGTGGTCCTTAATGATCTCGAGGTCGATGTCGAGCTCGAAGACGGCGTCATCGTAAATTTACGCGAGAACGGCCGCTTCCTCGATTTTACCTTGAACATGGGCCTGCCAAGCTGGCGATATGAAATCGATGGGATCGTCATCGAGAAGTCGATCGTCATGCCGTCGCGCCAGAACATCGTGCATACCACTTTTCGCTCGCTCGGTGACGGCAAGCGCGTCCGCCTCCGGGTGAGGCCCTGGATCAACTTTCGGGCGCTCGAAGCGCCGGTCGGCGAGGCGCTGTCCGCGGGCTATACGCTGACCATCCAGGGCGATCGATACGAGATCAGCGCGGGGCCCGATCTGCCGACATTGCGGCTGGCCGTGGAGGGCGTCGAACGCCCGACATTTACCGCCGATGGTGGCTCGCGCCGCGAATGCTTTTACGACATCGAGGCGCAGCGCGGTTACGATTCGCGCGGTTGGCTGTGGAGCCCCGGCTACTTTGCCGGCGAGATCCGCGGGGATTGCCCGTTGACCTTGATCGCCGCGACGGAGGCTTGGCATACCGTATTGGCGCTGAGCCCCGACGACGCACTGACTTTCGAAGGCGAGCGGCGCCGTCGTCTGGTTGGAATGGCGCCGGCGCCGGCCCAGATCGGGTTCGCAGCCGAGCTCGTCCTCGCCGCCGACACCTTTGTCATCACCCCGGTCGGGCGCATTGCCGACGGGGCGCGGGCGCGGGCCGAGGGAGATGAGATTCGCACCGTGATCGCCGGCTATCACTGGTTCACCGATTGGGGGCGGGACACGATGATCTCGCTCGAAGGACTTGCGCTGGCGACCGGTCGAGCGATCGAGGCGCGCTGGATCCTGCGCACCTTTGCTCACTACGTGCGCGACGGACTGATCCCAAACCTGTTCCCCGAAGGACAGAACCAAGGCCTCTACCATACCGCTGATGCGACGTTGTGGTTCTTTCACGCGCTGCACCGCTATGTCGAGCACAGCCGGGATAAAGCGACCCTGGAGCTCCTGCTGCCGATCCTGAAGGACATCGTAAAGCATCATCTCGAAGGCACCCGCTTTGGCATAAAAGTCGATCCGCATGACGGGCTCCTGACCCAGGGGGCGGAGGGTTATGCGCTGACCTGGATGGATGCGAAGGTCGGCGATTGGGTGGTGACCCCGCGCCGCGGCAAGGCGGTCGAGATCAACGCGCTCTGGTACAACGCGCTCCGCCTGCTGACGGATTGGCTACACGATGCGCAGGACGCGGCCGCCGACGAACTCGCAGCCCAAGCCGACAAGACGTGCGCCTCTTTCAATCGCCGCTTTTGGCACGAACATGGCGGTTATCTCTACGACATCGTTGACGGCGATAATGGTGACGATGCCGCTTTCCGGCCGAACCAGATCTTCGCGATCGCGCTCGCGCACCCGGTCCTCGACCGAGGACATTGGCAGGCGGTTGTTGCCGCGGTGCATAAGAAGCTGGTGACGCCGGTTGGGCTGCGCTCCCTGGCGCCGGGCGAGCCCGACTACAGACCGCGCTATTTTGGCGATGTGCGCGCCCGCGATGCCGCCTATCACCAGGGCACCGTGTGGGCCTGGCTGATCGGCCCGTTCGTCGATGCCTGGCTCAAGGTCCATCCCGATGACAGCGCAGCGGCCCGGCGCTTCCTCGACGGCTTCGAGGCACATCTGGCTGAGGCCGGCATCGGCTCGATCAGCGAGGTCTTTGACGCCGAACCGCCGTTCACCCCGCGCGGTTGCGTCGCTCAGGCCTGGAGCGTCGCCGAAGTGCTGCGTTGCCTGGTAAAAACCGCATCCAATCAAAAATGATATTCGCGTGGCGTAGCTGGGCGGACTGAAACCTGAGCGAGGGAACGGCACGGTACCTTCGTTGCAATAGCGCATTCGGGGGTATGCGCTGCGCTGCATTATCCAGCACCCCCTTCGCCGAGCCGAGGCAATCTTCTCAGTCTCTTATCTTCGCTCCTCGCAACACGCTGCCATGCGCCAGAGAAGCTCCCTTCGTCGACGCGACCTGATTGCCTCATAGTCGCTGGCGCCGGACACGGCCGGGTTCAGCATGAGATCTGCTACTACAAGATCGTGATAAGGAATCCGGGAACTGCTCGCTCGAGGGGGTTGTTCAACCGGTGAGCGCCAAGCCAAAAGTGGGGGTTCCCATGGCGATTGTTGTCGGGTCGTTTTTTTCGGGATTGGGCTGCTTTTTGCCGCCGTTACAGCTGAAGCGGACCCCGTATATGTAAAACACACTTCAAACCTTAACTTCACTTCCCCCGCTCCGATCGATTACGTCTATTCCCAATACGCTTAATCGAAGCGACGCCCTTTGAGATCAACTCGCCCTTCCTCTCTGGCGAGCGTTTCCGTCACTCCCGCCTTCGGGATCTTGGTCCAACACGGTCGAGAACTTGGCAAACTCACGCGGCGCTATCTACGGCTCATTGTGTGCCATTCTCTGTACACTCGTCGCCTTTCAAGCCGTGATTCATCGCCGCCGCAAGATTCGATGCACTAAAAGCCCGAACAGCGGCTTTCGTCGGAAGAAGGTCGCAGCCTAAAAGGAGAGGGGACCGGATGATCAGCATGGAGCCTGCCAATCGAGAGGGCGGCCTTCGATAAACCTGGTAGAGTCCAGCGACGCATTGGAACCTCGCGGCGAGACGTAGAGGCGCTTCGAGCGGCCGTTCAGCTTGGAGATCGGCGCAGGACCCCAATGTGCCGCAGGCTTGCTCAGCCCGCCGTGCATCGGCCCCGAGGCCCCCCGCGCCCGCCAGGGATACGGCTCGGCTTATCTTCTCGAAGCCGCCGTCGCGCTGCCGGTCGGCATAGCGGGTTGCCTTTCCCCGCGCCCTCGGCTTGGTCATGTCGTCGTGGAGAGCGCGGCACCCTCACGCAGCTTGCCGCGTGGTTCTTGTCTTCGCCGGGGAATGCGGAAGGCCGCCCGAAACCATGGGCCTAAAATCGCGCGGGCGTGCGACCTCCGCAGCTCGGATAGCGGGCGCGCCGTACTTTGAGGCTGCGATATGTAGCCCTGACGCAGCAAGGCCGCTAGGCGGCTGTCCCGCACAGGCACGCTCGGCTCGTAGTGTCGGGTTGGCGGGTTCGACATGGTCGCTATCGGATTGAGAAAGCCCCACCGAGGCAGGGCTTTCTCCTTCTGGCCGGGCGCCTATGGCAGCGAGCCTGGCCAGGGTCACTGGAAGATATGAAAGTAACGCGAGCGGTCGTCCGATAGTTCCGACCGCGAGCGGCGGTCAGTGCGAATGGATCATATAGGTGATCGCGTATCCGATCGCGCCAGCGAGTAGGAGCGCCAGCAGCGGTTGCTCGGCGGTATTGCGGCTCAGATAGTCAGCGGCCTGCGCGCCCTGACTATAAGTCTTCGACGCGGCGTCGCGGACTTGCCTGACCGTTTCGCTCGCCGCACCCTGGATCGTGCTTCCCGCGTCGGCCGCTGCGGTCTGCGCCTTTCCGGCCAGATCGCTCGCGGTGTCCACCGCGCTCAAAACGCCGCGCTTCATCTGATCGCCGTACCCTTTATCGTCCATAGCCGTCCCTTGTTTTGTCCCGGATGGCACGACGCCATCACGACGTAAACGACACGGCGGTGAGAACGCTCCGAACGTCGATCCTCGGCACCCGGGCCAACCGCAATGCCGATAGCATCGCGGAGAGAAAGTTCCGCCCAACAACAGGCCCCGTCCGCCGACCGCCGGGAACCGCCGCAAAGCGCCAGCGCATTTCCGTGACAGGACGGTTACGGTTCCTATCCGATGCGGCAGCCGGCGGGTCGATATGGCCGTCACGGGCCCCGAACGCTGGCAACCGTAGCGGCGAGCACGAGCAAAGGAGTGACCGGGGCGGTGTGAGGACCCCGGCCAAGTTGACAGGGAGAGTGAGATTGTCAGCAGTACCCGGAACCGCAACATCTGGTTCAGGTTAACCCGGCCCCCTGCTGACGGTTTCGGGGAACCCGGCTCAGGTAGAGCCGGCGAACTCCGGGCGCATAGCTTCGCCTCGGCCCGTGATAAAGAACAGGCTGGGGGGTCCGCCAGCAGCGCTTAATGGTGCGGGTTCACTGTTCCTGTCGCAAGCACGATGAGAAGGGTCCCGAGGTCTCCGCCTGGGCTCCTTACCAACGCGACCTCTGTGTGGTGCGGTACACAGCCGCTCGCGCTCGTCCCATGGAATTCATAAATCTCGGTTCCCGCCGGGTCGCTCGCCTCCACCGAGATCACTGCCTGACTATCACCCTTCGCGAAGATTGCGAGGCTCTCGGTGCCTTGGAGCGTGAATGGCGCTAACGGCGCGTGAAGTCGAACCGTGGCGGTCGCAGTCCCGTGATTATGGCATGTCTCATTGAATGTCGCCACGACACTGCCTGTTCCGTTAATCAGTTCTGCCCTGCCTTTGAACATGGTGCTGTCTCCCTTGCACTCGGCTGAGGGTTTGGCACGAAATGCGCCGGTTCGAGTGTGAGGTTGCTCACTCTCGGCAGCACAAACAGGCACGCGAGCCCGGGGCGATCTTCCTTTGGACGCGTTTACTTCGGTGGTCGCCGGCGCGAGGTAGACCGGGCAGGTGACCATGGAGAGGCGGAGAAAGCCGTTCTAACCCAACTTCCGCAGTTTGGATTTGAAGATAGCTGATTATCAACGGCTTGGAGGTCATTTTCAGATTTAGGCACCATATTTTCTTGGGGGTTCAGCGGGCGGGCGGCATCTCCTGGAAGACGGGCGGCAGGGTGATCTCGATAGCGCGGCAGATCGGATCAATGGTTGCGCCGGGAGCGGTGCGCAGTCGGGCCCGGCGACCATCCTGTTCGACCTCGATCTCACTGAGGTCGGCAAGATCATCGATGATGCGCTGCCATTCGAGCTTGCTGCGGCGTGCCGCCAGACGGTCCGTCAGTTCCTTGCGCAGCACCAGGGCGAGGAAGGTGCAGAAGACGTGGCCGCGGATGCCGGCATCGGTTTTGTGGAAGATCGGCCGGGTGGCAAGCAGCGCTTTTGCGGTTTTGAAGGCGTCCTCCACGGCGAGGAGGTTACGGTATCGCAGGACGACTTGGAGGGCGGAGATTTTCGTGTTGGTGCGCAGCACGAACAGGCCGTCGAAGCGGGCGTCGGCCTCGACCTTGGCCCGATCAATGACAAAGCCGTCGCCCACGGGCGTCTTGAGGAAACGGCGGAAGCCCTTGTTGGCGACCAGTGCCTTGTCGCCTTGCGCGAGCTTGCGCTCGAGGCCGGCGATCAGTTCGGCGCGCGCCTCGGCATCCTTTCTGGCTTCCTCGTCATTGCGACAGATGATGTAGCGCCGCCCGGCGATTGTGGTCTCCCTGACGGCGAGTTCAGTCTCGCCCTTCTTGCTGTGCGGCGATCAGGATGCGGGGCGCGCGTCAATCTGGATGAGAAAGTGTCGCCGGATGCGTGACGGAAGGAGGGCGCAGCCCGACTGAAGTCGCGAATCTGGCGAACGGCGCGGCCCCGCAAGGGGCTGTGTTGTCTGGCGGTCGTAGCCGGTCGGATAGGAAGCGGGTTCTTCATGCCGATGAGGGACCGCGCCTTGCCCGGCTGCCACATCACCGACTGCCAGATGAGGCTGTTCATGAGTTTGCGCCAGACCGAGACGGCGAGCGTTGCCGCGGCCAAGGCCGGGTTCAGCCCGGCGACGGCTTATCGCATTGAGCAAGATCCGCGGCTGCCTTCGCAGAAGACAGCGCCGCGGCAGCGCCGGCGACAGGATCCGCTGGCGGCGGTTTGGGACAGCGAGATCGTCCCTCTTCTCAAGGGCGTTCCGGGGCTGCGGCCGGTCGCCATTTTCGAGGAGATCTGTCGTCGCCATCCCGAGATCGGTGCCGGCATCCGCCGCACGCTGGAGCGGCGCATTCGCGGCTGGCGAGCACTCTACGGCCCTGATCGTGACGTCGTTTTCCGGCAGGAGCATCCGCCGGGCCGGGTGGGGTTGTCCGATTTCACCGATATGCGCGATTTCGGCGTCAGCATCGCCGGCGTGCCGCTCGATCACCGCCTCTATCACTTCCGACTGGCCTTCTCGGGCTGGGAGCACGGTCATGTCGTGCTCGGTGGCGAGAGCTTCGTGGCGCTGGCCGAGGGGTTGCAGAATGCGCTGTGGGCGCTCGGTAAGGCGCCATTGCAGCGTGCGGGCTCTCGATCGAGCCGTTCTCGTGCGCCACGCCGCGGTTGTTGCGGGTCGGCTCCATGCGGTAGTGCGCGCACAGCGCCTCGTAACGGCGAGTTTGATCCTGCCGGGTGTCGTCGTCGAGATTGCGGAAGGCGGCCGACAGACCTTCGCTGCGATGCGTACCGCGATTGTGATCCGCAGGGATAATCCGCTCGGGCAGCGTCCATGACGGCGGCCACCCGAGCTAGCTCCAGAGTGCTATTTTCTCGGCCTCGCGTTTCTCGAAACGATGCGCCTTCCCGCGCCGAACTCGACGGCGCCTCCGTTCTGCTGACGACTTCAGAGCATGCGATGCAACACCGCCGGCCGGATGGATAACAGGAGCACTTCCTATGCGCTCGGCGCGGGCGGCGGATCGTCGATCGGCGCGGGCGGGGGTTCTGGCCGAGGTATCGGCATTGGCGACGGGGGATCGGTCAATGGCGGCCGCGTCGGATCCGGCGGGGGCATCGGCGGCGCCCCCGGCGGCGGGTTCGGGTTTGGGCTTTGAGCACGCATCCAGCGCCTCGCGCGGGACGACGACTACTGTGGCTTGCTGGAGGTCGTCGATTGAGTTGTCGTGCCCCCGCCGGATGGATCAGTCTCCGTCTTCGAGTGGGTTTCCGAGCTGCCCGCGACGCCTTGCTTGTAGGTGTCCTTCTTGGTGACCTCGTTCCCGTTCCACCCGGTGCCTTGCTTGGTCGTGGACGTGCTCGAACCGCCGTACGGGCTTGAGGTTACAGTGGTTGTTGAGGTGCCGGAACCGGGCGCGCCCTGCGCCAGAGCCACGCTACTCAACAAACCCAGGGCGGCCACACCGGCCAGTAGCTTGGTCATTCGGTAATCTCCTACTGTTGCACTGTCCGGGTAAACCGTCGACGCTTTACGGCGGTTCCCAGTGGTCGGCGGGGCGAGGACTCTGTGAACTGCCGTGAAGGTGACGCCAACCCACCAGCGCACTGAGCAGGGCTATCAGGTACCGCCCGTGCCGCGTCGCGCCAGGATGCGATGGACGGTGGCCTCTCTGGGCTCACCCGCGTTCCGCTCGATCTCATCGGCCGCGTCGGCTAGTTCGACAGCCCAGCGGCGAAGTTGTTCAGTGGCTGCGAGGTTTATTGAAGACTTCGCGCGCTCGCGACACCGTCGCGCTAGCACTCGCAATTCGTGCGGATCTCGATGCATGCGTCTCCTCCGAGAGAACAGTGCCGGACCCCCAATGCGCGATCTTTAACTTCCCCTGTCCTAGTCTATCCTTCTAACAGTCATATTCAGGTCGCAGTTCCCCGCAGAACGTTTGCCCAAAAATTAGGCCGTTTGCTTGCTGCTCGGGGCGCATTGTTTCCGCGACGCTGTCAGCGTTGAGATCCGCCGGGTGTCGAGATCGACGTTCGGAGCGTTTTCGTTGCTGTGTCGTTTACAGGCAGATCAGAAACTGTGAGGGCAGTAATGGACGATATTCGGTTTGACGATGAGGTGAACCGTGGCGTCGCGAGCGCGGCGAACACAGCGAGCGAGTTAGCCGGAAAAGCGCAGACGGCAGCGGCCGAGGCGGGAAGCACGATCCGAGGTGCGACGAGCGAAGCTATCAGGCAAGCCAGCGACGCCGCGTCGAAGACGTATAGACAGGGCGCACAGGCCGCCGACTATCTGAGCCGGAGTGCCGCCGAGCAACCGTTACTCGCGCTCTTGCTCGCTGGTGCGGTCGGATACGCGATCGCTTATCTGATCCATTCGCGCGAGCAGTCGCCCGCCCCTACAGATCCGACCGCGAGCGGCGGCTAGCCAGCGCATATCTTGCGGTGGCCTTGACGACGCCCCCACGCAGGGCCGCCAGACCCGCAGCCCGAGCCGGGCACGGACCAAGCCCTGCCCGCGGAAGGTGGAGACGGTGACTGTCGGAGCGCAGCCCGCTGATTACCAAGAGCCACTTGCAATCGGGGCGCGAGCGCCGATCTGAGAGCCCGCCTCAGCTTGACCCAACTTCCGCAGTTTGGATTTGAAGACGGCTGATTATCAACGGCTTGGAGGCCATTTTCAGATTTAGGCACCACATTTTCTTGAGGGTTCAGCGGGCGGGCGGCATCTCCTGGAAGACGGGCGGCAGGGTGATCTCGATAGCGCGGCAGATCGGATCAATGGTTGCGCCGGGAGCGGTGCGCAGTCGGGCCCGGCGACCATCCTGTTCGACCTCGATCTCACTGAGGTCGGCAAGATCATCGATGATGCGCTGCCATTCGAGCTTGCTGCGGCGTGCCGCCAGACGGTCCGTCAGTTCCTTGCGCAGCACCAGGGCGAGGAAGGTGCAGAAGACGTGGCCGCGGATGCCGGCATCGGTTTTGTGGAAGATCGGCCGGGTGGCAAGCAGCGCTTTTGCGGTTTTGAAGGCGTCCTCCACGGCGAGGAGGTTACGGTATCGCAGGACGACTTGGAGGGCGGAGATTTTCGTGTTGGTGCGCAGCACGAACAGGCCGTCGAAGCGGGCGTCGGCCTCGACCTTGGCCCGATCAATGACAAAGCCGTCGCCCACGGGCGTCTTGAGGAAACGGCGGAAGCCCTTGTTGGCGACCAGTGCCTTGTCGCCTTGCGCGAGCTTGCGCTCGAGGCCGGCGATCAGTTCGGCGCGCGCCTCGGCATCCTTTCTGGCTTCCTCGTCATTGCGACAGATGATGTAGCGCCGCCCGGCGATTGTGGTCTCCCTGACGGCGAGTTCAGTCTCGCCCTTCTGCCGCCGGATGAGCAGCGGCACGCTGACGCCATCATCCTCAATGACCTCGGCGCGCACCTCGCGGCTGGTGCGCTCGCGCACGCCGAGAATGTACTCGATCTTCTCGGCTTCGAGCGCCGCCATGGTGTGGGCGCTGATCATGCCGCGATCGGCGACGATGCAGGTCCGGGCGATGTCGAAGCGATCGCGCAGGCGGCGCACCACCGGCAACAACATCGTCACGTCGGCAGTGTTGCCCGGCATCAGGAACGAGGCGATCGGCCGGTCGGCGTCATCCAGCACGATGCCGAGCACGACCTGCTTCAAGTGCCCTCGGTAGTCCTTGGAATGGCCGCGCTGACCCAGGTTCTCACCGCCGGCGCCCTCGAACCATAACGTCGTCGTATCGAAGAAGGCGATCGACACCGCACCGAACAGCGGCTGGCGATGCCGGTAGAGCGCTTCCTCGATCGCCTCGGCGGTGCCGCGGCCGTGCTCGTCGATTTCGCCGAGCCAGGCCATCGCCTTGTACGCCTCGTCGAGCCCGAGCCCTTCGGCGCCGGGGACGCGCAAGCCGTTGCGCCATTCGCTCGCGTGGCGGTCGGAACCCGAGACCGTCAGCCGATGCAGTACGGTGAGATAGACCGCCCGCTCGACATCGAAGCCGAAGCGCCGGTCGGCGAGCAGGCTGGTGAGCACGTCGCGGCATCCGGTTTCGGCCCACAACCGGCCGAACACCAAATCGGGTCCGATGCTGACGCGGCGCAGTTCCGGCAACTCGCCGCGATAGAAGCTCGACAGCACGATCGTCCGTCGCGAATGCCGCGCCGCCGAGGCGATCAGCCCGTCGATCAGGCCGGAGGCTTCGACCTCGTCGCGCCGGCCGAGCGCCTTGATGACGCGCTGAACGTGGCGCCCGCCCTCGCGTGCGTTCTCGACGAGGTAGAGGTACTCATAGGCTCCGATCTTCTTGACGCGGACGAACATGGCGCGGCACCCTGCTTGCGGCAAGGGCACCACGATTCGTCGCCACTTCTCAAGATAAATAAACCGTCTCAATCACAAAAATGTCGATCATTTAGCACCACAATGCGAGCGGTGTCGTCGCAACCCCAGCATTTCTGCGATCCCCAGCAACCGCATCACCCAAAACCGCGGAAGTTGGGCCTGATCGCCAAACCGAATATCGTCCATTACTGCCCTCACAGCTTTTCTGATCTGCCTGTAAACGACCGAGCAGCGAAAACGATCCGAACGTCGATCTAGACACCCGGCGAACCACAACGCTGACAGCATCGCGGAGACAATGCTCCCCGAAGAGCAAGCAAACGGCTTAATTTTTGAGCAACCTTTCCGTGGGAACTGCGACCGGAAGATGACTGTTGGAAGGATAGGCTAGGACAGGGGAAGTTAAAGACCGCGCATTGGGGGGGTCGGCATCTGTTCTCTCGGAGGAGACGCATGCAGCGAGATCCGCAGGAATTGCGAGTGCTAGCGCGACGGTGTCGAGAGCGTGCGGAGTCTTCGATAGACCTCGCGGCTATTGAGCAGCGGTGCCGTCCGGGATGTGGTTGGAATTGAAGGTGGCGTAGTCTCCGGGTGCTGAAACCCAAACGATCCCAGCGTTGAGCGCCGGTGGAGACCACGCCATGACCAACAATATCACAAAGTCGCCGCTTCACGGTTCGGAAGCCGAGACGGCGGTGCATCTTCTCGACGATTGGTTTGATCCGATCGAGACCGGTTTGCGCGACCGGGTGCGCGAGCTCATCCAAACGATGATCGAGAGCGAGCTTGAGGCGGTGCTCTCACGCTCACGGTACGCTCGCGGGCCCAAAGCGGATGCCGCGAATGCCGATGACGCGGGCAATGTCACTGGCCACCGGCACGGCCACCGATCGCGCTCACTGCTGGGGACCTTTGGCCGGGTGGAGATCGCGGTGCCGCGGGCCAGGCTCGACACCGCAGAGGGCAAGACCACGGAATGGAAGAGCAAGGCGCTGCGAGCTTACCAGCGGCGCACCAAGCAGGCCGATTCGCTGATCGCCGGTGCCTATCTTGGCGGTACCAACACACGTCGGGTGCGGCGGGCGCTGTCGGCCGTGTTCGGCGGCGCGGTCAGCAAGGACACGGTGAGCCGGGTGTGGCGCAAGGTGAAGGGAGTGTCAGGAATTTCGTGCGTGGTTGGGCATGATGGGAGCGAAGGAGACCGCCCATGCCGCGACGCAAGCCACCTCTTATTCCTGACGCCATTCTTGACCAGCTGCTGGCGGGCGCCGATGCGAAGACCGCCTTTGACCCGAATGGTCTGCTCGACGATCTGAAGAAGGCGCTGGCCGAGCGGGTGTTGAACGCCGAGATGGATCATCATCTGGCCGGCGAGGAGCCGGGTAACCGGCGCAACGGCTATGGTCGCAAGACCGTACTCACCGACACCGGCAAAATCGCGCTGGCGGTGCCGCGCGACCGCCAGTCGAGCTTTGATCCGCAGCTGATCGCGTTGCTCGGTGCGCTGGTGGGTTGACCCCAGAGCCCTCGCCCGCCGCCACCGGGAACCGCCGCAAAGCGCCGGCGGTTTACCCGCACAGTGCAACAGTAGGAAATCACGAATGACCAAGCATCTACTGGCCGGTGTGGCCGCCCTGGGTTTGTTGACTAGCGTGGCCCTGGCACAGGGCACGCCCGGTTCCGGCGCCTCAACAACCACCGTGACCTCAAGCCCCAATGGCGGTTCGAGCACGTCCACGACCAAGCAAGGGACCGGGTGGAACGGGGATGCGGTCACCAAGAAGGACAGCTACAAGCAGGGCGTCACGGGCAGTTCGGAAACCCACTCGAAGACAGAGACCGACCCCACGGGCGCGGGCACGACGACGCAGTCGACGACGACCACCACGCCCCGGTAGCCGGCGCTCCGCGCGAGCCGCTTGATGCGTGCTCAAAGCCCAAACCCGAACCCGCCGCCGGGGACGCCGCCGATGCCCCCGCCCGATCCGACGCGGCCGCCATTGACCGATCGCCCGTCGCCAATACTGATCCCGCGGCCCGAGCCACCGCCCGCGCCGATCGACGATCCGCCACCTGCGCCGAGCGCATAAGGAAGGTGCTCCTGTTATCCGGTCGCGCTGACCGCAGTGGTGTTGCATCGCTCGCCCGAGGTCGTCAGCGTGGTCGAGTTCGGCGCGGGAAGGCACGTCGACCCGGAAATGCGATGCCGAGAAAATGGCACTCTGGAGTTAGCTCCGGGCGGCCGCCATCATTGAGGCTGCCCGAGCGAATTATCCCTGAGGATCACAATCGCAGTACGGACGCGCAGCCATTCGGCCTGTCTGTCCCGTTCGCCGTGGTCGAGCATCAAATTCGAACATTCGATCGCCGCGCCCTCGGCTTCGTTGCCCTCAATAATCTGGGCGGCAATGTGCCACGCAGCCCCAGCTCTTTGGAATTAGCGTCGCGCGCGCGAGGGCGCCTTCCTAATCTGGCAACAGCCTCTCGCTGAACCAATGACGTAAGTGCCAATTGTCGTTTAAGAAAAAGGCTAATATTTTAACGGACATGACAACCGCTGCTGAAAGCGCCGCGGCAGCGCTTCCCAAAGAGGTGCCGCTCGATAGCAGGCTTGCGATCGGCCGCGCCAAGATTAGGGCATTTCGCTGGCCGAAAGGTCAAAGCGGCCGCACGCCCTCAGCGAAGCTCTACCACGAAGCGCGCGCTATCGCCCGTCAAGCATCGCCCGAGATGATGCGCCGGTTAGTCGATCTGGCGCAGAACTCCGAAGATGACCGAGTCGCTTCAGTCTGCGCCATAGCTGTTCTTGACCGCGCCGGCGTCAAGCCGATCGACTTCGACCCTGCGGAAGAGAAAGAATCGCACCCACGCTTCAACCCGAGAGATTACACGGCCGAAGAGCTGGCGATAATCGAGCCGGCGCTTAAGCTGGTGGCAAATCGGCGCCACGAGATTGCGGCGGGCGAAATCGGGACGAAAACGGGCCGCGAACCGCGCCATAGGCCGCTCGGCTTTCACGCTGACGGGATGAACGAATCCTCCGTGATTTCAGGATGATTTTTGCCGGGGTGCCCTCCTCTGGCGCCCGAGTAACGGTGGTAGGCAATCCGTCGTTCGCACTCCGTATTTTCTCGGCCTTGGGCGATTTTCCGGCCATTCGGCTTCCAACTCGGGACAGGAGGTCGCGGCGACGAGCCCTTTCCGCGTCGCTAAGCGGCGCGCGCCACGGCGATCTTTCCGGCCGGAGCGGCCAAGCGGGTCATGCCGTGGCAACACCGAACCGGGCCTCGTGAGCCGAGCCGCTGCAACAGTCGAGGCAGCGCAGGCGCAGCGCTTCGTGCGCAGGCATCCGTTCGTGGCCCAAGGCCGCCAACTCGTGCGTGGTCATTGCGCGAGGGTCTCTGCCGACGGTGTTGCCGACGTCACCAATTTCCAACCCAAGGGCGTGGTCAATCATTGTCGGGTTCGCCCCATCGCCGTGGCAGCGGCGTCCCACTACCGTGAACGTCAGCCGGTTTTGCCTCGCCTTTTTCGCTGTCAATGGCGCGCGGTAGATAGACACCGCCTCATACCCACCTGAATTAATCCTGACTCGCCAAAGGAATTGCGTCGGGGCGGACTGGCGATTAGCAGATATTGTGGTTGAGGGACGGGGGAACCGCAATGCCTGCTCTGAGGATACGAGACGACATCAGCTCGGCGGAGCTCCGCCGGCAGGCCCGGCGCGAGAATGACGGGCGGGTCAGCGCCCGGCTGATCGCGCTCGCCAACGCGCTCGACGGGATGGACCGGGCGAGTGCCGCGCGGCTGGCCGGGAAATTGACCACGAAGCTGTCCATCAAAAACGCTGATTACAATGCGCTCCTCAAGCCGTCGCCGGACGCGTTACGAGGCGAGCTGAAGCTTCGATCGAGCCTCGATCGAGCTCATTGAGTATCGCAAAGATGCGTTCGATGCGAGAGGCCTGAGGCCTGAGGTCACACCGTCGGTTGTTAGCTAGCTAGCATTATCCGCTTCGAGTTCGTTGATTGAGTGCGTTCAAGCTGGGCGGCGGGCGGCGACGAGAAAGATGGTTGCGGGCAGGTGGAGCGGGCCGGAACCGGATTCGGCGGCGAAGGCTGCCTCGATTTCGCGGGCGACTGCCTGGTGGGTTGCTTCGGTCGGCTTCTTCTCTTCGATCAGCCGCGCCGTCGGGCCCCATGCCTAGCGCCTGGCGGGCTTCCTCCTCGGGGCTGCCGCCGATGATCGTCGGGTGAGCGCGGTCGACCGTGATATCGGCGAAGCCGGCCGCCGCGAGAACCCTGCGGATATAGTCGGGGTCGGCAAAGGCGAGCGGGCTCGGTTCGTGAGCGGGCTGCGGCGCCGGCGGCCCGAGATGGCGCAGCGCGACATCGTAGGAGATCAGCCAGTGCCGGTTCTCCGCGAGCGGCCCCAGCAGGCGAAGACGAGGCGCCCGGTCGATTTCAACGCGCCGCCGATATTGCGAAAGGCCGCCGCTGGGTCGGCGAAGAACATGACGCCCATGCGCGAGGTCGCGAGATCGAACGCGCCTTGTTCGAGGGGGAACACCTGCGCGTCCCCGAGAAACAATGTGACGTTGCGCAGCCCGCGTTCGCCGACCCGCTGCCGCGCAGCGCCGAGCATCGGCTCCGAAATGTCGACCGCGACCACCCGCCCTCGGTCGCCGACCGCCGCGGCGAGCGGCAGGGTCAAGGCGCCGGTGCCGCAGCCGATTTCGAGCACGCTCTCGCCGCCGGCGAGGCCCAGGCGCGCCAGCAGTAGTGCGAGGCTCTCCTGGTTGCGCCGTTCCCTGAGCCCCGGGGCGGCGACCCAGCGCGGCCCGGCTACCGTATTCCAATAGCGGCGCTGCTCTGCATTTGCATCGAGAACCTCTTCAGCCATTTCGCAAGATCCTCCCGTTTCGGCCCGAATTTTGGGCCGATCGTAGCACAGCCCCGCCCGATGCGGCGGGCGCAGTATCTTGCACCTTCACGGGAAACGGCCGAACTTCCAAAGGCGTCCAGGGCCGAGCTAAGCAGCTGGCGTGTTGCACGTCACCGTAACGCGTCATCGAGGAACCCGTGCAGAGCCTTTTTGACCGCGAAGAGATCGCCACGCCTATCAGGAGCGAGCCGACCTCGACGTATCAATACGTCGATTTCGGTCTCCCGCAACTCGATCGTAAGACATCGCAGACCCAACTGTCGGCGCTCGCGGTGCCGGGCCATGCGCCGAGCGCCAGCGGAACGAACTGTCGCAGTCTCCATACTCATGTATGATCCTTCCGTTTGTCCGCGCGCTTTGGGCGTGACCCGCAACATGCTGACCAATGGCTAGCTTTTGCTCGCGCGCGCGTGCGCAAGAGGGCGCCTTGTCCCCGCAACTCGTTCCGGGAACGGGCCTGCCCGGTAAAGCCAGCGACCAGCGAGCACATCCGACCCGAGTCGCCCTGCTGACGGCGTTCCTAGAACCGCAGCAAGAATGTTTGAGCTTTGATGAAACGGTAGTCGGCGGAATCATAGTAGCTCGAAGCCAGGCGGCGCTTCGATCTCGAGCGTCCTTAGTCCAGCCACCGCGTCGCCACGCCATCGCCGGCCAAAGCGGATCAGGCATTGGGTTTCCTCGTCAAAGTGGACGCGGTTTCCGTCTGCCAACGTCAGCGCCAATAAGCCGCCGATCGATTCGTCGCAGCCGGCGCATTGCCAAGTGGGCCATCGTCGGCCGTGTCTTTCCCGGAGTTCGTGCAACATCTCGGCGAAAGCGAGCCATTGGGCTTCCAAGTGCGGCCGATAGCCGCCAAGCTCCCAATGAGTGGTGCGGATCATGAAATGATTGCGCCACCAAGCAGCGTCAACCGGATGAGTTGTGCTGTCCGCGGTTTGCGACGGAGCGTGGGCACCCAGGGCGAGCGCTGCGATCAGATCGGATTTTGCCGCCCGCAAGCGCGCCATAAGCACCGGTGGTATGCCTGATGGACCGGCGCGGACGACGAGGCGATCACCGTCTGTTGGGGCGACGCTGGCTCCAAGCTCGGCGAGGCAACCGAGAAGTTCCTCCGCGGCGGCGGTCATAAGACGACCTCTTCATTGGGCGGTAAGCCATCTTCAGCATCGACGGGATCGAGTGCAGGATCTTGTGCAACGGGGGCAATAGCGGCGCTTGGCGGGGTGTCGGCCCCCCTATGATCCCTATGACCCCTATGCTCTGGGCCGTCGCCGGCGAAATCAGTTGTCGTCTTGCACACGGCATACGTGGCTACGCTCCATTTTCCACCGCCACGCTGGACCGTCAGCATGAATCCGCCGACGCGGGTCCCGACCATTTTCTCCACAGCTGCCGCGACGAACTGGCGGCCGCGTCCCTGAGGGTCGATAAGGGTGCGCACATCCGGATTAATGTCGGCAACCTTCACTGGCGCACTCCCGTGGCGCGCACACCACGTGCTCAGGATTTCCGCGACGCAACGGCGCCGCTGGTCCTTGCCCTTGATCTCTGCAATGCGCGCGACCGGATCGGCACATCCTAGTGTCAGTAGCGGGTCCCGGACCCACTCGCACCAAGTCTCAAAGCTGCCGAGCGCCCTGCCGCGCTTGAGTAGGCTCGGATTCTGTCGGCCGAACCGCCATATGGTGAGGATATCGACGAGTAGTTCGACGCGGCGCTCCCGGATTGACGCTAGAAATCCGGGCGGGAACGGGCGCTCCTCCGGATCCTCCATCTTCGCGTCAAGCTCGACGGTCAGAAACCGGCGGGCGAGATCCTCTGCGACGGTCACGGCGTTGCCGGTCACGACCACGTAGGTTGTCGAGTTGATCAGCCGCATTCTCAGCCTACCAAAGTCGCGCATGCGCAGGACGTTCGGTCATGGCGCTCGCGAGTGTCGGGGAACGCAGGGCCAGGCTGTTCGCATTATCGAGAAACAGCACTGGCGCCGCTTCGAGCAACGCCGCAGTGATGCGCTTCTCGAGCTCTTCGCGATCATGGCCGACCGTGAACGGTCGCGGGGACTGCCCAAAGGCGATAATACAGATGGCGCGCACCAATAGGCCTTTACCGGTGCCGGCGCCTGATATTTGCGGCGCAACGAGCAGCAGGCCCGGCGCCAGCCATAAACTCGGCCTGCAGACGGCTGTCATCAAGCCCATGAGGAAGGCGGACTCGTCGTGTCCGGGCGGCTGGCTAATGTCGACGACCTCCACCCCCAATGTTGCGTCCTGCACACGCGGCGCGTCGGCGAAAGGAAAGGTACGGAAGGTAATGCGCAGGCGCAAAAGCGCCGCGGTGGCGGATGACATAGGGACCATAGGGGGCATAGGGGCGGTCTCTACGCCGTCGCACCACAGTCCGAGGCCCTGGTCGTAGCCGTGTCGCCCAACAATAGTTCCATCGCCTGAAAGGATCGGCGCGGTTGTTACCCCATTGAGCACGCGAAGGTTCCATTCGCTCATCATGTCCAGATAGAGACGGGCGACGCGATTGGGCAAAGTGACGGGAGTCTCGACGATCGACCCGTCCTTATTCACCTTCAATTTGACCGGCCGCGCGACCCGGTGCGCCTCATGGACGACCCCCTCTACAGTGAGCTGCCGTGCAAACATGGCGTCGCTCACAACATCGCGCACAAGCCTGACAGGCGTGCCTCGATCGTAAAGGTCTGCGCGCGTGGCCAACAGATCGCGAAGCGCTCGCGCAGTACGTGTCAGGTCGGCATCGTCGACAATCAAGGACGGGCGGTCGTCCGCTTTCTCATCTGGCCGTGGCGGCGGCGAAGAAATGAGGTGTTGCGGTAGCGGTTGCGCCGCCTCGAACAAGGCGTCTAAATTCTTGACAAAGTTTTCCGGATCCGAGAGGTAAAGCGCGCTGACGTCCTTGGTCTCGCGCGGCATGTGCACCAGGCGCGCCCACGATGCTATCGAGGAGCACATCAGCCACGCCATTACTGCCGCGCCGCCGCGGTCGGGCTCGACAACAACAAAGATGACCGGCACGTCTTTCAGAAGCGGCGCATCGCGCTCCTCATTCCAAGCCGCCGCCCCCGGCAAACCCAATGCCGGAATCTGATGCTTCCAAAGAGTGTGGCAATCGCTCTCGCCTTCGACCAGAACCACGCGCCCGGCCGCTGGGAGGTGCTTGGCGTCGTGGGCGCCGTAGAGCAGCGCCTTGTCGCCCTTGCGCCACTTGGTCTTGGGATCGCCCGAGAGAGATATCCTGAACTTGATCGAGGGCGGGCCGCCATCGGCCGGGGTATAGGGCATGCGTACCGCGGGCCGGCCGCCATACGTTGCCTGGCGCACGCCCAGTCCCAGCAAAAACTCGATCGGCAGCTTTTTGGCTTGGGCGTATTCTTCGAGGGTCAGGCCCGGCGCTTCGGTCTGTGGCCCGATTATCAGGTCGGTGCGGCCGAGCAGCTCGACGATGCGCAGCTTGGCAGCCTCGAAGTCTAGCCCCTGGAAGTGCATGGCAACATCGAAGACCGAATGAGGCCGGCCGTCATGGCAGGTGCAGACGGCGAGGCCCGACTCCATCAGCCGCCAGGACGGATCGCGGTCGTCATGGTCGGGATGGGGGCAGTTGATGTGATCGCCTCGACCTGGCGGCCACGGGATGCCGAGCGCCTGGACGATCTCGGCCTCGTGTCCGCGCACGGCGGCCTTAGCGGCTTCGCTTTTGACGTAGCGCTTCCGGCTGAAGGACGAGCCGCCCTCGGGGAAATCGATCGTCATTTTGGGTGGTGGATGCTCGCGATCGTGCGTTCGCTGGTGCTCTGACGCGCGTGCCGGTCGATGAAATCGAGTACATCGTTTTGCTTGTAGAGGACGGCACGGCCGATTTTTATGTATCGGCAACCTGTGCCGGACGCTCTCTCGCGTTCAATAGTACGCTCTGAACAACGACGAAGATTTGCGTACTCGTGTTGTTTAAGCAGAGGCTGTGGTGGTTCGGTGGGCATTTGTCTTGCACTCCGCGGTTCTGGCGCTGCGAGGCAACTTATGTCGCTAGTCGTGCTCCCGAAATGCTCAAATCAACTGCTATTTCGCCTTGATCCGTGTACGGCGGCGCTGGAACACTCCCTGGATCGATTTGTCGGTAATCCGGCTCGGCTTCGGCAGATCGACCTCCAGAAAAGCCACTTCAAACGGTCTGTAGCGTCTGCCGTCAGAGTCGATGACCTCCGTGCGGGCGCTCACCGCAAAGGCAAGGCCAGCGCGAACGAATTGAAGGAGCGGACGGCCGAAAGCGGGCGCAGGTCCACTCCGGGGATACTGAGCCCGCATCGCCCCGTAGATATCTATTAGCTGTTCGACAAGTTTAGTTGCGGGTTCAGGCCCCGCCCGACGCCCGCCGCCGTGCCTCTTCGGAAATTGCGCCTCAAAGACGGCCTCCGCATGGGCACCGACCTCGGCGAGATCTGCCAGCATTCCCCCAAGTCGGGTCAGTCCCTGATCCCAGATTGGATTTGAGCGATGCTCCGAAGCAATTCGGAAAAGCCGGGGGAGCGCCAACGTAACCGCAGGGTGCAGGTTCCAAGGTTTAGCTTCCGCACCATCCCGATGAAGTAGTCTCAGTAGTCGATCAGCGGCCCGACCTATTTCTTCCAGTCGCTTTCGACGGAGACTTTGAGTGCTCTCACTGTCACTTACCCACACGCGATGAACAAGATACTGACCACGCGCATCTATCAGTCGATTCGCGAGCTGTATTTGCCCATCAATCGGCAGTGGCCCGAGGGCGTCCTTCGCCGCCCCAAATCGAGCGGGATCGATCCCCGGAATTGAAAGTGCCGCAAGAACCGGACCAGCCAGGGACAATGTCTGTGCGTTGGTGGCCTGGTTAGCGGACGGCTGGCTCGACATTCCTCTATCACAATCACCGGTACGTTAGCCCAGCCTCGGCGAGCTATGTCAGCGCCGGGATAACGCTCACCTCTTCGCACTCGGGCGCTCGGCCAGCCGACGATGCATAGATTTTGGCGCGAAGCCGCCTTTCCCGCTGTAGCGTTCGACCGGCTCCACGGAGAGCGGCGGGATCGGCCGTTCAGCTTCCACCTGCATCATCGCGATTCAGCCGCGCTTCGCAACTTCGCGCCGGCAATGGCTCCCTCGATCGTTTCGCCGCCCGATATGCGGCCGGTCAAGGAAACTTGGCCCGATAGCCGCGGCCTCTTCTTCGGGTCAGTTGCCGGATCGTAAACCGAAACTCGCGTCACTTAATGCTCGCTCGGGCGGCTTTTATAAGCGACAGAACGACGGAATATAAACCGGCCTGATCGGCCGCCGCGCCGAAGCCGAAACCGCTTCCGCAACGGCGGGAACCTAAAAAAACTACGCCCTAACCACGTGTCGCGCCTTTTCTGCTACGCAAATTTTGCCCCCTCCGCAGGAATCGCCTCTGCCTTCCGACGCATTGCCGCTGCAATCCTCGCGCCCACCGCGTCGTTGGCGGCGCGCAGCGGATCTGCCGACAGGTGCGCGTATCTTTGTGTGGTCGCGGCGTGCTTGTGGCCGAGTAATGCGCCGATGATGGGTAAGCTCAGGCCGCTGGCGGCGCCAACGCTGGCAAAGCTGTGCCGCAGATCATGCAGGCGGACATCACCTAGTCCGGCGGCTGAACGTACGCGCGACCAGGAATTGTCGATAGCTGCGCTCGCGCTATCGGCCCTCATGCCGGGGATCACCCGCCGGTTGTCTGCCATGCGCGGGAGTTCTTGGAGCAAGGCGCGTGCCGGTGCGTTGAGATACACGACCTTCGCGCCGGTCTTGCTATCCGGGAGCCGCAGGCATTCGCGCTCGAAATCGACGTGATCCCAGTACAGATTAACGATCTCGCCCCGACGGCACCCGGTAAGCAGCAACAGCTTGATCGCCGCCGACGGATAGGGATTGCCCGATCGCTGCGCTTCGATATCCAGCGCCTCGGCGAGTCGCGCGATTTCCGCCTCGGACAGGAAGCGCTCTACCTTGCGCACTGGCGCTTTTTTGACGCCGCGCGCTGGGTTGTCGGCGCACAAGGCGCGCTCGACCGCGAACGCAAAGACCGAACTGGCGAGCGCGACGCATTGCGCAGCGACGCCCTGGCCGCCCCTGGCCATGCTGCCGGACCGTCGCTTCTCACCGCTCATGATCTTCTCGGCTGTCTTGCCGGCCGCGACGGCATTGCGCATTCGTTCGACGTCGGCACGGACGATTTCGATCGGCTCGCAGTTTGCCGAGCAAAGGCCGCAGGTGATGCTCGATGCGTCCGCGATCCGCTTTGAGGGTCGAGGCCTTCTTGTGGCTGATGCCCTCGGTTAGATAGAGAGCGATCAGGTTGTCAAAGGTTAGCGCCTTGCGGTCTTCTTGGCGCGCTGACGCGGGATCGCGACCGGCGGCAACCTCGGCGAGAAAGCGCTTCGCCTCTGCGCGCGCCGTCTCCGGTGTCCATGGTGAGCCATGCTTGCCTATGGTGAGCCGCCGCTTTGGCGAGCCACGTCCCGAACCCGCGCGGTGATCGACCGCATAGGACTTCGCGCCCGCAGGGGTCATGACAAGAACGTAGCCCTTAACATCGGTGTCACGGACAAGGTAGGTGGCCTCCCGCGGCTCGATACCATCGACAACCCGTTTGGTGATCTTCGCCCGCATTGAGTGTTCCTCTTCGGTGCGTGTCGGCACCATGTCGGCACCGACGATCGTAGTCGGGACAGGACATGTCGGAATCTGACGGCGTAATGGCAAGGGGGATTGCGGGTTTTGGTGCTGATATAGCACTAGTGGCGGGTTGTGGCGGCGTAGGTTGTCGGACTCTGACTCCGCCAGTCTAGGTTCGAATCCTAGTCCCCCAGCCAGCAAATCCGACGATCAAGTCGACAAGTCACGAGAGGAGGCCGCCGCGACCCGCGGCCTTTTTCATGGGCAACGGGCGGCACGGCGAACCTAGGACTTCGACGCTGCCAATCAAATTCGCACGGGAATGAAGTGCCATGGCGAAAGCGGTGAATCCTCCCGGCGACCGCCACCGACCGGTCATCGTCATTTCCAGATAACCGGGGCGAAGCAGGAGTGGCGGGCGGCGGTGACCGAGCTCGTGGAACTGGGCCCCCGCTTGCGCGGCAGCGACGAAGAGGGCGGGATTGGAACCATCTGTATGATCTGCACGCCTAGGGCATCAATACCTTGTTGACCACCATGATGACCCCGTTTGACTGGAACACGTCGGGTATCGTTACCTCGGCGGTCTCGCCTGTGGCATCGGTAACCATCAGCGTGTTGCCGTTTTCGGAGATGATCAACGGTTGGCCTTCCACGGTCTTGAGTGAAATCCGGCCGCCCGGGGTGGACTGTATATCGTGCCCGAGGATTGCCGTGTCATAGCGGCCGGGAACGACGTGATAGGTCAGAATTTTGGTTAACTCCGGCTTTTTGTCGGGCTTCAGCAAGGTGTCGACGGTGCCGGAGGGCAAAGCCGCAAACGCCTGGTTGGTCGGTGCGAAAACGGTGAAGGGGCCGGCGCCTTGGAGGGTCGGGACCAGCCCGGCGGCCTTGACGGCGGCGACCAAAGTCGTGTGGTCCTGCGAGTTGACGGCGTTCTGCACGATGTTCTTACTGGCGTACATCGGCGCGCCGCCGACCATCGGGTCCATCGCCGCCATCGCCCCGGCGCCGAGGCCCAGCGCGATCGCGGCGGTCGCACCCAGAAGCTTGATATTCATAATGTAATTCCTTTCTGATGAGGTGCGGCGGCCGCCGCATCAGCGCTCTGGCTACGGGCCGGCCGCCTCATCCCCTCTACGCGCCGGCGGCCGCATCGGATGCAGCCCGGAAAAAATTTCCGGCGGCGATTGCGCGGCGGATCAGGGCGCTCGGATCAACACTTTGCCCTGGTACAACACCGGGCCGGTCGGCGACCCGGTGGGCGAGCCGCCCGTCGGTTCGAGGCTGACCGCCAGCACACCGCCGGGCGGCGGCAGTCGACCCGCGCGTAACGTGACCGCGTTCCCCGATTGCTGCGGCAGCAGGCCCAGCGAGCGCGGCGGCCCGCCGGCGATGCCCCACAGCTCGAACGCGTGCGGCTTGACTTCGGCCGGCGGCGTCACCGCCGAAAAGCTGACTTCGCCCGATTTCGGCCCGGTGACCGCGACCCAGCCGGTCTCGCCGCCGTGACCGGCGAGCACGGCGACGACGGTCGGCGGGATCGGCCGCGGAAAGACCGCGAGGTAAATCGCGAGCGCCGCCGCCGCCAGGCTGCCGGCAAACGCCAGACCCCGCCAGAACGCGAGCGAATCAAACCATTGGCGCCATCGTGCCGGCGCGGCGGGGGCGCCTCCGACCCGCCTCTCGACCGCGCGCCAGAGGTGCGCCGGCGGCTCCTCGGCCGGGGTCAGCTGGTCGAGCGGCGACAGGCGGTCGGCCCAATCCCCAACGATCCGCGCCACCGCCGGATCGGCCGTCATCAGCCGCTCGAAGCGCCGCCGCGCCCGGACCGGCATCGTGCCGAGCACGTATTCGGCGGCGAGCCGCTCGCGCAATTCCGGGTACCTCATCCGTCGAGACACTTCTGCAAACGTTCAAGGCTGCGGCGCAACCAGCTTTTGACGGTTCCGAGGGGCACGCGGAGCCGCGCCGCCAGCTCCTCGCGGGTCAGGCCATAGCAATAGGCGAGCAGCACCGCCTGTCGCGGCTCGGGATCGAGCTCGTCGAGGCAGCGCTGCAGCGCGCGTAGTTCAGCGCTGCTGTCGGTGCGGCCGGGAGCGGCGAACGTCAGCAGCGCGTCCTCGGGCGCGCTGCGGCTCTCTGGACGGGCGGCGCGGCGACGCAGCTGGTCGATCGCGCAGCGGCGCACGATCGTCATAAGCCATCCCATCGCCGAGCCGCGCGCCGGGTCGTAGTCGCCCGCCCGCTGCCATATCGCGACAAAGCTTTCTTGCAGCGCCTCCTCGGCCAGTTCCCGCTGCCCCAGGATTCGCAGCGAGACGCCAAACAGTTTCGCCGCAACCTGCGCATAAAGCGCGGCGAAGGCGGCGCGGTCGCGGCGCGCGGTGCCGCCGAGCAGCTGCTGCAGCTGGAATGCCGAAGCCGCGGCATCGGGTTTGTCGGGTGTCACGGGCGGCGCGTGGACGCGTCGGGCAACAGGCGAAACTTGCGCCGAGCTTTCGTCAATCTGAATCCAGGACGACCTAACCGCATCAAGCTTTTGTTCCCAAAACGCTATCGGCCGGGTCCGGCGCGGCGGTTGACAGGGAAGACGGCGACCGATACCACACCCGTAAGAGCAAGAAGAAACGCTGCGGCGTCAACGGGAGGATCGGAGCGGGCGTTTGCCGTCATTGCTTGAAGTCAGAGATCTGCATACCGAATTCCGCACCGGTCTCGGCGCGGTGCCGGCGGTCGACGGCATCTCCTATACCGTCGAGCGCGGCGAAACCGTGGCGATCGTCGGCGAGAGCGGGTCGGGTAAGACCGCTGGCGCGCTGTCTCTGTTGCGGCTGATCCCGAACCCGCCCGGGCGCATCACGCAGGGCCAGATTTTGTTCGACGGGCGCGACCTCTTAGCCCTTTCGGAGGAAGCGATGCGCCAGGTGCGCGGCGGCGACATCGGCATGATCTTTCAAGAGCCGATGACCTCGCTGAACCCGGTGTTGACGATCGGCCGGCAGATCACCGAGACCCTCGAGCAGCATCGCGGCGCCGACCGCGCAGCGGCGCAACAGCGTGCGGTCGAATTGCTGGGGCTGGTCGGCATCGCCGATCCGATCCGCCGGCTGAAGCAGTATCCGCACCAGCTGTCGGGCGGCATGCGCCAGCGCATCATGATCGCGATCGCGATCGCCTGCGACCCCAAGCTGATCATCGCCGACGAGCCGACGACCGCACTCGACGTGACAATCCAGGCGCAGATCCTCGAACTGATGAAAAACCTGACGCGCCGGCTCGACGTGGCGCTGATCATCATTACCCACAATCTCGGGGTCGTCGCGCGCTACGCCGATCGCGTCAACGTGATGTATGCCGGCCGCATTGTCGAAAGCGGGCCGGCGGCGGCGATCTACCACGACCCGCGCCACCCCTACACGATTGCGTTGCTGCGCTCGGTGCCGCGGCTCGACCGCCCGCGCCAGGCGCGGCTCGACCCGGTCGAGGGTCAGCCGCCCGACCTGACCCGGCTCGACGGCGGCTGCGCATTCCGACCGCGCTGCCGGTTTGCGGTCGAGGCCTGCGCGCGCCGGCGACCGGCGCTCGAAGCGGCGGGCGCGAGCGGACACCTCGCCGCCTGCTTTCGCAGCAGCGAGCTTGGGGTGGCCGCAGGCAAGGTGGCGGAACAGCCGCGCGAGCACGCCGGCGGCTTTGCCGACTCCTGACCACAAGCGAGATTGCGGGAGGAAGAAATGACCGTCGGATCGGGTCTGCGGGTGGCCGGGTTGGCTGCCGTCGTCGCCTTGGCAATCGCGGGATCGGCGGCCGCAGCGGGCGACGAGGAGGCCCCCAAGCGCGGCGGCATACTGACCTACATGATCCCTGCGGATGCGCCGCCGAGCTTTGACGGACACCGCGAGGGCACCTTTGCGACCCTCCATGCAGTGGCGCCGTTCTACAGCGTGCTGGTCCGGATCAACCCGGACGACCCCTCCTCGACCACCGATTTCGTCTGCGATCTGTGCACCGCGATGCCGCAGCCGACCGACGGCGGCAAGACATACACCTTCAAGATCCGCGACGACGTGAAATTCCACGACGGCACGCCGCTCACCGCTGCCGATGTGGCGGCCAGCTGGAGGATGATCATTCATCCGCCCAAAGACGTGCTGAGCGTTCGCCAAAGCTATTATGAGATGGTCGACACGGTTGAGGCGCCCGACCCTGCAACTGTTGTCTTTCGCCTGAAGTTTGCGACCAGCGCGTTCCTGCCGGCGCTTGCCGATCCTTTCACGTTTATTTACAAGAAGGATGTACTCGATAATAATCCACGCTGGTACGAAAAGAACATCCTGGGATCGGGTCCATTCAAATTTGCAGAGTACGAGACCGGACAGTCGATAAAGGGCGTTCGCAACCCCGATTACTACCGCAAGGGGCTGCCATATCTCGATGGGTTTACCGCGATCTTCGCCGATAAACAGGCGGTACGGGTTGCCGCGATCCGCAGCGGCCGCGCCGCGATGGAGTTTCGCGGACTGCCGCCTTCGGCGCGTGACGAACTCGTCAAAGCCCTCGGCGACAAGCTCGTCGTTGAGGAAAGCGACTGGAATTGCGGCAGCCTGGTGCAGCCTAACCATCAGAAGAAGCCGTTTGACGATCCCCGGGTGCGGCGTGCGCTGACCCTTGCGATCGACCGTTGGCACGGCGCGCCGGCGCTCTCGAAAATCGCCAATGTGCGGACTGTCGGCGGCATCGTGTTTCCGGGCTCGCCGCTCGCGGCCACCAAGGAAGAGTTGCAGCAGATCGCTGGCTTTTGGCCCGACATCGAAAAATCACGGGCAGAGGCGAGACGCCTGTTGAAGGAGGCCGGCGCCGAGGGGCTGAGTTTCGAGCTGTTGAATCGAGGCGTCGACCAGCCCTACAAATACGTCGGGACTTGGCTCGTCGACGAGTGGAGCAAGATCGGGCTCAAGGTCACGCAACGCGTGATGCCGACCGGCCCATGGCTGGACGCGATGCGGACCGGCAATTTCCAGGTGGTCTCGCAAGCCAATTGCCATGGTGTCCCGAACCCGCTGTTGGACGTCGATGCCTACCTGCCAAGCTCGGTTTATGCGGGCAACTATGGCTATTATCAAGACCAGGCGGAGGTCGATCTCTACAACAAGATGCTGCGCGAGACCGACTTTGCGCAGCAACGCGCTTTGATGCGCGAGTTCGAAAAATATGTGCTCGATCAACAGGCTCATGAGATCTGGGTGTTGTGGTGGTACCGGATCGTTCCACATCCGTCCTATGTCAAAGGCTGGAAGATCAGCCCCAGCCATTTTATCAATCAGGACCTCGCGACGGTGTGGCTGGACAAATAATGCCTGAGGCTATGCCATCTCTTATTTTGCCGGGTTCCGGTTTGCGCCGGAGCGCTGCCGCGGCGGAGACGACTTCGCTTGCTAATCGGGCATACCGCGCACTTCCGGTTTTTGCGTGGAACGAGATGCCGGCCTTCTGTGGATTTTCGGGCAGGAGGTCAAGTGACTGACATCAAATTAACTCTACCAGAAGCTTTGGAAAAAATCATCGGTGCGTACAACAGTGAAGAGTATTCCGTCGTAGAGATCTTGTGCACTTCTGTCCTTGTCGACAATTCCGACTGTATTGACGCGCTTTTTATCCTGGCTATGGCCCAATCCGAACTGGGCAGGGAAGATGCAGCCCTCGATAACTATGATCGGACCCTAGCCATTAAGCCGGACCACGCCGAGGCCCTCAACAACCGCGGCAACACCCTTCAGGAACTCGGACGTTTTGAGGAGGCGCTGGGGAGCTACGATCGGGCGCTCGCGGTCAGCCCAGACCATCCTGAGGCCCTCTACAACCGCGGCAACGCCCTGCAGCAACTCCGGCGGTTCGACGAGGCAGCGAACAGCTACGAGGGCGCGCTCGCCGCCCGGCCGGATTATGCCGAGGCCTTCAACAACCGCGGCAACGCCCTTCAGGAACTCGGACGTTTTGAGGCGGCGCTGGAGAGTTACAATCGGGCGCTCGCTGTCCAGCCAAATCATCTTGAAGCCCTCTACAACCGGGGCAAGGCCCTGCACCGGCTCGAACGGTTCGACGAGGCAGTGAACACCTACGAGCGGGCGCTCGCCGTCCGGCCGGACTATGCCGAGGCCCTTACCGACAGCGGCAACTCCCTCCAGGAACTCGGGCGTTTTAAGGAGGCGCTGGAGAGCTACGATGGAGCACTCGCCATCTGGCCGAACCATCCTGAGACTCTCTACACCCGCGGCAACGCCTTGCAGCAACTCGGGCGGTTCGACGAGGCGCTGAAGAGCTACGAGCGGGCGCTCGTCGTCCGGCCGGACTATGCCGAGGCCCTCAACAACCGCGGCATCACCCTGGGCGACCTCAAGCGTTTTGATGAGGCGCTGGAGAGCTACGAGCGGGCACTCGCCATCCGGCCCGACTTTGCCGAGGCCTTTAACAATCGCGGCAACACCCACGAGGAGCTCAGGCGGTTCGGCGAGGCGCTGGAGAGCTATGAGCAGGCGCTCGCCATCAAGCCGGACTTTGCCGAGGCTCTCAACAACTGCGGCAACGTCCTTCACGCGCTTGGGCGGTTTGCTGAAGCGCTGGAGAGCTACGATAGAGCGCTCGCCATCAGGCCGGGCTACGCCGAGGCCCTCGACAACCGCGGCAACTCCCTTCAGGAGCTCCGGCGTTTTGACGAGGCGATGGAGTGCCACCGGCAGGCGCTTTCCGTCCGGCCCTATTTTCCGTCATTTCAAGTTAACCAAGCACACTTGCTGCTGCTGACTGGGAACTTTGCTGAAGGCTGGCAAGGCTACGAATGGCGCAGGCGAATGGACGGTTGGATTGTTCGCTCTCGTTCTCTATCCGGTATGGAATGGAGAAAGGACGGCCTAGCCCCTGGGCGCCTGTTGCTTTATTCTGAGCAAGGCCTCGGAGATACGATCCAATTTTCGCGTTTTGCTTGCGTTGTGGCGGCCAGAGGAGCAGAGGTGTTTCTGGAGGTCCAATCTTCTCTGGGAGGGTTGCCGAGCTGCCTTGAGAACGTGAAAGTCATTCGGAATGGCGAGACGCTGCCGCGTCACGACGCCCACCTGCCATTGATGAGCCTGCCCCAAGTTCTAAAAGTGACACCCGCGACTATGGCGGCGAGCGCTCCCTATCTGTCGGCTGACCCGGCTCGTGTCGAGGCTTGGGCCAGTCGGCTCCCCAGCGGTCGATTTCGGGTCGGGATCGTGTGGCAAGGTAAACCCAACGCAGATGTCGACAGGGGCCGCTCGATCCCGCTGCGTTGCTTCGCGCCGCTGTGCCGCATACCCGGCCTAACCTTGATCAGCCTGCAGAAACATGACGGCGTCGAACAGCTGGCGGATCTGCCGGCCGGTATGAAGGTGGAAACCCTCGGCGCGGACTTTGATCGCGGCCCCGACGCATTCGTCGACTGCGCTGCGGTCATGATGAACCTCGATCTTGTGATTTCCAGCGATACGGCGGCCGCCCATCTCGCCGGCGCACTCGGACGCCCGGTGTGGATTGTCCTGCGGCACGTGCCGGATTGGCGGTGGATGACGGATCGGGATGACTCGCCCTGGTATCCGTCTGCGCGACTTTTTCGCCAAACGCGCCGCGGCGATTGGGATGAAGTCTTTGAGCGGATCGTCGATGAACTCGCTCTGAGTGAAGGCATTGATGCGAGGGAATGTGTTGAGGGTGGGAATGAGGTTCAAAACATTGGCGTCGGCTGCGATCCTCAGCGTCGTCGCGATGGCGGCGTCGGCGGCGGATGAGGAGACGCCGAAACGCGGCGGCAGCCTGACCTACATGATCCCGGCTGACGCACCGCCGAGCTTTGACGCGCATCGCGAGAGCACCTATGCGACCGTTCATGCCGTGGCGCCGTTTTACAGCGTGTTGATCCGGATCAACCCGGAGAACCCCTCTTCGACGACCGATTTCGTCTGCGATCTGTGTACGGTGATGCCGCAGCCGGCCGATGACGGAAAGACCTACGCCTTCAAGATCCGCGACGGCGTCAAGTTCTCCGACGGCTCGCCATTGACGGCGTATGACATAGCCGCGACCTGGAACGACATTGTCTTCCCGCCCAAAGGTATGCTTAGCGCGCGGCAAAGCAATTTCCTGATGATCGACAAGATCGAGGCGCCCGACGCGGACACTGTCGTGTTTCATTTGAAATTCGCGACTACGGCATTTCTGCCGGCGGTCGCCGACCCGTTTAACATGATCTACGAGAAGGCGATCCTCGACAAAGACCCGCGCTGGTATGAGACTCATGTGATGGGTTCGGGTCCGTTCAAATTTGTCGAATATCAGACCGGCCAGTCGATCAAAGGCGAACGTAACACCGATTACTATCACAAGGGCTTGCCCTATCTCGACGGCTTCACCGGCATCTTTGCCGACAAGCAGGCGGTGCGAGTCGACGCGATCCGAAGCGACCGGGCGGCGATCGAGTTTCGCGGCATGCCGCCGGCCGCGCGCGACGAGCTGAAAGCCGCGCTCGGCGACCAGTTCGCGGTGCAGCAGAGCGACTGGAACGTCGGCAGCGCGGTAACCCCGAACCACAAAAAGAAGCCGTTCGACGATCCTCGGGTGCGGCGGGCATTGAGCCTGGCGATCGACCGCTGGGGCGGGGCGCCGCCCTTGTCGAAGATCGCGATCGTGCATACCGTCGGCGGCATCGTCTTCCCCGGTTCGCCCTTGGCGGCGACCAAGCAAGAGCTGCAGCAGATCGCCGGCTATTGGCCCGACATCGAGAAATCGCGGGCCGAAGCGAGGCGTCTGCTGAAGGAGGCAGGCGCCGAGGGGCTGTCCTTCGAGCTGCTGAACCGTAATGTCGACCAACCCTTTAAATACGTCGCGACCTGGTTGATCGACCAGTGGAGCAAGGTCGGGCTACATGTAACCCAGCGGGTGGTACCCACCGGCCCATGGTTCGACGCGATGCGCAGCGGCAATTTCGACGTCGTGCTCGAGGCGCCAGGCCATGGTTTCGTCAACCCGCTGCTCGACGTCCAGAAGTTTCTGCCGGAATCGATCGACGCCGAGAATTACGCGCATTACCAGGATGACGCCGAGGTCGCGCTCTACCAGCAGATGCTGCACGAGACCGATCCGGCGAAACAACGCGGGCTGATGCGCCACCTCGAAAAATACCTGCTCGACGATCAGGCGCACGAGATCTTCGTGTTGTGGTGGTATCGCATCGTGCCGTATCGATCTTATGTCAAAGGCTGGAAGATCAGCCCGACCCACTTCATCAACCAGGACTTGGCGAGGATTTGGTTGGAAAAGTAAGAAACCATTTCGCCGGGTCCCGCCCGCGAAAGTGGGGCGCCCGGAGCCGGTGACGGAACTTTAAACCTCTGGAGTCCCGCCTTCGCGGGAATGACCGAGAGATGCGGCACAAAGCGAGCAAGAAAGCAGGGAGGAAAGAGTGCACATGCGGACCGCGGCCTTGGCCGCCATATTGGGAGTAACGGCGTTTGCCGCGGCGGCCGGCCAGGATGAGGAAGCCCCCAAACGCGGCGGCATCCTGACTTATATGATCCCGGCGGACGCGCCGCCGAGCTTTGACGCGCATCGCGAGGAGACCTACGCGACGATCCATTCGGCCGCCCCGTTCTACAGCACTCTGATCCGCGCCGATCCGGAAAATCCAGGCAACACCGACGATCTGGTCTGCGATTTGTGCACGGCGATGCCAAAGCCGACCGACGACAGCAAAACCTACACGTTCAAGATCCGAGATGGAGTGCAGTTCACCGACGGCTCGCCTTTGACCGCGGCGGACGTGGCGGCTAGCTGGAACGAGATCATCTTCCCCCCGAAGGGCGTCCTCAGCGTGCGGCAGAGCAATTTCGTCATGGTCGATTCAGTCACGGCGCCTGACCGGTCGACCGTTGTGTTTCGCCTGAAATTCGCGACCGATGCGTTCCTGCCGGCGCTCGCTGACCCCTACGCCTGGATCTACGAAAAGAAGATCATCGACAAGGACCCGCGCTGGTACGAGAAGAACATCATGGGCTCGGGCCCGTTCAAGTTTGTCGATTACCAAGTCGGGCAGTCGATCAAGGGCGAGCGCAACCCCGATTATTTCCGCAAGGGGATGCCGTACCTTGACGGGTTCACCGGTATTTTTGCCCCCAAGCAGGCGGTCGAGATCGAGGCGATCCGCAGCGGTCGCGCCGACATCGAATTCCGCGGTTTTCCGCCCTCGGCAGTCGACGAGTTGAAGAACGCGCTTGGCGACAAGCTGGCGATCCAGACCAGCGACTGGAACTGCGGCGGGCTGGTGACCCCGAACCACGCGCGCAAGCCGTTCGACGACGTGCGTGTACGCCGCGCCTTGACCCTGGCGATCGACCGTTGGGGCGACGCGCCCAAGCTGTCCAAGATCGCCCTCGTGCACACCGTCGGCGGCGTCACCTTCCCGGGGTCGCCTCTGGCCCCGAGCAAGGAGGAATTGCAGCAGATCGCCGGCTACTGGCCCGATATCGAGAAATCGCGAGCCGAGGCCAAGCGCCTGCTGCATGAGGCCGGGGCCGACGGACTCAGCTTCGAACTGCTAAACCGCAACAACGATCAGCCCTACAAATATTACGGGATCTGGGTCGTAGACCAGTGGAGCAAGATCGGCCTGCACGTGACGCAGAAGGTCGTCCCCGTCGGTCCCTGGTTCGAAGCCCAGCGCAGCGGCAATTTCGACGTCACAGTCGAGGGCAATTGCCAGAACGTGGTCAATCCGCTTGCCGATGTCGGCAAATACCTGCCGCATTCGGTCTCCAGCTCAAATTACGGCAATTTCGAAGACGCCAAGGAAGTCGCGATGTACAACCGGCAGCTGCGCGAGCTCGACAAGGCGAAGCAGAAGGCGGATCTGCTCGAATTCGTTAAATACGTGCTCGACGAGCAGGCGCACGAAATCTTCCTTTTGTGGTGGCAGCGGGTGGTGCCGTACCACTCCTACGTCAAAGGGTGGAAGATCGGGCCGAGCCATTACGTCAACCAGGATTTGGCGACGATTTGGCTCGACAAGTAGATCGAGGCGGGCGGGAGGGATGTCAGTGATCGAACCCCGGATCGGCGAAACCCCGCTGCTCGAAATCCGCGGGTTGCACATGCATTTCCCGGTCACCGAGGGTGTCGTCACGCATCGCCGGATCGGCGACGTGCGGGCCGTCGACGGCATCGACTTTACCGTCAACCGCGGCGAGACCTTGGGCCTGGTCGGCGAGAGCGGTTGCGGCAAGACGACGACCGGGCGCTGCATCCTGCGGCTCGAAAAACCGACCGCGGGCGAGATCCGTTATGACGGCGTCGACATCGCCCAGCTCGGACGACGCGAGTTGCTGGCATTGCGGCGGCGCATCCAGGTCATCTTTCAGGATCCGTACAGCTCGTTGAACCCGCGCATGAAGGTCGGCGAGATCATCGCCGAGCCGATCAAGGTGCACGGGATCGAACGCGATGCGGCACGCCGCGCCGGTCGCGTGCGCGAGCTGTTGTCGGTCTGTGGGCTTGACCCGAAATTCGCCGACCGCTATCCCCACGAGATGTCGGGCGGCCAGCGCCAGCGGGTCGGCATCGCCCGCGCATTAGCGCTCGAGCCCGAATTCATCGTCTGCGACGAGGCAGTGTCGGCGCTCGACGTGTCGATCCAGGCGCAGATCGTCAACCTGCTCGAGGATTTGCGCGAGCAGTTTTCTCTGACCTACCTGTTCATTGCCCACGATCTCTCGGTCGTACGTCATCTGTGCCAGCGCGTCGCCGTCATGTATCTGGGCCGCATCGTCGAACTGGCCGAGTGCGACGAGCTGTTCGACCACCCGCTGCACCCCTATACCCAGGCGTTGTTGTCGGCGGTGCCGGTGCCCGATCCGACGGTCGAAGAGACCCGCGCCTTCCGCCCGGTCATGGGCGAGGTGCCGAGCCCGATCAACCCGCCTTCCGGCTGTGTCTTCCACCCGCGCTGCGTGATCGCGGTCGAAGGGTGCAAGCAGCTGCGGCCCGAATTGCGCGAGATACGACCCCGCCATTGGGCCGCCTGCAGCGAGATCCGACAATGACGGCGGTGTTTTAGCTCGCCCGCCCAGGTCGGCGCGAGGGAGGCGCACAAGGCCATGTATCGATACATCGTGCAGCGGATTTTGCTGGTGGTGCCGACCCTGATCGGGGCGGCGGCGCTGGTGTTTTTGCTGATGCGCCTCATTCCCGGCGACATCTGCGTTACCCGCCTAGGCTCGGGCGGCGGCACCTTTGACGAGCGCGCGGTCACCGCCTGCCATCTCCAGCTCGGTCTCGATCGGCCGGTTTTCCTCCAATTTTTCGATTTTGTCTGGGGGCTTTTCCGGTTCGATTTCGGGACCTCGATGTGGTCGGGAAAGCCGGTGTCCTACGAGATCGCGGCGCGCTTTCCGATTTCGCTCGAAATCGCGATCCTGGCGACGGTGGTTGCGATCGTCATCGCCATCCCGCTCGGCACGATTTCGGCGCTGAAGCAGAACACCATGATCGACGTTGTCGTGCGAACCGTCGCGATTGCCGGTCTCGCCACCCCGTCCTTCTGGCTCGGCATCCTGATCATCCTCGCCATTCTCAACATTTCTCAGGCAGTGTTCGGTTCGCCCTGGATGCCGCCGATCGACTATGTCCCGCTGTGGAAAGACCCGATGCGCAACCTGTCGATGGCGATCTGGCCGGCGATCACGGTCGGCTACCGCTATGCAGCGGTGACGATGCGGATGACGCGCTCGACGATGCTCGAAGTGTTGCGCGAGGATTATATCCGCACCGCGCGCGCCAAGGGGCTGATCGAGCGCATCATCATCAACCGCCATGCGCTGAAGAACGCATTGCTGCCGGTCGTGACCCTGATCGGCATCGAATTGGCGTTTCTGATCGGCGGTCTGGTCGTGACTGAGCAAGTCTTCAACCTGAACGGGATCGGCCGTCTGTTCGTGCAGGCGGTGCAGAACCAGGACTATACCTTGACCCAGGCGTTGGTGATGCTGGTCGTCGCCGTCTTCGTCTTCACCAACACGTTCGTCGACCTGATCTACGCCTGGCTCGACCCTCGCATCCGCTTCGCGTGAGTATGCCATGACGATTGCCGCCCCCGATCCGACCGCCGTTTCCGCGATCCTCGACGATCTGTCGGAACGCCCGCGCTCGCTTTTTGACCGAGCGCTCGGCTTCGCCCACCGCCAGCCTCTCGGCACCTTTGGCATGGTGCTTGTCGTGATCATGGCGGTGGCCGGGTTGGCCGCCGACTGGATTGCGCCCTACAGCCCGACCGCCAACGATTTCGCGGCGATGACCGAGGCTCCGAGCTGGGCCCATTGGCTCGGCACCGACCAATTTGGCCGCGATCTGCTCTCACGCATCATTTTTGGCGCGCGCACAGCATTGATCGTAGGGTTCTCGTCGGCCATCGTCAGCAGCTTCGCCGGGTTGGTGCTTGGCGTCGGCAGCGCCTATTTCGGCGGGCGCATCGACCTCTACCTGCAGCGGCTGCTCGATATCGTGATGGCGTTTCCGTTGATCATTCTGGCGCTGGCGGTCGTGGCGATTTTCGGCACCGGGCTGCACAATGTCATCGTCGCGATCACGATCCCGCTGATCCCGCGCTGTGCGCGCATCGTGCGGTCGAGCGCCTTGGCGATCCGCGAGGTGCCCTATATCGATGCGGCGCGCGCCTGCGGCTTTGGGCATTGCCGGATCATCCTGCGCCATATGGTGCCGAATGTGATGGCGCCGTTTCTGATCCTGCTGACCGCTTTTGTCGGCCAGGCGATTTTGGCCGAAGCGTCGTTGTCTTATCTCGGGCTCGGTGTGCAGGAGCCGGTCCCGGCCTGGGGTCTGATGCTGCAGGGCGGAGCCGAGGAATACGCCTCGACCGCCCCATGGATCGCGATTTTCCCGGGACTGGCGATTGCGCTGACCGTGTTCGGCTTCAGTCTGTTCGGCGACGCGCTGCGCGACGCCCTCGACCCCAAGCTCCGCGACCGCTGACCGAGCCCGGTCGGAAGCGGCTCCTTTAGTCGGGATCTGGCTTCTTTACCGGCTTGTTTAACGGAGGCTCCCGACTGATCACGACCTCTCGAACCGCAGTCCTCGCGGCCGGTCATCCGAATGACCATTCACCGAATGAGCCCGAGCGTCGGAATATTTGACACGGATAACCCAGGCCCTTGCCGGGCCGCCGGACGATCCTCCACACTCTGACCCGCCTGAGCTGCCAGAACTCTCGTCGATATCTGTCGAATGTGCGGCGCCCTCAGGGCGAATGCCGAGTCGCCACGTGGCGCCCCTGTCGGGAATTTTTGCACTATAAGCGGGGAGCTCGGATTTCTCTTGCAGCAATCTCCAGTTTATTTGTCAAGGCTCGCGGTTCGGTCAATGCCCTGAGTTGCTTGTTGAAGCTGCGAGCCTGCTCGGCGGATGCCGGTGAGGAACTCGAATCCATAAGGATGTCGGCAATCTTTACAGCTCGCGAAGACGCACCTCCGATGATGAAAGGCAAGCTGCCGATACCATGGGGAACCCGGATCGCGGCATGCTTTTTGCTTAATATTTTACGACGTAGCTAGCGCAGTGCCGAGGGAGTCTTTAACGCCGTCCGAGGGTGGTACGATGAGAATCCTACATGCAGGAAGGCTTATCGCTGGAGTGCTGATAGCGGGATTTGCACCGGGACTTGGGACAGGGCACGCGACGGTGGTTTACAATTGTCCAAGCGGGGTCTCGTGCTCTTTACAAGATCTGTTCAATGGTGGAAATATTGTCATTGCGGACAATGTATTCCATAACTTACATCAAGACGTTCGGCAATTGGTCTCTCGAATCTACCTTTGGCGGCGTTCCCGATTTCTCACTGATAAACGTCGTCGGTCTTGATGACCAATCGCGCAATCCTGGGCTAAATTTTATCGCAAATGGTCAATTGCGGACAACAAGCCTGCTCGATCTTGCCTTCGATTTTACCGTTGGTGCAGCGTCTGCGAGCTTTGGGATTGCTGACAATTCACTTGCGCTCACCAACTTTGATTTTGGAGGCGGGACGGGTGATATCGGGATAGACGAATCTACTTTCGATGCGGTCGGTAATACCTTAGGGGATACGCGCGTTGAAGCCGAACTCGTTATTCGACACGTTCAACCTATTCGATATCGCTCAATTCCCGCCACAGTCGTCAATTATCGTTGAAAAGTCTATTACTATCGAGTCAGACGCCGGTAACGCGTAAGCGTCCGGTCTGAACCGGCCTGCGGGGTGTGGTCGGGGAGAGCGCGCTGAGGGAAGCTGGGTCCTTCTGGACTGTCCAGAAGGAGTCCTTGGGGTGGATGGCGAGGTTGTTGTTGCGCGCCGCCGGCAGTGGACGCCGGAGGAGAAAGTGGCGCTGATGGCTGAAGTGGATGCCGAGGGTGGCCGAGTTTCGGTGGTTGCCCGCCGGCACGGGATCTCGGATAGCCTGCTGTATAACTGGCGATCGGCATGGAAGGCGGCCGCACTGGTGGCGCGGACCGCGGCGCCTACGCCGGTGGGTTTTGTCCAGCTCGGCGTCGTCGCCGAGGCGTCAGGCCCGAATTCGCCGGTGCCAATGGCTGGTGCAGTATGGCCGCGAGGTAGGGGTGTGGCTTTGGCGGAGCGCGTCGGGGTGATCGAGATCGATCTGCCGACTGGGGTCCGGGTGCGCGTGGATGCCAGTGTCAACGAGAAGGCGCTGCGGCGGGTGCTGGCGGCGGTGCGGGGGCCGGGATGATCGGCCTGGCGCCGGGGACGAAGGTGTTTCTCGCTTGTCAGCCGATCGATCTGCGCGCCGGGTTCGACGGCCTGGCGGCCAAGGTTCAGCAGATCATCGGCGCCGACCCGTTCAGCGGCCATGTTTTCATCTTTCGCAGCAAGCGCGGTCATTATCTGAAAGGCCTGTACTGGGACGGCAGCGGCCTGTGCCTGTTCGCCAAGCGGCTGGAACGCGACAAATTCGTCTGGCCGCCGATCGTCGACGGCACATTGACATTGACGCCGGCGCAGTTGGCGCTGCTGGTGGAGGCGATGGATTGGCGGCGGACGATAGCACCGCCGGCGCCGCGGCGACCCATGTTGGTTTGACAGATCAGGGATTCTCTGTTTGTTCTGGTGTCTGGCGGCGGCATTCGATAGAGGCGGGGTATGTCGCTGGCCTCGGCCGATCTGCCCTCCGACCCCGACGCGCTACGGGCTTTTGCCCTGGCCTGCCAGAGCGAATTGGCGGCGGCGAGCGCGGAATTGCAGGCGGCAAAGCTCGCCGTCCAGCTGCGCACGCTGGAAATCGAGAAGCTGAAGTTCCAGATCGCCAAGCTGCGGCGGATGCAGTTCGGCCGCTCCTCGGAGCGGCTGACCGGGCAGCTCGAGCAGCTCGAGCTGCGGCTCGAGGAGTTGGAAGCCGGCGAGGCTGAAGAGATCAGCAAAGCTGCCGCCGAAGACCAGCCGCTGCCGCTGCGCGAGGGGGTACGGCCAAAGCGCAAGAAGCTGCCGGACCACCTGCCCCGTCAGCAGGTCGTGCACGAGCCGGAGCACGATGGCGCCTGCACCTGTCCCGCCTGCGGCGGCGACATGGCTCGGCTCGGCGAAGACGTCACCGAGGTGCTCGACTATGTCCCCGGCCGGTTCCGGGTGATCCGGCACGTCCGGCCGAAATATGCCTGCCGGCACTGCGATGCAATCACCCAAGCGGCGGCGCCGGCTCTGCCGACGCCGCGCGGGCGCGCCGCCCCGGGCATGCTGGCGCATCTCTTGGTGTCGAAATATACCGATCACCTTCCGCTATACCGTCAGAGCGAGATCTACGCCCGCGAGGGGGTCGACCTCGATCGCTCGACCTTGAGCGACTGGGTGGGCCAGGCGGTCTGGCTACTGCAGCCGATCGTCGAGGGGATCTGCCGCCACGTGTTTGCTGCCGAAAAGATCCACGGCGACGACACGCCGGTCCCGGTGCTGGAGCCCGGCCTCGGCCGAACCCGGACCGGGCGATTATGGGTCTATGTCCGTGACGACCGGCCGTTCTGCGGCCCCGCACCGCCGGCGGCGGTCTACTTCTACAGCCCCGACCGTGGCGGCGCGCACCCGGCGGCCCATCTCGCGCACTTCACCGGGTTTCTGCAGGCCGATGCCTATAGCGGGTTCGCAGCGCTGTACGCGCCGCGCAAGGCCAGCCCGGGGCTCCCGGCGAGGCCGGCGATCACCGAGGTCGCCTGCTGGAGCCATTGCCGCAGGGGCATCTTCGACGTGTGGCAAACGACGAAATCGACCGTCGCCAAGGCGGCGCTCGACCGGATCGCGCAATTCTATGCCGTCGAGGACAAGGCTCGCTTCGCCCCGCCAGACGAGAGGCTGGCACATCGCGTCGCTACCATCCCCTTGCTCGATGCGTTCTTCGCCTGGGCGCAGGCCGCCGAGCGCAAGCTCTCGGCTCGATCAGAGCTTGCCGAGGCCTTCCGCTACATCATTAAGCGCCGCCCCGCGCTTACCCGCTTCGCCACCGACGCCCGCCTCGAAGCCGACAACAACATCGCCGAAAATGCAATACGCTGCATAGCTTTAGGAAGACGCAACTGGCTCTTCGCCGGCAGTCATTCCGGCGGCGAGCGTGCCGCCGCGATGTACTCGATCCTGCAGACCGCGAAATTGAATGGCCTCAACCCGGAAGCCTACCTCACCGACACCCTCTCCAGGATCGCCGCCGGGCATCCGATCAACCGCATCGCCGAACTGATGCCTTGGGCCTTCCACTCTCCGCCGGGTGAGACCGCTGCCTGATCACGGCGTATACCGGACGCTTACGGTAACGCCGTCTCGCTCGACGGATTTACGCAGCGCTATTCCGAGATTCCCGAGCCCGCGACCCTCGCCCTTTTCGGAATTGGCCTTGTGACCTTTAGCTTGGTGCGGCTGCTATCCCTGAAAGATTAGCTTGCCGGACAATACCATCGAAAGGGGTACGAATACTTATGTAACCCCTAAGCTCAACCGGAGGAGTGGTCATGAAACGGCAAATATTACCCTTGGCGTTCACCCTCTCTGTAGCGCTCTCCGGCCAGGCGATGGCGCAGATTACTTTGCTCCCTCCGCCGTCGCCCTCGACCGGCTCCACCAACGGGGAAGTCAGCCAGGTCCTGACCGTCTTTTACGAGTGCGTGCCGGGGCCGGTAGTGGGCGGATTAAAAACCTGGGCCGAGGTAACGGAACTCAAAGTCGCCAACTTGACTGCTAAAAATTTGACCTACGATTTATTTCTCCTTGATGATGATCAGAATCTCATTGCCGAGGCAGAAATGTTGCCATTGACGCCCGGAGATCTCGACATTACGAATATCTGCGAAAGCTTGGCTGGGGCTAACATAGCCGCTCCGCATGAGGGGCTGTTGATCGCAGTGTCCTCAGATTTTGGCGTGTACGGATGGGCAAAGAACTTTTTAGGCAAATTTTTCGTCGGTCATCCCGATCCATTTGATGGAAGGGTCGCCAGCATCGCAAAATTGGAAGCCCGCTTAGTAGAGCATGATGTGGTGGAGCCTTTGCTCGAGCTGCTCAACAGTAAAGCCCCGCCTGTGATACCGCTAGCCAAACTCCCAAAGTAAGTGTCGCGACGTGAAGCGACGGTACGAGAGTATTGACGCCAGACCTTGAAAGGTAGGCCCTCGATGCCCGCGGGCATCGTACCTGCCCATTTGCCCGGTGGCGTGGGGCGTCCTGCGGCCCCATCCTTCTCGACAGATTGTCGAGGAGAAGGGCCGTGGCCGAAGATACCCAGGATCTGTTGAGCCAGTTTTCCGCAGCGTTGAGTGAGCGCGCGGCGACGGCGCGCCCGCTGGTCGCCGGCATCCGCGTGCGCGGACATTCGCTGCGTTCCGGCACCTTGTGGCGCAAGGATGTCGTCGTCGCCTCCGAGCAAGCATTGCCGAGGGCCGAGGAGGCCGAGGTGACGCTGGCCGATGGCGGAACCTTTGCGGCGCGTGTCGCCGGGCGCGATCCCGGCACCAACATCGCCGTCCTGCGCCTCGACGGCGGTCCGCAGCCGGCGTGGTCGGACGCGGCGCCGCCGCAGCCGGGTGCGCTGGCGCTGGCGCTCGCCGTCGATGGCGCCGGCAGCGCGGTGCGGCTGGGCGTGGTCCATTCGGCTGGGCCCGCCTGGCACAGCCGCGGCGGCGGGCGCATCGACCGCCGCATCGTCCTCGACGTCAGGCTCGCCCGGGGCGAAGAGGGCGGGCCGGTCATCGACGCGGCCGGCGGGCTGCTCGGTGTCTCGACCTTCGGTCCGCGCCGGCGCGTCCTGGTGATCCCGACGGCGACGGTCGAACGCGTACTCGAACCGCTGTTGACAAAGGGCCGGGTGGCGCGCGGCTGGCTCGGCGCAGCGGTTCAGCCGGTGCTGGTGCCGGAGGCGCAGGGGGTGGAGCCGGGACAGGCGCACGGGCTAATGATCCTCGGCGTGACCCGCGACGGGCCGGCGGCGCAGGCGGGAGTGATGTTGGGCGACATCCTGGTGGCACTCGACGGCGCACCGATCGGCGGCACGTCGCGTCTTGCCGAGCTGCTCGGACCGGAAGCGGTCGGCAAGCAGGTCGAATTGCGGCTGATCCGCGCCGGCGCGGTGCAATCCGTCAGCGCCACGGTGGGCGAGCGGCCGCCGCGATGAGCGTGGTCCCGGCTGCGGCGGAAGCGCCGCTGCGGTTGCGCGTGGCGGTCGTGGCCGCCGATCCGGCGACGGCACGGCGGCTCGTCGACCTGGTCGCGCAGAGCGGACACGAAGCGGTTGAGCCGACCGAACCCGCCGAGGCAGTGCTGACCGACGGCGCGGCGACGGCCGCGGCGGGCCTGCCGATCGTGGCGCTCGGGGCGGGGGAGGGTGATTTTGCCGGGCTCCTGCCGAATGGGGCGGGGCCGGTTCAGCTCGACGCTGCACTCCGCGCCGTCGCCGCCGGGCTTGTCGTGCGGGCACGGTCACCACCGCGGCCGAGCTTCGCGCCAATGCCGGATGAGCCGTCGCCGGCATTGACCCCGCGCGAGATCGAGGTGTTGACCGCCGTCGCCGCCGGGCTCGGCAACAAGGCGGTGGCCCGGCGGCTCCGCATCTCGCCGCACACCGTCAAGTTCCACATCGAATCCTTGTTCCGCAAGCTCGGCGCTGCGACCCGCACCGAAGCCGTCGCCAAGGGTCTACGCCGCCAAATCGTCGAATTTTGACGGATGTGCCCCGAAGACACGACGCCGTCAGCTGGCCCAGGCTCACGCCGATGAGCAAATCTTGCAATTCCGAGATCGCGCCCGCCACCTCCTGACCAGCCTGCGGCGGCCGAGCTGACCCCCGCAGGGCGAGCCGAGCGCTTAGTGTGGTCGCGGTGAATCGCCACAACCCGGACGCGGTACAGCCCTCAATCCCGGGTCATCCATCCTTGGGGTCTCGTTGCGCGAGCGCTATCCGCCCTTCGTCCGCTCCGGAGCGGGGTGCGGCCAGCGTTCAGCTCGAGCGCCAAGACCGCGCGCGTGAGTCCAGGGAGGAGCCTAGGCTTCCAGCTTTGCGGCGCTTTTTGAGTGGGCAGCCAAATGCTTGCTCTGATCTACTGAAATACAACCCTCGGTCGGATTATGCTTTTACGAAAGAGATAGGACCGGGCTTGATCAGATCGCCCAGAGGCTTGGGGTCTCGACCGGTACCGACCTTACAACGGAACGGGGTAATATCCTTGAGGAGGTGGGCGCAAGGGTGGATCGTCCCGATGCCGCGAGCGCCGCCGCCGCCATGACCGACCTGACGAACTCATTACGCGATATTACAGGCCAAGACTTCTGATGCCGATTGGCGAGGAACCACTAAGAGGAGTCAGAAAGCTCCGCCCGACTGGGATCTTCCAACGCTGAACACCTTTATTGCGCAACAGGAAAATTTCTACCGAAGTCCGCTGGTCGACATACATACCGAGGGCGATGTCACGATCCTGGAATTTGACGATAGAGCTAGAGACAAGCCAGACAGGAACGCCGTCATAACGCTCGGCCGCCCGCCCCCTGGGGCAATCATAATCGGCAACCCCGAGATTTTTCTTGGAGGATCTGCCGTGACAGTGACGGCATACCGTCCTTCGCCTAAGGAGGAGGCAGTATAGCTCCGGCGAGCGCGTCTCGCACCGCGCGTCCAGGTAATTAATCGCGCCCGGCGCTAGTTAGGGGCGCGCCGCTGCCGATTGCGGAAGGTGGTCTAATCGGCCCGGCTGCGACGCGGCCCAAGCCGGCGGAACCACGTGCCGCTGCGCTCGCGAAGGGTCTGGAAGGTAACGTAGAGCATCGGGATTACGAACAGCCCGATCGCGCTGGCGGCGATCATTCCGGTAAACACCGGCGTGCCGACGCTGTGCCGGCTGATCTCGGCGGCACCCGAGGCGACGACCAGCGGATAAACCCCGAGGATAAACGCGAACGAGGTCATCATTACCGCGCGAAACCGCATCCGCGCGCCGAGCACCGCCGCCTCGCGAATGTCCCTCCCGCCCTCGCGCTGGTCCTTGGCGAATTCGACGATCAGGATGCCGTTCTTGGCGGACATCGCGATCAGCACGACGAGACCGATCTCGGCATAAAGGTCGAGCGACAGGCGGAAGACCAGGATGCCGAGAAACGCGCCCAGCACGCCGACCGGCACCGACAGCAAGACTGGCACCGGGATCATCCAGCTCTCGTAGAGACCGACCAGAAACAGAAACGCGAACAGCACGGAGAGGCCAAGGATCGAGCCGGTTTGGCCAGCCGCCGCCACCTGCTGATAGGCGGTTCCGGTCCACTCGTAGCTAAAGCCGGCCGGCAGGGTTTTGGCCGAGATTTCCGACATCGCCGCTAACGCCACGCCTGACGAGGTGCCTGGCGACGGGCTGCCCTGGATCGGGATCGCGCGATAGTTGTTGTATCGGGTGATGACCTGCGGCCCGACGATAATGCCGGCGTGGGCGATCGATGCCAACGGCACGGTGGAGCCAAATTTATTGCGAATATAGATCTGCCAAAGAGAAGACACGTCGCGGCGATTGGCCGCCTCTCCCTGAACGATGACCTGCCAGACCCGTCCATAGAGGTTGAAATTGTTGATGTAGATGCCGCCCAGGGTAGCCCCTAACGAGTTGAACACGTCGCTCATCGACAGCCCCAAAGCCTGGGCCTTCTTGCGGTCGATATTCAGGTAAATCGATGGGTTGCTGGCAGTAAACGTGGAAAAGACGCGGGTCAGCCGCGGGTCGCGATTGGCGGCGGCGAGCAGGCCCTGCATGACGCTGTTCATGTCGGCGGGGTCCTGCCCCTCGAGGCCTTCGAGCTGATATTCGAACCCGCCGGTCGTCGACAGCCCGATGATCGGCGGCAGGTTGAACGGGATGACGGTCGCCGTGCGGATCTGCTGTCCCTCGCCGAAGATCTTCGCGATCAAGGCCTGCGCCGAGTTGGCGGCACCGACGCGGTCGGCGAACGGCTTCAGTGTCGGCACGACGAATGCCGTATTCGGCTCGTTGACACCGTCGATGATCGAAAATCCGACGATCGCAAGGATGTTTTGAACCTGGGGCATCGCTCGCAGCAGCGCTTCGATGCGCCGCGTAGCGTTGCTGGTTCGGGCGACCGAAGCGCCATCCGGCAATTGCACTGAAATGAAAAAGGCGCCTTGGTCTTCCTCGGGCAGAAACCCGGTCGGGGTCCGCAACGACAGCAAATAAACCGTCGTCGCAGCTGCCAATATCGCCACGACGCCGAGAACCGAAACGCGCACCAGGCGGCGCACGATCGCGGCATAGCCGTCGCGGACATTGTCGATGCGCCGCAGGACCCAGCCCATGACGCCGCGCTTGGGGCCGCCATGCCGCAAAAACACGGCGCACAACGCCGGCGACAGAGTCAGCGCGTTCAATGCCGAGATCGCCATCGCGACGCTGATCGTCACCGCGAATTGCCGAAACAGGGTCCCTGATACGCCGCCGATGAAAGCGATCGGTACGAATACCGAAAACAGCACGAGGGTGATCGCAATGATCGGGCCGGTGATTTCGGTCATGGCCTTTTTTGTCGCCTCGGGCGGCGACAATTGGGGCTCTTCCTCCATGACGCGCTCGACATTCTCGACGACGACGATCGCATCGTCGACAAGGATGCCGATCGCCAATACCATCGCCAGCAGCGAGATGGTGTTTGCGGAATAACCCATCATCAGCAGCACGGCAAACGTGCCGATGACGCTGACCGGTACTGCGATCGCCGGAATCAATGTCGCGCGCAGCGTGCCGAGAAACAGAAACACGACGATGATAACGAGGACAAACGCGATGAGCAGTGTGATCACGACGTCGTGGATCGTGTCGAAGACAAAGTCCGTCGTGTCGTAATTGACCAAGTATTTGAGACCGGGCGGAAAGCGCTGGCTCAGGTGATCGAGATTGGTGCGAACGAGTTTCGCGGTTCTGACCGCATTGGCGCCGGGTGAAAGATAAATGCCGATCGCCACCGCCGGGCGGCCGTTCAGGCGGCTCTCGATATCCTCGTTCTGGGCGCCGAGCTCGACCCGGGCAACGTCCTTGATCCGCAACAGCGAGCCGTCGGGATTGGCGCGCAATACGATATCGCCGAATTGCTCGGGCGTCGTAAGGCGGCCCTGCGTCTGGATATTCAACTGGAATTGCTGGTCGTTCGACATCGGGCGTGCGCCAATCCGCCCGACCGGGGCCACGACGTTTTGCGCCTGGATGGCCGAGATCACGTCCGCCGGGGTCATTTGCAGGTTGTTGAGCCGGTTGATGTCGAACCAGATGCGCATCGAGTAATTAAGTGGGCTAAAGATATGTGCCTGACCGACCCCGGGCGTACGCGACAACACGTCGAGCACGTTGATGATCGCGTAATTGGTTATGAAAAGCGGGTCCTGCTTGCCGTTCTCGCTGTAGAGCACGATGAATTGCAGGACCGCCGAGGACTTTTTCTGGATTGTCAGCCCTTCAAGTTGGACTTGAGCGGGCAACTGCGAGAGCGCGGTCTGGACGCGGTTGTTGACGTTGACCGTGTTAATGTCGGGATCGCTGCCCAGCTCGAAACTGACGGTCAGATTGTAGCTGCCGTCATTGCCGCTCGTCGACTTCATGTAGATCATCTTGTCGACGCCGACGACCTGCGCCTCGATCGGCTGCGCCACGCTGGCTTCAACATCGGCGGCCGAGGCGCCCGGATAGCTCGCTGTGACCTGGACCTGCGGCGGCACGATGTCGGGGAACTGCGCGACCGGTATGGCGGTCAGCGCCAACAGACCTGCGATCGTGATGACGATGGCGATGACGATCGCCAGCCTCGGTCGATCGACAAAGATCGCGGAGATCATTGGTTCGCCTTGGGTGCGCCCGCTGCGGCGCCACCAGCCCCGTCCTTGCCGGATGCCCCGCCCCCGTCCGTCTGCTCGAACGCCGCCGGGATTGGCGGAGGCGGAGAGGCTGGCGCAGGCGAAACCACCGCGCCGGGGCGGACCCGCTGCAACCCTTCGGCGATCACCAGCTCCCCTTCCTTTAAGCCATAGGTCACCACCGCGGTCGTCGGGGTCGACTGGCCGAGGTGAATGCGCCGAATTTGGGCCTTGTTTTGCGCATCGACGACATAGACGTAATCGCCCTGCTGGTCGGACAACACCGCGGCCCGTGGGATGGCAAGAACCGTGATCGGCTGCACCCCTTCGAGCAATACGGTTACGAACTCGCCGTCTGTCAGCTCGCGCAGCCCTTGTCCGGCGATTTTCGTTCCGGGCAGCAGCGGGTTCGGGATCACGCCGCGCAAGGTGATCGTGTCGGTGTTTTCAGCGACAGTCGGCGAGACGTAATCGAGATGGCCCACCTGACCGTAGATTTTTCCGGTCGGCAGTCGCAGCCGGATCTGGACGGCGCTGAAGCCACCCTTTGGCGCGTAGCGGTCGCGCAACTCGAGCCCGGTGCGCAGCGCAATCGGAAAGATCACGTACATCGGGTCCTGGCTGACAAGGGTGGCGAGGGTGCCGCTGGTCTCCGACACCACGTTGCCTTCGGTGACCGCGGTGGCGCTGATCCTGCCGTCGATCGGCGCCCGGATTTCGGTGTAGCCGAGGTTGATCTGAGCGGTTTGCAATTGCGCCTGGGCGCCGGCGATCTGCGCCGCCAATGAACGCTCTGAGGCGAGCGCAGCATCGACATTCGATTGCTGGCCGGCAACGGTCTTGAGCAGGTATTGCGCCCGTTCGAGTGTCAGCTCGGCGTTGCGATGCTGCGCCTGCAGCTGGGCGACATTCGCCTGGTTGAAATCGACCTGCGCCTGAAACGGCGGCTGCTCGAGGAGGTAAAGCAGGTCGCCCTTCTTGACTTCGGTACCCTCGATGAAAGCCCGTTTTTCGAGAAACGCGGTGACCCGGGCGACAAGCGCCACCCGACCGACCGCCTGGATGCGGCCGATAAACTCGTTGGTCTGGGTGATCTGTTGCTGTGCGGCGCGCACCACCCCGACCGCCGGCGGCCCGGGCGCCGGCTGGGCCTTTGCGTCGCCTAAGACCAGACTCAGCAAAAAGGTTAGGAGATATATGACAGACGATCTGCGAGCCATTTGACCCCTGTGGCTTGCCTCGGCAACGCGTTTTATGACGGCGATCCTATTCGCGCGCCGGTTGCTACAATTCTAGCCGGTTGCAACAATTCTAAAGGATCCCGCGCGCCGACGTGCCGCCCTCTCGCGAGTGTGGGCGGCGGAGAGAGTGTGGGACGCAAAGAGGCAGCGGCAATTCCAGCACCTCGATTAACCGCAGGTCAACGCTTGCGCGCCCACTCCGATCGCCGCTTGCGACGCCCGAGCCGGGCACAGCTGCGGAGCTATACCCCATCAGCTCCCGGTTTGTCTGTCGCGAACGACGGGGGCGTCCTGCGCCCGCAACAGGCCTGAGCTGCCTCGGCCGGTGAGGTGGAGTGACTGATCTCACTCGCGGGGCCGCCCCACGTCTGGAGATCCGGGGAATTCGCTTGCGGGAAGCGGGGCGATGATCGACGATCCGCCGCGCGACGGTTTCCGCCAGAGGGATCGGCATGAACGAACTCTATTTACGCAGCGGCATCTTTTTGGCGCCGTTCCACAATCACGACGAAAACCCGACCTTGTCGATGGAGCGGGACCTCGAGCTGCTCGAGCATCTCGACCGGCTGAACTACCATGAGGCGTGGATCGGCGAGCATCACTCGGGCGGCTTCGAATTGATCGCCTGCCCCGAGATGTTTATCGCCGCGGCGGCGCAGCGCACCCGCCACATCCGGCTCGGCACCGGCGTCGTGTCATTGCCCTATCACAACCCGTTCATGCTCGCCGACCGCATGGTCCAGCTCGACCACATGACCCGCGGCCGGGCGATGATGGGCGTCGGCCCTGGCGCGCTCGTCCATGACGCGCTGAAAATCGGCATCGACCCCGGCGAGCAACGGCGGATGATGAACGAGTCGTTTGACGTCGTCGTCCGGCTGCTCAACGGCGAAACCGTCACCCGCAAGACCGACTGGTTCAACCTGACCGAGGCGCAACTGCAACTGCGCCCGTACACCCGTCCGACCATGGAATTGGCGGTGGCGGCGGCGCGCTCGCCGTCGGGATCGTTGCTGGCCGGCAAATACGGCGTCGGCATGCTGTCGATCGGCGGCACCAGTCCGATGGCGATGGAGCGGCATACCGCCAATTGGGGGCTCTATGAAGAGACCGCGCGGGCCAACGGCCACGCGCCCGACCGCAAGGACTGGCGGGTGGTCGGCATGTTCCACATCGCCGAAACCCGCGAACAGGCGCGCAAAAACGTGCAGTTCGGGGTCCAGGCCTTCGCCAACTACTTCCGCGACGTCGCCACGTTCCCGATCATCCCGCCCGAAGTGCCCGACCCGACCGACTGGCTGATCGAAACCGGCACGGGCTGCATCGGCACTCCCGACGACGCGATCGCCTATATCGACCGGCTGGTCGCCGGCTCCGGCGGGTTTGGCGTGTTGTGCGAGCTGGCGCAGAACTGGGCCGATTGGGATGCGACCAAAAAGCATTACGAGCTGATGGCGCGGTTCGTGCACCCGCATTTCCAGCAGAGCCGCGAATTGCTGCAGGGCAGCTATGATTTCGCGACCAGCCGCCATGTCGATTTCACCGGCAAGGCCAGTGCCGCGATCCAGAAGGAAATCGACCGGCACGCGGCGACCCGGACCGCGCCGCCGCCGCGCCGCGATGCCGCCGAATAACCCGGCAATTAGGATTCGCAGATGAGGAGCAACGCGCCGACGGTGCGCAGTGGCCGCCATTTCCTGCAGATCCCGGGGCCTGCCAATGTGCCCGACCGGGTGCTGCAGGCGATGGCGATGCCGACAATCGACCATCGCGGCCCGCAATTCGCCGAGATGGCCAAGGAAGTCATCGCCGGCATGAAGCGCGTCTTCAAGACCGCAGAGATGGTCGTCATCTACCCGTCGTCAGGAACCGGGGCGTGGGAGGCGGCGCTGTCGAACACCTTGTCGCCGGGCGACCGCGTCTTGATGTTCGAGACCGGCCAATTCGCGAGTTTATGGCGAGCGATGGCGGTGCGGCTCGGCCTCGATGTCGAGTTCATCCCCGGCGACTGGCGGCACGGGGTTGACCCCGCCGTGGTCGAGGAAAGGCTCGCCGCCGACCGCGCGCACCAAGTCAAGGCGGTCTGTGCCGTCCACAACGAAACCTCGACCGGGATCGCCAACCGCATCCCCGAGATCCGGGCGGCGATCGACCGAGCCCGCCATCCCGCGTTGTTCATGGTCGACACGGTCTCCTCATTGGCCTCGATCGACTACCGCCACGACGAATGGCGGGTCGACGTCACCGTCTGCGGCTCGCAAAAGGGGCTGATGCTGCCTCCCGGCCTCGGCTTCAACGCCGTGTCGCGCAAAGCATTGGCCGCCAGCGATACCGCGAAACTGCCACGGTCTTATTGGGACTGGCAGGCGATGCGCGACACCGCGCAGACCGGCATGTTTCCCTATACGCCGGTGACCAACCTGTTGTTCGGTTTGCGTGAATCACTGCAGATGCTGCTTGACGAGGAAGGGCTCGACGCAGTCTTCCGCCGCCATGCCCGTCATGCCGAGGCTACCCGCCGCGCGGTTGCCGGCTGGGGACTTGAAGTGCTGTGCGCCGACCCGCGCGAATATTCCAGCACTGTAACCTCGGTCATGTTGCCGGATGGCTACGATGCGGATCGGCTGCGCCAGATTATCCTCGACGCTTTCGACATGTCGCTCGGCACCGGTCTCGGCCGGGTTCAGGGCAAGGTCTTTCGCATCGGCCATCTCGGCTGGTTGAACGATCTGATGCTGTGCGGCACGTTGAGCGGGGTTGAAATGGGCCTAGTCCGGGCCGGCATCCCGCATCGCGCCGGCGGCATTGCCGCCGCCCTCGAATACCTCGCTGCCGCATGAACGAGCGTTCGTGGTTACTTTGGTGGGTCGACCCAGACGTCACTTTGCTTGATGCGTTCGATCAACTTCCGCGGATCGAATTTGCGGTAGCCGGCCGGGACCGCGAACAGCGCGCCGGGTTGTGACCCCTCCCGGATATCGTCGAGGGCGGCGCCGGTGCCGTCCGCGAATTGAAATTTGACTGGAAACTTCAGCCCCAGGTCGATCCAGGCGTAATCCTCCTCGCCACGCGGCGATATTGCTCGGAACTTGATCGTTGCACGCCGGCCGGCGCCCGCCGCCCCCAGTCGCTGGCAACGCCATTGGGCACCGTGCTCGGCCGCGCCGGCGAGTTTCGCCATCGCCTGCCATGCCCGGCATGGATCGTTCGGATCGACCGGAACCAGGATCTGGGTCAGGTGGCTTGACTGCTTGGCGTCCATGAAGACGCGTTGCGCCGGCATCACGAAAAACGCGGTGTCGGCGCCGGCGTCCACCAGGAAGCTGCCATTTGGGAAATCGGGAGTTTCGATCCGCACGACGCGGTTGCCGACATAAAGCTTGCCGGCCGTGCCCGCCTCCTCGCCTCGCGCATTCGTCGTCACGAGATCGGCCGAAAATTGCTGTGCCGACGCCGACCCGGCGAGCAGCACGAGGAAACCTGAGAGGACCAGCGCCGGCGACAGTGTTTTTGCAGATGACCGCATCCGGCTGTCGCCAGCGCTTCGCGTGTCGTTATTTGAGGTAAGGCCCAAGATTGGGCTGCGAGCCGAAATCGAAGGCGTCGAACAGGTCGGCCAGCGCCGGCATGTTGGTCGGGACGTAGGGATTGCTTCTCCTGGCGGTCGGATTGGGCAGATTGTCGCGGCTGCGATTGGTTATCGGCTGCAGACGCCAGTTGCGCTCGATGAATTTCAGCAGCGAAACATGGTCGGCGTAGCCGTGATCGACTTTGCCCCCGGTCGAGTAGGCCGAGAGTACAAGCAGCGGAATGCGCGGTCCGTCGCCGAAATAATCGATCGGCTGGACAAAGCCCGAATCCCAATAGCCGCCGGCCTCGTCCCAGGTGATGAACACCGCGGTCGTCGCTTTTAGCCGCGGGTTTTTCTCGAGCGTTTCGAGGACGTTCTCGACATACGCCTCGAAGAGGTCAATCTTCGAGCTTTGCGGGTGACCGTCGAGCAGGCCGTCGGGTTTACCGACGGAGACCGCCGGCAGCGTATTGTTCTGAATGTCCGTAATCACGTCGGCGGTGTCCTTGACGTGGGCCGCTCGTTGCGTTGCGTCGCCCATGATCGACGTCGCGTACTGAAAAGGATTGCAGATCTGGCAATAGGCGACGCCGAGCGCGTGCGCCGGGTCGGCGAGGGCAGCCGCGGTCAGGTTCGGGTTTGCCGGGTTGGCGGCGACCGCATCGTTGGAAAGAGCGACCGCGTCGTTGAAGGAGCCGCCGAAATAGGCCCAGCTGATGTGCTTGTCGTTGAGCGTGTCACCGATGGTCTTGACCGGTGACGGCGGCAACGCGCCTTGCACCGCCGGCACCGGAAACCCGTTCGGGAGAAAGCCGGGGTTGGTGTTGTCCAGCATGTAGTAGTGGCCGGTCGCGCAATTGGGCGACGGTTTGTAGCTTAGCGCCCCCAAGTAATCGAGAATTGGTGCGACACCGGGCTGGGTCGAATCGGAACAATTGCTGAAATTGTTGTCCGCGATATAAGCGTTGACGGTTCCCGGCTGTGGATTTGGGTTGGCGATGTTCGAGGGCGGGGTCACGGGATTACCGCTGCCGTCGCTCCAGAACCCGGCGTCGCCAGTGCCGAACATGAAATGGTTGGCCCCGGTGCCGCCGAGAAACGACTGATGAAAATTGTCGCTCAAGGTGAACCGGTCCGCCAGCGTCTTCAACAGCGACGCCTGCTCCTGCTCGGCGTTATAAAACCCCATCTCGTTGCCCTGGCTGAAATTGCCCTTCAAGGTCATGAAATTGGGCGGGCTATAGGTCGCCATGACGAAAGGGAACAGATCATTCAAACAACCGCTGGGATTGTCCTTGGTTACATTGGCGGTGCTGCAGTCCTGCTGCTGGAATGCCTGATAAAAGCGATGCGTCATATCCCCGGTGTAGTCGTCGTCGCTGATATTCATCCCCTTTAAAACGAACGGTCCGTTTGGCAGGTTGCCGGCTCCGGGAATCCGGGTGTCCAGCGCGTCGCTCGGCAAGCCGGTGGCGCCGGTGGTCAGCAGCAACACGTTCTTCGCCTGGATGTCCGGCTCGACACTGGCCTCTGCCGCGGTCTTGAACGGAGGAGAGGTGTCGCTTTGCGCCGACGGCGCCCCGTTTGTGTTGGGTTGAGGCATCAGATTGGAGAGGCCGTAGGGCGTCTTGGCGCCGTCGGGTGCGCCGACATAGTAGAGCGGCTGAGGCGACACCGCGAATTGCATCGCCAAGCCGAAGTTCGGCCCGGGCGTTCCGTCTTTGTTGACGATGCCCTTTGACAGGATGTTCGAGATTGTCTGGCCACGGCCTTTTGGCTTGTAGACGCCGAAGGTGTGGTCGAGGCCGCGATTCTCGCCGATCAGGATAATGACATGCTTGATCGGGCTTTCTGTCCTTAGCGAAGCGGCGGCGTCGCGGTCTTTACCTGGTCGCGACCCATCGAAATCCGCCGCATGAATGAAACCGAATGGATTGAGCATTGAGGTGCATATGGCCGTGGTAAACAGCCATTTGCGCCACGATCCAACCTTTGACTGCATTGTCGTGCCCCCTCGATTCACCAAGGACCCAGGTTTTAGCCGCGCAGAGATTACCGCGGCGTCTCAGCCAGGTTGCAGATTCGAGAACCTTATATGACGCCAGATTCGGCAGAGAATGGCGCTGCGCACTGACCGCTTAGTGTGCGGTGCCGTTCGCGGCCTGCAGCATTTGCCGCAGCGCGTTGTAATGGGCGTCGCTGATCGTGGGGTTGAACAGCGACCAGGGTACGGCTTTGGTCAGCACGATGGGTACCGCAGACGCCATCAGCTTGCGGAAATTGCTGTATTCGACAGCGGCGACATCAAATTGGCCGGCAGCCGCAGCCATGTCGATACGACGCAGGCCCAGTACCAGCTCCTGAAGTGCGGTTCGCGCCAGTGCGCGTTCCTGCATGCCGCCCGAAACGCTCGTGTCGTGGCGGTCGGGGTAGTCCTCGGCAAGCTCGCGCAGCTCCAGGCCGATCGTGTCGACTGCAAGAGATATGACGCCGGTATCGTGCGCCGGGATCGCAGTATCGAGCACGCTCGCGAAGTCATTGGCTTCTTTAAGCTCGGTTGCGACCCCGTCGTTTTCATAAGCGCGCTCGCCGTCACCGACAGCCGTCAGATAGGCGGCGAGGTCGTGCTGGTCCTGCGGCGACAGTCCGAGATCGAAAGTGCGATCGAAATAGGCGACGACCTGGCCGTAACTGTCGTAGCGGCCGTCGTGAAAATAGGGCGCATTGAAATCGGCGTTCAGCAGGGTTGGCGTCTTGTATAGCCCGCCGGAGCCGACATCGTGCTGGCGATGGTCGACAAACGCGGCCGACGGGATGTGACAGCCGGCGCAGCTGAGCCCGGGATCGTGCGGGAACGGCTTGGCGAACAGCGTCTCGCCGCGGCGCTCAGCTGCGCTCGACCGCCCGGTCAAACGCCCGCCCGAACCGAGACTGGGATTGGGCAGAAAATCGATGTCCTGGATGTAGACCACCATCGCGTCGAGCACCGCCGGCGCCGGCTCGGGGCCGCCAAACTCGTTGACGATGACGTTGCGGACAAAATCACGCAGCGAGGCCACGCGGCCGTCATGGCCATAGGGCGCCAGATAGCGGGCGCCGCGCAGGCTCGGGACCGTGACCGCGTCGAGCACGTGGTTGTCGGCCTTCTCGTTGAACAGCGCACCGGTCGTGTCGAACGTGCCCGGCCGGCCCGACGAGCCCGGAACGTAGAGCTTGGCGTTGTTGGCGCCGTTGACGTGGCAGGTGCTGCAGCTGATGCCGGCCTGTCGCGCCAGCCCGCCCAAGATCTGCGGCGAGCTGAACGCCAGGTCGCCGAGATTGACGAGATAGGATTTGGCGCCGCCGATCGCTTCCGAGCGGAAGATCTCGCGCGGTTGGGCGAGCGCATCCTCGTTCAGCTCGGTGCCGACCGGCAGCACCGTCTGTTTGCCGTGCACGGGAAACGCGCCCGCTTCCGGCGCGGCCGCCAGCACCGCCGCGATCGATGCCGCCAACAGCGTCGCCGGAAAGCGTAAGTTCATCGGCGCGCCGTCCGCGGCCTCTTCACTGAGCGATTTCCTCGAGGGTCGGTCCCCGCAACCCGATCTTCGGCGACGCCTGCTGCAGCAGTACGATCAGCTCTTCGCTTTGCGCGCGTAGCTTGCCGGGATCCAGACTTTTCAGATCCGGCACGTCGACCTGGGTTTTCAGCTCGGCGATTTTTTGCGGAATTGCGGTTGCCAGCTTGGGATCATGCGCGGCGAGGGCGGCGGCAAAAATTGTCCGGTACGCAATGTCGATTCCGTCGACGTTGTTCTGCATGTCATTGAGCGAGGTGCCGCTGAACGCCGACTCGCCGCCGGCCGCCTTGCTGTCGCCGACTTCATAGGCGAGCCGCGCGGTGCCGTTGAGCAGGCGCTGCGGCAGCAGATCGAGATGGTGAACCTTAACGTCCAGATCCTCGAGGTTGAGGATCAGCGCGTCGGTCTCGGGCGTCAAATCGGTCCGTTTCGCGCCGAACAATTTTGCCTCGATCGCATGAAAGCCCAAAAGCGCATTGGGCCACGCGTCGATTTCCTGATCGAGATCGGGAACAAAGCCGCTGGTGAACACCTCGGCCCGCTCCCACCCCACCCGCGCATCGACCCAGGCCTTCTCGGCGCCGGCGACGTCCCCGGCGACAAGGCGGGCTCGCAACAGCCGCGTCCCCGCTAACGAGTGGTCGATGTCTCGGGTCATGATCGGACGGTACTGTTCGGCAGTGACTGCGAGATTGTCGCTTGGAACCTGCGATACATTGGGCGACGCAGATATCGCGGTGGATACTGTGAAAGCAGCGCATAGAGCGGCGCAGAGAGCGCTCGACAGACGCAACCGGCGCGATGGTGCGCTCCGCTTTCGCGCGGCCAGCCGAGGCGCACCGGTGTCCGAATCGCGCATAGACGCGTGCCCCAGCATTGATACCCCGAGCATTGATGCCCCGCCTTACACGACGCGCCGGCCAGGCGAGATCCCCCGCGGGCGGCCGGCACACCCACGGCAGGTTTAACCGCCTCTTTTGACGTTTTGATGACAGCTGCCGAGGCGCGTGCTGACCAAAAACTGACATGATTTCGGCAAAAAACTGAAACTTCACCCGATTAATTTCAACCTTGCCGCTCTATGGGGACCGCCGCCGCTATCAGCGGCTGGCTGGGTACGGTGCTGTTCGAGCGGCGAGGGGACACCACGCAGGCTTGCCATCGGTACCCACGCGCTTCCACCACATTTGCGAGCGAGAAATCATGTCAGCTAAATTTATGCGACCTTGGAAAGCAAAACTCGCCATTCTTGCCGCGAGCACGATTCTCTCCGGCGCAGCGGCGATGCCGAGCGTTGCCGGCGATGATCAGGCGCAGTCGCCATCAACCCAGACGCCAATCAAGCACATCGTCGTCATTTATGGAGAGAACGAAAGTTTCGACCATTACTTCGGGACTTATCCATTCGCGGAGAACCCAAAAGTCCTAGCCTTTCCAGAGCCGCGTTTCGTCGCCGATGACGACACGCCATCCGCCAACACCCTGCTCTCAGCCGGGTTGTTGATGAATAACCCGAACCTTCGCCAGCCCTTTCGGCTGATGCGCTCCGAGGCCTTCACCTGCGACATGGATCACGACTACACCGCCGAACAAAAGGCGTTCGACGGCGGGCTGATGGACAAATTCGTCCAGGCAACCGGCGACATAGGTCTCGGCTGCAGGCCCGATGGGTCGATGGTGATGGCGTATTTCGACGGCAACACCGTCACCGCGCTGTGGAACTACGCTCAGCGCTTTGCGATGGACGACAACTCGCATGGCAGCATGTTCGGTCCGTCGACGGTGGGCGCCGTCAATCTCGTCTCTGGGCAGACCGGAAATGCTGTCATCGCCCTGACGTTCTCGGGCGGGAAGATCGCAACGACAAGCCCGTCGGTGACGATCACCGGCGATCCCGATCCGGCGCTCGACGATTGCGGCGCCGACATGGGCGGCGCCAAGACCGGTCAAGGAACCGTGCAGGTGTCGGGCAAAAACATCGGTGATCTGCTGAACGCCAAGCACGTCACCTGGGGTTGGTTCCAGGGCGGGTTCGCGCCGACCCAGGCCGCGACTATGAGCAGCCCGGCTGTTTGCGGCTCGATGCACATCCAGCATCAATGGACCCCGCCCGGCGCTTCGAAGCCCGCATTGGTCGTGCCAAACCCGACTGCGCAGAACGGCCAAACAACCCCCCCGACCGACATCCATACGCTGACCGCGGATTACGTGCCGCATCACGAACCCTTTCAATACTACGTATCGACACGCAACCCGCATCATCTGCGTCCGTTGCCCGATAAGCCCTCGCAGATCGGCAAAACTGATCAGGCCAACCACCAATACGACGTCAACGATTTCTTCAACGCATTGAAGGCTGGCAATCTGCCCGCCGTCTCGTATCTGAAGGCGCCGAAATACCAGAATGCGCATCCCGGCAATTCCGACCCGCTGACCGAGCAGGTCTTTCTTGTCACTGTGCTCAATGCGCTCCAGCAGTCGCCGTTCTGGCGCCAGACCGCGGTGATCATCAACTACGACGATTCGGATGGCTGGTACGACCACGTGAGCGGGCCAATCGTCAATCACTCGACAAACAATAACGGCAGCGGCAGCGACGATGCCTCCACCAACGCCAACGACTCACTTATCCCGGTCTTGCCGTTGTCAACGTCGACCACCCCGGGCAACCCCAATGCCATCTCGACCTCGGGCGTGTGTGGTCCAACTCCAGCCGGCGCTCCTCCCGGAGCCGGCCGTTGCGGCTATGGCCCGCGGTTGCCCTTCATGGTGATCTCGCCCTGGGCCAAGACCAATTTCATCGATCACACCGTGACCGACCAGACCTCGAGCCTGAGTTTTATCGAGACGAACTGGAACCTCGGTTTCATCGACGGCGCGACCTTGCCGCCAGGCCAGCCGCTCGGGTCGTTCTCGTTCGACCAGTTCGCCGGGTCGATCCTCAATATGTTCGACTTTGACAACCAGCCGAACACGCGGACGCTGATCCTCGACCCGCTGACCGGCAGCACTCTCAAATATCAGTAATTTGGCGGCTGCATCCGACCCCGGTACAATTTATCAATGCATCAGCCGTCGGCCGATTTTCGGCCGGCGGCGGATGCGTACCCGAGCCCGGAAGGATGCGAGATGCGCCAGGACCAAGCCGAAGAAGCCGCCCGATTGTTGTGCGCCGCGCGCCGCGGTGGTGAGCCGATCGCCGAACTGCCAACCGCCTGCCGCCCGCAATCCGACATCGACGCCTATCAGATCCAGGATGCCGCCGCGCGACAGCTTGGCGAAGCGATCGGCGGCTGGAAAGTCGGCGCCGCCTCACCGACGACAGCGGCGTTTTGCGCGCCGATCTATGCGCGGATGATCCGCCCGAGCCCGGCCAGCTATAACGCCGCAGAGTTGCGACTGATCGCCATCGAGGCCGAGCTCGCGTTCCGCCTCGGCCTGGACCTGCCGCAGCGGGCCCAGCCTTACGACCGTGCCGATGTCACCGCCGGGGCGACACTGCACCCGGTGATCGAGGTCGTCGATTCCCGTTTTGTCGATCCGCGCGTGCTCGCCCGGCCGCTGATGCTCGCCGACAATTATGCAAATGGCGGCCTCGTCTGGAGTGCTGCGGTGCCGGATTGGGAGAAGCTCGATCTTTCGCGGACCGAGATGCGGATCACCGAAGACGGTGAGCCTTTCGCCGACAGCAGCATGGGCGCCGCGCGCGATCCGGTCGCCGCCCTCGTCGAATTCGCCAATCTGATGCGGACACGCGGCGGCGCCAAGGCCGGGACTTTTGTCACCACCGGCTCGTGGACCGGCATGGTCTTCACCCGCCACGGGACCAAGATCAGCGCCGATTTTGGGTCCCTCGGCCGCGTCGACATCGCGTTTCGCGACGCCTGAGAGGGCCGAGCGGGCATCGGTATGGCCACGCCTGAGGATCTCTACAAGGCGGCTGGGGTCGATGTGGCGGCGGCCGAAACCGGTCTCGGCAAGATCGTCGCTGCAATCAAGAAAACCTGGCCGGCGGCAGGGCAACTCGGCGCGGTGGCGCTCGACATCGGCTATTTCGCCAATGTGGTCGACATCGGCGGCGGCGTCGGGCTGGCGATCTGCACCGATGGGGTCGGCTCGAAATCGGTCGTCGCCGACATGATGAAAAAATACGACACGATCGGCATCGACTGCGTCGCGATGAACGTCAACGATCTGATCTGCGTCGGCGCGCGGCCGTTGTCGATGGTCGACTACATCGCCGTCGGCGCGGCCGACGCCGAGATGCTGGGCGCGCTCGCGGTCGGGCTCGCCGAGGGCGCGCGGCAGGCCGGGATCTCGATTTCGGGCGGCGAGATCGCCCAGCTGAAAGACGTGGTCACCGGCTTTGACCTGGTCGGGATGGCGGTCGGGTTGGTGCCGCTCGACCGGATCATTGTCGGGCGCGACCTGATACCCGGCGACGTGATCATCGGCATCGACAGCAGCGGCATTCACAGCAACGGGTTGAGCCTTGCCCGGCGGGCGTTTTTCGAGCGCGGCAAGGTCGCGGTCGATCACGTCTTTCCCGAGCTCGGCGTGACGCTCGGCGAGGAGCTGTTGCGGCCGACCCTGATTTATGTGCCGGAGGCGCTCGACATCATCGCCCAGGTCCCGAATGTAAAGGCGCTGGTCAACATCACCGGCGACGGCCTGTTGAACCTGCCGCGGGTCGCCGTAACGGTCGGGTTCGAAATCGACAACCTGCCGCCGACGCCGCCAATCTTTCGGCTGATCCAGCAATATGGCGAGGTCGACGAGCCCGAGATGTTCGGGGTCTACAACATGGGGGTCGGGTTTTGCGTGCTCGCGGCCGAGCGCGATTGCGCCCCAATTCTGGCGATCCTTCAACGCCACAGCCGCCAGGCCCGAAATCATCGGCCATGTCATCGCCGACAACGAGAAAGGCGTCCTTCTGCCTAACGAACGGCTGATAGGCCACGGCAAGCGCTTCCGCCGGGGGTGATCGTGGGGGCGCGGGGCCGCTTGGAGGGCTACAGTGGGATGACCAGGAGCGTGTCGATTTTTTCGCTGTCGAGGATCACGAGGCGTTCGAGGAAGCGGTAGGGTTCGGCCGCGACGGCGATGCGGTCGAGATAGCGGCCGGCGGCGAAGAGGCTCATCTCGCCGTCATGCATGATGCGCACCGCGATGAAATTCGAGCGGACTTCGGCGATACCGTCGGCGATCTTGCCGATGCGGGTCGGGCCGATGACGTGGCGATAGCGGTGCGGCTCAAAGATGTTGGCGCGGCGCAACGCCAGGATGCGGTCGGCCAGCATGCCGCGCGAGGCGGCGTAGACGACGCCGTGGCGATAGCCGGCCTCATGGCTCTGCCGGCTGGTGATCAGATAGCGGCAGTCCTCGACAAAGAAGTCCGGCCATTCTTCGAGCCGGTCGTCGTCGATGCACTCGGCATAGGCGGCGATCAGCTCTTGGACGCCGTGCCGGATGGTCTCAGTAGCCGGCTCGAAGTCAACCATGCGGCCTCGGTAGGTTATCGTCGCCCCCGCGAAAGCGGGGGTCCAGAGGCGCCCACTCGGACTCCGGCCCCTGGGTTCCCGCTTCCGCGGGAACGACGGAAGTATAGTTGCAAGCTTGTGGCTTCAATCACCGACCATGGCGCGGTACTTCTTCCAGAAGCCGCGGATTGCGGCTTCGCTGGAGCGGAAAGGCTGCGACTGGGCGTCGTAGCCGCCCATCATCACGACACCGCTGTCGTCGTCATTGTAGCGCAGCGCGCGCTGGACAAAGCCGCCGACGCAGCCGTCTTCCATCGAGATGTAGCCGGCCGCACCCACCAGATTGCCTTGGCGCACACGGCGCTCGGTCATCGCCTCGTCGTCGCCGTCAAAGCCCAGATGGATCCATTCGAGCTCGGTCTTTTCGAGACCCTTCGGGTGGATCGCCCGCACCGCGATCGAATTCCTGATCTGTTGCAGGATCATGCCGGGAAAGATCGTCAATATCTGCACCGAAACCTGATCGCCGTATTCGTCGATCGATTCGATGACCGAAGGGTCGGCGAGGCGCATTTCCATGTCGGAGCGCAAACCCTCGCGGCTGTAGTCAGCGTCCTCGGCGGCGAAGTCGAGCTTGGCCTGGCTGAAATGATGCCCGCCGCTGTCGTCGATATTGATGCCGCCCGGCATCGACAGCCGGTTGATGCGGAACGTCGTCAGAAAGGTGTGCAGGATGCTCGCGTGATAGGTGTCCTTGGTGTTTTCGAAGTAAAGCTTCCAGTTGTTCGGCAATACTTGCGTGCTGCGGCCGAGAATGTGGACCGGCCGGTTCAGCACCCGGCGGATGCCGCCGGTGATCTGCGGGCCGAGGTAGGTTTCGAGGTCGGGCGCCTCGTCGCTCAAGGTGCCGAAGACGAGCCCGGCCAGTTCGCTGACCCGCAGCCGCGGCAGATCGTGGTCGTCCTTGCGGAATTCGGCGGGCATCCCGCCCTGGCGCTTGACCCCGCGCTCAAACGCGACGCCGGTCAGTTTGCCGGCGAGGTCATAGGTCCAGCCGTGATAGATGCACTTGATTTCTTTGCCGTGGCCCTGGCGCTCGATGCACAGCAGATTGCCGCGATGGGCGCAGCGGTTGACAAAGGCTTTGACGCCGCCGTCATGGTCGCGGGTGACGGCGACCGCGGTCTCGCCGATTGTGGTCGCGACCCAATCGCCGGCATTGGGGATTTCGGCGGCGAGGCAGAGATAGCTCCAGGCCGGCCCCTTGAAAATGCGCTCCTGTTCGAGCCGGTATTGGTCGGGATCGGTGTAGAGCCGGAACGGCACTTCGGAAAGCCCGTTCGAGGGCCACGCAATACCTTGGACCGCCCCGGCGCCGTGCTCTGACATGCTGCGCTCTCCTCGCCGCAAACCGCAATTTCCCGACCATGATAGCATCCGTCATCCGACCGGGTACAGGCGGGTGGCGCATCGGTCGAGGTTGGCGGACCGGACCGGCGACAGCATCATTCGCGCCCGGCGCGCCGGCGTTCTCCCGGCGCGGCTGCTCTGCCCCCTACAGTGCGCGCATAAAGGCGACCAGATCCTGCTTTTCCTGCGGCGCGAGCTTGGTGCCGAGGATCAGGTTGAAGAACTCGACCGTGTCCTCCAGGGTCAGCAGCCGCTCGTCGTGCAGATAGGGCGGGTTGTCCTTTACGCCGCGCAGCGCAAAAGTTTTGATCGGCCCGTCGCCGACCGCCATCATGCCGTTGATCATCATCGGCTTGAAAAAGCGCTCGGTTTCAAGGTCGTGCATCGAATTGTCGGTGTAATAGGGCGGCTGGTGGCAGCTGGCGCACTGGCCCTTGCCAAAAAACACCGCCTGGCCGCGCAGCTCGGCCGGGGTCGCCGTGGCGGGAATGAGCTTGCCGAAGATGTCGAGCTTGGGCGCCGGCGGGAAGTTCAACATCTCCTCAAAATCGGCCATGAAATCCACCTGGCTGCCGCGCTCTAGCGGATTGACCCCCTTTTTTGCGGCAATCACGTGATCCCCGTCGAAATAGGCGGTGCGCTGCTCGAATTCGGTGAAGTCCTCGACCGTCTTGAGCGCCCGCTGCGAGCCGAACAGCCGCTGAATGTTCAAGCCGCGCAAGGATATCGTCTTGATGCGATGGCGGAACTGCTGTGGCCTGGTATCCGGGGCAAGGTGGGTCGCACCGTTTTGATGGCCGTTGGAATGGCAGTCAAAGCAAGCAGCGCCGGTGCTGGGAAGTTCGGCGCGGCGATCCTCGGTCGCATTGAATTGTTGTTGCGGGAACGGCGTCAGCAGCAGTCGCAGCCCTTCGAGCTGGCGGGGCGTCAGGAGGCCGTTGAACAGCTGGTAGTAATTGGTCAAAGAGACCAGCTTGCCTTGCGAGACGTCGCCGAGCTCCGGCCGCGGGCTTAGATAGATGGCTGGCGGGAACTCGGCCAGGAACCGATCCGGCAGATCGAAATCGATGTCGAACCGGTTCAGGTCGCGCCCGTCCTGCTGTTTGATCGCGTCGATGACAAAGCGCGGAAAAACAAAACCCCCTTCCGGGTGCTTGGGGTGGGGCAGCGGGTAGAAGCCCTTCGGGAACCGGTTCTGGTCGCGGATTTGGTCCGGCGTCATTGCCGCCAGGCTGTCCCAAGTCATCCCGGCAGGCAATTTGACGCGAACCCCCTCCTGGACCGGCTTGCTGCGGTCCATCGTGACACCCTGGGCCGGGCGGTCGCTGAGGTCGTAGCGCTCGTTAAGGAGGGTGTTGTGCTCCTGCTCGACGGCGGGCTTGGCCGCGGACAGGCGCGCCATGATGGAGGCGAAGGGCTCGGTGATGTCCACCGGCATGTAGCTCGTCTGACCGCGTCCGCTTTGCTGGGCGTCAGCGCGGCCGAAGGCCAGCAGAAAGCCGGTCACCACGAGAACGGCCCACCGGCTTCTGCGCTTGGGTCGGAACATGAGCCTTCTCCTCCCACAGTCAGCTGGCGCCGTCGGGCTGTGACGGCGACCTGCCGGAACGATGCCTGGTTAACGGGCTAGTCGGACAGATCGCGCGCTCGTTGTCAACGCGCCGCGAAGCTCTTTTTGCCTTCAGGTGGCCGGGAGGTGGGCCGGGCACAGCGCCGGATGAGGCCCGAACCAATCGGTGAGAAATGCGGCGCTCGCGCTCGATTTGCTGCGGTGCCCGGCTTCGCCTGCTCACTCACGACCCTGGCGCGGCGAACGGCAGCGTCCGGCCGGTTCCCGCTGGCAAGGGGGTATCCGATAGGATAGATCGGGTGCCGCTGGCGGCGAGCGGCCGTTTAGCCTTCTGCCGTTCAGCCATAGTTGTTCTGCTTTGGACGAGGATACGATGAAACTCAGTGCCCGCAATCAGCTCAAAGGCAAGATCGTCGGAGTGACCAAGGGTCAGACGACAGCCCACATACGCATCGATATCGGCGGCGGTGTGATCGTCACCTCGTCGATCACCAACGAGGCGGTCGACGACCTCGCCCTTAAGACCGGCGACGACGCCTATGCGGTGATCAAGGCGTCGGATGTGATGGTCGCCAAGTGAGGCGACGCGATCTCTTCGGTCTGGGTGCGGGTGCGCTCGTCGGGCTGACCTTCGCGCCGCGCACGGCCGGGGCAACGCCGTTTACCGATTCCGGCGGTCGCCGGATCGACCTGCCGGACACGGTCGAGCGGGTCTTCCCGGCCGGGCCGCCGGCGTCGCTGACCCTCTACATGATGGCCCCCGAGAAGATGCTTGGCTGGACGCGGGCGCCCAGCCCGCAAGCGCGGCCGTTTCTGCCGGCGCGGTACGCGGAACTGCCCGAGATCGGTCGGCTGACCGGCCGCGGCAACACGGTCAACCTCGAAAATGTGGTGCGGCTGAAGCCCGATCTGGTGCTGGATGTCGGCAACACCACCGCCACCTATGTGTCGCTCGCCGACCGGGTCCAGCAGCAGACGCACATCCCGTACGCGCTGATCGGCGGCCGGCTCGCCGACACCGCAGCGACGCTGCGCACCATCGGTTCGCTGCTCGGCGTCGAGAAACGCGCTGAAACCCTGGCGGGCTATGCCGAAGCCACCCTGACCCAATCCCGCCGGCGCGTCGAAAAAATCGCGCCGGGCGAGCGTCCGAGCGTCTACGTGGCGCGCGGGCCGCGCGGCCTCGAGACCGCGGTTGCCGGTTCGATCGGCAGCGAAGTCGTCGACTTCCTCGCGGCGCGCAATGTCGTTGGCGCGGATACCGCACCGCGCACCATCGTCGAGGTTTCGCCGGAGCAGGTTCTCGCCTGGCAACCCGATGTGATCCTCGCCGTGGATCGCCGCTTTTATGCCGCGGTCGACACCGACCCGGTGTGGCGCGAGCTCAAGGCGGTGCGGGCGAAGCGCATCCATTTCGTGCCCGACCTGCCGTTTTCGTGGCTCGACGACCCGCCGGCGCCCAATCGATTGATCGGGCTCTTATGGCTCGGGAAGATGCTTTATCCTTCGGTCTTTCCCGAGGATGTCCGCGCCGAGGCCCGGCGCTTTTATGCACTCTTCTACCAGCAGGAACCCACAGACGCGCAGCTCAACGGCCTTCTTGCCACTCCGCCGGCGTGAACCTTCCGCGGCCCTCGGGTATCGGGCGGTCGTCCTCGGCGCGGTGCTGATGTTGCTGCTGCTGGCCGGTGCCGCCATCGCGCTCGGGCCCTACCGGCTGGCGCCGGGCGATCTTGTCGCCTTCCTGGTCGCCAAGGCGACGGGTGCCGCCTCGCCGCTGCCGGCGCCGGCGGGAGCCGTCATTTTGCAAATTCGCCTGCCCCGGGTGATCGCCGCGACAGCGGTAGGAGCGGCGCTTGCCGGATCGGGAGCCGCCTACCAGTCGCTGTTCCGCAACCCATTGGTGTCGCCCGACATCCTCGGCGTCTCGTCCGGCGCCGCCTTTGGCGCGGTCGTCGGGATTTTCCTGTCCTTGCCGGTGATCGGGATCGAGGCCGCGTCGTTTGGCGGCGGGTTGGCGGCGGTGGCCGTCGTCTATGCGATCGCCGCAGCAATCCGCGACCGCGATGCGGTCCTGGTGCTGGTGCTGGCCGGAATCGTCATCGGTGCGCTGTTCGGTGCCGGCGTCGGGTTGCTGAAATACCTCGCCGACCCCTACAACCAGCTGCCCGCCATAACCTTCTGGCTGCTCGGCAGCCTGGCGGCGGTCAACCCGGCGGACCTCGCCAGCCTGGTGCCGGCGGTGGCGATCGGATTGGTGCCGCTGGCCTTGCTGCGCTGGCGGATCGACGTCATGACCCTGGGCGAGGAGGAGGCGAGCGCACTCGGCCTCGACACCCGGATGCTGCGCGTCGTCGTCATCGCGGCCGCGACGTTGATGACCTCGGCGGCGGTCGCGGCGAGCGGCATCATCGGCTGGGTCGGGCTTGTCGTGCCCCATCTGGCGCGGCTGACGGTAGGGCCGGCGTTCACCCGGCTGCTGCCGGTCAGCGTGCTGTTCGGCGCCTGCTATCTGCTTGCGGTCGATACCGTGGCGCGCAATCTGGGCAATGTGGAATTGCCGCTTGGCGTGCTGACGGCGGTCATCGGCACGCCGGTGTTCCTGTGGCTCCTGGCCTTCGGCCGCCGCCGGGTGTGGACGTGAGCGCGCCGCGGTTGGCCGTCGAGGAGCTGAGCTACGGCTATCCCGGGCATACCGTCGGGCGGCATCTCAGCTTTACGGTCGGGGCCGGCGAGGTGCTGTGCGTTCTCGGCCGCAACGGTGAGGGCAAATCGACCTTGTTCAAGACCATCCTCGGCCTGCTCCCGCCGCGTGACGGCACGGTGCGTGTCGATGGCGAACTAACCGCCGGCTGGCATCCGCGGCGGCGGGCGCTGACGTTCGGCTATGTGCCGCAAAACGGCGGCGGCACCTTCCCGTTTACGGTGGCCGAACTTGTGCTGATGGGGCGCACCGCGCATCGCGGCGCTTTTCGCGCGCCGACGCCGGCCGATCGCGCCGCAGCCGAGGAGGCGGTCGCGACCCTCGGCATCGGCCACTTGGCGCAGCGCGAATGGCCGCGCGTCAGCGGCGGCGAGCGGCAGCTGGCGCTGATCGCCCGCGCGCTTGCCCAGGAGCCGCGGATCCTGGTCCTCGACGAGCCGACCGCCAGCCTCGATTTCGGCAATCAGCTGCGGGTTCTCGATGCCGTCCGCGGCCTCGCCGAGACCCGCGGGCTCAGCGTGCTGTTGTCGACCCATCATCCGGAACAGGCCTTTGCCTGCGCCGACCGCGTGGCAGTGCTGGCCGGCGGCGAGCTGCTGCGGATCGGGGCCCCTGCCGAAGTCGTCACCGCCGAGACGCTGCGCACATGCTACGCGGTCGAGGTTTCGGTCGTGCCGGTCGCCGGCGGCCGCTACCGGGTCTGCGTGCCGCGATCGTATCTCGCTTAGTACGGGGGCGGCGGCAGGCGCTTGCATTCCCTTCGTTTGTCGATCACCGCTTGCCAGGGATTCACGAGACGCTGAACGCCGCTTTATTTTGGGTTCGCCGCCGAAGGGTGGAACAGCTGCTCGCCATCCACCTTATAGGCGCCGATCGCGAGTTGTCCCTCCGGTGACAACAGCCACTGTGCGAAACGACGGGCCAAGGCCTGTTTTGGCACGGGATGTTTCGCCGGATTAAGCAGAATCACATCGTAGCGGTTGACGAGGCGCGGGTCGCCTTCGACCAGCACGGTGAGATCGCCCTTGTTGCCAAAGCTCAACCAGGTGCCGCGATCGCTGATCGTGTAAGCGCCCATGGCTTGGGCGGTGTTGAGCGCCGCCCCCATCCCGCCGCCGATATCGCGGTACCATGGTCCGCCGGCGGTTTTGGCGGGGTCGATCCCCGCCACCCGCCACAGGCGGTGCTCAAGCGCGTCGGTGCCGCTCTTGTCGCCGCGCGAAACAAACGGCGCACGAGCGGCGGCGATTGCCTGCAATCCCGCGACCGCGACTTGGCTGCCGGCGATATGCGCCGGGTCGGAGCGTGGGCCCACCACGATAAAGTCATTCCACGCGATCTGCCGGCGATCGATGCCGTCGCCTGCCGCGATGAATTTCTGCTCGGCGTCCGGGTCATGCACCAGAACCAGATCGGCGTCATCGCGCGTGGCGGTCTGGAGCGCCTGCCCGGTTCCTTGGGCCAGGACATGCACCGTTTTCCCGGTCTCCTTGGTAAAGGCCGGCAAGATGTGCGCCAGCAGGCCCGAGTTCTCGACTGAGGTGATCGACGCGAGAATAATCGATTGGGCAGAGGGCAACTCGGCGGCAATGCCGGCATGCGCCAGCAACACGAAGAAAACCACTGCGAAAAATTGTCGGAGTTGCATCATTTCTCCCCAAGTACAAAGGCGGCAGCGCTCACGGCGATACTAATGCCGATCAGGATCAAGCCGAGACCGAGCGCCAGCCCCAATTCCCCCTTGCTGGTCTCCAGCACGATCGCCGTCGTCATCGTCCGGGTATAGCCCGCGATGTTGCCGCCGACGATCAACACTGCGCCGACTTCGGAAATCGTGCGGCCGAAGCCAGCCAGCACAGCAGTCAGAACCGGCTGCCGCGCGATCGCGAGCAGCACCCGGATCGATCGCAGCCGGGTTGCCCCCTCCACCCGCAACGCGCCGCCGTATTCCTCCCATGGCTCCTCGATCGCGCGATGCACCAAGGCTGTGATGATCGGCGTCGCCAGAATCGCTTGTGCCAGCACCATAGCGCCGGGTGTGAACAAAAGTGCTATCGCACCCAGAGGTCCCGAGCGCGACAGTGTCAGGTAAAGTCCGAGACCTACGACAACAGGAGGCAAGCCGAGGAACGCATTTGCCAGCAAGATCAGCAACCGGCGGCCGGGAAACCGGCAGATCACCAAGGCTGCCCCGCATGGCAATCCCACGGCCGCAGCTACAGCCGTGGCGGACAAGCTGACCGTCATAGAAAGCGCTACGATGTACGCAAGTTCAGCCGTCCCAAGAGCGGCCCAGACATCAATCACCTGAACAATTCAAACGCTCAGCCACTTCCGCTTGATCGCATAGGCGAGCGGCAGACCGACCGCGAATGCGGCGGCGGGATTGAGGGCGACGCCAATCGCGGCCATCAGCAGGACAAGGAACAGATCGGCGTCGCGGTAATCCTGGGGCTTTGACGAAAGCGCCAGCTCGATCCCGGAGAACAGCAGCAGTGCGCCCAACACGGCATCCGGGATCGTCTTGAGCAGGGCATAGCCGCTTTCGCCAAAACCGATACCGAGCACAAGAAATACAAGACCGATCAACACCGGCGCGGTCGCGGTGCGCGCACCAAACCGGAAATGGCCCGCGATGCCGCCTGCACCATGACACATCAGATAGCCGCCGAAGGGTGCTGCGAGCAGATTGCCGAGGCCGGTCGTGATTGCCAGGTTGCGTTCGTTGACCGCGTTCCGCTCTGTCGGAAAGAACTGCCGCGACACCGCAGCCGTCACGATAATGGCGTTGGTTAAGGTCAGTGGGATTTGCGGCAGGACGGCGTAGATCGTGCCATGCACGACCTGCCCCCAGGTCGGTACGATCAGGTGCGGCAGGTGCAGCCTGAAATCGAGGTGCGGGAACGCTGGCGCGAGTCCAACAAGCTGCCCGACACCAATCCCGATGATCACAGCAATCAGCGCCACGGGAATGCGCTGGTAGCGCATCAGCACGAGCATGACGGTCGAGATCGCAACCCCAAGCCAGAGTTCCCCATGCATCAGTCGAATGCCGAGCGCACCCAACGAAAGCCCGAGGCCCAGCTGTAGCCCGCCCGCGATCGTCGGCGGCATGGCACGGGCAATCCGGCCGACAATTCCCGTCATGCCAAGGAAAAGGAAGAACGCACCGATGACCAGCCCCGCCCCGGCAATCGCGCCCGGGTTCATCGGTTCGATCAACACGGCCGCCGATGCCGCTTTCATCGGCTGCACGGCCATCGGTACACCGTAAAATGCGCCCGAGAACGCGTAAAACAGCCCGAACGTCGTCAGGATGCCGGTCGGGTTCATGCCGACGATCGTGATCGCGCCGACGATGTGCGGCAGGAACGTGCCGAGGTCGCCGAGCGACCCGGAAACCTCTTGAACACTCCACTCGAAACGCGAGCGCACAAACATCGGCGGCTCGTCGATCGCCTGTCGCCGCCCGCGCACCCCGACCGCGGGGATATGCAGCATGCTCCGGCGTGTCTCCTCGATCGGCCGCAGGCCGGGCGGTACGCTCTGGTTCTCTGGCTGATCGATCTCCGCGCTCATGCCAAATCCTGAGACTTAAGCGCCGCTTCGACGTCGCCGATCAGACCGCGAATTCGTTTCGGAGAGGCAACGCGCTTCATGCTTGCCGGGAATATCGGATCGCTAAGTCCACGTCCACCCGCCGGGCTCTCCGTTTTCAAGACCCATAGTTCGTCGCTTCGATAAGTTTCATAATGTGGGTTGACGAAGGGCTAGGCCTGGTCTATTTGACGATCGTTGAATTATGGAAACGGTCGTGGACGAGAAAACTGCGATCTCAGCCCTCGGCGCGCTGGCGCAGGAAACCCGCCTCGCGCTGTTCCGGCTGCTGGTCACCTGCGGGCCGGCAGGGCTGCCGGCCGGGGCGATTGCCGAGCGCCTGGGCGTTCAGCCCTCGTCGCTCTCCTTCCATCTGGCGCAGCTCGTCCATGCCGGTCTGATTACCCAGCGCCGCCTGAGCCGGCAACTGATCTATTCGGCCGAGTACGGCGCGATGAACGCGCTGTTGGCCTACCTCACCGAAAACTGCTGCGGGCGTGATGCGGTCAGCGCCCCGGTGTGTGACCCGGCTTCCGGCTGCTGCACAGAGGCCCCGGCGAAGACCACGGCCGCATAGGGAGACAAACAATGGATGATGTTCAGATCAAGGAGATGGTGCGCGCCCGCTACGGCGGCATCGCGTCGGCAAGCGAGGCGAGCTGCTGCGCGCCGGCGGCCTCCTCGTGTTGCGGCCCGGAAGATGCCGGCACGGCGCAGGATAAAGCGCGCCGGATGGGCTATTCCGCGGCGGAGCTGGCCGCGGTTCCCGATGGGGCCAATCTTGGGCTTGGCTGCGGCAACCCGCAGGCGATCGCCGCCATGCGGCCGGGTGAAACCGTCGTCGATCTCGGCAGCGGCGCCGGGTTCGACTGCTTCCTGGCGGCGCAACGGGTCGGCGACACCGGTCACGTGATCGGTGTCGACATGACCCACGAGATGTTAAAAAAGGCGCGCGACAACACTGCCCGGATCGGGGCCGGCAACGTCGAATTCCGCCTCGGGGAACTCGAACACCTGCCGGTCGCCGATAACGCGGCCGATGTCGTGATCTCGAATTGCGTGATCAACCTGGTCCCCGACAAGGCGCAGGTGTTCCGCGAAGCCTTTCGCGTCCTCAAATCGGGCGGGCGGCTCGCGGTGTCGGACATCGTCAACACTGCTCCGTTGCCGGCCGAACTGATATCCGATCCCGCTTTGCTGTGCAGCTGCGTTGCCGGCGCGGCTTCTGCCGACCGCATCGAGGAGTGGCTTGCGAGCGCCGGATTTGTTGAGGTCCGCGTGACCCGGAAACCGGAAAGCCGTGAGCTGATCAAGACCTGGGCTCCCGGCCGAGACATCGAGAACCACATCGTCTCGGCCATGGTCGAGGCCCGCAAACCGTGACCCGATCGGCCGATATGACCGGCAGGCGCGTCTACAACGTTCTGTTTCTCTGCACCGGCAACTCGGCGCGGAGCATCCTCGCCGAGGTTCTGATCGAGCATTGGGGCAAAGGCCAGTTTAACGCCTGCAGCGCCGGCAGCTTCCCGAAAGGTGCGGTGCATCCGCTGGCGCTCGAACAACTCGAACGACACCATTTCCCGACACACGGGTTGCGCAGCAAAAGCTGGAATGAATTCGCCAGGCCCGACGCGCCGGTGATGGATTTCGTCTTTACGGTCTGCAACCAGGCAGCGGGTGAAGTGTGTCCGCTGTGGCCCGGCAATCCGGTCACCGCCCATTGGGGCGTGCCCGATCCCGCCGCCGTCGAAGGCACGCAAACCGAGCGCCGGCGAGCCTTCCGCGACGCCTATCTCGCGCTCGAAAGCCGCATCAAGATTTTCGTCGCACTGCCGTTCGAAAAGCTCGACCGTATGGCGATCAAGCGCAACGTCGATGAAATCGGCCGCAAAAGGGCGGCCCCAAGGCTGGAGCTGTCATGACGTCGGTGACTGATGTGAACCGGCGCCGCGCGGCGCCTGCTTTGGGAACCTTTGAGCGCTATCTGACGGTCTGGGTGGCGCTCTGCATCGTGGCCGGGATTGTGCTCGGACGGCTGCTGCCCGGCCCCTTTCGGGCGCTCGGCCATATGACCCTGGCCGAGGTCAACATCCCGGTCGCGGCGCTGATCTGGCTGATGATCGTGCCGATGCTGCTCAAGGTCGACTTCGGCGCATTGCATCGCGTCGCCGAGCAATGGCGCGGCATCGCCGTGACCGCCGGCGTCAACTGGTTGGTCAAGCCGTTCAGCATGGCGCTGCTCGGCTGGCTGTTTGTCGGCTGGCTGTTCCGCCCGTTTCTGCCAGCCGGCCAGATCGACAGCTACATCGCCGGTCTGATCCTGCTGGCCGCAGCACCGTGCACGGCAATGGTCTTTGTGTGGTCGAACCTGACCGGCGGCGAGCCGAATTTCACGCTCAGCCAGGTCGCGCTCAACGACACGATCATGGTGTTCGCGTTCGCGCCGATCGTCGCGTTGCTGCTCGGCCTGTCCTCGATCGCCGTGCCGTGGACGACGCTGTTTCTGTCGGGCGTGCTTTACATCGTCGTGCCGGTGATCGCAGCGCAGCTGTGGCGGCGGTCGCTGCTGGCGCGCGGCGGCGACGCGACGCTCGGGCAAATCCTGCGCAAGCTCCAGCCGATTTCGCTGCTCGCGCTGCTGGCGACCCTGGTGTTGTTGTTCGGGTTCCAGGGCGAGCAAATCGTCAGGCAGCCGCTGATTATCGCGCTGCTGGCGGTGCCGATCGTGATTCAGGTGTATCTCAACGCCGGGATTGCATACGGCCTCAACCGGGCCCTCGGCGTTGCGCACAACGTCGCTTGCCCGTCGGCGCTGATCGGCGCGTCGAATTTTTTCGAGCTGGCGGTTGCCGCCGCGATCGCGCTCTTTGGCTTTCAGTCCGGGGCGGCGCTTGCGACCGTGGTGGGGGTACTCGTCGAAGTGCCGGTCATGCTCTCGGTCGTGCGGATCGTGGTGCGGACGCGCGGCTGGTACGAGCGCCGCACTGGGGCGCCGGCGACATAAGAAAATCGAAATGCCATCGCGAAAGCCGGTTGCCGCCGCCGTTAAAGCGTTTTGGCGGCATGGTTGGTGACCTGCGTCTTTTGTGTTGTCGCCGGCCTCCGGTTTTGTTGCCAATGCCGCATAATCGGTCAGAGAAAGGCCAGGACGACGTTGATGCGGACGGGTTTCTCGCCACAATCCTCCCCTATGCTATCGCCAGCGCAAGAAGCGGGGACGGGCGGTCTGATACGGCACGATACCTGGCGGCAGCCTCTCGGACGGCGGCGCTCTGTCAATTCCCGTCAATTCCCGGTTTGGGCTAAATGATTCCCGGTTGTCTCGCAAGAATTCCCGGTTAGCCCGACCACGCGAATTGGCGTGCAGACCGTTGAGCCATTTAGGTTTTTTCGGCACGTTGAGACCGTAATCCAGGCCAATTCCCGGTTCTTTCCGGTCGAACCGGGAATTGGCGCAGGCCGGATGGCTACTCGGCCGCGAGCCGTTGTGGCTCCTCGGCGTCGAGGGCGGCGAGGATTTTTGGCGGTGCCATCGGCAGGTCGCGCAGCCGGGCGCCGGTCGCGGCGTGGATTGCGTTGGCGACAGCCGCCATCGGCGGCACGATCGGCACTTCGCCAACGCCGCGCACGCCGAACGGATGCCGCGGGTTCGGCACTTCGACGATGACCGCGTCGATCATCGGCATGTCCGACGCCACCGGCACGCGATAGTCGAGAAAGCCCGGGTTATCCATGCGGCCTTGCTTGTCGTAGATGTACTCCTCGTTGAGCGCCCAGCCGATGCCCTGGGTCACGCCGCCCTGGATCTGGCCTTCGACATAGCTCGGGTGGATCGCGCGGCCGACATCCTGCGTTGCGGTGTAGCGCAGCACGGTGACGTGTCCGGTCTCGGGGTCGACCTCGACGTCGCAGACATGGGTGGCAAAGGCCGGCCCCGCACCTTGCGCGTTGAGCTGCACCTCGGCGCCGATCGGACCACCGGTGCGTGCCGCCTTGATCGCGATGTCGGCCAATGGCAGCGGGTCGAAGCTGCCCGCATTGGCGCCGGCCGGCACCGCGCAGCCGTCCTTCCAGTCGACCGCCTCCGGGCTGATGTCCCAGATCATCGCGGCGCGGCGCTTGAGTTGGTCGACGACCTTCTCCGCCGCCTGCACCGTCGCCATGCCGGTCGCGAAGGTCACCCGGCTGCCGCCGGTCACGTGGGTAAAGCCGATCGAGGCGGTGTCGGCGACGATCGGCTTGACCCGCTCGAGCGGGATGCCGAGGGTTTCGGCCGCCATCATCGCCATCGAGGCGCGCGAGCCGCCGATATCCGGGCTGCCCGAGGCGACGCTGACCGACCCGTCCTCGTTGACATGCACCGCGGCGCTCGATTCACCGCCGACATTGAACCAGAAACCGCAGGCGATGCCGCGCCCCTGATTGGGACCGAGCGGAATCTGGTAATTCGGGTGGCTCTTTGCCGCCGCCAAAGTGTCGAGATAACCGATATTGGTCCAGGTCGGGCCGTGCACCGCCTTGGTGCCCTCTTTTGCCGCGTTCTGTTCGCGCAACACGAGCGGATCGATGCGAAGTTCGAAGGCGAGTTCGTCGATGCAGCTCTCCACCCCAAACGACGAGATCGGCGCGCCCGGCGCCCGGTAGGCCGCGACCTTGGGCCGGTTCGAGACGACGTCGTAGCCGACGATGTTGACGTTCGGCAAATCGTACATCGCAAAGGCGCACATGCAGCCCGGCTGCACCGGCGAGCCGGGAAAGGCGCCGGCCTGGTATTTGAGCACGAGATCGGCGGCGACGATCGTGCCGTCGCGCTTGGCCCCGAGCTTGACCTCGATGACCCCACCCGAGGTCGGACCGGTGGCGCGGAACACTTCTTCGCGGGTCATCACCATCTTGACCGGCCGGCCGGTCTTCTTCGACAGCGCCAATGCCACGGGTTCGAGATAAATCAGTGTCTTGCCGCCGAAACCGCCGCCGATTTCGGCCGGCATCACGCGGATGTTGGCGATGTCGGTGCCGAGCAGCTTGGCGCAATAGGCGCGGATCATGAACTGGCCCTGGCTGCTCGCCCAGATCTGAACCTGCCCGTCGGCCGCGACCGAGACGACGCAGGCATGCGGCTCGATGTAGGCTTGGTGCACCGGCTGCGTCGTATAGCGCCGTGCGACGATGACATCCGCTTGGCGGAAGCCGGCCTCGGCGTCACCCTTTGCAAACGCCACGCGCTTTGAAATGTTGGATGGCCGATCCGGCTTGGGTTCGACGCCCTGAGTATAAAGATCGTCGTGCAGCACCGGCGCTCCCGGCGCCATCGCCGCCTCGACATCGATGACGTGCGGCAATACCTCGTACTCGACCTCGATCAGATCGAGCGCCTCGGCAGCGACGATCGGCGAGATTGCCGCGACCCCGGCCACGGCATGCCCCTCGTAGAGCACCTTGTCGCGCGCCATGACATTGCGCGACAGATCGCGGAAATTCATCGGGCCTTCGCCGACAAATGCCTCTTCCGCCCGGATTTCCGGAAACTCGGCGGCGGTCACGACCGAACGCACGCCGGCGAGCGCCAGCGCTTTGCTGTAGTCGATGTGGACGATGCGGGCATGCGCATGCGGGCTGCGCTTGACCTTGCCCCAAAGCATGCCCGGCAGCGCCATGTCGGCCCCGAAATTGGCCCGCCCGGTGACCTTGTCGACGCCATCCGGCCGGATCGGCCGGGTGCCGACAATTCTCAACGCGTCCTTGCTGGCAACCGATGTCATAGAGTTCTCCGGTCTGGCTCAACCACAATCGCGAATGTAGCGAACCTACCACGAAATATCCGGTCTGATATAACGTATTTCCGCGACGCGGCGCGGCGGTCGGCGAGCGGCGCCAACCGCGGAGCGGCACGGCAGCGCGGCCGCGGCAATTGGGTCGCTAAATCGCCCCCGCCAAGCGACGGATTCCAAGTTAACGGTTGCATTGGGCAGCAGGAATTTGTTCCGTTGCGCGGGCGACCGGGCGGCACCCGCCGCTCCGTCTGCGAAATGGCCGGTCAGAGAGAACCATGCGGGCGTTGATCGGACTTTACCTCGTCATCGGGATCGTACTGCTGGCGATCGGGTTTCTGCTCTCGGGGCCCTGCGAAAACCGCAACACCGACGTGGTCAGCAACGTCGTCTTTGTCCTGACCTGGCCGGTCGGCCTCTACGCCGAGGTCTATCACGGGCAATATGCGGTGCGCGACTGGCTGCACGCGCAAGCCTGCGCCGGCGGCGACGGTCTCGGCACCAAGAAGATTTAAGACAGATCGAGCCCGAATTGGGGGCCGGCGCGGCGGCGCAACTCTTCGCCGAGGGCGCCGCCGATGTCAGCAGCGTCGGCGATTTCGCCCGAGCGGCGGGCGCGGATCTCGGCGCTGCCGTCAGGGGTCAGCAGCAACCCCTCGATCGTCAGCCCATTGCCGTCGATCTCGGCCAGTGCTGCGATCGGTGTGTGGCAGGAGCCGTCGAGCACTGCCAGCATCGCACGCTCGGCGGTGACGCAGGCGGCACTCAATGGATCGTGCAGCGGCGCCAGCAACTCTCGCACCGGTTCGTCGCCGGCGCGGCATTCGACCGCGAGCGCGCCCTGCCCAACCGCCGGCAACATGATTTCGCGCGGCAGGATCTCGGTCGCGAGATGGGCGAGGCCGATCCGCTGCAACCCGCACAACGCCAGCAAGGTCGCATCGACTTCGCCGGCTTCGAGCTTGCGGATGCGCGTGTTGGCGTTGCCGCGCAACGGCACGACCTTGAGGTCAGGGCGAAGCCGCAGCAGTTGCGCCTGCCGCCGCAGCGAGGCGGTGCCGACGACAGCGCCCTGCGGCAATTGCGCAAGGCGTGCCGCTTTGGGCGACAAAAACGCGTCGCGCGGGTCGTCGCGCGGCAGGATGCAGGCGATCTCGACCCCGTTCGGCAGCCAAGTCTCCAGGTCCTTCAGCGAGTGCACCGCGAGATCGACGCGGCCCTGGGTCAGCGCCTCGTCGATCTCTTTGGCGAACAGCCCCTTGCCGCCGATTTCGGCGAGCCGCCGGTCCTGCACCCGGTCGCCGGTCGTGCGGATCGTGACGATCTGTGTCGCATCCCCCACCGCGAACTCGGGATGTGCCGCCAGCAGGCGGTCGCGTACCAACTCGGTCTGGCGCAAGGCCATCGGGCTGCCGCGTGTGCCGATGCGCAACGGGCGCAAGGTTGTGCGCATGTTCCTCGATCCCTCTACGTCGCGCGCGCTCCTTTCAGCCGGCGCGATGGTCGGTTAATTTGCGACAATGTGAAATAGATCACAGCATAATTGCTCAACTCGTGTCGGTGTGCAGTGCACCAGAACGAGCGATCCATCGACGCCTTGGCTCCAGCCTTACGGAGGGCATATGCGCTTCCTGTCCTCGCTGTCACCGTCTACGATCCTACGGCAGCTTCGCGAGCGAGAAGAATCCTCCACCTTCGAGCGATTGAAAAGCTCGCAGCATGTGGCTGACCTGCGTCTGATTTTTTCAGTCACCGTCATCATTATGGTCGGCGCGTCCGTGCTCGCGATCCCGTTCTGCTTCGAGCGCGAGGTAATGACCAACTGGAAGGACGTAGCAGCCGCTACCAATGGCTGGATCTGGCCACGGCTGGGCTTTGCCGCGATTGCGGACAGCGGTATGTTCATCGGTGCCGTGGGGGCAGTGGGCTGCGGTGTGCTCGCCTGGACCTATCAGACCGGCAGCGCGCGTCTCGGCGTCGTCGATCTCTTTGCCTGCGAGATCGCCACGCTCTGCCGGGTCGCAGCGGTGGTCGACATGGTGCCGCGGTACATTGCCCTGTTCCGCGGCGGACCGCAGACGGCACCGCAACAAAACATCGACGGTGACAAGCCGATCGACGGGGCGCATTTCACCTCGCAAGAGAGTTATTTCCCGGTCTTCGACTCCTCGGTCAAGGATCTGCAGCAATTGGAAGCTGATGTCGTCGATAACGTCACTGCGTTTTACACCTATATGAAGGTGATGCGCGATTCTTTGCGGAAGCTGGCGGATATCCACCCGCCAGCTTCCGGTGTCTGCATTAGTGACGACTGGCATCGCGCGATCTGCAATGTGGTCTACATGCAGTTTCTCGGGCTGGAGAGTGCGCGCAAGGCGATAAATGACCTCGTCGAGTTCGAACCGGCCCGAGCCGAAAATGTCTTTACGATCCTGCTGAGCGAGCTTGTGGCCTACGACTTTCTCCGCGACCAGTTCAAGGGTGATCTAAGAGAGCGGCTGCTGGAAGCACGGGAACGGCACTACCGGCGAGATATCCCGGAATTGTGTCTGGGGCTGTCGGACAAAACCGGGAAACGGTGGGAGAGGGCAAAGGAGGTTGCGGCCGAGGTTATGAAGCGTCACGCGGAACTTTTTCCGGTTGATCGCCCGGTTCACACTCCTTGGGAACCATCGGCCATGGCGGAGGCACCGACACCGTAGGGATGACCGGCAAATCAGCGCTCGCGGACCAACGAGATCAGCCGTTCGGGAAGCGGAGCTCGTCGCGACCCGCCGGCGGGCGATTTGCTCGCCGCGACGCCGATACCGCGAGACGCAACCTCACATCCGCATCGGGATGGTCGCGACTGCCCCGAATCCCGCGATATTGACCCCCCCGCACCCCGGCAAATTCGAGCGGCAGTCACGTTTTACCGCATCGACCACCCTCCCGAGACACGCGGCGCTGCATCCGCGCGATGGCGTTGCTATATTCGAGGCCCATGTCCGATCCCGCCGTGCTGACACCCCTCCCCGCTGACGCGGCGGTCCCCTATTTGACCGCACTCAACGACGCGCAGCGCCGCGCGGTCGAAGCGGTCGACGGCCCGGTCCTGGTGCTGGCCGGGGCCGGCACCGGCAAGACCCGGGTGCTGACGAGCCGGCTCGCCCATATCCTCGCCACTCGCCGCGCTTTTCCGTCCGAATTGCTCGCCGTCACCTTTACCAACAAGGCCGCGCGCGAGATGCGCGAGCGGCTCGAAGGCATGATCGGCCGCGCCGCCGACGGGCTTTGGCTCGGCACCTTCCATTCGATCGCGGCGCGCATCTTGCGCCGTCACGCCGAGGCGGTCGGCCTCAAATCGAGCTTTACGATCCTCGACACCGACGACCAGATTCGCCTCCTGAAGCAGATCCTTCAGGCCGAGGACATCGACGAGCGGCGCTGGCCGGCGCGGGTTCTGCTTGCGGTCATTCAGCGCTGGAAGGACCGCGGCCTCGGCCCCGAGAAGGTGCCGCGCGGCGACGCCGACGGTTTTGCCGACGGCCGCGCGATCGGGCTTTACCAGCGCTATCAGGAGCGGCTGGCGACCGTCAACGCGGTCGATTTCGGCGACCTGCTATTGCACAACCTCACCCTCTTCACCGGCCATCCCGACATTCTCGCCGAATATCACCGCCGCTTCCGCTATGTGCTCGTCGACGAATACCAGGACACCAACATCGCCCAGTATCTGTGGCTGCGGCTGTTGGCCCAGGCGCGGCGCAATCTGTGCTGCGTCGGCGACGACGACCAGTCGATCTACAGCTGGCGGGGTGCGGAGATCGGCAACATCCTGCGCTTTGAGAGTGATTTCCCCGGCGCCGCGATCATCCGGCTCGAGGAAAACTACCGCTCGACCTCGCGCATCCTCGGTGCTGCCGCCGGCATGATCGCGCACAACAGCGGCCGGCTCGGCAAGACCCTGTGGACCCAGGCCGACGAGGGCGACAAGGTTGTCGTCCGCGGCGTATGGGATGCCGAGGAAGAGGCGCGCTGGGTCGGCGACGAGATCGAGGCGTTACAGCGCAAAGGGCACGGGTTGCGCGAGATCGCAATCCTGGTACGCGCCGGCTTCCAGACCCGCGAGTTTGAGGAAAGGTTCATCGCGCTGGCGCTGCCCTATCGGGTAATCGGCGGCCCGCGCTTTTACGAGCGCCAGGAGATCCGCGATGCGCTCGCCTATCTGCGCCTCCTCAATCAGCCGGCCGACGACCTCGCTTTCGAGCGCATCCTGAACACGCCGCGCCGCGGCATCGGCAGCTCGACCCTGCAGCAGCTCCACACCCAGGCGCGCGACGCGCAGCTGCCGCTGGTCGAGGCGGCGCGGATGCTGATATCGGGCAATCGGCTGCGGCCGGCGGCGCGCAACGCGCTTGCCGCTTTTGTCGCATCGCTCGACCGCTGGCGCGCCGAGGCCGACCGCGTCTCGCATACCGATCTGGTGCAGGCGGTGCTCGACGAATCCGGCTACACCGCGATGTGGCAGGCCGACCGTTCGCCGGACGCCGCCGGGCGGCTCGAAAATCTGAAGGAACTGGTTGTGGCGATGGCCGAGTTCGAGAATCTCGGCGGGTTTCTCGAACATGTCAGCCTGGTCATGGACAATGCCGCCGATTCCGCCGGCGACATGGTCAATTTGATGACCCTGCACAGCGCCAAGGGGCTCGAATTCGACACCGTGTTTCTGCCGGGCTGGGAGGACGGGCTGTTTCCGAGCCAGCGGGCGATGGAGGAAGGGGGGCTCGCCGCGTTGGAAGAAGAGCGCCGCCTCGCTTATGTCGGTCTGACTCGCGCGCGCCACCGCGGCTACGTCTCGTTTACCGCCAACCGCCGCATCCACGGCCAATGGCAGAGTGCGATCCGCTCGCGGTTTGTCGACGAATTGCCGGCCGAGCATGTCGAATTTTTAGCCGAGCCCGGCCTCGATGCGCGCGCTTCGGGGTTCGCGGCCGGTGGCTGGGGCGGCGCTTTCGATCTGCCGCAAGCCCCGGTTGTCACTCCCTGGGCCGACCGGCGGCGGCCCTTGTTGATCGAAAGCGGCCCGATCCCGCGGCGTGGTGCCGAGATCCGCCGGGTCGGCGGGTTCAGCGTCGGCGACCGCATCTTCCACCAGAAATTCGGCTACGGCGCCGTGACCGCGGTCGAGGACAACAAGCTCGCGATCCATTTCGAGCACGCCGGCGACAAAAAAGTCCTCGACGCCTACGTCGACCACGCCTGACCCGCCATAAGGATAATCACGACACCCGCGCCGATTGCGTAGGCCGGTTGCAATCCGCCGCCTTGGCGACTACCGGTGTCCAACCGTTCGGGTGCACCGCAAAACATCGCCGGCCAGAGCTGAAGCGCCCGCGCCCCAGCTCAGTCGGCGAGCGGGTTGGGGCGGAGCTGAAAGCGCACGACCTTGGGGAGGGCGCCTTTGCCGTTTTCGAGGTGGAACATCGCCCGCGTCGCATAGGTCGTCCACAATGCCCTGCCTTTCCAGCCGGCGTTCGGGTCGTCGATGCGGCCGTCCATCCCTTTCGTGAAATAGTCGTTCACGTAGGGGACGCGCAGCACCACGAACTTGCCGTCGACGAGAGCCAGTAATGCGCTATTGAGGTTGCCGGTAGCGATCGGCACGTCGTTGCCGAGCCCCAATGTGTTGTGCTGATCAACCCAGACGTAATAGCTCGACTCGGCGCTGCCGGGATCGCTGATGCCTTTGAACTGCGGCCCGGGGAAGGGATAGAGGGTCCAGCCCTCGGGGCAATGCTTGCCGGTCGCGGTCGGGCCGTTCAACACCTTGCATTTGCTGCGGTCGAAGCTCGCCAGATGGCCGCTTGCCAGTGACGCCCAGAACACGCCCTTGCCGTCGATGTCACCACCGCGTGGCCCATAGCCGGGCAATGGCGGCTCATAGATCTCGGTCAGGGCGGTGTGGGTCGGATCGGGTCCCGGGTTCACGCGAACCACATAGCCGGGGTATCCGAGCGAGGTACCCCAGACCGTGCCGTCGACGGGATTTACGGAGACCGAATAAAGGCCGACGACGACTTGCTTGTCCTTGGTCGGGTCGACCGGCTGGTCGGGCTCGACATAATCGGCGCGCTTGCCGTTACCGATGGTGTCGAGGATGAACGGCGTCCAGCCCTGCGATTTCTGCTCGTCGCCCGTTTCCTCGAACATTTTCGTGTTGAGCCAGCCGATGACCGGCGTCTGCGGCCCGCCGGCGCTGGTCCACAGCGTATCGTTGGCGTCGTACGCGAAGTTCAGATGGTGCGTTGGGAAACACGTGTCGATCAATGTGAACTGGCCGGTCGCCGGATCATACATCGACAGCTGGCGGCCGGACTCTTTCAGTGGGAAGACCTGCGCCGATGGATGGCTCGATCCCTGTTTGCAGAAATCCGGGTTTGCCGGCGCGCGGATCCTGGAGGTGAACCAAACCCGGCCCTTCTCGTCCATCATCGGGTTGTGGTTGGTGCTCTCGCTGTCCCAAATGGGTTCCGCGCCCCAATAGGGTGACGGCTCCATCGGGGCGGTCTTCGAGGTCGGCGTGTTCGGATCGCGCACCGGATGCTTGATCTCGCTGACCGCATTGTGCGCCGGATCGAGCACCGGGGTGTAGTCGGTGCTGTCCTCGCTCGCGCCATAGAGCTTGCCGTTGGCGTTGACGGTCGGATTGCGCCGGTCTGTCGGCGTGAGGTCGTGGAGGTAGGCCGTGGGCCGGCTCCAGTCCCACAACGTCAGCACGATATTGCGCTCGACGCCCTGCGGTCGCGGGGGTTGCGCAAACGGCAGTTCGCCCTTGGCGATCCTGTCGGTCCAGTCGCCGAAATATTGGAATGCCAGCTGCGGGTCCAGCCGGCTGATCGTGCTGACCATGCTGGTCTCCGCCTGACCGGACTGGATGCGCCGCGCCCAGGCGTCTGCCGAGGTGTCGAAATGACCGAGCGCAGCAGGGATCGTGCGCGTCCCGAGGGTGCCGATCCCGTGGCACGCGATGCAGCCGGTAGTCTTTATGATATTCAACCAGGCTTGCTGACTTTTGATGTTCTCGGGCATGTTCTCGTCGCGCTTCGGGCCTGAGAAGGCACTCTGGTCCGGGATGTTCAGCATCGAATACCAGTAAACCGCCGGGTAATATCGCGCCGCGGCCGTCGCATTCGGCGCCGCCACCGCCTCCAAGTTCACGATCTTACCCGGCTTCGTCACGACCCTCGGCGAGTTGATGAGGCCGTAGCCGCGCACCCAGACATCGTAATTGGCCTGCGGGAGGTCGGGAACGACATAGCGTCCCTGATCGTCGGTGACGACGATCTTGGCGAAGGCGGTCGGCAGCCCGGTGGTCTCGGCGATCACCCAGACGCTGGCTTCGGGCCCGTTTTTGCCGGTGACGACCCCTCCCAAATCATGCTCGTTAACGCGGATCGCAGACTGCTGGGTCTGTTGCGCGCTGAGCCGCGTCGGCGCGGCGGCAAGAAGCGTAGCGACACCAATCGCAGCCAGCGCCAAGGATGAAAGCTTTGTTCGCATCGCTCTTTCCTCCCCTCGTATCCGCCCTTTCCGCCTCGCGGATGAGCCGAGCGGAGAGGCTTGCACCGGGACGGGGCGCATGCAACGATTTATCACGCAACCCTCCTGGTTCTCCGGGCGCGGGAGAACGGTCAGGCGTTCGCAGACGGCCGCCCATCGCGATCATCGAACGGCCGAATACCGGCAATCGCCAAGGCGGCGAACTGCGTCCCGCCTACGCTGTCTCACTCGGGTGAGGAGACTGAGCGGTTGCTCTTTGGATTTTATCGTCTCGACGCAGCTTCTTATCTGCAAGGCAGAAAGATCGTTGAGTCTCATCGCTAAGACTTATCATCACCTGCGCTATGGCAAGGTCATCCAAATCATTGCTCATACATACCAGCACGGAGAGCCGCATCAATGTAAGCGCCGTATTCAGACCCGGCTCCGCCAACCCGGCGTTGCTGCGCCCGGGAAGCAAGTGTACATAATTTTCGAGTACTCCCAATCTATGAAAAATGCTCTTAACTCCAGCATGTACATTATCGTTGCCCATTTGATAATGCGCGCGCATTTCTTCGCGTCCTGCCTCCACTTCAAGTTCAGCGAATGTCGGTGATTTCTTTCTTAGGTGTTCCGCCGCCCACCCATAATTGCCTTTGAATACCTCGCCGTACCGATCTATGACTGCCTGATACGCCTTCATAATCTTTCTTCGTGCCCGCTTGGATATTGGCTTGTGTCCGAGGCGTTCGCGGCATTCCGTAAATCTATCCATCGCACGTCTCGACTCGACAGCGGCATGTGCGATGTAACGTTCGGCAATATCCTCGCCGTGCAGGGAGATAACTGAGGCTACGACCCCTATCTCATGAAGCGATCTCCAGCGAGCCATCGCGCCATCGGCAAAGCCGTTCTCCAGTAGACAGATTATCTCATTTGTGACCTGACAGGCCCGGATAAGCAATCGAATTAGCACATTGTGAAGTTTAGATTTATTGTCCTTCTCGAAATCACGCGGCTTATTATTTAGCTCTGGGCACCATTCCCTCGCGATGGTCAACATCATGCGCAACTGAGCTAGAGGTATGCCCCATCTGTCTTCTAAGAAGCCACGAAACTCAAAGGCTTCGGTTTGCTGAAGCAAGTGTTCATTGACCCAATCTGATCTTAGGCGCTTGACCAGCTGTTTAGAGGTCGAGCTGGCGAGGCTGTCAACTAATTGGGGAAGTCGCGTTTCACAGAAAGAATCAAGAGCCTTCGTTAGTTCATTTCCGTCAGCATCGTCAAATACGAGCGTGACGACGGTCCCATGAGGCTTACTGCTCCTGTATCTAAACGGCCCCCCGTTGCCGGTCAGAATATGCGCCGCAAGCTCCCTCGAAAGTGCGGGCGTCGCCTCAATCCCCAAAGCCCGTAATTTCTTTGAAACCATCCCCTCAAAAAAGCGATGAGGTAATTCTTTTAAGGCGTGATCTAGGGTTCGCTGGGGGCTGTCCACCTGCTGGATCTCTGCAAATAATCGTCGTCGTTCGCGATGATATCTATTACAAGGCGCGCGAATTGCAACCGTGTCCTATTTGGACCTTAGGGTGCGATCTCAGCTATGGCCGAAATGCTCCGCTTGTTACGCTCGGCGTGCTTCCCGCGACTACGGCAGATTGTAGCCGACGGCGCTTTCGATCTCGATCGTCTTTATGACCGCCGGGCGGGCCATCATGCGCTCGAAATGGGCGTCGAGGCTTGGATATTCGCCCGTGGCCGGCGACGTTGAAGTCTTGAACCGCCAGTAGAGCCGGAACAGGTGGATGTCGGCGATCGAGTAACGGCCGCCGATTGTCCACTCGTTTGACCCGAGGCGCGGATCGGCGATTTTAAAGACCTCTTTCCAGCGCTCTAGACCGATGCGGCGCGCCGGATGCACGGTCGCGGCGATGAACGACATCCACGAGATTGCCTGCGCCTCTTCTTCGATGCGGCCCTCGGGCCACAGTTTCGCCTCCGGGTAACGCCTGGCGAGGTAATAGAGGGTGCCTGCCACCTCGGTCAGCACCCTTCCGTCGATCAGCAGGGTCGGCACCTTCCCCTCGGGATTGATCTTCAAATATTCGGGCGCATGCTGCTCGCGCTTGGCGAAGGACAGCGGCTTTGCCTCGAACGGCACGCCGACCTCGTGCAATGCGATATGCGTCGCCATGGCACTCGATCCGGGTGAGAAGTACAATGTCAGCATTTAGCAACTCCTATTGGGGGTATCCGTGTTCAATCTCAGCCCCGAAATGCTGAGTCCAATATCCCTGTGTTATCCGTCGCCCCCGCGAAAGCGGGGGTCCATAGCAACCGCCGAAGCGCTGGATCTCTGGATTCCCGCCTTCGCGGGAATGACGAATAACGCACGCGATATTTAACCCCAATATAAACCTGTTGGTCAGGCGGCGGCCGGCGCTCGGGACGCCGCAAAGCGTGGCATGACTTCTTCACACAACAGCCGCATCGCGTTCACCACGTTTTCATGCGGGATCAGACCGCCGCAATTCAGCTCGGCGAGGATGCCGCTGAGCCCGATTTCCGCCTGCAGCGCCTTTAGCTTCCCGGCGATCGTGTCGGGCGTGCCGATCAGCACGTTGGCGGCCAACGCGTCGTCATAGGTGCGGCGGCGAAGATCGTGAACCCGCCGCATGCGGCGTTCCGCAGTCACCGGGTCGACCAGTTTTGCGGCACCCTCCAGCAAATTCGCCTGCTCGTGATAGAAATGCATGATGCTCGCCTTGGGATCGGCGCGGGCGCGCTCCTCGGTCTCGGCGATATAGGTCGGGGCCGAGACAAAGACCTGGCCACGCCCCGGATGGCCGGCCGCCTCCCACGCGTCGTGGTAGCTGCGGATCTGCCCCGCGAGATCGGACCAGCTGGTGTGGCGCACCGAGGCGAAAACCGGGACGCCGCGCCGGCCGATCGCCGGAAAGGTGTCGGGCGTGCTGGCGGCGATGCGGATCGGCGGCGTCGGCTTCTGGTAGGGTTTCGGCACCAGGCTGACGTTTTTGAAATTGTGAAAGGTGCCCTCATACGAGAAACTCGGCTCGGTCCAGGCGCGCTGGATCACGTCGAGGATCTCGCGGAAACGAGCCTGGCTCTCCGCATAGGAGACGCCATAGGCCTCATAGGTCTGGGCGACGCCGCTGCGCCCGACGCCAAAGATCAGCCTGCCGTGGCTCAGCTGGTCGACGGTGGCAGCCTCCTCGGCGAGCCGCAGCGGATGGCACAACGGCAAGACCTGCACGGCGATGCCGATCTTGAGGCGCCTGGTGCGCGCGGCGATGGCGCTCGCAATGCTGAGCGGCGCCGACAGCAATGACCGGCGCGGCTCGAAATGGAGCTCGGCCAGCCACATCACGTCGAGCCCGAGGCGCTCGGCGGCGTCGACCTGTTCCATCGCCTCGTCAAAGGCCTCGCTCTCGGACCGGCCCGGGAGCGACGGAAACTCGTGGAACATGCCGAATTCCATGACCTGACCTCGCTGGTTGTGCCGCAAGCCGACGGTCAGCCTAACGAAGCACCCCAGCCAAAGCCAAGCGGCAACACTCGCCCTATGCCTCCTGCGTCGATAATGCGAAGCTCGGCGCAGCCATCGGCAACAGCAACAAACGGGAGAAAGATGATGGAACTCGGCTACATCGGCTTGGGCAACATGGGTGGTGCCTTGGCGCGGCGGCTGCTGCGCGAGCACAAGATGCGCGTCTTCGACCTGCGGCCGGACGTCGTCGCGCACTTTGCCGACGCCGGTGGTGTGCCGACGCAGAGTGCCGCGGCGCTGGCCCGCGAAAGCGACATGGTGATGACCTGCCTGCCGACCTCGGCGCAGGTGCGCGACGTGTTGTTTGGCGAAGGCCGCGTCGCCGAAATGCTGCGCCCCGGACAGATTTGGGCGGACATGACGACCGGGGACCCCGGCGAAACCCGCGAGATGGCGGCGCGCCTCGCCGAAAAGGGCGTGCAGATGATCGACGCCCCGGTCAGCGGCGGCCCGCACGGCGCCACTGCCGGCACGATCGCGATCATGGTCGGCGCGCCGGACGAAATCTTCGCCAAGGTCAAGCCGATCTTCGAGACGATCAGCCCCAACATCTTCCACACCGGCGATGTCGGCACCGGCCATGTCATGAAGCTCGTCAACAACGTGATCAGCGCCGGCGTGCGCGCGGTCACCTTCGAGGCGCTGGCAATGGGCATCAAGAACGGGCTCAGCCTCGAAACCTGCACCGCCGTCCTGCAAAAGGGCAGCGCCCGCAGTGCGGCGACCGAACTCTCGCTGCCCAAGCTGCTGAAGAATGATTTTTCCGTCAGCTTCACCCTGGCGTTGATGCACAAGGACGTGCGGCTCGCGACCAAGCTCGGCCAGGACAGCGAGACGCCGATGGTCTTGGCCGGGGTCGTGCGCGAGCTGTTTCAGACGGTGATCAACGAGCACGGCGCCGACAAGGACACCCAGACCCTGGTCAAGCTGTTCGAGAAGAACGCCAACGTCGCGATCACCCCGAAAAGCTGAACCGGAAGAACGTAATCGTCGCCCCCGCGAAAACGGGGGCCCAGAGCCTGCCCCTGGCCTCGAACAGGGGGCCTGCCGTAGGATTTGTGGCCCCTGGGTTCCCGCCTTCGCGCACTGCTGTCCGGGATTTTGGGGCTTGAGGCCAGCGCACGGCAGACAAGCCCTACATTTTGGGCCAAAATCGTTGCCAAACATGATTTTGAGGCCTGCCGTGCCTTATATCCGTACCGCGTTTCACCGGCTGGTGGAACCGCTGGATCGCCGGGTGGTCGATCGCGTGGTCGAGCGTCACGATGGCAACCGCGGCGTCGGGTCGGGTGAGGCGGCGTGGACCTGTCAGCGCCATCTCAAGACGCTGCTGTTTGCCCAATTTGCCGGGCTGAAGAGCTTGCGTGAAATCGAGCAGGCGATCACCGCCCGGCCGGGGGCGCTTTATCACTGGGGCTGGGTGCGGCCAAGCGGACGACGCTGAGCGACGCTTCGGCGGCGCGGCCGGCGGCGGGGTTTCGCGATCTGGGCGACGCGCTGATGCCGCAATTGGCCAGGCGCGCGCGACACCAAGGCCAAGCCCTGATCCGCCTGCTCGATGCCTCGCCGATCAACCTGCGCGATGGCCGCTTTGGCTGGGCCGAGGCCGATGCGCGCTGTCGCGGCCTCAAGATGCACCTGGTTTATGATCCCGCGCCGGCGCTCCGGTCCGCTTTGCCGTGACCTCGCCCAAGATCAGCGACATCGCCGAGGCGCGCCTCACCGCGCTCGAGCCGGGGACGACTTATGTGTTTGACAAGGGCCATACCGACTACGCCTGGTGGCAAGGGATTGTCGCGGCCGGGGCGATCTTTGTCACCCGCCTGAAGCGCAATGTCTGCCGCCGCGCGGTGCGGCCGGGCCCGACCGCCGAGCCGATCGCCGGCCCGACCACCGAGCCTGCCACCGAGCCTGCCACCGAGCCCGCCACCGAGCCTGCCATCCTGGCTGACGACAAACTGCGCAACGGCCACAAAAAGCCGCGCGGCGGGGCCGACAATCCGCTTCCCGCTTACCATCGACACTCAGCAAGTAATAGGCTAATATCATCCTGAAAACACGACGATTTTCAGGGTGAAGTAATGCCTCGTAACCGCGTGCAGCACCAGAAGGGCCTCTCGGACGATGCGTTCGAGCAGCGCTATCCGGACGAAGAGGCATGCCGCAAGGCGTGGTTCGTCTGGCGCTGGCCGGAGGGCTTCAAATGTCCGCGGTGCGCATCGACAAAGTATTCCGAGATCCAGGGCCGTCAACTGCTTCAGTGCCGGCGATGCCGGTACCAGACATCGCTGATCGCCGGCACCGTTTTGCAGGGCACCAAGCTGCCGATGCGGCTGTGGTTCCGCGCCATGCATCTGCTTGGCCAGGGCAAGAAGGGAATATCCAACATCGAGTTGGGCCGGCGGCTGGGGATCTCGACCAACGCTGCCTGGCGGCTTCAGCACAAGCTGATGCAGGCCATGCTCGAGCGCGACCGTCGTTACAAGCTCGGCGCCGCCGGCCCGCGGATCGAGATCGACGACGCTTACATCGGCGGCGAGCGCACCGGCGAAGGGTCTGGGCGCGGCCGGCGCGGCCACACCCCTTTTATTGTCGCGATCGAGACCTCCGATGACGGTCGGCCGCTACACGCTCGCTTGCAGGTGGTGCGTGGCTTCCGAGCCGGTGAAACCAAGCGTTTGTGCTCCGCTGTCGAGGCCGGAACCACCGTTGTCAGCGACGGCGGCCAGTGGTTTCGCTGCATCGCCGAACAGCCGGGCATCGTCCATCAACGGCACGTCACCGGCTCCGGTCGCAGGTCGGCGCGCCACCCTGCCTTCCGCTGGGCGAACACGGTGCTGGCCAATGTCAAAAACAGCCTCTTGGCCACCCATCGCGTGGTCGGCGCCAAACATCTGCCACGTTACCTCGCCGCCTTCGCCTGGCGCTTCAACCGCCGCTTTGTTTTAAAAACCATCCACGAGCGCCTCGCCATCGCGGCAATCACCACCCCACCAATGCCATACCGCCTCCTCAAATTGGCTGAGGCACGATGGTAAGCGGGATCCGCTTTATCAAACCGAGTTGCGCGAGATCGTCGTCGCCCGCGAGGGCCACGATCCGCTGCATCTGGTGACCAATGACCATCGCCGCTCGGCCGCCGAAATCGCCCAGCTCGACAAGGAGCGCTGGCAGATCGAGCTGTTCTTCAAGTGGATCAAGCAGAACCTCAAGATCAAATCCTTTCTCGGCCGCTCCGAAAACGCGGTCAAAATTCAAATCGATGTCGCCTTGATCGCGTTCTGTCTGCTGCGCTGGTTCCAAACCGCCGCCGCCTCGAGCCACAAACAAGGGGCCAGCGCCCTCCTCGCCCGTCTCAAGGTGGCGCTCTTCGACCCGTTCGATCTTACCAAACGCGCGATCCCGCAACCCAAACCTCCGCAGCTCCGAAACCCCAGCCCGCAGCTCGCCTCTTGCTGGCGCCCGGGCAATGACTGCAAAATCCCGGACAGCAGTGCGCGAAAGCGGGCATGACGAGAAGAGGGCGGGTACTAAGCTTTAAATTCACACCACCAGCGGCCTAAGCGCCGGACCCAAAAAGAATTCCAGGAGATCAAACATTTGTCCGTCATTTCTGCGAAAGAGCCTGTGAAGAAATCTCTCGCGGCTCATCCACTCGTCACCCCGGCGCAGGCCGGGGCCCATCCGTCCGGAGCACTGACACGGCGCACGCCGGTTGAGATGACACCGGTTGAGATGATACCGGTTGAGATGACAAAAGCGCCGGCGCTGCGCTCCCAGCCCCGCCACGATCTCGCGCAGACTGGTCAAGCCAGCCCACTGCGCAAACAACACACCCCTCAGACGTCGTCCACCGGTCCACGCCCGCTCACCGCTGCCGACCCCACGGTCGCCGGCATGCGCGGCGACGGCGCGGGCGATGATCCGTCGATCCAGCGGTTCCAACAGCTGGTGAAACGCACTACGAAGATCGGGCACGGCAGACCTCAAAATCATGTTTGGCGACACGATTTTGGCCCAACATAGAGGGTTTGTCTGCCGTGCAAGCGACTTCCTGGCGAAAATCCCGGACAACAGTGCGCGCAAGCCGGGAATGACGATACAATGCGATCGGACACCGCTCTAACGCGTCAGGTCCCGACCAGCGGGATCAATTTCGCCCAGCGATCAAGGATCGGCAGGATCTCGTCGGCCTTGGCCGGCGGCAGGCGCACGTTCATTCTGGTGATGCCGAGGTCGCGATTGCGCTTCAGCACATTCAGGTCTTCGGGGGCGCCGCCCAACGTCACCGACAAAGAGCGCGGATCGCGGCCGGCGTCTTCCGCCATTTGGTGCAGGTGCGGCATGAATTCTTCCGGACTGCCGGGACCGGCGCTCGCGGCAAACGGGATCAGCCCGTCGCCGTAGCGGATTGCCCGCCGCGCCGCAAGCCGGAAGGCGCCGCCGAGGATGACCGGCGGGTGTGGTTTCTGCGCCGGCTTGGACCACGTCATCATCGGCGGAAAGTTGACGATCTCGCCGTGATACTCGGGCTTGTCCTTGGTCCAAATCTCCTTCATCGCCTCGATCTGCTCGCGCATCTTCAACGTGCGGGTTTCGTAGACGGCGCCGTGGTCTTCCATCTCCTCGGCATTCCAGCCGCAGCCGATGCCAAACAGAAAGCGCCCCTGCGACACCTGATCGAGCGAGGCGACGAGTTTCGCCGTCTGGATCGTGTCGCGCTGGATTACCAGACAGACGCCGGTGCCGAGCTTCAGCCGCTTGGTGACTGCGGCCGCCGTGCTCAAGGTGACGAACGGGTCCATGACGTCGTAATACTGCTTGCTCAGCTCGCCGCCCGGCACGTTGAAGCGGCGGGTGACCGGGATATGCGAATGCTCGGCCACCCACAGCGAATCGAAACCGCGCTCCTCCAGCGCCACCGCAAGCTCGGTCGGCGCCATCGAGTAGTCGGTAAAGAAGATCGCCGCACCGATTTCCATGTTCCTTGCTCCGTAGATGTTGCTTGTCGTCTCAAACCGCCGAAAAGGGTAAGAAATCGTGGTTGGGTCGCGCCCGAGCCCCCAATTACTCCGCCGCGCGGCGCGCGAGCGGGCCGCGCGCCTGCTCGACCCGCGGCCTGACCTCGCTCATCATCAGCTCCATCGAGCGCATCGCGGCCGTGTGCGGGGTCGCACCGACCTTGAACGAAAAGCACATGTGGGCGGGATCGGTCGCCCGGATCTCACCGACCAGCTTCTCGGCCACGGTCTCGACGTCGCCGATCAAGAGATCCTGGTGGATCTGTTCGAGTGGCGGCTCGTCGGGGAACGGCTTGTCGACCAGCACGGTACCCTGCATGACCTCCTGGCGCCGCCGCAGGCTCGAGGCGAGCCGGGTCTGGTAGCGCGCATTTTCGGCGAAGCGCATCCCGTCCTCCTTGCTGTCGGTGATGTGGCAGAAGCGGTTGACGGTGATCTGGGCGTTCGCCAGTGGCACGCCTTCGGCGGCAAAGGCGTCTTTGATCAGCTGGTACTGCTCGGCGAGGAGCGCCGCACCCCCGACCCTGCCCGACGACAACACCCGGTAGCCGTGGCGGGCCGCGGCGCGGAACATCGCCTCGGTATGGCCGGCGACGTAGATCGGCAAGGGATTCTGCACCGGCCGGGCCGGGATGTGGGTCTGCGGGATCTGGTAGTGCTTGCCGTCGTAGCTGAAAAAATCCTGGGAAAAGGCGCGGTCGAGGATGCCGCAGAACTCTTCGGTCATCTCCAGATTGGCTTTGATGTCGACGCCGAAGCGCTCGAACTCGTAGGGCTGGTAGCCGGCGCCGACGCCGAGCATCAGGCGCCCGTTCGACAGCGCGTCGGCGGTGGCGATCTCGGCCGCGAGCCGCGCCGGGTTGTACAGCGGCAAGACCACGACCGCGGTGCCGAGCCGGATGTTTTTGGTGATCGAGGCGCAGTGCGCGACCAGCATCAACGGCGACGCGCACAGGCAGTAATTCGAGAAATGGTGCTCGGCGAACCAGGCGATCGCGTAGCCGAGCTCGTCGGCGCGCCGCGTCTGCTCGGTGACCTCGGCAAACACCTCCGCCGTCGGTTTTGCGGGGTCGCGCGACCCCATCAGGTTGAAGATGCCGAATTCCATCGCCCCACTCCTTCGCGTTGCCTGGTTGGCGTAACCGTGGCCGCGACGACCCGAAGGCGTCAAGCGCCGAGGTTTTGCCGTGTCGGCTCTGCCCGGTGCTGTCCCAGCTCGGCGGCGTTCATCCAGCTCGGCGGCGTTCAAATTGTCGGCAACGTTCATGTTGACCTGGGATGCGCCAGCCGGCTCGGCATTGCGGGCGTCCCCGGCTGCTCTACGATCTCCGGTCGCGTCGCTTACGGCATTCGCGGATCGCGGCCTTTGCGATTACGGTCATATTGGCCTGAGTAATTCGGCATCGTCATTTTTCACGTTGGTCACGCGATTACCAACCGGGACGATCGTCATCCCACCGGTGTAGGGGAGGAGCAGCAGCTTCTTTGCCGTGTCCGGAGGAGCCGTGAGCCAGCGCTGATAGTCTACAGGCGCAATGATCATCGGCATGCGCTCGTGCACCTCACTGACCAGTTTGTTCGCTTGCGTCGTGATGATCGCGAACGTCTCAACCGGCTCGCCGCCCTGCGGCGCCCACCTCTCCCATAGACCGGCGAATGCGAACGGGGCCCCGTTCCTGAGCGCTATCTTGTAGGGCTGCTTGTTGGCATCTTTTGCCTGCCATTCATAAAAGCCGCTGGCCGGCACGAGACAACGTTGCGCGCGAAAGGCTGCCCGGTACGCAGGTTTCTCCTCGAGTGTTTCGGCAGGCGCATTGATCATTCCGCCGCCGAGCGACAGGTCGCGTGACCAGGAGGGCACCAGCCCCCACCGGGCCATGTGAATGCTCCTGCCCTGCGGCGTAGCGACGACGATCGGCGAGAGCTGCGCCGGCGCGATGTTGTACCGGGGCACGATCCCGGGCAGGTCGTCGACCCTGAACATCTTCTTGATTTGGGCCGCTGTGGCCGTCAGGTAAAAACGTCCGCACATGCCCGCGATTATACCACCTCCCGCCTTCGTGCCCCGACACCAGATTGCGAACCGTCCTCACCGCCATGGCAGCGCCGGGCGGCGCTTTCGGGACGTCCTCGGCTTCCACCGCTTCAAAACGCTTGCCGCGAGGACATCCGCGCCTGCGTGATCGCGTCTAATCTGTATGATCGCGTCTGATCAGATAGCTCCGCCACGGGCTTCGGTGCTACCATCGAATGATGCGCGTCAGTTCGATCAAGGGATCGGTCGAGGCACTCCGCCGCAAATTGCGGGGCATTGCCGCGGTCGTCAAAGATCCCGGCGCCACCGATCACGAGAGGGCAAACGCGACAGCGCTGAAGGCCCGTATCGAGCAACGTCTCCGAGAGGCGGGTTCGCCCGCCGGGGATTGGACTGACAACGTCTTTCGGCTCGGCAGATGGGCACAGGAAATAAGGAAATCCACCGCGCCGGCGTCACCCAAAGGGGACTGGACGGACAACGCCCAGCGGCTCGGCAAGGCTCTGCGCCGGGGTTACAAGAGCTGGCTGTCGGATTGAAGGCTGCGAGAGGCGTCATCGCACGTTGTTCACATCGAAGGCCGTGGTCGCTTGACGGTCGGGCGGGTGCAGCGCTGCCGGTGAAATGCCGGCGCTACGCCGCATACTCAATGTTTTCCAGGAAGCTGATGTAATCCGCGGGCAGTCCGTGCGCTTTGGCGCCCGCGCGCAGCAGCTTGATGTAGCGGAGCGACGGCTTGCCGTCGACCGCCCTGCCTTCGGCCATGTAGGCGACGGCTTGGAGCCGCCGGCCGTCAGTGTCGTCGGCCTCGACCACGATGTGGCGATAGCCCCGTCCCGGTACCCCTTCGGTCGAGTCCAAACGGATCAGCGCGCGCCGGGTGATGCGGTAAAGCACGCCCCAAACTTCGGCGTCCGGATCGCGGCACAAATTCGCCGGCGCGGCCTTTCCCTTGGGCCGGCCCTCCAGGTTGAAGCGGAGCCGGTAGCCTTTGATGCGGCCCGCGCGGCACTCGAACGACTGGATGCCACGCCGGACCCGAAAGGTGGCGTCATCCATATTGGCGCCGTACGCGAAATACCAGATCTCATCATTCGGCCGACCCGGCAGGCGAGCGCGGTGCAGCGGATAATAAAGGCGAGAAAGAACCCAGGACTTGGCGATCAGGCGGCGACGTCTGCGCCACAACATGGTTATTGCTCGGCGCATCAGCAAAACTTGGTGTGGCGCAGAGCCATTGTAACACCCCACCCTTCGCGGTCCGCGCGTCATTGTCGGCGTCGCTCTGCCACCGCGCTCCGGCGAGCGCAACCCTGAAGCGCGGCACCGCTGACGGTCTGATCATCGACGATCCCGCTTCCGCTCGTCCAGTGGCAGATTGACCCAAGCGAAAACGGCGAGGAACACCCTTAAAGGCGCTGCTGAAGCCGCTGCGCTTGCCGACCGCGGTGAGGTGACGCACATCTTCCGCTGTGGCACGGCTCGATGCCGGCCCTTCTCAATTGACCACGGTGCTGATCCGGGCCTAGCTTGGCAATCCCGGGACGGCGCGACCCTCGTCCCTCAGCTACGACGACGGGGAAGCAACCGAGCCCGCCCGGATGCACAGGGGGGAGCAGCCATGCTGGAAATCGGGGTCTTTCACAACGGCGCGTCCAGCCTGCCGGTCATCACCACCAAAGACGGCGTCACGCTCAACGACGGGTCATTGGCCGAGGTCCACCGGGTGGCCCAGGAGACGCTGGTGAACCAGGTGCGTCAGGGCATCCTGGCCGAAAAGCTGGGCTATCAGTCGTTTTGGCTCACCGAGCACCACTTCCAGCCCGAGGGCGCGGAGATGAGCCCAAATCCGCTGATGGTGCAGATGAGCGTCGCGGCCCACACCAAGCGCATCCGGCTCGGCCAGGCCGCCAATATCATCGTCTGGCATCACCCGGTACGGCTCGCTGAGCAGATCGCCACCTTGGACGTGATTAGCGGCGGGCGGGTCGATTGCGGTATCGGCCGCGGCTATCAACCGCGCGAGAACGAGACGCTTGGCCGCCCCTACGGCTCGACGATCCAGGACCAGGAGCGCAATCGCAAGGCGTTCGAGGAAGCCGTCGCCATCATGAAGAAGTGCTGGACCGAACCCTCGTTCTCGCATCACGGCGAGAACTTCTCGGTGCCGCCCAGCTACACCAAGTGGAACCACAAGCAGACCATCGCCTACTTCCAGCAAGACAAGGCTGGACGCCGGCTGGAAGAGGTGATGCAGCTCGGCGATCCCGACATGTACTCCGCCGGCAACCCGGTGCAGGCGACCACCACCACGCTCAAAGAGCTGCAGGTCTTTCCGCAGCCGGTGCAGAAGCCGCACCCGCAGCTCTGGGAGCCGCTGACCAGCGCCCGCTCGCTCAAATTCGCGGCCGAGCACGGGATCAACGGGGTCATGATCGCCGAGCCGAACGACCGCCTGCGGCGCAATCTCGAGATCTATTACGAGGCGGCGGAGAAGGCGGGCTTCCCCGATATGCTCGACCGTGGCCGGTTCAACTTCGGGTGGGACGCCGGGAAGCGGCGCGGGATCATGACCAGCCGCTACCTCCACATCACCCGCCCCGGCAAGGAGAAGGCGGCGCTCGAACGCGCGGCGCGGGCGATCGAATTGCAGTTCGACTATTACGGGCCGTTCGGTTTCGGCGCGGTGGTGGCGCGCCTCGACGAGCCGATGTTTGATCTCAACAAAAAAGTCACCGCGCAGATGCTGCGCGAGCGCGAGATCGCGATCCACGGCTCCAAGCAGTACGTCATCGACAAGATCATGAAGATGCGAGCCGAGTGCGGCTACGACGATTTCTGCTTTCTCGGGTGGTTCGAGCTCGGCGGGTTCGAGGCCCCGGAGATCGAGGAGCAGATGCAGATCTTTGCCGAGGAGGTGATGCCGGTGATCGCGGGCGAGTGCCGCGGAAAAGTGGAGCTGCCGGCGCGCGGGCTCGATCTGGTCGCCTGAGCCGGGCCGCCGTGCGCGCACCGGTCCGGCACAGCCGGCACATTCGGGCCAAGTCCTCGCGGAGAATGGTCGCGTCCTTTGGCGGAGGAGAAAACGATGGCGAGCCGGGAATCCGAGGGGCTGACGACGCTTTATCGCAGCTGGACGGCGGCGCTCGCGGCCAACCCGCAAATGCCGCTGGACGAGCTCCGGCTGATGTTCGAGCACTGGGGCGATGTAACGGCGGAACCCGGCGGCGTTGATTACCTCGAAACCGATGCGGGCGGCGTGCCGGCGTTGTGGGCGGCGCCCAAAGGCTGCGCCGAGGACCGGGTCGTGCTGTGCCTGCATGGCGGCGGCTATATGACCGCGTCGATGTATACGCATCGCAAGGTCTACGGTCACCTGGCCAAGGCGATCGGCTGCCGCGCCTTGATCCCGCACTACCGCCGCGCCCCGGAGCATGTGCACCCGGCGCCTGTCGATGATGCGCTCTGCGCCTACCGGGGGCTGCTCGACCGGGGGATCGAGCCGGGTCATATCGCCTTGACGGGTGACTCGGCGGGCGGTGCGCTCGCCGTCACCACGCTGCTGCGGGCGCGCGAGCGCAGCCTGCCGATGCCGGCGGCGACGATGCCGCTCTCGCCGTGGGTCGACATGGAATTCACCGGCGAGACGCTGGTTTCCAATCGCGAGAAGGATGCGATTGTTCAGAAGGAAGTCGTCGAGGTAATGGCCGCGGCCTTTCTCGGTGAAGGTGGCGATCGCAAGGACCCGTTGGCCAACCCGCTTTACGCAGACCTCAAAGGCTTGCCGCCGGTCTACATCCAGGTGGGCGGCGACGAGACCTTATTGGACGACAGCCGCCGGCTCGCCGAGCGCGCCAGGCAGGCCGGCGTCGATGTCAGGCTCGACGTGTTCGGGCAGATGCAGCACGTCTTCCATTTTTCCGCCGGACATTTGCCGGAAGCGGACGAGGCAATCCACAAACTGGCTGAGTGGGTGCGGCCGAAGCTGGGCCTCGCCTAAAGCATTCGCGCTCGGCGTCACCCTTTTTCGGTCGCCGGCACCGCGGCGAGCGCGTCCACCCAATGCAGCGCAGAGCGCCGCCAGCTTTGCCGTCGCGGTGAAAAGGCCGCGCGCTGGGTGATCGTCCCGACGCGCAAGGCATAGCTTAGCGGATTGTCCACCGCGCAGGCATAGATGGGCGTGCCGCAATTGCCGCAGAAGGCGTGGCGGCGTTTGTTGCCGCTTTCGGCAGTTTTCACATAGCTCTTCGGCGTGCCGTTGCGCAGCACGAAATGCTCGGCCGCGGTGGGGATGTTCACGCGAAACGCCGAACCGGTGAGAGTTTGGCAGTCGGTGCAGTGACAGATGGTGAGCGTGCCGGGATCGACCTCCGCCTCGAAGGTGATCTCGCCGCAATGACAGTGTCCGTCGATCTTCATGCGTCTTGTCCTGTGATTGTCCGGGCTCGGTAATGCACAAGGCGATCAGGAAAGAGCTCTTGCTCGCGCCGCGATCGGGGCGGCAATCATATTTAATACTTCGTGCGACGTCAGCGCCCCTTGCCGGTAAGGCAGTTGTTACGCTGCAACGGCTGTATCGTCGCGCATTTTGGCCCGCGTCTGGTCGGCTTGGGATCACGTTCGGCGTCTCGGGCGCGGGCTTGGAAGAATAACGTGGAACGCGGTTCGAGTGATCTGTCACGAAATCGAGGACATCCCGGTTAAGATAAAAGCGCGGTGAACTCGGCACGGTGCGTCCGTCTACGGTATTCTCGTCGCCGGATCCTCGCCGCCGGACGGCTCGAAATTGTGGGGGAATGGTCATGAGCGCAAAGCCACCGTCAAAATCGGCGCGCCTGCAGGATCTGATCCATCGCCGGGACAAGGTTCTGGCGGTCCTCCATCCGCCCACCGCGGCGCACGCCCGGATCATGGAGGGAGCCGGTTGCGAGGCGTTGTTTGTCGGCACCGGCGGGGTGGTCGGTGCTTATACCGGTCTGGCAGACGTCGGCACCGCGACGATGACCGAGTGCGTAACAATCTCCGGGTGGATTGCCGACAGCGTGTCGATCCCGGTGATCATGGACGGCGACACCGGCCACGGCGGGATCATGGCGGTGCGCCGGATGGTACGCGAATGCATCCGGGCGGGCGTTGCCGGAATACGCATCGACGACCAGCCGATCGAGGGCAAGCGCAAGACGCAGAGCGCGGGCGTCGAGGTCGTGCCGCTCGACCAGGCGATTGCGCGCTATCGTGCAGCGGTCGACATGAAGAACGAGCTCGATCCGAATTTTGTCGTTATGGCGCAGTGCTACGCCCGCGATGCCGCAACGGGCACACTGGAGGATACGATCGCACGGTTGCAGGCTTACCGCGCGGAGGCCGGCGTCGACTGGGTGCAGTTCGAGTCGCCCCATTCGGTTGACGAAATTAAAGCGGCGCGCGCCGCGGTAACCGGGCCGTTTTCGTTTATGAAGGGGAAGCTCGGGCGCTATCTCGACCTCGACGAACATCTGGCGCTCGGCGTCACCATTGCCTGGTATCCGGGCTTTACTCACCACGTCACCTGGGCGGCCCTGTCCGACTTCATGACCGCGTTCCAATCGAGCGGCGTGAAAGCCTGGGACGCCTTCCTCGAGAGCCGGCGCGACAAGCCTTATCGCGCACCTGAGGTGCCGGAGGAGGGCGAAAGCGGAGCAAAGCAACAGGCGCTCGAACAACGCTATCTTTCGTCGGGCGATCGCCGCCGATAGTTGTCACCGTCCGTTCGAGGAGGAGTAAGTCATGGCCCGCGACGGCTTCAGGATCTTCGACTCCGACACGCATGTCGGCCCCGATGCCCGCATTCTTGCCCGCTATTTGAGCGCAGTCGAAAAGGACCGGCTGCAAGACTGGGAGGTTTACAAGTCCGAGGGCCGTTCCGGCCATGTGACCTACACCAAGGGGCAGCGCCGCTATCGTCGCCGCCTCGGCACGGCTGAACCCGACGAAGCGCCGAGCGGGTACATGACCGGCTTCACCGGCGTGAAGCGGTCGCGCGAGCCTTCGCCGCGGGTCGACGCCGATCCCGGCGAGCGCATCAGGGACATGGATTTTGAGGGCGTCGACGTGAACCTGACGCTGCCCTCGGGCTGGTTCGGCACCTGGACAGCCGGCGACGACGTGACCCTCGAAATGGCGATGTACCGTGCCTATCACCACTGGATGGACGACTATTGCAGCGCATATCCGAGCCGGCTTGGCGGCGTGGTTCTGGCCGGCGCCCGCGACATCGACGGTGCGCTCGCCGAGATCCGCCGCTGGGGCCAAGCCCGTTGGGCCTGGGGAATGATGGTCTACGCGCCCGCCGGCATGCCGCTCGACCACCCGGCCTTGGAGCCGCTCTACGCCGAAGCCGCCGAGCTCGATCTCGCGGTCGTGCTTCACACCTTCACGGTGATGCCGCCCTATGCGCCGGGCGGGCAGGACACCTGGGACAATCTGTGGCTCCAGCGCTCGGCGGCGCACCCCTGGTGCGGCATGCGCAACATGGCGGCGCTGATCGGCAGCGGGGTGATGGACCGCCACCCGACTTTGCGCGTCGGCACGTTGGAAGCCGGCCACGGCTGGCTGCCGTTTTGGATGGCGCGGCTCGACGAACACGCCCGGACGATCAAAGCGGCACTCCCCGAGCTTGCGCACAAGCCGAGCGAGTACGTAACCGGCGGGCGCTACTTTCAGAGCATCGAGATCCCCGAGGGTGCCAAATTGACCAACGCCGTCATCGATCTGGTCGGCGATCAGGTGCTGATGTACGCGTCCGACTATCCGCATGGCGAAAGTCATTTCCCCGAATCGGCCTCGCTCGTGCTCGACTGGACGATGGAGCCGGCGCGCAAGCGCAAGCTCCTGTGGGATAACGCCATCCGGTTCTATGCACGGGCTCCGGTCTGATGGTGGCGATCGTAACGGGGACCGGGACCCCCGGCCAAAACCCGTGCATGTTCTTGCAGGTTAATGAGCAACAGCGTGGTCGCCGATCCACGGCGCCGGCACGGTGGTAGACTGCGCCCAGTCTTGGTGACCCGAACGGCGGCAGGAGGAGCATGTACACGATGGCCGAAGAGACGCGTTTACCGGTAGATGTCGACGAGCAACCCGTAGTGCGGGCTGCGGCCGCCCTGCGGCCGGTGCTGCGCGGCTATCGTGAGGAGATCGAACGCGAGCAGCGCCTGCCGCAAGCCTTGGTCGAGCAATTGCACGCCGCCGGCTTCTACCGACTGGTCATCCCGCGTGCGCTGGGCGGCTTGCAGGCCGACCCGCTGACCTATCTGCGCGTCGTGGAATTTCTGGCCGAGGGCGCCGGCTCGGTCGGCTGGAACATTGCCAACAACAGTGTCGGCCAGCTCGTCACCCTCGGGCTGCCGGATGAGGGGGTCCGTGAGATCTACGCGCACGGAGCCGACACCGTCATCGCCGGCACCGCCGTGCCGGGCGGCGGACAGGCGGTGCCGGTCGCGGGCGGCTATCGCGTCAGCGGGCGCTGGAGCTTTGGCAGCGGCTGTCAGGAGAGCGCCTGGATGCTCGGCAGCTTCCAGGTTCTCGACGACGGCCAGCCGCGCCGCCGCCCGGACGGCGGCGCCCACTACTGGCGCGGGGTTTTCCCGCGCGCGCAAGCGGAGATCGTGCCGGGGAGCTGGGACGTGGCCGGGCTGCGCGGGACCGGCAGCTTCGACTGGACGGTCGCGGACGTCTTCCTGCCGGAGCGGCGGACGATGCCCCACGCCGGCATTCCGCTCGACAACCAGTGGGAGCGCTGGCCTGGGATCACCTACGCCTTGCCGGTCCAGTGCTGGGTCGGACCGCACCACAGCGCCGTGATCACCGGCATCGCGCGGGCCGGCATCGACGCGCTGATCGAACTGGCCGGTGGCAAGACGCCGCGCGGCCGGGGACCGGGCATGCTGTGCGAGAATCCGCAGGTTCAGGACGCCGTCGGGCGGGCCGATGCGATCCTGAACGCCGGGCGCGCCTACCGCAGCGCGCAGATCGTAGAGCTGTGGAACACGGTCGCCGCCGGCGACGACACCACCCTCGAGCAACGCGCCCGCTGCCGATTGGCCGCCATTTACGCCGCCGACAGCGCGCGCGAGGCGATGGATTTGATGTACCGGCACGGCGGCAGCACGTCGTTCAAGCGCGAGAGCCGCCTCGCCGAGTGCTGGCGCGACCTGCACGTCGTCGGCCAGACCGTCACGATCGCGCCCGAGTGGTACCCGATCGGCGGCCGGGTGTATCTGGGGATGGATCCGGGCTCACGCATGCGCTAGCGGGCCTTCACGGCAAGGTAGGCGAGGCGGTTGCCGGCCGGCGAGACGGACTGCCGTGCATCAGGACCTCGGCGCTGCGCTATAGCAAAACGCGGGCCTGCCGCCGATATGCCGGAAGTCGGAGGTCGCGTTTGATGAATCAATTCGGCATCGGCCAGCCGGTTCGCCGCGTCGAGGATCGGCGCTTCTTGACCGGCCAGGGAAATTACGTCGACGATCTCGTCCTGCCCCGCCAAGCCCACGCCTTTATGTTGCGCTCGCCGCATGCACATGCCCGCATCCGCGAGATCGCCACCACGGCTGCCTCAACCGTCCCCGGCGTGCTCGCCGTGCTGACCGGCGACGACTTGGCGCGCGACGGGCTCGGCCCGATCCCGTGCCTCAGCGGGGTCACCAATCGCGACGGCTCGATGTCGCCATTGCCGGTGCGGCCGGCGATCGTCCGCGACCGGGTGCGGCATGTCGGCGACACGGTGGCGATGGTCGTCGCCGAAAGCCTTGACGTGGCGCGCGACGCGGCCGAGCTGATCGAAGTCGATTACGAAACCCTGCCGGCCGCGGTCGAGACCGCGCATGGGCTCGATCCCGGTCAGCCGCTGGTGTGGGACGAGGCGCCCGGCAACCTCGCCTTCGATTGGGGAGTGGGCGATGCCGCCGCGGTCGAGCGCGCGGTGGCGGCGGCGCGCCACCGCATAGCGCTCGATCTGGTCAACAACCGCATCGTCGTCAATTCGATGGAGCCGCGCGGCGCCGTCGGCGAATACGATGGCGGCGAGGAAGCCTATACCCTGTGGAGTTCGACCCAGGGCTCGCATTTCCTGCGTAGCCTGCTGGCCGAAAGCATTTTCAAAATCCCGGAAAACCGCATCCGTGTCGTCACCCGCGACGTCGGCGGCGGGTTCGGGATGAAATTATTTCTTTATCCTGAACATGTATTGGTGCTGTGGGCCGCCAAGAAAGTCCGCCGGCCGGTCAAATGGACACCCGAGCGCTCCGACGCGTTCATGACCGACACGCAGGGTCGCGACAATGTCACTCGGCTTGAACTGGCGCTCGACGACGAGCTGCATTTTCTCGGGCTGTCGGTCACGACGATCGCCAATATGGGTGCCTACCTGTCGAATTTTGCGCCGGAGATCCCGACCGCGTCGGGTGCCGTCATGTTCAGCGGGGTTTACGCGATCCCGGCGATCCATGTCGCGGTCAAGGGGGTGTTCACCCATACGGTGCCGGTTGACGCCTATCGTGGCGCCGGGCGGCCGGAAGCCGCCTATGCGATCGAGCGCCTGATCGATTACGCCGCACGCCGCCTCGGCGTCGCACCGCAGGAGTTGCGCCGGCGCAATTTGATCCGTCCCGAGGCGATGCCCTACTCGACCCCGCTTGGCCTCGTCTACGACAGCGGTGCCTTTGCCCGCAACATGGAGGAGGCGCTCGCCGCCGCCGATGTCGCGGGCTTTGCGGCACGGCAGGCCGCCTCGGCCGCGCACGGGCGCTGTCGCGGCATCGGCTATGCCGTCTATATCGAGCAGTCGGGGATGCCGCCTGACGAATTCGCCGAGCTGCGCTTCGACCCGAGCGGCACCTTGACGATGGTAATGGGCACGCAGTCCTCGGGCCAGGGCCATCAGACCGCTTACGCCCAGCTCGCCGCCGAACGGTTCGGGCTGCCGCTCGACCAGATCCGAGTGGTGCAGGGCGACACCGCGGCGGTCGCCTTTGGCCGCGGCACCGGCGGCTCGCGCTCGTTGCCGGTGGGCGGCGCTTCGGTCGACGCCGCCGCGCAAAAGCTGATTGCCAAGGGGCGCCGAATCGCCGCGCATCTGTTGGAGGCGGCCGAGGTCGACGTCGCTTTTGCCGACGGCGTATTCCGAATTTCCGGCACCGACCGCGAGGTCGGGATCGAGGCGGTGGTGCGGGCGGCGTTCAACCCGGCGCAATTGCCATCCGATGTCGAGCCCGGTTTTGCGGAGAGCGGGCATTTCACCCCGCCTGCGCCGACCTTCCCCAACGGCTGCCACGTCTGCGAGGTCGAGATCGAGCCCGAAACCGGGCATGTCGACATCGTCCGCTATCTCGTCGTCGACGATTTCGGCACCGTCGTCAACCCGTTGCTGCTGCGCGGCCAAGTGCAGGGCGGGGTGGCGCAGGGAGTGGGCCAGGCCATGCTCGAGCGGACCGTTTTCGACCCGCAAACGGGTCAGCTCGTGACCGGGTCGCTAACCGACTACTGCCTTCCCCGCGCCGAAGACCTGCCGGCGATCGAATTCTCCTATAATGTCGTGCCGTGCCGCACCAACCCGCTCGGGCTCAAGGGTGCGGGTGAAGCGGGCGCCATCGGCGCTCCGCCGGCCTTGGTGAATGCGATCGTCAACGCGCTGACCCCGCTCGGCATCGAGCACATCGACATGCCAGTGACGCCCGAGCGGCTGTGGCATGCAATCCGCACCGCAGAAGGACAAAAGGCGGCATGAGCCAACCGCACGACAAGCTGCTCGAAACTGCGCGGCGGGCGGCGATCGCCGCCGGCGAGGCCGTCATGGCCGTCTACGCCGAGGATTTCGACGTCCGCCAAAAGCTCGATAAGACGCCGGTCACCGAGGCGGATCTTGGCGCCGAACGGGTCATCGTCGGCATGTTGCAGGACGCGTTCCCCGACATCCCGATCGTGTCCGAGGAATTGGTTGACCTCGAAGGACTGCCACCTTCGGCAGAACGATTCTGGGTGGTCGACCCGCTCGACGGCACCCGCGAATTCGTCGCCAGGAATGGCGAGTTCGCGGTCTGCATCGGTCTGGTCGAAGACGGCCGGCCGGTGCTGGGCGTGTTGCACGGCCCGGCGGTCGGGCTGACCTACGCCGCCTATGGGCCGGGAACCGCAACCCGTCAGCGCCAGGGCGGTGCCATCGAGCCGATTCGCGCTCGCGTGGCATCGCCGCACGGGCTCGTGGTCGTCCACAGCCGCTCGCACGAGAACAGCCGGCGGGTCGCTGAATTTCTCGAAAGCTACCCGGTCCTCGAACGTAAGAAATGCGGCAGCGCGCTCAAATTCGGGCTGATCGCGGCGGGCGAGGCCGATCTCTACCCGCGCTTCGGCACGACGATGGAATGGGACACCGCGGCCGGCCAGGCGATCCTCGAAGCCGCCGGCGGCCGGGTCGAAACCCTCGCCGGCGCGCGCCTCGCCTACGGCAAGCCCGGCCTCAAAAACGACGGCTTTGTCGCCTGGGGCCGCGCCCCGCCGGATAAACCGTAGGGACGTTGCAACCGTGTACGAGGATGGCGTGATCCCATCCGCACACCGCATCGCCGATCCTTTTTGGTGCGCTGCGACCTCCGGCAGCGGTGACCGAGCGAACCCGACCTGGCGCCACCGCTATCGGCGTTCGCGTCAGAGTGGTTGTCGACCGGATCGAACTGTAGTGGAGATTTGCCGTCGCGAGCCGCGGCTCGGCCGGTTGGGGTTGCCTCGCCGCGCGGTGCGCTCCTCGCAATGGCACCCGTCGCTTTGGAGGAAATCGCGTCGACTCGGTCGGAAGCCGCGTCAGTGATAGCCGCCGCGGAGCTTGCCGCGGAAGAGCCAGTAGACGGTGGCGGTGTAGATCGCGATGACCGGCAGCACGAAGACGCCGGCGCCCCAGAATAAAAAAGACAGCGTGGAGGCGGGCGCCGCGGCATTGGCGACGGTGATTGAATAAGGGATCATGTACGGCCAGAACATCACCGCCAACGACAGGAAGGCGGCGACGAAGAACGCAACCGTCAGGGCATAAGGCCAGCCGTCGCGGCGCTTTTTGGCGGCGGCGAACACGCCCGTCATCGCTAATAGTGCAATCACCGGAAAGGCAAAACCCCACGGGTGACCGACTAATAAGACGCCGGTTGCTCGCTCTCGCTCGGCGAACGCGGCGCCAGGCCCAGCACCACCAGCACGGCCCCGGCAAGAAAGGGAATACGCCGCCATGCCCACTCGCGCAGCGCACCCTCCGATTTGAGGGTCAGCCAGCCGGCTCCGAGCAGGGCATAGCCAACCACCAAGCCGATGCCGGATAGCACCGGCAGCGGCGCCAGCCATGCAAACGGGCCGCCGGCATACTGGCCGTCGACCACCGGGATTCCGCGGATCATCGCGCCCACCGCCGCGCCCTGGACAAAGGCGACGACCAGCGAGCCGACAAAGAAACCTCGGTTCCACAGCCGCCGGGCATCGTCGCGGATACGGAATTCGAAGGCGACGCCGCGAAAGATCAGCCCAAACAACAACAGCAGCACCGGTATGTAAAAGGCCGACAGAAACACGGCATAGACTGTGGGGAACGCCCCGAACAGCGACGCGCCAACGATCACCAGCCAGGTTTCGTTGCCGTCCCAGAACGGTGAGATCGCGGCCATCATCTCTTCGCGCAGAACCGGATCGCGGCTCGTGCCGAAGAGAATGCCGACGCCGAGGTCGAACCCGTCGAGGACCACGTAGACGAGGATCGCCACGGCGATTACCGCCGCCCAGAACAGCGCCAGGTTGGATGGCGCGAGCGCGCTCATTTATCACTCCCTTGCATCGCCAGGGCCATCGGCCGCCGCGGCGACACCGCCTCGGGCTCTTGCGCCGGCCCGTCACGCAACAGCCGGTAAATGTAGTAAAAAACCGAACGAGTAGATGACCGAATAGACCGCGATGTAGGCCAGCAGCGAGAACAGCACGGTGCCGCCGGCCAGGGACGGCGTCACCGCGTCCGTGGTGCGCAGAGTTCGTAGACGACCCAGGGCTGGCGGCCGACCTCAGCGGTGAACCAGCCCGCTATGACCGCCACGAAGCCGCTCGGGAAGGACACCAGAGCCACCCACAAAAACCAGCGCGCGGTTTCGAGCCGTCCGCGCCAGCGCAGCAGCATCCCGGCCCAGGAGACCGCCAGCATCAAGAGCCCCAATCCGACCATCAGCCGAAACGTCAAGAACGGGATCAGCACCGGCGGCCGATCCTGCGGCGGGAAGGTGTCGAGCCCGACCTCACGCGAATCCCACGTGCCCGAAGCGATAAAGCTGCCCAGATAGGGCACCGTTATCGCGAGCAGGTTTCGTTCGGCGTTCTCGTCGGGGACGCCGATCAGCACTTCGCTCGCCGGCTGTTCGGTGTGCCAGCGCCCCTCGAGCGCGGCGAACTTGGCCGGCTGGTAATGGTGGACGTAATCGCCGGTCAGGTGGCCAAAGCCGATCTGCACCGGGATCAGCGCCGCGACCAGCGCCAGTCCCCAATTCAGCATTACCCGGCCTTCGCGCAAATGGGTGCGACGCAACAGATACCATGCGCCGGACGCGATGATGCTCATCCCCGTGGTCAGAAAGGCGGCTAGCAGCATGTGCGGCCAGCGCACCCGCATGACCGGCCCGGTGGTGATCGCCCACCAATCAGTCGGCACGATCTTGCCGTCGATGACCAGGTGGCCGATCGGCACTTGCATCCAGGTGTTGTTGGCGAGGATCCAGAACGACGACAGCGCTGTCCCGAGAGAAACCATGCAGCACGATAGAAAATAGAACCACGGCGGCGCGCGCTCGCGGCCGAGCAGCATGACGCCAAAAAAGGTCGCTTCGAGCATGAACGCGGTAAACGCCTCGTAACCCAGCAACGGGCCCTGGATCGGCCCGGTGCGCGCAGCCAGCACGCTCCAGTTGGTGCCGAACTGAAACGCCATGACGATGCCGGTGACGACACCCATGCCAAAGGACAGTGCGAACACCTTGAGCCAAAAATCGAAGACCCGGCGGTAGAGCGGGTTGCCGGTGAACAGCCGCATCCCTTCGATCGTGGCCAGCCAGGCTGCCAATCCGATCGTGAAAGCCGGAAAGATGATGTGAAAGCTGACGACGAAGCCGAACTGGATGCGCGACAGCATGACCGGGTCGAGCATCGGCGCGGGTCCCCCTAAACGAACCGGACTATTCTACCCAAGGGTATTAACTTTAGCACGAGGCCGCGGGGCAGGCGACGGGGAAACGTGCGGAGCGCCGCTCCGCCGCTCCGCCGGTCAGCGAGCGCGACGCGGCGCCCCTTGCGCGCACCGCGCCGGTATCGGCTGACTAGGTTCAAACCTTGTCGTACTCGGCCGATATGTCCTTGTTGGTGTAGTCCGTCAGCATTGCCGTCGCAATGATCCCGATGACGGCGCAGCCGACAATGTAGAGCGCGATCGGCAGACTCGAGTGAAACGTCGCGAACAGCGCCGTCGCGATAAACGGCGACGGGCCGCCGGCGATGATCGAGGCGAGCTGGTAGCCGAGCGAGGCGCCGCTGTAGCGCAGCCGCGGCGAGAAGCTTTCCGCGATCAGCGCCGCCTCCGGCCCGTACATCGTCATGATCGGGATCAGCGACAGCGCGACGGCGATAAAGATCAGTGCCGGTATCTTGGTGTCGAGCAGCGCGAAGTAGACGAAGCCGAAGATCGCGACAAACACGCAGCCGAATATGTACATGCGCTTGCGCCCGACCCGGTCCGACAGGTGGCCGGCGAAAGTGACCCACATAAAGCCAAGAACGGTTTGAAACAGCAGGGCGACCAGCAAAAAATCACGCGATACGCCGAGCACTGTCGTGCCATAGGTAAAGATAAAGGTGCCGACAATATAGCCTGGGGCCTGCTCCGGCATCCGCAGCAACGCGCTGAGAGCAACCTGCTTGGGCTGGCGCTTCAGGACCTCGATCACCGGTACGCGTTCAACGCGGTCTTCGGCGATGACCTGCCGGAAAACCGGGGTTTCGAGAATGCCAAGCCGGATCCACAGGCCGATCGCGACCATGATAATGCTGATAAAGAACGGGATTCGCCAGCCCCACACCAGGAATTGGTCGCCGGACAGCCGGCTGAATGCGAGCACCGCCAGATTGGCGAGAAAAAGCCCGGCCGGCGCCCCAAATTGCGGCCACGAGGCGATGAACCCTCGATTGTTGTTGGTGCGCGCCCATTCCATCGCCAGCAGCACCGAGCCGCCCCATTCGCCGCCGACCCCGATCCCCTGGATCAGGCGGATCACCGTCAGCAGCACCGCGCCCCAGATCCCGATGCTCGCATAGCCCGGCACCAGTCCGACGGCGAAGGTGGCAATCCCGGTCACCAGCAAAGTGACGATCAACGTCGCCTTGCGGCCGATGCGGTCGCCGTAATGGCCAAAGATCGCCGCTCCAATCGGCCGGCCGACAAACCCGACAAAGAAAACGCCGAACGCCTGCAGCACGCCGATCAACGGCGAGGACCCAGGAAAAAACAGCTTGCCGAAGACCAGCCCGGTGACCGTGCCGTAAAGCAGGAAATCGTACCATTCGATCGTGGTCCCGACCGTGCTGGCGATCACCGCACGGCGCAGTTGCGCACGATGTTCGGCGTCGGACATGCCGCCGACGGCAGCGACATCGGCTGTGGTCATTCTTGTTTCCTCCTCACCTGCCGGGCGGCGCCCGTCGTCGTTCCTCCTGGTGCGCAATGCTGCCGGAGTGGTTTCTTTTGCCGGAAGGTTACCAGCGGCGGCAGCGCCTGCCAACCGTGCCGCGCATAGCAGCGTCGAAAATACGCGGTGCCGGATCAGGCCGAATTGTATTCGGCTGAAATATCGCAGTTGGGTCGTCGGGAAGCAGCGACGCGGTGATCAGGGCACAAACGACGATGCCGGTCGCGATCGCATCAGCCGACTCCAGGATGCGACCAATGCCGTCGCGATTGGCGCCGGGCGACCATCCTCGATATCGGCTCGAACCCCGACACAGCAGGCTGAGCGGGCGGGTAAGCCTCGCGACCGGTGCAAATCCGGGGACTGGCAGGCCGCCCGGTCAGACCCCGTGATATTCGGCTGAGATGTCCTTGTTGGTGTAGTCCGTCAGCAGCGCCGTCGCGACAATGCCGATGATCGCGCACGCCAGGATGTACAGCGCGATCGGGAAGCTCGCGCTAAACGCGGCAACGAGCGCGGTCGCGATGAACGGCGACGGGCCGCCGGCGATGACCGAGGCGAGCTGGTAGCCGAGCGAGGTGCCGCTGTACCGCAGCCGGGGGGAGAAGGATTTGGCGATCAGAGCCGCCTCCGGCCCATACATTGTCATGATCGGCAGCCCCGACACCGCGATGGCGATAAAGATCAATGCCGGCACTTTGGTGTCGAGCATGGCGAAGTAAACAAAGCCGAACACCGCAACAAACACGCAGCCGATGATGTACATGTTTTTGCGGCCGACGCGATCCGACAGATGCCCGGCGACGGTGACCCAGAGGAAACTGAGGACGGCGGAGACGAGCACGCCGATCAACAGAAAATTGCGCGGGGCGCCGAGCACCGTCGTGCCATAGGTGAAGACGAAAGCGCCAAAGATATAGCCTGGCGCCTGCTCCGGCATCCGCAGCAACGCGGTCAGGGCCACCTGCTTGGGCTGGCGCTTGAGCACTTCCAGCACCGGCACGCGCTCGACGCGCTCTTCGTCGAGCACCTTCTGGAAGACCGGAGTTTCGATTATGCCGAGCCGGATCCACAGCCCGATCCCGACCATGATGATGCTGATCAGGAAGGGGATGCGCCACCCCCAGGTCAGGAACTGGTCGCCGGAAAGCCAGCTGAAGACCAGCACCGCCAGATTGGCCAGAAAGAACCCGGCAGGCGCGCCGAATTGCGGCCAAGAGGAGATAAAGCCACGATGCTTGTTGGTTTGCGCCCATTCCATCGCCAGCAGCACCGAGCCGCCCCATTCGCCGCCGACCCCGATGCCTTGGACCAGGCGGATGATCGTCAGCAGCACGGCGCCCCAGATGCCGATGCTGGCGTAGGTCGGGACGAGACCCACGGCAACGGTCGCAAAGCCGGTGACCAGCAATGTCGCAATCAACGTCGCCTTGCGCCCGATGCGATCGCCCCAATGGCCGAAGATCGCCGCCCCGATCGGCCGTCCGACAAATCCGATGAAAAAAACGCCGAACGCCTGCAGCACGCCGATCAGCGGAGACGAGCCGGGGAAAAAGATCTTGCCAAAGACCAGCGCGGTCACTTGGCCGTAGAGCAGGAAGTTATACCATTCGATCGTCGTGCCGACCGTGCTCGCGATCATGGCGCGGCGCAAGTGGGCGCGATGCACGGCGTCGGGCATACCGCTGCCGCCAGCGATTTCAGCTGTGGTCATTTGTTTCCTCCTCGCCCGCCGGGCATTTGAAAGCGCCCGTTGTCGTTGCTGCTGGCGCGCGATGCGCCAGATCCGTTTCTGTTGCGAGAAAGGTTATCAGCGGGGACCGCGCCTGCCAACTGCTGCGCGCGGTGCCGGCGTCAAAATCGGAAGCGGTGGTCAGCCGGAATCGTACTCGGCTGAAATATCGCGGTTGGTATAATCGGGCAGCAGCGAAGCGGAGATCAGGCTGATCACGGCGCAAATTAGAATGTAGCCCGCGATCGCATAGCCCGACTTGAAAGACGCGAACAATGCCGTCGCGATCAGCGGGGCCGGGCCGCCGGCAACGACCGACGCCAGCTGATAACCGAGCGAGGCGCCGCTGTAGCGCAGCCGTCCGGTAAAACACTCGGCGATCAGCGCGGCTTGCGGTCCGTACATCAGATCGTGCGGGATCAAGGACAGCACGATCGCGAGGAAGACCCAGCCCGGCATCGCCGTGCCGAGCAGCGCAAAATAGATAAAGCCGAAGACACCGGTCGCCGCCGCACCGATCATGTACATGCGCCGGCGGCCGATCCGGTCGGACAGATAACCGGCGAACGGGATGGTAAAAAACGACACGACCGAGGCGGTCAGTACCGCGGTCAGCAGCATGTCCCGCGACATGTGCAGGACCGTGACCCCATAGGTAAAGACAAAGGCGGTGAAGATGTAGAACGGCGCCTGCTCACCCATCCGCGCCAGCGCTGTCAGGATTATCTCTTTTGGCTGGCGCTTGACGACCTCGATGATCGGGCTGCGCTCGATCCGGTTTTGCGCGACCAGCCGAGTGAATACCGGGGTCTCGAGAATACCGAGGCGGATATAGAGCCCGACCCCGACCAGGATGATGCTGATCGCGAACGGGACGCGCCAGCCCCAGCTCAAAAATGCCGGACCCGAGATCGTGCTGAACGCCAGCACCGCCAGGTTTGCCAAAAACAGCCCGGCCGGCACGCCGAATTGCGGCCAGGAGGCGATAAAGCCGCGATGCGCGGTGGTCCGCGCCCATTCCATCGACAACAGCACCGAGCCGCCCCACTCGCCGCCGACGCCAATCCCTTGGACAAAGCGCAGGACAGTCAGGATGATCGCACCCCAAATGCCGATGCTGGCGTAGCCCGGCACAAAAGCGACGGCGAAGGTCGCCAATCCCATCAGCAGCAATGTCGCGATCAGCGCCGCCTTGCGCCCGATGCGGTCGCCGTAATAGCCAAAGATCGCCGCTCCGATCGGCCGCGCCACAAAACCGACCGCGTAGATCGCAAAGGCCTGCAAGGTGCCGACCAGCGGGTCGGATCCCGGGAAATAGAGCTTGGCAAAGACCAGCCCGGTCACCGTGCCGTAGATGAAAAAATCGTACCACTCGATCGTCGTGCCGATCGTGCTGGCGATCACCGCACGGCGCAGCTGCCGGGCATGGTCGAGTTCGGACAGCGCGCCGCGGTCCGGGGCAGTCGTGGTCGTCACGGCATTTCCTCCCACACTATGCGGCGCCGCATTTTCACGCCGTTTGCCGCACCGGCATTCTACACCACCGCGGTGGACGGGCGTCAAATCTGCGTCATAAAACGCCCGGCCGGCGTAATCCCGCACCGCGACGGCCAGCCATTCAGCCGCTGCTGGCGAACAATGCGATGGCGCCGACAATCAACGCGCCGCCGGCGACGACAGCCAGCGCGCAAGCCCGTATATGCGCAATCGAGACATCGTTTGTTTGGCTCGGCATGAAAAACAATGCCGCCGCAGTTAACCACAGCACAAAGCCGGATATTCCGAGAATGGCCGAAAGCAGCACCCGGCGATTCCACGTCATCGCAGACCTCTTCGCGACTTTTTCGGCAAGGAGCGGTCATATTCCAGGAAGATTGGAGCCCCGTCGTTTCACTCGCTGATAGTGCAGCAGAAGCTATAATCCGATCGGTCGAAGCATTCCGCTTATTTGGTGCAGCTTACAGCGGCGCGGGTGTCCGGTCCAATCGAGACCAGTGCCGCATCGTGGTCTTTCCCAAGCAAGCTCGAGAACGGCGGATGACGCGGCCGAACCGAGCAGGTAGAGTTCGATGAGGCAATGGCCGGCGGGGGAGGAGAGCATGGCGTGGCGGCGCATGGTGCTGCAGATCGGCATGGGTACCGATATTCGCGGCGCCGATTACACCAAGGCGGCGATGCGCGCGTTGCGCGACGCGCTGTGGCACAACTCGTTGAGCGTCGCCGACGCGGTGGGGCTGCCGGTCGATTCGATGCAGGTGGAGGTGCGGATCGGCGTGCCGCATCCGGAGCTGGTCGACAAGGCGGCGGTGCTGGCGGTCTTGCCGCACGGCACCGGGACTGTCGAAATCGTCGAGGGCGGGCTCGAAATCGCCAACGATGCCGGTACCAACAAGACCGTGATCGCCAATGCCGCGGCGGTCGTACGGCTCGATCTTCCGTAAGGAGACGCCGAATGCCAGCCAAGCGCGTCATCCTCGAAATGGGCACGGGCAACGATCTGCATGGCGGCGACTACACCAAGGCGGCGGTTCGCGCGGTGCAGGACGCGATCCACCACAGCTCGCTGACCCTGATCCGTAGCCTGAAGCTCGACGCACGCCGGATGCAGGTCGAGGTGACGATCGGCGTCCAGCAGCCGGACAAGGTCGACGCCGCCGCGGTCAAAGCCGCATTGCCGCATGGCGAGGTCACGGTCAAGTTGGTCAAAGGGGGTCTCGACGTGCCCGACAACGAGACCGGCGACATCGCGGTCATCGCCAGCGCCGCCGTCGCGGTGCGGATGGAGCTGCCGCAGGCGGGCGGCTGAGCCGCGGGTCGCGGCCGATCGGTTATCGATCTTTCCCGAGATCGAGGGCGGACCCGCTCGAAGGCGCCATATCGCCAGGCGCGTCGAGGCAGGCTTGGATCAACGCCGCCCAATCGTCCGGGGGATTGCCCGCTTCGAGCATGCGCCGGAACATTTCGTAGGGGTCGTTCCGTGCGCCCCGCTGACGCAGGCTGCGCTCGTCGTTGACCCAGGCATAGACGATCAGACGCGAGCGGCTGTCATAGCGAAAGAACAGGCGGAAACGGCCGAGGAATTTGACGCGAAACCAGTTTCGATAAGCCTCGCCGAGGGTGTTGCCCTGGCGGTATTCGGGTCGGGCTGGATCGGCAGGGATTACTTCCAGCATCAGCTTCGACAACGCCGCCAGCAACTTTACATGGGCGTTCGCGCGATAACCGCTGGGGTCGGCCCGGCGCGCCCGCTCGGAGGCATCGTTCAGCCTGTTCAGCTGGCCGAGGATCGCCCGATGGAACAGCAGGTTCCAGCCGTTGACGACCATGACTGGGATTAAATCTCGACCTGACCCTCCAGTTCTTCTTCGAGGTCGATCGGGATCTGTTCTACGACACGACGCATCACCGCAGCCAGATCAGGCGGCAGGCTGCTCGCCGCACCGCCGGCGGCGATGTTCCTGGCGATCAGATCGAGAAATGCGGCAAGCACGGGATCCGTGTGCGCCGCAAGCGGGTTATGGAGCGTCACCTGTCCGTCTTTGATCCGATAGGCGATCTTGCCGCCGCTGGCGACGCCCAGCGCCTGCCGCACGGCTTTCGGCACCGTCGTTTGCCCCTTCGCCGTAATCTTGCTCATCTCTTCGATTACCAACGCCATGCAGGTGCCCTCCGAATCGATTTTCATGTAAGGATTTCTCCTTACAAGCTCAAGGGCAACGCCAAGTTCAGCGGGCGGCGACGACGGCGATCTCGACCTTCCAATGCGGGGCGGCGAGGCGGGCCTCGACGCAGGCGCGGCCGGGGGTGTTGCCGGGCGACACCCAGGCGTCCCATACCGCGTTCATGTCGTTGAAATAGCGCATGTCCGAGAGCCAGATCGTCGCCGACAGCAGCTTTGAATTGTCGGTGCCGGCGGCGGCGAGCAACTCGTCGATCTTGCGCAGGACCTCTTCGGTCTGCTGACGGACATCGGCGGCCGGGGTATCAGCTACTTGTCCGGCAAGGTAGACGGTCGAGCCATAGGCGACCGCCTGGCTCATCCGTGCGCCGACTTTGTGCCGCTCGATCGTCATGCGCTTCTCCGTTGAGTGTTAAGACCCGAAATGCGGCGAACTATCCCCGTATCTTACCGTCGCCCCCGCGAAAGCGGGGATCCAGGGGCGGCCGCACGTCACTCGCCCCCTGTTCACGCCAGGGGCAGGCTCTGGGTTCGCGCTTTCGCGCGCTTTCGCGGGGATGACGGTCAAAGATTTGATTCTCCTCGCTTGCCAAGATCACACTAGCCGGAGCCCGGGATGATCCCCTTCGGCAGGCTTCCGCAATAGCGGGCGATCTCGCCCGGGGTGGTGATCCACAGATCGTCGCGGTGTCGCATGATATGGCGGACGGCCCCGCGGAAGGCATGCAATCGGAACGGCTGGCCGACGACAAAGGGATGCGCCGAGACCGCAAACACCAGCGGGTATTTCTTCGATTGCAGAAGCATCTCGTCGAACTGGTCGACAATCATCTCGGCGAATTGGCGCCCGGTGTGCCGGCGAAAGATCATCGACGGCGAGTCGTTGAGCTCGAGCGGATAGGGCACCGACAGGATCGGCCCGGCGCGGGTGCGCATCCAGATCGGCTGGTCGTCCATCGCCCAATCCATCACATAGCGGTAGCCCGCCTCCTTCAACAGGTCGAGCGTGACGCCGGTCTCGGCGATATAGGGGCCGAGCCAACCCTCGGGCGGGCGGCCGGAAACCCGCGTCAGGATCTCGGTGCACTCGGCGATCAGCCGGCGCTCGTCCTCCTCCCACAGCACATCCTGGCGCTCGGAATTGGTGCGGCCGTGGCCGACATACTCGTCGCCGCGCGCATTCAGCCGCACCGCGATGTCGGGGCAGGCTTCGAGAACCGCGGAGTTGACGTTGTGCGCCCCCGGGAGCGCGAACTCGTCGAGCAGATCGAGGTAATACCACAGGCCGACGCGGTTGCCATAATCACGCCAGGCATAGTTGCGATGGCTCTGCGCTGCCGGCGCCCCGGTCGAGTCGCTGCCGAGCCCGGCGCCGAAGGCGAAATGCTCGATGTTGTTGTTGAAGGTTACGGCGAGGCGCTTGCCCTCGGGCCAGTCGTATTGCGGCCGCTTGGTGATCGGCACGTAGTCGTAACGGCCGTGGGCGGGGAGTTTCATAGGGATGTCCATTAAGTAAGCACTGTCAGAGAAATGCGCCTGCCACGTCACAGTTGCGAGGCGCTACCCTCAGCTGAGATGTTGAGCTAATCAGATATTAACCTGATCTGGCGATTATCGCGTTCTGCCTACTAACATTTGCGCGGTAGGTTCTTCGGTCGCTACGGGAGATCCCAAATAATGACGGTAGCGAACACCATCGGCAAAGCCTTGGCGAGCAGGGGCGCCGGCCGCATGGTAGCCGTGGCCGCCGCCGGATCAGGCACAGTTGCGGTAGCATTTGCGGGCCCTCCTATAGCGGTCGTGGCCAGCGTTGGTGTGATTGCGGTGGCCGTGATTGCGGTGGCCGTGATTGGGAGTTACGCCGCATATAGAGCGTTTCGCGGGGGCCGGCCACCAGGCGAGCCTCAATTTCATGAGCCCACCACGCACTTTTCATGGCCTCCCCCTTGGAGGCCCGCTTCACGAAGATCGCCGACGGATTGAATGGTTCTGGGCCCTTCTGCGGAAAGAAAGAACCGGACCACCTGAATAGGAATCCCTGTCTCCTCACCTCTACCCAATCCGCTCTCCGGGCAGGAAGTAGCGCGATAGACCTTACCGGCCGGTGAACGCCGGCTTGCGCTTTTCCATGAAGGCGGTGCGGCCTTCGGCGTAATCGGCGCTGGCGAAGCATTCGTCGACTAAACGCTTGCACAGTGCCAAGTCGCGCGCCGACTCGTCCTTCAGCGCCTCGCGAATGTTCACTTTGGCTGAACGCACCGTCAACGGCGCATTCGCCGCGATCATGTCGCAGTAGTTCTTGACGTAACTCTCCAACTCCTCGCCCGGGACGACCTGGTTGACGAGGCCCATGCGCCAGGCCTCCTCGGCGGTGAACTGCCGCGCGGTGAAGAAGATCTCGCGGGCGCAGGCCGGGCCGACCAGGTCGACCAGCTTTTTGATGCCGTCATAGGCGTAGCCGAGCCCGAGCTTGGCCGCCGGAACGCCGAATTTCGAGCCCTCGGCGGCAATCCGCATGTCGCAGGCGAGTGCGGTGCCGACGCCGCCGCCGATGCAATAGCCGCGGATCATCGCGATCGTCGGCTTCAAGGTCTCCTGCAGCCGCATCCGCGCTCCCTCGGAAATCCTGCTGTACGCGGCGGCGGCCTCCTCCGACGCCCGCCTTTCCTTGAATTCGGAGATGTCGGCGCCGGAGACAAAAGCCCGGCCACCGGCGCCGCTCAAGACGATGACCCGGATCGCGTCGTCACGCTCGAAATCGTCGATGATCTGGGCGACGGCCTGCCACATTTCCAGCGAGACGGCATTGTGCCGCGCCGGGTTGTTGAAGATCAGATGGCCGATCGCGCCGTCTTTTTCGGCGATCATCTTACTGGTCAAAGGCTGGTCGAGCATGGCGGCGTTCGCTCCTGGTTGATGGCGGCTCCGGTTCGATCGCTCGATTGTGGCAGATGGCGCAGCAACGCGCATCCGCGCTTTCGCGCCGTGGTTTCAGTCTCCGGCCATTGCCAAGCGACCGGTGCTCGGAACGACGTCGATCGGCCGGTCCGGCCTGATCCAGTAGGTCATGACGATGGCGAACAGCAGCAGTCCGACGGAAAAGGCGAACGGCGTCGTCCAACTGCCGGTCCGCGTCAGAATCCAGCCGAAGGCCACTGGTGAGAGGATCCCGGCGACCGCACCAGCGGCATTCATCAGCGAGCTCGACGAGCCGGCGTAATTCGGTGCGATGTCCATCGTCGCGGTCCACAGCGGCGAGATCGCAAAGCCGAGAAAGAACAGTGCGATCGTAAAGCCGGCCAACCCGATGACCAGGTCGTGGATCATTATCGCCGGGACCAGCCCGGCCACGGCGAGGGTCCAGCTGACGGCGATCAGCAGCGAGCGCGCGACTTGCAGGTTCCGGGTACGGCGCAGCAGATAGTCGGTGGCCACCCCTCCGAAGAATTCCGCAAACATCGCGCAGAGCAGCATCGCAGCGAAAAACAGCGACGATTTCTTCAGATCGAGGCCATAGTTTTTCTGCAACAGGGACGGCATCCAGGTCACAAACAGCCAGCCGGTCCAGCCCTGGCAGAAGTAGATGATCATCAGCGGCGTCACGCGCGGGATGAGGCGGCGCCACGGGACCGGACCGGAACCGATCTGCCCGGTCGGATTGGGGGTCGGCAACGCGGCCAGCTCGGCGCTGGTGATGTCCGGATGCGTACGCGGATCTTCGTGGAAATGCCACCACCACACCGCCGCCCAAAGAGCCGACAGAATGCCGAGCGCGACAAACGAAAAACGCCAGGAGAACCAGGTGATCAGGACGGCGACGATCGGCGCCGCCGCGCCCGCGCCGAGACGCCCGGCCGCATGGGTGATGCCGACCGCCGTGCCGCGCGAGGAGAGCGAGGTCCATTTCGAGAGCGCACGAGTGGCCGCCGGCAACGTCGCACCCTCGCCCATGCCGAGCACCAGGCGCACGGCAAACAGCGAAGCGAGCCCGGTTACCGCCCCGGTCACGATGGTCGTGATCGACCACACCAGGCCGCAGACCGTCAGCGTGCGCCGCGCGCCAAAGCGGTCGCCAAACCAGCCCCCAACCAGCTGAAACGGGGCATATGAGTAGTTGAACGCCGAGAAAGCGACGCCGAGCGCGATATTGCTGAGACCAAGGTCCTTCTGCATCACTTGCGCCGCGGCCGCCAGGTTGACGCGGTCGATAAACAGGATGAAGTGCATCGACACCAGGAGGACCAGGAAATTCCTGGTGGCGCGTCCGTTAAAGCCGAACAGCAGCATGTCGCGCTCTCCCCCTCAGCCGAGGCAGTGTGGCAGATCGCGCGCGTGTGCGCACCCCGCCCGTGACCGGCAATCGGACTGCGGGCTGATACTTGGCGTTGAGACTAGGAGGCGCCGCCGCCACGCACGCAGCCGCGCACTCCACTTGGCTAGGGCATCAAACGACTTCGCGGGCGCGCAGGTCGGCGATCTTGGCGTCGCTGTAGCCGAGCCCGTGCAGGATTTCATCCGAGTGCTGGCCGAGGCCGGGGGTCGGGCGCAATTTCTCGGGCTCGGGCGTGCGGGTCATGTTGATCGCCTGCCCGACCGCCTTGAGCGGACCGAGCTTCGGATGGTCGATCGGCCGCGCCATTTCGAGGTGCTGCACCTGCGGGTCGGCAAAGGTCTGGTCGATCGTATAGAGCGGCCCGCACGGCACCCCAACCTCGTTCATCAATTCGACCCAATAGGCGCTCGGGCGCTTTTTGGTGATCTCGGCGATCTTTTCGTTCAGCGCCTTCCGGTTTTTCGAACGCGCCACACCGGTCGCGTAATCCGGGTCGTCGAGCAACGCCATCGCGTCGGCCGCCTCGCAAAAACGGCGGAACATGTGGTCGCCCGAAGCGGCGATGTTGATCTGTCCGTCAGCGGTTGGGAACAGCCCCGTCGGGATGCCGGTCGGATGGTCGTTGCCGGCCTGCTTGGCAACCTCGCCCGCCATCAGCCAGCGCGACGCCTGGAAGTCGAGCATGAAGATCTGCGCTTCGAGCAATGAGGTGTGCACCCACTGCCCCTCGCCGCTGGTCTCGCGTTCGAGCAGCGCCATCAGGATCCCCTGCGCCAACAGGATACCGGCGCAGAGATCGTCGATCGGGATGCCGACCCGCACCGGCCCCTGCCCCGGAAACCCGGTGATCGACATCAGCCCGCCCATGCCCTGGGCAATCTGGTCGACGCCCGGCCGCTTGGCGTAAGGCCCGGTCTGGCCAAACCCGGAAATGCTGCCATAGACGATGCGCGGGTTGATCTTTTTGACGCTCTCGTAATCGACGCCGAGCCGATGCTTTACCGTCGAACGGAAATTCTCGACGACGACATCGGCCTTTTCCGCCAGCTTCATAAAAACCGCGAGCCCGTCCTTGGTCTTCAGGTCGAGGGTCAGGCTGCGCTTGTTGCGATGGAGGTTCTGAAAGTCGAACCCCTCGCGCCGCGAGCCGGTCACATCGCGGCCGTCATCGCCGCGGCGCTCGATCTTGATCACGTTGGCGCCCCAATCGGCGAGTTGGCGCACCGCCGTCGGTCCGGCACGCGCATGGGTCAGGTCGAGGACGGTAAAGCGGGACAGCGGCAGGGTTCCGATGCTCACGAATGCGACCCTTTCTTGGTTCGAGACACCCACCGGCCGCCGCCACGGACCTGGCGCGGTCCGCGAACAGCGCAACGGCTGGTTCTGCTGCCAACTGTCGCCCTTCCGGTGCATCAAGGTCAAGCAATCAACCGAGGCAACCGATCGGCGGCCTGCCGTTCGCGATCCTGCAGCGTCAATTTACGTTTCACTTTCAGCCGCCGTCAATTGCATGAGATTTTAACCCTATGCTTGAATATGCAAGTTGACGAAATATGCAAGTTGACGCTCCTTCGGCCGCAATGCTAATTACGTTTTCGTTTTAATGTGGATATCCGCGCGTGAGCGAGCCCACGCCCGATCTGTTGGCGGAATTACTGCGAGCGGCGGCCGAGCGCGACCAAGTTGCGTTTGCTGAGCTGTATCGCCTCACCAGCGGCAAGCTTTATGCGGTTGCCCGCCGGATGTTTGCTGGTCAAGCGGACCCCGCTACCGAAGCAGCCCAAGAAGCTTTCACCCGCATCTGGGTCGACGCCGCGCAGTACGACCCGGCGAAGGGCAAGCCCATTCATTGGATGCTGTCGATCCTGCGTCACGTTTGCCTGGACATGCGCCGCAGCAGCGCCAGCCGACCGCCGCCCGACGTGAACCTCGACACGCTCGAAATAGCAGTCCCGCCGCAGGAGGGCGTCTCACTCGATTTGGAACGCTGCATGGCTCAACTTGACACGCGCGAAGCCAGTGCGGTCATCATGGCCGTGCATTACGGCCTGTCCCACACGGAATTGGCCCAGCGCTTTGCGATGCCACTCGGCTCGATGAAGTCGATGGTACGCCGCGCCTTGGCGAAGTTGCGAGTTTGCCTTGAACCGGAGGCGTGAGGTGCCCGATCCGCCGGATGACCTGACCGGAGAATATGTTCTCGGCCTATTGGACGAACCGGAACGTATTGCCCTGGAACGCCGGATGACCGATGACCCGGCGGTGCGCGACGCCGTGGTGGCATGGTCTCGCCGCCTGATGCCGATGCATGATGCCACTCCGCCGGAAACGCCGCCGACGGAACTCTGGACAGCCATCCAGGCACGGATCGGCGCGACGGGCGGAACCGAGGCGCGACGCAGAACCGAGGGCGTGTGGATGTCGATCGCGCCCGGCGTCACCATGCGCATGCTGTATGTAAACCCGGCGGGTGGCGCCCGCTCGGCGATCATGCGTATGCAAGCCGGTAGCGCTGTGCCTGGACATCAGCACGATGCACTCGAAGAGTGCTTTGTGATCGACGGGTCCATCCGCATTGACGATGCCGAGTACGGATCGGGCGACCACGTGCTGGGCCGGCGCGGCAGTCTGCATCCGACGATCGCTTCGACCGGCGGAGCGACGTTGCTGCTGCACTGGAGCCCTGCCGCGGCGTAGGGAGCGGCCGCCGACTTTCTCCGGCAAATTTTTTTTGCCTCCCCTGCATCCGTTCGGCGGACACGCGCGAATAGGTAGGCAGCGACCAATGCCGGTCGCCCCGATCCAAGGGAGAAGTCCGTGAAGCGTGCCACCCGGGCGTTGGCCGCCATCATGCTGTGTGCCGCGCCCGCCATGGCGCAGATTGGGACAGTGTCGGCGGTCAGCCGATGTCCTGCCAGGTATACGGACCGTCACGCAAACGTGACTGGCAAGTCTGGAGTGGTTATAATAAATATTATATAATATACAATCGTCACACTAAAGTAACATGATACCGAAGATTGTTGGGGGACATTTCCGTTATCACTGCTTCGAACTATCTGTGACGATGCTTTGTATCGCCTCGTTTAGACAATCGACACCGGAAGTAGCAACTACGCCACCAGGAGAGCACATGCCAAAGCTGACCCGACGCTCGTTTCTGCAGCAAACCCCGGTAAGTGCGGCAGCGCTGAGCTTGCTGCCTGCGATACCGGCCCTGGCAGCCGTTCACCACTCGACGAAAGCCGCGGCGCCCCGGTTGTCCGCCAAATCTGCCGGCTCCATGGTCGTCCATGTCAACAATGTCGCCACGGGCGAGATGACGCTCCTCGTGGGTACGCGGGCGATCGTCCTTCGCGATCCGCGGATCGTCGCGTGCTTTATAGAGGCGACCCGCGATGGCGGCGGCGCATAGCGCAGCCGCTCGCCTGTAAGACTGAGAGCCCGACCCAAAAAGAATCCTGACGAACCCGAAGTTTAGCCGTCATTCCCGCGAAAGCGGGAACCTAGAGCCACAAACGGTTTTAGCGGTTGCCCCTGCGGCAGGCCCTGGGCCCCCGCTTTGGCGGGGCGACGGTCATAGGCTGGTATCGTCCATTTTGTTTCGGCCCAACAACCGAGAGGGAGAGTTGCACAGATGTCATCCCATCGCGAAGCCCCGGAAATTTCCAAGGACCCGGTGGCCGACAACACCGATGTCTACGCGTTTGTCAGTCCCGACAATCCGAACATGGTCACGCTGATCGCCAATTACATTCCTCTCGAAGGGCCGGCCGGCGGTCCGAACTTTTATGAATTCGGCGATGATGTACTCTATCAGATCCACATCGACAACAACGGTGATGGGGTCGCCGACATCACCTATCAATTCCTGTTCCAGACCACGCTGGAAAATCCTAACACCTTTCTGTACAACACCGGACCGATCAGCTCGCTCGACGATCCGAATTGGAACAAGCGTCAGTTGTATTCGGTGACCCGGGTAAAGAATGGCCAGACGACCGTCCTGGCAGAGATGTTGGCCTCTCCGCCCTGCAACATTGGCCCCTTTTCCACGCCTGACTATTCGGCACTCGCTCAGGATGCCGTCCATGTTTTGCCCAGTGGTGAAACGGTGTTTGCCGGGCAGCGTGCGGAGGGGTTCTACGTCGATTTGGGGTCGGTCTTCGACCTCGTCGATCTGCGGCCGTTCCAAAACCTGCATGTCAATCCCTTGGCCGCCACACCGGGGGTCAATGGGACGAACAAGCTCAACGTCCATTCCATCGCTATCCAGCTGCCCAAGAGCATGCTGACTTGCGACGGCTCCACCCCCACGAATGTAAATGACCCACGCTCGACCATCGGCGTCTATGCTTCGGCGAGTCGGCAGACGGCGAGGGTTCTTGTGCCCAGTGGGCAGGGGCAGGTCGTCGAGAGCGGACCGTTTGTGCAGGTTTCGCGGCTCGGCAGTCCGTTGTTCAACGAAGTCATGATCCCGCTTGGACGGAAGGACTTTTGGAACACGCAATCTCCCAACAACGACAAGCAGTTCTTGAATTTTGTCCAGCACCAGGAAGTCCCAGGACGGTTGGTGGAGTACTATCCCGGAGTCTTCCCTAATCTGGCCGCCTACAGCAAACCCCGCGCCGATATGGTTGCTATCTTTCTCACCGGCATCCCGGCAGGCATCATTAGCGGCTTCCAGAATTTCACCGGTGAAACGCTCGCGGATCTGCTGCGGCTGAACATGGCCGTTCCACCGGCGACAGCTCCGAACATCCTCGGGATCCTGGGAGGCGACCTCGCCGGGTTTCCGAATGGGCGCCGGGTGCTCGACGACGTCTTTACGATCGAATTGCGCGCGCTCGCCGGCGTTACCATCCCGCTGGTCGATCCGTCTTTCACCCCGGACGCGGCGTCATCCGCGGTCACGGATGGCCTCGACCCCGGCAGCATCAGCTCCCCTTTCTTGACGAGCTTCCCCTATCTGGGAATACCGTACTCCGGTTTCGACAACCCGAGCCAGTAAGTGCCGTCGCCGTCGTGTGTGATTACTGAGGCTAGCGTCCTGGCGCAGAAGTCCGTTGCATTTGTGTGCTGTTCATTGCGGGCGCAGCGAAGCAATCTCGTGCGGAATACGTCCGGAGCGCTCGGGATTGCTTTGTCGCCCTACGGGCTCCTCGCAATGACAACTCCTTCGAGTTGTGCAACGAATTAATGCTTCGGGACGCTAAGCGTCCTGGAGGGTTCACGCTTGTCACCTGCTCTACTGCTCCACCGCGGGTGAGCAAGATTTCGCCGGCACTGTCCAAAGACGGCATCCGAGAACAACGACCGAAAGGAGGCCAAGAAAATGACCGAACAACACATCGACCGGGTCCATCCGGAAAGCGTCGTGCTGGATATCGGGAAGGACGTCGGCGCGCTGGTCATCTATACCGATGCCGGGTTGCGCGGCCGGGAAATCGAGGTCAGCCCACGGGGAAAGGCCGCTCGGCGCGTCCATGTCGAGGTCCTGGAACGCAGAATTAGCGACCGGCCAGTCTTCGCCGCGGTGTTTCCCGGGCTCCGCGCCGGCGACTATGACACTTGGGAAAATGCCCCCGACCCCAGTGCTACCGTCACCATCGTCGGCGGTCAGGTTGCGACGGTCGACTGGCGTTAATCTTACGTAAGAGGGTTCCGGTCAGGGCCGAGGCTGACGCTTTGGCCCACCCCCCCCGGGCCCGTGAGATGGTGCAGTTGTCGTGTTCGTGTCCATTATTCCTTTTGCGGACGCGACTACTGCGCGCGTCAGTCCAAACACTGTGAAGCGCAAAGGGAAAGCCCGGCAGACGGCTGTCATCGTGGGCTTATTCTGCGATGATATGATGTAAGAGGCAGACCGACATGCTCAGCTTGCTGCGCCGAACTCTGCGCCAGCCCACCGCCCTGCGGCGGCGAATTATCGCCATCTACACGCTGCTAATCCTCGCCAACCTGACCGTGTGGGCGTGGGCGGTGCTGGTATTTGGGAACCAGCCGGTCCTGCTCGGCACCGCGCTGCTGGCCTACGCGTTTGGCCTGCGTCACGCGGTCGACGCCGACCACATCGCGGCGATCGACAATGTGACCCGCAAGCTGATGCAGGAAGGCAAGCGGCCAGTCGGGGTTGGCTTCTTCTTTGCCATGGGCCACTCGACCGTCGTGATCGTCGCCGCGGCAGGCGTGGCCGCGACGGCAACGGCTCTGGCCGGGTCCTTCGACTGGTTCAAGGCGGTCGGCGGCGTCATTGGTACGAGCGTCTCCGCGCTGTTCCTGTTCGCCATCGCCGCCGCCAACCTGATCATTCTGCGCGGCGTCTGGCGGACCTTCCGGCACGTGCGCCAAGGCGGCCGCTACGTGGAGGAGGATTTTGATCTCCTGCTCAACAACCGGGGCGTGCTCGCGCGCTTGTTCCGCCCGCTGTTTCGGCTGATCAGCCAGAGTTGGCACATGTATCCGCTCGGCCTCCTGTTCGGGCTCGGGTTCGACACCGCGACCGAGGTGGCGCTCCTCGGCATTTCGGCAACCGCGGCCGCCAAAGGCATGTCGATCTGGTCGATAATGCTGTTCCCGGCCCTATTCGCCGCGGGGATGTCGCTGATCGACACCACCGACGGCATCCTTATGCTCGGCGCCTACAACTGGGCCTTCATCAAGCCGATCCGCAAGCTGTACTACAACCTGACCATCACCGTCGTGTCGGTCGTGGTCGCGGTTCTGATCGGCGGTATCGAGGTGCTGGGATTATTGGGTGACCAGTTTGCGCTGAAAGGCGCATTCTGGGATGGCGTCGGCGCGCTGAACGACAACTTTACCGCGCTCGGCGTTGCGATCATCGGCCTGTTCATCGCCGCCTGGGTCGGCTCGGTCATCGTCTATCGCTACACCGGCCTGGACGAAATCCAGGTCACATCCGCCGAGCGATAATCCGTCCGTCCACGCCGACGCCGGTCGCTACGGACAATTCCTCGGGGTCCGGGCGACGTCGTCCGCTTGACCCACCGCTCGTCAGGTTTCGAGGCCGATGGCGCGGCGGAACCGATTTTTGAGATGGACCCCGTCACGCGGCGGCAGGACCCGCGGCGGCTCGTCGGCGCGGATCGCGACGCGCGCGAACAAGGTTGTCGTCGATTTGTGAACCCGTCCGGCGAATTCGCGCAGGCCCAGCTCGTCGCTGACGTCAAAGGTCTCTTTGATGCCGCAGGCGCGCGCCACGCCGACCAGCTCGACCCCGGCTTCGGTATGGCTCGGCTGCATGCCGGTCTCGCCGTAATGGCCGTTGTCGAATACCGCGAGCGAGAGGTTCGGGGGACGCTGCACCCCGATCGTCGCGAGCCCGCCCAACCCCATCAGCATCTCGCCGTCGCCGGTGACGACCAATATCCGCCGCTGCGGCTGGGCGATCGCGAGACCGAGCCCGACCAATGCCGCCGACCCCATGGCACCCCACAGATAGAAATTGCGCGGGTCGTCGCCGACCGAGGCGGCGTCCCAGCTGGTCGAACCGAGCCCGGTCACCAGCAGCAGGTCGTCGCGCTTTTCGAGCAGGACGCGGATTGCCAGCCGGCGGTCGAGGCGGCGGTCGTTCGCGATCATTTCACCCACCGCTTGGCGCCGAGCAGCCGCTGCGACAACAGCACCGCGGTGGCGAGATCACCGTTGTAGGCGATGTCGACCGCGGCGGCGACGGTCTCGGCCGCGGCTTGGGCATGCTCGACGCGGTAGACCAGCACATCCATCAGTTCGAGCGCCGCCGCGGTCTTGCTGCCCATCGGCACCTGCCACGGGTTGAACTCGGCCCATTCGCCGCGCATCGTCACCAGCATGACCAGCGGAAAGCGGCAGTTCTTGGCAAGCGACAGCATGTTGACGCAGTTGCCGACACCGCTCGACTGCATCAGCAAGGCAGCGCGTTGGCCGCCCAGCCAGGCGCCGGCGGCGACCGCTATTCCCTCCTCTTCGGTGGTCAGCGGGATCGCGTGGATCGCGGGGTCGGCGCGGACAAGATCGATCAGCCGCGCATGCCCGGCATCGGGGACATAGCCGATTTGCGCGATCCCGGCCTGCTTCAGCACCGCGAAAATCTCGTCGCGCCAATCGGATTGTGGCGAAGGTGCGCGCCCGCTCAACCGCCTGTCTCCTGCTTCGCGTTGGTGCCGCCGAGCCTATCACGATCGCGCCGGCGGTTGAATTTGTTCCCTCGCTCGGCCATAAGAGAACCATGAGCGGCGAACCTGACAACCTCGTTCTCGTCTATCTGCGACGGCTCGACGAAAAGCTCGATCGCGTGATCGACGACATCCAGGACCTCAAGCACCGCGTCACCTCGCTCGAAGGCCAAATGGCGAGCATCCGCACCGACATGGCGGCGATGTCGGTACGCATCGACCGCATCGAGCGCCGGCTCGACCTCGTCGTCGCCCCGACGACCTAACCCAACCCTGCTCCTGGACGCCGGCCGATATAGCGCGCCCGCGGGCGGATCAGGGCGCCGTTCTCGTATTGCTCGATCGCGTGCGCGATCCAGCCGACGGTGCGGCCGATCACAAACAGACCGAGTGCTGCGTTCGGCGGCAAGCCGAGCGCCGTCGTCGCCGCGGCGAGTGCGAAATCGACATTGGGAAGCCGGCCGGTCAGGCGGGTCCCGGCGGCGACCACCGCCTCGATCGCGCCGCGCGCGGCGGGCACGGCATCGCCAACGGCATCGAGGATCGCGGTCGCGCGCGGATCGCCCCGCGGATAAAGGAAGTGACCAAAGCCCGGCAGGTCCTCGTTGCGGGCGAGGCGGGCGGCCATCAGCGCCAGCGGGTCGCCATTGCCGGCGATGTCGCGGAACAGCGCCTCGGCGCGCGCCGAAGCCCCGCCGTGGCGCCGGCCGGACAATGCCGCCAGCGCCGCCGCAACCACCGCGTAAGGTGTGGCCCCGGTCGACGCCACACAGCGCGCGACAAAAGTCGACGCGTTCAATTCGTGGTCGGCGAGCAGAACCAGGCAGCGGCGCAGGATGTCGCCGCCGGCCTCGCCAATCCGCCATGCCGCGGCCAGCTGGCGGTGCAACGGCTCGGCCGCGGGTGCGGCCAGCTGGCGATGCACTGGCTCGGCCGCGGATGCGGCCGGGGCGACGCCGGCGGCGAGCGCATGCAGGATCCGCCGCCCGGTGCGGATCACGCCGGGGCGAGTGAGGTCGAGCGCCGGCAAATCCGCGTCGGCGAGCGCCGCCAGCCGGATCTGGCAGCGCTCGATCAAGCCCGAGGCGGCATTTGGGTTTGCTTCCGATGAAATTTCGTCGGCCTCGCCGTCGCCGGGTTCCGCCTGCCACAACAGCCGCGCCACCTCTTCGAGCGTGGCCGCGGCCGACAACGCGATCGCGTCGTGCCCGCGGTAATAGAGCCTGCCGTCTTCGATCAGGCAGATCGACGAGGCGATGACCGGGGTCAACGCCTCGGCCTCGGCACTGCGCGTGGGGGCCGCCGCGGCGGCGCGCAAAGCTTCGACCTCGGCAACCCGGTAGCGGCGCTGGCGCGTGCCGGCAACCGCGACCGAGCGCAGCCGGCCGCGGCTGACATAGGCGTAGAGCGTGTCGAGCTTGATCCCGAGCCGGTCGGCGGCTTCGCGCGCGGTCAGCAACATCGATAATGGTTGATCATTGAAATCAATATTGACATCAGATCCGTCAGGCGGTCAATTCAGGTGATCTACGCGGAGGAACCGATGAGCGCAATCGCCAATCTTGATCGCCTGACAACCGGCGCCGAGCATGCCGCATGCCCGCCACTGCAACTGCCCTGCTGCACCCGACGATCGGCTCGCCGATGGTCGACATTCGCCATCTCCACCAGGAACAAGGCTGCTACGCCTACGACCCGGCCTTGGGCGAAACCGGGATCTGCCGCTCGGCGATCACCTATGTCGACGGCGACAACGGCATCCTGCTCTATCGCGGCTACCCGATCGACGCCGTGGTCGAGAATTGCGGCTTTCTCGAAGCCGCCTATTTGCTGCTCAACGGCGAATTGCCCGATGCGGCGCAGCTCGCCCAATTCACCCGCGACATCACCCGGCACACGATGCTGAACGAGCAGCTCCACGCGATCTATCGCGGGTTCCGCCGCGACGCGCACCCGATGGCGGTGATGTGCGGCGTCGTCGGCGCCTTGGCGGCGTTCTACCATGACGGGCTCGACATCTTCGACCCGCGCCATCGGCTGGTCGCCTCGCATCGCCTCGTCGCCAAGATGCCGACGATCGCGGCGATGGCCTACAAATACGCGCTGGGCCAGCCTTTCGTATATCCGCGCAATGACCTGGGTTACGCCGAGAATTTGCTCCACATGCTGTTCTCGGTGCCGACCGAGCCCTACCGGCCGGCGCCGGCGGCGGTCAAGGCGCTCGAAGCCTTGCTGATCATCCAGGCCGACCACGAGCAAAACGCCTCGACCTCGGCAATGCGGCTCGTCGGCTCGACCCGCGCCAATCCTTATGCCTGCACCGCGGCGGCGATCGCCGCATTGTGGGGGCCGTTGCATGGCGGCGCCAACGAGGCCGTGTTGCAGACCCTGCACGAGATCGGCACGGTCGAGCGCATCCCTGAAATGCTGCGCCGCGCCAAGGACAAAAACGACCCCTACCGGCTGATGGGCTTTGGCCACCGCGTCTACAAGAGCTACGACCCGCGCGCCAAGGTGCTGCGCCCGTTGTGCCACGAGGTACTGGCCGCACTCGGCCAGAAGGACGACCCGCTGTTGCAATTGGCGATGGAACTGGAGCGGGTGGCGCTCGAAGACGAGTATTTCGTCAGCCGCAAGCTCTACCCCAACGTCGATTTCTATTCGGGGATCATCTTCCGTGCACTGGGCCTGCCGTCGGCGATGTTCACCCCGATCTTCGCGGTGGCGCGCACCATCGGCTGGGTCGCCCACTGGAACGAGATGATCGCCGACCCCGAAACCCGCATCTTCCGCCCCCGCCAGCTCTACCAGGGCCCGACCGAGCGTGCCCTCGCACCCATGCCGCAGCGCGCCGCCCACCCCCCGCTCGTCGGCTAGCTGGGCGGTCCGAGCAAATTTCGGCGGTCGAAAATGCGGAAGTCTGCTCGTCCTTTTTCGTCTTGGCCGGGCTTGACCCGGCCATCCACGGCTTCACACACTCGAAAGGAAGACGTGGATGCGCGGATCAAGTTCGCGCAAAACGAAATCAAACAATTGCCTGAGAATTACGAACAAGCCACCCTCGCCGCAACAGATCCCCAAACCGCCCTGCAAACCGCAGTGGCGCCCCTGAGGGAGTGCACCCCATGAAAAAGCGCATCGACATCGCCGCCCTGCCGCCGGTCATCGGCACCCTTTACCCGCCGCCCTACGACGCGCCGTGCCGCGCCCGTGCCCGCACCAAGCTCGGCGACCCGGCCGGGCTGACCCAGTTCGGCGTCAACCTGCTGCAATTGCCGCCGGGCGCGTGGTCGAGCCAGCGCCACTGGCACACCGCCGGGGACGAGTTCGTCTACGTCCTCTCGGGCGAAGTCACCTTGGTCACCGACGGCGGCGAGGAAATCCTGCACCCCGGCGACGCCGCCGGCTTCCCCGCCAACGACCCGAACGGCCACTGCCTGCAAAACCGCTCCGCGGCGGACGCCCAAGTGCTCGAAATCGGCACCCGCACCGCCGGCGACATCGGTCACTACAACGACATCGACATGACCGCCCCGGCCGACGGCAAACCCACCCTCTACACCCACCGCGACGGCACCCCCTACGCGAACCTAACCCGCCGCGGCCCCTAACCGTAGGGTGGGTCGAGCCCCGCGAAACCTGCCAAGCGCACCGCCGCGAAACCCGCCACTGGCCGTTTTGAGGTCTCCCCGCAAGCCGCAGGTCTCTCTCTGGGCGACGAGCCGCCCCCGCCCCGAGGCCGATATGGCGATTTCGCTCCGTGCAAAATCTTGCCTGGTGGCGACCCTTCTCGGCCACTTAGCCTTCGCGCTGCGATGCCTCCTTCTGCCCCTAAGCGGCCTATCAGATCACGCGAGTGGGAAGTGGGCTTTGAGGCCGGGACGCTGACAACTCGATAAACCAGTCGACGTTTAAGTACAGGGAAATTGATTCCCCGAAGCGTAGAGCCTAATTCATCGACAATCGCGACTACGATCCGAACCGCTGAGACCCTAATGCAGCAGAGCTTTTTCGATGTAACCCCTGTGGAACTGAGCCACCTTGGCTCCGAGCCCGCAGTAGCGGTTTTGCGGGAAATGCTTTGGGCAGAGGTCCGGAATCTCGGCATCCCGATTTCTGATACGGACATACCGTTCTCAGTCAACGACGCCGATGGCGGCGTTGATGCCGTCGTCACCGGAACGTCCAAGGGGGCCGGGAATGGTCTGATTTTTCCGCCGATGACCTCGTATCAGGTCAAGACCGGGGATTTTACGCTGAAAACCCCTGGGCAAATTGAAGAACTGCTCATTACCCCGGCGGCCATTCAGGCGCGTCGACGGGCAAAGCCGAAAGTACCGATCGCCGGCAGTTTGCACGGACCCGACGGGATTAGCCCTCGCGTGCGCGCATGCCTCGATGCCGGCGGCACATTTGTGACGATGCTATTTGGGAATGATGGCATCGACACGGAAGAAGCTGCAACCGAGAACATGATCCGCGCGTTTCTTGGCGAAATCGACGCGAAATACAGAGGCGCGAAGGTGAAGGTGTGGCGGCAGTCTCGAATCTGCGGCCTGCTTCGCGCCTTCCCTGGCGTCAGCTTGCAGATAAAAAACCGGGTGGACCTTGGCTTGCTCAGCCACGATCAGTGGACAACGCAGCTGGACATGCAGCGGGCATTTGTTGCCGCCCCGGACCAGCAGAAAGTCATAGAGGGCCTGCGCGCCGCAATAAGGGACGACAACCAAGGCACGATCCATGTCCGGCTGATCGGCGAGCCGGGTGTTGGCAAGACGCACCTCATTCTTGAGACCCTGTGCGAGAAGGATCTCACGCCTCTTGTCCTATATGCCGAGAAAGGCAGTGTCATTGACGGCTCAGTGATGGCCGCCATCCGTGCCGCGAGCCATGCGCGCGTCATCCTCGTTGTCGACGAATGCAACGCCGATGTGCGCTCGTCCCTGACCCGCAGTTTTGGCGCGTCCGGTCCGAACCTGACCATTGTGAGCATTTTTCAAGACGAAGAGGAGGGGGACCGATCGCCCGAATACCGCTTGTTCGCCGTACCCCGGCTTCCGAGTGAGAAAATCGAAGCAATCCTTAAATTATATGGGGTCGATCCAGCTTATGCGAAGGATTGGGCTGAGATGTGCGAGGGCTCCCCTCGTGTCGCCCATGTCGTCGGCCAAAATCTTCGTGACGATCCTGCCGATCCGCTGAAGGGCGACGGCCTCTCGATGATCTGGACACGCTACCTCGCGAGAGATATCGACCGGACGTCTGACGCGTACAAGCAGCGTCATCTTGTTCTCTCCAGCATGGCTCTGTTTAAGCGTTTCGGGTGGAGCCCGGCAGTTAGCGCTGGCGCTTACGAGGTCTTCGATCTAATCATTTCAAAACTTAATCCGGGACTACCAAGAGCAGAATTCATCAATATCATCAATCGGATGGCTCGTCGTAAAATTCTTCAGGGGGACCACTTTCTTTATATCACGCCCCGGGCACTCCACATCAAACTATGGACGGACTGGTGGGGTGACTTCGGCGCGGCTATTAACATGTTGGAGCTGGTTCCGACACTGTCAGAACAGATGAGGCAGTGGTTTGGAGAGATGATCGAGTACGCGAATGCGGCGCCGGTGTCGAAGAAGCTGGTTTCGGACCTACTCGGGCCTAACGGTCTGTATGCCAATGCGGAATGGCTGAAGACGAAAGCAGGCGGGCGATTTTTTTTTAGTCTTTCCCTAGCCGACCCTCCGGCAGCGCTCCGGCGATTGCAACGTACAATAGGGATAATGAGCCGTGATGAACTGCTCCATTTCAGCGAGGGCCGGCGGGATGTGATCTGGACTCTTGAGAACATGGCCTTGCACGGCGATCTGTTTCGCCCCGCCGCAGAGCTATTGCTGGCACTGGCCGAGGCGGAAAACGAAACGTGGTCCAACAATGCTTCAGGAGTGTTTGCAGGCCTTTTCTCGCTCGGGTATGGCGAACTTGCACCAACCAGTGTCGCACCAGAGCACAGGCTGCCGGTCCTTACCAAGGCGCTGGCCCAAGGGGGACAGCGAACCGAATTGGCCCTCAAAGGATTTGATGTCGCGCTAAAAATGAACTCGATTTCACGTTCGGGCGGCGATCAGCCTTTCAGGCTCAATGAACGGGTACAGCGATGGCTTCCGAAGACGTACGGAGAATGGTTTGAGGCGTATAGACTTTACTGGAAAACGCTCCGAGCCACCCTGCAGAATCCACCGCCGGACCTTCGCCGCAAGGCAGCGCATATCCTGCTTTCGCACATGCGAGGACTCCTGAGGGCCGAGTATCTCCACGAGGAAATACTCGATACACTGAAGGAGATCGCGACACATCCCGACGTTGACAAACGCGAAATCATTACAAGCATCGAGCTGGTTCTGAACTACGATGCGGAGGGCTTGCCAACAGAGGTCGCGTCGGCGCTCGCGTCTGCCCGAGACGACCTTATCGGCACTTCGTTTGCCTCCCGGCTGAAACGATATGCGGGCATGGACCTGTTACAGGACCAGATCGACCGCGAAGGCAACGAGACGAACAAGACCGCCAGCGATATTCGTCAGTTGGTTAAAGAGGCGCTAGCAAACCACGATTTATTAAAAGCCGAACTCGGCTGGCTCGTTACGGAAGAAGCCCGTAACGGCTACCGTTTCGGATATACTCTTGGCCAACAGGACGTCGATAAGAACGCTTGGCTGGATATCCTGAGGTCATGGCAGGAGGCAGGCGATGCTGCAAATGACTATTTCGTTGGCGGCTATTTGCGCGCGATCTTCGAGCGCGATGCGGGCGCGTGGGCGAAGATAATTCACGAACTCGTAACGGACGCGACGAATATCAAACACGTGCCCGCGCTCGTTTGGCGCTCGGGCATGACCGATGATGTTGCGAAGCTTGTTTTGGATCTCGGAACCGCAGAAAAGTTTCCTCCGCAAGCTCTTGCGCTCTTCAGCACGGGCCGGACCTCAGCGCCAATCTCCGATGCGCTGTTCGGCGAGTGGCTTAATTTTCTGATTGGTGCCGGTACCTTCGAGGCGGCCGCCACCGCCCTCAACCTGGCCTCGATGAGCCTTCTCGGCGGGCGGCGATTGACCGCCGATCAGATCATAAGGGTTATCAGCCAACCAGCCTTGTTTGCGCACGAGCGCGACCGTGCCGATGTGATGTTAGCACATTACTGGTTCCAGCTTGCGCGGACTCTCGTCAAACTTGATACGCAGCACGAATTCATCGTTCTAAAGATCCTTCTTGACAATATCGGCAACTCCAAAGCGATCACGGCATCGCTCAGCCCTGAGGACGAACGCTACCTCGACGTTCTGGTTTCTCATCATCCCGTCGAGACATGGCAAATTCTGTCGGAAGTAATCGCGCCCCCAATGGATACCCGCGGTTTCGTTGTTACGAGATGGCTCCGGGGAGATACGGGATTCAGTGGTCGAAATCCCGGTCCGATGCGCCATATTCCTCGCGACGAGCTCTGGAAGTGGATAGCGGCCGATCCGGAAAAACGTGCCGCATATGTTGCAGGCATGGCTCCGAAGGATTTCGAGCCAGACACTTGGCCGGGTAGCCTTATCAGAGAACTGCTGCGCAGGTTCGGCGACAGCGATGCCGTACAATGCGCGGTGCACGCCAACTTCTTCACTGGAGGCTGGAGCGGTCCGGCAAGCTTGCACTATTCGACCGAGAAGAATGCGCTGGCGCAAATGCGCGCCTCAGAAACCGATCCCAACGCGTTGCGGTGGCTCAACGAGGCGATCGCGGCGACGGACACTAATATCGAGCGCGCTAAAATCGAGGAAGAAGCCCGCGGATACTAAGGCGGTTCAATTAGGCTCTCCGAACAGAAGGCGTCCAGTGGCCGCTATGAGCCCAACCTAAAGTTCGTAGATGCTCCTTTCGGTGACGAGCGAAAAGCGCCCTCACGCCGACTGAGTACAGCGTCGTGTTGGCGTCACGCTCCAGCCACGAAGGCCATCTATAATGGTCTTCTGTGTTGCAGCTCAGTCGGTGGAATCATAGGATGCTTTGTGGAACACGCTTAACCCAACTTCCGCAGTTTGGATTTGAAGACGGCTGATTATCAACGGCTTGGAGGCCATTTTCAGATTTAGGCACCACATTTTCTTGAGGGTTCAGCGGGCGGGCGGCATCTCCTGGAAGACGGGCGGCAGGGTGATCTCGATAGCGCGGCAGATCGGATCAATGGTTGCGCCGGGAGCGGTGCGCAGTCGGGCCCGGCGACCATCCTGTTCGACCTCGATCTCACTGAGGTCGGCAAGATCATCGATGATGCGCTGCCATTCGAGCTTGCTGCGGCGTGCCGCCAGACGGTCCGTCAGTTCCTTGCGCAGCACCAGGGCGAGGAAGGTGCAGAAGACGTGGCCGCGGATGCCGGCATCGGTTTTGTGGAAGATCGGCCGGGTGGCAAGCAGCGCTTTTGCGGTTTTGAAGGCGTCCTCCACGGTAGTCCTTGGAATGGCCGCGCTGACCCAGGTTCTCACCGCCGGCGCCCTCGAACCATAACGTCGTCGTATCGAAGAAGGCGATCGACACCGCACCGAACAGCGGCTGGCGATGCCGGTAGAGCGCTTCCTCGATCGCCTCGGCGGTGCCGCGGCCGTGCTCGTCGATTTCGCCGAGCCAGGCCATCGCCTTGTACGCCTCGTCGAGCCCGAGCCCTTCGGCGCCGGGGACGCGCAAGCCGTTGCGCCATTCGCTCGCGTGGCGGTCGGAACCCGAGACCGTCAGCCGATGCAGTACGGTGAGATAGACCGCCCGCTCGACATCGAAGCCGAAGCGCCGGTCGGCGAGCAGGCTGGTGAGCACGTCGCGGCATCCGGTTTCGGCCCACAACCGGCCGAACACCAAATCGGGTCCGATGCTGACGCGGCGCAGTTCCGGCAACTCGCCGCGATAGAAGCTCGACAGCACGATCGTCCGTCGCGAATGCCGCGCCGCCGAGGCGATCAGCCCGTCGATGCGGCGCGGCAAACAGGTTGAGAGGCGGGCGTCAATCAGGATGAGAAAGTGTCGCCGGATGCGTGACAGCAGGAGGGCGTAGCCCGACTGACGTTGCGAATCCGGCGAACGGTGTGCCCCTGGAAGGGGCGCGTTGTCTGGCGGTCGCGGCCGGCCGGATAGGAAGCGAGTTCTTCATGCCGATGAGGAACCGCCCCTTGCCCGGTCGCCACATCACCGATTGCCAGATGAGGCTGTTCATGAGTTTCCGCCAGACCGAAACGGCGAGCGTTGCCGCGGCCAAAGCCGGGTTCAGCGCCGCCACCGCCTATCGCATCGAACAGGACCCGCGGCTCCCGTCACAACGGAAAGCACCGCGCGGGCGCCGGCGGCATGACCCGCTCGCTGCGGTTTGGGATAGTGAGGTGGTGCCCCTGCTCAAGAGCGCCCCGGGCCTGCGGCCGATCGCCATTTTCGACGAGATCCGGCGGCGCCATCCCGAGACTGGCGCCGGCATCCGCCGCACCTTGGAGCGGCGCATCCGCTCGTGGCGGGCGCTGTACGGCGCCGAGCAGGACGTCATCTTCCGGCAGGAACATCCGCCAGGCCGGCTCGGGCTGTCCGATTTCACCGAGATGCGCGATCGCGGCGTCAGCATCGCCGGCGCGCCGCTCGATCATCGGCTCTACCATTTCCGGCTGGCCTTCTCGGGCTGGGAGCACGCCCATGTCGTGCTCGGCGGCGAAAGCTTCGTGGCGCTGGCCGAGGGGTTGCAGAACGCGCTGTGGGCGCTCGGCCTCGCACCCTTGCAGCATCGTAGCGACAGCCTGTCGGCGGCCTTCCGCAACCTCGACCGTGACGCGCGGGAGGATCTCACGCGTCGCTACGAGGCGCTGTGTGCCCATTACGGCATGGAGCCGACCCGCAACAATCGCGGCGTGGCGCACGAGAACGGCTCGATCGAAAGCCCGCACGGCCATCTCAAGCAGGCGATCGAGGACGCGCTCCTGCTGCGGGGCACGCGCGACTTCGTCGATCTGAATGCCTATCGTCGTTTCATCGACGAGATCGTCGGGCAGCGCAACGTTCGCAACAATAAGCGCCTCGATCTCGAGCGCTCGGCCCTGCAATTGCTGGCGGCGCGGAGGACGACGGATTACGAGGAGACGTTCGTCAGTGTCACCTCGACGAGCGGCTTCATCCTCAAGAGGGTGTTCTATTCGGTGCCGTCGCGCCTGATCGGCCATCGGCTGCGCGTGCGGCTCTACGATGACCGGCTGGAATGCTTCCTCGGCGCGACGCCGCTGATGACGCTGCGGCGCGGACGTCCGCACGCCGACCGCAAGCACGGTCACGTGGTCGATTACCGGCACGTCATCCATGCCCTGCGCTGCAAGCCGATGGCCCTGCTCAACCTGGTCTATCGCGAGCAGCTCTTTCCGCGCCGTGCTTATCAGCGCGCCTTCGAAGCGCTGCTGGAGGGCGGCGGCGAGAAGCCGGCGTGCCGCACCATGGTCGGGCTGCTGGCGCTGGCCCATGATCGGGCTTGCGAGGCCGAACTCGCCGAGGCCATCGAGGCCGAGCTCGATGCCGGCAGATTGCCCGATCTCGGTCTGCTCGAACGACGCTTCGCGCCCGATCCCGCCGCCATTCCCGACATCGCCGTCGAATTGGTGCCGCTGCATCTTTACGACGAGCTCGGCACCGTCCGGCCCCTGGACCAAGCACTGGGGGGTGCAGCATGAAGACGACCGATCCGATCGACGCCGCCCGTCTCGCGCTGCTCCTCGCCGAGTTGCGACTTCCCGCCGTCAAGCAGGTCTGGGCCGACCTCGCCGCTCAGGCCGACAAGGAGGGCTGGCCGGCGGCCCGCTTCCTTGCCGCCTTGGCCGAGCATGAGATGGCCGAGCGCAGCCGTCGCCGCATCGAACGCCATCTCGCCGAAGCCCGGCTACCGCCCGGCAAGACCATTGACACCTTCGACTTCGAGGCCGTCCCGGTCGTCAGCAAGGCCCAGGTCATGGCGCTGGCGGCCGGTGATGCCTGGTTGGACAAGGGCGCCAATTTGATCCTGTTCGGGCCGCCCGGCACCGGCAAGAGTCACTTGGCGGCAGCTCTCGGCTTCGCCCTCGTCGAAAATGGCTGGCGCGTGCTGTTCGCCCGGACCACCGACCTCGTCCAGCGGCTGCAAATCGCCCGCCGCGAACTCGCTCTCGAAGCTGCCATCGCCAGGCTCGACAAATACCATCTGCTGATCCTCGACGACCTCGCCTATGTCACCAAGGATCAGGCCGAAACCAGCGTCCTATTCGAGCTGATCGGCGCCCGATACGAGCGGCGATCCCTGCTGGTCACCGCCAACCAGCCGTTCGGCGAATGGGGAAAGATCTTCCCCGACCAGGCGATGACGCTGGCCGTCGTCGATCGCCTGGTCCACCACGCCACGATCTTCGAGATGAACGTCGAGAGCTATCGACGCCGCACCGCCCTGGAACGCAAACGCGGCTTCAGCTGACGGCCCAGCGACAAGCAAGACTGGCATCTCAGTGTCGCGCCGCGACACTCAAATCGCCGCGCGCCCTCTTGCGCGACAATAACAACGCGACGATCATAGCCGCGCCGCGACGCCGGGATTCTCATCCTGATTGTCGCCGTCTTCCCATCCTGATTGCCGCGCTACACGTCGATCAGGCCGGAGGCTTCGACCTCGTCGCGCCGGCCGAGCGCCTTGATGACGCGCTGAACGTGGCGCCCGCCCTCGCGTGCGTTCTCGACGAGGTAGAGGTACTCATAGGCTCCGATCTTCTTGACGCGGACGAACATGGCGCGGCACCCTGCTTGCGGCAAGGGCACCACGATTCGTCGCCACTTCTCAAGATAAATAAACCGTCTCAATCACAAAAATGTCGATCATTTAGCACCACAATGCGAGCGGTGTCGTCGTAACCCCAGCATTTCTGCGATCCCCAGCAACCGCATCACCCAAAACCGCGGAAGTTGGGCTTAAGTTGTGTGGTTGGGAGAAATCGGGTACTGCAGTGCGCTATCGCGCTTGCTGCCGTAATTCCCGGTTCGGCGAAATGAATTCCCGGTTCTTCGAAATTAATTCCCGGTTCGGCGGAAAGAATTCCCGTTTAGGCCGGCCACGGGAATTTCTTGGCAACGTATTGTTTACAAAGACGTTTTTCGATCGATTCGAGGGCTTGGAGGGGCGAAATCCCGGATAATTCCCGTCGAACCGGGAATTGGCCTGGTCGGCGGGCGGGTGGTCAGGGCGCGCGGCGGGTGAGGTTGATGTAGCCGAAGGGGTCGATCGTCGCGGTGAAGAGGCGGGTGACGACGGTCGAGGTTTCGTCTTCGACGATGATGGCGGGGCCGGGGATGTGGGCGCCGGGCTTGAGGTCATGGCGGTCGTGGACCGCGACGGTGACGAACTCTCCCGATTCGGGGTCGAAGACCGGACGGTGGCGGGCGGGCGATGGCGCGTAGGCCGGCGGCGACGGCGGCGGGGCGGCGGCTTCGGCGGGAGGCGGGGCGGAGAGCAGCAGGACCCAGCTCAGCACCTCGACTTCGACGCCGGGGATGACCCGGTGGTAGAGCCGGCGGTAGGCGTCCTCGAAAAGGGCATGCAGGGTCGCGGCGTCGCCATCGTGGTAGGGGCCGGCCGGCAACGGCACGGCGATCTCGTGACCCTGGCCACGGTAGCGCATAAAGGCCGAGCGGGTCTCGGTCAATGGCGCGTCGGGGGCGCCGCGGCGGACGATCGGCAGGGCCTCGGCGCGCATCTCGGCGACGAGCGCATTGGCCCGCTCGGCATCAAAGGTTTCGAGGCGCTGCAGGCTGGAGCGGACGATCTCGTAGGCGATCGGCGCGCGCAGAAAGCCGACCGCCGAGCCGACCCCGGCTTGCGCCGGCACCACCACCCGGTCGAGGCCGAGCTTTTCGGCGAGCCGGGCCGCGTGCAGCGGGGCGGCCCCGCCAAAGGCGACGAGGGTGCGGCCGCGGGCGTCCTTGCCGCTCTCGATCGCGTGGACGCGGGCGGCGTTGGCCATGTTCTCGTCGACGATTTCGCTGACCCCGAGCGCGGCCAGCGCCAACGCCAATCCCAAAGGCCCGGCCACGTCGCACCCTATCGCGGCCTCGGCGGCGGCACGGTCGAGCGCCATCCGGCCGCCGGAAAACCCGGCCGGGTCGATGCGGCCGAGCACGAGGTCGGCGTCGGTCACACTCGGCGCCCGGCCGCCGCGGCCGTAGCAGGCGGGCCCCGGGTCGGCGCCGGCGCTGTCCGGCCCGACGGTGATCCGCTTCAGTCGGTCGACCCGCGCGATCGAGCCGCCGCCGGCGCCGATCTCAACCATCTCGATGACCGGGATGCGCAGTGGCAGCCCGCTGCCCTTCTTGAACCGGTAGATGCGCGCGACCTCAAAAGCGCGGCTGGTTTGCGGCTTCAGATCGTCGATCAGGCAGATCTTGGCGGTGGTGCCGCCCATGTCGTAGGACAGCACCTTGTCGAGCCGGCATTGGCGGGCGATCCTGGCGGCGAAGATCGCACCGCCCGCTGGCCCCGATTCGACGAGCCGCACCGGAAAGCGGATCGCGGTCTCGACCGCGGTCAGCCCGCCGCCCGACAGCATCAGGAACAGCGGGCAGGCGAACCCCTCGCGCCGCAGCAGGGTTTCGAGACTGGCGAGATAGCGCCCGATCAGCGGCTGGACATAGGCGTTGGCGCAGGCGGTCGAAAAGCGCTCGTATTCGCGCATCTCGGGCGACACGTCCGATGACAGCGTGACCGCGACATCGGGCAGATGGCGGGCGAGGATCTCGCCGGCGCGGCGCTCATGCGCCGGGTTGGTAAAGCTGTGCAGAAAGCCGATCGCGACGGCCTCGACGCCTTGGCTCGCGAGACGGCCGGCGAGCGCCGCCACCCCCGCCTCGTCGAGCGCCGCCAGCACCCGGCCCTGCGCGTCGACGCGCTCGCGCACTGGAAAGCGCAACCGGCGCGGCACCAGGGGCGGTGGCAAGTCGATGTTGACGTCGTATTGCTCAAAGCGGTTTTCGTGGCGGATCTCGATCGTGTCGCGAAAACCTTCGGTCGTCAGGAGCGCGGTCTTTGCTCCCTTGCGCTCGATGATCGCGTTGGTCGCCAGGGTCGTGCCATGGATGATGATCGACAGCGCGGCGGGCGTGAGGCGGGCTTCGCCGAGCACCCGGTGGATGACCTCGATGACCGCCCGCTCCGGGGCGTCGGGGGTCGTCAGGATCTTGGCACTCCACCGCTCTTCGCCCCGTTCGAGCGCCACATCGGTAAAGGTGCCGCCGATGTCGACACCCAGTCTTGCGCCTTCTGCCGCCACGTTCGCCTCTCGCCGGAATGAGCATCCGCATGTTTCGCGGCGCTTGCGGCGGTGTCAATCAGCTCTCCGTGCGGCACGGGCGCGACGGCCGCGGCCTTCGACAGATGGAGGTCGCATGATAGACTGTGAGAAGAAAAACCGGGCGCGCACGATGCGCGCATTCGGCGGGAGCGATGACCCATGGAGAATTGCTTGAATATATTTCAGGCTGCAAGCAATTACCAAACCGCTATCGCGGCGTTGCTTGGTTCGTCGGGGTAATAATAACCATACTGTGAACGGATGGCTCGCGCGCCGACGTGAACAATATCGATACGACCGCGAGCGCGAAGGGGTCGCCAGCGTCCTCAGGACAGAACTAGAGTTAATAATGCAACGGTTCAAAAATTCTATCTCCGCTTTATTCGGAAATAGGCAGCACCGCGCTGTTCAAAATTTCCATGACGAAGGACAGAGATGAATTTTCAACAATCTATAATGCGCTGAGTTCATGCGCGAGCTTCTTCCCGAAGACCTCAAACTCGAAGTCGACAAGATCAGTCGCGAGGAGGAGATGAAGGCGGCACGATATCTGGCGATGGTGGTCGGAAAGGCACACGTCCGCCAGATGGACGGTCGTGACGCGGGCAAAATGGCGTGACGAGCCTCAGCCGCAACCGGTCTGCGGATTTGGACGCGCCGGGTTGGTTGCGGTTGAGTATTGTCGAACTGGTTGCCAGCCACGAGGGCGCCTATCTCGAACATTGCCCCAAATACGCAATGGACTCGGAGCTGGCCGGACAAAGATCATAACCCTGTTCTCAGTTTATCTTAAGGAATGAGATGTGTCGGGTGTTCATTCACTCGTCAAATCATCCGTGATGTTGCCTTCGACCCGGCTTGCGTCTGATGCCTGAGGGCATGCCGGCAACGCCGGCGCGGCTGTGGCAGGCGCTGTTATCCTCGGCAGCGCGTCGCTGACTGCCGGCAAAATCTTCGACCCAACAAACACGAAACGCAGGCCGAAGCCTGCGTTTCTGTTGACTGCTGCACCTTGCGCGCCGCGACCTCTCAGGGCTGGGGCGCGCGAGGGTTTACACAGGCCTCTAATCGGTGGCGCCGGCCTTGTCGGCGTCGTTGCGATAGAAAACGGCAATGCATCCGGTCAGGCAGCCGAGAACGGCATTGTTCGCCGGGTGTGGCACGAACACCCAATTGTTCGTGGCATTGGCAGCCACCGAGTGCGAGCTCCCCGAAGGATGTCCCGGCGGCGGTCCCAAAAACGGCTTCACTCCCGGCACATTGATCGTCGGCACGATTTGATCCAGGTTTTGGCTCGTCCCGTCGATCACCCCAAGAATGGCGGCGCCCTGATCCGTGGTCGAAGTGGCGCCCGTGGTTCCGGCTACCGGATGCGCTGAATAGGGCGAATTTGAGGTGCCGGTGTACCAGTGATTGTCGCCCGAGTCGTAAGCGACTTCGTCGGAGGAGCCCACGCCCGACACGAACGCAAAGATACCATTGGTGTCAATGATCACTTGAACGGGGTTGGCGCTGTCCGTGCTGGAGCCCGTCCAAGCGGTTCCCGTCGTATCGAACACCACGCTGCAGCCCGCTAAAAACGTTTGATTGGGGCCGAGAGCGAGGCCGGCCGGCTGGCAAAACGGCACAAACAGCACCGTTTCGACCTTCCCGGTCATGGGGTTGATGCGAGCGATACCGCCGCTCAGCAGATCGGGGCCCACTTGCGGGATCGACATGTAGAACCGCTGGGTCACCGGCTCCCACACCGCTTGCTCGGCCCCGTTCTGAGCGTCGACGCCATTAGCCGCGTTCAGCAAAGTCTTGCTCTTGATCGTCAGCGCGCATTTCGAGCTGACGTTGAGCAACGTCACAAAGGGCGGGGTGTCCGCATTATTTGCGACCGCCAGCAGCCTGTCCTTCGGGTCGAACGCCATTTCGTCCGCGCGGAACATGCCGCCCGTCGAGATGCTGGTGACCTGCTTTCCCCCAGGAAGGGTGAAAGAGACCACGCGGCTGGGACCATCGCCGGCAAAGAGACAGTCTTGCCCAGCGACGACACCGGTTACGACCCCGTTGGGACCCGAGAGGTTGTTGTTGACGGCCCCCGTCATCGTGTTGAGCACGACCCCGGCGAAAGCGGGTGTCGCGGTGATGTGCTTGACAAACACGCCGGTCTTGGCATTGACGACGTCAACCGCCGCGTTTGAGCGGTCGCCGAGATAGTAGGTCTGGGTCGTCTGGTCGACCCAGCTGATGTCAAAGCCGTACATTCCTCCGGTCGCGTTGGTGGCGACCGGCGGGATTGGGATTGTGAACTGTAAGGTGACCGGCCCGTTATTCTCCGGCGACGCGGCCCATGCGCCGGCCCCTGAGATCAGCAGCGCCGGCGCTGCCACCAACGCCGCCCACCGGAAGTATTTCCGCAATGCGACATTCAACAAATTGTAATGCAGAAGCACTTTCCCCTCCCATTGCGAGTTATTCTCAATAGCGCAGTTAGATTAACTACTGCGCGAGGCAGACCATATAAAACCGCAAAAGCGAGTCAAGGTCTTTTTAACCGAAACTAGACGCGCCACCGATGACGTAAGTTTAATGTAAGTATCCCAAGAATTTGGTGCGCGCCCGGCACGATGCCAGGGGATGACGATACTTCAGGTATGAAGTCCGGTTTGCAGCGACGCTACTAATCGCGGCGCTCTTCGGCCAGCTTCGCGTAGCGGCCGGGGTCGGCGATCTCGGCGATCGTCCCGTCGGGCGAGCGGAATTTGACGGTTCCGGCACCGCGCTTGGACAGGATCGTGCCGCCGGCCGCCTCGATCTTGGCGAGGACGTCCTCGCGGTCTTCGACGGCGATGCCGATATGGTGGATCGCCGGGCCGGCGCCGACGAGTTTCGCCTCTGCGTCCTCCTCGCTGTCGTACACCATCAACGCCAGATCGACATAGCCGTCGGTCAGATGACGCGAGGTATGCCCGCGCGACCGTCCGGTGCCGACCTGGCGAAAGCCGAACACGGTCTCGTAAAAGCGGGTTGCCTTGTCGAGGTCGGTGACCTTCAGCGCTACGTGATTGATCCGTGCCACTCGCTTTCTCCGTTTATTCGCCGGCGCCGCCATTGTAAGGCGCGATCACGGTGCCGGTGCGATACTGCGCCGGTTCGAGGATCGCTTCGGTCTTGGTGTCCTTGAACTGGTCGAGGTTTTTGCTCTTGATATTCTGCCACTGCACTTCGAGCACGCGCGGCCGTGACCATTCTCCGTCGGTGCCAAAGCTGATGTTGCCAACGATCGTCTTGAACGGGTGGCTGCGGATGTAATCGGCGAGCTTGGTCTGGTCGAGGCTCTTCGTCGCCTCGACCGCGTCGCCCAGCACCTGCAGATTGGCATAGGCGAAGGGCGGCAGATACCAGCCCAGCGGATCGACGCCGGCGCCGGAAGCCTTGGTCTGATATTCCTTCAGGAAATCGAGGATGCCGGGGAACTGCATCGTCGGCGCCGGGATCCACCAGTCGTAATCGACGACGCCGTCCAGCTTTGGTCCGAATTGCTGTTTGACCGACGTGTATTGCAGCCCGACCATGCCGCCGCCGAAAAACCGGGTCTTGAGACCGGACTCGGTTGCAGCGCGCAGCATGCCGGCCGAACCCGGCGGGTAGGAGGCGACAAAGACCATGTCGGGGTTGGTCGCCTGGATCGCATGGATGATCGGCGTAAAGTCCGGCGTCCCCGGCGGGTAGGTCTTGTCGTAGACGATATCGACCCCGTATTGCTTGGCGAGGTCGCGGACACCCTCGGAAGCGTTTTTGGGAAACTCGGCGTCTTCGGCAAGCAGGGCGAGCGTCTTAGGCTTCGGGTCTGCGGCCATCGCGACCTCGAAGAACGGCTGGGCGAAGGCATGTTTCGGGTCGGGACCGGCCGGCAGCATCGAGAAATATTTCGGATAGTGGAACTCGCTGTTGACCGCGAGCCCGAACAGCCCGAGGAACAGCCGCTCGTGCGAGATTGCAACCGGCATCGCCGGCGCGATCAGGTTCGTGCCGTAGCCCGACACGATCAAGTCGACCTTGTCGACGTCGAGCAGCTTTGTATAGATACCGGGCACCGTCGCCGGATTGCTCTGGTCGTCGTAGTAGACCAACTTGACGGGCCGGCCCAGCAGGCCGCCTTTGGCGTTTACGTCGTCTTGCCAGATCTGCATCGCGAGCAGCGCCGACTTGCCGGCCGCGGCGAGCCCGCCGGTCAGCCCCATGCCGAAGCCGATCGTGATCGGCTCCGCCGCCCGCGCCGCGCCCGGCGCCACCGCGAGGGTCAGCGACACCGCTACAGCGGCCGCGAACCAGCGTCGCCGCGAGAAATCCTTCCGAACCATCTATTCCTCCCTGCTTCCTTGTAACTTGGCCGCGCGTTTTGCGGCGCTATCCCGCTGCGCGCACGAACCGATCGACGCCATCCGGTCCATGCACCCGTTCGAGAGCGCCGTCGCGCTCCAGATAATGCAGATGGGCGAGCGCCTCGCCAAGCGCGAACGCCGTCTGATGCCGGTCCAGCGGCCGGCGGAACAGCACCGGGAGGAGATCGACCGCACTCTGCGGGTGCGTTAGGGCGGCGATGAGCTCCTCGCAGCGCGCTTGGTGATGCCCCGCCAATTCGTCGATGCGCGTATGCAAACCGAAAAACGGCAAATTGTGCGACGGCAGCACCAGGCTTTCGGATGGCACCGTTGCGCGCAGCTTGCTCAGCGAAGCGAGGTACTGCGCCAGCGGATCGCCGTCGGGCTCCTGCGCCTGTACGCTGACATTAGGCGAAATCCTCGGCAGCACCTGGTCGCTCGAGATCAGCACTCCGGTTTCCGCGCAATACAGGCAGGCGAGTTCCGGGGCATGGCCTTCACCGACAATGACCCGCCATTCCCGCCCGCCGATCTCGATCACCATGCCGTCGGCAATCCGGCGAAAGGCCGGCGGGACCGACGGCACGCCGCGGCGGTAGCTCTTCTCGCGCTCGCCGAACAACTCGCTCGATGCAGGGTCGAGCCCGGCGCGGCGGGCGAAATCGCGGCGCAATGGAACAAAGTCGTCGCCGCCCCGGCTCATCACCCGGGCGTAGAGCCATTCCTTCTCGGTGATCCACAGCGGCACCCGCCACCGTTCGACGAGCCAGCCGGCGAGCCCGACATGGTCCGGATGGAAATGGGTGACAATGACCCGCGTCACCGGCCGCGCGCCGAGGTGCTCGGAAAAGATCTGCTCCCAGGCCGATTTCGATTCCGGCATCGCATAGCCGGTGTCGACGATGGTCCAACCGGGCCCGTCTTCGAGCAGCCACAAATTGATGTGGTCGAGCGCAAAAGGCAGCGGCATGCGCAGCCAAAAGACCCCCGGCGCAATCGGCAGGATCTCTCCCGCCTGCGGCGGTATTGCAACCGGAAAGCGCAAGGGTCCGAAACTTCCATCCATGATCGATCTTGTTCCCGTGTCGCGAATTGACCGGCAAGTTATGACGGTGCATTAGTGCCCGGCAAGCAGGATGCCGGCGGGTCAGGTTTGCCCGCCCGGCCGGGCACTTTCGCAATGGGCAAGGAAGCGGACATGCGTGACTTCAATGTTCCGGGCCGCTCGGCGGCGATGGCGGCGAACGGGATGGCGGCGACCTCGCAGCCGAGGGCAACCCTCGCGGCACTCGACGTCCTGCGCTCGGGAGGCAATGCCGCCGACGCCGCGGTCGCGGCGGTTGCGATGCTGTGCGTCGTCGAGCCGCAAAGCACCGGGATCGGCGGCGACTGCTTTGTGATGTACTCGCGCAGCAGCGGGGCGCCGGTGGCGCTGAACGGCTCCGGCCGCGCCCCGGCCAAAGCCCATGTTGAATGGTATGTCGAGCACGGCATCCACGAAATCGAGGTGCCCACGCCGCATGCCGTGACCGTGCCCGGCGCCATCGACGCCTGGTGCACCTTCAACCGGGAATACGGTACCCGTCCGCTTGCCGAGCTGCTGGAGCCGGCGGCACGAGCAGCCGAAGAAGGCTATGTCGTGACCCCTCGCATCGCCGCCGACTGGCAGCGCAACCAGGCGAAACTGCGCGATCCGGTGACCGCGTCGCTGTTCCTTCCCGCGGGTAGGCCGCCCTCCGCCGGCGACCGCATGACGAACCCGCCGCTTGCCAAGACCTTGCGCCGCATCGGCCGCAAAGGCCGCGAAGCATTCTACGACGGCCCGGTGATGAAGGAGATCGTGGCCCGTCTAAAATCGCTCGGCGGACTGCATCAGGAAGACGATTTCGCCGACCAGCGGTCAAATTGGGTCGAGCCGATCACGGCTCCTTATCGCGGCTGCGACGTCTACGAATGCCCGCCCAATGGCCAGGGCATGGCGGCGCTGATGATTTTGCGCACCCTCGAGGGCTACGCGCTCGACGGAGATGCCTTCACTGAGGCTGACCGCATGCATCTACTGGCCGAGGCGTCGAAGGCGGCCTATTGGGTCCGCGACCACTTCATCGGCGATCCCGAGCAGGTGCCGGTCGACGTTGCCGGGTTTCTGTCCGAGTCGCGGGCCGAGCGCACCCGCAAAACGATCCGACTCGACCAGGCGCTGCCGGGGGCGTGCTGGGCCGAGATCGAGCACAAGGACACGGTTTATCTCTGCGTCGTCGACCGCGACGGCAACGCGTGCTCGTTCATCAATTCGCTGTTCTCGGCGTTCGGCAGCGGCATCGTGGCGCCCGAATGCGGCGTGGTGCTGCATAACCGCGGCACCGGCTTCCGAACGATCCCCGGTCACCCCAATGCGATTGCGCCGCGCAAACGCCCGCTCCACACGATCATCCCCGGCATGCTGGTCAAGGACGGTCGCGCGGTCATGCCGTTCGGGGTGATGGGCGGTCAATATCAAGCGGTCGGCCATGCAACTTTTTTGCACCGTGTGCTCGATCGCGGCATGGACCCGCAGCAGGCCGCCGAAGCGCCGCGTATCTTCCCCTACCGCGGCGCGTTGCAGGTCGAGCGCGCGCTGCCGCAGCCGCTGGTCGCCGATCTGGCTCGCCGCGGCCACGTGATCGAGGAGCAGGATGTGCCGCTCGGCGGCTGCCAGGCGATCTGGATCGACCATCAACGAGGGGTGTTGATCGGCGGCTCCGAACCCCGTAAGGATGGCCTCGCCCTCGGCTACTGACCCGAAGCAAGCCGCCCGACCCCTGCCCTGGCTAGTCCCGGTGGTAGGGGTGACCGGCGAGGATCTGCTGCGCCCGATAGAGCTGTTCGAGCAGCATGCCTCGCACCAGAAGATGCGGCCAGGTCATCGGTCCGAGCGACAGAATCGCGGTCGCGCGGCCGAGGATCGTGGCGCCGAGGCCTTCGGCGCCGCCGATGGCAAAGGCGAGTTCGGGCACGCCGCGGTCACGCCATGCCGCGAGGCGGTGGGCAAGTTCGCGGCTCGACCACCCCGCACCGTGCTCGTCGAGGGCGACGAGGGTCGCACCAGCGGGTAGCGCTTCGAGGATCAGCTCGGCCTCGCGCGCCTTTACCATGGTCGGCGGCAGACGTTGCTTTACGTCAAGCTCGACGATCGCCGGTGGCGGCACGATCCGCGCCGCGTACAGCGTTTGCAGCTCCTTTAGGGGTCCGCCGCGCAGCCGCCCGATCGCGAGAATGCGGACCCGGATCGACCGCGTCCCGCGCTATTGCCGGACCGCTTCGGCGTCGGGAAATGCAGCGCCCCACATCTTTTCAAGATTGTAATAGGCGCGGATTTCGGGCCGGAACAGATGCACGATCACGTCGCTGGCGTCGATCAGGACCCAGTCGCCCTGTCCCTTGCCCTCGATCGAAATCCGCACAAGGCGCGACAGCACCTCTTCGAGGTGATCGGTCAAGGCCGCCACCTGGCGCGCGGAGCGACCGCTGGCGATGACCATGTGATCGGCGATTGTGGTTTTGCCGGCAAGGTCGATCGTGACGATCTCCTCGGCCTTGCCGTCATCGAGCGTCTTCAGCACGAGGTCGAGGATCTCCCGCGACTCGGCTATCCGGGATTGCCGGAAACGAGAGCGCGCGGGCAGCGCGGTGATCGTTCCCAATTCGGGTTCTTGCTCCGTAGAAGAATGCGTCAATTTTGTTTCACGCTGGGATCGGATGCTGGTCGCCGACGTTGGGTCGAGCCGGGTGTGAAAGAACACCCAGGCCGGCGGTTCTGTCTCAGCCAACCGGCGCGCGGATGCTTGCGCCACGCGGCTCCGGGCGAACCGATGTGCGGCAACGCCGGCGAGCGCTCTCTGAGTGTAGGAAGGGCGATCGAAGACGGCAACGGGCACCGTTTGGAAGATCTCGGTCCAGCGCGCCCAGCGCGGCAGCTGGACCAGATTGTCGCCGCCCATCAGCCACACAAAACGCAGCTGCGGAAAACGCCGGGTCAGGCTCTTCAGCGTGTCGGCGGTGTAATGCGAGCCGCCGAGCCGGTTCTCGACATCGGTGACGCGGATGCGCTGGTGCCCGGTTGCGACCTGCTGCGCCTGTTCGAGACGCTCCTCGAACGGCTTCATGCCGGCAACCGGCTTCAACGGGTTCTGTGGCGAGACCAGCCACCACACCTCGTCGAGGTCGAGATGCCGGAGTGCGGTCAGGCTCAGATGCAGATGGCCGCGATGAGCCGGGTTGAACGAGCCGCCCAAGAGCCCGATGCGGCGATGCCGGCCGCCGCGAAACTGACCCTCTGCCGCGACGGCGTTCAGGGCCGCACCTGGCCGTTGCCGCGCACGAGGTATTTGTAGGTCGTCAATTGCTCGGCGCCGACCGGGCCGCGCGGCGGCAGCCGCTGGGTCGAGATGCCGATCTCGGCTCCCAGGCCGAACTCGCCGCCATCGGCGAACTGGGTCGAGGCGTTGACCAGCACGATGGCGCTGTCGACTTCGCGCAAAAAGCGCTCCGCCGCGGTTGGGTCTTCGGTAACGATCGCATCGGTGTGGTGCGAGCCGAAGCGCTCGATGTGCGCGATCGCCGCCTCAATCCCGTCGACGATGCGGACGGCGAGGATCGCGTCGAGGTATTCGGTGCGCCAGTCCTGCTCGGTCGCCGGCATCACCGCGCCATCGAGCGAGAGGACTTGGGGATCGCCGCGCAATTCGCAGCCGGCGGCGCGCAAATCAGCGAGAATCGGCGGCAGGACCGTCGTCGCCACCTTACGGTCGACCAGCAAGGTCTCGGTGGCACCGCAGATCGACACCCGCCGCATCTTGGCGTTGAGCACGATCTTGCGCGCCTTCTCGGGGTCGGCGGCGCGGTCGACATAGGTGTGGCACAGCCCCTCGAGATGGGCGATGACCGGGATGCGGCTCTCGCGCTGAACCCGCTCGATCAAGGACGCCCCGCCGCGCGGGACGATGATGTCGATGACACCGCTCATGCCGAGCATCAGCCCGACCGCGGCGCGGTCGCGGGTCGGCACGAGCTGAATGGCAGCCTCCGGCAACGCGGCGGCGCGCAGGCCCTCGCCGAGAGCGGCGACCAATGCGCGCGACGAATAAAAGCTCTCCGACCCGCCGCGCAAGATCGCAGCATTGCCGGATTTGAGTGCAAGGCCGCCGGCGTCGGCGGTCACATTCGGCCGGCTCTCATAGATGATGCCGATGACGCCGAGCGGCACCGCGATACGCTCGATGTCGAGCCCGTTCGGCTGGGTCCAGCGAGCCAGCGTGCGGCCGACCGGATCGGGCAATTCGGCAATCGCTTCGAGTCCGGCGGCGACAGCGTCGAGCCGTTTGTGATCGAGGGCGAGGCGATCGCGCAAGGCCGGGGTGAGGTCCCCGCTGGCAGCCTCGGCGAGGTCGCGCGCGTTGGCGGCGAGGATTTCCTGCTCATATGCCCGCACGGAACCGGCGGCGGCGCGCAACGCGGCCACCTTGGCCTCGGCCGGAGCCAAGGCCAGCTCAGCAGCGGCGACCCGCGCGCGGCGGCCAATTTCGGCCATTTCCCGCGCCAGATCGCTTGCCGAAATCGACGTGCGATCGTGCAGCAGGGCTTCGCCGGTCATGGGATTTGGGCTCATCGGCTCTCGGTCATCACCAGATCGTCGCGATGGATGATCTCGTCGCGTCCACGGTAGCCGAGGATGCCGGCGATTTCACCAGTCTTGTGCCCGGCGATGCGGCAAATGTCGGCACTCGAATAGGCGGACAACCCGCGGCCCGCTTCCGCCCCGGTGCGGGTGCGCACGATTACCGCATCGCCACGCTCGAACATGCCTTCGACGGCGACGACGCCTGCCGGCAGCAGGCTACGGCCGCGGCGCAGCGCCAGAGCGGCGCCGTCATCGACGATGACGATGCCCGATGGCTCTACCGTCCCGGCGATCCACGCCTTGCGCGCCGAACGCGGCTCGCCACGCGGCAGAAACAGGGTCGCGCGTTCGCCGGCTTCGATCGCGCCGAGCGGCGCCATTGTTCGCCCTGCATGCGGGACGCCGCGGGCGATCAGCATTTGGCAGCCGGCATTCATGGCGATCCGCGCGGCGGCGAGCTTGGTGACCATCCCGCCGGAGCTGTAGCCCGGGGCGGCTTCGCCGGCCATCGCTTCGATTTCCGGCACGATCTCCTGCACCACCGAGATGTGGCGCGCATCAGGGTATTTTCGTGGGTCGGCGGTGTAGAGCCCGTCGATGTCCGACAGCAGAACCAGCATGTCGGCGCTCGTCATCTGCGCGACGCGGGCGGCGAGCCGGTCGTTGTCGCCAAAGCGGATTTCGGCGGTGGTGATCGTGTCGTTCTCGTTGACCATGGGCACGGCACCAAGCCGTAACAACTGGGCAAAGGTGGCGCGCGCGTTCAAATGGCGCCGCCGTACCTCGGTGTCTTCCAGGGTCAGAAGGATTTGGGCGACGGTGATGCGGTGGCGCGCGAGCGCCTCCTGATAGGCGTGTGCGAGGCGGATCTGGCCGGTGGCCGCGGCGGCCTGCTTTTCCTCGAGCCGCAGCCGATTGCCGTCGAGCCCGAGATGCTGGCGGCCGACCGCAATCGCGCCCGAGGAAACGAGGATCACCTCCTGGTCGCGGGCGCGGCACCGAGCAACGTCGTCGGCCAACAGATCGAGCCAGGCGCGGCGAATTTCGCCGGTGTCGGTAACCAATAACGCCGACCCGATCTTGACGACGAGCCTCTTCGCAGCGGCCAGCGACTCCGCCGCCCGCGACCCTGCACTCCCTCCGGTCACGAGGCGTGAGCGAGTGCTTCCACTTCCGCTCCCACGCCATCCGCCGCGCGCTCTTCGGCCAGCGTCGCGAACAGTAGGCCCAGCGCCTCCGGCACGCCGGCGCCGCTGACGCCGGACAGCCGCACGATCTTCGCGCCACGCCCAGCGGTACGGCGCAGCCGCCGGATCTTTGCTGTCACCATGTCGGGATCGAGCGCGTCGATCTTGTTGAGCCCGACGATTTCCGGCTTGGCGGCGAGCCCGTGGCCGTAGGCCGCCAGCTCCTGCCGGATCGCGCGGTAGGCGCCGCCAACATCGTCGAGCGTGCCGTCGACGAGATGCAGAATTACCACGCAGCGCTCGACATGGCCGAGAAAGCGGGTGCCGATGCCGACTCCCTCGCTGGCTCCCTCGATCAATCCCGGCAGATCGGCAAGCACGAACTCGTCGTCGTGCAGCCGGACGACGCCGAGCTGCGGCTTTAGGGTCGTGAACGGGTAGTCGGCGATCTTTGGCCGTGCATGCGAGACCGCGGCGAGAAAGGTCGATTTCCCGGCATTGGGCATGCCGACGAGCCCGACATCGGCGATCAGCTTCAGCCGCAGCCAAACCCATGCCTCCTTGCCCGGCCAGCCGGGATCGGCGCGGCGCGGCGCGCGGTTGGTCGAGCTTTTGTAGTGGGTGTTGCCAAAGCCGCCGTCTCCGCCGCGCAGAAACACGACGCGCTCGCCCGGCCGGGTCAGATCGGCCAGCACCTCGTCATTGTCCTCGTCCATGATCTGCGTTCCGGCCGGAACCTGGAGCTCAAGGTCGTCGGCATTGGCACCACTTCTTTCGCGCCCGGCACCGGGGCGGCCGTCCGCTGCCCGGAAATGCTGGCGGTAGCGATAGTCGATCAAGGTGTTCAGATTGTCCGCCGCGACAAAGACGATGTCGCCGCCCTTGCCGCCGTTGCCGCCGTCGGGGCCGCCGAATTCGATGAACTTCTCGCGCCGAAAGCTCGACGCGCCGCGGCCGCCGTCACCGCTTTTCAGATAGATTTTGCACTGGTCAAGAAACTGCATCGGCAGAGCCACAAGAAAGGGGAGCGGCCGGGCCGCTCCCCTCGAACTTCGGCGCCAATCGGGAAACGGCTATTCGGCAGCTTCAGCCACCGCCGGCGGTGCCGGCGGCACCACCGACACATAAGACCGTCCAGCGATGCCGGTGTAAAATCGCACCGCACCGCCCACGGTTGCAAACAGCGTATGGTCGCGGCCGATTCCGACATGCTCGCCGGGATGAAACTTGGTGCCGCGCTGGCGCACGATGATGTTGCCGGGGATAACCGCCTCACCGCCATACTTCTTGACGCCGAGGCGTCGGCCGCGGCTGTCGCGCCCATTGCGCGACGAACCGCCCGCTTTCTTATGGGCCATTCGAAGCTCCTTCCTCTGCGGCGGGCTGCACACCGCCGGCGCCGCGGATCTCGGTAATGCGCAACACGGTCTGGTATTGGCGATGACCCTTCTTACGCCGATAATTTTGCCGCCGCTTCTTCTTGAAAACGATGATCTTCGCCGCGCAACTCTGCTCGACGACGGTGGCGCTGACCGTGGCGCCGGCGACCAGCGGCGCGCCGGTCGCGACTTCGGCGCCGTCGCCGAGCATTAGCACCTCGTCGAATTCGACGACCGCGCCGGGCTCGCCCGCCAGCTTCTCGACGGCGATCAAATCGTCCTGGGCGACCTTGTACTGCTTGCCGCCGGTTCGGATCACTGCAAACATGATATAGCCGATATCGGTTAACGCGCCGCGGCCGCAACCATTAGAGACGCACTGCGCTGCCGCCAGCGGGCCACCCCGCCGGCGAGGGCGCGCACTATAGCGGCAGCCCTCGCGCTGTCAACGAGGCTGCCAACCGCTCAGGCGGCGTCGACGAGCACCAGTTCGGCGTCGTCGAGCGCACGAATGCGCAACCCCGCCTCATCGCGGATCGCGGCACCGTCGCGCGCGTCGAGCCGTATGCCATTGACTTCGACCGCGCCCTTGGCCGGCACCAGATAGCCGTGGCGCTCCCGGCCCAGCGGATAGTCGACGGTCTCGCCGGCGTGAAGCGTGGCGCCCAGCACCCGCGCATCGGTGCGGATCGGCAGGGCCTCGGCATCGTCCTCGAAGCCGCTTGCCAACGGCACGAACCGGCCGGAACGCGCGCCTTTCGGGAACGGCCGGGTCCCCCAGCTCGGCGGTGCGCCGCGCTCCGTCGGCAGAATCCAGATTTGGAACAGCTTGGTCGTCTCCGGCTCCCGATTGTATTCGGAATGACGGATGCCGGTACCGGCGCTCATGACCTGCACGTCGCCGGCTTCGGTGCGGCCCTTGTTGCCGAGACTGTCCTGATGGGTGACCGCCCCCTCGGTGACATAGGTGATGATTTCCATGTCGGCGTGCGGGTGCGGCGGAAAGCCGGTGTCGGGCGCGATCTCGTCGTCGTTCCACACCCGCACCCGGCCCCAATTCATCCGCTCCGGATCCTGGTAGTCGGCGAAGGAGAAATGATGCTTGGTGGCGAGCCAGCCATGGTTCGCCCCGCCCAACTTTGCAAAGGGTCTGCGTTCGATCATGTCGGTCTTCCTCGTTGCGAGGCGTCGGGCGCCTCGGCGATCGCTATCAGATCGGGCGTGTCACTAGGAATTAAAGACCCCGAACCGCAAACCAGCCTGTCCCTCGGCACGCAGCCCAGCGCCGGCAAGTTCGTCTCCTAACACGGTCCGCGATTCATCATTCCTGCACCTCCTCCATGTGGCGTTTGAAAAACGACCGCCTTAAAGCACTTCGATGGCGCGGAGCAGGGACCGTCCACCTCATCACTCCGCGGCGCTCCTCGCGCGACGAAGCAATCCCGGTCGGATGCGCGTCAGGGGCCCGGGATTGCCTCGCTGCGCTCGCTATGACTGGTTGGGCAAAAAGAGTTGCGCTTAATCGGCCGCGAGGGCCTTTGCCACGGCGATCAGGGTCGCATCGGTGCCTTGGCCGCCGATGATCGAGAGACCGATCGGCAAGCCGTCGACGGTGCTGCCAGGAATGCTGACCTGCGGTATGCCGGTTAGCCCGCCATGCGCGCACAGGCACAGAATTCGGTCACGCTGGACACTCGCCACCGCCAACGGCTCGCCGCGCTTTGGCGCCGGAAAAGGGGTCGTCGGCAGGCACAAGATCGTCCCTGAAGGCAGCAGGTGACGCATCCGCCCGCGCGCCTCGCGGCGCACCAGTTCGGCCCAATGACGTTCGGTCTCGGAAATTTGCGAGCCCGTGTAGATATTGCGCGCCACGCTGTAGGCAAAACGCGGGTTGCAGCGCTCGACCCAGTCCCTGAAGGTCAGCCACGCCTCGGCGGGCTGGATCGTGCGCTGCGCCCGCGCCCATTGCACGATCCCGCCCGGCGCCATAATATCTTCGCTCGAGTTGCCGATCAGTGCCTTCAGCTTTTCGACCATCGGTTGTAGCGCCTCGCCCACCTCCGGTTCGGCGAAGGCGAACGCATCGACCGCGATGATCAGTCGGTTCGGCAGCACGGCAGGGATCGCTTCTTCCAGCATGACGGCGGAAATCCGGGCAAAGGTGGCGGCGTCGCGGGCGAACCATCCGGTCGTATCGGAGCTCGGCGCCTGCGGCAGCATGCCCGACACGTCGATCCGGCCATGGGTCGGCCGGACCCCGTAGAGGCCACAAAAGCTCGACGGCACCCTCACCGAGCCGCCGGTGTCGGTGCCGATCGCGGTATCGCAGATCCCGGCGGCGACCGCGGCGGCCGAACCGGAGGACGAACCGCCGGGCACCCGGCCGGGCGCGCGGACATTGACCGGCGTGCCGTAGAACGCGTTCTCGCCGACAATGCCGAGCGAAACCTCGTCGGTGATGGTCTTGCCGATCAGGGTGGCGCCGGTATCGAGCAGCCGTTGCACCGCCCAGGAATGGCGCGCCGGGATCGGGTTGTATTTCGCCCAATCGGGATTGCCGCCGCCGGTCGGGTGGCCGGCGACATCGAACAAATCCTTGGCCGCAAAGGTGAGGCCGGCCAGCGGGCCACCCGGCCGCCCTTCGATACGGACACGCGGACCGGGTACAAAGGCGTTGATGTCATCGGTGGCGATCTCGTCCGGCATGAGAACCTCTCTGGTCTTCAGTTACTGGGTTTTATCATCTGGACAATAACAAATTACAGTGTCCTTGAAGGCGCGTGGAGAATTGTATGCGAAGTCGTCTGTAAGTGGTATTCGCATTCCAACATTCGCCTTTGCCTGCTTTTTGTCTACGTGGAATGGATTTATCCCATTCAGCAGGTCAAAATCGATCCGGACGACCTCACGGGCCACTTCACCGCACGAGAGGACCCCTTTAGGCGGAAACGGCACGCAGACCGGCTCAAATGGGCATAGGATCTAGGCCACTCCAATCCTCCGGCAGCATCGCGAGGCGCCGGCGGTTCGACCTCTTCCAGGATCGCCTTTAGGGGCGCCAGCCGTGGTGACGCAGGGCTGGCATCCAGCGAGTGCTGTGGAAGGGCGACGAGGGCGCGCGGGTCTCGTCTTGGCTTGGATCGAGCGTCATCATGGCGTGATATGGTCGATCCGGGTGGGGTACATGAACCTGCATAAGATGCTCACCACGTTTCTTATCCTGATAGCGCTGGTCGGATGCGGCCCGATCGGAGCAGCGCCGGGACCAGCACCCTACGCACCCCATTCGCCAGATAATGACGACACCACCCACGGCGGTGGTGACGGCGGTGGTGGTGGCGGCAGCATGTAACACCGGCATTACCGGCGCGCGCTGACCCCCGAAATGGCCATTTTGCGCGCTGCTAACGCTCATCCGCCAACACGGCGCCGAGGCCGAGCTTGACGCCGAGGACTGTCAGGGATCGGCGGAAAGATCGCCCCAGCTCGCGACCCGTTCGATGCGAATGGCGATGACCGGCAATTCGGCGAGCTGCATGCGGCGGTATTGCGGATAGCGAGCGCTCAACAATTCCTGGGCGGTGTCATGCTCGGTTCCGGTCTCAAGGATTTCGGCCGGGCCGCGCAGCATGACCCAGCCGAGCCGGGTCCAGTCTTCGTCATAGCGATCGGCGACCAACGCCACCGACGGATTGTCGGCGATGTTCCGCAACCGCTTGAGCGACCGGGGGTTGCCCTTCGGCTTCTGGTCGATAGTGATGTAGACGGCGCCCTCCCGCAACGCAAAACACACCGGCACGACGTGCGGCATGCCGCTGCTGTCCGCGGTCGCCAGATGGCCGACCCGGCGGCCCCCCAGAAAGCGTTGTTGATCCTCGCTCAGCATCAGCGCTCCCGGTCCGGAAACGGTGCTACGATGATACATGACCGGCCGCGAGATGCGCGCGGGCGATTGGCTGAAACGCGGTGGAGGGCGATCATGGAAAAACGGCGCAGCATCAACGTGGCGGGGGCCAGCCACGTCAACCCGATCCCGAGCGCCAGCCGGCGTGGCCCGTTTGTCGTGACCGGGGCGATCTCCGGCGCCGATCCAGCGACCGGCCAGGTCCCGGCCGATCTCGACGCGCAATGCCGGCTCATGTTCGACAACGTCCGCCGGGTCATGGCCGCCGCCGGCGGCGCGCCCGACGACATCGTCAAGATGACCGTGTGGATCACCGACCGCAACTTGCGTCCGATCCTCAACAAGCATTGGGTCGAGATGTTCCCCGACCCGCATTCGCGCCCGGCCCGGCACACCCTGACCAGTACCGACCTCGTGGCGCCGATGCAAATCCAATGTGACCTCTTGGCGGTGCTGGGCGAGGGCTGAGGCCATGAAGATCACCGACATTCACGCAATACCGCTGTCCTATCGCTGCGACCCGCCCTACGGCAGCGCCGGCGGCATGCAGGCGGCCCGCGGTGGCCTGTTGGTCGAAATCGAGACTGACGCAGGCATCACCGGCATCGGCGAAGCCGGTGTCGGCGGCGGCAGCGCGCGCCACGTCATCGACAACCAGCTGCGGCCGCTGCTGGTCGGCGAGGACCCGCTGCTGATCGAAGGGCTGTGGCAGAGAATGTTCGCGCGCACCCGCCAATTCGGCCGGCGCGGCATCGTCATGAACGCGATCAGCGGCATCGACATCGCGCTGTGGGACATCGCCGGCAAGGTCGCGAAGCTGCCGGTCTACCGCATGCTCGGCGCCTGCCGCGACCGGGTCGAGGCGTATGCCAGCGGCGGCTTTTACCAGGAGGGGAAATCGGCCGACGACCTTGCCGGCGAGGCCGAGGGCTACCGCGCGTCAGGCTTCCGCGGCATGAAGATGAAGATCGGCCGCAACCCGTCCACCCAGACCCATCTGCGCCATCTTGCCGCCGGTGCCGAGCTGTGCGAGGTCGAGCCCGAGGTGGATATCGCCCGGGTCGCCGCAGTGCGCCGCGCGGTCGGGCCCAGGGCCAAGCTGATGGTCGACGTCAACTGTGCCTGGAGCCCGGCAATGGCGATCGAGATGGGCCGTGCGCTTGAACCCTATAGGCTCTACTGGATCGAGGAGCCGGTCGCGACCGACGACATCGACGGCAGCGCCCGCGTCGCCGCGGCGCTGGCGACGCCGATCGCCGGCTACGAGACCGAAATCGGGCTCTACGGCTTTCGCGAGCTGATCACCCGTGGTGCCGTCGACATCGTCCAGCCGGACATCGCCTGGTCCGGCGGCTTTTCCGAATGCCGCCGCATCGCGGCACTGGCGCAGGCGCATCATTTGATGGTGGCGCCGCATGCTTTTGCCAGTGCGGTGACCCTCGTCGCCTCACTGCATTTTGCCGCCTCGATCCCAAACGCACTGGTGCTCGAATTCGACCAGAACCCAAATGGGCTGCGCGACGAATTGCTGAAGGAGCCGCTGCGCATCGACGGCGACGGCATGATCCGGCTGCCGGAGCGGCCCGGCCTCGGCATCGAGCTCGACCCCTCCGCGATCGACCGCTACCGCGTTTAGCATCCGGCGCCGGAAGTTTGCGGCGTCTCCAGTGTAATGCGCGGCAGTCCGGCGCTTGACGGCAGGGGTAGAATTGCGCCGCACGGCCCCCTCTTCAATGCGACATCAGCACCGGGATCGTCATGCTCGCGAGGATCGAGCGGGTGGCGCCGCCGAGCAGCAATTCGCGGGTGCGCGAATGGCCGTAGGCGCCCATCACCAGGAGGTCGGCGCCGAGATCGGCGACCCGCGACAGCAGCACTTCGCCGATCGGCACCTCGGCCGAGACGGTCCGCTCGATCTGCGCCTTGACGCCGTGGCGGGCGAGATGCAGCGCGATGTCGGCGCCGGGGAGGTCGCCATGTCCGTCGGGTCCGGTGTGCGGATCGACCGCGAGCACGGTGACGGCATCGGCCGCCGCCAACAGCGGCATCGCGTCGGCGACGGCACGCGCTGCTTCGCGGCTCGAATTCCAGGCGACCAGCACGCAACGGCCGGCCGATTCGAATTTCCCGGTATAGGGTACGACCAGGATCGGCCGGCCTGAGGCCAATGTCACCCGGTCCGGGCGCGGCCGGATAAACGCCGTCTCGTCGTTATCAGGATCGCGCTGACCGAGGATCGCCAAATCGGCGTAGCGCGCGTGCAACGCCGGATCGGCCTCCCAGCCTTCGGCGACGGCGCGCCATTCGGTCGTGACCCCGCGCGGCCGGGCCGCGTGTTCGAACGCCTCGCGCGTCTGTTCGGCCTGCTCCAGCGCCCGCATGCGCCATTCGTGATAGACCGGTTCGAGCGCCGCCAGGTCGGCATAGCCGGCGCGGCGCGGCAGTTCAGGGCCGGGGATAGGATACAGTCCAACGAGATGCGCTGCAAACCGCTCGGCGAGAGCGGCGGCGAGGTCGATCCGGCCACGCGTATCGTCAGCCGCGTCGAGAACCACCAGCAGATCCTTGTAACTCATCATCCCCCCGCATTCGCATTCGTTCTGCCGTCGGGCAGGATAATGCCCGGCCGACGCAGCCGGCAACGCGCGATCGATCGCCGGTTCTTGCCTCGATCCGCAAAATGAGAGAAGACAGCGTCAATTCGATCAGAGGTTTTGCCCGATGCGCGCGCCTGCCCTCGCCTGTTTGATTTCGGCGCTGTCCCTTGCGACACTTTCCGGCTGCATCGACAACGACCGCGTGCGCGTCCAGAGCTTCACTCCCGGTGCCGATCACAGCTTTGTCTACAGCGCCCGCACCGACACGGTCATGACCGCAAACGACGACGGAGCGGCCGAGCAGATCCGCCGCGACTGGCTTGCCCAGACGCTGGAGGCGCAAGGTATTTGCCGCGGCGGTTACGTCGTCTACCAGCGAAACCTGCTGGTCCCGCCGCAGCGAGCGGCCTTCGGCGAACCGCCGAACGACCTTGCTTTTGGCAATGGCGGCGACGTCGTCTACAGCGGAAGCTGCCTGTAGCCGTCAGCGCTGCGCGCCGGCACGCCAGCGCTCGACCAGCGGACCAGAGGCACCGCATACCGGATCAGTGGCGGGCGAGGGCACGCCGGCAATGTTGGCAAGTGCGCGCTCGCGGTCGCCTTTGCCGGGGACCCGCATGTCGGGGCCAAGACCGCCCGGATAGGCGCCGACGATCAACAGATCCGAACTCGTCGACTCGCCCTTGTGCGCGACGCCGGCCGGGATCACGACCACGTCGCCAGCGTACAAATTGACGACGGCACCGCTTTCGCCGCCGAGACGCACCTGCGCCGAGCCGGCGACGATGCCGAGCGCCTCGTGCGCGGTGCTGTGATAATGGTGGTAGGGATAGACGCCGCCCCGCCATCCGCCGCTCCAGCCGTTGCCGGTGAACAACGTCTCGCAGGCCGCGGCGGCGCCGGGGCCGGTGGCGAGCACACCGCGATAGACGACGAGCGGAAGGCGGGGGTTGTTGGGCACGATGCCGTCATCGGCGAACAAATGCTCTTCGATCTTCGGTGTGCGCTCTCTCTCCATCGCGGGCACTCCTATCGCAGGCAGATTTTGCGTGACAGGCTACGCCCGCTCAAAAATTCCGCCAACCAAAATCGAACCGAGGCTTAAGGAGGCTCACCTACCTCTTGTCGGGGCATAGGATTTTTTTGGTAGAAATCTTCGATATTCAGTGCCTGAGCTTGAGCAGATATTGTCTTAGATTTGGTCCATAGGGCGCCTAGTGACGCGTTGTTTTTCGTCTCCGGTGCCAATGCATTGGCTGTTGTCTGCAGCGGGCTTGAAGTCATCGGGCTCGCCAACCGGCGTCAGCAAGTGTCGAAAGTCCTGCGAAGGGCCGGGGTCGCCGGCCCTTGCGTCGAGCGAGATTGCGCCGGCAAGGCGGCGCGGTTCGACAGGTAAAGCTTCAAACGCAAGCAGCGCGCCGACGCCGCAACCCCTTATCCCCACAATATCGAGCGGAACATTGTCCAGATCGCCACCCATATGGCGAGCGACAGCAACGTAACCACGATCAACGAAGTCAGCGGACTGAACCGACGGGTCACCAGCTCAGCCGACATGTCGATTACCGGCGGCTCGGTGTCGCGGCGAGTTTGGTTACCAGCTCTTGGGTAGTCGGACGCCGCATCGCGATTCACCGGCTGCTCCCCAATCCTCGGCCGGACGGGGTGGCGCCGTAGCGCGTCCGTTGCGACCGCAGACGCACACGTCCGCGCAGAATATTCTCCTTTATGTCAGCACAGCGTCCGCCTAACGTCATAATTTCGTCGCAGAACCCGGATTATCCGCATCTCACAGCTATCTCTTTCCACAGCAGCATTCGAAATTTCCCTAATATCCGGGATAAATTACAGCAAATATCGCAGCGATCGTCGTTGGCATAATTCACCTCGTACCATACCTTTAGCACTGCTGCTTGACAAAGGCGCGCTGTGGAGCAACACTATGCAAGTTAATACTTTTGTAACCGATATCGGGCAACAAGATCGACGGACCGACGTCGGTCGGCTACCCAGTCGGACGGCGGCTCTCGTTATTCTTACGCTTTCGTTGCTGGGTTGGGTACCCATTATACTGCCGATGCTCGAATTTTATCATCGCTGAAATCATTCATCCGGGCAGCATGGTGGATTACCAACGTACTGTCGCCTTGTTACTCGAACGGCTCAGTTGGCGCTCATTTGATAACCCCAGGCCCGGATCTGCGCCACCCCGGCCTGGTAGCCCTTGGGGCTTAGGCTAAAGCTAAATTGCGATTTGGCAGAGAAGACATCGATTAGTATTAGCGAGCCGATGTCGAGCTGTCTGATCAAGGCAAGCGACTGCGCCGTCGGAAAAATGCAATAGCGTGCGCCGCTACAAACGGCTGCCGGGTTTTTGTCGACCCGCAGAACCGCTCTCACCGGCACCGGGCTCCCGACAATACCGATATTCCCGGTTTGAAGCATCACGACGAGCGCGAAGGAACCCTTGCCGTTGTCGCCGGTCTGCCAAAACGGCACGGTAATCGAACAGTCGCCGTTGCTGCTGCCGGGTCTCCCGCCACATTCGGTGATCCACTCGTCGGCTTGAAACCGCTGCCCTGCGAAGGCGCTGCTACAGCAGCCAAATATAGCGACCAGGGCGAGGATCGAGGGCGCAAGCGAGCAGCATCGGCGCGCGGGCGTCCAATCACGCCCTGCGCGGGCAAGACGCATGCCTGCAAGAGGCAAATTGGCTGCGGACACGAAGCTGCGGTGCCTCATTCCAGTCTCGCTTTGCTCGGATTTCTCTTTTTCGACTCGGTATGCCGATATCGGCTATGGCAACGGCCGATCGCAGGACGGTCGCGCGATCCACCGCCGCGAGACTGGGTAAGGTGCCGTGCGCCTGGAGGTGGCCGGCGTAGTACCCGGCGACGCGCAACACCTCGCAAGCCGCCGATCTGGTGGACGATCATCTCTTCGATGTCCGCCGGCGTCTCATCCCGGACCATCCGGCGACCAGTGCCAGACACCGAAAAGGCTCGCATGCCCCCCGATTCCGACGCGATTTTCTTTGGCGCGGGTCACGGCTTCGAACATTGGCCGAGGAGACGTTCTTCAGCATCTCGGTGTCGCTGGATTGTCCAGACGCCACAGCTTTCGCCATGTCGCAAGTGGGGTCGATCGCATGCGGCGGCGTCCTCCGAAAACAGATATTAGCGGAAATCGGATTGCGATGAACCGCGCGACCAACAGTGCAGTCGGCTTTCGTTCACCGGCGCCAGTGAAACGCGTTACACTCTGCACATGTCCGAGCGTGAGGGAAGACCGTCGCCCGACGCGCTGTTGGCGGCGGCCAAGCATGAAGGCCGCGGCCGCCTGAAGATATTCCTCGGCGCGGCGCCCGGGGTCGGCAAGACCTATGAGATGCTGCTGAGCGCGCAGGCCAAGCGGCGCGAAGGGGTCGATGTCGCTGTCGGCATCGTCGAGCCGCACGGACGGCGCGAAACCGAGGGCCTGCTCGACGGGCTCGAAGCCATCCCCCGCCAGCAGGTCGAGTACAAGGGTCATCTGCTGGCCGAGATGGATCTCGACGCGATCCTGAAGCGGCGTCCGCAGCTGGTACTCGTCGACGAATTGGCGCACACCAATGCCCCTGGCTGCCGCCACCCCAAACGGTATCTCGATGTCGAAGAGCTGATCGCGGCCGGCATCGACGTGTTCGCGACCCTGAACATCCAGCATGTCGAAAGCCTGAACGACGTGGTCGCGAAAATCACCCGCATCCGGGTGCGCGAGACCGTGCCGGACAGCGTCCTCGACCAGGCCGACGACATCGAGGTCATCGACCTGTCGCCGGAGGACCTGATCAAGCGCCTGCACGAAGGCAAGGTCTATGTGCCGCAGCAGGCCGAGCGCGCCGTCCGCCACTTCTTCTCGACCGGCAATCTGACGGCTCTGCGCGAGCTGGCGTTGCGGCGCACCGCCCAGCGCGTCGACGAGCAGCTGCTCTCCCACATGCGCGAGCACGCGATTGCCGGGCCGTGGCCGGCCGGCGAGCGGCTGCTGGTCTGTGTCAGCGAGGCGCCGAGCACGGCCGGGCTGATCCGCTATGCGCGGCGGGTCGCCGACCGCTTGCGGGTGCCGTGGACCGCAATCTATGTCGAGACCGCGCGCACCCAGCGGCTCAGCGACGCCGAGCGCGACCGCATCGCCGATCATTCGCGGCTGGCCGAGCGGCTCGGGGCGTCGACGATCACCATTCCGGGCCGCAACATCGCCGACGAGCTGATCGCCTACGCCGGCGCCAATAACATCACCCAGATCGTCATCGGAAAATCGGCGCGCTCGCGCTGGTTCGAGCTAATGCACGGCTCGGTCGTACGCGAGCTGATGCGCAAGAGCGGGCAGATCAGCCTGCATGTGATTTCGGGCGACGACGAGGAGCCGGTACCCGCGAAGTCGATCGCGACCCGTCCGTCTGCCACGGCCGTCCGCCCCGCCCCCTATCTCGGCAGCGCCGCAGCCGTCGCGCTCGCGCTCGGCACCGGCCTGTTCCTGCAAAAATTCGTCGCAGTGCAAAGCATCTCGCTGGTGTTTCTGACCGCAGTACTCGCCTCGGCGGTCGCATGGGGCTTGCTGCCATCGCTGTTCGCCTGTGTGCTGAGTGTCCTGGCCTATAATTTCTTCTTTCTGCCGCCGCTCTACACTTTTACGATCGGCGACCCCGAGAACGTCGTCGCGCTGTTCTTTTTTCTGGTGGTGGCGGTCATCGTCAGTCATCTGACGGCATCGACCCGCAGCCAGGTGGTGACCACCCGCGCCCGCGCCAAGACGACGGCCGAGCTCTATGCGTTCAGCCGCAAGATCGCCGGAATCGGTGCGCTCGACGACCTCTTATGGGCGACAGCGTACCAGATCGCCTCGATGCTCGATGTCCGCGCGATGCTGCTGATGCCCATAGGTGATGGCGAGGGGCTCGAAGTGACGTCGGCCTATCCGCCCGAGGACCTGCTCGACGACGCCGACATGGCGGCGGCGCGCTGGACCTGGGAGCACAACCGCGCGGCCGGACGCGGGGCCGACACCCTACCCGGCGGCAAGCGCCTGTTTTTGCCGTTGCGCACCGGCAGCGGTCCGGTCGGCGTGATCGGCATCGACCGCGATGCGCCGGGGCCGCTGCTGACGCCCGACGGAAGGCGCCTGCTCGATGCGCTCGCCGATCAGGCCGCGGTGGCGATCGAGCGTATTTCGCTGGCCAAGGGGCTCGACGAGGCGCGCATGTTGGCCGAAACCGAGCGGCTGCGCGCGGCGCTGCTGACCTCGATCTCGCACGATCTGCGCACCCCGCTGGCCTCGATCCTCGGCGCGGTGTCGACTTTGCGCAGCTTCCCGGACAAATACGGCGCCGCTGAGCGCGAGGAATTGCTGGCGACCCTTCACGACGAGGCCGAGCGGCTGAACCGCTTTGTCTCCAACCTGCTCGACATGACCCGGCTCGAATTCGGGTGCGATCGAGCTGAAGCTCGATCTGATCGATGTCGGCGAGATCATCGGCGCGGCCTTGCAGCGGGCGGGGAGCGTGCTGGCGCGGCACCATGTTCAAGCCGTCGTCGCGCCCGAATTGCCGATGCTGCAGCTCGATGCCGTGCTGTTCGATCAAGTGCTATTCAACCTTCTCGACAATGCGGCAAAATATTCGCCGCCCGGCAGCCGGATCGACATCCGCGCCGGCCGCGACGGCGAACTGGTCGAGATCGAGGTTGTCGATGAGGGGCCGGGAATACCGCCCAACGACCTCGAACGCATTTTCGACAAATTCTATCGCGTCCAGGCTCAGGACCGGCGGCGCGCCGGGACCGGGCTCGGCCTTGCCATCTGCCGCGGCTTTGTCGAAGCGCTGGGCGGGTGGATCGTCGCCCGCAACCGCCGTGACCGCTCGGGTGCGGTATTGACGATTCGGATGCCGGTCGTCCCTGAGATCAAGACCGAGCGGCGTGCCGCGATGGCGCATGGCTAGACCGCTGACGGTGCTGGTCGTCGATGACGAACCGCCGATCCGGCGGCTGCTGCGAACGACGTTGACGGCCGACGACTACCGCGTCGTCGAGGCCGACGACGCCGTGACCGCGCTGCGACTGGTTGGCGCCGAAAAGCCCGATCTGGTGATCCTCGACCTGGGGCTGCCCGACCGCAGCGGCCTCGGTCTGATCGGCGAAATCCGCCAGACCTCGCGGGTGCCGATCGTGGTGTTGTCGGCGCGCCACGACGAGCGCTCAAAGGTCGCCGCACTCGACCTCGGCGCCGACGATTACGTCGGCAAGCCGTTTGGCATGGCCGAGCTGATGGCGCGAATGCGCGCGGCGTTGCGCCACGCGTTTCATGCACAGGGCGAATTGCCGGCCTTCGTCTCGGGGGACCTGGCCGTCGACCTGGTGCGCCGGCACGTGACCCGCGACGGCCGTGAGGTCAAATTGTCGCCGAAGGAGTTCGACCTCTTGCGCCATCTCGTCATGCATGCCGGCAAGGTGCTGACCCACCGCCAGCTGCTGCGCGAAGTGTGGGGCCCGGCGCAAGCCGAGGAGGTGCAGTACCTGCGCGTATTTATCCGCGGGCTGCGGGCTAAGCTCGAACCCGATCCGACCCGGCCGACCCACATCCTGACCGAAACAGGGGTCGGCTACCGCCTGCAGCTCCCCCCCGAGCAGCGCGCCTGATCAGCTCCATCGGCTCAAGCGCGAGGGGATGCCGTCTTTACGGTGGGCGCCGATTTCAGAAAACTGAGGAAGTAGACAGAGCAGCTCAGCAGGACGATCCAGAAGGTGGTCGGCCAGTCGGTAATATAGGCCAGCGCGATGCCGCCCCATGTCTCCAGAAGAGCGAGAACAATCGCGAGTGCCAGACCCGTGTCCAGGCGCGAGGCCAGTCGCTGGGATGCCGCCGCCGGCCCGACCATCAATGCAAACACCAGCAAGACGCCGACGACCTGCGCCGCTTCGGCGACGGCGACCGCGACGATTGCCAGAAACAACACGGACAGGAGGCGCAACGAGACACCCTTCGCCTCGGCCAGTTCAGGTGCCAGGGTCGCGAACAGCAGCGGCCGCGAGATCGCGGCGAGGGCGAGCACGGTCGCGATGCTCAACCCCAGCAGGCTCCACAACGTAGCGGAGCCGACGCCGAGGAGATTGCCGAACAGGATCGCGGTCGCCTCGGTGGCGCTCGTCGTATAGAGATAAAGGAACAGCACCCCGAGACCGAGCGCCAGCGCCAGAATTATCCCGACTGCGACATCGCGATCGCGCAGGCGGTCGCCGAGCAGCCCCATCGCCACCGCCGCCACAACGGTAAAGGCGAGCAATCCCCACAGCGCGCTGACGCCGATCAGCACCGAGGCGGTGGCGCCGGCAAACCCGACATGGGAGAGCGCATGACCGGCAAAAGCCAGATTGCGTAATACCAGAAAAAAACCGACGGCCCCCGCTACGACCGCGACAACGCCCCCCGCCATAAAGGCGGTGCGCATGAAATCGTATTCAAACATCGTGGCGATGGGCTTCGAACTCGAGCGGGCCGTGCCCGGCAACGACCACAATGCGGTCTTTTATTCGCAACACCTCGATCGGCATGTCGTAAAGCCGTGAGAGCACCTCGTCGGTGACGACCTCGTTGACCGTCCCGATCGCGGCGCGGCGATTTCCCAGATAGAGCACGCGATCCATGACGCCGAGCAGCGGGTTCAGATCGTGGGCGGTGAACAGAACCGTGACCGCCTCCGCCTGCTGAACCCGTCTCACCAGCGCGATCACCGCCTCCTGAAAATGCGGGTCGAGACTGATCAGCGGCTCGTCGAGCAGCAAGATCTTCGGTTCGCCAAGCAGCGCCTGCGCCAGCAGCAGCCGCTGCAATTCGCCGCCGGAGAGCTGCGACAGCCGGCGGCTTGCGAGCGCTTGGGCTTCGACACGTTCGACCGCCCGCGCCACCTGCCGCCGGCCGCGACGGCCGATCAGCGGCAACCCCCAGCGCTCGCCTTGCCATGCGCTCGCGACAAAGTCCCAGCCGCGCAACGGCAGGTCGGCGACGACGGCGCGCTGCTGCGGCAGATAGCCGGCGGCGCGGTTGCCGTGTCCGGGCTTGCTGCCGAACACCCGGATCGCACCCGAAACCGGCTGCAACAGCCCGAGGAGTGCCTGCAGAAGGGTGGACTTGCCGGAGCCGTTCGGGCCGAAGACCCCGATGAATTCGCCGGGACGGATCGCCGCGCTGACCTCGTCGAGAACGATGCGCCGGCCCCGCGCGATCGTCACCCTGTCCAGCTCGATGGCGCAGTCCTCTAACGGGCGAGCGCCCGGCCGATCGCATCGAGCTGCGAGCGCATCCACTCCTGATAATCCTTTCCCTGAGGTTCGGTCTCGGTCACGCCGACCACCGGGACGCCGGCCTGGTGTGCAATCGTGCGCATACGCCGGGTCAATGCGTCGCTGGTCTGGCTGTTGTAAATCAGCAGCTTCACCGCCCCCGACCGGAGATCCTTTTCGAATGCGGCGATGTCCGCGACGCTCGGCTCGGTGTCGTTCATGGTTGCCAGCTGGAAATGCCGGTTGCGCATGTCGAGACCCAAAGCATCCGCCATATAACCAAACACCGGCTCGGTCGCGGTGACGGAAGTCCCGGCGTATTTTCGCCTCAACTCGGCAATTTGGGCGGCGAGGGCCGTCATCGATTTTTCGAATAGTGCAAGCCGGCTCCGATACCCGGCGTTGTGCGCCGAGTCCAGCCTGGCGAGGGTGTCGGCAACAGCGCCAGCCAGTGCCGGCCCCGTGTCAGGGTCGTACCAAACATGCGGATTGTCGCCCGGTTTTTTGTGCACGAGCTCGGCGACCGAGATGATCTCGCGTGAGGACGACGGCGAGCCCGACAGCAGCTTGGCCGCCCACGGGTCGTAATCGGCGCCGTTGTAGACGACGATGGCGGCATCGGCGAGCGCCCTCGCCGTCGACGGGCTCGCCTCGAACTCGTGCGGGTCCTGGTCCGGGTTGGTCAGAATGCTGGTGACGGCGACTTCGACGCCGCCGATCTGCCGGGCGATGTCGCCGTAAAAATTCTCGGCGGCGACGATCTTGATCGGTTTCGCGGGTGCCGCAGCCGTCGCGGTGGCGACGGCGAGAAACGCTGCGATAAGCCGATGAAGCATGTCCCTGCGGCCCCGTCCTTGTCGGGCAGATTGCCGCGGCGGGGTCATCGGACCAGGGCAGCCCAATGCCATCTCGTCGAACCGAGACCCGGGGCGGACAGCCACAGCCGATCGCGACTCCACCGACAGCACGTCACCTCCAGGATCAAACAGTATAACATACCCTTAGCAGTGCCCGATAGAGACGGAAAACCCCCTTCGGAGATCACTTTCCGCATTAGCCGTCGGGTCATCGACCCGTGTTCGCACCGCTGCGGGGCGGCGGGCGCGGCGCGCGGCAACAAGGAACACCTCACAGAAACCGCGCCTCAAGTCTGCACGCCCCATAGCCAACACGGCCGGAAGCAGGCAAGATGCGCCCGACGGGGATTATCCCGCGAATTGGGGGTGAAAGAAATGCTCAAAAAAGTTGGGGTGGTTATAGGCGCGTTGGGCCTGGCGGCAGGGATTGCGATGCATGGGACACCAGCGCACGCTCAGGCTGGCGTGCGGGTCGGCACATTGAGCTGCAACGTCGCGAGCGGATGGGGATTCGTCTTCGGCTCGTCGAGGGCGCTCCGCTGTATATTCACGCCAGGACCGGGCCATCCCGAGCACTATACGGGCACGATTTCCAAATTCGGCGTCGATATCGGCTACACCCAAGGCGGCGTGCTGGTTTGGGCCGTGCTTGCGCCAAGCACCAATCTGGCGCCGGGCGCGCTCGCCGGGAATTTTGCCGGCGCCACGGCCAGCGCTACGGTCGGGGTCGGGGTCGGGGCCAACGTCCTGATCGGCGGTTCGAACCGAACGATCTCGCTGCAGCCGCTCAGCATCGAAGGCAATACTGGTCTCAATGTCGCGGCTGGCATCGGCGCCATCACCCTGCACCACGTGCCTTAAATAAACCGGGCGTCGAGCTGGGGCGGTCGGAGCGAAGGGTTGCAGCGACGGATTTCGGCATCCCGCAGTCTGGCGGGTGCCGCGATCCTGGTGGCACCACTTGCAGGTTTTTGCCGAAGTCGCCAAACACGTTGAAGCTGCGAGGTAGCGTGCCGCCCGGTCCTCGGCCGGCGCTCCGTCGGCCTGATCGCCTCGGCTGAGGGGCAATCTCGGCACCGGTGAGCGTATTTAACGCGGTGGTCATACGCTCGCCGTAATCTTGGCACATTCACAGCCAGCACCTCAGACCGGCGGTCAATGCCTTGACGGGCGCGCGGAGGACGCTTTGCCACGGCCGATGTTCCGGCTCCTTTATTACCTGTACGCGCGCCGGCTCACCCGAAATATCCGTCGGCGTCCACGGCCGCGGCATATCGGCATCATCCTCGACGGCAACCGCCGCCATGGCCGCTCGCTCGGGATCGTCGAGCCACGCGCCGTCTACGACCTCGGCGCCGGCAAGCTCGACGAGGTCCTCGAATGGTGCACCGAACTCGCGATCCCGACCGTGACCCTGTGGGTCTTCTCGACCGAGAATTTTCGCCGCCCGGCAGCCGAGGTCTCCGGAATACTGGCCTCAGTCGAAGCCAAACTTATCGCCCTTGCGGAGGATCCGGCAATTCATCAGCGCCGAGTGCGCGTGCGCGCCATCGGCTGCCTGGCGATGTTGCCGTCGCCAGTGCTCGCCGCAATCCAGGCCGCCGAACGCGCCACGGCGCGCTATGACGGGATCGAGTTGAACATCGCGGTCGCCTATGGCGGCCGCCAGGAAATCACCGACGCGGTGCGCACGCTGTTGTCCTGTCTCGCCGCGAATCAGACGAGTTTGGCAGAGGCGATCGACCAAATCACCCCGGAGGCGATCGCCCGCCATCTCTATACTGCCGGCCTGCCCGATCCCGATCTGATCATCCGCACGTCAGGCGAGATCCGTCTCTCGGGCTTCCTGTTGTGGCAGAGCGTGCACAGTGAGTTTTATTTTACCGACGTGTTGTGGCCGGCCTTTCGCAAGATCGATTTCCTGCGCGCGATCCGCGCCTACCAAGACCGCCAGCGCCGCTACGGCTGCTGAGCGCATCCGATCGTTGGTCGTTCGCGAGCGGTGGTTACAGCTTCAACAGCCGGCGGGCGTTGCCGTTGAGCAGCTTCTCCTTGTCTTCGCCGGAGATCGGCAGGGTTTCGGTCCATTTGGTGCCCGGCGGATTGTCGACAAACGGGTAGTCGACCGAGAACATGATGCGGTCGATGCCCATTTCCATCATGCAGCACAGCAGCGCCGGGTCGGAAAAGAAGCCGCTGGTCGTGACGTAGAAATGCTCGCAGAAGACGTCGCGAAAACTCTTGCTGTCCTTGCGGTCGCGCTCGAACCCCATGCTGATGCGCCACAGGTAGAACGGCAGGCCTTCGCCGAGATGGCCGATGATGATCTTGAGGTTGGGATAGGCGTCGAACACCCCGCTCAGTACCAGGCGCACGCCCTGCGTCGCGGTCTCGACGGTAAAGCCCCAGGCGGCGCGCAGCAGTGATGGGTATTGCTCGACGTAATCCTTGTAATAGGCTTCGACAACCGCGGGATGCGGGATCGCCGGGTGCAGGTAGAGCGGCACGTCGAGGGCCGCCGCGCGCTCGAAGATCGGCCAGAAGCGCTTGTCGTCGAGAAAGACCCCGTTGGTCAGTCCGTTGACCAGCGCGCCCTTAAAGCCGAGCCTGGTGACCGCGCGTTCGAGCTCGTCCGCCGCCGCCTTCGGGTCGGGGGTCGGGATCGCGGCAAACGCGGCAAAGCGGTCGGGATGAGCGCGGACCGTTTCGAAAAGCCGGTCGTTGGCGCCGCGCGCCAGCCGTACCGCGGTCTCGGCGTCCATCTTTTGCATGCCCGGGTTGGCGTGCGAGAGCACCTGCAAGTCGACCCCGGCAGCGTCCATCTCGGCAATGCGGCCCTGGCCGACATCGTCGAGGCGCTCGGTGACCCGCGGCGCATGCTGGGCGTCGGTGCCGGTGTAATGCTGCTTGACCTCAGCGTCGAGGTAATGCTCCTCCAGCGCGATGATGTACGGCTTTGTCGCCATTCTCCGCTCCTCCCAAAAACCTGCGTCGGGTCGCCGGTTTCTAGCAGCCCCTCCGACAGCTGTCACCCGGCGCACGGGCTACTTTGCTGCGGCCCGGCGCAGCGCAAGGGGTTGCCCCGTCACCCGGCGCGGATGACCGCGGTCCCCTCCCCACGTTCGAGAACGGTGCCGAATGGCCGCGACAGCTCGGCGAGACGGTCGAGGATCGCATCTGCGGCCGGGCCGCGCGCGAGCGACGGCCGGCCGCGGGTCGTAAGATCACCTGGCCCACCGAGTCCGACGGCGTTCAGCTGCAACGGCGTCAAGCTGATGTGGCGCAACCGCCCGCCGTCGAACCGGCACTCGGCCACAACGCTCTGCCACACTTCGTCGTCGTAAAAGCCGGCTTTGGTCGCGGTCTGAAAAATAAAATTTCCGAGATCATAAAAGATCGGCCGCCCGCGATAGATTTCGATCCCGTGCAACCGCGGCGCGCCGTGACTGACATAGAGCGACGCCCCGGTATCGACGCAGCGCCGCGCAAAGTCGCATTGCCATTGCGGAGTCCGCCGGCCGCCCCCATCGAGGATGTGGTTGTGGTGATAGGCGAGCACGACATCCGCGTGCTCGGCCGCCTCGGCGATCGCCGCCAGAATGCGTCCCACATCGTCGGCGTCGGGCACGCCGTCGGAACCGAGGCGCAATTCGTTGACCCCGGCGCGGCTCGCGGTCGCCGCCGCACCCTCGCGGATTGAACCGCTCGCCGCCGCTACCAACGCGACGGTGCCGTTCGCGGTGCGCCGATAAGCGGGCGCCGAGGCTGCAGCGAGGTCGACGCCGGCCCCGGCATGGACCAGACCGTGCGCGTCGAGCGCGCCGAGCATGCCGACGATTCCGCCGCTGCCGAGGTCCCAGAGGTGGTTGTTCGCCGTCGCCGCCAGCGACACCGACAGCGCCTTCAAACAATCGAGCACCGCCGGATCGGCGGCATGCAAAAACACCCCTTCGCGCGTCGGCGCCTCGGCCAATGGGCCGCGGATTGCGGTCTCCAGATCGGTGAAACAGACATCGACCCGCCCGCACAGCGCCGCCAGCACCGCGAAATCCGGCCACGGGTCGGCACGCAGATCGTACTGGATCAAGGCTTGACCCAGCACGTTCAGGCGCAACACCGCGGAGTGGGTCATCGAGACCGATCATAACACTGGCGGCGTCCGGCCGAGCCCGCCGCAGTTGCTCGTCGGGCCGGCGCGATACAAATCCTATTCCGCGTCGTGGTTTTCGCCGTCGTAGACCAGGGTTGCGGGATTGGTCTCGCAAGGCCTCCCTCGCGAGCCGTATCGGTTCGGACCGAGGCCTATGCCATCATTGTGGGAGGCAGCCGTGCCAGTCCGCTCCTCCCGGGCCAGACGTCGGGTCTATGGGCCGGCCGCGAGGGCGACGCCGCGGAAGACCTCTCCCGAACGCGACTGCTGCAATATCACGAATTGATCCAGCGTCGGCTGGCTGCCGCCCGAATTGCCGCCGCCCCAATTGCCCGAACCCTTGCCGTCGTCGACCGGGAGCTGGGTCGCGGCAATGTTGTCGGTGACGGCAACGAGCTTGGTCGGGTCGGGTTCGCCGCCGGAAACCGTGCTCGTCTGCGCGGTGATCGCGTAGATCGTCACGGTGCCGTTGCTGTTGACCTTGCCGGTCAGGTTGCGCAGCCCGGTGGTAAAGGTCGGAACCCCGTAGCCTTTCACGTTTTGCGGCTGATTGATCTGCAGCCCGTCGGTGATCACGTAGACCAGCTGCCAGTACGGCGACGAGCCGGGGACCAGCACCCATTTCTGCAGCCCCGCCACCGGGTCGGTGGTCAGGCTGGTCTCGGTCGCGCTGTCGCTGGTCGGCAAGGTGATCGTCGAGTTGCCTTCGTCGGCGACGTAGAGCGTCGTCGGGTTCTCAAAGAAAAAGCCGAACGGGGTCAGCAACGAGGGCGCGTTGGTCGTTGGATTGGTCGCGTAGTTGCCGAGCAGCTGGACGATGGTGTTGGTCGTGCCGCCCGCCGGCACGCCGGCGCCGGTTTCGTTGTTGACGACGTCGTTGATCGACGCGCCGGGAAAATTGCCATTCAAAACCTGGAACAGCCCGTCATCGCCATTGCCGCCGCTGCCCTTGGATACGTAGAGGTTCTGGTTGCCGTTGGCGTCGGCAAAGATCCCGATGCCGCGCCAGTTGTTGTCCTTGACGTGCTGCTTTGCTGTTTCATCCGGCCGGTCGGCGGCGACATATGTGCCGAGCTGGATCGAGCTCGGCGATCCCGGCATGCCGAGCCGGGCGCCGATCGTCAACCCCGGCCCGGTGACCGGCGTCGTTTTGTTCAAGGTCGAGTCGGAATTGCCCGCCATGTAGAACTGAGTCCCGTTGAGCGAGATGGCGCCGCGCGGGTTGTCGCCGCTGTACGCGAAATTTTGCGGCGTCACGGTTACCGTCCCGTCGTATTTGACGAGCGCGACGGCGCGGTCGTAGCACGGTACCGGTGAACAGCCGCCGGGAATTTGCGCATTGGGGTTTGTCGTCTCCGAATTCGACACCCCTTGGAGACCCGGCGCGGCGTTGTAGCCCATGTAGGTCAGGTAGTGGCCGTCGAGCGAGAGGTGCAGCGACCCCTCGGATTTCGAGCTGAAGCTCGTCGTGATCGGCTGACCCTGGGCCACCGAGGTCGCGGTCAACGGCAGGCTGCCGCGCCGCGGCGCGCCCGGCGACGTGCTGTAATAGTCGAGAAAGATATTACCCTGGATGCCGGTGACATTGGAATTGTTGAAAATCTGGGGAAAGGTGTTGGGTGGGGCGGGCAGCGGCGAGGGCGTCACATACTGGACCCGGCTGACCGCCAGTGTAACGCCGCCTTTCCCCTGGCTGCCGTCGGCCAGCGCCACGCCGGCAACGCCGCTCGCCAGGAGCGCCGCGCCGCCGAGCAGGGCGACGTAAAATGATCGGGACATGCTTCGGTTTCCTTCGGAGGTGGATCAACCGGAGGTTCCTAGCAAAGCCGCGTGAAGCTGATATGACAAAGTGCCGCAATTGGACCGGCGCGCTCCGACCGTCCCCCCAAAGCTCAGTGCCCGAGCGGGTGGGGACCGCGTTCTCCAAGCGCGTGCCGCAAAATGAAATCCGTGTTCACACCGGTGCTCGTGATATCTGCGTAGATATAACAACATCGCAGGAGGAGACCATGGCAGCAGCAGAGACGGTCGACGGCGTCCGGCATCTCAGTCGATCAGTCAAGAGCGGGGTCCAAGCAAAACGGGAGCGATTTTCATGAAGTTCGGCATTCACAATCCGTCGTGGGTTTTCGGCGCCGACCCGGCCGAAGCGTTCGAGGCGGTGAAGGCGAAGGTGCAATGGGCTGAAAATCACGGCTTCGTCTGGTTCTCGGTGATGGACCACCTGATCCAGATTAGCGGTGTCGGCGCGCCCGATGAACCCTTCATGGAAGGCTGGACCGTGTTGTCGGCGCTGGCCGCGGCGACGAGCCGCATTCGTCTCGCCACCCTCGCCACCTCGGTCGGCTACCGCAACCCGGCGCATCTCGCCAAGATCGCCGCCAGCGTCGATCTGATCAGCCGGGGGCGGCTGACGCTCGGCATCGGGGCCGGCTATTTCGAGACGGAGTACCGACAATACGGCTGGGAATTTCCGGCGCGGCCGGCGGTGCGCATCCGGCAGATGGAGGAAGCAGTCCGGCTCATCCTCGCGATGTGGACCGAAAAGCGAACGACCTTTCACGGGAGATATTTCCACGTCGAGGACGCGATCCTGGAACCGAAGCCGGTCCAGAAACCGCGTCCGCCGGTGATGATCGCCGGCGGCGGCGAACAGCTCACCTTGCGCGCCGTCGCCCGCTTGGCCGATGCCTGCAATATCGGCGGAGATCCGGAAATGGTGAAGCACAAACTCTCGGTACTACGTCGCCATTGCGAGGCGGCGCAGCGCGACTACGCAGCAATCGAGAAGACCCACAATAACAGCTGGTTGCTCGCCCGTGACGAGGCAGGAGTAGCCGCCAAACGTCAGAGGCTGGCGGTGCGCGGACCGTTGCGCGGCTTCGTCGGCACCGTGTCCGAGGCGATCGACCTGATCGGTCAATACCAGGATGCCGGCGTGCAGCTGTTGATCAACAGCGACTACCGGAACGACATCGAGACCCACGAGCTGTTCGCGTCGGATGTCGTCTCGCACTTCGCGTAACGCGCCCGGGCAACAGCGCGGGTGCTGCCGCGAAAGGGAGCATGAAATACCGCCGGTTGGGGCGCATCGGCCTCGACGTTTCCGAAATCCGCCTCGGCACGATGACCTTCGGCTACGGCACCGATTCGTCTGCCAGCATGTCGGAACCCAGGGAAATAGAGCATGAGCTTGTCGGATATTTTCGCGCGCATCGTCGCGCTGATCGGCGGTACGGCGCTCGTGTTGCGGCGGCTGACGGGCGGCACGCCCGAGCCGGCCTGGGGCAGCGCGCCGGCAATTCCGGCGGCAAAGCCTCAGGGCAGCATTCCGACGCTCAAAATGCCGACGGCCAGGGGATGGACCCAGGGGCAGACGCCGGTGGCCGCCCCCGGTCTCAAAGTCAATGCGTTTGCGACCGGTCTCAAACATCCGCGCTGGATCCAGGTGCTGCCCAATGGCGACGTGCTCGTTGCCGAGTCCTCGAACACGCCCAGAGCCGTCATGAGGAATCTCTTTGACTACGCCATGGTCAGTACAATGAGGCGCGCCGCCGCGGTGGGGGTCAGCGCGAACCGGATTACGCTGTTGCGCGACGCGGATGGCGATGGCGTGGCAGAAACTCAGGAGGTGTTCCTTGAAGGGCTTAACCAGCCGTTCGGCATGGCCCTGCTAGGCGATATGTTCTATGTCGGCAATACCGACGGCGTGGTTGCCTTCCCCTACGCGGCGGGTGCGAGCCGCATTACTGCACCAGGGCGAAAGCTGGCCGAGTTCAAGCCCGGCGGGCATTGGACGCGGAGTTTGCTGCCCAGCCCCGATGGGCTGAAGCTCTTCGTCGGGGTCGGCTCGTCCAGCAATATCGCGGATAACGGCATGGCGGCCGAGGAGGGCCGGGCCGCCATCTACGAGCTCGATCTTGCGAGCGGACGGAGCCGCATCTTTGCCGGCGGTTTGCGCAACGCCGTTGGGATGGCATGGGAGCCCCAGACCGGGGCGCTGTGGACTGTGGTCAACGAGCGCGACGGCCTTGGCGACGAAACGCCTCCCGACTATCTGACCTCGGTGCGCGACGGGGGCTTCTACGGCTGGCCCTATTGCTACTGGGGTCAGACAGTGGACGACCGGGTGCCGCAGGATCCAGCCATGGTCGCAAAGGCGATAACACCGGATTACGCGCTGGGTGGGCATACCGCGTCGCTGGGCCTTTGCTGGCTACCGGCCGGCACGCTTCCCGGCTTTCCGGATGGCATGGCCATCGGCCAGCATGGTTCCTGGAACCGCAGCACGCTGAGCGGCTACAAGCTCGTCTTCGTGCCGTTCGCGGACGGGCACCCGGCCGGGCTGCCGCGCGACATCCTATCCGGATTCCTCTCACCGGACGAGCGGGTGTCCTATGGTCGACCGGTCGGGGTGACGATTGGTCCCGATGGATCCGTACTGATGGCGGACGATGTGGGCGATGTGATCTGGCGCGTAACGGGTGAGCAGCAGAGCTGAGCGATCTGCAGGCGCCGCAAGCGACCTGCCGCCGGGCACCAAAAGCCCAGATTTCATCCCTCGACGCCCCTCGAATGTGCTCGCCGCCGGTAATGCCGGCATCTTATCCTGAGCCGGCTTGCAGCCCTCGGGAGGGATCATGACCGTTCAGTTTTCATGCCGCTGCCCGAACGCCGATTACCTCGGGTTTGAGGCGACGCCCGAGGCTATCATCGCGTCGGCGACGAAGGCGGAGGCGTTGGGCTTCGACGCCGTATTCGTCAACGATCACATCATCGTCGACGGGTCGCCCCGATCAGCTCCCTGGACCAATACCTACGACTCGCTCGTTGCGCTGTCGTTCATCGCCGCGAACACGACCCGCATTGGTCTGGGCGTGTCAGTGCTGATCATGCCCTACCGCAACCCGGTCACCAGCGCCAAGAGTTTGGCGACGATCGATCGGATGTCCGGCGGCCGGCTGATTGCGGGCGTCGGGGCGGGGTGGAACGAAGCCGAGTTCAACGCCCTCGGGGTGCCCTTTCGTGAGCGCGGCGCGCGCACCACCGAGTATCTTCGGATCTGGCAGGCCTGCTGGGCGTCGGGCACGGTGTCGTTTGCGGGGAGGTTCTTCGCGTTCTCCGATATGCATGTCAGTCCCAAGCCGCTGCAGCAGCCCCATCCGCCGATCTGGATCGGCGGTGCAAGTGACGCGGCGCTGCGACGCGCCGCAGCCTTTGCCGCCGTGTGGCAGCCGACCCCGCTGCCCATTGGCGACCTCGTCGACCGCCAGGCAGCTTTGCGCCGAGCCTGCGACCGGATCGGCCGTCAGCATCCGCCGGAGACGCGAATGAGCTTTCGGGTCGAGTTCGGCCCCATCACCGGAAGCGCCCCACCATCAGGCGCCGAGCGACCGATCGGGCATGGCACGCCCGCCGAGGTTGCTTCGGATCTGCTGCGCTACCGGGAGGCGGCGGGCCTGCACGCCTTCCAGATCAACTTTCATGGCTGCCAAAATCTTGACCACCTTCTCGACTCGATGAATTGCTTCATGCAGGAAGTCAAACCGCGGATAGCCTGACGACGGCATCCCGATTGTGGAAGTCGGCAATGGCATCAGCTTCCGGCGCAGACAATCTGCTGTAAGTCGAGCCCGGGTGAAAACGCTCTGACTTGATAGTTTAGTGTCCTGCGATCCGAGCCTGACGAGCCCAAGTGTCAACACATGCCGTCATGCTGTCCTTCCGCGGCTCGCCGTTCCTGTCCGCCGATATGTAAGGTCTGACGACAAATCGGAGTGGATGTGTCCGGAATATGCTACTCTCCTGGAGAGAAGCTGACCGAGGCGAGCTCATCGTCCGACACCCGCGCGTTGCGCGACCAATCGGGGAGACCGCCATGACAACAACCCCGGTGCCGGCATGACGGCCTTTCGCGCCAGCCATGTGCTCGGCAGCAAGCTCGACAGCATCCCGTTCAGCCCATTTCACCTGGGCGTGATCTTGGTGCTCGGGTTCGTCGCTTTGGTCGACGGCTACGACGGTTCGATGACGGGCACGCTGCTGGTGCTTGCCAAGCAGCCGCTGCATATCACCTCCGGCGAGATTCGCCTGCTCGCGGTCGCATCCAGCCTGGCGGCCTGCATTGGTGGGTTCGCGGCCGCGGCGATTTCCGATCATTGGAGCCGCCGCACCGTCATGCTGCTCGGGGTGGCGGCGATCAACTTCTTTACCTTGCTGATCCCGCTGGCTCAAAGCGGTGAGCAGTTGATCGTCATTCGCCTGTTGACCGGTCTTGCCATCGGCTTTGCTGCCTCGGCACCGTTCCCGATCGCCGCCGAGCTGATGCCGGCGCAGCACCGGCGCACCTACGGCGCGATCTATGAGATGATGCTGGCCAGTTCGTTCACCTTGGTGCCGTTGGTCGGCTTCATGGTTTCCGGCAACCCGAACGGTTTCCGGCTGCTCGCTCTGCCGGCCGTTCTCGGGCTGTTCGTCGTGCCGCTGCTGGTCTATCTGGTGATCCCCGAGAGCCCGCGCTGGTACCTGCGGCGGGGCAACCCCGAGGCGGCGGTCGCCGTCGTCAACCGTATCATCGGCCGCTGCGGCGATCGCGTCGCGCCGCTGACGGTCACGGTGCTCGGGGAGAAAACCGGGCTGTCACGCGAACAGCTGCCGTCGTTCACGGCACTGTTTCGCCCGGGTCAGCTACGCTGGACCGTTGTCGGCATTCTGAGCCTCGTCTGTGCGCAAGTCTCGTTCTTTACAATCTCGGTTCTGCTGCCGAAGGCTCTGATCGATCAAGGTGCCGCCGTCACCCTGAGCTTTGGGCTGAGCTCGCTGGTGTTCCTGGCGAGCATCCCGGGCAAGGGTTTTACCGGATTCCTCATGGAGGTCATCGGGCGGCGATGGACGATCACTTATTGCCTTGCCGGATCGCTTCCCGGCCTTCTGATGATGGCGGTGGCGCATTCCGCGGGGCATTACGCGACCGTCGTGTTTGTCGCCGGAGCGCTGATCACCGGCTTCACCGTGCTATCGACCTTCACGGCCGTGCGAGTGTATCTCTCCGAGCAGTTCCCGACGGCGCTGCGTGGGCGCGGGCAATATTTTGGCGAGTCGACCGGGCGGCTCGTCGCTGGCGTGATCGCGCCCTTCATGTTGGAGCCGTATACCGGCTCACCCGCGATATTCTTCGGCACGCTGGCCGTCGTGGCGTTGATCGGCGCCTTCGTACCGGTGCTGTTTGGTAAGGAAACCGTCGGTCAGTTGGAAACCGTAAGCGAGGGGGTTCCCGAGCTCGCCTGACACGGTATCGCGAAAGGGTTGGTGCCTCGACCTCCAGCTTTCAACTTGACCGATCAGTGGCGATCTATTTTGCGGCCAAAAGCTTGTGTGTTGAGGTTTTAAGGAAGCGTTTGCCTGCGAATTACGCGGCCACCAATTTCTTCAAGGCCGCCGGAGCCGCCGGACCCGCCGCGCCTACCAACGCGCTGCACCCGATGAGGACCTCCGAGGTGATGCGCATTGGCTATCGCGGATGCACGGCGGGCGGAGGCGCTGGTCTCTCCAATAAGATTTTGGCATTGAGCGGGCGCTATGCCCGCCACGGTTCTGACGCTCATCTATTGGCGTCACACGTTCATCGATTGCGACACGGGAGCTCGTCCGCGTCTGCGAGACACGTTACGCCGCTCCGATCCGGTTGCCGCTCAAAATGTCACCTGGCAGACCACTGGGCTCATCCCGGCACCACCTAGGGGGCAAGGTTTCGTTTTTGAAGGCGTTGGTCTAGAATGCGGCAACCGTACCGCCTTCGGCGGCAGCCCAAGGGAGGACAAAAGATGCCGTGCTCGGTGTACGTTTGCCTGCAAGACGAAGATAAGGTCGCGGTCCTCACCATGGACACCGACACCGGCCAGCTGACGCCACAGGCCGAGGTGCCGGTCGCGGGCGGACCGTCCGTGCTCGCGATCAGCCCAGACCGGCAAGCGCTGTATCTCGGACATCGCACCCGGCCGGCGATATCGAGCTTCCGGATCGGCCCCACCGGGGGCCTAACGTTGCTGGGCACCATCTCACCCGCGCACGCGCCGACGTTTCTGGCGCCCGACCGCACCGGAAGGTACCTGCTGTCTTGCTATTACCAAGGCGGCGGCGCGGCGGTACACCACCTTGGACCGGACGGTGCGGTCGGCGCTCCATCCCTCGATTGGCTGGCTACGGCGACCGGCGCCCACGCGATTGCGACGGACCCCTCCAACCAGTTCGCCTTTGTGCCGCACATCGCGCGCCTCAACGACAACGTCCTGGAACCTCCGAAGCAAAACCCCGGACCTAATGTGATCATGCAGTTCCGGTTCGATGCGCAGACCGGCCGTCTGATCGCCAATTCGCCATCGCGAGTTCGAGCCGTCCGAACGCCTCGGTCCCCGCCACTATTGCTTTCACCCGAGCGGGGATCTCGTCTACTTCTCGAATGAGCAAGGCTGCAGCGTCACGGGCTATCGGCTGGACCGTGCGAACGGTACCCTGTCTGCGGTGCAAACCATCACGACCCTGCCCGCCGGGTTCACGGCACGGAACACCTGCTCCCAGATTCACCTGACGTCGTCGGGGCGATTTCTCTATGTGGCCAATCGCGGCCACAACAGCATCGCCGGTTTCGCCGTCGACGGCAGCGGGCATTTGACTTCCGTCGGGCACGTGTCCACCGAAGCGGTCCCCAGCGCCTTCGGGCTTGACCCCGCCGGCCATTTCCTGTTCGCCGCCGGCACAGCATCCGGACGCCTGGCGTCGTACCGCATCAACGGCGAGACAGGTGCGCTATCACCATTGTCAACCTATGCGGTGGGCCAGCGGCCAGCGGCGGTGCTGGTAACCCGGCCTGGCGACTAGCGGTCGTTTGACGCGGATTTCGCGAGAGCGGCGCTGGCACGTCCGAAGCAGCTGCGCGAGCTGAAGTTGTAGAGAGCCGGTATTGCTGCCGCCTCTGAGACGACAACGCCGACCATACGCCTGGGTCCGGTCAGAATGCGAGACGTGTCGCGTCACTTCAGATCGACGATCTCGATCCAGTTCGGTTGTTTGCCCATCGGGTAGTGGCCGGTTGGCTTTAGCTCGCCGTCCGCCTGGTCGATCGTGTAGACCGTCATCGCTGCCGAGTCCATGCCGACCGACAGCAGGAACTTGCCGCGCGGGTCGATGGCAAAGCCGCGCGGCGTCTTCTCGGTCGGGAAGCGGCCGATCTGGGTCAGGGTGCCCTTATCTGGGTCGATCTTGTATCCAATCAACATGCTGGTCTTGCGCTCGGCGCCGTAGAGGAACCTGCCGTCCGGCGTCACATGGATATCCGAGGCCGCAGGCTGCTCCTTGTATTCGTTGGTGTCGACGAATTGCAGCTCCGTCAGACGTCCCGAGGCCGGGTCGACCGCAAAGGTGCCGATCGTCGCCGTCGTCTCGGTGATCAGATAGGCGAACTTCCCATTGGGATGGAGGGTCAGGTGGCGCGGCCCAACGCCGGCCTTGACGGCGATCTGGCCCGGGCCGTTGGGCGTCACCGTGCCGGTGGTGGAATCGAAGTTGAGCTCCATCACGATGTCGCCGCCGAGCACCGGCACATAGACGTGCTTGTTGCCGGCATCGATGACGACGCAATGCGCCTTGGGCTTGGTGTCAAGGATCTGGGTTGCTTTCGCCTCGACGACGCTCTGTGCGTTGATCGGGTAGATCGCCAGCTTGGCGCCGACATAGGAAGCGGCGAGCAGAAATTTGCCGGTTCGGTCGGTGTTGATGTACGCCATCTGGTCGACCAGCGGGGTTGACGCCACGTGTTGCAGCCGCCCGGTGGTCCGGTCGATGGCAAAGGTCGAGACCGGATACGGCTCGCTGCGGAGTTGCGCGTAGAGGAAATGCTTATCCGGGCTGGTCGCCATTGGCAGACTGGCCGGCGACGGCTTGTCGGTGCCGGGAACCGGGGTCTTCTCGATCAGCTCGAGCGCCCCCGTCGCCCGGTTCATCGCCAGGACGAGGATTTCCTTGCTGCCGGCGTTTGATACATAGACGAGCGTTTCCGGCGTGCCTTGGGCCATCGCCTTGCGTCCTCCGATCAGAGTTTGCGCGCTGAGACCGAGGCCGGCAATCCCGCCGAGACCGAGTGCCAACACGCGCCGCCGTGCCATCGAATGGTGGCCCATCGTTCCCTCCCCTGTTATCCGACATCCCTCGCCGACGACTATGGGGGTGCCGGCCAAAATTGTCCTGCCCCTGAAAAGCGGTCTTGGCCGAACATAGCAAATTGGCAGCGCCATCCTCACACCAGAGGCACAGCGGCCGCAATCCACGACGGCTTCTTCGACAGCTGGCGAGCGTAACCGCCTCGTTCTCCTCGACATGGCAGCGCTCGAGAGATATTTCAGGTGAGGCCGCGTACGGCCATCACCAGGAACTTGTTAAGTGAAATAATCGAGATTTGGTAAGGCCATACCAGTGAAGACCACGCTCGAACCCTCTAATGTGTTTCGGCGCCGGACGCGATGCGCCTGACCGACGAGGAACGGGCGATGCTGGCCGGGGAGCTTGGCGAGGTCAGGCGCTGGGGGATCGCGCACCAAATAGCAGTCGGCGAGTTCTTCGATGCCGCCGATTTCGTGCCGGTGTCGCAGGCGCACATCATGGCCGACACCGAATCCCTAGGCGAGGCGGGCGTGCGCTTCCTGGAGGGGCTCGCTGCGGCGCCCGAAGCCGAGCGGCGGGTGCGCGTGCCGACGATCAGCGATCCGCGCGGGATTGATTTCACAGTTTATCAGCGGCTTGGTCAAAGCAGCTGGATGGCCGCGCTCGAAAGGCGGACGATCGACGCCTTGCGCGCTTTTGGCGTGCTGATGACCGACACCTGCATCAACTATCAGACGATCATGGCCCCGGTGAAGGGCGAGCATCTCGCCTATGGCGACACCGGGGTCGTTATTTACTCGAACAGCGTCCTCGGCGCGCGCAGCAATTTCGAAGGGGGCCCCTCGGCACTCGCGGCGGCATTGACCGGCCGCGCGCCGCGCTACGGCTACCATCTCGATGAATGCCGGCGCGGAACCCGGCGGTTCCGACTGGTCGCAGCGCCGCGGGACCTTGCCGAGTGGGGCGCTGTCGGTGGCATCGTCGGTGAGATGTGCGGCTCGTATTGGCAGGTTCCAGTCATCGAGGGCATCGCGAAGCTCCCCAACTCCGACATGCTGAAGCATATCGGGACGGCAATGGCGAGCTTTGGTTCGATCGCCCTGTTTCACATGCCGGGGGTCACCGCCGAGAAGACGGTCTTCGCCGGCCCGCCACCCGAGGCGGTTGCGATTGACCGCGCCGGAATCGACACGTTTCTTGCGCGCTACGCCGCGCCCGGCGACAAGCTCGACGTCGTCGTATTCGGCGCGCCGCAATTGTCATTGTTTGAGATCCAGGCGGTGGCCCAAGCGCTCGACGGGCGCCGCATCCATCCCGACACGACATTGCTGGTCACAACCTCGCCCGAGCTGAAGCACGCCGCCGATCGCATGGGGCTGACCAATCGGATCGAGATCGCGGGGGGCGTCGTCGCAGAGGGGATTTGTTTTTACCAGAGCTATGCCCGCGAGATGGCCGAGGCCAATCATTGGACCCGGCTGATGACCAATTCCGCAAAACTCGTCAACATCATTGGCGGCTATGGCTATCGCCCGACGCTGGCGAGCCTCGAACGCTGCATCGGCTCGGCGGTCGCAGGGCGCGTGCTGTGAGGCCGATCCTGCTGCGCTGCCATAAAGGGATCGGGCCGGAGGTCGTCGGCACGGCGCTCGTCGCCGCCGACAATTTCAGCGCACGCTACGACCTCGACCGCATCAAAGGCATTTTCTCGCGGCGGGACCATAAGCTCGCCGGGCAAAGCTATGTCGACCGCATTCTCGTTCTCGACAACGCCAAGGGCGGCGTCGCCACCGCCTGGATGCTGCGCGAAATGGCGGCCCGCACGATCGTGCCGCGCGCGCTGATCTTCAACCGGGTCAACCCGATCCTGGCTCAGGGTACGGCTTTTGCCAATGTCGCGCTGGTCGACCGCTTCATCGACGGCGACGTGACGGCGCTGTTCCACACCGGCGACGAGTTGCGCGTCGACCCCGCCGCCGGCCTCGTCGAGATCCTCAGCCGCGATGAGTGACGTGGCCGGATCGAACGACCGTTCGTTCGGGTTGATTTTGCGCGTGGGAACGAGTTCGTCCCCTCGCCGACTATCGCGTTACGGATCGTCTGGCTGTTCGCGCGGGTGCTCGCCTGCAGCCGCTGAACCAAGACCAGAGGCAAAGTCGCGCGAAGGTTGCGCTACATCCGCGAGGATTTTGGCGAACACAACCCCTGGCGGTTGGTGAAGCGAGCCATCTGGCGATTTCGACTGCACGCTGCACCTATCGGGTTCGAAACCGGTTGTTATCGTGGCCAAAATAGCGGACGATCCCGCTCACAACTCGGGAATCCGAGGAATGTCAGCTAAATCCAATTGCGACATCGGGGTATGGAAATGTCAATCATCGGCTGGATTATCCTTGGGCTGGTCGCCGGCTTTATCGCCAGCAAGATCGTGAATAAGGAAGGTGAAGGTTTCTTCCTCGACATCGTCCTCGGGGTTATCGGAGCGGTAGTCGGCGGCTGGTTGTTTGGGTTTTTCGGCGCGACCGGAGTGACCGGTTTCAATCTATACAGCATGTTTGTAGCGATCATCGGGGCCGTCGTTGTGCTTGTTGCCTACCACGCGATCCGACGGGTTGTGTGAGATAAACTCTTTAGAGTGCGGGGGCCGTGCCGCGAGCCCCGCAGCGGCGCCGGACTGAGAGAGCGGGGGATGCCGGCCGAATCGCAGTCAGCTAAGGACGCCGTCGGACGCCAGGAGAGATAAAGAGACGCGGGCGATGCGACGCCGTCGCCTCCGTCCTTCCCTCAGGTCTCGGATTTGCAGACAACTGATCTCGACCTGACGAAACGGGGTGGAACAGGGGGCGGGGACAGGGCTGGCCGACCGACCGCGCAACTGCGGCTGGACCGCTCTTGGGCGTGCAGCACCTCGGCTCTGTTATTCTCGTTCTGCCCGCGACTACGGCTGGGCGCCGCGCGCCAGCTCAAGGGGCGTCGGCGCGTCGCGGTCAGCCTCGACAAGGTCGAGCGGATTGCGATGCGATAATGGGCGTGATGGCGCTACGATCGCCGCCGACCTAGAACGGAGCACAATGATGGGCAAGAGGATTGCCATTGTCGGCGTCGGCGCGGTCGGCGGCTATACCGGGGCGCATATGGCGCGCGCCGGCGAAGACGTGAGCTTTATCGACATGTGGCCGGCCCATGTCGACGAAATGAAAAAAAACGGGCTGCGTATTACCCATCACGAGGGCGACGAGCCGTTCAGTGTAAAAATGCGCGCTCTGCACCTGACCGAGGCGCAGCATTTGAGCAAGGAAGTACCGATCGACATCGCCTTTGTCTGTACCAAATCCTACGACACCCAATGGGCCGCGCTGCTGATCCGGCAATACTTGGCGCCGGGCGGCTATGTCGTATCATTGCAGAATTGCATGAACGAGGAGACGATCGCCGGCGTCGTCGGCTGGGGCAAGACGATAGGCTGCATCGCCAGCAACATCAGCGTCGGCCTGGTCGAGCCGGGCCACGTCCATCGCGGCGGCGTCAAAGGCGGGGCGGTACACACCGTCTACCGCACCGGCGAGGTGCACGGCGCGATCACCGACCGAGCGAACGAAATCTGCCGGCTGGTCTCCTACGCTGACAGCGCCAAGGTCACCGACAATCTGTGGGGCGAGCGCTGGTCGAAGCTCGTCGCCAACACAATGGCGAACGGCGTCTCGGCCTGTACCGGACTCGCGGGTGCGCAGATCGCGCAGAACGAGGCGATCCGGCATTTCCAGGCACGGCTCGGCAGCGAGGCGATCCGCATCGGCCAGGCGCGCGGCTACAAGCTCGAAGAGATCGACCATCTGCCGCCCGAAACCATAGCTCGCGCCGGCGAGGGCGATGCTGAGGCACTTAAAATCTACGATGCTCGGCGGCTGTCGCGGGTGGGGCGCGGCTCGCCTGATCAGCGGCCGTCGATGGGTCAGGACATGGCCAAGGGGCGGCGTACGGAGATCGAGTTCCTCAACGGCTTTGTTGTCCGCGAGGGCGAGCAGGCCGGCATCAACGCCCGCGCCAACGAGCGCCTTGTCGACATCGTGAAGCGCGTCGAGCGCGGCGAACTGAAACAGGACCCGCGCCACATCACCGACCTCCGGCTGAACTGAACCCATGCTCTCCAGAATGTCCAGCTCGATCGTCATGGCGATCTTGTTTTTCGCGGTGGTGACGCCAATCGGCCTTATCATGCGGTTAGCGGGCAGGGATCCGTTGCAGCTACGCCTGGACCGGCAAGCATCGACCTATTGGCTCACCCGCCGTCGCGCGAAGGACGACCGGCAAACCTTCATGACCCGGCAGCTCTGAACGAGCGTCGCGGGTCCGACCGGGAAGTGTTGCCAGCTGGCGGTCGCGGCGGCAGGCTGTTCGCCGCGATCGGACGCCGGCGTCCTTGACCGTTCGGAGACCGCTATGCGCGTCCTCGGTATCTCGGCCTTTTACCACGACAGCGCTGCGGCGCTGATCGAGGACGGGCATATCATCGCCGCCGCTCAGGAAGAGCGCTTCACTCGCAAAAAATACGACAGCCGGTATCCGGCAAACGCGATCGCTTATTGTTTGGCGGAAGCCGGCATCGGTCTTGGCGAAGTCGATCGCGTAGCTTTTTACGACAAGCCTTTGCTCAAATTCGACCGGCTGGTCGAAACCTACTTTGCTTTCGCCCCGCGTGGTTTTCGCTCGTTCCGCGAAGCGATGCCGCTGTGGCTAAAGGATAAGCTGTTCCAGAAGAAGATGCTGACTAAACGGCTGCGCGCGGCAGCACCCGACTTCGACTGGGACAGCCGTCTACTATTTTCAGAGCATCATCTGAGCCATGCGGCCTCGGCTTTTTTCCCATCTCCTTTCGACGATGCCGTGATCCTGACGATGGACGGGGTTGGCGAGTGGACGACGACCTCGGCGGGGCTCGGCGTCGGCAACCGGATTACGATGCTGAAGGAGATCCGTTTCCCGCATTCCCTGGGGCTGCTATACTCGGCTTTTACCGACTTCACCGGCTTCCGCGTCAATTCCGGCGAGTACAAGGTCATGGGTCTCGCGCCCTATGGCGAGCCGCGTTTTGCGCAGACCATCCTCGATCATCTGATCGACTTAAAAGAGGACGGCAGCTTTCGGCTCAACCAGGATTATTTCGACTACTGCACCGGTTTGCGTATGACCAACGAGCGCTTTGCGGCGCTGTTCGGCCTGCCGGCGCGACGGTCCGAAGAATGGCTTGAGCCGGTGCACATGGATCTCGCCGCCTCGATCCAGAGCGTCACGGAAGAGGTCATCTTGCGGCTGACGCGCTCTTTAGCGGCGGAAACTGGCGCCCGGAATTTATGTCTCGCCGGTGGGGTGGCGCTCAACTGCGTCGCCAACGGCAGAGTGCTGCGCGACGGCAGGTTCGCCAATGTGTGGGTGCAGCCTGCGGCGGGCGATGCCGGCGGTTCGCTCGGCGCGGCACTCGCCGCCTACCACCTCGAGCTCGATTGTCCGCGAGCACCCTCGAACGAAATCGACAGCATGTCCGGCGGCTATCTCGGCCCGGCTTTCGACGATCAAGAGATCCGTCAGCGGTTGACCGCCGCCGGTGCTGATTTCACGGAGCAATGCGACGACGAGATCGTCGCCCGCGCCGCCTGCGCGCTCGCCGAGGAAAAGGCGGTTGGCTGGTTTCAGGGCCGCATGGAATTCGGGCCGCGGGCGCTCGGGGCGCGGTCGATCCTCGCCGATGCGCGCAGCCCGACAATGCAGCGTACCTTGAACCTCAAGGTCAAATATCGTGAGAGCTTCCGTCCGTTTGCCCCGTCGGTCTTGCGCGAGGACGTCGCCGACTGGTTCGAGTTGGAGGGCGACAGCCCGTACATGTTGATGGTTGCCGGCGTGGTCGAACGCCGCCGCCGGCAAATGAGCGAGACCGAGCGCGGTCTGTTCGGGATCGACAAGCTCAACATCCCGCGCTCGGACATCCCGGCGGTGACCCATGTCGATTATTCCGCCCGCATCCAGACCGTGCACCGCGAGACCAACCCCCGCTATCACGCCCTGATCAGCCGGTTCAAGGCGTTGACCGGCTGCCCGGTGCTGGTCAACACCAGCTTCAACGTGCGCGGCGAACCGATCGTCTGCACCCCCGAGGACGCGTTCCGCTGCTTTATGGGCAGCGAGATCGACGTGCTCGTCGTCGGCAACTGCCTCCTGCGTAAGGAGGATCAAGACCCGGCGCTGCGTCTCGACTATCGCGACCGCTTCGACCCCGATTGAGACGGGCCAGCCCGCGCCCTTGAAGGCTGTGACCCTTAACGTCCGGCGCTTGTCTTTTGTTCGGCGATGGGTAACCGTTCCGTGATCAGAGCGCGGGAGGCGGGACATGGCAAAGACCAAGATCGGCGTCGTCGGTTGCGGCGGCCGAATGGGCAGGATGCTGGTCGCCGAGATCGCAGCGACCGAAGGCTGCACTGTTGCGGGCGGAAGTGAGGCGCCGAACAGCGGGTACATCAATCAGGACATCGGCGAACTCACCGGGATCGGGCGGATCGGGATCCCGGTCGGCGAGGCCGTCGACAAGCTGATCCGTGTCAGCGACGTCGTGCTCGAATTCACCTCACCGGCTGCGACCGCCGAACATGCGGCTCTCGCGGCTGGTCTCGGCAAAGCGATGATTATCGGCACCACCGGGCTGTCGCCCGAGCAGAGTGACGTGGTGCGTCAGGCGGCGCGTAGCATCCCGATCGTCTGGGCGCCTAATATGAGCCTCGGGATCAACGTCCTGGTGAGTGTCGTCGAAGAGGTTGCGCGCCGGCTCGGCACGGATTGGGACATCGAAATCATGGAGATGCACCATCGCGGCAAGCTGTCGACGCCCCGTCGGGCACCGCATTGGCGCTCGGCCACGCCGCCGCCGCCGGCCGCGAGGTCGTGCTCGAACAGGTCGAGCAGCGCGCTCGCGACGGCATCACCGGGCCGCGCCGGCGCGGCGACATCGGTTTTGCCGCGCTGCGCGGCGGCGACGCCATCGGCGACCATCATGTAATCTTCGCCGGCGCCGGCGAGCGGCTCGAACTCAGCCACCGGGCGACGACCCGCGCGATCTATGCAAAGGGCGCGGTGCGTGCGGCCCGCTGGGTCGTGGGCCGCCCGGCGGGGCTTTACAGCCTTAAGGAAGTGCTGGGGCTTTGATCCGGCTCCCGGCCGATTGCGGCGCGCCAGCGCGAGAGAGCGTCGCGGATTGTCGCCGCCAGCTCGCGCCGGGCGGGCGGCGGCAGAAAATCGCCGATCGCCAGCAAGCGCCCGTGCGAGGCGACAAAAAGCCGGTTCCGGTCGGCGTCGTGCTCTTCCAGCACGACGCGCAGCCAAAACGGCTGGAACCGCCACACACAACGATTGCCGCGCACGCTGATCCGCTCGACGGTGAAGGCGTCGCCGGCAAGGCGGAGGATTTCGCTGCGTCGCGCGCTGCGGTAATTCAGCCGGAAGGCGAGATAGATCAAGGCGACGTCAAGTCCGAAGAAACCGGTTACCGGCCACGCGCCGATCGAGACGAAGCCGATGCCGACGGCGAGGCTGACAAGCCCGAGAACCAGCATCATCGTACGAAAGCCGCGCGGCGGCAGGCTGCGGTGCGGCAGCAGCACGCGCTCGAAAACCGGATAGCCGAGGGGCGCCGCAAGCGCGGCGTCTGCAGGCAGAGGGGTCATGATCGCGCAAACACTACGGTGCGATAAGGGCTGCGTAAAGCGCTGGTGGACACGCGGCGCTGTTTGCCGGCGGCCTGCGGCGCCTCTACACTGGCATCCGATGCACCTGATGTCGAAACGCGAAATCCTCGAATTCTATCGGCGGCTCGCCGAGACCCGTCCGATCCCGCAAACCGAGCTCGAATTCATCAACCCGTTCACCCTGTTGATCGCCGTCGTGTTGTCGGCACAAGCGACCGATGTCGGTGTCAACAAGGCGACCCCCGCTTTGTTCGCGCTCGCCGAGACGCCGGCAAAGATGTTGGCGCTCGGCGAGGAACGGGTGGTCGAGCTGATCCGCACGATCGGCCTGTTCCGCACCAAGGCAAAAAACGTCATCGCGTTGAGCCGAATCCTGGTCGAACAGCACAATAGCGAGGTGCCGCGCGACCGGGCCGGGCTCGAAGAGTTACCGGGAGTAGGGCGCAAGACCGCGAATGTAGTGCTGAACGTCGCCTTCGGCGAGCCGACGATTGCCGTCGATACGCATATCTTTCGGGTCGGCAACCGCACCGGGCTGGCGCCCGGCAAGACCCCGCTGCAAGTCGAGATGGCGCTCGAACAGCGCACCCCGCGTAAATTCAAGCCCCGTGCCCATCACTGGTTGATTCTGCACGGGCGCTATGTGTGCAAGGCTCGCAGGCCGGAATGCCCGACCTGCGTCGTCGCCGACCTGTGTCATTACCAAGCGAAGACAGGTCCGGCTGAGCTGATCGCGGCGCGAGCTGTCACGGCCGAGCCCGAAGCGCGGAGCAAGGCTGAGCCGGCCCGGCGACGTCGCCGGGCCGCGTCGGCAATCGAGAACGGCGAGGTCACCCTGCGACGCGTACGGGTGCCGCGTCCAACGTAGCGTCGCCCGCCTCGCCGGCCGCCTGCGCCTGGACGTCGCCCGAAATCTGGCCGCCGCATTCGATTTCAATCTGGCCGTAGCGGATTGTCCCCGAAACGCGCCCGCTCGCCTTGATCAACAGCCGCTTGCGGACAACGAGGTTGCCTTCGAAACGGCCCCTTACTTCGGCCTCCTCGATCGAGGCGGAGCCCTTGAACAGCCCACCCTCGGCGATGTCGACATCGCGGCAATTGGTCAGGTTCGCCTCGACGCTGCCCTCGATGAACAGCTTGTCGCAGGAGTTGATCTCGCCCGACAAGGTGATCTCACGGCCGACGCTGAGCCGACGCATCTCACCGTCCGCTTTGTATTGGCCGACCGGTTCGCCGAGTTCGACGCAGCGGATCGGGCGGCCGGCCCGGATCGGCCGGTCGCACCAAATCGGGTGTTCGCGGCGGCATTGTCGGCGGCCTGACCGGGACGCTCGCCGGCGCACCGACCGGCCGCGCGGGCTTCATCGGAATGCCCAGATCGTCGGACGACTCTGCCATTTTACGGTCCTCTGTCTCGCTTCGCTTGCGGCTGAACATGGGTCGGACACCCGCTCGACATTGTTCCAGGAAGGCCTAAACCGCAGACCGGGCCGCCGGCAGCGGCGCAACCCGCGGCAATGCTTCGAACACATGCACCATAAAGGCCGTGGCGATCACCGGCGCCAAGAGGTTGACGAGCGGCAGCGCGAAGATGCCGGCGATCACGACCCCGCATAGAAATATCCGCCCGGCAAAACGATGGCGCGTTGTTTTCGCCATCACCGCGTCGAGCCGTCTGAGTGCCACCACTTCGAAATACCCCCGCCCAAAAAGATATCCGTTCAGCGCTAGAAAGAGAATGAGATTTATGCCGGGAACCAGCAGATAGAGGGGCAGCGCCAACAGATTGAGAACGGTCGTTACACTGCTCAGTCGCAAGGTCACCGCGATGACCTCTCCCCAGGGTTGTGAGCGTGACGGGCCGGCTTCGGGATAGTCGAGCGCTTCGACCGCGACCGCGATCCGTTCGAGAAATAATCCCATGACCAGGGTGACGACCGCCGGAAACAGCAGCCAGCTCAACGCCAAAACCGCGAGCCCGCCCAACAGGTCAACCAGCCAGTCGAGCGGCCGCCACGTGAACAGCGCGGTGTTGTAGAGTGCGGCCGCGACTGCGACCCACAGCAGCGTAAAGGTCAGCACCGAGAGCCCGAGGCCGAGCGCCACGACCCTCCGCAACGGCCGCGTCGACAGCGCGGTGAGGGCTCGTATCAAAGCAGAGACCATCGGCCGGTTTATAACGCAAGCACACCATCCGGCCAACCGGGGGGGTGCCTCATTGCGCGGCCCCTTGGGGCCCCCGCACCCGACCCGCTGGCCTAACTGGCCGAAGCGAGAACAATCGTCGGCGCTCAACGAGTGTTGCATCGCCGCCGCGATACGCCCTCGGGGTGTCCGGCAATCCGCTGATGCTCGACGGTGGGAAACCGCAACCAAAACGGCATGCAGGATGTTGACTGTCTGTCCGCCGCGTCGCGACGGGCTGACCGGGGGATCAAGATGCCGATAGAGACACACACCAGCGCCGCCGAACACCCACGATAATGCCGCAAAAGCGCACCGGACTGCAGCCGGGCGTCACGGCGAGGGCGATTACGAGGCTGTCCATCGGCACTCCACGACTGCCCATGAGCATTCGACCGAGGCGCGCCGGAGAGGCGGCGGGCACCGTTCCGCCGAGAAATAATCGGCACATTCCCCACGACGGACGGCAGCGCCGTCCCGGGGACCAGCGCGCGCAACCGTGCCGGCCCGTTGGCCTTGGCGCAAATAGCAGGACGACATGATGGCCACCGCACATACCAAAGTTGTGATCCGTGCGGGTTTGCCGCATCCGCTGGGCGCCACCTGGGACGGGGAAGGTGTCAATTTCGCCCTGTTTTCGGCTAGCGCGACCGCGGTGGAGCTCTGTTTGTTCGACGACTCGGGACAGCGCGAGACCGAGCGGATCGAACTGCCCGAATATACCGACGAGATCTGGCACGGCTATCTGCCGGGCGTCCGGCCCGGGTCGGTCTATGGCTACCGCGTGCACGGCCCCTACGAGCCCGGCAGCGGGCATCGCTTCAATCCCAATAAGCTGGTGCTCGACCCGTATGCCCGCGGGCATTTCGGCGATCTGAAATGGGATCCGGCTGTGTTCGGTTACCAGCTCGAATTGGGGGACGACACCACCTTCGACAAGCGCGACAGCGCCCCGTTCATGCCGAAGTCTGTCGTCGTCGACCCAAATTTCGACTGGAAAGGAGAGCCGGGCCGGCGCTTTGTCCCGTGGGAACATACCGTCGTTTACGAACTTCATCTGCGCGGCTACACCAAGCTCCATCCCAAACTGCCAAAGGAATGGCGAGGCACCTACAAAGGCCTGTCGAACGAGGTCATCACGCACATCAAGTCGCTCGGCGTGACCTCGGTGGAGCTGCTGCCGGTGCACACCTTCATCAACGACAGTCTGTTGCTCGACAAGGGTCTGACAAATTACTGGGGATACAACTCGATCGGGTTCTTCGCGCCGGATCCGCGTTACGCCCACGAGCGCGAACAGACGTTGCGCGAGTTCAAGGAAATGGTGGCGCGCCTGCACGAGGCCGGTCTCGAAGTCATTGTCGACGTCGTCTACAACCACACTGCCGAAGGCAACGAGCGTGGCCCGACCCTGTGTTTCAAGGGCGTCGACAACGCCTCCTACTACCGGCTGCTGCCCGACGACCCGCGCTATTACATCAACGACACCGGCACCGGGAACACTCTCAACCTCAGCCATATGCGGGTGATCCAGATGGTCGCCGACAGCCTGCGTTACTGGGCGGGCGAACTCATGTCGACGGCTTTCGCTTCGACCTCGGCACGATCCTAGCCCGCGAACCCAACGGCTTCGACAATCAGAGCGGATTTCTGAAAGCTTGCTGCCAGGACCCGGAACTGCGCACCGTCAAGCTGATCGCCGAGCCGTGGGATTGCGGGCCGGGCGGCTATCAGGTCGGCGGCTTCCCACCGGGATGGGCCGAGTGGAACGACAGGTTTCGCGACGTCACGCGCGATTTTTGGCGCGGCGCGGCACCAGCCAGCGCGATAGCCCCGCGCCTATGCGCTTCGGGCGACCTGTTCAATCATCGCGGCCGTAAGCCCTGGGCCTGCGTCAACTTCGTCACCGCGCATGACGGGTTTACACTCAACGATCTCGTTTCCTACAACGACAAGCACAACGAGGCGAATGGCGAGGAGAACCGCGATGGCAGTTCCGAAAATCGCTCGTGGAATTGCGGCGTTGAAGGATCGACCGGCGACCCGGAGGTAAATGCGCTGCGCGCCCGTCAGATGCGCAACATCCTCGGCACGCTTCTATTGTCGCAAGGGACGCCGATGCTGCTTGCCGGTGACGAGTTCGCGCGCGCTCAGAACGGCAACAACAATGCCTATTGCCAGGACAACGAAATCAGCTGGGTCAACTGGGACATTACAGAAAAAGGGGCGTCGCTGATCCGCTTTGTGCAAAAGCTGACGGCGCTGCGCCACAAATACCCGATCCTGCGCCGCAGCCGGTTTCTGACCGGCGCCTATAACGAGGAACTCGGCGTCAAAGATGTGACCTGGATCAACGCGTCGGGCGCCGAGATAAACGGCGAGGAATGGGGCGACACGAGTATGGAATGCTTCGGCATGCTGCTGGACGGCCGCGCCCAGCCGACCGGCATCCGCCGGCGCGGCGAGGACGCAACTTTGCTGATGGCGCTGAACGCCTACCACGACCTCGTCGGATTCACCTTGCCGGAGACGGCCGGCGGCTCGCGATGGTCGCTGCTGATCGACACCAATCTCGCCGAGGACGCAGAATTCGGCACGTTTGCAACCGGCGAGGTCTACGGCGCGACCGGGCGCTCGCTGTTGCTGTTCGCGCTAGAGTCCGGGGCTGACCCTACCGCCTGCTGATCGCTGTGACCGCGCCGATTTCGACCCGCGTCGGAACCAAGATCAGCTGGGCTACGGCATCGCTTCCCGCAAAGAGATCCGTCCTAGAAGATCTCGGGAACGAGCCTGAACGGATAGTCGGGCTCCTGATAGTCGCCGCGCTCCTGCCGTTTCGGCAACTTGACTTTCGCGCCCGGCGGCTTGTCGTACGGAATTTTGCTCAACATATGGGTGAGGACGTTGAGCCGCGCCCGCTTCTTGTCGTCCGAGTGGACGACAAACCACGGCGCCCAGACGGTGTCGGTGGCGAGGAACATCTCGTCGCGCGCCCGCGAATAATCATACCAGCGCGAATACGATTTCAGATCCATGTCGGACAGCTTCCAGATCTTGCGCCCGTCATCGATACGCGCTTCAAGCCGTCGCGTCTGCTCCGTAGGACTGACCTCCAGCCAATATTTGAGGAGCAGCACACCCGACTGGACAATCTCTTTCTCGACCCCGGGGATCATTTGCAGAAAGTGTTTGGCCTGCGCTTCGGTGCAGAACCCCATGACGCGCTCTACGCCCGCCCGGTTGTACCAGCTGCGGTCGAAGATCACGATTTCTCCGGCCGCCGGCAGATGCGGAATGTAGCGCTGGGAGTACATCTGCGTCTGTTCGCGTTCGGTCGGCGCCGGCAGCGCCACGACCCGAAAGATGCGCGGACTCACCCGCTCGGTCATGGCTTTGATCGTGCCGCCCTTGCCTGCTCCGTCACGCCCCTCGAAGACGACGCAGACCTTGACCCCCTTGTCCACGACCCACTGCTGGAGTTTGACGAACTCGACGTGCAAGCGCGTGAGTTCCCGCTCGTATTCCTTCCGTTTCAGCTTGCTGTCGGTTCCGGGCTTGTCGCTCTTTGCGTCAGGCATCGGTCCTTCCTCCCACCCCGGTCTCGATTAGGCCATAGATCATCGACCGCAATCGATGATCCAAATCAAGGTCTCGCAATTGCTTGCCGCGGGCGATGGCCGGGTGGCTATCGGAAAGCTCGCCGGTAGTCAGGCGCTCGTGACAAGGCGACGTTTACGAGCCCAAACGCACGACCATGCCGTCGGCGCCGAGGCTTAACGCCAATCCCCGCCGCCGGGCCCGCAAGCGCAGATAGACGCCGTTCGAATTTTGCAGCCACATATCGCCACTGCCGTGCTCGCCCACCGCCCATCCGGCGCGGGCCTGGCCGTAAACGCCGCCGAAGTCCGCCAGGCGGTAGAGGTGGTACACGCTGCCCATGGCGTCGATGGTCGATATTCCGATCCCCCCGATCCCGAGGCCGCCCAATTTGAACGGGTAGCTCCGGCCATGGAAGTACAGTGTCCCGCCGCCGGTGGTGCCGCTACCGATAAACGCGATCTGCACCTGATGAATGCTGACGCTGCCCGATGGGCGTGGCGGTGGCGCGCTCTGCGCCAACGCGGCGGCCGAGAGAATGCACAGCGTCATCAGCCCGGCAGCGAGCCTGCCGGCATGCTTGCGACAAAACCGAACGAACATTCGAATCCCCCTTGTTAAAGGTTCTGAACGGCCGAAGACGACCTGGGCCGCTGTTTAGGCCATTTCCAGGTCAGGGCAAAGCCGATGTCGCCGGGCATGCCGCCGGGTAGCCGATAACAATGCCGGGCGGACGGCTGCGTGATACCGCGATTTTCGGGCGCGGCCTTTCTCCCCTTATTTTGCAGCTGCCACCAATGCGCTGGTATGTCGGGCGATCATCAGGTTCTCGTCGGTCTTGATCACATAGGCCGCGACGCGGCTGTTCGGTGTGCTGATCCGTTCTTTGTGTTCGCGGTTGGCCGCTTCGTCGAGTTATTCATGCCGGATATAACCTTCAACCGAGGATGTGGTAGCTGTCGTCGATATAGATCGTGGACCACGAACGAAAGGGCTGCCGGTGCTCGCGAATATTCCTGCGACCCAGACCGTGATCGAGATCAGGCAGCCGGGCGGTCCGGGGGTATTGGTGCCCGCAACCAGGCCGGTGCCGGAGCCGAAAACCGGCGAGGTGTTGATCCGCATCGCTGCGGCAGGGGTCAACCGCGCCGATTGTCTGCAGCGCATGGGGCGCTATCCGATGCCGCCCGGCGCGCCGGACATTCCGGGGCTCGAATGCTCCGGCACTGTCGTCAAGCTCGGCGAGGGTGTCTCGCAATGGCGCGAGGGCGACCAAGTGTGCGCCTTGCTGATCGGCGACGGCTATGGCGAATATGCCGCCGCACCGGCGGTGCAATGCCTGCCGGTGCCCGAGGGCGTCAGCCTGGTCGACGCCGGCGGGCTGCCGGAAACCTTTTGCACTGTGTGGACAAACGTCTTCGACCGCATCCACCTGCGGTCCGGCGAGGTATTTTTGCAGCAGGGCGGGTCGAGCGGCATCGGCATGACCGCGATCCAGCTCGCCAAAACGTTCGGCGCCGAGGTGTTGACGACCGCCGGCTCGGACGAGAAATGCCGCGCCTGCCGCGATTACGGCGCCGATGTCGCGATCAACTATCACACCGAGGATTTCGTCCAAATCGGCAAGGCGTTCACCAACGGCCGCGGCGTCGACGCGATTTTCGACATGGTTGGCGGCGACTACATCCCGCGCGAGCTCGACCTGTTGGCGCCCGAGGGACGGCTGTGCTTTGTGGCTTTGATGCGCGGGACCAAGGTCGAGGCGGATTTCGGGCTGATCCAGCGCAAGCACCTGACGGTCACCGGCTCGACCCTGCGCCCGCGCCCGATCGCGCAAAAGGCGGCGATCGTCGCCGCATTGAAGGAAAAGGTGTGGCCGTTGTGGGGGCAGGGCAAGCTGCGGACTTTCACCTACATGACTTTCCCACTGGTCGAGGCCGCCGAGGCGCATCGGCTGATGGAATTGAGTCTGACACATCGGCAAGATCCTGCTGGTGCCTGATCGTCCCGCTGGAGACGTGGCGCAAGCGGTCTAACCGCCTCGCCGCCCGCGCAAAAAGCGGGGTTCGGGGTCGGCGAGGAGCAATCGAGCCCAGGATTCCCGCTTTCAAGCGTGTGAAGAAATCGGATCGCACATGGCAACTCTGATTCCTCTGTGGCAAATGCTTACGACACCGGCCGGCATGCTCGAGATCGGCCCTTAAGCCAGCATGGCGCTATGCCTCGGAAATCAGATAGTCCATCGCTGCGCCGACCCCGCCGCGGCCGTGCGGCACCCCGGTCAACTCGAGCGCCATCTCGACCGCGGCGAGCGCGCCCAAGATCATCGGCTCGTTCAGGTCGCCGAGGTGACCGATCCGCAGGAGGCGGCCCTGCAGCGGCCCAAGCCCGCCGCCCAGCGACACGTTGAACCGGTCGAGGCAAACCTCGCGCACCTTGTTGGCGTCGTACCCCTCCGGGGTCAGCACCGCCGTCACCGAATCCGATTGCGCCCGCAGGTCGACGGCAAAGATCTCGGGTCCGTCATTCTGGCGCCATACCCGCACTGCGCGCCGCGTCGCCTCAGCGAGCCGGTGATGGCGGGCAAAGACGTTGTCGAGGCCTTCTTCCTCGAGCATGCGCAACGCTTCCTGCAAGCCGTAGAAGAAATGCACCGGCGCCGTGCCGTTCCATACCGCCTGCGAATTGCCTTCGACCAGCCGCCGCCAGTCCCAGTAGACGCGCGGCAGCTTGGCATGCGCGGCGGCGGCGAGCGCCCGCGCGCTGACCCCGGTAAAGGCCATGCCGGTCGGCAGCATCAGCCCCTTCTGCGAGCCGGCGACGACGACGTCGACGCCCCACTCATCCATGCGGAAATCGATCGACGCGAGCGACGAGATCACGTCGACCAGGAACAATGCCGGATGCCCGGCCACCTCGATCGCCCGGTGCAAAGCGGCGATGTCGTGGACGACGCCGGTCGAGGTTTCATTGTGCACGACCAGCACTGCCTTGATCGCGTGCTCGCGATCCTCGCGCAGCCGCCTTTCGAGCGCCGCCGGATCGGCGGCACTGCGCCAGTCATTGGCCAAGGTCTCGACCTCGAGGCCGAACGACTCGCAGCGCATACCCCAGTTCAGCGAGAAATACCCGGTCTCGAACACCAGCACCTTGTCGCCGGGCGAGAACAGGTTGACGAGTGCCGCCTCCCACGCGCCGTGCCCGGAGGCGGCGTAGCCGAGGATTGTCTGGTCGGTTTTGAACACCCGCTTGAGACCGGCGAAGCACTCTTCGGCGATGGCTTTGAATTGTGCGCCGGTGAAATCGATCGTGCCGCGGTCCATTGCCCGCAGCACGCGGTCGGGAATATTGGTCGGACCCGGATTTTGAAAAAAGTGCAACCCGCGACTGACGGCCATCTACGCTCTCCGCTACGATCCCGTGCCTAATCCCCGTGAGTGCGTGAGATAGCAGCATAATCGGTTTGCCGGGAGAGGCTTTCGGCAAAAGAAAAGGCAGAGCCTGCGCCCTGCCCTTTCCTCGTCTCACGTGCCGCTTCGCCGCTCGCTGCCGCGGTTCGGCGGCTGGTCCTCCCTAAACTCGGGCCGGCGCGGATGAATGCGCGCAACCGACCGGCCGATTATATGCATCCCTGCGACCGATCGTCACCCCAAATCTTAAAGAATCTTCGAGATTGATATGGCGCCTCCGATTTGTCGTGAAGGGGGCGCCGGCGTTCGCGGTAACGGGGTCGCCCGGTGGACAGGGCAGATCGGGTTCCCTAGAGTGCGTTACTTGGCGCTGGGTGAGGTCATTGGCGCTGCATGAGGTGGGATGCGTCTTTCCGAGTATTTTCTGCCGCTGCTGCGCGAAAACCCGAGCGAGGCACAGATCGTCTCGCACCGGCTGATGCTGCGCGCCGGCATGATCCGGCAGTCGAGCGCCGGCATCTATTCGTGGCTGCCGCTCGGCCTGCGCGTATTGAAAAATGTCGAAACCATCGTCCGTGAGGAGCAGGACTGCGCCGGTGCCCAGGAAATCCTGATGCCGACGATCCAGCCTGCCGAGTTATGGCGCGAGAGCGGCCGCTACGACGACTACGGCAAAGAGATGCTGCGCATCCGCGACCGGCACGACCGCGAAATGCTGTACGGGCCGACCAACGAGGAGCAGATCACCGAAATCGTCCGCGCCTCGATCAAGAGCTACCGCGACCTGCCAAAACTGCTCTACCACATCCAGTGGAAGTTCCGCGACGAGGTCCGTCCGCGCTTTGGCGTGATGCGCGGGCGCGAGTTCCTGATGAAGGACGCCTACAGCTTCGATCTCGACATTGCCGGCGCGCGGCATTCCTACAACAAGATGTTCGTAGCCTATCTGCGCACCTTCGCCCGCATGGGCTTGAAGGCGATCCCGATGCGCGCCGATACCGGGCCGATCGGCGGCGATCTGAGCCACGAATTCATCATTCTCGCCGACACCGGCGAAAGCGGCGTCCATGTGCACCAGGATTTCATCGATACGGACTGGCGGGTGTTCGACGATGTCGGCTGGGACGCGCCGGCCTTGCAGCAGGTCGTTGATCATTACACCGGCATCTACGCCGCGACCGACGAAGTGCACGATCCACAGGCGGCGGCAAAATATGGCGACAAGATCGTCAGCCGGCGGGGTATCGAGGTCGGCCAGGTCTTCTATTTCGGCGACAAGTATTCGCGGCCGATGGGGTTGGTTGTCGCCGGTTCCGAGGGCGAGCCGGTGGCGCTAGAGATGGGCTCCTACGGCATCGGGGTGTCGCGGCTCGTCGGCGCGCTGATCGAGGCGAACCACGACGCCGCCGGCATCATCTGGCCGGAAAGCGTCGCGCCGTTCCGTGTCGGGCTGATCAATCTGCGCGCGTCGGACGCGCGCTGCCGCGCCGCGGCCGAAGACATTTACGGCAAATTGGTCAACGCCGGGGTCGAGGTGCTCTACGATGATCGCGACGAGTTCCCGGGCGCCAAATTCGCGACGATGGATCTGGTCGGCCTACCCGAGCAGGTCGTCATTGGCCCCCGCGGTCTCGCCGCCGGCATCGTGGAGGTCAAAGCCCGGCGCTCCGGCGCGCGCCAAGACGTTTCACCTGAGGCGGTTTTAGCCCGCCTGACGGCCCCTCACCCCATCCCTCTCCCCGCACGCGGGGCGAGGGAGAAGAGAAATCCCTCGCCCCGCGGCAGCGGGGAGAGGGAGGGGCCCGCGTAGCGGGAGGGTGAGGGGCAACGAAGCACGGCTCTCGGATCGCCTAGTGATCTTCACCACCTTTGAGCGGATGGTCGCGTTTCGCTATTTGCGGGCGCGGCGGCAGGAAGGCTTCGTCTCGGTCATCGCGATCTTTTCGCTGCTCGGGATAGCACTCGGCGTCGCTACCTTGATCATTGTCATGTCGGTCATGAACGGCTTTCGCGCCGATCTGTTGGGCCGCATCCTCGGCCTCAACGGCGATCTCGGCGTCTATGCCGAGGCCGGGCCGCTTGGCGACTACAGCGCCGCGGCAAAAAAAGTCGAGAAGATCCCCGGCGTCATCGCCACCATCCCGGTCGTCGAGGGCCAGGTCATGGCGACCACCGACCGGGGTGCATCGGGTGCTCTGGTGCGCGGCATCCGGCCTGAGGATCTAAAGGCGCTGCGCCTCGTCTCGGACCGGGTCATCGCCGGCTCGCTCGCCGATTTCAGCGATGACGGCATCGCCATCGGTTATCGCCTGGCACAGCGGCTCGGCGTCGGCGTCGGCGGCCGGGTCACGGTGATTTCGCCGCAGGGTACGGCAACCGCTTTCGGCACGATGCCGCGCCTGAAAACCTACCATGTCGCGGCGCTGTTCGACGTCGGCATGTATGAATACGACAACAGCTTTATCTATGCCCCGTTCGAGGCTGCCCAGCTGTTCTTCCGCCTGCCCGAGGCGGCGAGCTACCTGCAGGTCTTTGTCAGCGATCCCGATCGGGTGCGCGAGCAGACCCGCGCCATCGAGACCGCCTTCGACGACAGGGTACGCATCGTCGACTGGCAGCAGGCCAATTCGAGCCTGTTCAACGCGGTCGAGATCGAACGCAACGTAATGTTTCTGATCCTGACCTTGATCATCGTCGTCGCTGCCTTCAACATCATTTCGAGCATGATCATGATGGTGAAGGACAAGGCCCGCGACATCGCGATCCTGCGTACGATGGGGGCCTCGCGCGGCATGATCTTGCGGATCTTCATGCTGTCGGGCGCCAGTATCGGCGTCGTCGGCACCTTGGCCGGATTGGCGCTCGGTGTCGCTTTCACCCGCAACATCGAGGCGATCCGCGAATTTGTTCAGAACATCGTGGGCGTCAACTTGTTTTCGGCCGAAATTTATTTCTTCACGCGCATCCCGGCGCGAATCGACCCGGGCGAGGTCGCGACGGTCGTAATCATGGCATTGGCACTGTCGTTTCTCGCCACCCTCTACCCGTCATGGCGCGCGGCGCGGCTCGATCCGGTCGAGGCGCTGCGCTACGAGTGAGACCGCGCCAATCGTGCCGACACCGGCGCTGGAACTGCGCGGGGTACGCCGCGTCTTCAAGAGCGGCGGAGCCGACATCGTCGTGCTGAACGGCGTCGATCTGGCGTTGCAGCCGGGCGAGGTCGTGGCATTAGTCGGCCCGTCCGGCGCCGGCAAGTCGACGCTTGTTGCATGTCGCCGGGCTGCTCGAACACCCGGATGGCGGGGCGGTGCTGATCGGCGGCGAGAATTGCGGCGCCCTGTCGGATGAGCGGCGCACCCTGTTGCGACGTTCCGAGCTGGGTTTCGTCTACCAGTTCCACCATTTGCTGCCGGAATTCTCGGCGCTCGAAAATGTCATGCTGCCCCAGATGATCGCCGGCGTCGGCCGGGGGCGGGCGCGCGACAAGGCCGCTGTGTTGCTAGCGGGCGTCGGGTTGGCGCCGCGTGCCGGGCATCGGCCGGCGCGGCTCTCGGGCGGCGAGCAGCAGCGCGTCGCGATCGTCCGCGCGCTTGCCAACGACCCGGCGATCCTGCTCGGCGACGAGCCGACCGGCAATCTCGACCACGCGACCGGCGAAGGCGTCCTGAACACACTGGTCGACCTCGTCCGCCGCACCGGCTTGGCGGCGCTGATCGCCACCCACAACCTCGATCTCGCCCGCCGTCTCGACCGCGTCGTCGTGCTCGAAGACGGCCGCCTGAAATCAATCTTCTGATTCAATCTTCAGATAATGACCGTCCGCCACGCGCTTTCTTACGTTGCGAATCCGGGCAGGCCTGAGCATGCGGGTCTGCGCGGTCGATTCGGCAGTTAGCACGATGCAGCTAAGCCCTTGTTTTCTACAATCTTGCATCCGCTGGGCAACACCCGAGGCGACCGGATTCACCGGTCGCCTCTCGATCCGCGAGCCGGCCTCGGCGACCGGATGTCGGCACCAGGCCCTTGAAAACAAGTGTAGAATGACCGCACAGAGCCTGTCGGCATACAAGCCGCGGTGAATTTGCCGCGCCAGAGTGCAATATTCGCGTCATGCCGCTAGCTGACTTCATTCATCTGCGGGTGCACACCGCCTATTCGCTGTCCGCCGGGGCGATCACGGTTAAGGAACTTGTCGCCCGCTGCCAGGCGGAGCGCATGCCGGCGGTGGCGATCACCGACAGTGGCAATTTGTTCGGTGCGCTCGAATTCGCAACGGCCTGCGCTGCTGCTGGGGTGCAGCCGATCATCGGCTGCGAGGTGGCGCTGGCGCCGCGCGAGGAAGGCGTCCGCGGCAATGGTGCCTTGGCGCGTCCGCCGGCCAACTCTGACCGGTTGGTATTGCTGGTGCAATGCGCCACCGGCTATCGCAACCTGCTGGCGCTGGTCAGCCGCTCCTTCCTCGAAAGTGACGGCGCCACCGAACCGGCGATTACCCTCGCCGAGCTCGCCGCCGCCAATGACGGGTTGATCTGCCTCTCCGGCGGACCCCGGGGACCGGTCGGCCGGCTGCTGGCCGAAGGGCAGAGCGAAGCGGCCGAAACCCTGCTGAACGATCTGAAGGCGGCGTTTCCCGGCCGCCTCTATATCGAGCTGATCCGCCACGGCGACGGCGAGGAAGCGCGCAGCGAGCCCGGCCTTGTCGATCTCGCCTATCGCCATGATTTGCCGCTAGTCGCCACCAACGACGCCCACTTCCCCAACCGCGATTTCTACGAGGCGCACGACGCGCTCCTGTGCATCGCGCAGGGCAAGGCGGTCGCCGATAACGACCGCAAGCGGCTGACGCCGAATCATTATTTCCGCCCGGCAAGGGAAATGCGCGAGGTCTTCGCCGACCTGCCCGAGGCCTGCGACAACACCCTCGTCATCGCCCGGCGTTGCGCCTTCGTCCCGCAGCCGCGCCAGCCGATCCTGCCGGCCTTCCCGACTGCCGACGGCGACAGCGAGGAGACGGCGTTGCGCCGTGCCGCCGGCACCGGTCTCGATGCCCGCCTGGCAAAGCTCGGGCTCGGCGAGGACGCAGCACAGCCCTATCGCGAGCGGCTCGAATTCGAGCTTGCCACGATCATCCAGATGGGATTTGCCGGCTATTTCCTGATCGTCGCCGACTTCATCCAATGGGCCAAGCGCGAGGGGATCCCGGTCGGGCCGGGACGCGGCTCGGGCGCCGGATCGGTCGTCGCCTGGGCGTTGACGATCACCGATCTCGACCCGCTGCGCTTTGGCCTGCTGTTCGAACGGTTCCTCAACCCCGAACGCGTGTCGATGCCCGATTTCGACATCGATTTCTGCCAGGAGCGGCGCGACGAGGTAATCCGCTACGTCCAGCAGAAATACGGCCGCGACCGGGTGGCGCAGATCATCACCTTCGGCAAATTGCAGGCGCGGGCTGTACTGCGCGATGTCGGCCGGGTCTTGGCGATGCCCTATGGCCAGATCGACCGGCTGTGCAAACTTGTGCCCAACAACCCGGCGCACCCGGTGACGCTGGCGAAGGCAATCGCCGGCGAGCCGGCGCTGCAGCAGGCCCGCGACAGCGACGAGGCGGTGGCGCGGCTGATCGAGATCGCGCTGAAGCTCGAAGGGCTCTATCGCCACGCCTCGACCCATGCGGCGGGGGTCGTGATCGGCGACCGGCCGCTCGCCGAATTGGTCCCGCTCTACCGCGACCCGCGCTCCGAAATGCCGGCGACCCAGTTCAACATGAAATGGGTCGAACTTGCCGGCCTGGTCAAATTCGATTTTCTCGGGCTCAAAACGCTCGATGTGCTGCAGCAGGCGGTTAGGCTGCTTGAGGCGAGAGGCGTGGAGATCGATCTTGCGAACCTGCCGTTGGACGACGCCAAAACCTACGCGCTCATTGCCCGGGGAGACACCACCGGCGTGTTCCAGCTGGAAAGCTCGGGTATGCGCGACAACCTGCGCAAGCTGAAACCCAACCGCTTTGAAGACATCATCGCGATGAATGCCCTCTACCGGCCCGGGCCGATGGACAGCATTCCCAATTACATCAAATGCAAAAACGGCGAGGAGCCGGTCCACTATCCGCACCCGTTGCTGGAGCCGATCCTGGAGGCCACGTTCGGTGTCTTTACCTACCAGGAACAGGTGATGCAGGCGGCGCAGATCATGGCCGATTACAGCCTCGGCGGCGCCGACCTCCTGCGCCGGGCGATGGGCAAGAAGATCAAGAGCGAAATGGAGGCGCAGCGGGCGATTTTCGTCGGCGGCGCGGTCGAGAAGGGGATCGAGGAGCGGCAGGCGAATTTCGTCTTCGACCTGATGGAAAAGTTCTCGGGCTACGGCTTCAACAAATCGCATTCCGCACCTTACGCGCTCGTCGCCTATCAGACCGCCTATCTGAAGGCGAACTACCCGGTCGAATTCCTTGCCGCGTCGATGGCGCTCGACATCGGCAACACCGATAAGCTGAACCAATTTCGCCAGGAGGCGAGTCGGCTCGGCATCCGCCTGTTGCCGCCCGACATCAACCGTTCGCACCCGACCTTCTCGGTCGAGACCGATCCCAAGACCGGCAAGCCGGCGATCCGCTATGCGCTTGCCGCGGTCAAAGGGGTCGGGCAGCAGGCGATGGAGGTTCTGGTGCGCGAGCGCGAGCGGAACGGCCGGTTCAAGGATCTGTTCGATCTGGCGCAGCGGCTCGATGCCAGGACCTTCAACCGCGGACAGTTCGAGAGCCTCGCCAAAGCCGGTGCTCTCGACACCCTTGATCCGAACCGGGCCCAGACCTTTGCCGCGGCCGACTTGCTGCTGCGCCAGGCGAGCCGCGCCGCTACGGAGCGACAGGATGGCCAGGGCAGCCTGTTCGGTCTCGGGCTCGGCGATCGCCCGGCATTGCCGCTGATTGACGATTGGCCGCCGGTCGAAAAATTGCAGCAGGAATTCGCCGCGATCGGCTTTTACCTGTCAAGCCACCCGCTCGACGCCTATGGCCGGAGCCTCGAGCGCGCCGGCATTCTGCGCTGGGTCGATTTGCCGAGTGCACTGGCGGCAAACGGGGCGACGCGGTTCCGCCTCGCCGGCATCGTCATCGGCCGCAAAGAGCGGACTTCGGCGCGAGGCAATCGCTTTGCGTTTATCCAGATGTCGGACCCGAGCGGGGTCTTCGAGATAACCCTGTTCGCCGAGATGCTGAGCCAGTCGCGGGTACTGTTTGACGCGGGGCAGCCGCTCGTCGTCACCATCGACGTGCGCAGCGAGGAGGACAGCCTGCGGCTGACCGCGCAAAAGATCGAGCCGCTCGACGATGTCGTCGCCCACGCCGCGGCCGGGCTGCGGGTGTTTTTGGGCGAGGTTCGGGCGCTGACCCATCTAAAGAATTTGTTTGCGCGCGAGGGGAGCGGGCGCGGGCGGGTATCGGTCGTGCTCGACCTCGACGACAGCGAAGTCGAGATCGCGATCCCCGGCGGCTTCCGCGTCGACCCGCGGATGCGCGCTGCTGTCAAATCGCTGCCCGGCATCGTCGACGTTCACGACATTTGAGCTGCGCAAAAAGTTGCAGGGCTGGTCCCCGCTTCGCCTTGGCCGGGCTTGTTCCGGGCATCCATGTCTTTGACGCCGGCAGCATGCGTGGATACGTGGGACAAGCCCGCGCAAGACGCACTCACCTTGTCGGGTCCGGAACTCTGCACAAACGCCTGATTGCGGCCGAGTTTTCCGGGACCGCTCCTGCCTTCGCAGAGCTGTGAGCGAACCCTCATCCGCAGGGGGTGCGCCGCCCCGGTGGCGTGCTACTCGAATTCGAGGATCACCTCGTCGACGGCAAGGCTGTCGCCGGGCTTGGCGTGGATCGCGGCGACGCGGCCGTCGCGCTCGGCGCGCAACACGTTCTCCATCTTCATCGCTTCGACCGTCGCGAGCGCCTCGCCGGTCTTGACCTCCTGACCCTCGCTTACCGCCAGCGACGACAACAGCCCCGGCATCGGCGACAGCAGTAGACGCGAGGTGTCGGCCGGCTTCTTTTCCGGCATCAGCGCCAACAGCTCGGCGGCGCGCGGCGACAGCACCTGCACGCGGCGCACAACCCCGCCATGCACGAGGCGAAATTCCGCGGCCGACAGCCTCTCGATCTGCACCGTCGCGGTCTCGGCCCCGCTGCGGACGCGCAGCAAAACTTGGCCCGGCTGCCAGTCGGTCGCAGCGATCAGGCGCTCTCCGCCGAATTCGACCACATGACCGCTGCCTTGGGCCTTGACCGAAACCGCGTGGGACGCGCCGTCGAGCAGGATTGTCCATTCCGCGGGGATGGCGCTGCCGGGGCCGCCGAGCCGGCCTTCGATCGCCTCCTCGCGCTCGCGGATGCGGCGGCCGGCGAGTGCCGCGGCCAGCAGGATTATCCGGTCGGCGTCGGCCCACCCGGCCGGCGGCGCATACCCGCCGGGAAACTCCTCGGCGATGAAATCGGTCGACAACGCCCCGGCGCGAAACCGGTCCTTGCCGGCAACCGCGGCCAGAAATGGGACGTTGTGTTGTAGGCCGGAGATGTAAAACCCGTCGAGCGCGTCGCGCAGCCGGTTGATCGCGGTGTCGCGATCGGGACCATGGACGGCGAGCTTGGCGATCATCGGGTCGTAGAAGACGCTGATCTCGGCCCCTTCGTAGATGCCGTCGTCGAGCCGCACACCTTCGCCAACCGGCGGCAGATAGCGGACGAGCCGCCCGGTTGACGGCAGAAACCCGCGGGTCGGGTCCTCGGCATAGATCCGCGCCTCGATCGCCCAGCCGTCGAGCCGCACGTCTTCTTGCGTAAACGGCAGCTTCTCGCCGGCGGCGATGCGCAGCATTAGCTCGACGAGGTCGAGCCCCGTGACCAGTTCGGTCACCGGATGTTCGACCTGCAGCCGCGTATTCATCTCGAGAAAATAAAAATTCCTCCCGCGATCGACGATGAACTCGACCGTCCCGGCCGACCGATAGTCGACGGCGCGTGCCAGCGCCACCGCCTGCCGGCCCATCGCCGCACGGGTATTGACGTTGAGAAACGGGCTTGGTGCTTCCTCGATCACCTTTTGATGGCGGCGCTGGATCGAACATTCGCGCTCGCCGAGATAGACGATGCTGCCATGTGCGTCGCCCAGCACCTGGATCTCGATGTGACGTGGCTCTTCGATGTATTTCTCGATAAAGATGCGGTCGTCGGCAAAGCTCGATCTGGCTTCATTGGCGGCGGTGCGGAACCCGTCGCGGGCTTCGCCGTCATCGATGGCGACGCGCATGCCCTTGCCGCCGCCGCCGGCCGAGGCCTTGATCATGACCGGATAGCCGATGTCGCGGGCGATCCTGACCGCGGCGTCCGCATCCGGCACGATGTCGAGATAACCCGGTACGGTCGAAACCCCGGCGGCGCTGGCGAGCTTTTTCGATGCGATCTTGTCGCCCATTGCTGCGATCGCCTTTGGGCCCGGCCCGACAAAGACAATCCCGGCCTCGTCCAGCGCCTTCGCGAACGCGACGTTCTCCGACAAGAACCCGTAGCCCGGATGCACCGCCTCGGCGCTGCTCGTCCGGCACGCCTCGACGATACGATCGATGCGCAGGTAACTCTCCGCCGAGGGTGCCGGGCCGATATGGATCGCCTCATCCGCGGCGCGCACATGCGCCGCCTCGGCGTCGGCGTCGGAATAGACCGCGACCGTCGCGATCCCCATCCGCCGCGCCGTGCGGATCACCCGGCAGGCGATCTCGCCGCGATTGGCGATCAGGATCTTTCGGAACATAACGCCGGGAGGGCGAAGGAGCCCCGTCGCTTGCAGTCCCTCACCCTCCCACGCCTCTGCCGGGGTGAGGGCTTCTTGCTCGTTGTCAGTTTATGAAAGGTTGTCACAGCGGGATGTTGTCGTGCTTTTTGGGCGGATTGGTCAGCTGCTTGCCGCGCAGCATGGCGAGCGCACGGCATAGCCGCCGCCTGGTGTCGCGCGGCTGGATCACGTCGTCGATAAACCCGCGGCTCGCGGCGACAAACGGGTTGGCGAATTTCTCGCGGTATTCCTCGGTTCGCGCCTCGATCGCCGCGGCGTCGCCGAGATCGGCGCGAAAGATGATCTCGACCGCGCCCTTTGGCCCCATCACCGCGATCTCGGCCGAGGGCCAGGCGAAATTGAGGTCGCCGCGCAGATGCTTTGAGCTCATCACGTCATAGGCGCCGCCATAGGCCTTGCGCGTGATCAGGGTTACCTTGGGCACCGTCGCCTCGGCAAACGCGAACAGCAATTTGGCGCCGTGCTTGATGATCCCGCCATATTCCTGCGCGGTTCCCGGAAGAAATCCCGGTACGTCGACAAAGGTCACGATCGGGATGTCGAAGCAGTCGCAAAACCGGACAAACCGCGCCGCCTTGCGCGCGCTGTCGATGTCGAGGCAGCCGGCCAGCACCATCGGCTGGTTGGCGACGAGGCCGATCGGCGAGCCCTCCATCCGCGCCAGCCCGATCACGATGTTGCGCGCGAAATCGGGCTGGATTTCGAAAAAATCGCCCTCGTCGACAACCTTCAGGATCAGTTCCTTGATGTCGTAGGGCTTGTTCGGGTTGTTAGGCACCAAATTGTCGAGCGACGGCTCGACCCGGTCGCGCGGGTCGGCGGTCGGCCGCAACGGTGGCATTACCCGGTTCGAGGCCGGCAGAAAATCAACAAACCGGCGCAATTCCAGCAACGCCTCGACGTCATTGGCGAAAGCGCGGTCGGCGACCCCCGAGCGCCCGGTGTGGGTTACGGCACCGCCCAGCTCCTCCTGCGTCACGGTCTCGTGGGTGACGGTGCGCACCACCTCCGGCCCGGTCACGAACATGTAGGAGGTGTCTTTGACCATGAAGATGAAATCGGTCATCGCCGGTGAATAGACCGCTCCGCCGGCGCACGGCCCCATGATCATCGAAATCTGAGGGACTACCCCCGAGGCCAAGACGTTGCGCTCGAACACCTCGGCATAACCGGCGAGTGAGGCGACGCCGTCCTGGATGCGTGCACCGCCGGAATCGTTGATCCCGATCACCGGGGCCCCGACATTGATCGCCTGGTCCATGATCTTGCAGATCTTTTCGGCGTGCGCCTCGGACAGCGAGCCGCCGAACACGGTGAAATCCTGGCTGAACACAAAGACCAGCCGGCCGTTGACCGTGCCATAGCCGGTGACCACGCCGTCGCCCGGTATGCGGTGCGCGTCGATGCCGAAATCGTGGCTGCGGTGCTCGACGAACATGTCCCATTCCTCAAAGGATTGGGGGTCGAGCAGCAATTCGATCCGCTCGCGCGCGGTCAGCTTGCCGCGGCGGTGCTGCGCCTCGATCCGACCGGCGCCGCCGCCCGCCCGCGCCGCTTTCCGCTTTTCATCCAAGCGGTCGAGAATATTGTCCATCTTTGCCCCGCGACGAGTAGCGCGCGGAATAGCATCGCCCATCGCCGGGCGCCACCCCCGCCCGCAAATCCGCTACCCGCAAATCCGCCACCCGCAAGCCCCAATCGACGCGAAATGGGGGCCGAAAAGGGTGATGGAGCATGTAGCGTGCTGGCCTCACTGTCGGGTAAAAGAAAAAATGTCGGAGGCGGATCGTGACCGGCAGCAAGCACAGCTTGCCGCCCGCATGCCCGGCTCGTCGGCCCGCCACTGACCGGTTCGTCTTGTGGGGAGGAGTGTCATGTGTCGCAACATCAAGACGCTGCATAACTTCAAGCCACCCGCGACAGCGGAAGAGATCCGGGCGTCTTCCTTGCAATTCGTCCGCAAATTGAGTGGGTCTAACCGGCCGTCCAAGGCAAACCAACCCGCTTTCGACCGAGCCGTGGACCAGGTGGCTAAGGCGGCGCACGAATTGCTCGAACTCACTGGTGACAAACGCCCCGCCCCGCCATCGCGACGTTGAGGCGTCAAAGGCCCGCGCCAGGGCAGCGGACCGCTTTTCGGTCGGCCGACGCCCGCACGAGATCGACGGGGCTGTCGACGACGTCAAGACGCTTGGGAAAGAGGTCACGTGGGGGCACGAGCCTGTAAGCGTCCAAGAGATCATCTCGCGGATACATGAAGGGCCCAAATATTAGTGGGCTCCGTACTCGGTCGAGTGGGCGGCGTAGGAAGGGTCCGCTGACCTCGATCGACTTGGCCGCACTTGGCCTGACTTGACGAGTTTTAGGTGGCTAAACCAAGACGTGTATCCCTGGATCGAGCCCGCGGCAGACAGCCGAAGTCGTGCTCAGCCCGTCTTCCGCGGCTTGCCGATGCCGAGTGAGCGCGTTATCGGGCCGAGCGAGTCTGGGGAAGACCTCGGGTTGGCGCCCCTCGCCCGGCTCAAGGCTGCGCCGGCAGGCGGGTGCCGCCCGGGCCGATCAGACCGGGGTAGGGCGCCTTGAAGCGCCAGAACGTCCCGCTCGTCGCCCCCTCGAAATAGACGTACTGGTTGCCGGGACCGCCAAAAGCAAAATTCGTTGTCGCGGCGTCGCCGTTCGGGATCGGCACAAAGCCGAGGATTATACCGCGCGGATTGATTTCGATGATGCCGCCGAGCGGGGGCGCGCCGGCCCACACATTGCCCTTGACGTCGTAATGGACACCGTCGGGGCCGGCGTTGCCGGGGAGATAGGTGCCGGCCTTGACCCCGGCAAAGGTCAGATGCAGCGGATCCGTCGGGCATTGCGGGCAGCCCATGTTGGGACCAATCTCAAACCCGGCATACCACATGCGGCCGGCCCGAAAGTCGCCGACCGCCAAGGTGTTGTCGTCTGGCGAGACCGCGATCCCGTTCGGAAACAGGCCGCTGTCCATCACCTTGCGCAGCACGCCGTCGCGTGAATACTGATAGACCGCCCCGGTGCGGTCGGTTTCATTCGGCCCCGGCCCCGTCCCCCACGGGTCGGTGAAGAACAGATTCCCCTCAGCGTCGAAATCGAGGTCGTTGGGGCCTTTGAACAACTGGTTGCGATAGGCATAGACCAAGGTCGTCAGCTGTTTTGTCTGCGGGTCGTAGACCAAGATGCCGCGGTGCCGCGAGGTCAGATAGAGCTTGCCGTTGTGCCAGCGGGTCCCCTGCGGCTCGCAGGTCTGACCCAATTCCGGCGGCGGGTTGCAATTGACCACCGGGACCAATTTGCCGTCCGGCGTCAGGTAGGAAATCCACCCCGAGCCTATCGCCACGAACCACAGATTGCCCTGGGTGTCGAACGCGCCGCCTTCCAGGAACTTGCCCTGCGGCGTGCCGCTGACGTCGGCGAATTTCTCGACCGGGCCGACCCCCGCCGGCAACGGCGGCAGCCCCCAAGGCTGCACCGGCATCGGGGGAGTAGCGTTCGGGGCCGGCGCGGGGGCCTGCGCCCTAGCCACGCCTCCGGGACCGGTGACGGCATAAAGTAGCGCGAACAGCAGGGTCGCGGCACCCGCGATCAGCAAACGGCGCACGCCCATGAGCGTTTCCTCATCGGTGGCTGTATTTTCGCACTGCTCCGGTCGTGGAGCTGCTTATCAGGCACCCGCGCAATAGTAGAGCCACGCGCGATCGCTGGCTAGCCGGGTGCCGCTAATGCGCCGGATCGGAGCAGCACGCGTCTGTCGTCTCCAACGGTGCGAAAGCAAAGGCTTGCCTCCAGCCGTGCTTGATGTCGTATTGGCGGGAATTCAATGGCAGTCCGCATCAGCTTCTCAACCTGACGCTGGACAAACAGAAAGCGCCAAATTTCGTATTGAGACCCAATCCCCCCAACTTAATGACCCGATTTTTCCCACTATCCGGCCATCGCGCGCGCGATAGGATTCGAGGCGAAGATTGCTCGGGTAAGGCATGTCAGGCTCGGCTTGTCACCTGGGCGTCCCACGGGCTGGTCGGTGGAACGAGACTTGAAGTCGTCGACGCGCGCCGCACCGCGATCACCTTGCCCGAAGTACAAAATCTCGTGGCGATTTGACGGGCCGCTTCCGGCAATCATGTCCGTCCGGCTGTAGCAGTCCAGATGGGATGCACCCTATAGGTTGCGCCACCCAGGTTCTTGCCGCCCCTGGGGTTTTTCGTCGATGTGCCGGTTGCCGGCGGCAGCGATGACCTGATAACGGTACCACACACAAAGTGAGATTATCTTGTTGCGGCGGCAAAAACCTGGCGGGGATAATTTATTGACCGGTCCTAGATGTGCTTTGGCTCTGTTGTTGCTGTGCATCGGTCTGTTGAATCTTACCAGGGCAGCAGCGGGGGCGACGGAAATCGATCGGCTGGACGTGAACAATCCGATGTCCTGGCTGGTAAAAAGCATCTGTGCCGATCGACGGGATCTGGTGTTGCCGGTGGATCCTTACGGCGGCTGCCCGGACGGTACGAAAATCAGAAAGATCCAATCGGGTGATCCACTGCCCTACCACAACATCGAGCAAATGGCGTACCAGCAACGCGACGCATACCCGTTGTATAATCCGGTCGACGGGAAAATCTGGATCGTCGCGACCTTCGACTATTTACCCTTCAACCGTTTCAATTTGTTCAACGGCACCGACGGCTATGACATCTACCAACTGCAGTCCGGATGGGCGGCGATCGCCGACACCAGCGACGGCGGCGGGTACGGACAGACCTTCTTCGGCCGCAACTGCAGCATTGGCGGATGGGTTCTATTTCCGTTGGCAGATTTTTTAAAGGGTGGCATGGCAACGATCCCGATCGCCGACACCTATTGGGAACAAACCGGACAATCCTATCCCGGCTCTTGTCCCAGCCGTTATTCCACCGACACCCTGACCAGCTGGAAACACCAGACCGGATTTCCATTCGGCGGCGTCGGCGGCAGTCCCACGAAGACGATGGATACAGTGATTTCGTATCACGGTTTCCGTTCGGGAGACCGATTTCTGCGGCACGGTCATCTCGAGATATTCTATTTCACCAGGGAATACGGGATCACGCGCTGGGAAGTGTGGACTCCGACGCAACAGAACCCGACGCCGACAACCGAATGCAACGGGCCGGCAAACGAGACCTATCAAGGCGTCAGTTTTGTCGTGCAATTTTGTCACGATTGGTCGAGGGTGACATTAGCAGCGGTGCCGGAGCTTCCGGTATGGCCCATTCCAAATACAAATCTGCTCGTCAAGCCCCATTTTGACGGCGCGATTTTTCCGGTATGGAGCAGCGAAGGTAAAAGCGCTGCCGGTAACCCGATACGATGGAGCGTTCACAACTCGACGACGCACCCCGACACTTGGGCGTCTCCGATCGGCGTGCGCTATCTGCGCCTCGATTGCGGTGCCGGACCCGACGGCCGTTGCGATAACGACCTCACCGAGGCGATGTATCAGGATCTCCCAGTAGGCAAATTTGAGGCCGGCGGCCACTATGCTTTCGGCATCAATGCTCGCACTGAATCCGCGCAAGGCAATATCACGGTGGCGGTTCAGCAGATCGACCGCGACGGGAGGGTGATATCGACCGACAGCACGGCGAGCGCCACCGTTTTTCCGGATAATGGCAGCGCGGAACATGAAGGGAGGGAAGAGGCAAGCTCGGTCTATCTCTCGGCCGCTTTTGTCTACAACATCTTCACGATCACGCCGCGAGCGAATTCGGCGAAGATCCGGTTTCTGATTTCGCCACGGTCGCCACAAGCCTTCGATGTGCTCGACGCATGGTTGGCGGCCTGGCCGGCGCCGGCCGGGTTCGGCGCGACACCCTAACGAGAGACCCGCAGCGCACGAGGGTTTGTGCCTTAACACGTGCAGCCGTTGCTGCTCTAATGGCGGAAATCGCCAAAGGGGTTGGAAATGCCGCGTTTGCCCGCAGACGCCGGGTTCGCGCCGGGCGCAGAATGGCCGGAGCGCTGAATAATCATGGAGATTTCGCTCGACCTCCTGGTCAACGCGATTGTCGCGGGCCTGCTGCTCGGCGGCTTTTATGCCGCGGTCACGGTCGGGGTGACGATCTCGTTCGGCATGCTCGACATCGTCAACATCGCCCACCCGGCCTTTATCATGCTGGGGTCGTTTGTCGCCTATGCGATCAATTCGACGATCGGCCTCGACCCGGTGCTTATCGGGGTCGCGATGATGCCGGTGTTTTTCCTGCTCGGGATGGCCGTCTATCAGCTCTATTACTATGCCTTTGAGCGCCGCGGCGAGGAATCGATTCAAGGCCTCGCCTTTTTCTTCGGGCTGTTGTTCGTTGGCGAGGTGACGCTGATCCTGGTCTTTGGCGTGGATTATCGGTTTGTCGACGCGCCCTATATCGGGCCGAGCCTGCATTTCGGCTTTGTCGACCTGCCGTTGCGCATGCTGATCCCATTTGTCGTCGCGCTGTTGATGGTCGCATCGCTGCAGTTCTTTCTCGGCCGCAGCTTTATCGGGCGGGCGATCCTCGCGGTCTCACAGGACCGGCTGGCGTTGCAGCTGATGGCGGCCAGTCCGACCCGGATCAAGCGCATCGCCTTTGGCATCTCGATCGCGACCGCGTCGGTCGCCGGTGCGCTGCTGATCATCATCCAGCCGGTCGAGCCGTCGATCGGCCGCGACTATATCGGCCGCATTTTTGCGATCTGCGTCTTGGGCGGGATGACGAGCTTTCCGGGGATGGTCGCGGGGGCGCTGCTGATCGGCATCGCCGAAAGCATCACCGCGACCTTTTACGGACCCTCCTGGGCGCCCGCGGTGGCATTCGGCTTTCTGCTGCTGACCCTGGCGGTCCGCCCCGCCGGCATCCTTGGACGCTGAGCGGCATGAGCGGCGGAAAATTCTGGGGCGCCTCATTTCTGGTCGCGGCGGCATTTCTGGTGCTGACCCGCTGGCAAATCCAAAACGAGTATTTCTTTTTTGCCGGCTATGTCGTGCTGCAGTACATCGTGCTGGCGACCGCGTGGAACATCCTCGGCGGCTATACCGGCTACACCAATTTCGGCACCGGCGCCTTTTTCGCGGTCGGTGCCTACAGTTCGGTCGTATTGCACAAGCTGACCTCGGTCCCGGTGCCGGTCATGATCGTCGTCGCCGGGATCGTTTCCGGCGTCATCGGCTTTGGCATGGGCTACCTGACCCTGCGGCTGAAGGGCGTGTTTTTCGCGATCGCCACCTTGGCGATGGCGATCGTCGCGCAAACCCTGATCGTCAATTGGGATTTTGTCGGCGGTTCGCGCGGCATCTACATCATTCGGCCGCAACAGGCGCCGTTGTTTGGCAGCTATATCCAGTACCTTTATTCGCTGATGCTGATCTTGAGTTGGGTGGCGGTGGCGATCGCCCGTACGGTCGAGCGCTCGCAGCTCGGGCTCGGGCTCGCCGCGATCCGCGACGACGAGCAGGCGGCCGAGGCGGCGGGTGTGCCGACCCTACGCTTGAAGCTGATCGCCACCACCCTCAGTGGTGCCTTGATGGGCATGGCGGGGGCGCCGATGCCCTATTACGTGACCTATCTCGACCCAACCTCGAGCTTCAACTTGTCCTATGCGGTCAACAGTGTCGCGATGCCGCTGATCGGCGGAATGACGAGCTGGATCGGCCCGGTCATCGGCGCGGTGCTGCTCGGCACGATCCAGCAGGTGGCGACGGTGACGATCTCCTCGGCCCTCAACCTTCTGATCGTCGGATTGCTGCTGATCAGCTTTGTGATCATCGCCCCCAACGGCATTGTCGGGCTCGTCCAGGCGCGCCGCCGCGCACGTGAGCGGCGGTGATGGCAACCCCCGCCGCGCCACTCCTCGCAGCCACGGGACTCGGCAAGCATTTCGGCGGGTTTGTGGCACTCGAAAACATCGAATTCGCTGTCGCTTCCGGCGAAAGGCTGGGGCTGATCGGCCCCAACGGCTCGGGCAAAAGCACCTTGGTCAACTGCCTCTGCGGGACCCTGCGCCACGACAGCGGCACGATCACCTTCGACGGCGGCCGGCTCGACGGCGCGCCCGCCTACAAGCGAACCCGGCTCGGCCTCGCCCGCAGCTTTCAATTACCCAAGCCGTTCCGCACGATGAGCCTCGTCGACAACCTCCGCATCCCGCTGCTCTACACTGTCAACGCGCGGCCCGGCGCGCACCTTTCTGCCGCCGCGATCGATGAGCGCTGCCTGCAGCTCCTCGCCGAGGTCGGGCTTGCCGACAAGGCCCGGCAGCTGCCGCGCGACCTGACCCAGGTCGAGATGCGCAAGCTCGAACTCGCCCGCGCCGTTGCCAGCGCGCCCAGGCTGCTGTTCGCCGACGAGTCGATGGCCGGCCTTTCGCCGTCCGAGGTCGAGGAGATCCTGGGCGTCCTGTTCCGCCTCAATGAGAGCGGCATCACCATCGTCCTGATCGAACACATCATGCGCGCGGTGATGAGCTTTTCGACCCGGCTCGTCGTCCTGGTTGCCGGCCACAAGATCGCCGACGGCGCGCCGCAGGAGGCAATCCGCAACCCCGAGGTCGAGAGAGCCTATCTTGGCGAGTAGTCTCACGATTTCTCGCGTCGACGCCGGCTACGGTGCGGTGCGCGTGCTCGACGGCGTGTCGCTCGAGGTCGCGGCGGGCGAGACCGTGGTGCTGCTCGGCACCAACGGCAACGGCAAGAGCACGGTCATGAAGTGCGTGATGGGGATCGTGCCGCCGATGGCCGGCTCGATCACGGCTGAGATCGACGGCCGGCGCCATGACCTCGTCGGCCGCACGACCGAGGAGATCGTCGACCTCGGCATCAGCCTGGTGCCGGAGGGGCGGCGCCTGTTCCCCAAGCTGACGGTCGAGGAGAATTTGCTGCTCGGCGCCTTCCGCCCGACGGCGCGGGCGGAGATAGGGCAGAACCTCGACTCGTGCTACGCGACCTTCCCGGTGTTGCGCGAGCGGCGCCGGCAGCTGTCGGGCAGCATGAGCGGGGGCGAGCAGCAGATGCTGGCGCTCGCGCGCGCCCTGATGTCGGCGCCCAAGATCCTGCTGATCGACGAGCCCTCGGTCGGCCTCGCCCCGGTTCTCGTCAAGCGCACGATCGAGAAGATCCAGGAGTTGAAGGAGCGCTACCAGCTGACGGTGCTGATGGCCGAGCAGAACTTCAATCAGGCAGTCCGCATCGCCGACCGCGGCTATGTGATCGTCCACGGCAAGATCGCCTTTGAAGGCGCCTCCGCCGACGAGCTCAACAACAACGCGCTGGTCCGCAGATTCTACCTCGGGCTGTAGTCCCGGGAGCAGTTCCCGCCGGACCCCAAATTCCCGGTTAAACCGGCAGAAATCGCGAATTTCGCCGTTTCCCGGCATTTTTCAGCGTGATAACTAACGCGACTTCAACGGCTTGCAAGCCAATTCCCGTGGCCGGTGCAATCGGGAAATTTTTGGTCGTAACCGGGAACTCAATCGCGATAACCGGGATTTAAATTTGCCGAACCGGGAATTCTCGACATCGCGCTCCGGTCGACTTCCGGCTACAGCCGCCACTCCTTTCTGTCCATACGCGATCACGCCGATCGCGGGATGCCGCCGGGCCGAAGCCTAACATGCGATTATGGCAATTTCCTGAGCTGTGGTCGGGTCTGGCGTACGGCGGCGTGGCGGAACCGACGGTATGCCGAATTTGGATAGCGGACCGACGCTCAAAGAATAAGGCTCGTTGCGAGGCCTCTGTAGCCGAGACTGTCGGCGGCCTTGTGCGATTGCGGGAAGTGAGGGCGGAGGGGAATGCCGGGCAGCGTCACGTCGGTATTCAGCGAACCGGCGGATTTCGAGATTGCCCTGCATGCGGAAGGTGTCCTCAGCTTGCTGATCACCAGCCCTGGCGAGTTCCGGGCGCGGCTGACCCAAATTGCGCTGCACAGATTGCGGTTGTCGGCTGTCGAAGAAGAGTTGCCGCAGATTGCCTTTGCCGCGGGGCCCCAGGGCATGGTCCTGGTCTGGTTGACGTTCGCGGGGCATGCGCCGATCTGGGGCGGGGTGGAAATGCGAGCTGGCGAGATCATCACGATCGGCCCCGGCGAGCGGCTGCATGCCCGAACCGTTGGGCCCTGTCGCTGGGGGGCGATCCAGGTGACGGAGCGAGATCTCCTCCAATACGCCCGCATATTGAATGGAGGCAGGTTTGTCGTCCCGCCCGGCATCGCGCGCTGGCGGCCCGCCGGGAGGGATTTGCACAATCTCCACCGGGCGTCGATCCGTAGCGCCGAAGCGCGCTCGAGGGGGCTTGCCGACATTCAGGCGGCACATGGGCTGGAGCAGCAATTGATCCACGCCCTGGTCGAGTGCCTGCTGCCGGGGTCGGCGGACGAGGAAACGCCGGCCGCCCGGCGGCATCGAAATGTCGTGGCCGGGTTCGAGGAGTTGCTTCAAGCCGGATCGTCCCACCACATCAGCGAGATCTGCGCGGCGCTCGGCGTGTCGGACCGGCTGTTGCGGGAGTGCTGCAAGGCGCATTTGGGGATGAGCCCGAGCGGCTACCGCCACCGCCTACGGATGGGGCAGGTCCGTCGCGAGCTTGGTGGCGGCAACCCGCAAACAACAACCGTCTCCGAGGTCGCCGGACGACACGGATTCCGTGATCTCGGCCGTTTCGCGGGTCATTATCGCGCGATTTACGGCGAATTGCCGTCAGCCACGGTGCGGCGCGGGCTGGATCGGGGCGTCGCGGACCTTGGCCTCGGCCGGAGGCGCATGAAACTTCCGTGACCGGGTTGATCCACCTCGACCTTCGGAGCGATAACCCGGTGGTTTGGTGGCGTACAATGCCGAGGTTGCCATGCCCTCAAGCGCGGTGCGCGCCTTTTCGGACCCGGACGACTATGCGGCATCGATCCGACAAGGGACAATTGAGCTCGCGGTTACCCAACGCGGGCATTTCACAGCGAACCTTACCCGTATTGACCTTCATTGCCTGTGGATGCAGCGATTCTCGGAGACGTTGCCGCGGATATCCCATGTCGCCGGTTGGGCGGGCGGGCCGTCATCGCGTTCCGGACGCAGCCTGGGCCAAGTCTGGTGCGGAGCGGTTCAGAGATGCGGCCGACCGATATCGTGCGACACAGCGAGGGTCAGAGCTATTTTCAACGGTCGTCCGGGCCAGTCTCTTTTGGCACCATGTCGTTGCCGGTGGAGGAAATGGTTTCCGTCGGGGCGGCGATTGCCGGACTTGACCTGAGGCCGCCGAAAGATGCGCTGACCTGCCCCGCCGCGCTGCACGCAATTGCGAAGCTCCAGCGGCTGCACGCCGCGGCTGGGCATCTGGCGGCAGAGGCGCCGGAAATCATCGCCAACCCGGATGCCGCGCGCGGGCTGGAGCAGGCGCTGATCGAGGCCATGGTCGCTTGTCTCGACGACCGAGACGAGCCGGAGCACAACTCGGCGCAGGGGCAGCATGCGATCGTCATGCGCCGGTTTCGACGGGTGCTGGAGGAGAATTCCGAGCAACCGCTTTTCATCCCCGAGATATGCAAAGCGATCCGGGTTTCCGATCGGACCTTGCGGGTGTGCTGCCACGAGCATTTGGGGATCAGCCCGAAGCGCTATCTGCTGCTGCGCCGCATGCACCTGGCACGGCGGGCACTGCGCGCGGCGGCGGCGAACGCAGCGACCGTCACCGAGGTCGCGACGCGCTACGGGTTTTGGCAGCTCGGGCGCTTTGCGGTCGAATACCGCTCGCTGTTCGGGGAGACGCCGTCCGCGACGCTCAGTCGCCGGTAGGCCCCGCGAGCTCGCGGGGGTGGCTTTTCCATCATTTGCCGAAACCGAATAGCGGGCTGTCGAGCCGATGAGCAAGATACTCTCTGGCGTCCTTGCCCGGCTGATCGACGAGCGGAGGCGGAGGATAAAGATTTGACATCTGCTCTACGAGCCCGGCGGCAAAGAATTAGAAGACAGCAAACCCTTGGCCGTCACTTACGTGAAACGGGCAGCGCAGACCGGAGAAAATTTTGTGCGCCAACACTGAAGTAATCCGCTTACCTCCGTTCGTCTTAGCCGGGCTTGGCCCACGGCCGTCCGGTTCGGACCGACCGAGAATACAGCAGCGGGCATAGCCGTATGCGATACAACCTGAGGCGCGCTTTGGCCGGACTTGATCGGACTTGATCCGGGCATCCACGTGTTCGAGCGCCTCAAACAAGAGGTGGATGCGCGGATCAAGTCCGCGCAAGACGGCCTCAGATGTAGTCTCCACGACGTGTAAAGTTGTTTTATTGCTGGAATTTCGACAGGATCGCGCGGCGCATGCTTGCCTCGGCGCGGCAAGCGGCGCAATGATCTGCGAAAATGACATCAATAAGGAACGCCGCTGGGCCGAGCGATAGCATTGTCGCAATCCGAAGTGAAATCGGAGCATCGCGTTCGGTTCATCGAGCTGATGTGCGGGCATGCGGGTGGCGAGAATGGTTGCTTGCAAGCCGATGCATTGTTGTGCGACGGCAATGCAAAGCATGTCTTTTTTGGTCGAGAAGCGGGGCGGCCAGGAGGCGATCGATGTGCATTCACAGGGATCCATGCCGAGCAACACCTAGTGGTCCGACCCGGACAAATGGTTCCCATTTTCCCTTTCTCGTCGCCCCCGCGAAAGCGGGGATCCAGGAGGCAATGGGTGTGGTGGAGGCTGCCCCCTGCTCAGGCCAGGGGCAAGTTCTGGGCACCCGCTTTCGCGGGCACGACGGAATAGGAGCGGGTACCAAATGTCAAAATCGTATCACTAGAAGGATTGGATCGCCGGGCGCAAGATTGCCAGCGGTGCGCCGGCCAATCACCGGGAGAATTGCCGCCGCCGCGACGACAGGAGCCATACGAATCTGCCTTGCGGCGGTTCTGATTACCGCTGCAGCGCAGCGTATGCAGCCGCGCCCGCCGCCGCGCCTCGTCGGTGTTCGGCAGACCCGGCTCGGCGGTCTCGGCGAGCTTGCGGTCGATTGCCGTTCTCGTCGCCTGCCACAGAACATCGGCGACGAGGAGGACGATGACCGCGCTCAACGCGCCGTGGACGATGCGCGCGAACGGTGTGTCCTGCCCGGCAATGTGCACAAGGTCGATGCCCCAGCCCCAGGCGAGGATCGACGCCGCGCCGATGATCAGAAGCGCGCGCAAACCGCGCTCGAGGCTTACCGCGACGACGCTGGGTGGACCATTGGCAACCCGCGGCGAGCCGGGCGGTTGAAGCAGGTGCTCGACCGCGCGCCGGGTCGCGGTACGGGCAAGCGGCAGGGCGATGACGACGAGGAGGAGCCAGAACCCCGGCATGGCTCTCGCCACCCAGCATCCCCACAACAGCACGATCCCGACCGACAGTATCGTGTTCTGCGCGCCGCGGCCGAGATGGCGCGTCTCGGGTGACGGTGCTTCGGCGTCCGGGTCCGCCGCGATCGGCCGGCGCCACACGGATTCGAGCGCTATCGTGAGGAGACCGAGGCCGAGCACGTAAGCGACGAGCTGGCGCTCCTCCACCGAAAAGCCGAAACTGCCCAGCAGGCCGACGGTAACCCAGCCGAAAGCAAACCAGCCGACGAAAATGCTGAGCCGCCGACACCAGAACCGAGCCGCCGTCGTATCCGTCGGAAAGATGCGAAAGCGCTCGGCATCGGGGGCGAGCAGAAAATGGCCCACGACCACCGCGATACGGGTGACGAGCAAGGCGACGAGATAGCCGAATACCATCTCGCCAAGCAGCGGCGGCCAATTAAGGGCCAAAAAGGGTCCGACGCTGCCCAGGGCGAAGGCCACGACCACGCCAAAAGCAAAGGCAAAGCGCGCCGCGACGAGACGCAGGCGGTCGTCCACGGTCTCCATCGGCAGACCGTCGAGGCGCCGGCGCGTCTTCTGCGTCGCCTTGCGAAACAGCCACTCGACGCCGAGGCCCAAGCCTGCAAAAACAAGGATGAGCAGCAGGACGGTTCCGCGACGCGGGACTTCCGCCTGGAGGCGGTCGACGCCTGCCTCAAAAGCGTTGGGCAGATCAGGGACCGCGGCGGCGAGCGCAACGATGTGCTCGCGGACCGCCCCAAGACGGGAAACGACGTAGTGCGACACCGATTCATCGGGCTTGGCGTGCGCCGGCGGGGCGGCGGCTTCGGGTAGACCCTGCTTCTCCAGCCATTTCTGCACCGTCGGATCGGCGAGCAGGTTCACCAGCGCGCGAACCTGGGCCGGGGGTTCCGACCCGGTCGCCGCCGAGGCCTGGCTGGATCCGGCCTTTGGCGCGGCAGAGGCACCGGTCAGCGGTCGTAGGTGATGCCGACCATCAGTTTGTCGATGACCCAGTCGCGGCTCTGGTTCTGAACCGCGCCCAACAGGCCGAACGGCACAGTGTAGAGCGCGCCGCGTTGATGGCGCAGCTTGACCGAGCGGATGCTGAAGCCCTCGACGGTGCCCTTGTAGTTGCCGCTCTGGATGTACTCGCCGATCCGGAAAGCATCGTCGAGCAGGTAGAACATGCCGGCGATGATGTCGCGGACAAAATTCTGCGCACCAAAGCCGATCGCGACGCCGAGGACGCTCAAACCGGCAACCAGCGGGCCGATTTCGAAGCCCATCGCCGCCAGGGCCATCAGCGCTGCGGCGGCAGCGACATCGACCGGGCCCGAAAGCTGATCAAGCAGATCGGTCTCGACCTGGCGAAGGACCCCGAATTCGCGCCGCTGATCCTGGAACCGCTAAAGATGCAGGGCGTCGACGCGCTCGGCGATTTCGCGGTGCAGATCCGGATGAAGATGATGACGTTGCCCGGCGAGAATTTCGTCATCCGGCGGCAAGCGCTTGCAATGATCAAAAAGGCGTTCGACGCCAACGGCATCAAATTCGCGTTCCCGACGGTGCAGATTGCCGGCGACGGCGAACCCTCGACTGCTGCGGTCGCGCAACGCGCACTGGAGCTGACCCGGCCGGCGGCGGCGGCCGCGGAGTAACCCAAGGAACCCGGCCGGCGACAGCGCCAACCCGATTAGCCGGCAGTTTCATTTGCCGAAACTGGATAGCGCCGACCCGGGCCTATCCTCAGGATCTTTCTTGCAACCGGGGGCCGGGGTCGATAGAGCCGCGCGCGAGGGCTGCCTGGCACTCTCGAGGAGACTGACGATGATCGACGGATTAGCGACCGCGGGACCGGTCGTCCCACCCACTGCACTGATGTTGCCGGCTGGCATATCGCAAAGGCCCGGACGCGGTAGCGCCGCCGACGGCTCTCGATCGGGCAGATTTATGAGCAGCCAGAGCGCGCCGCGAAGGGCCGCCACGCGACGATGGCGTCGGTCTCTCCCCACAGCGCTCGCGAGCCTGGCCGTCACCCTTGTGGTGATCTGGATTGGGGTTACTCCCGCCTGGGCGCAGCAGTCGCCGGCCCTGCTCGGGCCGCCCCCGCCGACCCTGGTACCGGGAATGCCGGCCTCGAGCGGGCCTTCCAGTGGCCCGCAAGTGATCGTGACGCCCTATCTGTGGCTTGCTGGCATCAATACCGCGATCAGCACGCCGTTGGCGCGGGCGCCGGTGATCGACACCAGCGTTGGCGCCGTTCAGCTGCTCGGGCATCTCGACGCCGTTCCGTTCATGGGATCGGCCGAGATCCGCGACGGGCCGTTCAGCCTGCTAGGCGACGTGCTGCACGTTCCGGTCGGCACCAACATCACGACCCGCAACGTGTTTTTTAACGGCGGCAATGCGTCGCTGACGACCAATATCGGCACCGCGGTATTTCTGTACCACGCGGTCGACGAGCCGGTTCAGGCGCTCGACGGCGGCGTCGGCTTTCGCGCCTGGGGGGTTTCGAGCGCGCTGACCTTGAATGGCGGGCTGTTGCCGACGGCGAGCGTAAACCGCTCGGCCGAATGGGGCGATCCGTTGCTCGCCGCCCGCTATCACCGCGATTTCGGCAACGGGTTCGGGCTGACCGCCTATGGCGATTTCGGCGGTTTTGGCGTCGCCGCGCATGTCGATTGGCAGGTTATCGGCACGCTCGACTATGCGCTGAAGCCGTGGGTCGCGCTGCGCCTTGGCTATCGCAGCCTCAACGTGAATTATCAAGGCGGCGGCGCCCTAGGCTTTAACGTGCACATGAAGGGGCCGATCCTCGCCGCCAACTTTCGATTTTAAAGCAGACAGTTCCGCGCCGCTTTTCGAGCTGGGATTTCAGATGCAGGCTGCTACTTCGCGGATGAAATGGGTCCCCTGCGGCACGTTCCGCATGGGCGCCGACCGTGCCTATCCCGAGGAAGCGCCGGTCCACAACGCCACGGTCGACGGCTTCTGGATCGACGAATGCGCCGTCACCAATGCCGAGTTCGCCGCGTTTGTCGCCGCCACCGGGTATCGCACCGTTGCCGAGCGTCCGCTGAACCCGGCCGACTATCCTGGCGCCGCGCCGCATATGCTCAAACCGGGCGCCCTGGTGTTTCGCAAGACGCGCGGGCCGGTGGACCTGCGCGACGTCCGGAACTGGTGGACGTGGAAAGCGGGGGCGTACTGGCGCCATCCGGAAGGCCAGGGCAGCTCGGTTGCAGGGCGGCTCGATCATCCCGTCGCCCAGGTCGCATTCGAGGACGCGGAGGCCTACGCGCGCTGGGCCGGGAAAGACTTGCCGACCGAGGCCGAATGGGAGTTTGCGGCGCGCGGCGGGCTGGACGGGGCCGAGTTTGTCTGGGGCAGCGAGCTGACCCCCGGCGGCCGCCACATGGCGAACACCTGGCAGGGCGAATTCCCCTGGCAGAACCTGCGTGCCGACGGTTTCGAGAGAACCTCGCCGGTCGGCGCCTTTCCCCCCAACGGCTACGGGCTGTTCGACATGGCGGGCAATGTCTGGGAATGGACCACGGACTGGTTCGCCTCCCGCCATCCTCCCGACGCGTCGAGCCCTTGCTGCGCGCCGGCCAATCCCCGCGGCGGCCCGATCGAGGCGAGCTACGACCCAGCCCAGCCGCAGATCCGCATCCCGCGCAAGGTGGTCAAGGGCGGCTCGTTTCTGTGCGCGCCGAACTACTGCCGGCGCTACCGGCCAGCCGCCCGCCACGCCCAGATGGTCGACAGCGGCACGAGCCATATCGGCTTTCGCTGCGTGATCCGCAAAGACTGACGGCAGGCAAGGGGGAGCAGAGCAATGACCGACGCCGAACCACATAAACTGAGCCTCCTGGCCAAACTGGTCGTTGCGTTGATCCTCATGCTGATCGTCGTCGGCGTCTTATGGCACGGCGCTTCGATCGCGACCTTCCAGCGCATCTGGCACGACCTCGTGGCACGGCCCGAGGCGCCAATGAGATTTCGCTTTCTCCTGCAGCCACTGATGGCGGCAATCGTCGCGATCCGAGATGGTCTCACGGACGCGCGAACCGGCCGCTCGCCGTATTTTTGGACGATGATGGGCAACCCAGGCGAGCGCGCCCAGCGGCTGAACGAAGGATTGAACGCGACCGCCAGGATCATCCTGCTCGGCCTCGTGATGGACGCGATCTACCAGGTCATCGTCCTGAAGCGGTTCTATCCGGCCGAGGCGGTCATCGTCGCATTGCAGTTCGCATTTGTCCCCTACGTGATCATCCGCGGGCCGGCCGCGCGCATCGCACGCCGGTGGCTCGCTCGCGCCTCCGCGCCCCGAAGCCCGTGAGAACGCGGCCATGAACAGTCAGTAAAAGGGCACCGGCATGGCAAATTCACCCACCGCCACGAGCGCGAGCAGGTTTGAAGTAAGGGCAACGGCAGACAGTCATTTCGGCTGGATCCGCACCCGCCTCAGCGTCGAACGCACGATGATGTCATGGCAGCGCACCGCCGTGGCGCTGATCGGCTTCGGCTTCGCAATCGTCCAATACTTCAACCACCTGCAAGATATCCCTGGCGCCCGCGCCGCGTATCTTCCAACCGCTCCGGAATATTTGGGGCTGGCGCTGATTTCGTGCGGCATCCTGGCCCTCGTCATCTCGCTTTGGCAGTACTGGTGGACGGTTCGCTACCTGTGGGGCGGCTCGTTCACGCCAATCGCCGGAATGAGGGCCGGCGCGACAACGGAGAAAATGCACTCGCCGGTCATGGCAGTCGCCATCCTCCTCATCTTCATCGGCCTGTTCGCCTTCTTTGCCGTCCTGTTTCGCCTCGCCTAGCCGCCCAAGCCAAGCAACCGAAATCAATGCGCACGTTCGAAACCACGCGACCAACGAAAGGAGATCGAGATGGCCAGATCCAGAGCAGCCGCCAAGCCGAACATCGTCGTCATCTGGGGCGATGATATCGGCATCACCAATTTGAGTTGCTACAGCGACGGGTTGATGGGCTACCGCACGCCCAACATCGACCGCATCGCCCAGGAGGGCGTGCGCTTCACCGACTGTTACGCCGAGCAGAGCTGCACCGCTGGACGGGCCTCGTTCATCACCGGCCAGCACGGATTGCGCACCGGCTTGACGAAAGTCGGCCTGCCCGCCGCCACCGTTGGTCTGCACAAGGAAGACCCGACCATCGCCGGGCTGCTCAAGCCGTTGGGCTATGCGACCGCGCAGATTGGCAAGAACCACCTCGGCGACCGCAACGAATATCTGCCGACGGTGCACGGTTTCGACGAGTTCTACGGCAATCTGTACCATCTGAACGCGGAGGAGGAGCCGGAGCTGCCCGATTACCCGAGCGGTGCGGATTTTCCTCACTTTCGCGAGAGGTTCGGTCCGCGCGGCGTCCTGGAGTGCAAGGCCACCGACACCGACGACGCGACGGTCGACCCGCGCTTCGGCAGGCTGGGCAGGCAGACCGTCCACGACACCGGCCCCCTGACCAAGAAGCGTATGGAAACGATCGACGACGATATCGCCGACCGTTCTGCCGCTTTCATCAAGCGTCAGGCGCAGGCCGGACAGCCGTTCTTTCTCTGGGTCAATTTCACCCACATGCATCTGCGCACGCATGTCAAACCGGAGAGCCGGGGCCAGTCGGGCCGCTGGCAGAGCGAATACCACGACGTGATGATCGACCACGACAAGAACGTCGGCGCCGTGCTGAAAGCGCTCGACGATGCCGGCGTCGCCGACAACACCTTTGTCATGTACAGCACCGATAACGGCCCAAATATGTTTTCCTGGCCCGATGGGGCGATGACCCCGTTCCGCAATGAGAAGAACACCAACTGGGAGGGTGCCTTCCGGGTGCCGTGCGTGGTGCGCTGGCCGGGCAAGATCAAGCCGGGCAGCGTGTCGAACGAGATCGTAGCGCATCACGACTGGCTGCCGACATTTGTGGCCATGGCCGGCGACCCGGATGTTACCGGCAAGCTCTTAAAGGGCCACTCGATCGGCGACATGACCTATAAGGTCCATCTCGACGGCCATAATTTGGTGCCGTATCTGACCGGTGAAGCGGAGAAGAGCCCGCGGCTGTCGTTTATTTACTGCAACGACGACCAGCAGGTCGTGGCCCTGCGGTACGACAATTGGAAGATCGTGTTCGCGGAACAGCGGCAGCCCGGCACGATGCGGGTCTGGTCCGAGCCGTTCGTCACGCTTCGCGTCCCAAAGATGTTTAATCTCCGCACCGATCCCTTCGAGCGCGCCGACATCACGTCGATCACCTACTACGATTGGCTTGTCGATCACGTCTACCTGCTGGTGCCGGCGCAGGCCTACATCGGGGAGTTCCTCGCCACATTCAGGGACTATCCGCAACGCCAGAAGGCCGCTAGCTTCAACCTCGACGACGTGCTCCGGAGCCTCCAGGAAAACAAACACTCGTAACCCAGCCGAACCGGACAGGGCGGCCGGGGATTGTTGCGCCGGCCGCCCCTGCGGTTGCGAGGAGGGCCGATGGAGGAATGGCTCCATCTCGTTACGAAAGACGTCGTCGTCGTCATCGATGCGATGGCGTTGATCGTGATTGTCATCGGAACGATCGAAGCATTCTTCACCGGGCTATGGACGGCGTTTCCCGCGCCGGCGCATATCCGCTTCCGCGAAATCCTGGTGCGCTACGGACGCTGGCTTGTTGCCGGCCTCACGTTCCAGTTGGCGGCCGACATCATCGAGACCTCGATAGCCCCAACCTGGCAGGAGGTCGGACAGCTCGGAGCGGTCGCGGTGATCCGCACTTTCCTCAACTTTTTCCTCGAACGCGACCTGGCCGAGCTTCGCAACGGCGGCAGCGAGCGGCCCGGCGCCGGTCGGGTCGGAGCAGACGGCGAAGCCGCCGATCCGCGATGACGCACAGAAATTCCGGCTTCGAGATCCGTCTCACCTTCCGTCGCGTGGCGCGCTATCGATAGCGGCGGCATTTTGAAAGGCAAAACCGATGAGATTGTCCTACCCGCGATTAGCCCTGTTTATGCTCCCCAGCTTGATGTTGGCTGGTACGGTGTTCGCCCAAACCCCGCCGACCGCGCCTGCCGCACCCGCGCCCGGACCTGCCACGGCCACGCCTGCCGCTCCGGGTAGTAACGTGCCGACGCCGCCCGATGCCGATCAATCTTTTCTAACCGGGCTGCGCCGAGTTGGCGTAATGGCCGGGCAAGTAGTCCAATGCTCGCCCGATGCGGATAAGCAAGCGCAGATATCACGGGCGATGGAGCTGGCCGACCAGATCGCCGTCCATTTCGGACTAAGGGCCGCCTTTAACTTTGTCGGCGCCCTCGGTTACGGCTCCGGAAACCCGTTCGACAAGGCCGGCTGCGGCCAGGCAATCGAAGGCTGGAAGCAGATCCAGGCCAAATATCTCGGCAAGTGAGGAAGGCCACCGATGAACAAACTAGCGCTCTACATCGTGCCTGTCGCGTTGCTGGCGGCCCCGGCATTGGCCGCCCCATCATCCGGGTGGGGCGGCATTACGACCCAGGTTTTTGGCACAGCGGCCGGCGCCAGGGAGGGCGCGCCATTGGTACTGGTGCAGCGCCGGGGTGGTGGCAACTTCAACCGCGGCAGCGCCAACCGCGGCAGCGTCAACCGCGGCAATTTCGACAGCGCCAACTTTCACCGCGACGTGTCGGCCAACCGAAATTTTTCAGCGAACCGTAACGTGAATGTAAATCGAAACGTGAATGTGAACCGCAACGTCTCAGTCAGCGGCGGCGGGTATTACGGTCCCAACTGGGGCGGTGTCGCTGCGGGCGCTGCGGTCGGCGTCGGTGTAGCAGCGATGGCGACCAGTGCCGCCGCCGCTTCCTCTGCCTATTATCCACCGCCACCACCCTATCAATACTATCCCTACAATTAAAGCTGTTGGTGGTCAATAAACCAATTTTAGCGAAGCGGAACCAAGATATCTAAGGGGAGCACACGCTCGCGATCGGCGCAGCCGCAGTCGGGCTGCTGATGCCGAAGCCTTGGGTGATTGGTGCTTTGTTTCGGGTGACCCGCCGTCAGCCCCGAGGTCGCCCCAGGCCTCATTAGGCGCATAAGCGCTAGGCCGGGATGCGGCGAGCATGTTTGCGAGACGCCTACCAGCAAGCCTAACCGATCGGCTCGCTTGGCTGTGCATGCCTCACGCATCCAATCGTCTGGGTCGGATAGGGAGGTTGGTGGAAGCAAAGAGTGACACGCTAATCCTGACAAGGTTGAGTGGTCCATGATGATACGCCTTTTGCGAGAGGTCATTGAGTTTGGCATCGGCGCGTTCGCCCTCTTCGTTTTTGCGCTGCTCGCGTTGGCGGGTGAGGTCGGCTTCCAAATCGGGCGACTACGGGTCCGCGGGGCGACATTACCCGACAGCCAAAATGCCGGTGTTTCTACCCTGACGACCGGCATGCTGGGATTTGTCGCATTCACTTTGGCTGTGACGATCGGCATCGCTCAGGATCGGTTTGAGGCGCGCCGCCACGCGACCCTCGACGAAGCCAACACGATTGGCACGGCCTGGCTTCGCACGGGACTTGCCGGCACATCGGGGAACCCGATCGCCGGGCTGATCGAGGAGTATGCACGCGCTCGGCTCGCTTACCTCGAAGCGGCGAGCCCAGACGCCGCCACGGGGGCGCTGGCGCATGCCAACACGCTACAGAACGAGCTCTGGCAGCGTACACTTCCGCTGTTGGCGGCGATGCCGGCGCCCCTGGCCTCGCAACTCGTGTCCTCGCTCAACGACATGTTCGACGCCGAGCTTGTGCAGCGGTATTCGATGGAGAGCCGAGTTCCAACCGAAACGATGTTGGGGTTGCTGCTCGGCGCAGTGCTCGCCGTCGGCGCACTGGGCTATCAGATGGGGCTGGCCGGCCGCAAGCAGCTGGTGCTGGCGCTACTCCTGCTCCTGATGATGAGTGGCGCTATGGCGATGATCGTCGACTTCAACCAGCCGAGCGCTGGGTTCATCCATGTCGACTCCGCGCCGCTAAAGTGGACGATCCAAGGCTTCGCACCCAGTCCGCCGCGGTAAGCGTGCGCGCATGGCTCAGAACGACACTAGAACGCCGGCACCCACCGATCCAGCCGATGCGGTGCGCGCTTTCTACGAGAGCCACCCGTATCCGGCGCCGATCGTCGACCTCGATCGGCACCGCGAGCTCTATCGCAACCCGGATCGGCGCCGGGCGCTGTCCCTTCTGCTGTGGCCGACGGAAACCCAACGGGCAAATCGAGCGATCCTGGTGGCCGGTTGCGGTACCTCGCAGGGCGCCATCCATGCGTTGCGGGAGCCTGACGCCCGGGTGACGGCAATCGACGTCAGCGAAACCAGCCTGCGTCACACCCGCGATCTTCAGCAAAAATATGGCCTGCGAAACCTCAAACTCCATCGGTTGGCGATCGAGCGGGTCGGAGAGCTCGGCCAGATGTTTGACCAGATCGTATGCACCGGCGTGCTCCACCACCTGCCCGATCCGGATCTCGGCCTTCGGTCGCTGCGCAACGTCCTTGCTCCCGACGGCGCGATGCAGCTGATGGTCTATGCCGCATATGGGCGTGCCGGCATTTACATGATGCAGGAGTATTGCCGCTTGCTCGGGGTCGGCGCTGCGGAGGGGGAGCTGCGCGACCTCGGCGCCACGATCGGTGCGCTCTCGCCCGACCATCCGATCGCTGGCGTGGCGCGGCGAGCGAAGGATTTCACCCGCCGGGACGCGCTCGCTGACGCGCTGCTGCACCCTCAGGATCGCGCCTATACCGTGCCGCAGCTCTATGCCTGGCTAGAGCGATGCGGCGTGTCCTTTGGGCGCTGGTTCGAGCAGGCTCCCTATCTGCCGCAGTGCGGGGCCGTCGCACGCACGCCGCACGCCGCGCCTCTCGCGGGGCTTTCGCCGCAATCGCAGCACGCCGCGGTCGAGCTGTTGCGCGGGACCATGACCAAGCACAGCTTCATCGCCTATCGCGACGATCGCCGCGGCGAAAGCCAGCCGATCAAATTCGACGGCGACGCCTGGCGGGGCTACGTTCCGCTGCGTCTGCCGTGGACCCTGTGCATCCGGGACCGCGCGCCCCCCGGTTGCGCGGCCGTTCTGATCAATCGCGCGCACACCTACCCTGATTTGGCGCTGCCCATCGATTCGGCACAGGAACGACTTTTCGCGTCAATCGACGGCAGCCGCTCGATCGACGAGATCCTGCGGATTGCCACGGAGGCGGTCGCCGAGGGGCATGCTCGCGGATATTTCGAACGTCTCTGGCAGTACGATCAGATCGTATTCGACGCGGCAGGCAAGATCACCGGCGTCGGTGTCGGCGCCCTGGCAGGGGATTGCCGTGCAACGGACGACCGAGGTTGAAGCCGGTGTCTCCCGCCAAATCGGTACAAGGATGCAAGCTTTTGGTCCAGACCACAGTTGGTGGCGTCCGCAACTGAGGAGTTGCTCCGGGCCTCTATCTACCCTGCGGCCAGCGATGAAGGGAAACACCGTGAACTCGATCCACCCATTATCGGTCGCCAGCCGGGGTAAGGCCGGGGCCGCCCTTCTTCTGATCACGATGGCTGTGCTTCTCGCCGGGTGCAGCGCACCTGATCCAAATACCCCGGCGGGAGCGGCCGAGATCACGGGCCAGAAATGTACGGTATGCAGAGCAGAAAACCCGGGAGATATTTCTCCATGCTACGCGATCTGTATGCAGCACCTGCAAGATCAAGGAGCAATTGGGCGATAGCTGATACTATCTATCTCCAGTAGGACCCTCGGATGCAGACTTCAGTTCGTACCAGTCTAAGCCGCCGCGGGCTGCTGGCCGGTGCGGCGGCGCTTCCGTCGCTTTCCGGGCTGGTCGCCGCAGCCGCGGTAAATACGCAGGGCACTGGCGGCGTTCTGGCTTCGTGGAACGACGGGTCGGCGAAGCGGGCGATACTCGATTTCGTGCGCGCCACCACCGACCCGTCGAGCAAGAATTTCGTGGCGCCGGAAGACCGCATCGCGACCTTCGATCAGGACGGCACCTTATGGGTTGAGCATCCGCTCTACAGCCAGGCAATGTTCGCGCTCGACCGCATGCGTGAATTGGCCCCGCAACACCCGGAATGGCAGACCCAGGAGCCGTACAAGGCGGTGCTCGCCAATGATATGTTGGCGCTGGTGCATCTCAGCGAGGGCGATTGGGCGAAGATTATCTTCGAAACCCATGCGGGCATGAGTCAGGCGGCGTTTCTTGAGGTTGCCGGCAAGTGGCTGGCGACAGCAAAGCATCCGAGGTTCAGACGGCTCTACACTGAACTGGTCTATCAGCCGATGATCGAGGTCCTTGACTATCTGCGGGCCAACCAGTTCGAGACGTTCATCGTCACCGGCGGTGGCCAGGATTTCGTGCGCGTATACGGGCAGCGCGTCTATGGCATCCCGACACAGAAGGTCATCGGCTCCAGCATCGCCACGAAATACGAAATCAAGGACGGCGAGCCCGAATTGCTGCGACTTCCGAAGCTGTTCTTCAACGATAATTTCGACGGCAAGGCGATCGGCATCGACCTGTTCATCGGCAAGCGTCCCTACGCTGCCTTCGGCAATTCCACCGGCGATCAAGAGATGCTGGAATGGACCGGCGCGGGCGCCGGCGCGCGGTTGAAGATGCTGGTCCATCACGACGATGCGCAGAGGGAATACGCTTACGGCCCGGCGGGCGGGTTGCCCGACACCAAAGTCGGCACTTTTACGCAGGCCTTGTTAGACGAGGCTACAGCCAAGGGCTGGAACGTAATCAGCATGAAGAACGATTGGAAGCGCGTCTTCGTCTGGGGATAGGCTTCCTGGCGTTGTTGTCGAGCTGCCGACGGCAGCATCGGGCCGGCGCTGTCCAAACGGGGACAGCTAGCTAGTATGATGTTGTGAAGCGGGAGCAGACCATGGCCATGAGCTCGACCACCAAACCGGCACGGACCGCCGAGGAGTTGCGTTTGGACGAGGCGCGGGAAAGTGGGGTGCCGTGGCGGCAATGGGGACCATACCTCAGCGAGCGCCAGTGGGGCACGGTCCGCGAGGACTACAGTAAGGACGGGAATGCGTGGGACTATTTCACCCACGATCAAGCCCGCTCGCGCGCCTATCACTGGGGCGAGGATGGCCTCGCCGGGATCAGCGACGACAATCAAAAATTGTGCTTTTCGCTGGCGCTGTGGAACGGCAAGGATCCGATCCTCAAGGAACGGATGTACGGCCTGACCAACAGCGAGGCCAATCACGGCGAGGATGTCAAAGAGTATTATTTCTACCTCGACAGTACACCGACCCACTCCTACATGAAATATTTATACAAATACCCGCAAGGGGAATACCCTTACGTAAATTTGATAGAGACCAACCGACACCGCAATCGCCTCGATCCTGAGTACGAATTGCTTGATACCGGCATATTCAACGAAGACCGCTATTTTGATGTCTTCGTCGAATACGCTAAAGCCGCGCCCACCGACATGTTGATCCAAATCACCATATGCAATCGAGGACCCGATGAGGCTGTCGTTCACGTGCTGCCGACCCTGTGGTTCCGCAACATCTGGACATGGTGGCCGGACGAGCCGAAACCGTCGCTGAAAGATGCATCAGGGGACAAAGGCGCCGCCATCGCTGCGGCAGACGCGCTGCTCGGCGACTATTTCCTGCATTGCGAAGGAAGTCCACGCCTGCTGTTCACCGAAAACGAGACCAACAACGAGCGTCTCTTCGGCACCTCCAATCCGACACCTTATGTCAAGGACGGGATCAACGACTATGTGGTGGCGGACCGGCAGAACGCGGTCAACCCCAGCAACACCGGGACGAAGGCCGCCGCGCACTACCAGCTGCGCGTCGGCGCCAAGGCGAACGCAATCATCCGGCTGCGGCTGAATAACGTCGCACCCGGCGCCGAGGACCCGTTCGGCGCGCCGTTCGCGCAAATCGTCGAGGCGCGCCGGCATGAGGCCGACGCGTTCTATCGGGCGATTACACCGGCTGGGGTCGGCGATGATGCGGCCAATGTGATGCGGCAGGCATTGGCCGGGATGATGTGGGGCAAACAGTATTTCTTTTACGATGTCGACAAATGGCTCGATGAACACAAGGCCGATCCGCTGCTGGATGAAACCTTCCAGGTGCGCAATCGCGACTGGTTCCACATGATCAGCGGTCATGTCATCTCGATGCCGGACAAGTGGGAATACCCCTGGTTCGCCGCTTGGGATCTTGCCTTTCACACTCTGGCGCTCTCGACCGTCGACATCGATTTCGCCAAACAGCAGCTCGACCTCTTGCTTATCGGGGCTTTCCTGCACCCGACTGGCCAGATCCCGGCCTATGAGTGGAACTTCAGCGACGTCAATCCGCCGGTGCATGGCTGGGCCGCGATCTTTCTCTACCGGACCGAACAGGTATTGCGGGGGAACACCGATCTCGATTTCCTGAAGCGGGTATTCGGCAAGCTGGCGTCGAACTTCGGCTGGTGGGTAAACCGTAAGGACCGCGACGGCCGGAACCTCTACGAAGGGGGGTTTCTCGGGCTCGACAACATCGGCGTCTTCGACCGCAGCGCGCCATTGCCTACGGGAGGCTATCTGGAGCAGGCCGACGGCACGGCATGGATGGCCCTTTATTCCCAGAACATGCTCGAGATTGCGGTCGAGTTGGCGGCGCACGACCCGGCCTATGAGGATCTGGCCGCGAATTTCGCGATGCACTTTGTGCTGATCGCCCGCGCGATGAACGACATCGGTCCGGAGGGCATGTGGGACGAGGAGGACGGTTTCTATTACGACGTCCTTCGCCGTCCCGATGGCGGCGCCACCCGGCTCAAGGTCCGCTCGATGGTGGGCCTCTTGCCGCTCTGCGCTACAACGGTCGTAGAGAAATGGCAGCGCGAACGGGTGGCCAAACTGACGGACCACATGTTTGAACGCCTGCGGCGGATGCCGGAGCTGCTCGCGTCCATCCATGCAACGGGCCCCGGCCATTACGGCGTCGCCGAACGCGGCATGCTGGCTCTGGTGAACGAGGGTCGGCTGCGCCGCATCCTGTCTCGGATGCTCGACGAGAACGAGTTCTTGAGCTCCTACGGGATCCGGGCGCTGTCCCGCTATCACGCCGATCATCCCTATGTCTTGTCGGTGAACGGCCAGGAATACCGGGTGCATTACCTTCCGGCGGAGTCGGACAGCGGCATGTTCGGCGGCAACTCCAACTGGCGCGGACCGATTTGGATGCCGGTCAATGCGCTGTTGATTCGCGCGTTGCTACAGTATTATTTGTATTACGGCGACAACTTCAAGCTCGAGTGCCCGACCGGCTCGGGTAGATTGATGAACCTCTTCGAGGTCGCTCGCGAAATCGCCAACCGGCTGACCCGAATATTCTTGCGCGATCCAGCCGGCCGGCGACCGGTGTTCGGGGGAGCCGAAAAGTTTCAGAACGATCCCTACTGGCGAGATCACTTGCTGTTCTACGAATACTTTCATGGCGACAACGGCGCCGGCATCGGCGCCAGTCACCAAACGGGGTGGACCGGGCTGGTGGCGCCCCTGATCGAGATCTTTGGCCACCTCGACGCCCGGGCTTTTCTCGAAGGCGGGCGCGCTGCGGTCGTTAATCGCCGATAAGGCTTCCCCCGGGAGGATCGGTATCGTGGGAACGCCGACGGTCGCCGTTGCTCAGCCGGAAGCACGCCCACCTGCCGTAACCCGATCATCGAGCCGCAATAATCGAAGGTGAGGACCGTGAAATCGCCAAGGCGTAAGAGGGACCCCTATAGCCGGCGGTTGCCCGGCATTGGCCGGCGTGCCGGTCCATGGCGGTGACGCAGATGGCAACGTTCCCGGCGGAGGTCGACGTCGCGGTCATCGGCATCGGCGCGGCCGGCATCGGCGCCACGCGCCGGCTCGTCGGAGCCGCGGGGCTGAAGGTGCTGGCGCTGGAGGCGCGCGACCGGGTCGGCGGCCGGGTGCATACCATTGCGCCGGCCGGTTTCGCGCTCGATCGCGGCGCCGAATGGCTGCACTCGGCCGATCGCAACCCGTTGTCGCCGATCGCCCGGCGCCTCGGCTTTTCGGTCCATCGCCGGCCGCCGGAATGGACGGCGCGGCTGTCGCGCAGCGGCGAGACGCCGCAGGCCGAGGCCGATTGGCTCGCCACCCGCGAGGCGCAAGGCCGGGCGCGCCGCAAAGCGGCGTTGGAGCCGGTGGACCGCTCGCTGGCGAGCGTGCTCCCACCCGGCGGCCGCTGGAACCAGCTGCTCGACGCCACCAGCACCTGGGGCAACGGCGCCGAGCTCGACCGCGTCTCGGTCAAGGACTATGTCCGCTACGACGACAACAGCACCAACACCAACTGGCGCCTGGGCGAGGGCTACGGCCGGCTGTTCGAAAAACTGGCCGAGGGGCTGCCGGTCGCGCTGGAGACGCCGGTGTCGCGGATCGACCATGGCGGTCACGCGATCCGGATCGAGACCGCGCGCGGCACCGTGGCCGCGGCGCGGGTCATCGTCACCGTGCCGACTTCGATCCTCGTTGCCGAGGCGATCCGCTTCGCGCCGCGATTGCCGGAAAAGGTCGAGGCGGCGGCCGGCCTGCCGCTCGGGGTCGACGACAAGCTGTTCATCGCGCTCGACGGCAACTGGGCCGAGTTCACCCAGGACGGTTTTCTGGTCGGCTCGACGACGCGGCGGGAAACGATGAGCTACCAGCTGCGGCCGCTCGGCCGGCCGGCAATCTACTGCTTTTTCGGCGGACGGTTTGCCGCGGCGATGGAGCGCGAAGGGGAGGCGGCGATGTTCGCCTTTGCCGCCGACGAGCTGGCGAACATCCTCGGCGGCGACATCCGCAACCACATCAGGCCGCTCGCCGCAACCGGCTGGCTGCGGGATCCCTGGTCGCGCGGCTCTTATTCGTATGCCGCCCCCGGTCATTCCGGCGACCGCGCAATCCTCACAGCACCCGTTGACGACCGCCTGTTCTTCGCCGGGGAAGCCACGTCGGCGAATTTCTTCTCGACCGCGCACGGCGCCTATATGACCGGCCTCGCCGCCGCCGACGCCGCTCTCGCCAGCCTGCGGCTCGGCTGAGCCCGATATCGGCACACATTTACGCGCCGCATGAGCTGCCGCCGGGCAGGCCGGCAGCGCCGCAGCTCGCGCGAGCGCCGCTGCGGGCGGAGGGCCGGGCAAGGCGGTGCGGGGAGAACGCTGCCGGTTCGACCGGGATTAGACCGTCGTCGATATGCCCACGACATCTACCTCCAGTTTTGACGCTAGTCTCGATGCGCGCAAAATACAGAGAATCTACAGCAGAATTCGTCTTAAGGTAGAACAGCCCGTAACACCCCCGGCCGGAGTTTCGCGCCCTCGGCGGCTGCCGGAGCGTGCGAATTTGGCAACGCCGCACCGTCGCAAACATCCCGTCATCTGCCGGCCGGTCTCCCAGGGTGGTTGCCGGGTGCTGCGATAGGATACGAGTTCGGGCAATTTTGCGGTCGCTCTAAAAATGGCTTCAAAACCAATCAGCGTGACCGGTTTCGACCCTTCCGGGACACTCAGCCACCGCCCTGTGAACGGCTGTTCCTGCCCCGACAACGCGAGCCCTGTAGTAATCGCCTATCGCGCACATTTCGGCAATAAACCGGTTTCGATGTGTTAGCATCGCGGCTCAGCGTGGCAGAGGAGGGGCGATGGACCGGCGGCAGAACGCGTCGTCTGGTCATCTTTCCCTGAGGCGACGTGATCTTATCGCGCTAATTGGTGGCGTGACGATCGTGCTGCCTTTCGCGGTGCGGGCGCAGCACAAGGCGACGCCGGTGATTGGGTTCCTGAGCACCACGTTACCCGACCAAGCGCCGCCACAGTTGATGAGCTCGTTTCAGCTCGGATTGCGCGAAACCGGCTACGTCGAGGGCCAAACCGTTGTGATCGAATTTCGTTGGGCGGGCGGTCACTACGATCGGATGCCCGCATTGGCCGCCGATCTTGTCAGCCGCAAAGTTGATCTAATCGTGGCCTTCGCCCCCCCTGCGGCCCTCGCGGCAAAAAATGCGACCTCTACGATCCCGATCGTCTTCACTGTCGGCACAGACCCGGTCGCGGCGGGCTTGGTTGCCAGCCTCGCCAGGCCGGGCGGCAACCTCACAGGCGTCAGCTTTATTATCGACGAACTGATAGCCAAGCGGTTCGAGCTCCTTTGTGACCTGGTTCCGCTGGCGCGTACGATCGCCCTTCTGGTGAACCCAACCGGTCCAGAAGCTGAGATCACAATTCGAGCCGCTCAGCAAGCGGCGCACGCCAGAGGGGTGCGGCTCCTTGTCCTGAAGGCCGGTACCGAAAGCGAAATCGACGCCGCTTTCGCCTCCCTCGTCCAACAGCGAGCTAGCGGGCTGGTGATCGGTGGCGATCCGTTCTTTGACCCGCGGCGTGACCAACTTGTGGCGCTGGCGGCGCGCGATGCTGTTCCGGCGATCTATTATTTCAGCGTTTTCGTCACTTCCGGCGGTCTGATCAGCTATGGCGCAAGCCTTGCCTCCCTCTATCACCAGGTCGGCACTTACGCCGGAAGGATCCTCAAAGGCGAGAAGCCGGCCGATTTGCCGGTCATGCGACCAACGAGGTTCGAACTGGTGATCAACCTCAGGACCGCGAGAGCCCTCGGCTTGACGATCCCACAATCGATTCTCGCCGGCGTCGACCAGGTGATCGAATGAGGCGAGCGAAGGGCGGCTTCGGGTCGGACCTCACGGCTCCATAGTCGTCTTGCGAAGGACCGGAAGCGGCGCAGCTTTGCGGTTGCCGGACGTGGCGGATATCGGAGGGACCTGCCCCCTTAGCGACCTTGCCGGCGGCCCGACGGCGCCTGCCCAACCGTGGGGTTGCGGTCGGGAGTGGCGCCCGTCTCCGGGGTGCCGATAGCCGGCTCGCTTGGATTATCGTCAGCGAAGACGACGGAGTTGGCAAACTTTACACATCTCATGTCGGTGGACCAGTTCTGACAGATCACACGAAAACGAATTGTCGCACCGGCCCACGCGGCCGGCTTTAGCCGGCCCGAGGACAGGCTCCGGCCGGTGTCCCTGGCGCCATGGATCCCGGCCTTCGAGCGTGTGAGAAAATTCCCTCCCTGGGGCCGACAAGCCCCTAATTTCGTCGTTCCCGCGCAAGCGGGAACCCAGGGATTTCAGTCGTTTGCCCCTTGTTCAGGCCAGCGGCAGGCTCTGGACCCCCGCTTTCGCGGGGGCGACGAACCTGGGTAAGCCGCGCGATTTCTTCACACGCTCCTTCGCCGGGAAGACGACGGCCGGACGCCCCGGGTGACCAGCGTCAGGTGCGTACCACTAGCCAAACACGCATGGATTGGCTGTCGGGCTGGGGGCGGCCGCTGAAAGATGTCGGTAAACACTACACCACTGCCACGCGGGCTCCGCGAGTCTGTAACTTATTGATAACACTGGTTTAGGGACTGTCGATTTAGCAAAGCGGGATGGTTTCGCGATCGGCGAACGCGGGCAATCATGGCGGGATCGTTTACAGCGGCGCTGGTGTCCCGACAGGTAAGGTTAACAAAGACAGGCGCTTGGACCGTTGGCACGACACGTGCGTAATTTATTAAGGTTAACGACCACCTTCGCACGCGCTCTTGTGAGAGAAGACACGACAATGAACAAGACCTCGATCACCCTGACAGCGGCAGCCTTGATGGCCTGCGCCGGCGGAGCGGCCTCGGCCGGTACGGTAGCCCAAACGCTGATTTTTGGTCCGGCAGTCACGAATTGGACGCACACCTTCAGCTTTAGCGGGTTCAACGCCGCGCTGGGCACATTGACCAAAGTAACCGACACGATTACCGAGGACATTGTGGGATCGATTGACGTCACGAACACCGGTTCCAGCAGTGCAGCCTTCAGCGCCCAGCTTACCAATGTTGCAGACAAGACCTTTCCTGGTTTGACGGTAACTTCCACCAGTGCCAGCAACACCGAAACTGGTACGCTTGCTCCTGGCGCGTCGACCGGCTCTCTGCCCTTGAGCGGGTCAAGCACCGGCAGCGGCACCACGATGAGTGGTCTCGGCGTGTTTGAGGGCGCCACCGTATCCGCCATTGCGACCGACAGGGGGACACTTGCCGTTTCGAGCTCGACCCTGGACTTCGACGCGGTTTTTACGGATACGGGCATGGTCAAGGACGTGCTCGTCTATACCTATGCGTCGGTTACCCCCGTGCCGGAGCCGGGAACGTTGGCCGTGATCGGCACGGCCCTGGCTGGTCTGGGCTGGGCCCGCCGGCGCAAATGCCCCAGATAATCCCAAACCCAGCGGGGGCGCGCCGGCACCGACGGAGTTGGTGTCGTCGTCGCTTTGCCGGCAAGCTTGCCCGCGGGCGGGCCCAGGGTCGGCTCTTAACGGTCGACTTCGGCAATTCGATCAGGGCCCGCCAACGGCCGGCATCGGCCGCTGCCTCGCCGCTGGCGCGCGCCCCAGCGAGGACAGAACTCCACCCAACCCGGTCACTGAGAACAATCGAGCCGATTGGGTTTCTGACGCTAGAGCAACCGTGGGCGTTCGTTGACGGCGGGAACACGGATCCCGTTATCGTCGATCCGGACCGTGCTGATCGACGCGGTGCCGACCTCGATCCGGCTGTAGAGATCGAGCGGCATGCCGAGGACGAAGAGCAAGGCGGCGCGGATCACGTCGCCATGGCTGACGACGACGATGATCCCGTCGGGGTGGTCGCGGCGCAAGTCAAACAACGCGTTGACGGTGCGGTCCTGCACCTGGCGCCAGCTTTCGCCGCCCGGAATGGCGGCGATGCTGCGGCAGGTTCGCCACAATTCCCAGCGTTTGTCGGTCCTGACCTGATCAAAGGTCAGACCGGTCCATTCGCCGAAATCGAGCTCGATCACGTCTTCGCGGATACCGACCGGCAGATCGAGCCGGCCGGCAATGATTTCGGCGGTTTGCCGGGTGCGGTCGAGCGGGCTCGCATAGATCGCGTCGATCTGTTCACCGGCGAGACGTTCGGCGACCGCGGCGGCCTCGGCGCGGCCCTTTGGCGACAGTCCGATGCCCGGGGTTCTCCCGGCGGCCATCCGGCCCTGCAACGCATGTTCGCCATGCCGCACCAGATAAAAGAGCGTCACGCTGCTGAACCTCGACCTTTGATGGAGCCGCAGCGATCCTAGCACCCCGTCTCCGGCGCGTCTCGTCATCTGCCGGCGTTGACAATTGCGGGCTCGGCTGATGTATGGCCGGGGTCATGAAGATCCTGTCGCTCGGATTCTGGGTGGTGGTGTTCGCCGCGATGCTGACGGCCGGCGGCGCGGTCGCCGAAGAACCCGTTCTTCACGTCTACAATTGGTCGGATTACATCGCGCCCGACACGATCCCCAAATTCGAGCACGAGACCGGGATCAACGTCACCTACGACGTCTATGATTCGAACGAGGTGCTGGAGGCGAAATTGTTCGCCGGCGGCTCCGGCTACGATGTCGTCGTGCCGTCGGCGAGCCCGTTCATGGCACGGCAGATCGCCGCCAAGGTCTATCTGGCGCTCGACAAGGGCAGGTTGCCGGGCTGGAAGAACCTCGACCCCAAAATCCTCGAACTCGTCGCCGGGGCCGATCCCGGCAACGCCCATGGGGTGCCCTATCTGTGGAGCGTGACCGGGCTCGGCTACAACAAGGCGATGGTGCAAGCGGCACTCGGCGAGGGTGCCTCGGTCGACAGCTGGGCATTGCTGTTCGACCCGGCCAACGCAAAAAAGCTCGCCGCCTGTGGGATCTCGCTGCTCGACACGCCGCAGGAGGTGGTGCCGGCGATGCTTGCCTGGCTCGGGATCGATCCGAAGAGCCGCGATCTGGGCGACCTCGACAAGGCCGTGGGGGCGCTCGAAAAGATCCGTCCCTACATCCGCAAATTCCATTCCTCGCAATACATCAACGATCTCGCCGGTGGCGATCTGTGCCTGTCGCTCGGCTATTCGGGCGACGTCATCATGGCGCGCAACCGCGCTCGCGAGGCCCATAACGGGGTCGAGATCGCGTTTCGCGTGCCGCAGGAGGGGGCGCAGATGTCGGTCGACATGCTCGCAATCCCCGCCGACGCGCCCCATCCGCAGAACGCGTTGCGTTTTGTCGACTACCTGCTGCGCCCGGCGGTGATCGCCGACATCTCCGACGCGGTCTCTTACCCGAACCCGAATGTCCCAGGGACGGCATTGGTCGAGCCCGCAATCCGCGACGACCCCGCGGTCTATCTTCCGCCGGAGGTGCGCCGCCGGTTTTTTGTCGACCTGCCGGCGCCGGCTGATTACGAGCGGGCGCGCACCCGCGCCTGGACCCGGCTCAAATCCGGCGAGTAAACGGCCTCCCCCGGCTCGCCGGCGATGGCGCTTCTCGAAATTGCCGGAGCCAGCAGGCATTTTGGCGCGACCGCGGCGGTCGACGATCTCAGTCTGAGTGTCGAACGCGGCGAGCGGTTTGCGCTGCTCGGACCCTCGGGTTGCGGCAAGACCACCCTCCTGCGGATGATTGCCGGGTTCGAGACCCCGGACAGCGGGCGGATCGTCGTCGACGGAACCGACGTCACGCCGCTGCCGCCTTATGAGCGGCCGGTCAACATGATGTTCCAGTCCTATGCGCTGTTTCCGCATATGGATGTCGCCGCCAACATTGCGTTCGGCCTGCGCCAGGAGCGGATGGAGCGTCGCCGCCGCGCCGCCCGCGTCGCAGAGATGCTGGCGCTCGTGCAGATGTCGGATTACGCCCGGCGCCGGCCGCATCAGCTGTCGGGCGGCCAACGCCAACGGGTGGCGCTGGCGCGGGCATTGGCGAAAATGCCCAAGCTGCTGCTGCTCGACGAACCGTTGGCGGCACTCGACCGCAAATTGCGCGAGGAGACACGGCGCGAGCTGATCGCCATCCAGGAGCGGGTCGGCACCACCTTCCTGGTCGTCACCCACGACCAGGAGGAAGCGCTCGGCATGGCTTCACGCGTGGCGGTGATGAATGCGGGGCGGCTGGTGCAGATCGGCACCCCGGCGGAAATCTACGAGCGGCCCAACTCGCGCTTTGTCGCCAATTTCGTCGGCGAGGTAAATCTGTTCGAGGGCGAGGTGGTGGCGGCGGGCGGCCGTCCGGCGCTGCGGGTGGTTGGGATCGACCAACCGATTCCGCTGCCCGGCGACACCGATCTGCCGACCGGGAGCGCCGGCGCATTGGCGCTGCGACCCGAAAAGCTGGCGCTGTCGCCGGGCAGCGCAATCGGCCGGCCGGCCGGGTTCGCTCTGTCGGCGACAGTCGTCGCGGTCGACTACCAGGGCGCGGTGTCGATCCTGCGCCTGGCGACGCCGGGTGGGCTGGCGCTGAAGGTGCATCTGCCGAGCGCCGCCGCCGTCGGTTTCGCCCGCGGCGCCGCTGTATGGGCGAGCTGGGCCAGCGAGGATGCCGTCGTGATCAGCCGATGACCGGGATCGGGCGGCTCAACCGGCTGGTGCTGATCGGCGTGCCGTTCCTGTGGCTCGGGCTGTTTTTTCTGGTGCCGCTGCTGATCGTCGTCAAGATCAGCCTGGCGGGTAGCGCGATCGGCATCCCGCCTTACACCCCGCTTGTCACCGGCCATGGCGGCAGGCTGTCGTTCCACGCGAGCTTGGCGAATTTCGCGCTGTTGACGCGCGACGACCTCTATCTGCGCGCCTATTTGGGCTCGCTCGCCAATGCCGCGATGGCGACGGTGCTGTGCGTAATGCTCGGTTATCCGATCGCGCATGCGATCGCACGAGCGCCCGTTGCCCGGCGCCAATTGCTGCTGTTTCTTGTCATATTGCCGTTTTGGACGAGTTTTCTGATCCGCGTCTACGCCTGGATCGCGATCCTGCAGCCGAACGGGCTGGTAAACCGGCTGCTGCTCGCGACCGGGCTGATCGACGCGCCGCTGCCGTTGATGAACAACGCGTTTTCGGTCGAGCTCGGCCTCGTCTATTCGTATCTGCCGTTTATGATTCTGCCGATTTACGGCAGCCTGTCGGCACTGGACGCGAGTCTGATCGAGGCTGCTGCCGATCTCGGCGCGCGGCCCTGGCGGCAGTTCCTCGGGGTGACCCTGCCGTTGTCGCTGCCCGGCGTCGCCGCCGGGTGTTTTCTGGTATTTGTGCCGGCGGTCGGCGAGTTCGTGATCCCCGACCTGCTCGGCGGCCCCGATACCCTGATGATCGGCAAGGTGCTGTGGGACGAGTTTTTCGAAAACCACGACTGGCCGGTCGCAGCCGCGGTCGCGGTCGTTCTGATTGCGGCCCTTGCGGTCCCGATCCTGTTGGCGCAGCGACTGCTCGACCGGGAGCCGGCGGCATGACCCGGTCGCACGGTGCTGCCGCAGTGCGTGCCGGCACGTTGCTGCTGGGCTTTGCGTTCCTCTATGCGCCGGTCGCGCTGTTGGTGTTGTATTCGTTCAACGCGTCGCGGCTGGTCACGGTTTGGGCCGGGTTTTCGACGCATTGGTACGGCGTGGTGATCGAGGACGACCAGTTCCGCGCCGCGGCGGCGACCAGCCTCGAAGTCGCGGCAATGGCGGCGAGCCTGGCGCTGGTGCTCGGCAGCTTCGCCGGGTTTGCGCTAGCGCGGTTTCGCCGGTTTCCCGGCCGAATCCTGTTCGGCTTCGCCGTGCTGGCGCCGTTGGTGGTGCCCGAAATCATTCTCGGTTTGTCGTTGCTGCTGTTCTTTGTCGCCTGCCAGGAGCTGACCGGCTGGCCGCCGGGCCGCGGCGTCATGACGATCACGGTCGCGCACGCGACTTTTGGCGCCGCGTTTGTCGCGGTGCTGGTGCGCGCCCAGCTCGCCAGCTTCGACCGCTCGCTCGAGGAAGCCGCCCTCGACCTCGGCGCCCGGCCGTGGGCGGTGCTCGCCCGGATCACCTTGCCCGGCATCCGGCCGGCGCTGATCTCCGGCTGGCTGTTGGCCTTTACCCTGTCGCTCGACGATCTCGTCGTCGCCAGCTTTGTGACCGGCCCGTCGGCGACGACCCTGCCGATGGCGGTGTTTTCGAGCGTGCGGCTCGGCGTCAGTCCCGAAGTCAACGCGCTGGCGACATTGTTTCTCGGCGTCGTCTTCGTATTGGTGGCGGCCGCCTTTCTCCTGATGGCACGGCAGCAGCGCCGGCTAAACCGCGCGAGCCCATAACCCGACCGTCCGTGTAATCATCGCGTGGCGCGGAGATGACGCTGTCGACCCAAACAAAGGCGGCGGTCGCGGCGGGCGATCTTGCCCGACTCGGCGCAATGGGCGTAATCCGATGACGGAACGGCGTCGCGAGGGAGGAAAGAGTGGATATTCCGTCCGAGAAGCCGGCGGGGGTCGCCGGCAACGAAATCGACCGGCCGGTGCCGAGCGCGCCGTCGAACAAGATCTGGGGCAGCGACGCGATTGCCGCCGCGATCCGCGAGCTCGACATCCCCTATGTCGCGCTGAACCCGGGATCGAGCTATCGCGGCCTGCACGACAGCCTCGTCAACTATCTCGGCAACCGCCGGCCGCGGATGCTGCTGTGCCTGCACGAGGAGAGTGCCGTGGCGTTGGCGCACGGCTGGGCCAAAGTCACCGGACGGCCGATGCTGGCCGTCGTCCACGCCAATGTCGGGCTGATGCATGCGACGATGGCGATATTCAACGCCTGGTGCGACCGGGCGCCGGTCATCGTGCTCGGCGCCACCGGTGCGCTCGATGCGACGCGACGGCGGCCGTGGATCGAATGGATCCACACCGCCCGCGACCAGGGTGCGTTGATCCGCAACTTCTCCAAATGGGACGACCAGCCCTCGTCGATCGGCGCCGCACAGGAGGCGGTATTGCGCGCCAACATGATCGCGCAGACCGCACCGCGCGGGCCGGTCTACCTCAATTTCGACCTCGCCTTGCAGGAGGACGAGGTCGACACCGTCCCGGCGATGCCGGACATCGCGCGGTTTGCCCCGCCAGCCTCGCCCGAACCCGGTGGTGCGCTGCTGCGCCAGGCGGCGGAATTGCTGGCGCGGGCCGAGCGGCCGGTGATCCTGATGGGCCGCGCCTCGCGCGACCCCGAAGCCTGGGCCCGGCGGGTGGCGCTCGCCGAGGCGGTGGGCGCCAGGGTGATGACTGACCGCAAGACCGGTGCGGTGTTCCCGACCGACCACCCGCTGCACATGCCCAGCCCGGGGGGCGCCGAGCTTCTCGCCGCGGCCGATGTGATCCTGAGCCTCGAGTGGATCGACCTCGCCGGCACGTTGAAGACCGCTCTCCACGGGAGACCGCCGGCCGGCAAGGTGATCCAGATCTCGCTCGACCAATACGTCCACAACGGCTGGAGCATGGATTACCAGGGCCTGCCGCCGGCCGATGTTTACCTGCTGGCCGAGCCCGATGCCGCGGTGCCGCCGCTGTTGGCCGCGGTCAGGGAGTTATGCCCGAACCCGCCGCCGCGGACGGCGCCGCACGCACGGCGCTCGCCGCCGCCGCTGTCCGAGCTCGACGACGCGCCGATCATCGAGGTGCCGATGCTGGCGACCGCGCTGAAGGAAGTGCTGGGCGACACCGCGACGACGATGATCCGCCTGCCGCTCTCCTGGGGCGAGCATTTGTGGGATTTCCGCCATCCGCTCGATTTTCTCGGCACCGACGGCGGCGGCGGCATCGGCTCGGGGCCGGGGATGGCGGTCGGCGCCGCATTGGCGTTGCGCGACGGCGGAAGCGGGCGGCTGCCGGTTGCGATCCTCGGCGACGGCGATTTCCTGATGGGGGTCACCGCGCTGTGGACAGCGGTGCACAACGGCGTCCCGCTGCTGGTGGTGATCGCCAACAACCGGTCGTTCTTCAATGACGAGCTGCATCAGGAGCGGGTCGCGCGCGACCGCGGCCGGCCGGTCGAGAACCGCTGGATCGGCCAGTCGATCCGCGAACCGGACATCGACCTTGCGGCCCTCGCCCGCGGCCAGGGCTGCGCCGGCATCGGTCCGGTCGAGGACCCGAAAAAGCTCGTGGCAGCGCTGACCGAGGCCGTCGCCGCGGTGCGCGCTGGCAAGGTCTGCGCCGTCGACGTCCGCGTCGCCGTCGGCTACGACCCCGGCGGTGCCGCCGGCATCATGCGGCGATAGCCCGCTAAGCCGTGCCTACCTGCCGAACCAAATCCGAATAGGGTGAGAGCTGCCGATCCGCGGTAAAGAGGAAGGCAGGCTCGGCGATCGCCTGCGCGATCAGCACGCGATCGAAGGGATCGCGATGCAAGAGAGGGAGCTCGGCAACGAGAGCAGCGGCGTTCGAGCGGAGCGGCAGCTCGGCCAATCCCGCGTCAAGCGCCTCGCGGACGATCTCCACCGGATCCACCGCGAAATCGGTTCGCCGAAGCCCTGCCTTGATCGCAATTTCCCAAATGCTGGCAGAGCTGAAAAGCACGTCGTTGACGCCTGATCGGATTGTCGCTCGGGTGTTCTCGTCGAGCCGTTCGGGTTCCACCAGTGCCCACAGCAGGACATGGGCGTCGAGCGGACCCGCACTAACGACCCTCGAACGCGTCGAGAATGTCGTCCGGCAGCGGCGTGTCGAAATCCTCGGGGATTTGCACCTTGCCTGCCAATCCTCCGAGGCGTCGGTTCGGTCGCGATTTGGTGAGCGGCACCAGCCGTGCGACGGGCTTGCCGGCTTTGGCGATGACAATCTCCTCGCCTTTGGCGGCATCATCGACGAGCCGCGAAAGCTGGGTTTTCGCCGCGTGGATGTTGACGGTGCGCATCGCCCCGCTCTTGGCTGACTAAACTTAGTTAAGCCCGCGGCTTATGTCGAAGCCATTTTTTGACGGTGGCTTCCCAACGACTTAGAGCGGGCCGTTGGGGAGGACGAGGACCTTGCCGTTGCGCCCGCCGCGCTGGGCGTGGGCGAGGGCCTGCTTGATGTCGTCGATCGGGTAGGTGGCGTCGATCGGGGCCTTCAGCACGCCGTCGCGGAGTTTGACGGCGAGTTCGGCATAAAGCGCGCGGACTTGCGCCGTCGTTCGTTTGGCAAGGCCGTCGCCAAGAGCGAAGGCGGTGAGGCGAACGCCTCGCGTCAGTGCGGCGCGGCTCATGACCGGGTCGGCGCCGCTCATCGAACCGTAGCTGACGACGACCCCGCCGTCGGCGACGCACTCGGCGAGGCGCTTGCACGCTTCGCCCGAGACCGCGTCGATGCCGAGCCGGATCGGGGCGCCGCCCGTCGACTGATGCGTGCGCTGGGCAAGATCGGGGCCGTCGGCCACCACGACATCGGCGCCCAGCGCCTTCAATTCGGCGGCGACATCGTCGCGCCGCACGACATTGATGGTGCGCACGCCCTTTGCCTTGGCGAGCACGATCAGATGGCGCCCGACCGCCGAATTGGCGACATCCTGGATCACCCAGTCGCCGGGCTTCAGCGCGACATGGTCTTCGAGCAGCAGCAGCGCCGTTGCCGGGTTGATCCGCAGCATCGCCGCTTGCGCCAGATCGAGCCCGGCGGGCAGCGGGATTGCGTCTTTGGCCGCGATGCGCCGACGCTGTACCCAGTTCTCGCGCTGCATGTGGATGACGAGGTCGCCGGGCCGGATGTCGCCGACAGCGGTCCCGACCGCCGTTACCCGGCCGACGCATTCAGCACCGGGCGTCGCCGGCAAGGGCGGGTGCAGGCGGTAATTGCCACGGCAAAACGAGATGTCGGCCGGATTGATCGGAAAGGCGAGGACGTCAAAGACGATCTCGTCCGGGTCAGGAGCGCCGACATCGGGCGCCTCGACGCAATGGGCGACGTTTTCCGGCACGCCGTAATCGGTGATCTCGACCTTTTTCATTTGCTCCTCCCCGCCAGGGCTGCTGGATCAGCCGAACCCTTCGGCCATTATGCGCCGGATCTGCGAGGCGTCCATGCCGGTGAGACCGAGACGCGCGATGGTGCGTCCCTCGGCGGCAAAATCCCGGCCGGTCAAGTGGCGCACGGTTTCGATCAGCGCGTCGATCGCCGCGGTCGGCACGCCCGCGGCCCGCCCGAGCGCGCTCATCGGCATCAGCCCGACCGGCACGTCCTCGGTGATGTATTTGTGGTCAAACGATGTCGGCGTGCCGGTCGCCTGGTACGGGCCGTTTTCGTCGTAGGTGAGCCGGCGGCAAGTCTCGTCGAGGCTCGCCGTGCGCACCCCGTAGGCGCGCTCGAACCACTCCGCCAGGTCAGGCACGGCAGCACCCAGCGCCGCGGCGACGGCGACGGCGACGCGCTCGGCATTGATCGCCGTGTAGAGCCGCGCCACCGCCGGGGTGACGCCCTCGGCGTAGAATTTGTACCCGCCGCCGCTCTCGATCCGCGCGGCATTGGCGACGCAGTTGGCGACGTGCAGCATCGCGTTGGCGTTGGTGAAGCCGGTCGAGACGACGTCGGGGGCGGCGACCGCATACGGAAACAGCGGGGCGAGGCGCGGGAATACGGCTTTGATGCGGTTGCCCGGAAAAGTCGCGATCTGCACCCAGCGCTTGGCGACGATCGGACGAACCCGCGTCGGCGCCAAACGCCGCAGCGAGTAGGGGTAGTTGTCCATCTCGGCGACATCGACCTGCGCGCGACAACCGGCGGCATCGAGCGCGCGGCGCACGACCAGCGAACCGCCGGTATTGCCCTGGATCAGCAGGATCAGCTGACCGTCGCGCAGCAATCGGGCGAGGCGACGCGCCACCGCCTCCTGCGCATTGCCGCCGGTCACGATCATGATGATGTCGGCGCTGTCGATCGCGGTGGCGGGATCGCTCGTGGCGCGCTCGACCGCGGCAAAGCCGCCGCGCTCACCTTCGACCGTAAGCCCGCCCATCGCACGGATGTCGGTGAGCCTGGACTCATCGATGTCGTGCAGCCGCAACCTGAACCCGGCCAGCCCGAGATGGGCGACGAGATAGATCCCGCCGATCCCGGCGCCGATGATCGCAATCGTGGTCGCGTTCTTGGCGTCCGCCAAAGTTCCTCTCCATCCTCCCATTCCCGGCGCAAGGTTCGCAGGAACGGCAGTCGAAGTCAGGGGTTATTTGAACCCGAGACGGGCATGGTCGAACATCCTTCCGGGCGCGCCCGACAGGTCATGAGGGTGGACAGCCGGCGCGGCGAAAAAATATTGTCAACTTCGGCCCGCAAGCAGCGACGGGAAACATGATTGAGCCGCCCGACAGCCCCGACCCCGAGAGTTGCGCGCGCTTTCTACGCGAGCTCGGCGCCTCGGACGGACGCGTTTTGCCGATTGCCGAGGCGGCGCTGGTCCTGGCGTCGTTCGAGCGCCGGCGTGTCGATTTCGCCCGCTATCGCGATCATCTACAGCTGATCGCCCGCGATGTCGCCAACCATCCCGGCGCCGCCGGGGATCTTGCCGAGCGCGCTCGCGCGCTGAGCGAGATCATCCTGCTGAAATACGGCTATACGGGCGACGAGCTGACCTACGATGATTTGCAAAACGCCAATCTGATGCGAGTCGTCGACCGCCGCAAGGGCCTGCCGGTAGTCCTCGGAATCCTGTTTATCGACGCCGCCCGCACTCAGGGCTGGGAAGCGGCGGGGCTCGCCTTTCCCGGTCATTTCCTGGTCCGGCTGTCGCAGCGGGCGGAGCGGCTGATCCTCGACCCGTTCCACAACGGCCAGATCTGCGGTGCGGCCGAATTGCGCGAGCTGCTAAAGGCGGTGGTCGGCGCCGACAGCGAGTTGTCGCCCGAATATTACGCGCCGGTTTCGGACCGCGACGTGCTGTTGCGCCTGCAGAACAACCTCAAATCGCGGCTGCTGCAGCAGCAGCGTCACGAGCGGGCGGTCAAGGTTGTCGAGACGATGCTGATGCTCGCCCCCGATCTCGCCGATCTATGGCGCGAGGCGGGCATGCTGCATCGTCAGCTCGGCAACATCCGCGCCGCCGCCTCGGCTCTGGAGCACTATGTCGTGCGCGCTCCCGACGGCATGGCGCGCCACCAGGCCGCCGCGATCCTGCAACAGCTGCGCGGGCAATTGAACTGAGCCGGAGCGCCGCGGTGAGAAGCCGGCTATAACGGCTGACGCGGTATGCAGGGAGGGGAGCCATGGGTCTCGCGGTTGCGATCCAGATGGATCCGATCGACACGATCAACATCGACGCGGATTCGACCTTTGCCCTCGCCCTCGAAGCGCAAGCGCGCGGCCACGCGCTGTTCCATTACCTGCCGGACGCGCTGACCTTGCGCCACGGGCGGCTTTACGCCCGCGGCCGGCCGCTCGAAGTCTTCCGCCGCAGCGGCGGCCATCATCGCTTCGGTACTTTGGCGGAGCTCGATCTCGCCGGCGTCGATGTCGTGCTGATGCGCCAGGACCCACCTTTCGACATGGCCTACATCACCGCGACGCACCTGCTCGAATTGCTGCCGGAAGACGGACCGCTCGTCGTCAACGACCCGGCCGCAGTGCGCAATGCGCCCGAAAAACTGTTTGTACTGCGCTTCAAGGAGCTGATGCCGCCGACCCTGCTGACCCGCGACCGCGACGAGATCCGCGCCTTTTGGAAGGAGCACGGCGACATCATCCTGAAGCCGCTGTTCGGCAATGGCGGGGCTGGGGTGTTCCGGCTGCGGGCGGGCGACGAGAACCTGACGGCACTGCTCGAAATGTACGAATTGATCCAGCGCGAGCCGGTCATGGTGCAACGCTACGTGCCGGAGATCAGGCACGGCGACAAGCGCATCATCCTGGTCGACGGTGAGCCAGTGGGGGGCGTGTTGCGGGTGCCGCCCGAGGGCGAGGCGCGCGCCAACCTCCATGTCGGCGGGCGGGCGGTCAAGACCGAGCTGACCCGGCGCGAGCGCGAGATCTGCGCCGCAATCGGCCCGACCTTGCGAGAGCAAGGGCTGGTCTTTGTCGGCATCGACGTGATCGGCGATTTTATGACCGAGATCAACGTCACCTCCCCGACCGGGATTCAGGAAATTGCGCGGCTCGACGGGGTCGAAATCGCGCCCAAGATCTGGGACGCAATCGAAGCACGGCTCTCAGAGCGCGCCGCCCGCCGCCCGTCGTGACCTGGGTTGACCATCGCGTCTGCGGCGCCACTTGTGGGAGGCCGCGGTGCCGGCAGTTCGTCGCGATCCGAGCGTTCGTTGTCCTAAATTCTACCGTGAAATGCTGTTGAGTGAATGCCGATGACGGCGAGAGGACTGGCGGGACTTTGCCGCAAGCGGTTGCATTACGGGTGGATCGTGCTCGCGGTGATGTTCTCGGCGACGCTCGCCGGTGTCGGGGTGCGCGCCGCTCCGGGCGTCATGATCGTTCCGCTGGAGCATGCCTTTGGCTGGAATGTCGCGACGATATCGGGCGCGGTTTCGCTTAACATCATCCTGCTTGGCGTGACCGGGCCGTTTCTGACCGGGCTGATCGAATTTGCCGGCCTGAAACGCACGATCATCGGCTGCATGCTGGTCATGATCGCCGGCACCGGCCTGTCGAATTTTATGACAAGCCCGTGGCAGCTGTTCCTGACCTGGGGGCTGATGGTCGGGGTCGGTTCCGGCGCGGGTGCGGTCGGCATGGCGGCGGCGATCGCCAACCGCTGGTTTCACAAGCGCAACGGGCTGGCGATGGGTTTGCTGACCGCGGCCAACGCCGCCGGGCAGCTGATCTTTTTGCCTGTCCTGGCGATGCTGGCCCAACGTTACGGCTGGCGTGGGGTGGCGGTCACCGTGACCTTGGCGATCGCGGCGATGGTGCCGGTGGTGGCATTGCTGATGCCGGAATGGCCGGCTGACGTGGGCGTCGGTCCCTATGGCGCCGAGCCCTATGGCGCCGAGCCCGGGGCGGCGCCGCCGCCGCGGCCGGGCGGCAACCCGTTTGCCGTGGCGCTCGCAGCCTTGTCCCGCGCCTCGCATTCGACGGATTTTTGGCTGTTGACCGCCAGCTTTGCGGTCTGCGGCCTGTCGACCAACGGGCTGATCAACACGCATTTGATCGCCTATTGCGCCGACCACGGCATCTCCGAAGTCGGCGGTGCCGACGTGCTGGCGGCACTCGGCGTGTTCAGCCTGATCGGGGCGGCGTTGTCGGGCTGGTTGTGCGACCGCTTCAACCCGCGGCTGCTGTTGTTCTGGTATTACGGACTGCGCGGCCTGTCGCTGATCGTGGTTCCGTTCACCCCGTTCGACGTTGTCAGCCTGTCGGTTTTCGCGGTGTTTTACGGGCTCGACTGGGTCGCCACCGGCCCCGCCACCTTTGCGCTCGTCAACGAAGTGTTCGGCCGCCGCGACACGCCGGTGATCGTGTCGTGGATTTTTGCCGGCCACCAGATCGGCGGCGCCGTCGCCGCGTTCGGCGCCGGGACCGTCCGCACTTTTACCGGTGACTACCTGCTCGCCTTCCTGACGAGCGGTCTCGCCTGCCTGCTCGCTGCGCTTTTGGTGCTGCGGGTCACGCGCCCGGTCCCGGCGCTCGCCGCTGCCGCGGGAGGGACCGCCTGATCCTGCGGCACTCCCGGATTGGGTGGCGCAGTGCGCCCGCCGCCGCTGGCCGTGGCGTCCCGCTGGCCGTGGCGTCCCGCTGGCCGTGGCGTCCCGCTGGCCTTTCGAGCATAAATTTGCCACAAGCGTGTGACAGCTTTTCTACTGAAGCCGGCCGAGGAGGGTGTGATAAGCGCTGCATCGACGCCGTTGAGGCTGACGATCTGTGGGCTCGACGAGCTTGCCAGCCGCTGCGTGCCTGGGGTCACGCACGTGCTGTCGATCCTCGATCCCGGCTCGCGCGAACCGGAGCCGCTCCGAAATTTCGACCTCAATCGGCGGCTCAAACTGAATTTCCACGACGTGATCGAGCCGGAGCCGGGATGGATCGCCCCCGATCGCTGGGATGTCGAACTGCTCCTCGCCTTTGGCCGCAATCTGGACGAAATGCCGCAGCGCACCGGCGCCAAGCCGGGCGAGACCCATCTGCTCGTGCATTGTCATGCCGGGCTGTCGCGCTCGACCGCGGCGGCCATCCTGGTGTTGGCCCAGCACGAACCCCTCCGCTCGGCGCACGACGTCGTGGGTCAGGTCATTAGGCTGCGTCCGCGGGCGTGGCCCAATCTTCGCATCATCGAAATGGGCGACGCGCTCCTCGGTCGAGGCGGCGAGATCATCGCCTCTGTGCAGGCGCTTTACCGACTGGCGCTCGATCGTGAGCCCGGGTTGGCCGAAGCGATGATCAGCAGCGGTCGCGGCCGCGAGGTCGTCGCGGCGGGGCTCTGAGCAAGACCGCCCTCGGCCAGACCATCCTCGGCCAAACCATTCTCGGCCAGACCATTCTTGGCCGGGGGCAGTGCCGAAATGGCGGTGCTCGGCGGTGGCGATCCGTCGCGCTGGTAGAGGACCTTGAGGACGACAAACCAGTGGTGGTCGGGGTCGAGCACGACCCCGTCTGGTCCGGCGAGATGGCCGTCAGCGGTGACCGGGATGTATTTCATCGCCACCGCGTTGTCGACATTGCCGCCGATCACGTCGAGCTGGCCCGGTTTTATATTGACGACGAGGTCGCAATGACCCGGGTAGCGGCCAGCCGGCAGCTGGTCAAAGGTCACCGGCCGGCCGCGCCACAGGCAGATCAAATCGCCACGCTGGGGCGCATAGACTTCGACCCGCTCGGCTTCGAGCGGGACCCCGGGGGTATGCTGGGCCGCGGCATTGATGTAGTCGGAGTGGTTCTCCGAATAGGGGAAGCCGACCCCGGCGCCGGCCAGCCGCATCACATAGGAGATGAAGGCCGCCGACCAGGCGTAATAGCCGTCGCGGCCCGCCGAAAACACCTGCCCATTCTCGTCGTGAATGCCGGTCCAGCCGCTTTGCGACCAGCTCGGATCAAGACCGAGCCACCAGTACAGGCCGACCCGCTGCCATAAGCCTTCTTCGCGCTCCTCGTCCTCGGGTAATTCGATGTTCGGGAAGACGACCGGCTGACGAAAGGCGCGCCATTCGCCGAGGGCTATCTGCACGGCCGCCTCGCGCGAAAACGGCACGTAGGGCAAGCGCGCAAAGGGCGGAATATGTGCGGTCGTCGCCGTCGCACCCGACGGCGTGACATGCGGCGGCGGCGGTGGCGCCGTCGCCGCGGCACAACCGGCCAGGATCAAGACCAGCAGGATCGCGGCCGCTTCCCGCATCGGGTGCCTCGCTAAAGTGCTTGGGAAGGACGGAAAACAGCTAGGCGGGTGCGTCGCCGGGGCGATCGTTGTCGCCGGCAGGCTCGGGTGCGGGCTCGGTCGGCCCGCTTCGATGTTCACCCGTCCCGCTCGTATCCACTCCGCTCGTGCCGGCGGCGCTGCGCGGCGGCATCGCCCGCCACAGCTTGATCCCGCCGGTCAACCCGTCGGTGTTAGGGACAACCGACACGTCATGCGGCAGCGGGAAGCTCAGATCTTTGGCGTTGCCGCCGCCGATATAGAGTTGGTCGAAACGGACGACCTCGCGCAGAATGTCGATGACTTTGGCGACGCGCTTGTTCCAGGCTTTCTTGCCCTTCTTTCTGCGGGCGGCATTGCCGACATATTCGTCATAGGTCTTGTTGCCGCTTACCGGATGGTGGGCCAGTTCGAGATGCGGCATGACTTCGCCGTCGCGAAAGATTGCCGTCCCGGCGCCGGTCCCCAAGGTCAGGACCATCTCGATCCCTTCGCCTGAGATCGCGCCGAACCCCTGGACGTCAGCGTCGTTCAGAACCCGTACCGGCTTGCCCCAATGGTCGCTCAGCGCCTGTTGCAGGTCGAAGCCGCCCAAAGTCTCGGTCCCGAGATTGGGGGCGGTCACCACCCGTCCGTCGCGCACATAGCCGGGGAAACCGACCGAGACACGGTCAAACGCCCCGAGCGGCGCCGCGATCTCGTCGATCGCATGCATCAACACGTCCGGCGCAATCGGCTTGGGCGGCGTCGCGACGCGCTCCCGCTCGCTGATGACATCTCCGGCGTCGTCGAGCAAAGCGGCTTTGATCCCGGTGCCGCCGATATCGATCGCGAGCGTGCGCGTTTCGTCCATTGCTCCCCTTCCGCCCAGCTGGTGCCTGCGGCGACGATAGCGCAGCGTAAGCTCGACCGCCAGCCGGCTGCACCTAATTTACGTCGGTTCGGACCGGCCGGCGCGTGGCGCTGCCCGCTGTGACGTCGCGCAATGTCGGCACGCCCTAAATTCACAACTTTCTGCCGACCGGCGCCGCGGACGCCGTAGGTCACAAGCGTCGGGGCCGCACTGCTAGGCGGTGCTGTTATCGCATAACATTTTATGAAATGAGCCTTGCCATTGGTAATTTGAATATTACCATCGATATACTCGTACAGGACGGGGTCACAAACAGGATAGCTTCGATGCAGGTTTTCGTCCGCGACAACGATGTCAATGGCGCGTTACGCGTTTTGAAAAAGAAGATGCAGCGCGAAGGCACCTTCCGCGAAATGAAGCGGCGCCGGGCTTACGAGAAGCCGTCCGAGCGACGTGTGCGCGAAAAGGCGGAAGCAATTCGTCGATACCGCAAGGCGATGCGCAAGCGCCTCGAGCGGGAGGGCTATTGACCCGGCTCGCAAACCAGCACGCCGACGACAGAAAATAAAAAAATCCCGGTGACCCAACGGAGTTCCGGGCCCAACGGAGTTCCGGGAATGAGCGTGATCGAGGCACAGTGCCGGCGCATGGCAGCAGCCTCGTCCCGAGCGCGCCTCAGCCCCCGCTGAATTGGAAGGGAGCCCGACCGTGACCGACGGACCTGACGTGTCATGACCAGGTCCCGGGAGGCCTTTGCTCACGCCCCTCGCGGTCGCGAAATACCGTCAAAGCCGGGACACGCCTGGACGGGTGCGGCTGTCACAGCACTAACCCGTCCCGAATTTGGCGAATTCATCGCCCGCGTGCGCCGAGCGCGGATAATTATGCATCCGGGCGGATCGTTCTGCGATCGCGTTCAGACGATCGAGCACGATCGTGGTGCGCGCCGCCACCCGCATCAGATCGGTTGCGGCCTGCCTCAATTTCTCCCGCACGCCCGGTGAGCCTTCGGTCAGCGCCGCGTCGAAGCTCGACCGGAACAGCTCAATCGCCGCCTCGGCGCGCAGGTGAAGGTCGCTGTCCAGACCCGCGAGCGCCGATGAGGGCGTTGCCGGGCGGTTAGCCGGCTTTCCATCGGGGTCCTGAAAGTCCGCAAGCAGCGGCGGCGCTGTCGCCTCTCTGGCGGGCGGCGCGAAAGATTGCATCTTCGGCGGCGGACCAGACGGCGCATCCAGGCGAACCAACGATGGCTCCGCCGCGCCGTTACTGAAGCTGCCGGCATAAGGTCTGGGCGCCGCGTCGGGCGGATTGCCACGAACCAGCCGGGTCTGGGCCGCCTCCGTCGGGCGGATTTGCGGTGGCTGAGCGGCTATTTCCACCGGGCGTAGGCGGTTACGCTTGAGAATATAATGGATCGCGGGCGGCGTGCAGCCATAAGTCCGCGCAATTTTGCTGATCGACTCGCCGTTTTGATAGCGTGCCGCAATGGCGTTCCATTCGCCCTGCGGAATTTTCGACATATCCTACTCCTCAGCCCAAGTCGGTGGGCCCCGGTTTGCGTGCATGACCGCTTATTGCTCGGCTTCCGGCGCTCTATAAACTTACGAGCTGAGAATGAGCCGAAAGCTGCCCTAATGCCGAAAAATAGGCGTCAGGTTAACCATTTCAAGATCGTCTTTTACAAAGCAGCAGAAATCCCGACTTAGCGGCGGCTGTGGCTCTCAAATCGTCGTCATCTGGAAAGAAGTCTAATCGCGTCCGAATAGAGTGTGGAGAGGTCAATACAGCATATGACGACTAATACCTTGGTAGCAGGCCGGGCGCGACACGATCACGCACGCCCTGCCGCCGACGGCGCACCACCACCCTCGCGAAAGCTGTCGAGCGGCGACGCGCTTTGCCCTAGTCTGCCGATTAGCGCTTCAGCAAATCGAGGGGAGCTGACGATGACCTACGTCTACGTGGTGCAAATGGATATCCCGACCGAGCTCGAAGCCGAATTCAACCGCGTCTATGACGAGGACCACGTGCCGACGATCCTCAAGGTTCCCGGCGTCCGCTCGTGCCGGCGCTACCGCCTCGAGCATTCGACGATCCCGACGATGCCGCGCTATCTGGCGATTTACGAATGCGACAATGCCGAAGTGATCAACAGTCCGGCCTGGACCGAGGCCTCCGATCTTGGCGAGTGGAAACCAAAAATCCGTCCGCACGCCACGAACCGCCAGCACTCGATTTTTTACCAGGTCACCTGACTCGCGACCCGACTCCAAGGGCAAAGACTTAAGTCGAGGAGGAAACATCGCCATGACGCATATCTTTGCAGTGCAGCTCGACATCCCGGCCGAGCACGAAGCCGAATTCAACCGCGTCTACGACACCGAGCACTTCCCGATGCTGTCGAAAGTTCCGGGGGTGCGCGGCGGGGCGCGCTACCGGCTCGAGCAGTCGACGGTTCCGGGGATGCAGCGCTATCTGACGATCTACGAGATCGACTCGCCCGAAATCCTCAAAAGCGAGGCCTGGGAACAAGCCGGCGCCTTTGGTGACTGGGTCACGAAGATCCGGCCGAAATGCACCGCGCGCCACCACAGCGTCTTTGAAGGCATCGCCTGAAGGGAACAATCGCCGTGATCCACGTCGTCGCCGTCATCACCGCCAAGCCCGGCCTGCGCGAGCCGATCCTCGAATCCTTCCGCGCCAACATGCCGGCGGTTCACGCCGAAAAGGGCTGCATCGAATATGGCCCGGCGGTGGATGCCGAAGGCGCCGGCGGCATCCAAACCAAATTCGGCCCCGACACCTTTGTCGTGATCGAGAAATGGGAAAGCCTCGATGCGCTGAAGGCGCATGGCGCCTCGCCGCATATGGCCGCCTATGCCGCCAAGACCCGCGACATGATCGCGAGCCGCGTCATCCACGTGCTGCAACCCGGCTGATCCTCTCGAGCCTGCGCGCGCCGTCGGATGAATGAGGGGGCGCCGCCGCGTTTAGGATGCGCCGGGCTGGGATCGCGGTCGCGCCGGCCGTCGCCTCCAGGGGTCGGGCGTGCGCCAGTTCCACCGGTTTGATGGCGAGCCGTACCGGGCTCGACGGGTCGACGACGGCGGGAACCGACTGCGCCGTCGCAATCTTCCCGCACGCTGTCGCGGTGCCGGTTTGCCCGCCGCAACGGTGCCGCAACCGGCCGGGGTCGCCTTGACAAATCGCAACAGCACTCGCCATGCTCGCGAAATGTGGCGACTGACATTCCTCTTGATTGCGTGGGGTATGGTTCTGGCCGCTTGCGCCGGTCCTACGCCGCAGCCGAATACGGCCAATGCAAAGGCTCCCGGCCCCGAGTGCAGCGCCTGCATCATGGAGAATCCGGGCGATGCCAGACCCTGTGTGAAGATCTGCCACCAGCCTGAAAGCGATCTCGGCGGCGCCAATGCAGGCGGAGTGATCCGTTGACACGACATTTGCGGCGGGTGCCTCGCGGCCGCCTCGGCCCCCGCGCTGTCCGCGGCTTCGTCACAACGCCGATCCCAGCTCTACCAACCGGGAGGAACCAGCGATGCAGGTGATGCAGGTCATTGCCGAGATCCTGAAGCGCGAAGGCATCTCGACCTTGTTTTGTTTTCCGACGACGCCGATCATCGAGGCCGCCGCCGCCGTCGGCATCAAGCCGGTCATCTGCCGGCAGGAGCGGGTCGGCGTCCACATGGCCGACGGTTTCGCCCGTGTCGCAAACGGCCGGCCGGCGGGCGTGTTCGCGATGCAGTACGGGCCGGGGGCGGAGAACGCGTTCGCCGGCGTCGCCACCGCCTTTTCCGACTCGACCCCGGTGCTGTTTCTGCCGCTCGGCCATCCGCGCGAGACGGCCCAATTGTTTCCGATGTTCAAATCGAGCCGCAGCTACGCGTCGATCACCAAATCGGTCGAAGAGGTGCAATTGCCGCACGAGATCGGCAACATCATGCGGCGCGCTTTCGCTCAGCTCAAAAATGGGCGCTCCGGCCCGGTCATGGTGGAGGTACCGGCGGATGTCACCGGCATCGAGGTTGAGGTCGACCCGGGCGCGCATCGGCCGGTTCGCACCAGCCGGTCGTCCGGCGACGAGCGCGACGTCGACGATGCCGCGAAGATGCTGCTCGAAGCCGCCTGCCCGATGATCCTGGTGGGGCAGGGCGTTTTTTATGCCGAGGCGACCGACGAGCTGCGCCGGCTTGCCGAGCTGTTGCAGGCCCCGGTCATGACGACCTTCGACGGCAAGAGCGCCTTTCCCGAGGATCACGCGCTGGCGCTCGGCCCGGGGGGCGGCACCTTTACCGGTCACGGCCGCCATTTCCTCCACAAATCCGACCTGGTGCTGGGCGTCGGCTGCAGCTTTACCCGCCACGGCATCGCCACCCCGGTATTCCCGCCCGGCAAGAAATACATCCATGCGACCAACGACACCCGCGACCTGCACAAGGCCTTCGCGGCCGATCTCGGGATTCTTGGCGACGCCAAGCTCGTGCTCGGCCAATTGATCGAGGCGGTGCACGATCGGCTGGGCGCCAAGACCCGCTCGAACGGCGTCGCTCAGGAGATTGCCGGCAAGCGCGAGGAATGGCTCGCCCGTTGGGCGCACAAGCTGCATTCGAACGAGCATCCGATCAACCCCTACCGGGTGATCTCGGAGTTCATGCGCGTCGTCGACCCGGCCGAGGCCATCGTCACCCACGATTCCGGCAGCCCGCGCGAGCAGCTCAACCCATTCTACCGGGCGACTCGGCCGCGCGGCTATCTCGGCTGGGGCAAGTCGCACCAGCTCGGCACCGGCCTTGGGCTGGCGATCGGCGCCAAGGTCGCGGCACCCGACAAGTTCTGCGTCAACATCATGGGGGACGCCGCTTTTGGCATGACCGGGCTCGATTTCGAGACCGCGGCGCGCTGTGGCATCCCGATCACCACGATCGTTTTGAACAACTCGACGATGGCGATCGAAACCCACGCGATGCAGTTGTCGCACGAGCGCTACCGTGCGCGCGACCTCGGCGGCAATTACGCGAACATCGGGCGCGACCTCGGCGGCTGGAGCGAGCGGGTCGAAGATCCGAGCCAGATCGGCGACGCGATCCTGCGCGCCCGCCGGCAGAACGACGAGGGCCATGCCGCGTTGCTCGAATTCATCACCAGCCAGGAACAAGGCTTCTCCCATCGCCGCGGCGGCGCCGAGTAAACCCGCACGTCCCGCCCGGCCGCTCGTCCATTTCTCGGCGATTCTGCGACATGATCTGATAGGCTCTTCAGCAAATCGTAAAGCCGGGGGCAGCCGGGCGCGGGAGGTACCGCAATGTCGGATCGCGCAAGACGTCGGCTGGCGGCGATCCTGGCGGCGGATGTCGCCGGGTACTCGCGGCTGATGGGCGCGGACGAGGAGGGCACGCTCGCGGCATTGAAGGCGATCCGGTGCGAATTGGGCGACCCGAAGATCGCCGAGCACAGGGGGCGCATCGTCAAGACCACCGGCGACGGGCTCCTGGCCGAGTTCGCCAGCGTCGTCGATGCCGTCCGTTGCGCGGCCGAAGTCCAGCGCTGCATGGCCGAGCGCAATGCCGAGGTGCCGGAGGGGAAGCGCATCGAGTTCCGCATCAGCGTCAATCTCGGCGACATCATCTTCGACGAGGGGGACATATTCGGCGACGGGGTCAACATCGCCGCACGGCTCGAAGCGCTGGCGGAGCCTGGCGGCATCTGCGTCTCTCAGACCGTCCGGGACCATATCGGCGACCGGCTCGACCTGGTTTTCGAGGACATCGGCGAACAGAGCCTGAAGAACATCGCCCGCCCGATCCGGGTGTTTCGCGTCACGCTCCCGCGAGCCCTTGAGTTGGAGAGCCCCCTCCCCGGGCTCGACCCGGGGATCACGGGGGAGGGACGCACGCGTAGCGCGCGGGTGGGGGCGGCCGAGCCGGTGGCGCTGCCGCTGCCCGACAAGCCGTCGATCGCCGTGCTGCCGTTCGCCAATATGAGCGGCGACCCGGAGCAGGAATATTTCGTCGACGGCATGGTCGAGGAGATCATCACCGCGCTCAGCCGCATCCGCTGGCTGTTCGTCCTCGCGCGCAATTCGAGCTTTACCTACAAAGGGCAAGCCGTCGATGTGAAGCAGGTCGGGCGCGAGCTTGGCGCGCGTTATGTGCTCGAAGGCTCGGTGCGCAAGACTGGCCAGCGGGTGCGCATTACAGCGCAGCTCATCGACGCGGTCGCCGGCACCCATCTCTGGGCCGATCGGTTCGACGGTTTGATCGAAGATGTCTTCGAGCTTCAGGACAAGGTGGCCTCGAGCGTCGCCGGTGTCATCGAGCCGGCACTACAGGTCGCCGAAACCGCCCGTTCGGCCAGCCGGCCGACCACCGATCTGACCGCCTACGACCTCTATCTGCGCGCCTATGCGATGTTCTGGTCGTCGGCGAGGCAGATCCACGAGGCGCTCCGTCTTACGGAGCAGGCGATCGCGCGCGATCCGCGTTACGGCCCCGCCCTCGCCTGGGCCGCGGTCTGCTGTTTTCGGCTGGTTGGCGACGATCAAAGCGAAGATCAGAAGACCGACCGTTTGAAGGGCGCCGATTTCGCCAGGCGAGCCCTGGAAGTGGCTGGCGACGACCCGGGCATCCTGGCGAATGCCGCCCTCGCTCTCGCCTTTTTCGGCGAGGATATCGGCACCATGATGGCGTTGGTTGACCGCGCCCTGGCGCTCAACCCGAACTACGCGCGCGGCTGGCACATCAGTGGCAACCTCAGGCTGATGGCCGGGCAGACTGACATCGCAATCGAGCATCTCGAAGCCGCGCTGCGCCTCAGCCCGCGCGCCCGAGTCGGCGGTTCGCTATTTTTAATAGGCGCTGCGCATTTCCTCAGCCGGCGTTTCGGTGAGGCAGTGCCGAAGCTCCTCCTCGCGATCCAGGACGATCCAAGCTTCCCGGGGCCGTATCGCACTCTCGCCGCCTGCTACGCCCACATGGGCCGGCTCGACGACGCACGAGAGATCGTCGATCGGCTGCGGGCCATCACCCCTGTCTTGATATCGGACGCCAGGCACTTGCGGAGCGCCGAGCACCGCGAGCTTTTGCTATCGGGCCTGCGCTTGGCGGCCGGCGAGAAGACATGAGCCAGACCCGCCGTCTCGCCGCGATCCTGGCCGCCGATGTGGCAGGGTATTAGCGGCTGATGGGGGCGGACGAAGAAGGCACGCTCGAACGCCTCAAAGCGCTGCGTCGCGAGCTCGGCGGTTCGAAAATCGCCGAACACCAGGGCCGGGGCCGTGCCGAACCTTGCTGTTCTTTCCCCTGCCGAGGGGTCTCCTTATAGTCGTGCCGATGGATTACCGGGACAGGATCGTCATCGTTCCCGAAATTCGGTTTGGGAAGCCCTGCGTTCGCGGTACGCGCATCACAGTTGGCGACGTGCTGTCGTATTTAGCCTCCGGGATGAGCGAGCAGGACATTCGGGCCGATTTTCCGCAACTGTCGAGCGACGACATTCGCGCCTGCCTGGCTTTCGCAGCCGAGCGCGAGCGTCGAGTGGTCAGTATTCCAGCGGGCTGAACAGCGGGTGCTGCTCTTCGATGAAAATCTCGCGGCGCGGCTGGTCGCAGAGCTTGCGGACCTGTACCCGGACGGCGCCCATGTCGGTAATCATGGGTTGGCGGGCGGTTCCGATCACGCAATTTGGCAATACGCGCGCGACAAGAAACTCGCAATCGTGACCAAGGATGAAGACTTTCAGCGACGCAGCGTCCTCTTCGGAGCCCCCCGAAAGTGATTTGGGTTCGGCTGGGAAACTGCTCGACGGCGGATGTCATCCATTTGCTGCGTCTGCGTCGCGACGACATCAATCGCTTTTTGGCGGACGAACAAGCCGCTTTTCTCCCGCTCCCGTGAGTACAGCGATGCCGCAGCAGCAGCGAGTAAACTACGACAATATCGCCGATCTTTACGACGCCCAGCCTTATCGGGCGCGGGCGGCCGACCCGGAGCTTTTGGCGTTTGCCGGACAGCGCGAATTCGCGGATTTGGCGGTTTTGGACATCGGTTGCGGCACTGGAAATCAGCTGATTGCCAATCGCGGCGTGCTGCCTCACGTCGGGTACGCAGGGCTCGATCGTTCGTTCGGTATGCTGCGACAGGCTCGGCGAAAAGCGCCGGATGTTCCCTGGGTGCAGGCGGACGGCGCGGTTCTGCCGTTTGCCGCCGGCAGCTTTGATTTTGTCTGTTGCCAATTCGCCTTTCATCACCTCGAAGACAAGAGGGGGATGCTGTGCGCCGTCTTTCGAGTTCTTCGGCCGGGGGGTCAATTTGTTCTGCGCAATATGTGCCCACAGGAATTGGCCGACTGGCTCTATTATGAATATTTTCCAGAGGCGCAGATTGTCGACCTGCAGGATTTTTGGCCTGCTGATATTGTGGTCGGGGTCATGGAAGCAGCCGGCTTTGTGACGGTCGGGGCAGCCTACGAGCACGTTCATTTCGAGCAAAATCTGGCGGCGTGGCTCGAGATCGTCAGGCGCCGGGATACCTGCTCGCAATTGCAGGCAATCTCCGATGCAGCTTATCAAGCCGGGGTGCGGCGCTTGGAGCGCGATATAGCCAACTCGGGCGTGCCGAAGTCGCGCAAAGATCATCTGTGCCTGGTGACCGTTAGCGGCGAGGTGCCGCGCGGCAGCGGTTAGCGGGTATGCTTCTTCGGGATGCGCAATATCCAAAGCGTTGCCATCCCGACGAAGGTCGGGACCCACTGCAACCATGGGTACCGGCCTTCGCCGGTATGACAAGGAAAGTAGCTGTCGGCACATCCAAGGAAGCTGCGGTGCTGGGCGCCAAGGTACTCCAGGCCACGGTGTGCTATTTTGCCTAGCGGACATCCGCGCCCAACCCGACAGAAAGTGGGCGCACCTAAAGAGGAGACCGGCGATGGCGCCGCGCATCGGATATTTGTTGCCGACCCGAGAGGCGGTCATGCAGGGCCGGCCCGAGACCGGGCCGCTGTTGGCGCTCGCCGAGCGGGCGGAGGCTCTGGGCTACGACGCGGTCTGGGTCGGCGACTCGTTGCTGGCCCGGCCGCGGCACGACCCGCTGACCCTGCTCGCCGCGGTTGCGGCACGGACCCGCAAGGTGTCGGTCGGGACCGCCGTCTTTCTGCCGGCGCTGCGTAACCCGGTGGTGCTGGCGCATCAGCTCGCGACCCTCGACCGGATCAGCGCGGGCCGGCTCGTGCTCGGCGCCGGGATCGCCACCGATACCGCCAACATCCGCGCCGAATTCGCCGCCGCCGGGGTGCCGTTCGAAGGCCGCGTCGGGCGCATGATGGAAGGCCTGCGGCTCGCCCGCGCATTGTGGACCGGAGAGCCGGTCGACTGGCAGGGGCGCTGGCCGGTCGAGGGCGGCGTTCTTGGCCCGACGCCGCATCGGCCGGGTGGACCGCCGATCTGGCTCGCGGGCTCGGTGAGCGCGGCGTTCGAGCGCGCCGCCCGGCATTTCGACGGCTGGTTCGCCAACGAGCCCGATCTCGCCCGCTGGGGCCGGCAATGGGGCGAAGTGCAGCAGATCGTGCGCGAGGTCGGGCGCGATCCCGATCGGTTCGCGGCGGCGAACTACGTGACCGTGGCGCTCGACGAGGATGCGGCGCGGGCGGAACAGCGCATCGACGCGTTCCTCGAGAATTATTACGGCCAGCCGGCGGCGGCGATGCGCAAGCGCCAAGCCTGTTTCGGCGGCCCGCCCACCGCGGCCGCGGCCTGGCTAAAGGGCTACGCCGATGCCGGGGCTACCGATCTGATCGTGCGCTTTACCGGCGACCACGAGCGCCATCTCGACGCCGTTGCCGGGTTGCGTGCGCAGCTCGGTTGACGAGACGGCCGCTGGATGGGTCTCGCAAAAGCCCTTCGGCTCGACGCTCTGCGTTGTCCACGCGCAACCTTGCGTTGGATTCGTTACGGTGATAATCTACCCCCTTGCGGAGTGGGATGATCGGGAAGGAGATCGCCCTTGACTAGACCTTGATCGGCGGGGGCGCCGGTTGTGGTCTCCAGGGATGGTGACGGTGGAATGAGGGGGACCCCGTCGAAATTTCCTGCCAGGCGCGCGGGCCCGGCACCGTGCGGGGTGGCCCGACACTGCCGCGCGGCTGCGCTGCTGCTGGCGCTTGGGTTGAGTGGTTGCATGGTCGGCCCCGATTACACATCGCCGGCCGCTCCCGCCGCGACCAGATTCCTCGAAGCAAACCAGCCTTCGGTCGAAACCAGGACGCAAGAATACGAGACTTGGTGGCGCGTCTTTCGCGACCCGGTCCTCGATCGGCTGATTTACACCGCGTATCACCAGAACCTACCGCTGGTCGCTGCCGGAACCCGGGTATTGCAGGCGCGCGCCGAGCTCGGCGTGGCGATCGGCGATTTTTATCCGCAGTCGCAGCAGGCGACGAGCTCGATCATTTACGCCCGCCCGAGCCACGCGGACCCGACCGCGACGCCGCAGAGCCAGGTTTCCGGGTTCTGGCGCGCCTCGCTCGGCGCGTCGATCGACTGGGAACTGGATTTCTGGGGAAAGTTCCGCCGCGCCATCCAGTCGGCCGACGCCGCCTATCTTGCCTCGATCGCTTCCTACGACGACACCCTGGTGACATTGCTCGGCGACGTGGCCACGACCTATATCGGCATCCGTACCTTGCAGACCCAAATCGCCATCGCCCAGGACAACATCGTCAAACAGAAGAAGGCGCTGACCATCGCCGAGGCGCGGTTTCACGGCGGCGTGGCCACCAAGCTCGACGTCTACCAGGCGGAAAACGTGCTCGGCCAGACCGAATCGACCGTCCCGCAGCTGACCGCCCAGCTGCAGCAGGGGATGAACGCATTGCGCGTCTTGCTGGGAATGGCGCCGCAGCCGCTCGGCGATCTGTTGCGCGGGCCGACAACGATCCCGGTGCCGCCGATTAATGTCGCGGTCGGCGTGCCTGCCGATCTCGTCCGTCGCCGCCCCGACATCCGCGCGGCCGAGCTGGCGGCGATGTCGCAAAGCGCGCAGATCGGTTTCGCCGAGGCGGATCTCTACCCGGCGTTCAGCCTGCTCGGGACCTTCGGCACCATCTCCGCCAACATCAACGGCAACAAGCTCAGCGACATTGTCATGGGCAAGGGGATCACCTTCGGGTTCGGCCCTTCCTTTCAGTGGAACATCTTGAATTACGGCCAGATCACCAACACCGTGCGGGTCCAGGATGCGAAATTGCAGGAATTGCTGGTCGACTACCAGAACTCGGTGCTGACCGCGCAACAACAGGTCGAAAACGGGTTGGCGACCTTCCTCCAGTCGCGCAAAGAGGTCGACGATTTGCGGCGCAGCGTCGCCGCCGCCAATGCGGCGCTCGGGCTCGCCTTTTTGCAGTATCAGCTGGGTACCCGCGATTTCACGACCGTGTTGACGGCGGAGCAGAACCTTTATACGGCGCAGAACGACCTCGCTGTCGCCGAAGGAAATGTTTCGACCGGGCTTGCCACGGTCTATCGGGCGCTGGGGGGCGGATGGCAGATACGCGACAACAACGAATTCGTGCCACCGCGGACGGTCGAAGAGATGCGCGACCGCACCAATTGGGGCGATTTGCTGCCGCCTCCAAACCAGCCGCCGCCGACGGCGCCGGGCTTGCCGACGCCCGCCGATGTCAGCGCCAGGGTCCGGCCGCCGGAATGGTGAGGACGACATGAACAGGCTTCCGACCAGCCGCATCGCACTCGCCGCTGCCGCGGCGACGCTCGCCGTCGTGGTCGCATTGGGCGCCGCAAGGTTCTGGGCCGCACAGGCGCAATTGCCGGCACCAAGCACCTCGGCGCCGGTCCCGGTGGTACTGCCCAGATTGCAATCGGTGACCAATTACGTCGAGATCACCGGCAACGCCGCGGCCGTCAACCAGGTCAAATTGCTCGCTCGCGTCACCGGCTATCTCGATCGGATTCACTACGAAGACGGAGCTTTCGTCAACAAGGGCGACCTTTTGTTTACGATTCAGCAAGCTCCCTATAAACAGCAGCTCGAACAGGCCCACGCCCAGGTTTTGACCGCCCAGGCGGCCCTCGTCTATGCCAGGACCGAGCTGGCCCGATACACGGCGCTGGTCAAGCAGGATGCGGCGACCCAGACCGAGGTCGACCACTGGAATTTCGAGAGGGCGAGCGCCGAAGCGCAACTGTTGAGCGCCAAGGCCCAGGTTTCGATCGACGAGGTCAATCTCGGCTACACCGAAGTTCACGCACCATTCGACGGCATTGTCGGCAAGCATCTGATCGACCCCGGCAACGTCGTCGGCGGCGACGCGCAGCAGGCGGCGCTCGCGGACATCACCCAGCTCGATCCGATCTACGTCGTCGCCAATCTGAGCGAGCAGCAGGTTTTGCAAATTCGGAAGAATCTGGATCAGCACCGGCTGACCCTGGCCGACCTGCACAAGGTGCCGGTTGATGTCGGCCTGTCCGACGAACAGGGGTTTCCGCATCGCGGCACGATCCAGTATGTGGCGCCGGCGCTCGACCCGGCGACCGGGACGTTGCTGGTGCGCGGAATCCTGCCCAACCCCGACCGCGTGATCCTGCCCGGATTTTTCGTGCGCATGCGGCTGCCGATGGGCAGGGTCAACCGCAACGCCCTGCTGGTCCCCGACCGCGCGCTGCAGACCGACCAGGGCGGCACATATTTGCTGGTCCTCGACAGCAGCGACGTCGTGCTGCAGCGCTACGTCCAGCTCGGATCGCTGATGGGGGCGCTGCGCGTCGTCACCTCGGGCCTGGCACCGGAGGACCGGGTCGTCGTCGGAGATTTGTGGCGCGCGACGCCGGGGACTAAAGTGACGCCGCAGCCGACCACCATCGAGGCGGTCACCGGGTCGGCGGGTCCGGGGTCGCAAAAATGATCTCGAAGTTCTTTATCGAACATCCGGTCCTCGCCAACGTCCTGGCGATCGTGCTGGTGCTGATCGGCGCTATTTGCGTGTTCCGCCTGCCGGTCGCCCAATACCCGAACGTCACGCCGCCGACCGTGCAGGTCACGACCCGTTATCCCGGCGCCAGCCCGCAGACCGTCGTCGACACCGTTGCGTTGCCGATCGAGCTGCAGGTAAACGGCGCCCCGGGCATGATCTACATGCAGTCGACGAGCGCCTATGACGGCACCTACGTGCTGACGGTGAGTTTCGACATCGGCAGCGATCCCAACATGGACCAGGTTCTGGTGCAGAACCGCGTCCAGAACGCGATGGCGCAGCTGCCGCAGCAGGTTCAGGCCCAGGGTGTGGCGATCCGCGCCAAATCCTCGTCGATCCTGCTGTTCGTCACCCTCGACTCACCGGACAAGTCGCGCGACGCGCTCTTTATGTGGAATTACGCCACGATCAACCTGGTCAACGAGCTGGCCCGGCTGCCGGGGGTCGGCAACGTCACGGTCATGGGCGCCGGCGAATATTCGATGCGGATCTGGATGGATCCGAACAAGCTCTATTCCTATGGCTTGGTTCCGTCCGACGTGATCCGGGTCGTCAGGCAGCAGAGCCAGGAGGTCGCCGCGGGTCAGGTCGGCATGCCGCCGGCGCCGAGCGATCAGGCATTCCAGTACACCGTCGACATCAAGTCCCGGCTCAACGAGCCCAAAGAATTTGGCGACATCATCGTCAAGGACCAAACTGCCCAGGGCGGTCGCCTGGTGCGGCTCAAGGATGTGGCGCGCATCGATCTCGGCGCTCAGACTTATTCCCAGGATTTCAAGCTCAGCGGCAAGCCCGCCGCCGGAATCGCGGTCTACCAGACCCCCAATGCCAATTCGCTGAAGGTCGCCGCCGAAGTCGACGCCAAGATGAAGGAGCTGGCGCGCCATTTTCCGCCCGGACTCGACTACAGCATCCCATACAACACGACGATCTTTATCCAGGAATCGATCAACGGGGTCTACACCACCTTGTGGCAGGCCGGGGTGTTGGTGCTGATCGTGATCCTGGTGTTCCTGCAGAACTTCAGAGCGGTATTGGTGCCGGCGACGACGGTGCCGGTCACGATCATCGGCGCCTTCGCCGGCATGGCGGCGCTGGGCTTTACGGTGAATCTGTCGACCTTGTTCGCGTTGATCCTGGCAATCGGCATCGTGGTGGACGATGCGATCGTCATCGTCGAAGGCGTGTCGAAATATATCGAGCAAGGCATGTCCGGACACGACGCCGCGATCCGGGCGATGAATGAGCTGTTTGGGCCGATCATCGGCATCACCCTGGTATTGATGGCCGTTTTCCTGCCCTCGGCCTTTGTCCCCGGCCTCAGCGGGCAGATGTTCGCACAGTTTGCCCTGGTGATCGCGGTAACCGCGCTGATCAGCGCCGTCAACGCAGCCACCCTTAAGCCGACCCAATGCGCGCTGTGGCTGCGCACGCCCAAACCGGTCGAGCAGCGCAACTTCTTTTATCGCGGCTTCGAGCACCTCTATTCCCGGGCGGAAAGAGGCTATACCGGGCTCATCGGCCATATGGTGCGGCGCGCCGGGCTGGTCGTGTTGATCGGGGTGGCGTTGGCGGCGGTTGCGGTGTGGGGCATCGCCCGGCTGCCGACCGCCTTTATCCCGAACGAAGATCAGGGCTACCTGATGATCGCCGCGCAATTACCGGATGCCGCTTCGCTCGGGCGGACAACCGCGGCGCTCGACAACGCCACGAAATTGGCGCTCGCCACGCCCGGCGTCGATCAGGTCATCGCGATCACCGGCTTGTCGGCGCTCGACAACTTCGCCAGTCTCGCCAACGCTGGCGTCTGCTTTGTCATTCTCAAACCCTGGGGCGAGCGGAGCCGACGGCAGAGGACCGACATTCTGTCGATTGCCGGCCGCCTTCAGAATGGGCTCAACGCCGCTCCCGACGGCCGCTTGTTCGTGCTGGCGCCGCCGCCGATCCAGGGCATCGGCAATGCCGGCGGGTTTCAGATGCAGACTCAGTTGCTGGGCGGCAGCTTCGACTATCAGAAGCTCAGCGATGCCGCCGACCAGATCGTCAAAAAGGCCAACGCCGATCCCGGGCTGCAGCACGTATTGACGACGTTCCGTCCCGGCGCGCCGCAGGTCGCGGTGACCGTCGATCGCGACCGCGCCGAGACCCTGCGCGTCTCGGTCGGCGACGTGTTCTCGGCGCTCACCTCCTATCTCGGCTCGACCTACGTCAACCAGTTCAACAAATTCGGGCTTTCGCTGCAGGTCTATGCCCAGGCCGACTCGAAATTCCGCCTGAAGCCGGACGATTTGTTGAACCTTTATGTCCGCAGCGAAGACAACCAGATGGTGCCGATCGGGGCCGTGGCGCATCTCAGCTCCGCCCTGGCCCCGCCGTTGATCACGCTCTACAACCTCTATCCCTCGGCAACGATTGTCGGCGCGCCGGCACGCGGCTTCAGTTCGGGCCAGTCGCTGGCGCTGATGGAAACGATCGCCAACAAAACCCTACCCCAAGGGATGTCCTTCGAATGGACGGCGATGTCCTTTCAGGAAAAGCTGACCGGCAATCAGCTCTATTATCTGTTCGGTCTGTCGGTATTGCTGGTCTACCTCTGCCTCGCCGGACAGTATGAAAGCTGGGTCTTGCCGCTGGCGGTGCTGTCGGCGGTGCCGCTGGCGCTGTTGGGGCCGGTCGTGGCGTTGACCAGCCTCGGCGTCGCCAACAATCTTTACACGCAGATCGGGCTGATCCTGATGATCGCGCTGTCGGCCAAGAACGGCATCCTGATCGTCGAGATGGCGCGCGAAGGCCGGATGGTGCGCGGAATGCCGATCGTGGAAGCGGCGGTGGCGGCATCGCGCTCACGGTTCCGGCCGATCCTGATGACCTCGTTCGCCTTTGGCATGGGGGTTCTGCCGTTGGTGCTGGCGAGCGGAGCCGGGGCCAACGCGGATATTTCGCTCGGCCTCAGCGTGCTCAGCGGCATCATCGCCTCGACCTGTCTCGCCGTGCTGTTCGTCCCCTCGTTCTTCACCGTGCTGCAGCGCTTCGAGGAGGCGCGCAAGGCCCGCAAGCAACCAAAAATCCTCGAACCGGCCCGCACCGGAACCGCCGAGTGATCTAGGTCACACACCGCGGGACTATTGATTGTGACCACAATTGCGGTCGGTTGGGTCGTGCTCGCGTGCGTCTTCGGCAGCGCGCTAATCGGCATGTCGCTAAGGAGGGTCCTGCCCGAGCATCATTTGAGCACGGAATCGAAGGATGTCGTGAAGCTCGGGATCGCGCTGATTGCAACGATGGCCGCGCTTGTCCTGAGCCTTCTGCTCGCCTCGGCGAAAAGCTCCTTCGACCTCCGGAACCAAGAATTCGTACAGATGGCTGCCAACATCGTTCTGCTCGATCGCCTGCTGGCCCATTACGGGACGGAGGCGAAACCGGCGCGCGAGTTGCTCCGCGGCTCGGTCGAAGCTGCTCTCGCGCAAATCTGGCCTGATGAGAACTTCCACGCGAGAAATTTGGCCCCGGCAACGGCGGCGCCGGAGGCGCTATACGAGATGATTTAATCTCTATCACCCCAAGGCGAGACGCAGCGGTCGCTGCAAGCAGAGGCGCTGACGACGGCGACCAACCTGGCGCAGGCGCGGTGGCTGCTATTTGCACAGCAGACCGAAAGTCCGATTCCGTTGCCGTTCCTGGTGGTGCTGGTGTTTTGGTTGTGCATTATCTTTGCCAGCTTCGGCCTTTACGCGCCCCGGAACCTGACTGTTGTCGCCAGCCTCGGCATCTGTGCGCTTTCGGTCGCGGCGGCGGTGTTCCTGATTCTGGAACTAGCCACCCCGTTCGAGGGCGTCATTCGCGTGTCGAGCGCGCCATTGCGCGGTGCCCTCACTTATCTCGGCCGGTGAACGCATATCAAGTAACAGCGGGTGACGGGCGGCGCGGTCAACCGCCAGATAGGTGACCTCTCAGGTGTTCAGATGGCTCGTGTCGTTCCACAGCCGGATCACCGGTTCGCTCATGTCGTGCTCGTAGCCGAGGATGCTGAGGCTTGCCGTGCTCAGCACGAGATAGCGTCCGCCAGCCGCGGATAGTCCGAGCCAGCGCGCGCCAAAGACACGCGAAATATGGGCGCTCGAAACGATCAGCACATTGCCGCGAACCGCATGGATGCGCGCGATGGCGCGATCGGCGCGGGCGCCGATTTGTTCTGGTGACTCGCCGCCCGGGGCGCCGTCGCGAAACAATTGCCAATCCGGACGTTCGGTCAGGATCTCGGCGGTGCGGCGACCCTCGTAATCGCCGTAATCCCACTCGGCGAGGTCGGGATCGATCTGCGCGCCTGCGCCAAACCCGGCGAGTTCACAGGTCCGCACCGCACGTTGCGACGGGCTGGTCAGAACCTTGGCAAAGGCCAACCCCTGCAAGCGCTCGCCGAGCGTGCGCGCCTGCTGCTCGCCGCGTTCGGTCAGTGCCAGATCGGTGCGGCCGGTGTGCTGACCCGAAAGGCTCCAGGCAGTTTCGCCGTGCCGCGCGAGATAGATGAGGGGGAGCGGCTCTGTCATGGTTCTCTCCTGTCGAGAATACCGCCGGGTTCGGCGCCGGTCGCGCGGCGCCTGCGCCAGAGACGGCCGCCTTCAACGATTTGCCAAGCACCGATAACCGGCAATCCGATTGCCAAATCGCGCGCGCGCTTGACCAGGGACAGCACCAGCGCGATTTGCGGCGTCAGGCCGAAGCCGACGCCGATCAGCACATACGCGCCCTCCTGAACCCCAACCGCATTGGGGATGACGACGGCAAAGGTGCGAACCGCATAGAGCAGGCTTTCGATAACCAGCACGGTCTTGAACGGAAGACCGCTTCCCAGTAGGCGAAGCGCAACCCAGGCTTCGAGGGTGCCCGTGATCCAACAAAACAGGTGGAGACCGGAGCCGACCCACAGGCCTGTCTTGCGTTCATAGCTGTCTCGCAAAGCCCGGCGCAACGCCGCAGCACCGGCAGCGGTTCGTTCGGCCCAGCCCCGGCCGAGTGCACGGGCGACCCGATCGAACAGGTTGAACCCCCGCTGTTGTGCCGCGACAAAAGCCACTGCCGTCAGGCTGGCCACCGCCAATCCGGCGCTGAGCGGCGCTGTGATCGCCGAACCCGGCCGAAGGCCGACCAGCAACACCAGCCCGATCGCGGTGTATGCAAGCTTCGCGAAAAACTCGAGGGTCAGGTCGACGATTGTGCTCGCTGCGGCGATCGAACCGGCGATCCCGGCAAGCATCAGCGCCCGCGTGCCGAGCACGCAACCGCCGATCGGCGACAACGGCAGCACTTCCGATCCGGCATCCCGAACCAGACGGGCCGACAGGAACGCCCAAACCGGCGCTCCGGGCACGAGGCCGCGCCAGGCGCACCCCATCACCGAGACCAGCGCGAGATGGATCAGGCAGATCGCGACGAACCCTTTCCAGCCGATGGCAAGAAATGAGCGGATTACCGCGCCGGCGCCGAAAACCGCGACAAGCGCCGCCGTCAGCGCCAGCCCGGTCAGCGCGGCTATGACCGGAGCCACCCTCAAACGCGTTCCTGCAAGCTTAGACCACTCCCATCCGAAGAACCTCGGAGCCACCTACCCGAAGAACGTCCGTGCGTCGCGGAACGTGAACCTTTGCCGGCGCCGCAAACTCGCGCTGCCCGAGCGCAAGCGTCGAGGCGGTAAATGGCGTGCCGGTTGCGCGCCGTTCCAGCGAGGGCTTCGTCATACCCTCCGCGTCAGGCGGCGCCGCAGGCGACAAACGCCGGGCGCGCTTCCATAACATGCGGACGCTCGATGCGGCGAATACTGAACACCGGTGAACGCGGTATCCACCGGCACGCCGAACCGAAATGTGCCGAATAGAGTTAGGTCGGCGCGCCGCCATCGCAATACCGCGCTCGATCCCGGCCGGGTCGCGGCGTCGTCGTCAGATCCGGCACCGGGGCTCGCCCGAACCGCGTCGATCCCCGACCGCAAATCGCTGGCGACCGAGATGCAATTTGTCTTGCATGGCGACAATAGACATCACCCTATATTTTAATTGATCACTTCTGCACTACGAATATTCCCCGCTGCCCGACCGCAACAGTGCAAATCCACAAATGTCTGGAAAAACGGTCGAGCCCCATATACCACTGATCGGACGGAGGCCGCCCCTCTTTATCCTTTAACATCCAGACCGGAAAAGAATCCCAAGAGATCAAACCTTTGTCCGTCGTTCCCGCAAAAGCGGGAACAGAGCGGGCGACTTGCGGTTGCCTCCGGTTCAGGCCAGGGGCAGGAGCTGGCCCCCGCTTTCGCGGGGGCGACGGTAACGCGCGATTAAGCCTCGATTTGCGTTCGCGGACATGTCTATTATCGATGCGGCGCGTTCGCACGCGGAGGCGCCACGGCAATTTGTGAAACAACGTCAGGTGAAGAGCATCCGTGATGGCCGTGCCCGCAAGACAGGGACTCTACGATCCGCGCAACGAGCATGACTCCTGCGGCGTCGGTTTCGTCGCCAATATCAAAGGGCGAAAATCGCACGACATCATCGAGCGCGGTCTGCAGATCCTGGTCAATCTCGACCATCGCGGTGCGGTTGGCGCCGACCCCCTGGTTGGCGATGGAGCCGGTTGCCTGATCCAGATGCCGGACGCGCTGTTGCGCCACTGGGCCGCCGGCCGAGGTCTGACTTTGCCGCCGCCCGGCCAATATGCCGTCGCGATGTGTTTTCTGCCGCGCGACGAAAAAGCGCGCGATTTCGCGATCCAGCATATCCAGCATTTTATTCATGCGGAGGGCCAGTCATTGGTCGGTTGGCGCGAGGTGCCGACCGATACGACCGGGCTCGGCGCGCGGGTCGTTGAAACCATGCCGGCAATCCGCCAGGCGATCGTCGCCGCCGATCCTGCTCTTGCCGACCAGGACGCCTTCGAGCGCAAGATCCTGACGATCCGCAAGCAGGCGCTGAACAGTGTCGTGGCGCTTGCGGCACAACACGGTCTGCCGGGTCTGGCCGAGCTCTACATGCCGTCGTTTTCGACCCGTACAGTGGTCTACAAAGGTTTGCTGTTGGCGCCGCAAGTCGGCCGCTTTTACCAGGATTTGCGCGATCCGCTGACGGTGTCGGCACTGGCGCTCGTTCATCAGCGGTTTTCGACCAACACCTTCCCGTCCTGGCGGCTCGCCCATCCGTATCGGTTTTTGTGTCACAACGGCGAGATCAACACGGTACGCGGCAACGTCAACTGGATGCATGCGCGCCGCCAGGCGATGACTTCGGAATTGTTGGGCGCCGACCTCGCCAAGATGGTGCCGCTGATCGGGCCCAACCAATCCGACACCGCCTGCATCGACAATGCGCTGGAATTGCTCGTCATTGGCGGCGGCTATTCGCTGTCGCACGCAATGATGATGCTGATCCCCGAGGCCTGGGCCGGTGATCCGCTGATGGATCCGCAGCGCCGCGCCTTTTACGAATACCATGCGGCATTGATGGAGCCGTGGGACGGGCCGGCGGCGATCGCCTTTACCGACGGCCGCCAGATCGGCGCGACCTTAGACCGCAACGGGCTGCGACCGGCGCGCTACGTGATCACCGACGACGACCATGTGATCATGGCGTCGGAGGCCGGGGTATTGCCGGTGCCCGAAGAGCGCATTCGGCGCAAATGGCGGCTGCAGCCCGGCAAGATGCTGCTGATCGACTTCGAGGAAGGCCGCATCATCGACGACGACGAGATCAAGCGCCAACTCGCCGCAGAACACCCTTACGAAGCCTGGCTCGAGGCTACCCAATTCAAGCTCTCCGAGTTGCCCGATGTCTCAGAGGGCAATCGGGAGGAATATTCCCGGGCGGTCGTGCCGACGCGGCCGAACGACCCGACGACGCATCTGAACCAGCAGCAGGCATTCGGCTATACCCAGGAAGACATCCAATTCTTTCTGGAGCCGATGGCGCGCGACGCCGAAGACCCGGTCGGCTCGATGGGCACAGACACGCCGATCGCAGCGCTGTCGACCAAGCCCAAGCTGCTCTACAACTACTTCAAGCAGAATTTCGCGCAGGTCACCAACCCGCCGATCGACCCGATCCGCGAAGAACTGGTGATGTCGTTGGTGTCGATGATCGGGCCGCGGCCGAACCTCTTGGGTCACGAGGCCGGCACGCATCATCGGCTCGAAGTATCGCAGCCGATCCTCACCGACGGCGATCTGCAAAAGATCCATGCGATCGAAACCTTGGTGCCGGCGTTCCGCACCGACACGCTCGACGCGACCTGGCCCGCGGCGGAGGGAGCGGACGGCATGGCCGCGGCACTCGAACGCCTGTGCTGCGAAGCCACCGGCGCGGTCGAGGCCGGGCATAACATCCTGATCCTGTCCGATCGCGCCACCTCGGCAGAGCAAGTGCCGATCCCGGCTTTGCTGGCGACCTCCGCCGTCCATCACCATCTGATTTTACAAGGATTGCGGACCCTGACCGGGATCGTCGTCGAGACCGGTGAGGCGCGTGAAGTCCATCATTTCTGTGCGCTCGCCGGCTATGGCGCAGAGGCGGTCAACCCCTATCTCGCCTTTGCCACGCTCGACCAGATCCGCGTCGAAAACGATCTGCCCCTCAGCGCCGAGGCGGTTCAGAAGAATTATCTCAAGGCGGTCGGCAAAGGGATCCTGAAGGTCATGTCCAAAATGGGCATTTCGACCTACCAGTCCTATTGCGGGGCGCAGATCTTCGACGCGGTCGGGCTCGCCAGCGATTTTGTCGAGAAATACTTTACCGGCACCGCGACGACGATCGAAGGTGTCGGCCTGCTCGAAATCGCCCGCGAAGCCGTCGAGCGTCATCGCCACGCCTATGGCGACAACCCGATCTATCACGACATGCTCGATGTCGGCGGCGACTACGCGTTTCGCCTGCGTGGCGAGGATCACGCCTGGACGCCGCAATCGGTCGCCCGGCTGCAGCACGCGGTGCGCGGAAACTCGCTCGACGAGTATCGGGCGTTTGCCGCGACGATCAACGACCAGAGCGAGCGCCTGCTGACGATCCGCGGGCTGATGACATTGAAGGCCGCCACTGAGCCGGTGCCGCTCGACGAGGTCGAGCCCGCGAGCGAGATCGTCAAGAGGTTTGCGACCGGGGCGATGAGCTTCGGCTCGATCAGCCGCGAGGCGCACACGACCTTGGCGATCGCGATGAACCGCATCGGCGGCAAGTCCAACACCGGCGAAGGCGGCGAGGAGGCGACGCGGTTCACGCCGCTCGAAAACGGCGACTCGATGCGCTCGGCGATCAAACAGGTCGCTTCCGGCCGGTTCGGCGTCACCATCGAATATTTGGTGAACGCCGACGATTTGCAGATCAAGATGGCCCAAGGAGCCAAGCCCGGTGAGGGCGGACAGCTGCCGGGCCGCAAGGTCGACAAGGCGATCGCGCGGGTGCGCTATTCGACGCCGGGGGTCGGGTTGATCTCGCCGCCGCCGCATCACGACATCTATTCGATTGAGGATCTGGCGCAGCTGATCCACGATTTGAAAAACGCTAACCCGCGAGCGCGGATTTCAGTCAAGCTGGTGTCCGAGATCGGCGTCGGCACGGTTGCCGCCGGTGTCAGCAAGGCGCGCGCCGACCACGTGACGATCGCCGGCTTTGAAGGCGGCACCGGCGCCAGCCCACTGACCTCGCTGACCCATGCCGGCTCGCCCTGGGAGATCGGCCTCGCCGAGACCCAGCAAACCCTGGTGCTGAACGGGCTGCGCGGTCGCATCGCGGTGCAGGTCGACGGCGGCTTGCGCACCGGCCGCGACGTCATCGTCGGGGCGTTGCTCGGCGCCGACGAGTTCGGGTTTGCGACGGCACCGCTGATCGCCGCCGGCTGCATCATGATGCGCAAATGCCATCTGAACACATGCCCGGTCGGCATCGCCACCCAGGACCCGGTGCTGCGCGCCCGCTTTACCGGCCAGCCCGAGCACGTCATCAACTATTTCTTCTTCGTCGCCGGAGAAGTGCGCGAACTGATGGCGCAGCTCGGTTTTCGCAGGTTCAACGAAATGATCGGCCGCGTCGACCGGCTCGACATGATCCGCGCGATCGAGCACTGGAAGGCGAAAGACATCGACCTGTCGCGGTTGCTGCATTCGGTCGCACCAAAGCCGGGTGTGGCGATCTACAATTGCGAACGGCAGAACCACCACCTCGACAAGGCGCTCGACAACGAGCTGATCGCCGCCGCGCAGACCGCACTCGACGCGCGCGAGCCGGTGCGCCTCGAGCTGCCGATCCGCAACGTCCACCGCACCGTCGGCGCGATGCTGTCGGGCGAGGTGGCATTACGCTACGGTCATGCCGGGCTGCCGCAGGACACGATCTGGGCGAGCTTCCACGGCAATGCCGGGCAAAGCTTTGGCGCATTCCTGGCGCGCGGCGTCACCCTCGAACTTTTTGGTGACGCCAACGACTATGTCGGCAAGGGGCTGTCGGGTGGCCGGCTGATTGTGCGCCAGCCGCCGCAGGCGACGCGCGAGCCGACCGAAAACATCATCGTCGGAAATACCGTGCTGTACGGCGCGATCGCCGGCGAAGCCTATTTCGAGGGCGTCGCGGGTGAGCGGTTCGCCGTGCGCAATTCCGGCGCCGTAGCGGTCGTTGAAGGCACCGGCGACCATGGCTGCGAATACATGACGGGCGGGGTCGTGGTTGTGCTCGGCGACACCGGCCGCAATTTCGCCGCCGGGATGTCGGGCGGGATCGCCTATGTGTGGGATCCAAAGGCGCGGTTCCGCGATCTGTGCAACCTCGCCGGGGTCGAATTGGAGGCGGTGGCTGCCCCCGAACCGGACGAGGCCGATGATCCTGATCGGCCGCATCAGCGGTCACCGAGTGTCGACGAAGCCGGCATGGGCGACCTGTTGCGCTTTGACGCAGCGCGCCTGCGCATCCTGCTGGAACGCCATCATCTGCTGACCGGCAGTGCGCGCGCCCGTGCGCTGCTCGAAGACTGGAACAATGCACTGGGCTGCTTCGTCAAGGTGATGCCAAAGGACTATCGGCGCGCGCTGCTCGAAATGAAGAGCGAGCAAGCAGCGGCGCGCATGGCCGCCGCAGAGTGAGGCGGCGGGACCTTGTCGCCCTCATTGTCGGTGCGACCCTCGTCGAGCCGGTTGCGGCGCAGCAGCCGAAGGCGCCCACGATCGGGGTGCTCGTCATCGGCAAGCCCGAACCGACTGGGATGCTGCAAGCGCTCCGCGAGGAGCTCCGAACGCTCGGCTATGTTGACGGACAAAACATTCACATCGAGGTCTGGTCTGCCGAAGGGAATTTGGAGCGCCTGCCGGAACTCGCCGCCGAGATTGTCGGCAAGAAGGTCGATGTCATCGGCGCCTGGATGACCCCGACGGTGCTGGCTGCAAAGGGCGCCACCAGCGAGATCCCGATCGTCATGATCGACGCGGGCGACCCGGTCGGGATGGGGATCGTCAGGAGCCTCGCCCATCCGGGCGGCAACATCACCGGGATGGCCGGACAAACTCCGGAGCTGGCGGCAAAGCAGGTCGAATTGCTGAAGGAGGCGTTGCCGGGTCTGAGCCGGATAGCCGCGCTGTGCAATTCGGCCGATCCCTTCTCCAAGCCCTTCCTCGAACAGATCGAACGCGTCGGCAAAGCCCAAAACGTCGATATCGTGCCCGTCGAAATCACCGTTGGCCCGGACCTCGACGCCGCTTTCCCGACGATGGTCAGTAACAAGGTCGGGGCGGTGATCGTCCAGCCGAGCCTGCCACTCGCGCACATCGCCCAGCTCGCCTTGCGCTATCGAATCCCTGCGGTGTCCCCCAACGGGCCGTTTGCCGGCGCGGGCGGGCTAATGGGCTACGCCAACGACCCGGCGGAGGTAACCCGCTTGGCGGCAAGCTTCATCGACAGGATCCTCAAAGGCGCCAAGCCCGCCGAACTGCCGGTCGAGCAGCCGATGCGGTTGCAGCTGGTCGTCAACCTGAAGACCGCGAAAGCGCTCGGCGTGACCCTGCCGCCGTCCTTCCTGATCCGCGCCGACGAAGTCATCGAATGAGGCTGGGGCGGCGGCGTTGATGCCGGTCGCGAAGTCGGTCTACATTGATATAAGTCAGAAATGCTGACCGGCGCGACCGGGAGCATGTCGAGGATCGATCGATGGCTAGACCAACCGGCTTTCTCGAGATCGAGCGCCGCGACCGGCCCTACGAGAAGCCCGACATCCGTCGCCGCGGCTGGAACGAGTTCGTCAAGCCATTGCCCGAACCGGAGACCCGCAAGCAGGCGGCGCGCTGCATGGATTGCGGCATCCCGTTCTGCCATGACGGCTGCCCGGTTAACAATCTTATCCCCGACTGGAACAATTTGGTCTATCGCGACCAGTGGCAGGCGGCGCTGAAGACGCTGCACTCGACAAATAACTTTCCGGAGTTCACCGGCCGCGTCTGCCCGGCGCCGTGCGAAGCGGCGTGCACCCTCAACATCGAGGACAACCCGGTCACGATCAAAACGATCGAATGCGCGATCGTCGACCGTGGTTGGCAAGAAGGCTGGATCGAGCCGCTCAAACCGGCGCGGCTGACCGCCAAGAATGTCGCCGTGGTCGGCTCCGGCCCGGCCGGTCTCGCCTGCGCCCAGCAATTGGCGCGCGCCGGGCATGCTGTCACTCTATTTGAAAAAGCCGACCGTGTCGGGGGATTGCTGCGCTACGGCATTCCTGATTTCAAGATGGACAAGTCGCTGATCGACCGCCGCGTTGACCAGATGACGGCAGAGGGCGTGACCTTTTGCACTGAAACCGAAATCGGCGTCGATGTTGCGATGGAGGCGCTGCTCGGGCGATTCGATGCCGTAGCGCTGACCGGCGGAGCCGAGGCGCCGCGCGACCTCGAAGTGCCGGGGCGCGGCCTCGACGGCATTCATTTCGCAATGGATTATTTGCCGCAGCAGAACAAGCGCAATGCCGGCGACACCGAAGAGCGGGCCGCCCCCAACGGCCGTATCAGCGCCGAGGGCAAGCACGTCGTCGTCATCGGCGGCGGCGACACCGGTTCCGACTGCATCGGTACGGCGGTGCGTCAGCGCGCCGCCTCGATTACCCAGCTGGAAATTTTGCCGCAGCCGCCCGAGCGCGAAGACAAGGCATTGACTTGGCCCGACTGGCCGCTGAAGTTGCGCACCTCGTCGTCCCAAGAAGAGGGTTGCGAGCGCGACTGGGCGGTGCTGACCAAGCAGGCATTGGGTGAAGACGGGCATCTCACCGCACTCGAGTGTGTGCGCGTCGGCTGGGTCAAAAACCCCGACGGCCGCTTTGCGATGCACGAGATCCCCGGCAGCGATTTTACCTTAAAGGCCGACCTCGTGTTATTGGCGATGGGCTTTCTCGGACCGGCCAAACCCGGAATGATCGAGCAATCCGGCGCCGCATTGGATCCGCGCGGCAATCTCGCCGCCAATACCGTCGATTACCGCACATCGGTGCCAAAATTGTTTGCCGCCGGCGACATGCGGCGCGGCCAGTCCCTCGTCGTCTGGGCGATCCGCGAAGGTCGTCAATGCGCTCGCGCCATCGACGAATACCTGATGGGGACGACCACCCTGCCGCGGTAATTCCAGGCGGTTGAAGCGCTCACGCGGAGACCGCCTGGATCGCCGCCGGGCTACGAGTTTGCGGCGGTGGCCGGCTACGCGACCTCACCGAAAACCGCTCAAACCCTCATTGCCATCGCGAGGAGCGCCTTGGCGCGGCGATGCGATCTGGATAGCGTGGGGTCCGAGCGGCGCGAGACCGCCTCGCTGCGCTCCAATGACGACCCAGCAGGTCAAGGGAGAAAAAGATGCCGCTTGCAAGACGCTCGTTCATCTTGGCCGGCGCGGCAGCCGCGGCGGAGCTCGGCTCTGGAGCGCACGCGGCGCAATGGGACGGACCGAACCCGGTACGCTACCCCGACCCCAGTTTCAAGGTGCTCGACCCGCGCTTTCAGTCCCTCATTCTCGGCAATGCCGCGGTCGAGCGGATCGCCACCGGGTGCCGCTTCAATGAGGGGCCGGTGTGGTTCGGCGATGGCCGCTATCTCTTATGGAGCGACATCCCCAACGATCGGATCATGCGCTGGGAGGAAGAAACCGGCGCGATCAGCGTGTTCCGCAAGCCGTCGAACTACGCTAACGGCAATACGCGAGACCGCCAGGGCCGGCTCGTCACCTGCGAGATGGACACGCAACGCCTGATCCGCACCGAATATGACGGCGCGATCACGGTGCTAGCCGACAGTTTCGAGGGCAAGCGGCTAACGGGTCCCAACGACGTCGTGGTCAAGTCCGACGGCGCGATCTGGTTCAGCGACAACGGCGCCGGCATTCGCGGAAATTATCTCGGCCACACTGCGCCGCGGGAGCTGCCGTTCCGGGTTTACCGGCTCGATCCTGCGACCCGGGCGATGACGATCGCGGTCGGCGATATGAAGCGGCCAAACGGGCTTGCCTTCTCACCCGACGAAAAACTGCTCTATGTCGTCGATACGCCGGGCCCGTTGCCGCGGACGGTTCAGCTCTACGACGTGGTCGAAAACGGTACCAAAACGGCCAACCGGCGCGAGTTTTTCAACGCCGAACCGGGGGGAACCGACGGTATCCGCATCGACATCCACGGCAACCTGTGGTGCGGGTTTTCCGGCGGCGAAGCCCAAGACGGGGTCGCGGTCTTCGCTCTCGACGGCAAGATGATCGGCCGCATCATGCTGCCCGAGCGCTGCGCCAATCTTTGTTTCGGCGGACGCAAGCGCAACCGCCTGTTCATGGCGGCGAGCCAGTCGGTCTATTCGGTTTTTGTCGAGACGCAAGGCGCGGTCGGCGGGTAGCTCGCCGCGTCGGCGCCGTCATTGCGAGGCGCCCTTCGGGGCGCCGAAGCAATCTCGGCCGGGATACTGCCTTGCCGAGATTGCTACGCTGCGCTCGCAATGACGCGGTCAGTACGGGCTGCTGCTTCCAGCCGCAGGCTTCGCCGGCGCGTCCGAGCGCATTTCCTGGACTGCCGCTTGCCCGCCCATCGTCACAAAGCGGGTGTCGCCGCCGACAGTGACGAACATAAAGCCCATCTCGATCATCTTCTTGGCATAGGCCGGCGCACCACAATGGATGCCGGGCTTGACGCCGTGCCGCTTGCAGCCGTCGAGCACTTTTTTCAGCGCCGTCATCATCCACTCGTCAGGCTTGTCGCCGCCCGGCGGGTGGCCGTAGGAAATCGACAGGTCGCTGGGGCCGACATAGACCGCGTCGAGCCCTTTGACCGAGAGGATCTGGTCGAGGTTCTCGATCGCCTCGGCGGTTTCGATCATGCCGAAGGCGACGACGATGTCGTTGGCCTTGGCATGGTAGTCGGCCCCGCCGTACAGCGAAGCGCGGATCGGCCCCGAGCTGCGATGGCCGAGTGGCGCATAGCGCATCGAGTTCGGCGAGCTTCTCGGCCTCGGCGCGGGTGTTGATCATCGGGCAGATGATGCCGTAGGCCCCGGCGTCCAGCGCCTTCTGAATGTGCGCCGGGTCGTTCCATGGCACCCGCACCAGCGGCACCGTTTGGGTGGTCGAGATGCCTTGCAGCATCGTCACCATCATCTGGTAGTCGATCATGCCGTGCTGCATGTCGACCACGAGCGAATCCCAGCCGTGATGGGCCATCACCTCGGCCGAAAAGCTGCTGGGGATGCCGAGCCAGCTGTTGATGACGGGCTTACCCGCCTGCCACAATTCCCGCACCCGGTTTGCCCGCGCCATCCGACCCTCCTCCAAAATCAAGGCGGCGATCCCGCCAGCTAACCCGCCGGAAGTCAAGCGTCAGCGCCAAGCCGGCCGGCTTATCGGCGTCTGCGCCGCCCGGCAACGAATCCTATTGGTGTTGCTCTTCGAGCCGGCAATAGCCTCCGGCCTGCGCGTCGGGTTCGGGTGGCTTCGGCTTCCTGAAGCGCCACAGCACGATGTAGCGTCCGATCGCGTTCGCCGCCACCGGCCCGCCGAGCGCGATGGAAAGCGAACGGCGGAAATCCTCCGGCGAGCGCTTTGCCGCTTGTCCGCTGCGTCCATAAACCGCCCACACATCGCCTGCGGTCGCGATTTTCGCGGGTTCCACGGCTTCCGGCAGCAACCAGGTCAGCTTCACATGACGCTGATCGAGGCCGGCCCGGGCGGCAAAAACCGACAGAACCGAATAACCATAGTAGCTGTTGACCAGCACCACGTCTCCCGGATGGGCAATGGCGGCGAGCTTGGTCGCCACCAGATCCCAGCGCGGCTTGGTCTCGTAACCGTAGTAAGGGATCAGATTGATCAAGCAGACCACGCCCAACGCCGTTGCCAGCGCGGCAAACCGCGCCCCCGAAAAAACACCGAGACCGGCTCCGGCGAAGATGAAAAATGGGGCGGCACTCCAAGCGAAATAGCGCGGCACCAGCACCGGCACAAACAGCGAGACGAGGCACAGGCCGAACGGCAACACCAGCGCGGCGCCGCCGAGCACCGCCAATACCGTCGGCTCGCGGCACAGGCGCCAGGCGCCAAGCGCGGCCAGCACCGCCACGACAAGCGAAAGTCCGGGAACCACAACAGGTGCGAGGTCGAGCGTGATGAAGTTCGATAGCCGCAACAGATAGACGGGGGCGACGATCGACCAGATCGACTTGGCGGTCTCGGCGGGCGCCCAGGCGACGCCGTCGAGGACCGCACCGTTGCTCGCGACATAGACCGCGGCGAGCAACGGTGCCCATGCCCCAAGGACGGCAAGCTGGATCAAGACCCAGTTTTGCCAAAACTGGCGTTTGCCGTTGCCGGCGGCGCGGGCGATGACGATCGCGCCGAGATTGGCCGCGACGAACCAGGGTATGGCGACATTGAGCACATCGAGCGCCGCCATCGTGCCGAGACCATAGGCGACCCACGCACCCCGCAAGGCGCCATTGTGTTTAAAGGGGAGCGCCGCGGCAGCCGGCTCCTGGGCCAGCCGCACCAGCCCCCACAGCGCGGTCAAAATCACACAGGCGACCAGAGTGTACGAGCGCGCTTCCTGCCCAAACTGAACCTCGAACGGCGAGAACGCCATCAACAGCCCGGCGACGGCGCCGGCGCGTCGACCCGCAATCCGGCGGCCGATCGCGCAGGTAAGCGCCGCGGCGAGGGCGCCGCACACCGCCGAGGGCAACCGCAGCAGCCATTGCGACGTGCCGATTTTCGCGACCAGCCACAGCAGCAGGAAATAGCTCGGGTAATGGTTGTTGTGCAGCGAGTCCGCCACGAGGTCGGGGATCGTCGCCGTCGCCCGGCGCAGGCTCGCGACCTCGTCGAGCCAAAACGGCTTGTCCCCAAGCCCGTATAGGCGCAACAGGAACGCCAGTGCCCCGATCGTCGCGGGCAGTGCAGCGGGCAGACCGTCGCCTCGCAACCAGCTGATGCCGCGCCGGCCCCGCAGCGCTATGGCGGCGAAAAACCGCATCCCTCTTTACTGCAAGCCCCCGAAAGCTGCGCCGGGCCGGCGCCCCGATTCAACGCATCGCAAATGCTAGGCGCCGGTAAGCCCGCCCATCCCCGGTTCCTCGCAAGCGTCCGATTGCCGCGCCATCTGTTCTTCAAAAAAATACAAGAAAGCCTGCGGGATTGCCGTCGCGGCAGCCGGCGCATCCACTTGCGCCAAGTTCGTCAAACACCGGATCGGCATTGCCAGGCGTTCCCCACCCTTACGCAGGATCGACCGCATCTCGCGTCAAGTCCGATCTGCATTGGCGGTTGACCATCCGAGATACCCGCGCACGACGGGCTTGCCTAAAAAACGTGCCCTCAAAGGTGCGGGTTCTCTTTGTCCCGGGGGAGGAGCCAGCCATCAAATCCGGCCGCCCGGCGCACCGAGCGTCTTGCTCGAGCGTTCGACGATCCTCGGCAGCGCTGATCGACAAGATCGCCGCGGCGCCAGCTTGACAGGTCGCCTGTCGCCAAGCATTGCTCTCAACAGGGCTGAGAATTAATTCATCGCCTAAGGCTTGGTTAACGATAATTGACGGGGAGGAGATCATGTGGACATTGCTGCGCGGTCACATTCTTGTGCCGTTGCTGTTGTTCCTTGCGGCGGGCCCGGCAAACGCCTGGGATCGCGGGCAGACCGGTACATTTGCAATCTTGCCGAACCTTCCGGACAACACGCCGGTCGCCGTCGAAGGCCTGACCGTCGGCCCGGACGGCACGGTCTATACCCCGACTTTCGGCATCAACAGCAACGGTCCGGTCGCCGGGCCGCCGCACTTGTTTTCGTTCCGGCCGGACGGTGCGTTGCTTTACAACGTCGCCCTCGCCAACCCGGCGGCAAGTCCGGCGCCGCAACCGAGCACCACCCTTCTCGGGCTGGTTTTTCAGGCCTCGTCACAGACGTTGCTGATTTGCGATCTTGCCCAGGGGATCGTCTAGCAGGCCGATCCCAAGACCGGCAAAACAAATGTGTTCATGGATACCGGGCTTGGCTCCGCGTCCGGTCTGAACGGGCTGACCTTCGACAAGGCCGGCAACGTCTACGTGTCCGAACTCGTTCCAGGGTGTCATTTGGAAGACCGGACCCGCTGGCGGGGCACCCAGCAAATTTGTCGAACTCGCAGACCCTGTCGCCGCAGGCCGCCTCGGGGCTCATCCTGGTGCCGCCGTTTGGCGCCAACGGCGTCGAGTTCAACAACGAATACACCGAGATGTACGTGGCCAACACCGCCTATCATTCGATCGTCGAAATACCGGTTGCGCTGAACCGCGACGGGTCGGTCTCGGTCGGCGGCCAGGCCGCGGTGTTGACCACCGGGGTCAATGCCCCCGACGGCATCGCCGTCGACCGGCACGACAACCTTTGGGTCGTCGCCAATCAAGAAGACGAGATCGACGTGATCGACCCGAATGCAGTCGACGCCTTGGGCGCGACCTTGCCGAAAGTCGTCGCCAAACGCGGCGATTTCGAAGGCCTCAGCCGGAACGGCACGGTGCAAGGGCTGCTGTTCCCGGCGAGCCCGGCTTTCAGCCCCGACGGGAAAACCCTGTACGTTTCGAACCTGTCATTGTACCTGCCCTATGCCGGGGTGCCGGAACCGGCAATCGATTCGCCGTGGACACTCGAGGTCAAGCACTACACGATCGCCGCGGTAAAGGCCGAAATTCCGCCATTCCCGGAACACGGCGACAGCGGGTATCGCTAGGGTCACGCCGCCTGTCCAGCGGCTCTCTCCGTGACGGGCCTGGTCTGCGCCGCCTGTAAGCCGGAGCACGCACGGTCGGCGGCTAATTCTGATTGACCGGCACAATCGTATTGACCTGCCCGACGGGTAATCGACGATCATGCAACCGTGCGGCGGCGGCAGCCGGGTCCCAATCAAATCCTGCAACGTGGGCCGGGCTGCGGCGTCTTGGCGAGGCAGGGGCGCGCCGATGCGGCAAGTGTGGCGTCATCCGAGGTTCGGGCAGTCGTGACCGTGACGCTCGCCTGGCGGATCCTGACCCATGACAAAGGGCGGACGGCGCTGACGCTGATCGGCATCTTCATGGCCATCCTGCTGGTTTTCATCCAGCTCGGGTTGTTCTTTGCGGTGCCGCAGGGAGGGATGCTGCTCTACGACAACATGCGCTTCGACCTGCTGCTGGTTTCAAACCAATATGAATATCAGGCGCAGCCCGGCGCTTTCCCTTTGAGCCGGCTCGCCGCCGCCCGAGATTCGCCCGATGTCGCTGAAGCAACGCCGATCTACTTCGGCGTTGCCAAATGGAAAAGCGGCGAGGGCGGGGTGTGGCCCGATCTGTTCGTGATCGGCTTCGATCCGGCAAGCGGCGTCTTCGTACCCGACAGCATCGACGCGCGGCGGGGCGTGCTCGGTCGGGCCGACACGGTCCTGTTAGACAGCACGACCCGACCGATGTTTGGCCCGCTCGATGCCGGCCGGGTTGTCGAGATCGGCGATCGTGACGAGACGGTCGGCGGGCAGTACCAGCTCGGTACCGGTTTCATGGGGCTCGGCGTTGCACTCGTCAGCGAGCCCAACTTCGCCCGGCTGTTTCCGCGGCGCGGGCTGAGCGAGGCCAATCTCGGCTTGATCCGGCTGAAGCCGGGGGTCGACCCGGACCGTGCTGCCGCAGATTTGCAGAAATTGACCGGGGCCGACACCCAGCTCTTCAGCCGGGCCCAACTGACTGGGCGCGAGACCTCCTACTGGACGACGCGGACCTCGGTCGGGCTGATTTTCGGCTCGGGATTGCTGATCTCGGTCGTGGTCGGGGTCATGGTCGTCTATCAGATCGTCTCGACCCAGGTGAGCCGGCAGCTGCCGCAATTCGCCACCTTGAAAGCAATCGGCTATACCGACGCCACTCTCGCCGGCACGGTTGCGGCGATGTCGCTGATCATCGCCGTCGCCGGCTTTGCCCCGGCAGTGGCTGCGGGCGTGTGGCTTTACGGCGAGATCAGGCAGAAGACGTTGCTGCCGGTGACGATGTCAGTAGGGCACGTCGCGGCGGTGCTGGCGGCGGCGCTGGTCATGGCTGCGGTCTCGGCGCTGCTGGCGCTGGGCGGGCTGCGGCGCGCCGATCCTGCCGACGTGTTCTGACGAAAGCGGCGGGGGTGGCTGTCACTCTTCCGTTTGCCGGACGGGGCGGGTCGCGCCCGGTCCCGCTCGCCTGGCGGAGCCTGACCGCGAACAAGCGGCGGCTGTTGCGATCGAGCGCAGGGATCGGATTTGCGGTGCTGCTGATGCTGATGCAACTCGGCTTCGAGGGGGCGTTTTTCGACGCCTCGTTGCAGGTGCTGCGCGGCCTCGACGGCGATATCATTCTGCAGAGTGTGCACAAATACCAGTTCGCGACCCAGGATCCGTTTCCCGCGGCGGTGCTGGCGGCCGCGAAGACTGTCCCGGGGGTGGCGAGCGCGCGGCCGCTCTATGCCGACTGGTTTGATCTGTTCTGGAAAAACCCCGATGACGGCAAGGTTTACCTGGTTCGCGGCTTCGCTTTCAATCCCGACGAGCCGGTGTTTTTGTTCGCCGAAGTAAACGCCCGGCGCGCCCGCCTGAATACAACCAATACGGTTTTGGTCGATCGCCGCAGCCGCCGCTTTCTCGGCATGGATCGGTCGGCCGAACGATCCGAATTGAACGGAACCAAGGTCGACATCGTCGGCAGTTTCGCGCTCGGCCCCGACTTCATGAGCGACGGCACCGTGATCATGAGCGACCGCACCTTTGCCGATTTGCTGCACCGCGCCGCGGGCAGTCAGCCGGGCGTCGAGGCCGGGGTGATCAAGCTTGCCCCGGGTGCGGATCCGGCCGCGGTGCAAGCCGCACTAAAGAAGTCGCTGCCGGCGGGCATCGCGGTCATGACCAAGAAGCAACTCATCGCCTTCGAGCGCGCATTCCAGGCTGACGTGTCCTCGGCCGGACCAATTTTTGCCATTGGCACGATCGTCGGCTTTGTCGTTGGAATGTTGATTTCCTACCAAATCATCTTTACCGAAGTTGCCGATCAGTTGCCGCAATATGCGACCTTGAAGGCGATTGGATACCCGACCGTTTTTCTGCTGCGCGTCGTGTTGGAGCAGGCGGCGTTGAATGGGATATCGGGCTGGGTCCCGGCGTGGCTGTTGAGCCTCGGTCTATACCGGCTGATCGCCCACATCGCGCTGTTGCCGATGCGAATGAGCCTCGGCATCACATTGGTGAGCTTCGGTCTGACCCTCGGCATGTGTTTGACTTCGGCGGTCATCGCGGTGCGCCGGGTGATCCGGGCCGACCCGGCGGCGGTGTTCTGATGGGCGCGATGGTTGCCGAGCCGCCGGCCCCATTGCCGGCTCCGGTCGCCGCGTCCGTCGCCCTGCCGCCGGTCGTGGTCGTGGGTGGACTCAACCACTTTTACGGCGAGGGTGTGGCGCGCAATCAGGTGCTGTTCGACAACCGCATCGAGATCCCGGCGGGCCAGTTGGTTGTGATGACCGGTCCGTCGGGTGCCGGCAAGACGACGCTGTTGACCTTGATCGGCGCCCTGCGCTCGGTACAGGAAGGCAGCATTGAAGTCCTCGGCCGCAATCTGTCGCAGCTGCCTGCGCATGGGCTCGTCGAGGTGCGCCGCGACATCGGTTTCGTCTTTCAGATGCATAATCTGTTCGACGCCTTGACCGCGTACGAAAACGTCAAGATGGCGATGCAGCTTGGGCACGAACGGCGCGAAGCGATGCGCCGGCGCGGCACCGAGATACTCGAACGGCTCGGTCTTGGCCACCGCGTCGACTACAAGCCGCGGATGTTGTCGGGCGGCGAGCGCCAGCGGGTGGCGATTGCCCGAGCGCTCGTCAATGGGCCGCGTCTTGTTCTCGCCGACGAGCCGACCGCGGCGCTCGACCGTGAATCGGCAAAGAGGGTGATCGACCTGCTCAAGGCGACCACGATCGAGCACGATGCGGCGGTGATCATGGTGACTCACGATTACCGCGTCATCGAATCCGCCGACCGGCTCGTGCACATGGTCGACGGCCGGATCGTGTCCGATGTGGTGCTGCACGACGCCCTACGGATTTGCGAATTCCTGCGTGCGGTCGATCTATTCAGGACGCTGACCCCGACCCAGCTGACCGAGGTCGCCGAAAAGATGAAAAAGCGCCACTACGCCGTCGGCGAAACGATTGTCCGCGAGGGCGAGCCCGGTGAGGAGTTCTTTCTGATCTCGGAGGGGGAAGTCGATGTGGTTCGAGCCGACCACGAGGTGGCGCGGCTCGCGCGGGGCGACTTTTTCGGCGAGGTCGCGCTGATCAGCGGCGAGCCGCGAAACGCCACCATTCTCGCAACCGAGCCGCTCGACGCCTTTGTCCTGGGCAAGACCGATTTCCAATCGGCGGTAGAGACCAGCGCGCCGTTCCGCGATCAGCTCTATCGCGTTTATTTCTCGCGCCATTGATCGCTGACGCGCGCAAATGTCGAGCAGGCGGCTGGGGCGCGACCTTTAGCCTCGCATCCGCCCAAGCCCGCTATTGCCAGCCGTGGCCAATGCGCCTATCCCGAGGCGCGTGGCCGAGATCGCATCTGCCGCCGGGAGCAGCGAAACCGAACTCGCGGCCGCTGGCCCGCGCCGCGAGGCGCGGTTGCGCGACAGTGAGCTGTTCCTGCTCGTCCTGGCGCTGGCAACCGGCATCGCCGCGGGGCTTGGCGTCGTCCTGATCAATTTGCTGCTCGGTCTCGTCCGCCATATGGCGTTCGCGGTCCCGTTCGACGCGCATCTGAGCGAAGTCGTCGCGATTGAACCGGTGCGCCTGGTGTTCGTGCCGATTGTCGGCGGTCTGCTGGTCGGACTGAGCTCGGTTATGCTGCGCCGCTGGCGGCCGCGCGAGGTCGTCGACGCGATTGAGGCGAACGCGCTGCTCGGCGGCCGGATGTCGTTGAGCGACAGCCTCGGGCTGGTCTGGGTGACGATCCTGTCGGGCGGGTTCGGCGCCTCGGTTGGGCTCGAAGCGGCTTACACCCAGCTCGGCGCGGCGATGGCCTCGCGGATCGGCCGCAGCGTCGGTCTGCGGCGTGACGACGTGCGTCTTCTGGTAGGTTGTGGTGCCGCGGGGGCGATCGCCGCGGCGTTCAATGCACCATTGAGCGGCTCCTTCTACGCCTTCGAGCTGATCATCGGCAGCTACACGCTGCAGGCCTTGGCGCCGGTCGGCATCGCGGCGCTGACCGCGGTGCTCGTCGTCCGCGGTCTGATCGGGTCGAGCCCGATCTTTGTCGTGTGGCACGACATCGCGTTGACGTCAGCCGACTACCTCGCTTTTTTCGGCATGGGGCTGGCCGCGGCCGGTCTCGGCATTTTGACGATGAAAGGGGTGACGTCGACCGAAAGGCTGTTCCGCGCGCAAGCAGTGCCGCGCTGGGCGCGGCCGGCGCTGGGCGGCTTGATGCTCGGCGTGATGGCGTTGCCGTTTCCGCAAGTGCTCGGCAGCGGCCATGGCGGCATCCTGGCGGTCTTGCACGGAGGGTTCGACCTGCCTTTTCTGGGCGGGCTGGTCGTTGCCAAGATCATCGGCTCGGCGGTGTCGATCGGGTCCGGCTTCCGCGGCGGGCTGTTCAGCTCTTCACTGTTTCTCGGCGCGCTGTTCGGCAGCTTCGTAGGCGAGCTGTTGACGCAGCTCCAACCCCATCTCGCCACCGACCCGCTGATCTATGCGCTGGTCGGGATGGGCGCGGTCGCCGCCGCGATTGTCGGCGCGCCGATGACGATGATCATGCTGGTGCTCGAGACGACGGGTGATTTTTCGGCGACGATCGGGGTCATGGTCGGGGTCGTCACCGCCGCGATCGCGGTGCGGCATTGGTTCGGCTATTCATTTGCGACTTGGCGCTTCCATCTGCGCGGGCTGGCGATCCACAGCCCAGAGGATGTCGGTTGGATCAACGAGCTGTTGATCGGGCCGATGATGCGCCGGGATCCGGCAGTGATCTCTGCCGATCTGTCACTCGCCGAGCTGCACAGACGGTATCCGACGGGCAGCACGCGGCAAGTGTTCGTCGTCGACGGCGACGGCCGGCTGTCCGGCACTATCGATCCAGCTGAGGCGAACGGGCCTGCCGGCGACAACGAGACCAAGACCGTGGGCGATTTTGCTTCTGCGACGCCGGCCTACCTGATGCCCGGCGACGATCTGCGCACTGCCCTCAACCGCTTCAGTGAAGCCGCACAGGAGACCTTGCCGGTCATCGACAATAACGAGGGCCGCCGGGTCATCGGCTATTTGAGCGAGGCTTACGCACTGCGCCGCTACGCCCATGAACTCGAGCGCCATCGCGGCTCGCGGCCGGACGATGCGGGCATCTTCAGCCCGGAAAGCGGCGATGCGACGGTCGGGCCGCAAGAGCCGGAAGGCAGCGCGTGAGCCGAAATCACCATTCGCCGGCCCGGCTACTGCCACGTCCCGCACGGGATGTCTTTTGGCGCGCAAGCGGCGCTGTTCAACCCTAGGTGAAGCCCGAGCCCGGACCGAGGAAGCGGCGCCTTAACGGGGCTGTTGATCTCGACGTTTTCGATGACTACTACATCTCTGGCTTGACCACCGGCTCGAAAAAGGCCTGACAGGGAAGGACGGGTAGGATGGCGCAGGTTGCGCTCCGCAACATCGTCAAGATGTTCGACAAGACGCCGGCGGTTCAGGGGATCGACCTCGATATCGCCGATCGCGAGTTCATCGTACTGGTCGGTCCCTCGGGCTGCGGCAAGACCACCACCCTGCGCATGATCGCCGGTCTCGAAGAGGCCACCTCGGGCGAGATCTACATCGGCGATCAGATGGTCAACGATGTGCCGCCCAAGGACCGCGACATAGCGATGGTGTTTCAGAACTATGCGCTCTATCCGCACATGACCGTCTTCGAAAACATGTCCTTCGGTCTGCGGCTGAAGAAGTTTCCGAAGCCGGAAATCAAAGAGCGAGTGGAGGCGGCGGCTGGTATCCTTGACATCACCAGCCTGCTCGACCGACGGCCAAAGCAGCTTTCCGGCGGCCAACGTCAACGAGTGGCGATGGGGCGGGCGATCGTGCGGAACCCCAAGGTGTTCCTGTTCGACGAGCCGTTGTCGAACCTCGACGCCAAATTGCGGGTGCAAATGCGCACCGAGATCAAAAAGGTGCATCAGAAAGTCACGACGACGACGGTCTACGTCACCCACGATCAGGTTGAGGCGATGACCTTGGCGGACCGGGTCGTCGTCATGAACGCCGGGCGGATCGACCAAATCGGTACGCCGCAGGAGGTTTATCACCATCCGAAGACCCGGTTTGTCGCCGGCTTTATCGGCTCGCCGACGATGAATTTTCTGTCCTGCCGGCTGGTCGAGAACGGCGCCGGGCTGACGGTCCGACTCGCCGACTGGCTGACCTTCCCGGTACCGCCTTGGCGCGAAGCCCACTATCGGCCGCATGCCGGCAGCGAGCTGTTGTTCGGGTTGCGGCCTGAGCACATTACCGAATCTCGAAGCGACGTGCCGCCGGGCGCGGTGCCGTTTTCGGCGCCGCTCGACGTCGTCGAGCCGATGGGCATGGAGACGATGGTCTATTTCGTTGTCGACGGGGTCGAGGTTTGCGGCCGCGTTGATCCCGCCGCCGCCGGGAACGTCGGCGAGACGATGCCGCTCGTCGCCGACCTCAACCAGATGCATCTGATCGATCCGCGCACCGAACAGGTCATCTGATCGGTCGGCGCGGGATCGTTGCATGGAACTTGGCGGTAAGGCGGCGCTCGTCAGCGGCGCGGCGGGCGGCATCGGACGGGCGATCGCGGTTGCGTTCGCCGAGGCGGGCGCTGCGGTCGCCTGTTGCGATGTCGATCTGGCGGGGGCGCAGGAAACGGCGCGGCTTGTCGAGGCGGCGGGGGCTCGCGCCCTTGCCCGGCTCTGTGACGTCGCGGTCGAAAGCGACACGCTCGCTGTGGTCGCCGCGACCAAGAGCGCGTTCGGCCGGCTCGACATTCTGGTCAGCGGGGCCGCCCCGCACGACGCCGGCGGCACGGTGGTCGAGACCAGCCTCGCCGATTGGGAGCGGGTGGTGGCGGTCAATTTGACCGGTTCGTTCCTGCTGTGTCGCGCCGCGTTGCCGTTGATGGTTGCCGGTGGCGGCGGCTCGATCATCCTGATCGCTTCGCAGCTCGGCCGCGTCGGAAGCGCCGGGCGGGCCGCGTATTGCGCGACCAAGGGCGCCTTGATCCAGCTCGCCAAGGTCATGGCGATCGATCATTCGGCTCAAAACATCCGCGTCAACGCCTTGTCGCCGGGCGCGGTCGAGACCGAGCGGATCACCCGCCGCTACGGCAGCTTCGAGGCCGCCCGCACGGCGATCGGGCCCAAGCACGTGCTGGGACGGCTCGGCCAGCCGCCTGAGATTGCGGCGGCGGCGGTGTTTCTCGCCAGCGACGATTCGAGCTTTGTGACCGGCAGCGATCTACTGGTCGATGGCGGCTATACCGCGATCTGACGTCTCTTTCGAGGCGCCGGCGACCTGGCGCGATCAGGCCTCGATCCGGTCGAGAACGGCGCCGTCAGGCGCCAGGCAGGCGGCGAGCAGGCGTCCGCCGCGGCCGGAGCCGCCGTCGAGCGACACGGCGAATCGGCTTTCGACGAGCCCGCGCCGCTGAGCGTCAATGCCCCTGACGACGCGTCGGAACCCATCGAACGGCGCGGCGAGATCCAGGATGTCTTGACGGCCCCACCAAAATGCGTCGCCCTGCGCGCCAAGCCGTCGTGCCGGATCGACGCCAGCGTGGACGAACAACAACCCGCCTTCTTCGGTGAAGGCAGCATGACGCAGCGCCGAAAGCAGCGTCGTGTGGCCCGGGGCGGCATTGATCGCACCGCGCAAGATGCTCGTCCAGCGGGTGATCGCGCGCGGGCCGCCGCGGGCTGCGGCAAAGCCCTGCCGCAGATCGCCGCCATAGCCGCGCACCGTCGGCTCGATACCGGCGTTGACCATCCAGGTCAGGACTTCGCCGGGGTTGGGTGCGAATTGCAGCTGCAGCAGCTTTTGCAGCATTTCCTCCTGCGTCCCGCGCAGAAATGCCACATCGCAAGCAAAGCCGTGCCGCCGCGCGAGCACCCGGCGGCGGAAATCGAGCAATTCGTCGACCGTCGCGCAGACCGCGTCGCCATAGCCAAAATAATTGCCGAGGTAAACGACCCGGTCGCCTTCCTGAAAGCGCTCGCCGATCTGGTCGTGCACCCGGACGAGACGTTGTGCCGCCCCGTGAATTGCGCCGACTGTCCACACTCTTCGGGCGCCGCGCAGCTGTACTAGATTGCGCGCCGGCCGTGTAGCGGTCACCCGACCCCGCTAGCCTTCTTTAAGGCAGTCCAAGTCACGCCGTCAGGCCCCCCAAGTCACGCCGTCAGCAGTTGTTCCACCCGCTGGGTCGCGGTGGTCTCGTCGATCCGCTCGACCGCGGCGAATTCGCGGACAAACCGGTCGAGCGCCGCCTGATAGATCTGCCGCTCGCTGTAGGACTGCTCGGGCTGGCCGACATTGCGATAGAGATCGCGCACGACCTCGGCGATCGATCCGGGATCACCCGACGCAATCTTGGCCTGATACTCTTGGGCGCGGCGGCTCCACATCGTGCGCTTGGACCGCGAACGGCCGCGCAGCTTGGCGAGCGCGGCGTCCATTTCCTTGCGGCTCGACAATTTGCGCAGGCCAGACACCTTGGCCTTCGCCAGCGGCACCCGCAACGTCATCCTGTCCTTGTCGAAGGCAACCACGAACACATTCAGGGTGTACCCGGCAATCTCCTGGATCTCGATGCCGACGATCTGGCCTACCCCATGGGTCGGATAGACGACTAGGTCACCCGTGGCGAATGGTGGTTTTTCCGACGTCATGTCCGTCTCTCGCAATCGAACCGAATGATGATGCCGGGACGCATCAACCCGCCGCATCCCCGCGGCGGCGACCGCCCACACTTCGGCCAGAGCACGGAACCGGAGAGGAACGGGTCAATAGCACTGTCAAACTGATATCATGAAAGGCCTGTCGAAGGCCAGCAGGTCACACATGTCCGGGACGCATATCGCGGGCGATTTCCGGCGCGCTCCCCTCACTCAGCTGCCGCCGGGCTTGGGGCTGAAATGTTTGTCGTATTTGTCGGGGACGTCCTTCCATTCGTCGGCGTCGGCAGGTTCCGGCTTCTTGCGGGTGATGTTGGGCCAAGCGGCCGCAAAGTCGCGGTTCACCTCGACCCAGCGTTCGGCTTCGGGCTCGCTGTCCGGAATGATCGCATCGACCGGGCATTCCGGCTCGCACACCCCGCAATCGATACATTCGTCGGGGTGGATGACGAGCATGTTCTCGCCCTCGTAGAAGCAATCGACCGGGCACACCTCGACACAATCCATGTATTTGCAGCGAATGCAGGCTTCGGTGACGACGTAGGTCATGGTACGGGCTTCTTCTCCTAAACTTCGGGCCGTGGGCCGGCTCGGCAAGCGATCAGATGGCGTCGCCCCGTCCCAACCGCCTGAGAACGCGTTGGCGCGCCAAACCGCGCTCGCGATCGGGCACATAGATCAGTCCACCGACGCGGCGCAGCAGGCTGTCCTCATACTGGTCGAGCACGCCGTCGGCATAGGCGACCTCCCACAGCATCTCGATCAGTTCGACCCGCTGCTCGAAAGAAAGCCGCTCGTTGACGATCCGGGTAAAATGAAACAGCTCGGCCGATTGTTCGGCTGCGCGCTCACCGGCAGCGAGCAGCGCGCGCGCATCAGCCTGCGACAGATTGAAATGACCCCCGAGCAGTCGCGCGATGACGGCGCGCTCCGTTTCGTCAAAGTGGTCGTTGCTGTGGGCCGCCTCGACAAGCAGGGCTGTGAGCGTCAGCTTGAGCTCGTCCTGTGGCGGCGCCCCGCCATTCACCGGCGTCCCCGTCAACCATCCTATGATGCCGTCGATCATCGTTTCTGCCTAACATGGCGGGTCAAGAGCAGGCAACCCCACGCGATTTGGGGTCTTGCCGCGTCTGCTGCCGACCGCTGGCCGCCAGCGGTGCGGACAGGTGCATGGAAATGAATCGCCAGGCTGGCCGTTGTGCCGCCGGACACGACACCGGGTGCGGGACTTGAGCGAACGCGGCACGATCATCGTTCTCCATTTCGTCGGCCAGATGCCGCTCGCCGGCATCGCCTGGCAGGCGATGCATTATCTGGTAGGTCTCGAACGTCTCGGTTATGACGTTTGGTATATCGAGGATGGCGGAGCCAATCCTTACGATCCCCGCGTCGCCAGCGTGATGATGGGGTGCGACTACAACGTCGCCTACCTTCGGCGTGCGATGGAAAGCTACGGCCTTGGCGGCCGCTGGGCCTATTGGGACGCAATCAGCGACGAATGGCACGGGCTGCCGCGCGAGCAAGTGCGGCGTCTCTATGCTCAGGCCGACGGTTTGATCAATCTGTGCGGGGCGACCAGGTTGCGCCAGGAGCATCTCGCCTGCCCGGTGCGGATCATCGGTCGACAGCGACCCGATCTACGAACAAATCAAGTATGCGCTCGCGGATCCGGCGGCCCGCGCCTATCTCGACGCCCATACGCACTTCTTCAGCTATGGCGAGAATTTGGGATCGGACGATTGCCCGGTGCCGCTGTCCGGGATCGACTGGCATCCGACGCGGCCTCCGGTGGTCCTCGATCTGTGGCCCGAACCCTGCGGTGAACCGCTTTGTTTTACGACAATCGCCACCTGGGAAAACAAGGGCAAGGACATCGAATTCGCCGGCTCGCGCTATGTCTGGTCGAAGCACGTCAATTTCCTGCGGTTTCTCGACCTGCCCAGACGCCGGCCCGAGACCTGTTTTGCCTTGGCGATGGATCCGCCCGATGCCGCCGTGCGCGCCAAGGTCACGAATGCCGGCTGGAACCTCGCCGATCCCGGCTCGATCTCGGCGAGCATGGAAGCCTATCGCGACTTTATCGCCCGGTCCCGCGGCGAGTTTACCGTCGCCAAGGACATTTACGTGCGTCCGAACAGCGGCTGGTTCAGCGATCGCAGCGTCTGCTATCTCGCAGCCGGACGCCCGGTCGTGACGATGGGCACCGGCTTCAGCAAGTTCTACCCGGTCGGCCGGGGGCTCTTCGAATTCGCCACCGAAGACGAAGCGCTTGCCGCCGTCGACGCGATTATCGCCGACTATCCATCGCATAGCCGGGCCGCGCGGGAAATTGCTCGCGAGCATTTCGCCGCCGACCGCGTTCTGCGGGCGCTGATGGCGGCGACAGGGCTGTAACTCGAGCGCATAGCTGGTAAAACACGCCCTCGGACGGCGGATGAAGTACTCACCTTGTTGAGTATGTGCTGATCCATGGGTCCGAATACTGTAAAGATTTCATCTATGCGGCCCGCGATCCCCCCGACTTTCCGAGCCAGGGCGTCGATCGCCCGAAATATTGCCGCTGCACGTGGGTCGGCGGGCAAAGGCACCAGATGGTTTTCTTCCCGGCCGGTCAAGCGGACCGGGAGAGACGTCCTCCCGCACCGCAGCCGGCTCCCGCATGGCAGCCGGCCCACGCCCAAGCTCGAAAAAGAGCGGCGTCGGCGGGGAATTGGAAATTAGCGCGAGGCTCGCCCACCTTTCCGAAACCGATAACGCTCCCCGTCGTTTCCTCTTAGGGTCTGACCTGAAATGAGGCGAACGATCCCAATACCTTACCGTCGCCCCCGCGAAAGCGGGGGTCCCGCTTTCGCGGGAATGACGACCAAGGATTTGATTTCGCGAAATACTTTTCGGGTCGGGGTCTTATGGCGAAGTTTTGTGCGCCATCGAAGCTTTGCTTCCGGTGGCGACCTGCCGGCTTCCACAGGGCGTGGCGATGCGATGGTCGCGCTCTCCAAATGCGGCGGAAGCTGATGGCGCCGGTTCTGCTTCATGTGTTTCCGACCCTCGCCGTTGGCGGCCAGCAGACCCGGTTTGCCACTGTCGTCAACCAATTCGGTGAGGCTTTTCGCCATCGCCTTGTCAGTCTCGACGGGCAAGACGCCGCCACCGCCCTTCTCCACCCCGGTCTCGATTGCGCCGTGCTGCCCGCTCCGGCTTATAGCGCGAACCCGATCGGGCGGCTGCGCCGGATCGCCGCCGCGACCGCGCGGGCGGGCGCGGATCTGCTGATCACCTACAATTGGGGAGCGATCGAATGGGCGATCGTCAATCGCATCCGCTTCCGCCGGCCACATATTCACCTGGAAGACGGCTTTGGCCCGGATGAAGCGGACCGTCAGAAAATGCGGCGGGTTTTAACTCGGCGCTTTACCCTGGCGCAGTCGACCGTGGTGGTCCCGTCGCGTAATCTGGCGGAAATCGCCCGCACCCATTGGCGGCTCGCGCCGGCGCGCGTGGTTTACGTCCCGAACGGGATCGATCCTCTCCGCTTCGACGGCATCGCCGCCAGCGGAGCCCCGTTCTTCGAGCGGCACACCGGAGAATGCGTCATCGGGTCGTTCTCGCCGCTGCGTCAGGAAAAGAATCTCGCGCGATTGCTGGAAACCTTCGCCGAAGTAGTTGCCGTATCGTCTGATCCGATCCGCCTTGTGATTTGCGGAGACGGCCCCGAGCGCGAATCACTGGGTGAGCTGGCGCAGCGGCTCGGGGTAGCCGGTCGGGTCACTTTCACTGGTCATGTCCCAAAGCCGGAGGCGGTGATGGGAGCCTTTGACCTCTTTGCCATGACCTCGGACACCGAGCAGATGCCCTATGCCGTGATCGAGGCGATGGCGGCGCGTTTGCCGGTCCTGGCCACAGCCGTCGGGGACATCGCGACGATGGTCAGCGAGGAGAACCGGCCTTTCATTGTCGCACGCGACGACCAGCGCCGCCTGGTTGCGGCGCTCGAGCGGCTGTGCGGCGATCAAGGGCTCCGGCGCCGGCTCGGGCAAACCAATCGCGTTCGGATTGAACAGAGTTTCTGCATCGCGCCGATGGTCGATGCTTTTCATCAAATCCTGATCGGTGCCCTCGCGTCAGGCTGATGTGCGGGCTTGCGGTTGGCGACGAAGGCGTCCATTTTGGTCAGGATTACTTTAAACATAAACTATTTACTTTGCTTTGGAGGACCGGCATGCCCCTCGAAACCCGCCTGCTAGGCGAGAGCTTCGCATGTGAGGTCATCGGTCTGCGCCTGTGGGAGCCGCAAGACAATCGGACCGCCGACGAGCTTTGCGCCTTATGGGCACGTCACCCGTTGCTGGTGTTTCGCCGGCAGGCCCTTTCCGAGGATGAGTTGGCCGATTTCAGTGCTCGCTTCGGCCCGCTCGAGCGCACCGTACGCACCGATTGGGCGTCTCCGGCGCGGCCGGAGGTCGGCCTGATCTCAAATCTGAAGGACGCGCAAGGAAGGCCTATCGGCGGTTTGGGTGACGGCGAGATCCAATGGCATTCGGACCAGTCCTACATGATGCGGCCGGCGACCGGCGCTATGCTCTACGCGCTCGAACTGCCGCCGCAAGGCGGGATAACCTCCTGGGTGGATTTGTGCGCCGCCTACATCGGCCTCTCCGCCCGGCTCAAGCGCGCGGTCGACGGCAGGCGCGCGATCTTCAGCTACGCCAAGCGGCTCGCCGGCTATCAAGGCGTCGACCGGGTGATCTCGGAGGAAGCAACGCGGAAAACGCCCCCGATCACCCATCCGCTGGTGCACACCCACCCGGTGACCGGCAAGAAGGCGCTCTATCTTGATTCGACGACCACGATCGGGATTGACGGCATGGACGATGCGTCCGGTGCAGCCTTGCTCGACGAAATCTACGAGTCCGCGACCCGGCCGGAGTTCGTCTATCGGCACCGCTGGGTGGTCGGCGACGCGCTGTTGTGGGACAACGGCTTGACGATGCATCGACGCGAGCCGTTCGATCCTGCGGCCCGTCGCCTGATGAAGCGAACGACGATGTGTCTTTCCGGCGATCGTCACATCGTCCCCGAAGGCAGCCTTGCCGCCGCCGCTTGATCCGGCCGATGTATCCGCCATGAGGTAGCGTGAGACGCGTAGCTCGAAGGGGAAGGGTTTTGCTGGCCGCAGGTCGAGGCGTGACCTGACAACCTGCCTCGGCGATGGCGCGATGATCTCGGCTGGCGAGTTGTGTAAGCGTGCGGGTCCCAGATCAAAACACAGAGAGGCCAGGGCACCGGGTATAATTCCCAACTGGCACGCCTTTGGGGGGTGACTTGCGGATTTGGGATTTGCGCCGCGGCGACGATGACGACGACCGCACCAATCCTCATGGCCGCGGTCTGTGCAGCCTCGTCTTTTCGGCCGCGCTGGAATTCAATTATCTCAAGGCGCCGATCGGCTTTTTGGCTCTTTTCGTCGCTCCCGCGCTGTTGATCGGGATCGCACCGTCGGTCGTGATCGCCTATGGCCGCCTGATGCTCGATACGCCCGCCTTGGCCGGCGGCAGCCCGATCGTCGCGCCGGTCGTCCTTTTGGTCTTGGCCGCGATCGCCTTTTGGATCGGCCGCCCTTTGTTTGCATTGGCTCGGGACAATTTCTGGCATCTCCACTACAGTCTCGTCCTTCCGATTTTTGTTGCATTGCGTGAGCTTTTGCGCGCGGCCGCGGAAAAATTTCGGGGTCGATCGGTGACCGCTGAACAGCTCGATCGCGGCCGCCGGGTGTGTGCGGTGATCGCGGCGCTGATCTTCGGCGGCGGCGGTCTGGTTCTCGCCACCTTCGCCGATGTCTCATTCGGGCTTCGACTTGTCGACATCGTCCACGTTCGGTGGCGCCTGCTGGCAGCTGCGGCCCTCGGCAATGCCGCCGTGATCCTCGGCCTTTCTGCCGCGATCGAGAGTTTTTACTGGATCTGGCGCGAGCTTGCGCTAAAGGGCGCTGTGCTCGACTGGAGGCCGAGCCCACCGATGCCCGCAGCATCGATTGTGAGGATCGCCCATCTATCCGACTTGCATATCGTCGGGGAGCGCTATGGCTATCGCATGGAGGCCGGGACCGACGGTCCGCACGGCAACCGGGTGATCCGCAGCGCCCTGCGCAAGCTCGGGGCCCTCCATGCGTCAACCCCGTTGGATCGCGTCTTTATGACTGGCGACATCACCGATGCCGGGACCCGGGCGGAATGGGCGGAGTTTATCGACCTGCTGCGCGGCTGCCCGGAGCTGCGCCGGCGGGTGTCGCTGGTTCCAGGGAACCACGACGTCAACATCATCGATCGCGCCAACCCGGGACGCCTCGACTTGCCGTGGAGCGCGGGCCAGTCGCTGCGCAAGCTCCGCGTCGTCCTCGCCCTGGATACGCTGGCCGGCGAGCGTACCCATGTTGTCGACCGGGCATCGGGCAGCCTCGGGCCGCTGCTCAAAGACTATTTGCGAGAGGGCAAGCGTCCCGGGCTGCTGCGCGAACTGGCCAATCGCGGCACAATGCGCGGACGGCGCGAGATGACCAGGGTGTGGGAGGCGATTTTTCCGTTGGCGGAACCGCCGGCGCCCGCGGACTTGTACGGGGTGATCCTGCTCAATTCAAACGCGCGGAGCCATTTCGCGTTGACCAATGCAATCGGCGTCGTCGGCCCGTCGCAGTTGAAGGCGCTGCGGCTGATCCTGCAAAACACGCGACATCCCTGGCTTATTCTGCTCCATCATCAGGTTGTCGAATATCCGCTGGTTTCGGTCAGCCTGCGTGAGCGCATCGGTTTGGCGTTGATCAATGCGCCGGATCTGGTGGCGGTTCTCGCACCGCACTCACGGCGTGTTATCGTGCTTCACGGCCATCGCCATCGCGACTGGATCGGCGTTTGCGGGAACATCGTCTTGTGTTCCGCGCCATCGACGTCGCTGGGCAGCGACAACGCCGACAAATATCGCGGCAGCTTTCACCTTCATCAGCTCGCTGTGACCGCTGACGACGTTCGGTTGGTGGGAACGCAGCAACTCAGGGTATCGTAGATACCCATGTCTTCAGCTCCAATTCAAGCAAATACAAAGGGAGTGTCTAGATGTTAACAGCCGGCAGTTTCAGCTTTGGCAACTTTATACTCGACGTATTCTCAGTATTTGTATTTGTGCTGTGGTTCTGGTTACTGATCACGGTGATTAGTGACCTGTTGCGTCGTCATGACATTTCTGGTGTGGGCAAAGCGATTTGGGTGATCGCGCTGATCGTGTTCCCCTATTTGGGCGTGTTCATCTACCTGATCTCGCAAAGTCGGGGGATGGCCGAGCGCAACGCCCAGCGCGCCCAGCAAGCCCGCGACGAGCTGCGCCAGGTCGTCGGGTTCAGCGCGGCCGACGAGATCGAGAAGCTCGAACGGCTAAAGAATGCCGGCACTCTTTCCAATGAGGAATACACCCGCCTGCGCGCCCGGGTGATGCAGTAGTCGCAGCACATGACGGCGGCGCGAGACTCCACAACAGGGCGATGCGCCTGCCGTGGCCCGCGGGATACATCCTTGAGGCGGCCTTGGACGCTGGGTCACGATTGGTCAGATCTCAATCTCCCGTCCCCCGGTTCGCCATCGAATACCTGCCGCATGCTCTACAACGGTGCGCGAGCAGCAAACAGGATCCTTCTTTTTCCAGAAGCTCCTTCTGCGCCAGCTTGTGCGGCGGTCGGCATGACGCGCGTTTCCCGGGCCTCCGTCGACTTGCAATGCATTGACGTTCACCGAGGAGGCCCGTTGGCGCTTCATCTATTGGCTGGCCTCCTGGCTCGCCCAGAAGTCGCACTTGTAATTGGTGTCGTATTGCGCGTCGGTTTCGACCGAGTTTGGGGTATCCTGCTGGAGGAACGGCCCATTGCCCGGCGTGAACGCCTGCCACGTGAGAAGTCCCGGTCCGTTCGGGTTGCCGGTCTTCGCAAACCTTGTCCACGCTCCCACGATCTGATTAGAGAGGGTAATCTCTGCGCCCTGCAGCTCCCGTGGCTGACCGCTGGTCTGGTCCAGGTTCACGCCGAGATTTCCGCCGTGGTAGTTCTGAAACACGAACTGAATGTCGCTCGTATGTGCGGCGAGAGGCTGGAAATGCCCTGCCGGCGCCGCGGCATTGGGCATCTGCGGGAAGTAATACGGCGCATTCTGGTACGTGAAATCGTAACCGAAGACCGGGAAGCCGCTGTTTGTGGTGGCCAGCTCAGTGAGGACTCGGCGACCATCGCATTTGAATGGATCTGCACCGATCCTGTTCTGAGCCAGTTGCGGATCATTGTCAAAAGTCGCGAGGGGATACTGCTGCTTTACCGCCGAGCTGTTGGCGTTATATTGATCGACCGTCACCGCAACCTGTGGCGGACCGGAGAAATACTCAGCAATGCCCAACCCGAAATTGCCGCCCCCATCGTCCTTGGTTGTCCCCCCCAGCATGGGCATGTGCTGGTACGCGCCTGTTGTCCATGCGGTTTCCGGGAGGACCGGAACGGTGGTTCCATCCACAATCGCGCCACCAAATACAAAGGGACCGTTTGCATTGGCTGTTCCCTGCAGCTGAAGAATACGCTCGGTCGACAACGCGCGCAGACACGCGGCATCGGAACAGCCGGCTGCGGCCGCGAAGTTATTCCCAAGGGTCAACGCGGCCGCCTCTGGCAGGAAGTAAGCATTTGGTATCGGGCTGCTTTGGAAGATCGCCCGTTGAAACAGTCCCGCGGCGGCCGGCGATATCAGGTTCGCCGCAGTGTTTATCGCGCCTGCCGATTGGCCGCCGAGCGTGACGTTGTGGGGATCGCCGCCGAAGGCTGAGGCGTTGGCGCGAACCCAGCGAAGCGCGGCCTGCTGATCCAAAATGCCGTAGTTGGCGAAGGGATGCCCTTCCGCATTCAAATGGGATTCCGACAGGAAGCCAAACAGGCCCATGCGGTAGTTGATCGTTATGACCACGATGGGGGCACCGAGGGGGCCGCCTGTGGCGAGTTTGCTCCCATCATAGTCGTTGGTTTCCCCGTCGACGTTTCCGCCGCCATGTATCCAAACCAGGACGGGCTTCGGCCGACCGCCTGTCCCTGTCGTGAAGACATTGAGATAGAGGCAGTCCTCAGTAGTGCTTGACGGCCCTGCAAATGCACCGAGTTCGGTCACCTGCGGACACGTGTTCGCGAATTGAGTGGCATCGATAAGGCCGTGGCGGGCGGGCCGCGCCGGCGGACGCCAACGCAAGTCGCCAACCGGGGGCGCCGCATAGGGGATGCCCAGATAGGCGTTGACGCCGTTCGCGGACAGGCCGCGAACCGGACCGTCCTTCGTAACCACGACGGGGCCGCCGCCGGCGGGGCCGGGGATTTGCCCGGCAACTCCAATTGACGATGTCCCCATGGCGGCAAGCACTGCCGGTATCGCGACCAATGCCAATTTTCTGATAGTCAAGACGTGTCCTCCCTTGTTTGACGAACGACGAAAAGTTGCGTTCATTGCCGACTTGGGTACCCTATACAGCTAGTTGAAGACACTCAAACTTCATCGCCGGGTCAGGATCGCCCTTCACGCACGCTCGACGGCGGCGCTCTGGCGTAGAGCCTCATTGGACCCGGGCATTGCTGGCAGTGAGCATCACGCTCGGTCAGCGCCTGGTCTTCTCGCTGGTGCGCTGGACGAACGACAGGTTCGTAAGTGAAGCGCCGGTCCTTCTACCGGCACCCCGGCACAGCCGGGGGGATCTCCCTTTGGGTTATTAGCCGGCATTCGACAGATGAGCGCTTAGATCTACAATCCGAAGCCCGACCTCGATGATCTCAATCCAAGATTGGTGCAGCTGCTAGCGGGGCGCGTCTGACGGCCCCCGCCGGCTGTCGGCTGGTTCGGCTAGCTGCGTCGGCGGCCGGCGGCATATCCCTCGTGGAACGCCCGGTCCTGAGAGCGCCGGGACTGATCGACGAGCAATCCGCCGAGCAGGCCGGCGCCCGCGCCGATCCCGGCACCGAGCGCGGCATTGCCGCCGATCGCACCAATTATCGCGCCGCCGCCGGCGCCGATGGCCGTCCCGGTCAAAGCCCGCTGCTGAGTTGGGTTCATGTCGGCGCAGGCGATCACCGGCAAAGCAAGAGCCGCGAGGACCAAATACTTTTTCATGATATTCCCCGGATGAGTTCGATCAATGCGATGACGGGCACGGATAGTGTTCGCTCATAAAGCGAAACAACCCATCGGTGGCGGACTGGGTCATGCGGTCGGGCGCGGCCCGTGCCCAACTGACGAAGTCGCTCATCGCCTGCGAGCGGGTTGGTGGCGGATTGGGCAGGCAAAACAACTTTGGTCCGCGAACCGCGGCCAGGTTCAGCATCTCTACCGTAACCGCGCCCTGGATATAGCCCTCACAAAAGTTGAGGGCCGCGGTTCCGACCCCGTTATCGGGCGTCGCGCTGCACAGCTCAACCAGGTCGCCGGTCGTTTTGGCGTCGAAATTTGCTTCCGTCGCAGCGTGTGCGGCGCCCGGTGCGAGCAATGCCAAAGTCGCAACCGCTATCCACCCCTTGAGCGTCATATTTCTCCCTTTCCGTTAGTTGAGCGGCGAAGGCAACCGGCGCGCAGCCGATCGTCAGAGCAAGGAACTCAAAATGAGCCGAGCGCGGAACCCAGCGCGATCACGACAACAAGCGCGATGATCGGCCCGACAATCGCCGCCATGACAATGTCGAAATAGCTCTCGCGGTGGGTCGATCCGCAGACCGCGAGCAAGGTGACGACGGCGCCATTCTGCGGCAGGCTGTCGAGCGTTCCGGCGCTCATTACGGCGATGCGATGCAACAGCGCCGGATCGATGCCATGTTCGCTGGCGAGGCGCATGTAAGTCGCCCCGAGCGCGTCGAGCGCAATCGTCAATCCGCCCGAGGCGGAGCCGGTCAGCGCCGATAGCAAGTTGGTTGCCACGGCCAGCGAGACGAGAGGACCCCCGCCGATCGACAGCACCCACTCGCGCACGACGGCGAACGCCGGCACCGCTGCGACCACCGCGCCAAAGCCGACGAGGCTGGCGACGCTCAAAATCGGCAGAACCGACGCATTGGCGCCGGAATCCATGGTCTCGCGCACCCCGGGCAGGCGCCGCCAATTTATCGCTATGACGACGACAATCGCAGTCATCAGAGCACTCACCACCGACCACACGCCGCCGACGGCGGCGAGCGAGGTCGCGCCAAACTGCTCCTTGGCGAGGAACGACACGTCGAGTCTCGGCAGGACGACCAGTGTCATCAGGACGTTGACGCTGACCACCACGAGAAGCGGGAGCGCCGCCAAGGCAATCGGCGGCGCCTCCCGGGCCGGCCGGCCACGATCGACCTCGGGGGGATCGAACGCGTGCGAAGTGGTGGCGCGCTGGCGTACGGTTTCGTCTTCGACGGCCGCAGCGACTGGCATCGAGAAGGTTACGCCAAATCCTTCGCCCTTGCGGCGGGCTGCGGCGGCGGCGCGCCCGAGCCACCATAAGCCAAAGGCGAGCATGATCGCGGAAGCAATGATGCCGAGACCGGGTGCCGCCAGCGGCGTCGTGCCAAAGAACGGCATCGGGATCGCATTTTGGATGGCCGGCGTTCCGGGCAATGCCGACATCGTGAACGTCGAGGTGCCTAAAGCAACCGCGGCGGGAATCAACCGATTGGGAATCTCGGCGGTGCGGAACACGGCCTGCGCCATCGGCACCAGCACGAAAAACGCGACAAACAGGCTGACGCCGCCGTAAGTGACCAGCGTGCCGGCAAGCACGACGGTGAGGACTGCGCGCTGCGGCCCCAGCTTCTGGGTCATGAAACTGGCGATCGCGGCGACCGAGCCACTGTCCTCCATCAGCTTGCCAAACAGGGCCCCAAGCAAGAACAACGGGAAAAATTGCGCGATAAAGCGCGACGCGTTGTCCATGAAGGTTTGCGTCCAGTAGGGGAGCGTCGGTCCTCCCGCGAAAGCGGCGGCGATCAGCGCCGCCCCGGGGGCCAGCAACAAGATGCTCCAGCCCCGATACGCCAGCCAGACAAGCAGCACGAGGCCGAGCAGGATGCCAAAAAGACCAAGTCCCACCGCGTCACCCGTTCTTCAGCAGCACATCGCTCCGGGTAAACGGGTTATCCAGCGGCTTCCTTGATGGCAGCTCCGCGCGCGGCCCCCTCCGGCAGATGCGCCGGCTTGAGGCTCTCGTCATAAATCCAGGACAGGTCGAGGGTATTGCGGACCCCGAGATCGTCATAATGCTGCGACAACCAGTCCTGCGCCGCCTTTCTACCGCAGTCCCGCAGATGGGTGAGAAAGACCCATTCGGCATTGAGCTTGCTGGAAACGCCGAGCCCGAGCATCGTCTTCTCGTCGTGGATCGCATGGACGTGGACGTCGCGGAAGCGCTCGCGCTCGAGGTTCTCGTAGTGGATGATTTCCCAGAGAAAGGCGAGCGAGCGCAGCTCTTTGAGCAGGCTGGTGTTGAATGTGATCTCGTTCAGACGATTCTGGATGTCTCGTGCCGATCGCGGGACATCCGGGCGGTAGAACGGGTTGATCTGGACCACGACGATGTCGCCGGCATCGCATTCGTCGACGAGCGGGAAGAGGGCCGGATTGCCCATGTAACCCCCATCCCAATAAGCCTCCCCATCGATTTCGACGGCTTTGAACATAAAGGGCAGACACGCCGACGCCATGACGCTGTCGAGCCCGATCCCGGGTTGCCGGAAAATCTTCGGCTTGCCGGTACGGACGTTGGTTGCGGCCAGAAAAACCTTTAATCCTCCCGGTTCGTTGACCGCGTCGAAATCGACGCACTTGCCGACGACGTCGCGCAAAGGATTGAAATTCATCGGATTGGTATCGTAGGGCGAAAATATCCGTGAAAGGTGGTCCATCAAAATGTATGGCGGCGAGGTGTCCAGGCTCCAATTCCCCATGAACGTGTCGATGATGGATCGCCGGATCGGGCTGTATTGAGCCGCAGCACTGGTAGCCGACCAGAATCTCTCCAGGCATTTCCGCGCCTCGGCGGGACCGCCGCGCGCCATACCGTCGGCAAGCGCCACCGCGTTCATCGCGCCGGCGCTGGTGCCGCTGATTGCCTCGATGCGAAGCCGCTCGTCGTCAAGAAGCTGGTCGAGGACCCCCCAGGTGAACGCGCCGTGCGAGCCGCCGCCCTGCAAAGCAAGTTTGATCGTTTTCCTCGCCTGCCTATTCATCCAAATCTCCTGGTTCTGGCGATGTCTAGCGATCGTCTTCGTGCTATGCTTATGGCCGCCAACCTCCGGTCTACTTCTTGGCCCCGGTTCTTCCGGTTTTATCTTCTTCGACGACTGATCCCGGTACGACGCTCTGCGCCGTCATCGCCATTTGATGCGTCGCGAACTCGTGTACCAGGCTGGTAAAGCTCTGCATATCCGCAGAGACACGCCGAAGCTCTGCGGTCATCCATTCCTGCTGCGCAGAGAATAGCTCCGCAGGCCCAGTTCCTTCCCGCGTCCGTGTCACGAGGCGCTCGACATCTTCTAGGGATTCGCGCCTTCGCCGCAGCCAGTCGACGGTGAGCGTCTCCATGCCTGCAAGAAGCGCCGCCTCGGTACGCAATAGGGCTTCAATGCCTCGGTTCCCCCAAGTGCGTCGCCATGCTGTCATCAATAATTCGGTCCCCGCCCTGACGTCTGGTATCCCGGATAATTGTGTCATCGCGATTTCCTCTCCTGGCTTGCGCGCCTCAACGGTTTTGCCGCACTTTTGGTCGAGGCCGCGGTAAAACCAATGCCCGTCGAAGGGCGACCCGAATGCATCTGTCCGGCTCACGTCGAGCCAATGTCCTCGGCATATAGCCTAGCGGCATCGAACACGGTTGTCTTGGGCTGCCGATCCCAAGAATAGGCTCGCCGTCCCAATCGACATCCGCGGTAGCCGGAATTTGCCGTATCGCAGTCGCCGAGGTGCGCGGAAGCGATCGGTCCGCCATTCACGACGTCGTGACCGCGAGGATCAAATGGTTTACAATTTGATTGTCCAATGTAGTTCCGATGGGTTTAACACAAGCTCCTCGGCTAAATTTGCACCCGGCGGCTGCTTGTAGCATTATGTTGTCGTGCAACCGGAGCCTGCCGGTGGGGGCTGACGCATCTCATCGCAACAAAAGACCGCCCTCGCGCGATTGAAAGAGCTGCGAAGCTTTTAGAGGAAGCGTAGCGGATGACACCCGACAGTTTTGCGACGCGGGCGCTGCGCCCGCGCGATCAGCTCGAAGCCTGGCGGGAGTGGTATCAGCCTGTTCTCGACGTCATACCGAAACACCCGACCGGCGACGGGTTTCCCGCCGAGATCGAGCTTTGGAAGCTGGGTGGCTTGGCGGTGAGCCGAACCACCTCCGCGCTGCCCGTTTATGTCGCGAGAGCGAAGAGCAACCTCAGGCGCGATCCCGTCGACCATTGGGTTCTCAGCTATTGCCACAGGGGGGCGCACTTCGCCAGGACGGCGGGGAGCGATCTCGAAGTCCCTTCGCGAGTGCCCTTCCTGTGGTCGTTAGGACAGGAATTCCTGCATGAGCGGACCCATGCCGACCGGGTTCAATTCTTCATGCCGCGCGATGCGTTTCGGGATATCGCGCCGTTGCTCGACGCTGCTTGCGGTTCAGCGTTGGACACGCCGCTCGGACATCTGCTCGGCGACTACATGACCGCGTTGGAGCGCCGCCTGCCGGACCTGGCGGCGGCCGATTTTCCCCGGCTCACGAGCGCTGTTCGCGCGATGGTCGCCGCTGCGGTCGCCCCCACGGCCGAGCGGGTCGCGGTCGCCCGGCGGCAGATCGACCTCGGCCGCATGGAACGGGCGCGGCAAGTCGTGCGCCGGCACCTGCGGACGCCGACTTTCGGACCGGCAATCCTTTGCCGGCTTGTCGGGATGTCTCGATCCAATCTCTACCGGCTGCTCGAGACCGAGGGCGGTGTGGCCCGTTATATTCAGACCCACCGGTTGTTGGAGGCGCATGCGGTACTGACGGATGCCGCGACCACCCAGCCGATCGCCGCAATTGCCGAGGATCTATGCTTTGCAGATGCGTCGAGTTTCAGCCGCGCCTTCAAACGAGAGTTCGGCTGTAGCCCCGGCGAGGTGCGGTCGGCGGCCCGCGCCGGGCTCGCGCCGTCCGTGATGCCGAAAGGCCGCGAAGAGGTCGAAGCCGGCGAATTTGGCGAGCTCCTTCGCGGATTTTAAGGGCCGGTCGGCGTTCCGGCGGGTGAACCGGGAATTAACTGCAAAGGGCGCCATAAATTGGGACGCCGCGTCCTGTGCTGGGATTCCAAGCTGATCCGTCGCGCCGGCAATCCCGCTACACTGCTCCCGATGTCCAAGCACGTTGACGACTGCGGCCCCTCGGATGGCTGCAGGCGTGGAGCATCGTTCAAAGGAGATCCCATCATGACAAGGCATTGCAGAAACGCGGCGTTGGCGGCCTGCACGGCCATCGCGCTAATCGGAGCGCCGATTTTGTGCGCCCAGGCGGCGACCCCGCTGGAACAGGCGGAGCTCGCTGGTCTCAGCCCGCAGACGCGCGCCCAGGTTCAAGCGAGAGCCGTCGGCGGCAACTCGGTGACCGAAGTCCTGCAGGTGATGCTGCTGAACAACATCAAGATCAAGCATGTCGCGAGCCAAATCGTGGCGCTGGACTGGGGGCAAGGCGTCGCGGTCGTGCAGCTGCCGAGCGGCGGCATGGCGGTTGTCCGTTTCGACCCGGGAACGTTGCAAATCCGGGGTTAGGCCAGAGGTTCGTCATAGCCGGTTGGCGCATCGCGACGCCGCTCTCAGGGTCTGACCCGAAGGACCATCGCGCTGCCGATGGTACGTCCGCTCTGGTCCGGCGGGAGCGCGGGGCTATGCGGGGAATGTCGGTTAAAGCTTGCTCGGAGGTGAGCCATGTCCTCTTGCACATCAGGAGATCACGCGGCTGTGGCGGGGCCTGCCGGCTGTCTCTGCCACAGAAGGGAGCTTCACTCTCTGACGCGGCGGATCAGCGCCGATCTTTCGCGGCGCGGCTTTGTCGCCGGCATGGCCGCCGCGATGGCGGCGCTCGGCCTGCCCGAGCTGGCCCGCGCCCAGTCGCCGCCCGCCCGCCGCGGCCGATCCTGTTCACGAATTTCCGGCTGTTCGACGGTAAGTCCGGCACCTTGCGCGACGGGCTCCGTCTGCTCGTCGAGGGCAATCGGATCAAGGCCCTGGTTGCGGGCAACCCGGCGGCACCCGACGACGCGCAGGTGGTCGATTGCGGCGGCCGGGTTCTGATGCCGGGGCTGATCGACGCTCACTGGCATTCGATCTTTGCCGCGCTGCCGCTGCCGACTTTGATGTCCGCGGACCTCGGCTATATCTATTTGACCGCCAGTGCTGAGGCCGAGCGCACCTTGATGCGCGGCTTCACCACGGTCCGGGACGTCGGTGGTCCCGCCTTTGCGTTGAAGCAGGCGATCGACGAGGGTCTCGTGGCGGGCCCCCGCATTTATCCATCCGGCGCCATGATAACCGCCACCGGAGGTCATGGCGACCTGCGTCCGCTGTCTGATCTGCCGAGTGTCGGCGGCACGCTCAGCCGCGTTGAGCAAACCGGAGGCTGCATCATTGCCGACAGTCCCGACCAGGTCCGGCTGCGGGTGCGCGAGCAACTGCTGCACGGTGCGTCGCAGATCAAGCTTGTGGCAAGCGGTGGCGTATCTTCGCCGCGCAGCCCGCTTGACGCATCGACGTTCACCGAGCCCGAATTGCGCGCGGCGGTCGAAGCTGCCGGAGACTGGGCCACCTACGTCACGGCGCACGCTTATCCGCCGGCGCCGATCCAGCGGGCGATTGCCGCGGGCGTTACGTGCATCGAACACGGTCATCTGATGGACGATGCAACCGCCAGGCTGATGGCGGAGAAGGGCATATGGTTGAGTATTCAACCATTCCTTGGAGATGACGACTCGATTTGTCTGACCGGCCAAAGCCGGATTGACCAAATTCAAGTTTTTGCCGGCACGGACAAGGCGTACACATTGGCAAAAAATTACCAGATCAAGACTGCATTCGGCTCGGATTTACTCTTTTCAGGAGCGCTGACAACCCGCCAGGGCGCTATGTTGACCCATCTGACCCGCTGGTACACGGCGTCTGAAACTTTGAAGATGGCGACCGCCGCCAACGCCGAGCTGCTTGGCCTGTCCGGTCCACGCAATCCTTATCCCGGAAAGTTGGGGGTCGTCGAAGAAGGCGCGCTTGCCGATCTGTTGCTGGTCGACGGCAATCCCATTGAGAACATCAAGCTCATAGCGGATCCCGCCAAGAACTTTCTAATCATAATGAAGGATGGAAAGATCTATAAGGACGCGCTCAATCCATCCGGCCTCGGAGAACATTGATGGTGAGGTGCGATTACGATTTTGACCTGCCGTGTTTCTTAAGGCGGCGGCCAGTGGTACTAACCAAACGGAGGACTCCGTTATCGTCGCCCCCGCGAAAGCGGGGGACCAGAGCTTGCCCTCGGCTTGAACAGGGGGCGGCCGGGCGCTGTGGCGTAGCCTCTGGATACCCGCTTCTGCGGGTATGACGGGCGAGGGGACCGGGTGCCGAGCGTTGGGAGTGTACGGGTAGGACCGACCTCGTCCAGCAAAGCGTCACCGGCTCGGCGGGCGGCGCATGCCATCAACAGGGAGGACTGACATGTTGTTTCCAGGTGGTTTCACTTTTCCTAACTTTCTGACCGACGTCTTTTCGATATTTATCTTCGTGCTGTGGTTCTGGTTGCTGATCACGGTCTTCGGCGACCTGTTCCGCCGCCGCGACGTGTCCGGCTTAGGCAAGGTACTGTGGGCGATAGCGCTGATCGTGTTCCCCTATATCGGCGTGTTCGTCTACCTGATCTCGCAAGGCCGCGGGATGGCGGAGCGGCGCAATGAACGGGCCGAGCAAGCGCGCAACGAGCTTCGCCAGGTGGTCGGCTTCAGCGTCGCCGACGAACTCGAGAAGCTCGAACGGCTGAAGAATTCGAGCACGATCTCCGGCGAGGAATATTTGCGGCTGCGCGCCCGCGTCCTGCAGTAGCCGGGCCCGGGGGCTCGGCGCGCCACTTGGTGATCAGGTCAGGGCCGATCGGCGTTTTTGCTCGATCGGCGGGCCTGTTGCTATGAGGCGGCGGAGCCCGCAGTTAAGATGAGACGAGAACGACGCCGCCATGGCCGGCCACGCACAACCGGGTCGTGAAACCAATCTCGAAAGGCGCCGTCAAAAAATTCGGCACCAAAGGGAGTGAATGAACGCCGTTTCCGCGGTAACGCTCGTAGGTGGACTGGGGCTGTTCCTGCTTGGGATCCACCACCTCACCGAAGGCCTGAAGAGTCTTGCGGGCGACTCACTGCGCCGCGCGCTCCAAACGCTCGTCGGCGGCCGTTTGAGCGCGGTTGTGTCGGGCGCGCTCTTCACAGTAGCGATTCAATCCTCGACCGCGACGACCCTCACCGTCATCGGCTTTGTCAGCGCTGGCCTGGTCACCTTCTCGCAGGCGGTCGGGGTCATCGTCGGCGCGACCTTTGGCACGACCTCGACGCCATGGCTGGTCGCGCTCCTGGGCTTTCGCGTGAGCGTTTCCGCCTTTGCCATGCCGATGCTCGGCCTCGGCGCCTTTCTCTGGCTGATCGCCAAAGGCAAAACGCGATCACTGGGGGCGATCCTGGCGGGCTTCGGACTGCTTTTCATCGGGATCGAATACCTCCAGACCGGAATGGAAGGCATCTCGTGGAACCTCGATGCGGTTGGCGGAAACGGTTTCGGCTGGCAGTGGATTCTCGCCGGAATCGGGATCCTGATGTCAGTTGTCATGCAGAGCTCGAGTGCCGCCGCCGCGACAACCCTCGTGGCGCTGCATGCGGGCTCGCTGACGTTTAACCAAGCCTGCGCGCTGATCGTCGGGCAGAGCGTCGGAACCGCAGCGACGAGCGCTCTGGTCGCCATCGGCGCCGGTTTGGCGGTGCGTCGCGCGGCACTGGCGCACATCGTCTACAATGTGAGCATCGGCATTATCGGCATCGTGTTGCTCGGACCGATCACGGCGGTGGCGGGTTGGGTAGGCTCTCGACTGGATGACCCAAACGGCGTGCTGGCCCTGGCGGCATTCAGCAGCATATTCAAGTTCGTCGGGGTTCTTGCCTTTTTTCCATGGCTCGATGGTTTCTCGCGTCTGATCGTCTGGATGTCCGGACGAGGCATCGACTCGGCTGTCGCCCGTCTCGAACCAACCCTCGCCGAAGCGGGAGGAGCCGTCGCGCTCGAAGCCGGCTGGCGGGCAGCTTTGGAGGTCGCGCAGGGTTCCGTCGATGCCGTTCGCCGCCGCCTCGCCGGAGAACCCGTCACTTATGACCCGCCAGTCGACGCGGTCCGGCAAATCGAGCAGTTCCTCGAGTCGCTTTCGCTGGAGACTACGGGTCTGGGTGCATTCGAGCCCCGTCTCGTCCGGCTCTCTCACGCCCTGGATCACCTCGCGCGGCTTCATGACGATCTGACGCGGATTCCGCCAGCCGATAGTGAATGGCAGCCTCCGCCCGGCTTCGAAGCAGGTGCGCGCGCGCTCGCCGCGTGGCTCGGCACCACAAGGGACCCGGCAGCGTCATCCGATCCGTCCGTCTTTAAGGTCCTCGAAGAGGCATCTCGACAACTTGGCGACGAACGCAACCGCGGCCGCAATGACATTCTGGAAGACGTTGCGCTGCAACGCACTACGGCGCTGACGGCCAGGGCAAATCTTGATGCGCTCCTGTGGGCGGATGGCGCCCTTTACCACGCATGGCGCCTGGCCGAATCGCTGAGAATTGCGTCCGGCAACCAGCCGGCCGCGTCTTTCACCAGGGAGGATCCATGAGCACCGTCAAACCGCCGATGAAGCGCAAAGAGTACGAAAAGTCCTTGCGCAAGCTGCAGGTCGAGCTGTGCGCGCTGCAGGACTGGGTCAAGCATCAGGGCCTGCGCGTGGTCTTGATCTTTGAAGGACGCGACGCCGCCGGGAAGGGCGGCGCGATCAAGGCCATCACCGAGCGGGTCAGTCCCCGCGTGTTCCGGGCGGTGGCGCTGCCGGCACCGTCCGACCGAGAAAAAAGGGAATTATACTTTCAGCGCTACATCGCGCACTTTCCGACTGCGGGCGAGATCGTGATCTTCGACCGCAGCTGGTACAATCGGGCCGGCGTCGAATACGTGATGGACTTCTGCACGAAAGTCCAACACCAACGTTTCCTCCAGGTGTGCCCCGAATTCGAGCTGTTCGTCGTCGACGACGGAATTTTGCTCATCAAATATTGGCTGGAGGTCAGCGACGAGCAGCAGAAGCGCCGCTTTGAGGCGCGCATCGAGGATCCGCTGCGTCAATGGAAGCTGAGCCCGACGGATCTATGCTCACGAAGCAAATGGTTCGAGTATTCGCGAGCACGCGACATAATGTTTGGGGCTACCCACACGACGTATGCACCCTGGTATATTGTCCGCTCGGACGACAAGCGGCGGGCACGCCTTAATTGCATTCGCCACTTGCTCGACCTGATCCCCTACAAAAAGCTTTCGCGTGAGAAGTCAAAACTGCCCGACCGCTCGATGATCGGGGCTTATGATGACCTGGCGACGCTAGAAGGCCTGCAATTCGTGCCGGAAAACGCATAAGGCGACACGGGCTCAACAGACTTTGGGGATTGCAGAGGTCGCATCCGGTTTGAAGTAAATGGCCGCTGTCTCCCGACGAGACCCGAGCGTCCAGCCAGATAGGGAGGACATTATGGATACGGCGACGCGCGCTAGCCCCGATGTCGAAGCGATAGCCTGGCATGCTGTCCCGGCGGATCAAGTAGTCGGCCGGCTGAAGACGGACTTGGCCAAGGGGCTGGATGCGGGCGAGGCTTCCCGGCGCATTTCCGAATACGGTTCGAACCGCCTGCCGGAGGGGAAGACGCGGGGGCCGCTCGCGCGGTTCTTCGCCCAGCTCAACAATATTCTGGTTTATGTGTTGCTTGGCGCCGGCTTCGTAAAGCTGATGGTCGGTCTGTGGCTCGACGCGGCGGTGATTCTGGGTGTCGTGATCATCAACGCCCTGCTCGGGTTTCTCCAGGAGGGCAAGGCCGAGAAGGCGCTGGATTCGATCCGCAACATGCTGTCCGCGGAGGCCCGCACCGTGCGCGGCGGCGAGACCCGGCTCATCGCCGCTGAGGAACTGGTGCCGGGCGACGTGGTGCTCCTCGAATCGGGGGACCGCATCCCGGCTGACCTTCGCCTCGTCGAGGTGAAGAACCTGCGAACCGAAGAGGCGGCACTGACCGGCGAGTCGGTGCCGATCGACAAGACCACCGCCGCCGTCGCCGAGCGGGCGACAGTGGGGGATCGGGAAGGAATGGCCTTCTCCGGAACCTTGGTCTCATCGGGGCGCGGCAAGGGCGTTGTCGTCGGTACCGGGAGCGACACCGAGCTCGGACGCATCAACCAGTTGATGGCTGGGGTGAGCGCGCTCGACACGCCGCTGCTGCGCCAGATCAAGAGCCTTGGATACACCATCACCGCGGTGATTGCCGTGGTCGGCGCGATCGTGTTCGCCTACGGCAGATGGGTCCGGGGAATGGACTTTGTGCCGATTTTCCAGGCGGTGGTCAGCATCGCCGTGTCGGTTATCCCGGAAGGACTGCCGGCGCTGATCACCGTCACGCTGGCGATCGGCGTGCAGCGCATGGCCCAGCGCAACGCCATCATCCGGCGGCTGCCGGCCGTCGAAACCCTGGGCTCGGTGTCCCGGATCTGCTCGGACAAGACCGGCACCTTGACCTTGATGGAGATGATGGTGGTGTCGGCCGTCACCGCCGACACCGCGTACAAGGTCACCGGCCAAGGCTACGCACCCGAAGGCGAGGTTCTGAAGGACGGCGAGCTGGCGGGGGAGGACACCGTCCTCAAGCTGATGGGCCGCGTCTCGATGCTCTGCAACGACGCAGAGATTCACCTGGAAGAAGGGGCATGGAAGGTGGAGGGCGACCCTACCGAGGGGGCCCTCTACCCATTTGCGAACAAGCTCGGCCTGCAACGCCAAACCGAGCAGGGCGCTTATCCCAGAATCGATGCCATCCCGTTCGAGTCAGAGCATCGCTTCATGGCAACCTTGCACGAGGATGCCGGCAGGCAGTTTCTCCTGGTCAAGGGGGCGCCGGAGGTGATCCTCGAGCATTGCGCTCGCCAAGCGGTTAGCGGCGGCGGAGAGCCTCAGCCGATCGACCGCGGCCATTTCGAGAGCGCGTCGGATGAGCTGGCGGCGCAGGGCGAGCGCGTACTGGCCTTGGCGTGGATCGAAAATTCAGCGCTTGTCGCCGGGGCTCTCGGTCCGGCGGATCTTCCGAAAAACCTGGTTCTGCTCGGCCTTATCGGGCTGCTCGATCCACCGCGGAAGGAGGCCATAGAAGCCGTGGCGGAATGCCACGCCGGCGGCATCCGCGTGACGATGATTACCGGCGACCACAAGATCACCGCCGCCGCGATCGCCAATATGCTCGGGATCGGTGACGGGAAGACCGCTGTCACGGGAGCCGAAATCGAGGAAATGGACACTGCAATGCTGCAAGAGCGGGTGCAGGACGTCGACGTCTTCGCACGCGCGAGCCCGGAGCACAAACTCCGCCTCGTCAAGGCGATTCAAGCGAATAAGCAGATCGTGGCCATGACCGGAGACGGGGTGAACGACGCGCCGTCTCTAAAAAAGGCCGATGTCGGGGTCGCAATGGGGATCAAGGGTACTGAAGTTACAAAGGAGGCGGCAGAGATGGTGCTGGCCGACGACAACTTCGCCTCGATCACGGCAGCGGTAAAGGAAGGGCGCACCGTCTACAACAACATCGAAAAGGCAATTCTTTTTATGCTGCCGACAAACGTCGCCCAGGCGCTGGTGATTATGGCCGCCATCTTCATCGGCTTCACCGCGCCGATTACGGCGCCGCAGATCCTTTGGGTCAACATGGTCACGTCGGTCGCGCTCGGGCTCGTCATTTCGTTTGAGCCGCACGAGCTTGATGTCATGCGGCGACTGCCGCGCGCGGTCGACCGCCCGATCCTCGACGGCTTTGGGGTCTGGCGTGTCGTCTTCGTCGGACTGGCGCTGCTTGTACTCACATTGTGGGCGTTTTTCTGGATGAAGTCGAAGGACGCGTCCGACGAGCTTGCCCGCGCGGTGGCCGTAAATGCACTCGTGATCGGCCAAATCTTCTACCTGCTCAACAGCCGTTACAAGCTGGAGTCGTCGCTGTCGGTCAAGGCGCATCTCGGCAACAAGTATTTGGCGATGGGCATTGGCGCTGTCGTGATCTTGCAACTCCTGTTCACTTACACGCCGCCATTCCAGGAGCTGTTCGAGACCGAGGCGATCCCGCTTTGGGTCTGGCCATGGCTGTTCGCCGGCGGCTTGGTGTTCTTCCTGGTCGTGGAGACGGAGAAGCTGATCATCCGCATGTCACAGCGCGCGTCCGGCGCTCCGGCTCTATCGGAACAGGCCGCCTGAGCGGTTTGTCGTGACGAGGCCGGACCGCCGGGTTCGGGGAATATCCGATTGCCACTGAACCCGTAAGGCCGCTGCGCGCCGAGCGGTCCGACTGCCACGAGCACCAGTGGCGACATCCGATTTGAGATTGGGACGCCCGGTCATGTGCCGGGATTCCAGGCTAATCCTCGGTGCTGTCAATGTTGCTACAGTTTGAGACGATGCCGACTGTGTCGGCAGCCGCGGTGGCTGAGCCCGCCGCGGCGGTTGTGACCAACGCCGAAACGGAGATTGCATCATCATGACACGGCATTGCAGACGCGCGGCACTGGCAGCCGGCACCGCTGTCGCACTGATCGGAGCAGCCGTCGCGCATGCCCAGGCGGCGACGATGCTGGAGCAGGCTGAGCTTGCCGGTCTGAGCCCGCAGACGCGGGCGCAGGTTCAAGCGAGAGCCGTCGGCGGCAACTCAGTCACCGAGGTCTTGCAAGTAATGCTCCTGAACAACATCAAGATCAAACATGAGGCTAGTGGATGGCTTCTAACGCTTGTGTCCCGCGGTTGACGGCGGCGAGGATGGCGTCGGCGGATTTGGTCCAGATAAACGGCTTGGGCTTGCCGTTGGCCTCGGCGATGAAGCGGTTGATCGCGGCCTGCAACTCGACGATTGAGGTGAAGACGCCGCGCTTGAGGCGTTGCCGGGTCAGCTTGGCGAACCAACCTTCGACCGCGTTGGCCCAAGAACACGAAGTCGGGGTGAAGTGGAAGGTGAAGCGCTGATGCCGCTGCAGCCAAGCCTTCACCTTGGGGTGCTTGTGGGTGGCATAATTGTCGAGGACCACATGGACCGCCTTATCGGCCGTGACCTCGCGTTCGACCGTATTGAGAAAGCGGATGAATTCCTGATGCCGGTGGCGCTGCATGCAGCGCCCGATGACCTTGCCTTGGAGGGTATCGAGGGCGGCGAACAGGGTGGTGGTGCCATGGCGCTTGTAATCGTGGGTCATGGTGGCGCAGCGGCCCTTCTTCATCGGCAGTCCGGGCTGGGTCCGGTCGAGCGCCTGGATCTGGCTTTTCTCGTCGATGCTGAGCACCACGGCGTGGGCCGGCGGATCGATATAGAGGCCGACAACCGCCTTGAGCTTGTCGGCGAATTGGGGATCGTTGGAGAGCTTGAACGAACGCACCCGATGCGGCTGCAGCCCGTGCCTAGTCCAGATGCGGCGCACCGAGGACGGGCTGATCGCCACCGTCTTGGCCATCGCCACCGCCGTCCAATGGGTCGCTTCCTGCGGCGGGGCTTGGTTGGTCAGCGCAACGACACGATCGACGGTGGCGGCCGGCAGCGGCGGCAGGCGCGAGGGCCGGGTCTTGTCACGGGTCAGCCCCTCGACCCCCTCACGCATAAAGCGCTCCTGCCAGCGCCAAACCACGGTCTTGCCCTTGCCAACCGCGCGCATGATGGCAGTGGTGCCCTCACCGTCGGCCGTCAGGATGATGATCCGCGCGCGCCAGACGTGCTTCTGTGGGCTGTTGCGATCCCGGATGATCGACTGCAAGCGCGCCCGATCCGCCGGCGTGACCTCGGTGGTTATTCCCTTGCGCATCCCTCATCGTCGCACAGCCGGCGCTCCCGGAGAACTTTATTCGGACTCTTCCGTCAGGTTATATCCACTAGCCTGGTTACGGCTCTCGATTGGACAAAAGGCGTTGCCGTCGTCCAGCTGCCGGCCGGCGGCATGGCGGTCGTCCGCTTTGACCCAAGGACGCTGCAAATCAACAGTTAGATCGGTCAGACGGTTGGGGTGGCCGGGCCGGCGGGACACGGGTCGCCATCCTTATCAAACGCGGAGGACCAGCCCTTGTCTGACCTGCTTGTCATCGAATTCCCGAGCGAAGAAAAAGCTGAGGGGGTGCGTGAGATACTCCTCGCCATGCAGACCGAGTATTTGATCGAACCGGGGGATGCCGTCGTTGCCGTAAAGGACGACAACGGGCGGATCAAACTCAATCAGCTCATCCAACCGGCCGCGCGCGGTGCGGTATCCGGGGTGTTCTGGAGTTCGCTGATCGGCCTGCTGTTCATGATGCCGCTCGCGGCTGCCGCGATCGGCGCCGCTTCCGGGGCGCTCAGCGGGCGGTTGAACGATCTCGGCATCAACGACGACTTCATCAGGCAGGCGGCAAGAACGCTGCAATCCGGCAATGCAGCACTGTTCCTGCTGATCCGTAAGATGACGACCGACAAGGTGCTGGCCGCCCTGCGGGGCATGGGCGGCGCCGTGCTGCGCAGCTCGTTCGACGAGACCAAGGAAGAGGCATTGCAGGCGGCGCTTGCCGGCGCTCGGGCGGTGTCGGCAGAGGTCGGAGCATAATGGGGCGCACGCTGATGGAGGCCTCACCCGAGCGACTGAATCGGCGGAGCCCGCACCGCACCAAGGCTCGGATTCCGGCATGGATTTCCTGGTGCGCGACGAGAAAAACTGGTCGCACGTACCGGGCGGCATTTGCAGTCAACCGTTCGCCGGCATCGTTTTCAAGACGGGACGGCGATTCTAGATTGGGGAATTGGATTATGGATCGAAAAGATCGAATCGTGCTCCGGGGATCGTTGCGCTCCCTGTTCATCATAGTGTGCGCGTCACTTGCAGCAACCTTGCCGCTGCGGGTTGAGCCGGCGACAGCAGCGCCCGCCGCTCAGCTGGCCGACGGGACTTGGAGCGTCCAGGGACGGGCAATCCCCGGCCGCCGTCAATGCGGTGATTGGCTTGTTCGCCTGACGAACGCAGGGGGCCGACTGTCCGGTGTGGTCTCGCTTGCCAGAGCGAGTGTGCCCATTCAGGATTTGACGCTGCTGCCGGAGGGGAGCTTCTCGGGAACGACGCGGGCCGGCTTGGTCGGATCGAGACACGCGCGCGCCTACAAAGTCACTGGGAAGTTTTCCGGAGACACCGTCAGCCTTACTCTCGAAGATGCTCTCTGCCCGCCGCGCCGCGGCACAGCCCTTCGACAAGCGGCGGGCGGCTAAAGCGCACCGAGGGGGTGCACGTCCAGTCTGGTCTAAGTCCTTATGTCAGTGGTCACTGACCACAATCTGTGAGGCGCGCCGCCCTATGATCGAGCGGTACGGCGACCACGCAGCGAATGAGCGAACGTTTCTCGCCTGGGTCCGCACGGCGATCGCCGTCATGGCGTTCGGGTTCCTGGTCCAGAAATTCGATCTGTTTCTGAGGATCGCGGCAGACTCGATCGGGGCACGATCCATCCCGCCGCACACTCAGATCGTCGGCACCGTCGCCGGGCTGCTGCTGATCGTGCTGGGCGGCGCGATGATGATTTTCGCCGCAATCCGCTTTCGCAAGACCACACTCGATATCGACGCCGAAGACGTGCGGGCGGGTCCGGGAGCTCGGCTTGACATTATCCTCGTGACCTTGCTCCTGCTGCTGGGGGCCATCCTGTTCGTTTACTTGGTATACACAGTAATCAATCGGTTTTGAGTGAGCCTCGAATTTTCGGGCCCTAGAATTTTTGGGCCCTAAATCCCGTGTCCGTCGGGATCGCACCTTCAGCCGCCCGAAATTCTGACCGGGATGCACGCTCAGCGGGTGGCGAGGAGGTGGTCGCAGCATCGCCGGCGCGGCGCCGAGGTAATTGGCCGGGCTGGTCAGCGCGCGCAGCTTCTCGGGGCCAAGCGGGACGGCGACGGCAGGGGTTTCGAGCAGCACGTCGAGGAGAGGGCGGCCGGTCTCGATGGCGGCGCGACAGGCGTCGTAGACCAGATCATGCGCTTCGTTGCGGCCGCTATAGGGCGCCAGGCCCATCATCACCGCTTCGGCGACAATCAGTCCGTGGGTCATCCCGAGGTTCTTTGCCATCCGCGCCGGATCGACGATCAGCCCGCCTAACAGAAACCGCGACTGGTGCAGCGCGCCCGCGGCATAGCCAAAGGCCTCCGGCACCGCCACCCATTCGACATGCCACGGCCCGGTTGCACGCTCGAAATCGGTGACCATGGCGTCGAGCACGAGCCCGGCCTGCTGGCGCAATACCTTGGCGGCAGCCAGGATCAGCTCGCACGAGATCGGGTTGCGCTTTTGCGGCATCGTCGAGCTCGAGCCGCGGCCGGTGGCAAACGGCTCCGCCGCCTCGCCGAATTCGGTCGCCGACATCAGCATGACGTCATAGGCGATCTTGGCCAGGCTGCCGCTGAGCAAAGCCAGCACCTGCACCGTCTCGGCGATGCCGTCGCGGGCGACGTGCCAGGTGATCGGCGGGTCGCCAAGGCCGAGTTCGCGCGCGAGTTCGGTGCGGCTTTTGACGACGTCCTCACCTTGCCCGAGCGAGGCCAGGGTTCCGGCCGCCCCACCAAACTGGGCCAGCAAAACACGCGGGCGCAATTGCGTCAGCCGCTCGGAATGGCGGTCGAGCCCCGACAGCCAGATGGCGGCCTTGTAGCCAAAGGTCACCGGCAACGCATGCTGCAGATGCGTGCGCCCGGCCATCGGGGTGTCGCGGTAGCGCCGGGCGAGGTCGGCGAGATGGCCGCGCGCCGCCGCCAGATCCGCCTCGAGTAATGCCAGACCGGCGCGGATCTGCAGAACGACCGCGGTATCCATGATGTCCTGGGTCGTTGCACCCCAATGCAGCCAGCGCCCAGCCTCGCCGGCAGATTCGGCGATCTGGCGGACAAGCGGCAGGATCGGGTACCCGACATTTTCGGTCTCGCGCTTGAGGCGTGCGAGGTCGAGGGTCTCGGAATGTTCGACGATCGCGGCGGCAGCACGCGAGATCGCTGCAGCGGCATCGGCCGGGATGATGCCGAGTCGGGCCTGGGCACGGGCCAGCGCGGCTTCGACCTCGACGCAGCGCGCCAGGAAGGCGTGGTCGCCGAACACCGCGCGCATCGCCGCGGTGCCGAACATGTCGGCGAAGATCGCCGAGTCGAGAATGCCGATGGCCATCAGGGTCTACCGCCATGTTTCCAAAGTGACCGCGAACCGGCACCTCGCCGGTCCGATGACCGCGCGTACCTCCTGCCCCCGTGGATGCCAGCCTTTCGCGATACGACGCGAAGGGGGATGCCGATTGATTTCAGGAACCGGGCAGCGGTTGCAGGCTGCCGAGGTCGGCCCAGCCTGCGGCGGTCAGCCGTTCGAGCGCGGGGAAGCGGGCCTTGTAGGCCATCTTTGGGCTGTCGGCGATCCAATAGCCGAGATAAACGTAAGGTTCGGCCAGCCGCCGGCATTCCTCGACCAGCCACAGGATACTCCAGCTGCCGAGGCTTCGCTTATTCTGCCGCGGATCGAAAAAGCTGTAAACCGCCGAAATGCCGTCATCGAGCCGGTCGATCAGCGAAGCGGCGACGAGACCGCCCGCCGCGTCGCGAAATTCCGCGACCTGGGTGCGCACCGGCAAATCCTCGACCATGCCGCGATAGTCGCGATAGCTCATCGTCGCCATTTCGCTGTCGCCGTGGCGGGCGTGCTGGTAGGCCAAAAACAGCCGGTACTGCTCCGGTGTCGCGTGGGCCGGTGCCAGATCGCCGCACAAGTCGCGATTGGCGTTGCGGGTCCGCCGGGTCCAGCGGGTGTCACGGAAACGGTCGACGGCGATCCGCACCGGCACGCAGGCGGCGCAATTGCGGCAGGCTGGCCGATAGGCGAAATGATGGCTGCGGCGAAACCCGGCCCGCGACAAATCGTCGTACACCAACGCCGCGGTCCTGCCGTCGAGCTCGACGATCAGCTTGCGCTCTGCACGACCGGGCACATAGGGGCAGGCGACCGGCGAGGTCGCAAAAAACTGCAGCAGCGGGGCAGCGAGGCTGTCGCGTGAGGCAGCCAGGCGCTTGTCGCGGAGCAGCCCATTGCGCGCCGGTCTGTTGCTGCCGTCAGCCGGGCCGAGATCCATCCTTCTCCCCTATTTGCCGATTTGCCGCAGTTTCGCCCAAGTATGGACGAGAGCGCGGTGAAGGTGCCAGTCCCAAGCGCGAGCGATCAATTCGGCCCGGCGGTCCAGCGGAAGCCGGTAAGCACGTTGTTGTCGAATTTACACTCGACCGCCGGGTGTCGCGCCAGTGTCGTATTTGGCGGCAGGTTCGTCCGCTCGCCTTCGACATGCGCGACGATCGCGGTGAGGCTGGTCGCCGCGGCCGTGCGCTTGGTAATGTCGATGTCGGCGCCGGGGTAAGCCGATTTCATCAGGTCGGCGCAGCGGTCGGCCATGCCGCCTACCGGGATCAGATGGCAGGCGGCGATGCTCACACAGAGCGAGGCGGCGGCCAGGGCGGAGCAGGCTCGTCGAGCGCGGCACATGCGGCGATACTGCGCGGCGAAGCGCTCGGAATCAAACTTGCCGCCCGGGAGTTTGGCGATGCATGCGCAATTGCTGACCGCGGCAAAGCGGCCGTTGGTGGCGGCGGAGGTTCCGGCGCCACGGCCGGGACCGCAGCAGGTGCTGATCGCGGTGCGGGCTTGCGCCGTGTGCCGAACCGATTTGCACATCTTCGACGGCGAATTGCCCGACCCGAAGCTGCCGCTCGTTCTCGGCCACGAAATCATTGGCACGATCGTTGACAAGGGAGCCGAAGTCGATCGCTTCACGCTCGGCCATCGGGTCGGCGTGCCGTGGCTCGGCTGGACCTGCGGGGCCTGCGAATACTGCGCCAGCGGCCGCGAGAATTTGTGCGACCGGGCGCGCTTCACCGGCTACCAGATTGACGGCGGGTATGCTGAGCTGACGATTGCCGACCAGCGCTATTGCTTCGCGGTCGACCCGCATTACAGCGATGTCGAGGCCGCACCCTTGATGTGCGCCGGGTTGATCGGCTACCGCACCTTGCGCATGGCGGGCGACGCACGATTGATCGGCATCTACGGTTTTGGCGCCGCCGCCCATATCATCGCCCAGGTGATCCGCCATCAAGGCCGCCGGCTGTTCGCATTCACCCGGCCGGGCGACCAGAAGGCGCAAGATTTTGCGCGCCAGCTCGGCGCCGAATGGGCCGGCAACTCGACAATGACGCCACCTGAGCCGCTCGACGCGGCGCTGATCTTTGCCCCGGTGGGCGCGCTGGTGCCGGCGGCGCTGGCGGCGACCAAAAAGGGCGGCACCGTCGTCAGCGGCGGCATTCACATGAGCGACATTCCGTCCTTCCCGTACCGCATCCTGTGGGAGGAACGCGTCCTGCATTCGGTCGCCAATCTGACCCGCCGCGACGCCGAGGAGTTTCTGGCATTGGCGCCGCAAGCCGGGGTGCAGGCTGAGACGGTCACCTATCCGCTGAAACAGGCGAATGACGCGCTCGCCGATTTGAGGCACGGCAGGTTGCACGGTGCGGCGGTGCTGGTGCCTTGAGAGGGTAATCGGAAGTGTTCCGCTGCCCAGGTCGCGGCGACGCGCCTCGACGGCTTCTTTATCGGAATTGGCGCCCGACAGAGACCCAGGCTTCTTTTGTAGTTTCTTCCGTGCCGAGCACGACGGGCTAAGCCCGTGCTGCCGCTCACGCCGAGATGATCTATCTGCCCTTTCGTTTGCGTGCTTTGCGAGCGGCATAGCGGGCGTCGCGCGCGGCCTGCCGCTCGGCCTCCTCGATGGCCTCCCGCGCGGTCCGCTCGGCGAATTCCGCGTCGCGAGCTTCTTGCTCGGCCTTCACGGCGGCCTCATGAGCGGCAGCCTCGGCAGCCAGCTTGGCGGCCAGGGCGGCGGCCTCACGAGCCTCAACCACCAGCTTGGCGGCTTTTCGCTCGGCGATCCGAGCATCGCGGGCGATCCTGGCCGCCTCCCGTGCCGCCCGGCGCTCGACACCGGCCGGACTTTCGGCCGCCGACCTCACTCGGGCAGCGCGCTCCAACAGAGCCTTCTTCGCATCTGCCGCTGCGCTCAGGCGGTCGGCAAAACTGGTGTTCTTTGGCCCATTCATCTCAATCTTGTAGCTCAAGGCAGCTCCGGCCCAAACATCGATGAGTTTAGATGGCAATCGCCATGTCATATTCCAGGGTATGGCAAACCGCTCGCACCCTGTCGGGCAGATCGACATCATCGGCAGCAAACGGCGCGGCGCCGCCGAACCGGCGGCGGTGCAGTCGACAGTCGCGCTAATGCGGCTGGCGCCGGAAGAATGCAGATTCGGCGCCTGATGAGAAGAGTGAAAATCCCTTGCCGATCATCCCGCGAACGGCGTCAGCAGCGCCCGCGCATCCGCCAGCGTCTCCAGCCGGGCGATCGCCGCCAGCACCGCGTCGACGCTTGTGGCCGCCAGCGGCCGCCTGGCGTTGCGCGCGCAATCGCGGAACTTCGCCTCGAACTGAGCGTCGCTTAGCGGGTTCCGCGGCGATCCGATCGGGTCGGCGGCCTCGACGGTTACCGAGCGGCCGTCGGTCCGCCGCAGGGTAATGCTCAGCGACCGGCTCGGCCTACCCTCCCGCGCCAGGCCGGCGATCCGGTCCGCCAGCGCCAGCACCGAGGCATCTCCCAGACTGTCCACCTCGGCGATCCCGACCTTGCCGTGCACCAGGGCGGTGGCGACCAGGAAGGGCTGGGCAAACTGCGCCTCCACCACCTGGGTCGGGCGGCGCTTGGCGGGCGCGCCGCCGAACTGGTCGGCATGGCCGGCGGGGTCGGCCTCGATCGTCACCGCTGCGATGTCGTCGGCCGCCGCAATTCCGAGCGCCGCCCGCGCCGCCAGGGCCGCGTCGATCGCCGCGTGCAGCGGACGGCCGCAGGGGTAGGGCTTGTAGCTCAGCGCCTCGCCGCAAAAAACCGTGCCCAAGTCGCGCACAAGCAGCGCGGCTTCGTGCCCGTTCGGCTGGTACAGCTCGAAGAAGCCGAAGCGGCCGTTGAAGATGTTGTGCGCTCCGGTGAACCCGGTCCGCGCCAAAACCGCGGCGAACACACCCGCACTCGCCGCCTGGCCGGCCTGCAGGCGCTTGGTCAGCGCCCCGTCGAGAATGCACTGGCGGTTGCCGGCGGCGTGACTGTAGGCGATGCCGAAGGCGTCCAGCAGCTGATCCGGCGTCAGGCCGATCAGCTTGCCTGCCGCCGCGGTGGCGCCGAACACCCCGATCGCGGCGGTGCGGTGCCAGCCGCGGTCCACCGTGCTCGCAAAGGCGATCCGGCACGAGATGTCCAGCCCCAGCGCCACCGCCAAGAGGACATCGCGCCCGCTGACGACCCCGAGGCTGTCGGCCGCCGCCAGCACCGCGGCGAGCACCGAGACGCCGGGATGGATCGAGCCGCCGGTGTCCAGCGTGTCGTCAAAATCCAGCGCGTGGCCCATGCTGGCGTTTAAGAGTGCCGCCTGCGGCGCCGGCAGGCGGGTCTCGCGCAGCAGCACGCGGCTTTCCTCCCGCCCACCCCAGTGCGCCATCACCGCAAAGAGCTCGTCGATCCCCGGCGAGCCGCTGCCGCCGAGCATGCAGCCGAAGGTATCGAGAAGATCGCGGCGGGCGGATTGGATAGTGGTCGCCGGCAGGTCCGCGTAGCCGGTGCGGCAGACGTGCCGGGCGAGCAGCCAGGCGGGATCGTCGGTCATTGGTCTTCTCCCCCGTCAGTCTTCCCCCCGTCAGTCTTCTCCAGTTCGGGGCGTGCCTTCAGCGCCGCGAGCTCGCGACGCAAGGCGCGCAACTCCTCGAACCGGGCGGTGACGTCGCGCAGGAAAGCAGCGATCCCGGTCATCGCGCCGGCCTCGTCATGCACCGGCAGGATGGTGAATTCGATCGAGATGCGCGCGCCGTCCTGGCGCGTCGCCGGCACCGCCAACAGATCGCCGTCGCCATAGCGGCTCGCCCCGCCCGCCATGACCCGGTCGTAACCTTCCCAGTGACGGGCGCGCAGCGGCTCGGGCACGATCAAGTCAAGGGACTGGCCCAGCGCCTCGGTGTCGGCAAAGCCAAAAATTCGCGACGCCGCCCGGTTCCAGAACCGGATCTTTCCGTCCCGGTCGGCATAGATCACCGCATCGGGGCAGTCGGTCGCCAGCCGCTCGACAAGTCCGGGGGGTAACGGCTCGTTCATTTTCGACCTCCGAATGCCGGCATGGCGGCCCGTTCAACGGGGGAACGCTGCCACCAGCGCAAACAGCGCCCCGCTGGCACCAAACAAAATCAGCGGGTTGAGCCGCGGCCAGCGCAGCAGCACCCCGGTCGCCACCGCCGCCGCGGCCCATACCGCAGCGCCGCCCGCCGCCTGCAACACCGCGAGCCCGCCCGCCAGCACGAGCCCGGCGGCGATCGGCGCCAGGCCGCGCTCGATCGCCCCGTGCCAGGTCGAGCCGCGCCATCGTCCCCACAGCCGCGCGACCCCGAAGACCAGCACGGACGACGGCAGGTAGAGCGCCACGGTCGCGGCCAGCGCCCCGCCCCAGCCCGCGACCTTCCAGCCGATCAGGGTCGACAGCATCGTGCCGGGACCGGGGGCGGCGCGCGAGATTGCGAACAGATCGGCGAATTCGCGATGCGTCGTCCAATGATGGACCGCGACCGATTGATGCTCGATTTCGGCCAACAGCGAGGCGCCGCCGCCGATCGAAAACAACGACAACGGGCCAAACACCAGGATCAGCGCCAACAGGGTCCGCCAGTCGTCTTGCATGTCAGCTGTGCCCCGGCCGCTGCACCAGCGCCAGCCCGATCCCGATCGGCACCAGGCACAGAATGACGGGCAGCATCGGCCAGCGCAGCACGCCGACCGACACCACCGTCGCGATCGTGATCAGGAGCTGGCCGATCTGGGTGCGGCCGCGCGGCACCAGCACCAGACCGGTGGCAAAGGTCAACCCGATCGCAGCACCGGCAATCCCGTCGAGAAAAGCATGCGCCACCGGGCTGCCGGCGATCCGCGCAAAACCCGCCGCCAAACCCACGACGATAAACAGCGGCCCCGACAACAGCCCGAACACCGCCGCCAAGGCACCCCAGCCGCCGCGCAGCCGCTGCCCGGTCTGGACCGTCAGATTGACCCCGGCCGAGCCCGGCATCAGCCGGCTGAGCCCGACGTCCACCAGAAACGTCTGGTCGCTGATCCAGCGCCGGCGCTGCACGAACGCGCGGTAGAGCCAGGCCGCGGTGCCGCCGCCAAAGCTCGTCACCCCAAGCCGGAAAAACGCCGCGAAGATCGCCGCCAGACTAACCCGCTCGCTGCCGGCGGCCGCTGGTTGTTGGTGAATTTCGGCCACGATCGCCTTCCGCCAGTTGCCGCGGACCGAGGTTAGCCGCTCTACCGACGCGCGGCGAGCGGCATTGCTGCGCGGTTTTGACACCAAATAGCTGATTTTCAGAATCGCAGCAGCGAGGCAGACAGATATCAACTATAATCATGTTGGCGCCTGCTTCTTGTGATGATCTTGTCGCCGCCGGCGACAGACGCCACGGATAGGAATTCCACAAAGGAAAAATTAAGGGAGGCTATTCTGCGAAAGGCGGACTTTCCGGCAATAATCGGCTTGCTTTTGGTGGAAATCGGGTGCGCCCCTGCCCCCACGGTGTGGGAAAAACCCGGCGCGACCGAAGCAGGCTTTGATCAGGACCGCATGCTCTGCCAGGCGCGCGCTGGAGCCGGCGGCCAACGAACATTTCAGTTCGTCGGCGGTGCGGACCTTGGCAATGCGATGGGCACCGGCGGTGCTGCAACCCAGATTGCGACGTATCGCGACTGTATGGCGGATCTGAGCTATGCTGCTGAGAGCGAACAGAAGCGGACAAATACTGCCAAGATCCGCCCCATTTTGTCCCAAGCCAGGATTTGCTTTGGCACTTTATATATGTCGCCGGACGCTACGCCACTTCGCGCTCATCTGCGTGCCGGATCGTCATCGGATATGCTCGCCGACCGCTCTCTTGCGAGTGATCAGGAGATCGCGGCGATCAACGATGTGCAGCCGGGACAACGTCAATGCGAGCGAACCGTACTCGACCAACTGGCGAAGGTCATGCCGTCGCTGGTTCCGATCTATTCCGCAAGCTATGCCAAGGGTGCCGAGCAAACCGCCCTTTTTGAGCAGCGCAGCATCACCTGGGGTCAATACAACGTGGCGCGTCGGGCTAGAGCAACGGAGGTGCAGTCGGAAGTTGCCGCCGAATTGGACCGGAGCAATTAGACCTGAGGGCATCTGAGCCCGGAATGGGACAAACTTAACAGGCGCTAGAATCCGAAGGGGCGGAAGGATGGAAATGACCGAGCAGTTCGATGTGATCGTCGTCGGGGCCGGCAACGCCGCCGCCTGCGCCGCCTTGTCGGCGCGCGAGAACGGTGCGTCGGTCGTGATGCTCGAAATCGCGCCCGAGGATCAGCGCGGCGGCAATTCCGCCTTTACCGGCGGCGCCTTTCGCGTCGTCTACCACGGCGGCGAGGATTTGGCGCGGCTGATCCCCGACATGAACGAGACCGAGCTCAACGACGTCGATTTCGGCACCTACACCGAGGAACAGTATTTCGACGACATGGGCCGGATGACCGAATATCGCTGCGACCCGGATTTGACCGAAATCCTGATCCGCGGCAGCTTTGAGGCCGGGCTGTGGATGCGCGAGAAGGGCGTGCGCTTTCAACTGGGGCTCGGCCGCCAGGCGTTCCGCGTCGACGGCAAGTTCAAGTTCTGGGGCGGGCTCGCCTGCCATATCTGGGGCGGCGGCAAGGAGCTGGTGAAGGCATTGCACGCCCGTGCCGCCCGCGACGGCATCCCGGTCTTGTACGAGACCCCGGCCGTCGCGCTGTTGACCGGCGACGGCGGCGTCGAGGGCGTGCGCGTACGCCGTGACGGCCGGCTGCGCGAGCTGCGGGCCAAGGCGGTAGTGCTGGCCTGCGGCGGGTTCGAGGCCAATGCCGAGATGCGGGCGCGCTATTTAGGGCCCAATTGGGACCTCGCCAAGGTGCGCGGCTCGCGCTTCAACACCGGGCAGGGGCTGAAGATGGCGCTCGACCAGGGCGCGGCGGTGCACGGGCACTGGTCGGGCGCGCATGCCGTCGCCTGGGATCTGAACGCGCCGCCCTTTGGCGATCTCGACGTCGGCGACCGCTTTCAAAAGCACAACTACCCGTTCGGCATCGTCGTCAACGCCAAGGGCGAGCGCTTTTTGGACGAAGGCCTCGACTTCCACAGCTACACCTACGCCAAATACGGCGGCGAACTACTGAACCAACCGGGGATGTTCGCCTGGCAGGTCTTTGACCAGAAGGTCGTCCATCTGCTGCGCGAGGAATACCGCATCCCGCGCATCACCAAGGAAAAGGCCGACAGTTTAGAGGCCTTGGCGCCGCGGCTCGAAGGCGTCGACCCGGCCCAATTTCTCAAAACGGTGCGGGCGTTCAACGCTGCCCCGCGCCCCGAAACGCCGTTCAACCCCAACATCCGCGACGGGCTCGCCACCACCGGCCTCGCGGTCGACAAGACCAACTGGGCCCAGCGCCTCGACACCCCGCCTTTCGAGGCCTATGCGGTGACGACCGGCATCACCTTCACTTTCGGCGGGCTCAAGATTTCGAACCAAGCCCAGGTCGAGGACACCACCGGCCACCCGATCCCCGGCCTCTTCGCCGCCGGCGAGATGGTCGGCGGCCTCTTCTACCACAACTACGCCAGCGGCACCGGGCTGATGTCCGGCGCCGTTTTCGGCCGCCTCGCCGGCAAGGGTGCAGCTGACTGGGTGAAAAGGGTGTGAACAGGGTGTGAAAAGGCTCATGCACTTCCCGGCCTCCCGGCGCTGGCTGCTTGCCGCGGGTGCGGGGCTCGCCGCCGCACCGTGGCTGCCGGCTCTGGGGGAAGACAAGACCGGCACGTCGGGGTTGATCGCGCGACCGATCCTGCATTCTGGCGAAAACCTGCCGGTGGTCGGGCTCGGCACCTCCGGGGTCTTCGAGGTCGGCGACGATCCCGTGCGCCGCAGGGCATGCGCCGAGGTGTTGAAGACGCTGGTGGCGGGCGGCGGCAAACTCATCGACACGGCGCCTTCCTATGGAACCGCGGAGAGCGTTGTCGGCGATCTCCTTGCCGCAACCGAACTGAGAGGCCGGGTCTTTCTCGCGACCAAGCTCGAAGACTACGACCGCAACACCGCCGCCGCTCAGTTGCATGCTTCCTTGCAGCGGCTGCGCACCGACCGGGTCGATTTGATGCAGCTCCACAATGTCGGGGATCCGCACCAGGATCTGGCGATACTGCGCGAGTGGAAGGCGCAAGGCTTCTGCCGGTATATCGGCATTACCACCTCTTCCGGCGGCGACTTCGATGCCGTCGAAGCGGTGCTGCGGCTGCAGAAACCCGACTTTCTCCAGGTCAATTACTCGCTCGCCGATCGCGCCGCAGAGAAGCGGGTGATCCCGGCGGCGGCCCAAGTTGGTGCGGCGGTATTGACCGATCTGCCATTCGCCCGCAATCGGCTCTTCGGGGCGGTACGGGGGCGCAAGCTGCCGGAATGGGCCGGCGATTTCGACGCGGCGAGCTGGGCCCAGTTCTTCCTCAAATATCTTCTCGGGAACAAGGCGGTCACCGCCGTCATCCCCGGCACCAGCAATGCCGAACACATGGCCGACAATCTCGCCGCCGGCAGAGGGCGTTTACCCGACGCAGCGCAGCGCCGGAAAATGGTCGAATTCTTCGAAGCTCTCCCCTGAGCTCGCGCCCTCCGCGGCACCGGCCTGACCTCGGGCGCCGTCGAATTCCCGGTTCGACGGGAAATATCCGGGAATGTTGCTCCGTAAGCATGATTCAGCCACGGAAATAGATAATTATGTCAATTGGTTGTGAGTGAATTACCGTTGCGCTCGCAATCGGGAATTTTGCCGGCCCTAATCGGGAATTGAATTGGGTAACCGGGAAATTGACGGGAATTGAGCTCCGGCACCAATCGCCTCCGATTTTGCGCGGCGGCAGCTGCTTCCTCGTCACACCACACCACATTGCATGCGCCACCTTCAGCTCACGGGCAGCCCTCTCGCCGTCCGTAGGGCGCCAGCATACGCTGAGAATTTGGCAATTTTAGCGACGGGACGGTGAGGTTGCGTTCCCAGAGGACTGCGGCACCGGGCTCGTGCCCCGGCTGGTCTTCGGCCGCCTCGACGGAAAGGGTGCGGCCGTACCGGTCAGACGGTAACAGCGGCGTGGCCGATGATCGTCGTTCGCCGGCGGTGCTGATGCGTCAGCTGGCTTTGCGCAGCCCAAGAAGGCGAAGGCCGCCGCAGGATCGGCTTCGATTCCCGTGCCTTATCCGCGGTGAAGTGGTCGGCGGCCTGTTCTACCAAAATTACATGAGCAGCACCGGCTCGATGTTCGGCGCTATCCTACGCCGCCGCGCCCGCAAAGGACCCAGAGCGGCCTAGATCTACGCCTAATCTGGCATTGAAGAATCGATCCCGCTAAAGGCTGGAGGCATCGCTAGTGGATCGAATCTAACACTTGGTACCCGCGGTTTGCCGCGGCGATGATGCGGTCGGGATCGGCGGTCCAGGCGAACGGCTTTGGACTGTGGTTGTGTTCGGCAAGGTAGCGATTGATGGCGGCCTGGAGGTCGACGAGGGAATGGAAGACGCCGCGCTGCAGTCGCCGGCGGGTTAGTTTGGCAAAAAAGCCCTCGACCGCGTTGAGCCAGGACGCCGAGGTTGGGGTGAAGTGGAGCGTCCAGCGCGGGTGCCGGACAAGCCAAGCCCGGACTTTGGGGTGCTTGTGGTAATTGTCGAGGATCACGTGGATCAGCCGGCCGGCTGGGATGTCGCGCTCGAGGCGATTGAGAAAGCGCAGGAATTCCTGGTGCCGGTGCCGCTGCATGCACTGCCCGATTACGGTGCCGTCGAGGACATTGAGGGCGGCAAACAACGTGGTCGTGCCCCCCGCCTTCGCGAGGGCAGGCTGTTGCGCAGATAATCGTGGGTCATGGTCCCGGCGCGGCCTTGTTTCATCGGCAAACCCGGCTGAGTGCGGTCGAGCGCCTGGATCTGGCTCTTCTCGTCAACCGAGAGGACCAGGCTGTGCGCCGGCGGATCGAGGTAAAGGCCCACGACATCGCGCAGTTTGGCGGCAAACTGCGGGTCGCGGCTGAGTTTGAAGACCCGCAACCGATGCGGGGCGAGACCATGGGCACGCCAGATCTTTTGCACGGTGCTGACCGCCAGCCCCACCGTCTCGGCCATCGCACGGCTCGTCCAATGGGTGGTCTCGCCGGGCGGTGCGCCGAGCGTGAGCGCGATCAATTGCGCGACGACCGGCTCGCCGATCGGCGCTTTGCCGGGCTTGCGGGTCTTGTCGTGGAACAGGCCATCGACCCCGGCTTCCATGAAGCGGCGCTGCCAGCGCCACACGCAGGGTTTCGAGACGCCGGCCCGGCGCATGATCTCCGCCGTGCCGCAGCCTTCGGCGGTGGCCAGGATGATCCGCGCCCGCCACGCATGCTTCTGAGTACTGTTGCGATCGGCCACGACTGCCGCCAACCGCTCCCAATCCCCCGGTCCGAGCCGGATTTCAACATCTCTGCGCATCGCGGCATCATGACACAAAGGCTCGATTTTGGGAATCTTATGTTTCGGTCAGACCACTAGCTGGCGCTCTTCGGTACTTTTGCTCTCGGAGCGCACTATAAATCTCATGCTGTATGAAGCGCATGACTTCGAACGCCGCCGAGGTGTAGTTTCGGACCTCTTGCTCGGTGGGTACTTTTAGAATGTCTCCATGCGCGATAGCATTACGGACGCCGAGCAGCATATCGATATTTCTCCGTTGTTTGTCTACGATCACATAGTCGAGCCCTAACAGATACAATAGCCGTTTCAGCAGTACAGAGTTCAAGTTTGATCTTGTGTCCATCGCCCGCTCAGGAATTTCGACCTGATGGGCAGTGATTGTATTGTAACCTTCAACGAACGCTCGCTCGCGTGCCGCGAGATGTAATTCACGATCATCGGGGAGCTCGCGGCCCAAATCTGGGTGCCGGCTGTTTATGTCGCGAAGCGCTGCAAAAACTCTGCTTAGACTGGCTGCTACGAGTGCGGCTATGGCCTCTCGACACGGAATCGCAAGGCCATTGATAGTCGAAACGTACGCGTTCAACGAGAACTTGCAGGAACCTTCCAGGTGGGCATAGATCAGGAGGACTAGAGAACGCCGCAACATGTTCCGTTCATCGTCATTTTCTGTTCTATTTGCGATATTCTCAATGAGTCGAATTTCCTTCTCTCTAAACGCCGATCCGCTTCCAAGTCTTGAAATACGGCCTCAGGAGATAGCATCTCTAAGCCAACTCTCGACAAAACTAATTCGATCGTTCAGGGGACCCGGTGAGTTCCTGCCACCTCCGGTCGTTATCCCAATAAATTCTCGATCAAGCTTGATCGAGCGAAGCTCTTGTTCAAGCCTTGTACTTGTATCCGTTCCCATTAACTCTACCCTATCAAGAACGGCTTGTAGGCCGATTGTGATTGCCTCATAGTGATAAATGCTAAAGCCCGCACTCAAATCGTTCCTCGCTCGGTTGGCAAAAGCGAACGAGTATTCTCCGAGCGCTTGCCTAAGCACCTCAAATGTCTTCCGGAAATAGGCTGTCTCCAACGTATAATCGAATTGACCAGGTTTGTCGGGATCTACAATGTCTTCCATATATTCGGTAAGAAACTCGGATACTTCGTGCTTGAACTTATCACGACGATTCTTCAAGGCGAAAAACCGTAATACCAGCTCTTGGTCAAAGGCAGAGAGGCGCCGCTCCAACGTAAGCCCTTGCGTGCAAACTTTGAAGGCGTCGATCTCGCTCATCGCAATAATGAAATCCGGAAAACGTGCACCGAGCATTCGAATCGTGCAGTTTCGGATTTCCTGCTCAGATAGCCGGTCACCACCCGTGTTAAGGCGTTTGAACATGTGGTATTTGAATTTCGGGTCCGTTTCCTTTCGAACAACCTCCACTCTGATGAAGGCGCGCTTTAGGCGGATCTGTAAGGACAGGGGAAAATCGTCGAAGGTGAACCCGTTCAGCTGGGGAATAATATCGCAGTCCGCTAGGATCAACATATCTCCTGGCTTTATTTGCGGATCCAAATGGGGTGCGTTCAGCTTACCACGCAGATGTAGATATGAAGAAATGCGCTGGAGACCGTCTATAAGCTGATAAATTCCCTCGTCCTCCTCAATCACAAAGATTGGAGGAACCGGCATTTCCAGGAGTAAAGATTCGATGAACCGTGAGCGCTGACCCTCTGTCCAACGGAACAGACGTTGATAATCGGGCTTGATATTGAGTTCAGTTTGTTCATACATGTCGAGTAATTCATTAAACGAAAGGTCGAGCGCCTGAGTGCTGGTTTTCCGGAGGCTGGCTGCGATTGATTCGATCAGAGTGGAGGGAGCGACGTTCAGCGGCATCGGCGTGGCTTTCATGGTTTACTGCTTACTGAAGCAAAGGACAGCCTCGATTGACCCAGGCGGGCGATTGTACTTGCGCGTGTAGACATTTATCCCGGACATAGACCGACTGTTATGGAACTCATCCCGCCGCCACATCCGGAGGCCATGGGCCTCCGCTATTTCGGTTGTAATTACCGGCAAATCATTGTGGATGTTCTTGTAGTATGAGTCCTGAACTACAAAGACCGCCGTCCCACCTTTTTTTAAGGAGAGCGCCAAATTGCGCAAAGAGCGCGACATTTTATCAAAATAATCAAGATGAGTTTTATAATAATACCCAGACGATGCCTTGGACGGATGTTTTCGTATTTCGTCTAGAAACTGACGACAACGCTGACCCCAAAGCGGACTAACTTCGATGCCTTGAGGTGGAACGCGCACCGAGCCGATCATTTTTAGGCTCAACTCCTTTGGTGTCGTTCCCACTAATCCATCCAACAGGGCGAGTTCGATCCTGGTCGCCGCAGTGTAGTCGATGCGAGTGCAATACGGGGGCGACGTCAGGATCAGGTCAAAACTTTCGGCCGGCAGCCCCATAGTCGCCGTGTCAGCCAGCCTGACGTCCGAAGCACCGATAATCTCATCTGTTAAGAGGTCTTGCCGATTCGCCAGGGCGCGTGACATGCTTTCCAGATTGGCAAGGAAACTTCGCTGAATCACGTGCGGGGCAACACGGACTCTGCTATCGCAATCTCGCGGCCAGCGCAACCAAGTTGGGTTGGAGCAACGGAAAGGGGCTGCGTGCTCGCGACACACGGCGAATAACGCTACGTAGAATGTGGCTGCTAACCCTGAGATGTGGTCAAGCTCCGGGCCGCTTGATGTGAGGGTCCTCGTCCCGATTAGCAATCGCCTAATGCCCTGCTCGATCACGCGAACCGTGGCGGTGGTCTCGTCCGTGAACCAAGGGGAGAGCGGTTCTTCGCCGTCGATTAAGCGGTAGTCCGATTTGACGAAATTGACCAGCTCCCTACCCAAAGGTTCGATGCTGTCTGCTTCACTAGGGGGAAGCAACCTAGCGCGAGCGATGACGACCATTACCGGATTGAGATCAGAACCCAGAGACTTAATTCCCAAACGGGCGGCGGTATACGTGGTAGTACCGCTGCCGTTCCACGGGTCCAACACGACTGCGTCGCTGCTTAATCTCGCGCTTTGTAGGAGAGCGCGGGCAAAGGTTTCGGAATATCCCGCATAATAGGGGAAAAATCCCTCCCACCCCGATCGGGCTCGGCTGCTCCGCTTAGGGGACTGGATATCTAGCTCTTCACGCACAGAAACTCCTTACACGAATTAACTGCACCAGATAAGCCGCTAACAGGTGATGGAGCTTGCGCAATCATAGCCTCCTCTGTTCCGACGGACAGAATCAGAGGTATTCGGCTGCCGGTCCCGAGAACGGGGATTTTGACGCCTAATCTTCGGGTTTCTCGTGTGATGCCTCAGTTTACGAGGGGGGTGGGTGACGGTCGAGGGCTTCGCGGATGGCGCGGGCCAGGGTCTGCAATTGATAGGGTTTGCGGACGATCGGCAGCCCGGCTTCGAGCGTGTGCCACGCCTTGGCATAGCCGCTGGTCAGCAACACCGCGGTGCCGGGGTATTCGGTCTTGATGCGTCGCGCGAGGCTCAGGCCGTCGAGCTCTCCGGGCATGACGACGTCGGTGAACACCAAATCGATCGCCTTGCCCGATGCCAGCACCTCCAACGCCGCCGCGGCCGACTGGACGTGAAATACGCGGTAGCCGAGTTGACCCAGCAACAACCCGGCCACTTCCTGGACTTCGGGATTGTCTTCGACGACGAGGATCGCCTCGCGCCCGCTTGGGGGCTCGGCGCGGGCCATCGCCGCCGCGCCGAGCGGGCGGTGGCTGCGCGGCAGGTAGATCGTCACGGTGGTGCCGTTGTCGACCTGGCTGGCGATCGTCGCCGTCCCGCCCGACTGGCGCGTCAGGCCATAGACTTGCGACAAACCCAATCCGGTCCCTTTGTCGAGCTGCTTGGTCGTGAAGAACGGCTCGAACACCTTTGGCAGGGTGTCGGGTTCGATGCCGCAACCGGTGTCGGCGACGGTCAGAGCGACAAACTCTCCGCACAAATGTTCCGCCGTGTCCTCGGGCCGCAGCGCTACGTTCTCGGCCGCGATCGTGATCACGCCCCCGTCCGGCATCGCGTCGCGGGCATTTACCACGAGGTTGATCAGGGCGAGCTGCAATTCATGGACATCGACCGCCACCGGCCAGATGTCGCCCCCGACATCGGTCACCAGCTCGATATTGCCGCGGGCGGAGCTGGCGAGAAGGTCAGGGAATGCGGCGAGGTGCTGGCGCAAGCTGATCACGGTCGGGCTCAGCGGCTGGCGGCGGGAAAAGGCGAGCAGCTGCCGGGTCAAGGTCTCGCCCCGCGCCGCGGCGGCCTCGATCGCCTCGATCGCACGCAGGTTCCGGGCATCGATGACCCGCTGCTTCAACAGCTGCGCATTGCCGCTGACCACCATGATCATGTTGTTGAAGTCGTGCGCTATGCCGCCGGTCAATTGGCCCAGCGCCTCCATCGTCTGGGTTTGGGCGAGCTGTTCCTGGGCGCGTCGCAATTTCGCCTCCGCCTCGCGGCGCCCGGTGATGTCGCGGGTGATGTTTGCGAACCCGATCAGCCTGCCTTCCTCGTCGCGGATCGCGTCGATCACGACGCTGGCGAACAACAGGGACCCGTCCTTGCGGACACGCCAGCCTTCGGCGCTGAAGGTTCCCGACGCCGCAGCGGTCGCCAGAGCCTGCTCGGGAAGGCCCGCGGCACGGTCCGCGACGGTGTAAAAACAGGAGAAATGTTGGCCGACGATTTCACGTTGGGCATACCCTTTGATCCGCTGCGCGCCGGCGTTCCAACCCGACACGATGCCCTGGGCGTCGAGCCTGATCAGCGCATAATCGGACACCGCCGCCGCAAACAGCCGGAACTGCCGTTCGCTCTCGCGCAGCGCCTCTGCCGCCAATTTCTCGGTCGTGACATGGCGACCGATCAGATAAATCAACCCGCTCTCTGCCGTCATCGTCCAGTAGATCCAGCGCCAGGAGCCGTCCTTGTGCCGGAAACGGTTCTCCATTCGCACGGTCGGGATCCCCTCGGCGAGCCGCCGGCGACCCGCGATCGAGTGCGCTGCGTCATCGGGATGCCGGAGCTGGCTGACATGCAGCCTTCTGATCTCGTTCTCGCTCCACCCGAGCAGGCTGGTCCAGGCCGGATTGACGCTGGTGAAATAGCCGTCGAAATTGGAGACGCCGAGAAGATCTTCGGACACCTGCCAGATGCGGTCGCGTTCACGAATGCGTTCGGCGATTTCGGCTTCGAGCCGGTCGTTGAGGACCCGCAGCGCCTCCTCCTTGCGGACGCGCTCGGTGGTCTCGATGCAGGTGGTCAGGATACCGCCGATGCCGTTCGGCGCGGTTTCGTCCGGGATCGGGCTGTAGCTGATCGTAAACCGCGCGTCCTCGGTCGTCGCGCCGCGGCGGCGGACCGCCCAAGGGTGATCGACGGCAAAGAAGGCCCCACGCTCGCCGCGCAGGATCCCCTCGTGCAACGGCCCGAGCTCGCGATACACTTCCCACCACACCTCGCGCAGCGGGCGGCCGAAGGCTGCGGGGTGCTTGTCGCGCAGGATCGGGCGATACGCGTCGTTGTAGATCAGGACCAGCTCGGGGCCCCATCGGATCGCCATCGGGAAGCCCGAAACGAGGATCATTGCAACCGCGAGCTTTAGGCCTTGGGGCCAGCTTTCACGGCTGCCGAGGGAAGTGGCCGACCAGTCCAACTCGCCGAGCCGACGCGCCATCTCTCCAGGCAACTCGGAAGTGAGGATTGTCATCGTGCCGGGTCGCAGTCTCCCCCCGAACCTATGAAACCCGTAAGACACATAGGAACGCCTTGGTGTCCAGCCCCGCATGCGGTGTGGGAATTCGGTTTCGGTCCGAAGCTCACCTTTTATGAGATATTTAGGGTGAAGAAGCCGTTTAGCTCGCCGTGTCCCGCGCTTCACGCGGCCGGCGGAGGGTGTTGCCGCGACCGCTGCCGTTGACTTCTTGCCGTCACTCGTGCACCGATCGCCGGCACAGGTAGCGCCTGGCAACCGGGAGGAGATCATGGCATCGCCAAAGAAGCTGTCGCATATCGTGCTGCAGACCAATCGCCGGCGCGAGATGATCGATTGGTACTGCACAGTGCTCGGGGCCGAGATCCTTTACGAGGCCGAGCGCATCTCGTTCATCAGCTATGACGACGAGCATCACCGGGTCGCCTTTCTCGACCCCGGGCCGCTGGCGGAGCGCGAACCGGACGGGCCCAAAGCCGGAAAAGAAGCGGGGCTGCATCACGTCGCCTTCACCTTTGGCGGTCTCGACGACCTGGTCGACAACTATCAGCGGCTGAAGGAGATCGGCATCCGCCCGCAGCGCTGCGTCAATCACGGGGTCACGACCTCGATGTACTACCAGGATCCCGACCGCAACCAGGTCGAGCTGCTGGTCGACAATTTCGCGACGGCAGTCGAAGGCCAGGCCTATATGCGGCAGCGCTCGCCCGCCGACAAAAACCCGGTGGGCATCGTCTACGACCCCGAAGAGCTAGTCGGCCGCGTCCGCGCCGGCCTGCGGATCGAGGAGCTCGCCGCGATCAACTGAGGTGCCCGGCACGCTCGGCCCCGTGCATCGGCCGGCGTGCCCTTAATTCGCCATTGATTTAATATTGGCGTAACTAATTCTACCCGCGTTCGTCACAGTCGGTGGTTAATGAGGCGCCTCGCAGCCGGCAATCGGGCGAGGCAGGACCCATGACCACAAGCAATCGGCGCACGATCCTGCGCATGTTGGGCAGCTCGGCTGCGGCGGCGGCGTTTCCCGAGAGGATTGGCCGCGCCTTGGCGATCCCGGCGCATGTCGACCGCGGCACCATCGAAGACATCGAGCACATCGTGATCCTGATGCAGGAGAACCGCTCGTTCGACCATTATTTCGGAACCTTGCGGGGAGTGCGCGGATATGACGATCCGCGGGCGGTCGTCCTGCCTTCGGGAAACCCCGTGTGGTTTCAGCCCGGTCCGACTGGCGACGTGCTGCCGTTTCACCCGACCGCCCCCGACCTCGGACTGCAGTTTCTCAAAGATCTGCCGCATGACTGGACAACCACTCACGCGGCCTGGAACGAGGGCAATTACGATCAGTGGGTGCCGGCTAAAAGTCCGGTGACAATGGCGCATCTGACGCGCGAGGACATCCCGTTCCACTATGCGCTGGCCGACGCGTTTACGATTTGCGACGGCTATCACTGCTCGCTGATGGGGCCGACCGACCCCAACCGCTATTACCTGTGGACGGGTTGGGTCGGCAATGACGGCAGCGGCGGCGGGCCGGTCGTCGACAATGCCGAGGCCGGTTACGGCTGGTCGACCTATCCCGAACTGCTGCAGGCGGCCGGCATCTCCTGGAAGATCTATCAGGATGTCGGAGATGGGCTGGACGCCAAGGATTCTTGGGGTTTCACCGACAATGCCTATATCGGCAATTTCGGCGACAACTCGCTCCTGTACTTTCACCAATATCAGAATGCCCAGCCGGGATCGCCATTGTACCAGGGTGCCAGAACGGGGACCAATATTTCGGTCCGCGGGAGCTTGTTCGACATCTTGAAACAGGACGTCAGCACAAATAATTTGCCGCAGGTTTCGTGGATCGTCGCACCCGAGGCCTATTGCGAGCACGGCAATTGGCCGGCGAATTACGGCGCCTGGTACGTCTCGCAGGTGCTGAAGGTGCTGACCGCCAACGAGCAGCTGTGGAGCAGGACCGCTCTCCTAGTCAATTTCGACGAGAATGACGGTTTGTTCGACCACATGGTCCCGCCCTATCCGCCGCAGACCCGGCAACAGGGGCTGTCCACGGTCGACACGGCGATCGAAATCTTTGCCGGCAATTCGACCTATGCCGCAGGTCCCTATGGCCTCGGGCCGCGTGTGCCGATGATCGTCGTGTCGCCGTGGAGCAAGGGCGGCTGGGTCTGCTCGCAGACCTTCGATCACACGTCGGTGATCCAATTCCTCGAACAGCGGTTTGGCGGAGACTACCCGGCGATCTGCGAGGGCAACATTTCGGCGTGGCGGCGCACGGTGTGCGGCGATTTGACCTCGGCCTTTGATTTTGTGAGCCCGAATGCCGCTCGGGTCCCGCTGCCCAGCACGGCCGGCTTCGCGCCGCCGGATCGACTGAGACATCCGGATTACGTCCCGGTGCCGCCCGTCAATCAGGCGGTGCCGCCCGTCAATCAGGCGGTGCCGACGCAAGAGCCGGGGCTGCGTCACGCGCGGGCGTTGCCTTACGAGTTTAACGTCGGCGGCCGCGCCAATTTTTTGCAAGGTACGTTCGAGATCGATTTTGCCAATACGGGCCAGGCAGGTGCGTGCTTTCAGGTGCGTTCCGGCGATCCTTCGATCGGCCCGTGGACCTATACCGTCGAGGCGGGAAAGTCGTTGTCCGACACCTGGGATCTGGCGGCCGGCGGTCGCACCACCTACGATCTTTCGGTTTACGGCCCGAATGGCTTTTTCCGCGCATTCAAGGGCCGGCTCACGGGCGGCGCCGCGGCAAAGGTCGAAGTCAGCAGCAGCTATGACCGCAGCGGACGGGAGCTCACCCTGGTCGTCGCCAATCACGGGGCGGCGCCATGCCGGGTCAGCATTACCGACGTCTACAGCGGCCGGTCGCTGGGCAGGATGGTCGCCAGCGGCGCCGGCTTTAGAGATCAGAGATCTCTAAGGTCGAGCTTCGGCTGGTACGATTTGCTGGTGGAGGTGGCGTCGGACGCTGGTTTTGTCCGTCGCCTGGCCGGCCACCTCGAGACCGGCGAAGACAGCGCCAGCGACCCCGCGATCGGGGCCGGCCGAGCCAGCTGAGGCCGAAGCGGCTTCGGCCAGCCCTTGGTTCCGATGATCAGCGTTACCGGGCTTTAACAGCTACGGCTTACTCTGTACCGCGTGAACGCGGCTGGTTTGTTGGTAGCGCTGTTGACGCTCGCCGCACCGTCGCCCGGGACTGCGGCGGCGGCGCCGCGGGCGGCGATCTCGGTGTGCTTTGCACCGGAAGAGGATTGCGCCGCCCTAGCGGTGCAGGCGATCGACCGGGCGCGCCGGCAGATATTGGTCAATGCCTACAATCTCACGACCGGCGCCGGCATCGTCGAAGCGCTGGTCGCCGCCCGCGATCGCGGCGTCGACGTGCGACTGATCGCCGACAAGCGCACCCCGTGTGAACGCAATAGCGGCATCGACGCATTGGCCGAAACCGGGACACCGATATGGATCGACCGCACCGTGCCGATCGCCCATGCCAAGACGATGGTCATCGACGGCGCCGTGACCTTGATGGGCTCGTACAACTGGACGCGCAGCGCGGCGCGCAATTCCGAGGATCTGAACTTCGTCGCCTCGCGCTGGCTGGCGGCGGCTTATGCCGCGCAATGGAATCATCGCCTCGCGGTATCGGTGCCGTTTGCCCGGCGCGAGGATTGGTGTCGGCCGCGGCCCGGCCGCAATCCCCTGGACGGCGGCGATTGAACCCGTGAAATTGGGTGGTAAGCCCAAATGTCGAGGCTGGCTGGTTCGGAGAGGGGGATGCGGCAATGTTCGATCTGATTGTTTCCGGGGGAACGGCGGTCATGCCCGGTGCGGCAGAGCCGGCCGACATCGGCGTCTCCGGCGGGAAGATCGTTGCGATCGGCGCGCCGGGCAGCCTCGCCGCAGCGGGTGCGGCGCGCGTCGTCGATGCCGCCGGGCAGATCGTTATCCCCGGCGGCGTCGACCCGCATATCCACTGCAGTTCGCCGATCCCGTTCCCGGGGCGGAACGAGGATCTGCTGAGCGCGCCACCCGAACAGGTCAGCCGCGCCGCCCTCTTTGGCGGCACCACGACCCTGATCGACTTCGCTCCGTGTCCGCCGGATCAGCCGCTGCAGCAATCGATCGAGCTGCGCCAGCGCGAATGGGCCGGCGCCTGCCATTGCGACTATGGTTTTCACCTGCTGCTGCACGGGAAACTGTCACCGGGAGTGCTCGATCCGCTGCCCGAGGCGATCCAGGACGGACATGCCTCGGTCAAGATGTTCACGACCGACATCCGGCCCAACCGGCTGGGGCGGATGGTTCAGTTCGGCGACATCTGGGAAGTGTTGAAGATCCTGGGCGCTGCCGGCGGTCTCGCCGCAATCCACGCCGAAGACAACGACATCGTCATGCATATGTACGAAAAGCTGATCCGCGAGGACCGCGTCGGCTTTGAGAACATGGCCGAGGTGCACAATACCTTGTCCGAGGATCTGTCGTTCAACCGGGTGATCCGGCTCGCCGAAAATGTGGAGGGCGCCGCGCTCTACATGGTCCATGTCTCGGCGGCGACCGGGGTCGCGGCAATTGCCGCCTCGCGGGGGCGCGGTTTCCCGATCTATGGCGAAACCTTACACCAGTACTTGCTCTACAATGCCGAGGACTACAAAAGGCCGGGTGGTCAGATGTTCCATACCTACCCGTCGCTGAAATTTCCCCGGGATCAGGAGGCGCTGTGGGCGGCGACCAACCACGGCGCAATCCAGGCAATCGCCACCGATGAGGTGTGCTGCCCGTTGCAGGTCAAATTGCAGGGGCGCCGGATCGACGACACCACCGGCGGCAATTCCGGGGTCGAGCCGCGGGTGTCGCTGATGTACACGCACATGGTCGACAAGCGCGGCTACAGCCTTGCCGATTTTGTCGGCCTGACCTCGGCGAATGCGGCGCGGATTATGGGCTTATACCCGCGGAAAGGGGCGCTCGCCGTCGGCTCGGACGCCGACATCGTGCTGCTCGACCCGCGCGCACGGCGGGTGTTGCGCAAGGAGGATCTGCACGAGACCGACTACACGCCGTGGGAGGGCCACGAGGTTGCGGCGTGGCCCAGCATGACGATCCTGCGTGGCAAGATCGTGGTCGAGAACGGGCGGTTTCTGGCTGCTCCCGGCGACGGTCGGTTTTTGCCGCGTAAAATCGGCGACGAGATCCGCGCCCGTCCCGCGGTCTGAGTGGTTTGCACCGCTCAGCGGCTCGGCTTGGTCCGCCGTCGGGCTGGTCCGCCGTCGGCTCAATAGCGCTTGACGGAGCGCATGGGCGGGGCGTCCCGGTAGATCTGTAGTCGAGTGACCCGCAAGCCGGCAACGCCATGCGCGTCGATCGCCTTTTGCCAGGCATGAAATTCTTCGATCGACAGCTGATAGCGCCGGCAGGCTTCTTCGAGAGTGAGTGCGCCGTTGCGCACCGCGCTGACGATCACCGCCTTACGCCGCGCCACCCACCGTTTGGTGTCGGGCGCCGGCAAAAGATTTTCCGCGGCCGCCGTGTCTTTTTCATCCATAGCGGTAAAGTAAACTCCGACTGCTTAAAGAATCCCTAAGTCCAGAGACTGAAAGTCCGAGCCAATCTTCTTAACTGATGATTGAGAAACCGGCTTTATGCAAACAAGGCCTAATGCCCAACAATAACGCCGTGGAAACCGTCGCGAGCAACCACGGCGCCGGCCGGGGGCGCGATTGTGCAACGACCGCGTTGCCTCGGGTCCGGCTTGCCCGGTCGCGCCCACCTCGCGGAAACCCGTGCCAAATCAATATGCTCCATGCGATTCTCGCGCTTGAAGCGGAATCACCTGATTCATATACTCCGGCCCGCTTTTTTCACGGGTTCGGGGAGACTGATGGGTCCGTCGCTTCCGCCAGGTTATCGCCCGTCCGAAGACGAAGAATTTATGAGCCCGCTCCAGGTGGAATACTTTCGGCAGAAGCTGTTGCTCTGGCGCCAGTCGCTGGTCGCCGAATCAACCGACACCTTGCTGCATCTGAAAGAGGAAAGCCTGCTCAAGCCGGACCTGACCGACCGGGCCGCGCTCGAAGCCGAGCGCTCGATCGAGCTGCGCACCCGGGCGCGCGAGCGCAAGCTGATCTCGAAAATCGACGACGCCCTCGGCCGGATCGAGCACGGGACCTACGGCTATTGCGAGGAGACGGACGAGCCGATCGGCATCCGCCGGCTTGAAGCCCGCCCGATCGCCACCCTCAGCATCGAAGCGCAGGAACGGCACGAGCGCATGGAGCGCACCCACCGCGACGATTGACTGCCGACACTGGGTAAGACGGCGCGACGGCATCACGCGCCCTCTGAAACAAAACTAGAACAAAGCAGTTGCGTGGCCGCCGATCTGTGGTAGAGTGCGGCGGTTGTGCAACCGCTATAGGCGAAAATTATGATCACCGGAGCGGACGCGGTCGGCGCCGGCAGAACCCGCCAGGGCGCTTCGATGGCCGGGGGGCTGCGGGCCGTTTGTCAGTCTTCGTCGTGGCTACATCGATTTGCCGGCGGCGCGCTGGTCCTAACGGCGATTGCCGGCATTGCCGGTGTCGCCGGCATCGCCCAGGCAGTTGCCGGATCGGCCGGTCAGATGCCGCCGATGGCGTTGATCGGCTTCGCGCTCGTTGCGGCGGCGGCGGCGGGTGCCGGTCGGGTAAGCGCGGTCATCGAGCGGTGGCTCGATGTTCTCGGCCAGGCCTTCGACGGGGCCGCCGAAGCGCAACTGGTCATCGGGTCGGGCAGCCGCGCGGTCCAGGCCAATCTTGCGTTTGAGCGCCTTTTCCCCGGCGCCGGTGAATTCGCGCTCGATTTGATCGAGCAGGCGGCGGAGCCCGCGTCGTCGCCCGCGTTTCGCAGGCTGCGGGAGCAGGCGGCCATCGGCGCGCATGCGACGGCAATCGTTCGGCTGCAACCGGCCGACGGCGATCCGCCCCGGTTGTTCGAAATTTCGGTCGAGCCGGGGAGCGAGCGCTCTGGATACCGCTTGTGGACGTTTCGCGACGCCGGCGCGCGCCACCGGCAGCAGCCGACGCCGAGCCCAGCCGACGCCGTCTTCGCCGACCTCCTCGACCGGGCATCGACCGGATTTTATTCGCTCGACAGCGAGGGCCGCTTTGTCGCCGTCAACCGCACCTTGGCGCAATGGCTCGGCGTCGGCGCGACCGAACTTATCGATGAGGGTGCAAGGCTGAATGATTTTCTCGCCGCTTCCCCAGTGGGGGAGGCGTTCTGCCGGGATCGCCTCGGCAGCAGCGCCCAACCGGGAGGGGCCTCACTCAGGACACGCCGGGGCGAGGTTCTCGACGTCAGCATCACGCGGATCGACGCCGGATCGGGGGCCGAACGGCGCGTGACTGCCGCGCTGCACCTCGTGGCGCCCCCCCCACGCCCCGGATTCCGCCGCCAGACAATCTCGCGAACAGCTTCAGCGGTTCTTTGCGAATGCGCCGGTCGGGATCGCGGTGGTCGATCGCGAGGGCCGGATTGTCGCAGCAAACCGCGCGCTTGGCGAGTTGTTTGAAGCCGGCGCGGGGACATTGATCGGGCGCGGATTGATCGGCTGCCTGAACCCGGATGACCGTGAAGCGATCGCGGCGAAGCTCGCCGATGCGGCGGCCGGGGATGAGGATCGCAGCCCTGTCGAAATCCGCCTGGCGGTTCCGGGCGAGCGCACCATGGTCATGCTCCTCAGCCGTTTCGATCAGGCGGTGGAGGCGAACGCGACATTTGAAGCCGGTGCCCCTGAAGGCGGTGCCACTGAAGGCGGTGCCACACCGGGCGCCCCGGCGGCGATTATTCCGGGGTCCGATCCCGCGGGCGATCCCAATGAGGGGCTCACCCTCTATTTTATCGACGTGACCGAGCAGAAGCATCTCGAGACGCAAGTCGCGCAATCCCAAAAGATGCAGGCGGTCGGCCAACTCGCCGGCGGGGTCGCCCACGACTTTAACAATCTCTTGACCGCGATGATCGGATTTTGCGATCTGCTTCTGCTGCGCTCGCGGCCGGGCGACCCGGCCTTTGCCGATATTATGCAGATCAAGCAAAACGCCAATCGCGCCGCCAATCTCGTTCGCCAGCTGCTGGCCTTTTCACGCCAGCAGAGTCTCCAGCCGCGGGTGCTCGACGTCACCGACGTTCTGGTCGAGCTGTCTCATCTGCTGCGCCGGCTGATCGGCGAGAATATCGAGCTCGAATTTGCGCACGGCCGCGATCTCGGGCTGGTCAAGGTCGACCAGGGCCAGCTCGAGCAGGTCGTCATCAATCTCGCGGTCAATGCTCGCGACGCGATGCCGGAGGGCGGGCGGCTGACGATCCGTACCGAGAATTCACGTCAATTCCGTGCGGTCCGGCGGGCGCACGAGGTCATGCCGGCAGGGGACTACGTGCTGGTCGAAGTCGCCGACACCGGTGTCGGCATTGCGGCCGGTAATATCGCACGAATCTTCGAGCCGTTCTTTTCGACGAAGTCGGTAGGCTCCGGCACCGGGCTCGGCCTGTCGACAGTCTACGGTATCGTCAAGCAGACGGGCGGGTTCGTCTTTGTCGAGAGTGTTCCGGGCGGCGGTACGACATTTGCGATTTACCTGCCGCGCCATCTGGCTGCCGCGGATTTGAATGCGGCTCACACCGGACCTGTCGAACTGGGCGTACCGCGGGATCTGACCGGAACCGGGACCGTCATGATCGTCGAAGACGACGACGCGGTGCGCATGTTTGGCGCGCGCGCTCTGCGCAACAAAGGTTATCGGGTGATCGAGGCGAAGAGCGGCGAGGACGCCCTCGATCTGATCGGGAAGGCGAGCGACCCGCTGGATCTGTTGATCAGCGATGTCGTAATGCCCCAGATGGACGGTCCGGCGCTGATCCGCGAGGTGCGGGAGATCGATCCCGGGGTCAAGGTGATCTTTATTTCGGGCTACGCCGAGGACGCGTTTCGCTGGCGGCTCGACAGCGACCGCGATATTCACTTCTTGTCCAAGCCGTTCAGCTTGAAGCAGCTCGCGGTTAAGGTTAAAGACGTCATGAACAGCGATTTCGCCAGATCGCAAATTTCGGATTGCGTGCAGGAACAAAGAGAGTACACTCCCGGCTCGGCCTCGCGTTGCACCGCAGCGCCGGCTGTGAAATAACGGAGGGCCTCGGCATGCAGACGGCACTGCGCCTGTTGGACAAGGAAGCGATGGACAAGCAGCGGGCTTTGGATGCAGCGCTCGGGCAGATCGAGCGGGCCTTTGGCAAGGGCTCGATCATGAAGCTCGGCTCGCACGAGACCGCGGCCGATATTGAGGTGATCTCGACCGGCTCGCTCGGCCTCGACATCGCGCTCGGCATCGGCGGGCTGCCGCGCGGCCGGGTCGTCGAAATCTACGGGCCGGAGAGTTCGGGCAAGACGACACTGGCCTTGCATGTGATCGCCGAGGCGCAGCGCGCCGGGGGCACCTGCGCTTTCATCGACGCCGAGCACGCGCTCGATCCGGGCTATGCCCGCAAGCTCGGCGTCAATGTCGAGGATCTGTTGATCTCGCAGCCCGATGCCGGCGAGCAGGCTCTCGAAATCACCGACACCCTGGTGCGCTCGGGTGCCATCGATGTCCTGGTCATCGATTCGGTCGCCGCCCTCGTGCCGCGCGCCGAGCTCGAAGGCGAGATGGGCGACAGCCATATGGGGCTGCACGCCCGGTTGATGAGCCAGGCGTTGCGCAAGCTGACCGGCTCGATCTCCCGTTCCCGCGCGACGGTGATCTTCATCAATCAGATCCGCCACAAGATCGGCGTCATGTTCGGCAATCCGGAGACCACGACCGGCGGCAACGCGCTCAAATTCTACGCCTCGGTCCGCCTCGACATCCGCCGCATCGGCGCGATCAAGGAGCGTGACCAGGTGATCGGCAACCAGACCCGGGTCAAGGTCGTCAAAAACAAGATGGCGCCGCCGTTCAAGGTTGTCGATTTCGACATCATGTACGGCGAGGGCGTTTCGAAACGCGGCGAGCTGATCGACCTTGGCATCCAGGCCGGGGTGGTCGAGAAATCCGGCTCGTGGTTCTCTTATGACGGTCTGCGGATCGGTCAAGGCCGGGAAAACGCCAAGGCCTATCTGAAGGACCATGCCGATACCGGCGAGGCGATCGAGCTCGCGATCCGCGGCAATGCCGGGCTCGTCGCCGAGGCGATGATGGCCGCCCCCGGGGAAGCGGCCGCCGACGAATAGTCCGGCGCCGCGCCGCCCGATCAAGGAGAGAGCCATGCGCGCTGCGGTCTTGACCGAGATCAACACGCCCTTGCAGATCCTCGATCTCGAGCAGGAGCCGCCGCGCACCGGCGAAGTCCGCGTCCGGGTCAAAGCCGCGGGCGTGTGCATGAGTGACTGGCACATCGTCAACGGCGACTGGCCGTTGCCGCTGCCGATGGTGCTCGGGCACGAGGCGGCCGGCGTCGTCACCGAAACCGGGCCCGGCGTTGCCGCGGTCAACCCCGGCGACCACGCAATCTTTTCGTTCCGCCCCCATTGCGGGCATTGCCGCTATTGCTCGTCGGGCCGGACGGTGCTGTGCATCGGCCACGACGACACGCCGCGCTGGCGCATGCATGACGGCACGTCGCGGGTCAAGCTCAACGGCGAGCCGGTCAACCAGATGGCGCGGATCGGCACCTTTGCCGAGGAGGTCGTGTGCCCCGCCGAGCAGGTCGTCAAGATCCGCCGCGACCTGCCCTTTACCCACGCCGCGATCATCGGCTGCAGCGTCGCAACCGGCATTGGCGCGGTGATCCGCCATGCCCGCGTCCCGGCCGGGTCGAGCGTGCTGGTCATCGGCTGCGGCGGGGTCGGGCTCAACGTCGTCCAGGGCGCCAGGCTCGCCGGCGCCAACCCGATCGTCGCCTGCGATTTGCGCGACAACAAGCTCGACTATGCCCGCACCTTTGGGGCAACTCACACCGTCAACGCCAGCGCGGGAGGGGTCGTTGCCCAGGTGCGCGAACTGACCGATGGGCTCGGCGTCGACACCGCCTTCGACGCGATCGGCAGTGAGGCGACGGCGTTGCAGGCGATCGACGCGGTCGCGCCCGGCGGGCGGGCGGTGCTGGTCGGCATACCGGCGTTTTCGACCCGCGCGCCGATCAACCCGTCGCAGATCGTCTACGGTGAAAAAATCATCAGCGGCACCTATTACGGCTCGGTGCGGCCCAATATCGATTTTCCGATCCTTGCCGATCTCGACATGCAACATAAGATCGACCTCGACAGCTTGATCAGCCGCACCTATCGGTTCGACGAGATCAACGAGGGTTTCCGGCTGATGCTGGCCGGCGAGGTGGCGCGCGGCGTGATCGTCTTCGATTGACCGGGCTCGGTTCTGCGCGGCGGCGCGGTGCTCGAAATCCCGGATCGAACGGCTGGACAGGCGCGCGCACGATCCTCTATAAGGCCGCGCTCCGGTGTGCCCAGGTAGCTCAGTTGGTAGAGCAACGGACTGAAAATCCGTGTGTCGGTGGTTCAATTCCTCCCCTGGGCACCACAATTCAGGCCTTGCGATCGGATCGTCAGGTTGGCGGGCCGGCATCGTGGCGGCGCCTTTTATAGCGCCCGGCGCAGGATGGCGCCCCAGCGCGACAACCGGCGGCAGCCGCCAGCACCGTTGCCGAGACGCCCTGCGCCCCGGTGCCCCCCGATCGCGCCGCGTTGGCCGGTCGAGCGCTCAACCGGCGCCGTTGAGGCGCGATCCCGGCGTTCGCAAACCGCTGCCAGCGCCCGCAGCCCTGCGAGCCCGGCCGGCGTCCTGCGCCCGCCGCACCGCCCGCCCGTACACCCAGTCTGTCCCGATCCCCGCGCCCTGCGATCCTTGGTATAAGCTCTGGTATAAGCCCTAGGATTCCCGCGTACGGGCTCGACTTCGGGCTTTTAACCCAAAGAAAAGAATTTTCTGCCTTACTCGGGCTGATGTTGCAGAACATCGAGGGGGTGATTTATAGGATGCGCCAAAGACAGGAGGAACCATAATGCCGGCCTATGATGGCTCCATGCTCATCGGGTATATGGAGAGGTTGGGTGTCGGTGAGCGACTGGCGGAGCGAATTGGGAGACTTATTCAGGAATACCAAACATTTACCGGGATGCCCCCGGAATTTGTGTTGATCGAGAACCCGATCGATGATCTGGGAGTGGTGGAGTTTTCAAATCTGATTTTGCTACAGGGGGATATGTATGCAGATTTTTCTTTGAGCGATGGCAATCGTTCTGTTACGTTTGTCAATATACCGCGAACAATTAATCGAATTGTAATGCCGATAGTGCAGAACCTCTCATTCACCAATATTACAGCCCGGTCTCGCCTTACGGTACAAATATGCAATGGTGATGACATTATCGGATATTTCAATGGGGCGGGAAACAACTGCGCCGATCTGCTGGAAATGGTGACCAAATACCTCATTCCAGCAGTAAGAATATAACCGTTGTCCCCGAGGTGATCGATTGATCAATCCATGCTCCGCCCATTTGGTTGCCGCGCCGGATCAAATTGCGGTCCTCTGCCGCTGGGAGATGCCACCTCCCGGGGGTGTTGCGAGCTCGTCTCGGGCACTGTGGGAGCCTTCGTCGATCCCTCCCCACCCGAGGTCGACGGTGGGGTGGTAGCGCGGCGGGCGGCGCTCGGGGCGGTGCGGATAGCGTCGAGATCGATTTCCGGCATCCCCAGGTCGAGCACGCCCAGCACCGCATTGGCGAGTGCGTTGTAGTCGCGAAAGCTGCGGCGCAACCAATGGCGCCAATTGGGCAGGCCGCCGCTCGCATGCGCTTCAAATGCCGATTCGCGGCCGTCGAGCGCCGACGAGACGTGGTCCCAGGCCATCTGTAAGAGGGCGGCGCGCTGCAGCGCGGTATACCCGCCGCCGCCGAATGATTCCTCGAGCCCCTCAGCGAGTTCAGGTGCCGCCAGGTCGCGGTCGCCGGGTGCGACGACGAGCGAGGAGCCGGGCACAATCCGCAGGATCTCGGACATCCGCGATCGCGCTCGCAGCAACGCGATGCCACCCGCGGCCAGATGGGCGTGGCCGGGAAAGCAATAGCCCGCCGCGGTGAAATCGGGGTCGCGTTCGGCCGCGGTCAAGCTGCTGCGCACGGTCTGCACCGTGATCACGAGGTCGATCAAATAGTCGCTCGTCTGCTGGTGTTCTTTGAGACCCATCGCATGGGTCAGGGCGAGGGCCAGGCCGAGGGTAAACTCCGCCTTGGCCAGCCAGCCGTAAAGATGATGCCAGCGCAGCCAGCGCGCGATCGCCTCGGGCGACGGGTCGACAAAGAAGAGGCGCTCCCATGGGATCGACACGTCGTCGAGCCACATCTGACCGTCGAGCTCGTCAAAGCGGCTGGACAGCGGCGAGACGAACGGGTTGGCGTCGCGGGTCGCCGGCTTGCGGCACAGCACGGTGACGCCGGAAGCGTTGACCGGCACGATAAAGCTCGCGGACCGGCCGGCGACCTCCAGCCGTGAGAGTGCCCCGACATAGACGGCCTCGGCATAGGCCGGGCTCGTATGCATGCCGAGCCGACCCGAAATCACGATGCCGGCATCGGTCTCGCGCACGAGCTTCAGCGCGACCCGCTGGGCCGGGTCCGGACGCAGGCGCTGGCCGATGATCGGGGCGCCGCCGCAATAGGTCAAAAAGTGCCCGGTGCGGGCGATGCCGTCACGATAGGCTGCGGCCGCGGTGATCTGCTCGGACGGGGCGCCGCCCGATTGCGCCGCGGTCAAAACGCCGAGCGCGATCAAATTGCCATAGGCCGGGGTGTGCGTGACGTTGCCGGCGCTGAGGAATGTCGTCTTGGCAAAGGACCGGCCCATGCCGACCAGGTCATCGGCCGTTTTCGGTGCGACATACGCCCACGGCACAGGTTCCCCGGCGGTCGCGTCGGGCGACAGCAGGATCGGCTGCCATAACGGGGCGAGATGGCGGTCGTACCAGGCCGCGTATTCGTCGATCATAGCCCGCGTCGCCGGGCCGGTGGTCACGTCGGCGGCCCAGCCCTCGCCCATCACCCACACCCGGCGCCCGTCGCGCAGCGCCTGGCGGTATTCGTCCCCCGTCCTCATCCGGCAACGCCCGCGTCAGGATTGGCTCTGTGAGGCTTGCGCAGCGGCGCGGAAAATGCAACACGGCTGCAAAAGGGAGAAGGAGCGGGGGGCGTCAAATGGCGCAGGCATCATCAACATCGATCGAGTGGACACTGGAGAACCAGCGCCTCGGCAGCCTGCAGATCCGGGTCGCGGCGCTGTGCACGTTGATCCAAATTTGCGACGGCTATGACATCAACTCGATCGGCTGGGCGGTGCCGTCGCTGATCCATACCTGGCATCTGCCGCCGCCGTCATTCACGGTTGCGTTTTTGTGGTCGAGCGTCGGCATCATGGTCGGCGCCCTTTCGGCGGGGCCGATCGGCGACCGTTTCGGGCGCCGGCCGCTGTTAATCGCCAGCCTTGTGATCTTCGGCGTTGCCTCGCTGCTGAGCGCCGCCGCCGGGTCGCTCGGGATGTTGAGCGTGCTGCGCTTTTTCACCGGGCTCGGCATCGGCGGAGCCTTTCCGGGGGCGGCAAGCCTGGCCGGCGACTACGCGCCGCGGCGGCTGCGGGCGACGATGATCATGGCGACCTTTACCGGGGCGCCGATCGGCGGCTTTCTCGGCGGCCAGATCGTGGCGCTGTTGCTGCACCAGGGTTTCGCCTGGCCGGTCATCTTCGTCCTGGGCGGTGGCTTCCCGCTGGTGCTGGTCCTGGTAATCGCGGCGTGGCTGCCGGAATCACCCCGCTTCCTGGCCGCGAGAGCCAACCTGGCGCCGCGCCAGCGGGCATTGTTGCAGCGCCTCGACATCGCCCCCGGGCAGGTCGAGCGGCACACGATCGACCTCGCCCGCGGCAACCCGATCAAGATGCTGTTTGGCGAGGGCTATGCGCTGCAGACCCTGCTGCTGTGGGTCATCTTTTTCTGCAGCCTGTTGAATCTGTTCCTGTTCGCCTATTGGCTGCCGACCGTCCTCAACCTGAGCGGCTTTACACCGAGCCAGGCGGTCTTCGCTTCGAGCCTGCGGGATTTCGGTGCGATCTGGGCCGTCCTCTATCTCGGCGTGGCGATCGACCGCGTCGGCCCCGAGCGCTCGCTCGCCTTCCATTATGCGGCGGGTGCGGTGTTCATCGCGCTGATTGCGCTGGTGGCGTTGCCCTATGCATTGCTGCTGGCGGTGATCTTTTTCTCGGGCATGACGATTATCGGCAGCCAGACCGGCGCCAACGCGACCTGCGGCAAGCTCTATCCGGCGCGGATGCGGACGAGCGGGCTCGGCTGGGCGCTCGGCATCGGCCGCTTGGGCGGCATCGCCGCCCCAGCCCTGGGCGGCTACCTGTTGGCGCTGAAACTGCCGCCGACGCAGATATTTTTGAGCGCCTGCCTGTTTGCGATCATCGCCGCGGTGGCGACCGGCCTCCTCGCCCTGCGTGGTCCCGGCACCGAGCGGGCCGCCGACCGCCCCGCCACCGCCCCGACCGGCGCCTGACGCCCGGCGCGCCGCACGGGGGCTTTGGCGCCGCACGGGGGCTTGGCGCCGCACGGGGGCTTTGGCGCCGCACGGGGGCTTTGGCGCCCCGGCCGGCCGACGAGATGGCCGATCGGACGGAAGGGTGTTCGGCTCGCGGCAGATAAAACGACACGGCGTCGTACGACGTTCTGGCACGCGGCTTGCGGGCACGAGAACCAGCGCAACCTGACGGCCGATCGGGTTTGACGGCTCGTGGTCTTTGGCGTGATTTGAGCCGCTACGCTCTGCGCCGGTCGAGCGCTCGCGTCGAGGCGCCGTTCCGGCCAGCGCGCGACGGCGCAGCAGCTGGGCTGATGCGGCCGGATGGTTCGACTGGCTGACGGCGCCTTGTGCACCCTCGCCGTCGGGCTGATCCCGGCCAACCCGGCGTTCGCCGCCGCCAGCGCCCTGCTCGCCGGCATCCTCCTCGGCCAATGTTTCTTTCTGTTGGCGACGCGCGCCTGAGGCGCCAACCCCGGCTCACCCGCTGCGAGTGAGCTTGCGGATGCGGTGGTTTTCGGTGTCGCCGACATAAATCGCACCGTCGGGGCCGACAACGGCGCCATGCGGGCGGCCGAGCCCCGCGGCGGTGGCCGGGCCGCCGTCGCCGCCGGGGCCTTTGCGGCCACCGGCAATGGTCTCGACGATGCCGCTAGCCGCGTCGATGCGGCGGATCGCGTGGCTTTCGGTGTCGACGATCAGGATGTCGCCGCCGGGATCGAGCGCGAATTCCTTGGGCGCGTCGAGCACGGCATCACGCGCCGGGCCGCCGTCGCCGCTGTAGCCGCGGGCGCCGGTGCCGGCGATCGTGGTGATGACACCGGTGCGCGGATCGACCGCCCGCAAGGTGCTGCCCTGGCGTTCGAGGATATAGACCGTGCCGGCGGTGGTGGTCTTGACCGCGCGGGCGCCAAACACGCCGGCGGCATCGACGGGACCGCCATCGCCGGTATGCGCCGCCTCGCCGGTGCCGGCAAAGGTCGTGATCGTCCCGGTTGCGAGATCGACGACCCGCACGCGATGGTCGGCGACGTCGGCGATGAAAAGCTTCTGTTGCGCCGGGTCAAAGCCGAGCCCATTCGGCTCGACCAGGCCGGCGCGCGCTGCCGGTCCACCATCGCCGGCATAGCCCGCGGCGCCATTACCGGCAAAGGTCGTGACGACGCCCGAAGCGCCGTCGACCCGGCGCACGCAATGATTGTGGCGGTCGGCGACATAGATGTTGCCGATGCGGTCGACGGCGATGCCGTAAGGCTCGTTGAACGCGGCGGCAAGCGCCGGCCCGCCGTCGCCGGCATAGCCGGCATTCCCGTTGCCGGCGACGGTGGTGATGACCCCGGTGCGCCCGTCGACGCGGCGGATGCGATGGTTGAAGGTGTCGGAGAAATAGAGATTGCCGGCCGGGTCGAAGCCGACATCGAAGGGACCGTTCAACCGTGCTTGTGCCGCGGGCCCGCCGTCGCCGGCAAAGCCGCGCTCGCCGGTGCCGGCCGCGGTGGTGATGATCCAGTACTGCTGTGCCATAGGCCGACGCCTCTCCGGTTCGCGCTCCCGCGACATCGCGCAATCTTAGCACTGCTTTCCGAGCCGGGGAGCGCGGATGTAAGCTGCGTCTATGGTCTCTGTCCGATGGTCGCACCGGTACCTGGCGAGGGTCGCAGCGGCATTGTGCGCGGCGGTGATGTTGCTCGGCGCGGCGGCGAGCGCGCAGGTCGACAGCGGCTCGCTGACCGGGCAACTGCTGATCGCCGCACCAACGATCGGCGACCCGCGGTTCTCTCATACGGTCATCCTGCTGCTGCGCCAGGACGACACCGGCGCCTTCGGCATCGTCCTCAACCGTCCGATCGAAGAGCGTTCGATCGCGAGCTTGCTGGAGGCCGCCGGCGACCACGACCAAAGCGTCGAAGGCAGCTTGCAGGTGTTTGCCGGTGGACCAGTGCAGCCGGAGCTCGGCTTTGTCGTGCACAGCCCCGACTACCGGCGCGACACCACCCTGACCATTGGCGGCGAAGTGGCGATGACCGCAGACAAGCAGATCCTGCGCGACATCGGCCACCACCAGGGACCAAAAAAAGCGCTTTTTGCCTTTGGCTATGCCGGCTGGGCGCCCGGCCAGCTCGAGGGCGAAATCGCCCGCCGCGATTGGTTCACGACGACCGGCGATCCGAAGCTGATCTTCGACGATGATCGCGCCGGCTTGTGGGACGATGCGATGGCGCGCCGCGGCCGCGAGCTGTGATCAGCGCGGCGGCGGCACAGATGGCTTGGAGTGGGCTTCGTTTCTCACCAGCGGATGGTTGGAGAACACGCTTTGGCCGCCCCGCACCTGGTGACCGCGCGCTTGCTTGTTGCACCCTTTCCCGGCATCGGGAGTGTAAACCGGGCGAGGTGAGACACCGGTAGGCGATCGGAGGACGGTGATGGAGCTGGGCTTGCGGGGGAAAAAGGCGCTGGTGACCGGCGCCTCGAAGGGGATCGGGCGGGCCTGCGCCGAGGCATTGGCGCAGGAAGGCTGCGACGTTGTCCTGGTGTCGCGCACCGCGGCCGATCTCGAAGCGGCGCGGGCGGCGCTTACCGCCAAGCACAATGTCGCGGTGCGGGTGTTCCCGCTCGACCTCTCCGACAGCAAAAATGTCGACACGATCGCCGCCGAGTGCTCCGACACCGAGATCCTGGTCAACAATGCCGGCGCCATCCCTGGCGGCAACATCGACACGGTCGACGAGGCGCGCTGGCGCGAGGCCTGGGACCTCAAGGTCTTCGGCTACATCAACATGACCCGCCGCTTTTACGGGTTGATGCGCGAGCGCAAAAGCGGGGTCATCGTCAACATCCTGGGTGCGGCCGGACAAAACCCCGATTTCGACTATATCGCCGGATCTTCGGGCAATGCGTCGTTGATGGCGTTCACCCGGGCGATGGGCGGGACCTCGCCGCGCGACGGGCTGCGGGTCGTTGGCATCAACCCCGGCCCGGTCTTGACCGAGCGGCTGGTCACCCTGACCCGCCAGCGCGCGCAAACCCGGTTCGGCGACCCCGAGCGCTGGCCGGAATTGATGGAGCGCCATGCTTTCGGCCGCGCCGCCAAGCCCGAGGAGATCGCCTGGATGGCGGCCTTTCTCGCCTCCGACAAATCGGCCTACACGACCGGCACGATCATCACCATCGACGGCGGTGGCTCCAGCCGCAGGAGCGCACTGTAAGTAAGCTGGATCGACATTTATCGCGCTCGGCTCCGTTCGCGAGCTGGAATCGCCGGGAAAGGATTTTGCGGGATCGGCGGCGGATCGATGTGTTAGAGTGTCGGTGTCGCCCCGGAAACGACGATGTTGAGTGCTTGAACCAATATCGGCCTAGCCGTGATATTGAAGCTGACAAACAGCGGGCCGATCCTGCCTGTCGGCACCGGGACTACGCAGTTCCGGCCGACGACAAAAGCGCTATCCGTTTTCAGGCTCGCAGAGCTTCCGCCGATCCGGCCTATCAACGCGGCGGGCGGCGCATCGGGGAGTACGATCCGGTCGGCCGGCAAGGCGAGACCGGCCAACCCGTCGGGGCCGCACGCGCCCAGCAACCCAGCCATTGCCGTCCATTGACCGGTGGCGGTTATCTGAAGGTGGGTAGCGCCGCGGATGGTCTCGACGACGAGCAGCCAGGGTGCCGTCACGTCGCCCGCCGGTGCGGTAAAATTCTGAATCTCGGTCCATGTCACTATAGGCACCGAACACCTCTGGGGAATTCATTGACAAGGGACGGCATCGGCCACGGACAGCGCGGCCTTTTCGATCAGGGGTTGCAAATTTGCAAGCCGTGTGCTCGGGAGGTCGAGAACGGCGGTGCATTGCGCCTGTGGCACCGAGGGGCACAGCACGGCGCGAACTTTGGTCACATTCGCCGCATCGCGATCGAGACGCACACAAGCATCGGCATTGACGCTGTCCAGCTTCGAGCGTGACAAACCGGCGATGACGAGCACGCTACCCTGACGTGCTGCCAGATTTGGCACCGTATCTGTCGTTTCGCGCCTCACGGAGACACCCTGAGCGACATCACCCGTCGCATATCGGCCGACAAATTCGCGTTCCGAGGGCCCGAGAGCCTTTAACCGGCGCAATGGCTTGTACCAGGGGGCTGGCGTCACGTCGCCGGGCTGCAGAAGTCGATTGAGCGGCAGCGGCTGGCTCGCTACGAACGCCAGTGTATCCGCGCCATTCCGCTTTACCATCCAGACCGTGAAGCCCCCCAGCACAACACAGTAGACGATGATGAATACATACCTCACGGCGGCAGAGACCAAATTACGTCGGCGTTGACCGGTTCGCCATCCGCCGCAGCCTGGAGCCACGCCCAAATCAACCGTTCGTCGACAAGGGTAGCCGGTGCCTTGACATGCAGCATTTTCAACAGCTCGAAGCGAAACCGATCAACCACGCCTTGCACGACACCGCCAAAGCTGATCTGAGTTTCGACGACCAGCCGGTAGAAGAAGCCGATCAGCAACGGGCCGAATCCGCCCATCGTCAGAAATAACCAGGGCGAACGGCCGCGCGACGCGAGTAACGGCAGCCAGACGAGCAACAGCGTCGTAGTGAGCACCAGACACAAGACAGCAAAATCAATCAAAGCCTTCGCAGCCTCGATCCGCTGTGCGGCTGCGTCATTGTCGGGAATGACAAACAACAACCGCGGCCAGATATAGCTGAAATCTCCACCGTACATCTCGCGGCAGTAACGCTCCGCCCGCGCTCGTGCGTTGCCGACTTGAGTTGGCTGCGCGTCGCGAGGCAATCTGCGGACCTGGTCCTGCTGGCGTTGCCGGAACAGATCTCCTGCTTCGGCCGCTTGGCGCAGCAGATCGATGATTCGCCTATGCACGGTGGCCAATCGCACAACGAGGGCTGCGTCGGCGGCCGCTCCCGGTGTCGAAGTGTTCGAGCGCAACGCATCGGCCACCCGGCGGACCGCTTCCGCCGCCGGGGCATCGCTCGACTGCAATGCCCCAATGTTGAGGAGTTGCGCGAGCCTTTGCGCCGCCTGTTCCGCCCTACCGATTGCCGCCGGCGCGCCAGTGGTTCCTAAAGCCAACCCTTCCGCGCGAGCAGCCTGCAGATCCAAGTTTGCACTTTGCCGCAACTCGACCAAGCGGGAGGCGAGATCCGTTGCCGCGTCGAGAGCCTCTTCAGCCTGACGTCTCAGTTTGAGCGGGCGGAGGCGCAACGCTCGTTGCACCACTTCGGGCAAGCCGCGTCCATCGAGCAGGTCTCGGAACAACGGGATCAAAGGACCCAGCGCATACGCAACAACCACCAGCCCAACCAGCAGCACGGGGGCCAGCCAAATCCAATCCGCCCTGACGACATCTTCGAGTTTGACCACACCCGGAAAGACAGCGGTCACGAGCGCCAGGTTTAATGCGGCAAACACCGCGATGGGAAGAAACGAGCCGAACCAGAACCCCCGCGATAACAGACTCTGGAAGGCGCTGAAAACCTGACCGAAAATGCCGGGCATAACGCCAAACTCAGATTTTCAGTTGAACGGGTTCTCCATCCAGGTTGCAGATCCCGGGTCGAACCAGATCCTCCGCCAGCCAGACGTGGCTCGGATCGGCCGTGCAGATATAGAACGTCGCCGGGCTCGCCAGCGCTTTCGCCTGGCGCTCTGACACCAGCACTAACGCGGACCTCCCCTCGAGCCGCAGCACCCTAGCTTTATCTTCGGTCGGCGGCGCGGGTTTTTCTCTCGTCAAGAGACCGAGAATGCTTGACCCCTTACCCACGGTAGGAGGACGCGGTCCGTCGAACTGCTCCACAACCTCGGACAGCGGGCGGCTGTTCTTCCTCAGTAGAGCCAAAGCTTGACTGAGATTGCGCGCGGTGACCATGACCGCGCCGCGGCCCGACACGACGAAGCCGCCCTTCCGATTTTCGCGCAGTGTATCGAAGGCCTGCTCGATAGTTTCAGAGTCGCGCAGCACCGGAAGCTCGACCTCGACCATACCTTGATCCATGTTAGTTTCCTTTCAGCGCAGGGTCGGCGATCGAGGGTCAACCTTGCTTCAGTCGCCGGGCGGCGTCCATCGCGGCGTAGGTCAGGATGCCGTCGGCGCCGGCGCGCTTGAAGGCGATCAGGCTTTCCATGACCGCACGGTCGCCGTCGAGCCAGCCATTCTGCGCGGCGGCGTGCAGCATCGCGTATTCGCCGCTGACCTGATAGGCATAGGTCGGCACGCGAAACGCTTCTTTAACCCGGCGGACGATATCGAGATAGGGCATACCGGGCTTGACCATGACCATGTCGGCGCCTTCCTGGATGTCGAGCGCCACCTCGCGCAACGCCTCGTCGCCGTTGGCCGGGTCCATCTGGTAGGTTCGCTTGTCGGCGCTGCCGAGCGCGGTCTTCGAGCCGATCGCGTCGCGGAACGGCCCGTAAAAGGCGGAGGCGTATTTCGCCGCATAGGACATGATGCGGACATGGCTGAAACCGGCCTCGTCGAGTGCCAGGCGCACCGCACCGACCCGGCCGTCCATCATGTCGGAAGGCGCGATGATGTCGCAGCCGGCCTCGGCCTGCACCACCGCCTGGCGGCGCAACAGTGTCACGGTCTCGTCATTCTCGACGTAGCCCTTTCGAATCACGCCGTCATGCCCGTGCGAGGTGAACGGGTCGAGCGCCACGTCGCACAAGACGCCGACCTCCGGCACCGCGCTTTTCAGGGCGGCGACGGCGCGGCAAACGAGATTGCCGGGGTTGACCGCCTCGCTTCCTTCGGCGTCCTTCAGCGCCATCGGCACCGCCGGGAACACCGCGATCGTCGGGATGCCCAGCGCCGCGGCCTCGCCGGCGGCGTCGGCCAATGCCGAAATAGGCAGGCGAAAGACGCCGGGCATCGACGCGATCGGCTGCTTACGGCCTTCGTCATGGACAAAGACCGGCCAAATCAGATCGCCCGAGGTCAGCACATGCTCGGCGACGAGCTTGCGCGACCAGGGGTCGCGCCGGTTGCGGCGCAGCCGAAGGCGCGGATAGGAGGCGAGCGGCGGCAGAAACTCGGTCACGGGAGCACTCCGGACGAAAGGGGGCGGCGGAAACGCGGATCGCCGGAAAATAGGCGCGATCGGCAAGGCTGACAACGTTTGGAAGGAGCGAACAGCGGCGTCCAATTCGCTCGATATTGAACAAGATCCGGGTTATTTCTGTGCGCGGATCGTGCGCTCCCGCCCGAGCCACGCCAACGAGCGCTCTAAAAATGCGTGTCCGGCCGACCGCTGCCACTCGCCATGAGCCATGATGACGCGCTCGCAGTCCCAGCTCAAAACCTTCGCCCTAGCAGCACGCGCCGGGGTGCGATTGATAAAAGATAGGCGCCAGTCGAGTGGGGCGTAGGCTTTATCGGCGACAATACCACCGAGACGCGCCAATGGACGTTGCCACCATCGCCAGTGCTCCTGCAGGAATTTGTTACTGAAGGTTTCAATAAGGTCGGCGACGATCACGGTCCGCGAAGGTCGGTGATAAAAAACGACCTCATCCAATGCAATCGACCCGGTGAACCACGCTTGATCAATATCCGACTGCCATTCCGATGGCGAAATGTCTCGGAGCGGCGCGCGAAACACCAGATCGCGATGCCGCCGTATGGTCGAATATGGCCCCCACAGCTTGGCGTTCGGATACACAGCCTTCCAATTTGGAAGATAGAGGTGATGGAGTTTGTTGGGGCTGACCAGATGTACGACCCGTCCCAGACGATCCAACTGCGTGCGAAGCTCTGGCTTCAGCTTGATCGGCGACCACACCCAAAGATCGCCATCCGGTAAGCGGGCGATCACCGAGCGGGTCGGATAGGGAAATCCGTAGAAACTGACGATTTCTCCGTCGGCGAGCCACAGCGCAGCGTCGATCTTTTCAAGATATTTCATGACTGTCGCAGTCTGCTGGGGATGCTGCGGGCGATCGACGACCGCGGCCGGCGGCGCTGGCTCAGCGGAATGAGGGATGCCTGCAGGGGCTTCTCTGGATCCTGCACCAGCATGTCGGCCGTGGTTTGCGTCGAGAGGTCATTTCCGCTCTAGCGTCAATGCGCCTTGGGCTGTTCCGATTTATTCGAGCGGGTAGTCGTAGCGGATAAAGCCGTTGAAGCGGGCGATCCGGTCGTAGAGCGAACGCGCGACGGCGTTGTCTTCCTTGGTCGTCCAATAAAGCCGCAGGCAGCGGCGGTCGCGGGCGATCGCGGCGACCGCTTCGATCAATCTGCTGCCGGCGCCGGAGCGGCGGATGGCCGGGTCGACAAACAGATCCTGCAGATAGCAGACCTCCCGCGAAGTCCAGGCATGGGCATGAAACAGGTAATGCACGATGCCGGCCAGCGGAGCTGTCGGGTTGTCGAGCCGCGCGCCGAGGCCGCGGATCGGGCTTTCCGCCGCGATCAGCCGCTGCCAGGTGTGATCGTAAATTTCGGCCGGCAATTTCGTCTCGTAGAAATCGAGATAACTGCGCCACAGCTCGGCCCAACGGGCGCGGTCGGCCGGGGCAAGGGCATTGACGATGATCTCGGCCATCACAACCTCTCCCTTTTTCTCGCCGACGAACGTAGAATGACAACGGCACCTTACGGGGGTCCTAGTGTTAGTTTTTCGACAATTATTCGACCCGCCGTCGTCCACCTACACCTATCTGCTCGCCGACAGGGGCAGCGGCAAGGCGGTGATCATCGACTCGGTGTTCGAGCAGGTCAGGCGCGACGCGGCGCTGATCGACGAATTGGGTCTTGCCCTTGTCTATGCGCTCGAAACCCATGTCCATGCCGACCATGTCACCGGCGCGTGGCTGCTGAAGCAGCAGACCGGAATGCCGGATTGCGCTGTCGGCCGACAGCGGCGCCGACGGTGCCGACCGTTATCTGGTGCCGGACGACGTGATCGCGTTCGGCGAGCGCAATTTGCAGGTCCGCAAGACCCCGGGGCATACCAGCGGCTGCCTGACCTATGTGCTCGACGACCGCAGCATGGCGTTCACCGGCGACTGCCTGATGGTGCGCGGCAGCGGCCGGACCGATTTCCAAGAGGGCGACCCGGGTGCCATGTACCGCTCGGTGCACCAGCAGATTTTCACCTTGTCCGACGACTGTCTTTTATACCCGGCGCATGATTATCGCGGGTTGACCGTGACCAGCGTGCGCGAGGAGCGCCGCTTCAACCCGCGTCTTGGCGGCGAGACCGGCGAAGCCGATTTTACCGTTTACATGAAGAATCTGCGGCTGGCGCATCCCAAGAAGCTCGATGTCGCTGTGCCGGCCAATCTCAAATGCGGCCAGCCGGAGGGCGAGGTCGACATCAATGCGGCGCCGAACTGGGCGCCGCTGCACTACAGTTTTGCCGGGATCTGGGAAATACACCCGCACGGGCTCGAAGAACACGCCCGGGGGGTGCAGATCCTCGACGTCCGCGAGCCCGACGAATTTAGCGGGCCGCTCGGCCATATCCGCGGCGCTACCTTGATCCCATTGGGCATATTGGCCGAGCGCGCCGGCGAGCTGGCGCACGACCGGCCGGTCGTCGCGGTGTGCCGCTCGGGCAGCCGCTCGGCGCAGGCGACGGCGATCCTGCGCGAGGCCGGCTTTGCCGACGTCGCCAATCTCGCCGGCGGCATGCTGCGCTGGCGGTCGGAAGGCCATGCCGTCGAAGGCGGCAGCGCCACGGACTACATCGCCGAATATTCGATCTGACCCGCGCTGCACAGGCTGCCGCATCGAGGCACATTCGGGTCGGTCCGCCGACACACTCAACCGCGGCGGCCTCTTCGGAGGCGTAGTTGACCACCCGGCGGCCGCCGTTTGACCATCCGACCCGCGAAGGACATCGTTGACCAAGTGAACTCATCTGTCTTGGAAATGCGGGTGATTGGGTGGATACGGTGGCTGCCGGGTCTAGTTACGGCGCGCCACTATGATCCAAGTTGGCTGCCCCGTGACATCGTCGCCGGAGTAGTGTTGGCGACAATGCTGGTGCCGGTCGGCATCGCCTACGCGGCTGCATCGGGGGTGCCGGGGATCTATGGTCTTTACGCGACCATCGTGCCGCTGCTGGCATACGCGCTGTTCGGCCCCAGTCGCATTCTGGTTCTGGGACCGGACTCGTCGCTGGCCGCGGTCATACTCGGTGTGATCGTTCCGCTGTCCGGCGGAGATCCCCTTCGCGCCGTTGCGTTGGCCGGCATGATGGCGATCGTCTCGGGGATCGTGTGCATTCTCGCGGGAGCGGCGCGGCTGGGCTTCGTGACCGAGCTACTCTCGAAGCCGATCCGCTACGGCTATATGAACGGAATAGCGCTGACGGTTCTGGTAAGCCAACTTCCCAGGCTTTTCGGCTTCTCGATCGAAGGCGATGGACCCTTGAGAAAGCTATGGGCCATGGCGCAAGCGATTCTGGGCGGAAAAGTGAATTGGACGGCGTTCGCGGTCGGCGCCGGCACATTAGCGGTGATCTTCCTGCTCAAAGACAAAAAGCGGGTGCCTGGCATACTGATTGCCGTGATTGGCGCGACGGCAGTCGTTGGAGGGCTGGACCTTGCCGCGCGCGCCGACGTGTCGGTCCTGGGCCCGCTCCCCCGAGGCCTCCCGGTGTTCGCGATCCCGTGGATCACCTACGACGACGTCATTCCGGTTTTGATCGGAGGCTGCGCCGTCGCCCTGGTGTCGTTCGCCGATACGAGCGTGCTTTCCCGCGCCTACGCTGCGCGAACCGGCGCGAATATCGATCCCAATCAGGAAATGGTGGGCCTCGGGGCGGCAAACCTCGCCGCTGGGTTCTTTCAGGGATTTCCGATCAGCAGCAGTTCGTCGCGCACTCCTGTGGCGGAAGCTGCGGGAGCCCGAACGCAGTTGACCGGGGTCGTCGGTGCACTCGCCGTTGCCCTGCTTTTGTTGGTCGCACCGAATCTGCTCCAGCATTTGCCGGCCGCCGCTTTGGCCGCGGTCGTAATCGCGTCGGCCTTCGGTTTGATCGAATTCACCGACCTCATTCGAATCTTTCGGATTCAGCCCTGGGAGTTCTGGCTGTCGATTGTCTGCTTCGTGGGCGTAGCGGTCTTTGGCGCTATACCGGGTATAGGCTTGGCGGTGGTAATCGCTGTGATCGAGTTCCTGTGGGACGGATGGCGCCCGCACTCCGCAGTGCTGGGGCGCGCCGACGGCGTCCGGGGCTACCACGACATCACGCGCTATCCCGATGCCCGCCAAATACCCGGCCTTGTCCTCTTCCGCTGGGACGCCCCATTATTTTTTGCCAACGCCGAGCTGTTCAAACAACGCATACTTGACGCGGCGGCGAAATCGCCGGTTCCGGTGCGCTGGCTGGTCGTCGCGGCGGAGCCGGTCACCAGTGTGGATGTCACCGCCGCCGATACGCTCGCCGAATTGGACGTGGCTCTGCACGAGGCCGGAACCGAGTTGCGCTTTGCCGAGCTCAAAGACCCGGTAAAAGACAAGCTCAAGCGCTTCGGGCTGTTCTCCCAGTTTGGCGAAAGCTCCTTCTTTCCGACTATCAGTGCCGCCGTCGCCGGCTATCTCAAGAGCCACGCGGTAGATTGGGTGGACAGGGAGGACTGACTTTACCGAGCAACAGGGCTGATCCGCTGTCATGAATTGGTTTCTGCTTTTCATCCCGGTCGCGATTGGCCTGGAGAACCTGGCTCCTCAGCGCCATCTCCTGATTTTCATAGCCTCTTCCCTCGCCCTGTTGCCCCTCGCCATGTGGTTAGGGCGGGCCACCGAACAGCTCGCGGAGCGAATGGGCGAGGGGGTCGGGGGGCTGCTCAATGCGACTTTTGGCAACGCCGCCGAACTGATCATCGCACTCGCCGCGTTGCGCGCCGGGCTTCACGATGTCGTGGAAGCGTCGATTGCCGGTTCCATTGTCGGGAACATGCTGCTGGTGCTCGGCGCCGCGATGCTCGCCGGAGGATTGCGGCATCCGGAGCAACACTTCAATCCGGCCGGCGCTCGTTCCGAGGCGACGATGCTGACGCTCGCGGCAATCGGGTTGGTCCTCCCGGCTGCCTTTCGGGCTGCGGAGGGCACGACTGTGGAGGGGCTTGGCCGACTCAGTGTCTCGATTTCGGTCGTGCTCCTTTTCACCTATGTGCTGTACGTGACCTTCACCCTGGTCACCCATCCCTCGCTGTTTGCGGGCTCCTCCGCCGTCGAGGAGGACAAGGCTCCTGTACCGTTGGGCCGGTCAGTGTCGGTGCTTGCCGCGGCGACGGTGGGGATCGCCTGGATGAGCGAGATTATGGTGGGGGCGATCGAACCCACGACACACGAATTCGGCCTCAGTAAAGTCTTCGTCGGCGTATTTGTTGTCGCGATCCTGGGAAACGCCGCCGAGCACGCAACCGCGATCAGCGCCGCATTGAAGAACCGCATGGACCTGTCGCTGTCGATCGCGATCGGCTCAAGCGTGCAGGTGGCGCTTTTCGTGGCGCCGGTTCTGGTGCTCGCGAGCCTCGTCGTCGGTCCTGCCCCGATGGATCTGGCTTTCCCTACCGGCCTCGTCCTTATCGTGTTCCTTGCCGTTCTGATCACGGGCCAGGTGGCGGGCGACGGTCGGTCCGACTGGCTGAAAGGTGCGCAACTTCTTGTTGTTTATCTCGTCCTTGCTCTCACCTTCTTTTTCTTGCCGAGCGCCTCGTCTCATTGATGACGCGGTCTGAAAAACGGCAGGGCTGGAGACCGTTCACGGTGGGTTAAGGGAGCGCGTCTTAAGGCGCCGCGCGAGCGGCCGGGAGCTAATCAAGGGTTTTGTCACGGCGCTGGACACCGTTGCGGATTTTCCGAACCGAAACCGGTCGATTTTTCATAAGGCGGTGGGCGATCGGGTGCTACACTTTTTCGCAGGAATAAGTGCGTCTGTCGGAACCACCAAGAAAGGGACGGAAATGGCGTATGATCTGTTGATCAAAAACGGCCGCATCGTCGACGGCTCGGGAAGCCCGGCGTTCAAGGGCGATGTCGGCGTCAAGGACGGCAAGATCGTCGAGCTCGGCAAATTGAGCGGCCCGGCCAAGAAAACCATCGACGCCGCCGGCTGCGTCGTGGCGCCCGGCTTTGTCGACAACCACTGCCATTACGACGCGCAGGTCACCTGGGACCCGTTGTGCTCGTTCTCGCCCGAGCATGGCGTCACCTCGGTCATGTTCGGCAATTGCTCGCTGTCCTTGGCGCCGGTGCGGCCGGGTTCGGCCAAGCGGGTCGCCGAGTTCCTGTCCTATGTCGAAGCGATCCCGATGGAGGTGCTGAACACCGTCGAGGTCGACTGGGAGACGATCCCGCAATACATGGACCGGCTCGACCAGAACCTCGGCGTCAATGTCGGCAACCTGATCGGCCACTCGACCGTGCGCTATTACGTCATGGGCGACGAGTGCCAGAGCCGCACCGCTACGGACGACGAAATCAAGAAGATGCAGGACGTGGTCCGCAACGGCATGGAAGGCGGCGCGCTCGGCCTCTCGGTGTCGCGCAACAAGGGCCATTACGACCCGCAGGGCGTCCACATCCCGGCATTGTGGGCCGACGAGAAGGAAATCTTCGCGCTCGGCGACGTGTTGCGCGACATGGGCACCGGCATCATCCAATCGGGCGGCGGCCGGGTGGCGGAGCTCAATGACGGGTTGATGGCGCGTCTGTCGGAGGCCACCGGCCGCACCGTCATCTACAACAATCTCGGCCAGACCGTGCGCGAGCCCGACGCCTGGAAAAAGCACATGGCGCGGGTCGACGAGACATCGAAGGCCGGCATCCGGGCCTATCCGTTGTGCAGCCCGAACCGGACGACGCAGAGCTTCACGATGCACAACTGCCAGACCTTCCGCGGCTCGCCGACCTGGCACCCGATCCTGTTGTCCTCGGACGACGAAAAACTGAAGGCCTATGCCGATCCGGCGATCCGGCAGAAGCTCCACGACGAGGTCGTCGAGCACACGGTCAAGGTTCCGGCCGCTGGCTATTCGCGCGAATGGTACAACTACATGTGGGTCGAGACCCCGGCCCTCGAACAGAACCAGGGGCTCAAGGGCAAGACCATCGGCCAGATCGCCAACGAGCAGAACAAGCGGGTTATCGACGCCTTCCTCGACCTCGTCGTCGAAGAGAATTTGGACACCGGCTTCATGTTGTCCGAGAACAACGTCGACGACGAAGCGATGGCCAAGATCCTGACCTATCCGAACGCCATCGTCGGGTTGTCGGATGGCGGCGCCCACGTTCAGTTCCACGGCGGCTACGGCTATTGCACGCGGCTGCTCGCGGAGTGGGTGCGCGAAAAGCAGGTCATGACCCTCGAGCACGCGGTGCGGCGGCTGACCTTTGATTCGGCCTCGGCGTTGGGTCTCTACGATCGCGGCCTGTTGCGCCCCGGCATGGCCGCCGACATCGTGATCTTTGATCCCAACACGGTGCGCCCGTTGCCCGAGAGCGTCGTCCACGACTTCCCGGCGGGCGGCTGGCGCATGAAGGAGCCGGCGGCCGGCATCCATTACACGATCGTCAACGGCGACGTGCTGCTGGAAGACGGCAAGCACACCGGGGCGCTCCCCGGCCGCGTGCTGCGCAACACCTACTACAAGGCAAACCACGCCTGATCAGCCCGTATAACCGCAAAGACGCCGCCCGCAGCCTCGGCTGCGGGCAGTTTTTTTATCTCCGCCGATCTCGGTCGCTAAACCGATTTAGCCGGCGGAATGCTGGGACCCTCGGCCCATTGGCGGCGCAGGCGGTCGCGGTGGCGCAGGAGCCAGTAGAGTGCCACCAGGGTATGGCCGTTTTCGATCGAGCCGGCGTCGAGCAACGATTCGATCTCGGCGACGGTTTTGACGATTGTGCGGATGTCTTCGCCTTCATCGGGGGCGCCGTGAACGCCACCAGCCAGGCTCGCATCGATGCGCGCACAAAAGAGAAAGACGCTTTCATCCGAAGCGCCGGGCGAAGGTAGATAGCGCTGAATCGGTATCGGGTCGCCGATAAAGGCAAGGCCGGTTTCCTCGCGCATCTCGCGCACCGCGACTGCTTCAGGCGGTTCTCCGATGTTGACCAAGCCGGCCGGAACCTCGATTTGCCAAGGCGTGGCATTGGCGAACAGCGCGGGAAGCCGGAGCTGCTCCACCAGCACGACGCTGTCCCGCAGTGGATCATACGGCACGACCGCGACAGCCGCCCCGCGCCGCAATACGTCGTAAAGGCGCACAGGGCTCCACTCACCCGAGAAGAGACGGTGGCGGTAGCGCATAACATCGACCCGCAGAAAGCGCTCGAACGCCTCGGCTGCCTCGATGATCTCGACATCGGGATGCACGGGGAGGGCAGCGGAGGAGGGTCCGGTCATGCGGGAGCTCCGGTCGCGGCGGCGGCCGGCGCCGCGACGACGGCGCGCGGGTTGCGCGGCAGCCGGATCGTGAATTCGGTGAAATCGCCGTCGCGGCTGTCGACGGCGATGGTGCCGCCATGCTCCTGGACGACGATGTCGTAGCTGATCGACAGCCCGAGCCCGGTGCCCTCACCGGTCGGCTTGGTCGTAAAGAACGGGGTGAAGACCTGGTCGCGCACCCCGGGCGGCATGCCGATGCCGTTGTCGCGGACCCGGATTTCGACCTCCTCGCCGCAATCGCGGCTCGTCGCTCTCACCGTCGGGGCGTAGGCGGGATCGCCGTCCGCGCGGCGGCGCTTGTTGACCGCGTAAAAGGCGTTGCCGAACAGGTTCAGCAGAACCCGGGTCAGGTCCTGCGGCACGATTTCGAGCGGGCCGAGATTGGCGTCGAGATCGCGCTCCAGGACGACGTTGAAGCTCTGATCCTGGGCGCGGGCACCGTGAAAGGCGAGGTTCAGAGCCTCTTCGATCAGGGCATTGAGATCGCTTTTCCGGCGCTCGCCGCTGCCGCCGCGCGAGTGCAGCAGCATGCTGGTGACGATGCCGTCGGCCCGCCGCCCGTGCTCGATGATTTGGGAGAGGTTGGCGTCCAGGGTGGCAATCAGCTCCTTGCGGTCGTCGTCCCTTTCTGTATTCGGCGCCCCCTCCGCCACCTCGACCGCTTCTTTCAGCTCGGTCAGCAGTTCGCGCGACAAATCGGCGAAGTTGTTGACAAAATTGAGCGGGTTCTTGATCTCGTGGGCGATGCCGGCGGTCAGTTGACCCAGGGAGGCCATCTTTTCCGACTGGATCAGGCTGACCTGCGCCGCTTTGAGCTGTTCGTGGGCGGCGCGCAGCTCTGCTTCGCGGCGAAGCTGGCGCTCGAACAATTTGGCGTTGCGTACGGCGTGTGCCGACTGGGTCGCGAAGGCTTCGACCAGACCGACGGTTTCGTCGGAAAAATTCCCGAGTTCGCGACGCACGACGATCAGGCCACCGAGAAGGGTCTGCTCGTGCAGCAGCGGGGCGGCGAGCAGCGAACGGTAACCAAAATTCGCCAGCTCGGCCGCCAGCTCCGGAAGACCGAGCTCCGAAGGCTCGCGCAAATCCGGGATCTGCATCGGCGTCGTGCTGATCGCGGCGTGCCCGACTACTCCTTGGCCTAAACGGATCGGCTGCGCCTTTAGCCGCTCGGTCAGCGAAGGCTCAGCACCCTGGCTCGTGCGAAAGTGGAATTCGCGCATTTCGGCTTCGTATTCGTAGATCATGCCCGCCGCGGCGCCGGAAAATTCGACGGCGCGGGCCACGACCAGGCCGAGGACGGCCTCGAGGTCGAGGGTCGAGCCGACGGCGCGGCCGACCGCCCGCAACGCCTCGAACTGCGCCACCGTGCGGCGCAACGCTTCCAGGGTGTCGCGAAAGGCGGCGAGGGTGTGCGCCATCGCGCCGATCTCATCGGGCCCGGCGGGCGGGATGGTCACGTCGAGGTCGCCGGCGTTGAGCCCGTTCATCGCCACCACCAGCTGGCGCAGCGGGACCGCGATCGAGCGCAACACCAGCAGGGTCAAAAACGCGCCGACCAGGATCGCCGTGACCACGACGATGCGCGATACCCGGGCCGCCTCTCTTGCGTCGTCGACAACTTGCTCGCGTGCCGCAATTGCCTCGCCCGTCATCCGTTTGGCGATCGCGGTGAGGAGCTGGTCGACGACGACGCTGTGCCGGCTGGCTTGCGCCAGCAGCGAGTTGCCGATCACCCGGCGGTCGTTGGTGTATTCGTCAACCGCCTGGCGGGCGAGTTGCTCGTACTGCGCCAGCTCGGCGCGGATCTCGGCCACGGCTTGCGGGTGATGCCGCGCCAGCGCGCCGAGATGCCGCTCCGTCTGCTGGCGTGCCGCCGATGCATTGCGTTCCGACAGGGTCAGCAGGCTGACCGCAAGATCGGTCAGCCAATAGCGCATCTCGCCAAAAGCGATCTGGGCGCCGTCGGCCTCCTCGATCAGGTCGATCAGATTGGCCGCCTTGTCCATTCCGGCGGCATTTTCAGCGAGCTTCTGGTTCAGGTAGATGCAGGTCGCGAGCAGAAACAGAAGGAGCGCGCCGGACAGCAGGATCAACCGGGCCCGTATCGGCAGGTGCGCCATCATCCCGCGTCCGCCGCCGGTCACCGGAAGAGGACGATGCTCATGACCCCACCCAGGTCGCCGAGGTGGCGCCCCTCCTTCGGATAGCCGGTAATGTCGAGCTCGCCTTTTGGCGTGCCGTGGCAGGCGAGACAGGACTGCCGGTAGTATTCGGGGACGGCGATGCGGTAGGCGGGGCGGCCGTTGATCGAGACTATGGCCCGGTAGGGCTGATCTTTCGGCCAGTTCGGGTTGAGCAGCTTGGTTTCGATCACCTCCTTTTCCCAGGCGTCGGGAAGCGCCTTGCGATTGCGGACCAGATCGGTCGGAGCGGTAATTTTCAGCGCCGCTTCGCCCTCGGCCAGGTTGTTGAAGGCTTCGCTGACAAGGCGCCCGAACACTGCGGGAATGAGCCCCTTAAAGCCCTTGCCCTTCTCGTTGATGGTCTCCTGGTTGTCTTCCATCACCTGGATGATGGCACTCATCATCGCGTGCAGCAGGCGTCCCTTGCGCGAGGTCTTGTCGATCGCCTCGGGATCGACCCCGGTGTTTTTCCGATAGAGCGCAACAGCGTCGGCCAGCACCTTCTGCCCAGTCAGGTGCTTGTCGCCGAGATTGGGATCGTTGATCAGAGCCTGATTGTTGGAGATGACGGTCCGTGCGTCGCGCACCATCTCGGCCAAGGTCTCGGCGATGACCTCGTCCTTGTCCGCAGGTGCTGTATCGGCCCGCACACCGCACGGGAAGGCATGGAGAAGCAGCAGCCCGAGTAGCGCCACTACCGTCCCGCGCGACCGCATGACCGTTCTCGCCGCCGACACTTCGTGCGCCTCGCTATTCGCTCGCTGCCGACTGTGCAACCGGGCTCGGGGCCGGGCCCGGGCAACGGGATTGACCGCGGTCTTGTCGCGCCTGCGGCATAAGGAGATCATTTGCCGGATTGCGGCGGAACCAATTCGGCGAGCCTTTCCTTCAGCCGGTCGAAGTCGACCGGCTTTGGCAGAAAAGCCGCGGCGCCGAGTTGTTCCGCCGTGCGCATGCGCTCGTCGTCGCCGTAGGCCGTTACCATGACCACCGGCAATTCCGGTCTTCGCTGCTTGATCTTGCGCAGCAAGGTGAGCCCGTCCATGCCCGGCATGTTGATGTCGGACAGGATGACGATCAGTTCCCGGCCGATTTCGGCGACGCGGCGTAAGCCTTCTTCGCCCGAGGTGGCAAAATGCAGCACGTACCGACCCTGACGAACTTCGCGGCGAAAGCGTTGGCGAAAGAGATCGGCCACATCGGGCTCGTCGTCGACGATCAGAATGCTGTACCCCATGTTGTGGACCTCGAATGGACCGCTGGCCGTTGGTTCAAATGATGCGCCCGTCGAGGACGGTGTCCGCCGAACCGCTCTCGATCTCGACGACCCACAAATCGGGGTCGCGGCGCCGCTGGCGGTCGATATACGAATCGGCGTCGGGCTCGGCAACGGGTGCGGGGCCGGTCGCGCGCAGCCAGACAAGCTCGCCGTCCGGCCGGCGCGTCTGGGTCAGCACCGAGCAGCCCTCGTCGCGCGCGTTCAGCTTTAGCAGGACTGCGCCCGAATCCCGGTCGCCGCGGGCAACCACCGCGACCGCGACCGCGGCGAGATCGCAACGCCGAATCAACGCCTTGATCCACAGTGCGGTCTTGAGCCTTGCTTCCATCAGGGCGGGCCGCACCAGCCGGGCCTGCGCATCAGCTGCGGCCGGGCGCGAGCGGCAGGCGAACATGAACCTGCAGCCCGTGCGGTGACCGGTTCTCGGCGATGATCGTGCCATCCATCGCCTCGACATTGCGGCGGGCGATCCACAGCCCGATGCCGAAATAGCTGCCCGGTGTTTCACCACCGGCGTCGTCGCGGCGTTCGGAATAATAGCGCTCGAAGATTTGCTCGATTTGGCCGTCGGGGACCCCGGGGCCGCGATCGGAAACGATCAGGTGGGCGAATCGGCCGTCATGCGACAGATGGACCAGAACCTCGCCGCCCGCCGACGAAAACGAGACCGCATTGTCGATCAGATTTTCGAGAACGGTCTCGATCATCGCTTCGCTGCCGAGAACATTGAGGCCGGGCAGCAGGTCGGAGGTGATCAACAGGTCGCGGCTGGCGAGCACGATCGTCACGTCGCGGTCGTCGTGGATCGCCGAGCGGGTCTGAACCAGCCGGCCGATGACCCGCCCGAGATCGACCGGCGTCAGCGGCTCGTCGATCAGATCGGCGGTGGCCTCGTCGAGCTCGCGCGCCGAGGCGACGAGCCCGTCAAGCCGGTCGAGAGCATGTTCGACGACGCCGAGCGCCCGCTGCGCCCGGCGATTGTCTTCGGGCAGGCTGCGGCGCAGCGGTTCGAGCGACTGGCGGATGACGGCAATCGGCGTCTTGAAGGCGTGGGCGTTGTCCTCTGCCGCCTGGCGGATTTCGGCGGCGGAGCGGTGGATCGCCTCGACCATGCGATCGAATTCAGCGGCGACCTCGCCGAGTTCGGGCACGTCCGCCCGCGCCCGGAACGACCCGGCGTCCGGTCCTTGCTCGCGAATTCGCCGCGCGCGTCTGGCAAAGCGGCGCAATCCGCCGCGCACGCTGAGCAAAGTCGAAAAGGTGATCGCCGCCATCGCCAGGTAGATCAGCGCGGCAACGCGCACCGACGGCGTCGCCCAATAGGGTTGGCCGAGATGAGCGGACGGAAAGGCGTCCTGGGAAAACGACGCCACCACCGCCCAGCAGCCCACGGACGTGGCGAGCGGCGTCACCGCCGTGACGATCTCGGCGCCGCCGGTCGGGCGATGGTAGATCAGCGAAAACGGCATCTCGCCGCGGCAATTCTGGGCCAGCCGGTCGAGCACCCCCTGCTGCGCCAAGGTGCTCCGCTCTGCTTGGAGATTGGCGGGCGAAACCGAAGGCCACGACGCAACATAGTAGAAACCGTCGCTGCCGGCGCCGGCGGGAGCCAGAAGCAGCTTGATCGTCGTCACTTCACCGGCAAAGCGGCTGAGGTTCGCACCAAGCTGGGGCAACGAGTTCGATATCGGCATGTTGCAACATCGGCAACAAGGACTGACTGATCACCCGCCCCTCGTCGCGCACGCTGCGCAGCAGCAACCCTTGGCTTTCTTCGTAGGCGTTGCGGAATTCGATGTAGAGAAAAACCGGGACCAGCAAAAAAATGACGGCGAGCAGGACCGTCTTGCCCGTCAGCGACCACGCCCAGCTCAGCCCCCGCCGCCGCTCATTGCTGTGTGGTCCAGCGGTATCCAAAACCGGCGTAATTCTGGATGAGATCGAAACCGGGGTCGCGGTCGCGGAACTTCTTGCGGATACGCTTGATGAAGGTACGGACATTGGCGCGGTACCCCTCTGCTCCGTGCCCGGCGACGAAATCCTTACCGTGAACGAGATCATAGATCTCGCGGTAGCCCACGTCTTGCCCCGCTTTTTCGGCAAGAAGCACCAGGATCTTGAATTCCGTCAGGGTAAGATCGATGGTTTTTTCCGCCCAGATCGCCCGGCTGATGTCGAAGCGCAGCTCTAGCTGGCCGAGCATCATCTTGTCCGCCCGCGCCGGTTCGGGATCGGCGGCGGGTCGCGCTCCGTCGGTGATCAGCTGCAATCGTTTGACCAGGATCGGCAGGCGACGCGATTTGTCGATGAAATCGACCGCGCCTCCGGCGAGGGCTGCCTCTTCGTAGATGTCGTCGGACAACGCGGTCAGAAAGATCACCGGGATCGCGACCCCACTCCCGCGCATCCGGCGCAGGACTTCGATCCCGGTCAGTTGCGGCATGCGCCAGTCGAGCAGCATGGCGTCGGCGCCGCCGCCGTCTTCGAGATAGGCGAGCGCGTCCCTGCCGTTGTCGAAGCTGGTGACCTCATAGCCTTCGTCGATGAGGTTGAGGCCGAGCGACTCGCGGAACAGGTCGTCGTCGTCGACGAGAAGGAGGTGCGGCATCGTTCGAACCGGCCTCAGCCGCCGCGGGCGACAATCAGGGAGTGTAGACAATCCTGTCGGCTGGCCGGGTCGGCAGGCTCGCCTTTGAAGGCGTAGTGCAATGTCCTCATCTTGCCGCTGCGCAGATCGAGGTAGAAGAACAGGTCCAGCTCACAGGTGGCGTTACGATAGCGCCAGACGGTTGCCGCCGGCGCCTCGGACTGTTCGGTCGCGGCCCCGAACAGGTGGCTCGCCGCCGGCTGGTCGAGCCCGATCAGCTCGCTCGTCGCGGGTGTCCGCTCGATTGGTTCGGGGCTGGCGAGCGCCATCGCTTCAGCGCCGGCTTCGGGTCCGCCGGCTTCGTTTTCGGGCGGCGGGGCCGGCTTATGGGCCGGAAGCGGGAACACCCGCCGCCGCGGCGGCGGTGGCGGCGGCGGTGGGGGGGGTTCGATCGCCACCGTCTGCGGCGGCGCCGGCGGCGGCTTCTCGGCGCAGGAGGAGAGCACACCTACCCCCAGGCTCATCAGCGCCGGATAGACAAACGAACGCCGCCGTTCAACCCAATTTACCGCTACCACAACCCGGCTCGCACTGATCCTTCACGGCGGGGCTTGAATATAGCACACATCAACGTCGCGCCAGTCGCTCGACGACGCCAATGTCCCCATCCCGGTAAATCGCCACCAGCTCGCGATCATTCAGCATGACATAGGTGTGATCGCCCTGATCGCAGCGCAGCAGAGCCACGGGATAAGTCGGCGCCGCCAGCAACTCCGACAAATTCTGGGTGAGGTTGGGTTGGCGCGGCAACAGCCCGGTCAACGCCTCGCGGTTCCGGACGGCAAAGCCGAAGCTGAAGGCGCCGTTGCAGGTTGTGCCGTCGAGCGGGGTGCTTGGGCCCTTCGCCTGGTTCTCGACGACGGTATCCTGCCGGATGGTGACGGTGTCGTTGTCGGCGGTGGCCCAGGTGCCGATGAACGGGTTTGGCGGTGGCGCCTGTGGAACCGCGCAGGCGGCCAGCGCCGCCGCGAGCAAGCTCGGCAGGGCGCGGCGACGGGGCTGTCGATTTCGCCGGCGGGACACTCTCGCCTCTATGTCGAAACAGGTCGCGCCAACATATCGCGAATGTCATCGCCGCGCGACAGCCCGAGGCCGCTTGAGCAGAGGTCAGCGGGCCGCAAGGGTGCGGCTTGACGCGGCGCGGGGGCGGGGTCACGCTGGCCGGGCTGGACAAGCGGCGGCGGAGAGCGAGCCATGAAGCTGATGTGGTTTCACCTGATGCCCTACACCGAGTTGCCGGACGATTTCCGCGACAAGCATCCCTCGGTGTGGGTCGACATCCATTCGACGCTGTTCGACCCGCGGCGCGCCCATCACATGTACAACGACTTTATGGACGAGCTCGAATTCGCCGCCGAATGCGGGTTTGACGCGGTCTGCGTCAACGAGCACCACTCGAACGGCTACGGGCTGATGCCGTCACCGAACCTGATCGCCTCGGCCTTGGCGCGGCGCACCAGCGACACGGCGTTGTGCGTGATGGGGAATTCGCTCGCGCTCTACAACCCGCCGACGCGGGTCGCCGAAGAGTTTGCGATGATCGACGTGATCTCGGGCGGGCGGCTGATCGCCGGCTTCCCGGTCGGCACGCCGATGGACACCTGCTTTGCCTATGGCCAGAACCCGAGCCAGCTGCGCGAACGCTATGGCGAGGCGCACGATCTGGTGATGCGGGCGTGGACCGAGCCGGATACCTTTGCCTTCAACGGCCGCTTCAACCAGCAGCGCTACGTCAACATCTGGCCGCGCCCCATTCAAAAGCCGCACCCGCCGGTGTGGATCCCGGGCGGCGGCTCGGTCGAGACCTGGCAGTGGTGCGCCAAGATGGATTACGTCTACGCCTACCTGTCCTATTTCGGGTTCAAGGACGGGCGCGCGACGATGCAGGGTTTCTGGGACGAGATGGCGCGGCTCGGCAAGGACCGGAACCCGTACCGCGCCGGCTTCCTCCAATTCGTCGGCGTCGCCGACAGCCGCGAGCAGGCTATGGAGCTGTACCGCGAGCCGGCCGAGTATTTCTATGGCCGCTGCCTGCGCGTCGACCCGCGCTGGGCGATGCCGCCCGGCTACATCACCGAGGCGACGCAGCGCGCCGGCATTCAGGGCCAGATCGGCCGTGCCGCCAGCCTCGATGCCCGGCAGAAGGCGCGGGCGACGACGCAGATGGAGGACATCGTCGAGCGCGGTTATGTGATCGTCGGCTCGCCCGACGAGGTCGTCGAGCAGTTGACCGAGGTCGCGAGCGAACTCAACGTCGGCCATCTGATGCTGCTGTTGCAGTTCGGCAGCATGGGCAAGGAATTGGCGGCCCACAACACCAAGCTCTTCGCCGAGAGGGTGATGCCGCGGCTCAAGGGCCTGTTCTCCGAATGGGAAGACCGCTGGTGGCCGCAGCCGATGGCGCGGACCGAGCGCGCCGTCGTCCAGCCGCCATTGCTCGCCGCCGCCGAATAGCTCGGCCGTAACCGGGCCCGGCTAGGTGCGCCGTCCGACGCTGTAGGAATGGGCGCCGGCGCCCGCAAGGTGGCCGCCGTCGACGATCAGGTATTCCTCGCGGATCGGGCGGCTCTCAAACCAGCATTCGAGGATTTCGCGGGTGCCGGCGGCATAGCGGGCCTGCGCCGACAGCGACGTGCCCGAAGTATGCGGCGTCATCCCGTGATGCGGCATGGTCCGCCACGGATGATCCTTTGGCGCCGGCTGCGGGAACCAAACGTCCCCGGCGTAGCCGGCGAGCTGCCCGCTGTTTAATGCTCTGACGATTGCGTCACGATCGCAAATCTTGCCGCGTGCGGTGTTCACCAGATAAGCCCCGCGCTTCATTTTAGCGATCAGCGCGTCATTAAAGAGGTGTTCGGTTTCGGGATGCAGAGGCGCATTGATGGTGACCACGTCGCAGACCCGAACCATTGACTCGACGTAGATGGTAGGTGACGCCGAGCTCCTTCTCGACTTGTTCCGCTAGCCGGTGCCGATCGGTGTAGTGCAGCTTGACATCGAACGGCTTCAGCCGCCTCAGAACCGCTGTGCCGATGCGGCCGGCGGCGACCGTTCCGACCTCCATCGCTTCGAGATCGTACGACCGGGACACACAGTCGGCGACGTTCCAGCCGCCGTCGACGACCCACTTGTAAGAGGGAATGTAATTCCGCACGAGCGACAAGATCATCATCACCACATGCTCGGAGACGCTGATGCTGTTGCTGAAGGTCACTTCGGCGACCGTGACTCCGTGCGCGATGGCGGCTTGAAGGTGCGACATGATCCGAGCCGATGCCGGCGGTGATCGCGAGTTTCAGCTTTTTCGCTTTGGCAATCCGCTGCGCGGTCAGATAGGCCGGCCAGAACGGCTGCGAAATGACGATGTCGGCGTCGGGCAGCTCGCGTTCAAAAACTGAGTTTTCTCCTTCTTTGTCCGAAGTGACGACAAAGGTGTGGCCGAGACCCTCAAGGAATTTGCGCAACCCGAGACCGCCTGAAACCGAGCCGAGCAGCGCGCCCGGCGTGAAATCGATCTGTTTTGGCGACGGAACGGTCTGGCCGCCGGGATAATGCTCAAGCTTTGGGATCGCGTCGCGGGCATAGGATTTGGGATAGCCGGTTACGGGATCGTCGTAGAGCACGCAGAGCACTTTCGCCATCTTTCCTCCAACAGCGCGGGGCTGGTCAGCGGAAATTTCGCGATCTGGGAGCGCGCGATCCAACGAAAGTTATGGATTGGCTGATCGAGAATCTCGATCGTCGAAGCCGCAGTGACGGCGCGCGATTTCGCGATCAATCAACTTCGCCAAGTCGAGCCCGCGAGCAACGTCCAGCAATGCGCGCGCCACCGGAGGAAGCGGATCGCGATCCGAGGCGACGAGGCCGATCAGATGCGAGGCGCGCGGCTCGATCAATGGGACGGCCGTGACGCCGTCCGTCTCCGCAAGCAACAGCAGAAAGGTATGCGGCACAACTGTTGACCAATGCCCAAGTCGAAGATGGGACCACAGCGTGACGAGCGAGTTGGTCTCGACCGAGGCGTGGACTTCGGCGCCGGCCTCATTGAAATGCATGTCCAGAATCCGGCGGTTCTGCATGTCAGGCGTCAGCAGGCATAGCGGCAGCCTTGCGGCCTCAGCCCAGCCAACCGCGTCGCAGGTGCTGAACGGGTCATCGGCGCGGGTCACCAACATGTAGCGTTCGCGATAGAGCGGCAGCGTGCGAACGCGCGCCAATGGCTCATTGTCGAGATAAGTCACGCCGACATCGAGGCCAAATTCGTCGAGATGACGCTGGATCTCGATCGACGTTTCGGAAGTCACCACGATGTTGGTGCGTTCGTGGCGCCTGGCGAACGGCCCGGTCAGCAGCGACACGATCGGCAAGGTCACCGGAATTGCGCCGATCCTGAGCTGGCCGACCATGCCTTCGCGCATCTCACTCAATTCTTGCTGAAGACCGCTGTAGTCGGTCAGGACGCGCTGCGCCCAGGCGAGGACGCGCTCGCCTTCGCCGGTCAGGCCCAGGTAGCGTTGGCCGCGCTCGACGATCAGCACGCCGAGACCCTCCTCAAGTTGCTTGATGCCGGCCGACAAGGTCGACTGCGTCACGTTGCTGACGGCCGCGGCCCGCGCAAAATGCCGCTCCCGCGCGAGGGTTGTAAGATATTGCAGATGCCGAATGATCATGCCGCGCGAACGCCTTCATCTCGACTGGTCGGGCCGAATATGCGGCGCCGGCGGCCTACATTGGCAAGCCGCGCGTGGACGGGGCGACGCGCCTACCGGCGCAGGTTGGTGCGCGCCTATTCGACGATCTCGTTGCCGCGGCCGCTCATCCCGCTTCAGCATATAGGGCGCAAAGCCCTTGGCCATTTCGCCGGTGATATGCGGCGGCATCGCCAATTCGAGCCGGTTGACGACGGCGTCGACCGGCACCAGTCTCGACTTCGGCCGGATCTTCGATACGCACGCACTTGGTGCCGACCGGCCTCCGGTCTTGACCGCTCCCCAAAAAAAGCTGTGTCCAACATGGCCCCTCTACAGCGCTGGGTCCTCCTCTCCGGGAGGACCCAGCGGTCGCAGCGTCAGGTGACCAGAGAAGGAATACGGGAACCTAGTGATGCGAACCAACCAGATAGTACCCATTCTTTTTCCTCGTCACCCCCGCGAAAGCGGGGGCCCAGGGGCAAGCGACCGAGCGGTGGCACTGGGTTCCCGCTTGCGCGGGAATGACGAACGAGGGCGGGTACCACGCGTTAAATTCAAACCACTAGTTGAGATGGTAGATCCTGGCAGCATTGCCTCCGGCGATCTTGGTCTTCTCCTCTTCGGTACAGTCCTTCAGCACCTCCTCGATGATTTGCCGGCTCCTGGGGAAAGTGGACTCGACATGGGGGTAATCTGACCCCCAGAGGAGATTGTCGACGCCGATGACGTGGCGGTCGCGTATGCCCATCTCGTCTTCCTGGAAGCCCGCGAACACGTTGCGGTGGAAATAGTCGCTGGGCAAGGTGGCCTCCTTGAACCGATAGCGCTCTTGCTGGACCCGTTGGGTATAGGTGTAGTCGATGCGGTTCAGGAAATGGGGAATCCAGGACAGTTCGTGCTCGACGGTGCCGACCTTGAGTTTTGGATAGCGCTCAAAGACGCCGCTGAAGATCATGTCGCTGAGCGACATCCGCACCCAATGGTCAGCGTTGGCCAGAAACGAGTTGCGCACACGGTTGCGGTCCTCGCCGGCAAAATCCTGCCCTGGGCCCGGCCGGTTGGTCGCGATGTGCATGCCAACCGGAATGTCCAGATCCTGGGCCGCCGCCCACAGCGGCTCATACATCGGATTGTCGTACCCCTTCCCCTCCGGCGGATAGACGGTGATCATGCCGCCCGCCAGCCCCATCCTGGCGCAGCGTTGCAGCTCTTTGACGCCCTCCTGCACATCGTCCACATTGATCATGGCGATGCCCTTGAGGCGCTTGGGCTCCCCGCGGCAGAACTCGGCGAGCCAGTCGTTGTATCCCCTGAATATCTCCGACAGCAGCGCACTGTCTGGCACGCTGTACAGCAAGAGACCGACCGTGGGATAGACGATGCTCACATCCACCCCGTCGGCATCCATATCCTTGAGGTGCTCCTCAGGGACGTAGCCGCCGCGCCGGACTCTATCAAAGGTCATGGTACGGACCATCTTTTCCGGCTCTTCGAACCGCATACCGGTCTGTGCCCCAGGGCTCAGCCCGATCACCCGGTGGCCATCGCAGTACCACCAATCGCCGTCATACTCGCGCACAAGCTGTGGGACCCGGTCCTTGAACGCCGGCCTGGCTCTGCTCGCCCACAGCTCCGGTGGCTCAAACACGTGATTGTCCGATGATATAACCCGGTAATTCGCCATGATTTGATCCTCCTGCTCGGTGGTGAGCGCCTTCGCAGTCGTGCCGTTTACATGACCCTCACCAGCCTCACTATACCGCTTGCGGAACGCTCGCCGATATGGCGGCGTATGCAGCCGGCGCCGGCTGCTGTTGTCAGGGGGGCTACAAGTTTAAAGCACGAAACCCGGCCGACCTTGCGGCAATGGCGGAGGATGACCGTGCCGGAGGTTCTTGCTTGTGGTGTGGCGAAGCACAGACCGGGCCGCGTCGACGAGCGCGTTCATGAGATCGCTGATTTGCCACGCAATACACCCGATCATCACGGGGTGAGGGGTCCCCCGGCAGCGGTAGCCGGGATCGGCGCGCAGCCGGCGCGCGCGCTTACCGGCGCAGGTTGGTGCGGGCCAGCTCGACGATCTCGTCGCCGCGGCCGCTCATCACCGCCTTCAGCATGTAGAGGGTGAACCCCTTCGCCATCTCGGCGGTGATGCGCGGCGGCATTGCCAGTTCGAGCCGGTTGACGACGGCGTCGACCAGGACCGGTCCGGGATATGCGAGCGCCTCGCGCAGCTTTGCTTCGACCTCCGCCGGGTCCTCGATGCGCACGCCCTTGATCCCGACCGCTTCGGCCATTTGAGCAAAGTTCGGGTTGACGAGATCGGTGCCGATGGTCAGGAAGCCGGTCGACTTCTGTTCGAGCTCGATAAAGCCGAGGGCACCATTGTTGAAGACGACGATTTTCACCGGCAGTTTCAACTGCACCAGGCTCAACAGGTCGCCCATCAGCATCGAAAAGCCGCCGTCGCCGGACAACGACACGATTTGGCGCTGCGGAAAGGCGGCCTGGGCGCCGATCGCCTGCGGCAAGGCGTTGGCCATCGAGCCATGCCAGAACGAGCCGATCAGCCGACGCCGGCCGTTCATCGCCAGATAGCGCGCCGCCCACACCGTCGGCAGCCCGACGTCGCAAGTAAAGATCGCGTCGTCGCTCGCCAGCTCGCTGAGCGTGCGGGCGACCTGCTGCGGGTGCAGCACCCTGCCGGGGCGGCCGGTGGCAAGCTCGTCGAGTCCCTTGCGGGCCTCCTGGTAATGCTTCAGGCAGGCGTCGAGATGGGCGCGGCCGGGCTTGGTCTCAAGGCGCGGCAGCAGTGCCCGCAGGGTGTGGACGACGTCGCCGATGACGCCGAGCTCGACCGGCGCGCGGCGGCCGATCGCTTCGGGACGCAGGTCGACCTGGGCGATATGGGCTCCAGCCGGATAGAACTGCCGGTAGGGGAAATCGGTGCCGAGCATTAAGAGGGTGTCGCAGTTCTCCATCGCCTGATAGCCGGAGGAGAACCCGATCAGCCCGGTCATGCCGACATCGTAGGGATTTTCCCACTCGACGTGCTCCTTGCCGCGCAAGGCATGGACAATCGGCGCCTTCAGGGTCTCGGCGAGCTGCAACAGCTCGGCATGCGCGCCGGCGCAGCCGCTGCCGCACAACAGGGTCACCCGCTCGGCCTCGTTCAAGAAATCGACGAGCCGGGTCAGCGACTCATCCGAAGGAACGACGACCGGGGGTGTGGGAACGAGACCGTGCGGCTTTGGCGGGGTGGAAGCGGCGACGGGCCTCAGCGCCACGTCGCCGGGGATCACGACGACGCTGACGCAGCGCTCGGCCGTGGCGCGCCGCACCGCGATTTCGATCGCGCGCGGCATCTGCTCCGGCGTCGAGACCAGCTCGCAATAGCTGCTGCACTCGCGAAATAGATGATCGGGACGGGTCTCCTGGAAATAGCCGGAGCCGATCTCGGGCGACGGGATGTGGGCCGCGATCGCGACCACCGGCACGCGCGAGCGCTGGCAGTCGTAGAGACCGTTGATCAGGTGCAGGTTGCCGGGGCCGCAGCTCCCGGCACAGACCGCGAGCGCGCCGGTCACATGCGCGTCCGCGCCGGCGGCAAAGGCGGCGACCTCTTCGTGGCGGACATGCAGCCAGGCGATCCCGCCGTGACGCCGCAGCGCGTCGGTAAAGCCGTTGAGGCTGTCGCCGACAATCCCGTAAACCCGACGCACACCGGCTGCGGCGAGGGTCTCGACCATCTGGTCGGCAACCGTGGTGGCCATAAACCGTTCTCCTGTCCTCGGATGGAGGCGCTGTCCAGTTTTACGCAGCGTTATCCAAGGATCATACGCTTAGCGCAGGTCGGGCGCGCAACGGAGGCGGCGTTTCGAAAGGAATGCTCCGCGGCGCCCGGGGGCGAGGCGTCGGCCGCCGCGCAATTGCCGTATTCGGATACTATCCTCACGGCACATCCGGGCGCGCCCGGCGCTGGCGATTATGGTCTGAAGGCGGTGGGCCATGCCTGATCTCGACCTGATAAACCAGGTGGAGCAGGTGGCTGAGAACCGCGCGGCTTGACGGTGGACCGGTCCCGCAACCGGCCACCCGGCGTCGGATCGGCGCGCGCGGCAACCGATGCGGGATTTCTGCTGTAGATTTGCTGCAGAAGCAGCAAGCGGCGTCACCTTGCTCAATGAAAAGCTGCATCGTACCGCCGCCAAGCAGGTGTTTCACCGGCCGCATCCGGCCAACTATCGGACAACCCTCGCCATCGCGGCGGGAACGATTTATGGTCGGAGTGCGGTCAGGGGCGATCAGCCTTCCGAAATAATAAGTTCATTCGAGCGACACCCGCGACAGGACGGCATCATGACCGAATTCCGCAAGGAATACGACAGCCTGGGTCCGGTCGAGGTCCCGGCCGACAAGCTGTGGGGCGCGCAGACCCAGCGCTCGCTCGAACATTTCAGCATCGGCAAGGACCTGATCCCGCGCGAAATGATCACCGCCTACGCCATCCTGAAGAAGGCGGCGGCCAACGCCAATCATCAAAGCAAACGACTGGACGACAAGGCGCATACGCTGATCGTCCAGATCGCCGACGAGATCCTAGCCGGCCGGCACCACGACATGTTTCCGCTGCATGTGTGGATGACCGGCAGCGGCACGCAGTTCAACATGAACGTCAACGAGGTGATCTCGAACCGCGCCTGCCAGCTGGCCGGCACCGATCTCGGCAGCAAAACGCCGGTGCATCCCAACGATCACGTCAACATGTCGCAGTCGTCGAACGACACCTTTCCGTCCGCCATGCACATCGCGGCGGCGGCGGGCGCGAACGGGCGCCTCGTTCCCGCGGTTCGCACATTGCACGACGCGATCGCGGCCAAAGCGCAGGAATGGGCGGACATCGTCAAGATCGGCCGCACCCATATGCAGGATGCGACGCCGATCACCTTAGGTCAGGAATGGTCGGGCTATGCCGGGATGCTGGCGGACGGCCTCGAGCGGATCGAGGACGCGCTGAAGGGCGTCTACCATCTGGCGCTCGGCGGCACCGCGGTCGGTACCGGGATCAACGCCGCACCCGGCTTTGCCGAAGCCGCAGCGGCCGAGATCGCGCGCCTGACCGGGTTGCCCTTTGTCAGCGCCCCGAACAAGTTCGCCGTGCAAGGCGCGCACGACGCCTTGGTCCACCTGTCCGGCACCCTGCGGACCCTCGCGGTTTCGATCTACAAGATCGCGAACGACATCCGGCTGATGTCCTGCGGGCCGCGCGCCGGGTTTGCGGAATTGCTGATCCCCGAGAACGAGCCGGGCTCGTCGATCATGCCAGGCAAGGTCAACCCGACGCAGGCCGAGGCGCTGACCATGATCGCGGTGCAGGTGATGGGGAACGACGTCGCGGCCGGCTTCGGCGGCGCCGGCGGCTATCTCGAAATGAACGTCTACAAGCCATTGATCATCTTTAACGTCATGCACTCGATCGCGATCCTCGGCGACGGGTGCACCAATTTCCGCAGGTTCCTGGTCGAGGGTACGAAGCCGAACCTTCAAAAAATCAAGGAATACGTGGATCGCTCGCTGATGCTGGTGACTGCGCTCGCTCCGGTCATCGGCTACGACAAAGCGTCAAAGATTGCCCACCACGCGATGGATCACGACCTCACCCTGAAGGCCGCGGCCCTCGAACTCGCCTTCGTCACCGATGCGGAATTCGACCGGATCGTCGACCCCCGCAAGATGGTCGAGCCCTATGTCGCCACCGACGCTGAGAAATAAATCTAGGTTAAGCCCAGTCGGGTCGTAGGTCGATTTGCAGTGATGCGAGGTCTGCAAATGTCAAACGCAGTCGTCTCACCTGGACCCGCTGATAAAACCAGTTTGAGCTACCGACGGCTTCGGAAGTGGCTCGTTTGTCTTGCCATAATTGTTGCGGTCTTGGCGGGATACCTAGGTTGGCGTCACTTCGCCCTCAGCCCTTCCGCCGCGATGCCGGCGCCGCCCGTTCCCGTCATCGCCACGACGGTCCAGAAGCAAGATTTCCCGATCGTGCTGACCGGGATCGGCTATGTCACGGCGCTGAACACGGCAACGGTTCGCAGCATGGTCACAGAGCCGATCGTCAGCATCGACTTCAAGGACGGCCAGCTTGTCAAAAAAGGCGAACTCCTGGCACTGCTCGATTCGAGCACGTATCAGGCACAGCTCGACCAGGCGGAGGCCAATCTCGCCCGCGACCAGGCGCATCTCGAGAACGGGCAAATCAATCTCGGCCGATACGTGCCGTTGGCCAAGCAGGGGTTTGCGCCGCAACAGCAGGTCGCCACCCAGCAGGCGATGATCGCCCAGGAGCAGGCCACGATCGAAGCCGACCAGGCGGGCATTGAATATGCCAAGACGCAGCTGAGCTATACGAAGCTGGTGGCGCCATTTGATGGGGTCGCCGGAATTCGCCTGCTCGATGTCGGCAACATCATTCACTCGAGCACGTCGCGGGGTTCTCCGAGCGAGCCAAACGCCTTGGTGGTGGTCAATCAGGTGCAGCCGATCAGCGCGATGTTCACACTGGCCGCAGCTGATATCCCGGAAGTGCAGGATGCGTTGGCAAAGGGCCGGGTCAAGGCCATCGCGTTGAGCCCGAACGGCAAAACCGTGCTCGATACCGGCGCGCTTGCAGCTATTGACAACCAGGCGAATACCGCCTCCGGAACGATTAGCCTCAAGGCAGTCTTCCCCAATCCACATCGCGGGCTGTGGCCCGGGATGTTTGTCAATGTCCAGGTCGAAACGCAGGTGAGGGACAACGGTCTGACGGTCCGGCTCGATGCCGTCCAGCAGGGGCCGCAAGGGCAGTATGTCTTCGTTGTCGGCCCCGATCACAAAGTCGCTATGCAGCCGGTCTCGGTGCGCGAGACGCTCAACGGCGAGGCGCTGATCGACAACGGCTTGAGCGCCGGGGAGACCGTGGTCGTGCGCGGCCAATACCGGCTGACGCCCGGCGCCGTGGTGTCGCTCGCCAACCCGAACGAACCGGCTGCGGTGCCAAACCCCACCACGGCCAGCGCGGGCCTGTTGCCGTGAACATCTCGGCGATGTTCATCCACAAGCCGATCGCCACCGCGACTGCTGATGGCGGCGATCCTGCTGCTCGGCCTGATCGGCTACCAGTTGTTACCGGTGGCGGCGCTGCCCAACGTCGATTCCCCAACGATCCAAGTTACCGCGCAATTGCCGGGGGCCGACGCGCAGACCGTCGCCGGCGCCGTCACGGCGCCGCTCGAACGGCAGTTCGGCCAGATCCCCGGCCTGACGCAAATGACCTCGAGCAGCGCCACCGAATATGCCGAGATCACGTTACAATTCGACCGCAGCCGCACCGTCGATTCGGCGGCGCAGGACGTGCAGGCTGCGATCAATGCGACGGCGGGCCAACTGCCGCCGACGATGCCGAACCCGCCTGTCTACCGCAAGACCAACCCAGCCGACACGCCGGTGCTGATGCTGGCGCTGACCTCGCAGACATTGCCGCTGACCACGGTCAGCGACTACGCCAAAAGCATCCTGGCGCAGAAGATCTCGCAGATGCCCGGCGTCGGCTCGGTCGGCATCGGCGGACAGCAGAGCCCGGCGATCCGGGTGCAGGTCAACCCGGCGCTGCTGGCCGCAGAAGGCGTTGACCTCGAGGCAGGTGCGAACGGCGCTCGCCACTGCGACGGTTGATCAGCCGAAAGGCACGTTGTATGGCGCCAACCAGGCCTTCGCGCTGCAGACCAACGATCAGTTGATGACGGCGCAGGGGTTCAACAACTACATTCTCGCCGAACGCAGCGGCGCCTTCGGCACGAGCGGACCGGTACGCGTCCGCAATGTCGGCCGCGCCATCGTAGCACCGCAAGATGTGAATCTGGCCGGCTGGATGAACACCGAGCCGGCTATTATCATCGCGGTCCAGCGCCAGTCGGGCGCCAATGTCATCGCGACAGTCGACCAGATCAAGAAGGCCCTGCCGCAACTCGAAGCGTCGCTGCCGCCATCGATCAAGATCGATATTGTCTCGGACCGCACCCAGACCATCCGGGCCAGCGTCGCCGACGTCCAGCACACCCTGCTGCTGACAATCGCACTGGTCGTCGGCGTCATTTTCCTGTTCTTGCGCAAGCTGTGGGCGACCGTGATCCCGGCTATATCGGTGCCGATGTCGCTGATCGGCACGTTTGCGGTCATGTATGTGCTCGGCTACAGCCTCGACAATCTGTCGTTGATGGCGCTGACAATCGCGGTCGGGTTCGTCGTCGACGATGCAATCGTTATGATCGAGAACATCGTGCGGCACATCGAGGAGGGAAAAACCGCGATGGAGGCGGCCCTGCAAGGGGCTGGCGAAATCGGCTTTACGATCCTGTCGATCTCGATCTCGCTGATCGCGGTGTTCATCCCGCTGTTTCTGATGAGCGGCATCGTCGGTCTTTTGTTCCGGGAATTCGCGGTTACCGTCGCCGTAGCGATTGTTGTCTCGGTTATCGTTTCGCTGACCCTGACGCCGATGATGTGCGCCCGCGTCCTTACCGCAGAGGGCGAAACGCGTCCCGGCCGCTTGTCGCGCGGGCTCGAGCGTTTCTTCGACGGAATGGCTGCCGTCTACGATCGGGCGCTGGTGGTGGCACTGCGCCATCGCTTTGTCACCTTGATGGTCATGATCTCGACCGTGGCGTTGACCGGCGTGCTGTTCATCGAGATCCCAAAGGGTTTTTTTCCGCAGCAGGACACCGGCCTGATCGTCGGCATCGCCGAGGGCGCGCAAAACATCTCGCCAGAAGCCATGAAGGACCGCATGCGGGCGGTTCTGGCGGTCGTGACGAAGGACCCTGCGGTCGCCGCGGCGAATGCTTATATCGGGCCCGGCGGGCCGACCGTGACCGAAAATGACGGCCGTATGTTCATCACTTTGAAGCCGCTCGGCCAAAGGACCGCCAGCGCCGACCAGGTGATCGCCCGGTTGAACAAGGCGCTGCAGCCGGTTTGGGGCATAACCTTGTACATGCAGGCCGCGCAAGACATCACGATCGGCGCGCGGCTCTCGAAGACCCAGTACCAGTACACGCTGGTCGATGTCGACAGCGACGAACTCGACCATTGGGCGCCGATCCTGCTGAAGAAATTGCAGACCTTGCCGCAGTTGACCGACGTCGCCAGCGATCAGCAGGACGCCGGCAGGGTCATGAAAATCGAAGTCAACCGCCAGGTTGCCTCGCAGCTCGGCATCAACCCGTCCGCCGTCGATTCGATCCTCTATGATGCGTTCGGCCAGCGGGTTGCGGCGCGCATCTATACGAGGCTGAACCAATATTTCGTCATTCTCGAAGTCGAGCCCGATTTCCAACTCGGGCCAAACGCGCTCAGCCGCGTCTACGCGACCTCGTCCAATGGCAGTGAAGTACCGTTGAGCGAATTCGCCTCGATCGCATCGACGGTGGCGCCGATTGCGGTCAACCACCAAGGCCAATTCCCGTCGGTAACTCTGAGCTTCAATCTCCCTCCGAGCGTCGCGATCGGCGAGGCGGTAACCGCGATCCAGCAGGCTGCAAGAGGGCTCCACCTGCCACCCTCGATTGCCACCAGTTTTCAGGGCAGTGCGCAGGCGTTTCAAAGCTCGCTCAGCAGCACGCCGATCTTGATCCTGGCGGCCCTGATCGCGGTCTACATCATCCTCGGCATGCTGTACGAGAGCACGATCCACCCGATCACGATCATTTCCACCTTGCCCTCGGCGGGGCTCGGGGCTTTGCTGACCTTGATGCTGTTTGGGATGCCGCTCGACGTGATCGGCATCATCGGGATCATTCTGTTGATCGGCATCGTCAAGAAGAACGGCATTATGCTGGTCGACTTTGCGTTGGTCGGTCAGCGCGAGCGCGGCCTCGGCACCGAGGAGGCGATCCACGAGGCCTGCCGGCTGCGCTTTCGTCCGATTCTGATGACCACGATGTGCGCTTTGCTCGCAGGCGTCCCGCTGATGCTCGGCACCGGCATCGGGTCGGAAATCCGCCAGCCGCTCGGCTACGCGATCGTCGGCGGCCTGTTGGTATCGCAGGTGCTGACTTTGTTCACGACGCCGGTGGTTTACATCTACATGGACCACCTCGGCCATTGGCTAGGCCGGCGTCGGGCCACCGCTGCATCAACCGTCGTCGCCGAACCATAGCCCCATGCTGCAACCCTCACAGGGGAAAGGGACAATCATGTCCGATTCGAGCCATCCGGCCGCGACTGGGGCCGACCTGCTGCACAACCCGCGTCTCAACCGGGGCAGCGCTTTTTCGTTGGCGGATCGCCGCGCCTTGCGCATCGAAGGCTTGCTGCCGCCGGTCGCCGACACGCTGGAGATTCAGATCGCGCGCGCTCACGCCCAGTTGGCCGGGCTCGACGACGATCTGCAGAAATACCTTTTTCTCAGTGACCTGCAGTCGCGCAACGAGGTGCTGTTCTACGCCGTCCTGATGTCGGACCCGGCTAGCTTCATGCCGCTTGTCTATACCCCGACGGTCGGCGAGGCCTCCCAGAAGTTCGACCATATCTTCCGCGCCTCGCGCGGCATGTACCTGCCGATATCAGCCAAAGGGCGGCTGCGCGAGCTGCTCGCCAACTGGCCGCAATCGGACGTCCGTTTTATCGTGGCAACCGACGGCGAGCGTATCCTGGGTCTGGGTGACCTTGGCGTCGGCGGCATGGGCATCCCGGTGGGCAAGCTCGCGCTTTATACCGCCTGCGCGGGCGTGCCGCCGCAACTGACCCTGCCGGTCATGCTCGACGTCGGCACCAACAACCAGGACCTGCTCGAAGACCCGCTCTATCTCGGCTTGCGCCACAACCGGGTGCGCGGCGACGAATACGACGCCTTTGTCGACGAGTTCGTGCAGGCGGTGCAGCAGCTGTTTCCCAAGTCCTGCCTGCAATGGGAGGATTTTGCCAACTTCAACGCGGTGCCGATCCTGGCGCGCTACCGGGACAAAATCTGCACCTACAACGACGACATCCAGGGCACCGCTGCGGTCGCGCTCGCCGGCGTCCTCGCGGCGCTGCGGATTACCGGACAGAAACTCACCGGGCAGCGCTTCCTGTTCCTCGGCGGCGGCTCCGCCGCCACCGGCATCGCCGAGCTGATCAGCCAAGCCATGGCCCTCGACGGCCTGCCGCTCGACCAGGCGCGCGCCCGCAACTGGCTGTTCGACATCAATGGGCTGATGGTCGGCTCGCGCACCGACCTCGCCGACTTCCAGAAACCCTTCGCGCATGCGCACGCCCCCGTCAGCACGTTCGTCGCAGCGGTCGAAGCCATCAGGCCCACCGGCATCATCGGGGTCAGCACCGTCCCGAAATTGTTCAACCAGGCCGTCATCGAGGCGATGGCCCGGATCAACGAGCGGCCGATCATCTTCCCTTACTCCAACCCGACCTCGCGTTCGGAGTGCACCGCCGAGGAAGCCTATAAATGGTCCGCCGGCCGGGCGGTGTTTGCCAGCGGCAGCCCGTTCCCGCCGGTCGAGATCGACGGCCGGAGGCTCGTCCCCGGCCAGGGCAACAACGTCTACATCTTTCCGGCGATGGGCATGGCGGTGCTGGCGACGCAGGCCCGGCGCGTCACCGAGGAGATGTTCATCATCGCCGCTCGCGCCGTCGCCGAGCAGGTCACCGAAGCCAACCTCGCCACCGGCCTGATCTACCCGCCGACCAGCAACATCCTCGACGCCTCGCTGCACACCGCCGCGAAGCTCGCTGAATACGTCTTTGATCACGGCCTCGCCGGTATCGCGCGCCCGGCTGACATCGAGGCCCACGTGCGCGCCCTTGCCTACAAGCCGGTCTATCCCGCCCGGGTCTGACCGCCGCGTGACCGAGCGACGCGTCCCGGATGCCGCGCAGGTCGAGGAGGTCGCCCACCAGTCGCTTCTGGTCGGCCGTCTGCTGCTGCTCAACGGCGCCGACACCGCGCAGGTGGAAGCGGCGGTCGCGCGTTATGCCGCGGCGTTCGGCTGCGAGGCGCATCTGATGGTGAGCTACGAGGCGCTGCTGCTGACGATCGTCGCCGGCGACCATTTCCGCACCAAGATCGGCTCCCGGGTGCCGGCGATGAACGTCGGCATGAGCGTGGTCGAAGCGATCAACCGCCTCGTCGAGGACGCCGAGAACGGCCGGCGTGGACTGACCGACGCGCGAGCTGTGCTCGACGCCGCCGAGCATCGACCGGCGGAATATGGGCGGTGGCTCGTTGTGGTCGCGCTCGGGCTGACCGCGGCCAGCCTCAGCCGCTTGTTTGGCGGCGATTGGCCGACCTTTGCGATCGCGGGGCTTGCCGGGGCGGCGGGTACATGGCTGCGCCAGGAATTGGGACGCCGCCGCTTCAACCCGATCGTCATCCCGTTCGCGGCCGCATGCCTGAGCGGCATTATCGGCGGTGGTGCGGTGCTGCTGGGGGTAAGCGGCACCCCGGTCCTATGTCTGGTGGCGCCGGCGATGACCATCGTGCCCGGCGTCCCGCTGATCAACGGCGTCCAGGACATGATCAAGAACCACATGACCCTGGGGCTCAGCCGGCTCGGCTTCGCCGGCCTGGTTACCGTAGCGATCGGCCTGGGGCTGTTCGTGGCCACCGCGGTTACCGGCGCCACGATACCCGTCGCCGCACCGACGCGGGTTATCGGCGTGCCCGAGGACGCGGTGTTCTCCGCTTTGGCAGCCGGCGGCTATGTCCTGCTGTTCAACGTTCCGCTGCGCATGGCCTGGGCGTGCATGGCCTGTGGCATCGCCAGCCACACCTTGCGCACGGCGCTCTTTCACCACGGGATCGACTTGATCACCGGGACCTTGATCGGGGCGTTGGCGGCAAGTTGTCTGGCGGAGGGATTCGCCCGCCGTTTCCAGGCGCCGGCCGCGGCCTTTGTGTTTCCCGGGGTCGTCGCCTTGGTGCCGGGCGCCTATGCCTTTCGCGCGGTCATCGGCAGCCTGGAGATCGCCCATGCCACGGCCGCCCCGCAGCTTGTAGCGGACACGCTCGCGCTCAGCATCACCGTCATGCTGATGACCGCGGCGATCGCAGTCGGTGTCGCCGCCCCCGTGCTCTTCTTCGCCCCGCTGCGGCGGCGGCGGGATCAAATTTTCAGGTGACCTCTGGAAGTCGGCAATGGCACGTCAGGAAACGAGGCAGTCGGGGCGGTCGTCGTGCGCGGCGGGTTTGGGGGTCGCGCTCGGGAACGGCACGCCCTCGTTAGGAGCGGCGCCGATCTTGGTGATGCCGGTCGCAACCGGTGGTTGCTTCGGATCGGGGCCGGCGGCGATCAGTCCGCCCGAAACCAGCTCCCGGCGCTCGGGCCAGACGAATTGGAAATGCTCGATGCTGCGGCTGGTGCCGCTCGGGATGTAGAGTGGCGAACTCAGGCGAAAGACGTGGTCGGTGATCTGCGAACCGACGGTTCGGCCGGTTTGGCCCCAGAGAGCCGCGTCACCGCGGAACCAGGCGTTGAGGGCGGCGGTGTCGTCATGCTGGCCGTCGCCCCACAAGACGAGCAGCTTGGCTCCGCACTTCGAGCTGTCGGCAGCCCAGGCCGGCGGCAGCGCCGCCATCGCCGCCAACAAGCAAGCCGCCAGACGCCGCACCGGCAGGCTCAGAGCGCATCGAACGCGTCGTCGGTCGGCGGGTGGATCGCGAAGCGGAAGAATTCGCCCGGAAAGGCCTCGGCCAGCCCTTCGCGCGCCTGCTCCGCGACCGGGCGGGTTTGGGCATCGTGACGAACATGCGCATGACACCCATCGACTGGCGCAGGCGAAGCGCTGCCGCTCATCAGTCCGTCTCTGGGTCCCTGGGAAAACCATGCAAGGTGTGAAGCTTCTCACAGGGCGCGGGCCAAGACAACGACACTATATTTCCACCCGACGCCAGGGCACCGCGTTGACAGCACCCAGGTTCGACCTTAGGTTTTACGAATAGAGGAGTTTTCTGCCGATATTACCCGAACACGGCGCGAGGACGGGATCATGGCAGACCACAACGATCCGAATGCCGTCAATTCGATCTTTTCCGACATCGACGTCAGCGCCGCCGATCTTTACGACATTTTCGGCTTCCCGAGCGCTGATAGCGCCGGCGGCGAAAAGGTGGTCATCGCCCTGACCTTCGCCGCTGCTCCGCAAGCCTGCGTTTTCGACACCGATATGTTGTATCGGATCCGCATCGCCCCGGACCGCCGCCTAGTGCGCCCGACCACGGAAGATCCCAGCCTGGAGAGGCTGCTCGCTTATCTGGAAGGAGTAAAGAACAATTACCTGAGCGTGTTGCGGACGTCGGAGGTGCGGGTCACGGTCGACCAGAACAACCGGGCGAATATCCGCTTCATCAATTTTCCGGGAGGCGATTTCGCGGCGGTGGTCGACACCAATCGCTGCCTCGACCTGCAATCGCCCGGCGGACATCGGATCAAAGCCTTCATCGGCGGCAGGGACGACGCGTTCTTCAATGATCTGACCGGCTTCTTCCGCTCGATCAACTATGCGCCGCAATTCTACCACGTGCCGCACACGATGCCTGACCTGCGCGAGCTGAAGATTCCGAAAACCTTCCTCGAATTGGAAGGCAACGAGTTGTTCAACTCCGACCCGAATTTTCCCAAATGGGGATATGGCGAGAAGAAGGACTTGCCGGCGGGCCCGCTGACCTGGACGGGCAACCGGTTCAAGAAGGACGCAAACGGAAATTACCGGTTCGTCTATTCAGGCGAAGACGCCAGGGCGGGATATAATTGCAATGCCGTCATTCTGGAACTGCCGCTCTCTTTTCTGACCGATCGTCCCGATGAACACCGCATTGTCAACGCGTGGGGCGAAAGCTGGGTGCTGAAAGCGGCGCACAAAATCGAATCGATCCCCGACGATCCGTTATGGATCGAGCATCCACATGTCTTACTCGATGCTTTCACGCTCGACGAAGATTTGAAGAGATACAAGCTCGTCGACACCGACGGCCAAGCCTTTGCCGATGCCGCACTCAGCGAGCGCGAAGACAATCGTCAGTTGGGCGCCAACAATTTCTGGCTGGCGCCGCATTTCATCAGGCGGCTGGGTCATCTCGGCTGGGGCTTCGGGCCGTCGCTTTCGGCGCTCGGCCTCGCCTGTGCGTTCGACCACGACAACTCCCCGGTCTCGGTCTACCGCACCTATGCGTCGGTCGTCGAAGCCTTCCCGCGGGTCAAGAAGATCCTGTTTCAGGAGCTCAACATGCCGGACAATTCGTGGAATCCCAAAGGGTTGACGATCTCGCTGCGCCGCGCTGTCGACATTTTCATCCCCAACGTCAATTCGATCGACATGGATACGACCGGCACCTGGCCGTTCGGCCGCCGCCTCGAGGATCAGGTCGCGACGCGGTTTCTGTCGACGTTTCTCGACATGAGCGCCACCCTCAACGGGAAAAAGTACCATGTCGAATTGCTGAACGATCCGGAGCTGTGGAAAGCCGCCCCGATCGAACCCAAGACGCCGCCCAACCCGTTACGGAACGACAAGGAATTTCTGCCGGATTTCCCCTATCTGGCGGACCCCTGGCCCGGCGCTTAACAGGCGCGCCTGATGGGCGCGTTCACTGGCTATCCGGCCGAGATCCGAAAGATCGAACAGGACATCGCGGACCTCGGCGGCGCGGCGGCGCTCGATCCGCCGACCGATCCGGGACGGGTGACGCAATACATTTACCGCCTTTACCAGCGAGCCTCGATCGCCGGAGATTTGCCGGAACTGGGCGAGGTCGAGAACGCGATCGAGCGGGCGATACCGTTGTTGGTCCATCCCGGCGACCTCTTTCTGCTGCGGGCCAGCCTGGCGTTCAAGCTGCACCGGCTCGATGATGCCGAAACCGCTCTTGCGGCGATCCCGTCGGTCCATGCCAGCGGCGAAGTCCGCTTGATCAGGGCGGATCTCGATTTTCAGCGCGGGCGTTATCGGCGGGCCAAGGCAGGTTATTGCGAGGCCCTTCAAATTGAGCGGTCCTGGGGTGCGCTTGCGCGCCTCGCCCATTTCACAGCCAAAATGGGCGATCCCGCCGATGCCGACCGGCTTTACCAGGAGGCGCAGGACGAGGTGACCGCCAAGGAGCTGCGGTCATTTGCATGGCTTGAAGTGCAGCGCGGCTTTCTCGACTTCGTGCAGGGCCGCGCCGCCGAGGCGCGATTGCATTACCAGCGGGCCGACACGGCCTATCCGGGGTATTGGCTTACCGACGAGCATGTTGCCGAATTGCTGGCGGCCGAAGGAGACTATCGGAGGGCGATAACGATCCTCGTGCGACTGGCCGCTTGCGGTGGCCGGCCGGATTTGGAGCAGGCTATCGGCGAGCTTCAACTATTGAGCGGCGACACCGAGGCGGGGCACCGATGGGTGCAGCAGGCCGTTGCGGCTTACTTGCAGTCCGCCGAGCGCGGTGAGGTTCATTTCTGGCATCATCTCGCCGATTGCTACACCGAGGTGACGCAAAACGGGTCGCAAGCAGTTGCCTGGGCGCAAAAGGACTTGCAGCTGCGGGAAAATTTTTCGACCCAATCGGCTCTCGCCTGGGCGCTTTTTTGCGACCGCCGGTTTGCCGAGGCCCGCGTCTGGATTGATCGGGCGCTCGTGTCCGGTGCCGTGGACGCGCGTTTGTTGCTGCAGGCCGGCAAGATCTACAGTGCCGGCGGAAGCACCGCCGCCGGCCGAGCCTATATGGATCGGGCGATCCGCCTCAATCCGCTGGTCGATCGCTTTCACTTGCATCATTGAGCTGAATTTCGCCGGATTTGCATGCTAAGGCACATTCCGCTCGGACATTTGGTTCGAGGGCCATGACCTAGAGAGGTTATTTTTTATTGGCGGAAACGGAGGAGGGCATGCCGGCATCCCGCAACCCCGTCATCTTTGTGCACGGCTATTCCGACAGCGGCAAATCGTGGGGACCGTGGCGCGAGATCCTTCGCCAACGGCCCGGCATCGACGATGCGCTGATGCACACCTGCAGCTATGTCTCGCTAGACAACGGTATTTCGATAAAGGACATCGCCGAAGGATTCGACCGGGCGCTGGCGGCGCAAGGCGGGCTTCGTCCCGACCAGCCTTTCGACGCCGTCGTGCATTCGACCGGGTTGCTGGTCGTGCGCGCCTGGCTCGCAGCCGACCCGCTGCGCGCGAGGCGCCTGAAGCGGCTGATCGCTTTCGCCCCGGCGACGTTTGGCTCGCCGCTCGCCAAGCAGGGCCGCAGCTGGCTCGGCGCGGTGTTCAAGGGCAACAAGCAGCTCGGCCCCGATTTTCTCGAAGCCGGCGACGAAATCCTGCTCGAGCTCGAGTTGGCCAGCGCGTTCACCTGGCGCCTCGCCGAAGAGGATTTTTTCGCTGACCCGCCGCGCTACGACGCCGGCGTCGACACGCCCTACGTCTTCGTATTTTGCGGCACCGGCACTTACGGCGGGCTGCGCAAGATCGTCGACAAACCCGGCACCGACGGGACCGTACGGCGCTCCGGCTGTGGGATGAACGTGCGGATGATCGAGCTTGATATGACCAAGACCGGAATGGTCGCGCGGCGGCGCTCGCCGGCTCTTGCCGCGGTCCCGAAGCTGACGCCGGGCGAACGCGTCATCGCCAACAAATGGCTGAACGTGGCGATCCCGGTGCATCTCGTCGGCGATCTGCAAAAGGGGGAGGACGTCAACCACGCGACAATCCTCAGCAGCCCCGTTCCCGAACTGATCGAGCTGGTGGTCGACGCCTTCGACATGACGGATCCGGCGAGCGCCCTCGGCAGCGATCCAGCGGCCGGCTACAATGCATGGCTGGCCAACGCGGACGCCAAAACCCGCTTCAAGCGGCTGCCCCAGCAATATCAGCAATTCATCATCCATGCGGTCGACGAGCGCGGCGACCCGATAACCGACTACAATTTGCAACTCTACCGGTCGGACGGTACGCAGGCGCGAATCGAGGAGTTCGACGCCGACGTCGACGTCTACAGCGGCGACGCCAGCTACCGCTGCTTTCATGTCGATGTTGCCGCGCTGTTACCGCAGGACGGCGGCCAACCGCCCTTCGGGTTGACGATCAACATTGTCGCCTCCCCGGGGACGACTTATGTCGCGTATCTCGGTTACGGTTATGAAGAGCAGACCGAGCCCGGCTCGTGGGACGCCTCGCTCGCATTCAGCGGCGCCGCGCTCGCCGCGTTCGAGTTTTTCCGGCCCTACACGACGACGATGATCCGCCTCTACATCGAACGGCAAGTCATGCCGCTCGACCCCCAACAGCCGGCAAGCCTGCTGACCTGGGATCCGTCTGACCCGAGCGCGACGCCGATGGTCTGACCTTAGCCGGCGAGGATCGCGTCGGCGGCTTTCTCGGCGACCATGTAAACCGCGCTGACGATGAAAAAGCCGGGGATGCGCGGAAACACCGAGGCGTCGACGACCCGCAATCCCTCGGCGCCGTGCACGCGAAAATCGCTGCCGAGAACGCCGCCGGCCTCGCGCGGGCCGATCGCGCAAGTGCACGAGGCGTGGTGGCCCCAGGCGCGGGTGCGGACGAAATCCTTCAATTCGTCGTCGCTCTGCAACGCGTCGCCTGGCTGCTCCTCGGCGGCGATCAGGCCGCGCTCTTTCAATTCCTTGGTCAGCTTGCGGACAAAACGAATCCCGGCGACGACCGAATCGAGGTCCTCGCCGGCCGTGTCGCTGCCCTCTTCGAAATAATTGAAGTCGATCAGCGGCGTGTCTTGCGGGTCGGTCGAGCGCAGCCGGACTTCGCCGGCGCGGTTCTGGGTATGAGCCTTCAGGATCGCCCAGGTCAGATAGTTGTGCTTGGTCACTTCGAGCGAGGAATAGCCGGGGAAATAGCCGCCGAACAGGCCGAGCAGCGCAAAGCAGAACAAATCGGGCAACGGCCGCGCGGGATCGGATTTGAGGATTGCGGCCAGCACCGCGCCGTTGCTGGCGTAGACGCCGCCATGCCCCGCCGCCCATTCGCGATATTGCGGGTCGCCGCGGCTGAAGGTGGCGCCGTCGAGGATTTCCCAGCGCTCGAAATTCATCCGGTTGACGACGCCGACCTCATAGCGATCCTGCAAGTTCTTGCCGACCCCAGGCAACTCGATCCGAACCGGAATACCAAGCGGCTCCAGCACGTCGCGCGGGCCGACGCCGGACAGCATCAGCAGCTGCGGCGTGTTGAAGGCGCCGCCGCAGAGGATCACTTCGCGCGTCGCCGTGGCGCGCATCGGCACGCCGGGCCCGGCCGCCGGCTGACCGTGGGCGCGATAGAGCCGCGCGCCCTTCAAATATTCGACGCCGGTCGCGCGGTTGTCGTCGTCGAGAATCACACGGGTGACGAGCGCATCGAGCTCGATGCGCAGCCGGTCGGGGTATTGCTGCGCGGTCTCCAGCGCCCGCTCGCGCGCACCCATGCGGTGGTGTTCACGGGTCGCGAGCGGCGTGTAGCGAACGCCGACGGCGTTTTCTTTAACAAGGCGCCAGTCGTTCGGGTCGGCTTTGGCCTCGACCAGACCGATCAGCCGCTCGATCGGCTGGCCGATGTCGTCGAACGCGTCGGCCGCCGAATGCAACAGCACTTGCACGAGATCGAAATCGCCGAGCGCTGCGGCGGGCACCGCCTTTTCGGCGTGCAGCCAGCCAGCCCAGCCGTGACGCGACGGGTTGGGGCCCACTTCAGCCAGCACCCGCTCGAGCGGACGGTACCGGCAGCTTTCGAGGCGGATAAAATAATTACGCATCGCCTCGGCGTTCCACGACGGGTCGCCGGTCAGCTGCGCGATGGCGTCCCAATCGGCATTGTGAGGATAGACGAGGATCATCGCATTGTGCGCGGTGCAGCCGCCCAACGTGCCGGCGCGCGGATAGAGGATACCGTCCACCACTTTGCCGCGGTATTCGCGGACATATTTCGGGTCGCGCGCTTGCAGGGCCTCGTCGGCGTAGTGGCGGACAAAGAAGTCCCAACGCATTGCGTCGTTCTCGGAGGCAAAGCCGTGGAACGACGGCACGTCGTAATCGTCGGGCAGGCGGTTGACGCCGGGCTGATAATCATTGGTCCCGGACAGCAGGCGCGGGTCGCCGCCGGCTTCGAGCAGCAGCACGCAGCGCCCCGCTTCCGCCAGCCGCGCCGCCAGGGTGCCGCCGCCGGCGCCGGAACCGACGACGATATAGTCGTAGTTGTCACTACTGTTCATGGCGTCCGTCCTACCAGATCCAGACCCGCCGTGCCCGGACTTGAACGACTTGACCCGGCCATCCACGCCTTTTGACCGGAGGCGTCATGCTTGTCCAAGACGTCGATGCCTGGACCGAGGCAGGACGAGCCAGGGCAAGGGTGTCTGCTATGCTTCGGACCCGCCGATAGAGGCCGTGTCAGAAAGAACATCGTCAAAATGTCTTCAGGAAGGCGATCAGCGCGTTCTTGTCGGCGTCGCCGAGCTTCGTGCCGAAATAATGTCCGCGATTGACGACGTAATCCGGGCATTTGCTGAGCGCGAACAATTGCTCGCCGACATTCGAGAAGACCTGTCGCGCCTGGTCGTCGGTCGCGTTCTTTGGCAGTGCGCGCAGATCGTGCGCCAGCTTGAAGACGGCGGCGACCACCTGTTTGTCGTGGAGCAGGCGCTCGGTCAGCCTGTTCGACTCGGGCAACAGGTTGAAATTCGCCAGCAGGTCGACCGGCGTGCCGGCCGGAATTGGGCCGATCTCCAGTCCCTTTTCGTCGAAGAGCGGAACGGCGAGGTTCAGCACCGATTGCGCGCGCTTGAGCGCGTCGGGGAGATAACCGGTCGGGATCCGCAGCCAGCTCGTCACCGTGGTGCGGTCGATGACGCCGGGGATCTTGTCGCCGAAGACCGCGTCCTTGTCGCGCTTGTCGGGCCACAGCATCTGGGTGATCGAATCCTGGAACGACGTCATGCGCGCCTGGACCGACGGGCTTTCCTGGAACTTCCCGACGCTGTTGTTGAGGAGGTAGGGCGCCGTCGACCAGACGCTGATCAGCGATGGTACGCGAGTGTAGCCGCGGCCGTCGGCCGGCATCTTGTAGGGTTGCGGCTTGCCGGTAAACGGGTCGTAAACCGTGATCGTGCCGACCGACGGCAGCGATTTGTACGAGGCGGACGAGAAATTGTCCCAGATGTTGCCGCCGATTGCATTGGTGGCAAGCGGGCTGCAGGCGTTGGTCTGCAACAGCGTCACCGGCACACGCGCGTCTTTCGACAGGAAATTGTCGTCGAGGAAATCGTCGGCCTCGACAATCTGGCGCATCTTGGCGTGGTAATCGTCGGTCTTGGTCCATGCCCAATAGCGGTTCCAGCACTCGAGATAATGAGGGCCGATGCAGGCGCCGAGATTGGCGTCCGCGGGCGGGGCCGGAAACTTGCTCGAGTGGCAGGCGGCGCAGTTGTCGGCAAAGACGAGCTTGCCCTGCTGAACCATGGAGGGCGGATCGTTCAGATAGGCAGAACCGCCGGGGGCGTTTTTCAGCTTGTGCGGATAGGACGCCTTCAACAGGAACAGCGCCATGTCCGGGGTTTGGGTCTCGGTCGCCTGCCAATAGGACGAATTCGCCCGTGCTGTCGTGATCTGGATCGGGGTGATCGGCTTGCCGCCCACGATCGGGTTGAAATGGCGCAGCCATTCCTCGCTGAAGAGGCCGATGTTCAGATAGACCCGGTTCAATGCGCCGAGTGCACCCACCGAATCGGAACCGTCCTTCAGAACATGCGGCGTCCACACCGTGTTGGGCGGCTGAAAGAACGCGGTCAGCGGGCCGGATTTGACAAAGTCGTTGAACTGCTTGTTGGCGAGATTGTCCTGGCCCAAGGTTTCGCGGCCGAGCGTTTTGGCGAGATTGAGCCGCGGCATCAAATTGTACACCGCGTTCATCGTGCGCGGGTTGTTGATGCTGTCGGTCGACACCAGTGAGGTGTCGAGCGAACCCGGCCGTGCGGTGTGCAGGACCTGGAACAGGAAATTCGACGGGTCGGAGTTCCACGCCAGAATGCGGTCGACCCAGAAATATTGGGCGCCGACGGTCGAGCTCAGATTTTCCCACTGCGGCGCTTCGGCATTGGCCGGCGGCTTTTCCGGGTTCGGACCGACGTGGCAGAACCCGCAGGACATGCCGACGCGGTAAGGGCGTACCAAATCTTTCGACAGATAATAATTGGGGTCGTTGTAGTAGCGCTGCGGGTCCCAGCGCTTTGCCGCCGCGTCGTCAAAGGCGGGGTTCGGCAGCAGGCGCAACCCGACGATGCCGGTCGGTTCGCCGTAATACGAGCCGGCGGGGATATTCCTGCCGCGCGCGCCGACCGCGACCCCCGGGTATTTGGTGGCGTCGGCGAACGGATCGGGCGGGCAGTTCGGATCGCGCTGATCAAGCCACAAGCCGTAATGCTTGGGGTCGGGGCCGGCGGCCTTGGCAAAACAGGGTTCGTTGACCAGGCCCAGATAGGTCCAGCGATTGTCGCGGCTGTATTTGAGGCCGGGATAGGAGGACAGGATCTTCAACAAATCGAACTCGCCGAAGGTCAGCCCGGTGAGCTTGTCCCACAGCCGGTCGTTGCCGCCGGTCCAGACGATCCACATGTTCCGGCCCTTGACCTCGTCCGGGGTCAAGGTGATGCCGCCGTCCATCCCGTGAAAGTAATCCTCGTCGGCGGGCGGCAGGGATTGCGCCGAGCGTCCCGCCTGACGCGGCTCGTCGATGACCTGGGCCGGCGCCTGACCGGCCCAGGAGGCACAGGCGGCTGCGGCCGACAGCAGCGAAAAAAGGCGCAGCGCGATCGAACAGGATTTGTGCATTGCGGCCCCCGTTTTTCGGGACGGCACAATCCCCGAGGCCCGCCGTCCCATTCCTTAAGTATAGCTGATGAGGCGGGGGAATCCAATTTAGCCGATGCGATTAACGTGCTTGGCGAAACCAAAGCGGGTCCAGGAGCCTTGCAGCCCCTGGACGGAGGCATGGGTGAGGCTTGCCCTAAATCAGCTCGAACTGGCGGGCGACTGCAGCGCGGCGAGCAATTTGGCTCGTCGGTGGAAGAACGTCAGTTCGGACAGCCGTGATCAGGGCGGGAGCCCGGCGTCGAGCTTTTCGCGCAGACGGGCGAGCCGATAACCGAGCGCCAGATAAGCGCCCCAGGCGGCGCGGCTGGCGGTAAATGCCGCGGGGTCGCTGGCGTGGTGCTCACGCAGATAGGCGGTTACCACTGAATTGACCGGAATGCGGCTGAAATCCTGGAGCAACAGCCGGCAATGGGCCGCGGCGTAGGGGCCGATGCCGTTGAGCGCGAGCAGATACTCGTAGTCCGGCCGGCCTTCGCCCTCCGTGTCGATTGCGCCGTCCTCCAGCATGCGGCGCGTGGCCGTAATCACGGTCGCAGCGCGAAACCCGAGCTTGGTGCGCTCGCGCAGCCGTGCCTCGCCATAGTCGAGGACTACTTCTGGGCCAGGGAAGACGCCCGTTCCCGGTTCGGCGACGAGTGCGGCCGTCATCCGGCAGGTCGACGACCAGGCAGTGTTGATGGTCAGGACGGTCTTGACGAAGTCTTCGTAAAATGACGAGCAGCGCAGGATGCGGCCGCCGCCGCGCCCGATCAGCGCGCCATCCTCGCCGAGCGCCGCGATCGCTTCTGCCGGGTCCCACTCGGCAGACAGCCAGCGGCGCACGCGGCGGCTGACCTCCGGTTCAGCGTTCGCGGTAAAGCCCTCGCAGCGGATCGCGATGGCGGCGGGATCGTGCTGCCTGACGGCGATGGTGCCGAGCCGGCCGGCGATCCGCTCGCTGCGGCAGAGGATGCCAGCCTCCGGATGCCAGTGCCATGGCGCCAAATGCGCCCAGCCGTGGCTGGCAACGGTCAGCGCCAGGTCGATGGGAAAGGGCAGCGGCAGCAGGACCTCGCCGGCGCTTCCCTCTCGTTCCATCGCGCCGCCGCGCAGGTCAGGCGGCGTCGAGCGCCTGCTGGAGATCGGCAAGGATGTCGTCGGGATGCTCGATCCCGATCGACAGCCGCACGTAGCTGTCGTTGACGCCGGTCTGTGCCTGCTCTTCAGGGCTGAGCTGCGAATGGGTCGTGGACGCCGGGTGGATCGCGAGACTGCGGGAATCGCCGATGTTGGCGACGTGGTAGAACATTTGTAGCGCGTCGATGAAGCGGCGCCCGGCCTCGCGCCCGCCACTCAGCTCGAAGCCGAGCAGACCGCCGTATCCGCCTTTCAGATAGGCGTCGGCGCGCCGGCGCGCCTCGCCGGTCATTTGGCTCGGATAGATGGTGCGGGTGACTTTCGGATGTTCGGCCAGGAATTTGGCGGCGACGACTGCGTTCGCGCAGTGCGCGCGCATGCGCAACGGCAAGGATTCGAGGCCTTGCAGGAACAAGAAGGCGTTGAACGGGCTCATCGGCGCGCCGAGGTCGCGCAACAACGTGACCCTCATCTTGAGGATGTACGCGATCGGCCCCAACGGTTTGACCGCCTGCGTCCACACCGCACCGTGATAGCTCGGGTCGGGTTGGTTCAGAAGCGGGAAGCGGGCGGCGTGCTTTTCCCAGTCGAAATTGCCGCCGTCAACGACGATGCCGCCGATCGAGTTGCCGTGCCCGCCGATGAATTTGGTGGTCGAATGCATGACCACGGCAGCGCCGTGCTCAATCGGCCGGCACAGTACCGGCGCGGCGGTGTTGTCGACGATCAGCGGTACGCCCAACTCGCGCCCGATCCTGGCGACCTCGCCGATCGGAAAGACTTCAAGCTTCGGGTTGGGCAGGGTTTCGGCGTAGTAGCAGCGCGTCCGCGCGTCGGTTGCGCGGCGGAAATTCTCGGGGTCGGCGGGATCGACGAAGCGAACCTCCATCCCCATTGTCTTCATCATCGTGTTCAAAAACAGGTTCCAGGTCCCGCCGTATAGATCCGTCGAGCTGACGAAATTGTCGCCGGCCTGACAGATGTTCTGGACCGCGAACAGCGACGCCGCCTGGCCTGACGCGAGTGCCAGCGCCGCGACCCCGCCTTCGAGCGCGGCGACCCGCTCTTCGAGAACGGCGTTGGTCGGGTTCATGATCCGGGTGTAAATGTTGCCGAGTTCGGCCAGCCCGAAGAGATTGGCGGCGTGCTGCGTATCGTTGAATTGGTAGCTCGTCGTCTGGTAGATCGGCACCGCGACGGCGTTGGTCGTCGGATCGCTGCGATACCCGGCGTGGAGCACGAGGGTTTCGGGGTGCTGGCTCTTGGTCGGCATTACGTTCTCCGTCGGGAGGGCGGGCGGCGGGCACTCTGCCACGAGCGACAGCGCGGTGTAAGCCGCTTTCGCGGCATGGCGATCGATCGCGGCCGAAGCGGGACAACCGTGATGCTGCAGCGTTCAGCCGACATCAAGCTTGTCGCCGGAGGCGCTCCGCGAGCACCCTCTCCGGAATACGAATTGAACCCGAAGGACGTCCGAGGCTCAGTCGAAGATCGAGGATCGGCGCAAAGCCGCCCGGCGATAGTGGAAGAGTCCGCCTTGTCCAGCGCGGCGGGGAGGTAGCGATGGGTTCGGCATCCAGTTGGGTAGCGATGGCAATCGCCGTTGTCGTCGTCGCCGCAGTGGCAATCGTCATCGGGGTTTTTTGGCACGATCTCGGTACGTCCGAAATCACCCCGGTCGGGTGGCTGGCGCTGGTCCTCGGGGTGATTGTCACTTTCGCGCTCGGGGTCGGATTGATGGCGCTGGTGTTCATCAGCAGCCGGCAGGGCTACGACGATCCGGAGCACCGGGACAGGTAGATTCGGGGCCGCCGATGGAAAGCGATCCGTTGCCGCCGAATCGAGCAGCTCGGCTCGAAGTCACTCAACCTGCGCTTAAGTTTGCAGGCTCCCGCGCTCGCATTCCATGAGAAATTGCCGAATGGCGCTTGCGCCGGCAAGGATGGCGATGCTAGGTGAGACGGCCTTGCTGCGACGAGGGGGATAGGTTGAAAAACTCGGCGAGATCCGTGGAAGAGCCGAAAGCGGCGCCGAAATACGGGCGCGGCACCGGCGTCCCCAACCCGATCGATGTTCATGTCGGCAACCGCATCAGAATGCGCCGTCTTCTACTGGGAATGAACCAGGAAACCTTGGCGAATGCGCTTGGTCTGACTTTTCAACAAGTGCAAAAATACGAAGGCGGAGCCAATCGCGTCAGCGCCTCGCGGTTGTCGGCGATGGCCGAAATTCTGGGTGTGCCGATTTCTTACTTTTTTGGCGATCTGCGCTCGGACGACGCCGAGGTCAGCCCCGAAGACCAACGCTGGCGCGAATATCTGCAGCGTCCGGAAACCATCGAATTCATCCGCCTCTATTATGCGATCCCTGACCCGAAATCGCGTCAGCAGTTTCTCGAAATGACCAAGACGCTCGCTGAGGCGTCGGGATCGGAAGGAAAGCCCTAGCACCTTCACCCCCAGCGGGCTCGAGGCTGAGAATTTGGCGATCACCGGCTTCGTCCGGTCAGTTGCGTCTTCGGACAAAGCAAAACGAACCAAACATCGCGACCAGGAGTAAGGTCCGGCCGAGCTCGCGTCTGCCGTCGATTGGCCTGCACAGCACCGGGTCGGGCCTCCCCGCTTGACGTTCAGATCATGAACGCGATAACCTTCGGTATCTGCTCAAGGGGGAAATCACGCGTGGACATTGCCACTCGGGCTGAGGCGATCGGCGTTCCGCCGCCGGGCTCGACCCGGCGAAAGGCCTCGCCATGACGTCTTGGTTCGCGGTCCACACCCAGATCCATGCCGAGACCAGGGCGCTCCAAAATCTGCTGCGCCAGGGTTACGGCGCCTATCTGCCCCGGTGCCGGATCTGGGTCAGCCATGCCCGTCGCCGGCAACTGGCCCTGCGTCCGCTGTTCCCGCGTTATTTGTTCGCTGCTGTCGACGAGCCGGCGATGCGCTGGCGACCAATTCTGTCAAGCTTTGGCGTCAGCGATGTGGTGCGGGCTGGAGACCGGCCGGCGCCCGTGCCAAGCGAAGTCGTCGAGGCGATACGGGCGCGCGAACGGGAAGGGGCCTTTGACGGCCTTGATCCGCCAGAAAGGCTGCGGCCGGGGGAACTGGTGCGCGTCACCGCAGGTGCGTTCGGCGACATGGTCGGCCGGCTCGTCGAGCTGCACGACCACGACCGGGTGATCGTGCTGCTCGAATTGCTCGGCCGTACCGTGCGGGCCCGGCTCGCCGGAAACATGATCGAGGCCGCCTGAACGCGTGGCTCGCCGCGGTCGGTCACGCTCGCGAAAGAGGGCGAGGGGCGCAATGCAATGTGCGGGATCGCCGGTTTTGTAAGCGCCGATCCGGTGCTGTCCACCGCAGAGCTGGAAGCGCAGCTGTGGCGGATGATTGCACCGTTGCGGCATCGCGGCCCCGACGACGAAGGCGTGTGGACCGACGGCCACGCCGGTCTCGCGCATGCACGCTTGTCGATCATCGATCTGTCGCCTGCCGCGCATCAGCCGATGGCAAGCGCCGACCGCAGCGTGTGGATCACCTATAACGGCGAGGTCTACAACTTTGCCGAGCTTCGCGGCGAGCTGACTGCGCGCGGCTACCGGTTTCGCAGCCGCAGCGACACCGAAGTTATCGTAAATGGCTGGCATGCCTGGGGCCCGCGGATTTTTTCGCGGCTGCGCGGAATGTTTGCGCTGGCGCTCTGGGACCGACGCACCCGCCGGCTGGTTCTGGCGCGCGACCGGATTGGCAAAAAGCCGCTCTACTGGGCGCGCACCCGATCCGGATTGGTTTTCGGTTCGGAGATCAAGGCGCTGCACGCCTTGCCTGATGTCGCGCGTATCCCGGATCTCGACGCGATCGACAATTTTCTGACGTTGCAGTACGTGCCGGCGCCGACGACCGCTTTTGCCGGCGTCAGCAAATTGCCGGCCGCCCATTACCTGATCGCCGCCCTGGATCAGGACGGCTGCCTCGGCGAGCCCGAGCTGTTGCGATATTGGGAACTGCCCCACCCGAATGCGAGCAGCGGGCGCTGCAACCCCGCCCAGCTGCGCGGCGAACTCGTCGAGCGGCTCGAGGAAGCGGTACGGCTGCGGCTGATTTCAGACGTGCCGCTCGGCGCGTTCTTGTCGGGCGGCGTCGACTCGTCCGCCGTGGTCGCGATGATGGCTCGGGGTGGCGGCGGCCGGGTCAAGACCTTCTCGATCGGCTTTGCCGACAAGCACTACGACGAAACCCGTTATGCGCGGATGATGGCGCAGCGTTACGGCACCGATCACCGGGAGCTGGTGGTCGAACCCGACGCTGTCGCAGTGCTGCCGCACCTGGTGTGGCATTATGGTGAGCCGTTTGCCGATCCCTCGGCGGTTCCGACCTGGTATGTCGCCGAGATGGCGCGCCGCCATGTGACCGTCGCGCTGACCGGTGATGGCGGCGACGAGTGCTTTCTCGGGTACGGCCGGTACAAAGCCATGCATTGGCTGGCACGGCTCGACCGTCTGCCGGCGGCGGCCCGCGCCGGGCTCGCGCGGTTGGCCGGCATGGCGCCGTCGCGATTGCAACGCCGGTTCAAGCTGCGCCAGATCCGCGGCGCGCTGTCGGCGCCGTCCTCGGCCCCGGCGCGCCGCTATTTGCCGACAATCGCCTTCTTTGGCGATGGCGACAAGAACGAGGCTTATGCCGAGGCGATGCACGGCTACCTCGACCGCTCGGTTGGCGATTTGTTGGCATCCTATTTCGACGCGACCGGGAGCCTCGGAGCCGGCGCCAACCGCGCCGACATCCACACCTATCTCCCCGACGATCTGATGGTGAAAGTCGACGTCGCCTGCATGGCGCACGGTCTGGAGGCCCGCTCACCTTTGCTCGACCACGAACTGGTGGAATGGGCGGCGATGCTGCCGGACACGGTCAAGATGAGCGGCGGTGCGCTGAAATCGCTGTTCAAATCGGCGATGGAGCCCTACCTGCCGCGCGCCATCCTGGACCGGCCAAAGCGCGGGTTCGGCTGCCCGATCGACCGCTGGTTTCGCGGCGAGCTCAAGGAGATGGCCTATGACATCCTGCTGTCGCAGAGCGCGCAGCAGCGGGGTCTATTCCGGCCGGGCTATGTTCACCGTCTGCTCGACGAGCATTGTTCGCAGCGGTTCGATCACCAGAACCGGCTATGGGCGCTGCTGATGCTGGAATTGTGGTTCCGGATGTGGATCGACGCGCCGGCCGACGCGATTTTGTTGCAGCCTGCGGCCTAAACTGCCGCCGCGGCCGTTTGCCATGGCGCGGCAGATACTGATCATCGCCAATCCGGCTGCGGGCCGAAAAAGACGCAGCGAAAACCGCCTGCGTCGCGTTGTCGGCGCGCTCGAACAACGTGGCTGCCGGGTCGTGGTCCACGAAACGCAGAGTTCCGGCGACGCCGAGCGCCTGGCGCGTACCGCAGATTCGGTTTTTGACGTGATCGTGGCGGCAGGCGGCGACGGTACCGTCAACGAAGTCGTCAACGGCCTTTGTCGGTCATCGCGGCTGTTGGCGGTGCTGCCACTCGGCACCGCAAACGTGCTGGCGAATGAGATCGGCATGCCGCACGCACCCGAGGCGGCTGCCAGGGTGATCGCCGAGGCGGCGGCTCAGCCGATCTGGCCGGGTGTTGCCGGAGAGCGGCTGTTCGTCGCAACCGCCGGAGTCGGCTTCGACGCCGAGGTGCTGGGCGCCCTTGGCATCGGCCTCAAACGGCGCGCCGGCAAGCTTGCCTTCGTCTGGGCGATAGCCCGGTGCCTGTTGCACTATCACCGGCGCGAGTTCGTCGTCGGCATGACGGGCGGCGAACAGCGCGCGGCCTCGGTGATTATCGTCAAAGGGCGGCGCTACGCCGGCAACTTTGTGATCGCCCCGGCGGCCTGTCTCGGGGAGCCGACGCTCCATATTGTGCTGTTCCGGCGCACCGGGCGCCTTGCTGCCTTGCGCGGGCTCGTCGCGATGATGGTGGGCGCGCTACACCGCTTGCCCGAGGTTTCGATCCTCGCCGGGCCCAGGCTCGACATAGCGGCGATCGACCGGAATCCGGCCGGACCGCCTCTGGTCGAGATCGACGGCGAGGTTGCCGGAGAGCTGCCGATCGCAATCGGGATCGCCGACACGCCGCTGCTTTTGGTGCAACCTACGAGGTAGGCCAACTCAAGATCGTCAGGAACCGCGCGGCGGGCAAACTTGTTTCAGCCAATGGCCATCGCCCCGCGGGCACCCCCGTTGCTTCGGGTGGATTGGCAATGGAGGAGAAAATGCTCTACTGGGCGCTGGTCTTTCTGATCATCGCGATCATCGCGGGATTTTTCGGCTTTGGCGGCGTTGCCGTCGCGGCAGCCGGCATCGCCAAAATCTTATTCTTCGTCTTCCTCGTCATTTTCGTGGTGGCGCTGGTATCCGGCGTTGTCGCCCGCCGGCGGCCGCCGATCTGAGCCAGCTATCCCTTCAACCTCATTCCGCGGCGAGCACGCGCGCCAGCTGGCTTAACGCCTCCTGGTGCCGCTCGTTCGGGATCTGCGCGAAATTGCGCGCCAATTCAAGGCACATGCGCTCGCGCGGGCTGACCGAACGGTCGCTGTCCTGTTCAAGTCCGGCAAAGAAATAGCTGGCAGGAACGCCCAGCACCTGGGCGATCTCGAACAGGCGGCCGGCCGAGATGCGGTTGATTGCGCGCTCGTATTTGTGCGCCTGCTGATAGGTGACACCGATCAGATCGGCGAGCTGCTGCTGGGTGAGACCGAGCATGATCCGTCGCTCGCGCACGCGGGCGCCGACATGACGGTCGATGTCCTGGGTTCGGGTGGTCGAGCGCCGCGCGACGGAAAGCACCCGCGCGGACGGTTCGACCTCGACCTCTCCGCCACCCGGACGCAATCCGTCGATACGCCGCGCTTTGATCATCTGGTGGTCCTGGTCCGTCATGTCGCTCACTCGAATTAGGTCAAGGCCCGTGCCACGCGAGGGGGCACCTGATTCCCAGTTCTGTCGTTCAGCCCCGGAACGAGCGCGCTAGCTCCGGTCCCCATGCTCAACTGCATGGTGTCGCGCATAGAACGGTCGCGATGTGTCAATTTTTAGGCGGCTTTGCCGGTACCGCAGTGCACCGCGCCGTTCACATTTGCGTCTTATGCATTGCCCTTCGCGTTGACAGCCTGCCTGCGCCGATGATACCGACGGCGACCTTTTGAACTGAGATCGATGCCGCGCATCTCGATCGGTGAGTGCTCGCTCTATTACGAGCGCCAAGGAATGGGCTTCCCCGTCCTGTTCATCAGCGGGCTGGGCGGATACGCATCGTTTTGGCAGGAGCAGGTTGCCGCGTTCGCCAAACGGTTCGAAGTCGTCACTTTCGACCATCGCGGTATTGGGCAGAGCGATCCGGCGCGGATGGGCTATACGGTCGAGCGCATGGCGGTCGACACCATCGCGTTGATGGATGCGCTCGAGATCCGCCGTGCGCATGTCGTCGGCCATTCCACCGGGGGTGCTGTCGCCCAGGTACTGGCGATTGAACACTCTAACCGGCTCGCGAGTGTCGTCCTGTCGGCGACCTGGACCAAGGCGGACGCTTATTTCCGCCGGCTCTACGCCTTACGCAAGGAGATCTTGGAGCGCCTCGGGCCGAGCATCTACTTGCAGTCGGCGACGCTGGTCTGGTATCCGAGCTGGTGGGTTGCCCGCAACAACGAAAAGTTGCGCCAGATCGAAGCGCAGCATCTGGCGACCTTTGCTCCGACCGATATGGTGGTCAACCGAATCGACGCAATGCTGGCCTTCGATCGGACCAGCGAACTTGCGCGCATCAAGACGCCGACCCTGGTGATCGGCGCCGAGGACGACATCGTCACTCCGTCTTATTACTCCGAGGAACTGGCGCGGCTTATTCCGGGGGCCGAGGTCAAGCTGTTTCCACGCGGCGGCCATTTCCTGGTTCATGTGCGGGCCCGCGAATTCAACAACGCCGTGCTGCCGTTTCTGGTTTCGCACACGCCCGGCTGATCGATCCGTTCTGAAGCGCTCGCACAACATATTTAAGCGTTCGTACATATCTCGCCGCCTAGCTTGCGGCAGAGCGAGCTTCGCGGGCGTTGACCGCCGGGGGCCGTCGGATCGAGCGATCGAGGCTGCGTCGTGCCGGGATTTCGTCTGCCCAAATTTCGTGCGCCCGAACAATGTCGTACGCCCGAACAATGTCGTACGCCTGACGCGGCGGTGACCCGGCCGTGTGCCGCCGCGGTGTTCGAAAATCTTTCGGGCGGGGCAAGCTCTCCCAAAACCCGCGCCAGACCACCAGTCGGTCCGACTGAGGCCGCTTTCCGATCGTCGGGCGGCAGGTGCGCATGACCGTGGACCAGCTGCATCCCCCCGGGCAGTCGGGTCGGCAATGGCGCGGCGTGGCGATTGAAGAGACGTTGGGCGCGGCGCTCGGTCAAGATCGCTTGCTGTTTGCGTTCCAGCCGGTGGTGTGTGCGGCCTCCGGCGAAATCGATTATTTTGAGTGCCTGTTGCGGATGCGGGATCACAACGGCGGTTTGATCCCTTGCGGCGAGTTTATCGCTGCGGCCGAAGAGACCGGCTTGATCGGCCTGATCGACCGGTACGTGCTGAACCAGGCGTTTGGTGAACTTGCCGCCCATCCTGCGGTCAGGCTCGGATTTAACGTCTCCGGGCGCACCGCCTGCGACCGGCCGTGGTTGCGCTCGCTGATGGGGCTGCTCCGCCGCCAGCCTGAGTGTGCGCATCGGCTCGTGGTCGAGATCACCGAGACCGCCGCCCTGGACGACCTCGACGAGTCGGCCCGCTTTGTCGATACCCTGCGGCATGCCGGTTGCCGTGTCGCCCTCGACGATTTTGGGGCTGGGCATACCTCGCTGCGCCATCTTCAAGCCTTGGCGGTCGATATCGTAAAGATCGACGGCTCCTTTGTCCGCAGCCTTGCCGCCCGACGCGAGAATAGGATCATCCTGCGGCATTTGCTGGGCCTGACCCGAGAATTCGGTCTCGGCACGGTCGCCGAATGCGTCGAGACCGAGGAGGAGGCGTCGCTGCTTCGCGAGGAGGGCGTCGGTTATCTGCAGGGTTATCACTTCGGGCGGCCGACGACCGAACGGGTGTGGATGGACGCGGCGAGACCCGCGCCCGGCGCCGGCGGCTGACCGCACTTGCCGGCGGCGTTCGATCGGGCGGAGAATACCGGGATCGGCGCGCACCCTTCGCGGTGCGCAGCATTGCGCGAGCGCAGAGGTGCGGCATGCAGATCGGGATTCACCTGCCTCACGCGGGCGAACAGGCGACCCCCAAGCGCATCCAACGCGCGGCTCAGCGAGCCGAGGATATGGGGCTCAGCGACGTCTGGGTCAGCGAGCACATCATCGTGCCGCGCGCAACCTTTCCGCGGTCGCCGCTCTTCTACGACCCGGTGCTGAGCCTGACCTGGGCCGCCGCTGTCACCAAGCGGGTGCGGCTCGGCACCAGTGTCCTCGTGTTGCCGATGCGCCATCCGCTGCCGCTCGCCAAGGAACTGGCGACGTTGCAGAATTTCTCGGAAGGCCGGTTGATCCTCGGGGCCGGCGTCGGCTGGCTCGAAGCCGAGTTCGCGGCCTTGGGTGTACCCTTCCGCGAGCGGGGACGGCGCATCGACGAAGGCATTGCGATGATGCGCGCGGTGTGGACGCAGGACCCGGTGACGTTTGCGAGTAAATACATTCCGGCCGAAATCAACGAGATGACGATGCGCCCGTTTCCGGACAAACCGATCCCGATCTGGTTCGGCGCGCGCTCCGAGCCGGCGTTTCGGCGCACGGTGCGCATCGGCGACGGCTGGCACGGCAGCCAACTGACCCCCGCACAGGCGGCGCCGCTCGTCGCGCGCCTGCGCCGTGACCGCCCTGACCCGGGATTCACCATCTCGATACGCGCTCATTGGGACGGCAAGGATCAAGGCGAATTGCGCGACCGGCTCGCCGCCTACGCCGAGGTTGGCGTGCAGCACGTCATGGTTCATCCGCTCGATCGCGACGTCGATGACTGGGACGCGGTGATCGAAGGCACCGGCCGCGTCGCAGCCTAAGCTGATCTTTCGGTGTCGAGGATGCGCAACCGCGACCGGTGGCCGCTGACTGCGGCCGGGCCTGCAAGGCAAACGACGGAACCATTGCCAGTTGACGCGCGTTTCCGATCGTTTGAGGCCGCAGCGCGGACCTGGCTCCGCTAGGACGGCGCGGCGATCTTTCGGGGGAGACGGGCGCATGGCGCTACGAGAGGACGCCCCGAACAGGTATCCTGCGGAGGCCCTCGATCTCGAACGCCTCGCCCCCGAGATCCTCGATCGTATCCTGGACGGTTGCTACGCGGTCGATCATGACTGGCGACTTGTCCGCGCCAATCTCCGCGCTTGCGAGGGGTGGGGCGCCTCGCGCGAAGCGATCGTGGGTCGCGTGCTTTGGCAATGCTTTCCGCAGCTGACCGGAACAGCGGCCGAGCGACAATTGCGCAACGCCGTGGAGGCCGGCGTCGCCTCGGAGTTCGAGACTTTTTGCCCGGTGGTCCGCTGCTGGTTGTGGGTATGGGTCGACCCGATCCGCCCCGGAATGACAGCGATCTATTGGCGTGACATCACCGAGCGCAAGCGCGCCGACGAAACCTTACGTGAGAGCGAGGCCAGGTTCCGCCAAGCGTTTGAGCAGAGCCCGCTCGGCAAGGCGACGGCCGGTCCCGACTTTCGCTTCCGCGAGGTCAATCCGGCGCTGTGCACGATGCTCGGCTATACCGCAGACGAGCTGACCGGAACGAGCTTTCTCGACATCGTGCACCCGGCTGACCGCGACACCTGCCGGCGCCATGGGACGGCATTGGCAACCGGCGAGATCGAGCATTTTCAGCTGGAGGAGCGGTTCCTCCGAAAGTCCGGGGAAACGATCTGGGTCGCCGTCAATGTCGGGCCGATCCGCGATGCAGAGGGTCGAATTCTTTACACTCTCGGGATCATCGAGGATATCGACGAGCGCAAGCGCATCGAGGCCGAAATGCGGAGGCTCACCGACGAACTCGAGGCGCGCGTCGAAATTCGCACCCGCGAGCTTGTCGAGGCCAACGATCGTCTGCGCCGGGAGCGTCTTCTCTCCGAGCTGATCGTCGAAAACACCACGGAAGGCATCATCGTCCTCGACGCCGACATGAGGCATCTTCTGTGGAACGGCGGCATGGAGATCATCAGTGGTCTGACGCGCAGCGAGGTGCTCGGCAAGACCGTCTTCGACGTCTTTCCGCATCTTCTCGACCATCCCGTCGGGCAGGCTTGGCGCGATGCCCTGGCGGGGCGCCGAACGGAACTGCGCGGGCGCCGGTATTTTTCTCCGGCGCGTGGAGTAGAAGTCGTCTACGACGCGGACCATGCCCCGCTCTACGACCCGCGCCGCTCGATCATCGGCGCCGTTTCCATCGTTCGCGAGACCACCGAGCGCCACCGCATGGAGGAGATGCTGCGCCAGTCGCAGAAGATGGAAGCGGTGGCTCAGCTCACCGGCGGGGTCGCGCATGATTTCAACAATTTGTTGACCGCTGTCGTCGGCTGCCTTGACATGATCGCCTCGCAGGTCAAGGACAAGCGCCTCCGCCGCCTCGCCGAGACCGCACTGCGCTCGGCGAACCGCGGCGCTCGACTGACCCATCAGCTTCTGTCCTTCGCCCGGCAGCAAGAGTTGAAGTCCGTCGTGACGGATCTAAACGACGTCCTGGGCGGGATGGAAATGCTGCTGCGGGCCGCGGGCGATAATATCGAAATGGTCGTCGACGGCGCCCTCGATCTGTGGCTCAGCGTGATCGACCCTGCGCAGTTCGAAACCGCGGTCATGAATCTTGTCATGAATGCGCATGCTTCGATGCCCAAAGGCGGGCGCCTGGTGCTTTCGACGAGAAATATCGAAGCCCGGAACATCCCGGCCGGGGTTGAGCTTCGGGTCGGAGATTATGTCGCGCTTTCAGTGCACGACACCGGTGAGGGCATGAGTCCCAACGTGAAAGCACGCGCGTTCGAGCCGTTTTATACGACAAGAGAGATCGGTAGAGGGCCCGGGCTCGGCCTTTCGATGGTCTATGGGTTCGCCAAGCAGTCGGGCGGCGGCGTCCTACTGAATAGCCAACCTGGCGCAGGGACCTGCGTGACGATTTATTTGCCGCGCGCACAATTGCCTGAGGGCAGCACAGACGCGGCGGCCCGGCTCGAACCGCCGCACGAAGACCCCGGCACAATCCTGGTCGTGGACGATGATGCGGAGGTTCGCGAGATGACGATCGCGATGCTGCACAGCCTCGGCTACCGAGCGTCGATCGCCGGCGACGGACTGGAAGCGCTCGCGGCGCTGCGCCGTGATGATCGGATCGATCTGTTGTTCACCGACCTCGTCATGCCTTTTGGCATGTCCGGGATTGATCTGGCGCGCCGGGCTCGGGCGATGCGTCCCGGTTTGAAGGTGCTGTTGACAACCGGGTATGCCGGGTCGGGAGCGCCCGCGACGAGCGAGTTTCGGCTGCTTCCCAAGCCGTTCCGGCCGCACGAGCTCGGCCGCGCGCTGGCCGAAATGATGCGGGGACCGAACCGGGACTGAGCGCGGCTGCTGCGGGATCGGTGAAATAATCAGCAACCGCCCCGAGTGAAAAAGAACGTTTGTCGCGCCGGCCGCAGACCAGTCTCAGAGAAGTTGACTATCTCGACAGACGGGCAACGCGCCGCAGCCGAGGGTTATCCGATAAAGCACGACCGGCCCTTAGTGGACCGCGCGCTGGACCGCAGTGGACCGCCGGCGAGTTTCAGCCTTGATTTGGGGCAGGTCGGGCTAGTGGAGGCCGGCGCGTTCGGTCTTTTGCCGCAGCGCCGTGATCAGGCTCTGCACTTGCCCGCCATTGCGCTGGATAACCGAGCCGAATTCGGAGCGTTGTGTCACCGCCATGCTGACGCCTTCGACAATGACGTCGTTGATCTTGAAAGCGTCGTTGTGCGGTGTCAGCAGCCAATCGACCCGGGCGGGCGGTTGGCCGTTCGCGCGGATGATCTCGCTCGACACAAGCTGCCCGTCGGGCGCTGATCTGCTGCCGGTGACCCGCAGGGTCTCGCCGCTGTATGCCGCGAGCTGGTTGGCGTAGGCGAGTGCGATGTAATTGGCGAACAGCTGGACGAATTCCTGCTGCTGCGCCGGGGTGGCAATCCGCCAATAACGCCCGAGCACAAAGCGGGAAATCCCCGGAACGTCGAAATCCTCGCTGAACAATTGGTGAAAACGCGCCACGCGGAGGTTTGGATCGACGTTTTTGCCGAGCACCTTGAGCGCCTCGTTGCCGAGGCTGGTGATCACCGCAACCGGGTCCGCAGCGGCCGCAGCGGGTCGTCCGGGCAGGAGAACGCCGATGACGAGAAGACAGACAGCGATGAATAGCAACCGTCGCGTCATTGGCGGGATTCCTCAATACCGTTTTGTACCGCAGAGACAACAGTTGTCGGCGACGATGGGTTCGTTGGCGAGACCGGCGCGGCCGATCCGCCGTTCAGGGTGAAGCCGGCGGGTGGCGGCAGGTCCTTTCTGTCGCCACGGATCAGCGCCGCCCGGCGCTGCCGATAGAGCGACCGGATCGTCGCATAATAGTCGAGCGAGGTTCGTTCGATATCTGCGAGGGTGTCCAGGTAGCGTGCGCGCTGATCGATGCCGTCGACCCCGCCCCGCACAAACGGAATCCAATATAGGGTGAACGGGTTGCCAGTGACGATGAGGTTCCACGGATCGCCGAACCCCTCGGCAACTCGGCCGCCGAGATCGCGAGGGTTCGACGGGCCGAGGACCGGCACAACGAGATAGGGTCCCTCGGGAACCCCCCACACGCCGAGAGTGATCCCGAGATCCTCCTCATGATACGGGATTCCCCAACGACCGGCGACATCAACCAACCCGGCCATCCCGATAGTCGAATTGAGCACAAAGCGAACGACCGTGTCCTTGGCGTGTCCGAAATCGCCTTGCAAAGTGTTGTTGGCGAATATCAACGGCGCTCGCAGATTGTTTAAAAAATCGCGCAGCAGGTCGCGTACCGGCGTGGGCAGCACCGCGCGATAAGTTTTCGCTACGGGAACCAGTACATGGCGGTCGACCACTTGGTTGAAGTCGAAGATTTTGCGGTTGGTGTCTTCAAATGGATCGTTGAAATCTTCCTCGGCTGCTGCCGCCGATTGCTGGTTCTGAGGGTGCGTTGCGCATCCGGAAACGACCAACGCCGCTAGGATGACGAGCCGTGATAATGCCAAACGGCAGTGGGGAAGGTCCATCGATCGATCTCGACCCAAGCTGGCTGCGCCTCAGTACGCGAAATAAATGCGGGAAATCGGCTCTAGCGGCAAGCGCTTGCTCGCGGGCGCCTTGTTGCCTGTTTCCGCGGGCTGGCTAAATCGCTTGTCTATATAAAGATATCTGTATATCTCTCCTGTATCAAAGTGGCGAGGGCGCTATCGATGGAGCATCTTCTGGCCGCGTTGCGCGCCGTGGCTGAGCCGACGCGGCTGCGTCTCGTCGTGTTGTGCGCGCGCGGCGAGCTGACCGTCAGCGAGTTGACGCAAATCCTTGGGCAAAGCCAGCCTCGGGTGTCGCGGCATCTGAAACTGTTGTGTGATGCCGGACTGCTCGATCGCTTTCGCGAAGGCAGCTGGGTGTTTTACCGGCTGAGCCAATCGACCCCGGCGAGCATGCTCGCCCGCCAGTTGGTTACCGCCTGCAATGAGGCCGATCCGACGATCGTGCTCGACCTGCAGCGGCTGGCCGTGATCAAGCGTCAGCGCGCCGATCTCGCCGCAGCTTATTTTCGCGAGAATGCGACACACTGGCATCGCATCCGCTCGCTCTACGTCGACGAACGCGAGGTCGAGGGGGCGCTTGGCGACATCATCGCTCGAGCCGACCCGCGCGATCTGCTCGACATCGGGACAGGCACCGGGCGCATGCTCGAAATTCTGGCGCCCCGGGTCGAGCAAGCGCTCGGCATCGACCAATCGCGCGAAATGCTGGCAGTAGCGCGGGTCAATTTGGAGCGAGCCGGGCTCGACAACGGCCGAGTGCGGCTGGGCGACATGTATCAGCTGGCGCTGCCCGACGCATCGTTCGACGCGGTCATCATACATCAGGTGCTGCATTACGCCGACCGGCCGGCCGCCGTAATCGTCGAAGCGGCGCGGGTATTGCGGCCGGGCGGCACCTTGGTGCTGGTTGATTTTGCGCCGCACGGTCTCGAATTTCTGCGCGAGGAGCACGCCCATCGCCGGCTTGGATTTGCCGATGGCGAGATCGCCGAATGGTGCCGCGCTGCCGGCCTCGATCCGCTCACACCTCATCCGCTACCGGGCGATCCGCTTACCGTGGTGATCTGGACCGCCACGCGCTGGTCTGCAGTGGCGAGCCGCAGACCGGCTGGCGGTTTGCGCGAAGCCGCCTCGCCCGTGGTTCTCGAAGGGGAGTTGCGCTGATGAGCGAGCATCCAGCCCAGCTGCGCGGTCGGCTCGGCGCCGATCCGGTCATCGATTTCGACGCCGGCCCGCCGCGCGTCTCGTTCGAATTCTTTCCGCCTAAGACAGCGGAAATGGAGATCCGGCTGTGGGAGGCGATCAAACGCCTCCAACCCTTGGCGCCGCGGTTTGTGTCGGTGACTTACGGCGCCGGCGGTTCGACCCGCGAGCGCACCCACGCGACCGTCCGCCGCATTCGCCGCGAGACGACTCTCGAACCGGCCGCCCATCTGACCTGCATTGCCGCCACGCGAGCAGAGATCGACGCCGTCGCCCGGGATTATTGGGAAGCCGGCGTTCGGCATATCGTGGCGTTGCGGGGAGATCCGCCGCCCGGCGATGCTTATCAGCCGCATTCGGGTGGCTATGCCCACGCCGCCGATCTCGTCGCCGGGTTGAAGCGCGTCGCCGAATTCGAGATCAGCGTCGCCGCCTATCCGGAAACCCATCCGGAAGCGGCGAATGCCGAGCGCGACCTCGACAATTTGAAACGAAAAGTCGATGCCGGTGCCAGCCGGGCGATCACCCAGTACTTTTTCGATGTCGATCTCTATCTGCACTTTCGCGACCGCGCCGCGGCGCGCGGCATCGCGATGCCGATCGTCCCCGGCATCCTGCCGGTCACCAATTATGCCCAAGTAAAGAAATTCAGCGCCGCCTGCGGGGCCTCGATCCCATCCTGGATGGAAGGCCATTTCGCCGGGCTCGACGATGATCCCGACACGCGTCGGCTGGTCGCCGCCTCGATCGCCGCCGAGCAATGCCGGCGGCTCCATGCCGAGGGGGTGCACGAATTCCACTTCTACACATTGAACCGCGCCGACCTGATCGTCGCGATCTGCCATTTGCTCGGCGTCCGCGCAAAAAAGCTGGCAGTGGTAGCGGCTTAGTCATCGCCCCCGTGTCCCTGTCGCGAGCTCTCTCAGGATGACCCATTTCCTCGACTACCTCGCCGATCGCGTCGTGCTGTGCGATGGCGCGATGGGGACCCAGGTGCAGGCGCGCAACCTCGACATCGAGCGCGATTTCCTCGGCAATGAAAACTGCACCGAGATCGTCTGCGAAAGTCGGCCCGATCTGATCCGCGAGATCCACCGCGGCTATCTCGCTGCCGGCTGCGACGCGATCCAGTCCAACAGCTTTGGCGGCTCGCCGATCACCCTGGGCGAGTTCGGTCTCGCCGACCATGCTTACGCGCTGAACCGCCTTTCCGCCGAGATCGCGCGCGAAGCGGTTGCCGAATTCGCTCATGACGGCCGCACTCGCTTTGTGCTCGGCTCGGTCGGGCCCGGCACCCGCCTGCCGTCGCTCGGCCATGTCGGCTATCAGGAGCTGGAAGACGCGCTAACCATCCAATGCGCCGGGCTGATCGCCGGCGGGGCCGACGCGATTATCATCGAAACCTGCCAGGACCCGCTGCAGGTCAAGGCCGCGGTCAACGGCGCCAAAAGGGCACGCGACGACGCGCGCAAGGACACGCCGATCCTGGTTCAAGTCACAGTCGAGACCACCGGCAGCCTTTTGGTCGGCGCCGACATCGCCGCTGCGGCGACGATCTGCGGGGCACTGGATGTGCCGATGATCGGGCTCAACTGCGCCACCGGCCCGCGCGAGATGGCCGAGCACGTCAAATGGCTTGGCGAGAACTGGCCCAGGCATATTTCGGTCCAGCCCAATGCCGGCCTGCCCGAGCTGGTCGCCGGGCATGCCCAATACCCGCTCGGCCCCGCCGAATTGGCGCAATGGCTCGAACGTTTTGTCCTCGAAGACGGTGTCGCGATGATCGGCGGCTGCTGCGGCACCGATGTCGCGCATATCGCCGCCCTCGACGCGATGCTGCGCCGTGTAGGCCGTGACCGCCCGCGCCCCGCGCCGCGCGTGCGCCGCCCGGCCTGGACACCGGCTGTCGCTTCGCTCTACGGGCAGGTGCCGCTGCGCCAGGAAAACGCCTGGCTGTCGATCGGCGAGCGCTGCAACGCCAACGGCTCGCGCAAATTCCGCCAGTTGCAGGAAGCGGGTGACTGGGACGGCTGCGTCGAGATGGCGCGCGAGCAGGTCAAGGAGGGCTCGCACACGCTCGATCTGTGCACCGCTTTTGTCGGGCGCGACGAGGTCGCCGACACTAGCGAGGCGGTGACCCGGTTGCGCGGCGCCGTCAACGCGCCGCTCGTTATCGACTCGACCGAATACCCGGTGCTCGAAGCGGCGCTGAAGCTCTATGGCGGCAAGCCGATCATCAATTCGATCAATTTCGAGGACGGCGAGGATGCCGCCGAGAGGAGGCTAAAGCTTGCGCGCCGCTTTGGCGCGGCGGTGATCGCCTTGACGATCGACGAGACCGGCATGGCCAAGGACGTCGGGCACAAGCTCGCCATCGCGCGCCGGCTCTATGATTTCGCCTGCCACAAGCACGGCCTGCCGCCGTCGGACCTGCTGTTCGACCCGCTGACGTTTACGATCTGCACCGGCAATGAGGACGACCGCAAGCTTGGCCTCAACACATTGGCGGCGATCGAGCAGATCGCCCAGGCGATGCCGGACTGCCAGATCATCCTCGGCCTCTCCAACATCTCGTTCGGGCTCAACCCACCCGCGCGCCAGATCCTGAATTCGGTCTTTCTCGACCACGCGCTGCGCCGCGGCCTGACCGGCGCGATCGTTCATTTTTCACGCATCATGCCATTGCACCGCATCCCGGCGGAGGAGGCGAAGGTTGCCGAGGACCTGATCTTCGACCGCCGCCATGACGGCTACGACCCGCTGCACGCCTTTATCGGGCTGTTCGAGAGCCGCACGATCGAGACCGGCGAGAAGAAGGGCCGGCCGGAAAAGCTCGAGGACCGGCTCGCCCAGCGCATCGTCGACGGCGACCGGCAAGGTCTCGAAGCCGACCTCGATCTGGCGATGGAGAGCTGGAAGCCGCTCGACATCATCAACGGCATCCTCTTGGGCGGCATGAAGACCGTCGGCGAATTGTTCGGCGCCGGCAAGATGCAGCTGCCCTTTGTGCTGCAGTCGGCTGAGACGATGAAGACTGCGGTGCGCTGGCTCGAACCGCATATGGAGCGAGCCGAAGGCCAGGAAAAAGGCACGGTGGTGCTGGCGACGGTGCGCGGCGACGTGCACGACATCGGCAAGAACCTCGTCGACATCATCCTGACCAACAACGGCTACCGCGTCATCAATCTCGGCATCAAGCAGCCAATCGGCACCATTCTCGAGGCCGCGGTCCAGCACAAGGCTGATGCCGTCGGCATGTCGGGCTTGTTGGTCAAGTCGACCGTGGTCATGCGTGAGAACCTCGAAGAGATGAGTCGGCAGGGGCTCCGCCTCCCGGTCATGCTTGGCGGCGCCGCCCTGACCCGGCGCTATGTCGAGGAGGATTGCGTCAAGTCCTATGAAGCCGGCCGCGTCGCCTATGCCCGCGACGCCTTTGACGGACTGGGGCTGATGGACAAGATCGTCACCGGCAGGTTTGACGCCCACCTCGACGACATCCGGGCCAAGAACGACCGACGGCCGGTGAAGCCGTCGCGCAAGCTCGGCCGCGCCGCCGACCCGCGCCCGGTGCGGCCGATCGATTTCGACGAGATTCGCCTGCGCCGTGCTGAGCTGACCCGCAACGTGCCGGTGCCGCAACCGCCGTTTTGGGGCCCGCGCGCGATCACCCGGGTGTCGCCGAAAGCCGTCGTGCCCTACCTCAACGAGCGCATGCTCTACCAATTCCAATGGGGCTACCGGAAGGACGGCAAGTCGCTCGCCGAATACCGCGCCTGGGCCCGCGACGAGCTGCGCCCGGTATTGACGCGGATCCTCGACATTGCGATCCGCGAGGAAATCCTGATGCCGCAGGCCGCCTATGGCTATTGGCCCTGCGCCGCCGACGGCAACGACGTGATCCTGTTCGATTTGGACGGAAGCCGCGAGCTGACCCGCTTTTCGTTCCCGCGCCAGAACAAGGATGGCGGGCTGTGCGTCGCCGACTTCTTCCGCGACGTCGACGCCGCCGAGCGCGACGTGATCGGTCTGCAGGTCGTGACGATGGGCCGCCGCGCGTCGGACGCCGCGCGCGAATGGTTCGCCGAGAACCGCTACCAGGACTACCTCTACCTGCACGGGCTGTCGGTCGAGATGGCCGAGGCCCTGGCCGAATACCTGCACCGGCGCATTCGCGGCGAGTTGGGTTTTGCCGCCGAGGAGGCCCGCGACGCAGAAGCCATGCTGGCGCAAGGCTATCGCGGCAGCCGCTATTCGTTTGGCTATCCCGCCTGCCCCAACCTCGCCGACCAGAAGCAGCTGCTCGAATTATTGCGCGCCGACGAGATCGGCATCACCCTGTCCGAAGAAGACCAGCTCGACCCCGAGCAGTCGACTTCGGCGATAATCGTCCACCACCCCCAGGCCAAATATTTTTCTGTGTGACCCACCCGGCATGCAGCACGAGCCCGGCCCCGACACCCAAATTCCCGTCTAGACGGGAATTTATCGGGAAACCGCCGATTTCGATCGCAACCCACCGAGGAAAAACTTAGCAAATCCAATGTAGTACGAGGCAATTCCCGTGGTCGGGCTAACCGGGAATTCAAAGCCCCTTAATCGGGAATTCAAATCCGATAACCGGGAATTCACGGGAAACCGCCTCCACCCATACCGCCGTTGCCCCTCACCGAGGTAGGTAGGCGCACTTCCGATCTGCTCAATAAGCAGAAAATGTGCGAAATGTTCAGGCCGCGTCGGACGGCGACAGGAGCGCGTAAAGGCGGTCGAGTTCGCGGTGAAACTCTGTCCGCAGCGCCGCCGCCTCGTCCTCCGGCAGCCAGCCGGCGACCGAATTGAACCGCAATTCGGCCAACGTCGCCGCGGTCAGATCCTTCCACGGCAGCGCCGCCGCCTGCCGCACCCGCGCCAGGGTGCCGGTCAGCTCGTCCCGGATGCGGGCAACAAACTCCGCCGGCGGCGGCTCGGCAGACGGAATTTTGACGCCCTCCCCTAATAGATCCAGCTGATGCGGTAAGCGGTTTGTCGCCGCTTGGGCGATACGCGGAGCAAGCGTTATAAGCCGGTGAAGCTGCCGAGCAGGCGGATGCCTCCGGGAATGGTCCCGTCGAGCGCTATGAGGTGATCCGGTTCGCTCAGGCACCAGGCGAATGAACCCCAGGCCAGGTTAGGAATAGCCCGCTTGAATGCCCCAGAATTGCGATCTTCGAAGGCGGTGACAAAGGCGACTTGGCTCGCCTTGAAGCCGGCGGCGGTAATCAGCTCGAGAAAGCCTGTCCGCCGCGCTTCCGTTATCTCGCCAGCGGTCGCTACCGCCTCGACGAACACGATCAGCGGCTCACTTGGCGCAAGATCGACAAGGATTGTGTCGGGTAACAGCTTGTCACTCTCGATCCTAAGACCCAACGCGTGCGCGAACTCGTCATCACGCTGAACGACCTTATTGCCGCTCTCGGAGATCCACAGCACAGCGGGGTCCTTCAGAAATCGCGGCGCGAATACCTCGATGACCGCCTTGGTGATGACCGAAGATGGCCCGGCTTCCATCTGGCGGCTTTCGCCATTGGGCAGCACAACCAACACATGAGACCGCGCCGCCATGGCGGAACGTTGCTGCAAGCGTACACGCGCGAGCGCTCCTGCGGAAAGATGCTGGTCCTGCCAGTTGGCAATCGCTGTCGCGAGAGGCTCATCTTGGAACTCTGGATCGAACAACGAGGAGAGCGGTGATTGGAGCGCATAGCGCCCCTTTGAGGAGGTGGTCGCGAGGCCCGGTCGCATTACGACCGCGCCAACCCGTACCAGCCCATCGCGCAAGGTCTCGTCCCGGATGGGTTCGCGCGTGTTGTCCTGGAACCAGCGATCGGCTGGGAGGTTGGAACCGCGCTTTTCGACGGCGGCGATGTAGGCTTGGCGATCCTCGTCCGACCGGCGCGCCGACTGACCTGTCCCCATGCGGTAGACATGCTTTGGTGCCATCCAAATGCCGGTTCCTTCAATAGCGCCGATGTAGAGCATAACGAAAACGGTCCGTGCCTCCATCTCACGCGTGCAGTAGTTCCGCTGTTGTGTGCCTTCAGGGAAGATCTGCAGTAGCCGGCTTTGGATTTCTGGGACGTCAAGAAGCGGCGGCAGCATTGTGCCTACCGTAAGCCACCCCGATCACGGCTGCGATTTTTGCCGACGGCGCGCCAACGGCGACAAGGTCAGCGAGCTTCGCCATCACCCTGGGTGCGGGGAGCGGAAGCTCTTCAAGCTCGAATGCCGAGACCGCAACCGAGCCGTTGAGGCAACGGAATGCCGCATCGACTACAGCGCTGTTCAAAAGCGCGGCGATCGTCGCGGGCGTCACGCTCGGGTTAGGCCGGATGCCTCGCACCATGTTGAGATGGTTTTCGACTGTTACCTCCTTGTGCTCGCGGATAAACTTCGCCGACAACTCGGCTGCGATCAGGCGACGAGGTTGTTCTTTGGCCGTTGTACGCTGCACGAGCACGCAGGGCTGGTTGACGATTAGCCAATCGTCCATTGGCCGCTTTGCCGCGAACCAGGGCGCGTGACTGCGCTTTTCGCTGCGCCAGAGAAAGCGACCGTCTCTCGTAACCGCCTCCGCCCAGATTACCGGAATTGTGGCAATCTCAGGCTTTCTCCGAAACTGGCCCTTATGCCGGTTCCATACGAGGGGACCGGTTGATACCCCATAGCCATAATCGGCGAGGCGATGCGGCATGGATCGCAGGCGTCTAGCGAGCGCTGCTTGCTCGGTGGCGCGCGGAAGCAGCCATGGAGAGGCCGGGATGGCGGGGAGCGTGAAGCGCCCCGCCTTGCAGCTGAAGATCTTCCTGTCCCGTGCCACATCGATAAACCCGACCTTGCCGGCAACCGGCACTCCGCCTTTGCGGTAGGTCGCGAGCATTGTCTCCTGGAGCACGTCGGCGAAGACGCCTTCGCGCTCACTGACGAAATTTACCGAGAGTGGCGGCGCTTCCGCTGCGAGGATCGCTCGCAGGGCCTTATAATAAAGCCCCGAGAGCATTGAGGTTGGCGTTACGTACCCGATCACCCCACCGTCCTTGACCCAATGGAGGGCCGCGTCGGTGAAGAGGCCGTACAGATTTGCGTGCCCGTAGACGCTGCGTGCGAATCGCTGTCGTCGCTCTGGCGGCAAGCTAATCCGACCATAAGGCGGGTCCCGCTTACCATCGTGCCTCAGCCAATTTGAGGAGGCGGTATGGCATTGGTGGGGTGGTGATTGCCGCGATGGCGAGGCGCTCGTGGATGGTTTTTAAAACAAAGCGGCGGTTGAAGCGCCAGGCGAAGGCGGCGAGGTAACGTGGCAGATGTTTGGCGCCGACCACGCGATGGGTGGCCAAGAGGCTGTTTTTGACATTGGCCAGCACCGTGTTCGCCCAGCGGAAGGCAGGGTGGCGCGCCGACCTGCGACCGGAGCCGGTGACGTGCCGTTGATGGACGATGCCCGGCTGTTCGGCGATGCAGCGAAACCACTGGCCGCCGTCGCTGACAACGGTGGTTCCGGCCTCGACAGCGGAGCACAAACGCTTGGTTTCACCGGCTCGGAAGCCACGCACCACCTGCAAGCGAGCGTGTAGCGGCCGACCGTCATCGGAGGTCTCGATCGCGACAATAAAAGGGGTGTGGCCGCGCCGGCCGCGCCCAGACCCTTCGCCGGTGCGCTCGCCGCCGATGTAAGCGTCGTCGATCTCGATCCGCGGGCCGGCGGCGCCGAGCTTGTAACGACGGTCGCGCTCGAGCATGGCCTGCATCAGCTTGTGCTGAAGCCGCCAGGCAGCGTTGGTCGAGATCCCCAGCCGCCGGCCCAACTCGATGTTGGATATTCCCTTCTTGCCCTGGCCAAGCAGATGCATGGCGCGGAACCACAGCCGCATCGGCAGCTTGGTGCCCTGCAAAACGGTGCCGGCGATCAGCGATGTCTGGTACCGGCATCGCCGGCACTGAAGCAGTTGACGGCCCTGGATCTCGGAATACTTTGTCGATGCGCACCGCGGACACTTGAAGCCCTCCGGCCAGCGCCAGACGAACCACGCCTTGCGGCATGCCTCTTCGTCCGGATAGCGCTGCTCGAACGCATCGTCCGAGAGGCCCTTCTGGTGCTGCACGCGGTTACGAGGCATTACTTCACCCTGAAAATCGTCGTGTTTTCAGGATGATATTAGCCTATTACTTGCTGAGTGTCGATGGTAAGCGGGAGGCGGGTTACCAATGACGAGATCGTAGCTCTCCGCTTCATCGGGATTGAGATCGAGGCTGTCGCGAGTTTCGGCGAGCCACGGCACCTTACGTCCGGCTGAGCACGCGAGCGGCTCAAGGGCGATCGCGAGCATCGCCTGAGCAAGCCAAGCGCCGAAGGGATCAAGGTCAAATCCGCGCAGCCGGGCGGCGATGCTTTGAAGCGCGAGCGCCGGCTCGGTGCCTTTGAGGGCGCGAGCCATGCGGCCGGCGAGGCCGATCAGGAAGGCACCGCCCCCGCATGCTGGGTCGAGGACCCGCGCCGTCCTCCAATCGATACCTGCTTCTTCGGCCCCGACGAGTAGGCATTCGACCAGTTCGGGCGGTGTGTAATATATCCCGTGCCGTGACCGAAACGGTGCGGGCAGTAGCGTGGTGTAAAGGGTGCCTATTGCGTAGGCGACTTCTGCCGGCGATAGCGCTTCGAGCCCTGATGCCACGCCAGCCGCCAACTCGCGCGCATCCTGACCGAGCGTCGCTCCGTCGTGCGGGGGTAGCGCAAGCAGGTCCGGCATATCCGGGCGGGCGGTCAGGATGCGGCTGTAAGCCAAAGTGATTGCGGTAGTAAAGGTTTGCGCGAAGTCGAGCCGGTTTTCATGTGCCAAGCTCGCGGACAGCTTGATGGCCGCCGCCCGGTCAATGATCGGCGTGATGGGCCTCGCCTCGCCTCGCTGCCACCTCGAAATTCCCATCCTTTCCCCCTGAGAGACGCTCGTTGAGCGATTTTCGATCGTGAGACTGCCGTGGAACATATCAAGAATTAGGGGATCCTGCCTACAGTCGCGATCGGCATGGACGCACCGCAAAACCGCAATCGATGTCGGCGACAAGGTTCTTGACGGCCAACGATCGCAGCCTGGCGCAGCGTACAGTCAGAGATGAGCGAGCGGCGCCGCAACGAGTTGCGGGAGGCGTGGCTAAACCCGGCCGATCTGGTCGAGCGGGTACCGGAGGTGGTGCTGGGTTATCCCGACCGCGTTCTCCCGGTCAGCCCGAAGGCGGCGGCGATTTTGAAAAAGCGAACCCTGACCAATCTTTACAACGAGCGGCCGGCCTGGCTCGACAACGCGCATCGCGAACTCGACGCGGCGGTCGCGGCCGCCTATGGCTGGCCCGCCGATCTGCCCGAAGAAGAAGCGCTCGCGCGGCTATTAGCGCTCAATCTCGAACGCGCGGCGGCCCAGGGTGGGAGGCCGTAATAAGGGCTTGCCGTCCCGAATGTCCAATCCGGCTCACTTACCCCCGGAATGGCTTGCCCTGTCTGCGATGCACAGGCGAGACCTCCCTAACCGTCCTTAAATGGTCGCAAGCGTCAATATGAGCGGGTCAGTGTTAACCATCACACGAAACACGCGATCAAGGTGATCGTAATTCTCTTTTGCGAGAAGATTGGGTAGATTGCGGAGTTGGCGCGATATCACCGGGCCGGCGACGGTAGCCTGCTTCGGCGACAGGTGGCCACTGACTGTAATTCACCCAAATCAGACGGGGAGAGTCATGAACATTCGACGCAAATTGCTGCCGGTCGCGGCCGGCCTTGCCATTTCCGCGCTCGCCCTCCCGGCTTTTGCCGACGGCGGCGGCGGTAGTTGCGCCGGCCTGCCGAGTTGGGGGCAGCTGCAATCGGCGTTGGCGGGGGCGGTCGGCGCGTCGGGCAATGGCGGTCTCGGCTTCAACATGTGGGCCACTGTCGTCGCCAATGACGGGACGGTCTGCGCCGTCGCATTTTCGGGCAGCAATTACACCAGCCAATGGCTCGGCAGCCGCGTCATCTCGGCGCAAAAGGCAAACACCGCCAACGATTTCAGCCTAAGCAAGGGGGCGCCGCCTTCGACCAGCCTGTTCCCGCAAGGCTTGGCTTTGTCGACTGCCAATCTCTATTCCGCGGTGCAGCCGGGCGGCAGCCTTTATGGTCTGCAGCACAGCAACCCGGTCGACGCGACCGAGGCTTACCAGGGAAACGCGTTGCGCTACGGCACCCCGAGCGACCCGCTGGTCGGCCAGCGGATCGGCGGGGTCAACGTCTTTGGCGGCGGCCTCGCCTTGTACAAGACGGGCGGCATCAAGGTCGGCGCCGTCGGGGTAAGTGGCGACCAGTCCTGCACCGATCACTTTGTCGCCTGGCACGTCCGCAACAATCTGAACCTCGACCATCTGGGAAGCATCGGCGTGGTGCCGGGAGCCGATGCCACGCATCCCGACAACATCATTTTCGACATCACGCCAAATCCCAATGGCGGCACCGGCGTCAGCGCCAGCGGTTTCGGCCACCCGACCTGCGTCAACACCGGCGATCCCTCGAAACTGCCGAAGGTCTCGCCCTAAGCCCCGGTCTGCGGCGGGCGCCCCCCAGCGCGCCCTCGGTCGATCGGTCGCGGCGCCGCTGCTCCGCCTCCGATTGTGGCGGCGCGCTTGCGCACATGCTCTACGCTGGCGCTCCGTTCCGGGCTAGGCTTTCTCGCGCCCGCTCCCTTCAGAAGCCGACGCCACCGACGTTACGTCAAGCCTTCCCGGTCCTGCGGTCCTCACGACCAGACGGGAGCCCTGTGCCTGCGCCAGCAGACCGGTGAAATAGGCCTGCACGGTTCGAGCAGTCACGACGTCGATTGGCGTCTCTGGCGCCAGTGCTTCGAGCTGTTCGGGGGCGAGGCGGACGGCCGCGCCCGCGATATCGAGCCGGAGCCTGGAACCCACTCCATCAAGAGTGAGCGTCCCGCCACGGGTCAGCGCTTCCGAGCCGACAAGAAGCAGGTTGCAGGCGAGCTTTTGTTGAGAAAGGCTCAGCGCCCGGGCGCTCTCGCGGTAAAGGCAGGTCACCTTCGTCCTTGCGAAATAGCTCGCCGCCAGCTCGAACGGAGTCGGCCCGGCAGCCTCGCCTTCGCCGCCAAAACCGCCAAAACCGCCAAAACCGTAGGCAAAGCGATAGAATTGCAGCCGGCTGCCGGTACGGCGCGCGCTGTCGGCGACCAGCGTCAACGCCTCCTGAGCCGGATCAGGATCCTGGTCGAGAAGCAGCTCGACCCCGTTTGCCACTGCTGCGACAGGGCCGATCAACTCGTGGCAAAGCCGCGCGGTCAGCAGTTCAGCGACCCGTAGATCGGGAATTTGCACCATCGGTTAATATTGCCACGAGTCACCGTTTGTTTCGGGAGAAAACTTCGCTTGGCGACGTCCGCTGGGTCTGTATCGACGCGCGTCCGGGTCAGCAACTCCGGTTGTCGCGCCGCCTCCGTCGGGAGCGGTGTGCGCCCAGCCCGCATCGCACGAGATCACGAGGACGAAAACCAGCGCGATCACCCGAGCCGAAGCGCGATGTCGCCCGTGGGACGGAATGGTCCGGGGCTATTGGGCAAGTCTTGAACCAGCGCGATCAAGGCATCTCATTTGCCGCGATCAGTGCTGTTGCGGCGGCGGCGAGGTCCTCCGGGCGGTTGGCGTTGAAGAACGGGTCGACCGTACCAACAGGGAAGGGCACCGTTACGAGCCTGTAGCGCCCGGTCCACTGGTCGACCTTGCGTACCCCCTCCTCGACGACTGCGCGGCGCAACTCGTGGCGCAGCCGCACCGGCCACAGCCCGAAAACCGGATGTTCGCGGCCGTTCGAGGCGGCGCAGGCGAGATCGGCGCCGGCCTCGTCGAGCCCCTGCGTGAGCCGTGCGACGAGGTCTATGGGGAAGAACGGCGCGTCGGTCGCGACGCTGGCGACAAAAGCGCAGTCCGGGTGCTGCGCGGCGGCCCAGTCGAGCCCCGCGAGCACCCCCGCCAACGGCCCCGCGAAGTCGGGAACACTGTCGGCCACCACCGGCAGACCAAACCCGGCAAACCGTGCAGCATCGCCGTTGGCGTTGAGCACGAGCGCGTCGACCTGCGGCTGCAGCCGGGTAATTACCCGTTGGAGCAACGTGGTCGCGCCGAGCAGCCGCAGCGCCTTGTCGCCGCCACCCATACGCCGCGATTGTCCGCCGGCGAGCAGCAGACCGACGGTCTTCACGCCGTGTCCTCTTCGGCGAGCGCGGCCTTGCGCACGAGGCGCGGGTGCTCTTCCTCGACGGCATGGACGTCGGTGTCGAAAACGATCCGTTTTTCGCCGGCAAGCGCAATAAAGCGCCTGCCCTTGGCGCGGCCGATCAAGGTCAGGTCGGCTTGTCGCGCGAGCGTCGACGCCCCATGCCGTGAACCCGGAGCGCGAGATCAGGATCGGGATCCCCATTTGCACCGTCTTGATCACCATCTCTGAGGTCAGCCGGCCGGTGGTGTAGAATATTTTGCCGGCTGGCGAGACGCCGTTGAGGCGCATGTAGCCGGCGATCTTGTCGATCGCATTGTGCCGGCCGACATCCTCCATGTAGAGCAGAGGCCTGTCTTCTTCGCACAAAACGCAGCCGTGGATCGCGCCGGCGGCGAGATAGAGGCTCGGGACCGTGTTGATCTTGCGGGTCAGTGCGTAGAGCCATGACGTACGCAATATCGCGCCGGGGTCGAGGCGGACCTCCTCGAACCTTTCCATCAAATCGCCAAACACCGTGCCCTGGGCGCAGCCCGAAGTCAGCGTCTTTTTCCGCAGTTTGTCTTCGAAATCGGTCTCGCGGTCGGTGCGGACGACGACAGTTTCGAGGTCGTCATCGTAGTCGATGCCGGTGACCCGGTCCGCCGGTCGCAGCATGTTCTGGTTCAGCAGATAGCCGACGGCGAGGTAGTCGGGATGATCGCCGATCGTCATCATCGTCACGATCTCGCGGCCGTTCAGAAACAGGGTCAGCGGCCGCTCCATGACGACGGCCGTCTCCACCGACCGCCCCTCCTGGTCGATGCCGGCGACGGTTCGGGTCAGCCTCGGATCGTCGGGCTGCGGACGGACGGTAAATTCCTGCATAAATCGATGATGGGTCGCGCGACCCTCCCCTGCACCCCGGCAAATGCGATTGATGCCTGCATCAAGTTCGCCTGCCGGCGCCGTATGTATACGATGTAGAGTATGGATGCCCAAGTCGGGAGCTGTCATGACCGAGCTGACGAATTTATACGACCACGATTTCGCCGCTTGGTCGAGCCAGCAAGCGGAGGCTTTAAGGGCGGCCAGCCGCAGCAGCTCAAACGATATCGTCGATTGGGAGAACCTGGCTGAGGAAATCGAAGATTTGGGCAAGTCGGTAAGGCGGGAGCTGCAGAGCCAGATTCGGCGGATCGTTCGCCATCTTCTCAAGCTCGAACACTCGCCAGCGAAAGAACCGCGCCGCGGCTGGGAGGAATCGATAGTGGACGCGAGGGCCGAGATCGAGGATCTGCTGGAAACGAGTCCGAGCCTGAGAACGGGGCTGGATCGCGATCTCGCGCGGCAGACGCAACGCGGCATCAATCTCGCGCTGACGGACCTGGGACGACATCAAGAGATCGACGCCGAGGCGATGGCGGCGGTGCGAGCCGCCTCCTATACCGAGGAACAGGTGCTCGGCGACTGGTTCCCGGAGGACGCCCAGGCCGGCGCGGGATGACCATGACGCGATCGGGGGCGACATTTACCGGTCGCATCCCTATCTTCGAAGAGAGGCGGGCAACGCCGCGAGCGAGTATGGCATGATCGACCCGTTTGGACGGAAAATCACTTACCTACGCGTCTCGGTCACCGACCGCTGCGACTTCCGCTGCGTCTACTGCATGGCGGAAGAGATGACTTTTCTGCCCAGAACCGAGCTGCTGACCCTCGAGGAACTGGATCGCGTCTGCAGCTCCTTTATCAGCCTTGGCGTCCGGAAATTACGGTTGACCGGCGGCGAGCCGCTGGTGCGGCGCGGCATCATGACTTTGTTCCGGTCGCTGGGGCGGCATATCGGGACCGGAGCGCTCGATGAATTGACGCTGACCACGAATGGCAGCCAGCTCGCCCGCTACGCCGATGAATTGCGCGAGTGCGGCGTCCGGCGCGTTAACGTCTCGCTCGACACGCTCGATCCGGCGAAGTTCACCGAAATCACCCGCCGCGGGCGGCTCGAGGTCGTGCTCGACGGGCTTCGGGCGGCAAAGCAAGCAGGACTGGCGGTCAAGATCAACACCGTGGCATTGCGTGGCGTCAACGACGACGAATTCGACGATCTCCTCGCCTGGTGTGGTGATCAGGGCTTCGACCTGGTCTTCATCGAGGTCATGCCGATGGGCGATATCGGCGGCGAAAACCGGCTCGACCAATATCTGCCGCTGTCCTTGGTCCGCGCCCGGATCGAGCGGCGTTGGACGCTCGACGACACCGACTACCGCACCGGCGGCCCGGCCCGCTATGCCACGGTGCGTGAGACCGGCCATCGGCTCGGCTTCATCACGCCGCTGACCCATAATTTCTGCGAGAGCTGCAATCGTGTGCGGCTGACCTGCACCGGCACGCTTTATATGTGCCTCGGCCAGGAGGACGCCGCCGATTTGCGCACCCCGTTGCGCCAGTCGGAGAGCGACGACGCGCTGGTGGCGGCGATCGGGGAGGCGATCGGCCGCAAGCCGAAGGGCCACGACTTCATCATCGACCGTCGTCACAATCGCCCGGCTGTCGCTCGGCACATGAGCGTGACCGGCGGGTGACGGCGGCCCCGCCGCCCGGCCGGCGCCGGGTCGCGGCCGTCGCGGCCGAGACCGAAGCCGCGCAGCAGGCGCTGTCCGATCTCTGCCGCCTCTATCCCTGCGTCGCGCCGGAGAATGCCGACATCATTATTCCGCTCGGCGGCGACGGGTTCATGCTCGAAACCCTGCATCGCTTCCTGCCGCAAGGGGTGCCGATCTATGGCATGCATCGCGGCAGCGTCGGCTTTTTGATGAACTCCTACCGTCCGGAAGGGTTGTTCGAGCGGCTGGCGGAGGCGCAGCCGGTCGTGCTGCACCCGCTCGAAATGGTGGCGCGCGATGTCGAAGGCCGCCGGCATCGCGCCCTCGCCTTCAACGAGGTTTCGCTGTTGCGCGAGAGCCGTCAGGCGGCAAAGCTGAGGATTATCGTCGACGGCGTGGTTCGGATCGGCGAGCTGATGGCCGACGGCATCCTGCTCGCGACGCCGCTCGGCAGCACCGCCTACAATTTGTCGGCGCACGGGCCGATCATCCCGCTCGGCGCCGGAGTTTTAGCGCTGACCCCGATCAGCGCGTTTCGCCCGCGGCGTTGGCGCGGAGCGCTGCTGCGACACGAAGCGCAGGTCAGAATCGAGGCGCTCGAAACCGACAAGCGCCCGGTCAGCGCCGTCGCCGACTTCACCGAGGCGCGCGACGTCGTCAGCGTCGAAATTCATGAGAACCGCGACATCGCGATGACCTTGCTTTTCGACCACGAGGCCAACCTCGAAGAGCGCGTCTTCAAGGAGCAATTCGCGACCTGAGCGGTTTGGCGGGCCCGGTCGAGAGCCCGCCGCACTCGGTTACGCGATGGTCAAAGCGTTGCCGAACTCGGTGGAATTCCTTCCCGACATACGTTGCGAATGCAGCCGAGGCTGCGCTGACGCTGCCGATCTCCCCGCCCGAGTTGAAATCGTGGGAACCCTGGACGACAATGTTCTGTGGCGGCATTTGCGGCGTGAAAAATACTTCGAGAGTCAGCATCGCGGTGTTTTGAGCGTCCGTCGCTCCGAAAATCACCCGCTTCGTACTGGCGTAATAGCCGACCTGTCGCTTGTCTTCGAATACAGTTCCGCCTTCGTATTGCCACCGCCCGGCAACGTCATCGACATTGTTGAGCGTCGTGCGCTCCAGCATTAGAGAGAGTGTCATATCAATCAACCTCCTATTCGCGCGGTGTGTTGTCTCCGCAAGATCCTCATACCCAGAAATCGCGGGAGGCAGTATGAACTGGATCACACAGCCGAAAACATCGTCTTGCCTTTTAAAGTAATACTCACTAAATTTACTTATTTTCTGCATAAACCAGCGATGCACATCTGATGCACCGGCTTCGTCAGCCTCGGCGGCCACCCGGCCCGCCATTCGCCGACAAGAGACGAGATGGCGAGTGGCGCAATGGCTTCCCGGTTGGGTACAGTGCCCGCCTCGGACAGGAGGGAAAGCGATGCAGCTGCACTTGCAGACTTGGCCGGAGGTTGAAGCCTATCTTCAGACAAGCCGCGGCATCATCCTGCCGATCGGCTCAACCGAGCAGCACGGGCCAACCGGGCTGATCGGCACCGACGCGATCTGCGCCGAAATCGTCGCCCGCGGCGTCGGCGAAACAGCGGGCGCGCTGGTCGGGCCGACGATCGGGGTCGGCATGGCGCAGCATCATATGGGCTTTCCCGGCTCGGTCACCTTGCGGCCAAGCACTCTGATCGCGCTTCTGCGCGACATCGTCGAATCCTTGGCGGTGCACGGCTTTGAGCGGTTTTATTTCGTCAACGCCCATGGCGGCAACATCGCCACGGTGAGCGCCGCCTTTTCCGAGATCTATGCGGCGCGCAGCCTGGCGCCGGCCGGCAACGTTGCGCCGATCAAATGCCGGCTGCAGAATTGGTGGCAGGGCGAAGGCGTCGGGCAGATCGCCAAGGAGCTGTACGGCGGCGCCGAAGGCAGCCACGCGACCCCGAGCGAGGTCGCCATGACCCAATTCGCCTATCCCGAGGCGATCAAGCGCGCGCCGCTCGATCCGCCGGTGGCCCCTCGCGGCGATTTCACCGACGCCGCCGACTATCGCCGCCACTTCCCGGACGGCCGCATCGGCTCGAACCCGGCGCTGGCGACCCCCGAAGCCGGCAAGCGCCTTTACGCCGCCGCCGTCGCCGGTCTCGCCAAGGATTACCAACGGTGGATGGCCATTCCTGTGGGCTAACGGTACGAGTTCAACGCTTGGCACCCACCTCCTTTTCCGTCATGCCCGCGAAAGCGGGCACCCAGCGCTTGCCCCTGGCCTGAACAGGGGGCAACCGGCACCACGCTTGCGGCCCTGGACCCCCGCTTGCGCGGGGGCGACGAGGACGAGAAATCGGTATCATCTGTCTGATCCGTACCACCAGCGGCACGCGAGAAGCCGTTTTGCCCGAGGCGATCAGCGTCCGCCGCGCCTCAAGCCAACCCCCCTTCGTTCGGTTGCATCGTTAGCAGGTTAGCCGACACAGCGGTTCTACATCTTTGAAGCCCTTGGACGGAGTGCGCTGCAGTGCTGGCGCGCGATGATCTTGCATGTCGGCCAGGGGCGCCTTTGTCTAAAAAATTGCCATTAGGAGTTAATTTTGGGGCATTCGTGGCTTTTTTGAGTTAACCTTAACTGGTAGCCATGGCGGTGTGCCCGACCGTGGCTGCCGGACCAAAAACAAGGGAGAAAAGCCATGCGACGTTCCCACAAATTGGTGCTCCTTTCCACTGTATCGCTCGCGGCCCTTGCCGCTGTCAGCGGCGCCGCTCGAGCTGCCGACACGGTGTGCACTGGGTCGATGACCGGGGCTATTGCCGGCAACCTCGTGGTGCCGGCTAACGGTTCGTGCACCCTCTTCCAGGCGAATGTCTCTGGCAACGTGCGGGTCTCGCAGAATGCGAGTCTGACCGTCAACGGGTTGGAAGAATGGTCGTCGATCGGCGGGAATGTCATAGCGAATGCGTGCGCCGCGACCCTTCTCGAAGGCACCGTGACGGTGGGCGGCAACGTCCAGATCCAGCATTGCACCGGGACCAGCGGCTTTGCCGGGCCGGGCATCAAGATCCGCGGCAATTTCCAATGCCAAGACAATCAAGCCTCGTGCGAGGCGACCTTGGGGGAGGTCGGCGGCAATGCACAGATCCGGAACAACAGCGCGACCGTTGCCGGCGACATCAGCCTCAATACGATCGGTGGCAACCTTCAGTGCCTCGACAACACACCGGCGCCGACCCACGCCCTGGGCGGCGGATGGGTCAGTGGGAACCTGCAAGGCCAATGCGCGGGTTTTGCGGCAGCTCCGATCGCGTGCGGTAGCCTGACGGGGTTGTCGTTGCCGGACACGACGATCTCGCTCGCCCAGGTCTATTCTGCCGGCAGCACGATCCACGGCACGACGACGGCTCCGGTGTCGCTGTGTCGTGTGGTCGGCAACATCCAGCCGAGCACCAACCCGGCCGGAGACTCGAACATCAATTTTGAGGTGTGGCTGCCGACCGCGGATTGGACGGGGCGCTACGAGCAGGTCGGCAATGGCGGCTTTGCCGGCTCGATCGAGTACGGCCCGCTGAAGGGGGCGGCCGGGATCAACAACGCGACCGCTTCGACCGATGACGGCAGCAGCTTGATGGCGGGGGCGGCTGCGGGCTCCTTTGCCTATATGCATCCCCAGAAGATTAACGATTACGGTTATCGCGCTGTCCACCGAACCGACCTCAATGCGGAGCTAATCGTCTCGGCGTTTTACGGCGGCCCGCCGGAGCACAATTATTTCAATGGTTGCTCGAAGGGCGGACAAGAGGCGTTTATGGAGGCGCAACGCTATCCCGACGACTTCGATGGTATCATGGGGGGAGCGGCGGCCAGCAACAACACCCCGCTCCTCTCAGGGTTCCTGTGGGACGCTCAACAGATAACCAATGCAAACAATACGGCTGGCTTCATTTCAAGCAACAACCTGCTGCCAATTACGACTGCCGTCCAGAACGCTTGCGCAAGCACAAAAACCGTTGCGACGGACAATTTCCTGGGCGATCCGACACAGTGCAGCTTCAACCCCCAAACCTTATTCGCCACGTTGCTGACGTCGGCGCAGATTACGGCCATCAGCAATGTGTACAATGGGCCAGTAACCAGCGGAGGGATGTCAGTCGCACCCGGCTACGAGTGGGGCAACGAGGCCCAGGAATGGAACGCAAATGTCACTGTGACGTCCTTGCCGGTTCTGCCGGCCACACCGGCCACCAGTCAATTCCTGTTCGGGAATGGAGCCTTCACCTACTTCCAGCAGAACACTCCGGCAACGTTCAACTCCCTGCTGGACTTCAACGTCAACACCAGTCCCGGCGCGCTCGCCGCCTTCGCGATCGTTCCTCCGAGCCCGGGCAGTGTCGTGCAAACAGTTGGATCGGCGTTGAATGCAAACAATCCAGACCTTACCGCATTCAAAGGTCACGGCGGTAAGCTCGTTCAATATCATGGCTGGGCTGATCCGCTCGTCGCGTCGCTGAACTCGGTCAACCATTTCAATAGCGTAGTGGCGTTCGAGCAGCAAAATGGTGCGACAAATCCCCTGACAGAGACCCAGAGCTACTATCGCCTGTTTATGGCGCCCGGCATGGGACACTGCAGCGGCGGTCCCGGGCTCAACTCCTTTGGTAACGTAACATCAAACAGTGGCTCGGGCCCGGCGTCGAGCGATCTGTTCACGGCGCTGGAGACCTGGGTCGAACAAGGAGTAGCACCGGCCCAAGTCATCGCCACCAACGTCCCCAGCGCCACCTTCACCCGCCCACTCTGCCCCTACCCCCAGAACGCGACCTACACGGGAACCGGAAGCACGAACGACGCCGCAAACTTTGTTTGCAAATAACCTGACGAGAAGGGGTACGCGTCTTGTGGCGCGCGCCCCTTTTTGCCCGCTAAGGGGAGCGCCTTCAGAGGTCCGGCCTCCCGCCGGATGCGCTCGCAGGGTCGGATGGTTCTGATTAGCTTCGAAAACCCAGCACCTCTCCGTGTGATCGTCTGACAATGGCAACGCTCGCATCGCACCCCAATCAGGTCTCTGTTCTCCCGTCATTGAGCGTCGGTGACATTGCGCCCGGATGCAGGCTTCTGGATTCGAATGGCGAGGTTGTCGATCTGCGCAGCGATGCAATCGCCGGCAACCCGATCGCGATTGTCTTTTGCCCCAGGTTCACGCCGTCCGTCGTCAAGGCGTTGGCCGGCTATCGGCTTTGCTTTCAGGCAATGACAAATGCCGGGGCACGGGCTTTCGCGGTCACCCTTGAACAAGCCGGAGCGGCGGCCGCCCAAAACCTCCCGCTTCCTGTACTGTGCGACGGTGCCCGCGAAGTCTTTCGCGCGTTTGGCATCGACGTTGGCAATTATCCGACTACAGTCGTGTTGCGACCGAACTATCACATTGCCGCGATCATCAAATCGCCGGTCAAGCTTCAAGCATCGGAGGCTCTCGCGACGATCGAACGCTTCGCCGCAGAGCGTAAACCGGTGCTCATGGGCGCCCATCCGCCGGTGCTGATGGTGCCGGAGGTGCTGACGCCTGCGGAATGCCGGCGTCTCGTTGGCGTATACGAGACACGCGGCAACGTCTTCATGCCGCCGGGTCCCGGCATCGACTATATCGGCAAAGACTACAAGATGCGCATCCCCGAGCACGGGCGCCGTGACCGCATCGATCATTGGATCGTGGAGGAAGATACCAAGAAGTTCATTCGGGATCGCCTGGAAAGACGTTTGTTCCCGGAAATCGCCAAGGCATTTCATTACAGCATTACGGCATGGGAACGGATGCGGATCGGCTGCTACCAAGGGGACCGCGGTGGCAAATTGCACGGCCACCGCGACAATGTCGAGCCTACCCCCTATCGCCGGTTCGCCATGTCGATGAATTTGAACATTGAGGAATTCACCGGGGGCGAACTGCGATTTCCGGAATTTGGCGACCAACGCTACCGACCCGACAACGGCGCAGCCTTTGTCTTTTCGTCAGCGCTGTTGCACGAGGCGCTCCATGTCACCTCCGGCCGTCGCCTGGTTCTGCTCGCCTTTCTGTTCGGCGACCGATAGCAGTCGAGGCCCGGCAGACAAATGGCTCTGCCTGACCAAAACCCGGAGGTCGGCGAGAGGTGAGGCGCGTGGGCTGTTGTTTAACCGGGGCCCCTGCGACATCGTGGATCGCGGGCCGGTCATCGGAACCGGGCGCGCAATCGGGTTTCGTGGTAACCTGGCGCATGCGCTATCGAATCGAGATTCCACCGCGGCACGCCGCACTGATCGCCTGCGCCGTAGCCCTGGTCGGGCTCGTCTATGCCGAAGGCTGGATCTGGCCGCTGAAGGCGGCCGCGGTGATGATCCCGGTGTCGCTTGTGGTCGGCTGATCCCCGCTACCGCCGCAGCAGGTACGGGTAGAGGCTGAGCAACAATTCAGCGACGATCAGCGCGACGATGTACCACTCGACGCGCATGCTGCTGCGCGTCTGCACAAGACCAAGCAAGGTCTCGACCGTGTTCGACACGATGTCGAGCTTGCGGTCGAGCACGCGGTCGCGGTCGCGCAATTCGTACTCGTCGGACAGGCGCATATAGAGACGGTCGAGCTCGGGGTGTTCCCACAGCAGCTCGGGCGTTTCGGAGGTGCCGACGCGGCCAACCATCTTCTGCTGCATCAGCAGAACGTCGCCGATGTGACGCAGCAGCTCCTTGCCGGCGGCTCCGGCACGCCCCTTTTCGCGCAAGGTCACGGCCAATGGCTCGATGCGGTCGAAAAGGTCGGCGATTCGCGTCTCGTAATGCGACAACACCAGGCTCTTGGCGAGAATGTCGGCGACAAGCTGCAGCCGTTCGGTCGATCGGTCGCGCAAGATGATGTTGCCGGAGGGATCGACATGCTGGTCGCTGTCGGGCCGGATTACCAGCCGAGCCTCGTCCTGTTCCGGTACCGGGAAGGCGCCGACGACAGACGGCGCCAATCCTCCGACGAATTTGTCCGTCACCGTGTTGGGCTGGCCGAACAGGACGATCACGCCATAGCGGAACAGCACTGCGACCGCACCGCCGGGGAGGTCGACGGTCAGCGGCGTCGTGCTGAGCGAGCCGTCGCGTTCGAGCGCCCGCGTGTCGATCCGCTCGCCGAGCAGCAGCGCCCGCGCCGCCAGCGTCTCGCCCGCGGCTTCCGGCGGGCCGGGCGCCGGCGCCGCGACGGCTGTCGCCGCTCCTTCCGTCGCGTTCACGTCCGCCTCATCGGACCGGGCCTGGTCGTGCCCACCGTGCTTTCACCTTGATCAATCCGCGTCGCTGCCGCCTCCCAGGTATGCTCCAGCTCAGGTGTCGTCGTCCGGGTTCGGGTCTTCTTCGAGCCACGCCAGCAGCAAGGTGTACGCAACCGCGAGCACGACCGGGCCGAGAAAGATCCCGACCAGGCCAAAGGCGATCAGCCCGCCGATAACCCCTGCCAGCAGCAACGCCAGCGGCAGGTGCGCTCCCTTTCGCATCAGCAACGGGCGTACGACGTTGTCGAGGCTGAGGATGATGACCGTCCACACCACGAGGACCGTCCCCCAGCCGGGGTGGCCGCTCCAATAGAGCCAGACGACCGCCGGAATCAGCACCAGGCCGGCGCCGAGCTGGGCGATGCACAGCATAAAGGTGACGGCGGTCAGCACCGGCGCCAGCGGCACACCGGCTATCGCCAAGCCGATGCCGGTCATCACCGCCTGCACCAGCGCGGTGACGACCACGCCCAGCGCCACGCTGCGGATCGCCTGGCCCGCGAGCCGCACCGACGCGCGCCCGCGGGCCCCGGCCAGCCGATGGCCAAAGCGCTCGACGATCATCTCGGCGCGATCGCCGCCGGCGTAAAAAGCAGCAGCGATGACCAGAGTGAGCAACAATTGCACGATGGTGATGCCGAACCCGCCGAGGGCGGCGACGAACCATCCTGCCGCGCTCCCGGCATAGGGAGCGGCTTTGGCAGCAAATTCGTTGATGCCGCTCGCCCGGATCCGCTGCCACAGCGAAGCGATCTCGCTGCCGAACAGCGGGATGCCGTCGAGCCAAGCGGGTGGCGGCGGCAGTTTGAACGAGACGATCGCGTTGCCCCAGCCGACGATGCTGTCGAAGTTTTGGATGATCGTCGCGACGGCGAGCCAAAACGGCGCGACGAAAACCAACAGCAGCGCCACGGTCATCACCGCGACCGCGAGCGGGCGCCGGTTCCACAGCCGATGCTGCACCCGCAGCATGATCGGCCAGGTCGCCACCACCAGGGTGGTCGCCCAGATCGTTGCCGCCAGGAACGGCCACAGAATCCAGAACGAAGTCGCGATCAGTCCAGCGATGAACAGAATCGCAAACACGGTACGGACGAGGTCGAGTTGCCCCGCGGGCGGGGGCGGCAGATCGAGTAGATCGTCGGCCGGCCGCGGGATCGGCGGCGGTCCTTGCCTCTGCGTCAGATTCTGCGAGAACGGGATCTCGCCGCGCATCAAGCGCCGAAAGCGATCATGATCGAATTACCCGGTCGGTCGAACCATCGCGCCGCGGCGTCCGGCCATTTGCCGATCACCGATCAGCGCTGCGACCACGGTCAATAGCATAAAGACGGCGCTGACGCCGAAAATCCAATGCGCCGCACCGCGGTCCAGGATCCAGCCGAACAGCATCGGACCGATCGTGCCGCCGATGCTGAAGCCGATCGTCACAACGCCAAAGGCGCGCCCGACCGCTCCGGCCGGTGCTGCCGCGCGCACCAGCATGTCGCGCGACGGCTGGATGATGCCCGACAGAAAGCCGGCGAACCCCATCACCATCACCAGCACCGCCGGGCCGAGGCCGAACAATGCGATTTGCAGGATCAGCACGGCGTTCACCGTGAAGCCGATGGCGGCGACCTCGCCATGGCGCTTGGTCAAGTCGGCGACAAAGCCGCCGCACAGCACGCCAAACGCAGTTGCCGTCAAATACACGGTCAGCGCCAAACTGGCGGCGGCGAAGGGCAGGTGATAGCCCTTCATCAAGGCCGGCACCGAAAAGTTGGTGATGCCGCTCGTCGACAGGCTCAGCAGGATAAAAAACACCATCATGCCGAGGATCGCCGGGGTGAAGACTGTTCCGCTCCGGGCCGATTTCGCCGCGCCGCGGCGGCCGGCCGCCGCCGAGGCTGCCAGGGTGTCGCCCTCGATCGCTGGCGCAAAGATCAGCGGCAACGCCACTAGCGGCCCGACCAGCCCGGCCATAACCAAAGCGCCCGATATCCCGAGCCGCGGCACCAGCGCCAGCATCGTCAGCGGCGCCAGCGCATTGCCGAGCATGCCGGCAAAGGTGTGGACGGAAAACGCACGGCCGATCCGCGACGGCGTCACGCGCGCCGACAGGATCGCATAATCGGCAGGGTGATAAACGGCGTTGGCCACCCCCGACAGCCCCGCTGCCACCAAAAGCCAGGAATAGCGGTCGACGATGCCGACCGACGCAAGCGACAGGCCGCCGAGCCAGAGCGCGCCGATCAGCAATTTGCGCGAGCCGAAGCGGTCGGCCATGTAGCCCATCGGCAATTGCGCGGCGACCGAGACGATCGCGTAAACGGTCAATGCCAAGCCCAGCTGGATAAAGCTGACACCCCAGCGCGCCGTCAGCAGCGGGAACAGCGGCGGCACCACGAGCATGTGGAAATGGCCGACGAAATGCGCCGCCGACACCAAGCCGACCGCGCGAAACTCGCTGCTCTTTCCGACCCGGCCGATGGCCGCCGCCTCTGTCGTCATCCCGTCGCCCTGCACCAGCCTGGATCAGCCGACAGGATTTAAAGACTGAATGCCCTGACGGCAATGCGCTGGCGCGAATTTCAGCACATGCCTTGCGACATGGCAGCTATCTGTATCGGGCGCCGCGGATGTGCGGCTTTTATCCGATCGTATTCGGCGCGCACCGCCTCGGCGCCATAGGCGCGTTCGAGCCGGCGCACGGTAAAATGCCCGCGCGCCAAGCCGTGGAAATATTCGATAAAGGCGAGGTTGACCGCCGCACCGCCAACCGCGCCGACAACCGCGACCGCCTGGGCCGCGAGCTTTTGTGAAACGATGGCGCCAAATCGCGTAACGATCGGTGACAGAGCACGCAGCGCCAGCGCCGAATTGCTGTGGGCGGCGCCCTTGTGCACGAGGGCATTGCCGGCGAGCGCCAGGCTGCGGGCGAGGAGGGCGCGCAACGCGAAATAGCCGGCTTCCGCACCTTCCTCGGCAGCAACGCCGGTATGCCCGAGGGCAAACACTTCGAGACAGGCGAGCCGGGTGCGCGGATCGGCAAGGTCCTCGCCCTCCTGGCGGGCGATCACGGCGATGGTGCGCAACATGATCGCGGTCGAGACTGGCAGTTCGATAGGCAGCGCGGCAAGGCCGAAAGCGCCACCGACCGCCCCCGATGCCGAGGCCAGCGCCGAATGCACAACGCGCCCGCCGTGGAACCGATTGTCGCGCAAGCTGAACAGCGCAATGTCGAGCGCTCGGGTCAGCGCCTTCTCCGCCGCTTTGGCGACGATCCCGGCGGCTTGTCCCGGCAACGCCCGCGCCAGCACTTCCGAAGGCCGGCCGGCGAGCGTGGCCATTCGGCCGATGAAGCCCGGTTCTTCCAAGCGCCTGATCGCAGCCGTCAGCGCTTCCCGATCGGCATCCGAGAAATCCATCAGCCTGTAGCTGAGCGCAGGGGTCAATCCGCACAAGGCTTGCGGCTCGACGAACCGGGTAAGCCCTCAGCTCGCAGCGTTTCGGGGGCCGCGCGATTACAAACGGTCAGCGTTGGCCCGAAAAATTCACGGCAGCGGATGCGCGCCGGGAACGGGGCTGTTCAGCCCCCTCGCCGCCTTTGCGCCCGCTGCGCCGCCTTTACGCCCGCTGCGCCGCCTTTGCGCCCGCTGCGGTGAAATACCGCTAGTCGCGCAATTCGGGGACGATCCAGAACGGCTTCTGGCCGCGGGCGACGCGCTCGAAATTGTCGAAGGCGTTGCGCCAGCGCTTCCAGTGGTTGTCCCAAGTCGGCCCGGCGCCGTGCGGGCTGAAGGTGATATTTTTCAAGGTAAACAGCTCGTGGTCGGGCTTGGGCGGCTCCTCGACCATCACGTCGAGCCCGGCGCCCAGGATCTTGTCGTCGCGCAGGGCATTGTAAAGCGCCTTCTCGTCGACCACCGGGCCGCGGCAGGTGTTGATCAAGATCGCCGTCGGCTTCATCATCGCCAGCTCACGCTCGCCGATCAGATTGTGCGTCGACAGGTCGAGCGGCACGTGCAGGGTCACGATATCTGAAGTCTTCAACAGCTCGGTGAAGAGCGCGAACCGGACGCCCAGCGCATCCTCCTGGTCGGTGGTCAGCCGGTTGATGTCGTAATATTTGATGTGCATGTCGAACGCCTTGGCGCGGCGTGCGACCTTCTTGCCGATGTTGCCAAGCCCGATGATGCCCAGGGTCTTGTCTTCGACTTCATAGAGCTTGGTCGCGTTGAAATCGTTGCCGCGCCAGCGTCCCGAAGACACGCCCTCATGCTGCCAGATAAGTTTGCGGGCGACCGCCAGCATCAGCATCATCGCGTGCTCGGCGACCGCCGTCGAGTTGGCACCGCCGTTGTTGCAGATCGGCACACCTGCGGCCCGCGCCGCGTCGAGGTCGTAGGTGTTGTAGCCGGCGCTCAAGGTCTGGACGATGCGGAGGTTCGGCGCGCGCTGGTAAAAATCGGGGCCGTGCGGGAATTGCCCGGCACCGATGTAATATTGGGTGTCCTTCAGCAGGTCGAAGAACTCGGGCCGGCCGTGGGGAGCCATGGCGAGCTCCCAGCCGGGCGAGAGCAGATCGTAGGCGATCTGCAGGGTTTCGTCATTGTGGGTGGCAGGGGTCAGTATGCGCGGCATGCTGCGTCTCCTCTTTTAGGGATTGTCGCGTCCCGGTTGACGGGCCACCGACCGGAATTGGCCCGCGACGGTGAATGGACCAGCCATCGTAGCGATACCGGGGGATGACTCCCAAGCGCAAAAACCCAAGCCTAACCGATTGCCGAAGCAGGTGACTCCGCCTACGCTGAGACGCTATCCGACGCCAACGCCTCGGCCGACAGAAGACGAACCAGCGAGAAGACAACCCAACGAGGGAGAATAACCATGCCCGAGTCGCTCGAAGAGCGGTTTCAAAACCTGCACGAGTTCGTCACGCAGGCGCGCACCAACCTCAATCGCAACAATTGGGACTATCTGATCGGCGGGTCCGAAACGGAGACGACCTTGGCTCGCAACCGCGCCGCGCTCGATGCCTACGGCTTTCGGCCGCGGGTGTTGCGCGACGTGTCGAACGTCGATTGCAGCCGCCCCTTTTTCGGCAAGAAGCTGCGCATCCCGGTGCTGTGCTCGGCGGTCGGCTCCGTCGAAGTATTCGAGGCCGGTGGCGGCGCCACGGTCGCCAAGGCGACACGCGAGTTCGGCAACGGCATGATTTTGAGCTCCGGTGCGCATCCCGGGCTCGAAAAGACCGCCGAAGCTTCGGGCGACGGCTTCAAAATCTTCCAGCTCTACGTGCGCGGCGATGCCGACTGGGTCGACGACCATGTCCGTCGCGCCATTAAGAACGGCTATGACGCATTCTGCTTTACGATCGACACCGACAGCTACAGCCGGCGCGAGCGCGACATCGCCAAGCGCCACCAGCGTCGGCGTGCCCGCGTCGAAGAGGCGCGCATCTATCAGGCAAAGTTCAACTGGCGCGACATCGAGCGGGTCAAGAAGAACTTCGACATCCCGATCGTTCTGAAGGGCATCGGCACCGCCGAGGACGCCAAGATTGCAATCGAGTGCGGCGCCGACTGCGTCTACGTGTCGAACCATGGCGGGCGCCAGCTCGATCAGGGCGTTGGTTCGATCGACGTCCTGCCGGAAGTCGTCGAAGCCGTCGGCGGCCGGGCTCGCATCATGGTCGACGGCGGCATCTATCGCGGCACCGATGTGGTCAAGGCGATGATCCTTGGCGCCGACGTGGTCTCGGTCGGTCGGCTATACATCTACGGACTTGCTGCCGCCGGCGGCTCCGGAGTGTTGCGGCTGTTCGAGATCCTCGAAGACGAGATCCGCATCTGTCTGTCGCTGCTCGGCGTCACCGGCTACCACGAGCTCGACAAATCCTACATTCGCCCGGCGCGCCAAGTCGTGACCCCGCACGTGCACAGCGTCTTCCCGCACCTCAATCTGCCGCGCGAGACGTATTAGCCCACACGATCCCCTGACCACGCCGAACCGCGCCTAGCCTGACGCGCGCTTGGCGCCGGATGGCCGGGTCAACCACAGCACCCGGCGCATCCCCAGGATGGTCCGGCGCCGCCGCCGCCGTGCCGGACCGAAACTACGCGGCGCGCTGGCGCGAGGGCCGGGCCGGAGCGGCCGCCATGGCTGCCGCGACCTTGGCGGGGCTGGTAAAGGCGAGATATTCGGCCGCGTATTCCGGCGGCAAAAGCTCCACCATCAACTCGTTCTCGACCCACACCTCGATGACATGGAACGGACCGCGGTTGCAGCGGTAGCATTGCCAGCCTTCACGCTGCGCGATTGCTTCGACGGCGTCGGCCCCAGCTGCAACACTGAGCGCGAAATGAGTCGGACCGAAGCCGCGTCCCTCCGGCTTTTTCACAAAGCTGCCGCCGCTGGCGCCGCCCGGCTGAAGCTCCGTCCCGGCCGGATAGACCTCGATGCCCGATCCGTGCTCGTCGAGCTGCAGCGCAAAAAAGCTGCCCGGATTGGGTGGAAACGGCACCGCGACGCCGCCCATGAACTCGGCAAGGACCGCCGCGACGTGTTTTGGATCGTGCGCGGCAATCGACAGATGATGGATCATGGCTTCCTCTCAAACTTCCCCGAACACACTCGTGATGGTGGAGCGCCGATCCAAACAAGATCAGCTCAGTCGCGCGAAGGCCCGGTCGGCCGCGGCTGGCGGGTAAAGTACACGCGGCTGCATCCCAGGCGTCCTGCGACGACAGCGAAGTGGCTCCCTGATCAACGCCGAGCGGCATATTGGCATGCACAAAAGCCGGCGCAACCGTCAACCGCTCCATCCCTACCGGTCCGGCCAGTCGATAGCGATAGTCTGGAAAACGATAAGCAACTGCTGTTGCGCTTAGCCGCGCGTTGCGCCCCAGTCTCACGCTGGCTTCGCGCGACGACGGGCTGACCCGACCCGATCCAAACACGTCGGCTGTGTGCCGCAGGCTTATGGGCGGGTGCGGCCGGCGGGGGGACGATCTGCAACGTGGCCATCGCCGTTGGGCTGCGCTAGGTTGCGCGATAATCAGCACTTGGCGTGCGTTCAATGCCTCAGCCCCCAATGCCCCAGCTCCGCGGCGTCCCTGCACGGATCGAAGACCGCCTCATCGTTGCGCTTGACCTCCCCGGCATCGACGAAGCGCGTGCGATGGTGGAGCGGCTGGACGGTCTCGTGTCTTTTTTCAAGATCGGGTTGTGGCTGCTGTTCGCCGCCGGCTTCGATCGGCTGCTCGACGATCTCGTCGAGCACGGCAAGAAGATCTTTCTCGACACCAAGATGTTCGACATCGGCGAGACGGTTCGCCGGGGCGTGGCCGGTGCCGCCAAGCGCGGCGTCAGCTTTGTCACCGTCCACGGCGACAGCGACATCATCAAAGCCGCTGCCGAGGGCAAGGCCGGCAGCGATCTGAAGATCCTGGTGGTGCCGGTGTTGACCAGCCTCGACGCAAAGGGGCTGCGCGAACTCGGCTATGCCGGCAGCCTCGCCGAACTGATCGTGGCGGGCGCCCGGACCGCCTGGGCCTGCGGCTGCGACGGCATCATCGCCGCACCACGGGACAAGCCGAACGCAATCCGCGATGCCGCAGATGCCGACGGGCTGCTGGTCGTGACCCCCGGCGTCAGGCTGGCGGGCAGCGCGCTCGACGACCACAAACGCTCGGGCACGCCGGCCCAGGCGATCGCCAGCGGCGCCGATTACCTTGTCGTCGGCCGCCCGATCGTCAAAAGCGCCGATCCCGCCGCCGCCGCGGCCCAGATCATCGCGGATATGCGCCGCGCTTTCTAGCCTGGTCGCGCCCGGAACGGATTGGTGATCCGAAGGCGCCCGTCGATCACGACGCCGTCCTGCATGTCCTCCGACCATAGGGTATCGCAATCGCCGCGAAGAGCGCCGCTGCGACCGCTACCGTCAACGAACCGTCACGTTGCGGGACGGGGCGCGGGTATGCTAGAGGCGAGGCGAACGATCGGCGAACGCGGACGAGAAGGGCGGGTAATGAAAATCAGGCGATTGGCGAAGGTCGGGCGATTGGCGATAATCGTCGGGGCGGCCGCGGTCGCGGCTTGCTTTGCCATCGACGCCCAGGCCGGGGCGACTTTTGACAAGGTCAAGCAGGCCGGGCAGGTCGTCTGCGGCGTCAACACCGGGCTGGCCGGTTTCGCGATCCCGGACAACCAGGGCCATTACACCGGGCTCGACGTCGACATCTGCCGGGCGCTCGCCGCCGCCCTGTTTGGCGATGCCACCAAGGTCAAATATGTGCCGCTGACGGCACAGCAGCGCTTCACCGCGCTGCAATCGGGCGAGGTCGATTTGCTGTCGCGCAACACGACCTGGACATTGCAGCGCGACACCGATCTCGGGCTCAACTTCACGGCCGTCGTCTATTATGACGGCCAGGGCTTCATGGTGGCGAAAAAGCTCGGGGTCAAAAGCGCCAAGGAGCTGAATGGCGCCACGATTTGCGTGCAGCCCGGGACCACGACCGAGCTCAATCTCGCCGATTACTTCCGTGCCAATAAAATTGAATTCAAACCCGTTGTGATCGAAAAGCTCGACGAGGTCGAGAGCGCCTTCTTCTCCGGACGTTGCGATGCCTACACGACCGACCGATCCGGGCTTGCGGCGACCCGCGCCGGGCGTGCGTCGAACCCGGACGACTACGTCATCCTGCCCGAGGTCATCTCCAAGGAGCCGCTGTCGCCAGCGGTGCGTCAGGGCGACGACCAATGGAACGACCTGGTCCGCTGGGTGATCTTTGCGTTGATCCAGGCCGAGGAGTTGGGGATCACCTCGAAAAACGTCGACGACATGCTCAAATCGGACGACCCCAATATAAAGCGGCTGCTCGGCGTCACTCCCGGAGCGGGCAAGTCGCTCGGGATCGACGAGAAATGGGCCTATAACGAGATCAAGCAGGTCGGCAATTACGGCGAGATTTTTGAGCGCAACGTCGGCCAGGGCTCGCCGCTCAAGCTCGATCGCGGGATCAACAATCTGTGGACCAAAGGCGGGCTGATGTATGCGATGCCGATCCGCTGAGCCGGACCGCGGGCTCGACCGCTAGACCGAAGATGGCGAGCCCGCCGGTCGATGCCGTGCCGCGGCCGAGCCGGCCGGCATTTTGGCGCGACCCGGCGGTACGGGGCATCGCTTATCAGATCCTGTTTGTCGGGATTGTGGTCGCGGTCGGCTGGTTCCTCGTCCACAACACGCTTGTCAATCTCGACCGCCAGAACATCGCCACCGGCTTCGGCTTTCTGCATCGCGAGGCGTCGTTTGCGATCGGCGAGTCGCTGATCCCTTACGCGCCGTCCGACACCTACGCCCGCGCCTTCCTCGTCGGGCTGGTCAACACCCTGTACGTCGCGGTTCTCGGCATCGTGCTGGCGACAATCCTCGGCGCTTTGATCGGCGTTGCCCGGCTGTCGCGCAACTGGCTCGTCGCCAAGCTGTCGCTGGTCTATGTCGAGACCTTTCGCAACATCCCGCTCGCTTTGCAGCTGTTGTTCTGGTGGAGCCTGCTGCGCGCCGGCGCGCCGGCTCCCCGCCAAGCCTGGCAGCCGCTGCCGGGGTTCTTTGTCAGCAATCGCGGCGTCGAATTCCCGGTGCCGCAGAGCAGCCCGGCTCATTTGTGGATGTTCCTGGCCTTTGTCGTCGGCATCGCCGGCACTGTCTTCGTCAGCCGATGGGCGAGGCAGCGGCAAATGGCGACCGGCGCGCAATTCCCTTCCGGCTGGCTCGGCGCCGGGTTGATCGCCGGACTGCCGTTGTTGGTTTTTCTCGCCGCGGGTGCGCCGCTGGCGCTAGATTGGCCGGCGCTGAAAGGGTTCAATTTCGCCGGCGGCGGCACCGTTTCGCCCGAATTCGCGGCCTTGCTGCTCGGTTTGACAATCTATACCGCGAGCTTCATCGCCGAAATCGTGCGCGCCGGGATCCTGTCGGTCAGCTGGGGTCAGAGCGAGGCGGCGTCGGCGCTCGGACTTCGACCGGGGCTGACGATGCGGCTGATCGTGTTGCCGCAAGCGCTGCGGGTGATCATCCCGCCGATCACGAGCCAATATCTCAATCTGACCAAGAACAGCTCCCTCGCCGTGATCATCGGTTATCCCGATCTGGTGTCGATCGCCAACACGACGATCAACCAGACCGGACAGGCCGTCGAAGGGATCGCGCTGATCATGGCGGTCTACCTGGCGATCAGCCTGGCGATCGCGCTGGCGATGAACCTCTACAACCGCGCCGTGGCACTGGTCGAGCGCTAGCCGATGACCGACACGACGCAAGAGTTGCCATTACCCGACGAACGGCCGCCGCCCGCTGCCGCCGGCCCGGTCGCCTGGATGCGGGCCAATCTGTTCAGCAGCGTCGGCAGCACGATCCTGACCTTGGCGGCGGCGTGGCTGCTCGCAGTGGCGATCCCGCCGGTGATCCGCTGGGCTTTGATCGACGCGACCTGGCATGCCGACAGCGGACGCGCCTGCCGCGGCGACGGCGCCTGCTGGGCGTTCATCGGCGAAAAGCTGCGCTTTATCCTATTCGGCCGTTTTCCCTATGCCGAGCAATGGCGGCCGTTGTTCGTCGTGCTGATTTTCATCGGGGTGATTCTGGCGAGCTGCGACCGCCGCTTGTGGGGCAGGCCGCTGGTCACGCTGTCACTCGCGGGGCTGGCGGCGGTCGGGGTGCTGATGTGGGGCGGCATCCTCGGCATGAGCTATGTCCCGACTGATCTGTGGAACGGGCTGCCGCTGACCCTGGTCCTCGCGGTCGTCGGCATGGCTCTGGCGTTTCCGCTGGCGATCCTTTTGGCGCTCGGCCGGCGCTCGCAACTGCCGGCGGTGCGGGCGATCTGCGTCGCCTATATCGAGCTGATCCGCGGCGTGCCGTTGATCACCGTGCTGTTCATGGCGTCGGTGATGCTGCCGCTGTTTCTGCCGACCGGCATGACCGTCGACAAGCTGCTGCGGGCGCAAGTCGCGTTTATCCTGTTTGCCGCCGCCTACCTCGCCGAGGTCGTGCGCGGCGGGTTGCAGGCGATCCCGAAAGGTCAGATCGAGGCCGCCGACGCGCTCGGGCTTTCCTATTGGCAGCGCACCCGGCTGATCGTCCTGCCCCAGGCGCTGGCGTTGGTCATCCCGCCCTTGGTCAACACCTTTATCGGCACCTTCAAGGACACCTCGCTGGTCATCGTCATCGGATTGTTCGACCTGCTCGGCACCGCCAATGCGGCATTGACCGACGCCAACTGGCGCGGCTTCTACGTCGAAGCCTATGTCTTTGTCGCGGCGATTTACTTCACCTTTTGTTTTTTCATGTCGCGCTACAGCCAGATGCTCGAGCGCGAATTCAACCGGGGCCGGCGCCGCTAGCGGCCGGGGAGGGCGGCATGACGATTGCGACGCTAGCGACGCCTACGCCGAGCGGCCAGCCGGTCATCGACCAGCCAATCATCGAACTGCGCCATGTCGACAAATGGTACGGCGAGTTCCACGTCCTCAAGGACATCAATCTCGAAGTCAAAAAGGGCGAGCGGGTCGTCGTCTGCGGGCCGTCCGGTTCCGGCAAGTCGACCGTAATCCGCTGCATCAACCGGCTGGAAGAACACCAGCGCGGCCAGATCATCGTCGCCGGCATCGAGCTGACCGCGGATCTGAAGAACATCGAGGCGATCCGCCGCGAGGTCGGCATGGTGTTTCAGCAGTTCAACCTGTTCCCGCATCTGACCGTGCTGGAGAACCTGGTGCTGGCGCCGGTCTGGGTGCGTCGGCAGCCGCGCAAGGAGGCCGAGGAAACCGCCCGCATGTACCTCGAACGAGTGCGGATCCCCGACCAGGCCGACAAATATCCGGGGCAGCTGTCGGGTGGTCAGCAGCAGCGCGTCGCGATCGCCCGCTCATTGTGCATGAAGCCCGAGATCATGCTGTTCGACGAGCCGACCTCCGCCCTCGACCCGGAAATGATCAAGGAGGTGCTCGACGTGATGGTCGAGCTGGCGCAGGAAGGGATGACGATGGTGTGCGTGACCCACGAGATGGGCTTTGCGCGCACGGTTGGCGACACGATCGTCTTTATGGACCGCGGCGAGATCGTCGAGCGCGGGCCGCCGCAGGAACTCTTCGCCAACCCCAAGAGCGACCGCACCCGGCTGTTCCTGAGCCAGATCCTGGCGCATTGAAGCCTGAGGAAGCTTTTCTACCCTCGCTCTCGTTCAATTTTCAGCTCGCTACCAATGCGCGGGCATGGCGGGCGATCATCAGGTTCTCGTCGGTCTTGATCACATAGGCCGCAACGCGGCTGTTCGGTGTGCTGATCCGTTCTTTGTGTTCGCGGTTGGCCGCTTCGTCGAGTTCCAGCCCGAGCCACGCGCAGGCGCGGCAGATCGCGCTGCGCACCAGTGCGGCGTTTTCGCCAACCCCGGCGGTGAACACGACACCGTCGAGGCCGCCGAGCGCCGCCGCGAGCGAGGCAATGTGGCGGGCCGCACGATAGCAGAACACCTCGACCGCGAAATACGCGCGCGGTTCGGCGCTGGCCAGCAACTCGCGGAAATCGGATGAAACGCCCGAGAGGCCAAGCATCCCCGAGCGGCGATAGAGCAGATCGACCAGTTCGTCCGGTTGCAGGTGCTTTTCTTGGATCAGGTGCAGCAGGACGCCGGCATCGAGTTCGCCGCACCGCGTCCCCATCGGCAACCCGTCGAGCGCGGTGAACCCCATCGTCGTCGCGATCGACGTGCGGTTCTGTAGAGCGCAGGCCGAGCAGCCGTTGCCGAGATGCGCCACGACGACCCGGCCATTGGCGATTTCGGGCGCCCGCTGCGGCAAGACCGAGGCGATGTATTCGTAGGAAAGGCCGTGAAAGCCGTAGCGGCGAATGCCTTCCTGATAAAACGAATAGGGCAGGGCAAAGGCCTGCTCGACCTCGGGCGCGGTCCGATGAAAGGCGGTGTCGAAGCACGCCACCTGCAACAGGTCGGGATTGAGGTGCAGCGCCATCTTGATCGGCGCCAAATTGTGTGGCTCGTGCAGCGGCGCCAGCGGCACCAGCGCCTCCAGCTCGGCCAGCAATTCGGGCGTGACGCGAGCCGGCCGGGAGTGATGCAGGCCGCCGTGGACGACGCGGTGGCCAAGGCCAGCCAGCCGGCGGCCGCCGAGCTGCTGCCTTACCCAGGGGATCAGAGCCGGCAACCCCTCGCTCGGCGCCGTAATCTCTGCCCCCTCGATCTCCGGCGGCGCGACCGCCTCGCCGTCGGGCCCGGTGGCGCTTGCTTTGGGGTGCGCCCCGATCCCGTCCACCTGTCCCGAGAGAAGCCGCTTTTCCCCCTCGTAAAAGCTGAATTTCAGCGACGAGGAGCCGGCATTGATCACGCCGATCAGCGGCTCTGCTGCTGCATCCATGCCGGATATGACCTTAGCCGAGAATGTGGTAGCCGCCGTCGATATAGATTGTGTCGCCGGTCATGGCACCCGCGTAACGGCTTCCAAGGAATACGCAGGCGGCGCCGACTTCCTCTATCGTCACCAGACGACGCGCTGGCGCGCGCTCTGCCACCCGCTCCATCAGCTCGTCGAAATCGGGGATGCCGGAGGCGGCGCGGGTGGCGAGCGGGCCAGGGCTGATGGCGTGGACGCGAATGCCCTTGGGTCCGAGCTCGGCCGCCAGATAACGCACAGTCGATTCAAGCGCCGCCTTGACCGGCCCCATGATCCCGTAATTCTCGATGACTTCGTTGGCGCCGTGGTAGCTCATCGCGAAAATCGTACCGCCTGATGTCATAAGCTTCTCTGCCCGCCGGGTCAGGTCGAGCAAAGACCAACACGACACCTCCATAGCGGTCAGAAAGCCGTCGCGCGGACAATCGGTAACACGCCCGGCCAGAGCCTCTCGCGGCGCGAAGGCGATCGAATGTACAAGAATGTCCAGGCGTCCCCATTTCGCCGCGATCGCTGCGAACAGCGCCTCCATCTGCGCCGGGTTGCGGACCTCCAACGGCAACAGCAGTGGCGTCGAGACTGTCTTTGCCAGAGGCTCGACATGGGGCAAGGCCTTATCGTTCAGATAGGTCATCGCGATCTCGGCGCCTGCCCGGTGCATCGCCTCGGCGCATCCCCAGGCGATCGAGCGGTCGTTGGCGACACCGACAACCAGCGCCTTTTGCCCGTTCAGGATCGCGGAATGGATCGGCTCGGGCGGCATCGCATTCGCCTGCGTCATTGGATTGCCGCGGCAGCGTTCTGGCGCCGGGCGGCAGCAACGAGGCTGGCGACGGCGCAGGAAGCAAGCCGCGCCGTCACCGAGTCGGCGCGGCTCGTCAGGATGATCGGCACCCGCGCGCCGAGCACAACGCCGGCGGCATCGGCGCCGGCGAGAAACGACAAGCTCTTTGCCAGCATATTGCCGGCTTCGAGATCCGGCACCACCAGCACGTTCGCCCGCCCGGCGACCGGCGACACGATGTGCTTGATCGCCGCCGCCTCTTGGTTGATCGCATTGTCGAGGGCCAGCGGTCCATCGAGAACGCCACCGGTGATCTGCCCGCGATCGGCCATCTTGCACAATGCCGCTGCTTCGATCGTCGATGGGACCTTGGGATTGACCGTTTCCATCGCCGACAGGATCGCGACCCGCACCTCCGCGAACTGCAGGGCATGGCCTAGATCGATGGCGTTCTGGACGATATCGACCTTGTCGGCGAGATCGGGCGCGATGTTGACCGCGGCGTCGGTGATGATCAACGGGCCATCGTGCCCCGGAACGTCCATCACAAAGCAGTGGCTGATGCGGCGCGCCGTGCGGATGCCGGTGTCGCGCGCAACCACGGCGCCCATCAATTCATCGGTATGCAGGCTGCCTTTCATCAAGGCTTCGGCCTTGCCCTCGCGGACAAGTTGGACCGCCTTGGCGGCGGAATCGTGGCTGTGCGCCGATTCTCTCAGTGGAAAGCGTGATATGTCGAGCCCCGCCTGCTTGGCGATATCGCGGATGCGCGCTGGCGGCGCTACGAGGATCGGCGCGATCAGCCCCAGCCCCGCAGCCTCCACGACGCCTTCGAGCGAAATCTGATCGCAGGGATGGGCGACGGCCGTCGTCACCGGCGGCAGGTTCTGCGCGGCTCGCAGCAGCCGCTCATAGCGCTCGCCTCCGTTAGCTCGTGTGTCCATCGCCGAACTGCTCACTCACCGGCAGGTTCATGTTGCGGCTCGGCGCTGATCGTCGCGGCCGGCACATCGAACAGCGACTCGATGCGGGCCAGCCGCCGGCTGTCTTCCGCCGATAAGCTGCCGCGCGCGGCGAGCACGCGTCGCAATGCGGCGATGCCCAGTTCGCGCTCTTGACGCTTTTCGGGCAGCAGCTTTGGGAGGGCGGCGATCGCGCGTTCCTCGTCCAACCGCAGCATCAGAAACTGCTCTTTGATGACCTCCTTGAACCGGGCGAAGCCGATGCGCTTGGCCGCCGGCAAAGTGGCGCCGACCTCGTTGAGCGCGGCGAATCCCCGCTCATCGACCGTACCTTCCGGTCGGCGCACATAGATCAGCGCGCGCACCGTAGCCTCGATCAGCCCGCCCTGATCGATACGCTGCTCGAGCTGAGCCGCCATCCGGCTCGCCGTTGCTTCGCGCGCCAAATCGCGCTCGATGCGACGATCCGCCGAGACCCCGTCAGCGCGCATGCCGGCCATTGCCTGCAATAGCGGCGACCCATAGGTCGCGAAGAACAGAGCTTCCTGCAGGGTGTCTCGCGCCTTGCCCCACGCTTCGAGACTATCGGCGATCGTCTGCGACATCATCCGCTCGAACGCCAGAAACGGGTTGTCCGGTTTGACCGGGCGGCGATGGTCGCGCACCCATTCCGCACACCGCGCAACCGGCTGCATGAACGGATTCTGGTCGGCGAACATTTGGAACCGCAGCCGGTTGGGGTGCATGAGGCGCGAGAATTCGGCGCTCGTATGGTCGGTTGTCGCGCGCACGGCGGGGCTCAGCAGGGTGCGATAGAGGCCCTGGTTGACCTCCGACACGCGGGCGACGGTGGCAAAAGCCAAATCATCCTCGGGACTGTTGCCGCCGAGCGCGCGGATGTCGTCGAGGCTGCGCCCTTCGAGGCTGAACAGATAATCGCCCTGCACCAACTCCGGGTTTTCGACGGCTTCATCAACGCCCGATATCACCGCTTCGTAGAGGCCCGGCGGCATCAGGTCGATCATGTCCATCGCCTGTGCGAACCCGCCATGCTCTTTCGTCGCTATCTTGCCTGAAACGAAAATGCCGAGATGACCGATGCTGTGATGCAAGCAATAAATGATGGTCTGGCCACTAGCGATGATGTCGTTTTCGTCGTCGTAAAGATCGAGAATCCAATCGAGCGCCTGTTGCGGTGGGGTGATGTCGTCGCCCCAGGAGCAAAATATAATGATCGGTGATTTGATGTTGCGCAAATCTACACGAACACCGTCGGCACGGCGAAGTTCTCCACCGGCGAGCTTGTTACCGACAAACAGCTGATCGGCGATCGACTGCATCTCGTCGGCGTTGAGCAGCACCGGGCTGCCCCACCACTTCTCAAATTCGAGAAAGCGCGACGCTTCGGTGTCGATTTTTGAGTAGAGGTTGTAGATTTTTTCCAATAAGTGTTATCGGGGTGCAATGCTTCGAAGTTTGCGACAAGATTGGCGCCGTCGAAAATGCCCTTGCCAAGGTCTCCGGCGAGTGAGGTCAGCCACGTGCCGCCCAGCAAGCCCCCGAGATAGCGCATCGGGGCCTTGCCGTGGACGCCTGCCCAATAAGAAAGCGGCGACCCGGCGAGCAGGATCGGCCCGACAAGGTCGGGGTGGACTGCGCTCATCATCATGATCTGCCAGCCGGCCTGGCAATTGCCGATCAGACTGGGCTTGCCGTCGGTTCCGGGGTGGCGCGCGGCCACTTCGGCAACAAAGCGGGCTTCGGCCTCGCAAACATCCTCGATTGTCTGACCAGGGACCGGCTCCGGCAGAAACCCGACGAAGTAGCAGGGATGACCGGCCTTGAGGGCTACGCCGATTTCGCTGTCGTGCTTCATGCCCGCGATTCCCGGCCCGTGGCCGGCGCGAGGGTCGAAAACGACGAACGGTCGCTTGCGCGGATCGATCCGGGTGTTCTTCGGGGGGACAATGCGCACCAGCCCGTAATTCACCGGCCTCGGTAACGTCCGCCCGTCGAGCACGAGTTCGGCATCAAAGCTCAGCACATGCGGCGCGCTCCGCGCATTGTGTTGAACATAGTTATTACCGCGCTGGCGCAACGTGTCGAGCAGCAGCATCGAGCGCTGCCAGGCGTCAATCCAATATTCCTGCAAGGGATCTTCGAATTTAGCCCAGGGCAACGGCATCGATGGAGCGGCCGGCACCGCGCCGATTCCCCTTGGCTGTAAAAATCCTTCATATTTCACCTTTGTGAAGCCCGCGGGTTCGATATTATGCTTGTGACAGCGAGCCTAAGTCAGCACATTGATCCAAGTCAACGGCGGCCGGTGGTGATCATCGCGCCTACCAGCCGCGGAAGGCAGAGTCGGATCGAAACCGATCGCCCGGGCTAAGGGTTCTTCAACAACAAAATCACCGGGACGAGTCCGGTGAAGACAATTTCCAGCAGTGTTCGTGTCTGACAGCTACGCCGCGGCGAAGCGGCGGTCGTGCCATTCGGTCTGCTCGGCGTAGTTCTGGCGGTAGCGCCGGTAGACGCGTTCGTGGCGTTCGAGCGCGGCGGGATCGAACTCACGTTGTGGCGATGGCAACAGATCGAAATGACCGCCGGTGTCATCGCCGCGGACGAGGGTTGCCCACAGCCGGTAAGACCCGATCGTGCGCACATGTGCCGGGATGTAGCTGATGCCGAGGCCGATGCGGCGATGCGCGGCGCGGTTCGGCGCCGAGCGATGGCGGGCGAGGGTGTGGTGCAGCGAGAACTCGCCGGCACGGAGCGCCATCGCCGCGACGCCGTCCTGGTCGAACGCCTCGACAATCGCCTGGCCGCCGCCGTTGATGCTGTGCTCGAGGCCGAGGGCGGCGTGGTGCAATTGCCGCGGCATGCCCGCTGACGAGACGACCTCCATACACCCGGCCTCCGACCCGGCTTCGGTCAGCGCCACCCAGGCGGTGACATGCTCATGCGGGCTGAGGCCGAAATAGGTCGCGTCCTGATGCCACGCGGCAAAGGTCGCCGAGCGCGCCTCTTTGATGAAGAAGGTGCTGGTAAAGACCAGAATGTCGGGGCCGATGACGCTCTCGACTGCGTCGAGAATGCGCGGATGGCGCACCACCGCATCGACCCAAGGCAGGAACACATAGCCCGCCGAACGCCATTTCCGGTCGGCTCCGGTCACCGGCGCGCCGAGCCGGTTCTCGAAGCGGGCGAGACCGTCGTTGCACTCTCGCAGCTCGTCGGCCGACAACGCCGGCAGCGGGAACAGGTACCCGTCCCAGCGATATCGTTCTACCTGCCCCGCGGTCAGCATCGGCGCGCGCCCCTTGATTTCACGGTAGCCTTTTTTCAATCAGAGCGCTATGCGCCCCGCCCGGTCAAGAGCCCGGCTGATACGACGATGAAAGTCTGATCTCCAGATGAGCTCCAAATCATGTTGTCTCACCGTCGTGCCCGCGAAGGCGGGGTCAGGGCCTGCCCCCTGGCACAAACCGGGGGTAGCCGCCGAAGCGTTGGAGCCTGGATTCCCGCTTTGCGCGCAGGACTTTCCGGCAAAATTCCAGCGGCAATGACAACTGACATAGGATTGGAGGATACGATTTCTACGTCGTCTTGCGCGGGCTTGTCCCGCGTATCCACGTCTCTGCTGCGGGTGCTCGAAGGCTTGGATGCCCGGATCAACTCCGCGCAAAGCGTGCTTTAGGCTGCATTGGAATAGCCAGCAAGAAAAGATGATTTACTCCCAGGCGCCGAGACCGTGACAAATGAGTAAGCGGCGGACGACCGCGCCGGTCGACGACGCGCAGCCGCCCGGCGGCCGTCCCGCGGCGCGTCCGGCGGCGCGCTCGGCGTGGTTGCTGCTGGCCGCGGCCTTTGCCGCGTTCACCGTCAGCGCCGGGCTGATGCATTCCTACGCGGTCTTTCTGGTCGCGTTCATCCAGGCCTTCGCCTGGAGCCGGGCCGAGACCTCGGTTGCCTATTCGGTGTCGCAACTCGTCGCCGGAGCCACCTCGCCCGTCGTTGGCGCTCTGGTCGACCGGCTGGGGCCGCGCCGGCTGTTGCTGCTCGGCAGCACTCTGTTGATTGTCGGTCTGATTGGCTGCGCGCATATGTCGGCGTTGTGGCAGGTCGTCATCCTGTACGGGGTGGTGATGACCTTTGGCGCCAACTGCCTTGGACTGGTAGTGTTCGTGCCGTTGCTGTCGCGGCGCTTTGTCCGCCGGCGCGGAATGGCGATTTCGGTGGTGCAGTCGGCGAACGGTTTCGCCCGCGCCGTGTCGGCGCCGTTGGTGCAGTTTTCGATCTCGTCCTTCGGCTGGCGCGAAACGTATCTGATCCAGGCCGGCTTTATGGCGGCGATGGTGCTGCCGTTGGCGGCGCTGTTTCGCCGCGGCGAGCGCGCGCCGCCGAACGCGGAGCCCGGTCGCGTCCCGCCCGTTGCCGGCGCACAGCCCCCAGCCTTGCCGTCGCCGGGCTGGACCCTGGCGGAAGCTGCGCGCACGCCACATTTCTGGCTGCTGTTCGCGGTCTATCTGTTCACCGGGCTCGGCAGCTTTCTGGTGTCGCTGCACCAGCTCGCCTTTGCCGTCGATCGCGGGTTTGACAAGCTCTACGCCGCCGAAGTCCTGGGGACGGGAAGTTTTCTCGCGATCGCCGGCACGATCTTTACCGGCTCGCTGTCCGACTACATCGGGCGCGAATGGGCGGCGATCCTCGCCTACGGCATCTCGATCCTGGGCGTCGTCTGCGCGCTGTTTATCACCAACGCGCATCAAGGCTGGCTGCTGTGGTTGTTCGCCTGCTTTTTCGGGCTGACCTGGGGCGCGCGCGGGCCCACCATTACCGCCAAGACCGCCGACCTCTTTCCCGGCCGCCAGCTCGGCACGATTCTTGGCGTGATCACGATCGGCAGCGGGATCGGTTCGGCCGTCGGCTCGTGGGCGGCGGGGTGGATCTTCGACCTGTCGGGCAGCTACGAGCTGGCCTTCATTTTGTCGATCATCTCGTATGCCTGCGGCTGCATTGTCTTCTGGGCATTGCGCCGGCCGCCGGCGCGACAGCGCCACGGCCGCTCGCCAGCTGCCGGGTTTCGCGCGTAAGGCCCGGCTCCTTCCCGAGGCCGTCGCCTCCCGCGAGGCACAGTGTCAGCGCCGATCTAACCAGCTCCGCCGCGATTTTCCGATATAGGTCTCCAGGAACCTGAGTTGCCGGGCCTGCTCGATGTCGAGATTTTTCTTGATGCGCAGCGCGTCATACGCCTGGGTTATTCGATCTTTTAGAGTGATCAGAATGTCGCTTGGGTTGCTGGCGGTGGTGGAGACGTTCAAGTCCGGCATCTCGGCGACGAAATTTCTTTCTCCCAAGGATTCGACGACAACGGGGATCGGTCGGATCAGCTCGTAATTGTGCAGCGAGTCGATCGTCAACTCGAGCCTCGAGATCGCTGAGGGCGGTTTGGGAGCAGGCGCCGCCGGGGGCGGCAGTTCGACGACCTCGCCATCGACGACATCGCTACCGACGACATCGCCATCGACGACATCGTTCGCAATCGGGGTGGTGCCGAACGGCAGCCTCGCGGGTCCGCGGGTCGCGACCAAGCCTCCCGTCGACAGAGCCGGCTGAACCCTGGCCCACAGCAGGCGCCGGGGGCGAGTACTGAGGCTCGGCGGCTGGGCGATCCGGTCCAAGCTGACCCTCGCTGTCGACGTCGTCAAAGCGGTTGTAACGAGTTCTTCGGCTGCGGCTCTGAGGTCCGTTATCGTTGCAATCGAATGCAGTCCGGACGAGATGCGAGTGGCCGGCATCCGCGTGGTCAACTCGAACACATTGAGCCTGCTCACAGTCAAAATCCGGACTTGGGCGATATGGCCGATGTCCTGACATCGGTGATCAGGGTGGATTTCATGCTGTATACCGGTTCGCCATCCGGCATCTGCTGGATGTTCTCGCGAAACACGGCGATCACCACTGATTTGACCCGCATTGTCGTGCCGTCGGCAAGCTGATACTCGTTCCACCTTTCCTTGGCGTCGAGAACTTCGACTTCGGTCGTATTTTGCGAAGCGTCTTCGCGAACCTCGCTCACCGCTCTCTCCTGCCGTATTTTAAGGAACCCGCCGGGTTGACCGTCGACCACGCTCTGGGGCTGACTTTCGGCTGGCTTTGTTGACAAAGGATTGACGGGGGAGAGGTCGTTTGTGACGGCGCGCCCGCAGCACGACGCTGCGGCTGTGAAACCGGCAGCCTTGGCGGGGTGCGACCCGAACGGCTTAACCCTTCGTCAACTTCGCCGTGGCGAAATCACCAGTCTCATCCCTCATTTGGTGGTCTTGTCATGTGGACCATTAACTCGAACGACGTGCAGCAGGCGAAGGATCGGCTCGAGCATCGGCGCACCGAAATCGAAACCCGGTATGCCGACGAGAAAAAAACGCTCGATGCCGAATTCGCCGTGATCGAGACGCTGGAGCGCGCCGCCTCGGAATTCGCCGTCAGACACAACCGGGAGGATCCGGACACTGCGTTGGCGGCCCCGGCAGGCTCCGATCCGCCTGGCATCAGCGAACCGGACGGCAGCGTGGAGAATGTCGAAACCGCGCCGACGCCCGGGCCGGAAGCCGAGCCGCCCGGCAGCGAGGAGGCGAGCGCGACCTTCGACATTCTCAAACCCGGTTCGCGCTGGCGGCTCAATCGCGGCCCCCGTCCGTCGAACCCGGACGGCACGGCGGACAACCCCACCCCTACCGCTTGGTGAGGGTCGCCCGACGAATTGGCGATGCCCGAAATGGCGATGCCCGAATTGGCGATGCCCGAATTGGCGATGCCCGAATTGCCGATGGCCGCGTGGCCGATGCCGCGTGGCCGACGGCTTTCAGGCGGCGAAATCGATCAGCTGGCGCACCGGCGCGCCGGATTTGAGCGCGGCAAAGCCGTCGTTGATCTCGCTGAGCTTGAGCCTGCCGGAGATCAGATGGTCGAGCTTCAGCCGGCCCTGGCGCCACAACGACAGCAGTCGCGGCATGTCGACCCGGAAGCGGTTGCCGCCCATCGACGTGCCCTGGAGCTTGCGATCGCGCAGGAAGTCGTAGCCGTGCAATTCGATCTTCACGCCGAGCGGGACCATGCCGATGATCGTCGCGGTGCCGCCGCCGCGCAGCATCTGGAACGACTGCTCGGCGGTGGTCTTGGTGCCGAGCGCCTCGAACGAGTAATGGACGCCGCCGCCGGTCATCTCCCTGACCGCCTTGACCGGGTCGGCATTGCTCGCGTTCAGCGTGTCGGTGGCGCCGAGCTCGCGCGCCAGCTCCAACTTCGAGGCCACCGTGTCGATTGCGATAATGCGCTCGGCCCCGGCGATTGCCGCGCCGTTTACCGCGGAAAGCCCGACGCCGCCGCAGCCGATCACCGCGACCGTGGAGCCCGGCTCGACCTTGGCGGCATTGAACACCGCCCCGACCCCGGTCATCACGCCGCAGCCGACCAGGGCCGCGCGGTCGAGCGGAATGTCCGGGTCGATCTTCACGGTTGCATTCTCGTGGACCAGCATCTCTTCGGCAAAGGACGACAGGTTCAGGAACTGGTTCATCAGCTCGCCGCCCTTCCACGACAGGCGGCGCGAGACGCCGGGCGGCAATTTGACCTCGGTGTTCTCGCATAAATTCGGGTGCCCGGTGACGCATTGCGGGCAGATGCCGCAAAACACCGACAGGCAGGTAATGACATGGTCGCCGGGCTTGACGTAGGTCACGGCGTCGCCGACCGCCTCGACGATCCCGGCCGAATTCATGACCGAGCACACAGGGTGTGGGGTGGGGGTAAAGCCCCTCGATGAAATGCAGGTCGCTGTGGCACAGCCCGGCAAAGGCGGTGCGCAACAGCACATCGCGCGGCCCGGGCTTGGTCAGCCCGACCTCCTCGATCGTCAGCGGCTGGTTCGCGGCGTGCAGCACAGCGGCTTTCATCGGGGGTCTCCTCAAAGATAGCGGATGCTCGGTCGCAGAGGCGCAGTCACGTCACGGCGCGCACGAACCGCGGCAATGCACCGCGCGCAGGTGCCGGGCGGGCGTAGAGCCTCATTGTTTTGCTCCGCTTCCGAGGCCGGGTCCAGCCGGTTAGATCGGTTTCGCGGCGGGGAGGCATCGTTGCACCGCCGCGGCGGTATCCGTCGGCTTGGTGTTAAAACAGAGCTTCGCCCGTGGTGCATCGACGTGCACGACGTTGACCAGCTTCTCGAACAAGGGCGTGTTCTGCGCGATCAGCCGCACTCCCGCACCGATCAGAATGCAGTCGAACGGTTTTTGCTTGAGCCGCTGGCGCAGCACGGTTTCCGCCGTCTCACCGAAATCGGTGAGACAGAACTCGGCGTCATAGCCGAGCGCGTTCAGTTGCGCCTCGTCCGCCTCGAGCCCGGCGCGGACCGCGGCCGCATCGAGCCCCGAGGCGCCATACTCAGGATCGGAGAAGTCGATCAACGACGGCTCGAGGCCAACGATCAGTACGCTCGTCTTCGCCACTTTTGCTGCGCTCCCGCGGACTCGGTGAATTCAGCGGTTGTTTAAGCCATGAAATTGAGACGCAGCCCGGGTTCGGGCCAGTCCATGGCGCCGAGCTGTCCGGTGCCCGAAAGGGTAATGTAGGCCGTCTTCATGTCGGCTCCGCCAAAGCAGATGTTGGTCGGGTAGACCTCGGGCATCTTGACCTGGCGCACGACCCGGCCGTCGGGCGCGACAACAGTGATGTGGCCGGTGATCAAGGTGGCGACGCAGATGTTGCCGGAGGCTTCGACCGCGAGGCTGTCGAAGCGCTGGAAGCCGGGCAGTCCGCACACCAGGCGGCCGCCGTAAGGAGCGGGAAACGGCTCCATCCGCAGGACCCCGGGCGAGACGATCGCGTAGGCGAAGAGCCGCGAGGTCTCGGTGTCGGCGACGTAGACCGTCTGTTCGTCCGGTGACAGCCCGATCCCGTTCGGGCTCAGCATCGGGTAGACCAGCTCGACGATCTTCGAGCCGTCGGGCAGTCCATAATAAAGCCCGCCATGGTCGCGGTCGCGCGCCCGTCTTTTGCCGAGATCGGTGAAATAGAACCCGCCCTGGCGGTCGAAGACGAGGTCGTTCGGCGCCGACAATTGGTGGCCGTTGCACTCGCCGTACAGCACCCGCGCATCGCCGGTGTGCGGATCGATGCGCTGGATGTATCCGCCGCGATAATCCTTGGCCGGGCCGGTCGATAAAAACCCGCCTTGGGCGTATTCGTTGCCGCCGTTGTTGCAGACATAGAGCGCGCCGTCGGGACCGGTAGCGAGCCCGTTTGGCCCGCCGCCGGCATTGCCGATCGGCGACTTTGTGCCGTCGGGCGCAATGCGTGTTGCCGCAGCGCCGGCGATCTCGCCCAATATGACCGAGCCGTCGGCCATTGCCACTGGCCCTTCGGGAAACCGCAACTCGCCGGCAACCACACGCAGCTCGGCCATCAGCCCCTCCTCCCCGATCGTTTGACGGCGGAATTCTGTGGCCCGATTTTGCCGAAGGTCAAGTGCGCCCACACGCCATCCCGTTGCACTTTTGGCGGATTGCGCCGCGATGACGGTCGGGCAGCCGCGATTTTCGCCCTACCACGATCAGCATTCTGTCGGCGACCACCCCGACGCTCCTCTCCCTGCCGTTGGACAGGTGGTTTCCGCTCGGAGATTGACAGGTTGCAGGGTCGGGATAATCATCGTCTTCGGGGATGAGCTCCCAACTTCGATCAGGGGGTTGACGGGTGTTGCAGCGTCACAGGGTGCACAGGATCGCTGCCGGCAGCGGCGCCGTTTGGGCGACGCGGCCCTGCCCAGCCCGTCCGAAAGCAATTTGGCTCGACCCGGTTTTCGCGCGTGCGCGGGTGGGGAGGTGGGCGTCGCGTGATTGAGATCCTGGAGGGATTGTAACGGAGACGATAGGAGATCGCGATGCCGTTCGATGGTACGTATTTCCCTGCTACGACGCCCTACGACACCGGGCTCTTCCCGTTGTGGAGCCGGCATGGAAGCCGGTTGTGGTTTCATGCGCGGCTCCGCGGCAAAACGCCCGCCGCGCCGACCATGCTGCGCGCACCCACCCCGGCGGAGCGCAATCTCGCCGTCGTGGACCTGCTGCGTGATGCCAGGGATATGATCGCCGAACCAAAGGATTGGACCCGGCGCACCTACCGCTCGTTCGGCGGACAGCGCTGCGCGATCGGCGCGTTGCGCGCGGCCGCCAAACGGCTGCACGATCCCGCCATCGCGTGGTCGGCGCATGCGCTGCTGATCGACGTGGCGCGCTCGCGCGGCTTTACCAATGTCGAGACGATGAACGACCGTTCGTCGCATGTCGCGGTCATGGCGGCCTTCGACCAGGCAATTCGGTCGGCGGAGCGCACCGCCATTTCAAGATAAGAGGCGACGGCATACGGCATCCGATCGGGCGGGCGGCACCGCGCCCGATCAGGATCGCCGGCGCCCACCCGAAATGCCTGCCCCAGGAGGCGGGGCCGGGCCTTGATGTTATCTACCGCCACGGGGCTGTCACGATCTCGCTCCGGACAGACTGTCCGCATCGAAACTCCTCGACATAGACCAGTGGTGCAGATCGAACAGATGGTTCCCATCCCGCTCTCTTCGTCATTCCCGCGAAGGCGGGGGCCCAGAGCCTGCCCCTGACCTGAACAGGGGGCCACAAGCTCGGTCACCGCCGCCCCTGGATGCCCGCGTTCGCGGGCATGACGCCGAAGCATGGTGGGTATCAAGCGTTAGAACCGTACCAGCAGTTGCACGAACGGACATTGTGTCCGATAGATAACGCGATGTCGGCACAATGGGAGTTCATCGAGCGGGCGGCGCAGTCCCTCGGCATCGCGCCCGAAGCAGTGCGCAAGTGGCGGGTGCGGGGGGTACCGGGCAGATACCGGCTGCCCATCGCGCAGCTGGCCGCAAGCCAGGGTCGGCCGATCGACGCCACCGCCTTTGACCAGCCGCCGGGACCGCGCCGCCAAAGCCGCCCGCCCGCGCGGACAAACCGGCCGAAATCTTCGCAGACGCCGATCAACCGCAACCAGGGGGGCAACAAAGTGGCGCCCGAGGACAGCATTCGCGCCCGCGAGCCGCGCCCGTTTACCGGCGCGGAATACATCGACAGCCTGCACGACGGCCGCGAAGTCTACATTGACGGCGAGCGCGTCGCCGACGTGACGACCCATCCCGCGTTCCGCAACTCGGTGCGCTCCTTGGCGCGCCTTTACGACGCATTGCACGACCCGAAGACCAGGGAGGTGTTGACGTCACCGACCGACACCGGCTCGGGAGGTTTTACTCATAAATACTTCCGCGTCGCCCGGTCGCGCGAAGACATGATCGCCCAGCAGCATGCCATCGCCGCATGGTCGCGCCTGACTTACGGCTGGATGGGGCGCACGCCGGACTACAAAGCCTCCTTGATGAACACGCTTGGCGCCAACGCCGAGTATTACGGCCAGTTCGCCGCCAATGCGCGCAGCTGGTACCGCCGCGCCCAGGAAAATGTCCTGTTTATGAACCACGCGATCGTCAACCCGCCGGTCGATCGCGGCCGGCCGACGAACGAGGTCAAGGACGTCTACGTCACGATCCAGCGCGAGACCGACGCCGGCGTCATTGTCTCCGGCGCCAAGGTGGTGGCGACCGCGGCGGCGATCACCCATTACAACTTTCTCGGCCAGAACGCCGCGACCGCGACCTCCGACCCCGATCTGGCGGTCATGTTCATCCTGCCGATGGACGCACCGGGCGTAAAGCTGATCTGCCGCAATTCCTACGAGCGCATCGCCAATACTTTGGGTTCCCCCTACGACTACCCGCTGTCCTCGCGCTTTGACGAGAACGACGCGATCTTCGTGCTCGACAACGTGCTGATCCCTTGGGAGAACGTGCTGGTCCACCGCGACCCCGAAAAGATCCTGAGCTTTTACCCGCGCTCAGGGTTCTTGAACGGCTTTTGCTTTCAGGGCTGCACCCGGTTTGCGGTCAAGCTCGACTTTATTTGCGGGCTGGTGGCGCGGGCGCTGCACGTGACCGGCGGCGACGAGTTTCGCGGCAACCAGGCGATGCTCGGCGAGGTCGTCTCCTGGCGCAATTTGTTCTGGTCGTTATCGAACGCCATGGCGACCAACCCGCAGCCCTGGGTTGGCGACGCGTTGCTGCCAAACCTCGAAGCCGGGCTGTCCTATCGGGTGTTCGCGCCCGACGCCTATTCCAAGATCAAGGAAATCATCGACAAGATTGTCGCTTCGGCGCTGATCTATCTGCCGTCCTCGGTAAAGGATTTTGCCAATCCGGCGATCGACCCCTATCTGAAGCGCTATGTCCGCGGCTCCAACGGCATCGGCTACAAGGAGCGCATCAAGATCATGAAGCTGTTGTGGGACGCGGTCGGCACCGAGTTCGGCGGGCGCCACGAGCTTTACGAGCGCAATTATGCCGGCAACCACGAAGACATCCGCATCCAGGCATTGACCGGCGCGCGGCGCAACGGGACGATGGACCAGATGACCGCGCTTGTCGACCAATGCATGGCCGAATACGACGAGCACGGCCGGACCGGCGATACCTGGCTCAGCCCCGCAGCTTAATCGGCAACACGGCGAATCGCCCCATGGCCGGGCTTGACCCGGCTTGACCCGGCCATCCACGGCTTCCTTTAAAGTCAAAACCCATCAGCTCGCCTGTGTCGATAACCGGGTTCTGTGGAGCCGGTCGCTCGTCAATCCGCACTTCAATGCGAGGCTCCGCCGATCCCGGCCGTTCGCGAGACGACGACCAATCGGTTCAAATCGACCGAGGAGGTGGAGATACGCGTCATTTGACGTAGGTCGTGCGCCGGCATCGCGCTTGGCTTCAACCGGGTCGTCCTGCTGTGCACCGGCGCCAGCCGCACCGGGTTCCCGCGCCCGCGCTAAGCAAGTCCCACGGTTCTCCTTTGGTTCTTGTCAAACCTACAAAAGTGGTGTACCAAAGAAGTGAAGAGAAGGCGACGAGGCGGTCCGCCGGAGCCGGTGGCAAGTCGGGGAGCGCGGTTAGATCCGGAATGAGCAAGCTGCATTTCCTCCTTTAAAAATGGCAAACGGCTTACATATCAACCAAAGATCGAGATCGGACGGGTATATTCATGACGAGGCGTAACAACGAGCCGACATTCGGCGCGGACAAGGCCAAAGTGCGTGTCTTCTACGCCGAGGTCGAAGGCAACAACGAAAGCGTACAAGACGCGCTGAAGACGATGCTAGCGATGAGCCGACCGGTGCGTGTGATTTCAGACCAGAAAACTAACGGGAACGCCGCCGTCCTGCTACAGCACCGTGATATTGACATCGTCGAGGAGGCAATAGACCAAGTCGAAGAAGTTGGGACGCCCGACGGGGAGTCAGCCTCTCCCCCAAACGCCCGGAAGCCTCGCGGTACCGGACGGAAGGTTGATCGCAACGCCGGGTTAAAGTTGGTACCGGACCTGGACTTCAGGCCAGACGGAAAGCAGGCTCTCAAGGAGTTCGTGGACGAGAAGAGTCCCAAGAAAGACCTAGATGCTACCCTGGTGCTCGTTTACTACATGCAGCACGTGATGGAGTTGCCCAAGATAGGTCCAGCTCATGTGATGACCGCTTTTAAAGACGCTGGAAAAGCGGTTCCTGTAGACGTCAATCAGACTATCCGGAACCTCAAGAACAGAAAGATCTGGTTAAACTTTACCGACATTGAGGATGTGCGAACGACGACGCAAGGCGAAAATTTCGTCGAACATGAGATAGGCAAGGACAAATAGTTCCTGATGCATCTCTTGCTCGATGGTTTTTGTGAGGTCGTCAAGAAATCAAATAGGAATAATGCCGAGAAGGCGCTTGCTGTTCTCTGGTATTTCGATCATGCTCACCTTGGCACTTCTAAAACCGCCGGGCAGTTGACGAAGGTGCTCGGCGATCATCACATCGGGACGCCGAACCAAACGGCGCTTGCCGAGGCGATCCGAAAGACAAAACTGGCTAATGAGGCGAAGAGCGGCTTCTCGTTGAAACCCGGCTCGCGGAAGATAATTCGCGACTGGTTGCCGGACCTGGACGGTATCCAGCCCGCAATAGATCAAGCTTCGGGCTATCTGCCCGAGCCTATCTGGAAAAACACGCGGGGCTACATCGAAGAGGTGTGCCGCGAACTGAACGGCTCCTTCCACCACGCCTATTATAACGCCGCTGCCGTGATGCTGCGTCGGCTCCTTGAAACGCTCATAATTGAGGTGTACGAGCACCTCGACCGCGAGATTGAGATCAAGGACGGCGGCGGCAATTATCTCATGCTCAGCGACCTTGCCGAACGGGCGGGCGGCGAGAACGGGCATAAAGGCATCAATCTCGGCCGTGATTCAAAAAAGGCGTTGAAAGAGGCCCGAAACGTGGGTAACTGGTCTGCTCATGCGCGGCGTTTCCTCGCTAACGCCGGAGATCTAACGAAGTTTCAAGCTGGGATGAGGCTTCTGGCGCAGGAGTTGATCCAGATCGCTGATCTGGTGAGGAAGAAAACCTAAACAGAGCGCGAATTCGTCCGGCCGCCAAACACGTTTTTTCTGGTACTCGGCGCTCGCAACGATCCGAACTGATTGTGTTGCCACTGCATGAGCGCGTGATCTGAATAGCTTATTTTGATGGGCCGGCGAGGTTCAAACTGGGCACTGGTTATTCGGACTACCTGTGACGTAGTGCTCGCATCTATTGGTCGTATAAGGGTGTCCAGCACTCTCTGAGAAGCCTGACGCGACATGCCTCACGAGACGTAATGTTCAGTTTCCACTCCGACTGGGAAAGTCGGACCAGGGGACGAATGGCTGCTTTGGGGGTAGAACCCGAAGAAGTCCTCAGCCGCAATGAGCGACCGCAATCGGTCGAAACGAGGTCAAGCTCATTGGGCTTTAACCCTAGTCGAGTGTAAGACGTGGGTGCCCGGATCAAGTCCGGGCAAGGGGTGCGTATGAACCGAGTTACTCGCTTACAATTTCGCCTGGACCCAGCGGTGGTGCTCTGCGCTGCGCTGACTACGCTCTATGCGGCGGGCGGGGTTGCGGCGGCGCAGGACACCGTGTCCGAGGAGAGGGCGCATCGTGCGGCATTGCTGGCGGAGCTGCCGCAAGATGCGGCGCAGCGCGTCTTTGGTCAGGAGACCTCGCCGGCGCCGGGACGGCCCGAGGCGATCGGCGCTTACGAGCGGGGCTGTCTTGAAGGGGCGGTTGAGCTGCCCGCCGACGGCCCGAATTGGCAGGTCATGCGACCGTCGCGCGACCGCGCCTGGGGCCACCCGGCGCTGATCGCCTTTATCGAGCATCTCGCGGCGAAATTGCCCGCCGAGGCCGGTTGGCCCGGGTTCCTGGTCGGCGACATTGCCCAGCCGCGCGGCGGACCGATGCTGACCGGGCACGGCTCGCACCAGATCGGGCTCGACGCCGACATCTGGCTGACCCCGATGCCCGAGCGGCGGCTTACCGCCGCCGAGCGGGACGAAATGTCGGCAACCGATGTCGTCGCCGCCGGCGGCGAGCAGGTTGACCCCGCGGTGTGGAACCCGTCCTATGTCAGGATGTACGAGGCGGTGGCGCGCGAGCCGCAGGTGGCGCGGGTTTTCGTCAACCCGGCGATCAAGCGCGAACTGTGCCGTGAGGCCGGAGCCGACCGCGCCTGGCTCGCCAAAATTCGGCCTTGGTGGGGCCACGATTATCATTTCCACATGCGCCTGTTATGCCCGCCCGGCCAGACCGAATGCCGCGCTCAGGCGCCGCCGCCCACCGGCGACGGCTGCGGCAAGGAGCTGGCGTGGTGGTTCACCCCGGAAGCGCTGCATCCGCCGCCGTCGCATGCGAAGCCGTTGCTGATGGGCAATCTACCGCATGCTTGCGTCGCGATCGCCGACGCCCGGGCAAAATCCGCCGCCGAGGACAAGGCGCGATAAATCGCGCCGCGCCACCGTCGCCGCGGGGAATTATTCTGGCGCGCGACAGGTCATTGCCCTGGAGGGAAGCGATGAGGACGGTCGGAATTGTGCTGCTGGCCATGGGACTTGTGCTGGGAATGGGCGCCGCGTCGGCACAGACCGGTCAGCTAACTGTGGATAATGCCTGGGCGCGGGCGACGCCGGGCAAGTCCGAGACCGGAGCCGCCTATGTGACGATCCGGTCGCCAACCGCCGACCGGCTCGTTGCGGCATCGACGCCGGTCGCCAAAACGGCCGAGCTGCACACGATGTCGATGTCGGGGATGGTCATGAAGATGCGGCCGGTCGTCGGCATCGACATTCCCGCTGGTCAACCGGTGAACCTGGCGCCGGGCGGGATCCACATCATGCTGATGGAGCTGACACAGCCATTGAAGGCGGGGCAATCCTTCCCGCTGACCTTAACTTTCGACAAGGCGGGGACGCGCACGGTCGATGTCGCGGTCCAGAAGGTCGGCGCTGCGGGTCCCGCTGCGGTGCATTGATGGAGGGCCGGTGATGGACGGCGATGCATCGGGCGGCGTTGACCAGCGGCCGCCGTTGCGGTCGCGGCCGCGTTTGGTTCTCACGGCGGCGCTGCTCGCCGGGTTCGCGATCCTCGGAACAGGGGCGTTTATCGCGCTGGAATTGCGCGACAGTCCGCGGGGTGCGGCGGGCACTTTGCTCAGCAGTGCCATCGGCGGCCCGTTCAAGCTCGTCGACCAGAACGGCAATAGCGTCACCAACACCGATCTCGAAGGCAAGTGGCTGCTCGTTTATTTCGGCTACACCCATTGCCCGGACGCCTGCCCGACCGCGCTCAACAACATCGCGCTCGCATTGTCCGATCTCGGCGCCCAAAAGTCAGCGGTTCGCCCGGTCTTCATCACGATCGACCCCGAGCGCGACACCTCGCAGGCGCTGAAGGACTACGTGGCGGCTTTTGGCGCGCCGATCCTGGCCCTGACCGGCGACGCCGCCGCAATCGCTCAGGCGGCCAAGGAATACCGGGTCTATTACGCCAAGCATCCCGAAGCCGGCGGCGACTATTCGATGGACCACACCTCGATCATCTATGTGATGGACCCAAAGGGTCGCTTTACCGCGTCGTTCACCGGCGAAGACCCGCCCGAACAAATCGCCGCGCGGCTCAAGAAATTGCTGACCTGATCAGCCCGCGGCGGCGCCGCCCATCATCAACCCCAATTCGCGCTCGCTGGCGTCGCGTCCGAGCGCCCCGGCGATGCGGCCGCCTTCGATGACCAAAATCCGGTCGGCGAGGGCGCGAATTTCGTCGAGATCGGAGGAGACCAGAAGGATCGCCGTCCCCGCCGCCTTCAGTGCGCGCAGGCGCCGGTGGATAAAGTCGGCGGCGCCGATGTCGACGCCCCGGGTCGGCTCGCCGGCAAGCAGGCAGCGCGGGGCGCGTTCCATTTCGCGGGCGCAAACCAGCTTTTGCTGATTGCCGCCGGAGAGCGTGGCGGTGAGCGCCTGGGGCAGGGCAGGGCGGATGTCGTAATCGCGCAGCCGGCGTTCGGCTGCGGCGCTGATCGCCGCCGGTGCGGCGAGGCGATAGCGGGCAAAAGGCGGCTGGCGGTGGTCGCCGAGGATCGCGTTTTCCGCGGTGGTAAACTGGGCGATCAGCCCGCTGCCGAGCCGGTCTTCGGCGATATGGGCAAGGCCGGCCGCGCGCCGCTCGGCGACGTCCAAATGGGCCACCTGCCGCCCTGCGATCTTGACCGAGCCCAGCATTGGGATAATTCCGCCGAGTGCCGCCAGCAGCGCCGCTTGTCCGTTTCCGGCGACCCCGGCGAGCCCGACGATCTCGCCCGCCCGCACCTGGAACGAGATGTCGCGCAACCGGACGCCGTCGGCAGCTTTGGCCGCGAGGCCCTCGACCTCCAGCACCGGCGCGCCGAACGGCACCGCGTTCATCGCCGCGCGCGGCGGCAGCCGCCGACCGATCATCAATTCCGACAAGGTGTCGGCGTCGGTCGCGGCGGTGTCGAGCGTCGCGACAATGCGACCGGCGCGCATCACGCTGACCCGGTCGGCGACGGCGAGGATCTCGCGCAATTTGTGGGTGACGAACAGCACCGTGCGCCCTTCGCCGGCAAACCGGCGCAGTACCGCGAACAGCCGCGCGCTCTCGCCGGGGGTCAGGACCGCGGTCGGCTCATCGAGGATCAGGATCTCGGCGCCGCGCACCAGCGCCTTCAGGATTTCGAGCCGCTGGCGCAACCCGACCGGCAAAGCGCCGGCAATCGCGTCGGGGTCGAGCGCCAGACCGAATTCGCCGGCGAGCCGCGCCAGTTCGTCCCGCCCCCGCCGACGGTCCTTGTGCAGCAACGGTCCGCTCTCACCGCCGAGCAGCAGGTTTTCGAGCACGGTGAAGGTGTCGACCAGCACGAAATGCTGGTGGACCATGCCGATCCCGGCGGCGATCGCAACCTTTGGCGAGCGAAACCGCACCGGCCGGCCCTTTATCCGTAATTCGCCGGCGTCGGGGGCGAGGTGCCCGTAAAGCAGCCGCATCAGGGTCGACTTGCCGGCTCCATTCTCGCCGACGATGCCATGCACCTCGCCCGGCATCACCGCGAGTTCGACGCCGTCATTTGCCCGGACCGCCCCAAACCGCTTGTGGACGCCGCGGCATTCGACGGCTGGGGTCAACGGCCCGCCATCGCTGCGCCGGGCTTGATCCTACCGGCGATGATTTCGGTGCGCGCCTCCTCGGCCTTGGCCCGCATCGCCGGCGTCACCAGCGCTTTGTTGTTGTCGTCCATCGCGTAGTCGACGCCATGCTCGGCGAGGCCGAGGCTCTCGACGCCCGGTTTCCAAGTGCCGGCGCGCGCGGTCATGAAGGCGTCGTAGACCGCGTTGTCGACGTGCTTGACGAGCGAGGTCAGCACCGTCCCCGGAAACAGCCCGTTCTGGTTCGCGTCCATGCCGATCGCGAGCTTGCCGGCATCCTTGGCGGCCTGCAACCCGCCAAAACCGGTGATGCCGGCGGCGGCGAAGATCACGTCGACGCCGCGGTCGAACTGGCTCTTCGCCAGCTCGGCGCCACGCGCCGGGTCGGTAAACGCGGCGGGCGTCGTCCCGGTGACATTGTCGACGATGTTGATCTCTGGCACCGACCAGCGGGCACCCTCGGCATAGCCCTCGCCGGTGCGGCGAATGATCGGGATGTCCATGCCGCCGAGATAGCCGATCGTGCCGGTCTTCGACGCCATCGCCGCCAATACGCCGACCAGAAACGCCCCTTCTTGCTCGCGAAAGACGACCGATTGCACATTGGGCTTGTCGACCACCGTGTCGATGATCGTGATCCGCGCCTTGGGGAAGCGGTCGGCGACGGTCTCGACCGCGGCGCGCTGGTCGAACCCGACCGCCACGACCACCGGCGCCCCGTGCCGGATCAGCTCCGACAAGGCCTGGACGCGCTGATTATCATTCCCGATCTCGATCTCATGGTAGGCGACGCCGGACTCTTTCTTGAACCGCTCCGCCCCCCGCCACGCCCCCTCGTTAAACGATTTGTCGAACTTGGTCCCGAGTGCGTAGACGATGCCAGGCGCTGCATCATTTTCTGCAGCCGCAACCGGGTTGGACAGCGAAACGACTGCGAGGATGACCGCGCCAAGGGTTAGAAGCCGCATCGATTCTCCTGCTTTGCCTCGATCATACACATGCCGCGCGCTGGTGCAGACCCCACGTCGGTGCCGCGAACCGCTATTTGCCGTCTCGGTAAAGGCGCGGTTTGGACATTGGCAATTCGAACTGCAATTTCCTCTGGCTGGCTGCTAGCCCGCGTCCGCTGCCGCCGACAGCGCGCGACGCGGCATCCAATGAGGCTTCCAAAACTCTCTTTTTTGGATAAGATCAAGCCAAAAATTAACCTTCACGGGTGGGGGCACAATGAACCGTCATCGCAGAGCACAGCATGCGCGAGAAGCAGATCAGGATCGGTGTGCGACGATCCGGTAGGTATTGTGGAGGGAGATCGGGATGGCTGGGGAAAAAAGGTGCTATCCGCTTTCACATGTGTTGCGCAGAGAACTCGAGGCATTGAAGCCAGGATCTTTTGCCACCGCTAACTCCTGGGAAGCCGCTAACGAAAAAGAAAAGCGCCAGGAAGCCTATCGGATAGCCAGCGGTCTGAAGCTCTCGGCGCTGGCGCTGTCAGGCGGCGGCATTCGCAGCGCATGCGTCGCGCTCGGGGTTATCCAGTCGCTCGCCGAGGCCAGACTGCTGCGCCAATTTGACTATCTTTCCACCGTGTCGGGCGGCGGGTACATCGGGTCTTGGCTCTCGGCCTGGCTCCATTGGAACAAGAAGGCGGGGGGCAGCGCCGAGACAGTATTGTTGGCGCTGACGACGAGACGCGGCGACCCCGAAGAACCGGAACCGATCCGGCATCTGCGTGCGTACAGTTCCTATCTGACGCCAAAGCTCGGGTTGACCTCGGCTGATACCTGGACGGCGGTCACACTAGTCGTTCGTAACTTGGTACTGAACTGGTTGATTCTAATCCCGGCGATCAGCCTCGTGGTGCTCTCGATCAAGATCGCAGCTGTTTTACTGCATAGCTCTGTCGTAGTTTCTTCCCCTATTACCACCATCCTGGTCGCGCTCCTCTTGTTGACCGGTGCGGGGTGGAGCCTCGGTTACAAGCTGTTACGCCTTTACCGGCCGGCCTCGGCGGATCTGAATGCGAGGACGAGACCGAACGCGAAGCAGGAACAGAGCCACTTTCTGCGATGGAGCGTGCTGCCTGCTATCGTCGCTGGCATCGGCTTTGCCTGGCTAGCAAACAAGGGGCTCACCCCTGCCACCGCGCTGGCGCCGTCGCGGCTGGATCTGACGCTGCAGTCCCCGTGGTGGTGGCAAGCGGCGGCGATGGCCGCCCTCGGCGTCATTGTCTTTGGCGTGGTGATCACCCCGCTCCTGCTTGCTCGATACGTCAAACTGAACTCTGGTTGGGATCTCGTCGGCTGGAGTTTCGGTGCGGCGAGCACCGGAGTAGCAATCTGGCTCGGCGTTTATCTTTACACGACATTGCAAACGGCGGCGGCGATGGACCTCCAGCTGTTTCTGGTGGTGTTCGGGATGCCGTGGTTCATGCTGTCCATGCTGATGGGCCAGCTTGCCTACGTAATGGCGCGAAGCTACAGTCCAAACGGAGACTTCGAGCGAGAATGGCTGGCGCGCGCGGGCGGCTGGTTTATCATTGTCGCGCTTGGCTGGATCATCTTATCAGGTCTTGTCCTCCTGGGATCGGAACTGGCAGAGCAGGTCTGGGACCACTCGAAAGCCTGGCTCGCCGGGCTGGGGGACTCGGCACGCTTTCGGGGCTCGTCACTGCTTTGCTTGGGAAGAGCAGCAGCACCCCGGCGCGCGGGCAGGCTACCAGCCTGACCGGCACAATCGCGAATGTCGGGCTGGCGATCGCGGGTCCCCTTTTTGCGGGGGCCTTGTTAATTCTGTTGTCGGCCTGGCTCGATTCATGGGCGCTTGGCCGGATCGCGATTTTTTTCGCGGGGTTCGTCGCAATTACGGTCACGGCCGATTTCCTGGTGAACGTCAACCGCTTCTCGCTTCATGCCATCTACCGGAACCGTTTAATCCGGGCGTTTCTCGGCGGGCCTCATTATCCCGGGCGCCGAGCGGATGGTTTCACGGGGTTTGATCCGACTGACAATCTGAGAGTGCACGAGCTGTGGGACGACAAGGCGCTCGAAGGGGGGACTGGCGTCCGTTCCACGTCATCAACATGACGCTGAACCTAGCTGCGACGACGAGACTGGCATGGCAGCAGCGTAAAGCCGAGCCGTTCACCGTGACCCCACAATTCTGCGGATGCGCCAGCAACAACCTGGGATATCGCAAAACGAAAGAATACGGCGATCCCAAAAATGGCATATCGCTGGGCACGGCGATCGCGATCTCCGGCGCGGCCGTCAGCCCGAACATGGGGTACCACTCCTCTCCTTCCATCGCGTTCCTGCTGACCTTGCTGAATGTCAGACTCGGCTGGTGGCTTGGCAACCCGGGGCCTGCCGGCGGACAGAATGGTCGGATCGCCGCGGCCGTGGAACGGGTAGTAAAGTGGGCTAACCCAAGCGCCGGCCTGGCTGCTCCTTATCCAGGCGGACCGCGCGGTTGGCTCACCGCGGCCGTGAAAGGGGTAGTTAGGTGGGTTAGCAGAAGCGATCGGCCGCGGGTTCCCTATCGTCAGGACGCGCCCTGGCTTTCCTTGCGCCCATTGCTCGTCGAGCTTTTCGGTCTTACCGATGACAAGAGTCCGTACGTCTATCTTTCGGACGGCGGGCACTTCGAGGATCTCGGGATTTACGAGATGGTCCGCCGCCGTTGCCGCTGGATTGTCGTCAGTGACGCCGACGCCGATCCCAAGCGTGGGTTCGAGGATCTGGGCAACGCCGTGCGCAAGATCTGGATCGATCTCGGCGTGCGGATTACCTTTGAGAGTTCGGATTTGCTCAGGGCTACGAAAGACACGGCTGCCATCGGTATCCCTTACTGCGCGCTGGGCACGATCAAATATCTGAACGACGGCGACGGCTGCACGACAGGCGGGATTCTCTATATCAAGCCTGTCGTGCGCGGCGACGAGCCCGTGGCGGATATTATCGCCTATCTCCGCGCTCACGAGGATTTTCCGCACCAATCGACCGCCGAACAATGGTTTGATGAGCCACAGCTCGAATCCTATCGTGCACTCGGCTATTGGATGACCAGGCGCATCGTGAATGGCGCGAAGTGCGTCGGTTCGATCGGAACGCTCGAAGAGTTCTTCGACTCTCTTCAAAGCCTCGACTTGTCGACGATGGTGCGAAAAGAGGAGGCATTTGATATATGAGAAATTGGTGTTCGGGCCTCTTTCTTCAGAATGCCAAACGTATACAAACGGATATATGCCGTGGCCGAGGTCGCGGTGCGGCGACAGCCGGGATGTGTGATCCGTGCCGCTGAACCATAAAATCCCAACTTCGTCGCCTGGCGCGGAAAAGAAGAGTGCCAAGGCCCGATCATTGCCGACGGGAAAATCGCTTCGAATCCTCTGAGGCATAGGCTGCTGCCGCGTTGTCCGCCGCACGCGCGGCGCGCAGGCGAACGATCAGGGCAGACACTCGGCTCGCCGGGATCGCACAGGTCACCTCGTTGTTCGACATGCCGGTACGCACCCGGCTCAGCATGCAGCCGAAGCTCACGGCGATCTCGCCGCCCTCTTTGGCGATTGGAATGATGTGGCATTGCGGCTTGCCTTCGAAACGAAGGTCAGGCCAGGCGTCATGCAACAGCATCTGCTGTTTTCCATTCAGCCGCAGCAGGATGACCGACGGTTCGAGCGGCATGTCACGTAACGGACCGTAAACGACGTTCTTCGGCTTTTCGCGCACCACCGCAATCTTTGACACCGCCTCCGGCGTTACCCATCCGGTCTCGCACAGCGCCGCGACATCGGCATTGTGGGCGATCTCCTCCATGGTCTTGAAGCCGTGTGTCAAGCTGCCGACGCTGCAATTGCCATGGTCCTGCGCCTCAGTCGCGAAAACCTTTTGCGCGCCCTCGATCCAGAAGACGCAACCCGCTGCAACGGCTCCCGTCCGGCCGTCCGCTGTTGCCGGCGGCATGAGTCCTTCAAGCCGCCCAATCCCGTCGGGAACATGGCTGGCAAACGCAATGGCAACCGGCGGAACCCCAAGGCCCAACAGGTCCTGCAGATCACTGTGCCATTCTTCGAAGCGGCTCTGCGACATGTTTTGCTGCTCCCGTTCAGATTTCCTATACCCGTAAGGCGCACTCTGTGGGTATCCAGCTGCAAGCGACCGAGATCCTGAAACACCTCGGGCCTGACCTGCGCTCAGCGCCAGCGGAGCAACCGCTTTTCGATTCTCCCGGCGATCGCGAAGAGCATAAAGACGAAGGCCATAATCAGCGCCAGCAAGGCCAGGGTCAGCGACGCGTTGTAGGTGCTTTGGGCAAACGACAGCAGATAACCGAGCCCGCGGGCCGAGGCGACAAATTCGCCGACGACAGCGCCGGTAAAGGCAAAACCGACGGCGACCTTGAGGTTGCTCAGAGCCCATGCGGTCACGGCCGGCAGGTAGACCTCACGTAATAGAACCGCGCGCCCGCCCCCTAATGTCTTGACCCGCTCGACGAGGCGCTGGTCCACTTCCTTGACGCCGGCGTAGACCGCGAAAAAGAACAGTACCGCGATCAGGACAAAGGTCACCGCCACCTTCGAGGCAATACCGATGCCGAACCAGATCACGAATAGCGGCGCCAGGATGATGCGCGGCACGGCATTCAGAACCGTCATTACCGGGTCGAGGATCTCACCGATCAGCGGCACCAGTGCAGCACCGACCCCGAGCAACGCTCCGACGATGACGCCGAAGGCGAGACCAAGCAGCGCCGCCCCGAACGTCGCCTCGATATGCGGCCAGATCTCGCCATCCGCGAACAGCCCGAACAAGGTCACGGCAACCTTGCTTGGCGGCGGCATGTAGAAGGGGTTAAGCACGCCGAAGCGCGCGAGCGCCTGCCAAAGCCCCAGCACGATCCCCAGCACGATCAGTCGGCGGGCGGCCAACGGGATTGTCATGGTCAGGCAGCTCTCCGCACGATGTCGACTTCGGCGGAAAGGTCCTGCCAAAGCCGCTCGAGCAACGGCGCAAAGGACGGGTTGGTCCGCGCCTTCATGATGTCGCGCGGGCGCGGGATCGCCACGGCATAGCGTTGGCGGATGCGGGCGCGCGGCCCCTGCGCCAGAAGATAGACGACGTCCGAAAGCACCAGCGCCTCCTCGAGGTCGTGGGTGACCAGCAGCACGCCGATCTTCTCGCCTTCTACGAGATCCAGCAGGTCCTGGGTGATGCGGTGCCGCACGATCGCATCGAGCGACGCGAACGGCTCGTCCATCAGCACCAGCCGCGGCCGGAGCGCCAGCACTTGCGCCAGCGCGACGCGCTTGCGCTGGCCGCCGCTCAGCGCCCGCGGAAAGCGCCCGCCGAAACCGGCGAGCCCCAACCGTCCGAGCCACGCCTCAGCCTCGCTTCGGGCCTCCGGTCGCGGCTTGCCGCGGATGCGCAGGCCGAGGGCGACATTGTCGAGTGCCGTGCGCCACGGCAATAGCGCGTCGTCTTGGAACAGGATCCCGAGATCTGAGCGATCGAGGCCAAGTGTGATCGTGCCGGCGCTGGGCCGCTGCAAGCCCATGATCGCGCGCAACAGGCTGCTTTTGCCCGAACCCGAGGGACCCACCAAGCTGACGAACTGGCCAGCGTCGACACGTAAGTCGGCACCTTCGAGGACCGGCTCGGCGCCGTAGCTGAGGGTCAGGCCGGAGACGTCGAGCACTGGCTAGGAGCCGGCGATCGAGAGGTCGAGCACCTGCTCCGCCTTGATCTCCGGCTTGATCAGCCCGGTAAATTTAAGCGTGTCGGCGACGCGATCGCACGCAGCGGTATCCTCGACGCCGTGCGTCGGGTACAGCGAAGCTCGATAGCGGCCGAAGATCTCGGTCAGCTGCGCGGTGTCCACGCCTTCGAGAAGCTGACGCGGCAGCGACGCCGTGATCTGCTCCGGCTTGACGCTCTGGAGCCGCGAAAGTCCTTTTCCGAGGGCACGCACGAGCGCCCGCATCTGCTCGCGCCGCTCGGCGATCTCCGCGGTTCTGACCGAGACACCCATGAATTCGTAGCGGCCGCCGAGATATTTGTCGGCGTCATCGGTTTCCATGAAATTGACCAGCGCCTTCCCGCCCTCTTTGACCAGCAATGACAGCGCCGGCTCGCCAACCCAAGCCGCATCGACCTGCCCAAGCCGTACCGGTTCGTAGATGTTGGAGCCGAGCACGGCGAACTGGACCTTCTTGCCGTCGGCCCCTTGCTTCTTCATCAGAAACAGCGTTAGCGCTTCGGCAATACCACCACGAGAGACTTCGCCGATAGTGCGCCCTTCCAGGTCCTTGAAGCTGTTGATCTCGGCAACCCGGTTCGGTGCGATCGCCAGCGCCAGCAATGGCAGGCGGGCGGTTGAGTAGAACCGCTTGATGTCGGCGCCTCGGTTGAAGGCCTGGAGGACGTCGTCGAAAGTCGTCGCCGCATAGTCGACGGCGCCGCCGACCAAGGCCTGCATGGCGGCGGTGCTGCCGCGCATATAGACCAGCTGCACGTCGAGCCCCTCGTCGCGGAAATATCCGCCGTCGCGGGTGACCTCGTAAGCCGGGACGCACAGCAGCTGGCTGCAAAAGGCGAGCTGGATAGTGGTGCTCTTCGCCGCAGCGGTTTTAAACGCGCTCGCCAGAAAAGGGCTCGCACCGGCGACGAGTGCCGTCCCCTTCAGCACTCCGCGGCGTCTTACGGTTTTTTCTAAAGTCGGCTTCTCGCGGATTTCGGGTGGGCGTCTGAACCCATCGGTTTCGCAACAATCCATGATGTCCCCTCTTGTTTATTTTACCACAGATACGCCGCCCGGCAGTTCAGGTGTGTGAACTACTTCACACTCGAGCCGACATTCCCTAGCTTCCCGGCGGGTAGAGGGCCAGGATCGACCCTTCGGGCGGTTTGGACAACGTAAATCGCGCGCGACAGTCTGCAGCAGGCGGCCGAACCAGCCAGTTGAGCGCGCCGGGCCGTTAAGGGCCTCCGACAACCGCCTCCGACTTCCCTGGGTGCCAGCGACGAAGAGGGGTGATCATCAGGGGCTCAAATCACCGAAAGCACCGCCTCGGGCGGGCGGCCGAGCGCAGCCTTGCCACTGGAGAGAACGATCGGCCGCTCGATGACGATCGGGTTCTTGACCATCGCCGCTATCAGCTGATCTTCCGACAGGGCCTTGGGGTCGATGCGGGCGGCGGAAGCCTCTTTCTTACGCAGCAATTTGGCCGCTGGGATTTTGAGCTGGCCCAGGATCTTTTTCAACTCGGGTGCGGAGGGCGGCGTCTTCAGATATTCGATGATCTCGGGCTCGATCCCACGCTCGCGCAACAGCGCCAAAGTGCGTCGCGAGGTGGTGCAGCGCGGATTATGGTACATCGTCACGGACATCTCGATCCCCCATTCCCTCGGTATTGGCATCGGCCCAGAATAACGCGGTCGGACGGCCGCTCGGGGGTTTAAATTGCCCCGGTGCGGGACGAATTGATGCCGCGCGTGTTTTCTCCCCAGCAATCACCGCTGCCGGCGCCGGCTTGCGGCCAACTAGAGGACCATAGGAGAGTGCAAATGCCAGACCACGTCTATCGGATCATCGAAGTCGCAGGCTCGTCGGAAAAGAGCATCGAGGATGCGATCCAGAACGCCGTCGGCCGGGCGTCGCGCACGCTGCGTCAGGTCGGGTGGTTCGAGGTTCTCCAAACCCGCGGCCATGTCGAGGAAGGCAAGGTCGCGCATTATCAGGTGGTCCTGAAAGTAGGCTTTACCCTCGAAGACGAGTGAGCGCCTGCCGGGATCATCGGCGGTTGCCGCAAACGAGCACCGCCACCCCGGTCAAGACCGAAACAATTCCTGCGGTATAAAAGGTCGTCCGAAACGCAGTGAGGAAGGCGACGGCCGCCGTCGTCTTTGCGGCGAGGGCGGCCGTCTCGACGGCGTGGAAGACAAGCGTCAGCAAGGTCGCCCCGCTGACGGTCCCGAGGGTGCGGGTCAGCATCGCGACGCTGCCCGCGACGCCGCGCTGCCGCGGTGGCATCGTCGCGACTACCACGTCCATATACGCGACCTGGAACAACCCGACGCCGAACCCTTGCACTAGCAGCGCTCCGAGGATCACTGGCGTGCCGGCCGACGCACCGGCCCTTAAGCTGCCGATCGCGATCAGCCCCGCTCCGCCGAGCACCGCCCCGAGCAGGGCAACGCGATTGGCCGGCACGCGCTCGACCAACCGTCCGGCCAGCGGCGAAGCGGCCATCGCGCCGACAAAGGACGCGGCGAGCACCGCGCCCGCCCAGGGCAGCGGCAATCCGGTAAACCGCACCAGGTAATAGGGAACGAACAGCAGTACCGAAAAGCTCGTCAGGTAGACCAGCACGCTCGCGGAATTGATCGTGGCAAAGCCGAGGCTGCGAAAAAATTCGAGATTGACGATCGGGGTGGCGACGCGGCCCTCGCGACGCAGGAACGCCCAACCTCCGGTGACCGCCATCCCGAGCAACGGAAGGGCTAACCAATCATGCCGGCCGAACCTCGGCACCTCGTTGATGAACAGCAAGACGCCGGTGATCGTCAGCGCCAGCAGAACGGCACCAATGAGGTCGAGCGGCTCCCGCGTGGCCTGGCCGCTCCCCTCGCGCGGCAATCCTGTGAGAAATACAAGCGCCACCAGCGCGATCGGCGCGCGGAACCAGAACACCGCCGGCCAACCCCAAACATTGACGAGTGCCCCGCCGATCAGCGGCCCGGCGGCCGAGGCCAGCGCAAAGATCATTGTAAATGCGGCAATCGCGCGGCTGCGTCGGTGCTCGGGGAAAAATCCGGTCACCAGCGCCGGGGCGACGCTGATCACCAGCCCTGCGCCGATCCCTTGCAGAAATCGGCAGAACAGCAGCCAACCATAGGCCGGGGCGGCAGCACACAGCAGGAAAGCCGCGACGCTCCACGCCAGCCCGGCGCGGAAAACCCGGGCATGGCCGAAAATGTCGCCGACCCGGCCAAAGGCCAGCATCAGGCTGGCATAGGTCAGGACATAGCAGATCACGACCCACTGGATCATCTGGATCGGCAGGCCAAAGCTGCGGGTGATCTCGGGAAAGCCGATATTGACCGCGGTGTCGAGCGGCACCACCGAGGCGCCAAGACCGACCAGCACCAGGCGCAGCCATTGCCGGGCGGTCATCCGAAGCGGCTTCCGGACGGACCCAAAGCGGGCGGCCGGAGGAACTGGCTTCACCCGTTGTCGAACGCGGCCTTCAACGCCGCCGCGATCTCGTCCAGCGCCGGGCCGGCGGCACGCACGATCTTGCCCATCAGCAGAAAGCCGTGGATCTGGCCCGGCATGTGCCGGGATGTGACAGCAACGTTGTTCTCCTCAAGCCGGCGGGCATAAGCGATGCCTTCGTCGCACAGCGGGTCGTAGCCGGCGGTCAGCACATACGCCGGCGGCAGACCCGACAAATCGCGGGCGCGCAGCGGCGAGGCGCGCCAATCGTCGACATCCTGCGGTCCGCGGATATACGCCTCGGCGAACCACCGCATTGTCGCCACGGTCAACAGATGGCCTTCGGCAAAGCGCTGATGCGAGGCGTGGTTCATGCCGAAATCGAGGGCCGGGTACAGCAACAGCTGAGCGCGGAGGCGTGGCGCGCCGCGATCGCGGGCGAGCAGGCTCACCACCGCGGCGAGGTTGCCGCCGGCGCTGTCGCCGCCGACCGCGAGGCGCCCCCCGTCGATGCCGAGCTCGGCGCCATTTGCCGCGACCCATTCGGTGGCGGCAAAGCTGTCCTCGACGGCCGCCGGGAATTTGTGCTCGGGGGCGAGCCGGTAATCGACCGCAACGACCGCGCAGCCAGTGGCGTTGGCGAGATGGCGGCACATCGGGTCGTGGGTCTCGAGATCACCGACCACCCAGCCGCCGCCGTGGAAAAAAACCAGCGCCGGCAGCAGCGTCGCGGCACCAGTGCCGGCGCCGCGATAAAGCCGCAGCGGCAATGTTGTGCCATCCGGCCGGCGATAGCCAGATCGCGGATTTCGGCGACCGGCGCCGGTTCCGGCGAGAGGATTTCACGCCCGCCGAGAAACAGGGCGCGCGCCTCGGTCGCAGAGACGGTCTCGAGCGGCGGCCTGCCCGACAGGCGCACCATTTCCAGAACGCGTGCAGCATCGCCATCCAGCGCCATTGCCAAATCCTTGTTCCTCAGCGGTATCGCTGCGCCATTTTAAGAAGTGGTCCCCGGCAAGCGCCAGCGGATCCTGCCGCCGTTACAGAGTGACCGGCAGGCCGTTACAGAAAAGCCCCGGTCGGGGGGGACCGGGGCTTCTGTTCCTGTCGGTTTGCCCATCCGACAGGCGACAACGCATCGTTGGGGGGACATAACGATGCCGAACAGATATTGCGATGTTTCGGGTTGAGTTGCAATTCATATTTGAAAATTTAACCACGAATTAGGAGATAGGCAAAGACAAACAGGGTCTCTGGCAGCTTTTTCGTCAGTCGGGCGCGAGACCACGCGCGTGCCGCAACGAGGCTTGGCGCATCCCAATAGCCGATCGGAATTCCGCAACGTAGTTGGGGGCCCGCCGGCATGGCTGCAATGTGCCGATCGGGCATCGCGATCCGGTTGTAGGAGGCACAAGAGAGCGCCTCGGGCAGATAGGAACGGGCCAGACGTCCGGGCCAAGCGAACCGGCCGGATGCCGCGGCCGAATTGCGCAGTTAACCGATCAAAAACACACTGCCATTAGAACCATCATTACAGAAGAGCCCGCCTGACATTTGGCACCGGCTTGGTTCAGGCATAGCAGGAACGCTCATTGTGAAAAAATGGATTGGTTTGATCGCACCGATCGTCGCGCTGCTGTGTGGCGTCGCCAACGCGCAGAGTCCTGCTCCCCCTGACCGCCCGAAAGTGCCGACCACGGGCGTTCATCCCCGGCTCAAGATCGTCAACCAGTGCTCAACCGACATTTGGGCGGTCTTCACGCCGGGCGGACAGGGAAATCAGGTGACGGTCCAGGAAAACTCCGGAGGATGGTTCCGGGCCTATGCGGGGCAGGAGCATTTCACCGGCAGCGGAGCGACCGTCGCGTCCTCAGCCGCACCGACAGACAAGTTGACGATCGCGCTGCCCCCAGACGACAAGACCCTCTATTTCTTCCCCGGCCAGTATATCGAGATCGTCACCGCCAAAAACATCCAAGACAGCATTCCGGGCCCGACCGCAAAAATCGTCGCCCGTTTCCCATCAGCCGGTCGCCAAGGGCACGGTCCTGACTCTCGACAAGTCGCTACCCGTGCCGGCAGCGGCCCAGATTTGGGTCGATCTGCTGATCGACGCGTTGAAGATCCCAGCCGACGACAAGAAAACAGGCGCCAACGTCAGGACGTTCGAAATCCCGGACGCCGGCGCGCCTTCGGGCCGGTTCAGCTTTTTCAACGGATGTCCGAAAGGCGACACCGACCCGTTCAACCAGCACAGTTGTGCGATCGGTGCGGCAGATACCGACCTCGCTTCCGTCAACACCGTTGCAGAGATGTCGTTCGGCTGCAACTACTCGAGCAACCTCAACCAACCGGCGGACAAGTCGAAGTGCATCTTCAATCCGGGCGACATCGCGCCGCATTTTCCGAAATGCCAAGCGGACCCGAATGCCGCGAATTGCGGTCCGCTGGCGTCAAGCGATTACTATGATGTCAGCACCGTCGACGGCTACACCTTCCCTTTGAGAGTTGACGTCGCCGCGCAATCGGACAAGCTCAGGTGCAACAACAACGCCGGGGACGACCCGCTGCCGGCGCAGGAGGCCTCCATCGACGGTTCGATGCTCGACCTGGCCAGCTGTCCGACTGAAGACCAGACCACGATCTATTCCACGGATCCCGGCCAGCAGAAGCTGATTGTCGGAAAAATTGACCTGTTGGCCCACTGGAACGCCAATGATCAGCCGGTTCGAACCGGGCCGGCCAAAGCCTGTGTCGCTCCCTACAAATGGTTCGAAAGCCAAACGCTAGGCTATCCGGTCGACACCCATGCAAACCAGCCGAATTGTGCGCTCGGCACCTGCACCTCGACCAGCTATTATGCGGCCGACAGCTGTGACGGGGCAAATACAACGACCCTGAAATATTTCTGTCCGCAGAATTCCGGCCCGCAGCAGCGGGTAGGTCCGCACTTCTCGAAGCATGTCAGCATCTACGACGTCCCGGATGGAATGTATTCGATCCATAACACCAATTTTGTCAAACAGCTATATCAATTGGGCCCCAAGGGCTATACTTGGCAGTTCGACGACGGGGTCGGCTTGCTGAACTGCCCGTCGACCGCCACGGTCAACGAGCCCGCAAAATATACGACTTATACGATCACGGCGTGTCCGGACGGCGGGACGAGAAACCCGGCGGAACCGACGCAATGGATGTTTTCGCACGAGAGAGGATATTGCGTGGCGGTCGGCGGGCGACACGGCGAGCGTGCGTACGGCTCGCTTGTGTCCTGCCAGCAGGCCAACATACGCTATGTCTGCGACGACGTGACCAAATACGACCCCTACGAGGTCCCCGACGCCCTGTGGCGAGCCGACCCGCGCGCGACCCTCGAGAAGACCGGCTTCACCTGGACACAAGTGGATCGGATCAAGGCCGCGACCAAACCCAGCTGTGGAATGCACGTCTTCGCACACGGAATCGAGCCCGATTTTACCAACGTTAAAGTAGAGTTGCCGTTGTGCACTTACTACTACGGCGGTGCCGGCAAACTCTGCCCGTCGGCAGGCAGCCGCGAAGGCGCCGAGCACGGCCGGTCGCCGGAGCAGGGCTGGCTGTCGGAGCGCGGCGGGCTGTCGCAGCGTGAGCAGGAGCGATAAGTCCGCTCGTGCCGCAACGCCGCGGCGGAGCGAATGGGTGCTCGCCCGCCGAGTCTCGGCCGATTTGCCTGACAGCGGTCAGGTGCCTGCAGGTGCCTCGGGCTTTTCGATCAGCGCCAGGCTCTCCATCGCCAACCCGTAGCCCAACAGTTCGTGCATCTGCCGGCGCAGATATTCGGTGAAGAGCAGACGGGTGTAGCGCAACAGCAGGGTCGGCTTTCTGGTCAGGCCGTCGGCCAGTTCCCAAGCGCGGGCGAGCACCTTGTCGGGGGCCAGCACCTCGGCGACGAGCCCAAGCCGCAGCGCCTCGGCGGCGTCGAGCGTCTGCCCGGTCATCAGGAAATAGCGCCCGCGGTTCATCCCCAACAGCAGCGGGTAGACGATGTGCATGCCGTCGCCCGGCACGACGTCCGACATGAAATGCGCCGAATCCTGAAACTGCGCGGTGTCGGCGGCGAGGACGATGTCGGACAGCAACGCGATCTCGGAATGCCGCCAGGCCGGGCCGTTGATCGCGCTGATGACGGGCACTTCGATGTTCAACAGGTTCATCAGCAGATGCCGGCCTTCCCAGTGGATGCGGTCGATGCGCTCGATAGACGGCCGCGCCGGAAAGGACGAGGTGCCGGGCGTCGCCCGCGGCCCGGAAAATTCGGCTCCGGTGCCGGTCAGTATCACGACCCGGTTGTCGCGATCGGCACCGATGTCGTGAAACAGTTCCGGCAGTTCGCCATGCGGCAGAAATCCCCAGCGCAGGGATTGACCCTCGGTGTGCAGCGTCACCTGCAGGATGCCGTCGCGGCGTTCGATGCGGGCGCTGTGGTACTTGTTTTCGTAATCCGGTAACGCGCTCATTTCTTCCTCCCCACGGAACCGAGAGGGGAAGGCTACCGCATCGCGGGGCGGGGGCGCGAGGGCTGGATCGCGCAAGGGCCGGATCGCGCAAGGGCCGGATCGCGCAGGGAGCCGCGGCCCGCCGCAAGGCCGCCCGTGGCCGCGCCGCCCCTTCGCCAAATTGCGGGGCCCCACGCCGCCGCGAGCGTCTAAATCGCGTCCGGCCGATTTGCGCGTTAAGGTTTTGTTAATAGCCGAAGCTCACCCTAAATCAAGCACTGACGCAATTTTGACGGACTGTCCCCGATGGCCACCACCCAGTGCATCTTGCGGTACGGGCGTTGGCTTGAAGAGGTCTCTCCGGGCTTCCTCGCCGAGGCAATCTTGATGGAGACCGGCGAGGATTACGGGCGGCGCGATTTGCTCGATCAGGTGGCGCGGCTGATCGAGATTTTCGGGGTGGTCGGTGCGGCTGAAATCGTGGGCTGCCCGCGACGGCGATACCCATAGCGTGCAGCGCAGGACGCAGCGCATCTGATCGGGAACGGGCGCGGTCTGCCCGATGGAGAAGCGCCACCTGGGCAGCCTTCAAAGCACAGTCGACCCGCGTTATTGAGAGGAGTGTGGCCGAGGGCCCCGATCTCAAAGGTGGCGTCGATGCCGGGGATTGGCTGCCCCGCCCGCGCAATCTGCGAAATCCGTCCTTGGCGGCCGACGAAGACGCCTTCATCGCCGGTATCGACATCTCCGACAAATCCAACTCTGCCCGCATTGATGGCGTACGGCTCGAAGTCGTTGACAAATCCTCCACCGCTGGGCGCCGCATGAGGGACGAGCAGATCGGGGCTCGCCCCAGATAAAAGATGCTTGTTGGCGGAGCGCTACTTCAAGTACGCCGGCGTCACGGTCAGGCTGTATGTGATATCCTCCACGGTGTCCCCGGACGCGGCGTGAAAATAGATGGTGTACGGGTTCGGGGATGCTTTCAGGTTTTCTATCTTCGCCCAATATCCGTCGGTGATTCCAGGCGAATAGATCCCCGGCACGAGCGGCACTCCCGTGCCGCAGGCATCCGGACCCCAGATGTTTCCGGGCGGATTTGTCACAGCAAAAGGTTGCGACTCGACGCGCTGCGTCTTGATTTTGAGGCCGTTGACGGTGGCCGATACGCTGTGCGCCTGATCAACAAATTCCGTCACCTCGGCGTAATAGAATTGCTTCAATTTTTTGACGGTGTTCAAATCGTCAGGTTGACCGCAGCCTGGAGTATTGATCGCGAAACCGTTGATGACCGGAAAGAACAGCGTGGTCCCCTCCGGCACTGTGCAGGTGCGGGTCAACGTACCGCCAAAAAAAGTTCCGGCCAGGAACCATATCGGTCCGCGCTGGCCCACCGCGCACAAGGCTCCGGTTTGATCAACCACCGGGTTAGCGTCATTGGGCAGCGAAAGGGTCCATTGCATCCATTGGGCGGCGAGTTGCGGCAAGTCCCCGTTGACGGCCGGCGGGTCGGCGAGCGCCTCGCCTGGGGCGGATCCTATAAGCCCGGCGGCGATGAGCGTGATGCCAACCACCGCAACCATATTTTGTAGATACGTCGTCCTGTCTTTCATGACTCGTTCCCCCCAGTTTGAATTGCCGTCCATCGTGCCGGCTGCCCGGCCAACCCTGTCAGTTCCGTCTCGGCGCATACGAAGTCCGGCCGTGCCGGTGCGGTAAGCCGCCGGCTACTGGTCCTTACTGAAACAGGCGCACGTCGCCCGGGCAGTTCATGGAGTTCTCGTTACTCTGGGCGATGCCGTCTCCACACAAGGCCGGACAATCATTGGGGATGTCGGGGTCGGCGGCGCTTTCCCCGCGGCTCACCTCGCACACCCCGTCGCCCTGGCGAGGGTGGGGGAATGGCGGCGCATTCGGCCACAAGGCGGGCTCGCCACGATCGCCCAGCGCGAACGGGAACCAGATGGTCAGGGTCCACTGGGTGCGGTCGAAGGTGCGCGTCCAGCCCTGGTCGTCGAATATCCGGCCGAGCGGAGGAGCATCGGCGAGGACGCTGAGGCTGGCGTAATCCGGCTCTTGGGGGTTGCTCGGACCGACCCTGCCCGCGAAATAGACGAGCGAGGCGAGCCCCTCCTCCTGGTCGTAGAGCAGCCACACGCTGGTCAGGCCGCGCGCCTGCGCGGTGTCCAGAATGGCGGCGAATCTCTGCGCCAGCGTCCAAGCCGGCTGACGGGCATTGCGTACCGACCAGCGTTCGGTCCTCAGCACGATCTGCGAGCTGTGGATGTCACCGAAATCGTGCGCCCCGATCACCGTCCAGGCATGGCACTCGGGGCCAAGAAAATACGACCGCTTGAGAAACAATACGTCGTCGAGCACGTAGCTGTGGAAGACCCAATCCCTGTATTCGCGAGCGTGCTCGGCGGTGTCAAACAGATACCGTCCGCCGGAAAGATATTGTCCGCTGCTGGGGTCGACCGCGATCGGGATATGTTTGTGGATCATGCCGGGACGGGCAGCCATATACATCCGATCGCGCTCGATCGACGGCGCGACTTGATCTAGGGGCAGGCTGGGTGAAAGGGCAAAGTCGCAGGTGAACGCCCCCCGCGCTTGCACATCCCCGTCCTCGCCTGCGGCGGCGCCAGTCACCGTTGCCGACAACAGGCCGAGGACCGCAGCGAACGCTAATGCGCCATGAGGCACGGCAGAACCAAATCTCGGCTTTGTTTTCGGCGTATCCGTTGACATCACGAACCTCCGTAAATGGAGTGCAGCTCTGCGCTCGTCAGCTCGTTTTGGGCGCTCTGCTGATCATGACCGTCATGTGCCCCGACAAACGAACTGGCGGTCTTGCGGACGGCGTGCTTCAAAAGGAACGTCAAGCCGTTGATGCCGAATGAAACGCGGGGTCTCGCAATGAGCGCGGTGGCTGCACCGCCGCGCTCACGCATATCCGTCGAGCCGCTTCCGATTTATTATTTTGTCAGGACCGGGACGACGGTCAGGGTGTATGTCACGTCTTCGTTGGACCCACCCGGGCTTGCCACCGCCTGAAAATGGACGGTGTGAGTTCCTCGCTTCAACGGCCCGAGCGTTACGTAGTAGCCGTCATCGACCGCTGGTGAATATATCCCGGCCGGGACATTTCCGAGACCCGCATCGGCGCACGGCTTGTCAAACAGGTTATCTTCCGGTAGCGCAACTTCAAACACCTGTGATTGGACTCGCTGAATTAGTTTATTGGCAGACTTACCATCGACTTCTAGGCTCAAATCGGTGGCGCCATCGATTGTGGCTTTGCTTGAAGCCCGCAAGTCCTTGACCAACTCGTTTCCTGGAGGCGACCCGCATACATTGGGGCTATTGACATTGATCGCGTTTGCAATGGGAAAGAAAAGCGTCTTATCCTCCGGAACAGAGCATGCGCGTGTCGCCGCATCGCCATTGAACGTCCCGGCCAGAAACCACAGAGGCCCGCGCTGGCCGACCATGCAGTATTGGCCGGTCGCATCCGATTGCGGGTTTTGATCCTTCGGGATCGACAGCCCCCATTGCCACCACTCGGCAGTCAGCTCAGACAGCGGCCCGGGGGTGGCGCCACCGCCTGCAAACGCCGGTCGCGTCAGCATCGTCAGTCCGACGACAACGCCGACGGCGCTAAGGCCGATCTTGTTCACGATGTTCTCCTCCGACAGTGAAATGTTGTGATATGGGTAACCATTCCCGTCTAGTGCGTGGTTTTATGAGCGCGGCGCGGCACCCAACCAAAGGTGGTCGCGCCCGCCGGCGAGCGGCCTGCGTACCCCAGAGGCGACGGAGCGCGTTCCGTCTTCATGCCAAGCACCTTCCGAGAGTGCGGGTTTGCACGACGGTCGAGGATGCATCGGATTTCGGCCCGAGACTTTATTGGCAGCTTGATTTACCCTTAAGAATAGCTTAATATCATCTTAATAAACGCGCCATTGGCCGAGGAGAGTGGCCGTGGAATTCTTCTTCGGCGAGTACAATCTCGACGTGGCCCGGCGCGAACTTCGCCGCGGTAGCGAGCTAATAGCGCTCGAGCCGCAGGTCTTCGACCTGTTGATTTACTTGATACAAAACCGCGATCGCGTCGTTACTAAGGACGACATATTGGACGCGGTTTGGGGCGGCCGGATCGTGTCCGAATCCGCCCTGACGACCCGTATCAACGCCGTGCGCAAGGCGGTCGGCGACAGTGGCGCCGCACAGCGTCTGATCCGGACCCTGCCTCGTAAGGGCGTCCGCTTTGTCGGCGAGGTACAGGAGGAACATGCCACGACGGTCGTTAGCCAACCCGCGATCGCCGAGCCGCCGCCGCCACCGGCGGCGCTACTCCCCGACAGACCCTCGATCGCCGTGCTGCCTTTCACCAATATGAGCGGCGACGCCGAGCAGCAGTATTTTGCCGACGGCATGGTCGAGGAGATCATCACTGCACTGTCGCGGATCCGCTGGCTGTTTGTCATCGCGCGCAATTCGAGCTTTACCTACCAAGGCCGAGCGGTCGAGGTGAAGCAGGTCGGGCGGGAGCTCGGCGTTCGCTACGTGCTCGAAGGCTCGGTGCGCAAGGCGGGCAGGCGGGTGCGCATCAGCGCGCAATTGATCGAGACCACCGCGGGTGCACATCTGTGGGCCGACCACTTCGACGGCTCCGTGAACGACGTCTTCGAGCTTCAGGACAGGGTCGCGGTCAGCGTCGCCGGCATTATCGAGCCGACCTTGCAAGCCGCCGAGATCCGCCGCGCGGCCGACCGGCCAACCGGTGACCTCACCGCCTACGATCTCTATCTGCGCGCGCTCTCCCACGCCTACTCCTGGGAGAAGGAGAGGATCGTCGAGGCGCTCGACCTGCTCTCGCAGGCAATCGAGCGCGATCCGAATTACGGCTCCGCGCTCGCGCTCGCGGCGAGGTGCCACTTTGACCTCCACGTCAACGGCTGGAGCGACAGCCCGCAGACCAACCGGCGCACCGGTGTCGATCTCGCCCGGCAGGCGCTTCAGGTCGCCAGTGGTGACCCGAATGTCCTCCGCGAAGTCGCCTTTACCTTGGGTTATTTCGACGAGGATATCGACCCCGCCATCGAATTGATCGAGCGTGCTTTGGTCATCAATCCAAGCTTCGCTCAGGGCTGGGTGATCAGCGGCTGGCTCCGGCTGTGGGCTGGGCAAACCGAAACCGGGATCAGCCATTTCGAGACATCGCTGCGGCTCAGTCCGCACGCTCGCCGGGCTGGGGCGCTGATGGCCATCGGCGTCGGCCATTTTTTCGCCGGACGCTTCGACGACGCCAAGCTGATGCTGCTGCGCTCGCTGCAAGAGCACCCGCGCTGGGCGCCGACCTACCGGTTTCTCGCGTCGTGCTACGCCCATATGGGGCGGCTCGACGAGGCGCGAGAGACCGTCGAACGGCTGCGGACCCATACCTTGCTGGTCGTGCCGAGCGCTGCGCATTGGCGCAACCCCAAGCACCGCGAGCTCTACCTTTCCGGCCTGCGCGCGGCTGCGGGCGAGGGAAGTTGACGTGCAGTCTCGGATTGCCGCCATCGCGTGACTTGACGGTGCTCGCACCTGCAGCACCGCTTGTGTCACAATCGGGCGGATCACAAGCCGAGCACCGAGGAGGGGCCCCATGAAAGTTGCCAATGCCGTCGCCGAAATCCTGAAGCGTGAAGGGATCGAGTATCTGATCGGCTACCCGGTCAACCCGATCATCGAGGCCGCCGCCGAGGCCGACATCCGCACCATCATGGTGCGCCAGGAGCGCATCGGGTTGCATATGTGCGATGCCATCGCCAAGGTCACCTCGGGTGACCGGATCGGCGTCTTTGCGATGCAGCACGGTCCCGGCACCGAGAACGCGTTTGGCGGCGTCGCGCAATCCTTCGGCGACTCGACCCCGGTCGTCGTGTTGCCGGCCGGCTACGCCCGCAACATCAACCAGGTGCACCCGAACTTCAACGCCGCCCTAAATTACCGCAACGTCACGAAATTGTGCGAGCAGGTAACGGTCGCTAGCGCGACAGGTGAGGCGCTGCGCCGCGCCTTTACGACGGTCAAGAACGGCCGCCCAGGCCCGGTGCTGGTTGAGTTCCCGAGTGACCTCCTGCGCGAGGAGGTGTCGGACGCGCTTGTGGCCGAATACCAAAAGACACCGAAGCTCAAGAGCGCCCCCGATCCGCAATCGGTCTCGAAGATTGCCGAGGCGCTCGTCGCCGCGCAGCGCCCGGTCATCGTCGCCGGTCAGGGCGTCCACTACGGCAAGGCGTGGCCGCAGCTGAGGGCGCTCGCGGAACTGCTGGAAGCCCCGGTCATGACGACGCTCGGTGGCAAAAGCAGCTTTCCGGAAAACCATTCGCTGTCGCTCGGCTCCGGCGGCATCGGCATTGGCGCGCATCTCTGGCACATGCTGCAGAACGCCGATTTTATTTTCGGTATTGGCTGCAGCTTTACGCGCACGTCGTTTGGCACGGCGATGCCGAAGGGGAAGAAGATCGCGCACGCAACGCTCGACCCCTACGCGATCAACAAGGACGTGCCGGTCGAACTGGCTGCGGTCGGCGATGCCGGGCTGACCCTCGACGCGCTGCTTGAAGAGGTCAAGGACCGGCTGCATGGCAAGACCCGCGACCGGTTGCCGGGCGTGACCCGCGAGATCCGCGGGCATAGGGAAGAATGGATGGGGCAGTGGATGCCGAGGCTGACCCAGGACACAAAGCCCCTGTCGCCCTACCGCGTGATCTGGGAATTGCTGCACACGGTCGACGTCAAGAACACGATCATCACTCATGACGCCGGCAGCCCGCGTGACCAGCTGTCGCCGTTCTGGGTCAGCGAGACGCCATTGAGCTATCTCGGCTGGGGCAAGACGACCCAGCTCGGCTATGGGCTCGGGCTGGCAATGGGCGCCAAATTGGCAAAGCCCGACAAGCTATGCATCAACGTCTGGGGCGACGCCGCGATCGGCTTTACCGGCATGGATTTCGAGACCGCGGTACGCGAGCGCATCCCGATCCTGTCGATCCTGATGAACAATTTCTCGATGGCGATCGAGCTGAAGGTCATGCCGGTCGCGACCGAGAAATACCGTTCGACCGACATCAGCGGCCATTACGCCGATTTCGCCAAGGCGCTCGGCGGCTATGGCGAGCGCGTGACCGAGCCCGGCCAGATCCAGGCGGCGATCAAGCGCGGCATCGAAAAAACCCGCGAAGGCACCCCGGCATTGCTCGAATTCATCACCGAAAAAGCCGTCGACGTCTCCCGCTTCGGGTAAGCTTAGGAACGGTTCCCGGCTAGCCCGTCATTTTACTCCGAAGGTATCGGCACCATATCTGGTGTCGATATCTGCATATGGGTCGGCCTGGAGCCAAAAATGGCAGACATAGAGGGGCGGCAAAGCCTGCTTGACGATGTCCGCGAGTTCATCGATCAGAAATGGAATAACAGCACCTGTGAGTTGTGCGATACAGACCACTGGATGGTTTATCCGGAGCCGACCACATATGTTTACCTCTCGGTCGGCGACGAGCGTAGTCCACCGCCGATACCTCAGCCGATGGTGGCGTTTATTCCAGCAAGCTGCATCAATTGCGGAAATCTCAGGCTGATCGACGCAAGGACCTTCGAAAAATGGCGCAGGGAGCGGGAACAGGGCGCGACAATGTCACCCCGATAAGGCCAGACGTACAGACGCCGCCTGGCGGCGGTTCCCCTCCCCCGCCAATAGATCTCGCGGAACGCATCGCCAGGGTAGAAGCGGCAATCGAAGGATTGCGGCATTCGCAAAACCTGACGATCGGCGCGACCGCCATGGTTGGCGCGATCCTGATTGCGCTGAGCGTATACGGCCTGCAAAGGATCGACCAGACGCAGGAATTGATCTCACGCGAGGCGGCGGCGACCCGCCAGGAGCTTGTCGGCGTCGCGACCGCGATCGCGAACTCGATCACCGCGGCGCGGCAGATGCAGCCGCCGATTGTTGTCGTACCGGCCCCCAGCACACCGCCGGCGCCCCCTGCTCCCCCGCCGCCCCGAAGCAAATAAAATTCGGGGTCGCTAGGTGCCGGGGGCGCGGGCCGGGCCGACAAGGCTCGCCCCGCCGTCGACGACCAGGGTCTGCCCGGTGATGTAGCGCGCCTGCGCCGACAGCAAGAACCGCACGGCGTGGCCGATGTCCCAGCCGAGGCCCTCGATGCCCAGCACCGAGGCCTTGCGGCGCGCCTCGCGCCCGGCCGGGGTCATCTGTCCGGTATACATGCGCGGGGTGTAGATCGGCCCCGGCGCCACGCAATTGACGCGGATGTTCTGGGGACCATGATCGACCGCCATCGCCCGGGTCAGTGCGATGACCGCACCCTTTGAGGTCGAATAGGCGGTGAGCCCCCGCGGCCGCAGTGCCGAGATCGACGACACGTTGACGATCGCACCCCCGCCGGCGGTCTCGACCATCGCCGGGATCGCGTAGCGCGAGACAAAGAACATGCTGTCGACATTGACCTGCATGACCCGGCGCCACAGCTCGACCGGCGTGTCGACGACGCTGCCGCGCCCGCCGATGCCGACATTGTTGTCGAGGAGGTCGAGCCGCCCGAATTCCTTTAGGGTCACCTCGACCAGCGCCTTGCATGGACTTTCGTCGGCGACGTCGGCGACGAACGGTATTGCCGCGCCGCCCTCGGCGGTGATCATCGACACGGTCTCTTCGGCCGCTTCGCGCAGGATGTCGACGACCACTACCCTGGCGCCGGAGCGAGCCAGCAGCAATGCCGCCGCCCGGCCGTTGCCGATCCCGGCATCGGGGGCGCCGCCGCCGGTGACGATCGCCACCTTGCCGGCGAGGCCGAGATCATCTTGCGGCCGCACATCGTCGCTCATGTCGGGCTCTCCTCCCGAGCGCGGGCCGACGATATCGGCTGCTCGTCGCCGGCGCCATGACGTGCGGCCTGAATGGCGCGCCACACCCGCTCGGGGGTTGCCGGCATTTCAATATGGCGCACCCCGAGCTCGGCGAGCGCGTCGACGATGGCGTTGATCACCGCGGCCAGCGCCGGGGTGGTGCCGCCCTCGCCGCCAGAGCGGACGCCGAGCCGGTTGGTTGGGGCAGGCACCTCGCTAAGCGCGGTCTTCAGCGGCGGAAAGGTGCCGGCGCGCGGCATCGCGTAATCCATAAAACTTGCCGACAACACTTGCCCGCTCTGGCGGTCGTAATGGCAGTTTTCGAGCAACGCCTGGCCGACGCCCTGGGCGATGCCGCCATGGGTCTGGCCGTGCAGGATCATCGGGTTGATGGCGCGGCCGACATCGTCGACCGCGGCATAGCCGACGATCTGGACTTCGCCGGTCTCGACGTCGACCTCGACTTCACAGATTTGCGTTCCATACGGAAAGCTCGCGACCGGCAAGGTTTGGTCGGCAATCCCGGCAAGCGGCCCTTGTAGTTCCTGCGGCAGATCCGTGCGCCTTACCGCAGCCGTTGCAACTTCGAAGAGGCCGATCTCGCGATCCGTGCCGGCGACCCGAAAACAGCCGCGCTCGAACTCGATGTCGACCTCACCGGTTTCCAGCAGAAAGCTTGCGATCTTGCGGCCCTTGTCGATGATGTCGTCGGTCGCCTGGCCGATGATCGTGGCGGCGAGCTTCATCGAGCGGCCGGAATGGGAGCCACCGCCGGCCTTCACCCGATCGGTGTCATGCGCGACATAGACGACGCTGTCGAACGGGACGCCGAGCCATTCGGTGACAAGCTGAGCGAAACTCGTCTCATGCCCTTGTCCGGAGGACATGGTGCCCATGACAAGCTCGACTTTGTTTTCGGCAAGCACGGTGACTTCGGCGCGCTCTCGCGGCGCGCCCGATGTTATCTCGACATAATTGGCGACGCCGATGCCGCGGTGCTTCCCGCGCAGCCGCGCTGCGGCGCGGCGAGCCCCAAACCCGTCCCAATCGGCGAGCGCCAGGGCGGCGTCCATCGCCTCTTCGTATCGGCCGCTGTCGTAGGTGACGCCAAGCGGGTTGGAATAGGGCTGCGCCGCGGGCGGGATCAGGTTGCGTCGGCGCAGCGCCGCCGGGTCGATCCCGAGCTTGCCGGCCGCCAGATCGACCAGCCGCTCGACGACAAAAATCGCCTCGGGCCGCCCGGAGCTGCGATAGGGGGTCGTCGGGACCGTATTGGTCACCGCACCGCGCCCGCGAAAATAGCCGAATGGAACATGATAGACGCTCGACATCAGGCCGAGGCCTTTTTGCAACGGCCCGAAGGCGATGGAATGCCCGCCGAGATTGCTCAGATTGGAGCCGCGGACGGCAAGGAAATTGCCGCGCTCGTCGAGGGCAAGCTCAGCCTCCACGGTCAGGTCGCGGCCCTGATAGTCGCTGAGAAAAAACTCATGCCGCTCGCAGGTCCATTTGACCGGCCGCCCGACCCGGCGCGCTGCCCAAGCAAGAACCGCGTATTCCGGGTAGAAAAGATTACGCGTCCCGAAATTGCCGCCCATGTCGTGGCACAGGACGCGCACCTGATCGGCCGCCACGCCGAGCACCTGGGCCAGATCGAGCCTGACCTTCGCCACGCCGCGGCCGCTGCCGGTGTATAGCGTATATCGGCCGGTGGCTGCGTCATATTCCGCGACATTGGTGCGCGGCTCCATCGGCACGCCGGTAACCCGGTGCGCCCAGGTGTCGAGACGCACGACATGCGCCGCGCGAGCAAACGCAGCGGTGGTGGCGGCCTCGTCGCCGACCTCGACATCGATGCAGAGATTGCCCGGCGCGGTCTCCCACAGAACCGGCGCGTCGGACTTCAGCGCATCGGCGGCGCGCGTCACCGCCGGCAGCGGCTCATAGCTGATGTCGAGCAATTCCGCCGCATCCTTGGCCTGGGCGATGGTCTCGGCGACGACAATCGCGACCGGCTCGCCGACATAGCGGACCACTTCGGGCGGCAGTGGAAAATGGACCGTCGCGATCGGCGTGAAGCCCCGCGTTCGCACCTGCACGTCGGGCGGAGCACTCAGCCCAGGATTGTGCGGGATCGGGTCGAGGCCGTCGGCGATGTAGTCGGCGCCGGTCAGCACTGCGAGCACGCCGGGAGCGGCGAGGGCCGCCTTCTTGTCAATCGAGGCGATGCGCGAATGCGCATGGGGCGAGCGCACCAGCACCGCGTGGACGAGCCGCGGCGGCGCAACATCGTCGCCAAAGCAGCCCTTTCCGGTCAGCAGCCGGAAATCCTCTTTGCGCCGTACCGGCCGCCCGATGCCGTTTGTCGGGCCGTCCGATCTACTCATCATCGTGGCGCGCCCAGGCGATCGAGAGATTGAACGGCGTTGGATGAACCTTGGCCGAACTGGCGCAGATGGACCTAGCCGTGCGCTCCATTCGCGCACGGAGCAAGGGATCGGGCATCCCGTTGATGGTGAGCGTCCGCAACCTGGCACTGTTCGTGACCGACTGGTTCAGCTCTAAATCGCTCGACAAGTATCATTTCTCCTTCAATTCGCTGGTGATCGCCAATTCCGCGACGACCTTGATCGGGGTCCTGTGGGATTCGTGCTGCCCCGTCTAATCGTCCTCCGCAAGGACGCTGAGATCTACGCGCCGGCTCCCGCGCCAAAAGTCGGAAAATATTCTCGGGAAGCCGGGGTGCATCTCGTTCTAGATAGCTCGAATGCAGGAACGAGCAAAGGAGCGCGCGCGGAGGCCCTGGCTTTAGGCTTCTTGAAGCGTCCCCCTCCCGCCACCACCAGTAACACTTACAGCTCCCCCCGAAGTCCTCGAATCCACCATCTCCCAGCCGGTCACCTTTCCGGGGCATCTTCTGAGCCGTCGATCGTACCCGGCCGGAGAGCGCGAATGGGAGATCAATGCCGCGAGCTAGGCACTTACGTGGATGGGATATTGGAGGGTTGCAGGTAGATGGGTTGTGGACCTCAATGCTACGGTGCCCCGGCCGTTGCCGGGGCTGGCTTCGCTCAGCCGTCGCGTATCGAAACGAAATATGACGCTTGCATGTTGGGTCGGGCATGAAACTCTTACTATGTCTTACCCTGTGCCAGAGGCCGTCGACGTCGCCGGCGACTGGCTTTCCAACATTCCGACGGCATTCGTGGTTTGTGACGAATCCGTCAGCCAGATCAGCGAGACGTCGTCTTCGGTCGGGCCGATCCCGTTCGGGTTCAACGGCGACCCGGAGAATGGCAGCAGGCTCGCGAGGATCGTCGCCGGCGATGTCGTGACCGGGTCGTTGGGCGTGGTCGATATGCCCAAATACCGAGCGGAGTCGATCGGGCTCTGGCCGTGCTTGGCCGAAATGACGATCAGCGTCGAGTCGTACAGGCCCCGATGTTTGAGCGCGTTCACCATCTTCCCGATCGAGGCGTCGGCGAATTCGATCTCACCCACCAGCGCCGGCGTCGGTCTTCCTTCTCCATCGAGGTAACCCCCGATCATCCCTACGGTCTTTTCAATCAGCTTCTGGCCCACGCTGACCACCTGAAAGTTCATCCCGAAGACATTGGGGACCGGCCGCCGCGCCGCGCCGGAGTGGTCCTTGCCGTTGATCTCGTTGACGATCGCCTGCACCTTCAGGCTGTCGTAGCACTGGATGTTGGCAAAGCTGTCGGTCCACGCATTGCTGTTGGAAACCGCTGTCTGATCCGGCAATGGATTGCATTTCAGGATCGTCACCTGCGGCAGGCCGACCGGGATCGAGTTGATTTCCGGCGCGTAGTAGTCGTCCAGGTTCGTCCCGTTGCCGGGACCCGAGACCGCCGAGTAGGAGGGATGCTTGTCCGACCAAGCGGTGTAGCCGCCGGCCTTGTGCACCACCCCAAAGATCGTGTTGGTGCGGACAAAGTTCCACGGATAGACCGGGGCGCAGCCGTGAGCCGGATCGCGCTCGAGCTTGTTCGGATCGATCGACGCGATGCCGCCGTCTGTGCCGGAAGGCGCTCCCCCGTTCAGGTCTAGCTTGTTGAGATCAATTCCCTCGTCGAATTCCGTGGTCGTGCCCGACGGAGGCGCCCCCGGCGTGCAGAGGTCCGGCGCTCCGGCAACGCCATTCCCCGTTGTCGTCGCCGGCGGGTCGAGCGAGCGGTCGTAGGCGACGTCGTAGAATGCGCCCACGCTGCGCGGCGAGCCCCCGGTCACCAGCGCCATCAGTCCGGGAAACGAATCGGACGGCTTTGACGTAGACGTATCCAAGTAATTCACGCCCGCTGCCGCGAGTGTGGCCAGATTAGGGCAATAGGGCGCGCCGCCGTTGACTCCGCTGACGCCTTGCGCGCAGTTGATAAAATCCAGGGCGTGCATGCCGTCGACGCTGATCAGCAAGACCCGCTTGATGCCGCGGCCTCCGCCCCCGGAGCCCCAATCGCCGTTGCCGCCATCGCCGTCGGCTTGTGCCTGCAGACCCGCCGAGGCCGCCAGCAACCCTGCACCCAAAACCGCACCGCGCCATAACCTGGACATTATCCCCTCCGCTTTTAGCCGGTTGCGCGGGAATGGTAGGCGACGGGCATGACAGCTTGGGGACGATTTGATTACGCTCTGATGGCGCAATAGCCGACGATCGCGCCCGGTCGGCTTGCCGAACGGTTGCGAACCGGCGATGATTAGGTTGGCTTATCGGGGCTTTTCGTTATTTTAAGCCCGATAAACCAGTGGCGTGGTGTAGCTGTCGAATAACGAGAGGTTCGATATGAAGGCTTTTGCCGCAATGTCCTGCGCATCGGTTCTGCTGCTGGCATCTTGGTCGCAGAACCCCGCACTGTCACAGACCTCGCAGCAGAATTTAATGAAAACTTGTAATACTCAGGCGAGCGCACAACAGCTCGGCGGTGATGCGCGCAAGACCTTTATGAGCAACTGTCTCAGTGGGAAATCCGCCAAGACTTTGACGCCGCAGCAGCAGAAAATGACGACGTGCAATGCTCAGGCCGGCTCACAAAAGCTATCCGGTGATGCGCGAAAGCAATTCATGAGCACCTGCCTGAAAGGTTGATTTCGCGCGAAGCGACCCTTTCGTCGGAAACGAGAACGATTTGTTCGATCGGTTTTGGTTGATGACGCCGTGGTCAGAGAGTACGCATTTAAGCCGCGCCGCGCCTCTCAGGCTACCCGACGCCACCGCGACGACAATGCTTTCCTTGCGACATCAAGCCCAACGTAGGTGATACAGTCCCCGATGACTCGTCTCCTATGCATGAGGCTCGGCACCGGCCAACCCGGCGCAGCCCTCGTTACCTGCATACTGTGAGACGAGTCGCCCCGTACTCACGCGGACATGTGGTCTAGAACGGCCTAAAAAGCGATACGATGGCCTCGCGGTAAGGTCGCTTACGCCGATGCAGCTTTCAAGCGTAATATATGATCTCATGCACGAATACCGAACGGGTTGGGCGCCTGCGGTTTTATGTGGTATTTTCCTGGCTTACCGATATTCAAGAACTGCTCGATTTATAGTAAAGTCCAAATCAATATATTATATTGTCTCCGGAGTTGGCATCATCTTAACGTTTGCGTACGTAATCAGAGTAATTTCATATCTGATTTATCCAAATTACGTTGATCACATACAGGTAACGGTCGCGGCCATATCATGGTGGGGAACCCATCACCATTTACTCTACCCAGATCCACAGACTGGCGATATCTATGGCTTGCCTTACGGGCCGCTGCTTTTCATGACGAATGGAACGATCCTGAGGCTCTGTCCCACGATTCTCGGATCAAAACTCGCCGGGTGGACTGCTTTCCTTATCGCATTGACATTAACTTACGTCGCCTTCAAGGAGAAAACGTCATACGATCGGAGCGCAGTTTTCGTTTGGTTGACGATTGTCGTGACGACATTTTCGTTTTTTAGCGACGACGGACTCGCCTTTTCGAATCGAGCAGAGCCATTCCTCATCTTCATTGGCGTTCTCACGGTCGTTGCTGCTCTGAAGCTGCCAGCAGTGGCGGCGGCAACCGTAATTGGGCTCCTAGCGGGACTCGCCATCGATTACAAATTAGATGGGGCTCTATATGTTGCGCCGGCTGCGCTAGCTGTCTTTGGAGCGGAAAAGGGATTCAGGAACCGGGTAGGTCTTGCCACGCTATCATTTATGACCGCAACCATTGCTGCTATTCTTCCGTTTGGCTGTTTTCAAGACGCAGGAGCCACAGCTGCTGGATACATATCGATCATACTCGTGAACGCGAAGCATGGATTGGACATGGGTATTCTCATATACAATCTTTTGTTCGCTCTGCTATTGCTCGCACCAATTTGCTTTACCTGGTACATTCGTCGACCAACGCTCGGCGCCTTTGATTCGTGGTTTTTAGGTGGGTTATTCGTATCTTCCGCAATGATGACAATCATCGCTAGCAAACCTGGTGCAGGGGCACATCATTTTTTGCCGTTTGTCCCAATTGCGGGATATGGTTTGTTGTGTATTCTTAAGGCACCAACGCCGAGGCCTTCGCAGGAACAGCTCAACATTCGCGACATGGCTACGATGGTTTTGGCTTCGGTCTTGATTTCTTATGGCCACGGTGAACTCGAATACACCAAGAATACTGCGAGTAGGTTTGCAACGCTGTACACCGAGGAACGTAAGATCGATGAACTTCTAGCGTTCCAGAGGCAATTCCCGCTGGCTGAGGTTGGAGTGAGTGATGCGAAACATTACAGCGATACGTTTTATAGACCTCTGCTGATATTTCAGGGAGCGCCCCTGCACATCGATTTTGGCTCGTGGATGGACTTCGCATATGCAGGCGTTCCGGAAACGAGGATTATCGGGGTTCTAAACCGGTGCGACATACCGGTATGGATCGTCCCCCCAGGCGCAACGTTCACGATGACAAGCCCTTACACGCGACTTCCCCTGCTGTCTAATGAATTTCGGCGAACCTTCTTTGCCAACTACGAGCTTATTCAAAAAGGCGAATTCTATCACGTATGGAGATGCCGAGACAGATTATGAAAAAACGAACGGTGTTGTGCCTTACTGAATTTAACTTGTTGTGTCGCCGATGTGGCCTGCGGCCCCACGGCATTTTGTCCTTTTAAACGACATTCCTTGGATTCCTGATGGTTTAATACAAAATTCTCATAGTGCGCTCAAAATCGGCGTATCATCCGGGGAATGCAGGTTAAGAACCGTACGTTGCGCAGGCAGTGTTACGGCCAAAATTCGCCGAACGTCAAAGGACCGGATAAGGAGGGTTGCGATGAGCTTGTTCGATACGATCGGAGCGCTGCTCGGCAAGGGTGACGGCACGTCAACAAGTGTTCCCGAAGCGCTGGTGGCTGCCCTCGGCAGTCAGGAAGGCGGGATCGGCGGTTTGGTCCAAAAATTCGAATCCGCCGGATTGGGGAACGCGATCTCGTCCTGGGTCGGCACGGGTGAGAACCAGGCTGTTGCCCCCGATGCGCTTCACGGTGTCTTAGGAAGCGATCTTGTCCAGCAGATTGCAAACAAGACCGGTCTGCCGGTCGAGCAGCTGTTGCCGCAGATCGCGCAGCACCTGCCCCAGATCGTCGACGGGATGACGCCAAACGGCCAATTGCCGACGGATGCCGGCAGCCTGCTCAACGCGGGACTGGCCTTTCTGAAAAACCGGATGGCCTGACGGTCGGGATGATTGCTATTGCGACGGTCGGACAATGGCGCCGTTGCGGGTGCATTCGGGCGAGGCGAGTTCGACGAAGTAGTCGGTGACGGTCTCGGGCAGGGGCAGCAAGTTTGGGTCCTCACCCGGAAAAGCGCGGGCACGCAGACGGGTGCGGACGGTGCCGGGATCGATTAGATTGGCTCGGACGCGGGTCTTGGCGACCTCGGCAGCGTAGATCGCGACCAGCATCTCCAGCCCGGCTTTGCTGACCGCATAGGGCCCCCAATAGGCCAAGCTGTCGCGGCCAATTCCACTCGTCACAAAAATCGCACGTCCGGCCGGGGCGGAGCGCAACAGCGGGTCCATCGCCCGTATCAGCCGCCAATTCGCGGTCAGGTTCAGATCCGTGACCTCGGCCCAGATCGACGGCGGAATGTGTCCGAGCGGTGAGAAAATGCCAAACTCGCCGGCATTGCCGACGAGGATGTCGAGCCGGCCGTAGCGGTCGAGAAGCGCGGCCGCCAGTTCGTCGATCTTGATGAAGTCGCGCAGGTCGAGTGGGACGAGGGTCGCGGTGCCGCCTGCCGCTCGGATCGCGTCGTCGACCTCTTCGAGGCCGCCAACGGTGCGTGCCGCCAACACCACATGTGCGCCTTCGCGGGCAAAGCGTACTGCCACTGCGGCGCCGATCCCGCGCGACGCGCCGGTGATCACCGCGATCTTGCCGGCGAGCCGTCCGCTCGGCTCAGGCCGCATCACAGTCAAGCGGCGAATTCAGGCAGGCTCGGCGAGCAATGACAGTTGCACCGAGACCTTGCCGTTGTCGGCGTCGATCGGCGGGATCGGGTAGTCGCCGGTGAAGCAGGCATCGCAAAAGCGCGGTGCCAGCGGGTCGCGGCGCGGCTCGCCCATTGCCCGGTAGAGCCCGTCGATCGACAGAAAAGCGAGGCTGTCGACGCCAATATACTCGGCCATTGCCGCAAGGCCGTAGCGCGCGGCGAGCAACTGCTCGCGCTCCGGGGTCGCGATCCCGTAATAGCAGGGATAGCTCGTCGGCGGGCTCGAGATCCGCATGTGGACTTCGCTGGCGCCGGCGCGCCGAACCATCTCGACGATCTTGACCGAGGTGGTGCCGCGCACGATCGAATCGTCGACGAGGATGACCCGCTTGCCGATCAGGTTGGCGCGGCTCGCATTGTGCTTGAGGCGGACGCCGAGATGGCGGATCTGGTCGGTCGGCTCGATAAAAGTACGCCCGACATAATGATTGCGGATGATGCCGAACTCGAACGGTATCCCGGATTCCTGCGAATAGCCGAGCGCCGCCGGAACCCCCGAATCCGGCACCGGCACGACGATGTCGGCATCGACATGGCTTTCGCGGGCGAGTTCGCGGCCGATGCGTTTGCGCGCCTCGTAGACGCTGGTCCCCTCGACGACGCTGTCGGGCCGCGCGAAATAGATATGCTCGAATACGCAGAACCTGCTCTCGCGGTGGCCGAACGGCAGTAAGCTTCTGACCCCGCCCGCTCCGATGATGACGATTTCGCCGGCCTCGATGTCACGCACGAAATCGGCGCCGATGATGTCGAGGGCACAGGTCTCGGATGCCAGGATCCAGGCCTCACCGAGCCTCCCCAGCACCAATGGCCGCACGCCAAGCGGATCGCGCACCCCGATGATCTCGGTCTGCGACAGCGCCACCAAGGAGTAGGCGCCCTGGACCTGGCGCAATGCGTCGATCAACCGGTCGACCACCGTTTCTTTCAAGCTGGTCGCGATCAGATGGACGATGACTTCGGTGTCGCTGGTCGACTGGAACAGGCTGCCGCGATGCACCAGCCGCCGGCGCAGCTGATACGAGTTGGTCAGATTGCCGTTGTGGCAGATCGCGAGCCCGCCGAACTCGAAATCGGCGAACAGCGGCTGAACGTTGCGCATCGCCACCTCGCCGGTCGTCGCATAGCGGACATGACCGATCGCCGCTCGCCCGCGCAGGCGCTCAATGACCTCTTTCGAGCTGAAATTGTCGCTGACCTGGCCCATCCCGCGATGGGCGTTGAACTGCTCGCCGTCATAGGCGACGATCCCCGCCGCTTCCTGCCCGCGATGCTGCAGCGCGTGCAGGCCAAGCGCCGCAAGCGCCGCCCCTTCGGGATGCCCGTACACGCCAAAGACGCCGCATTCTTCGTGCAGATGATCTGCATCGAGCGGCTCGGCGGTTTTCGAATCGACATGAACGGGATCGGTCTCGGGCATCGGCGATCCTCGCTTCGGTTTTCCTGAAATGGTTACTCGGGCATCCGAATGCGAGGGTGAAGCCATGCCGCAGCCGGTCAGCGCGAGTTGTCGATCAGCCGGTTTAACTCGCGCTGCTCAGCCGGCTTGTAGCTCGGCGTTTGCGCGTCTTGAGCCTTAGGCGGGATGGGTACGGCCGGGTTGGCAAGCGCTCCCATCGCGTCGCGGGCGGTCTTTGCCTGGCCAAAGGCGCGTTGGGCGTCGTCCATCGCCGAAGCGCCTTTCAACTGCAAGGATTCGGGCAATACGCCACGCAACATATCGGCGCCCTGCGCGAGAAGCGGCTCGCTCCGGGCATCGCGTAGCCAGCTGGGGCGATCGTTTGGCGGCAAAGTGATGTCGACCACCAAATAGGCAATCGAAATCAGCACCACCCCGCGGGCGACGCCAAAGATCAGCCCTAGGGTCCGGTCGATCGCCGACAAGGCGCTCCATTGGACAAAGCGGGCGATCGAGCCGGTCAGCATCGTCAAGACGATCAGGGACGCCAAAAATAGCCCGGCCCCTGCGACAAGATCGGCGAGCAGCGGCGTGGTCATAAACCGCGTGGTGATGCCATAGGCGAAATTGAACCCGTAGAGGGTGATCAGCGCGGCGCCGCCCCAGGCGGCGATCGACAGCGCCTCGCGCACAAAACCGCGGGCGAATGCAAACAGCGCCGACAGCGCGATCACGACGAGAACGGCGAGATCGACGAGGTTCACGACGCAACTCCGATCCGCTCGCGGCGCGACGGCGCGCGCTTTGGCGACAGCCGTGCGACGAGATCGCTCAGATGACCGATCCCGATGATCGAGGGTCCGACCTCACGCCGCTTGCGGTTGCCGCGGCTCGGCATCCAGGCTTCGGCAAAACCGAGCTTCGCGGCCTCCTTGAGCCGGGCCTCGCTGTGACCGACCGGGCGCACCTCGCCCGACAGCGCGATTTCGCCAAAGACGACTGCGTCGGTCGGAACCGGGGTTTCCCTCAGTGCCGACAGCAGCGCCGCGGCGACTGCCAGATCGGCCGCCGGCTCGGCGATGCGCAGCCCGCCGGCGACGTTGAGATAGATGTCGTTGGCGCCGACCGACAGCCCGCAACGGGCATCGAGCACCGCGGTGATCATGGCGAGCCGCGTGCCGTCCCAGCCGACCACCGCCCGCCGCGGCGTCCCGAGCACGGCCGGCGCGACGAGCGCCTGCACTTCGACCAGGACCGGCCGCGTCCCCTCGATGCCGGCGAACACGGCCGAGCCGCTGACCGGCGTCGTGTCGGATACGTCTTCGATATCCTCATCGAACGGGTTGGCGGCGCCTTGCCGGCCGCCGAGAAACAGGGCCGACGGGTTCGGCACTTCGACGAGCCCGCCATCACTCATTTCGAAGACGCCGATCTCGTCGGTCGCACCAAAGCGGTTCTTGACCGCCCGCAGGATACGAAAGCGATGGCCGCGCTCGCCTTCGAAATAGAGCACGGTGTCGACCATGTGCTCGAGAACGCGCGGTCCGGCGATGACGCCTTCTTTGGTGACATGGCCGACCAGCACCAATACAAAGCCGCGCCGTTTGGCGAGCCGGATCAACTCCTGCGCTGCACCGCGCACCTGGCTGACCGTACCCGGCGCGCTGTCCAAGGCGTCGAGATACATCGTCTGGATCGAATCGATGACGACGAGGTCGGGCGCATCGCTGCGGTCGATCGAGACGAGGATGTCGTGCACGTTGCTTGCCGCGGCGAGCAGTACTGGGCTGCGGGCGACGCCGAGCCGCTCGGCACGCAGGCGGACCTGGTCGATCGCCTCCTCGCCGGTAATGTAGGCGGCTGTGGCCGGCGGATCCGCGGCCGAGGCAATCGCGGCGGCGGCCTGCAGCAGCAGGGTCGACTTGCCGATGCCGGGATCGCCGCCGACCAGAATGGCGGAGCCCGGCACGAACCCGCCGCCGCAGACGCGGTCGAATTCGGCGATGCCGGTGCGGCGGCGCGGCGGCAGCATGCTCGGCCCGGTCAGCCCGACAAAGCCGAGCGCGCGGCCGCCGCCCCCCTTCAATCCCTTCGGCAGCGCCTCGCGCGGCAATTCTTCGATCAGGCTGTTCCAGACGCCGCAGCCGTCGCACCGCCCGGTCCATTTGGCGTGCACCGCACCACATTGCTGGCAGGCATAGCGCGCCTGGGCCCGAGCCACCGGCTTAACCCCGCCGCAACCGCTGAAAGGTGGGGCCCACGGTCATCGCCGCGCGAACCTCCATGTGAATTGGCCCCTCGGCTCGACCGTTGATAAATTGATCGACAAACGGATTGGCGGAGCGATCGATGTCGGCGGCCGATCCATGCCAGATGATCTGTCCCTTGTGGATCATCGCGATGCGGTCGCCGATCTTGCGCGCGCTGACCATGTCGTGGGTGATCGAGACCGCGGTCGCGCCCAGTTCGCGCACGCATTTCAAGATCAAGTCGTTGATCACATCGCCCATGATCGGATCGAGGCCGGTCGTCGGCTCGTCAAAAAAGATGATCTCGGGATCGGCGGCGATCGCACGGGCCAAGGCCACGCGCTTTTGCATGCCGCCCGAGAGCTCGGCGGGGTGCAGCTCGCCAACCTCGGGGCCGAGCCCAACCGCGCCGAGCTTGCCGAGCGCGATCTCTTTCGCCGCCTGCCGTTCCATGCCGCGTCCCTGGATCAACCCGAACGCGACATTCTCCCACACCCGCAGCGAGTTGAACAGGGCGCTTCCCTGAAACAGCACGCCGCATTTCTGCAACAGCCGCTCCCGCGCCCTGCGGCGCAGCCGCACCGTCTCGACATCGTTGATGCGCACCGATCCTTGATCGGGGCGCAGCAGGCCGAGGATGCATTTGACCATCACCGATTTGCCGGTGCCCGACCCGCCGATCACGACGAGGCTTTCTCCGGACCGGCAATCGATGTCGATGCCGTCGAGGACGCGGTTGCGGCCAAAGGATTTGCGCAGCCCGCGGATGGAGATTTTCGGCGTGGTCGCGCCGCTCATCGCGCGAACAACGCCTGGGTGATGCCGTAGTCGAAGACGAGGATCAGAATCGAAGCTGAAACAACGGCGTAAGTTGTCGCCTGGCCGACCCCTTGCGCGCCGCCGCGCGAATGATAACCGTGATAGCAGCCCATCAACGCAACGATGAAGCCAAAGACGGCGGCCTTGACCAGACCGGAAACGATGTCGCTCGTCTCCAGGTATTGTTCCGTGCGGGCGAGGTAGGCTTCCGGATTGAAGCCGAATTTGTAGACGCCGACAAGGTAGCCGCCAAAGACGCCGATGATGTCGGCGACGAAGACCAGCAACGGCAGGGTGACGAGCCCGGCCAAAAGCCGCGGCAACACCAGATAGCGCAACGGGTCGGTCGACAAGGTCGTCAACGCATCGATCTGGTCGGTCACGCGCATCGTGCCGATTTCGGCCGCCATCGCTGCTCCGACCCGTCCGGCGACCATCAGCCCGGCGATGACGGGGCCCAGCTCCCGGGTCACCGAAAGCACGACGACCGTCGCCACGGCACTCTCGGCGGCGAATTGGCTGAACCCGGTATAGGATTGCAGTGCCAGCACCATGCCGGTGAAGATCGCGGTCAGCCCGACCACCGGCAGCGAGAAATAGCCGATATCGAGCATCTGCCGCAGGATCACGCGCAGATAGAAAGGCGGCGACAACCCTGTCGCCAGCGCCGTCAGGGCGAAGATGATAATACGCCCGGTCGCGGTGAGGAAGCCGAGAAAGGCGGCGCCGATCGAAGCGAGGGCTTTCAGCATGCTGTCTGTGAACCCGGAGCGTCGTGATAAATCCGATGATAGCGTCGGCCGAGCGCGGTCAGGATCTCGTAGCCGATTGTCCCGGCATCGGCGGCGGCGGCGTCGACGCCGTGATCGTCGCCCAACAGCTCGATAAAACCGCCGGGCCGCGCCTCCGAGGGATCGACGGCGGAAACATCAAAGACTGCGAGATCCATCGAAACCCGGCCAAGGAGCGGAACCCGGACCCCGCCGATGCGGCCCGACCCGCGTTGGCTCAGCGAACGCAGCCAGCCATCCGCATAACCCACCGCAACGGTTGCCAAGCGTCCCGCCGCGGCCATTACGTGCGTGGCACCGTAGCCAACCGGCTGACCGCCGTCAACGTCGCGGACTTGCAGGATTCTCGCCCTCAGGCGGACAATTTGGCGCATCGGGTTGGGCAGACCGGGCCGGGGGTTCACGCCGTAGAGCGCCGCCCCCGGGCGGACAAAGTCGAAATGGTAATCGTCGCCGAGAAAGATCCCCGATGATGCCGCCAGGCTCGCCGGCACGCCGCGCAATCGGCGGCGCGACGAAAGAAAGCTTGCACGCTGATCCCGGTTCAGCCGATGCCCCGGTTCGTCGGCGCAAGCAAGATGGCTGAGCAGGGCAGACCAGCGCATCATCCCCGGCTCGCAAGGGTCGTCGGCGAGGCGGTCGAATTCGCGCTTGGTCAAGCCGAGCCGGGCGAGCCCGGTGTCGAGATGCAGCATCGCCGGCAGCGGCCCGCGCGCCGCAGCAACACGCTGCCACTCGACGATCTGCCCCGGATCATTGAGGACCGGGACAAGACATGACCGGGCGAACTCCTCGCCCGAGCCGCTTAACGGGCCATTCAAAACCACAATCTCAGACGGTTCGGGCAAGTCTGCGCGTAACGCCAGCGCCTCGTCGAGCGTGGCGACGAAAAAGCGCCGGCAGCCGGCGGCGGCGAGGGCGGATGCAACCACCGACGCGCCCAGCCCATAGCCATCGGCCTTGACCACCGCGGCGCAGCCTGCGGGCGCCACCCGGTGCGCCAGAAGGCGCCAGTTCGCGCTGATGCCCGCGACGTCGATTTCGAGAACCGCAGAGGCGCGGTCAGCAGGATCAGTGCCCATATGCCGACGCCTCGGGCCCGTCAGAGCACGAACACAGGCAACGCGTGCCGCTTCGCTGACATTGCTGTCCGAGACTGCACTGTCCGAGACTGCGCGGCGATGCCCCCATACCGCTCGTAAAGGATCATGATTCGCCAAATTCGGCCAGTCTGTTCCGACGCGCGCGTAACCGTCGGGCCGCGTCCGGTGCGACAAACACCTGGACCGAAGGGACGCTGCGGGAGCAGGTTCCGCGTTCGGGCTGGCAAAGGGAAACAAGATGAGCGAGGTGCGCTCCGGTATTGGCGACAAGCCCAAGCGCCGCGAGGATTTGCGCTTTCTGACGGGGCGCGGCGCCTATCTCGACGATCTCGCCTTCGACGGCCTGACCCACGCGGTCGTGCTGCGCTCGCCGCATGCGCATGCGCGAATCGACGGCTTGGACACGAGTGCCGCGCGGGCGGCTGCGGGCGTTTTGGCGGTGCTGGCAGCCGAAGATGCGCGGGCCGACGCGCTGCAGCCGCTGCTCCCCACGGCGGCGGCCAACACCCAGACCGGCGAGCCGTTCGCGTTCGCCTCGCAACCGGTTCTGGCCGCCGACAAGGTCCGCTACGCCGGCGAGCCGGTGGCGGTGATCGTTGCCGAGACGCGTGCCCAGGCGCTCGATGCCGCCGAACTGATCGCGGTCGAGTATGCGCCGCTGCCGGCGGTGACGACGACCGGCGCCGCTCGCGTCGCGGGCGCGCCGCAGATCGCAGACGAGGTTCCGGGCAATCTCTGTTTCGATTGGCGTACCGGCGACAGCGAGGCTGTCGACAGGGCGTTTGCCGCGGCTGCCCACGTCGTCCTATTGCAGCTCGACAACCACCGGATCGTCACCAACCCGATGGAGCCGCGCGGCGTCATCGGCCTGTGGGACGCACAGCGCGGGCGCTACACCGCCTACGTCTCGGCGCAAAGCATCCACAGCACCCGCGACCAGGCGGCCCGCGCGCTCGGGGTGGCGCCGGCGGCCGTCAGGTTTGTCGCACCCGATGTCGGCGGCGGCTTTGGCGCCAAAAATTTCATCTATCCCGAGCATGTGCTGATCCCTTGGGCGGCGAGGCGGGTCGGTCGACCGGTCAAATGGATCGCCACTCGCAGCGAGGTCTTCCTTGCCGACCACCAGGCACGCGACCAAATCGCCGAGGCGGCGCTGGCGCTCGACGGGCAAGGCCATTTTTTGGCGCTCAGGATCGAAAGTACCGCCAATGCCGGCGCCTATCTGGTCAGCACCGGGGGCGTGCAGACCTTTCAGTACGTCCATCTGCCGGGCACAGTTTATCAGATTCCGGCGATCGCGCTGCGCGTCGCCGCGGAGCTGACCAATACCGCGCCGATCGGCGTCACCCGCCCGTTCGGCGGCGTCGATCGCGCCGGTGCCGCCACCCCTTCGAGGATCTGGCGAGCCTTCAGGAAATGACCGGTTGATCGGCCAGCCCGCGATCGCGCCTGTGAGATCTCTGCGGATCCGCTCGCGATCCGCTCACATGATCGCGCCGCGGTGCAGCAATCAGCTACTCGATTCCGAAGACGTCGAAGAGCTTGGAGAATAGGGGTTCAATGTCGTGGCGGCTGGTCTTTACCTCCTGGTGACCCGCCGCGGATATCATAGGTCGCCCCGATCCCGGTTGCTGCCGCAGGCCCTTGGCATTAGCCGGCACTTGCTTCTAGGCTTGATAAATTTTGTCCGACTGAGAGGCCCCGGCGAACCCAGTGGTACGCACCTGACGCTTGTCACCCGCGGCGTCCGTCCGTCGTCTTCCCGGCGAAGGCGTGGCGAAGGCCGGATCCCATGGCGCCATGGGCACCGACCGGAGCTTGTCCTCGGGCCGGCCGATGGCCGGACTCGTGGGCCGGTGTGGCATTTTTTTGGGTGTGATCTGTCAGAACTGGTTCACGAGGACGCAATGCCTGTCTTCTTTCGAACAACCGAGATTGTTTATCAGCTATAGGTACCCTCGTGGCCTCTCGCGGCTGTATCTGAGGGCCCCAGGAGACGAATTGATGCGACAAAAGAATACATTGCGCTGCGTGATACCGCTGCTGGGGTTGACCCTCCTGGCGATATTTAGCGCGCTGTATGCCTTTGATTTCAAAAACTACTACCGAGCGCTTGCTACGATCTTCGGGTTCAACCCCTTCAGGTACCCGTTTCTCGATTGGGAGTACATCGGCGCCGGCATCAAATGCTGGAACGAGGGTGTTAACGTCTACATCACAAATCCCTGCGACGTAGCGAGCCGCCCATTCGGCTATCCACCGCTTTGGTTGCGATTGGTCTTCATTCCAACCGACAGGGCGTGGACTATGCCGGTCGGCGTCGGCATCGTCCTCGCCTATTTGCTGTCGCTGTTTTGGCTGGTCAAACCGACCAATTGGCGAGAGCTCGTCGTCCTTGCGCTGGCCTGCATGTCGCCGATGGTGCTCTATGGCCTTGAGCGCGGCAATGTCGATGTCGTGATCTTCGTAATACTTGTCGTCGCCGGCGCGCTGAGCACCGGGCCGCTGACGCGCAGAATCCTGTCCTATGCGCTGATCCTGATCGCCGGCCTCCTCAAATTCTATCCGCTGGTCGTATTGGCGACGGCGCTGCGCGAGCGGCCGCGAACCTTCTTTGCGATCGCGGCGGCGGCGAGCCTCGTCGTCGTGGCGGTTTTCTATCGCTTCCGAGATGAATTGGCCGCAGCTTGGGGAAACATCCCGCGTGTTGGATGGAGTTCGGCGAACCTGCCGTTCGCATCTCAGTATGCGCTGCAACTGTTCCCTGAGCTTGAGCGATCCACCTGGTCCGCGGCGCTCCCCTACGCGCTGATGGGAGTTCTCCTCGTCGTGACGGCGATCCAGGTGGTCCACCTCGCCCGCAACGGCAACCTGACTTCCGCCTTCGCCAAGATGCCGGAGCGGGATGCGATGTTCCTCGTCATCGGCGCGGCGGTGATCGTGGGGTGCTTCTTCACCGGCTACAGCAAAGCCCACCGAGGCATCCACCTGATCTTCGTCGTTGCCGGTCTCCTTGCGATGCGGCGCGCTTCGGACAATCCGGCGACGCGTGCGGCCCTCACCCGGGCAACGATGGTCGTGGTCTTCCTGATGTGGGACCGGTTTGTCCGCACCGCCCTGGCCAATCCGGATGAGGCCCCGGGTTCAGGGATTGCCTTGTCGGCGTTTGTGGTCCTGTGGTTGATCCGCGAGGTTCTTTGGTGGCGGCTGGCCGCACTGCTGCTGACTGTCCTTGTGATCTTCGGCGTCAAATCGGAGCTGTTCGCGGCGTTCCAGCACCAGTGGCGCGGGCATCGAGGGTACAGATCCGACCTCACCGACAAAACCGGTCGAGTACAATGACGGTGGTCCATCATGCCGGCCTTGGAGCGCATCCCATTCAGCATCGCCGGCCAGATCGGCTGAAACCGGCGCCTGAATTTTCGCGGCCCAATTTCGAGGATCCTTGGTGGGCTGCGACACCGAAGCAATTGGCCGATGTCGTCGATGCCTAGGGGTGGAGGCGCCATGCCGTGGAAGACGACAAACGCCGATCGAGGCGCGCTCGCCCTATGACGTCCCCAGTTGATCTCTTAAGCGGCACGCTGGCTTTACGAGAACGCGTGCGCGAGGTGTATTGGAAACGGCGCGACCCGATTATTGAAGACCGCATGCTGTGGCGCGCGCAGACCTTCCGGCATGTCATGCATGTGCTGCCGGGGCAGAGTATTCTCGAAATCGGCTGTGGCGACGGCGCGTTCACCCGACAGCTGGCAAAGGTGACGAGGGGCGAGTGCCCGTTGACGACAGTTACGTTCGACGCTCGCTCAGAGCGACCTTCCGGACTTCCGCCATGCGTCGAGTTTCTCGCGAGTTCATCGCTGCCGGGAGTTCTCGAAGGGCGCGACTTTGGTTTCATAATCGCGCATGACATGCTCGACAAGCGCAACGCCGCTTGGTTGCTTCAGCAGGTCCTCGCGCTGTTGACGCCCGGTGGGTGCATGCTGTTCTACGAGAGCAACCCGTGGAACGTAATTCGCCGCTTCCGCCAAACCCTGGGCTATCTGGTTGGGCATCGAGATCCGCGCTTGCTGCTCGGCCGGCCCGATTTGTACGAGTTGCTGTCGGAGTTGGGATTCATCCGGATATTTGCCGTCTTCAACGACTTCGTCTATCGGCCGTTGAGTCCGAGAGGGATCTGGTTCCTTCGCAACCTTTCGATCGTCCTGGAGAACATGCCCGGCCTGCGAACGCTGGCGGGGTCGATACTGCTGCACGCCCAGAAGCCGCCGGCTCCCACAATTTATCCCCGTGTCAGCCTGACGCTCGACGATACATTTCGACGGGCGGTTTCGGTAATTGTGCCGTGCCACAATGAGGAGATGAACGTCGGCCCGATGGTTTGCCGCCTAATCGAATTATTTGACCCCTACATTCACGAGATCATTCTCTTAAACGACAACAGCAATGATACGACCGGGGTCGTCATCGACGAGTTGGCACGCCGGGACCCTCGCGTCAAATCGTTGCACAGGACACCCCCGAATGGCGTGGGCCGCACGATTACTGACGGATTGCGAGCCGCCACCGGCAAGTACGTGCTTTCGCTGGACTGTGATTTTCAACATATCCTGCCGGAAATTCGCGATCTGTTCGATGGCATTGCCGAAGGTTATGACGTAGCTGTCGGAAGCCGGTTCTCGCGCCACAGCGTCTTGCTCAACTATCCTTTGGTGAAGATTGTTGCCAATCGCGCCTTCCACATGATTGCCCGCATCGTGTTGATCGCCGGCTTTCGTGATTTGACGAACAACTTGAAACTCATGCGGCGGGAGGTAGCGCAGAACCTGCTCTTACGGGAACCGGGGTTTGCGATCAATGCTGAAACCGGACTACAGCCGCTGCTGATGGGCTATCGCGTCAAAGAGGTGCCGATTTCGTGGATCGGTCGCGGCGTCGACATGGGTGCGTCGTCGTTTCGGGTTCTGAAGGTCGGAGGCGGGTACTGGCGTGTTCTGTACCGCCTCTGGCTGTGGCGGTTCCTCAAAACTGGACCGTACGCGGCACTTCGCCGACAATCCGGTGTCGCTTCAGATCAGCGCGGCACCGGTGTTACAACCGCTCGTTAACCAATCGTTCGAGCGAAACCGGTATTTGCTAGTGGTGCGGATCAAACAGATGCCTCCCATCCCGCCCTCTCCGTCGCCCCCGCGCAAGCGGGAGTCCAGAGCCTGCCCCTGGCCTGAACAGGGGGCCACAATCTCGGTCACCGCCGCCCCTGGATGCCCGCTTTCACGGGCATGGCGATGAGGCGTGGCGGGTATCAAGCGTTAGAGCCGCACCATTAGAAGTCAGTAACGCTGCGGGACAATGCCGCGAGGTTCTCCATCCGTGTGGGGTCTTCGCTGCTGACGAGCAGCAATTCTCTCTGGCCTTCCGGCAATCGAGCATCCAACACGAAGAAATAGTCCTGCAGGACGCTTCCATTATGGTCAAGGCCGCTGCGATTGATGTGCGCGAGTTCACTCGGTTTGTCCTCAGCGGCGTCGCCGCCACCATTGGAAATATTGGAACCGTCTGGCTGGCGCGCCGTTTCCTGTCGTTCGAAATCGCGTTGACGGCCGGGATCGCTACAGCCATTGCCATATCATTCGCGCTTTCGAAGTTTTTCGCGTTCCGCTCGCGTTCGTGGAACCGTGCGGCCGGCGAAGCGGTGAGGTTCCTGATCGTTTATGCGACGGGCTGCACGATGTACTGGACGGTAGCGGTCATCCTCAGAATTTTCCTTCTCGCGCATGGGGTGGCGGTCGGCGCCGCAGAACTAGGGAGCATTCTGGTCGGAGCGGGAACCATGATGGTGACGAGTTATTGCGGGCACCGGTTTTTTACCTATCGAACTTATCGGCGTGCAGAGCATCTGGACGGCAGGTCATGAGTGTCGACAGACCGGTCGACTGGGAAACTGCGAGCGATAAGCCCGACCCCTGTCTGATCTGTGGAAGTCTCGCCAAGCGGCCGCTTTATCCGGCGACCTACAGCAGATCGATCGAGGAGGCGCCGGCCTATTTCCTCGCGAACCGAACGGCGACGGCGCACGGGCCGATCGTACGCTGTCGGGACTGCGGATTCGTCTTTACCAGCCCCCGCTTTGCGCATTTGGAGTATGACAAGATTTACCGGGAGGTTCGACCGAGCACGGATCTCGACCCGTTGTTTGAGGCAGCAAAGGCCACGCGGTACCAGCGACTCGCCACAATTGTCCGCAAATATCAACCTCGCGACACACCTTTCCTTGATTTTGGCTGCGGTGACGGCGGGTTCCTCCGCCTGTTCAACAGTCCTGACGGGCGCGGCTTTGAGATCGGTGCCGAGGGTCGTCGAATGGCCGGACGGTGCGAGATCGTCACCGGAGATTGGGCGAGCGTCGCGAACTCGCACGTCTTCCCGCCGGCTGCGTTCGAATTTGTCGTCGCGTTCGACGTACTGGAGCACCTGCCGCGGATCGGCGAGGATTTGGCTCTTATCAGAAGCGTGCTGAGGACCGGGGGGCATTTTTTTGTCAGCGTTCCCAACCGCGAGAGTTTTGTCGCCAAAGCCATGGGTAAGTATTGGAATATGCTGCTGCTCGAGCATCTCTGGTATTTTTCACCGGCGACGCTTGAACGGATGATGGCGCGCCACGGGTTCGCACTGGTTGCGATTCGGTCGGTTCCGTACGATGCACCGATCGCTCACCTCGTCACCCGGCTGGCGCAGACTTTTGGCATGACCGGGACTTTTAAGGGGGGACCGATCTCGCGGCTCGTTCTGCCGGTACCTGCCGGAATTATGCTGGGCGTATTTCGCAAGACGAATTAACCGCCTCAACCAGCTGCGGAGCACGAGCATCGCATCCAAAAGGACTATGCCTTCGTCACAGGTATCGAAATTGCGGCCAAGGGCGACCGGAGCGAGGTGCTTTGTCAGCGGCCGCACAGGCGGTCGACGAACCCGGCGAGACCGGTCTGGCGGGCTCGGCGCAGCCGCTCGGCGATAACGATCGCTTGGGCCTGCGCGACGCTGCCTTTGATCGTGTCGTTGACGATCACATAGTCGTATTCCGACCAGTGGTTGATTTCTTCCGTCGATTTCGCCATCCTTCCGGCGACGACCCGGTCGGCGTCCTGAGCCCGGGCGCGCAGGCGCTGCTCGAGCGCCGCAAAGCTCGGCGGCAACACAAAGACGGCGACGAGGTCCTCGCGCACCTTGGCTGCGAGCTGCTGGGTACCCTGCCAGTCGAGATCGCCCACAATGTCATGCCCGGCGTCGAGCGCCTCGTCGATTGGCCGGCGGGGGGTGCCGTAGCAATTGCCGAAGACCCGCGCATGCTCCAGCAACTCGCCCTGGTCTACCATCTGGTCAAAGCGAGCCTGGTCGATGAACCGGTAATCGCGCCCGTCGGCCTCGCCCGGGCGTGGCGGCCGCGTCGTCACCGACACCGACAACTCGAGGCCGGGGTCCTGTTCGACGAGCCGTCGGGCGATCGTCGTCTTGCCCGCCCCCGAAGGCGACGAGAAGACCAGCAACAGCCCGCGCCGCCGGATCCGCGTCGTGCTCATTCGATGTTCTGCACCTGCTCGCGGAACTGCTCGATCACCGCTTTCAATGCGAGCCCGGTTCGGGTCAGCTCGATGTCGGCCGATTTCGAGCACAGGGTGTTGGCCTCGCGGTTCAGCTCCTGACACAGAAAATCGAGGCGGCGACCGACCGCCTCGCCCTCGTCGAGCAGATCGCCGGCCTGTTCGACATGCGCGCGCAGCCGCTCGATTTCTTCGCGGATATCACCGCGCGCGGCGAGCAAGGCCACCTCCTGGGCGACCCGTTCTTCCGGCACTGCCGGAGCGCCGACGCCGGTGATGTTGGCCAGCACCGCCAGCAACCGGTCGCGAATCGCCGCCGGCTGGGCCGCGGCGCAATCGGCCGCAGCGGCGGCCAGGGCTGCCATCTCGTCGAGCTGGCTGCGCAACAGCACCGCGACGCGAGCGCCCTCTTCGACCCGCGCCGCCGCCAGCTGGTCAAGCGCACCGGCCCAGCTGCGCAGAACCTCGCCGCAGCGCGTCGCGGTCAGCGCTTCGTCCTCGTCTTCGACGGTTTCGATGACGCCGCGCAATGCCAAAAGCCCGTCCAGTCGCGGCGGTGCGGCTTCGATCTCGCCGGTCAGCTCGTTGATCAGCGCCACCAGTTGCGCCAGCGCCGCGCGATTGACACGCAAGGGCGCCGGTGCCGTGCGGGTGACCGCGAGGTTGGCGGAGAAGTTGCCGCGGCGAAACCGCTGCGTCAGCCCGGCCCGCAACTCGGGTTCCAGCGAATTGAACCCGGGGCCGAGGCGCAGCCGCAGATCAAGCGCGCGTCCGTTGACGCTCTTGATCTCCCATACCCAGGAGATTCCGGATGCCTCGCCCTGCGCCCGCGCAAACCCGGTCATGCTGGCCACACCCACCCGGCGACACTCCTGTTCCTCCAGCCCCGGGGCGTTATAGCGGCCATGTGCTGTGCCAACAACGGCGGCCGAGCCGTTCGCAGCTAGTGGGCCGCTGCCCCCAACGGATCCGGCGCGACCAGGGCGCTGCTCCGATATTGCGCAACGTTGCGATTGTGTTCGGCGAGTGTCTTGGCAAACGCGTGCCCGCCAGTGCGGTCGGCGACGAAATAGAGGTCGTCGGTCGGCGCCGGCCGCGCCGCGGCGTGCAGCGCCGCCTTCCCCGGATTGTCGATCGGACCGGGCGGCAGTCCCTTCTCCCGGTAGGTATTGTAAGGCGAAGGCGTCTGTAGGTCGGTGTGGGTCAGCGGCCGGTCGAACTTTTTCGCGGCGCCGCCGCTCAGCGCGTAGATCACGGTCGGGTCCGATTCGAGACGCATGCCGAGGCGCAGCCGGTTGACAAAGACGGCCGCGACGAGAGCTCGTTCGTCGCTGCGGGCCGCCTCGCGCTCAACCATCGAGGCCAGGACCAGCATCTGTTCGGGGTTTTCGAGCGGCAGATCGGGACGCCGCTTAGCCCAAGCAGCGTCGAGCGCCTGCGCCATTTCCCGCTTCATGCGCTCCAGCAGCTCCTCGCGCTGCTCGCCATAGCTGTAGATGTAGGTATCGGGCATCAGGCTGCCTTCCGGCGGCGCCCAGCCGACACCGCCGGCGAGCGCCGGGGCCGCTTGCACCAGGGCAAGGACCTGGGCGCTGGTCAACCCTTCCGGGATCGTCAGCTTGTGTTTGACGGTTTTGCCGCTGGCGATGATGGCGATCGCTTCGAGCGGGCTCGTCGCGGCCGGGAATTCGTATTCCCCGGCGAGCAGCTCGGAACCGCTCCCCGACAATGCCGCGCCGATCTCGAACGGCAGGCGGCGCCGGATCACGTCTTTTGCCGCCAGCAGCTCGGCGACGCCGCCGAGACTGGTGTGCGGCGGGATCACCACCGCGCGCGCTTCAGTCAGCGGCCCCGCACCGGTCATCTCGCGATAGACCCACCATCCGGCGGCGCCAACCATCGCCAGCATTGCCGAGGCGGCCAGCAATGCCCAGCCGACGAGGCGAAGCGAACCCCCCATCGATCACCAACTCCGACCGGGCCGGCGGGGTCAGCCGCTCACGGCGGGCCGGTAAAGACAAGAGACGCGTTGGTGCCGCCAAACCCGAAAGAGTTGGTCAACGCGATCTTGACCCGACGCCGTTTGGCTTCTTTGGGCACCAGATCGATGTCGCAGGACGGCGACGGGTTGTCGAGGTTGAGGGTCGGCGGCACCACCTCGTCGCGAAGAGCGAGGATCGAAAAGATCGCTTCGACGCTGCCGGCCGCCCCCAGCAGATGGCCGATCGCCGATTTTGTCGACGACATCGACAGCTCGTAGGCGTGCCGACCGAACAGCCGCTTGACCGCGCCGAGTTCGATCTCGTCGCCGAGCGGGGTCGAGGTGCCGTGGGCGTTGATATAGTCGATGGCTTCGGGGGGGATGCCGGCGCGGCGCAGCGCGTTGCGCATCGAGCGAAACGCGCCGTTACCGTCCTCGGCGGGTGCGGTCAGGTGAAACGCATCGCCCGACATGCCGTAGCCGATGAGCTCGGCATAGATTTTGGCGCCCCGCTCCCTGGCATGGTCGAGCTCTTCGAGCACCAGGATACCGGCGCCCTCGCCCATGACAAACCCGTCGCGCTCTTGGTCCCAGGGCCGCGAGGCGCGCGGCGGATCGTCGTTGAACCCGGTCGACAATGCCCGTGCCGCGGCGAAGCCCGCCAGGCCGAGCCGACAGATCGCCGCTTCCGTGCCGCCGCACACCATGACGTCGGCATCGTCCAGCATGATCAGCCGCGCCGCGTCGCCGATCGCATGCGCGCCGCTCGAGCAAGCAGTGACCACGGCGTGGTTGGGTCCGCTGAAACCGTAGCGGATCGAGACGTGACCAGAGGCGAGGTTGATCAGATTGGCCGGGATGAAGAACGGCGACAGGCGTCGCGGACCGCGTTCATGTAATGTCAGCGCCCCTTCGGTGATCCCCGAGAGGCCGCCGATGCCGGATCCGATCATCACGCCGGTGCGCTCGCGCGCCTCCGGCTCTTGCGGCATCCAACCGGCGTCCTCTACCGCCTGAGAGGCGGCTGCCAGCGCAAAGACGATAAACCCGTCCATCTTGCGCTGGTCCTTGGGCGGGACCCAGTCGTCGGCGTTGAACAGACCCGAGGCGGTGTCACCGCGCGGCACTTGCGCGGCAATCCGCGCCGGCAGATCGGAAACATCGAAGGAGTGGATCGCGCTGACCCCGGACATGCCCGAGAGCAGGCGCTGCCAGTTGCGCTCGATCCCGATGCCGAGGGGCGTCACCAGCCCCATGCCGGTCACGACGACGCGGCGCATCGCCTTCTCACGGACCGCACGACGGATTGAGGGTCACAGGAACTCCGGCCCGCGGCTAAAGGAGAATTCGAGCAGTTCAGCTGTGCGAACTCGATAAAGCTGACCGCATCCTTGACGGTCACGATCTTCTCGGCGGCGTCGTCGGGGATTTCGCAGCCGAACTCCTCCTCGAAGGCCATGACGAGCTCGACCGTGTCGAGACTGTCGGCGCCGAGATCGTCGATGAAGCTGGCGTTCTCGGTCACCTTCGATTCGTCGACGCCCAGATGCTCTACGACGATCTTTTTGACCCGCTCGGCGACATCGCTCATCGGTTGTTCCCCTCAGTGGCTGGCGTGAAATTCGTTTCGAGAGACAAAGCCCGGCGCCATCCGCCGTCATCCTGTCGTCGTCGGGGCCGCGATCAAGGCGCCCGTCACATAACATGATTTCCCAGCAGTGCCAATTCAGCTGATCGGCATACCGCAGGCAGCCCTATACCATGGCCATGCCGCCGTTGACGTGCAAGGTTTGTCCGGTGACATAGGCGGCCTCGGCGCTCGCCAGATACACGATTGCGGCGGCAACGTCAGCCGGGATGCCAAACCGCCCGGCCGGAATCGCAGCACCGAGCCGGGCGCGCTGTTCCGGCGGCAATTTGTCGGTCATCGCCGTCTCGATAAACCCCGGAGCAACGCAGTTGACGGTGATGCCGCGGTGGGCGACCTCGGCGGCGATCGATTTCGACATGCCGATCATCGCCGCCTTGGCCGCGGCGTAGTTCGCCTGGCCGGCATTGCCGGTCACGGCGACGATCGAGGCGACCCCGATGATCCTGCCGTGCCGCCGCCGCACCATGCCGCGCAACGCCGCGCGGGTCAGCCGAAAGGCGGCGGTCAGGTCGACGTCGAGCACCGCTTGCCAGTCTTCGTCCTTCATCCGCAACACCAGCCCGTCGCGGGCGAGACCGGCATTGTTGACCAGGATGTCGACATGCCCCATGGCCGCCTCGGCCTTCTTGACGAGACAATCGGCTGCCCCGGGCTCGGCCAGATCGGCAAGGCCGATAGACGCGCCGTCGCCGAGTTCGCCGGCGACGGCTTCGAGCACCGCTCCACGCGTTCCCGCCAGCATGACCCGCGCGCCTTGGATGTGCAGCGCCTTGGCAATTCCCGCGCCGATCCCGCCCGACGCCCCGGTCACCAGCGCCGTCTGACCCGTCAGATCGAACATCGGTGTCCTGATCGGTGATGAGAGGGATAAAGGGCAGATCGGCAGCAGGGCAAGTCGGGATGTCAGAGGTCGGCGATCATCGTCTCGACTTCGGCGGCGACGCCGACGGATCGCGCGGCGATATCGGGGGCAATACGTTTGACGAGCCCGGTAAGGATCCGCCCGGCGCCAACCTCGACGATCTCCTCGACCCCGCAAGCGGCAAGGAACAGCACGCTCTCCCGCCAGCGGACCATCGCCGTTACCTGTCGAACCAGGAGGCGCTTGATCGCGGCAGGGTCGTCGATCGGACGGGCCGTGACATTGGCGACAAGCGGCGGCTGCGGCGAGCGCAACGCAACCTTGTCGAGCGCCTCGGCCATGATGTCGGCGGCAGGTGCCAGCAAGGGCGAATGAAACGGCGCGCTGACCGGCAGCAGGACCGAACGACGGGCGCCGTGCTCGCGGGCAATCGCGATCGCTCGTTCGACCGCGCTGCGGTGGCCGCTGACGACTGCCTGGCCGGGCGCGTTGTCGTTGGCTACGGCACAAACCTCGTCATGGTCGAAGCCCGCGCGCGTCGCCTCGGCGGCGACAATCCGCGCCGCCTCGGCATCGAGCCCGAGCAGAGCCGCCATTGCGCCCTCGCCGACCGGCACCGCCTGCTGCATCGCCCGCCCGCGCAATTTCAACAGCCGCGCCGCGTCGCCGACCGCCAGCGCTCCTGCTGCCGCCAGCGCCGAATATTCCCCGAGCGAATGCCCGGCAACAAAGGCGACATGCCGTCCGATGTCGAGACCGCCTTCGGCTTCGAGCACGCGGATGACGGCCAGGCTCGCCGCCATCAGTGCCGGCTGGGCATTCTCGGTCAAGGTCAGCTCGCTCTCCGGCCCGGCGAACATCAGCCGCGACAGCGGCTGCGACAAGGCGTCGTCGACTTCGTCGAACAGGAAACGGGCGGCAGGGAAGGCGTCTGCGAGACTGCGCCCCATGCCGACCGCCTGCGAGCCCTGACCCGGGAACACGAGCGCACGCTTCATACCGGTCACATTCCCCCTTAACCCGAAAGTGCCGTAAACGTCCCCCGAACGGCGACGCCATCTTGTCCCGCCGAAAGGTTTCTGTATAGTGCCTCGGTTCCCTTGCCGGCAGAGGCCGGCTCGAGCCCGATTGGCGCGAGCGCTTCGGGCGTCCAATCATCCGAAAGGGATTTGTTCGGTATGCCCCTCTACGAGAACGTCTTTATTGCGCGGCAAGATATCTCGGGCGCGCAGGTCGATGCTGTTGTCGACGGCTTTGTGCAGCTGATCGCCGACAACGGCGGTGAGGTCAAGAAGCGGGAATATTGGGGTCTGCGCAACCTCGCCTACCGCATGCGCAAGAATTGCAAGGGCCATTACGTGCTGATGAATTTGGACGCGCCGCCAGCCGCGGTTGCCGAGCTCGAACGCACGATGCGGATCAACGAAGACGTGCTGCGCTATCTGACCATCCGCGTCGACGCGCTCGAGGAAGGTCCTTCGGCAGTCATGCAAAATCGCGGCAGCCGCGACGATCGCGGTCGCCGGGGAGATCGCGATCGCGATCGCTACGGCGAGGGGCGCGACGGCGGCGATCGTCCCGAACGGGCTGAGCGTGCCGAGCGCGCGGTGGCGCCCGAGGCGGCGGTCCCTGAGGCGGCGGTCCCCGAAGCTGTGGAGCCTTAAATGGAAAGCCAGTCGCCGGGTGGCCAGGGACGGGGGGCTGCGGCCCGCCGCCCGTTTTTCCGCCGGCGTAAATCCTGTCCGTTCTCCGGCCCGAATGCGCCCAAGATCGACTACAAAGACATCAAACTCTTGCAGCGCTTTGTCTCGGAACGCGGCAAGATCGTGCCTAGCCGCATCACCGCGGTATCGACCAAACGGCAGCGCGAGCTCGCCCAAGCGATCAAGCGGGCGCGGTTTCTCGGCCTCTTGCCCTACGTGATGAGGTAAAGGGAACGTCGATCTTGGCCCCCGGCGGGCGGGCATCGTCATGGGTCGGTTTTCAGCTGTCGGCGCGGGCGCGGCGTTGGGCGCGCTCTGCGCCGCCCTCTACCTGGCGGTGTTGACCGGTTCGCCTGGTGCGCTGATCCTGGCATATCTGGCCCAGCTGCCGCTCTTCGCTGCCGGCCTGTGGTTCGGTGTCGCCTCGGCTGCGGTAGCGGCGGTCACGGCCTCCGTTGCCTTGCTCGCGGCGGGCGGCCTGCTCGCCGCGGCATTGTTTGCCGGCCTCTACGCAGCACCGGTCTTCCTGCTGATACGCCAGGCGCTACTGGCGCGCAACGTGCCGGGTGGTACGCTAGAATGGTATCCACCGGGGCTGCTGACCGTATGGTTGACCGGGCTTGGTCTCACAGCGCTCGCCTGCGCCGTGCTGTTTCTCGGCGGCCCGAGCGGCATCGAGGCATTGCTGCGCGAGACCTTGGCGCCGGCGGTCGACCGCTTTGTCGACGAGAGCGAGTTCGAGCCGCGAGGCGTTGACCGATCATCTGGCGTTGGTCACTCCGGGGGCGATTGCCGCTTCTTGGATGATAATGACGGCAAGCAACGCCATCCTGGCGCAAGGCGTCCTCGCACGGTTCGGAGCGGCGTGGCGGCCATCGCCAGATCTCGCCGCGCTGAGCTTGCCGATGTGGCCCTCGGCGCTGCTGGTCGCCGCCGTCATATTGTCGGTCTTTGGCGGCGCAGCGCGCTTTTTCGGTGTCAACGTGCTGATCGTGCTGTCGATCCCGTTTTGTCTCGCAGGCTTGGCGGTGCTGCACACGGTGGTGCGCCGATTGCCGCGTCCGCACATCCCGCTCGTCGCGTTTTACGTATTGGCCGGTCTGTTCGGTTGGCCGTTGCTGGTGGTTACGGCTTTGGGGGTGCTCGAAGCACCGCTCGGGTTGCGGCGGCGTTTTGCACCGCCTGGATCGATTGGAGGAAAGCTCGATGATTGAACTGATCCTGCTCGAAAGGGTCGAAAAGCTCGGCCAGATGGGCCAGCGCGTTAAAGTCAAGCCCGGCTTTGCGCGAAACTACCTGCTGCCGCAAAAGAAGGCGCTGCGGGCCACCAAGGAAAACCTGACCTATTTCGACACCCAGCGTGCCCAGCTCGAAGCCAACAATCTGCTGCGCCGCGCCGAAGCGGCAGAAGTCGGCGCCAAACTCGAAGGGCTGAGGGTGGTTCTGGTACGCCAGGCCGGCGAAAGTGGTCAGCTTTACGGCTCGGTTTCGGCCCGTGACATCGCCGATGCGGTCACCGAGGCCGGGTTTACGATCGAACGGCGGCAAGTCGTCCTCGACCGGCCGATCAAGAATTTGGGATTGCATCCGCTGCGGGTCGTGCTTCACCCAGAGGTGTCGGTCACGGTCACGGCCAATGTCGCCCAGTCGGCCGAGGAGGCGGCGATGCAGGCGCGCGGCATCGATCCGCTGCGCGTCGGCGATGAGGACGAGATCGAGGATGCGGCCCCCGCCCGCGCACCGGCCGCGCCTGCCGAGGCGAACCCGCAATAGCACCGAACCTCTTGAAAGCGCTCCATGACGGGACCGATATAAACATCAGCTTCCCGGTTCGGTCTCGTCGCGATGCTACTTGCACGTTTGTTCGAGCGGATAGTCACCAAGGGCCGGCTGCGCGTTGTCGATGCCGCCGGCGCCCTCCATGATTTCGCCGGAGCGCCGGGGCCGAGCGCCGCGATCCGCCTCAACGACCCCGCATTGCACCGAAAGCTGGTCGTCCGGCCGCGCCTCTATCTGCCGGAGGCGTTTGTAGATGGCACTCTGACGATCGAAGAGGGCAGCCTCTACGACCTGATCGAGCTACTGCAGCTCAACCTCGAAGCGATGCCCGAGGGTGTGCTGTCGCGCTTGCTGAACGGGTCGTACACACTGTTGCGCCGCATCCATCAATACAACTCGAGGACGCGCGCCCGGCAGAACGTGGCTCACCATTACGATCTTTCAGATCACCTTTATGAGCTGTTCCTCGACCGTGACCGGCAATATTCCTGCGCCTATTTCCCGGGTGAGGACGACGATCTCGAACAGGCGCAGCTCGACAAAAAGCGGCACATCGCCGCCAAGCTGATGATCGAACCGGGACAGAAATTGCTCGATATCGGGTCGGGCTGGGGCGGGTTGGCGCTTTATCTCGCTGCCGCAAGCGGCGCCGATGTCACCGGGCTCACCTTGTCGGCCGAGCAGTACAAAGTGGCCACCCGGCGCGCCGTCGCGGCCGGGCTCTCCGACCGCGTTCGCTTCTATATTCGGGACTATCGTGAGGAAACCGGACAATATGACCGGATCGTCTCGGTCGGCATGTTCGAGCATGTCGGCGTCAATCACTACGCCGCGTTTTTCGCCAAGGTGAAGTCGCTGTTGACGGCAGACGGCGTGGCGCTGCTGCATTCGATCGGCCGTATGGACGGGCCAGGCACGACCAGCCCTTGGTTCCGCAAATACATCTTTCCCGGCGGCTATGCGCCGGCTTTGTCAGAGGTCGTGCCGATCGTCGAGCAGCAGCGGCTGTGGATTACCGACATCGAGATCCTGCGCCTGCATTACGCCCGCACCTTGCGCGCCTGGCGGCGGCGCTTCGAACAGAACCGCGATCGCATCAAGGCGATCTACGACGAGCGCTTTTGCCGAATGTGGGAGATGTATCTGGTCGGCGCGGAGATTGCCTTTCGGCGCGGCGGCATGCTGGTCTTTCAAATGCAGCTCGCCAAGACGATCGACGCGGTGCCGGTGATTCGCGACTACATGTTCGATTGGGAGCGCGAGCACAGCGCCGGCGCCGAGCGCGCCGCCTGACGACCCCCGCCTTCCACAGGGTGTGGGTGCTTCTGCCCGAGGCCAGGCCGTCGGGTCGGTGGTAGCCTCGGGTCATGGAAACGATGACGGCTTCCCGGGTCACCCCGCTGCGCGACGCCGGCCCTGAATTTATCCGCACCCCGCCCTACAACACCGATGCCGAGCAGGCGCTGCTCGGCGCGACACTGATCAACAACAGCGCCTATGTCAGGGTCTCGGAATTCCTGCTGCCGGAGCATTTCGGCAACGCCGTTCATGCCCGCATCTACGGGGCGATCGGCAAACTGGTCGAGCGCGGCCAGGTCGCCAACCCGGTCACGTTGAAGAACCTGTTCGACCAGGACGGGGCACTTACCGAGATCGGCGGCGCGCAATATCTGGCGCGGCTCGCCGGCGCTGCGGTGACGATCATCAACGCCGAAGATTACGGACGCCACGTCCACGACCTTTATCTGCGCCGCCAGCTGATCGTGATTGGCGAGGACGTCGTCAACGACGCCTTCCGCCAGGATCTCGACGACCGCGCGCCCGAGCAGATCGAGCGCGCCGAGAAAAAGCTGTTCGACCTCGCCACCGCCGGGCAGAGCGAAGGCGGCTTTCGCGCTTTTGAGACAGCGCTGACGAGCGCTGTCGCGATTGCCGAAACCGCCTTCAAGAAAAGTGGCAAGATCGTCGGCGTCGCCACCGGCTTTGTCGATCTCGACAAAAAGCTCGGGGGCCTGCACCCGTCGGATCTGGTGATCCTCGCCGGCCGGCCGTCGATGGGCAAAACCGCGCTCGCCACCAACATCGCCTTTAGCGCCGTGCGCGCCTACAAGCCGGGCCCGGGCCCCGACGGCCGCACGAATGCCGAAGACGGCGCCGTCGTCGGCTTCTTCTCTCTGGAAATGTCGGCCGAGCAGCTCGCCACCCGCATCCTCGCCGAGGAATCCGGCGTCAGCTCCGACCGGATCCGCCGTGGCGACGTCAGCCGCGAGGATTTCGACCGCTTTCTGCAGGCAAGCCACCAGCTGCAGAGCTTGAAGCTGTTCATCGACGACACCCCGGCGCTCAGCGTCTCGGCCTTGCGCACGCGCGCCCGGCGGCTGATGCGCCAGCAGGGGTTGGGGCTGATCGTCGTCGACTATCTGCAGTTGCTGCGCCCCTCGGTGCAGGTGCGCACGCTCGAAAACCGGGTGCAGGAGATTTCCGACATCACCCGTGGGCTGAAGGCGCTCGCCAAGGAGCTCAACGTCCCGGTGCTGGCATTGTCGCAATTGTCGCGCGCCGTCGAGGCGCGTGAGGACAAGCGGCCGATGCTCGCCGACCTGCGCGAATCGGGCTCGATCGAGCAGGACGCCGATGTCGTGATGTTTATTTTCCGCGAGGAATATTATCTATCGCGAGGACAGCCCATGCGGCGCCCCGATGAATCCGACGACAAGTACAACGATCGCTATGGACGCTGGCAAGATCGCTACAACGAAGTCTACGGGACGGCCGAGATCCTCATCGCCAAGCAACGGCATGGGCCGATCGGCACGGTCAGGCTGCACTTCGAAGCCGAGACCACAAAGTTCGACAATTTCATCGGCCCCGATTACGTGCCCGAAGCGACCTGACCGGCGCCCGGCGCAGATCACCGCTGGCCGGCGATGACGGCGGCCCTTCGCCATGTCTTTGCCCGTGTCCGCGGCGCCGACGCGGCCGAAGCGGTGCTGGCGCTGCTCGACGATGCCGCCGGCGCGGTCTCGGCCTTTGAGACTACGCCCGCGGAGTGGCGCATCGAAGCCTATCCGCGATCCTCTTTGCTGACGCCGGATTTCTCGGCGCGGCTGGCGCTCGCCGCCGCCGCCGCGGGCGGAGAGCTGATCGAAATCCACGAGCAGAGACTCACCGACCGCGACTGGTTGGCGGAAAACCAACTCGCCTTTCCGCCGTTGCAGATCGGCCGGTTTTTTGTCTACGGCTCGCATCACCGCGGCGGGGCGCCGGTCGGGGCGGTCGGCATCATGCTCGACGCGGCCACCGCCTTCGGCACCGGCGAGCATCCCTCGACCCGCGGCTGCCTGATGGCGCTCGAAGCGTTGGCGCGGCGCCGGGCAATCGGCCATCCGCTCGATATCGGCACCGGCACCGGGATCCTGTCGATCGCCGCGGCGAAACTGCTGCGCCACCCGGTGCTGGCAAGCGACATCGATCCTGGCTCGGTCGCGGTCGCCCGCCATAATGTCGCGCGCAACGGCGTTTCGCGTCTGGTGCGGGTCGGCCGGGCCCCCGGCTATCGCGGCCGCGCGCTGCGGCGGCGGGGCTACGATCTGATCCTGGCCAACATCCTGGCGCGCCCGCTGGCGCTCATGGCCGCCGATCTTGCGCGCTACCTCGCACCCGGCGGGCACGCGGTGCTGTCGGGATTGTTGCGAAGGCAGGAGTTGATTGTGCTAGCGCCGCATCGCAGTCTCGGACTCGCACTCGAGCGGCGGATCGTCATCGACGGCTGGTCGACCCTTGTGCTGCGGGCCGGGGCAAATCCTCCAGATGGCGACGGGGGCCGCGGCCCCCATCGATGAATTGGATTTGGCGAAAAGACGGTCAGGCGATCTTGTGCCAGCCGAGGCCCGCGACAGTGGCCGACGCGACCGGCTCCACGTCGCGGCCGCGGACGTCTTCCCCCTCGACCAGGGCGCGGATCTGCGAGCGGCGAATCCCGATATCGGCCAGCGAGCGGTCGTCGAGCGCCATCAGTTCGCCATAGGCGCGCTGCCGGCGCTGCCAATCGGCGACGGCCCGGCCAGCGGCGATGAACAGGTTGACAACAGACATTACATATACTCCGTGCATCAGCTTTTGCTGGACTGGATCGAATCTGGTGTTGCACCGCAGCATTCTCCAGCGAAGTCGTTGCAATTCAGCCATGTCGAGGTTCTGATTGTGTGCACGTCGGTGGGTAGGAGCAGGCAATGGCAATGAACAAATCGGTCCCCGACCGCGAGGCGCTCGCCCGGCTGCTGCGCGAAGCCGGCTCGGCCTATGACCCGGCGGGCGTCGCGGCGCTGGTCGCCGGGGTGCTCGGGGCGCCATCCGAAGTCGGGACCCGCTGGCACAGTCTCGTTGCCGATCCGGTGACGCCGGCATTGGCCGGTGCGCTCGAAGCCCTGCGCGCGCAAATGGCGGCAGGCTATCGCGATGGCCTGGCGCGCGAGGATTTCGCCCGGCTTTCACGTGCTGAGCGAGTTCAGGCTGCTGCGCCAGGAATTGGCGGCGCGCAAGCTCGACGGCTTTGTCGTGCCGCGTTCTGACGAGCATCAGGGCGAATACGTCCCGCCGCGCGGCCAGCGCCTCGCTTGGCTCACCGGCTTTACCGGCTCGGCCGGGCTCGCCGTCGTCTTGCGCGAGCGCGCCGCCCTGTTCGTCGACGGCCGCTATACGCTACAAGCGGCGCAGCAGGTCGACAGCAGCCTCATCGAGATCCACCATCTGATAGACCAGCCGCCGGCCCACTGGATCGGGACCGCGCTCAAACCCGGCGAGGCACTCGGCTACGACCCGTGGCTGCACACCCCGCACGAGGTCGAGCGCTTTGCCGCCGCCGCCGAAAAAGCCGGCGCCAGCCTGCGCGCGGTTGACGACAACCCGCTCGACCGGGTCTGGTCGGATCAGCCGGCGGCACCGCTGGCGCCGGTGGTGGCGCATGCCGACGCCTTCGCCGGCGAGAGCGCGCAGTCGAAGCGCGAGCGGCTCGCCCGTAGCCTCGCCGAGGACGGGGTCGCGGCGGCGGTGCTGACGATGCCCGAATCGATCGCCTGGCTATTGAACATCCGTGGCGGCGACGTGCCGCACACGCCGCTGGCCCTGTCGTTCGCGATCCTGCGCCGCGACGCGAGCGTCGCCTTGTTCATCGATCCGCGCAAACTGGCGCCCGGCCTCGAACACCATCTCGGCAACGCCGTGACCGTGTTGCCATCCGACCAGTTGGGCCCGGCGCTCGCCGCGCTCGCCGCCGAAGGCGCGCGGGTTCAGGCCGATCCGGCGAGTGCCGCCGCCTGGATCTTCGACCGGCTCAACAAAGCCGGGGCCAAGATCCACCGCGCCGCCGACCCGTGCGTCTTGCCAAAGGCGTGCAAAAACGCGGCCGAGATCGACGGCACCCGCACCGCACACCGCCGCGACGGCGCGGCGTTGACGCGTTTTCTGGCTTGGCTCGCGCGTGAGGCGCCAAACGGCGGCCTCACCGAGATCGCCGCCAGCGACCGGCTCGAAGCCTTCCGCCGCAGCGGCGAATATTTCCGCGATCTGAGCTTTCCGACGATTTCAGGGGCCGGGTCGAATGGTGCGATCGTCCACTACCGGGCGATGCCCGAAACCGAAAAGCGGCTTGAACCCGGCACTCTCTATCTGCTCGATTCAGGCGCGCAATATCTCGACGGCACGACCGACGTGACCCGCACCGTCGCGATCGGCGAGCCCTCGGCCGAGATGCGCGACCGTTTTACGCGCGTCCTGAAAGGCCACATCGCGCTCGCCATGGCGCGGTTTCCGCAAGGCACGACCGGGACCCAGCTCGACGGGTTTGCCCGCCGCGGGCTGTGGCAGGTCGGGCTCGACTACGACCACGGCACCGGCCACGGGGTCGGCAGCTATCTCGGCGTGCACGAGGGGCCGCAGCGCATCTCCAAGGCGCCGAGCGCGCAACCTTTGTTGCCTGGGATGATCGTCTCGAACGAGCCCGGCTATTACAAGACCGGCGCCTACGGCATCCGGATCGAAAATCTGGTGCTGGTGCAACCGGCGGATGGCGGCGGCGAGCGCGAAATGATGTGCTTCGAAACCCTGACCCTGGCCCCGATCGACCGCAACCTGGTCGAGCCGTCGCTGCTCGACGACGACGAGATCGACTGGCTCGACGACTACCATGCTCGCGTCCGCGAGACCCTGACCCCGCTTGTCGATCCCGACACCGCCCACTGGCTCGCCGCCGCCACCCAGCCGATCGCCCGCCTCCCGCACCCCATCGCGATGCGCGCCGTTTCTGTCACATCACCGGCGGAGCGACGGCCCGGCTAGGGCGATCAAAGCGATCTCGTCACCCCCACGGAAGCGGGGGGTCCAGGGACGAGCACCCGTCACTTGCCCCTGGATTCCCGCTTGCGCGGGAACGACGGTCCAAATGATCGGGTATCATTTTGTGCGGCACGGGCTCGATTGGATGAGCATCACCCCCGCTCACCGGCGCGGCGCGCTTGCTGTGCCGTTTCCCAATTCCGGCCGTCGAAGAAATGGCTCGGCTTTAGCGCCGCGGGGTCGACGCCGTCGAGACAGCGGGCATTGACATCGATCTTGTCCGGGTCCGAGCGCGGCACATAGAACGGGTGCATCCCGCAATGCCGGCAAAAGGTGTGCTTGGCGGTGTTGGTGTTGAACTGATAGGTCGCGAGGTCGTCGCCGCCCTCGATCAGCTCGAATTCATCCGGCGGCACGATCAGGTGAAGAATCCCTTTCTTTGTGCACACCGAGCAATTGCATTCGAGCAAATCCGACAGATCGGCGCGGACCCGAAACTTGACCCGCCCGCAATGGCAGCTCCCCTGATAGCTCTCGAACATCGCTCGCTCCGAAGTTCCCGAATCTCAATTCTGTTGCGAACTGTACCACGCCTCCTCGCGCACGCTCTCAAACGGCCGCTCGGTTTACGCGCCGCTGGAGACCATTGTCGGCGATCTCATCTTTTCCGGCATTTTCCGATAGCACGGGAATTCGCACCAACCGGCGCTCCCGGCGCGCCAGCCCAGCCCTCGGCTCCCGATTCCGTGCGGTGCAGCGCTGTGCTATCAAATGGCATGGTCGGCATCGACCCAGGTGGCGGCGCAGCCGCGCATCAGAGATAGAGGAAGAGTGAAATGATCCACCATGTATCGATCCCGGCGCGCGAGCCACAGCACGTCGCCGAGGTCCTGGCCGAGCTGATGGGCGGCAAATCCTACCCGTTCGGACCGCTCGAGGGCGCCTTCATGGCGGCGAGCGGCGACGACCACGGCTCGATGATCGAGGTCTACCCCGAAGAGGCGACGCTCGACATCCCGCAGGACGACGACCAGGTTGTGTTCGGCGAACAGGCGCCGCCGCGCTCCTGGCCGTTCCACATGTTTCTTTCGGTGCCGCTGGAGCCGGCCGAGATCGAGCGTATCGGCGCGCGCGAGGGCTGGCGCACCAAATTGTTCGGCCGCGGCATGCGTGGCGAAAAGCCGCTTTTCCACGTCATCGAGTTCTGGATCGAAAACCGGCTGATGGTGGAAGTAGCCTCGCCGGCCATGGCCCGCGAATACGAGAACTGTCTGAAAACCGCGCAGCTGTCGACGATGGAGGATCCCGACGTGGTGCGACGGATGCGCGAAACCCACATCGCCAAACCGGCCGCCTGACCGCGCGGCGGTGGAGGAGGCGATGCCAAAGATTGCCGCTGAACGCGGGAGAAATCGACCGCGAGTTCCTAGTCGGCTATCGCCCCCGGAGACGCCACCAGCCCCGCCGGGCTTGCCCTCGCGGCTCTCGCGGCTGCTCCTGGTAATCCGTCCGCCATTTTCGGCCCTCCCGATACCCGTATTGCAGCCAATGGGCTTTCGGGTCTGCCCCAGTAGCCGCGACGTCCGGGTTCATTGTCAGATAGGCAGTGGGCTCAAAGTCGGCGGGCACTGACAGCTTGTCAGGCTGTACGAGTGACCAAATGCTGTCGCCATCGCGTATGTCAAAATGTCCAAATCCGGTCGCGTAGAACACGGCATCAAGCTCTTCCGCACTGTAATAATGGTGCCAATGTCCAACAGTTTTTCCTACTTGCTTTTCGATCTCCTTACACCATGTGATCGCTGTTTCTCCATCATTTCGTAAATGTTTAAACCCCAGAAGATGAATTATCGCGTATCCGTCCTGTTTGAGTAGTCGAAGGATTTCAAAAAGCAAGTTGAAAACATATGGTTTTGGGATATGTTGAAGAGAGGCGACGCTGTAGATGAAGTCGAGGCTGTAGTCTGGCAGCGGGACGCGGATTCCATCATAGTGAATGAAAGAAAATATTGGATTTCCTTGCAGCCGGCCCTTTGCCCGTGCAATCATGTGTTCGGCAATGTCGAGGCCCATGATCTGATGAGGTGTTATTCCGCGGCTGCGAGACCCGCTTTCCATCGCCTCCATGATGTATCCGACACCGCTACCGATCTCCATTATCGACGAACCGTTTTTCGGGCGTGCATAGGGAAACAAATCGAAAATATGGTCGACGTAGGTTCGGCTGCGATCCGCGAGTGACGCGAGAGGAACACCGTCATGGATGCGACGTTCGACGTCCTCCAGGCTCTCGCTGGGATCGTTCCACACCCGAGCGGCCGCGACGAGATCGTTTTGCGTTTGCACGTGTGCCGATGCCCTCCCAATTCCGCAACAATAGCGGCGATCGGCCCAAGTTAATGAACAAGGAGCGCCTTTGGCAATGTCCCGGCATCTCGACCGCGGATGTTCGAGTTTGCCGCCTCGGTTCGCATAACCGCTGCTTCCTCGACGATCGGAGCCGCTGCTCTGCGTTCGAGCAGCCGCCTGACGCTTCGTCGAAAGTGGCGTCGCGATGCGAAGAACTCATGCAAGCCGTCCGGCTCGATGCGATGATGGGTGCGAAATCCACGAGGGAGGGAAACAGTGCCGAGAATCCTCGCCGAGCGGCTGATCGAAATCGGCCAGGCCTTGTTCGAGGCGGCGGGAGCGCCGCCGGCTGAGGCCGAGCTTGTCATGCGCCACATCGTCGCCGCCAACCTCGTCGGCCATGATTCGCACGGCGTCATTCAAATCCCAACCTATATCGACCGGATCAAGGCCGGGCACATCGTTCCCGGTGCGCCGTGGACGATTGTGCAGGAATCGCCGACGACAACTGTCGTCGATGGCCATTGGGGGTTCGGTTACGTCGCCAACGAGCGGGCGATGCGGCTGACCATCGACAAGGCCAAGACCGCCAACGTCGCCGCTGCGACCGTGTTCCGCCAGGGTCATATCGGCCGGGTCGCTTCCTACACGCTGATGGCGGCGCAGGCGGGCATGATCGGGATTGCCACCGCCGATTCGGGCCGTTCGCCAAAGGCGGTCGCACCCTTTGGCGGGCGCGAGGCCAGGCTCGGGACCAACCCGATCTCGATCGCGATCCCGTCGGATCTCGAGGCTCCGCTCTATCTCGACATGGCGACCTCGGCCGCCGCCGCCGGCAAGATCGCGCTCGCGGTGGCGCGCAACGAGGCGGTGCCGGATGGCTGGGTGATCGGCAGCGACGGGCGGCCGACCAACGATCCCCGCCAATTACGCCAGGGTGGGGCATTATTGCCGCTCGGCGGTCCGGAGGGCGGCTACAAGGGCACCGGGCTCGCGGTCATGGTCGAGGTTCTGTGCGGATTGCTGACCGGGCTCGGCTTTGGCGTCGAGCCGACCGGGCGTCACAATGACGGCTGCTTTATGGCGGTGTTCAATGTCGCCGCGTTCCGGCCGCTCGCCGAATTCAAGAAGGATGTCGGCGAGTTCGCCGCGTATCTCAAATCAACCCCGCCGGCGGAAGGCAGCAAGGGCGTGCTCTATCCCGGTGAAATCGAGCATATGCGCGAACAGGACCGCCGGCAGAACGGCATCGAGGTCGAGGACGCGACCTGGTACAAACTGCGCCAGTTGGCCGATGACTACGGGCTCACCGAAAAGCTCGAATTCGAGGAGCCGGAATAGGCGCCGCTCGACCCGTGGTTAGTCGTCATAACGAGGAGCCGCAGGGCGCGGAACCGCAGGCGAGGCGGCAGTCCCGATGGGGTGAACACCGACGCCGCCCGGCGGGCGCGAGATTGCCGCGCTGCGCTCGCAATAACAGGAAACGGGTGTCATTGCGAGGAGCCGCAGGCGACGAAGCAATCTGGACGAAGCGGGCGGAGGCGGCGTGAGATTGCTTCGCGTTGCCCGCGAGGACAAAGTGCTGTTGCTGTTGGGGGAACGTATGGACGACCGGATCACGATATTTGGGAGTTTCACGTCCAGCTCGAGCTACAAGCCGATCCTGTATCTGGCATTGGCGCGGCTGCCCTACTCGTTCCGCACGGTCAACCTCAAGATCGGCGTGCAGAAGTCGCCCGAATACCTCGCGGTCAATCGCTGGGGCGTCGTCCCGTCTTTGCGACATCGCGGTCTGACGATCCTGCAGTCGAACGTGATCCTCGACTATCTCGCGCGCACCACGGGACATTTCGAGCCCGAGACCGAACAGCAGCGCTGGCAGGCGCGCGAGTGGCTGGCGTGGGAGGCCGACCACATCACTGCGGTCGCCAAGGTGCGTCATTCGGCCCGGTTTCGCGCGTCGCACCCGGAGGTGATCGCCGAGTTCCGGCCAAAAGCCGAAGCCGCCTTGTCGTTTGTCGACAATCGGCTAACGGACCGGGAATGGCTGGTCGGCGATGCATGCAGCATCGCCGATATCGGCTGCTGGGGCCGCATGGTGTTCATGGCCGAGGGCGGTTTCGACATTGCCGGCTGGCCATATCTCGAAGCTTGGTCGCAGCGTCTCAAATCGATGCCCGGCTTTGCCCTCCCCTACGATTTGATCCCGAGCAAAGACCGCGAATACGATCCGGCCTGAGCATCGCGGAGTTGGGTAAAAACGCGCGTACCCTGTGCGGCGCTCCTGCCGCGCCGGCGGATGATCCAGCGCCGCTCCGGAAAGGGGTGGCAGAGCCTGCGATCAGCCGGTAGTTTGGCGCCGGGGAATCGTGCAGGGGTAGGGGATGCGAGGAATCGCTGTCGTGGCTCTGTTGGCGCTCGGGGCCTGCGCGGCTGCAAGCGGCTCGACCGCAAGCGCCTCGTCGGAGACGCGGGACTGGCAGACGCCGACCGGCAAACCGCCGACCACGGCCGAGTTTGCGGCCCTGGTCGCGGCCTGCCAGGACAAGGTCAAGGTGGCAACCGAAAGCGGCGCGATCGAGGGCTGCCTCGCCGATCTCGGGCTGCGCCGGGCCCCGTAGCAGCTCAGTCAGCCGCCGCGGCGATGATGGCGCAGATCACGATCTCCAACCCCAATTCGCTGGGCAAGCCGCTCGGGCCCTATTCGCACATCGCCCGGGTCAAAGCGTCGGAATTCGTCTTCATCGCCGGCCAGGTCGGGGTGGACAAAGACGGCAGTGTCGTCGGCACCGATGATTTCGACGCACAGTGCGTGCAGACCTTCACCAATCTCGCGGCCGCACTCGCATCGGTCGGCGCCGGCTGGGGCAATGTCGTTCAGTTCACGACTTATCTCGTGCACTCGCAGGACATCGCCAAGTTCATGGCCTATCGCGGCCGCCAATTCCCGCGAATGTTTCCGAACGGCGGCTATCCGCCGAACACTTTGCTGATCGTCGACCGGCTGGTGCAGGAGCCGCTGCTGATCGAAGTCCAGGCGGTTGCTGCGCTATAGAGCGATCCCCGACCGACCGATTCGGTCTGGGCCGGGCACGGCAGGCAGGCCGGGCGCAGCCGCAGCGAATCGCCTTGAGCCGAAGATCAAAGCCGCTCGTCAATTTGCCAAATTTGCCCCGTATAAAGGCGATTTCGAAGTGCTGGCGAGGGCGGCTGTCGCCTCGCCGGAAGCTTGCGACGGGACAAATTCGCGGCGAGCGAAATTCCCGGTTCGTGCGATTTATTTCCCGGTTAGGGGCGAGAAAATTCCCGGTTTGGTCGCCACGGGAAATTTCCGACAAGCCTTTGAGTTAGCGCTCTGTTTTTGGCAGGAAAAGCACTCCGCTGGGGCGAATTCCCGGTTATGTTCCCGTCGAACCGGGAATTGGGGCTATTCTCGAACAGCTGCGGGAGCGAGCAGGATGGCTGAGGGTCGGCTCAAACATTTCGGCTGGGGACGCGAGGGCGAGGGGCTGACTGCGGCCGAGGAAAAGGCGGCACTCGACCGCTATCGCCGGCTGTTCGGCGTCGACCGTTTCGAGGAGGCGACGCCGCCGCCTCTCACCGAGATTCGGCTGCGGGCACCACGGCTCACTCCGCCTGCGGCGCTGATGCCGATCTGCTCGACCGAAGCCTACGACCGCGTCGCCCATACCTACGGCAAGTCGTACCGCGATTATGCGAGGGGCCTGGTTGGCGACTATGCCGCGGCGCCGGATGTCGTCGCCTACCCGACGAGCGAGGCCGAGGTCGCGGCGGTCATGGATTGGGCGGGTGGCGCCCAGGCGGCGCTGATCCCGTTCGGCGCCGGCAGCAGCGTCGTCGGCGGCGTCGAACCGAGGATCGACGGGACCGGATGCAAGGCGGCGGTCACCCTCGACCTGCGACATCTCGACCGGGTCGTGGAGATCGACCAGACCTCGCGCGCGGCGCGCATCGAAGGCGGGGTGTTCGGGCCGGAGCTCGAGGCCCAGTTGCGGCCCCATGAGCTGACCCTGCGGCATTTTCCGCAAAGCTTCGAATATTCGACTTTGGGTGGCTGGATCGCGACCCGCTCGGGCGGCCATTTCGCGACCCTCTACACGCATGTCGACGATCTGGTCGAAAGCATCCGCATGGTGACGCCAAAGGGTGTCATCGAGACGCGGCGGCTGCCGGGTTCCGGTGCGGGACCCAGCCCCGACCGGCTGCTGATCGGCTCCGAGGGTATCCTCGGCGTCATCACCGAAGCGTGGATGCGGCTCCAGCACCGGCCGCGGTTTCGCGCCGGGGGCGCGGTGCGCTTTGCCAATTTCTTCAGCGCCGCTCGCGCGGTCAGGGCCGTCGCCCAAGCCGGGCTCTATCCGGCGAATTGCCGCATCCTTGACCCGCAGGAGGCGCACAGCACCGGCGCCGGCGACGGCAGCGCCGCGATCATGGTGCTGGCCTTCGAATTGGGCGACCATCCGCTCGATGCCTGGATCGCCCGCGCGCTCGAGTGTTGCGCCGACCACGGCGGCATCGCCGAGCGCCCCGGCGAGCGCGATGCGCATCGCGAGGGCGCGGCCGAGCAATGGCGCACCGCTTTTATCCGCATGCCCTATGCCCGCGAATGCATGATCCGGCGCGCGGTGATCGCCGACACCTTCGAAACCGCGATCACCTGGGAGCGGTTCGAGGCGCTGCACGACAAGGTCAAGGCCACGACCGAAGCAGCGATTCGGGAGGCCACCGGGCGACCGGGCCGGGTCACCTGCCGGTTCACGCATGCCTATCCCGACGGGCCGGCGCCGTATTTCTCGTTTCACGCGCTGGGACGGCATGGCGCGCTCGAAACGCAGTGGCGGGAAATCAAGAGTGCGGCGGGCGACGCGCTGATCGCGGCGGGCGGGACGATCACCCATCATCACGCGGTCGGGCGCGATCACCGGCCATGGTACGATCGGCAGCGCCCGGATCTGTTCGCCGTCGCGCTGCACGCGGCTAAACAGGTGCTCGACCCACAAGGCCTGCTCAATCCAGGCGTGTTGATCGACACGTGATTCGTGTGTCGTATGACCGCACGTTGAATAAAGTCCTAGTGCGCCAGAGACGAATTGTTGGTGGCGGCGAGAACGTGGAAATGTGCCGGCTGGTTCCAAAAAAAGGGGCCTCCGCCGCCCCGGCGCTTGTTCAGCCGGCGCATGTTGCAGAAAAACCGCAGGAGATCGGCAGCATTTCGGCGGTTTGTTGTGTAACTGTTGTAATAATATCGCTATAGTGCGCGTTGTGCACGAAATTCCCGACAAACCGTCGGAGGGCGCTAAAAACCAATTGCCTTCGAGGCGACGGATGGTGAAGATAAGCGAACGGTGGCGCGACGACCATCGTCACACGCGTATTTGCGGCCGGAGGTAAGGAATGAGAAATCGCTATCTGCTGGGTGCCGGGATGGCGCTCGCTGTGGCGCTTGGTGGTGTCCAGGCGCACGCCCAGTTTTTTGGGCCCTATCCGCCAGGGGCTTTCTACCTCGGACCTGAGGGCGGGTGGACCCATCTGCAGAGCCAGACCCCGACGGTGGCGGTCATGAACAGCGAGGGGCGGATCGCGGCTCGCAGCCCGAGTGTCAATTATGGCAGCGGTTTTAACGCGGGCGTGCGCGGCGGGTACATGTGGGGCCCGTGGCGTTTCGAGGAAGAATACAGCTACCGGTTCAACTCGACGTCGAGCTCCTCGGGAGCCAACACGAGCGGCAATACCCATTCCAACTCGATCATGACCAACGTCATTTACGACTTCACGTTGGGATGGCCGATCACGCCGCATATCGGGGCCGGAATTGGCGCGGTGAATATCGACACCGGCATTTCGGCTAACGCCAATGCAAACTTCCCACCGCCGATCGGTACGGTTACCGTCCGTCCTACGATCAACGCCAACAAGTGGGAGTTCGGCTATCAGGGGATCGCCGGCCTGCGCTATTTCATCAACCCGGCTCTGGCCCTCGATGTCGATTACCGCTACCTGGCAACACCGCAGACCACGTTCACCGGCCGCCGTACGACGCCGGTGTCGGGAGAGACCGTCTTCGGCAGCGTCAGATCGCGCTATCAAACGCAAAATGTCCTCGCCAGTCTGACGATGATGTTTGGCGCGCCGCCGCCAGCAGCGCCGCCGCCGGCCCCGCCGGCCCCGCCGCCACCCCCGACCCACCAGGTGTTCCTGGTGTTCTTTGACTGGGATAAGTACAACATCACGCCCGAGGGCATGCAGATCCTCGAAGCGGCGGCAGCTCACTATAAAGCGGGCGGCGCGGTCCAGATCCAGGTCACCGGCTACACCGACTTGACGGGGTCGCCGGGCTACAATCAGCGGCTCTCGGAGCGCCGCGCGGGAGCGGTCGCTGCCGTTCTCGAACGCCTGGGCATTCCGCGCAATGAGATGGTCGTCGCCGGTCGTGGCATGAACGATCCACGCGTGCCGACACCGCTCGGTGTCCGCGAGCCGCAGAACCGGCGCGTCGAGATCGTCTTCCCCTAACGCGTGAGGCGATGCGCCACCGGTCGGGACCCTCTCAGTGAAGGGTTCCGACCACCGCCGCGGGGTTGCCCGCGGCTTTTTTTTGCACCAGCGGAAGCACGTGGGGGGACCGATGTGCCGGGGATTTGCAATCATCGATTAGGCGATAAAACCTAGCCGCCTTTCTCCAGTTTGTGGTACTGTTAAAGTGTGAGTCGATGATGCCACGGGGAGCGGCATAGATGTTTGACGGCACTCTTGACGGGTGTGATAGAAATCTCGGGAAGTTGTTCTGGCCCAGGAGCCTGTGGATGAAGACGCTGATCACTGCGGTTGTGCTTTTTGCCTTCGTTGCCGCAAATGTGGTGCTGACGGAGGCCTACGCGCAGGCGCCCGCAGGGGGGGCGGCCCCAGCGGCGAACGCGCCCGCCGTGGCGCCGACTAGCCCCGCCAGCCCGATGGCTGCGCCAGCGAAGTCGACGACGCATAAGAGCAGCAAGAAATCAACCAAGAAGAGATCCAAGGCAAAATCGACGAAATCGTCGGCGAACAAGAAGTCGACAAAGCCGGCGACGCAGAGCTGACGCTGTACCCTGCCGGCACGGATTGAGCTGGGTAGGCCGAGCGATCGCGGCGCGGTTGCGGCACTCCAGCCGGCGGCAACAGGCGCTTGGCAGCTAGGCCTAGCCGTTCGGTAAGGAATTATTCATTTCCTGTGGGGCGCTGAGTTAGGCCGGGGTTAGCGGAAGGCCGTGAACGGTTCAGGCGGACGCCGCCCTCGAGGCCCGTGCCTGCACCGTCCGCCGCCTGGCCCGAATGGCACCGGCTGGCAGCGTCGCCGATGCGGGCCAGAAGATCCGGCTCGGGGCAAGATGCGCGCCAGCGTGGCTTCCCAAAGTTCGGTGCGGTACGCAGTTCCCGGTGGAATTTGCCCGCTGCGCTGCTTGACCTAACAAAAACACGGATCGTCCGGGCCGGGCCCGATAGGACAGGCTGACATGCTCAAAGTGGGCCCTCGGCGGTTCCCGATGTCTCGCTTTTCCCGTTATTCAGTCCTATATTGAGCTACCCAAACGCTTGAAAGGTGACGAGCGCGGACATATTATTTGTGCGGTCGGCCAAGCGCGTGGTTACAGAATCCTATGCTCAGGGAACTGCCCGGCGTTCAGCGTCGTTTACTCCGGGCGATCTCCAGTCGCCCGGGACGTGCGGGCATCATTGCGGGCAATCCAGGAGCTGGAACGGAGGACAATGGACATGAAGCATCTGATTAGGTTGGCTGCCAGTGCCGCTGCGCTGCTAATTGCTGCGCCGGTGTGGGCGCAGAACCCAAGTGGCGGAAATTCTATGGGGACTCCCGGCCCAAACCCGGGTGGGCCCGGACTGACACCTTATAGCGGCGGTGGTGCTGCCCCGCCGTCGGCGCCGATGCCGGCGATGCCTCCAGCGGCTGCCGAGGCACCTCCGCCGGCAAATTCGGCGATGCCGCCGTCACACCATCACCGCGCTTATCATCACGCGAAGGCGATGCGCAATTTCCATCGCGGGATGGCGCAAAAGGCCGCGCTGAGCGGCGATACCACGGCACAGCTAAACCGCCAGGAACTGGCGCACATTCAAACCGGCAACACCGCCGGTGCACCTCCGGGCCCAGCGATGCCCGGCAAGTGATTCATACCGCCAGAGGTCCTGGCGGGCTCCTGCAGCCTGATGCGGCGCTAGACCAGCGGACGATCGGCAAGCGGAGCTTGTTGGGATGGGACGGATTAGCGCTACTATAGGACAACCGAACTGCAAGAAAGGGCCGCCGGCATGAGGTATGTGTTACACGGAATCGCGGTCACGGCCGCGCTGGTTATCGCTGTTCCGGTATGGGCGCAGAACCCGAGCGGTGGAAACGCGGTGGGAACGGCCGGTCCAAACCCAGGAGGGCCGGGGCTCACGCCCTACAGCGGCGGGGCACCGGCACCGGCGGGGAATTCGGCGCTGCCGCCGGCGCATCACGCTGTTAGGCATGCCAAGGCCATGCATGCCTTTCACAGGGGAATGGCGCAAAAGGCCGGGCTGAGCGGCGACACGACCGCGCAGCTCAACCGCGAGGAACTCGCCCGCCTCCAGACGGGTGGGCCGCCCATGCCACCGCCGCCAGCCGCGCCGATGCCACCTGCGAATAGCCCGAGCGGCGGAAACTCGATGGGAATGCCTGGTCCAAACGCCGGGGGGCCTGGCCTGACGCCCTACAGCGGCGGCGCCCCCTCGCCGTACAGTGGCGGCCCAGGCGGCGGCGGATTGGGACATTAATCCGGCAGAGGGACCCTCGCCGCTACCGCGCACCCGCGTGCGAGATTCGTATTAACGCGAGGTTCGCATGACCCGCCGAGTGTTTCAGCCTGCCGTCGGCTTTCGGTGATGGGCGACGCGTTCCATGTCGTCGAGCAGATCGTGCAGAGTGTGGTCGGCGGCATACGCCATTTTCGCAAACGCGCGCAGAAAACTGTCGGTACGCGGCAGCTGGAACAGGGTCTCGTCGCCATCCTTTGCGGTTGCCGAACTGATCAGCACCACATTGTCGAAGGGCTGTAATATCAGCTCGATCAATGCTTTACCCGGACCTGTGACATACTCGACGACGCGACAGCGTTCGGGGTCGCGCGTCTCCTGGAGAATTGTCATCCTATAGGCGGCGCGGGTCGTCGCGGCCTCGATTAACGCTCGTGCAAAGGGTCGCAAGAAGGTCTCGTCGAATCCAAGAAGCGCGGTCGGATGGTCGTCATTTACTGTGGAGCGCATCTCCAGGGTCGTCCATAAGGACGCGCGGCCCCCGAAATAGTCTGCTGATGCGAGATCGAGGTTGATCGAATTGACCGGCATGGGCGAAGCAACCGACCGCGGAGAAAGAAAAGCGAAGCAGGCCGGTTCGCGCTTGAGCGAGATGTTCGTCGTCGCTTCAAGGTTCCGATCGGTGATCGTGGGACTGTCGGCCATGGCAAATCAACTCCGAGAGGGCTTCGAACCGGGCGACGTTCACGCCTCGCTAGTGGTTTCCCAGACTAAATCGAGAGTTCTCCTGTCAACCAACTGAAATAGACTGCTTCAGGCGGGCTTGTCAAAATAGATCACCCGGCCGGTGGCATAATGCGGCCATCGGCCGCGCCAACAGTGGCTCAAGTGTTGCTTAACAATGAATGAGCTCGACTGCTCCGGCCGGTTGCGTCCGCAGGATCACCTTCAACCAAACGGGTTTGCCGGGGACATCGCGACACCGTCTGTGAGCCCGCGGCAACTTTCCGCCGGGCCGCGAGCGCCAGGCCGCTATCTGCCATCGTAACCGAATCGCCGCGCAATCGCGATGACGGCTCACTTGCTTGTTTCGTGCTCTATCGCCTCTTCTGTTGTCAGCCATTCCGATTCGGCCTTTGCGATCAGCCGGACGAGTTCGGCGCGCCGCTTTAGCGCGTCACTCACGGCGACGCCTTTTGGCCCAGCGCCGTTCACTTCGGCCAAATCGCGATCGAGCGTATTACGCTCTCGCGTCAGCCGGGCGATTGTTTCTGCGGCCTCTCGCGCGCGCTGCCGCAACGGATCGATCACCCGCCGCTGTTCGGCGGCGCGCCGGCGCGACGCGCGGCGCTCGTCGGTCTCGGCGGGGCGGCTGCCCCCAGCCGGCTCGGCACGTTCGAGTACCAGTCGCCGGTAATCGTCGAGATCGCCGTCGAAGGGGCGAACGGTTCCTTCCGCCACCAGCCACAACTGATCGGCCACGGTCTCGAGCAAATGCCAGTCGTGGCTGACCAGGACCACCGCCCCCGGAAACTCATTGAGCGCCTGAACCAGCGCTTCACGGGCTTCGATGTCGAGATGGTTGGTCGGCTCGTCGAGGACCAGAAGCGATGGTGCGTCACATGTGACGAGCGCAAGGTTGAGCCGTGCCCGCTCCCCGCCCGACAACTCGGCGACTGGAACGAAAGCTTTGTCTTCACTAAAACCGAATCCTCCGAGACGGGCACGAACCGTTTCAGGCAGTGCGTCCGGCATCAGCGCCGACAGATGATCGTAGGGCGCTTCTTGTGGCCGCATTTCTTCGATCTGGTGCTGGGCAAAATATCCGCAGCGCAGCTTGGGCGACCGGACCATCCTTCCGCCCATCGGCGCCAGGCGGCCGGCAAGCAGGCGGGCAAAGGTCGTCTTGCCATTGCCGTTGGCGCCGAGCAAGGCGATCCGGTCATCCGGGTCGAGCCGCAGATCGAGGCGCGACAACACCGGTTTGCCGGGCACATAGGCGACGCTCGCCTGTTCGAGCGAGATCAGCGGCGGGCTCAACCGCAGCGGGTCGGGAAACGAAATCCGTGGCGGCGGCTCGGCGGCGACGAGCACCACCGGGTCGAGCCGGGCCAGCGCCTTCAGCCGGCTCTGCGCCTGACGCGCTTTCGACGCCTTGGCGCGAAAGCGGTCGACAAAGGCTTGCAGTCGCTGGCGCTGGTCGGCCTGCTGTTTTGCGGTTACTGCGAGCCGCTGGGTATTTTCTTGCCGCGCCCGTAAGAACGCGTCGAAACCGCCGGAGTAGGCCTTCAGCTTGCCCCGCTCGAGGTGCAACGTCGTAGTCGTGACGGCGTTCAGCACTCGGCGGTCGTGGCTGACCAGGATCATCGTTTGGCGATATCCGCGCAAAAAGCGTTCGAGCCACAACGAGGCTTCGAGATCGAGGTGGTTGGTCGGTTCGTCCAGCAGCAAAAGATCGGGTTCGGTGAACAGCACCGCGGCCAAGGCCACCCGCATCCGCCAGCCACCGGAGAGGTCGTCGAGCGGCCGCCGCTGCATCGCGTCGTCAAGCCCGAGCCCGGCGAGGATGCGTGCCGCCCGGCTCGGCGCCGAATAGGCATCGATCTCGACGAGCCGGGTCTCGATCTCGGCCGCGCGCAACGGTGCCGGGCCGGAATCGCGCTCAGACAACAGGCGCATGCGTTCGCGATCGGCGGCGAGCACAGTCTCGAACGGGCTCGCGGGTCCGGCGAGCGCCTCTTGCGCGAGAAAGCCGATGCGTTGGCTGCCGGGCAGCTCGATGGTGCCGTCTTCCGGCTCCAGCACACCGCGGATAAGGTTTAGCAGGGTCGACTTGCCGACGCCGTTACGGCCAACCAGCCCGACCTTGGCGCCGTCCGGGATCTGCACGTTTGCGCGATCGAGCAGACGTCGCTTTTCGATGCGGTAGGTTACGTCCGAAAGGGTCAGCATCGCGGCCTATTACCACGAGCCGTCCGCAAATTTGAGCCGCAGTGTCGCTAAGCTGCCCTGCACATCGGTCAGGCGGCCTGCAGCGCCTCGTAGACCGCACGCTCGAAGCGGCCGTACAGGGCGACGGCAGGGTGGTCGGCGAAAGGCAGGATTTGGGTCAGGATCACCCCGGCAACACGCTTGCGCGGATCGAGCCAATAGTAGGTGTTGTAGATCCCGGCCCAGGTCAGGCTGCCGGCGCTGCGCCCATTGGGCCCGGGTCGCGTGTTGATCATATAGGCCAGCCCCCATTTGCAGGGGATGCCGGGGAAGAAATCGACATCGTTTGAGCGTTGCGGCACTGCTGTCTTGAGGATGCCGGCTTCGATGCTGCCGATCTGATTGCGCCCCATCAGCGCCACCGTTTCGGGGCGCAACAGCCGTACGCCGTTGAAGCTGCCTTGATGCAGCAGCATCTGCAGGAAAACCATGTAGTCGCGTGCCGTCGAATAAAGCCCGCCGCCGCCGCTCCAGAATTCCCGCTTGGGCGGAGCCGTCTCGACCGCTATCGGCTCGAGCCTTCCGTCGGTCTCGCGCTGATAGGCGGTGACCAGCCGCGGCTGCTGCGCCGGCGAGAACACATAATCGGTGTCGGTCATGCCGAGCGGATTGAGAATATGCTGGCGGAAATAGGCGTCCAGAGGCTGCCCGCCGGCGGCTTCGACCGCACGGCCGACCCAGTCGAGATTGATGCCGTACTCCCAGCGCTCGCCGGGGTCGAAGACGAGCGGCAGCCGCAGCGAAGCGAGCTTTCCCGTGGCCCCGGAAGGCGTGCCGGTGACTTTTATGTAGCGCTGGATCGACGTGTCCCAGATGTCGTAGGCAAAGCCCGCTGTGTGGGTCAGCAAATGGTGCAAGGTGATCGGACGCTTTGCCGGCCGCAGCTGCGGCTGTCCCGAGGCGTCGAACCCCACCAGCACCTGCGGCGCCGCCAGTTCCGGCAGGATTTTTCCGATCGGTTCTTCGAGCTGCAGCTTGCCTTGTTCGACGAGCTGCATCGCCGCCACCGAGGTCACCGCCTTGGTCATCGACGCCAGGCGGAAGATGGTGTCGGGCGTCATCTCCGGCCCCTTGGCGAGGTCCCGCTTACCAAACGCTCCCTCGTAAAATGCACCCTTGTCGGTCGCTGCCATCGCGACGACGCCCGGCACCTCCCCGGCCTCGGTCGCCTGGCGGAGAACTGTGTCGATCTGGGCGCGCGCCGACGCCGGTTTTGGCTGTGCGACCGCATGCGCGACCCGCGTGCCAATTGCCGCGGCAGCACCCAAAGCTGCTGCGGTTTTGAGTATTTCGCGACGGTTCTGCGGACGGTGCGCCATTTGCTGGTTCCTCCCCATCTCAGCCATTCTCAGTTGATCTTCCTGTACACCGCGCCTTCGAATGCGCCCAAAAGGGCAATAGCGCGAGGATCGGCAAAGGGCAGAATCTGAGTCAGCAGCACAGCGGCGACGCGCTTCGTCGGGTCGATCCAATAATAACTGTTGAAGATACCGCCCCAGCTCAGGCTGCCGGCGCTGCGGCCGTCGGCTCCCGGCAAGGTGTTGATCATGTAGGCGAGGCCCCATCGGCACGAGCCGTCGGGGAACAGAACGAAATCATTGGTTCGCTCGGGCATCACCGTGCGCATTACTCCGGCCGCGAGGTCGCCGACCTGATTCTGCCCCATTTCTCTGACGGTTTCCGGCTTCAGCAATTGGGCGCCGTCAAAGCTCCCCCCGGCCAGCAGCATCCGTGAAAACGCTAGGTAGTCGGGTCCGGTCGAATAGAGAGCGCCGCCGCCGGCCCAGAATTCCGGGTTGCGCGGCGGCATGTCGACCGTGATTGGTGCCAGCGATCCGTCCGCCTTGCGTCGATGAACCTGCACCAGCCGTTCGCCCTGCACGGGCGACAGCTGAAAGCAGCTGTCCGTCATGCCGAGCGGGTCGAAGATTTGGTCGCGAAGATAGACGTCGAGCGGCTGGCCGCTGGCAGCTTTGACGGCGCGGCCGACCCAATCGATGTTGATGCCATATTGCCATCTCTCGCCGGGATCGAACAGCAAAGGCAATCGCAGCGAAGCGAGTTCGCCGGTGCTGGTCGACGGTGTGTGGGTGACGGCGACATAGCGGATCAGCTCGCTGTTCAGCATCTCATAGCCGAAGCCCGCCGTGTGGGTCAGCAGGTGACGCAAGGTGATCGGCCGCTTTGCCGGCCGCAGCCGCGGTTTGCCCGACGGGTCAAACCCCTGCAACACATAGGGTGTCGCCAGTTCCGGCAGAACGCGTCCGATCGGCTCGTCGAGCGTAAGTTTCCCCTTCTCAACCAATTGCATAGCGGCAACCGACGTGACCGCCTTGGTCATCGAGGCGATGCGAAAGATGGTGTCGAGCGACATCGGCGGGATGCCGGCGATGTCGCGCCGGCCGAACGCGCCCTGATAAAGGATGCCGTGATCGGTCGCCGCCAAGGCTACGACGCCCGGCACGTCGCCGGCTTCGACGGCGCGCCGCAGGACCTCGTCGAGGTCGGATGTGGTCACCATCCGCGCCCTCCCTCAGCGCCGGCGCGGCGAAGCATCCTTCGCCAGTTGCGAGGTGATGTCGGCAAAAGTGACGGCGAGCGAGGTGCGCACGTCGAGGACGGTCGGGGCGCGCGTTGCCAATGCCTCGGACAAGGCCGGCGCGATCGCGCCGGGATCTTCGATCCGCACCCCTCGGCAGCCCATCGCACGGGCCATCGCGGCAAAGTCCCAGTCGTTGAACTCGGCCGAGAACGGGCCCGAGCCGTGCAGCACCCAGCCCAGCGCCTTGTTGTTGGAAACGACGGTGATGATCGGGATGTCGTGTTCGACTGCGGTCATCAGCCCGTTCATCGTCATCGCAAAGCCGCCGTCGCCACACACCGCGACAACCGGGCGGTCGGGATGGACGAGCTTGGCGCCGAGTGCCGCCGGGATCGCGAAACCCATGGGCCCCGAGCCCGCGGCCTGCAGAAAGCCCTCGGCCCGCTTGGTCTGGTAGAAATGCGTCATCATGATGCGGTTTTCGCCGGCGTCGCAGGTGACGATCGCGTTTTCCGGCAAGCCGCGCTGCAACTCGCCGATCAGGCGCTGCGGCAAGATCGGCACATCGTTGGCGAAATAGGCGCGGTCGTTGAAGTAGCCGTGGCGCTCGCGATGGCCGGCGACGCGGCGTTCGGCTGCCTGCCGGCGGTCCGCGGCGCGAACCCGCACTTCGGCCGCGAGCTGAGCGAGGATGATCGCGGCGTCGCCGAGCAATACATGCTCGGCCGGGTAATTCCACGATGCGTTGCGCGGCTCGATGTCGATCTGCACAAAGGTTTGCCGGGTCGGGTCGAGCAACGCTCGGTTTTCCCAGGCGGTGTCGCTTGGGCTGAGTTTCGAGCCGACGACGACAACGAGATCGGCCTCGGCGACGCAGGCGTTCCCCGCCTCGGTGCCGAAGGTGCCGAACACGCCGAGTGCCAGCGGATGGGTTTCGGCGAACGTGCCCTTGCCGGCCGCGGTCGTCGCCACCGGCAGCCCCGCTGCCTCGGCGAGCCGGCGCAATTCGTCATAGGCGCGGGCGATGCGGACGCCGTTCCCCGATATCAACACCGGTTTTTGCGCCGCGAGAATGGCCGCAGCCGCGGACTCGACCTGGCGCTGCTCGGCCGGGGGTGGCGATCCCGGCAGGTAATAGCGGGTCGGATACAGCATCGGTTGCGAATCCGGCGCTACCGAACCAGCCAGGGAATCATGGCTGTAGAGCACGGCGACCGGCCCCGGTTGCCCGGCCAGCGCATGCTTGATGCCGAGCTGGGTCGCCTGCACCGCGGCCACCGGGTCGTGCGCCTGCATGACGTGCTTGGTGACGCCGCCAAAGGCGCGGCGCGCGTCCCAGCTGCCCCAGTCGCCGGTGCCCTGCTGATAGGGCGCGTGCAACGGAAAGCGCGGCGCGTCGCTGAAATCGGTCAACAGCAGCATCGGCGAGCTCGACAGATACGCCTCGATCGTGCCGATCAGCCCGTTGCCGAGCACCCATGGCCCTTGCCCCAGCAGGACCCCTGGTCGCCGCGTCAGCCGGCCATAGACCTCGGCCATGACCCCGCCCAACGACTCCTCGCGCACCAATACGGTGCGGATCGAGTTCTGGTATTTGCTGAGGCCCGACACGATGCGGCCGGTATGGCCGCCGGAAATGCCAAAGACCATCTCGATCCCGGCTTCCTCGAGCACACGGGCGACGAGCGCGTTCGCCGGCGTTTCTTCGGTCGACATCGGCTCGATCGACATGGCTGTCTCCTCCCTGGGCGCTGCGGTCCGCGCGAGCTTGCATTGTCGCCGGTCGGAAGACAATCTTCGGGCAGCCGGGAACGGGCAACAAATGCAATTGAGCCTGATGGCAAGGCGCGGTCAAAGCGACGGCGCGGCGAGTTGCCGATCCCGCTCGACAAGGTTCTCACCCAACGGCCGTGCCTCAGACGAGCAGGTCGAAGCTGGTTGACCTCGGCGTCCGTGCCGCCGCATGATGCGCGCATATGCGTCTATCAGGAGCAAAGCCGGTGCGGCTAACCGATCTTCCGGCGGCGATGGCGAACCGCCTCGCCGAATTAGAGTGCCCTGACTTCAACACGACGCCCTGGGTCGAGGGGCCGCCGTTGCCGCAGCGCCGGGTCGCAATCGTCTCATCGGCGGGGCTCGTCGTGCGCGGCGAAAAGGTGTTCCGCGGCCGCGACCCGGACTATCGCGTGATCCCGGCCGCGACGCGACCCGACCAGCTGCTGATGAGCCACATTTCGATCAACTACGATCGCAACGGCTTTCAGGAAGACTGGAACGTCGTCTTCCCGCTCGACCGGCTCAACGAACTCGCATCCGACGGCATGATCGGCTCGGTTGCGGCGACCCATTACTCGTTCATGGGCGCCACCGACCCGGTACAGATGGAAGGCTATGCGCGCGAGGTCGCCGGCCAGCTCAAACAAGACGGGGTCGACGCCGTCCTGCTCTCCCCGGTTTGACCGCTCTGCACGCGCGCCGTGAGCGCGCTGGGGCACTATATCGAGCAAGACGGGATTGCGACGGTCTCGATCAGCCTGATCCGGCCGCAGACCGAAAACACCCGGCCGCCGCGTGCGTTGTGGGTGCCGTTCGAACTCGGGCGCCCGTTCGGCCCGCCGAGCGACCCGGCGTTTCAGAGGAGCGTCGTCCTGGCCGCGTTGCGCATGCTCGAAGTGGGCGGCGGGCCGGTACGGATCGAGGATTTTCCAGACGACGACCCGCGCCAGCGGCCTGATCCTGGCTGGCGTCCACCCTTCGCTCACGCTGCTGTCGCCGACGGCTCGGCGGCAACCATTGCCGACGCGTTCGCGGCGGAGTTGGCGCGGCTTGCCAATGCTTACGACCGCTCGGTCGAGGCACGCGGGCGCACAACTGTGGGTCTGTTGGGGCTGCCGATTGACAAAGCCGGCGGCTATATGGCGGCGTGGCTGCGCGGCGAAGCGCCGGAAAGCCCGGTCGCCGACATGTCGGGGCCGTTGGCGCTGCGCTTCGCAATCGATGATGTGAAGGCCTATTACCTGGAGGCCGGCCTCGCCGGTCTCGGGAAGCCGTCGAGCCGGCAGCTCGGCGACTGGTTGTGGAACGAGACCGCCGCGGGCAAGGCGATTATCGCGCTGCGTCGCGCCAATCTCGACGCCGCCGACGACCGCCTCAAGCTGATCGCCAGCAACTTCATGCTGCCGTCGGTGCGGGCGGCGGCCATGGGTTGAGTTGCCAGCGCCTTGAGTTACCTCGAGTTTTAACGAATTGGAGCGGGTGAAGGGAATCGAACCCTCGTCGTAAGCTTGGGAAGCTTCTGCTCTGCCATTGAGCTACACCCGCAACGCCGCCGATGATAAGCGATCGGCGGCTCTCTTCAAGCGGCTTTCGGGGTTAAGCGCGCTTTGCCGGCGGGTCGCACGGAACCGTCCCCATATTCGCCGGCAGACACACTTCGAGGATCTCGACATCGTCCGAGGTGCGGATCTCGTTGTGCGGCAGACCGCCGGGGATGAAGCAGGAATCGCCGGCTTCGAGCCGGCATTGGGTGCCGTCCTCGAATTCGAGCTCGACAAAGCCCTTCAGCGCATAAACGAACTGGCCGTCGCAGACATGGTAGTGCCAGCCGGTCGGCTCCGTCATGCCGGTAACCGCCTGCATCACCTGGGCGCGCATCCAGCCTTTGCTGGCGCCGGTGACGCCGAGATCCCGATATTTGAAAAAGTCGCGCCGGCCTTCGACAAAGTCGGGCTGCTTCGCGCTCGTCACCGCGACCTTCATCTTCGGTTCGGCCTCGGCCGCCGGTTTCTCCAATGTCGCCGCTGCACCTGCCATGATTTCCTCCCACCGATCAACTCGCCGCCATCATAGCAGCGCTTTTCTCCGCGGTGCTATGCTGCTGGTCTCGTTTTGAGGAGGATGGGAATGGCGAACATACCCGGTGCGGTAACCGACCCCAGCCGCGTGCGCGGCGAAAACATCGAGCTGAAGAGCGGCGGCGACACGATCACGGGCTATCTCGCAAGCCCGAGCCAGTCCGGGACCCACCCCGGCATCGTCGTGATCCACGAAGCCTTCGGCCTCGTCGAGCATATCCGCGACATCGCCCGGCGCTTTGCCAATATCGGCTACAACGCGCTGGCGCCCGATCTCTATACCCGTGCCGGCGGCCCGTCCGATCCGGGCGACATGGCCACGGTGATGCCGGTCATGTTCGGCAAATCCGATGCCGAGGCGGTGCAAGACCTCGAAGCGTCGGCGGCCCATCTGCGCGCATTGCCCGGCGCTAGCACCAAGATCGGGGCGATCGGGTTTTGCTCGGGCGGGCGCCAGACCCTGCTGTTCGCATGCAGCAGCAACAAGGTCGATGCCGCGGTCGATTGCTGGGGCGGGTTCATCCATCGCGCCACCCCCGATGCCGAAACGACGCCGTCGCGGCCGACCCCGATCCTCGATCTGGTCGGCAAGCTCGGCTGCCCGCTATTCGCGGTGTTCGGCGAGGAAGACCAGAATCCGGCGGTCGCGCAATCGGAAGAACTGAAAACGCGGGCGCAAGCCGCGGGCAAGGACGTGACGACCAAGGTCTACAAAAATGCCGGCCACGCCTTTCTCGCCGATTACCGGCCGAGCTATCGTGAAGGTCCGGCGACCGAGCTGTGGGGCGACGCCGTCGCCTTCTTCAACAAGCACCTGAACGCTTAAGCTCGAAACGGGAAGAGCCGCCGCCCCGCCGGTGTCTGACTGCCGTCGGTGGACGAACTGAACCGGTAACTTACACGACGCCGTCGTCATGCAGACGGCGGATCTCGTCGGGGTCGAGGCCGCAGATCTCGCCCAGCAAATCGGCGGTGTGCTCGCCCAGTTGCGGCGGGCGGGTCACGGCGGACGGCGAATCCGACAGTTTGACCGGGCAGCCGACCGTCTGATAGGTGCCGCGGGTCGGGTAGTCGACGTCGACGATCATCTCGCGCGCCTTCAGATGCGGATCGGCCAGCACCTCGCCGGTGTCCTGGCACGCGCCGCACGGGACCCCGGCAGCGCCCAGCACCTGCATGACCTCGTGCTTCGAGCGGGCGCGCGTCCATCCCTCGATGATCGCATTCAACGCGGTGCGGTTTTCCCAACGCCCGTCCTCGTTTGCAAACCGCGGGTCTTGCGCCAGTTCCGGATGGCCGATCGCCTCGGCAAAGGCCGGCCACATCTGCTGCTGCGCGGTGATGAAAACATAATCGTTGGCGCCGCCCGGCGCGCAGGGATAGGTCGTGCTCGGCACGCCGCGGCCCATCTGGTTGCCCCGCCTGGGCATCGGCGCGCCAAAGCGCTGGTGGTCGCGCAGGCTGACCCTGATCAGGTTGACGACCGCGTCCTGCATCGACACTTCGACCTGCTGGCCGCGGCCGCTCGCGTGCCGCTGCTGCAGGGCGGCGAGGATGCCGATCGCCATGTGCATGCCGGTCCCGGAATCGCCGATCGCGGGCACGACAAAGGTCGGCGGGTTTTCGGGAAAGCCGTTGATGCTCATCGCCCCGCCCATCGCCTGGGCGATCGGCTCGTAGCTCTTGTAGTCGCGATAGGGGCCGTAGGTGCCAAAGCCCTTGATCGTCGCGTAGATCAGCCGCGGGTTGATCTGCGAAAGCGCGTCAAAGCCGAAGCCCAGCCGGTCGAGCGCTCCCGGCCCGAAATTTTCCAGCAATACATCCGACTTCGCGATCAGTTCCTTAAACAATTCCTTGCCGCGCCCGGTCTTCAGATTGAGCGTCAGGCTCCTCTTGTTGGCGTTGAACAGCAGGAAAAACAGGCTGTCGCTGTCCGGCCGGTCGCGCATGTTGCGGCGCGCGACATCGCCGCCCTTGGGCTCCTCGAGCTTGATCACGTCGGCGCCGAGAAATGCCAGGATCTGGGCGCAAGCCGGCCCCGCCTGGTTGTGCGTCATGTCGATGATGCGAATCCCCGCCAGCGCCTGGGTCATGCTTCTTCTCCTCGCTCGGTCATGGTGCCAAGCCTAACACCTCCGGCCGAATCCAGCCAAGCCGCCGGCCAGCGGGTCGTCTGAAGGCCTGCTTCCAAACCCTTCTCGGTCACTCAACCTTCGCGCCGGGGATGAGTTTTGCAGCCCCTTTCCGGACGTTCCTCCGATGGGATTTGTCGCTCAGCGGGCGGGATGCCGGCGCTATCTCGACCGCGGCTGTCGCGCGCGGCTCTTCCCGGCTCGATTGGAATCTGCCGCAGCGCCGCCTCGATCTGTTGTAATTCCGGCCAGTAAAATCGCCTATAACTACCGATCGTTTTTATGGGATATGTCGGAGCGACAGAGTTGACTGGGCCGGTCGTCGACACCACCCGCGAGATCCACAGAAAACCCGTCGACGAAATAAACGGGTTTTCGTGCAATTCTTTCAAAGCGCATTTAAAAACGCAGTCAGGTCTGCTTTTTCCTTATCTGTCAGTCCGATATTGAAGCGTTGATTGTAAAATTTCACAACATCCTGCAAGGTGGCCGCTGAACCGTTGTGAAAATATGGTGCGCGCGCTGCCAGTCCGCGCAAGATTGGGCCCTTGAGTTTGCCGATATCGGCACATTGACCGGTGATCAGTGCGCGCCCGGGATCGGTAACCTCGAAAATCTGTCCGGCCAACGTTCCCGACGTGCACCAGAGGGTGAAGATTGGCAACCCGGCGATGTCCAGGCCAGGAGGGCTATTCGTCCCGGCGTTGGCGACACCAATGTTGAGCGGCGCCTTTACCGAGTGATCGCCGGCGAAGGGTGTATCGTGGCAAGTGCCGCAGAATCCGGCGATGCTTGGCTGGTTGAGCACATCGTTCAATCCCCCTACGCCGGTAATATTGATCTTCGTTGTATTGAAGACCTGCTCACCGCGGGCGATCGCCTCGCGAGCGGTGTCTGTGGGCGAGTGTCCGCCGAGGCTGCTCCACGCGTCATAGAGGCTAAATACCTCAGGCGTGAAGGGCGCTTCTGTCGGATTGTTTCCGAGCGGATCATTAATCCCGATAAAGAAGCTGGCGAGTTGCTGAAATAGAGTTTCCGGGCCGCCATCAGCGCCGTCATCGGCCAAGTAGTGGGCTTGTTTGTTGAATATTTGTGCGGTGAAGACTCCCGAACCCAAAGGGGTACTTGCGCACAAAGACCGGGTGTCGGCCTGCGTGCAGCCTTCAAAGGTCACAATCTGCTGCTGCTGTGCTGGACTCGGGGCCGCGCCCGCTTGCGCGTGAGTGAGGGTCGCATCGACCGCCTGGCTAAAGAGGCTCGGTTCGCGCCCGTCCCACATGATCGTGCTCAAGAAACCCAGATTTGTCGACGGCAACGGGCGCCGGTAAACCGACACAATTCCGGTCGACGGGCTGGTCAACCCTGTCGTCGGGTTTGTGTTGCAGTCATACGGATCGCTGACGTTCAGGATCTGAAACTGTGCCGTCGCCGGCATCGGCAGCCCAATTCGGATCAAACCCTTGTCCAGCAGAAGAGTGTACGCCTTCCGCATTGCCAGTGGGGTCGAGACGTCGTCTGACGGACACGTGGCGCCGTCGAACAAACGGAAGAGCGGGTCGTTGGCGTCCGCGGTAAAGCGATCGCGTGCGTGCTCTGCGCTAATCGTCCAACCGTCCTGCGGCTCGTGACAGGTGAAGCAGGTGCGTCCGTTGGTGCCGATATCGAGGAAGAAGGCATTGTTCGCACTAATGGTCGGGCCTGCCGGTTGTAGCGTTTCAACTGCTCCACTCGGGTCCTGGTCTATCTCCAGCTTCGGGATGACCTGGGGCGTCGGTTGGGAACCCTGATTGCGGTCCGGGAACAGCCGCTGCATGTCGCCGGCATGGGCATTCGCACCCGCGAGCTCAGCTTGAGCGTTCTGGGCCGGTGCGGGACTCAAGGCACCGGCCATCAAAGTCATTATCGCAAGGCCCGCAAGCATAAGGCTTAGCCGCACTGTACATCCTCTTGATTGTGATCGAGCGAGAAAACTCAACGCTCGATTGGGAAAGGGCAGCTCGCTAACCGCGCTGTTGGGCCGATCAGACGCCTCGACATAGATCGACATCGGAATGTTGCTCCCGGGAGCCGCCAGCTGACCAAAGCAATTCTATGTGCCGTACCCCTACATTCGGTGAATTCATTCCCACTAACGTGAGGAGAACTTCGGCTCGCCTTGTGTGTCGGCGAGGGCCTTGTCGATCGGCTGCATCAGCTGCGGATCGCGACCCAACGCGTCGCGCAGCGCCTGCATAAAGATCGCACCGTCCCACACCGGCGCCACGGCGAGCGCCGCGAGGAGGAGCGCGGCGGCGATCGTGGTCACAGTCCAGGCTCGTACCAGCGCATCCAAAACCTCGGTTGCGTTTGGCCACGGTTGTAGCCCGCGGGAAAACCGCCACTCCTTGCGCGCTCTGTTCCGTGGGCGCCCAGCCATCATCGCGCTCCGCGTGTTGTACCGTGGGAGATGATGGGGCATCGGACGGCGTCGGCCTGTGAGCCAGGTCACGGTCGTCTGATAAATTTGTCGCGCGGTCGTCCGTCGATCCATGTCGTGAAAATCGTCGGTAAAGCTTGGGAAGCGGTGTCGATTGAACTCTTTGCTCCCGCGCAGCGCTATAGGCCGGAGATAAAAAGTTCTAAATTGCGCGCAATTCTTGGCAAAGAGCGAGCACAGGCGAGAGATTCGGGGTGATGGCCGACCACGACGACATCTTCCTCTTCGAAGGGTTTCGCCTCGATCGGCGCGCCGGCGGCCTGTCTCAACTCGCCGAAGACGGCGTCTTTACCCCGGTACCGATCGGTCCGCGGGCGCTTGATGTTCTCTGTATTCTGGTCGAGCGTGGGGGGGATCTTGTCACAAGGGACGAGATCATTGCCTCGGTTTGGCCGGACACGGTGGTCCAGGACAACAATCTAAACATGCAGGTCGCCGCGCTACGTCAGGTTCTCGACGGCGGTACGGCGGCGCCCAGCTACATCCAGACAATCCCCCGGCGCGGTTATCGGTTCGTCGCGCCGGTCACTCGGGTGAGGCCCTCGATAGAACCGGCACCTGTCCAACCATCGAATCCTCGCGATCGTCATGATGTTGATCACCTACCTGGTCCGAAATCGCGATCCCGGTACAGAACACCCCGCACTGTCTTGGTAGGGGCTGTTGGCGCGCTGGCGCTCACCGCCGCCGTGATTGCTGCTTGGAGCGTGCAGTCACGATGGTTCGGGGCGGCTCGCCCGGCGCCGCATTTGTCGATCGTCGTGCTGCCGTTTGCCAATCTCGACGGCGACCCCGCTCAACAATATTTCGCTGACGGCGTCACCGAGGATTTGACGACCGACCTATCGCGGCTTGCCGACCTGCGGGTGATCTCGCGCGAAACCGCTTTCACCTATAAGGGCAAGCCGGCCAACGCCAAACGGATCGGCGGCGAGCTTGGCGTGCGCTATCTCCTTGAGGGCAGCGTGCAGCGCTCCGGCAAAAAGATGCGCATCAACGCGCAGTTGATCGACGCGGAAACCGACACCCATCTCTGGGCCGAGCGGTTCGATCGCGATGTCGGCGATCTCTTCGTCTTGCAGAACGAGATTACCGGGCGCATCGCAGCCGCCCTCAGCTTGACGTTGACCGCTTCCGAGGCAGCGCGGCCGACCGAACACCCCGACACGCTCGACCATATTTTGCGCGGTCGGGCCGAGATTTACAAACCGGCATCACGGCGGAATTTTGCCACGGCGATTGCCCAGTTCGAGCAGGCCCTGGCGCTCAATCCGCACTCTGTCGAAGCGCAGAGCCGGTTAGCTAGCACGCTTGCCAGCCGGGTGCTCGACGACATGAGCGACGAGCCCAAATTCGACATCGATCGGGGTAACAGGCTGGTCGAGCAAGCCCTGGCGACCTCACCCGACAGCCCGCTTGCGCATTTCGCGAAAGCCCAGCTGCTGCGCGCCCAGCACCGCTGCGGCGCCGCGATCCCCGAATACGAGATCGTACTCGCCGCCAATCCCAACGAACTCTCCTCCATTGGCAATATCGGCCGGTGCAAAATCTATCTGGGGGCGATCGACGACGGCGTGGCGCTCGAAGAACAGGCGCTTCGCCTCAGTTCTCCGCGCGACCCGTTTGTCGCCGTCTGGTATTTCCGGATAGGCCAAGCGCGGCTGCTGCAATCGCGTCTCGACGACGCGATTTCCTGGCTCGAAAAAGCCCACGACGCCAACCCGGCGTATCCGTTCGTTGCAACTTGGCTCGCCGCCGCCTATGGCCTCAAGGGCGATCTGCCGCGCGCTGCCGCCGAGCTCGCCGAAGCCCGGCGGTTAAGTGGGAACGGGTCGCCGGCGAGCATCGCTGCGGAGCGGACCGGAAGCGCCAAGGACTTTAGTGCGCCAGCGACCCGAGCCTTGCTCGAAACCACCTATCTTACCGGGCTGAGCCGAGCCGGGGTGACGGAGGAATAACGCTGGGTGCAGGCGGATTTACGAGGTCGATCGCAGCTGTTTGGGATGGCCCCTATCGGCGCAACCTCACCCTTGGTGCGTATCGGCGAAGGACCAGAATCCACCCATTGCACACATTCAAGGCGCGACGGTGCCGGCCGGTGGCGCGGCGAGGCGCGATCCACTACGATCGGTTCGACCGTGCCGCGAGGGAGGACACCCGATGCCCGCCGACCCCAATCATGTGATCCTGACCGGGGAGAACCCGTTCATCCGGCTGAGCGCCACCGATGGCGGGCCGCAGACGACCAATGCGAGCTTTTGGCGCATCATCACCTGTCCGGCGGGGCCGGGGCATGTGCTCTATCTGAAGAGCGAGCTAACCGAGAACCTCTGGCGGATCTATGCCGACAACATCGCGCTGGCGCGCTGGTTGCAGACGACGGTGCAGGGCATGCTCAACCCCGAGACCGCCGACACGGCGATCCCGGTGACCGACGCCGAATTCATTAAATCGGGCGACCCGCATTATTTCTGGACCGAGCGGATCGTGACCACCGACGAAGAGGTGGCGCTGACCTGGTACGACATCGGCGATCCGCTGTTGATACATACCCAGCCGGGCGAGGGCGGACGCCGCTATGGCGTGTGCAGCCTGCTGATCCCGGCGTTGGGGGTACGGTTGACGGTCGACGGCATGCCGGCGACCGGCCGGGCCTGGGCGGTGCAGCGCGAGGGGCGGCCGTTCAGCACCTGCGCGCTCGCCTTTTCCGAGAGCTGGACCGAGTCGCGGTAGGCCGGAACGATGACAGTCGCCCGCGACCTCGCCGACTTCCTGACGCGAACCACCGCCACGGAATTGCCGGCGCAGGCGATCGATCATGCGGCGATGCTGATCGCCAGCACGATCGCCAGCGCCGCCCTCGGATCCGACATCGTCTCGGCGCGGATCATCGGCACCCTGGCGCGCGAGCGCGGCGGCCGTCCCGACGCCTCGCTGTGGTTTGACAGCGGCGCGAAACTGCCGCTTGCCAGCGTGGCGCAGGCCAACGCGGTTATGAGCGATGCCGCCGCCTGCGACGACAGCGATCTGCGCAACATCGTCCATGCCGGCACGCCACTGACCGCGACAAGTTTGGCGATCGCCGAGTGCAGCGGCGCCAATGGCGAGGAAGTGTTGGCGGCGATCGTGCTCGGCTACGAGGCGGCGGGACGGATCGGTGCGGCGATCACACCGGGCTTTCGTCGCCGGGGCTTTCACGGCTGCCTGGTCGCGATCTTTGCCGCCGCGGTCGCCGCTGCCCGGCTGCTGTACCTCGACGCGGCGCAGACGGCGCAAGCGATCGCGTTGTCGGCGACCTCGATCGGCGGGCTCGCGGCGGCGGCCAACACCAGCGTCGCGCGCGAATACCACGCCGGGCTGGCGGCCATGCTCGGGGTCAACGCGGCACTGGCGGCGCAGCACGGCTATCAGGCCGAAGAAAGCATCCTCGAAGCGCCTCAAGGGTTTTTCGCGGCTTATGGCGGTGTCGACCCGGTCGGCGCCTCGGTCGAGGTGACCCGTGGGCTCGGCGAATCCTGGGACATCGTCACCGACATGGCGGTCAAGCTGGTGCCGGGCGGACATCCGCACCATGCGCTCGCCGAAGCCGCCGCCAACGCCGCGCGCGACGGTGCGATCGCGGCCGAGGACATCGAGACCATCACCTTGTCGCGGCCCGGGGTCACCGCCCTCGCCGAGCCATTGCACCCCGCCGACCTGATCGGCATGGCGCACAGCCCGGCCTATTTCCTCGCCGCGGGTGCCGCTGATCACAGCTTCTCATGGGTCCATGCCACCCCGGCCAAGATCGGTGATCCGGTCATCCACCGTCTGATCGACAAGATACGGATCGGCCCGCCTCCGGCCGCCAATGTCGAGCGCTACCGGCAGGGAGCAACCGTGACGATCCGCACGACCGACGGCCGCACCGGCGCGAGCACCGTATATGTGCCCAAAGGCGCGGGAATGCTCGGCATCGCCTGGGCCGATATCGACGCCAAATACCGCGCGCTGGTGCCCTATGCCGGGCTGCCGGCCGAACGGATCGAGTTCGAGCCTGGCACTGATCCACGATTTCCACCGCGCCGATCGGCCCGCCGGCCTCCTGGAAATGCTGGAGATCCGCGGGAGCGATGTTCACGGCACGAACGGGGCTTGACGTTCACGGGGCGAACACGCTAACGCTGGCAACGGGGCCCCTAGCCCAGGGGAATGAGAGAAGCCACGGCGTGAGCGGAGCGAGCCCGGATCCAGGCAACCCCGAAATCGTCCTCGGTCTGTTGACGTCGATCGAGCGCGACAGTGCGGTGACCCAGCGCAAGCTGGCGGGCGATCTCGGTATCGCTCTTGGCCTTGCCAACGCCTATCTGCGCCGTTGCGTGCGCAAGGGACTGGTCAAGGTGAGTCAGGTCCCGCTGAACCGGTATGCCTATTACCTGACGCCGCAGGGATTCGCCGAAAAGAGCCGCTTGACCGCCGAATATCTCGCGGTCTCATTCGATTTCTTTCGCCGCGCACGCCGGGACACCCATGAGGTCTTGCGCCAATGCGGGGCGCAGGGATGGCGGAAAGTCGCACTCTATGGCGCCGGCGAACTGGCCGAGATTGCTGCGCTGAGCGCTGGCGACAGCGGCATCGATATCGTCTGTGTTGTTGATTTGGCGGCAACCGCAAAGCGCTGCGCCGGGCTCACGGTGGTCGCCGATTTCGCGGCGGCAAGGCGGTGTGCTGCGCCGCACGCGATCGATGGCTTCGTGCTGACCGACACGCGCAGCCCGCAGGCCAGCTTTGAGCAGGTTTGCCGGCTCGCGGCGCAGGACGGGTTTCCCCCAGGCAGCGTCGCGGCCCCGCGGCTCCTCGGGATTTCGCGGATGCCGGGCGAGCCGGCGGAGGCAGCAAGGGCGTCCTGAGCGCCGCCCGCCGGGACCGGTGGGAACGGGCGCTGGTGAATTGTGGATGTTGCTGGGTGCCTCGAGTTACCCGGACTGCGGTAGCGTGGGAAAATACCGCAAGCGATCTGGGTGGCGACTTGGCGGAGCAACGCATGACCAATGGCGGTGTGGTCCACGTGATCACCGGCCTCGAGATCGGCGGCGCCGAGATGTTGCTCTTCGAACTCTGCCGCGAGGAAATGCGCAGCGGTCGGGAATTTGCGGTGGCAAGCTTGATTTCTGACGGTCCGATGCGCGAGCGATTTGCGCGAATCGGGGTCGATGTTCTGGGGCTCGGCATGCGCCGCGGAGAATTCTTCGCCCCCGGTCTGGTAAGACTGGTGCGGCTCATTCGTCGAGTGCGGCCGCGAATCGTGCAGGGTTGGCTCTACCACGGGAACTTGGGCGCGGCGGCGGCGACCTGGCTCTCGGCCGTGTTTCCGCGACCACGGCTGGCCTGGAGCATTCTTGGCGCGCTACCCGATTTCACCTGCTACCCGCCGCGATTGCACCGAGCGGTGGGCGTCGCTGCGAAGCTCTCGCCCTTCGTCGACGGCATCCTCTACAACAGCCGGGTCGCGCTCGACGCACATCGGGAATACGGCTTCCGCTCGCGGCTGTCGCAATTGGTTTCGAACGGAATCGATTTGACCAAATTCCGCTTCGACCCCGCTTTGCGTGCCGCCACCCGTCTGACATTGGGATTGCCCGATGACGTGGTCGTGGTGATCGCTGTCGGCCGGAACGATCCGATGAAGAACTGGCCGGGCATGCTGGCGGCAACCGAGGCGGCAGCCGATCAGAGAATCTGGCTGGTTGCGGTCGGCGAGGGTACCGAGGGCTTGCCGCCGGGTCCGCGGCGCCGTCTGCTTGGCCGCCGCGACGACATGCCGGCGCTCTATTCAGCAGCCGACATCTTTATGCTCGCCTCGCATTTCGGCGAGGGGACCTCGGTGGCGCTGAGCGAGGCGATGGCTTGCGGGTTGCCGGTCATCGTCACAGAGATCGGCGACAACGGCGCCGTTGCTCGCGATGCCGGCCTTGTCGTCCCGGCGCGCGACGCCGATGCCTTGGCGCACGCCTTGTCAAAGCTTGCCGGCGACCCTGCGCTGCGTGCCGGCGCGGGCAAGGCGGCCCAGGCGCGCGCCGTGGCCCGATTTGGCGTCGAATGGCTGCACGCCAGCTTCTGCAGCTTTCACGACGCGTTATCGAAGCAGTCATTCATCTGAAGCCGGCATCTGAGGCCGGTGGACCACTTGAGCCCAGCGAGGCATCACCATGCAAAGCCGATTTCAGCGGCGAGGCGTCCACGATTTTCTCGGTGATCGACGAACGAGCGATCGCGCGGCGGTTCGCCGTTCAGCCCGCACGTTGTCCGTGATGCCTCATCTTTAATGCGGCGAATTCGTCGCGGGAGGATGGTTGCGTGAAAGCTGTAATTCTCGCGGGAGGATTGGGCACCCGGCTGTCCGAGGAGACCGAGCATCGCCCTAAACCGATGGTCGAGATCGGCGGCAAGCCCATTCTTTGGCATATCATGAAGATCTACTCGGCGCACGGCATCGACGAATTCATTATCTGCCTTGGCTATAAGGGTTACGTCATAAAAGAATGGTTTGCGAATTATTTTCTCCACAATTCCGATGTCACGTTCGACATGCGCGACAACTCGATGAGCATTCACCAAGCATCGGTCGAGCCGTGGCGGGTCACCTTGATCGACACCGGCGAAGCAACCATGATCGGCGGGCGGATCAAGCGAATCCTGCCCTTTGTCGGCGATGATTTGGCGTTCTGCCTGACCTATGGCGATGGCGTCGGCGATGTCGACATCTCCGGAGCGATCGCGCTGCACCGCGACAAGCAACGCTTGGCCACGGTCACCGCGATGCAGCCGCCCGGGCGCTTCGGTTCGCTGCGTCTCGAAGGCAATCGCGTCACCGGGTTTCAGGAAAAGCCGATCGGCGACGGAGGTTGGATCAACGGCGGATTCTTTGTCCTGTCCCCAAAGGTGGGCGACTACATCGACGGCGACGCATCGGTGTGGGAACGCGAGCCGATGGAAAAACTTGCCGCCGACGATCAGATGAACGTGTATTTCCATCATGGCTTCTGGCAGCCAATGGATACCTTGCGCGACAAGCGGTACCTTGAGGAATTATGGGGCGGGGGACGCGCCCCGTGGAAAATCTGGTAAGAGCATCGGGCCTCACATGAGAATCTTGATCACCGGAAACTCGGGCTATGTCGGCTCGAGGCTTGTCCGTCATCTTCGCAGCGTCCTGCCGGCCGCCGAGCTGATCGGCTACGACGCCGGGTTTTTCGCGCATTGCCTGACCGATGCCGTGATGCTGCCGGAGACCCAGCTGACCCGGCAGTACTACGGCGACGTGCGCGACCTGCCGCCGGATTTGCTGAGAGGCGTCGACGCGGTCGTCCATCTGGCCGCCGTTTCGAACGACCCGATGGGCAGCCGGTTCGAGCAGGTGACCGACGAAATCAATGCGCAGGCAAGCCTGCGGCTGGCGCGGCTCGCCCAGGCGGCCGGGGTTCGCGCCTTTGTCTTTGCTTCTTCATGCTCAATCTACGGGTTTGCCGAGGGCGGGCCGCGCCGCGAAGCCGACGACGTCAATCCCTTGACGGCCTATGCGCGATCCAAGGTGGCGACCGAGCGCGGGCTCGCCGGCGTGAATGCCGGCGGCATGACGACGACCTGCCTGCGGTTTGCCACCGCGTGCGGCATGAGCGATCGTCTACGGCTCGATTTGGTGCTCAACGATTTCGTCGCCTGCGCCATCGCCGATGGTGAGATAACCGTGCTGTCCGACGGCACCCCATGGCGGCCGCTGATCGACGTCAGCGACATGGCCCGCGCCGTCGAATGGGCGATCGGCCGGGATCCTTCGGCTGGCGGGGAGGTGCTGTCGGTGAATGTCGGATCGGACGCCTGGAATCATCAGGTCAAGGATCTGGCGGCGGCGGTGGCGGCGGCGGTGCCCGGCACCGGTGTCTCGATCAATCGGCAAGCGCCGCCCGACAAGCGCTCCTACCGCGTCGATTTTTCGCTGTTCAAGCGGCTCGCCCCCGAGCATCAGCCGCGTTCCACGTTGGCCGACAGCATCGGACGGCTGAGAAAAGGCCTGGACAGCATGGGTTTTGCCGACAAGGATTTTCGCAATTCCTCGCTGATCCGGCTGAAGACTTTGGATCGCCTGATATCCGAAGGGATGCTGTTGCCGTCGCTGCGCTGGCGGCACGCCCTGCCGGGGAGTGTGACGGCGTGAAATTCGTTCCGACCTCTCTCCACGGAGCCTATACGATCGAGCTCGAAAAACGCGGCGACCATCGCGGCTTCTTCGCCCGCTTTTTTTGCGAGCAGGAATTTGCCGCGGCCGGGCTCGAGACCCGCTTTGTCCAGGTCAACAATTCGTTGACCGCCGCCGGCGGCACCCTGCGGGGCATGCATTTCCAATTGCCGCCGGCCGCCGAGGTCAAGCTCGTGCGCTGCGTTCGCGGCGCGTTGCACGATGTCATCGTCGATTTGCGGCCGGACAGCCCGACCTACCTGAACTGGTTCGGCGCCGATCTCAGCGCCGAGAACCGGGTGATGATGTATGTCCCGCGCGGCTTCGCCCACGGTTTCATCACACTGTCGGACGACGCCGAGGCGTTTTATCTGGTCAGTGCGTTCTATGCCCCCGAGCATGAGCGCGGGGTTCGCTTTGATGATCCGCGTTTTGGCATTCGCTGGCCGATGATTCCGACGCAGATGTCGGGCAAGGATCGCGAATGGCCCGATTATGATCCCGCCGCACCCGACGCGGCGAGATTGCGGGGCTGCTCGTGAGGGTTCTGCTGACCGGGGCGAGTTCCTTCACCGGGCTGTGGTTTGCGCGAGCGCTGCAGGCCGCGGGCCATCATGTGGTGGCGCCGTTGCGCCGCGCGCGTGAGGATTACCGCGATGACGTGCGGGCGCGAAGGGTGGTCGAACTCGGCCGGGTCGCCGAATGCGGCTTTGCGTCGGCTTTCGGCGACGAGAGGTTTCTCGATCTGTGCCGCTTGGGAACCTGGGACCTGTTGTGCCACCACGCGGCCCAGGTGGGCGACTACCGCTCGCCGTCGTTCGACGTTGCGGGGGCGCTCGCCGCCAATACCCGCAATTTCTCCGAGATCCTGCAGGCGATGCGCGGCCTGCGCGGCGTCGTTTTGACCGGCACCTTCTTCGAGGCGAACGAGGGCGCCGGCACCTTGCCGTTACGGGCCTTCTCGCTTTATGGGTTGTCGAAGGGCTTGACCGCCGACCTCGTGCGCTTTTGCTGCGAGAGCGCCGGCGTCGCGATCGGCAAATTCGTCGTCCCCAACCCTTTCGGCCCGTTCGAGGAGCCCCGCTTTCCGGCCTATCTGCTGCGCCAGTGGCAGACCGGGCAGACCGCCGAAATCCGCACCCCGGCCTATGTGCGCGACAACATTCATGGCGATTTGTTGGCCGGCGCCTACGCCGCTTTCGCCGCCAAGGTGGCGAACGGATCGGGGTTTATGCGGACCAATCCCAGCGGCTATGTCGAGACCCAGGGGGCTTTTGCCGAACGCTTCGCCCGTGAGATCGGGTCGCGCACCGGTCTCGAGTGCCGCGTCCTCCTCGCCCGCCAAACCGACTTCCCCGAGCCCTTGGTGCGCATCAACACCGACCCCGTCGACCCCTCCGATTGGAGCGAACGCGCCGCCTGGGATGGGATCGCGGCTTATTATGCCGCTTGACCGCCGGCCTGGCTGTTAAATGGTCCCTGCTAATTGGACGACTGGGTTGCGCCACGTTATTGACGGCAGAAACAGATCCTACGACCAGACCAGAGCAGCAGACGGCGCTGTCATTACGTGCGCCTGACTGCTCTCTTCGTTACGGAGCACGCAGCGCGCTGCCGCGGTGTGGATTACGTTGCAGGGGAAGCGCACGCCGGGTCCGATGGTGCCATGCTGCGGGTCCTGAGGCGGCAGGCACGAAGTGGCGTCCGGTTGCCTTATTGGGTCGCTAAGCCGCGCCCACGCGATCGGATTGCTTGTCTGCGATCGCATCGGCGGCATTCCCACGCTGGTCCGTGGCTGCGACCGAACCACACCAACGCAGGAGCCGTACCGGGATGTCGTGTGCTGGCCGGAGAACGACGCCCGGAACATAATGGTTGGGCAGGAGCGGTGGCAGAGTCGGATGCTTCGTTTTTTTCGCGAGCCCCCAGCCTTTTTACTCGGCCGATAGGGTCGCTCGTACTACAGGATCCGAGCGGGCGGTGAGACGAGGTGTATTCAGGCAGGGTGCCAAGAGACTTGCATTGGTAATCCCGCCTATTCGTCAGTTGGCGGAATGGGCGAATATGCTGGCTGTGGAGAACGGGCGATTGGCTTCGGAACTTGCAGAAGTGAAAGCCGAGAAAAATGCATTGAGCGAGCAGCTAGCGGTCACGGCCAAGTTGATAACCGAAAGCCGTCAACCACCCAAGTCAGAGGCGGTTTTTGTCGGCCATGCAAATGAGCCGCCTTACCCGGAGGCAGCTTTTAAGCTGTTCGACGGCGAGTGGTCGTCCAGGGTCCCTGGATTCGGCTTCGGAAACGCCGAATTATTTGACGACGTACGCATCAAGTGGTTGGAGAGCCGCTGCGGGGGCTTCGCGGGTAAACGGATTCTCGAATTGGGTCCCCTGGAAGGGGGCCATACTTTCATGATGGCCACCCGAGGAGCGGCCCAAGTTACCGCAGTTGAGTCGAACCGCCGCGCTTTCGTAAGGTGCCTGATCGCTCGTAACGCACTTGGATTCAATGCAAACTTTTTGTTAGGCGATTTCCAGAAGTATCTGTCCCAGTGCCGCATCCAATACGATCTTGTATTGGCAAGCGGGATTCTTTATCACATGGTCGATCCAGTGGCTTTATTGAGAGATATCGCTCGCGTTGGCGAAGAAGTCTGCATATGGACTCATTATTACGATGCCGAGGCCATAAATGAGTGTGATAATTTACGGGGTAAATTCAGTTCAGAGCCGGAGATAGAGCACGTCGGACAGGTGGTGATTGCGAAATATCGACAATTCTATCTCGACGCGCTGAATTGGGGTGGTTTTAGCGGCGGATCCGTATCCTACAGCTATTGGCTTACTCGCGAAGGTTTGCTCGCGTGTTTCGAGGCGCTTGGGTTGACCGTGGAGACAGCGATGGACCAGAAGGACCATCCCAACGGTCCTTGCATTCTAATCCATGCACGCCGAAAGGAGCGCAGCACTCTTTAAGCAGCACTCTTTAAGGGGCAAAGGACGCCGAGCGTGATCGCAGATAGCATTAGATAGCATTAATGCCGCGGCTTTCACCTCGGGTACGGCCATAACTGGCTCTTCGGGATCACCCCTGGTTACGCCGCCACTTAGTCGCGGCGGGACATCTATGGTTATTTCTGATGTTAGTCGCGGCGTAGTCTGAGTTCGGAGAGGAGAGGGCGAATGCGGACGGATCTGTTGGCCGCACAGACCTGGAACAAGACCGAATTGCTCGAGGAAACGAACCGCCGGATTCACGATGGTGTCGCCGGCGACGAGGCGCTAATGGCTCGCGCCACCGGCTATGTCCAGAACCTGCTTTTCGGGAACTTCCCGCAAGCCATTCCTTGCGCAGCGGCTGAGATTCTGGAGATCGGCAGCGACGTCGGATGGATCATGGAGGCCATGAACGGATATCTATTCAAATTAGGTGTTCCGCCGAAACGCATAGTCGGTATCGACATCGCGCCTGCGATGTCGGCCAAGACCCAGCAACGACTTGGACATGTTACCCCTTATGTTTACCACGTATGCGATGGAATCACTATTCCTGTCGAAGATGGCGCTTTTGCCCTAATTTACAGTGTTGCCTGCTTGCAGCACGTGCCGCGAGCCTTCGTTTTCAACTTATTTTTCGAAGTCCGTAGGTTACTCAATAACCAGGGTTTTGGAGTTCTCCATTTCTTGTCTACCGACCACCTGACGCGACAAGAACTCCATACTCCCTGGCGCACCGAAGTGGACAGGCAGATCCAAGGGCAAGAAGGGCACTGGCACCACTTCTACACGCGTAACGAACTGGCTGACGTGCTTGCGCCCACGGGCTTTCAATATGTTGCGGTGGCGGATGACGGGTGTGGCTCTCTGGTCGCCTGCGTCGCCGATTCACAGCTAACTCTGCCCGAAGATTTTGACCCCGAAGCCTATCTCGAACTCAACGCGGACGTGCGGGATGCGCAAGTCCATCCGGGGGCACACTATCTAGAGTACGGGCATGCGGAAGCCCGCAAGTGGTTCCGCGATCGCCGTCCGATTTCGAAGAAGGTGGCCGATTATCATTATCGTGAGCGCTACAGCGAATTGCTGGTAGAGCGGCAAAAATGCGCGCGGAATCATTGCGGTTCTGCGAGGAGATCGCGGAGTTACAACGTCAGCTCGTTGCCGTCCGGGGCTCCCGAAGTTGGCGCATTACGGCGCCGCTACGGCGGGTCGCCACGACCATTCGCCGCCGCCGGTGATTCGACACGCCTAACGGGCCTAACAAATGCGGCATCAATCGAAATGAGCTTCATTACCGTCGACAAATGCCGAGAAAGTATATCCCGTTATTTTAGGAAAACTTCTAGCGGTCGGGCGATATCGTGAGTACACTATTGCGCCTAGTATACAGGTACTTGCGATTCAATCTTGAGCTTTTACTGAGAAAGGCTTATGCCTTTGCTTCCGGTGAGATCAACATGTTGTAAGGCAGGGGCGGGTGGGCTGCGGCGATGCCGAGCAAGGAACGGAATGCGGCATGCCGGGTATGGCGGCGATTGAAGCGGAAGACGAACTCGTCGAGATAGATCTGGAGGTGCTTGCGGCGCAGGCCGTGATAGACGCCCAAGGCCCAGATCTTGAGATTGGAGAAGACGCGGTGCGCCCAGGGCAGGATGATATGGGCGGCCATTTTGCCGACGACGTGGGGATCGTGATTGACACCGGGGGCGCCGGGATATCCCGACCATCCGTCGGTCTTAGCGGTGGCGCCGGGCGCGAGATTGGCTTTGAGAAAAGAGTGCAGACTGTGAGCCGAGTAATCGGGCACCTGGCTGAGGCGGATACGGCCGGGGGCTCTGCCATCCTCGATCTCGACCGCCCCGACGACCAGGATCTTGCCCTGATGACTACGACCGCCGCCACCGGTGAGCGGATCATTCTTGCTGCGGCAGACGATCTCGGTCTCGTCGACTTCGACCCAGCCGGCGAGCGCGCTGCGGCCCGGCGCCACCATGCTGCGGCGCAGCTTGGCGGCCATCAGCCAGGCCGATTTGTACGAGCCCAGAGCGAGCTGGCGTTGCAGTTGCAGTGCCGAGATGCCGTTGGAATGGGTCGCCATCAGATAGGCCGCCCAGAACCAGGTGGTCAGCGGCAGCTTGGAATGGTGCATGATCGTGCCGGCGGTCACCGAAGTCTGTTTGCCACAGCCGGCGCATTCCCAGGTCCAGGCCTTGGTTTGTAGCTGCCAAGCTTTGCTTCCGCCGCAAGCGGGGCAGACAAAGCCGTGCCGCCAGCGTGCCGTGAAGAGGTAGGCGACGCAGGCCGCCTCATCCGGAAAGCAGCTCTGGAACTCGATCAGGGAGCGCGGAAAATCGGGCATGATGGCCTCGCGAACCGGACATTGTTCGCTTTATGTTCTAACACTGTCGAGGCCCTCACGCCACCACAAATAGGGCTCCCGGATGCAGAGGGATAAGCCTTTACTGAGATTTGTATTGATGATTTACTATTTCTTTGTCTATTTCCTCGTCGAAATGCCGAAGTGGAAAAAGGCGACCGGTTATCGGCTGCATCTGGGTAGGCCGCAGAAAACCGGATTGTGGTGCATCTTTGCTATCGCGCAAGACACTCGGACCTCCCAAAATCTGTTTTCATTTCTATCTTGTCTACAAAACAAAGGGTATAACATAATTCTCGTGAACAATGGCAATATATCCGACCTCCTCACGCGCTTTTACTTACCACTTTGTCATTCAATCATTGAACGGCCATACGGTGGACGTGATTTTGGGAGCTACAAATGGGCAACAAAATTCTTGCGTGAAAATGGTAATGCCAACGAGGTCACTCAGCTTGTTTATTGCAATGATAGTGTTTTCATTCGGCCATCGGCGTTTGAAGATTTGCTTGATCGTATTATCCAAATGGACGACGACTATATTTGCATTACGGAGGTTTTTCAAATACATTACCATGTCCAGAGTTGGTTTTTTGTGGTTTCCGGACGCGTGTTTAAATCGGCACCATTCCATCAATATTGGGAAAAGTATAGACCTTACTCTTACCGGCGACACTCGATAGGCAAAGGAGAGGTTGGCATTTCAAAACATCTGATCCATCATGGCATATACCCTCAGCCCCTCTTCAGTCAAAATATGATTTTAAATTTGGTTTTCACAGGTAATTTTGAGGAAATTCTCAATCGAATAATCTACTTATTAAGTCCGAGCGATTATCTTGGGATAATGTCCCAAATCAAGGATATAAGCGTACTAGAATTACCTGATCGAAATGTTGCTTTGACGGTGTTGAAACGGAACGTTATGGAAAGAATTGCTAACTCTAATACCATGCATTGCGCAAACCTTATTTTGTTAAATCTAGTGAATTTCCGTTTTTAAAAAAAGATTTGGTATACCGGGCGCAATATTTTTTCCCTCAGGTGGAGGAAAGCATTGATGATTGGTTGGGTGAGGATGCGAAACACCTTTCAGAAATTTTGGCATATTTTCGGTCGCGCGATTCGCTGCGGTGGTCTAGATCTCCGATGGCAACATTGGCGCGCATGGGTTTGATATAGTTGTGCTGAGCAGCGCCAATTTTCGGATCATCGTCGGCCGTGCGCGCGCAAGGATCTGCGGGTTGGCTGACAATGCTAACGGCGGGGTCGGCACGGTTCGCGTGATGGCGTTTACCGGCGGCGTCGCGGCGCCGTCGGCGCGGTTCCGCGTGCGCCAATACGTCCCGTTGCTGGCGCGAGAGCACGTCGATGTCGTCGAGCTGAGCCCTGGGCTCGGCTCCTATCCCCCGGAGCGGCGCTGGCAGCGGCCGGCTTGGGCGCTCGGCTCGCTGGCGCAGCGGCTGCCGCAAATCGCGGCCGGATGGGCGGGGGATGTCACCCTGCTGCACCGCGAGATGATCTCCACCCGTTACACCTTGGAAGGATTTACCCGACCCCCGCGCCTGGTCGACGTCGACGACGCCATTCATCTGTTTCGCCACGGGCGGGCCGCCAGACATCTGGCCGAGCGCGCTGATCTGGTCGTCGTCGGCAACGAGTGGCTGGCGGAAGCATGGCGTCGGTGGAATCCGAGGGTGGAAATCCTGCCTACCGCCGTCGACACCAGTTGCTATGGGGTTAGGCCGCTGCCCGAGCGCCCCTGCATCGGCTGGATCGGCTCCTTCGGAAATTTGCGATATCTGGAGAACATCGCGCCGGCGCTGGCGGAGGTCGCCCGTCGCTTCCCGGCGGTGTCGATCGCCGTCTGCAGCGAGCGGCCACCCAAGCTCGCCGGTTTGCCCGTCCATTACGTGCCGTGGTCCATCGAAGCGGAAGACGACTTTCTCGCCTCCCTCACCGTCGGGCTGATGCCGCTCGACGACGGCCCCTGGGAGCGTGGCAAGTGCAGCTTCAAGATGCTGCAATACATGGCCGCCGGGCGCCCGTGCGTGGTGTCGCCGGTGGGCATGAACAACAATATCCTGGCGCAGGCCGAGCTGGGGCTGGCCGCGACGACGCACGCTGAATGGGTAGCCGGCCTGTCGAGCGTCCTGTCCGATCGCTGCGGAGCGGAGGAGCTTGGAGCGGCCGGTCGCGCCCTGGTCCATTCGCGATACAGCCTGACCGCCCTGGCGCCGCGACTGGCGCAATTGATCCGCGGTCTCGCGACGTCGTGACGATCGCAAACCATCGGCCGCACGGCGCCGAAAAAAGCCACGAACAGTACGCGTGATTGGAGAATGAGTTCCTCAGAAACCACTGTCGACGTCCGGCGGGACGAAATCGCGAGTGCGCCTGAGCGACCCGGTCGCATATTTGCCGCTGTCGTCGACCTCGTCGAAGGCTTGTCCCAGAGCTGGTTGTGGACGACTCTCGCTCATCAGGACCTGAAGCTGCGTTATCGCGGCTCGATCCTCGGTCCCTTTTGGCAAACGATCACGACGGCCGTCATGATCGGTTCGATGGGCTTCATTTACGCCAAATTGTTTCACACACCGCTTGAGAACTATCTGCCGCTGTTGACCGTGGGATTGGTCTTTTGGCAGTTCACTTCTGGAATGATTACCGAAGGTTGCGGCACGTTCTATACGGTGCAGGGCATCATTCAACAGGTCAAGCTGCCCTTCTCCCTGCACGCCTATCGTCTCGTCTATCGTAATCTTCTGATCCTGATGCATAATTTCATTATCATCCCAATCGTGCTGATCATATTTCCGCATCCGCTCGAGTGGTCGCGATTGTTGGAGCTTGGTCCGGGACTGGCATTGATCGTGCTGAACGGTCTCTGGGTCAGCATTCTCTTGGGCATGATCAGCGCGCGCTTTCGCGATGTCCCGCCGATCGTCGCCAGCATTGTCCAGGTGGTGTTTTTTATCACCCCGATCTTCTGGCCTGCCGACGGTCTTGGCAGTCATCGATGGCTGGCCGAGGTCAACCCGATCTACGCTGCCATCGACGTGATCCGTGCACCGCTGCTCGGCCAGCCGACTGGGCAGCATTCGTGGTTGATCCTGGGCGTCGTCACCGCGCTCGGTTGTGCTGCCGGCTTTGCCTTCTTCGCCCGCTTCCGCACCCGCATCGCGTTCTGGGTTTAGCCGCCGTGGCGTTTTTGCGTCTGCGCGACGTTTCGGTCGAGTTTCCGATTTATCAGGCCAGCAGCCGCTCGCTGAAAAAGCTGCTGCTTGCCTCCTCTACCCGCGGAAATCTCGGGCGCGACGCCCATCATCGCGTCAATGTGCGGGCCTTGAGCAATGTCAGCTTTGAGATCGGAAACGGTGAGCGGTTCGCCGTAATCGGCCTCAACGGGGCCGGCAAGACGACCTTACTCAAAATCCTCGCCGGCGTCTACGAGCCGACGCACGGCGATTTCACCTCCTCCGGCAGAGCTTCCTCGCTGCTCGACATCCAGGTTGGGCTCAACGTCGACGCCACCGGGCGCGAAAACATCATTTTGCGTGGCATGTACATGGGCATCCACCCGCACGAAATGCGCGAGCGCGCCGGTGCTGTGGCGGAGTTTACCGAGCTCGGGGAATACCTCGACATGCCGGTTCGCACGTATTCGGCAGGCATGATGATCCGCCTCGCCTTCGCCGCTTCGACCTGCGTGCCTCCCGACATCTTGATCATGGACGAGTGGCTGACCGCCGGGGATGCGCAATTCCTCGAAAAGGCGCAGCAGCGCGTCGAGGCCTTTGTTCGTACCTCCAGCATCCTCGTCCTCGCGTCGCATTCATTGGAGCTGGTCGAGCAGTGGTGCAACCGCGGAATTCTGCTGCATCAAGGGCGCACCGTGGCGATCGGTCCGATTAAGCAGATCGTCGCGAGTTATCGGCGCCTGGCCGCGACCGGCACGCTCTGTGATTTGCCCGAGCAAGTGGCATCGGTTGCGGCGGAAGGGTCGGGCTAAGTCCTCGCCCTTGACGCTCGGGCCGAGCCAGGCGCGCGTTACGGCCTGACCCAACTTCCGCAGTTTGGATTTGAAGACGGCTGATTATCAACGGCTTGGAGGCCATTTTCAGATTTAGGCACCACATTTTCTTGAGGGTTCAGCGGGCGGGCGGCATCTCCTGGAAGACGGGCGGCAGGGTGATCTCGATAGCGCGGCAGATCGGATCAATGGTTGCGCCGGGAGCGGTGCGCAGTCGGGCCCGGCGACCATCCTGTTCGACCTCGATCTCACTGAGGTCGGCAAGATCATCGATGATGCGCTGCCATTCGAGCTTGCTGCGGCGTGCCGCCAGACGGTCCGTCAGTTCCTTGCGCAGCACCAGGGCGAGGAAGGTGCAGAAGACGTGGCCGCGGATGCCGGCATCGGTTTTGTGGAAGATCGGCCGGGTGGCAAGCAGCGCTTTTGCGGTTTTGAAGGCGTCCTCCACGGCGAGGAGGTTACGGTATCGCAGGACGACTTGGAGGGCGGAGATTTTCGTGTTGGTGCGCAGCACGAACAGGCCGTCGAAGCGGGCGTCGGCCTCGACCTTGGCCCGATCAATGACAAAGCCGTCGCCCACGGGCGTCTTGAGGAAACGGCGGAAGCCCTTGTTGGCGACCAGTGCCTTGTCGCCTTGCGCGAGCTTGCGCTCGAGGCCGGCGATCAGTTCGGCGCGCGCCTCGGCATCCTTTCTGGCTTCCTCGTCATTGCGACAGATGATGTAGCGCCGCCCGGCGATTGTGGTCTCCCTGACGGCGAGTTCAGTCTCGCCCTTCTGCCGCCGGATGAGCAGCGGCACGCTGACGCCATCATCCTCAATGACCTCGGCGCGCACCTCGCGGCTGGTGCGCTCGCGCACGCCGAGAATGTACTCGATCTTCTCGGCTTCGAGCGCCGCCATGGTGTGGGCGCTGATCATGCCGCGATCGGCGACGATGCAGGTCCGGGCGATGTCGAAGCGATCGCGCAGGCGGCGCACCACCGGCAACAACATCGTCACGTCGGCAGTGTTGCCCGGCATCAGGAACGAGGCGATCGGCCGGTCGGCGTCATCCAGCACGATGCCGAGCACGACCTGCTTCAAGTGCCCTCGGTAGTCCTTGGAATGGCCGCGCTGACCCAGGTTCTCACCGCCGGCGCCCTCGAACCATAACGTCGTCGTATCGAAGAAGGCGATCGACACCGCACCGAACAGCGGCTGGCGATGCCGGTAGAGCGCTTCCTCGATCGCCTCGGCGGTGCCGCGGCCGTGCTCGTCGATTTCGCCGAGCCAGGCCATCGCCTTGTACGCCTCGTCGAGCCCGAGCCCTTCGGCGCCGGGGACGCGCAAGCCGTTGCGCCATTCGCTCGCGTGGCGGTCGGAACCCGAGACCGTCAGCCGATGCAGTACGGTGAGATAGACCGCCCGCTCGACATCGAAGCCGAAGCGCCGGTCGGCGAGCAGGCTGGTGAGCACGTCGCGGCATCCGGTTTCGGCCCACAACCGGCCGAACACCAAATCGGGTCCGATGCTGACGCGGCGCAGTTCCGGCAACTCGCCGCGATAGAAGCTCGACAGCACGATCGTCCGTCGCGAATGCCGCGCCGCCGAGGCGATCAGCCCGTCGATCAGGCCGGAGGCTTCGACCTCGTCGCGCCGGCCGAGCGCCTTGATGACGCGCTGAACGTGGCGCCCGCCCTCGCGTGCGTTCTCGACGAGGTAGAGGTACTCATAGGCTCCGATCTTCTTGACGCGGACGAACATGGCGCGGCACCCTGCTTGCGGCAAGGGCACCACGATTCGTCGCCACTTCTCAAGATAAATAAACCGTCTCAATCACAAAAATGTCGATCATTTAGCACCACAATGCGAGCGGTGTCGTCGTAACCCCAGCATTTCTGCGATCCCCAGCAACCGCATCACCCAAAACCGCGGAAGTTGGGCCTGACCCGAAAGAAAACGAACAATCCTCAGACCTTACGGTCTCCCCGCTTACGAGCCTGTGAAAAAATCGAAGCAAGGCCGCGATACGGCGCCATCTATCCGGTGATCCCGGCGAAGGCAGGGACCCATGTTTAGGCTAAAAGGGCTTTTTCAAGCAGTTGCAATGCTTTATCACACGCTCGCGTGTCAGTGCTCCGGACGAATGGGCCCCGGCCTGCGCCGGGGAGACGAGTGGATGAGCCGCGAGAGATTTCTTCACAGGCTCTTTCGCAGAAATGACGGACAAATGTTTGATCTCCTGGAATTCTTTTTGAGTCTGGCGCTTAGGCCGCTGGTGGTGTGAATTTAAAGCTTAGTACCCGACCTCTTCTCGTCATTCCCGCGAAAGCGGGAACCCAGGAGCGAGCGACGTGCGGTTGCCCCCTGTTCGGGCCAGGGGCAGGCTCTGGACCCCCGCTTCCGCGGGGGCGACGGCGAAGCGAAGATCGGTACTATCCGGCAGCGTCGCACCGCGATGCGCCGCTTCGGATGGAATGGAGCGCCTGACGGGTCAGAACCCGCCTAATCCTAAAATCCCGTCGACCGGGTCGAGGCCGGCGATGACGCGCTTGCCGATCAGGTCGCGCAGGGTCTCGCTGGTGCCGCCGCCAAGGGTGCCGTAGCGGGCGCCCCGATAGAAACGCGACACCGGGAACTCGTCGGTAAACCCGTAACCGCCATGCACCTGGATCGCCTCGCTCGTCACCTTCAGCGCCATCTCGTTGCAGGTGACCTTGGCGACCGCGGCCAACAACGGGTCGGGGAACGGGTCGGCGGTGGCACAGGCGCGGTAGAGCACGCTCCGCGCCGCTTCGATCTCGCGGTACATTTCGGCAATCTTCCAGCGCATTCCCTGAAAATCGCCGATGGCGCGGCCAAACGCCTGGCGTTGCTTGACGTATTTGACCGCCTCTTCGAGTGCCCCCTCGGCGAGGCCGAGCGAGATGCTGGGGTTCAGGCAACGCTGGGTGTTGAATGCCGACAACAATTTGCGAAAGCCGTCCTCCAGCACCAGATTCTCGGGCGGCAATTCGCAATCCTCGAAGCGGATCTCGTGCAAATTCTCGCCGCCCATCGTGTGGTAGGTGCCGGTCACCGAAAACCCCGGCGTTCCCTTTTCCACTAAGACGCAGCCGATCCCTTCACGCCCGGGCTTTTTGTCGATGCGGGTGAAGACCACAAACATACCGGCCTCCTCGGCGCGGCTGATCAGGGTCTTGACCCCATTCAGCCGCAGCCGGTTGCCGACCCGGTCGACGTTGGTCTTGTAACTGGCGACGTCGGTGCCGGCGTCGGGCTCGGTCATGCAGATCGCGAGCAGGCAGTCGCCGCTGACCACCGCCGGCAGAATGCGCTGTTTGATCGGCTCGGGCGCATAGGCGGCGATGATCCGGGTCTGCACCCCGACCTCGCCCAGCACCGCCATCGCCGTCACGTAGCACACCTTGGCGATCTCTTCGAGCACCAGCGCGGTGTCGAACACCGGCAGCCCGAGCCCGCCATACTCCTCCGGCACCGCCATGCCGAGCACCCCCAGCTCGGCGAGCCGGCGCATGTTCTCCCATGGAAAGGCGCCGTTCATATAGCCCTGCGCGCGGGCGCGAAACTCGCTCTGCGCCAGTTCGCGCACGGTGTGGACGAATTGGCGCTGTTCGTCGGAAAGGCTGGTAAACACGGGTTCCTCCCCTGGCTTCTTAAATCAGCCCGAGATCGCGCAGGCTGGTGTGGCGGTTGCGGCCGATGATGACATGGTCGTGCAAGACCACGCCGAGCGGCGCTGCGGCTTTCTTGATGTCCTGGGTGACGGCGATGTCGGCCTTGGACGGGGTCGGGTCGCCCGAAGGGTGGTTGTGCACCAGGATCAACGCCGAGGCGCCGAGTTCGAGCGCGCGCTTGACGACCTCGCGCGGGTAGACCGGCGTGTGGTCGATCGTGCCGCGCTGCTGGCGCTCGTGCCTGATCAGCACGTTTTTGCGGTCGAGGAACAGGATGTGGAACTCCTCGACCTGGCCGTGCGCGACCTGCGCGCTGCAATAGTCGATCAGCTTGTCCCATGAGTTGACGACCGGCCGCTCCCGCAATTCGGCGCGCATCAACCGTAACGCCGCCTCGCGCGCCGATTTGATCGCGGCAATACCTGCCAGTCCAAGGCCGGCCTCGAACAACGCGTCCGGGTTGGCGCTCAGCAACGCGGCGAAGCCGCCGAACCGTTCGAGCAATTCCTTGGCCAACGGCTTGACATCGCCACGCGGGTTGCTGACGAACAGCATGATTTCGAGCAATTCGTAATCGGGGATGTTCTCGGCGCCGGCGTCGATCAGCCGCTGGCGCAGCCTTTCGCGGTGTCCAAAGTAATGCGGCGTGTCGGTCGCCGCCTCGGCGAGCTGTTTCGGCTTGCGGCGGCGCGTCGTAATCATCGTCCATTATCCGACTGGCGGCGGGCGCGCAGGCGCGCCAAGGCAGCGCCGGCCATCCGCCCCGGCTCGTCACTGTCGAAGGCGCTGACGAACGCGTCGATGCCGCGTGCGATCGCCGCCTGCGTCGGCAGTTCTTCCCAATCGAGGATCAGCGACTTCTGCAGCCGGATCGCGCGCGGGCCGGCGGCGAGGATCGGCCGGGCCAGCCGCTCGACCGCGTCGTCAAGCCCGTCGGCCGGCACCAAAATGTCGACGAGCCCCCAATCGAGCGCCTCGGCGGCGCCGATCATCTCGCCGGTCAGCAACAGCCGGCGGGTGCGCCCCTCGCCGACCAGTTTCGGCAACAGCGCCGCCTCGACCACCGACGGAATCCCGATCGCGACCTCGGGCATGCCAAAGGCGGAAGTTTCGCTGGCGACTCGCAAATCGCAGGCGGCGGCGAGTTCGAGCCCCGCCCCGAGCGCATAGCCGTCGATACGGGCGACGACCGGCGCCGGCAGATGGCGGAACGCAGCGCAGCAGCGGTGCACCAAAGTGATAAAACGCCGGGCGCTCGCATGGTCGAGGGCGGCGATCTCGGCGATGTCGGCGCCGCCGACAAAAGCGCGGCCGCCGGCGCCGGTCAGGATCGCGAGTCGCAATTCGGGATCGGCGGCGACCTCGGCCATCTTCTCGACGATTTCCTCCATCAGCGCCGAATTGAGGCTGTTGAGCTTGGCCTCGTTGTCGATCGTCAACCGCGCGACGCGGCCGCCCTCCGCCCGATCCTCGTATTCGACCGCGAAACGGTTCGCGCCCATGTTCAGCGGGCCGATTGGTTCGCCGGCTGGTTCAAACGCGCGCGCTCGAGCCCGGCGCAGGCGAGCTGCAGGCATTTGTGCATCACCGTGCCGGCAAGATATGCGGTCATCCCGGCATTGTCGTGCGGCGGGCTCACCGTGTTGACGTCGAAAGCGGCGAAATCGAGCTCGGCAAGTCCGTCGAGGATCGTGAGCCCCTCCTTGGCGCTGAGCCCGCCCCAGCTCGGCGTGCACACCCCCGGCGCCACCGACGGGTCGAACACGTTCATGTCGAAGCACAGGTAAACCGGTCGCCCGGCGAGCCGCCGGCGGATATGGGCCAGCACCGCCGGGATCCCGAGGCTGTCGAGCTCGACGCCGGGGATCAGCTCATAGCCCCAATTGCGGGTGTATTCGAACAGGCTCGGCATCGCCACTGCCCCGCGTGTGCCAAGGTGGATCGAGTTTTTGGCCTCGACGACGCCCTCCTCGGCGGCGCGGGTAAAGGTCGTGGCGTTGGTGAACTTGCTCACACCGTCGTCGGGATAGGTGTCGGTGTGCGCGTCGACGTGCAAGACGACGAGGTCGGGGTGGCGGCGATGCAGCGCGCGCAACTGCGGCAGGGTCACCGCACCGTCGCCGCCTGTCGTCACCGGGACGGTCCCCGCCTCGACGATCACCGCGACCGCCGCCTCGATGTTCTCGAACGCCTCGGCGACATAGCCCGAGCGGACCCCGACATTGCCGCAGTCGACGAGCCCGCGCCGGCCAACGGGGTTGTAATCGCGCAACGGCGGCTCGTAGCGCCGCACCAGCCCCGAATGCTCGCGGATCGAATTTGGTCCGAGCCGCGCGCCGATCCGCGTCGGGTGAAAGCCGCAATCGAACGGGATGCCGAGCACCGCCGCCTTGCCGGCCGATCGCGCGACGTCGGCACGTCCATAAACGTCCCGACCGCCTCCGCCACCGCGCGATCGCTCATCCCCCGCCTCCTCGCACCGCCCTTCGACCAATACTCGCGCCGGCCGCTGATGCCAATGGCGCTTTTCCCGCGGTTCACGCATAGTAACGCAGCATCTTATGGTGGAGGCGGCCCATGGACACGATCGAGAACCCCCAGCTGCTGCGCGAGATCTATGGCGAGCCGAGCGAGCGAGCTGTAAAAAAGCAGCTGACCCGGCTCGACCGCCATTGCCGCAACTTTATCGCGTTGTCGCCGTTTCTGGTCATTGCCTCGTCGGACCCGTCGGGCCGCTGCGACGCCTCGCCCAAGGGCGACGCGGCGGGGTTTGTCCAGGTTGTCGACGACACGACCCTGCTGATCCCCGACCGGCTTGGCAACAACCGTATCGACACGCTCGGCAATCTGATGGCACGGCCTGGGATCGGGCTGATCTTTTTTGTGCCGGGGATCAACGAGACCCTGCGGGTCAACGGCCGCGCCAGTGTCACGACCGACCCCGAACTGCTCGAACCGCTCGCGGTCAACGGCAAGGCGCCGCGCAGCGGCATCCTGGTCGCCGCCGAAGAAATCTATTTCCACTCCGGCAAGGCGCTGATCCGCTCCGATCTGTGGAACCCGCAAAAGCACGTCGCGCGCGGTGCATGGCCGCCGCTCGGCCGCATCATCGCCGAGCAAGTGGGCGGCATCGACCCGGACGAGGCCGAGCGCCAGACCGCCGAAAGCTACCGCACCCGGCTCTACTAAGCGCCGCTTCCGACCGGATTGAACCGCGGCGCGGATTGTCATTGCGACCCGCGGGCTCCGATCCGCGGGCAAGCAATCCCGCGCCGCCGGAGACCCGTCAGATCGGGATTGCGTCGTCGCGCGATGCGCTCTCGCAATGACGCGCGTCTCTAGCTGAGGAAAGCGCGTCAACCCGGTCGGAAACGGCTCTCAGCGCCGCCCCGAATTTAGCGCCGACTATGAGTGAGTATCAGGATATCAGGAGGTGATACGTCGTTCCCACAGCCGGGCAGCGCTGTCCGGGGAAATTGGGCCGGCGAGGAAAACCAGGACGCGTCTTGCGCGGGATTGATGGGACGTCACCTGATCGCGACCTGATAAAGCGGGCGGCAGTCCGCCCTGATCGAGGATGGGCGGCGGGGGCGGCTACGAAGAGCGGTGGATCGGGTCAACCCAGCGCACGGCTTCGGGGCGCTCGATCGGCTCGATGTCGAGGTTGACGACAACCGCCTCGTTGTCGCTGCGCACCAATACGCACTCGAGCGTCTCGTCGGAGGACGCGTTGATTTCCTGATGCGGCACATAGGGCGGCACAAAGATGAAATCGCCGGGGCCGGCCTCGGCGACATATTCGAGATGCTCGCCCCAGCGCATCCGCGCCCGCCCTTTCAGCACGTAGATCACGCTTTCGAGGGCGCCGTGATGGTGCGCCCCGGTCTTGGCGTTAGGGTGGATCTTGACGGTGCCGGCCCAGATCTTTTGCGCGCCGACACGGGCGAAATTGATCGCCGCTGCACGGTCCATGCCGGGCGTTTGCGCCGTGTTGGAGTCGAGCTGGTCGCCGGGGATCACCTTGACCCCGTGGATCTTCCAGTCGATGGGTTCGTGCTGGTGTCTGTCGCTCATTGCCCTATTCCCATGCGGTTGCGCCGCTGTCCTGATATCGTCGAACTGTAGCGCAACGGACGTTTGCGATGAAGCTGGCGGTTCCCGATCTCGTCTCGAACTCCTATTTCCCGGCGGTAGCCGCGGTCGAGCTCGGCTTTTTCGCGGCCGAAGGGCTCGACGTGTCGCTCAAGCTGGTGTTCCCGGTCGACCGCGCCTATCGCGAATTGCGCGACGGCAACGTCGATTTTGTCGGCGGCTCGGCGCATTCGGCCTTGGCCGCCTTTCCCGAATGGGAGGGGGTGAAATTGCTCTGCGCCCAGGCCCAGGGCATGTACTGGTTTCTCGTCATGCGCGCCGATCTCGGTGCCGGGCGCGGCGATGTCGCGATCGTCAAGGGCCGCACGATCGGCGCCGCACCCTGGGTCGAGATGGGCTTGCGCCGGCTGTTGACCGAAGCCGGGATCGACCCAAAGCGTGACGGGGTCACGATCGCGCCGGTGCCGGGCGCCACGGCGACCGGCGGCGTCGTCAATTTCGGCATGACCGCCGCGAAGGTGCTGGAAGCCGGCCTGATCGACGGCTTCTGGGCCAACGGCATGGGTGCCGAGATCGCGGTACGCCGCGGCGTCGGCACAATCGTGCTCGACGTCAGGCGCGGCGACGGGCCAAAGCCCTGCTTCAACTACACGATGTCGGCGCTCGCGACGACCGACCGGCTGGTCGAGCGCTCGCCCGATATTGCCGCGGCGGCGGTGCGCGCATTGGTTAAGACCCAGCCGGCGCTCAAAGCCAATGTCGACCGCGCGACCGAGGTCGGGCGCAAATTGTTCCCGCCCGACGCGGCGGGATTGATCGCCGAATTGGTCCGCCGCGACCTGCCCTATTACGACCCGTCGATCTCGCCCGAATTCGTCACCGGCATGAACCAATTCGCCCGCGACGTCGGAATCCTGCACGGCGAGGTACCGTACGAAAAAGTCGTCGCCACCCAATTCGCCGACCTCTGGCGCGGCTAGCGCCCGGTCGGAAGCACTGACTCGGGTTCTGCGGGTAACTCTCCCTCGCCTTACCGGCGAAGGCCGGTATCCACTTCGGCAAAGGGTCTCGGCCTGCGAGGGTGTAAAGGAATTGGTCGAGAAGGAAAACGAGGAGTTGCATCGGCGTCGTGCGTCCTTCGAGACGCGCCTTCTGCGCTCCTCAGCATGACGCAGCTTATTGACGGCATTGAAAACATTCCTCGTCATCCTGAGGAAGCCGCGCAGCGGCTGTCTCGAAGGACGCACGACGCCGCTCCAGTGCTTTGCGGATTTCTTCGGGTGATCCTGCGCCGGGATGACGATGCGGAAGGTATGCAAGTCGCCGCCGTCTGAGCCTTTGCGCCCCTCGCTCATTCGCCGATGGCGTGCCAGCTGATCCCGGGGTTGCCGACGACCGGGCTCGCGAGCACCTTAAACCCGCTCATCTCCCATATCGCGACGGCGCCGTTGGCGTTCTGCCACAGGATGTCGGAATAGCCGTCGCCGTTGAAATCGCCACTGCCGATGACGTGCCAACTCGTCCCGGGGTTGCCGACGACGGCGCTCGCGGTCACTTTTAACCCGTTCATCTCCCAGATCGCGACGGCGCCGTTGGCGTTCTGCCACAGGATGTCGGAATAGCCGTCGCGGTTGAAGTCGCCGCTGCCGATGACGTGCCAGCTCGTCCCGGGGTTGCCGACGACGGCGCTCGCGATCACCTTGAACCCGTTCATCTCCCAGATCGCGACGGCACCGTTGGTGTTCTGCCACAGGATGTCGGATTTGCCGTCGCCGTTGAAGTCGCCGTCCCCGATGACGTGCCAGCTGGTGCCGGGGTTGCCGATAACGGCGCTGGCGATGACTTTGGCGCCGTTCATCTCCCAGATTGCGACCGCGCCGTTGGTGTTTTGCCACAGGATGTCGGAATAGCCGTCGCCGTTGAAGTCGCCGGTGCCGATCGCGTGCCAGCTCGTCCCCGGGTTGCCGATGATTGGGCTCGCGACGACTGTAGTCCCGTTCATCTCCCAGATCGCAACGCCGCCGTTGAGGTTCTGCCACAGAATGTCCGCGTACAGGCTGCCGTAGAAGTCGCCGCTGCCGATCACCCGCCAGCTCGGCCCCGGGTTCGCCCCGACCAGCGCCTCGGTGGTCGGAATGGCGCCGTTCATCAGCCAGATCGCCGCCTGCCCGCTGGTGTTCTGCCACAGGATGTCGGACTTGCCATCGCCGTTGAAGTCGCCGGTCTGCGGGTTTTCGCTCAACGGCGTCCCCGCCCCGCTAAACCGGAACACCGTGCCACAGCCGCCACCTCCGCAACCCGAACTCGAACTGCCGCCGGCTTCAGCCGCGCCGTAGAGCGCGCCCGAGGCGTCGAAGATCACGCTAGACGGAAGATAGCCGTCACTACCGCCGGTGAAGCTGTACAGCGTGCTCTCTGTCCAGGTGCCGCCGGTGGTCGTAGGCGGAGCCAGCTTGTATACGGTGCCGCAACCGCCTTGAATGGAGCAATCGCCACCATTGCCTGCCGTGCCGTAGAGCGCGCCCGAGGCGTCGAAGACCAAACCCGTGTAGAGACGAGCGCCGTCGCTGCCGCCGGTGAATCTGTACAGCGTGCTCTTTGTCCAGGCGCCGCCGGCGGTCGTAGGCGGAGCCAGCTTGTATACGGTGCCGCAACCGCCACCGGAGCAACCCGACAAATCGCCGCCCAACTCTGTCGTACCGTAAAGCGCACCGGCGGCGTCGAAGATCACTCCGACGTCCGGCCCGAAGCCGTCACTGCCTACCTGGAAATGCCGTCGGTGCCTTCCTGAAAATCGTAAAGGTTTTTAAACGTGGCTTGGGCACCCCGCGACGCCGCTCTCCGCGAGCAGCGCTGCCATGCCAAACAGCACAATTAACCATAATCTCGCGACGCGACGAAGGACCGGCGTTTGCACCGACATTCTCTGGATTCCAGGCCGGTGAGCGTGGCTTCCTTCCTCATTGAGGCGGAGCCGCAACGAGATCCGATCAAACGGCTTCGGCTCGCGACCGAACCGTGGGGATACCCCCTTCTTAGCGCTGGAACTCTTTACCTTGCCGCCCGCCCAACCAAGCTCATTATCGCCGCTACGCCAAACCCGAGCGCGGAGCCGCCCCTTTTGACCCACTGCCAACGTGCTTCCCTCCCTTTGATCCCGGGCGTTCGGCCTTCTAATTGGAGCGGTAATTGCCCAATTTATCGTCATAAAAATGACATATAAATAAGCAGAACGCAATCAAAAAGGTGACTCGTGGACCTTACGACAATCTTAGGGCGAACCAAGGAGTTGGTCGGCCCGGCGGGCTGGATCGCCGATTCGCCCGACCGTATTTGGTCGAGGTGCGGCGGCTCTCGCGGTGCCACAAGGCCTGTCGTGCGGCCGGGTTCGACCGCCGAGGTCGCGGCGGTGGTGCGGGTCTACGCCGAAGCGGCGTGGTGATCGTTCCGCAGGGCGGCAACACCGGCCTGGTCGGTGGCAAAAGGCCGACCAGCCCCTAAAACACACACTGCTCGCAAAACCACGCCCGCAACACAATCGCTCCGCTATTACCCGCACAGGTTCCTATCGAGCAACTTGTGTCCGATCTGACGCGCATGATCGTCCCCGACAGCAAAAGCACACCCAGCGCCACGCCGAATTTCGTCGTGCCGATCGTGAACTCGGCCATACCAGGCTTCGCGCGCGCCAGCGGCATCACATGTTGACATGCGCCGCGCGGGCGGCGGTTTCTAGAGCGGTTTCTCATCTGACAGAATCGATGGCTTCCCAGATGTGGGCGAAGTAGGAGAGAATGCCCTACATCTTGGGGGATGGGGGATGACGCGACCGTATTCGGTGGATCTTCGCGAACGGGTCGTTCGCCAGATCGAAACTGGCGACAGCGTGCGCCGGGTAGCCGCGATGTTCGCGGTCAGCCCGAGTTTTGTGGTGAAGCTGGCGCAGGCGTGGCGGCGTCGCGGGACAGTGGCGGCGCTGCCGCAGGGCGGCGATCGGCGCTCGCTGGCCATCGAGCGGCATCGCGACTGGCTGTTGCAACTGGTCGCCGAGACGCCGGACCTGACCCTCGAGGAGATCCGGGCGCGGCTTACTGAGCGCGGGTTGCCGGCGGCGGTGTCGACGATCTGGCGGTTCTTTGACCGGCACGGCACCAGTTTTAAAAAAAACTGCGCACGCGGCCGAGCAGGCGCGCCCGGACGTCGCCGCCGCACGGCAGCAGTGGCGGCAGAACCAAGGCGGGCTTGATCCCGCCCGGCTCGTCTTCATCGACGAGACCGGGACCACCACCAACATGGCCAGAAGGCGCGGTCGCGAGCACCGCGGGGCCCGCCTGGTCGCCGCGATCCCGCACGGCCATTGGAAGATCACCACCTTTGTCGCCGGGCTGCGGCAAGACGGCCTGAGCGCCCCGTTTGTCATCGATCGACCGATGAACGGCGCCATCTTCCAGGCCTATGTCGAGCAGTGCCTGACGCCGACCCTCGCGCCCGGCGACATCGTCGTGATGGATAATTTGCCGGCCCACAAGGTCCAGGGCGTGCGCCGGGCGATCCGCGCCGCCGGCGCCGAGCTGCTCTATCTGCCGCCCTATTCGCCCGACCTCAACCCGATCGAACTGCTCTTTGCCAAGCTCAAGGCGCTGTTGCGCAAAGCCGCCGAACGCTCGATCCCGGCGCTGTGGACCCGAATCGGCGATTTGCTCGACCAGTTCTCGGCCGCCGAATGCCGCCATTACCTCGCCCATGCCGGCTACGTCTGATCGGAAAATGCTCTAGATGATTTGGCCGTACGACGGCGCCGCCGGGGCGACCCCGGCGGCTCCGCCCTTCGCAAACCGTAGCCGAGAAGCGCGAGCTTCAGGCGCGATGACGCCAGCCGTGGTGCCCGCCGGCGTGGGACGCCATCAGCGCGTTCGCCACCTGCTGCTGCTCGGGCGACAGACTGGCGTAAAGCGGCTTGAACGCGGTCAGCAAACGCGCCTGGTTTTCAGCGCGCCTTTGAGCGAATTGCCCGCGGACCTCCATACGCTCGACCGCGTTCATTGCGGTGGCGCGGTGTTGACGGACGTTGGCGATCGCAAGGTCCAGCGACTGCGCATTCTGGCGCATTGCCGCAGCGAATTGCTGCCACTGGGCCTCCTGCGCCGAAGTGATCTTCAGTTCGGCTTTCAGGAAGGCGATGCGGCCGTCGACCAATCGCCCTGGCGTCATCCACGCCTTGCCGTGTTGATGCGCGTCGCTTTGGACGGCGGTGGTATATGCCGGTGGCGCGGTTTCCGCAAAGGCAGGCGCCAATCCGGCCGCAGCGACGCTCGCAAACAGCGCCGCGGCGATAACAGGTGTACGCAGTATTTTCATCTCGATCCTCAGTGACAAACGGGGCCGATGCCCCTCACCGATCTCTACGCGCCCGTTACTCGAGACGTACCCGCAAGTTGTTCGGATTACAGTAATTTAATCCCCGCGGAACACGCCGCTTCGGGCTCACCGAGATCCCGGTGTTCATCGCCCCTGGCCCTGCACCGGCAGGATCGGCGGCAGCGGGTTGAAGTTCAGCGGGGCGGCTTCTTCGATCCCGCCGCGGCTCGGCAATTGGGATGCAATCCAGCCACCGCCCAGCGCCTGGATCAGGCTGGCGCTCGCGACGAGCCGGTTTTCGCGGATGGTCAGCGCGGTTTCCGCATTGCCGAGCGCGGTCTGCTCGGCGACGACGACGCTGGTATAAGCAACGGTGCCTGCCAGGTACTGGTTGTTGAGAACCCGCGCAGCCTCGCGCGCCGATACGACTGCCGCGTCTTGCACGGTTGCCTCGTCCGCCAGGATGCGCAGCGCGGCGAGCTGATCCTCGACCTGCTGAAACGCCGTCAGCACGGTTTGCCGGTAATCGGCGAGGTCCTGGTCAAAGACCGCCACCGCCTGCTGCACTCGGGCATTGCGCAGCCCGGCATCGAACACGGTCTGGGCCAGGCTCGCGCCGAACGACCAGAATTCGCCGGTTTCGCCGATGAGCCTGTTTAACGACGCGGCCGAGGTGCCGGCATCGGCCGACAAGGTGATTGTTGGATAAAAGGCAGCCACCTCGACTCCGATCTCGGCATTGGCCGAAGCCATGGTCCGCTCGGCGGCGGCGATGTCGGGGCGCCGCTCGAGCAAGGCCGCGGGCAGCCCCGGGGGAATATCGGGGATTTGAATGGCGAAATCGGTTGGCGCGATCGACATTTCAGCCGGCGGCACGCCAATCAACACGGCGATGGCGTGCTCGAATTGCGCTCGGGTTACGCCGGTTGCGATTGCCTGCGCCTGAGTAGATTGCAGCTGTGCTTCCGCCTGCGAGACATCCGATTGCGAAGCGGTGCCGGCGGCGTACTGGTTGCGCGTGATGCGCAGCGACTCGGCGTAGGCCGTGGCGGATTGGTCGAGCAAACGCTTCAGCTCGTCGGCTATGCGCAATTGCAGATAGTCGCCGGCAAGCGTGCCCTGTGCCGAGAGCCGCGCATTGGCGAGATCGGCGGCGCTCGCCTGCGCGGTGGCGACATTGGCCTCGACCGTGCGGCGAACTTGGCCCCAAAAATCGGGAGTCCAGCTGGCTGCTACCTGGTCACTGAAAAAGCTGCCGATCCTGCCGCCGCTGTTGCCCACAAAGGCCGACGAACCGGTGCCGCTGGAGGCACTGCCGCCGCTGCGCGAGCGCTGTGACTGGAAGCTGGCGGTTCCGGTCGGGAAGTAGCCGGTGCGGGCTTCGGCGACGATCTCCTCCGACTGACGCAGTGCCGCCTCGGCGGCTTTGAGGTTCTGGTTGGAGATGTCGATGCGCCGCTCCAGCCCGTCGAGCACCGGATCGTCGTAGACCGCCCACCAGGCGCCGCGATTGATCATGTCGCTCGGCTGGCCGAGCTTCCACCCCGGCCGCGGCCGCGCCTCCTTGTATTGGGCCGGAACCGGTGAGATCGGGCGAAGGTAGTCCGGGCCGACCGCGCATGCCGATAAGAGCGCAGCGACGGCGACGGCGCCGGTGCGGGACGGGCGCCGGATCCTTCCGCAAACCCTCATTCGCCGGGTTCTGGGACGTGGCCGGCAGCGAAGCGCGGACCAGCGCCGCGCCAGCGACGTTGCGCCCACAAGCGGAAACGATCGAGATAGAGATAGATAACCGGTGTCGTGTAGAGGGTCAGCACCTGGCTGACCATCAACCCGCCAACGATCGAAATACCGAGCGGACGGCGCAACTCGGCGCCCTCGCCAAAGCCGATCGCCAATGGCACGGCACCCAGCATCGCCGCCATTGTCGTCATCATGATCGGGCGGAACCGCTTCAGGCACGCCTGATAGATTGCCTCGCGCGAGCTCAGACCCAGTCTGCGCTCGGCATCGAGCGCGAAGTCGATCATCATGATCGCGTTCTTTTTTACGATGCCGATCAACAGGATCACTCCGATCAGCGCGATGATGCTGAACTCGGTGTCGGTCACGATCAGCGCCAGCACCGCCCCCACTCCGGCTGACGGCAAAGTCGACAGGATCGTGATCGGATGGACATAGCTCTCGTAGAGAACGCCGAGCACGATGTAGACGGCGAGCAATGCCGCCGCGATCAGAATGGGCTCGTTGGCGAGGGATTGCTCGAAGACCTGAGCCGTGCCCTGAAAGCTGCCATGGACTGTTGCCGGCATGTCGAGGCGGCTCACGGCGTCGTCGATCGCCTGTTGAGCCTGGCTCAGCGACACGCCGGGTGCGAGGTTGAACGAGATCGTCGAGGCGACGAACAGACCCTGATGATTGACCGCGAGCGGCGTGTTGCCGGGCTCGTAATGGGCGATTGCGGACAGCGGCACCATGGTTTCGGCGGCGGTGCTGACCGGTGCCCCGGTCGATGTCGAGCCGTGGCCGGTATTGGCGAGCGAGTTGTTCGCCTGGTTGCGCGCGGTATCGCTGGCGATCTGGGCTGCCGTCGTAGCGGCGGTGCTGCCGGTCGAAGACGGGGCGCTGATCGTGCCGGCGACCGCGTTCGTCGACTGTGTCCCACTGACTGTGCCGCCGCTGGTGCTGACATAGACGTCCTTTAGCGTTTCCGGGTTTTGCCAATATTGCGGCGCCACTTCCATGACGACGTGATATTGGTTCTGCGCCGCGTAAATCACCGAAACCTGACGCTGGCCGAAAGCGTCGTAGAGCGTGTTGTCGACTTCGCTGACGTTCAGTCCGAGCCGGCCCGCCGTGTTGCGATCGATGACGAGATCGCTCTCCAGCCCTTTTTGTTGCTGATCGAGGTTGACCTCAGTAATCAACGGTATTTTTTGCAGTGCCGCCTCGACTTTGGGGGACCATTTATAAATCTCTTTGGAATCATCGCCCTGCAAGGTGTACTGGTACTGGGCGTTGCTCTGCCTCCCGCCGACCGAAATGTCCTGCACCGCCTGCAGAAACAGCCGCGCCCCGGCAACCTCGTTCAGCTTGGGCCGCAATCGACCGATGACCTGCATGACCGAGACTTTGCGCTCGGACAACGGCTTCAGCGTGACAAAGACAAAGCCGGAATTGGTCTGGCCGCCTCCGGTGAACCCGACGATGTTTTCGACCGCCGGGTCGCGGCGAATGATATTGACCAACTGAGACAGCTTCTTTTCCATCAGCTGGAACGAGATGCTCTGATCGGCCTGGATCCCGCCGATCATCCGTCCGGTATCCTGCTGCGGAAAAAATCCCTTTGGGATGACCGTAAACAGATAGCCTGCAAGCCCGATCGTCACCGCCAGACTCAGCATGACCAGCGCTGGCCAGCGCAACGCCCGGCGCAGCGAGCGGTCATAGACCCCCAGCACCGCGTCAAAGGCGCGTTCTGCGGCGCGATAAAGGCGCCCGTGACCGCGTCCCCGACTGCTCGCCAGCACATAGGCGCACATCATCGGCGTCGTCGTCAGTGAGACCACAAGCGAGATCAGGATCGCCACCGACAACGTCATCGCGAATTCGCGGAACAGCCGCCCGACAATGCCGCCCATCAGCAGGATCGGAGCGAACACCGCGATCAATGACAGGCTCATCGACACCACGGTAAAGCCGACCTCGCTGGCGCCTTGCAGAGCCGCCTCCATTCGCGTCATGCCAGCTTCGATATGCCGGGTGATGTTTTCAAGGACGACGATCGCGTCGTCGACGACAAACCCGGTCGAGACGGTCAGCGCCATCAGCGAGAGATTGTCGAGGCTGTAGCCCAGCAGCCACATCGCCCCGAAGGTGCCGACCAGCGAAACCGGCACCGCCACGCTCGGGATCAAGGTCGCCCGCGGATTGCGCAGAAACACAAAGACGACGAGGATGACGAGGCCGATCGCGATCAGCAGCGCGCGTTCGACATCGTGCAGCGAGGTGCGGATCGTCGTCGTTCGATCCATCGTCAGCTCGATATTGATGGCGTGCGGGATCGAGGCCTGCAGTTGCGGCAGGATCGCTTTCACGCGATCAATGGTGTCGATAATGTTGGCGCCAGGCTGCCGGTAAAGAATGACGAGGACTGCGGGTTTGCCGTTGGAGAGGCCCTGATTGCGCAAATTCTCGACCGAATCCAAGACTTCGCCGACATTGGTCAAATGTACCGCGGCGCCGTTGCGATAGGCGATCACCAGCGGCTTGTAATCAGCGGCGTGATTGGCCTGGTCGTTGGTGTAGATCTGATAACGGCGGCCGCCGTCTTCGAGCGCGCCCTTTGGACTGTGAGCGTTGGCTGAAGCGAGTGCGGCGCGCACGTCTTCGAGACCGATTCCGTATTTGAACAGCGCCTGGGGGGTCAGCTCGACCCGCACCGCCGGCAGCGAGCTGCCGCTGATCCCGACCTGGCCGATGCCGTCGATCTGCGACAGCGCCTGCTGCATGATCGTCGACGCCGCATCGTAGATCTGCCCGCGCGTCAGCGTGTCGGACGTCATCGACAGGATGGCGATCGGCGCGTCGGCCGGGTTGACCTTGCGGTAGGTCGGGTTCTGGCGAAGGCTGGTCGGCAGATCGGCGCGAGCCGCATTGATCGCCGCTTCGACATCGCGTGCGGCGCCGTCGATATTGCGATCGAGGTTGAATTGCAGCGTAATGCGGCTGTTTCCGACGGTGCTCGACGAGGTCATCTGGCTGACGTCGGCAATGACGCCGAGATGGCGCTCCAGCGGGGTGGCCACGGTCGTCGACATCGTGTCCGGGCTGGCGCCCGGCATCGCCGCCGACACCGAAATGGTCGGAAAATCGACCTGCGGCAAGGGTGCCACCGGCAGCTTGAAATAGGCAAAGATGCCAGCCAGCGCGAGGCCGATCGTCAGCAGGGTCGTCGCAACCGGTCGCCGAATAAAGACTGCCGACGGGTTCACGACAGCGGTTCCCGGTCAGACTAAACGGTCATTCCCGCGAAAGCGGGAACCCAGAGCCTGCCCCTGGCCTGAACAGGGGGCAAGCGATGTGCGGCGGCCCTGGCCCCCCGCTTGCGCGGGGGTGACGAGTTGATGGTGCAACCTGATAGGATCATGCGTCAAACCGCGCTCTGCGGCGCCGCGTCGCCGGCAGGGCTGCCCCGCAACCAAGCACCAAGCCGCTCGAAGCCGAGGTAGATGACCGGCGTCGTGAACAAGGTCAGCAACTGGCTGAAGATCAGCCCGCCGACGATCGTCACCCCGAGCGGATGGCGCAGTTCCGATCCGGTCCCGGTGCCGAGCATCAGCGGCAATGCGGCAAACAGCGCCGCCATGGTGGTCATCAGGATCGGCCGAAAGCGCAGCAGGCAGGCCTGATATATCGCCTCGCGGGGCGGCTTGCCCTCGTTACGCTCGGCATCGAGGGCAAAGTCGACCATCATGATCGCGTTCTTTTTGACGATGCCGATCAACAGGATGATGCCGATGATCGCAATCACGCTGAGATCGCTGCCGTCGATCATCAATGCCAACAACGCGCCGACCCCGGCCGAGGGCAGGGTCGACAGGATCGTGATCGGGTGGATGAAGCTCTCGTAGAGAACGCCCAGCACGATGTACATCGTGATGATCGCCGCAATGATCAGGATCAGCTCGTTGCCGAGTGCCGCTTGAAACGCCAATGCCGCGCCCTGAAACACGGTGATCATGCTGATCGGCATGCCGATGTCTTTTTCGGCCTGTTGGATCGCATCGACCGCCTCGCCAAGCGAAGCGCCGGACGCCAAATTGAACGATACCGTTGTCGCCGGAAACTGGCCGAGATGCTCGATTTCGAGCGGCGCGGTCTGTTCCTGGATTTGGGCAATCGCCGACATCGGCACCTGGCCGTTCGCGGCAGTCGAGGACGGCAGGTAGATCGAACCCAGCGAATTCAGCGACTGCTGCATCATCGGGTCGGCTTCGAGGATCACCCGGTACTGGTTCGACTGGGTGAAGATCGTCGAGACGATGCGCTGCCCGAACGAATCATAAAGCGCGTTGTCGACGGTGGCCGGGGTGATGCCGAAACGCGCGGCGGTGGCGCGGTCGATGTTGACATAGGCCGACAGGCCGTTGTCGGAAAAGGTGCTGGCGACGCCCTCGATCTGCGGGATCTGATCCAGGCGCTGCATCAGCTTTGGGACCCACGTCGCAAATTCCGCGGCGTTGGCGTCCTCGAGCACGAACTGGTACTGCGAGCGGCTGACGGTTGCGTCGATCGTCAGATCCTGCACCGGCTGCATGTAGAGGGTGATCCCGGAGACGCCGGCGACCTCCTTTTCGAGCCGGCGGATAATGTCGCTCGCCGACAAGCTGCGTTCGTCGCGCGGCTTCAAGTTGATCAGAAAGCGGCCGCTGTTGAGGGTCGTGTTGGTGCCGTCGACACCGATGAACGAGGTCAGGCTCGCAACGTCGGGGTCTTCGAGGATGGCGTTGGCGAGCGCCTGCTGGCGGTCGGACATCGCCGCGAACGACACCGACGGCGAGGCGACGGAGATCCCCTGGATCAGGCCGGTGTCCTGGACCGGAAAAAAGCCTTTTGGGATCACGACGTAAAGGAACACCGTCAGCGCCAGGGTGGCGACCGCGACCAGCAAGGTCAGCGGCTGATGGTCGAGCACCCAGTTCAACAGCCGGCCGTATTCGGCGATCAGCTTGTCGAACCATTCCTGGCTCTTGCGGGCGACCAGCGACATGTCCTCAGGCCGCTGATGGCGCAAGATCTTGGCGCACATCATCGGCACCAGGGTCAACGCGACCACCGCCGAGATGACGATCGTGACGGCGAGGGTAATCGCGAACTCGCGAAACAGCCGCCCGACGACGTCGGGCATGAACAACAGCGGGATCAGCACCGCGATCAGCGAGACCGTCAGCGAGATGATCGTAAAGCCGATCTGCGCCGAACCTTTGAGTGCGGCCTGCAACGGCGGATCGCCGGCCTCGATGTAGCGCGAGATGTTTTCGATCATGACGATCGCGTCGTCGACGACAAAGCCGGTCGCGATCGTCAGCGCCATCAGCGACAAATTGTTCAGGCTGAACCCGGCGAGATACATGACCGCCAGGGTGCCGACCAGGGACAGCGGCACCGAAAGGCTCGGGATCAACGTCGCCGCCGGGCTGCGCAGAAATAGAAAGATCACGACCACCACCAGCAGCACGGCGAGGCCGAGCTCGAACTCGACATCGGAGACCGAGGCGCGGATGGTCGTGGTGCGGTCGGTTACGACTTGAACATCGACCCCGGCGGGAAGCGACGCCTTGAGCTCGGGCAGCAGCTTTTGGATGCTGTCGACGACGGCGATGACGTTGGCACCGGGCTGGCGCTGGATGTTGACGACGATCGCCGCATCGGTGTTGACCCAGGCGGCGAGCTTTGTGTTCTCGGGAGCCTCCTTGGCCTGCGCCACATCGGACAGCTTGACCGGCGCCCCGTCGCGGTAGGCGATGACGAGATCGTCGTACTCGCTGGCCTTTTTGATCTGGTCGTTGGCGTTGATCGTATAGGAACGGCTTGGCCCGTCGAAATTGCCCTTCGGCGTGTTGACGTTGGCGTTGCCGAGGGTGGTGCGCAGATCGTCGATGTTGAGGCCGTAGGCGGCGAGCTGGAGGTTGTTGGCCTGCACCCTGACCGCCGGGCGGTTGCCGCCGGCCAGGCTGACGAGGCCAACCCCCGGCAACTGCGAGATCTTTTGCGCCAGGCGGGTGTCGGCGAGGTCTTCGACCTGGGTCATCGGCAAGGTCTTCGAGGTCAGCGCCAAAGTCAGGACCGGCGCATCGGCAGGGTTGACCTTGGCGTAGATCGGCGGCGCCGGCAGATCGGACGGCAACAGGTTGCCGGCGGCGTTGATCGCCGCCTGGACTTCCTGCTCGGCGACGTCAAGGCTCAGATCGAGGCTGAACTGCAGGGTGATGACCGACGCGCCGGCCGAGCTGGTCGACGACATCTGGTTGAGGCCCGGCATTTGCCCGAATTGCACTTCGAGCGGAGCGGTAACCGAGGAGGTCATCACATCGGGGCTGGCGCCGGGGTAGAACGTCTGCACCTGAATCGTCGGATAGTCGACCTCGGGCAGCGCCGACAGCGGCAGGAAGCGGTAGGCAAACAACCCGACCAGCATGATCGCCGCCATCAGCAGCGTGGTCGCTACCGGCCGCAGGATGAAGAGGCGCGACGAACTCATTCGCTGGTCTGCGGCGCGCCGCCCTGCCGATGCCGGTGCTGCCCGGAATGCGACCCGCCGCCCTTTTCCTGCACGACGGCCTTGCCCGTTGAGCCGGGCGGCGGCGCTATCGAAATCTTGGCGCCGTCCTTCAGCCGGTCGGCGCCGTCGTCGACGACCTGGTCGCCGGTCTGCAGCCCGGACAGGATTGCAACGCGCTGGCCGTCACCGGGGCCGAGCTTGACCTTCTGCACCGCGACGGTGTCATTCGGCTTGACCAGGTAGACAAAGGTGCCCGGCGCGCCGCGTTGGATCGCCGAAGTTGGAACCAGCACGGTATCGTGCAAGGTGTCGACGAGCAGCTTGATGTTGACGAACTGATTGGGAAACAGGCTTTCGTCGGGGTTGTCGAAGATCGCCCGAAGCTTGACCGTCCCGGTCGTGGTGTCGATCTGGTTGTCGATTGTGTCGAGCTTGCCGACCGCAAGCTGGGTCGCTCCGGTGCGATCGTAGGCGGTGGTCTGCATTGCCGCACCCGCGTGCCACTGTTTCAGCACCTCGGGCAAATTGTCCTCGGGCAACGTGAAGATGACCGAGATCGGCTGCAGCTGGGTGACGATGACGATGCCGTTGGCGTCGCTGGTCTGGACGTAATTACCCGGGTCGACCTGGCGCAGCCCGACCCGGCCGGTAACCGGCGAGATGATGTGGGTATAAGTCAGATTGAGCTTTTGCGCGTCGATCTGGGCCTGGTCCACCATGATCTGGGCCCGGTCCTGACCGACGGTCGCGATCTGGGTGTCGCGCGTCTGGGTCGCGATCGAGTTCTGCGCGACCAGCGTGTTGTAACGCTTGAGGTCGAGTTCGGCGTCCTTCAAGGTTGCCTGGTCCTTGGCGAGCTGAGCCTGAGCCTGCTCGAGCGCCACCTGGTAGGGGCGCGGATCGATCTGGGCGAGAAAGTCTCCTTTTTTGACATGCTGACCTTCCTGGAAGGCGACCGACATCAGGTAGCCGTTGATTTGGGTCTTGACCGTAACCACGGCCAACGGGGTGACGGTGCCAAGCCCGCTCAACGTCACCGGCATGTCGCCCTTTTGCGCCGCCGCCACCCCGACCGGGGTTGGGCCGCTCGACACGGCGCGCCCGCCCCCCGGCGGGTTCGGTTGATGGACGAGCCGCGGCAGGTATATCACCGCCGCGCCGACGATCGCCGCCAACACCAACACCCACAGGATCACCCGCGGCCATGATCGGCGCGTCGACCTCGTCTCGGCATCGCGCGGCTCGGCGACGAGATCTCCCGCGTCGCGGCGAACCCCGTCACCCTCTCTGGTTCGGCCTTCTCGGGCCAGAATGTCGCTGTGCTGGTCGTCCATAATCGCTCGTTCGATCGTGCCCGTGCGAGCTTATCAAGCCCTGGCCCGCTCGTCTCCCGGGCCGGCGGCACGGCAACACCGGCCAGCCGATTATAAGCGGCAGTTGTGCACCGCATCCCGAGGCCGAAGCCTCTTCCGTCCGAGCGGCCGATCGTCTCAAATGGCGCCCTTTGTCGTCAGCGCTCGAGGTCGGTCCATGGCAACGAACCTTTCTCCCCTCAGCGGCGGCCAACTCGTCGTTGCGGCGCTGCGCGCCCATCGGGTCGAGATGGCCTTCAGCGTCGCCGGGGAGAGCTACCTCGAAGTGCTCGACGCGCTGTTCGACGCGCCGGAAATCCGCCTGGTGACCTGCCGTCAAGAGGGCGGCGCGGCCTTTATGGCCGAAGCCTACGGCAAGCTCACCGGCAGGCCGGGGGTGCTGCTGGTGACGCGTGGTCCGGGCGCCTGCAATGCGTCGATCGGCATCCACACGGCGTTTCAGGATTCGACGCCGATGGTCGTGCTGGTCGGCCAGGTCGCGCGCCACCAGATCGACCGCGAGGCGTTTCAGGAGGTCGATTTCCGCCGCATGATGGCACCCCTCGCCAAATGGGTGGCGCAAATCGACATGGCCGAACGCGTCCCCGAGCTCGTCAACCAGGCGTTCCAGGTGGCGACCTCCGGGCGGCCCGGCCCGGTCGTGCTGGCATTGCCCGAAGACATGCTGCGCGACCGCCGTGCGGCTGCGGTCGCCGGCCCTTATCATGCGGTGCGCGCGCATCCGGGGGCGGCCGACCTTGCCGAACTGCGCCGCCTGCTCGCTGCCGCCCAGCGGCCGATGATGCTGGTCGGCGGCGGCGGGTGGACCGACGCCGCCTGCCGCGACATCACCCGATTTGCCGAGGCCAACGACTTGCCGGTGTGCTGTTCGTTCCGCCGCCAGGACATCGTCGACAACCGCCGGACGTGCTTTGTCGGCGACCTCGGCACCGGGGCGAGCCCGGCGCTGGTCGCGCGGGTCAGGCAATCCGACCTGCTGCTCGCGGTCGGCGCGCGGATCGGCGAGATCACCTCGCAATCCTATTCGCTGCTCGACATTCCCGATCCCGGCAAGGTGCTGATCCATGTCCACCCCGCCGCCGAGGAATTGGGCCGCGTCTTCCGCCCGTCCCTGGCGATCCAGTCGGGCATGCCCGAATTTGCCGCCGCCGCGGCGCTGGAGCCGGTGCCGGTGCCGGTGCCGGTCAAGCGCTGGTCGGGTTGGCGCGCCGATGTCCGCGGCGAATACGAGGCGGGGCTCCTCCCGTCGCCGGCGGCGAGCGGCGGCGCCCTCGATCTCGGCCAAGTCATGGGATGGCTGCGTCAGCGCCTCCCCGACGACGCGATCATCACCAGCGACGCCGGCAATTTCAGCGGCTGGCCCAATCGCTTCCTGCAATACCGCCGTCCGGGACGCCAGCTCGGCCCCACGAGTGGTGCGATGGGCTATGGCGTGCCGGCGGCGGTCGCGGCAAAGCTCGTGCATCCGGAGCGGCTGGTGGTCGGCTTCTGCGGCGACGGCGGTTTTACGATGACCGGGCAGGAGCTGGCGATTTCCCTAGCGGAAGGCGTCGGCCCGATCATCCTCTTATTCAACAACGCGATGTACGGCACGATCCGCATGCATCAGGAGCGCCGTTTCCCCGGCCGCGTCGTCGGGACCGCGCTGAAGAACCCCGATTTCGTCGCCCTCGCCCGCGCCTACGGCGCCTATGCCGCAAAAGTCGTGCGCACCGCGGACTTCGCCCCCGCCTTCGAAGAAGCCGCTGCCGCCAAGCGCGCCGCGGTCATCGAACTTGCAATCGACCCTGAGATCATCACGACTCGCTCCACCTTGTCCGCAATCCGCCGCCAAGCCGAGGCGCAGCGGACCGCAAAAGCCGACGCCTGAAGCGGGCGGGCCGGCGCAGCTGCAGAGATAGTGGCAAACCGGCCGGCGACGGGGATCCCGAATGCCGGGATGCTGTCTCGTCACGGAATCGAGGCGGTTGACTTCGGCTTGTCCGTGCCGGGTCAGGATCTCCAACGTTCCCGTGGCGCCGCCGGAAGGGCCGGATCGTCGATCGGGCGGTAATCGCCCTCGATCACGCGGGGATCTGTGGGATCGTGGCCGAGAGCTGCCGAAACCCACCGCACAAACCGTCGCCGGAACCCCGGGATCAGCAGTGCGAGCGCCACGACGTCGCTAATGAAACCGGGCACGATCAGCAGGGCGCCCGCAACCGCGCGCACCGCCCCGTCGAGCAAGGCGGGCAGAGCCGGTGCTCCCGAGGCAACAGTACGACGCAGCCGCGTCAAGATCGAGAATTGCTCCCGCCGCAAAACGGCGATTCCAGCGGCCACTCCCAACAGGAGAAGGAGCAGGGTTTTCCCAACCCCCAGCGCCGCCGCTACCTGCAAGGTGACGATGGCTTCGAGCAGCAGGTATGCCGGCAGCGCGAATTGCAACATCCGCGTCATGGGTCAGCTACCGGACGCGCTTGTCGTGGCATCGGCGGCCCCCTATCTGATCGTAAGTGCATGCAAGGGCCGGTCGCCGGCCGTTGCCGGATGGTGGGCAGGACGCGCCAGACGATGGGTGATTTTCAATATTTCGACATCATCCTTTTCGCGATGATCGCTGCATTTCTCGTTTTGCGACTGCGCAGCGTACTCGGGCGGCGCACCGGAAACGAGCGGCGGCGAGAGCTTTTCACGCGGCGGCCGGCGCCGGTTTCCGACAAACCCGGTCCCGACAAGGTGGCGACGCCCGGTGACGGGGACAAGGTTACGGCGATCTCGGCGATAGCTGCGAAGCCTGCCGATGCGTCGGCTGGGGGGCTGAACAACATACAGCGTGCCGACCTGAGCTTCGACCCGCCCCAGTTTCTCGAAGGGGTGCGGCTTGCGTTCGAGATGATCGTTACCGCCTTCGCCAAGGCCGACAAGGAGGCGTTGCGGCCGTTGCTGAGCGACGAAGTCTTCGGCCCCTTCGCCCAGACAATCGACGAGCGGGTGGCGGCAAAGGAGACTGTCGACACCCGCGACCTCAAACTCGACGATGCCGCAATCGTCGAGGCCGACATGGCCGGGCGGACGGCGCGCGTGACGGTCAAGCTCGTATCCCATCAAATCAGCGTGACGCGGGCGATGGACGGCAGCATCGTCGATGGCGATCCCGAGCACCCGGTCGAGAAAACCGATTACTGGACGTTTGCCCGAGATACCCGGTCCGCTGACCCAAACTGGATGCTCGTCGCCACCAGCAGCGGCTGACCTCTGGCGCCGCCGGCTGCGGCCGGGAGCGCTCATCGTCTTCGCCTGGGTTTTGGCGATCGCCGTCACCCGCGATGCCGGCCCGCCGCGGCTGAACTTGAAACCTGTCGGATTTGACGAACTACCCGGCTGGGCCGGTGACGACTTGGCAGCGCCATTGCCGGCCTTTCTCAAATCGTGCATGAGGCTGGCGAAAGCACCCGAAAAGGCGGCGTTCGGGCCGGTCAACAGCGGTATCGACTACGGGCGGGTCGAGGACTGGCTGGCGGTCTGCCGCCAGGGAGCCGCGGTGCCTGCCGGCGATGCCGCCGCCGCTCGGAGATATTTCGAAAGCGCGTTCGTCCCGATGGCCGTCGCCGATTACGGCGATGCCGAGGGTCTCTTCACCGGCTATTTCGAGATCGAGCTGAACGGTTCGCGTCATCGCCATGGGCGTTACCAAATTCCCATCTATCGGCGGCCGCCGGATCTCGGCTCGGGTCCGCGGTACTCACGAGCAGAAATCGAGAAGGGCGCGCTTGCCGGTCGCAGCCTCGAATTGTTCTGGGTCGATGATCCGATCGACGCGTTTTTTCTGCAGATCCAGGGCTCGGGACGAATTCGCCTGGAGGATGGCCAGGTGGTTCGCGTCGGTTACGACGGACAGAACGGGCTGCCCTATGTCGCTGTCGGGCGCCGGTTGATCGAACGCGGCCAGATCCCGCGCGAGAAGCTGACGATGGCCTCGATCCGGACGTGGATGCAGACCCATCCCGAAGCCGGTGCGGCGCTGCGGCGCGAGGACCCGTCCTATGTCTTCTTCCGTGTCGTCAAGGGTGACGCCCCGATTGGTGCCGAGCAGGTCGGGCTGACGCCGGAGCGTAGCCTGGCGGTCGATCGCACATATATTCCGCTTGGCGTGCCGGTTTGGCTCGCGGCCGACGAGCAGTTCATCGCGAACCTGCCGGTGCGGGGGCTCGTCGTCGCCCAGGATGCCGGCGGCGCCATCAAAGGCCCGGTGCGCGGCGATTTGTTCTGGGGCGCCGGCAGCGCCGCCGGCGACCGAGCCGGGGAGATGGACGCGCGCGGCCGCTACTGGCTGTTGCTGCCGCGGCCTCTCGCCGGTCGGCTCGCTACCGAAGAGGCGCGCCGGTGAGTCGCCAACAAGCTATCGGACTGCCGGTTGATGTCGGATCGTCCGGCCGGCAATCCCGAGAAAGACCAGAACGGCGCTGTTCAGCCGCGCGATGTCCTCGTCGGCAAGCCGGCCTACACGGACCCCGAGCCGGGCCCTTCGAACGGTTGTGATCTTGTCGATCATCAGCCGACACGCGGCACTTAACCCGTTCACGTTACTGGGTTCGATCGCAACGCGGATATACGGCGCTTGCGTGGGATCGGTGGTGAATTCCGCAAATTGTCACCGAATCCGTCATGTCGAACCGGTCGTCTTGCAGGATCGCCGCGGGACGAGGCTTCCCGGCGTAATCGGTGCCGCCGGCCACCGTCCAGATTTCGCCGCGTTTCACGCGCCCCCGCTCCGATCGGTGATCGCGTCGACAAAATCCTGGTCTTCTTGGGCAAGGATGCTTGTCGCAACCGCGATCGACTGCTTACGTGCTTCGGCCGTGAAGTCAGCCGAGCGCACGTCGGGGACCCAGATTTGGATCGGCCGCAATCCGCGCTCGCGCATTCTTTGACGATATGCCCTGACCTTATCGCGGGAAGATCTGGAGCTTGCGCGCGTTGCCATGTTCGCTCCTTTTGGTTACATGTAACCTAATGTCAGACCCCTTCGGGCGCAAGCCAAACGGCGCTCGATTGATCTGATCGGTGCTTGGCGCCTAATTTCCGATCCTGTGTCGAGATGTGGAGCAGCCGAATGGCCGAAGAGCCGCGGGTGGCGTTGTTTGTGACGTGCCTGGTCGATCTGTTCCGGCCGACCATTGGGTTTGCCGCGGTCAGATTGCTCGAACAGGCCGGCTGCACGGTCGAGGTGCCGCGGGCGCAGACCTGCTGCGGCCAGCCCGCCTACAATTCGGGTGACCGCGCCAATGCCAGGTTGATCGGGTTGCAGGTTATCGATGCCTTCGCCCCCTATGACTACGTCGTTGCCCCGTCGGGCTCGTGCGCCGGGATGATCCGTCAGCATTACCCGGAAATGTTCGCCGACGACCTCAATACTCTGCCGCGCGCGCAGGAGCTGGCCGCGCGGACTTGGGAACTGGTCTCATTTCTGGTTGACGTCTGCGGCATGCACGAAGTGCCGGCGCGATGGCAGCGGGTCGCGACCTATCACGATGCCTGCTCGGGCCTGCGCGAGCTGGGTGTCAGGGAGCAGCCGCGCGGGTTGCTCGCATCGGTCGAAGGGCTGGAGCTGCGCGAGCTGCCGGGAGCGGAGGTGTGCTGCGGCTTCGGCGGCACGTTTTCCGTCAAATATCCCGAAATTTCCGACAAGATGGTCGCCGACAAGGCCGACGACATCGCCGCGACCGGCGCCGACGCGGTACTGGCCGGCGATCTCGGCTGCCTGCTGAACATTGCCGGCAAGCTCTTTCGCCAGGGGCGGTCGGTTGAGGTGCGGCACGTTGCCGAAGTTTTGGCCGGGATGGTCGGCGACGCCCCGCCGATCGGTGGGACGCGATAGCGCAGATGCATCCGACCAGCCGCGATTTCATCGCGAACGCTCGCGCGGGGCTCGCCGACCCCAATCTGCAGCAGGCGCTCGCGATCATGACGCAGCGCGGTTTTCCGCTGCGCCGCCGCGAGGTCGTAGCAAAGCTCCCCGAATTCGAGGCAATGCGCGATGTCGGCCGCGAGATCAAGGAGCACACCCTCGCCCATCTCGACTTTTACCTCGAGCTTTACGAGCAGAACGTCGTTGCGACGGGCGGCTCGGTGCATTGGGCGTGCACCCCGGAGGAGGCGTGCGATGCGGTGCTGGCGGTTTGCCGCGCCGCCGGCGCCAAGACCGTCACCAAAGGCAAGTCGATGATCGCGGAGGAAATCGGTCTCAACGATTTTCTCAAACGGCACGACATCACCCCGGTCGAGACCGATCTCGGCGAATACATCATCCAGCTGCGTGACGAGCCCCCGAGCCATCTGATCGCGCCGGCGATGCATCTGGTCAAGGAGCAGGTCGCCGACACTTTTCGCGGCGCACATCGCGCGCTCGATCCAAGTCGGCCGCTGTCCGAACCGCGCCAACTGTGCGACGAGGCGCGCGCCTTGCTGCGCCCGCAATTTCTTGCCGCCGATGTCGGCATCACCGGCGCCAATTTTCTGGTCGCCGAAACCGGCTCCAGCATCATCGTCACCAACGAGGGCAATGGCGACCTGACCCAGACCTTGCCGCGCGTCCATATCGTCGTGGCGAGCCTCGAAAAGCTGGTGCCGACTTTCGAGGACGCCGCCACCTTGCTCCGGCTGCTGGCACGCTCGGCTACAGGCCAAGAATTCTCGTCCTACACGACCGTGTCGACCGGTCCGCGCCGGACCGGCGATCTCGACGGACCGCAGGCCTATCACGTGGTCTTGCTCGACAACGGGCGAAGTCGGATGTTGGGTGGTGAGTTCCACGATATGCTGCGTTGCATCCGCTGTGGCGCGTGCATGAACCACTGCCCGGTCTTTGCCGCGGTCGGCGGTCATGCCTATGGCTGGGTTTACCCCGGCCCGATGGGGGCGGTATTGACGCCGAGCCTTATCGGCATCGAAGAGGCGGCATCATTACCCAACGCCTCGACGTTATGCGGGCGTTGCGAGAGCGTGTGCCCGGTCAAGATCCCGCTGCCGAAGATGCTGCGCCATTGGCGCGAGCGCGAGTTCGCGAAAAAGCTGACGCCGCCGGTGTGGCGAACCGGGTTGTCGGCATGGGCATGGGTCGCGCGCCGTCCAGCGCTCTACCATGCGCTCACCGAGATTGCGAGCCGCGCGCTCGGCTGGGCCGGCGGCCGCCGCGGCCGGTTTCGCAGCCTGCCGTTGTCAGCCGGGTGGACCGGGGTGCGCGACATGCCGGCGCCCGAAGGCGGCAGCTTTCACCGCCTGTGGGCCAAGCGCAACAGAGGCGGAGAGCACCGGTGAACGCGGCGCGCGACGCCATTCTTGCCGGCATCCGCAGCTCGCTGAAGCGGGGACCGCTCGCGCCGCAGCGGCAAGCGGAGCTGCACGCGCAGGTCGCGGCGCATCGCCGCAACTTGATCCCGCAACGGGCGACGGCCCTCGACCATGCCGGCCGGGTCGATTTGTTCGCAGCAATGGCGGAGGACGTGCAGGCGACGGTGGCGCGGGTGCCCTCACCGGCGGCGGTTCCGGAAGCGGTGGCCCATTACCTTGCCGCCGAAAACCTTCCGGCCGAGCTGGCGATGGCGCCCGACCGGAGCCTCGACGATATCCCCTGGGGATCGCGGCCGCTGCTGCGCATCCGCCGCGGATCGGCGCGAGCCGCGGACGTCGTCAGTGTGACCCCGTGCTTCGCGGCCGTCGCCGAGACCGGCACCTTGATGTTGGTCTCGGGTGCACAGACGCCCACCACCCTCAATTTTCTGCCCGACACGCATATCGTTCTGGTCCATGCCGATCAGGTGGTCGCGACCTACGAGGATGGCTGGGACCGCCTGCGCGCCATTGCGGCCGTCTTAGCTGATCCAGGTTCGGCTCTGCCGCGCACCGTCAACTTCATCACCGGGCCGTCGCGCACCGGGGACATCGAGCAGCGCATCGTGCTGGGTGCACACGGGCCTCGCCGTCTCCATATCCTCGTCGTCGAAAACCGCCGGGACGCGAAGGATGGCGAAGCAAGCGGGTAATCGCGTGCCGGTGTTCAAGGACCGCGGGATCTGGGCCGAGGCGATGCGCGACGTGACCCCGTTGCCTGGGCGGCTCGCCCTGGCTGCACCGGCAGCGCCGCCCGAGCCGCCGCGCGCCCCGCCGAGCTCTCCGGTGCCGACCGACGCGGTGCCCGTCGAGCGGTTCGCCGGCATCGACCGCGCCAATGCCGAGCGCCTTAAACGCGGCCTCCATCCGATCGAGGCGCGGCTCGATCTGCATGGCCGCACTCAGGCCGAAGCGCATCGCGAGCTGATCGAATTTGTCGAGGCCTGCTGTCGGGGCGGCCAGCGCTGTGTTTTGGTGATCACCGGGCGCGGCTTCGGTCCCGACGGTCCGGGCGTATTGAAGCGTGCGGTGCCGCGCTGGCTCGCGGAGGCCGGGCTGCGCCGCCGCATCCTGGCGGTCGCCGCGGCCCAGCCCCGTCATGGCGGCGCCGGCGCACTTTATCTGTTGCTGCGCCGGCGGCGCTGACAACAAAACTGGTTAACGATACACCCAAACCTTGAATTCGGCTGCCGGTCACGCCACAAGACGGGCAGGCATCCCCCCTCATTTGAAATCCAGATGGCTGACAACGGCGACCTGATCTCCCTAATCGAACGCTTGCAATCGGCCCGCGTGCTATGCATCGGCGACGTGATGCTCGACCATTACGTTTACGGTCAGGTCGACCGGGTCTCGCCCGAAGCGCCGATCCCGGTGTTGAACATCGAGCGCGAACTGAAGACCTTGGGCGGGGCCGGCAACGTGCTGCGCAATCTCGCGGCGCTCGGGGCGCAGGCCTCGTTCATCTCGGTCGTCGGTGATGACGACGGCGGCCGCGAGATCAGCCGCCTACTCGAGGCGCAGGACGGCGCCGAGGTGCATGTGTTGGTTCAGCCGACGCGGACGACAACGGTCAAGACCCGCTATGTCGCCGCCAATCAGCAGCTGTTACGTGCCGATCGCGAGACCGCCATCGCGCTCGATCCCTATATCCGTGAGGATCTGCTGCGTCTCGCGCGCGAGCTGGTGACCGACCAGACAGTGGTTATCATTTCCGATTATGCAAAGGGTGTGCTGACCGAAGGAGTAGCGCTCGAAATCATCCGCGCGGCGCGCGAGGGTGGCGCGCGCGTCGTCGTCGACCCGAAAGGGGGCGACCACATCCGCTATCGCGGCGCCGATCTGCTGAAGCCGAACCGCCGCGAACTGGCGCAAGCCACGGGAATGCCGACAGGCACCGAAGGCGAGGTCGTCGCCGCGGCAAGCGCGTTGATCGAGCGGTGCGGATTTGGCGCCGTTCTTGCCTCACTCGGCCAGGAGGGAATGATCCTGGTCGGCGCCGACGGCACGGTCTACCCGCAGCGGGCGGAGGTGCGCGAGGTCTATGACGTGTCAGGTGCCGGGGATACGGTGGTGGCAACGCTCAGCACGGCGCTTGGCGCCGGCATCAGCGCCATCGACGGCGCGCGGCTCGCCAACGTTGCGGCCGGCATTGTGGTCGGCAAGGTCGGGACCGCGGTTGTCTACCCGAGCGAGCTTGCCGCCTGGATCGACGGTCACGATCTCTACAGTACCGACAAGGTAATGCCGCGGTTGCACGCGCTCGACCAGATTGAGCGATGGCGCCGCCAGGGACTCAGGATCGGCTTCACCAACGGTTGCTTCGATCTGCTCCATCCAGGCCATGTGTCGTTGCTGAGGCAGGCCAAGATGGCTTGCGAGCGGCTTGTGATCGGGCTCAACAGCGACGCGTCGGCGGCAAGGCTGAAGGGCCCCACCCGTCCGGTGCAGACGGAGTCGGCCCGCGCGGCGGTCCTGGCCTCGTTGGCTGCGGTTGATCTGATCGTGATCTTCGATGAGGACACGCCGGTCGATCTGATCCGGGCGATACATCCGCAGCTACTGGTCAAAGGTGCAGATTACCAACTCGAAGACGTCGTCGGCGCAGATCTCGTCAAAGCCGCCGGGGGTGAGGTCCTGCTCGCGGATGTGATGGCGGGCTACAGCACCAGCGCCACGATCGCCCGGTTCGCCCGTTCGGCTTAACCAGGCCGCGGCGGAGAATCACATACCGTCGAGGCGGCCGGCCTCGGGATCGAGCGAGCGGCGCAGGCGGGCCGCGGCGATCCGGGCAAAGCGCAGAGTTTCGGCGCGCCGTCGTCCGGCGCCGAGCCGGATGGCCTGACCTTCGCGCAGCACGGCCGCGCCGAATGCGTCTGCCACCATCAAGCCACATTCCTCGGGGATCAGCGCGATCGGAAACCCGCTGGCAACGGCAAAATACAAGCGGTCGGCATATTCGCGGTAGCTCGCCCATTTCTGGTCGGAGCGAAAATCGGCGACCGAGCTCTTGATTTCGACGATAACCAGATCACCGCCCTTGCCGAGCGCCAGGACATCGGCGCGGCGACCATTGGCGAGCGGGAATTCGACAAGGCTCGCATAGCCGAGCTGGTCGAAGGCGCGGCACACGCCGCGGGCGAGCAGGCTGGCGGCAACAGGCTCGCCGGCGGACGAGGGAAGGAACGGCGCGAGGATCACGACCGGCGCATCTTAGGCGCCGCGAATGGACAAGTCGTGCACAAGAGGCCGGGTGCGATGGGCGGAGGGTGTTGATGGCGGCGGCAAGTGAGCGCGGGTTCCTGCGTCAGGCCTGGGACCTTTCTTGGCCTTACTGGAAATCCGACGAGAAATGGTCGGCGATCGGCCTTCTGGTCGCGGTCGTGGCGCTCAACCTTTTTTCGGTATGGCTCAACGTTCGCCTCAATCGCTGGAACAACGATTTCTACAATGCCCTGCAGCAATATAATTGGGGCGAGTTCTGGCGCCAATTCGCGGTCTTTGGGATCATCGCCTTCGCGATGATCGTCGATGCCGTCTATGCGCTGTATCTGCGGCAGATTCTGCATATCCGCTGGCGCCGCTGGCTTACCGACCGCTATCTGCGCAATTGGCTCGGAGACCAGAGCTATTACCGCATGCAGCTGAACCAGGCGGTAACCGACAACCCCGATCAGCGCATCTCGGACGACATCGACAGTTTCGCCACGATGAGCATCGTCCTGTCGCTTGGCCTCCTCAACGCTTTTGTTACCCTGTTGTCGTTTCTGACGATCCTGTGGGTGCTGTCGGGCGCACTGACGATCCCGCTCGGCGGCGGCCGGACATTCAGCATCCCGGGCTACATGGTTTTTGCGGCGCTGATCTATGCCGTCGGCGGTACGCTGTTGACGCGCTGGATCGGCAACCCGCTGATCCGGCTGAGCTTCGACCAGCAGCGGTACGAGGCGGATTTCCGTTTCAGCCTGGTCCGACTGCGCGAGAACGCCGAGAACGTCGCGTTTTATGGTGGGGAGGCGCGCGAGCTCGACACCTTTCAGGCCCGTTTCGCGCGGATTATCGGCAATTGGTGGGGGATTATCAGACGTCGCAAAAAACTGACCTGGCTCACCACCGGGTATGGCCAGCTGGCGATCGTGTTCCCGTTCATCGTCGCCGCCCCGCGCTATTTCAACAAGACGATCCAGCTTGGCGGGCTGATGCAGATCGCTTCGGCCTTTGGCCAGGTTCAGGATTCGCTGTCCTTTATCGTCAACTCGTACACCGAGATCGCACAGTATCAGGCGGTCGTGCAGCGGCTTTCCGGGTTCCGCACGCGGCTCGACGAAATCACCGCCGAGCGCCGCGCGCCCCAGCCGATCGCGATCGAGCGCGGCGGCAATGGGGTCGAGGTCAGCGCCCTCGATCTCGATCTGCCCGACGGGCGCCCGCTGCATCAGGATGTCGCGCTGAAAGCGAGCCCGGGCGACGCGCTGCTGGTCACCGGCCCGTCCGGCGTCGGCAAGAGCACGTTGCTGCGCGCGCTTGCCGGTTTGTGGCCGTTTGGGCGCGGCCATATTCGCGTCGCCGACGGCCGCACCTTGTTCCTGCCGCAGCGGCCTTATCTGCCTCTGGGTACCCTGGCAGACGCGCTCGCCTACCCCCGCGCCGCGGCTGAGCTGCCGCGCACCGGGCTTGCCGACGCCCTGCGGACGGTGGGGTTGCCGGATCTCGTCGAGCGCCTCGACGAGGACGGAAACTGGGCGCAGCGTCTGTCGATCGGCGAGCAGCAGCGGCTGGCCTTCGCCAGGGTGTTTTTGGTGCGGCCGGAAGTCGTGTTTCTCGACGAGGCGACCTCGGCGCTCGACGAGGCCGCCGAGATGTCGCTCTATCGGTTGTTGCGCGAGGCTTCCTGGCAACCGACGATCGTCAGCGTCGGCCATCACGGATCGTTGCGGCGCTTCCACGACACGATCATCGATCTGTCGCCGCAACCGGTCTCTCAAGTCGCCGCGGGCTGAGCTGCTGGAATATGCAATGACCGATGCCGAAGATCCGCTGCGCGCCGTCCGTCTAGCAAAGCTCGACGCATTGAAGGCGCTCGGGATCGATCCCTATCCCTACGAATTCGCCCGCACCCACGAGGCGGCAGATCTCGAACGCCGCCATACCGCGCTCGCCGCCGGCGCCGAGACCGGCGAGAGCGTCCGTGTCGCCGGGCGCATCCGCGCCATCCGCAACAGCGGCATGTTCATCGACCTGCACGACGCCTCGGGCAAGATTCAGATCTTCTGCCACCGTGACTACCTCGATTCGCAAGGCTTGGCGGCGGTTCGGTTGCTCGATATCGGTGATCTGATCGGGGTCGAAGGGGTCGTCCGCCGCACCCCGCGCGGCGAGCTGACAGTCAACGCCAGCGCGGTTTCAGTGCTGGCGAAAACCTTGCGGCCATTGCCCGAGAAATACCACGGGCTCGCCGATGTCGAGCTGCGCTATCGCCAGCGCTATCTCGACCTGATCATGAACCCGGAAAGCCGCGAGACCCTGCGCCGCCGCAGCCGGATCGTCGCCGCCTTGCGCACCAACCTTGTCGTCCGCGGTTATCTCGAAGTCGAAACCCCGATGCTGCACACGATCCCCGGCGGCGCCTCGGCCAAACCCTTTGTCACCCATCACAATGCGCTGGACATCGACCTCTATCTGCGCATCGCGCCCGAACTGCATTTAAAGCGGCTGGTGGTTGGCGGGCTCGCCGACAAGGTTTTCGAGATCAATCGCTGCTTTCGCAACGAGGGGCTGTCGCCGCGCCACAACCCGGAATTCACCTCGCTTGAACTCTACGAGGCTTATGTCGACTACCGCGCGATGATGCAGCTGACCGAGGAGCTGATTACCGCCGCCGCCGAGGCCGTGCTCGGCAGCTTGCGGATCGACTATGGCGGGACCGGGATCGACCTGTCGCCGCCGTGGCCGCGGCGCGGCATGGCCGAGTTGGTCGAGGCGGCGACCGGCATCGACTTTCTGGCGCTCGACGGCGCCGAGGACGCCCGCCGCGCCGCCGCGGGGCTCGGCGTCGTCTTGACCGGCAGCGAGAATTGGGGCCAAGCGCTCGAAGCGGTGTTTGGCGCGCGGGTCGAGGCCGATCTGATCGCCCCGACCCATGTCACGGGCTTTCCACGCGACATCTCGCCGCTGGCAAAAGCCGACCGGACCGATCCCCGGCTTGCCGAGCGGTTCGAGACCTACATCTACGGCTGGGAAGTCGCCAACGCGTTTTCCGAACTTACCGACCCGCAGGACCAGCGCGCTCGGTTCGAAGCCCAGATGCAGGCGCGCGCCGCCGGCGACGAAGAGGCGCAGCCGCTCGACGAGGACTACGTGACGGCGCTCGAATACGGGCTGCCGCCCTGCGGCGGGCTCGGCATTGGCATCGACCGCCTGGTGATGCTGCTGACCGACAGCCCGTCGATCCGCGACGTGATCGCATTTCCAACCCTGCGGCCGCGGTGACTGCGAGGCTCAGAGGCAGCGGATCGTCCAAGTGGTGAAGATTCCCGGCTCGTCCGAATAACGATTGGGATTGTAGTGCGAGTTCTGGTCGAGCACCCGGTATCCATTGGGGCAGACCTGCTGGGCCAACCGCCGATTGGGTGCGTCGGACCCGCCGGGGACGCCTCCCGAATCGATCTTGTAGGTCCGATAATCGATCTTGCTGAGAGTAGGTTGGACGCAGGCGGCCAGAGACAGCAGCGTCAGCAGCAACAGGATGCGCATTCCAGTCCACGCAAACATGACGGGGCGGTGGAGATTTTTCTCCCCGTGCAAGATAAGCTAACCGTGAAGGCGATATTGCGGCAAGACGTGCATATATCCGAAGCCTTGCGCAGCTCGTCGAGCTTCGGCGGCGACATGACGCCGATCGAGCGCGATGCATCTTGGGCCCGCGCGATCAAACCCCGGCTCGGCCGCCGCGAGATCGCGCCTGTCCCGTATGATAGCGGCGGCTGACCGGCAGATGGTTTCATCCCCGGCACCACCCCGCCGCAGGCCGCTTCGATCGCTGCGGATCGCCGCGCTGTTGGCAATGGCGGCAATAGCCGCTTGCGCTCGCAACCCGCTGGTCGGCTCGGTTTCGGTGCCGCCGGTCCCGGCGGGCGAGGCGCGGCTTTGGTTCTACCGGGTCTATCTCCCTTCCGACACGCTCAACATGACCAAGGTGACGATGAACGGCGCCTATGCCGGCTATGCCCAGCTGGGCGGCGCGTTCTATCGCGACGTTCTGCCCGGGGTCTACCACATCGAAGTCGAGAGTTGGGGCAGGGACTTCAACCAATCGACGAACGTGGCCCTCGTCCCCGGCCAGGAGGCCTTCGTCAAAGTAGAAGTCGCTACGCAGCTGGGCGACCGTTCCTGGGTTTGGATTTACCGCAGGCCGCGACACGTTTTACGCCCGGCTGATGTTTCCGCAGATCGCGCGCGCCGAAATCGCACAAAGCTTCTTCGACGGCGGCAGTTGACCGCGGGATTGCGTCACGCCAGGCGGCGTCGATGTCGTCATCGATCGCCGGTGTCCAAAGCCGCGCCGGCCTCCGGTCGACGCGGTCAGAAATTCTCCAGGTTCAGCACCTCGCTGTTGTAGTCATAGGCGAATAGCTCGGCGTGCCGGCCCCAGTTGATGACGGTGTCGAGCACGCGTTCGGCCTCCTCCTCGGACAAATGATCCTCGAGTTCGCGCAGAAAGCGCGCCGCCGGCGCGTGGTGGTCCGGCCGCTCGTCGAGAACGCGCCGGATGTGGGCAGCAAGCGGCACGCGGTTTAAGACGGCGTCGGCAAAGAGCTGCTTTTTCGACAGGATGTCGGCCTCGGCATAGGCTTGGCCAAGAGCGGTCAGCTCGATGTCGCCGTCGCCGACATGAGCAAAGCCCAACAGGTGGATGATCTCGATCAGCGGAAACAGCTCGTCCATGCCGAGGTTTTCCTCATAGGCGAGATTCGGCAGGTCGGCGCGGCCGTGATAGGGCGCCTCGCTCAAGGTCTCGATCAGGCCTGACGCCTGCTGCACCGCCGCATCGGGCAGGCGATAGCCGATGCCGACCTGCTCGGGCTTTGCGCCGCGGCGCCCGTCGCGCCCGGTCTCGGTCAACAGCGTGTAAACCCGGTCGACGATCTGGCGGATGCCGGGGTTCTGCATATCCCGCGGGCGCGCTAGAGCGATCGGGATCTCGGCGCGGATGCGGCCGGGATCGCTGCCGAAAATCAGGATGCGGTCGGCGATTTCGACCGCCTCCTCGATGTTGTGCGACACCAGCAGAATACCCTTGGTCGGAATGCGGCGCTCGTCCCAAAGATCGAGCAGGTCACCGCGCAGGGTCTCGGCGGTCAACACGTCGAGCGACGAAAACGGCTCGTCGAGGAGCAGGATGTCCGGGTTGACGACGAGCGCCCTGGCAAAGCCGACGCGCTGTCGCATGCCGCCCGACAGCTCCTTGGGATAGGCGTTCTCGAACCCGTCGAGGCCGATTATGTCGATCGCTTCCACGGCGCGCCGGCGGCGCTCGACGGCGGAGACGCCCTGCGCCTCGAGCCCGAGCTCGACATTGCCGAGCACGGTCAGCCAGGGAAACAGCGCATAACTCTGAAACACCATTGCGATGCCGTGCGCCGGTTCGCTGACCCGCCGCCCGCGGTATTCGACCGCCCCGTCGCTCGGCGGAATCAGGCCGGCGAGGATTCGCAAAAAGGTAGACTTGCCGGAACCCGATTTGCCGAGAACGGCGACGATCTCGCCGTCTCGCAAGGTAAAGTCGATATGGTCGAGCACGAGCCGGCTGAGATGATCCGGCATCTGGTAGGTTTTGCACACGGCGGCGGCGTGCAGCAGCGGGGTGGTCGTCGGCTTTTCCAGAATTTGCGGCGCGAGGGCCGCCGCGGCGCCGGTCGTCGCCGTCTCGGGTTCACGTTGTCCGCTGCGCATCCTCGGCATCCTTTGGGCTGAAACGGGCGTCAGTCGAGTCGCAAACGTTCGGCGGCGACGTCATAGAGCCGGCGCCACAGCAGCCGGTTGAACGCCAATACGTAAAGGCACAGCACGCTGATCCCGAGCGCGATGCGCGCGCTGTCGCCGGCGGCGGTGGTGCGCGCGATGTAGGCGCCGATACCGGTCGCGGTCAGCACCGTGTTGCCCCACTGCGCGACCTCGGCGACGATGCTGGCATTCCACGATCCGCCGGCGGCGGTGACGGCGCCGGTCACATAGGCCGGGAAGATCGCCGGCAACATCACCCGGCGCCACCACACCCATCGTCGGACGCCGAAATTCTGCGCCGCCCGCCGCAGTTCGGCTGGCAGCGCCGTAGCGCCGCCGATGACATTGAACAGGATGTACCATTGCGTGCCGAGGATCATCAGCGGGCTGAGCCAAATCTGCGGGTCCAGATGAAAGCGGACAATCAGCAACACCACCGGCGGAAAGAACAAGTTTGCCGGAAATGCGGCCAGGAACTGGACGATCGGTTGTACCCGGTCGGCGAGGCGCGGGCGCAGACCGATCGCGACGCCGATCGGGACCCAGATCAGCGAGGCGATCGCGATCAGCACCAGGACCCGGATCGCGGTAATAAACCCGAGCACGAAGACCCAACCGATCTCGGCGGTGTCGACATGGGTGTGGATGTAAAAGATCAGCCACGCGGCGGCGGCGAGCGAGAGAACCAGAACCGCAAGGTCGAACAGGTGCTCAAAGAGCGGCCCCGGCGGCCGCCGGGCCGCGCGCCGGCGCAGCTGCCCGAACCCGGCGATGGCGCTGTCGACGCCGCGGTTGACCTGCAGCAGCCCCGACTGAGCCAGCTCGAACAGCCGGGCGCGCTGCAGCATGATCAGAAACCACGGCCGGACGTTGTCCTCGTCGGGCGCGGTCTCAGGCTGGAATTTCCGCGACCAGGCGATCAGCGGGCGGAACAGCAGCTGGTCATAGAGCAGAATGACGACAAACATGACCAACACGGCCCAGCCGATCGCCCGCAGATCCTCCTTCTCGATGGCGACGGCGATGTAGGAACCGACGCCGGGCAGCAGGATCGTGTGGCCGGCAACGGTGATCGCCTCGGAGGCGACGACGAAGAACCAGCCCCCCGAGACCGACATCATCATGTTCCACACCAGTGACGGGACGGCATGCGGCACTTCGAGCCGCCAAAACCGTCGCCACGGCGAGAGATGATACATCCGCGCCGCCTCGACCAGTTCACCCGGGACGGTGCGCAGCGATTGATAGATGCTGAACGTCATGTTCCAGGCTTGCGATGTGAAGATCGCAAAGACCGCGGCGCATTCGACCCCGAGCAGCCGGCCGGGGAACATCGCGATGAACCCCGTAACGGTGATCGACAGAAACCCCAGGATCGGCACCGATTGCAGAACGTCGAGCAACGGGATCAGGATCTTCTCAGCCTGACGGCTTTTCGCGGCGAGTGCTGCATAAGCCAGGCTGAAGACGAGCGAGGCAACCAGCGCCCAGGCCATACGCAAAACGGTGCGCAGCGCGTATTCGGGCAGCGCCCAGGGATCGAGGCTGATCGTCAGCGGCTGGCCGATCTCGTAGTGCACGGCCATCGCCGAACCGCCCCAGGCGACCAGAGCCAGCACGCCCAGCACCAGCGGCAGCGCCACGAGGTCCCAAAGGGTCGGCCGAAGCCGCAGCGGCCAGGCGACGAGGGGCAGGCCCCAGCGCTGTTCCATGCCCCTCTCGACTGTCGGTTGACCGGTCGCGGCGAGGGCTACCTCTACCCCAGCCGCTTGCGGTGACGAAGCGTTATTTGACGAACGCGGACACTGAGCCCTGACGCTGATCGCCGTCTGCGCGAGGCTTGCCGCAGAACGTACAACACGATTATTGCAGTATGCGGAACCTCGGAGGCGCGCTTTGACCATCCTCGATCTCGAACGTCTGCATGCCGCCCCCCTTGAGCGCGATCCATTCGATTTCGTCGTCGTCGACGATTTCGTCCGCGGTGACGCGCTCTCTGCGGTCGGCGCCGATTTCCCACAGGTTCGCGGCGCCGGCAGCTATCCAATCGAGAGCCTGGAATATGGACAGGTCTTCGGCCAGCTCGTAGCGGCGTTGACCGGCCCCGAACTCGGCCGAGCGATCGGCGACAAGTTTGCGGTCGATCTCGAGGGACGGCCGACGATGCTGACGGTCCGCGGCAGGGGCGACGGTAAGGACGGACGCATCCATACCGACTCCGCGACCAAGATCATCACGCTGCTGCTCTACATGAACCCGGTCTGGGAGCATGCCGAGGGCCGGCTGCGGCTGTTGCGCGGCCCCGCCGATCTGGAGGATTACGCGCGCGAGGTCGTCCCGATCGCCGGTACGATGCTGGCGTTTCGGCGCAGCGACCGATCGTTCCACGGCCATCGTCCGTTTCTCGGCCCGCGGCGCGCATTGCAGCTGAACTGGGTGCGCGATCATACCGTGGTGCAGCGCGAACTGGGACGGCATCGCTGGTCGGCGCGGCTAAAAGCTTTGAACCCGTTCCGGCCGGCCCCTTGACGCCAACGCCCCGGGCCCGATTTTTGCGGTCCGGCGCCGGTTAAACCACACCCTGCACCGCGTTCGATAATACTGCGCGGCCGCCGCGGCGGCCGCCATTTCGGCGAAACCGCAGGCCGGCCCATCGGTCTTTGCCGAGCAGACGTTGAATGCGGGCCTCATTCCGCAGAACGGCGCGACCACTGACGCCGGGCCCAGCCCAGCCTCGGGCTCCGATCATTGTTCGCGCGATCCGTTAGCCTTTCCAAGGCTAATTTTAGCCTAGTGACGGATCGATTCAGATCGTCACAAGGCTCGCATCATAGCGCGATACATCAGGATCTTATCGGGGTATGTGGTATTTACAACACTATGAGATGAAAAAACCACCTTCGCATCAAAGTCCGCTTGCCCGGAAGGCACTCGCCCCTATCATGGCGCGAGTGAGCAACCGGCATATTGGCAGGCCTGTCCGCAACCACAGATTTCGGGGGAGCAATGACCAGAACGCGGAATATTGGAAGAGTGGGGGCGATCGGCGGCTTGACCGCCTTGGTGGCGTTGCTGACGGGTCTTCCGGCCGCCAAGGCCGACGAGCTGGCGGATCTGCGCGCCAACCAGCAGCTCATGCAGCAGCGCATCGACCAGCTGGCGCAGGCCCAGGCTCAGGCCGGGCCCGGCGCTCCCGGCGGCTACCCTACGGGCGGTAGCGGTCCCGTTCCGGCGTTCGGCGCCGCGGCGCCCCCGGGGTCGGGTACCACCGCCGGCAGCTTTCCACGATCGTTCCTGATCCCCGGCACCGACACCTCGCTGCGCGTCGGCGGCTTTGTCGACATCACCTCGCTGCTGTTTCTCCAGGGCGGCGGCGCCACCCCGGGCAGCAATTACACGACCAACGCCGGGCAAAACGGAAACGTGCAAGTGATCCCGCTGGCCGGCGGGGTCGTCCCCGGCGCGCCGGGCAGCAGCAAGGCCTTTGGCGGCTTTGTCGCGCCTTCGGCAAACCGTGCGCCGTCGCGCAACAACGGTGTGCTCACCGCCAGCCCGCAGCAATCGCGGCTCAATGTCGAGACCCGCACCCCGACAGGCTGGGGCGAGGCGCGCACGTTCTTCGAATTCGACTGGGCCGGGTGCGACAATTTCAGCTGCCAAACCCTGAACCAGGGCGGCGGCGACAGCCTGGTGCCGCGCCTCAGATACGCCTACGGCACGTTGGGTGGCTTCCTCGGCGGCCAGGCGATCTCGAACTTCTCCGACGCCGACGCCGACACCGAGTCGCTGGAATTCGGCGGCACCAACGGCTCGACCGGCGGCATGCGCATCCCGCAGGTGCGCTACACCCTTGCCGGCCCGTACGGCAGCGCTTTCTCGATGTCGGCGGAAGTCCCGTACACGACAATCGTTACGCCGGGCGGCGTCGAATCATCTGACTTCGGTTTGTCCGGAGCCGGCACGGCAACAAGCCCGGCGCAAAATACGAACCCGGCGCTATGCAATGGCGTTTCGTGCCTTGGGATAAACGGATCGACAACGATCACCGCGGGGTCGACGGCGCAAACCAACCCGGCCGTGCAAAAGGCGCCCAACCTTACCGTCGCTTCGTATTGGTCGCAGCCCTGGGGGCATGTCGATTTTGCCGGCCTCCTGCGCTTTTTGGACGTCGCCGACGGCACGCACGTCAACCAGCAATTCACCGGCTACGGCGGACACATCGCCGGCGACGTGAAACCCGGCTGGTGGGGCTACAACAAGGACGATTTCCTGTTCAGCTTTGTCGCCGGCAACGCGATCGGCGACTATGCCAGCGGCGGCGACAAGACCCTGTTCTCGCTGGCGTCGAATATGACCGTGGCAACCGCTTGTGCGACGCCGACGGCGACCTGTACGGGGCAGTTCGCAGCCTCGAACATCCTGGTCAAGCCGATCTTTGCGTACAGCACACAAGGCGGCTACCAACATTGGTGGACCCCGACCCTGCGCTCGACGATCGCGGCCGGCATCTCCCAGCAGGACATCTCTTCGCAGCTGATCGGACCGGCGGAAGCTGTGCAGGCGAACAAGGAGATGTGGACCACCTTCGTCAACCTGGTGTGGAACCCGGTCGCGTTCATCACCACCGGCGTTCAGTACATGTACGGCCACCGCACCGTCGTCGCCAACCTCAGCGGCAAAGAAAACGTGCTGATCTACAAGTTCCGCGTCGCCTTCTAAGGAAGACCTGCAACCCGACCGAAGGCCCGCCGGCATCCCCGGCGGGCCTTCTTTTTGCTTGTGCCGCGGCGGTCAGTAATTGGAGATCTCGATCAAGTTCTGATCGGGGTCGCGGATGTAGACCGATTGGATCGTCCCGATGGCGCCGGCGCGCGGGCCAGGCCCGGCAACGGTCGGCACGCCGCATCGCGCGAGATGTGTCGTGACTTCGGCGAGCGGCACCGCGGTGATGAAGCACAAATCGCCCGAGCCTGGGGTCGGTTTGTCGGCGACAAGGCCTGGGATCCTGTCGGCCGGGTGCAGATTGATCTTCTGTTGGCCGAATTTGAGGGCGGTGCGTCCTTCGCCGAAATGCACGACCTCCATCCCCAACACGCGCGTATAGAACTCGCAGGTGTGGTCGATGTCGGCGACGGTCAGCACCAGATGGTCGAGGCGTTCGATTTGCATGCGCTTCTCCGCGGCTGCGGCGCGGAATTCTGCCACTAACGCCACCGCCGGGCCAGACCGGCCGTCAGTGCAGGGAGCGCGGCGTTAAATCGGCAACGGCAGCGCCGATAATATGGCCGTCGGCGGTCTGCAGGATTGCGGCAATGCGCTCGGCGGGCCACGGTGCGCGGCCCTCGAACGTTTGGGCGCCGCCTTCGGTACGCCCGATCTCGGCAAAGCCGCGGACGACGTCGATATGGGTCAAGGTCCGCCCCTCGTTTTCACCCCTCTCGACAGCATCGACGTGCTGGCGGTCGAACGCGATCAGCAGCACCGAGCCTGGCGTCTTCTCGCCGCCCGAGCTGAGGGTGATGCGAACCCGCCCGTGGTCGACGGTGAGCAAGATGGGGACCGCCGGCGCCGCATTGGCCGCGGCCGCGAGCGCCTGCTCGACTTCACCGCGCTCGGAGCCGACCGCCTGCCAACGGCCATCGACGACGACCTGCGGCGTATAGACCGTGCCGACCCCGAGAACCTCGGCGTAATGCTGCTGCCGCGCAGTGGCGGCTGCGCTCGAGAAGGGATCCTTCCAGCCGAGGCGGTCCCAGTAATCGACATGAAACGACAGCGCCAATATGTCCGGGCGCCGCGCCAATTCGGCGAGCAGCAGGTCGGCCGGCGGGCAGGACGAACAGCCCTCCGAGGTGAACAGCTCGACCACGATCGGCCGTTCCGCTGCCGTCACCCGGGCGGTGGCGAGAGCCAAGCAGAGCGCGACAAAAACCGCAGGGACTTTGACCATGCGCCAAGACTACCGCAACGCCGCCACGCCCCGGTTCAACAGCGCGTGAGCGAGCCTGTTTGCCCGGCCGCAGCCTTTGTGTGTCCGAGACGCCACCAGGCTTCGAGAATGCAGGCGACCGACCAGGCCTGCGCCGGACAGCCGCGCGGCGTGTGCGGCGGCTCGCCGTCAAAAATCTCACTGATCTGGCCGAGCCCGGCGTCGGACAAATGGTCGGCCGCCGGCCGCAGAAAGCGCTGTGCCGCCGCGGCGTCGCCATAAACCCGGTAATGCGCCAACGCCCACGGGCCGAGCAGCCATGCCCACACCGTCCCCTGGTGATAGGCGCCGTCGCGTTCGTTGACGGTGCCGCGACAGGCCGGGCGATAACCGGGTTCACCCGGCGCCAGCGACCGCAGGCCATAGGAGGTGACGAGCGAGTTGCCGCAGCGCTCAACGACCGCGCGCTGCGCCGCCGGATCAAGCGGGCTCACCGGCAGGCTGACGGCAAAAATCTGGTTCGGCCGCAGGCTCGCATCATCGCCGCCCGGGCCGTCGAGAACGTCATAAAGGCCGTCGCCGTCGGGCCGCACAAAACGCGCAAACCCTTGCCGGGCCTTTGCTGCGGCCGCGCGGAATAAATCCGCCGGGGCGCCGATCTGCTCGGCCATCCCGGCGATCGCAACCAGCGCGTTGTACCACAGCGCGTTGATCTCGACCGGTTTGCCGATCCGCGGCGTGACCACCCAGTCGCCGACCCGCGCATCCATCCAGGTCAGCTGAATCCCGGGCTCGCCAGCACGCAACAGGCCGTCCGCAGGATCGACGGCGATGCCATAGCGGGTGCCCTTTGTGTGCCAATCGACAATGTCGGCCAGCACTGGAAAGGCACGGCGCAAGGCCGCTACGTCGCCGGTCGCCTCGACATAGGCGCGCCACGCCTCGATAAACCACAGGCTGGCATCGGCCGTGTTGTAGTCGGGCGTGGCACCGGCACCGGGGAAAACATTCGGCACCATCCCGCGATCGACAAAGCGGGTGAAGGTCTCGAGAATCAGACGGGCGGTGTCGAAGCGTCCGGTCGCCAGGCATAATCCGGGCAGCGAAATCATCGTGTCGCGGCCCCAATCGCCAAACCAGGGATAACCGGCGATCACCGACTGCCCCTCGGGCAGGTCCGGCAGCGGCCGGGCGATGATAAACGCATCGGTTGCCAGCACCAACCGCCCGACCCAACCCGGCGCCGCCGCAAACACCGGATCGGCGGCGACGGCGCGCTCCAGCACCGCGCAGTCATGGGCGCGTCGCCGCTCCAGAGCCGCGTCGAGATCCGGTACCGCTTGCCAGACGAGGCCTGCGGCCAGCCCGGTCCATTTTGCCGGCGGCAGCGGCAGGTCGATCTCGGCGATATGGAGGTGCGAATTGCACACGCCGAGGCCGCGCTCGCGTTCGACCGACAGGTCGAAATCGCGATACCAGTCGCGCTGCGGCGTAATCGCCCCGCCGGTCGCGACTTGGAGCTCAAACCGGTTCGGCACCATCACCGTCAAGGTCGAACCCTCGACAGCGATCTGCGGCGAAAAGCCTTCCGGCCAGGTGTCGCCGTGATGGTCGCGGCCATTGGCGAGCAAACTCACCGAAAGGCGTGGAAGCGAAGACGCCGTCTCGCCTTCGAGCCGCCACGCGACGTAAACGGTGTCGGCGCCCGGTTCCATCCAGATCCGCTCTTCGACGATCCGGTCCCCGACGGCGAAGCGCCACACCGGAACCGTGCCGTCGAGATGGAAGCTTTCGAGCGCCAGATAGCCGGCGGGCTGGACCGCGCCGCTGCCCCAACGGTTGGTGAACAGCGGCTGTGAAACCCCGTCCGCGACGATGCGGGCGTCAGCCTTGGCGAGCACAAGCACGCGTCCGAGCGGCGGGTCGACGGGCGCCACCAGCAGTCCGTGATAGCGCCGTGTCAAACTCTGCGCGATCGTGCCGCCGGCATACCCGCCGCGGCCGTTGGCAAGCCACCACTCGCGCCGCTCGGCGGCAGCAAGGTCGCCGCAGATGGCGCGGCCAAAGCGGATCGGTGCGAGCCCGGCGAGCGCGTCCGGCATGATCCCGCAACCGCCTTAGCGCGCACCCACGGGCTCAGGGAGGGCTGCTTTGACCGGCGCCGGCGGCACGGCGCTATCGGCAGTGCGTGCCGTCGGGTACGTCCGCAGCAACAAGGCGACCAGTGCCGTCCAACCAGTTTGATGGGCGGCGCCGAGCCCCTTGCCGGTATCGCCGTCGAAGAATTCGTAGAACAGCAGATTGTCGCGAAAATGAGGGTCTTCCTGCTGGATTGCCTGGTCGCCGAAAACCGGACGCCGCCCGGTCTCGTCGCGCAGAAACAGCCGGCACAGCCGCCGCGACAGCTCGGCAGCCACCTCACCCAGGTGCAGCAAGTTCCCGGAGCCGACCGGGCATTCGACTCGGAAATCATCACCGTAATAGCTGTGAAATTTCTGCAGGGACTCGATCAACAGATAGTTGACCGGGAACCACACCGGGCCGCGCCAGTTCGAATTGCCGCCGAACACCGAGGTTTTGCTATCGCCTGGTATGTAATGGACGCTGATTTGATGGCCGGCGTGCTCGAAGACGTAGGGGTTCTTCTCGTGATATTTCGATAGGGAGCGCACACCGTAATCCGACAGGAATTCGGTCTCGTCGAGCATGCGGCTCAACAACCTTTTCATGCGGTGGCCGCGCAGCAACGACAGCAGGTGGAGTTCGCCGGCGTTGGGATCGCGCCAGCGCGAGACCAACCTCGCCAGGTTTGGGCGATGGTCGAGAAACCAATGGGCGCGTCGGCTGAACTCCTGCAGCCGCGTAAACACCGAAGCGTCGAGGACCTCGACCGCGAACAACGGGATCAGCCCAACCAATGAACGCAACCGCAGGGGTATCCGCTCGCCGTCGGGCAGGTGCAGCACATCGTAGTAAAACTCGTCGGCTTCGTCCCACAAGCCGATGCCCTCGCCGCCGATGTTGGTCATCGCCTCGGCGATGTAGAGAAAGTGCTCGAAAAACTTGGAGGCAATGTCTTCGTAGACACGGTCCTCCAGCGCCAGTTCGAGTGCGATGCGCATCAGGTTGAGCGTGTACATCGCCATCCACGCAGTGCCATCCGACTGGTTGATGGTGCCGCCGGTCGGCAGTGGCGCGCTGCGGTCGAAAATCCCGATATTGTCGAGGCCGAGAAATCCACCCTGGAAGATATTGCGGCCCTCGGCGTCCTTGCGATTGACCCACCAGGTGAAATTTAGCATCAGCCGAAGGAACACCCGTTTGAGAAACGGCCGGTCGCCATGCCCGCCGTGTTGCTCGCGGTCGATTTCGTAAAGCCGCCAAGCCGCCCACGCATGAACCGGCGGATTGACGTCGCCAAAAGCCCATTCGTACGCCGGCAACTGGCCGTTGGGGTGCATGTACCAGTCCCGCGTCAGCAACAGCAGCTGGTTCTTGGCATAGGCGGCGTCGAGGCGGGCCAGGATCACGCAGTGAAAGCCGAGATCCCAGGACGCGTACCACGGATATTCCCATTTGTCGGGCACCGAGATGATGCTGCCGTTGTTCAGGTGTCGCCAGTCGCTATTGCGCCCGTGCTTGCGCTGCTCGGGCGGCGGCGGCTGCAGTCGGTCGCCGTCGAGCCATTCCGGAACGTCGTAGTAATAGAATTGCTTGGTCCACAGGATGCCGGAGAGCGCCTGGCGGTGTACGCGCCGGGTGTCGGGATCGTCGATGTCGTGCTGCAGCGCAGCGTGGAACGCGTCCGCCTCGGCCCGGCGTCGATCTAAGATTGCGCCGAAATCGTCAAATTCCGAGACCGCATGGTCAAGTGACAGTCCCGGCCGCAGCCGCAGCCGCAGCCGCGCCGCACCACCGGCCGGCAAATCCAGCCGATAATGGGCGGCGGCCTTGGTGCCGAGCCGCGCCGGGTTGACGGCATTGCGGTCGCCATTGACCACATAGTCGTTAATGCCGTCCTTGAAGTATTGTCCTGGCGCCTCGATCCCCCACAGCCGGCGGGTATTGGTGTCGTTGTCGCAAAACAGGAATTCGGGGCTGCCGTCGCAGACAAGTCGCATCGGCTTCAGTCCGGGATGATCGACCGAGATTGTATTGGCGCCGCGCGCCAGCAGCCGTGGCCGCATCGAATCCGGTTTCCACGACCAGATGTTCCGGGCCCACAGTTGCGGCAACAGGTGCAACGCGGCCGGGTCGGCGGCGCGGTTGTAGACTGTGACTTGCATCAGGATGTCTTCGGGATCGGCTTTCGCATACTCGATCTCGACGTCGAAATACCGGCTCTCGGCAAAAACCCCGGTGTCGATCAATTTGAATTCAGGCTTGTCCTTGCCGCGACGCCGATTTTCCTCGACCAGCAACGAATAGGGGAAGGCGGCTTGCGGATATTTATAAAGCATCCGCATGTATGAATGGGTCGGGGTACCATCGAGATAGTAATAAACCTCCTTGACGTCCTCGCTGTGATTGCCTTCGCTGTTGGTCAACCCGAACAGCCGTTCCTTGAGGATCGGATCCTTGCCGTTCCACAGCGCAAGGGCGAGGCACAGCAGCAGCTGATCGTCGCCAAAGCCGCCGATCCCGTCCTCGCCCCAGCGATAGGCGCGGCTGCGCGCGTGGTCGTGCGGGAAATACTCCCAAGCCGTGCCATGGGGACTGTAATCCTCGCGCACGGTGCCCCACTGCCGGTCGCTCAGATACGGCCCCCAGCGGCGCCACGGCGTTTCCTTGCCGATCGCCGCCAGCCGCGCTGCCTCGGCCGTTCCGGAGACCGATTTGCCTTCTCCACCGTCCGCCGCCGCCATCGCCATCCTCCGAGGAAGGCTCTAGCTATACGTCCGGCGAGGCTCCGGCCAAACCCCTTTCGCCGGGATGCGGCGGGCGCCGCCGCCGGCAACCAAAGCAGCTCATTGCATAAACCAGCCGTGGCTGACGACAAGCGACTGGCCGGTCAGCGCGTTGGTCTTGAACCCGGCGAGAAACAGCACCGCTTCGGCGACATCCTCGGTGGTGGTGAACTCGCCGTCGACCGTGTCCTTCAGCATGACGTGCTTGATGACCTCGTCCTCGCTGATGCCGAGCTCCTTGGCCTGTTCTGGGATCTGCTTGTCGACAAGCGGCGTGCGGACAAAGCCGGGGCAGACGACATTCGCCCGGACGTTGTGCTCGGCACCTTCCTTGGCCACGACCTTGCACAGCCCGACAAGCCCGTGCTTGGCCGTGACATAGGGCGCTTTCAGCACCGACGCCTCTTTCGAATGCACCGAGCCCATGTAGACGATGCTGCCCGATTTCGCCTGGTACATGTGGCGCAGGCACGCCTTTGTCGTCAAAAACGCGCCGTCGAGGTGGATCGCGAGCAAGCGCTTCCAGTCGGCGAACGGAAACTCGACGATGGGCTTGACGATCTGGATGCCGGCGTTGCTGACCAGCACGTCGACCCGGCCGTATTTCGCGACCGTGTCGGCGACGCCCTTCTCGACGGCGGCCTCGTCGGCGACGTTCATCGCGACCGCAAAGGCGTCCGCGCCGTTCCCTTTGATCTCGCGCGCGGTTGCGTCGGCAAGGTCGAGATTGAGATCGGCGATCACCGGGATGCCGCCCGCGCCGGCAAAACGCAGGGCGATTTCCTTGCCGATGCCGCTGGCAGCACCGGTGATGATGCCGACCTTTCCATCGAAACGGGACATTCCGCGGTTCCTTTCAGAGTGTTTCAGCCGTCCTTCAGATAGTCGAAGACAACCTCGCCGAGGCCGAGCGTCAGATCGGTGACGTAATGGCTGGCGCCGACCACTTCGCGCACCGGCAGCCGCGCCACGTCGCACATCGCATGCTCGAACAACTGGATCGCGGCCGGCCCCGACCAGGCACCCTTGACCGACACGTCCTCGAGGTAATAACGCACCAGCTCGCAGATCCGCGGCGTGCAGTCGACATGCGGGATGATCTTGATCATAAAGCTCGGCCGCGCCAGCGCCCGCAGCAGCGGTGCCGGGTCGATCTCGCGGTGCTTGTAGCCCATGGTCGCGCAGACGCACAGCACCGAGCCATAGTGCAACGTGCAGACCACGGTCTCGCTCTCATGCGAGACCTTTGGGCTGGCGAGCTTTTTCGGAAACCCCCAGATCTCGCGCCCGCCGGCGATCGGCGCGTTGTCGTCGAGATACATCGCGTGGACGTAGCCGCCTTGCTGCACGGTGCCGTCCTTGGCGGTGAACCGCACCGGGATCACCTGGCCGGTTTCGGTGTAGTCGCCAAAGCCGGTCGAATCCGGCATCCGGATGAATTCATAGGCGACCGTGTCGCCGGCGACTTCGAGCGGCTCCGGCACCACCTCGCGCAGTGCGTCGATGTCGCTGCGATAGGTGACGACGACGAACTCGCGGTTGTAGAATTTGTAAGGCCCCTTTGGATAGGCAGGGTCGCTCAGCGGCATGGCAAAGGCCTTGTCGCGCACGTCGGCGAGCTTCATCGCTCGGATCTCCTCTATGCCAATGGCTAATCGCGCCCGTCGACCGCGAGGTCGAAGGTGAAGACGCCGTCCATGTCGTGCGGGCGCTCCAGCACCTCAGGATGACGCAGGGTGCGGACCGTGTCGTTATAGCCGGAAGCCCAGTGCTCGTTCATCGTCCGCCGAGAAAATTCATAATCCTTAGAGGCGCCCTCGTAGTTTTGAGCGTGGTAGATCAGCTGGATCAGATTGTAGACTTTCTCGTCGGCCTCCGCGGCGAGAAGCTCGGCTTCGACGGTCTGCTGCAGTTCTTGCGGTATGAGCGGCAGCAACTTGGCCACGGCGCGGCGCAGCAATTGCTGCTTTTTGAACTGATTGGTGGCGGCGCGGGTGCGGCTGGAGTACCGGATCTCCTTCTGGCGCAGATCGGCTTCGATCAAGTCGCGCGGCAGCTCGCCCCGCGCATTCCACAGGTCGATTTGGAAGGCGAGGGTGTCCACTCGGGGCCTGCTGTCCAACACCCATTGCAGCGGCGTATTGGAAACGAGGCCGCCGTCCCAGTAGTGCTCGCCGTCGATCATCGTCGACGGGAAGCCAGGCGGCAGCGAACCGCTGGCCATCACATGCTCCGCAGCGATTTGATGCGTCGTGTTGTCGAAATAGACAAAGTTGCCGCTGCGGACGTTGACCGCGCCGACGCTGAACCGCATGTCGCCGCTGTTGATCCGATCGAAATCGGTGAGGCGTTCGAGGGTGGTCTTGAGGGGGCCCACGTCATAATAGCTCAACGCCCCCGGCGACCCGGGCGGGCGCAGGTAGGGCGGCGGCACACGCGGCGTAAAAAAGCCCGGGGCGCCGCCGACGAGAGTGGCGAAGGCGAGCGCCTGGTTGACGAGACGATGGGTGGCTTCGTTCCTGACGTCGAGCGACGGGAAGTAGGGCGCCCCCGTCGGTGGGGCGCTGACGGTTTCCCAAAACGCGCGAAGCTTGCTCGACCCGCTGTTCCGGCGGGTTGCCGGCGATCAGGGCGGAGTTGATGGCGCCGATTGAAATACCGGCAACCCAGTCGGGATCAAGTTTCGCCTCGGCCAACGCCTGGTAGACGCCGCCCTGGTAGGCTCCGAGCGCGCCGCCGCCTTGCAGCAACAGCACGATGCGCTCAAAGGGCGGGCGCTCGGTGGTGACATGAGTTTTTCGGTTCGCTGGTCGGCTGTTCGACATGGCGGAACGACCCTCGATGCTCGCCCGGCGCGCGGTCAGTGCTCGGGCGCGCGGTCAGTGCTCGGGCGCGCGGTCTGTGCTAAGGTGCCGCGATCACCGATGCTAGGCGCCTCCCGCATAACCTATGCCAACACAAAACCGTGAAAGATTTGAGACAACGAGCGGCGTCGAGCGCCGCCGCGGCTGCGTCAGGTCGCCGCCCCGGCGGATGCGTCTAGCCCGGCGGATGCGTCTAGCCCGGCGGATGCGTCTAGCAACGAAGGCCGGGAATTAGAGTGAAGGGCAAACCGCTTCACCCGGCGACGATCGCGGCGCAGGCGCTCGGTTGGACCGACGCCGCGACCGGCGCCGTGGTGCTGCCGGTGCACGTCGCGACCACCTTTCAGCGCGATCCCGACAACCAGTACCGCCGCGGCCGCGGCTATGGACGCGCCGACAACCCGACCTTCGACCAGCCGCAAGCCTTGTTGACCGCACTCGAAGGCGGCGCCGACAGCTTGTTGTTCTCATCGGGGATGGCAGCCGCCGCGGCGGTGTTCCAGAGCCTGCCGCGCGGCGCCCATGTCGTGGCACCCCGGGTCATGTATTGGGGCTTGCGCAGCTGGCTTCGCAATTTCGCAGACGGATGGGGCATCGAAACCGCCTTTGCCGACGCGACCTCGCTCGATGCGCTGCGGGCCGCGATCCAGCCGGGCCGCACGCGGCTGGTGTGGATCGAAACCCCGGCCAATCCCTTGTGGTCGATAACCGACATCGCCGGCGCCGCAGAAATCGCCCATGCCGCGGGTGCGCTGCTCGCCGTCGACGGCACCGCGGCGACCCCGGTTTTGACCCGGCCGTTGGCGCTCGGCGCCGACCTCGTCATGCATTCGGCGACAAAATACCTGAACGGGCACAGCGATGTGATCGCCGGCAGCCTGACGACGGCAAGGAAGGACGCGTTTTGGGAGCGGGTTCGCGCCGCGCGCAGTGGCGGCGGCGCGATCCTCGGCAGCTTTGAGGCTTATCTGCTGTTGCGCGGCATGCGCACGCTGTTTGCGCGGGTCGAGCGCGCCTGCCATTCGGCGCAGCAGATCGCTGAGACGTTGTCGGCGCACCCGCGGATAGCCGAAGTTTTGTACCCCGGACTGCCGAGCCATCCCGGACACACGGTTGCGGCACGCCAAATGACGGGGGGCTTTGGTGGCATGCTCAGCATCCGCGTCAAGCGCGGCCCTGAGGCCGCGATCGCCACCGCCGCCAAGGTCGAGATCTGGCAGCGTGCGACTTCGCTCGGCGGCGTCGAGAGCCTGATCGAGCACCGCGCCTCGATCGAAGGCGCCGACAGCCCTGCCCCGCCCGACCTCCTACGCCTGTCCGTCGGCATCGAAGACCCGCAGGATCTGATTGGTGATCTGGACGCTGCCCTGAGCATCGCCGAGTGACCAAAGCGCTCGCTGCATGAGTTGCGACCCCACTGGGCGGCCCGCTGGATAAACCGGCCGTTGCGGCTCTGCTGTGGACGGGCGCGCGCCGCTCACATCCGAAGTCTACAAAGTATAGCGCGTAAAAACCTCTGTGTTAAATTCCAGTCTGTCGATCTCATGTCCGTTAAAATATAAGTCGTGATCAACAGTATAAATAGCACAAGCACAGAAATTTGCCGCTTCGGTGCTCGACCATGGTGACGCTTTGCTGCAAGAAACCAGGAAGATGGTGGCTTGCCCGCGACTGTCGGGATCGCGGCACAAGACGACCGGGCTGGTAAATCGGGCAGGAGGCCCTGGCGCCGGCGGGTAGGTCGGACTTGACCCGGACTGCGCCCTGTACGACACTTTTGTTAACTACCCCTATTTGGAGCATTGTCCCCAATGATTTTCTATCCAGAAGAGCGTATCGCCATATTCATAGACGGGGCCAACCTCTATTCCGCCGCAAGGGGTCTTGCTTTCGACATCGATTACAAGCGGCTGCTTGACCTGTTTAGCACCAAAGGGAGGTTGATCCGCGCGTTTTATTATACAGCTCTGGTAGAGGACCAGGAATACTCGCCGATTCGGCCGCTCGTCGATTGGCTCGATTACAACGGTTACTCGATGGTGACAAAGCCCACCAAAGAATTCACCGACGCGATGGGACGGCGCCGGATCAAGGGCAACATGGATATCGAGCTGGCGATCGATATGCTCGAGATGGCTCAGTTTATCGACCACGCGATCCTGTTCTCGGGTGACGGCGACTTCCGCCGGCTGGTCGAGGCGGTGCAGCGCCGCGGCGTGCGGGTATCGGTCGTGTCGACGATGCGCTCCTCGCCGCCGATGGTGTCGGACGATCTGCGCCGCCAAGCCGATAATTTCATCGAATTGCAGGATCTGGCGCCGAACATCTCGCGCAACCATCACCCGCGTGAGGAGGTGCGGGCCCGCGCCGAACCCGTCGACGAGGCGTGAGCGCCCTGCTGATGTCGTCGGCGTCGAGGCCCGGCGCGGCGCTGCCGACACCCGACTGCCCGCTGTGCCCGCGGCTGGCAGCCTTCCGCGACACGCAGCGGGCGGTCCATCCGGAATGGTTCAACGCGCCGGTGCCTCCTTTTGGCGAAGAGGGAGCCGAATTGCTGATCGTCGGTCTGGCGCCAGGTTTACGCGGCGCCAACCGCACCGGGCGCCCGTTTACCGGCGACCACGCCGGCAGCCTACTCTATACGACCTTGCAAAAATTCGGGCTCGCCGCGGGGCATTACGACGCTCGGCCGGATGACGGCTTGGCGCTCACCCGGGCGCGCATCACCAACGCGGTGCGCTGCGTGCCGCCGCAGAACAAGCCCGAGCCGCGCGAGATCGCCGCCTGTCGGCACTTTCTGTCGAACGAGATCGCCACGTTGCCTGGCCTGCGCGCGTTTCTGGCGCTGGGGTCGATCGCACACGATGCCGTGCTCGCCGCTCTCGGCCTGCGCCGCCCGCTGTTTCGCTTCGCGCACGGGGCCGTCCATGCGTTGCCAGACGGGCGGCTGCTCGCCGACAGCTATCACTGCTCGCGCCTCAACACCAACACCGGAAAACTCACCGTTGCCATGTTCGAAGAGGTATTTGCAGCACTCCTCGAGCGGCTCGATCTCCAGCGGCGCGGAGGAATGCAGCCGGCGCATGGCTCTCTCGCGAAACCGCCATAAGATTGCGATTGCCTCGCAACCCTGCATCGGCAATATTGCGAGCCGTTCGCATTCGCAAAGTGGCTGGTGCTGTCCATGCGTCACGTCGTCCCGATCGTTGCGTTGCTGGTCGCTGCATTCGCGGCCCCGGTGCTGGCCGATGATCCAAGTTTCCCGATCTTGATGAAAAACAACCAGTTTTCGCCGAGCGAGGTTCGGATTCCAGCGGGCGTCAAGGTCAAGCTAGTGGTCCGTAACGACAACAAGACGCCGTCTGAATTCGAGAGCAACCAATTCCATCGCGAGAAGGTTGTCGGCCCGGGGCAGGAGATCATCGTCTTCGTCGGACCGCTCGACCCGGGCAGCTATGAGTTCTTTGACGATTTTCATCCGCAGACCCGCGGCCATCTGATCGTTAAATAGCGAGTTTCGCGATGCTGGCCACGGCAATCATCGTTTTTCGCGAGATTCTCGAAGCTGCACTCGTCGTCGGCATTGTGCTGGCGGCAAGCCGCGGCGTGCCGCGGCGCGGCGTCTGGGTCACTGGCGGGGTTGTCGCCGGGGTCATCGGTGCCTCGATTGTCGCCGCCTGCGCCGGGGTGATCGCGGACGCGGTCAACGGCATCGGCCAGGAATTGTTCAATGCCGCGATCCTGTTTACCGCGGTGGCAATGCTCGGCTGGCACAACATCTGGATGAACCGGCACGGGCGCGAGCTCGCCTCGGCCGCGGCGAACCTCGGCAAGGCGGTGGTCGGTGGCAGCCGGCCGCTCTATGCGCTGGGTGTCGTCGTCGGCATCGCGGTGCTGCGCGAAGGCTCCGAGATCGTGCTGTTTCTGTACGGCATCGCGGTCGCCTCGGGGTCCGGCGCGCTCGGTATGGTCGCGGGCGGCGTCCTCGGGTTCGTCGGTGGGGTCGCGGTCGGTTCGTTGATTTATTTCGGATTGCTCACGATCCCGCTGAATCGACTGTTCGCGGTCACCAGCTGGCTCATTCTGTTGCTGGCGGCAGGCATGGCGTCGCAGGGTGCGGCCTTCCTGATGCAGGCCAATCTGCTGCCCTCGCTCGGCAACGATTTGTGGGACACCTCCGCGATCGTCGGCGAGCGCAGCATGGTCGGCACCTTGCTGCACGTGCTAATCGGCTATTCGGCGCAGCCGGCCGGCATCCAAGTCATCTTTTACCTCGCCACCATTCTGATCATCGGCGGATTGATGCGGCTGCTGGCGCGCCAGCCTGCGCCGGTTCAGGCCCGGCCGGCCGCCACTCTCTGAAAGGCGGCTGATCGCCGCCCTGCCGAACCAAGCGGGATTTCCGAGGACGACTTGCGAATGCGTAGCATTAGCGCTGTCTCTCTGCTTGTCAGTGTGGCTGTCAGCATGGTTATTGCGCGGCCGGCAGCGGCAGATTTCAAGGTTCAGATGCCCGATGCGGAGACCGGCGAAATCGCAATCGAGCCGCTTGGCGATATTGGCTACGATCCTCAGCGCGACCACAGCGGCGAGTTGAGTTCGACCCAGGAGTTGGAATACGGGGTCAACGGCTTCTGGCGCACCGAACTGGAATTGGAGCAGGAGCGCGATGCCGGCCCCGGCGAATCGATCCATTTCAGTCAGGTAACGTGGGAAAATGTTCTTCAATTCACCGAGCGCGGCGAACGCTGGATGGACAGCGGCTTCTTCTTCGAGTTCGGCAAAAGCACGCTTGCCGACACCTCGAACGAAGTCACGTTTGGTCCGATTTTTCGCAAGGAGATTTTTCACACCATCAACACCGTCAATTTGTTCATACAAAAGGACGTCGGTGGCGAATTCGCCTCGGGAAGACCAGGTTTTCTCTACGCTTGGGAGACCCGCATCGCGCTCGGCACGCCGATCGAGCCGGGGTTCCAGGCTTACGGCCAGCCGAGCAGCTTTGACGGGTTCAATTCGGGCTGGCCACAGGACAATCGCATCGGCCCGCAGCTCTTCGGCACCGTCAGCAATATCGGTCCCGGCACCCTCAAATGGAACGGCGGGATCCTGTTTGGCATCAGACCTTGGGCGCCGCTGACAACCTGGCGCTGGCAGGCCGAATACGAAATCCACTTCTGACGATCAGGCGGCGAAGATCGCCCTAAACTGCCCAAGCAGCGCCGGAAGACATCAGGCGTTGCGGTCGCGCAAGATGCGGGCGCGGCTGCGCTGCCAGTCGCGCGTCTTCTCGGCCTCGCGCTTGTCGGCCTTGCGCTTGCCGCGGGCAAGCCCGAGGGCGATCTTGGCCCGCCCGCGCTCGTTGAAATAGATCGACAACGGGACGACGGTGACCCCCTCGCGCCGGATCGCACCGAGCAGACGGTTCATTTCCTTGCGGTGCAGCAACAGCTTTCGCCGCCGCCGCGGCTCGTGATTGAAGTGCGCCGAACTCGAATATTCGGGGATGTTGGCGTTGACCAGGAACAGCTCGCCGCCGCTCTCGTCGGCATAGGCTTCGGCGATGCTGGCCTGCCCCTTGCGCAGCACCTTGACCTCGGTGCCCTGCAAAACGAGACCGGCTTCGAGGGTATCCTCGATCACGTAATCGTGGCGGGCGCGCCTGTTTTGCGCGACATAGTGATCGGCCGCCCGCATCGCGCCCGTTCCCGGGTCAGTTCAACAGACCGGCGCCGCGCATCGCCCGCGCCACCCGCTCCTGCGTCTCGGGCATGATCTGCCACAGCGGCTGGCGTACCGTGGGCTCGCATTTGCCGAGCAGCGAGGCAGCGTATTTGACTGGCGCCGGGCTGGTTTCGGCGAATAGCGCGTCGTGCAGCGGGAGCAGCCGCTCGTTGATGCGGCAGACCGTGTCGACCGCGCCGCGCTGCCAGGCTTCGTGCATTTCGGCGAGAAGCCTGGGTGCGACATTGGCGGTGACCGAAATGCAGCCGTCGCCGCCCTGCGACAGATAGGCGACCGCAGTGGCATCCTCGCCCGACATCATCGCGAAATCACGACCGATTTCGACCCGCATGCGTAAGGGCCGGGCAAGGTCGTTGGTCGCGTCCTTGACGCCGACGATGTTGGTCAATTTGGCGAGCCGCACCATCGTCGCATTGCTCATGTCGACCGACGAGCGTCCCGGAATGTTGTAGATGACGATCGGGATGTCGACCTCGTCGTGGATCGCCTTGAAGTGCTGATAAAGCCCTTCCTGCGTCGGCTTGTTGTAATATGGGCAAACGATCAGCGCGGCGGTCGCGCCAGCCTCTTTTGCCGAACGCGTCGAACTCGATCGTGTGCGCGGTCGAATTCGACCCGGTTCCGGCGATGACCGGCACCTTGCCGTTCGCGGCCTCGACGCACAGCGCGATGACCCGCTCCTGCTCTTCATGGCTCAGGGTCGGCGTCTCGCCGGTCGTCCCGGTCGGCACCAGCCCGTGGGTGCCCTGCTCGACCTGCCAGGCGACGAAATCCTGAAACTTGGTCTCGTCGACGCCTCCGTTGCGGAAGGGCGTGATCAACGCGACGAACGATCCTTTGAACATCGTTTCCTCCCGAATGGCAGCCTCACACGGGCACGATAGTCCGCGCCGGGGCAGCCATCAACATTGCCGGCACGCCGCCGCCCGCCGGAAAACGCCTGAGGCAGGCGAGCGTTCTTGCTCCGGCGCGCTGAAACCCGCTATGAGGTTTGCCACATCTTTGTCGCGGCAAGGAAGGGGGGCCAACCTTGCTCTCGTTAAATCGAATTTTCTTGTCCGCCGCCGTGGCGATTGCGGTCGGCGGCGTGGCACGCGCGCAGACATTGTCAAATTCCGATTTGGCGACAACGCGCACAGCGCTCGCCGCCGCCCAGGCCGGCGACTGGAGCCGCGCCTACACGGCTGCCGCGCTGATCACCGATCCGCTGGCGCTCAAGATCGTGCGCTGGCTGGACTATTCGAGCCCCGGTGCACCCGGCCGCTTTGCCGACATCGCCGACTTCATCGAAAAAAACCCGGCTTGGCCGCATCAGCCGGGTCTGCGAAAGCACGCCGAGGAAGCACTGGCGGCCGAAACCGATGCGGTTGCGGCGGAATGGTTCAAGCGCTATCCGCCGGTCAGTGCCACGGGGCAGGTCCGCGCGGCCGAGATCATGCTGAACGCAGGCAATGTTGCGGGCGGTACGGCGACGCTGCGGGCGGCGTGGGTCAAAGACGATTTCAACGCGCTCGACGAGAAGAGCTTTCTCGCCAGTCATGGCGTGGCGATTCGCCCCGAAGACGACGAAAACCGGCTCGATCGGCTGCTGTGGGCCGATAAGACCGAGGCCGCACGGCGAATGTTGCCCCGCGTTCCGCCGGACTATCGCGACCTTGCGGAGGCGCGCCTGGCGCTCGCTCTGCAAGCCCCGGCCGCCGACATGCTCGTCGCCCGCGTTCCGGTGCAGCTGCGTTCCGATTCCGGCCTGCGGTACGAGGAGCTGCGCTGGCGTCGCGAAAAGGACATGACCGACGCCGCCGTCGAAATCCTGCGCGCCAATCCCGGCGACCCGGTGCAGCCCGACGCCTGGTGGCATGAACGTCAAGTCATCGCGCGGCGCCTGCTCGCTAGCGGCAACACCGATCTCGCCTATCAAATCGCGGCCCAGCACGGCGCGCTCGACGGGAAGGCCTATGCGGACGCCGATTTTCTGCTCGGCTATATCGCGCTGCGCTTCAAAAAAGACCCGGCGCTCGCATTCGACGATTTCGCGCATATTCTGACACGGGCCGACACGCCCTACGCGAAGGCGCGAGCGGGCTATTGGGGTGGGCGTGCGGCCGAAGCCGAGGGCAAGCCCGATCTCGCGCGCAAGTGGTATGCCGCCGGCGCCGACCACATGGCGACGTTTTACGGCCAGCTCGCAGCCCATCAGCTTGGCGACGATGCGCCGCCGCATCCCACCCCGGAGCCCGTCCCGACCGGCGCCGAGCGCACGGCGTTTGACGGCAGCGAGGTCGTCCGTGCCACCCAGATCTTCTTCTCTCTCGGCGATCGCGAGCACACCAAGATCTTTCTGCTGCATCTGGCGGACGGCGCCAAGACGCCAACCGGATTTGCTATGGTTGCCGCATTGGCCGAGCAGAACGGGCGCATCGATCTGGGTATCGCCGTCGCCAAGCGCGCGATCGTTGCCGGGACGCCGCTGATGATCCATGGCTACCCGGTCATCGCGATGCCCGCCGGCGGCAACACCGAAACCGCATTGCTGTTTGCCGTCATCCGGCAGGAAAGCGCCTTCGAGGTCGATGCAATCAGCCCGGCGGGCGCGCGCGGTCTGATGCAGTTGATGCCGGCAACCGCGAGCTCCATCGCGAGCAAGCTCGGCGAACCGTTTTCGCTGCCGCGGCTGACGATGGACGGGCTCTACAACATCGACCTCGGCCGGGGCTATCTGCAGCATATGATCGAGGATTTCGGCGGATCTTATGCACTGGCGATCGCCTCCTACAACGCCGGCCCCGGACGTATTCGGCAGTGGCTCGGCGAATACGGCGACCCGCGGGGCGGCAAGATCGAGATGGTCGACTGGATCGAGACGATCCCGATCGACGAGACCCGGCTTTATGTACAGCGCGTGCTCGAAAACCTGCAGGTCTATCGCGGGCAGAACGGGCGCAATTCGGCCTTCTCGCTGGTCAGCGACCTCGCTCGCTGACGTATATTGCCGGGTCGGGATTAATTATTGCAGAAAGCAAATTGTTTCTGGTTACAGTAATCTCACCCGATTTTATGGCTTCAATAGTTCGTAGTGGACCAGTTCTGACAGATCACACCCAAAAAACGTTGTCTTCGCCGGGAAGGCGACCGGAGGACGCCGTGGGTACCAAGCGTCGGGTGCGCGCACCACTAGCTGCGAAATTAATCTTTCGCTAAGTACGATAATTTCTTGCCGTATGGCATGGGATACGTTCTTTGCTTCCTCACGCCGCTGCCGACCGATGAGAAGATAAACCGCAACAACGGCTCCGCCTGCACCAACGAACCCACCTATCAAACTTCCGCGGTCGAAATCCTACGGTCAAAGGGTCATTCCCGCGAAAGCGGGAACCCAGGGCCACCGCACCGCCGCTCGCCCCTGCGCCCCCGCTTTCGCGGGGGTGACGAGGAAGTAAAGCTGGGTGCTTTCTGTTTGGTTTTCACCAGTAGTTCGCCTTGGCGTCAAGCTACGAGTTCGGCGACGCTGTTGTCGGGCTGGCGGCCCTGGGCGCGGTACTGCCCGATCTTGTCGAGCAATGGCATATCCGAGACTGCGTAAAGCACAGCGTCGCCATTGCTGGAGTTGGCATGACGCCGCCAGGCAAAGCCGGGAACGACAAAGATGTCGTTGCGCCGCCATTCGAAGGATTGCCCGGCGATCTCGGTCATCCCGCTGCCCTCGATGACCTGATAGAGCGTACCGGCGGTCTCGCGCTTGAACCGCGTTTCCTCGCCGGGTCGCAGCAACATCGCCCGGTCGTCGAGGGTCGGAAACACCGATGCCCCGGTCGCCGGGTTGACAAAGCGCAAGGTGACGCCCTCGTAGGGGTCGGCGGCCTCGTCCCGTAGATCGTCGAGGGCGGCGCGAACGTCGGCACCGCGGTAGTGGAACATCGGTGAGGTTTCGCGCCCGAAGCCGCGGCGGTGCGAGGCAAAAGCCGGCACCAGCCCGCCCTTGCCGTAAAGGCGATGCGAATAGCCGTCCTTTTGGGTGACCGCCTGGGCGCGAGCGTTGCCCCCGGTCTCGCCGGGGTACGCCTCGTCGAGCCAGACGCAATCGAGAAATTCCATCAGCGGGAAATCGAGCACGTCGATCCACACCACCGGCTCGGCGCCGTCATTGCCGTGGTCGTGCCAGGCGCCGTTCGGCGTCAGGATCAGATCGCCGCGCGCCGCCGCGCAGCGCTCGCCCTCGATCGTCGTGTAGCCGCCATTCTCCGACAGGATCGTGCGGCTGGCGTTGGGCGTGTGGATGTGGACCGGGGCGACATCGCCCGGATTGTAGATCGACACCGCACAGAGCATCGTCGAGGTGACCTGCAGCCTGCCGCCGAGGCCCGGATTGGTCAGCAGGAATTGCTGGCGTTCGGCAAACTCGATTGGCGACACATCCGCGCCCCGGGCGATTTCGGCGATACGGCCGAGATAGGGCGCGATCTCCTGCCATCGCCAGTGGTGGGCAACCGGTTTGAGCTGCGCGGCGCCGACCCGGCCGGAGGCGACACGGCCGCTCGCCGCCAGCCCGGTTTCGCGGAACCACGGCCGCTGCGCCGGCGCGTTCGCCTGGGTGCGCAGCCAGATATGGAGCGCCGCCGCCTCGGAATTCAGTTGTTCCATCGCCGCCCGGGCGTCGATGGCCGGCGCGCCCGCCGCTGTCGCCATGATTCTTTCTCCCGCCTACCCTATGAGAGTTCGGTCGCTCGCGTGAACAGGGCAAGATCGGCGACGAGCCCCGCATCGCGCTCGATAGCGTATTCGCTGCGGCCGGCGCCGTCCTTTTCGAGGACCATCAGAAGAGCGGAGTCATCGGTTTCGAAAACCCGCAGATTGCGGTCTTCGTGATCGAGTTCGGCGAGCTTGGTTTTCAACGGGACCGCCGGCAGCCGGTCGCAAATGTCGATCAGCTCGGTCAGCCCCGCGATGGTGATGCCGGCGGTTTCGACCTGCCGGCGGATTTCGTCCGCCGCCTCGGCCTCGGCCTGGCGGTGCTGCGCCCGTATGCGGGCCTCCTCATCGGCCTTTTTGCGATATTCCTGATAGTGCGGTGCCACCCGCTGCAAAAACACCGGGGTCGGCAATTCCTGGGTGTCGACCCAGCTTTTCGCGCGGGTCCAGGTGGTGGCGAGCCATTCGCGCATGCCGGGATCGCGGATTTCGCCTATTCTGTCGGCCCGCAGCGACGCCGCCCAGCGGATTTGCGTCGGCGCGCCGGTCAACTCAGCCCAGTTGCTCTGTTCCAGCACCGGCATCGGGGCGGGGGCCGCCGCCGGAGCGGCAACCGTGACACCGCCATTGGCGTGGCGCTGCTTGGCCTGCTCGAACTGACGCCGGTATTCGGCCTCCCATTCCTCGCTGTCCTCGTCGGGAACAAAGCCGCGACTGTCCCAGAAATAGCGCGATGTCCCCGCGATCGCCTCCTCTCTGACCAGCTTTAGATCCATCAGGTCGATCCTTGCTTTTTGCCGCCTTTTGCGAACGCTATCATGATCGGCGACAGCGATGCGACCGGCGCCGATCGCCGCCGGTCGGCCAACGGAGTAAGGCGATGATCAAGAGCATCGGACTGCTGACCCGCAAGGACGGGCTCAGTCGTGAAGAGTTCGTCGAGCATTGGTACAAGATCCACGCACCGCTGGCGCATGCCGTGCCGGGCGTGCGGCGCTATGTGCAGTCGCACATCCTCGCCGAGCGGACCCGGCCCGACATCCCGGCCAGCGATGTCGAAATCGACGGCATTGCCGAACTTTGGTACGACGACCAGCAAGCGATGGAGCGCGCCAATGCGACGCCGGAGGCCAAGCGTCTGCATGCCGACGGCGCGCTGTTCATCGGCCAAATCAAAAGCTTTGTGGTCGAGGAACGGGTCATCATCCCGGTCCCGCCGGCGTAATCGTGATGAACCGTCACCTCTGCGGTTTCACCGACGACGACGCGACCGAGGCGTTACCCGGCACCCCGCCCAAAGGCCGGAATGCGTTGACGCCGGCCGCATTCGTCGGCGCCAGACATCTGCCGCGCCACCTCGGCGCCGTCGCCTCGCGCTTCACGACCGCGCCCTTGCTCCGCCGCCTCCTCAGAATCGCCGACCACCGATGGTAAGCGGGACCGGTTCTATCGTGAGATCTCGCAATGCCTGACGATCCGCCGCGCGAGGCGGCACTGCCGGTCGGGGAACTGCGGTGAAAAGCGAGGCTCGCAGCCCGCTCGGCAATCGCCCGGCGATTACCGTGTCGATCATGCTGGCGACGATCATGCAGGGCGTCGACAACACGATCGCCAACGTCGCCCTGCCGCATATCCAGGGGAGCCTGTCCGCGGCCCAGGACCAGATCGCCTGGGTCCTGACCTCGTACATCGTCGCCGCGGCGATCACGATGCCGCTGACCGGCTGGCTCGCCGGCCGCTTTGGCATCAAATACGTGTTTCTGGTCTCGGTCGGGGGTTTCACCCTGGCTTCCGCTTTGTGCGGCAGCGCCACCAGCCTGACCGAACTCGTCATCTACCGCCTGCTGCAAGGGGTCTTCGGAGCCGGACTGGTGCCGCTGTCGCAGTCGGTGCTGATGCAGATCAACCCACCCGAACGGCACGGTCAGGCGATCGCGGTTTGGGGCATCGGGGTCATGCTCGGCCCGATCTTTGGTCCTGTGCTGGGCGGCTGGCTGACCGAGAATTACAGCTGGCGGTGGATTTTTTACATCAATTTGCCGGTCGGGGTGATCGCCTTTGTCGGGATTTTGATCTTTATTCGCGAAGCTCGGCACGCGCACCGCGAGGCGTTCGATTTTTTCGGTTTCGTGACCCTCGGCATCGCTATTGGCGCCCTGCAAATGATGCTCGATCGCGGCGAGTTGAAAGATTGGTTCGGCTCGAGCGAGATCTGGGTCGAGGCGGCAGTGGCCGCGCTCGCCGGCTATCTGTTTGTCGTCCACACCGTAACCGCGGACGAGCGGTCGTTTCTTAATCGCGATTTGCTGAAGAACTCCAACTTTGCAGTCGGGACAATCCTGATGTTTCTTGTCGGGGGTATCCTGAGCGGCACGTTGGCCTTGGTGCCGACGATGCTGCAATCCCTGATGGACTACCCGGTGTTCACCACCGGTCTCGTGACCTCGCCGCGCGGCGTCGGCACGATGGCGGCAATGTTCATCGTCGGCAGGCTGGTCAACCGCATCGACAACCGGCTGATCATTCTGTCGGGGCTGCTGATGACCGTGGTCTTGTTGTGGCAGATGACCGGTTTTTCGCTGCAGATGGGAATGGCCCCGGTGATCACTTCGGGGCTGCTGCAAGGTTTTGGATTGGGTTGCACCTTTGTCCCGCTCAACACTCTGGCGTTGTCGAACCTGCCGCGACATATCCTGACCCAGGGAACGGCGATCCGCAGTCTGATGCGCAATCTCGGCGGGAGCGTCGGCATTTCAATTTTCGAGGCGCTGTTGACCCAGAATACGCAAATTGTGCATTCCCGATTGATCGAGCATTTGCGGCCCGACAATCCGCTTGCGCACGCACCCTTTCTAGCCGCCCCGTTCAGCCTGACCAGGCCGACCGGCATCGCCGCGCTCAACGCCGAGGTTACCCGGCAGGCGGCAATGGTCGCCTATATCGACGTCTACACCTTTATGATGATCATCGTCGCGGTGACGATTCCGCTGCTGCTGCTGGTCCGCCCGCCCCCGCGCAATCGGGCCGCGCCGCTCGCGGCCGCAGTCGGCGATTTGCAGGCCGGCAATTTGCAAGCCGGTCGAGCCAGCTGATCCGCAGCCCGCCGAAGCCATCGAATTCGCGCCTACCAGCCGCGCGATCAAAACAATGGGCGGGCCTTCAAATTTTAATATCTTAGCTTATTATCACCGATGGTAGTTTATTGGTCCTGATCATGAACCTCGACCGCAGCTTTGGCTATCTCGTCCACGACGTGGCGCGCTTGTTCGCGCGGCGCTTCAATCAGCGGGCGCTCTTGTCTCTCGGCCTTACCCGATCGCAGTGCCGGGTTCTCGGCTATCTCGCCCGCTATGAGGGCATCAATCAGGCCGGGCTTGCCGACCTGCTCGAGACCAAGCCGATGACGCTGGTGCGGCAAATCGACCGCATGGAAGAGGAGGGCTGGATCGAGCGTCGCCCCGACCCGGCCGATCGGCGCGCTCGCCGGCTGGTGTTGACGGAAAAGGCGCGCCCGGTCCTCGCCTGCATCCTGGATTTGTCGACTGACATACGACGCGAGGCCTTCGCCGATCTCTCCGACGAGGAGGGGCGGCGACTGATCGACCTGCTGCGACGGGTGCATGGCAGCCTCGTCGACCCTGACCTGTCGCCATCGGTCCGGAAATTGCCGAAGGCTGACGAGCCCGCTGTGGGCCGTCGCCTGCGACGCGAGCCTCGGGTTCACGCCGGCTGGTCCGCGGCAGGGGGCCACCGGTGACGACTTCGGCCGAAGACGAGGCGCCTGTCCGCGGCGTCTTGCGCGCCGGGCTCGACACCCGGCCGGGCATCATCAGGCAGCGCTCGTGGCGCCAACGATTGCGGCTGCCGCTGATGCTTCTCGGGCCGATCGTCGTGCTGCTCGCAGGAGCCTATTGGTTTCTGACGACCGGGCGTTACATCTCGACCGACGACGCTTATGTCGACGCGGCGAGGGTCTCGATCAGCAACGAGGTGTCCGGCCGTGTGGCCGAAATCGATGTTCACGACAATGAGCAGGTGAGCGCTGGCCAGGTGCTGTTCACGCTCGATCAGCGGCCGTTCCGGATCGCGGTCGAGGAGGCCAAGGCTCAGCTCGCCGCAGTGCGGCTCCAGATCGAGGCGATGAAGGCCACCTATCAGCAGAAAAAGGCCGATGCCGCAGCCACCGAGGCCACGCTCGTCTATCAGCAGCGCGAATTGGAGCGGCAACAGCGTCTGCTGACGTCGGGTACGGCCTCGCAGTCACAGTACGACCAATCGAACCACGCCTACAAAATTGCCCGCGAACAGCTGGCCTCGAAGGAGCAAGACGTCGCCAGCACCCTCGCCAGTCTCGGCGGCCAACCCGACCTTCCGGTCGCCCAGCATCCAATGGTTCAGCACGCCCAGTCGGCGCTCGATCGCGCCGAGCTGAACCTTTCCTATACGGTGGTGCGCGCGCCTGAATCAGGCGTCGTCACCAAGGTCGACCAGCTCCAGGTCGGCGATTGGGTCCAGGGCGTGGACACCGGCGCGTCTCCGACCGCGCTGTTTTCCTTGGTATCGACCAAGCACCTCTGGGTGACCGCCAATTTCAAGGAGACCGAGCTTACCCACATGCGGCCCGGACAAACCGCGACCGTCGAGATCGACACTTATCCCGATGTCGTGTTTGCGGCCAAGGTGCAGAGTTTGAGCCCGGGTACAGGGCTGACCTTTTCGCTGCTGCCAGCCGAAAACGCCACCGGCAATTGGGTCAAGGTGGTCCAGCGTCTTCCGGTACGGCTCAGCTTCGAGGAGCTCGACCCGAACCACGCGCTCGCGGCCGGACTGAGCGCCACCGTCGTGGTCGACAGCGGCTATCGCCGGCCGTGGCTCGACCGGATCGACGGCATGCTGGCATGGCTCGCGGGCACAGGAACGAGCCGCGCGGCGGAACGGTGAGGTCCGAGACTTTTGCCCCGGTGGCAAACCGGGGCTGGATTACGGTCTCGATCATGCTGGCGACCTTCATGCAGGGGGTCGACACGACAATCGCCAACGTCGCCCTGCCGCATATGCAGGGCAGCATGTCGGCGTCGCAGGACCAGATCGCCTGGGTCGTCACCTCCTACATCGTCGCCGCGGCGATCATGACGCCGCTCACCGGGTGGCTCGCCAACCGCTTCGGCGTCAAATACGTCTTCCTGATTTCAGTCGCCGGCTTCACCTTCGCCTCGGCATTGTGCGCCGTGGCGACGAGCCTCGCTCAGCTGGTCGCCTTCCGGCTGTTGCAGGGTGTTTGCGGCGCTGCGCTGGTGCCCCTGTCGCAAGCGGTGCTGCTCCAGATCAACCCGCCCGAACGGCATGCGCGGGCAATGGCGGTCTGGGGAATGGGGGTCATCCTGGGCCCGATCATTGGCCCGGCGCTCGGCGGGTGGCTGACCGATAGCTACAACTGGCGCTGGGTATTCTACATCAACGTGCCGTTCGGAATTCTGTCCGCGATCGGTATTCTGCTCTTCATCCGTGATACGCGGCACGGCCGGCATGACGCCTTCGACTGGTTCGGCTTCGCCACCCTGAGCCTGGCGATCGGCGCGCTGCAGATGATGCTCGATCGCGGCGAGCTTAAAGACTGGTTCGGCTCGACCGAGATCTGGATCGAGGCGACGGCCTCGGGGCTCGCGCTCTACCTGTTTGTCGTCCACACCGCGACGGCGACCGACCGGTCGTTTCTCAATCGCGAGCTCCTAAAGGACGCCAACCTGATGGTTGGCACGGTAATGATGTTTCTTGTCGGCATCCCGCTTTACGGCACGATGACCCTGCTCCCGACGATGCTGCAGGATTTGATGAACTATCCGGTCGTCACGACCGGATTGGTGACGGCGCCGCGTGGCTTTGGAACGATGATCGCGATGATCGTCGTCGCGCGCTTCGGCGGCCGCATCGACACAAGATTGATCATCATGGCCGGGCTGATTTTGACCGCGGCGGCAATGTGGCAGATGACCGGGTTCTCGCTTTACATGGGGATGAGTCCGATCGTCACGACCGGGGTGCTGCAGGGCCTCGGGCTGGGGTTTGTCTTTACGCCGCTCAGCATCATTACGTTTTCGACCCTGCCGCGGCACATGCTGACCCAAGGCACGGCGATCTTCAGCCTGATGCGCAATATCGGCGGCAGCATCGGCATCTCGATCGTCGAGGCGCTGTTGAACCAGAACACCCAGATTGTCCACTCGCGCCTCGTCGAACAGCTGCGGCCGGATAATCCCCTCGCCCGCGTCCCGATGCTTCAGGCGCCGTACAGCCTGACCAACCCGTCCGGGGTCGCGTTGCTGAATGCCGAGGCAACGCGGCAGGCGGCGATGGTCGCCTACATCGACGATTTTGTGCTGATGATGATCCTCGTCGTCATGGGCCTGCCGCTGTTGCTGCTGCTTCGCCGGCCGCGCACCCCCGCAGGCCGCGGTGCGGTTGCGTTCGATTGATCGGCTGCGACGCCGCAGTCGTCCATTGCGGCCGGCCAAATCCTCGACCTCCTTCCCACAAGAGCGCTTTCCGATCGCATTGGACCGTCATTCCCGCGAAAGCGGGAACCCAGGCCAGGGGCAGGCTCTGGACCCCCGCCCTTCGCGGGGGTGACAAGGGGATGGTTCGATATGATCGGACCAGGCGCTAGCCGAGGGAGGCGACGATTTCGCGATATGCAGCCTCGGGGAACGCCTTCAAGGTTCGGGTGCGCACGGTTCCGAGCATACCCAGCACCAACGTAAACCGCGCCGCCACCGCGTCGTCCGGCGCCTCGTAGATCATCACCAGATCGTATTCGCCCATCGTCATGTAGATACCCTTGAATTCGCCGCCCATATCGGCGAGCGCCTTTCTCGCCGTATCGACCCGGCGCGGCAATTCCCTGACCTTTTGCGCCCCCTGATCAGTCCAGTTCGCGAGCATGATGTAAGTCGGCATGGCCCACCTCCCTACTTTGCCAATTGCGGATGTCGGAGTCGGCGAAATCCAAACTCCGAACTCGTTAGGACGCTGCGGCGGCTTGCTCCGCCGCGATCCGATCGAGCTTGACCGCCATGATAAAGTCGTTTTCGTGCAGCCCCTTGATCTTTTTGGTGTGCAGCGAGACGGTGGCAAACCCCCAGCCGAAGCGGATCTCAGGATGGTGGCTTTCAGTCTCGGCGAGCGCGGCGGCGCGCTCGACAAATGCAAACGCCTCGCGAAAATTCCGGAAGCGAAAGGTGCGCTCGATTCGCTTGGCATCGTCGCGCAAAGTCCAATCCGGCGCCTGACCGTGAAGCCCTTCGGCCGCCTCGGCCGTCATCGGCGGAATGCCGCCGCGGCAAGGTGTGCAGGTTTTTTCGGCGAGTGCTGTGGCCATCGCGTCACCTCCGGAAAAGGGTGCAGCATAGCACGAATCGTAAAGCGGCCGTGGAGGGCCGGTTCGATGAGGTTCGGGGCCGCCAGCTGTTTGGCCGGCTCACTATTGGCATTGGCGCTGATCGGCGGGTGGAGCAAGGCCGTCCTCGCAACCGGCGGAAACTGGCAGGTGGTGTTGGCCGCCGGCGACGATGCCGAGCCGGTCTTCGACGATGCCACGCGGGCCTTGGCCCGGCGTCTGTATGCGGCGGGTGTATCAGCGGCCAACATCCATCGGCTGAGCGCCAGCGCCGGCGAATTGCGCAGCGGCGCCGAGTCGGCCACCGCCGAAAATCTGCTGCGCCGCATTGCCGGTCTGCCGGCGCAGCCGGGTGACCGCTGCCTCATCTTTCTAACGTCGCATGGCGAGCATGACGCCGGGTTGTGGCTGGCTCGCTCGCAGCGGGCGCTGCACCCCGAAGAACTGGCGCGGGCGCTGTCGCGCGGCTGTGCCGCCGTGCCCACGGTCGTGGTCGTTTCGGCGTGCTACAGCGGCGGCTTTGCCGCCGGGGCAATGGCCGAACCCAATCGCATCATCCTCACCGCCTCGCGACGTGACCGGGCATCTTTTGGTTGTCAGGCCGAGCGCACCTATACGTTCTTTGACGGCTGCCTGCTCGGCGCCCTGCCGAAAGCGGCGAATTGGCAGGGGGTGTTCGCGGCGGCCAAAGGCTGCGTCGCCCGCGAGGAGCATGCCCTCGGCGAGCGGCCCTCCGAGCCGCAAGCCTATTTCGGCGCGGCAGCGGCGAACATGCCGGCCGGATTTTAGCTTTGGTCCGGCGCCTTAGCGGAGCACGACGATCGGCACGTTCCCCTCACGCTGCGTAACGTTACGCCCCACATCGCTCAGGGCGAGAAAGATCGAACTGAAATCGGACCAATTTGAGCAGGTGCGCGCCATCGACCCGGCCGCAGCCGGGCCGACGGCGACATGAACTATAGATCCGCCTTACTGTGCCGGCAGCAGCTGGCCGCGGATCTCCCCGCCCTTGTTCGCGGCGGTGTGGATGTTGACGTAGGTCTTTCCGGCTTCGAGGTCCGCGGCCTGGGCGGCGGTCAAAACCCTCGATCCTTTGATCGGGCTCGCCAGATTGCCGGTCAACGGGACGAGGACCCCGGCGTTCTTTCCCGCTTCCGCCGGGCCGTGGATATGAGCCGCCATCGCCGGACCGGTCAGGCCGGAGTAGGTCACCTCCCAGGTCAGCTTTCCGGACGCGGTGTCGAGCGTCGCCGTTGCGGTGCCGGTGCCGGCGCTGGCAGTCGGCGGAACCTCGCTCGTGCCGCTCATGGCCGCGGTGAATACTTTCGTCGCGGCATGCGCAGCCCCGGCAGTCAGAAAAGCCGTGAGCAAGATCGGAACCAATAACTTCAAGTGTCGCATGTTCTCCTCCCCGGATTGCCGATCGGCCCCTGAGGCTATTGGTTTACCTGTGCCGCGAGAAGTCGAAAATTTCCGGGGACACGGGCTTCGGCGGCAATTTCGTTCACGTCGTTGTGAGGTCTTGGCGGAGCGAGGTGCGGATCGACTGCCGGCCGCCGGCGCCAGCCCCGCACAACGCCCGGCTCTCGCCGTAGCGCAGCGAGGTCTCCACCATGCCGCCGTCAAGCCGGTTCAGCCGAAACATGTGGGTTTTCTGTTCTGCCCCGGCGAGGTGCATGATGCCGATCACCTCATGCGGCGAGTAGGGCTCGACAAACAGCCCGCGTTCGGCGTCGAAAGCCGGGGCGGCGTCGCCCGGCATCCAGTTGCAGTAGGCCGGCAGGAAGTCGACCGGCAGACGCTCTGCGAAGATCGCGTAGTTGAGCGCCGTCTGCTCGACAAAGAAGAACCGGGTCCGCTGCGCCACGCGCGCCATGATCCGCGCCCACACTTCCCAATGTGGGGCGTCGCCGCGCAGCGCGAACACGCCGCAATTGATCATCGGATTGCGGCCCAGCCGGTCGGCGACGCGCCAGCCGAACGCCTCGCGGTAATTCTTCCATGCCAGCGTCAAGCCGAGCAGCTTCGGGCGTTTGTAGTGGCGCTTGTAGGCGCGGTCGATTTCCGGGACGATCGCGAGCTTGCCGCTGCGCGCGGCCTCGACATAGAGCTCGATCACCCGCCAATCCTGCAGCCAGGCATCGGCGTCGATCCACAAATAAGTCTCGTAACCGGGGAAGTGGTGCGGCAGGAAGGGCCGGGCGAATTGCGCCTTGCGGCCTTCAGGGAGCTGCGCGCGCCCGGGAAAATCGATGTCCCAGCCCGGGCGAACGAGGTGCGTCACGCGCTCGGCGAGCCACCCACGCTGCTCCGGTTCAAGTCCGACGTCGAGAATGCCGACTGCCGCATCTGGGCGCAGCGTCTGGACTGATGCTACGGTGTCGCGCAACAGTGGGAAATAGGCGCGGTCGGCCCCGCTGACGATCAGCAGCCGAGCCGAGCCCACCCGATCACCAACCGCTGTCAGGCGTCGGCAGGGGGCTTGCCACCGGCAATCCCCTGTATCCCGGCAATCCCCTGTATCCCGGCAACCTCTTGTATCCCCGCAATCCCTTGCATCCCGGCAATCCCTTGTCTCAAGGAACCAGCCGATAGCCGCCGGGCTCGGTCACCAGGATTTCGGCAAATGCCGGGTCGCGCTCGATCTTTTGGCGAAGGCGGTAGACATGCGTCTCGAGCGTGTGCGTCGTCACCCCCGCATTGTATCCCCAGACCTCGCCCAACAAGGTTTCGCGACCGATCACCCGATCTCCGGCGCGATAGAGGTATTTGAGGATCGCGGTTTCCTTTTCGGTCAGCCGCACTTTCTTGCGGCCGCCGGGATCGGTTAGCAGCTTCGCGCTGGGACGAAATGAATAAGGACCGATTGTCAGAACGGCGTCGTCACTGTGCTCGCTCTGTCGCAGATGGGCGCGAAGTCGAGCCAACAGCACGCTGAGCCGAAACGGCTTGGTGACGTAATCGTCGGCACCTGAGTCGAGACCAAGAACCGTGTCGGCGTCGGTGTCCGACGCCGTCAGCATCATGATCGGCACGTGAACGCCTTTCCGGCGCAGAACACCGCACAATTCCCGCCCGTCCATGTCCGGCAGACCGATGTCGAGCAAAATAGCGTCGAACCGCTCTCTTTCGGCGATTTCCAATGCCTCTGCCGCGGTGCCGCACTCGAGAACCGTGAACTCGTCGTTCAGCTCCAGCTGCTCGGTGAGCGATTGGCGAAGCGCGGCGTCGTCATCGACGATCAAGATTTTGCGACCAGCCCTCATGCTTCTCCCCGCCGGTCCGGAAGAACGACGCCGCTTCCCAACGCGCCCGTGGACCGAACTTGCAAACGCGGAAATTATTGGCCGGGACCCGTCCCTGTCATCCCCGCTACGAGCGCTGCGAGTCTAACCGATGCCCGCCGGTTTCACCAGTCGCCGACAGCTCGGGGCGGTCGAGGGATCGAGCCCGGATCGGGGCGTCGCTCCGGGCGCGGCGGTCGTCCCGGCGATCGCGCCGTCCAGCGAACTGCCGCCGCCGGACCGCCTTTCGCTGGCCAAATCGGCGTGCTCCTCCGTCGCGGGAAACCTCCAATGCAAATAAGTTTGCTGGCACGGCGGTCCCGGCCCGATATCATGTACCGGCGGCGGTAGGGAGACAGGGGTGCCCGAGTTCAGGACGATTTCGACCCCGGCACATGACCGCGTTCCGCCCCCGGGGCCGCGCGCGGGCCACGATTTCGGCGCGGCGGTCATCGCGCTGCGCCGTGCCGAGGCGGTGCTGATCCGCGATGATCGGCTGAACGTCCTCGCGGTCGCCGCCGAGTTGGTGACCGAGGAGAATCTACGCCGGCTGCGGGACGTGTCGGCCGGATCCCCCCGTGTCGTGCTGACCCGCCGGCGGGCGGTGGCGCTCGGTCTCGCGCCACGCGAGGATCTGTCGGGGGTCATGACGATCTCGGTCGCGCCCGAGATGCCGGCGTCGGTGATCCGCAACCTGGCTGATCCAGGAGCATCACTCGGGGCGCAGCCGCCGGGGTTCGGCCCCACGCCGGTCGCTGCGCGGGGCGGGGCGTTGGCCGCGGTCACCCTGGCAAGGCTCGCGTCGTTGCTGCCGGCCGCACTGGTCGTTCGCGTCGGCGGGGCGGAGGCGGCGCTGCTGGCGCGGCGCGGCGACATCGCGGCGATCGAAGCGGCCGAGGTGCTCAAGCGCCATGCCGCCGCCGCCGGCCTCACTCGCGTCGCCGAAGCACGGGTGCCGCTCGCCGACGCGGAGGACGCCCGGCTGATCGCCTTCCGGCCGGGCGATGGCGGGGTGGAGCATCTGGCGATCGTGATCGGCGCGCCCGATCCTTCAAGCCCGGTATTGGTACGACTGCATTCGGAATGCTTTACCGGCGATTTGCTGGCGAGCCTGCGGTGCGATTGCGGGGACCAGCTGCGCGGCGCGATCGCCGCGATTGCGCGCGACGGCGGCGGCGTCCTGCTTTATCTCGCGCAGGAGGGGCGCGGCATCGGCCTCGTCAACAAGCTGCGGGCTTATCAATTGCAGGACGCCGGTTTCGACACGCTCGACGCCAACGAGCAATTGGGCTTTGACGCTGACGAGCGGGTTTATCTGCCGGCGGCAGAGATGCTGCGCCAGCTGGGTTTCGGCACGATCCGGGTGCTGACCAACAATCCCGACAAGGTCGCTGCACTCGAGCGCTACGGCATACGCGTCGCCGAACGCGTGCCGCATGTCTTCCCCTCGAACGGTCACAACGCGCGCTATCTGCGCACCAAAGCAACCCGCAGCGGACACCTTTTATAGGGTCGGCCGCCGGGGCCGATCACACCGAGGGCTGCCATATCCCCTCGACCGCGTAGGCTTCGTCCGGCCCCGGCCAAGGCGGCATCGTCGCGCCGAGGATCGTCAGGATTTCCGGGCCGTCGCTACGGAACTGGAAGTGCATGCCGGTCGGGATGCCGAGCGCCAGTCCGGCGGTGAGCTCGACGATTTCTTCCCGGCCGCCGAGCTGGCGCCACATCCGGCCTCGACCCGTCATCACCAACCAGAGTTCTTCGACCGTGCGGTGAGCGACCGGCCGGGAGACGGCGCCCGGCGGCAGTGAAAACAGCGCCAGCGCGCCGCGCCCGAGGGCGCACAACAGCCGCACTTCCGACCCGTCGGGGGCGATCACATCGGCCGCTTCGGCGGCGCGTTTGGTTTCGAATTGCATCGTCGCCGTTGCGTTACGGTTGTCGGGCGGCAACACGGCCCGCGCCGATTGACAAAACCGGCTGCGGCCCCGACAACCCGCACGACGAAACAAAAAAGGAAGGGGTCGAGGGATGGGCATGCTCGACGGACGTGTCGCGATCTGCACCGGCTCGGGGCGCGGGGTGGGCGCCGAGGTCGCCAAGCTGATGGCCGCGCACGGCGCCAAGGTCGTGGTCAACGATCCCGGTACCAGCGGCAGCGGCGACGGTGCCGACCAGACACCGGCGCAGCAGATCGTCGACGAGATCAAGGCCGCGGGCGGTGATGCCGCCGCCAATTACGGCTCGGTCGCCAAATTCGACGACTGCCTGGCGATGGTCAGCCAGGCGCGCGAGGCCTTTGGCGGGCTGCACATCGTGTTCAACGCCGCCGGCATCCTGCGCGACAAGATGTTCCACAACATGTTCCCCGAGGATTGGCAGGCGGTCATCGACGTGCATCTGACCGGGCACTTCAATCTCAACCGCGCGGCGATCAACCTGTTCCGCGAACAGAATTACGGGCGCATCATCATGGTGTCGTCGACCTCGGGCCTGCTCGGGAATGTCGGGCAGTGCAATTACGGTGCGGCCAAGTTCGGCATCGTCGCATTGGCGCGCATCGTCGCGATGGAAAACGCGTCGCGCGGCATCACCGTCAACGTGATCTGTCCGTCGGCCGACACCCGCATGACGCGCTCGGTGCCGACCCCGAAGGACCCGACTGCAGCAGCGATGCGCGAGGAGCGGCTGCGCCGCAGCCGGGCCGACGCGATCGCGCCGCTCTGCGTCTTTCTCGCCTCGGAGCAGGCGGGCAATGTCAACGGCCAGGTTTTTCATCAGCGCGCCGGCGAATTGTCGCTTTACGGCCATATGCGCCCGGTGCGGATGGTGCACCGCCACGGCGGCTGGACCCCGGAAACCCTGGCCGAAGTCGCGATCCCGGCCTTGGCGCCGCAATTCACCCCGCTCGACAGCCGCGCCGTCCATCCCGGCCTCCCGATGGAATAGAGACAGCGGCTCAGATCAGGGCGAGCGCGCGGCGGGCGGCGGCGAGGCATTGCCCGGGTCCGCCGCCGGCGTCGATCGGGACCCAGTCCATCGGCCCGCGATCTTGACGCAGCTGCTGCGCGAGCACCTCGGCGGTGGCGTCGGAGGCGTCGTCGCGGCGGGTGCGAAGGCGGCGTTCCATCGCTTCCACACCGGCTTCGAGCCACAACCCGGTAAACGGCACCGCCGCCTTGCGCGCAATCTCGACAAAGGATTGCCGCTCGGTCGGCGCCAGCGACACGGCGTCGACGATCGCCGTATAGCCGGCGACCAGGGTGGTCGCCGCCTTTTCTTGCAGGGTGTCGTAAACCCGGCGGGTGATCTCGGGGGTATAGGCCGCGACCGGCAGCCGGGTCTCGGGTGCGGCGCCGAGCGCCAGCTTGCGCGTCACGTCGCTGCGCAACACGCGAGCGCCGGGGCGCCGACCCAGCTCCGGCGCCAGGCTGGCGGCGAGGGTCGACTTGCCGCTGCCGCTCAGCCCGCCGATCGCGATCAAACGACATGGTCGCGGATCGAGCACTCGATGGGCAAAGTCGAGATACCCCCGCGCCTCCTCTGCCATTTCCTCTTTCTCGTCCCCGTTTGCGGCCCGCCTCAGCGCTGTCGCGGTGACGTGGGCACGGATTCCGGCGCGCAGCGACAGGAACAGCGGCATCGCCTCGAGGCCGTCATCCTCGCCACTGCGGTCGAGGTAGCGGTTAAGCATCTGATTGGCGAGATGCCCGAGCCCGCGATGCTCCAAATCCATCAGCAAAAAGGCGAGGTCGTACAGAATGTCGATGCTGGCGAGCGCATCGGAGAATTCGAGGCAGTCGAACAGGGTGGGCTTGCCGTCGACGAGGCAGATGTTGCGCAGATGCAGATCGCCGTGGCAGCGCCGCACCTTGCCCGCCGCCTGCCGCGCTTCAAGCAACCCCGTCGTCGCCGCCAACGCCTCCTGCCATCTATCGAGGATCCCTTCGACGCGCTCGCGGGGAAAAACGTCGTCCGGCACTGCAGCAAGAACCTGGTGGTTGGTGTTGGCGATCTCGGACAGCGCCGCGGTCCCGCCTCGGGCCGGGCGCTGCTCGGCCGCCTCGTGGAATTGGGCAACATGGTCGGCGAGCACATCCATCAGCCGTCCGTCTAGTTTGCCGTTCCGGGCGAGGGCGTCGAACAGTGACGCCTGGTCGAACCGTCGCATCACGACGACCCAGTCGAGCGCCGGGCCGTCGCCGACAAAACCGATCTTCCCGGCCGAATCGCGCCCGATCCGGTGCAGGTTCAAATAGAGCGACGGCGCCGTTCGGCGGTTCAATGCCAACTCTGCTGCGCACGCCTCGCGCCGTTGGTCGGCGGAGGAGAAATCGAGATACGGCAGTTTGACCGCGCGCTTCAGCTTGTAGGCCCGGTCCCCGGCCAAAAACACCAGCGAGACATGGGTTTCGATCCGCTCGACCCGCTCGACCCTTGGCCCGTACGAAGACGGGCGCCCGAGAAACGCAATAATCTCGCGTTGGTTGTCGGCTTTTGGATTTCCGGAAGAGCGCACTAGAACAGGCTACCTTGTTCTGGTCGCGGAGGTATACGGCGGACCGGGCGGCGTGGAGTGCGGCCGGCGATGGCACCGACCTTGCCGTCGTAAAATTCGAGATCGAGACCCTCGCCGGGTTTGATCGCCTTGGCTTCGGTCAAGACCCGCATGGCACCGTCGCGCACCACGACGTAGCCCCGCGCCAGCAGGCTTTCATGCCGCTCCGAATGGGTCGCGAGACGGCCGGCAAAATTGTCGATCGCGTCGCGCCTGGCCTCGATCGTGCGCGCCATCACCGCGCGCAGCCGGGTGTCAGCTTCGGCGAGGCGATCGCCCGAGCGGGCGAGATCCGCCCTCAACACATCGGGCCGCAGCCGCACCGCCGCGAGATCGAGGCGGTGCCGGGCCGCGCGCAGATGGCGCTCGGCGGCGAGCCGCAGCCGCTCGGCGCGGTCGTCGAGCCGCTGCGCCGCATTGCCGATCAGGTCTTGCGGCAACGGCAATCCGCGGCTCAGCCCGGCGAGTTGCAGGCGGCGCTCGGCGAAGAGCCGAGCGAGACCGCCAGACAGGCGCGACGACTTGCCGGCAAGCTCGGCCAACAAATCGAGCCGCACCGGCACCGCGATCTCGGCCGCGGCAGTCGGCGTCGGTGCCCGCCGGTCGCTCGCATGGTCGATCAGGGTGGTGTCGGTCTCGTGCCCGACCGCCGAGATCAGCGGAATAACCGAGGCCGCCGCGGCGCGCACGACGACCTCTTCGTTGAACGCCATCAGATCTTCGAGGCTGCCGCCGCCGCGCGCGACGATGATCAGATCGGGCCGCGGCACGGTTCGGCATGGCAGGCGATTAAAGCCGGCAATCGCCGCCGCTACCTGCGCCGCGGCTCCCTCACCTTGCACCGCGACCGGCCAGATCAGCACCCGGCGCGGAAAGCGGTCGGCGAGCCGGTGCAGGATGTCGCGAATGACCGCCCCCGTCGGCGAGGTCACGACGCCGATCACCTCGGGCAGAAACGGCAGCGGCCTTTTGCGCTCGGCCGCGAACAGTCCTTCGGCAGCGAGCCGCTGGCGCCGTTCCTCGAGCAGCTTGAGGAGTGCGCCGATCCCGGCGAGCTCGATCGAATTCGACGACGAGTTGGTATTTCGAACGGCCGGGAAAAGTCGTCAGCCGCCCGGTGCACACCACCTCCATGCCGTCTTCGGGCTTGACCGCCAGTCGGATTGCCGTCATGCGCCAGCACACCGCGTCGAGCACCGCGTCGGTGTCCTTCAGCGCGAAATAGCAATGGCCCGAGCCGTGGCGCTTGAACCCGGAGACCTCGCCGCGCACGCGGACATAGCCGAACCCGTCTTCGATCGAGCGCCGCAGTGCCTGCGACAGTTCGGAGACGGTATATTCGACAATGTTCGTATGGGACGGAGCTGCGGCCAGAAGGTCAACCATCCCCACATGATAGCCGAGCACAGGAACAAGCGCGATGCGGGTGCTGAATGTCCACCCCAGGGCGCCTCGTGCGCCGGATCCGAGGTCATGATTTCGCTGCGCTCCATGCAACTGCAAAAATGACAAGATCGCGTTTCATGCTGGCGCCTTGATCGGGAAGTTCCCGAGACCGGAAAGGGGGTTAATCCGTTGAAATTCGGGATAGGACGGCGGCGCCTTGATCGGCAAGTCCGGCGGATCAGGCGTTACCGTCATTGCGACGAGCGGAGCGAGGCAGCAAATCTCGATAGGCTGAGCGCCACGAGCGCGAGATGGCCCCGTTGAGCCCATTCGGGAGGATATTCGACTTGAACGCGGGTTTTGCTGTAAATTCGCAGTATCCGTTAGGGCGCTCCAGAGTGCGTTAAACTTCGGGTTGGGCAACCCTGATCCACAAGGTTGCGGTATCCATGCGGCCACACCGGGACCGGGTGGAAAGGATCGGCCATGCACAAGGGTAGGCCTGACAAATATCCTTCTCCCCTTGCTGGTAGGGGGCGAGGGATTTTCTTTGGGGGGGTTGGATGCGCGTCCTGATCGTGGGTTCGGGCGGACGCGAGCATGCGCTCGCCTGGGCGATCGCGGCCTCGCCCTTGGTCGACCGGCTTTATTGCGCGCCGGGCAATGCGGGGATCGCCGAGGAGGCCAACTGTGTACCGATCGGCGCCGGCGACATCGCCGGGCTGGTCGCGTTCTGCCGGCGCGAGCGGATCGATTTCGTTGTCGTCGGACCCGAAGCGCCGCTGGTGCTCGGCCTCGTCGATGCGCTCGAAGCCGCTGGAGTCGCCGCCTTTGGCCCGACAGCCGCGGCCGCCGCCGTCGAAGCCTCGAAATCCTTCACCAAGGATCTCTGCACCCGCGCCGGCATCCCGACCGCCACCTATCGCCGCTTTCGCGACCCGGCCGCGGCAAAGGCCTATGTCGCCGAGCGCGGTGCCCCGATCGTCGTCAAGGCCGATGGCCTCGCCGCCGGCAAGGGCGTCATCGTCGCCGGCGATTTCGCCGGCGCCTGCCGGGCGGTCGACGCCGCTCTTGTCGACCACCGGTTTGGTGCTGCCGGGGACAAGATCGTCGTCGAGGAGTTTCTCGAAGGCGAAGAAGTGAGCTTTTTCGCCTTGGCCGACGGCAAGGACGCGCTGCCGCTCGCGACCGCCCAGGATTTCAAGCGCCTCGGCGACGGGGACACCGGCCCCAACACCGGCGGCATGGGCGCGCTGTCGCCGGCACCGGCGCTGACCCCGGCGTTCGAAGGCCAGGTCATGGACCGCATCATCCTGCCCGCCGTCACGGCGATGCGGGAACAGGGGCGGCCCTTCAAGGGCGTCCTCTATGCCGGGCTGATGCTGACCGAAGCGGGTCCGATGCTGCTCGAATTCAACGCCCGCTTTGGCGACCCGGAAGCGCAGGTGCTGATGATGCGGCTGATGAGCGACCCGCTGCCGGCGCTGATCGCGGCGCATGACGGGATCCTGCGTCAGGTCGACCTGCGCTGGCACGCCGATGCGGCGCTGTGCGTCGTGATGGCGGCAAAGGGCTATCCCGAGGAGCCCGAGCGCGGCAGCGAAATCCGCGGCCTCGACCGAGCCTGCACCGACCCTGCGGTCAGGATATTTCACGCCGCGACCCGCTGCGACGAGGGGAGGGTGATCGCCGATGGCGGCCGCGTCCTCGGTGTCACCGCACTCGGCCGCGACCTCGACCAGGCCCGTGACCGCGCCTACGCAGCCATCGACCGCATCGACTGGCCGCAAGGCTTCTGCCGTCGCGACATCGGCTCCCGCACCAGCAAGAGCGGGTGAGCGATGATTTGGTGGATCTCGGTGGAACCTACCCGGCTTGCACGGATTTCACACTGCAGCGCCGCTCGCGGCGTCATAATCCGCCACGAACGCGCGAACCCGCGGGATCAGTTCCTCGCCATACTGAACCGCGTCCGGCCGGGGATCGTAGCCTCGGATCAAGAGGCTGGTGGCGCCGATCTTGTAGTATTCGAACAGCGCTTTCGCGACGGCTTCGGGGGTGCCGACCAGAGCTGTCGAGTTCCCCTGAGCACCTGTCGCGATCGCCAGCGACGTCCACAGGCAGGTGTCGTGCACCTCGGCCTCCGCGGCGGCCTGCAGCAGCCGTTTGGAGCCGAAATTCTGGCGCTTTGGCGCCGCAGCGCCGCCGCGATTGATCAGCACCCGGTCAAGGATGGCCCTCGCGCGGTCCCAGGCTTCGCCCTCGGTTGGCGCCAGTATCGGGCGGGTCGACAGGCTGAAGGTCGGGCTGCGGCCGCAGAGGGCCGCCTGCTGTCGCACGCGATCCATGAACCGGGCCGTGTGCGTCAGCGGTTCGCCCCAGAGCATAAAAACATCGACATGCGGGACCAGCGACCGGATCGCCGAGTCCGAGCCGCCGCCGCCGTAGATCGGGATGTGCGGCTGCTGCCGGCAGCGGATTTCTGCATGGGTCCCGCGGGTCCGGTAGAACTCGCCGTCGTGATCGAACGGCGCCGGCTCGGTCCAGGTCCGGCGCAACAGCGAGACATACTCTCCCAGGCGGCGGTAGCGGGCCGCATGGTCGGTCCAGTCGCCGTCTTTGGCCTGCTCGGCGTCGCTGCCGCCGGCGATGATGTGCACCGCCAGACGGCCACCGCTCAGCTGGTCCAAAGTCGCCAGCTTGCGGGCGGCGACGGGCGCTGCCACGAACCCCGGTCGATGCGCCAGCAGGAAACTCAGCCGCTCGGTTACCGATGCGGCGTGCGCCCCAACGAGGAACCCGTCAGGCGCATCCGAGAAATAGCCGATCAGCACCCGGTCGAAGCCGGCCCGCTCGTGAATGCGCGCCGTTTCGGCAACCACGCTCGCATCAAAAGGCGGTCCGGACGGCGGGATCAGCTCCGACGAGACCCGCGGTGCGATCCAGCCGATCATCTCCACCGGCATCTCAACGCCTTCCTAAACTCAATCGGCTCGTCAGGCTCTTCCCCCGTTCGCGGTGTAATCGTGCAACAAGCTTAGGTCGATGGTTTCGCCAGCGCAAAACTCAAATATGCAGCCGGCGGCAGACCGGGCCGGGAGAATGATCACCCGGCCCGATTGCTTTCTAGGCGGCCTTTAGGATGCCGAGCTGCTGAAGCGCAGCCGCACCGTCATCGAGGCCGATTTCCTCCGCGATCCTGCCGTTTTGGACACGAAGCACCGTTGTTCCCGTAAATCGCATCTTCCGGCCGGAAGCCGCCGGAAGGGAGCCCACCAGAAAATCGCTGAAGGCAGGTCCGGTATGCGTGCCGCCGCCCTCCCATCGGCCGACCACGTAATCGCCCTCCGCAATGAGGTCGGCCGCACCCCAAAAGTTGAGGTCCGGGAACGCCTCGCGGAACCCCATCATAAAGTTCCTTACGTCGTCGCGTCCGCGTCGCGGCGCATGCAGAGAGTATCGGAGAAGAATGTCTGGTGCAGCCAGTTCGTCGATGATCTCGGGATTCCAGGGATTACCCCAGAACCCTTCAAACCAACGGCCGACAATAGTCTTGTTTTCTTGTTCACGCGCCATGATCGACCCTCTCGTGCTGTGGATGACGGCGTTCCCGCCTTTCGACGAGCAGGTCTATATCTCGCGGGTAGAGGGGCGGATATCCGCTTCTTGCTCTTTGATTCGGCGATCCGCCGGCGCAGGACGGGTAGGCGCAGCGCGATGCAGCGCTTTGCCAGGTTGGTTTACCGATCCGTCGGCATCGTCTCGCCTCTGCCCCGAGCATCAAACCTTCACGGTCGAGGCCCGATAAATCTCGTCGATGGATTTTGCCAGTGTCGCCTCAAACGCGGCATTACTCATCGAACGCTCGAGGTCTTCGGCCAGAGCTCGCGAAAAGCTCGCGATCACGCCGTGATTGGCGGAAAGGCGTTTGCAGGCGTCGGCTCGCGTATAGCCGCCGGAAAGCGCGACCACCCTCGCCACGCGCTTGTGGTTCACCAGCGGCGCGTAGAGATCGGGAACGTCTGGGATCGTCAGCTTGAGCATCACTCGGGGGCCATCCGGCACGGCGTTGAGCGTTCTGGTCAATTCCGCGAGAAGAATGGCTTCCGCGCCGGCTTTGTCCGGGCTCTTGATCAAGACTTCCGGCTCGATGATCGGCATGAGCCCATGCGCGGCGATCTGGGCGGCCACGTCGAACTGTTGCGCCACCACGGCAGCGATACCCTCTTTCGAGGCTAGGTTGACGACCGAACGCATCTTGGTGCCGAAGACGCCGAGCTTTACCGCCCGATTGAGAAGCGTATCGAGTTCTGGCATCGGCCTCATCAGCTGGACACCGTCTTTCTCGGCCTCGAGCCCTTTGTCGACCTTCACAAAGGGGATGACGCTTCGTTCCCCCCACAGAAAAGCGGGGACCGATTTTCCCTGCACCTCGCCGTCCATCGTGCCTTCGAAAAGGATCGTCGCGATGACCTTGGCCCCGGTGAAGGCCGGCGCGGTCATGATGCGAACGCGCATCTCGTGCACGAGCCGGAACATTTTGGCATCGCCGCTATAGGCGATGTCCGGAATACCGTAGAGGCGCAGGGCGTCGGGCGTCGATCCGCCGCTCTGGTCAAGCGCGGCGATGAAGCCGTCCTTGCCGGAGATTTGCATCGTCATCTTGTCATTGGCCATGATCGTCATCCTCGCGTGGAGGCGGTACACTCACAGAAGGGCGCCCAGCCTCGATCAATTGCCGTCGAGCCAATGAGTAATGACATGGCGTTCGAGATCCAGGCAATCTTCACCTGCCGGAATGGTACCCGATCGGCGTCGGCCGGTGTATCTGGGGATGGACCCGGGCCCGCGTCTGCGTTAGCCATTACGGCGTGGAACGACCGCCGACCGGGTGGCCTGCCTGCAACGGAGAGGGAGCGACGATGGCTTACGAAGGCATGATTGCGGAGACGATTGCGATCGAAGGCGACAAGAACCAGCCGATCTCGGCGTATGTGGCGCGGCCGTTGGGTCCAGGCCCGTTTCCGGGCATGGTGCTCCTCCATCATGCGCCGGGCTGGGACGAGTGGTACCGCGAGGCGACGCGTAAGTTCGCTCATCATGGTTATGCCACGATCAGCCATAACCTGTATCACCGCGCTGGCGAAGGCAAAGCCGATGATGTCGCCGCCAAGGTGCGCGCCGAGGGCGGCGTGGCCGATGCTCAGGTCATCGGCGACACCGAAGGTGCGGTGGCATGGCTGCGCGCCCAGCCCTACCTCAATGGCAAGGTCGGGGTATTCGGCACCTGTTCCGGCGGACGGCAGACCTTCCTGTTTGCTTGCCATACCAAGAGCATAAACGCCGCGGTCGAGCTTTGGGGTGGCCGGGTGGTGATGAGCAAGGAGGAGCTGAACCCGAAACAGCCGACCGCTCCGATCGAGTTCACCAAGAGTCTCTCCTGCCCTCTGCTCGGTCTGTTCGGCAATGAGGATCGTTCGCCGACCCCGGAGCAGGTGGACCAGCACGAGGCCGAACTTAAGAAGCACGGCAAACAGTACGAGTTTCACCGGTACGACGGCGCCGGACACGGCTTCTTCTACTACGACCGGCCGATGTACCGCATCGAGCAGGCGCTGGACGGCTGGCAAAAGGTGTTCGCGTTCTTGCACAAGCACCTGGCCAAGTAACCGCCGGCATGTGTACCTCGATCGTTGAGGTCGTCGGCGCGAACGGCGCCGGCAAGAGCGGTAACGGGTGGATCGATCTGACCCATTCGGTGGTGTCCTACGACCACCCGCACCACGCTCTCTTGGAAGAGGCGATCACCATCGATTTCGTGAACTCCGCGCTCGGACCGGACGCACGGGTTGCGGTCGAGCTGACGCTGGAGTCGGCCAAGGAGCTGAGCTACGCCCTCGCCCGGGCGATAGCGGCGGCTGAGATCGAGGAAAGCGCCCGTTTGCGCAAGGTGTAAGCCAACGTCTTACACTTGATCGAAACGCGGGGTGAGTTCGCCGCTGACGCCGACGTCATTCGTGTGTCCACGGCATGCGGCGAACCGCGCATCTGGGGCGGTCCCGATGGGCGGCAGCGAGCCCGCGGCCTGAGCCTTGATCGCGCCCAACGGCGGCCGGCGAGCGGCCCGCCCCGTAGGCTAGTCAGGGAAAACATCGGAGCGGCGAAGCGGCGAGGGGAGCGCGTTCAGCCAATGGGTGCAGCTGTTGGAAACAACAAATTCGACACCCGGCGGCGCGAGCTTATGATCATGCGGATCGGCTGGGGTCACCGGGATTTGCCATCCGCACCCCAGCATCTGAAAGGGAGATCCTCCTGATGGCACCGATACCCGACAACTATCTCGATCTGCTGCAGCAGAAAAAGGCGTTCGCCGGTCTCGCGACCGTCATGCCGGACGGCACGCCGCAGGTGACGCCGGTGTGGTTCGACTACACCGGCGGGAAAGTGCGGGTAAACACCGCCAAGGGCCGGGTCAAAGCGCGCAACCTGAAGCCGGGCGTTCCGGTGGCGCTCTCGATCATGGATCCCGACAATCCGTACCGCTATGTCCAGATCCGCGGCCGCGTCGCCTCCGCCCAGGAAAACGGCGCCGACGCCCATATCGACTCGCTGGCGAAAAAATATCTCGACAAGGACAAGTATCCGTTCCGCCAGCCCGGAGAAGTGCGCATCATGTATGAAATCGAGCCCCTGTCGGTATCCGGCTTGGGCTGAACCGGTTCGGTGCCGGAGCGGCGACGATCGGATGGCCGGCGCGTCCCGGGTTTTGGTGCTGCCGGGCAAGCCGAGGGTCGAGCCGGAAATGACATCGCTGCCGCCCGACCGCGTCTCGGGAAGGCGTAGCAGCTTTAGAAGGCGTCACTCGATGCCTCGGGTGATGCCTCGGGGCTGTGCGCAACAGCTGTTACGAGGTCTTCGGTCGATCCAGGTTAGCCGTCCGCTTGTTCAGCCCTGAAGGTCTCGACGGCGAGAAGCCACTGGGCAGCGACCCGCTGGGCGACGTCGTCCCAGGATTGCGCTGAAACATGATCGCGAATTCGCCGTGCGTCCCAGCCGCGCGTCAACGCGGCGACCAGGCTTTCGGCCAGCGCTCCCGCGTCCTCCGGATCATCGAGCAGAATTCCGGAAAATGCCGGGACCATGCGCTCGACATCGCCAACTTTTGTCGCGACCACCGGCCGTCCGCAAGCCATGGCCTCCAGGACCACGTTCGGGCAGCCTTCGAAATCGCTGGCGAGAACAAACGCGTCCGCGGCTGCGAGCCACAACGCAACGCCATCGGGCGGCTGCGCACCGACAAATAGGACGCGATCTGCCAAACCTAAATCTCGAACGAGGGCATGAAGCTCAGCGCTGTTGTCCTGTTCGGCTCCTCTGCCGCCGACGATTGCCAGGCGCGCATCAGGGCAGGTTTGGACCACCCGCGGGAGGCTGCGGATCACCCGGTGAAACCCCTTGCGCGGGGAAATATGGCCGACGGAAACCAGCAGCCGCCCGTCCTCCGGGAGGCCCAGACGTCTTCGTGCCGCGCTGCGATCGACCAATCGGAAGCGCTGACCGTCAACGCCGTTAGCGATCACCTCTACCCGGTGGTCCGGAACGCCGCCCTGTCGAGCGCGCTCTGCAAGGTTATGCGAGACAGCGACCACCTGCTGCGCACGCCGGATGGCCCAATTGCACAGCAAGCGTCCGAGCGGGCGGCGCGACCACTGGATGATCGTGCCGCGAAGCGTAATGCAGACCGGGCGGCGGAACCAGCGGCCGAGGAGGACCGCCGCAAATCCGTCGGGATAGGCAAAATGCGCATCGATCAGATCGAAATCGAAGGTCTTGCGCAATCGTCCGATCCCACGAACCGTTGAAAGGAACAAGAAAATTGCGCGTAATGCCGCTAAGGTCCTCGGAATATACCAGAAATAGGGATAGCTTACGGAGACGATCGGCCCCATCGCAGGCAGTTGAACGTGCCGCCGAAGCATCTGATACCATGGTACGGGGGAAATCACCTGGATATCCGCCAAGTCGGCAAGATGTCGAATTCGTTCAAGCACGAAGATGCCGTGCAGCGGCTGCCCCGGATTGGGAAAAACCATCGTGAACACAAGTACACGCAGCTTGCGACCCGACGGTACTAAGGCCGGCTCGGTCACGGGCCGCGAATCGCTGTCCTGTTCGATGACTGCGGTCGTGTTTGCGAGAGCGACGCCAACGCTTTGATCCGGCATGGCTAACAATCAGTTCCTTTATCCGCCCGAGATGACATGTGCTCAAGATTCCCAGCGGCTCGCTCAGTCGCGCCCTGCGCGCTAAAGTAAAGATCCGGGCAACTGCCCAAGCGCTAATCCCGGATTAAGGACAGTCTTGTCAGATTGACGGCATCCGGCCATCTGATACAGGGGTCAGTCGTACCGAGCTCCGGCCATCTGGCATGTCATCATAGCGAATCGTCACCAAAGCAATGTGAAGAAATCGCAAGCTATCCTCGTGCAGCTCGCGGCGGCAATCGATGCTGGCGCGGCGAACTACGGAAACTTGAAGAGAGCGTGAGCGAGCATGTGCGGGATCGCCGGTTTTCTCGACCTAAAGAGACGGTTTGGCCAGCCGGAAGCAACCGAGCTGGCGCGCGCCATGGCCGATCGCATCACTCATCGCGGCCCCGATGCCGGCGGCAGCTGGGCCGACCCCGCGGCCGGGATCGCTCTCGGCTTTCGCCGGCTCTCGATCATCGATCTCAGTGCCGCCGGCGCCCAGCCGATGGTTTCGGCGAGCGGCTGCTCGGTCCTCGCTTACAACGGCGAGGTCTACAACCCGGAGGAGTTGAGGCCCGAGCTCGAGCGGCGGGGCATCCGCTGGCGCGGCCATTCCGACAGCGAGGTGATCCTCGAGGCCTTCGAGGCCTGGGGCGTTACCGCTACGGCAAAGCGCCTGATCGGCATGTTCGCGCTGGCGTGGTGGGATGGCCGAACACGCACGCTCTGGCTGGTGCGGGATCGGATCGGCAAGAAGCCGCTTTATTATGGCCGCTTCGACAGTACCGTCTTGTTCGGCTCGCAGCTCAAGGCGCTGATGGCCCACCCGGCCTGCCAGCGCACGGTCGATCGCGATGCGTTGGTCGGTTATCTCCGTTTCGGCTGCTATCCCTCCACGCACTCGGTCTTCAAAGGCATTCGCCAGCTCAGACCCGGCACTGCGCTCGCGATCCCGTCCGACGGTTACCGCTGCGGCGAGCCGACCGAGCATGTCTACTGGGACGCATACGAAGTCGCCGGCCGACCGCCGGCGGCCCCAAATGGTCACGATCTGACCGACGCGCTCGAAAACTTGCTGGCGGACGCGGTGCGTCGACGGATGGTCGCCGACGTTCCCCTCGGAGCCTTCCTTTCGGGTGGCATCGACAGTTCGACCGTGGTCGCATTGATGCAGAAGCAAAGCTCGCGACCGATCAAGACCTTCTCGATCGGTTTCGACGAACCGCGCTACAATGAGGCGCCTTACGCCAAGGCCATAGCCGAGCACCTCGGCACCGACCACACCGAACTCTACGTCCCGCCAGCGGCCGCGCTCGAGCTGATCCCGAAGCTCGCCGAGTGGTTCGACGAGCCCTTTGCCGATGCCTCGCAGATCCCGACGCTGATGGTCTCCGAGTTGGCGCGCCGTCAGGTCACTGTCGCGCTCTCCGGCGACGGCGGCGACGAGCTGTTTCATGGCTACCCCTGGTACCAGTTTGGAGCGCGTCTCGGCGGCGTCGCCGGGACCCTGCCACTGGCGGCGCGCCGTGGCTTGGCAGCCCTGCTGACCGCACCAAGCCCCGCCGCCTGGGATTCGTTGGCGCGGCTGGCCCCAGAGGGGAGGCGGCCTGAACGGCTCGGCGACCGCGCACATAAGCTCGCAGCGTGGATCACCTTGCCGAGCCAGGATCTGCTGTTCCGCGAAATCCGCAGCCTGTGGTCGGAGCCGGAGGAGCTGGTGCCGGGCGCGACCGAGCCGGTAGACCCGATCTGGACCGGTGCCGCAGCAAGCGCGGTTCCCGACTTCGTCGAGCGGATGCCGCTCATCGACCTGCTCACCTATCTGCCGGACGACATCCTCACCAAGGTGGATCGAGCAACTATGGCGGTGAGCCTGGAAGGGCGCTGTCCAATTCTCGATCATCGCGTCGTCGAATTCGCACTCGGGCTGCCGCGCGTGCACAAGATTGCTGGCGGCAGGACGAAGATCATCCTGAAGGATGTATTGGCGCGCCATGTGCCGCGGCCGCTGTTTGAGCGCCCGAAACAGGGCTTCGAATCACCGATCGCAGACTGGCTGCGGGGCCCCCTCAAAGATTGGGCGGAAGACCTGCTCGACCCCGCGACGATGCGTGCCGACGATTTGCTGGATCCCGAACCCATTTGCCGGAAATGGTTGGAGCACCAGTCAGGTCGGCGCAATTGGCAATCGGCTCTGTGGAACGTGCTGATGTTTCAGGAATGGAAACGCCGGTGGGCTTGAGGCCCACTCGCGCCTTTTTTGCTCCACCGCGAAATCATGACTTGAAGATGATATTCAGCCCCCGTGATGTTGTTCGATCCCGAAGACCCGCGGCGTTGCATCGCGCGATCCGGTGCCTTGCTGCCGTTTCCGCGAGCGGCTCGAACGCGCGCCCAGGCTTGCGCGATTATACCTCGCGGCAAATGCCGCTTTGATCACCGCGGCGGTGAGCGATTTGCCGCGCTACTCGGTCTGCGCGAGCGTCGTGACTGCTCTAGGTCCGCCTGTACAACGCGGATCACGATGAACACAAAAAAGCCAGTCAGCACGAGGAGCAGAAATGCTTGAAATTCGTCGACCATCGCGATCTCCGGGGTTAACGCACTGATCCGGCGCCATACAGCGCTTCGACGGCCCCCTCGAGCATATTCCTGGTCAGGATGGCCGGGGTCGCGGTCAAGTTGCGCACAAAAATAGTCCGATGATCTTGATCATTGATAAACCGGTTGCGGTCGATGCGAAGCTCCGGGGTCGGCTGGATCGCACCTTCCTCTCCGATCGTGACAGCCGCGGTAGAATTGCTCGATCGGGCACCCTTTTCCAGGACATTGTTGCGCATTACCAGTGCGCCGCCATTCGGCACATCGACGAGAAAGCTGGCGGTGCCGTCTGGCCCGTCTTCGATGTCGTCGTCGGTGAGCTCCGTCCTCAAGGCTCGCGATTTTACGTGGTGTCCGGACCTGGTCGCAAAAAATTTCGAGCGGATGATGCGCAACAGCGCAATATGACCGGCATAGACACCGTGGGCACAGCCGGTCGTCTCGCTGCAATATCCGTTGCCGGTGAAGGTGCTGCTGCTGACGAGGAGCACGTTGTTCGGTGAATTCGTCGTCAGAATTCCCTCCTGGTTGTCGATAAAGCGGCTGTTTTCGATCGTCAGCCGGCGGCCTTCGGCGCGGATCCCGGCGCCGTTGCCGTATGGTCCATGGCCGCCGGTGAACGTGATGTTGCGGATTGTGATGTCGTCGCCTTTGGTGATGAACAGCGCCTTGCGGTCACAGGGCTCGCCGGTGATAACCACGCCATCGGCGGTCCCCAAAATCGTCAGATGATCGGGCGTCCAGACGGAACAATCTCGATATCGCCCAGGCTCGATCGCGATCGTGTCGTCGTCCCGGGCGATTGCCGCTGCGGCGCTTGGCCGTGTGAACCGGTGATGGGCCCCGACCTCGAGCAGGCGCGCCGACGCAACACCCCGAGCACATACCGTGGCCAGAGCAATCGCGAGCATCGCGGCAAGACGCGCAATCCAATGACGGCACGGGCGCTTGAGTTTCAAGGCAGCGTTATCCGAGATACGCCTAGGACAACGCGGATGCGGTCCTAAAATCGGATGTCCTGGGGCGGCAGGCCGAATTCGGAGCGGCCAAAGATGAAAGACGCGCGTTCGGGGTTGTTGCCGGCATGCGCCCGCATCGCATGCACGTCGCGCCACGCGCGCTGGATCGGGTTGTCGAGAAAGATGCCGTGCCCGCCGCTCGCCTCGAACAGCCGATCGACCGCGCGGACGCCGCGCTCGATCGCGTTGCCCGAATCCCAGCGATAGCGCGCGCGAGCGGTTAGCGGGATTTCCTCACCGGCGCGTGCCAGGCGCATCATCTCGGCGAAATTGGCGAGCATGCGGTCTCGGGCTGCGTCGATCTCGGCCGCCGCCCCGGCGAGGCGGTATTGCATAAACGGGTCTTCGACCGCGCGCGAGCCGTCGCGGACATTGACGCGCCTGACCGCCTGTTCGCGAAACGCCGACAGTGCCCCCTGCGCGGCGCCGATTGCCGGCGACACGATGCCGTACGTAAAGATAAGCCCGAACGGCAGGCGATAGAGCGGAGCGTCATTGACCGCGGTGCCGGGGTGGTTGAGGGCGAAGGCGTCGCGGTAGGAATGGGTGCGGTACTCGGGTACGAAAGCGTCTTCGACGACGATGTCCTTGCTGCCCGTGCCGCACAGCCCCATGACGCGCCAATTGTCGTCGATCGCGTAATCGCGACGCGGCACCAGGAATACGCGTGGATCGGGCGGCTCTCCGGGCGCCGCGGGCGGGGCGCCGCCGAGGACCGCCCACTGGCAATGATCACAGCCGCTCGAAAACGACCATCGGCCTTTGACGCGAAAGCCGCCGGGCGCGCGTTCGACGGTTCCCGTTGGCGCCAGCGATGTCGACAGCTGGACGCTGTCGTCCTTCCCCCAGACATCCTCCTGCGCCTGCGGCGGCAGGATCGCGACATGCCAGTTGTGCACGCCGAGAACGCCGAGGATCCAGCCGCTCGACCCGCAGACCGCGGCGACCTCAGTCACCGCCTGGTAAAGGACTCCGGGATCGAGCTCGTAGCCGCCGTAGCGCTTTGGCTGCAAGGCGCGGAACAGCCCCGCATTCTGGAAATCGGCAAAGGTCTCGTCCGGCAGCCGGCGCAATTGCTCGGCCTGTGCGGCGCGCTCGCGCAACGCCGGCAACAGGGCGCGCACGCGATCGAGATACGCCTCGGGGGTCATCGTCTTAACCCGAAAGACGCAGCGGCGATACCGAGGCCGCGATACGGCTCTCCTGTGCGCCCATTGCGCATTCCTCGGGGGTCCTTCGCGCTAAAACCCTTTCTAGCCGAGCGGGCCTTGGAAGACCTGGTCGACGTAGGTGTCGGAGAGCGGCTCCAGGGCGTCGGGCCAGTTGCCGTTGACCGGGCGGCGCTCGGCGGCCGGGCGCACGCGGCCGTCCCAGCCGACCTGCTCCATGTAATAGTAGAGCTGGATGCAATGGCCGTCGGGGTCGAGCGCAAAGGCCGAATAGTCGATCCCGGGATAAAGCTCGGGCGGGATCGCGTCGATGAAGGTGACACCGCGCGCCTTAAGGAAGGCGACGGCTTCCCGCAGTTGCGCGTAGCTGCCGACTTCGACGCCGAAAGACATGCAGGTCGTGTGCGGGCTGAGGCCGAGGGTGCCGCGCAGCTCCTTCGGAAACAACCCGAGACTGTGGTGTTCGGCGCCGCAGCGCATGAACACGCAGCGGGCACCACGATAGCGCACCTCCTCGCTGCAGACAAAGCCGACGCGCTCGCTGTAAAACGCCTCGGCGCGCTCGACATCGTCGACGAACAGGCTCAACGGGCCGATCTTGGTGATCTTGAACGGACGCGGCAGCAGCACTCCTCCGACGTCATAGGTCGCGGCCAAGGGCGGGTGCGGGCGGTGGCCCGACAAAACGTCGATGCCCTTGTCGCGCGCCTCGAACAATTCGGCGGCCTCCGACATCTGCGGGAGCGACGGCTTTTCGTTGAAGCCGCGGTAGTACATGTCGCGCGGCTTCGATAGCTGGTTCCAGCCGACCTGCTCGATCCCGTAGTAGAACTCATTGGTATGGCCGTCGGGATCGTAGACGTAGACGTGCCAGTTGCTGCCCGGCATGTCGCGCCCGACGCGCTGGACGCGGACCTGATGGTCGACGAAGTAATCGTGCGCCTCGGTGATCTCGCGCAGGCTGCCACATTGCCAGGTAATCTGGTTGATCGTGACCTCCGGCGCGAATTTGCGGTCGGCGCGGTGGTCCATCACGCGTTTCGGAAACAGCACGAAGGCGTGATGGTCGGTGCCGTAGCGCATGAAATAGCCGCGCGGATCGCCGACATCGGCGTCTTTCGGGAACCACGGCGCGCGCGAGAAATCGAGAGTGTCGGAGGCGGTAAAGCCCAACAGATCGCCGTAAAACTCGCGGCCCTCGGGCAGTTTTGCGACATTGAACCCGAAATGGCCCAACCGGCGGACCTTGAACGGCCGCGGCAGATACACCCCGCCGACATTGTAGCGCTGGGCAATTGCTGACATCGTTGGTTCCTCCTGTGCGCGGGCATCGAGCCGATTGGTCCGCCGGTCGTTTACCGGACTAAATGCCGTTACGCGGAAGCTAATGCAACCCGTTGGGCCGAGGCGGCGATGCCGCGCGGGAGCTTGCAGCCAGCAGCAAGACCGGGCACGCTGATTCCGCTTAGGGAAGATGAAGGGAGAACGCAATGCCCGCCGCCGTCCGCAACGTCGCCCGTGAAAAGCTCGAACAAGGCCAACTCTCGCTCGGCGTCGGCATTCGCATGACGCGCAGCGTCGAGATCGCCAAGGCGATGGCGACAGCCGGCTTCGACTGGCTGTTTCTCGACATGGAGCATGGCGTCATGTCGCTCGAAGCCTGCGCGCAGATCTCGACCGCGGCGCTCGACGCCGGCATCGCCCCGATCGCGCGGGTGCCGAACGGCGAATACGCGATCGCGACGCGGGCCCTCGACAACGGCGCGCTTGGCATCGTCATGCCGCATGTCGACAGCGCCGCCGAGGCACGCGAGGTCGTCAACCGGCTCAAATACCCGCCGGTCGGCCATCGCTCGATGGGCGGGATCGGGCCGCATTACGGGTTGCGTGCGGCAAGTTCGAGCGAGGCCGCTTCGGCGCTCAACGCCGCCAATCTGACGGTCGTGATGCTGGAGACGCCGACCGCGATCGCCAATGCCGAGGAAATCGCGGCGGTGCCGGGGGTCGACGTATTGCTGATCGGCACCAACGATCTGTGCGCCGAGATGGGCATCCACGGCGATTTCGGCCATGAGCGGGTCGCCGACGCCTACGGCAAGATGATTGCTGGTGCACGCAAGCACGGCAAATTCCCGGGTATGGCCGGCGTCTACACCGAGACGATCATGCCGCGCTACGTCGAGATGGGGGCGCGCTTCGTCCTTGGCGGCCAGGACGCCGGCTTCATGGCGGCCGGCGCGGCGCAGCGCACCGGCTTCCTGCGCAAGCTCTCGGTGGGTTAGCGACAAAAGCCGTCCGCGTCCGCTTCGTCTGGAGCGCGCGACCGAGCTGCCGCTCCACTCAGCCGGCATCGGGTATGGCATTCCGCTCGGGCTTCGGGCTCGTCGGTTGACCGCCGAAGCGTTCCGGGTTGCAGCCAATTGCATCGAATGCAGTCTCGGACATAAAGTTCAAAGAAACGTCCGATCAGCTCGCTGAGCCGCGATCGGCCTCAACCCGCACAAGGGAGGACATCCATGGTCACAGTGCGCGTCAACGGTCAGGAGCATAGCTTCGATGGCGACCCGTCGATGCCGTTGCTCTGGTATGTGCGCGACGAACTTGGACTCACGGGGACCAAGTTCGGCTGCGGGCTGGCGCTGTGCGGCGCTTGCACCGTCCATATTGACGGCCAAGCCACCCGCGCCTGCATCACCGCGATCAGCGACGTAAACGGCCGCTCGGTAACCACCATCGAAGGCCTCGATCCTGACGGCAACCATCCGGTGCAGAGGGCTTGGCGCGCCGTCAACGTGCCGCAATGCGGTTATTGTCAGGCCGGCCAGATCATGCAGGCCGCAGCCTTGCTGGCGACGAACAAAAACCCGTCCGAGACCGAAATCGCCAGCGTCATGAGCGGGAACATCTGCCGCTGCGGCTGTTATCAGCGGATAACCGCCGCCGTGAAATCTGCAGCGACAGGAGCGTGACATGACCTCCGTTCGCGTCGCGATCGAAAACGTCAGCCGCCGCGGCTTCTTGCGGGGAATTGTCGCCATCGGCGGCCTCGTCATCGCCGCCGAGTTCCTGCCGGCGCGTTCGGCGCTGGCTTACGCCACCGGCGCCGGCAAGTTTCCGGGCGGGGTCGTCTCCGATCCGCATGTCTTTGTGTCGATCGACCCCAGCGGCATCGTCACGATCATCGCCCATCGCGCCGAGATGGGAACCGGCTCGCGCACCAGCTTGCCGATGGCGGTCGCCGACGAGCTCGAAGCCGATTGGTCACGGGTGCATGTCAAGCAGTCGCCGGGTGACGAAAAGAAATACGGCAACCAGAACACCGACGGCTCGCGCAGCCTGCGCCATTTCATCCAGCCGATGCGGCAATGCGGCGCCGCAGCGCGGCGGATGCTGGAGATGGCGGCGGCCACCCAATGGGGCGTCGATATCGGCGAGGTCCACGCGCAGAACCACGAAATCGTCCACCGGCCGACCGGCCGTAAGCTCGGCTATGGCGACCTCGCCGTAGCGGCGAGCGCGTTGCCGACGCCGCCTCCCGACCAGATCAAGCTGAAGGAGGAAGCGGCCTTCCGCTATCTCGGCAAGGGCAACGTCCAGATCGTCGATCTGTTCAACATCACGACCGGCCGTGCCGTCTACGGCATCGACGCCAAATTGCCCGGCATGAAATATGCGGTCGTGGCCCGCCCGCCGGTGCTGGGCGGCAAGCTTGCCTCATACGATGCGACAGCGGCCATGAAGGTGCCGGGGGTCGAGAAGATCGTCGTCATCGAAGGAACCCCGCCGCCGGCGAAATTCCAGCCGCTTGGCGGGGTCGCGGTTATCGCCGCCAACACCTGGGCGGCGATCAAGGGACGTGAGGCGCTGGTCGTACACTGGGACGACGGGCCGCACGGCAGCTACGACTTAGCCGCCTACAAGACCCAGCTCGAAGAAACCGCGGGCAAGCCCGGCAAGGTCGTCCGCAACGACGGCGATGCCGATCAGGCGCTTGCCGCGGCGGCAAAGACCGTCTCCGCCCAATATTACATCCCCCATCTCGCGCATGCGACGATGGAGCCGCCGAGCGCCACGGCGCGGGTCGCCGACGGCAAATGCGAAGTCTGGGCGCCGGTGCAGAGCCCCGGCAACACGCGTGACGAACTGGTGCAGAAGCTCGGGCTCAAGCCCCAGGACGTGACCGTCAACGTCACCCTGCTGGGCGGCGGGTTTGGGCGGAAATCGAAATGCGACTTCGTGCTCGAATTGGCGTTGCTGTCGCGCGCGATGGGTGGGACCCCGGTCAAGGTCGTGTGGACGCGCGAGGACGATCTGCACAACGACTACTTCCACGCCGTCTCGCTCGAACATATCGACGCCGGGATCGACCAGCAGGGACACGTCGTCGCCTGGCGGCACCGCACCGTCGCGCCGACGATCCGGTCGATCTTTGTCGCCGACCCAAAGCACGAGCAGGCCGGCGAGCTGAGCCAAGGCGTCATCGACGTGCCGTTTGCTATCCCCAACCTGCGCTGCGAAGCGGGCGAGGCCGAGGCGCATACCCGCATCGGCTGGTTCCGCTCGGTCTACAACATCCCGCACGGTTTCGCGGTGCAGTCGTTTGTCGCCGAACTCGCCCATGCGCTGGGCCGCGATCCCAAGGACATGCTGCTCGAATTGATCGGGCCGCCGCGCCTCTTCGACCCGCGCAAATCTCCGGGGGCCGCCGATTACACGAATTACGGCGAGCCGTTCGAGACCTTTCCGATCGACACCGCGCGGCTGCGGCGGGTCGTCGAGGTGGCGGCCGAGCGCGGGGAATGGGGCCGACAGCTGCCGCCGGGGCACGGCCTCGGCATCGCCGCGCATCGCAGCTTTGTGAGCTACGCCGCGACCGTCGTCGAGGTCGCGGTGGACGACAAGGGAAAGCTGTCGGTGCCGCGCGTCGACACCGCGATCGACTGCGGGTTCGCCGCCAACCCCGAGCGCATTCGCTCGCAGATCGAGGGTGCGGCGGTGATGGGGCTGAGCATCGCCAAATACGGCGAGATCAGCTTCAAGAACGGCCGGGTAGAGCAGAACAATTTCGACGGCTTCCAGGTCGCCCGCATCGACGAATCTCCCGCCGTTACGCATGTCCACATCATCCCGGCGACGATAGACGTGCCGGCGAGCGGCGTTGGCGAGCCCGGCCTGCCGCCTTTTGCGCCGGCGCTGTGCAATGCCATCTTCGCCGCCACCGGCAAGCGTATCCGGCGGCTGCCGATCGGCGATCAACTGGCGAGCTGAGGCAAGACGGCGGGCGGGGGTCTCGCCCGCCCGCTGCCACCTCGCCGAGAAGCGGCATTAATCTCCGGGTCGGGTTTGACTGAATTCCGAACGCGCTGTGGGGGACGAAGTGGGGAAAGATCGCCAATGCCCGTGCCCAGGGCGGGGAATTGGCCGGCGGGCGGCGTTGGGTTTCGGTTTAGGCTTGCTCGCCGGTCCGCGGCTGGCGTTGGCCCAGGACGATCCTAAACGCGAGCGGCCGCGCGAAGGTGACGTGCTGGTCAGGATCGGGGCGGCCGGTTCTGCGCCGCTGCAAGTCGCAGACCTGCCGCTCGGCGGCCCGCAGACCCTGGCCTGGCCGATGGAGCCGGCGACCAGCGTCGTGCACGACGGCACCCGTCTCAACAAGGTCCTGCTGCTGCGCCTCGATCCCGCCGGCTTCGATCCCGTAACTCGGGCGCGGGCGGCTGGCGGCGTCGTCGCTTATTCGGCGATATGCCCGCATGCGGGGTGCGATGTAACCCAGTGGCAGGCGGCGACGCAGCGGCTCGAATGCCCATGTCATTATTCGCAATATGACCCTAAGACCGGGGCTGCGGTGGTCGGCGGACCCTCGCCGCACGCGCTGCCGGCTCTGCCGCTGAAAAGCATCGATGGTAAGCTGGTCGTCGCCAAGCCCTTTACCGGCCGCGTCGGATTCCAGCAGGTTTGACGTCAAATCACAATCGAAGGGGGAAGAACGCCAATGCTCGAACGACATCGAATACCTGCTACCGTCGTCGCTGGCGGACTGGCGCTGATGCTGGCCGGGGCCGCGCTCGCGCAAAAGCCGCTGCCGCCGCAGCCGCAGCCGGAAACTCCGCCGCCCGTCCCGCCGATCCTGCAGAACTACCAGCCGGTGACCGCGCAGCAGCTGACGCAGCCGGCAGACGGCGACTGGCTGATGTACCGGCGGACCTACAATGGCTGGGGCTACAGCCCGCTGGCGCAGATCACCCCCGCCAATGCCGCCCGGTTGAAAATGGTTTGGACATTGGCGACCGGCCAGGTCGAAGGGCATGAGGCGCCCCCGATCGTCGCCAACGGGGTCATGTTCGTCGCCACCCCGGGCAACCAGGTGCTGGCGATCGACGCCAAGGCGGGCAACCTTTTGTGGCGCTACAAACGTCCGATACCCGACGACATGCTGCTGCTTCATCCGACGAGCCGCGGCGTCGCGCTCTTAGGCGACAAGGTCTATTTCGCCGCCTCCGATGCGGTGCTGGTGGCGCTCGACGCCAAGACCGGCAAGGAGGTGTGGAAAACAAAGGTCGAGGATTACACCAACGGCTATTACATGACCTTGTCGCCGCTGATCGCCGACGGCAAGGTGATGGTCGGCTGCTCGGGCGGCGAACTCGGCATTCGCGGCTTTGTCGCGGCCTTTGACGCCGGGAGCGGCAAGCCGCTGTGGAAGACCTACACGGTGCCGGCACCCGGCCAGCCAGGCAGCGACAGCTGGCCCAAAGGCGACCAGTGGAAGACTGGCGGCGGCTCGGTGTGGATCGTCGGAAATTACGATCCGGCGACCAATCTCGCCTATTGGGGCACCGGCAACGGCGGGCCGTGGATGGGCGACCAGCGGCCCGGCGACAATCTCTACACCTCCTCGGTGCTGGCGCTCGACGTCAAAACCGGCGCGATCAAGGGTTACCACCAGTACCATCCAAACGATTCATGGGACTGGGACGAGGTGTCGCCGCCGATCCTGGTCGATTACCGGCACGACGGCAAAACGGTGCACGGCCTCGTCGATGTCGCCCGCGACGGCTATCTGTGGGAGCTCGCGCGCACCGACGGCGGTCAGATCGACTTTGTCGCCGGCGAGCCGTTCGTGAAGCAGAACGTCTTCAAGAGCCTGGATCCCGAGACCGGGCGGCCCAACGTCGATCCCGTGCGCCAGCCCGGCACCGACAAAAAGGCCGATTTCTGCCCGTCATTGTGGGGTGGCAAGGACTGGCCGCCCGTGGCCTACAGCCCAAAGACGAGATTGCTCTACATCCCGGCCAACGAAAATCTGTGCGGCACCTCGATCGGAAAGCCAATAACGTACACTGCCGGGCAACCGTTTACCGGAGCGACGACGACGCTCTACATTGCGCCGGGTGCCGACCATATCGGCGAATTGCAGGCCTGGAACCTCGATACCGGCAAGAAAGTATGGAGCCATCCCTTCGCCGATTCGCAACTCTGGGGCCCGGTGCTGGCGACCGGCGGCGGGGTCGTCTTTATGGGCGGGACCAACGACCGCTATTTTCGCGCCTTCGACGCCACGACCGGCAAAGTCTTGTGGCAGTTCCGCACCGGTTCGGGGGTGATCGGGGTGCCGGTGTCGTTCGAGGTCGACGGCAAGCAGTACATTGCGGTGCAGTCGGGCTGGGGAGTTGATTCGGCACGAATGCAGGCACGCCTCAACCTCGTCCGCCAGCACCAATTCCCGGAAGTGCCCCAGGGCGGCGCGGTCTGGGTCTTTGCGGTGGAATAGCCGGCAGTACGGCTTTTGCGAGCCTCGCGGACAGGCCCCGTTTCGGCGGGGCTTTGTCTCGCGCAATGACGGGAGCGGCCGAGGGGCGTCTGCGGATATTACAGCTACGGCGCCTTGCCGACGGAGGATGAGAATGGCCATAGAAAAACGCGAGCTCGGTCGCACGGGGCTACAGGTTACGACTTTGGGCTATGGGGCGATGGAGCTGCGTGGAGCCCCGCGCGCCCGCGACATCACCGAGACCCAGGCGGAAACCATTCTCAACGCCGTGCTCGACGCGGGCGTCAATTACATTGACACGTCGATCGATTACGGGCTGAGCGAGGAGCGGATCGGACGCTATGTCTCGCATCGGCGCGCCGAATATTATCTCGCGAGCAAATGCGGCTGTCTGGTCGGCGCGCCGCCGTCCCCGCGCGGCCAGCGGAGCGCCCACCTCTTCACTCGCGACAACGTGGTGGCGGGGGTCGAGCAGAGTTCTGGTGCGGATGAAAACCGACTACCTCGACGTCGTCCAGTTCCACTCCTCGCCATCCCGCCGGACCCTGGAGGAGCACGGGGCGCTCGAAGCGCTGCTGGAGCTCAGAGATGCCGGCAAGGTGCGGTTTATCGGCATGTCCGGCACACTGCCCCACCTGAGCGATCACCTGGCGATGGGGGCTTTCGATGTCTTTCAGATTCCCTATTCGGCCGTCGAGCGCGAACACGAGGCGGCGATCGCCGCGGCCGCTCGGAAGGGCGCGGGAATTGTCATTCGCGGCGGGGCGGCAAAAGGAGCCCCAACCGAGGGGAAGCAGGCGGGGCTGCAGTGGGAACGCTGGCGCCAGGCACATCTCGACGATTTGCTCGACGGGATGACGCCGATGGAATTCATTCTCCGGTTCACGTTTACGAACCCGCATTTGGACACGACCATCGTCGGCACGATCAACCCGGCACACCTAAAGACCAATCTGGACATCCTTGAGCGAGGTCCGTTGCCGCCGGACCTCTACCAGGAAGCAAAGCGCCGCCTCGCGACGGCCGGTTCGGCACCGCATCAGCTTCGGGACTGGCCGACGATCGGGAGCACGTCGGCCACCGGGTGAAACCGCCATGCCTCGTCTGTCAGCGAGGAACCGATCCTGGTCACCGCCGACAGACGCCAGCACGAGCGTAAATTACTCGCCTTTGTAGACCACGCGGTAGACGACGCCGTTGCCGTCGTCGCTGAACAGCAAAGAGCCGTCCTTGGCGAAGGCAACATCAACCGGACGGCCCCACACGTCTTGATTGTCGGCCACAAACCCGACGACGAAATCCTGATATTCACCGGTTGGCTTGCCATCCTTGAACGGCAGCCGAACGATCTTGTAGGCAGTCCGCAAAGCGCGGTTCCACGAGCCGTGCAAAGCAACGAAAGCATCGCCCTTCCAATCCGGAGGGAATTGCCCTCCAGGATTGAACGCTACGCCCAAAGGCGCCGAATGGGGTTGGATCAGAACGTCGGGGATTGTGACCTTGTCGGCAAGATCCGGCCGCGTTCCGCCGCCGGGGCGGGTATCCTCGTGGTTGCCGATATAGTACCAAGGCCAGCCGTAAAACGCCCCCTGCTTGACACTGGTGACATAATCGGGCGGGAGGTTGTCGCCCAACAGATCGCGCTCGTTGGTGGCGCAGTAGACGACGCCAGTGCCGGGCTGCACTGCCAGTCCTGAGCAATTGCGGATGCCCGATGCGAACACCCGCTTGTTTTTCCCGTCGGGGTCGTAGGCGAGCACATTCGCGCGCCACTCCTCGCGGTCCCATGCCGAGCCCGGGGAATGGCTCTTCTCAAAGGCAGCGAAGTCAGCGGGCCGCGGCCCCATCAGCTCCGCCACATTGCTTGCCGAGCCAACGGCGACGTACATGGTTTTGCCATCAGGCGAAAAGGCAACGTCGCGGGTCCAATGGTTGCCGCCGACGGCGAGGTCCGACACGACCGTCTCGGGAGCGCCCGAGGCTGTCAGGTCGCCGTTCTTGTAAGGGAAGCGCACGACCTTGCCGAATTCGCCGACATAGACCCATTTCGGGTCGGGACCCGGCGGGTAGAAGGCGATTCCGTAGGCACTCGTCAGGTCGGAAGCGAAGGTTACAACTTTGGGATTGATCATGTCGGCTCCGGCCCGGATGACGATGATTTTTCCCGCGGGCCGACTGAGGGCGAGGAAGATGTCTCCGTTGGGCGCCATCCGCAGGACGCGCGCGCCCGTCATCCCAGTCACGAAAGGCGCGACGGTAAAGCCGGGCATGGTCTTGAGCTCGGCGCCGTCGGGTTTTGGGACAACCTTTGATCTGTTGGCGGTCGACGGAGACGCCATCGGGGCCGGCAAATCCGCCGCCGAAATCTTGCGCATGACGCCGGGCGCATCGGTTTGCCAGTTGCCATAGGCATTGCTGCCGGTACGAACGCTCTGCGCAGACGCGAAGGTCGATGTCGCGACCAGCGCAAGTACCGAACACGCTGCGACAGCGAGATTCTTGATCATTAGCTTGTCACCCGCCCGTTGCATCTGCATTGCTAACTTCCTCCCAAATTGTCTGTCACCGATTCTTGTCTCGAGCTCAAAAGTCAGCGCGTGGCTGCCAGATAGTCGGCGATCGTCTTCCGATCCGCCGGCGAAAGGCTTTGCATCAGCGCCGACATCGCTGGGCTGTTGGCGCGCTCACCGTTCGCGTAAGCGGTCATCGTGTCAACCAGGTAAGGCGAAAACTGACCCTTCAGGCGCGGCGCGACACCTGCGGGGCTCGTCCCGCCGGCCAAGTTCGCGTTGTGGCAAGCCTGACATGCCGCGATCGCGTCAGGAGATGCCGGCAACGACGTCGTCGATTGCTCGGGCCATTTTGCGCTGCCGAAACGTGCTGCGATCTGCGACATGTCGCTCTCGCTCAGACTTTCCGCAATCGACGACATGATCTGGCTTTCGCTGTCGCCGTTTCTGTAATCGTTCAGCTCCTTGGCGATGTACCCGGCCTGCTGCCCCCAGATGATCGGCACGGTGTGATCGGACGGCAGGCCAATTCGGCCGTGGCATGAGGCACACAGCTGCACCTTGGCTTCAGTTGAGTCGGCCGACACCGCCTCGGTACTGAACGAAATCGCCACAACCGCCGCGAAAAACTGTGCCGCCAAACTCTTCACGTTCTTATCACGCTGATTGCTCGTCGACTAACGGCGCGCCGAACGCCCTGGTGGTGCTAATCAAACAGAAGACCCCGTTTTCGTCGCCCGCGAAAGCGGGGGACCAGAGCTTGCCCCTGGCTTGGACAGGGGGCGGCCGGGCGCTGTGGCGCTGCCTCTGGATACCCGCTTGCACGGGTATGGCGGGCGAGGGGACCGGGTCCCGAGCGTCAGGAGTGTACCACTAGTTGACCGGCCCGGCGACGGCCACGAGGACAGGAGAAGCGCGATAGAGGTGCGGGAACAGCTGCTGCAGCTCGGCGAGCTTCGGCAGATCGTTGGTCGTAATGTAGGGATCGGTCGGGTGCAAGGTCAGATAGTTCTGATGATAGGATTCAGCCGGGAAAAACTCGGCCCCGGTCTCGACGGCGGTGACGATCGCAGCCGACAAATTGTGGGCCTGATTGAGCTGGGCAATATAAGCCTCGGCGATGTGCGCCTGTTCTGTGCTGGTCGGGAAAACCGCCGAGCGGTATTGGGAACCGACATCCGGCCCTTGTCGGTTGAGCTCGGTCGGATCGTGCGCGACGGAAAAAAAGATCTGCAGAATGCGACCATAGCTGATCCGGCGTGGATCAAAGGTGATCTGCACCGACTCGGCGTGGCCGGTGGTCCCGCTGCTTACCTTCTCGTATTGGGCTGTACCCTTGGCGCCGCCGGTATAGCCCGCGACCGCGTCGCTGACGCCGTCGACGTGCTGAAAGACGCCCTGCACGCCCCAGAAGCACCCGCCGGCGAGAACGGTCACCTCTGCGCTCGCCGACGCCGGTTCGTCGAGAACAGGCGGGGGGATGACGCGAGCGCTCTCGGCCGCGGCCGGCAGGCCTTGGTACGCAACGCCACCGCCCACGACAAGCAGAGCCACAAACACCAGCGCGCGGCGGATAAACGGGAATACTTGCGCCACCAATCGCCTCCTGCAAGCAAGCCTAGTCGAAGCCCACCACTGCGTGCGGGACGTAGGGCTCCTCCAGTGAGGTAATTTCTTCGGCCGACAGTTTCACGTTCACACTTGCGAGAGCGTCGTCAAGATGCTGCAGCTTGGTCGCGCCGACAATCGGCGCGGTGACCACCGGCTTTGCGAGCAGCCAGGCGAGCGCTACCTGCGCACGAGCAACACCCCGCGCCGCGGCTACCGCGGCGACGCGATCGACCACCGGCCGGTCCACGTCGACCGTCTTCGCGAAGAGGCGCCGGTGAGCGTCATCGGTCTCGGTGCGAATACTCGTGTAATCGGCGTCCCGGCTCAGCCGGCCGCGAGCCTGGGGGCTCCACGGAATGACGCCGATCCCCTCCGCTGCGCAGAGCGGCAGCATCTCCCGCTCTTCCTCGCGGTAGAGCAGGTTTACCAAATTCTGCATGCTGACAAAGCGCGTCCAGCCGTGGAGATCGGCGACGCCGAGCGCGCGGGCGAATTGCCACGCGCGCATCGACGACCCCCCAATATAACGGGCCTTGCCGGCCTTGACGATGTCGTGCAGAGCCTCGATGGTCTCCTCGATCGGCGTGTCGTGATCCCACCGGTGGATCTGATAGAGATCGACGTACTCAGTGCCAAGGCGGCGCAGGCTGGCGTCGATCTCGATCATGATCGCCTTTCGCGACAAGCCGCCGCCGTTCGGTCCGGGTCGCATGCGCCCATAGACCTTGGTCGCGATCACGACCTCATCGCGGCGGGCGAAATCCTTGATCGCGCGTCCCAGGATTTCCTCGCTGTTGCCAAGGGAATAACGGTTCGCGGTGTCAAAGAAATTGATCCCTGCTTCGAGCGCGCGCCTGATGAACGGGCGGCTCTCTTCTTCTCCCAGGCTCCAGGCATGGTTCCCTTGATTGCCGCCGCCGTAGCTCATGCAGCCGAGGCAGATCCGCGACACTTCGAGACCGGTGCGGCCGAGTTTCACATATTCCATTATTGATCCTTCAGACCAAAGCTGGTCACCGCCTCAGTGCCGAAACGGCTCCTCTGACGTAAGAAATTCGGCGAATTCGTGCTGGTGTCCGGGTGGCAGCGCGACAACGGCAGGCGGTTGCGGATCATGTCTTCCACCGCCCACACACCACATCCCTCTATATATGTTTGAACATAGCGATATTGACGCAGCGAACGGCAAGTGGCAAGTGCCAGCGCCGCTTCCGGCGCCATCGGCTCGACGAGGGGATCTTGGGCCCGGTGGTGTGCGCCCAGCCGTTCTGGATCAATGACGGGGTGGGCGGGCTTGTCACCCGTCCGCTTTTTCTGGACGCGACGCGGCGCGGCCTGCCATGTTTGGCGATGAACGAGAAATCCGAGTTGCCCGAGATCGACAGCGAACTTCGAGCCGGCGAGGCGACGGCACCGCTTCCGTCGCAGACCGATGCCGGCGTGTATTTCATCGGCACAATCCACACGCCCTGGCACGCCCGCCGCGAATGCCCCAAGCGTGGCAGCCTCGACGGGCCAATTTGTACGATCGTCGTGGACGAACGCTGGCGACAGGGGCTGACCGATCTGGCGGACTACCGGCGCATCCAGGTCCTTTATTGGATGCATCATGCGCGGCGCGACCTGGTACTGCAGACGCCCTTCGGCAAAGAGACCACCGGCACTTTTGCGTTGCGCTCGCCGGTGCGGCCGAACCCGATCGCGTCCTCGATCGTCGATCTGGTGTCGATCGACGGCGCGACTTTGCGGGTGCGGGGGCTCGACTGTCTCGACGGAACGCCGCTGCTCGACCTCAAGCCGGAGCATACTGGCCGCCATTGACCACGGCCGCTCGGTCAGGTGGTTGCGAGCCGAGGCGTCGCGATGGGGTCACGTCGGCGGGTCGGTCCGCCCGCCAGGATTTGGACAACACCGGCGGCGAATCCGACCAGCACGCCGACATGCCAGGCATGGTCGTAGGAGCCGAATTTGTCAAAGATCATGCCGCCGCCCCAGGCACCCAGCGACGACCCGACCTGGTGCATGACAAAGGCGATGCCGAGCAAGGTCGCCATATAGCGGGTACCGAACATCTCGGCGACGAGGCCGCTGACCAGCGGCGCGACGCTGAGCCACAGCATCCCCATCGCCGCGGCGAATATCAGTGTGCTCGCCGGCGTCGGCGGCATCGCGAAATAGGCGGTGAAGACAAACGCCCGCAGGATGTAGAGCAGGCCCAACAGAATGTGCTTTGGGTATTTGCCGCCGAGCCAGCCGGCGGTAATCGATCCGATCGAATTCATTCCGCCGATCACCGCGATCGCCTCTGCGCTCAACAGCGGGTCCTGACCGCAGATCGCGAGGTAGGTCGGCAGGTGGGTCGTCAGAAACACCAGATTGAGCCCGCAGACGAAGTAGGCTCCGGACATCACCAGAAACGGGCGGTGCCGCACCGCCTCGCCGAGAACCGCCCGCATCGTGGTTTTGCTCGCCGCGCGGCTGGGCAATTGGTCGGCCCCGCCGGCGAGGAACCCGGCCGGCAGCATCGCGACAGCGAGGATCACGAAGAACAAGGCGCCGAACTGCCAGGCGTGGTGCGCGAGGATCGACTGGGTGGTGACCGGGATCATCAAGGTGCCGAGCGACCCCGCCCCGGAGACGATCCCCAACACCTTGCTGCGGTTCTTTTCCGAGACGGCGCGCGCACAGGCCGTCAACACCAATGACGATGCGGTACAGGACAACGCCACGCCGATCAGCGCCCCCGAGACGATCAGCGCGGTTACTCCTCCCGCCGTCGCCATGACCACGAGCCCGACGACATAGATCACCGCACCGGCCAGCATCATGACGCGCAGACCAAAGCGGTCGGCGAGCGCGCCGATCGGCGCTTGCGACAATCCCCAAACGATGTTCTGAATCGCGATGGCAAGGGTAAAGCTCGCCGCCGTCAATGCCAGGTCGCGCGTCACCGGGGTCAGAAACAGCCCGAGGCTTTGGCGCAAGCCCATGCCGAGGCTGAGAAGCAGCGCTGCTCCGATCAGGATCAGTCGGGTCGGGTTACGAGCGGCGCCAGCTGCTACTGACATGTCAAAAGGAGGTCCCGTGCCTTCACGCTGTCGGCGGCACTCTGCCCGATTCTCTACGCTGGACCGAGTAGTTTGTGGCTATCGAATAGGCATGGGTGACCAGCAGCAATGGCGTCCGCCCCGCTCCGGCCGAGCAGCGCGTCGCGCCGACCGGCCAGGTCCGACCTCGTCCTGCTCGGATTCAAAAACGGCGGGGGTGAACGTCAGTAAATCACGACGCTGCGGATCGAGTCGCCGGCATGCATCAGCTCAAAGCCCTTGTTGATGTCGTCGAGGGCGAGCTTGTGGGTGATCAGGTCGTCGATGTTGATCTTTCCGTCCATGTACCAGTCGACAATCTTGGGCACGTCGGTGCGGCCCTTGGCGCCGCCGAACGCGGTACCCTTCCACACGCGGCCGGTAACCAGCTGAAACGGCCGGGTACTGATTTCCTGGCCGCCGCCGGCGACGCCGATGATGACGCTGACCCCCCAGCCACGATGGCAGCATTCGAGTGCCTGGCGCATCGTCTGAACATTGCCGATGCATTCGAAGCTGTAATCGGCGCCGCCCCTGGTCAGATTGACAAGATAGGGAACGAGGTCACTGCCGGCCTCCTGCGGGTTGACGAAGTGGGTCATTCCAAATTTCTCGGCGAGTTCGCGGCGGCGCGGGTTGATGTCGACGCCGACGATCATGTCGGCGCCGGCTATACGGCAGCCTTGAATGACGTTTAGCCCGATGCCGCCGAGACCGAAGATGACGACGTTCGCCCCGGGTTCGACTTTGGCTGTGTTGATCACCGCGCCGATGCCGGTGGTGACCCCGCAGCCGATGTAGCACACCTTGTCGAAGGGCGCGTCCGCGCGGATCTTCGCCACCGCGATCTCGGGTAGAACGGTGAAGTTCGAAAACGTCGAGGTGCCCATGTAGTGGTAGATCTTGCCACCGCCGAGCGAGAAGCGGCTGGTGCCGTCGGGCATGACCCCTTGGCCTTGGGTCGCCCGGATCGCCACACAGAGATTGGTCTTGCCCGACAGGCAATACTCGCATTGGCGGCATTCGGGGGTATAGAGCGGGATCACGTGGTCGCCCTTGGCGAGGCTCGTCACGCCGGGCCCGACATCGACGACGATGCCCGCGCCTTCGTGGCCGAGGATCGCCGGAAAGAGCCCCTCCGGGTCGGAACCCGACAGGGTGAACGCGTCGGTATGGCAGATCCCGGTCGCCTTGATCTCGACGAGCACCTCGCCGTCTTTCGGGCCGTCGAGTTGCACCGTGTCGATCGTCAGCGGGTCACCTGCCTTGTGTGCGACGGCAGCGCGAGTCTCCACGAGCTTCACTCCCTCAATTCACGCGAGCAACGAACGACAGCTCGCGACCAGCCTTCTCATTCTCGGCACGCCGCGGCAAGCCGTCATTTGCGTCCTCCGGTTTATTCTGGTTGATAGGCGTTTGGCATCCGGAATCAGGGACGATCGTCGCACTACCCTGCGCGATCGACAAGTCTGTCAGCCCGGCGGGTCTTCGATTGCGCTGAGAACTCGGCCCCGAAAAAGTCGACGGCGGCGGGAGGAAGAATGCGATTTTTCGTTGCAGGTTTGGTCTTGGTTGTCTTGTTGCCGTTCGCGGCTGCCGGCGCCGCCGCTGCCGCCGATATCGACGCCGGCAAGACGATCTTCAAAAAATGCGCCTTGTGCCACACCAACGAGCTCGGCAAGAACAAGATAGGACCGAGCCTGTTCGGCATCGTCGGCCGCAAATCAGCCAGCCTCGATAGCTATAACTACTCTGACGCGATGAAGAATTTCAAGCACACTTGGGATCCGCAGACCCTCGATACCTATTTGACGGATCCGCACGCGATGGTGCCGGGCACCAAGATGATCTTTCCCGGGATCACGGACAAGACCGAGCGCGCCGATATGATCGCCTATCTGGAAACACTGAAGTAGGCGATCGGGCGGGTGATGGTCGGCCCTTGCTGCCGCTTTGCACTGCTGGTGACGATCGCAACCGCACTGGCGGCCGCGCCCGTCCTCCGTGTCTGCGCCGGCGGACCGACCGTGCAGATCGGGTCGCTTTCGCAGGCGGTAAGGCGGACGTTGCCGCTTACCTACCTCGACCAGCCGCCGGAGGATGAAGGCATCCAGGGCGCTCGCCTCGCTATCGCCGACAACAACACCACCGGCCATTTCACCGGGCAATCCTTTGAGGTTATCGAGAGCATCGCGCCTGAAGGCGGCGACGTCGCCAGCGCCCTCCGCGACCTCGCGGCAAAGGGCGTCCGGCTTGTCGTGACCGATCTCGACGCGCCGCAGCTGATGACGATCGCCGGCCTTCCTGACGCCAGCCACATGACGATCTTCAACACCGCCGCGCCCGATGACCGGTTGCGGGGGGTGGATTGTCGCGCGAACACACTGCACCTGTTGCCGAGCCGGGCGATGCTCGCCGATGCGCTGGTTCAGTATCTTGTCGTCAAGCGCTGGACCAATCTGTTGCTCGTCGTCGGCCACAGTGACGGCGACCGGGAATTTGCCGCCGACATCCAGCACGCCGCACTGAAGTTCCAGGCGCATATCGTCGAAGAGAAACCCTGGACGTTTGTCCCGGGCGCACGGCGCACCGATACCGGCCACTTCGCCATTCAGGCCGAGGTTGCGCGCTTCACTCAAGGGATCAGGTACGACGTGCTGGTGGTTGCCGACGAAGACGACGAATTTGGCGACGACCTCTCGTACCGGACGTTTGACCCCCGCCCGGTCGCCGGCACCCAGGGCCTGGTGCCAAGCGCCTGGGCCCGGCCGCATGAGCAGTGGGGCGCCACCCAGCTTCAGGACCGCTTTCTGCGCCAGTCAAAGCGCTGGATGACCGACCGCGACTACGCCGCCTGGATGGCGGTCAGAGCGATTGGCGAGGCGGCAACCCGGACCCAGTCGACCGACCCCGCCGTCATTTCCGCCTTTATGCGCAGCGATCGTTTCGAGCTCGCCGCCTACAAGGGCGCCCGGCTGAGCTTCCGTTCGTGGGACGGCCAGCTGCGCCAGCCGGTCCTGCTCGCCGATGCCCGCTCCCTCGTCTCGGTGTCGCCGCAGCCGGGTTTTCTGCACCAGTTTTCCGAGCTCGACACCCTCGGGATCGACAAGCCCGAGACCAAATGCCAAATCCAGTGACCGGCCGCATCGCGGTGGCATTGTCGCTGGCGCTCCTCTGCTCCGCGCGGATTGCAGCGGCGGATACGATCTATGTCTCGAACGAAAAAGACGACACGATCACCGTCGTCGACGGCGCCACCCTCGAACCGGTCAAGACCATCCCGGTCGGGCAGCGCCCGCGCGGCATCCTGCTGTCGAAGGACGCGAAGTCGCTCTACATCTGCGCCAGCGACAGCGACCACATCGAGGTGCTCGATCTCGCCTCGGACAAGGTGGTCCGCACCCTGCCGAGCGGCACCGACCCCGAATTCTTCGCGCTCGATCCCGACGGCAAGCTCCTCTACGTCGCCAACGAGGACGACAACCTTGTCACCATCGTCGACATCGAAGAGGGCGCCGTCGTCACCGAGATTCCAGTCGGCGTCGAGCCGGAAGGCATGGGCATCAGCCCGGACGGGAAATATCTCGTCAACACCTCCGAAACCACCAGTATGGCTCATGTCATCGACACCGCAAAACGCGCGGTCGTCGCCAACATCCTCGTCGACAGCCGACCGCGGCGCGCCGTGTGGACCGCCGACGGCGCACAATTTTGGGTGTCCGCTGAAGTCGGCGGGACGGTCAGCGTCATCGATGCCGCCAAGCGCCAGATCGTCAAAAAAATCAGCTTTGCCGTTCCCGGAGTGCCGACCGAGGCAATCCAGCCGGTCGGCATCGCGATCACCAAGGACCGCAAGCTAGCCTTTGCCGCGCTCGGACCGGCCAATCGGGTCGCGGTGGTCGATGCACAATCTTATGAGGTGCTGCGCTACCTGTTGGTCGGTCAGCGGGTGTGGAGCCTTGCCTTCAGCCCGGACCAGACTTGGCTGTACACCACCAATGGGGTCAGCAACGATATTTCGGTGATCGACGTCACCGCGCAAAAAGTGATTAAATCTGTCCCCGTCGGCCAGTCGCCCTGGGGTGTCGTCTCCCGCCCGTGAGGCTTTTGTGACCGTTCCCGCCTTCGCCGTCGAGGGGCTCGGACACCGCTTTGGGCAGCGGCGGGTGCTGAGCCGTGTTTCGTTCTCGATTGAACCCGGTGAGTTCACCGTGTTGCTGGGGCTGAACGGCGCCGGCAAGACGACCCTGTTTTCGCTGGCGACCCGGCTCTACGCGCAGGGCGAGGGGATGATCCGCGTCTTTGGCATGGACATCCGCGAACGGGCGTTGGAGTGCCTGCGGCTGATGGGGGTGGTGTTCCAGCAGCCGACCCTTGATCTCGATCTGACGGTCGAGCAGAACCTCTATTACCACTGCGCCCTGCACGGGCTCTCGCGTCGCGAGGCGGCCCAGCGGATCGCGGCGGAGGTGGAACGGGTCGGGCTTGGCGAGCAGCGCCGGGACAAGGCTCGCCGGCTGAGCGGCGGTCAGCGCCGGCGGGTCGAGATCGCCCGCGCGCTGCTGCATCGCCCTCGTCTGTTGCTGCTCGACGAGCCCACCGTCGGGCTCGATATTTCGAGCCGGCAGTTTCTGCTGGATCACGTCCGCCATCTCTGCCGCGAAGAGGGCCTGGCGGCGCTGTGGGCCACCCATTTGATCGACGAGGCCGGCGACGGCGCGCGGGTTATCGTATTGCACAAGGGCGAGGTGCGGGCCGATGGCGGCGTCGCCGAGCTCGTCGGCGGGATGCGCGCGCCCTCGCTGCGCGCCGCGTTCGAAACCCTGGTGCAGGAGCGCGCGGCAGCATGAGGAGCGGCACCAGGGGCGGCACGGGTGGCGGCATGCGGCCGATCCATTATCTGCGCTGCCTGATCGGCGTCTCGATCCGCGAATGGCTGCGCTTTCTGAACCAGCGTGGCCGCTTTTTTTCGGCATTGGTGCGCCCCTTGGTTTGGCTCGCGATCTTTGCCACCGGCTTTCAGTTCGTGCTCGGGGTCTCGATCATCCCGCCCTACGAGACCTACATCCCCTACTCGGTCTACATCGCCCCCGGGCTGATCGCGATGATCCTGATGTTCAACGGCATGTTGAGCTCGCTGTCGATGGTCTACGACCGCGAGATGGGCAGCATGCGGGTGTTGATGGTGAGCCCGTTGCCGCGCTGGTTTCTGCTGACGGCAAAGTTGTTCGCCGGGGTCATCGTCTCGGTATTGCAGGCCTACGCCTTTCTGGCGATCGCTTTGATCTGGGAGATCGAGCCGCCGTGGTACGGCTACATCGCCGTGCTGCCGGCGCTGATCCTCTCCGGGCTGATGCTGGGGGCGCTCGGTCTGCTGCTGTCCTCGGCCATCCGGCAGCTCGAGAATTTTGCCAGCGTCATGAATTTCGTGATTTTTCCGATGTTTTTCGCGTCCTCGGCGCTCTATCCGTTGTGGCACGTCAAGGAAGCGAGCCTTTGGCTCTACCGCATCTGCACGCTCAACCCGTTCACCCATGCCGTCGAACTGATCCGCTTTGCGCTCTACGGCCAGTTCGAACCGGTGTCGGCGGCGGTGCTGGTGGCCTCGACGGTCGTTTTCTTGACGTTGGCGGTCTACGGCTATGACCCGGCCAAAGGCCTGATGGCCCGTCGCGCCGCCGAGTAAGGCGTGTCCCGCAGATACACCCTTGCCATGATGACACTGTCCGCGGCGGCGGTTCTGGTTGGCGCTGTTGGCGCACGCTCGGCGCGGCCGCGCGCGGAGGATCCGGATTGGCCGTGCCAGCAGCGCCTGGTCCCAAAGCTCGCGGCCGCGGCGTACTGGAACGGGCCGTCCTTGGGCAATGTCGGCGATTGGCATGCCGATCCAGCGGTCGTCGATCTGGTCCGGCGTCTGGCACCCCGGCGGGTGCCGACGCAAGAGGGGCTGACCGAGATCACGGCGTTTGCCCGGACCTTGTCGGGCGATCGTCAGCACCGTCTTGCGCTCGCCTTTGACGGGCTTCTGGAAGAGAGCGATCGCGAGCGCGCCGGATTGATCGAGGAGCTGAGGCAGATCGGTCGACGGCAGCGCGAACTTGCCGACCTCGTCGCCCGGCTCGCGGCCGAACTCAATTCCATCCCGCCTGACGCCACCGGTGAAGCCGCCGCGCGACGCACCGACCTGCAGCAGCGGCACGACTTTACCGCGCGGAACTTCGAAGAGATCCAGCGAACGATCCGTTACGCCTGCGAGACACCGGTGGCGCTCGATGCGCGCCTCGGTGCCTGGGCCCGGGCATTACAAAACGCCACCCCGCAATAACGCGAGCTATCGGTTCGGCGGGGGCCGCCCGGGGGGCTGCCACCCTTTCATCGTGGCGAGGCCGCGAGCCCTTGTCAGCACCGCGCCGCCGAAATCGGCCTCGGTCGCGTCGGCGCCGGTCAGATCTGCCCCCGTCAAATCGGCGCCCGAAAGATCGGCTCCGGACAAGTTGGCGCCGGTCAGGTTCGCCCCGCTCAGCTTGGCGAAGCGCAGCAATGCCCGGCGGAGATCGGCCTTCGAAAAGTCCGCACCGACCAGATCGGCGCCGGAAACATCGCTCCGCATCAGCCCCATCGACTGGTTCGTCATGTCGGCACCCATTCTGGCGCCGGTGAATTTGGCGCCGCGCAGATCGAACCGGGCGAGCCGGGCGAGAATGTGGGCCCCGGAGAAATTTGCGCCTTTGAATGTTGGAGCTTCGCCGGGCGAGTAGTCCAAACCGGACGAAACGACGAGACCGAGCAGGCTCGCATTCGACAAATTGGCGCCGGTAAAATTCGCCCGCATAATCCAGGCGAGGTCGAGTTTCGCGCCCGTCAAATCGGCGCCCGACAAATCCGCACCGACCACTTTCGCGCCAAATAAATTGGCCCGCGAGAGATTTGCTCCTTCAAGTCGAAATTGCTGAGGTCGAGGTTCTCGAGCGACTTCCCCGAGAGGTCGGCGGGCTTGTCGGGCGCCGCTGCCGCCAGTATCGCGCGGACCTGCTCGGGGCTCACATCGGCGGCTCGACGCGGCGAGGTCGCGAGCATCAGCAACACCCAGATGAATTTGGCGGCTCGCTCCATGCTCGCCCTCCAAAGTTACAACCGATGATAGTATCGGCTGTCGCGGGCTGCTGCATCTGCAGCAAATCCTGCAGCAAAAAACTACCCGTAAGGTTGAAATGGCGACAGCCCGCCGCGGTTTCGGCCTCGGCCCGCCGGGCAAGGCATAGGCGGGCTCCACTCGGCAACCCCCGCTCTTGTGAACGCCCGAAGCCCATCGGCTCCGCCTCAATCCAACCGGCCATCCTTTCGGCATCGCGATGACCCGGGAGTATCGAATGTGAAAGAGGCAATTATATGATCGTCATTGTCGCAACAAGATCGTTTCTTCAAGGTCACGCCGCAAACCCTGCAATCTAGAGCAGATTTTCGACCGCATTGACGCGATTTCCGGCGGCCTAAAAATCGCTGCCATTGTTAGGAGCGAGGCGCGCCCTCGCACTCAGTCCTCAGACCCATTCAGTTGATGCAGTCTCACCGCGCTCGTCATGCCCGGCCTCGTGCCACTGCTGTCCGGTTCACGCGGGGCTCCATTGGAGTGCCATTTGAGCGGGGTTGGGGCCGATTGGGGTTTCGCGATCGAGCAGGCGATCGAGCGGTCGGCGATGCATCAGGTTGAGGCGAACCAGGCGGGCGAAGGCGAGCGGGCTGGTCACCGCGATTTGCCCGGCCTGGGCCAGGCGCAGCAGCAGAAAGGCGATCAGCGCGACGGCGATCTGGATGCGCACGGCGTTCTCGCTGGTGCCGAGAAAGCGGCGGATCTTGAGGGTCTGCTTGACCCAGCGGAAGAACAGCTCGATCGCCCAGCGGCGCTTGTAGAGATCGGCGATCTCTTGGGCCGAGGCGTCGAGGTCGTTGGACAGGATGCGGATGATCTTGCCGCTGTCGAGCTTGACGCGAACCTCGCGCACCGGGTCTTGGAAAGGGTTGCTGCGACCGCTCCCTTGGCGCGCCGGCAGGTGGCCGATCCGGTCGGACAGGATGGCCGTCGCCGCCGGAACCGGCAGTTCCTCGACCACGCTCAACGGCGTGTTGGATTTGAGCCGGGTGACGATCCGGCACTGTGCCGCATCGAGCTTGGCCCACCACGCGTAGTCGTAATAGCCCAGATCGAAAACGTAGGTCGCGCCCGGCTCGATCGGCATCGCCTGAGCGGCGGTGATGTCGTTGACCCGCGTCGGGGTGATCGCGGCGTAAATCGGCCGGTCGGCCGCGAGATCGTAGATGACATGCAGCTTGGCACCGCACACGCCCGCGGAAAAGCGCGCCCAGCTGCGCGCGTCAAGCCGCGGACCCGTCGCATCGATCAGATAAGTGGTCTCGGCCAGGCTGCGGCGCAGACCGCGATGCGCCCGCGCAATCAGCAGCGCCAACAGCTCGGTGAACAGCGCACTCGATCGATCGTGGTTGGCGTCGGCCAAAGTCGAGCGCCGCGGCAGCGTGGCCCCCAGGTGGTAGAGCCGCGCCCGCTGGCTCTCGATCCCGCCGACAATCTCGCGCAGGCTCGCCGCGCCGGCCAGCTGGCCATAGAGCATGGCCAGGAACTGGCTCTTGCTGGTCAATCGGCGCGCCAGCGCATCCGCGCGATGCACCCTCGCCAGCCGCTCGAAATCATCCCATGGCAGATGCTTCAAAAGCTGATGAAAAACGCTATTGTGGTGTCGCACGGCACTGCCCCCGTTTCGCGTCCCGGAACGTCCCCAACGTCCAGACCCGAACAGATACAGTGCCGTGCGCGCCGTAAAGCACAAAATGTGCCGGACAGCCGTGGGTCAAGCCCGGCCATGACGGGTGGAATCTTATGTCTGCGTGTGAGCACTTGGACTCCGGACTTCAAGATATTTGCACCAAAATTAGGGCGTTGAACCGATTACGCTTTTTCGTTGCGCAATCCCGGCGCACAATAAACCCATGATTTACGGCTGCGCACGGGTATCGACCGACGGTCAAAGCGTGGCTGCTCAGGTCGCCGCACTCAGGAAGCACGGGGCGGGCAAAGTGTTCCGCGAAGTGGCGAGTGGAGCCAAGACCGACCGGGCGCAGCTTCGCCGGCTGCTCGACCAGCTCGACGCTGACGACGGCTGATGGTGACACGGCTCGACCGGCTCGCGCGATCCACCCGCGACCTGTTGAACACTGTTGCGGCGATTACCGCCAAGAATGCCGGTTTCAAATCCCTTGGCGACACATGGGCCGATACCACCACATCGCACGGGCGGTTAATGCTGACGGTCCTAGGCGGGCTGGCGGAGTTTGAGCGCGATTTGATCCGTGTGCGCACCGGCGAAGACCGGGCGCGAGCCGTGGCGCGCGGGCAGCGAATGGGTCCGACCGCCGAAGCTCACCGCGCACCAGCAAAAAGAAGCGATCAAGCGCCGCAACCAAGGCGAGACGCTTGCCGACATTGGCCGCAGCTACAATGTGAGTCCGGCGACGATTTCACGCCTCGCGGCATAAAGCCATGACGACCAGCAGCAGCCCTCCGCTGTTCAAGCCGCTTCCTAACCCTATCGAACTTCGAGACCCGTCTCTGGGAAGGATGCTGGCTGTCCGGGTGCGGTTTAACCTTCTGCATGACATCGCCGCTATCCCTCTTGATCACATATCGGCTGATGACTTCGCGGCTCGTTTCCTCGCAATTGTGGCGAGACAGGTGCCCGAAGAAGCTGAAGCTGACCGCGATGTCTATGAAGCGGCGGTGCCGGTCGATGCCTCTGCTTTCGGTGCACTCTCGAAGGACGCCATTGACAGGTTAGTCGGAACTTATCTCGCTGCTGAAGTTCACTCTTTAGCAGTGAAATCCCCGCAGAGCGATGGAGCAACAAATTCCCTGTTAGGCGAACGCGAGAGCGAGAGACTGTTGCGGATTGTCAGGGCTAGCACGGAGGATTTGAAAAAAACCATGCGGGATGTTGCCCGCGCCGTGCAGCAACAGTTTGCGCGCCTTTCTGACATCAAGTTACCGAATTATTCGGCGCAACACGCTGCCGCAGTTCAAGCGATCACTGCGTTCGGGCGGCAGCAAGCAGAATTTGCGGCACGCTGGCGCAGCGCGCTCGCCCGCGTCCAACCGATTGCCGAGGAGTTCAATCAGCAACTTATCGACACTGCTAAGGCTGTTCATAAGAGCCTTCAGGCGCGCCTTGAACTATATCCCAAGCTTGCGGAAAAAGTCGTCTCGCTGGCACAGCGTGGTTGGTTCATCAGTGAGTATTTTAGCCTAACCGAAATCGATCAATTAGTGTACGCTGCCGCGACGCACTCTTTAGACGAGTTGGAGCGGTGCATTGCCAGACTATACGAGGAGAATTTCAAATTTCATCTTCAAAGTATTGTAAGACACTACCCCGAACGGGAATTCGTCTTACGCCCGGCTGGTGATGCACACCTTCGCGGCGAATATTCCTTGTCGGTGATGGCCTTCTTTGCCCAGATCGATGGTATTTGCTTTCAGGCTACTGAACGATATGTCTTCCAGGGCGGGGACAAACACGTCTCATCTTTGGCCGAGACCAAGCTAGAAACAATTGAACGGGACGACGAAGGTAATCTATTCGGACAATTGTTAGCTCATTTCCACGAAATCATGTGGCTATCGATCACTGAAAAATTACCAATGTCTTATACCGAAAAGGAGCGCCGAACATTTAATTATGAAGGGATCAATCGCCATACCGTGCTGCATGGTGTTGCTATGAAGGAGTATGCAACTAAGGAAAATAGCCTTAAGGCGTTTTCGCTTTTGAGCTATATGGCCCCTCTGGTCAAGGCAGGTGAAGATTAGGGTCAGCGGTCGCATATATCGCGTCACACTCCAACCCCGATTTTCCAGAATCGCTGTTATGCGCCAAGATTTTGTGGGTGCCCGATCAGAATGTCACCCGTCTGCCAATTACAGATGACATTCCGCCGGGCTCTGGGGTCTGGGGGGATGCGCCGTGGCGGTGGCGTCGATTAGCAAGCAGGAGTTCAGCCGGCTTGAAATACAATTCGGCATAGCGGTTCGACTTGAGCGAGGTTTGTTCTAACCCGCGTTCAGGGTGCCGGAACCGGGGTTGCAATAGCCAACGGCAGTTTAACCGCCTCCCACCCGTCGGTGCCGTCGCGATACCAATAGACGTGCCTGTACCCCCAGCTTGCCGCCCGCTTGGCCGCGTTCCAACTCATCCAGCAATTGGCGAGACAATAAAAGACGACGGGTGCATCACGCCGGCCCTTGGTTGCCTGCTCGAGGTTCGTATGAAAATAGGCTTCGAGCTTGTCGCTGATTTCGCCGCGGCCGATATCGGGCAACCACAAGCTGCCCGGGATGTCGCGCCGCGGCACCGGCAGCCACACGGCCGAGGCCGGCAGATTTGCCGGCCGATGGGGTGCGCCGAGGACATCGATCCACACCGCGCCGCCGTCCTTCCACAATTGCCGCGCTCTCGGCGTATCGAGTGCCGCGCCGCCGGCGACGGTCGCCGGGGTCGGCGCCCGATAATTGTCCATCCGGTACCCTTGGGGCTCCGGCGGCTCGGCGCGAACGCCGGGACCGGCAACCGACAACACGACCAGCATGAGGCCGGCGATCGCCCGTCCCGTCGCCGCCTTACTCACGGGTTTACCAGTTCGCCCCGCTCGTTGAGCAGCGGCACGCCGTAGTCGCGCAGGATCGCGGTTATCTCCGGCTGCTGTTTTAAGATCACGGCGTTGACGCGGCGGCGCCATTCGGGCTCGTTCCCGCGCACCCCCATCGCGATGTGGTATTTCATGCGCGCCGCACCGAGTTCGTCCTTGAGCGGAACCAGCGTCAGCGGCAGCCCGTCATGCTTGCGGTAATAGCCGGCGATCGGCCCCCACAGAAAGCCGACGTCGATCGTCCCGTCGACGACATCCTTGACCATCTGATGGGTCGGCGATTCGGCGCGGGTGTCGACGGTCAGCTGGTAGGGTTTGGCGTGCGCCATCAGATCATGGCGGACGAGAAGATCGGAGGGGGGTGTGGCGCTGACCACGCCGAGGCGCAGGCTCGCCAGCCGCAGGTCCGACAACCCCTCGAAGGCGAACCCTTTGTCAGAACGGTAAACCATGACATAGGTCGTGAAGTAGTAGGGGTTCGTCGTCTGCATGATGTCGTCGCCGGCAACCGTCCCCATCACCAGATCGCAGCGATGCGCCTGCAATGTATTGCGCACGAACCCGATAATCTGCGGGAACCAGGTATAGTCGCACCTTTAGACCGAGTGCGGTGCCCATCACCTCAGAAATCTTGTTCTCGAATCCCTGCTTCTTTTCGTTTGAGAACGGTAGATTGTTGGGGTCGGCACAGACCTTGAGCGCGCTGCGGTCGACGATGTCGGCGGTCTGTGCCACCGCCGGCCGGCCGCCGCAGACGAGGCCGACCCCCAGCAGCGCTGCAAGCCATGGCACACTCCCGCGCATTCAGTCACCGATCCGCGGCGGCCGGCCACGCCCGAGAGCGCCGTCGGCGCGCGCCTTCAGATAGGCCCAAATGTCGTCGAGATAGCTCATGACGTCTTCGACCGTACCAAAAGGCGGCATCACGTTTTCGCTGGCGGCATTGACGTTGGTCCGGCCGTTGACGACGATCTCGTTGAACTGGTCCTGCGTCATATGCTTGGCCGAATTGACGAGATCGGGAGCATACGAGCTGCCGGCCCCGTCCGGCCCGTGGCAGCGCATGCACGATTCGGTGTAGCGGCGCCAGCCGTTGTAGGTCTTTTTGTCGACCTTCCCGTTTTGGATCGTATAGGGTTTCTGCGCCGGTTGGTCGCTGTGCGCCGCCACCACAAGGCCCGTTCCGGGAATGGCGCCAAGGGCGACGAACAGCGACCCGGCGATGGCATTTCTGAGATTCATCAGGACGAGCGATGCCGGAGGAGAAAGGCCGGCGCCCGGGCGGGGGCGCCGGCCAGCCTGATCGTCAGCGCAACTCGACGGTCAGTCGGGCAGAGCGAAGACCGTCAGCACCCCGCCGAGCTGGGTGTAGTCCGACAGCGCCTTGTAGGCCCCGACCGCGCCAAGCCCGTCGGTATCCTTGGTCAAGCCCGCCGCCATGCCGATGCCGGCCCAGCCGCCGACACCCGACAGCACGGCGATGTATTGCTTGCCGCCGTGGGTAAAGGTGTTGACGTTGCCGATGATCCCGGACGGTGTCTTAAACCGGTAGAGCTCCTTGCCGGTCTGCATGTCGACCGCTTTCAAGTAGCCCTCGAGCGTGCCGTAGAAGGCCACGCCACCTGCCGTGGCGAGCACCCCTGACCACACCGAGAACGGCTCCGGGTCCGACCACACGATTTTGCCGGCGCCGGCGTCCCAGGCGATAAAGTTGCCGAGGTTGTTGTCGCCCTGCGGCGGGTACATCGACAACGTCGCGCCGACATAGGGCTGCCCGGCGGTGTAGGACACCTTGAACGGCTCGTAATCCATGCAGACGTGGTTGGTCGGGACATAGAAGAGCCCGGTCTTTGGCGAGAACGCGGCCGGCTGCTGGTCTTTTGAGCCGAGGGCCGCCGGGCAGACATTCTTGTAGTTGACGTCCTCACCCTTGGAGCCGGGGGCGAACTCGGCGACGACGTGCGGCCGGCCGGTCTGCATGTCGACCTTGGTCGCCCAGTTGACCTTGGAGTCGTACTTCTCGGCGACGAGCAGCTCTCCGGTCTCACGATTGAGGGTGTAGCCAAAGCCGTTGCGGTCGAAGTGCACCAGCGCCTTGGTCGGCTGGCCCTTGACGTTGATGTCGGCCAGGATCATCTCGTTGACGCCGTCGTAGTCCCACTGGTCGTGCGGCGTCATCTGGTAGACCCACTTGGCGACCCCGGTGTCCGGGTTGCGCGCGAAAATGGTCATCGACCATTTGTTGTCGCCGGGCCGCTGCACCGGGTTCCAGGTGCTGGGGTTGCCCGACCCGTAATAGACGAGGTTCAGCTCCGGGTCATACGAGATCCAGCCCCAGGTGCCGCCGCCGCCGATCTTCCATTGGTCGCCCTGCCACGTCTTCAACGACGAGTTCTTGCCGACGGGCTTGCCGAGCGCGGTGGTGTTGGCGTCGAACAGGATCTGGTTGTCGGGGCCCTCCGAATAGGCCTTCCACGCCAAGGAGCCGTCCTTGATGTTGTAGGCGGTGAGGCGTGCCTGGACGCCGAACTCGCCGCCGCTGATGCCGACGAGCACCTTGTCTTTTACCACCAGCGGGGCGCTGGTCCCGGTCTCACCCTTTTGCGGATCGCCGTCCTTGACGCTCCACACGACATTGCCGGTCTTGGCGTCGAGCGCCACCACGGTGGTGTCGGCCTGATGCAGGAAGATCTTGCCGTCGGCATAGGCCACCCCGCGGTTGACCGTGTCGCAGCACATTACCGGGATCACGGTCGGATCCTGCTTGGGCTCGTACTTCCACAGTATTCGCCCGTTGTTGTTCAGGTCGAGCGCAAAGGCATTGTTCGGGTACGGCGTACTCAAATACATCACGTCGCCGACGACCAGCGGACCGCCTTCGTGGCCGCGCAGGACACCGGTCGAAAACGTCCAGATCGGACGCAGGTTCTTGACGTTGTCCTTGTTGATTTGATCGAGCGCGCTGTAGCGCGAGTTTGCGTAGTCGCCCGCCGGCATCACCCATTGGTTGGGATCTTTTGACAGCTGAATCAGTTGGTCATTGGCGCTCGCGGCGCTCGAACCCAGAGCGAACGCGAGAGCCGGCATCCACCAGCGAGATGACTTCATCGCCTACATCCCTCCCTACATTTTGATACGATCGCCCGCATCTCCGGAGCCGGGAGAGATACGGACATCATCGGTCCGGCGATCAAACCGGTCCAAATCTTGGTTCGCCGATGCTATGACACTTCCGGTTGCTCGACAAGCGCGCGCGTGCATCGGTCTATGGGGCGCCCCGCATGCGCAGCGAGATCGTCCTAGGCCGGCCGTTGCCGCGGGATATTGTGCTCGCACCGCCACCGCGAGAGCATCCATTTTGGATGTTCGGACAACCAGTTTGCCGCATATTCCTGGGCGCGGACGACGCAGGCGAGCGGCGCCAGATCCTCGATCGGCCGCTGTTCGACCATGAGCCGGGTGAGGACTGGAGGCAGAAGACGAGCACGAGAGCAGTCATTCGAGGCGCCCCTTTCGCGGTACCGACCGCCGCAAACTTCGTGCCGCTGCACAGTGTCGGGCCGGCCTAACCAATCCTGGACGACGATCCACCGCGGATAGAGGGAGGAATGACAGATCATCGCTTGCAGGCAATCGCCGTCGCCGCGCTCGTGGTCGTCCTAACACTCCTCGGCTCGGCACAACCGGGCCAAGGCGCCGCCGCGCCGGACAACGACTACCCGACCGCGACGCGGGCGGATTACGTGATCGGCTGCATGGCTGCCAACGGCAACACCCGAGAGGCCATGCTGAAGTGCTCCTGCGCGATCGACACCATCGCCGGGCTGATGCCCTATTCGCGCTACGAACAGGCCGAGACCGCGCTCAGCCTGCAACTCGGCGGCGGGGTCGGCGGTCGCGTCGGTCTGTTCCGCGACCCGCCGCAGATCAAAGCCGTGATCGAAGAGCTGCGGCGGGCGCAAGCCGAGGCGAACCTGCAGTGCCGATAACCCGCGGCGCCAGGCGGATTTAGAACTTGACCCAAAGGTTTGCAGAGTCGAGCCGCATGGCGCTGGTCCCGCTGCCGGCGGCGAGCGGCGGCTCACGAATCGGTCAGCCGACCTTCGCCGCGCGTCGGGCAGTGACGCAGATGCGCCGAAACCAGCCATTCGCCTGTCATCGGTCGAACGAGTCAAACCGACCCAAACCGGACCTTCGGTCCTATGGGCTTTTCCGACCTCGCAGTGTACACGCCCGATCAAAATGTCACCCGTCTGCCAAATTACAGATGACCCTGCCCGGAGGATTTCCGAGGGGTGTCAGGGAGGCGACTGGTTAGCGGTCGGGAGCTAGGGGTACAAATCTGACGCTTGTTACCCGCTCCTTTTCCGTCATTCCCGCGAAAGCGGGAACCCAGGGCCACCGCGTCCTCACTTGCCCCCTGTTCAGGCCAGGGGCAGGCTCTGGGCCCCCGCTTTCGCGGGGGCGACAAGGAACCAAGGGTGGGGACCATCTATTTGGTTCGCACCACTAGGGCGTCCCTCGGTCGGGCCGCGGGCGGGGGTGTTGCTTCGATAAATGAAACTCGTCGAGGCCAGCAACTCACGGCTGCTCTCGCCTCCGACGCGGTGCTTGATGCTGCGTTTGCGTGGGTGTGCCGGCGGCGGCGGGACTGGCCGGCGGCCGCCGATATCTGGTCGTTCCGGCGCGGATGGGCGGACGAGAAGCAACGGCTGCGAGGCGAGCTGCTGTTCGGCCGATTTTCGCTTTGGACTGCTGCAGCGGGTGACCAAGGCGGACGGGGGCGAGGCCGATTTATGGTCGGCCGCGATGCGCTCGTGCTGAAAGCGCTGGCGCTCGTGCTGGCCGGGGTATTGCAGATCTCGCCGCGCTGCACCCACATCAAAGGCGATGTCGGCGCGACGGCAGCGGTGCGGCGGTCTGGGCCGCGCTCGCCGCGAACCGCTTCGTCTTGCGCACCGTCGTGAAGTCCTACTACGCCTCGATCGATCATCTGCTGCTGATGGACAGGCTGGCTCGCTCGGTCGCCGAACGCAACATTCTTAACCTGCTCGGCCAATACCTGCGCCGCACCGCCGAAAGCGGCGGCTGGTTTTGGGATTGCGAGCGCGGGATCTCGCTCGGCTGTCCGCTGAGCCCGCTGATCGGGGCCTTCTTCCTCGATCAGCTCGACCGGCGGATGATCGCGACCGGGCTCTTCTACGTCCGCTTCATAGACGACATTCTGGTGCTTGCCCCGACCCGGTGGAAGCTGCGCCGCGCGGTAACGGCGGTGAATGAAATCCTCGGTTCGCTGCGCTTGCAGAAACATCCCGACAAGACCTTCATCGGCCGGATCGAGCGGGGCTTTGATTTCGTCGGCTATCATTTCAGCCGCGCAGGACTGAGGCTGGCCGAGGACACGATCCAAAAATTCGTCGAACGTGCAGCCCGGCTTTACGAGCAGGAGCGGGAGCAACCAAACGGTTCCTCCCGGCTTGGGGTGTATGTCCGACGGTGGGTCGGTTGGGCGAAGGGTGGGCTGTCGACGAGCCGAACGGACACGGAAACGGGCCGCGACTTTAGGCTGAGGCCGCCCGCCGCCGAAGCCGCCGGCGCAACGCCCATAATGCCGCAAAGCCTAGTCCCGTCCCCAGAAGCGTAACGCTCGACGGCTCGGGGGTCTGTTGGACTAGGGTGAAAGTCACACCGGCGAAGCCGTCGATGTTCGCGACATCTGACATTATTCTTGTGGAGGGATTAGTGATGATTAAACGGTTATCCGGTGGGACGATTTCTAGGGTTGTTATGCCTGTGGTGTCGGTTCCGTTAAATTCGGCAGCGGTCATGGCATTGTTCAATACGGTGAATGAATTAGGTGTGCCCAGTGATGATATGTCTATGGGTGGGGGAGGGGCATCCAATTCTTCTGCTGGATAGCTATCGAGAATCACATTCGATGCGGGGCCGGTGGCATTGTCCGTCAGGCCAAGATCTCTCCGGTGACGGTGCCGGCTACGCTTCCGGGAGGGACCGTGCCGGTAAACGAAAACATGAAATCGAGGGGACCGGCGTGCGACGCCGTCGGGTGCATCAGGCCGATCAGACCCGCGCCCAGGATTGTCATGGTCCGCAGCATGGCGCTTCCCCCCTCAGGGAAATGACGGTGGTGCCGGGTCATTTGGGCCTCCCCTTAGCTTGTCTGACCCAACTTCCGCAGTTTGGATTTGAAGACGGCTGATTATCAACGGCTTGGAGGCCATTTTCAGATTTAGGCACCACATTTTCTTGGGGGTTCAGCGGGCGGGCGGCATCTCCTGGAAGACGGGCGGCAGGGTGATCTCGATAGCGCGGCAGATCGGATCAATGGTTGCGCCGGGAGCGGTGCGCAGTCGGGCCCGGCGACCATCCTGTTCGACCTCGATCTCACTGAGGTCGGCAAGATCATCGATGATGCGCTGCCATTCGAGCTTGCTGCGGCGTGCCGCCAGACGGTCCGTCAGTTCCTTGCGCAGCACCAGGGCGAGGAAGGTGCAGAAGACGTGGCCGCGGATGCCGGCATCGGTTTTGTGGAAGATCGGCCGGGTGGCAAGCAGCGCTTTTGCGGTTTTGAAGGCGTCCTCCACGGCGAGGAGGTTACGGTATCGCAGGACGACTTGGAGGGCGGAGATTTTCGTGTTGGTGCGCAGCACGAACAGGCCGTCGAAGCGGGCGTCGGCCTCGACCTTGGCCCGATCAATGACAAAGCCGTCGCCCACGGGCGTCTTGAGGAAACGGCGGAAGCCCTTGTTGGCGACCAGTGCCTTGTCGCCTTGCGCGAGCTTGCGCTCGAGGCCGGCGATCAGTTCGGCGCGCGCCTCGGCATCCTTTCTGGCTTCCTCGTCATTGCGACAGATGATGTAGCGCCGCCCGGCGATTGTGGTCTCCCTGACGGCGAGTTCAGTCTCGCCCTTCTGCCGCCGGATGAGCAGCGGCACGCTGACGCCATCATCCTCAATGACCTCGGCGCGCACCTCGCGGCTGGTGCGCTCGCGCACGCCGAGAATGTACTCGATCTTCTCGGCTTCGAGCGCCGCCATGGTGTGGGCGCTGATCATGCCGCGATCGGCGACGATGCAGGTCCGGGCGATGTCGAAGCGATCGCGCAGACGGCGCACCACCGGCAACAACATCGTCACGTCGGCAGTGTTGCCCGGCAGCAGGAACGAGGCGATCGGCCGGTCGGCGTCATCCAGCACGATGCCGAGCACGACCTGCTTCAAGTGCCCTCGGTAGTCCTTGGAATGGCCGCGCTGACCCAGGTTCTCACCGCCGGCGCCCTCGAACCATAACGTCGTCGTATCGAAGAAGGCGATCGACACCGCACCGAACAGCGGCTGGCGATGCCGGTAGAGCGCTTCCTCGATCGCCTCGGCGGTGCCGCGGCCGTGCTCGTCGATTTCGCCGAGCCAGGCCATCGCCTTGTACGCCTCGTCGAGCCCGAGCCCTTCGGCGCCGGGGACGCGCAAGCCGTTGCGCCATTCGCTCGCGTGGCGGTCGGAACCCGAGACCGTCGGCCGATGCAGTACGGTGAGATAGATCGCCCGCTCGACATCGAAGCCGAAGCGCCGGTCGGCGAGCAGGCTGGTGAGCACGTCGCGGCATCCGGTTTCGGCCCACAACCGGCCGAACACCAAATCGGGTCCGATGCTGACGCGGCGCAGTTCCGGCAACTCGCCGCGATAGAAGCTCGACAGCACGATCGTCCGTCGCGAATGCCGCGCCGCCGAGGCGATCAGCCCGTCGATCAGGCCGGAGGCTTCGACCTCGTCGCGCCGGCCGAGCGCCTTGATGACGCGCTGAACGTGGCGCCCGCCCTCGCGTGCGTTCTCGACGAGGTAGAGGTACTCATAGGCTCCGATCTTCTTGACGCGGACGAACATGGCGCGGCACCCTGCTTGCGGCAAGGGCACCACGATTCGTCGCCACTTCTCAAGATAAATAAACCGTCTCAATCACAAAAATGTCGATCATTTAGCACCACAATGCGAGCGGTGTCGTCGCAACCCCAGCATTTCTGCGATCCCCAGCAACCGCATCACCCAAAACCGCGGAAGTTGGGTCTGACTTTCCAAGCAAGAAACACGCCAATCGTGGGATTAATCAATAAATTTGGAAGAATTCAATAACAACAGTCCTGTCAGGAGCGTGGGTGGGGAGGGGCGTCTCGGAATTTTGTACAAAATTCCGACAGCGTGACGGAAATCGAGATGAAAGGGAATAACACAACGGCTTAGGCGCTCATCGCCCGAGAAGACGGGGCTGGAGAGCCGACAAGTTGTAAAAAACTCCGACAGCGTGGGCAACGACCGGCCACGGCACGGCGCGAGAATGGCCGAGATGCCGGAGTAGGCCCTGTAAAAAATTCCGTCACTCGCTTCCGGCATGCCTTTGCCGCGCGAAAGCAGCAGCGCCGTCGTCCAAACCCGGCCGCCTTGAGTTGCTTGACCTGGCCGCTTCGACTATCTCGCCGCCCTGGCGATTTTCCCCGAGGTGGATGCCAAGGAAGAAGTCCCGGAGATCACCGAAGGCTTAACTTCCGCAGCGATCCGGTGCGGAGGTCGGAGAGTTCTGGAACCAGCGCAACCCTGTCTCGCCAGTGGTCGCGGCGAAGGGCCGTTATCCACCCTACTGAGCCCATCCCCAAGGCGATCGCGAACGGCAGGCGTGGGGCAGATTCGCCGGTTCCCGACGCCGAAGCTCAGCGGCCGGTGTCGGGTCGGAAAGCGGCCCGTTGCGGCCGATAATTGATGACGGGGACTTTTGGGTCAGGCTCTTACATCTGCGGCGCCGCCCTAACCGGCCAGCTCTGGGTAAAATGGCGCTGGCTGCTGTCGAGGACTTCAGCCGTCAGCACCCCGGCGCTTTCCGGATTTGGCGGATGGAAGGCGAAATTGAATGTCGGATCCTCGCTGATCGCGATGTCGGATTCGAGCTTGAACACCAATTCGCCGTTATAGGTGACCTTGAGGGTCTGCATGAAATCGGCCGGAATGTAGTAATGCGTCAGCTGGTCAACCTGCAGTCCTGAGCTGTTCGGATGACTGATCAACAGCTTTGCTGCCAGCGTCGTGTCAGGCTTCCGGCGTTCGGCCAGGACCAGCTTCATCTGGCCGAGCCGCTTGAGAGCAAGCGCCTGGTCCTTGCCGGCCGGCGCCGAGCAGCCGCCCGCCGCCTTGATGAACCGCGCGGTCTGATACAACCGGCCGTCCGCGGTTTCGGCGACGGCGTGCAGGTAGGTGTAGTCGTCGATCCGTACCCGGGTCTCGATGCGCCGCGCATCGGCGAGCGGCCCGAGCACGAAATGCGCGGCGAGCGGCGACGGGTTGTAGTCGATGACGAGATAAAGTCCGCGGATTTGGGGCGCCAGTTTCTCAGACACCCTGATCGCCACCGGTACGATCGCCGCATCCTCGGCGCGGTCCGGCGCTTCGATCGCGACGAGGCCGCCGGCGTCCTCGACCGCGCGCCCGCCAAAGATCGCGTGGCGCAGATCCGACCAGCGCGCGCCACGCTCCGCCTCGGTCGGGGCAGCGAGCGCGGTGCCGCCGATCAGCACCAGGACCAGGACGAACGACGCAGCGGCTCGACCGAACATGGCTGGGGTCACTCCCATTCGAGCTCCTTGTAGCTCGCCGTCACGTTGCGCGGGTGATAATCGTCGAACAGCAGCCAGTGTCCGCGCTCCGACTGTGCGACATGGCGATAGGCGTCGGCAATGTCGATCCCCGCCTTGATCGCGGCGCGGGTGTCGCGCGCGACGGTTTCCAGATAGCGCTGTTCGGCCGCCGCGGCTTGCGGCCACGGCACCGAGACCGGCCCGTGGCCGGGAACGGCTCTGGCCGCCGGGATCGCGGTCACCTGGCGAAGCTCGTCGAGCCAGCCGACGAGGCTGCCGTCGATGACCGGGATGCGGTCGACAAACAGCAGGTCGGCGAGCCAGAAGGTGCTCGTCTTCTCGTCGAAGACCGAGAGATCCGTGTCGGTGTGAGCCGGCCCATGCGCCCACACGACCAGGCGCCGTCCGCCGAGATCGAGTTCGAGGCGGCTCGAAACCAGAACGGTCGGCGGCACAACCTCGCTGCCGTTGGCTTCATCGCCGAGGGTTTCGTGCAGCCGGCGCAGGTAATAGGCGCCGCGCTGGGCGAGGGCGCCGGGGAGCTTGGCGTGCCCGATGAAGTCGGGATGGTCGTCGCGAAACGCGGCCGCGCCGAAGATATGGTCGGGGTGGACATGGGTCATGATCACATAGCGGATCGGCAGCCCGGTCCGGGCGCGGATCGCGGCCCGCAGCATCGCCCCTTCGCGATAGCTGCCGCCGGGGTCGATCACCGCGACCGCGTCGTTTCCGACGATAAACCCGATGTTGGCGATCTCGTCGTCGTTGGCCGGCGACGCGTCCTGCTGGACGCCGTTGTGGACAAAGACCCCGGACGCGATTTCGGCTACCGCTAGAGCGACGGTTTCGCCGCGGGCGGATCCCGACACGGCGACAAGGATCCCCAAGATCACCGCGCCGATCGAGTTGAGCCGGAACTTTGGCAAACACGTCTCCCGGGCGAATTAACGGACGGGGCACGAAGCCCAATGCCGGCCGGCGGCAGCGTATCTTAACGCGGCGTCGCCGGGCTTCTCGTCGCGGCAGCCGCGCGTCGACACAGTGTCTTGACGTAGGCCGTCTTGCCGATTTCGCGCGCCAGCGCCGAGCGGGCGACGACGTCTTGCCAGCCCATCACACAGGACAGCTCGTTCTCGACACCGTTCGAGAGCACGTCCGCAGCGGTCGTCTCGTTGCAGGCTGCGGGCGCCACCGAATTGAGGCAGATCAGGATCACGGCGACAAAAGGGGACACGGCGACTATGAAGCGAATTCGGGTGTTTGCCGCGCCGCACCTCGGTGCTGCGGGGTGCCGGTTAAGCGGGAGGTGAAGTTGGACTGTGGCTGTCCGGAGAACAGGCAGAAGCAAAATCTCACAGAAAGCCGCCCGAGAAATGCCGCGGTATCAAGCAGCGATCTCGACTCATACCGGCTTTTATCTCCGCCTGTCATCATTCGGCATAGGTGACCGCGTTGCTGCTCGCGTCGTACGCAAACCGGGCGAGCGCATTCAGCATGTGCGGCGGCGGCGGAGCGGTCACCGTGATCGGCGGCTTTGCCGGGTAGAGCGGTACGGCAATGGCGCGGGCATGGAGCAGCATTCCGCCAACGCCTCGGCCGTAGACGGGATCGCCGGCGACCGGGCAGCCGAGGGCGGCGCAATGGACGCGGATCTGGTGGGTGCGGCCGGTGCGCGGGCGTAATTCGAGCCAGGCGCGACCGTCGGCGACACCGAGCACGCCATAATCGGTGACCGCGCGCCGACCGGCCGGGTCGATAACCATCCGCCAGCCGCCCGCCCGAGTGAGCTTCCTCAGCCCGGTGTCGATCCGGCCCTGGCCTTGCAAAGGGCGCCCCTCGACAATCGCCCAGTAGATTTTCTCGATCTTGCCCACGGCGAACAGCGCACCGAGCCGCCGCAACGCCTTTGGATGGCGCCCCAGCACCAGACAGCCGCTGGTGTCGCGGTCGAGCCGGTGGCCCAGGGCGGGAGGGTGGGGAAGCCCGAAGCGCAACGCGTCAAACCCGCTTTCGAGGTTCGGACCGCCGCCGGGCCCGGGATGCACGGCGATCCCCGCAGGCTTGTCGATGATCAGGATCAGCGCGTCGCGGTAGAGAATGCGGTCGGCGAGCGGTCGCTCAGCCAAACCCTCGCCCCGCGTGCGGGGAGAGGGAGGGACCCGCCTAGCGGGAGGGTGAGGGGCACGCGCCGAAGGTGGTTGCATGAAACGCGGAGCTACTCCGCCGCGTTGCGGGTCGGAGCGGCGGCGCGGAACAGATGGCGGCGGGCGTCCCATTCGTCGGCGCCGACGCGCTGGAACATCTCGCGCACGGTCATTTCCTTCGGCGGCCTCGGATGACGATGGATCGCCTTCAGCTCCGCGAGCTTTTCTTCACAGATGCCGACCACACATTTGATCAACAGGCCGGGGACGATCGCGAGCTTGTAGCCCATCGCCTCGGCTTCGCGCAGGTCGAGGTCCGGGGTTTTGCCGCCATAGACGACGTTGAGCAGGCACGGGCCGCTGACCAGGCGGGGCACTGCGGCGACCTCGTCGAGGGTCTGCGGCGCCTCGACAAAGGCCATGTCGGCGCCGACGGCGAGTGCTGCGTTCGCGCGCGCGACCGCTTCGTCGAAGCCCGCCACGGCGCGCGCGTCGGTGCGCGCGATGATCACGAAATCGCGGTCGCGGCGGGCCGCGGCGGCAGCGCGGATCTTGGCCAGCCAGTCCTCGCGCGGCACGATCTCCTTGTCGTCGAGATGGCCGCATTTCTTTGGAAAGCCCTGGTCCTCGATATGGATGCCGGCGACCCCGCTGGTCGCGTATTCGCGCACCGTGCGAAAAACGTTGAGCTCGTTGCCGTAGCCGGTGTCGGCATCGGCTATGACCGGAACCTCGACCGCAGCGGCGATGCGCCGGGCGTTGCCGACCATCTCCGACATCGTCACCAGCCCGAAATCGGGATAGCCCAAGGTCGCCGCAGTGCCGGCGCCGGTCATGTAGACGGCGTCGAACCCGGCCTGCGCGATCAATTTGGCGGTGATGCAGTCATAGGCGCCGGGCGCCACCACCATGCCGTCCCGGTGCAGCAATTCGCGAAGGCGGCGCGCCTGGGTCACTGGTCCCTCCCACTCGATCTGTCGAGCAGAGCTATGGCCCCGATGTGCCGCCTCGTCCAGTCCGATCCGACCCGCTTTTCTTGCTGGCCGGCGGCGCACGGCCTAGGTTGCTGGCAACCTTTGGAGGAGAGCCGATGTACAGCTTCAATTTGCAAACCGAGCAGGTCTTCGACCCCAAAAAACACATGGAAAAGGTGCTCGGCACCACCGGCGAGGGCGATGTCACGGTCGCCTGCTGGGAGCCGGGGCAGACCAGCCCCTATCATTGCCACCCGGACGCGACCGAGATCTATTTCTGCTTCGAGGGCGGCGGCACGATGCGCACCCCGAACGAGACGCTCGAGATCGTGCCGGGGTCGTTCGTCGTCCATCCGCGCGGCGAATTGCACGAATACGTCAACGGCCCGAGCCGGACCTTGCTGTTCCGCGTGCGCTACGGCGCCGGCATGTCCGGCCGGACATGGGAATGGCCGAGCAATCCCGGCTGGAAACCCCGCCCCGCGGACGTCGAATACTTCGGGCAGAGCCAGGCGCGCTGAGGATAATCGACCGAAATGGCCATATCGCTTATTCAGCGCTTGTTCGTCGTTCCCGCGAAAGCGGGAATCCAAGAGCCCCGATGGCCCCAACTGACGCCCTGGGCACCCGCTTTCGAGTTTGTGAAGAAATCCCGTCCCGCAGCTCGGTCATTCCGGGATGTCCCGAAAGGACAGGCCCGGAACCCATGAAACCGGCGGTTCGCCTTCATATTCGTGGGCGTTGTCCTTGGGTTCCGGGTTCGCGGGGCGATGCCCGCGCCCCGGAATGACGCGCTTCAGGATTGATTCAGACGCTCTTTCGCGGGGGTGACGGTAACCTGGCGAGAGCAGTCGGTTCGTTTCAGGCTGTGGAAGGAACCACCCGATGATCACGGTGTCGGCGGGCAACATCGACTTTGTCAGCAGCTGCGACCAGGGCGGGCGTGGCGATGGTGTGCAGGAGATGGTGCACAACGGCCACGCCGATGTCGGTTACATGTTCAGCGATCCAGTCGAACGATGTCTATGCCGCGCCCGATGGGCTGATGTATCTGGCCGACCTCAATGCCGGGCTGACAATTCTGCAATATCGCGGATAATGCCGGGATGGGTGAGCGCAACGGCCCCGATATCGCCGCCGTCTATCAGCTGTTGACTGAGGTCGCCCGCATCGTTTCCGGGCACGACCGCCGGTTCGATTCGGTTGACCGGTGGTTCGACGCGGTCGACCGCCGCTTTGACGCGGTCGAGGCGCGTCTTGACGAGCACGACCGGCGGTTTGACGAACACTCGAGCAAGCTCAACGAGCTGATCCTCACCGCCAACGGCCACACGAAGAAGCTCGACGAACTCGCCGGCGTCGTCAACCGGCACGACTGCAAGCTCGACGAGCTTTCCACCGGCCTCGCGGATTTGCGCGAGACCCTGACCCACTATCACGCCGCGGTGCTCGGCCACGGCATCATGATCAGCGAGCTCGAAGAGCGTGTCCGCCGGATCGAGCGCCATCTGCATCTCGACCCGGCCGCCGGCTGAGGCGTTGGCTCAGCCCGCCGGAAAACCGCAGAGGGTGCAGGCGTTGTCGGCTCCGTAGACGCTCGGCTGCACGATCACCATGCGCTCGACGCCGATCGTCTCCGACATCGCCAGATATTGCTCGACCGTGGCGGGCAGCGGGGTGTAGCCGCGTCGCGCACTCAGCGGAAAACGGTCGCAGGGCCGGAAGATGTCGAAATGGCCGTCGCAAGCACTGGGCGGGGGCGCAATTTTTGGCCGCGTCGTGGTGGCGCGCGGTCCCTGGGACGGTTTCGTCATTAGCCCCAACAGGGTCCGAGGCCCAGCTAGCGTGTCACATTCGCGGCCTGTTCCCGATAAACCGCGACCGCCGGAGTTGCCGCGTTTGGCGTCGCGGCCGCGGCCGCTACCGGCTCGACCGCGACCGCGGCGACCCCGGCATGCATCATCCCGAGCTCTTCGGCGGCACGCGGCGACAGATCGATGATAAAGCGGCGGCTGTAGGGGCCCCGGTCGTTGATCCTGACGATCACCGAGTGCCCGGTGTCGAGGTTCGTCACCTTGGCGCATGAGCCGAGCGGCAACGAGCGGTGCGCCGCGGTCGGCGTCTCGGTGTCGAGCCGTTCGCCGCTCGAAGTGCGGTTGCCGACGAGGTCGTACCACGCCGCTTGGCCGATTTCCTGAAATCCGGTGGTGTGCGTCGGCCCCGAATTGGGATCAGGCACAGAGGCGCTGTTTTCCGCGGTGTCGGAGCTGCGGTACCGGTTGTGTCCGCCGCGGTGGAAGGCGAGCCGCGACGGCCAGCGGAACGGGGCGGCTTTGTGCGCGGCGCGGGCTTTGCCCGATCGATTGGACGATTTGGCGGGGTCCGCGGTTGGCGGGGTGCTCGATTGGTAGGCGCCTTTCTCCGGCGCTTTCGCCAGCGCCGCGGTGGAAGCCATCAACAGCGCAAGGGAAATGCCGATCGTCTGTCGCAAAGGCATCCGACAGCTTCTCCTTCTCGTTGGGGCACTCCGTGACCGCAGGGCAAAGCGGACGCGCCGCCATGCCAATTGTATTGGATGGGCTCAGGAATGCAGACTGGCGTCGTCCCGGATCGTTGCCGCTCTATCCGGGTAAGACAGGTAAGGACGGCTCAAGCTAAACAGCGTAAATCGGGCTTGTCAACCCGCCCCTGCATTTTCTCTGTTGGACGCTTTTCGGGATCAGCAGCGGTTCAGCTGGACGTTGCCAACGAATTTTTCCTCTATTGCTGCAATCCTTAATTTCTATTCTTTGGCCGTCCGTCACTGCTTAAAACATCTAAACGGGGCTTTGGGAGCAAGAGGACGCTGCCCCGATGACGAATTAAAATCCCAAAGATTTGTTAACGAGGTGTCGGATCGGGCGGCAACCAACGGCTTGGTTACTTAAGCCGACTGATCCGCAATCCAGACCATGCAGCCTCGCGCGAAATCGGCCGGCAGGGGGCGCCCCGTCGGTCGCCCCTCGGTCGCCCCAAAATTATCTCGGGTACGGCCCGACCCCGGAGCCGACGTGCCGCGCAGCTCGACTGATTTGGGTCAAAGCATTTCGCGTTCGGCGGCGTGGTATTTGCGACGGATCTCGGCGAGATCGACATGCGGCCGAGGCGATTTGAGCCCCATCTCTTCCATCGCGTCCGCAACGATCTGCGAGATCGCAAGGTTGCGAAACCATTTGTGATTGGCCGGGATCACAAACCAGGGCGCCCATTTTGTGCTCGTCAGCGCCAGGGCATCCTCATAGGCTTCCAGATATTTCCCCCGAAGGGTGCGCTCGGAGTAATCGCTTTCACTGATTTTCCAATGCCGCGCCGGGTCATCGAGCCGCTGCTTGAAGCGTGCGAGCTGTTCGCGGGCGCCGATATGGAGATAAAACTTGAGGATGCGGGTGCGGTTGTCGGCCAGCATCTTCTCGAAACCGTTGATCAGCTCATAGCGTTGCGACCAAACGGACTGGGCGACAAGGTTGTGCACGCGCACGACCAGCACGTCTTCGTAGTGCGATCGGTTGTAGATGACCACCTCGCCGTGGCCGGGCGCAGGCATGTGCGCACGCCACAGAAAATCGTGGGCGAGCTCCGTCTTGGTCGGCTCTTTGAAACCGACAACCGAAGTCCCCTGCGGGTTCATGCCGCTAAACAGGTGGCGAATGACACCGTCCTTCCCGGCGGCGTCGAGCCCTTGCAGCACGATCAGCAACGACTGGCGGGCGTCCGCGTAAAGAAGATACTGCAGCCGGTCCATCCGCTCGACTTGCTCGCGGATCTCGGGAGCGGCCTTCTCGCGCGAACCGTGCCGCCCGGTGTATGAAGGGTCGATCTTGGCCAGGTCAACCTTCGAACCCGGAGCGACAACAAATTCTTGACGGTAGTCCACGATCACGCTCCTCACGCCGGTCGCACGACGCCGGCGGTGGCACGGGCGGATGATCAGCTACGAGAAGGCGCGGTCCCAACGGTCGGCAACAAAACCGACCGACGCGGCCTCCAGCGAACGATCCGATACGCCACCCGATACACCAAAAGACTACGCGTGTCTTTCGGCGAGCAGGTCGCGGATCTCTTCGAGCAGAACCTCGCTTCTTGGCGGCGCGGCCGCGGCCGGCTCCTCGCGGACATGCAACCGGGTCAGCGCCTTGATCAACCAAAAGATCGCAAAGCTGACAATGATGAACTGGATCACCGTGTTGACAAACACGCCGATGTTCAAAGTCACGGCGCCAGCTTTCTGCGCGTCGGCGAGTGTCGCGACCTGCGGCCCCTTCAAAGTGACGAAGATGTTCGTGAAGTCGATGCCGCCGACGAGCAGGCCGATGATCGGCGTAAAGATGTCCTTTACCAGACTGTTCACGACCCCGGTAAAGGCGACGCCGATGATGATGCCGACGGCAAGGTCGACGACGTTGCCGCGCATGATGAAGGTACGAAACTCGCCCACCCAGCCTGGCCGATGCACGCCGATCGAAGACGAAATGCGTTCGCTCACCGCCGTCCTCCCTTTACCGGACTGCCGAATTGTCGCACAAAACGCGGGCGCTGGCTGCGACCATAACCGGCGGTGACCATAAAGGGAAACGACGGGAGGCATCAATGCTGCTGCATAGCACCGAGCGGATCATGACGACCCATGCCGGTTCGCTGCCGCGTCCGGCCGATCTGAGGCCAATGGTCGCCGCCAAGGCCAATGGCGAACCGTACGACAAGCTGGCGCTCGACCGGCGGCTCAAATCGGCGGTGGCCGAAACCGTGCAGCGTCAGGCGCAGTGTGGTCTCGACAGCGTCAACGACGGCGAATTGTCGAAAACCAACTTTACCGATTATGTCCGCTGGCGGATCGCCGGTTATGTGGCCCGCCCCTCCGCCGGCCCGCGGCGGCTCAGCATCACCGCCCGCGACGAGACCAAGTTTGCCGATTACTTTGCGGCCAACCCGCGGGCGCGGCCGGTCGGCCCGCCGACGACGCCGGTCTGCGTCGAGAAATTGCGCTACACCGGGCAGGCCGATCTCGCCGCCGACATCGCCAATTTCAAAGCCGCCCTCGCGGGCGTCAACCCCGCCGAGGGGTTTCTGCCGGCCAACTCGCCGGGCACGATCGAGCATTGGCTGGCGAACGAATACTACAAGAGCGACGAGGAATTCGTGTTCGCGATCGCCGATGTCATGCACGAGGAATACCAGGCGATCGTCGATGCCGGGTTGGTGTTGCAGATCGACGACCCCGACTTGCCCGACGGATGGAATTGCCTACCCGCGATCAGCTTGCCGCAGTACCGCGAATATGCCGCGATCAGGGTCGAGGCGCTGAACCACGCGCTGACCGGCATCCCCAAAGAAAAGGTGCGGCTGCATGTGTGCTGGGGCAGTCATCACGGCCCCCATCACGACGACATCCCATTGCAGGACATCATCGATTTGATCTTTCGCGTGCACGCCGGGAGCTTTTCGATCGAAGCTTCCAACCCCTGCCACGAGCACGAGTGGCGGGTATTCGAGGAGGTGAAGCTGCCGGACGGTGCGACCCTGGTCCCCGGCGTCGTCGGCCATTGCACCGATTTCATCGAGCATCCCGACCTCGTCGCCGAACGGCTGGTGCGGTATGCGCGGCTCGTCGGTCGCGAGAACGTGCTCGCCGGAACCGATTGCGGGATCGGCACGCGCGTCGGCCACCCCTCGATCTGCTGGGCCAAATTCGAGGCTCTGACCGAGGGCGCCCGCCGGGCGACAAAGATTCTCTGGGGCCGCAACTGAGACGCCGACGTCTCAACAATCGGAGGTTTTCCGCCTCGCCTGATTTTTGAGAAACAGCGCCGCCCGGACGAACATCAGGTCCACAGGACCGCTCCTGAAGCCCTCCTCGATTGCGTTGACGACGACAAAGCGTCCTGTCGGGGTGACCTTGGCGGCCGCCGGGCGCTCGCAATAACGGTTTCCGGTCCCATATCAACCGCGACAAAGGCGGCGGAGGCTCCGATGGCGGCGGGACCGCAGCGGCGCGATTTGTGGGACAACCCGATGGGGACGGACGGGTTCGAGTTCGTCGAATACACCGGGCCCGAGCCGCAGGCCTTGGCGGCGCTGTTCGAGCGCATGGGGTTTGTCGCGGCCGCGCGCCACCGCTCGAAAAACGTCACCCTCTACAAACAGGGCGGCGTCAATTTCATCCTGAATGCCGAACCCGAAAGCTTTGCGCAGGCCTTTGCCCGATTGCACGGCCCCTCGGTCTGCGCGATCGCCTTTCGCGTTGCCGATGCGGCCACGGCCTATCAGCGGGCGCTTTCATTGGGCGCCAAGCCGGTGCACGGCAAGCTCGGGCCGATGGAACTCAACATCCCGGCGATCGAGGGGATCGGCGGCAGCCTGATTTATCTCGTCGATCGCTATGGCGAGCACACGATCTATGATGTCGACTTTGTCCCGTTGGTCGAAAACCAGGCGCCACCAGGGGTCGGGCTGACCGGGATCGACCATCTGACCCACAACGTCCATCGCGGCCGCATGGGCTTGTGGGCCGAGTTTTACGAGCGGCTCTTCAACTTTCGCGAAATCCGCTATTTCGACATCGAAGGCAAGTTGACCGGGCTGCGCTCAAAGGCGATGACCAGCCCCGACGGCAGGATCCGCATCCCGATCAACGAGAGCGCCGACGACAAGTCGCAGATCGCCGAATACCTCGCCGCTTATCATGGCGAGGGCATCCAGCACATCGCCCTCGCCACCGGCGACATTTACGCCGCGGTCGAGGCGCTGCGGGCGCGCAACATCGCATTCATGGCGATCCCCGACACCTATTACGAGGCGGTCGACACCCGTGTCCCGGGACACGGCGAAAACCTCGCCCGGTTGCGGCACGCCCGCATCCTGATCGACGGCGCGCCGGGCGAGGGCCAGGGGTTGTTGCTGCAGATCTTTACCGACACGGTGATCGGCCCGATCTTTTTCGAAATCATCGAGCGCAAGGGCAACGAGGGCTTTGGCGAGGGCAATTTCCGCGCCCTCTTCGAATCGATCGAGCGCGACCAGATCCGCCGTGGCGTGCTGTCGCCCGAATTGTCGAGCGACCCGACCCGCTGAACGTGACTGCCGCAGCCGGCTTCGTCCCGGTCACCGGGGCGGCATCGGCTCGTCTTGCTTTTCTCCGACGTTGATGGGATTCCAGCACCTGGAGCTGCAGGCGGTCTCTGGACCGAGTGCGCGGATCGGTTGATTTTCAAGTCATGCGGGCGTTCGGCCGGTCCGAGACGGCGGGCACGGCCGACGAGGGGTTATGCGCCGGCTCGGCCGATCTCGGCGGCTGACGATTGGCGCCGGCCGGCCGCCGCGGCCGAACGGCTCGCAAGGGTTCGGGGGACAGATGACATTTCTGCAGGCCATGTTTTTCGCGATCGTCCAGGGGGTCAGCGAACTGTTTCCGGTCAGCAGCTTGGGCCACGCGGTCATCCTGCCGGCGGTGCTCGGCTGGCACATCGACCAGGATTCGCCGCAGTTTCTGCCGTTTCTGGTGGTGTTGCACGTCGGCACCGCGACGGCGCTGCTCGTCTATTTCTGGCGCGAGTGGTGGGGGTTGCTGCTGGCACTCGTCGGACGCGGCGAGGCGATCGCCGAACAGCGTCATCTGATCGCGCTGCTCGTCATCGGCACCTTACCCGCCGTCGTGCTCGGGTTTGTCTTTGAGCACCGGCTGCGCCACCTGTTCGGATCACCGGTCGCCGCCGCATTTTTTCTGATCGTCAACGGCTTTGTGCTGTATGGCGGCGAGCGTTTGCGGCGCCGGGCTCTTGGCGCGGGCGATCGGCGCCGGCTGGAGAGTGCGGGCTGGGTTGGTGCGCTGATCGTCGGCCTGTGGCAGACGACGGCGTTTCTTCCGGGGATCTCACGTTCGGGTGCCACGATCGTCGGCGGCCTCTTGGTCGGGCTGCGGCACGAGGATGCGGCGCGCTTTTCATTTCTGCTGGCAACCCCGGTCATCGCCGGCGCCGCATTTCTCGAAATCCCGAAACTGCGCCATCTCCCGATCGACGCCGGCGCTGCGGCGGTGAGCGGCGGCGTATTGTGGATTGCCGGGGTGGTGGCCGGTGTCACCGCCTATGCCAGCACTGCCTTTCTGATGCGGTATTTTCGCCGCCATGAGGAAAACCCCGCGCTCGATCCCTTCGCCTATTACTGCTGGGCGGCGGGTGTGCTGGCGCTGGTGTTGCTGAAGATCACCTAGAACCGCAATCCCGGTTCTGGCTCCCGCTTCAGGCGATCGTGCCGGCGGCTTTGAGGGCGGCGATGTCAGCCCCGTCGAGCCAAGCGGCGAGCGCGGCTTCGGCGTTTTCGGGGGCGGTGGGTTGCGGCGCGATCGGCAATTCGGGCCGGGTTCGCGAAAAGCGCGGCGCCGGCGCCGGTTGGACCACACCGTCGATCTCGACATAGGTCCCGCGCGCTTGGTTGTGGGAGTGATATGGCGCCTCCTCGGTGGTCAGCACCGGCGCGAAGCAGGCATCGGTCCCTTCGAGCAAGGCGCACCATTCGTCGCGCCTGCGGGTCTTGAACAAATCGGCAAACCGGGCCTGCACCTCGGGCCAGCGCTCGCGATCCATCTGGGGCGGTAAGCTCGCCGGATCGATATCGAGGCGGCGTAGCAATTCGGCGTAGAACTTGCCCTCGATTGGCGCCACCGAAATCCAGCGCCCGTCGGCGCATTCGTAGACGTTGTAGAAATGCGCGCCGGTGTCGAGGTGGTTGGTGCCCCGCGTATGGGTTTCCAGCCCGGCCGCGACCATGCCGTGAAACGCCGTCATCAGCGACGCCACACCGTCGACCATCGCCGCATCGACGACTTGGCCCCGGCCGGAGTGCCGCGCTTCGAGAATGGCGCAAACGAGACCAAAAGCGAGATAGAGGGCGCCGCCGGCATAGTCGGCGAGCAGGTTCAGAGGCGGGGTCGGCGGCCCGCCGCGGTGGCCGATGGCGTGCAGCGCACCAACGAGCGCAATATAGTTGAGGTCGTGCCCGGCGGCTTGTGCCAGCGGTCCGTCCTGGCCCCAGCCGGTGACCCGGCCGTAGACCAGGCGGGGGTTGCGCGCGAGGCAATCGTCGGGGCCGAGACCCAGCCGCTCGGTGACCCCAGGGCGAAAGCCCTCGATCAGCGCATCGGCGTGCTTGACCAGGCGCAGCGCCAACGCCTTTCCCGCCGGCGATTTGAGGTCGACCGCGACGGAGCGCCGGCCGCGCAGCAACAAATTGTAGCGCAGTGGACGGTCGATGCCGAGACCGCTCGGCTCCGGCCGATCGACCCGCAAAACGGTGGCGCCCATATCCGCAAGCAGCATCGCGCACATCGGCCCCGGCCCGATCCCGGCCAGTTCCACAACCTTGATCCCGGCAAGCGGTCCCACATCGCACCTCCTCCTGATATTAGGTCAAAGCCTGCGTGGCGGGCCGTACTTAGGTCAAGTTCGCGGACGCCCCAAGATTCGGACCACTCGGAGAGGTCCCGTCGCCGCCGATCCGGCATTGACCTCGGACGTTAGACGGTATCGGATTGGGACGCATACATGCACGTGCCGCCCAAGGAGAGGACCAGCCGGCGATGAGCATCAAAGGTAAGGCCAATATCGTCGGGATCTTTGAGCACCCGACGCGCAAGGCCGACGACAAATCGTTGTTCCAGCTGCATGCCGAATGCGCCCAGGGCGCGCTCGCCGACGCCGGGCTCGGCAAGAACGACATCGACGGCTATTTCTGCGCATCCGGCGACACGCCGGGTCTCGGCGCATTGTCGATGATCGACTATCTCGGGCTCAAGCTGCGGCACTGGGATTCGACCGACACCGGCGGCTCGTCCTACCTCTTGCAGGTCGGCCATGCGGCCGAGGCGATCGCGGCGGGCAAATGCTCGATCGCGCTGATCACCCTGGCCGGCCGGCCGCGCACCGAGGGAGTGGCGACCGGCACCACCCCGCGCGCCGCGGCGGTGCAGTCGGCCGAGACCGCGTTCGAGAACCCCTATGGTCCCGCCACCGCCAACATGTACGCGATGTGCGCGATGCGCCACATGCACCAGTACGGCACCACCAGCGAGCAGCTCGCCTGGGTCAAGGTCGCGGCCTCGCACCATGCGCAATACAACCCGCACGCGATGCTGCGCGACGTCGTCACGGTCGAAGACGTGGTCAACTCGCCGATGATCGCCGACCCGCTGCACCGGCTCGATTGCTGCGTGATCAGCGACGGCGGCGGCGCCATCATCGTCGCCAGCCCCGAGGTGGCGAGGAGCCTGAAGCGGCCATTGGTCAAGATCATCGGCGCCGGCGAAGCGCCCAAGCACCAGATGGGCGGCCAGATCGACCTGACCTATTCGGGGGCGGTGTGGTCGGGGCCGGCGGCCTTTGCCGAGGCCGGGGTCAAGCCCGCCGACATCAAATACGCCTCGATCTACGACAGCTTTACGATCACCGTCGTAATGCAGATCGAGGATCTGGGCTTCTGCGAGAAGGGCCAGGGCGGCCGGTTCGTCTCCGACGGCAATCTGATCTCGGGCACCGGCAAACTGCCGTTCAACACCGATGGCGGCGGGTTGTGCAACAACCATCCGTCGAACCGCGGCGGACTGACCAAAGTGGTCGAGGCGGTGCGCCAATTGCGCGGCGAGGCGCACCCCAAGGTGCAGGTCGCGAATTGCGATCTCGCTCTGGCGCACGGCACCGGCGGCTCGCTCGGGACCCGCCACGGGGCCGCGACCGTGATCATGGAGCGGGAGTGACAGTCATGCAGAGCCAGGAGCGCAAGATTCAAGCGCCGCAGCCCAATCTCGAAACCAAGGCGTTTTGGGACGCCGCCGCCGCTGGCAAGCTAATGGTCGGCAAATGCAGCGCCTGCGGTGCGACGTATTACTATCCGCGCGCCTTCTGCCCCGTCTGCTTCAGCGACAAGACCGGGTTGCAGCAGGTTTCCGGCAACGGCACGATTTATACCTACAGCGTGATGCGCCGCGCGCCCATACCCTACGCGATCGCCTACGTGACCCTGGCCGAGGGGCCGACGATGATGACCAACATCGTCGATTGCGACCTCGACCAGATCCGCATCGGCCAGCCGGTGAAACTGGTCTTCAAACCCAGCGAAGGCGGCCCCCCGGTGCCGATGTTCACCCCGGCTTAGGGCCGACCCGAAATACAGCGCCACTGCTTCGACGGATACGGTCGCCTGCCTGGAGCGGTGGTTCACGGCCTCCAACTCTAGCTGGTTGCAGCCTTGGGTGCTCCCCCTTCGCGCCTTTCGTCAGCACGAGAAGTACCCGAAGGTGTCGAGTTCGGCCGTGATGTACGGTTCGTTGCGCATGAGCGGAAATGCGGACGTATTCATTGTCGTATGGTATTACCGTTTCGAATCGGAGGGATCTGAGCGGCGAAGGGGATGTTTTCGGGACAGGCCAAAAAGCTTTCCAGAATGGTCGCGGAACGCGACGAATGGTTGCTCATACGAGAGGCCAAGATTCGGTCACTTGAGGCGGATATTAGTCGCGGCGAAGAGGTGACGCGCGACCGAATCGATATTCTCGAAGCCGGGATCAAGAAAGCCGAGGAAGCGGGACAGAAGCGGGTCAAGTCGCTCGAATCCGAGGTTAAACAACGAGAGAATTTGATTCGCGAACGCGAAGAAAGGATAAATTCGCTTGAGCGCCAGGTGCGTCGGCTGGAAACGCCGCGCCTCCCGCCTTCGACCGATAATTTTGAGGCACGGCTTAACGAAGTGGTTTCATCTCTGCCAGGATGGTGTCCGGAGAGCAAAGCGACGTGGATGGCCCATCACATCCTGCGGAACGACTACAAGGTAGCCGCGGAGATCGGCGTGTATGCCGGGCGTTCGATTTTCCCGATGGCCTTGGCGATTGCAGCGAACCAAGGACGCGCTGTATTCGCGGTCGATGCATGGGAAAATTCAGTAGCAACGTCAACTTTAGAAAGTCGCCCAGACTATACTTGGTGGGACACCGTCGATATGATATCGATTAAGAACAGATTCCTTCGTGAAATTATCTCCCAGAACATGGTCAGTCTAATCAAAATTGTCGAACTACCTTCGCCCGAAGCATGCAGAGCTGTATCAAATCGGATAGGGCGAGGCATCGACTTTTTGCATATCGATGGGGCGCATTCTGAGGCGCAGGCGGTTACAGACGCCACCGAGTGGTCGGAGCTTGTAGCGCCAGGAGGAACTATCGTCCTCGACGATATTGACTGGCCCGGCGTCCGAAAAGCCGACGAACTTTTGGCTAGCCGATTCGACCGAATTCAAGAGGTGCAGGGTGAAGGCATCACGTTCGCCGCCTACCGAGTACCCTGATGGCGGGGGCGGCCCTGGGGCATGTGCTGGCGCAGCACCTCGTTGATGCGTGTCTGCCAGCCTTTGCCTTCCTGTCGATAGGCTTCCAGCACATCCGGGTCGAGGCGCAGCGTCTGGTTGATCTTCTTGTCCGGCTTTTGCGGCCGGCCGCGGCCGCGACGCAGCAACGCCTGTGTCGCCTGTTCGCCAATGAATCCCGGCAGCACTTCTGCCGCTGGCCGCGCCCTCGCGAAATCCTCCTTTGTCCATTCGGGATTGTCGTCATCCGGACCCGATGCCGGGCTATTCGTCGTCTTTCTTTCCATACCGTCTTACCTCTCGTCTGTTTGCGCGACGGAAGCTGATGACCCGCAAATCCTCGCCGCGCGGCGTCACCACCGCCGCATGGAGACGGCCGTCGAGGCGTGCCATCACCCGTAGCCGTGGCTCGCCGTAATCGCGCCGGGTATCCTCTATTACCACTGCTGTTTCCCAATCGAAGTCGGCGACTCGTTCGAACGACAACCCGCGCTCGGCGATGTTCCTCGCGTTCTTCGCCGGATCGAAGGTGATAGCCATGTCAAAAAACGCTACAGCGCAAATATGGAGACGGCGAGGATATTTGCAACAGCGAAAAAGGCTGACTGCGGCGCGAGCCCGGTGTGCCTTGCCTCAGGCCGAAAACTGCGCGAGCCTGTCGAACTTGATGGCCGGGCTTCGCGGCCGAACCGGAGTACAAGAATGGACACGCTCGAAACCAATCTCTCGCAACGGCCGGCGCATATCAGCGCGGAGGAATGGGCGGTGCGGGTCGATCTCGCCGCCTGTTATCGGCTGATCGCGCATTTCGGCTGGGATGATCTGGTCCTGACCCACAACTCTGCACGGGTGCCGGGCACCACCGACCAGATGTTGATCAACCCCTCCGGGTTGATGTTCGACGAGATCACTGCTTCGAACCTGCTGAAGGTCGATATTTCGGACGGCCATTTGATCGAGCCCTCGGAATACGAGCCGATCAACGCCGGGATCGTCATTCACGGCGCGATCTATCTCGGTCGGTCCGACGTCGAATGCGTCGTCCACACCCACACCGAGGCCGACATCGCGGTCGGCGCGCTCGAAGAGGGCCTTCTTCCGCTTTCGCAATGGGCGATGCGTTTCTACAACCGGCTCGGCTACCACGATTACGAGGGCGTCTCGCTTGACATGGACGAGCGCGAGCGCTTGCAGCAGAGTATCGGCAACCATCCGGTGCTGGTGTTGCGCAACCACGGCCTGTTGGCGACCGGCCGCAATGTCGCCGAGGCGTTCTCGTCGACCTACCATTTCGAGCGCTCCGCCGAGGCGCAGCTGAAAATCCAGGCCGCCGTCGCGTCCGGCGCCAAGATGGTGGTCCCGTCGGCCGACACCTGCGAGCGCCAGGCCGCGCAGTTTGCCGGCAACATGCCGCGCCTGCAGGGTCAGCGTGAATGGCCGGCATTGCTGCGGATGCTTGACCGGCTCGACCCGAGCTACCGCAGCTGAGGATTTGTACGCCCGGCCGATCTGTGTCACCATGTGTGTCGGAGGCTACACATGGCGACCAATCTGTCGATCGATCCCGAGCTGTTGGAAAGTGCGCTGGCGGTAAGTGGCGAACGCACGAAAAAGGCGGCCGTAACCAAGGCGCTCCAGGAGTTTATTGCACGGCGGCGGCAGCGGCGGTTGCTCGAGCTGATGGGCGCGCTCGAATGGGACGAGGGGTTCGACTACAAGACTGAGCGATCGCGCCGTTGAGCCTCTTTGTCGACACCAGCGTCTGGTCATTGGCGTTTCGGCGCGACATGCCCGCCGCAGCGGTCGAACGTCGCGAGCTGGTCCGCGCCATCGAAGCCGGCGAAGAGCTGGTGACCACCGGGCTCGTTCTGCAGGAGCTGTTGCAGGGTTTTTCCGGACCGAGGAACCACAGCCAAATCCTGGATCGGTTCGCCGCGCTGCCGCTGCTGGTGCCCGACCGGCGCGACCACGTCGATGCGGCCGAGCTGAAAAACCAATGCCGACGCGGTGGCATTCAAATCGGCACGATCGATGCGCTGCTGGCGCAGCTGTGTCTCCGCCACGGTCTGACGATGCTGACGACCGATCGAGATTTCCGCGATATCGGCCGGCACTGCGCCTTGAAGCTGTGGAGCGCGCCGGGGTAGCTCCAGAGCGCGAACATGCTTCCCTTACGGGGCGTGCGGTGCAACTCTGCGGCACCATCCTATCGAACTTCCCGAGAGACACCCGATGAAAGTCACCGGCATCCGCGCCAATATCGTCGCACTCCCGGCTGACGAGCCGCTCGCCGGCGCCGCGGAAAACCCGAACGGCACGCGGCCGATCGTGACCCTCGAAGTCGAGACCGACGACGGAGCCACCGGCGTCGGGGCCACCTATTTCGGCGGCGCCCTGACCGGCAGCCTCAAACGCGCGGTCGAGGAACTGGGCGCGCTGTGCATTGGCGAGGACCCGGTGCGGGTCGAGGCGGTCACCGCCAAATTGCGCGCGGCCGCGGGCTCGGCGGGGCCGGGCGGCATCTTGAACCTCGCGCTGTCGGCGATCGACACGGCGCTGTGGGATCTGCGCGCCAAATCGATGAACCTGCCATTGTGGAAACTGCTCGGCGGCGCCCGCGACCGGGTCCCGACCTATGCCAGCGGCGCCTTGATGCGCGGGCTCACGCTCGACCGGGTGGTCCAGGCCGCGGCGACCCTCAAGGATCGCGGTTGGCGCGAGATGAAGACGCAAATGGCGCTCCCCGGCGAGACCACGCCGGCCAAGGAGGTTGAGCGCATGCGCCGGGTGAGGGACGCGATCGGCCCCGACATCAGGCTGATGTGCGACATCAACCAGCGCTGGCGGCCGGAGCAGGCGATCGACATCGGCCGCCGGGTCGAGGATGAGGGCGTCGGCCTCTTCTGGCTCGAAGACGTGACGACGGCCGACGATTTCGCCGGCCTCTCGCGGATTACCGCGGCGTTGTCGACACCGGTCGCGGGCGGCGAATATGTCTGGGGCATCGTGCCGTTCCGCCACATGATCGAGGCCCGCTCGGTCGATGTCGTGATGATCGACCTCGTGCGGGTCGGCGGCATCACCCAGTGGATGAAGGTCGCCGGCATGGCCGAGGCCTTCAACCTGCCGGTCGTCAGCCATCTGATCCCCGAGGTCCACGTCCACCTGATCGGCGCGATCCCGAACGGGCTGACCGTCGAATACATGCCGTGGCTGATGCCGCTGTTCGAAGAAGTGCCGCAGCAGCAGAACGGCGAGCTGGTGTTGCCGACCGCCCCCGGCCTCGGCCTCAAATTCAACAAGGCGACGATCGACCGCTACCGCGTCGGCTGATCGACCCGGGCCGGCGCCAACCGATCAGTCCGGTCGTGGAGTGAGATTGCTTCGTTGCTGCGCTCCTCGCGATGACGGCCCGCTCTCGATGTCATTGTGAGCGCAGCGACGCAATCTCGGTGAGGGACAATTCGCCACGTAAGCTTCACCTCCCAAGGAGAGCAGAGATGTTCGACATCGTGGTGGCAAACGGGCTCGCGGTGCTGCCGTCAGGGGCCGAGCCGGCGGATGTCGGCGTATCAGGCGGCAAGATCGCCGCGATCGGCGCACCCGGCAGCCTCGCCGCGATTGGCGCCGCCCGCACCGTCGACGCGGCGGGGCAGATCGTCATCCCGGGCGGGATCGACCCGCATGTCCATTGCCGCTGGCCGATCGTCGTGCCCGGCACCACCCAGCACCAGATGACCGAGGGGCCGGCGCGGGTCAGCGAGGCGGCATTGCACGGCGGCACGACGACGATCATCGACTTTGCCCTGGTCGGCGACGGCGACAATGTGCAGCAGGCGATCGAGCGCCGGCAGCAGGAGTGGGCCGGCGACTGCCATTGCGACTATGCCTTTCACACGATGGTGCAGGGCAAGCTCGCGCCCGAATTGATGCCTCAGCTCGCCGAGGCGGTTCAAGCCGGCCACCCCTCGGTCAAGATCTTCACCACCGACATCACCCCCAGCCGTAAGGGCCGCATGGTCGATTTCGGCGACATATGGGAAGTGCTGAAAGTATTGGCGCAGGCTGGCGGCATCGCCGCGATCCACGCCGAGGACAACGACCTCGTCATGCACATGTACGAGAAGCTCACCCGCGAAGACCGCACCGGCTTCGAGAACATGGCCGAGGTGCACAACACCTTGTCGGAGGACCTGGCGTTCAACCGGGTGATCCGGCTCGCCGCCAATATCGAGGGTGCCGCGCTCTACATGATGCACACCTCGGCCGCGACCGGGGTCATGGCGATCGCGGCGGCGCGGGCGAACGGCGTGCCGATCTACGGCGAGACCCTGCACCAATATTTGATGTACAATTCCGAGGACTACAAGCGCCCGAACGGCCAGATCTACCACACCTACCCGTCATTGAAATTCCCGGCCGACCAGCAGGCGTTGTGGGCGGCGACCGATCATGGTGCCATCCAGAGCGTCGCCACCGACGAGATCTGCTGCCCGCTGCGGATCAAATTGCAGGGCCGCCGGATCGACGACACCACCGGCGGCAATGCCGGGGTCGAGCCGCGGCTGTCCCTGATCTATACCGAGGCGGTCGAAAAGCGCCGCCGCAGCCTGCTGGATTTCGTCGGCCTCGTCTCGGCCAACGCCGCGAAAATCATGGGGCTATACCCGAGGAAGGGCGCGCTGGCGGTCGGCTCGGACGCCGACATCGTGGTGCTCGACGCGCGCCGCCGCCATGTCGTGAATGCCGCCGAGATGCACGAGGCCGATTACAGCCCCTGGGAAGGCCGCGACCTCGCCGCCTGGCCGAGCCTGACGATGCTGCGCGGCAAGATCGTCATCGAGGACCGCAGCTTTTCCGGCGACCTCAAAGACGGCCAGTTCCTCCCGCGCAAGGTACCGGAGGCGATCAGGACCCGGCCAGCGGTGTGAGTTCCGGCCGTCCGGCGACGCCTTCCAAGAAGCGAATCTCGGTCAACGGCGATCGGTAGTTTCGGGGGGCTTGCCTGTCGAATGGTGAGCCGTTTGCACCCTCCTGGCGCGTCACCATTGATCACGAGAGCATCTCCAACCGGCGATTTGCGCGCCGGCGCGAGCGGTGGTCCAATCCTATCCGAAAGTATGATACTTTCGTGAAGAAGGAGGCGGTTGGATGTCGTTCGCCCGCATAGCCGCAGTGGCGGCCGCGGCGTTGGTCGCGTGGTGTGCGACGGCCAACGCAGGCGGCCCGTTGCGCCCATTCAAGCAAGGCTTCTGGTCGGGTGGCGCCTATACCGACGACCGCACCGGTGCTTTTACCCATTGTTCGGCAGGGGTCGCCTACGACAGCGGGATAAATCTGTTTGTACTGGTTACCGAGGGGTATCGCTGGTGGCTCGGCTTGATCAACCCGGAATGGGAGCTTACGCCGAACGCTAAAGTGCCGATAAAATTGCAGCTCGACGCCGGTGCCCCTATCGACAGCCTCGCAAGCATTCCGGGCCGGCAGCTGTTGCTCGTTTCATTGCCCGACAGCTCGAAACTGCTCGCCGCCTTCCGCCGCAGCTCCCGGCTGGCGCTCGACGCCGAAGGACAAACATTTTCTTTCAAGCTCAATGGCACTCCGGTGGTGATGGATCAGCTGGCGAGCTGCGTGCGGACTTCGCTCGCGCTCGAGGCGCAAGCTCAGCCTGCAACACCCTCGACCGCGGCTTCGGCGCGGTCCGAGGCTGAAATCGCACCGACCGGCGCGGCGGGCTCGGCGGCGGCGGCGCCGCCTTCCGGATCACCAGCTGCAACCGGCTCCGGCTCTCCGGCCAAGGCGGCGCAAGCCGCCCGGCCCGCGGCTGCTGCCAAACCGCAGACACCAGAAGCATCGGTGACGGCATCCGCCACCGATCGGACTAGCACGCAACCACCAACGCCGCCGACGGAGACGGCGACCGCCTCAATGAAGCCGCCGCCGAAGTCGGGGCGGGAACCTGCGTCCGGGCCGCCTGTGCTCGATCTCGCGCCGGGCTCCGCCGGTCCGGCTCCCGCTACGGCACGCGGACTTGCCGGAGGCGCGACGGCCGCGCCCCCGGTGTCGCCCCCAGTGCCGCCCCCGGTGTCGACGGCATCGGCGACAGACGGCTCCCCGGCAGCCTCCGGAGCCGAACGAGACGGAGCGGGCGAACCTCCAACCACGTCGCTACGCGCGATCGCACCCGCCCGACCGGCGCCGCCAGCGGCTGAAAAGCCGGCGGCGACGCCTCAGCCGAGGCTCCCGCCGTCTGCCTCACCTCCCTTGGCGTTCACCTCGGTCGCGCCGTCGGCCGCTCCCTCGAGCGCAATCGCGCCGGAAGCGCCGCCGGCAACGGCGACCGCTATCGAAGAAGTCCGACTGGCAACCGGTTTCTTTACCAAGGCCGGGCTGCAGGACGGGCGGCTGGTCGTTTCCGACAAACCGCCGGCACTCGCCGACTTTGGCGCCGTATGGCGCTCCGAAGACGCCGCCGGGGCCGTCAAAATTATCCCGCCCGGGCCGGATGTCAGCGGCCTCGCCATCGCGTCGAACCTGATTGCGGTCGATCCTCAACTATGCAAGGGGGATTTCTCTGCCGCCCGTTTGCGCACCGATGTCGACAACAACGTGGTGTTCAGCGCCGTCTTGTCTTGCAGCGAAGCAAGCGAGCAGCGGGTCACCGAATACTTTATCACGCCGCGCCACCAAGGCGGGTTTGTCGTCTTCGCCGTCATTCGCAGCAAAGCCGTCGGTGAAACTCCCGGTTTCGATTGGCAAAAGATCGACGGACTGTCGAAGGCTGCGATACTGGCTGTCGAGGGTCAGGGCTGATCCGGCGCCGCGAAGCACCGGCGCGAAACTTCTGACGATTGCCTCAGCCTGGGGGACACTCGTCCCGCGATCCGTTAGGATGAGCTTGGCCGAGGTCGTTGGCGGCTCGGAATTCTGCCGGGAAAAGAGGGAGAGATGAGCGACCACACCCTTCCGGATCTCGACGATGTCCGCAGCCGGCTGGCCTCGGCGATCCATGCGCATTGGAAGCTGTTTCTCGCCGAAGGCATCGTCATGATGGTGCTCGGGCTGCTGGCGATCGCGGTGCCCGAGGTCGCCAGCCTGGTGATTACGATATTCATCGGCTGGCTGTTTTTCATCGGCGGCATTTTTCGCACCGTGTCGCTGTTGCGGCATCGCGACATGCCGGGATTTACCTGGGCGCTGCTGACCGCGCTCTTGGCGATCGTTCTCGGTCTGGTGCTGTTGCTGCGGCCGATTGCGGGGATCCTTACCCTGACCTTGGCATTGGTGGTGTTCTTCGTTCTCGAAGGCATTTCAGCGATCCTCTTGGCATTCGAGCACCGCCGGCATTTGTCGAGCTGGGGCTGGATCCTGTTTAGCGGGCTCGTCGATTTGCTGCTCGCTTTCTTGATCTGGGATGGCTGGCCGAGCTCGGCCGGCTGGGCGATCGGGCTCCTCGTCGGCATCAACATGGTCTTTGTCGGGCTGTCGCTGATCATGACCGCGCTCGCGGCGCGGACCATGGCGCCTAAAAATCCATAGCGGCGACTTGCCGCTTATCCGCCCGGCGAATCGCGCAGGCCGGCTCGGCGGAGCCGGCGGTCGAGGCGGGCGAACAGCATGTCGGTCAGGATCGCGAACAGCGCGACGAGGACGGCTCCCTCGATGACGAAGGGCAGCTTGTTGGCGACGAGTTCGTCGAAAATCGGCGTGCCCAGGGTCAAGGCGCCGACCGTCGAGCCGATTGTCGCGGTGCCGATCGCGATCGTAACCGAGACCCGGATCCCGGCGAGGATCACCGGCGCGGCGAGCGGCAACTCGACCGCGATCAGCCGTTGCCGCGGCGACAGACCCATGCCGTCGGCCGCCTCCTTCACGGCGGGCGGCACGCCTTCGAGGCCGGCGACGGCGTTTTCGATGATCGGCAGCAGGCTGTAGATAAAGAGCGCGATCACGGTCGGGCGCGCGCCGAACCCGATCAGCGGCACCGCGATCGCCAACACCGCGACCGGCGGAAAGGTTTGCCCGATCGCGGCAAGCGCATCGACCATCGTGCGGAATTCACGCCCCGCCGGCCGTGTGACAAAAATCGCGAGCGCTACTCCAAACAGCGCGGCGGCGAGGCTCGCCATCGCGACCAGCGCGAGATGGGAAAGGAACAGCTCCACAAAGCTGGCGCGGTCGTAGACAACCGGAGCCGTCCCCGGAAACGCCCAACGAAAGAACGGGCGCAGCGCGTCCATCCGCAGCAGCAGTGCTGCAAACAGCAGCCCGACCCAAAGCAGTGGGCTCGCCAGCCAGGTGACCCGGCGCATCCGGCGTCAGCGCACGAGATCGGCCAGGGTGACGACGCCGACCGCCACGCCCGCCGCGTCGGCGACCGGCAGCCGGTCGGTGCGCCGGGTGGTCATCGCCGACAGCGCGTCGCGCAAACTCGCATCCTGCGGCAACGGCTCGCCCGCAGCGGTCTCGCCAGGGCGGAGGCGGTCGGCGACCCGGCGCACCGACAACAGCTTCAGGCCGAGACCTTGGCGCCCGACGAAATCGCGGACAAAGTCGTTGGCCGGATGCTCGAGCAGATCGAGCGGCGCGCCGCGCTGCACAATCCGGCCCTTGTCCATGATCGCGATCGAGGTCGCGAGCCGCAACGCCTCCTCGATGTCGTGGGTGACGAAGACGATCGTCTTTCCGGTCGCGCGGTGGAGGCGGGCGAGCTCGCCTTGCAGCGCGTCGCGGGTGATCGGGTCGACCGCGGCAAAGGGCTCGTCCATCAGCAGCAGCTCGGGATCGGCGGCGAGCGCGCGGGCAACACCGACGCGCTGCTGTTCGCCGCCCGACAGCTGGTGCGGGTATTTGCGGCGATAGCCGGCAGGGGCGAGACGGAACCGTCCGAGCAGCTCGTCGACGCGCTCGCCGACGCGCTGCTCGGGCCATTTCAACAGGCGCGGCACGGTGGCGATGTTGTCCGCGACGGTCCAATGCGGAAACAGCCCGGTCGACTGGATCGCATAGCCGATGCGCCGGCGCAGCAATTCCGGCGGCAGGCGGGTCACGTCCTCGCCGTCGATGCGGATCGCCCCGGCATCGGCCATGACGAGACGGTTGATCATCCGCAACGTCGTCGACTTGCCGCAGCCGGAGGAGCCAAGCAGCACGCAGAACTCGCCGGTGGGAATGGCGAGCGATAGCGCGTCGACGACCGTGCGGCCGTCGTAACGCTTGGTGACCTGGTCGAGCTCGATCATCCAGGCTTCAGGCCGGGCAGCAGCGCGGCTACCATGTGCAACACGAAATCGGCGGCGAGCGCCAGCCCGATTGCCGGCAACGCGCCGAGCAGCACGAGATCGAGCGCGTATTGGCCGAGCCCGTCGAACACAAAGGTGCCGAGCCCGCCGGCGCCGATCAATGCCGCCACAACGGCAAGTCCGATCGTCTGCACGATCACGATGCGCAGCCCAGCGAGCAATATCGGCGACGCCAGCGGCAGCTCGACCCGCCAGAAGATCTGCCGGGGCGTCAGCCCCACGCCCCGCGCCGCGTCGATCACGGCCGGGTCGACGCCCGACAGCCCGGCCGCCGTGTTGCGCACGATCGGCAACAGCGCGTAGAGCACCAGCGCGATGATCGCGGGCGCCGGTCCGATGCCGCCCACGCCCAGCGCCGCAAGCGGCGGCAGCGCCACGGCCAACGCCGACAAGGGCACGATCAAGAGGCCGAACAGCGCGATCGACGGCACCGTCTGCAGCAGATTGAGGAATGCGAACAGCGGCCCCTGCACGTGCGGTCTTTTCGCAGCGGCGACCCCGAGCGGAAAGCCGATGGCGAGCGCCGGCCCGACCGACCCGGCGACGAGAGCGACGTGGCGCGTCAGAGCCGCGGCGAACAGCGCATGGCGGGTCGCATATTCGCGGGCGATCGACAGCATGTCGAAAGTGCCGGCAACAGCGAGCGCCGTGATGCCGCCGCCGATTACGGCAACCGCTGCGACCATCGGCGTCGGACCGGCATGCAGGCGCTGCAACGCGTCGACCACAACAAGTGCGGCGCAGGCAGCGACAACCCAGAACGCGGTCCCGGCTGAGATGCGCGCGGCCGGGCCAAGACCCCCGGCAATCATTTGCGCCGAACGGCCGAGCGCGGCGAGTGTGAGCAACAGTAATGCCGCCGCCAGTACCGCCGCTGCGGCCGACAGCACTCTGTTTGGCGGCGTCAGGGCAACGCCGAGCAGCAACACTCCGGTCACGGCGATGGCTGCGGTCGAGCTCCGGTCGGCCGCCCGCCACAGCGCGACCGGTGTTCCCGAAACCAGCCGGTTCGGTGCGACCGCGACAAAGCCCGAGGTCAAGACAGCCAAGATCGCCGCCGTCATCAAGACGAACAGCACCTGGTTGTAAATGCCGATCCGGAAGGCGAGGGCAGGGGGGGGCGGCGCCGGTTCAGCCGGCATGATCACGGCAGAAAATGGCGCGATTTGAGATACCCGGTCGCGACCGCGCCGGCATCCTCGCCGTCGACCGCGATCTTGGCGTTGAGCTGCTGCAATGTGGCGAGGCTCAGGCTCTGGAACACCGGATCGAGCAGACCCGGTATCTGCGGATATTCGGTCAGCACCGCTTCGCGAACGAGCGGCGCCGGGGCGTAGACGATCTGCGCGTCCTTGTCGTCGTCGAGCGCCACGAGACCGAGCGCGGCGATGGCGCCATCGGTGCCGTAAGCCATCGCGGCATTGACCCCGGACATTCCCTCTGCCGCGGCGCGCAAAGTCGCCGAGGTGTTGCCGCCGGACAAGGTCAGCAATTGCCGGTCGCCGAGGCGGAAGCCATAGGCGTCTTCGAACGCCGGCAATGCCGACGGGCTTTCGACAAACTCGGCCGAGGCGGCGAGGTAGACATAGCCGCCAGCCATCACGTAACGGGCGAAATCGGTCATCGTTTTGAGGTGGGCGCGTTCTGCCAAATCCTTACGGACGGCGATGACCCAGGTGTTGTTGGCCGGCGCCGGCGCGAGCCAGATCAGATGGTTTTGCGACCGGTCGAGCGCCGCCGCCTCGGCATGGCCTTTCGCCCGGCTTTTCCACACCGGGTCGGTTTCGGTGTGAAAGAACAAACCACCGTTGCCGGTGTATTCGGGATAGATGTCGATCTGGCCGGCAAGGACAGCGGCGCGGACGATGTTGGTCGGGCCGAGCTGCAGCCGGTCGCGAACGGCGACGCCATGGCCGCCGAGCATCGCCAGGATCATGTTGCCGAGGAGCGCCCCTTCGGTGTCGATTTTCGACGCGACGACGACCGCCGGGGCGGCTGCCGCCGCCTCATTCGCCGATATCCCCGAAAAGACCAGGAGGACGGCGCCAACCACCAAGATCAAAACCGACCGCATTTGGATAGGCCGATGACACCGAGCGCGCATGTCCTTCTGGCCCTGCCGGCCGTCAGGCCTGCTTTGCCTCGATGATCGAGCGGCGGATGGCGCGGGTGCGGGTGAACAATTCCTGCAAGGTGTCGCCTTCGCCCCAACGAATTGCGCGCTGCAGGGCGGTGAGGTCCTCGCTGAAGCGCTGCAGGACATCGAGCACCGCCTCGCGGTTGTTCAAGAAGATGTCGCGCCACATCACCGGGTCGGAGGCGGCAATGCGGGTGAAATCACGGAACCCGCTCGCGGAAAAGGCGATGACCTCGGATTTGAGGCTTTCTTCGAGCGAGGTCGCGGTGCCGACGATCGTATAGGCGATCAGATGCGGCAGATGCGAGGTCATCGCCAGCACCCGGTCATGATGCGCGGCGGTCATCGTCACCACGCGCATCCCGGCGGTGCCCCACATGTGGCTGACTTTCGCCACCGCCTCGGGGGCAGTCTCGGGCAGCGGGATCAGGATGCACCAGCGGTCTTGGAACAGCTCGGCAAAGCCTGATTCGGGGCCGGAATGCTCAGTGCCCGCAACCGGATGGCCGGGAACAAAATGCACGCCCGGGGGGATGTGCGGAGCGAGGTCGCGGACCACGACTTCCTTGACCGAGCCGACATCGGTCAGAATGGCGCCCTGCTTCAGCGCCGGGGCGATGCGGCGCCCGATCTCGGCATAGGCCGACAGCGGTGTCGCGATCACGACAAGATCGGCGCCGTCCGCCGCTTCCGCCGGGTCATGCGTGGTTTCGTCGGCGATTTCGAGGCGCTCGACCGCAGCCAGGGTTTCGGGCCGGCGGGCGCAGGCGACGATCTGGGTACCGGGACTGTCGCGGCGCAGGACGCGGGCCAGCGACGAGCCGATCAGGCCGATCCCGATCAACGCCACGCGGTCGAACAATTTTCCCGTCACCGCCTGCCCCGCACCGCTTTCCCGTCGCCCCCGCGAAAGCGGGGGTCCAGAGCAGGCGCTCCACACCGTGGCCCCTGGTTTCCCGCTTCCGCGGGAATGACGGAGAGAAAGGAAAGACCGTTTATTTTCATCGCCGGGCCGTGAATTCGCCCAACACCGTTGCCACCTTTTCCATCTCCTCACCGGTTCCGATCGTGATCCGTAGATGTTGCGGCAACCCGTAACCGCCCATCTTGCGGGTCAAGATGCCGCGGGACTGCAGAAAGTCAAAGGCTGCTGCGGCGTCGCGGCCAGGCTCGTCGGAAAAGCGCGGCAACACGAAATTGCCCACACTGGGCGTCAGCGGCAGACCAAACGACGCCAGCCGGTCGGAGAACCACGGCAGCCAGCGGTCGTTGTGGGCGCGGGCACGCTTGAGCGCCTCGACATCCTCGACCGCGGCGACACCCGCGGCCAGCGCCGGGGTCGACACGTTGAACGGCCCGCGCACCCGGTTCAGCACATCGGCAATTGCGGGCGGGCAATAGGCCCAGCCGAGACGCAGACCGGCGAGTGCGTAGATCTTTGAAAAAGTGCGCAGCATCACGACGTTGTCGGCACGGTCGACAAGTTCGACGCCGGGCACGTAATCGTTGCGGTTGACGAATTCGGCATAAGCGGCGTCGATCGCCAGCACGACCGACGGCGGCAGCCCGGCATGCAGCCGCGCCAGGTCCCCGGCGCCGAGATAGGTGCCGGTCGGGTTGTTGGGATTGGCGATGAAGACGAGCCGCGTGCGCGGGGAAACGCGGTCCAAAAGCGCGTCGACATCCGCGGTCAGGGCCGTCTCGGGCGCCGCGACCGGGGTGGCGCCGACCGACAATGCGCCGATCGGGTACATCAAAAAGCCGTGGCGGCTGTACAGCACCTCGTCGCCGGGGCCGGCATAGCCGCGCAGCAACAGCGCGATCAGCTCGTCCGAACCGGCGCCGCAGACGATCCGCGCCGGGTCGAGGCCGTGATGCCGCCCGATCGCCTCGCGCAATACCTCGGCGCTGCCTTCGGGGTAGCGATGGATCTCGCCGGCGAGCGCCATAAAAGCGGCTATCGCTTTTGGGCTCGGTCCGAGCGCGCTTTCGTTCGACGCGAGACGGATCGGGCGGTCGACCCCGGGGATCCGGGCTTCGCCGCCGACATAAGGGGCAATCTCGAGAATTCCGGGGCGCGGGACCGGGGCGGTTGGAGAAGCCATGGCGGGTCAGCCTTTCGCTGCGCCGGGCAACAGGGCTGCCGCGGGCAGCGGCAATGCATAACCGCCGAACGGCAGCAAGCGGTGCACCGTGGTGCCGAGCTGCGCGCGCAAACCGGCGATGCGGGGATCGGAAATCGGCACGAAACCGTCGACCTCGAACAGGTAGAAGGTAGCCTCGGCATGGTCCGATGAGGCGAAAAAGGTGCAAGTCATCGCCGCCGCCGACAGCGCGACGTGAAAATGCGCCCGACTGATGTCGGCCGTCGATTCGGCGACGAAGAGCGTGCGGTCGGCACCGGTCTCCTGCTGCGCGCCATGGCCGATGACAAGCGCGTCGGAGCCGTCGCCGCGGGCGTTGCCGAGGGGGCCGAAGGGCAGACGGGCGATCACGCGCGGAGCATTGTCGTTTGGCGACACCAAATGGCGCCACCACGGATCGGGGTCGCCCTCCTGCGGCATCGGCAGGATGCCGACGGCAGCATGGCCCTCGGTCACGGCGCGGATCACCTGGCCGCTCGAGCGGTAAGCCGACATCGGCCCGTGGCTGCCGTAATGATCGCGGGCGAGATCCCAGAAGCCCTGTCCCTCGGCGGGCGCGAAGACCGCGACCGCGAACGGGGTTTCGAGCCGGACGGTCGCCGCCAGCATCTCGCGCCAGATCCGCACGACGCTCGCGACCGGCAGGCCGCCGTGGTGGCGCGAGGCGAGCCGCCGCAGGATCTGCGCCTCGCGGCCGGGCTGGTAAAAAGCGACCTCGCCGTCCTTCTTGCTGGCTGCGACCTCGGCCACCACCTGCGCCCGCTCGATCAACAGATCGTGCATACGGTCGTCGATCTCGTCGATATGGCGGCGCAAATTTGCGAGATCGGAGGGGATGGCGGACATGGTCTCTTGTGCTGCCGGGGGCCGCTACTAGTAAAAGCGCCGTCGGGCGAAATCAAAGAAAACGTTGACACGCCTCGCCTCTGCTTACTAGCTAGCGCCCCCGAATCGACATGCGCAGCCCTGCCGCCGCGAATGTGGCAGGCTGTGCCGCAACCGGGTCGTGTTCAGAGATCAGCCGTGCCGACAGTCGCATTTCCCCGCCCCCGCTCGCGTTCGGATCAGGATTGGCCTGGCTATCGGCTGCTGGTGCGCGACCCGCTGCGGCTTGATTGCGGCGTCGATTTCGCCCCCTTCACGATCGCCTACCAGACCTACGGCACCCTCAACGCCGAGCGCTCGAACGCGATTTTGATGTGTCATGCGCTGACCGGCGACCACTACGCGGCTGATCCCAATCCGATCACCGGCAAGCCCGGCTGGTGGGAGACCCTGGTCGGGCCCGGCGGCGTGCTCGACACCGAGCGCTATTTCCTGGTCTGCGCCAATGTGCTCGGCGGCTGCATGGGAACCACCGGGCCGCAGGACATCGACCCCGCGACAGGCGAGCCGTGGGCGCTGTCGTTCCCGGTCATCACCGTGCGCGACATGGTGCGGGCGCAAAAGAGATTGCTCGAGCATCTCGGGATCGACAGCCTGTTTTGCGTGATCGGTGGCTCGATGGGCGGCATGCAGGTGCTGCAATGGGCGGCGAGCTACCCGGAATGCGTCTTTGCGGCGGTGCCGATCGCCGCGGCGGCGCGCCATTCGGCGCAGAACATCGCCTTTCACGAGGTCGGGCGGCAGGCGATCATGGCCGATCCCGATTGGTGCGGCGGGCGCTATCTGAGCCTCGGCCGCAAGCCGGCGCGGGGCCTTGCCGTCGCCCGCATGGCCGCGCATATCACCTATCTGTCGGAGGCGGCGCTGCACCGCAAATTCGGGCGCAATCTGCAGGACCGCCGCGCCGTCACCTATGGCTTTGACGCCGATTTCCAGGTCGAAAGCTACCTGCGCCACCAGGGCAGCACTTTTGTCGACCGGTTCGACGCGAACTCGTATCTCTACATCACCCGGGCGATGGATTACTTCGATCTCGCAGCCGAGCATGGTGGATTGTTGCCGGCGGCATTCGCCGGGACGCGCACCCGCTTTTGCGTGATCTCGTTTACCAGCGACTGGCTGTTCCCAACGCCGGAAAGTCGGGAGCTGGTCCACGCGCTGAACGCGGTCGCCGCCAATGTCAGCTTTGTCGAAATCGCGACCGAAAACGGCCACGACGCGTTCCTGCTGAACGAACCCGAGCTGTTCGAGACTTTGCGTGGGTTTCTCGCTGGTTGCGCCGAGCATCGCGGCCTGACCCGATAACACCAGTGTCGGAAACGTTGAGCGCGGCCCCGGCCGCGGCACGGACGACGACCTCCGCGGCGACGCCCGGAGACTTACGACAGGATTTGCGGCTGATCGCCGAGATGATCGAGCCCGGCGCGCGGGTGCTCGACATCGGCTGCGGCGACGGCGCCTTGCTCGGCTATCTCGCGCGGCGCAAGGCGGTCGACGGGCGCGGCATCGAGCTCAGCCAGTCGGGCGTCAACGCCTGCGTCGGGCACGGCCTGTCGGTGATCCAGGGCGACGCCGACCGTGATCTCGACGCCTATCCGGCCGCCGCCTTCGACGTCGTCGTGCTGAGCCAGACCTTACAGGCGACGCGCCAGCCAAGGCGTGTGGTCGAAGCCCTCGTCCGCATCGGCCGGCGCGCCATCGTCTCCTTCCCGAATTTCGGGTTCTGGCGGATCCGCCTCGGACTGCTGACCCGCGGGCGGATGCCGGTGTCGCATCTGCTGCCCAACCCGTGGTACGAAACACCGAACATCCATCTGTGCACGATCCGCGACTTTGTTGCGTTGTGCGACGAGCTCGGAGTGAGGGTCGAGCGCAGCATCACGCTCGACCGGCATGGCCGCCCCTACGCGCTCAATCCGCATGGCAACCTCGCCAATTTGTTGGCCGAACAGGGCATTTTTGTGCTGTCCGGTCACCCGCCCGGGTGAGCGAGGGTTACAGGCCGCCGCTGCGATGCGACAGACCGTGGGTCGCCGGCGTGTAGACGAGGCGGCCGCGCGGCGCCCGCGCGGCGGCCGGTTTGGCGTAGATCTGCTTTGCCGCCTCGATCAGCACGACCCCGGCAAAGGTCGGGAACCAGCGCTTGCCCAAGCGTTCCCAGGCTGGAGCCGAGCGCAGCACCACGCGGTCGCGCGACGGCGGAACGAACAGTGCGGTCTCGGTGCCGACCGGGGTGAACAGCTCGTCGCGCAACAGATGCGACAGCTGTGACATCGTATAAGGACGGCCCGAGCCGAACGGGGTGCGATCGAGCCGGGCCCAGATGCCGCGCCGGTTGGGGGCGACGATCAGCAGCCGGCCGCCGCCCGCCAGCACCCGCCAGATCTCCTTCAGCAACAGACCGGCAGCCTCGCTGGTCTCGAGCGCATGCACCAGCAGCACCCGGTCGATCGAATAATCGGCAAAGGGCAATTCACCCTCTTCGGCCAAGGCGACGCTGTTGCCGCCGTCATGCGCCCAGCCGAGCACCCCTTGCGAGGCCGGCATCAAGGCGACGGTGCGCTCGGTCTCGGCCGAGATTGCCGACAGAAACGGCGTCGCATAGCCGACGCCGAGCAGTCTCATACTATGGAGATCGGGCCAGATGCCACGAATTGTGCGGCGAATCATGCGGCGCGCGACCTGACCCAAGCCGGTCTGATAGAAATCGCGCAGGTCGATCACATCGCTCGGCATCGCATCATCCTACCATGATGCTACCGGGACCATGTGCTTAGGCTGACCGGGAGGCCTTGCGGAGGTTTCGACATGAAGCTACGGACGGCCTTGCGCCGGCAGGCGCTCGGCGACGGCATGCTCGGCTATCGCGATTTTCGCTTCCCCGAAGACGGGCGGCGCCGCCGTCATCCCAGATTCGCCGCGTGGTGCGAAGCGGTCGAGCGACTCCCGTCAATGCGAGCCGCCACACCTCTCGCCGGATGAAGCCGAGCCCCGGATCGGGCCGGGTCAGCGTGCCGCCGCATCCCGGCGGCAGCGGCCGATAGCGTGCCGCGGCGATCGCGACCGGAAGAGGCGCGGCGGAGCGGCCGATGTCGTCGCTACGGCGGGCCGGGCGGGTTGCCGCCGCGTTCGCGCTGATCGCCGCCTGCGGCATTTCGCCGAGGCCGAGCCCGGTCGGCTGGGTGATTCTCGGGCAAAGGCCGAGCTACGGGCCGGCAGAGATCGGCGTGGCTCCGAATCTGGCAGCAATCGACCGGATGATTTGGCTGCCGGGGCTGGACGCCGGCTGGGACCCGCAAGGATTGGCGCTGGCCGACGGCAGTGTCCTCGTATCGGCCTATCAGAGTAGTGGCGCGTGGCAATTCCGCGGCCCTTGCCGGGTGTTTCGCATCGATCCCGAGAGCGGCAGACAGACCGGCCATTTTGACGTCCCGCCACCGTGCGGTCATGCTGGCGGGCTCGCCTATGCCGGCGGCAAGCTGTTCGTGGCCGACACGCACACCTTGTTCGAGTTCGATCTCGATCAGGCCTTGAGCGGAGCTGGGGCGGAATACCGGGCTTTCCCGCTCGGTGTTGGGCTCAAAGGCGCGTTTGCCGTATCGGGCGACGGTGCGATCTGGATCGGCGACTATCGCGAAGACGGGCCGGCCAAGCTCGCTAAATTCGATCTGGCCGCCATCGCCTCGCTAAAGAATGGCGCGCTGGTGACCACTGACATGGCCTCAGCCGTGGTGCCGATCCCGACCTACGGGCAAGGCGGAGCGATCGACCCTGCCGGCAAGCTGTGGATCTCGCGTAGCGACATTGGCTGGGGCTTTCTCGATAAATTCGACGGCACCACCGGGCGTCTCAAAGCTCGATATCCGGTGCCCGCCGGCATCGAGGGCATCGCTTTCGACCGGAGCGGCCGGCTATGGGCCGTCTCCGAAGCCGGAGCCCGCCACCTGCCGCTGCGCTATCCGTTCTTTCCGCTGGTCTTCCGGCTCGATCCTGCGCGGCTCGCGCCGGTCGATTGAGGGGTGGGCGGAGCCTACGCCCGGACGGGGACCCCGTTTTCTTCGAGGACCTGCTGCAATTCGCCGGTTTCGTACATCTCGCGGATGATGTCGCAGCCCCCGACGAACTCACCTTTGACATAAAGCTGGGGTATCGTCGGCCAGTTCGAGAACTCCTTGATCCCTTGGCGGATCTGAGGGTCGGAGAGCACGTCGACGCCTTTGAACTTGACCCCGAGCTGGCTCAGGATCTGCACGACCGCCGCCGAGAACCCGCATTGCGGAAAGACCGGAGAGCCTTTCATAAAGAGCACGACCGGGGTGTCGGTGATCTCGTGGCGGATACGTTCTTGAACCGTAATGTCCATCGTCTCGTTCCTCATTTGCGGAAAGCTGGTGCGGAAAGCTGGGATCCCGACGTTTAGGCCTCATTCCTCGGGGGCGCCGGTTTGCAGCGCCAGCGCGTGCAGCTCGTTGCCCATCCGGCCGCGCAGGGCCTGGTACACCATTTGATGCTGCTGGACCCGGGTCTTGCCGCGAAATGCGCCGGAGACGACGTGGGCGGCGTAATGGTCGCCGTCACCGCGCAGATCCTCGATCGAGACTGTCGCGTCGGGCAGGCTCTCCTTGATCAGCCGCTCGATCATCGCCGCGTCCATTGCCATCGCCCGTTCCTCGCTCAACCCTGGTCCATATAGTCGGGCAGCCAAGCCTCGTTCACGGCCTTCAGCGCGTTAACGGATATGGCACCAGCGCCGGGAAGTGTCAACGCGGCCCCGCCGACCGTGCCGACGACGCGAGCCGGAACCCCGGCGGCACGGGCCGCGGCAAGGACCGGAGCCGGGTCGGCAGCCTCCATCAGATAGCGTCCCTGATCCTCGCCAAAGAGATAGGCGTTGCGCGGCACATCGTTTGGCAGCGGCTCGAGGACAACGCCGCGGTCGCCGGCCATCGCCATCTCGGCAATCGCGACGAGGAACCCCCCATCCGACAAATCGTGGCACGCGACAATCCGCCCGGCGCCGATCTCGTTGCGCACGAAATCGCCATTGCGGCGTTCGGCGGTGAGATCGACAAAAGGCGGCGGGCCGGCCTCCCGCCCCTCGATCTCGTTCAGATAGATTGACGCGCCGAGATGGCCACGGGTGTCGCCGACCAGGATCAGCGCGTCGCCGTCGCGTTTGAGCGCGAGGTCGATTGCGGCGCGGGCATCGGCGATCAACCCGACGCCGCCAATAACCGGGGTCGGCAAAATCGCGCGGCCGCTGGTCTCGTTGTACAGGGACACGTTGCCGGACACGACCGGGTAGTCGAGCGCCAGGCAGGCCGCGCGCATTCCTTCGATGGCGCCGACGAACTGGCCCATGATCTCCGGCCGCTCGGGATTGCCGAAATTCATGTTGTCGCTCAGTGCCAGTGGCAGCGCGCCGACCGCGGTCAAATTGCGCCAGCTCTCGGCGACGGCCTGGGCCCCGCCGCGCACCGGGTCGGCGCGGCAGTAGCGCGGTGTGCAATCGGTCGCCAGCGCCAGGGCCTTCCTGTCGCCGACTCTGACGACGGCGGCGTCGCCGCCCGGCCGCTTGATCGTGTTGCCCATGACCAGATGGTCGTATTGCTCCCAGATCCAGCGTCTCGAGGCGAGCGCCGGGGAGCCGACCAGCTTTTCCAGGGATGCGAACGGGTCGCGATCGGGCAGCAAGGCCGGGTCGATTTCCGGCTCGGCGTCCCAGCGTCGCCAGGGTCGCTCGTAAAGCGGCGCCTCGGTCACCAGCGGCCCGACCGGGATGTCGGCAGCCGCCGCGCCATGCACGCGCAAGACCAGCCGACCCCCGTCGGTGACGCGGCCGATCACCGCAAAATCGAGCTCCCATTTTTCAAAGATGCGCCGCGCTTCGGCCTCGCCGCCGGAGCGCAGCACCATCAGCATCCGCTCCTGGCTTTCGCTGAGCATGATCTCGTAGGGGGTCATGCCGGTCTCGCGCACCGGCACCAGATCCAGGTCGAGCTCGATGCCGAGCCCGCCCTTGCCCGCCATCTCGACCGAGGACGAGGTCAGCCCGGCCGCACCCATGTCCTGAATGGCGACGATCGCGTCGCCCCGCATCAATTCGAGGCAAGCCTCGATCAACAGCTTCTCGGTGAACGGGTCGCCGACCTGCACTGTCGGCCGCTTTTCACCGGCGTCGCCGCCGAATTCGGCCGAGGCCATCGTGGCGCCGTGGATGCCGTCGCGCCCGGTCTTGGCGCCGACATAGACGACCGCATTCCCCGGACCGGCGGCGGCCGAATAGAAAATCCGGTCGGCGCGTGCGACGCCGACGCACATCGCATTGACCAGAATGTTGCCGTCATAGGAATGGTCGAACCCGCACTCGCCGCCGACGGTCGGCACCCCGACGCAATTGCCGTAGCCGCCGATCCCGGCGACCACCCCCGCGAGGAGGTGACGGGTACGCGGATGGTCGGGGCTGCCGAAGCGCAACGAATCGAGGAGTGCTACCGGGCGCGCGCCCATCGTGAACACGTCGCGCAGGATGCCGCCGACCCCGGTCGCAGCCCCCTGGTAGGGCTCGATAAAGGAGGGGTGGTTGTGGCTTTCGATTTTGAAGACGACCGCGTCGCCGTCACCGATGTCGACGACCCCGGCATTCTCGCCGGGGCCGCAGATGACCCTCGGACCCGCGGTGGGCAGGGTTTTCAGCCAGATTTTCGATGATTTGTACGAGCAGTGCTCGCTCCACATGACCGAGAAGATGCCGAGTTCGGTCAGGTTCGGGACCCGGCCGAGGAGCGCGGTCGCGCGCTCGAACTCCGCCTCGCTCAGCCCGTGCTCGGCCGCTAGTTCCGGTGTAACGCTGCTGCCACCGAGCGCTATTTTCGAATCGTCGAGTTCCGGAGGGTTCATTCCTTATTTACTTCTAGTGGTGCGCTCCGACCAGATGGTTCCGATTTTCTCTTTTTCGTCACCCCCGCGAAAGCGGAGGTCCAGGGGCGGCGGGCTTGGCAGAGGTTGCCCCCCTGTGCAGGCCAGGGGCAAGCTCTGGGTGCCCGCTTTCGCGGGCACGACCGGAATAGGAGCGGGTACCAAATGTCAAACTCATACCACTAGGCCCGCCGCGTAACTGGACTTAAGTTCTCTGATTATCTCTTTCATTGGCCTATGGACACATGGTCTGCCTGGTGCAACAGTTTCAATGAGAGCAAATATCTGCGTTATCGACAAGAATGTTAGGATAAAGTCGATTTAAGTGTCCTTCATGAAGCTTCTTATGGCCGAAATCGATCTGCTTGTAGCCATCGCGGTTGAGCGCAACGGGGTAACCTTGCCCCACCGCGATGTTCAGTGTCTGCGCGACAAAATCAACTCGAGTCATCAACCTTTTCCACACTACTTCGGTAGTCATAAGGCGGAATAGCGTGACATATTCCGCCGTCACGGCCGGGTCTTTCGCAGAGCCGGCCGGCGGATTACGCTCCGCGGATCCGCCCTACGCATCACCGCAGAGCGCTTGCCAGACCGGCGAAGAAGGCAGTTCCGCCGGTGCCGCCGAGCAATGGGTCGGTCGCATTCTCCGGATGCGGCATCAGCCCGAGCACGGTGCGGCCCTTGTTGAAGACGCCGGCGATCGCGTGCACCGAGCCGTTGACGTTGGCCTCGTCGTCGAGGCTGCCGTCGGACGCGCAATAGCGAAAAGCGACGAGCCCGTCGCCCTCGATTCGGTTCAGCGTGTCGCGGTCGGCGGTGTAGTTGCCGTCGTGATGCGCGACCGGTACGCGAAAGATTTGGCCGGCGTCGTATCCGCAGGTAAAGATCGTCTGGTTGTTCTCGACGCGCAGATGGACCTCGCGGCAGGCGAAGCGTAGTGACCGGTTGGGCAACAGCGCGCCCGGCAGCATCCCGGCCTCGGTCAAAATCTGAAAGCCGTTGCAGATGCCGAGCACCGGCGTGCCGCGCTCGGCACAGGCCCGCACTTCCCGCATGATCGGCGAATGCGCCGCCATCGCTCCGCAGCGCAGATAGTCGCCATAGGCAAAGCCGCCGGGCAGCACGATCAGGTCGGTTTCCGGCAGGCTCGCCTCGCGGTGCCAAACCCGCTCCGGCTCGCGTCCGGTCGCCCGCCGCAGCGCCATGCACACATCATGCTCGCGATTCGAACCCGGAAAGACGACGACGGCTGACTTCATCAAAACCTCAGCACAGCTCGATCGCATAATCCTCAATGACCGGGTTGGCGAGCAGCTGTCGACACATCGCCTCAACCTCGGTGCGGGCGCGCGACGGATCGATCTCGGCGAGGTCGAGCTCGATCAGCTTGCCCTGCCGAACCTCGCCGACCCCGGTAAAGCCCAAAGACGCGAGCGCGTTGCCGATCGCTTTGCCCTGCGGATCGAGGACACCCTCCTTCAGTCTCACATGCACGCGCGCTTTCATCGGGGCTGCCATCGCCGGGATTGACTATCCCCCGATATGGCGGTCGGCCTCAGGCCGGACAACACTGCGCGGCCGCGGGTCAGGCGAGGCTGATGTCTTGCCATGGTCTCTCCAGCGGCAACCACGACGCAAAGCGGAAAACCGGCCGCAGATCGGGCTCGCTGCGTGCCGGCAGCGCGATCAGCGCGCTCGACACGGTGCCGTAGCCGTTGGTGCGAAAGCGCATCGCTGCGGTCGACGGCTCGCCGGGCGGCGCCCGCGGACTGCCGAGAAGCTGCTCCCAGGCGGACCAATCCCCCTGATCGGGCTGCGGAACCGGCCAGGCGCGGAACGCCGGTATGGCGAGTTCGAGCCGGCGGGTCCCGAGATCGTCGATATCGCCGGCCGCGATCAGCGACAGCCCCTCCTTCAACGGGTGAACCTCGATGCGACGGCCGCCGGCGTGGCGCAGCCAAAACCCGTCGCGCTCGTCGGCGATGATCAGGTTGAAGGTTCGATAGGCGTCCGGCTCCAAATGGGACAAAGCCTCGGCCGCGTTGACGGCATCGGCATGGTCGAGCGCTTCGAGAACCAGTTCGCCACGCGACCGCTGGCTGGGCGCCGGCCCCAGCGAGCCCGTTCGGTTCAGAACGGCGGCGGCAACTCCCCAATCGTTGATGCCGAGCCACGATCCTCCGGCGAGGACATCGAGCCCGGCCACCACCTCGGGCCGGTCGGGCCAATGCCGGCCGGGCATCTGCCACAACCGGTCGATCATCTCGTCGCGATTGGCGCCGATCAGTACCGGCCAGCGGTCATCGGGACGCCGCAGGATCGCTACCGTGCACATTCGGCTTGCTGCATTCGCGCCTTGCCGGCGCATGGCGCTCGGTCCATATCGAGATCAAAGCGGAGCGTTAGCGACAGCGCTGTTCGGGATAAGGGACAATGCCCAGTTTTGCCGATCGTGAGAGGGAATTCGAAACCCGGTTCAAGCACGACGAGGAGTTGCGCTTCAGGGCGACCGCACGGCGCAACCGCATGCTGGGGCTGTGGGCGGCAGGACTTCTCGGGCTTACCGGCGAGGCCGCCGAGGCCTATGCCAGAGAGGTCGTCGCGGCACAGTTCGAGCCGCATGGCGACCAGCGCGTCGCAACCAAGATCGTCACTGATCTCGCCGCCAAAGACCCGGCCATCACCGCCGCCCGCGTGCAATTCGAACTCGATCACTTCGCCGCACAGGCCAAACAGCAGTTGTTGAAGGAATAGCCTCTCAAACCGGGCGGTCGCCTTTGACCGTGACGCGGTTGCCGGAGCGGGTGTGCGGCCAATAGTCCCACATTGCGTGGTGCTGGACGCAGCGGTTGTCCCAGAACGCGATCGAGTTCTCCTGCCAGCGAAAGCGGCATTGGAACAGCGGGTTCGCCATGTGCTCGTATAGGTAGTTGAGGATGCCCTCGCTCTCGTCGAGCGGAACGCCGATCAGGCGTCGGGTGAAGCCCTTGTTGACATAGAGCGCCTTCTTTCCGGTCACCGGGTGGGTGCGCACCACCGGGTGCTCGGCGCGGGGGTATTCCGCCTTGTCGGCGACGCCGTAATTTGCGTACTGGCCGCGATAGTGGTCGCCGCTGTGCTCGGCCGTCAGCCCGCCGAGATAGGCCTTCAGCCGCTCGGACAGCGCGTCATAGGCGGCGTACATGCTGGCGAATAAGGTGTCGCCGCCGTGCGGCGGACATTTGCGGATGTAGAGGATGCTGCCCATCGGCGGCTCGGGATCGCACGATACGTCGCTGTGCCAACCCTCGCCATTGGCGCGCGGCGAATCCTTGTCGGCATGGATGATCATCAGTTCGGGCTTGCCCGGTGCCGAGGGTGCAGCCGGATGGATGTGCAGATCGCCGAACAACCGGCCAAAGGCGAGGTGCTGGTCCTCGGTTAAATGCTGGTCACGGAAGAAAATCACCAAATTCTCGGCGAGCGCACGGTGCAATTCGTCGATCTGCCGGTTGCCGAGCGGCTGCGACAGGTCGACGCCGTCGATCTCGGCGCCGATGATCGGCGTCAGTTTGTCGATCGCGATCGTGTCGTACGGCCCGGCGTCATCGGCGGTGTATTTGATGCGGGGTCCGTCGCGGCGGCGCAGCGAGCTCATTCCGTTCCTCCTTGTCGTTGGCTATTCGCCGAAGACGCGGCGAAAAATCGTGTCGACATGCTTCAGATGATAGGCGGGATCGGACAGCCGGTCGAGCATCCGTGGTGAACCGAGTGTACGCTTATAGCCCCGGCGCTCGCTGTATTAAGAACTTCACCGTCTTGAGAAAATTGAGGATGGTTCGACCATCCTCGTCGGAAAGTCGATCCACTTTAGTATAATCATGCACGATGCGATTTGCTTGCCGTACAAGCGGCGTGAGCCGCTTCTCCTGGATGAACTCGTAACGCCGGCTTGCCAAGCTTATAAGCTCCCCAAGCTTTGCATCTTCCCATTGCCCTCGTCCATAGTGCTGTTTAAGGATCATTTCCAGTGCAGCGCGGCACATGGCGATCGCGGCGGCAGGAGCGCCGAAGACATAAGCTGAGACCGCATCGTCTAGTAAGTGCAAGAGTGAACCCCTGTCGCTCGCCCCATAACGGTTGGAAACATGCGCAGGCATGAAAATCACTGGGGTTCGTCGCCAACGGCGAAATATCTCGGGTATGTTGAGGCCAATAGTTTGCGTTAGGTAATCGTAAGCCTCACACGCGATCCGACAGGAATTGATGACGCGCTCCGTATAGTCGTCGATCGCCTCGTTTTGTGCCTCAATTTCTAACTGCTCGATCCCAAGTTGGATCGCTGCGCCACCGTCATGTAATAGTGGGGCGAAGGAATCCTCCTCCTCAGGGTCAGGTGCCTCGGTATTGCTGTCCTCTGTTGATCCTTGTAGTTCGACTTCCGGCAACAGTGTTGGATCTAGAATTTCTTCCAAGCCCCAAGACGGATCAAAGACCTGCTGGAAGCGCCACTTAGAATCATATTCTTTCCAAGCGGCTTCAAATTCTACGGGAACTTGAAGGATTAGCTTTCGTGGGCCACGAAATACATGTCGCTCGAGATCGGTCTTGTCCAAGAAATTGTCCAAAGCATAGAGGGAACGCCGAATTAATTCGCTGTCTTTGTAGAAGGTCCGCACGCGGTCCGGGTTGCCTCCCGCCGCATTTTTCAAATTGTTGAACAGAAGTATGAATTGCTCGGTGAGCCTCAACCCAGCGACCATCGTGCCACTACTCCGCTAATCGGTTACTGAACGTGTGGGATCCGTTAGTCCGAGTTGCGAGATCATCGCGTTTCTGCTCTTCCATCGCCGGACTATCCGAAGACGCGGCGAAAAATCGTGTCGACATGTTTCAGATGATAGGCGGTGTCGAACAGGCCGTCGATCGCCGGCGGGTCGAGAAAGACGGTGATGTCGGGGTCGCGCTTTAACAAATCGGCAAAGCGGCCGTGCCCGTGCCAAGCGGCCATCGCGTGGCGCTGGACGGCGGCGTAGGCGTCCTCGCGGCTCATGCCGGCCTGGGTCAACGCGAGCAAAACGCGCTGAGAATTGACGAGCCCGCCCAATGATTTCGAGGTTCTCGCGCATTCGCTCGGGATAGACCACCAGCCGGTCGACCAGCCCGGTCAGGCGCGCCAAGGCGAAATCGAGCGCGATCGTCGCATCGGGTGCGATGACCCGCTCGACCGAGGAATGCGAGATGTCGCGCTCGTGCCAGGTCACGACATTTTCGAGCGCCGGGATCACCGTTGCCCGGATCACCCGCGACAGGCCGGACAGGTTCTCCGACAATACCGGGTTGCGCTTGTGCGGCATCGCCGACGAGCCTTTCTGACCTTCGGCGAAATATTCGGCCGCCTCGCGCAATTCGGTGCGCTGCAGGTGGCGGATCTCGGTCGCCAGCCGCTCGACGCCGGCGGCAATCAAGGCGAGTGTCATGAAAAACGCGGCATGGCGGTCGCGCGGGATGATCTGGGTCGACACCGGTTCGGGTTCGAGACCGAGCTTTTTTGCGACATGGGCTTCGACCCGCGGGTCGATGTTGGCGAACGTCCCGACGGCGCCCGAGAGCGCGCAGGTCGCTATTTCCCTACGCGCGGTAACGAGACGCTCGCGGTCGCGGGCGAATTCGGCATAGTGCCCGGCGAGCTTGAGGCCAAAGGTCGTCGGCTCCGCATGGATACCGTGGCTGCGGCCGATTGTCGGCGTGTGCTTGTGCTCGAAAGCGCGGCGCTCGAGTGCGCCGAGCAGGGCGTCTAGATCGGCGAGCAGCAGGTCGGCCGCCTCCTTCAGCTGCACGGCAAAAGAGGTGTCGAGCACGTCGCTCGACGTCATGCCCTGGTGCACAAAGCGCGATTCGGGCCCGACATGCTCGGCGAGATTGGTCAGGAATGCGATCGTCTCGTGATGGACCTCGCGCTCAATCTCGCGGATGCGGTCGACCTCGAAAGTGGCGCGCTCGCGAACCGCTTTTGCCGTACCGCGGGGGATGACTCCAAGTTCTTCCTGCGCCTCGCAGGCATAGACCTCGATTTCGAGCTGGATGCGGAAATAGTGTTCCGGCGCCCAAATCCGGGTCATCTCGGGGCGGCTGTAGCGCGGGATCATAACCGGGCCGCCTCGTCCGGTAGAAACTGTTTCGCCATCAAAATCTCATCCCAGTACCGCCCGTCCTGCTTCAACGCGTGCCTTTCGATCCCGTATTCGACAAAGCCGAGTTTGGCATAAAGGCGCCGGGCCGGTTCGTTGCCGCTGACCACGGTCAGCTGAACAAGTTCGACGTCGCGGCGCGCATGCTCGATCACCGCCTCGACGAGACGGCGGCCGATGCCGGCCCCTCTCGCATCTGGCCGCACATACATGCCCCACAGCGCGCCCTTGTGCGCCTCCTTCTGGCCCTGTTGGACAAAGAAGCCGGCAATGCCGAGCAGATTGCCGCCGGCGAAGGCGCCGAACACGGCCGAGTTCACCAGCCGAGCCGTGAACCAGGTCAGCGGCTTGGCGCTCTCCCGCGCAAAAGTGCTGCCAAAGGCTGCCGGAACGAGCTTTAGCGCCTCCAGCCGGATGTCGCGGTACAGGACGGCGTCCGCTGCCAGCAAACGCCGCATCTCGACCTTCGTCGCAACCACGTCACCTTGGCTCCGCCGGATCCTCGACGGCAGGGATCATAGCCGAGCCGCCTCGACACCGCGAGCAAATGGCGCGGCCAATGATCGCGGGCGCAGGAAATTGGGCAGGAAATTGGTAGGTACGGCCCGTCCGTCGCTTTGCGGCTGCCGGTGGCGTTGGCCAAGCAATGCGGGTCGAGCTGCGGCGGCCAGTACTCACCGTCGCCGCCATGTCGTCGGGGCTGCTCGGAGGGCTGGTCGACGCGCAGGTTATGCTATGGGGTCAGGTGTGGAGGCGGACGACAGCGTGGCAGTCGCAGCAGGACCAGAATGTTTGCCCCGGTGCATCCTCTTAGCCGAGGCGCCTCGATCGCCCCGACCTTCGCCTCGTCGGCGCTTCGATCCGCCGGCGCCGGCCGGTGCCAGCGGAACCTAAAGTTGAAATTGGAAGCGGTTCAGACCTCGGCGCAGGCGTAGGCGTTGATCTCCAACCCGACCGCGATCTCGACAATAACCGGCGTTTTCCACTTCATCGCTATTTCTCCAATCCTTCTCCACTCCGCCACGCTAGTCCGCGCAGCCGCCGGTGTCAATCAGCGCTCCCGGAGGGCGAATGGTAAAGCGACTGATCCGCATCGCGATCCGCGAGGCCGGAGCGAATGGCGATCCGGATCAAGTCGGCGGTGCTCGACGCCCGGAGTTTCGTTTTGATCAGGGTGCAGCTGTTCGCCACGGTCTTGTAGCTGATGCCGATGGTATTCGCGATTTGCGGCAAGCCGTTGCCTTCGGCAAGCAGCCGCAGGATTTCGAGATCGCGCGACGACAGCTCCTTCAACGGATGCGACGGCGCTTGGAGATTCGCGAACACGAGTTCTTCGGCGATGGCGTGCTCGACATAGGTCTCCCCGGACGCAACCCGCCGGATCGCCGTGAGGATCTCGTCGGGTGCGGCGTGCTTGCTGACATAGCCGGCGGCACCTGCCCGCAGCGCGCGGGTTACGTGTATCAGGTCGTCGTGCATGCTGAGGATCAGAACACGGGCGCCGGGATCGGCAGTCTTCAGGCGCGAGATCACTTCGATCCCGCCTATTCCCGGCAGGTTGAGATCGAGGACCACCAGGTTCGGCTGCTGCTCCCGGAAAGCGGTCAGCGCCGCTTTGCCGTCCGCCGCCTCGCGAATTTCCGCGCCCGGTTCGGCCGCCAGCAAGCGGCGCAATCCGGCCCGCACGATCGGGTGGTCATCGACGATCAGGATCTTCATGGTTCGGCCGCCGGGGCCGGCGCCAGACCGCAATCAGCCGTCCGCGGGCAGGGCAGCATCGCCGTAACGGCAAAGCCGGCGCCGAGCCCATTCGAGAGGGTCAACCGGCCTCCCGTCGCCCTGACCCGCTCGCCAATCCCGAGCAGACCGTAGCCGATCCGGTTCGGCTCTCCCATGCCGCGGCCGTCATCGGCGACCTCGACCACGATCTCGTCACGGTCGTGCCGGGTGGTGCAATCGCGATCAATCGCGACGGTGATCAGCTTTGGGTCGGCATGGCGCACGGCATTGCTCAGTGCCTCCTGGACGATTCGGCAGATCGTCGCAGCCTGCAATTCCGGCAGACCGTCGCATTCCGCGGAGACGGCGACCTGATAACGGATCTCCGGCCGCCGCCGGCGCCAAAAGCCGACGATGTTTTCGATCGCCTCCGGCAAACCGAGCTCCTCGAGCCCGATCGGCCGCAGCCGGCCGAGCATACGCCGCACCTGTTGCTGAATGTGGCGAACCGCCTCGGCGATTGATTGAACGTGATCGCGCGCGTCGCTCGTGCGCTCTTGCGCCAAAAGCCGGGAAGCGCTCGCCGCGTCGATATTGATCGCAAACAAAAACGGGCTCACCTCGTCGTGGAGGTCGCGGGCGAGATCGCTTCGCTCCTGTTCCTGCAAGGTCACCAGCTGCTCGGTCAAGCGATGGTTGTCGGCGTCGGTCGCTGCCAGGCGCGCTGCCATCCGGTTGAAACTGTCGCGCAGTCGCGATAACTCCGGCGGCAGCCGGCCGCTTATGCGTGTCCGATAGCGCCCGTCCCCGACCTCCTCCAGGGCGTCGGCCAAGCGGCCAAGCGGCTGCAAGATCCGGCCGATGAAAACGTAGATCAGCAGCACCGTCAAACCGCAGAACACGGCTGGTGCAATCAGGCCGTCGGTGAATTCGTTCCACACCTCAACAGTCTCGTTGTAGGGGTCGGTCTCGATCAGGATCGTCCCGTAATCGCGAGCGTCGAGGGTTACCGACATCCGCTCGGTCTGCGAGGCGACGCCGATCAGGCCGACAAACCAGCCCGGCACATGGCCGAACACCGAGCGCTCGACGGTCGGCGCCGCGAGGGCCGAAGCCCTGCCGTTCAACTGGACGCGCAGATGGCGGTTGCCGTCAAAGGAGGCGACCAGTCGGTTGAGCTCGCGCGACGGATCGTCGATGGTGCGAAGCCGGCCGATCGCGCTTTCGATGGTCTGGCGTCCGACGACCAGGGCGGCACGCATTTCGTGACGGACCGAGCGCCTGGCGTTGGAGTAGGCGATCGCGCTGCCGAGCCCCAAGCTGATCAGAAGCACAGCGCAAACCAGGCTGATCAAACGAAACCGCAGCGACATAGGCTCCCGCCGGCTGGGGAATATTCAACGGTTGGAGGATGCCACGCCCGGATATCGATGCCTATCGGCTTGTCAAAGGCGAGCCGGCGCCGGCTGAAGTCGTAGGCGTCTTCCTCGGCAGATCGGGAAGATTTCCCGATCAGATCGGGAAAGCGGCCCCGGTGCTTTTCTGCCTTAATGGGCGGCGGAAGGAGTGATCCGACGGGGCAAAATGGCCGATCTCAAGCGTATGTTGTTGCCGGTGTCGGCCGTGACATTGTCGGTGCTGTGCGGCGCGGCGGCGGCCCAACAAATACCGACCAGCCCGGCTGCCGAAGCAGACCAATCCATTGCCTTGCCGACGGTCGAGGTGATCGCGGCAACCCCGCTGCTCGGCTCGGGGGTCGACCGCAGCAAGGTTCCGGCCCAAACCCAGGTGCTGAACGCCCAGGACATCGCCCGCGACGGAAACGCCGACGCTTTGCGCGCGCTCAACGAACTGGTTCCCGGGGTCACCCTCGACGCCGCTGCCGGCAACCCGTTCCAGCCGAGCCTGTTCTACCACGGCTTCCAGGCCTCGCCGCTGCAAGGCAACCCGCAAGGGCTCGCGGTCTATGTCAACGGCGCCCGCTTCAACCAGCCGTTTGGCGACACCGTCAACTGGGACCTAATCCCGGACCTCGCGATCGACCGCATGGATCTGGTCGGTTCGAACCCGGTCTTTGGTCTCAACGCGCTCGGCGGGGCGCTCGCGGTGCAGATGAAAAACGGCTTTACCTATCACGGCGCCGAGATCGACGCGCTCGGCGGCTCCTTCGCCAAATACCAAGGCGAACTGCAATACGGCATCCAAACCGGCGACACCGCCGCCTATGTTGCAGCCAGCGGATTGCACGAGGGTGGGTGGCGCGATCTGCAGTCCTCCGATCTCGCAAATCTTTACGGCGACATCGGCTGGCGCGGCAATGGCGGCGAGCTTCATGTCAACGTCATCGCCGCCAACAACCGGCTCAACGGCCCCGGAACGTCGCCGGTCCAGCTGCTGGCGATCGATCCGGCCGGGCAATTTACCGCGCCCAACCTGATCACTAACCAATATACGCAAGTGAATCTGACTGGCAACTATCGGATCTCCGACGATACGTCTTTGCAAGGGAATATGTATGCCAGCTACTTGTTGCAAAAGGTGGTCAACGGCAATGTTCCGGATGTTACGCCATGCGACGACGGCTCCGGTTTTCTGTGCGACAGCCCAGGCGTCTTCGCCACCGACCGCAACGGCAACCCGATCCCCGACTTTTTGAACGGTGGCCCTTATTCCCAACTCGACCAGCAGTCGACGAATACCGATGGCTACGGCGGAACGCTGCAGGCGACCAACCGTTCGCCGCTATTGGGACATCCCAACCAAATCATCGCCGGCGTCAGCTTTGACGGCGGCCAGACGCTGTTCGGGGCCAGCACCGAGATCGGCGGGTTGACGCTCGACAGTCGCGTCTTCTTCGGCCCCGGCGTCACAATCGACCAGGCGGACGGGTCGATTGCGCCGGTGCGGGTCGCGGTGTCGAACGCCTATTACGGCGCGTTTTTCACTGACACCTTTGATATCGCGCCGGTGCTCTCGGCGAATGTCGCAGGCCGGTATAATTTTGCGCAGATCAATCTCGATGACCAGATCGGCAGCGCGCTCAGCGGCGATCACAGCTTTGGCCATTTCAACCCATCTGCCGGCCTGACCTGGAAATTCCTGCCCCAAATCGGCGCATACGCGAGCTATGCCGAGGCCAACCGCGCGCCCACCCCGGCCGAGCTGACCTGCGCGAACGCCGCCAGCCCGTGCAGCCTCGCCAATTTCTTTGTCGGCGACCCGAATTTGCAGCAGGTCGTGGCGCATACCGTCGAGGCCGGATTGCGGGGGCGCCTTTACTCCTTTGCCGGGGCGACCTTGTCGTCCGATCTCGCTTTTTTTCACACGACGCTCGACAACGACATCCTGTTCGTCAACAGCCCGATCCAGGGCCGCGCCTTTTTTCAGAATGTCGGCTCGACCTTGCGCCAGGGCGTCGATCTCAATATCCAGTTGAAGTCTGACCGGCTCTTTGCCTGGATCGCCTATTCCTACACCGACGCGGCGTTTCAGACGGGGTTTACCGAATCGAGTGAAAACAACCCCGCCGCCGATGCGAACGGCAATATCCAAATCCAGCCTGGCGACCGTCTGCCCGGCATCCCGGCCAATCAATTGAAGCTCGGCGTCGACTATAAAGTGACCGACGCCTGGACGGTCGGCGGCAGCGGGATCTACGCCAGCGGCCAATTTCTGTTCGGCGACGAGGCCAACCTGACGACGCCAACGCCGCCCTATTTCGTTCTCAACCTGCATACGAGCTATCAGGTCACGAAAAACCTGCAGCTCTTCGCGCTGCTCGAGAACGCCTTCGATGCGACCTACTACACGTTCGGGACGTTTTCCCCGACTTCGTCGGTGCCGATCGTGCAGGCGCCGGGCGTCGCCAACCCGCGCAGCTACAGCCCTGCAGCCCCGATCGCGGTAACCGTCGGCCTGCGCGCGACTTTCTGACGAGCGTCTGCCGGATTAGTCGGCGGTCTGCACCCGAGCGTGGGCGAAGGATTTGGCGATTGGCCTTTGCGATTGCCGCGCAACAACCGTTAGGCCAAAGCTCGGCAGAGGCGGGTGGTCCGTCACCGTAATCGCCCCGACGCTTGGGCGACAGCGGATCTATTCGATTAGGGGAAAGTAAACCCAAAACCACTAATGTTTACACCAGAATTCCCGAAAAGGCTTATCCCTCTGCATCCGGGAGCCCTATTTGTGGTGGCGTGAGGGCCTCGACAGTGTTAGAACATAAAGCGAACAATGTCCGGTTCGCGAGGCCATCATGCCCGATTTTCCGCGCTCCCTGATCGAGTTCCAGAGCTGCTTTCCGGATGAGGCGGCCTGCGTCGCCTACCTCTTCACGGCACGCTGGCGGCACGGCTTTGTCTGCCCCGCTTGCGGCGGAAGCAAAGCTTGGCAGCTACAAACCAAGGCCTGGACCTGGGAATGCGCCGGCTGTGGCAAACAGACTTCGGTGACCGCCGGCACGATCATGCACCATTCCAAGCTGCCGCTGACCACTTGGTTCTGGGCGGCCTATCTGATGGCGACCCATTCCAACGGCATCTCGGCACTGCAACTGCAACGCCAGCTCGCTCTGGGCTCGTACAAATCGGCCTGGCTGACGGCCGCCAAGCTGCGCCGCAGCATGGTGGCGCCGGGCCGCAGCGCGCTCGCCGGCTGGGTCGAAGTCGACGAGACCGAGATCGTCTGCCGCAGCAAGAATGATCCGCTCACCGGTGGCGGCGGTCGTAGTCATCAGGGCAAGATCCTGGTCGTCGGGGCGGTCGAGATCGAGGATGGCAGAGCCCCCGGCCGTATCCGCCTCAGCCAGGTGCCCGATTACTCGGCTCACAGTCTGCACTCTTTTCTCAAAGCCAATCTCGCGCCCGGCGCCACCGCTAAGACCGACGGATGGTCGGGATATCCCGGCGCCCCCGGTGTCAATCACGATCCCCACGTCGTCGGCAAAATGGCCGCCCATATCATCCTGCCCTGGGCGCACCGCGTCTTCTCCAATCTCAAGATCTGGGCCTTGGGCGTCTATCACGGCCTGCGCCGCAAGCACCTCCAGATCTATCTCGACGAGTTCGTCTTCCGCTTCAATCGCCGCCATACCCGGCATGCCGCATTCCGTTCCTTGCTCGGCATCGCCGCAGCCCACCCGCCCCTGCCTTACAACATGTTGATCTCACCGGAAGCAAAGGCATAAGCCTTTTCCCGAATTGGAGAGCGAATGTTACTCTGCTTCCGGCCTGGAACACCATCCCTGTTCTTAGGTGAACCTGAAACGATGACGTATCGGCAGCCGTTGATGTTACTATAATGGCGGTAGTTGAAACAGATGATGGCGTCACCTCCCATAAATACGTGCCAACAGGGGGAAAGCTTTGAGGTGAGATAACAATATCCGTAAGGATTAAAGATTTGTTTGAAGGTACGATATAATGTGACGAGGACGAGCCTCCCGCGGGGAGCAGATCTGTTGACGCACCAGGAACTACCGCATCGGTAAGGGCAACTATATTTTGGGGAAGCGGTCCGATCAGCTGAGCATTAGCCTCAGAGATAAAGAGCGATACTGCGAATAAAGCTAGGGCAATCAGGCGAGACATCCGACCCGGCGCCGCAGGTGCGCTTTCCATGGTGAAATCCTCCCATCGCTTCTTGCTAGGTCGTCCTTATGATTAGGTTCTTGACCCATACATATCATACGATCGCTCCTGACGATTCAAATAAATTTAGCCAAAATCGCGGCCGGGAGCACTCTTGATTGTCTGCTTGTATCGAGCAAACGGCCGCGTTGCTATTCGGGCTGATCGAGAATACGCTCGGCGTGACTTATCACATCCGCGGCACGTTCTCGCCTGGCTCGCCCGTACCTATCGTTTAGGCGCCGGGCGCCACCAATCCGCGCAGCTACAGCTAGGCCGCCCCGATCGCGGTCACCGTCTGCCTGCGCGCGACTTGCTGACGGTCCGAGGCCGGGCCTAACCGGGGGTGCGCGAGGGAGCGTGGGCGAAGGCTTCGGCCATCGCGGCGAAGGCGGGTTTGGGATGGAGGTCGGCGTCGAACGGCAACGGCCGCGACGGCGTCCCGTCCGTGCGCCATTTCGACTCGTTGGTCTCGTGGCGCACGATCCAGCTGTGCCGGTCGGAGAGGCCCCAGGTGACGACCATCTTGACCGCCTTTTCGTCGAGTGCTGCATCGAGAAAGCGGCGGTAGGTGTCGGCGATCAGCTGGTCGCGCACCGCGATGTCGGCCGGCGCGTTCTCGTCGGTTACGTCGAGCTCGGTGATCTGGATCGTCAATCCGAGGGCGGCGATGTCGGCCAGAAACCGGCGCAGCCGCTCCGCCGAAAAGGGCGGGCCGCCAACCGCCCTCAGATGCGCCTGGATGCCGACCGCGTCGACCGGGGTGCCGGCCTTTTGCATATGCCGCAACAGATCGAGCAACACGATGCGACGGGCTTCGTGCTCGGGCGCGTCGAGCTCGACATTGTATTCGTTGACGACAAGGCGGGCCTTGGGGTCGGTTTCGCGCGTCAGGCGATAGGCGAGATCGAGATAACCGGGCCCCAGCGTTTCGAGAAACACCGCCTTGCGCAGCCCGTCGGCGCGCCCGTCCTTCGGCTCGATCGGCTCGTTGACCACGTCCCAGCTGTGGACGATGCCGCGGTAGCGACCGGCGAGCGTCTTGATGTGCTCGACGACGGCCCGTTCTTTTGCCTCCCGGTTCGGCAGGGCGAAGAACCAGTGCGGGGTACGAAAATACCAAAGCAGGTTGTGGCCGCGCAGCACCATCCCGCTTTCGACCGCAAAACCGGCGACGGTGTCCGCCGGGCCGTAATCGTCGTCGCCGGGCGCGCCGCGGTTGATGTCCTGCCACTTCATGTCGTTTTCGGGGACGACGAGCCCGGCCTCTCGCTCGACCAGAGCGATGAACGCGGGATCGCCGGTAATCTGCCGGGCCGAAATCGTCGTGCCGTAGATCAAGCCTTTGGCCGCCGCCAATCGCTTCAAGCTCTCCGCCTGCGCCGCCACGGCGAGCGACCCGAAGGACGCAAGTTTCGCGGCCCCGAGTGCAGCCAAGCCACCGGCAAGGAACTGCCGCCGGCGCGCCCCGCGGATATCCTCGACGGTCACGGCCCCGGCGCCTTGCCGATTGGCTTGGCCGGCGGGACCGCGGCGGGGGCTCGCGCCAAATGCTCGATATTTGCCCGCGCCGCCATGTCCTCCGGGCTGGCCGGGGCGACGCGGCCGACCTCTTCCCAGTCGCGGCGCGCACCGTCGCGATCGCCCTCGAGCCGGCGGATGTTGCCGCGCTCGAGCAAAGCCGCCGCCGAATGCGGCGCTTCGGCCAGCGCCTGGTCGATATCGGCGCGCGCCGGGTCGAGCCGGTCCAGCGCGCGATTGGCCGAGGCGCGATAGACCAATGCATCGACCCGCTTCGGGTCGGTCTTCAGCACGCGGTCGAGATCGGTTACGGCGCGGTCGAAATAGCCGGCGGCCGCGGCGGCTTCGGCGCGGTCGATCAGGATTTCGGGATCTCCAGGCGTCAGGGCGACCGCCTCGCCCGCCGCCGCATAGGCCCGTGCCGGGTCGCCGGCCAGCAGCCAGGCTTGCCCGGCCTGGTCGAGAACGTCGGCGCGCAGGCTCGGCGGAGCGTTCGCCATCGCCTGCGCCAACGCCTGCAACCGGGCCGCCCCGCCCCTGTACTTTCCGAGCGAGATCAGGGCCACGGCGGCACAATGGTCGGCCGGATGCGCCCCGCCCCGCTGATGCCACGACTGCGCGAGCCCCTGGGCCGCGTGCGGATCCTGTCTGGCGAGCTTCATGCAGCGCGCATAGGTCGCAGCATCGGCCTCGACCGATGGCGGCGGGATCGTCTGCACCCCGCTCAGCGACGGCGGCGGCATCACCGGGCTCACCGCGTCCGCTGCGACCGCCGCCCCGGCGAACAGCAGCGACATCGACATCGGCAGCGCCGAGCAGAGTGCACCCTTCCGGACTGGCCGCAGATCTGACGACATTCCCCTGGGCATCCCCGGTCCACCGATCCGCCTCTCATACCACGGCGCGCGGTTGCTGCGGAATTGGGCAACGGGTTACGATCGCGGCTGTCCTGTTCGCGGTTTTGGATGGTAGCGAGTTCTTGACCCTCGGTCGTCTGTTTCCAGGCGGCATCGGCAACGCCACGCTTGCCTTTGCCCATCGCAACTATCGTGTTTATGCGAGCGGCAACGCCGTCTCGCTGATCGGCATCTGGATGCAGCGCGTATCGGTGGGCTGGGTTGCCTGGACCCTGACCCATTCGGGAACCTGGCTCGGAATCATGTCGATGGCCGAGTTTTTCCCGGTTGTGTTTCTGAGCCCGCTCGCCGGGGCGCTTGCCGACCGGCGCGACCGGGTCGGCATCATCCGGGTGACGCAGATCGCCGGCAGCACCGAGGCAATCCTGCTCGCCGTTCTCGTCTACACCGGCACGATCTCGATCTGGCTGTTGTTCGCGCTGACATTTTTGCTGGGCGTGTTCAACGCGATGGCCCAGCCTTCGCGGCTGGCGCTGATCCCGACCCTGGTCGACCGGCCGTCGCTCGCCTCGGCCTTGGCGATCAATGCGATCATCTTCAATGCGGCGCGTTTTGTCGGGCCGGCGGTAGCCGGAATCGTCATCGCCAAGGTCAGCGTCGGCGCGTCCTTTGCCGTCAACGCCGCCACGTATCTCGTCTTTCTCGTCGCGATGACCAACCTGCGCGGGCTGCCGGCATTGCCGGTGGTGCCGTCGCAGAGCGTGTTGCGCGCCTCGGCCGAGGCTTATTCCTACGCCAGCCGTCACCCCGGCATCGCGCCGATGCTGCTGCTGTTCACGGTGACGACGATCGGAACCCGCGGCTTTGTCGAGCTTTTTCCGGGTTTTGCCGACCGCGTCTTCGGTCGCGGGCCAGAGGGGCTGTCGGTGTTGACCTCGACCGTCGGGCTCGGCGCCATCTGCGGCGGCGCCTGGCTGCTGCTGCGGCCGGGGATCGCCGGACTGACCGGGGTCGTGCTCGGCAACACCCTGGTGATCTCGCTGGCGATCCTCGCTTTTACCGCGACCGACCGGTTCTACCTGGCGCTGCCCTGCGTGTTTCTCGCCGGCTGTGCGATGACGATCACCGGGATCGGTGCGCAGACTCTGATCCAGGCCGCGGTCGAAATCGGCATGCGCGGGCGCATCATGGCGCTCTACGGCATGATCTTTCGTGCCGGGCCGGCATTGGGAGCGGTGTTGATGGGGTCGCTCAGCGAGCGCTTTGGGCTGCGGCTTCCGCTTGCGGTTGGCGCCGTCGTCTCCTGCGGCTTCTGGGCATTCACCTGGGCTAAGCAAAAGCGCATCGCCGAGACCCTCGAAAGCGAGCCCGCAGCAGCCGGCGAATGACCCAGGTCATTGCGAGGCGCCGCCAGGCACCGCGGCAATCCCGACCGGCTCGGCACGCCCCCTTGGTATTGCTTCGCGGAGTTTATCCTCGGGCCGCGCATAGCGCAGACCCATGGGCGCGCAATGATGCCGCCGCAACCGGGCTGTTGTAGGATCAGCGGCAGATGCACCGCTCACGACACCTGTTCTGCTTCGGTCTCGGCTACAGCGCGTTGGCGCTTGCTCGATTGCTGGTCCCGGAGGGCTGGACCGTCACCGGCACCTGCCGCGGCGCCGAAAACGCGGCGCTACTGCGAGCGCTGGGATTTTCCGCCGAATTGTTCGATCGCGAGCGGCCATTGCCGGCCGACGCTTTGCGCGGGCTCACGCAGGTCCTGATCTCGGTCCCGCCGGATGCAGCAGGCGACCCGGTGTTTGACCTACACGGCGGCGACATCGCGGCATCGCCGGACCTCGCCTGGCTCGGCTACCTGTCGACGACCGGCGTTTACGGGGACCGCGACGGCGGCTGGGTCGACGAGACCTCGGCATTGTTGCCAACCGGCGAACGCGGTCGCCGGCGGGTTGCGGCCGAGCGAGGCTGGCTCGATCTGTGGCGCAACCGCGGCGCTCCCATCCACATCTTCCGCCTGGCGGCGATCTACGGTCCCGGCCGCAGCCCGTTTGCGGCATTGCGCGCCGGCACTGCAAAGCGCGTCGACAAGCCGGGCCAGGTCTTTTCGCGGATTCACGTCGACGATCTGGCGCGAGTTCTTCGCGCCTCGATCGCGCGGCCTCGCCCCGGTGCGGTCTATAATGTCTGTGACGACGACCCGGCCCCGCCCGAAGCCGTCGTCGCCTATGCCGCTGAGCTGCTCGGCATCGCCCCGCCGCCGCTGGCGCCGCTCGACCGGGCCGAGCTGTCGCCGATGGCGCGCAGCTTCTATGACGACAACAAGCGGGTCCGCAACGCGTTGCTCAAAAGCGAGCTCGGCGTCGCGTTGCGCTATCCCGATTTCCGCGCCGGCCTCGCCGCCACCCTTGCCGAAGAGCAAAACCGCGCCGGCTGATTGAGGCTTGCCCAATGCGCGGGCATCCGGCATCGTCGGCGAGGTGAGCAGGCCCGATCCGGCAATGACCGGCATCAGGGCCCGTAGGGAGAAACGCCGATGACCGAGTGGACCCGTTCGCCTCGAGCGGCCGTGTCGCGTTCGCCGCCGCATCAGGCGACGCGTCGCTGCCCTGGCAAAACCCCGGCTCGGGCGCGGCAGCCAAATCCTCGAGCGCGCCGAACCTTGGGCGTGCCATGAACGAACCGGTGGGCGCCCGGCCGCCGGCCCATGCACACATCTCTGTAAAATCGATCCAGGAGGTCACATGACCACTTACAACGTGCTGATGATGGGCGCGTCCTATGGTTCGCTGCTCGCGACCAAGCTGCTGTTCGGCGGCCACGACATCATGCTGGTATGCCTGCCGGTCGAGGTCGAGGCGTTCAACAGCGAGGGTGCCCGCGTGCGCATGCCGATCCGCGGCCGCAAGGAGCCGGTCGAGCTCGACTCGCGCAAATTGCCGGGCAGCCTGCGCGCTGCCGGGCCGGGCGCGGTGAACCCGGCGGATTACGATCTCGTGGTCCTGGCGATGCAGGAGCCGCAATACCGCTCTCCGGGTGTGCGCGAGCTTCTCGACGCGGTGGCCCGGGCGAAGGTGCCGTGCATGTCGATCATGAACATGCCGCCGCTGCCCTATTTGAAGCGCATCCCTGGCCTCGCCACCGATCCGTTGCGCTCCTGCTATACCGACGCGACGGTATGGAACAATTTCGAGCCCGGCCTCTTGACCCTATGCAGTCCGGACCCGCAGGCGATCCGCCCGCCGGGGGAAAAGATCAACGTGCTGCAGGTCACCTTGCCGACCAATTTCAAGGCGGCGCGCTTCGCCGCCGACGGCCCGACCGCGATCCTGCGGCAGATGCAGGCAGAGGTCGAAGCGGTCCGCTACGATCCCGGCGACGGCCCGATCGACCTGCCAGTCAAGCTCAAGGTGCACGAGTTGATTTTTGTGCCGCTCGCCAAATGGGCGATGCTGCTGACCGGCAATTACCGCTGCGTGACCAAGGACGCCGCGATCGACATCAAGGATGCCGTTCACCGCGACCTCGACGCATCACGCTCGGTCTATGACTGGGTGCGCGAAGTGTCGATCAAGCTCGGCGCTGCCCCCGAGGATCTGGTGCCGTTCGAGAAATATGCCGCGGCGGCAAACGAGCTGGTGCGTCCGTCTTCGGCGGCGCGCGCGCTGTTCAACGGCGCGCCCAATATCGAGCGCACCGACCGGCTGGTGCAGACGATCGCCGCGCAATTCGGCATGCGCCATCCGATCGTCGATCAGACCGTTGCCGAGGTCGACGCCCGGCTCGCGATCAATCGCAAAGCCGCCGCCTGAAGTCGCGCGCCGCGGCGCTTCGGCAAGCTGGCAAGACACCGTGCCCGGGCATACTGTCGGTTCCGTAAGGGGCAGACAGGAGTGTCCGGGAATGCCGACGCCACCGATCAACGACTTTGTCGTCAGCGGCGTGAAGAAGTTTCTCGACGCGCTGAACGCGAGCGGCGGAACGCCGATCGAGCAGCTTTCACCAGGTGACGCCCGTCAGGTTCTGACGGACGCCCAAAACAGCGTGTCGGTCGACCTGTCGGGGATCGAGAAATCGGAACGCACGATCGATGTCGACGGAACGGCGCTGCGGCTCCACGTCGTCAAGCCGGCCGGGGCACAGTCGGGTCTCCCCGTTTTCATGTTCTTTCACGGCGGCGGCTGGGTGCTCGGCGACTTTCCGACGCACGAGCGGCTGGTCCGCGACTTGGTCGTCGATTCGGGCGCTGCTGCGGTTTTCCCTGACTACACGCCATCGCCCGAGGCCCATTACCCGACCGCGATCAACCAGGCTTATGCCGCCACCAAATGGGTCGGCGAGCATGGCGGCGAGATCGGTGTCGACGGCGGCCGGCTCGCTGTCGTCGGCAACAGCGTCGGCGGCAACATGGCGGCGGTCGTCAGCCTGATGGCCAAGGACAAGGGCGGCCCCAAGATCGCCTTCCAGGCCCTGATGTGGCCGGTGACCGACGCGGATTTCGACACGCCGTCATACCAGGAATTCGCCGACGGCTATTTCCTGACCCGCAACATGATGATCTGGTTTTGGGACAGCTATCTGACGGATCTGGCGCGGCGCGGCGAGAAATACGCTTCGCCGCTGCGCGCGGCACCGGCCGATTTGCAGGGCTTGCCGCCGGCCCTGGTGCAGACCGCCCACAGCGACGTGCTGCGCGACGAAGGCGAAGCCTACGCCCGCAAGCTCGACCACGCCGGGGTCGAGGCAATCGCAGTGCGCTACAACGGGCTGATCCACGATTGGGGCCTGCTCAACCCGATCGCCACCGTCCCCGAAGTGCGCTCGGCGATCTCGCAGGTAGCGAGCGAGCTGCGAAAGCGCCTGAAATAAATGGCCGGCGGTGGTAGAGGTCATTCGATCACGTCGTCGGCGAAAGCCAAGACTTGCGCCGGAATCGCAATCCCAAGAGCCTTTGCGGTTTTGAGATTGATCACCAGCTCCAGTCTGGGCTGCATCTCGACCGGCAGGTCAGCCGGCTTGGCTCCCTTCAGAATCTTTGCTGCATACGACGCCGCCCGCCGCCAGAGAAGGACTCTGTTTAGTCCGTAGCTCATCAGACCGCCGCTTTCTACATGCTCCCGGAAGCCGAAGACGGTTGGCAGTCGTGCCGCCAGCGCCAGTGCTGCAATCTGCTCCGCGTTGAACAGAAACAGTCCATCCTGGAATACGAATACAGCCTCGACGTGGTCATGCACGAAAGCCTGGAATGCGGCGTCTATCTCGTCAGACTGGCGGAGCTCGGCGGGAACGAGCTTGAGTGACCGCGCGGCAGTGTCGGTCTCGAGAATGCGCAGCCCGGCCACGTTGGCAGGGTTGTCGGCATTGAGCAGCACGCCAAACCGCGTCGCCTCGGGGACCACTTGAAGCAGGAGCTCAAACTGCTTCGGCACGAGCCGATCGATGCTTGAGAGCAGTCCGGTAACATTCCCGCCCGGTCGTGCCAGGCTCGCCACCAAGCCGAAACCAACCGGGGCGGAAATTCCCACGCCAACGATCGGGATATCTGTGGTGGCTCGTTTTGCCGCCAGGGTAATGGTCGTGTCCGGGGTAAGGATTACCGCGGGATGCAGTCCGATCAATTCGATCAACAGCTTCGGCACGCGCGTTACATCGCTCTCGGCCGATCGTTGCGCGATGTCGTAGTCTCGTCCCGCAATCAGCCCCGCTTGTTGCATGCCTTGGCCAAAGGCATCCAGGTAGCGCCGCATCGCCTCGGGCGACCGCTGCGTCAGGACGGCGACAACCGGGCGCGTGGTGGGGGCCGGGGCGGCGCCGAGTACCGGCCAGACGAGCGCCGGCATGGCGATCAGCGCGATGACCTCACGCCGCGTTATTCGATCGGCACGGCACAAGACGCCGCGGCTCTTGGTTCGCATAACCAGACCATAGTAGCCCGATTGTCGCGTAATCCGAAAATCGTGTTCTCCCACACAATCAATGCGCACATCGTACTGCCGCGATGGATCGCGAAACCCGCTTTCGGCGCGAGTGTGACCGATTGACGGGGGCGATGTTGCACCGCATCATAACTGCCGGCGGCGGAGTCGGTCGGAGGCGCTGGCGCCAGGCGCGAGCAAGAAACCGCAAATCATCGAGGGGGCATTCCAAGGAAGCGCTTGAAGGCGGTTTTGGATGCCGGCGGATCGCCGCGTTAGCGGCCGCTGTCGGCAGCGCATGCAGAACAACGGGAGAATCTGCCATGGCCGAAACCACCGAATTGCTTGAAGGGGTCGCTGTTCGCGGCGCGATGCGGCCCGGCTATGAAAAGGTGCTGACCCCTGCGGCGATCGCTTTTCTCGCCGGGCTGGAGCGCGAATTCGGCGCCGAACGGCGGCGTCTGCTCGACCGCCGCGCCGAGATCCAGCGGCTTCTCGATGCCGGCTGGAAACCCGATTTGCTGCCCGAAACCAAATCGATCCGGGACGCCGACTGGCGGGTGGCGCCGATCCCTGATGACATTCAGGACCGCCGCACCGAAATTACCGGCCCGACCGACCGCAAGATGGTGATCAACGCGTTGAACTGCGGCGCCAGCGTCTACATGGCCGATTTCGAGGACGCGAACACGCCGACCTGGGACAACATGGTCGACGGCCAGGCCAATCTGTTCGACGCGGTGCGCCGGGCCGCCACCTTCGACGACCCCGAAACCGGCCGCCATTATTCGCTGAACGACGAGACCGCGGTGCTGTTCGTGCGCCCGCGCGGCTGGCATCTGCCGGAAAAGCACCTGTTCGTCGACGGCGCGCCGATGTCGGGGGCGCTGTTCGATTTCGGCCTGTTCTTTTTCCATAACGCCAAAGAACTGCTGGCGCGCGGCAGCGGGCCTTATTTTTACTTGCCGAAGATCGAGAGCCATCTCGAAGCACGGCTGTGGAACGAGGTTTTCCTCTACGCACAGGCAAAACTCGGTCTGCCAAAGGGCACGATCCGCGCCACCGTGCTGATCGAGACGATCATGGCCGCGTTCGAGATGGACGAGATCTTGTGGGAGTTGAAGGACCATTCGGCCGGGCTCAATTGCGGCCGCTGGGACTACATCTACAGCTTTATCAAGAAATTCGCCGAGGACCCGGGCTGCGTCATGCCCGACCGCGGCCAGGTGACGATGACCAGTCATTTTCTGCGCAGCTACAGCCTGGCGCTGATCAAGACTTGTCACCGTCGCGAAATCCACGCGATGGGCGGCATGGCGGCACAGATTCCGATCCGCAACGACCCCGCGGCCAACGATGCGGCGATGGAAAAGGTGCGCGCCGACAAGTCGCGCGAGGCCGGCGACGGCCATGACGGCACCTGGGTTGCACATCCCGGGCTTGTCGGCATCGCCAAGGAGATCTTCGACCGCGAGATGCCGCAAGCAAATCAGATCGCCCGCAAGCGCCAGGACGTGCACGTCGCCGCCGCCGATTTGCTGACGGTCCCGACCGGGACGATCACCGAGGCCGGGCTGCGCCAGAACCTCAATGTCGGCATCGGCTATATCGAGGCCTGGCTGCGCGGCACCGGCTGCGTCCCGCTCTACAACCTGATGGAGGACGCCGCCACCGCCGAGATCAGCCGGGCCCAGGTGTGGCAGTGGATCCGGCACGGCGCCCGGCTCGAAAACGGGCGCGACATCGACGTCGAGCTGTGCGGCGCCGTCCTCGACGAAGAGCTCGCCAAGCTGCGCCAGGCGGCCGGCGAAGAAGCTTACCGCAACGGGCGCTACGACGACGCGGCAGGTCTCTTCCGCGAATTGATCGAGGCCGCGGACTTCCCCGAATTTTTGACCGTGCCCGCCTATGATTTGATCATTGCCGAAGGTGCTTGACCCGAAAGAGGGAGAGAAACCGGCATCCCTGTTTCTTCGTCGACAGGGTCGGGTAAACGGAGGCCATTGGCCGGCGCCGCCCGGTTTCGTCCCGATAGCTATCCACCGCCGATCCCGGAATGGCGTCAGCGGTGAGACAATTGCGCCAACTTCCTTGACGGCACATGTCACGGGACTACGCTGCCGCGGGTACCACGCCGCCGGGGCGGCAAACGGAGGATGGCGGGAAGGTGAATGACCCGCAGGTGGAGCAGCGGATCGCCGTTCTGATGGCCGCCGACGTCGTCGGTTACTCGCGTCTGATGGGGCTGGACGAGGAAGGCACGCTCGCGGCCCTGAAAGCGGTTCGCCGCGATGTCGTCGACGCCAAGATCGCCGAGCACAACGGTCGTATCCTGCGCACCATGGGAGACGGGCTGCTGGTCGAGTTCGACAGCGCTGCCGATGCGGTGCGTTGCGCAACCGAGACCCAGCGCATGATCCCGCAGCATGGTGCGACGTCGCACGCCGATCGGCGCATCCGGTTTCGGATCGCGATCCACGTCGGCGACGTGGTCTCGGACGGCACCATGATCCATGGCGACGCCGTAACCGTCGCGGCGGGAATGGAGAGCCTGGCGCAGCCGGGCGGGATCAACGTCAGCCGGGCGGTGCGGGACCAGGTCAACGAAAGCCTCCCGCTCGCCTTTCAGGATATCGGCGAGCACTCGGTCGGGAATTCGGCCGGCCCGGTTCATGTCTACCGGATTGTGCCGGACGGCCACAAGCCGGCCGCGGAGGTTCGCAAAACAGCCGCCGCGCCACCGCAAAGACCGGCGGTCGCGGTGCTGCCGTTTCAGAATCTCGGGGGCGACGCCGAGGCCGAATTCTTTCTCGACAGCGTCGCCGAGGATTTGATCACCGAGCTCGCCCGGGCGCGCTGGTTCTCGGTGATGGCCCGCAATACGAGCTTCACCTACAAGGGCAAGGGGGCCGATTCCAAGCAGCTCGGCCGCGAGCTCGGCGTGCGCTACGTGGTCGAGGGCAGCCTGCGCAAGGCCGGCAACCGCGTCCGCATCAGCTGCCAGCTGGTCGAAACCGCAAGCGGGCAGCATCTGTGGGCCGACCGCTTTGACGGTACTCTGGAAGACTCGTTCGACCTGCAGGACAAAATTGCCGAGAGCGTGATCGGCTCCGTCGAGCCGGTGCTGCGCGTCGCCGAGATCGAGCGCGCGCGGCGCAAGCCGGAGGCGGATCTCGATGTCTACGAGTTGACCCGCCGCGCCCTGCCGTCCTGCTTTGCCGAAACCGCGGATGACAATCAGGAAGCGCTGCGCCTCTTGTCGCAGGCGCTGACAATGGCGCCCCACTACCCCACCGCCAATGCGCTTGCCGCCTGGTGCCGCCAGCAGCGCCACCTGATGCACTGGCCGGGCGTGCAGCACGACGACCGGGAGGAGGCTAAACGCCTGGCCCGAACCGCGATTGCCGGCGGCGCCGACGTGCCGCTGGCGCTGGCGGTCGCGGGGGCGGTTCGCGCCGCTCTGACGCGCGACCATGATCTGGCGCTGGCGGCAGTCGATCGTGCCACGACAATGAACCCCAACGCCGCCATCGTCCTCGGGTTCGACGCGCTGACCCGGTGCCTTTGCGGCGCCTATCCGCGAGCCGTCGAGAATGCCGAGAAGGCGTTGAACCTCAGCCCCTTCGAGCCGCTTTCCTATCACGCCACCTTTGCCCTCGCCCTGGCCCATCTGTTGACCGGCCGGGCCGAGAAGGCGGTGGCGCACGCGCTGAAGGCGATCGAGGGCAACCAGAACTTCGCGTTTGCGTACTGCGTTGTGGCGCTGGGCTGCGCCCGCCTCGGCCGCTCGGATGAAGCGGCGCAAGCGATTCGCAGGTTGACCCGAGCCACCCCGGGCTTTCGCCTCAATTCTCTGCGCAGCATCCGCTTTGCCGATGCCGCCCGGCTTCATTCCGACCTCGATTTGCTGCGCGGCTTGCATTTTGGGGAGTGAGAGCGGCTGCGCCCGGCATTGCCCTCCCCGGCGCGATCCGGTGTTTCTAGTATGTACCGGGTCTGTTAACGTCTGCCGATCCCCAGTGTGTGAGCCGGTTCACACAGCGGTCAGAGGTCGCGGCGCATATTGCCGCTGTTTGGGACGGATTAAGGACGATCGTGGCTACAAATGCGAGGGAGCGTGTCCGGCGGCGGCTGGCGGCAATCCTGGTCGCCGGGTACAGTCGGTTGTTTCCCGCAGACGAAGCTGACCGCTTTACCGGGCTGCGGACGGTTTTGACCGAGGTCATCGAGCCGCTGATCCCGGAATACGGCGGCAACATCTTCAAGCGGACCAGCGATCTGGTGCTGATCGAATTCGACAGCGTGGTCGAGGCGGCGCGCTGCGCCGCAGCCCTGCGCGCGGCGGTCGGGCAGGTGAACCAGGAAGTGGCGGACGAGCAGCGCATCGCCATGCGCATCGGCATCAATCTCGGCGACATCATCGCCGAAGCCGGCGACATCTTCGGCGACGGCGTCAACATTGCGGCACGCCTGGAAGCGTTGGCCGAACCCGGCAGCATCTTTGTGTCCGCCATCGTCCATGACCAGGTGGCCGGCAAGATCGAGTTCGATTTCGACGATCTCGGCCCCCAGACCTTGAAGAACATCCGCCAACCCATCCGCGTCTACCGCATGGGTGGAGCCACCACCGAAGAGCGCGACGGCCAGGCGACGGTCGAGGCTGCGCCGCCGACAGGCCCCGCCGGCTTCGACGACCGCAGCGCCATTGCGGTGCTGCCCTTCGCCAATTTCAGCGGCGACCCGGAGCAGGAGTTTTTTGCCGACGGCATTACCGAGGACATCATTTCCTTGCTCGCCGGCTGGCGCGCCTTCCCGGTCATCGCCCGCAACTCGACCTTCACCTACAAGGGACAGACCGTCGACATCGTCAAGGTCGGACGAGAGCTCGGGGTGCGCTACGTCGTCGAGGGCAGCGTGCGCAAATCGGGCCACCGAGTGCGCGTTACCGCTCAGCTGATCCGGGCGGACACCGGCCATCACATCATGGCCGAGCGCTACGACCGCGACCTGACCGACTTGTTCGACCTGCAGGACGAAATCGTGGCGACGATCGCCGGCGCGATCCAGCCCGAACTGCTCAAATTCGAACGCGAGCGCATTGTCGAGCGGCCGCCGCGGAGCGAGGACGCCTACGAACTCTACCAGCACGGGATGTGGCACCATTACCGACAAAACAAGGCGGACAACAGCGAGGCGCAAGCCTTTTTCCGTAGAGCCCTGACGATCGAGCCGCAATATCCGCAGGCAACCGCGGGTCTCTCGATCGCACTCACCAGCGCGGCCATGCTCGGGTGGGCCGACGACGCCGATGCCCGTTTCGAGGACGCTTACGTCCTCGCGCAACAGGCCGTCACCCTCGACCTGCGCTATCCCAACGCCCACTTCGCTCTCGGTCTGGTGTGCATGTGGACACGCCGCTCCGAGCGCGGGATCGCCGCGTTCGGGGAAGCGATCAACCTCAATCCGAGCTTCGCCGCCGCCCATGTTCTGTTGGGGCAGATGCAGCTTTATCGAGGCCACCCCGAAGAGGCGATTTCTCTCGCCGAAAAGGGGATTCGGCTCAGCCCCACCGATCCGCGCATGTTCATCTGGCTGCCGGCGCTCGCCGGGGCGCACTACCAGATGCGGCATTATGAGGAAGCTGTCGAAACCGGACGACGGTCATGGTCGCTCAACCGGAACTGGCCGCACGGCCTGCGTTATGTCGTCGCCGGGCTGGCTCAGCTCGACAAGATCGAGGAGGCGCAGGCAGCGCTTGCCGAGCTCAAGCTGATGGACGCGAACCTGGAATTTTCCGCTAGCGTGTTTCGGCGGAACTGGCCCGACCCGGCTGACGTCGATCACATTCTGGAAGGGCTGCGTAAGGCGGGCTTCCAATAATCACGACCGGACGAAGACAATCGGTAAGTAACCGGCAATATAGCCATCGCGGCGAGCAGAATCAGGATTGTCGAGGGCTCGGGTACCGGATCTTCGTCGATCGGAGAGCCGTCCTCCAACTGAAGTCCGGGGCAGCTGCCGCCAACGGAAGTACATGGCAGGGTGTTAAAGCCGACGAATGTGCTCGGGTTGAGAATCTCGGCGGGGAACAATAAATCCGGGAACCACGAACCCGAGATCAAATCTCCCGGGCCCGTCAGCTCGCTCGTCGTCTGGAATAGCTCGACCGGAGTCCCGCCGGTGTCGGTCTCGAAATTGTAGGTGTAGGTCCCGCCGGCCAGATCATCGATCGAAATCGGAGTGCAGGAATAATACGCCTTCGTGCACAGCGTGTAGTCGAGGCTGTCGCCGGCGACGAACGATTTCCCTTTCGTGAACTTGAGCACGAGGGAGGAGCAGCCGGTTTGTTCGTCGTCGTCAGAGGTGCAGTTTGAAAACGACGAATTCACCGACAACCCATCGGGATTGGCCAGCAGTTTGAATACCGTGTCGGGGTTGAATTGAAAGCCCGCAGGTGCCGTCAACGTCAACGTGTCGAGTTTTTCATTTGAGCGGCCGGTGTTCGGGGCGAAAGACACGGAGAAGTCATCGCTGGCTACGGGATCCGTCACCGGAGTGTTGACGTTCGGTATCGGGTTCATGAAGCCGCTCAGGAGCGCTTGCGGCTGTTGCTGGGTGGTGTTGATTTGATCGGTGGTCTTGCCAAGCGTAGCCAGCGGATTGGCCGCACTCGGTATGGTGCGGGTGTTGCCCGCCGTCAGCAGATTAGCCGCCCCCCCAGCGCCGAAGGTGTTGTGGTCCAGATCGAGATCATGGCCGATCTCATGCGCGAGGGTGTCCGGCCGGGCACCCGAGCCCGCGAGGGAATTGGAGGCGATCGCAACCCCGTTGTTGTTGACCCAGGCCAGCCCGTAAAGCGTGCCGGGCTGGTTCTGCGGGGGGGTGAGCGCGCCGATAAAAAACGTATTGATCGTCGTCGCGTTTCGGCTGACCGGCACTCCTGCCGGGGTCGTCGGATTGGGCACGGTGCCTGTCGAAATCGGAGCCTGCTGCGAGAGGGTCTGGAACTGAGTGCTCTGGCAATCCGTTCCGTTGGCGCTACAACTCGTGACCGGCAGCGTCAAAAAGCTTCCGTTCACATATCCTACGGCCGGCATGTAGGTTACATCGATGCCGGCTTGGTTCCAGATCGCTCGGGTGACGTTAACCCCTGAGGGATCAATGAACCCCACGTTGCCGACTGGCGCGTTTGTCCATATATTCTTACCGGCCCCGAGATTGTTGATCGGGGCGCACACCGCCCCGCAGACATCGATCGGCTGTACTGTAATGTAATCGGTTATGGGCACCGCCCGCGCGCTGCCTGCGGCAAGGCACGCAACCGCCCACAGCAAGAGACCCCACGTCGCGCGGCTCCAGCGCTGCCCCCAGCTACCCATCGCACGTCTTCCTATTTGCGCCGGTCTCGAACAACCCGCTTATTCGCAGGTTACATGAAATCCTTACGGCTACAAACCCAAAGTATGAAATACATAAAGAATACATTTTAACCAAAACCTACCGTTGCGGTCCGGCTGGCGAAGCCCTTAAAGTAAGGTTGTCTGGGAGGCGGGGGTGATCAACCGCCAAAAGGGAGACGAATCCATGCGGTTGACAAACTTCCAAATGATGCGGCGTTTGACCATGACGGTCTGTGCCATCTGGTTATTCTGCTGCGCCGGATCGGCCTGGGCGGGGGATGGCGGCTCCGATGCGGGAACTCTTCAGTCGTTTCTGAACACGATTTGTACCAATTTCGGCATCGCTTCGTGCCCGCAGCTTCCCACGGTCACTCAGGGCACCCTGGAAATCGCCGGGTTGGGATACGCCCGTCCCGAGGCTATTCGTCGGTCGCAGAATGTCTCTCCGGGGAGCGTCTTCGCGAGTAACCCACCACCGATACCCGGCAGCCCGGTAGTTCCGGTCGCACTGCCCGTTACCCCATCAGCCTTCTCAAACCTTGCGTTGACGCCTCTCGCCTTCGTCACTCCTAGATTCGGTGGGACCGCGAAGGCCTACGCCTCTGCGCCAGCTGCGCAGCTTTTCGACACCGATGCAAACAGCTTTTTCTCCGCGGTGACGAGCTACGGCAGTGTCGGCGGAAACCCGCAGCCTCAAGCGTTGAACCTGTTTTACGACGACCTTTCGCGTAACATTAATGTCTTCTTCAGTGGGCAAAAAGTCGCGAAGATCTCGATCCCGCTGGTGGTTTACGACAGCAATGCCTGCGCGACGAACCCTCCTGCGGGCTGCGCCCAGACCGAGGTTATGACCGCTCTGGACGTTCGCGCCACTTGCACCGGCGGCCCGAACTGCCTGACCGCCCATGCCATCGCTAATTTCTCAGCCTTTGGCACCAAGAAGTGCAGCGCGCTGACTGGGGCGCAGAGCTGCACCGCGAAGGATCTTGGGATTAGCTTTGCGGTGGTTTTTGGCGCGTCGCCGACCTCTTCCGTTCCCCACGCGATCTTCGAAGTGCAGGCGCCACTGATCGTGACCGTCGCAAACGACCCGATTCATTTCAATGCGTTTTTCAATTCGCCGCAAGTCAATCTCATCGGGTCCGCGACCTTCGGCGTAGAGGATCTCGGCTCGTCGCTTGCGTTCTTGCCGGGCAAGGTCATCGGCGTTGCCACCTACCCGGCGCCCGTGTGTGCTGGTGGTGCGGCGTGCCCAACGGCGACGCCGCCGGCACCGCCGCCCAACTTCCTGTCTAACTTCGGGTACTGTGCAAATCTTCCCGACAATATCGGCGCTCTCCATCCGGCTGTCGCGGCGTTTCTTGATATTGCAACGGATGGCGAAACGTTGGTTTCTGCACCTCTGGGTACCTCTACAAGCCCAACTCTGCAGTGCCCGTTTTGAGTTGATATGAGGACCCAGTTGAAGGCTGGCGGGACCCAGGCGTCGCGTCGCCGCCGGGACCTGACCGAGTGGCTGGTGACGGCGGCGCGATTCCGAGCCGCCCCATGCTTTCGGGGCCCGGGTATTGCGGCTTGCTGCGGGAGCGGTGCGTCGCGGGGGGCGACTGGCCTGCGGAAGGAGGCGTAACTGGCCCTTGTCGTGATCTTTGGCAGCTTGCTCGCTGTCGCCTTATGGGAATTTTACTGGCCACGCCGGCACCGGGAATTCCCGGCGCTGCGGCGGCGGCTCGGCAATCTCGGCATCTGGCTCCTTAATATCCTCCTCGCCGCCTTTACCTTTGCACCGACAGAGACTTTCCGGCCGCAGCTCGGCGCCGTGTTGGGGATCGCTCTTCCGGCCTGGCCGATCTCCAATGCGCTGCTGAGCTTTGTCGCGGCTTTCCTGCTGCTCGACTTTTTGATCTACGCCGTGCATCGCTGCCAGCACGCGATACCGTTTCTGTGGCGTTTTCACGCGCTGCATCATTCCGATCCCGATGTCGACGTAACGACCTCGGTGCGGCACCACCCGATCGAGTACGTGCTTGCCGCCGGTTTCTACTGGCTGGTGATACTAGCCCTCGACATCCCGGTGGTCGTCGTGGTGGTCCACGCGCTGACGGTGTTCGCCGCCGCTGCGGTCACCCACGCCAACACCAGATTGCCCGAATGGCTGGAGCGGCTATTGCAGCCGGTGGTGATCACCCTCGACTTGCACCTCGTCCACCACTCGCTTTCGTATGACGAAGCGAACAGCAATTTCGGCGCTGTCCTTTCGGTTTGGGACCGGCTGTTCGGCACCTATACCCGACTTCCCCGCGCCCATCTGGAGCGGATCGTTTTCGGGGTTCGCGAACTGCCGCGCCGGGAATGCCTGAACCCGTCGGCGATGCTGCTGACGCCGTGGCGGCTCGCCCGCGCGACGCGCGGCGCTCGCGCCGAGAGTTAGTCGGCGCGCGCGGTGGTCCGGGTCAGCATGTCGGCCTTCCGATTCAAGGCCGCGATCAGGCCGTCTACGCCCTGGTCGCGGACGATGGCGGCAAATTCGGAGCGGCGCGTCGCAATTTCGCTGATCGTGCCGTCGAGGTAGACGTCGGAGATCAGCCAGCCACCGCCCGCCTGACGCATCATGTAGTCGACCTCGACCGGATCGCCGTCGGCCTTGACGATCTTGCTGCGTACCATGATGCCGCCGACGCTCGCCTCTTCGCCGGTCACCACCAGCTTCTGGCCGTGATAACCGTCGAATCGATCGGCATAAATCGCCGAAACGTAGCGGCCATAGCTTTCCGTGACCTGCTGCTGCTGCGCCTGCGTCAGGCTCGCCCAGGCCGGGCCGACCGACAGCCGCGCCATGACCGGCAGGTCGAAACTGTGGCGGATGACCGGCGCCAGCTCTGCATAACGTCCGCTCTCGCCGAGCGCCGAGCCGTTTCGCATCGTCACCAGCAGGCTGTCGTAAAGGCTCTGGACGGTATTGCCGGCACTCCCCGCGATCGCGGCGCCGGGATTTGACCAGGCGGCCAAGGCCAGCACAACAGCCGCCGCTTTTCGTCCGAATTTCGACGCCCTGGGCCGCTGCGCCGGCAGCGAAATCTTTGTTAAAATACCCTTGGTCATGCCACGACCTCGATTGGTCTTGTCTCCCGCCGGTCTAGGTACGTACGTCGGTCCCATATTCAAGGACATGGCTGAGCTGCGATCGGGTCATCATCATGTCACAAGGCACGGTCTTGCAACTGCCGCCGGCGCTTTGCCATCGCGATTTCGTCGGCGCTCGGCTGCAGTTGCGACAACGTATCGCGGCCAATGTTGCGTCACAAAGGCGTCCACATGGTTCTCGATCGCTGGCAATGGCCGGTAACCAACAATTTTAGATAACAACGGTGGCTAATGCAATCCCCGTTTGATTTGCTCGCATTGCTGTTGGTTCTGGCTGCTGTTTTCGGATACCTGAATCATCGGATTCTCCGCTTGCCGTTGACGGTAGGGCTGCTGCTGCTGGCGCTGCTAAGCGCGGTCGTGCTGATCGCTGTCGGCGCCGCTTTTCCCCAGCTCGGGCTCAAGCTCGCAATTCGCGGCCTGCTTGCCGGCGTCAATTTTCCGGTGACGCTGTTGAATGGCTTTTTAAGCTTCTTGTTATTTGCCGGTGCACTGGAAGTCGATTTCGAAGAACTGTTCGCGCGTAAATGGACGATCCTGGCGCTCGCCGTCTTCGGCACCGTGCTTTCGACCGCGCTGGTCGCCGCGGCGCTGTTCGTCGTGGCGAAGGGGTTGGGGATCGGCATCCCGGTCGCCTGGTGTCTCGTCTTCGGCGCGTTGATCTCCCCGACCGACCCGGTTGCCGTGCTGCTGGTGCTGAGACGGGTCGGCATCCCCGAATCGCTGCAGGCGGTCATCGCCGGCGAAAGCCTGTTCAACGACGGCATCGGGGTTGTGCTGTTTTCGCTGTTGCTGTCCTTGGCCACCGGCAGCGGCACCGTTGACCATGGGCCGGTGGCGATCGCCGGGGCGTTTTTGCTGTCGACGGTCGGCGGCGGACTGCTCGGTCTGGCGCTCGGCTACGCGGCGTTCCTGCTGATATCAGGGGTCGACGATTACAATGTCGAGTTGATCATCTCGCTGGCGCTGGTCACCGGCACCTACAGCCTCGCCGGGATGCTGAACGTCTCCGGCCCGGTCGCGGTCGTCGTCGCCGGCATCCTGATGGGCAATCACGGCATGCAGCGGGCGATGAGCGAGACGACGCGGCAACATTTGAAGACGTTCTGGCTGTTGGTCGACGACACCCTGAACGCACTGCTGTTTTTGCTGATCGGGCTCGAGATTGCCGCGATCGATTTAGAGCGGCACGCGATCCTCGCAACGCTAGCGATGATCCCGATCGTGCTGGTCGCCCGCTGGGTCAGCGTCACCGCCTCGGCGCTGCCGCTCAGTCTGCGCCTGCCGGGACGTTATGGATCGTTTCTGGTGCTGACCTGGGGCGGATTGCGCGGCGGGATCTCGGTGGCGCTGGCGCTGGCCCTGCCTCTCACTCCATATAAGGACGCATTGTTGACGATAGCCTATGGGATTGTCGTGTTCTCGATCGTTGTCCAGGGGTTGAGCCTCGAATGGGTGGCGCGCCACTCGCTGTCGGTGATGCCGGCAGCCGCCGTCCCGGAAGACTGAATGCCGCCCCGATTGCGCTATCAGGCGGCCGCCTTTCTGACGCTCGGACGCCGCCACCACACCGCGAGACAAAGCAGCCTGGACGTTGGCCATGGATAAAAAGGTTCACATCAACTTTTGGTACGTGATCGCCGCGGTTCTCGGCATGCTGTGGATCCAGAGCCTGTATCTGCAGAGTACCGAGCGCACCCCGATCCCCTACAGCCGCTTTCAGACCTTGCTCAACGAAGACAAGGTTTCCGAGGTCGATATCGGCCCGAGTTACATCACCGGCGCGTTGAAAAAGGCGGAACCCGACGGGCTCAAGGATTTCGTCGCGGCGCGGGTCGCGCCCGATCTGGCGCAAAGCCTCGACAAGCATGGCGTTACCTACACCGGGATCGTCGAGAACCATTTTATTCGTGATCTTCTTTCGTGGATACTGCCGGCGATCATCTTTGTCGGAATCTGGATGTTCGCGATCCGCCGCATGGGACAAGGCGGGCTCGGCGGGCTGATGCAGATCGGCAAGAGCCGCGCCAAAGTCTATGTCGAGAAGGAGACCAAGGTCACCTTTGCCGATGTCGCCGGGGTCGATGAGGCCAAGGACGAGTTGGTCGAAATCGTCAATTTTTTGAAGGAACCGGTGCGCTACGGCCGGCTCGGCGGCCGCCCGCCCAAAGGCGTCCTGCTGGTCGGCCCGCCCGGTACCGGCAAGACTTTGCTAGCCCGCGCCGTCGCCGGCGAGGCCGGGGTCCCGTTCTTTTCGATTTCGGGCTCGGAATTTGTCGAGATGTTTGTCGGCGTCGGCGCCGCCCGGGTGCGCGATCTGTTCGAGCAGGCGCGCCAGCACGCGCCGGCGATCATCTTTATCGACGAACTCGACGCGCTCGGTCGCGCCCGCGGCCCGTTCGCCGGCGGCGGTCAGGACGAGAAGGACCAAACCCTGAACCAGCTCTTGGCCGAGCTCGACGGTTTCGACCCGGCGAGCGGCCTGGTTCTGCTTGGCGCCACCAACCGCCCCGAAATCCTCGACCCGGCCTTGCTGCGCGCCGGGCGCTTCGACCGTCAGGTGCTGGTGGATCGGCCGGACAAGCGCGGGCGCGAGCAGATCCTCGCCGTCCATCTGAAAAAAGCGCAGCTTGCCGCCAGTGTGAACCCGGAGCAGATCGCCGCGCTGACGCCCGGTTTCACCGGTGCCGACCTTGCGAATCTGGTCAACGAGGCGACTTTGCTCGCCACTCGGCGCAACGCCGGCGCGGTCGAGATGGAGGATTTCAACAACGCTGTCGAGCGGATGGTGGCCGGCCTCGAAAAGCGCAACCGGCTGTTGAACCCGCTGGAGCGGCGCGTCGTCGCCTATCACGAACTGGGCCACGCGATGGTCGGGCTGGCGTTGCCGGGGCTCGACACCGTGCACAAGGTGTCGATCATTCCGCACGGGATTGGCGCCCTCGGCTATACGATCCAGCGCCCGACCGAAGACCGCTATCTGATGACGCGCGCCGAACTCGAATACAAGATGGCGGGACTGCTCGGCGGCCGCGCTTCGGAAAAACTCGTCTTCGACGAGATTTCGACCGGCGCCGCCGACGATCTCGCGCGCGCGACCGACATCGCCCGCGCGATGGTGCTGCGCTACGGCATGAGCGAGGCGCTCGGCAACGTCGCCTATGACCGCGACCGCCAGCCGTTCCTACAGCCGGTCTACCCGGTGCCGCAGGAACGCATTTACGGCGAGCGCACCGCCGAGGCGGTCGATCAGGCGGTGCGCAGCTTGGTCGAGCGCGCCTTCGCGGTCGCCACCGCGGTCCTGCAGCGCAACCGCGCGCTCCTTGACCGCACCGCCGCGGCGCTGCTCGAAACCGAGACGCTGAACGAGCCTGAGATCGAGCGCATGAAAGAGCAGATCATCACCACCCCCGCACTGCCGGCTGCCGCAACGGTCGCGGCCAGCGCCGCCACGGCGGCGGTGCCTTGATTTTTCGGCAGCTTTGTCGCGCCCCGCGAATCTGTGGCTTAGCGCTTCAGCGGAGTTCGATCACCAGCGCCAGGAGGCCCGCGAGAAGCAGAGCCAAGAGTATGGTCGTCTTCAGGAGCACAAAGGATTTCAATGTGCTCCAGTAATAACCTCCCCGCAACCGAGGATAAACCACGGAATCTCGCTTACCTGCGAGAGATATCCAAAGCCGCCCGCCGGCGCTTCGACGACTTCCGGACGACGCGCTTTTATCGATACTCCCCATAGAAATCTCGGGGATCACAGGATCATCTGCCACGAGTAGCTACTCCTCCGCCATAATCTGCCGCTGAGCTTCTTCGACTAACCGGGCCAACTTCGATCGCAGTTAGGCAGCGCTCGTCGTGATCCCGTGCTTGCGAAGGTCCGTCTCGACTTTGGCGACGACGCCAGGCTCGTCGAACTGGGCGTGGATGACAGAGTTGGCGTATTCGTCGGACTCCACCCCGGACAAGCGTAAGCGGACGGCCGCCCATTCGCCAAACAGCCGATTGCTGCGCGCCGTGATCTTGAACCGGAGATCCTGCTCGTGCCCGAACCTTTCTTCAAACGTCCTCCTGCGGTCGTCGAAGATGACCATCGATAGAATCCTCCTTCTGCGGGCACCGTCGTTCGCGCCTTCCGGGTTGCCGAGCAAATTCTGTCGGCAACCCGTGGAGCGCACGCCTACCGCTGCAGAAAGCTACCGAGCATCCATGCCACCTTTTCGTGCTGCGTCACGCGCTGCGTTGCGATATCCGCTGTCGAGACATCGCCGCTCGCTTCGGCCGCCGACACCGCCTGAAGAGCGGTGCGCGCCGCTGTCACGTGATCGGACGCCAACTGACGGATCATCGCCTCGGCGGCGGGCACCCCAGTCTCCTCGGCGATGGAACTCAATGATTTGAATTCCGAAAAGCTCCCGGGCGCCTTGACGTCGAGCGCGCGAATGCGCTCGGCAATCTCATCGATCGCCTTCGCGAGTTCTGTTTATTGCTCCTGAAAGAGTTCATGCAGAGGTTCGAACTGCGGCCCTACCACATTCCAATGAAACCCTTGGGTCTTCAAATAAATAACGTAGCTGTCGGCAAGCAGATGGGCGAGAGCAGCAGCGGTTTCGGTCCGGGTACCTTGATCATTGATGTAGGGGTTGGCCATTTCGCAGATCCACGTTGCGACCGTTAGGCGGTTTAAGGGTCAATTTTCTTTAAGTTACGGTTTGTTGGGATCGAGCGATACCCACTCGGTGGTCTGCAAAATCCTTTGGATCAGACAGCATACCGAAGAATAGCGGAGAGCGCGGCCGCTCGGGGAATATCGGCCTTTCGAACACCGATTACCCGCCCGCCGGTTGTGATCACCCGGGTTGCGATCTCATCCACCAGGTCATAATTTGACGCATTCGCCTGCTGGGCAAAAACGACGGCGCCGTCCTCGTCGATGCGACCGCGAACGACTTCATCAATGTCGACCAGACATCGAGTCCACGGCGCCCGCGGTCGCGGCCCGCGCCGCCTGAGCGATGTCTGTGGTCGCCCGAGCCTGGTTGGAGCGGACCTCAAAAAGGCTTCTCCAGGCGGCAAGCTCGTCGCGGTAGATCCCGTCCAAGACAGCCCGCGCCCGCTCCCCGAGTTCGGCTTCGGTCATCCCTTCCGGGTTGCCCTCGATCGTGACTTTGGCCAGAAGCGTGTAGGTGGTCACCGAGCGATAGATGGATGCCAAAGGCTCAGTTGCGGCCAGCACCAACGGGATGCCGCTGCCGGTCAAAAGCGGTCGCAACGCCCTGTCAACATTACGAGCGAAGTGTCGCAGACGCACCTTCTGCCCCTCGGGGGCCTGAATGCTGCCGCTCGGCCAATAACCGCCTGCTCCGCGGACCCCAGCGCTGGCACGCAATCGCGGGCGAGGCGAATTCGGCCAGTCGTCGCTCTCGCCTGCGCCACGGACGGCGCGACCGGCATCCTCGGGCATGCCCTCGACGTGGACCGTCGTCGAGGGCAGATCGGGCGATACTTCGATCACCCGCGCGGATTTTTGCGCCAACGCCAGCACGTAACAGGATTGCGGGAAACTGACGCTTCGAAGCAGCGGCTTTACATGAAACCGGTCGGAGACGACGACGAGCGGCTCGAGCGCATTGGGCACGCGAAAGGTCCGCAGGTTCTCGGGGGTCGCAAAAATCGCCAGGCTGCGCGCCTGAAAGCGCCAGAATTCGCCGTCGTCGATCAGATCATCGAGCTGCTCGGCGATGGCCACTCTCTGCTGCTTGTCCGCCCCTGCCCCGTCGAGCTGATCGAGGACATGTCTCGCCAGATTCTTGAGTTCGATGCGATCAGCCTGTGCTTGCTGTGTGAGCGGCGTCGTGCGCAAATAGATCGAAACGCATGCCTCGCCCCGAGCGGATGCCAGGGTCAAGATGTCGGCGGGTGTCGCGATGTCTACGTAAAGCATCGCACGAACCTCCTGAGGTGTGTCCGCGTCATTGGGTCATCGTATCGCGAAAAGACCGGTGCCGGCATATTATAGTTCACGTGCGGAGGGGTTCCAGCCATCCAGTAGCCCTATCGAGGAGATGAGGGCGCCTCGTCTGAGGTCAGAGCCTCGCGAGGCGGAATTCCGAAACCTCACCAGTCAGCGGCCGCGCGGGCTCGTTGGCCTATTACGCGCCGGAGGTGGGTCGATGACTCAGAAGATCGAGGATTATGCGTTTATCGGCAACACCTACACCGCGGCTCTGGTCGGCCGTGATGGCTCGATGGACTGGCTGTGTTTACCGCGCTTCGATTCAGAAGCCTGTTTCAGCGCGCTGTTAGGGTCGCCCGAGAATGGCCGATGGCTGATCGCCCCGGCCGGCGAGGCGCATTCCGTCAACCGACGCTATCGCGACGGCACCTTGATCCTCGAAACCGAGTTCACGACCGAGAGCGGGAGCTGCGCCGTCATCGACTTTATGCCGCGACCCGATGATGAGGAGGAAATCGATGTCGTGCGGCTTGTCGAAGGCCGGCGCGGCGCCGTCGCGATGCGAAGCGAATTCGTGCTCCGCTTCGGCTATGGGTGCATCGTGCCATGGGTCCGACGGCGCGACGACGGGATCAGCGCGGTAGCCGGCCCGCACGCGGTACACCTCGCCACGCCCGTGCCGCTCATTGGGGAGAATTTTCGAACCACTGCGGAATTCGTGGTCTCACCGAAGCAGTGTGTGCCGTTTGTGTTGACGTGGCACCGCTCGCACAGGGAGCGCCGGCCGACACGTGATCCTTTGCGACTGCTCGAAGGGACCGAGGCGTTATGGCGCTACTGGTCCCATCGTTGCGCCTGCGGCGGTCGCTGGGTGGAGGCGGTACGGCAGTCCGTCATTGTCCTTAAGGCTTTGAGCTACGCGCCGACCGGCGGGATCGTGGCTGCGCCGACAACGTCGCTGCCGGAACACGTCGGCGGGTCGCGCAATTGGGACTATCGGTATTGCTGGATTCGGGACGCAACCTTCACGCTCTACGCCCTACTGATCTCCGGTTTTCTGGAGGAGGCCCGCGCCTGGCGCGAATGGCTGCTGCGCGCCGTCGCGGGACAGCCGGCGCAATTGCAGATCATGTACGGCGTCGCTGGGGAGCGGCATCTGCCCGAGCGTGAACTCCCTTGGCTTGCCGGCTACGAGGCTAGCCTCCCGGTTCGCATCGGCAACGCCGCGCATTCGCAGTTGCAGCTGGATGCCTATGGCGAGATCGCCGATGCCTTCCATGTCGCGCGGTGCTATGGCATCGAGCCGCATGATGATGCCTGGCGGGTCGAGAGGGCGCTGCTCGACTTTCTCGAGTTCGGCTTGGGAGCAGCCGGACGAGGGGATCTGGGAGGTGCGCGGCCCTCGCCGCCACTTCACTCATTCTAAGGTCATGGCCTGGGTTGCCGCGGACCGCGCGGTCAAGGCGGTCGAGCGCTTTGGGCGGGAGGGTCCGGTCGAGCGTTGGCGCGCGCTGCGCGTCTCGATCCACGAGGAGGTTTGCCGGCTCGGATTTGATTCGAAGCGCAATGCCTTCGTTCAATTCTACGGCTCCCAAGATCTTGATGCGGCGCTCCTGATGATCCCGCTCGTCGGATTTCTGCCGGCGAGCGACCCGCGAGTTGCCGGTACCGTGGCCGCGATCGAGCGCGAACTCACGACCGACGGCCTGGTCCGCCGCTACTCGACTGCCTCCGGCGTCGACGGCCTGTCGCCGGGCGAAGGGGTGTTCCTCGCCTGCAGCTTCTGGCTCGCCGACAACTACACGATGATGGGCCGCTATAACGAGGCGCGGGCGTTGTTTGAGAGGTTGCTGGCGCTGCGCAACGATGTCGGGCTGCTCGCCGAGGAGTACGATCCGCACAACCGCAGACAGCTCGGAAATTTCCCGCAGGCCTTCTCCCATCTCGCGTTGATCAACACCGCGGACAACCTGACCACTCAGCGCGGGCCGGCCGGCAGCCGCGCGGAACGCAATCAAGCTGGCGAGGCGTCAAGCGACCTGCACTGACCTCGGCCTCGCCGTTCAGGGCGCGGGCGCCGGGAACAGCTCCTTCATGTCGGGAATGAGCGACGCGCTCGGCAATGTCGCTTATGACCGCGACCGCCAGCGTTTCCTGCAGCCGGTGTACCCCACCCCCAGGGACGCGTCTATGGCGAAGGCACCGCCGAGGCGGTGGATTGTGCGATCCGCAGCCTCGTCGACCGCGGTTTTGCTGTCGCCACGGCGATCCTGCAGCGCAACCGCGCGCTCCTAGACCGCACCGCCGCGGCGTTGTTGCGCACTGAAACCTTGAGCGAGCCCGAAATCGAAGAGCTGAAGCGCGAGATCCAGCCGGCTCCCCAGCTGCCCCCGCCGCTCGCCGAACGACCGGCCGCAATCGCCACCGCCTCCTGAGCGCAACTGTTGCCGGCACCCAGCAATCCTTGACCCAGGCGAGTGACGAAGATCAAGATCGTCGCTCCGAGCTTCCCAGCCACCCCGGAGAGCGAAGATGTCGGAAAGAGCATCCTTTATAAGCCGAGCCTACAGCGCCTATCACCACCGCGAGCGTCCAGCCGAGGACGAGGAGCTGACCCGGGTTGGGCCGGGAACCCCGTGCGGCGAATATTTGCGGCGCTTTTGGCAGCCGGTCATCCAATCCGCCGAACTGGGCGAAGTGCCGCGGCGGCTGCGCATCCTGGGCGAGGATCTCGTCGCGTTTCGCGACAAGAGCGGCGCCGTCGGCCTCCTCGAATTGCACTGCCCGCACCGTGGCACCTCGCTCGAATTCGGGCTGATCGGCGAGAAGGGCATTCGCTGCTGTTATCACGGTTGGCTGTTTGATACCGACGGCACGATCCTCGAAACCCCGGGCGAGCCCGCCGACAGCACCCTCAAGGATCGGCTCTGTCACGGCGCCTATCCGGTGCACGAACACCACGGCTTGGTCTTTGGCTATATGGGACCGCCCGACAAGCAGCCCGATTTCCCGATCCTCGACACCTGGGACCTGCCCGGCTACCGCCAGATTGCCCGCGCGCCGACCTTGTGGGAATGCAACTGGCTACAGGTCAAGGAAAACAGCATGGACCCGGCGCATCTCGCCTATCTGCACACCTTGCCGGGCAGTGAGGGGTTTACCGAAGACCTGGCGGCACTTGGCGAATGGGACTGGATGGAGACCCCGGTCGGCATGGTCTATATCGACACCCGCCGCCAGGGCGACCGGGTGTGGGTGCGGGTCGCCGATTTCATTTTGCCCAACATCCACCAGTTTCCGCCCAACGCCGATCCGATGGCGCTGCGCAACTCGGTCAACCGGCCGATGGCGACGACCTGGGCGGTGCCGCTCGACGACACCCACACGATGCAGATCGGCTATCATCGCGCCCCCGAGGGCCGGGAGATGCGCCGCGGCTCCGGCTTCGGGCAGGACGGCAGCCGTTCCTATGAAGAGCGCCAGCGCGTCCCCGGCGACTACGACGCGCAGGTCAGCATTCACGGCGGTGTGGCGCGGCACGGGCTGGAGCATCTGGCTTCCACCGACCGCGGCATCATCATGATGCGCAACATGATCCGCCGCGGCATCCGCGCGGTGAAGAACGGCGAGGATCTGGGCTGTCGGATCCGTCGCGACGGCAGCGCCGTCCCGACCTACAGCCACGACCGGGTTGTCGCGGGCATCCCGCCCGCCGCCACGCCGGAAGCGGACAAAGAGCTGCTGCGCGAGGTCGCCCGCAACGTCGTTGCCGGGACGATTGCAGCCGGCTCGGCGGAGGCCTGACGGACGGCACTGATCCCAGGCCTCCTTTGCGATGATCAGCGGGATCAGCGCCGTCACCTTGGCGACGCATGACATGCGGCGCGCGGTGCGGTTCTACCGGCTGCTTGGGTTCGAGGTGCTGTATGGCGGCGAGGAAGCGTCCTTCACCAGCTGCCGTGCCGGTCCCGGGTTTTTGAACTTGATCGCGCAGCCGGTGCAGCGAAGCTGGTCGTGGTGGGGGCGGGTGATCTTTTACGATCCCGATGTCGACGGGCTCTACGCCCGCCTGGTCGCCGCCGGCCACCTGCCCGATGCCGCACCGCGCGACGCGGCCTGGGGCGAGCGCTTTTTTCACATCACCGACCCCGACGGCCATGAGCTCAGCTTTGCCTGGCCGCTGCGCGAGTGAGAGGTAAAAATTAGAGCCGGCAATCGTCATTCCGAGATGCTCCAAAGGAGCAGGCCCGGAACCTATGAACACTGCCTTTCCCCTAGAGTCGTGAGCCGTGTTCATGGCTTCCGGGCTCGCCAGCTGAGCCGGCGCCGCGGAATGACGGATCAGCTGTTAGCTCCCAACAAGTGAGCCCCAGATGAGCAGAATAGCCTCGGTCAAGACCCACATGATCTCGGTTCCGCGGCCGCAGCCGACGTGGACCGCGCATGAGCAGATGAAGGCCTGGAGCCTCATTCTGGCCGAGGTGCGGACCGATGACGGGCTTGTCGGCTATGGCGAGATCCACAACGCGCCGATGCCGCGGATCTGCGAATGGGTCGGCCGCTTTGGCGAGATCATCCGTGGCATGGATGCCCTGGCCCACATCGCAGTGTGGGAAAAACTGTTCGCGCTGACCTCGCCGGGTCCCGGCCGGGTCGAGGGCAGGGACGGCTTGCCGCCGCCGGTGCCGCGCGGCGAGCGCACCCAATTCATGGCGGCGATCGGCGGCATCGACATCGCCTTGTGGGACATCAAGGGGAAAGCGGCAGGCCAGCCGGTGTACCGGCTGCTCGGCGGCGAGAACCGTCCGATCTTCACCTATGCGACCGGCGGATACTATCGGCCGGGCGCTGCCGATCGCGACTACGGCACCGAGATGGCCGAGTTCTTGAAGCTCGGCTACCGGGCGGTCAAGCTCAAGACCGGGGCCGGCACGGTCGCGGCCGAGGCGGCGCGGATCGGGACCGTGCGCCGGATGATCGGCGACGCGCCGCTGTTGATGCTCGACATGAACGCGGCCTACGATCTGCCGGATTGCATCGACTTTGCGCAGGCGGTCGAGCCGCACCGCATCTTCTGGCTCGAGGAGCCGCTGCATTGGTATTTGCAGCCGGCCGATTTCGCGAAGCTCGCGGCGGCAACCCCGATCCCGCTGGCGCATGGCGAGCGCGAGCTAACCCGCTTTACGGTCCGCGATTTTGTCGTGGATGGCGGCATCCGCTATGTCCAGTTCGACGCGACGCGGGCCGGCGGGTTCACCGAGGCGCTGCGGGTCGCCCAACTGGCCGAACAGCACGGCGTCATGGTGGCGCCCCATACCGCGCCCGAAATCCACGGCCACATCGTGCTGGCCCAACCACGCTGCGCGTTTGGCGTCGAGTCGCATGGCGGGCCCGAGCAAGACCCGTTGGCGCACGGCGTGTTCCTCGACCACCCGAAATTGCGCGACGGCCAGCTGGAGATCGTAGACAAACCCGGCTTCGGCCTCGAAATCGATTGGGCCTTTGTCGACAAGTACCGGGTCGGCTGATCCGCACGACTGGAGCGAAACCTCGCTCCCACGCCAGTGGTCGGAAATTAAATTACTCGCTGGGCGGCCCGTCTTGATCGCCGTGCCAGGCTCATCCTACCGCTGTCCGGTTGGGCGAAATCGGAGGTTCGCGGCAGGCTTAGCACACCCTCCGGTCCCCTCGGCCGGGCTCGACCGGCCGTCCACGTCTTCCTTCCGCGCGGCCGTACCCCCCGTCGAGACGGGGATACCCGGAACAAGTCAGAACAAGTCCGGGCAAGGGGCTCCTCAAATTGCACTACAACCTAGTCTAGAAGTCTCGCCGGCGCGTTGTAACGTTCGCTCAGCCGCGGGCTCGTCCCGGGCATCCACGGAAGCCGGCGAATGGCGCGCCGGCGAAGCACGGCGTCGATGGCCGGCACAAGGCCGGCTGGGGGACGCTCGGCGCGGGGCTTCGCCCGGTTTCGTCTCGAGACGGCTAACCTCGGGCCTGTGTCGGATGCCTACCCGAGCGGGCGCCCATGGCGGGCGATGAATTCGGGAAAGGCTTCCTCGGCCCGCGCGCCGCGCACGACATGCGTCGTAAAGTGCCGTTCTTCGTCCCATTGCTGTTCGAGGTTTTGCGTCATCTGCTTTAGCATCAGCGTCTTGATGCCGATGACGGCGGCGCGATTGTTGTCGGCGATCGTGCGGGCGAGTTCCATCGTCTTCGTGCGCAGCTCGGCGCGCGGCACCAGATGGTTCAACAGCCCGATGCGGTGCGCCTCTTCGGCTTCGACGACTCGCGCGGTAAACAACAATTCCTTGGCGATCGGCCAGCCGACCTGGTTGGGCAGGGTCCAGGTGCTGTTGATCCGGCCGTAAGCCGCCGCCAGAAAGCGAAACCGGGTGTCTTGGCAGCCGACGCGCATGTCGAGCGACGAGGCCAGCACCGCCGCCCCGCCATAGGCCAGGCCGTTCAACATGCCGATCGTCGGCTTGGCGCTGGCGGCGATCTCGTAGCTGCCGCGGCCGCGGCGCGACTCCAGCTCGTCCTGGGTAAAGCGGCGGTCGTCCTCGCGCTGCTCGTGGATGTCGCCGCCCGCAGAGAACGCCTTGTCGCCCGCGCCGGTGACGACAATGCAGCCGATGCCGTCATCGTTGTCGAGTTCCCGGATCGCGTCGCGCAACTCGCTCGACAGCTTGCGGTTCATCGCGTTGAGCTTGTCGGGCCGGTTCAAGGTGACGATGCCGACCCCGTCCTCGCGGTCGACCAGAATATGTTCGTAGCTCATTCTTCCCTCCGGTGGGTCAAATCCAGATTACGCCTTGCCGACATGCTTGTCGGCTTCGAGATAAGCCCGCGCCACGGTAATTTCGCCAAGCGCAAAGGTACGGTCGACGTTGCCGCCCACCGGCGACGTTATTATATAAGCAATCACATAATTGACACAATCGCATTGCACTCTCCCAGTCCGGGCCCCTTTGATCGGGTGGCGCGTGGCTTTGACGGGAGGTGACGAGACCTGATCTCGACCTGATAAAACAGCTGGAACAGGGCGTTCGGGAGACGGCGCCGAGACGGTCCTCGGGCCGCTTCCCTTGTCGCCGTCAACGCAAGCTCGCCCGGAGAACGCCTGCTTGTAAATCCTCTGCAGAAACAGCAGGACGGCAGGCGCCAAGGATGCACCGGGCGGCGGCGAGGCGGCAATCGCTCGCGCCGATCAATTGCACGACGAGAGGCGGGTGCGATGTGGATCACAAGCTTGTTGAGAAATGCCTGCTGTATTTTTCCCTCATTATGCCGGCCCACGTCCGGAGCCGGGGTCGGGATGACGATGCGGGATATCCTGCGAACCGATCCCGCAGTTGGGTTATTCCAAGATGCCGGGCGGGTCAGCGGCCGCGGAAATGCTTGTAGAAGTCGACGACTTGCGGGGTTTGCTGGAAACCGAGGAGGACGCTGATGTCGCCGCCTTTGTGGCCGGCGAGCGGGATCGTCTCTTCGATATGGTCGGTGACGCCGGAACGGACCTGGTCGGGGTCGAAGGCGATACGAACGGTGAAGGGCTTCTTGCTGAGGATCTGCTGATTGGGCCCGGTCACCGCAACAAAATAGGTCAAATCGACCACATCGCCTTTGGCGCCCGGGCCGCGCTGCCCCACTATGATCACGTCGAGCGACATCCGCACCGTGTCGCCGGTGTAGTCGCATGTGCGGTCGACTTCGCTCAGCAACCCGTAAAACGCGACGTTATCGGGGCGCGCCTCGACCCCGGCGGCGAGCACCGCGGTGTTGGCGAGCGGCCGCAGGATTATGGCGCTCGGGCATTGCTCCCGCGGCGTCGAGGACGACGACGAAAACCAGCTGCAACCCGAGAGCGCGAGGAGGCCGAGGAGTGCGGCGCCCCGTGCAACCTGCGCCCGGCTCACAGGCCGTTATGCGTGCCGTCGCAGAACGGTTTGCCGCCAGTCTGCTTGCAGCCGCACAGCCAAACCTCTTCGGTCGCCGCGGCGGTGAACGGGACCGGCGTCAGCCCGGTGCCTTGGTGCGAGCCATCGCAAAACGGCTGGTTGGCGCTGCGTCCGCAGGCGCACCAGAAATACCTCTTGCCGGCTTCGACGTTGATGCCGTAGGGCTCTTTTTGCGCTGGAATCGGTTCTTCGGCCATGTTTCTACCCCCACAGTGGTCCGGCCGGTATCCGCCGCTCCGGCGGCGCTTCAACGGCGCCGAGACTGTAAGCGAGCCTCGCCCGGCAAACAAGACCGGGCCGAGCCAGGAGTGCGGCACCGCCGATGGCCGTCTATACCGATGTCGCAGATGATGAACTTCAGGCTTTTGTCGCGCTCTACGACATCGGCGAGGTGCTGTCATGCAAGGGGATCGCCGAGGGGGTCGAGAACTCGAATTATCTGGTCGCGACCGAGCGCGGCAATTTCATCCTGACGCTCTACGAAAAGCGGGTGGCGCGCGAGGATTTGCCGTTTTTCATCGCGCTGATGGAGCATCTGGCCGGCAACGGCGTCGCCTGCCCGACGCCGCTGCACGGCCGCGACGGGGCGGCATTGCGCGAATTGTGCGGCCGCCCGGCGGCGATGGTGACGTTTCTCGCCGGGATGTGGCCGCGGCGCATCCAGCCGTTTCATTGTGCCGCCGTCGGCCGGGCGCTGGCCGCTTTGCACCGCGCCGGCGCCTCGTTTGGGATGAGGCGGGCGAACGATCTGGCGGTCGCGGGCTGGGGGCGGCTCTTCGAATCGTGCATGGAGCGTGCCGGTGAGGTTCAGCCCGGCCTCGCCGCCGAGCTCGCCGGCGAGTTGCGCTCTCTCGAACGCGACTGGCCGCGCGCGCTCCCGACCGGGGTCATCCATGCCGATTTGTTCCCGGACAACGTGTTTTTCCGAGACCGTGAGGTTTCCGGCCTGATCGACTTTTATTTCGCCTGCACCGATTTTCTCGCCTACGATTTGGCGGTGTGTCTCAATGCCTGGTGCTTCGAGACCGACGGCAGCCTCAACGTGACCAAGGCGCGGCTGTTGCTCGACGGCTATCGCCAGGCGCGGCCGCTGTCATCGGCCGAGCTGGCGGCATTGCCGCTGCTCGCTCGCGGCAGTGCGTTGCGATTTTTGCTGACGCGGCTGTTCGACTGGCTGAACCAGCCGGCCGGGGCATTGGTGCGACCCAAAGACCCGCTCGAGTTTCTGCGCAAGCTGCGCTTTCACCGCACCGTGACCAGCGTGCGCGATTACGGTCTCGATGCCTGAAACCGGCGGGACTGAGCGCGGCGAGGTCGAGATTTTCACCGACGGCGCCTGCAGCGGCAATCCGGGGCCCGGCGGCTGGGGCGCCATCCTGCGTTATCGCGGGGTCGAAAAGGAGCTGAGCGGGGCGGAGCCGGCAACCACCAACAACCGCATGGAATTGACTGCGGCAATTGCCGGGCTCGAAGCACTGAAGCGCCCCTGCCATGTGCGGCTCTACAGCGACAGCCAGTATCTGCGCGACGGCATCACCAAATGGATCCATGGCTGGAAACAGCGCGGCTGGCGCACCGCCGATAAAAAGCCGGTCAAGAATATCGACCTGTGGCAGCGGCTCGAAGCCGCCGCACAGCACCATCAGGTCGATTGGATCTGGGTGCGCGGCCACGCCGGCCATCCCGAAAACGAGCGTGCCGACGCTCTCGCCCGCGCCGGCATCGTGCGCTCAGCGGAGGCACCCGGCACGTTACCGGCAGCTAACGGAAATTCCGGCTCGGAATGACGATGTCGCGAATGTCGGAGCCGGGCGCCTTGACCGGACCGGCAACGGGCGGTTTTGCCGCCGGCGGCGGCGCATCCTCGCCGGTACGGTCGCGCAAGGTATTGAGCCGCGGAGTCAGATCGTCGAGCCGTTCGGCGACGACATGGATGACGCTTTGCTCGCGCTGCAGTTTGCCGGTGCAGCGCAACAAGGTGGCGCCCAGCGCCGCGCGCCGGAAGCGTTCGAGGATGGCCGGCCAGACGATCAGGTTGGCGATCCCGGTCTCGTCTTCGATCGTGACAAAGACGACGCCGTTGGCGCTGCCCGGACGTTGGCGGATCAGCACGACCCCGGCGATCGACAGCCGGCGGTCGACCGGCAGCCGGGCGAGGTCGGCGGCGGTCACCAGCCCTTCACGCGTGAGCTCGGCGCGCAAAAACGCCAGCGGGTGGCGCTTCAGGCTCATGCCCAGAGTGGCGTAATCCTCGACGACGTGCTCGCCGAGCGGCATCTCTGGCAGCAACGCCGCGGCGCGGGTTTCGCTGTCCAGGTTCCCATCATTGACGGGAAGCGCCGTCGCTTCTGCAAGAACGTCCCCCTTAGCGCGCTCTTGTCCTCCGACAAGGTTGGAAGGATTTTCTGAGATGGCCGCCCGCCGCATCGCTTCGCCCTCCTGTGTCGGCATTGCTTACTCAATCCTCGGCGCGGATTTTGACGTAAGAGCCAGGGGCTGCTTCGAGGGGTTTGAGCTTGCCGTCGCCGGGCTGGCGCGCCGGGACCTCGCCGCCGGCGTATTTGGAGATCCAACGTTCCCACAACGGCCACCACGAATCCGGATGCTGGGTGGCCGAGGCGAGCCATTCCTCTGCCGTCGGCGGGTTCTTGTCGTTCTCCCAATGGCCGTATTTGCCGCCGGGAGGGTTGACGACGCCGGCGATGTGACCCGAGGCCGACAATACAAATTTGACCGGCCCCGCGTAGAGCCGGGTCGCGGCGTAGGTCGAGCGCCAGGGTGCGATGTGGTCCTCTCGCGTCGACAGGATAAAGGCCGGCGTTTTGATTTTGCCAAGGTCGATCGGCACGCCGTCGAGGGTGACGCCGCCCGGCCGCACCAGCAGAATTCTCCTGGTACATGTTGCGCAAATAAAAGCTGTGCATCGCCGCCGGCATGCGCGTCGAATTGGCGTTCCAATACAACAGGTCGAACGGAAACGGCGCCTTGCCGAGCAGGTAGTTGTTGACGACGAACGACCAGATCAAATCGTTGGCGCGCAGCATGTTGAAGGTCGTTGCCATGTCGCGGCCTTCGAGATATCCCTTGGCGTTCATCCGGTTTTCGAGCGCCGAAAGCTGCTCTTCGTCGATAAATACCGAAAGCTCGCCAGCTTCGGCGAAATCGACCATCGTAACCAAAAAAGTGGCGCTCTTGACCCGGTTGTCGCGTTTTGTCGCCATGTAGGCCAGCGTGCAGGCGAGCAAGGTGCCGCCGAGGCAATAGCCGATGACGTTGGCCTCGCGTTCGCCGGTCGCCTGTTCGATCGCACCCAATGCGGCGAGCGTGCCCTCGCGCATGTAGTCGGCAAACGTCTTGGCGGCGAGACGCTCGTCCGGGTTGACCCAGGAAATCACAAACACCGTGTGGCCTTGCCCAACCGCCCAGCGGATGAACGAATTATTCGGCTGCAAATCGAGAATATAGAATTTGTTGATCCACGGCGGCATGATCAGCAACGGTCGACGCTTCACCTTCTCGGTGGTCGGGGCGTATTGGAGCAATTGGATCAGATCGTTCTGGTAGACGACCTTGCCCGGCGTCACCGCGATGTTTTCGCCGATGTGGAACGCCGCCATATCGGTCATTTTGATCGCCAGCCGGCCTTTGCCGCGTTCGAGGTCGTCAAGCAGGTTCTTGAGCCCGTTCAGCAGGTTCTCGCCGCGACTTTCGATCGTCGCGCGCAATACCTCGGGATTGGTCATCAGAAAGTTCGACGGGGCGATCGCGTCGACGAACTGCCGCGTGTAGAAGTCGATTTTGCGCGCGGTGCGCTCGTCGATGCCCTCGACCTCGCGCACGGTGTTCTGCAGCCAGCGTGCGGTCAGCAGGTAGCTCTGCTTGATGTAGTCGAACAGCGTGTTGTCGTCCCAAGCGGCGTCGCGAAACCGGCGATCGCCCGTCACCGGCTCGATCATCGGCTCGGCTTGGCCGCCGAGAAAGCGCTGCGCCGTGCGCTGCCATAAAGTCATGTAATCGTTCCACAGCGACAGCTGGGCCTGAACCAGCCGCGACGGGTCCGACATCATCCGCGCGGTCATCTCGAAGAACGCCGCTCCGACGGCGAGCGGACTCGCCATGCCGATCCCTTCCTCACCCGACCGGCGCTTCAGGAACTCACCGACGAGCTGCTGGCTTTTTTCGGCGATCCCGGCGATCTGACGCGCCAATTCGTCGGCATCGGGAAGCGGATCGCTGGCGTGCCGGCCCTCGGGAGGCCCGCTTCTTCCGGGTGTCGCCCGGCCGTCGTCGTTCATCGCCGCATCCTCGCCTCGCACCGGTTGCGACCCGCTGGCCGAGGCGCCGGGTCAAGCTGCGCCCCCGGCTGATCTCGACTGCCGGCCACTCGCGCAATCAAATCTAGTGACGCGCCGGCCTCGATCTAATACACCAGCGCCGAGCGAAAGTGCAGCGGCTGGCGGCCGGCCGGCTTGGCGCCGCAGCCCAAGGGTCGGGCCAACTCTTCGGTTATGTCGCCATGGTCAAGCATAAAGCCCGTTCCCGCCGCCGCCGCGTCGGCATGAAGTGCGGAAGGCTGGCGGTCGGCGTACTGCTGCTCGGGCTCGGCAGTTGCAACCCGGTCGAAACCTATCGCCACTGGACCGGGATCAGCGAGAACGACCCGAACCCGACGACCACGCCGAACAGCAAAAATCTTGCCGCTGGAGATGCGACCAGCTACCCGAACCTGGCTACGGTGCCGCCGCCGCCGACCCAGGCGCTGACCACGGCCGAGCTCAACAAGCTGACGCAGAGCCTGATCGCCGACCGGGCGAACGCCAAATACACCAGCGATAACTTGCAGGCCAAGTTCGTCGAAGCCGGGACACCACCCCCACCACCACCGCCGCCCGCTCCCACGGCCGGCGAGGCAAAGCCCGCGGGCCCCACCCCCGCCCCGCCTGGCTCCGCCCCCGCCCCGCCTGGCTCCGCCCCCGCACCGCCTGGCTCCGCCCCCACCCCGCCTGGCTCCGCCCCTACCATGGCTGGCTCCGCCCCCACCTTGCCTGGCTCCGCTGCGGCTTCGACGCAAACCGCTTCCGCCGCAGCCGCCGGCGGCGCAGCCTCGTCGCCGTCCGCCTCGACCGGAGCCGGCGCCAGAGGCTCCCGCAAGTCCGGACAGCCGCCTGAACCGGGGCCGATGGAATCGAGCCTGCAGTCACCGCAAATTGCCTCACTGCCGCAGCCGGCGCAGAACCAGCCGGCGCCCCCACCACCACGCGAGCTGTCGGTTCCGGCAGCCTCGATCGCGGGCAACGCGACGCCCCCAGGAGGGCACCTGCCCGCGCCGCCGACACCCGCGTCGATGCCGGCGGCGATCGGCTCGGCCAAATTCCAGCCGCCGCCAGCGCCCCCCAATCTGCCGCCGCCAGCGCCGATTCGCACTGCCACGGCGAGCGGGCCCGGCAAGCCGGCAAAGCCGCCCCCGCAGACCGTCGCCTATACGCAGGTCGCCGACATCGCTTTTTCCGGCGATGCGACGACACTCAGCGACGCCGGACGCGAGACGCTTGGCAAAGTCGTGCCTCGGTATCGCGAGAAGCCGGGTCAGGTGCGGGTCGTCGGCTATGCCGGGGTCAGCAACGGCGCCGCCCAGCAGCTCAACAGCTACCGCACCGCGCTCGACCGCGCCCAGGCCGTCGCCGCGGCTCTGACCAAGGCCGGGATCCCGGCCGACAAGATTCAGGTCGAAGCGGCTCCCGCCGGCAGCGACGCAGGCCAAGGCCGGGCTGAAATTCTGTTCGGGCAATAGTCCAAGGCGCAGCCAAACGCGACCGAAACTGCGCCGGAAAGTTATCGAAACTTTGATGGACGCAAGCTACAACGCACCGAGGGGGCGCACCACCGGGTGCGGCCCGACTTCGCCCGAACGCCCTTCGGGCTCGCTTGCTGCGGGGTTGTATTTTTGAAGCCTCCGTTAAAGATCGCCGTCGCGGGGCTCGGCACGGTCGGTGCCGGCACCCTCAAATTGCTTCAGGATCAGGCCGAGCTGTTGGCTGAACGCGGCGGCCGCCGCCTCGTCGTCGCCGCAGTGTCGGCGCGCGACCGGCGCCGCGACCGCGGCGTCGAGCTGTCGGCGGTACGGTGGTACGACGACGCGGCGGCGATGGCCGCCGATCCCGAGATCGATGTCGTCGTTGAGCTGATTGGCGGCACCGAGGGCGTCGCCCAACGCGTCATCGACGCCGCGCTCGCGCATGGAAAACATGTCGTCACCGCCAACAAGGCGCTGATGGCGCATGACGGCAGCCGGCTTGCAGCGCGCGCCGAAGAGCTGGGCTTAGCGCTTTCGTTCGAGGCTTCGGTCGCCGGCGGGATCCCGGTGATCAAGACGTTGCGCGAAGGCCTTGCCGGCAACCGCCTCAGCCGCGTCTACGGCATCCTCAATGGCACCTCGAATTATATTCTGACGACGATGCGCGAGAGCGGCCGCGAGTTTGCCGAGGTGTTGGGTGAAGCGCAAAAGCTCGGCTATGCCGAGGCCGACCCCAGCTTCGACATCGACGGCGTCGACGCCGCCCACAAGCTCGCGATCCTCGCGAGCGTCGGTTTTGGCCGTCCTGTCGATCTTGCCGGGGTTTATACCGAAGGCATCCGCCACGTTTCGCGGCTCGACATCGATTTCGCCGAGGAACTCGGCTATCGCATCAAACTGCTCGGCATCGCCCGGCTGACCGAGGGCGGGATCGAGCAGCGCGTTCATCCTTGCATGGTGCCGCGGGCGACGCCGATCGCGGCCGTCGAGGGCGTCTACAACGCGGTGGTTGCCGAAGGCGATTTCGTCGGCAGGGTGGTCCTGGAGGGGCGCGGCGCCGGAGCGTTTCCGACCGCGTCGGCGGTCGCCGCCGATCTCGTGGACATCGCTGCCGGGCGCCGGGTGTTCCCGTTCGGCATTCCCGCCGCTGACCTGCGCGACATTCCCGGCGTGCCGATCGAACGCCACCAGAGTGCGTACTATATAAGACTGATGGTGGTCGACCAGCCGGGGGTCATCGCCGATGTCGCCGCGGCATTGCGCGACGAAGAAGTGTCGATGGAATCGATGATTCAGCGTGGTCGCGCCCCGGGCGAAGCCGTGCCGATCGTGCTGACGACCCATGTCACGGTCGAGGCGGCGATGCGCCGGGCGCTGACGGCGATCGAGGCGCTCGACACCGTGCTCGAACCCCCGCGCATGATCCGCATCGAGGATTTTTAGCAGCCGACGGGTGCGCCCGGGCGATCACTCCGCGGCGCCGGAAAAGAGCCGGAGGCCGATCAACCCGACGACAATCAGAATGAGCGAACAAATGCGGCCGAGATTGGTGCTCTCGTGAAAGAAAACCATGCCGACGACGGCGGTTCCAGCGGTTCCGATGCCGACAAATGTCGCGTAGACGGTCGCCGCCGGCAGCCCCTTGACCGCCTGTGCCAACAAGTAATTCGCCGGGATCGCGCAGACGACGACGACGAGCAGCGGCGCCCATCTCGACAAAGGTGCCGACCATTTCAGGACGAAAGGCCAAGCGACCTCGAACAAATCGGCGAAGAGGATGAAGAACCAGACCATCTGCTCCCGATAGCATAGTTCTCGTCATCGCGCCGAGAGCAGGCGGGGGGCATGCAGGAGGCAAGGCACAGCTGTAAGACGACCCTATTTCAGTGAGAAATAGGCGATGCGGTCGCCGCGGAAAGTGCCGACGAACATGTCGTCGCCGATCTGAAGCCCGATCGTCGCGTCGCCGAAATCGGGGTTGCCCGGCTTGGTCGCCAGCGGTTTTAGCGTCATTCCCGTGGTGTCCCAGCGATCGATACGCCAGGGCTGGGTGCAGCGCGTGGCGTGGCTCTCGAAGCAAGCGAACACCTGCTTTGCCGGGACGTTCTGCCCGGCGACGATCAGCTGGCCGTCGGGTGCCCAGCGCAGATTGTCGACGAGGAAGCCCGCAGGCAGCGTATCCCGCTTGGCCGGCGCCGGCCCGCCCCGCGCCAAACGGACCACCGCCTTGTTGCCCCACGCCGCGACATAGATCCACTTGCCGTCGGGCGAGACTTCGATGCCGTTGTTGCCGGACATCCGACTGCCGGGAACGAGAGTAAAACCCTTGTGCGGATGCCACTCGTAGACCGCGCCAGTGTCGGCGCCCGCGGCCAACTTCTCCGAGACCTTGAGATCCTTGGGATCGAACATGTCGGTGACGACCATGCCGCCATCCGGGAGCGGGGCCACCGAATTGGGCCAGGTGTGGGCCGGCATTACGGCGCAGCCGACCCAACTGAGGGTGGGCTCGGTCCCTTTGGCATCGAGGGCAAAGATCTCGATCAATTCGCGGCCGCCGTGATTCACTACATAGAGGGTATGGGTGCCGTTGCTGCCGGCACGCAGATTGAGGCCGTGCGCCGAAAATTTGCCGAGATCGGGCGGGCTGGGGCAGTCGCCATAGGTCGCCTTGTCCCACCGCACCTGCGGCTGCCCACCAGGGAACAGTACTTTCCACGTCTTGTCCTGGGCATTGACCAGATGCAGGTTGCCGCGCGACCCGGCGGCGCCACCATCCATGCCGCTGGAAATGATCCAGGCGGTTCCCGGCACCTAGACAAGGTCCTCCGAATTGAGCGGTCCGCAGACGAAATTGAGATTTCCGGTCGGATTGCACGGCTCTGCGGCCTCTGCGCAGCACACGCTACCGATCGCGATTGCTCCGATGACAAGCAGACCTGCGGCAAGAACTTTCTTTATCCCGTCTCCTCCCCCAAGCCGGCCCGCGATTCATTAACGAGCGGCGGTCGGCATCATACAGCTTCATCACGGTTTGTTCATTTCCCGCAGGCGGCGGCGCATTGACGACGCCAAGGGCGGCGCATAGGGTCCCGCGCTGGGTTGAACCGCGCGCCTCGAGGCCCGATTTGCGAGCGCCGCCGAATCGATTGGATGCCTGCGCTCCGTCTGCCAAAGCGCCAAACACCTGCTGCGGTCAAGCTTTGCGGCGCCGCGTTGATTCTCGATTTCGCCCCCACCATCATCACCGACCAATGACGAGGAGGAACGTCATGCCCGAGACGTCACTGATGGATCGCAATCTGGCTTTGGAGGTCGTGCGGGTCACCGAGGCAGCGGCACTTTCCGCCTCGCGCCTGATGGGGCGCGGCGACGAAAAGGCGGCCGACCAGGCCGCAGTCGATGCGATGCGCGAGGCGCTCAACAGCCTCTCGATCGACGGCACAGTGGTCATCGGCGAAGGCGAGCGCGACGAGGCGCCGATGCTCTATATCGGCGAAAAGGTCGGCACCGGAAACGGTCCGCCGATCGACATCGCGCTCGACCCGCTCGAAGGGACCACCATCACCGCCAAGGGCGGTGCCAACGCCCTTGCGGTAATCGCCATGGCCGATGCCAAACATTTTCTCAATGCGCCCGATGTCTACATGGACAAAATCGCGGTCGGCGGCGGCTTGCCCGACGATCTCGTCGACCTCGACGAGGAGCCGGCGGTCAATCTGAGAAATCTGGCGCGGGCGAAAAAGGCCGAAATCTCCGACCTCGTTGTCTGCATCCTCGACCGGCCGCGCCATGCCGAGCTGATCGCCAAGGTGCGTGCCGCTGGCGCCCGCATCGCGCTGATCTCCGACGGCGACGTCAGCGGCGTCATCGCCACATCGAGCCCCGAAACCGGGATCGACATGTATGTCGGGTCGGGCGGTGCGCCCGAAGGGGTATTGGCGGCAGCGGCATTGCGCTGCATCGGTGGTCAGATGCAGGCGCGGCTGTTGTTCCGCAACGACGACGAGAGGGGCCGCGCCAGCCGGATCGGCATTACCGATTTCGACCGTAAATACAAGTTGTTGGACCTCGCCTCGGGGGACGTGATGTTCGCCGCGACCGGGGTCACCAACGGCTCGATGCTGCGCGGCGTCCGCCGCTTTGCCGGCGGCGCCTCCACCCATTCGGTGGTGATGCGATCGAAGACCGGCACCGTGCGCTATGTCGAAGCCCGCCATGACTTCACCCGCAAGCAAAGCTTTGCCGCCCTCGCGCGGTAAGGCCAGGGAGCCGGAATGAACGCGATGTTTTCAAGCACCGCCCAGCGCTCGCGGTCCCCGAGCAGAGGCGAGTTTGGCAACACCCTTTTCCCCGTCCCGCGCTAAACCCGAAAAATGGACGGCGCGGGGGGCGCCGCCTCATCCACCGGTGTTTTGGGGGTCGGGCGATCGGTTTGCGGGCGTCGCTGGCGGCTGCGAGGCGATGGTAAAAGCGACGGGCAGCCCATCGCCGAACGGTTGGGCCTGCCGGAAATCGTCGGCCGGCTGTTGGCTCAGCGCACGGTCGATCTCGATCACGCGCCGCTGTTCCTGGCGCCGCGGTTGCGTGATCAGCTGCCCGATCCGTCGCATCTGCGCGACATGGACACGGCCACAGCGCGGCTCGTTTGCGCGATACAGACCGGCGAAACGATTGCCATCTTCGGCGACTACGATGTCGACGGCGCGACCTCGGCCGCGCTGCTGACCCGCTTCTTCAACGCGGTCGGCGCGCACAGCCGGATCTATGTGCCAGACCGGCTCCGCGAGGGTTACGGCCCCAACGCTCCGGCCCTTTTGCGCCTGCGGGCCGAAGGGGCGAATGTCGTCGTCACCGTCGATTGCGGCACCACCGCCCATCAGCCGCTCGCCGAGGCCGCGCGATGCGGGCTCGACGTGATCGTGATCGACCATCACGCCGCCGAGCCCCTGCTTCCGCGCGCGGCTGCCCTTGTCAACCCGAACCGGCTCGACGAAGAAAGTCCTCACGGCGTGCTCGCCGCAGTCGGCGTCGCCTTTCTGCTGATCGTCGCGGTCAATCGCGCGCTGCGTAGAGCAGGGTGGTATTGCGGCGCGCGTGCCGAGCCCGATTTGCTCGGCTGGCTCGACCTCGTGGCACTCGGCACGGTGTGCGACGTCGTCCCGCTGACGGGCCTCAACCGCGCCCTGGTCGCGCAAGGTATCATCGTGGCGCGGCGCCGCACCAATGCCGGCCTCAACGCCTTGGCCGCCGTCGCCGGCGTCAGCGAGCCGATCGACGCGTACCAATTGGGCTTTGTATTGGGTCCGCGGGTCAATGCCGGCGGGCGTGTCGGCGCCGCCGATCTCGGTGCACGGCTGTTGGCATCCGACGATCCCGCGCTCGCCGCCGAGCTGGCGCAACGCCTCGACGGTTTCAACAGCGAGCGGCGGGAGATCGAGGCGCGCACCCTGGCGGCGGCGATCGCCGTGGTCGAAGCGGTGCCGCAATCACCGGTGCTGACCTTTGCCGCGGCGCCCGACTGGCATCCCGGCGTCATCGGCATCGTCGCCGCACGACTCAAGGAGCGATACGACCGCCCGGCCTGCGTCGTCGCTCTCGGCGATGGAATTGGCCGCGGCTCCGGCCGTTCGGTGCCGGGGCTGCCACTTGGCCCGGCAGTGATTGCGGCGCGCCAGAGCGGGCTCCTGCTCAACGGCGGCGGTCATGCAATGGCGGCGGGTTTCACGGTCGCTGCGCAAAAGCTCGACGCCTTGCGCCGGTTCCTGATCGAGCGGCTCGACAATGGGCTCGACCGCCAGATTCTGGTCCCCGAGCTGGCCATCGACGGGACGCTGTCTCTTGCCGCGGCGCAATCGGAACTGATCGACCACATCGAAAGGCTGGCGCCGTTCGGCGCCGCCAATCCAGAGCCTCGCTTCGTCTTTCCGACGGTGCGCGTCGCGTATTCCGAGGCGGTCGGCAAGGGCCATTTGCGCTGTACTTTGGTAGATCCGCTCGACCGGGCGCGGCTGCCGGCGATAGCCTTCCGCGCCGCGGAAACGCCGCTCGGCCGTTTTCTCGCCGAGACCCGCGGTACCGCCATCCACATCGCCGGCCATCTGCGGCGCGACACCTGGCGCGGTGGCAACGCCGTGCAGCTGGTGATCGAGGATTCAGCATCGTCCGCCGGGGATGGTACGCTCAGCAGCTATTGTTGAGCGGACCGTGAGGCAGGTTGGCCGCACGACAGGGCTGCGCCGCGCGATTTCAACCGGACCTGGTCAGTGTTCTGGCAACGACGGACAGGCTCAGCGGTGAACGTCGAGGCCCATTTGCCAGAAATCGGCCTCGAGCCGGGCGGCAGTTGCAAAAGACGCGGCGAGAGACGGGAAGCACCCTTCGCCACCGCGGCGCGCGAATTGCTCGTCGAGCGCCGCTTCGGCTTCGCGCGCGAGCTCCTGGTACTCGGCGCCGGAATACATTTCGAGCCATTCACGATAGGGATTGCGGTCGAGCCGAGTGCCTGGATCAGCCATGCGCTCGGCGGCGATCACGGCATAACCGACGACGCAGGGGGCGAGCGCGGTTTCAAGATCGAGCCGATCGCCCGCAAGACCACGGTCGAGCACAAAGCGAGTATAGGCGATCGTCGCCATTGCCTCGGGCTCGCCGGACATCGCCGCTTCCGAGAGCCCCCAACCCCGGCAAAAATCGATGTGAAGACCGATCTCCACATCCAATGTCGCGGCGACGAGGCGCTGGGCCCGGCGCATCTCGGCGAGCGTATCCGATTTGTAGATCGCCAGCCCCCAGGCGCGCGCAAAATGGATCAGAAACAAGTAATCCTGGGTCAGATAGCGTCGAAAGCACGCCTCCGGCAGTTCGCCATTGGCGAGGAGCATGACGAAGTCATGTCGGGTATACGCTCGCCACGGCTCTGCCGCGGCCGCAACCAACCGCGAAAAAAGCCCGCCTGACATTTCGCGCCCTGCCATTTCAGCCGAGCAACAGGTTGCGGGTCGCCGCCGGCAGCCGGACCGTCAACCCGTCGAGCTCCTCGGTGATAATTATCTGACAGCCGAGCCGCGAAGTCTTGCTGAGGTTAAAGGCGAGGTCGAGCATGTCCTCCTCGTCCTCGGTCGCGTCCTTCAGCAGCTCGTACCACTCGGGATCGACGATTACATGACAAGTCGAGCAGGCGAGAGAACCTTCGCAAGCGCCCTCGATATCGATGTCGTTTCGATGCGCGACTTCGAGCACCGACAGGCCGAGCGGTGCATCGACCTCGCGCTGCGTTCCGTCGCGTTCGATGAAAACCATCTTTGGCATTAACGCAGATCCGGGTCCGGGCGAGGCCCGAGCTCCTCGGCGAGGATCGCGGCCGCCAGTACCGATGCCGTGCCGGCGCCAAGATCGCTTACGGACGTAAGGCGCAAGACCGTCAGCCCCGCTTGCTCTGCCGCCGCCATGATCAGGCGGGCCGCGGCGGCGTCCGGAAGCGCGGCGAGGACGATTACAGCATGCGTCACCGGCCGGGCGAGCGCGCGTTCGGCGCGCAGCCGCACCCCTTCGAACAGCTCCTGCCATTTCGCGGTTGCGATAGCGAAAGGCGGCACGGTCAGCGCCTCCTCGAAACCTTCGCGATCAGCGAGCACCGCCGCATTGCCACCGACTGCGGTGGCGACCTCGGCCGCGGCGCCGCTGGCGTCGACGCCGATTGCGGCACCCGGCGCATCCGGATCGGTCGGCCCGCCTTCCGGCTCCTCAATCTGAAACAGCTTCACGGCAGACGGCCTCGCTCGGCTTCCCTGTCGTTATACGCTGTCACCCGGCGCAGCCATCCGCATCCGCTGGGCGAGCCTGATCAGACGTGGAAGGATTCGCCGCAACCGCAACGACCCTTCTCGTTCGGGTTGCGAAAGGTAAAGCCGCTCTGCAGCTTCTCTTCGACGTAATCCATCTCGGTGCCGAGGATGAACATGACCGCTTTGGGATCGATCAGCACGGTCACGCCCTTGTCCTCGACGATCTCATCGAATTTGCCTTTTTCGTCGGCATATTCGAGCGTGTAGCTGAGACCCGAACAGCCGCGCGACCGCACCCCGACCCTGATCCCCGCCGACGGCTTGCCGCGGCCGGCGAGCAGCGCCTGGATCCGTTCCGCTGCAGCTTCGGTTACCGAGAGCGCCTGCTTTCTCGCCCGCATACGTTTCTCCACTGCCGATCTTGGTAATTATGTGGGGTCGCCGGCATGTTGCCGCATCCCGGTATCGGCCCCGAGCCGAGCGGCGGCGGCAGCCAACGCGTCAACCGCGAAATCGACCTCCGCCGCGGTGTTGAAGCGACCGAGACCGATGCGGATCGCCGAATTCGCGATTGCGTCGGGCAGCCCGAGCGCGCGCAGCACGTATGACGGTTCGACCGTGGCCGAGGTGCAGGCCGAGCCGGTCGAGATCGCGATCGACGGACACGCCTCGATCAAAGTCGGCGCCTCGATGCCGGGAAAGCTCAGATTGAGATTGCCGGGAAGGCGCCGCTCGGCATCGCCGTTGAGGCCGAGGCCGGGAACCCGGCGCGCCAAACCCTGCTGCAGCCGGTCGCGCAACTGACGCAGACGCGCCGCCTCATCCGTCATCTCTACGGCGGCGATTGCCGCAGCGCGGCCGAGCCCGACACAGAGCGGTGTCGGCAAAGTTCCGGATCGCAGACCGCGCTCCTGGCCGCCGCCATCGATCAACGGCAGCAGACGCACGCGCGGCCGGCGGCGGACGTACAGTACCCCAACCCCCTTCGGACCATACAGCTTGTGGCCGGAAATCGACATCAGATCGATGTGCATCGCCTCGACATCGAGCGGGATCTTGCCCGCGGCCTGCGCCGCGTCGGTGTGAAACAACACGCCGCGGGCCCGACACAGCACGCCGATCTCGGCGAGCGGCTGGATGACGCCGATCTCGTTGTGCGCGGCCAGGACCGAGACAAGCAAGGTGCGCCCGGTCAGCGCCGCTTCGAGCTTGTCGAGCGCCACGAGCCCGTTGGGCTCGACCGGGACATAGGTCACGGTGAACCCTTCGCGTTCCAGCCGCGCGCAGCTTTCGAGCACACATTTGTGCTCCGTCGTCAGGGTCACGAGATGGTCGCGAGTACGGTCGGCCTCAGGATGGGCGCGGGCGAAATGTGCTGCCCCCTTGATCGCCAGGTTGTTCGCTTCCGTGGCGCCCGAGGTGAACACGATCTCGCGCGGGTCGGCGTGAATTAGCGCGGCGATTTCGGCGCGGGCATCCTCGACCGCCGCGGCGGCGACATGGCCATAAACGTGGCTGGTGCTGTGCGGATTGCCAAAATGCTCGGTGAAAAACGGCAGCATCGCCTCGAGCACGCGCGGATCGACCCGCGTCGTCGCCTGATTGTCGAGATAGATCGGCGGCGTGTTGGCCCTGGTGCCGTGGTCGGCGGTCAAACTCATGCCGCACGCGCCTCCTCGGCAAAGCCGCGCCGGCGGCGGTAAAGCGCGGCCCAGGATTGTATAAAACGGTTCACGTCGGCCTCGTTCGTGCTCCAGCCGAGGCTGACGCGGATCGTCGACGAGGCGACATCGGATCCCATGCCCATCGCCGCCAGCACATGGCTCGGGCCGACCTTGCCCGACGAGCAGGCGGCCCCGGCGCTGATCATGACGCCGTCGAGATCGAGCGCAATCACCTGGGTCTCGGCCGAAGTGCCGAGCATGGCGATCGCCGACGTGTTCGGCAGACGTGGAGCATCGGCGCCCACCACCACCGCCTCGGGCGCGATCGCGACAATCTCGGCCTCAAGCGCGTCGCGCATAATGCGGACGCGATTATAAACCGCGATCTCCGCCGCCGCGGCTTTGGCGGCAGCGGCGAAACCGGCGATGCCGGGAATATTTTCGGTGCCGGCGCGGCGTCCACGCTCTTGTCCGCCACCATGCAGCATCGGCGCCACGTCGAGGCCGCCGGACACCACCAGTGCACCGATCCCCGGCGGTCCGCCGAGCTTGTGCGCAGACAGGGTCAACAGATCAGCGCCGATCGCGGCCACATCGAGCGGTATTTTGCCGGCGGCCTGCACCGCATCGCAATGAAAGAGGGCGCCGTGCGCATGCGCCAGGGCGGCGATTTCCGCCACCGGTTGCACGATTCCGGTCTCGTTGTTGGCGAACATGACCGAGATCAGCGCCGGCCGCGTATCGTCCCGGAGAAGATCAGCGAGCGCCGCGAGCCGGACGACCCCGTCGCGATCGACCGGGATCCGCTCGGCTTCGGGAACGGCGCGCAACACAGATTCATGCTCGACCGCAGAAACCAGTACGCGCTTTCGCCCGGTACCAAGCAGCGCCAGATGGTTCGCTTCGGTACCGCCGCTGACAAAGACGACGCCTTCGGGCGCCGCTCCAACCAGCGCCGCGACCGCGTTGCGGCTGAACTCGACCGCGTGCCGCGCGGCGCGGCCGCGGCGATGAACCGAAGACGGATTACCGTACAGCGCCAAGGCCGCGGTGACCGCCGCCGCTGCCTCGAGGCGCAACGGTGCGGTCGCGTTCCAGTCGAGATAGGTCTCGAGCCGGGTCGCCGCGGCGGTCCTCATCGCGGTCCCGCTGCGGCGGCAACGCCGGTAAAAATTTCGCAATGAACGCGACCGCTGGCGCCGAGCACGCGGCGCTCGCAGACATCAGCGAGCGAAACCGAATTCAGATACAAGTGTATCTGATTGCCCAGTTCCTCCCACAAATCATGGGTCAGGCAGCGGGTGCGGTTGCCACGGCAACCGATCGGTGCGCCGGGAGCGCAGCGGGTGGCCCGGATCGGCTCGTCAACCGCTAGAATGACATCGGCTATGCGGATCTCGCTGCGGTCATGGGCGAGCAGATAGCCGCCTCCCGGCCCGCGCACGCTTTTGACCAGTCCGCCCTTGCGCAACATCGCAAACAGCTGTTCGAGATAGGACAGCGAGATCTCCTGCCGCTCGGCGATTTCGGCGAGCGAAACCGGGCCGCCGCCGCTGTGCTGGGCGAGGTCGACCATCGCCATGACGGCATAGCGGCCTTTAGTGCTAAGCCTCATGCAGAAATCCTCACGAGGCTCGGGCTCCGCTCTCGCTGCTGCCGTTGCTGCCGGAGGCGACGAGGCGCAGCGCCGGGGCGGCCCCGGGCACCGGCACGTCGACGACGCTCGCCGCCTGCTGCGCCTGTTCCAGTTCATTGACGCGAACGCGCAGGATGGTGACCTCGTCGATCAAGCCACTCAGCGCGCGGGCAATCGGATCGGGAATGTCGCCGCAGACCGCATAGGGCTGAAAAGCCGGCGGCGGCTCGGCCACAGCGCTGCGCCGGGCGACTTGGCGGGCTGGGTTGCCGACCATCGTGACCCCTTCGGGGACTTCGCGCAGAACCACCGCCGCGGCGCCGACGCGCGCACCGTCGCCGACCCGGAACGGCCCCAACACCTGGGCGCCGGAGCCGACGATGACACCGTTTCCCAAAGTCGGATGGCGCTTCTGTCCGCGGGTGAGAGAGGTGCCGCCGAGAGTAACACCTTGGTAGAGCGTGCAATCATCCCCGATCTCGGCGGTTTCGCCGATCACTACGCCCATGCCGTGATCAATGAACAACCGCCTGCCGATACGGGCGCCGGGATGAATTTCAATGCCGGTCAGCAGGCGCCCGAGATGCGCCATGAAGCGTCCTGCGAGCAGCCAACCGTGCTGCCACAGCCAATGGGCGAAGCGGTGATATACCAGTGCGTGAAACCCCGGGTAACACAGCGCGACCTCGAGCCGCGAGCGAGCGGCCGGATCACGCGCCAAGGTCGCGTCAATTTCCTCGCGTAGGTTCTTCCACAGCATCGGTATCACTATATTAATATGTCCGTGGCCAACCGCGCCGAACCGCTGCACGGCGGCCATCAACGAGCATATAATTGTCCGACAAAAATGATCAAGAATCGCGGGCGCGTAGATAAACCATCGGGATGCCGGTCGCCGACCAGCACGCTCGGATTTCACTTGGAACCATCATGCCTGAGGTAATCATCAACGGGCCGGAAGGCCGGATCGAGGCGCGCTATCATCACGCCCGAGGACCGACTTCGGCGATGGCGCTTGTGTTGCATCCGCATCCGCAGCACGGCGGAACGATGAACAACAAGCTCGTCTACGCGCTGTATCAGACGTTCGTGCGCCACGGCTTTTCGACGCTGCGTTTCAATTTCCGCGGCGTCGGGCGCAGCCAAGGCAGCTTTGATCGTGGCGAGGGCGAACTCTCCGACGCCGCTTCGGCGCTCGACTGGCTGCAAACCTACAACCCGAATGCCGGCACCTGCTGGGTCGCCGGGTTCTCGTTCGGTGCCTGGATCGGCATGCAGCTGCTGATGCGGCGACCCGAGATCGAGAGCTTCATCGCGGTAGCGCCCCCCGCCAACATTTACGACTTTACGTTTCTGGCACCTTGCCCGTCATCGGGGCTGATCCTACAGGGCGATCAGGACACGGTGGTGCCGGTCGAATCGGTGCAGAAACTCGTGACCAAACTGTCGCACCAGCGCGACATCAAGATCGACTTTCGCAAGATCCCCGGCGCCGACCATTATTTCGCCGACCAGCTAGAGACGATCGCCAGCCACGTCGACGGCTATGTCCGCGACCACCTGCGGACGGGCGGCAGGGTGGCCACGACGCCGCAAGGCCGCGGCGTGCGGTAGCGGTCGTTCGCCCTAATCGGCAAACGGATCGCGGACCAGTACCGTGTCGTCGCGTTCGGGGCTCGTCGACAACAGCGCCACCGGCGCGCCGATCAGCTCTTCCAGGCGGCGGATATACTTGATCGCGGTGGCCGGCAGATCATCCCAGGAACGGGCGCCGCGAGTGCTCTCCCGCCAACCTTCGGCGGTCTCGTAGATCGGCTCGATCTCGGCCTGGGCCGAAGTCCCGCTCGGGAAATGATCATAGATCGTCGAACCGCGGCGGTAGGCGGTACACAACTTGATCTCGTCAAACCCGTCGAGCACGTCGAGCTTGGTCAAGGCGATGCCGTCGATGCCGCCGGTCTTGACGGCCTGCCGCACGGCTACCGCGTCGAACCAGCCGCAACGCCGCTTGCGCCCGGTAACGACGCCAAATTCCCGACCGCGCTCGCCAAGCGCTTCGCCGGTGTCGTCGCTGAGCTCGGTCGGGAACGGCCCGGTGCCCACCCGGGTCGTGTAAGCCTTGGCGATGCCGAGGACAAATCCGACGGCCGCGGAAGCAATTCCAGATCCTGCGGCCGCCTGTCCCGCAACCGTATTCGAAGAGGTAACGTAAGGGTAGGTGCCGTGATCGACGTCGAGCATCGCGCCCTGTGCGCCCTCGAACAGAATCCGCCGACCTCTCCGCCGGGCATCGTCGAGAATTCGCCACACCGGCTCGGCATAAGGCAGGATGTGCGGCGCGATTTGCCGAAGCATGGCAATTAGTTCACCGCGGTCGATCTCCGGCTTGTCGAGCCCCCGCAACAGCGCGTTGTGGTGCAGCAGCAGCTGATCGATGCGCTGTCCGAGCGCCTTCGGGTCGGCGAGATCGCACACGCGCAACGCCCGGCGACCGACCTTGTCCTCATAAGCCGGACCGATCCCGCGCCCCGTCGTGCCGAGCTTGCCGTCGCTCAGCCGCTCCTCACGGGCGCGGTCGAGTGCGCCGTGCGAGGGCAGGATCAATGCGGCATTGTCGGCGAGCTTGAGGTTTTGTGGGCTGACGTCGACACCCTTCGCGCGGATCGCGTCGATCTCTTCAATCAATGCCCAGGGGTCGACGACGACGCCATTGCCGATGACCGACAGTTTGCCCGGCCGCACGACCCCTGACGGCAGCAAGCTCAGCTTGTATTCGACATTGCCGATGACGATCGTGTGGCCGGCATTGTGACCGCCCTGAAAGCGAACCACGACATCCGCCCGTTCCGACAGCCAGTCGACGATCTTGCCCTTCCCTTCGTCGCCCCACTGGGCACCGACGACCGCGACATTGGCCATCCGTTGTCTCCTCTAGCCGAGCTGGCGCGGCGCACCGTCTTCAAGGATATGCGAGCAGCCGAGACGGCATGCCTCCGCCCGCCAATCGACGGCGGGTTCGAGCGCCGCGATGGTGATCCAGCCTTTGTCGCGCAAAGCCGCGGCACGGGCTCGGTCGATGCCGAATGGCAGCATCAAGCGACGAAGCGGCGGCGCCTCGGGCAATGTCCGCAGGATCGTGTCGGTGTAAAGGGTGAAACCGGTTGCAGGCTCCGGCGCGGCCGGGTCCCCCGCCTGATAGCGCCCGCCACGGCCTAACTCCCCGGTTGAACCCCAAGCTGCCGCGCCACCGGCAAAGAAGGTAAAGCTGATCCCGGTGTGGTACTCGAAGCCTCGGTTTTCGACCGGGTCGACCGTCACCTGCAAATTAGGTGCAGCGTCCTTCAAGCCATCGAGGACCGCGCCAAGCCTTACGTGCTCGGCCCGCGCCCGCGGCGGCAGTTCGAGGCGATCAAGGGCAGCCAGCGCCGCTTCGGCAGGACCCGCCGCAGCGAGCAATCGGCCCAGCAATTCGCCGGCCGCGCCGGCCGTCGCGGCGACGGCGGCGGCGTCCTTGTGGTCGAGCGCGGCGCGCAAAGCGTTCGCCCGCTCGCCGGCTACGCCAAACGCCTCGACTACTGCCGGCACCAAGGTGGGCAGCGTGATGTCGACCGACAGACGGGGTACGCCGAGTGCCGCCAAACCCTCGCCCGCGATGGCGATCGCCTCGACATCGGCGGCTGCTCCCGAGGCGCCGATCAGTTCGGCGCCGACTTGGCCGATCTGGCGCTCGGGTCGGATTTCCGAGCCGGTAACCCGCAATACCTGCCCCGCATAGCTCAACCGCAACGGCCGCGCGGCGTTGCCGAGCCGGGTCGTGGCGATACGGGCAATTTGCGGCGTCATATCGGCACGCACGCCGATCATGCGATGCGAGCCTGGGTCCATCGTACGGAACGTCGCAGTCGCCATCGCCGCACCGGCGCCGGAAAACAACGTGTCCTCGAATTCGACGAGGGGCGGCTTGACCCGCTGGAAGCCATGCGCGGCAAGTGTCGCCATCAGTCGGGCAACGACCTTCGCCTCGATCTCGGCCTCGGGAGGCAGCAGGTCGCGCATGCCGGTCGGCAGCAACGCGGGATGCAGGACGTCGTTCATCGTTTCAGTTTGCACTACCCGATCGCCGCGCACACGCGGAAAGCGGCGGCGATCGACGGTTCCCGGCTCAGATAAACGCTCAAAACCGCAGCGACTTGACCTGGATCACGTTCGGTAGGCCGCGCACCGTTTCGAGGATCGCCGGCGAGAGCGGCTGATCGACTTCGACGAGGCAAATCGCATCCTCGCCCGGTGCGATTCGCCCAAGGTGAAACGTAGCGATGTTGACCGACGCCGCGCCCATGGTCTGGCCCAAGGCGCCGATAAAGCCTGGCTTGTCGAGGTTCCGCACGAACAGCATGTTGCCGCCGAGCTCAGCTTCGAGCGCGATCCCCTCGACCGAGACGAGGCGCGCCTTGTCGCCGCCGAACAGGGTGCCGGCGACCTCTCGCGGGCGGCGCTCGGCAACCGGGCCATTCGGGGTCACGACGACCCGGATCAAGGTCTGGTAATCGCCGGGCTCAGCGCGCCGGGTCTCGCTGACCCGGATATCCCGGTCGCGGCAGATCACCGGCGCATTGACCATGTTGACGCTGGCAAGCTGCGGCGCCAGCAGCGCCGTCAAGACGATTGCCGTCAGTGGTTTGACGTTCAGCTCGGCAATAGCACCCTCATATTCGACGGCGACCGCGGTGATGCCGCTTTCGGTAAGCTGGCCGGCGAAGCTGCCGAGCTGTTCAGCAAGCGTGATGTAGGGCCTGATGCGCTTGGCTTCCTCGGCCGTCAGCGAGGGCACGTTGACCGCATTGGCGACGGCGCCGGTCAGCAGGAAATCGGCCATCTGTTCGGCGATCTGTACCGCGACGTTCTCCTGCGCCTCGGTCGTCGCGGCGCCGAGATGCGGCGTGGCGACGACATTGTCACGCCCGAAGAGAGGGTTCTTGCGAGCCGGCTCCTCGACAAAAACGTCGATCGCGGCGCCGGCGACATGGCCGCTGTCGAGTGCCGCCGCGAGATCCTCCTCCACGACAAGACCGCCCCGCGCGCAATTCACCAACCGCACCCCGCGTTTCATCTTGGCGATCGCAGCAGCGTCGAGAATGTTCTTTGTCGCGTCGGTGAGCGGCGTGTGCAAGGTTACAAAGTCGGCGCGCGTCAAAAGCTCGTCGAGCGAGATCTTTTCGACGCCGAGATCAATCGCGCGTTCTCCCGACAAAAACGGGTCGTAGGCGACGACTTTCATACTGAGCCCGAGGGCGCGCACCGCGACGCTGGCGCCGACATTGCCGCAACCGATGACGCCGAGCGTCTTGCCGGTCAACTCGACACCCATGAAGCGCGATTTCTCCCATTTCCCGGCTTGTGTCGAACGATCAGCAGCCGGGATCTGGCGGCACAAAGCAAACAGCATCGCGATGGCATGCTCGGCTGCGGTCGTCGAGTTGCCGTAAGGCGTGTTCATCACGACGATGCCACGCTGCGTCGCCGCGGCCACGTCGATATTGTCCACGCCGATGCCGGCGCGGCCGATGATCTTGAGTTCTGGCGCGCGGGCGAGAAGTTCAGCGGTGACTTTGGTCGCCGAGCGCACCGCAAGCCCGTCATAGCCGGCAATCCGGGTTTTCAGCTCCTCGGCGGTGATGCCCGGCAGCATGTCGACTCCGATCCCGCGCGCGCCAAGGATCTCCGCCGCGCGCGGGCTCAGGTCATCGGAAATCAAAACCTTTGGCATCTGGTCTCTTTCTCAAGAATAACGCATGAACGCAGAGGCGCGACGTCGGCGCAGGGGGTGGGGCGCAACCACATCCTTTGCGGACATCGCGTGCCCCTTGGCGACCTCCGCGGTAAAGATCGATTTTTCTATGCCGCCTTCGCCGCTTGGCGCTGCTCATCCCAGGCCCAGTCGAGCCACGGCATCAGCGCCTCCACGTCGCTGGCCTCAACCGTGGCACCGCTCCAGATCCGGATGCCTGGCGGCGAGGCGCGGTGGCTGGCAATATCGTAGGCGGCCTGTTCTTTTTCGAGCCGCGCGGTCATCGCGCGCACGGTCTGAAAGCGGTCATCGGGCGACAGCGCCGCAAACCACGGCTCGACGATTTTGAGCTGCGGCGAGGTGCAGGAGATCGTGGCAGGATCTTCCGCCAGGAACTCGATCCAGCGCGTGCGTCGGGCCCAGGCGGCGAGGACCGACAGGTTCTTTTCCGAGCGGGCGATCAGCCCGTCCAGCCCGCCGACCGATTCGGCCCATTCGAGCGAGTTCGAGCGCGTCTTCGACGCACAGCATCGACGGCGTGTTGATCGTCTCGCCCTGAAACACGCCCTTGATCAGCTTGCCCTTTGAGGTGAGGCGGAAGAGCTTCGGCAACGGCCAGGGCGGGGTATAGCTTTCGAGCCGTTCAACCGCGCGCGGCGACAGGGCCAGCATGCCGTGCGCCGCCTCGCCGCCGAGCGCCTTCTGCCACGACCAGGTAACGACATCGAGCTTGTCCCAAGGAAGGCGCATTGCAAACACGGCCGAGGTCGCGTCGCAAATGGCAAGCCCCGTGCGATCGGCAGCGATCCAGTCGCCATCAGGCACCCGTACGCCGGAGGTGGTGCCGTTCCACGGGAAGACCAGGTCGCGCGCCGGGTCGACCTCGCGCAGATTGGGCAGCCGTCCATACGGTGCATGCAAGACCCGGACATCGAGCAGCTTCAGCTGTTTGACGTCGTCGACCCAGCCTTCACCGAAATTCTCCCAGGCCAACATGTCGACGCCGCGCGCCCCCAACAGCGACCACATCGCGATCTCGATCGCTCCGGTGTCCGAGCCGGCGACGATCCCGACCTGCCAATCGGCCGGGACGCCGAGGATCGAGCGTGATTTGTCGACGACCTCGACGATCCGCGCCTTGCCGATGCCCGAGCGGTGCGAGCGGCCGACCAGCGCCGCTTCCAGCGCCGCCGGCGACCAGCCAGGCCGCTTGGCGCAAGGTCCGGACGAAAAACAGGGGTTACGCGGGCGCCGCGTCGGCTTCATCGCGCCATTCCTCGCTGTGTAAAAGACGGCCGGTAAGAAAGCCGTTTCCCGCGCCGAAACTTATGGACGAGTGCCCGTCCCGTCAATGCGGCGGCGCAGCGCTTTACCTTGAATATCAGAGGCCGTGTCGCCGCTGGATGTTCAGCTCTACTGCCGGAAACTGTTCGACACGGACGCAGCGGACAGCTCTGGAGCCGCATAAAATACGGCTGAGGCACCGTCGGCGTGCGTCAGCCTGACTTTACCCACGCAACAGCGGCGGCCGCAACTTCGATCCGGCGGTCGGCAACGGGGAGCCTGAGCTCAGCGAAATCCGATCAGCTTATGAGTTTGCAAGCTCAGCTGCCATTGCGGATGAGCGCGGCAAAATTCCATCGCCAGCGCGGTGTTGCGGCCGAGGTCGGGGCCGTCCATCGGCTGCACGGAAAATCTGCGAAAGGCGAGATGAGCATAGTCGAGCGGGTCGAGGCCCGCTTGCGGGATCACGATCTTCAACTCGTCGCCACGATCCACCACGAGACGCGCCCTGGCCTTCGGGCTGACACAAACCCAGTCGAGCTCGGCTGGTGGGGCGATCGTGCCGTTGGTTTCGATCGCGATCTCGAAGCCGTGCGAGTGTAAAGCGTCGATCAGCGGCTGGTCGAGCTGCAACAGGGGTTCGCCGCCGGTGCACACGACAAACCGCGCCGCCCACCCCGCAGGCCACGACAACGCGATCTGCCGGGCGAGCATTGCGGCGTCCGGATAACGCCCGCCCTCGCTGCCGTCGGTCCCCACGAAATCAGTGTCGCAAAAGCGACAGGCCGCATCCTGCCGATCGGCCTCGCGCCCCGACCACAAATTGCATCCCGTAAAGCGGCAGAACACCGCCGGTCGGCCGGCCTGCGCACTTCCCCCTGCAGGGTGTAGAAGATTTCCTTGACCGCGTAGCTCACGGCGCGCCTCGCTCGGCCGCAAATTTTTCCCAGCCGGCGCGGCGCAGCCCGCAGGCTGGACAGTCGCCGCACCCGCACCCCCATTCATGGCGATGATCGCGGTCCCCCAGATAGCAGCTGTGGGTCTCGTCGCGGATCAGCCCGACGAGCGCGTCGCCGCCAAGCTCGCGGGCGAGCGCCCAGGTCGCCGCCTTGTCACGCCACATCAGCGGGGTATGGATCACAAAGCGATGATCCATCCCGAGCGAAAGTGTCGCCTGCAATGCCTTCAGCGTGTCGTCGCGGCAATCGGGATAGCCCGAGTAATCGGTCTCGCACATGCCGCCGACGAGATGACGAGCGCCGCGCCGATACCCAACCGCTGCGGCCAGCACAAAAAACATCAGATTTCGGCCGGGAACGAAGGTATTCGGCAGCCCGGTTTTGTCGAAGGCAATTGCGGTGTCGCGGGTTAGCGCGGTGTCGCTTATCTGCCCCAGCACGCGGCAGTCGACAAGGTGGTCCTGCCCGAGCTTATTGCTCCACTCGGGAAACTCGCGGCGCAGCCGCATCACCGCTGCGACGCGGCAATCAAGCTCGACCCGGTGACGCTGTCCGTAATCAAACCCGATTGTTTCGACTTCGCCAAAGCGCGCCAACGCCCAGGCGAGGCAAGTGGTCGAATCCTGCCCGCCGGAAAAGAGAACGAGTCCCTTTTCCGGCCAACGCTCAAGCGTCTGCTGCGCGGCGGCGGTCACCCGTCACGAAATAGCCTTTGATCCAGACGCAATCAACTGTGGTCCCGGGCGATCCGCCGCGCGACCTGTGGCGTCAACGCTTGATCAGGCTGGCCAACAGAAAGCCCGCGGCGAAAGCTACCGCCAGGCTCGCCAGCGGATTGTGCTCGACCGTCTCCGACACCGCGCCGACCGCTCGTCCGCTCTGTTCCGACAGGTCCTTGGCGATCCCCCGCGCCCGCTCCTGCGCGTCCTGTGCCCATTGCTCGCCGGCCTGGGTAAAATCCTTAAGCGAGCGCGATGCCTGATCGACGAGGGTGCGGAGCTTTTCGACCGCGTCGGTTGCCTGGTTAAATCCAAACGCCGTCGCATTGCCTTCGTCGCCCGATCGCTCTGCCTTTTCCTGTTTTTCCGCCATGACCGCTTCTTTCCTCCGAATGATGCAACAACCAGGATGAATCATTCAGAAAACGCGCGCCAACGCGAATCGCTCCGGATCCCCTCTCCACCTCTCGCGACGGCTGGTATAATGGCCGAGGATCGTTGTCGGAGAGCACATGAGCGCCAATTCCAACCCCTATCTCGCGCTGGGCGTACGGCCCTTTATCAATTGCTGCAGCGTGCGCACGCTGCATGGCGGGAGCCTGATGCTGCCGCAGGTGCGCGAGGCAATGGCCGCGGCGTCGCGCTGGTTTGTCAATCTCGACGAGCTGATGGAAGCGGCGGGCCGGCGTCTTGCCGAGCTGACCGGCGCCGAATGGGGCATCGTCACCTGCGGCAGCGCTGCGGCGGTGGCGCTGGGCACTGCCGCCTGCGTTGCCGGCAACGACCCGGTCAAGATGCTGCGCCTGCCGTTTACCGAGGGCATGGTCAACCGCGTTGTCATCCCACGAACCCAACGCTTTGCCTATGACCAGGCGGTGCGGATGGTCGGCTGTCACATCGTCGAGATCGACACCCGAGCGGAACTGGATCAGGCGCTCGAAGAACCGGTGGCGATGGTCGTGCTGCTCGGCAAAGAGGAGCATCGGGGTCAGGTACGGCTCGAAGAATTCGCCGCAGTCATGAAGCCGCGCCGCATCCCGATCATGGTCGACGCCGCCTCTGAGCATCTCGAACGGCCGAGCCCGTGGCTCGAGCGCGGCGCTGATCTCGTCATCTACAGCGGCGGCAAGTTTCTGCGCGGGCCGCAGACCAGCGGCTTGCTGCTCGGCTCAAAAGCGCTGGTCGAGGCGGCCTGGCGCAACGCCTCGCCGCACCAGGCGCTGGGGCGGCCGATGAAGGTGTCGAAGGAGGACGTCATCGGCGTCTTGGCCGCGCTCGAATACTGGTTCGAGGATCGCGACGGCACCCCCGAGCGGCAGAAATGGTTCGACGACCTCGCGGTCATCGCCGAGCGGATCGGGCAAATGCCGGGCGCGGGCAGCGAGGTCATCGAGCCCGCAGGCGTCGACCTTGTGCCCCGGCTGCGCCTGTCATGGGCCCTTGCAGCCTACCCGATCGACGGGCTCGGGCTGCGCCAGCGGGTTCTGGACGGCGAGCCGCGCATCATGCTCGACGACAATTCGGCGACCGAAAATACGATCGAGATCGACCCGTTCCAGTTGCAGCCGGGCGAGGCGGCGCAGGTCGGCGACGCCATCGCCGGCGTGCTGGACGCGTCGGGACGGAATGTGGCGGACCGGCCACTGTCGCCGGCAATCGAAGTCAGCGGCGAATGGGAAATGCACGTCGATTTTCTGCATGGCGCCCGCATCCATCGGCTCCACATCGAACAGCGCGGCGCCGATCTTGCCGGCCACCAGCGCTCGGATGGGTTCGAGGGACCGGTCGGCGGCTCGCTCCGGGGCGAAACCGTGCAGCTTTCCTTCACCTCGCGCTACGAGGGCAGCACGATCTCCTATCTGCTCGACGGCGAGATCCACGACGGGCGGATGAGCGGCACCGCGCTGCTTGGCGCCGCCAACCTTCAGGGCGGCTCCGGCATCGTCAACCGCAGCCAGTTCGGTTCCGGCCGCTGGCGGGCGCAGCGCGTCGCGTGAGGAAACCGTAATGTCTTTCCAGTCGGTGGAGGTGCGAAAGGTCGCCGGGGCAATCGGGGCCGAGATGCTGGGGATCGATTTGTCCTGTGAACTACCGGCCGAAACGATTGCCGCAATCCGGCAGGCGTTGCTCGATCACCTCGTCGTCTTCTTCCGCGGGCAGGAGCTGACGCCGGCGCAGTTCCTCGCTTTCGCCAGCTGCTTTGGCGAGCCGATCGAATACCCCTTCGTGCGCGGGCTCGACGGCTTTCCGATGATCACCCCGGTCGTCAAGCTCGAACACGAGAGCATCAATTTCGGTGGCGTGTGGCACGCCGACACGACCTACCTCGCCGAACCGCCGATGGCGACGATGCTCTATGCCTGCGAGGTGCCGCCCAATGGCGGCGACACGTTGTTCGCCAACATGTATCTCGCCTACGAGACCTTGTCGCCGGGCCTGCGCGCGGTGCTCGACAGCCTTGTCGGCATTAGTGATTCGGCCAAGGCCGACGGCTCGCGCACCCGCGAGGACCGGGTCCGCGACCATCCGGCTGCGGAGGCGGCAAAGCACCTCGTCGCCGAGCACCCGACGGTGCGCACCCATCCCGAAACCGGACGCAAGGCACTCTATGTCAACAGCGCCCACACCGCCCAGTTCAAGGACATGACGATCGCAGAGAGCGCCCCGCTGCTGGGCTATCTGTTCCGCCACCAGCAACAGCCGGAATTCACCTGCCGCTTTCGCTGGGAAAAGGGTTCGCTCGCCTTTTGGGACAACCGCGCCGCCCAGCACAACGCCGTCAACGACTACCACGGCTTTCGCCGCGTCATGCAGCGCATCACCCTCAAAGGCGACACACCGCGCTGAACGGTATCGCTCAGCCATTCCTTCACGACCGGAAATCTAGGGGAAGAGCGTGTAAGTGATCTCGGCTACGGGAATTGGCGAGTCGCTAGTGCCACCGTTTGTGAAGGAAACTATTGATAACGATCCTTCAGCTTGAGAGACTCCAATAAGACTTCCACCGTAAAAACCGTTGATGGGACCGCCATCGCTACAGGAAGCTCCGGCACCAATCAAACCATAGCTATAGAATGTCGATGTGATTCCGGCCTTCTTTAGTCGCGCGACAAGCGGATTACCAGCGATCGCACGCCGTCAACTCCGCCGTACACCGCTCTAAAGGGCGACACGCGGAGGTAAATTCAATTTGGCGCGCGCCGCGCCGGGCGGTCAGCTGTCCGGTATCGAGCGGTCGACCTGCCAGGTCGCGGCGCTGACATGAGGCTCGAGGCTCAAGCGGCCGACGACCTGTTCGAGGGCGCCGTCGTTGCGCTTCGCCGCGACGGCCTGAGCGGTCACTGAAACCTTTGAAGTGTCGGGGATGTCCTCGCTGTCGAGGCGACGCAATCCGAGCCCGGCCTGCGACAACGCCTGGAGCAACAACGAGCGCGTATGCGCCTCCTCGACGCCCTTGCAGGTGATTTCGACGGTATAATGGGTCTCCCCATCCCCCTCGACGAGCGACCGCGTGTTGAGCCGCCGCAGGAGCGGTCGCAGCAGCAGATTAGTCGCCACGACAAAACCTGCGGCGCCGACCCCTAACGCCCAGAAGCCGCCGCCGCAAAAGGTGCCAACCATTGCCGAGCATCATAAGGTCGCGGCGGTGTTGAGGCCGTGGATGTTGACGCCCTCGCGCAGAATGATGCCGGCGCCAAGAAAGCCGATGCCGGAGACGACCTGGGCGGCGACCCGGGTCGGGTCGCCTTGGCCGACTACCCCTGAGAAGACGACAAAGCCACAGGCGCCGAGTGCCACCAGGGCGTTGGTCCGAAGCCCCGCCATCTTCTGGTTCCACTGCCGCTCAAAGCCGATGACCGAGCCGAGCGCCAGCGCCAAGCCGAGGCGGCCGATCGCCGCGATCAGATCCATGTTGTTGGTCGGCATCGTCGAGGCTCAATCGTGGCCGGCCATCGCGAGACTGGCAATGCGGACCAGCACCAGCCCGGCCGCAAGCAACAGATAGAAGCGCAGCACGATCAGCCAAATCCGCTCGCCCATGCTCAGCTGCCGTCGCGGCAGCTCGGCGAGGGGCGGCATGCGCCAGTTCGCGCGCAGCGCCGGGTCGGCCGGCGCCACCTCCGCCGCATCGCCGCCGCGGCGCAGACCGCCGGAAACGAGCCAGATCGCGAGCGCGCCGAGGCAGCCGCCGGCCAGAATGCCGATCATCGTCCCGCCGCCGATCCCAGGAAACAAAACTGCCGCGGTCAGGATCACCGACAGCACGACCAGCACCGCAATCACCGCGCCGGTGAACAGATTGACTGCACGGCCGTTGGTCCACGGGCCGAGCACGGCTTTGTCGTTGCACAACAGCAGCAGGAAGACGGTGGCGCTCGGCAACAGCACGCCGGCCAGGCTCTGCACCGCGTTGGTCAGCAATCCGAGCGGTGTGCCAGGCGCCAGCACCAGTGCCGCCGCCAAGGCCACGAGTCCGCCGTAGACGGCATAGAAGGACTTCGCGTCCTTTGGCTTGCGGTGCAGCGAATGACGCAGCGACAGCACGTCGCCGATCGCATACGCGGTCGACAACGACACCGCCATCGCCCCGATCACGCTCGCATCGATCAGTGCGATCGCAAAGAACACACCGGCCACGTGCCCGACGTATTTGCCGAGCCCGGCGGCGACCGCTCCGGCATCCTGGAAGTTCCCGAACTCCGGGCGCCCGGCAAAGGTCGCGGCGGTAAACGCCATCATTGCCATCCCGCCGAGGATCACCAACGCGATGCCGATCCACAAATCAGTACGCTCGTAGCGGATGAAGCGCGGCGTAATCCGCTTGTCGATGACATAGCTCTGCTGAAAGAAGAGCTGCCACGGCGCCACCGTCGTGCCGACGATCGCGATGATCAGCAGCATGACTTCACTGAGCTTGCCGCCCGCGGGGAGCCGCGGCACAACGAAATCGCGCGCAACCTGGCCGAGCGGCGGATGCGCCCACAGCAAAACCGGCACCAGCAGCAGACTGCCGAAGACGAGCAACAGCGCAAACCGCTCGAAGCGGCGGAAATCGCCGGTGCCGGCAGCGGCGATGACAATCGCGGCCGAGGCGACAACACCCAGTTCGCGCGGCAGCCCGAGAAAGCCGAGCGCCAGGCTGATCCCGATGAATTCGGTGACGATGGTCAGCGCATTTAGCAGAAACAGGTCGATGACGCTGAACGCGCCCCAGAATTTGCCAAAGCGCTCGAGGATCAGCCGGGCGTGGCCGACCCCGGTCACCGCGCCGAGCCGCAATACCATCTCCTGGTTGACGTAGAGCACCGGGACGAGCAGCAGCAAGGTCCACAGCAATGTCGTACCGTAATTCTGGCCGGCCTGGGTGTAGGTGCCGAACGCGCCGGCATCGTTGTCGCCGACCATGACGATCAGCCCCGGCCCGAGGATCGCGAGCAAGGTGCGCAACCGCGCCGCCCAAGTGGTGCGCGGATTATGATCGCCGTGCAGGATGGTGCCGAGGGCGCCCTTGATGTCGCCGAGATGGGCGTCGTCGAGGACGGCAGTGCGCGGCGGGGCGGCAAATTCGCCAACGGAGGTCATCGCCGCCTCCCTCACCGGACGCAGCCGTCAGCGGGCGCGCCGGGCGCCGCCGCCTTCGGCAGTTTTTCAGCAATGCCCAGTTTGTCGGCGCGGCGCCGCATCTCGACCCACACCGCGTCGGGGACGATGCCGCATGCGCGCCACAGCACGACAAGGTTGTAGATAAGATCCGCACTTTCGCGGATGACCGCGCGCGGGCGGTGGCAAACGGCTTCGAGTGCCACTTCGCCGGCTTCCTCCATCACCTTCTGCGCCATCTTGGCGCGGCCGGCGGCAAGCAGGCGCGCGGTGCGCGGGTTGTCGTGCTCGTTTACCCGGTCGAGCGCAACGTAGAGGCGCGCGATCTCGCGCGCGTCGGCGCGAGCTTCGACATCTAAGCTGACGGATTGCGGCGCTGCGGCGCCGGCATCGTGCCTTACCAGGGCAGCCATGTCTCTTCCCTCCGTTCCCAGGTTGGTCGTAAACCGACCCGGGCGGAGGCGGGGCTTGGCCCTAGCGGCGGCGGGCTACGGCAATCGCGTTGCCGGCCCGGCCGAAGGACCCCGTCTCGTCACCCGGGGCGGGTGAACCGAGGAGCCGGTCGCGAAATCGCGACTGGGAGGCTCCGCGGGAGCGTTGCTAGATCGAGGTCCCATCGTTCGCTTGCTGTTGCGTGATTTCGGCTTCGGGCAAGTCCCGAGCCACCGCCGCAGGTAGGCGCCTTCAATAAAAGTGTCAATAAGAAATTGCTACCGCCGCAGCTCGTATTGCCGCGGCGGTAGGGGCAGCGCACCGGCGGTCAGGGGCATGGCGACGATGCCGCTGTCACATCGGCCGCTTGAGCCGCCGCGCTATCGCACAACGGCCGCGGTCGAGCCCGTGGGCCTCAAGCGCAGCGGGCTGGCGCGAAGGGCGGTTTTCCTCAGCCGGCGGCGAGCCGCGCGAGGACGCCGACATCGCCGACGCCATCGAGCCCGGATATCGTCTCGCGCAATTCGCGAGCGCGTGGCGCGCCGAGCACCGGCTCGACCAGGCCGTCGAATTTGGTGGCGAGGCGACGCCCTTGCTCGCCGATGTCGGCGGCCGGGATGCCGGAATCGTGGCGCGCGTGAATGCGCCCGCCGTCGGCCAGTTCAACCTCCAGCTCGCCGAGGGTCTGCGGCCAATTTTGCTGAAAGTCGATCGTCATCTTGTCGCGCAGCCGCACCAATGCGGGGTCTTGCGCGGTCGCTTCGCCATAGGCGTCAAAGCTCGCAGTGTCGACCCCGGCCAACGCCATCGCCACCGTCTGGCGCAGGGAGAACTTGCTCTGCAACCCGTCGGTCGGGCTCGGGATGTTGCACACGCGATCGGTGCTTGCATCGATGCGCAAGGTGATGCCGGCGACCTGATCCGGTCTCACCCCGTGCGCGTGGCGCAGCTCGCGGGCGCATTCGATCGGCGCGTGCGTAAAATAACAGGCCGCATGGTACTTGAAGAGATTGGCGAGCAGATAGAAGCCGCCAGCGGGCACTGTCAGCGCTGACTCGGGTGAGAAATCCGGACCGTGCGTCGCGGCAAATCCCTGCTCGCACTCGATCAGATCGGTCCGGCTCGAAAATCCACGCGCCGCGAGCCGCGCCGACAGCAACCCGTTTTGCGCCGCCTTGCCGGCATGGAACGGTTTGCACATCGTCCCAAACTGCGATTTGAGCCCGGCCGCCTGGGTCCCGACAATGCCGAGCGCTGTCGCGGTCTGTACCGCGTCAAGCCCGAGCAGCCGGGCGCAGGCTGCTGCCGCGCCAAAGCTGCCGATGGTCGCGGTCGAATGAAAGCCGAGCGCGTAATGGCCCGGGCTCAACGCCATGCCGATCCGGCAGGTGGTCTCGTAACCGGCGACAAACGCGGTCAGCACATCACGCCCGGAACTTCCCATTAGCTCGGCGAGGGCCAGCAGCCCCGGCAGCACGGCGACCGACGGATGCCCGGGCATCGCGATGTTGACATCGTCGTAATCGAGCGCATGCCCCGCAGCACCATTGACCAGCGCCGCCGACAGCGCCGGCAATCGCAACGCGTGCCCGACGATGCTCGCCTGCGCTGTCCCGCCGGCCTCGGCCATCTCGTCGATCAGGATCCTGACCAGCGGGTCGCTCGCGCCGGCCACCGCGACCCCGAGATAATCGAGCATGCATTGCCGCGCGACCTCGCGCACTGGCTCCGGCAATGACTCGTAGGTGACGGCACAAGCCTGCGTCGCCAAAGCACGGGTCAGATCGGCGGTGCCGGTGCGTTCAATCGAGAAACCATCCATCTTCAATTCTCTCCCCAGGATCAGCAATCTCGTCTCGCGGCTCGTTTCTGCCCGATCGAGATTGCGTGCTCGCTTCGCTCCCGGCAATGAGAGCACAGGTTGTCATCGCGAGCAAAGCAAAGCAATCTCGCCGGCTTGTGCGGGACCGTCTTGAAATGACCTCCAACCCTCTCACCCTCGACGACATCGAGGCGCTGGCGGTCGGGGCGTGGATCCTTGGGACGGGCGGCGGCGGCAGCCCGTATCTTGGACTGCTCAACATGCGCCGGCTCTATGCCGAGGGGCATCGGGTGGCGCTGATGTCGCCATTCGATCTCGCCGACGAGGATTGGGTTGCGGTGGTCTCGAACATGGGGGCGCCGCTCGTCGGCCAGGAGCGCCTCGCCGACAGCCGCAATGTCGCGCGCGCCGTCGAGATCCAGGAAGGGCTGCTCGGGGCGAAATTCCGCGCCGTCATGTCGCTCGAAATCGGCGGCGGCAACGGCATTCAGCCGTTGATGGCAGCGGCCCATCTCGAGTTGCCGGTGGTCGATGCCGACACGATGGGCCGCGCCTATCCCGAGGCGCAGATGACCAGCGTCGCGGTCGGCGAGCTGCGTCCCTATCCCTGCGTGCTCTATGATCCGCGCGGCATCGAGGCGGTCGTCACCAAAGTCCCGAACTGGAAATGGATGGAGCGGGCGAGTCGCAAGATCTGCGTCGAGATGGGCTCGATCGCCTCGACTTGCAAAGCGCCGCGCACCGGCGCCGAAGTGAAGAAATGGGGCATCCATTTCACCGTGTCGAAGGCTATCGGCATCGGCCGGCGGGTGCGCGAGGCGCAGCGCCTCCACGAGGACCCGGTCTCGGCGATCCTCGACGAGGCCCACGGCAAGCTGTTGTTCCGCGGCAAGGTCATCGACGTAGCCCGGCGCACGACCGAAGGTTTTCTGCGCGGCCGGGCGGTGATCGAAGGGCTCGACGAGGACCACGGCTCGCGGCTCGAAATCGCCTTTCAGAACGAGTGGGCGGTCGCGTGGCGCGACGGCGAACCGCTCGCAATGTCGCCCGATCTGATCTGCGTCCTCGACACGGTCTCGGGCGAGGCCTGCGGCACCGAGACGATCCGCTACGGAAGGCGGGTTACCGTCGTGGCGCTGAGGGCGCCGCCGGTGTTCCTGACCCCAAACGGCCTGGAGCATGTCGGCCCGCGCGCCTTCGGCTACGACCTCGACTTCCGCTCAGTGTTCGAGGAGGGCGGGGAGGACTGAACTCGCGACGCTCGCTGGAATTCAACATCGAGACACACCACATGCGCATCAGCCGGCCTCGTGACGGGGACTCTGGTCGATCCCGGCCGGTGGTGCTCCTCTAGCGTCGGCTTTGGACGAGCGCGTGGATACGAACCGCAATCTCGCCCATGTCCTCATGCTCCCACACCGAAATCAACGTCCACCCTGCCTCCAGAAGCCGCTCGGCTGTCTCCTCGTCACGTGCTCTCGTCCGGGCGAGTTTCTGACACCACCATTCGTTGTTCGTTTTCGGCACAACCCCATGCTCAGGGCAGCAATGCCAAAAGCAGCCGCGAACCTCTATGGCTATACGCATTTTCCGGAATACGACATCGACCTGCCGTCTCAAATTCGGAAGGGGCCTCTGACACACCCGATAGCGGAGACCACGCGAGAAAAGCTCTCGGCGTAACGCCAGTTCCGGCGCCGTGTCTCGGCGGGCCTGCCGTTGCATTCGACGGCGGACTTTCAGGGAACTCGCGAAGCTGACGTGCCGGCTCATAGCGGTGACGCGAACGGGCCAAATGGGACGAACGAGACCGTGATAGCATCAGCATCCCACCGCGGTCACCCCATAAGATCTTCCCCCAGGATCAGAGGTGCGCCGTCAGCCAGGAACGGAAGTTATCGAGTTCGTGAGACCAGAAAACGCTTACGTTAGCGTCTGTCAGCCTTTGGACGTCCTTCGCGGCTACAACGCCCTGAAGCAAAGCAGCGGTCAGAACAAAATTGCCCCAATGCTCCTTCCACGCCGTACCTTTCTTTATTACATCATTGATCCGTTTAACAGAATTTGTCTCGTCGTTCGTTACCTTGCATTCCAACGCGAGTACAACTGTTGAGCGCAGACCGCATGCGATATCGACTTCTTGTGGGGCCGTGGTCCCCGTTGCAAAGCGCGTTTTGTGCATAAAATGCTTCGGGGGGACTGCCGCTCGGGTGTCGATCAGTTTGCTGGCGAGTTTGATCCATCCGTCTCGTTCGAGAAGTTCCATAACGGCGTATTCCTGCTCAAACGCCAGTCTGTTCCGACGTGCTGTCGCAACCTTCTGCTGAGCTATCAATATCGGGATCGCCGTTAGAACCGGCCGAACGTGGAGCATGTTCGGTGGCCGGCGTCCGGCTGACCATCTGATAAGCGTCTTGTTGAGTCTCGCTTGAATAACCCGTTCCGCGGCAGTTGCAGATTCTGGAGTGGCTGGTCTGGACTTGTTCTCAGCTGACTTGGACCACTGGGGACAGAGGAGCTTGAATTGGTCCTGGCTAACGGGAGGCGCCATAAGATGGCGAAACGCGAGGCTGTGGCCGCAATTTCGTTTAAGCGCGCCCGCGATATCGCGCAGAAATCCAGAATCACGCAAAGCGGCTGCTACCGCTCTCCTTGCGGAACGGACAGCGAAGTTCCAGTCAGCTAATACTTCCTCTGGTCTCAAGTTATCTAGGTATAGCGCCTTCGCCTCTGCTACATTGGCTACGTGGGCAGGATCGACGGAAGAAGTCACGGTCGTGCGATTTCGACATCCACGCAACGGGATACTCGACGGCGGGGGCTTGCCCTTCGGGAAGCCCCGTTCGACCTCTCCTCTCTAATCGTATAATTTATCGCCGAGAGCAGTGGCTGCGGAAGAGGCAGGAGATCGTCGAACCGCTGACCGCTGACCGTCTCGTGCGCAGGTAGGTGGCGTAGCAGCGCTGCTCCGATGCTCTGGGCAAGTGCTGGCGGGACCGCGTTGCCAACCAGCTTGTATTGTGTGGCCGGCGAACCGTGGAAATACCAACCCTGCGGAAAGCTCTGTATCGCGGCGCACTCTCGCGGGCACAATCTTCGGAGGCCGAATATTGCATCAATGATCCAGTCTTGCTGGCTGTTTGCAGTTACGGTCCGAGCGCTCTGAGCTAGGTCCGCAACAAAGGCCCCTTGCTTGTAGCCCCAGTGCCCTCCTGGTCTTGTCCTTTCGCGCTTCCCGGGACTTTTTACCCCACACCCAGGTCGGGCGCCCTCAAGCTCCGCCGCAAGCTTTGCAGTTGGTCGTATAACCTCGTCAGATCTTAAGGGTGAAAGCGCCGAAAGCGCTTCGCCGAGCGTGGTCCAGGGTTTCAACCCAGGTGGGGTTAAGCCGGGGCACTTTGCGTGCGTGGCCAAAGGAAGGGGCGGAGGATCGCCTGCACGGAAGCCGAAAATCAGCAACCTCACGCGCCTCTGTGGTGCGCCGTAGTCCGCAGCATTGAGGAGGGCCACAGATGTTTGGAAACCGGCAACTAGCAAACGGCGACGCATGAGGGCGAGCGCGTTGCCCGGCTGTCCGTCGGACCCTCGGGCCGTCAGGAGGCCTCGAACGTTTTCGAGCACAAGCCAACGCACGTCCAATCCGCCCGCGAATCGAACGAAATCTTCAAAGAGCCGCCCCCTAGGGTCCGCAAAACCGTGTTGGTGTCCTGCGCTGCTCCAAGACTGACAGGGGGGCCCCCCCGCGAGGACCGAGATATCGCCCTTTCGCAGGCCGGACTTAGCAAGCACCGTTGCTGCAGTTAAGTTACGGATGTCAGCCTGCTCAATATGTGAATCGGCGAACGCTCTCCGACCAAGGCCGAGGTCGAATCCCCGGTTGGCTTCCAAACTGGCTACGGCCGCTGCATCTATGTCGGACGCGTAGCGGCAGTTCCACCCAGCCTGCTCCAAGCCGAGGTCCAAGCCGCCAGCGCCGGAGAAGAGCGAGACAAAGTTGGAAGGGGCTTCCCGTCCTGATACCGTCACGGGTGCTTCGAGCATCGCTACTCATCCCGTATTGCGCGATTTTGCGGGGTGAAGGTTATGACGCAAACCGGCTCGATGTAAGGTAATCGGCGTGGAGCCTTCCTGATCCACAGGTCGCGATCCTCTGCGGCCGGCGTGATTGCCGCCAAGCTACCGAATCGCGAGTCGACGTGATGCAATCTTAGTGCGGTTTGATACACGTTCATCTCCCGTAATGAGGGACTACGTTAGAACGAACCATGAATTCGTGCAAGCAAGAATCCGTCATTTCGCTACACACAGCCATGCCACTGGGTGCACGCGCGCTTTAGGGTTCGAAGGAAGGTGAGATGCGGCGGATCGGGATCGATGTCGGCGGGACCAATACCGACGCGGTGGTGCTTGTCGACGGCAGAGTCGTGCACGCGGTCAAAACGCCGACCACCGAGGACGTGACGACCGGCATCGTCGCCGCGCTGTGCGAGCTGTCGGCGCATCCCGACGCGGCGCGGGGCGGGATCGACGGGGTCGTGATCGGGACGACGCATTTTGTCAATGCGGTGGTGCAGCGCCGGGGGTTGGCGCGCGTCGCCGCGGTGCGGATCGGTCTGCCGGCCGCGGCATCTCTGCCGCCGTTTTGCGACTGGCCGCCGGATCTCGCCGATCTCGTTCGCGGCGAAGTGTTCATGCTCGAAGGCGGGCATGATTACGACGGCCGGCCGATTGTAGGGTTCGACGAAGACGGTATGCGCCGGGTGGCAAGGCAGATCCGAGCGAGCGGCATCGGCGCGGTCGCGGTTGCCGCGATATTCTCGGCCGGTCGATCCCTCGTGCGAAGAACGGGCGCGAACGATCCTTGCCGAGGAGTGTCCAAACGCCGCCGTCACCTTGTCGCGCGATCTTGGCCGCATCGGTCTTCTCGAGCGTGAAAACGTGGCATTGCTCAACGCATCGCTGATCGACCTCGCGCGAAAAACGGTCGCCGGGTTTACCGAGGCGATCGCTGCCAGCGGGATCACTGCACCACTATATCTGACGCAGAACGACGGGACGGTGACCAAAGCGGCGACGGCGACGGCGCTGCCGGTCATCACTTTCGCCTCGGGTCCGACCAATTCCATGCGCGGCGCGGCGTTCTTGTCCAGGCTTGCAGACGCCGTGGTGGTCGATGTCGGCGGCACCTCGACCGATGTCGGCCAGCTGCGTCGCGGGTTTCCGCGCGAGGCCAATTCGGTCGTCGAGGTGGGCGGTGTGCGGACCTTGTTCCGGATGCCGGACCTGCTGTCGATCGCGCTCGGCGGCGGCAGCCTGGTGCGCTGCGATCCACTGACCCTCGGGCCATTGACCCTCGGGCCGCAAAGCGTCGGCTATCGGCTGACGCGCGAGGCGCTGGTGTTTGGCGGCGACACGCTGACCGCGACCGATGCCGCGGTCGCCGCCGGTATTACCCACATCGGCGATGCGGCGCGCGTCGCGGACCTGCCCGGCGAACTGGCGCGGGCCGTGCTGGCGCTGGCGCGCCACCGGATCGAGGATGCGGTCGACCGCATGAAGACCGAAGCCGGCGACATTCCGCTGATCGCGGTCGGCGGCGGTGCCTTTCTGGTTCCGGATCATCTCTCTGGTGCCTCGCGCGTGATCCGCGTGCCGTATGGCGAGCATGCCAACGCGGTCGGAGCGGCGATCGCGCAAATCAGCGGCGAGACCGACCAGATCTACCGTGACCTCGACCGCGCTGCGGCGATCGCCGCAGCCGAGGCGCAGGCCCGCGAGCGCGCCATCGCCGCCGGCGCCGATCCCGAAACCCTCGAAACCGTCGATGTCGAGGACATGCCGCTCGCCTATCTGCCGGGAAACGCGCTTAGGGTGCGGGTGCGCGTAGCCGGCGAGATGCGCGCTCGGCAGGCATGCTGAGGCGGCGATGAGCCTGCGGGCGGCGTTTTGCGCCTCGGGACGCGCTGCCTGCTGAAAGGCAAGCTGGGACCGGAGGCCAGCCTCGCGCAACGGCGGCAGCGCGCCGCAGCAGCCGAACGCTGGGTTCCCGACCCGCCGCGGGAGATAGAGCGAATTGCCGTCGACGCCGGCGGGGTCGCGGCAGAATGGGTCGTCGCGCCGGTCTCGCGGGATGACCGGCGCATCCTCTATCTGCACGGCGGCGGGTATGTGATCGGCTCGCCTTCGCTTTATTGCAATCTGACGTGGCGGTTTGCGAGTGCGGGGCGGCTGTTGCGATCGATTACCGCCCAGGAGCCTTCCGGGTAATACCGGGCTGGTGTAGGGACGGAGTGTCGGCTACAAGGTACTGTGTGAGCAAGGCCTTTCGGCCCTGGAGATGTAGATCAGATCCGGCTGCTGCCGCCAGCGATTTAGGATTTGGTGCCGGCGCGCCACATGGCGCATTTTGGGCGCGACGCGGTGTGCGGACCTCCAAAAACAGGTGAACGCAACGTTAGACCGCGTCAAAGCCGCGAATTTGGGCGACGGTCCGAAATTTCCAGGCCGTCACCAACACCCTCAACACACTGACAGTCGATTCTTGTATCGGCACCGTCGCGTTCATAGGGCGGAACTCGAGCGGCGACTACGATGTGCAGTGCAACACCGGAAATACAGGCTATTCGTCGGCGTGGCCGGAATGGGCCTTCGAGACGGACAAAACATCCCTGGCGACTGGCAACCAGCTCTGGGTCATATCGAATGGCGCGCCATTCGGATCGGATCTGTTCACAGTAATCGTTCTAGCATCAAGCCCGCTACTGGTAGACCCGCCACCCGGTCCCCTCGCCCGTCATTCCCGCGGAAGCGGGTATCCAGAGGCAACGCCACAGCGCCCGGCCGCCCTCTGTTCAAGCCAGGGGCAAGCTCTGGTCCCCCGCTTTCGCGGGGGCGACGATAACGGAGCCCTCCGTTTGGTTAGTACCGCTATCATCGTGCCGGCGGCCACCCTATTCGTATATTTGGCATGCACTGTGCCCAACTGACTTTGAGCGGGAGCAGCAACCGGGCCAAGCGTGTACCACAACGCGGTGGCTTGTCTCTCACCCGTGCGGACGCTGGCCGCTGCCTGAGCCACTCGCCAATCCCAAACTCATGAAAGGATGCGCCCGAGTTGCGCGTTGGTCGTCAGCTCGGCAAGTGTGCAGGCAAAGTGGGGATGGCGCGCACCCGAGAGAATGTATTGATAGCGACAGGCCTCCAGCAGCGTCTGCCGCACCAGGTCTGCCTCGAAAGCGCGAAGGTCTCGTCCACAGGTCGCGGCGAAATAGTCGCCGTCAGCGGCGGCTTGCGCTTGCACGATGCCGTCGACCGCTCCGACCAGCTCGATCAGTTCGTCGATCGCCACATCGCGTGCCGCGGCGCTGGTGCCGGCGTCGAGCCGCCGCCATTCCAGCTCATCCACGGTCGCGTGCTGACATTCCTCCTTCCAGTGGAACATAAAGACGTCTTCGAAAAGCTCCGACAGATCGGCATCCTCGCGGATGCTTTCGCGGTAAACCCTGACTGGCGAGGTGATGCCGCCGGGCTACAGTTTTACCTGGGACCCCAACGAGGTCGCCGCCGCGGTCCTGAGCAAGAGTAGCTGGGCAGTGCTCGCACTGACCCTGCAGATCGAGCTGTTCACGCAGTGTCCGGGGAGAGAAAGTCGAGCCGGCGCGCCAGGGTGCGCAAGGGCCCAAAATTGTCGGGGAAATTCGACGTATTCAGCACCTGGATGCCGGCATTGTGCTCGCCATTGAACGGCGTGACCGTGCTCGGGCAGCCGGCGAGTTGAACCACAGACCCAAATGATAGGTTTGAACTGGGCCGGCGGTTTTCCCATCAGGACCGAAAGTCTCCGGGTTCCGCGCTGCATCCGGGGATGGCGGATCGTTAAAGACTTGCGGCGCCGGCGCGACACCCGGGGCAATGATGAACGTCTCGATATTGAAGCGTGCCCTGAAATGCTGGAAGGCATCGCCGTTATGGTCGGTCTCGACGTCTCCTTGATACCAAGACAGGCCAAAGGGTGTGTTGGGGACTTGAATTACGAAAAAGTCGAAACCTGTGTCGGGCGGCAGCCCGGTCGCGAGAATGAACATGTCTTCGGCAACGCCTGTCGACACGATGGCAACCTTGGCTTTAGCACCAGCAAGACAATTACTGGCGCCTTTGGACACGGCCATATTAAACGAGGCATTACTGATGCCCGTAGGCTGGTCGGCGACGATCGTTACTCCAGCATCGCCCGCTTGCAGGCGGTTGAGTCTTGGGGGGTGCCGGAGGTGCGCGCTTTGGTCGAACCCACTTATTTCGCGGGTTTGCGCAAGGTCGGGGTGCCCGAGGAATGAACATCCGGTGTTCGGACTGGAACCGGACACGCCGGAGCTATGACCGAAACTGGGTGATGGCGATGGTAGAGTCGAGGACGGGCGCGATCGCGGCGCGCCGCTCGGTTCCTTCTGGTCCGGCAACGCACGATGCTGGTCATTGCCGTGGGCGCTCACATGGCCGAATTCGGCAGCGTTGCGCCGCAGGGTCTCAGAAATGTCGAGATCCTGACCTGAATGATCGCTGGCGATTATAAGTATGTTGCCGCCGACGACTGAGCTTGTAGCGATAATCGTAATAGATCCAGTCGTTGTGAAGGGCAAAGGCGACGAGTGTCGGGTTCCCGGTATCTACCGTTACGGTGCCGAGCTGTACCATAGAGACGCCACCAGCTGTCACCGTAAGACGCTCCGGTAGAAAACCCCAGTAGGGCAACGCGAGAAAAGTAGATGCCGCATTAACCGTGTAGCTTTGCGAATAAGATCGACGGGCGAACAGAGAACGACGTAAACGGTGTCGTCGTCGCTTGATCGTAGTAGGAGCCCGACGGCGTTGGGGGGTAGCGTCAATCGGCAATACTAACACCAACAACGTGACAAGCGCTGCGTCTATAACCACTATCCTGAATATTGGCGCGGCGGCTTCCTGGGGGCTTGCGTTTGTTGGGTTGGACGGCGGTGCCGCGGCGGCATCAGGAACAAACGCTACAATATGTCAAACGGGCGTTTTCGGTGGCATCCTGTTGGCCGATACCGCCGGCCCGTTTTCGGCGGGCAATCTGTCGATCGGCGTCTCGAACACCGGGCATGTCCCCCAGAGTTGGGGAGGTGTATGTCGAACTGGTAGCATGACGCCATGAGATTTTTGATCATGAAGTTCCTTATCGCAGCATTCGCTATCACGATCTTGGCGGTCCCGACGGGGCATGCCAAGAAGCTCATTCGTGCCGGCGGCGCGGTATCCGGCGGAGCACCGACTATTACCTTTTCGGCACCCTCTGCCTTTAACTACATCTATCCGATCACGTCTGGCGGAACGCTGTGGCAGCAAGGCGTCAACTTCACCGGCCCGATCCTCTCTAACTCCGCGCCGTGGAACGCGGTCAACGGCGGGTTTTACACGTTCGCAAACACCGCAGGATGCCTCAATTGGGCTCAAGCCTATAACGCCAACTCGATTATCGTCGGCCCCAGTCAGGTGACGGGTTCGCCTACTTGCGCGGTTACGGCCAATTATCCGGGCTCGACGCCGGTAACGCAGAATTTCTCGCTGGTCGGCACGCAACAGACCATTACGTCAATCGGACCGACGACATTCAATTTTCGGACGCCATCGACCACTGGATATATCCTCGGTGCGCCGCAGGTACAGCTTACGGGAACGCAATTCCAATATGCTGCGACGTTCACGCAGAGCGCTGGCGTTCTGTCGCTCCGCACGGGAGCTAACTGCTCAGACTTCTCCATCGACAATCTGGGCCTGATAAGGCTCGTGCCTGGAAGTTTCGGCCCTGGCACGTTAACTTGCACACTGACCGCGACCACCGCCGCAGCATCCAACTCGCCGCAGACCGTGACGATAACGGCAACGGGCGTTGCGGCTTCGGCAGGCGCGCAATTCACAGCAACTGATTGCAACAGGAACATAACGATCTCAGGAAGCCCTGGACTTACCCTGTCGACCGCATCGACCAATCTCAGCGCGGGCGAGATTTGCCGCGCCAACCTTCCGAAATACAGCGGGAAGTGGTACTTTGAGGTCACGACCTCCGGGACGATAGGAGCCCAGCAGGCGATCGGTCTTGCCAACAACGGCAATGGGCGAGCTCTTATCGGCGGCGTCAACACGACAATTCGTACCCCACAAGTATTGGGCAATGACGCCAATTCCGTAGGGTATAATTATACCGCAAACGGCAACAGCACCCTCGTCTACAATGCGGCTTCGATTCTACCGCGCGCATACACTTCCTTGCCGCCCATAACTAGCGGCAAGACGATCGGCGTAGCGGTCGATCTCGACAGCGATCCGCCACAGGCTTGGGTGACCCCTGACGTGACGGCGACAAGCGGCTTCGGCGGCGGTCCGCAGTGGAACGGCAACAATACGTTCTCGCCGACCATACCCGGCTCTGGTCCCGGCAACATCGGAAGCGCCGGGGGCGAATTCTTCCTCCTGCCGGGGTACGAGGTAAGCCCCGTTTATCAATTCCGAGCCAACGCCTCGCCGCAGTCGGTGACATTCAACTTCGGCGGCTCGGCCTTCGTCGGAACGCCGCCGGCTGGCTACAGCTCATGGAACACCGCGGGCGGAGCCATCGACGTGCCGGGGCCGCTCAACGCTCAGACGATCGACGTCGCCAACGCTCCGGCTTGGCAGGCGAGCCAGACATATGTCTCTGGCGATCGCGTAGTGGCCGGTCCCGGCTGGGCCAGCGGCAGCTATGTCCAAGGAGCCAACCTATACCTCTGGGCGCTGTCGGCGGGTAGCGGCGGCACGTCGGCGAGCAGCGGGAATGGCCCGCAGACGTGCGGGACGCCCGCGAACTACGGGGGCGGCTTTGCCGGGAGCATCCCATCGCAGTGGTCGGGGGCTACGACAGCGACGGATGGCGGCATCACTTGGACCTGCCTCACCCGGATTGACTACGTTACGTTGACCGGAGCTTTTCTTGATACCCCGACATTTTGGTCTAGCGGCGGTAGCTATGAGGATGAGCAATACGTTCAGAATGCCGGGAACGTTTACTTTCAAAGCCAATCCGTGCCGACCCCGCCGAACCTCTGCATTGCGAGCAGCAGCGGACCGACCGGAACCCCTCCTCCCGGAACATTGATCGCTGACGGAACCTGTCTGTGGGCATATCGCGGCGCGATCACCTACTCGTCACAATCAAACAGATGGCCGTTGGCCATCTGGCCATATAATTCTGGTGGCGGCGGCGATGGCTCTGGAATCACCAGAACTCCAGAGGCCCAGACGCACTCGGACGTTAACCTGAACATCTGGTACGGCGGATTGGCCCGGCAGCTCTACCAAGCTGGCAAAAACGGCGAGAACGATCCCTTGCAGATGGCGAACCACGCGGCCGCTACTGGACCCGACGTGTCGGGGGCCTGCTATCGCGGCTATACTATGGACAATACGGTAACCAATGGCCTCAACTGCAATGGGCCGGTCGATAATCCGATGTTCACATCGTTCAATAATCTGGGATCTACGTTCACCACGACGCTTAATGCGGTTCCGGGAGACAGTTTCGCCGACAACATGAACCCAGCTTCGACGCCGCTTGCGGTGAATTCAGCTATGGGTGTCGAGATCTATTCCAATACGCCTTGGGTGGACGCCGGACTGTATCCCAATCCGGCAAATCGAGGAACTCCCCTTGAAATTGGCGAATGGGGCTGGGTTATTCAGCGTCTGCAGATGGAGTCGGTGTTCGGACCCGTAATCAACACCTTTGCCCAGCAGATATTCGGCGACCTGAGTGTAAATACGATCAAGGACAGTATCATAGACGGCGCGGGGAACGGGCTAATAGCCAGCGGGGCCGCCGACAACAATTTTCTCAACGACGTTATGATATATCACGGCGCGGCATCTGCCACGAAAGCGGCCTATGCGATATTTGAGAAGTATCCATTTCAGGCGAGCAACAACACGATCATCTCTAGCCCACCGTGTACGGGTTGCGCAGCGTTTCAATTTGAATTGCGCAGCATCGGGATCTGGGCGCCCGATGTTAGGCTTGGTCCTCCACCTTGGAGCAACAATGTCTTTATAGGCTGGGACAATCTGTCTGCCTGCGACAGCACGGCCGCAATAGCGCAGGGCTGCCAGTCATTCGCCAACGCGATCGGGAATGCGACGGACCTTCCCGCGTCGTACACGGGCGGCGCCTCTATCAACGACACGCACGGCAACGTCATCACGGCAAGCCCGATGTATGGCATCGGCAATACCTGCGGGCCACCGACCAACACGTCGAGCTGCTTCAGCCTGCCATCAGGCGCCAACGCCACCTTTGTCAACCGGACTTACGGGCCGTCGCTCGATCTCCGGATTCCGCCGACCTCGCCGCTCTATGGTGCTGGTGCGAATTATCATTTCCCGACATTCGCGGGGTTCTTTGGCACGCTCGTTCCGGGGCCTGATCTTCTCGGCACCACGCGGCCGCAGGCGCACGGCTACGACATAGGGGCGTTTGAGCATCCATGAGCCCAACGCGCCGGCAGATCCTCCTCGCCTCGTGCGCCACCATCGCGCTCACGCCGCTCAGCGCGCACGCGCGGCGCGTCCTGCGCCCGGGCGGCAGCACCGCGCCCGGTTCCTCGCAATCCATCAACAGCATATCGCTGTCGAACGACACCTTCATCAACGGCTCGCCGAGCGGTACCGTCGTCGGCACGGTCATGATCACGCTCAACCCGCTGATTCCGGGGCCAACAGCGCCGCCGACGCTCAGCGGAACGAATGCGAGTGACTTTAGGCTGGTCGGCCGCGGCGCGATCTGGAGCCTCGAAACCGTCGGCTCGCTGCCGAACAACACGACGTTCGGGCCTTTCAACGTCAACTACGCGCAAGCTGGGCTGACGAATACCCGGCAGTCGATCGCGGTCACGGTCATGAGCCAGGCCGACATTTTCCCAACCGAGATGACGGTGACGAACAACAGCGGCACGACGATGCCGGCTGGCGTACCGACGCAAACCTTCGGGCAACCCTTTCGCCAAGGGGATATTCCGGCCGGGATGGTGCCGAAGTTCACGGTCAGCGGCGTCACCCAGACCTATTCGGTCGGACTTCCGACCTACTGGGCGGATGGGTCGCTGAAGTTCGCCTCCTTCATGCTGCTGCCGACGTTCAGCGTTCCTGGGAACAGCTCTCAGGCGGTTACGCTCACGGCTGTCTCAGGTTCGTTTCCGGGGCCGTCGGGGAGAACGCTGAGCGAGGTTCACTCTCAAAGCATCGTCGTCAACGCGCCGGCTTATCCTTCAGGGCACAACGCCCGTACCGGCACGGTTCAAAGCTTTCTTGACGGGGGCAGCCTCCAGATCGGCAACGCCGTGGTGTGGCTCGACGGCGCCGCCGGGACAGCCTGGAAGATCACGACCAACATGACCTTGGGTGGCTCCGGCGCCGGCGCCGCCGATGGCCAGCTCGTCTTCGACCACTATGTGATCGCACTCAACAACTCTGGCGGCACTCTCGGCGGCTTCCGCTGGTACGGCTGCATCCGACAGCCCTGGTACAACAACGACACGCCGGCAAAGAGCTATGTTTACTTCACGCCGCCGAATTACGGCTCGCCTGCGAGCGGCGTTAACTGGTAATACGGCTCAGGCCCGACCGTCACGCCGCTAACCTGGAAGGGCAACGACGGCAACCCCTTCGGCCCGATAGCATTCAGCAACGGCGGCGCGTTCACCGGTTCGATCAACTCGTCCGGCGTCATGACGGTATCGGCGATGACTGCTGATGTTATTCCGACCAACGCCATCAATGGGGCGAATTGTTGGCTAGAAGGCAGCGGCGTCGTCCCTTCAACATACAACGTCGCGTCGCAACTGACGGGGGTTAACTTCCGTGGTGGTAGCACCGGGGCAAGAGCGATTCTATCTGGCAACACCCTAACGATTGATCAGAATTATTCATTTGCGATACGGAACGGCGACACCGTAACTGAGATTGCCACCGGCGTCGGCAGTAATAGCGCTATCCCGCTCGGAACCACCATAGTTAGCGGCGGGCCGGGAACCGGCCATGCCGGAGACGTATTTATTATATCTCACATATATCCTCCGGCAATAACACAAACTCTTTTTAACGTCGTCTTTAGCGATGTGCAGCCAGGTCTCACCGGAACATACCAGCTTGGGGGAGGATGGTCCGGAACGTTGGCTTCTCAAGAACTTCAGGCATTCAATACTAACGGAGAGAACGGAGGAACCTTGTTGCTGGGAACCAATAATTGGTTTACCGGGGCCGGCAACGGAAACATCTATCCGGCAATCGTAACCGGCTCGTCACTACCGCCAACCAGTACGCCAGGAACAGGGCCGGTCGCCTGGGCCGATGGCACTCCATGTTTCATTTATACATTCTCCAGCGATCCTAGCCAATTTACAGTAAGCGTTTCGTCTGCTACAAATGTAAGCTTTACGTTCTCGGGATATGGTTCCGGGACAATGCAGTTGTGTCCCGGCCTCTATTCCTTCAACCGCATCAACTTCCTGGGGCCGGACGGAAAGTATAATTTCTTCAAGGGAACGGGCTCGATCTCGTCCGAGACGACGCTGAGGAATCAGTTCGTGCCCCAGTACTGGGCGGCCTCGCGAGTCATACCGCCGTGGGACACCTCCGTCACGGGCTCGTCATGGCCCACGGGAGATAAGGCGATAAACGACATCGCGTATTCGTTCCCCTGGAACCCGTACTACGTCACCGATCAGAGAACGGCCCAGCAGGCGGCGGGGGATGCGACGGACATAGGATGGATCAACAACAATTGTATCCTGGACTTCTATAATCAGAGCCAGAATTCCGAGCTGGCGATGCGCAGCGTGGGGATGGCAGCGAGCCTCTGTGTCTTCGACTTCAAGGACAAGACGACCAATACGATTGTCCCGGTAAACAACCCGTCGCTCGGGCCCTACACCGGGATGCCGTCGTCGTCGCGCGCGCTCGACACCGAGTGGGGTCCAGCGAATTTCGGGGCGCCTTTTCATTCGCCGGGGTTCAGCGCACCAGCAGCCGGGTGCAATGCCATAGGGTATGGGCCGTCTTATCCTGAGCACTTCCCCAACTACGCCTATTTTCCCTACCTGCGCACGGGGGAGATGCAATATCTCGACTTTAACACCGAGGCCGGCAATGCGCCGGTGATGTCGGCGGATTTGGTCGCGCGTAATCCCTCGTCCGATACCTCTACATCGAACAACGGCACTGGCGGCGTCTATTCGAGCCAAGCATTTGGCCTGGTCAATTGGAACGTCGGCGAGTTTCGCACGACCGCATGGGCGACCCGCGACATGAATTGGGCCGCGCACATATACCCGTGGAACCCTACGACCGGCTTCGACAAGGTTGCGACGACGTTCTCGGCTTCGGGAAATCAGATCGGGGCCTATCTGAAGAACATCGCCGACGTACAGTCGAACTTCTTCTACGATCAATGGCTCGCGGGCGCGACGATCTATGGCGCAGCATGGACCTATATCCATTCCGTCGGATACGGGGATACGCGCAGACAGGATTTCCCGGAGGCCCAACCCAGCTTACCTACAATTACGGCTGTGAGTTCTGGGAGCTGTCGTACTTTGTCGGGTCTATGTGCATCGCGGCGATGCGCGGGAACACCAAGGCCCAGAATTGGCTCCTGGAAACCACGGGCAAGTTCTGGAATCACGTCGGCACGGCCTTTGCGGGAAGCTCGTCGAACGGCTTCTATTTCCTTTCCGTCATCGGGCAACTGTTCGGGCTCGACAGCAACAATCTCCCCGCGACCGGCTTCGCCACCTCGCCGACAACAAGCGACCTCGGCTTTGGTGTGCATGAGCTTGGTGGGGTACCCACGGGCACCTGGACAAACACCAGCCCGGCTTTTACCGCGAACATGGGCGGCTTTCTCGCTCCCATGCTGACCGACGGCAGCAAATTTCTCTGCTCTTCCGAAAATCCAGGTGGCCCACCTAGCCCAATTCCGGGCGACCTATCCATCAACACAGCGTACTATTCCATCAACACCAACAACTCAAACCCAAGCGCTTGCACGTTTGACTTCACGACCGTCAAGGGGGATCCCTCGCACATCGTCGTTCCGACCGATACAGGCGTTTGGGGCCAGAACCAGCCATCTCAGTTTTACTGGATCTGGGACTCTCCGGTCACAAACAACGCGAACAACCCACAATATTGCCAGAACCTTCGGGCCGCATCGGCCTGGGCGCGGGCCCTGGGGCTTGATCCGAATCGATGGTGGCTTAGCGTCTTCAACGACTCGACGTTCCGACTCGTTTCTCAGGGTTTACCGGCGCACGGATATCTGAATGGCAGCTTGGGAACTTACTCGGGAACTGACGCCCGTTACTGTTTGACAGACAAGTTCGGCTGAGCCGGGCGCGGCATGCTGAAATATGCCGCTGCTTTTTTGGCTCTGGCACTGAATCGCGTCCTTCCTTGCAGGCACTGCGTGAGGCCATGCTGAAGCACCAAGGCTGGATAGGTGCCCTCGACCTCGTAATGGATTCGGATTCCGGCATTCTCATCCCGCCCCCCGGGTCCGGCTGTTGGCCGGCGCGAGGACAGGGTCCGGTCGGTATCTGCCCCGGCCGTAGATACCGGCCTTCGCCGGTGTGACAAGCGAGAAATAGCGCCGGCATTTTTTCGACAAACTTGTGATCCACCGCACCAGCCTCTTTCTGCAATTAACCGGCACGGGCCATCGCCACCTTGCAGCCGCCCGGTATTTCGTTGCGCCTGCCGCCCTCCTGTTTTTGCAGAGAATTTACAAGCAGGTGTCTTCCAGCGAGCCTGCGTTGCGGCGCGGCAAACAGGTTGAGAGGCGGGCGTCAATCAGGATGAGAAAGTGTCGCCGGATGCGTGACAGCAGGAGGGCGTAGCCCGACTGACGTTGCGAATCCGGCGAACGGTGTGCCCCTGGAAGGGGCGCGTTGTCTGGCGGTCGCGGCCGGCCGGATAGGAAGCGAGTTCTTCATGCCGATGAGGAACCGCCCCTTGCCCGGTCGCCACATCACCGATTGCCAGATGAGGCTGTTCATGAGTTTCCGCCAGACCGAAACGGCGAGCGTTGCCGCGGCCAAAGCCGGGTTCAGCGCCGCCACCGCCTATCGCATCGAACAGGACCCGCGGCTCCCGTCACAACGGAAAGCACCGCGCGGGCGCCGGCGGCATGACCCGCTCGCTGCGGTTTGGGATAGTGAGGTGGTGCCCCTGCTCAAGAGCGCCCCGGGCCTGCGGCCGATCGCCATTTTCGACGAGATCCGGCGGCGCCATCCCGAGACTGGCGCCGGCATCCGCCGCACCTTGGAGCGGCGCATCCGCTCGTGGCGGGCGCTGTACGGCGCCGAGCAGGACGTCATCTTCCGGCAGGAACATCCGCCAGGCCGGCTCGGGCTGTCCGATTTCACCGAGATGCGCGATCGCGGCGTCAGCATCGCCGGCGCGCCGCTCGATCATCGGCTCTACCATTTCCGGCTGGCCTTCTCGGGCTGGGAGCACGCCCATGTCGTGCTCGGCGGCGAAAGCTTCGTGGCGCTGGCCGAGGGGTTGCAGAACGCGCTGTGGGCGCTCGGCCTCGCACCCTTGCAGCATCGTAGCGACAGCCTGTCGGCGGCCTTCCGCAACCTCGACCGTGACGCGCGGGAGGATCTCACGCGTCGCTACGAGGCGCTGTGTGCCCATTACGGCATGGAGCCGACCCGCAACAATCGCGGCGTGGCGCACGAGAACGGCTCGATCGAAAGCCCGCACGGCCATCTCAAGCAGGCGATCGAGGACGCGCTCCTGCTGCGGGGCACGCGCGACTTCGTCGATCTGAATGCCTATCGTCGTTTCATCGACGAGATCGTCGGGCAGCGCAACGTTCGCAACAATAAGCGCCTCGATCTCGAGCGCTCGGCCCTGCAATTGCTGGCGGCGCGGAGGACGACGGATTACGAGGAGACGTTCGTCAGTGTCACCTCGACGAGCGGCTTCATCCTCAAGAGGGTGTTCTATTCGGTGCCGTCGCGCCTGATCGGCCATCGGCTGCGCGTGCGGCTCTACGATGACCGGCTGGAATGCTTCCTCGGCGCGACGCCGCTGATGACGCTGCGGCGCGGACGTCCGCACGCCGACCGCAAGCACGGTCACGTGGTCGATTACCGGCACGTCATCCATGCCCTGCGCTGCAAGCCGATGGCCCTGCTCAACCTGGTCTATCGCGAGCAGCTCTTTCCGCGCCGTGCTTATCAGCGCGCCTTCGAAGCGCTGCTGGAGGGCGGCGGCGAGAAGCCGGCGTGCCGCACCATGGTCGGGCTGCTGGCGCTGGCCCATGATCGGGCTTGCGAGGCCGAACTCGCCGAGGCCATCGAGGCCGAGCTCGATGCCGGCAGATTGCCCGATCTCGGTCTGCTCGAACGACGCTTCGCGCCCGATCCCGCCGCCATTCCCGACATCGCCGTCGAATTGGTGCCGCTGCATCTTTACGACGAGCTCGGCACCGTCCGGCCCCTGGACCAAGCACTGGGGGGTGCAGCATGAAGACGACCGATCCGATCGACGCCGCCCGTCTCGCGCTGCTCCTCGCCGAGTTGCGACTTCCCGCCGTCAAGCAGGTCTGGGCCGACCTCGCCGCTCAGGCCGACAAGGAGGGCTGGCCGGCGGCCCGCTTCCTTGCCGCCTTGGCCGAGCATGAGATGGCCGAGCGCAGCCGTCGCCGCATCGAACGCCATCTCGCCGAAGCCCGGCTACCGCCCGGCAAGACCATTGACACCTTCGACTTCGAGGCCGTCCCGGTCGTCAGCAAGGCCCAGGTCATGGCGCTGGCGGCCGGTGATGCCTGGTTGGACAAGGGCGCCAATTTGATCCTGTTCGGGCCGCCCGGCACCGGCAAGAGTCACTTGGCGGCAGCTCTCGGCTTCGCCCTCGTCGAAAATGGCTGGCGCGTGCTGTTCGCCCGGACCACCGACCTCGTCCAGCGGCTGCAAATCGCCCGCCGCGAACTCGCTCTCGAAGCTGCCATCGCCAGGCTCGACAAATACCATCTGCTGATCCTCGACGACCTCGCCTATGTCACCAAGGATCAGGCCGAAACCAGCGTCCTATTCGAGCTGATCGGCGCCCGATACGAGCGGCGATCCCTGCTGGTCACCGCCAACCAGCCGTTCGGCGAATGGGGAAAGATCTTCCCCGACCAGGCGATGACGCTGGCCGTCGTCGATCGCCTGGTCCACCACGCCACGATCTTCGAGATGAACGTCGAGAGCTATCGACGCCGCACCGCCCTGGAACGCAAACGCGGCTTCAGCTGACGGCCCAGCGACAAGCAAGACTGGCATCTCAGTGTCGCGCCGCGACACTCAAATCGCCGCGCGCCCTCTTGCGCGACAATAACAACGCGACGATCATAGCCGCGCCGCGACGCCGGGATTCTCATCCTGATTGTCGCCGTCTTCCCATCCTGATTGCCGCGCTACACTGCGTTGACCGTGGCAATGCCGAATTGGTCCCGAGGACCGACCGGCACCGTTTCCCAAACGCCCTGCTCCGCCTGTTTTATCAGGTCTCGTCACCTCCCTTCAAAGCCCAGCCCCACCCGCTTAATGGGGCCGATCCGTGAGAATACGATGCGATTGTGTCGATTACATGATTGCCGATTCAACAACACCGCCGCGAGGCGGCAACAGCGGGCGACGTGAACGCCACATCGTTAGTACGGACGTCCGAACCTCATGAGCGACGATACTTCTGGAACCACCGCGACGACTGAGCCCAAAACCGACTGGCGGCTTCTGCGCTCGATGGCCGATGAGGAGATCCATGCCGCAATCATCGGCGACCCCGATGCAAAGCCCACCGACGAGGCTTTCTGGAAGGATGCGCGGGTGGTCATGCCGCGCCGCAAGGCGACCGTGACGATGCGATTGGACGCCGACCTTCCGAATGGTCCTGTCGCGAGCGCGGCTACCAGACGCGGATCAACGCCGTTCTCCGCCGCCTATATGAACGCTCACCGGGGCGATCGCTGAGCATCTGATCAGGCTCTACCTCCTCGGCGCCGGCGAGAGTATCGAGACCCCGATAGCCGCCTGACTCGTCATTCCCGCGAAAGCGGGAATTTAGGGCCGCAAGGGTTTCGGCCGTCCCCCCTGGACCCCCGCTTCCGCGGGGGCGACGATAACCCATTCGCGCATTTGCCAACTCTACATTACCACGCGCAATTTTCTCCAATTAATCCCTAGATTTTTGCTAGAATGTAATAGAATTTAGAGGTAATCTGACCGCAATCGGCCAATTCGTAACAAATTGTCACAAAGCGTTCCGATTGAGAACGAGGGAGCACATTCGATGAAGAGATTCGTTTTGGTGCTTTTTGCGATCGGCGTCGGGGTCATCAGCGCGTCCGCTGGTGGGGCTGACGCCTGGGCGCTGACATGCATGACCGCGAGCGGGTCCTCCATAGCTTGTTTTGCTGTCCCAATATCAGGGCTCCCCTCGGTCAGCGTAAATCCAAACGCGATGTTGGCTCCGGGAGAACCTGCATCACTTGGCGACCTGATCACTTACAATCCAGGAATCAATACGCAATGTGACTTTGTTTCCTATCCGGACTACAGCCTCCTCAGCACCGGGCCTTGCAGCATCGCTTACTCGGTCTTTGCCATAGATCCCAGCTCAAGTTACGCGATTTCCGGAGCTTACGTTAACCCCATCTTTGGTACTTTGGAGGGGGTGATCGGCGGGGCCGATCCGGATGGTATCCGCCCTGACTACACCGCCATCACCTTGACTGCGAACCCCGGCTCGTCTGGGACCGTTCCTATTAGCGGAACTCATTAATCCACAAACCACTACCTGGTCTTACGGGCCCATCTATTGGAACGGGAACGTTCAGATCGGTTCGAATTCTTGCGTCGCCTCTCCGTCCGTTTCCTCGGCCTCGGTTGTTGCCTTGACCTCACCGGCGTCGGACCCTGCTCCATCTTGCAATCCGCCCCCATCCCCACAGTGCATATCCGACCTTGACAATTCAGTTCGTCAATCAGTGATGGGCGCGGAAATGTACGCAACCTTCACGCCACAGCAAGGCAGGACGCTTACGCAAGCCAAAACTGACTGTGATGTGGATAACTTTGACTGGCAACAGACAGTAAATGTCTTACCAAGCCCCATCCCAAGTCTCGTCCAGCCGGCAATCGGCGTGCCCCTCCCTGACACGCCGTTTCTTGACCCCGTTGTTGGTGGATATGTGTATGACATCAAGTGCCCCATACCCGGATCTATCAGTCCTAGCAAAGCGTATCGACAAGCATACCCATTTTATTACTATAACAGCGGACCACCAAATGATTGTTTTTCGCTGCTTTACCACGAGAACGGAAATACTCTCGATTTTAACGATGTTCCGAAAGACCCTTGCTTACCGGATGGGAACCCTGCGCTCCAGTCTAAGTGGTGCAGAGGCACATCAGCCCAACTTGGTAGCTTCTTAGAATTTACAACGACTTTGGTCGGTGTTAAAAACGGTAACCCAGTGCCACTCGGAACGCATTACTGGATCTGGGGGAGTGATTTTAATGGCCTCTCGGGAGGAATTCCCCAGTTGGCGAGCAATGCTGAGGTTCCAGTTGATCCTGGAAGCGGCACGGGGGGCGTGACGATCTTGAGCGTGAATGGCGTGTCTGTGCAGGCTTCCCTCCCATCGGGGCAGAGTTGCAACGGTATTTTCGGCGGCACTTTCAACGGCAATGTGACCGTATCCGCCAACCAGAATTGTGCGTTTACGAACGGCTGCGAGATCAAGGGAAATGTGACGGTAGAGGGTGGCAGTCTTGATCTCGAATGCATCGTTGATGGCAATCTGATTGCGACGAGTGGTAGTCTCTACCTTGGTCCTGCGGCGCGGGTCAGACCCAACTTCCGCAGTTTGGATTTGAAGACGGCTGATTATCAACGGCTTGGAGGCCATTTTCAGATTTAGGCACCACATTTTCTTGGGGGTTCAGCGGGCGGGCGGCATCTCCTGGAAGACGGGCGGCAGGGTGATCTCGATAGCGCGGCAGATCGGATCAATGGTTGCGCCGGGAGCGGTGCGCAGTCGGGCCCGGTGACCATCCTGTTCGACCTCGATCTCACTGAGGTCGGCAAGATCATCGATGATGCGCTGCCATTCGAGCTTGCTGCGGCGTGCCGCCAGACGGTCCGTCAGTTCCTTGCGCAGCACCAGGGCGAGGAAGGTGCAGAAGACGTGGCCGCGGATGCCGGCATCGGTTTTGTGGAAGATCGGCCGGGTGGCAAGCAGCGCTTTTGCGGTTTTGAAGGCGTCCTCCACGGCGAGGAGGTTACGGTATCGCAGGACGACTTGGAGGGCGGAGATTTTCGTGTTGGTGCGCAGCACGAACAGGCCGTCGAAGCGGGCGTCGGCCTCGACCTTGGCCCGATCAATGACAAAGCCGTCGCCCACGGGCGTCTTGAGGACACGGCGGAAGCCCTTGTTGGCGACCAGTGCCTTGTCGCCTTGCGCGAGCTTGCGCTCGAGGCCGGCGATCAGTTCGGCGCGCGCCTCGGCATCCTTTCTGGCTTCCTCGTCGTTGCGACAGATGATGTAGCGCCGCCCGGCGATTGTGGTCTCCCTGACGGCGAGTTCAGTCTCGCCCTTCTGCCGCCGGATGAGCAGCGGCACGCTGACGCCGTCATCCTCAATGACCTCGGCGCGCACCTCGCGGCTGGTGCGCTCGCGCACGCCGAGAATGTACTCGATCTTCTCGGCTTCGAGCGCCGCCATGGTGTGGGCGCTGATCATGCCGCGATCGGCGACGATGCAGGTCCGGGCGATGTCGAAGCGATCGCGCAGGCGGCGCACCACCGGCAACAACATCGTCACGTCGGCAGTGTTGCCCGGCATCAGGAACGAGGCGATCGGCCGGTCGGCGTCATCCAGCACGATGCCGAGCACGACCTGCTTCAAGTGCCCTCGGTAGTCCTTGGAATGGCCGCGCTGACCCAGGTTCTCACCGCCGGCGCCCTCGAACCATAACGTCGTCGTATCGAAGAAGGCGATCGACACCGCACCGAACAGCGGCTGGCGATGCCGGTAGAGCGCTTCCTCGATCGCCTCGGCGGTGCCGCGGCCGTGCTCGTCGATTTCGCCGAGCCAGGCCATCGCCTTGTACGCCTCGTCGAGCCCGAGCCCTTCGGCGCCGGGGACGCGCAAGCCGTTGCGCCATTCGCTCGCGTGGCGGTCGGAACCCGAGACCGTCAGCCGATGCAGTACGGTGAGATAGACCGCCCGCTCGACATCGAAGCCGAAGCGCCGGTCGGCGAGCAGGCTGGTGAGCACGTCGCGGCATCCGGTTTCGGCCCACAACCGGCCGAACACCAAATCGGGTCCGATGCTGACGCGGCGCAGTTCCGGCAACTCGCCGCGATAGAAGCTCGACAGCACGATCGTCCGTCGCGAATGCCGCGCCGCCGAGGCGATCAGCCCGTCGATCAGGCCGGAGGCTTCGACCTCGTCGCGCCGGCCGAGCGCCTTGATGACGCGCTGAACGTGGCGCCCGCCCTCGCGTGCGTTCTCGACGAGGTAGAGGTACTCATAGGCTCCGATCTTCTTGACGCGGACGAACATGGCGCGGCACCCTGCTTGCGGCAAGGGCACCACAATTCGTCGCCACTTCTCAAGATAAATAAACCGTCTCAATCACAAAAATGTCGATCATTTAGCACCACAATGCGAGCGGTGTCGTCGCAACCCCAGCATTTCTGCGATCCCCAGCAACCGCATCACCCAAAACCGCGGAAGTTGGGTCAGAGGCAATACCCAGATTTCACAGGCGAGCGGCGTCTACATAGATAGCGCGGCAATCAACGGCAATTTACTGATCTCGTCCAGCCTCAATTCTTCGTCGCAGGACACGGTATGCGGCGCCCAAATAAAGGGTGACCTGAAGGCAGAAGGAAATTTCGACCCGATCGAGATTGGCGGGACAACTTCTCAAGGTTGTGCGGGCAACACGATCGGCGGCAACCTGACGGTCAGCAACAACATTGCGGCTGTGGCGGCCGGTTCCAATACAGTCGGTGGCAACCTCACGGTCGATGGAAACACCGCGACAGCAGAGGTCTCCGGCAACACGGTCGCTGGAAACCAACAATGCCAGGGCAACAGCGCAATTACATATACTACGGCAAACATCGTAAAGGGAAAAAACCAGGGCCAATGCGCCACGTTCCCATAACAGGCGGTCCTTTCGCTTCCATGAGAACGAAATGGGAAAACATCCCTGGCGATTTTTCTATTTCACAGGGTGACGGGAGATTGGGATGAAGACGACGCATGTTTGATTTCAGCGATTGCAATGTTCGTTTCGGCATCGGCGCTGGCAGCGGAGCCGTCAGCCGATTTCGATGGCTCGTATACCGGCCTTCAACGATCTGTCGTGGCGATGGAGACAAGGTCGCCCTACGACGCACCCCCTCGTGTAATAATACGTCCCAAAGTCCGCCGCCCACACTGGTAATTCAGAAAGGAGCCGCCACAATGTTTTGGTGCTCGGGCAGTTGCACGATGACGGGTCAAGTGAATAAGAGCGGCCATGCCGAGATGCGCAATTCATTTAACAATGGTATTATGAGCCTGCAGATTTATGCTAAAGGCACACACGAATTCGATGCCCAGGGGCAGCTGGATGGGTACATGTGCAGGTATGTATTAACCTGGAAGAAAAGTTAGCATAGCGCATGAGTTTCTGCACCGATTGTCAATAGCAAAGGGATAAAGCCGGTGTTCGGCGGCAAGGATGCGTTCCGACAGCTCGGCTTCCATGTCGCCGTCCCGAAGCGGCACGACCGCCTGTGCGATGATGGGACCGGCATCAAGTTCGGGGGCGACCAATGCACGGGGCGCAACCAGGCAAAACTCCTGCGGTCCGAGGCGCCATAGGTGATAGGGCGCTGCCGCCTTCGCGATTTTGCAAAAACCGCCGTTCCTCTAGCCGGCAACATTGTCGGAAAAGGTGCGGGGGACGCCGTTCAACTCACATGGCTCCCCAGGGGTAACCCCAGCAAGAAATCGACTTCCAACAACCATCGACTGGGTTGGAACGGGTGGCGATTGCGCGTGGATGGTGAACCCACCGGGTGGCTGCGGCGGGCCTGCAGCGGTCAGTAATGGGTAACCCACGGGCTGTTCAGGGCTTCCTCGATGCGGCGGTGGCGGGCCTTGATGATTTCGGCAGGAACGGCGCTGACAAAGGCATAGAACGTTTTCGTGCGGATCGCGTCCACCACCCGCTCGCCCACTTTCTTCGGATCAAGACCCGTCGTGGCGAGGCGTTCGGCGAGCACCGCTTCCTCATTGCCGCGGATCTGCGGCCCGCCCATGTGGTCCGGGCGGTTACGGGCGCCGCGCGCGATATTCGTGTTGATCGGACCGGGGCACAGCACCGAAACGCCGACATTGGTGCCTTCCAGTTCATGCTCTAAGGCTTCGGACAGGGAAAGGGCGGCGTATTTGCTCATCGAATACGGCCCCTGGTTGGTGCCGCGGCGATTCTGGAAGCCGGCGACCGAGGCGGTGTTGACGACATGCCCTTCTTCCCCGTGCTTGAGGATGGCGGGGACGAAGTGGCGGATGCCGTGGATGACCCCCCAAATGTTCACGCCGATCACGAATTCCCAGTCGCCGGGCGGCACGTCGACCAGCCTGGTGCCGTGCGTCGGCACGCCGGCATTGTTGCAGGCGATATGGAGCTTGCCGAAATTGCGTTCGGCTTCGGCCAGGGCATCGAGCACGGATTGCTCCTGGGTGACGTCGATCCGCACCGGCATGACCCGCTTGTTGGTGCCGGAGAGGCCATGAGCCGCCGCTTCGACCGCATCTTTCTGGATGTCGGCCATGACCACGTTCGCACCCGCCTCTGCGAGTGCTGTCGCGATGCCGAGGCCAATGCCGGAGGCAGCGCCGGTGACGATGGCGGTCTTGCCGGAGATGTCCATGCGCGAGAGCCTTTCGGTTGGTCAATGAAAATAGCGGCCGGAGTCGATGACCATTGTCTGGCCGGTCATGGTCTCGGTGCGGCACATCGTGACCACCATGTCGGCGCAGTCGTCCTTGTCGGCGGGCTTTTTCAATAGCGAGGTGGCCGCCGAGCGCTCGATAAAGTCGGGCCGGAGATTGGCGGTCGCTCGCGTGCCCTCCAGCAGCCCCGGAGCCACGCAGTTGACCAGTGTTTCAGGCGCCAAGGCCACCGCCATGCATTTTGTCAGGTGGATCAGGCCGGCCTTCGACACCGCATAGGCGATCGACGAACCGGTCGGGCCGACCCCCGCCACGGAGGCGATGTTGACGATGCGGCCCCGACCTCGGGCCTTCATGACCGGCGCCACCGTCTTGATGAGGCGCAGCGGCCCGGTCAGGTTGACGGCGAGGATCTTGTCCCACACCTCCATCGTCAGATCGTCGAGGTCGGCGAACGGGATCGCCTTGTTGTAGGCGGCGTCGTTGACGAGAATGTCGAGACCGCCGAAGCGCTTGGTCACCTCGCCGACCAGCCGCTCCACGGCCGCACCGTCGGTGATGTCGCAGGCGAAGGCTGCGGCGTTGATCTGATGTCGCGATGTCAGCTCGCGGGCGACACCCTCGGCCTGGTCGCGGCTCTGGGCATAAATGCCCGCGACATGCACACCCTCCTTGGCCAGCGCGTGGCAGATGCGCTGCCCGAGCCCGCCATTGCCGCCCGTTACCAGGGCAACCGCGCCGTCGAGGTCCATGAGATTTCTCCTGCAAGCGGGTGCGCGGCTGTCGCGCAGCGCCTCCCGGTGCGCGTCGACAGTTTGTTACCGAGCCCTGGGGGTAGGCAAGCGGTTGACCGGAAGGGGCGGGGAGAATGTCCGGGGGTCTTGATCTAAGGTTGGCGACTGCTGGCGCACAAGGCCAGCCTCCCCGCCCGGCTCGCGCTTCGGCACCGGGCCGGCGAAAGGCCGCTTAGGGTCACGATTGGGAGGGCCGAGGCCGGCTGCCGGCATGGCAACTTTTCAATGGTGAGACCCAAGCAAATGGCGAACGATTTCGCGGCTCAATGCCAGCCGTGAGGCGGGCGATCTCCGGCTCTTGCTGCCGGGGGTACCCATCTGGCGAGGCTTGTTGCGCCGGCCGCCCAAAAGCGGGACGATGTCGCGACCGGCGCCTGAATCTGGGGAATGTCGGACAAAGGCGCCGGCAATGCGCTAAAGGGAGGGAGACGGTAATGGCAGGCTTGACCCGTCGCTTTGTGCTTCGCAGTTCGTTGGGACTGGTCGCGGCTGGAGGCCTCGCGCGACCCTATATCGCCAATGCCGCGGCCAAGACCGCGACCGTCTGGTGGATCCAGGGCTTCGCCCAGGAAGAAGACGTCGCATTCCGCAAGATCGTCGCCGATTATGAAAAGGCCAGCGGCAATACGATCGACTACACGATCATCCCCTACGCCCCGATGCGGCAAAAGATCATCTCCGCCGTGACGAGTGGCGTCGTCCCGGATCTGTACCAGAGCACCCCGACCGAGCTGATCGCACTGCACGCCTGGGCCGGCAAGCTGGTTGACGTCACCGACGTCGTGGACACCCAGAGAGAGGAGTACACCGAGACCGCGCTGCTTTCGGGCTATTGCTACAACAGCGTCGAGAAAAAGCGCAGCTTTTACGGTGTGCCCTATACCACCGCGACCTTGCCCAACCATATCTGGCGGCCGCTGGTCGAGAAGGCCGGTTATAAAATGGAGGACCTCCCGAAGACCTGGGACGCCTATTACGATTTCTTTAAGGAGGTACAGAAGAAGTTGCGGGCCCAGGGTATGCGCCAAGTCTATGGCTTGGGTTTTCAACTGACCACACAAGGCAATGACCCCAACAACGTATTCAACTATTTTCTGATCGCTTACGGCGGCCAGGACATCGTGACAAAGGACGGCAAATTACACCTCGATGATCCGAGGGTGCGCGAGGCCACGATCAAGGCGCTGACCTATCCGACCACGGCCTACAAGGAAGGCTTTGTCCCGTCGGGGGCGATCAACTGGAACGACGCCGACGACAACAACGCCTTTCACGCCAAGCAGATCGTCATGGATCTCGACGGCACCATCTCGACCGAAGTCGCCATCATTCACGAGCCGGAATATAACGACATCGTCACAATGGGCCTGCCGCTCGGCAATGACGGCAAGCCGGTGCCGAGCCAGGCCAGCAACGGGTGCGCGTTGATCCCCAAGGGCGCAAAAAACGTCGAAACCGCCAAGGACTTTCTCAAATATTTTATCCAACCCAAGGTCAACGGCGAATATCTCAAGGTCGGGCTCGCGCGGAGCATTCCGGCGATGCCGTCGGTCGTGAAGAACGATCCGTGGTGGCTCGACCCCAAGGACCCACACCGGGTGGCTTACGTCCATCAGGGCCTGCTCGGCCCGACAGTGCCGAATTTCTGGGTTTTCAACCCGGCCTGGGCCGAAGTCCAGAACCAACATGTCTGGGGTCGGGCCTGGGCCGACGTCATGACCGGCGGGATGACCCCGGAGGCGGCGGCGGACAAGGCGTTCAAATGGACCGAGGCAATTTTCGCCAAATACCCGATCGCGCAGAGCTGATCCGGGAGGCCCGTGCTTTGCGACGCGAGGCGGCAGGGCTGGTCCCTGCCGCTCGGTCACATGGACACCCCGTCTCAGCGGGCGGCAGTCGCAGGTCGATTTGCCCGAAGGAAGGTGCGGATGTGACGCACCGCCAGCGGAATCTTGTCCGGGGTGTCCTTCCACGGATAGAGGCTCACTTGCGCGTTGGGCGCGAGGAGCGCGCTTTCCATCGCCACCGCGTACGGGTGCGCCGGCACGTCGTCGGGCAATACCAGTATCGGTGTGTGGCAGTCGCGCACGAAATCGCGCGTCACGGTGAAAACGAAGTCGGCGTTGGCCCGGTACATCTTGTTCAGGAAGGCGTCCACCGTCGCCATCGTGATGTCGGGCCGACGGTCGCACAATGCCGGGCCCCAGCCCTTGATGTTGTTCTGGTAGAACAGGTCGGGCATCTCCGGGCGGAACCCGCTGGGCTGCGTCGGCACCGCGGCGACGACGCGGCCGCGCGCCCGCTTCAACAGGTTCCAGATGAACGGGCCGCCAATGCAGAAGCCCAGCACCAGGAACTCGCTGATGCCCAAATGATCCATCAGGCCGAGATGGTCGTCGGTATAGGCCTCCCACGGCCGGTCGACCTCGAGGGGCCCCGAGGATTGGCCGCCGTTGGCGTTGCGCAGATCAGCCGCGATAACGCGGTACTCGTCCTTGAACTCGTCGATCGGGTTGAACGGGTGGTTCGCGAGCCCCGCGACCGTCGAGTTCAGCCCGCCGCCGGGGATCACCAGCAACGGAAAGCCGGAGCCGGCCTCTTCGTAGTGGATGCGAACTTCGCCTTTTTCATAGAACGGCATGGGGTTTCTCCTCCTACTGAGCGGCGGCGCGCATCGGGACGTGCGACTTGAGAAAGCTGCGCACCCGGTCGACCGTGCGGTCCTTCAGGTCCGGCGGCTCGCGCCACGGGAAGACCGTGATTTCGGCGTTGGGCGCCAGTGACGCGACGTCGATCGAGGTCTGCAGCGGGTGCGCCGGGGTGTCATCGGGCAGCACCAGCATCGGGGTGCGGCAGTTCCTAATGAAATCGCGCGACACGCTGTACAGGAAATCGGGGTTTACGCGGTACAGATTGTGCAGGTACTGCTCGACCTGCGCCATGTTGAGATCGGGCCGGCGCGGCAGCAATTCCGGCGCCCAGGCATCCTTGCCCGAATTGTACATGTAGTCCGGGAGTTCCGGCCGGTGGCCGACGGTCTGGCAGAACACCGCGGCGACGACACGGTTGGGCGCCCGTTGGAGGAGCTTTCCGGCAAAACAGCCGCCGATGCAGTAGCCCATGTAAAAGAATTCGCGGATGCCGAGGTGGTCCATCAGCCCGAGCTGGTCGTCGGCAAAGGCGTCCCACGGGTCGCCGGCCGGGATCGGGCCGGTGCTCTCGCCGCCATTGGCGTTGCGCTGGTCCATCGTGATGACGCGGAAGTCGCTCTTCAACGCCTCCGGGGCGTTGAACACCGCGGTCGGCCAATTGCTGACCCGCGAGTTCAACCCGCCGCCGGGGGTGACCAGCAGCGGGAAGCCGGAGCCGGCCTCCTCGTAGCGGATGCGAACGTCGCCCTTCTGGTAAAACGGCATGGCAGTCTCCTCCTCGTCTAGCTCGGTCGCGGGTTCGCAGGCGTCCCGGCCAGACGCCTGCGAACCTGCGGGTTCCAAGCCGAACCCGCAGAATTTCCGGAAACTTTTCGGGTCGCCCTGTCGAGCGCGCAGTTCGGCGGGCGAGGCATGTGCGCACATCATGCGGTGGCGCCGACAGTGGGGTCAACCCTGGTTCGGATCGGTTGTCGCCGGCCACGCCGATTTCCCGGTTCGGCGCGAATTATTCGGGAACGTCCCGCCGGCGATCCCTTTTCGGCGCCGAAAACATTAACCCGATCAAATGCCTGAGCGTCAATTCCCGTGGCTGGGTGAAACCGGAATTGTTTTGCCGTTAACCGGGAATTGTTTTCGCCAAACCGGGAATAGACGCGAGTTACCGCCGCCGCCATATCGCGCCCGCCGCAGCGCCGGTCACACCGCCACCCGACCCTGAGCGCCGCGCCGGCACACCCGCACCCGGCCCGCGTGATCTCGCCCGCTGCTTCTGCAGCAAATCAGCAGCAGAAAGTTCCTTCCATTAGCCGCCATTCGCCAACCGCTGACCGCTGGAACAGCACAACGATGCGATGTGACTGTGGCAATTCTATCGTCGCGATCCGCGACGACGCGAGGTCCGCGCCGGCGGCACGAGGCTGACCTCGCGCGAAGTCATGCCGCTTCCTGGTAGAGATACTTCTGGAAGCCCGCGAACACGTTCCCGATCTCATCGGCCTTGCCCAACTCGGCGACCGCATCGGCAATGGCGTGATATTTGAGCATGAGCAAAGGGGCCAGCTTGTCCCGATCCAATTCTCCGACCCCGACCCGCACATAATGCGACAGCACGAATTCCAGAAACGCCTGCTGCTTGCTGTTGAAATGGGTGCTGATCTCGATTTTGGCCTCCGCCGCCCGCTCCTCGCGGGTCAGCGGCGGCAGCGCGTAGGCGACATGCGCCAACACATCGAAGAGGTCGCTGTTCTCGGCCTCGATGACCCGCTGCATTTCGCCGAGCTGGCCCTTGCCGAAACCCTTCTCGGCCAACCTTGCAGGAGTTTGGCGCGGGTATCGGGCGCGCTCCACAGCGAGCGCAGCTCGGCTTCGTCCTTGAAAAACTCGGGCAACGTGCCGAACAGCATTTCCATGAATTGCCGCGCCGAGACCGGGGTCCCGTCAGGATGCCAAAAGCTCGTCATCATCATGTGCTGGATCGTGCGGGCCTTGCCGTCGGCGAGCGTCACTTTAATCTTTTGCGGACGCAGGCTCGGTCCAAATCCTGTCCCCGGCGGCTCGGACAGACCTTTCGGCGGCGCAACGGGCGCGGGCTCTTTCGCCTCGGGCCCGCCCTCGGGATCGAGCGGCTCGCCGTCCCATTCCGGGTCGCTGAAATGGTGATGCGCCTTCACAAAGTCCCAGATCGTGAAGTAGTCCTTGCCGTCATAGAGCCGGGTGCCGCGCCCGATGATCTGCTTGAACTCGATCATCGAGTTGACCCTGCGCATCAGCACGATGTTGCGGATGTTGCGGGCGTCGACGCCGGTCGACAGCTTTTGCGAGGTGGTCAGGATGGTCGGGATCGTCTTTTCGTTGTCCTGGAAGTCGCGCAGATGCTGGTCGCCGAGCCCGCCCTCGTCGGCGGTGACCCGCTGGCAATAATTCGGGTCTTTGCTCTTTTTGGTCTGGTTAACGAGATCGCGCACCGCCAGCGCGTGAAGCTGTGTGGCGCAAAACACGATCGTCTTTTCGTTCTGGTTGATCTCGGCCATGAACAGTTCGACGCGGTGCGCCTCGCGTTCCCTGATTTCGATGATCCTGTTGAAGTCGGCTTCGGAATAGCGCCGGCCGGTCTCGATCTCGCCCTCGATCAGCATGTCGTCTTGTGTATAGACGTAGTCGTCGATCGTCGTCGAAATCTGCTTGACCTTGAACGGCGTCAGAAACCCGTCGTTGATCCCCTCCTTCAGCGAATAGGTGTAAACCGGCTCGCCGAAATAGGCGTAGGTGTCGATATTGTCGTTGCGCTTTGGCGTCGCGGTCAGGCCGAGCTGCACCGCCGGCGCGAAATAGTCGAGAATGCCGCGCCAGCTGCTCTCGTCATTGGCGCCGCCGCGATGGCATTCGTCGATAACGATGAAATCGAAGAAATCGGGCGGGTAGTCGCCGAAATACGGCGAGAGCTGACCGTCCTTCGAGCCCGTGTCGTCACCCCAAGACCTCATCGTCGCCCCCGCGGAAGCGGGGGCCCAGGGGCGACCGCCGCGGTTTCGGCCCTGGGTTCCCGCTTTCGCGGGAATGACGGGTAATTTATCGTCACCGTTGGAGATATCGTTGGTCGGGCGCTGCGGCGGGCCGCTCATAAAGGTCTGGAAGATCGTGAAAAACAGGCTGCCGTTTTTCGGCACCCGGCCTTTTTTGCGGATCTCATCCGGTTCGATGCGCACCAATGCGTCCTCGGGAAAGGCCGAAAACGCGTTATAGGCCTGGTCGGCGAGGATGTTGCGGTCGGCGAGGAACAGGATGCGCGGGCGGCGGGTCGGCTCATGACCCAAATTCCACCGGCTGTGAAACAATTTCCACGCGATCTGAAATGCGATAAAGGTCTTGCCGGTGGCGAGCGTCAACAGAATGCGCTGTTGCCCGGCCGCGACCGCCTCCAACACCCGCTCGATCGCGATGTCCTGGTAATAACGCCCCTGGAAAAACCCGCCCCGATCCTCGAACGGCACGGCGGCAAAGCGGTCGCGCCACGCATTCGCCTGCGCGAAGGTCAGGTTCCACAATTCGTCCGGCGTCGGGAAATCCGGCACCGCGCCTTCGGTGCCGGTCTGCATGTCGATGCCATAGATGCCCTGCCCATTGGTCGAGTAGGTGAAGCGGAGGGCTAGTTTTGCGGCGTAATTCTTGGCCTGCGCCACCCCTTCGGTGACTTCTTCGTCCCAGGCCTTGGCCTCGACGATGGCGAGCTTGTGGTTGCGGTGGACCAGCACGTAATCGGCGGTCAGCGCCGTGCCGCGCCTTCCGTATGCTTCGATGCGGCCCAAGGTGATCGGATATTCACGCCGCACACGGCTGCCTTCGACCACGCCCCAGCCCGCCGCCGCCAATGCGGGGTCGATGTGTTCGGCGCGGGTCTCAGCTTCGTTCATGCGTCGGTTCCAAGTTTGCGAGTATCGCCATTCGTCGCCCCCGCGAAAGCGGGGGTCCAGGGCAGAGGCTTCCACCGGCGGCACTGGGTTCCTGCTTTCGCGGGAACGACGGGTGGCGGTTGGCGACGCTGTCGGATTAGGGGCGGACGGTCTTCTTTTGTCGTCCCCGCGAAAGCGGGGACCCAGAGATGGCCCGTGGCCTGAACAGGGGACGACCGCGCGAACCTTGTGTCCCTGGGTTCCCGCTTTCGCGGGAACGACGGGAGGTTTTTTCAGCAAAGCTCGAGAAGATTGTCCGTATGCTTTGCACCGTCGTCCCCGCGAAAGCGGGGACCCAGGGCCGACGGATCCGAAATGTTCGAGCGGCGTCCTTGCGTGTACATCCTCGCGAGCCGGAGAAACGGAACTCTCTACGTCGGGGTAACGCGCGATCTCGCGCGTCGAGTATGGGAACATCGGGTCGGCGAGGTCGATGGCTTCGCGCGAGATTATCATGTCGAAAAACTGGTTTATGCCGAGTTTCACGAAACCATGCCGGAAGCGATCTTGCGCGAAAAACAGATCAAGAAGTGGCGGCGCGCATGGAAGCTCGAAATGATCGAGCGCCACAACCCACAGTGGCGCGACCTTTACGACGATCTCTTGCGGTAGCGCCGAGCGCTGGGTACGCGCTTTCCACAGCTCTGGCGAGCGCGCGGCTGTCACGAGAGCAAGTGCGAACATATTCGTCGTCCCCGCGAAAGCGGGGACCCAGAACCTGCCCGTGGCGCGAACAGGGCAAGCGCGGCGACGTGTGGCCCTGGGTTCCCGCTTTTGCGGGAACGGCGGAAGGTTTTGCCGACACAGTGTAAATCATCGTCGATCCGCTCCTTAAGAGCCGGACTCAAATCAGCCGAGGTGTCCTGTAGGTTATCGTCGCCCCGTGCGCCTTCAGCCCACGGGCTTGTCCCGTGGGGAAAGCGGGGGTCCAGAGCTTGCCCCTGGCCCGAACAGGGGACGACCGCTCCGGCTTTGGCGTCCTGGGTTCCCGCTTTCGCGGGAACGACGGCAGTTCTATCGACATCAGGGTAAATCATCCGGCCCGCGTCTAAAGCTGGCCGCTGAAGGCTTGGTGCAGCGCCGATTTCTTCAACGCCTCAAGCGCGGCGAGCTTGCGCTCGTAGAGGGATTCGAGGCGTTGGGTTTCGGCCAAGAATTCGTCCAGTTGGTGAGCGATGTGAAGCTGCTCCTTCACTGGTGGTTTCAAAAATTGGAAATCCCTAATCTGCTGACCGCTGATGTGCGGAACACCGATGCCCGTTTGAAGGCCAAGAATGTGCTGCGTGAAAGCACCGGAACTGATGAGGTAAACCAAGAAGCGATTGTTCATACTACCGTTGCCCCGGAGCCGCGCCGTTCGCTGAACCAACAGACAAGGCAGATCGTCGAATGAGATTTGTGCGCGTTTCAGTCCGGCTTTGACCCAAGGGCGATCCATCGCGAGTACGACATCACCAGTAGTAAGTTCGTACCGTTTGTATTCTGCTGTGTCGGAGGCAGGCCAGCGCTTCACGTCGTCCCAACGCAAAGAGCCTTGGACGATGTTGTCACCTCGTAACAGGCGAACATCCTTCTCCGAATTTGTGTATCGAGCGCTCTTGAAAGGGAACCCTGAAAGCAGATCAGCCTCTCCCCCGAGTGTGGTTCCGACCCGTTCCTCGCCCTTCTCGGTGAAGATGGATTCGAGGTGGCTTTCGAACAGGGCGCGGGCGTTTTGGAGGTTCTTTTCGGTGTTGGCTTTGGCGGTGGCGATGCCCGCAAACGCTTTGTCGAGGATGCCAACGATCCGCCGCTGCTCGGGGAGCGGTGGGATGGGTATCGGATAACTCTCAATAAATTCCTTCGCGACGCGCTTGTGCCCGACAGCGCCCAACATTCGCGCAGCGCCTTCGACTCGGAAAATTTCGCGAGATAGGTAGTAGTAGAGCCATTCTTCACTGAGCGTCTTGTCAGGACGGAATACGATGTATTCGCTTGACCCAAAGCCGATTCCATTAGTTAATCCTTGCGCGATCCCGAGCTTTCCGTTTTCAAAGCACGGCGTAATTTTCGCGAGAAGTACATCACCATCTGCGAAGTACGTATAGCTGCCGGCGACTGCGGAGAGCGGTTTCGCCTGGGTGGCCCGAATAAACTTCTCGCCGATTCCCATGTCCTCCATAGGCAAAAATGAAACCAGTTCGCTCGCGGCGACCCGATGGCGGGCTTCGCTTTTCGGAGGCTTGATCTGGCACACCTCGTTCAGCGTCGGCGAGGCCCACCCGTTCTTCACAGCAGCGCCCTGATATTTCGGAGCACCTTCGCGCTTTCGGCGTCGAGTGCTGCAATCCCAGACCCGTCGTTCCCGCGAAAGCGGGAACCCAGGGCCCCATCGTTCCTGCGGCGACCCCCTGTTCGGGCTGGGAGTAAACGTTTCGTCACTTGCCCCTGGACCCCCGCTTTCGCGGCGGCGAGGAGAGGGAGGAGCGGTTGGGCGTTGTCGAAATCCGACGTGCTCACAGTAGTTCACGGATATTCGCCAGCACCGCGGCGGTCTCCGCGTCGAGGGCGGCGATTTCGGCGAGGATTTCGTATGGGCTGCGGTGGGCGGTGGCGTCGCCGTTGCTCGGGTTTTTGACCGCGAGGTCGAAATTGGTCTGGTTGATGCCGGCGGCGTCGATGCTCCAGCTTTTAGGCGAGGCGGCGAAGGTCTTTTGCAATTCGACGAATTCGGCGAGGTCGGCGTCGTTGAGCGGGTTGGTCTTGCCGAGGTTGCGGCCGGGGTCGAGCTGGTAGAACCAGGTATTGCGCGTCGGCGCGCCCTTTTCAAAAAACAGCACAACGGTCTTGACCCCGGCGCCCTGAAACGCGCCCCCGGGGAGGTCGAGCACGGTGTGCAGGTTGCAGCTTTCGAGCAATAATCTGCGCAAGCTGACCGAAGCGTTGTCGGTGTTGGACAGAAAGGTGTTCTTGATCACGACGCCGCCGCGCCCGCCGGCCTTCAGCATGCGGATGAAGTGCTGGAGGAACAGAAACGCGGTCTCGCCGGTGCGGATCGGGAAATTCTGCTGGACCTCGCGGCGCTCCTTGCCGCCAAAGGGCGGGTTGGCGAGCACGATGTCAAAGCGGTCCTTTTCCTGAATGTCGGCGAGGTTTTCGCTCAAGGTGTTGGTGTGGATGATGTTGGGCGCCTCGATGCCGTGCAGGATCATGTTCATGATGGCGATGACATAGGCGAGCGACTTCTTTTCCTTGCCGTAAAAGCTGCGGGTCTGCAGCGCCGTCAGGTCACTGGTGGTCAGGCTGCCGCGCGATTTCAGGTAATCAAAGGATTCGCACAGAAACCCGGCCGAGCCGCAGGCGCCGTCATAGATGCGCTCGCCGATGCGCGGCCGGGTGACCTCGACGATGGCGCGGATCAAGGGGCGCGGGGTGTAATACTCGCCGCCGTTGCGCCCGGCATTTCCCATGCGCTTGATCTTTTCTTCGTAGAGCGCCGACAATTCGTGCTTTTCGGTCTGCGAGCGAAAGCGCAATTCGTCGATGTGGTCGATGATCTCGCGCAGATTGTAGCCGCTGGAGATCTTGTTTCTGATCTCGCCGAAAATCTGCCCGATCTTGTATTCGATCGTGTTCGGCCCGCTGGCCTTTTGCGTGAAATCGTTCAGGTAGGGGAAAAGCCGCTGGTCGACAAAATCGCCGAGGTCGTCGCCGGTCATCGCCTGGTTGTCGTCGAGCTGGCCGTGCTTGCCCTTGGGTGCGGCCCAGCTGTCCCAGCGATAGGGCTCGTCCAGAATAAAGGCGTATTTCTTGCCGTCGAGCGCGGCCTCCGTGGCTTTGTCCTGTTCGAGGCCGTCGAGGTATTTGAGAAACAGCAGCCATGAGGTCTGCTCGGTGTAGTCCAATTCGGTGGTGCAGCCCGCCTCCTTGCGCAGCACGTCGTCGATGTTTTTGAAGGCCTGCTCAAACATGAATCTGTCCAATCCGGGGTCGAACAAACGGTATCGACTAACCGTCAAAAAACCGACCCGAGGGTCAGTGTGTCAAGGCTCGTGTTCCCCCGAGAGTAAGCAACCTCGCCGGGCATCCAAGATGGACAAGCTAGCCCCGCCTTTGATTGTTTACCGGCGAAAGCGGTATCCGCGGCGGGGATGGGTCCCGGCCCTGCGCCGGGATGGCGGAGAACAGGGCGAGGGGTGGGAGTGTGGGGATCGGCGGACGATCGAGGCGGCGCCCGCGGGGATTTTCTTGGGACGGGCGGCGGGGTAGGGTGGGGGACCTGCAAACGAGAACGCGGCGGACTGCCATGCTCGACATTTCCCCCGATCTTGCGTCCCCCGACATCGCGGCGCCGCGGCCGGTGCGGCTCAAGGATTACCGGCCGCCGGCGTTTGTGATCGACACCGTCGACCTGACGTTTGAATTGGGCGAGAGCGAGACTCGGGTCAAATCGCGGCTCGCGGTGCGGCGCAACCCGGAGGTGCCCCAGCTCGACGGCCGGGCGGCGGCGCTCGAGCTCGACGGCGACGCGGTGGAGCTGGTGTCGCTGGCGCTCGACGGCGAGCGGCTCGGGGCCAACCGCTACCGCGCGACGCCCGACGGCGGGCTCGTCGTCGAGGGCGTGCCGGATAGCTTCACGCTCGAGGTCGAGACCCGCATCGACCCGCAAAGCAATACCGAGTTGTCCGGTCTCTACGTGTCGGGCGGCAATTTCTGCACCCAGTGCGAGCCCGAGGGCTTTCGCCGCATCACCTATTTTGTCGACCGGCCGGACGTGATGGCGCGCTATTCGGTGACGATCGCCGCCGACAAGAGGCAGTGTCCGGTGCTGCTGTCGAACGGCAACCCGGCCGGGTCAGGCGAAACCGGCAACGGCCGGCACTGGGCGAAATGGGTCGACCCGCATCCGAAGCCTTCTTATCTGTTCGCACTGGTTGCCGGCGACCTTTTCGCGGTGCGCGACCATTTCACCACGCAATCGGGGCGCGAGGTGGCGCTCGCCATCTGGGTGCGCCATGGCGACGAGGACAAATGCGGCCACGCCATGGCGTCGTTGAAAAAGGCGATGCGCTGGGACGAAGAGGTGTTTGGCCTCGAATACGATCTCGACGTGTTCAACATCGTCGCGGTCAGCGACTTCAACATGGGGGCGATGGAGAACAAGGGCCTCAACATCTTCAACACCCGCTATGTGTTGGCAAAGCCCGAAACCGCGACCGACACCGACTACCAGAACATCGAGTCGGTGATCGCCCACGAATACTTTCACAACTGGACCGGCAACCGGGTCACCTGCCGCGACTGGTTCCAGCTGTCGCTGAAGGAAGGGCTGACGGTCTTTCGCGACCAGGAGTTTTCGGCCGACCAGGGGAGCCGCGCGGTGCGCCGGATCGGCGAGGTCCGCACCCTGCGCGCGATGCAGTTTCCCGAGGACGACGGTCCGCTCGCCCATCCGGTGCGGCCCGAGAGCTATCTCAGAATCGACAATTTCTACACGCCGACGGTCTACAACAAAGGTGCCGAACTGGTGCGGATGATCCAAACCCTGGTCGGCAAGGACGGGTTCCGCCGCGGCATGGACCTCTACATCCAGCGCCACGACAACCACGCGGCGACGATCGAGGATTTCGTCGCGGCGATGCAGGATGCGGGCGGGGTCGACCTCGGCCGGTTCAAGCTGTGGTACGCGCAGGCCGGCACCCCCGAGATCACGGTCGAGGACAGCTGGGACGCGGCGAGCCACAGCTATCAGCTGGACGTCGGGCAAATGGTGCCGCCGACCCCGGGCCAGCCGGAAAAAGCGCCGATGCTGACCCCGTTCGCGATCGGACTGCTGGCGGCCGACGGCAGCGAACTGCCGACCCGGCTGGCGGGTGAAAGCGGGGACGAGGCGGAAAGCCGAGCGGGGACGCGGGTACTGGCGCTGGCCGCGGCGCACCAGACTTTTCGTTTTGTCGACCTGCCGTCGGCGCCGGTGCCGTCGTTGCTGCGCGGCTTTTCGGCGCCGGTCAAATTGAAGGGCGTCGCACTCGACCGGCTGAAGTTTCTGGCGGTGCACGATCCCGAACCGTTCGCGCGCTGGGAGGCGGGGCAGGAGGTCGCGGCCCGCGCCTTGCTCGACCGGGTCGAGGCGCTGCGCCGCGGCGCGACGCCGCCGCCGCTCGACCCCGACCTCGTCTCGGCGATGCGGGAGACGCTCGCCGGTGCGGCGCATGACCCGGCCTTTGCCGCCGAGGCGCTGGTGTTGCCGACCGAGGCGTTTCTCGCCGACCAGATGGCGGTCGTCGACGTCGACGCCATACACTTGGCGCGCGACAGCGCCCGCGCCGAAATCGGCACGGCACTCGCCGCGCAAGTCGCCGCCGCGTATCAGGAACTGGCCGATCCCGGCCCGTACCAAATCGACGGTGCCGCGATCGGCCGGCGGGCGCTGCGCAACGTCAGCCTCGCCTATATCGCCGCCGCCGACCCCGACAAAGGTGCGGCACTCGCCAAGGCGCAGTGCGACGCCGCCGCCAACATGACCGACGTGCTGGCGGCGCTGGCGGTATTGGCCGATCTCGACCGGCCGGAGCGGCCGGCGGCACTGGCGCGCTTTTTCGCCGCCTGGGCGCATGACCCGCTGGTGGTCGACAAATGGTTCAGCCTGCAGGCGCGCTCGTCGTTGCCGCAGACCCCGGCGCGGGTTCGCGCGCTGACTGCGCATCCGGCGTTCGAGCGCAAAAACCCGAACCGGGTGCGCGCCCTGGTCGGGGCCTTTGCCCAGGGCAACCAGGTGCGCTTTCACGACCCGAGCGGCGCCGGCTACGCTTTGCTCGCCGACGAGGTCGTCGCCATCGACCCCGGCAATCCGACGAACGCGGCGCGCCTGGTGCAGCCGCTTGGCGCCTGGCGCCGGCACGAACCGGCCCGGCAGGCATTGATGCAGCGCGAGCTCGAACGCGTCCTCGCCACCCCCAACCTCAGCAAAAACACCTACGAAATGGTTTCCAAAAGCTTGACCCGGCCGGGTTAGGGGGGAGCCGGAGGCACCACGGGGCTCAGCGCCTTTTCTCACCGGCTGCCGCGACCCGCGCCATCACCAGGACCATAAACAGCGAGAACGACAGGGTTCCCTCCCACCATTCCTGCCAGACGCCATAAGTGGCGGCAGACGCGACAAAGGCGGTGGCGAGACTGCCGCCGGCCGCCGCGGCGTAGAGGCGCGGCCAGCCAACGCGGCCGACGGCGAGCCACAGCCAGCCGCTCAGCAACGCAAACAGCACCGCCCCCGGCACGCCAAGCTCGAGCCATACCTGGAGCGCCGCGTTGTGCGGATGCAGCGGCAGCCAGGTTTCGTCGGGCCGGATCGGATCGCGGCCGCCGGGAATTGCTCGCGACGAATCGAGCCCCCAGCCGCGCAGCGCATGCTCGCCGATGCGATCGCCGGCAAAGGACCAGATCAACAGCCGATGGCCGGCTGAAAGCTTGACGGAATCGGCGGTATGGAGGAACCCCGCCACCCGGTCGAGCCGGGCAAAGGTCAGCGGTGCGGTGATGATGACGAGAACCGCCAGCACCGCCGCGACCCGAGCGACGGGAGCACGTCGCCAATAGCAAAGGAGTGCAAACGGCAGACCGCAGGCGAGGGCCGCTTTTGCCGCGGTCCCGGCGAGGGTAAAGATCGTCAGGGCGCCGGCGACGCCGAACAACAAGCCCGGCAGTCGGTACCCCTGCGCGATCAGGGCGGCACTTGTCGGCAACAGCAGGACCGCAAAAGCGACCGATGCCTGGTTGAGCCATGCCGGCTGGTAGACACGGTCGGAAAAGGGCTTGCTGAGCGCGCCGTCGGCGGCGAGATCGACCGTCGCGATGACCAGAGCGACGACAAAGCCGGCAGTCAGAAACGACGCCAGCCGGCGGGGAGCCGAAACAAAGCCGGCGGCCGCCGCCATCGCCAGCGCGGCGGCAAAGAGACCGGCGAGCCGGGCTGCCTGCTCGATCGAGCGCGGGGGATCGAGCGACCATGCCGCCGAAACGACACCCCAGACGAGCAGTGCGGCGAGAAGTGCTGCGGGAACCGCGAGAGCCGGACGCAAGACACATCGCCACCTTTGCAAGGTGACCAAGCCGGCGCTGAACAGACCCGCTGCCGCGGCGAGAGGGGCGATCCCACGCGGTACCACGAGGAGCAGCAGGAAAAACAGCAGCGCCGCGATGTCGAGACCGGTCTCGCACCCCGCTGCCAGCAACCGCCGGGTCGTGCCCAGGGCACCCGGCCGGGGCAACGAAGCAGCGCTGCCGGCCGCCTCTATCCGCCGGCTGACGCTCACTAGGAGAATATTTCGATCGCCGAAAAGAAGAAGGCGATTTCCTGCGCCGCGTTGTCGAGCGAATCGGAGCCGTGCACCGAGTTGGCCTCGATCGATTCGGCAAAATCCTTGCGGATCGTCCCCGGCGCGGCCTTGCTGGGATCGGTGGCGCCCATGATCTCGCGGCTGAGCGCGACCGCGTCAGACCCTTCGAGGACCTGGGCGACGACCGGCCCCGAGGTCATGAAATCAACCAGGCCGCGGTAGAATGGGCGCTCGGCGTGGACCGCGTAGAACCGCTCTGCCTGTTCCGCTGTAAGCTGGATCCGCTTCTGGGCGATGATGCGCAGCCCGCGCCGCTCAAAGCGGTCGTTGATCGCCCCGGTCAGGTTTCGCCGGGTGGCGTCCGGCTTGAGGATCGACAGCGTCCGTTCCATGGCCATCGGTGTTCTTCACGATCAGCGCGAGGGGCCGGGTTATAGCGCCCCGGCGTTGCGACGGCAATTGGGGCGAGGCCGCCCGCGATCAATCGCGGCGCTCCCAACCCGCGCCGGTCTGTTGCCAATAGGTCAAGTCGTGGCCGGCCTCGCGCGCCCGGCGCCAACGGTCGCGCGCCGCCGCGACCGCGCTGTCGTCGTTGCCGTCGAACATGTCGGCGCAGCGGGCAAAGGACGACAGATCAGCGGCCTCGACGCCGTCCACCAAGACCAGCATCGTCGCGAGGTTCGGGTTTTCGTCACCTTCGGTGAGCCAGATCGGCTGGATCGCGGCATTTCCGTCGCGACCCGAACCGTGCGCCAAAAAGCTCGCCTCATCATAGGTCCACAGAAGCGCGTCGAGCTGGGTCACGCGCTCAGCCGAGCCGCACCTGACAACGACCGGATGACCGTGAGCGCGCGCCCGTTCGAGGAGCTTTGGCAGCGCCCGTTCAAGCGGCGTCGACAACAGATGGTAGAACCCGACTTCCGCCAAAAGCGGCTATTCCCCCTCGTAGTACCGGGCGACGAAGCGGTCGAGCAGGCGCACGCCGAACGCGGTCGCGCCCTTGGGCACCGTCGCCGAATCCTTGCTCGACCACGCCATCCCCGCAATATCGAGATGGGCCCAAGGCACGTTGTTGACAAAACGCTGCAAAAACTGCGCGGCGGTGATGCTGCCGCCGGCACGGCCGCCGCCGATATTCTTGACATCGGCCGCGTCGCTGTCGATGTCGCGGTCGTACGCCTCGGCGAGCGGCAACCGCCAAACCTCTTCGCCGACCGCCTTGCCGGACTCGGCGAGCCGCGCCGCCAGCTCGTCGTCATTGGCGAAGAGGCCCGCATTGTGGTGCCCGAGGGCGACGACGACAGCGCCGGTCAAGGTGGCCAAGTCGATCATCAGCCGCGGCTTGAACCGGTCCTGGCAATACCACATGGCGTCGGCGAGGACGAGCCGGCCTTCGGCATCGGTATTGAGCACCTCAATCGTCTGACCCGACATCGAGGTGACGATGTCGCCGGGCCGCTGAGCCGTGCCTGAGGGCATGTTCTCGACGAGGCCGACGACGCCGACCGCGTTGACCTTGGCCCGGCGCGCGGCTAACAGCCGCATCAGGCCGATGACGACGGCCGAGCCGGCCATGTCCCATTTCATCTCGCCCATGCCGGCGGCGGGCTTGATCGAGATCCCCCCGGTGTCGAAGGTGACGCCCTTGCCGATGAAGGCGAGGGGAGTGGTCTGCCCGTCGGCCTTGCCGGCGCCGCGCCATTGCATGACGACGAGCCGAGGTGGCCGGGCGCTGCCTTGTGCGACGCCGAGCAACGCGCCCATTCCGAGCTCGCGCATCGCCTTTTCGTCGAGCACCTCGACCTCGACCCCGACTTTTTCGAGCGTGCGCGCCTGCTCGGCCAAGGTTTCGGGATAGATCACATTGGCCGGCTCGGAGACCAGGTCACGGGTGAAAAACACCGCCTCTGCCGTCTGTTCGAGCGTGCGATAGGCGCTCTGCGCCGCGTCCGCCGCATCGGTCGAAACCGTCAGTTGCGTCAAAGACGGCTTTTGTTCCGGCTTCTGCTTGGTCTTGTATTTGTCGAAGCGATAGGATCTGAGCGACGCCCCAAAAGCCAGCGCCGCCGCCGCAGCGCCGGCCGTCAGCGGCGTCCCCTCCGCCACGTCGACGGCGACCGTCACCTCGCTTTCCCCGGCACCGTTCAAATGCGCCGCGACCGCTCCGCCCAGTTCCTCGAAAACGCGGACGTCGGCCTTTTCGGGCTTGCCGAGACCGGCCAGCACGATGCGGCTGAGCGGCAGCTTTGCAGGCGCGACGATCGGCAAGATTTCGCCCTTCTTGCCGCTGAACCGGGCCGCTCCGGCTAGCGCGCGGGTAATCGTCCCGTCCGTCGCCTCATCGAGCCGGCGGGCGGAAGCCGTCAACACCCGCCCTTCCCAGATCCCGGCAACGACAGCGCCGGCGCGAGGTAGGTCGGGCTCGGCAAAGGTTATTTTCATCACGCGACCTCGATCTGTCGCCGCGAGCGGCGCAGTCGCCGGTCGCGGCCAGGAGTGAGCATCGCCGATAGATATATCAGCCGCGCCCGGTTGCACCAGAGAGCGCCGCGCAAGAACCTCGGCGCCGCCGCCAGTTCGCGTGGCCGGCCGCGGAAATGACTCTGGCCGGTATCGGACGGTCTGCCTATGATCGCGCGTCGATGACCGGGCTCACCCGCTACATCCTGCGTCAGTCTTTTGGCGTCATGGTTTTCGTGACCGCCGCGCTCAGCGCCGCGGTTTGGCTTGCCCAGTCGCTTCGCCTGATCGACCTGATCGTCAATCGCGGATTGTCGGTCGATGTCTTCCTTTATCTGGCGCTGCTGATCTTGCCGCGGTTTCTCGACATCGTGCTGCCGATCGGCGTCTTTATCGCGGTGCTGTTCACCTTCAACCGACTGACCGCCGAGAGCGAACTCGTCGTCATGCGGGCGGCGGGACTAAGCCCGATGGCGCTCACCCGCCCCGTCCTGATTCTGGCGGCAATCGCTTTCGCGATGTTGATGAGCCTGTCGCTGTATGTGTTGCCTGTATCCAATCAGGACTTCAAGGATTTGCAGTTCGAGATCCGCAACCGCTTTGTCTCGAGTTTTATTCAGGAAGGGACCTTTACGACGATTTCAGACAAGCTGACATTCTACATCCGCAATCGCGACGCAAATGGCGACGTCGTCGGACTGCTGATCAACGACAGCCGCGACCCGCAGCGACCGATCACGATTCTCGCCGAGCGTGCCGCCTTTGTCGACACCGCAGCCGGCTCGCGCATCGTCATGGTGAACGGCGAGCGACAGCAATTCGACCCGCAAACCCACAAGCTTTCGGTCCTGACCTTCCAGCGTTATACCCTCGACCTCGACAGTCTGCAGGACGCTCCGGTCGTGCGCTTTCGCGGCGCCCAAGAACGCTTTCTCGGGGAATTGCTGCTTCCGCCTGCCGGGCTCGACCCGTTGGTGCGCCGGAGTTTTATTCTGGAGGCGCATCAGCGGTTGCTGATTCCGCTCTCAGCGATCGGCTTTTCGTTGATTCCTCTTGCTTGTCTGCTCCCCGGCGAGTTCAGCCGACGGGGGCAGGTCAAGCGTGTTATTGTGGCGATCAGCGCGGCGGTTCTTTTCGAGACGGCCAATCTGGGCGTCGATGATCTTGCAGGCCGCTTTGACGAGGCGATTCCCCTCATGTACGTGGTCGCTCTGTTGCCGGTCGCGCTTGGCCTGACAATCCTGCTGCATCGCGGGATCCGATTCGGCGTTCGGTGGCCGGTCTACGCCGCCGTCCGCGCGCACTGACCCCCAACTCTACCGCTCGCAAGGCGATCGGCGTTGCCCCTCGGAAAAACCCTGTCCGCCTACATCGCGCGTCATTTTTTCGGATGGTTCTGCGGTGTCTTCGGGGCGATGACGATCATCACCTTTCTCGCCGATTATATTGAGCTCATTCGCCGCGGAGGATCGCGGATACAGGCGACTCTCGGGTTGTTGTTCGAGATGGCGGCGCTGGCAGTCGCCACAGACTGCCCAGGAGGTGCTGCCGTTCGCGATCCTGTTTGGAACGATGCTCGCCTTCTGGCGTCTGACCCGCAACAACGAGCTCGTCATTGTAAGGGCGGCCGGCGTCTCGGTTTGGCAATTTCTGACCCCGGCGGTACTGGTGGCTCTGCTGATCGGCATCGTAGCGGTCACGGTTTTCAACCCGATCGCTTCGGTAACGGCGGCGGCTTACGAAAAGCTCGATACCCGCATCCTGCGTGAAGGCTCGGATGAAACGCTGCTGTCGAGCGCGGGCTTTTGGCTCCGTCAGAGTGACGAAGCCGGTGACCAGGTTATCATCCACGGTGCCAATCTCGATTCGCCCAACCTGGTGCTCGACAACGTCGCCATCTTCTTTTTCGACGACCGCACCCGCGTGACCTCGCGCATCGACGCCCGCACGGCGCGGTTGGAGACCGGTGTCTGGCTAATCGAGGACGGGGTGCGCTGGCGTCCGGACAAGCCGCCGGAGGCTTTCTCCCGCTGGCAGCTGCCGACCCAGCTGACGCCGCGCAAGATCGAAGAAAGCTTTGCCTCGCCGGATACGATGTCGTTCTGGGATTTGCCGGGCTTTATCGAATTGTTGGAGCGATCCGGGTTTCCCGCGCAGCGTCATCGCCTCCACTACGACGTGTTGCTCGCCCGCCCATTCCTGCTGTGCTCGCTGGTGCTCGTCGCCGCGATCTTCAGTCTGCGCATGCAACGTCGCGGCGGCACGACATTGATGATCGTCGGCGGCGTGGCCAGCGGGTTTGTCCTTTATGTCGTGTCCAACATCGTCTTCGCTCTCGGCATCTCGGCCAAGGTTCCGGTAGCTCTTGCCGCCTGGACCCCGACCGGGGTCAGCCTGATCTTCGGCGCCTCGACCTTGCTGCATCTGGAAGACGGGTGATGGCGGCGGCGCCGGGCCTCGCTCGCCGGCGGCGGGAACCTGATATAGCATCATGGCGGTATCTCGCCACGGTGCTGCTCGGCCTGCTCGTTGCTGTCGGCGCTGCCGGTCCGGCCGCCGCCCAGCTCGGCCTCAGCCGCGGGTCCGCGCAGAACCCGAACGCCCCGATCGTGCTGCGCGCCGACGAAATCGAGCACAACGACGACCTCGGGCTTACCATCGCCCGTGGACATGTCGAAGTGTCCCAAAATGGCGATGTGCTGCTGGCCGACACGGTCACGTACAACCAGCGCACCGACACGGTTACAGCGTCGGGACGCGTCAGCCTGTCGCAACCGACGGGCGAAATCCTGTTTGCCGATTATCTCGAACTGCGCAACGCAATGGGCGACGGCTTCGCGGCGAATGTGCGAATGCTGCTCGCCGACCGCTCGCGTCTGGCCGGGAACACCGCCCGTCTGACGAACAACAATCGGACCGAGCTGCGGCGCGCAGTCTACTCGCCGTGCGACTTGTGCAAGAACGATCCGAGCGCACCGCCAGCCTGGCAGTTCGTCGCCCGCCAGATTGACCGCGATAAGGAATTCCAGCTGATCGAGATGCGCGATGCGACGATGGAGATCGACGGTTGGCCGGTGTTTTATACGCCCTACATCTCGATGCCCGACCCCTCGGTCAAGCGTGCGAGCGGCTTCCTCACCCCGTCGATCGGAAGTTCAAGCTCGGTCGGTGCGCATGTAACAATCCCCTATTTCCTGGTACTCGGTCCGGACAAGGACATAACGATCGCGCCGCGCCTGACCAGCAAGGCCGGGCCGCTGCTCGGGACCGAGTACCGCGAGCAATTCGGCAACGGCACGCTCGACGCGCTCGGCAGCATCAATTACAGCAACCCGAACAGCGCAGAGCTGAGCGGCGGTCAGCTGCGGGGCAACATCAACGCGGCGAGCACGTTTGACGTCAGCGAGGATTGGCGCACCGGCCTCAATTTGCAACGCGTCTCCGACCAGAGTTACTTGCTGCAATTCGGGTTCGGCAACCCGCCGCTGAACGCTGAAATCAGCCACGCCTTCGTCGAGGGCTTTGGGCTGCGCTCGTCGACCGATGTCGATGCCTATGCATTTCAGCCCTTGGTTCCTGGTCTCGGTGTTTCGACACAGCCGATCGTGATGCCGGTTATCAACCGCAACTGGCAGAGCGAGCCCGATGCGCTCGGCGGGGTGTGGAACCTCAACGCCAACGTCCTCGACATCGTCCGTAAGGAGGGCACCCAGACCAAGCGACTGTCGCTCGGTTCCGAGTGGGAACGGACGTTTCGCGACGGTATCGGCGGCCAATACGAGTTCACCGCCAGTGCTCGCGGCGACGGCTACTGGGTCAACGACTTGAGTCCTTTATCGAATCCCGATCTGCCCTCGGCCTTTTTCCCGGTCAATGGGGCGCCGGCGCTCGACCCGGTCAACCCCAATTTCCTGACCGGCCGCGTATTCCCGCAGGTCGGCCTCAAATGGAGCTTCCCGCTGATCCACCCCGGTCAGCTGACCCCCGTCATCGAGCCGATCGTCGGTGTCTATGCCGCACCCAATGGCGGCAACCAGCGCAAGATCCCGGATGAGGACAGCCTCTCCTTTAACTATGACGACACGCTGTTGTTTCGCCCCGACCGCCTCGCCGGCTACGATGTTCTCGATACCGGCCAGCGCGTCGATTACGGGCTCAAGCTCGGTCTCTACGACAACAGCGGCGGCAGTTACCGCATGCTGGTCGGGCAGAGCTATCGCGGGGAGGTCAACCCCTTTCTGCCGCCGGGGTCGGGCGCATTCGACCGGCTGTCCGATGTCGTCGGCCGGGTGGTGCTGGAGCCCAGTTCCTATCTCGACCTGATCTACCGCTTTCGCCTCGACGGCACCACTCTCGCCTATCGCGAACAGCAAGCCTCGATCAGCACCGGACCGCAGAATTTGCGGGTTGGCGCGACTTACATCCTGGTCCCGGCGCAGGTTGCAAGCGACGTCGTGACCAACCCGACCACCGGCCAGTCGGTGCTCTACGGCAAGCAGGAGCAGCTCACTTTCACCGTCACGGCAAAGCTTACCCGGTATTGGTCGCTGCAGGGGAGCGAGACCCTCAACCTCACCGGAAGCTCAAACATCATCAACGGGGTGGCGACCCCCGAATTGAGCAACACCAGCCTTTACGCGTCGTTGTCCGCGATCTACCAGGACGAGTGCATGGCCTTTGTCGGCGCCGTCACGCAATCCGGCATCACCAATGGCGCGGTGACCCCCGGCTACTCGGTGCTGTTTAGCGTCGTGTTGAAGAACATCGGCGAGATCGGCGGCAACGTCGCGTCGATTGCGGGAAGTGGCGGATGAGCCAGAATCGGGACGCCGAGCCTCGCGACAACGGCGCTTGGGCGACAACGGCGCTTGGGCGACAACGGCGCTTGGGCGACAACGGCGCTTGGGCGGCAACGGCGCTTGGGCGACAACAGCGTGGGAAAAGGTGTAGGATCAGGTCGGTTTGAGAATATTGGCGGCTTGTCGATGACGCTGACCCGTTGGTTTGTGCTCCTGCAGATCGTGCTTGCCGGGCTCTCGACCGTCGGCGCGCCGGCGCATGCGGCCGCGCCGCGAGCGCTACAGTCACGCATCGTGTCACCCTCAGCCGCACAAGGCCAGGGATCAGGTCAGCAACAACCGCAGCCGGGATATCCGGAAATGCGGATCGCCGCCGTCGTCAACGACGAGGTAATCTCGGTGGCCGATCTTGCCTCACGCATTCGCATGGTTATGCTGTCGACCTCCATCGCGGATACGCCGGATGCGCGCAAACGCCTCGCCGCTCAGGTATTGCGCAACCTTGTCGACGAAAAACTGGAGCTTCAGGAAGCCAAGCGCAGGAACGTTGCCGCGACACAGCCGGAGATCGACAAGGCCATCGCCTCGATCGCCCAGCAGAACAACATGAAGCCCGATCAGCTCGACGGAGTGCTCAAGGCGAACGGCATCGACCGCAGCGCACTGGTCGGCCAGGTCACGGCGTCGATCGAGTGGGCCAAGGTGATCCGGCAAATGGCATCGGAAATCGACCCGGTTTCGGACGCCGAGATCGACGACACCCTGAAGCGCCTCAAGCAGGAAGAAAACGCGCCCGAAGCGCGCGTTGCCGAAATATTTCTCGCGGTCGACAACCCGCAGCAGGACGACGAAGTCCGCGCGCTCGCCGAGCGGCTGATCGAACAGATGAAACAGGGGGCCCGCTTTTCCGCCGTCGCCCAGCAATTTTCGAAATCGGCGACGGCTGCGGTCGGCGGCGATATCGGTTGGGTTCACCCCGCAGAGCTCAGTCCTCCCTTGGCAAAAGCCGTGGCCGGCATGCGCGCCGGCGAGCTGTCGCCGCCGATTCGGGCTTCCGGCGGCTATTACCTGCTGCTGGTCCTCGACCGGCGCAACGCCGGTGCCGCCAGTGAGGACGACACGATGCTGCATGTCGTGCAAGTGGTGTTCCCGCTGCCGCCGCAACCGAGCGAAGAGGCGCGGCGTGCGGCGATCGCGCAAGCGCAAAACGTCAAAACCGAGGCAAAAGACTGCGACGACATGTTGAGGATCGGCAAGACGCAGGCCTCGCAATTGTCGAGTTCAGGGTGATTTGCGGCTGAGCCAGATCGCCCCGGGAATGCGCAACGTCGTGCTCGGGCTCGGGATCGGACAGGCGTCGCAGCCGATCCTGCAAAAGAACGGCGTTGGCGTGATCATGGTGTGCAAGAAGATCGACCCCAAGGCGGTGATCCCGACGCGCGACGATGTCGCCGAGAGCCTGACGCGCAGCCGCCTCGACACGTTGGCGCGGCGCTATCTGCGCGACCTGCGGCGCACCGCGTTCGTCGATGTGAGGGTGTGAGCCGGGTGAGCTTGGCACTCGCCCTGACAATGGGTGAGCCCGCCGGGATCGGCGGCGAAATCGCTATGAAGGCGTGGTTTGGCCGGGCCGAAGGAGTACCCCCGTTCTACTTGATCGACGATCCCGATCGGCTGGCCCGGGTGGCGGCGTCGCTCGGCTGGCCGGTGTCCATTCGGCCGATTGCGGCACCGGAAGAAGCAACCGGGATCTTTCCCGAGGCGCTTCCGGTGGCGCCTCTGGGCGCGACGGTGCGCGGCCGGCCGGGACACCCCGACCCCGCCGACGCGGCGGCGATTGTCGGTGCGATCGCCGCCGCCGTCGCCGACGTGCGCGCCGGGCGGGCGGCGGCGCTGGTGACCAACCCGATCCACAAGGACAGCCTTTATCGCGCCGGGTTTCGCCATCCGGGACACACCGAATACCTGGCCGAGCTGGCCGGCCCCGGCGCCGTTGCGGTCATGATGCTGGCATGCCCGGGACTGCGCGTCGTCCCGGTGACGATCCACCTCGCACTGCGCCGCGCGGTCGAAAGCCTGAGCGCAGACGCAATCGTCACGGCTGGCCGGATCACCGACGCGGCGCTGCGGCGTGATTTCGGCATCGAGGCCCCGGTGCTCGCGGTCGCCGGGCTCAACCCGCATGCCGGCGAGGCGGGTGGGCTCGGTCGCGAGGAAATCGAGATCATCGAGCCGGCGCTCGCCGCGCTGCGCCAAGACGGCATCGACGCGCGCGGGCCTCTCGCCGCCGATACCATGTTTCATGCCGAGGCGCGGCGCACCTATGACGCGGCGCTGTGCATGTATCACGACCAGGCGCTGATCCCGATCAAGACCATCGATTTCGACGGCGGCGTCAACGTGACCCTCGGACTGCCGTTCGTGCGCACCTCGCCCGACCACGGCACCGCGTTCGCGATCGCCGGCAAGGGCGTTGCCCGCGCCGGCAGCCTGGTCGCCGCGTTGCGGCTCGCCGCCGCGATGGCGGCGACGCGACGCGCGCGCAGCGAGGCCGGCGTCTGAGCCGCACATCCGGGGCGGCGGCGGTCGTGCTGCCGCCGCTGCGCGAGGTCGTCGCCCGCCACGGCATCGCAGCCCAGCGCCGGCTCGGGCAAAATTTTCTGCTCGACCTCAACCTGACGGGCCGTATTGCCCGTGCCGCGGGCCCGCTCGAGCAAACCAGCGTCATCGAAATCGGCGCCGGCCCCGGCGGACTGACGCGGGCGCTGTTGGCCGAAGGTGCGGGCCACGTCGTCGCGGTCGAGCGCGACTCGCGCTGCCTCGCGGCGCTCGGCGAGCTTGCCGCCAACTACCCGGGCCGGCTGGAGGTCGTCGCCGGAGATGCTCTCGACCTCGATGCGGTGGCGCTGGTCCCGCCGCCGCGCAAGATCGTCGCCAATCTCCCCTACAACATCGCGACGGTTCTGCTGCTCGGCTGGCTCGGGCAGATCGGCGAGTTCGACAGCCTCACCCTGATGTTCCAGCGCGAGGTGGCACTGCGGCTCACCGCGGCGCCGCGCACCAAATCCTATGGTCGGCTGTCGGTCATGACCCAGTGGCTGACCGAGCCGCGCATTTTGTTCGACGTGCCGGGGCGGGCCTTTGTCCCGCCGCCGAAAGTCACCTCGAGCCTCGTTGCGATCGTGCCGCGCCCCGAACCGCTGGCGCCGGCGGCAAAGGCGATGCTCGAACGCGTCACCGGCGCCGCTTTCGGCCAGCGCCGCAAGATGCTGCGCTCGAGCCTCGAAGCGCTCGGTCTCCCGACCGAGGGCTTCCTTGCTCGTGCCGGCGTGGCATCGACCGCGCGCGCCGAAGAACTCACGGTCGCCGAATTCTGCGCTCTCGCGCGCGCGCTCGCGGACGGATAGCCGGACCTGGTCGTCTGCCAAATCTCTGATGTCCGTCCCGCCGCCGGTCGCTTGCGATCGCCAAAACCGTTGGCGAGCGCCGGGGAAAACAGCGATAATGCGGTGGTTAATTGCTGGCCGTCGCAGGGCGGTCTCGTCCCGCCGGCGCGAAGGACAAGGCGAGGGCGCCGGAACCCCGGGAAATTCGGCTGAGGCATGCGGTAAAAATGGGAGGCCACTATGGAACAGCGGCTTAGCTATATCGAACAGATCATCATCATCATCATTGTCACCGGTGGTTGGAAGCCGCCGGTGCATGGCGACTTGTTTGCGTCGGACACGACACGGATCGAAGCGCTGCTTCGCACGATCGGCGGCCGTGGTCCGCCGGGAGACCCGGCCGTGTCGGATTTGACGCGGCTTTCGGTGGCCGAAATCGAGGAAAAGGTGCACGAAACCGCGGCCGCGATCACCCGGTTGCAGGCGCAGCAGAACGAGCTGCATGCGCGGCTGCGGGAATTGCGGGCCGGGCCGGGAGCGGGCTCGGGGAGCGCGCCCAAACCCTGACCGGAAGGGAGCCGTCTCGATGCCGGAACGGTCGGCCTGCTCGGTCCTCCTGATCGGTTTTCAGGACCAGGACAATCTCGGTCTGCGCTATCTTTTGTCGTCGGTGCGCCACGCCGGCTTTGCCGGCCGGATCGAGACCTATACCTCCGACCCCGCGCCGGTCGTGGAGCTGGTCGCCCGCCTGCGCCCCGACGTGGTCGGTTTTTCGCTGATCTTTCAATACATGTCGCCCGCCTTCGCGCGGGTGATCGAGGCGTTGCGGGCGCGCGGGTGCCGCGCCCACATCACCATCGGCGGGCACTATCCGAGCTTTGACCACGAGGAGGTGCTGCAGCGCATTCCCGGCGCCGATTCAGTCGTCCGCTTTGAGGGCGAAGCAACCCTCGTCGAGCTGATGGACAAGCTGAGCAAAGGCGCGGACTGGCGCGGCATCGGCGGCATCGCCTACCGGCAGGGCGAGGAGATCGTCGCCAATCCGCTGCGGCCGGCGATCGACGATCTCGACCTGCTGCCGTTTCCGGAGCGTTCCGACATCGACTATCGCCGCAAGGACCTGTCGACCGCCTCGGTCCTCGGCAGCCGGGGCTGCCCGTGGAACTGCAAGCTTCTGCAGCATCCGCCCGTTCTACGAGGCCCAGGGCGGCAAGCTTCGACGGCTGCGCTCGCCCGCGGCGGTGGTGGAAGAGATGCGCCGCCTCCACGTCGAACAGGGCGCGCGGATATTCCTCTTCCAGGACGACGATTTTCTGGCGACCGGCCGGCGCGCCCGCGAATGGGCGGAAGCGATCGCCGACGGCATCGTCGCGGCCGGGTTGGCGGGCCGGATCGCCTTCAAGATCAGCTGCCGCTCCGACGAAGTGCGGCACGAGACGATGGCGCGCCTCGTCGCGGCCGGGCTGACCCATGTCTACATGGGGGTCGAGAACGGCGACGAGCAGGGCCTTGTCAACCTGAACAAGATGTTGAAGCCGCGTCACCACATCGAGGCGGGCGAGATCCTGCGCGATCTGGGAGTGTCGTTCGATTTCGGCTTCATGCTGCTGGAGCCCTACAGCACGCTGACGACCGTGCGCAACAACATCGCCTTCCTCGACCGCTTTGTCGGTGACGGGTGGACGGTTGCGGGTTTCTGCCGGACCCTGCCCTATGCGGGCACCCCCTTGAAACGTCAGCTCGAGGCGGAAGGTCGATTGCTCGGGACGGCGTTCGAGCCGGACTACAACTTTCTCGACCCGAAGCTGGACCTGTTCTACGACTGGATGCTGCTCACCTTTCGCGTGCGCAACTTTGACAATGCCGGGCTGGTCGAAGTCTTGCGCTCGCTCGTGTTCGAGGCCCACCTGAACCTGCCCGACTACCGCAACTTCCTGCCGTCGGACCGCGCCCGCCTGCACAGCATTACCGCGCAGGCCAACGGCCACGCCCTCTACTGCCTCGGCGCGGCGCTGGACTATGTCGAGGCGACGCCGGTCGAAGAGATCGACATCAGACGCGGCTACCTCGGCCGGCTGACCGCGCACGAGCTGGCGCAGGAGCGGCAACTGATGGCGGAGGTCAGTGCATTCTACTGGTCGGCGCGCGCGCGCCAGGGCCTGTCGGCGCCCGCATCCCCGGAACTTCGCTTGCTCGGCGGGTTCGAGAATTCCTGGACCTTGGCCCCCCAAGACCTGCCCGCCGCGTACTAAACCCCGGCGATCTCCGCGCTGATCCAGCCGGTCATCGAAGCCTGCGAGCCGCGTCGGACCGGTGACGTACCCGGCCGAGCGGCGATATTCCGACCCGCTTATAGCCGCTGTCCCAGCAAAACGGACATGGCGGAAGGCTGGTTCGGTCAGATGATCGCGCCACATTCGCCATCGAAAACAAGAACCCGTTTCCCGTCGAGGACATTGGTGCCCTAGTCGAGCGGAACAAACCAGCGGGCTACAGGCTCGGGAGTCGCGTGGTCGCGTTTCACCCGGCCGTGGCGCGCAGGGCGTGGAAGCCGGGTCGAGGTCTTCGATCAGGTCCTGCGGGTCTTCGAGCCCGATATGGAGGCGCAGGGTCGGGCCTTCGGGCTCGAAGCGGGTGGCGCTGCGGATGCGCGCGGGCGTGGTCGGCTGGATCAGGCTTTCGAAACCGCCCCAGCTGGCGCCGATGCCGAACAAATCGAGAGCGTCGATCAGGGCATAGACCGCCGCTTTCGACGCCGGCTTCAGCACCACCCCGAAGAGGCCGCTGGCACCGAGAAAATCGCGTTTCCACAAGGCGTGGCCGGGATCCTCGGGCAACGCCGGATAGAGCACGCGCGAAACCTCGGGCCGGGTCTGCAGCCAGCGGGCGACCGTCAGCGCGTTTCGCTGGTGGCGTTCGAGCCGCACGCTCAGGGTGCGCAATCCGCGCAAGGCGAGGTAGACGTCGTCCGGCCCGGCGCAATGACCGATATCGGCGGCCATCGTGCGCACCTCTTCGTACATCTCCTTGGTGGTGATGACGGCGCCGAGCATCACGTCGGAATGGCCGACGATGTATTTGGTGGCGGCGTGGATCGACACGTCGACGCCGTGCTCAAACGACGCAAACAGCCACGGCGAGGCCCAGGTGTTGTCCATCAGCACCGTGGCGCCGCCGTCGTGCGCTACCGCCGCAATCGCCGGCACGTCCTGCACCTCGAAGGTCAACGAGCCCGGCGATTCGACATAGACGACTTTGGTGTTGGGCCGCATCAGCCGGGCGATGCCCTCGCCGATCAGCGGGTCGTAATAGGTCGTCTCGACACCGCAGCGGGTCAGCACATTGTTGCAGAAATTGCGCGCCGGCCCGTACACCGAATCGACCATCAGCATGTGGTCGCCGGCCTTCAGGCACGCTTGCAACGGGGCGGTGACCGCCGCCAGCCCGGAGGACATCAGCATCGCGCGATAGCCGCCTTCGATCGCCGCCACCGCTTCTTCGAGGGCAAAGGTCGTCGGCGTGCCGAGCAGGCCGTAGCGGATCACGTCGAACCGTTGGCCGGGCGCGCGCTTGGCCTCCCACTCGGCCATGTTGGCCGACAGGATCGTCGAAGCGTGGTAGACGGGCGGGTTGACCGCACCATGATGCGCCTCGGGATGGCGCCCGAGATGGGTCAGCAAGGTGTCCTTGCGGTAGTTCCGCGGCCTGTCGTCGTTTTTCATAAAGCCCTACTCCGCCGTCGCAAGGTTGCCTGAACCCATCGGTCTAGGTCGCCAGCTTGTAACCCGGTCCGCGGTGACCGCCCAGGCCCTGCTGCGCACGCGGCTGCGGCGCCGCCGGTGCAGCGCCTTGCAATCGCCAAGGTTGGGGGATGAGAATTCGGCCGGACGCGGCTGACGACCGGACGGAACTCGGCCCGTTTTTGTCTCGTTCTGCTCCCGACGCAAGGAGACACGCAGCGATGCGATTGGGCGTCCTGGTCTTGCTGGCGATGTTGCTGGCCGCCTGTTCCGAACTCGACGCCGGTGGCGCCGGCGAGTGCGACCGAATCCGCGGCGGTGGTCGAGAAAAACTGTGCCGACCCGCAGTGGAAGGAAAAGAACCTCGGATTGTGGTACTCGGTCTGCCGGCGGACGATGAACTGGTAAGCCGGTGCGGCCGCGATACTCAAAATTTCTTGAAGCATTCGTGACCGGTGCCCTCTAGGACGCTGCAATCCTCTACGATTATTGGACTTTTGACGCTAGGCGGGATTTGCACGACGTAACTCTTGCCGTTCTGGCAGCGTACGCTCCAATAGGCGTAGCCCTTTGCGCGGCCGCTCGCCGTCATGCCCATCGGGAAAGCCTCAACTCCAACACACCCCCGACGGAAGCTGTTGCCGAGCGCCTGCGCCCGCTGCGCCTCCGGCATCGCCGACAGACGATCGTTCCTCGGGTTGGCCGAGCCCGCAGCCCTCGCCCCCGACCAACCCATTCCAGTTGCGACGAGAGCCGCCGCCAGCAGCAGTGGTAGACGCGCCCGCATGACCCCCTCGCATCCGGTTTGGCGCAAGATTATCGGCCGCCGGGCGCCGCCGCAACGTGAGCGAGCGCGAACTCACGGCTCGGAGATGACCGGCACGACGGTGTGGAAGGGCCGCTCCCCGCTGCCGCGACAACACAGACGCAGCTGGTCGGGGTAGGCGGATGGACGTCGATGAGCTTTGCGACGCCGTCGCGCGCACCCGCCATCAGATTGCGTTCGACGACAGTTTCGCCCCTTGAGCGGTCTGCAATCCGCCATTTCCTCGAAGCTTCCCGAGCCGCGCTTGCCTCGCGCCGCCATTTTCGCTATCACCTCGCCCTGATTTTGGCTGCGGGTAAGGGCGCGTAGCTCAGCGGGAGAGCACTACGTTGACATCGTAGGGGTCACTGGTTCAATCCCAGTCGCGCCCACCAACATTCTCAATAACTCGCAAAAGCATCTCGTTTCGACGATCCCAGGGTCGGTCACCTCGCGCAAACACGACACAAAATCTCCGGGAGTTTATCGACCCGCCTGGGGCTCGATCCCACCCGGGTCGATTCGCGGTGAAGCCGTTACGGTGGCCGCGGTCCGGTTTATTAACCTTTAAGGCTGAGTATCAAGAACATTTGTCGATTAGACGCAAAATTGACGTTCTAGGGCGCCAAAAGCAGAACAGCGGACGCAGACCCTGTTCGCACGGAACAAGGCCCCACCGCAGCGGCCGCGCGGCACGCTTCGGTACCGGCGGCGGCGTTGTTGTCGGTCTCGAGATTTGGCCCGTGCGACTTGGCGCGCGCCCGCGTCGTTACTCCTCCATGCCGTAGAAACCGTCACGCCAGGCGAGTATTTCGTAGCCGCGGGACAGCACCGCGCCAAAACGCACAACCGCAGACCGGGTGACGCGCGTGCCGTGCGGGCCAATCGCGGTCGCCGTGATCCGTGTCGTCAGCATATCCGGGGGCGGCTGCGACGCAGGAGAAACCGCTGTGCCCTGCCCGGCCTTGGCGAGTGCCGCGGCGACGAGCGGATCCGGCGTGGCCACGCTCGGCTGGGGCGGGCCGAACAGTGTCAAATGAGGTCGGATCGCTGCAAGGATGACCGGGGTCATGCCGAGTATCCGGCCGAGCTCGTCGAGGGTCTCGAGCGGCGCGCCCGGCGGCCCGTAATCGAGCCCTGCCGCGCGATAGTCCGCGAGACGAAGGTTCGACGGTCGCGGCGCGGGGCCGGAGCCGACCCATTCGCTGACGGCGCTCGCCAGCCGGCGCGCGCTCTCGGGATCGCTCCCGGTGGCGCGGAGCAGCGCTTCGAGGAGTGCCGGCGAAGCCCAATTCGGATTGACCCACCAGGCTTCGTTCGCCAACCGCAGGGTCACTCGGGTTTGGCCGATCGGCAGATCGCGCGCATTCCCATCCACCGGCCAGCGGTGGTCCGATTGCGGATCCGACAAATTAAAGATGGCCTCGTAGATGGTGCCGTCGGCCGCGGCCTGCAGGACGGAATTTGCAACAGTATTGCTCGCGATCTGAATCTCGGTCCGGCCGCTCGCCGTCAGATGCATGACGATGAAGGCGATCAGCACCAAAACCCAGAGCACGACGATGAGGGCGAAGCCGCGATCCCGGCAGCAAAGCAGTGACGATGACGACCTCGCCGCCGCCGGCACCAGATCGCATCCGGGTTGGTGTTCGGGCGGGAAATCGCGATCGGGACGCGCCGCCGGTCGTGGCCGCTCGCGGCAGCAGCTCAGCTCGCCGCAAAATTGGTTACCGGGGTTCTTCGGCCGGCGCCCGCACAGAACCTCGTCCGGCAGATCATCCATGTGCTTCAGCATCAACAGCCGCGCGACCCACCCAGTCGGCGGGCCGGGCGGCGCCGGACCCGGCATGCCCTCGCCGGCAAACGCTGATCGAGAAAGCCCTAGTCGCGTCTCGCGGTCTCGCCACCGCGTCCCCCGACACTGATGACCCACCACCCAATCGCACAGATGACGCCAAACGGGAATCCTAAATCGCCGGAAAACCCGTCAATCCTATCCGTTTCTTGCAAAATTCTTTACTTCACCCGGCCCATTTCCCACTCGGCCCGTCAGCCAGTCTATGGTTCTTCATGGAAGATTAGCTCTTTGCTTGCCGCAAGTCGGGCCGGAGACACAGGGGACTGCTCGATAACAGGGACGTGCGCGGGGGCGTCAAACCAACGCTAGCCGGCCCGGGACGCCAGCAGATCCATGAGGAAAAGGGACAGGTCGCCGCCGGGGGGGAAGAGGTGGCTCTCGAGTCCAGCCGCGGCGGCGGCGGCGCAATCGGTTTCTCGGTCGCCGATCAGAAAACTCGAGCCGAGGTCGACGGGCCAGCACCCGAGAAGATCGGTAATCATCCCCGGTGCGGGTTTTCGCCAGTGGCTCGCGCGGCGATACTCGGGCAGCACAGCTTCGGGGTGAAACGGACAATAGCGGATGTCGTCGAAATGGGCCCCGCAGTTTGCGAGCTCCGCCGCAAGCTGCCTATGGAGGGCCCGGACATCTTCCTCCCGGTAGAGACCGCGAGCCACTCCGGCCTGGTTGGTGACGACGAACACCAAGCGCCCCGCGTCGTTCAGCGATTTGACAGCCGCTTTGGCGCCGTCAATCCAGCGAAAACGAGCCCTCGAGCCAACGTAGCCGTCATCATGGTTGAGCACGCCGTCTCGGTCGAGAAAGACCGCCGGACGCTGCCGCTGCCGTGGAACTTCGTGCTGGGCGCGGGCAAAAGAGTCGGGAACCCCGATATCGATAAAATAACCGTCGAACGCTACCCCCAGCAGCTGCTGATCGCGAGCGAGCAGCGGCAAGACATCCCGCTCGAGCGAGCTGCAAGGTCCGAGCCGGTCGGCCAGCGCACGCTGAAAGACATAGACGCCGGTGTTCACGACCCCCCTTCCCGGATGTTCGGGGCGATCGCGAAATCCGGTAACGCGTTCGTGATCGATCTCGACCACCCCATAGCGGGACGCATCGGGGAGTGTTCTGACAGCGACGGCGCCGGTTGCTGCGGGTTCGCCGATTGCGCGGCCGGCAAAGTCGAGCAAATTGATGTCGAACCACGAATCGCCGTTGAGCAGAAAGAAGCGGTCGTCGAGGCGGTCGCGTGCATGCCAGACCGCACCGCCGGTTCCAGCGCGGCGCGGCTCTGTCGACACGTCGATCTCCAAGCTGAACCGCGCCTTCAGCGACGTCGACGCAGCGTAGTCGACGATCCGTTGCGCCGCAAAACCGGCGAGGAGCAAGATCCGCGTCACCCCCTGGCGGCCCAGTTCGAACAACAATACGTCGAGAAACGGGGCGCCATCGACCGGCAGCAACGGCTTTGGCGTCTCCGCCGCCAATCCGCCAAGACGGGTTCCGAGCCCGCCGCACAAGATGACCGCCTGCCCAATCATCCGCGGTGCTGCCCCGAGCCGCTCAAATCGGCGGCACGGAAACCGGCGCTCCTCGACGAGGCCGCGGACCATGTGCCCGGGCGTTATGTCGATCTGCCGAATAAGCGGCGTCGGCCGCGCCGGCGGCGTTGCCGACGAGAAGCGGCTTTCGCCGGTTGCCGGGGGTGTTTGCGGAGACCTCGACGTTGTTCCCAATTGCCGCAAAGGCCGGGTCGTCGATCGCGGCCTGCACCGTATCGCGAGATCGAACCAGATCCTGCCTAACCGCGTTCACCGGCGCGCCTGCCACGTTTCGCATCCGCGCTCCGCAAACTTGACCGGCTCCGCGCTGCCGCCGGCCCCGTTGAGCGCATCGAGCAGCCCGCGGCGATCCTCGGGATGGACGAGGAACATCACGAAACCACCGCCGCCCGCGCCGGAGACCTTTCCCGCGAGCGCGCCATTGGCAACGGCGACATCGTAGAGCCGTTCGATCCGGTCGGTCGATATCCCGGTCGCGGTCATCTTCTTCGCCTTCCAGGAAGCATCGAGGATCCGCGCCATCGCCCGAATATCGCCGGCGAGCAGCGCGTTTTTCATTTCGACGGCATCGGCCTTTAGCCGATCCAGCGCCGCGATCGTGGTTGCGTCATGATCGACGATGCCCGCCGTCTGTTGCTCGATAATCAACGTCGCGTCGCGCGTGCGGCCGGAAAAGCAAATTACCAGCGACGATTCGAATTCGTTCCTCGCACTGTCCGAGATCCGCAACGGATTGACGATCACCCGGTCATTGGCGAGAAATTCGATGAAGTTGGTGCCGCCGAAACCCGCGGCATAGTGGTCTTGCTTGCCGCCGGCCAAGCCGAGGTCAATGCGTTCGATCTCGAATGCCAGGTGGGCTACGTCGTACTGGCCGAGCGGCGCCCCGAGCAGCGTTCGGAACGCGTCGACCAGCGCGACGACCAGTGCCGAGGACGAGCCGAGACCCGAGCCCATCGGCGCGTCGACGGTCGTGGTGATCGTGGCGGAAATCACTTCTCCGGCATTATGATCGCGCACCATTCGCTCATAGGCGCCGCGATGCAGCACCAAGCTCGCCTGCGGCAGCTGCGGCGCGGCGTCGAGCACCTCTTCTCGGCCCAGGTCCTTTGCCCGGAACACCACTTTGCCGTCGTCGCGCAGGGTGATGAACGCGTAGGCGAAACGATTGATCGTCGTATTCAGAACCGCGCCGCCGAATTCGTCGCAATAGGGGGAGAGATCGGTTCCTCCGCCGGCGAGCCCAAGGCGCAGCGGGGCGCGCGCCCGGATGGTCGTGCTCACGTCCGGGGTCAAGTGCAACTCCTCAACGACGCCTCGCGAGCCCAGCCGAGGCTCCCAATACACATTGACGACGACAGCTTAAAGAAAGCTGTAACTTAAATCGAGTTCCTCATCACTTGGGTCTCGATCCAGCGATATGTCGGCTCGAGTCCGGCCCGCAGCGTCTGCGTCGGCTCCCAATCCAGCTCTCCTTTGATCAGCCGGTTGTCGGAGTTGCGCCCGCGCACGCCCGTGGGCCCGGAAATGTGCTTCTTGCCGATCCGCTTTCCGGCGAGGTCGGCGACGAGGTCGACCAACTGGTTGATGGTGACCATCTCCTGCGACCCGATGTTGACCGGGCCGGCAAAATTCGATCGCAGCAGCCGCACCGTGCCTTCGACGCACTCGTCGATATAGAGGAAAGAGCGCGTCTGTTCGCCGTCGCCCCATACCTCGATGTCATCGCCGCTGCGCGCCATCGCGATCTTGCGGCAAATCGCGGCGGGCGCCTTCTCGCGCCCTCCGGTCCAGGTCCCTTGCGGCCCGAAGATGTTGTGATACCTCGCGACATAGGTCTGCATTCCGTAATTCCGGCGATAGGCCAAATAGAGGCGCTCGCTGAACAGCTTCTCCCACCCGTATTCGCTGTCCGGTGCCGCCGGATAGGCCGAATCCTCGGCGCATTTTGGATTGAGCGGGTCTTCCTGGTTGTAGGCCGGATACATGCAGGCCGACGACGAGTAAAAAATTTTTCGGATGTCCCGCCTGTAGCTGGCGTCGAGCATGTTCAAGTTGATCGTCGCCGAATTATGCATCAGTTCGGCGTCGTGCTCGCCGGTGAAGATGTAACCTGCGCCGCCCATATCCGCGGCAAGCTGATAAACCTCGTCGAAGCGGCGGTCGACGACAGCGCGGCAAAAGCCTTGCTCCCGCAGGTCGCCCATCACGAAATCGTCGGCTTCGGTCACCGAGTATTCGTGAAATTTCAAATCCACTCCGCGCACCCAGAACCCGTCGCGCTTTAACCGCTTGACAAGGTAGCCGCCGATGAACCCGCCGGCCCCGCACACCAATGCACATTTCACCATCGGCGCCCTTCACATTCCGGTCCCCACCGTCCATCCACTCCGGTCCCGAAAGATTTCGCCTATCGACGGTTGTAGGCTGTCGAGCTGAAAGGAGCTCGCGCATGAGAGTTGCCCTGATCGGTACCGCATCGGCGGACTATTGTCTAGAGTTGGCTGATATTTTGGCGCAAACCTGTGAAGTCCTATTGTGCCTGTCCGACAGATATGCCGGCATGACTTTACCACAGCGCGGCGCAAATTTAGAAGTCGCATGGTTCGCGGTACCGCGTCATCGGCAGCTCAAGAGCATTCCTTACCTGTTGAGAACTCCGGCAGACGATTAAAAGATGGCGGCCTGATGTTGTGCATTTCTTAATGGAAAACCACGTATGGTTGAATTTGCTTCCCTCTCTATTGGGTTCCTTGCCGATCATAACGACCGTTCACGACATCGCGCATCACCCTGGCGACCACAGCTCGCGTCGGGTGCCTCGCTTTCTGATCAACCATCTGATCCGGCGCTCAAACAGTATCATCGTGCATGGCCCCGTCCTGCGCGAGGGTCTCTTACGGCAACATCGGGCGCTGAACGATCGGGTGTTCATCGTTCCTCATCCGGCGATTACCTATCATGCGAAGCTGGCAAGGCGGTTGGGATACGGCAAGCGACCCGATGGATTGTTTCGTGTCCTATTCTTTGGTCGCATCTATGAGTACAAGGGACTGCGTTATCTTTTGGAAGCCGCACCTCTGATATCTGCCGCGGCACCGCAGGTGCGGTTCATTATCGCCGGGACCGGCGCCGATTTCGGCCAATATCGATCAATGATCCAAGACCACGACCTTTTCGACATCCGCAACAGATTCATTCCGGACGAAGAAGTGGCGCAGCTCTTCGCCGAAGCGGACCTGTTGGCGCTGCCCTACATCGAGGCATCGCAAAGCGGAATATTGGCCAATGCGATCGGCTTCGGCTTGCCCGTCGTCGCTACCGAGGTTGGTGAATTGTCCGCCGTGATCCGCGAAACCGGCATGGGGTTGACGGTACCGCCGGCCGACAGCAGAGCGCTGGCTGAAGCGATCTCCAACATTGCCGTGGACAAGCACCTGTACGACGAGCTCGCGTCCCGTGCTCGGTCGGCAGCGGCGCATACCTATTCCACAGGGTCCATTCTCAGCCGGACGCTGACCGCTTACGAAGCGTTGGGCGCGAAGTAGCCCTCAAACATCGGTTTTCTCCCGTAATCTTGCCGCAAAAATGGGCGGTGCGCAGCGCTGGTTCCCGAATTTCGGTAGGTTCCCGGGCGCGCCGGGAATCGTGGACGATCCGAGCGCGCTGGGGCTGGGTGTCCCGCGGGCTATTCGGCGGCGGTCTTGGTCGGGTGCTCGACCGGGCCGGTGGAGGGCTGCATGCCGAATACCCGCTGCTTGACCCCGTCGCGGAGTTTCTGGAACACAACATAAAGGCCGGGGATCAGGAAGATCCCGAACACCGAGGCGGCAAGCATGCCGAAAAACACCGCGGTCGCAACCGCGTGGCGTGTGACGGCACCGGCGCCGCCCGAGATCAGCAACGGCACGAGGCCGAGAATAAAGGCGAAAGAGGTCATCATCACCGCGCGGAACCGCGCCCGCGCCCCGCTCAGCGCCGCCTCGGCGACAGCGAGGCCGTCACGCCGCGCTTCCATCGCGAATTCGACGATCAGGATCGCGTTTTTAGCGGCGAGTGCTATCAGCACGACAATGCCGATCTGGGCGAAGACGTCGTTCGGCAATCCGGTCAGCAACAATCCGCCGAGGGCGCCCGCCAGCCCGACCGTGATCGAGACGATCACCGCCGCCGGCATCGCCCAGGATTCGTAGAGCCCGACCAGCACCAGATAGGCGAACAGCACGGCGAGCGCCAGGATCGCCGTGGTCTGACCGGCGGCAATCTTCTCCTGGTAGGCGGTGCCGCTCCACGAATACCCGAACCCCGCCGGCAACGTCGCCTTCGACACCTGCTCCATCGCCGCCAATGCCTGACCCGATGAATAGCCTTGCGCCGGCCGTCCCTGAATTGCCACTGCCCGCAAATTGTTGAAGCGGTAAATATAACCGGGGCCGAGCACGTTCTCGACCGTGGCGAGCGAGCGGATCGGCACCAGCGCGCCGGTTTTGGCGCGCACGTGCACCTCGAAGATGTCGTCAGGCTGCATGCGCTGCGCCGTCTCGGCCTGAAGGACGACCTGCCAGGTGCGGCCGAATTTATTGAAGTCGTTGACCCGGTAACCGCCGAGGGTCGACTGCAGGGCAGTAAAGATGTCGCTGATGCTGATGCCCAAGGTCTCGGCCCGCTCGCGGTCGATATCTAGCCGGATCAGCGGGGTCGAGGCGCCGTAGGTTGTAAAGACGCCGGCCAGCGCCGGGTCCTCGTTCGCCGCCTGGATCAGCCCGCGAGCGACCGCGCCCATCTCGCTGGCCGGGGCGCCCGAATAGGATTGCAGCTGGTATTCGAACCCGGCGCCGGTGCCGAGCCCGATGATCGGCGGCAAATTGAACGGGATCACGATCGCCGCCGGGATCTTCAGGAATTCGCCACGCAGGTGGTCGAGCACGCCCCACACCTTCTCGGCTTCGCCGTGGCGGTCGTCGAATGGGGTGAGGGTCACAAAAAAAGTCGCCTTGTTCGACTGATTGATGCCGTCGATCAGGCTGTAACCGATGATCGTCGTGACCGCCGCCACCCCTGGCGTCGCTTTGGTAATCTTGTCGACCTCAGCGGCGACGTCACCAGTGCGATTGAGCGAGGCGCCCTCGGGCAGCTGCGCCTCCATCAACAGCGCGCCTTGATCCTCCTCAGGCAGAAACCCCCCCGGCACCGCACGGCCGAAGCCCAGAATTGCGGCAACCGCAACGCTGATCAGCGCGAGGGTCAGCAGCACCCGCGGCGCGATATGCCCGACGATGCTCGTGTAGCCGCGCTGCATGCCGTCGATGCCGCCCTGCATTGTGCGGATGATCCGGCCGGGCGGCGGACCGTGGCGCAGCAGCAACGAGCACAGCGCCGGCGACAAGGTCAGAGCGTTCAGCGCCGAGATCAGCATCGACACCGACACGGCAACAGCAAATTGCTGATAGAGCTGACCGACGATCCCCGGGATGAAAGCGACCGGGACGAAGACCGACAGCAACACCAAGGTGATCGCGATAATCGGCGCGGTGATTTGGACCATCGCCGCCTTCGTGGCGTCGGCCGGCGACATTTCGGGGTGCTCGGCGATCATGTGCTCGACCGCCTCGACGACGACGATCGCATCGTCGACGACGATCCCGATCGCCAGGACCAGCGCCAACAGCGAGATCGTGTTCGCCGAAAAGCCGAGCGCCAGCATCGCGGCGAAGGTGCCGACGAGCGCCACCGGCACCGCGATTATCGGCACCAGGGTCGCGCGCAGGCTGCCGAGAAAGACAAAGACGACAATCGCCACCAGCACAAAGGCCTCGATCAGGGTCGAGATCACCTTGTGGATCGAGGCGCTGACGAAAACCGTCGTGTCGTACGGGATCTCCCAGGTCACGTCGTCCGGAAAGCGCTCGGCCATGTCCGTCATTGCCTCGCGCACCGCCTTCGCGGTCGCCACCGCGTTCGTCCCCGGCGCCAGATAGATGCCCATCGCCGCGGCCGACTTGCCGTTAAAGGTCGAGAACACGTCGCCGGATAACGCACCGAGCTCGAACTCGGGCCACGTCGCGCACCCGGATCAACGAGCCGTTGGGCTGGGCGCGCACGATGATCGCCCCGAACTGCTCGGGGGTTTCGAGCCGGCCCTGGGTGGTGAGCGGGATTGTCCGCTGCTGGGCTTCGACGACCGGCGCGCCGCCGATGCGGCCGACCGCAGCCTGCACATTCTGTGCGCGCACCGCATTGATGACGTCTTGGGGCGTCAGCCCGAGCCCGGTCAGCCGGTCCATGTCGAGCCAGATGCGCATCGCATAGTCCTGCTGGCCAAACAAATTGGCTTGGCCGACGCCGGGAATACGGCTGATCGTGTCGCGGATGTTGATCAGCAGGTAATTCGACAAAAACAGGCTGTCGTGCGTCCCCTTGGGCGAGCGCAGCACCACCACTTGCAAGATCGCCGAGGATTTCTTGTCGACTTTGACTCCGTATTGCTGCACCTCGGCCGGCAGGCGCGGCATCGCCCGCTGCACCCGGTTCTGGACATTGACGGTGTTGGTTTCGGGATCGGTGCCGACCGCGAACGACACGGTCAGGTTGTAGGAGCCGTCATTGCCGGAGAACGAGCGCATGTAGAGCATGCCGGTGACGCCGTTGATCTCGCTTTCGATGACCTGGGCGACGGTCTGTTCAACGACCTCGGCGTTGGCGCCTTGATAGGTGGTCGTCACCGACACCTCGGGCGGGACAATGTCGGGGAACTGCGCGATCGGGATCGCGGAGAGCGCGATCAGTCCGGCGAGCGTGATCAGGATCGAAATGACGATCGCCAGCCGCGGCCGGTCGACAAAAATGGCCGAAATCATCGGCGTCCCTCTCTCTTTGACGCCTCAGGCGGGCGGAGTCGTACTCGGCGCCACAGTTAGGCCCGGGCGCACCCGAGCCTGGCCCTGCACGATGACCCGATCCCCGGCGGCGAGCCCGTCTTTGACTACCGCGGTGCCGTCGGGCTGGATCTCGACCTTGACCGGACGCCTGACCGCCTTATTCTCTTTATCGACGACAAACACGTAGGTGCCGGCCTGATCCTGGGCGATTGCCGATTGCGGGATGACCAGCGCCTGCACCGGTTTGCCGATTTCGAGCATCACCCGCACGCTCATGCCGTCCGCGAGAACGCCTTTCGGATTGGGGAGGACCGCGCGCAGCGGGATCGAATCGGTATTTGGATCGGCCTGCACCCCGACGAAATCGAGCTTCCCCGGTTGCTCGTAGGTCGAGCCGTCGGCGAGCCGCAGGCGGGCGACGATCGCGGTGAGTTGCTCCTTCGGTACGTCGCGGCGAGCCTCGATCAGCTGGCGCTGGCTGACGTTGAAAACGACCTGGATCGGATCCTCTTTGACGACGGTGGCGAGGGTCCCGCTGTTGGGGCCGATGAGATTGCCAGGCGAATACGCCGCTTGGCCGATTCGGCCGGTGATCGGGCTTTTAATCTGGGTATAGGACAAATCGACTTCGGCAGCTTGCTGCCCCGCCTGGGCTTGCGCGAGCGCCGCTTTTGCCTTGAGCAGGGCCGATTCGCGCAGGTCGAGTTCCGCCTGTGGGATCGTTTTCGTCTTGATCAACTCGCGCCCGCGCCGGGCCTGCAAATCGGCAAAATCGGCCGCCGCGGCCGCGGCCGCGACCTCGGCTTTGCGCTGGGCGAGAGTCGCCTCGAATGGCGCGGGATCGAGCGTGAAGACTGTCTGGTCGGTATTGACCCGATCGCCCTCCTTGAAAAGACGCGATCCGAGATAACCCGCGACGCGGGCGCGCAGGTCGGACCTTGTCGACGGCCTTGACGCGGCCGACGAATTCCGCGGTTCCCGACACGTCGCGCAGCGCTGCGGCAGTGACGAGCACAGCCGGCGGGGCGGGCTGCGCGGTTGCCCCGACGCCACCCCCTTCGATCGCGAGCATGAGCAGCACCGCGGACAACAGGCGGCAAATATTGACAGGTCTGCGTCGGTTCATAAAAGCGGGCTCGATTCGCCTCGAATAGCCGGAGCGGGAAGGTGCGGCGAGCTGACACGGACCGTGACCGCGCTGACCACCGACCGTCGGCAACGGCGCACCCTATTACAGGACCCTTTCTTTATGGCAATGGTAAGATCAGCCTCGTTGACATCGCCGGGGTCCAGGCTTATTTCCGCTGGCTCTGGCGAGCCCAGGTGGCGGAATTGGTAGACGCGCTAGATTCAGGTTCTAGTGGGCGATAGCTCGTGGAAGTTCGAGTCTTCTCCTGGGCACCAGCACTCGGCAGCGCTAACTCGCGCTTCACCGTCGAATGACATACTGGCTTCATCACGGCGATCTTCCCGAGGGCGTCGGGTTTGGCGCCGCGGTCGCGATCGACACCGAGGCGATGGGGCTGAACCCTCATCGCGACCGCCTGTGCGTCGTACAGCTTTCGGCCGGGGACGGCGACGCCCATCTGGTCCAGTTCGCGCCCGGCGTTTACGACGCGCCACGGCTGCGGCGGCTCCTCGGCGATCCGTGCGTGACGAAGCTGTTCCATTTCGCGCGTTTCGATCTGGCCATGGTGCACCGCTATCTCGGCGTCATGGCGACGCCGGTTTACTGCACAAAGATCGCATCGCGGGTGGCGCGAACCTTTACCGACCGGCACGGCCTCCGCGATTTGTGCAAAGACCTGCTCAATGTCGACCTGTCGAAGCAGCAGCAAAGCTCCGATTGGGGCGCGCCGACATTGACCGAGGAGCAGTTGCGCTACGCTGCCTCGGACGTGCTTCATCTGCATGCGCTGCGCGCCCGGCTCGATGCGATGTTGGCGCGTGAGGGCCGCGAACCGCTGGCGCGCGCCGCTTTCGATTTTTTGCCGCATCGCGTGTTGCTTGATCTCGGCGGCTGGGCGGAGCAAGACATCTTTGCGCATTGACCGCGCATAGGGGGCACCACGCTGTCAATCCTTCGAGCCGGTCGGGGTGACCGGTGGCGATGAACGGCACGATCGCCGACGCCCAGTCGGGTGACGCGACAGCGGCTGCGCGACGCAGGCACTGCGCCGCGTCCGACCTTGTTGTCGCCAGGCGGGTCATACGAGCCGAGATCGACGGCCTGGAAAGCCTGGCTACGGCACTCGGCGGCACCTTTCCGACCGCGGTCGGACCTATGCGCGGCGGCGCATGGGCGAATCGTCGTCAGCGGTGTCGGCAAGAGCGGCCACGTCGCGCACAAGATCGCTGCGACCCTGGCCTCGACCGGAACACCGGCGCAGTTCGTTCACGCCGGCGAAGCGAGCCACGGCGATCTCGGCATGATCGGCTGCGAGGATGCGATCCTGGCGCTGTCGAATTCCGGCGAGACCACGGAGTTCGCCGACATCATCGCCTATTCGCGACGCTTTGGGATCCCGCTGATCGCCGTCACCTCAGGTGCGCGGTCGACGCTCGCCGAAGCGGCGGACGTGGTTCTGCTGCTGCCAGCGGCGGCCGAGGCCTGTCCGATGGGCCTTGCTCCGACGACCTCGACGACGGTCATGATGGCGCTCGGCGATGCGCTCGCCATCGCCTTACTCGAGCGTCGGGGGTTTTCGACTGCGGATTTTCGCTTATTCCACCCCGGCGGCAAGCTCGGGCGGCGGCTGCTGCGGGTTGGCGACATCATGCATGTCGGCGACGCCGTGCCGCTGGTCCCGCCTTTCACCCGGATGTCCGAGGCGATCCTGGTAATGACAGCCAAGAGCTTTGGCTGTGTCGGCGCCTGCGACCGCGATGGACGGCTTGTCGGGATCGTCACCGACGGCGATCTGCGCCGGCACATGGACGATTCGCTGCTGTGCCGGGAAGTGGAGGAGATCATGCACGTCTCGCCGAAGACGATCGGCCCGGCGGCGCTGGCGGCCGAAGCTCTCGGATTGATGAACCGCATCGCGATCACCTCGCTGTTCGTGGTCGACGACGAGCGGCATCCGATCGGGTTCTTGCATTTGCACGACTGCCTAAGTGCCGGTATCGCGTAGGTAGCCGAACACGGGCCGGACAATGAAGGCGGCGGAGCGGCAGGCCAATTTCGGGCAGAGCCCGACTTCTGATGGGAGAGGCGAGGCCCGCCCTTTCCGTTCGTTCGCGCACTGGCGCGGACGGCTACAGCCGTAGCGTTGCCCTGTTAAAGCGCGTCCTGCCGGCGATCGGAGCCACTCTGCTGTTGCTGGTCGCCATGTGGCCGCGTCTTGCTCCTCTGATTGAGAGCGTGCGGCTTGCCGTCTCGGCGATCGACCTGCGCGAGGCGCGCGAGCTCAAGATGATCAACCCGCGATATGCGGGAACCGATCGGCTGAACCGGCCCTACGTGGTCACGGCCGCGGTCGGGCGCCAAGTGCCGAACCGCAGCGATCTGATGTCGCTCGAACAGCCGCGGGCGGTGATGATCGTGCACAGCGGCGCCAGCGTCGTGTTGACCGCTGCAACCGGGATCTATCAATCTCAGGTCCAATTGCTCGACCTGTTCGACGACGTCACCCTCACCCATCAAAACGGCACCCGCTTCGTCACTCGGCGGGCTCATGCCGATTTTGCCGATAGCACCGCCGAGGGCCATGACCCGATCGAGGGACACGGGCCGTCAGGAGACATCTGGGGACAGGGCTTCCGCGTTCTCGACAAAGGCGACACCATCATCTTCACCGGACAGTCGCATGCGGTTCTGAAAGGCTCCAGGCCGACCAAGCCGGCAAGTTCGGCGCCCGAACTGCCGGCCGAGATCGTAAAGACCGCCGCTCTGGTCGAGGCCGCCGCGACGGCGCCGGCCAAGGCCAACCCACAACTCGCCCCTGCGGAGGTCGCCAAGCCCCTGCAGGTCCAACCAGCCGGCGCCGGCCATTCTGGAGCAAGACCGCATCACGTTGTCCGGCATTTAGCCAAAACGCCGGCAAAGACGGGGCACCCGGTCCACAAGGTCGAACATGTCCACAAGGTCGAACCTCATGTCGACTGACGACGCCTCGGCAAGGCTGGGTCTGCCGCGACATGAGGGTGTGCGGTGGTGGCCGGCATTGGGCCTGACGATGCTGCTTGCGGTGGCGGCGTACCATCCGGGTCGGCTGGCGGCGCAAGGCTTAGGCCCCCTCGGCGCCTCATCCGATGCGCGGCCGATCGACATCACCGCCGATTCGGGTATCGAATGGCAGCAGGACAAACAGGTCTATGTCGCCCGCGGCAACGCGGTGGCGACCCGCGGGACGAGCGAGGTGCACGCCGACACGTTGACCGCCCATTATCGCCCGAGCAAAAGCAAGTCGGCAGAAGGCGGCAACGAGGTCTACCGGCTCGACGCCGACGGCCATGTCGTCATCAAAGGCCCGTCGCAAACCGTGGTCGGCGATCAGGCGGTCTACGATGTCGACCAGCAGATCGGCGTCGTGACCGGCCAGCATCTGAAATTGACGACCCCGACGGATGTCGTCACCGCCCGCGACAGCCTTGAATGGTACGATCAGCAGCAGGTGGCCGTGGCTCGGGGCGACGCGCTCGCGATCCGCGCCGACAGGCGCATTCGCGCCGACGTCCTGACCGCTCATTTCGTCAAGGACAAGACTGCTGCGACCTCGGGGGCAGGGGCGGCAAAGCCGGCGGCGGGCACTCGAACCGCGCCTCAACCGGCGGCGGCGGGAACCGGACCCAAATCCGCACCGGCGCGGCCAGGACAGACAGCCGTGCACACCAAGCCGGGCGCCGGTGCCCGGCCGGCCGATTCCACCGAGGGCACTTCGCGGATCAGCCGCGTCGACGCGCAGGGGCACGTTGTCGTCGTGACCACGACCGATATCGGGCGTGGCGATTACGGGGTCTACAATGCCGACACCGGGATCGTGACCCTGCTTGGCAACGTCACGATCACCCGGGGGCAAGACACGGTAAAAGGCGAGTATGCAGTGGTCGAGCCTTAACACAAACGTCAGCCGCATGATGACCGTCGCCGCCAAGCCCGGTGCTCCGGCACCACGGGTCGAAGGCCTGTTTTACCGTCAGGACGCGACCACTGGGCAGGATGCTCAAAAAGCCGGCAGCGCTCAAAAAGCCGGCGCCAAGCCGGCGGGCGCCGGAGCGCCTAAATCGTGATGAGGTCCGGCTCGCGTGGCGCGGGCGCGGTCGAGCGGAGACCTCAGCTCGTCGCCGAAAACCTCGACCTGCGGGGACCCAATGCGGCAAGGCGGTCCTTGCCGGAGCTTGGCTTGCGCGGCATCGGTCTCGGCAAGAGCTTCAAGCGGCGGCCGGTCCTGCGCGGCGTCAATGTCTCGGTCCAGCGGGGCGAGGTGGTCGGGCTGCTGGGACCGAATGGCGCGGGGAAGACCACGTGCTTCTACATCATCACGGGATTGATCGCGGCTGATACCGGCGTTGTGACGCTGGACGGCCAGGACATCACCGATCTCCCGATGTATCGTCGCGCCCGGCGCGGGATCGGCTATCTTCCCCAAGAAGCCTCGATTTTTCGAGGCCTGAGCGTCGAGCAGAACATCCGCGCGATTTTGGAAGTCGCCGAACCCGAGCCCGAAGCGCGCGAAGCCAGGCTCAATTCCCTGCTCGCCGAATTTTCAATTACTCATTTGCGGCGTGCGCCGGCGATGGCTTTGTCGGGGGGCGAGCGCCGCCGCTGCGAGATCGCGCGGGCGTTGGCGACGCAGCCCCATTTCATCCTGCTCGACGAACCCCTCGCCGGTATCGACCCAATTGCCGTCGGCGACATTCGCGATCTGATCGGCCACCTCAAGGATCGCGGGATCGGAGTGCTGATTACTGACCACAACGTGCGCGAAACGCTTGAAATCGTAGATCGTGGCTATATACTGCACGCCGGTCAGGTGTTGATGGAAGGGACACCCGCACAAATCGTCGCAGACGTCGACGTAAGACGGGTTTTCCTCGGCGACCGGTTTAGCCTATAAGCCGCTCCCAGCGGAGCGCTGATGTGAATAGGATGGGTTTTTCGCAGCGACTTGAGTTGCGCCAGTCGCAAGCGCTGGTCATGACGCCGCAACTGCAGCAGGCGATCAAAATGCTGCAGCTCTCAAATCTTGAATTGAACAATTTTGTCGATGCCGAGATCCAGCAAAACCCGCTGCTCGAGCGGCGGGAGTGGACCGGCGAAGAAGCCCTTCCCGCCGGTGACGCGGCAAATGGCGTTGAACAAGCGTCCACCGCGGCCCTTCCGGAGGGGTTGATCAACGATCTTACGCCAGATGCGACCGAGCATTGGCATGCCGCTTCGGGAGCGGAGGGAGACGGATCGTTCAATTCCGCCGAAGAGCCGCAGTCGTGGCGCAGTCGCAGCGGCGCGCTCGGCGGTGACGACCGCCCCGCGATCGAACACGCCGCCGCACGGCCGCGCACCCTGCGCGAGCATATGTTGGAGCAGATCGGAACCGATCTTTCCGATCTTTCCGATCAGGGGGATCAACTGATCGCGGTGCACCTGCTCGATCTGCTCGACGAGAACGGCTATCTCGGCGGGGCGCTCGACGGCATTGCAGTGCTCCTCGGCTGCGATTTGGCGCGAGCCGAGGCCGTCCTGGCGCGTCTTCAACAATTCGACCCGGCCGGTGTTTTCGCCCGCGATTTGGCCGAATGTCTGGCTCTCCAGCTGCGCGACCGCAACCGGCTCGACCCGGCAATGCAGGCGCTGCTCGACCATCTGCCGCTGCTTGCGGCGCGCAACATCCCGGCGCTGATGCGCGTGTGCCATGTCGACGCCGAGGACGTGGCCGAGATGATCGCAGAGATCAAGTCGCTCGATCCGCGGCCGGGGCTGGCGTTCGATCCGCCGCTGGCGCAGCCGGTCGTGCCCGACATCCTGATGCGCGCGCAGCCTGAAGGCGGCTGGGTCATCGAGCTCAATGCCGAAACGCTGCCGCGGGTCCTCGTCAACAACAAATACCACGCGCGGGTCAGCCAGGCGGCACGCAGCAAGGTGGAAAAGGACTACTTGACCGACCGGCTGCAGGCTGCCAACTGGCTGGTCAAATCGTTGCACCAGCGCGCCACCACGATCCTCAAGGTTGCCGCGGAGATCGTCCGCCAGCAGGAGGGGTTTTTTCGGCGTGGGGTGCAGTCGTTGCGGCCGCTGATCTTGCGCGACATCGCCGAAGCGATCGGGATGCACGAGAGCACCGTCAGTCGGGTGACGAGCAACAAGCACATGGCGACGCCGCGCGGTCTCTATGAGCTGAAATATTTCTTCACCTCGTCAATCCCGGCTTCGAGCGGCGGCGACGCGCACTCGGCGGAAGCGGTGCGCCATCTGATCCGCAATCTGATCGGCAACGAGCCCGCGGCCGCCACGCTGTCGGACGAGCGCATCGTCGAATTGCTGGAGCGCGACGGCATCGACATCGCGCGCCGCACCGTCGCCAAATATCGCGAGGCAATGCGGATCCCTTCGTCGGTGCAGCGGCGCCGCGAAAAGTTGCTTGCCTTGTGAGGTGATCGACGCGCGGCCGGACCGCAGCCATCCTTGACGGGTTAATCGGCGCCGCCTAGCCTGCGGCCGCTTGACTGCGCTTGGAGGTGCTCCCAATTTCGCTTGCGGGATGCTTCGACTGCAACCCATTCCCCTGGGGAAAGGCACTGCATCCATGCAGCTGACAGTCACGGGCAAGCAGGTCGATATCGGCGATGCGTTGCGCGGACACATCGCCTCCAACATCGAGTCAATTCTGACGAAATATTTCAAGAGCGCGATTGAAGCCCACGTGGTGGTGGCAAAGGAGGCTCATCTGATTCGCGCCGAAATTTCCTTGCACATCGGCCGCGGGATGGTGGTCAACGCCGGTGCCGCTCTCGACGAGGCGTATGCCGCCTTTGACGCCGCGGCGGAGCGCATCGCCAAACAGATGCGCCGCTACAAGCGCCGCCTTCGTGACCATCACGCCAGGCTGCGCGAGCCCTCCGAACCGGTCGAGAGCGCGCGCGATGCCGTGTTGGCGCCGGTCGTCGAGGAAGCCGAGGAAGCCGAGGAAGCCGAGGAAGCGGCTCCCGGCGGGGCCCCGGCGGTTATCGCCGAGATCAGCACCGAGTTGCCGCGGCTGACCGTTGGCGAAGCGGCGATGCGGATGGATCTGGCCGATGCGCCGGTGCTGCTGTTCCGCAATCGCGCGCATGGCGAGCTGAACCTTGTCTACCGGCGGACCGATGGCAATATCGGCTGGGTCGATCCTGTGTTCGATCCGGCTCGGCGCGGGCGTCAGCGCGAGAATTCGGCGGCGGTTGGCGATGGTTGAACCTTCGCCTCGTTGCGACCACTCGCCGGTCGTGGACGCCCGGCGTTCATATGGCCCGTTTTGTCATGCGGAACGGGGCTGAGGTCGCGACGAGAATTGCCGGGCCCGATTATGGACATCGCCGACTTGATCACGCCACGCAGCGTGGTTGCCCAGCTGCGTGCGGCGAGCAAGCGGCAGGCGCTGCAGGAGCTCGCCAAGCGCGCCGCGGCGATTACCGGAATTCATGAGCGAACGATTTTGGATGTATTGACCGAGCGCGAGCGTCTCGGCTCCACCGGGATCGGAAGGGGTATCGGCATACCGCACGGCAAGCTGCCCGGCCTCGACCGGCTTTGCGGGATCTTTGCGCGGCTTGAGCGGCCGATCCCGTTCGAGGCCATCGACGACCAGCCGGTCGACCTGATTTTTGTGCTGCTGGCTCCCGAAAGCGCCGGTGCTGATCACCTCAAGGCGCTGGCCCGCGTCTCCCGGCTGCTGCGCGACCGCGGTATGTGCGACAAGCTTCGCGGCACCGATAATCCCGATGCGCTCTTTGCCCTGCTGACCGACGTGACGGCGAGCGATGCCGCTTAGCCGGCGTCTGATTAACCCGGCGTCTCAGTGGACGCTCACCGGCTCGAGATCGTGCTGGCGCACCGTCGCAAAGGCCACGTCCCGATCGGGCAGCAGCGCAATCTGGGTCCCGTCCGCGGCATGCACGGCGTAACCCGACGTGCCGTCCACGACAACCCGTTTGATGTAGGCAAGGTCCTGCACGCCCAGCAGCGCCAGCTCGTGCGCCGACATCTGCTTAATCCGTTCGATCCTGTCCATTTCTTTACCCGTGCCTCTAGTTTTGCGAGCCTTCCAGTGTTCCTCCGGCGGCAGTCGACCCGCTTTTGATCTCGACGGTGCGGACCCGGCTTTCGACCTCAGGCCGAATCAGGTCGACGTGCAGCAGCCCGTTGTCGAGCCACGCCCCGCTGACTTCGATCCCCTCCGCCAAGACGAACGAGCGCTGGAACTGCCGCGCGGCGATGCCGCGGTGCAGATAGACCCGCTGGGCGTCGTCGGTCTGCTTGCCGCGGACCACGAGCTGGTTGTCCTCGACGGTGATGCTGAGATCCCCCATCGTAAACCCGGCGACGGCAAGCGAGATGCGCAGCGCATCGTCACCAAGCTGCTCGATATTGTAGGGGGGATAGCCATCGCTCGAGATCTTGCTGACCCGGTCGAGCGCCCGCTCGAAATGGTCGAAACCGAGCAAGAGCGGGGAGTTGAACAGCGACAGTCGCGACATTGGTCATTCTCCTCGTCGGTGAGCGAGAAACCGCCGCCGGGCCCATACGCGGCGCCCGACTGCGGATCACCTATCGAACGGATATAATTTGGGTTGAGCGGGCCGCCGGTCAAGCAAGCATTGCGGACCGTCCCGGCGTGGCGGCGCACCGATATCGAGCGCCGGTGCTTCCGCTTCACGCCAAGCGCACCAATATCGATCGGGAATACCCATTTTTTGCGTCGATGCGGGCGAGCGGATGCAATGTCGAAAGCGAAGCTGAACTGGCGCATCGTTCTGGCGCTCTTCTGCTGCGCCTGTCTGGCGCTGGCGCCGGCCTTGGCCGAAGCCCGCGCCGGCGGCTCCTATGGCGGGCGGCCGTCGAGCTTTGGCAGCCGCGGCGTGCGCAGCTGGGATAACAACGGCGGGCAGCCGTTGGGCCGCAGCCTCGCGCCGCAGAACCCGAGCCAACCCAATCTCAGCCCCGGGACGGCGGCACCCGCTTACGGCGGCAGCGTCTTTCAACGACACCCATTCCTGACCGGATTGGCCGGCGGTCTTTTTGGTTCCTGGCTGTTCGGGCACGCCGCCAGCGCCGGAGGAGGTGCCGGCGCCGGATCGGCCATCGGTACACTGCTGTGGCTCGCGATCATCGGATTGTTGGTCTGGTTTGCGGTAAGGCTGTTCCGCGCCAGGGCCGTCTCAAACGGCTGGCCGGCGGCGGGGGCGGCGACGGGCATGTCACGCTCGGCCGGTGCGGCGGCGACCCCGGTCCGACGCTTCCGCGGTCGCGACATCAACTTCGCCGACGCCGATTTGCAGGCGTTTCAGCGATTGCACGCCGAAATCCAAGACGCCTGGGGCGACGCCGACCTCGCGCGCATGCGCCGGCTGATGACGCCCGAGATGTTGAGCTACTTCTCGGAAGAGCTGACCCGCAACACGAGCCGGGGGCTGCGCAACCTCGTCAGCGACGTGCGGCTCGTCAAAGGCGAGCTGAGCGAAGCCTGGGAAGAGGGCGATCTGCAATACGCGACGGCGTTCCTACAGTGGCGGGCGATCGACTATGTCCTGCGCCTCGGCGCATCCCCCGGCGACCCCAACGCCGTTGTCGGCGGCGATTCTCGCGTACCCATCGAGGCCGAGGAGGTGTGGACCTTTGTGCGCCGGCGCGGCGGCGACTGGCTGTTGTCGGCCATTCAGCAGGTCTGACCCGCGCGACCGGCGGCAAAGCTAGGGCCAGGCTGCCGCGGGCGGCAACGACATCAGGATGGCTTCGACATTGCCGCCGGTCTTGAGCCCGAATCGGGTGCCGCGGTCGTAGAGCAGGTTGAACTCGACGTAGCGGCCGCGGCGGACGAGCTGATGGCGGCGCTGCTCGTCGGTCCACGGGAGCCCCATGCGGGGCCGCACAATCGCCGGGTAGACATCGACAAACGCCTCGCCGACCGCGCGGACAAAGGCGAAGTCGCGTTCCCAGTCACCGCTGTCGAGATCGTCGAAGAAAATCCCGCCCGCGCCGCGCGCTTCGTTACGGTGCTCGAGAAAGAAATATCTGTCGCACCATGCCTTGAACCGCCCGTGACATTCCGGGTCGTAACCGTCGCAGGCGCCGCGCAGGGCGGCGTGAAACGCCGCTTCGGCCTGCGGGTCCGGATCGATCGGGGTCAGATCCGCGCCGCCGCCGAACCACGCTTTGCTGGTCGCGATGTGGCGCGTGTTCATATGCACCGCGGGCACCAATGGCGAGTGCATATGAGCGACGACGGAAATCCCGCCGGCCCAAAACCGCGGGTCGGTCTCAGCCCCCGAGATGTCCTGGCGGAACTCGGGCGAAAACTCGCCCCACACCGTCGAGATGCTGACGCCGACTTTTTCGAACACCCGGCCGCGCATCAGGGCGATCATGCCGCCGCCGCCCTCCGGCCGCTGCCACGGGCTGCGCTCGAACCGGCCGGCGGCGCCTGCCTCCGGGCGCTCCGCGGCGAATTCGTCCTCGATTGCCTCGAATGCGGCACAGATGCGGTCGCGCAATGCCGTAAACCAGGCGGCTGCGCGATCACAGCGCTCGGGGTTAGCTGGAAAACCTGTGACTTCGCTCATGGCGTCGGGAACAGTCCGGTCTGCCGCAGCGCCTCGGCGAGGGTGATCGCGCCAGCGAGGGCGACGTTGAGCGATCGGGCCGGAGCGTGCAAGGGGATGACGGCCCGCGCATCGGCCGCCGCATGCACCGCTGCCGGGACCCCGGCGCTTTCGCGGCCGAGCAGAATCGTATCGTCGGCGGCAAACGAGAAGCGATGCAGGGCTACGGTGCCCGATGTCGTCATCAGCACAAGCCGCGATTTCGGGTCGCGGTCGGCGCGAAAGCGGCCCCATGACGTGTGTCTCGCGACCTGACAATGAGCCGCGTAATCGAGCCCTGCGCGCCGCAATCGACGATCGTCGAAAAGAAAGCCGCACGGCTCGATCACGTCTACCGGAACTCCGAAACAGGCCGCGAGCCGCAGCAGCGCGCCGGTGTTTTGCGGGATATCGGGCTCGAACAACGCGAGGCGCAAGCAAACCCCCGGTTTTCAGCTGCCTCGCGGCAGGTTATACCAATCGTTTGCCACCCGAATTGCCGCCCAATTATGCGGCAGTCTGTCGCATAGTTCGGCTTCTTCAACAGTATAGCTTCGCCCAGCGGTCGCAGGTGGCGGACGAGATTGGAGCGCAGAGGGACTGAATGGCCGATTTGGCGCACGAAAACGTTAGCCATGCGCATTCCGGCGAAACCCGGCGCGATTTCCTGATCCTGACCGCGGGTGCGCTGGGAGCAGTCGCCGTTGCCGCCACCGCGTGGCCCTTTATCGACACCATGAACCCGGCGCGCGACACCTTGGCGGCCTCGACTACCGAGGTCGATCTGGCGCCGGTGGCCGTCGGACAGCGGCTGACCGTCGCCTGGCGCGGCAAGCCGGTATTTATCGACCACCGCCCGCCGGCCGAAATCAAGGCCGCGCAAGATGTCGACGTATCTCAGTTGCGCGACCCGCAACCCGATTCGGAGCGCGTCAAGAAGGCCGAATGGCTGGTTGTGGTCGGTGTTTGCACCCATCTCGGCTGCATTCCGTTAGGGCAGAAGACGGGCGACGACCGCGGTCCTTACGGCGGCTGGTTCTGCCCCTGCCACGGCTCGATCTATGACACCTCAGGCCGCATCCGCCAGGGTCCGGCGCCGCTGAACCTCGCCGTGCCGGCGTACGATTTCACCGGCAACACGACAATCAAGATCGGCTAGGAGGACACCATGGCCGACGATCGCCCCGGCGCCGGAAGCCGGATCATCCGCTGGATCGACTATCGGTTGCCGTTCGTGGCGGCCATGGAGCACGAACTCTATGAGTACCCGACCCCGCGCAACCTGACCTATTGGTGGAATTTCGGCTCGCTCGCCGGGATCATGCTCGTGTTGATGATCGTCACCGGCATCTTCCTGGCGATGCAGTATACGCCGAGCGCCTTGCTCGCGTTCGATTCGGTCGAGCGCATCATGCGCGACGTCAACTACGGCTGGCTGCTCCGTTACGCCCACGCCAACGGCGCGTCGATGTTTTTTGCGATCGTCTACATTCACATTTTCCGCGGGCTCTATTACGGCTCCTACAAGGCGCCGCGCGAACTGCTGTGGATCCTCGGCGTGATCATCCTGATCCTGATGATCGCCACGGCGTTCATGGGCTACGTGTTGCCGTGGGGGCAGATGAGCTATTGGGCGGCGACTGTCATCACCAGCCTGTTTTCGGCGATCCCGCTGGTCGGCAACGGCATCGTCACGTTTCTGTGGGGCGGCTTCACCGTCGGGGATCCGACCCTGCACCGCTTTTACGCGCTGCACTACCTGCTGCCCTTTGTGATCCTGGCTGTCGTTCTGCTGCATCTTGTGGCGCTGCACCGCTTCGGGTCCAACAATCCGTTGGGGATCGACATGAAGGGTCCACAAGACTCGATCCCGTTCCATCCTTATTACACCGTAAAAGATTTGTTCGGGCTGTGCGTATTTCTGCTGATCTATGCTTTCTTTATCTTTTATGCGCCAAATTTTCTTGGTAATCCAGATAATTACATTCCAGCCAACCCGATGCAGACGCCGAACCATATCGTTCCGGAATGGTATCTGCTGCCCTACTACGCAATTCTGCGCTCGATTACGTTCTCGATTTTCGGGATCCCGGCCAAGCTTCTCGGGGTCATCTTCTCGTTCGGATCGCTATTTATGCTGTTCATCGTGCCGTGGCTCGACACCTCACCGGTGCGCAGTTCGCGGTTTCGGCCAATCTACAAATGGGTGTTCTGGCTGCTCGTCATCGATGTGCTGGCGCTCGGATGGGTCGGTTTCAACCCGCCCCAAGGCATCGTCGTGACTGTCGGCCAGATCGCCACTCTGTATTTCTACGTTCATTTTCTGATCCTGTTGCCGGTCATCGGCAAGATCGAGCGGCCGCGCCCGCTGCCGACCAGCATCGCGGCAGCAGTGTTGGGTGGCGGCGCAAGCCTCGGCAACGCCGCCGCGGCGCCGATCGGGGAACCCTGACATGGTTCCGATGTCGAGGGCGGCAATCGCAATCGCGGCGCTGCTGGCCCTGCCGTTGCTCGCACTGGCACCCGCCAGCGCTCAGGAGACGCCACTGCCGAGCCAGCAATGGTCGTTTGACGGGGTCTTCGGCACCTATGACAAGGCGGCGATGCAGCGCGGCTTTCAAGTCTACAAGCAGATCTGCTCGGCCTGCCACCCGGTCAACCACTTGTTTTTCCGTGACCTGGAAGGGCTCGGCTACACGCCGGACCAGATCAAGGCGATCGCCGCCAGTTCTCAGGTCACCGACGGCCCCAACGACCAGGGGCAGATGTATCAGCGCGCCGGCCGCCCGTCCGACCCGATCCCCGGCCCGTTCCCGAACGACCAGGCGGCGCGCGCGGCAAATGGCGGAGCCCTGCCGCCCGACCTGTCGATGATCGTCAAGGCGCGCGAAGGCGGCCCTGATTACGTCTACGCGCTGATGAACGGCTTTAAAGATCCGCCATCCGGGCTCACCGTCCCGCCGGGGAAATACTACAACGAATATTTTCCGGGGCACTTGATCTCGATGCCGCCGCCGCTGAGCGACGGCGCGGTGAGCTTTGCCGACGGAACCAAGGCATCGGTTCCACAGATGGCGCACGATGTCGCAACCTTCCTGGCCTGGGCTTCCGAGCCCACCCTCGACACCCGCCACCGGATCGGGGTGCGGGTGTTCCTGTTCCTGATCGTCGGCGTCGGAATATTCTACGCGGCCAAGCGCAAGATCTGGTCGGCGGTCCACTGAGCCTGGAATGAGCGCCCCCGTCATCGGCATTATCGGGGGCAGCGGCCTTTACGAGATCGACGGGCTGACGGACGTAGCCTGGCGCCGGGTGGAAAGCTCGTTTGGGTCGACCTCGGACGAGTTCTGTTTCGGGGTTCTCGGCGGCCAGAAAATCGTGTTTGTGCCGCGCCACGGGCGTGGGCACGTTCTGCCGCCGTCGGAAATCAATTTCCGCGCCAATATCGACGCGCTGAAGCGCTGCGGCGTCACCGACATCGTCTCGCTCTCGGCGGTCGGCAGCCTGCGCGAAGATCTGGCGCCCGGCGATTTCGTCGTCGTCGACCAGTTCGTCGACCGTACCTTTGCCCGCTCGAAAAGTTTTTTCGGCGCCGGTTGCGTCGCGCATGTGTCGATGGCACACCCGGTTTGCTCCCGCATCGGCGACAGCCTCGGCGCGGCTGCGGCGTCGGCCGGACTGGCGCTGAAACGCGGCGGCATTTATCTCGTCATGGAGGGGCCGCAATTTTCGACCCTTGCCGAAAGCCGGCTCTACCGGTCGTGGGGTTGCGACCTCATCGGGATGACCAACATGCCCGAGGCCAAGCTCGCCCGTGAAGCCGAGATCTGCTACGCCACGGTGGCGATGGTGACGGATTTCGATTGCTGGCACCCCGGCCACGATGCGGTCACGGTCGACATGATCGTCGAGGTTCTGCTGGCCAATGCCAAGAAAGCAAAGGCGCTGGTCCGACAGGTTGCACCATTGCTTGCCACCCATGTCGGGCCGTGCCGACAGGGCTGCCAGCACGCGCTCGACAGCGCTCTGATCACCGCCCCCGAGCGCCGCGACCCGGCGCTGCTGGCCCGGCTCGACGCGGTCGCCGGGCGTGTCCTGCGCGGCCTGCCGTGAACGTGCGCGGCCGCTCGATGCGTACGATCTGGCCGGCCGGCGACGGCCGCACGGTCGAGATCATCGACCAGACGCGGCTGCCGCACGAACTGGCGGTCGTCCGGCTCGCCACACTGGAAGACGCCGCGACCGCGATCCGTGAAATGCAGGTTCGGGGCGCACCGCTGATCGGCGTCGCCACTGCCTACGGGGTAGCGCTGGCGATGGCGCAAGACGCCTCCGATCCGGGGCTCGACCGAGCCGTCGCGACCCTCGCGGCCACTCGGCCGACCGCGGTCAACCTGCGCTGGGCGCTCGCCGAAATGGAAACCATTCTGCGCTGTCTGCCGCCGCCGCACCGCTTCGCCGCTGCCTTGGCGCAAGCCGGCGAGATTGCCGAGGCGGATGTCGCCAGCAGCCGCGCCATCGGCGAATGCGGGGCCGCGCTGATCGCCGCGGCCTGGCGCCGCCAAGCCGCGAGCCGCCCGGTCGAGGTGCTGACGCATTGCAACGCCGGCTGGCTTGCCGCCGTCGATTGGGGTACGGCGCTGGCGCCGATCTATCGCGCGCATGACGACGGCGTCCCGATCCATGTCTGGGTCGATGAAACCCGGCCGCGCAACCAGGGCGCCTCGCTGACCGCATGGGAGCTGGGTCAGCACGGCGTTCCGCATACCGTGATCGTCGACAATGCCGGCGGCCATCTGATGCGTCAGGGGCTGGTCGATCTGTGCATCGTCGGCAGCGACCGCACGACTGCCGGCGGCGACGTCGCCAACAAGATCGGCACTTACCTGAAGGCGCTGGCGGCGCACGACAACGACTTGCCGTTTTATGCCGCCCTGCCGTCGTCGACGATTGATTGGGATCTCGAAGACGGGGCGGCGATCCCGATCGAGCGCCGCGACAGCCGCGAGGTCACTCATGTCGAGGGTTGGACCGATGGCGGGGAACGGGTTGCCGTGCGGATAACCCCGGAAGGCAGCCCCGCCGAAAATTACGCCTTTGACGTTACCCCCGCCCGGCTCGTCACCGCGCTGATTACCGATCGGGGCATCTGTCCGGCCTCGCGCGCCGGGCTGCTCGGACTGTTTCCGGAGCGCCGCTGAACCAGCGGCGCCATTCAGGGAGGGCGGCGGTGGACGCCATAGCAGGCATCGACCATGTCATCCTCGGCGTCCGCGAACTCGAAACCGCGCGCGCGACGTGGCGCCGGCTCGGCTTCAGCTTGTCGCCGCGTGGTCGCCATATCGGTCAACCCACCGGCAATTACTGCGTGATGTTCCCCGGCGACTACATCGAGCTTTTGGGGCTCGTCGATTCCGACGGTTCCGCACACCGTCTCTCTAATTTTTTGGCATGGCGCGAAGGGCTGATGGGCGTCGCCTTCGCTCCTGTCGGCAGCGCCGAGGAGGCCCGCGCCGCGCTGTCGCGCCGGGGGCTGCACCCCTCCGAGCCGCGGCCGCTTGCCCGCCAGATCGAATTGCCCGAGGGAACCGCCCTGCCCCGCTTCAGCTTGGTGTCGCTGCCGCCTGAGGAGACGCCGGGACTTGACAGCTTTTTGTGCAGCCATCTGACACCCGAACTGATGCGGCGGCCGGATTGGCTCGATCATCCGAATGGCGCAACCGGGCTGAAGGCGATACATGTCCTGGTCGAGAGCACGGCGCCGCTGTTGGCGGCCTACGACCGCTTGTTCGGGATCGTGCAGGTGACGACGACCGATGCCGTCGCTTTGGTTCATGTCGGCCGCCACCGTATCGTGTTCAGCACGCCTGACGATTTTCAGACGATGCACCCGGGCCTGGGGCTGCAGCGCGATCTTCGGCTGCCCGGGATTGTCGCGCTCGAACTCGGCGTCGAGCGGCATGAACGCGCCACCCGCCATCTGACCCGCCAGCAAGTTGCGTATGACGAGATGCCCGACGGCAGTCTGGTCGTCCCCGCGCGCGAGGCGAATGGCGCGATCCTGTTTCTTTCCGAAGGTTGAATTAGCTTTGCCATTTTACGTCTGCGGGTCGGTTAGCGCTGAAGGGGCTCCCGCCTGCAGCAGCCCACAGCCGCAGACGTCGCGCGGGGCCGTCGCCCATTACAATGACTGATCTCCCGTTACGATGACTGATATAATGAAGGGCCGATGCCGACGTTCTTGGTAATCCCGTTTCCTGCGATCGACCCGGTCGCGGTCTCGTTCGGCCCGTTTGCAATCCGCTGGTACGCGCTCGCCTACATCGCCGGGCTGGTGATCGGCTGGCGCTATTGCCTGGCACTCGCCGAGCGTCCGCCGCGTCTCGTGCGGCGTCAGGATATCGACGATTTCCTGGTCTGCGCGACGCTCGGCGTCGTCCTTGGCGGGCGCATCGGCTATGTCCTGTTCTACAATCCCGGCTATTACTTCGCCCACCCCCTTCAGGCCCTCTATGTGTGGCGTGGCGGGATGTCGTTTCACGGCGGCGCCATCGGCGTAACCCTCGCCATCATTTTGTTCGCGCGCACTCGACAGATCCGGATCTTCGCGTTTTCGGACATTGTTATCGAAGCCATCCCCATCGGGTTGTTTTTTGGCCGTATCGCCAACTTCATCAACGGCGAGCTGTACGGCCGCCCGGCCGACGTTCCTTGGGCGATGATCTTTCCGAACGGGGGTCCGGTGCCGCGTCACCCGAGCCAGCTCTACGAGGCGTTTTGCGAGGGCGTCCTGCTGTTCTTGCTGCTCTTCGTCGCCGAGCGGCGCGGCGCCCGGCGTTCGCCGGGGGTGGTGACCGGGTTGTTCCTCGTGGGCTATGCCATCCTGCGCATGTCGGGGGAGTTGTTCCGCCAGCCGGACCCGCAGCTCGGTTATCTGATTTTTGGCATGACAATGGGCCAGCTGCTGTCGCTCCCGGTGCTGATCGCCGGCATCGCGATCATCATCTGGGCACGGCGTGTCCCGCGCCCGTCGCCGCCGTGACCCGCAGCACCCTCGCCGACAAGATTGCCCGCCGCATCCGCACCGACGGGCCTCTGTCGGTAGCGGCCTACATGGCGATGGCGCTTTACGATCCCGAGCTCGGCTACTACGCGACCCGTCGACCGATCGGTGCCGGTGGGGATTTCATCACCGCTCCCGAGATCAGCCAGATCTTCGGCGAGCTGATCGGGCTGTGGTGTGCCCTCCTCTGGGAAGAGATCGGGCAACCCGATCCCGTGATCCTCGCCGAGCTGGGGCCCGGCAGCGGTGCCCTCGCTGCCGACCTGCTGCGCGCCGCCGATGCGGTGCCCGGATTTCGCCGCGCGATCCGCCTTCATCTGGTCGAGGTGAGCCCGGTATTGCGCCCTGCGCAACAGCGACGCCTGGCAGCGGCAGATCCGGTCTGGCTGACACGGGTGGAGGACGTGCCGACCGGACCGCTGTTGCTCGTCGCCAATGAGTTTCTCGACGCGCTGCCGATCCGTCAACTGGTCCGCGGGCGCCGTGAGTGGGCCGAGCGGATGGTGGCACTCGATCGCGAAGGGCGCTTCGCGTTTATCGACGGACCCGAGAACCCGGCCCTCTCCATGCTGGTTCTCCGAGCGTTGCGCGATACCGCGCCGCCCGGCGCCGTTTTCGAGATCTGCCCGCCGGCGCTGGCTCAGGCGGCAGTGCTCGGCGCGCGGCTGAAGCGTGGACCGGGGGCTGCGTTGTTTGTCGACTACGGCCGCTTTCAGAGCGTGACCGGGTCGAGCTTGCGTGCGGTGTTCCAGCACCAGCCGGCAGGTCCCTTGGAATCGCCCGGCGCCGCCGACCTCAGCGCCGATGTCGATTTCGCAGCCTTTATGGACGCTGCCCGCGCGGCCGGCGCCGAGGCGCACGGGCCGGTGCCGCAGGGCCGTTTCCTGGAGGATCTCGGTGCCGCGCGGCGACTTGCCGCTTTGTCGGCGCGGGCGTCGGCGGCGCAGCGCCAGCGGCTGGAGAGCGGTCTCGAACGCTTGCTCGACCCGGAGCAAATGGGCACCCTGTTCAAAGTGGCGGCGCTGACGTCGCCGGGATTGCCGGCGCCAACGGGATTCACCTGAAATACCGGATGACCATGATCCGTCTCGCCGGTCTTGAAGCCGATACCGGCATCCGCCATGCCTTTTTTACCCGGCAGGGCGGGGTCAGCGATGGGCTCTACGCGTCGCTGAATTGCGGCTTCGGGTCCCGCGACGAGGCGCCCAAGATCGAGCGCAATCGCGCGATCGCGATGGCGATGCTCGGCCTTCCCGCCGATCGGTTGGTCACCTGCCGGCAAATCCACAGCGCCGTTGCCGTGTCGGTCAAAAAAGCCTGGAGCCGCGAGGCGGCGCCGAAAGCCGATGCGATGGCCACGAACGCGGCGGGTGTGGCGCTGGGCGTGCTGTCGGCCGATTGCGCGCCGGTGCTGCTCTACGATCCGGCCGCCCGCGTCATCGGCGCCGCGCATGCCGGTTGGCGCGGCGCCTTTGGCGGCGTCGTCGAAGCCGTCGTCGCGGCGATGGAGGGGCTCGGCGCCGCACGGCATCGCGTTCGTGCCGGCATCGGCCCGTGCATCGGCGCCAGCTCTTACGAGGTCGGCCCCGAATTCCCGCAGCCGATCGTCGCGCACGATCCCGCTGCCGCGGTGTATTTCGCCCCCGCGCGGCGAGCCGGACGTTTCATGTTCGACCTCGCGGGCTATGTCGAGCACCGCCTCGCCGGCCTTGGCGTGGGGCTGATAGCGCGCGCGCCCTATGACACTGTCGCCGACGAGGGACGATTCTTCAGCTATCGCCGCGCTTGTCTGCGCGGCGAGGCGGCGTTCGGCCTCGGTCTCTCTGCGATTGTCCTCGACGGCTGAAGCACGGCGGCGTCATCGATGATCCCTGACCTGCGATGCCCTATTTGATCCTGTTTCTGGCGTTCTGCGTTTTGGGCGCGCTCGCCACCTGCATTCTGTTGGTGCAATGAATGGCCGCTTGGCAGGTCGGCGAACAGGGGCGGCCGCGGTTGTGCTGCTGGCGGCGTGCCAGCCGCTGCCGCATCCCTTTGCCAACGACGTGCCAAAGCCGGGTTCGCCGATGCTGGCCCTGCGCGATGCCGCCACCGTCGCCATCGCCCCGCTCAAGGGCGGACCGCGCGCAACCGCCGAAAAGCTCGCGCCGGCAATGGCCGAGGCGCTGCAAAAGCGCGATATCGCGGCCAGCGACCGCACCACGAGCATCGCCAGCTATCAGCTCGACGGCAGGGTTCAGGCGATGCCTGCTTCCGGCGACCATGCGGCCATCGTCGTATTGTGGGATCTGCGCGACCCCTCCGGCAAATCGCTCGGCGAGCGGGCCGAGCGGGTCGAGGCCGCCGCCGATGACTGGCGTCAAGGAAAAGATGACGCGGTCGCCCGCCTTGCCGACGCGAGCGCCGAGCAAATCGCCGCGATGCTGCAGGACAAGACCCCGGTCGAGGCCGCCGGCCAAGGAGAGACCCGTCTGCTGGTTCGCGGCGTCGCGGGCGCTCCCGGCGACGGCGGGACGGCGCTGGCCGGCGCGATCACGTCATTGCTGAAAAAGCAGGATCTGGCGATCGTCTCCGATCCGCACGCGAAAGCCGATCTGCTGCTCGATGCCGTCGTCACCATCGACAAGCCGGAGGCCGGCAAGCAGCATGTAAAGATCGTGTGGCGGGTGCGCGGTCAGAACGGCGGCGAGATCGGCACCGTCGCGCAAGAAAACGACGTCCCGGCCGGGCTTCTCGACGGTCCGTGGGGCGATGTCGCCTACAGCGTCGCGATGGCGGCGCAAGACGGCATCATGCAGCTGATCGCCCGCGGCGCCCCGCAATCGGCCGGCAAGTCCTGAATGGCAGCGGATTGCGGCTGTCATGACCCCGTCACATCGCCGTGATAGGAACTGTTTCGTTAAAGAAGTGCTCGAAGAAGCATTAAACAAAGCTTGACGCATTTATGTTCGGCATGTGACGATCGGTCACGTTTCTGGATATTGACGGCCGTTCGGAATTCGCGGCGGCGGGCCGGAATCACGAGAACGAGCGTGATCATCCGCCATCAGGAAGCGGTTGTGCCATGCCTCCCGGTAGGAGACCCGGCGGTCGAAGCAAGCCCGGCCACCGGTGCGAAAACCGAGCCGATGAAAAAGGAGTGACGCCAGCGGGACACAACCGGTTGCGGGGGAGGGGACCCAGATCAGCAAAAGGAGAGGATCATGGCGTATGAGACCCTTGTTGCGGTGTTCGACACCCCCGCACATGCCGAGGCCGCGGCCGAGGCGCTGAAGACGGGCGGGTTCCACGATGACGACATCAGCATCTTCGACAACGACCGCTTGTCGGCCGGGACGACTGCGCTCGCTCAAAATGTCAAAGAGGCGGGTCTTTGGCACCGCATGTTTGGCGGCGGGCTGGCGCAACATGAAGCGGCCGTGTATGGCCAGACGGTCGCGCGCGGCGGCACCGTGGTCTCGCTGCGCGTGCTCGACAGCGAGGTCGCCCATGCGACCGGCATCCTCGATCTGCACCGCCCGATTGACGTGCATGACCGCGCCGTGACGAGCGGCATCGCGCCTGCCGCAAAGGTCGACGCGGCCGTCAAGGCGATCGCTGCGGCCCCGATGGCCGTCGAGCAGAAAGTCGCGGTCACGCCGCGGGTCGCGGCGACCCATGACGAGGTCCTGCGCCTGGCTGAGGAGCAGCTCCAGGTCGGCAAGCAAATGGTCGAGGCGGGCCGGACCCGGGTGCGTCGCTTCACCACCGAACGCGAGGTGGCGGCCGACGTGACCTTGCACGAGGAGCACGCCGAGGTGTTGCGTCGCGCCGTCACCGACCCGGCCTATGTCGGCAATTTGGAATGGGACGACCGCACGATCGAGGTCGTCGAAACCGCCGAGCAGGCGCTGGTCAGCAAGACCGCGCGCGTCGTCGAAGAAGTGTCGCTGAAGACAATCGGCACCGACCACGTGGAAACCGTGCACGAGAAGCTGCGTCGCCAGCAAGCCGAGATCCAGCGTATCGACGCCGCCGGGAGACCGATCCAACCGCCCGGGGTCTAATCCGATCCGGCTCGCAGCGTCCTCGATCGGCAACACCGACGCTGCGGCAGTGTCGCCGCGGACCGTCGGGTTCGCATTGGGCGGTTCCGTCGCGTCAACGGCATCGCCGGGCATCTCGGTTTGGCTGCCGGCGCGGTCGGCGCCGCGGTCGGCTACGCCCTGGCCAGGGTAGTCGCCCTCCTGACGCCCGGCGGCGTCGTGCCGCAAAACCTGTCCTCCGAGGTCGGGAGCTTCCTCGGGTCGGGCGAGCGGGTGGCACGCACCGTCGAGCAGGTTCGCGCGCTCAGCATGACGGTCATCCCGGAAACCCGTAGGCACTGGAGCCCGACGTGGCGGCGGCCTGGGACCGGGTGACCGATCGACGCTATCTCGACTTGCAAGACCTGATGACCGAGCTGCGCGTTCCGGTTGCGTGAGCAACGCCTTTGAGCCGAGGACCAAAACCGAAGAGGCGTTGCACGGCAAGGCGCTGCGCTACCTCGACGCCATGACCGCGTCGCGCGAGGAGCGGCTGAGCGCCGTTGACGCCGCTGTTCCCGGCGTGTTGTCGTGTGTCGTCCTCATCGGCGCCTTCGTCATCATCGTGTTTTTGTGGATGATCCACATGGACTTGGCGCCGCGGGCCCGGCTCAGCGGGATCACGGCTTTCTTTCCCGGGATCATGACGTTCCTGATCTCTGCGATGGATCTCCCGCTGCAAAACGCGGTCGGGAGCAGCGCCGCGCCGTTCCAGCCGGTCTACGGTGTGGCGATAAAATGGGATGGGCAGAGTTGATCAATGCGCTGCGCGGGATCGCCGGGCTGGTCTTGCTTCTCGCGGTTCTCTGTACGCCGGTCCGCGCCGAGGAAGTGTTCGCCTCGCTCGGCACCGGTGAGGTGAATGGAGTTTATTATCCGGTCGGCGGGGACATTTGCCGGCTCGTCAACCGCGACTTGGCTCGGACAGGTGTGCGCTGCTCGGCCGAATCCACTCCGGGCTCTGTGTACAATGTCAACGCCGTGCGGTCGGGGGAACTCGAGTTCGGGATCATCCAGTCCGATGTGGCGTTTGCCGCCTATCACGGCACAGGCCCCTGGACGGGCCAGCCTTTCATCGGGCTGCGATCGGTTCTCGCGCTGCACCCGGAACTCGTCACCATCATTGCGCGGCGCGGCGCGGGCGTCCGCGAGGTCGCGGATTTGGCGGGCAAGCGCGTCAACGTCGGCAGCTCCGGCAGCGGCAGCCGCAAGACTTGGGACGCGATCGAGGGGGAGCTGGGGTGGGGCGAGGCGCAGCGCGGGCGACCGACCGGACTGTCTGCCGACGCGACCACGCGCGCGCTGTGCAGCGGCGAGATCGACGCCAACCTCTTGATCGTCGGCCACCCGTCGCCGTTGGTGCGCACCCAGCTTTCGGCCTGCGCCGCGAACCTGGTTGCGATCAGCGGCGCGCCCGTCGACAAGTTGCTGCGGGTGATGCCGTATTATCGTCGTGGCGATATTCCAGGCGACCTCTACGGACTCCCCGCGGATATCCCGAGCTTTGGCGTCGCCGCCGTGCTGATGACATCGGCCGGCATGGACGCGCGGGTTGTGGCCGTCGTGGCCAAGGCGGTCATCGTTCACCTCGGCGAATTGCAGAAGATGCATCCGGCGCTCGCGCGTCTGAGCGTCGACGCGATGATCGCCGGCGGGCTCCCCGCACCACTCCATCCGGGCGCGGTGCAGGCCTACAAGGAGCTCGGGTTGCTGAAGTAGCGGGTAGACGGGCGACCGGCTTGGCGCCGGCTGACCGGCCGAGACGTCCCGGATTGCCAAGCCGCGATCGGATTGTTACATAATGGCTGCACGAAGCCGCGGGGCTCGGCCCGTTGGCGCGGGTGTTGTCCCGATCATGAAAATTCTCGCCTGCAACAGCAATCGGCCGCTTGCCGAGGCGATCGCAACCTATCTCGACCTGCCGCTGACGAAGGCGAGCGTGCGCCGTTTCTCGGATATGGAGGTGTTTGTCGAGATCCTCGAAAACGTCCGCGGCGAGGACGTGTTCGTGATCCAGTCGACCTCGTTCCCGGCGAACGACCATCTGATGGAATTGCTCGTCTGCCTCGACGCGCTGCGGCGCAGCTCGGCACGGCGGGTAACAGCGGTCGTCCCCTATTACGGCTACGCCCGGCAGGATCGTAAGACCGGGTCCAGGACACCGATCTCGGCCAAACTGGTCGCCAACATGATCACCGCCGCGGGCGCCGACCGGGTGTTGACGCTCGATCTCCACGCCGGGCAGATCCAGGGGTTTTTCGACATCCCGACGGACAATTTGTATGCCGCACCGGTGCTGGTGAAGGACATCCTCGATCACCACCCGCGCCGTGATCTGGTCATCGTATCCCCCGATGTCGGCGGCGTCGTGCGCGCTCGCCAGATCGCGCGGCGGCTCGACGCCGATCTTGCGATCATCGACAAGCGGCGCGAGCGCGCCGGCGTCTCCGAGGTCATGAACATCATCGGCGACGTTTCCGGACGCCGCTGCATCCTGGTCGACGACATCGTCGACAGCTCCGGAACGTTGTGCAACGCCGCCTCGGCCTTGATCGAATCCGGCGCATCGGCGGTGTTCGCCTATGTCACGCATGGCGTCCTGTCGGGTGGTGCGGTGGCGCGCGTCGTGGCTTCGCCGATCGAGACGGTGGTCTTGACCGACAGCATCATGGCGACCGAGGCGGTGCGCGAAGCGAACAACATCCGACAGGTGTCGATCGCACCGCTGATGGCCGAGGCGATCCGCCGCATCAGCGAGGAGCGGTCGGTTTCGAGCCTGTTCGATTAATCTGCCCATATTCCGGTTCGGCGCCGCAGGAACGCGGCGGCGACCTTGCAGCCCGCCGTCCGATCCCAAATCATAATTTGCTGACGGGTCACTTTCGCGAAAGAGGAGCACGAGTTCGATGCCCGAGATCATCCCGCTCAGCGCCGAGGTGCGCGCCGCCGCCGGCAAAGGCGCCGCCCGCGCCACCCGACGCGCCGGGCGCGTCCCCGGGATCGTCTATGGCGGCGGCCAACAACCAATGCCGATCAGCCTCGACCCGCGCGAATTGTCGCGGGCGCTAGCCAAACGCGGCTTCTTCGCGACCCTGGTCGAGCTCACGGTCGACGGCACGGCACAGCGTACCTTGCCGCGAGAGGTGCAGTATCACCCGGCGACTGACAAGCCGCTGCACGTCGATTTTATGCGGGTCGCCGCTACCTCGCGGGTCACGGTCACCGTGCCCGTCGTCTTTGTCAACCAGGAGCAGTCGATGGGGATCCGTCGCGGCGGCATCCTCAACATCGTCCGCCACGGGATCGAGCTTTCTTGCCCGGTCGACGGCATTCCCGATCATCTGACTGTCAGCCTTGGCGGGCTCGACATCGGCGACAGCGTGCACATCAGCGCCGTCACTCTGCCAGAAGGCTGCAGCCCGACGATCACCGGGCGCGACTTTACGATCGCCAGCATCGCCCCGTCCTCTGCCATACGTGAAGAAGCGGCTACCGCCGCCTCGGCGCCGCCCGTTGCGGATCAAGCGGCTGCGGCGTCCTGAATTTGGCGGCGGGCCTTTGGCGTCGACCGTTCCTCATGCGTCTCGTCGTCGGGCTCGGCAACCCCGGTTCGCGTTATGCTCGAAATCGGCACAATGTCGGCTTTATGGCGGTCGACGCGATCGCCCGCCGGCACGGGTTTCCGGCCTTTCGTAATCGCTTCAAGGGCGTGCTCGCGGAGGCTCCGATCGCCGGCGAGCGCGGACTGTTGCTAAAGCCTCAGACATTCATGAACGCATCCGGCGAGTCGGTGGCCGAGGCGGCGCGGTTTTACAAGATCGCGCCCGAGGACATCGTCGTGATCCATGACGAGATCGACCTGCGTCCGGGAAAGCTGAGAGTCAAACGTGGCGGCGGCAACGCCGGGCATAATGGCCTGCGTTCGATCGACCCGCTGATCGGGCCCGATTACTGGCGGGTGCGGATCGGGGTTGGGCATCCGGGCGTCAAGGAGCTGGTGCAGCCTTATGTGCTGCAGAACTTCCTCACCGACGAGGTGACCGACTGGGTCGAGCCGCTGATCGACGCGGTGGCCGAGACCATCCCGTTGCTGCTCTGCGGGGCGCCCGACGCCTTTATGAGCGAGGTGGCGCGCCGCCTTGCCCCGCCCGAGGCGACACCCGCCGGCGCCGCACCGCTGCCGTAAACCGATGGGCTTCAGCTGCGGCATCGTCGGGCTGCCCAATGTCGGCAAGTCCACTCTGTTCAACGCCTTGACCGCGACCGCTGCGGCCGAGGCGGCGAATTATCCATTTTGCACGATCGAACCCAATGTCGGCCGCGTCGCCGTGCCCGACGAGCGGCTCGCGATCTGCGCCCGGCTCGCCAGATCCGCCAAAATTATCCCGACCCAGCTCGAATTCGTCGACATCGCCGGGCTGGTGCGCGGGGCGGCGCGCGGCGAGGGGCTCGGCAACCAGTTCCTCGGCCATATCCGCGAAGTCGATGCGATCGCCCATGTCGTGCGCTGCTTCGACGACGGCAACGTCGTCCATGTCGAGGGTTCGGTCGATCCGATCCGCGATGTCGAGACGGTCGAGACCGAGCTGATGCTGGCCGATCTCGAAAGCCTCGAACGGCGGGCGATCGCGGTGCACAAGCGCGCGCGCGGCGGCGACAAGGAAGCCAGGGCTCTGGTCGGGATTATCGAGCCGGTACTCGCGGCGTTGCGGGCCGGGGAGCCGGCGCGCACCGCCGTCAGCGGCGTTGAGCAACAGAGAACCCTCGCCGCGCTGCAGTTGTTGAGCGCCAAGCCGGTGCTCTATGTCGCCAATGTCGACGAGACGAGCGCCGCCGCCGGCAACACCCAAAGCCGGAGGCTAGCCGATTATGCCGCCGGCCGCGGGGCCGGCGCCGTGGTCATTTCGGCGGCGATCGAAGCCGAATTGGCGCAGCTCGCCGATGCCGGCGAGCGAACCGAGTACCTCGCCTCGCTCGGGCTCGACGAGGCCGGGCTCGACCGCGTCATCCGCGCCGGCTATTCGCTGCTCGACCTGATCACGTTTCTGACCGTCGGCCCCAAGGAAGCGCATGCTTGGACGGTCGCGCGCGGCACCAAGGCGCCGCAGGCCGCCGGATGCATCCACAGCGACTTCGAAAAAGGCTTCATCCGCGCCGAAACCACCTCCTACGAGGATTTTGTCGCCTATGGCGGCGAGCAGGGCACCAAGGATGCCGGCCGCATGCGCCTCGAAGGCGCCGATTACGTCGTCCGCGACGGCGACATCATGCATTTCCGCTTTAATGTGTGAGAGCGTCAGAGCCACTTGATTTCCGGGCGTCCGCCGTATTACATTAATGTAATACAGGAGACGTGCCATGGGATCACCGGTGTCGGTCCGGCTCGATGACGACACAAGGGAAACGCTGGAGGCCGAGGCGCGCGCGCGCGGCACGGGACTGTCGACTTACCTGCGGCAGATTGCGATCGAGACCGCGCAGCGCTTGCGGCGAGAGCGCATTCGCGCTCAGAGCCGAGCTGTTGGAGAACACGTCGCGGCGTCGCCCGACGCGGCAGCGTTTTACCGGGAGTGGGGCACGCCTCGATCCGAGGAATCCTAAGCATTGGCCGGCTTTGCGGGCGGCCAGATCGTGGTTGCCGACTGGCGGGATGCGCTTCCGAAAGAGCCCAACAAACTGCGTCCGGCTGTTGTCGTCGAGGATGAAGCGCTGTTTGATCCGGCCTACCCGAATGTGATGCTCGTGCCGCTGACCGAGGACCGGCGTCTGGCCATTCCCGATCTCTCGGTGGCGATAGAACCGACGCCGCAAAACGGGTGCACCAAGCGTTGCTATGCTTTGTCGCACTGTGTGACGACGACCTCGGCGGCGCGGGTGACGGCTACCCGCTCATGGATTACACACCACGAGCTTCATGCTATTCGCCGCCAAATCGCGGTCGCGATCGGCGTCGACTAAGCGCAAGCCGTAGCGGCGCGGCAATCGGGGATATGCCGGCGGGAGATCGGCGATGGGCACGGGACGGCTCGAGGCCTTCACCGACGGTGTGATCGCCATCGTCATCACGATCATGGTGCTGGACATGAAAGTGCCGGCGGGCTCCGACTTCGCTGCACTGCTTTCCGGCATGCCGATTTTTCTCGTCTATGCACTGAGCTATACCAACGTCGCCATCTTCTGGAACAATCACCACCACATGCTGCACGCGACCGAGCACGTCGACGGCAAAGTGTTGTGGGCCAATCTGTTTCTGTTGTTCTGGCTGTCGCTGGTCCCATTCGTGATCCGGTGGATGGACGACACTGCTTTCGCAGCGCTGCCTACCGCCGCCTATGGTGCGGTGCTGTTTCTAGCCGCAATCGGCTATTGGTTGCTGCAAATGGCGATCATCACCTGCAACGGCCAAGGCTCCAAGCTCGCCACTGCGGTGGGCAGCGATTTGAAGGGCAAATTGACGTTTTCGATTTACGCGGCCGCAATGCCGCTGGCCTTTGTGCGGCCCTGGATCGCGCGATCCTTCTCTATGTCGCGGTCGCCCTGCTATGGTTTGTCCCCGACCGGCGCATCGAATCGATAATCTGACACGCAAACAAGCCGGGTTCAGCCATTCAGAGCAGTTTTCGATCAAATCGAACTGCCGGCTTCGGATCGGTCATTGCGAGCGAAGCAAAGCAATCTCGGGCCGCTGAGCGTCGTCCGGTCAGGATTGCCGCATCGCTGCGCTTCTCGCACTGACACCGTGCCAACCAGGCCCGGAAATGGCTTCGGGTCGAAGATCGGCAACTCGCCTTAGATGAGGGGCGGTGGGCGGCGCTCGGGCTGGGTCTCCTCGAAGGCGCGGGCGGCGCGCAGCACCCGGTCGTCGGCATAGAGCGGCCCGACGATCTGCAATCCGATCGGCAGGCCCGCGCTGGTCAAGCCGCACGGGATGCTCGCCGCCGGCTGGCGCGTCATGTTGAACGGATAGCTGAACGGCGACCAGTCGATCCAATGCCGCTCGACGGCGGGGTCGTTCAGGTCCCGCCCGGCCGGCAATGCCGGGATCGGCATCGTCGGCGTCAGCAGCAAATCGTAGCGCCGGTGAAACGCGCCCATCGAACGGCCGAGCGCATTGCGCACGAGGTCGGCATGCACCCAATCGGCGGCGGTAAGCTGTTCGCCCGCTGCAGCCATCTCCAGCAGGCCCGGATCGACCAGTCTTTTGCGTTCGTCGGAGAAGGTCTTCAACAATGCCGCTTCTCCGGCGGTCCACAAGGTGAGCAGCGCGTCGCGCGGCGAGGCGAAGATTTGATCGACCTGCTCGACGACAGCCCCCAACGCCTCAAACTGGCGCGCCGCCGTGGCGACCGCGTTGGCGACTTCGGGATCGACCCGGGCGTAACCAAGATCCGGACTGAAGGCGATCCGCCAGTCTTTTACGCCGCCTTCGATCCCGTCTTGCCAATCGCGGTCTTCCGCAGGCAGACCATAGGGATCGCGATCGTCCGGGCGCGAGATGACCGTCAGCATCAATGCTGCATCGGCGACGGTGCGCGTGATCGGCCCGTGATGCGACAACAGCCCCAGCGGCGACGGCGGGTAGGCCGGGACCCGGCCAAAACTCGGCTTCAGCCCGAAAATGCCGCAAAAGCAGGAGGGGGTGCGGATCGAGCCGGCGCCGTCGCTGCCGAGATGCAACACCCCGATTCCAGCAGCCGCGGCGGCGGCGGCCCCGGCGCTGCTGCCGCCCGAGGTGCGCGACAGGTCCCAGGGGTTGCGGGTGATGCCGGTCAATGGGCTGTCGCCCAGCGCCTTCCAACCGAATTCGGAGGTTGTGGTCTTGCCGAGGATAACAGCACCGGCCTCGCGCAGCCGCGTCACCGCCGGCGTATCCTCCGACCAATCCTGGCCGCGGTCGACGAGATGCGACCCGCGCAAGGTCGGAAAACCGCGCATCAGCATCAGATCCTTGATTGTGACCGGCACCCCGTCGAGAGGCCCCGCCGGCTCGCTGCGCCGCCAGCGCTCTTCGCAGGCGTGCGCGGACGCGAGCGCGCCATCGCGGTCGACGATGCAGAAGGCGTTGAGCTTGGGCTGCAACGCGTCAAGCCGATCGAGCAGCAGCTTCGTCGCCTCGACCGGAGACAAGGCGCCTTTGCGGTAAAGCTCGGTCAGCGAAGCCGCCGAGGCGTAGGCGATAGTGTCGTCGCCGGCCATGGCTCCTCCTTTTGGCCCGCCGTCCGCCCGGCCAGGATCGGTCAGCTAAAGCCGCCAGGATGCAATGCGCAATCTGCAAGTCAACGGCGAGCGGCTGTGGGCGAGCCTGATGGAATTGGGACAGATCGGTTCGACGCCAAAGGGCAGGGTGTCTCGGCTCGCCGCCAGCGATTTCGACGGCGCGGCGCGGGCGGGAGCCGCGGCGCTACGTTTCTTCGACGACCGTAATTGTATTCGGATCGTCCAAGATCACCTCGATCCCCAGACTGTCGAGGGTGTCGGCAATGGATTTTTCCAGGAGAGAGCGCCAGTCCACAGGAGTGTCGTCAATAAACAGCACAATACCCCAGTGAAGATGCTCGCTGTTCACCAACACCCTAAGTTGCTCGGAAACGGGCCGGACCGCGTTCAGCAAATAACGAAGATGATCATTTATATCGTCGCTAACGATGCTACGATAGGTCGAATAGCTAATCCCTCCCCGGCGAGCAAGGGGCGTCGGGCGGCCGGGGCGAGGACGGGCCATCGGTTCGTCCCTCTTCCCCGAGGAAGACGGCGTTAAATCAAGCAGTCTCGATATGTGTTCGGGATCGAGATCCTCACCTGAGAACTGCATCAGCGCATGGCAATGTATGCGATAAGCGCTACAGTCGGCCATCTGATCTCACTACTCCCTCAGGTTACCGATATTCTCTTAGCCAAAATAAACATCGCCCGACGGGATCATTATCCTCACATCGTCATCCCCGCCAAGACCTTCCCGGTCTTTAATTTGGTGAAGTCTCTCGCTGAGAACGTTCCGGTCCATCCGCAACGCGCGGGCGGCGTAGTCTGGGTTGCCGGTGCTGCGCTCGGCGACCGGCAATATCGGTGACGGGCTTCCGCCTGCGTTATCGACAGCTGGTTGGGCCGGATGGAGGCATTCCCGTCGGCGTGCGCCCTTCCGCCTCGTGCTCCTGCGCCGAGTTCGTTGCGCTCGAGCCCTCGGTCGGGGCGAACCAGCCCGGATTGGGCGGTGTGCCGGCGCGCGGGTGCTTGTCCGGGTCCCAGCCGGCGCGCGCCAGAACATCGCCGCCGCGCTCGGTTTTGATCAGCCGGTCCTCGGTTTCGAGGGCGGCGCCGGCAAGAAGGCCCGGCAGGTCCGGTATGCGCAGCTGCACCGCAGCGATCTGCGCCAGACAGAGGTTGACGGCGCGGCGCGCGGGCGGGAGCCGTAGTGTTAGTCTAAGTTTCTTCGACGACCGTGATTGTATTCGGATCGTCCAAGATCAGCTCGATGCCGAGCGCGTCGAGACGGTTTGCGATCGATGGATCCAGAGCAGCGCGCAAATCGGCCGGCGGATCATCAAAAAAGCAGACGATCTCCCATAACAGATGATCTCGGTCGACCAACGATTTTACTTCATCGGCAACAGGCAAAATCGCCTGCAAGAGATATCGAAAGTGATCGTTGATGTTGTTGCTGTGAAGGCCGAGGGTCGAATAACTCAACACTCCCTGGCGAGCAAGGGGCGTCGAGCGGTCGGGGCGAGGACGGGCCATCGGTTCGCCCCTCTTTCTCGCATGCGATGGTTGGAGGGGAAGCAGATTCGACAGATTGTTAGGATCGAAGTCCTCGCCCGAAAAAAACATCAGCGTATGGCAATGTGTGCCAGCAGCGTCAGCGTCCGCCATCTGATTTCACCACTCCCTCAGATTGCCGATATACTCCGAACCAAAGTAAACGTCGCCGGACGGGATCATTATCCTCACGTTGTCGTTCCCAGCAGCAGAGCCCGAGATTGCCGTCGCCGGCGGTCCTCAAACGCCACAAATGCACGCTGGCTGGCAGCAAACTCGTCTCCCAGAATTGGTGCGAATTTTATAGGTGAAGTGCTGAATTATCAATAGTAATTGCTATATCGAGCGATCACGCCATTCGATACGTCTCTTTTTTGGTCGCCGACCAGCTATTATCGAACCGCTAAATCGGTGAGGACGGCATGCGCAACCTGCAAGTCAATGGCGAGCGGCTATGGGCAAGCCTGATGGAATTGGCGCGGATCGGCGCGACCGCGAAGGGCGGGGTGTGCCGGCTCGCCGCCAGCGATCTCGACGGTGAGGCGCGACGGTTGTTCATCCGCTGGTGTGAAGAGGCCGGCTGCACCGTTACCATCGACCGGATCGGCAATATCTTTGCCCGCCGGCCGGGCCGAAACCCGAACTTGGCGCCGATCATGACCGGCAGCCATCTCGACACCCAGCCGACCGGCGGCCGGTTTGACGGGGCCTACGGGGTGATGGCGGGGCTCGAAATTGTCCGCACCCTCAACGATCTCGGCTATGAGACCGAAGCGCCGATCGAGATCGTCGCCTGGACCAACGAGGAAGGCTCGCGGTTTTCGCCGGCGATGGTCGGGTCGGGCGTCTTCGCCGGCGTCTTCGACCTGTCGTACGGGCTCGAGCGCCCAGACAACGTCACCGGCGTGACCCTCGGCGCCGAGTTGGAGCGCATCGGCTTTGCCGGGCCCGAGCCGGTCGGGCGCCGCACGGTCGCCGCCTATTTCGAAGCCCATATCGAGCAGGGGCCGATCCTCGAAGCGGCGGGCAAGCCGGTCGGGGTCGTGACCGGTGCGCAAGGGCAGCGCTGGTACGAGGTCACGGTCACCGGCCAGGAAGCCCACGCCGGGCCGACGCCGATGCCGCGCCGCCGCGATGCGCTGGTCGGGGCCGCGCGGATGATCGATGCGGTCAACCGTATCGGCCATGCCCACGCGCCCTTTGCCTGTGCCACGGTCGGCTTTGTCCAGGTCAGCCCCAATTCGCGCAACACGATCCCCGGCCGGGTTTTCTTCACCGTCGATTTCCGCCACCCCGAGGATGCGGTGCTGACCCAAATGGACTGCGAATTGCGCGCCGCCTGCGCCGCCGCCGCGGCGAGCCAGAACCTCGAAGTCGAGGTCAGGGAATTCTGGTATTTCCCGCCGGCCCCGTTCGACCCGTCACTGGTCGCCGCCGTGCGCGACGCCGCAGCAGCGCAGGGCTACCCCCACCAGGACATCGTCAGCGGCGCCGGCCACGACGCCGTCTACCTGGCGCGCATCGCCCCGACGGCGATGGTGTTCGTGCCCTGCGTCGACGGCATCAGCCATAACGAGATCGAGGACGCCAAACCCGCCGATTTGACCGCCGGCTGCAACGTGCTGTTGAATGCGCTCCTCGACACCGTGGATCTCGCTGGCTGATTTCGCCGACTGACCAAGGAAGCACCCCATCCGCTGTTTTTGCTGTTTTTGCAGCGAATCTACAGCGATCGCCGCTTCCGCGGCAAAAATCCGGCTCCCTTTCGGATCGAGGCCGACAGCTGCATGACATGATCGGACACGACCCCAAAACTTTTGTTCCGCCGCGTTCACGCGAGGAGGGCAAGGGTCAGCAGCACATCGTTGGGCCCGGCCCGCCCCGCTGCAACGAGAGCGGACCTCGCAGCTACGCCTGGACCCGTTTTGTCTGTTTTATCAGGTTGAGATCAGGTTCTGTCCACGCAGCAGCGCAGGTCCGGATTGGTGGCGCATATGAGCACAATCCGGCCGGCCTCCAGCATCATCTCCACCGGATCCCCCACCACCATTCCGAGGTCGTGAAACAGCGATTTCGGAAGTATGACCCCCGACGAATTACCCAGCTTGCGCACCGCCGCTCGCATCGCGAGCCTCGCATGTTAGACTTTGTTATAACATAGGCTTCGCAACGGGATTCGCCAACCTGCGGGCCGCCGTTGTGGCGACGATTGAATGTCCGTCAGTGAAACGCCTTGATCGCGTTGAGCAAGGTCTGGACCACGCCCCAAACCAGCGGAATCCCGACAAAGCCCCAGGCGAGGACCAGTTTGACGCCGTTATGGGAGGCCGTCCGCTCTCGATCGTCCGCCATCGTCAGCGCTCCACCGCCGCTCGGAGCTCGACGCCTCGCCGGTCGGTTTCCCCGATGTAGTACCGCTCGGCGACGGGCCTGATGAAAGCGTTGCAGATAAAGCCAATGACGAGCAACCCCGCCATCACGCACATTGTCAAATTGTAGGCCTGCGCAGGAGCGACGCCGTGGGTGACGTTGTACTCGCGGATGTAGTTGACCAGCACCGGGCCGAAGATGCCCGCCATCGACCACGCGGTCAGCAGCATCCCGTGAATGGCTCCGACATAGCGGGTGCCAAACAAGTCGCGCAGATAGGCGGGGACGGTCGCAAAGCCTCCGCCATACATGCTGAAAATCACCGCATAGCACGACACGAACAAGGCCACGCTGCCGATTGAGCCGCTATGCGGCACCAACGCGTAAAGCAGCGTGCCCAACGCGAAAAACACGAAATAGGTGTTCTTGCGGCCGAGATAGTCGGAGATCGAGGACCAGACATACCGGCCGCCCATGTTGAACAGGCTGAACAACCCGACCAGCCCCGACGCGGCGACGGCGGTGATGCTGCCGCGGAACATTTCCTGGCTCATGGCCGAGGCCTGTCCCAAGACCCCGATGCCGGCGGTCACGTTGAGGCACAGAACCCACCAAATCAGCCAGAACTGCGGGGTCTTCAGCGCGTCGTAGACAAACACGTTGCGGGTCGTCACCAGCCTCTTTGGCTGGATCGGGACGACGTATCCCGCCGGCTGCCAGCCTGCCGGCGGGACGCGCACGATGGCGGCGCCGACCATCATAAAGCAAAGATAGACGACGCCCATGACAACAAACGTCTCGGCGACGCCGACCTGGGTGGGGCTGGAGAACCGGCTCATCAGCCACACCGAAAGCGGCGAGGCGATAAAGGCGCCCCCGCCAAACCCCATGATCGCCATCCCGGTCGCCATTCCCGGCCGGTCGGGAAACCAGCGGATCAAGGTCGAGACCGGCGAAATATAGCCGATGCCAAGACCAAAGCCGCCGAGCACGCCATATCCAAGGTAGATGATCCACAAGGTGTGTAGAGAGGCCCCGATCGCCGACACGAAAAAGCCGCCCGACCAGCACAGGGCCGCGGTAAACATGGCCCGGCGTGGACCTCCCTCCTCGACCCACCGGCCACACAAGGCCGAGGAAGCCCCGAGAAAAAAGATGGCGAGGCTGAAGATCCAGCCGAGCTCGGTGAGCTTCCAATCCCCCGGAGTTGATTGGGTGATGCCGATCAGCTTTGTCATCGGCAGGTTGAAAACGCTAAAGGCGTATGCTTGGCCGATACACAGATGGACGCATAACGCCGCCGGGGGGATCAGCCATCGGCTGTAGCCAAGCGGCGCCACCGTACGATCACGGTGCAGAAACGACATGAACATCTCGCCTCCCAATATGCTTCGTTTTTCGCCGGTCGCACCGGGTGTGGACCCGGCGTCGCCGCCGTATTGCAGCGGATCGATATAACCTTCCGCACGTCAATTGCGAAGCCGGTTGTCAGCGGGCGACCCGGCGGCACAACCGGTCCCACGGCCTTTACCCGGTCGAAATCGACCCAAGATATCGGTTGTCGAGCCGATCGGATGGGCGCAAGGCTGTCGCGGCCAATCGTCGTGGCTCTCTTGGTGTATGGTCGCCTATCTACACATTGAGGCGCGGACGACCCCCGCTGCCGCCGGATGCGCATTTCCGATGACCGATCTGACGCTGCCACTCGGGCTCTCTTTCGCCGACCTCCATGACCGCGACGGTCTCGTACGCGTCGATCGGGCTTTCGTCGCGGATCTCGCAGCGGCCGACGTTGCGCTGCATGAGCGGTTGATGGGCGCGCGGCGCGATCCCGAGGGACTCGGCCGTGCGGAAGAATCGGATCTGCTTGTCGAACTGGCGCCCCATCTCGAGGATTTTCTCGGTGAGCTGTTTGGCATCACCCGCGAGGTCCGGGCGTTGCAGGCCCGGCATCAGGAATTGGCGCCGCTTTATTCGGTCAAGCGCCTGTTCGTGCAGCGGCGGGCGGTCAAAGGGGTCAAGGAAACGGACGCGTCTTCAATCGACGGCCCGGCCCTCGCCAAAGAGCTGGAGGCGTCGGCTGGCGGGCCGGTCGACGGCATTGCCGCATGGGAACGGCATTATGCCCGGCATGTCGCGCGCTGGCTCGAGGACGAAGCCGGCAACGCCGCAGCGCTCGACAAGGCGCAGCGCTACGCCGCCTGGGCGACCTTATCGCCCGAGGGTCGGGAAAAGCACCGCCGCGGCATCCTGTTCAAGGTGCCGCAACGGCTCGATTTGAACCATCTCGTCCCGGTCGAGACCATCGAGCGCCATGGCGTCACGATGCTGCAACTCCCCGAAGACGACTGGCGGCGTCGCGAAGGCTTTGCGCTGACCGACCGCGGCGCCGACCTCGCAGGCGCGCTCGACCAGGCGAACTACTGCATCTGGTGCCACAACCAGAACAAGGACAGCTGCTCCAAGGGGCTGCGCGAAAAGGACGGCGTGTTCAAGAAAAGCGTGTTTGGCGTCACCCTCGCCGGCTGCCCGCTCGACGAAAAAATTTCGGAGATGAACCTGGCGAAATCGCGCGGCAACAGCCTCGGCGCGCTCGCCATCGTCGCCGTCGACAATCCGATCTGCGCCGCGACCGGACACCGGATCTGCAACGACTGCATGAAGGCCTGCATCTATCAACGGCAGGAGCCAGTCGACATTCCGCAGGTCGAGACCCGCACCTTGAAGGACGTGCTGGGCCTGCCCTGGGGTTTCGAGATCTATTCGCTGCTGACGCGGTGGAACCCGCTCAACATCAGGCGGCCATTGCCGCGGCCCGAGACCGGGAAAAAGGTGCTGGTCGTCGGCCTCGGCCCGGCCGGGTTCACCCTGGCGCACTATCTGATCAACGACGGCCATTTCGTAGCCGCGATCGACGGGCTCAAGATCGAGCCACTGCCCGCCGACATTTCCGGCGTCGCCCCCGACGGCGCGCGCCTGCCGTTCCAGCCGATCCACGATGTCGCGCGCCTGGTCGACAGTCTCGACGACCGCGTCATGGCCGGTTTCGGCGGGGTCGCCGAATACGGCATCACCGTCCGCTGGGACAAGAATTTCCTGAAGATCGTACGATTGCTGCTGGAACGCCGCGCCCAGTTCGCGATGTATGGCGGGGTGCGGTTTGGCGGCACGATGACGATCGACAGCGCCTTTGCGCTGGGCTTCGACCATGTGGCGCTGTGCGCCGGGGCGGGGCGCCCGACCGTGATCCCGATGCCGAACAATCTTGCCCCGGGCATGCGCCAGGCGTCGGATTTCCTGATGGCGCTGCAATTGACCGGCGCCGCCAAGACCAGCAGCATCGCCAATCTCAGCGTGCGGCTGCCGGTCGTCGTGATCGGCGGTGGGCTGACCGCGATCGACACCGCGACCGAGTCGCTGGCCTATTACCCGGTCCAGGTCGAGAAGTTCCTGTCGCGCTACGAGATCCTGGTTGCCGAACGCGGCGAAGAGGCGGTGCGCTCCGAATGGAACGCGGCCGAGCGCGAGGCTGCCGCCGAATTCATCGTCCATGGCCGCGCGCTGCGCACCGAGCGCGAAACCGCCGGTCGCGAAGGCCGCGCCGCGCGGCTCGCCGAATTGGTGGACAGCTGGGGCGGGGTGACAATCGCCTATCGCCGCCGGCTGGTCGATGCACCGAGCTACACCCTCAACCACGAGGAGGTGGCAAAGGCGATGGAAGAAGGCATCCGCTTTGCCGAGTTGCTGACCCCGGTCGAGGTCGAGGTCGACCGGTTCGGCCAGGCAACGGCGTTACGGCTGACCCGGACAAGGGCCGAGCCGGGAGGATCGCCGCAGGAGGTCGTGTTGCCGGCGCGTACGATCCTTGTCGCCGCCGGGACGCAGCCCAATACCGTGCTCGCCCGCGAAGACCCCGACAATTTCGTGCTCGACGGCCGCTATTTCCGCGCGCTCGACGAAGACGGCAACCCCGTGGTGCCGGAGCGAGTGGCGAAGCCGAGCACCGTGCGGGTGTTGACGCATATGCGCGAAGACGGCCGCGCAGTCAGCTTTTTCGGTGATCTGCACCCAAGCTTCTCGGGAAACGTGGTCAAGGCGATGGGCGGCGCCACCTTGGGCTATCCGGTGGTCACCCGCATGTTGGCGCGACGCGAACCCTCCACCCCGTCTCCCGCCGAATTGCGGGCGCGGCTCGATGACGAATTGCGCGCGCGGGTGCACGAGGTCATCCGGCTGACGCCGAAGATCCTCGAAATCGTCGTCAAGGCACCGATGGCGGCACGCGCCTTCAAGCCCGGCCAGTTCTACCGGCTGCAGAATTACCGAGACCCTGGCGCCGCGCGTCGACGGCACCACTCTGGCGATGGAGGGGTTGGCGCTGACCGGCGCCGGCGTCGATCGCCAACGCGGGCTGCTGTCGACGATCGTCCTCGAAATGGGCGGCTCGTCGGATCTATGCGCGCTGTTGAGGCCGGGGGAACCGGTGATCCTGATGGGGCCGACCGGGACCCCGACTGAGACCCCGGCGGGCGAGACGGTGCTCCTGGTCGGCGGTGGGCTCGGCAATGCGGTGCTGTTCTCGATCGCCGCGGCATTGCGGGCGCAGGGCTCGCGGGTCCTCTATTTTGCCGGCTACAAGACAATCGCCGACCGCTACAAGGTCGAGGACATCGAGCGCGCCGCCGACGGCGTCGTGTGGTGCTGCGACGAGGCGCCGGGCTTCGCCCCCGGCCGGCCGCAGGATCGGGCCTTTGTCGGCAACATCGTCGAGGCGATCGCGGCCTACGGGTCGGGCGATCTGGGGCCGGTCGCGGTGCCGCTCGCCGAGGTCGACCGCATCATCGCGATCGGCTCCGACGGCATGATGAACGCGGTCGCCGAGGCGCGGCGGGCGCGGCTCAAAGGCTTTTTTCACCCCGGCCACCGGGCGATCGCCTCGATCAACTCGCCGATGCAGTGCATGATGAAGGAGATCTGCGCGCAGTGCCTGCAGGCGCACCGCGATCCGATAACCGGCGCCGAGACCGTGGTTTTTTCCTGCTTTAACCAGGATCAGGAGATGGACCAGGTCGATTTCGCAGCGCTGCACCGCCGCCTGTCGCAGAACGGCGCCCAGGAAAAGCTGACCAAATTGTGGATCGACCGCTGCCTGCACCACCTCGGCGAACGCCGGCCGATGGCCGCGGAGTAGCCCGCCCCGGCTTGCGGCTAACGCGCAAAAGGCGGGCAGGGCACCGGCGTTCACGTTTTCTCGACGTTCCACAGCAAGAAGACCGGCGCTGCGATGCGCCCCTTGATATTGTTGCGGTAGGCGGTCTTCGGCGTGTACTGGCCGGTCGGAATATAGGGCACGGCTTCGAACGCGCGCTGTTGCATCTGCGCGGCGATGCCCTGGCGGTCCTCGCTATCGGTCGCCTTGACCCATTGCGCGCGCAACGCCTCGATCTTGTCGTCGGTCGGCCAGCCGAACCAGGCCTTCTTGCCGTTGCCGCGCAGTGGCTGGTTCAAGGTTGGGTCGAGCATGTCGGCGCCGATCCAGCCGGTGCCGAAGACGTTCCACCCACCTTGGTCGATCGGTTTCATTGACGCGCGCCGGGTCACCAATTGGCCCCAATCCATTGCCGCGATTTCGACATTGAGGCCGAGCCTTTTCATCAGATCCGAGGCGACGAGAGCCTGGGCATGGGGGCCCACCTGATCGGTCGCATCAAGGACGACGATCCTCTCGCCATTGTATCCCGCCTCGGCGATCAGCTGCTTGGCCTTGTCGAAATCGCGCTTGCCGGTCAACGCGCCCGAGCCGGTATTGCTCGCCATCAGCGTGCCGGCGGTGAAGAACGTAGGGGCGAGCCTCCAGTTTTTCGGATCGCCAGCGATCGCCGTCATGAAATCGGCCTGGTTGGCGACCGCCAATATCGCCTGGCGCATCTTTACGTTGTCGAAGGGCGGCCAGAGCTGGTTAAAGCGCAACGTCTGCGGCGAACCGAGCGGATCGGCATCGGCAACGACGACGTCCGGACCCGAAAACAAAGGGACGAGGTCGAGCGGCGGGTTTTCCCACCAGTCGACTTCGCCGCTGTTGAGTGACGCAGCCGCCGTTGCGTGATCCGGAACGACAAGCCACTCGACCCGGTCGACCTTGACCACTTTGCCGCCCGATGCCCAACTCGGCGGCTCGCTGCGCGGCACGTAGTCCGTGTTCTTCAGGTAGACCACCCTGTTGCCGGGCTGGAATTCCTCCTCGACGAACTTGAACGGCCCCGACCCGACCATCTCGGTGACTTGCGTGAACGGGTCGGTCTTGGCGAGCCGCTCGGGCATGATGAACGGCACCAGGCTCGAGACCTTGCCGATTGCCGGAATCAACATCGGAAACGGCTCGTTGAGGCGGATCGAGAAACTCTTGTCGTCGCCGCCCTTCATCTCGGCGACTGCGGCGGCCAGGGTCTGACCGAACGAGTCGCGCGCCATCCAGCGCTGCAGCGAGGTCGTGCAGTCGATCCCGCGCACCGGCTGGCCGTCATGGAACTTGAGCCCGTTGCGCAATGTGAAGCTGTAGAGCAACTTGCCGTCGGAGACATGGTAGTCGCTGACCATCTGCGGGTGCGGCTGAAACTTGTCGTCGAGCGCAAACAGCGTGTCGAAGACCATGTAGCCGTGATTGCGGGTGATGTAGGCGGTGGTCCAGATCGGATCGAGCACCCGCAAATCGGACTGGGCGATGAAGCGCAAGGTCTTGGGGTCGGCCGCCCGGGCACGGACACCTAACCCGAGGCTGATGGCGGCTGCTCCCGCCCCGATACCGAGCTCACGACGCGTCGGTCGGTAAGCCATCTGCTCCTCCACGGTTTCTGCTGACAGTGCAAGCAAAAACCGGGCCGCGGCTTACGGCAGAAGGCAGGCGAGCAAAGCGTCAACCCTGGCGGGCGGCTTTCTCCAGAAACCGCTCGGCGAGGCGCGCAAAAAAGCTGACGCCGATCAGCAGAGCGTCGTCGTTGAAGTCATAGCGCGCGTTGTGCAGAAAGCAGTCGCCCTCGCCGGGGCCGTTGCCGAGCCACAGCATCGCCCCCGGCCGCTTATTCAGCATGAACGAGAAATCCTCGCCGCCCATCGACGGCGCTATGTTGCGCAGCACCTGATCGGGACCGCAGATTTCGGCGGCAGCCGCGGCCGCGAATTCGGTTTCGGCGGCGTGGTTGATCGTCGGCGGATAGGAGCGGCGATAACTCACCTCGGCCACCGCGCCGTGCACGACCCCTGCGCCGCGGGCGATGTCGCCGATCCGGCGTTCGATCGCATCCTGCACCTCGGGACGAAAGCTGCGCGCGGTGCCACCGATATGCAGCCCGTCGGGGATTGCGTTATAGGCCGAGCCGCCGCGCATGAAACCGACGCTGACGACCGCCGAGTCGAGCGGGTCGACGGTGCGGCTGACGATCGTCTGCAAGGCCAGCACGATCTCGGCGCCGACCACAAACGGGTCGATGCCCAAATGCGGATGGGCGGCGTGCGTTCCGTGCCCGGTGATCCGGATGTCCCAGCGGTCCGACGCGGCGAGCAGCGGCCCGGCCTGGCCGCGATCTGCCCGACCGGGATCCCGGGCTTGTTGTGCAGCGCGAAGACCGCATCGCACGGAAATTTGTCGAACAGCCCTTCCTCGACCATGACCCGGCCGCCGCCGCCGCCCTCTTCGGCCGGCTGGAAGATCAGGTGCACGGTGCCTTGGAAATGCCGCGTCCGCGCGAGGTATTTGGCGCACCCGAGCAGCATCGTCGTGTGCCCGTCATGGCCGCAGGCATGCATCTTGCCGTCCGCGGTCGAGCGATGGGCAAAATCGTTCATCTCCTGGATCGGCAGCGCGTCCATATCGGCGCGCAAGCCGATCGCCGCCGGCGAATTGCCGCCTCGGATCGTGCCGACGACACCGGTCCCGGCGAGCCCGCGATGCACGTCGCAGCCAAATTCGGTAAGCTTGGCCGCGACCAGATCCGCCGTGCGCTCTTCGGCGAAGGCCAATTCGGGGTGGGCATGGATGTCGCGGCGGATCGCCGTCAGCTCGTCCTGATAATCGCGCACTTCGGCAATGATTGGCATCGATGACTCCCGCTTCGCTGCAAAACCCGGGCTGCGATTATCGTCGATAACCGAGCAAAGGCAATTGATCGCCAAATCGGCCCGCGGCCGGCGCAACCGGGCTGGCGGCAACACCCCCAACTGGTTTATTAATCGAGCCAGGTGAGCGCCGAACGATCATCTCGGGATCGGCCAAGATGCGGACGATAGCGGCAATTCTGACCATCCTCGCGCTAACGCTGGCGGCGTGCGTGCCGCCGCCGACGCCGCCGATCAATTCGCTCGCCTTCCAAAAGCGGCCCGCGTTGCCGGGACAGCCGAGCTATCTCCAAACCATCAAATTTATCGGCGACGGCTTGCATTACATCTCGCCGGTATCCGGGTTTTACGTCTCGGCCAGCGGCGACATGTGCTTTCAGGGGGTGATCGTCCCCGGGGTGACGCCGGTTTACGTCCCGCCGAATTTCTGGTGCATAAGCCCCTTCGCCGTCGGCAGGGTCGAGGCGATCGAAAACAACATCAGCTACATCAACCAGGTTCGCCTGTGGTGCCAGCTCGCCGCGCCGCAATGTGCCCGCAAAATCGGCTATCCGAACATGCTCGACACCATGTGGATCGCCAACAACATCACCACCGAGACCGTGCCTTTCCTGCGGCAACGAGACGCCGTCGAATACCTCGTCTACCTGATGGGCGGCGCTGTCCAGCACCAGCAGGCCGTGCAGTGAAGCGCGCGCCAACGGCGTGCTTGACACGCCGGGACCAGGGTCTAGCGTCCGCGCGCTGACTCGCAACGGAGGAAATCCGATGATCATCGAGATGCGCACCTACACCTTGCAGCCGGGCACGGTTGCGACGTTCGAAGAGCGCTTTGGCCAGGCGTTGCCGGCGCGCGCCAAGGTTTCGCCGCTCGCCGCGTTCTGGCACACCGAAGTGGGTCCGCTCAACCGCGTCATTCATGTCTGGCCCTATGACGACATGGCGGCGCGCACCCGCCTGCGCGAGGCGGCGATCAAGCAGCCAGGCTGGCCGCCCCAGACTCGCGAGTTCGTCGTCGAGCAGCACAGCGACGTCTATCTGCCGGCGCCCTTCTCGCCGGCGCTCGAACCACGCCAGCTCGGCGGCCTCTATGAAATCCGCATCTACACCTTTAAGCCCGGCGGGATCCCGGGCGTGATCGACCGCTGGAGCAGCCATATCGCCCGGCGCTCCGAATTGTCGCCTTTGGTTGGCGCCTGGTACACCGAGCTCGGCGGGCTCAACAAATGGTGCCACATCTGGGCCTACAAAGACGCCGCCGACCGCTTTCGCATCCGCGACGAAGCCCGCGCCAAGGGCATCTGGCCGCCTCCTTCCGGCGGCGGGCCGAACATGATGATCAAGCAGGAAAACATGCTGGTCGTCCCGGCCGCGTTTTCGCCGCTGCACTGAGGTTCGCAAAGCCTTCTCCCCTCCCGTTCCCTCCCCCCGCGGGGAGGGGCGGGGTCGGCGCGTTGGCCTCGTGCGGTTTGATCCAACAGCCCGCTCCCGACCGCGCTGCCTGCCGCGACAGCCCGAGCCCGAGACCGGCGGACCCGGCCGCAATCAACAGTTGGCGCGACGAGCAGCGCCTGCTGCTTGTGCAGCGAATCAGCAGCAAAACTTCGCCTCAGGGTAGACGAGCCCGCGATCGGCCACGCGGCTGCTGAACGGCAAGAACGACCGCCGGCCGCCTGTTGCGATTGCCCGATTGCCTTTTCCGGAACGGTCGCCCGGGCGCCCGCCCCGCTGTTTCGGGTGTTGTTTGTGGCGAGACATCAGCCGCCACTCACTCACTCGCTCACTCGCTCGCTCGCTCGCTCGCTCCTATCCAAACCGCCCACTCCATGGAAGAGCCGCTGGAGCAACGGCCTATCATGCGATTATGGCAATTCTATTGTCGCCTGTCATTTTGGAAAAATGTGGCGCAGGTCTCGGCCTGCTGGATGATCGGAGTTATGGTATAAAAAGTCCGCATTCCGGGGGGCGGATACCATGACCGACTGCACCTATTTGGCGACGATGATCGCCGGTGACCGCGGCCGGGCGTCGGACCCGGACACGACGGGGCTGCCCGGTCGCAGCGGATGCAGTCCGCAAAGCGCCGCCATGCTTTTTTGCGAAATATTAAGCCGCGACAGGCTCTTTGCTTTTGGCCAAGCAAGATGAGTGAACCGAGGGTAGAGCGTCGGCTGGCGGCGATCCTAGCCGCCGATGTGGTCGGCTACTCGCGGCTGGTGGGTGTGGATGAAGAGGGCACCCTCGACCGGCTGAGGATGCTGCGCCGCGAGGTCGCCGATCCCACGATCAACGAGCACCGCGGCCGCATCGTCAGAATTACCGGCGACGGTCTCCTGGTCGAGTTTGTGAGCGTCGTCGACGCGGTGCGCTGCGCCGTCGACATCCAACGCGAGATGGCCCTGCGCAACGCCGAGGTGCCGCTGGATCGGCGGATCGAGCTCCGCATCGGCATCAATCTCGGCGACATCATCAAGGACGAGCAGGACATCTACGGCGACGGCGTCAATGTCGCAGCCCGCCTCGAGGCGTTGGCGACCCCGGGCGGGATTTGCGTCAGCCGGGTGGTGCGCGACCAGGTGCGCGACAAGCTCGGGTTTGGCTTTGACGACAGGGGCGAGCAGCAGGTCAAGAATATCGCGCGGCCGGTCCGCGTGTTCGATGTGAGGATCGCCGGAGAAGCAATGGCCCTGACCTCGGATTTCGCCGCGAGAGCGCTACCGCCGCTGCCCGACAAACCGTCGATCGCGGTGCTGCCGTTTCAGAATATGAGCGGCGATCCGGAGCAGGAATATTTTGCCGACGGCATGGTCGAGGAGATCATCACCGCGCTCAGCCGCATCCGCTGGCTGTTCGTCATCGCGCGCAACTCCAGCTTCACCTACAAGGGACAATCGGTCGGCGTGAGGCAGGTGGGGCACGAGCTTGGTGTGCGTTACGTCCTCGAAGGATCGGTGCGCAAGGGCGGGAACCGGGTGCGAATTACCGCGCAGTTGATCGAGGCTGAAACGGGCGCCCATCTCTGGGCTGATCGGTTCGACGGCCCTTTGGAAGACGTATTCGACCTGCAAGACAAGGTGGCGATCAACGTCGCCGGGGTCATCGAGCCCGCATTGCAAGCTGCCGAAGTGCGCCGCACCGCCGCCCGGCCGACGACCGACCTCACCGCCTACGATCTCTATCTGCGCGCGCTTGCGGCATACTACCCGATAACCAAAGAAGGGATTTTCCAGGCCCTGGAGTTTCTACAGCAAGCCATAGAAATCGACCGGGGCTGTGGTCCGGCGCTGTCGTTGGCGGCGATGTGCCAAATGCGGCTCGTCAGAGAAAGCTGGGTCCAAGAGCCCGAGAGCGCCGGCCGCCACGGGGTCGATCTTTCTCGGCAGGCGCTGCAGGTGGCGCGCGACGACCCGGGCGTCCTCGCCAACGCTGCCTTTGTACTCGCCAATTTCGGTGAGGACATCAACGCCATGATGGGGCTGGTCGACCGCGCTCTCGCGATCACCCCGAGCTTCTCCCGCGGCTGGTTCTTAAGTGGCGTCCTCAGACTTTGGGCCAGTCAGCCCAATCTCGCGATCGCACATGCCGAGACCGCGCTGCGGCTCAGTCCGCGCGACCGGACCGGGACCCCGCTGAGCCTGATCGGCGAAGCTCATTTCTTCAAACGCGAGTTCGATGAAGCGGCTGGAAATCTGCTCCTGTGCATTCAAGACCAGCCGGGCTATCCCCACCCGTATCGCCTTCTTGCCGCTTGCTATGCCCATATGGGGCGGCTCGACGATGCACGGGCGGTCGTCGCCCGGCTGCGGGGCATCACCCCCGGGCTCGTGCCGAGCGCCGCGCAATTGCGCAACCCCGCGGACCGCGAGCTGTTTCTGTCGGGCCTTCGCTTGGCCGCGGGCGAAGCGGAATGACCCTCGCGGCGAGCCTGACAGGATGGTTGCTCGCAGCGTCGTGGGGCGGGCTTCATCCGCAAACCGGCTTCGCGGCGTCCCGGCCGGCGGCTGAAAGGGCGTCAGGCTGTGGCGGGAGCAGATTTCAACCGGGGGGGTGTCATTGCGAGGAGCGCCAGCGCGACGAAGCAATCTCGATCAGGCGGGCATCGACGGCGCGAGATTGCGTCGCTGTGCTCGCAACGACAATCCAAGACGACGGTTCGATCGCGTCGATCCTGGCGATATCGCAAACTTCCCGCTTGAGACACTAGCTGGCGGGTATTTGCATGGATAACGCCGCTGCTGATGTACTGGCTAATATTTCCGCATCGCGGCCTCGTCTGATGGCGACGACATCGGCGATCGAGCGGACGCGGTCTCTGCTTCTGCGGAACGCCACCGCGCGGCAGTGGTTAAGCAAAGTTGAAGAACAGGCGGAGCTTCTGCTGGACCTGGCGCCGTTGACCATGAGCTGGGTGCACGACCCTCGCGAGACCAAGGCGGCACCCCTCCCGCTCGTCCGACCACCCAAATCAGCGGACGGCCCGGCTGCTCCGCTCGATATCGCGCGTCTCTTTTGCCTGAGAATAGAGACGCTCGGGATCCTGTGGCTCCTCACCCTCGACCTGCGATATCGCGATCGTGCAAAAGCCGAGCTTTTGGCGGTTTGCGCTTTTCCCGATTGGGCGGGCGACAAATTCCTGGTTACGGCCGAGACCGCCTTCGGCGCCGCGATCGGTTACGACTGGCTCTACGACAGCCTCGATGCCGGCGAGCGTGAGCAGGTCACGCGTGCGATCGTCGACAAAGCCATACAGCCGGGCCTCGATCAGTTCGCGGCGCCGTCGTCACCGTACTGGACCACAACGGCGATGAACTGGAACCTGGTCTGTAACGGCGCGCTGATGACAGCGGCATTATCGGTCGCCGAGTCCGACCCGAGAGCCGCACGCCTCTTCGCGCTGTGCCGCGCTTCCATATCCACGGGATTTAGCGAATACGGTCCCGCTGGCGGATGGGCGGAGGGGCCCGGCTATTGGCACTATGCCACCCAATACGCGATCTGCCTTCTTGACAGCCTGAGGACGGCACTCGGCACGGATTTGGCGTTCGACCGTTCGACGGGACTCTCGAGGACGGGCTTCTTCCGGTTGCACGCCGCAGGTCCATCGGGAAAGCTGTTCAACTTCGCCGACAGCCCGGACGAACACAGCGGCGGCTATTGGCTCTTTTGGCTGGCCAAACGCTACCACCACCCGGTCGACGCCGGGATCGAGCAGCACGGGCGCAAGGTCCATCCGATGGACCTGCTGTGGTTCGACGAAGACGGGCGCGATCCTTCCGGCCAGCCGACCGCGCGGCGGTTTCGCGGGACCGATGTCGTGATGCTTCGGGGCAGCTGGAATGACCCTGACACGACGTATCTAGGGATCAAGGGGGGCGCCAACGACGCCTGCGAGCACGGGCACTATGATCTCGGCAGCTTTGTTCTCGACGCGAATGGGGTGCGTTGGGCAATGGATTTGGGGCCGGACGATTACAGTCTTCCTGACTACTTCAGCGCTGAAATGCGATCCCGTTATTACCGTACAAGCACGATTGGTCATAACACCATCGTCACCAACGGTGAGTGCCAACCTCATGCCGCGCGCGCCGTAATCGTCAACGAGAGTTTCGGGGAAATGATCTCCGTCGTCGTGATGGACCTCTCGACCGCCTATCCGAATGCGGTCAGCGCCTTGCGCGGCTTTGCCCTGATCGATCGTCGGCACGTGCTGATCGTCGACGAAATCGTGCCCAAAGAATGCCTGTCCTCTGTCGAGTGGCAGCTGCACACGACGGCGTGGGTGGGTCTTTCCGCCGCCGTGGCAACCCTCACCCATCCGGCGCAAAGCGACGGCGCAGAGCCTTCCCGGTTCCATCTGCGGGTCATCGATCCGGGTCTCGGAGCATTGTCGCTCAAATCGGCGGCGCCCTCGGAGCCCCAGGGGCAAGACCCCAACACCGGCGTCGCAAAGCTTGTGTTCCGCCTTGAGCACGTCGCGCAACCGGTGCGTCTCGCGGTTTTGCTGTCGCCTGACGCGAACGCGTGCGCGACCCTCGAGCTGCCCCTTGCCCTCCAGCGCCCTTTGTCCGACTGGGGCCAGCCGCCCGGGAGCGCTGATACGTACTAATCCGAACCCGGGATCCTCTGCTCCGCGCTCGCGCCGCGCACGCTCTGCACGACGACGGAGCAGGAGGATGCCGTATGCCGGCCGTCAGCGACCGTCAGTTCACAAAGCGGTAGAGCTTGGCGGCGTTGTCGCAGACGATCTTGTGCTGCGTCGCCGCGGGCAGGTGGGCGAGTTCGCGCGCGATGTATTCCTGCGAGTCGGGCCAGATGCCGTCCGGGTGCGGGAAGTCCGAGGCCCACATGATGTTGTCCTCGCCGATGTCGTCGACCAGCTTGGTCCCGATCGGGTCGGTCTGGTAGGTGGCGTAGCATTGGCGGCGCCAGTATTCGCTGGGCTTCATATTCAGATCGAGTTCCTGGAACTGCTCTTCCCACTCGGCGTCCATGCGGTTGAGGACATAGGGAATCCAGCCGATGCCGGCCTCGCCGATGACGACCTTGAGGGTCGGGTGACGGTCCATGACGCCGGAGAAAATCATCGACAGCAGTACGTCGGACATCACCATCTGGAAATTGGTGATCCCAGCGGCACGGGCGGCCAGCGCCGTCTTTGGCGCCAGCTTGGAGAGGTCGGGCCGGTTGCCGCCGCCGATCGTGTGGAAATGCAACGGCAAGCCGCTCGCCGCGACGGCGCTCCACACCGGCTCCCACCACGGGTCCCACAGCCGGGCCATGTCGTGCCGCCGTGAGATTTCGACGCCGCGCACGCCGCCGCGCCGGGCGACCCGTTCGATTTCACCAATTGCGGCGTCGATGTCGTGGTTCGGAATACAGGCGAGCCCGGCAAAGCGGTCGGGATGAGTGTTGCAGAATTGGGCGAGCCAGTCGTTGTAGATGCGCAGCACCTCGCCAGCGGCCTCGTCGTCGTTGATCCGAATCGAGGCACCAAGGACGCCGTACAGCACCTCGGCCTGAACCCCGTCGCGATCCTGGTCCTTGATCCGCAGTTCGGGATCACTCATGCGGCGGATGCCCTTCTTGCCGTCCTCGTAAATCCCCTCCGACGCCATCCGGTCCGAGCGATGGATCTTGCCGGGCTCATAGAGTTCGGCCGCCTGAGCCCATGCCGTTCATCAGGCCAAACGAGGCACCTGATTTGGTGACCCATTCCTTGCCCCGCGGCCCGTCGGTCACGTAAGGCATGCGGTCCTTCATCGCCGCCGCGGCGTTGTCGGTAAACAGATCGGGCGGCAGCCAAATCAGATCGATATGACTGTCGGCCGAGATTACGTCGTATTTCATCGGCTATCCTCCATGCGGGCGCGGCGTTAGCATGACTCGCCCAGCGGGCGTGTGCGACTGAAATTTCAGTTCTGGCGGGGTGCAAAAAAAGCAATGGGTGAGACGCGGGCGAACATGCCCCTGGCTGGCGTGACGGTCATCGATTTCGGACAGATCTTTCAGGGCCCCTATGCGACCCTGTTGATGGCCAAGGCCGGTGCCTTTGTGATCAAGATCGAGCCGCCGCACGGCGAGCCGGGCCGCCGGCGCGCCGACCCCGGCAAGAGCGCCACCTTGCCGTTCGCAATGCTGAACCAGAACAAGCACGCCGTGACCCTGAACCTGAAGGAGCCGAGGGGCCGCGAGCTCTTGTTCCGCATGGTCGGTCGCGCCGATGTGCTGCTCGAAAACTTTTCGCCTGGCACGATGGACGGGCTCGGCGTCGGCTGGAGCCGATTGCACGAGCTGAACCCGCGGTTGATCTACGCCTCGGGAACCGGTTTTGGCCTCAGCGGCCCGGACCGCGACAATCTGGCGATGGACATGACGATCCAGGCCGCCTCGGGGATCATGAGCGTTACCGGTTTCCCCGACGGCCCGCCGGTCAAGGCCGGCCCGACCCTGGTCGATTTCATGGGCGGGATTCATCTCTACGCCGGGGTTGTCACCGCGCTTTACGACCGCGACCGCAGCGGCGTCGGCCGCCTCGTCGAGGTGTCGATGCAGGAGACGGTCTACTCCTCGCTCGCCTCCAGCATCGATTATTATTATCGCACCGGCGAGATCCCGCCGCGCCCGGGCAACCGCCAGTCGGGCATGAACAGCGCCCCCTACAACGTCTTTCCGACCACCGACGGGCATGTCGCGATCCACATCGTCACCGAGGCGCATTTCCAGAATTTGTTGAAGGCGATGGGCCGCGAAGACCTCGCCCAAGACCCGCGCTTTGCGACCAATGCCAGCCGGGTCGCGCATCTGGAGGAAACCGACGCGCTGGTCGCCGAATGGACCAAGACGCTCGGCAAGATGGAGGTGTTCGCCCGCACCAAGCACTATCGCATCCCGTGCGCGCCGGTGCGCAACCCGGTCGAGGTCATGAACGACCCGCATATGCACGAGCGCGGCATGCTCGAGCGGGTCAACCACCCCGAACTTGGCGAGATCGTCGTGCCGACGACGCCGCTGCGGCTGCACGGCACCGACAAGGTCGAAACCCGCCCGAGCCCGACGATCGGCCAGCACAACGACGCGATCTACGGCGGCTGGCTCGGCCTCTCCACCGCCGAAATCGCCCGGCTGAAGGCCGGCGGCGTGATCTGATCGCCGTCGATCGCAAACACCGCCCGCGTTCCAACATGCCGGCCGGCGGCAGGCGGCACGGTATATCGACAGCATGGCACCGGGTCGCCGCGTACTCGGCAAACTTCTTCGGGTCTTGCGGATTTCAGGGGATATAATCGGCGGCCGGCGGGTGCGCCGATCTAGCGGGAGGAGACCATGGCGGAAATTCTCGGCATCGGGGTCACGCATTTTCCAGGGCTGATGCTGCCCGACGCCTATATGAGCAGCTTTCTGACCCGCACCCTGAAAAGCGAGCACATCGCCGCGGAATTCAAGGACCCGGCGCGCTGGCCGGAGCCGCTGCGGCGCGAGCTCGCCGCCAACGAGAATGGCGGTGCAGCGGCCGAACATCGCCGGCGGCTGGTCGGCGGCTTTCGCGAGGTGCGCACGGCGCTCGACGCGTTCGCCCCCGATTTCGTGCTGATCTGGGGCGACGACCAGTACGAAAATTTCCGGGAGGACGGGGTTCCGTCATTTTGCGTGTTCGCGCTCGACGGGGTCGACTGCCGCCCGTTTGCCCGCCCCGGCCGGGCCGAAATGGGCAACACCTGGGGCCTCCGGTCCGACACCGTCATCCCGGTCAAGGGCCACCGCACCGCCGGCAGCTGGCTCGCCGCGTCATTGATCAAGGCCGATTACGACGTCAGCTACGCCTATCGCATGCGGCACGAGCTGGGGCTGCCGCACGCGTTTATCAACACGATCCTGTTTCTCGACTACGACCGGCAGGGTTTTCCCTATCCGGTGGTGCCGTTTCACGTCAATTGCTACGGCTCGTCGGTCGTCGCCAAGCGCGGGTCGAGCGCGCATCTGACCGGCGAGGCCGATCCCAACGCCGGTCGACCCGCCCGGTCCCAACCCGTCGCGCTGCTTCGATGTCGGCGCCGCCGTCGCCAAGGCGCTCGCCGACAGCCCGTGGCGGGTGGCGCTGATCGCGTCGTCGAGCTGGTCGCACGCGTTTCTGACGGCCAAGCACCACTGGATCTATCCCGATGTCGACAGCGACCGGGCGCGGTTCGACGAATTGGCCTCGGGCAATTTCGCGCGCTGGCGCAATCTCTCGACCGAGCAGATCGAGGACGCCGGCCAGCAGGAGTTTCTGAACTGGGTCTGCCTGGCGGGGGCGATGAATGCACTCGGCCGCAAGCCCGAGATCGTCGACTACGTCGAATCCTACTTGTTCAACTCGGACAAGTGCTTCGCCCTGTTCCGGCCGTAGCCGCGCCGGGATTTGCCTGGTCCGGCGCGAAATCCTCGTCGCCGAGGGCGATCGGAGAGCCGTGGGGGGTGCGCAAGGCGGCGCGGTGCCAGGCGGCGCGGTAGCGGGCGAGAGTTAGCGGGTCGGCGGCGGCCTTTTCGGCGACCAGGCGTTCGAGTGCGGCAAGCCAGTGGCGATAATAGGTTTCGCCAGTGTCGGGGTCGCCCGCCGCCTGGGCGCGCCTGATCTCGTCAGCGAGGGTCGCGGCCCATTCGGGCCAGGTGAAGAGCCCCCGCTGGTGCAATGCCAGCGCCATGGCAAAGGCCTGCGCCTCCCACGGCGCGCGGAAGACCGGAGCGTCGGAGCCGCCCGGAACGCCAGGGATTTCGGCGGCGATATGCCCGGCGGCGCTCATGCCGGGTCGAGATAGGGCTCGAAGGCCTCGATCGAAACCTTGACCGCCGGGTCGGCGTCGTCGCCCCACAATTCGCGGCCGGTGAAAACGACGGTGTAGAGCCAGTGCGGGTCGTCGCCGGCGCCGAGTGCGGCCGTGTCCGGAAACACGTGGCAGCCGCGGACCGCCTCGACGGTGCCGGTCTTGGCGCGGGCATAGCGCGGCAACCGGGTGTGGGTGACGGGGTTGATGTTTTTGGTGCGCACCCGGTCGCCTTCCTTGAAGCGCGCCGGCTGGTTGGTCGGACGGGCGAAGTCGCCGCGAGTCAGGGTTTTCCCCACGTCGGCCGCGGCCAAAGTGCGCGGCAGGCTGGCCCCCGCACGCAACGAATGGCCGGCAGTGATCTCGTCCTCGGTGACGAGGGCGCGCCGCAACAACCTGCTTTCGAGACCGAGAAACCAGCGCCGGTAATAGGACGAGCCGAGATAATCGAGCGGCGGCAGGGCTTCGAGCGAGGCGCGGCCGGCGTCGATCGTCCACAGCCTGGCAAAGCCGATCGCGCGCTGCAGCGCGAAGACGCGGCCCTCCCAGCGCGCGTGGAACGGCGGCTCGCCGGGCTCGGCTTCGACCCGGCCAAAGCCGTGCATGCCGCCCATGTCGTGCAGCGAATTGGTCATGCCGCCGCCTCGTGCGGCGCCTTGGCGAGGCCGGTGCCGATCATGCTGTCGCGGGTGACCAGCCCGGCAAGCCGCTGCTCGTTCCACCCCTCGGTGCCGGCGGGCCGCATCGGCACGACGATGAAACGCGTCTCGGCGGTCGAATCCCAAATGCGGATTGCGCTCTCGGCCGGCAGGGCGACACCGAAATCGGCGAGCACGCCCTTCGGGTCGATGACCGCGCGCGAGCGATAGGGTGCCGATTTGTACCACACCGGCGGCAGCCCCAGCACCTCCCACGGATAGCACGAGCACAAGGTGCAGACGACGAGGTTGTGGGTTTGCGCAGTGTTTTCGACCGCGATCAGATGGCTGCCGACGCGGCTGAAATGGCCGGCCGAATTGACCGCCTCGGTCGCGTCGGCCAACAGCCGGCGCTTGAAGTCGGGGTCGGCCCAGGCGCGGGCGACGATCTGGGCGCCGGTGCGCGGACCGATCCTGGTCTCGAACGCCTCGACGATCCGATCCAACGCCGCCGAGTCGACATAGCCCTTTTCGATCAGGATGGTTTCGAGCGCCCGCACCCGCGCATCCATCTCGGACAATTCCGAGCCCTGCGCATGATCGTGGGAATGGGCATGGTCGCCAGGCATCGCCGTTCTCCTCTGTCGTCCCCGATGCGCTCATCGTCACCCGCGATCAGAGGATACCACACGGGACAGTGCAAGAGGGTGTTCACGCCGGCGGCCTTGCGGGCGCGCCGATCGTTATTCGGCGGCTTGGGCGACGGCGGCTGCGGGGTGGCGCCAGGTGGCGAGGTCGGCCCAGCTGTCGGCTTCCATGAACTGGGCCCAGCGGGCGTAAAGGTTGCGCATCGGCTCTTCGCTCGACTGCGCCTTGGTGATGTCGACGACCTTGCCGGGGAGGCGCAGCCCGTCCCACTCGAAATTCTCGACCGCAGTACCGAGCCCCATCTCGTAGGAATAGGGATGGCGGCGGGCGATCACCCCACGGCTCGCCTGATGGGCGTAATTCCAGTTTTCCATGTCGTCCTGCTCGGTCATCCCGGCGGGGCCGGAATAGCGGATGTAGTAGTCGCGCAGGAAATCCTTGACCTCCTGCGGCGCGTCGCGGTCGACCAGGAACCAGCGCCACACTTCGGTCTGGTGCGGACCGCGCGGATGCCAGACCGCGATCGTGCGCGGCTGGCGCGGCAACAACGCGATATTGGGGAAAATCTCGCCCGGCGCGCCGAGCAGCCGAGCCTCGGCGCCGCGGGTGCGGCGGCGCTCTTCCTCGCAATGCCGGAAATATTCGGAGACGACCGGCGAATGCTGGTAGGTGGCGGGCGGCGGCAGGTCCTTGGGCAATGCATAGACGATCGTCTGATGGCCGCGGTCGGGGATCGCCACATGTAACTTGCGGGCGATCAAGAGCTCGGACATGTCGCGGCGGCCGGCGCCCGACGGGCCGATGCCGGCGAGGTCGACCGAGCGGTGGCTGATGTTGTGGTAGCTGTCGCCGCTGAAATTTTCGGCCGGGAACTTCCAGTTGCACGGGATCAGCCATTTCTGCACGCCGCCCAACACCTCGGCCTGGCCCTCGCGCCCGTCGCGGCCGTCGAGGATCAGGTCGAGATAGCGCGCGAAACCGCCGAGATACTCGGCGAAAGACGGCGCCTGAGGGTCCCAGGTCGCCCAGATGGCACCCTTGTAGTTGGCGAGCTGCGCCACCTCGACGAGGCCCCATTGGGCGCGGTCGAGCTGCGAATGATAGGCCTCACGGAAATAGGGGACGCCGACCAGCCTGCCGTCGGTGCCGTAGCTCCAGCCGTGGTAGGGGCAGGTGAAGACCGGGGTGTTGCCCTCGTCATAGCGGCACACCTTCATGCCGCGATGCCGGCACGAATTGAGAAAGACGTGGATTTGGCCGGCACGGTCGCGGCACAGGATGACCCCCTCCTCGCCCATGCCCGAGACGAAGAAGTCGCCGGGGTTGGGGATCTGGCTCTCGTGGCCGACAAACAGCCAGGCGCGGGCGAACAACCGCTCCTGCTCTTGCGCGTAGATCTCGTCGCTGACAAAGATCTTGCGGCTGACCTGCCCCTTCGCCGTGTCGACGAGACCCGGCCGGTATCCCTGCGCGTGCGCGGCTGCCATACCCGTTTCCTTTGTTAGGTTCACCAGCGAGGCCGTGAGATGGTGAGGGCAGATTATCCGTCATTCCGGCGCAAGCGGAATGCAGAGCCTGCCTCCGGCTTGAACAAGAATCGCTGCGGCTTTGCCGCCCTGGGTTCCCGCTTTCGCGGGAATGACGATGTGTTCTTTGATTTACAGCAATTGCTTTGCGGTCGCGCGTAACACATCATAACACACTCTCGCTGTCTCACGGCCTCATTGTGGCAATCAAAAGAAAAAGGTCAGGTTCTTGGTCATCAGCACGTTCTGGTCGAGGATGATCTTGCGCCGGGCGATCTGCCAGCCGCCGCCGACGCGGCGCAGCCGGTCTTCGCGCTTGCCGACGAGGATGTCGGTCTCGGTCGCGACGCGGTTGCGGTAGATCAGAAAGCGGCATTTGACCGCGGCCTCGCCGGCCGATGGCGTCGCCTCGAGCAACTGCACATTCGAGACGATGTGGGTGATGCGCGAGACCGGCTCCTCGGCCCAGTGGATCCCGGTCATGATCTGCTTGACCCGGCGGTCCAGGGTCTCCTTGCCCTCGTCGAACCAGTTGATGTCGTGGTCGGCGCGGGTGAACTCGCGCTCGTGCTCGCCGACCTTGACGTTGCGCCGCATCGGCATCCAGTAGCGGATGTCGTCGGCAATCAACCCCAGCCAGTCCTCGTAGCGGCGCTCGTCGAGAAGTTCCGCCTCATAGTAGAGGAACTCCTCAATCTCCTGCTTCAGCAGCAGGCGGGCTAACGGTTCGTTTGCATCCATGTCCACACCAGACCGTCACCCCCGCGAAAGCGGGGGCCCAGGAGCCTCGGCTCCGGCGCCGATCGCGCGGCTCTGGGTTCCCGCTTTCGCGGGAATGACGAGGGAATAGGCAGTAACGGCTACGATCGCGGCTTCGGCGACGGTCGGCTACTGGGCGGCGGCGCGCTGGGCTTCCAGTTCCACGTCCCACGGGCCGGGGAAGCGGCCGTCGCCCATCAACTCGCGGGTGAAGACGTGGTCTTCATGCGGCCATTCCGAGCGCGGCATCTCGTAATAAACCTCGACGCCGTTGCCGTCGGGATCGCGCAGATAGATGCCGAGCGAGATGCCGTGGTCGGCGACCCGGCCGATCGGAACGTTGATTTCTTTGAGGTGCTGATAGAACTCTTTCAGATCGTCGAGGCTGTCGAGGCGCCAGGCCATGTGGTTGAGGCCGACCTGGCCCTTTTCCTGCAACGGCGCGTTCGCGCCCAATTGCATCAGCGCCACCTCGTGCGACTGCTCGCGATCGGCCGACATGAAGGCGGCCCAACCCGGGCGATACTCATAGGTGTGCAGGCCGAGGACATCCTCGTACCATTTCTTCGAGCGGTCGGCGTCACGCACAAAGACGTTGACGTGGCCGAGATACTTTGGCTTTACAGTCATACCTTCCTCCTTCGTAAAATGTCGTCTACAAACTGTCGTCGTCATGCCCGAGGAATTCGAGCACGCGATCCGTGACTTCTTTTTTCGGGTAGATCGACGCGAGGGCGCGCGCCCTTGTCAGCGGGTCGCTGGCAAAAAAGCGCTCGTACAACACCTGGCGGCTGCCAAAGGCATTGCCGGCGAGGTCCCAGGCGACCCGGAACAGTTTCACCCGCTCTCTCGCCGAGGTGGTGTCGGTCGCCAGGTACTGCTCGATGTCAGCCTTGAGCGGGCCTTTGAAATCCGCCTCGCTCGGGGTCAGCATAAAGCTGCTCGACCCCAACAGCTGCAAGATCTCGATCATCCGCGGATAGGCGTTCATGAACAAGTTGCGCGGGCTTTCCGCCATCAGCGGGTCGGGGCACATCACCCCCCATTCGTCGAGCTTGGCGTCGGCCTCGGCGGCGCGAATGCAGGCGCGGGTCAGCTGCGTCGTCAGCATCAGTTCGCCGATGCGCTCCTCGACATTCGGCAGATGGCCGTTGCCGAGGGTCAGGGTCATCAGCAATGCCACACCCAGCACGAATTCGCATTTGGCGAGGTTTTTCGCCGCCCCCTGGTGGGCCGAGTGCACCGAAGAGTGGGTGGCCTGCGCGGTGGCGTTCAGCCGGTCGACGTCGCCCAATAGAAACACCCGTTCCCACGGCACCAGCACGTCGTCGAAAAAGACGATGCAATCCATTTCCTCGAATTGCGAGCCGAGCGGTTGGTCGAAATGCGAGCGGCCCTGGTCGAAGCTGTCGCGGCACAGGAATTTGAGCCCGGGCGTGCCGCACGGGATCGCAAAACTCAGCGCAAACGGGCTGTGGCTTTCGGTGTGGCGGCCCATGCGCGGCGAGTAGACGCCGATCTCGTCGGCGAGCGGCCCCAGGGTGGCAAGTATCCGCGCGCCACGCACGATGATGCCGGCGTCGGTCTCGCGCACGACCTGCAGCGCCGTCCCCTCTTGCAGGTTGAACACCCCGGTAACCGTGCGGCTGCGCTGCAGGTTGATCAGGGAATGGGTCAGTGTCAGGTCGTTCTCGCGGATGTATTCGTAGTACCGGCGCATGTTGTCGCCGAATTCGGGGCGGCCTTGCGCGAAGAACTCGACCGCCCCGGCCCAGGCGGCATAGGTCACGTTCATGAAATCGGGAGAGCGGCCCATCATGCCGCAGGTGGTCCGCGCCCAGTTCAGCATCATCGCGCTGCGGCGTTCGAGGTCTTCGCGGGTGCGCGGGATGATAAAGGACAGCCCGACCCGTTCGCCCGAGCTCGGCGAGACATAGGTCATCGCGTCACGCAATTTCGGGTCGCACTGCTGGTCGTAGAGCGAGGCGATCGCGCGGGCGCCACCTTTCAGTCCGGGATGGGTTGTCACGTCGCGGACCCGTTCGCCGCCGAGCCAAACCTCGCGCTGCTGTTCTCGCAGGCCCGCCAGGTATTGCTTACCGCTACGCGCACCCATCACGCCTCTCCCAGCCGGCGAAACGGTTGCGAGGATACGACAACACCGGTCGTAAAACCAGCAAGCTCACCGCGCTTTCCGCGGGCTCACCGCGCTTTGCGCCGGGCTCACACGCGAAGCGGCGCGCCTCGGGCGGCGTCATTGCGGGAGCGAGGCCACCCGGTGACGGCCAATAGTCGCGGGAAGCCGCCGTCATCTTTGGCGCTGGTTCTTTTCGAGCTTTGTGATGTACCCGTCGAGCATCAGCACCGCCAAAATGACAGTGCGAAAAGCATGCACCAAACCGCACCACCTACAGGACTCACCGAAAACGCTCCGTTTTAACGCTGGGTCGCTCCGACGCCGGCGTGCCGACCGCAGCAGCGGAAAACCTCACGCGCGCAAAGCGTCATCGACACCCTCGGGGCTGCCTCGGGCTTGGTATCTCGCGCGAGCGACAGTATTTATCAAATCGATTGTTGATATGACCGGTATAAGCCAGATGGATATCCGCGCCTTCGACCTCAATCTGTTGAAGGCGTTCGACGCGCTGATGACCGAACGCGCGGTCACCCGCGCGGCGGGCCGGATCGGCCTGTCGCAACCGGCGATGAGCCACGCATTGTCGCGGCTTCGCGAACTGTTTGCCGACGACCTGTTCGTCCGCAGTCCGTCGGGCATGGAGCCGACCGCCCGCGCCCGCGAGATTGCACCGCTGGTTTCGACCGCGATCGAGCATATCGACGCGGCGCTGAACCCCGGCTTCAGTTTCGACCCGGCGCAAAGCGAGCGCATCTTCACCGCCGGCATGGCCGAATATGCCGAGGTCCCGCTGGTCGAGCATCTCGCCCAGGCCTTCAGCCGGAGCGCGCCGAAAGCCACGTTGCGACTGGTCCCGGTCACCGGCGCCGAAGCGCCCGAGCGGCTCGATCGCGAGACGGTCGACGTCGCGGTCGCCCATCTTGGGGCGCGGGTCGGCGCATTGCCGCAACGGTTTGATTCGACACTACTGTTCTGCGATCCGTTTGTCGTCATCGCCCGCCGCGGGCACCCCGGTCTCGCCGAGCCGTTGTCGGTCGAAGCTTATGCAGCACTCGGGCACGTCCTGGTGTCGCCGCGCGGCGACACTACCGGCGCCGTCGATCGTCCGCTTGCCGCCATCGGGCTCCGCCGGCGGATCCGGTTGCTGGTCGCAACCTATCTGGCGCTGCCGGCGGTCTTGGAAGCGACCGACCTGGTTGCGACGGTGCCCGAGCGTACCGCCCGGCGCATTGCCGCCGGCTTTGCGATCACCCCGCTGCCGATCGACCTCGAGGTGACGGTGTCGATGGCTTGGCACCGGCGCAACGCGCGCACCCCGGCCCATCTCTGGTTCCGCTCGCTGTTGATCGACGCCGCGACGGCCTGAGCCAAAGAGGCACGGTCCGACAGCCGCCGCCTTCGCCGGCCGAGCGGAACCCCAGGTCCGTCGGCGTTTCGTGCCAGCGCCGCCCGATTGACAAGCTGCGCCGGGCGCGCTCTTGGTAGGCGGATATCAGCGAAAAGCGATAGTGGGGAGCGCCGGAATGGCTTTGACGACCAAATCTGCCGGCGCCGCAGATGCCGGCGGGTCGCGAGCTGGCCTCCCCTTCGCGCCCGGCCGGCCATTGCCGGCAAGCCTGCTCTATCGGCCTTGCGATCCGGCGGAGTTGCCGTTTGCGCTGTGCCGCGAACTCGAAGATGCGCCGGGGCTGATCGGCCAGGAGCGCGCCGTCGAGGCCATCCAATTCGCGATGCGCATGCGCCGCAAGGGCTACAACGTCTACGCGCTCGGCGCCAGCGGCACCGGCCGGCATGGCATGGTCGAAGACCTGCTGCGGGCGCGGGCGCAGAGCGAGCCGACGCCGCCCGACTGGTGCTACGTCAACAATTTCGCTGATCCGCAGCAGCCGCATTGCCTGCGATTGCCAGCGGGGCGCGGCGCCGGGCTGGCTGCCGCGATGAAGCGGCTGGTCGAGGAATTGCGCGCGGCGTTGCCGGCCGCGTTTGAGCGCGACGAACACCGGGTTCGCCGCGATGCGCTCGACCAGCAATTCAAGCAGCGCAGCGAGCAGTCCTTCGGCGTCTTGCAGCAGCAGGCCGAAAGCAACGGCATCGCCTTGATCCGCACGCCGATGGGTTTCGGCCTGGCGCCCCGGCGGGAGGGCAAGGTGTTGACCCCCGACCTGTTCGAGGCATTGCCGGCCGACGAGCGCGAACGCATCCAAACTGCGATCGAAAGCGTTCAAAAGCAGCTCGAAGCGATCATGCAGCAGGTGCCGCAATGGGAGCGCGAGCACCGCGACGCACTGCAAGCGCTCACTCGCGAGACCACCGGCTTTGCGATCGCCCACCTGATCGACGAGCTGCGCGCGGGCTTCGCCGACCTGGCGGAGGCCGGGCATTATCTCGACGCGGTCGAACGCGACGTGAAGGAGAACGCCGACGATTTTCTGCCGACGGCGCCGGTGGAGGCATCGGCGCCGGGGCCGGTTCCGCAACCGATCGTGCAGCCGCGCGACGACGCCCGCTTCCGCCGCTATCAGGTTAACGTCATCGTCGACAACGGCGCGCAGCACGGGGCGCCGGTCGTCTATGAGGACAACCCGACCCATCAGACCCTGGTCGGACGGGTCGAGCATCTGGCGCGATTCGGGGCTCTCGTCACCGATTTCAACCTGCTGGTGCCGGGTGCGCTGCACCGGGCAAACGGCGGCTATCTGATCCTCGACGCGCAAAAGCTGCTGACCGGCAATCTCGGCTGGGCGTCGCTGAAGCGGGCGTTGAACGCCGGCCAGGTCCGCATCGAAACCCTTGACCAGTTGCTGAGCATGGCGAGCACGGTGTCGCTCGCTCCGGAGCCGATCCCGCTCGACGTCAAGATCGTGCTGATCGGCCCCGCGGCGCTCTATTACATGCTGAGCGCCAATGACGACGAATTTCCCGACCTGTTCAAGATCGCCGCCGATTTTGACGAAAGGGTCGAGCGCGATCCCGCAACGACCCTGCTTTACGCGCGCCTGATCTGCGCCGTCGGCCGCCGCGAGGGGCTGCGCTCGCTCGATCGCGACGCCGTCGCCCGCGTGATCGAGCAGGCCGCGCGTCTTGCCGGCGACGCCGACAAATTGTCGACCAGCATGCGCGCCACCAACGGTTTGCTGCGCGAGGCCGACCAGCTCGCGGCCGATGCGGGGCGGGAAGTGGTCGGGGTCGCCGAGGTACAGGCGGCGATCGACGCCCAGTTCCGCCGCGGTGACCGCATCTATCGGCGTCTGCAGGAGGAAATCGGGCGCGGTACGATCCGCATCGAAACCGGCGGCGCCGCCGTCGGCCAGGTCAACGGGCTGTCGGTGATCAGCCTCGGCGCACTTTCGTTCGGCACCCCGACCCGGATCACGGCACAGGTGCGCCTCGGTCGCGGCGAGGTCGTCGACATCGAGCGCGAAGTGGCGCTCGGCGGGCCGCTGCACTCAAAAGGTGTGCTGATCCTGGCGGGCTTTCTCGGCGGCCGCTTTGGCAACAGCCGGCCGCTGTCGCTGAATGGCAGCCTGGTTTTCGAGCAATCCTATGGCGGGGTCGACGGCGACAGCGCCTCCGCCGCCGAACTGTTCGCGCTGCTGTCGGCGTTGGCCGAGGCGCCGATCAAGCAATGTTTCGCGGTCACCGGCTCGGTCGACCAGCGCGGACAGATCCAGGCGATCGGCGGCGTCAACGAGAAGATCGAGGGGTTTTTCGACAGCTGCCGGGTCACCGGCTTTACCGGAAGCCAAGCGGTCATCATCCCGGCGAGCAATGTCCGTCATCTGATGCTGCGCCGTGATGTCGTCGCCGCGGTCGCCGAGGGGCGGTTCGCGGTCTATCCGATGGACACGGTCGACCAGGGGCTGGAGCTGTTGACCGGGATGTCGGCCGGGGTGCTTGATGCCGGGGGTGAATACCCGGCCGGCACCTTGAACCAGAGGATTGCAGCACGCCTTGACGCCTTTGCCGCCACAGCTGCCGAACTGGCCCGCATTGCCGCCGCGGGGGGCGGTCCGTGAGCGCGGTCATCGAACGCGTCCTCGTCGCCCTCGACGCCACCGCCGAGAACCGCATCGCGATCGATACCGCGGTGCAGCTGGCGGCGCATGCCAAGAAGCCGCTGCACGCCGTGTTTGTCGAAGACGTGGAATTGCTCAGCCTGGTGGCGCTGTCGGTCGCTCGGCAGTTCGTACCGGGTGCGGGGGGAGCACGGTTGACCCTGGAAGAGGTTGAACTGCAACTGCGCGCGGCCGCCGATCGCGCTCGCGAAGACCTGTTCGAGGCAGCGCGCGGGCATGCGCTCGAATGCTCGTTTGAGGTCGTGCGCAGCGCTTCGGAGACCGCGCTCGTGATCGCGTCGGATCGCGATCTTGTCGTCGCCGGGGCCCTCGCCCGGCCCGTTGCCGGCCGTTTCCGGATCGACTCCCGCTGGCTCGCGGCACTCCAACTGGCGCCGGCCCCGGTTCTACTGGCTCGGGAACGTCGAGACCCGAGCCGCGGGGTCGCCGCGCTGCTGCGCGAGCGCAGCCCGGGATCCGGGCGGCTGCTCCAGTCCGCGGCGCGGATCGCTGAGTTCGGCAGCAGGCCGTTGACCGTGATCTGCCCGCCGGCGCTCGCTGCCGCCGGGGATTTTGCCAGATGGGTCGATGAGCAGATCAAACCCTCTATCGTGCGGCCGCGCATCGAGGCAGCGCCCGGCGAGCGGGCCGCCCTATATGCGCGCATTGCCGAGCTCGATTGCGGATTGCTGGCGATCGGAACCGGCGCCGCCGAGGGCGGTTCCGAGCGGCTCCGTGAATTAACCGATCGCCTCAGCTGCGACGTGCTCTTTGTGCGTTGACGCCGCGGGACGGCGGCGCACCCTTCCGCTCCAGGACTATTTAACGGGCGTTAGACTATTTAACCGGCGTTAGACTATTTAACAGCCGTTTCGGGCCGAGGGTCGATCTGAACCGTCGCGGTCATCCCGGCGGCAAGTTGCACGCCCTCGGGCACCTGGTCGATATGGATTCGTACCGGGATGCGCTGAGCGAGCCGCACCCAGGTGAAAATCGGGTTGACCAAGGCGAGACCTTCGTGATTTGGTTGGGCGTTGGCGACGTTGATCGCGCGCGCAATGCTGTCGACATGGCCTTTCAGCGTCTGCGGATAGCCCATCAGCTTGATCGTCGCCGGATCACCCTTGCGGATCGTGGCGACGTTGGTTTCCTCGAAATAGCCGTCGACCCAAAATGAATTGGCATCGACCAGCGAGATCAAATTCTCACCGACCGTGGCGTAGTCGCCGAGCTGGGCCAACAGATTGGTCACATAGCCGTTGACCGGCGAGCGGATCTCGGTGCGCTGCAGATTGACCCGCGCCTGGTTCAGGGTGGCGACCGCCTGCTGATAGGTCGCCTGCGCCGCGATCGCGTCGCTCTCGAAGGTTTGCTTCTCCTCCTTGGTGACCGCCAACTGCGTCAGCTCCTGACGACGCTGCGCCTCGCGTGCGGCGTTCTGCGCGGTTACCTGCGCATGCTCGACCGCCGCCCCGGCGAGATCGACGGCGATCTTGTAGTCGGTCGGGTCGATCACCATCAGCAGGTCGCCCTTGTGCACGAACTGGTTGTCGGCAACCGGCAATTGCACAATCTGGCCCGCGACCTGCGGCGCCATCGTCACGACATAGACCCGCACCGTACCGTCGCGCGTCCACGGCGCACTCATATAGACTCTCCACAGCGCCTGGCCGGCCACGACGGCGAGCGCCACCGCGACCAGTGTAATCAGGATCGGCAGGACGCGAATGCGGCGGCGCGAGCGGGAAGGTGCGTCCGGCAAGCGCGGCCGATCAACCGCCGGCGCACTCGGCGCTACGTCATCGCGCGATCTCAGCTCGGTATCGGCCATCTCGCGACCAACAAAACCATCGACGAGAACACCATCATGTAGACCGCGAGCACAAACAGCGCCGGGTGCCAAACGTAGCGTAACAGGCCAAAGCGGGCGGCGAACCAGCGCAACCAAATCGTGACAAGCCAGGCGGCGACCATGATCACCGAAATCGGTGCGACATAGACGCCGAACAGGTTGACCTCGGCGAACCTCACCCGGGGGCTCCTGCGTCAAAGTATGAGGCATGTTGGGTGAGCGAGTCAGAGATTGCAAGAATAAGACCGCGCGCCCGAAGAGCGGCGGCGCCCGAACGAGAGGTCAGCGAGGCATCGAGCTCGGCGAGCTTTTCGGTCGCCGCCGCGTAGTCGCCGCGCGCGACGGCCTCGAGCGCCACGTCGAGGTCGGGGCTCGGATCGAACCGGCGGCAGATCCGGCGAAGCTGGATGATCTCAATACCTACCGAGAACAGCGCCATCAGCTGTGAGCGCTGCAACGGTTGGGCCTGATCCGGCAGCAACGCGAGCCTCGCATACATGCGCTGTTCCCAGTCGCTCGGCGTGTCAGGGAGCGGACCGGTGGTAAGACCGCGCAGGTCGCGCAACGTCAGCGCCAGCAGCCGGCGGGTGCGAAACCCGGGAGATAGCGGGGGTAATAAGCGAAACGAGAATGCGGCGGCGGCTACGCCAGCGATAATCGCCAGGGCCGTGTTGTAGTATTGCTGCGGGTTGTAACTCATCGGGTTGGTGGGCGCAAGCAGCGGAACAAAAATGGTAATCATTCCGGTGAAAATGGCTGGCTGCCACTGCAGGGCGAAAACGGTTCCCACCGGCACCAGCACAAAACCAATAATGAGGCTGAAAGCGGCAAACGTCTCGACATTGGGCAGCGCCGCAAAAAGGAGGGCGGCGACGATAACCACGGCCAAGACACTGCCGATCATGAAGCCGATCGCGATGGCATAAGCCTGCTCGGCGCGCGGCGCGAACAGGATCACGATGATCGCGGCAAAGGTAATCGCGTTGGCGCCGCCGGGCCATGCGGTAACGACCCAGAAGAGCTCGGCGACGCCAATCACGACAAAAGCGCGCCCGGCATTGACCAGCGGCGGAAGCCAATCCGGAATGCGCAGGCGACGGCTGCCGCGAATCCGAGCGAGCCGCCGGGCCGGATCGGCAACAAGCAAGGCCAGCGCATCGAGCGCCTGCGAAACGCCGGCCAGCGCCTCGGCCGCCTGGTCGGCGAGCAGACGCAGCGACGGCGTCGACGCCGGCAGGGCGACCAGCCTGCGTGTCGCGGCGTCGCACATCTAGAGCAAGCGCGCCGGGGCCGCAAGCCACAGCGTCGCCTCCTGCCGCCCCGGCGTGGCCTGCGGCATTTCTGGCACTTCGGCCAGCACCGCATTCGCTTCTTGCCGGGCCCGTTGCGGCGGGGCGCGCGCCAGCACAACCGCCACCGTGCGCCAGCTGGCGAGCGCCTTGACCAAACCGTCCAAAGCATTCTGCAAGACGGGCGAGTGATAGCGGAGTTCCGAGGACTCGCCGAGCGCCTCGTCGATCACCGGGTCGAGCGCGATGACCAGGCGCACGAGTTCGCGCCGGATTGTCTGGGTCTGGTCGAATTCGGCCCCGGCATCTGCCAAGGTGCCGGCAAAGCGGCCGGCGATCTCGGAAGAGAGGTCGGCGAACAGGCTCGCGAGCCGGCGCCGGGCGCCGCCCAAATCGGTCGCGGCGAGGACGACGCCGGCGCAGACGATGCCGATGCCGATCTCGCTGGCGCGGTTGACCGCAAGCATGAAAGCCTGCCCGTTCAGACCGCCGACGGCGCCGAGCTGGTCGCTTGCAATGATCGCGACGGTGTACCCGGCCAATGCCGCCGAATAGGAGGCGAAGTTGCGCAGAAGGTTGGCCACCAGCGCGCAGCCAGCGCCCCACAGCGCCAGCACGAGAAAAAACCCCATGCGATCCTGGGGAAAGCACGCTGTCATGACGACGATCGCGACGGCGCCGACGACGGTGCCGATCAGACGATACCAACCCTTGCGCAACGACGCCCCGAGATGCGGCTGACACATCAGGGCTGCGGTGGCCCCGGCCCACGACGGGGTGTCGAGCTCGAGCCAGAACGCGACATAGAGTGCCAAGCAGACCGACGCCCACAACCGCAGGCTGAACAGCAGGGCCGGCGCCGCCGACTCGAGCACCCTCGCTGCGGCTCCAACCCACCGGGTCATTCGGCGCGGCTCGGTGCCGACGCGGCTTGGCTCATTCACGCCTCGCTTCGCCTGGGGCCGATTGCGCGGCGACGTTGGAGCGCCTTCCCCTGCGGGTCCAGAGCAAACTCCCGGCCTTCCTGCCTAGGACCGGCTTCGTCATGACTGGGCCCGCTAGGACCGGATCGCTCTTGCGCCCGCCTCGGCTGCGGTTCACGACATCGAGCGGTACACCAGAGCGGCGGGACGTAGCGGCGTAGAACTATCGCGAGGGGCAGCCGGCGCGGAGCCTTCACGCTTTGACGGGTTGGGAGGCGGGCTCGGCCAAAGCCGACTGCGCGGTGGCCAGCCGTTCCTGCCGGCGTCCGAGCCACAGCGCGTCGACGAGCCACAGACCGGCGAGCGGGATCGCCACCAGCGCCAGCTCGGCGGTGCCAAAACCTGCTCCGCGCAATAACGCGACGGACCACGCGCCGATCTGATCGCCGGTGCGGTAGACGACGGTGTCGATAAAGCTCTTGGCCTTGTAGCGGTCCTCGCGCGGGACGACGGTGAAGAGGATTTCACGGGTCGGCCGGGTGATCGCGAAGTCGCCGGCCCGGCGCAGCACCTGGAAGACCGCGACCGCGGCAATTGTCGGCATCAGCGCCAGCGCGCCGAAGCCGATGATGGTCAGGGCCGGCAGCAGGCCGAGGGTAAGGGCCACGCCGAGCAGCGCCACGATGCGCCCGGTCATCAACAATTGGATGGCGAGCGTCAGGATGTTGACGCAGAGGTCGACGCTCGCGAAAAACGCGGTCTGTGCTCCGCGCCCGCTAATGCTGTGGCTGACGATCCCGGCCTGCTGAAAATAGAGGATCGTCGAGGTCACCGTGAACAGCAGCACGAAGAGGCTGACATTGACGAGGTAGCGCGAGCCGAAGGCTCGGGTGATGCCGGCAAAGATGCTGCCGCCGATTGGCGCCTCGTCGTCGGCGGCGGTTAGCGGCCCGCGATGCAACGCGGGCGACAGGCGTGACAACCGGCCGACGCTGAACACCGCGATCTCGAGCAGACCCGCCCCGCCCAACAGCAGAAAAATCGGTGAAACATGGCGCGCGAGGCCGACGGTGACGCTCGACCCGACGATTGCGCCGATCGAAGCCCCGGCCGCGATCAGGCCGAACAGCCGCTTGCCTTGCGCGGGGCTGAACAGGTCGACGTTCATCTGCCAGAACAACGAGACGACAAAAAGATTGTAGATCGAGACCCAGATGAAAAAGATGCGCCCGATCCAGATTGTCTGTTCCGCGTCAGCCCAATGAAAGAGCACCGCGAACAGCACGATATCGGCGGCGACGAAATGGTAGGTGATCGGGATGAAGCGGCGGCGCGGCAGTGTCTTGACGAGATAGGCGAACGGGATGTTCAGCAGCACCATGCCGAGGAGCGTCCCGGTGATCAGCCACTGCAGGTTGTTTACGCCGCCGGCGACGCCGGCCTCGTCGCGGATCGGGCGCATAATGTAGTAGGACGACAGGACCGAGAAAATAAACAGCCAGCACCAGCCGACGATCGGCACCTCCTCGCGCCGGATTTCGACAAACCGGCGCAACAGGCGATAGAGACGATCGCCCAAGCGCGGCTCAGCCGAGGCCGGCGGCGATCTGGCGGATCTCGGCCGGGCTGTGCTCGCCCCCGAGCGGCGTTCCGGGAACCAGATATTTTCCGGTCGCCAGCCCGCCGATCAGCACCGGCTCGAAGCCCATCTGGCGAATGAGCCCCGAGGCGATCGCGACGGCCTCGTGGTCGTCGCCGGCGATCGGCACCCCGAGCGGCTCGCCGGCGCGGTGCGCGTCGGCAGTCAGCTTGGCCGAGCCGATCGCGTTGAAGGCGCGCACGACAGGCGCACCCGGCAGCATCTTTGCGGTCGCGAGCCCGGCGCCCCCTTGCTCGTCGACCGATTTGACGAGGTCGGCGCCGTCGCGGCGGGCGATCGGGTTGCTCACGTCGATGATCAACTTTTTCTTGGCCAGCGCGGCGCCGTAATCGTGACCGATCTGCGGCATTGCGCTGTAGGGGACGACGATCATCACGACATCGCCAAAATCGATCGCCTGGGCGACGGTTCCGGCCTTGGCCGACGGGCCGAGGCCGTCGACGAGGCTTTTCAGCTCGTCGGGGTGGCGCGAGGAGAACATGACCGGATGCCCGGCCTTGACAAGCAATGTGCCGAGTGCCCCGCCCTCGTGACCGGAGCCGATCATGCCGATCTTGAGGGGTGCGCCGCCGCCGGTTTGGGCGCGCGCAGCCAGCGGCGACGCCGCCAAGGCGAGCAGCACCGCGCCGCCGGCGTTCAGAAATTCTCGCCGGTTGTGGTCGGCTCCGTTATGCCTTGTCATCACCGCTCCTCGACTAGACGTAAGCATCCCGGTCGCCGCCGCTATACAGCAACCGGCATGACGGAGGTCGAACCGACGCGACATCCCCCCGGCTTCGCAAGCTTGTGAGGTTACGATTGGGCATGGTGGCTTAGCTGGCAAGTAAAATTCGGGTGATTAGCGAGCCGCAGGCCGGACCGGCGCTACCCATTGCGGACGGCGCCTATGGGCGTCGGCGGCACGATCGCGAGGGCGTCTCCGCGGTTGCGCTGGCGCCGATGGAGGTACCGTCGCAATCGTCAAAGGTGCGTCAAAAATCGGCTGACGATTTCTTGATCGATGTTTTGGTTAGTTTCGCCTCGCGCCAGTGGCGGGGCGGTGAATGGCGGATGCGGCGATCGCGGGCGACGGGCTCGGTGAGGCGTCGGGTTGGGGTGCCCGTCTGTTCAGGATCGTTGGCGATTCCTATGCCGCCGAAGGCGAGCGCCGCCTGTTGTGGCTGCCGGTGTTTTTCGGCGCCGGGATCGGGGTTTATTTCTCGCTGAGCTTCGAACCGCCGTTGTGGCTCGGTTTTGGCGCGACGGTCGCCGCGGGCGCCGCGACCTTTGCATTGCACCGGCACCCGTTATGGTGCGAGGCGGCGCTGGCGCTGACCCTGTTCTGCGCCGGCTTTGCGCTGATCGGCGAGACGACGTGGCAGCGGCTGGCGCCGATGCTGCAGCGCCGGCTGGGCCCGGTTACCGTCACCGGCCGGGTTGTCGACATCGACTTGCTCGATCGCGGCTGGCGGGTCATTGTCGTCCCCGATCCGTTGCCGGGGCTGGCAGAGGCCGAGCAGCCGGCGCGGCTGCGCATCCACATCGGCGCAGCGAGCGACCTGCTCGCACCCGGCGACCGGGTCAGCATGCGCGCCGTGCTTTACCCGGTGCCGGGACAGATCCTGCCGGGCAGCCACGACATGCAGCGCGAGGCTTATTTCGCGCGGATCGGCGGGGTCGGCTACACCTACGGCCCGGCCCAGCGCATCGCCGCCGCGGCCGATGCGGCCGGTGGGGGTTGGCGCGAAGACTTGCGGCTGTTGCGCACCGACATGTCGCGGCGGATCATCGCGGTCTTGCCGGGCTCGACCGGCGGCGTCGCATCGGCGCTGATCACCGGCAAGCGCGGCGCGATCTCGGAGCCGGTCAAGCAGGCCTTTCGTCAATCGGGCCTGCAACATTTGCTGGCGATCGCCGGGCTGCATCTGGGTCTTGTCGGGGGCTTTGTCTTTTTCACGGTGCGCGCCGTCCTGGCGCTGATTCCCTGGTTCGCACTACGCTATCCGATCAAGAAGATCGCGGCCGCCGTGACCCTGGTCGCGCTCGCCTGCTACCTGATGCTGTCGGGGGCGGCGATCCCGACCGAGCGGGCGTTTGTCATGAACGGGCTGGTCTTTGCCGCAATTTTAATCGACCGGCTGCGGATTTCGATGCGGATCTGCGCGCTCGCCGACGCCTTTGTGCTGTTGGTCGAACCGGAAAGCCTGGTCGGCGTCAGTTTTCAGATGTCGTTTGGCGCGGTCGTAGCGCTGATCGCGGTTTACGAGACCTATGGCAGCCGGCTCGGGCATCTGCTGCATCGCCCGTCATTGCCGGGGCGCGTCTTGGGCTATGCCGGGGCCGTGGTGGTGACGACGGTCGTGGTCACGATCGGCACCGATCCGTTTTCGGTCTACCATTTCCACCACATCGCACTTTATTCGCCGCTGGCCAATGTCGTCGCCGTGCCGCTGAGCGCGGTGTGGACCCTGCCCTGGGGTGTCGTCACCTGCCTTTTGATGCCGTTCGGCCTCGAGCGGTTCGCGCTCGTTCCGATGGGCTGGGGGATCGACGCCACGATCTTTGTCGCCCAAAACGTTTCGGCCCTGCCCGGCAATGTCTGGGCGATGCCGCGGCTACCCGCGGCGGGACTGGTGCTGGTGGCGCTCGGCGGGCTGTGGCTGTGCTTGTGGCGGCAGGCCTGGCGGCGCTGGGGCATGGTCGCGATCGCCGCGGGTCTGGTCGGCATGGGGCTGACCCGGCCGCCCGACATCGTCATCCAACGCCGCGGCGCCGGTGACGATCGCCACATTCCGCCCCCGCGCCGTGTAGCGGCACAGCTCGCCGGCGCAGTCGAGCGCTCCCTCCACCCCGGTTTGCGGCCACGGATCCACGTCGAGGCCGGTCTCTTCGGCAAGAAACGACGCCTCGATTTGCTCGCCATGATCGGCGGCGAAATGGGTTCCTGCCTGCGCAGGAACCCCGAATTGCATCCCGTGTCACTCGCCGCGGCCGACCCACTGGCCGTAGACCGGGTACTGGCAGCAGATGAACTCGATATAGGCCGGGCGGCCTGACGCATTGATTTCGAGCGCGCGGCGCAGGGCCGGGATGATTGCGGCCGGCTCGCTGACCCGCTCGGTGTGGAAGCCGAGGGCGCCGATCACCTTCGACATGTCGCACCTCGTCGGGCCCCAGCACCCGGTGGGTGAAGGGATCGTGTCCTGCCCCCCAGAAACCCGGTCCATAGCCCGCAAAGCCGCCATTCGAAATGTGCACGACGGTGACCCCGAGCTTCTCGCGCAGCAGAACCTCGAGGTTGCCGAGCATGTAGCCAAGGCCCGCCTCGCCGGTCACCGCGACGGATGCCCGCTGCGGAAACGCCTTTTTGGCGGCAATCGCGGCCGCCAGGCTGAAGCCCAATGTCGAGACATTGCCCCAGCCGAGGAAGCCGCGCGGGATCAGCGTGTCGAAGACGGTCGATAGCTGGTCGCGCGTGTTGCCGCTCTCGTGCGTCACGAACGAATTCTTCAGATCCAGCACCTCCATCAGATCGCCGTACACCCGGTAGGGGTTGATCGGCGTTTCGTCGGAGTTCATGACCTGCCGGTATCGGGCGAGCCCCTGGTCGCGCGCTGCCTTTACCTCCGCCGCCACATCGCCCGCCGCCCGTCCGGCGCCGGAGGTGCGATCGGACACTTCCTGGCGCAGCGCCTGCAAGGTCAGCCGCGCATCGCCGATCACCGCGTGCGCCGTCGGATACATCTTGTTGATGTGCAATTCGTCGACGTTGCAGTGGATGATGGTCTTCGTCGCCGGATCGGGAATGCCGTGGCTGAAACGGCCCGGCGACAGGCTCGTGCCGATGGCGAGGATGGTGTCGCTTAGGTTCAGGTAGTGCGCCACCTGATCGCCGCGCACGCCGACAAACAGCGGATGGTCCTCCGGGAATGCCCCTTTGGCCTTGAGGGTCGTGACCACCGGCACATTCACCAGCTCCGCCAGCGCCTTCAGGTCTTCCGCCGCACCCGCGTAGATGACCCCCTCGCCGGCGTAGATCAGCGGGTTGCGGGCTTTGAGGAGCAGATCGACGGCGGCGCGCACATCCGCCGGGTCGGGTGCGGATTTCCAGCCTTTCACCGGGCGGTAGGGGTCGGCGGTCTCGTCGTATGTGGCCGTGGCATTGGGAATCGCCAGGATCACCGGGCCCGGCCGGCCGCTGCGCAGCATGGTGAAGGCGCGGCGCATCAGCTCAGACGTGCGCTCGGGCTTGTCGAGATAGCCGAACCACTTCGACACGGTCTTCATGGCCGATGCGACATCGTACTGGCTGTTGCCTGAGCTGCCGGCCGGCACGCCATCGGTGATGCACAGAACCGGCGAGCCATCCTCATAGGCCTGCGCCATCCCGGCGTAGGCGTACTGCATGCCGGCGGCATTGACGCCCCCTTGGAAGGTGGCGACCCCGATCCGCGAGCCCGCGGTGATGCGCGAGAACGCGTCGGCGACCGCGACGGCGTAGCGGTCGTCGCGCATCATCAGCATCGGCACCCCTTCGCGGCCGAGCGCGTTGTTCACCCGGCAGACCGGGAAGGTCGAAACCCAGCCCACACCCTCCTCTTTGAGAATGCGGGCAATGCCGGTCGCTACATCGATCGTCATGGGTGTGGTCTCCTTTGCATGGAACCGAGTGTGATCGGCCTCGCAATCTCGGGCAATCCGGAAAATGACCGGCGCCTGTTGCCCCGACAAAAGGCGGTCGGGCATGAGATCATCCCAAGCACACACCAGAACGGCTGCGCGAACGAGGCAAAGACTGGCCTCACGCTCGGGCTCTTCGTGATGCTGTTTCAGGACGTCGTGTTCGGCTGACCGGAACCCGGGGGAACGCCTTGTCTAGCCAGGAAGGTCTGGGAAGTCGCCGGCCTTCTCGGCCGTTCCTCGGGCTACAAGACGACGGCACGGTAGGCGAAATTCGACCCGGATCACCACCTTGCCGAGGAGTTAGGGCGATTGACGGTCATTTCGCGGATTTGGGTCTCGCCGCCCTTCCGCCGCGCGCAACCCACCCCTGCGTGTTAGTGACGCCGAGGATGGGTCCGTATCCTATTGGAAAGATGGTGGAGCCAACCGGGATCGAACCGGTGACCTCTACAATGCCATTGTAGCGCTCTCCCAGCTGAGCTATGGCCCCAGGCCGCCGGAGGCTCGTCGTGGAACTCCCGGCTGCCGGCAAAGACTAGGAAGGCGACCGCGCCCGGGCAAGCGAAAAACGCAGCCGCAACACCGCCACTGGGTCAGCGCTCGTCCTCTTCGACATTCTCGATGACCTCGGCCATGTCGTCCTCGTCCTCGCCGAGTTCGGAGGCGTCTTCCAGCAGCTCCTCGTCTTCTTCTTCGGCCTCCTCCAGCGGGATAGCTTCCTCTTCCTCGACGACGGCGTCGCCCTCCTCGGTCTCGACGTCGGTGTCGAGCTCGTCGCCGCCGACCGGTTCAACTTCCTTCTCGACCGGGGCCACCGGCCGCGCCCGGCGCGACTTCAAAAACGCCTCAGGATCAAAGGGCGTGCTGCATTTCGGGCAGATCACGGGCTTATGCAGCAGGTCGTAATAGCGGGTGCCGCAGCTCGGACAAATCCGTTTGGTGCCCCATTCGGGCTTCGCCACCTCTTCACTCCATCTGTCTCGGGGATCAATCGACGCGCCATTGCCACAGAGGCGCCAGCCTGTCAAAAGCAAATCCCTGCGGCGGCGCGCCGCCGGCCTCCCGATATGGGCTGCTGGTGCGGCCGCCGCAACCGTCGTCCCTCTATTCGCAAGGTTGTGTTCGGCTATGGCTCACTCTGCCTCGCTCCGCCAACCCGCGCCGTTGGAATCGACGCGGCCGGCAGCACCGCTCGCCGGCACGATCCAAGTGCCGGGAGACAAGTCGATCTCGCACCGGGCGCTGATGCTGGGCGCGCTCGCGGTCGGCCGGACCGAGATCACCGGGCTGCTCGAAGGCGAGGACGTGCTCGCGACCGCCGGGGCGCTGAATGCGCTCGGCGCCTATGCCGCGCCCGACGGCGACGGCAAATGGGTGGTCGACGGGGTCGGGGTCGGAGGGCTGGCAGAGCCCGAAAATCTGCTCGATCTCGGTAATTCCGGGACCTCGGCGCGGCTGCTGCTGGGCATCTTTCACCCATCCGCTGACCGCTTTTGTCACCGGCGACGCCTCGCTGCGGCGCCGTCCAATGGGGCGCGTGACCGAGCCGTTGTGCCGTTTCGGCGCGCATTTCCTGACCCGCGAGGGGGCCCGCCTGCCGCTCGCGGTGACCGGGGCGACAAGCCCGATCCCGATCGAATACCGGTTGCCGGTGCCCTCGGCGCAGGTCAAATCGGCGGTATTGCTCGCCGGCCTCAATACGCCCGGCGCGACGAGGTCGTCGAGCCGCAGGCGACGCGCGACCACACCGAGCGGATGCTGCGTCACTTTGGCGGAACGGTACGGACCGAGCCTGCTGAGGGCGGCGGTCTGCGCATCACGGTTGAAGGTTTTCCGGAACTGACCGCGGCGCCGATCGTGGTGCCGGGCGACGTTTCCTCGGCCGCTTTTCCGCTGATCGCGGCGCTGATCGTGCCGGGATCGGAGGTCACAATCGCGGGAGTGGGCGTCAATCCGCTGCGCGCCGGATTGCTCGACTGCCTGCGCGAAATGGGCGCCGATATCGCCTTGGAGAACGATCGCGAGGCGGGCGGCGAGCCGGTCGCGGATCTGCGGGTGCGGGCCGGGACCTTGACCGGCGCCGACATTCCGGCCGACCGCGCGCCCAAGATGATCGACGAATACCCGATCCTGGCCGTCGCCGCGGCGTGCGCGCGCGGCCGCACGGTCATGCGCGGGCTCGCCGAACTGAGGGTCAAGGAGAGCGACCGGCTGGCGGCGATCGCCACCGGGCTCGCTGGCTGCGGCGTGACCGTCAATTTCGACGGCGACATCTGATCGTGGAAGGAAATGGCGGGCCGCCCGAAGGCGGCGCGATAATCGCCACCCAGCTCGATCACCGCATCGCGATGGCGTTTCTGGTGCTCGGCCTCGCTGCCCGCCGACCCGTACGCATCGACGACGGCGCGCCGATCGCCACCAGCTTCCCGGACTTTGCGCCGCTAATGAGGAGGCTTGGCGCCGCATTCTCCGCTCCCGGGTGACGCGGCCGCGACAAGGATCGGCGACCAGCCGGCGGTCTCGCCGGAACCTTGTTGGCCCACTTTCTCGGCCGCGACAGCATCTCGATGGAGGCAGGCATGCCAAAATGGCAGCTCACCAGCGACTACTTCGAAAATTGCAACTGCGACGTGGTATGTCCGTGCCTGGCCTCGACGGCGGCGCCGCTGACCTCGCCGCCGAGCCGCGGCGCATGCGACGTCGCCCTGGTCTTTCATATCGACAACGGGAATTACGGCGGCCTCGCGCTCGACGGGCTCAATGTCGTGCTGGCGGCGCATGTGCCGGGCCCGATGGCGGAGGGCAACTGGGCGGTCGCGGCCTATATCGACGAGCGCGCCGACGATCAGCAGACGGCGGCGCTGGGCGCCATTTTCACCGGTGGGGAGGGTGGACCGATGGCGGCTTTCGCGCCGCTGGTCGCCACCCACCTCGGTGTCAAAAAAGCGCCGATCAGCTATACGATCCAGGGAAAAATGCGATCGGCGGAAATCCCCGGCATCATGCAAATGGCGGTGGAGCCGATCCCGACCCTGCATCCGGGCGGCGAGATCTGGACTGCGCTCGGCCACCCGGTGGCGCCGGACCGGCTCGCGCTGGCGGTCGGCCAGGATGGCAGCACCTTTCCCGATCATGGCATGCGCTGGGACAATTCCGGCCGGAACGGCCATTACGCACCGATCAGCTGGTCGAATTAGCGGGCGCCCCAGCGGGTCGGGACGGCTGCAAATGGACCGCGGGTTGCTCGGCTTGCCATCGGCGCAGCGCAATCTGATACTGTTCCTGCTGTTGGCGGCGGCGGCGGCGTGCTGGACCCTGATCCTGGCGCAAAGCGGCGCCGGCCGGGGCATGAGCATGACGATGGCCTCACCGACGATGGGCCTGCCCGCACCCGCCTTTGTAAGCGTCTGGGCGATCATGATGGTCGCGATGATGTTTCCCTCCGCCGCGCCGATGGTCCTGACCTTTCACCGGATCGAAGGCGCCAAGCGCGACCGCGGCGAGGCCTTTGTCTCGACCTGGCTGTTTGTCGCAGGCTATATGGTGGTGTGGGGGGCCGCGGGGGTTGCGGCCTATGCCGGCGCGCTCGCGGCCGAAGCGGTCGCCGCCCGCGCCGCACTGTCGGCCGCCGCGGCCGCCCGCATCGGCGGCGCGCTGTTGATCGCGGCGGGTCTCTACCAGCTGACGCCGCTCAAGAATGTGTGCCTGTCAAAATGCCGCTCGCCGTTCGGCTTTATCGTGACGTCGTGGCGCGGCGGGCCCGCGGGCGCATTGCGCATGGGCCTGCGGCACGGCGGCTTGTGCTGGCTGCTGCTGGCTATTGATGGTTGTGCTGTTCCCGCTCGGGATCATGAACCTCGCGGCAATGATTTTGCTCACATTGATCATCTTCGCCGAAAAAGCGCTCGCCTGGGGGCGGCTGACGGTCTATGGCGTCGCCGCCGCGCTGGTGATCTACGGCGGCGTGGTGGTGGCGGCCCCGCAGGCGCTGCCGACCTTTGCCGCACCCGGCGCGGCGATGGCGATGCCGGGAATGGCCACGCCGAAAACAGACGGCCGGCTGCCCGGATGGCAGTGCCGATGGACATGCCGGGCGGCGCCGGCGCGCCGGCGGGGCATTAGTTGCGGCAAACCTTTGTCATCGCGATCGACGGACCGGCGGCGGCGGGCAAGGGCACCTTGGCGCGATGCCTCGCCAAGCATTTCGGCTTCGCCCACCTCGATACCGGCCTGTTGTATCGGGCGACGGCGCTGGCCGTGCTCGACAGCGGCGGCGATCCGGCCGACCCGGCCGCTGCCGAGGCTGCGGCCCGCCGCCTCGATGCCGAACTGCTGGCGAACCCGCGATTGCGCGACGAAAACGTCGCCCGGGCGTCCTCGGTCGTTGCCGCCAAGCCCGCCGTGCGTCGCGCATTGCTCGAATTCCAGCGCGAGTTTGCGGCGCACCCGCCCAACGGGGCGCAAGGCGCCGTGCTCGACGGACGCGACATCGGATCGGTCGTGTCACCGCAAGCCGACATCAAGCTGTTTGTCACCGCCGCGGCCGAAATCCGCGCCCGCCGCCGGCTTGACGAGTTGCGGGCGGACGGCGTGCCGGCTATATACGAAGATGTCCTGCAGGAATTGAGGGAACGCGACGCGCGCGATGCTGGGCGCCGGGTCGCTCCGCTGACCGCGGCGCCCGATGCCGTAATAATCGATACGACGTCGCTCGACGCTGATGCGGTGTTCGCGCGGGTGTCGGAAATCGTCGCGCGGGCGCTTGCCCTTTCGCGCTGACGCCGCGCGCGAAACTCGTGTAAAGTCTCTGGACGAGCCGCCGGCGGCCGGCGACCCTTGGAACCGCAGGGCGGGGTCGATGCGGCTGCGCCCGAATTTCCGGCGGCTGCGTGCTCCGCGCCGATCCCGGCGGAGCCGGATGATGGATCCGGGGTCGAGGAGAAGGAATGGCATTGGCAACGCAAACCGCGGAGGCGCCTGCGAGGGAAAGTTTCGCCGCGCTTCTTGATGAATCCTTGGGCATGGTCAACGGTCTCGAAGGCACGGTCGTCAAGGGCCGGGTCATCGCCGTCGAGAACGACATCGTGCTGATCGACGTCGGCCTCAAATCCGAAGGCCGCGTCCCGCTGAAGGAATTCGCCGCCGGGGACGGCGATCCCACCCTCCACATCGGCGACACCGTTGAGGTCTTCCTCGAGCGCATGGAAGACAAGAACGGCGAGGCCCAGCTGTCGCGCGAGAAGGCGCGGCGCGAGGAGGCCTGGACCCAGCTCGAAAAGAGCTTTCAAGCGAATGAGCGGGTGACCGGGGTGATCTTCGGCCGGGTCAAGGGCGGCTTCACGGTCGATCTGAGCGGCGCCGTCGCGTTTTTTCCGGGCAGTCAAGTCGCCATCCGCCCGGTGCGCGACATCACCCCGTTGCTGGGATCGCAGCAGCCGTTTCAAATTCTGAAGATGGACCAGCTCCCGCGGTAATATCGTCGTGTCGCGCCGCGCCGTGCTCGAAGAGAGCCGTGCCGAGCAGCGCTCGGAACTGGTCGCGAGCCTCAAGGAAGGCCAGATCCTCAACGGCGTTGTCAAAAACATCACCGATTACGGTGCGTTTGTCGATTTGGGCGGGGTTGACGGGCTGTTGCACGTCACCGACATCGCCTGGCGGCGCATCAACCACCCGTCCGAAGCGCTCAATATCGGGCAGAACGTCAAGGTTCAGGTCATCCGCTTCAACCCCGAGACCCAGCGCATTTCGCTCGGCATGAAGCAGCTCGAAGCCGACCCGTGGGAAGGCGTCGAGTTGAAATACCCGGCCGGCGCCAAGTTCCACGGCCGTGTCACCAACATCACCGACTACGGCGCCTTTGTCGAACTGGAGCCGGGGGTCGAGGGGCTGGTGCACGTCTCCGAAATGAGCTGGACCAAGAAGAACGTGCACCCCGGCAAGATCGTCTCGACCAGCCAGGAGGTCGAGGTCATGGTGCTCGATGTCGACCCGCAAAAGCGGCGTATCAGCCTCGGCCTCAAACAGACCCTGGCCAATCCGTGGGACGCTTTGCCGAAGAACACCCGATCGGCAGCGAACTCGAAGGTGAAATCCGCAACACCACCGAGTTCGGGCTGTTCATCGGCCTGCCCGGCGAGATCGACGGCATGGTCCACCTGTCCGACATCGACTGGAACCGCCCGGGCGAAGACGCGCTCGACAACTACCACAAAGGCGGAGTAGTCCGCGTGAAGGTGCTCGACGTCGATGTCGAGAAGGAGCGCATCAGCCTCGGCATCAAGCAGCTCGAAGCCGACCCGTTTGAGGCCGGGATGACCAAACTGCGCAAGGGCGAGGTCGTTACCGGCACGGTCGCCGGCATTACCGAAGGCGGCGTCGAGCTCACGGTCGGCGACGGCCTGTTTGTCTTCATCCGCAAATCCGAGCTGTCGCGCGACCGCAGCGAGCAGCGCCCTGACCGCTTTGCCGTCGGTGAGAAGGTCGATGCCAAAATCACCACGATCGATCGCGCCACGCGCAAGGTGACCCTGTCGATCAAGGCTCGCGAAGTTGACGAGGAAAAGCGGGCGATGGCTGAATTCGGCTGGTCCAATTCGGGCGCCAGCCTCGGCGACATTCTCGGCGCGGCGATCAATCGCGCCCGCCGCCAGGACGCCGAGCGGCAGAGCGAGACCGAAGACAAAACCTGACACCGGCAAATCCGGCCTTTCCGCAGTTGCGGGAGGGTCAGGCGGGACTTGGACCGTCAACTAACCGGGAATGGTCGACAGGCGAGGCACTTAGCCTTGACCGGCGGCCCGCGCTTTGGCACGCTCGCCGACTTGTCTTAAGCGTGGGGCGGCGTTAGCGATGACCAAATCGGAGCTCGTGCAAAAGCTGTCGGAGACTAATCCGCATCTGTACCAGCGCGATGTCAAGGTCATCGTCACGGCGATCTTCGAGGAGATCGCAGCGGCGTTGGCGCGTGGCGATCGGGTCGAGCTGCGCGGGTTTGGGGCGTTTTCGGTCAAACGGCGCGATGCCCGCGTCGGTCGCAATCCCAGGACCGGCGACAGCGTGCGCGTCGCCGAAAAGCATATTCCGTTCTTCAAGACCGGAAAGCAGCTGCGCGACCGTTTGAACCAGGACGCGCTGTAAGCGACCGCCGTCACGGGCGGAACCGGTCGCGTGCGCGCCGAGTCTACTGGGCAGGCGTCATCATCATTGCAGCTGTGGTGAGCCTGTTTGCCGCCTCCAATCGCGAGATGGTGTCGCTCGGCCTGTGGCCGCTGCCGTTTCTGGCGCAGACGCCGCTTTATCTGGTGGTGTTGGTCGCCTTGTTCTTCGGTTTCGCCGCCGGGGCCGCACTCGCCTGGATCAAAGGGCGCCATCGGCGCCGTCAACTGCGCGCCTGCCAGCGGCAGAACAAGGCGCTCGCGCGCGAACTGGCGGCGACCCAGGCCGAGGTCGCCCGCGGGGCGCAAACGGCGCCGAGGGCATTGCCGCAAAGCCGTTGAGGCGATCGCGGCACACCGGACACAAACCTTTTGACCTCATCGCCGCCTCGGGTCCAGTCTGCCGGCGCTATCAAACAGATAATCAGCGAACCTCAAAATGGACCTTCCCGACAGCGTCGCGGCAATTGGAGACCAGCTCGGCGGAAATGGCGCGATCGTCGCCCGATCCGCAGTTGCTGAATGGTGCCGACGTGTTTGCCGCCGAGCGCGAGCGACTGTTTATGCGGCCATGGGTCGCCGTCGATCATCAATCGCGTATTGAAGAACGCGGCCGCTATGTCCGCTTTGACGCCGCCACCCGCTCGATTTTGCTGACCCGCGATGCCGAGGGCCGCCTGCGCGCCTTGCGCAATGTCTGCATCCATGCCGGCTATCCGGTATGCGAAGCTGAAGAAGGCCCGTCCGACCGCCTGATCTGCCCCTATCATGGATGGGAATTCGCGGCCGACGGCCGGCTCGTCGAGCCGGACCTCTGGAGTTGGGATCGACCCGGCGCGGCTGCGGCTCGCAAGCCATCCCGTATGCGTCCAGGACGGGCTGATCTTTGTCGATCCGTCAAAGCCGGCCGCATCGTCCGACGAGGCGGAAGCCGCGCCAATCCGACCAGGCGCAGTCCCCGCCTGGTTCGCGACGGGCAATGTGACGAGCCGGGCGCGCTACAGCACCGATTGGAACTGGAAGCT
>CAWHZD010000006.1:0-1059267 GCA_963833745.1 uncultured Alphaproteobacteria bacterium | reverse complement strand
GCGGCCACATCCTCCCTCAGCAAGAAGGCTTCCCGATCTACCTGACGCGCCAGCTCATCGACCTGTTGCATGAAGGCCGCATACCGCGCGGCAAGCGATGCGGGATCGGCATTTCCGGCCGTATGAAGCGCGATAACAGTCCATAAGGTGTAAAACGCGCCAACTCCCTTAGCCCATGCCGTAACCACTCTTTCCTGCCGCTCCATTGCGAGCAGAGTGGCTTTTGTACGTTCGTACCGCTCCCGAAACTCGTCCAGTGAGAAATCTTCCAGCTCGTCATCGGGATCATCATACTTGGCATAGAGGTCATCGAGGACGTCCTGGTCGAAGCCCAGGGCTTTATTCTCAAGCACGACCAGCATCAGCTCCGAGATAAACTGTGTGTCTGTCATCCTTGCCGAACGAGCACGCGTCGTAACCCCAAGCTCTCTCCACTCTTCCCGCTCGCTGTCATTCTCCGCCATTCCGATGAGCCATCCATCAAACTTTGCGTGCCTCAGCTCCTGCCGGGTAAGACGCCGGGCATTCCGGTTCAACCGGTCAAAGACATCACGAACCATTGCCACTTGCTGCTCATCGAGCATCTCGACAGTCACTTGATAGTTCCAGAACCGGTGCTTTAACTCCGTATCCCCGATGAGGTCTTCCCATTTCTTGCCGTCGAGGCGGATATCGCCGTAGTCCTTCGCAATCCTAAGACTTCCCCTGACAAAATTGAGGATAGTTTGCAGGCGCTGCTTGCCATCCACGACATGGTAGGTAGCGGCACCGTCCTCGTTCATGCTCTTGTGCAGAAAAATAGCCGGGCTGGGAAAATTTCGGAAAATCGTGTCGAGGAAAAACTGCCGGTCTTTCCTTGTCCACACACTTCGGCGCTGGTAAGGGGGCTCCAGATCGAGCTGGTTGTTTCGGTCAAGATCAAGCAACCAGGTGATATCTTGTGTCGTGGGGCGTCTATCCATGCTGTCTATCCACCATCATGACCCCGCGACAGGCCCAGGCGCGGCGAAATCGCTCAGCAATCGAATACCTCCGGGTGCCGTCCCGTCGAGCACAATCACGTGCTCCGGCTCGCTCAGGCACCAGGCAAAAGAACCCCAGGCAAGGTTCGGGATCGCCCGCTTGAATGCGGCGCCGTTCCGGTCGGCGAAGGCCGTCACGAAGGCGACGTTGCCCGCCTTGAAGCCAGCGGCCGTGATAAGCTCCAGGAAGGCGCTGCGCCTGGCTTCCGTGATTTCACCGGCCGTAGCCACGGCCTCCACGAAAACCATAAGCGGCTCGGCCGGGGCAAGGTCGACGAGGATGGTGTCGGGCAGCAGCTTGTCCGTCTCGATTTTCAGACCGAGCGCCTGCGCGAGCTCGTCATCCCGCTGAATGACTTTATTGCCGCTCTCCGAGATCCAGAGCACTGCCGGATCCTTCAGGAACTGCCGCGCGAACACCTCGACAACCGCTTTCGTGATGACCGATGACGGCCCCGCTTCCATCTGCCGGGTCTCGCCGTTCGGAAGCGTCACCAGCACCCGCGATTGCGCCGCCGTCGCAGAGCGCTGCTGCAGGCGCACACGCGCCAATGCCCCGGCCGACAGATACCGATCCTGCCAGGCTGCGATCGCCGTCTCGAGAGGCTCGGCCTGGAGGGCGGGATCAAACAGGGAAGCAAATGCCGACTGCAGCGCGTACCGGCCCTTCGACGAGGTGGTCGCCAAGCCGGGCCGGGTCACCACTGCGCCGACGCGCACCAGGCCGTCGCGGAGCGTCTCATCCCGGATCGGCTCGCGCGTATTGTCCTGAAACCAGCGGTCAGCCGGCAACGCAGAGCCCCGCTTTTCGACAGCGGCAATGTAGGCCTCCCGTTCTTCGTCAGCGCGCAATGCGGCCTGCCCCTCTCCCATCCGGTAGACGTGCTTGGGCCCCATCCACATCCCGCCGCCCTCAAGCGCGCCAATGTAGAGCATGACGAACACGGTGCGCGCCGCCATCTCGCGCGTGCAGTAGTTTCGCTGCGGCGTGCCTTCGGGGAAAATCCGCAGCAATCGCCGATGAATTTCCGGAACATCAAGCAGCTGCGGGGGCATCGTTTTCACGATACGCGGCTGCGATTGCTGCCTCGATTTTTGCCTTGGGCGCTCCACCGGACACCAGACGCGCGAGCCTCGCCATCACGGCCGTGGCCGGCAGCGGCAGTTCCTCGAGCTCGAACGCCGAGACCGCGACCGAGCCGTTGATGCACCGGAACGCGGCATCTACTGCCGCGCTGTTGAGCAGCGCAGCAATCACCGCAGCGGTAACACGCGGGGCCGGCGCGACCGCCCGCACCATATTAAGGTGGTTCTCGATCACTACGCCCTGGTGACGCCGGATCACGCTTTCCGGGAGTTCGGCAGCTATCAGGCGCCGCGGCTGTTCCTTGGCCGTGGTCCGTTGCAGGAGCACGCAGGGTTGCGTGACGATCAGCCAATCGTCCTTGGGCCGCTTGGCAGCAAACCAAGGGGAGTGATTGCGCTTCTCGCTCCGCCAGACGAAGCGGCCGTCACTCGTGACCGACTCCGCCCATATCACCGGGAAGACGTCAGCGCCGGCCTTGGCTCGAAACTGATCCTTGAACCGGTTCCACACGAGCGGGCCCGTGGAAACTCCGTAGCCGTAATCGCTGAGCCGATGCGGCATCGACCGCAGGCGCCGCGTGAGCGCCGCCTGTCTTGTCGCGCGCGGCAGCAGCCACGGAGAGGCCGGCACTGCAGGCAGTGTGAAGCTCCCGGCCTTTCGGGTGATGATATCGTCCCTGCCGGCCACATTGATGAACCCAACCTTGCCGGCGACTGGCACCCCGCCCTTGCGATAAGTCGCAAGCATCGTCTCCTGCAGCACGTCGGCGAATACGCCGCCGCGCTCGCTCACGATATTCACCGCAAACGGAGGAGCCTCGGCAGCCAGTAGTTTGCGCAGCGCCTTGTAGTACAGGCCGGAGAGCATGGAAGTCGGCGTCACGTAGCCAATGACCCCTCCCCGCTTGACCCAACGGAGCGCCGCGTCCGTAAACACGCCGTAGAGATTGGCGTGACCGTAGACGCTGCGCGCAAATTGCGCGCGCCGCTCCGGCGGCAGGGTCACGCGCCCATAAGGCGGGTTCCCGATGACGAGATCAAATCGCCCGGCTTCGTCCGGCCGCAATTCGAGACTGTCGCGCGTCTCCACAAGTTCGGGCGCTCCCCGCCCGGCAGCGCGCGTCAGCGGCTCCAGGCTCATGGCAACCATCGCCTGCGCCAGCCAGGCTCCGAAGCGGTCGATATCAAACCCTTGCAGCCGCGCCGTGATGCTCTGAAGGGCTATCGCCGGTTCGGCGCTGGACAGCGCCCGCGCCATGCGCTCGGCCACGGCAATAAGGAACGCCCCTCCCCCGCATGCCGGGTCGAGGACACGCGCCATCCGCCAGTCGACGCCGCATTCCTCCGCCATCTCGAGCAGGCATTCCACGAGCTCCGGAGGGGTGTAGAAAATACCGTGCTGCGCTCTGAACGGTTCCGGCAGCAGCGCGGTATAGAGCGTTCCAATGGCGTACGCCGCCGCGGCCGGTGACACCGACCCCATGCCTGCCGCGATTGCGCGCGCGACCGAATCGATTTCCGACGTGAGCGTCACACGATGGAAGCCGGCTCGTTGCGCAAGCGAATCCGGCAAAGGCCTGCCGTCGTGCACCACCGGCCAGTAGGCTGCCACCACCGCCGAGGAGAAGCCCTCCGCGAACGAAAGTCGATTTTCGTTAGCGAGGCTTGCCGACAGCTCAAAAACGGTCGAGCGATCGATGACAATCGGCGCGACTGCGGCCTGTTCGGCCGCGCCGGGTCTTTGCTCGGGCTTCCCCATTTCTCCCCCGCTCCACGATAGACGACACGCGATCTTTCGTGAATTGCATATATTCGAACATATCATGAACGTATCGGACTGCAACTGCCGTTTCGGACCGATTTCACGGCAAAAGGCGGCGAGGTACGCAGCAATAACTCGGCCGATCACGCGAGAGCGCGAAAGAGCCGAACATCGCCATCCATTTCATTCACCTTTGGGCGTCTTCCTCGCTGCGCTTGGGCAGCTGCGGCCCGTGCGCGACGCCGCGACGATCAGAGCGATAAGGCTGACAAGGTGGCGACCTTAGGGTCCGGGCTCGCTCAGCGGGCGCAGCAGGAATTCTTCCCCGTGGTCATCGGCCACGTATTCCTTCGTGGCCGCGAAAATCTCTCGGGGCAGCGGAACCGCAGCCAGGGGGTTGTGGACGACCGTCAGGGGTAGTGGCTGGAGCATGTCCCATTTGACGGCCCCGATCACCGCACTCACATTCCCGTAGCGGGGATTGAGGAAACTGTCCGTCGGGACTTCGGCGCCGTTGGCGTTCCGGATCGAGTAGCGGGGAATGCGCCTTGCCTCGCCGTCGGTCCGACCGTCTCTTGAGATCGGCACGGCTATTGGGCCGATGGGAAAGGTCGCCTCCACGGCGAAAGGCATCTGGCTGATCCCGCGATCGTTGATGGCGAACTCGCAGAGCCGGCATCCATTGATCGCGATTACGGTCGGCTCGCTCGCCGCGATAATCCCGTTCTCGACATATCGCTGAAACTTCTCATGCTTTTCTTTCAAGGCTGCCGTCCACCGAAGAAGCATCTGCTCGTGCGGCATCGCCTTGACGATGAATTCCCCAACCTTCGGTGTCGCGAGATATTCCGCGGGGATGCCTTCTGGCGCGGGAACGATAGCCTCGACCCAGATGGTCGCGCCTTCGTGGAGCAGCCCGAAGTCGGGGCCTCGCTGTCCGGCTTTCCGCACCTCGTCGGGGCGGAACTCGAACCGAAGCTCCAAGAAATGTCGGTACAGCATGGCTTCCCAAATATGCGCGCGGAGGCCGCGTTCGCCGGCAGCAACCTCTTGCCGCATATTCGGGGGTGCCAGGCCCGAAGCCTCATAGGCGGCTAACAGCTTACCAAAATGTGCCGGCGCGATCGTGTTGTTGGGGAAGCGCTTGTCGAGGGCTGTGGGTATCCAGGACATCCTGCGTTGCCATCCTCAGGATTCGAGCGCCCGGCGAAGTGACTTGAGCAAGGCTTCGGCATCGTCAATTCGCTTGAGAATGTCGGGATCGCCCTTGAGGTCAGAGAGCGCCGTCCACGGGACCCGCTTCATCGACTCGATCGCCGAATTCGAGATCCCCCGCCAATCCGGACTTGTCCTTCTTCTGAACCGGACCGATCCGAAGCATTGCCGAATCGATATCGCCCTGGTGCGACATGAAATGCTCCCGCGCCACCGGGTCGGGCAGAATCGCACGCAGCTTTCTTAAATCTTTCGAGTTGGTGATCCGTTTTGCGGCGACCTTCGCGATCACCGCATCCACGACGGTCGGGGTGAGCAGCTTCTTGCTCACCCCGATGAGCTCGCGCGCCCAAGTAATCGCGCCCGCGGGATCACGCAGGCCAGTAAAACGAGAGGACAACTCGTAGACTTCAACCAGCCTCTCAAGCTCGCGGATTGATGTCCCTAAGATGTTGGCGGCGCTGGCTCGTCCGAGCAAGTCGACCAGCCGATACGCGACCATTTCTTTTTCCCGGGCGTCCCACTCCTTGCGTTGTCGATGGATGTAGATCCAGACACGCAGGCGTTCCTCGTCGGTCAGCGTCCGGTCAGTGACCTCGACAGGCACTTGCCGATATTGATCTCGGCCTTGGGCGACGAGCTTTGCAGTGTTTGTCCAGCGGCGCTCGCCGTCGATGATTCGAAACTTCCCCTCCAGCTCGGGATGAGGCTCTACCAGCAGTGGCTCGAACAGACCTTCGTTCGCCTCGATCTGTCGTTGTAGTTCCTCATCCTCCTTGGGGCCTAGCCGGGGCTGGCGCTCGTTCGGCACTACGTCGTCGAGATCAACCTTCGCCCGGTAGGTGCGCAGGATGGTCGATCCGAGCCGCCGTTCCTGTAAGCCGAAACCGACGACGTTCGCGCGGGCGCCACTGGGTTCAGGCTGCGTCATCGGCTAACCAACCAACTCGACGCCGCCAAGGATCGCTCCGACTTCGATATCCAGATCCGATTTCACCTTCTGAAATCGAGCGGTAACGCAAGGCTTGCTTCTTCCAATGATTGTCATGGAAGGTCTTTTCGGCGAGCTGGAGATCAAGCAACGCCTCCGCGTCCGAATCGATCCGGCCAAGGAGCAGGGCGCACCGCTCGGAGGTCATGAAGTCGTACAGCGCTGCCATTTTCTCGATCCGCTCGGCTTTGCTGAGGCGCAAGGTTTGGACGAGCAACAGGTGTTTGCGGATCATGTGGGCAATCGCCACAGCGCGCGCCGGATTGACGATCACCACGCTGTCGCGGATCGCGACCTGCGACGTGCCCGTGGGGAACTTGAACGTCGAAAGAACCGCATGATCGGCATGCGCAGCGGTCTGATCCCGGATTAGCTTGGTCACGTAGTCGTCGCGCCACGCGGTGCTGTTCTTGCTCTCGTAAAGGATCGACCCCGACGCGATTCCGTTGCGCCTCACCGTGTGGAGGATGTCGGCCCCCGAAACGCCGGGCCGGATGCGGCGGATATCATCGCCGGGGAACTCAGCTTTGAGGGCGTCCAGCAGCTGGACGTGAGCGCCTTCCCCAAGCTGGTCGGCGCGCTGCTGCTCCAGTTGACGTTTCAGCGAGTCGAGTTCCGCCGACAACTTCGCTGTCTTGGCGTCCTGTGCGGACTTCGCGGCGGCAAGCGCCTCCGCTTTATCCCTCACCATCGCCTCCCGGACCTCGCGGACGCGGGCATTCACGATCTCGTCGCGTTGCGCCTCGATCTGTCGGACTTTGCCGAGGGCCTGGGCCTTCTCTGTGTTGGCCGCGTCAAGCTGCTTCTGCGCTTCTTCCTGTTTCGTCTTTGCTGCCTGTTCGGCGGCGGCGACCTTTCGGGCTGCCGCGGTCTCGGCATCGCTCTTCGCTTTGTCCGCGGCTGCTATACGGGCCGCGAAACCGGCCTCCGCCGATTTCCTTCCTTCGACCTTGGCGGCTTGAATCTGTGCCGCGGCCGCCGCGGCCGCCTTTTGCACCGCCTCCTTCTTTTCTCGTTCAGCCTGCTCGACCTTCGCTTTTGCGGCTGCCTCGATCCGGGCTTTTTCGGCCGCGACCTGCTGTACGGCGCGCGCGTCGGCTGCATCAGCGAGCCGTTTTTCCAGGGCGGCGGCGCGCGCCCGAATCTCTGTGGCCTTCTCGTTCGGGATCGGCTGTTCGCAGGTCGGGCACGTCTCGCGAAGCATATGGAAGTGGGGTTCGGCCGATCGCGCTGCGGGCTGCGGGGTAACCATCAGGGCCTCGTCAAAAACTAGGTCCCAATTATGCCTAGTTCGTCCCAAACACGTCAATAAGATTCATCAATCCCCCAATTCGGCGCATTGGACGTGACGATGATTTGCGCTGCCCCGCGGCGCGACAGCCATGGCCGCAGCGATGCGGCATCGCGGGCGTTGTCGAAGATAAGAAGGAGGCCCCCAAGGCCGCCTGAGTTCATGGTTTGTCCGCTTATGTGTCAAATCCGCGCGTTTCGTTACTTTTGGCGCAGATGATCGACCGCATCAACGACCGCTCCAGCCGCTGCGCGATCGGCTTCGGCCTCTTGCCGCCCGACGTGCGGGCGTTCAAAGGCCATGCCGCCTTTCACCGGGTGCCGGAGAGCTGAGAGTTTTGACCTCGCACAGCGCCGACGCGTTGCGCCGTAAGCGGATTGTTCGTCATTCCCTGCGCGGGAATGCTTCAGACGACATTACAGTGGCGGCGTTGCGCCCTTTTCGGGGCGAGCCAATGTGATTACAGAGCCCTCGCTAAAAAAGCCTAGGAGCCTTCCGGTGCCGAGGACCAATCCGTATCGCGCGTTGATGACCGAACGCCCCGAAATAGAGCGGGTGCTCGCAATTCTCGGCGGGTTCCGGCTTGGCATTCAGGGAGGCGAGCACCAAGACCGTGCTGCCGTGCTCGTCTGCGTATCCCTGCTGGAGCAGACCCTAGAGGATGCGATCTGGCATAGGGCCGCTACCGAGCAGGCCAAAGAGGAACGCGAGCGGTTCTTCAACGAAAACGGCGGCGTCGCAACCTCCCTCGCTGAGAAGATTTTCCTCGCCTACGTGCTCGGGGTGATCGGGCCAGAAACCAGAAGGGATCTGACCCGCATCCGGCAGATCCGAAATGTATTTGCTCATGCAAAAAGACATCTGGGCTTTAATACGAACGAGATCGTCGAATTGTGTGACTTTGCAATCTACGATAGCGATGTTTGGAAAACTGCTGTCGGTGCGGCAACTCTGACACCACGAGAGATCTTCACAGAGGTTGTTCAGATTATCGCCGAGGGGCTTATGTGTCCTATTGCTCTGCCTTAAGTCTAATCCGGTGGACCGGAACTAAGCCGTCCGGTCCTGACGCAATCCGACAATGGCCCGAGACTACGCTGCCCGGCTCATCCGCAGATCATGGTAGATTCGCGAAATGTGTGGCCGTGTCCGCCTCTCATCCGACGTCAGCGAGATCAAGCTCGTCTTCTCGATCCCGCGAGATCGGCCTACGCCGAACTTTCCGCCGAGCTGGAACGTCGCGCCGACTGACTCCGTGCCGGTCGTGCGCTACGACACCAAGGCTGGGCAGCGCAGCCTCGACATGTTGCGTTGGGGCCTCGTCCCCTACTGGGCCAAGGACATCAAGGTCGGCTTCTCGAACATCAACGCCAAGGCCGAGGGGATCGAGACCAGACCCGCGTTTCGCGACGCGTTTCAGCGTCGTCGCTGTCTTGTGCCCGCCGATAACTTTTACGAATGGAAAAAGACCGCGAGCGGCAAACAGCCCTATGCCCTGGCCCTCGCCGACCGCGGCATCATGGCGCTCGCGGGGGTGTGGGAGAACTGGCATGCGCCCGGCGGCGAGTGGATCCGCAGCTTCGCGATCATCACCACCACCCCGAACGAATTGTGCGCCGAAATCCATAACCGCATGCCGGTGATGCTCAAGCCCGAAACATGGCCGGCCTGGCTTGGCGAAGAACCAGCGGACCTCGAGGAATTGAAATCGCTGCTGGCACCCTACCCATCCGACGAAATGATCTGCTGGCCGGTCAGCCCGCGCGTCGGCAACGTCAAAAACAACGACCCGTCGCTGATCGAGCCGGTCGCCGAGATGGCGCACTAAGCTACGACAGCTTCATGGCGCGCCTCGCGGCGGCGGTCGAGGCACCTCGACGGCGAACTGTGCGGCGTACGCGCCGACGGCATCACCTCGTTCAGCATGATCCAGCTGGCGTCCGACGCCGGTAACGCCGCCGGCCTCGTGTTCTTCCTGTTCGATTTTCTGTATCTCGACAGCGAGGATCTGACCGCCCGGCCGCTGATCGCGCGCAAAGAACGGCTCGCCAGCTTGCTGTCGTCGATGGGATCGTCCTTGCAGTGCAGCGATCATCAGATCGGGCAGGGCCCGGCCTTTTACGAGAAGGCCTGTCCCCTCGGAGTCGAAGGCATCGTCTCGAAACGCGCCGATGCCGCCTACGCGCCCGGCAATCGCGGCTTGTGGCTCAAAGTCAAATGCCTCAACCGCGAGGAATTCGTGGTGATCGGCTGGACCGATCCCGAGGGCGCGAGGCCGTTTCTTGGCGCCTTGTTGCTCGGCTACTACGATCCCGACGGTAGGCTCAGTTATGCCGGGCGTGTCGGCACCGGCCTCAATCAGGGCGAGCTCGAACGGCTGTGGCGGCGGCTGCAACCGCTCGGCGTTGCCAAAATGCCGCTCGACGTGCCGCCGCCGCGCTCGACCCGCTTCGGCTCGCCGCTGGTTTTGTCGCGGGTCCATTGGGTGCGGCCGGAGCTGGTCGCCGAAGTAAAATTCCTCGCCTGGACCGAAGACAACCTCTTGCGCCAAGTCGTCTATGAAGGGCTGCGCGAGGACAAGCCGGCGGCCGAGGTGCGGCGTGACGTGCCGTATCCAAAACCCGGTACCGTCAGAAAAAGTCGGCGACTGTCTTGAGCTGCGCAGACCGGCGGCGCTACAACCTTCGGATTAATGGTTTCCGGTCATTGCCAGCCGGAGGGTTCAATGCCAAAAGCACGCCGGAGCGGGATTATTGTTACTAGCGCTGATGTCCCGCTTATACTTGCTATGGTTGCTTGAGGCGACCGACGACATGATATCGGAGCGTGGTTTGGGCTAAACCAAGGCCGCATAAAGGAGGTTGAAGACGGGGATTACGGCTCCCCTCCGCCGGCGCCGGCCAATCTATTACCCCCTTCCGGATCACCCGGCCCAAAGGCACTCGACCTTCGTCGCGCCGCCGGCCGGATCGAACAAATACTTGCCCAAGGAGGACAAAACGCTGTTATCGAAGCCCTACGGTTATTGAGAGAAGCTATGACCCGATTTGACAGAATGGAATGAGCGCGATCCAGTTCGCTCACATGATTCGCTCCGGCGGCGCGGGCCGGTCATAATCGCCGTCGCGTTCCAAATCACGGCGGCAGGGTGGAATCCACATCAATCTCGGCGTACTTCTGCGGCCTTTTTCCCAAACGAACCACGCATATCCGGTTGCGGTTGTCGCCGTTTTTTCCAGCCGTCCTCGAATCATCGGGACTCTCTCGCAGAATTGAGCGAACTTTGTCGGCGGATGTTCAGAAAATATTGCTTCGTATCTTCCAACGCTCTCAAGAAATACGGTACGCGCTATAATGGCCACTCCCACGCGAGCAACTTTCAGCGCCCGGAGCACGAATTCTTCCGCAAGCCGGAATGGAGGGTTCGTTATTACCCAGTCACAAGCATTTGTCGCATAAGGATGTACGAGAAAATTGCGGACTAAGCCGTAGCCGTAGCTATACGCATCCGAGCTGCGGACATCTCCAAAATATTCATGCAAGACTTTCGACATATGGCCCGCACCGCACGCCGGCTCTATACACGTCATGGCCGCGAGGGCGTCCTTTTCGTCGATCACGTATTTGATTAATGCGCGCGTAGCCCAGGGTGGCGTCGGGAAATCGTCGGGACTGTCAAGCGCTTCGACTCGCTGCGACATGACAGCATGCGATGTGTTTTGCATGGTCGTAACTCCGCCGATCGTTTCCCGCGAATAATAACGTACGCAACTCAATAAAATAGCTAATTTAGACCTTTTGCTGAGGCAAATGGTTCGGCGTGGCGTCTCCACTCGCTGCGCTCGGGCCGCGCTCTTACGCCCCGCTGTCGCGGAGGCGCGGAGCCGTGCCCCTTTTCCCCCGCTCCGGGGGCACGTCTCCGCCCTGACGGGTCGTGATCGCTAACGCGGGGCACAAGGCACAGATGCTGCGTCCCGATGTTCCGGTAACTGCCGGGCTGCCGAAAAGGAAGAGGAAAAGGGCGGTGCCGCGTCCGTGACGAGTGCACAGGCGAGAGAGAGGCTTTCGCCCGCACGTCGCGGAGAGAGCCAATGCCCCACCCGGCGCCCGCCGATAAATCCTTTGCCGACCGCAACGGCCTGTATCAGCAAATCACCGACAAGATCATCGCCGAACTCGAACAGGGGCGGCTCCCTTGGATCCAGCCCTGGGGCAATGTCGGCGCCCCGCTCGGCTTACCGAAAAACGCTGCCACCGGCCGCGCTTACTCTGGCGTCAATATTCTCATTTTGTGGTCCGCGGTCGCCGAGCGCGGCTTCACCACCCAGCACTGGCTCACATTTCGCCAGGCCCTCAAGATCGGCGCGCACGTCAGGAAGGGCGAAAAAGGCACGACGGTTGTCTTTGCCGATCGCTTCATTCCCTGGCGCGAGCGCACGCGCGCCGAAGAGACCGGCGACGAGCCCGAAGCGATCCCGTTTCTGAAGCGCTTCATGGTGTTCAACGCCGACCAGTGCGAGGATCTGCCGGAAGATCTGGCGCCTGCCCCCGCGCCGGCCGCTGAAAACCTCATCCTGCCGCAGGCCGAAGCGCTGATCCGCGCGACCGGCGCCGATATTCGCATCGGCGGCAACCGTGCCTTTTATGTGCCGAGCGAGGATTTTATCCAGGTGCCGCCGCCGTCGAGCTACTTCGAGCCGATCAACTGGCATCGCACGGTGCTGCATGAATTGGTTCATAATGCCGACCGCCGGATTATGCCGCATGGCCCGAGCAACGGCCGGAGAGCAGCCCTCAAGCCATGCGGGGGGTCGGCATAATCAGAGCGCTTCGAGGAAGGCGAGCAACTTGTCGTCGGGGCGATATCGGCCGGGCCTTGTCTCTGGCGTAGCTACCCGAGCCAGGGCTTTTTCCTTCATTCGCAGGTCGGCGTGAATATAGATCTGCGTCGTCTCGACGGATTCGTGGCCAAGCCAGAGAGCGATTACCGTCTGATCGACGCCATGCTGCAATAGCTCCATCGCCGTGCTGTGTCTGAGGATGTGCGGGCTGACACGCTTGGTCCTGAGCGACGGGCATGATGCCGACGCGATTTGTGCGTGCTTGCGGACGATGTGCTCCAGCGCATCGCGGCTTAGCCGATCGCCACGCGTCGACGGGAACAGCGGATAATCATCGCCGCCGCGGCGTTCTCTCAGCCATTGCTCCAGCAAGTTGACCGTGTCGCGTCGGAGCGGTGTGCACCGTTCCTTCCGGCCCTTGCCGTCGCATCGGATGTGAGCGCCGGTACCCAGCACTACGTCTTTACATCGTAAGTTGATCAGTTCGGATGCCCGCAACCCTGTCTGCAACGCAATCAGCAGAATCGCGTGATCGCGGCGCCCGACCCATGTCGACCGGTCAGGGCCGGCAAGCAGCGCTGCAATCTCTTCCCGATCAAGGAAGGTCACCGTTCGCTTGACATAGCGCTTACCGGGCATCGTCAGGATCCGTTGACAGTGCAGCAGGTAGGCGGGCTCGTTCATCGCGACGTAGCGGAAGAAGGACCGGATAGCGGCCAGCCGCGTGTTCCGGCTGCGCGCGCCGTTTCGCCGAGCTATCTCGACGTGCAAGAGGAAGTCCCCGATCAGCTCGGCGTCGATGTCCTCGACCCGCAGTCGGGTGGGCGCCTTCCGGCATTGCTCGCTTGCGAAGCGCAGGAGCAGCCGGAAGGTGTCGCGATATCCGGCGATCGTATTCGCGCTCGCCTCCATTTGCGTACACAGGCGATCGGTGAAGAAACGCTGGAGCAGCGCCGGGAAAGTTGAGGCTGTCATCGGCACGCCTCCACGTCCGAAGAGCCGGTAATCCGCTGAGCGGCCAGCTCGAGCAATTCCGGGACTGCTTCGATGTACCAATAGGTGTTCTCGGGCTTGGTATGGCCGAGATAGGTCGTCAGCTTGATCATCTCGCGCGCCGGGTCCTGGCCTGCGCGGTACCAGCCGATGATGGTCCGCGCGGCGAAGCTGTGGCGCAGATCATGGATGCGCGGGCCGCGGCCATGCCGGTAGAACCGCTGCGGAGACCGCAATCCGAGGCGTTGGCAGACGAGCGCAAAGTTATAGCGAGCGCCGCAGTCGCCGATACGGGCGCCCCGATCACCGACAAAGAAGGGTTGTGGCGAGAAGCCGAGAAGCCGGTCGCGTTCGTCCGCGTAGTTTCTCAGGCGCTGCGCCACGCTGCTGTCGATCGGCACCAGCCGGGCCTTGCCCCGCTTGCCGCGCCGTATCGTCAGCACGCCGATCTCGAGATCAACATCGCCTGCGTCGAGTGCGAGTGCTTCACTGATCCTGAGGCCTGTGGTCGCGAGGAGGCCGAGCAGATTCGAGCAGGTGAGCCCGCGGAGCCCATAGACCGAGGGAAGCTCGGCCGCGGTGGCGACGATGTTGGCGATCTCTTCAACGCTGTAGATATACGGGCGCGAGCGCTGGGCCCGATGCGGGATCAGCCCGCGAGCCGGCACCTCGTGTGTCGGATCGAGGCCGTGCAGCCATTGCGCGAACAGCCGAACCATGCCGAGGCGCGCTGCCCAGGTCTGTTGGCTCGCTTGGCCAAAGCTGGCCTGCCACTTCAGGAACAGGCCGGTATTGACATGCTGGGCGCCTTGCGCCTCGGCGAAGGCCACGAAGCGCCGCAGCAGCCTCGCCGTCGTCCCGAGGTCGTAGCCCAAGCTCCGGCGGATGGTCAGATAGCGATCGAGCTCCTGTCGAATGCAGCTCATTGTGCACCCTCCACGAAGGGCCAGGGCTGCGCGATCGAGCGCAACCCCTCGATGTCGAGCTTGGCGTAGATCAACGTAGAGGCGCGTGACCGGTGACGGAGCATGTCGCTCACCTCGGGGAGCGACGCACCTTGGCGGACCAGATTGGTCGCCAAGCTATGGCGCAGGACATGGGATCCCACATACCGGCAAGGCGGCCTGACGCCGGTTCGGGTGAACGCGTCCTTCAGGATGGTGTTGAGGACCGTCCCGTCCTTGAAAGGGCCGTGCGGCGCCCGGACGCAGACGAACAGCGCCCGCGATGTCGAGACACGATCCCGCCGGATGTAGTCAGCCAGTGCTTCGCCGACATCGGGCGGGATCGGCACGCGATCGTGGTTCTGACCTTTGCCACGCACGACAAGTTCGCCGGCGCGCCAGTCGATATCGCCGAGTTGGATGACGACCACTTCCGGCGCGCGCAGGCCGAGGCGCGCAAGGAGGATGATCATCGCATAGTTGCGGCGGCCTAACCGCGCATCGGCGCGGACTGCCGCCAACACGGTTTCCACCTGCTCCGGCGTCAAATGGCGAGGTAGCCGAGCATCGTAATGCTGCGCGACGCTCGGAATGCAGAGCGCAAGATTGCTTCTCGTCAGGCCGCTCTTGAATAGGTGGCGGAAGAAGTTGCGCAGGTGCGTCGGTGCCGTTTTATCGCGGAATGGCGGCTTGCGGGTGGTCAGCCGCTGGAGGAAGGCAATGATGTCGCCGGCCGTGATCGCGCCGAGCTCGACCTCGTTTTCGCCGAAGCGGAAGTCGAGGAACCGAGCGGCAAAACGCCAGCAGTGGCCGATCGTTTGCTCGGTGAGGCCCCGCTGGCGACGGAGATAATCCTCGTAGTCACGCCGCAACGCGGCTCGAGCAAGCTCCCTTGTCGTTGGCGGCACCGGCGGTTTCGCCAGGCCGAGCGTCGTGAGATAACCGACGAAACGCCTGACGATAAAGATGGCATACTGGCGCCGATCGCCGTGCCAATCTGCGCGTAGCACTAGAGCATTTTCCGATCAGACGTAGCCGGCATGGGCGAGGTAATGGCGGCATTCGGCGGCCGAGAACTGGTCGAGCAAATCGCCGATTCGGGTCCACAGCGCCGGGATCGAGCGTTCGGCGGCTTTGCGCAACAGCGCCTTGAGCTTGGCAAAGAGCAGTTCGATCGGGTTGAGGTCGGGCGAATAGGGCGGCAGATAGAGCAGCTCGGCGCCGGCGGCGCGGATCGCCCGGCGCACGCCCTGGACCTTGTGGGCCGGCAAATTATCCATCACGACGATGTCGCCGGGCGCGAGGGTCGGTGTCAGGCACTGCTCGACATAGGCCTGGAAGATGGCGCCGTTCATCGGTCGATCGATGACAAACGGGGCGCTCAGGCCGTCTTGCCGCAGCCCGGCGACAAAGGTGGTGATCTTCCAATGGCCGTGCGGGATCGCGGCGACCAGGCGGGCCCCGCGGTGCTCGCGACCGCGCCTTCTGGCCATGTTGGTGGTGGTCCCGGTCTCGTCGATGAAGACGAGCCGGGCGGGATCAAGCCCGCCTTGGTTCTGCCGCCACTGCTGCCGTGCGGCGGCGACGTCCGGGCGCGCCTGCTCGGCCGCGTGCGCAGTTTTTTTTAAAACTGATGCCGTGCCGGTCGAAGAACCGCCAGATCGTCGACACCGCCGCCGGCAACCCGCGCTCAGTAAGCCGCGCCCGGATCTCCTCGAGGGTCAGGTCCGGCGTCTCGGCGACCAGTTGCAACAGCCAGTCGCGATGCCGCTCGATGGCCAGCGAGCGCCGATCGCCGCCCTGCGGCAGCGCCGCCACTGCCCCGCGACGCCGCCACGCCTGCGCCAGCTTCACCACAAAACTCGGGCTGACCGCGAACATCGCGGCTACCCGGCGCACGCTGTCGCCAGTTTCGATCTGGCCAACGACCCGTTCGCGAAGATCCACCGAATACGGTCGCGTCATCCCCCATCCCCCAAGATGTAGGGCATTCTCTCCTACTTCGCCCACATCTGGGAAGCCATCGATTCTGTCAGATGAGAAACCGCTCGGCAAATTCCAACCCACCGGACCTTCGAGGTGAGAAGCGCTACCTCAGAGACAGTGCCGGCAGGTGGGGCGATCCCGGCGGCGCATCGAATGCTGTGCCGTAATGACGCGGGTTAGAGCTGAGTGCGGCCGCCGTCGACGGCGAGCTCGACGCCTGTGATGTAGGAGGCGTCGTCGGACGCGAGGAATGCCGCCGCTGCGGCGACTTCCTCCGGCTTGCCGAAGCGCTTAGCCGGGATCTGCTGGAGCAGGCCTGGCCGAGTTCCTGGGCGTCGGCTTCGGGAAGTCCGTCCCCATCACGATCTGGCTCGCGCGGCTATGACGCCGCGCGTAACGGATGGGGGTCCGGCCACTCGCCGAACACCGCCGTGTGGGTGACGAGCCCGCTGTCCTCGCGCCACACATGGAGCTGATAGCCGGGCGGTTCGTGCATGAACCGCAGCGGCGCCTCAGCAGTGAGGTCAAGGCGAAGCTGCGCCGCCGTGCTCGGGGCGGTGCCGGCGACCGTGCCGGCAAAACGGCGGTCGATCGCGCGGTGCAAATGGCCGCATAGGATGCGCTCAATCTGGGGATAGCGGACCACGACCGCGGCGAGCGCCTCGGTGTTTTGTAGACCGTCTCGGTCCATCCGCTCGATGCCCGTCACAAAGGGTGGATGGTGCATCATCAGCAGGACCGGTCGCGCCGCCGCTGAGGCGAGCGTGTGATCGAGCCAGGCGAGCCGCTCCGAGCATAATAGGCCGCCGGCCTCGCCCGGGATGAGCGTGTCGAGGGCGATGAGCCAGACCGGATAGTCCTCGATCGCATACTGGAGAAACCCGTCAGCCGGCAGATAATCGTCCGCGGCGAAGGCAGCGCGCAGCGGCTCGCGGGCGTCGTGATTGCCGGGAATGACGAAGACCGGCATCGCAAGTGGTGCCAGCAGCGCTCGCAGATGCTCGTATTCGGGGGGTTCGCCGTGATCCACGAGGTCGCCAGTGACGACCGCGACATCGGGCAGCGGGTCGAGCCGGTTGATCTCGCCGACCGCACGCGCCAAGAATTCGGCGGTATCGAACCGGCGGTATAGCAGCTCGCCCGGCGCTAGGATGTGTGGATCCGACAGCTGGATGACGATCACTGGCTCCTCCCCTTCTTCCCCTCAGCCTCATTCTAGGCCGACAAAACGCAAAGCGACGTAGTAACCGAGTGTTGACTCGTCCACTGTCTGTGGTGCGCTGGAATTTATGCAGTTGGCTTTACTTTCTACCGCCGGCCTCCACGTTTTAACGGATCCACTCACGGTTGATAGAACACGAATGAATTTTTGAGAAGTGTGAGCTGGCTCACACTTGGAGAAAAAAGCTCGCTCTCGAGTGATTAAAAGTCAGACGTCTGCAGGCTATCCGAGGGCGGCGGTGGTGATGTCCATCCGCCGCGCGTACCCAAACAAATTCCCCGACTGTCGCTGAACAGCCGGAATCGGGAGTGACCGCCAGCGGGCTAATTGCGGTGACGACGACCGTCGGCAGTGCCCCGATTCGAAAGCGCTTTTGAGCCCGGTCGTAGTCGGGGTCGGCGAGGGAAGCCATATTCACGAAAAGGTTGTCACCGGTCCTTTCGCCCAGTGAGCGGAGCCGCTTCTCGAGATCGCCTGTGTCTAAGCTGCCAGGGAAGAAAAAGGCGAAGACCTTGGGATTCGTTGGCAGGCTGGAGAGAAAGACGTTCTCTCCGACACCTCTCTTTAGCACATTCCGAACCGGCGCATCCTGCTTCTCAACGAAGATGATATCATAGGCCATCGCTGCACCTCCCCTTTGCATTTTACTCGCCGGAGCGCCCCCGAAAAGTGATCTGGTTCACACTCAGCGACGAATTCGGTGCCGACCTTCTTGCTCGGCACGGCCACGCCGACCGCCGATGGCATCGCAGCGACATGCGATTGAACATTTAGTAAAAATTATACATCAAATCAGGATCAACGGGCACCAGAAAAGCAACCAAATCGGCATCGGGCGACACCGCCGACCGCGGAGGGCAAGTCGGCGGCGTCAAGCGGGCGAAGGGGTAGGGGCGCGATGCTGGGTCAGCCGGGTGCTGGGGCGAGGTCGAAGGCGGCGGCCATCAGGGCGCGGGTGTAGGGGTGTTCGGGTGCGGTCATGATGCGCTCGGTCGGGCCGGATTCGACAATCCGGCCGTCCTTCATGACCAGGATGTCGTGGGCGAGGGCGCGTACCACGCGCAAATCGTGGCTGATGAACAGATAGGCGAGACCGCGGCGGATCTGCAATTCGCGCAGCAGCTCGACGATCTGCGCCTGCACCGACATGTCCAAGGCCGAAGTCGGTTCGTCGAGAACAACCAGACGCGGCTTCAGCACCAAGGCGCGGGCGATTGCGACGCGCTGGCGCTGGCCGCCGGAAAATTCATGCGGAAAACGGTCAGCGATCTGCGGATCGAGACCGACTTCGGCGAGTGCGGCCTCGATCAGCTCGCGCCGTTCGGCGGCGTCCGCGGCGAGATTGTGGACCTTGAGCCCCTCTTCGACGATCTGCGCGACCGACAGGCGCGGCGACAGGCTCGAATACGGGTCCTGAAAGACGATCTGCATCTCGCGCCGCAGCGGCCGCAGCCGCCGCTGGGGCAACGCGGTGATGTCCTGCCCGGCAAAGCGGATGCGCCCCTGCGACCCGATCAGCCGCAACAACGCCAGCCCCAATGTCGTCTTGCCCGAGCCGCTCTCGCCGACGACACCGAGCGTGGCGCCGGCCCGCAGCTGAAGCGAGACGCCGTCGACCGCCTTGACGTTGCCCCGCACGCGGCGCAGCAGACCGGCGCGGATCGGAAACCACACTCGGGTTTCCGCAGTCTCGACCAGCAGCGGCGCGGCAGGGTCGGCGGGGGCGGCGCGGCCCTTGGGCTCGGCCGCCAGCAGGCGCCGGGTGTAGGGATGGCGCGGCCGGTCGAAGACCGCCTCGGCCGGGCCCGCTTCGACGATTTCGCCTTGGGTCATCACGCAGACCCGCTCGGCCATCTTGCGCACGATCGTCAAATCGTGGGTGATCAGTAGGAGCGCCATGCCGAGCCGGTCGCGCAGAGCGCGCAGCAAGGCCAGGATGTTCGCCTGGATCGTCACGTCGAGCGCCGTCGTCGGCTCGTCGGCGACCAGGATGTCGGGCTCGTTGGCGATCGCCATCGCGATCATCACCCGCTGGCGCTGCCCGCCCGAGAGCTGGTGCGGATAGGCGCCGAGCCGGCTTTCGGCGTCGGGGAGCTGCACCATCCGCAGCAATTCGAGGGTGCGCTGGAGCGCCGCCCGCGGCGCCATCCGGCGATGGACCAGCAGGACCTCGCCGATCTGCCGCTCGATCGTGTGCAACGGGTTGAGCGAGGTCATCGGCTCCTGAAAGACCATCGCGATGCGGTCGCCGCGGACCTGGCGCAGCGCGTCGGGCGGGGCGCCGATCAATTCCTCGCCGGCAAAGCGGATGCTGCTGCCCGCACCATGCACGGCGAGCGGGTAGGGCAGCAGCTGCAGGATCGAGAGCGCGGTGACGCTCTTGCCTGACCCGCTTTCGCCGACCAGGGCCAAGGTCTCGCCGCGGTCGAGCGAGAACGACACCCCTTTGACGGCTTCGACCGGGGGCGCCCCGCCGCGGCCGGCGAAGGTGACGGCGAGATCGCGGATGTCGAGCAGCGGCGCCGGGCTCAGCGCCTCGCTCACAAAGTCACCTTGCGCGGGTCGAACGCGTCGCGCACCGCCTCGCCGACAAAGATCAACAGGCTCAGCATCGATGCCAGCAAGAAAAAGGCGGTGAGCCCGAGCCACGGCGCCTGCAGGTTGGCCTTGCCCTGGGCCAGCAGCTCACCGAGCGAGGCCGAGCCCGGGGGCAGGCCGAAGCCGAGAAAATCGAGCGCGGTCAGCATTGTGATCGAGCCGTTCAGGATGAACGGAAGAAAGGTGATCGTCGCCACCGTCGCGTTCGGCAGGACATGGCGCAGGATGATGACGCGGTCGGGGACGCCGAGGGCGCGTGCCGCCCGCACATAATCGAAATTCCGGGCTCGCAGAAACTCGGCGCGTACCACGTCGACGAGGCCCATCCATGAAAACAACAGCATCAGGCCGAGGAGCCACCAGAAATTGGGCTCGACAAAGCTCGCCATGATGATCAGCAGATAGAGCATCGGCAAGCCCGACCAGATCTCGATAAAGCGTTGAAAACCCAGATCGATGACGCCGCCGAAATAGCCTTGGACGGCGCCGGCGGCGACGCCGATCACCGAGGATGCCGCGGTCAGGGTCAAGCCAAACAGCACCGAGATGCGAAAGCCGTAGATCAGCCGCGCCGTCACGTCGCGGCCCTGGTCGTCGGTGCCGAGCCAGTTTACCCCGGACGGCGGCGACGGGGCCGGGCTCGGCAGATTGTAGTTGATCGTGTTGTAGCTGAACGGGATCGGCGGCCAGGCCATCCACCCCTTGGCCGCGATCAGCTTTTGCACTTCCGGATCGCGATAATCGGCGGCGGTCGGGAAAATGCCGCCGAACGCGGTTTCGGGATAATCGACGAACACCGGGAAATACCAGCCGCCGTCGAAATGGACGACGAGCGGGCGGTCGTTGGCGATGAATTCGGCGAACAGCGACGCCGTAAAGAGCGCCAGGAAAATCCACAGCGACCAAAAGCCGCGGCGATTGGCGCGAAAAGCGTCGAGCCGGCGGCGCGTCAGCGGCGAAATCGGCCGCCCCCAAAAGCGATCGCGCGCCGCAGTGAGCCGCTGCGCCACGGCGGGAGCGTTTGTCGTCCCGCTCTCAAGCAAGCCGTTCACCTTTCTTTCCGGAGACAACCCCGCCGGGGTGGAATTCCCCGCCGTCGCCGTCATTCCGGGGCGCGGCGCGGCCGCGAGCCCGGAAGCCATGCACCCCGGCTCCGGCCATCGTGACGCTGGCTCCCTCGCGAATTTCCGATAACCCGTGGTCATAGGTTCCGGGCCCGACCCTCACGGGCCGTCCCGGAATGACTGCTATCGAGTTCAGATGGCGGTTGTAGAACTCGGGGGGCGTACGGTGCCGTATTGCGTCTATCTCCTCGCCAGTCGCAAACATGGAACCCTTGTTACCTCGGGGTCACCAATGCTCGTCCGCCGCGTTGGGCAGCACAAAACCAAGGCAACGTCGGGATTTACGGCGAAATATGGGGTTGGACGTTTGGTCTGGTTCAAGGCCGACGCCGATCCGACCGCGGCGATCGCCCGCGAAAAGGCGCTCAAGAAGTGGCGGCGAGATTGGAAGATCCGGTTGATCGAGGAACAGAACCCAGAATGGTTCGACCTCTTTCCCCGGGATCTGCAACTGACGGTTCTATCCGGCCTTGCGCCGTCGGCCGCCGCCACAGCTCACAACCCTTACCCCGCCTTGCGGCGCAACGGCTCGACATTCGACCGCGCCGGGGTGCGCTTGCCGCCAAGATGGTCGGCCGCGAGGATTTCGGCGATCTGCACGGCGTTGAGCGCCGCGCCTTTGCGCAGATTGTCGGCGACGACCCAGAAGCTGAGACCATACGGCACGGTCGGGTCGCGGCGGATGCGGCTGACGTAGACGAGGTCTTCTCCGGCTGCCTCGGTCGGGGTCACATAGCCGTCGTCGGCGCGATGGTCGACGACGCTGACGCCGGGAAAACGGCGCAGCGCGGCGCGCGCCATGTCTTCACTGAGCGCCCGCTCGAACTCAACGTTGACCGCCTCGCCATGACCGATAAAGACCGGGATGCGCACGCAGGTCGCGACGACGGCGATGTCGGGATCGAGGATCTTGCGCGTCTCGACCGCCATCTTCCATTCTTCCTTGGTCGAGCCGTCATCCATGAAGATGTCGATATGCGGGATTGCGTTGAAGGCGATCTGCTTGGTGAACTGCTCGGGCTTGACCGGGTCGTTGACAAAGATCGCGCGGGTCTGGTTGAACAACTCGTCCATCGCCGCCCGCCCGGCGCCCGAAGTCGACTGATAGGTCGCGACCACCACCCGCTTGACGCGGGCGAGATCGTGCAACGGCTTCAGCGCCACCACCATCTGGATCGTCGAGCAGTTCGGGTTGGCGATGATGTTGCGCTTCTGGTAGTCGGCGATCGCTTTCGCGTTGACCTCGGGCACGACCAGCGGCACGTCGGGGTCCATGCGGAACTGTGAGGTGTTGTCGATGACCACCGCACCCGCTTTGGCGGCGCGCGGCGCGAACTGCTCCGACACCTTGGAGCCGGGCGAGGACAGCACGATATCGATGCCGCGGAAGTCGAAGGTATCGAGATTTTGGACCTTGAGGATGTCGTCCTCGCCGAACGAAACCTCGGTGCCGACCGAGCGCGAGGAAGCCAGTGCCGTGACCTCGTCGGCGGGAAAATCGCGCTCGGCAAGCGTCTTCAAAATCTCGCGCCCGACATTGCCGGTGGCACCGACGACCGCTACCTTGAAACCCATCTTGCGACCCCGCAGCCGAAAGGGGTGAGGAATGGCTGCTGACTTACGATGCCGCCCGCTGGTTTACAAGCGCCGTACCTCAGCTCACCGCTCCAAACCAAGCCGTCATACCCGCGCAAGCGGGGTATCCAGTATTGGCGGCACAGCGGCCGCCTGTGGCATCCCTGGGCCTCCGCTTCCACGGGTGCGACGATAGACCAAAAAGGCCGACCGGCATGACCTATCCCGATTTTTGGCGGCGCTATCTCGCCGCGCATCGCGACCCACGGACGCGCGGGCTGCACTATCTCGGCACGTCGTTGGCGCTGACCGCGTTCGTTGCCGCCGCGGCCACGTGCGACTGGCGCTGGCTGATCGCGGCCCCGATCATGGGTTACGCGCTGGCGTGGCTCGGCCATCTCGTCTTCGAGCACAACCGGCCCGAGACCTTCGGCCATCCGCTCTGGTCGCTGGCGAGCGATTTCCGTATGCTGGGCCTGTTCCTGTCGGGACGGCTCGGCCGCGAATTACACCGTTCGGGCACAGGAGGAAGCCGATGACGATGGTCCCGCCGGTCGAATACGCGGACGCAAGCGCCGAAGTGCGCGCCGTCTACGACGACATCATGCGAACCCGGGGAACCGACTGGATCAACAATTTCTGGAAAGCGCTGGCCAGCGACCCGCCGACCTTGCGGCGCACCTGGGACAGCATCAAACAGGTCATGGCGCCGGGCGCGCTCGACCCGTTGACCAAGGAACTGGTCTATCTCGCGGTCAGCGCCAGCAACGGCTGCGCCTATTGCACCCATTCGCATTCCGCCGCGGCGGAAAAGCAGGGGATGACGGCGCAAATGTTCGCCGAATTGCTGGCGGTCGTCGGCATGGCCAACGAGACCAACGCGCTTGCCAACGGCTATCGCGTGCCAGTAGACGCGAGGTTTGAAAAGTTGTTTTGATAGCGGCGCATGCGGGCGACGGCGCGGCGACCCCAAAGCCGTGCTGCCGCGCCGTGCACGCCGATTTTCGCAGGGCCGGGCGGCACGCCGCCGACCGGCAACATTGGAGGTCCCTAATGGCGCAACAACTCTATGACCGCACCGCCGAGGATCTCGGCAATCTCGTCGGTCTCGAACACGTCAATCTCAGAGTCGACAATCAAGGGCTGGCATCCGAGTTCTATCTGTCCGCGCTCGGCCTAACCCGCGACCCGTTCATGTTCCCCGGCACCAACAACATGTGGGTCAATGTCGGCAACAGCCAGTTCCATCTGCCGAGCGGCGAGCCGAATGTGCTGCGCGGCCATGTCGGTCTCGTCGTCCCGTCGCTCGAGGAGCTGTGCGAGCGTCTCGGCGAAGCCAAGAAAAAGCTCGCCGACACCAAGTTCGACTGCAAGCAGCACAATGCCTATGTCGAGGCGACCTGCCCGTGGGGCAACCAGTTTCGCCTTTATGAACCCGACGAGGAACGGTTTGGCGCGATCAATCTCGGCATGCCCTATGTCGAGTTCACCGTGCCGGAAGGAACCGCCGACGGCATCGCCCGGTTCTATCGCGAGATTTTCTATACGCCCGCCTGCGTCAAGGAGAATGGCGAAGGCCGCGCCGCCCACGTCCGCGCCGGGGCCAGGCAGGAGCTGGTATTCCGCGAAACCGACCAGAAATTGCCGGATTTCGACGGCCACCACCTGCAGGTCTACGCCCAGGAATTCTCGGGTCCGCATGACGAATTAGAAAAGCGCGGGCTGATCACCGAGGAAAGCGATCAGTATCAATATCGCTGGCAGGACATCGTCTGCCTCGAAACCGGCAAGCACCTGTTCACGATCGAGCACGAGGTACGCAGCGTCACCCACCCGCTCCACAACCGCCACATGGTCAACCGCAACCCGTCGCAGAACAATCGCCACTACCAGATGGGCGCGGACGAGTGGGACTGGACCTTGCCGCGCTCGACCAAGAAGATCATGCCGACGCCGGCTCCCGAGCCCGTGACCCCGATGGCCAAGCGCCGCACTGCCCGTATGGCCGCGATGTAGGCGAAAAGGCCAATATACCCACTGCCCCTCCCCTCGCGCTGGCACTGGCGCCTCCCTCTCCCCACGCGCGGGGAGAGGGTTGGGGTAAGGGGCCTTCCATTGGAGACACGGCCATGCTGAGCGGCGCCTACCGCTTCCCGCAGATGGAGAGCGTTGTCTTCGGCACGCCCTACCTCGACGCGCTGGCGCAGGAGGTCGACCGGCTGGACGCCCGCGCGGTTTTCGTCATCGCGAGCGGCACCCTCGCGCGCGAAACCGATCTCGTCGAGCGGCTGCGGCAGATGCTCGGCAACCGCTTTGGCGGTCTCTGTGCCAGGATCGGCGCACATACCCCGCGCGCCGATGTCGTTGCCGCCGCCAACATAGCGCGCGAGGCGGGCGCCGATTTGATCGTCACCTTGGGCGGTGGCTCGGTCACCGATGCGGCGAAGATGGTCGGGCTGTGCCTTGGCAACGGTGTCACGGCGCCTGAGCAGCTCGACGATTTCCGCGCGCGGATCGCCTCCGACGGCACGGCCCGGCGCCCCGCGGTCAAGCCGCCTGGGGTGCGCATGATCGCGATCCCGACCACCTTGTCGGCGGGCGAGTTCTCGGCCGGTGCGGGCTGCACCGACACCGCGCGTCACGTCAAGGAAAGCTACAGCCATCCGCAGATGATCCCGCGCACGGTGATCCTCGACCCGGCCGCCAGCGTGCCCACACCCGAATGGCTGTTTTTGTCGACCGGCATCCGCGCCGTCGACCATGCCGTCGAGGACATCTGCTCGATAGACGGGCAGCCGATTTCCGAGGGCGCGGCATTTCACGCGCTGCGCCTCCTGGGCAACGGATTGTGCGGGGTCAAGGCCGACCCCGCCGATCTCGAGGCCCGGCTCGACTGTCAGATCGGGGCGTGGCTGTCGATGGTCGGCTCGCAGACCGGGGTCAGCAAGGGGGCGAGCCACGGCATCGGCCATGTGCTCGGCGGCACTGCCGGGTTGCCGCATGGCTACACGTCCTGCATCATGCTGCCGCACGTGCTCCGCTTTAACCACCAGGTGAACGCCGACAAGCAGGCGCGGGTCAGCGAGGCGCTGGGGCACCCGGACGAACCGGCCGCCGACGCGGTCGGTGCGCTGATCGCGGGGCTCGGATTGCCGACCCGGCTGCGCGATGCCGGGGTCAGAGAAGATCAGCTCGACCTGATCGCCGCGAACTCGATGCACGACCGCTGGATCCACACGAATCCGCGCAAGATCGACGGCCCCGCGGTCATCCGCACCCTGCTTGACGCCGCCTGGTAGCAGCTGCGAGGTCGGTCGCCTACGTGGCTCTTTCAGGATTGGTCACTGCGGCGTCGATTGCTTTTCGGCGCGGTCGATCTTAACGTAGCGAGTGCTGCCAGGGGTTCGGCACTCAGCACCTGGGCGCCGCGATGACCGCCACGGCGCCACCCCGGCGACCCAGCCGTCGTCCGGCCAACTGATGCGACGCGCGGTCACCGCGAATTTTGTTCCTCCGGCGAGTGCGCGGTCGTCTCGCCGGCATGTCGTCTCGTCAACCCCACTGTTCATTTGGAGGATGCGTCGATGATCTACGAAGTCCGTACCTACACTTTGCGCCCCGGGACCGTCGCCGAGTTCGAAGAGCGCTATGAGAAGCGGCTCCCGTCGCGGCTGAAACACTCGAAATTGGGGGCCTTCTGGCACACCGAGTTCGGTCCGCTCAACCAGGTCGTGCATGTGTATCCCTACGACGACCTGCGCCACCGCACCTCGGTCCGCGCGGCAATGGCGCAAGACGCCGAGCGCAACGCGATGCCCGGCGGCGGCGACCTGATCGTGGCGCAGGAAGCCGAGATCATGAACCCGGCGCCGTTTATGCGCGCCCTCGGCAGCCGCGATTACGGCACCGGCAACGTGTATGAGATGCGCACCTACACCTACGCCCCAGGCGACCTCCCCAAGGTGCTGGACGCGTGGGCCAAGGCCATCGAGGCGCGCGAGAAGTTCTCCCCGTTGGCGGCGTGCTGGACGAGCGAGCTCGGCGGGCTCAACAAATTCGTCCACACCTGGGTCTACAAGGATCTCAACGAGCGCGCCAAGGTCCGTGAGGAATCCCGCCGGCCCGGCGGCGCGTGGCCGCCACAGGCCGGGGTGCGGCCGGTGCGGCAGGAAAACAAGCTGTTGATCCCGGCAACCTTCTCACCGGTGCGCTAGGCGGCCTCGGCCGCCCCCTCTCGGCGTTGCCGCCGGCAGGGGCGCTCGTTTACTAAAGCCTGACCCTCGAGCTCGACCCGAGGGTCAGGTGCCCGTTGCCGCAATAAAATCAGCGTGGCGCAGCCGATCGCGGGGGTACTGGTTGATAGTGCCGGCGACTTTCTGCTGCGCTCGCTGTCATTGCGACCCACCCGACCGGCCTGCGGGAGGCAATCTTAGGCTGACGTCTTCAGTTTCCCGTTCGGACGGCAAAAACAGATCGGCGAAGTCTTCGGTCGATGGAAGGCCGACGCGGAAACTCATGCGACCCGCAGCGCGCGGGCGAGCGGGATTGGCAAACCGCGGGCTTCACATTAAACTCCGTGGTTAAGGGTTTGGCGCGACGTAAGTGGCGTTTTCGGTGTCGTCCTCGGTAGCGGAGACCTCCATGCACGACCGGCGTTACGCGACACCTGATGCACCGCACGCTCCCGCATCGAACGCTCGGCACGAGTCCCGGCGTTCGAGCCTGCGTTGCGCAATAGCCGTGTGCGCCGCCGTGCTGGTCGCTTCGTGCCAGCCGGCGGGCATACTCGATCCGCAGGGGCCGATCGCTTCGGCGCAGCTGCTTCTGCTGATCAACTCGACCGAAATCATGCTTGTGGTCGTGGTTCCGGTGATCCTGGCGACGTTGGGATTCGCCTGGTGGTTTCGGTCGTCCAACGCCCGCGCCAGCCGGAGCGAGGAACTGGCCTATGAAGGGCGCATCGATTTTGTCATCTGGTCGATCCCGGCGCTGGTCGTGATCCTGCTGGGCGGGGTCGCCTGGATCAGCTCCCATCAGCTCGATCCGCGAGCGCCGATCGCCACGAACGCCAAGCCGATCGAGGTCGACGTCGCCTCGCTCGATTGGAAATGGCTGTTTATCTACCCCGATCAGGGTATCGCTGCCCTCAATCAGCTGGTTATCCCGGCGGGAACACCGGTCAACTTTCGTCTGACGTCGGCAACGGTAATGAATTCGTTCTTTGTCCCGCAACTCGGCAGTCAGATCTACACGATGCCGGGGATGACCACCCACCTGAACCTCTTGGCGGACAAGCCCGGCGACTATCCAGGGATTTCGGCCAATTTCAGCGGCGACGGCTTTGCCGACATGCGGTTCACGGCCAAGGTGGTGCCCGCCGCCGATTTTGACGGTTGGGTCGCCCAGGTGCGCGGCGGCTCGGGTTCAGCGCTCGACCTTGCCGGCTATGCCGCATTGGCAAAGCCGAGCCTGGCCGTGCCGCCGACGACCTTTCGCGCGGTCGATCCGAACCTGTTCAGGCGCATTGTCGACCAGACGGCGCTCCACCCCGAAAAGGTGCACGCCAGTGGGGCCTGGTGTCCGCCGGCGGCCCAGGCAGGAGGCTGAAATGCTGGGCAACCTGAGCTGGGCGGCGATCCCGTTCTACCAACCTCTGCCGCTATACGCGATGGGGGTGGTCGGTATCGTCATCCTCGTCGTGCTCGGGATCGTCACCAAGAGAGGGTGGTGGCCCTATTTGTGGCGCGAGTGGCTGACCAGCGTCGACCATAAACGAATTGGCGTCATGTACTTGATTTTGGCGTTGGTCATGCTGCTGCGCGGCTTCTCCGATGCGATCATGATGCGCTCACAACAGGCGATCGCCATCGGCGGCGCCGAGGGCTACCTGCCGCCCGATCACTACAACCAGATCTTTTCCTCACACGGCACGATCATGATCTTTTTTGTGGCGATGCCGTTCGTCGTAGGACTGATGAACTTTGTCGTGCCGCTCCAGCTCGGCGTGCGCGACGTCGCCTTTCCCGTGCTCAACTCGGTAAGTTTCTGGCTGTCGGCATCGGGCGCGCTGCTGATCAACGTGTCGCTCGTCATCGGCAGTTTCGCCCGTACCGGCTGGATGGGTTATCCGCCGCTGTCCGAGCTTGCTTTTTCGCCCGATGAGGGCGTCGACTATTACCTTTGGGTCTTACAGATCTCAGGCATCGGCACGCTGTTCGCCGGTATCAACATGGTCACCACCATCCTCAAATTGCGCGCCCCGGGGATGATCTATTTCCGCATGCCGGTATTCTGCTGGAGCGCCTTGACCTCGAGCATATTGATTGTCGTCGCCTTTCCGATCCTGACCGCGACCTTTGCGATGCTGCTGCTCGATCGTTACGTCGGCATGCACTTTTTTACCAACGACGGCGGCGGCAACATGATGATGTACGTCAACCTGTTCTGGGCGTGGGGTCATCCCGAAGTTTACATTCTTATCCTGCCGGCGTTTGGTGTATTCTCCGAAGTAATAGCGACTTTTTCGGGCAAACCGCTGTTCAGCTACCGCTCGATGGTCCTCGCTCTTTTGGCGATTTGTGTTCTGTCATTCATGGTTTGGCTGCATCACTTCTTCACTATGGGGGCGAGCGCCGACGTCAACGCCTTCTTCGGCATCATGTCGATGATCATCGGGGTGCCGACCGGCGTCAAAGTCTTCAACTGGCTATTTACCATGTTCCGCGGACGGATCGTGTACCGGACCCCCGTCCTGTTCTCGATCGGCTTTATGGTCACCTTTGTCCTTGGCGGCATGACGGGCGTTCTCTTGGCGGTCCCACCGGTCGACTTTGTGCTGCACAACAGCGTCTTCCTGGTCGCCCATTTTCATAACGTCATCATCGGCGGCGTGATTTTCGGCGCATTGGCCGGCTATAATTATTGGTTCCCCAAGGCGTTCGGCTTCACCCTCGACGAGTGGTGGGGCAAGGCCAGTTTCTGGTGCTGGCTTGTTGGCTTCTATCTTGCGTTTACGCCGCTCTACGTCCTGGGGCTGATGGGCATGACGCGGCGCCTCCAGCACATTGCCGACCCGAGCTGGCGGCCGCTGCTGCTGGTCGCGGAGGCCGGAGCCGTCGTCATTTTCCTCGGCATCCTGTGCCAGATCGTGCAGCTCTATGTCAGCATCCGCACGCGCGCGAGCCGCCGCGACCTGACCGGCGACCCGTGGAATGGTCGAACCTTGGAATGGGCGACGTCGTCGCCGCCGCCCTCCTACAACTTTGCGGTGATGCCCAGGGTCGAGACAATCGATGCTTTCTGGGACATGAAGCGGCGGGGACTGACTACCGTCGAACCGGCCTATGAAACCATCGAGATACCGCGCAACAGCCCGATCGGCCTTGTCATCGCCTTCTTTGCAGTGACAGCCGGCTTTGCGGCGATCTGGCACATCTGGTGGATGGCGATCCTCGGCCTTCTCGCCATCGCCATTACGGTTTTGGTGTTCGGCTGGAGCGAGAACCGTGAGCGCGAAATCCCGGCCACCGAAATGGCGCGAATGGAACGGGCCCGGCTCGGCCTCGGGCGGACCGCATGACCATCACGACGATCGACGCGGCGCCTGCCGAGTTCGTCCGCGGGCGGGGCGGCGGCGGCCCGGCCTCGACACGGACCGTCGTCGCCTACGGGTTCTGGATCTTCATCCTCAGCGACGTGACGATGTTCTCGGGCCTGTTCGCGGCCTACGCGGTGCTGTCCGGCCAGACTGCCGGCGGACCGACCGGGAGCGAGCTGTTCAATCTTCACCGTGTCTTTATCGAGACCATGTGCTTGCTAGTTTCGAGCTATACCTGCGGACTTGGGGCATTGTCCGCCGAACGCCGGCAGCAGGGCCGTTTTCTTGCCTTCTCCGTTGGTACTTTCGTACTCGGCGCAGCCTTCCTCTACATCGAAATCTCGGAATTTGCCGGCATGGTAAGCCGGGGCGCCGGGCCCTCGCGCAGCGCCTTTTTGTCGGCCTTTTTCACCTTGGTGGGCATGCATGGCGCGCACGTTACCAGCGGCCTGGTCTGGCTCACCTATATGGTGGCCCAAGTCGTCGTCAAGGGCTTGCGGCCCAACGTGCTCCGGCGCCTGTTGTGCTTCAGCCTGTTCTGGCACGCGCTGGATATCATCTGGATCGGGGTGATAACGGTGGTCTACCTGATGGGAGCTCGCTGATGGACGGCGACGATCGCCCATATGACCGGACGCCCGGCGTCGAAGACGCGGAGTCCACGGCTAACGTTCTGTCGTACACGGTGGGGCTGGGGCTCGCCGTCCTGCTGACGATCGCGTCGTTCGTCGTTTCGCAAACGAGCTTGCTGTGGCCCCCGGGCGTACCGGTCGGGCTGATCGTGCTCGCCTTCGCGCAGATCGGCGTCCACCTTGTCTTCTTTCTGCATTTGGGCAGCGGGCCCGATCACACGAACAATATTCTGGCCCTGGCTTTCGGCCTGTTGATCGTCTTTCTCGTTATCGCCGGCTCATGCTGGATCATTGCCGACCTCAACGCCAACATGATGCCGATGAACCTGCCACGCTGATCCCGTTCCGCCCAAAACCACCCTAAACCCAGGCCACCCACGGTCCCTGCGCCGTTCGGCGCCGTTGCTCTGGCACACACCCGATCGAGATCAAACCGCGAGACGCAGCCGAGTGGGGTGTGCTAGCGTCATGCTCGCGATGCGACAGGGAAGTCCGGTGCAATGCCGGCGCTGCCCCCGCAACTGTAAGCGGCGAGCCCGCAGCGATGGCCACTGGTCAAGCGAAAGCTGGCTGGGAAGGTGCCGCGGGCGACGACCCCGAGCCAGGAGACCTCCGTATCGCGCGATTTGGGACGATTCCTCGGGCGGAGGAGGAGGGACCGATGCCGATGGCGAGTAAGGGCCGAGCGCGCGCCGGGCTGCCCCCGGTGACGCTGGTGCTGGGCGGCGCCCGGTCGGGCAAGAGCCGCCATGCCGAGCGGCTGATCGAGGCGGCGGGTGACGGCGGCACCTATTGCGCGACCGCCGAAGCCGGCGACGCCGAGATGGCGGCGCGCATCGCCGCGCATCGGGCGCGCCGCGGCCCGTTCTGGTGCACGGTCGAAGAGCCGTTGGCGCTCGCCGCAGTGATTGCCGCCGAAGCCCGCCCCGAACGGCCGCTGCTGGTCGATTGCCTGACCCTTTGGCTGTCGAACGTATTGCTCGCCGGGCGCTCGCTCGACGATGCATCGACCTCGCTGTGTGCGGCGTTGCGGCTCGCCGCCGGGCCGGTGGTGCTGGTCGCCAATGAAGTGGGGATGGGCCTCGTACCCGAGACACCGCTCGGCCGCAATTTTCGCGACGCCGCGGGACGGCTCAACCAGGACGTCGCCGCGCTCGCCGACCACGTCGTCTTTGTCGCCGCCGGTCTGCCGTTGGCGCTGAAGGGCGGCTGAAAAATGCGACGAGTTCCGGCGACGGTGATCAGCGGCTTTCTCGGCGCCGGCAAGACCAGCCTCGTGCGGCATCTGTTGGCGCGGGCGCAGGGGCGGCGGCTTGCTGTCGTTGTCAACGAATTTGGCGCGCTCGGCATCGACCGCGAGCTGTTGCTCGGCTGCGGCGACGAGGCGTGCACCGAAGACGACATCGTCGAACTCGCGAATGGCTGTCTGTGCTGCACCGTCGCCGACGACTTTCTGCCGACCCTGACGCGGCTGCTCGACCGGCCGGCACCACCCGAGCACATCCTGATCGAGACCTCGGGGCTGGCCCTGCCCAAGCCCTTGGTGCAGGCCTTCGCCTGGCCCGAGATCCGCACGCGCACCACCGTAGACGGGGTGCTGACGGTGATTGACGCCGCAGCTTTCGCCGCCGGCCGATTTGCCGACGACCCCGCGGCGGTGGCGCGCCAGCGCGACGCCGATGCGGCGCTTACCCATGACAGTCCGCTCGAGGAGGTGTTCGGCGATCAGCTCGCCTGCGCCGATCTGGTGATCCTGAACAAAACCGATCTGATCAGCGCGGAAGTGTTGGCGAGCCTGCGGCGGGAAATCGAAAGCCGGTTGCGCCGAGGGGTCAGACTGGTCGCCGTGCGGGAGGCGGCGGTGCCGCCACAGGTGGCGCTCGGGCTCGCCGCCGCGGCCGAGGACGACCTCGCCGCTCGGCCGTCCTTGCATGATGCGGCCGAGGGGCACGACCACGACGATTTCGACAGCTTTGTTGTGACCCTCGGCGCGGTTGCTGACGGCACCGCGTTTCTCGCCCGTCTGCGCGCCGCTATTTCGGCGCATGACGTGCTGCGGGTCAAAGGCTTCCTCGATGTCCCCGGCCGCGATCGGCGGCAAGTCGTGCAAGCCGTCGGCGACCGGGTGCAGCATTATTTCGATCGACCGTGGCAGCTCGGCGAAGCGCGCGCGACGCGCCTCGTCGTGATCGGCGAAAAGGGCCTCGACCGCGATGCCATCACGGCGGCGCTGGGCGGCTGAATGCATCTCTTGGCGACAATCCCGGGGACGATCGCCGACGGTTCGGCGGCGATCGATCTGGCGCAGACGCCGGGCGACATTGTCGTGCTGTCGAGCGCCGACACCGAGTTGGCGCTGCTGGCCGCGGCGCAAAAGCGGCGGCGCGCGCAAGACCCCGCGGCGTCACGGCTGCGGCTCGCGCCGATCCTGCGGCTCGGTCACAATTTCTCGGTCGACCTCTACATGGAGACTGTCGCCGCCGCGCGGCTGGTCGTCGCCCGTGTTCTCGGCGGAAGCGCCTATTGGCCTTATGGCGTCGAGCGGCTGTTCGAGACTTGTCGTGAGCGCGCCATCCCGCTGGCATTGCTGCCCGGCGACGACAAGCCCGACCCTGAACTCGCCGAGCTGTCGACCGTCCCGATGGACAGCCTGCGCCGGCTGTGGGCCTATTTTATCGAAGGCGGTCCGGCGAACGCCGAGAACTTCCTGCGCTATGCCGGTTCGTTGATCGGCCGCGAGGCAGCTTGGGCCGAGCCGGCGCCATTGTTGCGCGCGGGTCTCTACTGGCCCGACCATGCCGTGCCGGGGCTCGCCGAAATCGCCGCCGAGTGGCGCGGCAAGCTTGCCCCCGAAGAAGCGGGGGGCGGTGTCGTCCCCATCGTGTTTTATCGGGCATTGGTGCAGTCGGGGAACACCGCGCCGGTCGATGCCTTGGTGCGGGCGCTGACGGCGCGGCGGCTGCGGCCGGTGCCGGTCTTTGTGCAAAGCCTGAAGGAGGGTGAAGCCACGGCATTGCTCGCGGCGCTTTTAGCCGAGGTGTCGCCCGCGGTGATCCTTAACACAACCGGGTTTTCGGTGCGCGCCGGGTCGGCGGAGGACCCGCTGGCAGCCGCCGGTTGCCCGGTGCTGCAGGTGGTATTTGCCGGAGGCGACGAGGAGAGCTGGCGTGTCGGTACGCGCGGTCTCACCCCGCGCGACCTGGCGATGAACGTAGCGTTGCCGGAGATCGACGGTCGCATCCTGTCGCGCGCGGTGTCGTTCAAGGCGCCGCTCGGCCGCGACCCCGAGACCGAAGTGGATCTCGTCGGCTATCGGCCGGTTGCCGACCGCATTGCCTTTGTCGCCGACCTCACGCGCAACTGGGCACGGCTGCGGCAGAAACCGGCATCCGAACGCCGGGTGGCGCTGATCCTCGCCAACTATCCCAATCGCGACGGCCGCATCGGCAACGGGGTCGGCCTCGACACACCCGCCTCCTCGATCGGAATCGTCAGGGCGCTGGCGGCCGCCGGCTATCGCGTTGGCGCCATGCCCGGCGACCCGCAAGCATTGATCGAGCGGCTCCTTGCCGGCCCGACCAACGCGAACCCCGGCGCACCGACCGAGGAAACCTTGTCCTTTGCCGATTACTCGGCGTTCTTCGCGACCCTCCCGATGGTGGTCCAGCAGGCGATCGCCGGGCGCTGGGGACCGGCCCAGCGCGACCCGTTCTTCCGTGAGGGCCGGCTCGATTGCGGCCGGTTCGCGATCCCTGGTTTCCGCTGCGGCAACGTCGCGCTGCTGATCCAACCGGGGCGCGGCTACAACATCGATCCCAAAGCGACCTACCACGATCCGGCATTGGTGCCGCCGCACGGCTATCTCGCCGCCTATGCCTGGCTGGCGCAGGAATTCCGTGCCGACGCGGTCGTTGATCTTGGCAAGCACGGCACTCTCGAATGGCTGCCGGGGAAGGCGCTGGCATTGTCAGAGGAGTGCTTTCCGGAAGCGGCGATGCCGCCATTGCCGCACCTCTACCCGTTCATCGTCAACGATCCGGGCGAAGGAACGCAGGCGAAGCGCCGTTCCCAGGCGGTGATCGTCGATCATCTGACCCCGCCGCTGACCCGCGCCGGCAGCTATGGCCTCACGGCCGAGCTCGAACGCCTGATCGACGAATATTATGAGGCGGCACAGGGCGATGCGCGCCGCGTCGGGCCTCTTGCCGCGGCGATCCTCGAACAGGCCCACGCCGCCGGGCTCGACGGCGATTGCGGCATCGCCGCCGACGAACAGCCGGCAACCGCGCTGCGCAAGCTCGACGGGTTCTTGTGCGAGCTGAAGGAATTGCAGATCCGCGACGGGCTGCATGTCTTCGGGCAAAGCCCCGAGGGCGAGCGGCTCGACGGGTTGCTCGTCGCCTTCGCCCGAGCCACCCGCGGCTCGCGTCCGGAAGATACGTCGCTGTTGCGGGCGCTTGCCGCCGATCTGGGTGTCGACGCCGACCCATTGGCGCTCGACCCGGCCGACCCTTGGACTGGCCCACACCCGAAGATTCTTGCTGACGAGGAGCCGTGGCGAACCGCCGGCGACACGGTCGAGCGGCTGGAGGCGCTGGCGCTGCGGCTCGTTGCCGGTGAGGCTGCTCCCGAGCCGGGCTGGCATCAGACCCGCACGGTTCTCGATTGGATCGAGCAGGAATTGCGCCCGGCGGTCGCGGGCTGCGGCGCGGCCGAGATTGGCGGGCTGCTGGCCGGCCTCGACGGGCATTTCGTCTCGCCCGGCCCGTCCGGTGCGCCGAGCCGCGGCCGGCCCGAGGTGTTGCCGACCGGGCGCAATTTCTTTTCCGTCGATATCCGCGCGGTGCCAACCCAGGCGGCGTGGCAGCTTGGCTGGAAATCGGCGGCGATGCTGGTCGAGCGGCATGCGCAGGAATGCGGCGCATACCCCGAGCGGGTAGCTCTGTCGGCGTGGGGCACCGCCAACATGCGCACCGGCGGCGACGATGTCGCGCAGGCACTGGCGCTGATGGGGGTGCGTCCGGTCTGGGAGCGGGCGAGCGGCCGTGTGACTGGGTTCGAGATCCTGCCGGCTTCGGTGCTTGACCGGCCGCGCGTCGATGTCACGCTGCGAGTCTCCGGCTTTTTTCGCGACGCCTTTCCGGGGCTGATCGACCTCGTCGAATTCGGCGGCGCGCGCGGTCGCCGCGCTTGACGAGCCGAGCGCCCTCAACCCACTCGCTGCTCGCTTTGCCGCCGATCGTCGCAGCCTCGAAATGCAGGGTATTCCACCGGAGGAGGCGTCGCGCCGCGCCGGCTACCGCGTCTTTGGCTCCAAGCCCGGCGCCTACGGGGCAGGGCTGCAGACCCTCATCGACGAGCGAATTTGGAATGACGACGCCGATCTCGCCGAAGCCTATCTCGGGTGGAGCGGCTATGCCTATGGCGCCGGCACCGAGGGGCGAGCCGAACGGGGAATGCTCGAACAGCGGCTCTCCGCCACCGACGCGGTATTGCACAACCAGGACAATCGCGAACACGACCTGCTCGACAGCGACGATTACTATCAATTCGAAGGCGGACTGGCGCTCGTCGTAAGGCAGCTGTCGGGCCGGGTCCCGGCAGTCTGGCATAACGACCATTCGCGTCCGGAGATGCCCCGCATCCGCAGTTTGCGCGAGGAAATCGGCCGCGTCGTCCGCGCCCGTGCCGCGAACCCGCGGTGGATCGCGGGTGTAATGCGCCACGGCTACAAGGGTGCGGCCGAGATCGCCGCAACGGTCGACTATCTGTTCGCCTTTGCCGCGACTGCGCACGCGGTCGACGACGCTCATTTCGACGCCCTCTACGACGCCTATCTTGCCGATGATGCGGTGCGCGGGTTCATGGCGGAGCACAATCCTGCCGCCCTCGCCGAAACCAGCCGCCGCTTTCTCGAAGCGATCGAGCGCGGCCTGTGGCGACCGCGCCGCAATAGCGCCGGCGAGGCTCTGGCGCGAGCGTGCAGCCGATGGCACGGCTAACCCCGCTATGCCGGTGGCTCTTTCGCGCTCCCGTCTACCTGTACCATTGGCGGTGCAGTCGCCCGTTCGGGCGTCGTTTCCTGCTCCTGATCCATGTCGGACGGCGCACCGGACGCCGTCGTGAAACCGTCCTCGAAGTCATGGAATACCGTCAGACAGGCGAGGCCGTGGTCATGAGCGCTTTTGGTCGCGATGCCGATTGGCTGCGAAACATCGAGGCGACGACACACCCACGGGTGGTCATCGGCGGCGAATGCTTTGTCGCGGTGCATCGCATCCTCGGAGCGGAAGAAGCGATCGACGCGGTTCGAAGCTATGAGCGCCGCAATTTCTTCTTTGCGCCCATCATACGTTTGACATTGGCCCGACTTCTGGGTTGGCCATATCGCGGTTCGGAGGGTGACCGCCGCAGGCTGGTCGCGCAGCTGCCGCTCGTTGCCTTTCGCCCACGCGCATGACCGGCCCGACGATGACGATCGACCCGCCGGAAGGGGATCCGGGCGAGAGCGAAGCGGAGGTCAACCGCCGCCACAACGAGAAAGCGGCGCGGCGCAAGGCGGCGCGCGAGCGGATGCTGGCGACCAAGACCGAAGAACGCGGCTTGCTGATCGTCCATACCGGCAAGGGCAAGGGCAAGTCGACCGCCGCCTTTGGCATCGTGTTGCGCTGCCTTGGTCACGGCATGCGGGTTGGCGTCGTCCAGTTTGTCAAAGGCGTGTGGAGCACCGGCGAGCGGGTCGCGCTCGAACGGTTCGGCGATCTCGTGACCTGCCGGGCGATGGGCGAGGGCTTTACCTGGGACACCCAGGACCGCGTCCGCGATGTTGCGGCCGCGCACCGGGCATGGGAGACCGCAAAGGCGATGATCGCCGATCCGTCCTACCGGCTGGTGATGCTCGACGAGCTGAACATCGTACTGCGCTACGACTACCTGGCGGTCGACGAGGTCGTGGCGGCGCTGAAGGCCAAGCCGCGCGACCTGCACGTCATTGTCACCGGCCGCAACGCCAAGCCGGAGCTGATCGAAGCGGCCGACCTCGTGACCGAAATGACTCTCGTCAAGCATCCGTTCCGCACCGGCGTCAAAGCGCAGCAAGGCATCGAATTTTGACATGCTAGTGGCCCATATACGTGAACCCCGGTTTCCCCTTGCAGGCGAAAGCCGGTATCCACTGCGGCCGTGGGTCCCGGCCTTCGTGTTTGTGAGGAAATCGCGCGGCTGGTCCAAGCTTCTCGCCCCGTGCGCCTTCAGCCCACGGGCTTGTCCCGTGGGGAAAGCGGGGGTCCAGAGCCTGCCCCTGGCACGAACAGGGGGCAAACGACTGAAATCCCTGGATTCCCGCTTGCGCGGGAACGACGGAATTAGAAACTTGTCGGGCCAGGGAGGGAATTTCTTCACGCGCTCCTTCGCCTGGAAGCCGAAAAATGTAGTCGCCGCTTCCTTCGAAACCGGTCGAGCGCCTGGAGAGCCGTGGTGTCCAGCGCGCTGATGCTGCAGGGGACGGGGTCGGATGTCGGCAAGTCGTTGCTGCTGGCCGGGCTGGCGCGGGCCTTTACCCGGCGCGGGTTGCGGGTGCGGCCGTTCAAGCCGCAGAACATGTCGAACAATGCCGCAGTGACTGCCGCCGGTGGCGAGATCGGGCGGGCGCAAGCGCTGCAGGCGCGGGCCTGCCGGGTCGAGCCGGTGACCGACATGAACCCGGTGCTGCTGAAGCCGCAGTCCGAAAGCGGAGCACAGATCGTGCTCGACGGCCGCGTGTGGGGCAGCGCCTCGGCTGCGGAATATCGCGGGCTGGCGCCGAGTTTGCTGCCGCGAGTGCTGAGCGCGTTCAGGCGGCTTGCCGAGGCCGCCGATTTGGTGCTGGTCGAAGGCGCCGGCAGCCCGGCCGAGATTAATCTGCGCGCCGGCGACATCGCCAACATGGGTTTTGCCCAAGCCGCGGATGTTCGCGCGGTGCTGATCGGCGACATCGAGCGCGGCGGCGTCATCGCCCAGCTGGTCGGGACATGCGCCCTGCTGTCCGACCGTGAGCAGGCGTTGCTCGCCGGCTACATCGTCAACAAATTCCGCGGCGATGTGCGCTTGTTCGACGGCGGCATCGTGGCGATCAGCGAGAGAACCGGGCTGCGGTCGTTCGGGGTGGTGCCGTATTTCGGCGCCGCCGAACTGCTGCCGGCGGAAGACTCGCTCGCGCTCGCCCCTCACCCCCGGACCGGGTCCGGGGCAGGCTTTCCCGCTGGGCGGGTCCCTCCCTCTCCCGGCATGCGGGGAGAGGGTCGGGGTGAGGGGCGTCTTCGCGTCGCGGTGCCGGTGCTGCCGTGGATCGCCAATTTTGACGATCTCGACCCGCTGCGCGCCGAGCCCGGCGTGGAAATCGTGATGGTCCGGCCGGGCCGGCCGTTGCCGCGTGATGCGGCGCTGGTGGTCCTGCCCGGCTCGAAGGCGACGATCGGTGACCTCGAGTTCCTGCGCGGCGAGGGCTGGGACATCGACATTTCAGCCCATCACCGCCACGGCGGGCGCGTCCTCGGTCTGTGCGGCGGCTATCAGATGCTCGGCCGGACGATAGCCGATCCGCACGGCGTGGAAGGCCGCCAGGCGACGGTGCCGGGGCTCGGGCTTCTCGACGTCGACACGGTCCTCGGCGCCGAAAAGCGGCTGGGTCTCGCCGCCGGCTTCGACGTTGCCACCGGAATGCCGGTCGAGGGCTATGTTATGCATCTCGGCAAGACGGCCGGGCCGGGGTTGGAGCAGCCCATGCTGCGCCTCGCGGGCAGGGCGGAGGGTGCGGTCAGCCCCGACGGGCTCACCGCCGGTTGCTATTTGCACGGGTTGTTCGCCGGCGATCGGTTCCGCTGCGCTTTTCTCGAAAGCCTCGGCGCCGTTGCCGGCGCGGTCGCCTACGAGCATATGGTCGAGACCACCCTCGACTTGCTTGCGGATCATCTCGAGCAAAATCTTGATCTGCCAGCGCTGCTCGCCGCGGCGCGGCCGCCGCAATTCAGGTGAAGAGGCCAACATGGCCGGCGAGCCAGGCGCCTGTCACCAACCCCCATTCGATCAGGCAGGCATGCTTGTAGAGCAGCAGCGCGCGGGCGATGTCGGGAGGTGCGGCGCGCGCCGTGCCGTCGCCGACCCACGGGTCGGCAACGACACCCTCGGCGTAACGGCGCGGCCCCGCAAGCGCCAGGCCGAGCGCGCCGGCCATCGCTCCCTCCGGCCAGCCCGCGTTCAGCGAGCGGTGCTTGCGCCCGTCGCGCAGCATGATTGCGACCGCTCGCGCCGGCTGCCCGTCACGGGTGAACAACGCCGCGGCGGCGATCAACACCCCGCCAATCCGCGCCGGCACCAGATTGGCGAGGTCGTCGAAGCGTGCCGCCGCCCAGCCGAAGGCTCGGTAATGCGCCGTCTTGTGCCCGATCATGCTGTCGAGCGTGTTTGCCATCTTGTAGGCGAAGAGGCCGGGCAACCCCAGGACGAGGTACCAGAATACCGGCGCCACGACCCCGTCGCTGAAATTCTCGGCGAGGCTTTCGATTGCGGCCCGCGCGACGCCATACGTATCCAGGCTCGTCGGGTCGCGGCCCACGATATGCCGCACCGCGTCGCGTCCGGCGGCGAGCCCGCCGTCGGCCAGCGCCCGGGCGACCTCGGCAACGTGCTCGAAGAGGCTGCGCTGGGCGACGAGGATCGCAATCAGCAAAATTTCAACCGCGGCGCCGGCGAGGCTGCCGCGGCACAGCTGCCGGATCGCAAAGCCGAGGGCGCCGGCACCGCCCACGAGCAGAACCACGGTGATGATCCCGCGGAACTCGGCGCGAGGCGTCGCTGCGGATGTCGCGATTGAGTTTGCGGTCGAAGAAGGCGACGGCGCGTCCGGCCAGCACGATCGGATGCGCAATCCGGGTAAAGATCGCCGGCATGTCGCCGAACCACGCGTCGAGCGCGAGGCCGGCGGCGAGCATCAACAGCGGGTCGGCGGCGGCCGAGGTCATGGCGCCGGCAGTGTCGGTCGCGGACGGGGGAGGGTCAACCGATGACGCAAACGGCGGTGCTGATCTGCGGACACGGCAGTCGCGATCCCGAGGCGATCGCAGAATTCGAACTGCTCGCGGCAGCATTGCGCCCACGGCTGCCCGGCGTCGATTTCGCGACGGGGTATCTCGAATTCGCGCGGCCGACCATCCACGATGCCCTGGCGGCGCTGGCGGCACGCGGCGCCCGGCGCATCCTCGCGGTGCCCGGCATGTTGTTCGCGGCCAGTCACGTCAAAAACGACCTGCCGTGGGAGGTCAACAGCTTCGCCGCGGACCATCCGGGCATCGACGTTCGGCTCGGGCGCGATTTGGCGATCGACCCGAAGCTGCTGACTGCGGCGGCCGGCCGCATCGCCGCGGCGGCGCCCGATAACGGTATCGACCGATCCGAAACCTTGCTCGTTGTCGTCGGACGCGGCACCAATGACCCGGACGCCAATTCCAACGTCGCCAAAGTCGCGCGGATGCTGTGGGAGGGGATGGGGTTCGGTTGGGCCGAAACCGCCTTTAGCGGCGTCGCGCATCCGCAGGTCGACGCGGCCTTGACCCGCGCCGCCCGGCTCGGCTTTCGCCGCATCGTCGTGTTTCCGTATTTCCTGTTCACCGGCGTCTTGGTCAAACGCATTTATGCGCAGAGCGATGCAGTCGCGGGCCTCTTTCCCGGGATCGAGTTCGTCAACGCGCCTCATCTGCGCGACCATCCGGCGGTGCTCGACGCGTTTCGCGAGCGGGTCGAGGAATTGGGCGTCGCGCAGCCGGCGATGAACTGCCAGCTCTGCAAATACCGCACGCGAATCATCGGCTACGAGGGCGACACGGGTGCGCCGCAGACGGGTCATCATCACCACGTCCGCGGCATCGGCGACGGACACGAGCACGAGCATCCCCCCCAGCGTCATCACCATCACCATCGGTGATGTTCGACAGTTTCATCATGGTCGATTGGAGTGCCGCGAGCGTGCCGCGGTCGGGTCGCGACAGCATCTGGATCTGCCGGCATGACGTCGCGGGCGAAACCTTGGTCAACCCGCCGACACGTCATGCGGCCCACGCGCTGATCGCCGATTGGCTGGCGACGGCGCAGCAGAAAAACGAGCGGGTATTGCTCGGCTTCGACTTTCCGTTCGGCTATCCGGCCGGGTTTGCCGCGCGGCTCGGGCTTACCGGCATGCCGTGGCGGGCGGTGTGGGACGAGATCGCGGCACTCATCGAGGATGACGAGCATAACCGGAACAACCGCTTCGACGTCGCCGAGGCGCTCAATCGCCGGGTCTCGGGCGGCGGGTTCCCGTTCTGGGGCTGCCCCGCCGCACCGGTTCGGACGCATTTGCAGGGCAGGCACCATCGCCGCCATGACAGCGAGGGGCTGGCTGAACGGCGGCTGGTCGATCTCTACATCCCGAGCGCCCAACCCTGCTGGAAGCTGCTGGGGGTCGGATCTGTCGGCGGTCAGGCGTTGACCGGCATCCCGGTGGCGCGCGCCTTGCGCGACGACCCGCGATGGAGCCGGCATGTCCAAATTTGGCCGTTCGAAACCGGTCTGTCTCCGGTTTCGGCGGCGCGTGTGGTGATGGCCGAAGTCTACCCGTCATTGTGGGCGGTCAAGCCGGCAGCCGACGAGACCAAGGATGCGGCACAGGTCCGCGCCGTCGCCCGGTTTCTGCGGGAACGCGACAGCGCCGGCGAACTTGCGGCATTGTTCGCCGGCGATCCGGCTCTGACGCCAGCCCAGCGCGCTCAGGTCGAGGGCGAAGAAGCCTGGACCTTGGGCGTGACCGCGGCGCGCCAGCGCCCGATGCCGGTGTCCGCGGCAGGCGACGATCCAGCGGAGACCTACGCTTACCTCCGCGATCCGAAAGCGATCTCGCGGAAATCGTTCACGCTGGTGCGGGCAGAGGCAGATCTCGCCCGGTTTCCGCGCCCGTTGCGGCGCATGGCGGCGCGGGTCGCCCATGCCGCAGGCGACGTCGCGATCCTCGGCGATCTTGCCTGGTCAGCGAAAGCGGTCGCGGCAGGCCGTTCGGCGCTCGACGCGGGCGCACCGATAATCGTCGAATTCGGCGATGGTGAAGTCCGGCATCAGTCGCGATTGCCTGACGGGAGGCAACAAAATCCTGTGCTTTTTGCACGACCCCGCGGTGGCCTCGCTTGCCGCTGCACGGCGGACGACGCGGTCGGCGGCAGCGGTCGAATTGTGGCGGTCCCATCTCGAAGGTGCCGTGGTCGCAATCGGCAATGCGCCGACGGCACTGTTCCGGCTGCTCGAAATCCTCGCCGAGGGTGCCGGCAGGCCGGCGCTGATCCTCGGCTTTCCGGTGGGTTTTGTCGGTGCGGCGGAGGCCAAAGCCGCGCTCGCCGGCTTTGGCCGGGGCGTGGAGTACGTCACGCTGCACGGGCGCCGCGGCGGCAGCGCCATCGCGGCGGCCGCGGTCAATGCGCTGGCGAGCCCGCGATGACGCCGTGGCTCGCGGTCGTCGGCATCGGCGGGGAAGGTCTCGCCGGGCTGTCGGCCGCGGCGCGCACCTTGGTCGACACCGCAGAGGTGTTGGCCGGCGGCGCGCGCCATCTGGCGATGATCCCGGCGAACGGTGCCGAGCGGATTTTGTGGGACCGGCCGCTCGGCAACACGATCGAGGTGATTGCGGCGCGGCGGGGCCGGCGGGTGACGGTTTTGGCGAGCGGCGAGCCGCTGTGGTATGGCGTCGGCGCCATGCTGGCACGCCGTTTCCCGTGCGAGGAACTGACGATCGTGCCGCATGTGGGTGCTTTCAGCCTCGCCGCTGCCCGGCTCGGCTGGGCGCTCGCCGAGTGCACGCCGATCAGCCTGCATGCGCGCCCGCTCGACACCTTGCGCCTGCATCTCGCCCCCGGTCGCCATGTCCTGGCGCTGTCCGAAGACAGCGGCACGCCCGCAGCGGTCGCGGCGCTTCTGACTGGGCTCGGCTGGGGCCTAAGCCGGCTGACCGTGTTCGGCCGTCTCGGCGGCCCGCGCGAGACGGTAACCGCTGGCGAGGCGCAATGCTGGGGCGAGTGCGATGTCCCTGACCTCAACACGATCGCGATCGAATGCCGCGCCGGTCCCGGTGCCCAGGTGTTCTCACGCTTCGCTGGATTGCCCGACGACGCCTTCGAACATGACGGGCAACTGACCAAGCGTGAGGTGCGCGCGGCGACCTTGGCGGCGCTGGCGCCATTGCCGGGCGAAAAATTGTGGGATGTCGGCGCCGGATGTGGGTCGATCGCGGTCGAATGGCTCCGCGCCGGCGAAGGTCAATCGGCGATTGCTGTAGAGCGCGATCCCGGACGGGCGGCGATGATCGCGCGCAATGCCGCCGCTCTCGGGGTGCCGGGACTCCGTATCGTCGTCGGCGCGGCGCCGCAGGCGCTGGAGGCCGGCCTGCCGCCGCCCGATGCGATCTTTGTCGGCGGCGGGATCGGTGCGCCGGAGCTGCTGCCGTCGCTGTGGGCGGCACTGCCGCCCGGCGGCCGGCTCGTCGCCAACGTCGTGACCACCGAGGGCGAGGCGCGGCTCTTTGACTGGCATGGCCGTCATGGCGGCGCGCTGACCCGGATCGCGGTCAGCCGGGCCGAGCGCGCCGGCGCGCGTCATCTGTGGCGCCCGCTGGCGAGCGTGACGCAGCTCGCTGTGGTCAAGTCATCGTGAGATGAGTGCCGGGCGCCAGGGACGGCTTTACGGGATCGGGGTCGGTCCCGGGGACCCGGAGCTGCTGACCTTAAAGGGACTGCGCTTGTTGCGTGCGGCGGCGGTCGTCGCCTATCCGGCGCCGGACAGTGGCAACAGCTTTGCCCGCGCGATCGTCGCCGCCTGGCTCGACCGCGGCCAGCGCGAAATCGTGATCCGCTTTCCGATGCGGCCGGGACCGCCGCCCGCCGAAATTTACGACGATGCGGCCCGAATGATCGCCGCCGAACTCGACGCCGGCAACGATGTGGCGCTGCTGTGCCAGGGCGACCCGCTGTTCTACGGCAGCTTTATCGGCGTCTTCACCCGGTTGGCGGATTGTTTTCCGATCGAGATCGTACCGGGTGTGTCGTCGCTGACCGCCTGTGCCGCCGCCGCGGCGACGGCGCTCGTAACGCACGACGAGGTTCTAGCGGTGATCCCGGCGACACTCGCGAAGGACGAGCTTCGGCGCCGTCTCGCTGCGGCCGAAATCGCCGCGATCGTCAAGCTCGGCCGTCATCTCCCCAAGGTCCGGCGGGTGCTGGGAGACCTCGGGATCTTGGCGGACGCGCTCTATGTCGAGCACGCGAGTTTGCCCAATCAGCGGGTCTGGCCGCTCGCCGAAATCGACGACGCCCCCTATTTTTCGATGGCGCTGGTTCGCAAAGCCGGCCGGCGCTGATCCAACCGACATCGCATCCCGGTCTCGCATCGCCGTCGTTCGCTCAAGGAGAGCTGCATGGAGCACGTTGACGATCGCCGCACGTTGTTTGTGTTCCGCCACGGCGAAACCGATTGGAACCGCGAGGGGCGGCTGCAAGGACATACTGATACTCCGCTCAACTCGACAGGCTTGGCGCAAGCCGAGGCGCTTGCGGATCGCTTGCGGACGCACCGGCTTGACGTTGTTGTCTCCAGCGATCTGACGCGGGCCCTGACCACCGGGCGGATCATCGCCGAGATGTCAGGCGTGCCGCTGATCGCCGACCACGGGCTGCGCGAGACCAATGTCGGCGCGGCCGAGGGATTGCTGTGGGAGGACGCCAAGGCGCGCTTTGGGGCGGAAGTGACCGAACGCTGGTACAGCGAAGGTAATACCGCGTTTCCCGGCGGCGAGACCGGTCTCGCTACCTTGACCCGCGGGCTCGCGGCACTACGGCGTTTTGCTCTGTCTCATCCATATCGGCGGATCGGGGTATCGACCCATGGTGCGATGGTCCGCCAGTTGGTCAAGCACGCGTTGCCGCCAGATAGCCCCCCGGTCAGAGCCCGCAACGCGGTGCTGTTCGTCCTTGAATACGAGCCGGCGGCAGACCGGCTCGCAATGGTCGAGGCCGGCTGACCGCGGCGTTTCAGTACGGGCGGTCGCCCTTGATCTGGGTGCGGTGCATCAGACGGCGGGTATTCGGGTCGAACTCGTCGCGGCGGTGCATGACGCAGCGATTGTCCCACAAGATCAGGTCGCCAACCCGCCATTGCTGGTACCAGGTCAGTTCACGCCGGGTGGCATGCGCCCACAGTGCGTCGAGCAATGCTTCGCTGCCGGCGAGGTCGAGGCCTTGGACATAGGCATTGCGGCGACGGCCGAGAAACAAGGCCTTGCGGCCGGTGACCGGATGGGTCCGGATGATCGGGTGGTCGGCGCCGGGTGCGGTGCGCGGATCGGTCACCTCGCTCATCCCGCGGCGCAATTCGCCGGCACTGTTGCGGCTCGAATCATGCCGGCACGAGCGGCCCTCGACCCGCTGCCGCAGCTCCACGGGCAGCGTGTCGTAGGCCAAATACATATTGGCAAAGCCGGTGTCGCCACCTGCCGGCGGCACTTCGAGCGAATACAGCGCGCTGCCGATCGGCGGCTCCGGATTGTACGACATGTCGGTGTGCCAGATCGCCTCATAAGCGCCGAGCGCGCCGATCGCGACGCCGTTTTCGATGATGTTCGAAATGACCGAAACGTATCGCTGTCCTTCCTCGACGGTATCGACATAACGCTCTTCACCCGGGACCTTGACGCGGGCGGCGGCGATGACCGGCGCCAGGTCGAGCTCGCCGAACAGCGCGCTGAACCGCATCAGCTGGTCGTCGTCGAGGTTCTGGCCGCGAATACGCAGGACGAGACGGTCGGACCACGCCTGCTTGATCGCCGCGACCGTCGCCGGCGGCAATGGCTGCGCCAGGTCGACGCCCTCGATGTCGGCCCCGACCGCCGCCCCGGTCGGCCGCACCGTCACCCCTTGCCGCTCCAAAACCTCTGCCATCTAATCCTCCTCCATGGAGATCAATTCGTTTGCGCTCACGGAATTAACGGCGCCTCGGAGCTCGGCCCGACGAGAGCAATGACACCGTCATTCCCGGGAAAGCGCGCGAAAGCGGGAACCCAGAGCCTGCCCCTGGGCTGAACAGGGGGCAAGCGACGTGCGGTCGCTCCCCTGTTCAAGCCAGGGGCAAGCTCTGGACCCCCGCTTGCGCGGGGGCGACGGTAAGGTATCGGCGCCATTCGCCACATTTCGGGTCAGAGACTAAGGCGGAAGAAGCGCAGCAAGCGTGGGAGGGACCCGCAATTGCTGCGCCGTAATTTCAACCGCGGGCCAGCGCGTAGATTTGCTTGCCGCCGGGCGGGGGCTTGAGGGTAGCCCAGGTCTCGCCTCCATCCTCGCTGTTGTAGACTTCACCGCCGTTGGTGGCCGCCGACATGATTGTCGGCCGGCGCTCGTCAAACGCTATCTTGAACATCGTGTGCGGCACCGGCGCGCCGATATCGACCCGGCTCCAGCTGTCACCGCCATCGCGGCTGTGCAGCAACGCACCCGCATCACTCTGAAAACCGGCTCCCGCCGCCACCCACAGATGGCGCGGGTTGCCCGGCACCTCGCGGATGTCGCGGCAGTAGATGTAGCCCTTGGGGTTGAGCGGCTCCAACGCCACGTGCTCCCAGTGATCGCCGCCGTCATTGCTGCGGAACATGCCGGCGCGCGCGATGCCGAACACGATGTCGGGCCGCCACCGGCTCGCCAGCACGCCGTGCATATCGACCATGTCGTCATTCACATACTGCCCGTGGCTGAGATTCTCCCAATGCTCGCCGCCATCGGTCGAGCGGATCGTGCCGCCGACCTCGATCGCGCCGTAGAGATGATTGGGCTGGCTCGCGCTGGCGTCGAGCATCAAGACGCGCTTTGCCGGGTTGGCGCCGGGTGCGGTGGTGATCTCCGGAAAGCGCACGCTGACCGGCAGCCGGGCCCAGCGCTCGCCCGCATCGTCGCTGCGATAGATCTCGCAATTCTCGTAACCGACTAGGATCACGTCGGGATCATGCGGGTGAAACAGCACCGACCACACCGGCAGGCCGTGATCCGGGAGGCTGACCTTTTCCCAATGCTCGCCGCGGTCGGCGCTGCGATACGGCCCGGATTGGGTGCCGGCATAGACGATCTCGGGCTGCTGCGGATGCACCGCCAGGGCTCGCACCGCCGGCATTTCGGGCAGGCCGCGCTGCAACGGCTCCCATTCGTCATTGCCGTCGGTCATCCGGAACAGGCCCGAATCCACAACTCGGCCGCGTCCGGTTTCACCCGCCAGTCCCAAGTAAATGTAAGACGCCTGGTCATTCGCACCGGTGCTGCTCATCGGAAACTCCTCCTCGCCTGTTTGCTGAGTTGTCGAACTACTCGAATTGCATGCTGATGGTTTCGGCGACGAGCGCCGGGCGCGCGGCACCTTCGACCTCCATCGTGCTTTCCGAGGTGATGCGCACGCCGCCGCCCTCGACCGGCTCGACCGATTTGATCTTGTGGCGCAAGCGAACGCGCGAGCCGGCCGGCACCTGCCCGGTAAAGCGCACCCGGTTCGAGCCGTAATTGAGCCCGCGCGAGCGCCGCTTGACCCGGTAGATCGTCGCCGCCAGGCGCGGCACCAAGGACAATGTCAGATAGCCGTGGGCGATCGTCTTGCCACCCGGCATCTCGCGCTTGGCGCGCTCGACGTCGACATGGATCCACTGATGGTCGCCGGTGGCCTCGGCGAATTTGTCGATGACCGCCTGGTCGACCGTGAACCAGTCGCTGACCCCGATCTCCTTGCCGACATACTGGGCGAGGTCCGCCGGCCGCTCGACCTCGATCATGCGCGTCCCCTCTTTGGCATTGGCTCTGCACCCGCCGCAGTGTTCTCTCCTGCCGAGAGAGATTAGAAGCCCCGTCCCGCGACCGCAACGGATGCGCTACACCAAGATTGCCCTCTTGACGTTCGGCGCCGGTCTCGTCCTCGGGCTGGTCGTCGTCGTGGTCGAGATCAACCCGCTCGGCCGCGTCGCCAGCGGGTTGATGGCGCTCGGACTAGCCGGGATCCCGCTGGGCATGATCCTCGACTGGCGGCTGGCGACGAAGGCGGTGCGGAAGCCGGCGAAAAAGCGCGCGAAATCCCCGACCCGGCGCAGTACCGCCCGCCAACCCGGGCGTGCGCCGCGGCCAGGCAAATCCGCCCCGCCAAAGCGACAGCGATGAGCCGGCTGATCTTAGTTGGAGACAGGATCGCGTGAGCCCCTATCCTGTCCATCGGACGAGGACCCGGCGATGCAAATGGACCGGCGATGAAAATGGACCGGCAATGCAAATGGATATGAACGAGCGCGTGGCGCACGACCCTGTCAGCAACGTCCTCAAATGGGTTTTGCTGGCGGTGGCGGTCGGCTCCTTCGCGCTCCTTGGCTGGACGACCGATCTGACCTATCGCGAGGCGCCGCCGATCCCCGACCGCTTGCTCGCCGCCGCCGGCGCCCTGCTGATGTCCGCAGACGATATCGAAGCCGGGAAGGCGGGATTTCAACGGGCGGATTTGATGGATTACGGCAGCCTTTACGGCATGGGGTCGTATTTCGGCGAGGATTACACCGCGGCCAATCTGGTGCGCCTGGCCACTCTGGCCCGCGACAACATCACGGCGGCGGGCGGCGGCGGCTCCGCGGCCGAGCGCGAGGCCGCTGCCGGGGCGACGATGCGGAGCGAGCTGCAGGGCATCGATCTGACCCATAAAGTCGTGGCGGTCCCACCGCCCTTGGCGGCTGCGATCGTCACTCTGCGCGACCGGCTGACGCAATCCTTGCTGAAGGACGACTTCGCCAAGGGCTGGACCCGGGCCTATAGCCTCGACCCGCAGAGCGCGCGGCAGACGGCCGATTTTCTGATCTATTCATCGTTGACGAGGGTCGCGCGCCGTCCCGGAACAACGGCTTCCTGGACCCAGAACTGGCCGTTCGAACCGCTGGTCGGCAACACGCCGACAACCAGCACCTTCATGTGGACCTGGATCAGCTTCTGTTTTGTCTTCTTCGCGTTCGGCGCGGTCCTGTTCGTATATCAACGGTTTCTGACCGAAACCGACAGGGGTCCGATGGATCCGGTGCTCGGGCAGTTTCGCACCTTGACCCCGAGCCAGCGGCGGGTCGGCAAGTATTTTCTCGTAGTGGCTGCCGTCCTGCTGCTGCAGATCCTCGCCGGATCGATCATGGCCCACTACTACTACGACCGGACGAACTTTTACGGCATCGTGCTCGACCGCTTCCTGCCGTTCAACTTTCTGCGCGACGTGCATCTACAGTCGCCGATCGTGTGGATCGGAGTGTCCTGGATCGGGGCCGCTCTATTTCTCGCCCCGGCGATCAGCGGCGGCGAGGCCAAAGGCCAAGCCTTTCTCGTCGATGTGCTGTTCTGGGTCACCTTGCTCGTCGTCGTCGGCGCGCTCGCCGGCGATTATCTCGGCATCATGGGCTATATCGGCCGCGGCTGGTTTTGGTTCGGCAACCAGGGATTGTCCTATATCCAGCTCGGCCGCGCCTGGCAGATCGGGTTCTTTGCCGGTCTCGTTCTGTGGAGCCTGCTCGTGATGCGCGCGCTGTGGCCGAGCTGGGCCAAGCTGGCGCCGGCGACGCGGCAGTTTTGGTCAGGGCGGATTCGGCTCGAGCACCTGATCTGGGCGTCGACCGTCAATATCGCGGTCCTCTACGTCTTCGGCATGATTCCACTCACCGGAATCGGAAAATCATTCACGATTACCGATTTCTGGCGCTGGTGGGTGGTCCATCTGTGGGTCGAGCAGTCCTTCGAGTTCTTCGCCGCGGCGATCAGCGCCTATCTCTTGATGGCGGTCGGATTGGTCTCGCGCCGACTGGCCGAGCGCGCCGTCTACCTCGAAGTGATCCTGATTTTCCTCGGCGGGGTAATCGGCACCGGGCATCATCTCTACTGGGCCGGAGAGCCGGGCTTGTGGGTGCCGATGGGCACGATGTTCTCGTTTATCGAGGTGCTGCCGTTGGTGCTGCTGATCATCGAGGCGATCCACAACCGGCAGCTGATCAAGTCCGAGGGGCAGTTCAAATACAACCTCGCTTACACGTATATCATCGGCGCTGCCTTTTGGAATTTTGTCGGGGCTGGTGTCTTCGGCGGAGGCACGCTGAACGCGCCGCTGGTCAATTACTACGAGCATGGAACGTTTCTCACCCTCAATCATGCCCATACCTCGCTGTTCGGCGCCTTCGGCCTGCTCGGCATCGGGCTGATCTATTTCTGCCTGCGCTATGTCGCCGCCGATCATTACCGGTTCGACGAGAAAATGGGCCAGGCCGCGTTCTGGCTTTATAATGGCGGCTTGGTGATGTGGATCGTTTTCAACTTCTTCCCGATCGGTTGGCTGCAGCTTCGCCGCCGTCTACGAACACGGGCTGGCCTACGCCCGCAGCCAGGAATTCTACGATACGACGCTGTTCTGGCAGTGGATGCGAATGCCGGGCGACGTCGTCTTTGCCGTCGGCGCGCTGCTGATGGCGTGGGACTTCATCGTCAAGCTGCGGCCGCTCTATCCGCCCTTGGTCATGCGCCTCGTCCCCGGCTTGCGCCCGGCTTCGCACCCGGCTTTGCACACTTTGGGCGAGCTGCCGTGAGCATCGCCGCGCAATATCCGGCGCGTCCCGTTCCGGTCTTTCTGACCCTGGGGTTCCGGCCGTTCTTTCTCGCCGCCGGGGTATGGGCGGCGGCGGCTCTGGCGGTTTGGATCGGCGTGCTGACGGCGGGAACCGAGCTGCCGAGCCGCTTCGACCCGCTCTCCTGGCATATCCACGAGATGTTCTTTGGTTTCGCTATGGCCGCGGTGGCGGGCTTTTTGCTGACCGCGATCCCGAATTGGACCAAGCGGCCTCCGGTCGACGGTCTGCTGCTGGCGGCGCTCGCCGGCCTGTGGCTCCTCGGCCGGGTCGCATGCCTGATTTCCGCCCTCTTCCCCGCATGGCTCGCGATCGTGGCGGATTTGTCGTTTCCGGCCGCCCTCGTCGCGGTTGTCGCCCGCGAAATCATCGTCGGCGGGAGCTGGCGCAACCTGCCGATCGTCGCCCCGGTCGCGATGCTCGGCGCCGCCAATCTGCTGATGCATTTGCAGGCCGCCGGTGTCCTCGCAGCCGAGGGGCTGGGCTGGCGTCTCGGGCTCGCCGCTGCAATCGCGCTGATTTCGGTCGTCGCCGGCCGGATCGTGCCGAGCTTCACCCGCAACTGGCTGGGGCAGCGCGGCGGCACGCGGCTTCCGAAATCCGGCGGCTGGGTCGATCGCGCCGCTCTCGGCACATTGCACGCCGGCCTGTTCGGCTGGGCCGCCGATCCCGAGCTTCGTGTCGTCGGCATGCTCCTGCTCGTCGCGGCGGCGTTCAATCTGGCGCGGCTCTTCAGGTGGCGCGGTGGCGCAGCCCTCGCCGAGCCGCTGCTCTTTATTCTCCACGTCGGATATTTCTGGCTGGTGCTCGGCACGGCTCTGCTCGGCCTGGCGTCGCTCGATCTGGCGTCGGTCGGTCTGGCGGTGCCGCAGAGCGCGGCGATCCACGCGCTGACGGCGGGCGCGATCGGCACGATGATCCTCGCGGTCATGACGCGCGCGACGCGGGGTCACACCGGGCGGGAGCTGGCCGCCGACCCGGCCACCGGCGCGATGTACCTGCTGGTCAGCGTTGCCGCGATCTTGCGCGTCGCCGCCGCGTTCTCCGACGCGCGGACGATGCTGCTTCTCGTCGCCTCGGCGGTCTTGTGGATCGCCGCCTTCGGTCTCTTTGTCGCGTGGTACGGGCCGATGCTGATCTTGCCGAAGCACCCCGCGCGACCCCCAGGGCGGGGCGCCTAGCTGCGGTCGCGGGCGAGAGCCGGCTCAGGAGCCGGCCCAAGAGCACGCCCCATCGCGGATGGGATGACGCGCGCCCGGCGGCCGTACTAGGATCGCCGGCGGAGCACGCGGCGCGCCGCGCCGTGGACGTGATGCGGAGGAAGAGCTGATGGCGAAGAACAAGATAGCGATCGTCGGCGCGGGGGCGGTCGGCGGCTATGCCGGGGCCCACATGGTACAGGCCGGCGAGGACGTGACCTATATCGACCCGTGGCCCGAAAACGTCGAAGCGATCCGCAAGGACGGCCTGCGGATTACCCATATCCGCGATGTCGAGCCGTTCACCGTCAAGCCGCGCGCACTGCATCTGACCGAAGCCCAGCAGCTCGCCAAGGAAGCACCGATCGACATCGCCTTTGTCTGCATGAAATCCTACGACACCGCCTGGGCCACGACCATGATCAAGCAGTATCTGGCGCCCGGCGGCTATGTCGTCTCATTGCAGAATTGCATGAACGAAGAAACCATCGCCGGCATCGTCGGTTGGGGCAAGACTTTGGGATCGATCGCCAGCTCGATCACCGTCGAGCTGCACGCGCCGGGCCAGGTGCGCCGCGCCGCCGGCAAATCAGGCTCGCGCCATACCGTGTTCCGTGTCGGCGAGGTGCACGGCCGGATCACCGACCGGGCCAAGGAAGTATGCCGGCTGGTTTCCTACGCCGACAGCGCGATGGTGACCGAGAATCTGTGGGGCGAGCGCTGGTCGAAGCTCGTCACCAACGTCATGGGCAACGGGTTGTCGGCCTGCACCGGCCTGATCTCTCGCGACATGATCAAGAACGACGCGATCCGGAATTTCTCGACCCGGCTCGGCAGCGAAGCGATCCGCGTCGGGCAGGCACTCGGCTACACCTTCGACGAAGTCAGCCACATGGACCCGGAGATGATCGCTCGCGCCGGCGAGGGTGACGCAGCCGCGACCAAGGAAATCGACGAGCACCGTCTCGCCGAGGCCAATCGCCCCGGTGGCGGCGAGCATCGCCCGTCGACCGGCCAGGACATGTTCAAAGGGCGCCGCACCGAGATCCAGTTTCTGAACGGCTTTGTCGTCAAAAAGGGCGAAGAGGTTGGGATCGCCACCCCGACCAATGCGATCCTGACCGACATCGTTTCCAGGGTCGAACGCGGCGAGTTGAAGCCCGACCCCAAGCACATCGTCGATCTGCGCCTCAACTAAGGCCGATGCGTTAATGCCCTCACCCCATCCCTCTCCCCGCATGCGGGGTGAGGGAGGAGGTGAGGGGCAGCTTTGCACGGATTCTCTGATGGAGGCAGCTGATGCTTGCTCTCGTCACCACCCCGAACGGTAGCGCACCGGTCGAGCTGCGCGATGTGCCCGAGCCGGCCGCGGCAGCGAACGAGGCGCTGCTCGAGGTGCACGCCTTTTCTTTGAACCGGGGCGAGTTGCGGTTGATGCAGGTCCGCCCCGAGGGCTGGCGCCCGGGTCAGGACATCAGCGGCGTCGTGCTGCAGGCTGCCGCCGACGGCAACGGCCCCAAAGCCGGTACGCGGGTCGTCGCCCTGACCGACAATGCCGGCTGGGCGCAGCGGGTGGCGGTGCCTGCCCATCGGATGGCGGCGCTAGCCGACAATGTCGGCTTCGAAGAGGCCGCGGCGTTGCCGGTTGCGGGGCTGACGGCGCTGCGCACTTTGCGCCACGGCGCACCTCTGCTCGGCAAGCGGGTGTTGGTAACGGGGGCGGCGGGTGGTGTCGGGCACATGGCGGTGCAGATCGCGGCACGATCGGGCGCGCATGTGACAGCGGTTGTCGGCTCGCCGCAGCGTGGCCGACACCTGCGCGGCGCCGAGACGATCGTCGAAGGCATCGACAAGGCGGAGGGGCGGTTTGGCCTGATCCTCGAAGCCGCGGGTGGGGCGTCGCTGGCGGCGGCGATCACCCGGATCGAGGCAAAGGGCACGATCGTCATCTTCGGCAACTCGTCGGGCGAGCCGACAGCGATCAATTTCCGCGACTTCGCCGCGCATCCGAACGCCCGCATCCAGAGCTTTTCATACTTCACCTCCGAGGCAGAAGAACGGTTTGCGCCCGATCTCGCGCTGCTGGCGTCGCTCGTCGCCGAAGGCTCGCTGAAGCCCGCGCTGGTTGATGGCAGCTGGCGCGATCTGGCAAAGATCGGCCCCGAACTGCGCGACCGCCACATCGCCGGCAAGGCTGTATTTCGCGTCGAGCACAACTGATCGGCCGGCAAATCGGAAGGAAAGACAAAATCGGAGGGAATAATGGCGTCAGACCGCGTCCATCTGAGCGTCGCGGAAGCCCGTGAACATTCCGAACGAGCGTTGCGCGGCATCGGCTATGATGCCGAAGAAGCCCGCATCCTCGCCGATCACATGGTCGACGCGGCGCTGTGCGGCTACGAATATTCGGGGCTGGCCAAAATCCTGAACATCCCCGAGCACCGGCGCTTCAAGCGCCCGCGCCGCCCGTCGACGGTCATCCGCGAGACCGAGGTCTCGGCGCTTTACGACGGTGGCAACAATGTCGGCATGCTGGCGATGTATCACGCCACGCACGCCGTGATCGCCAAGGCCGAGGCCCATGGGTTTGCGGTTGTCGGCGTGACCAACAGCTGGATGAGCGGGCGCAGCGCCTACTATTGCGAGATGATCGCCAAAGCCGATCTTGTCGGGATTCACACCGCCAGCTCGTCCCGCAGCGTTGCCCCGACGGGTGGAATTCGAGGCGTGCTCGGCACCAACCCGATCGCCTTCGGCATGCCGTCTTCGCAAGGGCCTGTCGTTCTCGACATGGGGACTTCGGCCTTTATGGGGACCGAATTGGCGTTGCGCGAGCGGCTGGGGAAATTGCTGCCCGAAGGCGTCGCGATCGATTCGCAGGGCCAGCCGACCCGGGACCCGACCGCTGCCCGGCTCGGCGCATTGCTGCCGTTTGGCGGCTACAAGGGGTACGGGCTCGGCTTTATCGTCCAGGTGCTTGGCGTGCTTGCCGGTTCGGCGATGGATCCCGACGGGGACGACGGTTACCTGTTTATCGTGTTCAAACCCGATCTGCTGGTGCCGCTCGATGATTTCAAGCGCGACGTCACCGTCCTGGTCGACCGCATCAAGAGCATTCCGCGCGCTCCCGGCGTCGATGAAATCCGCATTCCCGGCGAACGCGCCTTCCGCAGCCGCGAACGCTTGCTGCACGAGGGGATCGAGGTTGATCGCGTGGTTTACGATGCGCTGGCGGCGCTGCATGGCTGACCGCCCGGGTGTGCTGTGATTACCGCTCGGCGACCAATGTGCGAACGCTTGCGGCGCCCGCGTGATGCGTTTCGTCCGACCGGTGCAGTAACGCCGACAAATCTGCCCGGCAGCGTCTAAATTCGCCACGCCCAAGCTACGACGATTTATTGGGCGGGGAGACCTCAATTTTGCCACATCTCGTCAGGAGCGGCGATTTGCGCGTGGGCTGAGGCGTTGATTGTCCTCGCTGCGGTTGACATCCGGACGATCTTCGACGACGACAATCGAGGGCGACGACAGACTATCGAAAGCCGCGTGGCGCGCGGGCGCCGAGGGTGAGGGGGAGAGAGGGAAAGTTGGTACTCCGGAGCAGCCGTCCGGCGGCGATGCGTGACCACCCGATTGCAATCGTCGGAGCATCCTGCCGTTTTCCGGGTGCCGATGGCCTGGAAGAGTTTTGGCAGCTGCTCGTTACCGGGACGGATGCAGTCGGCGAGGTCGACGCTCAAAGATGGGCGACCCGGTTTTTCTACCATCCTGACCGCAGCGAGGCCGGCAAGAGCTACACCTGGGCCGCTGGCCTGATCGACGGCGCCGATCGGTTCGAGCCGTCCTTTTTCGGCATCTCGCCGCGCGAGGCGGCGCAGATGGATCCGCAGCAGCGCATCCTGCTGGAGTTGGTCTGGCACGCTTTCGAAGACGGTGGGATCCCGCCGAGCCGCTTCGGCGGAAGCAATGTCGGCGTCTACATCGGCGCCTCGGCCACCGACTATTCCGATCTACGGCTCGGCGACCCGGCCGGCGCCGATTCCTATTTCATGACCGGGAATGCGCTGAGCATTTTGGCGAATCGCATTTCCTACGTCTTTGATTTGCGTGGTCCGAGCCTTGCGGTCGACACGGCATGTTCTTCGTCGCTCGTGGCGCTCCACCAGGCTTGCGAGGCAATCCGCGCCGGGCTGATTTCGAGCGCGGTTGTCGGCGGCGTCAATCTGTTGCTGACGCCTTATCCGTTTCTGGGCTTTTGCCGCGCGTCGATGCTGTCGCGGCGCGGACGCTGTTTTGCGTTTGACGAGCGCGCTGACGGGTATGTTCGCGGCGAAGGTGCCGGCGTGGTTATCGTGAGGCCGCTCGCCGACGCGGTTGCCGCCGGTGATCCGATTAGGGCGGTGATTTTGGCGACCGGGTCCAACTCGGATGGTCGAACGATCGGCGTGTCGTTGCCGAGTGAGGCGGCGCAGGCCGCGCTGCTCCAGTCGGTCTATGAACGCGCTGGGGTCGCGGTCGACGATCTCGCCTTCTTCGAGATGCACGGCACCGGAACTCCGGCGGGAGATCCGGTCGAAGCTGCTGCGGTCGGGCGCGCTCTCGGAGCAGGCCGACGCGAGCCGCTGCCGATCGGGTCGGTCAAAACCAATCTCGGCCATCTGGAGCCGGCGTCGGGGATGGCGGGTCTGCTGAAGGCGGTGCTGGCACTCGACCGCGGCGTCGTCCCGCCCTCCCTGCACTGCGAAATCCCAAACCCGAAAATCGATTTTGCGCGCCTGAAGCTGCGGCTGGTGTCCGCGGCTGAGCCGATCGCCATCGCGAAGGAGCGTCGCGTTGCCGGGGTGAATTCATTCGGTTTTGGCGGCACCAACGCGCATGTCGTCCTCGCCGCGCCGCCGCAACCAGCCGACGCTACGCCTTCACCGGCAGTGCCGTCGCCGCTGGTGATGTCCGCCGCGACCGAGGCGTCGCTGCGCGAATTGGCCGGTGGCTGGAGGGCGCTGCTCGGCCGGGCGCCGAACGAGCGGCTGCCCGGATTGTTCCGCGCCGCCGCTCGTGGTCGCGATCATCATCGCCACCGCCTGGCGGTTTTGGGGCCAGACCGGGCCGCTATCACTGCGGCCCTAGAACGCTTTCTCGAGGCGGAGATCGCGCCGGAAGTGCTTACGGGCACTTCCATTGCGGCAAGCAGGGTCGCCTTTGTGTTTTCCGGCAATGGCGCACAATTTCCCGGCATGGGGCGCACGGCACTGCGCACCAACGCCGCATTCCGCGCCGCAGTCGCAGAGGTCGACCAGGTTTTTCGTCCGGAACTCGGCTGGTCGGTCGTCGAACTGATTGATCGCGGCGTCGACGCCGCGGCGTTGGAACAAACCGATGTCGCCCAGCCGCTGCTGTTCGCGATCCAGATCGGCATTCTCGCTTCGTTGCGGACAGTCGGAATTGTCGCGCAGGGTCATATCGGCCACAGCGTCGGTGAGATCGCCGCCGCCTGGGCCGCCGGCGCTTTGTCGCTCGCCGATGCCGCACGGGTCGTGATTGCCCGCAGCCGCAGCCAACAGCGGACCCAGGGCACGGGTTGCATGGCGGCGCTGGCGCTGGGCGCTGACGCGGCCCGCGACTTTCTCGCCGAGATTGGCAGCACGGTTGAGATCGCGGCACTGAATGCCACTCGTTCGGTGACCGTCTCGGGGACGCGCGCGGAGATCGAACGCCTTGCCGCCGCGGCCCGCAGCAGCGGCGTGTGGTGCCGTCTTCTCGGTCTCGATTTTGCCTTTCATTCCCGATTGATGGAGCCGGTCCGCGATCAATTGATTGCGAGCCTCGGCGGCCTGTCATCACGGCCCCCGGCTGCGAGGCTGGTTTCTACCGTCACGGGCGCCGCCGTCGAGAACGACACGCTCGACGCCGAACATTGGTGGGCAAATATCAGGAATCCGGTGCGGTTCGCCGAAGGGGCGGCGGCGCTGATCAGCGCGGGTTATCGGATCTTCGTCGAGATCGGACCGAGTCCGATCCTGCATTCCTATCTGGTGGACGGATTGCGCGTTGCCGAAGCGGAAGGCCGCGTCCTCGCCAGCCTGACACGCGATGACGGCGGCGCCGATCCGTTTGCGGCAATTGCTGCGCGATGCTACGTGGCGGGCTGCGATCTGCCGTCGGCGCCGCTCTTCGACGGCGACTGCGATCCGCGCGGTCTGCCGCTTTACCCGTGGGATCGCCAGCGTTTCTGGTTCGACAAGACGGTCGAGGCCGTCGAATTGGAGAACCCGGCTTTCGACCATCCACTGCTTGGCTTTCGGCAGCGTGGTCCGCTGCCATTTTGGATTAACCATATTGACGAGCAAGTGCTGCCGTGGATCGCCGACCATGCGGTCGAAGGCATAGCCGTCTTCCCGGCGGCGGCGATCGTCGAGACGGCGCTTGCTGCCGCCTATTGGCGCTGGCCGGATGCGCTGGTGCTGGAAGCCTGCGATGTCGAAGTGCGGCGCCCGTTGCCGTTCGACAAAGGACGAATGCGCGAACTGCGCACGGCGCTCGTCTCCGATGACGGCGACTGGGAGCTGGCGAGCCGGCCGCGCCTGTCGAACGAGCCGATGACGATCCACGCCGTCGGCCGCATTGCCGCCGCGGGCGAGGCGTCGGCGCGCCTGCCATGGGCCCACGGCACGGCAACCGATCGCATCGACGGCGGCAGCCTCTATCGGCTGGCTGGCGCTGCGGGCCTGGATTACGGCAGCCGCTTTCGGACCGTGGATCATGTCGAAATGTTCGGCACTGACCGGGCAGTCGTGCATCTCGACCCGGCGGCGATCGACGAGCCTCTCGACTCCTATCTGCTCCATCCGGGGTTGCTCGACGGCGCCCTCCAGGGTTTGCTGGCGTTGCTCGCCATGAACCGGCATGAGGCGTCGGGGGCCAGTTTCTTGCCGTGGCGCTTTGGAAGAGTACGGCTCGGCGCGCCGTTTGGACGCCCCTGTCGCATAGCCCGACTGCAACTGACCCGTGTCGGGGTCAGATCGGCGTCCGCCGATTTGGCCCTCTATGATACGGCGGGCGAACTCGTCGCCGAGCTGACGGATTGCTGGTTTCGCCGTGTCGAGCTTGGCCGCCGCGGATCGGCCGCCGAGCGCATATTTCACGTCGATCTGGTTCCCGCGCCTCTGGTCGAGCACGAAGCTCCGAGCGCACTGGAGAGCGCCGGACCAGCTCTGGCGCGGCGCACTGCGTCGCGCGCGCCTGATCCCGAACGTATCGAGGAAGGCTCGCTGCTCGACGCCTTGGTCGGTGCCCTGGCTTTTCAGGTGCTGGGTAAGTTTGTCGTATGTGAAGAGGCCTTTTCGACTAACGAACTCGTCGAGCAGGAGTTGATTGCACCGACTTCGATCGGGCTTGCCGAGTGTTTGTTGCGGGCTCTCGAAGGCCTCGGCGCCGCGGTCGAAAGCGACGGGGAATGGCTGATCAGAGCCGATAGCGATCTGCCCGACCCCATCGAAATATGGCGGTTGTTGTTGTCTGATGCGCCGGATTTGGTGGGCGAACTCGCGCTAGTCAGCGCGGCCCTCGATCATCTGCCGCGCATTCTCGCCGAGGGGCCGGGACCGTCGCAGTCCGCCGCGCCGGCGATGGTCGAGCACCTGCTGCAGGCGTCGCCGGCAAGCGTTGACGGTATCGATCTGCTGAGCGATGCGCTGCGCACGATTGCCGGTGCCTGGCCCGCCGGACGGCCATTGCGCATTCTCGAGATCGGCGCCAACAGCAATGTGACGCGCCGCTTTCTGCAATGCCTGGCCCAGTCTCCGGCCGTTGTCGCTTATTCGGCAACGAGCGCCGATGCCGAGCAAATCCAGCGGCTCTCGACCGTGACCCGGTCCTTTGTCTGTGCGAGCGAATTTACGTGGGCGCCAGGCGAAGCCAACGACGCGATCGGTGACGCGCGTTTCGACATCGTTCTGGCGGCGAATGCCTGCGCGCGCTTGCATGCCGACGCCGTGTCACTCACAGCGCTGCGCGACCGGCTGGTTCCGGGTGGGCTCTTTCTCGCCATCGAACCGGAGCCCAATGCGCTCTGGGACATGGTGTTCGGGCAAAGCACCGACTGGTGGTTGCCCGATCGTTCGGGAGGCGCAACGTCGCCCTTGCGCTCGGGCGACGAATGGCGGGCGGAACTGTCGGCGGCGGGGTTCCGCGCCGCCGGCGCGGCTGCGATCGGCTCGGCGCCGTGGCCCTGCGCCGGGTTGTGGGCCAGTGCGCCGCGCGGAACCGAAGCGGATGGCGCTGAGTGCGCAGCGTCCCTAGCCGTGACGCTGATCGCCGGCGACACCCGATTGCGGACGGCGTTGCTTAATCGGCTGGACGCCGGCGGACATCGTGTGACCGTAGTGCAGCCTGGCGACTATCCGGCGACACGAGGCGGCGTCACCCGCCAAACCGGTGCACCGGAGGTCGTTCTCTTCCTATCCGAAGAAGCGACTGGCGAGAGGACCGCTGGGCAGCAGATCGCGACCCTGGCTCGCATTGCCCATGATCAGGTGGAGCGGCGGGCCGCGCTCTGGATCGTGACCTGCGACGCGCAGCAGGCGACACCGGAGGCTGCCGGCTTCGCCGACACCGGAATGTGGGGCTTCGCTCGCGTGCTCGCCAATGAATTGCCGCGGCTGCCGTTGCGGTTGATCGACCTGGCGAGTGCTGCGGACGCCGATTTGCGCGCGCGGCAAATTGCCGACGAGATCGCAGCGGCAACATCGGAAACCGAAATCGTGTGGACGCCGCACGGGCGCCATGTGCTGCGCCTGCGGTCGGGGTTGCCGCCGCGCCTCGCGTCGCGCACGGATGTCGTGACGTTGACGGGCGGCGCTGCGGGCGGATTTGACGCGTTGGGATGGGAGCCGTGCGCGCCCCGGTCGCCGGGCCGCGGCGAGGTCGAGATCGACGTGCATGCTGCCGGTCTCAACTTTCGCGATGTCATGTGGGCGATGGGACTGCTGCCGGAAGAGGCGTTGATCGACGGCTTCACCGGTCCGGGTTTCGGGCTCGAATGCGCCGGGCTCGTCCATGCGCTCGGCGCGGGGGTTGACGGTTTGGCGATCGGAGACCGGGTCATGGCATTCGCCCCGGCAGCGCTCGGGACCCGCGTCGTCACCGCCGCGGATGCGGTTGCTTCGATCCCGCCGCAACTTGGCTTTGCTGCGGCGGCTACATTGCCGGTAGCCTTTGTCACGGTCATTTATGCACTGAAAAATCTCGCTCAGCTCGAACCGGGCGAGGTTGTGCTGATCCATGCTGCCGCCGGCGGCGTCGGTCTCGCCGCGATCCAATATGCCAAGCATTGCGGTGCGCTCGTCATCGCCACCGCCGGGTCCACGGTAAAACGAGCGTTTTTGCGGCTTGCCGGGGCGGACCATGTGTTCGATTCGCGCGATCTCGGCTTTGCCGATGCAGTGCGTGAAGCCACCCGCGGCGAGGGGGTCGACATTGTCCTCAACTCGCTGAGTGGCGAGGCGATGGAGCGCAGCCTTGAGCTGCTGAGGCCGTTCGGCCGGTTCCTCGAGCTCGGCAAGCGCGATTTTTATCTCAATCGCCGGCTGCATTTGCGGCCGTTGCGGCAAAATCTCTCGTATTTTGCAATCGACGTCGATCAGCTGCCGCTGCGCCGCCCGGCGCTCGCTCGCTCATTGCTGGCAGAGGTCTCGGCGCTGTTGGATGAGGGAGCCATCCGGCCGCTGGCGCATCGGGTGTTTCGGTATTCCGAGATCGACGACGCTTTTCGCCTGATGCAGTCAGCCGGTCATATCGGAAAATTGGTGCTGGTTCCCGACGCCGACATTGAATTGCGGCTGCGCCAACCGCGCGAATTCGCGCTGCGCCGCGATGGCACGTATCTCGTCAGCGGCGGGCTCGACGGCTTTGGCTTTGAGGCCGCGCGCTGGCTCGCCGCACGGGGTGCGGGCGCCATTGCATTGCTCAGCCGGCGCGGGCGGCAGACGCCCGGATGCGAAGATAGGGTCGCCGAGCTGAGGGCTGCGGGCGTTGCGGTCGGCATCTATCGGGGCGACGTCGCCGACCGCGTGGCGCTGGCGGGGGTGCTCGACCAGATCCGCGCGACGCAGCTGCCGCTGCGCGGTGTTGTCCACGCGGCCTCGGCAATCGACGACCGTTTGACGGCCGATATCGACCCGGCCGGCATCGACGCCGTGCTGCGCCCCAAACTCGATGGCGCCTTGGCGCTCGACGCGCTGACGCGTAACGACCCGATCGACCTGTTTGTGCTGTTTTCCTCGGCGACCACCCTGCTCGGCGCCCCCGGGCAAGGCGCCTATGTGGCGGCTAACATGGCGCTCGAAGCGCTGGCGCGCCGGCGGCACGCCGAAGGCCGACCGGCATTGGCCGTTGCCTGGGGACCGATCGAGGATGCCGGATACTTGGCGCGGCGTCCCGAGACGCGCGACGCCCTGGCGCGACGGCTCGGCGCCAAACCAATTCCCGCGGCACAAGCCCTGGCGACGCTGCCGGCGATGCTGGCGAGTGGGCTGCCGGTCGTCGGCTGCGCCGAGGCGAACTGGAGCGACGCGCGCCGCTTTCTGCCGGTGCTGGCCACCCCGCTGTTTTCCGAGATTCTATCTAAGGGCGATTTGTCGGCCGGCGACGAGGCGCTCGCTGATCGGCTGCGCAGCCTCGATTCCGAGGCGGCGCTGATCTTGCTGAAGACCGTCGTGGCCGAAGAGGCGGCGCGGATACTGAGATTGCCGGCCGGCAGTGTCGATCCGGCGCGCCCGTTGTCGCAGATGGGGATGGATTCACTGATGGCGGTCGAGCTGCGGCTGGCGCTCGAAGCGAGATTGCGGATCGATCTGCCGTTGGTCTCTCTGGCCGAGGGGACAAGCGTCGCCTCGATCGCCGCTCGGCTCGGTGGCGCGCTTGCCGCCGGGGCGCAGGATGCCGCCGATCTGGCGGCTCTGGCAGCCCGCCACGAATCCTTCGAACACGAATCCGTGGAAGAAGTGGCTGCGGAAGAAGTGGCCGCGGAAGACGAGGCAATTGCTGCAGCGCAGGATTGTGCCGCGCCGAAAGCAGCGGCGGAGTAGCTGCGTGGCGGCGGGGCGCAACCTCTTTGGTCTGTCGGCACAAGCAAAGGCGCTATTGCTGGAAAAGATAACAGCCGCGGCGCCGAGACGGCTTCCGGCGCGGGGGGCCGAACGGACCGGCTCCGGCCGGGGAGGTGACGCCGGCCGGCTCGACGTGACCGAGTTGGAAGGCGCCAAGGAAATTCGCATGATCCGCGAGGCGGCTGAATTTCTCGGCATCGCCGATCCGTTTTTTCGCGTGCACGAGGGCGTCGCCGGCGCCGAAACGGTTATCGACGGCAAGACCTACATCAATTTCGCCTCTTACAACTACCTCGGGCTGAACGGCCATCCCGAAATCGCAGCAGCGGCGAAGGCGGCGATTGACCGCTGGGGTACCTCGGTTTCGGCGAGCCGGCCGGTGTCGGGTGATCGGCGGGTCCATCTGGACCTCGAACGGTCATTGGCAAAATTGCACGGCGCCGAAGACAGCGTCGCGCTGGTCGGCGGCCATGCGACGAATGTCACCCTGATCGGGCATCTGCTCGGCCGCAACGACGTGATCGTGCACGACGCGCTGATCCATAACAGCATTGTCGAGGGCGCCAGGTTGTCTGGAGCGCGGCGCGTGCCGTTCGCCCATCTCGACCACGAGGCCGCCGACCGGCTGCTCGCTGAAGCGCGGCCGCGCAACGGCCATGCGCTGCTGGTTATCGAAGGCCATTACAGCATGGACGGCGACATTCCCGACCTGCCGGCTTTTATTGCGGTGGCAAGGCGGCATCGCGCCTGGCTGATGGTCGACGAGGCGCACGCGCTGGGGGTCCTTGGTCCGCGCGGTTTTGGCACCGCCGACCATTTCGGCGTCGATCCGACCGAAATCGACATCTGGATGGGGACGCTCAGCAAGAGCCTCGTTTCTTGCGGCGGTTACATCGCCGGCCGAGCCGAGCTGATCGACTATCTGAAGCTTGTCCTGCCCGGGTTCGTGTTTTCGGTCGGGATGGCGCCGCCGGCGGCTGCGGCGGCGCTGGCCGCACTGGCGATCCTCGAACGCGAGCCCGAGCGGGTGCGGCGACTCAACGACAGGGCGGGGCTGTTCCTGCGGCTGGCAGGCGAAGGCGGGCTCGATGTCGGCGGCTCGATCGGCGCGTCGATCGTGCCGGTCATCACCGGCGGCTCGATCCGCGCCGGTCGTCTGGCGCAGGCTATGTTGAGCCGCGGCGTCAATGTCCAGCCGATCCTTTATCCCGCGGTTCCCGAGCGCGCGGCGCGGCTGCGGTTTTTCCTGACCGCGGAACACACCGAGGCACAAATCCGCGAGTCCGTGGACATCCTGTTGGCAGAGAGCCGGCGGATCGCATCGGAGCCGACCGATTTCGCCGCCGTCATGCGCCATCTCGGCCGACGGGCGTTGTCGGTCGGCTAACTCCGGCCGGGTGCCGCCGCGAGAGCCGCGATCAGCGCGTCGACCGCGGCGAAATGATCGTCCCAACGCGGTGGCCGCCAGTCGGCGAGACGCCGCAACTGCTCCTCGCGCCGAACCGAGTGGTCGAGCGAATAATCAAGGATGGCCGCACGCCAAGCAGTGCCGTCGAGCGGCCCGAAATATTCGGGAACATCACCGCCGATCTCATGGAAAGCCGGGATGTCGCTGGCCAGCACCGGGATACCCAACGCCAATGCCTCCACCAACGGAAAGCCGAAGCCTTCGGCAAAGGTTGGCAGCAACAATGCGCGCGCGTTTTTCAAGACGTGCGCGGTTTCGCTGTCGGACCGCGCGGTGCGCTCCGACACGATCCCGCGCAGCGCCGGGCAGCGGTCGAGCATGTCGATCGTGTTTTCGATTTCCCATCCGCGCCGGCCGATCAGGACCAGCGCCGGTGCTTCACCGCGGTGTTGGTCGACGAGGTCGCGCCACAGATTGAGCAGCAGCAAATGGTTCTTGCGCGCCTCGATTGTGCCAAGGCAGACGAAATAGGGCCGTTCGGGGGTGAGTGGGGCGGTCGCGGCGATCGGCGGCAGCTCGACCCCGAAGGGCGCTTCCAGCAGGCGCAGAGCGGGGTTGGCGCGCGCGATATAGGGACGAAAGGCATCGGCAGTCGCTGCGGAAGGGACGATCACGGCATCGGCGAGCGCGGCGCCGGTCTCGAATTCGGCGGCGATGCCGCTCGTCTTGGCCGGGACGGGCGTATTCGGGAAATTCAATCGGGATCAAATCGTGGATCAGGCAGACAAACAACATGCCGTGCCGTCTCTTGAGCCCGGTCACCAGGCGGCGCTTTTCGAGATAATGGTGCGACACCAGCAGATAAACCGGCTTGCTCGCCGCGGCTTGCATTTGGCTGCCGAATGCACGCCGCCGGAGCCCCAGCTTGGCGAGCCGCAGACGCAGCGCCGCCCATCGAACCCGCCCGCGTCGGCGCACAGTCGACCCGTCGCGCCACAGTGCGGCGAGCGCCGCGACATAACGCTCGACCGCCGGCTGCGACAGCACTGCCAAACCGCCCCAACGGGTGGTCCTGGCAAAACACACCTGTCCGGCGCCGGCAATCAGATGTCGAGCGTAGGCGAGCTCGACCCGGTCGATCCCGGTCGGCGTTGGTTGTCTGGCGCGCGTGATCAGGCGTGAGACATCGAAGACGATCACTGCGCATCCCTCGGCTGCCGCGCGACGGCGGGAATCCGAACGTCAGCAGAGGCTGTCGATATAATCCTTGACGCCGCTTTCGAGTGTGTGAAACGGCGCGCTAAAGCCGGCGGCGCGCAGTTTCCCGATGTGCGAGCCGACGAACCCGGCGCCTCCGGTGACAAGGATCACACCGTCCGCCGGCAAATCTTGCAACTTGGTCATCTGCGATTATGCGTGCGGCGGATGGCGTCTGCCAAGCACCGCCCGAGCCGGGACCCAGCTTTACCCCCGACACCGTCGGCAGTGCCGGTGGCTAGACCACCTGCAACTGCGCAGCAATCCGCCGCGAGGTGTAGACGCTGGTCCAGCCCGCCGGGTCGAGCCAGTCTTTCTCATTGCGCGGCGGCCGTATCGCGCGAATGTGGGCGTTGATGATTTCCGAGAGATCGCGGATCGGGCGCGGCGGGTCGAACTCCGTCGACCAGAAAAAGCGGACGCCTTCGCGGGCTTCGTGTTTGGCAACCAGGCAATTCGGTGCACCCCCAGCCCGGTTGTACAACCCGACTGCCGAGTAATTCTCTTGATGGCTGACGATCATGACGCCTTCAGCACCAGGAAAAGCGTATTTCATTGCCGAAAACCAGCGGCACAGGGCCGTCAATTCCGGCTGGGTGAACTCATATGTGCTTGCAGCCGTCGAAGGTCGGTCATCCACCCGCGACGGGGTCCCTTGCGCCGCCAGCGGAAACCGTATGATGTTCGTATGTTCGGACGCGTGTTCCACTTTGCCCCCGCCTCGAAGGCCGCGCTGCCGGCGGCCATGTCCCCGTTTTGCCAGGTCAACTGCACGCTGCCGAGCATGCACATCCGTTTCGGTACCATCGGGCGGCGGACCGACAACGAACCGATAAGTCGCAATCTGGCGGACTATTTATCGGTGAGCGATCGATACACCGCACACACCCAATTTCATTACAGGCAATACTATCGGGCGCCGAGTCCAAGTCAATCGAGCCAAGGCCGTTTGGTGGCTTTTGCGGCTGAATGTGGCCATGCAGCAACAGTGGTAAAAAGGTGACAGCGTGCAAAACTGATGCTGTGCTACTTCAGGTTTTGGTGCTATGGGAGCATGTGCGCCCGTGGTCGATTGTAAGGACCTCCTGCGCGGCCGAAGGGCCGAACCGGATTGACCTGCCCACGCAGCTCTGCTATCCACCTCGGCGATGGCAACTGTGCGCGAAAACCTGCGACTTACCGCCTCGGCGCCCTGACGGACGCCGCTAGACGTTTTCGTCGTTCCCGCTAAAGGGAACCAGTGTTTGTCCGGTTATCGCCATGTGTTCATGCAATACGACTGACGCTTCTGCTGCGCGCGGCAGCTTGCCGCAGGCAAATTCGGAGGTTTTGCTTCGGCGACTTAGCAGCGGTCGGCGGCGCTGATCCGTCCCGCCGGCCGTGCAGCCCTCTCGATTTGCGATCACGTCGCCGCCGCAACGGCGGTCATCCCGCACGCGGAGCTTTCGATGCCGATTATGCCGATCCATAAATATCGTGCGTTCACCCCGATCAACTTGCCGGACCGGCATTGGCCCGGCCGGGTAATCGATCGTGCGCCAATGTGGTGCAGCGTCGATCTGCGTGACGGCAACCAGGCGCTGGTCGAGCCGATGGGCCCGGAGCGCAAGCGACGCATGTTCGACCTTCTGGTCAAGCTCGGCTTCAAGGAGATCGAGGTCGGTTTTCCGGCCGCGTCGGAAACCGATTTCGCCTTTGTCCGCGAGCTGGTCGAGCAGGATCTCGTCCCCGAAGACGTGACCATCCAGGTGCTGACCCAGGCGCGACCCGAACAGATCGAGCGCAGCTTTGAATCAATTCGCGGTGCGCGGCGGGCGATCATGCATCTTTACAATTCGACCTCGACCTTGCAGCGCCGGGTCGTCTTTGGCCTCGACAAGGGTGGCATCGTCGACATTGCCGTGAATGGCGCCCGACTGATCCGTGATCTTGCGGACGGGATGCCGGAAACGAATGTCGTCTACCAATATTCGCCCGAAAGCTTCACCGGGACCGAGCTCGATTTCGCGGTTGAGATCTGCGAGGCGGTGATGGACGTCTGGCGGCCGACACCGGAAAACAAAACCATTCTGAACCTGCCGGCGACCGTCGAAATGGCGACGCCCAACATCTACGCCGACCAGATCGAATGGTTCGGCCGCAACATCCGCGACCGCGACAGCATCGTGTTGAGTCTGCATCCGCACAACGACCGCGGCACCGCGGTGGCGGCGGCTGAGCTCGGCGTCATGGCCGGCGCCGACCGTATTGAAGGCACCTTGTTCGGCAACGGCGAGCGCACCGGCAACGTCGACGTCATGACCTTGGCGCTCAACCTGTTCAGCCAGGGGGTCGATCCCGGCCTTGTCATTACCGACATCGACGATATCATCCGTACCGTCGAGCACTGCAACCAGCTGCCGGTCCACCCACGCCATCCCTATGCCGGCGAGCTCGTCTACACCGCCTTCTCGGGCTCCCACCAGGACGCGATCAAAAAAGGGTTCGAGGTGCTGGAAAAGCGCAACGACTCGCTGTGGGAGGTGCCGTATTTGCCGATCGACCCCAAGGATCTCGGGCGCACCTATGAAGCGGTGATCCGGGTCAACAGCCAGTCGGGCAAGGGCGGTGTCGCCTATGTGCTGAAGGCGGATCACGGGCTCGACCTGCCGCGCGGATTGCAGGTCGAATTTTCCAAACGGGTGCAGGAAGTCGCCGACCGCACCGGCAAGGAATTGACCAGCGCCGACATCTGGTCACTGTTCCAGGCGACCTATCTCGGCCGCGACGGCATCGTGCTGGCCGATTACAGCCTGCTGCCGGAGCCGCGCGCGCCCGAGCGGCGGCGCATCGTCGCGACGGTGCTGGCCGACGGGATCGAGCGCGTGATCGAGGGGGTCGGCAACGGCCCGATCGACGCCTTTGTCGACGCGCTGAAGGGCGAGTGCAGGATCGCGCTGACGGTCGGCGACTATCGCGAGCACGCGCTCGGCGCCGGCGCGGACGCCCAGGCCACCGCCTATGTCGAGATCCGCGACGACCGCGGTGAGACGTTGTGGGGGGTCGGCGTCGACGGCAACATCGTCACTGCCTCGCTCAAAGCCGTCGCCAGCGCCGCAACGCGCGCTAGATCGATGAATTAGCGGGTCCGCCGTCAACGCCCGATTACGGGGTCGGGCGCTCGCCCGACCTCGGGATCGGCTTCCGCGTCACCTCAGATATCGAAGAAAACCGTCTCGTTGCCGCCTTGCATGACGATGTCAAAGCGCCAGGCCGGCGCTTCGGCGGAGCCTTGGCGGGCGGCGATTAGCGTGCGCCTTCGTGCCGGGTCGTCGATTGACTGCAATACCGGGTCCGCCTCGTTGGCCGGGTCGCCGGCAAAATAAATGCGGGTGTAGAGCGGCTTCAGCAACCCGCGGGCGAACAGCGCCACGGCGATGTGCGGCGCCTGCAACGCGTTGCCGGGCCCCGGTACCGAACCCGGCCGGATCGTCGTAAAGCGAAAGCCGCCGTCGGTATCCGTCGAAACCCGCCCGAAGCCCCGGAAATTCGGGTCGGGCGGCTGGTCGGTGCGGGTGTCGTCGCGATGGGCGTAGCGTCCGGCGGCGTTCGCCTGCCACAATTCGAGACAGGCGTCGGCGACCGGGGCGCCGTCGCCGTCGGTAACCCGGCCTTCGACGACGACCCGCTCGCCGTGCGGGTTGGCCGCTGTCAAATCGGCCCATTCGGCACGGTCGAGCGCCAGATGGAAAAACGGCCCGACCGTCTGCGAGGGTGTCGCGATCAATCTGTCGGCCATCTCAGGCGTTCTCCATCGGCGTCGCCTCGCGGCCGCGCAACACGATGTCAAAATGGTAGCCGAGCGCCCATTCCGCCTCGCTGAGCTTCGGGTCGTAGGCCGAAATCAGTCTCTCGCGGGCCCGTTCGTCCGCCGTGCCGAGAAAAATCGCGTCGAAAGCCAATAGCGGGTCGCCCGGGAAATACATCTGCGTGATCAGCCGGGTGGCAAAGGCTGAGCCGAAGACGCCGAAATGAATGTGCGCCGGGCGCCACGAATTGGGGGTGTTGCGCCACGGATAGGCGCCGGGCTTTATCGTCAGAAAGCGGTATTCGCCGCGCTCACCGGTCACGACTTGCCCAACCCCGTCGAAATTCGGATCGAGCGGCGCGTCGTGCTGGTCGACCGGGTGGCGATAGCGGCCGGCGGCGTTGAATTGCCACAGCTCGACCAGTGTACCCGGAACCGGGCGGGCCTCCTCGTCGAGCACCCGCCCGGCGACGATGATCCGCTCACCCAAAGGGGGACCGCTGTATCCCCGGGTCAGATCGGCCACGTCCGGGCCGGCCCACCCGTCGTCAAACATCGGGCCGGTGACCTCGGTCAAGGTGTGTTCCAGGCGGACCGGCGGGTGTTTCGGCGCGCGCCTGACGGTACTGCCGTAATCGGGGTGCAGATATGGCGGCTGGCCGCCGTCACCGGCTCGGGCGAACGGCCGGATCGCATCGGGCATCGGTCAACTCCTCCATGTCGCGCGGCGACGCCAAAACCGGGTTCCGGTCTGTGCCCGCCGCCAAGCGATGGTGCGGCGGCCCAATGGCTGTCGTAAACAGGATCATTTCGGGAACCTGCAGAGCTTCATATCACCGCCTTGCCGCGAGGCCGCCCCGCCAATCTGCGACAATTATCGGAAGATTTATTTCAAATTGAATCGGCTGTGAACGAGGGCCAGCTCTCTTGATCAAGTGCGTGACCCGCTGTCGCGCCGGGAGGCCATTATGTGGCACGAAGAACATGAGTATTCCCTGGATGCGCTGGTCGATCATCCGGTGCTGGGTTTGGTGATGATCGGCACCGGAATAGACTGTCGGGCGGTCGAGTTGCTGCTCGAAGCCGCGTCGCCGGCCCGTCCGCCCGAGCCGGACCGCCGCGGCGACCCGATTTGCTCTTGAGCAGCGGCTGGACCATCGAGGTGGTTGGACAGGACGCGGATGATCTTGCCGCTGTCGAGCTTGCCGCGAACCTCGCGCACCGGGTCCTGAAAGGGATTGCTGCGGCCGCTCCCCTGCCGAGCCGGCAAGTGGCCGATGCGGTCGGACAAGATCGATGTTCCCGCGGGGATCGACAATTCCTTGACCACGGTCAAGGGGGGTATTGGATTTTGAGCCGGGTGATGGTCTCGGCCAGGCTGCGGCGCAGGCCGCGATGCGCCCGCGCGATCATCAGCGCCAGCAACTCGGTGAAGAGGGTGCTCGATCGATCGTGGTTGGCGTTGGCCAAAGTCGAGCGCCGCGGCAGCTCGGCCCCCGATGATAGAGCCGCGCTCGGTGGCTCTCGACCCCGCCGACATTCTCGCGCAGGCTCGCCGCCCGGCAAGCTGACCATAGATCATGGCCAGAAACTGGCTCTTGCTGGTCAAACGCCGCGCTCGCGCATCCGCCCGATGCACCCTCGCCAGCCGCTCAAAATCATCCCACGGCATATGCTTCAGCAGCTGATCAAAAACGCTATTGCGGTGCCGCATGGCATTGACCCGCGCTCGCGTCCGGATCGTCCCCAAACGTCCTGGATCGATCGGCATCAATGCCGTGCGTCCGGTACGGCAAAAAATGAGCCGGACAGCCGTGGGCTTGACCCGGCCATCCACGCCTTTGAGGGCCCAAAAGAAGACGTGGATACGCGGGACAAGCCCGCGCAGGACGACTATACATTGTTCGCCGCACAGCTTGAACACGCCTTGCCTGAAGCCAGATCCCCGGACAACCCTGCGCTTCGCGGGAATGACCGTCGAATATCCGATCTTCCTACTTCTTTCGGGTCGGGCGGTTAGGTAGCAACGGGTGAGCGCAGACGCTGCTTTGCCGGGCGTGCCGTCACCGCGCGCACGCTACCGGCGGCGGTGATCGCGAGCCCGATCGCCAATACGACGACCGCCGGCCGGATCCCGGTCTGCCGCGAGAAATCGGCGTCCAGCACGCGCAAGAGGGGGGCGTGGAAGGCGAGCCGGAAATAGGCCGCCTCACCGAGCGCGGTGCCCACCCCGGCCACAACGCTCAGCGCCCCGACCCAGGGCAGCGCCAGATGCCCGCGCCTGCCAAAACCCCACAGCAGCAGCCGATAGCCGAGCAGCCAGCCGAGCAGGCCTGCCATGACCGTCGGCTGCCATTGGTCGAGCTTCGACTGAAAGCAGAAATGGATGACGGCAAGTACGCCGATAACATAGACGATGCGGTGCAACAGCTGCCAGCGCTTGCCGCCGAGGCGGCGGACCATGCCGTCGGTCGAGGTTGCCGCCAGTGCTGCAAGGCCGAGCAAGGCGGTAAAGCCGATCGTCAGATAGACCCGCAGCACGATCTCGCTCGCGACCTTGTCGAGGTCGAATTTCTGGCTCGCGGCATAAAGTGTAAAATGAGTGGCCACATAGGCAAACACGGCGACCCCGATCATCCGCCGCACCAGGATCAGCCGCGGCCACTGCAGGATCTGGCGCAACGGCGTCACCGCCAATGCCAAAAAGATCAGCCGGATCGTCCACAACCCGATTTGGTGGATCGCCTCGTTCAACGGCCGCGCGCCGAGCAGCCCGAAACCATAGGCGAAAGCGACCCAGCCCGCCGGCACGAACAGCGCCACGAAGACAATGAGCTTCAGCGGCGAAAGGCGGCCGCTGTAGTCGTCCCACGGGAGGACCATTGGCTGGCTCCGGCGCGCGGCGCAACCTCCCCTTACATCGGCGGCTTTATGCCGTCCTTCTCGGCGTAAACCCGGTTCGCGGTCAGGCTGCCATCGGGATGCTTCACCGCGATGACAACGACGGCGACGCCCGGCTTGAGCAGGCTCGGGTCGCCGGGGGCCGAGGCCAGCACCGGCACGTCGGGACCGATGCTGTATTCGGACTCGCCGCCCTTGAAGGTGACATGCAGCACCTCGCCCTCCGGGGCCTGGCTGACCGTGCCGACAGTGGCGTTGGTCATCACGCTGTCGGGCGAGAGATCCCACGCGAATTGCCTGCCCCCGTCGGGTGTAGCCTTGGGGAAGATCCGCACTTCGATCGCGTGAATCTTGCCGTCCTTGTCCTTGATCCCGGTTGAGGCGACAAAATCGCCGGGCTTGATGTCGGCAAGGCTTCTCTTGACCAAGATCTGGACCGCCCCCGGTGCGAGCGTCACGGTCACCGGGCTGCCGTCGCGCTGTTTGACCGACAGGGCCTGGCCGTCGAGCTTGTCGACCGTGCCGCGAACGCGCATCGGCGGTGCCGCGGGTGGTGCCTGGGCGAAGGCCGGCGCCGTCAGCGCGGCGGCCAGGACAAAGGCAAATAACGATGTCGAACGCATGACTGCCTCCCTACGATTGTGGCGGTGGTCGCAACTGTTCACAGGTGGCGCATACGCGTCTGGCGCGCATCTCACATTTCGGTGACCAGGCGGTGGCGCTGGTGCCGGGCCGGCGCTAAGGTCTCCCACCCTCCAAGTGTTGCGAGGACGTCGCCGGTGTACGCCGCTCCGCCCGTGATCAAAAGCGAAGTCTTCGTCCGCGTGCCCGATCGGCTGCGCGCCAAAGAAAATGTGCGATTGCAAAGCGGTGTGGTGCGCGATTGTTTTCTCGAAGGGCCGTCCTTCGACCGCGCCGGCAACCTCTATGTCACCAACACCCCCTACGGCCAGATCTTGCGGATTTCGTCGCAGGGGGAATTCGCCCTTGGTGGCCGAATATGACGGTGAGCCGAACGGGCTCAAGATCCACTGGGACGGCCGCGTCTTCCTCGCCGAGCAGGGCCTGATGTCGCTCGATCCCGGCGGGCAGGTGGAGCCCATCTCGACCGGCCTCGCTTTCCGCCCGCCTGGAGGTGCCCGGCAAGCAATGTACTCGCATATGTAGGCCAAGGCCGCCCCTCACCCCGTTCTCTCCCGGCAAGCCCGGCGGCGGAGAAGAGAACGCGAGGGCTGGCCAAGGCGGGGAGACGCTGATGCCCAACGCGCAGAACTACTCGCTCGAGGAGATGGACCGGCAGAGCCTGTTCCATCCGGCGACTTCGATCGCCGACCATCTGAAGAACGGGCCGACGATCATCGCCGGCGGCGCCGGCGTGCGGCTCAAAGACCGCCGCGGGCATGATTTGATCGACTGCGGCGCCGGGTTGTGGTGCGTCAATGTCGGCTACGGCCGGGCCGAATTGGGCGCGGCGGCGGCGCAGGCGATGGCCGATCTCGGCTATTACCACACCTTCGCGTCCTACTCGAACGAGCCGATCATCCGCCTCGCCGACCGGCTCCTGACCCTGTTCCGCGAGAAGGCCGGCGCCGGGCACCTATCAAAGGTTTTCTTCGGTACTTCGGGCTCGGACGCCAACGACACCAATTTCAAGCTGGTGCGCTACTACAACAATCTGCGCGGCCGGCCGCGGAAGAAGAAATTCATCTCGCGTCTCGGCGCCTATCACGGCCTGACCTACGCTGCGGGCAGCCTGACCGGGATCAGCGGCTTTCATCAAGCCTTCGATTTGCCGATCGAGGGCGTTTTCCACACGTCCTGCCCGCATTTCTATCGCTTTGCCGAGCCGGGCGAGGGCGAGGCCGCCTTTAGCGACCGCATGGTCGCCGATCTCGAAGCGCTGATCGAGCGCGAGGGCGCCGACACCATCGCCGCCTTTATCGCCGAGCCGGTCATGGGCACCGGCGGCGTTTTGGTTCCGCCCAAAGGCTATTTCGCCCTGGTGCAGGACGTTCTCGCCAAGAACGACATCCTGTTCGTCGCGGACGAGGTGATCACCGGCTTTGGCCGCACCGGTTCGTGGTTCGCGACCGGGCTCTACGGTCTGAAGCCCGACATGGTCACCTTGGCCAAGGGCATCACCAGCGCCTATTTTCCGCTGTCCGCCTCACTCGTTTCCGAGCGGATGTGGTCGGTCTTGCGCGAGGCCTCGCCGGCATACGGCCCCGTAATGCACGGCTTTACCTATTCGGGTCATCCGGTCGGCGGCGCGGTGGCGATGGCCAATCTCGACATCATCGAGCGCGAAGGCCTGGTCGACAATTCGGCGAAGATGGGGGCTCATCTGCGCGAACAGCTGCGCTCCCGGGTCGGCGACAATCCGTATATCGGCGACATCCGCGGCGAGGGGCTGATGGTCGGGGTCGAATTCGTCGCCGACAAGAACGCGCGGCGGTTCTTCGACCCGCAGGCCGGCGCGCATCGCATCGTCGCCCGCAACGTGCTCGACCAGGGGCTGCTGGTTCGCGCGCTCGGCTTCGGCGACACCCTTTCGTTCTCGCCGCCGCTGACCATCACTGCGAGCGAAATCGACGAGGTGGTCGAGAGCTTCGCCCGCGGCCTCGATCTTGCCATGCCGGATCTGCGCCAATTGGCGCATTGACCGCGTGCCCTTTCCTCCGCTAACCGGGCCGTCGTGCAGCAATGCGCGCGGCTGCCGCGTTTGCGGCGCCGGTTGCGCCCAAATCCGCGCGCCGAAAGAATGCGCGAAAATAGGAGGAAAATGCCTTGGCCGAAGACGCCCTCACCGCCTTCGCGGGCCGACCCGCGATCACCATCGCGGCGCGCATGGATCGGCTGCCGCAGTCGCGCTTCATGCTGCGCTTTATCGTGCTGCTGGCGCTCGGCGCGTTCTTTGAAGTCTACGACAACGGCCTGACCACCTATATCGCGCCCGGCCTGTTCAAGGCCGGGATCATGGTCGCGACGACCAAGGGGTTCTTCGACATCCACGGCTTCGCGAGCCTGATCGCCGCAACCTTCGCCGGGATGTTCATCGGCACCCTGCTGCTGAGCCCGCTGTCCGATTATTTCGGGCGGCGGACGATCTTTACCTTCGCGCTGGTGTGGTACTCGCTGGCGACCCTGATGATGGCGCTGCAGTCGACCGATGTCGGCTTGGTTACCTGGCGCTTTATCGCGGGCATCGGCATCGGCGTCGAGTTTGTGACAATTGATACTTATCTGTCGGAGCTGGTGCCGCGGGAGCGGCGCGGCGCCGCTTTCGCCTTTGTTGCGACGATCAGCCTGTCCGCCTATCCGATCGCGGCGTTTCTTGCGTTCCTGCTGGTGCCGCGGATTCCGCTCGGGGTCGACGGCTGGCGCTGGGTGGCGTTGATCGGCGCCGGTGGTGCGATCATCGCCTGGTGGCTGCGCCTCGGTCTGCCGGAATCGCCGCGCTGGCTTGCCCAGCACGGCCGCCATGCCGAGGCCGACCGTGTCGCACGAATGATCGAGGCGCGGATCGAAGCGGAAACCGGCCGGCCGCTGCTGGCGCCGCAGAGCCTCGCAGGAGAGGTCGAAGAAGCCCAGGGATCATATGCCGAGATCTTTCGCCCGCCCTATCTGAAGCGGACGGTCATGCTGGTGATTTTCCAGCTGTTGCAGACGATCGGCTATTACGGGTTTACCGCCTGGGTTCCGACCCTGCTGCTGTCGCAAGGCATCACCATCACCAAATCGCTGGCCTACACTTTCGTTATTGCGCTGGCTTCGCCGGGTGCAGCGCTCGTCGCGACCCAGTTCGCCGATCGGTTCGAGCGCAAGTGGCAGATTTGCGGGGCGGCTCTTGCGATCGCGGTGTTTGGCCTCTGTTTCTCACAGCAGAAAAGCGCCGTCGGGATCGTTATCTTCGGGCTGCTGATCGCCTTTTCGAACACGATCTTCGCCTATTCGCTGCATGCCTACCAGTCGGAGCTTTATCCGACCCGGATTCGCGCCCGCGCTGTCGGCTTCACCTATTCCTGGAGCCGGTTCAGCACGATTTTCGTCGGCTTTTTCGTCGCCTTTTTCTTGAGGAACTACGGCACGATCGGCGTTTTTCTGTTCATCGCCAGCGCGATGATCGCTGTGATCATCGTCATCGCGTCGATGGGGCCGCGGACCACAAACCTGCGGCTCGAGGCGATCTCGCGCTGAACAGAGTGAGCGCGGACCGCCCTCATCCCACGCCGAAGAGGTGCTCCTTGCCGGGGAAGCGGCGGGCGCGGACATCGGCGGCATAGGCCTCGGCGGCAGCCGAGATCAGCGGCGCCAGCTCGGTATAGCGCTTGACGAAACGCGGCGTGAACTCGGTGAAGACGCCGAGCACGTCGTCGGTGACCAGGATCTGGCCGTCGCACGCCGGCGAGGCGCCGATGCCGATCGTCGGCACTGGCGCTGTTTCGCTGATCGCGCGCGCCACCTTCTCGATGGTCCCCTCGATCACGATCGAGAACGCGCCGGCCTCGGCGATCGCGGCGGCGTCGGCGGCGACCCGTTCGGCTTGGCTTTCTCCGCGTCCCTGCACCTTGAACCCGCCCGCGGTGTTGACCGATTGCGGCATCAGCCCGACATGGCCCATGACCGGAATGCCGCGCCGGGTCAGAAAGCGCACGGTCTCGGCCATCTCCGCGCCGCCTTCGAGCTTGACCGCGGCGCAGCCGGTCTCCGCCATGATCCGGGCGGCGTTGCGGAACGCCTGCTCGGGCGATTCCTGGTAGCCGCCAAACGGCAAGTCGACGACGACCAGTGCCCGCGCCGAACCGCGCATGACCGCGCCTCCATGCGCGATCATCATCTCGACCGTGACCGGGAGGGTGCTGTCGAACCCGTAGACGACCATGCCGAGCGAATCCCCGACCAGCAGAAAATCGACATATGGGTCGAGCAGCCGGGCGATCGGCGCGGTGTAGGCGGTCAGCCCGACGATCGGCGCGCCGCCCTTGACGAAGTCGCCGATCCCGCGCCGCTTGACCCGACCCGAAAGGTTGGCTGGTGTGCTCATGGTCGTCTCCTCCGCCGCGAATGTAAGACGGTGCGCCGCCGGGTTACACTGCCGTCGGCCGGCATCAGCTATGACCCCATGGGCTCCCTACCATGAACCACGCGATCGACCTTCCCGATTCCGAGAGCCTCGGCGCGATCAGCCAGCCTTTACGGCGCAAGGATCTGACGATGAAGCGTCTTGACGCCCTCCTCAGCGAGTCCAATCCGCGTTTGAAATTCCTGCAAAACAACTCCGTTCCGAACCTCATTCGTGCAAGAGATGATCGCGATCAGCTCTTTATCAGAAAACGTTAAGTGGAATTCATCTTCGTCATCTTTGTATATATTCATTGTCTCTTGTCCCACTTACCGGTTCATTCACATAGTTACGTCAGCCGACTCGAAATAAAATGCATGATTCCGATATGTTACCGTCGCCCCCGCGAAAGCGGGGGTCTAGGGGCGAGCGCACGTCGCTTGCCCCCTGTTCAGGCCAGGGGCGACCATTGTTTAGCAGCCTTGCGAACGATGATCGACGGGAAATCACGCGTTGGATTACGGCTGTAAATTGGGATTGGCTCAAAATTTCGGGAAAATTCGGTGGCATGGTTGGCTACAGATGCGGCCGGGGGGTGGCGGCGCGGCGGAGGCGGTCGTTGATCGCGTCGCCGAGGCCGTGCTCGGGGATCGGGGCGACCGCGATGCCGGTGAAGGCGGGGCGGTCGAGCTGGCGCAGCATGGCGAACAAATTGGCGGCGGCCTCGGCGAGATCGCCCGAGCGGCTGAGATGCAGGGTTTCGGCGAAGCCGGGTGGGGCATGGGGGCCGAAGGCGAGGAACGCTTCGCCGGGGCGGGCGTTGGTAGCTGCGAGGCGCAACGGCAACAAGGGTGCGTAATGGCTCGCCAGCATTCCGGGCGATCGCGCCGGACCCGCTGACGGCGTGGCGATCGGGCCGAGGAGAGCGGTCAATGCTTCGAGGGTGACGCTACCGGGGCGGAGCAGGGCAGGGGTGTCCCCCGTCAGGTCGAGCACCGTCGATTCGAGACCGACCGGGGTGCGCCCGCCGTCGAGGATCAGCGCCACCGCGTCGGCGAGTTCAGCGGCGACGTGGGCGGCTTCGGTCGGGCTGACCCGGCCCGAGCGGTTGGCCGAGGGGGCGGCGACCGGGCGCCCGGCCGCCCGCAGCAGGGCTTGCGCCAGCGGATGAGCGGGGGCGCGGATTGCCACCGTGTCGAGCCCGGCGCAGGCCAACAGCGCGAGCCCACTGTCGCCGCGTCGGCGCAGCACGAGCGAGAGCGGCCCCGGCCAGAAATGCGCGGCGACGTGCCGCGCCCGCGGGTCGAATTCGGCGAAAGCCTCGGCCTCGGGAAGCCCTGGAACGTGCATGATCAGCGGGTTGAAGCGCGGCCGGCCCTTCGCAGCAAAGATCGCGGCGACGGCGCGTTCGTCGGTGGCGTCGGCGCCGAGCCCGTAGACCGTCTCGGTCGGAAACGCGACCAGTCCTCCAGCGCGCAACAGCCGGGCGGCATGTGCGATCGCGGATCGGCTAGCGGGGACGACGGCAGGGCACATCGCGCCTTCCATCGTAAAGCTGTGGCGGGAATGCCGCTATTGACATTTCGGGGCCGGACCCAACGTTTAGACCAATTCTAATAAACAACTCGGGGACTCGGAAGTTTTGGAGGATAGCATGGATGATTCGAAAACGCTGACGACCGAAGCCGGCATCCCGGTCGGCGACAACCAGAACAGCCTGACCGCCGGCCCACGCGGGCCGCTGTTGGTCCAGGACTGGCAACTCTTCGAAAAGCACGCTCATTTCAACCGCGAGCGCATTCCCGAACGCGTCGTTCATGCCAAAGGTTCCGGCGCTTACGGCACCTTGACGATTACCGGCGACATAACCCACTATACCAAGGCCAAGGTGTTCGGCGCGATCGGCAAAAAGACCGAGTGCTTCTGGCGGTTTTCGACCGTAGCCGGCGAACGCGGCGCCGCCGACGCCGAGCGCGACGTGCGCGGCTTCGCGACGAAGTACTACACCGAGGACGGCAACTGGGATTTGGTCGGCAACAACACCCCGGTGTTTTTCGTCCGCGACGCCTATAAATTCCCGGATTTCATCCGCACCCAGAAGCGCGACCCCAAGACCAATCTGCGCAGTCCGACTGCGATGTGGGATTTCTGGTCGCTGTCGCCCGAAAGCCTGCATCAGGTCACGATCCTGATGTCCGACCGCGGCCTGCCCAAGAGCTTTCGCAACGTCAACGGCTACGGTAGCCACACCTACAGCCTGATCGACAAGGACAATCGGCGCTCGTGGGTCAAGTTCCACCTGAAGACGATGCAGGGCATATCCAATCTGACCAACGCCGAGGCCGCCGCGCTCGTCGGCCAGGACCGCGAGACCCATCAGCGCGATCTGTTCGGCGCGATCGAACGCGGCGATTTCCCGAAATGGCGGTTCTGCGTGCAGATCATGCCCGAGGCCGACGCCGACAAGGTGCCCTACAACCCGTTCGACCTGACCAAGGTGTGGCCACACAAAGACTACCCGCTGATCGAGGTCGGCATCGTCGAGCTGAACCGCAACCCCGAGAATTATTTCGCCGAGGTCGAGCAGGCGTCGTTCTCGCCGGCCAATGTCGTGCCCGGGATCAGCCACAGCCCCGACAAGATGCTGCAATTCCGCATTTTCGCTTACGGCGACGCGCACCGCCACCGGCTCGGCGTCAATTACGAGAGCCTGCCGGTCAACAAGCCGCATGTGCCGGTGCACAATTATCAACGCGATGGCGCAATGCGCTTTGACGAGAACGGCGGCGGTTCGGTCAATTACGAGCCCAACAGCTTTGGCGGCCCGATCGAGGACCCGGCGTTTAAGGAGCCGCCATTGCCGATCTCGGGTGCCGCCGACCGCTATAACCATCGCATCGGCAACGACGACTACACGCAGCCCGGCAATTTGTTCCGGCTGATGTCGCCCGATCAGAAGCGGCAATTGTTCGACAATATCGCTGCGGCGATGCAGGGCGTGCCGGACGAGATCAAATTGCGCCAAATCGCTCATTTCACCAAGGCCGACCCCGCCTATGGAGAGGGCGTCGCCGAGCGGTTGGGGCTGACGACGAGACGGCAGGCCGCCGAGTAGCCGGCCCCGGCACAATCGCTTCGACGAGATCGATGCGCATACCAACCCGTCGCGACCTCTGCTAAAGCGGAGGCCGATGGCGGGGCGGGTAATCACGATCGCGCAGCGCAAAGGCGGGGCCGGCAAGACCACCTTGGCGGCGCAGCTCGCGGTCGCCTGGGTGACGAGTGGCGCGCGGGTTGCGCTCCTCGACATCGATCCACAGGGCAGCCTCGCCACCTGGGTCGGGCTGCGCCGGAAGCGGCTCGGGGATATGACGATAGGCTTCGAATTTGCGGCGCTCCCCGGCTGGCGCGCCGAGCAGTGGATCGGGAACCACGCGCGCGACGCCGATTTCGTCATCATCGACAGCCCGCCGCACGTCGAGACCGAGGCGCGGATCGTGGTGCGCTCGGCCGGGCTGGTGCTGGTCCCCGTGCAGCCATCGCCGCTCGACCTGTGGGCGACCGAGGCCACCCTGGCGATGGCGCGCGACGAGCGGCGGCCGGCCATCGCCGTGTTGAACCGGGTGCCGCCGCGGTCATCCGCGAGCGAACGCGTCGCCGTCGATCTTGCGGCTCTCGGTGCAACGGTCGCCGCCGGCCGCATCGGCAACCGCGTCGCCCTCGTCCAGGCGATGGAGCAAGGCCTGGGTGTGCTCGAAACCGCCCGCGCCAGCCTCGCGGCGGCCGAAATCGCCGCCCTCGCCGCCGAACTGCGCAGCTAGTCTAATTCGCCGTTCCGCGTTCCGGGCCGTCCACTTCCGATACGTGCGCCACTACGAAGGGCAAGCCGCTGGCAAGGCTTGCGCGGCTCGTTCCTCGGTCTGCAGCGGTCAAAAACAGCCGCCAAAGAGCGGAGTATCACTCGAAAAGATCAGCGACCCGCTAGACGAACACAAGGAAACGCCAGGCTCAGTTTTTTTGATGCCGGCTGGGATCGTTCCGATGAATTCGCTATCCTTTGAGCCGCTTGCTGCACTCGCTGTAGTAGCCACCGCCTTTTTGTATCCAGCGTAGCCCGCCATTCGTATTGTTGGCTTTATTAGCGTGGTATTGATCAAGACAGGTATGCATGCGAGCCTTTCCCGGGCTCTCATTGGAATACTTTTGCAAGACAGCCGTGGGAAACACTGCATTGCCCACTGGCGCCGGCGTCTTGTTGGGGGCGGTGGCAGCCGAAGACTGAGTCGGAGCAGCAGTCGCAGACGACTTGGTCGTGGCCGACGCTGGCGCCCCCGCCGCCTCAGGGTTGGTCGACCCACATTGCGACTTGCGAAAATCGTTCCATTTCATACCGTTGAGCGTACCGGCCTGTTGTGCGGCCTGATACTTGGCGCTGCACTCTTTCATCGTCAGCGCCCGTGCGGATTGCGCGCCACCGCAAGCGATCGCCAGGATAACCACAATGGCAGAGCCCAAACCCGAGCGGATCGACATTGACGTCCCCTTTTGACGCTAAATGGACGAAATGGGGATGGCAGATTTGTGGTGTTCGAGCAAGCATCGAGGCGCGATTTGCGGACGGGAATCAGGGGTCCGGAGTATTACCGGCGCCAGAGCCGGCGGGTTGCCAGCGCCGCACCTTGCGCCAGTGCTTCGAGCTTGGCCCAGGCGATCTGCGGGTGGACACGGCCGCCGAGCCCGCAATCGGTCGAGGCGACGACCCGCTCGCGCCCGACGAGGTTGGCAAAGCGCAGGATGCGGTCGGCGACCAGCTCCGGATGCTCGACGACGTTGGTGGCATGACTGACCACACCCGGCAGGATGATCTTGCCGTCAGGCAGCTTGACCTCCTGCCACACCTTCCATTCGTGTTCGTGGCGAACATTACCGGCTTCGAACGAATAGGCCTCGGCGTTGACCGCCAGCATCACCTCGACGATGTCGCGCATCGCGATGTCAGTCGTGTGCGGCCCGTGCCAGCTGCCCCAGCACAAATGAAAGCGGATGCGGTCCTGCGGCAGACCGCGCAGCGCGTGGTTGAGCGCCTCGATCCGGGTCATCGTGAATTTCCGGTAGTCTTCGACCTCGGGCTCGGGATCGATCATGTCCCATCCGGTCGCGGTCGCCGGGTCGTCGAGCTGGAGCACGAGGCCGGCATCGACGATCGCCTGGTACTCCTCGCGCATCGCCTCGGCCCAGGCGTAGAGGAACTCCTCGTCGCTCTTGTAGTAATTGTTGGGAACGCGGTAGGCGCTGCCCGGCGCGACCGAGGTCATAAAGCCCTCCCCGACCCCGGCCGTCTGCAATGCCGCCTTGAAGTTGTCGATGTCGGCTTTGATTGCCGCCTGGCCGGTATAGGTCAGCGGCCCGACGCAGACCGGACCCGTCGTTGGCCGTGGACCCATGAAAACCCCGGACTCGCGGTCGGCATACGCATCGGCAAACCGCAGGCGGTCGCGCCGGCGGGCGGCGCTGGACAACACGATCTCGCCCGGCCGGGCGGGTCGCGGGGTCATGTGGTCGAGGCTCGGCCCGCCGAGCTGGAGCCCGCCGAGGCGCGAAAACGCGTAGTTCCACCACGCGCCATAGTTGACGCGGTGCCCCACCGACTTGCCGAACTCGCCGTCGCCCGGGATCTCGATGCCGAGCCTCTTCTGCTGGTGCACGACGTCGTGCACCGCCGCCCGCAAGGTCGTCCGAAAAGCCGGCTCGTCGGTCGCCTCGCCAGCCTCCCGCGCGCGGTTTGCCTCGATCAAATCGTCCGGGCGCGGCAAGCTTCCGACGTGGCTGGTCAGGATGTGGTCGGAGCTAATTCTCATGGGTCTCAGCCCCAGAGCTGGCGGCTCGCCAGCGCCGCGCCTTGCGCCAGCGCTTCGAGCTTGGCCCAGGCGATCTGCGGGTGGACACGGCCGCCCAGCCCGCAATCGGTCGAGGCGACGACCCGCTCGCGCCCGACGAGGTTGGCAAAACGCAGGATGCGGTCGGCGACCAGCTCGGGGTGCTCGACGACGTTGGTAGCGTGGCTGACCACACCCGGCAGGATGATCTTGCCGTCAGGCAGTTTGACCTCCTGCCACACCTTCCACTCGTGTTCGTGGCGGACGTTGCCGGCTTCGAACGAATAGGCCTCGGCGTTGACCGCCAGCATCACCTCGACGATGTCGCGCATCGCGATGTCGCTCATGTGCGGGCCGTGCCAGCTCCCCCAGCACAAATGAAACCGGATGCGGTCCTCGGGCAGGCCCTTGATCGCGTGGTTCAACGCTTCGACGCGGAGCATCGTGAATTTCTTGTATTCCTCGACGGTCGGCGCGGGATTGATCATGTCCCAGTTCTCGGCGATCGCCGGGTCGTCGAATTGCAGGATCAACCCGGCATCGACGATCGCCTTGTATTCCTCGCGCATCGCGTCGGCGCAGGCGTAGAGCAGCTCTTCTTCGGTCTTGTAATACTCGTTGCCGATGCGCGAGGCGCTGCCTGGGGCGACGGCGGTCATAAAGCCTTCCTCGACCCCGACCGTCTGCAATGCCGCCTTGAAATTGGCGATGTCGTCCTTGATCGCGTCGTGGCCGGTATAGGTCAGCGGTGCCACACATATCGGCGCCGGCGGGCGCGGCCCGGTGGTGATGCCCGAATCCGGATCGTTATAGGCGGCCGCAAACTGGGTGCGGTCGCGGCGGTCGCCAAAGCTCGTCAACACGACCTCGCCGGGGCGCGAGCGCCGCGGCGTCATCTCGTAGAGGCTCGGCCCCTCGGGATTGAGCCCGCCGAGGCGCTGCCACGAATAGCGCCACCACGAGCCGTAATTGACGCGCTGGCCCATCGGCTTGCCGAACTCGCCGTCCCCCGGAACGTCGATGCCGAGATCGCGCTGATGCCGCACCACTTCGGCCACCGCCGCGCGCAGCGTTTCGTCAAAATTCCGCTCGTCGACCGCCGCACCGGTTTCGTGCGCGCGGTTGGCGGCGATCAGCGCGTCCGGCCGCGGTAGGCTGCCGGCATGACTGGTCAGGATGTGCTCGATGCTGCGTCTCATGACCCCCTCCTTGCTTTACCCGGCCGGACCGCGGCTCGGCCGTACGGCGCATTTCTGCGCCGATTGTAGCACTCGGCGCCTGGTTTTCCGTGGCGTTTCCCTTGGAGAGGAAACACATCGAGTGGGCCGGGCAGGACATTCGGTCCGCGGCGGCGATTCGGCTGCGGTGGTTTTGTTCGCGGTCTCAGGCTATTATCCCCGGCGAAACGGGGCACCGCGAGAGGGGCCGAATGCCGGCATCGAGACGTTTCGGGGTCCGCGCTGAATGGGACGCCGAGGCGGGTGTGTGGTGGTGCTCTAATGATGAGCCACCCTTGACTACGGAAGCGCCGACCTTTGACCTGCTCGTCTCACGAGTGCTCGAAATCGCTCCCGAAATCGCGGCCGAAAACGGGCTGGCGGCACCTGGCGACGAGATCGAGGCACATGTTATCGCCGAGCGCGTGCAATCGGTGCCGGTGGTCGCTGCGGCCTAGATGGCCGCCGCGTTCGATCGTGAGCTGCGCCAATTGCTGCGGCGTGCAGGTTGCAACTTTGCCCGGACCGGCATGACATCTGGTACGGCCCGATCACCAAAGCGGCGCTTCCCGGCGCCGGTCGGGATCCGTCAGCCGGCATACTGCGAACGGCATCTTGAGCCAAACCGGTTCACCAAAAGCCTTCTGAGCACGCCAGAAGCCTCACGGCGCAGCGTCCCGTGAGCGTTTTCGCCCATTCCTATTGCCCACTATTTCAGTGGGCATGATTGTGGTTGACGCGCGGGTTCACCCGAGATCAACTCGTATCGCCTGAAACTACGGGATTGCGCGATGAGCGAGACGCTGTTGCGCGACATCGCCGACTACTGCCGTCGCGCCGGCATGGCGGAATTGACCTTTGGCCGCCTCGCCGTCAACGACGGCAAGCTCGTCGGCCGTTTGCGTCTCGGCGGCCGCGTCACCACCGATACGGCCGATCGTGTACACGCCTTTATCGCACGCGAGCCGCGGCCCGAAATCAACGGCCACTCGATCGCCGCAACGGTTATTGCCGGGAGGGCCGCCGAGGGCGCCGCGCGCAACTTCCGCTTTTATGACAATCGGCAGAAATATCTGCTGTTTGTGACGACTTGCAGCGAGAAGTGGGCAATTGCCCAACGAGTGGGCATGGAATTGGGCAATATCCATCCGCGCCCACCGGCGTTGCGCCTGTTCGACGCCGGCACCGGCGACGGCACCGTGCTGACCCGTACGATGCGGGCGATGCACCACCGCTTTGCGACGATGCCGTTCTACACCGTCGCCAAGGAGATCAGCCTCGAAGACGTGCGGCTGACGCTCGAAAAGATGCCGGACCGGCTGTTCGAGCACCCGGCGACGGTGCTGGTCATGACCAACATGTATTACGCCGAGGCGCCGTGGCTGACGCCGCATTCGGTCACCGCGGCAACCAGCCTCGTCTGGCATGAATTGCCGCTGACCGGCAGCACCGCGCATGATTTCGAGGTGCAGATCGCCGACCTGCAAGGGTTTCTCGGCCAGCATTGGCAAGCTCGGGTCAGCGCCAGCACCGGCAACCCGGTCTATGAAAAGCCGGTGGTGCTGGTGATCTACCGCGAGGACCACAAATTCCTGCTCGACCAGGTGCGTCCCCGGCGCGGCCTGACCCGCGCCGAATACGATCTGGTCATCGCCTCGCAGCCCTACCGCGCCCGCGCCCCGCTCGAATTCAAGGCGCGCCGCATCATCGCCCCGCTCGCGCGGAGCCTGGCGCCCGGCGGTAGGCTGATTGCGATCCATTCGCATGGCGACGACCCGGGGCTGGAGGTCATCCGCCGGATCTGGCCGGGCGAGGACCCTTTCACCACCGATCGGCATGCGCTGCTGCGCGCCGCCAAGACCGAACTCGGCAGCGCGGCGCGCGCCTTCAACTTCGGCGCCTATGCCGACGCCCGCTCGCTGTTCCGCTACGACATGCACACCTTGCCGAGCGAGATCAGCGACACGATCGGCACCTCGACCTTGTTCGCGGCATGGAACGCCGCGGTCTATGTCGCCCAGATCGAGGATAAGCGGCTGTCTGGAGCGATCAGCAGCGGCGCCTATCTCGACGCGACCAAGGAGGTGCTGCGCAAATACGGCGGGTTGTGGTTCTGGGACGAATCCTACGTGATCTCGCGCAAACGGGGTTCGGGATGACCATCAGAGCCGCTGTGGAACTGCCGGATGCTGCGGTTGAAGACCGCGACCGCACCCGCCGGGCCGCACGGCTGATCGGCTCCGCGTCGATCGAGATCTCGCCGCGCGACGACCCGGTGCGCGACCGGCTCGGCGAATTCCTCGCACCGGGGACGACAGTGTTCGTCAACCATCCCGGCAGCGTCACCCATCACGACGTCGTCGCCGCCTGCGCCAAGCTGCGGCGGGCCGGCTTCATCCCGGTGCCGCATGTCGCGGCGCGGCGTCTCGCCAGCTTTACGCAGGCGCGCGATTTTCTGCAGCGTGCGGCGGGCGAGGCGGCGGTGACCTGCGTTTTGCTGGTCGGCGGCGACCCAGTCCAGGCGGTCGGGCCATTTCGCGACAGCTTAGAGCTGCTGGCGACCGGTCTGGTGGAAGGCCACGGTGTCCGGCAGGTTGCCTTTGCGGGCTATCCGGAGGGCCATCCAGGCATCGAGCGCCGTAGTCTCGACAAGGTATTGCGGGCGAAACTGGCGCTTGCCCAGCAGCGGGGCCTTGAGGCGTCGTTGATCACCCAGTTAGGCTTCGATCCGGCACCGATCGGGCGCTGGATCATGTCATTGCGCGACGAGGGCGTTCTCTGCCGGATCCGCATTGGTATCGCCGGTCCCGCCAGCATCGCAACCCTTGCCAAATTTGCGGTCCGCTGCGGCATCGGCGCTTCCTTGCGCGCGCTCGGTCGCGGTCAGACCGCCTTCGCCCGCATCCTCGCCGAAGCCACCCCCGACGCGCTCGTCAGCGCGCTGATTGCGAGCGAGCGGCCCAGCGCGCCGATCGACGGCCTCCACATCTTTACCTTTGGCGGCGTCCGCCGGACCGCGCAGTGGGCGCATGCCAGGGCGTGCGGCGCTGCTGACTAAACTAGGTGTCTGACCCGAGATGCATTGAGTCATTTTAGCAAATTGTGGGTGACTGGTTGTGACATATGCAGCCGTCCTCGCTAAGGACGTTGAAGCCGCGATCGCCTCGGCGAAGCCTTAGTTGCTGATCGCGGGCATTCCGCTCCCGATCACGACGGCGGTGCGAGCCTCATTCGAGGCTGGTCAAGAATTGCGTTGCATCGGCGCTGTGCGTGGTTCGAGAGGCGCTCCGGCTTTCGCGGGGCGCTCCTCACATGACGTAGTCCGCTGATAGCCTTCAAATAAGGTCGTCATCCTGAGGTGCCTCGAAAGCGAGGCCTCGAAGAGCCTGCCCCGGCGCAGGCGGGGGACGCGTGGCATCGACCCAGATCGTGCTCCGATAGTTGTCCAGCCTCCTAATTCGATCCTTCCGCTTCGGGGTCGGACACTCAAAAACTGCGGTCGCCGGCAAAGGCGGCGGCGGCGATCAAGGCGCGGCGCTCGGGGCCGTCGGCGAACGGTGCCAGCGCCTCGATCGCAGCGGCGGCATAGGCGCGGGCACGCGCCAGGGTCTCGGCAAGCGCGTCGCGGCGCTCGACCAGACGGATCGCCCGCTCGAGGTCGCCCGGCTGCTGATCGAGCTCTTCGAGCGTGCGCCGCCAGAACCGGCGCTCGTCGTCGTCGCCCCGGGCAAAGGCGAGCAGCACCGGCAAGGTCACTTTGCCGTCGCGGAAATCGTCCCCGACGCTCTTGCCGAGTTCGGATTGGCGCGCCGAAAAATCGAGCATGTCGTCGATCAACTGAAACGCAATCCCGAGGTTACGGCCGAAATGGTCGAGCGCCTCTTCCTCGTCAGGCGAGTACCCGGCGAGCACCGCACCAATGCGGCTTGCAGCGGCGAACAGCTCGGCGGTTTTCGACTGGATGACGGCGAGATAATCAGCCTCGGTCGTCGCCATGTTGCCGGTCGTCATCAGCTGCATGACTTCGCCCTCGGCGATGACGGCGGAGGCCCGCGACAGGATTTCGAGGACGCGCAGCGAGCCGTCGGCGACCATCAGCTCGAACGACCGGCTGAAGAGGAAATCGCCGACCAGCACCGCGGGCTTGTTGCCCCACACCGCATTCGCGGTGTCGCGGCCGCGGCGCAGATCGCTCGCGTCGACGACGTCGTCGTGCAACAGGGTCGCGGTGTGGATGAACTCGACCGCAGCGGCAAGCGCGATGTGACGGTCGCCGCAATACCCGCACATCCGGGCGCAGCCAAGGGTGAGCATCGGCCGCAGCCGCTTGCCGCCCCCCGCGACGATATGGCTGGCGAGTTGCGGGATCAGCGCCACCGGGCTTTGCATGCGCTCGACGATCAACCGGTTGACGCCTTCGAGGTCGCTCTTCAGCAGCCCCGACAGCGGGTCGAGCGAAGGTTTGGGAACCTCGCGCAGTTGATCGACACCCGCCACCAGCGCCACCCGCTTCTCCCGCGTGTCTGCGTTGCTGTTCGGTCGGCCATCCGATCGGCTTGACGCGCCGCAACGCGAATGAGCATAGAATGACAAGACGGTGGGTCAAGGGTTGCCCCTCTCGACCCTGTGCGAGGCCTGCGCAAGACCGAGGCGATGAAAGAACTGTTGCGCACCAACAACCCCGTCCGCCTTTCTTGGCTGCAGGCGCTACTGAGTGACTCCGGGATCGAAAGCCTTGTGCTCGACCATCACACCAGCCTGATCGAAGGGAATATCGGCGCCATCCCGCGGCGCCTGATGGTCGCGGACCGCGACTTGGTCCGCGCCCGTGCATTACTTTCGCAGGCCGGCGAGGAAGCCCGGTGAGCGGATCGCCGGCCGGCGCCGAACCGGAGTTTACCGAGGACTGCCTGCTCGGCGGCCGTGTTCGGCTGCGCCAGCCGGCCGAGGGGTATCGGGTCGCAATCGACCCGGTGTTTCTGGCCGCCGCGGCGCCGGCCGAGCCGCACCAGCTGGTGCTCGATGTCGGCTGTGGGGCCGGTGCGGCGATGCTGTGCCTGGCAGCGCGGGTGCCGCGCTGCCGCGTGGTCGGGCTCGAGATGCAGCGCGACCTTGTCCGGCTCGCCGGCGACAATGCCATCCTGAACGCGATGGAGGCGCGCGTCTCGGTCATGACGGGTGATTTGCTGAGGCCGCCGCCTCGGCTGTCCCCTGGCGCCTTCGACCACGTCATGGCCAATCCGCCTTACAACGAGCACGGCCGCACAAACCCCGGCGAGACAGCGGGCAAGACCAGCGCCACGGTCGAGGGCGATGCCGATCTTGCCGCCTGGGTGCGGTTCGCGCTGGCGATGGTGCGTCCAAAAGGCACGGTGACCTTTATTCATCGTGCCGACCGCATCGACGCGCTGCTTGGCGAAATCGCCGGACGGGCGGGCGAAGTCGTCGTGTTTCCGCTGTGGGCGGGAGAGAACCGGCCGGCAAGCCGCATTCTGCTACGCGCCCGCAAACAGATCGCCGCACCGGCGCGGCTCGCACCCGGTCTCGTCTTGCACAGTCCTGACGGAAGGCTGACCGATCGCGCCGAAGGGGTATTGCGCGAGGGGCGGGGACTTGAGCTCTGATCAAGCGAGTTTGATCAAGCGAGATAGATCTATCCGGTAGTCTCGGAGCGATTGACTCCCCATCTGGGACGGATGAAGATTCCCGATTACATCGATGTCGAGCGGCTGTGGCGGCGGGGGCCGGTCGTGTCGGTGCTGCGCTTCGAAGGGGTGATCATGCCCCGCGCCCGGCGCAACGCGATCTCGCTGGCGAGCCACGCGACGGCGATCGAGCGGGCGTTCCGCATTCCGGGCCTGGTCGCGGTCGCCATCGTCGTTAATTCACCCGGGGGCGCTCCGGTCCAGTCGGCATTGCTCTATCGCCGAATTCGCCAGCAGGCCGAGGAAAAAGGCATCCCCGTTGTCGCCTTTGCCGAGGACGTCGCGGCCTCCGGCGGCTATTGGCTGGCGCTCGCCGGCGACGAGATCTTTGGCGAGGAGACCTCGCTCGTAGGCTCGATCGGCGTGATCAGCGGCGGGTTTGGCCTGCACGAGCTGATGAATCGGCTCGGCATCGAGCGCCGGCTCTACACCGCCGGCACGCACAAATCGCTGCTCGATCCGTTTCTGCCGGTGAACCCCGAGGATGTCGAGCGGCTGACCGCATTGCAGCAGGACATCCACCGGGCGTTCAAAGATCATGTCCGCCGGCGCCGCGCCGGCAAGATCGACGCTGCCGATGAGAGCTTGTTCAACGGTGACGTGCTGACTGGACAGATGGCGGCGGATCGCGGACTGATCGACGGCATCGGCGAATTGCGTGCGGTCATGCGGGCCCGCTATGGCGAGAACGTGCGCCTGCGCGCGATCGCGGCGGAGCGGCGGCGGCCGATTTGGAGCCGTATGCCTTTTGTCGCTCGCGAGCCTGCGGAGATGATCGCCGAGTTCACCGATTGGGTCGAAGCGCGCGTATTATGGGGCCGCTTTGGGCTGTGAGCGGGTGACCGATGGCGAACCCGGCACTCCGGGCGTCTTCCCGCAAAAGTGGGCGAGGGGAGATGCGAGAGGCGCTTCGCACGACCTGGCGGCATTTCTTGACCCGGTTCCGGGGAGGCCGGTAAACCTCGGCGATGTTTGAATTTCCCAAGCTCGTCCTCCTGATCCTGGTATTCGGCGCGATCTGGATCGGCTACCGCTGGCTGAACGGACCGGCGCGCGAGTTGACGCGGCGGCGCGCCCCGCAGCCGCGCCGGGCGATCCTGGCCGAAGATCTGGTGGCGTGCGGCGTATGCGGCTCCTATGTCGCGGCGCGGGCGCCGGCCTGTAGCCGGCCTGATTGCCCGCAACCGCGCTGACGCCGATCATGAGCTTTCAATCCTTGATCGCCGATCTGCAGAATTTCTGGGCGCGGCAAGGCTGCGTCATCCTGCAGCCCTATGATTTGGAGGTCGGCGCCGGGACCTTTCATCCGGCGACGGCGTTGCGCGCGCTCGGGCCGCAGCCGTGGCGGGCCGCCTATGTCCAACCGTCGCGCCGGCCGACCGACGGCCGTTACGGCGAGAACCCCAACCGCCTCCAGCAATATTACCAGCTCCAGGTGATCCTGAAGCCGGCGCCGGCCGACAGCCAGGAATTGTATCTGGCGAGCCTCACCGCCCTCGGCATCGACGCCAAGCGCCACGACGTCCGCTTTGTCGAGGATGACTGGGAGAGCCCGACCCTGGGGGCCTGGGGGCTTGGTTGGGAGGTCTGGCTCGACGGCATGGAGGTCAGCCAGTTCACTTATTTTCAGCAAGTCGGCGGCATCGAATGCGATCCGGTCTCGACCGAGCTAACCTATGGGCTCGAACGGCTGGCGATGTATGTGCAAGGGGTCGAGAGCATCTTTGATCTTGATTACAACGGTGCGCCCGGTTCGGCTCGAATTACGTACGACGACGTGTTCAAGCGCGGCGAGCGCGAATTCTCGGCCTACAATTTCGAGATCGCCGACACCGGGGCGCTGACCCGGCATTTTGCCGATGCCGAGGAGGAATGCCGCGCCGTGCTCGAACGCGGGCTGGCATTGCCGGCCTACGACCAGTGCCTGAAGGCGAGCCACTTGTTCAACCTGCTCGACGCGCGCGGCGCGATCAGCGTGACCGAGCGCGCCGCCTACATCCTGCGTGTGCGCACCCTCGCCAAAGGCTGCTGCGAGGCTTGGCTCGCTGGCGCCGCGGAAGCGCGTCGCAGGGAATGAGGCTCTTTTCGCGCACAGTCGGCAGACGCTTTTTTGGCCGTCGCCGCAATCTCCGCCGTGCCATACCGGCGCAGGCCGGTACCCATGGTGGCAATGGATCCCGGCCTTCGCCGGGAAGGCGAAGCATTGATTTCGGCCCTTTCGGGTCAGCCCACCCATGAACCCGGCCGCGGAATCCATCATCACGCCGACCGAAAAGCCGCATCAAGGAGAATTGCTGCTCGAACTCCTGTCGGAGGAAATCCCGGCGCGCATGCAGCGCCGCGCGATCGAGGATCTGACCGCGCTCGTTTGCGACAAGCTCGCCGCGGCCGAGATCCCGGCGGCTGACTCGCGCGGCTATGTGACGCCGCGCCGGCTGGTCGTCATCGCCGAGGGCATCCCGACAACCCAGCCCGACCGAAGCGAGGAGCGACGCGGTCCGCGCGTCGGCGCGCCGCAGCCGGCGGTCGACGGCTTTTTGCGCTCGGCGGGGCTCGCCGCGATCGATGACTGCGAGATCCGCGACACCGGCCGCGGCGAATTTTATTTCGCCATCATCCGACGATCGGGCCGGCCTACGACGGAAGTATTGCCGCAGTTGGTGCAAGCCGCGATCACTGAGCTGGCTTGGCCGAAATCGATGCGTTGGCCGGGCGCATCGCTGCGCTGGGTGCGGCCCTTGACCTCGGTCATCTGCCTTTTCGACAGCGAGGTCGTACCATTGACAATCGACGCCGTCCGGGTCGGCCGCGCCACGCGCGGCCACCGCTTTTTGTCACCTGGCGAGTTCTGCGTCGACGGCGCCGCGGAATATCTCGAAAAACTCCAACACGCGTATGTCATCGTCGATCATGACCAGCGCCGAGAGCTGATCCGCGCCGATCTCGCTCGCCGTGCGGCGGAGTTGCAGGTTGCCGTCAAACCCGATCCGGGGCTGCTCGACGAGGTGACGGGCCTCGCCGAATTTCCGGTCGTGTTCGCTGGGGCGATCGACGCCGATTACATGACCTTGCCGCCCGAAGTCCTGCAGACGGCGATGCGCGCGCACCAAAAGTACTTCTCCTGCGTCGACCCGTCGGGCGCCGCGGCCCCACATTTCCTGTTCGTCGCCAACAACCTCACCGAGGACGCCGGTTCGGCGATCGTCGCCGGCAACGAACGCGTTTTGCGCGCCCGTCTCGCCGACGCCCGGTTTTTCTGGGACCAGGACCGCAAGATCCGCCTCGAAGACCGCGTCGCAGCGCTCAAAGACCGCGTCTACCACGCCAAGCTCGGCAGCGTGTACGACAAGACCGAGCGGATGGAGAAACTGGCAGAGTTCCTCGCGGATAGCATTCGCTTCGCGGATAATGATCCCGTCGCCCCCGCGGAAGCGGGGGTCCAGGGCGACCGCTCCGGCGCATTGGCCCTGGGTTCCCGCTTTCGCGGGAATGACGGTAAGGGGGGGGGTCTAAGAACGAGAGCCTGCTGCGCTGCGCGCCTCGCGAAAGCGGATCTTTCGACCGGGATGGTTGGCGAATTTCCAGAGCTGCAAGGAGTCATGGGGCGCGATTACGCCCTGCACGACGGCGAAGACCCTAGCGTCGCCGATGCGATAGCCGAACACTACAAGCCGCTCGGCCCAAACGACATTTGCCCCACCGCTCCGATCAGTGTGGTCGTAGCGTTGGCCGACAAAATAGATACGCTCGCAGCGTTTTTTGCGATTGGTGAGCCTCCCACCGGCTCACGCGACCCGTTCGCACTTCGCCGCGCCGCACTTGGGACTGTCCGACTTATCCTCGAAAACAACCTGAAGCTTTCGCTCGGGCAAGTCTTTTCACTCGCCGTTGTGAACGTCGTCACCCAGTTGGGTGGTGACCTGCCGGAGCAGGGATCGGTCAAAGACCTGCTACTCGATTTCATTGGCGATCGGCTAAGGGCGCATTTACGCGAGCAGGGTGTACGCCATGATCTCGTTGCCGCGGTCTTTGCCCTCAAGGAGGACGACATCGTTCGCTTGCGATCACGGGTTGGAGCTCTTCAGACATTTCTCGAAACCGATGACGGGTCGAACTTGCTGACAGCCTACCGCCGGGCGTCCAACATAGTTTCAATTGAGGAACGGCGCGACAAACGCCGCTACGATGGTCAGGACGATGCCTCAATGAGGGACGAGGCAGAAGAGGGGGCATTGTCTCGGGCGCTTGGTGACATTGGCGGGCAGGCTGGCCAGTCAGTGTTTCGGGGGAAGTTTGAAGAGGCCATGGCCGAATTGGCGCGGCTCCGTCAGCCGATTGATGAATTTTTCAACAAAGTCACCGTTAATGTGCCAGACGCGAAATTGCGTGAGAACCGGCTGCGTCTGTTGGGGCGGATTCGCGACACGATGAACCAGGTGGCCGATTTCTCGCTGATCGAAGGGTGAGCGGCGAATGACGAAATGGATTTATGGGTTTGGAGAGGGCGCCGCTGAGGGGCGGGCCGAGATGCGCAACTTGCTCGGCGGCAAGGGAGCGGGACTTGCCGAGATGTGCAATCTCGGGCTGCCGGTGCCGCCGGGCTTTACGATTACGACCGAGGTCTGCACCCGGTTCTATGAAAACGGCAAATCCTGTCCGCCTGATTTGGAAGATCAGGTCGCGGGCGGGCTCGCGTCGATCGAGCGGGCGCTCGGTTCTCGCTTTGGCGACGCCGACAATCCGCTCCTGGTTTCGGTGCGCTCGGGCGCCCGGGTGTCGATGCCGGGCATGATGGACACGGTGCTCAATCTCGGCCTCAACGACCGCGCGGTCGAAGGGCTGGCGCGGCACAGCGGCGACGAGCGCTTTGCCTATGACAGCTATCGCCGCTTTATCCAGATGTACGGGCAGGTCGTGCTCGGCATCGAGCATCATCATTTCGAAGAGCTGATCGAAAACCACAAATTCGACACCGGGCAGACGCTCGACACCGATCTGTCGGCCGAGGACTGGAAGGTCGTCGTCAACGGCTTCAAGGATGTCGTCCTACAGGAGCAGGGCCGTCCGTTTCCGCAAAAGCCGCGCGACCAGCTGTGGGGGGCGATCGGCGCTGTCTTCGGCTCGTGGATGAACCCGCGCGCCGTGACCTATCGCCGGCTGCACGAGATTCCGGTCGACTGGGGGACGGCGGTCAACGTCCAGGCGATGGTGTTTGGCAATATGGGCGCCGACTGCGCGACCGGCGTCGCCTTTACCCGCAACCCATCGACCGGCGCCAATGAGTTCTATGGCGAATATCTGGTCAATGCCCAGGGAGAAGATGTCGTCGCCGGCATCCGAACCCCGCAGCATCTGACGATCGCCGGCAAAAAAAGCACCAAATCGAGCCTGCCGGCGATGGAGGAAGTCATGCCGGAGGTGCTCGACGAGCTCTGCCAAGTCAGGCGGGTGCTCGAAGACCACTACCGCGACATGCAGGACATCGAATTCACGGTCCAGCGCGGCAAATTGTGGATGCTGCAAACGCGCTCCGGCAAGCGCACCGCGCAGGCGGCGCTGAAGATCGCGGTTTCACTGGTGGACGAAGGCGTCATCGACCGCGAGGAGGCGGTGCGGCGCATCGAGCCGGCCTCGCTCGACCAACTGTTGCATCCCACCCTCGATCCCAAGGCCAAGACGACGATCCTGACACGGGGTCTGCCGGCCTCGCCCGGTGCGGCTTCGGGCAAGGTCGTGTTTTCGGCCGAGGAGGCCGAATCATTGGCCGCTCGCGGCGAGGCGGTGATCCTGGTGCGGGTTGAAACCAGCCCCGAAGACATCCACGGCATGCACGCTGCCAAGGGCATTCTGACGACCCGCGGCGGCATGACCAGCCACGCGGCGGTCGTCGCGCGCGGCATGGGGCGTCCGTGCGTCTCCGGTGCCGGCGACCTCCATATCGATTACGGGGCGCGCCGGTTCGGCGTGCGCACGACGCAAATCGCGGTGGGCGACGTCATCACCATCGACGGCTCGACCGGCGAGGTCATGCTCGGCGAAGTGCCGACGATCCAGCCTGAGCTGTCGGGTGATTTCGCAACCTTGATGGGCTGGGCGGATGCGATCCGCAGCATGAAGGTGCGCGCCAATGCCGAGACGCCGCTCGACGCTCGCACCGCGCGCCGGTTCGGCGCCGAAGGCATCGGGCTCTCCCGCACCGAGCACATGTTTTTCGAGGCTGACCGCATCGGCCCGATCCGCCGGGTGATCATGGCCGACGACGAACGCGGCCGCCGCGCCGGGCTCGCCGAATTGCTGCCGATGCAGCGCGAGGATTTCGCCGAGATCTTTCGCATCATGCGCGGGCTGCCGGTCACGATCCGGCTGCTCGACCCGCCGTTCCACGAATTCCTGCCGAAGACCGAGGTAGAATTCGAGGAGATGGCACGGCTGACCGGCCGCAGCGTCGCGCAGGTGCGGCAACGCGCCCACGCGCTGCATGAGGCGAACCCGATGCTGGGCCACCGCGGCTGCCGGCTCGGCATAACCTATCCCGAAATCTACGAGATGCAGGCGACGGCGATTTTCGAAGCCGCCGCTGCGGTGATCAAGGAGACCGGTGCCGGCGTTGAGCCCGAAATCATGGTGCCGCTGATCGCGACCAAAAAGGAGCTCGACATCCTGAAGGCCATGATCGACCGCGTCGGCAAAGGGGTCATGGAACGCGCCGGGGTCAAGGTGCCCTATCTCGTCGGCACGATGATCGAATTGCCGCGCGCCGCGCTGCGCGCCGGCGACATCGCCGAGACCGCCGAATTCTTCAGCTTTGGCACCAACGATCTGACGCAGACCGTCTTCGGCCTGTCGCGTGATGACGCGGCAAGCTTTCTTGGCGCCTATCAGCGGCTCGGTATTCTCGAACACGACCCGTTCGTGACCCTTGACGCGGAAGGGGTCGGCGAATTGGTGCGCCTCGCCGCCGAGCGCGGCCGCGCCGTTCGACCCGGGCTGAAGCTCGGCATTTGCGGCGAGCATGGCGGCGACCCGGCCTCGATTCGCTTTTGTCAGGAGGTCGGGCTCGATTACGTGTCCTGTTCGCCCTATCGCGTGCCGATCGCCCGGCTCGCTGCGGCACAGGCGGCGCTGTCGGGCGAGCGCCGGGACGCGACGGCTTGACACGGCTCGCGGCTGCCGCGCTGCTGCTCGCGATCCTCGCCGGATCGGCAGGACCCGCCGATGCTATTGTCCAGACGGCGTTGCCTCAGCTTTTGCCGCTTCCTGGGCCGGTGCCGGCGCCAACCACGCCCGCGCCAATGCCGCCGCCGATCAATCCCGGTTATGCTCCGACGCCGCCCGACGGGCTGTCGCCGCTGCTGACCCAGCCCGGCCCGGTCTATGAATTGCCGCAGGCGACGAGCCCGTCCTATCCACAGCCGCAACTGCCGGGCCCCATCGACCAGCAGAAGATGCAGTCGTACCGCAATGATCTCCGGTCGCAGCAGTGGCAGGGCCAATGGCAGGGTGTCAGCCCCAGCAGCGCACGCAGCCGCGAAATCCAGCAGCAGCTGAACGCGCCGGACCCGCAGTAAATCCTGACAGTTCCCGCGTCAACAGGACTGCTGACCCTGTTTTTTCTTGCCCCGAATGTGGGAAATAGCAGCCGTGAGGAGTTTCTTACGCTCCGCCGTCTTCGGGGAAACGCATCCACTTTGGGCGCTCGGGAGTGACGACGGCCTCACCGGCCGTCAGCCGCCGATGGTCGAGCGCCTCGATGCGCAGCAGCGCCAAACCGCGTCCGTCGCAACCTGACCGCATTTCCCCGACATCGTGCCCATCGTCAAAGACAATCGTGCCGGGCACGGGCGCGGGGCCGTCGATCGTGACCGGGATCAGCCGGCGCTTGATCAAGCCGCGATATTTGGTGCGAGCGGTCAATTCCTGGCCGATATAGCAGCCTTTGTCCCAGTCGACGCCGTTCAGCTCGTCAAAGCCCGCCTCGAGCAGGATCGATTTTTCGAGGATGAGATCGCGGCTGCCGTCGGCAACGCCGAGACCGAGGCGAAGCCGGTCATAGGCCTCGAATTCGGCTTCGGCCAACCCGGCGTCCACAAGCGCCGCCCGCGCCTCCTCGCGCGGCAGGATGCAGCGCGCGCCGAGTGCGGTCAGACGCGGGTCGACAAAGGCGACGCCCGATGCAAAGGCCCGCGCGGCACCGGGCTCGGCGGGAAGGTCGAGGGCGAGGAGCGCAGCGCTGCCAAACAGCGCGGCGACCGCGAAATCGGGTCGCTCCTCGATCGTGGCCTTCGCCCGCAGCCGGTAAATCGCCAGCCGCCGTTTGAGGTCGGCAAGACGGGCCGCTTCGCCGTCGAGAAGGATCGCCGCGTCCAGCTCGACCATCATGAAATCATGCAGGTACTTGCCCTGCGCGGTCAGCAGTGCGGAATAGCGCGCCTGCGCCGGGCCGACCTTGTCAACGTCGTTGGAGACGAGCCCCTGCAAAAAGGCGCGGCGATCGGACCCGCCGACAGCGAGAACGCCGCGATCGTCGAGCAGCACAAAACGGGCGTCGGCCATGGCTCGGCAGGATGAAGCAGAGTGGTTGGTGCCGGCTAGACGTAGGCGAGGATCGCTCGCTTGGCAAGCCGGCGGGCCGAGGATATAAGGCGCACGATCGACGAGATGGACATTCTGTTTGTCACCGCGACGCGCATCGGCGACGCCGTTCTGTCGACCGGGCTTCTCGGTTACCTGATCGACCGCTATCCGGGCGCGCGGCTGACGATCGCGGCGGGGCCGGTCGCCGTACCCCTGTTCGAGGCCGTGCCCGGCCTCGAACGGTTGATCGTCGTCGAAAAGCGGCGCTGGGCATTGCATTGGGTGCAGCTCTATGCCGCCGTCGGCGCCCGTCGCTGGGATCTTGTCGTCGATTTGCGCGGCTCGGTCCTGGCCTGGCTGCTGCGCTCCGGCATGCGCAAGGTGGTGGCTAAAGGCGGCGAGCGCGAACACCGCGTGGAGCAGCTCGGGCGCCTGTTCGGCCTCGATCCTCCGCCCGGGCCATGTCTGTGGACCGCGCCGAGTCATGAAGGCAAGGCGGCAGCGATGATCCCCGCTGGCGCGCCGGTGCTGGCGATCGGCCCGGCGGCCAATTGGCGCGGCAAGCAGTGGCGCGGGGAACGGTTTGCCGAACTGGCGCGGCGGCTGACCGCGGCTGGCGGCCCGTTACCCGGCGCCCGCGTCGCGGTGCTGGCGGCCGAACACGAGCGCGGGCAGGCGCGTGCCGTGCTCGAAGCGATCCCCGGCCATCGCCTCGTCGATTTGGTCGGCCGGGTCGATCTGCTGACCGCGGCAGCGGCGCTGCGGCGCTGCGCGCTGTTTATCGGCAACGACACCGGGCTGATGCATATCGCCGCCGCGACCGGCACGCCCACGTTGGGGCTGTTCGGCCCGAGCCCGATCGAGAAATACGCGCCCTGGGGCTCGTGTACGGCAGTCGTGCAGACTGCGGACGGTCCCGAGACGATGTTCGGCCGGGGTTTCAATCACCTGACCACCGATACGTTGATGGACAGCCTGTCGGTCGATGCTGCCGAAGCCGCGGCACACCAGCTCTGGCACCGGGTTGCGAGTGCGGTGGCATGAGCTCGACCGGGAATGTGGCCGCGCCCACGCCGCGGGTCGGCTGCGGGCCCACCGTGTCCGCCGTCGTCGTCGCCCACAACGAGGAGGCACAGCTTCCGGATTGCCTCGCCGCCCTCTCCTTTGCCGACGAGATCGTCGTGCTTCTCGACCGCTGTAGCGACGGGTCGCGTGAGATCGCAGCTCGCTTCGCCGATCGTCTTGTCGAAGGGGCGTGGGTACGCGAAGCCCCGCGCCGGCTCGCCGCGATTGCCGTGTGCAGCGCCGACTGGATCTTCGAGGCCGACGCCGACGAGCGGGTGAGCCCGGCGCTGGCCGCCGAAATCCGCTCGGTCGTGCGGCACTCCACTGCCTCCTGGCACCTTGTCCCGATCGACAATTATATCGGCAATCGCCTGGTTCGTTGGGGATGGGGCGCATTTTTCGGCCGGTCCGCTCACGCCGGCCTCTACCGCCGCGGCGTCAAATCCTGGAGCGACGACCGCGTGCTGCACGCGAGCGTGACCTTGACGGGGCAACAAGGGCCGACCCTGCAGCAGCGGCTGGCTCATTACGTCGACCGCAATATTTCCGACATGCTGACCCGGCTCGACCGCTACACGACCTTGCGGGCGCAGGATTTGCGGGAAAGCGGCGATATCGGCAGTTTCGCGCACAATCTGCGGCGCATCGCCTCGCGGTTTTGGAAATGTTATGTCGGCCGCCGCGGCTATCGCGAAGGCCCCTACGGTTTTCTGATCGCGCTCTGCGCGGCGCTCTACCCGATCCTGTCCTATTTGAAGGCGCGGCTCGAACCGGGGGAATCCGCACCAGGTATCGCGACCCCCGGGACAGCCCCGGGGAGAGCCGAGCGGGATTCGCAGCCGCGTGAGATCGAAGTTGTCACCCGCGTCTCCGAGTGATGGCAAATGTGGTGATGGCCGACGACGGGGTCGTGTTCGACGGAAACATGGCCGAGACCTCGCCGCTCGGCGGCGCCGAGACCGCTTTTGTCGCGCTGGCCGAGGCGCTGGCGGCACGCGGTCATTCGGTGGATGTCCGAAATCGCTGCGCCGAGGCGCTGACCCACAACGGCGTGCGGTGGATCCCGCTGGCGCGCGACATGCCCAGAACCTGCGACCTCTACATCGGCAGTCGCGGGCACCGCGTGATCGGGCTCGTCCGGCGCGCGAGCCGGCGGCTGTTCTGGCTGCACAACCCGGCGCGGTATTTGCGCAAGCCGCGCAACGTCTGGCGGCTCGCCTGGTATCGCCCGACCCTGGTGGTGACTGGCGCCTATCACGCGGGAACGGTCCCGGCTTGGCTGCTGCATGGCGGCTGCGAGACGATCCCTTACGGCGTGCTCGACCGGTTTCGGGCGGCGGTACCGCGCGAGCCGCCGCCGCCGCGAGCCGTCTTCACCTCAAACCCGCTGCGCGGGCTCGACTGGTTGCTCGATCTGTGGGCAAGGCGGATCGCTCCGGCGGTGCCCGAGGCCCGGTTGCACATCTACTCCGGGCCCGCCGTTTACGGAGCGCTCGGGGCGAGACGGGCGCGCGAGATGGAGACGGTGCTCACCCGTGCGGATGCGCTCGCGGGTTGTGGCGTGCGCCGATTCGCCCCGGTCGGGCGCGAGGCGTTGGCGGCGGCGCTCAAGGGTGCGCGAGTCATGCTCTATCGCGGCGATCCGGGCGAGACCTTCTGCCTCTCCCTCGCCGAGGCACAGGCGATGGGAGTGCCTGCCGTCGTCACGCCGCTCGGCGCGGTCGCAGAGCGGGTCAAGGACGGGGTCAGCGGGCAAGTGGCGTCGAGCGATACGAATTTCGCCGAGGCCGCAATCGCGGTGCTGCGCAATGATGATCTGTGGCGTGGTTGGCACCAAGCGGCGCTGGAACACCAGCGCGGATTGAGCTGGGACGCCGTCGCCGCTCGTTTCGAAGCGTTGATGGAATGAGCCGGCGATTGCTGCAGGCGATCGCCGGTGCGCGGCATGGTGGGGCGGAAACCTTCTTTGTGCGTCTGGCATCCGCATTGCAGCGGGTTGGCGAGACCCAGCGGGTACTGATCCGGCGCGATCCCGACCGCTCACAACGTTTGCGCGCCGCGAGCGTAGAAGTCGGCGAACTGGGTTTTAGGGGGCCGCTCGATGTCGCCACCCGATTGGGCTTTTGGCGGGAGATCGCGGCTTGGCGGCCCGATGTCGTGGTGACCTGGATGAGCCGGGCGACCCAGGCTTGCCCGCGCGGTGATTTCGTGCATGTTGCCCGGCTCGGGGGATATTACGATTTGAAATATTACCGGCGCTGCGACCATCTGATCGCCAACACCCGCGCCATTGTCGATTACGCCGTGGCCAAGGGGTGGCCGTCCGAGCGCATCGACTATCTGCCGAATTTCGTGCCGGATATGGGCGCCGCAACGGATCGCTCCGCTCCGTCCGGGAATCCGCCGCTGGCCCTGGCGGTTGGCCGGCTGCATCGAAACAAGGGATTTTCGTTGCTGATCGAAGCGCTCGCCAAAACGCGCGAGGTTCGGCTGGCGATCGCCGGCGACGGCCCGATGCGGGGCGAGTTGGAGCAGCTGGCGCGGAATTTCTCGGTGGCCGATCGGGTCCGTTTTCTGGGATGGCGCGACGACGTCCCGGCTCTGCTCGCCGAGGCCGACTTTCTCGTCTGTCCTTCACTGCACGAACCGCTCGGCAACGTCGTGATCGAGGCCTGGTCGGCGGGACTGCCGGTTGTCGCCACCGCCAGCGACGGGCCGGCCGGGCTGATCGAGGACGAGGTCGACGGACTGCTCGTGCCGCTTCCAGGGCGGCCGGGAGGAGGCTCGGCGGCGCTCGCCGCCGCCATCGAGCGGCTCGGCCGAGAGCCCGAACTGCGGGAACGGCTGGGGCGCGGCGGTCGGCGCGCCTACGAGGCTGAGTTTACCGAGAAGGCGGTGGTCGACCGCTATCGCAGTTTTTTCGACCGGCTGGCACCGGCTGTTGCAGCGCCGCCGAATTGATGGCGCCCGGTCGCGGGCTGCTGCCCCGACCTCGCCGCAGAGGATGGGTGTGGGCAGACAGCTCCGGGTTTGGGGTCAACAAAGGCGATGAAGACCCGGTCCTGGGTTCACGTTACGCCACTGCGCTCGAGCGATTTCCCGTCCGGGACGCCGCTCCATCATTTCTTTGCGTGGAACGAGAAGGCAGCGCGGTGCGATCGCCGCTATATCATCGCCAGCGATCTGCACTGTCTTCTGACCGCCCAACGGAACCGAACCGACCCCCAGGCGGCGGCGGTTGCGCATCTCGCGCTGCGGCCGGTCATCACTGCGCGCCGTGGACGGCGCATGCTGATCGCGAATGAGGCGCCGCCGATCGACGATGGGCGCAAAAGCAATCTCGGCGGGCTCGCAATCGCGACTGCGAGGCAACTCGTCGAGCGGCTGACCGCCAGTATCGGTTCGTCGGAGGTCGACGCTCATGCCGCGGTGTTCAGCGCGTTCGAGCAGCTTTCGAGCGAAATCGACCTTGATGCCCTGGCGCGGCGCCGACCAAAACTCGAGCCGGCCCGGCAGCGGTCGCGTCCGCGCCGGGTCCTGGTAGTACGGCTGAGCGCCCTCGGTGATTTCGTTCAGGCGCTCGGACCGGCGGCCGCTATTCGCCATCACCACCGCGACGATCACATCACGTTGCTGACCACGTCTGCCTTTGCCGAATTCGCCGCCCGGCTCGACTTTTTCGACGACGTGATGATCGACCGCCGGCCCGGACCATTCGACGTGGCGGGCTGGCTGGCGCTGCGCCGCGGTTTGCGCCGGGGCCGCTTTGACCGGGTTTACGATCTTCAGACCTCCGAGCGGTCGGCGGTCTACGCCCGGCTGCTTCGCTCCGGCCCGATCCCGCAATGGTCGGGCGTCGTACGAGGGTGCTCTCATCCTCACGCCAATCTCGACCGCGACCGTCAGCACACGATCGACAAGCAGGCCGAACAGCTGCTGATGGCCGGGATTTATCCGACCCCGCTTCCGGTGCTGCCGCCTCTCGGTTGCGAGCTGCCGCCGGGCCTGGGCGGACGGCGGTTTGTCCTGATGGTGCCCGGCTCCTCGGCGCGCCACCTCGCCAAACGCTGGCCGGCGCGACGATACGGAGTGCTGGCCGAGGCTTTGCGCCGCGCCGGCCACGCCTCGGTCGTGATCGGGTCGAATGCCGAGCGGGCGCTTGGCGCCGCGATCCGCGAGGTAAGTCCCGAGGCGATCGACCTTGTCGGCCGCACCGACATCGAAGCGGTCGCTGCGCTGGCCCAGCGGGCGGTACTGACGATCGGCAACGACACCGGTGTGACTCACCTTGCCGCGGCGGCGGACTGTCCGATCGTCGTGCTGTTTTCCGGCGCCTCCGATCCGGCTTGGTGCGCGCCGCGGGGCCGGGTGGTTCGGATACTGACCGCGGCCGATTTGGACGATCTTGATGTCGACCAGGTGCTGGCCGAAGCCGTCAACATCATTGAAGAGCGTCTGCCGCCAGCCGAGGAGCATGCGCCGCGCGAAACAGCGGATGAAACAAGGGCGAGCGGGGTCTGGAGCTGATGTGCGGCATCGCCGGGCTGATGTCTCTCGACGGCACGTCGCCCCCGACGCCCCCGCTGCGGGCGATGGAAGCGGTATTGCGCCACCGCGGGCCGGACGGCGTCGGCCAATACCGCTCGGGCGATGTCGGCATGGTCCAGACCCGGCTCGCGATCATCGATCTCGCCACCGGCGCCCAGCCTCTGCACGAGCCGGCGGGTGCTGCCCTGATCGCCAACGCCGAAATCTACAATTACATCGAATTGCGCGAGAAGTTGCGCGGCGACACGCGCCCGATCGCCTTTACGACGCAATCGGATTGTGAGCTGCCGCTGCACCTCTATCGCCGCTACGGGCTCGATTTCACGCAGCATCTACGCGGCATGTATGCGATCGCGCTGCACGATCCCGGGGCGCGCCGCCTGGTATTGGCGCGTGACCCGTTCGGGATCAAGCCGCTCTATTACACCGAGACCGCGCACGGTTTCGCCTTTGCCTCCGAGCCCAATGCGTTGATCGAGGCTGGAATCGTTGCCCCAAAGCTGCTGCGGCAGGCGCGCGACGAGCTGGTTCAGATGCAGTTTACGACCGGCCGCGAAACGATTTTTGCCGGGATAAACCGGGTTTTGCCGGGAGAGACCGTGGTCGTGCGCCAAGGGCGGATCGTCGAGCGCCAGCGGCGCGCGGCATTGCCCGAATACGGCCCGGTCGCCTTTGACGAAGACGAGGCGGTGGCCCGGCTCGATGCGGCGCTCGCCGACAGCGTGCGCATGCATCAGCGCTCGGATGTGCCGTTCGGGCTGTTTTTGTCGGGCGGCGTCGATTCGACGGCAGTGCTGGCGATGATGGCGCGTCTCGCCGAGCGCCCGGTCAAGGCGTTTACGATCGGGTTTACCGATGGCGACGCCGACGAACGGCCGGCGGCGCGTGCGGCTGCCGAGGCGGTCGGGGCCGAGCATGTCGAGGTCGCTTTTGGCGAAACCGATTTTTGGCGGCTGCTGCCGGAAATCGTGTCGTGCGTCGACGACCCGGCCGCCGATTATGCGATCCTGCCGACCTGGGTATTGGCCCGCACGGCGCGCGAGGCGGGTATCAAAGTGATCCTTTCCGGCGAGGGCGGCGACGAGCTTATGGGCGGCTACGGCCGCTATCGCAGCGTCCTGCGGCCCTGGTGGGCGGGCGGGCGGCGGCCGCGTGCCCGCGGCATTCTCGACGACCTCGGCGTGTTGCGCGGCGAGATCGCCGGTTGGCGCGACGGCATCGCCGCGGCCGAGGTGCATGGCGGCGGCCGCGGCCGCACCCCGCTACAGGCAGCCCAGGCGGTCGATTGCGCCGACTGGCTGCCGAACGATCTGTTGATCAAGCTCGACCGCTGCCTGATGGCCCACGGCGCCGAAGGCCGCACGCCCTATCTCGACAGCGAACTGGCGACCCTGGCGTTTCGTCTGCCGGACGAGCTCAAGGTTCGCCGCGGCCTCGGCAAATGGGTATTGCGCCGCTGGCTCGCCGAGCACCTGCCGCAGGCGCAGCCGCTCGCCCGCAAGCGCGGGTTTACCGTCCCGGTCGCACGCTGGATCGCGCGGCGCTCCGAGACGATCGGCCCGCTGGTCGCGCGCTCACCCGCGGTGCGCGAAATCTGCCGGCCGGACGCAGTCGAGAACATGTTTGCCGCCGCCGAGCAAAAACGCCCCGGCCGCGCCGCCTGGACCCTATTATTCTACGCGCTGTGGCACCGCCGCCATATCGAGCGCGTCACCCTCCCGCCCGACACCATGGCCGCACTGGCGGACAGTGGGTAAGCATCGATTTAGCGTGCCAAAAGTTCGTGGACGGCGTCGTCGAGGAATTTGGCGTCGGCCGGGTTTTGCGCGGGATTGCCGGCGCGGTGGCCCCAGATTGACGGGATCGGCCGCAATTCGGCTCGCGGCATGCGCGCGACCTCGCGGCGGTTGTCCTCCACCGTGAAATAGAGATCGGTTTCGCACGGCATGACCAGCGCGTCGGCCGTGATTGAGCTAAGGGCCTTGCTGAGATCGCCGCCGTAAAGCTCGTTGGCGCTGATGTCGGCGTGCTGCCAAGTCCACAGCATCGCCATCAAATCATTGGCGTCGCGGCGGCGAAAATTGGCCTCCCAGCTGCCGACCAGAAAATCCTCGAGCGACGAAAAGCCGAGCTTGCGCCATTCCTCCTCACGATAGAACGCCTGGCTCAGCCCCCAGCCGGCATAAACCCGGCCCATTGCCTGAAAACCGCGAGTGGGCGGGGTCGCAAACCAGCCGTCCTGCCACGCCGGATCCGCGGTCAACGCCGCCTTGACCCCTTCGAGAAAAACGAAATTGTGCGGCGAGGTCTTGGCGGAGCCGCAGATCGCGGCGATGCGCTCGACCCGGTCGGGGAACAGCGCCCCCCAATGAAACGCCTGCTGCGCGCCCATCGAAAACCCGTAGACGAGCCTGACCCGCTCGACCCCGAATATTTCGTGCAACAACCGCTGCTGCACCCGGACGTTGTCGGTCACCGTGAAATGCGGCCAGCGGGCGCGGTCGAAAGGCGGCGGCGTGTTGCTCGGCGACGAGGACAGGCCGTTGCCGAATTTGTTGATGATCACAATGAAATACCGGGTCGGGTCGAGTGCCTTGCCCGGTCCGATCGCCCATTCGAGATCGTCATGCTGGGCGCCGTATGACGTCGGATAGACGACGACATTCGATTTCGCGACGTCGAGGGCACCGAAGGTCTTGTAGGCAAGGCGGGCGTTGCGATAGGTCAGCCCCGACTGCAGGACGACGTTGCCGGCCTCGAAGATCCGGTAATCGGACATTGCTCAGCTCGCCGCCCGCTGGCGTTTGAAGGACAGCTTGATCCCGCCGGTGCCGCTGATCTTCCCGCCGCTGCCGAGGATGCTGATCTGGCCCTCCGAACTCACTTCGATCGACAGCTCGACCTCCTCCAGCGCCAATGCCGCCTCGGACTGCGCGTGATCGAAAACATCGCCGACCACGGCCAGCAGATTGCCGATCTCGCGTTTCAGGTCGTCGACGTTGATCTGCACGCGTTGGGTCAGGCTTTTGCGCGTCTGCTGAACCAGGCTCGACCCAAAGCCGCCGCCGACGTCCTCCGCACTGCGGCCGCCCTGCGCAACTTCGACCGTTTCGGCGGTCTCGACTTCGGTGACGAACCACAGTGATCTCTGTGCGTCGGCCATGCCCTCGCTCCCTCGCTTACCCGCAGACGACGCGCAAGCCGATGCGGCCCTGCCAGCCCGGATTGTCGGGCGGGATCGGGTCGCGATAGGCTGAACGGCAGATTGCCGGGTTGTGCGACCACGACCCGCCGCGCAGGATCCGGTTGCTGTCCGGCGGCCCCGTCAGGTAGGCGCTGCCGTCGGTTGGCGCATCGTCATAGGTTGCGGTAGCGATGTCGAGGCAGAATTCCCAAACGTTGCCGTGCGTGTCGTAAAGACCAAACCGGTTTGGCGGAAAGGCGCCGGCGCGTGTTGTCGCCGCGCGAAAGATGCCCACCGGCCCTTGGCCATAAGCGCCGGAGCCGTATTTGACCCCGTTGTAGTAATCTGACGCGATGCTCTTGCCGTCGCTGTCGCCGCACACGGCCCCGCCGCCGCCGCAATAATTCGCCAGGTCGGTAGTGATCGTCGGCCCGACATTGAACGGGCCCGTGGAACCGGCGCGACAGGCATATTCCCACTGCGCTTCGCTCGGCAGTCGATAATCGCGTCCGCTGATCGCGGCGAGGCGTCGGCAATACTCCTCCGCCTCGTACCAGGTGATGCTTTCGACCGGCAGGTCGATGCCGCGAAAAAAGGACGGGCTGGGGTTGAGGCCGTGCTGCACCTTGGCCGGATGCGCCATCACCACCGCCAGCCACTGCGCCTGGGTGATCGGCGCCGCGCCGATAAAGAACGGCGCCAGGTTGACGTGGTGCTGCGGTCCCTCATTCGGCTGGCGCTCGGGCTCGTCGTTGGGCGAACCCATCGTAAAGCTGCCGCCCGGCATCGCCACCATGTCGAGGCTGTTGCCGGACCCGAGGTCTTCGGTGAAGACCGCGGCGCCGGCGCGCTGCAGCGGCTTCTGTCGGCCTCTCTCGTCGACGCTCGCAAAGTCGAAATGGATGGTCCGCAAAGACGGCTGCGACAGCCTTCGGCGAACGTACGGCACCGCTGCGACCGCACCCACTCCAGCCGCGGCGAGCGCACCAACGGCGAGCGCACGCCGGCGGGTCAGCAGGGAAGACAGCTCCGCCAAACCGTGCCCGTGCGGCCCGGCGACCGGGGAAACAGCCGAGATCGGCGCTACCGATGCCGCCACTGAAGCGGTCGTCCCCGCCTGCTTTTGCGCAATCCGTTTGACCGCCTCATGCGCCTGGGCATCGACCGGCGACACCGCGATCACCCGCCACCACAGCTGGTCGGCGGTTTCGAGATCGCCTCCGGCCTCCGCCTGCAGCGCGTCGAGCTTGAGCGGGTCGAGGTCCGAGACCGCTGCGTGCTTGGGCAACAAGATCAAATGCCGCTTCTCGATCGGCTCGGCTTGGGTATAGGGCGTCTGGCGCGGTTTTTTGTAGTGCTGGCACAATTCAGGCACGCGAAACCGTAAATGCTGATCCAGCCGTTCGACGGTGGCACAATTATTTTCACCCTCCAGCCGCAGTCCTTCGAGAAGGCTGTACGTAAAGGCGCCGTGTTGCACCTCGTCGATCTCATAGGACCGCTCGTTGGGGCTGCAGGATGAGATTGCGACCACGCCGGGCTGGGCTTCGGCACCGACGCCTTCGCCGTCGCGCGCCCCCTCGTTGCGGCAGGCGTCGAGCAGCAGGATCACGTTTTCCGCGCCGCAGCGGCGCAGCCGCTCGGTCACCAGGCTGACCGGGATCGCGGTTTGCTCGACATTGCCGGGGTCGGCGTCGCTCGGCATCAGATAGTCGCGGTCTCGTTCGCGCCTTCCATGCCCCGCAAAGAAGAACCAGAAATTGTCGCTCGGCTTTAGGAAGGTCTGCTCGAAGCGAATTCGCAAAAACCGGCGCAACGTGGCGCCGGTCGGCGTCGATCGCATCGGCTCGCCGAAATCGGTCGGGATCGGCGGTGCGTCCTCGGCAAAGAAATAGACCTTCTCGAAGGTGACTTCCTTTTCAAAGAAGTCGCGCAGCCCCTCCGCATCGCGCCGGCCGAAGTGCAGCGGTTGCAGATTGTCGTAGCGGTCGATGCCGATGCAGATCGCCCAGTTCTGGCTCATCTTTGTCCGCCCGTGGCGGTGCGCCCGGTGATACCCAAATCATAGTTCCCGGTGCAGAGCGGTGTTATTCTGAATATCAGCTTTGATCGGGAGGAGTCCCATGAACAGGCTGCTTGCGGTTGCGGCCCTCTTCGTGGCGGCGCCGGCTGCCCTTGCGGTCGCGCCGGCAGCGGCCGGGAATACCCCGCCGCCGTCGGCCGTCGGCGCAGTCGATTCCGGGATCGTTCTCGTCGGCGGCATGGGCGGTGGCGGCGGCGGAATGGGTGGCGGCAGCGCCGGCGGCATGAGCGGTGGCGGAGGTATGAGTGGCGGTGGTGCCGGTGGCATGGGCGGCGGCGGAGGTATGGGGGGCGGCAGCAGCGGCGGCATGTTCCACGACCAGACGACAGGCTTCGACCGGCCGGGGCAAGAACCGTGGGACAACGCCTCGCAGAGCGACAATTACACCTATCAGTGCATCACGCCCGCGGGCCGCTGCTCTTTTGTTGCACCGGCGTCGCTGCGTGCGAACTCGTTGCACAGCGGCGCCGATTGCGCGTGTGGCGGGCAGGCGGCGGGCCGGGTCGAGTAGCTCCGAATTTGCCGGCGAGACGGTGCGGGACGCCCGCCGCGACGTATTCGTTCACTCGACAAAGCTGATCTTGCCCGCACCGTCGACCTGGGTGCTGCGCGCTTTCGGGTTGCCGTAGACCGAGATCGAACCGGCGCCGGAAATCTGTGCGACGAGTTGCTGGCGGGCGTCGACTGCGGCATTCCCCGATCCGTTGACCGTGACATCGGCCGAATCGGCGGTCAGCTGGCGTGCGGATAGATGGTTGGAGCCGCTCATAACCGCCGTCAGCGCCGAGACCGCTCCGCTCAACACGGCATTGTTGGAACCGTTCAGCGAAACCGACAGCGGCCCTCCGGTCAACCCCTCGGCATTGATATGATTGCTGCCCGAGGCCATGATGTCGGTAACGTTCGGCGAGGTGACGGTGACCTTGATCCGCCCGTCGGCCGAATAGGATTGCTCGGTGTAGATGTCGAGCCTGCCGTTCGACACGTTGGTCTTGACGATCGGCAGCAGGTTCTTGTCGGTCTCGACGGTCAGCCCCGGCGCCGGTCCGACCTTCACCATTACCGCGAACGCACCGTCCGCCGTAACTGTGGTAACCGGGCCGATCGGACGCGTCTCCGATGCCGGCTGCCCGTCTCCGACCACCCGCCGGCCCGCCGTCGAGGTGTCGACGGACACCGTCTGACCGCTGACCGTGACGCTCGCGCCCTCGTGATTTACGCTGACGCTGTTTTGCTGGATCACGGTTGTCTGCGACCAGGCAGCGCTGTACGCCAGTGAACCCGTCACGATCATGATCGCCGCACCCGCCGCATATCTCATCCGACTCCGACGCCTCGATCACCCCGGCCGAGAGGTGCGATAGCACGCCGCCCGGCCCGGAACAACCAGGTCGGAAGCGCAAGATCCGGCAGGGGTCGCGCCGGTCATGGCGTAGCGGGCGTTGACGACGTCGCGGCTGACGAGGCGGCAATACAGCCCCTGACGAGCGTAGATTCCGCGGCTTTGCTCGGCTGCGGAAATCGACTCGACGGCGCTTGGCGAAAAGGAGGCCGCCACCAAGGCCGCTCAGATTTACGAGCGTTACGGTTATTGGACGACGATCCCGAGCGCAATTGCGTGCTGGGTGCTGATCCTCGACAATTGACCCCAGGGTCATTGCCGGGCGCAAAACCGGGGGAATGGGCGCCCGGCCGAGCGACCGTCGCGCTCGGTCAGCGGCCGCGGCGATCGAGGCTGTACGCACCGGGACCGGCGACGAACAGGCACAGATAGCCGCCGATAATCGCTACGTTCTTCATAAACTGAATGTATTGGGCGTCGTGCGCCGGCCCCTCGACCAGCCAGAAGCGATGCGCGATGAGCGCCGCGAACCCGGTAAAGACCGCCATGACCAACGCCGCGTAGCGCGTTTTCAAGCCGAGCGCGATCGCAAGTGAGCCGAAAAATTCGACACAGGCGCCAATCACCGCCATCAGCCCCGGCGCCGGAACGCCCCGCGTCGCCAGGGTTTGGGCGAACGGGTCAAGATGGGTCAGCTTGCCAAACCCGCTCGGCAGAAAGATCACAGCCAGCCCCAGCCGCCCGAGCAGCACGACAATGCTGCCGTAAGAGGCGGCGACGCGATCGAGATAGCCGCCCATGTCTGATTCGCCTCGTGTCTGGTCAATCGCCGATCAGCACGGCCGGCCGAGCCTGCCGGTCGGAGGTCGTCGCCCCCCCCCGCGACGCGCGGTTAAGCCGTGTGCGCCAGATCCTTTGGCAGTAGTTCGGCGCGATAGGTCGGCCGCAGAATGTCGAGCCGCATCGGCACCGGCGTGCCGAGCCACAGCGCATTCTTGCTGTGGTCGTCGTAGGAGCTTTCGGTCAGCGGGTGAACCAGCACGTCGAGCCCTTCGCGGTTTAGCATCAGCCACGGCACGATGTTCTGGAATTCCTCGGCCTTGAAGATGACGTTGAACTGCGAGATTGGATGCGGGCCTCTAGGCTCGTCGCTGAAGCCGCCTGGCTCGACCGTGAACTTGGCGATGATCGCGTCGCGCAGGCGCGCGGCCGCCGGCTTGGTCGCGGCATCGTAATAGACGTGGGCGTGGTAGCCTCTGTTCTCAGCCACTGAACCCTCCCTCTGCATGTCGAAATGATGATTTAAGACGCAAAAATTGTCGCAGAGCGCCGGCCATGGCGCAAGATCAAAGCAACCCTCGCGCGGCGCTGCGCCGTTCGATATCGCATTTGACGCTGGGGTTGCGCTGTTTTACCGTCGCGACGAGCTGATCGAACGATCGACCTAAACGCGGAGTACAAGATGGACGGCACAGCATCGACCGGTCTCGACAGCATCGTGGCGCCGCTCAACTTTCTCGTTCCGATGGCGGAGAGACCGGTGGCCTATAATTACGAGCCGCCGCCGGGGACCCCGGTCCGCACCGGCTGCAATGTCGAATATCAGGTGCCGATCCACGATGCGCGGCCGATGATCGGTCGGCTTTCGCTGGACAAGGAAGGCTTCGTGCTGCTGCATCATCAGACGGCAGTAACGAACTTCTACGACGAAGAGCAGATCAAATCGATCTATTACCCGGAATGCGAGCGGGTCATGAAAGAAGCGACGGGCGCCGCCCGCGTCGTCGCCTTCGACCACATCGTGCGCAACGCGGCAATGTCGGCAATCGACAAGGCCATTAAGATCCCGGCCAAGCGGGTGCACAACGACTACACCGCATGGTCGGCGCCGCAGCGGGTGCGCGACCTGATGGGTGAGGAAGCCGAGGAACTGCTCAAGCATCGGTTTGCGATCAACAATCTGTGGCGACCGATCCGCGGCCCGGTGCTCGACTTGCCGCTGACCCTGTGCGACGCGCAGAGCCTTTCCGAGGAAAACCTGATCGCCAGCGACCTCAGATACCCGGACCGCACCGGTGAAACCTACGCGATCACCTACAACCCCGATCAGCGTTACTACTATTTTTCGAAGATGCAGACCGAGGAAGCAGTGCTGATCCGCTGCTACGACTTGGCCCTGCACGGCGCGCAGCGGTTCTCCGCTCATACCGGCTTCGATGACCCGACGACACCGCCCGATGCGCCGCCGCGCGAGAGCCTCGAAGTGCGGACCCTGGTGTTTTTCCCGCCGGGCGCCTGATTCTTTTCCATCGCCTCCGCGAAGGAGTTTGTGAAGAAATCGCGCGGCTTATCCAGGCTCGTCGCCCGTGCGCCTTCAGCCCACGGGCTTGTCCCGTGGGGAAAGCGGGGGTCCAGAGCCTGCCCCTGGCATGAACAGCGGGCAAGCGACTGAAATCCCTGGGTTCCCGCTTGCGCGGGGACGACGGAATTGGGGGCTTGTCGGGCCAGGGAGGGCCGTCCGATTTCTTCACACTTGCTTACGGGGGAATGACGGAGACTCAGCGGGCCGTTGCCGGCGTGACCCGCCGCAGGGCCGGTAGCAGCTCGTCGCTGAGGAGGCGCATGCTGGCGAGCGCGTGGCCGACCGGCATACCACTCCAATGGGTACGGAAGATCAGGAAATTGGCGCCAGCCTGTTCCCAGCACGAGCGCAGCTGCTCAAAGCATTCCTCGGGGCCGCCGAGCACAAAGCGATCCTGCAACAGCGCGTCGAGCGACTGACGGAATGAATCGTGGCCGGGCAACACCTGATCCTGACCCCACTGGGCATAGGTTCGGTATTTCTCGGCGAGGTAGGGGCCCGCCATCTCGACCGCGGTGCGTTTGTCCTTGGCGCAGTATATTTCACGCAGATAAGGCAACACCGTTGGGAACGGCTTGCCGTGACGCGCCAACTCGGCGCGATAGAGCGCCATCTGCCCGCTGATTACCGGGATCGTCGCATGGGGGTTGATGAACAGGCTGTCGCCGAGGCGCGCAGCTCGGCGTACCGCGGCGTCGCTGTTGGCGGCGATCCAGATCGGCGGATACGGCTTTTGCACCGGACGGCAGGTTGCCGTGACGTTCGACAGCTTGCAGACGTCGTTTTCGAAGGTGACGCCGTCCTCGGTCCACAGCCGCTTGACGACATCGAGGCATTGCTCGAACCGGCGCACGCGCTGGCCGCGCGGCACGCCGAACGCGTCGAACTCGACCTCGCGATATCCAAGACCGACGCCGAAGACGAAATTGCCGCGCCAGATCGCGTCGAGCGAGGCGATACACTCGGCAGTTTCGACCGGGTTGTGCAGAGTTGCCAGCAGCACGCCGGCGATGCCGGTCATCTCGCCGGCTTCGGCGGCAAGCCGCGCCAGAAACGGGATCAATTGCAACTGGCGCTCGCCGTCGCTCAAATAATGCTGACCGGTGGCGACGGCGTCCCAGCCGCGGTCGCGGGCCAGCCGGGCCATCGCATACTGGCCTTCGAGCTCGGCGACGATGTCGCTGCCCGGCGGGTGCTGGCCGGTCAGAAAAATCCCGATTTTCATATTCCCTCCATCTCGTTTGGCCGGGCCGCGATGTCATCGAATGGCGTAGACTAATCTTTACAATTCATTTGCCGCCGTAAAGGAGCGTGCCGAATGGTCCGCCGTTACGATGCCGTGCTGTTCGATTTGCTGACGGCACTGGTCGATTCGTGGACACTGTGGAACAGGGTCGCCGGCAATGCCGAGGACGGCCAGCGCTGGCGAACCGCCTATCTTCACAACACCTATGGCGCGGGACCTTATCGAGCTTATGAGGCACTGGTCGCTGAAGCGGCCGGCGAGGTCGGTTTACCGCGGCGGCTGGCGGATAACCTGGCACTTGGCTACGCCACGCTGGAGCCGTGGCCGGAAGCGCCCGGCATCCTCAATGCGCTCACCGGCGTCGTCCCGTTGGGGATCGTGACCAATTGCTCGGAGATATTGGGCCGGATGGCCGCGGGCCGCACCGGGGCTGATTTTGCCGTTGTCGTCACCGCCGAACGTGCCGGCTTCTACAAACCGCATCCGCGGCCCTACCAGATCGCGCTGGGTGAGCTGGGGGTCACGCCCGAACGGTGCTTGTTCGTAGCGGGGTCGCCCTACGATCTTTTCGGAGCGACCAAGCTCGGCCTGCCCACATATTGGCATGACCGGGTCGGGATGGTGGCATCACCAGATACTCCGGCCCCGCAATGGCGCGAGCAAACGCTGACGCCTTTGCTCGACATTCTGGGCGTGGCGAAGCCGGCGAGTTCGGGCTAACTAGCCAAGGGCTTTGCCCTTGATATCCTGCCTTTCGGCGCCTCAAGCCCTCCCCCATCGATGGGGGAGGGTTGGGTGGGGGCGGAGCCACGAGTCCTCTGCAGTCACCGCGTGCTGCCGGTGGATCTACGCCCTACGCGTCGGTCATGTTGCTTCGCAAGCTTCTGGCACGGTGGTGCGCGTCGCCCCCTCAATCCTTCTTCACTCCAGCGCGCTCGGGAACCATCACCCCCTCCCAACCCTCCCCCATCGAGGGGGAGGGCTTCCGAGAGCCAACGAGAACAAAATTCTCGTCAGCTGCCCCATAACCGACTAAGGGACGACCGCGCCGCGAGCGCAACCGCGGCAACGGGTATCAGGGAGGCGCGTTTGACAAGCTTCACCGCCAGCGACGGCGCGCGGCTCGCCTTTTACGTCGATGACTTCACCGACCCGTGGAAGAAGGCGCCAATCCTGTTGTTGCTGCATGCGGCGATGGGCAGCGCGCGGCGCTATTACGCCTGGTTCCCGTCCCTTGCGCAACATTACCGGGTCGTGCGGATGGACCTCCGCGGCCATGGCCGATCGGAGATTCCGCCGGCCGACCGGCCGCTGACCCTCGACCGGCTGGTAGCCGACGTCATCGAGCTGATGGATCATTTGGACGTTGGCAGCGTCCACATCGTCGGCAATTCGGCGGGCGGCTATCTCGGCCAGCAACTGGCGATGAACCACAGCGATCGGGTGCGCAGCCTGATGTTGTTCGGCTCGACGCCGGGGCTGAAGAACAGCCAGGCGCCAAGTTGGATCCCGCAGATAGCGGCCAAGGGGCTGCGCGGCTTTCTTGCCGAGACAATCGCCGAGCGGCTGCCGCTCGATCAGGTCGATCCGGGGCTCGTCGAGCGGTTTCTCGACGAGGCCGCCAAAAACGACCCCGCCTATATCGCCAAATTCGTATTGCTTATGGCGAGCTACGATTGGAGCGACGAAGTCGGGCATATCCGCTGTCCGACCCTGGTTGTCGTGCCCGGCGCCGAGCCGATCGGGTCGACCGCGAATTACGAGCCGTTCCGCCGGCTGGTTCCGGATGTCGAGATGCGGGTCTACGATGGCGCGCCGCACAATATCTGCGACGCCTTCCCCGGCCGCTGCGCCGCCGACGTGCTCGATTTCCTCACTCGCCGCTTCGGCCTCGGAAATTAAATGAAGCCCGACATGATGCTTAAATTCCTCACGGCAGCAGCCGCTATTCTTCTCGGCGTCGTTTCGCCCGTCCTCGCCTTAGCCGAAACGCCCAGTGAAATTCCCTCAACGCAGAACACCGGAGCAGATAAACAACTGATCGAGCAGTTTGCAAATTTCTATTCTCCGGTCGCCAAAGCTTTCAATTGCCCGAGGTTCGCATGGGGAAGTTTCTTAAACAATCATAAATCGATATTGCTCGAATACGTGCCAGAGGGGGATAACGTCAACAGCTGGACCCGCTTGATGTCAATCTCCCTCTATCCTTTGCCAAAAGAAACCACTACTCAGAACGAAATTATGGGTGATATGAGAACTCATCTTCTTAGTCGTTACAGCAAGGGTAAAATTTATGATCAGGAGCTATATCAATATCAGAGTAGTAGTCCTGGTCTATTTATAGAATATGAGATCGGTGACGGGATTCAACGAGAACACAACGCCGGCGCATTTATGAAGACGCTTCCGACCACCGCTTCTTTCATTCAAATTCAGTCACGCGGCAAACCGTTCGATAAAGCCGATGCCTCTAATATGAAACTCTTTGCGCAACACAGGCTACCGTTGGCGCTTGCCCATGAGAGGTAGATTCGGAGTGGATGGCCAGCCGAGATGGAGTCACGTCGTCATTCATTCGGGCGGGCGGCGCTCGTGCCAGTCGGTCGCCTGTTGGTAGGCCCAGCCGATGCGCAAGGCGGTGGCTTCGTCATAGGCGCGGCAGGCGATCTGCAACGACAGCGGCAATCCGGTCGCGGTGAAGCCATCGGGCAGCGCCAGGGCGCACAATTCCAGGGCGTTCACAAAGCGGGTGAAGTGCGCCGGCGTCGTGTTCTGGTCGATGGCATCGACCCGGATCGCCGCCGTGGTCGTCGTCGGGGTCAACAGCGCATCGGCGTCGCCGAGTGCCGCGGCAAACTCCGCTTTGGCCTCTGCCTGTTCGCGCAGGGCGCCGAGATAGTCCCGCGCCGACACGCCTCTGCCCGAGGCGATGCGCGGGCGAACCGCCTCGTCGATCGGCAGGCTCAAATCGTCGATCAGATCGCCGACCAGGAAATACGATTCGGCGCCGATGATGCGGCCGGTCAGGTGGGTGTAGTCGGCAAAGCGGCGCGGTAAATCGACGGTGACGATTTCCGCACCGAGCCGCGCCAGCGTGTCGATCGCCGAATCGTACGCTGCCAGCACCTCCGCGGCGACATGGTCGCGCTCGATCGCCGGCATGCGCGCCAGTTTCAACCCGCGCACGCCGCGCCGCATCATCGCCATCGGGCCGGCTGGCGGCCGCCCCAAGGTGCGCGGGTCGTCGGGATCTGGACCCTCGATCGCGAGATACAGCAGTGCTGCATCCTCGACCGAGCGGGCCATCGGCCCTGGTGTGTCGAGGCTCGGGCTCAACGGCAGGATGCCGTAGGTGCTGACCCGGCCGATCGTCGTCTTGAGGCCGCTGAGCCCGCACCAGGACGCCGGCAGCCGCACCGAACCGCCGGTATCAGTACCGATACCCCATGGCGCCATGCATGCCGCCACCGCGACGCCGGTGCCGCTGCTCGACCCGCCGGGAGTGCGCGCCACCGCCAGGTCCCACGGGTTCCACGGCGTGCCGCGGTGCTGATTGGTCCCCCAGCCGCCCATCGCGAACTCGACTGTGTGGGTTTTGCCGATCACGATCATCCCGGCGGCGATCATCCGCTTGGCAATAGTAGCGGTGTAGGTCGACCGGCGGTCGCGCCAGACTTGCGAGCCGCCGGTCGTCACCCGTCCTTCGATCTCGATAAGGTCCTTCAGCGCGATCGGGATCCCGTGCAGCGGTCCGATCTTGTGGCCCGAGCCGATCGCCTTGTCGGCGGCCTCGGCGGCGAGCCGCGCCTCCTCGGCATACACCTCGACATAAGCGTGCAGCTTTTGGTCTCGATCACGAATCCGGGCGAGCAATGCGTCAACGACATCGATCGACGACAGTCGGCCGGCGCCGATCTCGGCGGACAGGACGTTGGCTGGCAACAGGGCCGGATCGGTATTGGCTGACGGCATGGCTCCCCTCGCACGCGGCGGAGGGTGAGGATAGGCCCGCTCACGCCGTCGCTGTCAACCGGCGGAGGCTGTGCGATCGACTTGGTGGCGCTGCTTGGTCTCGGTCGTCGGCGTGCCGGGATGGTAAGTCGGCGCCTGTCCAGAGCCGGTAACAGAGGTGTTGGTGCGCCAAGCAGCAAGACCGTGCCCATGCGCCGCCCCCGCGAATTGGGCGGGATATCGTGCGGTTCGTCCATGCGCCACGCGGCGACCGCGGCTACTCCGGTACCGGTATTCCTCGGCGATCGCAAAATGAAACAAGCCCGCCTGCTGGCTCGGGTCGTAGGAAGCCTGGCCGGTCGCGATGTACGGGTCGAACCCGCCGGTGTCGACGGTCGCGACGAGTTGGCGCGGCCCGCTCTGGGGATAGACAAAGCCGTAGGTCGGGTAGTCGCTACCGAGTTCGGCCGGAGTTCCGGTCCATGACCGCAACCATCGTCCAGTCGTGACCGGGTGAAGTGTCGACGACCGGCATGTCGTGACTGACGGCGTCGCGGGACCAATTTGCGTGGTCGACGAGCACCATAGTCGGGCCGACGACTTTGGACACCACGGCGACATGGCCGGAGGGAATATGCCCCGTCCTGCGGAAGACGAGGATCGAGCCCACCGCCGGCGCTTGACCGCGCTGGTAGCGGCCGGCGGCCTCGTCCCACCAACCGCCGGCGGCGCCATGAAGATCGACGCCGGTAACAGCGCGGGCATAGAGCGCGCAATTCGCCGCCGCCGCCCGACGCGAGTGCCCCGCGAAACAGCTCACCGCAATGGCGCCCCAGACGAGGCCCCAGCCCAACTTCGCTCGCATTGATTGCCCCCCGGCTGTGTCGAACCCCGCCGCTGTCAGCGGCCCTGGCCTCGCACCGTTAAGATTTATTAACGACGGTTATAAAACCGCAGGTCGGAGGAGAAAATCACTATAATTCTTAACGCGAGAGGCAAAAAATCGTCCGATCTTTACGATCGCGCGCATGTCGAATTAAACAATTCGCGCTTTTGGCGAAGCATCACGCCGTGAAGCCGAGCGACGACAACGCCTCTCGTACCGCCGCATCTGCAAGCAGCGCGCGAAACCGTAGAACCGGCAGCCGTTCCAATCGGCTTTTCGGGATCACGAAATCGTAATGTTCGTGCTGGACCGGAATGAAGCCGAGCCGGTACTGGCGTGCGACGCTTTCGATTGCGACACCCCAGTCGGCGCGGTTCTGCGCCACCGCGGTGGCAACCGCGTTGTGCGATTTCGGCTGTGACCAATAACCGGGCGGCTTACCGCCGGCGAGCAGGCGGTCGGTCAGGATGCGGGTGCCGCTGCCGGCGTTGCGGTTGACCATAAGGCAATCGGACATGCCCGATGCGACCGCAATCGCGTCTTCGAGCGAACGGCCCTCAAAGCGCGGATCGCCTTTTCGATAGACAATTCCCTGCAAGCGGCGATAGCCGGGCACCAGTTCGAGCGCCGGGGTCAGGAACGGGCGATTGTATTCGCCGGTCTCGGGATCCATCAGATGGATCGCGGCGACGTCGCATTCGCCGCGCTTGGCGGCAGCGAGCCCGCCCATGCTGCCGACGTTCAACGCCTTGACCTCGGTCCCCTCGGCGTGCAGGCGGTCGATCAGGACGTCGAGCCCGACGCAATGGCTGCCGATGATCACGAGATCGGCGAGATGAACCCGGCCGATCAGCCGCACCTCGACCGGTGTCCCGGCGGCCACGCTCTCGACTTGCGCGCCGATCGCGATGAACCCGTCAGACTGGCTGAAGGCGGTGACGGCGCCCGAACCCTTGGCGTTCGGATAAGCGGCGAGGGCGCCGTTGTCACCATCCTGGACCAGCGAGACCATCAGATATTCGGTCCGGCCGCGTTCCGAGGCGACGCGCAGCGGCAAACTCGCCGGCAGGATTTGCGCCTGCTCGGATGGAAGCCCGGCAAAGGCGCGGATCACCGGCGCCACAAATTCATGAAAGGTGAAGATCGCCGAGGTTGGAAACCCCGGCAGCACGACGAGCGGCTTGCCGCCGGTCACCGCCAGGCACAGCGGCTTGCCCGGCTTCAGCGCGACGCCGTGCACGACGATGCCGGGGTCATGGAAGCGCGCAACGGCGCGGTAGCACAGATCGCCCGCGCCTTTCGACGTGCCTCCCGACAGGATCACCATGTCGCAGGAGGTGAGCCCTTCTTCGACGAGGCCCGTCAGGACCGCGTCGTCGTCAGCGCCGATGCCGAGCGGGCACGGGACGCCACCGGCTTCCTCGACCGCGGCCGCCAGTATCGCCGCATTGGAATCATAGACGGCGCCAGTACGCATTGGTGCCCCGGGGGCGATGATCTCGTCTCCGGTCGAGATGATCGCGACACGCGGCCGGCGCCAGACTTCGAGCGCGGCGCAACCGACCGCCGCCAGCATGCCGATCTCGCGCGAGCTCAACATCTGCCCGCCGCGCAACACGGTCTCGCCACGCGCCATATCGCTGCCGGCAAAGGCGATGAACTGGCCCGCGGCAACGGGCCGGCGAATCTCGATCAGGGTCTTGCGACCGTCCTCGGCCGTCTCGGTATGCTCGACCATGATCACCGCGTCGGCGCCGCGCGGCACCATGCCGCCGGTGGCGATCAGCGTTGCCGTTCCTGGCTCCACGGCAATCCGCGGCTCTTTTCCGGGCGTCAGGATTTCGGGCAGCAGGGTCAGGCGGCGCGGGGTTTGCTCGCTCGCACCAAGCGTGTCGTCGGCGCGCAGCGCGAAGCCGTCGACGCCGGCGCGGTCGAAGCCTGGGACATCGACCTCGGCGACGACCCGGTGCGCTACAACCCGCCCCAGCGCCTGGGCCAACGGCACGGTCTCGCAGCCGAGCGGGCGTAATTCGAGATGACGGCGAAACCGGCGCTCGGCCTCGTCGCGGTCGACGACGTCGAGGAATTGCTCCTGGCGCGCCAGGCTGCGCAGGGTCGCGGGAATGTCGTTCATGATGCCGGCTCCGATGATGGCGGCTCCGCGCGGGATCGGTCTTCGTCATAGAAATAGGCGGTGATTTGCGCCTCCGCCGGATAGCCTTCGCTCGCCTCGGGCACGATCACGAAACCGTCGGCCTCGACGGCCGCCATCAACCCAGCTTCGGCGAAGGAGGCGAGCGGCTCGATGCGCGGGCCGGCGAGGCGGCGCACCGGGCAGATCTCGGTCATCCCGATCGTCGAAACGATCTTCCGCGCTGTGGCGACGGTGCTCGAACGGTACGGAAGCTCTGCGTCGCGCCCGCCGAGGCGACGGATCGCGCGACCGGCGAACAGCTCGTAATTCCACAGACAAGCCGCCGGCGCGCCCGCCAGCAACAGCACCGGGTTTCCGTTCGCCGTGCGGCCAAAGCCGGTGGTCTCGCCCGGAACCAGCGCCACTCCTTGAATGTCGAGCGATCCCGAGGTTGCCAGCGCCGCCGCCGACCGGTCTTCGCGGCCGTCGCCGGTCCCGCCGGCGACCACAATAATGTCCGCGCCGGCGGCAAACGCGACGCCGAGAGGCGCGTCGACAACGATCCCGCCGTCGCGCGCAATCAGGGTGCGCAGCATCGGCCCGTTGCTGTCGACCCGCTTGCCCGATCGCGTTTGCCCGGCGATTACCAGCCGTACGCTCGGCCGACGGATCATCGGCGCACTCGTCAAGCCAGCGAAGGCGAGCAATCCAACGTGACGGGAGGTCAAGCGCGTCCCCATCGCCACCAGCACCGCACCGGCGGCGGCCACCGCCTCCCGGCGATCGACTTTGGCGCCGGGAGCGATTGGTTCGACCACGACAACCCGGCCGGCGGCGTCGGTCTCAGCCTGATCGAACGGCACGATTGCGTCGGTTCCCGCAGGCATCGCTTCACCGGACTCGATCGCTGCCGCCGGCAAGGACAACGGGTTGTAGGCGCCGGCGCCGAGGCTGTCCGCGGCACGGACGGCAAAGCCGTCGATTGCGGCGCAATCCATGGGCGGGATCGGCCCTAGCGCGCGGACATCCCTTGACAGCGCACGGCCCGCAGCCGATTCGAGCGTGGTTTCTTCAGGCTCCAGGCAACGGGTTGCCGCGTCGATCCAGGCGAGCGCGCGCTCGACCGAAACGCGACCGAGCCGGTTCAAGCTAGGCCCGCCAGGGCTTGGTCGAGATCGGCGATCAGGTCGCCAACATCCTCGATGCCGATAGACAGGCGCACCAGGCCGTCGCTGATCCCGACCGCGCGGCGCTGTTCCGCCGAAACCGAGGCATGGGTCATGATCGCCGGGTGCTCGATCAGGCTGTCGGCGCCGCCGAGGCTTTCAGCCAAAGTAAAGAGCCGTAAATGTTCGAGAAACCGTTTGCAGCCGGCGAGGTCGGTCGCGACCTCGGCCGTAACCATGCCGCCGAACCCATTCATCTGGCGCTCTGCCAGTGCGTGTTGGGCATGGCTCGGCAGGCCGGGATAGATCGTGCGACGAACCGCGCGATGGCGTTCGAGCCATTGGGCGATGGCGAGCGCATTGGCGCAGTGCCGCTCCATGCGCAAGGCCAGGGTCTTGATCCCGCGCAACGCCAAAAAACTATCGAACGGCCCGGCAATGCCGCCGACCGCGTTTTGCACAAATTTGAGGCCAACGGCGAGCTCGCGGTCGTCGCCGACGACGGCGACGCCGCCGATCACATCGGAATGTCCGTTGAGGTATTTGGTTGTCGAATGGACGACTGCGCTGAACCCGTGGTCGAGCGGCCGCTGCACCCACGGGCTGGCAAACGTGTTGTCGGCAACCGTCCAGATCCGCCGGCGTCGGCCGATTTCGGCGATTGCGGCGAGATCGACCAGCTTCAACATCGGGTTGGTCGGGGTTTCGATCCAGATCAGCCGCGTGTTCGGCCGCAGCGCGGCTTCGACATTTTCCGGGTTCGACATGTCGACGAGGGTCGTTTCGAGACCCGCCGAGCGCTTCCTGACCTGCTCGAACAGCCGCAACGTGCCGCCATAGAGGTCGTCGGTGGCGACGACATGTGCGCCCTGATCGAGGCATTCGAGCACCGCCGCCATTGCTGCCGAGCCGGAGGCAAAGGCAAACCCGGCGCTGCCGTTTTCGAGATCGGCGACGCAGCGCTCCAGCGCCGCTCGCGTCGGGTTGCTGGTGCGGGCGTATTCATGGCCTTTGTGGACGCCGGGGCTTTCCTGGGCATAGGTTGAGGTCGCGTAGATCGGCACCACCACAGCGCCGGTCGCCGGGTCAGGACCGCCGCCGGCATGCACGGCACGGGTCGCAAAGGCGTGTCGGTTGCGCTCCATCTCTTTGCGGGGCTCCTCCAACGGTACGATACTCCCGGCGCTGCTGATCTGGTATTTCCGATAATACGGTTGCCTCTCGCAACACCCGAGCGGAGGTCAGCTCTGCCGTCGGCTCCTCGGTACCGGGACGCCATCCAAACCGCCGGAATACCGGGAGGGGGCAGAAGGCCGGCCGCCCTCCGAGATAAATCGTCGAAACAAAAATCCGGCGCGGTCTGATCAAAACCGCGCCGGATTGGAAAACTTGCCCCGACTGAGCGCGAAGGAGCTATCGCATGGCGCATCCGGTGTCCCGAATGCGCCATGCGATACGTTAGCGCAGAGCCTCAGCCGGCCTTGGCGAGGTTCTCGGCGACAAAGTCCCAGTTGACCAGATGATCGAGGAAGGTTTGCACGAAATCCGGCCGCCGGTTCTGGTAGTCGAGGTAATAGGCATGCTCCCACACGTCGCAGGTCAACAGCGCGGTCTGGCCCTCGGCCAGCGGGGTGACCGCATTCGGGGTCGACACGATCTTGAGCTGACCCTTGTCGGCGACCAGCCAAGCCCAGCCGCTGCCGAACTGGCCGACCGCGGTCGCTTTGAACTGTTCCTTGAACTTGTCCAGCCCGCCGCAATCCTTGGTAATCGCCGCCGCGATGTTGCCGCTTGGGGCGCCACCGCCCTGCGGCTTCATCGAATGCCAGAAAAAGGTGTGGTTCCACACCTGCGCGGCGTTGTTGAAGACGCCAGTCTTCGAGCTGTCCTTGTAGGTCGCCTTGACGATCTCCTCGAGCGACTGCTGTTCGAGCGGCGAGCCCTTGACGAGGTTGTTGAGGTTCGTGACATAGGCTTGGTGGTGCCTGCCGTGATGGAAGTCGAGTGTCCGCTCGGAGATATGCGGCTCGAGCGCGTTTTTCGGGTAGGGCAGGGGCGGCAGTTCGAAAGCCATGGTGACCATCCCGGGTTATGTGAACGGAGTGCGTGAAAAAACGCCCGTGCCTGGCCAACGTTCCGCTCCGGCGGAGCCACCGTCGACAGTCGCGGCGTTGGTGCGGCGCCACGATCGCAACCGGTTCCAGACGGCGCTGTTTGCCCCGGCCGCGCGTCGCGAGGCGCTGTTTGCGCTTTACGCCTTCAACTACGAGATTGCAAGGGCGCGGGAGAGCGTCACCCAACCGACCCTCGGCCGCATCCGGCTCGAATGGTGGCGGGAGAATATTGCCGCCGCTTACGGCGACGGATTGGTGCGGCCCCATCCGGTGGTCGAGGCGCTGACCGCGGCCATCCGCGAGGCCGGGCTGACAAGGGCCCATCTCGATCGGCTGATCGACACCCGCGAGGCCGATTTCGACGACGACCCACCGGCAAATCTCCCCGCTCTCGAAAACTATGCCGAGGGCACTTCGTCGCGGCTGATCCATCTGGCGCTGGAGGCGGTTGGCGTGCGCAATCCAGCCGCCGGCAAGGCCGGACATCACGTCGGCATCGCCTATGCGCTCTCGGGGCTGTTGCGCGCGCTACCACTGCGGATGGCGACAGCGCGACCGATCATTCCCGCAGATGTCGCCGCAAGAAATGGTCTCCGGTCCGGCAACGCCCGACCGATCCGGAACTCTCCCGCACTGTGCGCCGCTGTCGCCGAGGTTGCAGAAGCGGCAGAATCCCACTTGCGCGCAGCACGTAACGTGCGGGTTCCGGCTGCAGCCCTCCCGGCGTTGCTGCCGGCAGTGATTGCCGGCCGGTCCCTGCGACAGCTCAAACGCGCCGGCTACGATCCGTTCGCCCCGGGCCTGGCGCGTCTCGATCCACTGCAGAGTTGGAGACTGGCGGCTGCCGCGCTTCGCAGACGCCTCTGAGCAGCCGTACGCCGAGACCGCCCACCCGGCGGCCGCGCCGGTCAACTGGAGGACGCACCCGTCAACTGCAGGACCCGTCCGTCAACTGCAGGACGCAGTGCGTGAGCCCAGCTGCGGCGACCCCTCAATAGCGACGCAGCAGGCCGACGAGGCGGCCCTGGACCTTGACCCGGTCGGGGCCAAAGATGCGGGTTTCATAGGCTTTGTTGGCGGGTTCGAGAGCGATCGAGGCGCCGCGGCGGCGCAGCCGTTTCAACGTCACTTCTTGGTCGTCGATCAGCGCAACGACCACGGCGCCGTTCTCGGCGGTATCGTTGCGCTCGATAATGACCGTGTCGCCATCGAGAATACCGGCCTCGATCATGCTGTCGCCGGCCACTTGGAGTGCGTAATGCTCACCGGCGCGGCCGAGCAGGCTCGCCGGCACGCCAACCGATGCACTTTGGTCGCGCAGGGCCTCGATCGGGGTACCGGCAGCAATCCGACCGTAAAGCGGCAGCTCGACCGCCTCGACGTCGGGAGCGACCGGCGAGCCTGGCAAGGAAGCCCTGAAATCGCCGCGAATCACCGTCGCCGAGAAGCCGCCGCGATCCCCAGCGGGGACGGCGCTCTCCTCTGGCAGCTTGACCACCTCCAAGGCCCGCGCGCGATGCGGCAAACGGCGAATAAACCCGCGTTCCTCGAGCCCGCTGACGAGCCGGTGAATTCCCGATTTCGACTTTAACCGCAACGCGTCCTTCATCTCGTCAAAGGAGGGCGACACCCCGGTTGCGGACAGTCGTTGGTTAATGAACAGAAGCAATTCGCGCTGCTTTGCGGTCAGCATGGAACCCCCACTTGGCCAGTGCGGAACGAATCCTAAACTCTGACCCTGTTCTACTTTGGTTCGCACCCTCGCGTCAAGCAGCGCGAAAGGCGATCACATTTACGTGACTGCCGGGGTTCAGACCGGCATGGTGCCGATCGGGAAGCGAAGGATCGGCACGGTCTCCCCGGCGGCGGCGGCGGGGGCGTGCGGCGGGCGCACGATCAGGCAGTCGGCGGCGGCCAACAGGCGCATCATCGAGCTGTCCTGGACGTCGAATGGCACCGCTTCCTCGATGCCGTCGACGGCACGCGCGAGCCGGGCGCGAAGATAATCCTGGCGGAGGTCATTGGCCGCAACGGGCGCGCCGAGCCGGGCGGCTGAGGTTGTGGTGCAGGTCGAGGCCACGCCGCTCAACCGTTCGATCGCCGGAACCAGGAACAGCATTGCACAGACGAAAGTCGAAACCGGATTACCCGGCAGACCGAGCATCGGCGTGCCACGATAACGCCCCGCCATCAGCGGCTTTCCGGGCCGCATCGCGATCTGCCAGAAGTCGAGATCGAAGCCGTCTTCGGCCAGCACCTCCCGCACCAGGTCGTGCTCCCCTACCGACGCGCCGCCGGTCGTGACCAAGAGGTCGACGCCGCGCGTGGCGGCGGCGATTCGACGCAATGCGGCGGGGTCGTCCGGAGCGTTGCCGACCGAGACCGCAACCCCGCCGCAGGCAGCGACGATCGCGCAAAGCGCCAAGCTGTTCGAGCTGACGATCTGATGCGGCCCGATCGGGTCGCCGGGCATGACGATCTCGTCGCCCGTCGACAGGATGCCGATCTGCGGGCGGCGGCGCACGAACAGCCACGGCCGGTTCATCGCCGCGAGCAGGCCGACATCGCGCGCAGTCAGCCGGCGGCCGGCCCGCAGCAGCGCATCGCCTTTGGCGAAGTCGAGGCCCTCGCGCCGCACATAGCGTCCGCGACCCGCGGCTTCGAGCACCCGCACTCGCGAACCGCTGCGCTCGGTGTCTTCCTGGATGACGACCGCGTCGGTGCCGGCCGGCATCGGCGCGCCGGTGAAGATGCGCGCCGCTTCGCCGGGGCCGACGTGGCCGCCGAACCCGGCTCCGGCGGGTACCTCGGCAACGATACGCAAGTCGACCGGGATCTGGCCGAGGTCGTCGGCGCGCACCGCGTAACCGTCCATCGCCGAGACTGCAAAGGGCGGCTGGGTGCGGCGCGCCGAGACGTCTCCGGCGAGAACCCGGCCGAGCCCGTCGGCAAGCGAGATCTGCTCGGGCGGCAGGATGTCGACCAGGGCCAGCAGGCGCGCCAGCGCTTCTTCAACCGAAATCACGGTTTCGCCTCCCAATCTCCTGAATTGCCGCCGGATTTGCGCAACAGCCGCAAATCGGTGACGATCATGCCGCGATCGACCGCCTTGCACATGTCGTAGATCGTCAACGCCGCAACGCTTGCCGCTGTCAGCGCTTCCATCTCGACCCCGGTGCGGCCGCGCAGACGGCAGGTCGCGGTAATTTCGACGGCGCTCTTCGCGGGAACGCAGGCGAGGTCGAGCTCGACCGAGGTCAATGCCAGCGGGTGGCACAACGGGATCAACTCGGCGGTGCGTTTGGCCGCCATGATCCCCGCGAGGCGGGCGACCGCTAGCACATCACCCTTGGCAACGTCGCCGGCGCGGATCCGCTCCAACGTTTCGGGGCGCATGACGACCCGGGCGCCGGCGACGGCGATGCGGTCGGTCTCGTACTTCGCGGAGACGTCGACCATGCGGGCGCGGCCCTGCGCGTCGAGATGGGTGAATTCGGGCGGAGCCTGCCCCGAGCGAAAGCCGGGGCCGAGCAGCCGGCGCGTCGCCGCGGTCACATCGGGCTCGCGCATCAGGGTCTCGCCGACGAGAAAACATCGGGCGCCGGCAGCGGCGAGGCGGTCGAGGTCGTCGGGGTGGCGAATCCCGCTCTCGGCGACCGCGACGCGATCGGGAGGCACCTGCGGTGCCAATCTCTCGGTGGTGCCGAGATCGACCGTGAGGGTCTTCAAATTGCGGTTGTTGACGCCGATCAGCCGCACCCCGAGCAGCAAGGCGCGCTCGAGCTCTTGCTGATCGTGGACTTCGGCCAAGACATCGAGGCCGAGTTCTGCCGCGGCGGCGGCGAGTTCGTGGGCGCCGTCGTCGGACAGCGCCGCCATGATAAGCAGTACGCAATCGGCGCCGATCGCGCGGCTTTCGACGATCTGATAGGGGTCGAGGATGAAATCCTTGCGCAGGACCGGCAGTGACGCCGCGTCGCGGGCGTTGCCCAGATCATTGTCGCTGCCCTGAAAAAATGGCGTGTCGGTCAGGACCGACAGGCAGGTGGCGCCGCCTGCCTCGTAGCCGCGAGCGAGGGCGGCGGGATCGAAATCGGCGCGGATCAGCCCGGCGCTCGGCGAGGCCTTTTTGATCTCGGCGATGAGCCCGTAACGCCCTTGTGCCAGATGGCGTTCGAGGGCTGCCGCGAACGGCCGCACCGGCGGCACCTCGGCGAGGCCAGCGAGCAGCGCCGCCTCGGGCCGCTCCGCCTTGGCGCGGGCGACATGGGCCCGCTTTTCGGTGCAGATGCGGTCGAGCACGTCACTCATCGGGCGGCCTCCGCCGCCGCTCGTGCGTTGGTTCGCAGCACGAGAGCGTCGAGCACGCGGCGTGCGGCGCCCGAGTCGACTGACTGCGCCGCGAGCCCAACCCCTTCATAGAGGTCCGCAGCGCGACCGGCGACCAACAATGCGGCGGCGCTGTTCAGCAATACGACGTCGCGCAACGGCCCCCCGACGCCGGCGAGCAAATCGCGCATCAGCCGGGCATTGTGTATCGGCTCGCCGCCGCGCAAATCCTCGAGCCGCGCATTCGGCAGGCCCGCATCCCCGGCGGTAATCACAAACGTCTCTACCCTGCCGCCGTCGAGGGAGGCGACCGTCGTCGGGCCGGTGGTGGTGAGCTCGTCGAGGCCGTCGCCATGGACGACCCAGGCGCGCTCGCCGCCGAGCCGACCCAAGACCTCGGCGATCGACCGCACCCATTCGGGGGCGAACACGCCGACCAGCTGGCGGCGCGCCATCGCCGGGCTCGACAGCGGGCCCAGCAGGTTGAAGATCGTCCTCGTCCCGAGCTCGACGCGGGTCGGCGCCACATGGCGGGTGGCGCTGTGGTGGCGCGGTGCCATCAGAAACCCGAGCCCGATCTGCCACAAGCAGGCGCGCACCACGGAGAGGTCGGCGTCGATGTTGACGCCAAGTGCGGTCAGTACGTCGGCCGATCCCGATTTCGACGACAGCGCGCGGTTGCCGTGCTTGGCGACCGGCACGCCGCAGCCGGCGACGATCAGCGCGCTTGCGGTCGAGATGTTGAAGCTGCCCGAGGAATTGCCGCCCGTGCCGCAGGTGTCGATCGTGCCGGGCGGCGCGTCGATGGCAACTGCCTTCGCCCGCATGGTCCGCGCGGCGCCCGCAATCTCGTCGACGGTCTCGCCGCGCACCCTCAACGCCATCAGAAAACCGCCCATCTGCGATGGCGTCGCGTCGCCGCTCATGATGATGTCGAACGCCGCCTCGGCCTCGCTCTCGCTCAGGCTGCGCCCTGCCGCGACCAGCGCCAGCAGCGATTTGAGGTCGCCGCTCATCGGATGGCGTCGAAATGGTCGATCAGCGGCATGTACGGCGCTCGCGCGAAACCAACCGTCATTGTATCAGCCTCCGGCGTGGGACGGAAATCGAACGGCCGTCGCGGCGGAGGACGAAAATCATCTTCGCGGTTGCCGGCGATGTCCGATCGGACATTGGGACTACTGCATTATGAGATGCCTGCCGCGCCCGGTTCGGGAAGCAGGGAGCCGTATGCGCCGGGTTGCGCCGGGTTGCGCCGGCAGATGGTTGCGCCTGGGGCGGCGGGATGCTACCCTGCAGACATGAATCGTTTCTCACAGTCAGTTTGGTGGTGGCCCGTCTGATTTGGGCGGCCGTCGCTTGACGTTTTCGATTGAGGCCGCTTCGGAAACCCGGGCGGCCTTCGCAATTTAGAGCCAAACATTCCCGGACTTTCGGAAGCGACCCCAGAGCTTAAGGGGGGTTCGTATGCAAGTCAGCCGCTACGCCACCAAGGGCGGCATCGCGGTCACCCGCGAAATCCGCAAGGAGATCTATCAGCCGGCCGACAACGCGTTGGCCGAGGCGCTCGACGGCCGCCGCGGCGTGTTGTTTTCGTCGAGCTTCGAATTTCCCGGCCGCTATACGCGTTGGGATATGGGATTTGTCGATCCGCCGCTGATGCTCACTGCGCGCGGTCGGCACTTCGCGATCGAGGCGCTGAACCCGCGCGGTCGTGTCCTGTTGCCGCCGATCGCGCGGGTGTTTTCCGGATCGCCGGCAACCCGTCTCGTGCAAATAAGCGATGACCGGGTCGACGGTAATATCGCCGAGACTGCCGAACGCTTTCCGGAGGAAGAGCGCAGCCGTCAGCCCTCGGTTTTCTCGGTGCTGCGCGGCCTGGTCGATCTGTTCGGCAGCTCCGAGGACCAGCATCTCGGTCTTTACGGCGCTTTCGGCTACGACCTCGTGTTCCAGTTCGAGCCGATGCCGCTACGGTTGCCGCGGCCCGCCGATCAGCGCGACTTGGTGCTGTATCTGCCGGATGAGATCCTGGTCGTCGACCACATGCGCCAGATCGCGGCGACCCATTGCTACGAGTTCGAATTCGACGGGGCGTCGACCGTGGGGCTGGCGCGCGCGACGGCGCCGGCCCCCTACCGTCCCGACCGCGCGCCTGCTCTCGAACCCAGCGAAAGCGATCATGGCCCCGGCGAATATGCGGCCCTGGTCGAGCGCGCCAAAGAGGCCTTCGTTCGCGGCGACCTGTTTGAGGTGGTCCCCGGCCAGCTCTTCGCCGATCGCTGCCCGGATATGCCGAGCGTCGTCTTTCAGCGGCTGAGGCAGGCCAATCCGGCACCCTATGGCGCCTTGATCAACCTCGGTGAAGGCGAATTTCTGGTCTCGGGCTCGCCCGAGATGTTTGTTCGCGTCGAGGGAAGGCGAATCGAGACCTGCCCGATCAGCGGCACCATCGCCCGCGGCCGCGACCCGGTCGAAGACGCCGAGCGCATCCGCGAACTGCTCAATTCGACAAAGGACGAAAGCGAATTGACGATGTGCACCGATGTCGACCGCAACGACAAGTCGCGGGTGTCGGTGCCGGGCAGCGTGCGGGTTATCGGCCGCCGCCAGATCGAGCTCTATTCGCGGCTGATCCACACGGTCGACGCATGTCGAGGGCGAGTTGCGCGCCGAATTCGACGCCCTCGACGGGTTTTTGAGCCACGCCTGGGCGGTGACCGTCACCGGCGCGCCGAAAATGTGGGCGATCCGCTTTATCGAGGAGGAGGAGCGCTCGTCGCGCCGGTGGTACGGCGGCGCCATCGGCCGCGTCACCTTCGACGGGAATATGAACACCGGTTTGACCCTGCGCACGATCCGCATGAAGGACGGGGTGGGCGAGGTGCGGGCTGGCGCCACCCTGCTGTTCGACAGCGATCCGCACTCCGAGGAGGCCGAATGCCGGCTCAAGGCCTCTGCCATGTTCACCGCAATCCGCGGCAAGGCGGCGTCTGCGGCGGCGACGGGGCCTGCGGCGGCGTCGGAAGCCGGGCGCGGCCGCAAGGTCCTGCTGATCGATCACGAGGATTCGTTTGTGCACACCTTGGCCAACTACATCCGCACGACCGGCGCCGAAGTCGTGACGATGCGGCCCGATCTTGCACGCGCCGAATTGGGGCGGGGCGCGGCGCCTGACCTTGTCGTGTTGTCGCCGGGGCCGGGGCGGCCGTGCGATTTCGCGATGAACGAGACCCTCGGCCTCGCGATCGGCTTGTCGCTGCCGGTCTTCGGCGTCTGTCTCGGCTTGCAGGGGATCGTGGAGTATTTCGGCGGCGCGCTTGATGTGTTGGCGACCCCCTTTCACGGCAAGCCGTCAACGGTTCGAATGCTGGGAGGAAGACTGTTTGACGGTTTGCCGACCGAGTTTACCGTTGGCCGCTATCACTCCCTGCACGCTCGACGTGCGACGTTGCCGGCATCGCTTACAGTGACTGCCGAGACCGCAGAGGGTGTGATCATGGCGATCGAGCATGTTAACTTGCCGATTGCGGCAGTGCAATTTCACCCGGAATCGGTGATGACTTCGGCATCGGCAATCGGCCTGCCGATCATTGCGTCAATATTTTCGGTGCTGGCAGCGACGGCGATGCCGGCGCGATCGAATCTCGCCGCGGCCGGCTGAGCGGCGGTCGATCAGAAGAGCCGGTCGAGTGTCTCGCGATGAATTTCGACCGGGAAACGGGCACGCAAAGCGCGCGTGTACTCCTCGCCGAGATCACTCTGGATGCCGGTAGTGACCTCGCGCGACAGCTCTGCGGTGGCGCCTTTCGACGTGGTTTGCGGCTCCTCTACTTTAATCAGCTGGGCGACATAAGAGCCGGTCGCGTCGGATACGGTTGCGATGCCGCCGGGCTTGGTCGCGAACAGCTTGTCAACGAGCGCCGGCGGTACTCCCGCCGCATTCTCCGATTGCCGCTGGAACGGCGACGAAGTCGTCGCTTTCAGACCCTTGGCCGCGGCCAAGGGTCTGAGCTGCATCCCCGGCTTCACCTCGGCAGCTAAAGCATCGGCCTCTTTCGCCACCAGCCCTTTGCGCCGCTCATCTTGCCACCCCGCGATCGCCTTATTCTTGACCTCGGCGAGCGGCCTTACCGTCGGAGGCGTGATTTTGCCCATATGCATCACGAAAATGGCGCCGTCCGACGCCTGCGTGACCCGGCTCGTGCGGTCTTCCTCGGTGGAAAACGCGAGCTTCAGCACCTCGGCCGGCGACACCGGCAACGCTATCCTCTTGTCGTCGTGCCCTAGACCCTTTTCGTCGACCGCTGCCACGACGGTCTTCTTCAGCCCGAATTGGGTCGCGGCTTGATCGAGCGTGGAACCGCCCGCAAGCGCATCGTCGACGTGATTGGCGACCGCGTAGAGACGATCGACGGCTTCACTATGGGCGAGGTCGGCCTGCAATTTCGCCTTGACCTCGTCAAAGCTCTGCGTCGTCGGCGGCACAATCTTGACCACCCGCAGGATATGCCAGCCGAGCGGCGATTTGATCGGCTGGCTCGGCTTGTTGAGCGGCAGGTTGAAGGCGGCGTCGGCCAAACTCTGCGGCAATTCCTCGCGCTTCATCAGCCCGAGATCGATCGTCTGCGGGTTCTGCCCGGCGATCGTCCGGGCGATCTCGGTCCAATCCTGGCCGGCGGCAAGGGCTGCTTCGGCTGCCTTCGCCCGATCCTCCGAGGGCGCCAGAATTTGTTGCACGTCGCGACGCTCGGGCAGAACGAATTCGTCCTGCCGCTGGTCGTAGCCGCTTTTCAGCTTGGCCTCGGGGATTTCGACCGTTTGCGCGAAGTCCGACGGGGTCAGGCTCGCCAGTGTAAAGCTGCGGTACTCGGGGGCGCGGAACATGTCCTGATGCGCGTCATAGAATTTGGTCAGTTCGGCGTCACTCGGCTGGCCGGCATCGCTGGTCCCGGTAGCGGGCAGGGCAACAATATCGGCGACACGTTTTTCATCGCGATATTGATAGAGCCGATCGACCATTGCCGATGGTGCGGCGGCGCCAGCGGTGACCGCCAGCATCAGATCCTCGCGCGGAATCTCGCGACGAAGGCGCTCGACATATTGCGGCTCGGCCATGTGATTTGCCGTCAGCAGCGCGTTGAATGCCTCTCGGTCGAACGTCCCGTTGGCGCCACGAAACGTCGGGTCCTGGGTGATGGTGTCACTGATGACGCCGTCCGAGACGTCGAGCTGCATCCGCCGCGCCTCCTGGTCGAGGAGGCTGTAGTCGACCAGCTGGCCCAGCACTTGGTCGATGACGCCCATCTGCTTCGCCTGATGCAGGTCGACTTGGGTGCCGAGTTGGGTGCTCAGTCGTTCGAGCGCAGGCTGAAGGGCTGTCTGCAACGCGTTGGCGTCGATGCTCTGGCCGCCGACCGCGGCAACCGCCGTGTCGGTGGGGCGGTTGCGAAAAATGTCACCGATTCCCCAGATGCCAAACGTCAGAATCAGCAGAGCGAACAGAGCCTTGACGACGAAGGATCCGGCCCTTGAGCGAATTGCCTGCAACATGGAGGCGAACGGCCTCTCGATATCGGCCAGGGGAGGTTGACCCGCCCTTGTGCCGGTGTGATCGTAATTGCACGGATGATAGGCAGCCATCGGCGGGGCCGCAACTCCCCTTGGCTGATCCGGGTGGAGTCAGGCGCAGATGGCGAACCAAAAAAAACTCATTGCCGGCAACTGGAAAATGAACGGGCTGCGCGGCGACGGCGCGGCCTTAGCAAGCGAGCTGGCGCGGCGGACACGGACGGCGGCGAGCGGGGAGGAGCTTTGTTGCGATCTGTTGATCTGCCCGCCGGCGACCCTGCTTGCGTCGGTGCACGCCGCGACCGCGAGCAGCGGCATCGCGCTCGGCGGGCAAGATTGTCACTCGGCGCCGAAGGGCGCCTTCACCGGCGACATCAGCGCCGAGATGCTGGTCGATGCCGGATGTACGCACGTGATCCTGGGGCATTCCGAGCGCCGCCACGGCCATGGAGAGAGCGATGCGCTCGTCCGCGGCAAGATTGCGGGCGCGCAGCGCGCGGGGCTCGTCGTAATTCTTTGCGTCGGTGAGACGCATGCGCAGCGGCAGGCCGGCAACGCGATTGAAGTGGTCGCAGGTCAGCTCGCCGGTTCGATTCCCGACGGGCTCGGCCGTGGCGAGATGATCGTCGCCTATGAGCCGGTCTGGGCGATCGGCACCGGGCTCAGCGCCACGCTTGACGATATCGAGGCGATGCATGCGACGATTCGCGCGCGCTTGCCGGCCGATACGCGGATCCTCTACGGCGGCTCCGTCAACCCGACCAATGCCGCCGCGATTCTCGGCCTCGCGGATGTCGACGGGGCACTCGTCGGCGGCGCCAGCCTCGACGCCGGTTCGTTCTGGGCGATCGCCCGCAGCTGCAAATAGGGGGAAGCTGGCCGAAATGCCGAGAAGCGCCTAAAATCGGCTCATGCTCATTCTGATTCTTGCCATTCACATCACGGTTGCGGTCGCCCTGGTCGGCGTGGTCTTGCTGCAAAAAAGCGAGGGTGGGGCGCTCGGCATGGGCGGCGGCGGCATGTCCGGGTTTATGACCGGCCGCTCGACCGCGAATCTCCTGACCCGCGCCACGGCAATTCTCGCGGCGGCGTTCATGACGACGAGCGTGCTGCTGGTCGTCTTGCACAATCGTGAGCGCGCGCCGGCGTCGATCATCGATCGCGGCGCCCCAGCCGCCCCGGCAAAACTTGCGGTGCCGCTTGCGCCGACGGCTCCGCTGGCCCCCGCCGCCCCGTCGGTCCCGGCCAAGCCTGCCGCGCCCACCGCGCCACTCGCCCGCTGATCGGCAGACGACAACGGCGGTTCGATCCCGGTCCGACCTTCCCGGGTGCGAACAAACGGGTCTCATTTACTGATATGACCTCGGCGCCCGATGCTTTAGGGTGGGATTCCATGACGCGGTTCATCTTCATTACCGGCGGCGTGGTCTCCTCACTTGGCAAAGGCTTGTCGGCCGCCGCCCTCGGCGCGCTGCTTCAGGCGCGCGGGTTCAGGGTGCGGCTGCGCAAGCTCGACCCGTACCTGAACGTCGATCCGGGCACGATGAGCCCCTATCAGCACGGCGAGGTCTACGTCACCGACGACGGCGCCGAGACCGACCTCGATCTCGGCCATTACGAGCGCTATGTCGGGGTGGCGGCGCGGCGCAGCGATTCGGTCACGACCGGCCGGATCTATTCGACCGTGATCAGCCGCGAGCGCCGCGGCGAATATCTTGGCGCCACCGTCCAGGTGATCCCGCACGTCACCGACGCAATCAAGGAATTCATCCAGGCCGATCTCGATGGCGAGGATTTCGTGTTGTGCGAGATCGGCGGCACCGTCGGCGACATCGAGAGCCTGCCGTTTCTCGAAGCGATTCGCCAGCTCGGCTACGAGCTCGGCCGCGAGCGGGTGCTGTATGTGCACTTGACCTTGGTGCCCTATATCCCTTCGGCGAGCGAACTCAAGACCAAGCCTACTCAGCATTCGACCAAGGAATTGCTGTCGCTCGGCATCCAGCCCGACATCCTTTTGTGCCGCTGCGACCGTCCGATCCCGTCCGCCGCGCGCCGCAAGATCGCGCTGTTCTGCAATCTGCGCGAAAGCCGGGTCATCCCGGCGATTGACATCGACACGATCTATGGCGTGCCCGCCGCCTATCATGCCGAAGGCTTCGACCGCGAGGTGTGCGCGCATTTCGGGTTCGACGCGCCGGAACCCGATCTCCAGCGCTGGAACGAGATCGTGGATTTGATCCACAAGCCCGAAGGGCGGGTTACGATCGCGATTGTCGGCAAATACACGCATTTGCCGGACAGCTATAAATCGCTGGCCGAGGCGGTGACCCATGGCGGCATCGCCAATAATGTCGGAGTCGACCTCGATTGGATCGATTCGGAGGTGTTCGAGGCCGAGGCCGAAGCGGTTCACAAGCTTGACGGGGTGCACGGCATTCTCGTCCCCGGCGGCTTTGGCGTGCGCGGCACTCACGGCATGATCGAAGCCGCACGCTTTGCTCGCGAGCGCCGGCTGCCGTATTTCGGCATCTGCTTTGGCATGCACATGGCGGTGATCGAGGCGGCTCGCGACCTCGCTGACCTGCCTGGCGCGGGCTCTACCGAATTCGGGCCATGCCGGCATCCGGTGGTCGGGCTGATGACCGAATGGACCCGCGGCAACGCTGTCGAGCGGCGCAATTCGACCGACGATCTCGGCGGGACGATGCGGCTCGGCGCCTATCCGGCTGAGCTGGCGCCGGGCAGCCGGGTGGCCGAGATTTATCGCGCCGAGCGGATCAGCGAGCGCCATCGCCACCGTTATGAGGTCAATATCCGCTACAAGGACCGGCTCGAAGCTGCCGGGCTGCGGTTTTCCGGGATGTCGCCCGATGGGGTTCTGCCCGAGATCGTCGAGATTCCCGATCACCCGTGGTTCATCGGCGTGCAGTTCCACCCGGAGCTGAAATCGAAGCCGTTTGCTCCGCACCCGCTATTTACGTCGTTCATCCGCGCCGCACGCGACCAGTCGCGGCTGGTGTGATGATGCAGCAGTCTGTTTTTATCGTCTCCCCCGCGAAAGCGGGGGCCCAGGGTAAGTGCCTCGGCTCCGGCCCTGGGTTCCCGCTTTCGCGGGAATGACGGGGAGGGGAGCAATGGATAGGGAGACCAGAACCCCGCGCCACGTCACGGTTGGCGACATCACGATCGGCAACGACCTGCCGCTGGTGTTCATCATCGGGCCAAATGCGCTCGAATCGCGGGCGCACGCGCTGGAGATCAGCGCGGCATTGGCCGAAATCGCCGCGAGGCTGAAGATCCCGTTGATTTATAAAACTTCGTTCGACAAGGCGAACCGCTCGTCGCTCGCTGGGGCGCGCGGCATCGGGCTGAAAGAAGGATTGCCGATCCTCGCCGAGGTGCGCGAGCGCACCGGCTTGCCGGTGCTGACCGATGTCCATGAAAAGGAGCAATGCGCGCCGGTAGCCAAGATCGTCGACATCCTGCAGATCCCGGCGTTCCTCTGCCGCCAGACAGATTTGCTGCTCGCCGCCGGCGCCACCCGCAAGCCGGTCAACGTCAAGAAAGGCCAGTTCCTGGCGCCGTGGGACATGAAGAACGTCGCGGCCAAAATCGCGTCGACCGGCAACCAGCAGATTTTGCTGTGCGAGCGCGGCGCCAGCTTTGGCTACAACACGTTGGTCACGGATTTCAGGGCTCTGCCGATCATGACGCAGACCGGCTATCCGGTGGTGTTCGACGCCACCCATTCGGTGGCGCAGCCGGGTGGCCTGGGCGACCGCTCGGGAGGGGAACGAGAATTCGGGCCCGTCCTCGCCCGCGCCGCGGCGGCAGTCGGTGTCGCCGCGATGTTCATCGAAACCCATCAGGACCCGGACCAGGCGCCGTGCGAGGGCCCGACAATGGTGCCGCTTAAAGCATTGCCGGCATTGCTCGAAACCCTGATCGCCTTTGACCGACTTTCCAAAGCGCGACCCGCCCTGCTCAATTCGTAACCCGTGGCTCTCCCTCGCCCCCGCGAGCGGGGAGAGGGTCGGGATGAGGGGCGTTCAACGGAGAACACGATGACCGCCATCGCTGACATTCATGCTCGAGAAATCCTGGACAGCCGCGGCAATCCGACGCTCGAGGTCGAGATGACGCTCGACGACGGCACGATGGGGCGCGCGGCGGTGCCTTCCGGTGCATCGACCGGCGCGCATGAGGCGGTCGAAAAGCGCGACGGCGGGAAGCGCTATGGTGGTCGCGGCGTAGGTCAGGCGGTCGCGGCGGTCAACGGCGAGATCTTCGACGCATTGTCGGGCTTCGACGCCGCGGACCAACTGACGATCGACCGCACCCTGATCGCGCTCGACGGCACCCCGAACAAGGCGCGGCTCGGCGCCAATGCGATCCTCGGCACGAGCCTCGCCGCCGCCAAGGCCGCCGCCGCCGATCTCGACCAGCCGCTCTACCGTTATGTCGGCGGCGTTTTTGCCCGCACCCTGCCGGTGCCGATGATGAACATCCTGAACGGCGGGGTGCATGCCGACAACCCAATCGACATCCAGGAGTTCATGGTCATGCCGGTCGGCGCCGCGTCCGCGACCGAAGCGATCCGCGCCGGCTCCGAGATCTTTCACACTCTGCGCCGAAAGCTCGCCGATGCCGGCCACAACACCAATGTCGGCGACGAGGGCGGGTTTGCACCGAACCTCACCTCGGCCGACGCAGCGCTCAGCTTTATCATGCAGGCGATCGAAGCCGCCGGTTATCAGCCAGGCGACGACGTGGTGCTGGCGCTCGATCCCGCCGCGAGCGAGTTCTATCGCGACGGTGCCTATCGCATCGACGGCAAGAACTCTCAATTCGGCCGCTCTTGCGGCCTATTGGCGCGGTCTTGTCGACCGTTACCCGATCGTTTCGATCGAGGACGGGATGGCGGAAGACGATTGGGACGGCTGGGAATTGCTGACCCGCGAGCTTGGCGGCAAAATCCAGCTCGTCGGCGACGACGTGTTTGTCACCAACCCGAAACGGTTGCGTGAAGGCATCGAGCGCGCCGCCGCCAACGCGTTATTGGTCAAGGTCAACCAGATCGGCACGTTGTCCGAGACCCTTGAAGCCGTCGAGATTGCGCAACGCGCGGGCTGGGGGACGGTGTTCTCACACCGCTCGGGCGAGACCGAGGACACGACGATCGCCGATCTCGCCGTCGCTACCAATGCCGGTCAGATCAAGACCGGTTCGCTGTCCCGTTCCGACCGTCTCGCCAAATACAACCAGCTGATCCGAATCGAGGAACAGCTCGGCGCCTCCGCGGTGTACGCCGGACGCTCAGCTGTTGTACGGCAGCGCTAGGGAAGTCACGCGACGGTTGACGAGCGCTCTTGCCGGTGATCCAGTTTTGCGATGTACTGGTCGCGCAGGCTCCGACGGTGGGCGCAGGCCCTTATCGGCCCGGCCTTCGGGATACTGTTGACAGCCTATTTCACCTTCAACCTCGTCGTCGGCGAGCGCGGCCTGCTCGCTTGGCATCGTCTGACCGAACAGATCCAAACGGAAGACGCCCAGCTCGCGGCCCGTCAGGCCGAGCGTAAGTCCCTCGTTCGGAGGGTCTCCGGTCTCAGCCCCGACCATCTCGACCCCGATCTGCTCGACGAGCGCGTGCGGGCAGCCTTGAACCTCGTCGCGCCGAACGAGCTGGTCATCATGCGCGACACGCCCGCAGCCTTGCATTAACCGCCGCGCTGCCGCGGCGGTTAATGCGGCTTCACCTTTTTGACTGCCGATTTGGCCGCAACGATCTGAACAGGCCGTCGTTGCAAAGCCGGTGATCTGCCGGCATGCTCCACTCAGCTTTTCGACCGGGATGTGGGCGGGCGCCCAAAGGAGACGAAATGGCGGCAACACGCAGGGGCAGGCCGGTCAGCGTCGCCGAGCTCGACGCGTCGCCAAAGGAGTTGCTCGGCTTCTACCGCGACATGCTGCTGATCCGGCGTTTCGAGGAGCGCGCCGGCCAAATGTACGGCATGGGGCTGATTGGCGGCTTCTGTCACCTCTATATCGGGCAGGAGGCGGTGGTCGTCGGCATGCAGGCGGCGCTAAAAGAGGGCGACACGATTGTCACTTCCTATCGCGATCACGGCCATATGTTGGCCTGCGGCATGGACCCGAGGGGGGTTATGGCCGAATTGACCGGGCGCCGCACCGGCTATTCGCACGGCAAGGGCGGCTCGATGCACATGTTCAGCCGCGACAAGAACTTTTTCGGCGGTCACGGCATCGTCGGCGCGCAGGTGCCGATCGGCACCGGTCTCGCCTTCGCCCATCGCTATCGCGACGACGGGCTGATCTCGGCCACTTATCTTGGTGACGGAGCGATCAATCAAGGTCAGGTTTACGAGAGCTTCAACATGGCGGCGCTGTGGAAGCTGCCGATCGTCTACGTCATCGAAAACAACCGCTACGGCATGGGGACGTCGATCGACCGCGCCTCGGCTCGAACCGATTTATTCCATCGTGGCACGGCCTATGGCATTCCGGGCGAGCAGATCGACGGTATGAATGTGCTCGCCGTGCACGAGGCGGGGCTCGCTGCCACCGAACACGCGCGTTCTGGCCAGGGGCCGCTCATCCTCGAAATGATGACCTATCGCTATCGCGGCCATTCGATGTCCGACCCGGCCAAATATCGCACCCGCGACGAGGTCGACCGGGTGCGCGCCGAGCACGATCCGATCGACCAGGCGCGCCGCCGACTGGTCGAGGGCGGCAGCGACGAAGCCGCGTTGAAGGAGATCGAGGCTGCCGTCCGCAGCCGCGTCGCCGAGGCGGCGCAATTCGCCCAGGACAGCCCCGAGCCCGACCCCGCCGAGTTGTGGACGGATGTGCTGGTCGACGCCTGAGCCTGCGCCGCTTACTTATTGGTCGAGCCCGGCCCGAAGGGCGAACCGAGCTCCGATACGCTATCGGGCCGCGGGAGATTGCGATGAGCCATGGCTACTGAAGTGCTGATGCCGGCGCTGTCGCCGACGATGACCGAGGGCAAGATCGCGCGCTGGCTCAAAAGCGAGGGCGACGCGGTGCATTCGGGCGATGTGCTCGCCGAAATTGAAACCGACAAGGCAACCATGGAGGTCGAGGCGGTCGACGAAGGGGTGCTCGCCAAGATCGTCATTCCGGAAGGCACCGATCACGTGGCCGTCAACACCCCGATCGCGCTGATCGCCGGCAACGGCGAAGACGTGACCGTCAGTCGGCGGCCGGCGCCGCCACCCGCCTCACCTCTGGCCGGCAACGGCCGCGGGCACGCGCCGGCCTCGCAGACGCCGCTGGCGCGGTCGCCGCAGCCGGAGGCACGGGCAGCCCCGCCGGCGCCTGCACGCACTGCCCCAAAGGATGAACCCGAATACGCCGGGGCGACCCGCACGATCACCGTCCGCGAGGCCTTGCGCGATGCGATCGCTGAAGAGATGCGCCGCGACGACACCGTGTTTCTGCTGGGCGAGGAGGTCGCGGAGTATCAAGGCGCCTACAAGGTCAGCCAGGGCCTGCTGCAGGAATTCGGCGCGCGACGGGTCATCGACACCCCGATCACCGAGCAGGGATTTACCGGGCTCGGGGTCGGCGCGGGCTTTGCCGGGTTGCGCCCGATCGTCGAATTCATGACCTTCAACTTCGCGATGCAAGCAATTGACCAAATTATAAACTCCGCGTCAAAAACACGCTATATGTCGGGTGGACAGATGGGCTGTCCGATTGTTTTTCGCGGCCCGAACGGCATCGCCGCCCGCGTCGCCGCACAGCATTCGCAATGTTATGCGAGCTGGTACGCGCATTGCCCCGGGCTCAAGGTCGTCGCACCCTATACCGGGGCCGATCACAAGGGGTTGCTGAAATCGGCGATCCGTGATCCCAACCCGGTCGTCTTTCTCGAACATGAACTGGTTTACGGCGAAAGCTTTGCGGTGCCCGACGATCCTGAATTTCTCGTGCCGATCGGCAAGGCCCGCATCGCCCGTAGCGGCGACCACGTCACGATCACCGCCTTTTCGCGCATGGTCAAACTCGCCCTGCAGGCCGCCGAGGAGCTCGACAAAGCCGGGATCTCGGCCGAAGTCATCGATCTGCGCAGCCTACGGCCGTTTGATGCCGAAACCGTCGCCGCCTCGGTCAAGAAGACCAACCGCATCGTTACCGTCGAGGAGGGCTGGCCCTTTGCCGGCATCGGCGCCGAGATTGCGGCGCTGGTCATGGAAGAGTGCTTCGACTGGCTCGACGCGCCGCTCAAGCGGGTCAGCGGCAAGGACGTGCCGCTGCCTTATGCCGCCAATCTCGAGCGTCTCGCCGTGCCGCAGGTCGGGGACATCGCCGCTGCGGCGCGGGAAGTCGCCTACCGCTAGATCCAGCACCGAGCACGACCGATGCCGATCGAAATCCTGATGCCGGCGCTGTCGCCGACAATGACCGAAGGCAACCTCGCCAAATGGCTGAAGCGCGAGGGCGACGAGGTCCATTCGGGCGACGTGCTTGCCGAAATCGAGACCGACAAGGCGACGATGGAGGTCGAGGCGGTCGATGACGGCCGGGTCGGCAAGATCCTGGTTCCCGAGGGCACGCAAGGCGTCAAGGTCAACCAGCCGATCGCGCTCTTGCTCGGCGAAGGCGAGGATTTGTCGTCGCTCGCGGCTTTTGCCGCATCTTCCCCGGCGCCGGCGGCCCCCCCGGCTAGCGCGCCGCAGCCCCGCGCAGAGGCCGCGCCACCGGCTCCCGTTGTCGCGACAGCGCCACAAGTCGGGAACGGCCATGACGGCCGGATTTTTGCCACTCCGCTGGCGCGCCGGATGGCGCAGCAAGCCGGGCTCGATCTTGCCGCAATTACCGGCTCCGGTCCGCAAGGTCGCATCGTCAAATCCGACATCGAAGCCGCGCTGACCGCTGCGCGCCCGCCGCACCCCGCACCTTCCGGGCCTGCGGCGCGCCTCGCGGCGGCACCGCCGACAGTGACCGCCGCGCCCACGTTAATTCCGGCAATGATCTACTCCAAGGAACGGGTGCTGGCATTGGCCGGCAACCCGCCCTACACCGAGCGGCCGCTTAACGCGATGCGCCGGGTCATTGCGCGGCGGCTGACCGAATCGAAGCAGACCGTCCCGCATTTCTATCTGACGGTCGATTGCGAGATCGACGAACTGCTGAAAATCCGCGCTGGGCTTAATTCTCAATCAGATGCTTACCGAATTTCTCTCAACGATTTTGTGATCCGTGCCGCAGCGCTGGCATTGCGCCAGGTGCCGGCCGCGAATGCATCGTGGAGCGACGAGGCGATCCTGCAATGGGAAACGGTCGACATCGCCGTCGCGGTGGCGCTCGACGACGGGTTGATCACCCCGATCGTCAAGCAGGCCGACCGCAAGGGACTGGCGACCATTGCCAACGAAACCAAGGACCTTGCCGCCCGTGCCCGCGCCGGCAAGCTGAAGCTGGAAGAGTTTCAGGGCGGAACGTTTTCGATCTCGAACCTCGGCATGTTTGGGGTTCGCGAGTTCGCCGCGGTGATCAACCCGCCGCAGGGCGGGATCCTCGCGGTCGGCGCCGGCGAGCAGCGGCCGGTCGTCAAAAATGGCGCGCTGGCGGTCGCGACGGTAATGAGCTGCACCTTGTCGTGCGATCATCGCGCCGTCGACGGTGCGGTCGGCGCGCAATTGCTCGCCGCCTTCAAAAAGCTCGTCGAAAACCCGCTGACGATGCTGCTGTGACGCCGTTCAGAAAAGCACCCTTAGTGAACCACTTCTCAGTTTTGTCCGGCATTCCCGCGAAAGCGGGAAGCCAGCGCCGCAACGCTTGTTCGCCTGCCTTGGACCCCGGTGTCGCGGAGACGCTGCATAGAGAAAACCATGCCCGAAGCTTCGTTTGACCTGATCGTGCTCGGCGGCGGGCCAGGCGGCTATGTCGCCGCGATCCGCGCGGCGCAGCTCGGGATGAACGCGGCCCTGGTCGAGCGCGACCAACTGGGCGGGATTTGCCTCAATTGGGGATGCATCCCGACCAAGGCGCTGCTGCGCAGCTCCGAGATTTATAATATCCTGCAACATCTTGACCAATATGGATTTTCGGCAAAGGACATCCGCTACGACGCAGGCAAGGTCGTTGCCCGCTCGCGCGCTGTCGCCAAGCAGCTGTCGAACGGTGTCGCTTATCTGTTGAAAAAGAACAAGGTCAGCGTGTTCGACGGGCAGGGACGCCTGGCCGGCACCGGCCGGCTTGCCGTCGAAAAGGACGGCAAATCGATCGCCGAACTCGCCGCCCCGCACATCGTTTTGGCAACCGGGGCGCGGGCACGCGCGCTGCCCGGACTGGCGCCCGACGGCGAGCGCGTCTGGACCTATAAGGAAGCGATGGTGCCCGCCGCCATCCCGAAATCCCTGCTGGTCATCGGGTCGGGCGCCATCGGCATCGAATTCGCGAGCTTCTACAATGATATGGGCACCGAGGTTGCGGTAGTGGAAATGTTAGATCGGGTACTGCCCGTAGAGGACGAAGAGATTTCGGCATTTGCTCGAAAGTCGTTCGAAAAGCAGGGGATCAAAATCCACACCGGGGCGACGGTCAAGGCGCTTGATCGCGCCGGTGACCAAGTGACGGCGCAGATCGAGGCGGACGGCAAGGCTTTCGCGGTCACCGTGGAAAAGGTGATCCTGGCTGTCGGGATCGTCGGCAACGTCGAGGATATCGGCCTGGAAAACACCGCCGTCGAAGTCCTACGAACGCATGTCGTCGTCGACGAGTGGCTGCGCACCGGCGAGCCGGGGATTTATGCGATCGGCGATCTCGTGGGCGCGCCATGGCTCGCCCACAAGGCGAGCCATGAAGGCGTGATCTGCGTCGAGCATATCGCCGGGGTCAACGACGTGCATCCGCTCGACCTCCGCAACATCCCGGCCTGCACCTATTGCCGTCCGCAGGTGGCGAGCGTCGGGCTTACCGAGAAAAGTGCGCGCGACGCCGGCTACGAGGTCAAAGTCGGGCACTTCCCATTTATCGGCAACGGCAAGGCGATTGCACTTGGCGAGCCCGAGGGCATGGTCAAGACCGTGTTCGACGGCAAGACCGGCGAACTCCTGGGGGCGCATATGGTCGGCGCCGAAGTGACCGAGCTGATCCAGGGCTACACCATCGCCAAGACCCTGGAGACGACCGAGGCCGAGCTGATCCGCACGATCTTCCCGCACCCGACCCTGTCGGAGACGATGCACGAGGCCGTGCTTGCCGCCTATGGCCGGGCGATCCACATTTAGGAGTGGCGTTTGGCATCGAATGCCGCGCCATCGGATCAAATCGTTTATCTGATCCAGATCGGTGAACTGATCCGCAACTATGGACTCGTTATCGCGGCCGGTTTCGGGGTGGTTCTGGCATGGTGGCGCAGCCGTGCATCCAATCGGCAGGCGATCGCCGCGCTTCAGCAAGCTGAGGTCGCTCAGCGGAACCACGTGGTCGAGATGTTCAACCGTGCGGTCGATCAGTTGGGCAGCGAAAAATTGGAGGTTCGGTTGGGGGCGATTTACACTCTGAAGAGAATCAGCCGTGATCCGCAGTATGTTGATTACAGAGTTCCCATTTGGAGACGTTGGCCGCTTATGTTCGAGAGCGGACGCGCGACGATACAAATGCCGAGCCACGCGTCGATATCCGAGAGATCATGAACTTTTTGAATGAATCACTGTCGGTATCGAACTAGAAGTAAGGTGACCTATGCTCCAAGTCCAAGGGTTTGTTCTCGACCTATCCGGTGCCAAAGTCCGGCGAACGAATTTGTCGCATGCGGATCTGACGCGCGCCAATTTGAGCCACGCCGATTTGACCGGTGCGGACTTGCGAGGCGCCAACTTGGCCGGAGCGATCCTGATGCGGACGATATTGCGGGGCGCCGACCTGAGCGGGGCTAGAAATCTTACGAAGCAGCAACTAGCCGTCGCCGTGGTCGATGACACGACCATCCTTCCGTCTGATCTCCAGTAGATCTGAACTTGTCGGCGCGGCCGCAGCGGGACAATTGACGACCGTGGCAAGCGAAGTGGCTCTGCGACATCCGGAAAAGGCGCATCGGCCGGACAGCCCGATCCCGCGCAAGCCCGACTGGCTGCGGGTCAAGGCGCCGGGCTCGCCCGAATACCACGCGACACGGCGCTTGATGCGCGAGTTGCATCTCAATACCGTTTGCGAAGAGGCCGCCTGCCCGAACATCGGCGAGTGCTGGAAACAAAAACACGCGACGGTAATGATCCTCGGCCGGGTGTGCACCCGCGCCTGCACGTTTTGCAATGTGGCGACCGGTCGGCCGGATCTCCTCGACCCGCACGAACCTGAGCGCGTCGGCGAAGCGGTCGCAGCCCTCGGCCTCGCGCACGTCGTCGTCACCTCGGTCGACCGCGACGATCTCGACGACGGCGGGGCGAGGCAGTTCGCGCAAACCATCACAGCGATCCGCGCCGCCGCCCCCGGCACGACGATCGAGGTCCTAACCCCCGATTTTCTGTACAAGGAGGGCGCGCTCGAAACCGTCGTCGCGGCGCACCCTGACGTCTTCAACCACAATCTCGAAACCGTGCCGCGTCTTTACGCGGAGGTAAGGCCGGGCGCGCGATATTTTCATTCGCTGCGCCTGCTCGACCAGGCCAAGCGGCTCGACCAGGCTTTGTTCACGAAATCGGGGATCATGGTGGGACTCGGCGAGGACAAGACCGAGGTGCTTCAGGTCATGGACGATTTGCGCTCGGCGCAAGTCGATTTTTTGACGATCGGCCAATACCTGCAACCGACCCCAAAGCATCACGCCATCGCGCGCTTTGCAACCCCGCAGGAATTCGCCGGCTACAAGAGCCGTGCACTCGGCAAGGGTTTCTTGCTGGTCTCGGCCTCGCCGCTGACGCGGTCGTCTTATCATGCGGGGGAGGATTTCGCGCGGCTGCACGCCGCTCGCACAGCTCAGCTCAGCTCGCCGCCGGCTGAAGCATGATCCAAGACAGAGCCATCTCTTCGTCACCCCCGCGAACGCGGAGGGCGCGGACGACACTCCATCGCTTGCCCCCTGTTCAGGCCAGGGGCACGCTCTGGGTTCCCGCTTTCGCGGCAATCACGTCGCGACGTGGTCGAGCTACCCCATAGGTCATGCCGACCCACGCCGAGCAGCGTGTGCTTCCCTACACGCCGGAGCAGATGTTTGCGCTGGTCGCCGACATCGAGCGCTATCCTGAATTTCTGCCGTGGTGCATCGGCGCGCGCATCCGCGAGCGCCAGCCGCATCTGATCGTCGCCGATCTGGTCATCGGCTTCAAAATGTTCCGCGAGCGCTTCACCTCGCGGGTGGCGCTCGACCCTCCTCGTAAGATCGACGTGACCTACGCCGAAGGTCCGTTTCGTTATCTGGACAACCACTGGACCTTTGAAAAAATCCCGGACGGCTGCCGCATCGATTTCTTCGTCGATTTCGAGTTCAAGTCGCGACTGATGCAAAAGGTCATCGAAGTTCTGTTCGGCGAGGCCGTGCGCCGCATGGTCGGCGCCTTTGAAAAGCGCGCCCGCGACCTCTACGGCGTCCCGGCGCAAAGCGGCGCCGGGCGGGCGGCGGTTTGAGTAGCGCCGCGCCGGGTCGGTCCTCTTCGCGATCGTCGTCGGGCCAATTGCCGCCTCGCCGCCGGCAGCCGGCGCTTGATTTCAAGCTGCGTAGTTTGGCGTGCTTCTCGGCTTCTCGAAATCAATGTTTGGGAGGGAGTTTGCGAAGCGCCTCCTGGAAATCCTTGACCCGAACCGGGGTCTGCTGGGCCCAGAGGCTCTGGTCGAGCGCCTTCGCTGCATCTTCGTATTTGCCCGCCACGATCATCCCCCAGGTCTGCGGGAACTTGGTGGTGTTCCAATGGGTGCCGAGTTGAAAATTGACCGAAGCCAGGACCGGAACGAAATTCGGGTCGGAAATGCCGGCCTGGATCGCCTGCGACTGCGCCGCGCTCAGCGCCATGGCGCTGTCCTTGTTGAAGAAAGTCGTTATCTGCTCGTCCGTAATCAGCTGATGAAGCTGAAGGTGGTCGCTCGCTAAGATCAAGTGACCGATCCCAACCGTAAGTTTTCCCCGCGTGTCTGTGTAGACATCATTTCGTTTCCCCTCGCGAAGGATCATCAGCTGTTCGAATGCATCTTGTTGATTTGGATTGAGCTGGATCGGCGCGGGCACGGGGGCTCCCGGCGGATTTAGCTTTGCTTTCAACTTAGAGGCCGCATCCAAGCCTGGTTGGAGTTTGGCCTCGGCGGCGACCAGAGCCTGGGCTATCGTCGTCAGGATCCCGTGCTGAAAAATTTGCGGATTTTCAGTGACCGCCTTTTGCGCGTCGGCTGCACCGGGCTTACCTTTTGACGCCAAATCTATAGGTGTCGTGGTGTCGGCGGCAGCGAGGACGAGGGGTCCAGCGTCCTCGCCCAGCAAATGAGCCAAGAACAGCTCGGTCAGCTTCGGTTCGCGACTGAGCGCCGTCTTTAGAATGTCCTTGAGCAGGTTGGCGTATCCGGCAGCAAGGACGAGTTGCGCGAAAGGATCGGAGCGCGCGTCTTCGGTGATGTCCTGATCCGCGCCGAAACGACCGACGAGATCGGCCCAGCGGGCAAGGGAGAACTGAAACGGGCCAAAGCCGTCAGAACCGGCAACAGAACAGGGGATGTTTTTAAGTCCACTCAAGGCGACAGCCAGCCCGTACAGGTACTCGTCATCAACGGTGGACACGCGCGCGGCGAGAGCCACGGCGTCATAGAATTGTGCCTCGTCGATATCGGGGCTCGGCGGCGCGTCCGGCTGGAGCGCACGCAACGGCAGGAAACCTACCAACTTCTTTTCCGGCAACCGGGCAACCTTCACCCAGCCGGCACTTTCCGGATCGCCGATCTGCTCAACCCGGTCGTCGGCGAGCAGGACGCCGATAACCCGGGCATCGTCTTTAGGCTCCTGCGACAGGCTGATTTCGTCCTCCTTCACGATAAAGATCGTCATCATCGCTACTCCCGTTTAAGATAAGCCACGGAGCAACAAGCTATTGAGCCGGCTGTACGTTATGTAATAGATTAAGCAGATCCAGCGTGACTTGGCCTGTCGGATTCATCCTGTTGGCCTCCTGTAGTTCGCTGATCGCGGTTCTCGTCGCCGGGTCGAATTGACCTGAAGCCGGCACGTCCTTACCCTTTGCCTTAAGCTGGGCTTGGAGAGCCTTTATTTTGTCCGTGCTCGTTCCGCGGGCATCGGTCCGGTAGCGATAATACTCAAAGACATTGGCGAATTGCGTCGTAACGCAAGGGGCTAGTTTCCTGTCCGTCAATTCGTGAACCTCCAGCTGCGTCAGACCGCCCGTCGGCCCCTGGTGCCCGCCGGTCGTCCTGAAGAGATCGATCGCTGCGCGCGTCTGAGGTCCAAAGGTCACCGTTCCCGGGTCGGGCGGCACGCAAAGCGCCGCCTGAACCTTTCGGCCTTGTTCGGGCGTCATGCTCCTCTCTGCGGGCGAGCTGGCGCCGCTGATTCCAACCGGCGCCGGCGCGAGAACGATCGGCGGCCCGGTGGCGGGGCGTGGAGAAGGCGGTGGCGGGGATGGCGGGGATGGCGGCGACGGGTTCGGAGGGGAGGGAGGATTAGCCTGGGGTGGCCGGGCTATCGGCTCGGCCGGCGGAAGCGCCTGCGCCGCTGGGGGGGTCTGGCCTTGGTCTGGCGAGGTAGCCTTCAACGACGCTCTAACCTGCGCCAGGGCGGTCTCGAGGCTGCACATGTTGTGATAGACAATAACATCGCGCTGTGCGCGATAGATATTGTATTGACCAATGTCCTGGTGCAGGAGATTGAACTCTATCTGATTAGCTTGGTTTTCGCGGGCGGTCTGAATCGCAGATGCGATAATTTCACCACTTTGCTGCCCAAATGTGTCGGTCTGCGCTGCTGCACCAACCCCGCTGACGATAGTCGCCGCGCCGGTCAACGGATGGATCGTTCCGACCGCGGTGAAAATCGTGGCCAAACCCGAAAGGATGGTGGAGGTCGCGTCGGTGGCAAACTTGGTGTTGCGCGAGACCAGGATTATTTTGTCTTTGTATTCCCGGCACAAAAGGTCGGAACGCGCCATCCATTGTTCGACAAATGCGTCGCGGTAAAATCGGTCGCGGGCTTCCGGCGTGGATAGGAGTGGCACAGGCGGCAGCGGCGGGAGCTGCTGGACGTCGGTGGGCGCTGTCTGCAATCCCAAATCGTCGGCGCGTTCGATCCCCGGCCTCATCCCCAACGGCGTGCAGCCGACAACGGAAAGAGCCGCGAGACACAGGCAAAGAAGACCCGAAATTTTCGACACCGGAATGTCCTCCGCTCGGCATCTCGCGGGCATTGCCCATAGCCGCGAGATCTGATGCCTCGGCACTCTGACGGGTCGGGTTCGTAACCCGTCCCCGGACTATACATATTCTTGTAAGTTTCTTCAACCGAAAGTGTAGTGGCGAGCGAAAAATAAACCGCTGCAGCCGACCGGGAACGGTTCCCTGGGATACCGGGTTCGAATCCGCTGCTGCGCGCTGTGGTGTCCGTGCGACGACAGCCATTTGCGATGGCTGACCTTGACGGTGATAGATCTCGCCAGGGGGCAGCCCTCACCATCGCGCGCCGGAATTTGCGGGTTTGCGGCCCCGGCGCTTGGGCAGATGGCGCTTCGGTTCTGTTCGGGAGGCGCCTATGCTTGCCGGCAAGCCCAATGCTTACTCGTAAAGCTGTGTGCAATCACCACCGTCGAGGGGGGTCACGCCATGACTGAAAAAGTGATGCTTTACGCGAGCGTCGGGCCGCAACTTACGCATTACGATGTCGACGTGGACGATGCAGCATTGACCCGGCGCGGCACCGTAGTCCTGCCGGCGAATGTCCATTATGTCTGGCCGCACGCTTCGCGGCAGTGCCTTTATGTTGCGTCCAGCGACAGCGCCTCGGGTATCGGCGGTGTTGTCGGCGACAAGCACCACGTCAGCGCGTTCCGGGTCGATCCGGCGACCGGCGCCTTGGCGCCGCATGGCGCGCCGATCCCGCTGCCGACCCGGCCGATCCATATGACGAGCGATATTCCGTCGCGAAACGTGCTCGTCGCCTTCAGCAATCCGAGCGGCCTGCGGGTCTATCGCGTCAATCCAGATATGACGCCCGGCACCGAGGTCGCTCAGGCAGAGCCGATCGACCCCGGCATATATGGTCATCAGGTCCGGGTCAGCCTCGACAACCGCCTCGTGATCCTGGTCACGCGCGGCCATGACGCCGCCGCCGGCAAGCCTGAGGAGCCAGGGGCGCTGAAGGTGTTCCGCTATCAGGATGGAATGTTGACCGGCGAGGCTTCGGTGGCGCCCGGCGGCGGTTATGGGTTCGGCCCGCGCCATCTCGATTTTCATCCGACAAAGCCGTGGGTCTATGTGTCCTTGGAGCGCCAGAACCGGCTCGACATGTTCGCGATCGACGGCGACCGGCTGTCGTCCCAGCCGCTGTTCAGCAAAGCCACCTTAGCGGAGCCGGGCAACATCCGCGGGCGCCAGGCCGCCGGCACGATCCACGTCCATCCGAACGGCCGCTTTGTCTATGTCGCCAATCGCGCCTCGAGCACGGTCGGGGAGGGTGCCGATCGCGTTTTTGCCGGCGGCGAAAACACGCTCGCGGTCTCCGCGATCGACCCCGTGACCGGCGAGCACAACCCGATCCAGCATGTCGACACCCGCGGCATCCACTGCCGCACCTTCCACATCGACCCGAGCGGCCGGCTCTTGGTCGCGGCCCACATCATGGGGCTGCCGGTCAAGGACGGCGGCGAAATCCGGTCCGTGCCGGCGTGCCTTTCGCTGTTTCGCGTCGGCGCCGACGGCAAGCTCGCTTTTGTGCGCAAATACGATGTCGATGTCGGCGACCGGCAGATGTTCTGGATGGGCATGGCGTAGACACCGGCTTGCCTCTCCATAAGGGTCCTGTGACATGACAGAATCCATCGACGCCGAGGCGGGCGCGCGCTGCTTTCAGACGATGGTTGCGATGCGCGACGGGTGCGCCGCAACACCTCTGCCGGGAAAGGCCGTGCTGGCCGGTAATGCCGCACCGCACGCCGTACGGTCCGCGCATTCGGATGCGGCTGCGGAATTCATGCAGTGAAACGGGATCGCCTGCGGAATAAATAGGTCTTCGAATCCTGACTCCCTTTCAAGAGAGGAGGAAGGCGACTGTGGCGGTCTCTTATTCGTTGAGCGATCTTGGACCGCTGACGAACGGACTGTCCCGAACATAAAATCGCAGGAGGCGGTTCGCATCTCGCGAAATGCCGATCCTGATGCTTTGCCCGATTTCGCCGGGTTCGCGGTCACCGCGTGCGAGCGATAGAGGGCCTTCTCGGCAAAAGAGGGCCTTCTCGGCAAAGATCGAGCCCAATGAGCCGACGATCAACCCGCAACGCCGCGGTGAGCCTTCCTGGTCCTCGCGCCAGGTCGCGCAAGCGCTCGATGCCGCGATTTAGCCGCATGATCGGGATGCCTTCGCGCGGCTCGAGCGCCCTGATCAGGACGCCGGCTCCGATCCCGGGCATCTCGCTCGAGACATTCAGCATGTACGAGCTGCCGTAGGCGAGGTATATAGGCGCGCCCAGGCTCGAGAAACAGCGAACGATTACGCCCGGTCATCCCCCGACAGGCGTGCCCGGCGGCGTCGCCGACGACATACGCCTCGGTCTCAACAATACGGCCGCTGGCGACGCCTTCGGGAAACTCCCGCACCAATACCTTGCCAATGAGATAGCGGGCGAGAGAGACCGTATCCATCGGCAGCTCCGAGCGAGCGAGCGCCAGATGGCCATCCCTTACGGCGACCAGGTTTCAGGGCATCCGCTCGACCCATTGCGCGCGCGACGGCCCCGGCTCGAACGGATCGCCGAAATACTGGGTCTCGCGGGCCACCTTCCCGTCGAGGAACTCCATGATGCTCACGGTGTAAGACGGCCGCTCGTCATAGGTTAGGACATATTCGGTGACCCAGAGGTCGCCCGCGCCGATTATACGCCGCACTGCGAAGCGTTTCCGGTTCGGCTGCGCGGCGCGAGACGACTGAATCTGCCGCCGCCCGCGGATGCGCTCGCCCGATTGCGGATATTCGAGCACCGCGTCCTCTCGGTAAATCTGGTGCTCCGCCTCGAACTCGTTCGCATCGGAGGCGGCCCAATGGCGATCCAGAGCCGCTCGAATCTCTCGGTCTTCCATATCAAATCTCCTTGCCCATCGCCGTCGATGTTGAACCGTACCATGCACGAGGCTGGGACGGGCGCTTCCAGACGAGGCAGGAGAGCCATACCCGGCGCAAAGGCTGAGCGGCCGACAGGGATCTTCGTCGGAACACGCGTCAACCGGTGGAACGCGCCGTAAGCAGCCATCGGGAAGCCTGGACAGACGGCTCAAGTCGATGTCGCCTCAAGGAATCCATAGCAGGCGCTCAGCCTCGGCGGCTGGAACCGGTCTTCATGCCCCTGAACCGACCTTCATCGTCACTCCCGGCAATGTTCATGTCGAACGGTCAGGGCTTATCTGGGTTTGACGGAGCCGCCTCGGACGCTGAAGAAGCACAAGGTGTTGGTAATAAAACTGCATCACCGTGAAAATGAACGCCGTGCTGATACCGAACGGCAGCATGCCGTCGGCTGCCTCCATCGCACCCATCATCTGCCAGTGCGGCCGCAGCACCATCCCCGAGGCGCCTCGCGTGGCCATCGAGTCGATGGAGTAGAGGATCGCAGATCCAGGCGAATCGAGCGCGCCAAGCCACAAATACGCCGCTGCCCAGAACGCCGCCTCCATCCCGTGTAGCACAGCCAGCAGCAGTCCGATCGCAGTGAACGCGGCGATCACGATGGCGATCACATACGTTAAACCAAGGCTCCGGCCCTCTAGCCAAACCCGGAAACCGGATCACGCTCACTCCGAAGCCGTTCGAGCGCCTTGCTCAGCCACAGAACGTTTCATGATCAATACCAGAAACGCGACCACGAACGTCAACACTGCGCTCATCCAAAAGACATCGAAATACGCAAGTGCCGATGCTTGCTGCTGGCGCACATTTTCGAGTTGCTGCGAAGCCAGTTGCTGCAACGCGACCGGATCGGCGGTTTGCTGCAGGAAGAGTGACTGAGCCTGCGTGAGGAAGGCCTTGGCGGCCGCGTTCAGGGGATCGAGATATTCGCCAAGGCGCAGCACGTGGAATTGCTCGCGCCGCTCTTGGAAGGTCTGACCCAACGAGATCCCGACGCTGCCGCCCTCGTTGCGCAGGAGACTGAATAGGCCGATAGCAGCACCACGCAACGCCAGCGGCGTATAGAGATAGGCGGCGACATTCGCCGGAGCAAAGCACACCGCCAAACCCGCGACCACGACAACGCGAGGCCAGACGGCCTGGCCTGGGCTGATGTCCAGATTCATTTGGGACATCCAATAATTCCCGGCGGTCATGAGCAGCAGGCCCGCGCCGATCAGCCAGCGAGCATCCATTCTCCGGCCGATCAGGCGCCCGACAATCGGCATCGCTATCACCGCAAAGATGCCGCTCGGCGACATGACCAGTCCGGTGCTCAGTGCATCGTAACCAAACAGGGATTGCAGCAGACCGAGCAACGACTTGGTGGCCGCAAAGAGCGCCAGGTAGGCGCAAAAGATGATGATGCAGCAGGCCGCGAAGTTGCGTTCGCCCAGCGCTCGGAAATTGACCACGGGGTTGCGGTGACGCAACTCCCAGAAGATCAGCCCGCCCAGACCTGCCGTACACAAAATGACCAGCGTCTGAACGCGCCAGAATGGATCGCCTAGCCAGTCCCACTCCTGGCCCTTGCTGAGCATCACTTCCCAGCTGACCATGACGATGACCAACAGCGAAAAACCGATCGAATCAAAGTGGAATGGCTGCTTCCGCAACTCCGCACGCTGGGCGACGAGATGGTCTGGGTCGCGAAGCAGGGCATAACATCCGGCAAATGCCACGACACCGACCGGGACGTTGACCAAAAAGACCCAGCGCCACGAGTAGGAGTCCGTTATCCAACCGCCCAGCGTCGGACCGACGATCGGCGCAATCAAGACCGCGAAGCCGAACAAGGTCATTGCCACGCCCTGCTTTTCGGTCGGGAACGCGTCGAGCAGCACCCCCTGACTGCTCGGCTGCAGACCGCCGCCCGCCAGGCCCTGGATCACGCGAAACAGGATGAGCTGGCCGAGACTCCCGGCGAATCCGCACAGCAGCGAGCTCAGGGTGAATATCGCGATCGACGCGAGGAAGTAGTTGCGGCGACCGAGATGTGCGCTCAGCCAACCCGTAATCGGCAGGATGACGGCATTGGCGGCAAGGTAACTGGTGATAACCCACTCGCCGTCATCGGCCGTCGCCGACAGTCCGCCCGCGATATAGCGCAACGCGACCAGCGCAATCGTGGTGTCGATCACCTCCATGAAGGTCGGCACCACGACGACGGCGGCCACCAGCCAGGGGTTCGCCGCAGCCCAAGACCTCGTGGGCGAAAGCGCCGCGACCGTCACTTGTTTGCGCCCGGCGGGTTTCCGGTCGAGCCGCCGGTATGAGCGTCAGGCGCATGCGTCTGTAAGAACTTTCCGGTGTCGGGCCCGGTGGGCGGCTTGTCGACATAGACGTAGGGAACGACCGACGTGCCGATGAACAACGGGTTCTTGTCCGGGTCGTAACCTTCGAGGTCAATGCGGACCGGCAACCGCTGCACCACTTTGATAAAATTGCCCGTCGCATTTTCTGCCGGCAGCAAGGCGAGCGTCGAACCGGTTCCCATCGTAAAGCCGGAGACCCGACCCTTGAAGACGCGCCGGCCGCCGTACATGTCGACATACAAATCGGCCGGCAGACCGATGCGCAGGTCGCGTAGCTCCGTCTCTTTGAAATTGGCATCGACCCAGATATCGTGGAGCGAGCGGATCGCCATCAAATTCTGGCCAATTTGAACGTAATCTCCCGGATTGGCGTTCCGGCGCGTCACCACGCCGCCGATCTCCGCGACGATGTCGCAGTAGCGCAAATTAAGTTCAGCCTGAGCAAGTTCTTGGTTCGCGACTTCGAGTTTAGCCTCGGCTTGTTTGACGCCCGGAGCCTCCATTGCGAGCTTGGCGAAGACGCGGTCGACATCGCCCTTTTTTTCGAACTCCTCGAGCATCCGCTTTGGGCTCTGGTCGAAGGAATGGACCACCCCAAGCTGAGCCGCGCTCTCGATCAGGTCGGCCTGTGCCTGGAGCACGGAGGAAAAGGTCTGATCGAGACCGGGCGGCACTTGGCCTAAATCGCCGCCCTGTTTGGGTTCCGGTGGCAATCCCAACGACGCGCGCACTTGGTAGATGGCAGCCAGTGCCTGGGTAGCTTGTGCGCTGGCAGTTGAAAATTCCTCCTGACGCTGGTCGAATTGTTGACGGCTCTCAGCCGGGGTTCCGAGCAGTTGCTTTGCCCGATCGAAGTTAACTTGGGCCAGCGCCAAAGTCGCTTTGGCCTTATCGAGAGCAGCAACCCGATCGCGCAAAAGAGCGACTTGGTTTTCGAGATCCTCCACGGCACTCTGCAGTTTCCAGCGCCGGCTCACGGCCTCTGCTTCGATGCCGCGCGCGGTGGCGATGGCCGCCTGCAAATCCGTGTTCGCAGTATCGACCGCTGCTCTCTTCTGAGAGACCGCGATCTGATACGGCTCCTTGTCGAGTTCAGCGAGAAGCTCTCCTTTCCGCACACGGTAATTGTCATCCACCAGAACCCGGGAAATCTGGCCGCTGACGCGGGGAGCAACAAACGTCACATGGCCGTTGACGTAGGCGTCATCGGTCGAGACGGTGTTGAATATCAGCCGAATCCAGGGAATGCCCAATATGCCGACGGCTACCAGAACTACGGCGCCTAGTGGTGCGAACCAAACAGATGGTCCCCACCCTTGGTTCCTTGTCGCCCCCGCGAAAGCGGGGGCCCAGGGCAAGTGAGGAAGCGGTGGCCCTGGGTTCCCGCTTTCGCGGGAATGACGGAAAAGGAGCGGGTAACAAGCGTCAGATTTGTACCACTAGCACGCCGATCAGAAGCCAGCGCCTCCGCGTCGACTGACGACCCGGCGGTGAGGTTATCGGCGAAGATTTGGTATCGCGGTCAACCAAAACGCCGTCACCGGCTGAGCGCGCGTCTATCCGACTTGACTCGTCCCTGTTCGTACCCCGCTTCTCGGTTATCTCATCAGGCATGGTCTGTTCCCCTCACCATGCTGCCGAGCGATCCATCGACAGGCATGTCGAAGCCGGACCGTCGGCTGATTTTCACGTCCTGAGACAGCCGGTCACAATGGTCAAGAACGAAGCCGCCGGGACCGGTGCCGGCGCGGGCCACGGCATCTATTCCCGTTCTTCTTGCCGCTCCGTCCAACCTTGTTCCTGACCGTCGCCGACATCGGGCTCCAGTTCTCCGATTCTGGTCAGGTCCAACACCGGCGTGCCGTCCTCCGCCGTCGTCGGGGCATCCGTATAGCGCATGCCGAAACGTATGTCCTCCGCCGCATGGTTGCGGATGTCGTGCACCGTTGCCGCGGGCGTCGGGTCGCGCAGACGGCCTCTATTACAGAGATCGCAAAATTGCCTAATTCGTATTGCATGTATGTGTGGCGGCCCGTACGCAGCGGGTCGCAATGGCATGGAGCGCTCGGTGGCCCATCAACCCGATCGCAAAACCGCCCGGCTGGCCGGAGCTGTTCTACCTCGTGGAGAGATTTTGCTGCTGATTCGCTGCGGATGCAGCAACAATTACGGGCAGACGCAACCTTTAATGCCCAGGCGGCTTGACGGTTGCCGGGTTTTCGTCGGCACCCTCGATGACCGTCCCCGAAACCGGCTCGACCCAGACGAGCCGGTCGATGACGCCCTTGACCCCGGGAACGTTTTCAGCGGCGACCCGCAAAGCCACGCGCTCGTGCTCTTCCAGGATCACGCCGTCGAGCTCGACGACGCGGTCTTTGACCGTAATCGTCAGCCCGGCGCGCGGCGCCCACTCGACCTTGTCCAATTCGGCCAAAACCCGCGCGCGGATGTCCTCGTCGCTTCCGGCGGGGGCTTGCGGCGCGTCGAGCGCCCGGGCAAGCGCGGCGAGCAGGTCGGGACGGCTGACGATGCCCCGAAGGGTGCCGTTCTCGATTACCGGCAACCGCTTGATGCGGCGGCGCTCCATTGACTGGACGATCTCGGCGAGCGGCGTCTGCGGCGTGACCGAGATCACATCGTGAGACATCAGCTGTTCGCAGACGCGGCCGTGGGTCCTGACGTATTCGCTCGCCATCCGCCCCGGCCCCAGCAGAAAGTCGAGCCACGGCCAGCGCCGCTTTTCGGTGGCAAGCTCGCTGCGGCGCAACAAGTCGCCTTCGGTCAGGATGCCCTCGACCTTGCCGGTGGCGTCGACCACCGGCAGGCCGCTGATTTTGTTGTCGAGCATCAACCGGATCGCCTCGCGGATCGACGTGTTGCGCGCGATCGTGACGAGGTTCCGGGTCATGACGTCCGAGGCGTTCATCGCGTGTCTCCGTGGTCCGTGCGAATGTGGGAGGTGGCACCGGCTGGCGTCAATTGCGGCAGGCCGCGGTGCGCCGCGGCGGCCAGTGCCGCCACCCCCGGCAATTCGCGCCCTTCGAGCCACTCGAGAAAGGCACCGCCCGCGGTCGAGACGTAGGATAGCTCGTCGAGCAACCCCGCCGCGGCGAGGGCGGCCACGGTGTCGCCGCCGCCGGCGACGCTGCGCAGCCGGCCGGCGCGGGTGAGCTCCGCGATTTTCGTGGCGACGGCCGTTGTCCCGCGGTCGAAAGGCGGCGTCTCGAAGGCGCCGAGCGGGCCGTTCCACACCACCGTGCGGGCCTCGTCGAGGACGGCGCCAATGCTCGTGACGGTTTCGGGGCCGATGTCGAGGATCATCCTGTCGCTGCCGACGCCGCCGATCACCACGGTCTGCGACGCGACCCCGGAGGAGAGTTCGGTTGCGACGACCGCATCCACGGGCAGGATCACACGGCAGTTGCGCCGGGCGGCGAGCGACAGGAGCTGGCGGGCGCTATCGGTCATGTCGCGCTCGCACAGCGAACGACCGACGGCGACGCCCTGGGCATAGAGCAGGGTGTTCGCCATCGCGCCGCCAATCGCCAATACGTCGACCCTGCCGATCACAAAGCGCAGCAGGTCGAGCTTGCGTCGACACCTTGGCGCCGCCGACCAGCGCCACAACCGGCCGGGCGGGATGTTCGAGCGCCGCCGACAGCGCCTCGAGCTCGGCCTCCATCAATTTGCCCGCAGCGGCCGGCAGCAGCTGGGCGAGCGCGGCCATCGAGGCATGCGCGCGGTGTGCCGCGGAGAAGGCGTCGTCGACGTAGACGTCGCCGAGGGCGGCTAGTGCGCGAGCGAAATCAGGCGAATTTGTCTCCTCGCCCGGATGGAAACGAAGGTTTTCGAGCAGCGCCACCTGTCCGCGCCGCAACGCGTGGACGACGCGTTCGGCCGGTTCGCCGACGCAATCCTCGGCAAAGGCGATCTCGCGTCCACCCAATGCGCGGCGCAGCGGCGCCAGCACCGGGCGAAGCGACAGCTTGGGGTCGGGTTTGCCCTCCGGCCGGCCAAAATGCGACATCACGACGACCGCCGCACCCTTGCCGATCAATGCCTCGATCGTCGGGGCCAACCGCTCGATGCGGGTCGTGTCGGTGACCACGCCGTCTTTGACCGGGACGTTCAGATCGGCGCGCAGCAGCACCCGCCTGCCGCCGACGTCGATGTCGTCGATGGTCAGAAATTTATTGGGCATGGCTCCTCCGGCGGCTGATTTTGTCGTTGTATGGCGGAATTATCTTAGCGCTCGGCAAGCAGCGGTGTCGCTAACGACTGAGTTGGGCCAGCGCATCGCGCATCGGCTGGCTCGCCACCATAAAGAGGCCGCTGAATGGCGTATCGAGGTCGAGGATCACGAAGATTACCGAGGCGATCGACAATGCGCCCAACAAAATTGTAGTGTAAGACAGCACGTTGCGCGGTGCACTGAGGCCGAAGCTGGCAAAGATGATCAGAAGCCAGAAGGTCAGCACGATAGAAAATGGCGTCGATATCGAGCTGTGCGCCTCCTCGATCAGTCTCCAGCGCATTCGCATCATCAACTCGTATTGGTTGAGTATGGTCAGGGAGAGCCGGCGATGCATCGGATCTTGCGGTTCGAGCCCCCGCAATTCGGCTTCAAGGCGCGCCAGCATGTCGCCAAGGCTGGTGCTCTCGATCGATCCGTCGGATGCCGGCCTCGACACCTGGTTCGGGTAATAGTCACCCGAGGGCTTCGGTTCGTCGGCCCAGGTGGACGTTATCGCGGCGGCAGTGTAGCTGCGCAGCAATGCCCGCGCCCGATCGGCCTCGCTGCCGTACTGGCGCATCGAGCGGTCGAGCTGGATCAGCTGGATGGAGAAGGTTCTCAGATCGTTGTCGACGGTATCGAAGGACGCCTTGACCGAGCTGGTCAGCAAACCCAGCACCAGGGCGGCGAAAGTTACCAGCATGGTCATGACCAGCTGGATGAGGTCGGTTGTCTCGCGGCTGCGGTGACGCTCGGACAGAAACGGCCGAACCGCGACACCCGCGGCACTGCCGCCGAGCAGGGTCAGCAACAGGATCGCGGCGTCGCCGAGCTCGCTCATCCCCCGTATCCCCAGTCCTCTTAGATGCCGCGGACCACGACGACCCTGTCGGGGTCGGCGGGGTTGCGGTAGTTTCGCCGGCGACGGGTTTATTACCGATTGACAGTTTTACATGCATCAATGTCGCGGCCGGCGGTTTTGCAGACAGTTGCGACAGGTGTGATCCGGTCGGCGCCGGGAAGCCCGATCAGGCCAAGGCCCGGTCGCGACACCCAAAGGGAGAGCCGATGATCAAGACTATTCTCGTCCCGGCAACCGGAAGCGACGCGGACAACGCCGTATTCGCTTCGGCGCTGGCGGTGGCGCGGCCGTTTTCCGCTCACCTCGATTTTTTGCATGTGCGCATCGACGCGGCCTCGATGGCGGTGACGATGTCGACCGAGGGCGGCGGCTCGGTGCTGATCGGCGGATTTGTCGAGCGGCTCGACGAGCAAGCCGATATGCGCGAAAAGCGGGCGCGCGAAATTTTCGATCGGTTCTGCGCTCACGAGGGGCTGGCGATCGCCGATACGCCGCCCGGCCCGGCCGCCGTTTCGGCGCAATGGAAGCGGCAGGTTGGCGCCGAGCCCTATTGGATCGCCGAACACGGCCGCGCCGCCGATCTGATGGTGATCGGGCGCGCCGCCGACGGCGAGGGCATCGCACCCGAAACGATCGAGACGGCTCTGCTCGACAGCGGTCGTCCGGTGCTGATCCCGCCCGCGGCGGCGCTGACGGCGCTGCCGGAGACGATCGTCATCGCCTGGAAGTCGACGCGCGAAGCGGCGCATGCGATGACCGCGGTGCTGCCATTTCTGCCACTCGCCAAGCAGGTTCGCATCCTGACGGTCGCCGAGGAAGGGGATCCGTCGAGCGAGGAGGGCAGCCAGCTGATGACCAATCTGCGCTGGCGCGGGCTCACGGTATCGGCCGAGCGACTGCAACCCGACGAGCGTAGCGCGGCGGACACGATGATCGCCGCCGCCGCCGGGCAGCAGGCGTTGCTCGTGATGGGCGGCTATGGCCACAGCCGGCTGCGCCAGTGGATCTTTGGCGGGTTCACCCAGCATGTGCTGCAGACGGCGACGGCGGTGCCGGTGCTGATCGCACATTGACGCCGTTCGGAATTGAGATCGGCATGCGTCGACACGCGGCGGGCCAGGCATCGAGATCGCCACATGCCATGGGGATGATGCGATGCGAGCAGGCGAATTGATGACCAAGGACGTGATCGCAGTGTCTCCCGAGACGCCGGCCTGCGAGATCGCGCGGGTTCTGCTGGCGCACGCGATCAGCGCGGTGCCTGTTATCGACGGCAGTGGAATGCCGATCGGAATGGTCAGCGAGGGCGATCTGGTCGAGCGCGACGCGGCCAGTCGCGAGGCGCGCCGCGACTGGTGGCTGATGCTGCTCGCTGAAGGAGAGGCTCTCCACCCAGATTTTTTGGCAACCTTGCGGCACCCGAACCGCACCGCGCGGGAGGTAATGTCCGCGCCGGTTGTGACGATCGGCGAAGCCGCCGAGGCCGAGGAAGTCGCGCGGCTGCTGACGACGCATCGGATCAAGCGGGTTCCGGTGGTGCGCGAGGGCCGTGTCGTCGGGATCGTCAGCCGGGCTGACCTGCTGCGCGCGCTCGCCGCGCACCACTCGGAGCCACGCGGTTCGCCACGTAACCCTGGACAGCATGGGCTTTTTGCAAACGTTCTCACAGCAATCGACGAGCATTTTGGTCGTGCGCATCACGCTGCGGCAGCCGGCGCGCCATCGGAACATGCTCCGCAGACCACGCAGACGGGCCCGGCGGCGGACGATTTTCGAGGACTGGTCGCCGATTTCGAGCGCCACAAGATCGAACGGCAGGCCGAGGCGAAGCGAGTTGCGGCCGAGCAACGCGGTCATCGCGTCAAAGAGCTGATCGACCACCATATCGCCGACGAAAATTGGCGTTCGATACTGCACTCTGCCCGCGAGGCCGCAGAGCGTGGCGAAAAGGAGTTCATGCTGCTTCGGTTCCCGGCGGATCTGTGCACCGACCGCGGGCGGGCGGTCAACGCGCCGCTGGCGGAATGGCCCACAACGCTGCGCGGCGAGGCTGCCGAGATCTACCTTCGCTGGGAACGCGATTTGAGGCCGCGCGGTTTTCACCTGACCGCGCGAGTGCTGGATTTTCCGGGCGGTTTTCCGGGCGATGCGGGCCTTTTTCTCACCTGGGACGAATGATCACCGGAAGCTGATCGAATGCCCTTTTGGCAGCTACGGCAACGGCAACGGCTATGGCTTCGAACGAATACTGAAGGCTTCTGCGCCACGCCGGCGCGCAGCAACAAAAATGTCACGGCGTTTGCGTAGAGAGGACGGCAATGGTTCGTTGGCGATTGAGGGAGCGATCGGATGGCCTCTCAGGGTGAAAGCAAAGTCGCGGGGCCGCTGTCGCGGGCCCAGCTGGAGCTGATCGACGCGTGGTGGCGGGCTGCCAATTACCTGTCGGTCGGGCAGATCTATCTGCTCGACAACCCGCTGCTCGAAAAGCCGCTCGAACGCGCGCATATCAAGCCGCGGCTGCTTGGACACTGGGGCACGACGCCGGGCCTCAATTTCATCTATGCCCATCTCAACCGAGTCATCAAGACGCGCGACCTCGACGTCATCTACATCTGCGGCCCTGGGCATGGCGGGCCAGGGATGGTCGCCAACACCTGGCTCGAAGGTACTTACAGCGAGTTTTATCCGAACATCGCGCAGAACAAGGACGGCATGCGCCGCCTGTTCCGCCAGTTCAGCTTTCCGGGTGGGATCCCGAGCCATGCCGCGCCCGAGACGCCGGGCTCGATCCACGAAGGTGGCGAACTGGGGTATGCGCTGTCGCACGCCTATGGCGCCGCCCTCGACAATCCGGGTCTGACCGTCGCCTGCGTGATCGGCGATGGCGAGGCCGAGACCGGGCCGCTCGCCACCTCCTGGCACGGCAACAAATTTCTGAACCCGGCAACGGACGGCGCGGTGCTGCCGATTCTGCATTTGAACGGCTACAAGATCGCCAATCCGACGATCCTCGCCCGCATCCCGCACGAGCAACTCGAAGCCTTGTTCCTCGGCTATGGCTACAAGCCGCATTTTGTCGAGGGCGACGACCCGGCGCGGATGCATCAGCTGATGGCGGCCACCCTCGATCGGGCAGCAGACGAGATCGCGGCGATCCAACGGGCGGCGCGTGGCGGCGATACGATTGTCTGCCCGCAATGGCCGATGCTTGTGTTGCGCAGCCCCAAGGGCTGGACCGGGCCCAAAACCGTCGATGGACTGAAGGCCGAAGGCTATTGGCGATCCCACCAGGTCCCGTTCGGCGACATGGACAAGCCCGAGCATGTCAAATTGCTCGAAGGCTGGATGAAGAGCTACCGGCCGCAGGAATTGTTCGGCGACGAGGGTCGGCTGAAGCCCGAGATCGCAGCCCTGGCCCCGCCGGGCGAGCGGCGGATGAGCGCCAATCCGCACGCCAACGGCGGCTTGCTGAGGCGCGAGCTGATGCTGCCGGAATTCGGCGAGTACGCGGTCGCAATCGGCCGACCAGGCCAGACCGACGGTGAAGCGACCCGGATCATGGGCACGTTTCTGCGCGACATCATCAAGCAGAACCCGAATTTCCGGCTGTTCGGACCCGATGAGACGGCCTCCAACCGGCTCTCTGCTGCGTTCGAGGTCACCGACCGCGCCTGGGTTGCCGAGACCCTGCCCGAGGACGACCATTTGGCGCGCGACGGCAAGGTCATGGAGATCTTGAGCGAACATACCTGCGAGGGTTGGCTCGAAGGCTATCTGCTGACGGGTCGGCACGGGCTGTTTTCGTGCTACGAGGCCTTTATCCACATCATCGACTCGATGTTCAACCAGCACGCCAAATGGCTAAAGGCATCGCGCGAGATCTCGTGGCGACGGCCGATCTCGTCGCTGAACTATCTGCTGACCTCGCATGTCTGGCGCCAGGACCACAACGGCTTCAGCCATCAGGACCCGGGCTTCATCGACCATGTCGTCAATAAAAAAGCCGATATTATCCGGGTATATCTACCGCCCGACGCCAACACCCTGCTGTGGGTCACGGATCACTGCCTGCGCAGCTGGAACCGGATCAACGTGATCGTCGCCGGCAAGCAGCCTTCACCGCAGTGGCTCGATATCGAGTCCGCCATCAAACATTGCGACGCCGGGATCGGCATCTGGGAATGGGCCAGCAACGATCGCGACGCCGAGCCCGATGTGGTGATGGCCTGCGCCGGCGACGTGCCGACCCTGGAAACCTTGGCCGCAGTCGATCTGCTGCGACGCCATGTCCCGGAGTTGAAGATCCGCGTCGTCAACGTTGTCGATCTGATGACCTTGCAGCCGCACGAGGAACATCCGCACGGGTTGACCGACCGCGATTTCGACGCGCTGTTCACGACCGACAAGCCGGTGATCTTTGCCTATCACGGCTATCCGCTGCTGATCCACCGGCTGACCTATCGCCGTACCAATCACGACAACATCCATGTCCGCGGCTACAAGGAAGAGGGGACGACGACCACCCCGTTCGACATGGTCGTGCGCAACGACCTCGACCGCTTTCACCTTGCCGGCGACGTGATCGACCGGGTGCCGAAACTCGGTTACATGGCCGCCTATGCCAAGCAGGCGATGCGCGACAAGCTGATCGAGCACAAGGAGTACATTACCCGTCACGGCGACGACATGCCGGAGGTCAAGAATTGGCGCTGGCCGGCCGCCGCGGCTGGCTGATGCAAGTGACCAGATGAAAGACCGAACGATGTTGACGATTCCCCTCCAAAAGCTCGCCTACATTGTTGAGAAGGCGCGCGAATACGATGCCGAAATTCCAGTCGACCCGGATGCCGAAGAAGGCTCGGACGCAGCCGACGACGACGAGCGGCAGATCCTGCTCGACACGCCGGATAATCCGACCGAGCAGGAGCTCCGCGACGCGATCGACGGGCTCAATATCGACGAGCGCGAGGAATTGCTGGCGCTGCTATGGCTTGGGCGCGGCGATTACGACGCTCAGAGCTGGGCGGAGGCATTGCTGCAGGCGCGCGAGACCCGTACGACGACCGAGGCCGACTATCTGCTCGGCACGCCGCTGCTCGCCGACTATCTCGAAGAAGGCGTGGCGGCTCTCGGCCTCTCGCTCGCGGGCTTCGAGCGCGGGTAGCGGGTCGCATGCCTTACGAGGCCACGGCAGACCTGCCGGCGGCGGTGCGGCGTCTGCCGCCGCGCGCGCAGGAGATTTTTCTGGCCGCGTACAACAACGCGTGGCAGACCTATGCCGACCGCGGCTCCCATGACCAAGAAGAAATCGCCTTTCGCGTCGCCTGGTCCGCAGTCAAAAAGCGGTATCGCAAGCGCGGCGACTCATGGGTGTTGAAAGACAAGTCGGAGTAGCGCCCGTGCAGATCGGACGGGTGGCGCGAACTTGCTTTCGTCTTTGCCGGCTGCCCGTCGCGCCAATAGGAAGGTAATATCGACGTTATCGGTATGAGGCTTCCTGGAATGAAGCGTCGCTAATCACACCCGAACCATCCTTATCGGATAACCGCTACTCGCAACGGGCGCCAACAGGCTCGGATGGCTACCGGGCGAATGGCCATCGCTGACGGCGCGGTTCGTGCTCGTCGACAGCCCGCTGCCCGTCTGCTTGAGGGTGGAACCCGGCAATCGGCTTGTCATGCCTAGCCTCGCGTTTTCGCGGTAAAGCCGATAGGCGAGCAAGTCAATATTGACGTATATTTGATTGTAAAAAGGACAAGTGATTGACGAAAGGACTAGATCCTAAATTTTATTGATTTAGACAAGACATGCGGTATCGTCTAATCCTCAAGCGTGAACATCGAGGATGCGCGTTGTGCCTGGATCAACAAAAATTTCTGGCTCTCAGCAACGCAGACAGCGGCTGATTCCACCGGCATTCTTTACTTTATACTTAAAATTTCTGAGATCTTTAACGGTTTTCTTGATGCAGTGCCGCGGTTTGCAGGGCTATGGGCCAATCGGGGTCAGCATTGTCGCGCGCGACAGCTCAGGTTCAGCTTGACCCCGCGTCGAGTGTGCTGGTCGCCGGCAAATTGACCGCCAACTCCCAGGACGGCAGAAGCGGATGGCGATAGACGCAAGCGCATCGTCGGTCTCTGGTCGCCGCCAGGCAACCACTGCACTGATGATCGCGACGGCGATGCAGGCCTTTGACGCCACGATCGCCAACGTTGCCCTGCCCCAGCTCGAACGGGGCCTCGGTGGCGGAATCGATCTCGGCGCTTGGGTGATGACGAGCTATCTGTGTGCGTCTGCCGTAACCGCGATTTTAACCGGCTGGCTACGTCGCCGTTGGGGAGCGCGCCGGGTCTTTACCGCGGCGGTCGGACTGTTCGTTTGCGCCTCGTTGCTTTGCGCCCTGGCAACCACCTCTGGTGCACTGATTGCCTTTCGGCTAATTCAAGGTGCCGCGGCCGGTGTCATCCAGCCGTTGTCGCAGGCGATAATCCTCGATATTCATCCCAAGCGGGATCACGGTCGCATGCTCGCTATTTGGGGAGCCACGATCATGGCCGGCCCGATGCTGGGCCCGGTGATCGGCGGGCTGATTACCGATATCTCATCGTGGCGATGGATCTTCGCGTTGAACGCCCCGATCGGGGCGGTTGCGCTGCTGGGATTGGGAACGGTCCCGTCCGGCACTGAACCTACTGGCGCCGGTCCGCTCTATGGCGTGGGCATCGCGCTGTTGGCGGTGGCCACGGGCTCGATTCAGCTGGCGCTCCAGCGCAGCATTGGGCAGATCTGGCCGCCCTTGCCGGAAACGATCGTCGAAGCCGGCATCGCAATCTTCGCCTGCGCCATGATCGCAATTCAAAGCCGTCGCGGACGTTTTGCACTGTTTCGGTTTGAAGTATTTCGAGATGTCAATTTTGCAATCGCGGCTCTCTACAATTTCCTGGTCGGAGCGATGCTGTTCACGACCATCGTGTTCGTCCCGGCTCTCGGCGAAGGCCCGTTCGCCTGGGACGCCACCCAAGCGGGCTTAGCGATCTCCCCGCGTGGGATCGGGACCATGGCGATGATGCTGGGCATTCGCTACCTGATCGATCGGGTGGATCATCGGGCGTTGTTGGCGCTCGGTCTGGTTACGACCGCGGGAGCGCTTGGTTTGATGGCGCGGGTTCCGGCAGAGGCCGGAGAGGCCTGGCTCGCCGCCACCAGCGCGGCCCAGGGGATCGGCGTGGGGCTGCTGTTTACCCCGCTCAGCGCGCTGGCCTTCTCGACGCTTGGGGCGGAGCAGCGCACGGATCCCGCCGGGGTATACAACCTGGCACGGCAGCTCGGTTGCGCAACCGGCGTCGCGGCAATGACGGCGGTGTTGCAGGCTCGGATTCACACTCGTTTCCAGGAGCTCTACCACCACGGTGGCGTTCCGGGTCTCTCCCCGGCACATATTTACGAGACTGCCTTGTTCGTTGCTTATACCGACTGCTTCCGATTGCTGGCGATCGTCACTCTGGCGATGATCCCCGGCGTCTTCTTATTTCGCACGATGTGGCGCCGCGGCTCCGGGACATCTTCTGCGTAGTTCGCCGAACCAGCGGTTCGCGCGAAGATGACCGGACCGGCCGCGCCGCTGCAGCCTCACCCGAGTGTGGCGGCCTCGACGGCTATATCGGGGGCGTCATTTATCATCAGGTTCGCGGCCGGCGTCGGCAACACCACGCGCACGATTGTTCCCTCGCCAGTGCGGCTTAAGATCGACAATGTTCCGCCATGCGCCTCGACCAAGCCCTTGGTAATCGGCAGGCCGAGGCCGGTACCGCCGTAGTCGCCTGTCGTCGCCGGCTTGGCTTGGCCGAAAGGCTGCAGAGCGCGTTCCTGCTCCTCTTCATTCATACCGATGCCGTGGTCTGCGACTTCTATGACGGCGCAGCCGGCAGGCTCGGGGTTAACTCGTAAGTAAATTTTCCCTTCGTCCTGTGAAAACTTAATCGCATTTGAAAGCAGATTCAGAAAAATTTGCTTCATCGCTCGCTCGTCGGCCCAGATGATGATCGGCGTCTCCACCGACTGGGAAACCAATTCAATGCCGCGGCAGCCGGCACGCTCGTGCACAATGCGGATCACGTCACCCAGCACTTCCTGCAGCGACACCAGTTGCTTTGCGAGTTCGAGCTTTCCCGCTTCGATCTTCGACATGTCCAGCACGTCGTTGATAATCGACAGCAGGTGAAGGCTGCTCGAATGCACATCTTTCATATATTCGAGATATTTTTCGTTGGCGATCGGTCCGAACAGCTCCTGCGAAATAATTTCGGTAAAGCCGATAATGGCATTCAACGGGGTGCGCAATTCGTGGCTCATATTGGCGAGGAACTCGCTCTTGGAATGGTTCGCGGCTTCAGCTTGGCTGCGCGCCTGGAGCAGCCTGCGCTCTCCGGATCTGATCTCGGTGACGTCCGAATAGACCGAGAGTACCGCCCCGTCGGGCATGGCGCTGCGCCGGATTTGCAAGATTCGGCCGGTCGGGGTCACCCGCTCTTTGGTTGTCGGCACTTCCCGGTAGAATTGCTCGAGGCGCCGGGCAGCTTCCGTACCTGGGTCGACGTCGCCGAAAGCCCCCTGCACCGCCTGGCGCATCAGAATTTCGCTGAGCGGCGTGCCGATCGGGATCTCCGGCGACAGGCCAAGAAGTTCGCAGAACCGTGAGTTTCGAGCGACGAGGCGTCCTCGCGCATCGAAAACACTGAGGCCTTCACCGATATTGTCGAGCGTATTCTGCAAAAGCCCGCTTTGTCTTCTGAGGCGTGCTTCGCTGCGGCGCACAGAACCCGCGGCGGATCGCCCGCGCGGGAGGGCACGCACCGCCAGCCAGCCGAGCCGCGCGGCAGCGGCGGAAAACAGCGCTAGGCGGGAGGCCACATCAGGCATCGTCACGACTCGATCGGGGTGTTGGCCCGCGCCAAAGAGCGGATCCGCTCCCTGCGAGCTTGGACGCGAAAGTCGAAAGCAAGTCCACCAAGAACAGAAGCTATGCTCAATCCTATCCTCCGCTGCGCTCGTCGGCGCTGCTGTCGAAGCCCGAATTCCCTGGGCGGGGCTCGCGAAACGGCGACCGTAAGTGGGTCGCCCGGTATTAATTGCTCCACCGGGCTAAAATTTTCTTACGCAGGCGGGCGGTTTGCTGTGGTTCAAGTAAATTTGGGAGGGACGCTACTCAATTCGTGAGATCTGCGACGCTTCTCCTTCCCGGCTATTCTACTTAGCCGGCGACGCCATGCAGTTGTCGTGCGAGCCATCTCCGTCCCGCTCCCGGCATAGACCCGCGCCGGCTTTGAGGTGCCGGCGGGCATCGGGAACCGCTCTTGTCGAGTCGGCCCCGGTGCGTGGCGGGACGCCCTCTTCCCGGGCTGGGGATGCGCCGGCGGCGGCTAAGCCTTGCCTGCGTCGAACTCGACCGTTTCGGACTCCGCGAGGGCGCCCACGGTGATCGGCTTGAACGGGGCGCGGGGTCGCCAGGTGCCGACCTCGGCGATCGGTCTGGCAAGCGTGTCGGCGATGATGGCGGTGACCACCGGTCCGCAGATGCGGCCCTGACAGGCACCCATCCCGCAACGGGTGAAGGCCTTGAGCTGGTTTGGGCCGCTCGCGCCAAGACGAACCGCTTGCCGAATACGACCGGCCGACACCTCCTCGCAGCGGCAGATGATGATTTCGTCGTCATCCGGCACGAGGACCGATCGCCGCGGCCGATAGAGCCGATCGAGAAACGGGCGCAGGGCGCGTTCGCGCGCGAGCGCTGCCTGGATTGGGCCGGCACGCCGATCGCGCTCGGGCTGGCCGATACGGCCGAGCAGCATTGCCGTGTCGAGGGCCGCGAGCTGTCCCGACAGGCGCGCAGCCTCCGCCCCGCCAATGCCGCCGGCGTCCCCAGCCACCGCGATACAGGGCAGGCTGGTCTGACCCCACGGATCGAGCGCCGGCCGCCAGCAAAGCTGATCCTCGTCCCATTCGTGACGCAGCTGCAATGCAAGGCCGACCTGTATGTCGGGAATGACACCCTCATGCAGGAGCAGGTGATCGGCAATGGTTTCGCCGCTCTCCCAGACCACGCGCTCGAGGCGGCCGTCGCCGACCGCGCGCAGGCCGCGCACGTTGCGCCGGACTGGAATGCCGGTGCGCTTGACCGAGAGGACCGATGTTGCGTCTTTCAGCAGCGGCCGCACACCCGGCCAGCGCCGCCGCAGCGCCCCGAACGCTTGGCGGTAATTCGCCGGCGACGTCGTTTCGAGGATCTCGGCAGGCGGTGCTCTGGCGCGGATCAGCTGCATGGCCAGCAGATAAAGGAGCGGTCCCTGCCCGGCCAGCACCACGCGACCCTTGGGAACGAGGTCAGCGGACTTCAGCAGGATCTGCGCGGCGCCGACGGTCATGACACCCGGCAGCGTCCATCCCGGGATCGGTATGGAACGCTCGATCGCGCCCGTGGCGAGCAAAATACGGCGGGCGGATATCGTCGCGATGCGGTTGGGGCCGGCGAGGCAAAGCGTGCCCTCGGGCTCCAGATGCCACAGGCTGGTGTTCGGCCGATAATCAATTCTGCTCGCCCTCATCGCCGCAACCAGCGGTGCGCCGGCGAGATAGTCGGGTCCGAGCGGGGAATTAGGGCGGGCGCGTTCGATCCCCCGGTAAATTTGACCGCCGGGGGAGCCCTGCTCGTCGGCCAGCATCGCGTCGAGCCCGTATTCTCCAGCCAGCGCGGCCGCCGCCAAACCGGCGGGACCGGCCCCGACAATTGCAAACTCGACGCTGGTCATGCCGCATTCAAACTATCGGGTCAATTCGCCGCGCGCCGATCTGCCGGCGGATCTGCATCCCGGTTTGCACCTCGACCATGCAGCTCTGCTGGTTGGGCACCCCGTCGATCTCGGCGAGGCAGTCAAAGCATACGCCCGTCATGCAATAGGGCGCCCGCTCGGAACCCGAGATCGCTGTTTGGCGAATGCTGCGAAAGCCGGCGGCAAGGACTGCCGCGGCGGCTGAAGCACCAGCGGGGACATGCACCAAATGGCCTTCGACGACGACGGCAACGCTCGCGGGCGGCCCGTCAGCCCGTGGCTGGAACATTGAAGCGCCTTGCCGAGAACTGATCCAGAGAAGGGTCGAGTGCGCCCGTGACGATCATGGCCGCCAGCACGTTGGCATGAACCCCGGCGAGAGTCACCCCGCTGTGGCAATTGGCGGTGAAGGCGCCCGGAAAGCGTTCCGACTGGTCGTAAATCGGCAGCCCGTCGGGCGGCATGACGCGCAACGCCGCCCACGCCCGGACGATTTGCAAATCGCGCAACCACGGAAAGGAGAGTGCGGCGCGGCGGGCGATCAGCTGCATGACCGCGGGTTTCTGGCTGGTGTCGAACCCGACATCTTCCTGGCTGTCGCCGAGCATGATGCTCCCTTCGCCGGTCTGGCGGATGGTCGTGGTTGGCATCGGCAGCAGCCGTTGCACGCGCTCTGTGACGAGGATCTGGCCTCTCTGCGGTCTGACCGGAGCGTCCAATCCGAACATCGGCGCCAAAGCGAAGTTGCCGAGGCCGGCAGCGAGGACGACCAGCGGCGCGGCGATCTCGCCGGCGGCGACGGACATCCGAAAGCTCCCGGGTGCGGCGGTGGCACCACTGACCGTTGTATTTGCGATGTAGCGTCCACCCCTCTCGACAAAGCCCTTGTGCAGGGCATGAAGCAGATTGAGAGGATTCGCGTGTCCGTCGTAGGGCGTCCAAGAGGCGCCGGTCACCGCCGTCCCAACCCCGGGCAGCATGTCCGCCACTTGATGGCGGTCGAGCATGCGGTATTCGAAACCAAAATTTCCCGATTGCTGGCGCATCCGCTCCATACGCTGCCGCCGCTCGTCGAATTCGTCTTCGCCGAGGCAGAGATGAACCCCGCCCCGCTGCTGATGGCCGACCGCAATTCCGGTTTTATCCAGAAGCTCCGCGGCTAGCGCTGGCCATTCGTTGGCCGAGCGCCTCGTCCAGCGTTGATAATGCGGCGCGCCGTCGCCTTTGCTCTGCACCCAGACGAGACCGAAATTGCCCCTCGACGCCCGAAACGCGGTGTCGCCCTCGTCGAGCAACACGGTCGCGAGCCCGGCGCGGGCGAGGCCGTAAGCGATGGCGAAACCAACCAACCCGCCGCCGATCACGATCGCGTCAGAACGCTTCACCGGCTCTCCACTCTGCGGCACCCGGCCCCAGCTCTATCGAGACCACTTTTTGACGACGGCAACCGAATAGTAGCATAGGTGGAGGGAGCGGGCGACCCGGGGAACAGGGGTGCTCGGTCACCCGTGTCAATCGCTTCGCAAAACACAGCCGGGATTTGATGAGCTTTATCGGCCGAATAATCACAAGCGCGCTTGAACTGTCGTTCGGCGGCCCACTCGGCGCATTGCTCGATCGTGCCGCCGATCACATCGTACCGGGGCACGGACAGGGGCATCCCGCCGACGCCGACCCGCGGCGGCGGGTCGCCTTTACGATCGCCGCTATCGCACTCGGCGCCAAGATGGCGAGAGCGGACGGCGACGTCACCCGTGACGAGGTGACCGCGTTTCACGAGGTTTTTCAGATACCCCCCGGTGAAGAAGAACATGTCCGGCTGGTATTCGACCTGGCTCGCAAGAGCACCCATGGTTTTGAGAGCTATGCTCGCCAGGTCGGGCGGCTGTTCGCTGCCGATCCGATGGTGCTGGAAAATCTTCTGGACGGTCTGTTCCACATCGCGCTGGCCGACGGTGGTATATGCGCCGCCGAGGATGCCTATCTACGCGAGGTCGCCCACCATTTCGGCTTTGACGGCGCCGCCTACGCCCGCATCCGTGCGCACCATGTCGAGACCGACAAGGCGGGTTCTGAGAATGCTTATGCAATCCTCGGCGTCGAGCCGGGCGCGCCGCTCAGCGAAATCCGCGTGGCCTACCATCGGCTTGTGCGCCAAACCCATCCCGATCTCGCCATGGCGCAGGGTCTGCCGCCCGAGTGCGTCGCGCTTGCGACCGCCAAGGTCGCCCGAATCAACGCCGCCTATGAAAGACTGGCGAGAGGCGGGGACCATGCGGCGGCGGCCGGATGAGCGCTTTTCCAGTTCGCGAACGGCCTTCTCCCAACCACGATTCGCGGGGGAACCCGCCGCGCATCGACATGCTCGTGCTGCATTACACCGGGATGCGGAGCGCCGTTGCGGCGCTCGACCGGTTGTGCGATCCGGCGGCTCGGGTCAGCGCCCATTATCTCGTCGAGGAGGCGGGCGCGGTGTGGCGCCTCGTACCCGAGATGCGACGCGCTTTTCACGCTGGATTGTCATGCTGGGAGGGCGAGCCCAACCTCAACCTCGTGTCGATCGGAGTCGAGATCGTCAATCCCGGACATGAATGGGGTTATCGCCCGTTTGCGGAACCCCAGATGACCGCAGTCGAGCGGCTCTGCCGCGACATTCTCTCGCGTCACCCGATCCCCGCACATCGCGTCGTCGGTCACTCCGACATCGCCCCCGACCGCAAGACGGACCCCGGCGAGCTCTTCGCCTGGTCGCGGCTGGCGCGCGCCGGCATCGGGATTTGGCCGGATCCTGGCGAACTGTCGAAAGACCATCCGGTTGATCGGGCACGCGCGATCGATGACCTGGCCGCGATCGGTTATTGCGTTGCCGCCACCGGGGTCGAGGCATCCGCTGTTGCTGCTTTCCAGCGGCGCTTTCGTCCGGCGCGTATAGATGGCGTCGTCGATGATGAAACCGCCGCCCGGCTCGCCGAGGTGCGAGCTGCTTTCGTGCGTTCTCGTGATGGGAGGTCTCGAATTGTCAGTTGAGGCGCGACCGCCTGCGCCTTTCCGCCTGGCGACGGACGATCTGGCCTGAGTGATGGTGGGCGAGCCGCCAGACGCCGTCTTCGCGGACGAAGAAATTGCTGGCGGCGAGTGTGCCCCCATCGAGTTCCTCCTCGCAAAGCACCAGAGCCGTATCGCCGAAAAGCAAAACGCGCTCGTCGAAGCAGGCGATTCGTGGGGCCTCGGGGTTCGATAAGATTCCGCTCCAGCTCGACATGACCGCCTCTCGGTCGGTCAGCGCCTCCCATCCTGGGTGGAGACAGGCGACCGGTGCGAGACGGGCCCACAATGCGTCCATCGCCGCGACGTCGCGCATGGCGAACGCCCGGTAGAACTCGAGATTAGCCGCAAGCACGGCGTCTTTGTCGGTCATCGCTATCATAGGCTCGTCCGCTGACCTTACGACTTTAGGTCGACAGTCGCCAGCCGCTTTGCCCAACCGCGTTGCAAAGAAGCGAGTGGCGAAAGCGACGCCAACAAATTGCCTATTTGTTAGGCGCTCCACAGTCGCTCAGCCTGCAGCGCGAAATATTGCCGGCACTCTCCTCCGTTGGCCTCGATCTTGCGGCACGGAGCGGATACCGGGCCGCTCCGGATGCCAGGTAATCTCACAAAGGGGGACAGATGAACGTGCTGAAGGCGATGTGGCGATGGGCCATCACGGTCGCGATGATTGTCGGGACGGGCGGTATGGCCGCCGCTCAGAGCCAGGACACGATCAAGATCGGCGTACTCCACTCGTTGTCCGGGACGATGGCGATCAGCGAGTCGACGCTGAAGGATACGGTCTTGATGATGGTCGACAACCTCAATAAAAATGGCGGCCTTTTGGGTAAGAAAGTTGAGGCTGTCGTCGTCGATCCGGCGTCGAACTGGCCGCTCTTCGCCGAAAAGGCTCGCGAACTACTGGCCAAAGACAAAGTCGCCGTCGTTTTTGGTTGTTGGACTTCGGTGTCGCGCAAGTCGGTGCTGCCGGTATTCGAAGAGCTGAACGGCCTCCTCTTTTATCCTGTGCAATACGAAGGCGAGGAAAGCTCCAACAACGTTTTTTACACGGGTGCGGCTCCCAACCAGCAGGCTATCCCCGCGGTTGAATACCTGATGAGCGACGAAGGCGGCGCCGTCAAGCGTTGGGTGCTCGAAGGCACCGATTATGTTTATCCCCGTACCACAAACAAGATCCTTGAAGCTTTTTTGAAATCGAAAGGGGTCAAGGACGAAGACATCAAGATTAATTATACTCCGTTTGGTTATTCGGATTGGCAAAGCGAGGTTGCCGCGATCAAGAGTTTTGCTTCAGGCGGCAAAAAAACCGCAGTGGTTTCGACCATCAATGGCGATGCGAACGTCCCGTTTTATAAGGAGCTGGCTAACCAGGGGGTAAAGGCTTCCGATATTCCGGTTGTCGCATTTTCGGTCGGCGAAGAGGAACTTGCCGGTATCGACACCAGCAACCTGATCGGCCATCTCGCCGCCTGGAACTATTTTCAGTCGCTGAAGAATCCGACCAACACGGCCTTCATCAAGGAATGGCACGATTACATCAAAAACCCCAAGCGAGTGACCAACGACCCGATGGAGGCCACGTATATCGGCTTCAAGATGTGGACCCACGCCGTCGAGCAGGCGGGGACCACCGATGTCGACGCGGTACGGCAAGCGGTGTACGGCCAAAAAGTCAAAGCGCCCAATGGCTACACCGTAATTATGAATACCAATCATCATTTGTCGAAGCCCGTATTCATCGGCGAGATCCAGCCGACCGGACAATTCAACGTCGTTTGGAAGACCAAGGGCGTGATCAAGGCCGATGCGTGGAGCCCATACCTCGCGGAGGACAAGGGCAAGGTCGCCGATTGGACCTACCCCTGGGTCTGCGGCAATTGTACGGCGCCTAAATTCAAGGAGTGAGCGAAAGGGAAGGGCGGACAGTCGGGTCGGCCTGATTTACGGCGGTGACGTCGCCGGCATCCGTCGACGTCATTACTCAACAGCTCGGAAAATTCCGTTGTCGAAGTGTGCTCGATGATTGCCCGCCATTTTCGCCTCGCCGGTATGGTTCTGGTCCTGCTGGGAATAGCCTTGCGGGCTCAGGCTGAAGATTTTTCGAAGCTCGTAGAGGGTTTGGCGGGTGACGGGTTCGTCGCCGAGGAGCAGGCGGTCGCCGGTCTCGGCAAGCTTGGCGACACCCGCGCGGAGCCGATCCTTGCAGCATTACGCGACTCACGGCTGTTGAAGGCGCCTGACGGCCGCGTCCTGATCTCCGAAACAGAGGGGGACAAGACACGGCTGATCGACGCCGCAACCGCGGCGCCCGTTTCGGGACTGGACCCCGACGGTCTCGACAATGTTTTGGTCAACGATCGGCTGCGCGGCGACATCGACGCGGCTCTGGGCGCGCTGATGCTGTTCAGCCCCAAGCCGGCCAGCCGGCTGGCCGCGGCGCACGACGCGCTGCACCGCCCTTCTGCGGACACCGCCGCTCGGCTGACCACGGCCCTCGCCGTCGAGAAGCAACCCGACATCCGTGCCGAGATGCAGCTGGCGCTGTCCGCCGCCCGGCTGTTTTCCGGGACCGAGGCGCAGCGGCTGGCGGCGATCGGCACATTGGCGACGACGACCGATCCCGAGATCCGAGGTCTGCTCGACCGCCTGCGCGAAGAGCCCAATCTCGATCCCGCGCTGCGCCACGCCGCCAATTCAGCGGTTGAGGCGATTAACCGGCGGCTGCAGCTTGTCGGCATCGTCGCCAATATTTTCGAAGGCGTCAGCCTCGGCAGCGTGCTGCTGCTCGCCGCCATCGGGCTCGCTATTACCTTTGGCGTCATGGGCGTGATCAACATGGCCCATGGCGAGATGATCATGCTCGGCGCGTATTCGGCCTTCATCTGTCAGGAGGTATTCCGCGCCGTGTTGCCGCCGTCCTGGTTCGACGGGTATCTCGTCGTCGCGGTGCCGGTCGGGTTCCTGGTTGCCGGAGCCGTCGGCGTCGTCATCGAACGCTGCGTCATCCGCTTTCTTTACGGCCGCCCGCTGGAGACCTTGCTCGCTACCTGGGGCGTCAGTCTGATCTTGCAGCAGGCGGTTCGCTCGATCTTCGGCGCACCCAACCGCGCGGTCGCCAATCCCGCCTGGATGACCGGCGGGTTTGATGCGATCGGCGGTTTCACGATCACCTGGAACCGCCTCTACATCATTTTCTTCTGCTTTATCGTGCTCGGTGTTCTGGCGCTGATTCTGAACCGGACGACGTTCGGTCTGCATATGCGTGCGGTCACCCAGAACCGCACGATGGCCTCGGCGATGGGAATTCGCACGGCGCGGATCGACGCCTTGACTTTTGGCCTTGGCTCGGGGATCGCCGGCATGGCGGGCGTGGCGCTGAGCCAGATCGGCAATGTCAGTCCCAATCTCGGCAGCATCTATATCGTCGACAGTTTCCTCGTCGTCGTCTTCGGCGGTGTCGGCAGCCTGTTCGGCACCTTGGTAGGCGCCTTGTCGCTTGGGATCGTCAACAAGTTGATCGAGCCGGTCGCCGGCGCGATCCTCGCCAAGATCGTTGTCCTGGTGGCGATAATCCTGTTTATCCAGCGGCGGCCGCGCGGCCTCTTCGCGCTCAAGGGCCGCACGGCCGAGGCCTGAGCCGTGCTCGGCATAAGCCGTGACAAGGGGACATGGGGTCCGGGATTTTGGACGAGCTTTGCCGGTGTCGGGCTTGTGCTGTTTCTGGGAGTGCCGGCGTTAAATCTGTTGCTCCCGTCTCATTCGCCCTTTGCCATTCCCGACTACATTATACCGCTGCTCGGAAAATACCTATGCTTTGCACTCCTCGCCCTCAGTCTTGATCTTATTTGGGGATATGCGGGAATTTTAAGTCTGGGACAAGGCGCATTCTTCGCTTTAGGCGGTTATTGCATGGGTATGTACCTGATGCGGCAGATCGGGACCCGTGGCGTCTACGGCAATCCCATCCTCCCGGACTTTATGGTCTTTCTCAACTGGAAAGAGCTGCCGTGGTATTGGTGGGGCTTCGACCATTTTGCGTTCGCAGCGCTGATGGTTTTTCTTGTGCCGGGTCTGCTCGCACTTGTTTTTGGTTGGCTGGCGTTTCGCTCGCGCGTTACCGGCGTCTACCTTTCGATTATTACGCAGGCGATGACATACGCACTGCTGCTCGCCTTCTTCCGCAACGATATGGGGTTCGGCGGAAATAACGGCCTGACGGACTACAAGGACATTATCGGGTGGGACGTGCATCTGTCGAGCACAAGGCTCGGGTTATACATGGCAACCGTGGTGGCGCTCGGGCTCGGCTATTTGGCATGCCGGTTCATTACGACTTCAAAGCTGGGTCGCGTGCTGCTGGCGATCCGCGACGCCGAGAACCGGATCCGTTTTCTCGGCTATTCGGTGACCAACGCGAAACTGTTTGCGTTCACCGCTGCGGCGCTGATTGCCGGTGTCGCCGGCGCGCTTTACGTGCCACAGGTGGGCATCATCAACCCCAGCGAGTTTTCGCCCGGCAATTCCATCGAGGTTGCCATCTGGGTTTCGGTCGGCGGGCGCGGCACTTTGGTCGGCGCCATCATTGGTGCCATCCTCGTCAATCTGGCCAAGACCTGGTTGACGGGTGCGGCGCCTGAAACATGGCTGTTCGTGCTCGGCGCCCTGTTCGTGTCGGCCACGCTCGTTTTCCCGCAAGGCCTCGTCGGCCTGATGCGGCGGCTGCGCCCGGTTCGGCCGAGCGCGCCGGGGCCGAGCGCGCCCGCGCCGATCGCCGCCGAAGAGCAGGCATGAACCCGATCCGGCCGACGAGCGGCACGCTCCTCTATCTCGACGGGGTCACGGTCAGCTTCGATGGTTTCAAGGCGCTCAACGGCCTCTCGCTGGTCCTCGACGAAGGCGAGCTGAGGACGGTTATCGGCCCCAACGGGGCTGGCAAAACGACGATGATGGATGTCATCACCGGCAAAACCCGGCCCGATTCGGGGCAGGTCTTCTTTCGTGGCACTGCCGATCTGAGCAGACTGGACGAAAGCGAGATCGCCAATCTTGGTATCGGCCGCAAGTTTCAGAAGCCGACGGTATTCGAGAATCTCACCGTATTCGAAAATCTCGAACTCGCGCTCGAAGACCGGCGCGGGATTTGGCGCACCTTGTTCAGCAGCACCACCACCGGCAAGCGGGCGCGCATCGAGGCCACGCTCGAACGCATCGGCCTCACCGAGCAGCGACAGCAATCGGCCGGCAATTTGAGCCATGGCCAGAAGCAATGGCTCGAAATCGGCATGCTGCTGGTTCACGATCGCGCTCTGCTGCTGCTGGATGAGCCGGTGGCCGGCATGACCGATCGCGAGACCGAGGAGACTGCGCGGCTGATCCTCGATCTTGCGAAGGAGCGCACCATCGTCGTCGTCGAGCATGACATGGCGTTCGTCCGCAGCCTGGGAGCCAAGGTAACAGTGCTGCACGAAGGCTCGGTCCTTGCGGAGGGATCGATCGACCACGTCCAGAACGATCACCGCGTCATCGAAGTCTATCTCGGCCGCTGAGGCATGCTGTCCGTCGAAGCGGTCGATCTCTATTATGGTGCGAGCCATGCCCTTCGCCGCGTCAGCCTGACCGCCAACAAGGGGGAGGTGACCTGTATCCTCGGCCGCAACGGGGTCGGCAAGACGAGCCTACTGCGGGCCATCTTTGGACTTCAGCCGATCCGCGCCGGACGCATCACCTGGGAAGGCCAGGAGCTGACCGGGATGCTGCCGCACCAACGCGCCCGCGCCGGTTTAGCCCTCGTCCCGCAAGGCCGGGAAATCTTTGCCAGGCTGACGGTGGAGGAAAATCTTGAAACCGGGTTCGCGCCGTTGCCCCGCGGCCTGCGCCGCATTCCCGATGAGATTTTCACGCTGTTCCCGGTGCTGAAGCATATGTTGGGCCGTCGCGGCGGCGACCTCTCCGGCGGACAGCAACAGCAGCTCGCGATCGCGCGGGCGCTCGTGACCCGGCCGCGGCTGCTCGTTCTCGACGAGCCGACCGAAGGCATCCAGCCCTCGATCATCAAGGACATCGAACGCGTCATTCGCGCTCTTGCGGCGCGGGGCGACATGGCGATCCTGCTCGTCGAGCAGTATTTCGAGTTCGCCCGCGACCTGGCCGCCGCCTTTCTTGTCATGCAGCGCGGCGAGGTCGTCGTGTCAGGCCGAATGGAAGAGATGGACGAGGCGGCGGTCCGCGGCTACCTGACGGTTTAGGGCGGACCTTCAGCTGATGTCGACCGGCGGCGTGAAAATGTATCCGGTGCCGCGCACCGTTTTGATCATCGACGGCTTCTGCGGGTCGTCCTCGAGCTTGCGACGAAGCCGCCCGACCTGCACGTCGATCGTTCGATCGAACGGGCCGGCCTCGCGATTGCGGGCCAAGTCGAGCAGCCGGTCGCGTGTCAGCACTTGATTGGCATTGTTGACAAATGCAGCCAGCAGGTCGAATTCGCCCGTGGTCAGCCTGACGTCTTCTCCCGAGGGTGAGGACAGCTCGCGGCTCGATAAATCGAGATGCCACCCTGCAAAATGCGCTTGCGAACGCTGAACCGGCGCTCTCTCCGCGGTCCGACTCGACACTCGCCGCAACACGCTCTTGACCCGAGCCAGCAATTCGCGCAGGTGAAAGGGTTTGGGCAGGTAATCGTCAGCGCCCATCTCGAGACCGATGATGCGATCGACGGTCTCGCCGCGTCCGGTCAGGATGATGATCCCGACGCTCGACTCCTCGCGCAGCCGGCGGGCGAGCGTCAGCCCGTCTTCGCCCGGCAGCATCAGATCGAGAATCACGAGGTCGACCGAAGATTGTGCTATGGCGCGGCGCATGCCGCTGCCTTCATGCGCAATCGATACCCGATACCCCTCGCTGGACAGGTAGTCCTGGACCATATCGCAAATCTCTTTCTGGTCGTCGACGACCAGTATGTGTCCGATGTCGCTCATCGCGGTGCGCTTAGCCTGTCTATGCAGCGAGTCGGTTCCGCCGGGCGTTCGACGCCCGAGACGGTACGCCACTGACGAATGATTATACATATGGTTACAATTCCTTACATTAAACAGGCGGGCTGACATTATCGAATTACACCGCCCCGATAGAGTGACGCTTCGGATCGGCCTGCGGCTGATCGTTGCCACCATCGGGAGCCTTTTGTGGGGGACACTTACCGGCAAATCGAAGCCGAAATCCCGCGCCTCCGGCGCTATGCCCGGGCGTTGACGCGCGACACTGCTGCCGCCGACGATCTTGTTCAGGACTGCCTGACGCGAGCCCTTGGAAAGCTGCATCTTTGGCAGCGAGGAACAGATTTGCGAGCTTGGCTGTTCACCATCCTTCACAACCAATACGTGAATTACGTGCGACGCTCGGTGCGCGAGGGAGCCGCGGTCGAATTGAACGACAGCGAGCTGCTGCTAACCCTGGCGCCGCACCAGGGTCACCGGCTCGAGCTGCGCGACCTCGAACGCGCCATCGCAAAACTGCCCGAAGATCAGCGATCCGCCGTACTTCTCGTGGGTTTGGAGGGCATGCGTTATCACGAAGTAGCCGCCGTCCTCGAAGTGCCGGTTGGCACCATTCGGTCGCGCTTATCGCGCGGACGCGAGACCTTGCGCGAGCTCGTCGGCATCCGTCCGGACGAGGATGGCTCATCGATTGAAGATGGCGCGGCGTGTTGCGCGGAGCAGCGGCGCGTACTCTCTGGCCGCTCGGAGGTTAGAGACGAGCGCGCGCCAGTGGGGAGCCGTAAGCGCACCCGGAGCGAGACCGGGCCAATTCGGGCGGCGCGACCGCCTTCTCAAAAAGCGGCGCGTCGAGCGTAGCGGGCACCTCTCGAAAGCCGGCGGGGCTTACCGCCGCAACGCGGGACCTGATTGAAATCGCACGCATCCGGCGCGGTTCGACGACTTCAGCCGACATCGATAGCCTGCGCTGTCAGGCTTTGCGATCTTCCGCATTCTAGACGTCAAAACCTTCGATTCGGTGGTCTCTTCCAAACGGGCCAGGAGGAGGATGCGTTCAACCGGGGTCCGCGATGCGGCAGCGGTCGGCCTCGGGTCCGCAATTGCGCCGGCTCGATGTTATGCAGAGGCCGGTTCGGAGTTTTGATAAATTTGGCCCAATTCCATGCTCGCTGCGACGCTTGTCGGTCCGCTGTTGCCCGACGCGAGCCAGGATGGGGCGCTCCGCGGCGGCTCGAGGACCTGCCGATGGAAGCGGCTGCAACGCCCGAGCTCTTTCTGATAGAAGGCCGTGAGATCGGAAGCGGCGGAGACGAAAATATGACGATTGCGAAGCGGCTCCGGGGCAAAGTCGTCACGCTGCTTCTGGCGTTGATCGGCGGCATCTACGTCACAGGCGCGGCCGCCGTTTCACAGAGCCCCCAGGAAAGCGTGCGGGGTTTCTACGAAGTGCTGCTTGCGACGATGAAGAACGGCCGCACCCTCGGGCAGAGCGGGCGTTACGCGGCGCTGGCGCCGGTCGTCAACAATGTTTTCGACGTACCCTTCATGGCGCGACTAGCCGTTGGGCCATCATGGGACACGCTGTTGCCGGCGCAGCAGCAGCAGATCGTCGTCGCATTCGGGCGATATGTTTCGGCAACTTATGCCGATCGTTTCGACAGCTATTCGGGCGAGCAGCTTCAGGTCACCGGCGACGCGCCCTATGGCGGTGGAGACATCGTCGAGACCAGGATCCTCAAGGCCGGTGAGCAGCCGGTGACAATCAACTATATGATGCGCCAGCATCAGGGCACCTGGCAGATTTCCGACGTTTATCTCGACGGCACCATCAGCCAGCTTGCGACCCAACGCTCAGAGTTTCATTCGATTCTAGTGCGCTACGGTGTCGATGGCCTGATTTCGACACTCGACCGCAAGGTGAACCTGCTGACCAGCAGCGCCACCCGGTCGCCCTAGCGCGCTGCAGAGCCAAGGAGAATCATGACAGCCGAACTGACGATGAGCCTGACCTTGGGGGACGGTCCGACAGTCGGCCGTCTCGGTTTTGGCGCGATGCGGGTTACCGGTCGAGGGATCTGGGGCGCGCCGCGTGACGAAGCTCAGGCGGTGGCGTTGTTGCGCCAAGTCGCCGGAAAAGGCGTGACCTTTATCGACACCGCGGATTCCTATGGCCCCGGCATCAGCGAAACCCTGATCGCCAAGGCTCTTCACCCGTATCCGGCCGGGCTTGTGATCGCCACCAAGGGCGGGCTGCTGCGCCCGGGGCCGGACCGCTGGACCACCGATTGCCGGCCCGAGCATTTACGACAAGCCTGCGCCGACAGCCTGCGGAGACTGCGGGTCGAACGTATCGACCTCTATCAGCTACATGCCGTCGATCGTCGCGTTCCGATCGAGGACTCGGTCGGCGCTCTGGTCGATCTCAAAGCTGAGGGCAAGATCCGCCATATCGGGCTGTCGAATGTGTCGTCGGGCGAGTTGGCCCGCGCGCAACGGCTGACGCCGATCGTCTCGGTCCAGAACCACTATAATTTACGCGACCGGTCATCTGACGCGCTCGTCGACGCCTGCGCCGCCGCCGGCATTGCCTTTATCCCGTGGTATCCGCTGGCTGCCGGGCGGCTCGCCGGTCCCGGCACCACACCGGCCGCCATCGCCGAGCGCCACCAAGCGACCTCGGCCCAGGTCGCGCTCGCATGGCTGCTGCACCGCTCGCCGACCATCTTGGCGATCCCCGGCACCGGATCGATCGCCCATTTCGACGAAAACCTCGCGGCCGCGTCAATCCGCCTGAGCGCCGAGGAGTTCCAAACGCTCGCCGCTCGGTGAGCAACGTCCCGATAACGCAACGAGCATAAAGTTGCCGGCGCGGCGCGTTCGACAGGTCTGTTTGCGCCCTCAGCCGCCGCCGATCTTGGGGATCAGATAGATCTCGCTGTCGGGGTTGAGCGGGGCGAGATAGGCGTCCTGGAAGATCTCGCCGTCGATCGCCACCGCCATCCCTTCCTCGACCTGATGGCCGAGGCCGGGATAGCGGCGGTCGAGTTCGAGGATCAGCCGGCGAAAGTTGTTCGCCTCCACATCGAACTCGGAGACCCCGCCGGTCAACCGGCGCGCGGCCTGTCCCGAGATCACGACATGCGGCATCGGCAGCATCTCCCGCTCATCACAGTCACAAAGGGTAGTCGAGCGAATAACTTGTCGTCATTGCGATAAGCGCAAGCGGCGGAGCAATCTCGCGCCACGAGATTGCTTCGCTCTGCTCGCAATGAGGGGGCCTTACTCCGCCGCTTTGCGCACCGGTTCAGACGCGTCGAGAGCGGCGCGCAGCCGCGGCGGCGACATCGGCAGATCGCGCATGCGGACCCCGGTCGCAGCAGCGATCGCGTTGGCAACCGCGGCCATCGGCGGCACGATCGGCACCTCGCCGACGCCGCGCGCGCCAAATGGGTGGCGCGGGTTCGGCACCTCGACCATGACCGCCTCGATCATCGGCATGTCCGACGCAACCGGACAGCGGTAGTCGAGGAAGCCCGGGTTTTCGAGCCTTCCATCCTGGTCGTAGATGTACTCCTCGTTCAAGGCCCAGCCGACGCCCTGCGTCACCCCACCCTGGATTTGGCCCTCGACATATGACGGATGGATCGCGCGGCCGACATCCTGGACCGCGGTGTAGCGCAGGATCTTGACGTGACCGGTTTCCTTGTCGACCTCGACATCGCAGATGTGGGTTGCAAAGCCGGGGCCGGCACCCTGGGCGTTGAGCGATACCTCGGCGCTGATCGGGCCACCGGTCCGCCCGGATTTGATCGCAATGTCGGCCAACGGCAGCGGCTCGAAGCTGCCGGCGTTGGCGCCGGCGGGATAGGCGCAGCCATCCTTCCACTCGACCGCTTCGGGGCTGATGTCCCAGATCATCGCCGCGCGCTTTTTGAGTTCGTCGACAACCCTCTCGGCGGCCTGGGTCGCCGCCATCCCGGTGGCGAAGGTGACCCGGCTGCCGCCGGTAAGGAAGGAGAAGCCGATCGAGCTGGTGTCGCCGACGATCGGACGCACCTTTTCGACCGGGATGCCGAGCACTTCGGCCGCCATCATCGCAATCGAGGCGCGCGAGCCGCCGATGTCCGGGTTGCCCGAGACGACGACGGCGGTGCCGTCCTCGTTGATGTGCACCGCCGCACTCAATTCGCCGCCGATGTTGAACCAGAAGCCGGAGGCGACGCCGCGCCCCTGGTTGGGACCGAGCTTCTCCTTCAGATGCGGGTGGTTCTTGGCGGCCTCGACGGTGTCGGCGTAACCGATATTTACATGCGTCGGCCCGTACGCGGTCTTGGTGCCGTCCTTGGCGGCGTTTTTCGCGCGCAGTGCCAGCGGGTCGATGGCGAGTTGGCCGGCCAACTCGTCGATGCAGCTTTCGACGCCGTAGGACGAAATCGGCGCTCCGGGTGCACGGTAGGCCGCCACCTTTGGCCGGTTCGAGACGACGTCGTAGCCGACGATGTTGACGTTGGGGATGTCATACATCGCAAAGCCGCACATGCAGCCTGGACCCACTGGCGAGCCGGGGAAGGCCCCGGCCTGATATTTGAGCGCGAGGTCGGCGGCAACGATCCGCCCGTCTTTCTTGGCGCCGAGCTTCACCTCGATAACGCCACCCGAGGTCGGCCCGGTGCCGCGGAAGACCTCCTCACGGCTCATCACCATCTTGACCGGGCGGCCGGACTTCCGCGCCATCGCCAAGGCCAGCGGTTCGAGATAGACCAGGGTCTTGCCGCCAAAGCCGCCGCCGATCTCAGCCGGGATCGCGCGGATCTGCGAAATGTCGATGCCAAGCAATTTGGCGCAATAGGCGCGGACCATGAACTGGCCCTGGCTCGAGCTCCAGATCGTGCATTGGCCGTCGGCCGCCATCGACACGACGCAGGCGTGCGGCTCGATATAGGCCTGATGCACCGGCTTGGTCGTGTAGCGCCGCTCGATGATGACATCCGCGTCGCGGAAGCCGGCGGCGATGTCGCCCTTCGAGAAACGGACCTCCTTGGCGATGTTCGAAGCATGAGTCGGCTTGCGGTCGACCGCCTGCGTAAACAGGTCGTCGTGCAACAGCGGCGCGTCGGGTTTCATCGCCTCTTCGACGTCGATGACATGCGGCAGCACGTGGTACTCGACCTCGATCAGGTCGCACGCCTCTTCGGCGATCGCCGAAGAGGTCGCCGCGACGGCGGCGACGGCGTGGCCGTCATACAGCGACTTGTCGCGCGCCATGCAGTTGCGCGAGAGATCGCGGAAGTTCATCGGCCCCTCGCCGACGAACGCTTCCTCCGACGGGATCGGCGGGAAATCCTCCCAGGTGATCACCGCCTTGACACCGGGTAACGCCAGCGCCTTGTCGGTGTTGATCGACATGATGCGGGCGTGGGCATGCGGGCTGCGCTTTACTTTGCCCCACAGCATGCCGGGCATGACCATGTCGGCACCGAAATTGGCGCGGCCGGTGACCTTGTCAGCCCCGTCCGGGCGAATTGGACGGGTCCCGACGACTTTCTGAAATTCCTTGGCAATGAACGTCATGAAACCTCACTCCCGCTCTAACCGTCGGCCCCTCATCCTCCCGCTTCGCGGGTCCCTCCCTCTCCCCGCATGCGGGGAGAGGGCTAGGGCGAGGGGCTAGCTGCCGCCTCTATTCTGCAGTCTCTACTCCGCCGCGTGGCGCATCGGCTCGGCGTTGTCGAGTGCTGCCAGCACCCGTGGCGGCGACATCGGCAGGTCGCGCAGCCGCACCCCGATCGCGTCGGCGATCGCGTTGGCGACCGCCGCCATCGGCGGTACGATCGGCACCTCGCCGACGCCACGGGCACCGAACGGATGGCGCGGGTTCGGCACTTCGACCATGATCGTGTCGATCATCGGCATGTCGGAGGCGACCGGACAGCGGTAGTCGAGAAAGCCCGGGTTTTCGAGCTTTCCATCCTTGTCGTAGATGTACTCCTCGCTGAGCGCCCAGCCGACGCCCTGCGCCACCCCACCCTGCATCTGCCCTTCGACGTAAGACGGGTGGATCGCGCGGCCGACATCCTGGATCGCGGTATAGCGCAGGATCTTGACGTGGCCGGTTTCCTTGTCGACCTCGACATCGCAGATGTGGGTCGTGAACCCGGGTCCTTGTCCCTGCGCGTTGATCTGGACTTCGGCGCTGATCGGACCGCCGGTGCGCGCCGATTTGGCCGCCAGCTCCTCCAACGGCAACGGCTCGAAGCTGCCGGCGTTGGGGCCGGCCGGGAAGGCCTTGCCGTCCTTCCACTCGACCGCCTCGGGGCTGATGTCCCAGGTGACCGCAGCGCGCTTTTTCAGCTCCTCGACGACTTTTTGGGTCGCCTGGGTCACCGCCATGCCACCGGCAAAGGTGACGCGGCTGCCGCCAGTCGAGGCGCTGAAGCCGATCGCCGTGGTGTCGCCGACAACTGGGCGCACGCTCTCGAACGGAACCCCCAGGACCTCGGCCACCATCATTGCCATCGAGGCGCGCGAGCCGCCGATGTCGGGATGCCCCTCGGTCACCGTGACCGTGCCGTCTTCGTTGACGTGCACCGCAGCACTCGATTCTCCGCCGGCATTGTGCCAGAAGCCCGAGGCAATGCCGCGCCCCTGGTTGGGCCCGAGAGGAACCCGGAACTGAGCGTGCGCTTTTGCCTCTTCGAGGGTTTTGGCGTAGCCGATGTTCGTCCAGGTCGGTCCGTGCGCCGCTTTGGTGCCGTCCTTGGCACCGTTCAGCTGGCGCAGCGCCAACGGATCGATCTTCAGCTCGCGGGCCAGTTCGTCCAGGCAACTTTCGACCGCAAACGCCGAGATCGGCGCGCCGGGGGCGCGATAGGCGGCAACCTTGGGGCGATTGCAGAGCACGTCGTAGCCGACGGAATCGACGTTCGGCAGGTCATAGGGCGCAAAGCCGCAGATGCAGCCCTGCTGGACCGGCGAGCCCTGAAACGCCCCCGACTGGTATTTGAGCACGGCCCGGGCCGAGACGATCCGGCCGTCGCGCTTGGCGCCGAGCTTGATGTCGATGACCGCACCCGAGGTCGGTCCGGTGGCCCGGAACACCTCCTCGCGGCTCATGACGATCTTGACCGCCCGCCCCGATTTCTTCGACAGCATATAGGCGACCGGCTCGAGATAGACGATCGTCTTGCCGCCAAACCCGCCGCCGATTTCGGCCGGGATCGCGCGGATGTTGGCGATGTCGGCACCGACGATGCGGGCGGTGTAGCCGCGGACCATGAACTGGCCCTGGCTCGAACTCCAGATCGTGCACTGGCCGTCCGGCGCCACCGAAACGACGCAGGCATGCGGCTCGATATAACCCTGGTGCACCGGCTGCGTCGTATAGCGCCGCTCGATCACGACCTCGGCTTCGCGGAACCCGGCCTCGACGTCGCCCTTGGTGAAGCGCACGACCTTGGAGACGTTCGAGGGCTTGGTCGGCTTCGGTCGACACCCGCGGTAAAGATGTCGTCATGCAGCACCGGCGCATCCGGCGCCATCGCCGCCTCGACATCCATGACGTGCGGCAACACCTCGTACTCGACCTCGATCAGGTCGAGCGCCTGCTCGGCAATCGCCGGGGAGACGGCGGCTACCGCCGCCACCGCATGACCCTCGTAGAGCGCCTTGCCGATCGCCATGCAGTTCCGTGACAGGTCCCACAGATTGGCCGGCGCAGCGCCGATAACGCGCTTATCCGGCGGGAGGTGGGGAAAATCGGCGCGGGTGGTCACCGCCCTGACCCCGGGCAACGCCATCGCCTTGTCGGTATTGATCGACACGATGCGGGCATGCGCGTGCGGGCTGCGCTTGATCTTGCCCCACAGCATGCCGGGCATGGTCATATCGGCGCCGAAATTGGCGCGGCCGGTCACCTTGTCGACGCCATCGGGGCGAATGGGACGGGTGCCGACGACCTTCAGGTCGGCCTTGTCGAGGAAACTCATTGGGCAGCCTCCTGTCTCATGACCGCAGCGGCGTCGAGCACGGCGCGGATGATTTTGTCATAGCCGGTGCAGCGGCAGAGATTGCCGGCCAGCCAGTAGCGGGTTTCTTCCTCGGTCGGGTTCAGATTCTCGTCGAGCAACGCTTTGGCGGCGACGATAAACCCCGGCGTGCAGAAGCCGCATTGCAATGCCGCATGCTCGAGGAACTTCTGCTGTACCGGGTGCAGAGCATCGCCCCGGGCTATGCCCTCGACAGTGGTAATGTCGCGGCCCTCGGCCTCGGCGCCGAGCATCAGGCACGAGCAGACGATGTCGCCGTCGCAAATAACGGTGCAGGCGCCGCAGTCGCCCGAGCTGCAGCCTTCCTTGCTGCCGGTCAGGTTGAGCTCGTCGCGCAAGACGTCGAGCAGGGTCTGCTGCGGCTCGCATAAAAATTCGACGGGCTCGCCGTTGATGACAGTCGATACGTGAGTTTTAGCCATTAGCGTGCTCCAGCGCGTTCAAAGGCAATTTTGGCGGCGCGGCGTGCCAGGACGCCGGCGACCTTGATCCGGTATTCGATGGTGCCGCGTTTGTCGTTAATCGGGTTGCAGGCGCGCCCCGCCGCGGCGTCGAGCGCCGCCAATGTCGGCTCGTCGAGGCGGTGTCCGATCAGTGCTTTGGCCGACGCGTCGCAGATGATCTGGGTCGGCGCCACCGCGCCGAGCACGACCCGTGCGTCGGTGCACACGCCGCCGCCGTCAAGGGTCACGTTGACGGCGCAGCCGACGACGGCGATGTCCATTTCAGTGCGCGGGATAAACCGCAGATAGGCGTCGGCCTGGTGCGGCTTGGGTTTCGGCACACGGAATTCGACGATCAGCTCGCCCTTTTCGAGCGAGGTCCGGCCGGGACCGGTGACAATCGCCTCGACCGGGGCGGTGCGGCGACCATTCGGCCCGGCGATTACACAGGTTGCGCGGGCCGCAATCATCGCCGGCACGCTGTCTGCGGCGGGCGACGCGTTGCACAGGTTGCCGGCGAGCGAAGCGCGGCCCTGGATCTGGGTCGAGCCGATCAAGTCGAGCCCCTCGACGATCCCCGGCCACGCTTTGTGCAAGCCCTCGTTCTCATAAACCATGACCCCCGGGGTCGCGGCGCCGATGACGAACTCTCCGGCTTCTTCGCGAATGCCGATCATTCCCGGAATCCGCTTGAGATCAACGATTGCCTCGGGCCGCATCCGGCCCGAGCGCAGCTGCACCAGAAGATCGGTTCCGCCGGACAGTGGTTTTGCCAGGCCGGCACTGCCGGCCAGCATCCGCACGGCCTCGTCGACGGTCGTGGGTGCGGAAAAGCTCAAATTGGGCATGCTCGCTCCTGATTGTCGCGGTCGTCGAGACGAAGGGTCCCGCCCGCGGAGATTTGCTGGCGCGGCGCGGCCGGATCGGGGGGCAGCCGCAAGCACCACGCTTCTCGATTACACTATCATCCGATACGGCGTGAAGCGCTATGTTCCAATGTCCGCCGGGGATGTAGCGCTGCACCGCACCATGATTCCGATAATAGGGCAAATCGCCATCGATGACAGACGGATCAACGAAAGTTTCATTCGCGCCTCCGGCCCCGGCGGGCAGAACGTCAACAAAGTGGCGACCGCGGTGCAGCTGCGCCTGGCACTTGCCGATGTGGCGGGGCTGACGCCGGAGATCGGGCGCCGCGTGGCGCGCCTCGCCGGCCGCCGCCTGACCCAGGACGGCGTTCTGGTGATCACCGCCCGCCGCTTCCGCACGCAGGAGCGCAATCGCCAGGACGCGCTCGACCGCCTGATCGCGCTCTTTCAGCGCGCCGCCACACCCCCGACCCCGCGCCGTCCGACCAAGCCCAGCGCTGCCGCCAAACGCCGCCGCCTGGCCGCCAAAGCCCACCGCGCCGCTCTCAAAGACCAGCGCCGCCCGAGCCGCGACGATGACGCCGGCGCCGGGTGAGCCTTCGCGCCACAGTCCAAGGGAACCCTATGGACCGGTGGCATAGTGCCAATTGGCTTGGGTCATTTCGATCGCCGTCGGGCCGCGCGCCGTCACGTTGCGCGCCAGTATGTCGCCCAGCTTGCTGGTGCTGTTGATCAGGTCGAAGCCCCATTCCGTAAAGGTGTCGGCGTTGAACACGTGCTCGGAAAGCAGCGGGTTGGTCAGCGCCTGACTGAACGCATCGACCGCCACCATCCGCAACAGCAGGCCAGGCAGCGGCGAGTCGGGCGTGCGGTCTTCGGCGAACAGGCCGGGATAGAACTCGACGTTGTCCGGCACGCCATAGAGCTGCCTCAGCAACGCGACGACGTCCGGATCGCTGCTGATTTGGGCAAAGCTCGTTGCCGGCGTCATGCCGAAGGCCAGGCGATAGCGGTTGTAGGTGTCCAGCCGGTTGGAGCGCGCCTGCGCCACCGCATAGCTCTCGATCGGCAAGAGCGCGTCGGCCGTGTTGAACGCGCCGAGTTCGGCGGCGGGCTGCCGCGAGGCGGCCGAAAAGGCGGCATCCAGCCCGACATTCAGCAGCGGCGCATTGTCGAGCGTGAAGTCGCCGATCGGGATTTGTCCGCGCGGCCAGTCGATGCTGTCGGGCATCAGCGAATTCCAGCGATAGAGCAGGCTGAACTCGGCGGTGATCCAGTTCGGCCGGTTCCAGTTGGCGGTCCACGCGACCGAGGGGTCGGCGCGCAGGCTGAACGGCAGCGGCGTGATGTGGTTGATGTACTGCTCGACCACGATCTTGATGAATAGCGGGATCATGATGTTGCGCGCGGTCTGGAAAACGCGCTCGTCATCCCAGGCGGGGTTCCGCGTCTCCAGCTCGTGGGCGACGCGGTTATGCTCGCGCAGGAACAAGGTGTTCATCATCGCGGCAAACGGAGTGGAATTCACCCGGTCGCCGCCGACCGCGAAGATCGTGTTCAGTTTCGCCTGCGGCCAGGCCGGCGGCGGCGGGTCTGCGGCCTGGCGGTGGACGAACAGCGGCGGGTCGAGCGCGGTTGCGAATTGCGGATCGGCAATGTTGTTGCCGTTGGGGTAGAGGAACGGCGGATATTCCTCGCCGCCGACGATCTGGCTTTTCAACCTGCCGCGCCGGCCCGGCGTGTCGGCGCCGAGGCGCAGCGCGGCGGTTTGATCCGGCGTGCGGCCGTAGAGCGGACACAGATCGATTTCGTGATTGGTGGTGGTGCGGCGCGGGTCGGTCGGGACCGTGCGGATGAACCCGTCGGTGAGATATTGGGCGAAGGCGGGGAACAGGCAGGTCGACTTGTCGGAAAGCCGCGCCACCCCGGCCCTTCGCTGGAACAGCCTCTGCACCTCCTCTACCGGCGGGGTCACCGGCACGTCGGCCGGCGGCAGGTGGCGCGCCAGATAGCCGCGGTCGGTGAGGCTGCGCCACGAGGTGTAGTCGGAGACCGTGCTCCACGGATGCGGCCGGTTTCGCGTGGCACCGACCGCCTCGGTGATAACCTTGGCACTGGCCTCGCCCGACAGCCAGGCCCAGCCGTCGATCACCGAGCCTGCGGCGGAAAAAATCTCTCGGTCGAGCCAGTCCGGCATGCCTCGCTCCGCTTGTCGAGCTCCGGGGACGGTTTTGTTGACGGGCGCGAAGCAAAGCCGGCGGGGTCGCGGCGCGCCGTCCAGGCCGTGACCCCGGCGGAATATTGGCGCGACTATCGGCGCCACAACAAGGAGGAGCTGATGCAGGCACACGGTTGTCCATAAACCTTCGCCATCAGCATCCACGGCCTGCGCATGCTGCGGGCTTGGGTATTGCCTTTCGACAAGGTGGCTGGACGGGGGTAGGCTTCGGTGAAATCCGGAGGGCATCTGGCCGGAGGGGATCTGGATTGAATCAAGCGGAGAGAGGAAGTGATGCCTGTAACCCGTCGTAATTTGGCTGTCGCGAGTGCTTTCGCACTCGGCATGGCGAGCCTGTTGCGCAGCTCCGAAGTGCTTGCCGACGCTTCCGACGAGGCGGCGGTCAAAGACAATGTCGAGGCGCTGCGCAAGGCGCTGCTGACCGGCGACAAGGCCCAGTTGGAGCAATTGTCGGCCAATCAGCTGAGCTACGGCCATTCGAGCGGCAAGGTTCAGTCAAAGGCCGAGTTCATCGACGGCGTCGTGACCCGGAAGGCGGTCGTCAAGTCGCTGACCTTTCCCGAGCTCACCGTCGCGGTGGCCGGCGACGCCGCAATCGCGCGTCATATCTATGCGTCCGAATCCGAAACCGACGGCAAGCCCAACAATGTCAGGATCGGCACGCTCGCAGTCTGGCAAAAGCAGGACGGCAGATGGAAGCTGTTGGCGCGCCAGGGTTTCAAGCTCGCCTGACCCGCGGCTCCGCCGATCCGGTTTGAGCTGGTCGCCCTTCGCCCCTGTCGGCCGCCGGTGTCGACGGCTTCCGGGATCCGTCGCTGCGCTCGCGCCTCGACCCGTGCCCGGAACAGCACGCCGACCCTGTTGCGATCTCAGCCATCCTAAATTCGCCGAATTCGCATGGCATGCTCCGGGTCGAAGCTGACCAGGCGGTCCTCCGCCAGGATCGCTTGGAATGCAACCAGAGGAAGATTTCTGCTGTAGATTCGCTGTAAATGCAGCAAACCGGCCGAAAGATGATCAACTCGAGAGCGCAGCGCACGGTGGGCCCGCGCGCGGTGCCGCGCCGACCCGCCGCTGTCAAAATCGACGGGCGTGTCGCCGCCGTCCGACGCGAACCTATTTCATGATCCCCTTGCCGCCGGCGGCCGACCCCGGTATCGCGGTCCCGGTCGAACCGTTGCCGGAGGTTCCGACAGGCCGCCCCAACTCAAGGTCAATCGAAGCCCAATCGGGCGGCGGCGGATAGGCGCGTCCGATCCCGTCACCCATCTGGCGGCGAGAAGGCGACACGGTGGCCCGGCCTAGTAGACGCTCTTCAGTGGGGTCGTGTCGCGCTTGTCGACGGTGGCGCCGGCGTTGCCGGTGTCGCCGTAGTCGAGCAGCTTGTTGGACAGGCTCTGGGAGCCGACCACTCCCGCGGCGTCCGGCGCCTGGCTGTTGCCGCCAATATTCGGGAGGCCGTTCTCAGCGCTGCGCAGACGTAAATCAGCGGCTTGTTTGCCTGGCACGCCGGGGCCCGCCTGCTCCATGATCTGCTCGGCCTGCTGTTCGGTGCTCTTCTCCTGCGGCCGCGGCGCGCCCGGTTCCGGCGGCCGTAAATTGAAATCGGGCGGGATCGTCAACGGCGCCCGAGATTCGACCGCGAACTCATCCGGCATCGCCTGGTCGAGACCGACCATCTGCTTCAAATCGCTGCAGCCCGCAAGGAGCGACGCGGCAAACGCGCCGGCAGCGTACAACGCGACACAACCGCGGCTCGCGCCGCGAACCCGGCAGTATTCGATCATGGCACCAGTCCCTCCCGCGCGAAATCTAATGCACGTCGCGGCGAAGAAGCAAGCCGTCGAGCAACATCAGGGCAACGCCAAGACAAATGGCGCTGTCGGCCAAGTTGAACGCCGGCCAATGCCAGTACCCTATGTGGAAATCGAGAAAATCGACGACGGCGCCGTGGCGAATCCGGTCGACGCACATTGCCGATCGCCCCGCCGACAATCAGGCCGATGGCGACGCCGAGGCCCGGTCTCGACACGCGCCTCAGCCAGAAAATCAGCCCGGTTACAATGATCACGGCGGCGAGCGTGAAAAGCACGACATTGAGCGCCCCGCCGTCCCCCCCGGACGGGCGTTGAACAGGCCAAAGCCCATGCCGCGATTGAGGGTCAGGACCAGATTGAAAATCGGCGTTACTCTGTCCGCGTCATAGGCGCGTCCGGAGAAATAAGCGAGAACCGCCGCTTTGCTGAGTTGATCGAGGACCGCGACGACGACTGCCGTGGCAAGCCCCAGTACCAGGATCACCCGGTGCTCGCCAGGCGCGCAAGGGCGCCTTGCGCTTCGACGACCGGAGCGCAGCGGCAGCACAGATCGGCGTGGCGGGGCACCTGGCCGACCTCGGGCAATACCCGCCAGCAGCGCTCGCAGCGCTCGCCCGTCGCCGCCGTTACGCGGACGCCGATATCGGGGACATCGGGAAGCGTGAATGCGTCCTCGGGCGGCGGTTCGGGGTGGATCGTGCCGGCCGAGGTGATGCATAGCTCGGCCACATCGACATTGCGGACGAGCTCGGCCAGCCGCTCTGGGAGGAATACCTCGACCGCAGCCTGCAAGCTCGACCCGAGCCGTTTGGCACCGCGTTCGAGTTCCAACGCGCCGGTGACGACGCGGCGCAAATCGCGCAACGTCGCCCAGCGCTCGGCCAAGGCGGGGTCGAGCCAGTCGCCGGGGATTTCGGCGAACAATTCAAGATGGATGCTGCGCCCCGGCACGTCGCCATGGCGGATGAGCCAGGCCTCCTCCGCGGTAAAGCAGACCACCGGCGCGAGCCAGCGCACCAGTGCGTCGAAGGTACGGTCGAGCACGGTGCGCACTGCCCGGCGCCGAATGTCGTCCGGTGCGTCGCAATACAAGCGGTCCTTGCGGATGTCGAAGTAAAATGCCGACAGGTCGACCGCGCAGAAAGTGTAGAGGCCGGTGAACATGTCGTGGAATTGGAAGTCCGCGACCGCTCGCCGCACCAGCGCGTCGAGCTCGGCCAGACGATGCAGCACCCAGCGCTCGAGTTCCGGCATCGCCTCGATCCTGACCGCCTCGGCTGGGGTGAACCCGTCGAGCGCGCCCAACAGGTAGCGCAGCGTGTTACGTAGGCGGCGGTAGACGTCGCTCTGATGTTTCAAGATCTCGGGGCCGATCCGCAAATCGTCGGAATAATCGGAACCGACCACCCACAGACGCAGGATGTCGGCGCCGCTTTGCGTGATGACATCTTGCGGGGCGACGACATTGCCGAGAGATTTCGACATCTTGCGGCCCTGCTCGTCGAGGACGAAACCATGGGTCAGCACCGCGTCGTAAGGGGCGCGGCCGCGGGTGCCGCAAGCTTCGAGCAGCGAGGAGTGAAACCAGCCACGATGCTGGTCCGAGCCTTCTAGATAGAGTGAGGCAGGCCATTGCAGCTCCGGCCGTTGCTCCAAGACAAAGGCGTGGGTCGACCCCGAATCGAACCACACCTCGACGATATCGGTTACCCTTTCCCATTCGGCCGCGTCGTAGCCGTTGCCGAGGAATTGGGAGGGGTCGGAGCGGAACCACACGTCGGAGCCCTCGCGCTCGACCGCTGCGGCGACGCGCTCGACAACCGCCGGGTCGCGCAGCGGCTCGCCGGTGTCGCGATTAGTGAAGACGGCGATCGGCACGCCCCAGGCGCGCTGTCGCGACACGCACCAATCGGGCCGATTTTCGACCATGGCTTCGATGCGGTTGCGGCCTTGCGGAGGCACCCAGTGGGTTTCGGCAATGGCGGCGAGGGCCTTCTCGCGCAGTGCGTTCGCCGTCATGCTGATAAACCATTGGGGTGTGTTGCGGAAGATCAGCGGCGCCTTCGATCGCCACGAATGCGGATAGGAATGGACGAGCGCGTCCCGCGCCAGCAGGCCGCCGACGGCGTCGATCGCGGCGATCACCGCCTCATTGGCGTCGCCGGGTTTGCCGTCCGGCCGGTAAACCCGGCGCCCGGCAAAGAGCCGCACGCCCGGCAAATAGACACCGTCCGGACCCACCGTGTCCGGCACCGGGAGCCCGTTTGCCTGGCCCAATTCGAAATCGTCGGCGCCATGGCCCGGGGCGATATGGACGAGCCCGGTGCCCTGGTCCGCCTCGACAAAGCTTGCCGCCAACAACGGTACGTCAAACTCGTAGCCCTGGCCGGCAAGCGGATGGCTTGCGACGTTTCCGGCCAGCGCGGCGCCTGGAAACTGGGCAAGCACCGAATAGGCCTCAATCTTGCCGCGGGCGGCGACTTCGTCTGCCAGCGAAGCGGCTACGAGCAAGGTTTCGCCGGGACGGGCGCGACTGCCTTGGGCCGCGCGATCGACCCGCATCGCGACATAGTCGAGCGCAGCGCTGAACGCGATCGCACGATTCCCCGGCAGGGTCCAGGGCGTCGTCGTCCAGATCAGCGCCGCACTATCGACGAGCGCCGGCAGGCCGGTCGTTGTGATCGGAAAGCGCACCCACACCGTGGTCGAGCGGTGGTCGTGATATTCGACCTCGGCCTCAGCGAGGGCGGTCTGTTCGACGACCGACCACAGCACCGGCTTCGAGCCGCGGTAGAGCCCGCCGTTGACCAGGAACTTGCCGAGTTCACGCACGATCTGCGCCTCGGCCGAATAGGCCATCGTCGTATACGGATTGGCCCAATCGCCGACCACGCCAAGGCGTTCGAATTCGGCCTTTTGCACCTCGATCCACCGGGCGGCGAATTCGCGGCATTCTCGGCGGAATTTTTCGGGCGGGACGCTGTCTTTCGACATCTTGCGCGCCCGGTAGCTTTCTTCGATCATCCACTCGATCGGCAGGCCGTGGCAGTCCCACCCCGGCACGTAAGGAGCATCCTTGCCCAGCATCTGCTGCGAGCGGTTGACCACGTCCTTCAGGATCTTGTTCAGCGCGTGGCCGATATGGAGATGGCCGTTGGCGTAAGGCGGGCCGTCATGCAGGACAAATTTCTCGCGCCCGGCGGCGGTTTCGCGCAGCCGTCGATAAAGGTCCATCGCCGCCCAGCGCGCCAGGATCAACGGCTCACGCTTCGGCAGATCGCCGCGCATCGGGAAATCGGTCTTGGGCAAAAAGACGGTCGGACGGTAATCCGTGGGCATCGTGAACCCCTGGATAAGAGGCGAAAAAGCGACGGCGCTCCCGATCCTCAGACGAGGACCGGGCCGATAATTCGCGATATCCAGCCGACATGCCGCACCACTGCTTACATATAACAGCCGCCCCGATCAGTTTCGAGGGGTAGATGGCGGTGTACCTAGGCCGGAGAGATACCGGCCACGCCGGCGGCTCGCTCAATCCCGGCGCCAATTCAGGGCGACGCTGCGGCGGTTGCAGAAGCTGCCAACGGAGTAGATCCGATCGTCGTGCAAAGTGCCGATCAGGTCGCCGCCCGCGAAGCGCGATCCGACGGCCCGTCTGGCACGCATGGGGGTCGAGGCCCTAGCTAACCGTCGGTTGGGGCCGCGGTGAGGATCTCGCGGGCGCGGCCGGCGTCTTCGGCGATCTGTGCCTTCAGCGCGTCTAGCCCTGAAAATTTCTGCTCCGGCCGGATGAAATCGACCAGCGCCACCCGCAAATGGCGGCCGTAAAGATCGATATCCGTATCAAAAAGGTGGGCTTCGAGGCGCGGCTCGGGCGTGCCGACGGTCGGGCGCAAGCCGAGGTTGGCGACCCCGTCGATTGTCCGGCCGGCGAACGGGTCGTCGGGACCGTCGCCTGACACCCGCACCGCATAGACCCCGAACGCCGGGCGCAGATACTCATCGAGCCCGAGATTGACGGTCGGAAAACCGATCGTCCGCCCGCGTCGGTCGCCGACAGCGACGCGGCCGTCGATCTCCCAGAAACGGCCGAGCAACACCGCCGCCTCGCGCGGCTTACCGGCCTTCAACAGCTGGCGAATGTGGGTCGAGGAATAAACGATCTCGTCGTTGCCGCGAATTGGTTCGATCACGGTGACGCCAAACCCTCGCGCCGGACCGACAGCGCGCAACAGATCGGGGCTGCCACGGCGGCCCCTGCCAAAGGTGCAGTCCCAACCGACCACGACGTGCGAGGCGCCAATCGCGCCGACAATGGTCTCTGACAGGAAATCCTCCGCACTCTTGGCGGCAAAGGCGACGTCGAAATGCTGGACGAACAGCAGGTCGACGCCAAGCCGGGCCAATTCGCGCTCTTTGACCCGGAATGGCGTCAGCCGGAACGGCTCGGAAGCCGGAACGAAGACGCTGCGCGGATGCGGCTCGAAGGTCAACACCCCGAGCGGCCGGTCGTGCGCCCGCGCCAAGTCGCCCGCCCGCGCGATCAGCAGTGCATGGCCGCGGTGCAGCCCGTCGAAATTGCCCATCGCCAGCACCGCGCCCGGCGGATGGCGTGATTGGTGGCCTGGATGTCGAACGACGCGGATCACAGGGAGAGGCGGAGCCCAGATTTGTCGGGAGGCATTTGCCGAGAAAATAGCCTGAGCGGCGGTCGGAGGATAGCGGGGTCGCGTGTCCTCAAGGGAGCGGGCTTTCGCGCCCTCTCTTGCATCTCCTCTGGGGCGATCGATTGCGCCGGGACGCTCGGTGGTCGAGGCAAGGAGAACGAAAGCCCGACGATTTGACCCCTCGCGGTGAGCGCCAAGCCGGTGGAGCTGTCTTGGGAGATGTTGACGGCATCGCTGAGGCGCCGGGTTTGCTATAGTCCCGGCCCCCTGCCGGCAGGCGAGACAGCAAAATGCAAACAGTCAGTCTGAGCGTGAATGGAACCAATGTTAGCGTCTCCGCAGACGGGGATGTCCCGCTGCTGGATATTCTGCGCAATCATCTCGGCCTCTTCGGGACGAAATTTGGTTGCGGCGTCGAACAATGCGGGTGCTGCATGGTGCTCGTCGACGGCCAGCCGGGGAAATCCTGCGGCCGGGCGCTGTCGACGGTTGCCGGCCGGAAAATCGTTACGATCGAAGGGCTGGGCACGCCCGATCGGCCGCACCCGTTGCAACAGGCTTTTCTCGACGAGCAGGCGGGCCAGTGCGGCTACTGTCTCGCCGGCATCCTGATTTCGGCGAAAGCGTTGCTCGATAGTAATCCCTCACCATCGCGCAGTGAGATCGCCGCGGCGCTCGACGACAACATCTGCCGCTGCGGCAGCCACACCCGCATCCTGCGCGCCGTCGCGCGCGCTGCCGAGCAGATCCGTGAAACAGGAGCACCGCGATGAGTGCCGCCGCGCCGGCACCGCTGCCGCCGCTGCTCGCCGCCAACCCGCGCCTCGACCAATGGGTCGGGTTCGGCGAGCCTGGACGGGTCAGGGTCGCCACCGGCCGGGTCGAGATCGGACAGGGTGTCCTAACCGCGATGCGGCAGATCGCAGCCGAGGAACTCGAGGTTGCGCTCGACCGCATCGTGCTTCGGTCGGGCGACACCGATCTGACGCCCAACGAAGGCTATACCGCGGGCAGCCAGTCGATCCAATTCGGCGGCGTCGCCTTGCGCCTGGCCTGCGCCGAGGTGCGCGCCCTGTTCCTCGACCACTCGGCGGCAGCTTTTGGCTATGCGCTTGCAGAGTTGGCGGTGCATGACGGCGCCGTCATGCACCGAGGTGAGCCGACCGGCCAGGATTACTGGTCGCTCGCGGCCGCGATCGATCTCAGCCGCCATGCCACCGGTCGGGCACCAGCTAAACAACCGGACGACTATCGTGTCGTCGGGCGGAGCGCCCCGCGCATCGACCTCGCCGCCAAAGTTTTCGGCGAGCCGGTCTTTGTCCACGACATGGTCCTCGACGGCATGGTGCATGCGCGCGTCGTGCGCCAGCCGCGCCGCGGGGCGACGATCAAGGCTGTCGACGAGGCGGCCCTGCGTCGTGCCGCGAAAGGGCCGATCGAGATTATTCGCAACGGCAATTTCCTCGCCATTTCAGGCGCCGACGAAACCGTCGTCGAAGCGGTCGCGGCGGTGGCGTCAAACTACGTCGTCTGGGACGGGGTCGACGCTATCAACCCGTTCCAAGAAGAAGCGCGGTGGCTGTTGCAGCAGCCGTCGATCGACCGGGTGGTCGGCGCGCCGCAGCCGCCGGGTTCGACGCCGGTGGCCAACCGTTATGAGGCGACCTACACCCGGATGCACATCGCCCATGCCTCGGTGGCACCATCCTGCGGCGTGGCAGTGTACAGCGACGGCCGGCTGCAGGTGTGGACCCATTCGCAAGGCGTCTACCCGCTGCGCGATGCGCTGGCCCGCACGTTGAAGCTCGACCCCGCGATGATTTCGGTCAGGCATGTCCAGGGGCCGGGCTGCTTTGGCCACAACGGCGCCGACGACGCGGCGGCCGACGCGGCAGCCATCGCCTTACAGACCCCGGAGAAGCCGGTCCGGGTGCGCTGGCGGCGCGAGGAGGAGTTCGGCTTCGAACCGGTCAGCCCGGCGATGGTCGTGACCGCGCGCGCAGCGCTGGACGCGGCCGGACGTCCCGCCGATTGGACGACCGAGATCTGGAGCGGCCGGCACTCGAGCCGGCCGGGCGGCGGCGGCAACCTGCTCGCTGCCGAGGCGCTCCCCGACCCGCCACCGGCGCCGCCGGCAACCGAGTCGTCCAATCCGCCCGGCGCTGGCACCCGCAACGGCGAGCCGCTTTACAGCTTTCCGGCAAAGCGCATCGTTCATCATCTGATCCCGGAGACGCCGATGCGGACTTCATCGTTGCGCGGGCTCGGTGCCACGCTGAACGTGTTCGCGATCGAATCCTCGATGGACGAGTTGGCCGAGCGCGCCGGGGAGGACCCGGTCGCCTATCGGATGTCGGTGTTGACCGACGCACGGGCGCGAGCGGTGGTCGAGCACACCGCCCGGATCAGCGGCTGGCAGACCGGGCTACCCCCCGCCACCGGCCGCGGCCGCGGAATTGCCTTCGCGCGCTACAAAAACGTCGCCGCCTATGCCGCCGTCGTCGCCGAAGTCGAGGTTGACGAGGTTATTCGCCTGACGCGGGTGTGGTGCGTCGCCGATGCCGGGCTCGTGATCAACCCCGATGGTGCCGTCAACCAGCTCGAAGGCGGCGTCATCCAGGCCGCGAGCTGGGGATTGAAAGAAGGGGTGCGGCTCGACAGCGGAGGCATCAGCTCGCGCGACTGGGAGGGCTACCCGGTGCTGCGCTTCACCGAGGTGCCCGAGGTCACGGTCGAGCTGCTCGGCCCTTCCGCGGACCTTCCGCCGCTCGGCGTCGGCGAAGCCTCCGGCGGCCCGACCGTCGCCGCGATCGGCAACGCGGTCGCGCACGCACTCGGAACGCGGCTGCGCGACCTGCCGCTGACCCGAGAGCGGGTCATGGCGGCGTTGCTGAAGTTGTGACGCGGCCGCTCGCTCCATGACGTCGAGATTGCTTCGCCGTGCTCGCCATGACACCGTGAACCGTTGTCATTGCAACTTGTCGTCATTGCGAGGAGCGTAGCGACGAAGCAATCTCGTCCGACGATCGGGAGCGGGAAGCATCAGTCGGGTTCTGATCACTTGGAGCGGCCGTTCCGGCGCAGCGATTGGGTCAGCTCGCCGATATTCTGCCATTGATCGCAGCGGTCGATTGCTTGCTCGATCTCGCTCGCCCCTTCAGGCGTCAGGACGGTTTCGGCGAGCTCGCGGAACTTGGTGCGGATTTCCGCTTCGGTAAAAGGTTGCTGGAAATCGCCGCGGTGGCTTTCGCAGGAATGCGAACTATGCCTTCCGTCACTGAGGGTCACAGTGACGCGGGCCGGTCGCAGCCGCGGCGCCAAGGCGCTCATCGCCGGGTCTTCGCGGATGTGAACCCGGCGGCGCAACGCCGCGATCGCCGGGTCCCGCAACGCCGTGTCGTCAAGCGCCGCGAAACCCGCGTTGCCGCGCAGGGCCATCACCGCGGCGGCATGCGGCAGCGAATATTTCGAGGCGAAATAATTGGACGGCTCCGGGTTCTGCATGACCGAGGCAAAGCGGTAGGTCGTCACGTCGATCCGCTCGATCAGATCCGGGCGCGGGCGCAGTTCGGCCAATGCCGCTGCCAGGCAGTCGAGCGCCGGATGGATCGGATTGCAGCACGCGTAAAGCCGAAAATAATTGCGGGTGACGTGCCAGGTCGAGCCGAGCTCGTCCGACAGGTGGTCGGGGGAAAAGCCGTCGCCGACCAGATTGCCCAGCGCCTCCTCGATTGCGTCCGGCTGCGCCTCGAAGCCGGCACTCGCTAGTTCCGGCGCCAATGCCGCGGCAAACCCGCTCATGCCGCCGGCGACATTGAGCGCGGTGGCGCCGGCGACGGCGTTGGTGTAGCTCGGCGTCAGCATGAGCACCGTTGCGATGCGCATCGCGCGGCTGACCCCGGCGGCGTCGAGACCGCGCAGCCGCGCCCCGGCCACCGCCGCCGCCAATAGCGACACCTGGCCGTTCTGGTGCGCCAGAGGCCGCGGGGTGAAGCCGCCGGCGATGCGCGCCGCGACATCGTAGCCGAGGACGAAAGCCGTCAGTATTTCGCACCCGGAACTGCCGGAATGCTCGCCGACCGCCAAGACCCCCGGCAACACCTGCATCGCCGCCTGACCCGACACAAAGCGCAGCCCCTCGCACAATTCGATCGACCGTCCGGCAATCCCGTTCAGCAGTGCCGCGGTGCGCGGGTCGGCGATCGGCCAGCCCTGGGCGTAGACCGTCGCGCCGGCGCCGAGGTTGGACGCCAGCCGTTGCCGCAACGCCGCCACCTCGGGCCGAGCCGACCCGGCCAGGATCACCCCGAGCGTGTCAAGCACCACCAGTTTTGCATGATGCTGCACCGGCTCGGGTACATCCTCCCAGCGCGTCTCGGCGACAAATTGCGCCAGCCTCTCGATCGGTTGACCCATCGGTGCGGAACCCCTCGCGGTTGGCAGGGCCGGGATGGTAGCTTCGCCCGGCCTGCGGCGTCACGCATTGGAGAAGGGAACAGACAGATGGCCGTTGTCGAGACCGAACGTTTGGGACAGATCCTCGTCGTGCGGATGAACCGGCCCGAGCGGCTGAACGCGCTCAACCCCGAAATGCGCAGCCGGCTCGCCGAGACCTGGACCGAGTTCCGCCATTCGAGCGAGCTCGAAGTCGCGATCTTCACCGGGACCGGGCGCGGCTTTTGCGCCGGCGAGGACATGCGGGAGTTGCTCGCCGCCGGCCGGCCGGGCGGCAGCCGGCCCGACATCGAAGACCCGTTTATGACCGGGACGCTCGAAAAGCCGGTCATCGCCGCGGTCAACGGCTATGCGATGGGCGGCGGCTTTATGCTGGTCGAGCGCACCGATCTGCGCGTCGCGGCCAAGGGTGCGGTGTTCGAGGTCTCCGAGGCCAAGCGCTGGCTGGTTGGCGGCTACAACCACGGTCACGTCGCCAACCTGCCCTATCCGATCGCGATGGAAATGGCGCTGGGGTTTCGCTTTACCGCCGAGCGGTTTTACGAGATCGGCTTTCTGAACCGATTGGTCGAGCCTGAAGAGCTGATCCCGAGTGCGGTTGCGATAGCCGAGCATCTGTTGACCCTGCCGCCGGCCTCGCGGGTCAACACCGTCCACATGATGCGCCAGATGCGGCCGGTGCCGTCGCCGGAGGAACAGCGCCTCGCCAAAGCCTTGCACGAGCATGGCGCCAAGAGCGATTTGATCGAGTCGCGCGCCGCCTTCGCCGAAAAGCGCGCCCCCAATTTCAAAGGATGGGACGATCCCGCCGACCGCTATCGCCTGCCGACGATCGACACGGTCAAGGGCTGACCGGCAGGAACTCGTCGCCCCCGCGGAAGCGGGGGCCCAGGGCAACCGGCGAGTTCTATGGCCCTGGGTCCCCGCTTTCGCAGGGACGGACGAATTTGTATTCCAAACGAGCATCAGGGGATCGGGTAGTGGCTAGCGGTGACGAATTGACTGACCAAAGCGGCCCGCTCGCCGGGCTCAAGGTGCTCGACCTGACCGAGCACATGGCCGGGCCGTTTTGCACGATGATTCTCGCCGACATGGGGGCCGAGGTCATCAAGCTCGAACGGCCGGGAAGGGGGGACGCGGTGCGCGCCTGGGGCGACGGCAGCGAGCGCAACCCCTACTTCCGCTACATCAACCGCAACAAGAAGGGCATCACCCTCGACTACAAGCAGCCCGAGGGCAAGGCGCTGTTCCTGCGCCTCGTCGAAACCATCGACGTATTGGTTGAGAACTACCGACCGAACGTGATGCCGCGCGCCGGGCTTGGATTCGAGGATTTGCGGCGGGTCAACCCGCGGCTGGTCTACGCCCAGCTCTCGGGGCTCGGCTATACCGGTCCCTCTGCCGGCCGCGGCGGCTTCGACCTGATCGCGCAGGGAATGGGCGGCATCATGCACGTGACCGGCGAACCCGACGGCGCGCCGACCTCGGTCGGATTGCCGATTTGCGATCTCGGCACCGGTATGTGGGCGGTGCAGGGCATCCTCGCCGCCCTCTACGAGCGCCAGCGTACCGGCAAGGGCGGGCTCGTCGAATGCTCGCTGTTGGAGACCGCGATCGGCTTCAGCTCGTGGACGTCGGCGCAATGGCTCGCTGACCACAAGGAGCCAACTCGCCAGGGCTCGCGCCACCGCCAGAACGCGCCCTATCAGCGGATGAAGACCAAAGACGGCTATCTGATGATCGGCGCCGCCGGCGATGCGATCTGGCAGCGCTGCGCCGCCGCCCTCGGCCATCCCGAATGGGCCCGGGACCCGCGCTTTGCGACCAACCAGCAGCGCATGGCCAACCGCGCCGCTCTCGAAACTGTCATGGAGGACGTATTCGCGACCAACACGACCGATTACTGGGTAGGGGTGCTCGAAGCCGCCGGCGTACCCTGCGGCCCGGTTTACAATTACGGTCAGATGTTCGCCGACCCGCAGGTCGAGCACCGCGGTCTCGTTCAATACGCGAGCGACCCGGAACTCGGCGAGGTCCCGCACATCCGCACCCCGATCAAAATCGGTGACTCGATCCGCGTGCGCGCCGTCACCCCCAAGCTCGGCCAGCACAACCCCGAAATCTTCTCTCGCCTCGGCCTCACCCAAGCGGAAGTTGAGAGATTGCGAGCAAGAGGCGTTGTCTGATCGTGGTCCAACATGGTGTCACCGAAACCGGCGCCCCGATTGACGTAAGGCAAAGCCTGCCTTACTTAATGAGTTTGGCAAACGGTTCGCGCGGGGTGTCGATGGCACTCGAACTGACGGTCACGGCGAAGGGGCAAGTCACCCTGCGGCGCGAGGTGCTGGACCATCTAGGCGTCGTGCCCGGCACCAAGGTCAGCGTCTCGCTGTTGGAGAACGGCCGGATCGAACTGGTCGCCGCCGCTGCTCGCGGCGACATCAGAGGCCTGCGCGGCGCGCTGCGTCGGCCGGGGCAGCGGCCGGTCTCGCTCGAAGAAATGCAGGAGGCGATCGAGGCAGGCGACGGCCGGTGAGAATCGCCGTGGATACGAACGTCCTCGTGCGCTATCTGACATGGGACGATGAGAGGCAAGCGATCGAAGCAGCCAACGCGATCGAAGGAGCGGATGCGGTCGTCGTGCCGACGATCGTCTTGTGCGAATTGGTATGGGTATTGAAACGGGCATACGGCTATTCCGGCCCTGAGATCGCCGACATCCTGCGCCGTATTGCCGCCATTCGTTCAGTCGAGATAGAGCGACCCGCCGCCGAGGCTGGGATAGCGATGCTCGCGCGAGGCAGCGACTTTGCCGACGGCGTCGTCCGGTACGAAGCCGACCGCGCCAAGTGCGACCACCTCGTCACCTTCGACCAAAGTTTCGCCCGGCTCCTCGATCCCAACAAGGTCACACTTCTCGGAACCCGTCCCGTCGCGTGACACGGGCTTCGACCGAAGCATCTGCCTGAAAGCAGACGGGTGGACACCCTGGTCAAGATCGGGGAGGTATGCGCATGCGCACGGCTGCCCGGCTCGCAGCCCAGCCCCTATCCGATGCTGTCGACGTGACGCTCCCACCCCGATCGGCGGGACGATCATCTTCCGGGCGCCGGCCGGCTTAGCGAATTCGTCCATCGGCATGATGTATTCGCCGCCATTCGAGGATTCACTTTCTCAAAAGGAAAACCCCAATCATGGGTTTAGTGGCCTCTGATTTGTTTGTTAGTTTACAGCGAATCTACAGCAAAACCATCGTTAAGGGTGAATATCCTACGGCGGGCGGCTCGCGCGGCCTTCCGCTGTTGCGGCAACACCATCTGATGCATCGAAATCTCCCTCGCTGACCGCCAGACCCGGTCGGGTCTCGCATGAGGTGACAAAGTATGGAATGCGATTTGGTCATTATTACAGCCGCTCAGATCGAAAAACACGGCCCCTTGAAACGCCAGCAAGCCGAAGCCGCCCTGCTCTTTGTGGCCCCAGAAGCGTTCGATCGCGCAACGCCGGCCGCAATATTTCTCGATCACTCGCAGGCGTCGGTGTATCGCCGACACCGGCGAAGACCGGTGCCCCCGGGCGAAATGGGTCCCGGTCTTCGCCGGGATGGCAAAGATCTTTGTGGCTCCGCCGACCACAGGGTCAAGGTCGCGTATAGATCAGTCCAATGCGGGTTATCGCGCTCCAGCAGATTGATCTTCCAATCGCGCTTCCATTCCTTGATTTGCTTCTCGCGGCGAAGCGCGACAGCCGTGGACTCGTGAACCTCGAACCAGACGGGACGATCCACCTCGTATCGCTTGGTAAAGCCGGCGACGAGCCTGTTCTTATGCTCCCAGATGCGCCGCGCCAGATCGGAGATCGTGCCGATATACAGGGTTCCGTGAGGCTTACTGGCGAGCAGATAGACGTACAACATTGAGCTTACCGCAGAAATGGGTCTCTGCCGCGCGGCGGGCGGGGAACCCGCGGTCGAGGTCTTCGATCAGATCCGCGGGTCTTGGACGCCGAGATGGCGGCGCAGGGCGAAATGGAGCCCGGATGACCCGAGCTCACCTTTGCGGGAAGTATAGCCGCGGCAGCGGTGGGGGTTGGTCTTCGTTGAGCTGCATGGCGAAGGCCGTCAGTAACGCCGCAGTCGCGGCGTAATTGCCCATCAGCGCGACGAGATCGACGAGGTTGCGGCGGCCGAATTGTTGCACGGCGCGGGCATAGGTCGGCGCAGCGACCTTCCTTGCGCCGAAAATTTCGCGGGCGAGGTCGATGACGATGGCGTCGGATTTGGCGAGCCCGGCGGTGTCGCCACGCCAGCGGATGACCTCGATGATCTCGGGCGCGACGCCCTCGGCGCGGGCGGCGGGTTCGTGCGCGGCCCATTCGAATTGGCTGTCGAGCTCGCGCGCGGTCGCGAGGATCGCCAATTCGCGCACCCGTCCGCCGAGCCCGGCCTCGTAGCGCAGGTAGTGGTTGACCGGGCGCGAGCGCCGCCCCAGCTCGGGGCTGTGCAATTGGATGCCGCCGGGACCCTGGAGCCCGCGCAAGGTCCCGCCATCGGGGTCGGCGAGCCGGTCGTAGGTGCGCCGTGCCTCGTCGTCGAGATCTTCGCGGCGTGGCAGCGGCAGGCGGCACCCGGATTCGGGATCGATGTCGTTGGCGTCCTCCCCCGCGTCGCGGCGATGCCGCCCCATGAACACTGCCGCCAATTGCTCGCAGCCCTCCCGGTCGGTCTCGTCGAACCGCGCCCGAACCGAGCTGTCGAGGTCGAGGACGCCCAGCACGGCGCCGTCTTCGATCAACGGCACGACGAGCTCGGAGCGCGACTCGGGGTCGCACGCGATATGGCCTGCAAACTCGTGCACGTCCGGCACCAATAGCGAACAGCCGCTCGCCGCCGCCGTGCCGCACACGCCCTCTCCGATCGCGATGCGCACACAGGCGGGCTTGCCCTGGAATGGGCCCAGCACTAACTCCCCGCCCTTGCGGAAATAAAATCCGGCCCAGTTGAGGTCGGGCAGGCCATGCCAGACCAGCGCCGCCATGTTGGCGGCGTTGGCGAGCGGGTCGCTTTCGCCTTCGAGCAGGGCGGCCAATTGTACGGCGAGATCGCGGTAAAGCTGTGCTTTGGTCTCCGGCATCCCGATTTCCGTCCTGTAAACGCGCCGTAAGCTATATCCTGAAGCGAATCGACAATGCATGCGCAAAGGGTCAGCCATGGATGACTACATCGATCCGGCATTGCTTGAGCCGGAAGAAAAATTCGCGATCGGCCAGCCGGTGCCGCGCTCCGAAGACCCGGTGCTGTTGCGCGGCGAAGGGCGTTACGCCGACGACGTCAGTCTTCCAGGCCAAGCCTACGCGGTCATGGTGCGCAGCCACATCGCCCACGGCATCCTCCGCGGCATCGACACCGGGGCGGCGCGCGCGATGCCCGGCGTCCTTGCGGTCTACACCGCGGCTGATCTGGCGAAGGGCGGAATCGGTCCATTGCCGCCGCGCCAGGTTTTAAAAAATCGCGACGGGACGCCGATGCTGAGTCCAACCCATTACGCATTGCCATCGGACAAGGTCCGGCATGTCGGCGAGGCGGTCGCTGCAGTGATCGCCGAGACCGTCGCCGAGGCCAAGGACGCCGCCGAGATGGTGGTCGTCGACATCAACCCGTTGCCGGCGGTGACGGAGCCCGCCCAGGCCGACGCCCCCGATGCCCCAATTCTGTACGACGATGTGCCCGCCAATGTCGGGCTCGATTTCCATTTCGGCGACAGCGAAAAAGTCGCCGCCGCCTTTGCCGCCGCCGCGCATGTGACGCGGCTCCATCTGCGCAACAACCGGATCGTCGTCAACGCAATGGAGCCGCGCTCGGCAATCGCCGACTACGACAGCGAGCGCCAGCATTGGACCTTGCATGTCGGCTGCCAGGGTGTGTTTGGCTTTCGCAATTACGTCGCCGGAATCTTTGGTGTCGGCCGCGACAAGATGCGAATTCTGACCGAACGCGTCGGCGGCTCGTTTGGCATGAAGCAGCCGACCTATCCTGAATACTATTGCATTTTACATGCGGCGCGCGAATTCGGTCGCCCGGTCAAATGGACCGACGACCGCTCGGGCAGCTTTGTTTCCGATAGTCACGGCCGTGACCATGACATGACCGTCCAGCTGGCGCTCGACCGCGACGGCCATTTCCTCGCGGTGCGCGTCACCGGCTACGGCAATCTCGGCGCCTTTTATGGGGCGCCTGGCCCAGCGACCAATAATGCGGTCCGCAACACGCTCGGCGTCTACAAGACCCCGCTGATCGAGGTCACCACCAAATGCGTGTTCACCAACACGACGCCGGTCGGCGCCTATCGCGGCGCCGGGCGGCCCGAAGCCAATTACTACATGGAGCGGTTGGTCGAGACCGCCGCGGCCGAGACCGGGATCGACCGCCTCGAGCTGCGCCGCCGCAACCACATCCGGCCCGAGGCCATGCCGTACAAGGCGCCGAACGGCACGACCTATGACACCGGCGACTTCACCAACTTGTTGAATGACGCGATCGTGCTCGCCGATTGGGACGGCTTTGCCGCACGCAAAGACGAGAGCCGGGCGCGCGGCCGGCTGCGCGGCCGCGGCATCAGCGACTATCTCGAACTGACCGGCCCGCCCGGCCGCGAGATGGGCGGCATCCGCTTCGAACCCAACGGCGATGTGACGTTGATCACCGGCACGCTGGACTACGGCCAAGGGCATTGGTCGCCTTTTGCCCAGGTGCTGGCAACGCGGCTTGGTATCCCGTTCCGCCGCATCAAGCTGTTGCAGGGCGACAGCGACGAGTTGATCGCCGGCGGCGGCACCGGCGGCTCGAAATCGATGATGACAAGCGGGGTGGCGATCGTCGAAGCCGCCGACAAATGCATCGAGGCCGGCAAGCAGATCGCCGCGCATGTGCTGGAAGCGGCCGCGGCCGACATCGAATTCCGCGCCGGTAATTTCGTGATCGCTGGAACCGATCGCTCGGTCGGGATCATGGAATTGGCCGAAAAGATCCGCACCGGGCTGGAATTGCCGCCGGAGCTGCCGCAGACCCTCGACGTCGCCAATATCAGCGACGGCCCGCCTTCGGCCTTTCCCAATGGCTGTCATATTGCCGAGGTTGAGGTCGATCCGGAGACCGGCGTGGTCGAGGTCGTGCGCTACAGCTTCGTCAACGATTTCGGCGTCGTCATCAACCCGCTCTTGGTCACCGGCCAGGCGCATGGGGGCATCGTGCAGGGGATCGGCCAGGCCCTACGCGAGCACACGGTCTACGACGAGCACGGGCAGTTGTTGACCGGCTCCTACATGGATTACGCAATGCCGCGCGCCGAGGACGCGCCGATGTTTACGAGCGACAGCCACCCCGTCCCGGCCAAAACCAACCCCCTCGGCGCCAAAGGCTGCGGCGAAGCGGGCTGCGCCGGCGCACTTCCCTCGGTCATGAACGCGCTCGTCGATGCGCTCTCCGAATACGGCATCCGTCACATCGACATGCCCGCTACCCCCGAACGTGTTTGGCGCGCCATTCATTCGGCCCGCGCAGCTTGACCGCCTTTCGGCCCTGGACCGCGGTGGTACCGTCGGGGCTACAAGGCGTTCGATTGCGGCATGACGGATTAACCCCGGCCATAAAGTGCGAATACTTCGATGAGTCCTCCGGTCCAACCTTCGCTTTGGGACTCGGGTCGCGCAAAAGCTCTCGGCCGGCGGGCTCCAGCTGGGCGAAGAAGGCCGCCGGCGCTGCATCGGCTGGGGTGCGCGCTTGCAAAACTGGCGGCGGACACCCACATCAAGCACGTCGGCTTCTTCATCGTTCGGCTTGCTCTCCCAAGCGCTCGAGCGCCGGACTTGCTCCCCGTTCAGTGTCGTCGTTTGACACCATCGTTCGCTGCGAGCGGTGGCAACTGGCTATGTGAAGGACGACGATGGCGATCGGAACCGTGAAGTGGTTCAATTCCCAAAAGGGCTACGGGTTTATTCAGCCGGAAGACGGGTCGAAAGACGTGTTCGTACACATTTCGGCGGTCGAGCGGGCGGGAATCGGCAATCTGCGCGAAGGCCAACGCCTTAGCTTCGAGCTCGAACGCGGCAACCAGGGCAAGACCTCCGCGGTCGATCTGCGGGAGGTGTAGTTTAGCAGCGAGAGAGCCCGATCGGCGCGCCTTCCCTCTTTGCGCCGCCGCAAGACGGAAAAATAGTCAAAGGCAGCCCTGCATGCAGGTTTTCGTACGCAACAACGACATCAATGCCGCGCTGCGCGTGCTGAAGAAGAAAATGCAGCGCGAGGGCACGTTCCGCGAGATGAAGCGGCGCCGGGCTTACGAAAAGCCGTCGGAGCGCCGGGTGCGCGAGATGGCCGAAGCCATTCGCCGCCACCGTAAGATGCTCCGCAAGCGGCTTGAGCGGGAAGGCTACTGATCGGCTAGCGGCGTGGATCATCCCTCAACCACACCGGCGATGCCGGCTGATTACTACCGGCGGCTCGCGGCTCGAGTTCGGCGACTGGCCGACGAGGCGACGACGCCTGCGATCAAGGGGCAGCTGCACGAGACCGCTCTACAATACGAACGCCTGGCGGAGCGAGTCGACAGCGGGACGGCGTCGGCCGAGTGTTGATAGCGGCCACCCTGCGCCGGGCGGCCATCGGTGGAGAGGTGTCGATTCGATAAGTTTTCGCTACCGCAGCCGCCAGCTCGGCTGGCCGGATCTACTTTTGAGAGGCTGGGGAGATGGCACCGCACAAGTTTGCGATCGGTCAGAAGGTCCGCTTCTCACCCGATCGACAGCAACTCCATTCGGGCCAGGGCTGGTTCAATGTCGTCCGGCTGCTGCCCGAAGCGGCCAGTGTACTCCAGTATCGAGTACAGAGTCTGGTTGATGGCCACGAGCGCGTTGTCCGGGAAGACCAACTTGCTCGATCGTGACCAACTCGCTCGATCGCGGATGGAGGCGAGCTCTATGTCGACTATTTCTCTGAAGGTTACCCGCCCGCCGCCTGGTGCCGGTGAGCATCGCTCGCCCGAAACCGTCAGGCCGCTGTTTCTCGGTAATGGCGACACGGATTATCTCTGTGGCAATTGCGGGGCGGTGATCGCGTCGAGGATGGGGCCGACCCAGCGCGTCAACGTCGATGTCGCCACGTGCTCTGCCTGCGGGGCGGAAAACGAGTTCCCGTCCAACCTGCTGCCGTAACCCAGCAGAGAGGTTGCATACCAGATCGCAATAGATCGAGTTCATAGCGACAATGCTAAAGACGCACCCCCACGCATTGGCGACGTATCGCGTAATCCCGTTGGAAGACGGGTCGTTCGGCGTCGAGGTCAACATCCCGGACAGCCATCCGACCACGGTAAGCAGCTTTGCCACCGAAACAGACGCCGAGGCGTGGATCGTCGAGCATCAGCGCCGGGTGCAGACGCAAGCCCAGCCGGGCGGCTGGTTTCGCAGGTCGGGCGCCCGGCGCAGCTAGGCGCTTTGTGCGCTCACGCCCGCACCGACCAAAAAACCCTGCGCGGGCTGAGCCTCAGCTCGGAGAAACCGGTCTGGCAGGCTCGATAGTGCTAGCACTCGCCGACAAAGAGTGCTAATCGTTCGTCTGCGCTGGCAGCGAGCTGGGTCGCCTGTCTTGCGACGGGCCGTCCGAGACGAGCCACAACTTAAGGAAGATGTTGATGAATTTCAGGCCGTTGCACGACCGCGTGCTGCTCCGGCGCGTGGAGCAGGAGGCAAAGACCGCGGGCGGGATCTTTATCCCCGACACCGCCCAGGAAAAGCCGATGGAAGGCGAGGTGATCGCCGTCGGGCCGGGAGCGCGCGGCGACGACGGCAAGGTTCATCCGCTCGATGTGAAACCGGGTGATCGTGTCCTCTTCGGCAAGTGGTCGGGTACCGAGATCAAGCTCGACGGCGAAGAACTGATGATCATGAAGGAATCCGACGTCATGGGCATCGTCGCAGGCGGCACTCCTGCTGCAAAGCGTTGAAAGGAATACAATCATGGCCGCTAAAGATATTCGTCTCGGCACTGATGCCCGTGAGCGCATGCTGCACGGCATCGACACACTTGCGAACGCTGTCAGGGTGACCTTGGGCCCGAAAGGCCGCAACGTCGTCCTCGACAAGAGCTGGGGTGCGCCGCGCATCACCAAGGACGGCGTCACCGTCGCCAAGGAAATCGAGCTCTCCGATAAATTCGAAAACATGGGCGCGCAGATGGTGCGCGAGGTGGCAAGCAAAACCAGCACCGCCGCGGGCGACGGCACCACGACCGCAACCATTCTCGCCCATGCCATGGTGCGCGAAGGGGTCAAGGCGGTGGCCGCGGGGATGAACCCGATGGATTTGAAGCGCGGCGTCGACATGGCGGTCGAAGCTGTCGTCAAAGACGTTCAAAAGCGGTCGAAGAAGGTCTCGACCAATGACGAGATCGCCCAGGTCGGCACAATCTCGGCCAATGGCGACGCCGAGATCGGGCGGATGCTGGCCGAGGCCATGAAGAAGGTCGGCAACGAAGGCGTCATCACCGTCGAGGAGGCCAAGTCGCTCGAAACCGAGCTCGACGTCGTCGAAGGGATGCAGTTCGACCGCGGCTATTTGAGTCCGTATTTTATCACCAATGCGGAAAAGATGGTTGCCGAACTCGAAGATGCCTTGATCCTGCTGCACGAAAAGAAGCTGTCCGGGCTGCAATCGCTGTTGCCGTTGCTCGAAGCGGTGGTCCAGTCCGGTAAACCGCTGGTGATCGTGGCTGAAGACATTGAAGGCGAGGCCCTTGCCACCCTCGTCGTCAACAAATTGCGCGGCGGCCTCAAGGTGGCGGCGGTCAAAGCGCCCGGTTTCGGCGACCGGCGCAAGGCGATGCTCGAGGACATAGCCGCGCTGAGCGGCGGTCAGGTCATCTCGGAAGATCTCGGCATCAAGCTCGAAAACGTGACTCTCGACATGCTCGGTCGCGCCAAGCGGGTGCGGATCGACAAGGAGAACACGACGATCATCGACGGCGCCGGCGACAAAGCTGACATCGCGGCCCGCGTCGCCCAGATCAAAGCGCAGATCGAGGAGACGACTTCCGATTACGATCGCGAGAAATTGCAGGAGCGGCTGGCTAAGCTTGCGGGCGGAGTCGCGGTGATCCGCGTCGGCGGCGGCAGCGAGGTCGAGGTCAAGGAGCGCAAGGATCGGGTCGACGATGCCATGCATGCGACGAGGGCTGCGGTCGAGGAAGGTATCGTGCCGGGCGGCGGTGTCGCCCTGCTGTTCGCCAGCAAAATCCTGGCCGGCCTCAACCCGGCCAACAACGACCAAAGGGTCGGCATCGACATCGTCCGCAAGGCGATCCAATCGCCGGTGCGGCAGATTGCGGAAAATTCCGGCGTCGAGGGCTCGATCGTGGTCGGCAAATTGACCGACAAGGGCGACCCGAATTTCGGTTTTGACGCCCAGGTGGGTGAGTACAAGGACATGGTCGCGGCCGGGATCATTGATCCGACCAAGGTCGTGCGGGTGGCCTTGCAGGATGCCGCGTCGGTGGCAGGATTGCTGATCACCACCGAGGCAATGATTGGTGACAAACCCGAGCCGAAGGGTGCCGCCGGCATGCCGCCGGGCGGCATGGGTGGAATGGGCGGAATGGGCGGTATGGATTACTGAGCTTCCGGCCGCGCCGACGCAGAAGGGGCCATCACCTCTGGTTATGAGACAGAGGTAGCGATGGCCCCCTGCCACGCTTCCCGCGTGGAGCCCGACAAAATAATTTGGCGGGGCGATGGTGTTGAGCGACGAACGAAAGGATCGCATACCTCGCCTGCGACATGGTCGAGATGCGACCGCTCCCGGCCGCCTTGGCGTGGGGAAATACCCTTGCCCTCGGCGGTAAAGGTGCAGGTGAAGAGGTGAAGTCCGGGGTCCGAATGATCGGGCTCTGGATCTTCTAGCGGCGGCGCGCGAGCCAAGTGCCGGTCCGGACCTCTCTCGCCCGGTCGGCGCAAGACGTCAGCCATAAAAATAAAATGTCGATTTAGAAAATAAAATCAACGGCGTGTGATTTATAATATTGAGACAAGTTCTTTATCTGCTTGTAACTGTTGAAAAACACACGACATAGACTCGGAGAATTGGTCTGCCGCGCATAATTCTGTACCGCGGAACGGCGTGCGGTTTATCCGGCAAAGTCCTAGGAACCCTGTGCGGGTAGCAGACGAGTTCTCCCTTGAGCCGCTACTGGGAGCGGCCGGGCGGGGAACAAACTGCTTCCTCCGGAAACAGGGGCACGTGAATGAAAATTTTTCAAAACTTAAAAACTCGGAATCCGGGAGTGGTGATTGGGAGGTCGCCATCACCGTGGTCGGTTTCTCGTCGCTCGGCTGGCGGCTCGGCGGCACGGCCGAGCAGATGGCGGCAGATCTCACTGAGACCGCGACCGTAGGCGTTTTGACGCCGATCTGCGTCGAGAAATTTCAGCACCAAGCCAACGCATCCGCGAAATTAGCGGCGTTGAACAAAACGTCGTCTTGGGACCGCGTGTCAATGATCGAAAAGGGGGCTGGGCATCGGGTCTGGAAGTGACATCCCGAATTCCGCGGTTGCAGGGGCGTACGCGGAACGGCTTGGCAGCCCGCTGTAGCGTGCGAAGACAAGCGCTGTGCTCTGCCGATCGTCGCTCAGTCCTCTGGCTAGGCGCGGCTCCCGAGGCCGATCTCTACACTTTGAGGGGGAGTGATCATGACATTGGCGGCTCGTTTTTCACTGCTCCATTCGGACCTGAACGATTTTCTCTTTGCTTCGGTCGGCGATGAGCAAAACGGCATGCCGCTAAACGTCATTTCGGCGCTGACGCGGCTCGGTATCGACCCTTGGGATGAGGCCGCGCGGCTTGCAGCCTTACCAAAGGCGCTCGCAGCCGAGGCATTGGCGACGATGATCGCCCGATTGCCCATCGCTCGACCGCCGCCCTCAGACGATATGGTCGTCAGCCACCGACTGGTAGAGCTGCTGCCAATGCGCACGCATGCAAGTACGTCGGCCCGAGGCCAGAATGGCAAAAGGGACAATAAATACTTTCGCGCGATAATACTTCTCGCCTGTCTTGCCCTCGGGGCGGCGGTGTTGACTGCCATTTTATGATCCGCACGGCCCGCTCTGGTGTGATCGCCCGAACATCGCCGTTTTTGAAAGGGAAGGCCTATGAAATACCTCGTGCCCCCGATCGTGATCCCGGTGCTTTTGTTTATTGGCATCGTCGCCTATGCGTTGCTCAAGCCACCGCTGGTCGTCGGTCATTTTGTCGCGCCGGTGCTGAAGGCGCAGCCTCGCTAGCGCGCGCAGAGACTTCAAATCAAGCCAAAACCCGTCGGCGTGCTGCGACCGGCACGGCAAGATAGCCGGTGCAAGAGCGCGCCGGGATGTTCATGTAGCGACAGAACGCAACGGCGAGATGCGCAAAATCGCGACAGACGGCGGTGCGATCGCAGAAGGCTTCCCATATCGTCACCCTCGCCGAGAATTGCCTTCAAAGTGCGGCACGGTTCCGGGCGCTGGCGGCGGTGCTGGGTCTTCCCGCTTGAACCTGCCGCGTTCGACGCCCCACATCGACGCGGTCTCTATTGGCCGCATCCGATGCAATCCGATCGCCGTTACCGGATGCGGCGCGGAGTGGGAGCGCCTGGACGGGATGCCGCGTAAGCTTCTCGATATCGCGCAAATAGGGGCGTTCCTCGTCGCTGCACAGGGAGATTGCAGTTCCTGCGGCGCCGGCGCGCGCGGTTCGGCCGATCCGGTGGACATAATCCTCCGGCACGTTCGGCAGCTCGAAGTTGATGACATGCGACACGCTTTCCACGTCGATGCCGCGTGCCGCGATGTCCGTGGCCACCAGCACTCGGGTGCGGCCCTCGCGGAAACCGGCGAGAGCGCGCTCGCGCTGCGGCTGCGATTTGTTGCCGTGAATCGCGGTAGCGTCGATTCCAACGCCCACGAGATGCCGCACGACCCGGTCGGCACCGTGCTTTGTCCGAGTGAAGACGAGCACCCGCGCGAATAACGGGTCCCGCAGCAATGTCGCGAGCAGTTCCCGCTTCGCGGCGCTCTCGACAAAGACGACGCGCTGCTCGACGAGTTCGACTGTCGTCGCGGTCGGTGCCACGGCTACGGTGAGCGGGTCGTTGAGATACTCCGCCGCGAGTGCTGCGATCGGTTGCGGCATGGTCGCCGAGAACAAGAGGGTTTGCCGCCGCTGCGGCAGCAGCTTCACGATCCGCTTCAGCGCATGGATAAAGCCAAGATCGAGCATCCGATCAGCCTCATCCAGGACGAGGACCTCGACGCTCGACAGGGCGAGGGATTTGCGGTCGATCAAATCGAGCAAGCGCCCGGGTGTCGCGACAAGAATGTCCACCCCGGACACGAGCTGTCGCTGCTGGGTGGCGATCGGGACGCCGCCAAAAGCGACCGCGGCAGAAAGCCGCATTCCGCGACCGTAGGCATGGAAACTGTCAGCGATCTGGTTTGCCAGCTCGCGGGTGGGACAGAGCACAAGCGTTCTGCAGCTCCGCGGCGGCGCGCGACGCGGCGGGTCGGAGAGGCGCTGCAAAATGGGCAATGCGAAGGCCGCCGTCTTGCCAGTCCCGGTCTGGGCGATGCCGCAGATATCGCGGCCGGCAAGAACCTTGGGGATGGCTTGGGTTTGGATTGGCGTAGGCGTCGCGTATCCCTCGGCGGCAAGGGCGCGAAGGATCGGGGTTGCGAGTCCGAATTCGGAAAAGGTGGGCAAAACAGCCTCTTCGAGGTCGTTGAGATTCCGCAACTGCACAGGCGGATTATCGCGTGCAGATGACGGGTCAGAAGACGACCCGCGTGACCAGGGCTGTCGGGGTGAGGGCAGGGGATAAAGACCGAACCTAGGCCCTGCCGTCGGCAGAGCGCTCACGCGGGCTCGGTCACGTGCATCAAACTGAGCACGAACGCTGCGCCTACTATATGCCTGCTGGGAGGCCGGCGATCAAGGTGCCCGGCCACGACCGCACGGCTCGGTGCGGTCGAATACCCGAGAAGGCGGTTCGAATGGTCGCCCCTTACGCCTCGCCGTAATGGGTGCGGCGGTAGTGGCGCGAAGCGATCAGGTCGTCGGTGTGCACGTCCCAGAGCGTGCTGTCCGGCGATTGCTGGTGGTCACGGAACAGGCGCTCGAACTGGCCCATCTCGGTCACTCTGGCGGCGTTGAGGCCGAAGCCGCGGGCAATCGCGGCAATGTCCCCGCGGCCGTGGGTTGCATGGCCAGGATCGCCGCCCGTGGCCCGGAACTTATGCGTTTCCGCGCCATAGCCGCCGTCGTTTAGGATGCAGATCAGCAGTTTGAGCCCATGCCGCCGCACCGTCTCCAATTCCTGGATGTGCTGGTAGAGGCTGCCGTCGCCGTCGATCAGCATGACCTTGTCGTTGCCGCGCGCGACCGCGACGCCGATCGCAGCCGACAGCCCCGAGCCGATCGCGCCGAAATCGATCGGGATGTGATATTTGCCGCCGGGCCGTCCCTTCAGATGGGTCATCGCAAAGCTGAAGCAGTGGCCGCCGGCGACGATGACGTCCCAATCCTTCGGCACCGCGGCGTCGAGCTCGTGCACGACCGGCCGCGGGTCCAAGGTGCCGGGGGTCACTGCAAATTCCTTGCGGTCGGGCACGTCGGCCGCGATCTGTGCCGCGACCGCGTTGCTGCGCCAGCCGGGCCGGCGAATGCCGCGTTCGTGCAGCCGCCGGGTGATCGCCTCCGCGGTGGCGCGGGCGTCGGCGCGGAGGTGGAGATCAGCGGTGCGCAGCCCTTGCCAAATCCCGCGCGGGCTGGTGTCGATCTGCACAACCTTCGCATTGGGGTAGAGATGGCCGCCGTCGGTCGTGTAATGGCCGAGCCCGGCCCCGGCAGCGATCACCAGATCGCTCGCGGCGAAGTATTCGCGGCCGAGATCGCTCGAAAACCCGCCGGCGATGTCGAGCGCAAACGGGTTGCCGTCAAAGAGGCCCTTGGCCAAGAGGGTCGTCGCCAGCAAGGCCCCGCTCTCCTCGGCGAGCGTCTCCAGGGCGCCCCTGGCGCCCGACCAGATGGCGCCGCGTCCACCGATGACGATTGGTCGTTCGGCCGCGGCGATCATCGAGGCGACCTCGTCGACCAGCGCCGGGTCGGGCGGGATCACTTGCGCGCGGGGCACCAGATCGCACGAGGGGGTGTAGTCGGGGGGAGAAGCGAACGCCTCCTTCTGCAAATCGAGCGGCACGCTCAGCACGACCGGACGGCGCTCGGCGCGGGCCACATAGAACGCCTCGCGGACATTATCGAGTGCCCGGCCGATCGTCCGGATCGGCACGTGATGCGCGCCGGTCGCCAGCGCCAAAGGCGCCTGGTCGATCTGCTGGAGATACCAGGGTGCGCCGATTGGCGCGTCGCCCGAAAAGACGACAACCGGCGTATTGCCGCGCGCCGCCATTGTCAACGCGGTCATAATCTGAGTATAGCCGGGGCCGCAGGTGACCGAGGCGACGCCGACCTTGCCGGATGCACGGGCGTAGTGATCGGCCATGGCGACGGCGCAGTGTTCGTGCCGCGCATGGATCAGCCGCACCTGCTGATTGTCGGCCATCGCCGCCGACCAGTACATGTTGGCGTCGCCCATCAGGGTGAACAAGGTGTCCACTCCCTCCGCGGCGAAAGCCCGCGCCAAGACGTCGGAGACCTGGTTGTCGCTCATCCGGTTCTTCCTTTGTTGGAAACTCTTAGTTCAGCGGCGCGCGGGCGAGATGAATCCCGCCCAGGCGTTGGTGAAGCCAGCGCGCGAGGCGCCGCGCGTCGGTCTTGTCGCGCGCTCGCTGATCGCGATCATACCGCGCAGGTTAACGATAATCGGATCGAATGCCTACCTCCGGGCGAGGTCGTCCAATGGCCCGGGCCAATCGTCCAATGGCCTGTTCCGGCGATGCGCTTGTCTGCGATTCGCGCCCCGGCCGTTTCAAGACGAACCTGGGACGCAACGATGCCGTCGCCGCCCCCGTCGGTCGGCCGCGGTATGCGATCCGGAACTCAGACCTGGAATGATGCCAAAGATCAGGCGTCGCCCATTTTGAGGGCGGCGATGAAGGCCGATTGCGGGATCTCGACTTTGCCGAATTGGCGCATCCGCTTTTTGCCTTCCTTCTGCTTTTCAAGCAGCTTGCGCTTGCGGGTGACGTCGCCGCCATAGCATTTGGCGAGCACGTCCTTGCGCAGGGCCTTGACCGTCTCGCGGGCAATGACGCGGCCGCCGATCGCCGCCTGGATCGCAACCTGGAACAATTGCCGCGGGATCAAATCCTTGAGCCGCTCGCACAGGGCGCGGCCGCGACGGTCGGCCTCGTGACGGTGGACGATGATCGACAATGCGTCGACCGGCTCGCCGTTGACCAGGATGTTCATCAGCACGAGGTCGCCCTCGCGGTAGGCGTCGATCTGGTAGTCGAAGCTGGCATAGCCGCGGCTGACCGATTTGAGCCGGTCGTAAAAATCGAAGACGACCTCGTTCAACGGCAGGCGGTAGACCAGCATCGCCCGGTTGCCGGCATAGGTGAGGTCGACCTGCTCGCCGCGGCGCTCCTCGCACAGCGCCAGAATCGGACCGAGATAGGCGTCGGGAACGAGGATCGTCGCCTTGATCCACGGCTCTTCGATATGGTCGATACGCACCGGATCGGGCATGTCGGCGGGATTGTGCAGGGTGCGCACCGCGCCGTTGGTCAGATGCACGCGGTAGACGACCGAGGGCGCGGTCGCGATCAGGTCGAGATCGAATTCGCGGGCCAGCCGCTCCTGGATGATTTCGAGATGGAGCAAGCCGAGAAAGCCGCAGCGGAAGCCGAAGCCGAGCGCCACCGAAGTCTCCGGCTCGTATTCGAAGCTGGCGTCGTTGAGGCGCAGTTTGGCGAGGCTGTCGCGCAGCCGTTCGTAATCGGCGGCGTCGGTCGGGAACAGCCCGCAGAACACAACCGGCTGCACCGGCTTGAAGCCGGGAAGCGGTGCGGCGGCCGGCCGCCGGTCCTCGGTGATCGTGTCGCCGACACGGCAATCGGCGACGGTCTTGATGCCGGCGGTGATAAAGCCGATCTCGCCCGGCCCGAGAGTATCTACCGCCACTCCCTTCGGGGTGAAGACGCCGACCCGCTCGATGGCATGCACCGCCTCGGTCGCCATCAGCCGGATCCTTTGCCCGGTGCGTAATTCGCCGTCCTTTACCCGTACCAGGATGACGACGCCGAGATAGGAATTGTACCAGCTGTCGACCAACAGCGCCTTTAGCGGCGCCGTCGAATCGCCCTGGGGCGGCGGCAGGCGGGTTACCAAAGCTTCGAGCACCTGGTCGATGTTGAGCCCGGTCTTGGCCGAGATCAGCACCGCGTCGGCGGCGGAAAGGCCGATCACGTCCTCGATCTGCTCCTTGACCCGGTCGGGCTCGGCCGCCGGCAGGTCGATCTTGTTCAGCACCGGGACGATCTCGTGGCCGGCGTCGATCGCTTGGTAGACATTGGCGAGGGTCTGAGCCTCGACCCCCTGGCTCGCGTCGACGACGAGCAAGGAGCCCTCACAGGCGGCGAGCGAGCGGCTGACCTCATACGAGAAGTCGACATGGCCTGGCGTGTCCATCAGGTTGAGGACATAGGTTTCTCCATCCGCGGCCTTGTATTGCAGGCGAACCGTCTGCGCCTTGATGGTGATGCCGCGCTCGCGCTCCAGCTCCATCTGGTCGAGCACCTGCTCGCGCATCTCGCGGGCTTCGAGCCCGCCCGTGGCCTGGATCAGCCGGTCGGCCAAGGTCGACTTGCCGTGGTCGATATGGGCGATGATCGCGAAGTTGCGGATGAGGGCGAGGGGGGTCATGCCGGGCCGAACATAGGGCGGCTGTGCCGTCGGATCAACGCGGGCCGCAGCCCGCGGCGGCGCTTTCACAGCGCGGCGAGCGGAATGCCGAGCGCCTGCGCAGCAGCGACGAGACGATCGTCGTAGCTGGCGAGCTCCATGGCACCGCTTGCGCCGTGCAGAAAATCCATAGTCGCCAGATGAAGCGCATCAAGGGTCCGAAGAGGAATCGGGAGCGGCTCCAAGGCTCTCGCAAGCGCCGACCGGTCTATTTCCACCAGTTCGATGCCCGTCAACAGCACTCTCGCCGCATTTCCGTGCGAGTCGGTCAGACCGTAGGCGTGCACCCGGTTCCGGAGCACTTTGTCGATCGATCGGATAAGCGGACCTGCTCCACGCGGCGCTGCCGACGATGCGATGCCGAGCGCTAAAGGCACAAGCCGGGATAGCGCATTCTAGCGAGCCAACTGCCGAGCCCGCCCCCCTTAGGTGCCGCCCGATACAATTATCAGTTGTCGGCGCGAATGATCATTGCTGAATCTGCAGCAAATCAGCAGCAGAATCTCAAGTCCAGGTTGTCGTCCGATTTTAATCAGCGGGCTGGTTCCGCCGCCGCCTTTCGATCGGCTGTGTGTTCGACACATAACATGGACTGCCAATTCGACAATTTTATGGTCGGCCGGGATCCGTTGGACGGGTCGGCCGGCTCTTCGAGATGTCAGCCCCGCCTTCCGCATCGTCCTCAGCCGGCTTACGGAAAGCTCGGTTGTCGACCCATTGGGTGGGCGCGCGCGGCCGGCGCCTCAATCACGAAAGCGAGAGAAGCGGCCATTTGGTGCTATGCTGCAAGCGGTGCTCATCGCGATGCGGTGATCAAATGGCTGCGACGATCGACGACCGGCTGGCCGCGCTCGAAAGAGCCAACGCCGAGTTGCGCCGGCAGCTCGACGCCTGCCACGCCGAACTCGCCGAAATGCGCGAGCAGCAGACCGCGACCGCCGAGGTACTGCAGGTCATCAATTCCTCGCCCGGTGACCTCACGCCGGTATTCGACGCAATGCTCGAAAAAGCATTGCGTCTGTGCGAGGCCGCGTTCGGCATGTTGCTGACCTCCAATGGTGAACGCTTCCAGCTCGTTGCGCAGCGGGGACTGCCGGTTCGGTTCGCCGAACACTTGGCGGCTACACCAGCTCAGCCGGGTCCCGGCGGAGGCCAAATGAGAGTGTTGCGCGGGGAACGGTTTGTGCACTTCGTAGACATGAAGGAGGAGGAGGTATACCGAAGCGGCACGAACCCCGCGCACCGCGCCATGGTCGATCTCGGAGGCGCGCGCACCGGCCTCGTCATCCCGCTGCGCAAAGACGACGCGGTGGTTGGCACATTCACGGTTTATCGCCAGGAAGTCCGGCCGTTCTCCGACAAGCAGATCGCGCTATTGCAGAATTTCGCGGCGCAGGCGGTGATCGCGATGGAGAATGCGCGGCTCTTGACCGAGACGCGCGAGGCCTTGGAGCAGCAGACCGCGACCGCCGAGGTGTTGCAGGTCATCAACTCGTCGCCCGGCGATCTCGCGCCGGTGTTCGACGGGATCCTCGATAAGGCGCAACGCGTTTGCGGTGTCGACCATGCTGCTCTTGAACTCTATGACGGCGAGCACATGCATGCGGTCGCGGTCCACGGAGCATCGGACAAGTTCGCCGAAACGCTGCGGCAAGGCTACCGGGCCAGCGACTTGCCGGCGGCTCGGGCCCTGCTCGAAGGTCAGCGCTTCGCGCAAATCGCCGATGCGACGCAGATCGATCACATCGCGTTCCGAACGGCCGCGGAGGCTGATGGGGTCCACACTGTGCTGTTCGTCCCGTTGCGGCGAGACGATGCGTTTCTGGGGATGATCGGATCGGCCCGCCGTGAGGTACGCCTGTTCTCGGAAAAAGAAATCGCGCTTTTGGAGAACTTCGCGGCGCAGGCGGTGATCGCGATGGAGAACGCGCGGCTCTTGACCGAGACGCGCGAGGCTTTGGAGCAGCAGACCGCGACCGCCGAGGTGTTGCAGGTCATCAACTCCTCGCCCGGCGATCTTGCGCCGGTCTTCGACGCGATGCTGGAAAAGGCGACGCGGCTTTGCGACGCGGCATTCGGCACGCTGTGGGGTGTTGAGGGTGATCGCGTCCGCCCGGTGGCGTCGCACAACGTACCAGAGGCGTATCGGGATTTTCTTGGGCAAGAGCGCTCGTCACCGGGGCCAGAGAGCGCAGTTGCGCGCACGATCCGCGAGCGATCGCTCACCCATTTCATCGATGCCGCCGCCGGGGAGCCGTATCGGAGCGGCGATCCCTTTGCGGTCGCCGGGGTCGATCTCGGCGGTGTACGCACGCTCCTCAACGCGCCGCTCGTCAAAGACGACGCTGTCTTAGGCATCATCGGCATTTATCGCCAAGAGGTGCGGCCGTTTTCCGGGAAGCAGATCGCGCTGCTGCAGAACTTCGCGGCGCAGGCGGTGATCGCGATGGAGAATGCGCGGCTCATTACCGAGACGCGCGAAGCCTTGGAGCAGCAGACCGCGACCGCCGAAATCTTGCAGGTCATCAACCGCTCGCCCGGCGACCTCGCCCCGGTGTTCGACGCGATGCTGGACAAGGCTCTCACCCTGTGCGCCGCGGCGTTCGGTGTCCTGTGGACCTACGATGGGGAGCGGGTCCACGCGGCGGCCTTGCGCGGGGTGCCGCCCGCGTTCGCAGAGTTTCTGACGCGTGCGCCGCATCCGGTCGGGCGAGAGAATGCGCATGGCCGTCTGCTGGCCGGTGAGCCTGTAGTTCACATTCCAGATGTTGCAGAGGACGAGGCTTACCGATCCGGCGACCCGACCCGCCGCACGCTAGTCGAGGTGGGCGGCGGCCGTACCTTGCTGGCGGTTGCGCTGCGCAAAGACGACGTGTTTCTCGGCGACTTCGTCATTTACCGAAAGGAAGTGCGGCCGTACTCAGACAAGCAGATTGCACTGTTGCAGAATTTCGCGGCACAGGCGGTGGTCGCGATGGAGAACGCGCGGCTGCTCGACGAATTGCGGCAGCGCACCGACGATTTGCAAGAATCGCTCGAATACCAGACCGCGATCAGCGACGTGCTGAAGGTGATCAGCCAGTCGACCTTCGATCTTGAGCCGGTCTTGCAGACGGTGCTGGACACGGCGATACGGCTTTGCGGCAACACCCAAGGACTGATCTTTCGGCGGGAGGAGGACGGCGTCTACCGGCTGGCGGTAAGATCCGGAGTCGAACCGGAATATCTTGGACTCGAAGCGAGGCAGGCTATCCGGCCCGGACCCGATACCTTGGTCGGCCGCACCGTGCTTGCATGCCGACCGGTCCAAATCGTCGATGCCATGGCCGATGCCGATTACCCCCTGAAGGAAGAAGCGCGTGTCGGCCAGCTACGGACAATGCTTGGCGTCCCGCTGTTGCGCGAAGGCATTCCGATCGGGGTCATATGCACGGCGAGGACCTACGTCGGGCCGTTCAGTGAAAAGCAGATTGCATTGGTGACCACCTTTGCCGATCAGGCGGTGATCGCGATGGAGAACGCGCGGCTGATCACCGAGCTGCGCGAACGCACCGACGATCTGCAGGAGTCGCTCGAATACCAGACCGCGATCAGCGACGTGCTCAAGGTCATCAGCCAGTCGGGCGGAGAACTCGGGCCGGTGCTCGACACGTTGGTCCAAACGGCGGCGCGAATTTGCGAGGCCGACAAGGGCGTGATCATGCGGCCGCGCGATGGCGTCTATCACATGGCTGCCACGTTTGGATGGACGGCCGAATTTCACGAATTTCTCGCGCGCAATCCGACGACGCCGGGGCGCGGCACGCTGACCGGCCGAACTGCACTTGAACGCCGGGTCGTGCACGTCGAGGATGCGGCGAACGACCCCGAATATACTTGGCAGGAAGCGCGACAGGTCGACGACGTCCGCACAGGGCTTGGGGTCCCGCTGTTCCGTGAAGATTCGGTCATCGGCGTCTTTGCTCTGTGGCGCTCACGCGTCGAGCTTTTCACCGGCAAGCAGATCGCGCTGGTCAGCACTTTTGCCGATCAAGCGGTGATCGCGATCGAGAACGCCCGGCTGTTCAACGAGTTGCGCGAGCGCACCACCGAGCTCGGGCGATCGGTCGAAGAGCTGAAGATGCTGGGCGAGGTCGGCCAGGCGGTCAGCTCGACGCTCGATCTGAGGGCGGTGCTGTCGGCGATCCTGACCGCCTCGCTCGGGGTGACCTGGGCGAATGCCGGAGCGGTGTTTCGCTACAGCCGGGCCGAGCGGGCATTCCGGCTGGTCGAGGCGGTAGGGCTGGAGGAGGCAATTGCCGGCTCGGTGCGCGATCTGAGCATCGCCGAGGCGGAAACTGCAATGCGCGAGGCGACGGTGCGCCGCGAACCGATCCAGCTCTCCGAACTCGCCGAGCGGCCGAGCGCGCCGTTGCGGGACGTGACCCTCGCCGCCGGTTTTCACTCGGCGCTGATCGTGCCATTGGTCGGCGCCGAGCGCGTCTTCGGAGCCATCACTCTGATGCGGCGGGAGGCGGGCGAATTCCCGCCGGAGACGGTGCGGCTGATGCAGACCCTGGCCAGCCAGTCGGTGCTGGCGATCCAGAATGCGCGCCTCTTCCGCGAGATCGCCGAGAAGAGCGAGCAATTGGCGCTCGCCAGCCAGCACAAATCGCAGTTCCTCGCCAATATGAGCCACGAGCTGCGCACTCCATTGAATGCAATCCTCGGCTATGGCGAATTGCTGATCGACGGCATCTACGGCGCATTGCCGGAAAAGGCGCAGGGTGTGCTCGAACGCGTGCAGAACAACGGTCAGCACCTGCTGGCATTGATCAACGACGTGCTCGACCTCGCCAAGATCGAAGCTGGGCAGCTGACATTGGCGCTCGACGACTACAATTTGCCCGAACTGGTGCGCGGGGTCGTGACCGCGACCGAGCCGCTCGCGGCGGCCAAGGGGCTGAGATTGACGGCGATGTTGCAGGATGGGATGCCGATGGCGCATGGTGACGCCCGCCGGGTCTCCCAGGTGCTCCTGAATCTCGTCGGCAACGCGATCAAATTCACCGATCACGGCGAGGTGGAGATCAGCGCCACGGCCGAAGGCAGGCAATTCGTGCTGACCGTGCGCGACACCGGGCCGGGTATCGCCGACGCCGATCAGGAACGGATCTTTGGCGAGTTCCAGCAGATCGACAATACCAACACCCGCAAGCAGGGCGGCACCGGCCTCGGCCTGGCGATCTCGAAGCGCATGATCGAGATGCAGGGCGGGATGATCTCGGTCGAGTCGGTGCTCGGCCTGGGCTCGACCTTCAGGGTCGTTCTGCCGGTCCAGGTCGAAGCGATGATGGAGGCTGCCGAATGAGCAAGCGCATCCTGGTCGTCGAGGACACCGAGGACAATCGCCGCATCATCCGCGATCTGCTGTCGAGCGTCGGCTACGAGCTGATCGAGGCGGTCGACGGCGGCGAGGGCGTGGCATTGGCGCAAAGCGAGCGGCCCGCCCTGATCCTGATGGACATCCAGCTGCCGGTCATCGACGGCTACGAAGCGACCCGCCGCATCCGCGCCATCCCCGAACTCGCCGGCGTGCCGATAATCGCGGTGACCTCCTACGCGCTCTCGGGCGACGAAGCCAAGACGCGTGCGGCCGGCTGCGACGGCTATGTCGCCAAGCCCTTCAGCCCGCGCCAATTGCTCGCCAAGATCCGCGAATTCCTGCCGTAAACACGCTTTACCGCAAAGGACGCAAAGGGTTCGCAAAGGACGCAAAGAAATCGCGGAGGACACCGGGATGATCGCCTACTGTGATTCCTGCGAAAGCGGAAACCCAGAACCGCCAGGGTCGCGGCTGTTGCTCTGGACCCCGGCTTTCGCGGGGGCGACGAAATCGGCAGGTTATTGGGATTGCGGGCTCTCGCATGGCGCGATGGAATTGTGCGGATGGTCAATGGCCTTTGATCCTCCACGTCCTTTGCGAATCCTTCGCGCCCTTTGCGGTAGAGCTTAAGCGATGCGTGAGCCGCCGCTGATTCTGGTCGTCGACGATGTCGCCGACAATGTCGAGATCCTGCAGATGCGGCTCGCAAGCCAGGGTTACGAGATCGTGACCGCCGGCGACGGCGTCGAGGCGTTGGAAAAGATCGGCGCGCTGCATCCCGATCTGGTGCTGCTCGACATGATGATGCCGAAAATGGACGGCGTCGAAGCCGTGAAGCGGATAAAGGCCGACGTTTCGCTGCCGTTTATTCCGGTGCTCCTGGTTACCGCCAGGGCGGACGCCAAGGACGTCGTCGCCGGTCTCGAAAGCGGCGCCGACGACTATCTGACCAAGCCCGTCGACCATGCCGCGCTCTCGGCCCGGGTGCGAGCGATGCTGCGCATCAAGGCGCTGCACGATACGGTTCAGGCGCAGGCGCAGCGATTGGAAGAGCAGACCGCCGAGCTTGCCGCGCTGAACCAAACCTTGGAGGAGCGGGTCGCGGCGCAGGTCGACGAGATCGAGCGCGTCGGTCGGCTGAAGCAATTCCTCGCGCCGCAGATTGCCGATAAGATCATTTCGTCGGGCGGCGAGGCGATCCTCGAACATCATCGGCGCGACATTGTCGTGCTGTTCTGCGACATGCGCGGCTTTACCGCTTTTTCGGAAACGGCCGAGCCGGAGGACGTGATGGCAGTGCTCGGTGAGTATCACGGGGCGCTGGGGCCGCTGATCCATCGCTACGAGGGGATGATCCACAGCTTTACCGGCGACGGTCTGATCGTAATCTTCAACGATCCGGTCCCGTGCCCCGATCCCGCGCACCGCGCGGTGCGCTTGGCGGTGGAAATGCGCCAGGCCGTCGCCTCGCTCGCCGGCTCATGGTCCGCTCGCGGGCATGAGATCGGCTTTGGCGTCGGCATCACTCAGGGCTATGCCACTTTGGGACAGATCGGCTTCGAGGGCCGCTTTGATTACACCGCGATGGGGACCGTGATCAACCTGGCGGCTCGGCTGTGCGCCGAGGCGGAGGACGGACAGATCCTGGTGACCCGGCGCATCGCCACGGCGGTCGACCGCCTCGCCGAGTTCGAGCCGGTGGGCGATCTCGCCCTGAAGGGCCTGAGCCGCCCGGTCGCGGCTCTGAACGTGCGCAGCCTCGCCGAGACGGCCGACAGCAAGTTATCCCAGGCGCGAGCGAGCGAGCGGCAGTAGTGGTGGGTGGCATGAACTCGGCAGAGGTCCTACATTCTATCGCCATGCTCCCGCTTCTTGTTGCCGAACGGCCGCCGAGCGATGTCGGCAAGCCGTTTACGATCTCCTCCGAATTCCGCCCGGCAGGCGACCAGCCGCAGGCGATCGACGAATTGTGCGAGGGGCTCGCGCGCGACGAGCGCGATCAGGTGCTGCTCGGCGTCACCGGCTCGGGCAAGACCTTTACGATGGCGCATGTCATCGCCCGCACCGGGCGGCCGGCGATCATCCTCGCCCCGAACAAAACCCTGGCGGCGCAGCTCTACGGTGAAATGAAGAGTTTTTTTCCGGAAAATGCTGTCGAGTATTTTGTTTCTTATTACGACTATTACCAGCCGGAGGCCTACGTCCCACGCACCGACACCTATGTCGAAAAAGAATTGTCGCTGAACGAAGAGATCGACCGGATGCGCCATTCGGCGACGCGCGCGATCCTCGAACGCCGCGACGTCATCGTCGTCGCCTCGGTGTCGTGCATCTACGGCATCGGTTCGGTCGAAACCTACTCGCAGATGATCCTGTCCTTGGCCCAGGGCGACCGGGTGAACCGCACCCAGCTGCTGGCGCGATTTGTCGAATTGCAATACCGGCGCAACGACCACAATTTCCTGCGCGGCGCGTTTCGGGTGCGCGGCGACACCATCGAGCTGTTCCCGGCGCATTACGAGGACCGCGCGTGGCGCCTGTCGTTGTTTGGCGACGAGATCGAGGCGATCCACGAAATCGACCCGCTGACCGGCGAAAAGACCGCGGCGTTGCAGTCGATCAAAGTCTACGCCAACAGCCATTACGTCACGCCGCGGCCGACCTTGTTGCAGGCCATCGAGCAGATCAAGCGCGACCTCAAAATCCGCCTCGACGAACTCTTCGCCGAGGGCAAGTTGCTGGAAGCGCAGCGGCTCGAACAGCGCACTACCTACGATCTCGAAATGATCGACGCCACCGGCAGCTGCGCCGGCATCGAGAACTATTCGCGCTACCTGACCGGACGCCGGCCGGGCGAGCCGCCGCCGACTTTTTTCGAATACATGCCGCGCGATGCGCTGGTGTTTGTCGACGAGAGCCACGTCACCGTGCCGCAACTGGGCGGCATGTTCCGCGGCGACTGGGTGCGCAAGACCACGCTCGCCGAATACGGTTTCCGGCTGCCGTCCTGCACCGACAACCGCCCGCTCAAATTCGAGGAGTGGGAGGCGATGCGCGGGCAAACGGTGTTCGTCTCGGCGACTCCGGGGCCGTGGGAGATGAACCGCGCCGGCGGCGTCTTCGTCGAGCAGATCGTGCGGCCGACCGGCCTCGTCGACCCGCCCTGCATCATCCGCCCGGTCGACACCCAGGTCGACGATCTGATGGCCGAGTGCCGCGAGGAGGCGGCGAAAGGCCACCGCGTGCTGGTCACGACCCTGACCAAGAAGATGGCCGAGGCGCTGACCGAATATCTGCACGAGGCCGGATTGCGCGTGCGCTACATGCATTCCGATGTGGACACCTTGGAACGCATCGAGATCATCCGCGACCTGCGGCTTGGCGTATTTGACGTGCTGATCGGGATCAACCTGCTGCGCGAGGGGCTCGACATCCCGGAATGCGCGATGATCGCAGTGCTCGACGCCGACAAGGAAGGCTATCTGCGCTCGCGCACCTCGCTGATCCAGACGATCGGGCGGGCGGCGCGGCACATTGACGGCCGGGCACTGCTCTATGCCGACCGCATGACCGACAGCCTCAAAGCCGCGATCGACGAGACCAACCGGCGGCGCGAGAAACAGCAGGCCTACAACGCCGCGAACGGCATCACGCCGGAAAGCGTGCGCCGTGGCATCGCCGACATCCTCGAAAGCGTCTACGAGCGCGACCATGTGACCTTCGGGCTGTCGGAGGGCGAGGCGGGGCATTACCAGGGCGCCAGTCTGCCGGCAGTGATCGCCGATCTCGAAAGGCGCATGCGCGACGCCGCCGCCGATCTTGAATTTGAGGAGGCGGCACGGCTGCGTGACGAGATTCGCCGGCTCGAACAGACCGATCTCGGCTTGCCGGCGGTGACGCCGGCGGTGACGAATGACTCGCACGGCGGATCGGGGTCTCGCGTCGACGGCGCACGCGGGCGCTCGACCGCCGGCCGCGCCGGCGTTTCGGCGCACGATGTCGCCCGTGCCAAGATGCGGGCACGCAAGGAACGCCGTGCCGGCCGACGCTGATTTCGAACGCGGCGTCGATCGTCGGGATACCGAAGAGCCGACCGGGGCGGTGCCGCCGCCTCCGGTCCCGAGGACCGCGCTGGTTACCGGCGGGGGACGGCGGATCGGGCGGGCATTGGCGCTGGCGCTGGCGGAAGACGGGTTTGCCGTCGCGGTCCACTTCCACCGCTCGCGCGAGGCGGCGGAGGCGGTGGCGGCGACGATCCGCGCCAAGGGGGGTGCGGCACTGGCGCTCGACGCCGATCTCGCCCACGAGGGCTCGGTCCGCGCCTTGCTGCCGCAGACCGAGCGCGCGTTCGGCCCGATCGGCTGCCTGGTAAACAATGCCGGGGTCTTTGGCGATGACACGATTTTGACGGTCAGCCGCGAAAGCTGGGATCTGCATCTGGCGGTCAACCTCAGAGCGCCCTTTGTGCTGATCCAGGAAATGGCGTCCCGGCTGCCGGCCGGTGCCGGCGGGGTCGTGGTCAACATGCTCGACGAGCGGGTATGGTCGCTGACCCCGTATTTCGTTTCCTACACCCTGTCAAAAGCGGGGTTGTGGACCCTGACGCAGACCTTGGCGTTGGCGCTGGCTCCGCGCATCCGCGTCAATGGCATCGGCCCCGGTCCAACCCTGCCGAGCCCGCGGCAGAGCCCCGAGCAGTTCCTGCGCCAGCGCTCGCAGATGCCACTCGGGCGCGGCACCAGTCCGCACGAGATCGTCGCGGCAATGCGGTTCATCCTGGCTGCGCCGGCCTTGACGGGGCAGATGATCGCCCTCGACGGCGGGCAGCATTTGGGCTGGGCGCAGCCGCAGCGGGTTCGGGTCACGGAGTAGGAGTTCGCGTATTCCGCGAGTAGGTTTCTTGTCAGCACGATTTGGTAAGTAAGAATCCCGCGGACTGCCATGAGCCGGAGACCCGCGGTGGTCATTTTGTTCACAGAGAAGGTGACCAAAATGAGACAATCGTTTTTGTTCAGCGGCAGCGATCTAATTTCCAAAGACGTTAACCATTGCCGCAGAAAATCGGGTCATATCAATCTGTTATATAATAGCCTAATTTTTAGGCAAACAGCAGAGAGGCTATCAGACGCTGTTTTGTGGGTTTGGCAGGTCTATGTTTTCAACAATGTTATCCACAGGTTTCGTGGATATCGGCGAAACGGTTCGGATTATGAAGGCAGCACAACCAGTTGACGAGGTGATGACGGAACCTTGTTCGCCGGCCATCGTGACCCGGCGCCCGGTGCGACGCCGCAAGCTGCCGCCGATGGACCCGCGCCGGGCGCCGGAGGGTGTCGCCGCCGGCTCGCTCGCTAGCACACAATTGGATGTGCAAGCAACCGACGCCGTGGCCGATGTCGATGCCGGCCTCGACAGCGACGCCGCGGCAGGAGCGGCGACCGGAATCGCCGGCGGCGTTGCGGTGATCCGCGCCACGCTGAGGACGATGCCGGCGACGCCCGGCGTCTACCGCATGCTCGACCGCCGGGGTGACGCGCTTTATGTCGGCAAGGCCCGCAATCTGAAAAGTCGCGTGCAGAACTACGCCCATGTCGCGACCCTGTCGAACCGGCTGCGGCGAATGGTGGCCGAGACTACCGCAATGGAAATCGTCTCGACTCATACCGAGGCGGAGGCGCTGCTGCTCGAATGCAACATGATCAAGCGGCTGATGCCGCGCTTCAACGTCCTGCTGCGCGACGACAAATCCTTTCCGCTGATCCACCTGACCGCCGATCACGACTTTCCGCAGCTGACCAAATATCGCGGGGCGCAAAACAAAGACGGCGATTATTTCGGGCCGTTTGCCTCGGCCGGGGCGGTCAACCGCACCCTGGTGACGTTGCAAAAGGCGTTTCTGCTGCGCTCGTGCAGCGACAGCATCTTTTCCAACCGCACTCGCCCGTGCCTCTTGCACCAGATCAAGCGGTGCAGCGCCCCCTGCGTCGGTCGGATCGGCCCCGAGGACTACGGTGGTCTGATCGAAGAGGCGCGCGCATTTCTCTCCGGCGGCAGCGACGCGGTGCAGCAACGCCTGGCAGCCGAGATGCAAGCGGCGGCCGCAGCACTCGATTTTGAGGCGGCGGGGCTGATCCGCGACCGCATCCGCGCGCTGACCCTGGTCCAGGGGCATCAGGACATCCATGTGCCGGGGATTAGCGACGCCGATGTGATCGCCGCGCATCAGGCCGGCGGGCAGACCTGCGTCCAGGTGTTCTTTTTCCGCGGCGGCCAAAATTGGGGCAACCGCGCCTATTTCCCGAGTCACGACCGCCAGCTTTCGGTCGAAGAGGTGCTGGGCTCGTTTGTCGGCCAGTTCTATGACAACCGGCTCAAGCCGCCGTTGGTGCTGCTGAGCCACCGGCTCAACGAGCATCTACTGGTCGAGGAGGCGTTGTCGCTCAGTGGCGGACGCGTCACCCTGGCGGTGCCGCAGCGGGGCGACAAGAAAAAGCTGGTCGACCGGGTGCTCGCCACGGCGCGCGAGGCGCTGGGTCGCCGCCTCGCCGAAAGCGCGTCGCAGCGCCGGCTGCTCGAAGGTGTGGCCGCTGCCTTTGGGCTCGAAGCGGCGCCGAACCGCATCGAGGTCTACGACAACAGTCACATCCAGGGCACCAACGCGGTCGGCGCGATGATCGTCGCCGGACCGGAAGGGCTGATGAAGAGCGCCTATCGGAAATTCACCATCCGCGGGGCCGCCGCACACCCGGCCCCTCACCCCAACCCTCTCCCTGCGTGCGGGGAGAGTGAGGGAACTGCGCGGCGGGAGAGTGAGGGGCAGCGCGCGCAGGATGTTCGGAGTGCCGGCGGCAGGTCCGCGCCGGTAGCCGGCGGGGACGACTACGCCATGATGCGCGAGGTGCTGCTGCGCCGCTTTGCCCGCGCGCTGAAGGAAGACCCGGAACGTGAGCAGGGCAGCTGGCCCGACCTCGTGCTGATCGACGGCGGGCAGGGCCAGCTCGGGATCGGGCAGGCCGTGCTCGCCGAGCTTGGCATCGATGATGTAGCAATCGTTGGCATCGCCAAAGGGCCGGACCGCAACGCCGGCCGCGAGCGCTTTTTCATGGCGGGCCGCGCGCCGTTTTCGCTCGATCCTCGCGACCCGGTTCTGTACTTCCTGCAGCGGCTGCGCGACGAGGCGCACCGTTTTGCGATCGGCACGCATCGCGCCCGGAGGACAAAGGCGATCGGGCGCTCGCCGCTCGACGAAATCGCCGGCATCGGCGCCCGCCGCAAGCAGGCGCTGTTGCACCATTTCGGCTCGGCGCGATCGGTCGCCCGCGCCGGGCTCGGCGAGCTCGAACGCGTCGCCGGCATCAGCAAAACCGTCGCAAAAAGAATTTATGATCATTTTCATGCCGATGGCTAAGATGCCGTTGTTGTCCTCGTAATTCTCAGCCGCCGGGGGTGGCGCGTGCCGCTGACCAGCCTGCCCAACCTGCTGACCTTGTCGCGCATCCTGGTGATCCCGGTGGTGGTCGCGAGCTTTTATGTGCATGGCGACTACGCACGCTGGTTTGCCTGCGCGCTGTTCTCCGCGGCAGGCGTCACCGATTGGCTCGACGGGCACATGGCGCGGCGCTGGCAGCAGCAATCCGAACTCGGCCGGTTTCTCGACCCAATCGCCGACAAGCTCCTGGTCTCGGCAACCTTGTTTATGCTGACGACATTCGGCCGCCTGTCTGCCGTCGCGGTTTTTCCGGCGCTGGTCATCCTGTGCCGTGAAATCCTGGTCTCGGGATTGCGCGAATATCTGGCGGGGCTTCGCGTCGGCATGCCGGTCTCCCGGCTTGCGAAATGGAAAACCATGATCCAGATGGTGGCAATCGGCTTTCTGATCGTCGGCGACGCTGGCCCCAGCATCATCCCGGTCGCCGGGATCGGCGAGATTTTGCTTTGGATTGCCGCACTTCTTACGCTCGTGACCGGCTATGACTACTTGCGGGCCGGCCTGCCGCACATCACCCGGCCGCGGCGCGCCGGCGCCGCCCGCGGCAAATCCGGTCGTCCCGCCTAGCCGCGCGTTGCAGCAACGGCAGAGCGCCCCCAAGTGAGCGGTGAGGGACGCTTGGCGATGCGCATCTTTGGCCTCGCCGGCTGGAGCGGGAGCGGCAAGACGACCTTGATGACGGCGTTGATCCCCGAATTCGTCGCGCGCGGCGTGACCGTGTCGACGATCAAGCACGCCCATCATGCCTTCGACGTCGATCAGCCGGGCAAGGATTCGTGGCGCCATCGCCAGGCCGGCGCCAGCGAGGTCATGGTTATATCGGAACGGCGCTGGGCGCTGATGCATGAATTGCGCAGTGAGCCCGAGCCCGGGCTCGACGAGCTGTTGCCGCGTATTACCCCGGTCGACCTGCTGCTGGTCGAAGGGTTCAAACGGCATCCACATCCGAAGATCGAGGTTCACCGCCCCTCGCTGGGCAAGCCGCCGCTCTATCCCGACGATGCGTTTGTGGTCGCGGTCGCGTCCGACGAAAGCCTGCCTGGGCTGCCGCTGCCGTGGCTGCCGCTCGACGACGCGGCGGCGATCGCCAATTTCATCCTCGGCCATGACGGGTGCGCGCGATGGCCCAGCTGAGCGACGATTGCTTCGCCTTTGGTGGCGCGTTGCTCACCGTCGACGAGGCGCTCGCCCGCATCGGCGAACGCGTGACCCCGGTTGTCGACAGCCAGATCGTGCCGTTGCGCGCGGCTGGCGGCCGGATTCTGGCGCGCGATCTCGTCGCCGCAATGAATTTGCCGCCGCATGCCAACAGTGCCGTCGACGGCTTTGCAGTGGCACATGTCGATCTCCTATCCGACCGCGACACCGAATTGCCGGTCGGCGGTCGCGCCGCGGCAGGACATCCGCTCGACCGCCCGATCCGCCCCGGCGAGGCGATCCGCATATTTACCGGCGCGCCGATGCCGGACGGCGCCGACACGGTGATGATGCAGGAGGATTGTGTTGCCGCCGCCGGCCGGGTCCGGTTGAAGCCTGGGATTCGCAAGGGCGCCAACCGGCGGCATGCCGGCGAGGACGTCGGGCTGGGCGGAACGGCGCTCCCCACCGGCCGGCGACTGGGGCCCGCCGATATCGGCCTCGCTGCGGCGCTCGGGTGTCATCAGCTGCGGGTGTACCGCCCGCTGCGGGTGGCGCTGCTGTCGACCGGCGACGAAGTGCGCGCACCGGGCACCGATCTGCCCCCGGGGATGATCTACGACGCGAACCGGTTCATGCTCGCCGCGTTGCTCGAACGGCTCGGCTGCGTCGTCAGCGATTTCGGCATTCGACCCGACCGCGAGGCGGTGCTCGCCGACACGCTGGCCGTGGCCAGCGCCGATCATGATTTGATCGTGACCTCGGGCGGCGTCTCGACCGGCGACGAGGATCACGTCAAAGCGGCGGTCGAGCGTCTCGGCGCGTTGCATTTCTGGCGGCTCGCGATCAAGCCGGGGCGGCCGGTGGCGCTCGGCCAGGTTGCCGGCGTGCCGTTGATCGGATTGCCGGGCAACCCGGTGGCGGTTGCGGTGACCTTTGCCATTCTCGCCCGACCCCTGATCCTCAAGCTGGCCGGTGCCGCGCCGCCGCCGCCGCGGGTCGTTCCGGTGCGCACCGGTTTCGGCTATCGCAAAAAGCCGGGGCGGCGCGAATACCTGCGCGCTCGACTTGAACGCGACGGGGACAGTGTCGTCGCCGTCAAATTTGCGCGTGACGGCGCCGGCATTTTGTCCTCGATCGTGCATTCTGACGGGCTGATCGTTCTCGACGAGACGAGCGGGGATATCAGTGCCGGGTCGATCGTCGATTTTCTGCCGTTTTCCGAGGTATTCGGATGAAGATCCTCTATTTCGCCTGGCTGCGCGCGCGCATCGGCTGCGCCGAGGAGGAATTGGCATTGCCCGCGGAAATCCGCGACGTGGCCGGTTTGCTCGACTGGCTGCAGGTGCGTGGTCCCCGTTTTGCCGAGGCCCTGCGCGATCCCTCGGTCGTGCGCGTCGCGGTCAACCAGGATTATGTCGGGCGCGAGCATCCTGTGCGCGACGGCGACGAGATCGCGATCTTCCCGCCGGTGACCGGAGGCTGAGGCGATGATCCGAGTGCAGCGCGAGGATTTCGACGTCGGCGTCGAGCTTGAGCGGCTCGCCGCCGGCAATCATCGCATCGGCGGCGTCGCGAGCTTTGTCGGGCTGGTGCGCGACATGGGCGGTGCAGCCGGGGGCGTCGGCGACCGGGTGTCGGCGATGACCCTCGAACACTATCCCGGGATGACCGAAAAGAAGCTCGCCGAGATCGAGCTCGAGGCACATCGGCGCTGGCCGCTCGACGCCTCGCTGGTCATCCACCGTTACGGCCGGCTCGAACCCGGTGATCGCATCGTCCTCGTCGCCACGGCGTCGCCGCACCGTGAAGCGGCACTCGCCGCCTGTCACTTTCTGATCGACTGGCTCAAGACCGACGCCCCATTCTGGAAAAGCGAAGAAACCCCCAACGGCGAACGCTGGGTCGAAACCCGCGGCGAGGACGACGCTGCCAGGGGGCGGTGGGAAGAATGACCGCGGTTCGACCGCGAGCTGATGGCTAATTATTATGGCCCTTACCGTCCGATTTGTTAAACGAGTATTGTACCCGACACAGCTATACGGCTAGATCTATTCAAACAGTAGCTTTGCCCGGGTGCGGCTGCCGTAAAATCAAAAAGAAACCGTTTGCCCAAAGCCCAATCCACCAACCCCCACATTCAGCTGTAGCTGTCCGCATCACGTATATCGCATCCTCTACGAGAGTCCCGGATGCAACGCTGAACGGAATGTTTACAAACACATTTACGAATGCCGAGGTTAGTAGCACAGCTTACAATTTTACCCGCCTGGTCTGGATTACTGGCCAAACCGCGCCTGCCTGATCGTAAACCCACAAAATCACGGCTCACACCGAACCCTGCCCCTTGAGCGTATCGGTCGCCGCCACCAATGCCAGTCATCCGACCCTCGACACACCCCCAACCACGCTCAAAACTCCGTTATTCGAGGTGTCCATATGAGTGACGCGACCGCCGTTAGCATAACTAAGATGATCAGATTTGCTGGGGTCACAGCACTCTTAAGTCGGTCGACGAATCCCTCTCCTGTTACTACGACACCAATAGTTGCCCCGCACGAAGCAGCTAGGGCTGTACGCCATTGTTGTTTTCGTTGATTCAGCGATAGAGGAAAAACCGATGATCGACAAGTAGACCCGGAGGATGCAACGATAATTCGATTTCGCGCATTGTCATAAAATATGACGTTAGGAGGTCATGTGTCAAGAGTGTTCGTATGAAAAGTCCTATGATACAGCCTAGGAAGCCGCCCATTATCATTGATATGCTCAAATCTAGAAGCTCATACGTCGATGCTGGCGTAGCTGAGCTGTACAATAACCCACCCAACAAACCCATTCCAACGCAGCTAATCAATCCCCGACTACCGGGGACAAAGACAAGTGCAAGTGTGCCGAAGCCGCTTAGGCCCGCCACTAAACTCGTTAAGAGAAGATACGAATCAATCTCGTCTTGCGTCATTTCCGGTCATTAGAGAATGGGATTGGCCCAGGCGCGATGGTCGGCATCGAGCCACTTACGGACGTTGTTGATGTCGTCTCGTGAACCTGTTTCGACAGTAACTCCATTTTTAGGAAAGGCTTTGTGCAGCGCTGCCGACGATCGTAGAAGGTGGCCATCGCGGACGTCGCCAATTGTCGCGACACGCAATTGTAGGCGCTTTCTCCTCCAGTTTCTATTAACTCGGATCTGGGATCGTGACGCTGCCCGGCGTTGGTGGTGATTGGCACAGGAGCTTTGGGACGACGATTGTCTCGATCGCGTGGTTTTTGGCGTCAGCCCGTTCTCTGCCCTGGGAGGCGCTGTGGCCGACGCGCGTTGGCTAGCCGGCATCAGCCGAATATCGGAAAGTCGTCCAACTCCAGCGAACGCTCGATTCATGCGACGCGGCGATCGAGATCGTCGAGCCGAATCGACAGGCCGGCAAAGTCGACCCTGATTTCGGCTACGCGCAAGCTTAGCGCGGCGACTTCTTCTTGCTCAAGCGTGCAAACTCGGATGATGATGGCGTCGAGTTTTTCGCGCCCACCTGCCTGCTCCGCGCGGATAGCCTGCAGTATGTTGAGGACAGGGTCGGCTCATGTTGAGGACAGGGCCGGCTCGGCCTTCCTTTAACTCGGGGCGGCTGGAACGTCCACCAGCTCCAGTCGCTGCTCGATCCGATCAATGCGCCGATCCATCGAGTCGGGTTGGTTCTGTATTCAAGCAAAATCGACTTTCATCTCAGCTATTCGCAAGCTAAGCGAAGCAACGTCGCGTTCGAGCGTGCTGATGCGGGATGTCAATTCGTTTAGTCGAGCATCGACGCGATCGAGACGCTCGTTGAGCAGCGAAAAATTGGCTCTCAGGAAATCTAGTATTTCTCTGCTCTCCGACATCTTTGAATCTACCCGAGGCTAAGCTGCGGTGGCCGCGATCTTTTTGCCGACGGCGCGGTCGTAGTCTTGCCACATCAGCCGGCAGATCGCGCCGGGGGTAAAGCGGTAGTGGCCGCGCTCGCCGATGACCTCGCCGACCGGGGTCACTTCGGCGGCGGAGCCGGTAAGGAACATCTCGTCGGCGGTTGCCAATTCCTCGGGCATGATCGCGCGCTCGACGACCTTGATGCCGCGTTTTTTTGCAAGACCGATGACGGTTTGGCGGGTCAGGCCGTTCAAAAAGCAGTCGGGGGTCGGCGTGTGCAATTCGCCGTTGATCACCAAAAAGAGGTTGGCGCCGGTCCCCTCGGCGAGTTGGCCGCGCCAGTCGAGCATCAGCGCGTCGTCGCAGCCATCGGCCTCGGCATCGTGCTTTGACATCGTGCAGATCATGTAGAGCCCGGCCGCCTTGGCCTGGGTGGGTGCTGTATGCGGCGCCGGACGCGCCCAAGGCGCCCATTTCATGCGGATGCCCTTGGCGCGTGCCTCGGGCGAGAAATAGGCCGGCCAGTCCCAGGCGGCCATCGCGAGGTGGATTTTTGTCGCCTGCGCCGACACCCCCATCTGCTCGGCGCCGCGCCACGCGATCGGGCGCACATAGCCCTCGACGATGTTGTTCGAGGTGATGACCTGCTGCGTCGCCCGGGCGAGGTCGTCCATGCTGGCCGGCACCTCGAAGCCCATGATCTTCGCCGAGTTGATCAGGCGCTCGTTATGGTCGTCGAGCCGGAAGACGGCGCCGTTGTAGACGCGCTCGCCTTCGAAGACGCAACTTGCATAATGCAGCCCGTGGCTCAGCACATGCAATTTGGCGTCGCGCCAAAGCAGGAGGCGGCCGTCATACCAGATGAAGCCGTCGCGGTCGTCGAAGGGGATCACGGACATGAGCGTTTCCTCGCACCGATATCGAGGCCGGCCCGGTCGCAGACAAAGCCGGCCCAAAGGCTTAGAACTTTATAGTCCAGAGGACGCCTAAACGGTAAGCAAGGTTGCGAGATAAGTCAATATGTCTGACATAAAATTGCGGCCCGACCTGTTTTTCGCGGGCGAGGATGCGGTCAGGGACGGGATCGAATTGCTGTTCTTCGCCTATCGCGACTTCACCGCCGGGCCGGATGCGGTCCTGGCCCGCTACGGGTTTGGCCGGGCGCATCACCGCGTCATCCATTTCGTCGGGCGCCATCCGCAAATGACGGTCAGCGAGCTGCTCGGGATCTTGCGCATCACCAAGCAGAGCCTCAGCCGGGTTCTGAGTGAGCTGGTGCAGCAGGGCTTTATCGTCCAGCGGCCGGGCCCGCACGACCGGCGCCAGCGCCTGCTCGAGCTGACGCCCGAGGGACGCGCGCTCGAGCGCGAAGTTTCGGCGCCACAGCGCGCGCGCGTCGCCGAAGCTTACCGCCAGACTGGCGCCACCGCTGTCGGCGGGTTTCGCAAGGTGCTGCTGGCGATCATCGCCGACAGCGGCGATCGCCGCCGGTTCGACGACGGTTCGGGCGGGAAGCGGTAAGCGCATGGAGAGCGTATAATCGGGGCGGCATGAGCGATCTCGAACCCCATCTTCTGGTCGTCGACGATGATGCGCGGCTGCGTGGGTTGCTGCGCCGTTACCTGTCGGAGCGCAGTTTCCGGGTGACGACGGCGGCTGATGCCGCCGAGGCTCGGCTCAAGCTGGCGAGCTTCGCCTTCGACCTCGTCGTGCTCGATGTTATGATGCCCGGCGAAAACGGGCTCGGTCTGACGCGCGAGTTGCGGCACGAGGGCCGGGTGCCGGTGCTGCTGCTGACCGCGATGGCCGAGCCCGAGGATCGCGTCAACGGGCTCGAGCAGGGCGCCGACGACTACCTCTCAAAGCCGTTCGAACCGCGCGAACTGGTGCTGCGGATCCGCAATTTGCTGCAACGGCGGCTGACGACAGGTGCGCCGCCGCAAGAGGTCCGATTTGGCGGCTGCCGTTTCGATCTTGCCCGCAGCGAACTGTTCCGCGGCGGCGAACCGATCCACCTGACGGGAGCCGAAGTCGCGCTGCTGGCGAGCTTGGCCCAGCGGCCTGGAGAGCCCGTTTCGCGCGAGGAGCTGTCGCTTTCTGCCCAGTTCAGCGGCAATGTCCGGAATGTCGACGTGCAGATGACCCGGCTGCGCCGCAAGATCGAGCGCGACCCGCGCTTTCCACGCTATCTGCAGACCGTGCGCGGCACCGGTTATGTCCTCAAGCCGGGTTGACGAGCCCCCGTCGGCAGCCGAACCCCTCTCGGCAGCCGAACCCGAGCCGCTGCCGGCGGCAGGCCCCGAGCCGCCGGAAGAGGACGACGCTGAGATTTGGCGCCGGCGCGACATCCAGCCCCGCGGGTGGATTAAGCGGGTGCTGCCGCGCACGATGTTCGGCCGCTCGCTGCTGATCGTCGTAATGCCGCTGATCCTGCTGCAAGCGATCGCCACCTGGATTTTCTACGACCGGCACTGGGCGGCAATCTCGTGGCGCCTGTCGACCGGCGTCGTCGGGGACATTGCGTTGACGATCGAAGCACTCGACCATGCCGGCTCGGATGCCGCCGCGGCCCGGCTGTTGGCGCATGGCGGGGCGTTGACCGATCTCCACTTCAGCTTCACCCGTGGTGCGCACCTGCCGCCGCCGGCGCCACCGAGCGGGACATTGCTCGAAAACCAGCTGACCCAGGCGATGCAGAGCAAGCTGTCGGCGCCGTGGCGCATCGGCGGGCTCGACGACGCCGACGGGCCGCGGATCAAAGTGCAGCTGGTGCGCGGCGTGCTGACCGCCGAGGTGCCGTGGAACCGGCTCTACAGCTACACAACCTACATTTTCATCATGTGGATGGTCGGGTCGTCGCTGGTGCTGCTGGCCGTGGCGACATTGTTTTTGCGTAATCAGGTCAAATCATTGCGGCGCCTGGCGGCGGCGGCGGACAGTTTCGGAAAGGGCCATCACGTCCCGTTTTTCAAAGTCGAAGGCGCCATCGAAATTCGCCGCGCCGCGGTCGCCTTCATGACGATGCGCGACCGGATCCAACGTCAGATCCGCCAGCGCACTCAGATGCTGGCCGGCGTATCGCACGATTTGCGCACGCCGCTGACGCGGATGAAGCTTGCCTTGGAGATCCTCGGCGACGATCCGGCGGTCGACGAGCTGAAATCCGACGTCGCCGAGATGGAGCATATGGTGCTGGGCTATCTCGACTTCGTTCGCGGCGAGGGCACCGAGGCCCCGCTCGAGACCGATTTGTCGGTGCTCCTGGAGGAAGTGGCGGCGGCGATGCGGCGCGAGGGAACGGAGCTGTCGCTCGCAGCACCGCACGAGTATCTGCTTTCGGTTCGGCCGAACGCGCTAAAGCGGTGTCTCGTCAATCTGATCGGCAACGCCCGCCGTCACGGCAGCCATGTCTGGCTGACCGCGACGCCGAGCGAGGACGGCGTCGACATTCTGGTTGACGATGACGGGCCGGGGATAGCACCGGCCGACCGGAATCACGTGTTCCGTGCGTTCGTCCGTCTCGACGCGTCGCGCAATCCGTCGACCGGCGGGGTCGGGCTCGGCTTGACCATCGCCCGCGACGTGGCCCGCAGCCATGGCGGCGACCTCAGACTCGAAACCTCGCCGCAAGGCGGTCTGCGAGCGCATCTGAACCTGCCGCGGTAAGCGACTTCGCTGCGCATAAACAAAAGGCCGTCCCGTAATGCCGGCACGGCCTTCAATGCGATACCCGTCGCGGTCAGCGCGCGCCGTGCTGCTTTGCCATTTCGCGCAGCTCGTCGAGGCTTTCGCTCGCGCGCTTGCGCAGGACGTCGGCGGCCTCGGTGCCGGCCTTGGCGGCCAGCTCGGTAATTTCGCGGCCGTGACTGACGCTCTTTTCGAGCATCTGCTTGGCGTATTCGGTGTTCTTGGCGATGCGGTCCTCGGTCGAAGTCGGCTGAGCCAGCTCACGGAACAGTACCGACACGTCTTCTAGCGCCTGGCGGGCGATTTCGATCTGGCGCCGAGCCACTGCCTGCACGCCTTCGACCGCGAGCTGATTAGCCTGGGAGAACGCCTCGATGTTGCGGCGCTGACACGCCATCAATGCTTCGACGTCGAACGGGCGAAAACGAAAGTCGGTCATCATCTTGGTTACGTCGAAATCGAAAAAGCTGGGGCGGACTTCTGCCATGATTGGGTTCCGTTCAGGGGGTCGATAATTGTGCGGTGCACAACGCCCAAAATATCGGCCGTTGCACGACATCCGTCAAGAAAAGTTTTTGCACTGCAGCAAATTTAAGCGGAATGGGAGGCTTCGCTGCCGGGCCGGGATGAGCGCGCGGGCGTCAACCAGCGTTCGACCCGGCGCAGCCGCGCGTCGAGCGCCGCCATTGTATGACCAAGGTCCGCCGAGTTGTCGCGGTGCCACACCCGCGCGGTCGCCAAGTAGGCGGCACCCGTTAACCTTATGGCAATCGCGCCGCGCACCCCGCCGGTCGGGATGTCGGCCGCTTCGTGCATCCACCGGATGGATCGCATCAGTGCCGCGCCGGCAACGAGCAGCGACGGGGGATCGGAGGGTAGGTCGCGGCGCAGCACCTCGAGCGCGGGCTTATAGGGCCGAAATGCGTCGAATCGCCGCATTATGAGATCGAACAGCCGGTCGCGCGGATGCTCGCCTTCCTCGGCCGTCGGCGGCTCGGTGAGAACTGCCTCGTCGATCCGACGGAAAAATCCGCAGAGGATCGCTTGCTTGGACGGGAAATTGCGATAAACGCGCAGGATCGGCAGCCCCGAATCGGCGGCGATAGAGGCCAGCGACAGCCGTCGCCACCCCGAGATCGGGATTTGGGTTAATGCAGCGTCGATGATCCGGTCGGCGTCGTTTGCGGTGGCGGCGGCTTCGTCTCGACTGCGACCGGCCGCGCCACTCCTGCGGCTGCTCCTGGCCATGATCTAGCTCGCCAGCTCGCGTGATCGCATCGCAGCAGCACACACCGCTCGCTTGATCAGCGGCACCATCCCGTCCTTCGCCAGCAACACGTCGAGTGCGGCGCGCGTCGTGCCACCAGGGCTTGTGACATTCTCGCGCAGCCGCGCCGGCGGGTCGTCCGAGGCGCGCGCCAATTCGCCCGAACCTGCGACTGTGCTGCGAGCAAGGCGCAAGGCGAGGTCAGGCGGCAGGCCCGAGGCCTCTCCCGCTTCGGCCAATGCCTCGATCAGCAGAAAAACGTAGGCGGGGCCACTGCCCGAAACCGCGGTGACCGCATCAAGAAGTGCCTCGTCTTCGACCCAGGCGCTGTCGCCGACTGCCGCAAGCAGCCGGTCGCATAGCTGACGCTGATCCGCTGTCACCTGCTGATTGGCGCAGCCAACGGTAATCCCCCGACCGATCGCCGCCGGGGTGTTGGGCATCGTGCGGATCAGCGCGGCGGGGCCGAGATGGCGGCTCATGCCGGCAATGGTTTTGCCGGCGACGATCGAGACGAAGAGGGTTGGCGGCTGCGACCAGCGGCGATATCCGGGCAAAATTGCGTCGATGACTTGCGGCTTGACCGCGAAGACGACCGCATCCGGGGCAGGGCCGACCGGCAGCTCCTCCGCCGTGCGGTACCAAGAGACATTCGGCAAGGTGCCATGCCCGAGCGGCGGGCCTTCCGGCTCTACGACCAGAAAGCGCGATGCCGCGCCCGCCGCGAGCCAGCCGCGCAGCAGCGCCGACCCCATCTTGCCGCAGCCGACGAGGACCAACGTGCCCGCGGCCGCGTCGCGAGCTTCCCCGGCCATTGCGAGCCGCTCCGCCTCAGGCTTCTCCGACGGGGTCGATCATCGCTGCGGTGATCGCCTCGCCCGGGCGTTTTCCGCCCCACAGGACCAGCTGAAACGCCGGATAGAACCGCTCGCATTCCGACAGAGCGATGTCGACCAAATCCTCGATCTGTTCGGCGCTGCCGGTCCCGACCCCGCGCAGCAGCAGAGCATGGCGAAATGACGGCGAGTTGTCCTCGGTCGAAAGATCGAAATGGCCAAGCCACAGCTTTTCGTTGGCGAGCGCCAAGAGCTCGTAGACGGCGGTGCGGCGGCCCTTCGGCACCTTCATGTCGAAGCCGCAGGAAAAATGCATTGCGCAGATTTCCTCCTGCCAGACGAAATACAGCCGATAGTCGCACCAACGACCCGATATCTCGACCACCAACTCCTCCTCGCTGGCACGGTCGTGCGCCCACTCATTGGCGCTGACGATCTCTTCGACGAGGTCGATCGGGTTGCCGAAAAACGGGGTTGGTTCCGAAGCTGCAACGGAAGTCATCGAGCGCTCCTTTGCGCGGCGCGACAAAATGGGTTTGACGTCGAAATCACGACTGACCGGCTGTAGGGGGGCTCGGGGGCGTCTCACGCTCGCGCGCAGCGGCGAGGAGATTCTCGAGTTGCGTCACCCGCCTCGCCAGATCCTCCTGCTCGGCGCGGGCTTTGGCCGCCATTGCTTTGACTGCCTCGAATTCGTCGCGAGTCACCAGGTCCATCCCGGCGAGCACGCGTTCAAGCTGTTCGCGCAGCCGCGACTCGACCTCGCTTTTGACGCCGGACAATGTCCCGACGGCACCCGCGGCGACCCGGGCGAGATCGTCGAAAAACCGGCTTTGGCTCTGCATCGCTCTAAAACTCCGCGCCGCCCGCGGCGTCGCCGCCTGATCACCCGCTCCACATATGGGCGTGCGCTAGCACAGAGGGCATATCCAAGGGAAGGATTTCCCTGCGGCGAGAGGGGTGGTGATGCAACCGTTCGACCAATTCCCTGAGGACCGGCTGGCAGCGATCCGTTTCGTGCTGACTGATGTCGACGACACGCTGACCGAGGGTGCGCGTCTGTCCGCCGCCGCCTATGACGCGATCGAGCGGCTGCGGAATGCCGGCTATCGCGTCCTCCCGATCACTGCAGCGCCCGCCGGATGGTGCGACCTGATGTGCCGGATGTGGCCGGTGGCTGCCGTGATCGGCGAGAATGGCGGTCTGTGTTTCCGCCATGACGTGAATACCGGAATGACCGAACGTCATTATTGGGCGCCCGAGGTCGAGCGCCGGCGCGATAACGAGCGGCTGGTTCAACTCGGCGAGCAGATTCGAGCGCAGGTGTCCGGGAGCGAGTTGTCGGCCGACCAACGCTGGCGCGAGACGACTTTGGCCTTTCGCAACCCCGGACCGCCAATTTCCGACCGGATCGCCGCAAGGCTCGTCGCGGCCGGCGGGCATACCGTGGTCAATTCGATGTGGGTGCTTGGCTGGTTCGCCGCCTTTGACAAGCTCGCGATGACGCGGCGGATCATGGCGGGGCTATTCGCCGCCGATATCGAGCACGACCGCAGCGCGTTCATCTACGTCGGCGACTCGCTGAATGACGAGTTGATGTTCGGCTTTTTCCCGAATTCGGTCGGCGTCGCCACCGTGCGAAACTATACGAGCCGCATGACGACCCCGCCGCAATGGGTCACCGATGGCGGCGGCGGCAGGGGTTTTGTCGAGATCGCCGACGCGCTGCTGCGACGATGAGGAGGCGCGCCGAGTATCGCCAACCGACCGTGCACCTCAAAGAACGCCGGCCATCGCAGCGCACCGGCCTAGGCTAGGCGCGCAACGACGGCAGTGGCCGTATGGGTGCGCGCGTACCGAGCTCAAGGCGGGAAATGCCCTTTCCGACGATACGGCGCATTACGTGCCGACGCAAATTCTCGCAGAGCTTTTCAGGCAGGCCGGTTACCACGCGGTCATCTATCGCAGTCAGTTCGGCGAAAAGGGCTACAATGTTGCTCTGTTCAACGTTGGGGATGCAGAGGTAATCAACTGCGCGCCTTATCAGGTCACGGGCATAGAGGTAAAGTACAAGGAGATCGGCAATAGGTGGTTTTCAACGAAGCACCTGGAGCCAACAAAAAAGGAAATCGGACTGACCCTGAGGCTTCACATCAATCCTCGGTCGAGGCGGCGAGGATCAGGCTGAGCTGGCAAAGTGGACGCCCGGTTTCGGCGGCCCAGGCGTTGAAGCAGGCTTGGACCGCCTCGCGGTCTTTGCGGCTTTTTGGCGCTGCCGCGGCTGCACCCCAATGCTGCAACGCCGCCGCGACCGAATGCGTCAGGATGAAGGTGTCCTTGCCGACCATACGCAGAAAGGTCGGGCCCGAATTACCGCCCATCTGGCTGAAGCGTTTGGCGAGCGTCTCCCACAGCCCGATGATGTCGGTCGTGGGCCAGCGCCCGAGCCAGGCACCAAAGCTGCCGTGCTCTCCGGCGACCCCAATCATCGCGGCCGCGTTGTCGCGCACCGATTTGAGCTTGCCCCAATGGCGGATCAGCCGGCGGTCGCCAAGCAGCGCTTCGACCACCTCGTCCGACATCGCCCGCACCCGGCGCGGCTCAAACCCGAAAAAAACGTCCTCAAACGCCGGCCATTTTGTATCGACCAAGCTGTGCTTGAGCCCGGCACGAAAAATCCGCAGTGACATCTGCGACAGATAGCGGTCGTCGCCGACGGCTTCGAGCTCGGCGGCGCTTAACGGCGGCGCCAAGCGCGCTTCGAGGGTCGCGGCGCCGTGGCGGGCCCGCGCCGCTTCGAGAATCGGAGTGAAGGAGGGGGTCGTCATTCGCGCCTCACTGGTCGAGATTACCGCGCACTGCCGAGACGTCCGTCAACCCGAAATCGTGGCGAACGACCCGATTGACGACATTGCTGCCCGGGATCAGGCTGGTTGCGTAAATGACGCGGCGGAGGAAGCGCGATGAAGCTGTTGTGGTTTCACCTGATGCCCTACACCGAATTGCCGGACGATTTCCGCGACAAGCATCCCTCGGTCTGGGTTGACATCCATTCCTCGCTGTTCGACCCGCGGCGCGCCCATCACATGTACAACGACTTTATGGACGAGCTCGAATTCGCCGCCGAATGCGGATTCGACGCGGTCTGTGTCAACGAGCACCACTCGAACGGCTATGGGCTGATGCCGTCGCCGAACCTGGTCGCCTCGGCGCTCGCTCGCCGCACTTCGGACGCCGCCCTCTGCGTTCTCGGCAATTCCCTGGCGCTCTACAACCCGCCGACGCGGGTCGCCGAAGAGTTTGCGATGATCGACGTAATCTCGGGCGGGCGGCTGATCGCCGGGTTTCCGGTGGGCTCGCCGATGGACACCTGCTTTGCCTATGGGCAAAACCCGAGCCTGTTGCGCGAGCGCTACCACGAGGCTCACGACTTGGTGTTGCGCGCCTGGACCGAGCCGGACACCTTCGCCTTCAACGGGCGGTTCAACCAGCAGCGCTATGTCAACATCTGGCCGCGGCCGGTGCAGAAGCCGCATCCGCCGATCTGGATCCCGGGCGGCGGCTCGGTCGAGACTTGGCAGTGGTGCGCCGAGATGGACTACGTCTACTGCTATCTCTCGTATTACGGCTACAAGGCCGGCCAGGCGACGATGAGCGGGTTCTGGGACGAGATGGCGCGGCTCGGCAAGGACCGGAACCCGTACCGCGCCGGCTTTTTGCAATTTGTCGGGGTCGCCGACACGCGCGAGGAGGCCTACCGCCTCTACCGTGAGCCGGCCGAGTATTTCTATGGCCGCTGCCTGCATGTCGACCCGCGCTTTGCCGGCCCGCCCGGCTACGCAACCGAGGAGACCCAGCGCCGCGGCATCCAGAGCCAGGTGGCGCTCGCCGCGCAGGCCTCGCGCTACGAATTGAAGTTCCAGATGCTGGCGCGCGAGATGGATGCGATCGTCGACAAGGGCTATGTGATCATCGGCTCGCCCGACGAGGTAGCCGAGCAACTGCGCCTCGTCGCGACCGACCTCAATGTCGGCCATCTGATGCTGCTATTGCAGTTCGGCAACATGCAGAAGGATCTGGCGCAGTACAACACGCGGCTTTTTGCGGAGAAAGTGATGCCGCAACTCGGCGATGTCTTTGCCGAATGGGAAGACCGCTGGTGGCCGCAGCCAATGGCCGGGGCCGCCCGCGCGCCGTTGTCACGGTTCGAGCCGGCGGCGATCGCGGCCGAATAGCCGCGGGCCTCGCGCCGCCGGCGCGGCTCACGGCCGACTTCGGCGGCGGTCTGCGAGTTCGAGCGTGACCAGGCGGGCGAGCGTCGTCGCAAGGTAGAGTTGGCCGAGGACCGCTTCCAGATTGGCCAGGCTGCGGGCGAACGGGTTCACCGGAACGATGTCGCCAAAGCCGGTGGTGGTTAGGGTCGAAAAGCTGAAATACAGCGCCAGCGCGATTCCGGTGGGACCGAGCCCGGGAGCGCTGACATTGACGGGGGCGCCGAAATAGGTGAAGGCCCCGGGGCTGAGATCCCAGATCAGGTGATAAGCCGCGGCGAAGATCGTCGCGAGGTTTAGGTACAGCACGAATGCGCCCTGGAGACGCCGAAACGTAATACGGCCGGGGGCATAGACAGCATGAGCAACGACCCAGCTCAGCGCTGAAAAGGTCAGGATGCTGCCGCCGCGGCTGAGCAGGCTTTCCGCCACCGGCGGCAGCTCGCCTTGCAGCCACAGGCTGGCAAATGTCGCCGACAATCCCAGCACGATGACAACGATTGCGCCGCGCCGATGCGACAGCATGACGACGATCAGCACAACCACCAGCACCAACGTCTCACCGACCGCCCGCGCCATCGGCAGCCCTTGCGCGGCCAGCGGGGTAGCAACAAAGAGGGCGCAAAGTTGGAGGATCAACAGTGCGCTCAGGCTCGGATCTCTGATCCGGTCCTGCCAGGTTTGGATCGCGGTTCGTCGCATTGCCGAGGAACGAAAACCAGCCGATCGAGCCGAGGCCACTAGGGATCGACGCTTCTGTGGCAGCGCAGTGAGCGCGAGTCCAGAACGATCTAACATTGCAGCCGGTGACATACGCTCAACGCCGTGTCGATTTCAATCTGCGGCAGCGACGGTTAAATTCGCGACCGTCACCTTCAGGCCGGTCGCATCCACCGGCGGAAAAATCAAGGGAGGCCGGCCATGCCGTCGATGTTCAATGCGCGCGACGCTGCCAATTACGAGAGGCTGATGGGCCGCTGGAGCCGGCGGCTGGCGCCGATTTTCATCGAACATGCCGGCGTCGCCGACGGCGAGGACATCGTCGAGGTCGGCTGCGGCACCGGCAGCCTGACCTTTGCCCTGCCGGCCGCGGCGAACATCGCCAACCTAACCGCGATCGACCATTCCGAGATCTATCTCGCCGCCGCCCAGGCGAAAAACCACGACCCGCGCATTCATATCGAGCATGGCGACGGCAGCGCCCTGCGCTTTGCCGATGCGAGCTTTGACCGGGCGGTGTCGATGCTGGTGCTGCCCTCGGTATTGCCGCAGCCGGAACTGGCGGTGGCCGAGATGCGGCGGGTGACGCGACCCGGCGGGGTGGTGTGTGCGGCGTTCTGGGATTCGCCGGGAGGGGCGGCGGCCAATCGCATGTTCTGGGACACCGCCGCCGTCCTCGACGAGGCCGCCGCCGCAGCCCGCGACCGCACGATGGGGCGGCCGATCTACATGCCGGGCGCCCTGCTGCGGATCTGGGCCGCGGCGGGGCTGACCGAGATCGACCAGCGCTCGCTGACCATCCGCATGGATTTCGCCGATTTCGAAGATTACTGGGGGCCGTATGCCAGCGGCGAGGGCGCGCTCGGCGACTATGTGTCGAGCCTCGATGCCGCCCGCCGCGACCGGCTCGAACGCCATCTGCGCGCCGCCTATCTGTGCGGCCGCCCCGATGGCGCGCGCTCGTTCGTCGCCGTCGCCCTGTCCTGCCGTGGCGTCGTCCCGCGCGGGTGACGGCGCTCGCCGCGGAGATGCGATGGCTCCGAAGGTGATGTCGCTTTGGCAAAAAAGCTTCCGGCGACTCTCGGGCTTCGCCGATTCCGGGCCGGCGGGCGGCGGTGAGGTCTTTAGCGCCATTGGGAACATCGAGCGATCAGCATCGCCAATAAAATCGATAGTCGTTGCGAGGAACGCATCGCGCGACGAAGCAATCCAGGCCGGATAAGCGACGGTGCACGAGATTGCTTCGCTTCGCTCGCGATGACAGACTGAACCTGCTCCAGCCGAGGCTCCTCTACCTTTGGTGATACTGAATGGCGCTGCTCACCACCGCGCTCGATCCGCGCTCCGAGGGGTTCCGGGCGAATGACGCGGCGATGCGGGGGGTGGTGGCGGATTTGCGCCAGAAGCTCGCGACGATCGAGGAGGGGGGCGGGGAGGGGGCCAGAAAAAGGCATCTGGGGCGGGGGAAGTTGCTGCCGCGCGAGCGGGTGCGCCTGCTGCTCGACCCGGGGTCGCCGTTTCTGGAATTGTCGGCGCTTGCCGCTTACGGCATGTATGACGGCGAGGTGCCGGCCGCCGGGATCATCACCGGCATCGGGCGGATCATGGGGAAGGAATGCGTCGTCGTCGCCAACGACGCGACCGTCAAGGGCGGCACCTATTTCCCGATGACCGTCAAAAAGCATCTGCGGGCACAGGAGATCGCGGGCGAGAACAGGCTGCCCTGCCTTTACCTGGTCGATTCGGGCGGCGCCTTTCTGCCGGCGCAGGACGAAGTGTTTCCCGACCGCGAGCATTTCGGCCGCATCTTTTACAACCAGGCGCAATTGTCGGCGGCGGGCGTGCCGCAGGTGGCATTGGTCATGGGCTCGTGCACCGCGGGCGGCGCCTATGTGCCGGCGATGGCGGATGAATTGGTCATCGTCAAGGGCGAGGGGACGATCTTTTTGGGCGGCCCACCGCTGGTGCGCGCGGCGACCGGCGAGATCGTCACCGCCGAGGAATTGGGCGGGGCTGAGGTGCACAGCCGCGTCTCGGGCGTCACCGACCATTACGCGGTCGACGACCGTCATGCGCTCGGCATTGCGCGGCGGATCGTCGGCAATCTGAACCGGACGAAGCACGTAGCGCTGGAGCTGCGGGCGCCGGTCGAGCCGCTCTACCCGGCCGAGGAGCTGTATGGGGTCATCCCGCCCGACACGCGCCACCCTTATGACGTGCGCGAGATCGTGGCACGGCTGGTCGACGGCAGCGAATTCGACGAGTTCAAGCGGCTTTACGGCCAGACCCTGGTCTGCGGCTTTGCCCATATCTGGGGCTATCCGGTGGCGATCCTCGCCAATAACGGCATCCTGTTTTCCGAAAGCGCGTTGAAGGCGGCGCATTTTATCGAATTGGCGGCGCAGCGCGGCATCCCGCTGGTGTTTCTGCAGAACATCGCCGGCTTTATGGTCGGCAAGAAATACGAGGCGGGCGGCATCGCCAAGGACGGCGCCAAAATGGTGACCGCGGTCGCGACCGCCGCGGTGCCGAAATTCACCGTGATCATCGGCGGCAGCTTTGGCGCCGGCAATTACGGGATGAGCGGGAGGGCCTATGGCCCGCGTTTTTTGTGGATGTGGCCGAATGCGCGGATCTCGGTGATGGGCGGCGAGCAGGCGGCCTCGGTCTTGGCCCAGATCCGCCGCGATGCGCGCGCGGCGCGCGGCGACGCCTGGAGCGACGCCGAGGAGGCGGAATTCAAGGCGCCGATCCGCGCCCAGTACGAGACCCAGGGCCACCCCTATTACGCGAGTGCCAGGCTGTGGGATGACGGCGTCATCGACCCGGCCGACACCCGCATGGTGGTGGCATTGGCGATCTCGGCCAGCCTCAACGCCCCGATCGAGCGGTTTGACGGCGCGGGAGTTGGGGGCGCGCGGGGCCGGTTCGGCGTGTTCCGGATGTGACAGAGATGGCGGCGGAACCCTGCGTGCGCGCCGGGTTTGGTCGAGGCTGTTTGTCGCGGTTTCCGGCCGGCGGCCGGCACGATCTAGTCCCCCAGGCCTCTGCTGTCCTGGCCCAATTCCTCGGCTCGAGCCTTGGTCATCCGGAGAAAACAATCGGACCCGATCACTTGACCGATGGTCCCTGGACCGGCGCTTAAATAGGAGCATCGCTGTTTCCGATACTCCAGCCAAGCGCGCTCCGCCGCCCGCAAAGCGGGTACCCCGGCGGGATCGACGCTTTTCAACGCCTTTTGGTAGGAGGCATTCAAGCGCTGGTCCCATTGGGCAGTCAGCTTATCCAGGCAATCTACGATGCTCAAGGTCGACTGCAGGTTGTGGCAGGCTTGGATAACTTCGTCGTCCTGCGCCGACGAAGCTATCGAGACAAGGATACCGGTCACGAAAACGGATGCGGCCAGGCCCCACTGCACAGCGGTATTCATTGCGCCGCGCCTCCTCCTGTTACCTGCTTGCATTCGGCTGCGGACCTTGACCCGATTAACGATCACGAGCCGGGTGTGATCTCGTATGCGGGTTTGACGTGTTCGCCAAGATCCTGATCGCCAATCCCGGCGAGATTGCCTGCCGCATCATCCGCACCGCGCGGCGGATGGGGGTCGCTGCGGTCGCGGTTTACTCCGCGGCCGATCGCGGCGCGCTGCATGTCGAGCTTGCCGACGAGGCCTGGCCGATCGTTGCCGCCCCACGCGACAAGCCGGTGGGCCAAGCGCCCATGGCGCGCGACAGCTATCTGAACAGCGCTGCGATTGTCGGCGCGGCGCGGGCGAGCGGCGCGCAAGCGGTGCACCCGGGCTACGGCTTTCTGTCGGAAAACGCCGATTTTGCCGAGGCGTGCGAGCGGGCGGGGCTGGTGTTTATCGGGCCGCCGGCCGCGGCGATGCGGGCGATGGGGTCGAAAGCGGCGGCCAAGGTGTTGATGGCGCGCGCCGGAGTGCCGGTCGTGCCGGGCTACCACGGCGACGACCAGGACCCCGGCCGGCTTGCCGAGGAGGCCCGGCGGATCGGCTTTCCGGTATTGATCAAGGCCTCGGCCGGCGGCGGCGGCAGGGGTATGCGCATCGTTGCCGGTGCCGGCGAATTCGCGGCGGCGCTCGAAGCGGCAAAGCGCGAAGCCGCGGGCGCCTTTGGCGACGACCGGATGCTGATCGAGAAATACCTGACGAAGCCGCGGCACATCGAGGTGCAGGTCTTCGCCGACCGGCACGGCAACGTCGTCCACATCTTCGACCGCGACTGCTCGATCCAGCGGCGCCATCAGAAGGTGATCGAGGAAGCGCCGGCGCCTGGGCTCGACGACGAACGGCGGCGGGCGATGGGCAAGGCGGCGGTCGATGCGGCGCGCGCGGTCGGCTATGTCGGCGCCGGCACGATCGAGTTCATCGCCCCGGCGGACGCGTCCCACGAATTCCATTTTATCGAGATGAATACGCGGCTGCAGGTCGAGCATACGGTGACCGAGGCGGTGACGGGGCTCGACCTCGTCGAATGGCAATTGCGAATCGCGGCCGGCGAGGCGTTGCCGCTGCGCCAGCAGGAATTGGCGAGGCGGGGCCACGCGATCGAGGCGCGGCTCTATGCCGAGGACCCCGAGCGCGACTTCCTGCCGCAGACCGGGACGCTGCACCGGCTGTACTTGCCGCCGCCGGACGTCGCCCGGGTCGACACCGGGGTGCGGCAGGGCGACGCGGTAACGCCGTTCTACGATCCGATGATCGCCAAGATCATCGCCTGGGGCGAGGACCGGCCGGCGGCGGTCGGGCGGCTGCGGCGCGCGCTCGCCGCGACCGCGGTGCTCGGCCTGCGCACCAATCTCGCGCTCTTGGCGCGGGTGGCGGCGCATCCCGATTTTGCCGAGGGCGCGCTCGACACCGGGTTTATCGAGCGCCATCGTCGGGCGCTGCTGCCGGGGCGCCGGCCGGCTCCCGACGAAGCGCTCGCCGCCGCCGTCTTGAGCCGGCTTCGCACCCGCGCGGAGGCGGCAACGGCCGAAGCGGCGCGGTCGGGCGACCCGTTTTCGGCATGGGGGCGCGGCGACAGCTGGCGGCTCGGCGGCGGCGGTCACCAGGATGTCGTGTTGCGCGACGGTGCCGAGGAGCGAACCATCGAAGCGTTCGCCCGCGCCGGCGGGTGGTTGTTGCGGCTCGGCGACCGTGACATTTCGGTCGACGGCGAATTGCAGCCCGACGGCTTGCTCGCTCTCGGGTTGGACGGCGCCAGGCGGTGGCTGCGGGTGCTGTGTCATGGCACCGAGACCGCGGTGTTCGTCGGCGGCGAGAGCTGGCGGTTCGAGGAGATCGACCCGCTCGCGCCGCCGCCCGGCGAGGATCCGACGGCTGGCAAACTGACCGCGCCGATGCCGGGACGGGTAACGCGGGTGCTGGTCGAAGCCGGGGCCAGGGTCCGGCGCGGCGACCCCCTGATGGCCATCGAGGCGATGAAGATGGAGCACACGATCACCGCACCCGCGGACGGCGTCGTGACGGTGGTGCGGTTCGCCGCCGGCGAACTGGTCGAGGAGGGGGCGGAGCTGATCGCGCTGGCGGCACCCGAAGCCGATCACACCTGATCAGAGCAGCGCCCAATGCCGCTGCATCTGCTGAAGCTCGCGGTCGGCATCGACGACGTCGAACACCTGCGCCGCGTGCGCGCGGGGCGCGCTGCCGAGCGCGCCGGCGACTGGGTCTACACCCGAAACCATCCGCGGCGCGCGGCCGAAGTGCTTGACGGCGGCTCGATCTATTGGGTCATCCGCGGGCAGATCGCGGTGCGGCAGCCGGTGACCGGGTTTCGCAGCGACCGCGACGCCGCCGGGCGCCGCTATTGCCTGATCGGGGTCGATCCGGGGCTGGTGGCGACCCTGCCGCGATCGTGCCGCGCGTTTCAGGGCTGGCGCTATCTGCCGGCGTCGTTGCACCGCCGGATCGGGCCCTGGGCGGGGAGGAGCCGCCGCCGGAACAGATGCTGGCCGAGCTGCGGGCGCTCGGGCTGATTTGAGGCGCATTAAACTTTTGTTGCCGTTCCTCTGGACAAGCTGAGCGAGGATTCCTATGTTTGGCCTCCGCTCGCTGCCCCCGCAGAGAGCCGATCCGATCACCGAGGATTACTCGCTCGTGGCGGGATATTCGGGGTTGACTTGGGGGAATGGGGGGGGTTATAAGCGCGGCCCCTTTGGGCGACGTGGCCTGGCGGGCGGCCCCTGGACGGGGTGTGTTGTTTGAGATTGTGGAGCGATGGGAAGGGATGCGCGGACGGCGGCTGGACCAGCGTGATGCTGGGAGGGCCGACCCGATGTTCGCGCGTTCATGCGAACGTTTGGTGGCCCTTGAGATGGGGCCGGCCGACAGCCGGGTCGGGTGACCCGGCAGCCGGGGCGGCCCCGGGATGAACTTGAGAGTTTGATCCTGGCTCAGAACGAACGCTGGCGGCATGCCTAACACATGCAAGTCGAACGCTCTTGGGGCTTTGGTCTCAAGGGAGTGGCGCACGGGTGAGTAGCGCGTGGGAACCTGCCCTGTTGTGGGGGATAACCGAGGGAAACTTCGGCTAATACCGCATACGCCGGTGGTCTTGAAAGAGACCGCCGGGAAAGATTGATCGCAGCAGGAGGGGCCCGCGTCGGATTAGGTAGTTGGTGGGGTAACGGCCTACCAAGCCTTTGATCCGTAGCTGGTCTGAGAGGATGATCAGCCACACTGGGACTGAGACACGGCCCAGACTCCTACGGGAGGCAGCAGTGGGGAATATTGGACAATGGGCGCAAGCCTGATCCAGCAATGCCGCGTGAGTGATGAAGGCCTTCGGGTTGTAAAGCTCTTTCGCACGCGACGATGATGACGGTAGCGTGAGAAGAAGCCCCGGCTAACTTCGTGCCAGCAGCCGCGGTAATACGAAGGGGGCGAGCGTTGTTCGGATTTACTGGGCGTAAAGGGCGCGTAGGCGGCCGATCAAGTCAGGCGTGAAAGCCCCGGGCTCAACCTGGGAGGTGCGCTTGGGACTGATTGGCTGGAGTTCGGGAGAGGAGAGTGGAATTCCCAGTGTAGAGGTGAAATTCGTAGATATTGGGAAGAACACCGGTGGCGAAGGCGGCTCTCTGGACCGATACTGACGCTGAGGCGCGAAAGCGTGGGGAGCAAACAGGATTAGATACCCTGGTAGTCCACGCGGTAAACGATGTGTGCTAGACGTTGGGGAGCCTAGCTCTTCGGTGTCGCCGCTAACGCTTTAAGCACACCGCCTGGGGAGTACGGCCGCAAGGTTAAAACTCAAAGGAATTGACGGGGGCCCGCACAAGCGGTGGAGCATGTGGTTTAATTCGACGCAACGCGAAGAACCTTACCAGCCCTTGACATGCCTCGTATGGGGCCGAGAGATCGGCTTCTTCGGTTCGGCCGGCGGGGACACAGGTGCTGCATGGCTGTCGTCAGCTCGTGTCGTGAGATGTTGGGTTAAGTCCCGCAACGAGCGCAACCCTCATCTGCAGTTGCCATCGGGTGATGCCGGGCACTCTGCAGAAACTGCCGGTGACAAGCCGGAGGAAGGCGGGGATGACGTCAAGTCCTCATGGCCCTTATGGGCTGGGCTACACACGTGCTACAATGGCGGTGACAGCGGGATGCAAGGGGGCGACCCTGCGCCAATCTCGAAAAGCCGTCTCAGTTCGGATTGCTCTCTGCAACTCGAGAGCATGAAGTCGGAATCGCTAGTAATCGCGGATCAGCACGCCGCGGTGAATACGTTCCCGGGCCTTGTACACACCGCCCGTCACACCATGGGAGTTGGCTTTACCTTAAGGCGGCGGGCCAACCTCGCAAGAGGAGGCAGCCGACCACGGTAAGGTCAGCGACTGGGGTGAAGTCGTAACAAGGTAGCCGTAGGGGAACCTGCGGCTGGATCACCTCCTTTCTGGAATGCCAGAGATCGGATGTCAGAGATCAGAGGTCAGAAATGGCTCTGGCTCGATCCTCTCCGGCTTTTCCACAACCGCCAGAGGTGCTTGATCTGATCTCTGTGGTCTGATCTCTGTCCTCTGGCAACGGCCGCCGTCTGCGCATCCCTTCTCCCGAATGTCGCGCGCTTGCGGGCGCGCTCGCGCCCCCGGCCGGGCCTGCCCGGGCGGGTCCCGCCGTGGTTGGATCCCGCTTTGGCCGGGTCCTGCTGGTTAGATCCCGCTCTGGTCAGGCCCTTGCGGTTTTGGGCTAGTAGCTCAGCTGGTTAGAGCGCGCGCTTGATAAGCGTGAGGTCGGAGGTTCAAATCCTCCCTGGCCCACCAGTCGTCAGGAGCCAGGGGCCAGGGGTCAGGCGGTTTCTTCCTGGCTCCTGATCCCTGACCCCTGGTTCTTGAAACGGGGGTGTAGCTCAGTTGGGAGAGCGCCTGCTTTGCAAGCAGGAGGTCATCGGTTCGATCCCGTTCACCTCCACTTCCGGTGTGTGCACTCGCCCGATGTCTGCACTTGCCCGATCGCTGCATTTGCGGTGTCGGGGCGCGTGCCGCCGGGTAGAACCGGGCAGGTGGTTTGCGGATCGCAGGTGTCTTTGTGCTGATCCCCGATCCCTGACGTCTCACTCCTGAAGAAGACGGCATTCGGAGAAGAAAAGAGTTTCGTTCCGGGTTCCGGGGCGGCGGCGCGGGCCATGTCCCCCAACCGGGAAGGTCCGACACCGACGCTCGGGGTTCGGGGCGGGTGTTGCGGGTGTTGATTGACAGGTGAAGCGAATTTGTGAATGTGACCGAGGCGGACGGCCCCGGGGCACAGGCCTTTTGTCCTGTGGGACTTTTGTCCTTATCGGGGCATGGGGTCTGGGTGCGGGACCGTCCGGAAGAAGTGTCTTCATGTGAGACGCCGCGAATGCGGGCGCCAGCCCGGGCGCGCCGGTTTGGAGGAGCTCGACGAGCCCATAATGGGTTTTGCGGGCTCCGGCAGGCCGGGTGCGGTTTGGGGCTTGCCCCTGTGCGCGGCGGTTTTCCGGGGTGTCTGGCCGGGTCGGCCTATATCGGTCGGCCGGGGCAGATGTCTTGGATCGAGCCAATCAAGGGCATCTGGTGGATGCCTTGGCACTGAGAGGCGATGAAGGACGTGGCACGCTGCGAAAAGCCCGGGGGAGATGCGAGCGATCGTTGATCCCGGGATCTCCGAATGGGGCAACCCACCCTGCCAGGGCAACTTGGCGGGTATCCTGAGCTGAATTCATAGGCTCAGGAGGCGAACCCGGCGAACTGAAACATCTCAGTAGCCGGAGGAAAGGACATCAACCGAGACTCCGCGAGTAGTGGCGAGCGAAAGCGGACCAGGCCAGTGGTCGTTGTGTTTGGTACCGGAAGCGTCTGGAACGGCGCGCCATAGCGGGTGACAGCCCCGTACGGGAAACCGGCGCAAGGATCCTTGAGTAAGGCGGGACACGAGCCATCCTGTCTGAAGATGGGGGGACCACCCTCCAAGCCTAAGTACTCCTCAGTGACCGATAGTGCACCAGTACCGTGAGGGAAAGGTGAAAAGCACCCCGACGAGGGGAGTGAAACAGTTCCTGAAACCGGATGCCTACAAGCAGTCGGAGCTCCAGAGGTCAGAAACCAGAGATCAGAGATCAGAAGCAATTCTGACATCTGATCTCTGGCATCTGGTCTCTGAGTGACGGCGTACCTTTTGTATAATGGGTCAGCGAGTTGGTCTTGGCAGCAAGCTTAAGCCGTTAGGCGTAGGCGCAGCGAAAGCGAGTCTGAAGAGGGCGCTCCAGTTGCCGGGATCAGACCCGAAACCGGGTGATCTAGCCATGGGCAGGTTGAAGGTGCGGTAACACGCACTGGAGGACCGAACCCACTACTGTTGCAAAAGTAGGGGATGACTTGTGGCTAGGGGTGAAAGGCCAATCAAACTCGGAAATAGCTGGTTCTCCGCGAAATCTATTGAGGTAGAGCGTCGACTATTACCGCCGGGGGTAGAGCACTGGATGGGCTAGGGGGGCGCGAGCCTTACCAAACCTAACCAAACTCCGAATACCGGCGAGTAGAGGTCGGCAGCCAGACGGCGGGTGCTAAGGTCCGTCGTCGAGAGGGAAACAGCCCAGACCGCCAGCTAAGGTCCCCAAGTCGTGGCTAAGTGGGAAAGGATGTGGGAAGGCCAAGACAACCAGGAGGTTGGCTTAGAAGCAGCCATCCTTTAAAGAAAGCGTAATAGCTCACTGGTCTAACTAGCCGTCCGGCGCCGAAAATGTAACGGGGCTCAAGCCACGCACCGAAGCTGCGGGTGTTCAGAAGACAGAGATCGGAGATCAGAGATCAAGAAAACAGATGGAAAGCAGAAATCAGAGGAGCGAGTGGGTTCGAGGATTTGAAGAGCTTGAGGTGTTCCGGCGAGCCTATCGGGTGTCGCTGGAGGTGCATCGGGCGAGCCTCGAATTTCCACGGATCGAGCAGTTTGCGCTGGCCGATCAGGTTCGGCGGGCGTCAAAATCGATCTGCGCCAACCTGGCCGAAGGGTTTGGCCGACAGCCGGTCTCGAAGCCGGAGTTTCGCCGGTTCGTGATGATGGCGTTGGGCTCAGCCGACGAAACGCAGGTTTGGCTGCTCTATTGCCGTGACCTTGGCTATATCGAGGGTGATGTGGCCGAGCGTTGGCGGAGCGAGTATCGGGAGATCGCCCGGATGCTCACGGCTCTGCATCGCGGCAGTTCTGATCTCTGACATCTGACCTCTGATCTCTGTCTTCTGAACGCGGTAGCGGAGCGTTCCGTAGGCCGGTGAAGCAGGCGCGCGAGCGCTTGTGGAGGCATCGGAAGTGCGAATGCTGACATGAGTAGCGTAAATGAGGGTGAGAAACCCTCACGCCGAAAGTCCAAGGGTTCCTGCGCAAGGTTATTCCGCGCAGGGTTAGCCGGACCCCTAAGGCGAGGGCGAGAGCCGTAGCCGATGGGAAGGGGGTTAACATTCCTCCGCCTGCCGGAGCGTGACGAAGGCCGAACGCCGTTCTCTCTTAGTGGATTGAGGGGGCGGCCTGGGACTTCCGGGAAACAGCGCCGGCGCATAGACCGTACCCGAAACCGACACTGGTGGACTGGTAGAGCATACCAAGGCGTGTGAGAGAACGGTGTTGAAGGAACTCGGCAAAATGCCCCCGTAACTTCGGGAGAAGGGGGCCCCGTCTGTGCGCAAGCAGGGGCGGGGGGCACAGAGTTGGGGGTGGCGACTGTTTACTAAAAACACAGGGCTCTGCGAAGTCGCAAGACGACGTATAGGGTCTGACGCCTGCCCGGTGCCGGAAGGTTAAGAGGAGGGGTTCACGCTCTGAATCGAAGCCCCGGTAAACGGCGGCCGTAACTATAACGGTCCTAAGGTAGCGAAATTCCTTGTCGGGTAAGTTCCGACCTGCACGAATGGCGTAACGACTTCCCCGCTGTCTCCAACACCGGCTCAGCGAAATTGAATTCTCCGTGAAGATGCGGAGTTCCCGCGGTCAGACGGAAAGACCCCGTGCACCTTTACTACAGCTTTGCAGTGGTGTTAGGGATCGCATGTGTAGGATAGGCGGGAGCCGTTGAAGCCCTGGCGCCAGTTGGGGTGGAGGCAACCTTGAAATACCGCTCTTGCGATCTCTGGCATCTAACCGCGGCCCGTTAGCCGGGTCCGGGACCCTGCATGGTGGGTAGTTTGACTGGGGCGGTCGCCTCCCAAAGAGTAACGGAGGCGCGCGATGGTGGGCTCAGGCTGGTCGGAAATCAGCTGTTGAGTGCAATGGCACAAGCCCGCCTGACTGCGAGAGCGACGGCTCGAGCAGAGACGAAAGTCGGCCATAGTGATCCGGTGGTCCCGCGTGGAAGGGCCATCGCTCAACGGATAAAAGGTACGCCGGGGATAACAGGCTGATGACGCCCAAGAGTCCATATCGACGGCGTCGTTTGGCACCTCGATGTCGGCTCATCGCATCCTGGGGCTGGAGCAGGTCCCAAGGGTATGGCTGTTCGCCATTTAAAGCGGTACGTGAGCTGGGTTTAGAACGTCGTGAGACAGTTCGGTCCCTATCTGCCGTGGGTGTTCGAGACTTGCGAGGCGCTCTCCCCAGTACGAGAGGACCGGGAGGGACGCACCTCTGGTGGACCGGTTGTGGCGCCTGCCGCAACGCCGGGTAGCTAAGTGCGGACGGGATAACCGCTGAACGCATCTAAGCGGGAAGCCCCCCTCAAAACCAGGTCTCGTCGAGAGCCGTGGAAGACCACCACGTCGATAGGCCGGGGGTGGAAGCGGCGCAAGCCGTGGAGCTGACCGGTACTAATCGCTCGAACCGCTCGATCCATAATCCTTAACCAGACCGGAAAACCGCCGGCGTGCAGCGGCAAGCGCCACCCAGCGCTCAACGCCCCGCACCCCAGCGCCGCCGATGACGGCACTTCCCCTCCCGCATTCACAAATTCTGCTGTCGAACGACAGCGCTCGGACGACAGCGCTCGGGCGACAGCGCTCGGGCGACAGCGCTCGGGCGACGGACGATGGCGGACGCGCAAAACCAACGCTCTGCTCTCCGTCTGTCCTCTGTCCGCTGTCCTGCGGGCGCCGTCCTCTGCGCGCCGTCCTCTGCGCGCCGTCCTCTGCGCGCCGTCCTCTGCGCGCCGTCCTCTGCGCGCCGTCCTCTGCGCGCCGTCCTCTGGGGGCCGCGACAGCCTGGTGGTCACAGCGAGGGGCCAAACACCCGATCCCATCCCGAACTCGGCCGTGAAAACCCTCAGCGCCGATGGTACTGCGTCTCAAGACGTGGAAGAGCAGGTCGCCGCCAGGCTCTCCCGGCCCCCGGCCTGTCATACCCCCGGCCCGTCAAACCCCCGGCCCGTCAAATCCCCGGCCCGTCAAACCCCCGCACCCGGGCACATCACGCACCGGGGCACATCACGCGCCGGGGCACATCACCACCGCCCCCGGCCAACCCGCCCGCCGGCGCAACCCGACCAACCCCCGCGGGGTGGAGCAGCCCGGTAGCTCGTCAGGCTCATAACCTGAAGGTCGTAGGTTCAAATCCTACCCCCGCAACCACCGATATCGAGTTCTGCAAACCCGCTGAAAGGCTCCACCCCCGCCAGATCCCTGTGAAGGGCTATGGCGGGGGTGTCGCCGTATGAGGTCGCGTCAATTCGCTCGACAAGGTCGCGAAGGTCTTCGTGGTGAAAAGCCTCGCAATCGAACGGGCGGGCATGGTGGCGTGGTCGTGTTCGACGACACCGTCGACATGGCGCGGCAAGCGCGAGCGGCGCAGCGGAAACCTCGCGTTGCTGACCAACCTTAGCGAGACGATGCGCTTTGGATCGCTGTGCGCGCTCGGCGGCTTAGTGCGTTCCGGGTACTGAGCGCGCTGACCCATTTCTCCGAAGATTTCGGCATGGCCCGCCCGGGCGGTGCCGCTACTGCATAAGATTATGTTGTCGGCAAAGACATTCCTTCGTCATTCCCGCGAAGGCGCAGGGCTGTCCGGGGAGTGCTTGCCAGGGGCAGGCTCTGGGTTCCCGCTTTCGCGGGAAAGACGACCTAACGTGGCCCGGGAGGCCCTCGATGTCTCTGATCAGGGAAATCGATTTCGGGACGCCGGCATCAAAGTCCCTGACGACGGTATCCCCAGACGATCGACGGCTCTACCGTGACCGTGCCCGAAGGCACCTCGACCACCCGTGCAGCAATGCAGGCTGGCAAGCCGATCCGGGGAAACCAGCCTGCGCGCTCGGATCACCGACCGGGTCGCTCTGGGGATCGTCTACACCACCTTCCACCAATCCGAACACCCAGGCGAATGTGGTCACGACCGACTATTCGGATTGGGCGACGAACTGCCCCGAATACAGGTGACCGCCGTCGAGGTCACGCCGTCGAACGGCCCCACGCAGTGGCAGGTCGGGTACCGGGAGCAGGCACGCCAGAGCCGAATTGAGCCGCCCACGGCCGAATGACCCTTATGGCCGAATGACCTCTTCTCTCGCCGCGGTACGGCGCGTTCCGCGCGCCAGCTGGCGTGGCGGCAGGATCTCGTGCGGCGAGCGCGATCCCCGAGGAGACCGCCGTCGCGTTCACCTCCAACCGCTTCGCCTATGCGGTGATGATGGCGACCCCGCCGTAAGCGTCCGGTATACGCCGTGATCAGGCAGCGGTCTCACCCGGCGGAGAGTGGAAGGCCCAAGGCATCAGTTCGGCGATGCGGTTGATCGGATGCCCGGCGGCGATCCTGGAGAGGGTGTCGGTGAGGTAGGCTTCCGGGTTGAGGCCATTCAATTTCGCGGTCTGCAGGATCGAGTACATCGCGGCGGCACGCTCGCCGCCGGAATGACTGCCGGCGAAGAGCCAGTTGCGTCTTCCTAAAGCTATGCAGCGTATTGCATTTTCGGCGATGTTGTTGTCGGCTTCGAGGCGGGCGTCGGTGGCGAAGCGGGTAAGCGCGGGGCGGCGCTTAATGATGTAGCGGAAGGCCTCGGCAAGCTCTGATCGAGCCGAGAGCTTGCGCTCGGCGGCCTGCGCCCAGGCGAAGAACGCATCGAGCAAGGGGATGGTAGCGACGCGATGTGCCAGCCTCTCGTCTGGCGGGGCGAAGCGAGCCTTGTCCTCGACGGCATAGAATTGCGCGATCCGGTCGAGCGCCGCCTTGGCGACGGTCGATTTCGTCGTTTGCCACACGTCGAAGATGCCCCTGCGGCAATGGCTCCAGCAGGCGACCTCGGTGATCGCCGGCCTCGCCGGGAGCCCCGGGCTGGCCTTGCGCGGCGCGTACAGCGCTGCGAACCCGCTATAGGCATCGGCCTGCAGAAACCCGGTGAAGTGCGCGAGATGGGCCGCCGGGTGCGCGCCGCCACGGTCGGGGCTGTAGAAGTAGACCGCCGCCGGCGGTGCGGGGCCGCAGAACGGCCGGTCGTCACGGACATAGACCCATAATCGCCCGGTCCGGGTTCGGCCGAGGCCGGGCTCCAGCACCGGGACCGGCGTGTCGTCGCCGTGGATCTTTTCGGCAGCAAACACGTGGCGGCAGATCCCCTCGACGATCGGCTGCAGTAGCCAGACCGCCTGGCCCACCCAGTCGCTCAAGGTCGAGCGATCGAGGTCGACCCCCTCGCGGGCGTAGATCTCGCTCTGACGGTATAGCGGAAGGTGATCGGTATATTTCGACACCAAGAGATGCGCCAGCATGCCCGGGGCGGCGCGCCCGCGCGGCGTCGGCAGAGCCGGCGCCGCCGCTTGGGTGATTGCATCGCAGTGCCGGCAGGCATATTTCGGCCGGACGTGCCGGATCACCCGGAACCGGCCGGGGACATAGTCGAGCACCTCGGTGACGTCTTCGCCGAGCCGAGCCATGTCGCCGCCGCAGGCGGGACAGGTGCAGGCGCCATCGTGCTCCGGCTCGTGCACGACCTGCTGACGGGGCAGGTGGTCCGGCAGCTTCTTGCGCTTTGGCCGTACCCCCTCGCGCAGCGGCAGCGGCTGGTCTTCGGCGGCAGCTTTGCTGATCTCTTCAGCCTCGCCGGCTTCCAACTCCTCGAGCCGCAGCTCGAGCTGCTCGAGCTGCCCGGTCAGCCGCTCCGAGGAGCGGCCGAACTGCATCCGCCGCAGCTTGGCGATCTGGAACTTCAGCTTCTCGATTTCCAGCGTGCGCAGCTGGACGGCGAGCTTTGCCGCCTGCAATTCCGCGCTCGCCGCCGCCAATTCGCTCTGGCAGGCCAGGGCAAAAGCCCGTAGCGCGTCGGGGTCGGAGGGCAGATCGGCCGAGGCCAGCGACATACCCCGCCTCTATCGAATGCCGCCGCCAGACACCAGAACAAACAGAGAATCCCTGATCTGTCAAACCAACATGGGTCGCCGCGGCGCCGGCGGTGCTATCGTCCGCCGCCAATCCATCGCCTCCACCAGCAGCGCCAACTGCGCCGGCGTCAATGTCAATGTGCCGTCGACGATCGGCGGCCAGACGAATTTGTCGCGTTCCAGCCGCTTGGCGAACAGGCACAGGCCGCTGCCGTCCCAGTACAGGCCTTTCAGATAATGACCGCGCTTGCTGCGAAAGATGAAAACATGGCCGCTGAACGGGTCGGCGCCGATGATCTGCTGAACCTTGGCCGCCAGGCCGTCGAACCCGGCGCGCAGATCGATCGGCTGACAAGCGAGAAACACCTTCGTCCCCGGCGCCAGGCCGATCATCCCGGCCCCCGCACCGCCGCCAGCACCCGCCGCAGCGCCTTCTCGTTGACACTGGCATCCACGCGCACCCGGACCCCAGTCGGCAGATCGATCTCGATCACCCCGACGCGCTCCGCCAAAGCCACACCCCTACCTCGCGGCCATACTGCACCAGCCATTGGCACCGGCGAATTCGGGCCTGACGCCTCGGCGACGACGCCGAGCTGGACAAAACCCACCGGCGTAGGCGCCGCGGTCCGCGCCACCAGTGCGGCCGCCTTCCATGCCGATCGCCAGTTATACAGCAGGCTATCCGAGATCCCGTGCCGGCGGGCAACCACCGAAACTCGGCCACCCTCGGCATCCACTTCAGCCATCAGCGCCACTTTCTCCTCCGGCGTCCACTGCCGGCGGCGCGCAACAACAACCTCGCCATCCACCCCAAGGACTCCTTCTGGACAGTCCAGAAGGACCCAGCTTCCCTCAGCGCGCTCTCCCCGACCACACCCCGCAGGCCGGTTCAGACCGGACGCTTACACCCCGCCGGATCTTGAGGATTTTGCCGTCGGCTTCAGCTTGTCCGAGCACGCCGTAACGCGGCCGGACGAGATTCTCGATATCGAGATCGTCGCCGGCGACAACGGTGTCAAGCTGCGCCTGTGGATCGCCGAAGCAGGATCGACGCGTTTACCAAGCACTGCCGCGACGTGGCTGGTCTGACCGGGGTGCGGGTTGTACGGCGTCGAAAGCCTGGCCGAGGCGATGCGGCGACCACCTGAAGAAATTCTGGGATCCGCGGATGCTCAAGGAAATTGTCGAATACGCGGCCGGCGGTGGAGAAGGGTTACAGCCGATGGTGCTGGAGGCGGTTCGCAGCCTCGGATCGGATGCGCTGCCACGGTGGTAAATCGCTCGTCTCCGGTGCCGACGGGCGTCATGGCGTGCGATCGGTCATCGGGTGATTTGGACAAGTAAAGAGCGCTCGAGCGGCGGCGGCTCTGACGGAGGCAGGTCGGCACGTTCCACATCGTCCTGCGTCTGGCAATCATCCTTGCGCCAGGTTCGCTCAGAGAGAACAATGAGCAGCGACGCAATAAATTACGGTCACGCCACCAGGGGGAGAGAGTGCCATGGACCTCGGATTGCAAGGTAAGCATGCGATCGTGACTGGCGGCAGTCGGGGCATTGGCAAAGCCATTGCGCGGGAATTAGCTCGCGAAGGGGTCGATGTGGCGATCGTGGCGCGCAACCAAAGGGATCTGGAGGCGACGGCGCGGGAGCTGGCTGCCGAGACAAACCGGCGCATCGTTCCCCTCGCCGCCGATGTCACCAGCAAGGAGCAGGTGGACGGCATGGTCGCCGAGGCGGCGCAGCAACTGGGCGGCCTGCACATCCTGGTCAACAGCGGTTCCGCGCCGGGGGGCTCGGCCACCGCGACCGGCCCGATCGAAACCGTCGTCGACGAGGATTTGATAGAGGATTTCAACGTGAAGTATGTCGGAGCGCTGCGCTGTTCGCGCGCCGTCATCCCGTTCATGAAGAATGCGGGCTGGGGCCGCATCATCAACATCAGCGGCGGCAACGCCCGCAACGCCGGCAACCTCAGCGGCGGCGCCCGCAATGCCGGCCTGGTGCACATGACCAAGACGCTGGCCGTCCAGATGGGCCGTCATGGGATCACGGTCAATTGCATCCATCCCGGCACCACCCGCACCGAGCGCACGCCGAGCCTGGTTGCCGCCCGCGCCGCCCAGCTGGGCGTTTCCCCGGAAGAGGCGGAGCGGCGGGACTTCGCACCGGACTCGCCGCGCGGCAATGCCATCTGCCGCATGGTGGACGCTTCGGAGGTCGCGTTCGTCGCGGTCTTCCTCGCCTCGGAAAAGGCCTGGGCGGTCTCCGGCGAGCTGGTCGCGGCAGGCGGCGGGGCCGGGCGGTCGGTTTATTACTGAGCACCGGTTCGAACGCGCGTATCCATTAATTTTTCACACGGAAAGCGGTCCTGCGCGCGGCGTGATTTGTACCCTGGTCTGATCGGTGGTGGCCGACGGTCTGGCCGGCGCAAACAGTCAGTCCACTGACTGCCCGTATCAACCACTTGCGGTTATCGGGAGCGAAGGGAGCGTCCTGCGGCTCTCCGGTGATCGGACAGGAGGGAGACCTTTCCAGCGGCTATCTACGGCTTTGTGGGGTCTTGATCTGCGTAGTCTGGACCGCGCAAAAGGGTATGCCAACATTGGTCGCCGAAGAAATCTAAACATTTCAGAGGCTTATGGGAGAGACAGCCTTTCTTTGCGAAAAACGAGTGAGCTCCCACGTCACCGGGTGATCCGGACTCCAATCGCCGGCGGGATGTGGTGCGCTCAAATTTTATTGCCGCGGGAACGCCAGAGGCGGACCATCGCCCGATCATCCTGGGCAACCGGGGAATTCTAGGCAATGGGAGGAGTGAGGATGACGCAAACAACGGTTCGCTGGCCATCTCTGTCGCGCCGGCTGGTGCTGAGGGGCACGGCCGGGCTGCTCGGCGGGGCGGCATTGTCGTCCGGCGCCGCGCTCGCCCAGAACACCGCGAACACCGGCACGGCAGCCAATTCTTCATACAACCCGCATTACCCCGATCCGGCCTGGCTTGCTCTGACGAAGGAGGAGATCATCGAGCCGGAGTTGGAGATCGTCGATCCCCACCATCACCTGTGGGACCACCCGGGGAACCGGTTTCTGCTTGACCAATTGCTCGCCGACATCGGCAGCGGCCACAAGATCACCGAGACCGTTTTCATCGAGTGCGGCTCGATGTACCGCGCCGATGGCCCGCCCGAAATGAAGTTCGTTGGGGAAACCGAGTTCGTCAACGGGACGGCGGCGATGAGCGCGAGCGGCCAGTACGGGCCGACCCGGCTCTGCCGCGCTATCGTCGGCCATGCCGATCTACGGCTCGGCGACGGGGTCGCGAAAGTGCTGGAAGCTCACATCACTGCCGGGGACGGCCGCTTTCGCGGCATCCGTCATTCTGTCGCCCGGGATGACAGCGATGCGTTCCCCAAGGCGCGTACCAATCCGATCAAGGGGCAAATGCTCGATCCGACCTGGCGCGCCGGCTTTGCGCGGCTGGCGCCGCTCAATCTCACCTTCGAGGCCTGGCTTTACCATACCCAGCTTCCCGAGCTAGCCGACCTCGCCCGCGCCTACCCGCAGACCACGATCATCCTCAACCATGTCGGTGGCCCGCTCGGCATCGGACCGTACAAGGACAAGAAGGCCGAAACCTTTGCACAATGGAAGGCTGGCATCATTGAGGTCGCAAAATCCCAAAACGTCGTCGTCAAGCTCGGCGGTCTCGGCATGCCGATCGGGATGTTCGACTTCTATATGCGCGAGAAACCGCCTTCTTCGGAGGAACTGGCGACCGCCTACAAGCCCTACATCGAAACCTGCATTGCGGCATTCGGAACGGATCGCGGGATGTTCGAGAGCAACTTTCCGCCGGACGGAGCGAGCTCGAGTTATCCGATCCTGTGGAACGCGCTCAAGCGGCTGGCGGCCGGATATTCGCCATCCGAGAAGGCGGCGCTGTTCAGCGGCAACGCAAAGCGCGTTTACCGCTTGACCTGACTCTTTCGCCGGAAATCTGCACGGGCATTGCGGTCGCGAGTTGCGCGGCAAAAGGATACGCGGTGTCCGCCGTGGTGGTCGAGCGTGCCGGCGAAACCATTGTGGCGTTGCGCGGTGACAATGCCAGTCCGCATACGACGGAAAATGCGCGTCGCAAGGTCTATACGGCGCTCGGCTTCCGCGTTTCGGCCCGGTGCCGCAACAGGCGCACCACGGAAAGACGCCGATAATTCGTCTCGGCTGTTAAATTCAAATCAGCCCGGCAACGATGTTGATCGTCAGGGCCACGATGATGACGTTGAAGAAGAAGGCCAAAACGCCATGGATGAGCCCGTCGCGCCGCAGGCTGTGATCCTCGATCTGTACGTCTGAAACCTGAAAGGTCATGCCGACGACAAACGAAAAATACAGAAAGTCCCAATAATCGGGATCGGGCCGGCCGGGAAAAACGAGCCCTCCTGTGGGCTTGTAGCCGCTGGAAGGATCGGCGTCGCCGTAATAGCCGTGGGCGTAATGCAGCGCGAATATGGTGTTCATGAAGAACCAGGACAGCAGAATGGTTCCGGCCGCCAGCGCACTGTGGAGGCCAGCCCGGTCCGCGGGCAGATTTTTGAGGCCGTGAAGCTCGAATACGATGCTGAGCAAAATCGCGATCGCGGCCGCGGTGCTGAGAATCAGGACCGTGTACACCTTCATCTTCGAGCGCTGCGCGCCGGCGCATGCCGTCCGGTGTGGCAGTCGCCATCATGACCCACACCGCCGCCAGAAAAACCACGGCGCCGCCATCGAAGGCGATCAGGAGGCGCGTCGCGGTTGCGGTCAAGCCCGAGAGGAGGAAATAGAGGAGGACGGCCGCGGCGCCGGCGCCGAACAGGCGCGGATGGCTTTGCGCATGCGTACGGCGCAGCAATCCTCGAGCCAAAAGGGATGATTTCGCGCGATCCACCCTGGTTCATTCCCGCGGCGCCTGATCCTCCCGAATTTAGCACGCGGGACGCTTTGGAAAGACCGCGGCGGCGGCAACCCTCTCCCCCCGCTGCCTACCGACATGAGCGCCGGGCGATCTCCAGAGCCTCTGCCGCGAGTGTCAGATCGAAATCGGCGACCGTCTGTCCCCGCACCCGCTGACGGTCAGAAGATCGCCCTTGATTCATTGGTGCGCGGGGTGGCGCAGGAGGCGTCGCCGACCGCGCGACTGTTCGGCGCCTGGCATTCGACCGGCGAAGGCGGTGGGCTCGGCGCCAAATTTCCGCGCTGCCTGGTGTCCGAAATCACTTCGGCTGAGCGGCTGTTCGCAACCCGTCGGCGGGCACCCAATTTACGACGGCCGTTATCATGCTCTCGCTCTTAACGGTCTGCGACGATCGGGTCGGCCCTGGTGACGTTCATGAATTTGCCGACCGCGATCCGGCGCGCCCGGCGAATTTCGACGACACCCAGATGGACGAGCGCCGCGGGTCCCTTGGCCAGATCCGGGTGGGACAGCAGTGCCCGGATTGCAGCAAGGCTGGCGGGTTGCCGCCAGATCGGCCAGCAAAATCGGAATTCGCCGCGCTCGAAGCTCCCGCCCACCACCTGGAGCCGCACCCGCTCGCCGCGTTGCGTCGGTGTTGCGGTCAGCAGCGGAAGGGCGAGCGCCGCCAGCCGATTGGCTCCGTGCTGGGTCAGCGACTTGTCGCCGGACGGATCGTCGGCGCGCAGCGCATAGCGCACATCTTCGGCCGGGTCCCAACGGAAGGCGGGGGTCGGGTCCTGCCGCGTCCAAGGCTGAAATAACGCCTCGCGCAGTGTCTCGGCCGCCGTCAACGCCACGGCCTGCTTTCCGCGACCCCGAGGCGGCGGCGCAGCCATCCGCGGCACCTCGGCCAGGCGATCGAGGAAATGCTGATGACCCTGGCCGAACAGCAGGCAAAGTGGGGTCGCCTCGATCTTCCCGTCCTTTTCCGCGACGTCACACAGCAGCGCACTCCATAGATCGGCGCGCCGGCGATTCTGATCCGAGAAAGCGCGCTTCATCAATTTGCGCGCTATTTTTCCGTCATAGTTGAGATCAGTCTGGCGATCGCCATGATCTTCAGTATTTCGAGGAAAGCTGTAGTTCTCGGCCAGTAACGTGGCTCCTTCGGAAGCAGCTTCGCATACGGCCATTTCCGCATGCGGCTCCGGTAAGACGAGCATCGGGCGGAGAGGCGGCTCGTTGAGATCCCACGCCGCGCGCGGGCGCCAGCACGGACGCGCAGCCTCAAGCGCGCGCAGCAGCCCGAGCAGCGCGAGAAACGCAAGAAGATTGTCGGGTTCGAGTCCGTCGAGACGATACGGATGACCGGCGGCTCTCATTCGTCGGCCTCCACCCCTGGTCCCGCGACCGCCTCGGAAGCGCGATGATCTGCCAGACGCAACACAGCCTCTAGCCGCGCCAGACCCCAGATGCCGTAGCGTCGTTTTAACTCTTCGAACATCTGCACCCAGTCCATCCCGTCGAAATCGAAGGCGAGGGATTGCGGGCCATCACCCGGCTGCAAAGGGTGGTCCATACCAAAAGCTCTCAACAGACCCGGCCGAACCTCGCCATCTCTGGGGTCGTGATGGGGAAACAGAGGTCGGCCAAATCCGTGATGGCTGCCGATCAGCCAAAGCACCAGAGCGGGATTGCTGGCTCGTGCGAAATAGGGGTGGATCAGCGCAAGGCGAACCGACAAAGCTTCGTGCCGCCAATGAGGCGGCAGGCCGGCCCGCTCCCATGTGCCGGGAGCCAGCCGCCGCTCTCCGGATTTGGCCAAAACTTCACGCGCATCGGGTCCATAAGGATCCCCGCCGGCAAAATAGGCTTGGAAGCGCGGATCGGCCTTGCCGGCATCGTGGAGAAAACCGGCGAGCGCGACATCGGCGACAACGTTCTGCTCTAGCTCGGCCCGGTTTGCGAAATCTCCGGCCCAATCGCGCACCTGCCGGCTGTGATCGATCAAGGAAACCCCGCAACGAGAAAACGCGCCGAGATCGTCGCTTTCCGTCGCCGGCAGTCCTATCGGTTCCCCTGCGTCTGCTGTCTCCGCACCCCGAGGCGCGAGAAAGACAATCCCGCGCCGTCCTGGATCATCATCGAGATCATAAGGAAAACGGATTTGCAGGCGTCCCTTAGGCCTGCGGAGTGCTTCGAGATAATCCCCCATTTGCCGCGGCAAAGCGGGTCCGCCGATGTTGTCGAGCAGTGCACCTAATAGCTCGGCCGGACGGTCGCCCTCGTACGCTAGCAGTTTCGCCGTCAGGGCGCTCCTGATCGGGTCTACGTTGATTGCGGTTCCGGCGCCGTTGGCCTCCTGCTGCCCGCTCGCCACAGCCTCTTGCCACAGTCCCTGGGCGATGAGTTCGGGGGTAACCCGAACGGCGAAGCGATGCGCCCGGTACGGCTGTTGCGCCTTCTCGCCGAGATCGATCACTTCGTCGTCCGACTGCGGATTCCACCCCCATTCATCGCAGCCGCCATAAGTGGCGGGAACGACGATCAAGTCGCCGTTTTGCAGTCCGCGCGCGCGGACTGTCCCGGTGCGTCCACTGTCTTCGCCGGCCCATCGGAAGGCGGGCCGGCCGCCATCCGGCCCTTCAAAAATTTTCGGCTCGCGCTCGACTGCGTCGGACAAGTCGACCAGCCTCGCGGCTTCCTGCCGCAACCAGGCGCAAGCGGCCCACAGCGACACCTCGACCGCCTCGCTGGCGCGTGGTGGGATCAGCTTGAAAAGCTCGGTCAGGCCGTCACGATTGTGTTGGTGAAGATCGCTCTCCCGGAGATCGGCGCGCCAGACAATCTGCACTGCGGCGGACGACCGGTCCGGACCGTGCAGAAAGAGCGCAACCTCTGGATCGGCCGCGGGAACAGGCCAGGTCTGCGACCACAGATCGGCATAGGCCGGCATCAGGATAGGTGCGTCCTCGGTCGGGGCGGTGAGTTCCGCGGCCTCGCTGCGGTCGATCCGGTCTCGCAGGGCTTCGATGCCGAAATCGACCACGCGCTCGTCGGTCGCCAAACCTTGAAGCTTCTCCCATGTCTTGTAGATACGGTCGCCGTATACGGCGTCGTCGGCCTTCGCGCCGATATCGTCCTTATGCGCCAGCACGACCGCTTCCGGCGTGATCCGCCGCCCGTTGCGGTTGAGCCGGCCGAAGCGCTGGCGCAATGCATCGAATGCGGCAGCCTCGGTCACGAGGCCGTCGAAATCGAGGTCGACGCCGGCTTCGATGGTTTGCGTCGCAACAACGATAAGCGACTTTACCAATCCAGCGCGCGCTTCATCTTTGCCGGTGCGGATCGGGGCCAGACGCTGCTCCGCAATTTCGTCCCGGTCGATCGAGCGCGCCGGCCCGATCATCAGAATGACGTCTGCATCCGTCAACTCGCGGTTCAGCCGATCGAAGACCGCTCGCGCCCGCGCTACGCGATTGACCACGACCCCGATCACCGGCCGAACGACGCCGTTTTTCCCGAGCGATTCGAGCATAGCCTCGCTCGCAGCGACGATCTCCTGCGTACGGCGGGTTTCGGAGTCGACACCCGGTTTGCCGGTGATTTCTATTAGATACGCGGGTTTCGAGGCGAAGAGCCGGGGGCGCAGCACCGGATGGGAATAGTCCTCCACGCTTAGGGCGAATGACGGTTCTTCATTGACCTTCGGAGTCGCGGTGAGCAGCGCGAAGCCGAACGGCGCCCGGTCGGGGGCGCGCAAATCGTTAATCGTCTTTAAGGTCTGCCGGAAGGGTTCCGACAAATGGGCTTCGTCGAGCAGCAGCAGGCAGTCTGAACCGAGCAGTCCGGCATGTATCGGCTTCATCCGATCGCTGACGCCATAGCCGCGAAACAGCAGGCGCGAGCCGACCTGATCGACCGTGGAGCACAGGATCGTCGGCTGCACCGGGGTCCGGGCCCAGTCATCCTCGAGCGGCGCGCCGCCGCGCAGCCGGCGAGCGATCAGCGGCGGCTGACCATTTCCGGCAAGCCAAGCGAGTTGGAAGGCGGCCCGCCGGATGACCGGTTCCGCGCGTACGCCGCGCAATACCGCTTCCACCTCCGGCACGTTCTGCACGATGTTCTCGGCGTCTTTGTCATCAAGCAGGGACCACTGCAATGCGCAACAGAGATGTTTAGCGCGCGCAAAGGCATCATCGACGATCAGGCGCCGATCGACGATGAAGGCGATGCGGATCGGCGCACGCCGCGCCTGCCCCTTGGCCACCTCCAACGCCAGGTGGAAGATCGCGATGTCGAGCGCGGCCGTCTTCCCGGCCCCGGTCGGCAGATCCAGCACACCCGGCCAGTGGCCCGGTTCTCCGTCACAATCGTCCCGCCTATCCTCGTTGCTGGCGAGGCGATCGAGCAGCCGCTGCTGCCATGGGAATGGCTCGAAGCCCCAGATCGCCTTGAAAAAAGGCGTGAAGTCAGCAGCCGCCAGCTTGCCTTCCTCCATGGTTCAACGCCTTTCCGGATCGACCGCACGACACAGTCCGAGGCCGACGAAGCGGCCGGCGCCGAGGATCACCGGTCCGCGCACCGGCTCCTCAAATTGAAATACCGCATGCGTCAGTTGCCGGTCGGCGAGACTGCGCGGGAGGCGCCAGCGCATCCAGATCGGCGCGCGGCCAGAGGGATAAGCTGATGGTGCACCGTTGATCGCCGAATGTTTACCGGCGGCGATCGCGAACTCTTCGCCACCACCACCGTCATGCCCGACACGTCTCGGCGCCGGCAGACTGATGTTTCGGCAGGCCTGTGCGATCAGTCCGCATATCTCCCGGTCCCGCTCCGCATGGCCTGTCGATTTCAAATGGCGGTCGAGCACGATCGGCGTGCAGGTGGCCCAAGTCTTTGCCTTCGCCACGTACGGAGCGGGATCGAGCGACCGTCGTGCACCCTCGCCCGACGGCGTCAGCGTCAGGTCGAAGCGATCGAGCCGCAACTCGCGCCGATCCTCTTTTTTATTCCACGGGGCTATTTCCCTGATTGCGTTCTGGAAATCGGGCTCGTCGAGAAGCCCGCCGGCAGTGGGCGGGATAAGAGCGAAGCCGAAGACCCGCCCGTCCGCGTATTGCGATCCGAGAAAGGCGAGGGGAGCGATGGCAAGATGTGGCGCGCCGAGCGGGGTTCCATCCGCGCCGTGCCCGGACAGTATCGCGGGAATTCCCGTCTCGCCGATCGTCTTCTTGTAGCCGGACATCAGCGCATTTCGCAGCGCCTTGCTGACGAGGGCGGCGGCGCGCAAATCGGGCATCTCGCCGCCGACATGCTCCAGCACCAGCCAGCGGACGGCAAAGACGCTTTGGGGGTGTGCCGTTGCACTGACCCGGGCGATATGCACGTCGGCTCCGGGGCTCGGCCGGCGGCCGGTGCGATGGACGCGCTCCAGTTCGGCGAGGCGGCCTCGATAAATGTCCCGGCGGGCGGGCGTCGTGACCTCTGGCGCATCCCCAGCGGAAAAGCGGCATCGGGTCAGGCTCGCGGAATGACCGATGTAGGGCGTATCCGCGGCAAGCGCGTTCAGCGCGGTCACGGTGCCGTCGTCGGCCGCGGCAGCGCGCCAGATCAGGCGCACGATCGGATCATCCGGCCGGTAAGCGGGAAAACGGCGCGGCTGCCGGCGGCGCAAGGCCGGCATCACCGTGAGATTCCCGACCCGTCCGGTCTGAGGATCGTTCGGCGGCACGAAGACGGTCGCCGGCGTGCGGGCAGAGCCGGCGCTGAAGGCGAGCTCGGGGCTCGACTGCTTCTCCAGCCATTCGAGGGCCTGACGCTCTTCGGGCCGCTTGTCGCGTGCGCCCCAAGCAGCAACGAGCGCGGAAAATACGCGATCCGGCTGTGGTGGCCACTCGGGGTCGCTGCCGGCCGGCGTTCGTGCGGCGAAGGCGACGCCGAGCAGGTGCTCGATCTCGAGGACCAGGGTCATGGCTGGGGATCGGCTTCGCCGCCCTCTCCTTCGAGCGCCAGCCGCTGGCTGCGGTGCACGATCTCGACCAGCTTGTCCTGAGGCCTGAGCCGGACCGGCTCGGCGTAAAGATGCAACTCCGCCTCGCGCGCCGCTGCGAGGCTGGCGGCGTAGAGAGCGCGCGCCGCCTCGCCGTCGATCTCCAGGTGCTCGACGGCGCCGTCGGCATGCACCAGCTCGAGCGGCGCGCGGCCGTCGCAAACCAGATCGCAGCGCGAGCGCAGCGCATAGCCGCGCGCATCCTGCTCGGTCAGCGCCAAAATACCGAGTGCGGCGAGATACGCCCGCCCGGCCGCGTCCCGCTCGCCGCCGCCAAAACCGAGCCGGCGCAGACCGGCGAAGCTCAGCACCGCCGTGTGCTCGGCGTGGTCGCAGGTAACCCCGAGCGGCTGGACCGTCGGTGCGATGTTGCCGTGATTGATCTCGGAGGGCCGCACCGGTTTGGCGTTTTTGCCGGCACGCTCCTTAACAACATCCCAACCCTCCGGGCTCTTGAACACCTCGACCTTGCGCAGGATCCCCAGCGGATCGATCCGGCTGCCGGTGCGCCGGCCTGCGGTCCTCACTTCGACCTCGCCGGTACGGGCATCGGCCGGCCCATCTTCGACCGGCACGTCGACGGCGATGATCTCGGACACCAGGCAACGCGGGAATTTGGCGCCGAGCCCGCCGCCTTCGCCGGTTGAATGCCAGGCGCCGAACAAAAGCGCGGTCGGCGACGCCTCCAGAAGGGCCTCCGCGGTGCCGGGCTTGGCTTCGGCGAGGCGGAGGCCGAGCGGGCTTTTCATAAAGGGCTGTCCGTCAAGCAGGCTGTCGCGCAGAATGGCGTCGTAGACCCGATGCGGCGCATCGAGCGAGGTGATCTCCGTCAACCCGGACAAATGCGCATCGCTGAAGTCGACGGTCACATAGGGAAGTTCGATCGTCTTTTGTCGGAGCGCAGCCAGCAGCGCTTCTTCGAGCCGATTGGCTTGGCTCTGCACGCTGTCGACCAGCACGCACCAGACTTCCCGGTCATCGATATGCCGGCGCTCAAACACATGCCGCGGACCCTGACCGCGCCGCTCCTCCGGATAGGTCGGCGGAAAAATCTTGTCGTTCCTGCCGCCGACCGGCTGCAGCACCTGCTTCCGGCGCAGCGCCGCATCCTGCGCCACCGCGCGCACCAACGTCGCGTAATCCATATTGTTCTCCCTGCCCGTGCCACCCTATAGGGCATGTCTCAAGTCAAAAACCCGTCCCGTTTCGCAGCTCCGCCCGACAGTAGGAGACGCGGCGAAGAGGCGGCTGGCACCTGACGTTTTCGGCGGGAAATACCTTTATGGTCGACAAACATCAGATCCCGCACAGCGCTTCAATGAGGCCGAGGCGCCCCGCGCCTCGGATCAGCCGGGCACCAGCCTCAGTTAGCTGTACTGGACCAGATATTTGTGGTCAATCCGTGATTGACCTACCCAGCGCCTCATGGTACCGAGTAGGCCGGCCCCGTGGTGGAAACGGTAGACACAGCGGACTGTAAATCCGCCGCCAGCATAGCATGTCGGTTCGAATCCGACCGGGGCCACGCCGAATATAAGTCATTCCGCCAGTCGCGTCTAGCAAGACTTCCTTCGCCATCTACCAACTATCGTGAACGCGATGATGCCTTCCTCCGACGATCAGCTCGAATTCCACCTGCCGGCGCCGCCGGTCACCGGCGATGTGCCGCTGGTTCCGGCGCGGATGGTCAACGAGTTCGTCTATTGCCCGCGGCTGGCCTATTTGATGTGGTCGCAGGACGAGTGGTCGGAGACCGGGGACACGGTCGAGGGCCAGCGGGTGCATGCGCGGGTCGACCGCCCGAATGCGCCGCTGCCGGCGCCGGAAACGCTGGCAGCGGGTGAAACCGCGGCGGCGGACAAGATCGTCAGCCGGTCGCTGACCTTGTCATCGGCGACGCTCGGCGTCATCGCCAAGCTCGATGTCGCCGAGGCCGAGGACGGCGTGGTGACGCCGGTCGATTACAAGCGCGGCCGACGCCCGCATGTGGCGCAGGGCGTCTATGAGCCCGAGCGCATCCAGATCTGCCTCCAGGCGCTGCTGCTCGAAGAGCACGGCTACCATGTCGAGAGGGCGCCATCTATTACGCCGAGAGCCGCGAGCGGGTGCGCATCGTGCTCGACGACGCGTTGCGCGCGGCGGCGCGGCATGCGGCCAGTGAGCTGCGCCTCACCGTCGCCCAGAGCCGTATCCCGCCGCCGCTCAGGGACAGCCCGAAATGCCCGCGCTGCGCGCTGGTGACGGTCTGCCTGCCCGACGAGGTCCGCTCGCTGACCGGCTCGTCGCTGGCGCCGCGGACGATCGCGGTTCCGCCGGACGAGGCATTGCCGCTCATCGTCCAATCGCAGCGCGCCCGGATCGGCAAGGACGGCGAGACCCTCAAGATCGCCGACGAAGAACAGGGCGACACCCAGGTCCGGCTCATCGACATCTCGGATTTGGCGCTGTTCGGCAATGTGTCGATCACGACGCCGGCGCTCGTCGCGCTGTTCGACCGCGACATTCCGGTAACCTTCCATAGCCACAGCGGCTGGTTTCGCGGCGTCGCCCACGGCATCGGTCATCGCAATGTCGAGGTGCGGACGGCGCAATATCGCACGAGCTTTGACGAGCCGGCCTGTCTGCGGTTTGCCAAGGAGCTGGTTGCGGCAAAGGTTACGAACCAGCGAACCATGCTGCGGCGGAATTGGCGCGGGCCGCCGCAGGAGCGACAACTCGTTCTGGATCGCCTTGCGGCGGCGCGCAAATCAGCCGATGGCGCGACGACGCTCGCGGTCCTTTTGGGCATCGAGGGGGATGCGGCTGCCGTTTATTTCCGCGCCTTTGCCGGGCTGATCAAGCCGCCGGACGACAAGCAGGAAACGGCGGCCGGCGATCTGGCGCCGTTTCGCTTCGAAACGCGCAATCGCCGACCGCCGACGGATCCGGTCAATGCGATGCTGTCACTGGCATACGCGATGCTGACCCGGCACCTGACGATCACGCTGACATCGGTGGGGCTCGACCCCTATCGCGGTTTCTATCATGCGCCGCGCTATGGGCGGCCGGCGCTGGCGCTCGACGTCATGGAGCCATTTCGGTCGATCATTGCCGGTTCCGTGGTGCTGTCGGCGGTCAACACCGGCGAGGTCGGACCGAATGACTTTGTCGTTGCCGCAACCGGAACTGCCCTCACCCAGGCCGGCCGCCGCCGCTTCGTCGGGGCCTTCGAGCGTCGCCTGTCGCAGGAAACGACCCACCCCGTCTTCGGCTATCAGGTCAGCATGCGCCGCATGCTCGTGGTGCAGGCGCGGTTGCTGTCGCGGTACCTTCTGGGGGAGTTGCAGACTTACCCGCATTATTTGCCGCGTTGAGAAAATTCCGATGCCGAGATCAATTTGATGAGCGACGAACGCCTCTATATTGTTACTTATGACATCTCCGATCAAAGGCGCTGGCGCCGCGTCTTCAAAGCCATGCACGGATATGGCGAATGGATTCAGCTTTCCGTTTTTCAATGCCGCTTGTCACGGCGGCGGCGGGCCGAGCTGGAGACGCGATTGCGCGAATTGGTGAAGAACGGAGAGGATCACGTGCTCTTGATCGATGTTGGTCCGGCGGACCGGATTGAGCTCGCCATGGAAAGCATCGGCAAGACATTCTCGAAAATCCACCGCCACGCCATCGTCATATAGTAAGCCATCGTCATATAGTATGCCGCCGCCGCGAGGAGGATCGCCCCTGATCGAACCTGTTTCCCACCCGCCGGGCGCTGTCGAGCGGCTTGGCGGCAGCCAAAACCCGGCACCCGCTCGAATCCGGTAGCCCGTTGGAATCTTGGGGCTCTTTGACATGGTGAATACGACCAGGTGGAGAATTGGCGGATTTTGCCTGTCATCGCTGGCCGCCGCTCGCAAACCCGCCCAGACGGTATTGATATCCAATGGCCTTTCCGGGCGGGTATATCCGGGGCGCCCGCGCCCCGGCCTCATTGAAGCAATGGTTTCAACGGTCGTGGTGCCGTTGGCCTTTGCGAATATCCGGGGCGCCCGCGCCCCGGCCTCATTGAAGCGTCGTCGGCTTTGCCTGCGGGCTCATGGCGCTGCCACATATCCGGGGCGCCCGTGCCCCGGCCTCATTGAAGCAAACCTCCAGCTCGAACACCCTGCGCAACACGATCATATATCCGGGGCGCCCGCGCCCCGGCCTCATTGAAGCCGGGATTACGGGTCTCACGACGGGACAACTCGGCATAATATCCGGGGCGCCCGCGCCCCGGCCTCATTGAAGAGCGACCGACAACAGCAAGGGGATGACGGTCACGCCGGGCTTATCCGGGGCGCCCGCGCCCCGGCCTAAATAGGCGCAAATTTAGCGCATTCCACGAGGCTGCAAGGTTTTAGAACGGTTAAAAAGTCTCTGCTTGCGATTGGATCGCTACACGCGGTCGGCTGCTCAAACCTTTGCCAGCCAATGGTTCAAGTCTTCGGTCTACAGGATGAATTTCGACAAATCGGCGTTTTGTGCGAGGGCGCCAACCTGGTCACGGACATAGGCGCGGTCGATCTGCACCAGAGTACCGGCAGGGCGGTCGGAGGCGGTGAAGCTGATCTCTTCCAACAGGCGTTCGAGGATTGTGTGCAGGCGGCGGGCGCCGATATTCTCGACCGCCGAATTGATCTCCTCGGCCAACAGGGCGAGTTCGTCGATCGCGTCCTCGTCGAAATCGAGGGTGACGCCTTCGGTTGCGAGCAACGCCTTGTATTGCTTGATCAGGCTCGCCTCGGGCTCGACCAGGATGCGGCGGAAGTCACTGCGGTCGAGCGCCTTCAACTCGACCCGGATCGGCAAACGTCCCTGCAATTCCGGCAACAGATCGGATGGCTTGGCCTGGTGAAAGGCGCCCGAAGCGATGAACAACACATGGTCGGTTTTGACCGAGCCATGCTTGGTCGCAACGGAGGTCCCTTCGATCAACGGCAACAGGTCGCGCTGCACCCCCTCGCGGCTGACATCGGGGCCGCCGATCCCGCTGGCGCGTTCGCCGCGGCCGCAGATCTTGTCGATCTCGTCGAGGAAGACGATGCCGTTCTGCTCGACGGCGGCGATCGCCTCGCGCACAACCATGTCCTGATCGAGGAGCTTGTCACTCTCCTCGGCCATCAGCACACGATGGCTGTCGCCGACCGTCATCTTTTTCGGCTTGGTGCGCGTACCAAAGGTCTTGCCGAAGATGTCGCCAAGATTGAGCATGCCCATCTGCGCGCCGGGCATGCCCGGGATCTCGAAGGTCGGCAGATTGGCCGCCGCACTCTCCTGCACCCCTACCTCGATTTCGCGGTCGTCGAGCGACCCCTCGCGCAACTGCTTGCGGAATTTCTGGCGCGTGTCGGCACTGGCATTCACGCCCACAAGGGCGTCGAGAACCCGCTCCTCGGCGGCGATTTCGGCTTTGGGCTCGACTTCCTTGCGCAGCCGCTCGCGGGTCATGCCGATCGCGATTTCGACAAGGTCGCGCACGATCTGCTCGACGTCGCGGCCGACATAGCCGACCTCGGTGAACTTTGTCGCCTCGACTTTGACAAAGGGCGCCTGTGCGAGCCGCGCCAGCCGTCGCGCGATCTCGGTCTTGCCGCAGCCGGTCGGACCGATCATCAGGATGTTTTTCGGCAACACTTCGTCGCGAAGCTCCGGGGTCAGCTGCTGGCGGCGCCAGCGGTTGCGCAAAGCGATCGCGACGGCGCGCTTGGCGTCGTGTTGGCCAACGATGAAACGATCGAGCTCGGAGACGATCTCGCGTGGGCTGAAGGCGGGCATCGGCGGGTCAGTAATCCATTTTTTCGAGGGTGATCTTGTCGTTGGTATAGATGCAGATGCCGGCCGCGATGGCCATCGCGCGCCGTGCCACCGCTTCGGCATCGACGCCGTCGACGCCGACCAGCGCCCGCGCCGCGGCGAGTGCATAGCCGCCTCCCGAGCCGATGCCAATCAGCCCGTCTTCGGGTTCGAGCACGTCGCCGGTGCCCGACAGGATCAGCGACACGTTTTTGTCGGCGACCGCCATCATCGCCTCGAGCCGGCGCAGATAGCGGTCGGTGCGCCAATCCTTGGCAAGCTCGACGCAGGCCCGCGACAGCTGGCCGGCATATTGCTCGAGCTTGCCTTCGAGTTGTTCGAACAAGGTGATCGCGTCGGCAGTCGTTCCGGCAAACCCCGCGATCACCGCGCCGCCCGCCAAACGTCGCAGTTTGCGGGCGTTCGACTTGACGACGGTCTGGCCCATCGTGACCTGGCCGTCGCCGGCAATCACCACGTGGCGATCCTTGCGCACGCAAAGGATTGTCGTGCCGTGCCACTCAGTTTCGCTGGAATGTCCCATGCGCCTCTTCGGGAAGATAGTGCCTTGCGGGAGGCCGAGTGAGATGTAGGCCCACCCGATCTGCGATCAAGCGCGTGCGAAAGCCAAGCGCTCCTGTTGTCCGATGGCGCGCCGGAGTATCATGCCTTCGGTATTGGCAGCGTTCGATCGCCGAGCGGGAGAAAAGCCGGGTGAGCGACGAAAAAATCAGCCTCGAATTGCTGGGTTCGCGGGTGTTGACCCTGACCGCCGAATTGCGCGATTTGCAGCTGCGCTTCCGTGCTCTCGAACACCGTTTCACCGCGCTTGAGGCACGGATCGGCGGCATCGAAACCCGTTTAGGGTCGCTGGAAGCGCGCTTCGGTACCCAGGAAGACCGCATGTCGGCGATGTTGGCGCTGCTCGTTCGCGTGGCCGAGCGCATCGAAGGCGGCGCACGATGAAGAAGCCCCGACGGTGGCAACTCTGGCGCGAAATCGCTAGATAAGGGCTAGCCGCAGAAAGCGGCGACAGAGGAGAGCATCGTGCGGGTGGCGACAGTCGAACGCAACACCAAGGAGACCCAGATCAGCGGCCGGGTCGACCTCGACGGCGCCGGGGCCGGCGACATCAAGACGGGCATCGGCTTTCTCGATCACATGCTCGAACAGTTGGCCAGGCACAGCCTGATCGACCTCGAGCTGCGCGCGGCAGGCGATCTGCATATCGACTTTCACCACACTACCGAGGACACCGGTTACGTCGTCGGCGAGGCGGTGTCGAAGGCGCTCGGCGACCGCGCCGGCATCGCCCGCTACGGGCATGCGGTGATCCCGATGGACGAAACTTTGACGCGGGTCAGCCTAGACGCGTCGAACCGGCCCTACCTGGTGTGGAAGGTCGCGTTTACCCGTCCGAAACTCGGCGAGATGGATACCGAGTTGTTCAAGGAGTGGTTCCAGGCTTTTGCGCAATCGGCGGGGGTGACGCTGCACATTGAAAACCTCTATGGCGAAAACAACCATCATATCGTCGAATCCTGCTTCAAGGGTCTGGCGCGAGCGTTGCGGCAGGCGGTGGAGATCGATCCGCGCCGTGGCGGCATGGTGCCCTCGACCAAGGGAGTCCTCGGCGGCAGCCTGTGATGATCGTCGCGATTGTCGATTACGGCTCGGGTAATCTGCGCTCGGCGGCCAAGGCGTTCGAGCGCGCCGCCGCAGAACACAGGATTTCCGCCGAGATCAGAGTCACGAGCAGGCCGGAGACTGTGGCCGGCGCCGATCGCGTCGTTCTTCCGGGGGTGGGCGCCTTTGCCGCTTGCCGGCGCGGCCTCGCTGCGGTGCCGGGGCTCGAAGACGCACTACAGGAGGCGGTGTTCGCCCGCGCCCGCCCGTTTCTTGGGATTTGCGTCGGCATGCAGTTGATGGCCCAACGCGGCCGCGAGTTCGAAACGACGGAGGGCCTTGGCTGGATCGCGGGCGAGGTCGTGCCGATTGAGCCCTCCGACCCAACGCTCAAGATCCCGCACATGGGGTGGAACGAACTGACCGAACGGCAGGCGCATCCGCTGCTGACTGGGCTGCTGACCGGCGCCCACGCCTATTTTGTCCACAGCTATAATTTCCGCGTGGACGACGATGCCGACCTCTTCGCCGTTACTGATTATGGCGGGCCGCTCGCCGCGGTGGTCGGACACGACAATCTCGCCGGGACTCAATTCCATCCCGAGAAAAGTCAGGAGGCGGGTTTGCGGCTGATCGGCAATTTCCTGCGATGGCGGCCATGAGCGATCGGCACATCGCCGCGCCGAGGCTCAACGTCGAGCGGCTGACGCAGTATTCGGGTACCGATCTCGACGATTTGTGCGAGGCGACCGAGAGCGCGATTACCGAGGGCGGCGGGTTTGGCTGGCTCAAGCCGCCGCCGCGCCAGGTGCTCGAAAACTACTGGAAGGGGCTGTTGCTGGTGCCCGAGCGCCGTTTGGTGGTCGGCCGGCTCGACGGCATCATTGCCGGCTCGGCGCAGCTGGGCCGGGCGCCGCGCAACAACGAGGCGCAGGCCTTTGCCGGAACCCTGACCAGCGCCTTTGTGGCGCCTTGGGCCCGCGGTCATGGGCTCGCCCGCGGCATCGTGCTCGAAATCGAACGGCTCGCCCAGGAGATCGGGCTGGTGGTGCTGAACCTCGATCTGCGCGACACGCAGAACGCGGCCATCGGGCTGTACGAGGGTCTCGGCTATCGGCGCTGGGGTACGCATCCGGTCTACGCCCGCGTCGAGGGCCGGATCGTGCCGGGACATTACTACTACAAGCTGCTCGACGTCGGGCCCGAGGCGCCGTGATCCTCTATCCGGCGGTCGACCTCAAAGACGGCAAATGCGTGCGCCTGGTCCGCGGCGAAATGGCGAGCGCGATCGTGTTCAACGACGATCCGGCGGCGCAGGCCAGGGATTTTGCCGATACCGGCTTTGAATGGCTGCACGTCGTCGACCTGAACGGCGCCTTCGCCGGCCATTCGGTCAATGGCGCCGCGGTGGCCGCGATCCGCAAGGCCGTCGATCTGCATATCCAACTCGGCGGCGGCATCCGCGAGCGCGCCGCGATCGACCATTGGCTCGAGCTCGGGATCGACCGAGTTCGTGCTCGGCACGGCGGCGTTGCGCGACCCCGATCTCGTGCGGGTCGCGGTGGCCGACCATCCGGGGCGGATAGCCGTCGGCATCGACGCTCGGCACGGCCGGGTCGCGGTCGAGGGCTGGGTCGAGACCACCGATATCGGGGTCGTCCAACTGGCGCGTCGTTTCGAGGATTGCGGGATCGCGGCGATCATCCATACCGACATTGCCCGCGACGGCGCGCTCGGCGGCATCGACGCCGATGCGCTTGCGGAGCTGGCGCGCCAGGTTTGCATCCCGGTCATCGCTTCAGGTGGCGTCGCCTCGCTCGCCGACCTCGCCGCGCTGAAGGCGCGCGAGGGTGACGGCATCACCGGGGTTATCTGCGGACGCGCGCTCTATGACGGCCGGGTCGAAGCGCGCGCGGCCCTGCGGCTGGTCGCAGGAGCCTCGGCATGTTGAAGATGCGCGTCATCCCCTGCCTCGACGTCAAGGACGGCCGCGTCGTCAAGGGGGTTAACTTTGTCGATCTGGTGGACGCCGGCGACCCGGTAGCACAAGCCCGCTTTTACGATCGCGAGGGCGCCGACGAGTTGTGCTTTCTTGACATCACCGCCAGTGCCGAGGGGCGCGACACGCTCTACGACGTCGTACGGCGCACCGCCGAGGAATGCTTTATGCCGCTGACCGTCGGCGGCGGGGTGCGGACCGTCGAGGATGTCCGCCGGCTGTTGCTGGCCGGGGCCGACAAGGTGTCGGTCAACACCGCCGCCGTCACCCGCCCGGAATTCGTGCGCGAAGCGGCGCAGAAATTCGGCAGCCAGTGCGTCGTCGCCGCGATCGACGCCGAGGCCGTGGCGCCGGGGCAGTGGGAAGTCTTCACCCATGGCGGCCGCCGGCCGACCGGGATCGACGCAATCGACTGGGCCCGGCGGCTGACCGATTACGGCGCCGGCGAGATCCTGCTGACCTCGATGGACCGCGACGGCACCAAATCCGGTTTCGACATCGCCCTGACCCGCGCCGTCGCCGATGCGGTGCGCGTGCCGGTCATCGCCTCGGGCGGGGTCGGCACGCTTGACCATCTGGTCGAGGGGATTCGCGACGGCCACGCGACCGCGGTTCTCGCGGCCTCGATCTTTCATTTTGGGACATGGCGGATCGGCGACGCCAAGGCGCGGCTCGCGGCCTGCGGCATCCCGGTGCGGTGCTGAACGATGCCGAAGGAATTGGGACCGGCGCTCGACCGGCTGTGGCAGGTCATCAAATCGCGCCGCGGCGCCGACCCGCAGACCTCCTACACTGCCCGGCTGTTCTCTCGCGGCCGCACGAAAATTGCCCAAAAGCTCGGCGAGGAAGCGGTCGAGGCGGTCATCGAAGGGATCAGGGGCGATCGATCGAAGCTCATCGGCGAGAGCGCCGACCTGCTCTACCACCTCTTCGTCCTGTGGGCCGATACCGGGGTCTCGCCATCGGACGTCGCCGCGGAGCTGACGCGGCGCGAAGGGACGTCCGGGCTCGATGAAAAGCGCAACCGGGCGAACCTTTGAGTGGGCGGGAACCACCGCCTGCTTTGGCCAAGGACGGCTGTGCGCTGCGAACGCGCGCCGGGACAAGCCGTTTTTGCCGAGCGCAACCGAGGTCACGGGCCGTAGTAGTGGATTTCGTAAAGCAGACAGCCGCCCTCTGATTTGAACGGGCCGTGGGCGGCGCCGGGCGGGCGGCAGGCATAGGTGCCGGCCGGGAAATTCTCGCCGCCGCGACCGTCAACGTCACTGCCGACGGTCAAGTCGCCCGCCACCAGATACACCTCTTCCCAATGGTCGTGAACAAAGGGTGCGGTCGTGAACACGCCGGGTGCGAAGCGCAACAGGCGGGTGCGGCTGCCGTTTTTGCGCGCCTCGTCAAGCGCGCCGGCGAGGATCTTTTGCTCGATGCCGGCGGGATAGCCGGGCGGCGTCTCCCAGCCCGAATGCATGTCGACGCGATGGAATTCGAGATGGGGCTTGTTGAGCGGCATTGGGTGCAATCCTCGGCAGGCGCGGGCCTCGACAGCCTCTAAACCCGAGCGTCGTGGGCAGCAACCCCCCTGTCGCCGCTTTCTTCGGCGGCGCCGGCGGCTTGCTGGTCGGAGTGGTCCGAACTCCATCGACGGAGACGGCATTCCCGGTTCGACGGGAAATATTCGGGAATTTCGTCCCGGGAGCGTGATCAGGTCGTCAAAACGAAGCGCGATATCAACCGCTTGTGAGTGAATTCCCGTGATGCCCAAAACCGGGAATTTTGCCGCCCTTGATCGGGAATTGAATCCGCCAAACCGGGAATTATCCGCCAATAGCCAAACACACCACGGCTCTGCTCTGCACCCAGCCAAAAGATCGCAAGAGATCCGCCTGCTCTCTACCAAAATGCGACATGCAAAGCCCGCCGGCGCAATTTCTACTCAAGAAAGTCGTCTTTCGTGAGGCGGTGTCGCCCAGCACCGTTTGCACCGCTTCGAGGGCGCCTTTTCGGGCAGTCGAGGCCGAGGGCCGAGCCAGACCGGGCCGTGATGTATTCTATTCCGGCATGACCTCACCCGAGCCGCCAAATTCCTTGGGAAAATCCTTCAGTTTGGGTAGCCCGTCGCGCATCGGCAGTACCGTCTCCGCGTAGTTGACGTGGACGCCCGGGCTGAACTTCAATGTCGGCAAGGTCGCGGCAAACACGTCGACCAATCCCAAGGTCGGATGACTGGCCATCAGGTGACCACCGCATTTCGTACAGTATTGACGTCGGCTTATTTCTGTCTTCTGGAACGTCGCGACGTTTTCGGCTCCGGACGTGACTTGCACGGCTTCGGGTTTCCACAAGCTGAAGGCGTTGACCGGGCCGCCCGACCAGGATCGGCATGATCGGCAATGACAGTACCCCATGGCTTCAGGTTCGCCCGATACCACCAGCTGAACCGCGCCGCAGAAGCATTCACCCTTGTGTGACGCTGCCATGCCTTAATCCTCCCTGAAAATAGCAACCCGGAATAGCCCACCTCATCAGCAAAGAGGCAACACGACAGCCGCAGCTGCGTCGGTTCGTGCGGCGGGTTGAGGTCACCCATCCGGCCGTCGCGCCCGTCACCGTGCCGCCGCTTGGCGAAGTATCGGGTGCCAGCCTCATATCCTTGCAAAAACGCGGACCGAGGGCTTAGAGCGCCAGTCTGCTGCACGGCACGACATTGCGCGTTTTCACCTACGATCGGCAAGACTTCGCGGACACGGCGGGTTTCGCCGACGGTTTCGATCCGGTGATCCCGAACCCCGTGTCCGGTAGTCTGCCGGCGCCGCCCCCTCTGTTGGCGCAGACTGCTATAGGATCAGCCCCAGAAGGTGCCTGGCGAGCACGAGGCCGGCGGCGAGGGCGATGATCATCAGGGGCACGTAGTTGAACTTGCCAGGGCGGTAGGGGCGGCGGTCGAGGACCAGCGCACCGGCGAGGACGAACACGCAAATACCAAGCGCGATGCTCGTTTCGGTCAGGCCCATGTCCGGATCATAGGCCGAGCCGCCGTCGGTAAAGCAGTTGAATTGGTCCGCCTCCGGCTGCGCCTCTCATTTGAGAGAAGGGAGGATGCCATGAGTAAGGCGTCTTCGCGGGAAGAGCCTGGTGACGGAGCAGGCGGGCGCGAGCTTCAATCTCGACGCCATAAAGGCGAAACTTGCCGCGGCCAGACCGGCGACGCGCTGAACGGTGGCGGCGCCGCCATTCAGCGAGGTGAATCGACGCGCCTATCGAGCCGAATGGCGTCGGCACTGGAAATGTTGTCTCTGACGCTCGCCGTCGTTGGCCTTTCGAACCATGCGCAAGCGCAGAGTTTTACCTCCGACGACCTCGCCCGCCGCACCATCGAACGGCGCGCCGTCGAGGCCGTCATCTGGGGCATGCCGGCGGTCAACTACGACCTGATGCTGCAGGAGATGCTTGCCAAGACTGATGGCAAGGTAAACCAAGTCGTCTACTGGGGCCGTCCGCTCGACTGGCGCAACCAGACGCTCACGCCCAACCCCGACGCGATCTACTTCATGACGTTCTTCAACACGAAAGACGGTCTGATCGTGCTCGATCTGCGGCCGCGGACACAAGCGGATCGACCAACGGAAACATCGTCACCACGTGGCAGATGCCGCTCGAGGACGCGGGCCGCCTTGGCGCCGACAAGGGCGCTGGCGGAAAATACCTGATTCTGCCGCCGGGCTACGCAGGTCCGAAGCCGGAAGGCGACATCGTGCTGCAATCCGACACGTTCGGCGGCTATGCCCTGATCCGTTCGAACCTCCCCAGTCACAGCGACGCCGATGTCGCGACGGCAATCGAATACGGCAAAAAAATCAGGGTCTATCCGCTCGCACAGGCAACCAATCCACCTCCGACCATCTTCACTGACGCGAAGGATGTCATCTTCGACTCGACGATCCGTTTCGATTCGAGCTTCTTTCAACACCTCGACCGGATCGTGCAGAGCGAGCCCTGGCTGCAGCGCGACCGCGCGATGATCGACCAGCTGAAGTCGCTCGGCATCGAAAAGGGCAAGCCGTTCGACCCGGACCGGCAGACCACGAAATTGCTCGACGCCGGGGCACAGGAGGCTGAGGCCTTCCTGGAAGGCATGTACGACAAAGGCTGGCCGTCCTTTTTCGAGAATACACAATGGCGGCCGGCCGGCCCGGCCGAGGTCGTCAAAATGCAGGCGACGGGCTATGCCGACCCAGACGCCTATCCGCGCGACATGCGCGGTATGGTCTATTCATACGGCTATGTCGGCATCAAGCGATTGGGCGCTGGTCAGTTCTATCTGATCTCCATCCGCGACAAGCACGGCGACCCCCTCGACGGCAGCAAGAACTATCGCCTGACCGTGCCGCCTAATGTGCCGATCGAACAGTACTGGTCGGTGACTGCCTACGACCGGAAAACGCATGCCTTGATCCGCAGCATGCCGCGTGCCAGCCGCTCCTCGCAGATTCCCGAATTGCAAAAGAATGCCGACGGCTCGGTCGAGATCTACTTCGGGCCGAAAGTGCCGGCGGGCAAGGACAGCAACTGGGTTCCTATGGACCCGCCCCACAAGTTCGAGCTGATGTTCCGTCTCTATGCGCCGAAAAAGGAGTTCTTCGACAAGGTCTGGGTGTTGCCTGCTGTCGAGAAAATGACGTGAACGGGACGATTACATCAAGGAATCCGGACCATGACAGGCAAACCCGCATCTATCGCACTCGTGCTGACGCTGAGCATCGATGGGTCGTCGAAGCCCGGCGATTTCGTGAAAGTGAAATAGGCCTGGACGACGCGCGTCGGCAAAGGTGCCACTGTTCGACAGGGTCCGGGTGTGTCGGCGCGCCGAGATTTTGGATTGCAGGTGGAAGTTTATCGAGCCGCTGCCAGTGAATTGAGCTCGCCGCGAGCAAGGATCTGCGCCCGCGCTGAAGCGAGCGTACTAGGAGGGCCGGCTCGAAATAGTTTTATCGAAATCAATTATTTATCTCCCGCGAAGGCGGGAACCCAGGGACGCTGGCCTGCGAGACATCTGCGAGCCGGTGTGCTCATGGGTTCCGGGCCTGCCCCGTTGGAGCATCCCGGAATGACGGCTTCCCTTACGGACGGGGCTTCACACGTTCTTCCCGAGCGCGACGGTGACATATTGAGATCGTTAAACTCTTTCGGGTCGGCCCCCAAGACACCCGTTGGGGGAACGTCATGATGGAGACAAAGCCCGGCGCGCGAAGGCGCCCCATCGCAGCCCGGTTCTTAGTGTTCGCTGCCCCTCATTGCAGGGCCGAGCGCTTCGCTTGCCGACGAGGGCGGGCTCAGCTTCTGGCTGCCGGGTTTGGTCGGCAGTCCGCCGGCGGTGCCGGGGCAGCCGGGCTGGGCCGCTGCCGCGCTCTATTATCACAGCTCCGTCGATCCTCTCGCCACCTGTGGTGCTCCAGTGCTCGGCGGATACCAGAGGGCGATGGGGCCGGCAAACGCGCCACTTGCGGCAGCTTCAGGATTTCCTGCCAGCCGACGGAGAGCGACCCGCGCTGCTCCGCGGCGAACCCGCTGTATGTCGGCGGCAGAGATCGGCCGGTACACAACCAGCGCGTCGTCGCCGGCCCCGCGGACGGCGATGTCAGCGGGACACCGCCCTCAGCGCTCACCCTCGCTCTGCCGCAGCTCCAGCAGCAATTGCCGCACCCGGCGCGCGGTCCGCAATTTGCGGGCGATGTCTGGGGCAAGGCGCAGATCGCCTTGCGCGTCGAGCCAGCCCGCTTCGATGTCGGGCGGCAATTCGCGCATGGCCTCGGCAAAGGCGAGGAAGATCTCCTCGACCTGGCGCGCTTCGAGACGCCGTTCCCTGGCCACGCCCGCGCCTCCCTCACTGCGACCACGACAGAGTAGATCGGCCCGACCCCAAGGTCGAGCGCGCTGCGATCCGCCTCGACCGATCGCGCCTTCCCGCCCGCCGTTCGGGCGGTTAAGATGCCACCGGCTTCACCTTTACCAACACGAGGAGGACCAACTCATGGCCATCAGCATGTACCACGCCTCGGTGCCGGTGTTTCTGCAGCTGCTCGGCGGCCTGAAGGGTACGCTGGAGAAGGCCCAAAAGCACGCCACCGAGAAAAAGTGGGATGAGGCCACGGTTTTGAATCTGCGGCTCTACCCCGACATGTTCACCCTGGCTCGCCAGGTACGGCAAGCGAGCGAGCACGCTTTTGGTGCCGGTCGCGTCGCCGGTGTCGACGCGCCCCAGCTGCCGGCGATCGACAACAGCTTTGCCGAGATGCAGTCGAGGCTCGACAAGACCATCGACTTCCTTAAGGGGCTGCGTCCGGATCAGATCGACGGCAAAGAAGATTTGCAGGTGACGCTAACCCAGGGTGGTCAGCCGCGTAATTTCCGCGCCCAAGTCTATCTTTATCATCTGGCACTGCCGAACTTCTACTTCCACACGACGACGGCATACAACATCTTACGCTCGCTTGGGATCGAGCTTGGCAAGCGCGACTTCATGGGCCAGATGCCGTCGTAAAGACAAATCGAGATAAAGTCGGATTAGCCTTCGGAGTTGCGCAAGCCAAGCAGGGGGCGGGCGGGCCCGCCGGCCGAGGATTGCCGGCCGGGGGGCGCGGGCTTGACCCATGCCTCCCGATCTGCTGCGGCCGCGGGCGCGACCCCGGCACCGCTGATGCTCGGGGATCGCGAGCTGTCGTTTCCGGGCATTCTGGAACGGCGGCTCTTCAAAACCGTTTGAAGCTCTGGGTTGGGGTTGATCGTCGCCTGCCCCTCTGGCTATTGCCGGTATTTTTCATATTTCACCTAGCCGCGAGGCCTTGACATGTACCGGTTCCGCCTTGTCATCCCGGCCCTCTTGTTGCTGGGTCTGGTGTTAGGGTCGGCCACGTCTTTCGGACAGGTGGGGATCGGCCTGAACATCACCATCGGACCGCCGTTGCTTCCAATTTACGAGCAGCCCCAGATTCCGGCGCCCGGCTACATCTGGACGCCCGGCTACTGGGCATATGGACCGTACGGGTATTACTGGGTGCCGGGCACCTGGGTACAACCCCCCGCGGTAGGCTTGCTGTGGACACCCGGCTACTGGGGTTGGAACAACGGTTCCTATTTGTTCAACACCGGCTACTGGGGGTCGCGCGTCGGGTTCTACGGCGGCATTAATTACGGCTTTGGCTATGGTGGTTCAGGTTACCAGGGCGGCTACTGGAACAACGGCGCGTTCAACTACAACCGAGCCGTCAACAACATCAGCAATTCGAACATCACCAATGTGTACAACCGCACGGTGGTCAACAACACGACCGTCAACAATGTGAGCTATAATGGCGGCAATGGCGGCACTGCGGCCCGGCCGACATCCCAGGATCAGGCCCTGGCACGACAGTCGCGCGTGCCGCCGACACCGGCGCAGGCCCAGCACCAACAGGCGGCCAGCACAAATCACGCGCTGTTGGCCTCGGTCAACCAGGGGCGTCCGCCGGTCGCCGCGACGAGCCGACCGGGCGAGTTCAGCGGCCCTGGCGTGGTCCCAGCGCGCAACGCTGCAGCGGCGGAGCATGCGGGCGTCGCGCCCGGGGCCTTAGCCCCAGGCCAGCATGGACCAGCGGCGGAGCATGCGGGCGTCGCGCCCGGCGGCGTGGCCCCAGGGCAGCACGGGCCTGCCGCTGAGCATGCGGCCCTCGCGCCCGGCGGCGTGGCCCCAGGCCAGCACGGGCCTGCCGCGGAGCGTGCGGCCCTCGCGCCCGGAGCCGTAGCCCCAGGCCAGCACGGGCCTGCCGCGGAGCGTGCGGCCGTCGCGCCAAGAGCTGCGATCCCAGGGCGTGTACCCGAGGTTTCGCCAAGACCCGAAGCACGGCCGCCGGTGAGGGCCGAAGCACCAGCGCCGGCAGCGCAAGCGCGTGTCGCGCCGCCAGTGCAGCCGGCGCCAGTCCACCCTCCAGTCGCACGGCCGGCTGTTCCGCATCCGGTCGCGGCCGCGCATCCGGCGCCCCATGCGGTTGCAGCCGCGCGTCCAGCGCCGCATCCGGCGCCTCGCCCGCGGCAGGCCGCTCCCAGGCCGCATCCCGCACCGCAGCATGAAGAAAAAAAGCCGCCGGCCTAGTCGCGGGCCGGCGCCACGGAACAGCGGGTTGCCGGCGGTCGGGCTGTCTCAGCTCCGTTCGCCTTTTTGAGCGGCTGGCGGCAGAGCCCGTCAAACCGGGCGGACGAGGGCGTGCCGTTTGCGCCCGGCGCTGAGCTTCAGCACCTCGTGCGGGCCGAGATCGGCGAGGCGGACGATGCGGGTCTCGTCGTCGACGACGGCATCGTTGATGCGCGCACCACCGCCGCGGATCAGCCGCCGCGCCTCGCCATTCGAGGCGGCGAGCCCGGCGCGGTTGAACAATTCGAAGACCGATATTCCACACTCGAACAGGTCGCGCGCCAATTCGGTCTGCGGCAGATCCTCGCCGCTGCCGCCTTCCTCGAAGACCGAGCGCGCGGTCTGCGCCGCCGCCTCGGCGGCGTCGCGGCCGTGGCACAGCGCCGTCGCCTCGGTGGCCAGGATTTTTTTCGCCTCGTTGACCTCGCCGCCGCCGAGCGCCTCGAGCCGGGCGATCTCCGCGATCGGCAATTCGGTAAAGAGGCGCAAAAAGCGGCCGACATCGGCATCTTCGGTATTGCGCCAGAACTGCCAGTATTCGTACGGCGACAGCCGCTCGGCGTTGAGCCACACCGCTCCCTGTGCGGTCTTGCCCATCTTGTCGCCCGAGGCGGTCGTCAACAGCGGCGTCGTCAAGCCGTAGAGGCTGCGCCCGTCCATGCGGCGGCCGAGTTCGACGCCGCCGACGATGTTGCCCCATTGGTCGGAGCCGCCGATCTGCACTTCGCAGCCAAAGCGCCGCCCCAACTCGACAAAATCATAGGCCTGCAGGATCGGATAGTTGAATTCGAGAAAGGAGAGCGGCTGCTCGCGTTCGAGCCGCAGGCGGATGCTGTCCTGCGTCAGCATGCGGTTGACCGAAAAATGGCGCCCGACATCACGCAAGACAGGGATGTAGCGCAACTCGTCGAGCCAGTCGGCGTTGTTGACCAGGACGGCATCGGCCGGGCCGTCGCCGAAGCCAACGAACTTGGTGAACACCTTGCGAATGCCGGCCATGTTGTGGGCGATCGCGGCATCGTCCAGCAATGGCCGCGCCGCGTCGCGGAACGACGGGTCGCCGATCCGCGTCGTGCCGCCGCCCAACAGCACGATCGGCCGATGTCCGCTCTGCTGCCACAGCCGCAACAGCATGATCGACACCAGGCTGCCGACATGCAGACTGTCGGCGGTGCAGTCGTAGCCGACATAGGCGCTGACCTGGCCCTGGCTGAGCCGCACGTCGAGCGCGCCGAGATCGGTGCATTGATGGACAAAGCCGCGTTCGATGGCGGCCACGAGAAACGGGGAACGAGGTGTCGACATGACGGCGTCATCTAACATAGCCGCGTCCGGCGGGCCACAACCCCCTCGGTCCCACCCTGACACTCTCGCGCGTGCGGAGGAGGGAAGGGAGGGGGTACGGCGGGCGATCGGGTTGATGAGCGGCACCTCGCTCGACGGCATCGATGTCGCGACGGTCGAAACCGACGGCGTCGCACGGGTCTGTCCGGGGCCGTCGATGACGATCCCCTACCCGGCGGATTTTCGCGAAAGGCTGCGCGGCGTGCTGGGAGGGATCGGCCCGGTCGATGGAGTTGAAGCCGAATTGACCCGGCTGCATGGCGAGGCGGTCGAACAGTTTCTCGACCGCTACAAGGGCCTCGCGGCGGACGTCATCGGGATGCACGGCCATACGATTTTGCATCGGCCGGCGACGCGCCGCACCTGGCAACTGGGCGACGGCGCAGCCTTGGCGCGGCGCCTCGGGATCGACGTGGTGGGCGATTTCCGCTCGGCCGATGTCGCGGCCGGGGGCGAAGGCGCGCCCCTGGCGCCGCTGTTTCACGCGGCACTCGCCTCGGCCTTGCCGAAACCGCTTGCCGTGCTGAACCTCGGCGGCGTTGGCAACGTGACCTGGATCGGGGAGGCGGAAAACATCCTCGCCTTCGACACCGGGCCGGGCAACGCCCTGCTCGATGATTGGGTGCGACGGCATACCGATGCCGAGGCGGATGTCGACGGCGCGCTCGCCCGCTCCGGGCGCGCCTCGCAGGCGCATGTCGCGCGACTGATCGAGATGCCGTATTTCGCGCGGCTGCCGCCGAAATCGCTCGATCGCGACGATTTCCGCGACGCGTTCCCGGAAGGTCTGTCCGTGGTGGACGGCGCCGCCACCTTGACCGAGATGACCGCCGCGACGGTTGCCGCCGCCCGCCGTCATTTCCCGGCTCCGGTGCGAGAGTGGCTGGTTTGCGGTGGCGGGCGCCGTAATCCGGCGCTGATGTCGGCGCTGGCGCGGCGTCTTGGCACTCCCGCGAGGCCGGTTGAGGATGTCGGCTGGGACGGCGACGCGCTCGAAGCCCAGGCTTTTGCCTATCTCGCGGTCCGTTCGCTCGCCGGACTGCCGCTCAGCCTTCCCTCGACGACCGGCGTACCCCATCCGATGCCCGGCGGCCGGCTGTTCCGAGCCCGGAATTCGCAACAAATAGCTCATAAATAGTGTGATTTAGAGACCTATAGACTCATAGACTCTGTGGATATAGGCTGCGCCGCAAACGAGGAGGCGGCGATGACCTGCATCTACGTGATCCACGAGAATGCGGCCTGGCTCAAGCCGTTGGCCGAGGCATTCGATCGGCGGCGGCTCCCATGGCGCGACTGGTTCCTCGACCGTGGCGTATTCGATCTGTCGCGGCCACCGCCCGAGGGCATCTTCTACAACCGGATGAGCGCCTCTTCCCACACCCGCGATCACCGCTACGCCGCTGAGTTGACGGCCGCGGTCCTGGCCTGGCTCGAGCGGCACGGGCGCCGCGTCGTCAACGGCAGCCGCGCGCTCGATCTCGAAATCAGCAAGGCGCGCCAATACGCCGCTCTCGAACAGGCCGGCATCCGTATCCCGGATACCGTGGTCGTCGCCGGCAAGAAATTGCTCGTCGCTGCCGCCCGCGAACATTTCGCCGCCGACCCGTTTATCCTCAAGCCGAACCGCGGCGGCAAGGGGCTCGGTGTGCGCCTGTTTCATCGGGTGGAGGCGCTCGGCGATTATCTCGAAAGCCCGGACTACGAGCCGCCGGTCGACGGCTTGCACCTGTTGCAGCAATACATCCGCGCGCCGGCGCCGCTGATTACCCGCGCCGAGTTCATCGGCGGCCGGTTCCTCTACGCGGTCGAGGTCGACACCGGCGACGGGTTTGAACTGTGCCCGGCCGATGCTTGCGCCGTCGGCGACGCGTTCTGCCCGGCCGGCCCGAACTCGCCTCGCGGGGCGCCCCGCGCCAAGTTCACGATCATCGACGACATCGACCCCGGTCTGAAACGCGCCTACGAATTCTTCCTCGCCGGCAACGGCATTGGGGTTGCCGGGATCGAATTCATCATCGACGCCCGCGGCGCGACCTACACCTACGACGTCAACACCAACACCAATTACAACCCCGACGCCGAAACCCGCGCCGGCCGCTCGGCCATGGACATCCTAGCCCGCTACCTTGGCGCCGAGCTCGCCAGCCTCTCCTGCCCGCGCGCCGCCGCCGAGTAAGAACCCAACGGGTCGGCTGCGATCGAATTTCATTGCGGCGCGCCTCACGGAGACGGAAAATCGCAGCTCGCAGACCGAGAATCCGGGGGATGCCGGCTTACATGCGCAAGTACGATATCGATGTCGGCAATATAACCATGTTGTAGGGCATGCCTTCGCGGTAAGCGGCGGAGGCGACTTTCGTCCTCATTTTTCCGGGAGGAAGCAGCAATGGCACAAGTTGGCACGGGCAAATACACCTACGAGCTGATCCAAGATTTCTTTAAATTGCCAGCCGGGCAATCGTTCGGGCTGGTCAGCCGGGTGGCGGCCGATGCGCAGGACCGCATCTACGTCTTTCAGCGCAAGGACCCCCCGGTCGTGGTCTTCGACCGCGAGGGCAAGTACCTGGGCGCCTGGGGCAGCGGCGAGGTTACCGACCCGCACGGCCTGAAAATCGTCGGCGACATCGTCTACACCACTGATCGCGCCGACTCGGTCGCAAAGTCGTTCACCCTCGACGGCAAGCCGCTCCTAGAGCTCGGCCGGCGCGGCGTCCATTCCGACACTGGTCAAATCACCAATTGGCGGGCCGAGCGCGCGGCGGGGCCGTTCAATCACCCGACCGAGATGATGGCTCACCCGAACGGCGACATCTATGTGACCGACGGCTACCGCAACGCCCGCGTGCACCGCTTCACCTCAGACGGAAAGCTGGTCAAGTCGTGGGGCGCTCCGGGCCAGGCCGCGGGCCAGTTCCACCTGCCGCACAGCATCGCGTTCGACGATGACGGCAAGCTCTACGTTGCCGACCGGTCAAACAAGCGCATCCAGATCTTCTCACCGGAGGGCGATTTCCTTGGCCAGTGGACCGGCATGGGCGGGCCGAACGACATCAGCCGCGGCAAGGACGGCAACTACTACATTGCTGAGCAGGAGGACGACGGCAAGCCTGCCTATGTCTGTGTTCGCGACGGACAAGGAAATGTGCTGGCCCGCATGGAGAGCCGCCATGTCCACGGCGTCGGCGTCGACTTGCGCGGCGATATCTACGCCGGATTGACCACCGAGCGCGGCGTCGACAAGTTCGTGCGCACGAGCTGAGCGCCAAAGCAACGGTTACACCGCCTGCGTCGATGCTGTTTGTCGTTTCAGTAGTCAAGGGAGCAGCTGGCTCGTTCAACCGATAAGCGGGCCAGCTATCGACGAGTTCCTCTGTGGTACGGCGGCAAGCGGCAAGCTGCCGCTGCGTCCTGCTGAGCCTTTGGACTACTGGGCCGGCACCAGCTCCGAGGTTCTGGCCTTGGCGAAGGCCGGCATGACTTCCTTGCCAAAGCGCTCGAGCTGTTCGAGCGCGACAACCTTCGGCACGCCGACGCTCAGACTGACCGACACGCGGTCGAGGCCGGGATAGCGCCTTTCGAGCGCCTTAAGGTGCTCGATGATCTGCTCAGGCGAGCCGCACAGCACGCCGCCGGCGGCGATTGCGTCCTCGATCCGCGGCAGCTTGGCCGAGGGCGCGCGTTTGCGGTCGCGCATGATCTCGATCTGCTCGTCCGACAGCGCCCGCACCAGCCGCAATTCGCCAAACATCTTCATGTTTTCTTCGTAATACTTACCCGCCTCGCGGATACCCTGCTCACGGTTGTCGGCGATAAAGAAATGGAAGCCGAAGCACAGCCGCTCGCCGAGTTCGAGGTGCTTGCCGATGCGGGCATGCGCCTGATGCCAGTCGAGAACCACTTTGTGCATCGCCCCGCCCTCGGCCGAGCCGCCGCCGATCAAGCCCTGGATCCCGTGTTTTGCCATGAAATCCAGCGCACGCTCGCTGCCGCCCTGGATCGGCTGCCAGCACTCGACCGGCAGCCGCAACGGCCGCGGCACGACGGTCAGCTCCTCAAGCGTATAGCCGCGATACGGCACCTGCGGCGGCAGGGTGTAATGCTTGCCGGTATGGGAGAACGTCTCGTTGTTGAACGCCTTGAAGATGACGTCGGACCTGTTCTTCGAACAATTCGCGATTTGCCGGCTGGTCGAGCAATGGCGAGCCGAAGGTCTCCACCTCGCGGGTATGATAGCCGCGCCCGACGCCAAAGGTGATCCGGCCCCCGCTCAGAATGTCGGCCGTGGCGTAGTCTTCCGCCAGCCGCAGCGGGTGCCACATCGGCGTGATGTTGAAGCCGCAGCCGATCCGGATACGGTTGGTCACATGCGACAAATGGAGTGCCATCATCAGCACGTTCGGGATGCATTCGTAGCCTTCGTGCTGAAAATGGTGCTCGGCCATCCAGAATGTGTGGTAGCCGAGGCGGTCCATCAGCTGCGCCATCCCCTGCGCCTTGTCGAAGACGGTGGCCAGATGCTCATTCGGGAAGCGGCGGTCGTTCACCGGGATTCCGCCATAGCCGACATCGCTCATGTCGACATGTCCGGCAAACAGGCTGTCGAATTTTGTAATCATTTTGGGACCTCCACGGGTGACCGCCGACCGATCGGGCGGAGATTGTACGCTGTGGGGCAGGACTGGCAAACTGCATTGCCCATTTTGAGCTCAGGGCTGAATTGCACAACCAGGCGCTGGCGATTGTCAGGTGACTTGCGCCGCCGATATCCTGAACCTGCGCCTATTCGGTCTTCGACGGGGAACCAAGATGCAATTCCGGCTCGTCTGTTATCTGGCGATCGCGTGCGGTCTCATCGCTGGCGTTCCAGCCCTCGCCCAGCAATCAGGTGGACGGCTCAAAGCCGAACAGCAGGATATCGGCCAGGTTGAAACCAGCATCCAGAAATACGACCAGGCGCTCGGCGTCGTAAGCCGGCTCAGCCGGCCGCTCGGCGCCGAAACCGAATGCTACGGCACCTGCTTCCTACCCAGCAGCGGCCAATCGATTTCTTGGCGTTGCGCACCAAAAGCGACTTGCGACTTGCATTGCAACGTCAACCCGCCGGTTGGGGGCTGCCACTGAGCCCCCGCCACGGTGCTGTCAGCTCGGGCGAGGGCGCAAGGCGCGCCCCCAGTTCTCGGTAAAGTCGCGCCCTCACGGTCCCGGCGCGCATTGCAGGCTCATCGAAGCGATCCCCGCGGCGACGTTGAGACCGGTGGTACCCTCGATGCTGACCGGCTGCAGCGAGATCGAGTTGCCGCTGCCGCCGATCAGGACATTCGCCCCGGCACCGACCCCGACCGTGGCCTGGGCGGTGGCACCTCCAAAATTTCCGGCCAGCGCGCACGGAGCCGGAACCGCGACCGGCGCCAACACCGACCAAACCAGCACTCCGCCTCGGATGTAGCCGATGTCGACGCCGAATCTGTTGATCGTGCCGGTGTATTGCTCGTAATGGCCGCCCGCGCCCGAAAAGGTGCAGTTCATCGATCGCGAAGAGCCAAAGATGAACCCGAAACCGCCGGAGACATTGCAGCTGAGCACGCCGACCCTGACGCCCTGCGCGTGCGCCGACGGCGCCGCAAAGAGAGCACCAATCGTGAGAGTGAGCGCACTGAGCGCAACGAATAGCCTTCGGTACATTCGACATATCTCCTGTATTGCGCGCGGCCTGACCCCGGGCGCGAAGCCTCAACACCAGCGATATAGTTTGGTTCCCGTTCCTTGCGCTGTGATTTCATCCCGACGCGACGGGTCTGCCGCCCTGCCTCGAGCTGATCTTCGGGCCGGCCGTTCGCAGCAGGGTGTGGAGGCGATCGAGCCTTCGCCGGCGATCGGCGCATCACGACGATCATGAACCTCCGGGGTCGCGATGCCCGGCAAAATTCGGCGCGCTGACACAAAATGCAGGACGGCGAGTTGGCTGTTTTGCCCGCAAAAGCGCTCCCGGCGCGCGACCTGCGCTACAGCCGCCACGATCAGCTATTGCCGCAAATTAAGCACTCGCGTCCGCGGCGATTTTTTGGAACAATCAGGCTCCGCGGTCTCGACCGGGCCGCGAATTGACTCGACAGGAAACGGACTTGATCAGAGACAGGAATTTCCGTCAGCCGCGCCGCCGCGACTTTGACGATGATGGTTACGATCCGCATTTGCGCGAATTCGGCGGCGCGCCGCGTTTCACGCCGCCACCACGGTTTGATGCGCCCTCCGGCCCACCGGTCCGTGCCGTTGTCAAATGGTACAAACCCGAACGGGGATTCGGGTTTGTCGAACTGTCGGACGGCTCGGGCGACGCGTTTCTGCACGCCAGCGTCCTGGAACGCAACAGCATAGCCGCGGTGCAACCCGGCGAAACGCTCGAGATCCGCGTCTCGCCTGGCCAGAAGGGGCCGCAAGTTACCGAGATTCTGAGCGTCGACAGCAGCACGGCGGCACCACCGTCGGCCCGTCGGTCGCCGTTTCCGGGCGGCACCGCACGGCCGGCTTACGAGGTGGCATCAGTCGAAGAGACAGGCACGGTGAAGTGGTTCAACGCCCAGAAGGGCTTTGGCTTCATCGTCCGCGAGGGCGGCGGCAAGGACGCCTTTGTCCATGCCTCGGTGCTCGAACGCTCTGGCATCCAGACGCTGATCGAAGGCCAGCGCGTGTTGATCGACATTGCCGAAGGCCGCAAAGGGCCCGAAGCTGTCAGAGTGCGGCTCGCCTAAGAAAAGTACCGAGCGCGCCGGCGTCGGACTGGGGGGAAGGATGGATTACGGCGCGGCGATGTTCTTTACGGACTATTCGATAAGCTCGGCCGATCTTGGCGGGGCCCTGGAAGCGCGCGGTTTTGAATCTGTGTGGGCGCCCGAGCATTCGCACGTCCCGAGTTCGCGCGCGACCGCTTTCCCGCAAGGCGGCGAGCTACCCAAGAAATATTACGACGCGATGGATCCGTTCGTCACCTTGACTGCGGCAGCAATGGTGACAAGGACGTTGAAGGTCGGGACGGGGGTCTGCCTCGTCGCCCAGCGCGACCCGATCCAGACCGCCAAGCTCGTCTCCTCGATCGACCAGGTTTCCGGCGGGCGTTTTCTGTTCGGCGTCGGCGGCGGCTGGAATGCCGAGGAAATGGCCGATCATGGCACCGCCTTCGAGACCCGTTTCAGGCTGATGCGCGAGCGGGTCGCGGCCATGAAGGCGATCTGGACCGAGGACGAGCCGGAATTTCACGGCGATCTCGTCGATTTTTCGAAGATGAAGACCTGGCCGAAGCCGGCTCAAAAGCCGCACCCGCCGGTCATCGTCGGCGGCGCTTTTCCTTATGCGGCGCGGCGGGCACTCCGCTATGGCGACGGTTGGGTCCCGCATGCCGGTCGGCCGCAATATTCGGATGTCACTGACTTCCTGCCGCAGTTCCGGCAGATGGCGGCCGAGGCCGGGCGCAGCCTCGATGCGGTCCCGGTGACGGTGTTCGGCGTCCCCGAAGATCCCGACCGGCTGAAGCTCTATCGCGACCGTGAGATCGCACGGGTTGTGGTCAGCCTCCCCTCGGCCAAAGCCGACGAGATTATTCCCGTGCTCGACCGCTGGGCCGAATTGATCCGCCGGGTCGGATAGGATCGGCGAAGCTTTTCAGCATCTTGGGCGCTATTCAGAGACTGCCTCGGGTGGATTGCAGATTTTCGCATGGCATCAGTGAATTGAGCTCCGCCAGTTGGCCGACCGGGTCGCCATGACGCCAGCACCCTCGGCCGCGGTGAATTTTACCTGGGCACGCTTGGTCCCTGAGCTACTTGTGGCTGATCTTCACCAAAGTCTGCGGTTCTGGCGCGACCTGTGCAGCTTCGCGGTGGCCTTCGACCGCTTAGACGAAGGCTTCGCCTACCTCGACCTCGACGGTGCACAGATCATGCTGGAGGAGCGCGGCCGGAATCGGAATTGGCTGACGGGACCACTGGAAATCCCGCTCGGGCGTGGTGTGAATTTTCAGGTCAGCGTCCCGGCAATCGAGCCGATTTTGGCGACGCTCGTCCGCGCAGACTGGCCGCTGTTCATGGAGCCAGAGCAGAAATGGTACCGCATCGGAGCGGTGGAAACGGGCGTGCATCAGTTCCTGGTGCAGGACCCCGACGGGTATCTGATCCGTTTTTCGGCCCCCCTCGGAGAGCGGCCGAGGGGTCGCTAGTTCCGCAAAGGCGTCGAGACCGCGCACGCCGCGTCGCCTCGCTTCCTCTTGCCGGAGGCAGGCAAGGCGCGGTCCCGGCGGTCGACCGGAGACGCGCCCCTCACCCCGCAGGCGGGGCGCGGGAGAAAGGGTCAGGCGGCGTTGCGGTCGAGCAGCTCGATGTGGACGTTTTGCGGGCCGCGCAAAAAGGCGATGCGCACGCCTGGCCGGATCGTCTTGGGTTCGACGGTGAATTCGGCGCCCTTCTGCTTGAGCTCGGCGACGACGCCGTCGATCCCCTCGACCCGCAGCCCGATATGCTCGAGACCGAGATAAGGCGGCTCCGGCGGCGCCGCGACGGCGTTCTCTTCCGGAACCTGGGCGATGAACACCGCGACGCCCCCGAGATTGAGGTCGATGCGCGAGCGGCCGTCAGATTGTACCGAGCGGAGCACTTCGGCGCCGAACATCCGCTCGTACCATTGGGCGGTCTCTTCGGCATTGGGGCTGCGCAGATGGATATGGTCATAAGCAAAAGTGGTCATCGCGGTTCTCCCTGATTGGCGTCGCGTGCCGCAACTCTAGGCACGGCGAACACGCGGGGCCAGCGCAAATCACTTGCCGCGCACGGTCGGCCTGCGCCGCTCGCGCCAGGCGGAATGGCTTTCCTTGGCGTCCTCGGTCATCGACAAGGCCATAAAGCGATAGAGGTCAATGTAGGCGGCGTCGGCGACATTGGGCATGTCGAGGCCGCGGTTCAGCGATTCCTTGGCGAGCCGGGCCGCGAGCGGCGGCAATTCGGCGAGGCGCTCGGCGATCGCCGCGGTCTGCGCGCGAAATTCCTGATGCGGAAAGAGCCATTGCGCCAGACCGAAGCGGAACGCCTCTTCCGCCTTCATCGGATAACCCATCGCCACCTTCATCGCCTGACCCTTGCCGACCCAGCGGGCCAACCGCACGATGCCGCCGTAGTTCGGCAGGATGCCGAGCGCCACCTGCGGCAGCCGCCATTCGGCGCGGTCGGACGCGATGACCAGGTCGCAGCAATAGGTGACGATGCAGCCGATGCCGACCGCGTACCCGTTGACCGCGGCGATGACCGGCTTCGGAAACTCGCTCAGCACCTGTCCCGCGGTGCGGCGGCGTCGCGGCAGCCCGGCGATAAAGTCGGCCATCGAGGCGTCTTTGTGGGTGCGCGGGTCCTTCAAATTGGCGCCGGCCGAAAAGGCGCCGCCGGCCTCGTCACCGGTCAAGACCACGATCCTGACCTCGTCGTCGCCAGCCATCTCCTCGCAGCGGCGTGCGATCTCCTCGTTGAAATCCTCGTCCCAGCAATTGCGCGCCTCGGGCCGGCTCAAGGTCAGCCAGCCGACGTGGTTGCGCTTTTCGTACAGCACCGGCATCGCGCACTCCTCCTCCCGAATGACCGGCTGATCTTGCCCGCCGGCAATGGCGAATTGCACGCCCGATCGCGTTCGTATTAGTTTCGTATTAGTAGTGTGACCAAGGAGTAGGCAGAACGCGCAAAGGAAGGCGGCGGTATGGCGGATTCACAGGCGGTCGGGATACGCGCGAGCGCGTCCGGCCGCCCTTTGCCCGAAAGCGTCGAGAGCCGCGCGTCGTGGGGCGCGGCGGCGCTCGCCATCGCCATCCTGTCGATTTCCTACGGAGCGCCACTCGTCGTCGTCATCGGGCTCAAGAGTATCGCGGCCGCACTCGGCAGCGACCGGTCCGTAGTCGCGCTTGCCGCCGCCCTCGTCTGGGTCGGGACCGGGAGCGGCGGAATTTTGATGGGCTGGGTCGCCGACCGGGTCGGTGTGCGGCGGACCGTGATCTTCGGGGCGTTGATGACCGCACTCGGTCTCACGGTTTCGGCGATCGGCAGTGTCTGGGGGCTCTATCTCGGGCATGCGTTGCTGATCGGCTTTCTCGGCGGCGGCGCGCTTTACCCGCCGCTGCTGATCTACATCAGCCGCTGGTTCGACCGCCGGCGCGGCACCGCCCTCGCCTTGATATCATCCGGCCAGTACATCTCCGGCGTGATCTGGCCGTCGGTGTTCCAGCACGCGCTGGCGGGATTTGGCTGGCAGCAGACGATGCTGGGTTTCGCCGTGGTCGTCCTACTGATCGTGCCGATGGCGATGTTGCTGCGGCCGGCACCGCAGCCCGGACGCGCTGTCGCCGGCGGCAGGGCCGCTTTCCATGGGACGCGGGCGTTGCGGCTGCCGGCCAACACGGTGCAAGCGCTGCTGTGCGCGGCGTCGTTTTTGTGCTGCGTGCCGATGGCGATGCCGTCGAGCCATCTTGTCGCGTTCTGCAGCGACCTCGGCATCTCGCCGGCGCAGGGTGCGGCGATGCTGTCGGTCCTGCTCGGCTGCGCCTTTGTCAGCCGACAGTTCTGGGGTTGGCTTGCCGACCGGATCGGCGGACTTGGCACGGTGCTGGCGGGATCGGCCTGTCAGGCGCTGGCGATCGCCGCCTTCTCAGTGACCCGCAACGAGGCTGGGCTGTTCGCGGTCTCAGCAGCTTACGGGCTCGGCTTCAGCGGCATCATCCCGGCCTACGTGCTCGCGATCCGCGAATTCTTCCCGTCATCCGAAGCATCGTGGCGGGTGCCCACCCTGCTGTTTTCAGGCATGTCGGGGATGGCGTTCGGCAGCTGGTTTGCCGGCGCGCTCTACGACTACTTGGGCTTTTACGCGCCCGCCTTTGTCGCCGGCGCGCTGTTTAACGTCGGCAACCTGGCCGTGATCGGTTTCCTGGTCTTGCGCCAAGCACAAGGCGGCCGCCTCGCGGTGGCGGCGACCTAATACTGACGCTCGCATCGTCGGCATTTCGAGGTCATTGCGAGCGGCGCGAAGCAATCTCGTTCGAACGAACCGCGCCGCCAATCGGGATTGCATCGTCGCCTGCGGTTCCTCGCAAGGACACCGGGTCGTAAATCAGGCGGTGACTTTTTCGAGCTTGTGGAGGACGCGGATGCGCTTTGGCGGCGGGTCCTTCGAGAACCGCCCCCAGCTGCGCCCGGACAATTCGCCGACAAAGATGTTGCCGTGCCGGTCGACGGCGATGCCGTGCGGGGAGGTGAACTGCCCCGGCGCGAGACCGGCATGCATCTTGCCGAGCCGGGACAACACCTGACCCTTCGAGGTATGGATGCTGACCCTCGGGCCGATATTGGGCCAGTCGCGGTTGATTTCGCCCGAAGGCCCGCCTTCGCCGATATAGATCAACGGGTCGCGGCCGGCGGCCATGCACATCCCGTTCGGCCGGTGCAGATTGTTCCACTGGGTCTCGAACCGGCCGTTGCCGTCAAACACCTGGACCCGGTGGTTTTCGCGGTCGGCGACATAGACCCAGCCGTCGGGATCGCAGCAGATGTTGTGCGGCACGTTGAACTGGCCGGGATCGGTGCCGGGCTCGCCCCACGACATCAGCAATTTGCCGTCGGGCGTGTATTTGTGGATGCGGGCATTGCCGTAGCCGTCGGAAATGTAGAGCTCGCCCCCGGGGGCGATCGCGGTGTGGGTGCAGCGGTGGAACGGCTCGCCGCTCATATAGGGCTTGGGTTCGCCGGGAACCCCCAAGGTCATCAGAATTCTGCCGTCGAGGGTGCAATGGCGCACCGTGTGGTCGCCGTCGTCGGTCAGCCAGATCGTGTCGTCAGGCGCCATGTAGACGCCGTGCGCGCGGGTGAAGACCCCTTCGCCCCAGGTGCGCAAGAGATTGCCGGCGGCATCGAACACCGCGACCGGGTGCTCGCCGCGATTGAACGCGTAAACACGGTCCTCGCGATCGACCCCGACCGCCGCGACATCTCCCAGGACGATGTCATCCGGCACCTTCGCCCAATCCTCCCGCACCACGAACGTGTACTTGCCGCCGCCTAGCTCTACCGCCATGCGTCCTCTCCCGATCACGCGGACTCGCCGGACGGTATCATAAGACCGAGGAGCCGCCTCACGCGAGCGACTCCTGGTACTGCCTCAATTAGGATTTTCCGTAGTGCGTGGAAACTGATCGAGGCGGCCGGCGTCACGCCACGCTCATTCACTTCTGCGGGCCGTCCGGCGCGATGCGGACGGTTTGTAAAATATTGCGGAAGTCAAGCAGGTCGCGTTTATAACGCGATGCGGTGGTCGACAGGAAGGCGCCGACCTCGATCCAGGCCTCGGAGTCCTGCGCATCAGTCTTACGCAAGGTCATCAGCTTAATCTCAGTCCCGTCTCGATCGAGATATCGCCGGCAGCCGGCGGCGGCGCGCCCCCCGAGCGTCCAGTTCCGCAACGGCACTGTCCGCCGCACCTGCGGACCGGGGTAATATAGGCGCGCAAGTCCTTCGGGGGTCTTGACCCCGGTAGCTACATTGTAGCTTCCATACACCGTCGCATAAGGGGCATGATCAGTAACGCTCTTGCATCCGGTATGATAATCCAGCGGAATCGTGACACCATCGTCAGTATTTTCGCTTACGCAACCTAGAAAATGTTCAGGTACATCGACTGAGAACTGATATTTTGAATTGTTGTAATGCTGACTGCTGGTAGGAACGTCGGCCGAGCTGCATAGAGCTACCGCCGCAAGCGCGACCGCGCCGAAGAGGCCGACCATCCTCATCTATTCAAGCGGCCCGTCCGGGGCGATCCGGACTGTCCGCACGATTTGCCGGAACACGCGTAGGTCACGCTCGTAGCGTGACGCTGTAGTTGTCAAAGAAGCCGAGATGTCGATCCAAATCTCGGGATTGCGCGGTTCAGTCGTGCGTTGCGTCACTATTTCGACCGTAATCCGACCGTCCTTGAAATATTGACGGCACCCCGCCGCATCACGGTTACCTAATATCCAGCCGCTCAGCCACACAGTTCGCCCGGCCTTTTCATAGCCGCAATAGACTCGCGCCAGCATCTGCGGCGTGACCGCGTTGGTCGCGACATTGTAACTGGCGAAGACGTCAGCATATGGCCGTTGATCGGTGACGCTTCCGCAGCCGGGACGGTGATCGAGGAGAATATCAATGCCGTGGTCGGTATTTTCGCTGACACAGCCGAGGAGGTGATCGGGTATGTCAACCGAAAACTGATATTTTGGGTTGTCGTAATGCTGGCTGCGGATAGGGATCTCGGCCGCGCAGGATAAAGAGATTCCCACAAGAACGGCAGCGGTGCCGAAGAGGCAGACCGTCCTCACAGGCTCTCTCTTTTTTATTTCCAGCTCTTGAGGTGAACTGGGATTGAATTGATGGTCTGTACGACACCATTGCGCCAATATTTGTTGCGCGTGTTGGATTTCGCCTCCCATAGCCGTTGAGCAAAATCTTTTGGGCTGGCGGCGCCGCGAACGATCGGGCCGTATTTCTTTTCCCAATAGGCGACCGCATCGGCGATCGAGCCGTAGGCCACATTGGGACCACCGCCATGGGTGACGCCAAACGGGTCGTTCAGTTCCCGATCGTGCGGGCCGAGCCAACCGCTCTCGTAGGCGGCCAGTCCCAATAGCCAAGTTTCGTCGATGCCGAGCCTCTGGGCCAGTGCATGCGCCTGCGGATAGAGGGTGTCGAAAAACTTGTCGGGATCGCCCGACCGGGGCGCCGCCGTGGCCGGCGGGTTTCGCGCTGCGACCGGGATCGTCGTCACGCCACTGCCGTTGGTCCAATCGCCGCTCTGGATGCCGTTGCCGGCCGGAACTCGCGGCTCGGCCGGATTGAACCCCGCCTTCGACCTATCGAGCGCCGCCGGATCGATGCCCAGCGTCTTGATCATTTCGCGCGGCGCGACACCCTCACCGATCAGCTGATCCGCCAGGTACAGGCGGTAGGATGCTTCCTGCTCATCGGCCAATGGCGGCAGGCCGGTCAACGCCTGCTCGATTGCCGCCAGATGCAGTTGCCCGTCGCGCCAATGCTGCGATGCGCGAGCGATGTTGCCGAGCACGCGCCGCTCGACGGGTCGTCGATAGGCCGCCGCAAGCAATGCCAACAGCCGCTCCTCGGCAGCGTCGTCAAGGACCAGGCCGGTCACATGCCCAGCCGAGCGGTCGAGCGGCGCCAGCACGGTTCCGGCGCCCAGGACCACCCCATCTTCGGCGATGGTCATGACACGGTGGATCGGCCGCAGCCGGTTGCGTTCGCCCCACTCCGCTCGCAGCGCTCCGGACGCAGTCATTCGGGAACTTGATTTGGTCGAGGGAGCGCGTCTCCTATACCCATTCGGGCTTGCCGTCCAGAACAAAACATGATCGACATAGCATGCGTCGGTCCGCTCACGGCGCCGGGCAGCAAGAAAATTGCCGCATTCTTCTGGCGCCGTACGTGCGCCGCACGTACGATAGTCACCTCAGAAAACTCCGTCCGACATCCCCGCGGAGGAGCAAGAGGAGCCCCGATGCCTGACAAACTGATCTCCGGCGACAACCACATCGACCTGACCTACCTGCCGCCCGATTTGTGGTCGTCGGCCGCGCCCAACAAATGGAAGCTCTCGGCCCCGCGCGTCGAGGAGATGGAGGACGGGCTGCACTGGTTTGTCGAGGCCCAGGACAAGGGCATGTGGAACGGCATCGGGCCGGGGTTTATGCCGTACCAGAAGGGGATGTTCGGCCACATCGACGAGATGAAGGATGTCGGCTTCGAGTGGAGTTCGCAGCCCGGCGCCAAGCCGCGGCCGACGACGCCCGAATTGCGGCTCGCCGATCTCGACCGCGACGGCCAGGACGCCGAGATCATCTATGGCTGCCTGATGATCAACGATCTGATCGCCGACGCGCCGCTGCGCGCCTGGGCCGACCGGACCTACAACGACTGGGTCGCCGATTTCGCCAAGCGCGCCGACCCCAACCGGGTCTACCCGCTCGCCATCATCCCGAATACCGATCCGGTCGAAGCGGCGGCCGAGGTCCGGCGCTGCGCCAAGATGGGGTTGCGCGGCGGCGATCTTGCCTTCAAGCGAATGACGCCGCCGCTCTACACCGACGGCTGGGACCCCCTGTGGGAGGCAGCGGCCGAATGCCGGTTCCCGATCTCGTTCCACTCCACGGGGTTCAAGGCCATTCGCGCCCCCGACACGCCTGAGCAGGAGCAGAAATATTTCACTCAGTGGCGGCTGGTGCGCTCGGCATTGTTCCAGCTCGACACGATGGAAGTGCTGGTGTCGGTGCTCGCTTCGGGTGCGTGCGAAAGGTATCCCGAGTTCAATTTCGTCCTCGGCGAATCGGGTGTGACCTGGCTGCCCTATGTGTTCGACCGGCTCGACACCGAATATGCCGATCGCGGCCGCAGCCTCGGTTTCAAGCTGAAACCCAGCGATTATTTCCGTCGTCAAGGCTACGTCACCTATCAGCAGGACCAGTTCCTCGAACCGATCATCCCGCTGATCGGCGAGGACAACATCATCTGGGGCGCCGACTACCCGCACCCCGATTGCATCTGGCCGGGCTCGCGCGCCACCCTCGACAAGAACATGGCCAACATCTCGCCCGCGGTGCGCCGCAAGATCACATCAGAGAACGTGACCCGCCTCTACCAACTGCACCAGTAACCGACGACGGGCGGCGCCGCCCTCCGCCGCCCTGTCCTCTCAAATAGACGAGGCTTTCTGGGGCGGGTGGGGCGCAAGTGAAACCCGCCATTCCTGCCCGAAAAATGGTGGGTTAACGCCTCTGCACCCACCCACGCCTGCGTGGCCTCCTGTTTTTGCAGTGAATCTACAAGCAGGCCCCTTTTCATCGCTCCTCGCACCGCCGCCAAACTCGCTACGTTGCGAAGATTATGATATCTTCATGGCAATATTTTGCCGGCTGCCATTCGACGTACCGCTCTCCGCCAGAGGTTCGTGGCGGAATGCGCCTCCCGTTTTTCCCGCCCTATCGCTCTCGCGCACAGGCGGTTGTCGGCTTTTTCCAGAGTGCCGAATATGGGTGAAGCAAGGGACTGCCCGATTAGCGCGGAGCCGCCTCTCCCTTCTTTCTCTGCGTTCTCGACCTCCGCCGTGGCTCTACTTCAATGGTACACGACCTCCGCTGGATCGGCAAGGCAACGGGCGGGGCTAAGCGTCGGTCGCGGTGGTGGGGTCGATCATGCGGCGCACTTCGGTGATCTTGTTGGCCGGAAAGCCGCTGCGCCGCGAATGCTCGCGGATGATTTCCTCGTTCTGGGCGAGGTAGACGCAGAAGGTCTTGTCGCCGGCAACGTAGCTTTCGACCCATTGGATATCCGAGCCCAACTCCTTCAGCACGGCATTTGATTTTTGTGCGGCCTCCTTAAGGGCTTGCCGCTCGGCGCTGCCGATCGCCGGCAAATCGCGCTCGATAATGTATTTGCGCATCGCTTTCCTCCCGTGACGGACCGCGCCCGATCGTGTCAGATCGGGCGGCACCGGTAAAGCGCGCGATCACATCGCTGGACAGAGCGAGGTTTTATGAGCGCATCCGGCCGCGGGTCAGGCGGCAGCGCGAATAAGCCTCGCCTTTTCCGCCCGCGCGGCGCGCACCGCCGCCAGCACTTTGGGATAATAGGTTGCCGGGGTGATCCGATACCGCGCCCTGATCGCCTCGACCGGCGCGGCCAACAGGTTCTCCCAATCGACCCCATACAGCCACCCTGCCCGCCGCCCGTGGCGATAGGCTTCGAATACCGCCCGCCGCACCGGCTGGCCGCGCAGCCGCCGGGAGATCCGCTGGGCGACGACGAACGCGATCACCGCGAACCCCTTAAGCCCGGTCTGCGCGAACGAAAACGCGAGCACGCAGCCCTCGCCGAGCGGGTCGCGGCCGTAGCCGGTGACGATATGCAATAGATCGTGGGTTTCGCGGCTGCGCTCGCGGAACAGGGTGTAATCGTCCCTCAGCGGTAAGGTATCGCGAATTTGCGAGGCTTCGACCAGTCCTTCGGCTGTCAGGTTTTCCGTCGCCATAAATTCGTGATAGGAGCGCCCGAGCGAGCCGGGTGGGAGTGCGGCAAGGCAGTCGCGGTCGCTCAGCCGGTCGAGCAGCTGGCGGCGCTCGGCGAGCACCACCCGGCCGGTTTTGGTCTGACGAAACCGCGCGAACTGGCGCAGCGAGGTCTTGCCGCGCAGCGCGTCGATCAGCAAAACCGCCTGTCGCGTGTCCTCGCGGTTGCGCTGCAGGCTGCGCATGGCGCGCAGGGCGGCAATCGGCTGAAGGCGCGTGCTGGTGGGTTGTGCCATGGCCCGATCCTCGTAAGGTCTGACATTGGAAGATCACCGATGCTGACAATATTGTCAGCATGTCACTATGTCAAGAGGCATCCCGAGAATGGCTGAGAGCGCCAGGCGGGTCCGCCGCACGCCGGACGAGGCGCGCCGCCTGATCCTCGACGCGGCGCAGGCCGCAATCGCGCGCACCGGACCCGAAGGGCTGCGGCTGCACGACATTGCCACCGCCGCCGGCGTCTCGCACCCGCTGATCCTGCATCATTTTGGCAACCGCGCGGGTCTGGTGCGCGCGTTGACGCGCGCGGCGATCGTCGAGCTCGGCGACAAGCTGGTCGCCGCGACGACCGACCCCAACCACACGACCGAGCAGCAGCTCGCCCGGGTGTTCGACGCGTTTCGTGGTGGGCTCGGGCAGCGGCTGGCCTGGCTCGCGACCGTCGACCCTGACGGCGACCAGGGCGGCTCGACGATGATCCAGCGCGAGATCGCTGATCACCTGCACGCCCGCCGCGTCGCTTCAGCCCCACCCGGCGCCAAGGTGGCGCGCGAGGACAGCCAATTTCTGGTTCACCTGATCGCCATCGCGGCGCTGGGCGACGCGATCTACGGCACCCAGTTCCGCCGCAGCGCCGGGCTCGCCAAGGGCGCCGACACTGATCGCCGGTTTCGCGCCTGGCTCGCCGCGCTGATCGGGGCGCGCACCCCATCCGCCTAGATCCAGCGGCGGTGGAGCCCCGGGTGACGCCGCAGTTGCCATCGCGGCGGCACCGCCGAATAGTGGCGGCGCACCACGATCGGAGGAGACCATGGCGGATGATGGCGGGCATGGCGAACTGTTCGACAAGGGCTTGGCAATGCGGCGGGCAGTGCTCGGCGCCGAATATGTCGACCGTTCGATCCAGAATGCCGACGCGTTCACCCAACCCTTCCAGAAGCTCGTGACCGAATGGTGCTGGGGCGAGGTGTGGAACCGGCCGGGCCTCGACAAGAAAACGCGCAGCATCATCAATCTGGCGATGCTGACCGCGCTCAACCGGCCGAACGAGGTGCGGCTGCATGTGCGCGGCGCCTTGAACAACGGCGTCACCCGCGAGGAGATCCAGGAAGTACTGCTGCACACGACGGTCTATTGCGGGGTACCGGCCGCACTCGAAAGCTTTCGCATCGCCCCCGAGGTGTTGAAGGAGGAGGACGCCAAAACGCGGTGAGCGCGTTCCGCCCGACGTGCAAGACCTTGACCGTCGCAGCCCTCGGGACGACGCAGACCCTGGCCTGGGCGTCGAGCTATTACCTGCCTGCGATCCTAGCCGACCCGATTGCCGCCGGGTTGCACGTGTCGAAATCGCTGTTCTTCGGCTGTTTCTCGGCGTCGTTGCTGCTGCAAGCCGCACTCGGCCCGGTGATCGGGCGCGCGATCGACCGTCGTGGCGGGCGCGGCGTCTTGATGCTGTCGAACCTGGTGCTCGCGGCCGGGCTCGCTTGGCTGGGCCTCGCTCAAGGGCCGATCGGGTTGGCGGGCGCCTGGGTCGTGCTCGGCTTTGGCATGGCGATGGGCCTCTATGACCCTGCCTTTGCCGCGCTGACCGCGCTCTATGGCCGCGAGGCGCGTAGCGCGATCACCGGCATCACCTTGATCGCCGGATTTGCCAGCACCGTCGTCTGGCCGCTTTCGGCCTGGCTCAACGCCAGCTTCGGCTGGCGCGGCGCCTGTTTCGGCTGGGCGGCGCTCAACCTGTTGGTCTGCCTGCCGATCAACCGGTTTCTGATCCCGAAGCCGGCGGGGATGTCGGCGACGGGCACTGCGCCGCAATCGTCCGCACCCGCGCCCGCCAACGGCATGGTCGTTCTGGGCTTTGTGTTTGGCGCGGTTGGCTTTGTCACCGGCGCGATGGCGGCGCATCTGCCGCATTTATTGGAGGTGGCGGGCGCCTCAACGACGGCAGCCATCGCCGCCGCGTCATTGATGGGGCCGGCGCAGGTCGTCGCCAGATTGTTCGAGTTCGGCGTACTGAAGCGGCTGCACCCGCTGGTATCAACCCGCATCGCGCTGATCCTGCATCCGCTCGGCGCGGCGTTTCTGGGCATGTTCGGCGCACCGGCGGCGGCCGGTTTTGCGGTGTTGCACGGCGGCGGCAACGGACTATTGACGATCTCGCGCGGGACCCTGCCGTTGGCACTGTACGGCCCGGTCGGCTACGGCCGCCGCACCGGCATCATCGCCGCCCCGGCGCGCGTGACGACCGCCGCAGCACCACTGCTCTTCGGCCTGATGACGACCCGGATCGGGCTCGGCGCGCTGTGGGTGTCGGCCGGGCTCAGCCTCGCGGCGTTTGCTGCGCTCGGATTGGTTCGGGTGCCGCCGGAGGCACCTACGCCGGGAAACTGAAGCTGGGTGGAGCGCTGACCCGGTCGTGGGTTCGGCACCCATCCCTTTCGCTTCGACTTCAGCTTCCGAATGCTGTCGTGCTGCTATCGTCCTGGTTCACTCAGGATGTGATCATCTGATGGTAGGCTTAGTGAGTATCTTAGAAAGCGAATTCAATGCATTGCGAACCGGATATCGCCGTGCACTTCTGGACCCGCTCCCCCGCGAGGAGCGGACACCAAGACCGTCGAGCCAACTTCAACTTAGCGTCCGGCCAATTTCCGATCGGGGAGGCGCTGAAACGGTATTACGAAAATGTTAACCTTGATTTCGCTTTTCACCAAGCCAAATGGACGCTAAGTGTACTCGCGGAGGCTAAACATAACGCGCGGATCGGGATCGAAATTTGTCTATCTGGAAAATTATGACTGAGAAGGGCGCGGCATGGAACCCCCGGGGCCTTTGGTTGTTTCCCCCGGCTGGCGCTCCGTCGAGATTGACAGGCTGGCGCTCTGTCGAGATTGACGGCAACGACTGGCCCTCACCGATCGCAGGAGACATGCCTCGACCGCTTGATTCGCGACTGGTCTACAACCGCTTCTCAACTGATCTAAGGATCACGGATGGCTCGTTATCTGGTGACTGGTGGTGCCGGCTTTATCGGCTCGCATCTCGTAAACTCACTGATCGATGACGGGCATTCCGTCAGGGTGATCGACGATCTCTCGAGCGGCCGGCGCGACAACATCCAGGCAGAGGTCGAGTTTATCAGAGCCGACATCACTGACCCCGACGTCATCGGACCCGCATTCGACGGCATCGAAGGTTGCTTTCACCTGGCAGCGATTGCTTCGGTTGAGCAAGGCAATCGCGATTGGCTGCGCACTCACCAGGTAAATTTGACCGGTACGATCAACGTCTTCAATGCGGCACGGCGTTTGCGCAAGGATGGCGACGTGCCGGTCGTCTATGCCTCGACCGCCGCCGTATACGGTAACTCCGGCGCTGCGCCGGCGGAGGAGCAGAGCTGCACCGCGCCGCTCAGTGCGTACGGTGCGGACAAGCGAGGCTGCGAACTACACGCTCGTGCTGCTGGGCTGACTCACGGGTTGCGCACGATCGGACTACGCTTTTTCAACATCTACGGTCCCCGCCAGGATCCGCACTCGCCCTATTCAGGGGTAATCGCAATCTTTCTCGACCGCCTGCAACGCGGCGAGCCGATAGAGATCTTCGGCGACGGAAGCCAGGTGCGTGACTTCACCTTTATTGCCGATGCCGTCGCGGCGTTGAGGCGAGCAATGCCGGCGGCGAGCGCATCGGCGCCGCTGTTCAATATCTGTACCGGGCGAGGGACCACCGTGCGCGGGCTCGCAGAGTCGATCGCCGATTTGTGCCATACCGAGCTTGTCGCCTGTTACGGCCCGGCGCGGTGTGCCGAGGTGCCGGTTTCGATTGGCGACCCACGGCGAGCGGCTAAAGAACTTGGCTTTTGCGCCCGGGCGAGCTTGCTTGATGGTCTGGCGCTGACGCTCAAAGCGCTCGCGCATCGCAGGCAAGCAGCCCACGCGTTGGCTTAGCCTCGCTTTGACCTAGCCGAAATATCGAGGGCGCAACTGAGGTATCGAGAAATACGCGCGCTAGTTTAGACTTGCTACCGATGTTAACCAGCAGCCGATCGGGTTCGGTCACGAGATCGGTGCGGCAAGTCGAGCGACGCTTGGCGACGCGGCTACCGCGCGAAAATGCAGCGCCGGAAGCCGCCGCGCACACCATGAACAAAGAGGAGTCTTACAAGAAGTCCTTAAATAATACGTTGTCTACAAACTTTTGACTTTGGGCCAAATATACATAGCAAAGATGTGACTTCTCTATTCGCCATAAAGTCTTAGTTTTGTTTCTGTTACCGGAATACGGGACGGACCGGCCCGCGTTTGCTAATTTGTCGCAGCCGACAAGGATGGAGGTCCGGGTGCGGGTAGCGCGAACGATCGCCGATCTCAGAACAAGCCTCGCCATTTGGCGCGACACTCGCGAGTGCATCGGCCTCGTGCCGACGATGGGAGCGCTGCATGCGGGTCACATAGCGCTGGTTGCAGCGGCACGCGACGGCTGCGATCGGGTCGTCGCGACGATCTTCGTCAATCCGAAACAATTCGCGCCGAACGAAGATCTCGGCGCCTACCCGCGCCGCGAGGCTGCCGATCTCGACATGCTGCAATCAGCAGGCGTGGATCTCGCCTTTGTCCCCGCCGCCGCGGAGATTTATCCGCCGCAGTTTTCGACCCTGGTTCGAGTTGGCGGGTTGAGCGAGGGGCTGTGCGGATCCCATCGCGCCGGTCATTTCGACGGCGTCGCGACGGTCGTAACCAAGCTGTTGATCCAATCGCTGCCAGACGTCGCCTATTTCGGCGAAAAGGACTACCAGCAATTGCTGATAATCCGCCGTTTGGCGCGCGACCTCGACATCCCGGCCAAGATCGAAGGCGTAGCTACCGTACGCGAGCCGGATGGCCTCGCCTTGTCCTCGCGCAACGCGTATCTGTCACCTGAGCAGCGCCGCATCGCCCCCGGCCTGGCTAGCGTTCTGCACAATGTTGCCGCCACTCTCGAGCGCGCCCCTGCAACTGTTGCCAGCGTGACCGAGCAGGGCCGCGTCGAGCTTGCGATGGCCGGGTTCAAGGTTGAATATCTCGAAATCCGCGATGCCGAAACTCTGGCGCCAATGCCGCTCGTCGTCCGCGGTACCGCCCGCGTCCTGGCCGCCGCCTATCTCGGCCGCACCCGGCTGATCGATAATTTCCCGATCGCATTGCCCGTGTCAGCCTGATCGTCTCAACCCCACAGCCGGTCGCTGGCGATGCGTGCCCCCTCGGTGAGCGCCGAGAACTTGGCCCACACGACCGACGGGGTTACCGCGTTGTCGACAAAGGCGAAGGTCGCAAAGCCGCAATCGGCGCCGGCAATCACCCGCTCGCGCCCGACGGTATCGGCGAAGTTGGCGATGCGCTGGGCGACCAGCCGTGGATGTTCGACAAAATTCGTCGTCGAATCGATGACGCCGGGGATCAGCACCTTGTCGTCGGGGATCTTGGCATCGCGCAGATCTTCCCATTCATGGGCGTGGCGGGGGTTGGCGGCCTCAAATGACAGCCCTGAGGGCCGCGCTTGCATCGCCACACCCAAAATCTTGGCGAGCGGGATGTCGTGGGTGTGCGGCCCCTCGTAATTGCCCCAGCACAGATGCATTCGCATCGCGTCGGGCGGAATGTTAGCGGTGGCGTGGTTGAGCGCGGCGATGTTGCGCCCCGCTATGCGCAGAAATTCGTCGTCGGACAGATGCTGATACTGGTTGTGCCGGGCCGAACCAAGATCGGGTGCGTCGATCTGCAGGATAAAGCCGGCGTTGTGGATGGCCTCGTATTCTTCCTTGAGCGCGTCAGCCAGGGCTTCGACATAAGCGTCTTCGTTTTGGTAATGCCGATCGGGCACGAACTTGGTCAGCACCCCGGGTGAGGCCGCATTCATAAACGCCTCGGCAGGCGTCACCGCGGCACATGCCGCGGCGAGGTTGGCGAGATCCACCTCCAGCGGCCGGCGATTGCTGTAGACGACGGGGCCGATGCAGCACGGCACCGCTTCGCGGCTGAACCACGAGGTGCCGCCGCGCTTTTCGTTCAGCCGCTCGTGAAAATCGGGATGGTCGAGCAGATCGCGATGCGCCGCCGTCTGCGGCGGCCGGTCATTGGCGCCACCCCGAAACGCGCCAATCCCCGACAGTCGATGGCGGACATAGAAGGTGTAGGAGATCTTGCCGAACTCGCCGTCGCAGACGCTGTCGATGCCGGTAGCGACCTGTTTTCTGACGACGTCATGGACCGAGGCTGCAAGACAGGCGTCGAACGCCGCCGGTTCGATCGGCCGCCCGGCTTCGCGGGCTTCGAGGAAGCCGAGCAGATCGGGCGGGCGCGGCAGGCTGCCGACATGGGTCGTCAGAATGCGTTCGCTGCTGTGCTTCATCCCTGACCCCTTGACAAAGCATTCACTGGGCGCCGGCCGGGCGATAGGCGTGCCGCACCAATGAGCGCGAGCGCAACGGGCGCAGCACGAACAACGCCAAGCCAACTACGACAAAATTCATGATCGCCGTGACCAGGAACACCATCCGCCAGCTGCCGGTCGCGGCAACGATCACATTTGCCAACGGCACCAGAAACGCCGAAGCGCCTTTGGCGGTGTAGAGCAGGCTGAGATTGGTGGTCGCGAATTTCGGGCCGAAGCTGTCGGTGCAGGTCGACGGGAACAGGCTGAAGATTTCGCCCCAGGTCAGGAAAATCAGGCCGGCAAAGATTACAAATGCCCACGGAGCCGTGCCGAGCGATCCCAGCAGCCAATAGCTGATCCCACCGAGACCAAACGCGATCGCCATCGTATATTCGCGGCCGATATTGTCCGAAATCCATCCGAACAACGGCCGCGCCGCGCCGTTGGCGACATTGTCGACGAGCAGGGCCACCGTCAACGTCGTGGCGCCGGCGAACAGCACCAAGTTCGAGACATGGAAATCACGCGCGATCAGCGCGATCTGCGCAGTCGCCATCAGCCCGCTCGCCGAAACCAGCACAAACATGACGTAAAGCAGCCAGAACACCGGCGTCGCCAGCATCGCGCGCGGCGAAAAGCTGTCCGCGGTCTGGATCACCTTGGATGTTGCGACATTCGGCGCCTCGCCGGGATAGGGCGCGCGCATCAGCCAGGCGATGACAAAGACAACCGCGCCCTGCGCCAGCCCGAACCAGAAAAAGGCTGTTGCGTAGCCATAACCGTCGATAATCGCGCGGATCGGCACGACGGTCAGCGCCGCGCCGGCGCCAAACCCGGCCGCGGTCAGCCCGACGGCAAGCCCGCGTCGGTCGGGGAACCACTTGACCGCATTACCCACGCAGGTTGCATAGATTGCGCCGGCGCCGACACCGGAGAGCGCCGCGCCGAGATAGAGCGTCGCCAGCGTGGCGGCGGCGGAGTTGATCATCCAGCCAATCGCGATCGTGATCCCACCGAAGGCGACCATCAGGCGCGGCCCATTTTTTGCCCCGATCCGGTCGACGATCCACCCCTGGATCGGCGTCAACCAGGTTTCGAGCGCGACAAACAGGCTGAACGCGATCTGGATATCGGCCACCGCCCAGCCATGCGCCACGCTCATCGGGTGGACGAACAACGTCCAGCCATATTGCAGATTGGCGGTCATGACCATGCAAACGATGCCAACGATCAGCTGGAGCCAACGGTTGGCCGCCGGCACCGTAATCGAGGTGCGCCCCATAGACGCGCTTTGCATGTTCGTTCCTCCCTCATATCACTCTGGCTTCGGCCGAAGCCAGAGTGACGACTCGCCCAATTTAGCTCCGAGCGGCGTCGAGTATCACTATCATATGTAATTTATTTTTCAGCTTTTCCGGGCCCTGTCGTCGGTTTCGCGACCCTAGCCGGGGCTTCCCCCGTGTTATCAGGGATCTTCGCAATTAGGGTCGTTACGTCGTGACTGTCAAATTCAATGTGAACGCGGTAGGTGCCATCCGAACCTCGGCCGCGATACTCCCAAACAACAGGACCCGGCTCGTCCGTGTCGTCAGAAAACGTCGTCCGCCACGGCTCGCCGAGCAACGCCTCGACCTGTGCCTTGGTAGTTTGGCCCGGGGTCACCTTCGCGAGGGTCGCCGCGCTAAGTTCCCGCGCCCGCCCGGGATCAACCGAGGTATTCGCGCCATAGCCGGTTGACGCTGCAAACCAGCACATCGCGAGCGCCACTGCAGGCAAGGGCCACTTTGCAGTCATCGCCTTTTTCGCTCCAGCGTACCGCAAGCGGCAAATTCAAGGTTACACCGCCCGACTGCCAGTCGCCGGAACCCCAGCCAAACTTCCCAAAAGCCGGCACGGGTTCCGGCAACGAGCGAGGAACTTACTCTTCCTTGAGCGGTTCTGGCATCCGTGCTGGCGGCGATGCCCAGGGTGTCGTTAAGCGGGGCGCAGTCACCGCGTCCAAGGCGTCGCCAGTCAGTTTCAAGACGGTCATGCCGGAACCAGCGCGGTCGAGATTGTAGATATAGCCTCGATCGTCGACCTCTCCAAGGTCAGAGAAGATCGCATTGCGGCAGTAATTCGTATTACCTTGGTATGTTCCGCAAGTAGAAATAGTGTTGTTGTTCTTTCCCTGAATGAAATAGCCGACACGCCTTGGATTATATGGGTCGCGGATGTCCCAAACCTGCAGACCCGCGTTGAACATGGCGACGACGACGATCTTGCCGTAATAGGGGGCGTAAATCTCCCGATTGAGCTCGTGGGAACCAAAGCGCGCCCCCTTGGCGCAGAAATTTCCCGGGAACTGACCGATAGTCATTGAGGAAATCGGCCACATCGCCAAATCGTTGGTTATATCGAGCAGCTGTGGGTTTTTCCACGGTTGCCCGAGGCAGTTGTTGGTGGTGTCCTCGGAAGTGACCGCCAGCAGATCGTACTTTTGCGGCGTGCCGTCGAGAAAATTTTGCTGCGATTGCGGAATTGGCACCCCGAAGATCGGGATGCTGGTGTGTCCCCCTTGGTTGGGATTGGTTGTGGTGTAGCTGATCTGCGGATAGAGCAGGTCGGCCTGGGACGGATTGTTCGGGCAGTTCGACGGGTTAGCCGACACCGTGCAGCCGGTCAGCAGCTTTTGCCGGTCGACGATTTGAAAGACGCCGGTACTGCTGACGCCATAGGGGAGGTACACCCGATTGATCGTCGTGCCTGCTGAATACACCTGGTGAACCATTTCAGGATCGCCGGGCCCGGCAGGATTGGTAACGCCTTCGTAGCATGGGCCGTTGGCCCCTGTAGGATCGTTGTAGCAGCTCTGCGCCGTGGCGGACGCGGTGGGCTGTTGACCAACTAACCCCCACTGACGGATGAACACCGGGTTCGCCGGATCGCTCATGTTATAGATGTAGACATGCTGTCCCGAGTGCCATCCATCGGACGCGCTGCCCGCGATAACGTAAGCGATCCCGGTGTCGCATTCCCACCAGATATGGTGCGTGAAGTTGAGCCCGCTTAGAAAGACTTCGAGACGAACCGGCGCCAACGGATTGGTGACGTCCCACATCTCCTGATTGATCGATCCGTCATGCCGAATAATGTACCAGCGGTTGGGTGGCAGCCCCGGTGAGGGTGTCGCCGTGTTTAGGGTATTGCTGCCGCACACCGCCACATGCGACGAGCTGCCCTGTGTTGACGGAATGTGATGCAGGAAAACCGGGTGCTCGGGGTGGGTCACGTCGATCAGCGACGTGCCGTTCGGCTCCACATTTCTTGTCATCGGATTCAGCATGCTGCCGCCGCTGTCGGTCATGTACAGGATATACCGACTGTTCTCGTTTTCGATCCAACCGTCATCGGAACTGGGGCGCCCCTGGTTGTCGTTGAACCCCACCACCTTCATATTCCAGATTGATTCTTGGTTAAATCCATTGGGCGGGGGTACCCGCAGCGGCGAGAGTCCGGCAGCTCCGTCTTGGCTCTCATTGAGGGCGATCAGCGGGACGTTTGGCCCATCGGGTAGATAGCCCTGAGCCGAAGCGGCATCACTAAATCCGAATACGAGACCAGAAACACCAACAATAAACGACAGCCCAAGGCCCCGGGCCATTTGGCGCAGGTCAATCATGGCGAAATCCCTCCCCAGTTTCCGAAATTTAACTTATCAGACTGTTTCGGAAGTCTTACTTTAGCTGTTGCAATCTTCTTCTCCCTTGCTCGGCCTGCCGCTCAGCCCCGCGGCCAGCCACAAGCATAATGAGGGCTCGAGGACCATTTCGCGGTCCGGTGCACACAACCAAGAATTTCAGCGGCATCCCGAGCTGTCAACCGACATTTCTGCCGGGCGAGCCACGGCGCTCGAGTTCGACTCAGGTTCTCGATCGTTCGTGCCGGTGGAAAGCACCGGGGCTCGCCCGACACTTGACCCCATCCGGCCTCCGCCACCCCCAGTCCGCAATCGTGACGGTGCCGACCGATCCCTTGTCGGCCGTGGGATGGCGGCGCATTCTGTATCTTCGAAGAGTCAGACCGGGGGCGACGATGAAGACGAGCCAAGAACGCATCCTGACGACGCATGTCGGGAGCCTGCCGCGACCGCCTGAGTTGAAACAGCTGCTGGTGCGCAAGGACCAGGGCGAGGCCTACGACAAGGACGAGCTTGCTCGCCTGGTTCGCCAAGCCGTGGCCGACATTGTCCAACGCCAAGCCGCGGTCGGCGTCGACATCGTCAACGACGGCGAAATGTCAAAGCCGGGTTATTCGACCTATATCGCTGACCGCCTGACCGGGTTTGCCGGGCATCAGCCGGCAAAGCCGCGGCTCGACACCCGCGACCATCCCAATTTTATGGCCGCCTACGAGCGGATGACCGGCAGTAATGTTGCGCGCCGCGCCGTCTGCGTCGGCCCGATCGCGTGGCATGACCGCGAGCCGCTCAAACAGGACATCGCCAACCTGGGCGCCGCACTGGCTCAGACCAAGGTGACCGAAGGGTTCATGACCGCGGCATCACCGGGTCTCGTGCCGGTATTTCAGACTAACTCCCACTATCTCTCGCACGAGGCCTATGTCGAAGCGATTGCAGATGCGATGCAGGAGGAATACGAGGCGATTGCGGGGGCCGGTTTTGTCTTGCAGCTCGATTGCCCCGATCTCGCTATGGCCCGGCACACCAGCTTTCAGGATCTGAGCGAGACCGATTTCCTGAAGCGCGCCGCCTTTCACGTCGAGGTGCTGAACCACGCTTTGCGCAACGTGCCGGGCGACCGCGCGCGCATCCACATCTGCTGGGGCAATTACGAGGGACCGCACGACCACGACATCCCGTTCGCCAAGGTAGCGCCGATCCTGGTCAAAGCGAAGCCGCAGGCGCTGGTTATCGAGGCCGCCAACCCACGCCATGCGCACGAATGGACCGTGTGGCAGGAAACCAAATTGCCCGACGACAAAATCCTGATTCCCGGCGTGCTCGACACCTCGACCAATTATGTCGAGCATCCCGAGCTGGTCGCCGAACGGATCTGCCGCTTTGCCGACATCGTCGGCCGCGAGCGGGTCATTGCGGGCAGCGATTGCGGCTTCGGCACCTTCGCCGGCTACGGCAAGCTCGACCCCGACATCTCGTTCAAAAAGCTCGCCGCGATGGCCCAAGGCGCCGAAATCGCCAGCAGGCGGCTGTGGGGCAATTAGGACCGCTCGCCGCGCGTCCCTTGTGCTCAAGCCGACGGCAACCGCCTTTCTGGGATCGCTCTTGTATCTACCATAACGTGATATTCCACTTGCCAAGGTCCTCGCATGCGCTTATGAGGCACGGGCGGATAGCAGATTTGGGAGAACGTTGATGCGCGTCGTTTTCGCTCTGTTGATCGGTCTCGGCCTATTTGGAGCCGCGACAATCGCTCATATGAGCTATGACTCGACGGCTCATGCTGACTGCAAGACTAACTCTAACTGCTGAAGCCGAGTGTCTGTGGTTATCCGCCCATAGGAATTACCGACGGTGCCCGAAATTTGAACTCGGGGTGTTGCTAGCAACTGTCCTATTGTTGTTTATCACGCCAATATCGGCCCTGGCGGCACGCAACAATTCGAGCGTGCAAGTGTGTAAGGTCGCTTTAGCGAAGGGACTGTTGAAGGCGGGTTTACAATACGACGAGAACGGGATCAAGCATCCTTGGACGCGCCCCGAAAAAGCCATCTGGAGTAAGCTCTGCGATTGGCGCCCGTTCACGCATCGTGACTGGGAGTTGATCGAGCCAAAAGTCGCAAACCACGAAATAAGTGCGTTGCTCCTGAGAGCAATTGTTGTATCTAATTATTTTGATGAACCTCAATTCGACATAATTCACATCGACGATGCGACAATCACGGGTCCGCTGAATTTAACTCATGAAATTCTTAGAAGCAGCTTAACCGTTCGAAACTCACATTTCCTAGGTGCCGTCAATCTTAGTTATCTGTCAACATTGCATGATGTTGATTTTACAAACAGCGAATTCTGCCAAGGTCTGGAAGCTAAAAAACTCCGAGTCGGCGGGGACGTGTTCATCGGGCGTCTGGCGCCCGATGAAAAAGACCCAACACTGACAAGATTCACCCAATCGTTATGCAAGGGCGACAACCCTCATAAAGGCGACCCCCATAAAGGCGACCCCCATAAAGGCGACCCCTATGTTCAGGATATTGATCTTAGCGGTGCGAGAATAGAGGGGTCTGTCGGAATCCGGGAGGTCAATGGAAACATATTCGATCTGTCATCATCGCAAGTCACCGGCACAGCGACCTTGAGGGATTCCACGGTTAGCTCGCTCGATATAAGAAGCGCTTCAATGGGATCATTCGAACTGCTCGGTGTAACTTTCCGCCGAGGAACGTCCGAGGACACGCCCCTGATGCAAGGCGATTTGGCGTCAATCCGCCATGATCTCTTTTTGAACAGGTCAATTTTGCCGGGAACTGTATCACTTGTCGATGTCGATATTGGAGGAAATTTATCGCTACGTGGGGCCACCTTAGAGGCCGTTGATATGACCGGCGCCCATGTGGCACGGGCCCTGGAGATCGGCCCCACTTGCGACCCCAACGTTAAACAGGTTCCCTGTCCCCCGTCTGCGAAATTGGAAACAAAATGGGGTCAGAGCGGCGGGAAGATGTTTCTTGATCATGCGGCAATCGGTATCTTTCGAGTGCCAAAAGACGCTTGGCCAAAGGAACTTCGGTTGAGCGGATTGACGTATGCTGGATTCGACGCGGCGCTGACGCCCGACGCTAAATTGCCCGATGAAGAGGCACACGTGCTGTCAGTCAAGGAGGCCCTGGGCTGGCTAAAGCGCGCCGAGCCGTCTGCGAAACAGCCTTCCTCCGACCAGTTTTCCAGCAAACAGTCTTCTCCGGAACAGCCTTCTCCCGACATGTACGACAGACTGTCGGAGTACTTTCAGAAAGAGGGATATCCTGATCGCGCAAAAGCTGTCGGCTATGCCGAGAAAAATGCAGAATTATCCACAGCATTATATAGAGTTTTTATCGGAAGCAATGATGCGTACGGCGTATTTGGAAAATCCTACACAGTCGACAAAGCCAAGCAAATAGGCGTACAGTTAACTAATGGTTTAAATATAACAACATGTACGAGCGATATATCGTCGCCATTGTGTTCGGATATACTTCGTAAATCCAGCTTAATCGACTTAGCGGATATAACTAGCAGCGACATAAATGGACAAAATTTGTTATCAAATATTAGCAGGGCGATATTTTTGTCCATATCGTGGGGTTCAATTGGCTACGGATATTGTGTTTACAAGGGACTCATACCACTAGTTATATTTACGACTACCGGCGCAACCCTACTTACATTAACACAATTTAACCCAATCATGACCGGGACCATTATCCCACCCATAAATAAGTTGGCCTATAGCTTTGACATGCTTTTACCCATCATCCGGTTGCGAGAGGTTCACTACCAAATCGACATCGATAACGATTGGGTCAGACGATATTTTTACGTGCAACGAATCATTGGCTTTATTCTTGGATCATTGTTAGCAGCGGGGCTGACCGGATTTCGACCGTGATTTGCATAGCTTTGGGCACCGAGATCACGTCACGACGGCTGTGCGCTAAGCAGCGTTCCACGAGTAGTGCAGCTCAGGCGAGATCGACCAGCACGGCGGGAGCGGCACTGCGCAACAAAACCTTGCGCGCCTGCCATTGGCCGGGTGCGTCCAGGGTTTCGAGGAATTGGACTTCGCCGCCCGATTGGAGGGCGACCGGCAAGCCGTCGCGGTAGAGGACGCGGTTGGCCATCAGGCCGGCGAGCTTTGGGCCAGGAGTCAGGATGCCGACAAGGTTGAGCGGGTCGGCGCCGGACAGCGACACCAATGCGTCCGAAGGCGGCTTGCGGCGGATTGCACGCAACAGGCCGATTGCCTCGGGCAGCGCGAACTGCTCGCCGGCAAACCCGGCGACAAAGCGGCCGCCGCGGATCTCGCCGCGCGCTTCGAGCCGGCGGTAGACGCGCAACAGCTCACGCCACGGCGGCAGCCACGGCGCTTCGCGCTCGAGCATCCGCCAGAACACGACACCGTAGCGACGCAACAGCGCGCGCGCGATGTGCTCGACGATCTCGCCGGCCGGGCGAACGCCGCCGCGTCGCGACAAAGCCCAGCGGCCGGCATCCGCCATGTCGAAGATCGTCCGGCGCCGGCGGCGCGATCGCTTCTCCGACGGTACCAGCAGGGCACGCAGCCCGGCGAAGCTGTCCGAATTGACGAGGCCGAGCGCGACGAGTTCAGCAAGTGCCTCTTCGACCTGCGGACCCAACAGAACGGCGCCCTCGACCAGCTCGTCAAAGAACGAAGCACCATGCTCGCGGATGCACTCGGCGACGGCGCGCGCCTTGGCACTCGGCTGCGCCGCCTCGGCATTTGGCGACAAGGATGCCCACACCGGCACGTAGCGGCGCGGCAGCAGCGCGATCGGGGTCGACCGCACCGGCGACGCGCCGCGTTCGTTCGTCCGCCCCGAAGGCGGGTGCAATCGAGCCCAGGCGACGCGGCCGGCGAGACACTGGTCGTCGAGCCAAGCGGGCTCGTATTCGGTCAAGCGCGCCGGCAGGATTTCGGTTTCCCAGGCTCCTGCCGGCGCCTGGAAGCCTTCGAGCTGGCCGATAACGGCTTCGAGCGCATCCGGCCCTTCCATACGGGTATCGGGCGCCACTCGCTGCCATTCGAACAGAAAGCGCAGGAAGTCGCGGGCCGCGACCGGTTCGATTTCGGCGCGCAGCCGGCCGATCGTGTAGCGGTGGATGCGGGCGAGGAGCCGCCGCTCGCACCACTCCTCGTGCTCCGCGCCCGGCGTAAAGCGCCCGCGCAAGGCAGAACCTTCGGCTTCGAGCGCCGCCAGCGCTGCGGCAATCTCGCCGTCGTCGAGCCCGAGCGCTGCGGCGAACGCCTCCAGCGTCACCGGTCCCTGGCCTTCGAGACGACCACGTAGGATCTCGACCAGCGCCTCGTCGCGCGCCCACTCGATTTCGTAAACGGCAGGCGCGGTGATCGCCGGGTCGAGCCCCGCGTCGGGCCACAATGCCTGGAACAACGGCAGCCTCTCGGCCGTAACCCACAGCCGTCCATCAAGCAGCGCGGCGCGGCGGTCGCGCGCCAGTTCGTCGAGCCAGCCGGCCCAGCCGGGGCCCGCCTGCGCCTCCTCCGCGGTCAGAAAGCCGAGCCAGTCGAGCGCCTCATGCAATTCGTCGGCGTTGGCGGGGTCGGGCCAGGCTTCCTCGCGGACCCGCCCGATCGCCTGGGCATCGAGCCGCCCCAGCTCCTCCGCCTCCTCGGGCGCCAGCCAGCGGCGCGCCATCACCGCCTGGGTGCGGCGCTCCTCGAGCGGTGCGTCGTCGAGATAGGCGTAGGGCCGCGCCGACAGCACTTCGAGCGCGAGCGGCGACGGCTCGGTCAGGTCGCGCGCGACGATGCGGACGTCGCCGGCTTCAATGGCGGCGAGCAATCGCTCCAGCCCGGCGGCGTCCATCGCCTCGTCGAGGCAGTCGGCGATCGTCTGCCGGACCAGCGGATGATCGGGGATCTCGCGCGCGCCGGCGAGGTTTTCGGCGCAGGCGATCTGGTCGGGAAAGATCGCCGCCAACAGATCCTCGGCATCCATGCGCAGCAGCGGCGGCGGCACCTTTTTGCCGCCGCGAAAGCGCGGCAAGGACAGGGCAACGCCCGCGACCCAGCGCCAGCGGGTCATGAACATCGGCGCGTCGAGCAGCGCCTCGACCAACAGCCGCCGGACGCTCGCCGAATGCAGATAACGCTGAACTTCGGCGAGGTCGAAACTGTGCGCCGTAGTCAAGGACAGCACGATGTTGTCCTCGGTCGCCGCCGCCTGCAATTCGAAATTGAACTTGCGGCAAAAGCGCTTGCGCAGGGCCAGACCCCAGGCTCGGTTGATGCGGCTGCCATAGGGCGAATGGACGACCAATTGCATGCCGCCGACCGCGTCGAAAAAGCGCTCGAGCACAATCGTCTCGCGCGTCGGCAACACCCCGAGCGCCGCCCGCGCTGCGGCCAGGTACTCGATCAGCTGGTCGGCGGCGGCCTCGGCAACCCCGATCTCGTCAACGAGCCATTCGCGCGCCTTCGGCAACCGCTCGGCGAGTTCGCCGCGCAGGCGCGAGACCGATTGCGACAGCTCGTCGCTGCGGCCCGGCGCTTCACCGAGCCAGAACGGGATGTTCGGCGCCATACCCTCGGCATCGGTGACGCGAACGGTGCCGCGCTCGACCCGGAGGATGCGATAGGAGTTGTTGCCGAGCTGGAAAATGTCGCCGGCCAAGCTCTCGACCGCGAAATCCTCGTTGACAGTGCCGATCAGCTGGTTTTCCGGCTCCAGCATCACCTGGTAATCGGCATTGTCCGGGATCGTGCCGCCCGAGGTCAACGCCACCAGCCGCGCGCCGCGGCGGCCGCGCAGCTGTCGGTTGACCGCGTCGTGATGAATCAGCGCGCCGCGGCGGCCGCGCCGGGTCGTAAACCCAGCCGCCAGCATCCCGACGACGGCATCGAAATCTGACCGTGGAAAAGCGCGATACGGCCATGACCGGCGGATCAGCGCATAGAGCGCATCCTCGCTCCATTCTTGTGCTGCGACCTCGGCGACGACCTGCTGCGCCAATACGTCGAGGGGCGCTTGCGGGATGGTCAGATGATCGAGCTCGCCGCGGCGGACGCTGTCGACGCAATGCCGCGCATTCGACGAGTTCGTCGCGCGACAACGGAAAAAGCCGGCCTTTGGGCGTGCCGTCGACGGCGTGGCCGGAGCGGCCGACGCGCTGCAGGAACGTTGCGATCGCGCGCGGCGAGCCGAGCTGGCAGACGAGGTCAACCTCGCCGATGTCGATGCCGAGCTCGAGCGAGGCGGTCGCGACCAGCGCCTGCAGGGCGCCGGCCTTGAGGCGCTGCTCGGCGTCGAGACGCAGCTCTTTGGCAAGGCTGCCGTGATGCGCCGTCACCTGATCCGCGCCGATGCGCTCCGAGAGATGGCGGGTCACCCGCTCGACCAGCCGGCGGGTGTTGACAAAGACCAAGGTCGTCCGGTGCTCGCGGACCAGATCGGCGAGGCGGTCGTAAACCTCCTGCCAGACATCGCCCGACATGACTGCTTCGAGCGGCGAGGATGGAACCTCGATCGCGAGATCGCGGGCGCGGCGGTGGCCGGTGTCGACGATCGTGCACTCGTCGCAGCCGGCGCCGACAAGAAACCGCGCCACGGTTTTGATCGGCTTTTGCGTCGCCGACAGACCGATCCGCAGCAGCCGGCCCTCGGCCAGCGCCGCCAGCCGCTCGAGCGACACGGCGAGATGGCTGCCGCGCTTGTTCGCTGCCACCGCATGGATTTCGTCGACGATGACGGTCCGGGTCGTCGCCAGCATCGCCCGGCCGGATTGCGAGCCGAGCAGGATGTAAAGCGATTCCGGGGTGGTGACGACGATGTGCGGCGGCCGGCGGTGCATCTGCTGGCGCTCGCCCTGGGGTGTGTCGCCGGTGCGCACCCAGCTGCGGATCGCGACGTCCGGCAGGCCTTGCTCCTGCAGCGCCTCGCGGATCCCGGCGAGCGGCGCTTCGAGGTTGCGGCGGATGTCGTTCGACAGCGCCTTCAGCGGCGAGACGTAGACCACCTGGGTCTCGTCGCGAAGCTCGCCCGCCAGCCCTTGCCGCACCAGCACGTCGATCGCAGCCAGAAAAGCGGCGAGCGTCTTGCCCGAGCCGGTCGGCGCCGCGATCAGCACATGCCGGCCGGCCTGGATCGCCGGCCAAGCCTCCGCCTGCGCCGCCGTCGGCGCCGCAAAGCTGCGCTCGAACCAAGCGGCAACGGCGGGATGAAATAATGCGGTCGGAGTCATGATCAGAAGCAATAAAGGCGGATGCGGGGCTGGCTCAACCCCTCCCGCGCGCCGCATCCCGCGGATTTGAGGTTCGCCGAAAGCAAGGTCCCAGGATCAAACCATCGTGTAGTTGACAAGCCGGACGTTTATTCGCTCACGAAAAGCCGATTCGGGCAATGATCCTGGAATATCGACAGGCCACGATATGCTGCAGAGCCGCAAGACACGGGTAAGTGTCGACCTGGAGAGAGGCTCGCTCATCGAATGATACAATCACGAAGGAGAACATCGAGCAGAATGGCCAGCCATGAACCAGAACCTCTCTATGTCCCTCGACCGCGCTGACGAGTTGCTTGTTGACATGCTCGCCGAGCACCAGCGCGCCCTTAAAGGAAGGCAGGTAAGCGCCCGCGGCGTACACCTTACCCATGAGGTGTGCGAGCGGTTGCGAAGTGTCCTGGACAGAGTAGCGCGTTGCTATTGGGAGCAGCGCGTCGCCCCTGCCATTTCACAAAGCGATCGGGACGCTGCGCTCGTGTACTTTCCCGTTACCAAGGACCAAGGAGGCTTTGATTCTGTTCTTGGGCGCTGGCGCTGGAAATCGGTGCGAGTGCAGCATCAATCGCTCTATGATCGCCTGCTCGAGCTACAGCCATTCAAAAACGGAGTTGACAACGGTTGGCTTCTCACTCTCTCCAAGATCGCAAATTCGGGGAAGCATGTCGATCTGCTCCCGCAAAAGCGGGTGGAGGAAAAGCGTGTGATCGTCAGCGGCCCCGGAGCTTCCGTCAGTTGGGGATCGGGAGTGACCTTTGGCGGTGGCGTTTCCGTAATGGGAGTGCCTGTCGATCCGCGAACGCAAAGAATCGTGCCAACACCGGGGATTACCGAAAAAATCGAGATTTGGGTCAGCTTCCTTATCGACGGCTGCAATGTAGACGCAGCTGATTTTTGCAGGCGCGCGTGCCTGGAGACCCGGCGCATCGTGACCGATATCTCGGATACGTTTGAACTGTCGTAAGCGTCCAAGTTGCGCCATACATGGCCCAATAGAACGCCGATGAATCCTAACAAGCAATCTTAGCCAGCCGCGAATCGCTTTGCGCTTTTAAGCTAGATCTCGCCTTCCTGCTTCAATAAATGCACGGTGTTGCGCAATGCCGCGACCGTGTCTTCGAGTTCGGGCTCGCCGTGGGTGGCGGAGACGAGACCGCCAGGGCTGGCGCTGAAATCGACGCCGTTTGTCATCATCGCGAGGCGCAATTTGTGGACGATGTCGGCCTGCCGGTTGCCGGTCAGGCTCGCGGTCGATTGCTGATGCGGGTCGAATTGGGTCGGCGTGATCGCGACGCGGTCGGGGTTGGTGAAGATGTGCAGCATCGAGAACGTGCCGTAAGCCGCCCACGGCAAATGCTCTTCCTCGAACATCTCGTTGATGCGGTGGCGCAAGGTCTCGCCATAGTGGTTGGCGCGGGCGCAGGCGTCTGATGTGCCGACGATCTCCAATGCCGCGACGCCGGCCGCGGCCGACAACGGGTTGGCGTTGAAGGTGCCGGGGTGGGCGATCTTTTCGCGGTCGGTCGCCTTGGTCACCTGGAAATCGAGCAGGTCGAGGATGTCCTTGCGCCCGGTGACGGCACCGCCGGGCAATCCGCCGGACAGGATCTTGGCCAAGGTCGTCAGATCCGGGGTGACGCCGTATTCGGCCTGCGCCCCGCCCGGCGCCACGCGAAAGCCGGTTACGACCTCGTCAAAGATCAGCAACACGCCATGCTCGCGGGTCAGATCGCGCAGCGCGTGCAGGAATTGCGGGTCGATCGGCAGTCGCGCGCCATGCGCGCCGGTCGGTTCCAGGATCGCCGCGGCGATGTCGTCATGCTGCTCCAGCAGTCGCGCGAGACCGTCGGCGTCGTTCTGCTCGGCAAGAAGCACGTTGCCGGCGACGCCGGGCAACACGCCGGTCGTCGGGCTTCCGTCGAAATGATTGGCAAAGCCCGAGGTCATGTGGTCGTGCCAGCCGTGAAAATGGTGCTTGAAGCGGATGATCTTCGACTTGCCGCTGAAGGCGCGGGCGAGCCGCACCGCCATCAGAGTCGCCTCGGTGCCGGACGAGGTAAACCGCACCCGCTCGGCCGACGGCACCAGCCTCAACACCCATTCGGCCCAGGCGATCTCGGTCTCGTGGCCGGCGCCGTAATGGGTGCCACGCTCGATCTGCTCGTGCACGGCCGCGACGATCTTGGGATGCGAATGGCCGAGCAACAAGGCACCGTGGCCGCCGAAATAATCGACGTACTCGTTGCCGTCGACATCCCATTTGCGCGGCCCCTTGGCGCGCGTGATGTAGACGCCGTAGGGTTCGATGTAGCGCGAATTATGGGTGATGCCGCTCGGGAACAGGCTGTGGGCTTTTGCCGCCGCGGCCGCCGAGCCTGGTGTCGCGGCACGATAGGCCGCGATGATCGGCGAGTTCGTTGTCATCCGTGTCGGGCATGCGTCATTCCTCGGGCGGGCCGGAAGCCGGTTTCGGCCCTTGTTTTATGCCGTTGGCGAGGCATGGCCAATAACAGAACCGCGGAGGGGCCGCACGAAGACGACACGATCGAGCCGCGAACCCGAAGGGTGCGCGCTCGGCTCCGGCGCCTCAGCTCAAATGAAGAAGGGCCGTCTCGTAGGACGGCCCTTCCTTACCCAAATACCGGCGGCCGATCACGGCCGCGAGCCATCGCCTTCAGTCAGGCGCGAATCTCCACGGAAGCGGGGATCCTGGTCACGGCAGCGGACGACCGCGGTTTATGGCTAGACACAGGATCACCTCCTTTCAGTTGTTGAAACGATGTGCAAACCTTACGAGGTTATCGCGGCCCGAGCAAGCGAGTTGTTCGCGGTCGCGCTGGATGGCGCGCCGGCGGTTTCGCGCTAGAGTGTGCAAACTGTTGGATTATCACGGGGAGGAGCGACCATGCGCCGCAGTGAAGACCGGATCCTGACGACCCATACGGGCAGCCTGCCACGCCCGCCGGAGCTGACCCGGCTGCATATCCGCCGGACGCGCGGCGAATCGGTCGACCCGGCTGAACTCGACCGGCTCGGCAAGGAGGCGCTGCGCTGGGTCGTCGCCCAGCAGGCCCAATCCGGCGTCGACATCGGCAACAACGGCGAGCAGCAGCGTGAGGGCTTTTTCCTGCACATCCGCCACCGGATGAGCGGATTTGGCGGGTCGTGGCAGCGCCGCACACGCGCCGACGCGCTGCGCTATCCGGTGTTCCGCCGGATCATGGAGGAGCAGCTCGCCTCGCGCGCAGCAGTCAGCAACATGGGCCCGCCCAAAGCGATTGCGGCGGTGCGCTATCTCGGCCGCGACGCGATCAACACCGAATGCGCTGATTTTCGCGCGGCGCTCGCCGACACCGGCACGCAGTTCGTTGAGCCGTTTCTGACCGCACCCTCGCCCGGGATCATCGCCGGCGCGATGAAGAACGAACATTACCCGACCGAACTGGCCTATCTCGACGATCTCGGCGCTGCCCTGCGCGAGGAATACGAGGCCATCGTCGGTGCCGGCTTTCTGCTGCAGCTCGATTGCCCCGATCTGGCGCTCGAACGCCATCTCTCCTACCAGGACCGGCCGCTCTCCGATTTCCTAGGCTTTGTCGAGCGCGTCGTCGCGACCATCAACAGCGCCCTTGTCAACATCCCGCGCGAGCAGGTCCGGCTCCACGTCTGCTGGGGCAATTACGAAGGGCCGCACGACAGCGATGTGCCGCTCGCCGACATCCTGCCGATCCTGTACGAGGCCAAGGTAGGCGCGTTTTTCCTGCCTTTTGCCAATCCGCGCCACGCGCACGAATACCGCGTCTTCGAAAAGCAGCCGCTCGCCGACGATCAGATCCTCGTCGCCGGGGTCATCGACAGCCTGACCAACTTTGTCGAGCATCCCGAGGCCGTCGCTGACCGCATCGAGCGGGTGGCGCATGTCGTCGGCGACCCGCACCGCGTCATCGCCGGCACCGATTGCGGATTCGACACTTCGGCCGGGATGGGCCGCGTCGCCGAGGACGTCGTCTGGGCAAAATTCAAAGCACTCGCCGAAGGCGCCCACCTCGCCTCCGAGCGGCTGGGAATGGGGTAGCGTTATCCCTTCGCGCCGGTGTCCTTCGGGTCGCCGACCACCGGCGGACGCGGTGACCTGACCAAGAGCAATGCCTGCCGGCGCCTCGCAGGTGGAATCCGCTCCGCCTTCCTGGGCCTACCCTCCATCAAGCCGCCAAGCTGACGGTCATCTCGGCGAGACGATTGGCAAGCCGACGCGAGGGGTTGGCGATGCCGAGCACACCCAAACGATAATAACGCGCCGAAAGCCACACTGTTCGATCGCGTAAGAGCCGGATCAAAGCTAGTGACGCGCGATCTCGCCCCGAAGGGCATTGAAGGGTCAGGTTGTCATTGGCTGTTGCCTTAGCCAGGTGGCTTCATCGCGACATCAAGCATGACATTGGGGAGGATTTCACGAATAACGCTCCGAAGTGTTGCTTCGTCCTGCGCGGTGGCGCAGGCTAGAAGCCGGCGAGAGCCGCGGCGCAGAACCCGCGCGGTGGCACGCCCGTCACTCCCCGGTCGGATCGTAGCGAAAGCATCCGCCGGCTCGATTCGCTTCAGGATGCGCTTGAGGGCTTGAAGCCCGTCCGCGGTTTCGACATCGTAAGCGGGAGCGTCCGCAGTTATCGGCTCCGCCTCTTCCTCGACCGGCGCATCTATCGCCTCGACGGGCCGATAACGAGACAGGGATTGATAAATCGCCCGGCTCGGCTCGGTATCGATTTGCGATTGCAGTTCCCAGCTCTCCCCGCGTGCCGATAACTCGGTAACCAGCGCAAACAGGTCGTCGCTATCGTCCTCGTGAGAGCACGTCAAAAATGCTAGGCGGCCGTCATGCTCGACAACGCGGTCATCATCCTCAGCAAAACCCAGTTCAGCCAGCGCGTTATCCAGCGCCCGCCGCGACGCAACCAAAAGCGTCGTCACGTGTAGCCGCCGCCCGCTTTCCGCCGGATCCTTTTCCGCCATCATCTCCCTCCGCCTCGGCGCATTCGATCGACAGCAATCCTAAGCGGCAGCCATCAAGCGCGCGACCAAAATGCGCTCTGCTCACCAGCTAATCGGGAGGCAACTCTCCTGCCCGATTCAATCGCGCGTCGCGATCGACGTACACACTCATCAGTAGGCCAAACCCGAACATCGCCGTTAGCATAGCGGTTCCCCCATATGAAATAAGCGGTAGTGGGACGCCGACAACCGGGAGCAAGCCGGTGACCATAGCTATGTTTACGAACATATATAAAAAGAAATTGTTGACAAGGCCAAGACTGAGAAGTCTTCCGAAGTGGTTACGGCTGCCGAATGCAATGGTGCAGCCGTAGACTATAATTGTCATGTATAGGATTATCAACACAAGGCTGCCAACTAAACCAAATTCTTCGGCCAACGTTGTAAAGATGAAATCGGTTTGCCTCTCCGGCAGAAAGCTCAAATGACTTTGGGTGCCGAGCAGAAATCCCTTTCCGAACAGACCGCCCGAGCCGAGGGCGATTTTGGATTGGAGGATGTGATAACCGGCTCCAAGCGGATCACCATTGGGATCTAGAAACGTATAGATTCGCTCTTTTTGGTAATCTCGTAAGGATCGCCAAAATAAAGGAAGCGCAATCCCTGCAGCTGCACACATGAAACCGAAGACTCTTAACCTGACCCCCGCAAGGAACAACAACGCTGCCCCGCTTATCAGCAGGACTACGGCTGTGCCTAAGTCAGGCTGTTTGAGGACTAAAGTCACTGGAACAAGTATCATGAGTGTTGGCAGTGCCAGATAACGAAATTGGGTAAGGTTGTCTTCGGCCAGGGAATGAAAGTAACGGGCGAGCGACAGCACCAGTGCGACGCTCATCAACTCGGACGGCTGCAGCTGGATGATCCCGAGATCGATCCAGCGCTGCGCACCCATTCCCACGAAGCCCCGTAGATCAACGGTGACAACTAGAAATAACGCTATGGCATAGGTCCAATAAGCGACTCGAAACCAATAACGAATTCCAAGTATCGCCGCACCCAACATTGGGATCAGGGCGATCGCGAAACGTATCGTTTGTTTAATCGCCCACGGCTGCATACTGCCGTTGGCGGCTGAATACAAGGCCGCAATACCTATTCCTGCCATTATCGAGACCAGCAATACCAGGCCCCACCCAATGCCAAGAACTCGCTCAGCGAACTTCGGCTTCGATTGCCCGAGATCTGGGAGGGGACCGATCAAGAATTTACCCGGGAGCTGCGGCTGATGCAGTTTTGGCGGGCGATTTGGCAGGAGCGGATCGGGCCACTGCATCACTAACGGGAAACCGCCGCGCGGGATCGCGATGTTGAACCTCGCGCAGCACATCACGGCAAATCGGCGCGGCGACGGCCGACCCACCGCCACCGTGCTCGACTACGGTGGCGCAGACGTAGCGTGGGGTGCCAACCGGCGCAAATCCGACGAAAAGAGCGTGGTCGCGCTCCTTCCAAGGAATTTCTCCGATCTTGCGCAAGCCGTGATCACGTTCATATTCCGTGATGCGGCGCACCTGGGAAGTACCCGATTTGCCGCCCATGGCCAAGCCAGGCTCGACAATCCGCGCCGCGTAAGCGGTCCCGCGCGGTTCATTGACGACTGCGCACATCCCATCAAGCACAAGAGCGACGGCATCGGGGTCGAGCCCCAATTCCGGAAAGTTTGCCGCTACATCGCCGCCCGGCGGCATCACGCCCGCTTCGCGAACGAAGTGGGGAATTACCGCCCGGCCGGAGACCAGGCGGGCGACCATCGTCGCGATCTGTAAAGGGGTAGCAAGGATCGAGCCTTGTCCTATCCCGGCAATTACCGTCTCGCCCTGCTGCCACGCGGTGCCGGTGGCGGCCAGCTTCCACTCACGGGTCGGGATGAGCCCGGCTTTTTCGCCCGGAATATCGATGCCCACTGGGGCGCCATAGCCGAGACGGTGTGCCATCGCTCCGAGACGATCAATGCCCAGCCGACGCGCCGCTTCGTAAAAAAAGACGTCGCAGGATTCTTTGATTGCATCGCGCAAACGAAGCGTTCCGTGCCCGCCATGGCGCCAGCAATGAAACACGGCGTTACCGAGCTGCAGTTCTCCAGTGCAAGTAATTGTGGTTTCTGACGTCAGTACTCCTGCGGACAACGCACCGAGCGCCACGACAGGCTTGAATGTCGAGCCCGGCGGGTAAACTCCGGCGATAGCTTTGTTAGATAATGGATGCCGAGGGTCGGTAGTGAGCCGCTGCCAAATTGTAGGGCTGAGGCCGGTGATGAAGGCACTTGGATCGAAGCTCGGGCTCGAGACGAGCGCCAGAAGCTCACCGCTTTGTGCGTCGAGCAGGACGATCGAGATGCTCTGCTCGTCTGCACAGCGCTGGGTCACAAACTCTTGCATCCCTAGATCGAGCCCGATCACCACGTCCTGCCCCTGCTTGGCATCGACCCGGGCGAGTTCACGAACGACTCGGCCGAAAGCATTTACCTCGACTTGGAGCGTTCCAGCGGTGCCTCGCATCGCCAAGTCTTTCGATTTTTCAATGCCGGTCTTGCCGATACGGAAATCGGGTAGTTCGAGCAGCGGATCCCCATCGAGTTCCTGCTCTGAAACCGCCGCAACGTAGCCGATCGCATGCGCCGTCGTTTCCCGAAACGGGTAATCTCGGGTGAGCCCTTGTTCGATAGAGACGCCCGGCAAGTCGAGCACAGCAACCTCGACCCTGGCCATTTCGTCCCAGGTAAGATTATCGCGCACCACCACCGGGACGAAAGAGTGTCTGCGCCGTACCTCGCGCAAAATGCGGCTGTTATCAACGTCGTCAAGCTCGATCAACCGTCCGAGGACGTCGAGCGTCGTTCTTATGTCTCCTGCCTGTTCCGGGACAATAACGAGATGATAATCCTGGCGGTTGTCGGCGAGAGAGGTCCCGAAACGATCAAGGATGCGGCCGCGTGGTGGCGCAAGTAGTCGCAAATTGATACGGTTCTCGTCAGCCAGCACTTTGTAGCGGTCGGAATCAACAACCTGAAGTTCATATAATCGGCAGAACAGCGAAGCAGCGAGCACCGCCTGAGCAGTTACCAGAGCCGCAGCACGTCGGCTGAAATGGCGGTATCGTTGTATTTCCCGCTGAATACCGATTCTCGAAAGCGTCACCTTGGCCTGCATGGTCAGCCAGTTCTGATGAGCGCGCGTTGCGACCGGCCTAGTAGAAAACTAGAGGTGGGAAACAGCAAAATCGTCAGCACGGAGCGAAAAACACTTCCGCTGAATCCAACAACTTGAAAAGCGAGCGCGGAATGGAGCAGCCACAACCCAAGCATCGCGCTACCCGTCAGCAGCGTGAACCCACCCCATATGAAGGGGAATGTCTGGTTGATAAATAGGCGCCGACAGCGCAGCACTGCCGAGCGTGAGAGAAGGTACAGAAGGGGTGCAACGCCAAGTGGCCCTCCGGAGAGGAGATCATCGGCGATGCCGATTCCGAATAACGCTACGGGTGGGAGGAGATCCGGTCGGTAGATCGTCCAATGATAAACAGCCATCAGGGCAAAGGGGGGCATCAGGGTCATGTATCCGGGCAGGTGTACAGGCTGGAGGGAGAGAAGCGAGGAGAGCATTGTCGTCGCGATCGGCAGTAGGCGACCCGCGAGTGTGTCCGTTTGCTCGACGGCCCCGGGCGTTTCTTTTTTGAGTGGCATGCCCTCCTCAGCGACGGTTCGTTCTGACGGCGGTCACGGTTGCTGCCTGTGGGCCGGCTAGCGAAGCGGTCGCCACCGGCATCGGTAGCCCGTCGGTAAGTCCATAATCGACGATGCGAATATACTCGACTTGAGACAATCGGACATAGGGCTCGACCCGAGGTGATCCGCGATCAACCGCATCGACGATCCCAACCGCAAGGCCCGGGGGGAAGACACCTCCTTCCCCCGAGGTGACGATCCGGTCCCCGCTTCGCACCGCTACGGCAGGGTCGAGATACACCAATCTCGGATGTTCCGAATTATCACCGGCCAGGATCGCCCGCTGCCGTGAGCGCTCGACAATTACGGGAACGCGAGAATTTAGGTCCGTGATCAAAAGAATGCGCGCCGCTCGGGCTCCAACTTGATAAACACGACCCACCAAGCCTTCGCCGGTTATGGCGGCTTGACCACGCGCAACACCGTTTCCCGTGCCCGCGTTCACCATTAAATTGCGCAAATAGGCGCCCCCCGAACTGGCGATGACCCTGGCTGTTACAAAAGAGACGGCTGATTCCGGAGACAGCTTCAACAAATCGCGCAACTGTGCGTTTTCAGCGGCCAACGCTAACGCTGTCTGCTGCCAGTGCAATAATTTTCGATTATCTTGGGTGAGACGGAGGTTGTCTTGATAGGTGTTGATCATTGCTCTGGCACGGTTGGAAAATTCTTCGATCGCCGACAGCGGGCGTGATACCGCGTCTAATATCGGTGCAGCACCATCGGTTACGGAGATCCGAAGTGGCTCTAACATGACCTGGTCTATTTTCCCCAGGATGATCATGATCGCCGAGATCAGAACGAGAACCGGAACGATAACCCGCCGCGCCGCAGATCGACGAAACGCCGCCGGCCAGATCACGGTACCCTCGTCGGCCAATCCCGCCATATCTCCGCGACGGCGTGACCGCGCCGACCCGCGCAACGACCCATAGCGGGCAGTGCGAAGATGCTGATGTTCATGTGCGCTACGGTTCGACGACGGCCAGATAAAGCCCTTTACCACGTATTGATCAACACCGATTTGAGTGTTTTCATTTCTTCGAGCGTCCGGCCGGTACCGAGAGCCACGCAGCTCAACGGATCGTCCGCAATCGAGACCGGAAGCCCGGTGGCATGGCGCAATACCAAGTCGAGATTGCCGAGTAGCGCTCCTCCCCCGGTCAACACGATCCCCTTGTCGACAATGTCGGCGGCAAGTTCAGGAGCCGTATGTTCTAGGGCGACCTTAACGGCCTCGACGATAGAGCCCACCGGTTCTGCAAGGCTTTCGGAGATTTGGAGTTCGCTGATTACGATTTCCTTTGGCACGCCGTTCATCAGATCGCGGCCCTTGATCTCCATGATCCGCCCCTCGCCATCTTCTGGTATGCAGGCTGAGCCGATTTCCTTTTTGATTCGCTCGGCACTACTCTCTCCAACCAAAAGGTTATGATTGCGACGGATATAGGCAATGATCGCCTCGTCCATCTTGTCGCCACCAACTCGCACCGAGCGGCAGTAAACGATCCCACCCAGTGACAGCACCGCGACCTCGGTCGTCCCCCCGCCGACGTCGACGACCATCGACCCAGTTGGTTCCGTGACCGGTAGCCCGGCACCGATCGCCGCTGCCATCGGCTCTTCAATCAGAAATACCCGCCGCGCGCCAGCGCTCTCAGCCGACTCTTGGATCGCGCGTCGTTCGACCGCGGTCGAGCCCGACGGAACGCAAACTACCATCTGAGGAGTGGCAAAGCTTCGACGATTGTGAACCTTGCGAATGAAATGTTTGATCATTTCTTCAGTGACTTCAAAATCGGCGATCACGCCATCGCGCATCGGTCGGATGGCCTGTATGTAACCGGGAGTACGGCCGAGCATCATCTTGGCTTCTTCCCCCACGGCCAACACTTGCTTTCTTCCCTTGACGTTCGCGATGGCTACCACTGACGGCTCGTTGAGCACGATGCCTCGTCCCTTCACATAGACGAGGGTGTTCGCCGTGCCGAGGTCGATCGCCATGTCGGCGGACAGTAGGCCCAACATTCGTCCAAACATGTCACTGCAGACCCGACGTTGCGGAGAATAGGAAGGCCCGGGGCCGGAGAAGCTCCTCCAATCGAACCCTGGAGTAGCTCCAGTGTCCGGTTGGTTCTCGCCACGCATTTTCCCCCCGTATGAGTGTCCGATCCTTGCCAATCGTCAGCCGGTTTGCAAGGTGCCTCATCGGTGATCGCTCGCTGTCCTCGGTTCCCTGCCGCGGTTCAAATGCCGCGAGGGCATGTCGGCGACACTCCGCCCGATGGCCTCGCAGAACGGTTCTGATTTCACGGCTGCGATAGACGGTCTCGATGCCGAGTACATCACCTCGGAGCTTGGGCAGCGTTGGCTACAACTATGGTAACAGAAGCCGATGTCGGCTGGGCTAGCCTCGGCTCGGCGGCTGGTAGCGAACGCGCGAGCGGCCCTGTACGGGCGGCCATGGCGATTAGTTCGCTGATTTTTTTCACGTGCAGTGAAGTTCACGACGGTCATCGGGCTATAGGAGCGGAGCGCCGTAGCGGTGGATGTGGTAGGAGGCGCGGGCCATGCCAGGACAATGGCTGCCGATAACAGGTTCGAGCGCCTGGTACAGGCGGCGGTTGTCGGCATTGGCGGCGGCGAGCCGGTCGCGCGCTGCTTCGACGCGCTGGCATAGCCGGGAAAAATCGACGGTCAAAACCCGACGGTCGTCGACGACCATTCGGCCACCGATCATGACGCTGACCACTGCGGTCCCGTCTTCGGTGTGGACCAGCTGGTTGACCGGGTCGTTCAATGGCAGCCAGTTCGGGTGGTCGAGATCGAGCATGACGATGTCGGCCTTGAAGCCGGGGGCGACCCGGCCAATCCGGTCGCCAAAGCCGAGAGCACGGGCGCTGCCTTCGGTCGCCGCCAGCGCTGCCTCGCGCGTCGTCAGCCAGCGCCGCCAATCCGGCCCCTGTACCTTGGATGCGAGCGAGGCCAGCCGCATCGCCTCGTACATATTCTGATTGTCGGAGCAATTGGCGCCATCCGTGCCGATGCCGAGATTGACCCGCCGCTCGATCATTGCCCTCGTATCGGCGAGCCCGCCGCCGAGCCGCATGTTGCTGCCGGGGTTATGGGCGACCGAGGCGCCGTGGTCACCGAGCCGGGCCATGTCGTCATTGTCGAGCCAAACTCCGTGCGCGACGGTGAACTGCGGCCCAAGAACGCCGAGCCCGTCGAGATGCGCGGTCTGGGTCATGCCATAGAGGCGGATGCTGGTCACCGCCTGCACTTTCGAACTCGGCGACATGGCTGTGGAGTGGAACATCGAACTCGCGAGCCAGCGCGGCGCAGCTCAGGATGAAAGCGTCAGAGCAATGATGCGGGATCGTCGGCGCCACCGCCGGGCGTACCTGCTCGCGGTCGGCGGACCAGCCGGCAAGCGCTGCGCGCATCCCGGCAATCGTTGCATCGCCCGGCGGCAGCCGAAATTCGGCGGCGCGCGCCTGCAACGCCGGAGGCAGCGCCTCCATCAGGCCGGGGATCGCCTCAAAAAAGCTGCGATCAGAAACCATCGGCGCCACCACCGCGCGCATGCCGACATCCGCATAAGCCTCGACGGCGAGCGCCAGCCCTTCGACCGTTGGCAACGGCCATTCGAAGGACAGGTCGTAGCAGGCGGTGCAGCCTTTCATGACCATTTCGACGGCACCCAGCTGGGTCGACAGATAGCGGTCTTCGAGGGTGCGGTTGCCGGTGATCCAGGGTGCCGCGGTCAGCAGCAGCTCCAGGGTCCAGCGGTCGCCCATCCCTTTGCCGAGATTGCCGTGGCCGTGGGTGTGAGCGTTGATGAGCCCCGGATGCAGGAGCCGGCGTGCCGCGGAGATTTCGACTGCGTCGGCCGGCGCCGGCAGACCGGGTGGGCCGATCTCGCGGATCGTGTCGCCTTCGATCAGGATGTCGGCGACGTCGGCGGTGCCGACGGCAATGTCGAGCACGCGGCCGCCGCGCAGGATCACCCAAGTCATGCTATCCTCCAGCCCGTGAGCCCCAGGAATATCTCGGGCATGATAGGCCGAAGCGGGCGAGGAGCCGAGTGATGCCGAAGGTGATCGTCGAGCGGCGCGGTGCGGTGTTCGAGATCCGCCTGAACCGGCCGGAATTGCTCAATGCGGTCGATCGCGAGACGATCGCCGCCCTCGCCGCGGCGGCGGCCGAAGCCAGCGAGGACCGCACCGCGCGGGTCGTGTTGATTTACGGCGAAGGCACGCATTTTTGCGCGGGCGGCGACATTACGATGTTCGGCGAGCTGATCCGATTGCCGCCGGAGGAGCGCCGAAAGATGCTTTATCAAACCGTCGACGCGTTGCACCCGCTGTTGCTGCGGTTGCGGCACATGCCAAAGCCGGTCGTCGCGGCGGTGCAGGGTGCCGCGGCCGGGTTTGGGCTCAGCCTCGTTCTCGCCGCGGACCTGGCGCTTGCCGCCGAGGATGCGGTCTTCGCCTGCGGCTATATCCAGCTCGGGACCAGCCCGGATGGTGCCATGACTGCGACCTTGCCGGCCATCGTCGGTCTCAAACTCGCTTCGGAACTGATGCTGCTCGGCGAGCGCTTCGATGCGCCGCGGGCGCTGGCGCTCGGGATCGTCAACCGCCTTGTCGCACCGGACCGGCTGATGGCCGAAACCGAGGCCTTGGCAGAGCGGCTTGCGACAGGCCCGAGCGAAGCTTATGCCCGCACCAAGGCCCTGATCCAGGCACGTCTCGGCGAGGCTTTCGATGCGCAATTGCGCCGTGAAGCCGAACACTTCGCCACCTGTGCCGGGACCGACGACTTTGTCGAAGGCGTGCGCGCCTTTCTCGAAAAGCGACGCCCCGCCTTCACCGGCTGAAACGTAGAGCGGCGACCCCGCGCCGAGCAGCGCGGCACGGAAGCGATTGCGGCAGGACAAAACCCGCGGCCACGGCATCGGCGACGATCGCGTGAATGTTGCCCGGGATTGCGATCGCTTTTCCTTAAAAGACACTTGGCAAGCACCTGAGCCCGGTCCGTTCCCACAGGGGGGGCGGCGGTGTCTGCTCAGAATTATTTGGCGCCGAGCAGCTTTTGCGTCAGCAGGACAGCAACCGCGTGGCTGCCTCGGAACACCATCGTCAGCGCGGCGGCAACGGTCGATGCGACCTCCTCGGGGCGTTCGACCCGCAGACAGATGACACCCATCGCACCGGTTCAACCGCCTGACCCATCGGAAACTGCCACGGGTTTCCCTCGCCGAAATCGCCGCGCATGCTGACGAGAGCGAGGAACGGAAAGCGTCAGCCCTTGATCAAGGACAGCATGTTGATGCAGTTGCCGGCGCCGCTGCTTTGCATCAGCAGCAACCCGCGCGTGCCGCCGAGATCGGCGCCGGCGAGCAATGCCACCCCTTCCTTCTCGGTCGTCAGCGGGACCGAGTAAACCTGTGGGTCGGCGAGCGGTCGATCAGCACCTGATGGCCGGCATCGGGAACGTAGGCGAGCTGTGTAACGTTGTGGCGGCGGAGCAGATCGTTCAGCGCGTCCTGCCAGCTCGAAGTCTCGTCTACGGATCCATTCATCGCAGCGCCTCCGATTCCGGCCCCGAGCGTTTGCGGCAATGCGCAGCGAACGCAACCCCCAAATGCTGCAGCGCTGTTGCCCGGCGCTCGATCGCCTTGTACTGACCCAGTGCCCGCCGTCTGAACCCGGTTATGGCCGAGCTTACCCAGTCCGCCACGCATTCCTCCACCCTCCAGCTGTCGCGACGGGAGATCGTCTCGGTCCTGTCGGGACTGATGCTGGCGATGTTTCTTGCCAGCCTCGACCAGACGATCGTCGCGACTTCGCTGTCGACGATGGCGCAGGATCTGAACGGCTGGTCGCTGATGTCCTGGGTGGTGTCGGCTTATCTCGTCGCCTCGACGGTGACGACGCCGATTTATGGCCGGCTCAGCGACCTTTACGGCCGACGGCCGATCCTGCTGGTGGCGATCGCGCTGTTCCTGCTGGCCTCGGTGATGTGCGCGCTCTCGCAGACGATGATCGAGCTGATCGCTGCGCGGGTGATCCAAGGGGTCGGCGGCGGCGGCTTGCGCTCGGTGTCGCAGGCGGCGATCGCCGACGTGATCCCACCGCGCGAGCGCGGCAAATACCAAGGCTATTTTTCAAGCGTGATGGCGGTGGCGAACCTGCTGGGCCCGGTGCTCGGCGGGTTCTTTGCAGATTACCTGACTTGGCACTGGATCTTCTGGATCAACATCCCGTTTGGCGCCCTGGCGTTGATCCTGTGCAACCGCAACCTGCGGCGGCTGCCAAAACCGCGGCGCAAGCCGGTAATCGACTGGCTCGGCGCGGCGCTGATAATTGCCTCGACGACGCCGATCCTGATCGGGGTCGGCCGCGTCGAAGCCGCCGGCGGCTGGGGCCGCATTGACGTGCTGCTGCCGATTGCGATCGGGCTCGTTTTCCTTGGTGGGTTGATCGTGCACCAGCGCGAGTTGCGCGAGCCAATGATCCCGCTGCGGCTTTTCACGAACCGTATCTTCGCCGTGGCGAGCACCACTGCATTCACCAATTCGATGGTCATGATCGCATTGATCATCCTGGTGCCGCTCGACTTTGAGCTGGTTTCGGGGCTGGCGGCAAACCAAGCCGGCATCCGGCTGATCCCGATGACCGGCGGAACGGTGCTGGGCTCGTTTATCGCCGGGCAGCTGGTAACCCGGACCGGCCGTTACCGCATCTTTCCAATCATCGGAGCGACGGCGATGACCGGTCTGTGCGCGGCGCTTGCGTTCTATGGCCTCGGCAATTCGGTACTCGTCGACACCGCTCTTACCGGCGGCCTCGGGGTCGCGTTCGGGTTTCAGCTGTCGCCGGTCGTCGTCTCGGTACAGAACGCCCTCGACATTGCCGATACCGGCATTGGTTTGTCGGTGCTGATGTTCTTTCGCCTGATGGGCGGCGCCTTTGGCGTGGCCTTGCTGACGGCCCTCCTGGTCGGCGAGCTCAATTCCGGCGCGATGGCGGTGCCCGGTCACGCCGTGCTCGGCGATAATCCCGGGATCGCCCTCCTTCATCTCGACCCGACCGACCCGACTGATCCGGCGCTGATGGAGGGCTTGGCGCATGTTCTTCATGCTGCGTTCACGCATGTGTTTTTTTGCGCGACGGTGATTTCGGCGCTGACCGCGATCGGCTCGCTCGGGTTGAAGGAGATCCCGCTGCGAACCGGCTGAGGTCAGCCGTCGAAAAGCTCGAGCTCCTCGCCGAAATCGGCGGCGCTGCCGTCTCGCCCGAGGCTGCGGCGGTCGATCGCCACGGTCTTGACCAGCGCAAAGATCGTGCACCCAGGAGTGAGGCCGAGGGCGTCTCCCGAGCGGCGCGTGATCCTCGCGAGCAGGCGTTCCGGTCCCAGCAGCAGCTGCACTTCGAGCGCCTCGTCGCCGATTGGCACCATCGCCTCGACGGCGCCGGTAAGCACGTTCAGCGCACTGATCCGTTGGGGACGATCGGTCGCTAGAATTACGTCGCGGGCTCGGATACGCACGCGCAAGGGGCTGCCGACCGGCAGATCGAGCCGTGGCACGGTCAGCTGACCAAAGCTGCCGGCAAGCTCCGTCAGTCCCCAGCGGGGGTCGTGCGCGGCGACTGTTACCGCTAGCACCGCGCCCGCTTCGAAGCCTCCGGCGAGTGGATATTGACCGGCACGTCCCATGATTTCGGTCGCGGGCCCGACTGCCTGCACCCGGCCGTCGGCGATCAGCACAATTGTGGTGGCAAGCCGGGCGACCTCGGCGGCAGCGTGGCTGACGTAGATTATCGGCACATTTCCGTGGTCGCGCAGACGCTCGAGATAGGGGAGTATCTCGTCCTTGCGCGCCCCATCGAGCGATGCCAACGGCTCGTCCATCAGCAACAGGCGCGGGTTCGCCAACAGGGCGCGACCGATCGCGACGCGCTGCTTTTCGCCACCGGAGAGCCGCCCTGGTCGGCGCACGAGCAGCGGCCCGATACCGAGCAGGTCGACGACATCGTCGAAGCGGGTGGAAGTTGTCGCGCGCGGGGCGAACCAGCGCCCGAACAGCAAATTCTGGCGCACGGTCAGATGCGGGAACAGGCGGCCTTCCTGAAAGACGTAACCGATGCGGCGGCGAGGAGCCTGCACGAAAATGCGGCGATCGGTATCCAGCAATACCGTATCGTCGAAGGCGATATACCCGCGCTGCGGCCGGATCAGCCCGGCGATCGCATTGACGATCGAGGTCTTGCCGGCGCCTGAGCGGCCAAACAGTGCGGTCAGGCCGCTGCCGCTTGCGAAATGAACATCGAGCGCGAAGGCGCCGAGACGATGCTCGATATCGACTTCGAGCACGCGCTCAATCGCCAGAGAGCCGCCGGCCGATCTGCCGAGCCAGAAGCTCGGAAGAAATCAAAGCCAGCAAGGACAGAATTACGGCGACGCCGGTCAGTCGCAATGCCGCCGGATCGCCGCCGGGGGTCTGGGTCAAGGTGTAGATCGCCAAAGGGAGGGTTCGCGTCTCGCCGGGGATGTTGGAGACGAAAGTGATGGTCGCGCCGAATTCGCCCAGGCTGCGGGCATAGGACAGCACCATGCCGGCGACGATTCCCGGCATCATCAGCGGCAACGTCACGAGCAGAAAAGTGAAGATACGTCCTGCACCAAGGGTGCCGGCAGCCTCTTCGAGCCGCCGGTCGGCTGCTTCGAGCGACAGCCGCATCGCTCGCACCATCAGGGGATAGGCGGTCACCGCCGCCGCCAGGGCGGCACCGGTCCAGCGGAAGGCGAAGACGACGCCGAATTCCGCGAAAAGCCGGCCAAGCGGGCCGTTGCGGCCGAACAGCAGCAGCAGCAGGTAGCCGGTGACGACTGGCGGCATGACCAGCGGCAGGTGGACGAAACCGTCGAGCAGGCTCTTGCCCCAAAATTGCCCGCGCGCCAGCACCAGCGCCGTTGCGAGGCCAAAAGGCAGGCTCCACAGCATCGCCCAGAACGCGACCCGCAGACTCAGTCGCACCGCCTCCGCTTCGTCCGGCCCCAACCCGAAGAGCTGCATCAAAACCGGGCGACAGAGCCGGTCTGCGCTCGGGTGCCGGCGATCGTCAGCACGTCCAGACCCATTGCGAGATCGTTATATGTGAACCGGGCAATCGAGAACGGGATAATGGCCGCCGGCCCGCGGATGTGATAGGTTATTCTCGTCGTTTGCTGCCAAGGACACACAACGATGAAGGTCAGGATCGAATACTGCGTTCCTTGAAACTACCTACCAAGAGCCCTCCGTGCGAGGGCACGGCTCGAAGAAAAGTACGGCGCCGAGGTCGAGCTCGTCAAAGGTGCGAGCGGTGTGTTTGAGATCACCGTCGACGGCAAACTCGCCTTCTCCAAAAAACAGCTCGGGCGCTTTCCGGAAGACGCCGAAGTCGACGCTTTGGGCGGCGGGTAGCCCGGTCGCGGATCAGCGCGGGTGGTGGCAGCGGGCGGGCCGTCGCGCACATGAACAACGGCGCGCGCGTCGGTATAAACGCGCCGCCATCCCGGCAGATGATCGAGCAGGACGACGGCGGCCTGATCTGGCGTAAGCAATGTCCAGCGCACCTCCCAGCGGTCGAGCAGGTCCTGCAAGGTGTGTGCGTCGCTGTTTGTGGCTTCGATATATCGGGCGAGAAAGGCGTTGCCAAACAGCTCGATCCGCCCGTCGATAAATGTCCGGATACCGCGAAAGACGAGATAACCGCCATACCCCTCACTGTTGAAGACGTGCCCCGTCAGCCCTAGGCGTGCGGCAGCGGCGAGCGCCGAGGAGGGGGTGGCGGGGTCGTCGTCGCGCGCGATCGGCCGCGCCAGCAGCGGCAGGCTCACCACAAGCATCAGGGCGAGAACGAGCGCGACCGCTAGGGGAGCGGCCGGGTCAGCGAGCCGGGCGGCGGCGCGGGCAAGAGCCGACGGAGGCTCCGTGCGAATGCGCGCGGCAAGTTGCGGTCCCAATGATCCGGCCACGACGAGCGGGCCGACGAGGCCGAGCAGATCGGCATGGCGGGTATGGGCGAGCGCCATATGGCACAGCGCCACCAGCAGCAGCACCCGCGGCCAGGGTAGGCGGACACCGGTCGTAAGGCCGAGCGCCACCAGCCCTAGCAGCCAGATTTCGAGGGGCTGGAATTGTTGGAAATCGGGCCCGCGCCATTCGATGAACGATGATTGCAGCGCCGGCATCGCCATCAACCGGAACGGCTCGACCAAGCCGACGACGCCGTTCGGGTTCAACAGCGCACAGGAGAATGCGAGTGCAACGAACAGGCCCCATCGCCGACTCTCTGTCGTGCACCTGCGCGGTCCGAGAAGTACCGCCTCCGCGCCGAGGTAGATCGCAAGGCCAATTCCGAATAAAAAGCTGCCATGCAAATTGGCCCAGAGCGCCATGACCGGCAGCAGCCGAAATGGCGGCGGCTTGCCCGCGTCGCGGGCGGCGAACAGAGCCCCCGACCATAGCACCAGCAGCGGCAATGCCAGGATATGCGGCCGGGCCAACAAATGCGGTTCGACCATCGCGGCGCCAAGGGCCACCGCAATCAGCGCCGAAAATGGCTCGCACGAGCGCAGCAAAAACCGCGTCAGCAACCCGAGACTGACGGCAAAGCAAATGATCGTCACTAGCGCCAAGCCGCCCCACCCGGCGGCACCGTATACCGAAGCCAGGACGATTTCGGCTAGCCATTCGGGTACGGTCCAATGTGCCCCGGCGAAGGAGTAGGAGAACGGATCATGCGCCGGCAATGCCCCATGGGCGAGGATCCACCGGCCGGCGGCGATGTGCAGATACGTGTCGGGGTCGTGCAGCAATGACCCCGCCTGCGCCAAGGCCCGCGCAATCGCCAGCAGTGCGACGATCAACGGCCACGACGGCAATAACCGCCCCGGGCGCGGCCACGCTAGCGATCGCCCAAAGGCCCGTGCGGATGGATAAGCTGACGCGACGCCCTCGCCGACCCGGTGACACCGGCCTCCAATACCGGCGCCGCTGCGGATCGAAACCTCGCAGCTTGGGGTAAGCGAAGGCTTAAGCCGCCGCGGTTATTTCGCCGCGACTGTCAGATCCTCGCCATACATCTCCGGCAGCACGGTCTCGCGCCAGGTTTCCTGCCGCGGAAAGATCTTTTCGATCGCGCGGGCTTGATAATAGCTGGTGTCGGTTCCCGGCGGGTTGCCGCCGGTCTGCACGGTCTTGACCGAGTCGAGCAGCAGGCGGCGGGTCGCGATGATCGCGCGGTCGGCCGGCCCCAAATGCTCCTTTGAGCGGTCGACCACCGGCCCCATCCCCTCCTGCAGGGCGCGGTCCTGGGTGTTGATGCCATCGACGCCGGTAAAGGTCTCAAATTTCTGGACCTGGCGGTCGATCATCCAATTGTTGCGCTTGTTGCGGAACGAACGGAACTCGCCCGACTGCTCAACATAGTCGGGGCCGTTGCCGTTGCCGCGCTCCGAGCGGTCGTCGTCGTTCAGCGCCTCCGCGCCAAAGCTGTACATCCAGTTCCACACCATGCAGTTCTCGTCGTCGATCGGGACCCAGATGTGGCCGGCGATATTGGTGCGGTCGCCGCCGCCCATCGCACGTCCCAGCTGCTGCGGGCGGATCTGGGTGAACGGCATGATGAAATGGTAGGAACGGACATAGGTCTTGTCGTCGTCGAGTGAGCGAATGCCGACATAGCGGTAGCCGTAATCGGTGACATCGACTTCCAGCAACGGCGCCTTGCCGCGCACGAACGGTCCCTGCACCGGAATGCCGGGGCGGCTGGTGTTCGGCGTGATCGTGCGGTGCAGGATCGGGGCGTGCGAGGTGTCGATGCCGCCTTCGAGCGCCTGCAGCCAGTTGCATTCCTCCCACACCTTGGAGACGTGGCGGTGGGTCTCGGGCACCTGCGTCCATTCAAAGGCCGGGGGTGCCGGCATCTTGTCCCGTGGTCCCATATAGGCCCAGATGACCCCGCCCATCTCGACGGTCGGATAGGCGTTCAGCCGGACCTTGTGGCAAAACGGCTCGGGCTCGTTCATCTGCTCGACGCAATTGCCATCGACGTCGAATTTCCAGCCGTGGTAGACGCAGCGCAGCCCCGATTCCTCGTTGCGGCCGAACCACAACGAGGCGCGGCGATGCGGGCAGAACTCGTCAACCAGGCCGACCCGGCCCTCTGTGTCGCGAAATCCGAGAAGCTTTTCTCCGAGCAGCCGCACCCGCACCGGCTCGCCGTCCGACTCCGGTAGTTCGCGGGTCAGCAGCGCCGGGATCCAGTAGCGGCGCAACACTTCGCCCATCGCCGTTCCCGGCCCGACGCGCGTGATCAGTTCGTTGTCTTCGGGTGACAGCATCGTCTGGCTCCTCTCCGTCGCGATCGATCGCCGCTGCGCCGCAGCAACAGCATAACCGATACGATAATCGGCCGATGCAGCGGCAAGGGCAAGCGCGCAAAGCCGGCCGTCTTGCCGGATTATTCGCCGAATTGTGCTATCGATGACCTTGAACTGGCTAGCCAGGGAGGAATCCGATGACGGTGGTCCTGCGGCCGGGCGCGCCCGCCGATGCCGAAATCTGCGGCACGATCGCCTTCGAGGCGTTCAAAGCGATTTCCAGTGCGCACAATTTCCCGTGGGATTTTCCGGCGCCGGACATCGCCGTCGGCCTGATGAAAATCTTGCTGTCGCATTCGGACTTTTATTCGGTCGTCGCCGAAGAGAACGGCACGGTTGTCGGCAGCAATTTCGTCGATGAGCGCGGCACGGTGGCGGGGATCGGCCCGATTACCGTGGCTCCGGCGGTGCAAAACCAGTCGATCGGTCGGCGCTTGATGGTGGCGGTGATCGAGCGGTCGAATGCCCGCGGCGCGGCCGGGATCCGGCTTCTGCAATCCGCCTATCACAACCGCTCGCTGTGCCTCTACACCAAGCTCGGCTTCGACAGCCGCGAGCCGTGCTCGAAAATGGACGGACCGCGGGTCGGCGTCGTACTGCCCGGCTATCTCGTGCGCCCGGCTGCCGCCACCGACATCCCGGCCTGCAACAGGCTGTGTCGGCAGGTTCATGGCCACGACCGCGACCGTGAGCTGCGCGACGCGATCCGTCAGCGGACGGCCCGCGTCGTCGAGCATCTCGGGAGAATTACCGCCTATGCCAGCGAAATCGCGTTTTTTGGCCACGCCGTCGCCGAAACCAATCTCGGGTTGAAGGCGCTGATCGGCGCCGCCCCCGGCTTCGAGCAGGGCGGCTTTCTGCTGCCGACGCGCAATGGCGAACTGTTCCGTTGGTGCCTGCAGCATGGACTGCGGCTCGTGCATCAGATGACGTTGATGACGATTGGGCTCTACAATGAGCCCGCCGGCGCCTATCTGCCTTCTGTCCTGTTCTGACCGGGTTGGCCGCTCACCGGGCGCCACCGCAAGAGCGGCTCGCAAACCGACGGAGGCGGCGCGTCACCCGGGTCGCCCGGCCTGCTGAGCGTCAGCGGCGTTGCGAGGTATCCCGGCATCCGCACGACAAAAAACCGTGCGTTTTCGCTCGCTTCCTTAGCTGTAACTTGGGCCAACAGGCCGAAGAAATGCTATCCTATTGATCAGAGCCATCGGTTTGGAGGGACCGCCGTTGAGGAGGCCAAGGTGGTAGACAGCCCGGCGGTCGAACGAAAGCTCGCCGCCATCTTTGCCGCTGACGTCGCCGAGTACAGCAGGTTGATGGGCGTCGACGAAGTTGGCACGTTGCGCCGGCTGCAGGCCTACCGGGTGATCCTCGACAATTTGGTCGCGATCCACCATGGCCGCATATTCAACACTGCGGGCGACAGCGTAATCGCCGATTTCGCAAGTGCCGTCGATGCCGTCGAATGCGCCGTTGCGGTGCAACAGGCGATCGCCCAGGAGAACGCCAGCCGGCCACTGGAAGAGCAGATGCGATTTCGCATCGGCGTCCATGTCGGCGACGTGATCGTCGAGGGATCGAACCTTTACGGCGACAGCGTCAATATCGCCGCCCGGCTGGAGGCGCTGGCCGAACCCGGCGGAGTGTGCCTGTCTGGCGCAGTACGGGATCAGATCGGCAGCCGGTTGCCTGTCGCCTTCACGACATTGGGCGAGCAGCGGGTCAAGAATATCGCTGAGCCGGTGCGCGCCTTCAAGGTCGACGAGGGCTTCAGGCTGTCGTCGCCTTCAACGGCCGTCATCCGTGGATCGCCGTGGCGACGGATCGTCTTATGGTTTGTGGCCGTCGCCGTGCTCGCGTTGATCGCGGTAGGCGCGGCGTGGCGGCTATGGCCCGGTCCGCCTGCCACCCTGAATTTGCAGCCCTATTCCGCGCCACGGCTGTCCATGGTTGTGCTGCCCTTCACCAACCTCAGCAACGATCCGCAGCAGGAATATTTTGCCGACGGCATCACCGACGATTTGACCACTGATGTGTCGCGGATCGAGGGCAGCGTTGTTATCGCGCGCAACACCGCCTTCACCTACAAGGGCAAGCAGGTCGATGCGCGTAAGATCGGCCGCGAGCTTGGCGTGCGCTATGTCGTCGAGGGCAGCGTGCAGCGTTCGGGCAAGGAAGTCAGGATCAACGTCCAGCTGGTCGACGCCGCGACCGGTGCGCAGCTTTGGGCGGAGCGGTTCGACCGCGATCTCGGCGATCTGTTCGCGCTGCAAAACGAGATCACCGCGCGGGTCGCCCGCGCGCTGCAATCCCAGCTGGCGATCGCCGAGGCCGCCCGCCCGATCGTCCATCCCGATGCGCTGGACTACATCCTGCGTGGGCGAGCCGAGGTGACAAAGCCGATTTCGCACGAAACCTATGACGAAGCGGTGCGCGATTTTGAGACCGCGCTCGCGTTCGATCCCAACTCGTCCGACGCACAAGCCTGGCTCGCGGCGGTGCTGGTGGTGCGCGTGCTCGACGAACTCAGCAATTTTCCGGATCTCGATCTGCGCCGTGCCCAGGATCTCGATGCGCGCGCTTTGGCGGCGGCGCCGAACAGTGCGCTCGCCCATTACGTCAAGGGCCAGGTGTTACGCGCCCAATCGCGCTGCGGCGAGGCGATCCCCGAATACGAAACCGCGATCGCACTCGACCGCAGCCGTGCCCCGGCTTACGCCCATGTCGGCTGGTGCAAATTTCTCTCCGGCTCGATGGACGGGGCAATCCCCTATCTCGAACAGGCGATCCATTTGAGCCCGCATGAACCCGGCATCGCCGCCTGGTACGGACGCATCGGCGTCATGCAGCTGCTCAAGGGAAATACCGGTGAAGCGCTCGCCTCGCTTGAAAGGGCGCGCGGCGAAAACGCGCGGCTCCCCTTCGTACACGCCTATCTCGCCGCCGCTTATGCGACAACGGGCGACCACGAACGCGCCGCCAAGGAACTCGCCGAGGCGCAGCGGCTCGGCACCAGCTACGCGAACCTCGCCGCAGTCAAAAAATCGATCTGGTTTGACAATCCGAAAATACGCGCCTTGGCCGAGGCCAACTATTTCCCGGCGCTACGCCGCGCCGGATTGCCGGAAAACTGATCTTAAGTATTTACAAGGCGACATCACATCGGGATCGTCGACGGCGTCGCCCTGCGGTTGAACCGAAATTAGCTCAGATGTGGATGGCACGGCCGTCGTCCGCGAGCGCCGCCTCCTTGACCGCTTCGCTCAATGTCGGATGGGCATGGCAGGTGCGCGCGATATCCTCGGCTGATGCGCCGAATTCAATCGCGAGCGTTGCCTCGGCAATCAGTGTCCCCGCGTCAGGCCCGATGATGTGTACCCCCAATACCCGGTCGCTCGCGGTTTCGGCGAGGATCTTTACAAAGCCCTCCGTGTCGCCGTTTGCGCGAGCACGCGCATTGGCGGCGAACGGGAATTTACCGGTGCGATAAGAAACTGCAGCCGATTTCAACTCTTCTTCGGTCTTGCCGACTGAAGCGACTTCGGGCCAAGTGTAAACGACCGCCGGGATCGCATTGTAGTTGACGTGGGGCATTTGTCCGGCCAAGCGCTCGGCGATCGCCATTCCTTCTTCCTCAGCCTTGTGCGCGAGCATCGGTCCGCGGATCACGTCGCCGATCGCGTACACGCCGGGGATATTGGTGGCAAAGCCGTCATCGACCACGACCCGGCCCTGCGGGTCGCATGCAATCCCGAGCTGATCAAGCCCGACCCCTTGCGTGAACGGACGGCGGCCCACTGCGACCAACATTGCTTCGACCTCGATTGTGCGGCGCTCGCCGCCCTCGATTTCGAGCAATAAGGTGTCGGGGGTCTCGCTCAGGCCGGTGAGTTTGGCGCCGAGCTGGAACGCAATCCCCTGCCGCGTCAGCACCCGCTGCAATCCGCTCGAAAGCTCGTGGTCCATCGTTGGGACGATTCGGTCGAGGAGCTCGATCACGGTGACCTGGGCGCCGAGCCGCTGCCACACCGAACCAAGCTCGATTCCGATATAACCGCCGCCGATTACCGCCAGTCGTTCGGGCACATGGTCGAGCGAAAGCGCGCCGGTCGAAGACAGGATCCGCCGCTCATCGATCATGATCCCAGGCAGCGGCGTGCTTTCGGATCCTGTTGCGATAATGATCGCGTCGGCTTCGACCTCCTGGCTCACACCGTCGGCGGCGCTCACGGCAACCCCACCAGGTGCGACGATGCGGCCAGTGCCCTTGAGCCAATCGACCTTGTTTTTGCGAAACAGGAATTCGACGCCGCGTGTCAATCCGGCCACAACCCGATCCTTGCGCGCCATCATTTGACCGAGGTCGAGCGTCACGTCGCCGACTTTGATCCCGTGCTCGGCCAGCGTGTTCCTGGTCTCGCCGAACTTCTCCGAGGATTGCAGCAACGCTTTCGATGGAATGCAACCGATGTTGAGGCAAGTTCCGCCGAGGCTGCCGCGCGGGTCGATGCACGCAGTCCGAAGCCCGAGTTGGGCCGCCCGGATTGCCCCGACATACCCTCCCGGCCCGCCCCCGATAACGACGACGTCATACTGACTGGGCATGGCGCAGGCTCTTTGGCATTGGCGTCCTCTGCATAAGCTTATGAAACATGGGGCAGGCGACGAGTCGAGTATCGGCTGATCCACGAAATCGTCGAGACGGCACGGACGAGGGCCGGCTCATCCGCAGCAGCGGAGCCCGTTTGGCTCATTCGCCGCCTGTGCCAGCGTCAGCGGCTCGCCGTCCCCGCTCAGCTTCTCAAGAGCGCCGGTCAACGGACCAAGTCGGGCAAACGCCAGCGAGAATAGTCGCCCGTCCGATTAGTGTGTATGCCAAATACTCTTTCGTCGGACCCGAATGAGAGCTTGTTGTCGGACAAATCCAAAGCACGAGCTGCCAGAGCCAAATTTAATGACAACCTCGACCAACGTGATGATCAGCATCGGCGGGTCCCCGGCTTTTGCCGGGGTAGCGAGGAGATTGTCAGGTCTTGGTGGCTTGCGGCTGACCAGACTTCTTGTCGGCGCCTTTCTTTTTCTGTTTCGGCTTTTTGGCTTCCCGGCTCGTGCGCTTCTGCTCCTTGTTTGCCACTACAACCTCCTTCGATCTCGGTCGAGTGCGAATATGCAGCGGATGCGGGCTGATGCAACCGTGAAATCAGGGCGCTCTACGATCCCGCCGTCTTCCAGCGTTTGGCTTTTACCTCGGCACCAGGAGCGACAGCGATGGCGGCGAGCTGCGGTTCCAGCCCGGCGACCGGCCAGGCGGCGCCGGCGGCCTCTTCATAGGCGTGGCAGGCCTGCAGCACCCCGAGATCGTCGTAGAGCGGGCCGGTCACCATCAGTCCGACCGGCAATCCGTCGGTAAATCCGCACGGGATCGAGGCGGACGGATTCTTGGTCAGGTTGAAGACATAGGTGTAGGCGACCCAGCTCCACGAGTTGTTCGGGTTCGGCCGATCGTCGTCGCGCGGGTCGGCATAGGCGGCCGGGATCGGCATCGTCGGCGACAGCAGGAGGTCGAAGCGGTCGAAAAAACGCCGCAGCCGCTGGCCGAGCGCCACCCGCTGAGCCACGGCGTCGACATATTGCTGCTGCGTCACCGCCTCGCCACGGCGACACATCTCGACGAGGCCCGGGTCCATCACCGCGACCGCCTCGGGCGTCTGCGCGCGCAGCAAGGCCCAGAACCCGCCCAAGGCGAGCGTCTGAAAAATCGGCATCGGCGATTCCGAAAACGGGTCTGCGTGCTCGACCACGGCGCCCAATCGCGCAAACACTTCGGCCGCGCGCTCGACCGCCGCGCGCACCGGCGGCGAGGGCTCGGCAAAGCCAAGGGTGGGCGACAGCGCCACCCGCTTGCCTTTAAGCGAACCATCCCCCACACGCTCGCGATAATCGACGCCGTCGTCCGGCAGGCTGTGCCAGTCGCGTGAATCCGGCCCCTTGATCGCGTCGAGCATCAGCGCCGCGTCTTCGACCGTTCGCGCCATCGGGCCGACATGGGCGACGTCACCAAACGCCCCCGGCGGATAGGCCGCCACCCGCCCAAAAGTCGGCTTCAACCCGAAGATGCCGCAAAACGAAGCGGGGATGCGGATCGAGCCGCCCGCGTCGGTGCCGACCGCCAGCGGGCAGATGCCGGCCAGCACCGCCGCCGCACTGCCGCCGCTGCTGCCGCCGGGGGTGCGCTCGAGGTTCCACGGGTTGCGGGTGACGCCGGTGAGCGGTGAGTTGGTGACCCCCTTCCAGCCGAACTCGGGTGTCGTCGTCTTGCCAAAGAATACCGCGCCTTCGGCCCGCAGCCGCGCCGGGACCGGTGCGTCTTCGTCCCACGCCTGGTTGGGATCGATCGTGCGCGAGCCCATCAGTCGCGGCCAGCCGGTGGTCAAGAGCGTGTCCTTGATTGCCACCGGCACGCCATCGAGCAGGCCCCGCGGCGCGCCCTTTTGCCAGCGCGCCTCGCTCTCGCGCGCCTGCGCCCCCGCAGCCTCCGGGTCGTACAGCACAAAGGCGTTGAGCGCCCCCTCATAGCGCTCGAGACGGCACAAGGTTTCGGCCAACACCTCGACCGGTGACAATTTCTTGTCGCGGTAAAGCGAGATCAGTCGCGTTGCCGGCAGAAAGGCAATCTGATCGGTCATGCGGATGCGGCTCTCATGTCGCGGCGACGATATTTTCGAGCGGTTCGCCGCGAACGAAGCGGTCGAGATTCCGGGCGACGTCGCGTGAGCGGCGCTCGATCGTCCCGTCGGTCCGCGGCGAGCAGTGCGGCGTCATGATGACATTCGGGAGTTCGTGGAATGGATGGCGCGACGGGCGCGGCTCGCGCTCCTCGGCGCTCGGATAGCGCCACCAGGTGTCGAGCGCCGCCCCGCCGATAATGCCGTCGCGCAAGGCGTGATAGAGCGCATCCTCGTCGGCAATCGGGCCGCGTGCCAGGTTGATCAGAAATGCGCCGGGCTTCATTGCGGCGAGACGGCGCTCTCCGATCAGACCCGTCGTTTCCGGCGTCAACGCACAGCTCAGCACGACGATGTCGCACTCGCTGAGCATGTGGTCCAGCTCGAAGAACGAAAATATTCGCTCGACCGAGGGCGGTTTCTCGCGCGGGGTGCGATTTGCAGCGACGACACGGCAGCCGAGCGCCGCGGCGCGCCACGCCACTTCACGACCGATATGGCCGAGGCCGATGATGCCGACCGTCCGGCCGCCAATCTCGCCGCGCACCGGCCCGCCGACCGACGGACTCCAATACCACGATCCGCCGCGGAACGAGGTTGCGATATCGAACAGGCGATGGCGCCATGCCAGCATCATCATGACCGCGAATTCGCCAAGCGCCGGCTCGTGACCATAAGCATTGCAGAGAGTGACGCCCTTCGGCAGCGCCGCGAGCTCGATCCCGTCGGTGCCGGCGAGCGGCACTTGCAGCAGCCGCAGTTTCGGCGCCGGCGGATAACCGTGGCGCCACGCCCCGGTCAGCACGACGTCGGCATCGGCCAGGGCTGCCGGCTCGGCTTGATCGAGCAGTTCGGTGCGAAGGTCGGTGGTGATGGAGTCAATGATCGGCGCCGCCTGCGAGGTGGCGAGCGCGCCGAGAAACACCGCCTTCATCGCGGCACCATGTTGCGGACGATTCGATGCATCTGTCCTCTCAGCTTATGGAAACAATGTTGATCAGCGGCTCGTTGCGGACAAAGCGGCCGAGGTTGTCGGCGATCTCGTCCCACCGCCGCCGGACCATTCCGCCGGTCCAGCCGGAATTATGCGGGGTGACGATCACATTCGGCAATTTGTGGAACGGATGGCGTGAGCCGCGGCGGTTGGGGTCGGCCGCGTTCGGGTACTGCCACCACACATCGAGTGCGGCACCGGCAATCTTCCGATCGTGCAGCGCAGCATAAAGCGCATCCTCATCAGTTACTTGCCCGCGTGCGATGTTGATCAGGAACGCCCCCGGCTTCATCAGCGCCAGCCGCCGGGCATCGACCAGCCCGGTGGTCTCGGGACCGAGCGCGGTGCACAGCGCCACGGTGTCGCACTCCGGCAGCATCCGGTCGAGCTCGGCAAGCGGGTAGACGCGCTCGACCCCGTTCTCGGCCGGACGCGGGGTGCGGTTGGCGGCAAGGATACGGCACCCGAACGGCGCGGCGCGGCGCGCGACCTCGCGCCCGACCCGGCCATAGCCGACGATGCCCAGGGTCGAGCCGCGCACTTCGCCATGCGGTGCGCCGCCCTCGACCCAGCTCGTGCGCCACGAGGCTCGCTCGCGGAATTCGCCCGAAATCTCGAACAGGCGATGGTGCATCGTCAGCATCGTCATCACGACGTATTCGGCGATCGCGGTTTCGTGGCCAAAGGCGTTGCACACACTAATCCCGGCCGGAAGGGACGCCAGGTCGAACAGATCGACACCTGTGGCGACCGACTGTACCAGCCGCACGTGCGGCGCCTCCGGATAATCGGCGCTCCAGTGGTTACTGACGAGGATGTCGGCGTCGGCTGCGGCGGTCGGTAGCAGCGCCCTGTCGATCGGGTCGTCGAGGATTTCGACCGCGAGCTCGGCCGGCAGCTGCGTCTTGATCCCCTCGGCCGTGTCGGCAGCGACTCTCCCGAGAAACAGCGCTTTCACAATATTGCCAATCCCCTGCTGCCGCGACCATCTGCGTCCCGCCCGCTGGTTGTAATCGGGATGGGCAAGCAATGCGCTGTGGCCAACCGGATCTTCATCTAAATTCCGCCTCTTTGTCTCGCTGCGAGATTATCGCGGTCGATGTCGACATGCGACGGTCCCCCCGAGCAACATCCACAACTCTGAGCGAGCGGCATGGTAACCGGACTTGTAAGCGGGGTGCTACTGCGGCTACTGAAAAGGCGCGGAAGGGCCTCAGCCCTGCCAACCGGCCTTGCGCAGTCCTTCGAGCATGTGGGCGTGGTCCTCTGGCCGCATCCACGGCACGCCTGTACGGACATACATCGCGAAAGAGGCCGGCACGATCGCGATGGCTTTCTCCAGCGCTTCCTTCGCCTCTTCGGTCCGACCGAGCTGGCCGAGCGCGGCGGCGAGCCAGCGGTAGGTGTTCGGGTAATCGGGGTATGACCGGATCGCGCGTTTCGCCGCCTCAACCGCGGCCGCGTATTCCCGCGAGAGGTAAAGCGCCAACGACACTTGCATCAAACGGACCGCCGAACGCGGGTGCCGCGGATCGAGCCTGATGCTTCTCTCGAGAGCTGCAAGACCTTCCTTTGGGCGCCCCGAGAAGATCAGCGTCGTACCAAACATGTGGTGTGCAAAAGCCAGGTTCGGTGTCGTCGTCAACGCGCGTTCGGCTTCGGCCAGAGCACCTTCGTAGTCGGCGCGTCTCCAGGGTGCGTTGGAAAGCAGAGCACGGGCCTCCGCGTCGGCACCGTCGAGCGCGACCGCTCGGCGCGCCAGCGCCTCGATTGAGCTCAACGTTTCCGGCAGATTGCGGGTCTGAAAGTCGTCGGCGGCTTGACCTAGAGCCATGGCGAGACCCCCGTAGGCTCCGGAAAAGCTCGGGTCGAGATCTATGGCCTGCTGAAAGAATTTCTCCGCGAGCGAGATGTCGCCCGAGGTAGCTTTGCTGACATGCCACAGGCCGCGCTGGTAAGCAGCCCAGGCGTCGGGGCTCCCCGGCGGCTTACGCATGGCGCGTCGCTGCTCGGCATCGGCGATCGCCGGCGCGATAGCAATCGTGACCGCCTCGGTAATCTCGTCCTGCAGTACGAAAATGTCGGCTTGATCGCGATCGTAGCGGTTGGCCCAGACATGCTTGCTGGTCTCGGCCTCGACGAGCTGGGCGGTCACGCGGATGCGGTTGCCGGATTTGCGTAGACCGCCTTCGAGAAGATAACGAACGCCGAGATCGCGCCCGACCTGCTTCACATCGACTGCGCGTTCTTTGTAGGTGAACGAGGAGTTTCGGGCGATCACGAACAGGAACGGATAGCGCGACAGCGCGGTAATGATGTCTTCGGCGACCCCGTCGGCAAAGAACTCCTGCTCGGGATCGGCGCTCATATTCGTGAACGGCAGCACTGCGACCGACGGCTTGTCCGGTAAGGACAGCGCGTTTGTCGGCTCGATAGAGGGAGCAGCGCCGAATGCCGATGCGAAACCGCATCCACCTTTCAGCCGAAAGGTTTTCGTTTTCTCTGGCGATCGCCGGCTGAATGGCGAGTCCGCAGGAGAGCGCTTCGGCGACGCTCGGGAACTCGGCGAGCACCGAGTTGCCCGCGGCGTTAGCGATACGACCGCGATAGCTGGCAATAAATGCATCGACAATTGCCCGGCACCGGGTTAACGCACGCAACGTGCCGTCCTCGTCCGTCCGCATCAGCCGGCTGTATTCGGCGACATCGGCCGCCAGGATCGTCGTCAGGCGACGTTCGACCACTTCCGGCATCTCGATGAGCCTTTCTCCCGAGGTATGCCAGAACTTACCACAAGCTTACTGCTGCGATTCGCGCGACTATCCGCGCCCTGATCACGCGCGGCGGGTCGCGAAGTCGATGCGCGGGTCAATCAGCATATAGGTCAGGTCGCTAACGAGCTTGAGCAGGAGGCCGATCAGGGTGAAGACATAAAGGGTCGCGAACATGATCGGGTAATCGCGGCTGATTGCCGCCTCGAACCCTAAGAGGCCAAGGCCGTCGAGCGAAAAGATCACTTCGATCAACAGCGATCCGGTGAAGAGGATGCCGACCAGCGCCGCCGGAAACCCGGCGACGACCAGCAGCATCGCATTGCGGAATACATGGCCATAAAGCACGCGCCGCTCCGTCAGCCCTTTGGCGCGCGCCGTCAGTACATATTGCTTGTTGATCTCGTCGAGAAAGCAGTTTTTGGTGAGCATTGTCAGGGTCGCGAACCCCGAAATCACCAAAGCGGTGATCGGCAAGGCAATGTGCCAAAAGTAATCGGTGATCCGCATCGGCCATGACAGCGACGCCCAGTTGTCGCTGACCAGCCCGCGCAGCGGGAAGATCGATAGATAGCTGCCGCCCGCGAACAGCACGATCAACAACACCGCGAACAGAAAGCTCGGTACCGCGTAGCCGACGATGATGACAGCGCTGGTCCAAACATCGAACCGGCTGCCGTCGCGTACGGCCTTCCTTATCCCGAGCGGGATCGACACCAGATAGGTGATCAACGTCGTCCACAGCCCGATCGAAATCGATACCGGAAGCTTGGACTTGATTAGATCGACGACGCGTTCGTCGCGGAAAAAGCTCTTGCCGAAATCGAAGGTCAGGTAGTTGCGCATCATCAGCGCAAAGCGCGTCAAGGGCGGCTTGTCGAAGCCGTATTGCCTTTCGAGCTCCTTGATTAGCGCCGGGTCGAGGCCGCGTGCCCCCCGATAGCGCGAGTTGACGGCGGCGGCACTGGTGGCTGACGGCATCTTGATCTCACCGGTACCGCCGCTGACGCGCTCGGTGACGCTAACCGATTCGCCTTTGAGCCGCGAGATCATCTGCTCGACCGGTCCACCGGGTGCTGCCTGCACGATTACGAAATTCACGACCATAATCGCGAACAGGGTCGGGATGATCAGCAGCACCCGTCGGATCGCGTAGCCGATCATCCCCGCCTCCTGGCTATTTAGTTACCTCGCCTTTTTTTGCGTCGACCGATTTTTCCGCGCCCGGATCGATCCACCAAGTGTCGAAGCCGACCGCGTATTTCGGCGAGATCGTCGGGCGCCGGAACTTGTCCCAATACGCCACTCGGAATGCCGCCAGATGAAAGTTAGGGATAACGTAATAGCCGTACTGCAATACCCGGTCGAGCGCCCGGGTGTATGCGACGAGGCCAGCGCGGTCGGGTGATTGGATCAACTCCTCAACCAGCGCGTCGACAACCTTGTTCTTGATGCCCAGCACATTGCGGCTGCCCTGCTCGTCGGCCGCCTGCGAACCCCAATATTCGCGCTGCTCGTTCCCCGGCGACAGCGACTCCGGGAACAGCACGACGGTCATGTCGTAATCAAAAGTCTCCATCCGCTTTTCGTATTGCGCCGGATCGACGGTACGCACCCGTGCGGTGATCCCCATCCGCTTCAAATTATCGGCAAAGGGTAGCACGATCCGCTCGAATTGCGGATTGTCGAGCAGGATCTCGAATTCGAAGGGTTGGCCGGTCGTGGCATTGACGAGTTTCTCGTCCTTGAATGTCCAACCGGCTTCCATCAGCAATTTCAGAGCCTTGCGCAGTCCGTCACGGATATTGCCGGAGCCGTCGTATTTCGGCGGGTCGTATTCGGTCGTGAACACGGCGTCGGGAACCTGGCCGCGGAATTTGTTCAGGATATCGAGCTCCTGGCCTTGCGGAATGCCGGTCGCTGCCAGCTCGGAATTGTCGAAGTAGCTGCGCGTGCGCTGGTAGGCACCGTAAAACAAATTCTTGTTAGACCATTCGAAATCGAAGGCATAGGCCAGCGCCTCGCGGACCCGTGGGTCCTGAAAGATCGGCCGCCGCAGATTGAAGCCAAAGCCCTGCATGCCGCTCGGCAACCCGTTCGGGATCTGCTCCTTTTTAATCAGAGCAGCGCGCACAGCAGGGGAGTTGTATCCGGTCGCCCAATCCTTTGACGAATTTTCGAGCCGCACGTCGTATTGCCCGGCTTTGAATGCTTCGAGCGCGATCGTCGCATCGCGGTAATAGTCATAGCGGATCGTGTCGACATTGTAGCGGCCCTTGTTGACCGGCAGATCGGCGCCCCAATAATCCTTGACCCGGCTGTAGGTGACCGAGCGGCCGGGGTCGATTGACTGGATCGTGTACGGGCCGCTGCCGAGCGGCGGGGTGAGCGTGGTCTTCTCAAAATCGCGGCTCGACCAATAGGCCTTGGACAAGACCGGCATCTGCCCCAAAATCTGCGGTAGTTCACGGTTTTTCGCGGATTTGAAGTAAAAGCGGACGCCGCGCTCACCCTCTTGCACGACCTTGGTCACATCCCTGTAATATTCACGGTAAGCTGGCAGTCCTTTCTTTTGCAAGGTCTCGAAAGTCCAGATCACGTCTGCCGGCGTCATCGGCGCGCCGTCGTGAAAGCGCGCCTCTTTTCGCAAGGTGTAGAGGACCGAGAGCTTGTCGGCAGCAAGATCGATGGTCTCGGCCACAAGTCCGTATTCGCTAGCGGGCTCATCTTCTGAGGACGCGGACAAGGTATCGAAGATCAGGCCGACCGCGGCGGCTGGCACACCCTTGATGACAAAGGGGTTCAAGGTATCGAAGGTGCCGATTGCGGAATACCGCATCGTCCCGCCTTTTACCGCTTGCGGGTTCGCGTAGTCGAAATGGGTAAACCCAGGTTTATATTTGAGGTCGCCGAACAGCGACATGCCCTCGCTCGGAGCCGCCTGGGTGCTGCCCGCCGACAACAGTAAAAAGAAGGCAACCGCAATTGCCAATACCTGCCGCATACCGACTGTCCTTATTACCTGCTCAGCTGTTAAGCAGCGCCAGTGCCGCCGAGTGAACGCCCCGGTCGCCGGCGACGAGCACCCGGCCATCGGAGGCGAGACCCAGTTTTGCTCCCCGCCAATCGGTGGCGATGCCCCCCGCTCCTTCGACGATCGGGATGATCGCGCAGAAATCGTAGGGCTTGAGGCTGGCTTCAAGAACGAGATCGATAAAACCGGCGGCGAGCAGCCCATAGGCATAACAATCGGCGCCAAAGCGGGTCAGCTTGACGGCTGACGAGACCCGGGCAAAGCCGGCGGCATCCGATCCGCGGAACATGTCGGGCGTGGTTGCAAACAAAGTCGCCGACGCGACGTCCGGGCATGCGCGGCAGCGGATAGCGGCGCCGTTCAGAGTGCTCTGGCGTCCCGCGACGCCGAGCCAGCGCTCGCGCAAGATCGGCTGATCGATGACGCCGAGAATCGGCCGGCCGGTGCGGGTCAGCGCGATCAAGGTGCCGAACAGGGGCACGCCGCTGATAAAGGATTTGGTCCCGTCGATTGGGTCGAGCACCCAGACGAACTCGGCGTCTTCACCGGTCCGGCCGAACTCCTCGCCGACGATGCCGTGATCCGGAAAACAGCGCTCGATCATACCGCGCATTACAGCCTCCGCGGCGCGATCTGCGGCGGTGACCGGCGTCAGATCGGGCTTGTCGTCGATCGCGAGCGCAGTTCGGAAGTGAGGACGAATTGCCGCCCCGGCGGCGTCAGCCATATCAGATGCGAGCGCTAGATAGGTGTCGATCTCGGACAGCGGAGATAACCCGTTCCGGTAGTGCCTATTTGAGCGTCTGGAGATACGCGATGACGTCCGCGCGGTCCTGCGCCTTCGGGAACCCGGCAAAGGTCATCTTGGTACCCGGCGCAAAATGCTGCGGATTGGCGAGCCATTCGTTGAGTTTTTCCGGGTCCCACTTTTGGCCCTTGTCCGACTGCAATGCGGATGAAAACGAATAGCCATCGTGGCCTTCACCGATCGGCCCGCCGACGACATCCCACAAATTCGGTCCGATCTTGTTTGGATCGCCCTTGTTGAAGGTATGGCACACCTGACAGACCTTTGTTAGCTGTTGGCCCTTGGTCGGGTCTGACTTGGCGAGCAGCGGGGTGATCGGCTCAAGCTTGGGTGCGGCAGCCGTCTGCTCGGCCGGAGCGGAGGTCACCGGCGCGCCCGCCACGACGAAGGCTGGCTTTTCGAGTGGTTTCGGCTGGACCAGCATATTGGACAGGATCCCGGCGATCATTGCCACGATCAGCGCGGTCAATACCGAGGCAATGACTTTGTTCCACTCGAAAGACGACATCGACACCCTTTCCCGCCGTGCCGGGGCCGGCAGGAAATCGAATTTCCCCCGACAACTCAAATGAATTATCACGCTTCCGGCGATCCTACGAACCGGGCATGTTGTCGCTGCCCGACCCCCGGCGGATGACATTGTGACCGCAGCTCCGCAAAATCCGATCATTCTCATTCCGGCGCGCCTGGCCGCGACGAGGTTGCCGGGAAAGCCGCTCGCCGACATTGCCGGCCTCCCGATGGTCGTACATGTTTGGCGCCGCGCGGTCGCGGCTGAGGTGGCACCGGTGGTCGTCGCTTGCGGGGATAAGGAAATCGCTGCGGCGATCGAGGCTGCCGGCGGCCGTGCTGTGCTGACCGATCCCCAATTGCCGACCGGGTCCGACCGCATCCACCAGGCGATCATGCGCATCGACCCGGAGCGACGGCACGATGCGGTCGTCAACGTTCAGGGCGATCTGCCGCTGCTCGACCCGGACGCGATTCGTACAGCGCTCGCCGGGCTTGCCGATCCGGAGACCGATATAGCCACGCTTGCCGCGGTGATCGAAGACAACGCCGCCCTCGCCGATACCAGCGTCAACAAGGTCGTCGCCGGCTTTGCCGATCCAGCGCGCCCGGCGCGCGCGCTTTATTTCAGCAAGGCCGTGGTGCCTTGGGGGGACGGCCCGTATTACGAGCATATCGGGCTTTACGCCTATCGCCGCAGGGCGTTGGAGCGGTTCGTCGCCCTGCCGCGTGGTGTGCTCGAACAGCGCGAGCGGCTCGAACAGCTGCGCGCGCTCGAAGCCGGCATGCGCATCTCGGTCAGCCTGATCGAGGCCGCGCGTCTCGGCGTGCAGGTCGACACCCCTGCCGATCTCGAACGCGCCCGCCGACTAATGCAACAACCGCAATAAGATAATGGCAGATCTCAAGCTCGAAACTGCCGATCCTGGGCGGACGATCTCGTTTCAGGGGATGTTCGGCGCCTATTCCGATCTCGCTTGCCGCCACGTCTTTCCGGACATGGCGACGTTGCCCTGCAACCAGTTCGAGGACGCCTTTGCCGCGGTCCGCGAAGGCCATGCCCGGCTGGCGATGATCCCGATCGAGAACTCGGTCGCCGGCCGCGTCGCCGACATCCACCATTTGATGCCCGATTCGGGGCTTCACATCATCGGCGAGCATTTCGAACGGGTGAACCACCGCCTGCTGGCGTTGCCCGGCGCGAGCTTGGCCAATATCCGCACGGTCAGAAGCCACGTCCAGGCGCTGTCGCAATGCCGCAAGCTGATCCGCGCGCTCGGCATCGAGCCGATCGTCCATGCCGATACCGCCGGCGCTGCAGCCGAGATTGCCGCGCGCCGCGACCCGACCGTCGCCGCGATCGCTTCCGAACTCGCCGGCAAGATCTACGGTCTCGTTTCCTTGAAGGACAACATCGAGGACGCCCAGCACAACACGACCCGCTTTATGATCATGTCGCGCGAGCCGTTGCGGCCTCCGCGCGGGACGCCGTCGGTCACGACGTTCTTTTTCCGCGTGCGCAACGTCCCGGCGGCGCTCTACAAGGCGCTGGGCGGGTTCGCCACCAACGGCGTCAACATGACCAAGCTCGAAAGTTACATGGTCGGCGGCGCCTTTACTGCGACCCAGTTCTACGCCGACGTCGAAGCCCATCCGGATGACAACCCGCTCGCCTTGGCGCTCGAAGAACTCGCCTTTTTCTCGCGCGAGCTGAAAATCCTCGGCGTCTACCCCGCCCATCCGCTGCGCATCGCCGCCTCGGCCGGCGCGGGGAACTGACCCGGACGGGCTTCGAGGGATTCCCGCTTCGCCGGGAGATATTCGGGAATTTCGCCCCGGCAGAGTAAGTGGTTGTCAAAACGACACGCCAAGTCAACGGCTTGAGAGCCAATTCCCGTTGTATCCCTAAACGGGAATTCCGGCGGTCTCAATCGGGAATTAAATTCGCCGAACCGGGAATTCCTCCACCCTAACCGGGAATGCCCCGCGACACGAAATCCAGCCCGATTGCCGCCGTCGTGCCAATGGCGGCGCCCCTCCACGGTGCGCGTCCCGTCGCCCACAGGCCTCCCGACATCGACCAACGTGCTCCACAACGGCTCCTCTCGCAGTCCTCGTCTAAGTCGCTGCCTTATATCTTCAATTTGGCAATTTTGCGGTCGCCCGGTCTGGTCTCGAAAGCCGGCGGCCGGCACCGTGCGCCCGACCGCATCCCGCCGCGCGAGCGCTCCCATAAAGAACCACAACGGACCACAGGACCTCGTTATTCGGCACACAAAGTGGTGTGTGGGAAATCACCTGATCCGTGTTGGCCTGGCAAACCGCTTCGAACTGCTCATATGACAGCCGCCACTATTTCCCGAGCGGAGTCGATATTCTAAATGTAGTAGGTTACCTGCGGGCTTTGTCGCTATGCCGACCGGGACGCTCGCGGTGCCGATCGTGGCTGGGGTAGGGCGCTGGGACAGGGGAATAAAAGCTGTTCCCGAGCAGTCGTTGATTCGACGACGGACCCGGCGGATGATGACGGTGCGAAACGTCCCCGATCCGTGAACGTGCCAGGGGAAGATCATGAGAATCGAAGCTATTCTTGGGGCGGTGTTCGGGCTTTGCTTGAGCCTGGCCGGGCCGGCCCTCGCCGATGGCGGCTGGGGCGGAAGCGACAGGTCGGATACGACGACCTGCGGCAAAGGCGAGGTGTGGGACAGCCGCAGCCAAAAATGCGTGAAGGCCGAGAACGGGGTGCTGCCGGACAAGGCGCTCACCGATTACGCCTATGCGCTGATCCGAGCCCGCCGCTACGACGAGGCGCTTGCCGTGCTCGACCTGCTGAAGAACCCGAACACGGCGGTCGCGCTTAACTATCGCGGTTATGCGACGCGAAAATCGGGCCGTATCGACGAGGGGATCGGCTATTATCTGAAATCGGTGGCGCTCGATCCGCACTACGCGCAGGTGCGCGAATACCTTGGCGAGGCCTATCTCCTCAAAGGCGACATGGCCGGCGCACAAGCCCAATTGCGGGCGATCAAGCAGATCTGCGGAACGGTTTGCGAGGCCTACGAACATCTCGCGGTGGCCATCGCCGACCCCGCGGACATCTGAGGCCGCCAGTCGCAGCCCGTGCCGGCGGCCTGCTCAGCCGCGCAGCTGCCGGGCGAACCGGACGATGCGGTGCCCGGCCTCGGCCAGGCGCGGGTCTGGCTCGGTCAGCGAAATGCGCAAATGCCCGGCCGCACTCGGCCCGAAGGCGTCGCAGGGCAACACGGCGACATCCTCGCGTTCGAGCAAGGAAGCGGCGAATTGCCGGGCCGCCATCCCGGTGCCGCGGATGTCGAGCAACACAAACATGCCGCCTTCGGGCGGGATCGACCGGCAATTCGGCGCCGCGGCGAGGATGCCCGACATCAAAAGGGCGCGGCGGCGGTAGTCGTCGCGCAACGCCGCGACTTCGGGCAACTCGCTGTCGAGTGCGGCGAGCGCACCTTCCTGAATAAACGGCGGACAGCCATAGGTCATCGACAGCAACAGCACGAACAGGTGCCGTGACATCTCCGGCGGACCGATGATCCAGCCGAGTCGGAACCCGGGCATCGCATGCGATTTCGACAGGCTGGAGACGACGACCGTGCGCTCCGCCATGTGGGGCAACGACCACGGGCTCAGATGCGGCCGGGCAAAGGCCAAATCTTCGTAGACTTCGTCCGAAACGAGCCACAGATCGCGCCGGCGGCAGATCTCGGAGATGCCGGCAATCTCCTCGGGCGTGTAGACGGCCCCGGTCGGGTTGTGCGGGCTGTTGATCCAAATGACGCGGGTGTGCGGCGTCACCGCGCCGGCGATGCTGTCGAGATCGGGGTGAAACCCGCGATCGGCGGACAGCGGCACCATGACCATCTCGGCCCCGCTCGCGGCAACGACGCCTTCGTAAGTGGCATAGAGCGGCTCCGGGACGACGACTTCGTCGCCGGGGCCGGCAAGGCATTGCAGTGCGCAATAGAGGCCGCCCTGGGCGCCGGTCGTCACGACAACATTGTCGGCGCTACAGGGCTGGCCGGTGCGGCGGGAAAACCGCGCCGCGATCGCCGCGCGCAATTGCGGATAGCCGATTGTCGGCGCATAGCCAGTGCGGCCGCGGCGCAACGCGCCGATCGTCGCCTCGATAACCGCCGCCGGGGTCGGCTGGTCGGGATCGCCGACGGTCAGAAAGATCACGTCGCGGCCGCTGTCGCGCAGCAGGGCGGCTTCCTGCTGGATGCTCCAGCCGCCGCTCCCCGGTCCCGAGGATCTGTCGACGCGCGGCGAAAAACGCATACCCGGCTTCCGCTTTAGTTACCGATCGCGGCACCGCCCGGACGGCGGCTGTCGCTGACCCCGAAAAGCTTGCCCTTGTCCGCCGCGATCAATTCGACAGCGCCCCACGGTTTTTGCGCGACGAGGGCGTAGCCGCGGTCGACCAGTGCCGCGACCGTCTCGGGCGGCAGGCCGCTGCGCTCGTAGAACAGCTTGTCGGGCTGGCCCTGGTAATGGAGCCGCGGTGCCTCGACCGCCTGCGCCGGGGACATGCCGTAATCGACAACGTTGATGATCGTTTCCAGCACCGCGGTGATAATGCGCGAGCCGCCGGGGCTGCCGAGCACCAGGACGACATGGCCATCCTTTTCGACCAAGGTCGGCGCCATCGAGGAAAGCGGTCTTTTCCCCGGCACGATCGCATCCGCCGCACCCTGGACCAGTCCATAGAGATTGGGGGCACCCGGCTTGGCGGTGAAATCATCCATCTCGTTGTTGAGGAAAAAGCCGGTCCCGGGTGCGACCACTTCCGCGCCGAAATAGCCGTTGATCGTATAGGTCACGGCGACTGCGTTGCCGGCGCTGTCGACGACCGAATAATGGGTCGTCTCGGCCTTTTCATGCGGGCCGGCGGATGCCGCCGTGGGCGTCGCGGCTCCGGCGTCGATCGCGGCCCGGATGCCGGCGGCATAGCCCTTTGACAACAACCGCTCGAGCGGGTTCGAGACAAAGGCCGGGTCGCCGAGAAAGGTGTTGCGGTCTGCATAGCCGCGCGCCAACGTCGCCGCCAGCAGCTCGACCGAGCGCGGCGAGTGGAAGCCCAGCGTCTTTAAATGGTAGCCTTCGAGGATGTTGAGGACTTCGCAGATCGTCGCCCCGCCCGAACTCGGCGGCGGCGCCGAGATCAGCACGTATCCGCGATAGGTGCAGGAGAGCGGCGCCCCCTCGGTCGTGGTGTAATCAGCAAAGTCGCGCACGGTGAGAATGCCGCCATTGGCCTCACTGGCCTTCTCGACCGCGGCCGGAACCTCCCCTTTGTAAAAGGCTTCCGGCCCGTTCTCGGCGATCGCTTCAAGAGTTGCCGCAAGGTCCTTTTGCACGAGACGGTCATCGGGCTGATAGCGGCTGCCGTCGGGTCGCAGAAAGATCTTCGCCGCCGCCGGGTCGCGGGCAAGCCGCTCCGCCTTGGCGTCGAGCATATTTGTGTCGTCGCTGGTCAGCACAAAGCCGTCGCGGGCGAGCGATACCGCCGGCGCCATCAGGGCCGCGCGCGGCATCGTGCCGTATTCGCGGGCGGCGCGGTCGAGCCCCATCACCGTCCCCGGCACGCCGGCGGCGAGATAACCGTGGCGGCTGCGGTCGGGAACCGGCTTGCCGGCGGTGTCGAGGTACATCCCGGCGGTCGCCGCTGCCGGTGCGGTCTCGCGGAAATTGATAAAGGTGTCGCGACCGCCGGAGAGATGGATCGTCATGAACCCGCCGCCGCCGATATTGCCGCAGCACGGCTCGACGACGGCGAGGGCATAGCCGACCGCTACCGCGGCGTCGATCGCATTGCCGCCGGCGGTGAGGATCCCGGCGCCCACCGCAGAAGCGATATGCTGTGACGTGACGACCATCCCATGCTGCGCCTCGACCGCAGCTGGTGGCGCCGCAGCACCGGCGCCGGTTCCGGCCAGCGCCGCGACAAACGACAACGCCGCGAAGACGCGTCTCATCTTTAGTGGGCTAAGGTTTCCCGATGGTAACCGGCGACGCGCTTGTAGCCGTCCGAGATCGCGGCCAGTTCCTCGCGGGTGATCACCTTGTCGATGTTGTCGAACGGCTCGTCACCGGTGCGCAAATAGACCTCGCGCAAGATCGCATCGGGTGGGTTGGAGCGGTTGGTGCGCACGACGGTCGCGGTCGCTTCAAGCCGCTTACTTTCATAGCTGCGCAACGCTGCGATCGGGTCCCCGCCCGAGCTCAGGCAGTCGGTCAACACCCGGGCATCGAGGATCGCTTGTCCGGCGCCGTTCGAGCCGCGCGGGACCATCGGATGGGCGGCATCGCCGAGCAAGGTCACCCGGCCAAAGCTCCAACGCGGCAGCGGGTCCTGATCGACCATCGGGAATTCGAGGATCATGTCGGCGGCCCCGATCATCGCCGGTACGTCAAGCCAGTCAAACCGCCAATCCTTAAACACATCGACAAAATCAGCGAGCCGGCCGGGCCGGTTCCAGTCGCGCGCTTCGCGTTGCGGCGTCTCGATCTCGGCTACCCAATTGAGAAGCTGCCGGCCCTCTTCGTCGATGTTATCGCGGATCGGATAGATCACCATCTTCCCGGTGGCGAGCCAGCCCGCCCGCACCATCGTGGCGCCCGACAGGAATGGTGGCCAGCGCGTCACGCCACGCCACATGTTGTAGCCCGAATAGAGCGGCGCGCCCTCATCCGGATAGAGCTGCTTGCGGAGCGCCGAATGGATGCCGTCGCAGCCGACCGCAACCGCCCCATGCTGAGGCGGCAGCGGCTCGCTGGTCTCGGCATTCTCAAAGTGGACCGTTGCGCGTCCGACTTCTTGGGAAAAGCCGACGCAGCGCCAGCCGGTGACGAGATGGCCGGCTCCGGCGCGGCGGACAAAAGCATCGGCCAGCACCTGCTGAAGATCGCCGCGATGGATCGAGAATTGCGGTGAGGCGTAGCCGGCCGCTCGTCCCAGCGGCTCGCGATAGACCAACTGGCCAAAACGATTGAAAAAGCGGGCTTCGGCGGTGGTGATTCCGACCCGCGCCAGCGCCGCTTCAAGGTCGAGTGCGGCGAGTTCGCGGGTTGCGTGCGGCAAGACATTGATGCCGACCCCGACCGGCTCGATTGCCGGCGCCGCCTCGTAAATGCGGCATGGTATGCCGGCGCGGTGCAGCGCCAGGCCGAGGGTCAGCCCGCCGATCCCTGCACCAATGATAATCACATCCATCAAACGCCTCAGGGCAGGGAGACGACCGTCTCAGGCGTTGCCGCGCTGCTCGCGCCATAAGCCGAGCTTTTCCTGCACCGGCCGGTCGGAATAGCTGAACAACACGGCGGCGTCAGCGGCCTGGTGGCTGACGCTCACCCAGCTCGGCGCGACGAAGATGTCGTGGCGTTCCCAATCGAAGAACTGATCGCCGATCCGGGTCTGGCCCGACCCTTCGACCGCGACGTAGACGGTTGCGTCGGTCGAGCGATAGGGCCGCGTCGCAAAACCTTTGGGCAGCATTTGGATAAAGGCGCCAATCGTCGGCATCGCAAAATCACCACTTGCCGGGTTGACGTAGCGCAGCTTGTGCCCGTGGCACGGATCGGGGTCTTCGTTGCGGCTCAGCACGTCGAGCGACTCGCGCGAGCGGGTGTATGGGTAGGTGAAAACCGGCGAGGTCTTGACCGCGGGTTTCCAATCCACCGGCAGCAGGTTGTTCGCAAACCGCGCGGCGTTGTCACCCTCCGGTCGGGCAATGGCCTGACTGTCGGCCTCGCCCGGCTCGGCAAAGCTCGCATCGAGCAGGCGCACGATCGGGATGTCGAGCCCGTCGAGCCACACCATCGGCTGCTGCGTGTCGTTGCCGTGGTCGTGCCAGGTCCAGGACGGCGTAATCACGAAGTCGCCTGGCCGCATCGTCGTCCGCTCGCCGTCGACTGCGGTATAGGCGCCGTCGCCCTCGATGATGAAGCGCAGCGCCGACTGAGTGTGGCGATGCGCCGGCGCCACCTCGCCCGGCAGGATCAGTTGCAATCCGGCGAACAGGGAATGGGTGATCGAGGTCTGACCCTTGAGCCCCGGGTTTTCCAGGATCAGCACCCGGCGCGTCGCCTCCTCGGCGTTGATCAGCCCGCCCGCCTGCATCAGGTGAGGCCGGACGTCACGGTAATGCCAGATCGTCGGCAGGCATGGCGTGACCGGTTGCGGGGTCACGAGCCCGTGCAGCCGCTCCCATAACGGCGCGAGATTGGCGCCGCCGATCTGTTTGTAAAAGGCCTCGCGCTCAACTGTGCGGGCGGCGGCCGGTTCCTTCGCCATCGCCATCGCCGCTCTTCCGCCCGCCTCACGCCGCCTTCTGTTCGCGCTCGCCAAGCGCAAAGCCGATCTTGGCGAGATCGCCGATCAGCGCTGCCGATTGCGCCTGGTCGAGCGGCTGCAACGGCGGGCGCACCGCAGCCCAGGCCGGGTCGTCGTGGAAGTGGGCGACGACCCGCTTCAACGCCGGGACCATCGGATAGGCCTGCATCACCTTGCGCACCGTGGTAATTTCCGCCTGCAACGCATCCGCCTGAGATCCCCGCCAATGGGCATAGACCTTGGCGATACCCCGAACGTTCATGTTGCCGGTAGCGGTGATGCAGCCGGCCCCACCCTTGCGCAATGCATCAAGAAGGAACACCTCGGAGCCCGGGAAAACCGCAAATTCCGGATGGCGGTCGAGCAATGCCGCCGTGTTGCCCCAATCGCCGGAGCTGTCCTTGAGCCCGACGACGGTCTGCGGATAGGCCCCGATGAAGCGGCTGACGAGATCGAGCGAGTAGCCCACGACCGCGACTGGCGGGATGTGGTACAAGTAAACCCGGAGCGCCGACGACGCGACTTTGTCGACGACGCCCGAGACAAAGGCGAAGATGCCGTCATCGCTGACCGGCTTGTAGTAAAAGGGCGGCAGCATCAGGACGCCGCCGCAGCCATGCCCGACCGCGTGCCGGACCAACGTCACGGCGTCGGTCATCGCGCAGGCGCCGGTGCCGGGCATCAACTTTGCAGCCGGGATACCAGCCTCGACCAGGCGGTCGAGCAACGCCATCCGCTCGGCGGTTGACATCGAGTTGGCCTCGCTCGTCGTGCCAAAAATCGCAAGCCCGTTCGCTCCTTGGTCGAGCAGCCAGCGGCAGAACGCGACAAAGCGTCCGGCGTCCGGCTCGCCGCCTGCGGTGAACGGCGTCAGAACGGGAACCAGCACTCCCTGAAACGGCTGCGCGGTCATCTTCACGGCTCCTCTCGGCCAGCTTCGCCCGTCGCGGCAATAAGCGCGGCACTGCGTTCCGCGTCAACAGCCGTTTGCGCACCGGTCGCTGCGGCTCACAATACCGTCAGCATCTCGGCGACGAGCGAATGGCGGACGATGTCGGTGTCGCCGAGGCGCACGACGGCGACGTCGGCGATCGCTTCGAGCCGGAGCGCGATCTCGGCGAGCCCGGAGAGGCCGTCAAGCAGATCGCTTTGATCCGGGTCGCCGGTCACCACCATGCGGGCATTGGCGCCGAGCCGGGTCAACAGCATCTTGATCTGGCCGTAGGTGCAATTCTGCGCCTCGTCGATGACAATGAACGCGTTGTTCAAGGTGCGCCCGCGCATATAGGCGATCGGGGCAATCTCGATCGCCCGCTCGCCGATCAGCTGCTTCAGCCTTTTGCCGCCGAGCCGTTCGTTCAACGCGTCGTCCAGCGGGCGCAAATAGGGGGCGAGCTTGGCATTCATGTCGCCGGGCAGATAGCCGAGGCTCTCACCCGCCTCGACCGCCGGGCGGGTCAGCACGATCCGCGCCACTAACCCGCTCATCAGCGCGTCGACCGCGGCGCTGACTGCAAGGTAGGTTTTGCCGGTCCCGGGCCCGAGGGCGATCGTGAGATTATGGTGCGCGATCGACGCCATCAGCCGCCGCTGGCCGTCGCTTTGCGGGCGGATCTTACGGCGCCAGCTTTGCTCGCGCTCGCCGTCGACCACCGGCGAGACCGCGTAGCCGGCTTCGGTGAGATGGACGACCGATGCCGCACTCGTCCAGCGCTTTCCCATCGTCCGCCTCCCATAACTGTAGCCAGCTATTAATCAGCCTACCACTAATTGAGTTAAGTGACAGTATCGCTACAAGATTAGGGCGGCGCTGGGTTCCATTGGTCGGGCCGGTGGCGCAAGCGTCAGTTCAGCCGAACGTATTCGTAGGCGGCCGGCAGATTGGCGATGCCGATCTCCGGTGCGGCGAGCCAACCCGCCATCTTGCCGGGCTCGGTTACGCGCTGCATCAGCGATGTGACAAAGGCGCGGTCCGCTTCGTTCGGCAGCCAGTCGCGGCAACGCGCCGCCCATTCGGCTTCGCCGAGCGGGTTTCCTTGCGGATCGGTGTGGGCGCCGGCCCACATGCCGACCGAGCGGCGGAAGCGCGGGCTCGGCAGCGCGAGGCGGAAGGCATAGCCGGCCTCGGCGATCAGCCGGTTCCAGCGGCGAATCCCGATGTCGCAGTCGGCGATGTAGGCGGTGCGCGTGACCTCGTTCATCGCGTTGCGCATCGGGACCTCTTGCGAAACGACGCCGCCCTTTCGGTCCGGACCCTCAATGGACAAGGACTCGCCCAGCACCGAATGGTTTTCGAACTGCGCCTCGTCCGGCCGTCCCTTGACGCCGCTGGCGAAATAGGTGGCGGCATTGGACGAAGCCTCGGCGCCAAACAAATCGAGCGACGAGCTGAACCAGAAATTGACGTAACGCTGCAAGGTCGGCAGGTCGACGGCGCCGGCGCCCCGCACATCGGCCGGGTCCTCGCTGTCGAGCGCGTGCATGACTTCGAGCGTGCGTTTGATGACGCGAGTGATCCCGGTGCGGCCGACAAACATGTGGTAGGCCTCTTCGGTCAGCATGAACCGGCAGGTCCGCGACAGCGGGTCGAAAGCGCTTTCCGCCAGGCTCTTCAACTGAAAGCGGCCGTCGCGGTCGGTGAAATAGGTGAACATGAAAAAGCTGAGCCAGTCTGCGATCGGCTCGTTGAAGGTGCCGAGGATGCGCGGCTTGTCAGGGTCGCCCGAATGGCGCGACAGCAATTCTCCGGCTTCCTCGCGGCCGTCGCGGCCGAAATGCGCGTGCAGCAGATACACCATCGCCCACAGATGGCGGCCTTCCTCGACATTGATCTGAAACAGGTTGCGCAAATCGTAAAGCGACGGGCAGGTCAGCCCGAGCAGACGCTGCTGTTCGACCGAAGCGGGCTCGGTGTCGCCCTGGGTGACGATCAGCCGACGCAAATTGGCGCGATGCTCGCCGGGAACCTGGTGCCACACCGGCTCGCCAAAAAAATCGCCAAAGCCGATTTGCCGGTCAGGCACCGGTTCGGCAAGGAAGATGCCCCAGCGGTATTCCGGCATCCTGACCATGCCGTATTTGGCCCAGCCCTCCGCGTCGACCGCGACAGCGGTGCGCAGATAGACCTCGTGGTGGTGCGAGCCGCTCGGCCCCATCTCGCGCCACCAGTCGAGAAAGCGCGGCTGCCAATGTTCGAGCGCCCGTTGCAACGCGCGGTTCTCATCGAGCGCGACATTGTTCGGGATGGTCTGCCGATAGTCGATCGCCATGCCCTTGTCCTCGTTCTGGTGCGGCACCCGCGAAAGCGGGAGCGCGCGGCCAATTCGCTGGCGGAAACCCTAAACCCGCTCCCAGTCGAAGCCGGCCTTGGCGCCGCTGCCGTAGCGCTTCAACGCGCCGTTTTCACCGGTGGCGTTAGGCCGCGAAAAGACCCAATTCTGCCAAGCCGAAAGGCGCGCGAAAATCTTGGTCGCGACGGTCTCCGGGCCGGCGAAGCGCAGATTGGCTTCCATGCCGCTGAGCGCGTCCGGCGACAGGCTCGCGCGCTCTTCGAGGGCGAGGCGGATCTCGTCGTCCCAATCGAGCTCGTCCGGGGCGAAGGTCACGAGCCCTTGTTCGAGCGCCGCAACCGCGTCGCGCGGACCCTCGGCAAACCGCTCGACCGCATCGTCATTGAAGCGGGCGGCGAGCCGGGTGCGGCCGCTGACCATTTCGAGACCGCCCAGATTCAGCGCCCCGAGTGCTATTTGCGGGCCGTCGGCGAGCATGTAGCTGCGGTCGGCGGCGAGCGCCAATTCATAGAGGCTGCCGGCAAAGCACGAACCTGCGTCGATCACCGCGAACAGGCTGCGCGAGGTGACGTCGAGACGCTGCAACGTGCGGCGCAAAAATCCGATCGTCTCGCGTACGAACCAATGGTCGCGATGCGCGACCACCGCCGCCTCGCAAGCGAGGACGTTCCCCAGGTCGCCGCGGGTCTTTAGTACCACGGTGCCGATTTCGGGCTCGTTGGCGCGCAGCAACAGGAGCGCGTCGTCCAACTCACGCGCCATCGCCAGCGGCCACCAGTGCGCGCCTGCGGCGAGGATGACGGCGAGGCCGCCGGGTGCATCATCGCTGCCGGGACCCGTCACCGTCACCGTCGCCACGCGATCGGCGCGCGAGATCTCGACCGCGACCCAGTGATAATGCCAGCCACGCTCATTCACGCGGCGCTCGAGCGGGGGCAGCAAGACACCCTCGGCATTGGCGGGACGGTCGCTCGAGGCCGCGAGCGCCTCGGCGCGTTCGGCGACAAGATGTGCGAAGCGGGCGGGTAGGGCGGTCCAGTCGACGAGGCTCCACGCCTTGGCGCGATCGGCGCGCACGCCTTCGGCGGTGGTGCAGAATACGTCGGCGAGGTCGCGGCGCACGTTGCGCTTGTCGACGAGCCGGGTCAGCCCGCCGGTGCCGGGCAATACACCCAGCAACGCCACTTCGGGCAGGCTGACCGTGCTCGACCGGTCGTCGACCATGACGATCTCGTCGCAGGCGAGGGCCAGCTCATAGCCGCCGCCGGCGCAGGCACCGTTGACTGCGGCGAGGAATTTGAGCCCGGAACGGGTGCTCGAATCCTCCATCCCATTGCGGGTCTCATTGGTGAACTTGCAGAAATTGACCTTTTGGGCGTGGCTCGCCTGGCCCAGCATGTAGATGTTGGCGCCGGAGCAAAACACCCGCTCCTTGCCGCTCGTCAGCACCACGGCCCGCACTTTGGGGTGCTCGAAGCGGATGCGGTTCAACGCGTCGGAGAGCTCGATGTCGACGCCGAGATCATAGGAATTGAGCTTCAGCCGATAGCCGGGATCGAGCCCGCCTTCCTCGGCGACGTCGAGTATCAGGGTCGCAATAGGTCCCCGGCACGAAAGACGCCAATGCCGGTAACGAGAAGGATCGGTGTCGAATGTGATCATCGGTCTCGCGTGACGGGATCATAGCCGGAGCGTCGCAGAAATGCTTTCTTTAACCCGGAGGACAACAGAAACTTTAAGACGGGAGGAGACGCGATGGCAGGCGGGTCCATGTACAACGCCGCGGCCGATTTGATCGAGCGCAACCTTGCGGCCGGGCGCGGCGGAAAGGCCGCTTTTATCGACGATTACGGCCGCTACAGCTATGCGGACCTTGCCGAGCGCGCGAGCCGGTTTGCCAACGCGATGCGCGCGCGCGGCATTCATCACGAGCAGCGCGTCCTCCTCTGTCTGCATGACGGGATCGATTTTCCAGTCGTCTTTCTCGGCGCGATCATGGCCGGGGTCGTGCCGGTCGCGGTCAACACGCTGCTGAGCCCCGAGGAGTTCGCCTTCATGCTGGCCGACAGCCGGGCGCGGGCGGTCATCGTGTCCGCGCCGGTCTTGCCGGTGATGCGAGAGGCCGTGGCCACGCTGCCCGAACCGAGGCCGGAGATCATTGTATCCGATCCTGCCGCCGGCGGCGGCGAGTTCGCCGCGATGCTGGCCGGGTCGCCCGCCACCGCCGAAACCGCACCGACCCATGCCGACGAGCCCTGCTTTTGGCTCTATTCGTCGGGCTCGACCGGGCGGCCGAAAGGCGCGGTCCACGTTCATGCGAGCCTGATGCAGACCGCGGAGTGTTTCGCGGTTCCGGTGCTCGGCATCGAGGAGACAGACATTGTCTTTTCCGCGGCGAAGCTGTTTTTCGCCTATGGGCTCGGTAATGCGCTGACCTTTCCGATCGCAGTCGGCGCCACCAGTGTGCTGACCGCCGAACGCCCGAGCCCGGCTCTTGTCGCCCGCGTGCTGCGCGAGCACCGTCCGACGATCTTTTGCGGCGTGCCGACGCTCTACAACACGATGCTGGCCGGCCCCGACCTGCCGCGCGCCGACGAACTGGCGCTGCGCCGTTGTGTTTCGGCGGGCGAGCCGTTGCCGGCGGAGATCGGCCGGCGCTGGGCGGCGCGGATCGGCGTCGACATCCTCGACGGCATCGGCTCGACCGAGATGCTGCATATTTTCCTCAGTAACTGGCCAGGCGACGTGCGCTACGGCACGACCGGCCGGCAGGTCCCCGGCTACGGACTGAAGATCGTCGACGAGGAGGGGCAGCCGGTCCGGCGCGGCGAGATCGGCGACCTCTTGGTCAGCGGCCCGACGGCTGCCGCCGGCTATTGGAACAATCGCGAACGCAGCCGGGGCACGTTTCTGGGTGAATGGACGCGCACCGGCGACAAATATTACCAGGACGAGGACGGCTATTACGTCTATTGCGGCCGCAGCGACGACATGCTGAAGGTCAGCGGCATGTTCGTCTCGCCAGCCGAGGTCGAGGGCGTGCTGATCGCCCATGACGACGTGCTCGAAGCCGCTGTCGTCGGCGCCGCCGATGCCGACGGGCTGGTCAAACCCAGGGCCTTCGTCGTCGCCAAACCCGGTGTAACGGCCGACGCCACGCTCGCCCGGGTGCTCGAGCAACACCTAAAGGGCCAGTTGCCGGCCTTCAAATGCCCGCGCTGGATCGCGTTTCTCGACGAGTTGCCAAAGACCGCCACCGGCAAAATCCAGCGCTTCAAGCTACGCGGCGAAGCGATGCGGCCGCCTGGCTGATTGGCGCAGCGGACACCGAGCGGCGCGGTGGCTGGTGACCGAAATAGAGGAGCGGCGGGCGCAGCAACAGAAGCGGTCCGGCGCTGCGAGGCGGCCGGCCCATCGCTTCGGGCTGCCCATATACACCTCCTGAGCGCCATCCCGTGCCTGTCTACGGGCGGTCCGGTAGCGAGCTTTACAACGATTGTGGCCCATGACTGTGCGCATATTGCCCAAGATCGCGCGGCCCTGCTTACGCTAGTGGTAGTAACCAAACGGAGGACTCCGTTGTCGTCGCCCCCGCGCAAGCGGGGGACCAGAGCTTGCCCCTGGCTTGAACAGGGGGGCGGCCGGGCGCTGTGGCGTTGCCTCTGGTACCCGCTTCCGCGGGTATGACGGGGGAGGGGACCGGGTGCCGAGCGTTAGGAGTGTACCACTAAAAATGACATATAGGTCGCTGTCGGCGCGGGTCGGGTTATGCCTCGGCGGCAGCGGGATTGCCGATGCCGGCGGCGAGATCGAGCAACGGTAGGAACATCTCTGGTTCCTGTGCTCCCGAAATCGCGTAACCACGCTCGATGACGAAACATGGAACGGCGTGGATGCCAAGCCGTCGCGCGCGTCGGCCTTCGGCCGTTACTTCGGCGGACCCAACCTCGCCGGCGAGATAAGCGCCGACCGCACGGCGGTCGAGACCGGCCGCCGCGGCAATCGTCGCCAGAGCGTCGATATCGCCGATGTCGACTCCGTCGCAGAAATAGGCGCGGAACAGCGCTTCGACCATGGCGTCGCCGCCTCCCTCCATGGCGGCCAGCCGGATCAGCCGATGGGCGCACAAGGTGTTGGGGGTGCGCCGGATCCGCTCAAAGGCGAAGTCGATCCCCTCGGCGCGCCCGGCGGCGGCTATTGCGGCATAGCTCCGCGCGGCCTGAGGGGGACCGCCAAATTTTGCCGCAATAAAAAATTCATGCGGAATGCCCTCGCTCGGCAAATCCGGGTTGAGCTGAAAGGCGCGCCACGACCGGGTTGCGCCGATGTCCGGCCTCAGCGCCAGCGCGCGCTCGAGCCGGCGCTTGCCGATAAAGCACCACGGGCAGGCGACATCCGAGACGATGTCGATGTGCATGACTTCCTCCTTGCCGCGGCGCCTGGCGCCCGCCCACCTAGCAATGTATCTCGAAATATCAGTAGGCTGGTCGTCATTCCTGCGCAGGCGGGAATTCGGGAACCGGAGGTTACGGTAGTTGCCTCTGTTCATGCGAGGGGCGGGCCCTGCGCCCGCCGCTTGCACGGGGCGACGAGCAATACATGATGTCTCGCTCAGCATTTCGCGTCAGACACTGAGGGCTCAGCCGCGGCGTCCCATGATGATCCCGGCGGCATCGCCGGCAACAAAGAGGGTAAATTCGGGCGAAGATGAAAGAGGGAATTGACCGGCCCTGCTTTCGACTGGTAGTAATAATGTCGATTTAATCACTGAGTTTAGCGGTTGACCAACCGGCTGGAAACGGTACGCACTTTATCGAATCGGGCATGCCGTCGGGACGAATGCGGCGGTGCCGCCGCGTCAATACGGAAGGACCAGAAATGCGTCTAACGGCACTTATCGGTTTGGCTGCGGGCTTGGTGTTGATGCAAGCCGGCGCGCCGGCGCAGGCCGGCCTGATCGGCGACGGGACCAACACGGTCTCCGCGTTGTTTTTCCTCGGAACGAGCGTTCCCAGCCCGCCTTATACAAATCCGCCTCCCACGGAAATTGAAGGCAGCGGACCGACCCTGATCCCCGCGCATTTCCCCATAGGCGTGGAAGACGAGGCGACGATCGACGTCGGCGACACGACGATCACGATCACCAACGAGGCGTCGTTGCCGTTTTGCAGCGTTTCAACGGTGCCTTGTCCCGACACCTTCACCGGCTTCGCGTTCACCTTTTCCTCAGGCGTCGACATCACCGGCGTCAAAGTCGACCCGGCCAGCGCCGCGGACTTTCGCCCAGCCGGCGTCAGTCCGCTCGAGTTGTTGACGCCGACCGACATCATCGTCAACCTCGTCGGCGAAAACCCGGCCGTCGGCAGCATGCTGATCCTGGACGTGACGACCGGGGGCGTAATCACACCAGTCCCGGAGCCGGCGAGCCTGGCATTGCTTGGGGTGGGTCTCGCCGGGATGTGGGCGGCGGGCGCGCGTGCCAAGCGAGCCCGCGGGTGAGCCTTCGCTCCGCTTCGATCAAGATCCGGCTCTGAGCAAGATCCGGCTCTGAGCAAGATCCGGCTCTGAGCAAGATCCGGCTCCGACTGAGATAGAGGGCAAGACATGAGCCTAGCCTTTCTGGGAACGATCCGGCTCGTCGGGTTCAATTTTGCGCCGGTGGATTGGGCGTTGTGTCAGGGACAACTCCTGCCGATCTCCCAGTACAGCGCGTTGTTCTCGCTGATCGGGACCTATTTTGGCGGTGACGGCCAGCAGAACTTTGCCCTTCCCGACCTGCGCGGCCGTGCCGCCATCAGCCAAGGCCAAGGGCCCGGCCTGTCAAATTATACTCAGGGCCAGCCCGGCGGTGTCGAGACCGTCACCCTGAATGGCGCCCAGGCCCCGACGCACACCCACACGATGATGGCGGCGGCAAACGTCAGCGCGGCCAACCCAGGACCGGGCCTCGCGCTTGGGACCCCGGCGGCGGCGGTCAGAATCTACGGTGCCGGCTCGCCGACCGCGCTGGCGCCGGGGTCGATCGGCCCGTTCGGCGCGGGGGGCGCTCACGAAAACCGCGAGCCCTATTTGGGACTAAACTACATTATCGCGCTGGCCGGCATCTTCCCGTCTCAGAACTAGCCGCCGCGGTAATCGGGAGAGCTCGGCAAAATGGATCCATTCATCGCGCAGATCACCGTTTTCGGCTGCAATTTTGCCCCGCAGGGCTGGGCGCTGTGCCAAGGGCAGCTATTGGCGATCTCGCAGAATACCGCGCTGTTTTCGCTGATCGGCACCTATTACGGCGGCAACGGCACGAACAACTTCGCGCTACCCGATTTGCGCAGCCGGGCGCCGATCGGGTTTGGCCAGGGACCGGGGCTCGCCAATTATGCGATCGGCGAAACCGGCGGCCAAGAAACTGTATCGATCAACAATTCGTCTTACCCGCGGCACACGCACGGGCTGTTCGCCGGCGCCAGCCCGGCCACGGCAAATACGCCGAGCGGCTCGATCGAAGCCGAAGGACAGACCGGCGGCAGAGGTGGCGCGGTCAACCTCGCGCTGTACAGCGCTTCCGGCACTCCCACGACATTGGCGCCGGCGGCGCTGACCGCGGCGGCCGGCGGTAGTCAGCCGCACAACAACCTTCAGCCCTATCTCACCCTGAACTTCTGCATCGCACTGAACGGCATTTTCCCGGCGCGAAGCTAAGCCGGCGACCCCAACATCAAGGAGCATCGGCGCCGATGTCGCCCTATCTGTCGATGATCGAGGCCTTCGCCTTCAACTTCGCGCCCCGCGGCTGGGCGATGTGCGCCGGGCAGACACTGTCGATCGCCCAGAATACGGCGCTGTTTTCGCTGCTCGGGACGACCTTTGGCGGCAATGGCCAAACTACCTTCAACCTGCCCGATTTGCGCGGCCGACTCGCCTTGAGCTTTGGCCAAGGACCGGGGCTGTCGTCATACAGTCTCGGAGCGGCCGGTGGGCAGGAATCGCATCAACTATTGACCAGCGAAGTTCCGATCCATGGCCATACCCTGAACGCCACCAACAACGGCCAGGCAAACGGCGCCAATATCCCGAGCGGCGGCGTGCTGATGGGCAGCGGCTATGGGATGGAAGCCAACAACCCGGTCGAAAACGTCTATAGCAACGCCGCGCCGACGGTCGCGATGGCGGCCGGCGCCGTCAGCGCCGCAGGCAATAATCTGCCGCACGAAAACCGGATGCCGTTTTTGACGATCAATTATTGTATCGCGCTGCAAGGAGTGTTCCCGTCGCGCAACTGACCAGGGCGCCAAGTCAGTTGAAGACGATCTGGTAATCCTGGTGATCGCCCGCCGCGGTCAGGATCGGGATGACGTAAAGCGTCAGGACCGGGCCATCCGCGATCAGAACGCGGTGGAGGCCCTCGGGCAACACCGGGCGGCGCGGACCGCGAAGTATCAGCGAGAACGGCTTGCGCGCCGCGGCTTCCCAACCCGGAAATTCGCGTTGGTCGATGGCGGCCAAAGTCAGGTCGAGATCGGTCCCAGCCGGGCGAAACACCTTGCCGGCAAACGAGACAAAATCATCGGCAACCAGTTCGTCGATCGTATTCATCGGTCCGTCTCACCTCTGCGGCGTCGGCCGGCCGCAATCACTTAATTGGAACATATTGGCGTTGCCCCACCCGCGGCAAAGAGACCAATAGCCGCCTGGAGCCGGCGAGATCCGCGATGGGACGATCCGAACTGACAATTCGTACCTCACATGGCACGGTCGGACTGCGGCCGGCCGCCGGCGGGTCTTCCGAAGAAGCGTTTCTTTATCTGCTGTTCGCCGGCAACCGGGCGGCGGAGATGGCGTTGATGCCGATTTCGGCACACGACAAGGAATTCCTGCTGCAAGTTCAGTTCCGCTCGATGAACGACACCTATCGCCAGCGCTTTCCAGCCGCGCGCTACGACATCATCGAGCTCGACCGCTGGCCGGTCGGACGTATCGTCAGCGAAGTTCAGGCCGATTGCGTCTATTTTATCGACTTCGCCCTGCTGCCCCAGGCACAGGGCATCGGGATCGGCGCGACGGTCCTGGCCGCAGCCTTGGACGAGCCGCGGCGGCTCGGCCTGCCGGCGCGGTTGCGCTCGTTCTCCTACAACTGGGCGGCCCAGCGGTTATACGACAAGCTCGGCTTTACCGTGGTCGCCGAGGAGCCGCCCCAAATCGTTCTCGAATGGCGCGCTGACGGGCTGAGGCCGCTCTGAGCCACGCACGGCGGCTTGACCTTGGCCAGCGGTCCCGGGAGGATGCGGCGACAGACGTGGGCAGCAAAGGGGTCGACCGTGTCATCCTCCGGCGGGCACTATGACGCGCCGCATCTCGCCCGGTCCGCCGCGAATTTTACGGCGCTGACGCCGCTTTCCTTTCTTGCGCGCGCCGCGGCGGTCTATCCCGACAAGCTCGCGATCGTGTATGGCGATGCACGCTACACCTATCGCGAGTTCTACGCGCGTTGCCGGCGGCTCGCCGATGCGCTGCGACAGCGCGGGGTTCGCCTCGGCGACACGGTCGCGGTAATGGCGCCCAACGTGCCGGCATTGCTCGAAGCGCATTATGGCGTGCCGATGGCCGGGGCGGTGCTCAATGCACTGAACACTCGGCTCGACGCACGCTCGATCGCCTTCATCCTCGACCACGGCGAAGCCAAATTGCTGATCGCCGACCGGGAATTCGCGCCGGTGGTCAAGCCGGCGCTCGCCGAGTTCGGCCGGCCGCTGCCGCTGGTTGAGATCGTCGACACGACCGGCGGCGACCCCCTCGGCGGCGTCGAATACGAAGACTTTCTCGCACAAGGCGATCCAGCCGCCGATTGGGTCCGCCCCGCCGACGAGTGGGCGCCGATCACGCTCAACTACACCTCCGGGACGACCGGCAATCCGAAGGGTGTCGTCTATCACCATCGCGGCGCTTTTCTGAACGCGCTCGGCAACGCGATCACGTTCGGGCTCGATCGCGATTCGGTCTATCTGTGGACCCTGCCGATGTTCCATTGCAACGGCTGGACCTATCCCTGGGCGGTGACTACCGTCGCCGGGACCCACGTCTGCCTGCGCCGCGTCGATCCGGCGCCGGTCTTTAGCGCGATCGCCGAGCATCGCGTCACCCATCTGTGCGGCGCGCCGATCGTGCTGAACTTGTTGGTGCATGCGCCGGCGTCGGTCAGGCGCCGCTTCGACCATGTCGTCGAGGCCGCGACCGGCGGCGCCGCACCACCCTCAGCGGTCATCGAGGCGATGGAGCGGATGGGGTTTCGCGTCACCCATCTCTACGGGTTGACCGAGAGCTACGGCCCATCCACCGTCTGCGCCTGGCAGGAGGCCTGGCAGGGATTGCCGCTCGCCGAGCGTGCCGGCCGCATGGCCAGGCAAGGAGTGGCGTCGCTGACCCTCGGCGGACAGCGCGTCGTCGATCCTGCTGGGATGGCCGACGTGGCGGCGGACGGAACGACGCTCGGCGAACTGGTATTGCGCAGCAACACCTTGATGAAAGGCTATCTGAAGAACCCGGCGGCAACCGCCGAGGCCTTCGATCAAGGGTGGTTGCACACCGGCGACCTCGCGGTCGTGCATCCCGACGGCTACGTCGAGATCAAAGATCGGGCGAAGGACATCATCATCTCGGGCGGCGAGAACATCTCGTCGCTCGAGGTCGAAGAAGCGCTCTACCGTCACCCGCACATCATGGAAGCGGCGGTCGTTGCCCGGCCCGACCCGAAATGGGGCGAAAGCCCGTGCGCGTTCGTGACCCTGACGCCGGATTCGCCGCCCATCGCCGCCGCTGACGTCATCGACTGGTGCCGCGCCAATCTCGCGCATTACAAGGTGCCGCGTACGGTTGTATTCGGGCCGTTGCCCAAGACCTCGACCGGAAAGGTCCAGAAATTCGAACTGCGCGAGCGCGCCAAGGGGATCGGGTCGTGACGGCCGGTGGAACCGTCCCCCACCCCGGCCTTCTCCGTGCAAGCAAGGAGAAGGAGGGACCCGTACCGCGGGAGGGTGAGGGGCGTCGCGGCGGAACCTCGCTGACATGACCCCGCTGCCGAGCTTTGACCTCGCCGGGCAGGTGGCGCTCGTCACTGGTGCGTCGAGCGGCATCGGGCGGCATTTGGCGTTGCTGCTCGCCGCTGCCGGCGCCAAGGTGGCGCTGGCGGCGAGGCGAACCGACCTGCTCGCCGAAGCCGCTCGAGAAATCGAAACCGATGGTGGTCGGGCGTCGGCGATCGCACTTGACGTGACCCGCTCGGACAGCGTCGCCGTCGCCATCGCGGAGGCCGAACGGGCGCTGGGGCCGCTGACTCTTCTCGTCAACAACGCCGGCGTTACCGTTGCCAAACCGGTGCTCGAACACACCGAGGCGGACTGGGACTACGTTCTCGACACCAATCTCAAGGGCGCCTGGTTGATGACGCAGGAATTCGCCCGCCATTTGATCGACCGCAGCCGGCCGGGACGGGTCGTCAACATCGCCTCGGTGCTGGGGTCGCGCACGATCGCCCGATTGCCGGCCTACACGACGGCCAAGGCCGGGCTCATCCATCTGACGCGTGTGCTGGCAATGGAGCTGGCGCGCCACGGCATTCTCGTCAACGCGCTCGCCCCGGGATATGTCGAGACCGATTTCAACCGCGACTTCCTGCACAGTGCGGCCGGCACAAGGCTCGCCGCGCGCATACCGTTGCGCCGCGTCGCGCAGCCGGACGACCTCGACGGCGCCATGCTGCTGCTGGCATCGCCGGCCGGGGCTTATATCACCGGTGCGGTCATCGCCGTCGATGGCGGACACGGCGTCGCCGCGATCTGATCCGCCGGCGGGCGGCGATGACCGGCGCGCTGCACTGGCGCGTTTTCTCGCTGTGGCAAGCGGGGCGCGAAGCTGCGAGATCATCGGGTTGGCCCCCCTTTTCGGCGGCGCGATCCAGGAAAATTGGGGGCTCGACGCGCATTTTACCGGCGGCAGGCTCGACGGCCGTCGGCACCTCGTCTTGCGCGCCGCGGGCACGACCGGGGTGCCGTCGAGCCTCGACCGCTTGCAGGAATTCGCGGTGGTGAAGGCGGTGTTCGCTGCCGGGGTCACGGTACCCGAACCGCTTTTCGCCTGCGCCGATCCTGCCGTCTTCGGGAAACCTTTCTTTGTCATGTACCGCGCCTCCGGCACGGCGGCGGCGCATCGCATCACCCGCGACCCGGCGCTCGACCCGGCATTGCCCGAAATCGCCGAACGGCTCGGCCGCGAGCTTGCCCGGATCCACGCTATCCGCCCGCCGCGGCCCGATCTCGATTGTCTGACACCCTATAAAGCAGCCAGCCCGGCCGGCCAGATCGCCGGTTTTCGTGCCTATCTCGACACGCACCCGTCGCCGCGCCCGGTGCTCGAATGGGGCATTCGCTGGCTCGAAACCCACCTGCCGCCGCCGGTCGAGCCGGTACTGTGCCACCACGATTTCCGCACCGGCAACTACCTGCTCGATGGTACGAGACTGACCGGGATCCTGGATTGGGAATTTGCCGGGTGGGGCGATCCGCATGAGGATATCGGTTGGTTCTGCAGCAAGGGATGGCGCTTCGCCCGGTTGGACCGGGAGGCTGGCGGCATCGCCGACCGCACGCCGTTCTATCGCGGCTACGAAAGCGAAAGCGCCCGCTCGATCGACCCCGGCCGTGTCCATTTCTGGGAGGTTCTGGCGAGCGTGCGCTGGGCGGTGATCGCGCTGCAGCAAAGCGACCGCCACCTGCTCGGCGGTGAGCGCAGCCTCGATCTGGCGCTGACCGGACGACGCGCCAGCGAGTGTGAGCTCGAAATCCTGATGCTCCTCGAACCCCGGCGCGAACTTGGCCTGCGACCTCCCGACAGGCCGAACTCCGCTTCACCGGATGGGGCGGAGCGCCAGGCGATGCAGGATCTGCCGCGTGGACCGGCATTGCTAGCGCACGCCCGCGACGTGCTGGTCAACGATCTCTTGCCGCTACTGCCGCCCGATCGCCGGCTTGACGCACGCCTCGTCGCCAATTGCATGGCAATCGCCGAGCGCGAGGCCGGCCCGCAAGAATTTCTCGAGGCGGTCAGGGGAGATCTGGAAGCGCTCTTCGGGACTGGCCATGTCGGCAACCCGCCGGATTTGCTGCGCCGGTTCGCCCGCCAACTGCGCATCGGCGGGTACGAGAATTCGGCGGAGCGCTCGACGCCCGCGCGCGCTATCCTGTGGCGGCTGACAATCGCCAAGCTGCGTCTGGCGAATCCAAGATTTCTTGCCGCCAACGGTCTTTCATAGCCGGGCGGTGGTTGCGGAGAGGATGAAATTGCCCCAGTCCCGTGTGCGCGAGGCGATCGAGGCGTTCGCCGCCGGCCAGATCATAGTCGTCACCGACGACGACGACCGCGAGAACGAGGGCGACTTGATTCTGGCAGCGGTGCATGCGACGCCGGAAAAACTGGCGTTCATCATCCGCCACACCTGCGGCATCGTCTGCGCGCCGTTGACCGGCGAGATCGCGCGGCGCCTCCACCTGGCGCCGATGGTCGCCGACAATGACGCAATCCACGGCACCGCCTTTACCGTGTCGGTCGATTACCGGCACGGCACGACGACCGGGATTTCGGCTGACGACCGCACCGCGACGATCCGGAACCTGGCGAACAATAACGCCGGCCGCTCCGATTTCGTGCGGCCGGGCCATATCTTTCCGCTGATCGCCAAGGATGGCGGGGTGCTGATGCGCTCGGGTCATACCGAGGCGGCGGTCGATTTCTGCCGGCTCGCCGACGTCGAGCCGGTGGCGGCGATCTGCGAACTGGTCAACGACGACGGTACCGTCATGCGCGGGCCGCAGGTCACCGCCTTCGCCAAAAAGCATGTGCTGCGGCGCATTTCGGTCGCCGATTTGATCGCCTACCGCCAGGCCCGCGAAAAGCTGGTAACCCGCGTCGCCGAATTCAAAGTCGCCAGCGACATCGGCGAACTTGCCGGCTACGCCTATGTGACGCCGTTCGACAAGGTGCATCACTACGCCTTCGTCTACGGCAATATCGGCGACGGGACCGGTCTACCGACCCGGCTGCATCGCGCCAACGTTATCGAAGACGTCTTCAGCGGCGCCAAACCGATCCATGCCGCCCTCGAGCGCTTCAAGGCTGCCGGCAAAGGGGTCTTGGTGTATCTGCGCGACGGCACCTCGGGTGTGCCGACCTCCACGGTTGGTGAGGAGGCGACCTCGTCCGAACGCGAGCGCAATGTGCAGTGGCGCGAGGTTGGTCTCGGCGCGCAGATTCTGCGCGACCTACGGATCTCGTCGATTCAATTGCTGGCGACGCGGTCGCGCACCTATGTCGGCCTCGCCGGCTTTGGCATCGAAATCGTCGCCACCGAGCCGCTGGAGGGTGAGTAGATGAGACGCGGCCGTGTGACGCGCGAAATCCTCCTCGTACGCCCGCTCCGTCCGCCGGCTCAGCCATCGCACCAAGGGCTGGTTCAGCTCCGCTGGCGGCGGGCGATTCTAGTCCGCTAGGGAACAATCATGCGGTCGGCAAAGAGACTGCATTACGCCTGGATTGTCGCAGCGGTTACTTTCGTGGTGGGACTTCTGACCGCTGGCGTGCGGGCTGCGCCGGGAGTGCTGATCATCCCACTCGAACAGGAATTCGACTGGTCGCGCGCGACGATTTCGTTCGCCATCGGCATCAATCTTTTGCTCTACGGTCTGGTCGGTCCATTCGCCGCCGCGCTGATGGACCGCTTCGGCGTGCGTCGGACGATGACCTTGGCGCTGGCGCTGACCGCGGCGGCGGTAGCGTTGTCGCCCGCAATGCGACAGGCATGGCAGCTGGTTCTGCTGTGGGGCGTGGTCGTCGGCGTATCTACCGGCGTCGTCGGCGCCTTTCTCTCGGCCTATATCGCGGCGCGCTGGTTTCGCCGCCGCCAGGGGCTGGTGGTCGGGATGCTGACCGCCGCCAACGCCGCCGGACAACTTGTTTTCCTTCCGAACCTTGCCGAGCTCGTCACCCATTTCGGATGGCGTGTGATGTCCTTGGTCCTCGCCGGGACAGTGGTCCTCTTTATTCCGCTGGTCGCGCTTTTGATGCGCGATCGACCGCGCGATCTGGGTTTGGCGCCCTATGGCGGCGAAGTTGAACCAATTGTCCAGACGGGGCCTGTACGAAACCCGCTTGCAGTGGCCTTTAATGCCCTCGGTTCCGGCGTGCGCAAACGCGATTTCTGGTTGCTTGCCGGCGGTTACTTTGTGTGCGGCGCCACCACGAACGGGCTCATCGGCACGCATTTGATCCCCGCTTGCGTCGATCACGGCCTCAGCGAGGTCACCGGCGCAGGCCTTCTCGCCGCGACCGGAGTATTCAGCTTTCTCGGCGGCACGTTGTCGGGCTGGCTCAGCGACCGCTGGGACAACCGGATGCTACTCGCCTGGTATTACGGGTTGCGCGGCTTGGCGCTGATGTATCTGCCGTTCGCCTTTGGCTTGTCGATCTACGGCCTGCCGCTATTCGCCGTTTTCTATGGCCTCGATTGGATCGCCAGCGTCCCGCCAACGGTGCGCCTGCTCAACCGGGTCGTCGGCACCGAGAGGACCGGGATCATGGTGGCCTGGATCACCGTGATCCACCAGATCGGCGGGGCTGGGGCGGCCTATCTCGGCGGCGTTTTGCGCGGCGCCTTCGGCACCTACCTCGAGGCGTTCATGCTCGCCGGCCTGTTGCTGCTGGGCGCGGCCGTGATGGTTTTGTTCATAGGGGTCGGCGGTCGCGAGCCCGAACCGGTGGATGCCGCCTTCGCCGCCGAGTAGCGGCGCATAGTCTTTCGTCCATATCAGTAGCAAAGAGGTCAACATCGTGACGGGCGTGCTGTTGCCGTGGCTTCCGGGATTTACCGTAATCGTCCTGTGCGCGCTGGCTCTTGCCGCTGCGGCCGCACCCGCGACCTCAGCGGCGAAGCAAGTCCGGCTGGGCGTGATCGCGGTCGTCGGTGCGCTGACATTGGGGGTGGCGGTATGGCAGGCGCGGTCCGCCAGCGACCAAATCGCGCGTCTCATAAGGCACGACCAGTCAAAAGAGCTGGCGGCGCAGGTTAAATTTCTCCAAGAGGAAATTGTACGGCTAAAGGAAAGCACCCGTGCCCGCTCGCTCGGCGCAGAGACGGCCAGCAAACTGGCGGATTATCTGCGGCCTTTCGGCAGCCGTAAAATCGTGGTCTCGTGTGCTCCCAACGACATCGAAGCCTATCGCTATGCGACGGATATCGCCAATGTCTTGAAGGCTGCCAATTGGGATGCGCACGGGCCGGAGACCACGACGATTTTTGGTGATGTCCGGGCGATGGGAATCAACGTTTATAACAATGGTGGACGCACCTCGGACACAGAGAAAATCCTGCTGGACGCGCTGGCCAAGTTCGGAATCCCTTACCAAAGCCGGGTGCCGCCGAGCGAGGCAATGCCCGACAACGGCGCGGTGGAGCTGTTCATCGGCGCCAAGCCTGAGCAACCGGGGATGGCTGCGAGCAGCACTGCGCATTGACCGGCTTCCCTGGGCGGGCCTGCGAAGAACAATCCGGGAAATTGAGCGAGTTTTCAGACTGGCCTTCTGAGAGCAGTCACACCGCCGAATGTCGTCCAATCACCTGCGGCGGGCGCGCCGCAGTTTGAAAGCATTAATTCCTGCTGAAATCCTGTGTGACCTCCGTCATATGCGGCGCCGAGCTGTCCCATTAGATACCCCTCGCACGCACCGATTCGGGTGACGAATTGAGGGTGACGGGACGTGACAATCCACGAGAAGCCAGTACCGCGACAGATTTTCGATCTGGTCAGCGACGCTGCGATTGCTGAATTCATTCGCACCCGGGGCGTCACACGCTGCCCGACCGCCTGTGTCCTGCCGACCCAGGCGTCAGTGGCACCGCATGATCGGGCTGCGCTCGCGGAATACGCAGAATCGCGCGACCGGGTGCGTCGCGCACGCGCCGCGCGTCAGGGGGGCTTTTTCCCGTTTTCCGCCTTGCGTTCACAGGCCGATTAGAGAGCTTTGCGGCCTCGCTCGGGAAAGCCGGACGGGCGGAGTTCAGGGCTTGTTGTCGGGGTAGGTCAGGTCGATTCGCCCCTCGGCGGGCGGTTGCGACGGGGGCGGTTGCGACTGGGCCGGTTGCGACTGGGGCGGTGACGACGGCTGCCGGACCTGCTCCGGCGCTTTTGCCGCGGCGATTTCCGCATCGCGGTGCTGCCGGTAGACGCTGCGCAATTCGGCATAATAATCGAGCGAATTCCGTTCCAGATCGTCGAGATCCTTCAGATGCTGCGCACGCGTGTCGACGACGTCGGCGCCGCCGGCAGCGATGCTGGCGTAGGTCGCGGGCGGACCGCCGACAAAGGTCAACGGGTTCATCGCCAGGTCGACCACGGTCCCGATCGCATCGCGCGGATTTGACGGGCCCAACAAGGGCAGTTCCACAAACGGCCCTTCTTTGACACCCCAGACCGCCAAGGTCTGGCCGAAATCGGCATTGTGCGGCGGCAGTCCCCATTTTTTGGCGACATCGACCATCCCGGCGGCGCCGATGGTTGTGTTTACCGCGAGCCGCTGTACCGATTGCCAGGCTTTGCCGACATTCCCTTGCAGCAGATCGTTCACCGCGGTTGCCGGCTCTTTGAGGTTTTGGACGACATTTTGGACCCCTTGCCGAACCACATCGGGGACGTGATCGGCATAAGCCTGCGCCACCGGCCGCATGACGGTGTGATCCACCGCTAAATTGGCCTTGAAGATCGTGCGGTTGACCGGCTCGGCCGGATCGTTGTCGGCGTCGCCTTCGGTCGCCGCCGGCGGCGGGCTTGGCTTCGCCGCACAACCCCAGCAGCCCAGGACGACCCCGAGCACCGCCGTCGCAGCGGCGCGCTGCGGTCGCGCGCTACGCTTGAGATTCGATCGCTGCACTTTTCTCCGCCTCGTGTCTCTTCAACGCGTCCGAGCAATGTCGTAGACCAGCTTCGCCGCGGCAACATCCTCGACGGCGATCCCTACGGATTTGAAGATGGTTGTCGATTGAGCGGGAACCGAGGCCGTGCCAGCGAAGATTTCACCGATCTCGGCATCGATCGCCGCCTTCGACATGATTACGTCGCCCGAACTCTCGTAGGACGGCCGCGCGAGAATCGACGACGAGCACATTGGCCATCGCGGCATCGTCCAATTCGCGCCAGGTAGGCCGTGGCGAGCCGACTGCATTGACATGCGCTCCCGGCTTGAGCCAGGCGCCGTTTAGGATCGGTTCGATCGCACTCGTGGCGGTGACGACGACATCGGCGCCGTGCACCGCATCTTTGGCCGCCGTCGCCCGAACGCCGTGACGTTCGGCAAAGCGGCGGGCGTGATCGAGCGTGCGGCTCCACACCCGCACCTCGGCGAAGTTGCGCACTTGTCGCAGTGCGCGCAGATGCGCCTCGGCCTGCACGCCGCTGCCGAGCAGAGCCAGGATGCGGCTGTCGGGCGCAGCAAGATATTTGGTCGCCGCCGCCGAGACCGCGGCGGTGCGCATCTCGGTGATCAGGCGGCCGTCCAGAACCGCCAGCGGCTCGCCGCTGTCGGTGCGGAACAACAGGATCATCGCATGATGCGTCGGCACGCCGGTAGCGGCATTGCCGGGATAAAAACTCACGAGTTTGGCACCCATTGCATCCTCGGCCGCCGCCGGCATCACACCCAGATAGCGGCGGCCCTCCTCGATCGTCAGCATCTCGCGCACCGGCTGCACCACCCGCCCGAGCGAAAACGCAGCGAGAGCCCGCTCCATCGTCGGGATCAGGCGATCCCAAGTCAGCAACGGGCGAATCGCGTCGTCGTCGAGATACATGACCATCGCGCGCCCTTTCAGCGGGATGCGACCCATGGTTTGGGGTTTTTGTTGACCTTGATCAAAGCGTCGCGCCAGCTTTCGCGATCGGATCACCCTCCCGCTTCAATACAGACAACAGTAATCTCGATGCGGTTCAAAGCGGTCGTTTTTCCGCCGTCCTTGTCGCACGGCTTCCGGCCCAGGCCCAGTTTTCGGGAATCGGGCTTGAGCCCAATGTCGGGTTGGCGAAACTGAACCTCGAAATCATCCATCGCATGCGTCGACCAACAGGTGCGTGGCAAGCCGGTCGGGACGACAGCTTCGCGGAGCAACTCGGATTTGGAGAATTACGGAACGATCGAGCTGACAAAAAAGGACACGCTGAACCAGCGTCCATGCGAAACTGTCGAATGTACTAAGCAGCAAAGCGCATGGCTGTTCCATCCGAACATTATTTACTCAACAGCTGCCAGCTTCCCGGCTGGCAGTGGCGGGTGACATGACCGCGGCGGATCCGACGGCGCAGGCCGCAGACCGACCGGAGTAAAGCTGAGCTGTCGGAATCGAGGGGAGCAGACGTGGCGAATTGGATCGAAACCTTTCGCGGCTCGGTGGCGCCTTGGGAATGCGACGTCACCGAGCATTTTACGATCGCCTACTACCTCGACCGTGTCGATCAGGCATCGACTGCTCTGGCCGATCGTCTCGGCCTTGCCGCCCATTTGAATACCGGGGTTTTTCCACGGCACTTCAATCTACGCTTTATCCGTGAGCTCCGCGCCGGCGCCAGCTTCCATATTGAAAGCGCAGCGCTTGCGCTCGATCCGGCATTGCGTCTCGGGCATCGCTTTGTCGGCTCATCGAGTCTCCAAGCCGTGACCTGGATAGAGGAGGTATGGGAAACAGTTCGGTTATCGGATGCTGAGCGAAAAGCCGTCGGCCAGTTTACGGCGGTCTGGGAAGGGCCCGAGATCGAGCGACGTCCGGAGCCGGCTTCGACCGCAGGCTCGATCCCGACCGCACGCGGCCAGACGAAACCGACGGATTTCGACGAATTTGGGCGCTTTTCGCTCGCCGCCATCGTGCATCGCTTCACCGATGCTGTGATCCAGATTTCGGCGGCAATCGGGATAACCGCCGACTACATGAAAGACGAGCGGCGCGGCTATTCAACCTTCGAACTTTCGTTGCGGGTCAGCGGGACGCCCGATCTCGGCCAGCCGTATCTGGTCGAGACCGGGATCACCCATCTCGGCAGCTCGTCGATCCGCCTTCTGCACCGCATGTCCGATCCGCGCAGTGGGACCGAGTTCGCCCGCCTCGGTCAGTTTGGCGTGCAGCTCGACCTCGACGCCCGCCGCCCCGTGGCGGTATCGCAACAGATCCGCGCCGCCGCCTCCCGCCTGCTGCTCCCCGCTGCCTGACGGAGCGGCCGATGGACATGCCGGCGAACTCGCCGGCGTGCCGTGATGACAAACACTATTTTAAATTGCGGTCCCACATCGCGAAGATCTTGTTCCACGTATCCTCGGCGGCAAGCGTGTCGTAGACTGCTCGCTCCGGAAAACAGAAGCCGTGATGGGTGCCGGGGAAGACCTTCAGCTCGTATTTGACGTCGGCCTTTTTGAGCGCCTTCTTGAGGTCGCCCGGGATGTGTTCCGGCACGCTCTGATCGGTTTCGGCAAAGGCGTAGTAGAGTTCGCCCTTGATCTTGTCGAGCAGCAGGTGCGGCGAATCTTCCTTGTCGGTGATGATGCCGACCCCGTAGAGCGAGGCCGCCGCTGCCACGCGGTGCGGGAAATGCGCCGAGACGGTTGTGATGTACTGGCCGCTCATGCAATGACCGACGCAGCCGACCGGTCCGGGCTTCGCTTTGTCGCTGGCGTCGAAAAAGGCGAGCAACGCCGCGGTGTCGTCGACGACGCGGGCGTTGGTCAGGTGGTTCATCGCGGCGCGGATCACCGCCGACATGCCGTCGTCGCGGCGCGGGATATCGAAGTGGCAGGTGCCGAGCCGATAGTACATGTCGGGCAGCAGACAGAAATAGCCGCGTTTGGCGATCCGCCGCGCCATGTTGCGCAATTCCTCGCGGATACCTGGCGCATCCATGTAAAAGATGATCCCCGGATACTCGCCCGGCGCGTCGGGGCAGGCCGCAAAAGTCGGCATTACGCCGTGTTTCGTGGTGACGACGACCTCTTTCTCGATCATGGGGTCTCTCCGGAGTTGCAAAGGTGGGTCGCTGTCGGGATCACGCAGTCAACGTCGGTTACCACGCCCGTCTTGCGGCGCGATGCCGGTTGCGAACCCTTGACCGAGGCAGCGTCACAGCGTCGGCGGCAGGCTCGCGGCTACGTTCTGCAAGCGCTTGTCGAGCGTCACCAGTTCGGCCGCCAACGCTCGTGCCAACCACAAATACGCCGCCTCGTAGCTGCTGAGTCCATGGGTCTGCGCCAATTCAATCGCATTTGCCTGGTCGATTTCGACATTCTCTACCGAAATGCGGTCGAACATCGCGAACCCCGCCATCAAGGCCGCCCGCTGTTGCGGGTGCCGGTACAATTTCTTTAGACAGACACTGGCAAGTTCGAACGCGATGAGGGGCGGGGCCACAAGATGCTCTCCGGCCAGTCGGACGGCAACATGTTCGCCTTCCGGCTCACCGAAAAGCAACGCGGCTAAGGCGGACGCATCCACCACCTTAACGGCCATCACGTTCGGCTCTAAGGATTTCCGCTGCTTCAGAGGGAGTGCGGAGGCCTAGTCGCTTCACCTCCACCAGCACCTCAGCCGGGGTCAACGGGCGGGACGAATACGCCGCCGCCTCCAAAATTGACAGCAATTCTCCTTGGAGTGAACGATGGTGGTCGGCTGCGCGCCGTTTCAGCCGAGCGACAATGTCGTCCGGCGCGTTTTTATCGACAGGTTTGTAGGCATCCGATTCGGCTCCACTTTGGAGTAGAATATGACATGGCCACCATTGGCGGGCAAGCCGCCAGCCTCGGTCTACTGCCGGGGCTGCCAAAATCGTCCAAGTCGCCTCGTTGCGGATGCGGCGCCCAACCGCACCCCTTTATGGAGTCGGGGATTAGGCGTGGCCCGCCGCCATGTTGTCGCGGCGCTTGGCTGCTGCGTCGGCTTTCGCGAAATCCTCGTCGTCGAACCCGTAAAGACGGGCGCCGCCCGACAGGATCTTGCCGCCGAGGTCGGGGGTAATGCTGGGGTTGCGCAGGACCCGCGTCGACACCTCGGGGAAGCTCGAGTCGAAATGCGGGAAATCGCTCGACACGCAGATGTTCTCGGCGCCGCCCAGCAGCTCGACGACCGAGCCGACTTCGCGCTCGCCGCTCTCGATCGCCGAGAAGCAGTTGCGCTGCCAGTATTCCTGGGGCGTCAGCTTCAGATAGGGCGCATCGGCCTGATGGTGCTGGCGCAGATCCCATTCGATGCGGCCCAGCAGCCCCGGCACCCACCAGCTCTGCGCTTCGAGAAACGCCACTTTGAGACGCGGGTAGGTTTCGAGTATGCCGCCGAGCATCAGCGCGATCAGCGCCAATTGCATCTCGGTCGAGTGGCTGGCCACATGGCGCATAAAGCGGTTCTCGCCAAAGCGCGGCTCGATCGTCGAATAGTACGATCCGGTCCCCTCATGGAAACACAGCGGGACCTGGAGGTCCTGCAGCATGCCGTAGAGCGGGTCCCAATAGGTCGAGTGCCAATAACGGCCATTCACATAGTTTGGCCGGACGAAGGCGCCGACCGCACCGTATTCCTTGACGCAGCGATAGAGCTCGCGACAGGCGAGGTTGACGTCGTGCACCGGCAGCATCGCCGCCATCTTGAGCTGGTCAGGACTATGCTGGACAAAGTCGTGCAGCCAGTCGTTGTAGGCGCGGCAGATCGCATTGGAAAATTGCGGGTCCATGTCGTCGCGGGCGAGAAACGACAGACCGGCGGTCGGGAACAGCACAGCGATGTCGATCCCTTCCATCTCCATGCCGATGATCTGGGCCTCCGCGTCGTAGCCGCGCTCGACCGCAAACATGACGTTCTTGTTGCCGCGGGCGCCGACGAGCGGGCCGCGAATCCGGTTGTACTGGGAAATGTTGCCGTCGTTGCTGGTCGGCATGCCGTCGAAGAACCACAACGGGCGCCGGCGCATCCCGGTGCTGCCGCCGTCGACCGGCTGCATCGCCGAGGTGATCCGCGGCTTGAACGCCGGGTCGAGATATTTGTCGAACAGGTCGGTCGGCTCCATGATGTGCATGTCGCAATCGACGAAGCGATAGCCCTCTTTCATTGCCCATTCCTTCCGCGGCGGCGCACCGCGGTCGATTGTGCCTGGAAATTGCCGGCTCCGGCAACCGGACATCGCCGGGTCACGCGAGAACGACGCCGTTGAGGATCGCCAGGTAGTGGCAGGCAGCGCCAGCGAGCACGAAGGCATGCCAGATCGCTAGTCGATAGCGCAGCCGTTGCCACAACAGGAAGGAGACGCCGACCGAATAGGAGGCCCCACCCGCGGCGATCAGCATCAGGGTCTTGCCTGACACCTCCGGGCCGACTGAGATAAAGCTGGCCCAGCCGAGCAGCAGGTAGAGTATTGCGGAGCGTCGGACGCTCCCGATCGGAAAACGCAGCTTGAAGACAATCCCGAGCGCCGCGACCGCCCACAGCATCACCGCCAAGCCGGTACCGCGCGTACCGCCGCGGGCGAGCGCGAAAGGCGTCGCAGACCCGGCAATCATAGCGAAAATGGCGGCATGATCGAGGCGGCGGAGGAATTGGCGCCGTCGTGGTTCCGCAGCCACACGATAGAAGAAAGAGCAACCGAGCATTGCCAACAGCCCCGTCACGTAGCCCCCGACGCCGGCAACGAGGCGAGGCCCGACGTTGGCGATCGCCACCGCCAACAGCGCCGCCGATGCGCCGACGCCCGCAACGAAACCGAATGCGAGGATCCGGATATCGGCGATCTGCTCGGCATTGCGCGCTGCCGCGGTATATTCCACTGGTCGCTCAGCGTTCCGCTTGCGCTCGTACGACCGCCCGGCCGGTTGGCGGCATCACTGATGAAATCACCGCTCAACCGCAAGCCGCTCTCGGGGACTGACGCTGTTATTTGTCGGAGTCCGGCTCCAGTGACCAGTAATAGCCAACTGTCGGGGCATGAGCCATCGAACTGACGCCGACGGTGGGGCCGGTATAGGTCGTGATCGGCGGCGCTTCGAGGACGTTGGTTTTCGGTTTTTCCGCGGTTGGCTCTTCGCTGACGATCTGCTTTGATATATCAGGAACCGTGGTGAAATTGACCGTGCCCGGGGCATCAAAACAATTGTGATTCTTTTTCACCCGACACGACGACGCCTCAACTGCCGTCGCAGAGACGACACCTATCGTCAGGACGACAACGAACTTTCCCCCGAACCTCATATCAGTTACCGCGCACTGATCCCCGCTCCACTTTGCCAGATCGTTAACGCCGAGTCCATATCCCGATTGCCCTGGGACGACCGGAGATCAGAGGCTCGCGCGATGACGCAGATGGGATCAGATTGTTTATGGCCCAGTCGGGCGGTTAGTCGGGCGGATCAATGCGCGTCTTGATTTGCGGCGGCGGCGTGATCGGCGCCTCGATCGCCTATTTCCTGAGCCGCCGCGGTGTGCGGGCAACAGTCATCGAGCGGACCGGACTGGCCTGCGCGGCTTCGGGTAAATCCGGCGGCTTTCTGGCGATCGACTGGTGCGACGGCACCCCGCTCGCCGCCCTTGCGCGCCGCAGCTTCGCGCTGCACGCGCAGCTTGCGGCCGAGGTCGATGGCGACTGGGGCTATCGCCGGCTGACGACCTATGGCGGCCTGGCCGGGCGGCAAAATCGGCTTCACCGGCGCGGCAGCGCCTACGATCTCAGCTGGCTGTCAGCCGATGCAAGCGTGACCCAGCAACTTGGCTCGACCGAAACCACCGCGCAGGTGCATCCGGCGCGCTTTACCGAAGCGGTTATGCGGGCGGCGGCGGCGCAGGGCGCCAAATTACGCCTCGGCCGCGTCACCGCGGTGGTACGGCGGGGCGACAATACCGTCGCAGGCGTCGTAGTAGATGGCGAGATGATCGATTGCGACGCTGTCGTCATCGCGATGGGACCGTGGACGATCGACGCCGCTGCATGGCTGCCGCTCCCTGCGGTGTTTGGGCTCAAAGGGCACAGCCTCGTCTTCGGGACCGGGACGAAAGTCCCGGCGGAGGCGCTGTTTTGCGAATATCGCGAAGCGAATGGCGCGGTGCAGACGCCGGAGCTGTTTCCGCGCACCGACGGCACAACCTATGTCTGTGCGATTTCAAGCGAAAGCGCGTTGCCGGTCGATCCGGCAGCAGTCACCCCGGATCCGGGCGCGATCGAGCGGCTCGAAGCGATCTGCCGCGATCTTTCGCCGGCGCTGGCCGCGGCGAAAATCGTGGCGCGACAAGCCTGCTTTCGTCCGATCGTGCGCGACGGGCTGCCGTTGATTGGCCGTGTGCCGGGTGTCGAGGGGGCTTATGTTGCAACCGGGCACAGCGTCTGGGGTATTCTGAACGCACCGGCGACGGGTGAGACGATAGCCGAGCTGATTGTCGACGGCACCGCGAAGACCGTCGATCTGGCGCCGTTCGACCCCGGTCGGCTGCCGCCGTTCGACCGAGCGCGGCGGCGCTTGCGTGCGAACGGATGAGCGGCCGCTGTCCGCCGCCTTGCGCTGATGGGAGCTTTCGTGACAGCGATCAACATCCTCAACATTCAGCGAATCGCCGCGTCGGACCGGGCCAGGATCGAAGCGGTCGATCCCACGATCCGCCTGATCGACGCCGGCGGCTGGTTCGACGGTGAAATTCGCGAGACCTGGCCGGCCTATACCGCCGCACGGTACCTGCAGCCGGGGACGACGGGTCAAGGAACCCGCGAGGAACGCGACCGACTGCTTGCCGAGGCCGAGATCATTCTCGGCGGCTGGCCCTTTCCGCTCGATCTGCGCGCCCGCGCCCCGCGATTGAAATGGTTTCATCAGCGCCCCGCCGGCGCCAGCAATCTCCGCCTTGGCGATTTGTGGGGTAGCGACGTGAAGGTAACGACCTCGCGCGGCGTCGGCAGCACTTTGGCGATCGCCGAATATGCCGTGGCAGGGATCCTGTATTTCGCAAAATGCCTGAACCGTGTCGCCCTCGATCGCGAGGTTGGCACCTTCGACCACCGCTCCTACCGCCCGCTGCTCCTGGACGGCAAGACCATTTGTGTCGTTGGCGCCGGCGGCATCGGGCAAGATGTCGGCCGGCTGTGCGCAGGGCTCGGCTTGCACGTCGTCGGCACCCGCAGCGAGCCGCGCCCAGGAGAGCCGCTGCCCATCGGGTTCACCGAGATCGGCGGCCCGTCCGATCTCGACCGCTTCCTGGCGCACAGCGATTTTGTCGTGATCTGCTGCCAATGGACGCCGCAGACGGACCGGCTGTTCAACGCCGATCGTTTTGCGTTGATGAAGCCGGGCAGCGTGCTGGTCAATGTCGCCCGCGGCGAGATCGTGGATGAAGATGCGCTCGCCGACGCATTGCGGCGCAATCATCTGCGCGGCGCCGCCTTCGACGTCTATGTCGGCGAATTCGAGCACCCACCGCCGGCGCGGTTTTGGTCTGATCCACGGGTCTTGATCACGCCGCATGTATCCGGTTCCAGCGACCAGAACCGGCACGGCGCCATCGACATATTCTGCGACAATTTGCGCGCCTATCTCGACCGCCGGCCGCTGCGCAACGTCATCGACTGGCAGCGCGGATATTAGGTCGCTGGAGTTTCCGTACCAGCTTATGCCGGTCGCATGCGGAAGTCGGCGTTTCGATCCGCGAACAGAGGGTGATTTGGAGGGGCTCGGGCCAGCCGGAGTGAACGCGGCACCGTAAGCGCCGCCACCCGCACCGCGTCGGGGTAGACGCGGTATGCCGCGCGAACAGGGTTGGTCTGCGCTATGATTGCGGCGACCTTAAGCGAACGTTCGGGAGGAGGGACATGGCGGCGGCAGCGTTTCTCGAGGCCCGCGACTTCCTGCTCGCTCATCGCGAAGATTACGAACGCGCCTATCGCGATTTCCGCTGGCCGGTTTTGGCCCGGTTCAACTGGGCGCTCGATTACTTCGACCCGATGGCGCGGAGAAACCACCGCCCCGGCCTGTGGATCGTCGATGAAGGAGGCGAGAGCCGGCTGACCTTCGCCGAATTAGCCGAAAGGTCGAGCCGGCTTGCCAACCATCTGCGCAGTCTCGGCGTGCGGCGCGGCGACCGCTTGCTCTTGATGCTGGGCAATGTCGTGCCATTGTGGGAATGCATGCTGGCGGCAATGAAATTGGGCGCCGTCATCATTCCGGCGACGACCTTGCTCAATCGCGACGATCTAATCGACCGCTTTGCCCGCGGGCGAGTCCGGCACGTCGTCGCCGGCGCTGCCAATGCCAGCAAATTCGCCGATTTGCCGGGCGATTACACGCGGATCGCGGTCGGCGGTGCACCGCCGGGCTGGCATCGCTGGGAGGCAGGTTACGATGCGCCGGCGCATTTCGTGCCCGACGGCGAGACGCAGGCGACCGATCCGCTGCTGCTGTATTTCACCTCCGGCACGACGGCCAAGCCAAAGCTGGTGTTGCACAGCCACCAGAGCTATCCGGTCGGGCTGTTGGCGGCGATGTATTGGCTCGGCGCAAAGCCCGGGGACGTCCACCTCAATATCTCCTCGCCGGGGTGGGCCAAGCACGCCTGGAGCTGCTTTTTCGCGCCGTGGAACGCCGCGGCAACCGTGTTCATGCTGAACCAGCCGCGCTTCGACGCCCGAGGACTGCTCGACGCGATCGCGCGCTATGGGGTCACGACGTTCTGCGCGCCGCCGACGGTGTGGAGAATGTTGATCCAGGAGGAACTTGCGTCGTGGAAGATGGGTTTGCGCGAGGTCGTCAGCGCCGGCGAGCCGCTCAATCCCGAAGTGATCGAGCAGGTCAAAGCCGCCTGGGGGGTGGCCATCCGCGATGGCTACGGTCAGACCGAGACAACTTTGCAGATCGGCAATTTCCCGGGACAAATGGTTAAACCGGGATCAATGGGCCGGCCGGCGCCGGGCTATCGGGTCAGGTTGCTGGATGCCGGCGGCGCCGAGCAGGAAGAGGCCGAAATTTGCCTCGCGCTCGACCCGCCACCGCTCGCGCTAATGCAGGGCTATCAGGGCGACGACGGGACGGTGCAGCCGCTTGCCGGCGCGGTTTACCGCACCGGCGACGTGGCAATGCGCGACGCAGACGGCTATTTGACCTATGTCGGCCGCGCCGACGACGTTTTCAAAGCCTCCGACTACCGGATCAGCCCGTTCGAACTCGAAAGCGTGTTGATCGAGCACCCGGCGGTCGCCGAGGCGGCGGTCGTCCCGTCACCCGATCCCCTCCGGCTCGCCGTGCCCAAAGCGTTTATCGTGCTCGCCGCCAGCCAGCCACCGACGCGCGACACGGCGTTGTCGATCTTTCGTCACATTCGAGCGCATCTCGCCCCCTACAAACGGGTCCGCCGCCTCGAATTCGCCGATCTGCCGAAAACCATCTCCGGCAAGATCCGACGCGTCGAACTGCGCACCGCCGAAGCCGCCCGCGGCCTCACCAACACCCCCGCGCCGCCGGCGCCGTTGGCGAATTCTGGGAAGAGGATTTTCCGGAGCTCGGGTGACGCGCTCAACTCAGGCGCCGACGGTGATCAAGATCGCGGCGATGATGGCGACGGCGTCTTCGAGGAGCGCGATCGGGAGGTCGTTGCCGCCGATGGCTTTGACCAGCCGGGCACGGAACTCGTAGCCACCGAAGGTGCCAGCGACCGCGCCGATTGCGCCGGCGACGAGGCCGCCGATCATGGATTGCCCGGCGGTCCCAAGGGCGGCACCGCATAGAGCGCCGCTGACGAGGCGCACGACAAACGGTATGGCGGTTTTGCGGCTGGGGGTTTGGGGCAGCTTGTCGCCGACGAGCTCGGCGATCGCCAGCAGGGTGACGATATAGGGCGTCGCGGCAAAACCGAGAAAGGCGAGCCAGCTGCCCGCCAGCGGAAGCCGGCCGAGATGGGCGGCCCAGCTGACCACGGCAAGCGGTGTCAAAGCCCGCAATCCGGCGATGACCCCGATCAGAAACGCCAAGACGATCACCGACATCCGACCCCCAAACATATTATTGAGGTCCACTTATCGTTGAGAATGTACGGTAGCGCAAAGCTGCCTATGGCTGCACCGAAGCCGGCCGAACCCGAGGCGCGCCCGGCGCGTCCAAAGCCGCATCCAGCTCTTCGAGCGTGCGGCCACGGGTTTCGAAGCCGAGCAGGATAAAGACGACTCCCGAAAGGACGTACCAGCCGGCCAGGTACATCATCGCCGGCTCGATCGCGGCAATCGTCGCCTTGGGGCTGATCACATCCGACGAGCCGATGATCAGCGCAAGCCCGAGGGGGCCGAGGATCTTGCCGAAATTACCGATGCCAAAGCCGAAACCCATGCCGCTCGCCCGCAGCCGCGATGGCCAGACCTCAGCCGCATAGGGTCCGACGACGGCATAGCCGCCGTCGCCGAAAAAGCGCTGACCGAACAGCATCAGGTAAAAGACCGAGACGCCGCCAACGAAAACATTGTGATAATAGCCGGCAAGCGCCAGAGACAACGCCGCGCCAAAGCTCAGCAGCACGCCGGACGGTCGTCGCCCGATCGCGTCGGACAGATAGCAGAAGGCAAAGCGTCCGGCCAAGGCGACAAAGCCGGCATAAATCATCAGATAAGACGCCTCGGCGGGTTTGATCTTGAGCAGCAGCACGAGCAAGGTCGTGCTCCACAGCCCGATGCCGACCCCTCCCGACTGGCAGCCGAGACTGGTCAAAACCGACAATGCCATGCTGCGCGGGTAATGAAAGAGCTCGCGCCAGGCGGTCGCCTGTGTCGCGGGGACGCTGGTCGGCAGCTCGATTGCCTTTTGATCGATCTGCAATGCCCAGGCGAGCGACCGGCGCGCCTCGTCGAGTCGCCCCATGCGGATCAGCCAGCGCGGCGACTCCGGAACCCAGGCGCGGATCAGCAGGGTCACCGCCGCCGGCAACAGACCGATCGCAAACAGGCCGCGCCATCCGATGATCGGGGTGACGAATGCTCCCAACGCCGCGCCCATTATGCCGGCGATCGGCAGCAGCGAGGTCACCAACCCACCGATAAAGCCGCGCTTTGACGTCGGCACGAATTCCTGCACCAATGGCAGATCGACGGTAAACAAGCCGGCAACGCCAAAGCCGACAAAGAAGCGGCACACGCTGAGGAAGATCCAGCCGCCCTGATCTGGCGTCAGCGCCATGACCCCGGTGGCGAGCGAAAAATTCAGCGCGGTGATGATGAAGACGGTGCGCCGGCCGATGCGATCCGCCAGCCAACCGTAGAACAACGCGCCGGGAACCCCGCCGATGCCCGAGGTCAACAGGATCATCGCCGACTGACCGTAGGTCAGTTTCCACGGTCCGATTATAAAGGCGAGGGCGAAGCCGATCAACCCGAAGTCGAAATAATCGAGCATGTCGCCGATCACGGCGGCTGCGACGATCTTCTTTTGATTTACTGTTAGCCGTTTCTGCTGATCGAGCAGCTCCAACATGGCGTCCTTCCATCCTTCTCGGCTAGCGACGATCGAGGCTGCGCAGACATGCTGGCCGGCCGGCGCCGTGTTGGCCACCGCCCTATGTTCGACGGGTGCAATGATGATCGCCGCACTCCGCACTTTCGGCAATGAGCTTCCGAGCGCCGTCGGGGCAGCGCATGATGCATAGGCGCTCGGGAACGGCTGCAAACCGGGCTAAGCTGAACGATCGGAGTGATCGGTCGCGGGAGGGAAATCGCCATGTCGCTGAGCCGGGAGTTTGCCGCTTTTGTCGCCAACCTCAGTTACGAGGACCTGCCGGCGGCCGTCGTCGATCGGGCGAAGGGCGTCACTTTAGAGGCATTGTCCTCGGCGCTGGTGGCGCACGACATGCCAGCGAGCAAACAGGCGCTGGCGCTGATGCAGGACGAGGAGGCGGGCGGCGCCGGGGCCGCGACCGTGCTGTGCAACGGCGCAAAACTCACCAAGGCCGGGGCCGCGTTTGTCAAAACCGAAACGATCTTCGCCGGGGGCAAATGGGACACCTTTCGCATGCTGACCCATCCCGGGACGGCGATCCTGCCCGCGGCCCTAGTCGCGGCCGAGGTGACCGCCGCTTCCGGCCGGGATTTCCTGACCGCGGTCGCCGCCGGCTATGAGGTCATGGAGCGCATGGCCGCGGAATTCATCCCGACCGTCATGTCGCGCGGCTTTCACGCCGGGCCGGTGTTCGGCATTTTCGGCGCGGCAGTCGCGGCGGCCAAGCTCGGCGGGCTCGACGAAAAACAGATCCACGATGCGATCGCGCAATGCGTCAACCTCGCTTCCGGCAATCTCGAAGGGGCGCGCAGCGGCGGCCGGTCGTTGCGTGAGGGCGGCGCGGTCCGCAACGCGCTACTCGCGGTGGCTTTGGCCAAGCACGGGACGCCGGGCGGCGAGACGACGTTGGAGGGCGAGGCCGGCTTTTACCACGCCTATGCCGGCAACAACCGCGGCGAATTGCGCTTCAGCTTCACCGGCGACAACCGCACAGAGCTGGCTAAGATCACTCAGCGCCTCGGCCGTGACTGGATCTTTCTCGAAACGCTGTACCGGATTTATTCAACCGCCGGCTACAACATCGCGCATATCGACGTGACGGCAAAGCTGTGCGAAGAGCACGGCCATCCGCCATCAGGACATCGAGCGTATCGAGGCCCTGGTCAACTGGCTCGAGACCGAGTATCCGAGCCCGGCGTTTCCCAGCCGCGGCGTCGAAAACCCGCCGCAAGTCGGCAGCACGCAATATTTCACGGCCTATGGCGCCGTCACACGCGGCTATCCGCTATTGCGCGGCGACCGGCCGGGACCGGGCGAAAGCGACCCTCCAGCGGTGCTTGACTTGATGCACCGCGTGACCCTGATCCCGACGGTGCGCCGCACCCTGTTCGGTCCGCGGATCACGGTGTTCACCAAGGGCGGCCGCAGCTTCACAAAAGAAGGGACCGGCCGCGAATTCATCTGGGATTTCGAGGAGGAAGCCCGCCGCATCCGCCCTGTCGCCCCCGGTCTCGCCATCCCCGAGCCGCAATTCGCCGAACTGATCGACACCTGCCGCCACCTCGAAACGATCGACCATGCCGCATTAAAGCTGATCGCCCTGACCATCCCCCACTGACCGGAAGGCGCATCAGAGAAGCGTCGTCCTTACGCCGAGCGCCGAACCTGCCTCGGCGAGCCGCCGGTCGAGCGTGCAGAGGGTTGCACCCTGCTCGGCGCAAATCGCGAGGTGCAGGGCGTCGCCCGCGCGCACGCCCGCCGCATATTGGTCCGCGAACCGCGCCGCCGCACGAAACTCCACCCTCGACACCGACAAAACGTCAAAGCTCTCGCGGCACAGACGCGCGAGCGCCGCCAGCGCATCGCCACGGTGGGGGCGGCCCGATCTGCCCGGTTCGCAGCTAGACTAGATCGAGAGAGCTGAGGGGAACTCGGCCGCCACCCAGTCGCTGATTGAACTTGGTAAGGGTCACGGCTGCATTCTCCCTCGCCCCGCTTGCGGGGAGAGGGTCGGGGTGAGGGGCCGCTCCCCGATTGTACATGCGCCCGCCGTTAACGGTTGAGGTTGCCGGTGCTTGGCGCATCCGGCGAGGCATGCAGCCGGCTTCGCCGAAGGCGGACGAAGGCGGCGGCGGAAGAATGCTGTTCAATTTAACCAACAAAATTTCTTCCTTCTCCTCAACCTCCGGCTACAATGCGGGTTAAAGACCCGGTTACGCGCGGCCGGCTCGCACCGGTGACGCACCTTTTCGCCAAGTTGAGGCACCGCTTCCCCGGTCAATATTTTGACGGCGAAACCGGCCTCCACCAGAACGGCTTGCGCGACTTACGACCCCACCACCGGCCGCTACGTCCAGAGCGACCCGATCGGGTTGGCGGGCGGGGTGAACACGTATGCGTACGTCGCTGGCAATCCACTCAAATACGCAGATGCGGATGGAGAAGGCATTAAAGACATCCTGAAATGGTTTTGGCAAGGAAAGGAAGCAGTAGACAAAGCGCAAAGTGTTGGGAATGTTGTTCAGGATACAAAGGATTTTGCTAACGATACGACCGCGACGGCGAACGCCATAAACGACTTAAGCAATTGTTCTAGCAAAAACTGCCTTGAAGCTGCGACCGATCGGCTTCGCGATGCGCAGAATAAGGCATTGGTTTGTGACCCTGCTCAGACTGGAAAAGACTTCGTGCCACTGTTGCCTGCCCCGTAAGTTCTGTGGGACCAAGATCGCATCGAGTAGCATGAGTTGAACGAAGCGAAACCAATCTGTTAGGTTTCGCGTGCTCAACCCCATGCCTGTACCGCGCCGCACCGACCAAAAGAACCGGCCGGAGTTGTTGCAAAACACAAAGAATTGGAGTTTTCCGACGACGACGAGCGGCGGAGAGCGCCCCTCACCCCGACCCTCTCCCCGCGTGCGGGGCGAGGGAGATGCGGGGCCGCTCGGCGTGATCCGAGGTGGGGTGGATCGAGCGAAGTGCTTGGGTAGAACGCTCTGCATCGAGTGATGTGCGTGCTTCGAGACGCGCCCCGGCCGAGCCGGGTCGCTCCTCAGCATGACGGTGTAGTGTTGATATAAGTAGGAAATCCACCTCATCTTGAGGTGCGTCGCGAAGCGATGCCTTGAAGGACGCACCGCATCTGTCCACCTGAGGCTTTCTGAGCCTAATAAGCGAAACCCATCGTGCGATCCTCGGGAAGGCGGGTTTTGGCGCGAACGGCCTTGACCTGCGCGGTTATCTCCGCCATCGGCATCGGCTCGATGCCGGCGGCGTCGACGCGGTCGGCGAGCGCCAGCAACGCGTCCGCGGCCTGCCGCCGTCGGATCGCGTCCGTCAGCGGCCGGTCGAGCACCTGCGGCGCCAACAGCCCCGCCTCGCGTGCGGCCTTGGCCGTCGCATCGGGCAGTTCGATCTCAATCTTCGTCATGGTCCCGCCTTCGACCCGCAGCGCATCCGCCGAACAATGCCATCACGAACAGCGTGCAGCACCCTCTTTATACCGGCGGACCGGGTTCATCCTATGCCGACCCAATCCGTAAGCCGCTTGGTATACGCGACCGGCGATCACGGTCGTTGACGATCGCCGCGCAGCGGCGCGACATGCCGCCCGAGCAAAAAACAGCCAGTAGGGAAGGTCGGGTGATGGCGATTTCGGAGGTGAAGGCGCTGACTTTCGACGTGTTCGGGACGGTGGTGAACTGGCGCGACAGCATCGCGCGCGAGGCTAAGGCCTTTCTCGGGCCAAAGGGCTACGACAAGGACTGGCACGACTTCGCCGACAAATGGCGGGCGCGCTATCAGCCGGCGATGACGAAGGTGCGCAACGGCGAGCGGCCATGGACGCGGCTTGACGACCTGCATCGCGAGAACCTCGTCGAGCTGCTGCCCGAATTCGGGATTTCGGGGCTCAGCGAGGCGGAGATCGACCATCTGAACCGCGCCTGGCATCGCCTCGACGGCTGGCCCGACACGGTCGAGGGCCTGACCCGGCTCAAGCGCAAGTACATCCTGGCCACCTGCTCGAACGGCAATGTCGCGCTGATGGTCAACATGGCCAAATACGCCGGTCTGCCGTGGGACGCGATCCTCGGCGCGGAAACCGCGCACGCCTACAAGCCGCAGGCCGAGTGCTACGACCGCACCGCCGCATTTCTCGATCTGAAGCCCCAGCAGTGCATGATGGTGGCGGCGCACAATGCCGATTTGCTGGCGGCGCGCGGTCGCGGATTTCAAACAGCCTATGTCAACCGTCCCTTCGAGCAAGGCCCGAACAAAACCCGCGATTTCAAGGCCGAGCACGATTTCGAGGTGATCGCCGACGGCTTTATCGACCTCGCCGCCAAGCTCGGCTGCTGACGGCGGCGAACGCGCCGCAGAGATCGGCGAAGGTCGATCTCGCGGGCGCCTCCATCTCCTCTTATGATCGGGAACGCGATAAACTGGGACGCCGTGCCGGTTGAGCGGTCAATCTTGCGCCGCCACAGCATTCGGCTCGATCAGCGCGGGATGCCGGCGATCGAGCCACTTCGACAGGAAGGTGGCGCCGGCGACCGCGACACCTAAGGCGAGGACCCATCGCGCCAATTCCATCAGCCCGGCGCCGGTCGGTTGCGGCCACGGCGTTTCCCACAGGGCTTTGCCGCGCTCCATCATCCACTGCCATGCAACATTGGCGACGATCGCGGACAATACGATGATCCCCATCCGTCCGGACATGGCCCCGCGGAAGAGGAGGGCGAGCGCCGGGACAAAGACGCACAGCACCGCAAGCTGGCCGATCTCGATCCCGATGTTGAAAGACACCAACGATACGAGCAGATACGAACCGGCGAATTGCAGCTGCTCTTTCAGAATATCGGCGAACCCAAAGCCGTGAACGAGGCCGAACAGCGCGGCGATGATCCAGCGCCGTCGCAGATTGGCGCCGACTATGTTTTCGATCGCCATATAGAATATCGTGGCGGCAATGGCCGCTTCGACGAAGGGCGGGAACCAGCCGCCGACCGGGGCGAGGTTGTAGGCGGTGCCGATCAAGGTGATCGAATGGCCGAGGGTGAAAGCCGTGATCACCGGGATCAGCGGCTTTACCCGGCGGAACGGGATGACCAGGCAGAGTAGAAACAACATATGGTCGATGCCGGTCAAGATGTGCTCGACGCCAAGTCTGACGAAACCGAACGCCGCCTCGTACCAGGTGGGATCGAGACTCACTTGGCCCGATCCGGCCGAAATCATCATCGCGCGACTGGTTCCGTCGAGCGGGATAAAGCGAATGGTCAGTTTGGCGGTGTCTCCCAGATCGGCGCCGACGAGGCTCTCGATCGCGAAGACGGATCTAGGTGATCTGATCGGATAGGTGAAATGAACGTCGAGGTAGCCCGCCTCGTAGGCGATCTGGGTGTCCGCCGGTGAGGAGGCAATTGCGGCGACCGCTCGGTCGTATTCCTCGAACGACCGGTCCGAGAGCGGCGCCAGCTGCCCGGCGGCACTCGAAGGCAGCAGGCGCGCGCCGTCCTCCGAAAGCGTCAGATCGCTGGAGAGGGCATCGAGCGCGGTTTTGATTGCCGGCCCAGCGGTGGCCAGATCGTAATGGCCCCCAACGATTGGAAACGAGACCGCACGCAGCAGGTCCAGCGGGATGCGCATCACCAGATCGGCCTGGTGGGGCTCGATCCGGACGAAGCCGTTCATAAACCGATCGAGCGGAAGATCGTGCGCCGATGCCGGCACTGAGGGGAGCGCTGCCAACAACAGCCACGCCGCGGCAACCTTCATCCAGCGGCTCAACATCGTCGAATGCTCCGCGCCGGCGCCGCGCAGCGACCGGAAAACGTTATCTCCCGGCCGCTGCCGCGATGGTTCTACCAGTTCTGTTGGCCGTTCATCGGGACGAACTTTTGGATGCGGCGACCGGTTATCGTTTCGGCGATGTAGACATTGCCTTTGGAGTCGACGGTTACGGTATGGCCGAAGGCAAAGTGACCGGCATTGTGGCCGGGACACGGCGCGATGCCGCAAGAACCGAGCGCGCCGAACACCAGCCCGCTGGCCTTGTCGAGCAGCCAAGTGTTGTCGTTGCCGAGATCGACATCGACGATGTCCTTTTGGCTGGTCGGGCTCTTGCTGGCGAGATAGTCGATATTGGGCCAGAAATCCATATCGTCGCCGCGAGTGCCGGCATGCAGGATCGCGGCTTTGTTGGCTGCGGTTGCGGTTGGGAACTGGTCGATATTGATGACTTCGAACCGGTTGGCAAAACGGTTGCGGAGTGCTCGTCGTCGACGGGACAGCGCAAGTCTTCTCGAAGACCTGGATGCGGTCATCGGGGCGATCGCAGACATAGACAAGGTTGTCATTGCCGAGGACGACGCAATGCGGATGACCGCCGCCAGTAGCTCCGAACGTGCCCTTGGGGCAGCCCTCGCCGGTGGTCGAGCAAGCCGTGCCCCACTGGCCGACATACTGCCCGGCGGCGTTGAAGACGACGACGCGGTGGTTGCCATAGCCGTCGGCGATATAGATGTCGCCGCGTGTTCCGCTGACCGGGCCGACGCCGGGATCGACCGCGATGTCCGCGGGTTCGTTCAACAGCGTATGGCTGGTGTTGGCGTCGTTGGTGTCGTTGCACGAGGTAAAGGGGTTTGCCCCCGGCGCCGGCGGGGTGGTTGTATCGCAGACACCCTTTGTGCCGATCTGCATCACAAAGGTTGCAGCGGCGCCCTCCGTATTGGCGGCTTGCGGGTTGTATTCTTGGACGATCCCGTCGCCATTGCCGCCAACCCAGATGTTACCCTGGTAATCGACAAAGCAACCATGGGCGCCTTGCGGCAGATAAGCCGCGTATCCGTAATCGGCCCCGGTTTGAGTAAGGCTCGGATTACCCCAACCGGCCACGGTGTCGCCCTCGCTGTCGTACGCGACAACCGGCGGCGAAGGGATCGCCGAGGCGGTCGCGTCTTGCCCAACGATGGCGCCCGATTCATTGCCCTGGAGGACCCCGCCTACGCTGACGCCGACCTCCCAGCCGCGGTTGAAGGTGTAGACGTTGTCATACTTGTCCATGCAGCTTCCGGCGATCTCGCCGGTTACCCAGGTGTGGGCGACGCCGTCGCTGCCGACCGGTGCAGGTAGCGGCTTTGGCCAGGACGGATCGACCGCAAAGTTTGGACCCTGGTTGCCCCTGTCCGCCTTGGCCAACGGTTCCCAGAGGCCGGTCGCAACAACAAAAGCGAGCAGCGCTGCCGCTGCCGTCGCCCCGATGGTCAGATAGCGTGCGATCTTCATGAGCTTTTCCTCCCTCGACCGTTGCGGCCGAGATTATTGCAGCCAGCCCAAGGCGCGGGTTCGTGCCACGGCTGATTTTTGCTCGCCGTCCCGGTTATGCCGGGAGGGTTAACCGTAAAAGCGTCTCCCCGCCGCGATCGGGTGTCAACGTCATCACGGTAGAGCGCCATATTTGTGATTGTCGCCACAGTTGTACCGCAATGTCGCGCGGCAGCGGCATCTTCACCGCCGCCGGTGGTTCGCCAGAACCTCGGCCACGGTCACCGGGCGGAAGTCCCAGACATCGACGCCGACATCGATTTGGCGCGGTTGCGGCTTCAGCCGGCCGTGGCAGTGGCCGTGCAGGTTGACCGAGCCTTTGGCCATCCCGCGCCAGCTGCGGAACGGGTAGTGGCAGAGCACCAGCGACGCGCCTTCTGCCTCGATCTCGAAATAGGGCTGCACGCTCGTCCAGCCGTCGAGCGCCGTCGTCGCCGGGGGATCGTTGTTGCCGGCGACGAGATGCTTCTTGCCATGCAGCCGGGCGAGCAGCCCCGCCGCTACAGACGCCGACTGGCGGATCGCAAAGTCGCCGAGATGCCAAATTTCGTCATCCGGCCCGACGGTTTTGTTCCATCGCTCGACCAGCGCCTCGTTCATCGCCGAGACCGACGCGAACGGCCGGCGATAGAGCCCCAGCGCGCCGCCGTGCCCGAAATGCGTATCGCTGGTGAAGAAGATCGTCACGCGCGCCCGCTCGTACTCATCCTCGATCGCCTGCCGGAGCCTCTCGGCCAACGTCTTGCCGGTTAGGCCCACCAACCGGCGGACCGTCTCGCCGATCGCTTCCAACATGGAAAGACATGTCGGTCGACCGATCTAAAGCAATACATCTGGGCGCTGGATATCCGATGCGGCAGATCCGTCAAAGCGCCACGAGGGGGTAGGATGCAGTGATCGCCAGGGCTTCGATCGCGAACGGGCTGACGGCTCTGGTTTTCGCGGCGCTGCTCTTTGGGGCCGCCGGCAGCTTTGAATGGTCGGCCGGATGGGCGTTCCTGATCCTGTTTTTCGCGCTCTCGCAGGTAGCGATGCTGCGGCTGGCGCGGCGCGATCCGGCCCTTCTCGCCGAACGCCTGAAGCCGCCGGTACAACGGGGTCAGCCGCTTTGGGACAAGATCTTTATGCTGACCCTGGGGCTGCTGTGGATCGGCTGGCTCGTCTTGATGGGCCTCGACGCGAGGTTCCACTGGTCGGCCGTTCCGATTTGGCTGCAGGTGGCGGGAGCGATCGGCGTTGTCGCAGGGTATTGGATCATCATCCGCGTCTTGAAAATACGTTTCTGGCGCCGGTCGTGAAGATCCAGCGGCAGCGCGGCCATCATGTCATTTCCACCGGCCCCTATGCCGTGGTGCGCCATCCGATGTATGCGGGGATGTGCGTCATGGTGCCGTCAACCGCGGTGATGCTCGGCTCTTGGATCGGGCTCGCAACATCGCTTGTCATCATTGTCGCCGCCGCATTCCGCGCCGTGATGGAAGAACGCGAGCTGGAGGCGGACCTCGAAGGCTACACCGATTATGAGGCTCAGGTTCGCTACCGACTCTTCCCGCTGGTTTGGTGACAAGCCGGTCGGGGTCTTAAAGATCGCCGCGCGGCGGGGTCAGCGGATTGGGCGGCGGCCGCCGGAGGAACACCATCAGCACGATCCCGGCGGTCAGCACCCAGGCGATCAGCCAGAACCCGTCGATGTAGGCGAGGACATAGGCTTCGCGGCGGATGAAACTGCCAATCAACGAATAGCTTTGCAAAGTCGGGTCGTCGGCCCCGATCGGAGGGGCGGCGAACGGCGCCGCGAACCTGCGTCACCGCTCGCTCGGCGCGATGCGAGCCGATGACGAAATGGAGCCCGGTCAGGTTCGAGTAGACCTGTTCGCGCACCCGCACAAAGGTCTGGACCAAAGCGCCGCCGGCCTCGTTGCCAAGCAGCCGGGCGGTCTGGATAACCGCAGCGATCGTCGCCGCCTCCGCCGGCGTGATGTTCGAAACGCCGAAAACGATTAGCGTGGTAATGCCAAAAGCAAGGCCGACAGCCTCGATAATCTGCGACGGCAAAAAATCTTGGCCCACCCAATCATGGGTCAGACCGGTGGCGAGCCAGCTGCCATAGGCGATCAGCGCAAACCCGAAAGCGATCAGGAGGCGCGCATCGGTGCGGCGCAGTAGAATGGCTGCCAGCGGCACCAGCACGAATTGCGGCAGCGCGATCCAGTTCAGCGTATAGCCTATCTGCAAGTCGCGCAGTCCCTGCACCCGAGTCAGTAAATCGGGCAGAATAAAAGCGGTGGCGGCGACGCCAAAACCGTAGATCGAGATCTGCACGGCCGGGCCCCAGATATTGGGCTTGGCGACGACCCGCAAGTGGATCAGCGGATGTTCGGACAACCCTTCGCAGACGACAAAAGCCGCGATCAGTAGACCGCCGCCGACAAAAAACCCGGCAATGACGCCCGAATTGAACCAATCGAGCCGGTTGCCCTGATCGAGACCGGCATAAATCAGACCGAAGCCGACCCCGGCGAGTAGGATGCCGTTTCAATCGGTCTGAGCCAGCAGGGTTCGGTTGATGCCCTCGCGCGGCATCGCATACCAGACGAGCGCGGTCATGATCGGGGTCAGGACCGCATTCTGCCAAAAAAGCCACTGCCAGGCGCCGCTTTCCGAATAAAAGGCTTCGATCTAGCCGGCGATGTTCTGCGAAAAGACAAAGCGGAAAGGATAAGCCGCGAGGCCCCGGATCCACCATCGCGGGGTCAGGCTGCGCAGGATGAAGCCTAGAGAGGCGGGAATAAACGTGCCGACTGCGAGCCCACGTATCAGCTGCAGCGCAATGATCGTCTGGTAATCTCCGGTGAACGGGATCAACAGCGAGGTTAACGCGAAGATAATACTCGCCCACAGCAGAAACCGGCGCACACCGATAACCATGCCGAGCCAGGCAGCTATGGGCGCCACCACCATCTGCGCCGCACCGAATGCCGTTGTCAGCCATGAACCTTCGTCGAAGCCGAGCCCCATGCCGCCGCGAATATCGGCGAGACCGAAGATGGTCACACGGGTGTTTAAGCTCGACAGAAATGCCCCGAGCAATACTGCGGCGACGCCAATCACCGGCCGCGGGCAATGTGCGGCGAGCGTCGCCGGGCGCGGGCGCCGCTCCGGATGGCACGGTGGGCGCGACCGCGCTCACGGGGTTTCGGGACTGGTATCGGTGCGGATTGTCGCGACGACCGACATGCCCGGGCGCAGCTGTCCGGCAAGCGGATGATCCGGATCGAGCGTGATCTTGACCGGGATGCGCTGCGCGACCTTGGTGAAATTGCCGGTGGCATTGTCGGGCGGGAGCAAGGTGAACTGCGAGCCGCTGGCCGGCGAAATGCTGTCGACCCGCCCCTCGATCACGACACCCGGAAAGGTATCGACGGTGATCTCCGCCCGCTCCCCGATTCTGACGCGGGTCAGCTGGGTTTCTTTGTAGTTGGCCATCGCCCAGACGTTCTTCAGCGGGACGACGGAGATGACCTGGGTCCCGTCGTGAACATATTGCCCGGCACGCACGCCGCGCTCGCTGACCATTCCGTCGATCGGCGCGGATATGCGGGTGTAGCCGAGCTCGATCTTGGCGAGCTGGGATGACGCCTGTTGGCCTTGGCTTCGGCGCGCAGTTGCGATTCTTCGGTATCGAGCACCGCCATCTGACGCTGTGCTGCCTGAAGCGCGGCCTGGCTGTGCGCCAGATCGGCCCGGAACCGCTTTTCGTCGGTGACTGCCTGTTCGACTTTCTGTGGGGTGCCGAAGGTGTAGGTCAGCAGTGCTTGCTGGCGCACCGCCTCCTTGCGGTGCGATCGACATCGGCCTGGGTCGCGGCGATTGAATCTTCGGCCTCGGCGATCTGGGTATGCTGCAATGCCTTGCGCGTCTTCAGATTTTCGATTGCCGCCTTGGCACCGAGGAGTCCCGCCTGGGCCTCTTCGAACCGGGCGCGGTAGTCGTCGTCCTCGATCTCAACCAGCAAATCGCCCTTCTTGACCTGCTGAAAATCATCGACCGGGACGGGTCGCACATGGCCTTCGATCTTGGCGCTGAGCGGGGTGATGTCGCTGCGTAAATAGGCGTCGTCTGTCGTCTGCAGCACGCTCTCGCCGACCCAGGAATCCCAACGGGTCGCGAACAATACCGCCAGCGCGCCGGCCAGCAGCACGATTGCCAAGGTGACCGAAACCCCGCCGAGGCGGTGGCGAAGGCGTTGGCTCGAGCCTTCGTCACCGCTGCGCAACTGCGCCCATGCCCGGGGATGTGGTTTGCCCGGGGTTCGGCTGCGGTTCCGAGTTCGCCATTGCCGGTCAGCCTGCGAAAAGAAAGCGGCAGCGGTCGCCGCCGATCTTCTATCAACGCCCCTCCCAGAGGGCAAGTTGGGCGGATATGCCCGCTTTGCACTGCCGGTCGGGCACGATCTGATGTAAATGCCCTTTACATGGATCGGGGTGTCGAGTGTGATGCGCAGTTCGGGTCGATGAGCTGGTCGAGGCAATGAGCTGGTCGGGACGCGGTCCGGACGGGCGTCGCGGCTATCACCACGGCAATCTGCGCGAGGCGCTGATACAAGCCGCCCTCGATTTGATCGCCAAAAAAGGGCCGGCCGGGTTCACCTTTGCCGACGCCGCGCGCTCAGCCGGGGTCAGCTCGGCCGCCCCCTACCGGCATTTCCGCGACCGCGACGCGCTGATCGCCGATGTTGCCGGCCGCGGCTTTGAGCTCTTTGCCGGGCATCTCGATCGTGCCTGGAACGACGGCCGGCCGGACCCGTTCACCGCCTTCGAAAATGTCGGCCGCGCCTATCTCGCCTTTGCCCGCGACGAGCCCGCCTACTACTCGGCGATGTTCGAGGCCGGGTTGTCCTTCGATGTCGACCCGGCCTTACGCCAGGCCGCCGACCGTTGCTTTGCCGTGCTGCGCCATGCCTCTGAGGTGCTGTGCGCGCGCCTGCCACCGGAAAAGCGTCCGCCGGCGCTGATGATGGCTCTCCATGCCTGGGCCCTGTCGCACGGGATCGCGTCATTGTTTTCGCGCGGCGACGGCGGCAGGCGCCGATTACCGATGATGCCCGAGCAATTGCTCGAAGCCGGTATGTTGATTTACCTGCGCGGGCTCGGGGTCATTGCGGAACCGGCCGACCCGAAAGAGTGACCGGCTGCCGCTTGACAGCGGCTAGAGGTCGATCTATGTAAATGTTAGTTACATTCACATGAGGCCCGCCATGCATCACCTCGCGGCGCATCTCGACGACATCGGCAAGCCGGCATGGATCGGTCTGACGGTGCTGAGCTTCATCCTGTGGTGGCCTCTCGGCCTCGTGGTTCTCGGCTTTTTGATAGGGAGTGGGCGAATGGCATGCTGGGCAGAGGGCACCGGGCCACGCTGGCGGCGACGGATGGAGCGCATGCAGCGGCGCATGTCGCGAATGCAGGCGGCGGCCGAACGCTGGGGCAGCGGTGGATCACGTGCGAGCTACCGCGAGGCGACCGGCAACCGCGCCTTTGACGAATACCGCGCCGAAACCCTGCGCCGGCTCGAAGAAGAGCAGCGCGAATTCATGGAATTTCTCGACCGTCTGCGCCACGCCAAGGACAAGGCCGAATTCGACGAGTTCATGGCCGATCGCCATCGCCGTTCGGAAGGCCCCGCACCCCAGCCGCAAGGCATCTGAGACCGACGGGCGGGTGAGACTGATGGGCCGGTCTTCTCCACTATCCGTCCCTCACCCCGAGCCCGCTGCTGCGGGACGTCGGAGAGTTCTTACCGGCCGCGGAAATCGGGGAGGCGGCGGTCGGCCATCGCCTTGATGCCTTCCTGGAAATCCTCGGTGCGGCGCAGCCAATCCTGCTCGACTAGTTCACGCTCGGTGGCGGCCTCGATCTGATCGATCAGTCCGCGGCGCACCGTCTCGCGCGTCGACATGACGGCGAGCGGTGCGGATTGCGCGATTTCAAGCGCCAATGCCTGGGCGGCGCTGCGCACCTCGGCCTGCGGCACCAGCAGATCGGCGAGGCCGATGCGGACTGCTTCGTCACCGGGGATGCGGCGACCAGTATAGAACAGCAAGGCCGCCTGCTGGGCGCCGACAAGCCGCGGCAAGGTCGCGGTCAGGCCGAAGCCCGGATGAAAGCCGAGGCGATTGAAATTGGCGCTGAACCGCGCCTCCCGGCAGGTGACCCGAAAGTCCGGAACGAGGGCGAGGCCGAGCCCGCCGCCGACCGCCGCACCATGCACCGCACCAATGATCGGCTTGCGCGTGCGGAACAGGCGGATCGCCTCCTTGTAAAGATGCCGGCCGGCAGCGCTGCGAGTGCCTTCTGAGACGGTGCCGGTATCCATCCGCTTGGAGAAATCGGCGCCGGCGCAGAACGAACGGCCTTCGGCGGCAAAAACGACGGCGCGGCAATCGGGATCGGCATCGAGCCGCTCGAAAGCGTCCCCAATCTCGGCGACCAGCGCGCTGTCAAAGAAATTGTGCGGTGGCCGGCGCATCTCGACGGTGGCGACATGGCCATCGCGGCTGACACCGATCTCGCGGTAGGAGGGGGTTTCGGTCATGCTGCAGGGTCCTCTTTTCGGATAGTGCACAATGTGAGATTTAGTCGACTGTTACCGGCCCCCGTTTTTAGGAACCGAGCGGGTTTGTATTCGTGCATAGGCTGCAGCCAAACAGCCTGCGGGGCCCGCAGACGGCTGTTCGCCATAAGCGGCCAAAAATTGTCTCATACACATGTGTGTCCGGGCCAATGGATTCGCCGGGAAATTATCCCAACCGCAATTTGCCCAAATATCAACAGCAATACCACCCGCTCTTCGGCGCGATCTAGCGCCGGAACCCCGAAAGAGATAAAAGGCGCACATCGCTCCGCGGGGGGAGCTTTCTGATGACCAATCTTTCCGAACCGCCGGTGCTGGTCCAGGCTTCGACGCGGCGCTCGCGGCGGGTGTCGGTGATCTGGATTATTCCGCTGGTCGCAGTGGCGATCGGCGCGTGGCTCGCCTGGGACACCTTGTCAAAGGAGGGACCGACGATCACGGTCGCCTTCGACACCGCCGAGGGGCTGCAGCCGGGCCAGTCGCAGCTCAAGTTCAAGGACATCGTCTTTGGCACGGTCAAGAGCCTCAAACTCGCGCCCGACAACTCTCACGTCGTGGTGACGATCGCCACAACCCACGAGGCCACACCGCTGTTGACCGACAAGACGGTGTTTTGGGTGGTCAAGCCGCGGCTGTTTGCCGGTTCGGTCTCCGGGCTCGAGACATTGCTGTCGGGGAGCTATGTCGGCATGATGCCCGGTGCTACGGCGGGTAAGCCAAAGCGCGTCTTCAAGGGGCGCGAGGACCCGCCGATCCTCAGCGAGAATGTGCCGGGCCATATCTTTTTGCTGAAGGCCAAGCGCTTGGGTTCGATATCGCTCGGCTCGCCGATCTTTTACCGAGACCTGAGCGTCGGCGAGGTGGCCGGCTGGGACATCGCCGACATGGCCGATTACGTGACGATCCACGCCTTTGTCCGCGCTCCGTATGACAGCTATGTCAACGACGACACGCGATTCTGGAACGCTTCGGGCCTGTCGATCAAGCTCGCCGGCACCGGCCTTGACGTTCAGCTCGAATCGCTCAAGGCGCTGTTGCTCGGCGGCATCGCCTTCGAGACCCCGGAGCAGGAAGCTCATGCCAAGGTGGCGAGCCTGGAAAACCACGTCTTCCCGCTGTTCGCCGACCGAGACATCGCGCAGGCCGCCTCCTACACCCGCAAGATCCAGGTCGTGTCGTACTTTCCGGGCTCGGTCAGCGGGCTCGGCATCGGGTCGCCGGTGACGATGCACGGTCTTGTCGTCGGCCATGTCACCGATGTGCGGCTCGCCTTTGACAAGGCTGCGGACAGGGTCTTGGCGCCGGTGCGCTACGAGGTCGAGCCCGAACGCATCGTCGGCGTCGGGGTCAAGATGTACACGACCGCGGAGGAGGGGGTCGAAGCGCTGTTGAAGCAGGGACTGCGCGCAACCGTGCAGAGCGCCAACCTGATTACCGGCCAGCAGCAGGTGGCGCTTGACTTCCTGCCCAAGGCGCCGCCGGTCGAAGTCACGATGCAGGATGGCTATTTTGTATTGCCGAGCGCCGAGGCCGGCGGCTTTGCCGGGCTGCAGGCGTCGGTAAATACACTGTTGGACAAGGTCAACACGATCCCGTTCGACCAGATCGGCCAAAGCCTAGACGGCCTCCTGAAATCGACCAACGATCTGGTGAGCGGGCCGCAACTGCGCGATTCCTTGACCAAGCTTTCGGCGACCCTCGCCATGGCCGAAACATTCACCCGCAACCTCAACAGCGGCACCGCCCCGGCGTTCAAACAATTGCCCGAAATGGCAAACCAGCTGCAAAAGACGGTGACCAGCGCCAACAAGCTGGTCGTGTCGCTCGACAGCGGCTATGGCGACAACACCAAGTTCAACCGCGATCTCGACCGGCTGATGGTGCAATTGAACGACGCGCTCAGTTCGATCCGGGCGCTCGCCGACCTGCTGTCGCGCCATCCCGAAGCCTTGATCAAAGGCCGGCCGGCGGGCGGCGTCGAATGAGCCTGGCATCGCGCCGTCTCGTGCTGCCCGTGCTGGTGCTGACCGCGGCACTTGTTGCCTGCTCCTCGCCCGACCCGGTGCTCTACACGATCGCGACCGCACCCGGTGCGGTGCAGCTCGGCGGGCCCAGGGTGGTGCTGGTGCAGCAGATCGCGGTCGCCCACTTTCTCGAACGTTCGCAAATCGTGCGCTCGTCCGAAAACTACCGGCTCGACGTGATGTCGAACGAGTGGTGGGGCGAGCCACTGGCGGCGATGCTGAACCGGGTATTGGTCGAGGAACTGGGCCAACGCCTGCCGCAGAGTACTGTAATTGCCGACAACGGCGCCGTCTCCGCTCGCCCCGACGCCACCGTCGAGGTCAACATCCAGCGGCTCGACGAGGATGCCGCCGGCAATCTCGTCCTGCAGGCCCAGGCGGCGGTGCGCGCCACCGGGCAGAGCCAGCCGGTCTTGCGCAGCTTTCGCTTTTCGGTGCCGCCGCCGGCCCCGGGCGTGCCGGGTGAGGTCGCGGCGATCAGCAGCGCGCTGGGGCGGCTCGCCGACGGCATCGCGCCGATGCTGGCGGCAGCGGCGGTAAGAGGGTGAGCGCCCGCGCTCCCTCCCGTCCTCTACCGGCGAGCCTGCCGCAGCTGCGCGAATGCCCGGGCTGCGGGCTGCTGCAGATGGTCCCCGCTCTCACCCCCGGCACCACTGCGCGATGCGCCCGGTGCCCGACAATCCTGCGCCGGGTCAGCACGCACCGCCTCGACCATATCATCGCGCTCACCGCGGCCGCGCTCGTGCTGCTCGCGGTCATGTGCACGACCTCGCTGATGAGCGTGGAGACCGCCGGCATCCGTCATGTCGCCGACCTGTTCTCGGGGCCGCAGGAGCTGGTTCGGCGAAGCATGGGTCCGCTCGCCGCGGTGGTGCTGTTTGTCACTGTGCTGGCGCCGCTCGCCCGCCTTGCCGGCACGCTCTACGTGCTGATCCGCGCCCATGAACCGCACCCGCCGCGTTATCTGCGCCGGGTCTTTGCGCTGGCCGAGCGGTTGCGCCCGTGGTCGATGATCGAGGTCTTTCTTTTCGGCGTGTTCGTCGCCTATGTGAAACTCGGCGATCTGGTGACGATCGGCCTCGCCGCCGGGGTCTACGCGCTGTTCGCGTTGACAATCGTGCTGGTGTGGATCGACAGCGCCCTCGACCGCGAGAAGGTGTGGGAACGGCTCGACCATGAAGACCGACCCGACACGCTGCCCTGTGGCGGCGCGGCGGGAGCTGTCGGCTGCGAGACCTGCGGCCTTGTCAGCGCTCCCGGCCCAGGCCACCCGCATTGCCCACGCTGCGACAGCGCCTTGCATGCGCGCCGGCCGAACAGTGTCCAGCGGACCTGGGCCTTGGTCATCGCCGCCGCGCTCCTCTACATCCCGGCCAATTATTATCCGGTGCTGACTGTAGTCCAGCTCGGCGCCGGCCAACCGAGCACGATTTTGGGGGGCGTCGAGGAGCTGATCACCGCCCGTCAGTACCCGCTTGCCGCGCTTGTGTTTTTTGCCAGCATCGCGGTGCCGGTGCTGAAGCTGATCGGGCTCTCGGGCATGCTGATCGCGACCCAGACGGGCCGCGTCGGCTGGCTGCGCGACCGCACTCGGCTCTACCACGTCGTCCGTTTTATCGGCCGCTGGTCGATGATCGACATTTTCATGGAGTCGCTGCTCGGCGCCCTCGTCGTTTTTGGCGCGGTGATCACGATCCAGCCCGGCGTCGGCGCGCTTGCTTTCTGCGCCGTCGTAATTTTGACGATGTTCGCCGCCGAGACCTTCGACCCTCGCCTGATGTGGGACGCAGCCGCCTTGCGAACTTCGTCTCCCGCAATGACGGCCGCCATGATCGGGCATTGACAGGGCCCGTTAGGCACGCCGCAATGCGGCCCGGTAATAAAGCTCAGGACTGCGCATGGATGAGGTAAGGCGAGCCGACCCGCTGGCGCGGGCGCGCGGTCTCGCGGAAACGATTGCCGCCGCTGCGGACGAGACCGAGCACCTGCGCCGGCTCCCAAAGACACTGCTCGACCGGCTGCACGACGCGCGGCTCTTTCGTATGCTTTACCCGTGCTCGGTCGGTGGCGACGAGGTCGAGCCCGGCCTTTATGTGCTCGCGGTCGAGGAGTTGGCGCGAGCCGACGGCTCGGTCGGCTGGTGCGCGTCGATCGCCAACAGCATCGGGCTGTTCGCGCCCTATCTCGGCCTCGAAGCTGCGCGCCGGGTGTTCGGCGACCCGCGCTCGACCTGCGCCTGGGGCCCGCCCAACGATTGCCAGGGCATCGCGGTGCCGGGCGGCTATCGCGTCACCGGCCGCTGGGATTTCGCCAGCGGCTGCCGCCATGCGAATTGGATGGGCGCGCACGGCACCGTTGTCGAGCCCGACGGCTCCTTGCGGCTCAATAGGTTCGGCCGGCCGACATTACGCACCTGGCTGTTTCCGGCCGAGCAGGCGACTTTGCTCGGCAATTGGGAGCCGATCGGGCTGCGCGGCACCGCGTCCGAATCCTACACGGTCAAAGACCTGTTTGTGCCCGAGGAATTGACCGGCACGCGCGAGGACCCGACGTTGCGCCGCGAGCCGGGCAAGCTCTACGCCTTTCCGCAGCAGACGCTCTATTCGGTCGGCATCGCCAGCGTAGCGCTCGGCATTGCCCGCGGCATGCTCGAGTCATTTATAGAGTTGGCGCTGCGCAAGACGCCGCGCGGCATCGGCCGGCTCGCCGACAACGCGGTGATCCAAGGCGAGATCGCGCGCTCTGAGGCGAAGCTTGGCTCCGCCCGCGCCTATCTCATCGACACGGTGCGCGACATCTACGACCGGGCCGGTGATGCGGCGGCGATCGATGTGCCCGACCGTGCCCGGGCGCGGCTCGCCGGGTCGAACGCGATCTCAAGCGCCGTCGTGGTCGCCGACTGGACCTACAAGGCCGCCGGCGTGGACGCGATCTTCGCGGGCAGCCCGTTCGAGCGCCGCTTTCGCGACATTCACACGGTCTCACAGCAAATCCAGTCGCGCGACGCCCATTACGAAACCGTCGGCCAAGTCCTGCTCGGCCAGCCACCGGAGGTATTTCTCTAACGGGGCCTGGCTGGCGGCGAGAGCGTGCCCGAAATCGGCTGCGGCACCGGGCGCGGTCGGACGGGTTCAGGGGGCTGTTATGCGATACACCCGCGCCGCGGTGCCGCTGTAGAGCGCGGTCTTCTCGGCCGCCGACGCGCCGGCAGAGATGCGCTTGAACGCATTCCACAGCTCGCTGTAGCCGCCCGACTGCTTGTCCGGCGGGAAGTTGCTCTCGAACATGCAACGATTCACGCCAAAGGCTTCGATGCAGGGCTCGATATACTGGCGCCACGCGGCGGCGAGGTCCGCGGACGACGGCGGAACGTCGCGCTCGTGGAAGTCGAAGCCGAACGAAATCATGCCGACGCCGCCCAATTTGACGTTGACGTTGGGGCATTTGGCGAGTTCGGCGATGTCCTTCCTCCAGCCGGCGAGGATCTCCTGCCGATGCCCGCTATAGGGGCCGACGCCGAGCACCCCGCCGACGTGATTGAGGATGATCGTGGTGCCGGGGAAGCCGCGGGCGAGGTCGATCGCATCGGACAATTGCGGATGGTACTGCCAGGATTCAAAGCTGAGCCCCAAGGGTGCGAGCTGGGCGAAGCCCTCGCGGAATTTGGTTTCGCGCACCAGGTGTGGCGGCACCTCGCGAGTGGCGAATTTCTGAATAGCCTCGTTGGCGTCCCATGACACCCCGTGGCGGATGCCGCGGAAACGCCCACCGCCGACCCTGAGCTCGGCTTCCAGCACCTCGCGCACCCGTGCGCCACGGGTCAGGTCGGCGTGACCGACGATCGCCTCGGCGACGCGGCACGGGCCATAGCCGCCCGAGGCGCTCATCGCCGCGATGCCGTTGACGAACTCGACCTCGCCGACCGGCGCCATCTCGGCGGGGCCGGCCTTGCGGTACATCGAGCGGCATTCGAGGAAGACAGTCGAGACGATATTGTGGCCTTTCCCGGAGTCCGAGCTGGCCCCGATGTCGGCCAGCAGCTCGGGCAACAGGTAGCGTCCGCGCTGCGGCGTGTCCCAAAAATGATGGTGCGGGTCGATGATCGGCAGATCCGGCTCGAGCGCCGCTTCGCTGGGCCGCTTTGCCAGCCACGCCTTCAGTTCGGCATCGTTGCGGTATTCGGTGCCGCGGTATTCGCCCTTTGCATCGCCAATCAAGTTGCCCTCCCTGTGTAAAAAGCACGCCACAGACGAAGGTCATTCCGGGATGTCCCGGAGGGGTAGGCCCGGAACCCATGAACATCTCAGCTCGCTCATATTTTCGACGCCCGTGTTCATAGGTTCCGGGCTCGTAGGCTGCGCCCACGCCCCGGAATGACGCGGTTTTCGGCTCACTCGGCGGCGGCTCGCGCGGCGGATTTTACACCTCGGAAGGCTGGCATCACTTCCGTCGCGAACCGGTCCAGGTCTTCCAGCTGGATGTCGAGCGGGGTCCCAAGCGGCGTGCTGCACATCACCCGGTCGACACCCGGATAGCGCTTTTCGACCGCCTTTAATTGCTGGACGATGTCGTCGGGCGTGCCGGTCAGAAAGCCGCCGGCCTTCACCGCGTCCTCGATGCGCGGCAATTTGGTCATGGCGGCAAGCTTGGGATCGCGCATCGCCGCGATCTGCTCGTCGGAGAGCGCGCGCACCAGGCGCAGCTCGCCGAACATCTTCATGTTCTCCTCATAGTGTTTCGCCGCCTCGCGCATGCCGTCTTCGCGGCTCTTGGCAATGTGAAACTGGAAGCCGAGCGCCAGCTTCTCGCCGAGCTCGAGCTTGATCCCACGGCGCGCATAGGCGGCCTGAAACCCGACCATGTGCCGCTCGACCGCACCCCCTTCGGCCGAGCCGCCGCCGATCACCCCGCAGATGCCGTGCCTGGCCATGAAGTCGAAGGCGCGGTCCGAGCCGCTCTGGATCGGCTGCCAGCATTCGACCGGCAGGCGCTCCGGCGCCGGCACCAAGGTGATTTCCTTCAAGGTGTAGCCACGATACGGCACTTCCGGCGGGATCGTGTAGTACTTGCCCTTGTGCGAAAAGGGCTTGCCCGCGAACGCCTTGAACAGGATGTCGACGCCCTCTTCGAAGATTTCGCGGTTGGCGTCCTGGTCCATTAGCGGCGAGCCGAAGCTTTCCACCTCGCGCGTGTGATAGCCGCGCGCCACACCAAAGATCACCCGGCCGCCGGTCAGGATGTCGGCCATCGCATAGTCTTCGGCGAGGCGCAGCGGGTGCCACATCGGCACGACGTTGAAGCCGCAGCCGATGCGCAAATTCTTCGTCACCCCGCACAAATGCATCGCCATCATCAGCAGGTTCGGGATCAATTCTGTGCCTTCCGGCTGAAAATGATGCTCGGCCATCCAGAACGTGTTGAAGCCGCGCTCGTCCATGCACTTGGCGTACTTCACCACCTTGTGCAGCGCGCCGCCGAGCTGCTCGTTCGAATAGCGGCGCTCGTTGATCGGCGTCCCGGCATAGCCGAGATTCTCCATATCGGCGGTGCCGTAATAAGAGCTGTCGAATTTCGTAATCATCGCGTCCTCTTGGTTTAGCTCGAAGCTGCGCAGTTATCGTCGCCCCGCGAAAGCGGGGGTCCAGGGCCAGTAATCCGGCGCTGGGTCTCTGGATTCCCGCTTTGGCGGGAATGATGACCTACCTATTGACCCTCGGAGTCACATTCCGGGTTAGTCTTTCACTCTGCCGCAAGCGCGGCGTTCTGGGTGCGCCAGGTCTTCAGGACGGGCAGCACTTCCGTCGCGAACAATTTCATACCGCGCTCAGCGATATAGTAAGGCACGCCGCCAAAGCGGAACGCCGCGTTCAGCTCGAAATCGCCGAGCACCGCGCGCCGCGCTTCGAGTTCGCGCAGGATGCGTTCGGGCGTGCCCCAGATTGCGGCCTGCATGAACCCGGCGACGGCGCCTTCGAGCCCGCCCTGGCGTGCGATCGCCGCCTTCTGCACATAGGCGTCGTAGCCCTTTACGGTGTTGAAGTGCTCACCGAGGAATTCGTAGTGGTGGAAGTTGCTCTCGACGAACTTGCCCATGTATTTTTTTGCGTGCTCTTCAGCATCCGCTAGGTTCGCGCCGCAAATACAGAAATCGGTGATCATCATGTGCGGTGCCGGGCGGCCGTGGAATTTCCGGTGCAATTCGCGATTGCGCTCGATCGCGGGCAACCGCATGTGCCACGGCCGGTCGGAAAACATCACCATATGCGCGCCGAGCCGGGCCGCCGCCTCGACCGAATCCTCGCTCGACGCGACGGCATAGATGCGCCTGTCGAAATTATATTTAGGGCGCGGCCGCAATTCGATGCGCGGCTGGGGGTAGTGCTTGCCGTCCCCCTCCATGAAGCCGGTCCGTAGCGCCTCGACGATCATCGGTGCGGCTTCGTCGAAGCGCTCGCGGGATTCGTCCATCGTCCCGCGAAACGCCGCGAACTCGCGCCGCGCCAGCCCGCGTCCCAACCCCAAGCGCAGCTTCCCTTTGCACAACAGGTCGAGCACCGCCGCCTGCTCCGCCACCCGCAACGGGTCGTGCCACGGCACGATCACCGCGGCGGTACCGAGACCCACATTCGGACACAGTGCCGCGAGATAGGTCATCAATTGCAGATTGTCGGGGCAAAACGAATAATCGAAGAAATGATGCTCGGCCGACCACAACACGTCGAAGCCGGAAGCGGCCGCCAACCGCGCCAGCCGAATTTCTTCGTCCCAAACCTGATCGTCGCCGATGTTCTCCCAGCCATAGCTGGCGAACACCATCATCATGCCGACATCCATGGCTCTCCTCCAGCCGTCAAATCTGATCGGGAGTGTTCCACGCACGGACGGCAATGACAACCTCCGGCCGGTAATACCGCGGTTGGAGTCTTGACATGTGGAGCACATTTTTTTATGTTTTAGACATGCCAGCGATGATCCAGATCCGCAATGTTCCTGACGCGCTCCACCGCAGGCTCAAGTCGCGCGCCGCCCTCGAAGGCATGTCGCTCTCCGATTATCTTCTCGCCGAGTTGCGGCGGATGGCCGAGCGCCCGACGCTCGCAGAGCTGCGAGAGCGCTTGGAGCATCGCCCCACGGCGTCTCCTAGTGTCGCGCCGGAACAGGCGGTTCGCGCCGAGCGCGACGCCGAGTGATCGTGGTAGACGCCTCGGCGCTGCTGGAAGTGCTGTTGCGGACCCCGGCAGCGGCGGCGGTGGAAGAGCGGCTGTTTGACGTGCGACACACGTTGCACGCGCCCCATTTGATCGATGTCGAGGTGGCGCAGGTGCTGCGGCGCTATGCGGCGACCGGGCCGATCGAACCCGGCCGTTGCCGAGACGCTTTGGACGATTTGTGCGATTTCCCCCTCTATCGCTATCCCCATGATGTCCTGTTGCCGCGAGTTTGGGAGTTGCGGCACAACCTCACGGCCTACGACGCCGTTTACGTTGCACTTGCCGAGGCACTCGATGCGCGGCTGTTGACCCGTGACCGCCGCCTCGCCACCGCGGCCGGGCATCGTGCACGGGTCGACCTCGTGTAGAGGTATACGAAAGGGGACCGATGACAAAGACAGCAGCGCTCGCCAAAACCGCGCCGCAGACCGGAATTGAGCATTTCGACGTCGTGATCGTCGGGGCCGGCATCTCCGGGGTCGGCGGCGCTATCACCTCGGCAAGCAGTGCCCAGGAACGAGTTTTGTCGTCCTCGAAGCCCAGAAAAGCTTCGGCGGCACGTGGATCACCCACCGCTATCCCGGCATCCGTTCCGACAGCGACCTCTACACCTTTGGCTACCGCTTCAAGCCATGGACCAGCGCGCCGATCGCCACGGCTGCCGAGATCCTCAGCTATATGGGCGAAGTCATCGACGAGAACGATCTCGGTCCGCACATCCGCTATCGCCACCAGATCAAGTCGGCATCCTGGTCGAGCCGCGACAACAGCTGGACGATCGAGGCTACCCGGACGGACACCGGCGAAAGCCTCCGCTTCACCGCCGGCTTTCTGTGGATGTGCCAGGGTTATTATCGTCACTCAAAGGGCTACACGCCCGAGTGGCTGGGGATGGCGGATTACCGCGGCCGGATCGTCCACCCGCAGGAGTGGCCCGAGGATCTGGACTACGCCGGCAAACGGGTCGTCGTGATCGGATCGGGCTCTACTGCGGCAACCCTCATTCCAGCAATCGCCGGCGACTGCGAGCAGGTCACGATGCTGCAGCGCTCGCCGACCTACTTCCGAACCGGGCGCAATGCGATCGAGATCGCCGACGAGCTGCGCGAACTGGACATTGACGAGACGTGGATTCACGAGATCGTACGCAGAAAAATTTTTGCACGATCAGGCGGTATTCACCAGCCGCTCGGTCACCGAACCCGAGGCCGTCAAGCGGGAACTGCTCGCCGCAGTCCGCTCGTATCTCGGGCCCGACTACGACATCGAGACGCATTTCACGCCGACATACCGGCCGTGGCGGCAGCGCATCGCGTTTATTCCCGACGGCGACCTGCTGGCGGCGATCCGCGCCGGCAAGGCGTCAGTCGTCACCGACGAAATCGAACGGTTTACCGAGACCGGGATTCTGCTGCGCTCGGGCAAGCTTCTCGAAGCCGACATCATCGTCACCGCCACCGGTTTCAACCTCAACGTCCTCGGCGACATCGACTTTACGATCGACGGCAAGCCCCTCGTCTTCTCCGACACGGTCACCTATCGCGGCATGATGTTCACCAGCGTGCCCAACATGGCGTGGGTCTTCGGGTATTTCCGAGCCAGCTGGACCTTGCGCGCCGATTTGGTCGCCGACTTTGTCTGCCGGCTGCTCAATCACATGAAGGAAAAGGGCGCGCGCAAGGTCACACCGACGCTCCGAGCGCAAGACCAGGACATGCCGTTATTGCCGTGGATCGACCCGGAGAACTTCAATCCCGGCTATCTGATGCGCGGCATGCACCTCTTGCCCAAGCGCGTGCGACAAGCCCGAATGGCAGCACACCCAGGACTACTGGTCCGAAAAGGACCAGTTTCCCGCCACCGGCCTCGACGACGGCGTTTTTGTCTACGAATGACCGGTAACCGGAGTGCTCCACGCACCTCCGGGAATGACGGCCACCCGCCGCCGGGCGCTCCGTTTTGGGGTTCCGCGATCCCAGCATGGGTCAACGATGAGCGAGGATGTTGACCAAGCGACCGAAGGGATCGCGGACATAGAAGCGCCTCACACCCCAAGGCTCAGCCGCCGGGCCATACTCAATGGAAAAACCGGCATCGACTGCCCTTTGGTAGACTTCTTCGAGATCGTCCACCTCCACCGAAATATCGGGCACCGCCGTCCCTGATCCCCCCTCGGTGGCTACGCTGATCTGTGGCGTAGTGCTGGCGTCGGTTGCAAAGGTCACGATCCATTCGCGATCCATCGCGATCTTCATACCCAGAACGCCACCATAGAATGCTTTTGCCGTGCTGGTCTTTTCGACTCTTATGTTCGTCACAACCCGCTTTACCGCCATGCATCCTCCTCCTTTTTGTCGCCATCCCGCCCATAGCGCGATCCAAAGGATTCCAGAGCTGCTGTGCCTTGGGCGGCGCGCCGCCGCTAGGCCACTGCTATTCCCAAGGCGGTTCGGCGGCGGCGTTGCGGCCGGAGATGCGGCCGAATGCCAGGCATTCGCCGATGTTTCCGGTGCCCTGATACATGTAGCTGTAGATCGAGCCCAGTTCGCCGGCGCTGTACAGCCTGGCGATCGGCGTGCCGTCCGGGCGCACGATCTGGCCCTTTTCGTTGCGTCGCGGCCCGCCTTGGGTGTTGAGCATCGAGGGCGACAGCTCGACCGCATAGAACGGCCCGTCGGCGATCGGCGCCGTCATCAGGGTGCGGCCGAAATCCGCGTCGTGCTTGGCTTCGCAGTGACGGTTCCAGCGGCTGACGGTGTCCGCCAACGTCGCCGGGTCGAGTCCCAGAACAGAGGCGAGGGAAGCGAGGCTGTCGGCGGTTTTGATCCAACCCTTAGCCAATTCGGCGCTGTTGTCCTCGCTCCACTCGTAGCGCTCGATGATCTGCGTCCAACCATGGCTCGGGTGCTTGTCGTAGAGTGGGCCGGCGCAGAACAAGGTGTGGTCGAAGATCAGAAACATCGGGCACGGGGTGGACAGCGGCAGCCAGCGCCCGTTCACCAGGATTTTCCCGTGGCGGGTCTTGTACTTTTCGTCGGTAAAGCGTCTGGCGTCCGGGCCGACCACGATCATGCCGCCGGGCATTTGTTTGCTGTAGTGCAGCGCCTGCATCGAAAACGTCGTGCGGATTTCCGGGACCTTCAGCGCCATCGACGGGCCGGCGTAGTTGTTCATATGCCAGAGGTCGGCGCCAACCGACATCGCCATCGCGATGCCGTCACCCTCGTTGTATGGCGAGCCCGAGGTATAGCAATAGGGCACGCCAGGGAGGTAATTGCGGATCATCTTCTGGTTGTTTTCAAAGCCTCCACAAGTCAAAACCACTCCCTTGCGCGCCTTGACGTCGATCGATTTGTTTCCCTGCCGGGCGCGCACTCCGACAACTTCCTTGGTAACATTATGCTGGATCAGCTCTCTGCCCGGCGTTTCATAGAGAATCGGGATCGGGCGCTGTTTGACCAGGCGCTCGAACAGTTGCCAAGTGTAGGAATAGCCATAGGTCGGGCCATCGTGAAATTTGTGGACGCACTCCGCGCCGGGCAGATCCGGGAACTCGATCCCGACCGGCGGATGCTGGTGCTCCTGCGGGTCGCCGCCCAGGCTTTCGAGCCATTCGTTGTTCCGGCACATCTCTTCCGCCCACACCTCCACCATGGTCTTCGGCACCGTGTACGGGCCGCACAGGGCGGTCAGATAAGCGACGGCTTGTTCGGCCGATGACGTATTCAGATAGCCTTGGCCGGCGACCCGCGTGTTGCCGCCTTCCTCGCCTTCGGGCGCTTTCTCCAGGATGACGACCTGGGCTCCAAGGTCGTGGGCCGTGACCGCAGCCGCGACACCCGCCGCGCCAAATCCGACGACGACGACATCGGCTTCCAAATCCCAATTATGCGGCACTGAAGGTTGGTCCTTCATGGTCAATTCCTAGTGTTGGTAGTGTGGCGCCGCGCGGCCCTGCCCATCGGCTTGCGCAACGAGGGGTCTCCGGTTTGGCTCGGCTTGGTGCGGGGCGCCACATTGCTTCTGCACGATAGCGCCATTGGGAGGGCCGCAAGCTATGCCGATATTCGATGCCCAGGTTTCACGCCTGCGAGCGCAACCACGCGGGCCGTCCCTGGGTCGCACTCTCCACGGGCCGGCGGAGGTCAGCGGCGACCAGATGGCGGCGGCGATGGACGCCGTCGGCGTCGACGGCGCGATATTGGTCTCGCCTTTCAGCATGCATCGCTGGTCGGCCGCCGCGGCCTGATCCGCCTTCTTTTTGGACTAGAATGCCCGGTCGAGCGAGCCGCGGTCAGGGGTGTCGGCCCGAGGTGGGCGCCTTCATATCACCGTGCAGTTCGGCGAGGATCTCGAACGAGGTTTTGCGTTTGGCGTGGTCGAAGATGTTGGCGGTCACCATCAGCTCGTCGGCGCCGGTTCGGCGGATGAAGTCGTCGAGGCCGCGGCGAACCGTGTCGAGCCCGCCGACGACGGCGCAGCCGAGCGCGTCGTCGAGGATGGCGCGAGCATAAGGATCGAGCCGCGCCTCGAAATCCTCGACCGGTGGCGGCAGCCGGCCGCGGCGCCCGGTCCTGTTGTTCAGCGACGACTGCTGCAGTGACGAGTACAGGAGCCGCGCTTCCTCGTCCGATTCCGCTGCGACGACAACGAGTCCGAGCATGACATTGGGCGCCGCAAGCTGCGCGGACGGGCGGAACCGCTCGCGGTAGACCTTTATTGCGTCCGCCATCATCGCCGGCGCGAAATGCGAGGCAAAGGCGAACGGCAAGCCCAAATAGGCCGCGACCTGTGCGCCGTAGAGGCTGGAGCCGAGAATCCAGATCGGCACTTCCAACCCGGCGCCGGGCACCGCCTGCACCGCCTGACCAGGTTCGGCAGGCTGGAAGTAGCCCATCAGCTCGACGACTTCCTGGGGAAAGTTCTCCGCGCCGCCGAGCAAGGCGCGGCGCACGGCGCGGGCGGTAATTTGATCCGACCCAGGCGCGCGGCCGAGACCCAACTCGACCCGACCCGGATGCAGAGCGGCGAGAGTGCCGAACTGCTCGGCGATCAAGAGCGGGGCGTGGTTTGGCAGCATAATGCCGCCGGCGCCGATCCGGATAGTGCTCGTGCCGGCCCCGACATGGGCCAGCGCCACCGCGGTCGCGGCACTCGCAATGCCCGGCAGGTTGTGATGCTCGGCCATCCAGAAGCGCTGGTAGCCGAGCGCCTCGACATGCCGCGCGAGATCGAGCGAATTGCGCAGCGACTGACCGGCGTCACCGCCTTCGACGATCGGAGAAAGATCGAGAACCGAAAGGGGGACCATTAGCTTACCATCGCACTCGACGCCGCTGATGAAAAGGCGCCAGGCTCACCGCAGGTCCAGCCGGCATCCATCCCGGGCAGATGGCCGCAGGGCGGCAGCGGCCGCGATCACGCCGCTACAGCGAAACCGTATTTTCGGCCATGCCTTCTGCCGAAGCGCTGGATGCGATCGTCATACGTGACCAGCGGGCAGCCAAGCTCGATCGCCGTGGCGATCAGCAACCGATCGGCCGGGTCGCGGTGTTCGAGATGATGAAGCTGGTAGCTGCGCGCCGCCGCGCGGTGTCCCCGCGGTACGGCCTCGATGCCGGGCCGGTCGAGGAACCGCTCGACCCACGCCTCGATCGCGATGTCGAGATCGATATGCCCGCTATCGACAAGCAGCGCGATCTCCCAGATCGTGATCGCGCTGAGGCAGATTGCCCCGCCGCCCGGCCAACAGCCGTCAATCAGCTCGCGAGTCGCTGCGGCGAGTCGTTCGTGGCCGCTGTCGAGCCACAGAGCGATATGGGTGTCGAGCAGCAGGCGATCGGTCAGCGCTCGATCTCTCGACCAGTTGCGGCATCGCTCGCGGTATCGCGGACCGGCGCGGTCAGATCGACGCCGGCGCGGACCTGGACCGACCCAGGATGCGCTCCAAATAACGAGCCGGCGCGCAAGTGCTCATCGAGCAAACGGCGCATCGCCAGGCCGACGGCTTCGGTCTTGTTGCCATGGGTCAGCTTGTTGGCCGCCTGTTCGATCAGGGCGACGACATCGGGCCGGTTGATGGTGACGACATTTGCCATGCGCATATCATTACGTACTTACTGCCAAAACCATACGGCCGCAGTGGCTTGCAACGCCTGCCGTCTGCAACGCCCGACCGGCGTCGCCACCGTTGGTGATCGTAGCAGGGATCGAGAACCGAAAGTGGGACCAGGAGATGACCATCGCGGCGAACGCCGCTGAAGGAAAGCCGCCAGGTTCACCACGGGTCGGGCCAGCGCGCGTCCTGGGCCAGGTAGTCCGCAGCGCGGATCGCGGTCCCCAGTTCCGCTAGGTTCGCCATCGGCGGCTTCGCGCCGCCCTTCAGCCCGGCGAGGGCCGCGCGCACCGCGTGCACGGTCGCGGCGAGGATTTCCTGCGGGTACACGACGATCTTGATGCCGAGCCGTTCGAGCTCCGCATTACTGGGCATGAAGTGCTTGCCGGCGGGCGAGGTGACCGCGAGCGCGGCTTGCCGTTGCAAGCAGCCACCGCTTCACGCATCTCCGCCTCTGTCTGGGGCGAGTCGAGAAACAGGATGTCGGCGCCTTCGGCCACAGAGGCTTTCAGGCGCGCCAGAATACGCCGATCGCCGAAATCCGCTGATAGCAACCAAAGCGGTTTTGGAAAAAGCGCGGCTTTAGGCGCAATCTCGCCGTACGAACCGGTTCCGGCGTAGGATCGGAGCCGACCCGCAACCGGCTGGCTTTCGAGTTGTGGCGGTGGTACACACCAGGGGCTGATTGCACGCCCGCAGGAGAGGTCGCGCCCCGGCTTGGATAGGGGATGCGGCGCCGAAGGAGCAACCGCCCCGGAAACTCTCAGGCAAAAGGACTGCGGGCGGAAGGGCGCTCTGGAAAGCAGCGGGCGGGGTTTGCAGCCCACCCGCTCACCGAAGGAGTAAGCCTGCCCCCCACCTACCTCCCCCGCGGGCGAGGGAGGGCCGCGAACTCTCCCTGCGCAGCGAGGGTCGCGGAAAGAGTGGGGCGGGTGAATCTCTCAGGGTCCACGACAGAGGGGGCATAGGGGGCGCAGCCGCGTCCGCTCTCTGTCGGAGGTGCCCGGTGCCTGCCCGCGATGCCGCGCCGCTCAGGCGGACCGCGCTTTACCCGCTCCATCAATCGCTTGGCGCCCGCATGGTGGCGTTCGCTGGCTACGAGATGCCGGTGCAATACCCGGCCGGCATCCTCGCCGAGCACCTGCACACCCGCGCCCAGGCCGGCCTCTTCGACGTGTCGCACATGGGACAGCTGCGCCTGACCGGGGCCGATCCGGCTGCGGCGTTGGAAACCCTCGTTCCCGGCGACATCCGCGGGCTCGGCCTGATGCGAATGCGCTACACGCTGCTGCTGAACGATTCGGGCGGCATCCTCGACGATTTGATGGTGACCCGGCTCGGCGACGAGCTCTTCGTCGTCGTCAACGCGGCGACCAAGGACGCCGATCTCGCGCATCTGCGCGCCCATCTCGGAGGCACAACCGTCGAGCCGCTCGAAGACCGGGCCTTGCTGGCGTTGCAGGGGCCGGCGGCCGCGACGATTCTGTCGCGCCTTGGCGACGGCGTCGCCGAGCTGCCATTCATGACCGCGGCGGAACTGACGCTCGCCGGGCGACGCTGCCTGGTCACCCGCTCAGGTTATACCGGCGAGGACGGGTTCGAGATTTCGCTGCCGGCCGCCGACGCGCTGCGTTTGGCCGAAAGATTGCTCGCCGAGCCGGAGGTGATGCCGGTCGGCCTCGGCGCCCGCGATTCGCTGCGGCTTGAAGCCGGGCTGTGCCTCTACGGCCACGACCTTGACGAGACCACGACCCCGGTCGAAGCCGATCTCGCCTGGACCATCGGCAAAAGGCGGCGCGAAGAGGGGGGCTTTACCGGCGCCGCAAACATTCTTCGCCAACTCGCCGAAGGGCCGTCGCGAAAGCGCGTCGGCATCCGCCCCGACGGCCGCGCGCCGGCGCGCGAGGGAACCTCGGTCGTCGACGCCGCCGGCAATTCGATCGGTCAGGTCACCAGCGGCGGCTTTGGCCCCTCGGTCAACGGCCCGATCGCGATGGGCTATGTCGACGCCGCCCACGCCGCCGACGGCACCGCCTTCTCTCTGCTGGTGCGCGGCTCGCCCCGCGCGGCCCGAATCGCCGCGCTGCCGTTTGTCCCGCACCATTACCATCGCCCCCGTCCTAACCCTCTCCCGCTCGCGGGGAAGGGAGGGGAGGGGACCGGCTGAGCCCGCAGGAGGAACCCGCTGATGACCGCGCTTCGCTATACCAGGGACCACGAATGGGTTCGGCTCGACGGCGATCTCGCCGTGATCGGCATCACCGACTATGCCCAGTCGCAACTCGGCGACGTGGTCTATGTCGAATTGCCGGAAATTGGCCGTCGGGTCGAACAGGGCAAGGAAGCGGCGGTCGTCGAATCGGTCAAGGCGGCAAGCGAGGTCTATGCCCCGGTCTCGGGCGAGGTCGCCGAAGTCAACGAAGCGCTTGCTGCTGACCCGGCCAAGGTCAACGCCGACCCGATGGGCGAGGGCTGGTTTCTCAAAATGCACCTCGCCGACCCGAAGCAGCTCGACGGGCTGATGGACGAGGCCGCCTACCAGCGCTTTGTCGAGGAGCAGCATTAGATGCGCTATCTGCCGCTGACCGAGGCCGACCGGAGCGAAATGCTGAAGGCGGTCGGTGTATCGTCGATCGACGGCCTGTTCGCCGAAGTGCCGCCGGCCGCGCGGCTCAACGGGCTGCTCGACCTGCCGCGGGCGCAGGGCGAAATCGAGGTCGAGCGCGCCATCGGCGGCATGGCTTCGCGCAATGTCGCGGCCGGCTCGGTGCCGTTTTTTGTCGGCGGCGGGGCTTATCGCCATCATGTCCCGGCCGCGGTCGACCATCTGATCCAGCGCGGCGAGTTCCTGACCTCGTACACCCCCTATCAGCCCGAGGTGTCGCAGGGCACATTGCAGTACCTGTTCGAGTTCCAGACCCAGGTGGCGCTGTTGACCGGCATGGAGGTCGCCAACGCCTCGATGTATGACGGCGCCACCGCCTGCGCCGAAGCGGTGATGATGGCCAACCGCGTCACCGGGCGCAAAAAGGCGGTGCTGTCGGGCGGGCTCCATCCGCACTACCGCGAGGTCTGCGAGACCTACGCCCGCTTTGTCGGCTTCGATCTCGCGGTGCAGCCCCCCGCACCGGGCGAAGTCGAGGATCTCGCCCGGCTGGTCGACGGCGGCGCGTCCTGCGTCGTTGTTCAGAACCCGGATTTCTGGGGCGAATTGCGTGACTGGTCGGGCCTGGCGCAGGCCTGCCACGACAACGGCGCGTTGTTGGTCGTCGTCGTCACTGAAATTCTGTCGTTGGGCGCGGTCAAGCCGCCCGGCGCGATGGGCGCCGACATCGTCGCCGCGGAAGGCCAGTCGCTCGGCAACGCGCTCAGCTTCGGCGGTCCCTATGTCGGCCTCTTCGCCAGCCGTGACAAATTCGTCCGCCAGATGCCGGGCCGGCTTGTCGGCCAGACTATCGACGTGGACGGAAAGCGCGGCTGGGTGCTGACCCTGTCGACGCGCGAGCAGCACATCCGGCGCGAGCGCGCGACGAGCAACATCTGCACCAATTCGGGGTTGTGCGCGCTCGCCTTTACGATCCATCTGGCTTTGCTCGGCGAGGCCGGCCTGACCCGGCTCGCGCAGCTCAACCACGCCGCTGCGGTGCGCTTGGCGGAGCGGCTGGAGCTGATGCCGGGCGTGCGCGTGGTCAATGACGCCTTTTTCAACGAGTTCACCTTGCGCCTGCCGTGCCCGGCCGCAGCGGTGGTCGAGGCCCTTGTCAAAATGGGCGTGCTCGGCGGGATTCCGGTCAGCCGGCTTTATCCTGACCGGCCCGAATTGGCGAACCTGCTGCTGATGGCGGCGACGGAGACAGTGACCGAAGCGGACGTCGACCGGCTTGCGCAAGGATTGTCGGAGGTGCTGCGGTGAACGATTGGAGCCGGGCGGCTAGCGCCCATTCGATCGCTGGCGCAGCAGCGCCGGACACGACCTTCAGCGGCAATCGCGGGCTGCAGATCGAGGAAAAGCTGATCTTCGAGCAGGACGCCCCCGGCCGCTGCGGCGTCGACCTGCCCGAGCCGCCGCCGTATCGCGCGCGCCTCGGCGGGCTCGAGCGGCAAGGCCCGATCGGACTGCCGGGGCTTAGCGAGCCGCAGGTGGTGCGCCACTTCACCCGGCTGTCGCAAAAAAACTATTCGATCGACGGCGGGCTCTACCCCCTCGGCTCGTGCACGATGAAGCACAACCCGCGCCTCAACGAAAAACTGGCGCGCCTGCCGGGTCTCGCCGACATCCATCCGCTGCAACCGGTCTCGACCGTGCCCGGCGCGCTCGAATTGGTCGACGCCTTGGCACATTGGCTGAAGACGATGACCGGCATGCCGGCGGTGGCTTTGTCGCCCGGCGCCGGCGCGCATGGCGAGCTGTGCGGCATGATGACGATCCGTGCGGCGCTCGAGGCGCGCGGCGACCCGCGCCGGCGGGTGCTGGTGCCGGAATCGGCGCATGGCACCAACCCGGCGACCGCGGCGGCCTGCGGCTATGCCGTCGATCCGGTCCCGGCCAACGCGCGTGGCCGGGTCGACCGCGCGGTCCTCGAGGCCAAGCTCGGCCCCGACGTCGCGGCATTGATGCTGACCAACCCCAACACCTGCGGCCTGTTCGAAGACGAGATCGTCGAGATCGCCGCCGCGGTGCATCGTGCCGGCGCGTTCTTTTATTGCGACGGGGCCAATTTCAACGCGATCGTGGGCCGGGTGCGGCCGGCCGATCTCGGCATCGACTGCATGCACCTCAATCTGCACAAGACTTTTTCGACCCCGCATGGCGGCGGCGGGCCGGGCAGCGGCCCGGTGGTCCTGGCCGCCAGCCTCGCGCCCTACGCACCGTTGCCGTGGCTGGTGCATGGCGCGCGCGGGCTCGAACTGGTCGAGCATAAGGGCGGTCCGGCGGAACAGGCGATCGGGCGGCTCAAGGGCTTTCACGGCCAGATCGGCATGTTCGTGCGGGCGCTCGCCTACATGATGAGCCACGGCGCCGACGGGTTGCGCCAGGTCGCCGAGGACGCGGTGCTCAACGCCAATTACCTGCGCGTGCTGTTGGAAGGCGATCTCACCCTGTCGTTTTCCGGCCCGTGCATGCACGAAGTCCTGTTCGACGACTGCTTTCTGAAGGACACCGGAGTCACCACCCTCGACTTCGCCAAGGCACTGATCGACGAGGGCTGTCATCCGATGACGATGTATTTTCCGCTGGTCGTCCACGGCGCTCTGCTGATCGAGCCGACCGAGACCGAGAGCAAGGCGACGCTCGACGAATTCGCCGCGGTGGTAAAAGCGCTGGCCGCCGCCGCCCGCTCGGGCGACGCCGCCCGCTTCCACGCCGCCCCGGCCTTTGCCCCGCGCCGCCGCCTCGACGAAACCGCCGCCGCCCGCAAGCCGATTCTGCGCTGGCACCCCGACCCCCCGCGACAGCAGGCGGCGGATCAAGGTAGGGATTTTATACAGGATCGGTACGCGGACCCATCTTAAGTGAAGCGGCACCATACCGGCGCCCGCGCCGCAGCCGGACTATTTTTAGTTGCACGATTAGCTGCCATCGCATTTCCTTGCAGCCTCGCGTCGGTGAGAAGAGGAAAGGTCCTATACGGCAAGGAAATCTGGGGAGGTAGGCTTGAGCGAATCAGCGGCAAAAAACATAAATCGAGGCCCCGTACAGCTCCTTTACATTGCCATTATTTCGGCAATTTGCACGGCTGGACTGATTGCGCTGGGAGTTTACGTTCATCAACCCGTACGAAATTATTCGTCTTACACGGGAGAGGGAGGACTCTTGTAACCAGCGATGAGGAATCCCTTTCCATCTTAAAAACATTGGTTACACCTACCCAGCAACCCGATGGGAGATGAATGGCGTATTCCGCATTAGAACCACAATATGAGGAATTGAGAGAAAAAATAAGCCGGAGACATTTTTATCGAGATTGTTTTTGGATCGTTGCATTTCAACCGCTATTTGTGGGATAGACAGCGCTAACAATGGCCAATGCGCACGGTCAAGGGGACGTGGCCAAACTCCTTCGTGAACATGCTGGTCACTGATTGGTGACCGCGCACCGAGTCTCTTCGCGCACCCCGGGGGGCCACCACGAAGTAAACAGCGGGTCGGCTATGGTGCGATCGTCGTGCCGCCATCGACGACGATTGTTTTCCCGGCGATGTAGGCGCCGGCGCGTGAGGCCGGCATCAGGGCTACCCCGGCAATATCGTCCGGGCTCGCCCACGGGATCAATAGGTCGTCGAAGTTCGTCGTTCGATATTGGCCACGAGCACAACTCGGACATCGGGTCTGACGGCAAAGATAATGCGCCACGATCCGACGCGTCGGCGGTAGTAGCCTCGATGCTCGCCTTTGAGTGGAATTACGTCCCCGGACAGGGGATCGTGCCTCATTTGGAGAAGCGCGCGGTCTATGCGCCCGCGGTCTCGCGTCGGAATCCGCGCGAGGGATCGTTCGGCGCGGCTACCCAGCAGGACGTCCCAAGTCACGCAACACGTCCTCCAGACGCCGGCCTTGCCCGCGCGCGAACTCCTCCTCGGCCTCCCGCAAGGCCTCGGTCTCGCTCCGCAGCGGATCTTCGGCTGGCGGCAGGCGATCGACGGCAGCCAGATACCACTGGATTGCTTCGCGCACGAGCGCGGCGCGGCTGCGACTTTCTCGGGAACGAACGCGGTCAAGCGCAGCGAGCTCGTCCAGCGGAAGGGTCGTGGTGATGGTCTTCGTGGAGGCGGTCATCCTCGATTCCTGCGTTACGAGTTGTCGGAGAGAGTACAGCAAATCGGCGTCGGAGCTCTTCTCCAGCAGCATATGACGGCTCATCGTCGCGTTGGATATCGTCCAGTTCTCCGGTCGGGTTGATTGGGTTGGCAACCAAACCCTACCGGAGATCCATAATGACCACTGACTTATGGTGGTCGCTCTGACCCGGGGCATTGACCCTGCGGTACGACGATATCCTGTACGTTCTGAAACCGAGCGAGCTGACCCCGGCCTTACGACGGCGCGATCGTCGTGCCGCCGTCGACGACGATCGTCTGCCCGGTGATGTAGGCGCCGGCGCGTGAGGCCAGCATCAGGGCGACCCCGGCGATGTCGTCGGGCTCGCCCAGTCGCTTCAGCAAGGTCCCGGCTTCGCGCGCGGCGCGCCGTTCCGGCTCTTCGTAGAGCACGCGGGCGAACTGGGTGGTGACAACGCTCGGCGCAATGCAGTTGACGCGGATATTATCTGGGCCCCATTCGGCGGCGAGGTTGCGGCACAGAGCGTAATCGGCGGTCTTGGTCACGCCGTACATGCCGAGCATCGTGGTGGCCCGCAATGCGGCGGTCGAGGTGATGAAGATGATCGCGCCGTCGCGGCGCGCGCGCATGTCGGGCGCCACCATCCGCGACAGCCACAGATTGCTCAAGACGTTGTTGACCATCATTCGCTCGAAGACCTCGTCGGTCAGCTTGTCGAGCGAGCCGTAATGCGGGTTGACCGCGGCGTTGCACACCAGGATGTCGACCGCGCCCCACGTCTCGCGCGTCTTGGCGACGAGGCTTTCAAGCTGCGCCTTGTCCGAGATGCGCGCCGGCACCGCAATCGCTTCGCCGCCCTTGGCGCGGATCGCCGCGGCGGTCTCCTCGCAAGGCTCGGCGTTGCGCGCCGAGATAACGACCTTGCCGCCGGCGTCGGCAAAGGCTTCGGCGATCGCCCGGCCGATGCCGCGGCTCGAGCCGGTGACGATCGCGGTTTTGCCGGACAGATCGAACAGCTTCATGGCATCCCCCCGAACGCGGGTTTCAAGTCAGGAAATACCCCATGCCGGCAAGGAGGATCACCAAGAAGACGATCACGTATCTGATCAGCCGGGTGAAGCCGAGCCACGTCCGATAATGCTCCGTGTACAGGGGATCCATCGTCGACGCCGCCATGCCGTCCTCGCTCGTTGCAGAACCGCCGCTCAGGTACAGCCTAACCGGGGGGCGAGACAAGTGGGTCGAGCGGCCGGTCCGACGGGTTCAGCATTGCCAAGTCCGATGCCTGCCAGCCTTCGATCGCGACCTTGCCGCCGATGATCCGGGTCCGACCCTCGGCAATCAGCCGTACGGCGAGCGGATACAGCCGGTGCTCCGCTGCGAGGATGCGAGCCGACAGCCGCCCCTCGTCGTCATCGGGGTGCACCGCTACGACCGCCTGGGCGACGATCGGGCCGGTGTCGACCTCGGGCCGGACGAAATGGACTGTGCAGCCGGCAAAGCGCACCCCCGCCACCAGCGCCTGACGCTGAGCGTGGAGACCGGGAAAGGCGGGCAACAGCGAGGGGTGGATATTGACCATCCGGTCGTGCCACGCCTCGACAAAACGGGTATCGAGCAGCCGCATGAAGCCGGCAAGGCAGACGAGATCGGCGCGCGCTGCACGCAGTTGCGCATCGACCGCCGCGGCAAAATCGCCGCGAGTGTGATGCGGGACGGTCACAGCGGGAATGCGAGCTGCTGCTGCCCGCGCCAAGCCGTTGGCATCAGCCCGATTGCTGATGACGAGCACGATTTCGGCCGGGTAGGCGGGATTGGCGCAAGCCTCGATCAGCGCCTGCAAATTCGACCCGCGTCCCGAAATCAGCACGCCCAGGCGCATTGCCGCCTCCGCTGTTAACCGTTGAAAACGGGATGCCAGGCCACCGGTCCGCTGGCAATGGCGCCTCCGCGAAAACTGCGCTATGACCGCCGAGCTATCGGGCGAATGCCGAAAATATGAGATTGGAGGCGGTTTGCAATGACCCTGCCGCTGGTGTCCGCGGTCGCCGGAGGGCGGGCTGGCTGGCGCGCTGCCGGGGTTGGTTTGCTGTTGCTTATCGTGACGCTGGGTCTCGGGGCCGCATGGGCCGACGAACAACAAGACCCCTATTCGGCAACGGTCAAGGTCGACGCGACTGCTGACAGTGCCGCTGCGGCGCGTACCACGGCGCGCACCGACGGGCAGCGTCGCGCCCTCGACGCCGTGATCCAGCGGCTGGCGGACTCGAGCGATCTTTCAAAGCTGCCAAAGCTCGACGACCAGACGATCACCAACATGCGTCGACAATTTCGAGGTGGCCAACGAAAAGATGTCGAAGATACGCTACCTGGCCGACTATACTTTTCACTTCCGCGGCTCCAGAATTCGCCAGTTGCTGCGCAACAGCGGAATCGCGTTTTCAGAGAACCCCGGCAAACCGGTCGTCGTCGTCCCGGTTTATCAGGACGGCGACAAGCTTGTCCTTTGGGATGACCCGAACCCCTGGCGCGAGGCCTGGGGGCAGGTTCCCGCCGCATCCGGACCAGCCAAGCTCAGCCTCCCGCTTGGCGGGGTCGGCGATCTGACGGTCATCGACGCCGAGCAAGCGCGATCGGGGGACGCCGTTGCGTTGACCGACATCGCCCAACGCAACGGCGGCGACGAAGCGCTCGTTGCGCTCGCGACGGAGCGCCGCCAGAGCGGTCGGTTCGCCGGGCTCGACGTCATCAGCAAGCGCTACCGGCTCGGGCAGCCAACCAGTAGCCGCACAGACAATATCGAGGCTCATCCTGGCGAGAGCGACGACGATTTCTACAAACGGGCCGTCGGTATCGTCATCGCCGGCATCGAGCATGGTGGGGCGCCTGCCGGCGACAAGGAGGCGAGCCTCGCCGCCACGGTGCCGATCGCCAGTCTTGGGGACTGGGTCGCGCTGCGCCGGAGGCTGGCCGCTGTACCGGGTATCCATAAAATAGATCTCCTCTCGCTAAGCCGGCTGCAGGCGAAGGTGGAAATCAAATATGTCGGCAATCCCGACCAGCTGAAATCCAGCCTTGCCCAGGCTGACATCAATCTTGACGGCGCCGACCCTGACTGGCGCCTGGCGCCGGCCAGCGGGGCAGGACCAAACTGAGCGCACTCCTATGGCCATGCCGCGAATACGTTCGAGCCTTGCCTACGAGCGCGTCGGGTTCAACCTTCCGAACCTGATCTCGCTCGGGCGGTTGCTTCTGGTGCCGCTGGCGATCTGGCTGATCCTCGGGGGGCGGTACGGGGCTGCGTTTTGGGTGTTTATCGTCGCCGGGGTGTCGGATGCGCTCGACGGCTTTATCGCCAAACGGTTTGACCGGCGCACGCGGCTCGGCGCCTTGCTCGACCCGGTCGCCGATAAGGCGCTTTTGGTCAGCGTTTACGTAACCTTAGGCTTGGCCCACCAGCTGTGGACTTCGCTGGTCATTCTCGTCGTCTTCCGTGATGTTATGATCATTGGCGGGTTTCTGATGATCCAAGCCTTCGCGGTGCCAAAGCACTACGACCCGCTCTACATCAGCAAGATCAATACCGGCCTCCAGATTGCGCTGGTCGCATTCGTACTCGCGCGGCTCGGCCTTGGCGCCGATTCGGGCAGAATCGATACCGGGCTGAGCTACGCCGTGATCGCGACGACGGTGCTGTCGGGATTGTCCTACCTCGTAAGATGGGCACGCATTCTCGCGAATTCCGAGCAGACTTGGTGAAGCCGCGCGCCTTCACCGCCTGATGATGACCCGCATGCGACGCCGCTCCATCGGCGCGAGGCCGACGAATGAAACAGTTCGTGTTCGACCTACCTCGGCGCGAGGCTTTCGGGCGCGAGGATTTCTTCGTTACCGACAGCAACGCCGCCGCGTTGGGCTGGATCGAGAGCTGGCCCAAATGGCCGTCGCCGGTCTTGGTGCTGCACGGCCCGCGGGGAGCCGGTAAGACGCATCTCGCCCATCTGTGGCGCAAGCGGGCCGAAGCGATCTTTGTCGAAGGCCGGTCGCTCGGCGAAGTCCGTCTTGAGGAAATCATCGAGCGCCGCTACCGGAGACTCGCGGTCGATGATGCCGACCACGCCCCCGAAAGAGCGCTATTGCATCTTTACAACGCCTGCCTGGAAGCGGGCGGCGGCGTGTTGCTGACCGCCCAGCAAGCGCCGGGATCCTGGCAGCCGGTGCTCGCCGATCTTGGCTCCCGTCTGCGGGCCGCACCGGCAGTCGGGATCGACCGGCCTGACGACAGTCTCCTTGGAGCCGTTCTTGCCAAGCATTTTGCCGACCGGCAGGTGCGGGTCGCGCCTGAGGTAATCGCTTATCTCGTCCGCCACATGGAGCGATCGCTCGCGGCCGCCGGCGAAATCGCCGCTGCGCTGGACCAAGCCGCCCTAAGTCTGAGCGGAGCGATTACGATCCCGCTGGCAAACCGGGTTCTGGCCACACCGGCGGATCACCCCCTGCCGCCGGGGAGAGATGCCGCGGTCACGTAATCGACAAGACGATGCCGCACGGCTCCAAGCCCCGACCACCGGGTGCCTATTTCAAAGCTCGCGCGAGCCCCCGTCGGAAACTTGCCGGAAGCCAGGGCACGCGAGCACGACGTGTCGGGTTCGGCGAGCGCCACTGCCAATTCGTGCAGTCCCGGATTGTGGCCGACCAGCAGCACGTTGCCGACGCCCTCGTCGAGCTGTCGCAGACGGGCGATCAGCTTGTGGCAATCAGCGAGGTAAAGACCTTCTTCGAAAAGGCAGGGCACCGGCGCCGGAAACTGGGCGAGAGCCAATTCGAGGGTCTGGCGGGCGCGTACGGCGCTCGAGCACAATACCAGATCCACCGGCCCAATTGTGCCTGGCAGATGCTGACCGACAAGCCGCGCCGCCTCTCGTCCGCGTTTATTGAGCGGCCGCTCGCGATCCCCGACATCCTCCTTCCAGCTCGATTTCGCATGGCGCAGCAGGTGCAGCATAGGCATACGCGATTTTCCTCCCTGACGGGTTCGGCTCCATTTGTGTTACCCCAGAGACATGACAGGCCCACGTCCCAACGATAAGATCATGCCCTATAAAGTGGGTCGTATCTGCTTTTCGGGGAGATCGGCGTGAACACCAGCGCGCAGCCAGTCGAAAGCCGTGCCGCCGTCCCCCATTCCGCCGCTCGCTTTATCAATCGGGAGCTGTCGTGGCTCGCCTTCAACGAGCGGGTGCTCGCCGAAGCGGACAATCAGCGCCATCCTCTGCTCGAAAGACTGCGGTTTTTGTCGATTTCCGCGAACAACCTCGACGAATTTTTCATGGTGCGGGTGGCCGGTCTCAAAGGTCAATATCTCGCCGGCATCAAGACGTCGAGCCAGGACGGTCTGACGCCGGGACAGCAGCTCGACGCGATTCGCCTGCGCACCGGCAAGCTGATGGCTGACCAGCAGGTTAGCTGGCTTGCGCTGCGGCGGCTGCTCGACGAGGGGGGCGTATCGGTCGTCGAGCCGGACAGTTTGCAGCCACGCGATCGGGCTTGGCTCGAAAGCCAATTCATGGCGGATGTGTTTCCGGTGTTGACGCCATTGGCGATCGACCCGGCGCATCCGTTCCCGTTCATCGCCAATCGCGGGTTTGGCTTGGCGCTGGAGCTCGAACGGGTCAGCGACGGCGAGCGTCTGCAGGCGCTAACCCTGATCCCGCCCTCGGTCCATCGGTTTATCCGCTTACCGGGCGATTCCCTCCGGTTCCTGCCGATCGAGCAGATGATCGCCTTGTTTCTGGATCACCTGTTTCCGGGCTTTGCGGTCGTCGCCCAGGGAGTGTTCCGGGTGCTGCGCGACAGTGAGGTCGAGCTCGAGGAAGAGGCCGAGGATTTGGTCCGCCATTTCGAAACGGCGCTGAAGCGTCGTCGGCGCGGTCACGTGATCCTGCTCGCGGTCGATGCGACAATGCCTCAGGATCTGCGCCGGTTTCTGATGGAAAGGCTCGACGCCGCAGCGGGCGACGTGTTCGCGACCGATGGGATTCTTGGCCTCAACGACACCGAACAGCTGATCATCGACGAGCGCCCGGATCTGGTGTTCACACCCTACAATGCCCGCTTCCCGGAGCGCATCCGCGATTTTGGCGGCGATTGCTTTGGTGCGATCCGACAGAAGGACATCATCGTCCACCATCCTTACGAGAGCTTCGACGTCGTCGTGCAGTTCCTGCGCCAGGCCGCCCGCGATCCGGCAGTCGCCGCGATCAAGCAGACGCTCTACCGCACCAGCGACGACAGCCCGATCGTGCGCGCGCTCGCCGAGGCGGCCGAAGCCGGCAAATCGGTCACCGCGATGATCGAGCTCAAGGCGCGCTTTGACGAAGAGGCCAATATCCGCTGGGCGCGCGATCTCGAACGCGCCGGGGTCCAGGTCGTCTACGGGTTTCTAAAGCTGAAGACCCATGCCAAAGTCTCGCTGGTCGTTCGTCGCGAAGGCGGCCGGCTGTGCTCCTATGTCCATTATGGGACCGGCAATTATCACCCCTACACGGCCAAGGTTTACACCGACCTGTCATTCTTCACTTGTGATCCGGCGCTGTGCCGCGACGCGGCGCGGCTGTTCAACTTTATGACCGGGTATGCGACGCCAGCCGGTCTCGAAAAAATCTGGATTGCGCCGATCAACCTGCGGGCGCGGCTGTTCGAGTTGATCGAGACCGAGATCACCAATGCCAAAAGGGGGAAGCCGGCGCAGATTTGGGCCAAGATGAACTCGCTCGTCGACCCGGCGATCATCGACCTTCTGTATCGGGCCGGGCAGGCCGGCGTCAGCATCGACCTCGTTGTGCGCGGGATTTGCTGCCTGCGTCCGGGGGTGTCGGGGCTCTCGGAAAACATTCGGGTCAAGAGCATCATCGGCCGCTTTCTCGAACATGGGCGCATCGTCTGCTTTGGCAACGGCAACAAGTTGCCGTCAGATCGTGCCAAGGTCTTCATCAGCTCGGCCGATTGGATGCCGCGGAACTTTGACGGCCGCGTCGAAGCGCTGATCCCCATCGAAAATCCCACCGTCCATCGCCAGGTATTGGACGAAATCATGGTGGCGAACCTGCGCGACACCTTGCAGAGCTGGAGCCTGGCACCGGAAGGCGCCTATCATCGGGTGCCGGCCGAGGAAGAGCCGTTCTCTGCCCACACCTATTTCATGACCAACCCGAGCCTGTCCGGGCGCGGCCGGGCGCCGAGGCGGGCCCAGCCACAGCTGGTCGTCAGCTGAGCCTTGCCGATGTCCGACCGGCAAGCCCCGTCAGCCCCCCGCCGCATCGGCATCATCGATCTGGGCTCGAACTCCTTGCGGTTAGCGGTCTTCGAGCGGCACGGCGCGGCTCTGTTTCCGCTGCTCAACGAAAAGGTCATGTGCGGGCTCGCCCGGGGCCTGTCTACGACCGGCCGGTTGAACCGCGAGGGAGTGGCGCTGGCGCTCGTCAATCTGCGGCGGTTTGTAGCGTTGGCGCGGGCGATCAGCGTGGATCATCTGGCGGTGCTGGCCACCGCTGCGGTCCGTGACGCGAGCGACGGCCGGGGTTTTGCCGAAAAGGTCGCGCGTGAATGCGATGTGCCTGTCGCCGTTATCGACGGCGCCGAAGAGGCGCGGCTGTCGGCGGCCGGGGTGCTCGCGGGCTTCCCCGAGGCTGACGGCGTCGTCGGCGACCTGGGCGGCGGCAGCGTCGAGCTGGTGCGTGTCGGACCGCGCGTCCCCGGCATTCGCGGCGACGGCGCGAGAATTGGCCGCGGGATCAGCCTGCCGCTCGGGCCATTGCGTCTTACCGAGTTCGACGGCAGCGCAAAGGCGGTCTCCGAGGCGGTCGACAGGGTGCTGGCGCCGGCGTTGGTGACGCGCGCCGGACCCGGTCAGAACCTCTACTTGGTCGGCGGCGCGGCGCGGGCAATCGCCCGGCTGCATATGGAGCACACGCATTACCCGCTCCACATTATCCACCATTACACGATTGCGCGCGGCGAGGCCGAGGCGTTCTTTGATATCATTGGCCGGCTGTCACGCAAATCGCTTGAACGCATCACCACGATTTCTCGCAAGCGTCTCGAAGTGGTGCCGCTGGCGGCCTTGATCTTACGCCCGCTTATCGCCGCAATCGGCCCGCAACGGGTGGTGTTTTCTGCTTATGGGCTGCGTGAGGGTTACGCCTCCGAGCTCGTCCCGCCGGCGGAACGCAACCCCGATCCGTTGATTGCCGCCTGTATCAAGATCGCCCAAACCGAAAGCCGCTTTCCGCCCGAGGGCGACCGGCTGCTCGAATGGACGGCGCCACTGTTCCCGAACCTGTCGGGGCGTGCTCGGCGGCTGCACCGCGCGGCCTGTTGGCTCGGCGACTTTGCCTGGATCGAGCACCCCGACTATCGCGCGCAGGAGGCTTTCACCCGCAGCCTGCGGCTGCCCTTTGCCGCGATCACCCATTCCGAGCGGGTGTTTGTTGCCTCCGTTCTGCACACGCGCTATGGCGGCGTTGCCGACGACCCGGTCCGCGAGCCGACACGCGCGCTGCTCGACCCCCAAGCTCTCGGCGAGGTACGCACCCTCGGTCTGGCGCTCCGCCTCGCCTATACCTTGACCGGGGGTCTCGTCGAGTTGCTGGTGGAAACCTGGCTCGGCCGCGACCGCGGGAACCTGGTGCTCGAAGTGCCGGCGACCGACGGTCTGTTCGCCGGCGAGACGGTGCAGCGTCGTCTCGAAGCCGTCGCTCGTTCGATCGGCGCCGCGGCGGTGGTGCGGCGCCGCGAGTCGCGCCGCCTCGCCAGCGATTAGGCGGTCAAGGTCCTGGCCATTTTCGTAAACCGCCACGATCTTCTGCTTCAGCATTTGACCAGCGATGTTTTCGGCTCGCGCGAGACCTTGACCCATTATCACGCCACGGTGCTTGGGCACGGCATCCTCTATAGCGAACTCGAGGAGCGAGTGCGCCGCATAGAGCGTCATCTGAGGCTCGAACCGGCCCAAAGCTGAGCCGGTCGCCGTACCGTGCCGTGACCCAGCTACTGCCGCACCGGCTCGACCAGGGCGATCCGGTTGTCGCGCACGCTCAGCGCGAGGCGGCCATGCTTTAGCGCAATGGCGTCGCTGCCGAAGATGTCGTAGCGCCACCCCGACAGCGCCGGCACCAAGGCCTGATCGTCGGCGGCCAGCGCTTCGAGATCGTCGGCCGAGGCGACCAGCTTCTGGGCCACCTGGTGCTCTTCGCAGCGATGCTTCAGCAGAACCCGCAGCAACTCGAGCAGCGGGCCGAGCCCGGGCGGCGTCTCCGCGCGCGCCGGTTGCGGCAGAGCCACCGATCCTGCCGCGGCGAGCCCGCGCCGGATCGCATTGAGAATCTCGCCGCCGAGCTTGCCCTCAGCCACCCCCTTGCCGAGGCTGCGAGTGCGCGCCAGCGCCTCGATCGTCTTCGGGAGGTGGGACGCGATTTCGAGTACCGCTTCGTCTTTCACGATCCGGCCGCGCGGCATGTTGCGTTGCTGTGCAGCGGCCTCGCGCCAAGCCGCAACCTCGCGCAGCACACCAAAAAAGGCCGGCTCGACCCGGCCGCGCAACCGAAAGCGCCGCCACGCCTCGGCCGGATCGCTACGATAGAGCGCCGGATCGATGAGAGCCGCCATCTCTTCGGCGAACCAACCCGCCCGGCCGTTTTTGGCCAGCTGCTGCTGCAATCTTTCGTACACCGTACGCAAATGCACGACATCCGCCAGCGCGTAACGCGTCTGCCGCTCGGTCAACGGCCGCTGCGACCAATCGGTAAACCGCGAGGATTTGTCGAGCGACGCATGGGCAAGCTTGCCGACCAAGGTCTCGTAGCTCGCAGCGTCGCCAAAGCCGCAGACCATCGCGGCGATCTGCGTGTCGAACAGTGGTGCCGGCGGCGCGCCCATCAGGTTGTAGAAGATCTCGATGTCCTGGCGCGCCGCATGAAACACCTTCAGCGTGCGCTGATCCGCCAGCAACGCCAGCAGCGGCGCCAAGTCGATCCCCGATGCCAGTGCATCGACCGCCGCCGCCTCCTCGGGCCCGGCGATCTGCGCCAGACACAGGATCGGCCAATAGGTGCGCTCGCGCATAAATTCGGTGTCGACCGCGACAAACTCCGCACCCTGTTGCCGCGCGCAAAACTCAGCCAGAGCCTGGCTCTCGGTGATGATCGTCATGGCAGAGGCTATATCGCGAAAACCACATCGCGAAAACCGGCCTGTAGCCAAAAACCGACACCGGCGCTGCTAAGGCATAAGCTTCGACCGACGAGGATGTTGCATTCTGCGGCGTCATTGCCACAGCGAAAATGCCGTCGCTCAGCGCTGCGACGCGCTCAAGGTTTTGGCCGGTGATCCGGCTGTAGTCGCGAAGCATGCGTCGCGGCCGATCCAGGCGATCCGATTCGCCCAGATGACGGCAAGGTTCGCGAACCTAGGGCTGCGCAAGCCGCGAGATCGATCGAGCTAGGACAAAAAAGAAGCAACAGACGGACCATTCGATAGAAAACGTTTGCTCTCTCCCGAGTTTGCCGTATGAAGGCTACTGTTTTCCTGAGTGTGGGAGGAGTATCGCTAGTGACAGACCAAGACACGTCAAGAAGCGGCGGGCTAGGCCCGGTGACGAAGATCATCGCCAGCTATGTCGGAAATCATACGCTTTCTGCGGATCAGCTCTCGGCGTTGATCGTCTCGGTCGATCAAGCGATCCGTCACCTCGGAACACCAGTTCAGCCGCCGCCTCCGCGTATGCCCGCAGTCCCGTTAAAGCGGTCGGTGCAGCACGATCATGTCGTTTGTCTCGAATGCGGATTCCGGGGTAAGACTTTACGCCGACATCTCGGGACCAGACATGGTCTGCGGGTCGCCGAATATTTGCGCCGCTGGAAATTACCGAGCGACCATCCGTTGACCGCCCCGGCATATTCCGAGCAGCGCTCGGCGATGGCGAAGGAGCTCGGCCTCGGGCGCAAGCGCGGCCGTGCACGCGGCAGAACGCGCCGTACCAGAGGGTGACGCGCAGCTCCGCCCGGTCGGCGGTATTGTCGCGTTGATGCGCGCGGCGCCGCTCCGCCCCGACGCAGGGGCCGCGGGTTGGCGAAAAGAGCCCTTGAATGTTCAGCCGGCGTTGCCGCCGGCGCCACCGTTGTCGCCGAGATAACGCCAGGTTTTGCTGTGGGCCACTTGTTCGGCTGCGCGGCGAGCTTCCAATTGTCCGAGCGCATGGCGGATCGAGGTGAAGGCCAGCGCCACCCCGCGTTCCTGCCGCAGGACGTTGCGGATTTCGGTCGGGCGCGCGGCGCGCGGCGCGATCGACTGCAGCACAAACTCGATCAATTTGGCGTTGGTGCCTCGTCGCAGGCGCCGATTGTAGCGTGGTTCCTGGTGTATCGGAGGCATGCCTTGCGCCGAAGGCGGGCCGCTCCGAGCAACGACGACGGGCGGTTGCTGCGAGGCAAATTCCCGGACCGACCGCATCGCCGCGGCATAGCCTTCGGCAAAGGCTTCGCGCCTCACGGCATCGATCTCGTCCTGCAATCGGGTGAGAGCTGTTTTCGTCATTTAGTCAATGTCCTTAAATCAATGTCCTTGTCGTCCGTCATTAAATAGTACCTCAATTACAACCAATCGAATAGGGCGTCCGTGAGCCGTTAAGTACCTTTCCCGTGCGGCTTGGTCGAGCGCCGCGACTTTGCCGTCAGCCGCGACCTGAAGGCCGTTGAGATAGGAAACGCATCGTTGAAAACGCCCCAGGCAGCCCAATGAGGGGCCCCGCGCCGATCTAGTGGTACGTACCTGACGCTTGTCACCCGCGGCGTCCGTCCGTCGTCTTCCCGGCGCAGGCCGGGATCCATGGCGCGATGGGCACCGGCCGAAGCCTGTCCTCGGGCCGGCTAAAACCGGACCCGTGGGCCGGTGTGACAATTTTTTTGGTGTGATCTGTCAGAACTGGTCCACTGGCTCACGATGACGATTATCTTTGCGGCGACGCCGGCACGACCGCGGCGACGCCTTGCGGGTTGATGTTGAAGGCGAGGAACGTGAACGGCTCGTTGCCTGGGTTGCCCCATTGGTGGACGAGGCTGAACGGCTCGTAGATCAAGGAGCCGGGTCCTCTCTCGATCGTCTTGCCCTCGACCGTATTGGCGCCGGTCCCGGAGAGAATGTAATAGAGTGCTGCACCGGAGCGGTGGTGGGGCGGGTTCGACGGCAGGTGCGGCGGAAAAGCTATCCGCGTCAGATTGAGCTCGTAGCCGCCGGGGTTGAGTCCGGGGACCGGCGCCGGAGTACGGTAAAGTTCTTTGACAGTGGCGGGTGCCGTCTCGACCGGCCGATCAAGGGCCACCGCCCGGGCGAGAAGAAAATGGAGCGCGCGCGACGGCCCGCCGCTGCCGGCGGTTAGGGATGCGGCGCTGCCGCCGGCGATGAACATCGCTTCGCCCGGGCCGATCGTTTTGGTCTGGCCGCCGGCCGAGACCTCGCTCGATCCCGAAAGCTGATAGAGGATGCCGTCGGTCGCGTCGACCCTGCTCGTCCCGCCCGCCGGGATGGTCACGGCCAACGCTCGGAAATAGAGCGGCGATGTGCCCAACCCCGCAAGCTTGGTGGCGGCAACCGTGGTTCGCACGACCGCGGGCGACGTTGGCGGGGCCTGCGCAGCGGCCGGGGCGGCCAAAAGGGCGGCCTCGAACAGCACCATCCCGAGGATTGCAAAGCGCATGGCGGCCTCCCGAGCCGGAATGATCGGCGCGATCCGGCTGTCGATGATATATCCAATGAGCCGGGCGCGCAGCGGGGCGCGACGCGTACGATCCTTGCGAGAATGCCGATGGCCAGCACCGCCGGGTCGCGTAATCTGATCACCGACGTGCCGGGAATTCTAGTCGGGCAGGCCGAGGACCGCGCCGGGATCACCGGGACGACGGTGGTACTGGCAGAGCAGCCGGCGGTGGCCTCGGTCGATGTCCGCGGTGGCGCGCCTGGCACCCGCGAGACCGAATTGCTCGCCGCCGACACGCTTGTCGACCGGATCGACGCGGTGGTGCTGTCGGGCGGCTCGGTGTTTGGCCTCGACGCTGCGGGCGGGGTCGTGGAGTGGCTCGCCACCGCCGGGCGCGGCTTTAGGGTCGGGTCGGCGGCGCGTTTGCCGGAGATCCGGGTGCCCATCGTTCCCGCCGCGATCCTGTTCGATCTGCCCTTCCCAGGGCGACGGATGTGGACCGGCGAGCCGCCCTACCGCGGGCTCGGCCACCGCGCGGTTGCCGCCGCGGCCAAAGACTTCGCGCTCGGCAATGCCGGGGCCGGGCTCGGCGCCCGCGCCGGCCGCCTCAAAGGCGGGGTCGGCAGCGCCTCGCTGGTGCTCGCCGGTGGCGCGACAGTCGGCGCCATCGTCGCGGTCAACAGCTGGGGCGCGACAGTGCGGCCCGATTGCGGACGATTCTGGGCCGCCGAATTGGCGTTGTCCGGCGAGATCGACCCGCAACCGGCCGTTCCGGACGGCGCTTTCGACCCCGAGGATTTTTCGCAGACCCGCACTGCCGTTGCCGGCGGCGCGACGACGATCGCCGTCGTCGGCACAGACGCCACGCTCGACAAACCCGGCTGCCGGCGCCTCGCGATCATGGCGCAGGACGGGCTCGCTCGTGCGATCCGCCCGATCCACACCCCGTTCGACGGCGACAGTGTTTTCGCGCTGGCGACCGGAACCGGCCCACGAGCGGAAGCCGAGGCGCTGCTGCGGCTCGGCAGCGCTGCCGCCGATTGCCTGGCGAGGGCCGTCATGCGGGCACTGACCGCCGCCGGCCCGCTCAATGGCGTCCCGAGCTGGCGGCAGCTATGGGGGCCGAGACGCAGCTCCACCTGACAGCCTGCGACAGCAATACGCCGGTCAAGGCGCGCGCAGCAGCGCCCCGAAGCCGTCGACCGGGTCGGCGATGCCGTTGCGGCGCAGTGCCCACCAATAGGTCGCGGTGTTGATCGCCAGCACCGGCTTGTCGAGCCACAACTCGGCCGCGGCGGCAAGCTGCGCCATTGCCAGGTTGGTGCCGACCTGCACGACGGCTTCGACATCGGGGCCGTCGACGGCCAGGATGGCATCGCGCAATTCGCGCTCGCCGACATGCGCGATCAACACCGGGCTCGCGCATTTGAGCCCGATGAGCCGCACCACCTCATAACCGCAATCGGTGAAAAACCGTCGGACCTGTTGATCCGCGACCGGCATGTAGGGGGTGACGACGCCGATGCGCCTGATGTCGCCATAACGCTTCAATGCCTGGCGGGACGCGTCCGATCCCATCGTCACCGCCACCCCGGCACGGGCCTCAATGCGCTCGCGCAACCGCTCGCTGCCGTCGAGCCCGTCCCAGAACGTCTCCGACGACATCCCCATGATCAGATGGTCGGGCTCGCAGGTCATGACCCGGTCGACCGCCGCCAGCAACTCGCCGCGGACGGTCTCGATCAGCTTCTCAAAATCATCGTCGCCGCGCAGCGGGTCGTTGGGGATGTGGATGCGGGCGAAGTGGTTGGTGACCCCGCGCGGGCGCATCATGTCGAATTCCGGCTGCACCACGGTGTTGGTGCTAGGCGCGATGACCCCGAATTTCATCCGCCAGCCGAGCGCGTCGGTCATCCCCGATTTCCGGTTTCGGATAATGGCGGTTCAGACGATGCGGGCGCAGCACTCGCCAAAGCCGATCGAGACAAAACCGGGTTTATGGCAATGAGCGCGGAAGACCGCCTCGTCGCCGCTTTCCAGAAAAGTCCGCGTTTCACCCGATTCGAGAGTCGTGGCGCGGGTGCCGTCTTCGCTCAATTCCATCAGGCTGCCGTAGCCCTCGCGCGTCGGACCGGAGATCGTGCCGGTGCCGAACAGGTCGCCTGGGCGCAGGTTGCAGCCGCCGCTGGTGTGGTGTGCGACGAGTTGCGCCAAGGTCCAATAGAGGTCGGTCGTGTTACTGGCCGACATCCGGTGCGGCGAGAGCCCCTTGGCCCGCAGCCCTTCGGTCAGCAAAAAGGCTTCGAGCGCGATGTCGAAGGCGCCCTCGCGCTGGTCGCCGTCGTCCCACAGATGCGGCAACGGCCGGGGGTCGCCGTCGGGCCGCGACGGCTGGGCCAGGCGGAACGGGGCCAGCGCCTCGCTGGTGACGATCCAGGGCGACACCGTCGAGCCGAAATTCTTGCCGAGAAACGGCCCCAGCGGCTGCGATTCCCAGCCTTGCACGTCGCGCGCCGACCAGTCGTTGACGAGGCCGAGCCCGACGATGTGGTCCGCCGCGCGGCCGATCGGGATCGGTTCACCCTGGGTGTTGCCGGGGCCGACCCACACCGCGAGCTCGAGCTCGTAGTCGAGCTTTTGGCACGGGCCGTAGGCCGGCGCGGCTTCATCCGGCGCCTTCCTCTGGCCATTCGGCCGCCGGACCGGCACATTCGACGGTCGCACCGAGGAGGCACGGCTGTGATAGGCGACCGGCACATATTTGTAGTTGGGGCCGATCGGGTTGTTCGGGTCGCGCCGGCGGCCGCCATTTCTCGCGTGATGAATTCCGGCAAAGAAATCGGTGAACTCGCCGATCGCGGCCGGCAGATGCATCGTGCACTGCGCCGACGGGTGCAGCAGCCGCGCGGAAAGCGCCTCGAGCTTGGCGTGCTCTGCGTTGTTGGCCGCGAGCAGCGCCGAGACCCGTTGGCGCAAGGCTCGCCGCGCCCCCGCGCCGAGCGCCATCAGCGGGTTCAGCGCCGGCCCCGCCGCCGCTTCGGCCGCCTTCGCCGCCTCGCCCGAAAACAGCCCCGATCCGAGTGCGGCGCCGAGGTCAAAGATCATGTCGCCGATCGCGACCCCGCCGCGCGCCGCCCCGCCCGCCGGGCTGAAGACGCCGAGCGGCAAATTCTGTATCGGGAACTCGCTGTGTCCGTTCGCCGAGGCGACCCAACTGGCGCGCCGAGGATCATGGGTTTCGTCGATCCCGCTCATCGCTTCTCCCCCCTGTTCGTAAGCAATCCGCAATCCGTCCGCCAACCCCGGGACGCGGCGATCATCCCCGTTTCCGCCGCCGAAGGCGAGACGCAAATGACCGATCTGCCTGCCCGCCGCCGTCCCCGACACCGCCCCCGATCGCGCCGGACATGATGGTGCGTTTCGTTGTCGCGTTGTGGCACGTCATTGGGCTGTTGCTGCTCGCGGTGTTGGTCACCGAATTCGGGGTCGAAGGGTGGCGGCGCTGCAGCCGTTGGCTGCGCTACCGTCGTCCGACCCGGCCCGACCGCACTGCCGCTGCCGACGCCTATGCCGGCGCCGCGTGGTCGGCGGCCTATTTCGACGAATTTCACCGTGCCGTCCGGGTCGATTGGAAACCCTATGTCGAATGGTGGCAGCGGCCGTTTCGCGGCGCCTTTGTGACAGTCGACGAGCGCGGGTTGCGGCCGACCCCCGGCGAAAACAGCGCGGACGAAGGTGCCATTCGCATCTTGTGCTTTGGCGGGTCGACGATGATGGGCATGGGAGCGCGCGACGAGCACACGATCCCGGCGGTGCTGGCGCGGCGCCTGACCGAACTCGGTCATCCTGTCGCGGTCACCAATTACGGCCAGCTCGGTCACAACATCACCCAGGAGACCATCACCCTGCAGCAATTGTTGAAGGCCGGCGAGCGGTTCGACATTGCGGTGTTTTACGACGGCATCAACGAGATGGCCTGCGCCGAGCAGACCGGCCGCGCCGACGGGTTGTTCAACGAGGCCCGGCGCCGCGCCGAATTCAACCTGCTGCTCCCCGACCGGTGCTGCGACCTGATCGTGGCGGCGCTGATGGCGGCGGCCCCGCGCACCGTGCGCCGGCTGCGCCAGGTGACCGGGCTCGCCCTGCACGGACCGGCGCCCGCTCCCCCGGCTGATCTCTTACAGATCGACACCGCCCGGCTCGCCCGCGACGTGATCGCCGTCTATGCCCAAAACCTGCGCCTGATCCGGATGCTGGCCCGGGAATACGGTTTTTCCCCGGTCTTTTACTGGCAGCCGGTGATCACCACCAAACACGTAAAAACCGCCGACGAGCAGCGCTGGGAGCGCGACTACACCCACGATCCTGCCGCACGGGCGCGGTTGTACACGGCGATTGTCGGCGAGCGGCGCAGCTGCCGCCAACTGACCGAGGCCGCCGACACGGTCGATCTTTCGGCGCTGTTCGACGCCTGGGCCGACCCCGTTTACGTCGATCTTTATCATCTCTCCGAGGCCGGCAACGCCGCCGTCGCCGCGGCGATGCTGCCCGCGGTGGCCGCGGCGGCGAATGCTGCGCCGCAGGGCCGGCCACTGCAGCAAAAAGGCTGAGTGTCCGATCGGACCACTCGTGGCGATATCAGCGACTACAATAATGACAAAATCGCACTCCATGCTCGACATCTCCGCCGGTCGTTGCCGGACCCGATTAGGCCGTGGGTGACGACGGAAAGGCGTGCACAGCCGGGTCAAGCCCGGCCCGGACGAAATGGGCGAACCGATGCGGGATATTCACCCTGAACGCGGGATCTGCTGTAGATTCGCTGTAAACTCGACGTGTGACCAGCCGCCCAATAAACCAACGGTAGGGGCTCCGCCATCCCCTTGCTCTGTTTCGCCGCCGCCCTTGCGACAGCAGGTACCCGGGGATGCCCCGGGGAATTGTGTCCGCAACGGAAACTTGTATGTTGACTCGATAGAAAGAAGCTGATGGTCGTCTTGCGCGGGCTGGTCCCGCGTATCCATGTCCTTGCTTCAGGCGGGCGAAGGCGCGGGTACCCACACTGGCAGTGTGCGTGCGCTGAGGGCCCACGGGTTGCGCCCGGCCAAGGTGAAACGGAGCGTGTTTCCTCCCGTTGCACACGCGATTTTCCCGGACAGCCCGGCGCCTTCGCGGGCGTGACCGCGAGGCGGCGGGGCGCGAAACTGCGGCGTCCCTCAACATTCCGCGTCGGGGTGTAAGACATGGAACTATGGATCGTGCTTGGCCTGGTCGTCGCCGCGGCCGGGATCGGTGTTGTCGCGCGCCTTCGCCGCTCCGCCCGCCGCCGAGCTGAAGAGGAAACAAAAAACATCTATCCGCTGTGGTAAGTCGCCTACCCCATTTTTGCTTTACAAAAGTCACATCTCATGGATAATTGCAACAAAACGTAACAGATCTTAACAAAGATTAATTACGCATTGCTGAAGTGACCCTCGCGGCGCGCAGCACGGGGAGACTAGAATGGCCGGCACAGTCTACAGCGGCACGATCACCACCGGGATTACGCTCAACAACCCGGCGACCCAGCGGCCCGTGACGGTGACCGGGACAGTTACCGACAACAACGCTACCGGTTCTGCGATTTACGGCAACACCGACTTTGCCTGGACGGTCGACAACCAGGGCACGATCGAGAACACGAGTACTACCGGCGGCACCGCGATCCAGCTTGGTGCGGGCGGCACGGTCAACAATCAGACGCAGCCCTCCGTCTCGCCAAGCGGCAGCACCGGCGGCTCGCTGATCCAAGGGTACAGCGACGGCATCCTGATCCAGGGTGCGGCGGGCGTCGTCACCAATCTCGGCAACGTCAAGGCGACCGGGACCAGCGGCATCGGCGTCGACATGACCGCCGGCGGCGCCGTCTCCAACGGCAGCGCCGGCGACACGCTCGCCTCGATCTCGGGCGGCAGCCACGGCATTGCCATCAGCGGCGCGGCCGGGGCAGTGACGAATTTCGCCAGTATCACGAGCAGCGGCGCCGGCAGTCGCGCAGTTGCCTTGCTTGCCGGCGGCGCCGTCGCCAATGGCAGCGGCACCGACACCACCGCCCTGATCAGCGGTCAGGGCGCCGGTGTATACATCGGTTACGGCTCCAGCACGGTCACCAATTTCGGAACGATCGAGGCGACCGTCGGCGGTAACGGCGTCGCTTTGCGCGATGGCGGCCGGGTTACCAATGGCCAGAGCGGGTCGACCGCCGGTCTGATCATCGGCGTGAATGCCCCTTCCGTGATTGTCTCGGTCGCGGCGGGCACGGTTTCCAATTTCGGCACCATTCGGCAGAACGGCACCGCTGCCGCCGTCGAACTGGTTCAAGGCGGCACCGTCACCAACGGCGCAAGCGGCGCGACCAGCGCGTTGATTACCGGGCTAAGCACAGGGGCCTATGCCGACAATCTACCCGCCACCGTGACCAATTTCGGCGGGATCACGGCTACTTCCGCTACGAACGGAAACGGCATCGCGCTGTTCTCGGGCGGTAGTGTCACAAATTTTGGGACCGTCCAAAACACCGACACCAGCGATGCGGGCGTCTATCTTCGCGGCGGCGGTAGCGTCACCAACGGCAAAACCGGCGCCAGCGTCGGATTGATTTCGGGAGCCAGCAACGGCGTTTCGTTCCGCGGCGGCGCCGGGACTGTCACCAACGCCGGCTCGATCGTGAGTCCCATTGGCAATGGGGTCTATCTCAACGGCGGCGGCAATGTAACGAACCAGGCCGGCGGCGTGATCGCCGGCCACGTGGACGGCGTCTACAACCGCGGCGTCGCGATCACGGTTACGAATTCCGGTTTGATCGAAACCACCGGCACCGCGGACGGTATTTACCTGCGTGGTGGCGGCAGCGTCGCCAACAACGCCGGGGGTACGATTACCGGCAGCGCTGCCGGAATTGAAATCGGGCAACAGGGCGGCGTCGTCACCAACCACGGCGTTATCAAGGGCGTGATCGGCTTCTACGGCGGTATATTCCATTCCGGCAGCAACACGCTGATCAATTTCGGCACGGTCGCCAGCACCTCGACCGCGACAGGCGCCGTCGCGGTCGAGATGGGCAGCAGCGTTGGCAACAATAAGCTTCTGATCGTTGAACCGGGCGCGGTCTTTACTGGTCTGGTCGAAGGCAACGGCCGCGGCGAGATCGAGTTTGCCGCAACCGGCACTGCAGCGTTGGGCGGCAACATCTCCGGGTTCAACAGGGTGGCGTTGGCCAATGGCGGACCCGATAGCCTGACCCTGGCCAATGCCAATTTTTCCGGTGTCGACGGCCGGATCACGGTGCTTGCCGGCAATGACGGCAACACGGTCAATGCGGCGGCGGTGACGGCAGGCCAGCTGACCATCGACGGCGGTGCCGGAACCGATGTCCTGACCGGCAGCGCCAATGGCAGCACGATCTTTGTGTTCACCGAAGCGGCGCTGACCGCGACCGACACGATCACCGGTAGCAGCTACAACAACGAACTCGAAGTCACGACCCCGGGTAGCGTCGCCGCTGCCGGAGTGACCGGCGTTCAGCTCTATCAGCTCGCCAATGGCGGCGCCAACAGCCTGACTTTAGTGAATGCCAACTTCACCAATGTGCTTGCCCGACCCGTCAACATTTACGGCGGCAATGACGGCAACACCATCGACGGGTCGGCGCTGACCGGCACCACCGAAAATCTCGACATTTACGGCGGCGCGGGTGCGGATGCGCTGAAGGGCGGCGCCGGCAACGACATCTTCGTGTTCACCGCCGCGAACCTGACCAAGACCGACACGGTCAGCGGCGGCGGCGGCGGCAACGAATTGCTGATGACGACCGCCGGCACGGTCGCCGCCGCGGGTGTGACCGGGGTCGAGACCTATGTGCTGGCCGATGGCGGGCCTAACACCTTGACCTTGACTGGCGCCAATTTCACCGGGGTCACCGGCTCGACGATCACGGTCTCCGACGGAAACGACGGCAACACGGTCAATGCCTCGGGTGTGGCCGCTCCCGATCGGATTATCGTCTATGCCGGCGCCGGCGCCGATGTGCTGACCGGCGGCCCCGGCAACGACGTGTTCTACGCCGGCGGCGACACGACGATGACCGGCGGGGCCGGGACCAATGAGTTCGTTTTCACCGCGCCCGGCAACAACACGATCACCGATTTCGCCGCTTCGACGACGAACGAGATCCTCTTCAGCGATGCCGGCTTCAACCTCGGCCTCAGCGGCACCGGTGCGCTGCCGCCGGCCCTGTTCGTCATCGGCCCTTTCACCGCTGCCACCCAGCGCTTCTCCTACGACAGCGGCCAGTTGTTCTATTCCGCGTCTGGCACCACCGCCACCGAGAAGCTCGTCGCCACCCTGAGCGGGGCGCCGGCGCTGACCGCGACAGATTTGTCCCACACCGCCACTGCCTCAACGACCTACAGCGGCACCTATACGACCCTCGTTAGCCTCGGCAACCCGGCAACTCAGCGCACGGCTACGGTCACCGGGAAGATCACCAACGCCACCGGCCAGGGGGTTTTCGGCAATGCCGATTTTCCTTGGACCGTCAACAATCGCGGCTCGATCGTCAGCACCTCGACGACCACCGGCGACTTCGGCGTCCAGCTGTTGGCGGGCGGCATCGTCAACAATCTCGTCGCCGCGGTCGGCACCACCACACCGCCGTCGCTGATTTCCGGCTACGGCAGCGGCGTCCTGATCGAATTTGCTCCGGGCGCCGTCAGCAACCTCGGCGAAATCGAGGTAACCGGCGTCAATGGCCTCGGGATCGATCTCAACAGTGGCGGCAAAGTCACGAATGGCTCCCTCGCGGTGACGACCGCTTTGATTACCGGTCCCGGAAATGGGGTCCTGATTGGCGGCGGCGCCGGCACGGTGACTAATTTCGGCACGGTTGAAGGCACCGGCTCGCATACGACCATCTTTTTGAAGTCGGGGGGCGATGTCAGCAACGGCAGCAGCACCTCGACCGCCGCGCTGATCGCCAACACCGGCAGCGCAGGCGGGGTGTATGTCGGTTACGGCGCCGGCACAGTGACCAATTTCGGGATGATCAAAGGCGCCAGTACCGGGGTCTCTTTCGACGATGGCGGCAGGGTTGCGAACGGCCAAAGCGGCTCGACCGCCGGGCTGATCGTCGGCACAGTAGATGGCGCAGTCTCTATTGCCGGAACCGCCGGCACGGTCGCGAATTTTGGCACCCTTCAGTCGCTGGGCACCCTTGCAGTCGTCGCCCTGAACGGGGGCGGCACGGTCACCAACGGCGCGGTCGGGGCTACGGGCGCGTTGATCACCGGCCCAGGAACCGGGATATACATAAACAACGCTCCCGGAGCAGTCACCAATTTCGGCCATGTCACGACCAGCTCCACTGCCGTCGGCACCGGCATCGTTTTCGAGGACGGCGGCGGACTGACGAATTTCGGCACCGTCCAAAACACCTTCACCACCGATTCAGGCGTCTATTTCCACGGCGGCGGCAGCGTCACCAACGGCAGAACCGGCACCAGCGTTGGATTGATCTCAGGGGCCGGAAATGGTGTTGCGGTCCGCGGCGGCTTAGGGACGATCACCAATTCCGCGACGATCGAGGGCGGCGCCAAGAACGGAATTTATCTGACGAATGGCGGCAGCGTCACCAACCAAGTGGGCGGCGTGATCGCCGGAAAAGCGGACGGTGTCTATAACCGTGGTGTTGCGATCACTGTAACAAATTCCGGCTTGATCGAAACGACGGGGACCGCCGATGGGATCTACCTGCGCGGCGGCGGCAGCGTTACCAACAACGCCGGGGGGACGATCGCCGGCGCCGCCGCCGGGGTCTACCTTCATCGCACGGCCGGGATGGTGACCAATCATGGTGTGATCAAAGGCACGATCGGGTTTGATGCCGCCGGCACCGGCGCCAACACGCTCATTAATTACGGCACGGTCGCAAGCACGTCGACTGCGACCGGTGCGGTGGCGGTCCAGATGGGCAACAACACCGGGCGCAATCTGCTGGTTGTCGAGCCGGGGGCGGTGTTCACCGGTCTCGTCGAGGGCGGTGGCCGCGGGGAGATCGAGTTCGCCGCGACCGGCACCGCGGCGATGGGCGGCAACATTTCCGGCTTCAACACCGTGGCGCTGGCCAATGGCGGCGCCGACACCCTGACCTTGGCCCAGGCCAATTTCTCCGGCGTAGCAGGTGAGGACCGCATTACTGTGATCGGCGGCAATGACGGCAACACCGTTACCGCGTCGGCGGTGACCAGCCCCGTTACGATCGATGGCGGCGGCGGCGCCGATACCCTGACCGGCGGCAAAGACGGCAATGCCATTTTCGTCTTCACCGCGGCGGCGCTGACCGCCACCGACAAGATCACCGGCACCAGCTACAACAACAAGCTGGAGATCACGACCGCGGGCACGGTCGCCGCCACCGCTGTAACCGGCGTCGAGATCTACCAGCTCGCCAATGGCGGGTCCAACACCCTGAGCCTGGCCAATAGCAACTTCACCGGCGTCCCCAGCGGCGACCATATCACCGTCTACGGCGGTACTGGCGGCAACACGATCGACGGCTCCGCATTGACCGGCGCCGCCGACAATCTCGACATTTACGGCGGCGCGGGTGCGGATGCGCTGAAGGGCGGCGCCGGCAACGACATCTTCTCGTTCGCCGCGGCCAATTTGACCACCACCGACACCATCAGCGGCGGCGCCGGCACCAACGAGCTGCTGATGACGACAGCCGGCACGGTCGCTGCCGCCAACGTGACCGGGGTCGAGACATACGTGCTGGCTGACGGCGGCGCCAACACCCTGACCCTGGCGACCGCGAACTTCACCGGGGTCACCGGCTCGACGATCACGGTTTCCGACGGCAATGGCGGCAACACAATCAGCGCCGCGGGTGTCGCCGCCGCCGATCGCACGATCGTCTTTGCCGGGACCGGGGCCGACGTGTTGACCGGAGGGCCCGGCACCAACGTCTTCTATGCCGGCGGCGACACCAGGATCGACTTCGCGGCGTTGCAGGGCGGCACAACGGTCAACGCTTTCGGCAGCGGGACGAACGAGATCGCGTTCAGTAATGCCGGCTTCGCGCTCGGTCAGAGCGGTGCCAGCGCGACGCCTACGGCGCTGCCGGCGGGCCTGTTCACGTCGAACAGCACCGGCGCCTTCACCGCCACCGCCCAGCGCTTTGCCTACGACACCACCAGCGGCGCGCTGTTCTATTCCGCCAGCGGCACCACTACCACCGAGCACGTCGTCGCCACCCTCGGCAGCCACCCCGCGCTGACCGCATCGCACCTGTTTTTCATCACCTGACCAGCTCCGCCGCGATCTGTGCCATTACCGGCTCCCAGCAGCGGTCGGCGGATTGGCGGAAGAGGCGCGCGGTCGGGTACCACGGGCTGTCGGCGCGGTCGAGCAGCCAGCGCCAATCGGGTGCGTAGGGCAGCATGACCCAGACCGGCTTGCCCATCGCACCGGCGAGATGGACGACCGAGGTGTCGACCGCGACCACCAGCTCGAGGCACTCGACGATCGCCATCGTGTCGGCGAAGTCGCGGATCTCGGGGCCGAGGTTGAGCAATGGCGCACGGCCCCAATAGCTGCCGATCTCGGCCTGCGCCGGGCCTTTCTGCAACGACACCAGCGCCACTTCCGAGATCGCCGCCAAGGGCGCGAAGGTGGCGAGCCGGGTCGAGCGGCGGAAGTCGTTGCGATGGGTCGGGCGCCCGGCCCAGACGATCCCGATGCGGCGATAGCCGCGCGGCAGCAGTGCCCACAGCCGTTCCGCCCAGATCGCGAATTTCGCCTCTGGGGCGTGCAGATAAGGAATATCGGCCGGGATCGTTGGCAGGCTCGTCCCGGCGAGGCGGGGCAAGCCCGACAACGGGCAGAACGCGGCGAAATTGGGGGCGCGGCTCCAATGGTCGAAAATCAAGCCCGCGCCGGCCAATTGCGCCACCACCGGCTGAAGCTCGCGACTGCACGCGATGACGATGTCCGGACAGCGCGCCTTCGCCCACGGAATGAAGCGGGCGAACTGGATCACGTCGCCATAACCCTGGTCGGCGACCAGCAACAGGTTATGGCCGCGGCCGAGCGGCGTGCCGTCCCATTGCGGCCGGTCGCTCGGGGGCAGCAGCGGCGGCACCCCGGCGAGCTGCGCGCGCCACTCGTATTCCGCCCAGCCGCGGGCAAAATCGCCGCGCAACAGCGAGGCTTCGGCAATGCCGAAATGCCCGCCGGCAAAGCTCGGGTCGACCATCAGCGCCTGTTCGCCGCAGCGGATGGCATCGTCGAGGGCGAGACGATCGTAGTGCACGACGCCGAGATTGTGATGACAGTGCGGGTCCACGGGATCGAGTGCTACCGCACGCTCCCCGGTGGCGAGAGCCTCGTCGAACCGGCCCTGCACGCGGTAAACCTCGCAAAGGTTACGATGAAAGAGCGCTGATCCCCTTTGGAGCGCAATCGAGCGTTCCATCAGTGCCGCCGACTCGACGGTCCGGCCCCGGCGAAACGCCACGATGCCCTTTTGGTGCAACGCGCCCGGGGTCTCGGGGGCCCGGGACAGAATGCCGTCGAGAAGGTTGTCGGCGTCGTCGAGTCGGCCCTCCTGCTCATGCTGGTTGGCGAGCGCCAGCAATTCGGCGATCTGGTCCGCGGCCTGCGCCGACCGCGGCTCGGCGGGTCTGGCGTCAGTCAACGGCGTAGCCGAGCCGTTCGATCACCGGCGCCAAAATCTCGACCGCCGGCGCCAGGTGCTGGCGGTAATAGCGGTAGCGGTAGCGCGAGCCGGCGTAGAGCGGCTCGGTCACCTGGGCATAGCTCGCAGTGCGCGCGTAGCGGCGATTTTGGTGGAAATCAAGACAACGCTCGTCAAATGGCTCGCCAATAAAATCGAGCATCCGGCGCACACTGGTTTCCTGGTCGTCGACAATGTCTTCGTAGCGGACCGGCAGGTAGCGCAAGGTCAATTGCGCGCGATAGTGCTCGACCAGATCCATGGTCAGACGGTAGTGCTGCGCCGCGCTCTCCAGCGAATAGGCGCAATAAAAGCCGTGGGTCAGATTGTTGGCAAGAACCGACAATACGACGTCGAGCGGGTGACGCACCACGTGGATCAGTGGTGCTGTCGGAAACATCAGCGCAATCAGCCCGAGATGAGTTTCGTTGAGCGGCATCTTGTCGGTGAACCACGCCGCACCCGTGTCTATGAGGCCGAGCCGACGCACCCGTTCGAGATAATAGTCGCGCAACTCATGGAGCCCGTCGCGGCGGTCGCCCATCCACAGCTCGGCCAGTGCCTCGGGGTAGCCGAGCGGGCTGTTCAAGGTTCGCTGCAGGCTCGCCGTGATCTCGTTGACAAACGGCAATTCGTCACCGGCGGCAATCCGCGGATGCGCCGACAAGGTCTGCTCGACCAGGGTCGTCCCCGAGCGCGGATAGCCGAGGATGAAAATCGGCTGCGCCAGGTCTTGCCGGGTGGTCGCGCGCGGCAGCGTTTGCATGCGGCCTTCGGTGAAAAACCCTTTGAGGCGTTCGGCGAGCTGGTTTGCTTGCTCGGCCTGATAGACAAGGCCGCCGGTCTCGCGGCATTGCCGCTTGGCCTCGGCAAACGCGGCAAATGCCTGGTCATACTGGCCGATGCGGTCGAGGAGCCGCCCCTTTTCCAACAATTCGTTGGGGCCGAGCCCGCCTTTGCCGGCCGCGGCATGATCGAGGGCCGCGAGGGCCGCGGCATAGGCGCCGGTGCGGGCGTGCAGCACGGCGCGGGTCAACAGGATGCGCGGGTCGGCGGGCGCCATCGCCTCGGCGCGGGCGAGCACCTCGCCGGCGCGCGCGAAATTGCGGTCGGCCTCCTCCATCCGCGCCCAGCCGAGCAGAGTTTCGACCACCTCCGGCGCCCGTGTCGACGACTCCTCGTAAAGTTGGCGCGACTCGCTCATCCGGCCCTGGTTCTTCAAATTCCAGGCGAGGTTTGCCAGCACGATCGGGTCGCGCACGCCGGACAATTCAATAACCCGGCGGTAATGATATTCGCCGGTCTGCGGCCGATTGGCCTCGGTCATGACCATGCCCAAGAGATTGTGCGACTGCGCATTCTCCGGGGCAATGCGCACGCCGTTGCGGGCGTGGATCTCGGCCTCGGCGACGGCGCCCTTGGCCAATAGCGCGACCGTCAGCTCGTGCGTCGCCCACAGTGTGTTGGGGTGCAGTTGCACGATGCGCCGCAGCAGCGCATCGGCAGCACTGCCGCGGCCGTCGGTCCGGCAGATCCGCCACAATGTCGCCAGCGCCTCCGGCTGCGCCGGCGCCAGCTCCAGCACCTCATGGCACAGCCTCTCTGCCTCGGCGACCATGCCGTCGCGATATGCCCCGACCGCGCGCTCGACCACCGGGCGCAATGGCGCGCCGGCCCCGGCCGGCGGCAGTACCGCGACATCGAGCCCGCAGCACCGGGCGAGTCGGAGCCCGCTGCCGCAAGCGCACCAGGATTGATCTGCGAGCATCGAGCACCAATTGCTCTCCGGTTGGTCGCAATTAAACTACAAGGAATAAATGTCGTCAACTGGGACCGTGGGTGACGCGAGCATGGCTTCAGGATCAACCATGTGAGGGCGTATTATGCGATACTTGATTTAATCAAAGTTTTATTGTAAATTCTGGTGGGTGGCTGCGCGTCGGCAAACGCTCGAAAGAACGATGCATCAGTCGCTGGTCTAGCCGCAAGCTGGTCCGGGCACTTATCGAACGGGGGCAAATTGGGAACCTACAGCGGTTACATCACCAACGGCTCCTTCGGGGTCCAGCTGACGAAGGCGCTCCAGAACCCGGTCACCGTCACCAGCACGGGAACCATTTCTGGTACTACCGAAGCGATCTATGGAAGCAATATAACTGCATGGCGTATTTTCAATCACGGGAAGGTCACCGGCGGTAATTACAGCGTGACCCTCGCGGGTGCCGGCACGGTGACCAATTACGGCACCGTCTCTGCCACGGCCGTGGCCGGCGTCGGCGTCGCATTCAAAGAAGGCGGTACCGTCGTCAATAAGAGCGGCGCGGCAATCCTTGCTCTCGAAGGGGAGGCCGCGGGCGTGGTCATCTCCGGAGCGACCGGCACGGTATCGAATGACGGCACGATCCAGGGTAACCAGGCGGGTGTTATTCTCGGCTCGGGTGGCGCGGTGGAGAATGCGAAGAGCAGTCTGATCGAGGGCGGTAATTACAGCGTCACGCTCTCCGGTGCCGGCACGGTCACGAATTACGGAACGATCTCCGCCACCGCCGCAACGGGCCTCGGTGTCGGGCTCACGCTCGGAGGCAGTGTCGTCAATAAGAGCGGCGCGTCTATCACCGGTGGCGGGGGCGTTTACATCTCCGGAGGAACGGGCACTGTATCGAATGATGGCAAGGTTCAGGCCGTCAACATCGGCATCATTTTGGGCTCGGGCGGCCGAATAGGAAATGGGGCGAGCGGCCTGATAAAGGGCGGCAACGGTGGGATATACCTCGATGGTGGGCTCGGGACGGTGGAAAACTACGGGACGATCACCGGCTTTCGACCAGTCTGGAGTTTCGGCACCGCCACCGGCCCGGTGACGGTCACCAATGGAAACAGCGGGTCGACCACCGCCCTGATCTCAGGTGTCGCAGGGGGCGTCCTCGGGGAAGCCGGCGGCGCCGTGACGAATTTTGGCACCATTTCCGCAACCGGAGGACCGGGTGTTGGCCTTTACGGCACCGGCAACGCGGTGACCAGTTACGGCGCGATCGAGGCGCTGTCCGGCGAAAGAGGCGTGTACCTGTCTTCAGGCGGGAGCGTGACAAATGGCGGCGGTGGCTTCACCAAGGCGCTGATCCGGGGCGGCTCCGGAATTGGCATCAATGGTAGCCCCGGAACCGTAGCAAATTTCGGGACGATCGAAGGAACGGGAACGGCATCCCCCGGTTATGGCGTGTCCCTTCTTTACGGCGGCAACCTCGTAAACGGAAGCACCGCGGCTACCGCGGCATCGATTGCCGGTTACATTGGCGCTGCTTTTTCAGCTCTTGCTGAAGCGAGCAGTGTGGCCAATTACGGCACCATCAGCGGAACGGTATACGGCGTCTATCTGGATTCGGGCGGCAGCGTCAAAAACGGGGCCAGCGGCGCGACGGCGGCACTGATTGAGGCCAGCACCGGCGTCGCCATCTGGATCGCAAGAGATCCCGGCACAGCAACAAACTACGGTACGATCAAGGGTGGGATCGGCATCGACCTGGGGTTGGCTGGAAGCAGCACCCTCATCAACCATGGCACGATCATCGGCACCGGCGGTGAAGCGGCTCTTTTCGGCGGCAGCAACGACCGGCTGGTGGTGACTCCCGGTGCGATATTCACCGGGACGGTCAATGGTGGCGGTGGTACTGCGCTGGAGCTGGCAAAGGGCGCAGGCACCGGCACGCTCAGCGGGTTGGGCACGAACTTTCTCAATTTCGGACCGCTGATCTTCGATTCCAGTGCTGCGTGGACTGTCACGTTCACCAGCCTTACCGGCTTTACTGGAACAATCTCCGGCTTTGTGAAAGGCGACATTCTCGACCTGATCGATACGGCGGCGACCAGCAATACTTACTCCAGCGGCAAGCTTACGGTTCTCGATGGCAGCACTACCGTCGTCACATTCAATTTCTTGGGCACATACACGTCTTCCGAATTCGTCCTCAGCTCCGACGATCATAGCGGAACAGACATTACCATCGGCGCGACCGCGGCGCCCTTTGGCTTGGCGCTGGCCGCAGGGTCGGACAGCGGGGTCAAGGGCGACGACATCACCAATGTGACCAAGCCAGTGATCACCGGCGACGGTGTGGCCGGGGACACGGTAACCCTCTACGACGGGACGAAGGCGATCGGCACGGCGGTGGTGGTGGCGGGCGGCACCTGGTCGGTGACGGCGACGAGCGCTTTGGCGGCGGGGGCCCACGCCTTGACTGCGACCGAGAGCAACGCGGTGAGCGGGACGAGTGCAGCCTCGGCGGCGCTGAAGCTGACGATCAAGACCTCGGCGCCGGCACCCTCGGGGCTGAGCTTTGCGGTGGCGGCGGATAAGGGGACGAGCGGCGATACGTTTACGGTGGCCGGCAAGGGCGAGGTCAAGGATACGGTCACCCTTTACGACGGGACGACCGCGATCGGCAGCGCGATCGTGGCAGCGAGTGGCGCCTGGTCGATCACCACGGCAAGCCCGCTGAAGATCGGCGCGCATAGCCTGAGCGTCCACGAGGTCGATATCGCCGCCAACACCAGCCCCCTCTCGCCGGCGCAGAGTGTCACGATCGACAGCGCCACCCCTTACAACGACGTGGTCTTTGTCGGCAACCCCGGCCCCGACAATTTCACCGGCGGGGCGGGCAACGACATTTTCGAGTTCTCGGCCGCGAACCTCGCCAGCACCGACTCGATCAAGGGCGGGGCCGGCAGCAACGAATTGCTGATGACCACGGCTGGCACGGTGTCGGCGGGCGGGGTCAGTGCGGTCGAGACCTATCAACTGGCCAATGGTGCAGCCAACAGTCTGACCCTCTCGAACGCCAATTTCGGCGGGGTGACCAGCGACTTGATCACGGTCGATGGCGGCGCCAACGGCAACACGGTCAACGCCTCGGCCCTGTCGGCGGCGAACCATGTGTTCATCCACGGCAACGCCGGCGCCGATGTGCTGAAGGGCGGGGCTGGGAACGACACCTTCGAGCTCACCCCGGCGACACTCGCGACCGCGACGATCACCGGCGGCGGCGGCAACGACACATTGATCGTCAATGGTGCCGGCACGGTCGCGATCGGCGGGGTCAGCGGGGTCGGGACGATCGACCTCGGGAATGGCGCCAGCAACATGCTGGCCTTGACCAACGGGAATTTCGCGGGGTTAACCGGCGGCACGATCACGGTCGATGGCGGCAATGACGGCAATACGGTCAATGCTTCCGCGTTGACCGGGGCCAACCGCATTATCGCGGTAGGCGGCGCCGGCAAGGATGTCTTCACCGGCGGGGCGGGCAACGACATCTTCAAGTTTTCGGTTGCCAATCTGACGGCGGCCGACACGGTCAATGGCGGCGGCGGCAGCAACGAATTGCTGATGACAACCACTGGCACGGTCGCCGCCGCCGGGGTGGCCGCGGTTCAAACAATCGTGCTGGCCAATGGCGGGGCCAACACCTTGACCTTGACGAGCGCCAATTTCACCCCCGGCGAGGGGATCACGATCTTCGACGGCAACAAGGGCAACACCGTCAGTGCTGCGAGCCTGCTAGGGGGGCAGGGCCATATTATCGTCCACGCCGGCGCCGGTGCCGACACGCTGACCGGCGGCGGCGGCAACGACACCTTCTATGCCGGCGGCGACACGACAATGACCGGCGGGGCCGGGACCAACGTGTTCGCCTTCAGCGCCGCGGGCAACAACATGATCAAGGATTTCGCCGTGTCGGCGACCAACGAGATCGCGTTCAGCAATGGGGGCTTCGCCCTTGGCCAAAGCGGCGCCACGTCGACGCCAAAGGCATTGCCGGCGGGGCTGTTCGTCGCCGACAGCACCGGCACGTTCACCGCCGCGACCCAGCGCTTGGCCTACGGCACCAGCAACGGCGACCTCTACTATTCCGCTTCGGGCACGACTGCGACCGAACACCTGGTCACCACCCTCACCGGACACCCCACCATCGCCGCGTCGCACCTCTTCTTCATCACCTGACCGCCACAGCACCGGCGGCAAGCGCAGCCGCCGGACCGGCCAAGAGGGGTGATCCCATTCTCCCGACGAGACCGACGGACCGAACTCCAGCGCTTTGCTGGGTCGGCTATTGGGAGACCGAATTAGCCGGCGCGGTCATGCGGGTAATCTTCGCGAGGCTTGGCGACGCGCCGACCCGCTACGGTCCCGATCACCTGGGCGCCACCCCCACAATCCAATATCGATGGGAATATGATTAATTTAACTTCTGTCATGGGTTTAGACCCGTTTTCTTGACTTGATTGAATACTTATCATATTTTATTCACATCGACGGAGCTACGGACGATGCCGAAAGCGGGCCGGCGTTTGCGACGAGGTCGCTGCAATGCAGCAGAGGCTGGAGCGCACCCCATCGGGTAGCCGGACTTGGGGCGCCAACGGAGGAGCAGGATGGCAGCGGTAAGTTGGAAGAGCGCGGTTTCCGCTAATTGGACCACCGCCGCGGATTGGAGCACGGGAGCGGCGCCCGCTGCCGCCGACGACGTGACCATCGGTGTGGCAGGCTCCTACACAGTGGCAGTGACGACGGCGATCAGCGTTGATTCGATCACGCTCAGCGACGCCAGTGCGGTCCTTGCGATCACGGCCCCCGGCGTTACCGATACGGTGACAAAAAATCTCAGCAACAGCGGCGTGCTCGAGGTCGACGAATCCGACACGGGGGGCAGCAAGCTGACGGTCGGCGGCACCCTGACCAACAGCGACGCGTTCTATATCGGGAACTCCGGCATCACCGCGGCGACGACAGTGACCGCGGCCGCCTTCACCAATTCCGATTTCTTCGAGTTAACCAGCGGCACGGCGACGGCGGCGTTGAAGGTCACCGGAGGCTTTGGCAACACCGACATCGTGTATGTCGATATTAGCGGCACCGGCGGCAGCAGCCTGACGATCGGCGGGACGCTGACCAACAGCGGCACGCTCTATATCGGAAATACGAGCCTGACCAAGGCGACGGTGGTGACGGCAGCGAGTTCTTGCCAACACCGGCACGATCAACATGAACGAGGGCACCGGTGCGGCCGCGACGGCGACATTGGACATCACCGGCGCGGCGCCGGCGACCCTGAGCGGCATTTACAATCTTTCGGGCAATGCGCTGATCGAGTTTGGCAGCGGCGGGGTGACCGGGATCGGCAGCGGCGCCGACGTGACCTTGAACGGACCCAAAGCAGTGCTGGCGCTGAGCAGTGCACCGGCTACCGACAGTGCGCTGACCGGGTTCGCCAGCAATGCCGGGCAGCTGATCTTGGAGGATGCTCCGGCGCTGACCACCACCGTCGGTCTCGACAACAGCAGCACGCTCGAGGTTGACCTATCCGGGACCGGCGGCAGCAGCCTGACGATCGGCGGGACACTGACCAACAGTGGCGGGCTCTACATCGGCAGCACTGGTCTTACCACGGCGACAACGGTGACCGCGGCCGCGGTCACCAATTCTGACCTGCTCGAGCTGGTCAGCGGCACGGCGGCGGCGTCATTGAAGGTCACCGGGTCTTTTGGCAACACCGCCACGGTAGAGGTCGATCTTGGCGGCACCGGCGGCAGCAGCCTGACGGTCGGCGGGACGCTGACCAACAGCGGCACGCTCTACATCGGGAACGCGAGCCTCGCTAAGGCGACGACGGTGACGGCAGCGGGTCTCGCCAACACCGGCACGATCAACATGAACGAGGGCACGGGCGCGGCGGCGACGGCAACGTTGGACGTCACCGGCGCGGCCCCGACGACCCTGAGCGGCACGTACACTCTTGCGGGCAATGCGCTGATCGAGTTTGGCAGCGCCGGGGTGACCGGGATCGGCAGCGGCGCCCAAGTAACCTTGAACGGACCCAGGGCGGTGATGGCGCTGAGCGGCAAGACGACCACCGACAGTGCGCTGACCGGGCTCGCCAGCAATGCCGGGCAGCTGATCTTGGAGGATGCTCCTGCGCTGACCACCACCGTCGGCCTCGACAACAGCTATTATCTGTATGTCGACCAGAGCGGCCTCGGCGGCAGCAATCTGACGATCGGCGGCGCCCTGACCAACGAGTACGTCCTCCAGATCGGCAACACCAGTCTCGCCGTGGCGACGACGGTCAGTGCCGCTGCACTGACCAATTACTACTTGCTCGGCGTGGACAGCGGCACGGCGGCGGCGACCTTGAAGGTCACCGGGGGCTTTAGCAACGGCCGCAACGGCACCGTGTATGTGGATAATAGTGGCCCCGGCGGCAGCAGCCTGACGATCGGCGGGACGCTGACCAACAACGGCACGCTCAACATCGGCAACACGAGCCTGGCCAAGACGACGACGGTGACGGCGGCGAATCTTGCCAGCACTGGCGCGATCAACATGAGCGAGGGGACGATCGGGACGGCGACATTGGACATCATCGGCGCGGCGCCGGCGACCTTGAGCGGCATCTACAACCTTGCCGGCAACGCGCTGATCGAGTTTGGCAGCGCCGGGGTGACCGGGATCGGCAGCGGCGCCCAAGTAACCTTGAACGGCCACAATGCGGTGCTGGCGTTGATCGGTAAGACGGCCACCGACAGCGCGCTGACCGGGCTCGCCAGCAATGCCGGGCAGTTGACCTTGGAGGATGCTCCGGCGCTGACCACAACCGTCGGCCTCGACAACAGCTATTATCTGTATGTCGACCAGAGCGGCCTCGGCGGCAGCAATCTGACGATCGGCGGCGCCCTGACCAACGAGTACGTCCTCCAGATCGGCAACACCAGTCTCGCCGTGGCGACGACGGTCAGTGCCGCTGCACTGACCAATTACTACTTGCTCGGCGTGGACAGCGGCACGGCGGCGGCGACCTTGAAGGTCACTGGGGGCTTTAGCAACGGCCGCAACGGCACCGTGTATGTGGATAATAGTGGCCCCGGCGGCAGCAGCCTGACGATCGGCGGGACGCTGACCAACAACGGCACGCTCAACATCGGCAACAGTGGTCTTGCCACGGCGACGACGGTGAAGGCGGCGACTTTAGTCAACAACAGCACAGTCAATCTTAGCGGCGGCACGCCCGCGATGGCGACACTGGACATTACCGGCGCGGCAACCAACAGCTACGCCATGAATATCGGCGCCTTTGGCGCGGTCAACGCCGCCGGCAAAATCTATACACAAGGCCTTGGGACCACGACGGTGGCGGCCAGCGGCGCACTGACCGCGGCGCAGGTCAACGTCACAGGCGGCGTCCTGCAAGGCGCCGGCACGGTCACCGGGAAGATCGTCAACACCGGAGGCTCGGTCGCCGGCGGCACCTACACCTCCAATTCCCCCGGAACTCTGACGGTCACCGGCGCGTACTCGCAGAGCGGCTCGGGCATATTGCAGGAGGTGCTGACCGGAACCGCGGCCGGCCAGCAGAGCAAGCTCGCGGTGAGCGGGGCTGCGAACATTCAGGGCGGGACGCTTAGTGCGGACGTCTTGTTCACATTGGCGGCCGGCGAGGTCTTTCCGGTCATGACCTTTGCGCCCGCCACCCTGCCGGGGCTGTTCAGCACGATCGCGGACGGCACCCTCAGCGGCAACGGCACCTTCGTCAACATCAGCGGCGGGCTGACCCTCGGCGCGCTCTACAACGTCGCGGCCGGAAACATCGAACTGCAGGTGCTGAGCACGCCGGCGACGACTGCGGATTTGTGGAACGGCGGCGTGGGCAACTGGAACGTCGCGGCCGACTGGACCGCCGGGGTCCCGCTCTCCGACACGGACGTTACGATCGGACACACCGCGAGCGGCACGGTCACGCTGAACACCGGCGACACGATCGACAGTCTGACGATCACATCCGGGAACACGCTGAGCTTCGCCGTGAAAGAAGCGCTCGTGGTCGGGGCCAATGTCGCGGTGCAATCGGGTGGCACCCTCTCGCTGACTAGTGGCGACGGGCTGGAGGTGGGCGGTAGCCTCAGCGACGCCGGAAAGATGACCGTCGGTGCGGGGGGGACCGTCGAGTTGTTCTCAAATCCTTTAAACGTCACCGGTACGCTGACGCTTGCCGGCAAGATCGAGACCGCCGGCACAACCGCAGTCACGATGGGCAGCGGCGTCGATCGGCTGGTCCTTGACCCGGGGTTTTCCTTTGTCGGCACGGTGGTGGGCGGCGGCGCCAACAGCACGCTGGAGCTGGCGGCCGGCACCGGGGTGCTGAATGCTCTCGGCACCGAGTTCACCAATTTCGGCAAGGTGACGGTCGACGCCGGCGCGACGTGGACGGTCGATGCGGTCGCCTCGGCGCTAAGTGGGGTAACGATCACCGGCAGCGGCGGCTCGAATACACTGGCGGTAACGACGGCGGGCACAGTCAATCTGGCGGGGGTGAGCGGGTTTCCGACGATCAGGCTGGCGAGTACCGGCCCTAACACACTGACCTTGGCTAATGCCAACTTCACCGGGGTGACCGTCACTCCCGCCACGATCACCGTCTATGACGGGAGTGACGGCAACACGGTCAACGCCTCGGCCCTGACCGGCACCAACCGGGTGATCGTCCACGCCGGCGCCGGCGTGGACATGCTGACCGGCGGTCTGGGAAGCGACATCTTTTACGCCGGCGGGAAGACGACGATGACCGGTGGCGCCGGCACCAACGAGTTTGTCTTCAGCGCTCCGGGCAATAGCTTAACGAACGTTATCGCCAACTTCGCCGCTTCGCCGACGAACGAGATCGTGTTCAGCAATTCGGGCTTTGCGCTCGGCCTCACCGGCGCCACCGCAACTCCACAAGCATTGCCGGCAAGCCTGTTCATCAGCGACGGCACCGGCACCTTCAGTTCGACGACCCCCAGCGGGCAGCGCTTTGCTTACGGCACCAGCAACGGCGAGCTGTTTTATTCCGCTTCCGGCACCACGGCCACCGAGCATCTCGTCGCCACCTTGACCGGAACTCCCGTTCCCCCGCTGACCGCATCGCACCTATTTTTCATCAGCTGAGACGGCCTCGGGGGTTTCGCAGAAGGTTCTGCTGCGGTCGAAAACAGCTAGTCGCTGCGGGCGATTGGGATCGGGGAGCGCGGATTTGTAAGGAGAGCTCAGGCGCTGAGCGGCTCGTGGCGGAAGCCGTCGCCCCAGCGTTTGATGTGGCCGACCGAGGGCGACGGGAAGTGCATCGTGCAACACAGGGTCGGCGTGTCGCAGTAGCGCTCGAAAAAGGCGCGACGGGTAGCCGACGCCTGCTGCGGGTCGTAATCGACGCGCATCACCAGGTCGGGATAGCGCGCCTGGATCGGCGAGTGGATCAAATCGCCGGTGAACACCGCCGCATCGCCGCCGCGCCCGGCGCAGACCGCGAAGTGATCGGGCGTGTGGCCCGGCGTCGGCATCAGCCGGATGTGGTCGTTGAGCGCGTAGTCGCTGGTCACCAGCTCGGCCTTGTTGGCGTCGATGATCGGCAGCACGCTGTCCATCATCGGGTCGAGCGGGGTGGCGCGGTGCACGCCGTCCCAATATTCGTATTCTTTTTTGGAGAACAGATACCTGGCGTTCGGAAAAGTCGGGACCCAGCGGCCGTTTTCGAGCCGCGTGTTCCAGCCGACGTGATCGCCGTGCAGATGCGTGCACATGACGATGTCGATGTCGTCGACGGTCATGCCGGCGGCGGTCAACGCGTGCATCCAATTGCTGTCGGTTTTGCGATGCCAGGTCGGGCGATGCGGAAACGTCTTGTCGTTGCCGATGCAGGCATCGACCAGGATCGTGTGGTGCGGCGTCTTGACGATATAGGATTGGAAGCAAAGCACGGCCATGCCGGTCGCCGGGTCGAGCGCCGCCGGCTCCAGCCACGACCGGTTTTCGCGCAGCAATTCGGGGCTCAGGCTCGGGAGAAATTCCAAGATCGGGGTAAAACCCGCCTCCTGCTCGACCAACCGGTGAATTGTCATGTCGTTGACGGTGAACCTCGTCTGCATCGCGATCAATCCTTGCCGCGGAGGGGTGGTCATCGTAGCGAGGCACGTGCGGCCTGACAATGCGCCGGCGAGGCCGTGCGGCGCCGGCGCCGCTCGCCAAGTCGCATTGTTCTCCTCCCTACCGGCGGCTAGCCGGCGTCGCGGCGCAGAAAGACCAGCCGGGCGGCGCCATAGACGCGCTCGTCGAGCAATGCGAAACCGTCGGGTGGCGCGAACGCCTCGCGTGCGCCGACCTCGACCACCGCGAGCGCGTCGCGGGTGAGCCAGCCGGCAGCGGCGAGTGCCGCCAGCGCCGGGGCGGCAAGCCCGCTCTTATAGGGCGGGTCGAGAAAGGCGACGGCGCAGGGCATGGCCGCGCGCGGCGGCCGGGTCGCGTCGCCGGCAACGATCCGGGTCCGGCTGGTCTCGCCGAGCACCGCGACATTGCGGCGCAAAGCCAGGAGCGCATCGCGGTCATTTTCGATAAGCACGACTTCGGCGGCACCGCGCGACAGCGCTTCGAGGCCGAAGGCGCCGGTGCCGGCAAACGCGTCCAGAACCGGCACGTCGGCGAACGGGATGCCGTCCGCCGCGAAGTCGCCGTGCGAGAGGATGTTGAACAACGCCTCGCGGGCGCGGTCGCTGGTCGGGCGGACCGCCTCCCCCGGCGGCGCGGTCAGGCGACGGCCGCGATGGCTACCGCCGACGATCCGCATGCATCGCCCATTTGGGCATCTCGGCGCCGAGCTGCTCGGCGAGCGCCTTTCTCGGCACCTCGGCGAGCACACTGCGCGCCAGATTGCCGAGCTGGAACGGGCCGTAGGACAGGCGGATCAGCCGCGTCACCTGCAATCCCAAATGTTCCAGCACCCGGCGCACTTCGCGGTTCTTGCCTTCGCTCAGCGCCATCGCGATCCAGGCGTTGCTGCCCTGGGTGCGTTCGAGGGCGGTGCGGATCGGGCCGTAGGCGAGGCCGTCGATGGTGATCCCGTTGGCGAGGGCGGCGAGGCGGGCCGGCTCGACCGCGCCATGCACCCGCACCTTGTAGCGCCGTACCCAGCCGGTCGCCGGCAGTTCGAGCCGGCGGGCGAGCGCTCCGTCATTGGTCAACAGCAGCAGTCCCTCGGAGTTTAGGTCGAGCCGCCCGACCGAGATCAGCCGCGGCAGATCCTTGGGCAAAGCGTCGAACACCGTCGGACGGCTTTTTTCGTCGCGATGCGTGGTGACGAGCCCGGCGGGCTTGTGATAGCGCCACAGCCGCGCCCGTTCGGGCTGCGGGATTGGCTTGCCGTCGACGCGGATGTCGTTGTCGGCGGTCACGGTGACCGCCGGGGTCGTCAACACCATTCCGTCAACCGAGACCCGCCCGCCGGCGATCCAGCGCTCGGCGTCGCGGCGCGAGCACAACCCTGCCCGCGACAGCATCTTGGCGATGCGCTCAGGAGACGCGCTGTCGCCCGCCACACGCTCGGCGAGCTCGGTCTTCACCGTTGGGCGGCCGCGACAAAGGCGCGGAAGATGCGCCGGTCGGCTTCGTTGATCTCGAATTCGGGGTGCCACTGGACGCCGAGGCAAAACCGCCGGCGGGGGTCTTCGATGCCTTCGACGACACCGTCCTCGGCGACCGCGTCGACGACGACCTCCGGCCCGGCATCCTTGACCGCCTGGTGGTGGGCGCTGTTGACTGCCAGACGCTCGATCCCGGCAATGCGGTGGAGCAGGGTCCCGGGTACGATCCGGACGTCGTGGCCGGGCTCGTCGCGCGGATTTGGCTGGCGATGCGGCAAGGCGTCCGGCACCTCGTCCGGGATATGTTGGATCAGGGTGCCGCCGAGCGCCACGTTCAACAATTGCTGGCCGCCGCAGATGCCGAGCACTGGCATCTCGCGGGCGAGCGCCCCGTTGGTGGCGGCAAGCTCGAACGCCGTGCGGCGATCCTTGGTGGTGACGCTCGGATGGCGGGTCGCCGCGCCGAACAGTGCCGGATCGACGTCGAAGCCGCCACCGGTCACGATCAGCCCGTCGATCCGGTTGAGATAGAGCCGGGCGTCGTCGGGCTCATGCGGCAGCAGCACCGGCAGCCCGCCGGCATGGCGCACCGCGTTGCAGTAATTCTCGCGGATCGCGTACCACGGAAATTTCGACCAGCCGCCGGGAGGCTCGTGATCGAGGGTGAGGCCGATGACCGGCTGTGCCATGCTGCGTTCCGATCGATACCGGTGAGCCGATGAGCGAATTTTACGAGCTGCCGCTGCGCATCCAGACTTACGACATAGACTTCGCGGGCATCGTCAGCAACATCGTGTTCATCCGCTGGCTCGAGGATTTGCGGCTCGGGCTGATGGACGAGGCCTATCCGCTGGTCCAGGCGCTCGCCGACGATGTCGCCCCGATCCTGACCGCGACGCGGATCGCCTATCGCCGGCCGGTGACGATCGCCGACAAGCTGTTGGGGCGGATGCGCGTCGCCGGGCTCGGCCGGGTGCGCTGGCGGCTCGCCGCCGAGTTCACCGTCGCCGGCACGGTGCACGCCGAGGCCGAGCAGGAGGGGCTGTTCATGCGGCTGTCGATGCGAAAACCGATCGCGATCCCGGAGCCGATCCGCCGGCGGCACGGCGGATGAGCCGGTCGCCGTCGCCGATGGCGCTGGCGCTGGCCGAAGCCGAAGCCGCCGCGACGCGCGGCGAGGTGCCGGTCGGCGCGGTGCTGGTCGACGATGTGGGGAAGGTGCTCGCCGCCGCCGGCAATCGGGTGGAGGAGGACCACGACCCGACCGCGCATGCCGAAATGCTGGTGTTGCGCGCCGGGGCGGCGCGGCTCGGGACGGCGCGGCTCGCCGAATGCGATCTGTGGGTCACCTTGGAGCCGTGCGCGATGTGCGCCGCGGCGGTGGCGCTCGCCCGCTTGAGGCGGCTCTATTTCGGCGCCTGGGACCCGAAAGGCGGAGCGGTCGAGCACGGCCCCCGCATCTTCGAGCAGCCGACGATTCATCACCGTCCGGAAATATACGGCGGGATCGACGAACGCCGCGCCGGTGCCTTGTTGCGCGACTTCTTTCGTGCGCGCCGCTAGGCCGAGTTTTCAAACGAGATAGAGGGCGGCGGCGGAGAAGCCGAGCATTGCGAGGACAACCAGCATCAGGGCGGGTCGTCGGGTATGCGTCAGGCCGCCAAAGCCGATTGCGTAGCCCGATTTGGCGAGATTGTTGGTGGAGGCGGCAATCAATATCGCGGCGGCGACGGCGGAAAGGCTCATTCCCGGCGCCCCGCCCTGGGCGAGATTGAGGACGAACGGGTCGATGTCGCTGGCCCCGACCAGTGCCGCGAGGGTGAAGATGCCGGCTTGGCCGAACAGCTTTTCGACCCAGACCGTCGCCAACGAGATCGCGACGAACAGCGCCGCGAAGACCAGCGCCGTCGTCAATTGTAACGGGTTGGCCGCGGGAACCACTAGATCCTGCGCGCTGACGCGCTCGGCCCGACCCCATTCGCGCCACGCCAGGAGCCCGGCCGCAAGGAACAAAAAGGCGAGGGCGGGCGCCAAGATCGCGGCCAAAGGCAAGCTGAACAAGGCGATGACGATCGCCAGCCGCAGATACATGACGGTCGTCGCCGCAACGATGCCGGCCGACAATTCGGCGCGAGGGGCGTCGGGCTCGCGCTGGCGCTTGGCGAGGACGACGGTCGTCGCGGTGGAGGAATAGGCGCCTCCGAGCAGTGCCGGGAACAGCGCGCCGCCCTTTACGGGTAGGTAACGCTGCACAAGGTAGGTCAGATAGGACAAGCCGGAGATCGCGACGACGGCAAGCCAGACGCGGTAGAGCGTCAGCGGCGCCGCGGCGATCAGCCGGGTGTCGGGCAAGAGCGGCAGGATGATGCCGGCGAGGATCAGGAATTTGCCGGCGGTCAGGATCTCGTCCTGCGGGACCAGCCGGACAAATCCGTGCATCCGTTCGCGCCCGCCGATCAGCATTACCGCGGTGACTGTCGCACCGATCGCCACCCAAGGCGGCTGGGTCAGAGCGATCGGACCAAGGGCGTAGACGAGGAGGCTGGTCGACGGGATGACCAAAGTCCGGCCCGCCCTGGGTTGCGGCAGCTCGATTCGCAGAAAGACCAACAGCCACGCCGCCAGGGCGAGGAGCCCGACGCAGAAAGCGAGCGCGTGGTTCGGCTCGGCCAAATAGAGCAGTGCTCCGGCAAGCGCCACCAGCGGGAAGGTACGCACGCCGCCCGGGATTTCGGGCTCGGCGCGTTTGTAGACTTCCTCGAAAGCGAGACCGAGGAAGCAGGCCAGCGCGAGGAGCAGGGCCAACCGCTCGGCGAGTTGGATCGGCGGCATCGGCGTGTAATACATCAAAGCCGCGTGGTAGAGTTCGCGTGGTAGAGTTATTGCGTCTACCCCCCGCCCGTGAGGTTGAGATGAGCCAAATACCGTTCCTGATCCGCCATGCCGAGCGGCCGCATGTCACCTTTGGGGGCGGGGCCGGCTATTGCCCGGTCGTCGGCGACGACAACGGCAAAGACGTGCCGGTGCGCACCGGCATCCAGACCTCGCCGCCAGGCTACGAAACGCAGCCGCATTCGCACCCCTACGTCGAGCTGTTGACCGTCCTCGAAGGTGAGGGCGAGGCGTGGCTCGAGGGTGAGGACGGGGTGGTCAAGCTCGAACCCGGCGTGACGATTGCACTTCCGGCGAATCGGGTACACAGCTTTCGCACGACCGGCGACCGCGCCCTGGTGACTTTCGGCATCCATGTGTGGACATCGGGTAATCGCGGCGGCTGGCTGACTTGCCGATAGTGCCGCGCTCCGGGCTGTAGCCCGGTCGCTTTCACCATCGGAGGCTGTGCGATGACCCACTATGTTGGCTTGGACGTGTCGCAAAAATCGACCGCGATCTGTGTCGTGAACAACTCCGGTCGCCGACTGTGGCGTGGCCAGTGCGCCTCTGATCCGGAACAGATTGAGCGCGCGGTGCGGAGGCATGGCGGCGAGGATGCCCGCATCGGTATCGAGACCGGTCCTATGACGCCATGGCTGGTGCACGAGTTGCGCGGTCGCGGGCTCGCCGTCACGTGCCTCGATGCGAGGCATGCAAGGGCTGCGCTCAAAATGCAGATCAACAAGACGGATCAGAACGATGCGGAGGGACTGGCGCAGATCATGCGCACGGGATGGTATCGGTCGGTGCATGTAAAGTCGTTCGATTCCCATCGGGTGCGGGCCTTGCTGGGGGCACGAGCCCAGCTCGTCGGCATGACAACACGATTGTCGAACCATATCCGCGGTGTGCTCAAGACCTTCGGCATGCTGCCGGGAGCAGGGCGTGGACTGCCGTTCGACCGGCGCGTCGAGACGCTGCTTGTCGACCGGGCCGAAGTGGCGCCGATCGTTCGGCCCATGCTGGCCGCTTGGCGGCAACTGCGCCAGCAGACCGCCGCCTTCGACAAAGCGGTACGCGCGCTGGTGAAGTCGAGCCCCACGTGCCGTCACCTGATGGGTGTGCCCGGGATCGGAGTGCTGTCTGTGCTGGCCTATGTCAGTATGATCGAGGATCCGGCGCGCTTCGGCCGGTCACGATCGGTCGGCGCGCACCTCGGGCTCACCCCAAAACGATATCAATCGGGCGAGATAGACCGCAGCGGCAGAATATCGAAGTGCGGCGACACGCTGGCTCGCACGCTGATGTACGAAGCGGCGGTGGTGCTGATGTCGCGGGTCAAACGGGCTTCAGGCCTGAAAAACTGGGCCCAGGCGATTGCCAGACGATCAGGCGCTGGCAAGGCGCGCGTGGCGCTTGCCCGAAAACTCGCTGTGATCCTGCACAGCATGTGGCGGTCGGGCGAGCCGTTCCGCTGGTCCGAGCAGCCGGCGGCCGTCTGACGATACCTTCACCAGGATCCATCCGGGCGCCGCCTCGGATGTGATGGTTGCCCGACGGGGCGAGGGTGCAGGCGACTGCGACGGAGGGCCTTGGGCCGCGTAAAACACCACGCGAGCCCGCTGTGGACATTGCAGCGCCTGTGCTTCGAACCAGATGTTGCGGCGGACGCTTCCGACCGCGGAGAGAACCGTGACCCCGGTACGGCGACAGAAGCGTTCAAGATCCAGTTGACAGAGGAGACGCGATTAGAGAACGGCCCCTTGGATGCAAGGGCGCTGCGCCGATTTGGCGGCGGTTCGCGTGCGGTCATGTGTCCGGCCTTGTGGTGCGGCCATGGCCGCGGGCCCAGATGGGTTCCGCGGACGCTTCCCAAACACGCTCAGCGGCGTTGGATGCGCCGTTGGATGCCACGGGGTGTCTCGTCCGTCGGGTCGACCGATCGCCATCTTGTGCTGCGCCCTCTCACCCGCGGCGATGACGAGCGGTCAGGCGGTTGCCGACGGTTGCCGGTACGCTTCGCCGTTCGTCATCATGGCCCACACAATGCGAGCCATCTTGTTGGCCAGGGCAACCGCCGCGACCCGGCGCGGCCGTCGCCCGAGCAAACCGGTCAGCCACACCGTGGCGTGTCGGTGGCCGGGTTTGGCGACCTTGATGACCGAGGTCGCGCCGAGCACCAGCAGTTGGCGCAACCGCTCGTTGCCTTCCCGGCTGATGGCGCCGAGGCGGTGCTTGCCGCCGGTCGAGTGCTCCTTGGGCGTAAGCCCGATCCAGGCAGCCAGATGTCGCCCCGAGCGGAACGCCTTGGCATCGATCGTCAGCGCCAGGGTCAGGGCGCTGATCGGCCCGATCCCGGGAACCTCGGCCAAAAGCTGGCTGAGCGGGTTGGCCCGATGCAGCGCCGCGAGCGTGCCGCCGAGCTCGGCCAGCCGCTGGTCAAGGTGCTCGATCTCGCGGCCCAGCAGGGCCATCATCTCCTGCGCTGCGGCCGGCACGGCGGGATCGGCTGCGGCGCGCGCGGCCAGGGCCGCGGCGTTGCCCACCCCTTTGGCGGCAATAATCCCGAACTCGGCGGCGTGCCCCCGCAGCGCGTTGACCAGCTGGGTGCGCTGCTTGACCACAAGCTCGCGCACCTTCAGCACTGTCAGCTCGGCCTGTTGCTCGGCCGATTTGACCGGCACAAAGCGCATCGTCGGCCGTGCTGCCGCCTCGCTGATGGCCTCGGCGTCATTGCGATCGTTCTTGCCGCGCTTGACGAACGGCTTGACGTATTGCGGCGGGATCAGCTTCACCCGATGGCCGAGCGCGCTCAGTTGCCGGCCCCAGTGGTGCGCGCTGCCGCAAGCCTCCAGCACCACTTCGCTGGGTTCCTGCTTGCCAAAGAACGCCGCGACCTGGCTGCGCCTCAACTCGCGCCGCAACACCGGGCGCTCGGCCTCATCGACCCCGTGCAGGGTATAGACATGCTTGGACGTGTCGATGGCAATGCGCTTAAGCTTGATGACGGACGGTCCTCGTGTTTGCGTCGTGACGACCAAACATTGGCACACTTCGATGCCGTGGGGCCGTCCACCCCAACACGCGTCGGCGAAGCGCATCGTCAATTATCAGACCCCGCCGGCCGCCGCCGGCTGAGGTCGCGACCATCCCTGAATTCTGACATCGAGAAGGGCGAAAACCATGGACATCCGCCGCATCGACATGACCCAGCCGCCGGGGCCGCGCATGAGCCGCGCCGTCGTCCGCGGCGACACGGTCTACCTCGCCGGGCTGACCGCCGGCGACACCGCGCAGGACATCAAGGGCCAGACCAGGCAGGTCCTCGACAAGATCGATTCGTATCTGACGCAGGCCGGAACCAGCAAATCGAACCTGCTGGCGGCCAATCTGTGGATCAAGGACATGGCGCTGTTTGCCGACATGAATTCGGTGTGGAACGCCTGGGTCGATCCCCAAAACCCGCCGGCGCGCGCTTGCGTCAAGGCCGAGATGGCGCGCCCCGAGGTATTGGTTGAAATCATGGTGACCGCCGCGAAATAGCGCAGCACCGAGACGGAGCGGCGGGTGAGCACCGAGACCTTGGCCTTTGCCGCGCTGGTCGTGTCGACCTTGGCACTGGCGGTCGGCATTGTTCTGCTGCTGCGCTTCGGCGCGCTTGCCCGCCGCAGCGAGGGGCCGATCGAGCCGGCGCTGCGGCACCTCGACCAGGGCTTGCGCGACGAGCTGTTGCGCGGCCGAGGCATCGCGGCGGGTGAGGCCCGCTCGCTCCGCGAGGAAGTGACGGGGGCAGTTGTCAGGCTCGGCGATTCGCTGCAGCGCACGGTCGAGGGCCGGCTCGAGGCGATGCGCATCGACAATGCCGAAAAGCTCGAAGCAATGCGCGCCACCGTCGACGAAAAGCTGCACCACACGCTCGAGGAACGGCTCGGCGCCAGCTTCAAGCTGGTCAGCGACCAGCTTGAACAGGTGTTCAAGAGCGTCGGCGAAATGCAGACCCTGGCGGCCGGGGTCGGCGACCTGAAGCGGGTGTTGACCAACGTCAAGGTGCGCGGGACCTGGGGCGAAATCTCATTGGGCGGCGTCCTCGAACAGGGGCTGACCGCCGAGCAATATGATCGTAATGTCGAGATCCGGCCCGGCAGCAACCAGCGCGTCGAATTTGCGATCCGCCTGCCGGGAGCCGATGGCGACGGTCCGCTGTGGCTACCGATCGACGCCAAATTCCCGACCGAGGATTACGAGCGGCTGTCCGACGCCGCCGAGCGCGCCGACGGCGCCGCGGTGGAAGCGGCGGGAAAGGCGATCGAAGGGCGCATCCGCCTCGCCGCGCGCGACATCTGCGCCAAATACGTCGCACCGCCGCATTCGACCGACTTTGCATTGCTGTATCTGCCGACCGAGGGGCTTTACGCCGAGATCGTGCGGCGGCCCGGCTTGGTTGACGCCTTGCAACGAGACTGGCGGGTCGTCGTCGCCGGACCGACGACGTTGCTGGCGCTGCTCAACAGCCTGCGCATGGGGTTTCGCAGCTTGGCGATCCAGAAACGGTCGAGCGAGGTCTGGCAGGTGCTGCGCGCGGTCAAGACCGAGTTCGCGAGGTATGGCGAGATGCTCGAAAAGGTGCAGAAAAAGCTCAACGAGGCGTCGAGCACGATCGAGACCGTCGCCACCCGGCGGCGCCAGATCGACCGCCGGCTGGCGCAGATCGAGACCCTGCCCGAGCCCGAAGCACTGGTGCTGCTCGGGCTCGACGGCGCCGCCGCGGCAGCGACCTCAGCCGAGGACTAACCGGCGGAGCCGTCAGGATAATCCGATCTCGCCCTCGACGACGTGCTCGAGCCCGATCTCGGGGATCAAAAGGGTGATGCGCGGTTTCAGGATGGCGCTGTCTGCGAGCACGCCCTTGGCATGCGCGTCGCGCGCGGCCTTTTCGATCTCGCGCTGCGCGGTCACCCCGACAATCTTCAGGAACTTGCGGATGTCCATATTGAAGCGATCTTCGTTCATGCCCGTGCCTCCTTCGGCCGCGACCCCATTGCGCGGCCGCCGCGTCTGAAGTAGACCCCCCGGCCGCACCCCGCAACGCCCCAGCCGAACCTTCGCCTGCGCCATGTCCCCGGCTTTACTTTGGTATCGATAACAGCGCCCGACGCTGGCGGCGCCCCATCGCCGCAGGAGCCGATGGCGCTCTACCGCGCTTGGCGCCGAGCGGGGCGGCTTGACCCCGATCCGGCGCAGCAGCTGGCGGTCGAGCGCCTGCAGAGCCTTTACCGCGCCCTGCTCAGCTACCACCCGGAATCCGGACTGCTTGGCTGGCTCGCTCGCTTTGGCCTCGCCGAGAACCACGGAGCCCAGGCACCGATGGGGCTCTATCTGTGCGGCCCGGTCGGACGCGGCAAGTCGATGCTGATGGATCTGTTCTTTGCGACAGCGCCGGGCCCGCGCAAGCGACGTGTCCATTTCCACGCTTTCATGCTCGAAATCCACGACCGCATCGAGCAGGAGCGGCGTGATAAAACCCGCGAGCCGATCGCCAAGGTTGCGGCCGACATCGTCGCCGAGGCGGCGCTGTTGTGCTTTGACGAATTTCAGGTCGACAACATCGCCGACGCGATGATCCTCGAACGCCTGTTCACGGCGCTGTTCGATGCCGGGATCGTCGTCGTCGCAACCTCGAATCGCGCGCCGGACGAGCTGTACGAGCACGGGCTGCATCGCGAGCGGTTTCTGCCGTTCATCGAATTGCTGAAACAAAAGCTCTACGTGCTCGAACTCGACAGCGGCCGCGACTACCGCTTTGCCCGGCTGGTTGGCAAGCCGGTCTACCACGCGCCGCTGGGGGAGGATGCGCATCGGGCTTTGGAGGCGACCTTCGCCGAGCTGACCAACGGCGAGGCGGGCGAGCGCACGAGCCTCGTGATCAAAGGGCGCCGCCTCACCGTGCCGCGCGCAGCCCGCAACGTCGCCTGGTTCAGCTTTGCCGATCTTTGTATGCAGCCGCTCGCTGCCGTTGATTACCTGGCGCTTACGCGGCGCTACGCTGCGGTGATTATCGAGGGTATTCCGCGCCTTGCCCGCCAGCAGCGCAACGAAGCCCGCCGCTTCAACATCCTGATCGACGCGCTTTACGACGCGCGCACCCTGCTGATCGCCTCGGCCGAGGCGCCCCCTGAAGAAATCTACCTCGCCGGCGACGGCACCTTCGAGTTTCAGCGCACCGTCTCCCGCCTGATCGAAATGCAGAGCGCCGATTACATCGCCAACCGCCCGCGGCGCTGACCGGCAGGTTCGCCTCTCGAAGCCCTCGTCAGCGGCGCGTGTCGACGAACACCTGTCTCGATTCATCGGAGCGGTCGCGCCTCAGATCTCGACCTGGGCGCCGAGTTCGATGACCCGGTCGGGCGGGATGCGGAAGAACTCGGGCGTGCGCGTCGCCAGCCGGGTCAGCACGATATAAATATGCTCGCGCCAGCGGGCCATCCCCGGACGCAATGTCGATTTGACATTGGCGCGCCCGACGAAGAACGAGATCTTGCCGGGATCGAGATCGAGCCCCGGGATTTCCGCGCGCCCCAGTTCCCGCGGCACGTTCGGGGTCTGGGCGAAGCCGAAATGCGCGTCGATCTGCCAAAAGCCGTGGCCCAGCTCGTTCGCCTTGATGCGGTCCGGGCCCGCGACCCGGGGGATGTTGTCGGTGGCGACCCGGACGAGCAACACCGTCCGGTGCAGCACCTTGTTGTGCTTTAGATTTTGCATCAGGGTCGGCGGCACGTGCTGGGTATGGGTGCTGAGAAAGACTGCGGTGCCGGAGACGCGGGCCTCGGGCGTCTCTTCGCAGCTGGCGAGGAAGTCGGGGAACGGCATCGTCTCGCTCTCGATCCGTCCCAGCACCAATCGGCGGCCGGTGCGCCAAGTGGTCATGATTGTGAATACGACGAGCCCGATCACCAGCGGGAACCAGGCACCGCTCGGGATCTTAAGCGAGTTCGAGCCGAACAGCGCGAGATCGACGGCCGCGATCGGCGCCAGCACGGCGGCGATCGCCGGCCATCGCCACCGCCACACGCCGCGCATTACGAAGCCGACTAGCACCGTGGTCAATGTCATCGTCCCGGTCACCGCAAAGCCGTAGGCCGAGGCGAGCGCACCCGAGCTCCCAAAGCTCAGGACCAGGGCCAGCACCGCCGCCAACAGCAGCCAATTGATCTGCGGGATATAGATCTGGCCGCGTGCCTGTGCCGAAGTTTGGAACACGTCGAGCTGGGGCATCAGGCCAAGCTGCATCGCCTGGCGCGACAGCGAGAAGGAACCGGAAATCACCGCCTGCGAGGCGATGACCGTCGCCGCGGTCGCCAGCAGCACCAGCGGCCACAATCCCCACGCCGGCGCCATGCGAAAGAACGGGTTCTCGATCGCGGTCTTGTCGCCGAGGACCAAGGCGCCCTGTCCGAAATAGTTCAGGACGAGAGCGGGCAGCACCAGCCCGAACCAGGCGAGCCTGATCGGGAACCTCCCGAAATGGCCCATATCGGCGTAAAGCGCCTCGCCGCCAGTGATCGCCAGGGACACGGCCCCGAGGACGATGAAGCCCCTTAACGGGAAGGCGATGAGGACGGTGACGGCATGGGCCGGGTTCAGCGCCGCCAGCACCCGCGGGGCCTCGGCGATTTGGATCAGTCCGTCGACGCCTATCACCGCGAACCATGCCAGCATCACCGGGCCGAAGAGGTATCCGATCTTCTCGGTGCCGCGCTTCTGCACGAGGAACAGCACGACCAGCACGACAACAGTGAGCGGTACGACAAACCGGCTCAATGCCGGGGTCCCAACCCCAATCCCCTCGATCGCGCTCAGGACGGAAATCGCCGGCGTGATCATGCTGTCGCCGTAAAACAGCGCAGCGCCGGCGATGGCGAGCAAGACGAGGACGGTGCGCCCGCGGGGACCTTGCGCCGCCTCTTGGGCGAGCGCCAGCAAGGCCAGGATCCCGCCTTCGCCCTGATTGTCAGCGCGCATGATCAACAGCACGTATTTGACGGCGACGACCAGGATCAATGCCCACACGATCAGCGACAGGACCCCGAGGATGTTTTCCGGCGCAAGCGCAAGTCCGTGTTCTGGATCAAAGCATTCCCGGAAGGTGTAGACCGGGCTCGTCCCGATATCACCGAAGACGACGCCAAGCGCCGCAACCGAGAGCCCGGCGAGCCCGGCCCGGGGCGATGGTCCGTCGCCCTCTTCCTCGGCTCTGGGCGCCGCGTGCCCGGCGGGGATGACCTCGGTCGACGATGCCGCGTTCCCGCTCGGGTCCGTCATGCGGTTCTCCTGCCAGACGCTTCCAGCGGGTTGGTTTTCGAGGCAAAGAGGGTGCAATGTCGACAGGCGATTTTCGCTGCTGTCCAAAACAACCGACCGTTGATCCAGCCGCGCGAACGAATTGTCGGGTGCAGCCGCGGCCCGGGGACCCGCTCGGATACCCGCCGCCTTGCCCGCCCGTGGAATTCGCGGTAAGACGCGGGCCGGTTTGCGCCCGCGCTCGGCGCCGCAGAAACGAGGCACTCCCATGACACGCAACAAGATCGCGCTGGTCGGCGCCGGGCAGGTTGGCGGCACGATTGCGCTGCTCGCCGGGCTCAAGGAATTGGGCGACATCGTGCTGCTCGACATTGTCGAGGGCGTGCCGCAAGGGAAGGCGCTCGACATTGTCGAGGGCTCGACGATCGAGGGCTATGATGCGGTTGTCGAGGGCTCGAACGACTACGCCGACATCGAGGGCGCCGATGTCGTCGTCGTCACCGCCGGCATCGCTCGCCGGCCCGGGATGAGCCGCGACGATCTGATCGGCACCAACGCTAAGGTGATTTCAACCGTCGGAGCGGCGATCAAAAAGCATTGCCCGCAGGCCTTTGTAATCACGATCACCAACCCGCTCGACGTCATGGTGTGGGTCATGCGCGAGGCCTGCGGATTGCCGGCGCATCGCGTCGTCGGCATGGCGGGCGTGCTCGACAGCGCCCGGTTTCGCTATTTCCTGGCCGAGGAACTGAAGGTCTCGGTGGAGGACGTCAGCGCCTTCGTCCTCGGCGGCCATGGCGACATGATGGTGCCGCTCCCGCGCTATTCGACCGTCGCCGGCATCCCGTTGCCGGACCTCGTCAAGATGGGATGGACGACGCAGGAGCGGCTCGACAAGATCGTCCAGCGCACCCGCGACGGCGGCGCCGAGATCGTCGGCCTGTTGAAGACCGGTTCGGCCTTTTACGCGCCGGCGAGCTCGGCGATCGCGATGGTCGAGGCCTATTTGCGCGACAAGAAGCGGGTCTTGCCTTGCGCCGCCTGGCTCACCGGCCAGTATGGCGTGAAAGATCTCTATGTCGGGGTGCCGGTGGTGATCGGAGCCGGCGGCGTCGAGCGTATTGTCGAAATCGAACTCGACCGCGAGGAGAGGGCCGAATTCGAGAAATCGGTCGCCGCGGTCCGCGACCTGGTCGACGTCGTCAAAAACATGCCGGCGGTGGGCTGAGCCGATGAACATCCACGAATACCAGGCGAAAGAGCTGCTGGCGAAATTCGGTGTCGCCGTACCGCGCGGCGGCATCGCCTACACCGCGGCCGAAGCGGTCGCGGTCGCAAAACGGCTCGGCGGGGCGGTGTGGGTGGTCAAGGCGCAGATCCATGCCGGCGGCCGCGGCAAGGCGGGCGGCGTCAAAATCGTGCGCACCGAGGACGAGGTCGCGGCTGCCGCCAAATCCCTGCTCGGGCACAATCTCGTCACCCTTCAGACCGGCCCCGGCGGACGCGAGGTCAAGCGCGTCTATGTCGAGGAAGGCTGCGACATTGCTCGCGAGCTTTATCTCGGCATGCTGATCGATCGCGAAACCGGCCGCGTCACCTTGATCGGCTCTACCGAGGGCGGGGTCGAGATCGAAGAAGTCACCGAGCATTCGCCGGAAAAGATCCTCAAGGTCGCGATCGACCCGGCGAGCGGGATCCAGCCGTTCCATGCGCGCGAGATCGCGTTCGGTCTCGGGCTCGAAGGCAAGCAGGTCGGCGTCGCGGTCAAATTCGTAACCGCGCTCTACCAGGCCTTTACCGAACTCGACGCCTCGATCGCCGAGATCAACCCGCTGGTCGTGACCGGATCGGGCGAATTGCTGGCGCTCGACGCCAAAGTGGGGTTCGACGACAACGCCCTCTTCCGCCATCCCGAAATCGCCGCCCTGCGCGACGAGGACGAGGAAGACCCGACCGAGGTCGAGGCCGGCAAGCACGCGCTCAACTACATCAAGCTCGACGGCAACATCGGCTGCATGGTCAACGGCGCCGGTCTCGCGATGGCGACGATGGACATCATCAAGCTTTACGGCGGCAGCCCGGCGAATTTCCTCGATGTCGGCGGCGGGGCGACGCGCGAGCGGGTCTCGACCGCGTTCAAGCTGATCCTCAGCGACCCCAATGTCGAAGGCATCCTCGTCAACATCTTTGGCGGGATCATGCGCTGCGACGTGATCGCTGAGGGGGTCGTCGGCGCCGCGCGCGAGATCAATCTGCACGTGCCGTTGGTCGTGCGGCTGGAGGGTACCAACGTCGACCTCGGCAAAAAGATCATGCAGCAATCGGGGCTGCCGATCCTCGCCGCCGAGAACCTCGCCGACGCCGCGCAAAAGATCGTGACTGCGGTCAAGGAGGCGCGCTGATGGCGATCCTCGTCAACGCCGCGACCAAGGTTCTGTGCCAGGGTTTCACCGGCTCGCAGGGCACCTTTCACTCGGAGCAGGCGATTGCCTACGGCACCAAGATGGTCGGCGGGGTCACGCCGGGAAAAGGCGGGACCCGCCATCTCGACCTGCCGGTGTTCAACACGGTCCTCGAAGCGCGCGCCGCGACCGGTTGCGACGCGAGCGTCATTTACGTGCCGCCGCCCTTTGCCGCCGACGCGATCCTCGAAGCAATCGACGCCGAAATCCCGCTCGTCGCGTGCATCACCGAAGGGATCCCGGTGGTCGACATGGTCCGCGTCAAGCGCGCGCTCACCGGCACCAAGACCCGGCTGATCGGCCCCAACTGCCCTGGCGTCATCACTCCGGACGAATGCAAGATCGGCATCATGCCGGGACACATCCACCGCCGCGGCCCGATCGGCATCGTCTCGCGCTCGGGCACCTTGACCTACGAGGCGGTGGCGCAGACGACCGCGGTCGGGCTCGGCCAATCGACCTGTGTCGGCATCGGCGGCGACCCGGTCAACGGCACCAATTTTGTCGAAGTGCTGGAAATGCTGCTTGCCGATGACGAGACCCAAGCGATCGTCATGATCGGCGAGATCGGCGGCACCGCGGAGGAAGACGGCGCCGCTTTTCTCAAATCGTCGCGGCGCAAAAAACCGGTGGTCGGCTTTATCGCCGGCAGCACGGCGCCGCCCGGCCGGCGCATGGGTCATGCCGGCGCCATCATCGCCGGCGGCAAAGGCGGGGCCGAAGAAAAGATGGAGGCGTTGCGCAGCGCCGGAGCCACCATCGCGCGCTCGCCGGCGGCGATCGGCACGACAATGCGCGATTTGCTGAAAGGGTAATTCGCCGCGGCTCCTGCTCGTGCATCGGAGCGGACCGAGGAGTCAGGGCGCAATAGGCCAACGTATTTGCGTCGGTTGACGCCTGCAAGCTTGGCACCTCGACCCCGTCGATACGCTAATTGCAGCAGACTACATTTCAGTGATCCGCCTACGCGCGCCGCGCCAGTAGGATCAACTGTAGGGCGCCTCACCGCGGTCAGCACGTAACGCTGCCTGGTATCGCTCGCGTAGGTAAGCGAGACCTGCGCCCGTGCGGATTTTCTTGCCGCCGAGGGATGCGTACGATGTCTCGCGCAACCGCGGACTTACCCAGAGCGACATCGTTTCCGGATTAATCGCGATGAGGTGGCGATCCAGCAATGTGTGAATATCGGCTCTGAGGAGAAGACCGTTCTCTGGATCATCTCGGCGCGGGTGATAGCTGGCATACGGGATCAGGTGTGCTGCCTCGAGCACTTCGGCCGTGCGACAGCGGGTAACTGCGCATCTCCCGTCGCGGGTCATCACTGCATCCCGAAAAGGACCTTGGTTTTGCCGCTGCTCGACAAGACGCACGATTTTCTGCTGTTCAACGGCCAGCTCCCCCGGTTTGGGGGATGGCGGCATTGGCGCCCTCGGCTCTTGAGGAGCCGCGAGCAGGCCACCTATTGCGGCGAGGCTACCGCCCCGGCTCTGGACCGCGCCGGCCAACTCTTGCGCGTGCTCGGGCGACAAACAGCGGAGCGAAGTCGTTCGTAAGGCACTAATCTCGCCAAGTACGCCGCCCGATGGACCATGGAGGTGGGAATCGTTGATGATTCCTATGGGATGATACAAGACAACCTTGTGAACCTGGATCCTTAGTTTGTTCCCTAAATCCGATACGGGATCGGTAGCGATCTTTGCAACAGCCGTTAGACCTTTCCCAGGTGCGCCCGTTTTCGGGAGTCGATTTATCCATATCAGAGCCACCTCGCCCGCCTGCGGGGGCTTTCTATACTGCGCCGGAAGTTTGCGCCCTTCTCGGCTTTGTAAAGTAGAGTCGGTGAGAAACGATCCATTTTCCCACTCAGAGCCTGTTTTGGGCACCCCGAGCCCCCTGGGCGCGGCTTCTGAGTTGACCTTGATAAGGAAGATCCGACGATCTGCCCAGCTCACGGGAACTCCTCCCTTCGAAAATCTACCAACGAGCAAGCGGACCCCTAGAACATAGAGGAAAGGTGTTACCAGAGCGTCACTAGCGCTGTGGGCATGGCGAGCGCGCAACTTTCCGCCTATATCGACGCAGAACTGCAAATCGCCGCCTGCCGAGGGCAGGCCAAGGATGATTTATGGCTGATATCGACGGCGCGAGTTTTCTGACCGGCGCTAACGCCGGGTTTATTGCCGATCTCTATACGCGCTTTCTCGATGACCCTGGCTCGGTTGATGAGAGCTGGCGGCGATTTTTCGCTGAGATCGGCGAGGACGAGGCGGCGGAGCTGGGTGAACTGCGAGCGCCGGTTTGGGAGAGGCCTGCAGCGCGATCGACCGGCAACGGCGCGACGGGCCTGGATGCGGGTACCTTGCGCCAAGCGACCACCGAACTCGATACGGGTGCTGCAGCTGATCCGCGCCTATCGCGTACGCGGCCATCTTGAGGCCGATCTCGACCCGCTCGGCCTCGACAAGCGCGGGCCTTATCCCGAGCTCGACTACCGCAGCTATGGCTTTGGCGAGGCCGATCTCGACCGCGAGATTTTTCTTGCCAACATCTTCGACCGCGACCGCGCCAGCCTGCGCGAGGTCATCGCAATCCTGCGGCAGACTTATTGCGGCAGGATCGGCGTCGAGTACCTGCACATCCAGGTCCCGGGCGAGCGTGCCTGGATCCAGGAAAAATTCGAAAAACGCCAGCGCCACTCGGGGCTGGCGGCAGCCGAAAAAAAAGAAATCCTCGACATCCTGACCACAGCCGAAACATTCGAGCGGTTCCTCGACCGGCGCTACACCGGGACCAAGCGCTTTGGCATCGAGGGCGCCGAGTCGCTGATGCCGGCGCTGGAGGCGATCCTGCGGCGCGGCAGCACGCTCGGCGTCAAGGAATACGTGATCGGCATGCCGCATCGCGGCCGGCTCAACGTGCTCGCCAATTTTGTCGGCAAGCCCTATGCCGCGGTCTTTTCCGAGTTCCAGGGCAATTCGACGAACCCGGAGCAGGTCCACGGCTCGGGCGACGTCAAATACCATCTCGGCACGTCCGCCGACCGCGAGGTTGGTGGCAAGACCGTGCATTTGTCGTTAGCCGCCAACCCGTCGCATCTCGAAGCCGTCAACCCGGTCGTGCTCGGCAAGGTTCGCGCTAAGCAGTTACAGCGCGGCGACGGCGCGCGGCGCGAGGTCGCGGGGATCTTGATGCATGGCGACGCCGCCTTTGCCGGGCAAGGACTGGTCGCCGAGTCATTGGAATTGTCGGAACTGACCGGCTTTTGCACCGGCGGCACGATCCACGTCATCGTCAACAATCAAATCGGCTTTACCACCGCGCCGTCTGCCGCGCGGTCGAGCCCTTACCCGTCCGACATCGCCAAGGCGGTGCAGGCGCCGATTTTCCACGTCAACGGTGACGATCCTGAAGCGGTCGTCGAAGCGGCCATTGCCGCTGCCGAATACCGTCGCGAATTCGGCAAGGATGTCGTCGTCGATTTGTTCTGCTACCGCCGCCACGGCCACAACGAGGGCGACGAGCCGGCGTTCACCCAGCCGCTGATGTACCGCACGATCGCGCGCCATCCGACGACCCGGCAACTCTACGCCAAACGGCTGGTCGAGGAAGGGGTCATCGCCGAGGGCGAGGCCGAAGCGATGGCGGCGCGCTTTGTCACAAGGCTCGAAAGCGAATTCGAGGCGGCCAAGAGCTACCGCCCGAACAAGGCCGACTGGCTCGAAGGGGCCTGGGCCGGGCTGGGCGCCGCTCTCGGTGACGACCGTCGCGGCGACACCGCGGTTGCGATCGAGCTGTTGCGCGAACTAGGCCGAGGGCTGGTGACGGCGCCTGAAGGCTTTCGGCTCAATCCCAAGATTGCGCGCCACCTCGACGCCAAGCGCGCCGCGATCGAAGCGGGCGAGGGCATCGATTGGGCGACGGCCGAGGCACTGGCGATCGCCTGCCTGTGCGCCGAAGGGACGCATGTGCGCCTGTCGGGTCAGGACAGCGGCCGCGGCACCTTCTCGCACCGCCATGCCGTGCTCGTCGACCAGGAGAGCGAGCAGCGCTATGTCCCGATCAATCATGTGCGCGCTGGCCAAGCCCCGTTCGAGATCGTCGACAGTCCCCTCTCCGAGGCGGGTGTTGTCGGGTTCGAGTACGGTTACAGCCTCGCCGACCCCTCGACCCTGGTGCTGTGGGAAGCGCAATTCGGTGATTTCGCCAACGGCGCGCAGGTCATTGTCGACCAGTTCCTCTGCGCCGGCGAGGCCAAATGGTTGCGCATGAGCGGGCTCGTGCTGCTGTTGCCGCACGGCTATGAGGGGCAGGGGCCCGAGCATTCCTCTGCCCGGATCGAGCGCTATCTGCAGCTCTGCGCCGAGGACAACATCCAGGTCTGCAACCTGACGACTGCCGCGAATTATTTTCACGCCCTGCGCCGCCAGGTGCGCCGCAATTTCCGCAAACCGCTCGTCGTCTTCACCCCCAAATCTTTGCTGCGGGCAAAGGAAGTCGCCTCGCGGCTCGACGAAATGGGGTCGGGAAGCTCGTTTCACCGCATCATCGACGAAACCGGGCCGATCGCAGCCGAGGACCAGATCCGCCGTGTGGTGCTGTGTTCAGGCAAGGTCTATTTCGATCTGTTGAAGGCTCGCGCGGTGAGTGGGGATGACCGGGTGGCCCTGGTGCGGATCGAGCAGCTTTACCCGTTTCCGTCTAAGTCATTGGCCGCGGTGCTGGTGCGCTGGCGCAATGCCGAAATCGTCTGGTGCCAGGAAGAGCCGCAAAATATGGGCGCGTGGAATTTTGTCGACCGCCGTATCGAGCAGGTCTTGTCGAGGTTGGATGTGGCCGCCAAGCGCCCGCGCTTTGCCGGTCGAGCGGAGGCCGCGTCGCCGGCGACCGGCCTGTTCAAGCGCCATGTTGAAGAGCAGGCGCAGCTCGTCAGCGACGCGCTTGCCGCCTGATCGCGGAGTCCGAGCCGATGGCGATCGAGATCAAGGTGCCGAGCCTCGGTGAATCGGTCACCGAGGCGACAGTCGCCAAATGGCTGAAGCGGCCCGGCGAAGCGGTGGCGCTCGATGAACCGGTGGTCGAGCTCGAAACCGACAAGGTAAACGTCGAAGTACCGTCGCCGGCCGCCGGGACGCTCGCCGAAATCGTGGCCGGGGAAGGCATGAGCTTGCCGGTCGGCGCGGTGCTCGGCCGGATCGGCGAAGGAGCGGGCGTGGTGGCAGCCCCCCATCCCAACCCTCTCCCCGCTCGCGGGGAGAGCGAGGGACCCGCGCCGCGGAAGGGTGAGGGGCGGGCGGCCGCGGGTGCTCTGGCGCGCTCCGGCCCCGCCGTGCGCAAGCTGGTCGAGGAGAGCGGGCTCGACGCGGCGACGATCGCGCCGACCGGTCCCGGCGATCGGATCACCAAAGGGGACGTGATCGCGTCGCAGGCACGCTCGGCGCCGGCTCCCCGATCCGCGCCGCCACCGGCGCCCGCCGCCGCGATCTCGGGCGAGCGCGAGGTGCGGGTGCGGATGACGCGGCTGCGGCGGCGCACCGCCGAGCGGCTGAAGGCAGCCCAGAACACCGCCGCAATGCTGACGACCTTCAACGAAATCGACATGAGTGAGACGATCGCATTGCGTGAGCATTGGCGCGAGATGTTCGAGAAAAAGCACGGCGTGCGGCTCGGCTTCATGTCGATCTTTGTCAAAGCGTCGATCGATGCGCTGAAGGAGATCCCCGGCGTCAACGCCGAGATCGATGGCGACGACATCATCTACAAGAACCATTACGACATCGGGGTCGCGGTCGGCACCGAGCGCGGGCTCGTCGTGCCGGTCTTGCGCGACGCCGACGGGATGAGCTTTGCCGAAATTGAGAAAGAGGTCGCCGCCCTCGGCCGCAAGGCGCGCGACGGCAAATTGACCGTCGACGATTTATCCGGCGGCACTTTTACGATTTCGAATGGCGGTATCTACGGATCGCTGCTCTCGACGCCGATTCTGAACCCTCCGCAATCCGGCATTCTCGGCATGCACAAGATCGAGCGCCGCCCCGTCGCGGTGGCGGGCCCGAGCCCGGGGGCCGAAACGATCGAGATCCGACCGATGATGTACGTGGCGCTGTCCTACGACCATCGCATTGTCGACGGGCGCGAGGCCGTCGGCTTTCTGGTGCGGGTCAAGGAACTGGTGGAAAGCCCGTCGCGGCTGCTGTTCGATATTTGATCCTATCCTGGCTACTCCTCGGCCGCGCGCGGCTTGCCGGCGCCGGCAGTGATCTGCGTGATCAGCGGCAGGATCTTGCGGGTGACGTCCTCCGGGCTCAGCGGTCCGACATGGCGGTAGCGGATATGCCCCGTGCGGTCGACGACGTAGGTCTCGGGCACGCCGTACACGCCGAAATTGATCGCGGTCGTACCCTGCTGATCGATGCCGATGCGATGGTACGGATTGCCCATCTCGTCGAGAAAGCGGCGCGAATCCCCGGGCTTGTCCTTGTAGGCGATACCCACGAGGGCGACACCGGGTTGGCGCGCCAGCACCATCATCCCCGGCTGCTCTTCGCGGCACGGCGCGCACCATGATGCGAAAAAATTGACCAGCGTGACGCCGCCGGCGAGATCCTTACGCGCCAACCCCTTGGCCGGGTCGATCAGCCCAGGCAAATTGAAATCGGGAGCCGGGCGGTTGATCAATGCCGACGGCAACAGGCCCGGGTCGTGCTCGAGCCCCATTGCAAAGGCAACGAGCAGCGCCGCGAACAGCGCCGCCGGCAGCAGAAACAGAAGCTTGCGCGCCATCCGCCGCCAATCCGCCTCACGGACAGTGATCGCTGGGACCTCATGGATTGAGCGCATCCTTATAGATCTTTCCGTCTTTCCGATGATTAGAAAATTTTTCGCTGGATTTCTATTAGCTCGATGTTCTCGATCGGATGGCCGCCGACCGGCAACGGAACACGAGCGGATCGTTCCTCACTTGGATCTCCAGCCAGCAGCGCGGACCGAATCCGAATGCTCAGGATCGCGGCACCTCACGATTGCGTATCGGAAGCTTGCGCATACCTGCGGTCTGTCGCATGGTTCGCCGCAGAGGGCGCCGGTCTCGCCGGGTCGGCGCCTTGCGGGGACCCCCGACGGAGACCGATGGAATGACCACGCCTGGACAGGCGGGACAGGCGCGTGCGCTGTCGCAGCTGGTGGCGGCGCCGCTGACGCCGGCTGCGATCTTTCTCGTCGTCACGGTCAACCCCGGACCGGAGGCCGAGACCGCCGTGCGGGGGCTGTGCGCCGACATCGCCAATCTGCTGCGCGCGGTCGGGTTTCGCGATCTCGAAGGGCGGCTCTCCTGCATCGTCTCGTTCGGATCGGAGGTTTGGGACCGGCTGTTCGGCCCGCCGCGCCCGGCCGAACTGCACCCGTTCCGCGAATTCCGCGCCGGCGCCCGCCGGGCGATCGCGACGCCCGGCGACATCCTGTTTCACATCCGCAGCCAGCGCATGGATCTGTGCTTTGAGCTGGCGAGCCAGATCATGAACGAGATCAGCGACGCGGTTGCGGTGGCCGACGAAGTTCACGGCTTCTCGTATTTCGACCAGCGCGACCTGCTGGGCTTTGTCGACGGCACCGAGAACCCGGACGGCGAGGCCGCGCTCGACGCCACCCTCGTCGGCGCCGAGGACTTCGGCATTTGCCGGCGGCAGCTATGTGATCGTGCAGAAATACCTGCACGACCTCGACGCCTGGAATACGCTGCCGACTGAGACGCAGGAACGCGTCATCGGCCGCACCAAGCTGACCAATGTCGAGCTCGACGCCGCGACGAAGCCAAGCTTTGCCCATAACGAGCTGACCAAGATCGTCGAAGGTGGCGAAGAGATCAAAATCGTCCGCGACAACATGCCGTTCGGCGAGGTCGGGAAGGGCGATTTCGGCACCTATTTCATCGGCTATGCCCGCTCGCCGCGCACCATCGAGCAGATGCTCGAAAACATGTTTGTCGGCAAGCCGCCCGGCAATTACGACCGCATTCTCGATTTCAGCACGGCCGTCACCGGCAACCTGTTTTTCGTGCCGACCGCCACCTTTCTCGAAAACGTGCCGGTCGACGAGCCGGCTGCTCCGGAAGCGGCCGACATTGCGCAACCCGACCCGCCAGTGGCCGATGGTTCGCTCGGCATCGGCTCCCTGAAGTCCTAAAGAAAGGCCGTTTTCATGAACAATCTGCATCGCGAGCTGGCGCCAATTTCAGATGCGGCGTGGGCGCAGATCGAAGAGGAAGCCTCGCGGACGTTGAAGCGCTATCTGGCGGCACGGCGCGTCCTCGACGTGCAGGGGCCGGCCGGCAGCATGCTGTCCGCGGTCGGCACCGGGCATCTGCGCAACATCGCGGCCCCAGGCGACGGCATCATTGCCCGTCAACGCGAGGTCAAGTCGTTGGTCGAATTGCGCGTGCCGTTCGAGCTCGATCGCCAGATGATCGACGACGTCGAACGCGGCGCCAACGATTCGGACTGGCAGCCGGCCAAGGACGCCGCCAAAAAGATCGCCTTTGCCGAGGACGGCGCGATTTTCGAGGGCTATCAGGCGGCCAATATTCAGGGGATCCGCCAGGGCGCCAGCAACCCGGCGGTGACGCTCCCGACCGACGTCGCCAACTACCCGGACGTGATTGCCCACGCGCTGAGCGAACTGCGCCTCGTCGGGGTCAACGGTCCCTATTCGGTGCTGTTGGGCGCCGGGCCCTATACTGCCGTCGCCGAGGCGACAGACCGCGGCTACCCGGTGCTGCAGCACATCTATCGGCTGGTCGAGACCGAGATCATCTGGGCCCCGGCGATCCCCGGCGGTTTTGTGTTGTCTACCCGCGGCGGCGATTTCGACCTGCATATCGGCCAGGATTTTTCGATCGGCTATCTGAGCCACACCAACAGCGCCGTCCGCCTCTATCTGCAGGAAACCTTCACCTTTCTGCTGCTGACCGCCGAGGCCGCCGTCGCCCTGACTCCCCCGGCGGCATAAGGGGCGGGCGCCGCACCGCCCTACAGTCCGATCGGCTGCGTACGTCCTCCCGCGGCTCGGCGCAGACCGCGCCAACGAAGTCGATCGACCGGGCGAGCATGTCATTGCGTCCGGCGGGCGGCAGGCCCTGACCCAACCGTCAGTTTGTCTGCGTCCTGTCTGCCCGGCGAAATACAGCGAATTTACAGCAGAATCCGCGTTTGAGTTGAATATCCCTCGAGTGGCCGGGCGCGTGCGGATCGCGCCGCCCCCCGGCACCGCGCGGCGCCACGACTTTACCGAGATTGCGTATACCACAAGTTACCGATTTTATCAATCTCCTCGGGCGAACGAAATTGTCACGTGACGAAGGAGACCGCGGATCCCGTCGCCCGGGCGCCGGGGCGCGGCTTACTTCTGCTTGTCGGCGTCGAGCACCGCCTGAACCCGAGCCGGATCGGCGGCGAGGGGCGGGATGCCGGCGCGCTCGACCTGCAACAGCTGGCCGACGGTGCTGTTGCGGGTACCCCAGCCGCGGTTCATCGCTTCGGTCAATTCCTCATAAGCCAGGTTGGCGAGGCGCATCGGCACCCCGACCTCGCGCCCGAGACCGACCGCCAGCCCGACATCCTTGTGCAGCAGACGCAGCGCGAAATCGGCCGGGTCGTGCTGCCCGGTCAGGAACCTGCCGCCGAGCCGGTCAAAGGTGCGCACCCGGCCGGTCGCCCCCTGGCGCACCGCCTCCCACAAATCGACCGGGTCGACCCCGGCCTTGACGCCCATCGTGAAAACCTCGGCGAGCGCCACGCCCATAACCGCACTGGTGCAGTTGTGTACGAGCTTGGCGATCGACCCGGCGCCGATCGGGCCGATATAGGCCGCCTGGTCGCCCATCGCATCGAGCACGGGTTTGTGGCGGTTGAAGATCTGCTCGTCGCCGCCGACCCAGATCGCCATCTTGCCGCTGGCCGCACCGCCGGGGCCGCCGCTGACCGGGGAATCGAGCATGTAGAGGTTCTTTTCGGCAAAGGCGGCGTGGATCTTGCGCACGACAGTCACCGAATTGGTCGACATGTCGAAGAAGGCGGTGTCGGGCCGCATGCCCTCGATCAGCCCGTTGGCCCCGAGCGCCACCTGCTCGACATCGGCCGGCACCGGCAGCGAGGTGAAGACCACTTCGGTCTGCTCGGCGACCTGCTTTGGCGAATTGACCCAGACCGCACCCTTCGCCAGAAACGGCTCGGCCGCCGCCCGGCTCAGGTCGTGCACCACAAGGTCATGTCCGGCCTTTTGCAGATTGGCCGCCATGCCCTTGCCCATCATGCCGAGACCGATAAACCCGACGCGCATAACCCCCTCCGCCAATCGCAATTGCCGCTTCTGCGGGACGAGTTTTGCCGTGCGACGCAGCCGAGCGCAAGGATAACCACCTGACGCTGGGCGGGAAGGTAGGATGAGGCGATCATCGTTGCGACCCATCGCGAAACCCGATGGTGCTTTCAACGGGGTCACGCTGCAGGAAGCCGACGAGATCCCCGGTTGCCGTGAGGCGATATCACTCTACGATGGCTACTTACTAAGCATTAGTAACATCTTGGCCATCGGCGATCTTATTCAATCTGTGGAAGTGCTACTGGGGTCGTAAGGGTCCGTAGCCTGTTGTAAGCGGCCTTTGCGCGGTCCAGGCGTCCGTCGATCGCCTTTTCCGGCTTCAACTTCACCGTCTCCGCCCACGGATCGCCGGGGCGGAGACGACCAACCCCATCCACCGCGTAGAGAAATGCCGCGGTCGCCGCGAGTTCTAATTCGACAGCATCGATTTTTGCAGCAGCAGATACAAATTTCATCCGCATGTTGTCGGTGGCACCGGTCCTCCCCTGCGAGCGATAGATAGAATACCTCCCGCCCCAGTCTGCTCGCCGCTCCTCCTCTTGGACTAAACCGAGGCCGCTAGCGATTTCCATGGCGGTCGCAAGCTCCTCACTGAACGGGCCATAGTGGCGGTATTCAAATTCGAACCCGACTGGGAAACCGGCAAGCTGCGTCAGATACGCGACCTTCTGCAGCCGGGTGCGTCCGACGAGTTGGCCGCCCGCGTCGTCGACCATTCTAGCCGCGCATAGATGTGCCTCACGGACCGCCATCTGCATCCCCCTCCGTTTGCAATTGTGTTCTGATTTCGTTCTCTACCATACCACATGCTTCGGTGTCACCTTCCGTCACATAAACACGACAAACCTCGAATGCTTCGGCGCTGGCGACCACTGGCGAGATTTCCGCCATGTCCACGTACTCGACACCTGTCCGAATGAGGATCTGATTAAGCAGCGATTGAGAATCTTGGAATTTATTGTAGGGGCTGCGACGGTCCTGATCAATAAATGTCGCGCGCTGCGGTCCCGATCTGCCAGCAGTCCGCTCCTCAAAAGCAGTAACGACATTATTGCAACGAAAAGCTATCCTTGCTGCTCTTTCTGATCTTTGTTTATGGTCGGCACCACTTTCGAGCGGGATTTCCTGCTCAAACCGCTGCCGTACGTCGATACATTTAGGTAAATTGCGCAGCCACAACCGCCTCGCGTGGTCCGCTATTATCGGGTCGGCAGCCTCCACTACCATCGGCAGCGCCCCCCACAGGACCGTGTCGTCCAGTCCGAGCGCACTGCAGAGCTGGTCAGGGTTCTCAACAAACCTGCGAATCGGATGCCGTCTGGGGAGACCGGTCTTGTCGCCACACCCATCACGGCTCAGTTCAATCAGCCGAAGAATCAAGGAATAAAACACTCGCTCGGCGGCCTTTGTCGCTTTATGGAAATACACGTTTGGGTAGAGTTGAAACAAAGACAAAACGTAGTTCTCGGCGGCATGAAATGATTTTGGGCCAAGAACAAGCGTTTCGACGCTACCAGCTGCGTCAGCGTCAGCGCTCGTCGGTACGGAAGCCACTTCGAGGTTGGCGAACAGCCAAGTCGCATCGATGCCGCTGCTTTCTACCCCCGTCATCATGCTATCTCGCCGCATGTAGTCCAGGCGGTCAGCATCAAATTGGCTCGACACAACTAAATCATAAAGGTTGCCGGGCTTACCAGCTTTGATAACGTTTGCGACATCGTCGGCGAACCCGCCACCCAGCTCCTTTCGCAACTCGCAAGCAATTTCGCTGTCTCTGATGAGTTGCTCGCTTACGCTCTCGTGTCGCGCTAGGGGCAGGCTCAATTTTTTTCCAATTTTCTCGAAGGCGTGACTGAACATGCCGTGGCCGACGTCATGCACCAGCGCCGCTGCCAACGCTACCTGAGCTTGGTGGTCGCGAAATGGGCGATCGGGGTCAGCGTCGATGTACCGTCGAATTACCCGCATAAGTTGGCGCGCAACATGGAACACGCCAATACTATGGGCGAACCGGGTGTGGGTAGCGCCAGGAAAGACGAATTCGGAAAAGCCGAGCTGCCTTATTCTGCGGAGCCGTTGGAAGGGAGGAGTTTGAATCACGCACCAGAGCGTGTGCTCGAATTGGTCAGAGCCAAACTCGATAAGATTATGGAGCGGATCCCGGACCCTTTGTGGCCTAAAACCGGGCAATGCGCATCCTCCGAACTTGAGGTCCTTGTCCCTTATCATAGCAGTGCGGGGGCTTGTGACCAATATCGGTAGCATTTTTCGCGGAGTACCAGCTACCGCCCGGCGTTGAGCCGACGGGCGTGCGGCTGCGGGCGTACTTAGCGCCGCAGACTTCCCTTCATCCCAGTCGGTAGAATCTTCTCGCGGTGCGGGAGAAGAGGGCGGCTTTTTCGGTGGCGGAGCAGCCGGCGGTGATGCGCTTGAAGGCGTTCCACAGCATTTGATAGCTGCAGCTGCCCTTGTCGACCGGGAAGTTGCTTTCGAACATCGCCCGCTCGGGGCCGAAGGCGGCGATACAGGCCTCGATATAAGGCCGCCACGCCGATGCCAGCTCTTCCGAGCTTGGCGGCAATTCACGAGTGTGCACCTCGAACCCGAACATGCGCATGCCGAGCCCGCCGAGCTTGATGTGGACGTTCGGGCAGCTCGCCAGCTGGCGGATGCGGGCCTGCCACTCGGCGAACACCGCGTCGCGCTCGCCGGCATAGCGGCCGAGACCGATCGGCCCGCCGACATGGTCAAGCACGATCTGGGTTTCGGGAAAGGCGCGCGCCAGGTCGACGAGATCGGCGAGCTGGGTGTGGTAGAGCCACGCGTCAAAGCTGAGCCCGAGCGGCGCCAGGCGGGCGAAGCCTTCGCGCACGCGCTTGTCATTTAGCAGCCCCGCGGGGCGGGTGACAATCGAGCCCCATTCGGCCTGGTCGGGATGGGTTGCGGTGATAAAGCGAATGCCGCGAAACCGGCCGCCGCCGGCTGCGATCTGCGCTTCCAGAACCGTTTCGACCGCGGCGCCCAATGCCAGGTCGGCATAGCCGACAATGCCGGCGCAGACCTGCCTCTCGCCGTAGCCGCCGCTGGCGGTCATCGCCGCCACACCATTGGCGAACTCGATCTCGCCGACGGGGCGCAGCTCGGCACGGTACATCGACAGCCATTCGAGATAGACGGTCGCGGTGACGTTGTGGCCGCTGCCGATGTCGGCCAAGAGATCGGGCAAGAGGTAGCGGCCGGTTTCCGGCCGCTCGACCAGATGATGGTGCGGGTCGACGATCGGCAAATCGGGATCGATGATTTCCTCGTGGCGGCGGTCGAGCCAATCCGGCCGCACCGCCAGATGCACGCTGGTCGCGCTCGCGGGTGTTGTCGATTGCATCGATTTTTCTTCCTCAGTCAGCCTTCGCGAGGCGGATGCCGGCGCCGGTCACTCCGGCAAGAGGTCGAGCACGGTCTCGCCATTGTGAAGGGCTTCGGCCAGCCGGGTGTGAAATTGCCCGAGCCATTGAGCCATATCCTCGGGCGAGCGGTTCGGCCGAATGCCGTCGTATTCGCTCGAAATAAACTCCATCAAGGCGCGCGTGTTTTGCACTTCAACCCCGCCGAACGGATAATCGAACAGCGGATCGAAGTAGAACTTGAACGAGCCGGTCCGGGTGTCTGGCTTCAACCGCAACCGTTGGATCCGGTTCAGCCAACTGCGCAATTCCTTGCGGAAATGCTGCCGTAATTCCTCAGGAAACGGAAAGCCGACCAGCTTGATCAGGTGCTGATTGATCGGCTCGGCCGCGCCGATCAGGATTTCGCGCGCGACTTGGCGCGGGTACGCCATTTCGAGCGTTTCGTCGAGCTTCATAGCGAATGACCGCGGCGGGGATCAGCTCGGTAACAGATGTGCCACCTTGGGCATCACTTCGCGCGCTAACAGCCGCATCGACTCGCGCCAGGCTTCCGGGTTGTCGCTGTAGTCGAAGCAGAACAGCAAGAGCGAGCCGAAACCGCCGACCTCGTCGTACATATGCTCGATTTTTTCGACGACGGTCGCCGGCGAGCCGATCAGCCAGTTGTGCTTAGCGCAATATTCCGGGGTGACGTCGCTGTCGGCGACCGCGTCATCGTGCTTCAGGAACTGGATGACGCCGACATCGGTCAGCAACGGCAGAAAATATTCGCGCATCATCCGGCCCATCATACTGCCGACCGACAGCCGCCACGCCTCCGCATCGGTGTCGGCGACGAAGATCTCGCGCACCAGGCGCCACTGCGCGCGCTGCGGCGTGCGCCCGGTGCGGCGCGCGCCCTCCTCGACCAATTCCCAGTGGCTCGCGACATAGGTCGGGTTGAGGTTCAGGCTCATCGGCAGGAAGCCGTGCTCGCCGGCGAGCTTCAGCGTGTCCGAGCCCTTGCTGACCCCGGCAACCCCGATCGGCGGGTAGGGCTTCTGGAAGGGCTTGATGTGCGGCCGCAAGGTGCGCAGCATCAAATCGGTCTTGCTGACCTGCCAGTACTTGCCGGGATAGTCGAACGGCTCCTCGGCGGTCCACAGCTTGAGGATGATGTCGAGCGCCTCGCGCGTCATCTCGCGGTGCTGGCCGGCATTGCCGTCGACGTTGAACATCGCCCAGTCGCTCGGCAGGCCGCTCGCGGCGACCCCGAAATTGAGCCGGCCCTGCGCCATGTGATCGAGCATCGCGACCCGGTTGGCGAGCTCGGCCGGATGATGATAGGGCAGCAGAAACCCGCCGGGGGCGAGGCGGATCGTCTTGGTCTGCATCAGCGCCTGCGCGATCAACAGGTCGGGCGAGGGATGCGGCTCCCAGGGTGCGGTGTGATGCTCACCGATCCAGGCTTCGGAAAAGCCCAGCTCGTCGGCCCAGCGCAACGTGTCCAGATCCCAGCGGTGGCCGTCGTAAAGACCGCGCTCCGGTGGATGCGAGGGCATCGTGAACAGGCCGTATTCCATTGTGACCTCCCGGCGGTTCGTTGGACCCTCGCAGTCTAGCCGGGCGGGGGCGACGCGTCGCGTGAGTTAAATCGGGATCGCGCGGCGCCGGTGGCTCAGCGGACCGCGGCCGCCTTTGTAAACCCGGCCGGGTACTGCCGTGGCATCATCTGAGCCGGAATACGGCATCGGGCAAAGCCATGGTGTTTACATTTGACAGTCTCGCCTGTGCCAAGCGCGTTCGAGACCATGGCGTAACCCAACAGGAGGCCGACGCGCACGCCGAGGCCGCCCGGACGTTCATCATGAATGAACTGATGACAAGGGAGGATTTCCGGGCCGGGATCGATGAACTGCGCCGTGACCTCGAGGCCAAGATCGAAAACCTGTCGCTTCGGCTTAGTGTGCGCATGGGCATAATGCTCGCGGCGGGGCTGACCCTTCTCGGCGCCGTTCTCAAGCTTCACTAGAGACCGGGGGAAAAGCTGCGGCTGCGATCAAACCGGCATGGTGCGGCGCTGGTGGGCGCGCCCGATTGCGGCGGTCTCTTCGCGGTGGCCGGCGACGACGCGAACGCCTTCGTCGAGCTTGGCGGCGATGGTCTCCGGCGAGCAGGTCTCGAGAAACGCAATCCCGTTCTTGCGGCAGGCGGCAAAGACGCGCTCGCGCGCCGCGCGCATCTCGGCCGGGTAGGGCTCGCGCGGGACCGAAACATAACCGAGCGACAAGCCGAGATCGCCCGGCCCCAGCTCGGCAAAGCCGAGGCCAGGCACGGCGAGGATCGCGTCGCAATTGGCGATGCCCTCGGGCGATTCGAGCTTGACCCCGAGCAGCAGCTCGCCGGCGGGATCAAGCGGCCAGGGCTCGCAGCGCGCGATGTATTCCTCGGCCGAAACTCCCCAGACCGGCGCCGCAGTGGCTTCGGAGCCACGGCCGCGGGTGCCGATGCCGAGCCCGTTTCCCTTGGTCTCGCGCACCGTGCCGTGCATCCGTTCGACCGGGGAGGGCAGGGCGGGGTCGACCCCGGCCGGATGGTGCGGATAGCGGCAGGATTCGACAAAGGCGCGCACCGCATCGGCCGACTCGCCCTGGCACAGCAGTACGCCATGGACGCCGCGGCCGAGGATCTGGCGGAACTGCCAGGCGTTGAAGCGGACATCGGCGGCGTCGGTGCCGTTGACCGGCGCCTCGACGATGATCGCCGGCGTGCGGTGGCCGGAGCGGGCCGGGCCGGCTTCGACCAGCCCCGCCAGGTATTCGGCGAGCCCGGTCATGTCGAAGGCGCCGTGCTCCATCCCGACATTGACGTAGTCGGCCCAGGTACTGGCGTCCTCGCGCCCTTGCGCGCGGGTCAGCGCATGCCCGCTGTGGCCGCCGACATAGTAGATCGCCTGGTCCTGCGCCAGCAGCTCGATCGCCCGATTGATCCGTTGGGCCATGGGTTCCTCCACCGGCACAGCCGCATGCGTCGCCATTAGCCGGCGCCCCGCCGCGGTGTAATACCCGGCACGTGATGCGGGCGTAGCAAAACAGCCGACGCGGCCAACTCGCGATCATATAACACCCATTTGATTATGTTAGTACAATAACCGTCAAACTGACGAACTTGCACAAGTCTTACACATTTCTTGGCGGTTCGCGTTGTCTTGCGTGAGATCGTCGCAGACCATCGCTCGCGACCTCATCGGCGGCAAGCCGCACGTCGCAAGGCGCCCGCGAAAATCCCGGAAGCAAGGAGAGCCTTAGCCCCCTCTTGGCGGAGGCCGAGGCCGAGGTTATAGCTATCGCCGTGCGGGCATGGCGGAACTGGTAGACGCGCGGGTCTCAAAAACCCGTTCCCTTGGGAGTGTCGGTTCGATTCCGACTGCCCGCACCAACGCGGAGCCGTAGCCGACAGCGCGGCCGGCCGGCGAAAATTGAGCCGATGCGCGCATTAGCGTCGCCCGTCACGTCGAGCGAACGAGCAAGACGCACCCCAAGAGGCCTAGACAAGCGTCGCGCCTTGCTGGGCGGTGTAGGCCAATTCGGGGACTGGGGCGCCGGCGGGCTTGGCGGCGGCGGAGAGGGTGCAGGGCAGGAAGACGCCGCTGCCGCGGGGGGCGGCTAGCGCCCCGTCTTCGACGATTATTCGGCCGCGGCTCAAGACAAAGATTGGCCAGCCGCGCAATTTACGGCCCTCATACGGGGTGTAGCCGACGTTGTCGTGCAGCAGGCCGGCGGTGATCGTGGTCTCGCGGTCGGGGTCCCAGATCGCGATGTCGGCGTCGCTGCCGACCGCGATCGTGCCTTTGCGCGGGTAAAGCCCGTAGAGCTTGGCATGATTGGTCGCGGTCAGCGCGACAAAGGTGTTGAGGTCGAGCCGGCCCGTGCCGACGCCTTCCGAAAACAGCAATGGCAGCCGCAGTTCGATCCCGGGGACGCCGTTGGCGATGTCCTTGAACGTCGTCCGGTCGCCGTGCGGTAATTTGCCGGAGGCGTCGTAGCGATAGGGGGCGTGGTCGGACGAAAACACCTGGAAGGTGCCGTTCTTGAGCCCGGCCCACACCGCCTCCTGTGCTGCATGATCGCGCGGTGGCGGGCTGCAGCAGAATTTGGCGCCTTCGAGACCGGGCTTGGCGATGTCGTCGGCGGTCAGGAACAGGTATTGCGGGCAGGTCTCGCCGTAGATCTTGAGGCCCTTGGTCTGGGCGTTGCGGATTACGTCGATGGCCTCGGCCGCCGAGACATGGACCAAAAGGATCGGCACGTCGAGGAGTTGCGACAAATTCACCGCACGGTTGGTCGCTTCGCCCTCGGCGAGCCGCGCATGGCTGACCGCATGGTAGCGCGGCGCCCCGAGCCCGCGCTCCAGCAGTCGCGCCGTCAGCCATTTGATCATGTCGTAATTTTCGGCATGGACCATGACGAGGGCGCCCTCGCGCCGCGCCAAGGCCAGGATGTCGAGCATCTGCCCGTCGTCGAGCTGCAGGAGGTCATAGGTCATGTAGACCTTGAACGAGGTGTAGCCGTCGCGGATCAGGGCCGGGAGCTCCTGGCCCATGACCTGCTCCGAGGGATCGGTGATGATCAGGTGAAAGGCGTAGTCGACGACCGCTTTGGGCCGCGCCGCCGCATGATAGTCCTCGACGACCTGGCGCAGGGACTGACCGCGATGCTGGGCGGCGAACGGGATCACCGTGGTGGTGCCGCCGAACGCCGCCGCCACCGTGCCACTGTAGAAATCGTCGGCGCAGACGACCCCTGCGGACGAGCGCTGCTCGAGATGGCAATGGCTGTCGATGCCGCCCGGCAGCACCAGTTTGCCGGCGGCGTCAATCTCGCGCGTCCCGGGCGCGAGATTGCGGCCGAGGGTGGCGACGACGCCGTCCTTGATGCCGACATCGCATTGCATGGTGTCGGCGGCGGTCGCCACCGTGCCGTTGCGGATCACCAGATCGTAGTCGCTCATGTATCCCTCGCGATAAAGGTCAGTCACCGTATGATACGGCAAACTGCTTCCTCCGATCTCGCCGATGCGCAGCCGCAGAGCCGGGTTGATCGCAATGTTGCCACATAACACCCCGCAGCCTCGACCGTTTGTCCTCGCCGAGCTACATCCCCAATTCCGCTGGCTCTGGTCGGACCCGCGATCTTAGTGGAGAAACTCGATGGCAGGAGAGCCACGGCCGCTTTCGTCACCTGGTCGCCCGACAATCCGAGAAGCCGCGCCGTCCCCAGCGGGATCCTCAAGCGCCACCCGGGCTAAGACCGACAGCGATATTCGCCGGATCGGGCTGGTCTACCTTTCGCTTCTGGCGTTGATCGTCGGCGTGGTGACCGGGTTTGGCGCGATTGCTTTCCGTGATCTGATCGGGCTGCTCCACAACGCCTTGTTTCTCGGCAAGTGGGCGGTTCGTTATGACGCCAACCTGTTCACGCCCGCAAGCCCGTGGGGGGCGTTCGTCATTCTAGTGCCGGTGCTGGGCGGCTTGGCAGTGACATTTCTCGTCAGCACCTTCGCCCCCGAGGCCCGGGGTCACGGGGTGCCTGAAGTAATGGACGCGATCTATTACGGAGGCGGTGTGATCCGGCCCATTGTGGCGGTCGTGAAGTCGCTGGCCTCCGCGATCGCAATTGGCAGCGGCGCGGCGGTCGGGCGCGAGGGTCCGATCATCCAGATCGGGTCGGCCCTCGGGTCGACCTTGGGTCAGATGGTGCGAATGTCCCAGGGGGAGCGGATCATTCTGGTTGCCGCCGGTGCCGGCAGCGGCATCGCCGCGACCTTCAACACGCCGATCGGCGGCGTCTTGTTCGCGATTGAGCTGATGATGCCCGAGGTCAGCGTCCGCACGTTTTTGCCGGTTGCCCTCGCCACCGGTACGGCGACGTTCATCGGGCGGGTGTTCTTTGGTCCCCAGCCGGCATTCATCGTCCCGCATCTTGCCCCGTTGAGCGTCGACGCCACCTCGGGGATCACACTTTGCCTTTATGCCTTGCTCGGGGCGATAACCGGAGTCGCCGCCGCCGGGTTCGTCCGCGGTCTGCACTTGTTGGAAGATCTCTTTGAAAAGATCAAAGAGCGCTATACGCGCCATGCTTTGGGTATGTTGCTGGTCGGCCTGTTGATGTATGCGCTGATGCAGCGCTTTGGCCGCTACTACGTCGAGGGCGTCGGTTACGCGACGGTCCAGGCCATCCTGCTCGGCCAGTTGGCGGGGGCGGGGCTGCTATTCCTCCTTTTTTTCTGCAAGCTGCTGGCGACCACGCTCAGTCTCGGATCCGGTTCGTCGGGTGGGATCTTCTCGCCTTCCCTATTTATGGGAGCGACGATCGGCGGGGCATTTGCGGCCGCGTTCTCCGCCCTTCACCTGCCGCTATCGGTCAACGTCCCGTCCTTTGCCATGGTCGGCATGGGAGCGATGGTCGGCGGCGGCACCGGCGCGGTGATGACCGCCGTTGCGATGATTTTCGAAATGACGCGCGACTACGACATCGTGCTGCCGATGATCCTGGCGGTCGCCTTCAGCGTCGGTGTGCGGCGCGTGCTGTCGCGCGAGAATATCTACACGTTGAAGCTCTACCGCCGGGGGCATGTCATACCCAAAGCGCTGCACGCGAACATGTTCCTGGTTCGCCGTGCTAAAGAAGTGATGGACACCGACGTGGTTCTGGTGCTGAACACGATGACCTTCGACAGCTTTCTCGCCCGTTCCGATCACGGCGGCCGGATGCGCCATGTCGTGGTTACCGAGGGTAATCGCATCCTGGGCGTGTTGCGCGTTAATACCGCGCTCAGAACCGCGTCGGAAGGCACCCGATCCAGCGCTACTCTGGGAAACTTGGCCAGCCGCGATTTTACCATCGTGCGCGAGGACGACATCGTTTTCGACGTGATCCAGAGGATTTGGCGTCGGCGAGCGGGAATGGCTCTTGTCGTGCGCGGGCGCGGCGTGCCGCGGGCGGAAAACGTCGTCGGCGTGATCACCAAGGAGCACGTTGCCGACTCCGTGGCCAGCAGCATTCAGGTTTATCCCGCCTGAGGGTTGCTCACGTCGACGACTGGGTTTGTCCGATGACGCGCTCGCGGAGAGAGTCGTAGATCGGCGCGATGCCCAGCAGGCTGACAGTAACCATCGCGGCAAAGCAGGCGGCGAGCATCGGCAACAGGGTGGCGAAGGCGGCGGTCATTTCGGTGACGAGCACGATCCCGGTTACCGGCGCCTGCACCACACCGGTAAAGAACGCCGCCATCGCGACCACGGCGAAGGCCTCCGGCTCGATGCCCAGACCAGGGAAAGCGGCTTGGCACAGCGCGCCGCACAACAGCCCGAGCTGGGCGCCGAGCACCAGCAACGGCGCGAACAGCCCCCCTGGGGTACGCGCGGCGTAGCATGCTGCGCCGAGCCCGAAACGCACGACAAAGGCGAGCGGGATGGCGCCGATCGTGGCGCCGCCGGCCAGCACGCGCAGGGTGATGTCGTCGCCGCCTCCGATGAGACCGGCCGAGAACCAGCCGATGATCCCGACCAACGCACCGATCGCCGCCGCTTGGATTTCGACCGGGCAGCGCTCGTCAAGGCGAGCCGCCAGCGCGATCGCGCTGAGAATCGCACGGTTGTAGAGGCCGGCCGCAATCCCGGCGACAACCCCGAGTGCGAGGTAGAGCGGCCAGGTCGCTGCGGCGGCGTAGGGTAGCGGGCCGGTGGCGGCCGTCGCCGGCACCAACATCGCGACCTGAAAATCGGGCGCGTCGCCGAGAAACAGGCGCGAGATCAGGATCGCCGTCGACGAGGCGCCGAGGGCGACGATCGCGATCCGGGTCTCGAGGCGCCGCACCAGCTCTTCGAGCACGAACACCGCGCCGGCGATCGGCGCGTTGAAAGAAACGGCGAGCCCAGCGCCGGCGCCGGCGGCGAGCAAGGTGCGCGAATCCGGCCAGGAACGACGGAAGGCCTTGCCGACGAGATCGGCGACGACCGCCCCCATCTGTACGCTCGGGCCCTCGCGGCCCAATGCCATGCCGGCGCCAATCGCCAGCAAGCCGCCAAAGAATTTGACCGGGATCAGGCGCGGCGGAGCGGGCGGCAGATCGGCGGTCAATGCCGCCTCGACCTGGGGGATGCCGCTCCCCGAGGCGAAGGGCGAAAACCGCCGCACCAGCCAGGCGGCGAGCGCCACCGCCGCGGCGCTGCCGGCGACGACCAGCACAAACCCGACCACCGGGCTGTCATGTGCACTGGCGATCAGTTCGTTGCGCCAGCGGTCGGCCTGGACCAATGACAGCCGAAAGATCGCCGCGATCAGCCCCGATCCGGCCCCCGCGAGCAACGCCAGCAACGCCAGCGCCAACAGGCTGCCCTCGCCGGCGGCCGGCTCGCTGCGGCGCTCCCGCCGCCATCGCCATCTCACCCGGCGCAACCGCCGTTCCCGCAGCGCAGCAGAGATTTCATCGGCAATCCCCTGATTGCCGCGACAACGCCTCTTCTGTCGCGACCCGGTCAAGCGCTACTGTGACCCGCGACACCGCGACAGATCACGCAAGGGGCCTGCCATGACCGCACCATTCGCGCACCGCCCGACCATCGCCGTCACCCGCCATGCGATCGCCGCCGGCCATTATCTCGCCGCCACCGCCGGGTTCGCGATCCTGGAGGCCGGCGGCAATGCGATCGACGCCGGGTGTGCCGCCGGGATCGCGCTCGGCGTGTTGCAGAGCGACCTCGTCGACGTCGCCGGCGTCGCCCCGATCATGATCTACCTCGCCGACCGGCGCGAAGTCGTGACCATCGCCGGCCTTGGCACCTGGCCCAAGGCGCTCGACCCCGAATTGTTCATGCGCGAGCATGGCGGCAAAATCCCCAAAGGCGTCATTCGCACCGTCGTCCCGGCCGCCCCCGACGCCTGGATCACCGCGCTCAAACGTTATGGCACGATGAGCTTTGGCGAGGTCGCGGCGGCGGCGATCCGGTTGGCGCGCGAAGGCTTTCCGATGTATCCGCTGATGGCCGCGAGCCTTAAGCGGCACGAGCCCGACCATCGCGCCTGGCCGTCCTCGGCGGCGATCTTTCTGCCCAACGGCCGGGTGCCCGAAGCCGGCGAGATCTTCCGCCAGACCGACCTCGCCGGTTCGCTGCAATACATGGCCGACGAAGAGCGCGCCGCCGTCCACCATGGCGCCAACGGCGGCGGTCGTGAAGCGGGCTTGGAGGCCGCGCGCGCCGCCTTCTACCGCGGTGACATCGCCAGAAAAATCGTCGCCTTTATGCAGGAACAGGGCGGCCTGCTGTCGGCCGAGGACCTCGCCGGATACCGTTCGCCGGTCGGCCCGCCCGAGCGCCGCCGCTTTGGCGACCTCGAAGTCTTCACCTGTGGCGCCTGGTGCCAGGGGCCGGTGCTGCTGCAGACCCTGGCCTTGCTCGAAGGCACCGACTTCAAGGCCCTCGGCCACAACAGCGCCGACTATGTCCACCACCTGGCCGAGGCGATGAAGCTCGCCTTTGCCGACCGTGAGGCCTATTACGGCAACCCGGCGATGATCGAGGTCCCGCTCGCAACCTTGATCTCCGAAGAATATGCCGCCGAGCGTCGCAAGCAGATCCGTCCCGACCGGGCCTGGCCGGAAATGCCGCCTCCGGGTGAGCTCGGCAGCCAGGCCCCCCGCGGCTTCGGCGATTTTCCCCGGCCGTCAGGCGACCCCAACCCCGAGCCCGACACCTCCTATGTCTGCGTCGCCGACCGTCACGGTAACCTGTTCTCAGCGACGCCGAGCGACGGCTCCTACGGCTCGCCGGTGGTGCCCGGGACCGGGCTCATTCCGTCGAACCGCGGCTCGCAGTCGCGTCCCGACCCGCGCCATCCGGCCGGCGTCGCCCCCGGCAAACGGCCGCGGCTGACGCCAAACCCGGCGCTCGCGATCAAGGGCGGCGACCGTTTCATGCCGTTCGGCACCCCCGGCGGCGATGTGCAGACCCAGGCGATGCTGCAGGTGTTGCTGAACCATTTTGTCTTTGGCCAGGATATGCAGTCGGCGATCGAGAGCCCGCGCTTTGCCAGCTACAGCTATCCGTCGTCATTCGCACCCTACGACTACTACCCCGGAAGGCTCGCGGTGGAGGGCCGCATCGCCGAGCCGGTCATCGCCGAATTGGCGCGCCGCGGCCACGAGATCCAGCGCTGGCCCAACTGGATCTGGACCGCGGGTGCCGTCTGTGCAATCGACGTTGACAACAAGCGCGGCGTCATCGAGGCCGGCGCCGACCCGCGCCGCGCCGCCTACGCGCTCGGCTGGTAACAGCGCGGCGGCTGAACGGCGGCCTTACCGATCGCGGAGGAGACTATTCGGCGGCGGCTCTTTCGCCGTGCCCGGTCCTTTCGACGCGGCCAAGCATCGCGGCGGCATTGCGGTGCAGGATCTGCTCGCGCGCGTCCTCGCCGATCTGCGCTTCCGCGAGCGCCTTCCGGGTCCATTCGCAGCCGAACTCGGTGCCGTCGGTGCCGCACACGATGCGCTCGGCGCCGTACAACCGCACGGCCGCCTCGATCGCGTGCGGGCCAAACGAGTTGCAGTCGACGTACACCTTCGCCTTGCGGAAGCGCGACGACGGCAATTCCTCGTCGGGCGTGTCGAGCAGGCAGCGGTGGTCCATGCGCTCGACCTCGTAGGGAAGGTTGCCGCCCAGATTGTGGACGCAGACCGTCGCGTCGGGATAGTCCGCGAGGAGGTCGGTGAGACACAAGGTCACCATCACCGAGGACAAGCTCGCCTGCATGTCGAGCGTGCCGTTGCGGCGGCGCGCATTGTCCGTGTCGGCCGCGACCTTGGGGTAAGCGTCGCCCGGCCGCGGGCCGTTGTGGATGAAGAGCGTCGCGAGCTCGCGGTTGGCAACCTCCAAGAGCGGCCGCATCGCTTCGGCGTCCTTGCGCGTCAGGAAGTAGTTGCCCGGGATCTGCGCGCCGATCATGCCCGACAGCCCGAGCGCCCGCTCGAGCTCGGCGGCGGCGGCGGAAATATCCGTCAAGGGCAGCGCCGCGAAGGCGGCGAAGCGCCCGGGATGCTCCTGGCAGATCGCCGAAAGCCCGTCATTGACCTTCCGGCACAGCGGCCCGGCCACCTCGGGCGGCTGGGCCTCGATCCAGCAGAACGAGCCGAGAAGCGACAATACGCTGGTCTCGACCCCCTGGCGGTCCATCCGCGCGAGATGGAAATCGACCTCGTCGAAGGCCTTGGCGAGCGGTTCTTCGCTCATCCGGCCGGATTTCATCACTTCGACGCCGTCTTGATTGCGCAGGATGCGCGGCTCCCGGGTGCGGGCGCGCAGCGCGTCGGCGACTTCGGCGGGCCGCCAATGGGCATGCATGTCGATCATGGCTGTCATGGCTGTTTTTCCTTCAATTGGCCGGGCGTCAGTTTAACCCCACGGCGGCTCGCCCGCAAAGCACGACAACTGTCGAGATCAATCGACGGCATCAGTACGCCGTCAGTGGCGGCACGTCATCCCTGCGCCGGTGGGCCAATGGATTTCGACCTACCGGCCGAAACTGCGACGAAGTCCTTCGGCGGCGTGGTCCAGAAACAAGCGGACTTTGGCCGGGAGGTGCCGACCCTGGGGATGCACGATGTGAATGGGCGCAGGCGGCGGCTCGTAGTCGACGAGGACGGTCTGCAATCGCCCGGCCGCCGCATGCGGCTCCGCTTGATAAGACCGGATGCAGGTAAGCCCCAACTGGTCGAGTGCGGCGTCGACCGCCGCGGCCGTGGTGTTCACGACCAGGCGCGGCGTAACGGCGACGGAAATAACGCCGGTCGGACCGTGGAACGACCAGCGGTCGGGAATGGGCGTGACGGCTGTGCACGCCACCAAACTGTGATTGCCGAGATCGCGTGGCGTCGCCGGCACGCCATGGCGGGCAAGATATTGCGGAGCTGCGCAAACGATGCGTCGCACGTGTCCCACTCGAACCGCCAGCAGCGAAGAGTTGGGTAGCTGACCGATTCTGACGCCAAGATCGAGCCCCTCGTCGACCAATGAGACGACCCGGTCGAGCAACAGCAGGCGAACACCAACCTGCGGATAATCGTCGAGAAAGCTGCGCACGAGAGGGAGTACATGTTGCTGGCCGAACATTACGGGTGCCGTGACATTGATCCAGCCCCGCGGTTCAACCCGCTCGGCGAACTTCACCGCCTCGAGTTCGTCATAGGTTGCCAGCAAGCGGCGGCAGCCATCGAGGTAACGCACGCCGGCATCGGTCAGCGCGACTGAGCGGGTTGTTCGATTGAAAAGACGGGTTTGCAGTCGCTCCTCGAGGGCCGCGACGGCCCGCGTCACGGACGCCGGCGATCGGCTCAATTGCCGCGCGGCTTCAGCGAAGCTCTGCCGCTCCGCTACGGCGACGAAAATCGTCAAGGCGTCGAGCCGGTCTTGCATTGTTGCGCTTATTGAAATACAGAAACGCGTCGGCACTCAATTCAATTGCCGACTGCGGTGCGCATTTTCGGCGTTGACGTCACCATTCCACGCACCGAGGAGCCGCGCATGCCCCCGATCACCTACCGCAGGGTCGAGGTCGACGGTCTCAACATTTTCTATCGGGAAGCCGGGCGGGCCGACGCTCCGACACTTCTACTGTTGCACGGGTTTCCGACGGCTGGGCACATGTTCCGCGATTTGATTCCACTTCTCGCGGACAACTTTCGTCTTATAGCGCCTGACCTGCCGGGTTTTGGTCAGTCGGACATGCCCCCACGCCATGCGTTCAAATACACGTTCGAGAACCTTGCCGAGACGATCGACCGTTTCACCGAAATCATCGGGCTGAAACGGTTCGCGATCTACATCTTTGATTACGGCGCTCCCGTGGGCTTGAGACTTGCTTTAAAGCACCCGGAGCGCATAACCGCGATCGTCTCGCAGGATGGGAATGCTTATGACGAGGGGCTGAGCGAAGGGTGGCAACCCATCCGAGCTTATTGGGAAGACCCGTCGCAGGCCAATCGTGAGGCGTTGCGCACCTTCCTGGCGCCCGAGACGACTGTTTGGCAATACACGCACGGCGTCCCTGACGCAACCGTGGTTTCTCCGGACGGCTACTCGCTCGACAACTTTTACCTAGCCCGGCCCGGCGCGGACGAGGTGCAGCTCGACCTGTTCGGCGACTACAAGAGCAACGTCGCGCTGTATCCCGCCTTTCAGGAATATTTCCGTACCCACAAGCCGCGCCTTCTAGCGGTGTGGGGGAAGAACGACCCATTCTTTCTGCCGGCCGGCGCCGAAGCGTTCAAACGGGACATACCGGAGGCGGTCGTCGGCTTCTTGGACACCGGACACTTTGCGCTGGAGACGCACGCTAGCGAGATCGCCACGGCGATCCGCGATTTCCTTGCCGCCTGACAGACCCGGAGCATCGCGACGCGCGATCGTGCTGGAGAAATTCAGCGGCCTAAGGCGATGTCCGACGGCCAGCGTGCCGGGACGAAAGCACCTTACAACATAGATTTAACAAATCGGAGCCTGTCGCATGGCTGCTCTTCCTCTGATTGTCTTCGACGTCAATGAGACGTTGCTTGATCTGCAAACAATGGAGCCAATCTTCGAGCGCATCTTCGGCGAAAGACAGGCCATGCGCCTTTGGTTCGCCAACTTCATTATGTATTCCGCGGCGCTGACTGTCGCCGACCACTATGTGCCGTTCACGGATATTGGCGCGGCTGTGATGAAGATGCTGGCGGATACGCAAGGCATCAAAATTGACGATGCAGATAAGAAAGAGCTTACGGAGAAGTTTTCGACGATGCCGCCGCACCGGGAGGTGCCGGCGGCGCTGCGCAAGCTGCGCGATGCGGGTTTCCGGCTGTTCACCCTCACAGACAATCTGCTTGAGGTTCAGACCCGTCAACTTGAACACGGTGGGATTGTCGATTTCTTCGAGCGTCGTTTTAGTGCAGACGGCGTCAAGCATCACAAGCCCTCGCGCCAGGCTTACGCCTACGTCGAGAGGAAGCTTGGGGTTAAACCCTCCGAGCTCTGTCTTATCGCTTGCCATACATGGGATACGCTTGGCGCTGTGGCGGCCGGCTGGGAAGCAGCGTTGATCAAACGGGTCGGCAACGACGTCTTAGGAGTCGGCCCGCAGCCGCAGATCGTCGGTGCAAACTTGGACGATGTTGCCGATCAGTTGATCGCGCGGCACCAGGAGAGCACCAGTGACGCATGAGCCAATGTCGCGGGAGCCAATGTCGCGGGAGCCAATGTCGCGGGAGCCAATGTCGCGGGAGCCAATGTCGCGGGAGCCAATGTCGCGGGAGCCGATGTCGCGGGAGAATGTGAGTGTTGTCCTGGTGCACGGAGCTTGGGCCGACGGATCGAGCTGGGCCAAAGTCATCGGGCCGCTGGCCGCCCAAGCCGTCCGGGTATTCGCGGCTCCGCTGCCCTTGACCTCGTTTGCCGAGGATGCAGCAGCCGTCGAGCGCACGTTGGAGCGAGTTCCGGGACCCGCCGTTGTTGTCGGGCACGCCTACGCTGGAGCCGTGATCGCGGCGACACGGAATGAGAAGGTAAAGGGGCTGGTTTACGTCTGTGGCCTTGCTCCAGATGAAGGCGAGACTGTCGCCGATGTCTTTTATCGCGCCGAGCCTCATCCGCTGGCTCCAAAGTTGGCACCCGACGATCATGAGCTGATCTATCTGCCGGACGAGGCGTTCGCCGCGGCATTCGCGCAGAATGCCTCGGCTGAGGAATTGGCGCTGCTCTGCGCAGTTCAGCGGCCGATCTCGCCTGCATGCATCACGGTGCCGGTCAATCGTCCGCTCTGGAAAGACCTCCCGACCTGGTTTCTGATCGCGCAGCAGGACCGTATGATTGTCCCTGACACGCAACGGTTTATGGCGGAGCGGATGCGCGCCCGGGTACGGTCGCACCCGGTAGACCACACGCCAATCGTTACCGCGCCCGGCCTCGTCGTCGACATCATCCGCGAGGCCATCAGGGAAGCGATCAGCGGGTGACCGCCTTCGTTTGCAAGCGCCAGGAGCGGCGCAATGCGCGACAGAGAACCGCGACGGCGCGGGTATCGTAACGCGCAAGGCTAACTCGGATTGGTTGCCACCAATAGCCGACCCCGAGGTGCAGAAATCAAGAATTTCGATAATGGGGCCGGGCTTCTGCTTTCAACCCTTCCCGTCCCCTCAGCCCTCGCGGTGGGAGCGCCTCTTCCTGCCCCCGAAGCTGCATTCATACACCATCGGATTCGGCGGGTTCTGAAGGTGGCTGGCGAACATTCTTCGTCACTCGGCTACTTCCCCAAGCTGTCGCTCCATAAACATCGTAAAGGCGCGCGCTTTGGCGCTGGCCTGTCGCCCGGTCGGAAACGCTACCCAAAGCTCGCCCGGCGGCAGTGACCAATCCGCCAGCACGACCTTGACCGCTCCTGACTTGAGTTCAGGCGTGAACATCCATTCTGATCCACCGATGGAAAGGCCGAGACCGGCAAACACCGCCTCCCGGGCGCCCTCCGCCGCACTCACGCGAAGCCTGCCGTTCGCCGTTACGGAAACCTCCGCCGATCCTTGACGAAAGGTCCAGGACTGACCGCCCTGACGCTGGTCATAGATGACGGCCTGATGCCCGAGAAGGTCGGTTGGGTTCTGGGGAATCCCCATGACATCGAAATATGCGGGTGCGCCCACGACAACTCTTCGGCACATCGCGATCTTACGAGCAATCAGCGAAGAGGCGCCGATAGGGCCGATCCAAAGCGCCACGTCGACGCCTTCTGCTATCGAGTTCGACGTCCTGATCTTCAAGAACCAAATCGATCTCGAGAGCAGGATTTTCGGCGAAGAACAAGGGCAGCCGCGGTACTACTTGGAGCCGCGCGAACGTGAGCGGCGAAGAAATCCGCAGTCGGCCGGTCAGCGCCGCCGCGGCGCCGCGCGCGGCGAGTTCTGCTTCGTCGGCTTCTTCGATCGACCGTTTGGCGCGTTCATAGAAGTTTCGGCCGGCCTCGGTTGGGGTCAGCCGGTGCGTCGACCGCAGCAACAGCCGCACGCCAAGCCGGTCCTCAAGCTGAGCGATCGTCTTGGAAACGGCGGGCTGACCGACATGAAGCTGTCTTGCCGCGCCGGAGAACGATCCGGCGTCGACAACACGGACAAAGGCCTCCATCGCAGCGAGCCGATCCATCATCATTCCCTGCTGGAATGAACGATATTACCACAATGAGGCTGCTGCCGGGGACCGCTAATCTGCAATGGTTATCGGTTCGGCGGATGAGTTCAACGGCAACCATATGTCCTTGAAGGCGCAACTTGACACGTGCCGGCACGCTTTCGAGGCCAGCGCTCCGCCGGGCATCGTCGCAGCTTTGCAGGGCTCCGTCGCCGAACTGGTGCAAACGGGCTTGGTTCGGCAAGCGGTAAAGGCGGGCGAAAAGGCGCCGCTGTTCAGGCTCCGAAGCGACACCGGCGATTTCGTCGCCCTCTCCGAAGCCCTCGGTCGCGGTCCAGTGGTTGTCAGCTTTTTCCGGGGCGGTTGGTGCCCTTTTTGCCGGCTGGAACTTCAGGCATTGGCCGAGGCGCAGTCGCAAATCGAACGACTTGGTGCGACGCTAATTGGCCTTTCGCCGCTTCCCAGCGCTGACAGTTATTCGAGCTTCCTGATCTTGACGGATACGGGATGCAGGATCGCCGCCCGTTATCGCATCGCCTTCGCGGTGGCTCCGCAATTCCGGCCCGCCTATCTTGCACTCGGCTGCCCTGAACGGTCGGAAGAGGGTTCCCACCGTTGGGTGCTGCCGCTGCCGGCCACGTACGTCATCGATCGGAACGGGATCGTCGTGCTTTCCTACGTGGATGCCGACTACACCACGCGGTTGGAGCCGGCCAAGATCGCCGTGGCCTTGGTGCATCTTCGCGGGAGAGCGAAGACAGGCTCGTCTGTCTGTTAGGCGATTGAACATTCCGGTTTGGAATAATCGCTAATCCACCGCAGCTGCTACCACCACAGGGGCTCGATCCGTAAGTGTTCGGGGACGCACGCCAGCGTCCAACGGAGTGCCCTACAATGACGCAATCCGTCACTTACACTACTCGCACTGCGCCGGTACCAGCCGAGGTGAGCCCTAAATCGGCACCGGGAACCTTCGGGCTTATCCCGAACCCACGGACTGCGACGGCCGAAATTGCCAGAGCAGCCGAACGACCAAACGCCGCCTCGGGATCAATTCGGCTCTGTTGGGCACAGCAGCGAGGAAAGGAAACCCGCTTTCCGGCTGGCCTGCCCGATCATCCCTCGCGCACAGAAGCAGCCGGCAAAGAACTGGACATGAGCCAGACGAACGAAAGCAGCCGGCTTGGACGCGTCAGTCTAGCCGTCGGCCATCTTTGCGCCATTGACGTTGAGGCGTCCGTCAAGGCGCGGATGCTGCGGGAATTGGCGGCCTGGTATCGAACAATGGCGGAACGTGCGGGTAACCCCGTCATATGGGAGTCTCGCCTGCTCACGGCGATGGATCTGGACGCCGAGGCCAACCGTATCGGGCAGCCAACGGGCGTCTGTCGACCGCCGCTTTAGCCGGAGCGAAACGTCTTTCGCATCCCGTTCCCGAACGGGGTACCGGCCATCACCGTGATCGCTTGGGTTCCTTTGTGACCGATTGCAGGGAGAGATTCCGATGAATCAACTCGCGAACAAAACAGTCTCCGTCAACGGGATCGGAAGCACCAATTCACACCCGGTTGCCCGACGCTTGACCGAACTTCTTGCCTACGCGCTCGCCAAGGTGGGCCTGCTGCGAGACGACGCTGACTATCACCTGCTGCGTGCGGTGATGGTGATCATTTTCTTTTTCTTCGGTTACCAGAAGTGGTTTGCGTATGAGGTGGATCGATTGATCCCCTTCATCAGCCATGGTCCGCTGATCTTTTGGCTCTATCCGTTGCTCGGCATGCGCGGCGCCACGGTGTTTTTGGGGATGTCAGAATGGACATTCGGGGCGCTTCTGTTCCTCGGGTTCTGGAACAAGACGTTGGGCATCCTCGGGGCGCTGGGTTCGACCGCCACGTTCGTCGGTACGGTGACGATCATCCCGTTCATGCCCGCGGGCTGGGACGCAGCGGCCGGCGGTTTTCCGGCGATGACCAGCAACGTTCCGTTCCTGATGAAGGACGTCGTGCTCTTGGCGGTGTCGGTCTATCTGCTGAAGCAGGACGTCCAGCGGGTGCTCGTTACCGGCGCCGTCCGTGAATCAGGCGTAGCTAGCTGACGGAGGCGGTGACCGGCTCCTCGACGCGGTGATTGCGCATCTTACGATGGCCGAAAGCCTTGGTTCGTTTCTGGTCAACGTGCCGCCGCGCTAGCCAAAACCCACCACCGCAAGGACGTTGCTGGACGCCGCGATGGGCGTCGCGCAATTCGCAGGAGACTTTCGATGACCAGCAAGCTATCAGGCAAAATCGCGCTGGTGACCGGCAGCAGCGCCGGCATCGGCCTTGGCATCGCCAAGCATTTCGCCGAGGAAGGCGCGCGCGTGTTTATAACCGGCCGCCGGCAATCCGAGCTGGACAAGGCCGTCACCGCGATCGGCGGCGGCGCCACAGCAGTTCAGGGCGATATCTCGAACCTTGCCGATCTCGACCGCATCTTTGCACAAACTCAGCTGCAGACAGGACGCATCGACGTCCTCGCGGTGAACGCCGGGGTCTATGAACTCGGCGCGCTCGGCGAGATCACCGAGGAGCATTTCGACAGGACCTTCAATACCAATGTGCGCGGCCTGCTCTTCACCGTTCAGAAGGCGCTCACGCTATTGACGGAAGGGGCGTCGGTGATCCTCACCGGCTCGATGGTGTCGAACAAAGGCTTCGCCGCCTGCTCGGTGTACAACGCGTCAAAAGCGGCAGTGCGCTCGTTCGCCCGCACCTGGATCGTCGACCTCAAGGGGCGTGGCATCCGGATCAATGTCTTGAGCCCCGGGTTTACCGACACACCCGGTCTCGCTGGTTTCATGACCGATGACGAAAGAGGCGCGGCCGTCGCCTCCGTCCCGCTCGGCCGAATCGGCACCCCGGACGATCTCGGCAAAGCCGCGGTGTTCCTCGCTTCCGACGACAGCGCCTATGTCACCGGCATCGAACTCTTCGTCGACGGCGGCGTGGCGCAAATCTGATCAAGTGCGTCGAGGCATCCCAATCGTCAGGAGGCCATGATGAGCCACGACACTCGAAAAATACGCTTCGGTCTTTGGTATGACTTCCGCAACCCGGCACAATGGCGCCAACCCGCCGACCGCCTCTACCGCGAAATCCTCGATCAGATTGCTTGGGGCGAAAACAACGGGTTTGATGACGTCTGGCTGTCCGAGCACCACTTCGTCGAAGACGGCTACCTTCCCTCGATCCTCCCCGCCGCCGCGGCAATCGCCGCCCGCACCAATCGGATCCGCATCGCATCGGGCGTGCTGCTGATGCCTTTTCACAACCCGATACGCCTTGCCGAGGATATTGCGACCGTCGATGTTTTCTCAGGCGGCCGTTTCGAGCTTGGTGTCGGGATCGGCTTCAAGCGCGAAGAGTTCACGGGCTTCGGCGTGTCCGCCAGGGAGCGCGGCGCGCGCACCGACCAGTCGCTCGACATCATCCGCCGTGCTCTTTCGGGCGAAACCGTCACCTTCAAGACCGAGTTTTTCGACTTTCAAAACGTCCGGGTGACGCCCGAGCCCATCCAAAAACCACACCCGCCGATTTGGCTCGGTGGCTTCACGCCGGCGGCGCTGCGCCGCGCTGTCCGTTTCGGCGATGGTTTCACCGTGCCAGGCGCGAACCGAGATGTATATGACCGCTACGCCGCCGAGCTGAAGAAGGCGGACCGGCCGACAGATAATCTTCGTTTCGCCAGCGGCTTTTGGTTTCTAGTCGTATCCGAGGATCCCGAGAAAACTTTTGCCGAGGCAGCAGATCACGTCCTTTATCAGATCAACAATTACTCGGTATGGCTTCAGGCCGGCGGCCTTCAGCCTCTCGCCCCGCACCTCAACGATCAAAAAGCGCTGAAAGAAAGCGGATTGCTGCGGGTGGTCGACCCTGACACCGCGATACGCATGATCCGCGACTTGGCAGACAATGTGCCGATCACCCACTTCTATTCCTGGACCTTGCCACCCGGGCTGCCGCCACGCTGGGTGCAAACCCACCTGGAATTATTCGCCGCAAAGGTGATCCCCGCGTTTCGCTGATCTCGAACGCTCGGGGCAACGAACGGCCGGTTTCGGCGCGTAGGAGACCGTAGGCATGGAGATGGGTATCTTCCGCCCTCCACCCGTTGCGGCCGAACCCATTAATGGGCTTGGCGTTCTTTCCGTGACCTTCGACCGCGAGAATCGACAAGGGGAATGCTCATGTCTCAACCGGAACCGGTTGACGTTTTGATCCTCGGCAGCGGATTTGGCGGGAAGCTGCTCGCTTGGCATATGGCGCAATCGGGGCGGCGTACCGCCGTCGTGGAGCGCCGGTGGGTCGGCGGCTCCTGTCCCAACATCGCCTGTCTTCCCAGCAAGAATGAGATTTGGAGTGCGAGGGTCGCTCATCTGGCGCGTCACGCATCAGAGTTCGGCACCGTGACGGGCCCTGTCGCGACCGACATGGCGAAAGTTCGCCAGCGCAAGCGCGACATGGTTGACGCCGAGATTGCCCTGCATTTGCGGAACTACCAGACCAGCGGGGCCGAACTGATCATGGGGACCGGCCGCTTCGTGGCCCCGAAAACCCTTGAGGTGCGGCTGAATGACGGCGGCACGCGGATGCTGGCGGGCGACCAGATTTTCCTCAACCTCGGAACGCACGCAGCGATCCCAAATGTTGCGGGGCTCGAGGCGGCCGGGCCGCTGACCCACATCGAGGCTCTCGAGCTCGACTACTTACCGTCGCATCTGATCGTGCTCGGGGGCGGCTATGTCGGTCTCGAATTGGCCCAGGCTTATCGTCGTTTCGGTAGCCGCGTGACGGTTATCGAGCCGGGGCGTCAGCTGATCGGCCGCGAGGATCCCGACGTCGCCGCGGAAATGCAGCGAGTCCTCAGTGACGAAGGCATCCAAATTCTGGTGGGAGCGGAGGCCCTCGACGTGCAAGGCCGATCCGGAGAGGAAGTCAGCCTTCGGCTGCGCGCGTCGTCCGGCGAGCAACAGCTCGCAGGCAGCGACATACTGGTTGCGGTGGGCCGCATTCCGAACACCGCCGGGATCGGGCTTGAGGGGGCCGGCGTCGAATTGGACGGCCACGGCTATATTCGCGTCAATGAGCGGCTGGAGACGACGGCGCCAGCTGTCTGGGCGATTGGAGAATGCGCCGGCAGCCCGCAGTTTACCCACGTCTCGATCGACGACTTCCGGATCATCAGGGACAACTTGGCCGGAGGCCAGCGCAGTACGCGCGATCGGCTGGTTCCCTACTGCATGTTCACCGAGCCGCCGCTGGCGCACGTCGGACTGAGCGAGGGCGAAGCGCAACGCCGCGGCATCGATACGCGGGTCGCGAGGTTGCCGATGAATGCCGTACGGCGGACCGCGACGACAGGCGAAACGCAAGGCTTCATGAAGGTTCTGGTCGGCAGGAGCGACGACCGTATTCTCGGCTTCACGATGATCGGCGCCGAGGCCGGAGAAGTCATGGCGACGGTGCAAACGGCGATGCTGGCGGATCTGCCGTATGTGAGACTGCGCGACGCCATTCTGGCGCACCCGACGATGGCGGAGGGATTGGGTTCGCTGTTCGAGAACGTACCGCCGCGATCCTAGCTCCGCTCGTCGACGCGCGCTACCCGGGGAGATTCTCGCGCGAAGCCGGCGATTTGCCCCGATCACGGCACCGTTCGCCGATCGTGTGGTGAGCCCTCAATCCCGAAGCATCGCCGCGACCTGGTCGAGGCTTCGGACGCGCGCGTACATCTTCATCGCCTTGTCGAGGCTGTAGGCGTGAGCGGCCGGGTCGCCGCTCCAGCAGCATTCGCGCACCACGACAGATGCGAGGTCGAAGTTGAAGGCCTCGCGCACACTGGTCTCGACACCGCGGTTGGTGGCGCCGCCGCCGATGACGATGGTGTCGCGCCGCAACATGTGCAGCAGTTCGGCCACCCCCGTTCCGTAAAAGGCGCTCGGCCGCCGCTTGAGAAAGACGTAATCCTCGGGAAGCGGCGCGATCTCATCAGGGAAGCCAGCCTCCGGCGTGCCCTCGACGCCGTTGGTGAGCGGCGGCACACCGGTCTCCGCCGCAAGGTCGGTCGGCAACATGACGACGTCGGCGCCGTCGGCGCGGCTGACTGGTGTGGTGTAGATCACCGGCACGCTCGCCGCCCGCGCCGCCGCGATCATCCGCGCCCAGGCCTCGAGCACCGGGCGCATCGCCGCTCGCCGTTGGGCGTCGGCTGGCGTCAGCGCGCGCCGGCAGACGTCGTAGGCGATCAGCGCCGCCCGGCGCCGATCGATATGTTCGGGTTCGGGCATCGGAGCCTACTCAGAGCCTGTGAAAAAGTTGACGATTAGCGCCGTGCGTCCTTCGAGACAGCCGCTTCGCGGCTTCCTCAGGATGACAAGACAGCCGCTTCGCGGCTTCCTCAGGATGACGAGACAGCCGCTTCGCGGCTTCCTCAGGATGACAATTTATTTCAATGACATCAAAGAATTCCGTCATGCTGAGGAGCGTCCCTGGGCGCGTCTCGAAGCACGCACCACGTTAGCCTAAGCCAGCGCCAGCTTGCGATATCCGTCTGCCCTCACCGCATCGCAATGCTCGCGAAAGGCGGGGTGGCCGCCGCTGTAGCGCATGATCTTGCGGGTTTCTTTGCCTTCGACGTTGCGGTTGACGCCGGTCATCCACGAATCGATCTCGTTCATCAGCAGCCCCTCGCCCAGCGCCTTGACGTGGTCGGTCCAGTCGGCGACGCCGGCTGAGGTGGCCTCGAGGCGCGTCAGGCCCCGCTCCTGGGCAAAGCGGACCAGGTCCGTCACCCATTCGACACTGTATTGGGCGGCGCGCGGAAAGTTGCCGAGCCCGGCATGCGGACCCATCACCATCAGCATGTTGGGAAAACCTTCGACCAGGATGCCGAGATAGGTCTGCGGCCCCGCCTGCCACTTGTCCTTCAGCCGCTGGCCGTCGATCCCGCGGATATCGATCCGGTCGAAGCTGCCGGTGATCGCGTCGAATCCGGTCGCGTAGATGATCATGTCGAACTCGTAGTCGGCGTCGCTCGTTTTGATGCCGTTGGGCGTGATGCGTTCGATCGGTGTCTCGTTGATGTCGACCAGCTCGACGTTGGACTGGTTGTAGACCTCATAGTAATGGGTTTCGAGCGGCACCCGGCGGGTGCCGAAGCCGTGGTTCTTCGGGATCAGCCTCTCGGCGACAGCGGGGTCGGTGACGCGCTCGCGGATCTTGCGCGCGACGAACTCGGAGATCAGCGCGTTGGCCTCGCGGTCGACCAGGATGTCGCGGAAATTCCCCTGCCAGATGCCAAAGCCGGGCTCGGCGTAGAGCTTCTCCCAGAACGCCTCGCGCTGTTCCGGCGTCACCTCGAGGGTGGCGCGCGGGTCGGGGGCGTGGATGAAGCAGCCGGGGGTTTCGGCGCAGCGCGCCAGGATCTCTGGATAGCGGGCGCGGATCTGGTTCATCTCCTCGGCGCCGATCTTGCCGTTGTGCAACGGCGCGCACCATTGCGGGGTGCGCTGGAACACGGTCAGGTGGCCGACGGTCTTGGCCACCTCCTGGATGGTTTGTACCGCGGTGGCGCCGGTGCCGATCACCGCGACACGCTTGCCCTCGAAACTCATCTTTTCCTTGGGCCAGTAATGGGTATGGCAGGACTGGCCCTTGAATGTGTCGACGCCGGCGATGCGTGGCATGGTCGGCGCCGAGAGCACGCCGATCGCGGTAATCAGGAAACGCGCGCAGTAATGCCTGCCGTCCTCCAATATGATGTCCCAGCTGCGCGTGTCTTCCTGGCAGTGGGCGGCGACGACGCGGCTGTTGCACTGGATGTCGCGGCGCAGCTCGAACTTGTCGGCAACATAATTGAGATAACGCTCATTCTCGGGCTGACCTGAGAAGCGCTCGGCCCAGTTCCATTCCTGCAGCAGCTCCTCTGAAAAGGAGTAGCCGTAGGTATAGCTCTCCGAGTCGAAGCGGGCGCCGGGATAGCGGTTCCAATACCAGGTGCCGCCGACGCCGGTGCCGCTCTCGAACACCCGCACCTTGAGGCCGAGCTCGCGCAATTTGTAGAGCTGGTAGAGGCCGGAAACGCCGGCGCCGATGACGATCGCGTCAAACTCCCCATCGGTGTCGATCTCGGCTTTGTGCGCGAAGCTCTGAGAGGATGCCATGCTCTTCTTCCTCGATCTGTGCCGCCGATGTTTCACGGTCGACGACGGAACCGACCCGAACCTTTATCTCACCCGAGCCGCAGCAATCGTACGCTCTCGGACAGCCGGGCGGCTGCGGATTGCATGGCGCGGCTGAGCGGACCGACCGCGTCTCCGCCGAGATCGTGCGAATGTCCCGCGGCGGTAATGATCAGCAGCAGCTCCCATGACGGCGACAGAACCGGAACGGAGACTTGCGTGATGCCTTGAAACATGGTGCCGCGATCCACCGCGAGACCGACTGTCCTTGCCTCGTTCACCCGCGCCAGGAAATCGGCGAACAAGGGCTTTTGGTACCAGTCCACTTGCGAGAATAGCGCTTCGAGTTCCGGTTCGCTGCTGTTTCCAAAGGCGGCGATGATGACCCCGGAGGCGCCAGCAGGGCCGGGGTACTGACGCCCGACGGTGACGTACAAATCGGTGCGGAACGCCGCTCCAACCCAGTCCAACAGCAATATGGAAGCGGGCCCCAGCACCTTCGACAGATACACCGACACGCCGTGCGCATCGGAGACGGCGTGCATCAGCGGTCGCGCCAAGTCCATCAGCCCGCTGCGCCGTAAAACGCCATAGGCGATCTCGAGAATGTGCAGGCTGACCGAGTAGCTGCGCGTCGCCTCGTCGTAACCCACAAAGCCCTCTGCTTGCAGCGTGCGAAGGATGTTGTACGCGGTCCCGCGATGGAGCCCGGCAACGCGCGCGACCTCGCTCGCATTCAACGGCCGCTCCGAACCGTGCAACGTGCGCAAGACTTTGGCTGCCGCGACGACCGCACCCACCGGTTTGCCCGGATTGCCGCGGCCGAGATCATCAGAGATGGGCTGCTCGGCGGCAACACCGGCCGGCCCCATTTCGACGCCCCTGGTCCGGAGGAGGCTAGCTATCGAGTCCGCTGTCTGCGGCTGGTCCATCTCTCGCCCTGTCAACCGCATTGACCTATACGCGAGCCAATGATATCGCCTGCGTCAATATCGCCGCAATACAAATCATATGTCTTCAATAGAAGACGCACCAAGGCTGAGTCAGAATGGCGGACGTGACGATGGATATCGCGACCACCGAATCCCCCCAGACCATCGAACTCGACGCGCTGGTGATCGGCGCGGGCTTTGCCGGACTCTACCAGTTGCTGTGCCTGCGCGACCGCCTCGGCCTGTCGGTGAAGGCGCTGGAGGCGGGCGGCGGCGTCGGCGGCACCTGGTACTGGAACCGTTACCCCGGGGCGCGTTGCGACTCCGAAAGCCATGTCTATTGGTACACCTTCTCTCCCGAGCTGATGCGCGAGTGGGAATGGTCCCAACGCTATCCCGGCCAGCCCGAGATCATGCGCTACCTGAATTTCGTCGCCGACCGGTTCTCCCTGAAGCGAGACATTCATTTCAACACCCGAGTCGTTGCCGCGCATTACGACGAAGCCGTGAATCGGTGGCGCGTGTCCACCGAACGGGGCGAGACCTATGTCGTCAAATTCCTGGTCACCGCCGTCGGCTGCCTGTCCACGGCGAACGTACCGAACTTCCCCGGCTTGAAGGATTTCAACGGGGACTGGTACCACACCGGACAATGGCCGCATCAGGGCGTCGATTTCACCGGCAAGCGGGTGGGGATGATCGGAACCGGCTCCACCGGCATTCAGGCTGCACCCGTGATCGCCGCGTCGGCGGCACATCTGACCGTGTTTCAGCGCACCGCGAACTACTCGGTGCCCGCGCGCAACGCGCCGCTGACCCAGGAGTTCCGCGGGTACATCAAGCAACACCCCGGCGAAATTCGGGCAGTCACGCGTGAAACGCTGAACGGCATGGCGTTCCGAATCGAGCAGCGTCTGGCGGTCGAAACCCCGCCCGAGGAGCGCGAGACGATCTACGAGGCGGCCTGGGAGCGCGGCGGCCTGCAATTCCGCGCGGCGTTCCAGGACATGATGATCGACAAGAAGGCGAACGACACGGCGGCGGACTTTATCAAGCGCAAGATCCGCTCAATCGTGAAGGACCCGACGGCGGCGGCGATCCTCTCGGACATCGATCATCCCTACGCGGCGAAGCGCCCGCCGATCGATACCAACTACTTCGAGACCTACAACCGCCCCAATGTGACGCTGGTGGATTTGAGGGCAGCGCCGATCGAGCGGATCAGCCCGGCGGGGGTCTGTACCGGCCAAGCCGAGTACCCGCTGGACATCATCGTCTTCGCCACCGGTTTTGACGCGATGACCGGACCGATGCTGCGGATGGATATTCGCGGGCGCGGCGGGGTGGCGCTGAAGGATGTGTGGGAGGCGGGTCCGCGGAATTATCTGGGTCTGCAGGTCGCGGGGTTTCCGAACTTGTTCACGATCACCGGTCCGGGCAGCCCGTCCGTGTTGTGCAACATGCCGGTGGCGATCGAGCAGCACGCCGACTGGATCACTGACTGCATCAGGCACCTGCGTGTGCGCGGGCTGGAGCGTATCGAGGCGCGGCCTGAAGCGGTGGACAAGTGGGTGGCGGAGGTCAACGAGGCCGCCAGCAAGACGGTGCTGCCGATGGCGAAGCATTCCTGGTATCTGGGGGCGAACATCCCCGGCAAGCCCCGAGTGTTTATGCCTTACGCCGGGGGCATGGTGCGGTATCGAGAGATCTGCGCTCAGGTCGCGCAACGCGGCTACGAAGGATTTATCTTGTCATAGGAAGCGCGACTTAGTGTCCTAAACCATAAATTCGTTGAATATTTCGACGCTGTCATTGCGAGCGAAGCGAAGCAATCTCGCGCGGAGCGCGCTCGTCGCCCGCGAGATTGCTTCGTCACCCTATGGGCTCCTCGCAATGACAGATCTCTTAAATTGTCTAACGAATTGACGGCTCGGGATACTAGCGGACGCTGGCCTCTACACTGCGCTGGTGCCGCGTCGCCGGCGACGTCGGGTGACGGGCGGCGTCGCGGGCTTGGACCGGAGGCCCGTGACCAGAACCGCCCGCCTCAGTTCATGCCGTAAAAACCGAGCGCACCGCCGGCCATCACCTGATGCCGCGCCCCGGCGGAGAGCGGCCCGATCCGGTCGCGGACCATCTGCGGCGCACCCGGGAAGAAGCCGTCCTGATGCGGGTAATCGGTCGCCCACATGATCTTGTGCGGGCCGATATAGTCGGCCAGCACGGCGATGCTGTTCTCGACCGGCTCGAACGATATCCAGCAGTTGCGCTGGAACAGCTCGCTCGGCCGCATCTTGGGGGCGGTGTCGTTAAAGCCCTGGTCGTCGAAATGCCGGTCCATGCGGTCGAGCCAGGGTGCGATCCAGCCGCCGCCCGATTCGAGGAACGCGACGCGCAAGCGCGGGTGGCGGTCGACCACACCGCCCCAGATCACGCTCATCGCCGCCAGCATCATCTCCATCGTGTGGCTGATCATGTGGCGCGCCGCGCGGTCCTCGGAGAAGCGGTCGACGCCGACGGTGGGCATCGCGGTAGTCGATCCCTCGTGAAAGCCGATCGAGAAGTCGAGCTCCTCGGCCATCGTCCAGAACGGCTCGTAGATCGGGTCGCTGATCATCTTGTTGCCGTGGTAGGGGTTTGGTCGCAGGAACCCGCCGCGCATCCCGAGCGCTTCGCGGGCGTAGCGCATCTCCCCGATCGCGAGCTCGACCGACTGCATCGGCAGCATCGCGACCCCGAACAGGCGGTCGGGATAGGGCTTGCAGTAATCGGCGAGCCAGCGGTTGTAGGCGCGGCACATACCGGCGGCGAGGCCGGGGTCCTCGACGGCGCCGGCGAACAGCCCGAGGCTCGGGTAGAGGAAAGCGGCGTCGATCCCGTCCTGATCCATGTCGACGATGCGGGCGTGCGGGTCGAACCCGCCCTTCTTGCCTTCGGCATATTTGAGGCTGTCGAGCTTGACGGTACCTTGCCTAACGCCGACCGCGCCGAGGCTGCCGATCCCGCGCGGGTTGCCCAGCATCTTGCCCTCGACCGTGAGGCGCTCCTTGCCGTTCTCGTCGATGGCAAAGCGCGGCCGGCGCTCGCGGAATTTGGGATCGATGTATTTGTCCCAGAGATCGAGCGGCTCCAGGATGTGGCCGTCGGCATCGACGACGTCATAGGCGCGGGTCATCGACATTTCCTCCGCTGCGAACTGATCCTGCGGCATGGTAGCGCAGCCGCCCTTGCGGCGCGAGGCCGAACGCAATTCTCAAATAGCGAACCAGTCATGCTGACGGCGGCGATGGGTCGGGAATCAGAGGCCCCCCCGCCCCGCTCAGCCGCGGTCGGCAGGACGGCCGCTTCCCGGCGCCGCGCCGCCGACGGCCGCAGGAATTACGGTGATGTCGAACCCGTCCGGCGCATGGTGACCCGATATGCCCGGTGTTGCCCTGACCCGACGTTCAGGAGCGCCTCAGAGGCTTGATCGGGTCGGTGAATTTCGGACCTTCGGTCGTGCCGGGGTCAATCCGCATTGGATGTACCTAATCAAGCGCCGTTGAACGCGAGCCACAACTCCACGGGGCTTTGCCGCCGGCGTCCGTCGCGTAGCAGGCCGCTGGCGAGATGGAGCGGCCGCTCTGGCTATCTCGCCAGGTGTGACCGCCATGGCCCGAACTGTCACCTCAGCCTCGTTCCTCCCTGGTGCCATTCAGCGACCCAATAGGGATGGTTGTACGAAAGCTATGTGTTGCCCGATAAATCCTAGCCGGCCCGTGCAGCCGCCGTATTCTGGATCGGCTCATGTTGACCGACATCCCCGGTTCCGGCCGGTCGGCTGCCAGGATTACCCTTTTGAGGCGTTTCAAAAACAGTAATCGCGCATGGCACCTGCAGCACGCAGTTAAAGGCAGCGGGCCGACTGATGCGCGGTGGTTCCAGACCGCTTGGGCAGCGACGCGGTCACCGCTGGGTTTCGGGCTTCGTTTATGGGTTTTGGTCTGTCTCTCGCTTTATGTCGCGTTCTGGCTTGAGCTCGACAATCCTTACTGGGCGGGAACGACCGCGGCTCTGGTTTGTCAGCCCCATCTTGGCGCCTCGTTGCGTAAGGGCTGGTATCGCATGATCGGCACGATCGTGGGTGGAATAGCCATCGTGGTGCTGACCGCCTGTTTCCCGCAGGACCGCATCGCCTTTCTCGCGGGCCTGGCTTTGTGGGGCGCGGCGTGCGCCCTTATCGCCACAATACTGCGCAATTTCTTGGCCCTTGGGGCGCAACTCGCCGGGGTTACGGCAGCAATTATCGCAGGCAACCAGCTCGGGGCGACCGGAGGCGTGAACGGCGAGGCTTTTACGTTGGCGGTGACCCGCTGTACCGAAATTTGCATTGGCATCGTGTGTGCCGGCGTCATCCTCGCGGGGACCGATTTCGGCAGCGCAAATCGCCGGCTGGCCACCCAGATCGCATCGATCGCGACCGAGATCATACGTCGGTTCGCGGGCGCTTTGGCACTGACTGGGCCTTGGCCTGAACTTTCGCAGACACAGCCGATACGGCAAGAGCTAACCCGGCGTGTTATCGAACTCGATCCGATCATCGAAGAGGCGGTCGGAGAATCTTCCCAGCTACGTCAAAATTCGCCGGTGTTACAGGCAGCGGTGGGCGGTTTGCTCCAGTCGCTGGCCAGCTGGCGCATCGTTGCGGTTCACCTTGCCCATTTATCGCGTGAACAAGCTCAACAACTGGTGGCGATCGTGTTGCAAGCCGTACCGAACGAGCTGAGACCGGGATTTGGGAGCGGCGACGCGGCGGGATGGCTTGGCAACCCCGTCGCTCTGCGTCGTATTTATGAGCAAGGCGCAGCGGCGCTGAACGCCCTATCGGCAGACACACCGTCGCTGCGGTTGCTTGCCGATCAGATGGCTGACGTGCTGGCGGGTGTCTCGTGGGCGCTCAACGGGCTCGCGCTCCTCGTTGGGGATTTTGCTCGTCCGGTTCCGCGCCGCGGTGGTGTTCGGGTGCATGTGCCGGACTGGCTCCCCCCTCTGATCGACGCGGCGCGCGTCTCGGTTGCGATTGGTGCCGTCGAGCTGTTCTGGATCGTCACCGCATGGCCGAATGGTGCCTTCGCCATAACCTTCGCGGCGATTGGGACGATTCTGTTCGCATCGCGAGGCGACCAGGCCTATCCGGCAACCATGAGTTTCACGATCGGCACCTTTCTCGTAGCGGCTCTGGCGGCGATCATCGGCTTCGCTGTGCTGCCGACGGTGACGAGCTTCGTCGGTTTTAGCCTCGCGATCGGCCTTGTTCTGGTGCCCGCTGGCGCAGGGATGGCCCAGTCGTGGCGGACGCCAATGTTTACCGCCATAGCAGCGTTCTTTTGTTTTCTCCTCGCGCCGACAAACCAAATGACGTACGACACTGTGCAATTCTATAATGGGGCAGCGGCGGCAGTGGCAGGATTGGGTAGCGCGGCGCTCTCGTTTCGCCTGCTGCCGCTGTTGCCTCCGGCATCGCGGGCCCGTCGACTGCTCAGTCTCACGTTACGGGATCTCCGGCGCCTCGCGACGAGCAAAATTCCCCAGACATCGGAAGGCTGGGAGGGTTGCGTCTATAGCCGCCTGTCTGTCCTGCCAGACTCAGCCCCTGCGCTACAGCGCTCCGAGCTCTTGGCGGCGCTGTCGGTCGGTTGCGAGATCATCCGCCTGCGGAACATTTGTCGGCCCCTCGATCTTGGCTCAGGCCTTGATCAAGCGCTTGAAGCTTTGGCGGGAGGCGACAGCGCATCGGCGGTTGCCAAACTTGCCAATCTTGATGATGCGCTCACCGCTCGACCGGGCACAGCCATTTTGCAGGCGCGTGCCGGGCTGCTCGCGATCTCGGAGGCGCTTACCCAACACGCCGCGTATTTCGACGCAGTCGCCCCCGGATGAGCCCGGAGAATAAAATTCGCGACCTTTTCCCACCGGCATTATGACGGCTTTATGTGTGAACCTCCCCGGTCCGGGAACTGGGCGTGAAGGTCTGATATCGGCCTCCAGCTGCCGATTGCCCTGATCGCGTTAAACGGCAACCGCTTGCCGCTTAAAACATCTTGCACGATCCGTCGCACTCGTCGGGGAAGAGGCTCCTGCCGCACGCGCAAGGGCCGCGATGACCCGCGGCCTTGACGTCGGTCGTCGGGGCGGGTTGGCCGGGCAGCTTCTCGCGCCGCAGCTCCTCGATGCGGATACGGATCGCCTTGAAATCGTCAGCTGCTCGGGGCCGTGCCATCAAACCCTCCAGATCGCCGCGAGAGGCGCCGTCCGTCGCCCATCATAGCACGCCGAAACCCTCGTGATGATCCGCCGCGGCGCCTGCTATGATGACCGCGAGAGGGAGGATCCGGGTATGGGCGCCGCTCGTAACTACGCCGTCATCGACCCCGCCACCGGCAAAATCGACCGCTCTATCTTCAGCAAGCAGGCGGTCTACGACGACGAGATCGAGAAGATCTTCGGGCGCGCCTGGCTGATGATCGGGCACGACAGCTTGGTGCCCGCACCCGACGATTTCTTCCACACCTACATGGGCGAAGACCCGGTCATCCTGACCCGCGACGGCGAGGGCCGGCTGCACGCGCTCCTCAACATGTGCCGCCACCGCGGCAACCGCGTGTGCCGCGTCGACGACGGCAACGCCAAGCGCTTCATGTGCACCTATCACGGCTGGACCTACCGCAACGACGGCGCCCTCGAACACGTCCCCGGCGAATCCGAGGCCTACTATGACGCGCTCGACCGGCCGTCCCTCGGTCTCGTCGAGGCCCGCGTCGAGACCTACGCCGGGATCGTCTTCGCGACCTGGGCCAAGGACGCGCCGAGCCTCGAAGCCTATCTCGGCGACGCGCGCTGGTATCTCGACACCGTGTTCAATCGGCGCGACGGCGGCATGCAGGCGCTGGGCCCGATGAAATGGCTCGAGCCCGTCAACTGGAAGACGATGGTGGACAACTGCTCGGACAATTACCACGTCCCGACCAGCCATCTCTCCAGCGCCCGGGTCCAGACCCGCTGGCTCGGCCGCCCGCTTCTGTCGCACGCGGACCAGTTCGCGAGCCCCAACCGGCACGCCTTTGTCAACGGCCACGGGGTCACCTTTCGCGACGCGGACGACAACCTCCCGCGCTACGTGCACGGCATCACGAGCGAGACCGCCCGGCTGTTCCAGGAGCACCATGACGCGACGATGCCCGAGGTCGAGCGGCGGCTCGGTCCATTGCGCGCCCGCCGGGTGCAGCTCGGCAACCACTCGATCTTCCCGAACGGGATCCTCGGGCTGCGGCTGGCGCTGCCGCGCGGCCCGCTCAAGACCGAGTTCTGGCACTTCGTGCTGCTGGAGCGGGACATGCCCGAGGATCTGAAGCGCGTGATCCGCATCGGCAGCCAAGCCAACAACGGTGCTGCAGGCATGTTCGAGCAGGACGACGTCGACAACTGGCGTCAGGTCACCCAAGCCAGCGCAAGCCGCCTCGGCCGCCGGCACCCCCAGGATCTGTCGATGGGCCTGGGGCACGCCGGGCCGCATCCGGATTATCCGGGGGTCGTCGCCGAGCGCTACATCTCGGAGAACAACCAGCGGCACTTCTATCGGCGCTGGGAGGAGTTCATGAATGCGGAAAGCTGGGCCGACATCGCGCTCGACCCGGTCACGGCCCATTTCGACGGCGCCGCGACGATGTCGGGTTAGATTTCGTTGCTATTTGGAGTTCTCCCCGATGATGGGGGAGGATTGGCTCCGTCAAGCCCTCCCCCATCAAGAGGGAGGGGTTTTTCTCCTATGAGCAACTTCGTAGGAACAACCGTGCGCCGAATCCCCACTTGCTACCCGCGCCGTTAGCAGGAATTGTCGGCGGCATCTCGACTGACTGTCATGATGGCGGACGTCCCAAGAAGCGGAGGATAACATGCCGGTGGTTCGGGGAAGTTGCCTATGTGGCGGTGTGAAATACGAGATAACGGGTCTACTGATGCGCAGCGGCCATTGTCATTGTTCAAACTGCCGAAAGGCTCACGGCGCTGCCTTTCGCAGTCGTGCGCGCGTCGGTGTCGAAGATTTCAAGTGGGTAAAAGGGGAGGAGTTAGTCAAGTACTTTGAATCCTCACCTGGATTTGATCGCGGGTTTTGCAGCGTCTGTGGTTCACCGATTGTAAACCGCCCTGATCGTACCCCGGAACTCGGAATTGCTCTTGGCGGTCTCGATGATGACCCAGGTGTACGCCCCGCACGACACTACTATGTAGCGAGCAAAGCCCCTTGGTTTGAGATCACCGACGATTTACCGCAGCACGCGGAGCTTCCTCCTCGTTGCGAAGTCCCGGAGCATGAGCCGGACTCAGGCGATTGAATACAACGACTTGCGCGGCGGCGATCCGATGAAGGTGAAACGCCCGGGCGGGGCCGCGGGCCACTCCCTGGCGCTGACGCCGCAGCAGGCGCTGTGGCTCGAGCTGATGCAATTCTACATCCGTGAGGCGTGGCTGCTCGACGAGCGCAAGCTCGAGGAGTGGCTCCAACTCTTCACCGACGACGTCCTCTACTTCATGCCGCGCCGCAAGAACGTGCCGCGCCGGGAACAGCACCGCGAGCTCACACCACTCGGCGATCTGGCGATCCTCGAGGAGGACAAGCGTTATCTCGAGATGCGCGTCGCCCGGCTCGACACCGGGATGGCCTGGGCCGAGGACCCCCCGTCGCGCACCCGTCACCTGATCGGCAATCTCGAGGCGACGCCGCTGGAAAACGGCGAGGCCCGAGCCAAGACTGCGTTTCTGGTGTACCGCTCGCACCTGGAAACCGATCACCAGCTCCTCTCCGGCTGCCGCGACGACGTACTGCGCAAGCGTCGACGGCACGTGGAAGGTGGCGAGGCGCACGATCGTCCTCGACGCCAACGTCCTCCTCGACAAAAACCTCAGCGTCTTCCTCTAGCCAGTCAGCTCAGTAGTTCCGCAGGAATACGAGGAGCTGAGCGTCCGCGCGGCCGGCTTTTCGTAGGGCGGCGACAGCAGTTCGGTGGACTCGCATTCATTGCTGTCATTGCGTACAATGTTGGCATGCAATGAAAAGAGATTACAATGGCGTCGCTGACGATCCGCAATGTCGATACGGGAGTTAAAGAGCGCCTGCGCGTGCGCGCGGCGCGGCATGGCCGATCGATGGAAGCCGAAGCGCGGTCGATCCTGAGCGAAGCAGTGGCGGGCGATCGCGACCGGCCGGAACCGAACCTGGCCGAGGCGATCCGCCGGCGCTTTGCGCCGCTTGGCGGGGTCGATCTCGAGCTGCCGCCAGGTGAGTTTGTCGACGCACCGCCCTCGTTCGATCCGTGATCGTCGTCGACACCAATGTCATTTCGGAGCTGATGCGCGGGGAACCGCATCCAGCGGTGCTGGCTTGGGTGGCGGCGCAACCCCGTGCATTGCTCTACACGACGCACATCAATCAGGCCGAAATCCTCTATGGCATTGGCGCCTTGCCCGAAGGCCGGCGGCGCACGGCGCTGGCCCTGGGCCTCCGCCTCCTCCTGTTTTTGCAGCGAATCTACAAGCACGTCATTTCTCCCCGACGATCCCTCCGCCGGTTCCGAGGCGCCCTTTGACTTCAAAATAGGATGTGATTATGGCTATTTTATCGTTGCTATTCGGATCAGCATGTGGGATGTTGGGGCGGATGACGAGCGGAAGGTAGCGAGGCGCACGATTGTCCTCGATGCCAACGTCCGTCTCGACAAAAACCTCAGGGTCTTCCTGTAGAGCTAGTGGTACGAGTTCAACGCTTGGTACCCACCTCCTTTTTCGCTATGCCCGCGAAAGCGGGCACCCAGAGCGTGCCCCTGGCCTGAACAGGGGGAAACCAGCTCCACGCTTGCGGCCCTGGACCCCCGCTTGCGCGGGGGCGACGAGAACGAGAAATCGGGATCATCTGTCTGATCCGTACCACTCGAACCTTGCCTACAGGTTCGATAACATTTGCCAGTGGGGTGAAGCTGCGTTTTCACGCCTGGTTCCGCAGCGAGCAGCAGATTGGCAATGAATTTTAGTCCTTCGTCGGCGCTGGACAACGCACGCTCGATGGCCGGAGCTGTCACGGTCGGAGCCTTCAGCAGAAAGCGTTGTTCCTCGAGAACGTATGTCCAGCGGTCACGAGCCCACTTCTCGAATCCAGGTATGAGATGCTGTTTGAAGTTGGATCGCGGCACGAGCTGAATGAACCAAAGGCTCGCGGTAAATATCTCCTCGGGAGTGAGGCCGTCAGCCAGGGAAAGCTTATGAATCTCAACCGCTATACCATCTTCTAGCCGCTCTCCATTACTCGCGCCGCACGCCATCGCATCGACGACGGCGCCGCCGGGATATCCACTATCCTGAGAGCGCCAAGTCGCGCACAGCGATGCCACCGAAGGTTGCTTCATCGACCAGACCGCGGCCATGCCGAACGCCACCAGGGCATCCTCCGCCGCGAAAATCGCGTTCGAAGTCGCCAGATCATCGGCCGTTGCACGAGGCGTTTCGCCGAAAACCGGGTTCATGGCGTCTTCTCGCGATAACCTGTCCCGGTTCGCTGCAAGATAAACCTGCGAATCAACCCATTGCGGGAGTGTTTGGACAAATCTGTCATGGTTGAAGTGCCGGATGTCATAAGCGAGCTGGAGATGGCAGAAACTCATCTCCCATATGGGCCCAGAACGCCCCTTAAGGTGCTTTTTAAGCTGCGCTTCGACATCCGCTTCGGCACCCAGCGCTATCTTGGCCTGTGCGAGCAGGTACCAAGCAACATTAAGGGGCCCGAGAGGCAGGTCTGTGAGGTCGGGGGGCTCGGGATTGCTGCATATGCCGGGCGCGATGGCCGCCTGCTGCTCGTCCACCATGACCTTCGTCCCAGTCGCTTCGCCGAAAAGCCAAAGACAGGAGTGGCGCACCACGCGATGGCAATATTCCGCCTTTCGCGACCGCTTTGGGTCAATTTTCGCAAGATCGTCTAGCACGTCGCCCATACCACGCAGGGCACCGTTAGGGTCACAGGACTTGTACGCAGCGACAGCCTCATCGGCCCGAAGGCCGATACCCATTAGCTTCATCTCATCACTGAAGGCGCTCCCAGCAGCACCACTTCCGGCGGCGAACCATCTTCGGGCCTCGGACCAATCGCCAAGCTCTGCGGCGCTGATGGCCGCTTCGCGCAATAAATAGGCCCGTTCGATGGAATCTCCCCAATTGGGGTCTTCTGCCACGTTCCGGAGTAGCTCCAGCGCTCCTGCGTGATCCTTCCCACGGTACAGGATTTTTGCGCGGGCGCGGGACCCGGCTTTAAATCCAACCATGCCAGCGCGCTGGCGTAGAGCTGGTACGCGTAACCGCGCAGCGAAGCGACAGCTTGGGCTGCCGGATCGCCTTGAGGTGTGTCGGTAAGCCGGGGACCGGCACTATAGGGGGAACGGCCCTGCATTCAATAATTGATGTCGTTGATGTTAACCCGTAAAGCGGTACGGGATCGACCACGCGCTGGCAAAAGCGTACCGGCCCAAGGTCATGTGCGCCGCCGGTGGATTATACGCCCGTCGCTCCACCAGGACCTATAGCCGTCGATCTGAGGGGCCGCGCAGGAACGCGAGGACCTGGGTGGTCCATTCGGCGGGCTTTTCGAAGGGGGGCCAGTGGCCGCAGCTGTTGAGGAGGACGAGGCGCGAATCGGCGATGTGGTTCAGGATCGCGATCGAGACCTCGAACGGCGCCAGCCGGTCGTACCGCCCGTGGATCAGCAGGACGGGCATCTGGATACCGGGACAATCTGGCGGGGCGCCGCCGCCTCCGGGCGTTGCTGCACAATGACTTCTTTTAAAGATCCTGCGGGCGGAGGCCGGTATGCTTGGCGATGCGAGCGAGCATTCTTGGTCCGATTTCCTCTGCGTCGTGAAAGGCGAAGACGAAGTTTGGCCGCCCCTCCTTTGTGAGAACGCGATGTGAGCCGCGCTGCCGCGCGATACGCCACCCGATCTTCTGAAGTGCCGCGAGCACTTGGCGGGCGCGTACTGCCGACCAGTCGGTCATACGGCCGAAAAGATCAAGGGCAGCTCTGGAACGACTTCTCCCTGCTCGACGCGATCGGCGAGGGTGCGGAGCGCAAGAGCTTCAACCTTGGCGACGACCTCCTCTCGGCTGTTCCCATAAACCATGACACCAGGCAACTCCGGGATTTCGGCAATGAAGCGCCCGTCCGTCTCTCGTTCAATCTCAATCCTCAACATGAAATCCCATCTCCGAAGTCGTTTCGCATATGGCAAAGAATAGCACGATTCCTTAACCGTCCGCTCAATAGCCCTTGAGGAACGTGAGGACTTGCGCGGTCCATTCGGCGGGCTTTTCGAAGGGCGGCCAGTGGCCGCAATTGTTGAGGAGGACGAGGCGCGAATTGGTGATGTGGTTGAGGATCGCGATCGAGACCTCGAACGGCACCATCCGGTCGTAGCGGCCGTGGATCAGCAGGACCGGCGCTTTTATGCCGGCGAGGTCGGGGGTGTAGTCGCGGGGCAGGCTGACCGATTGGCGGCGCGCCTCGGTGAACTCGGGCGACCAAGTGTGCGCCCGGTGGATGTAGTCGACCAGCTCGCCGGTCACCAGGCTCTCGTCGTCGATGTGCACGCGCAGGTAGCGGCGGATGTTCTCGCGGCTCGGGTCGGCGATCGCAAGCTGAGTGGCGCGGCTGCCCTCCGAGGGGCGATTGGCCATCAGGTAGCGGTCGCCGCCGGTGCCGATGTGCGAGCCGCCCATCACGAACTTCTCGACCCGCTCGGGGTAGGCGATGGCCGCCACCATCGCCGACTGCCCGCCTTGCGAATTGCCGACCCAGCATGCCCGCGGGATGCCGAGAGCGTCGAGCAGCGCGACAGCGGTCCGCGCCTGTAGGGCGTGCACCCCCTCGCGGTAGACGACCGGGCCCGTCTTCGAAAAGTTCGGCATATCCATCAGGATGCAGCGGAAATGTTGCGACAGCGCGCCGACCGCCTGGTGAAACGTGATCCACGCGGTGGTGCCGGGGCCGTAGGAGTGGAGGAACAGCACCGGCTCCCCAGCGCCCACATCGTGGTAGTGGACATTCATGCCGCCGGCCATGACGGTCTTGGCCGTGCTCGCCTCGGTCAGGTCATTCGACGCGATGAACGGCATGTCTTCCTCCCTGTGGTCGCGAGCCTTGCCGGCAGATTCGATCGCCGCCCCGGCTTTCCCGCTCGGCGAGGTATAATTCTTTGAACCCAGGAGGACGCTACCAATGCTGATCGTCGATGCACAGATCCATCGCTGGGAGAACGGTACGCCTTCCGCCCACCGTCGCCAGGAACCCTACTCGGCGGCTATATCGACGCGGTCGAAGCCGTCTGCAATTGGCTGGGTTGGCCGCTGCCTGCTCAAGCTAAAAGCTGACGCTCCGGGTAGAAACCTCAAGCTGTCGCCCGTAAGCCCCCGACCTGAAAAGAATTCCAAAAGATCACACCCTTGCCCGTCATTCCCGCGAAGGAGTTGGTGAAGAAATCGCGCGGCGTATCCAAGTTCGTCGCCCCGTGCGCCTTCGGCCCACGGGCTTGTCCTGTGGGGAAAGCGGGGGTCCACAGCCTGCCCCTGGCATGAACAGGGGGCAAGGCGACTGAAATCCCTGGGTTCCCGCTTGCGCGGGAATGACGGGGTTAGCGGCTTGTCGCGCCAGGGAGGGAATTTTCTCACACGCTCTTTCGCGGCGGCGACGGTGAGTTGCTGACATCGCTCGTTTTATTTGTAGGCAGACCGTAGGACTTGGAAAAGTGTGGTTTCGGTTTCCGGCTTCGACGGGCAGGCGAGAGGGATGCGGCGGACGGGCCACGAGGGAGGGTCAGGCGGCTCGTGCAGCGGGGCCTTGGGCGGTCGAGCCGCGGGCGGTGCTACGGATCAGCTCGGCGCCGCGCTCGGCGATCATGATCGTCGGAGCGTTGGTGTTGGTCGAGGTCACCGTCGGCATCACCGAGGCGTCGACGACGCGCAGACCCTGCAGTCCGTGGACGCGCAACTGGTCGTCGACCACCGCCATCTGGTCGCTGCCCATTTTGCAGGTGCAGGTGGCGTGGTAGACGGTCGAGCCCTTCTGCCGCGCGTAGTCGAGCAATTCGTCGTCGGTCTCGACACCGCTGCCGGGGAGGATTTCGGCGCCGCAATATTTGGCCAGCGCCGGCGCGGCGAAGAGGCGCCGGATGAATCTGAGGCCGCCGATGACGGCGCGGCGGTCGGTTTGCTCGCTCAGATACTGCGGGTTGATTGCCGGCGCTTCGCCGGGGTCGCTGGATTTGGCCTCGACATAACCGCGCGACAATGGCCGCATCTGCCAGGCCCCGGCGGTGATGCCGGGAAAATCGTCGAGCTCGCCGATCTGGCCGTCCTTGAAGCTGCCCGGTGCGATGCTGCACTGCACGTCGGGGGTCGCCAATTCCTCGAGCACCTTGACCGAGGCCGCGGCCAGCGAGGCGCTGTAGGTCAGCATGCCCTTGCCGGTGACGAGGTAGCGGACGATCTCGCCGGCCAGCGCCACGCCGCGCGAACGCTCGTTCACGGTCGGCGTGCCCGACACCGGGTAGCTGATCCGGGCGATATAGTGGTCCTGAAGGTTCTGACCGACCCCCGGCAATGCGTGGTGGACCGGGATGCCGACGCGGGCGAGATGCTCGGGCGCGCCGACCCCGGAAAGCTGCAGGACATGCGGCGAGTTGACGGCACCGGCGGAGAGGATGACCTCGCGCCCGGCGTCGGCGTGCTGCACGGTCCCGCCGCGCTCGAATTCGACGCCAATCGCGCGGGTGCCGTCAAACAGGATGCGGTTGACCTGCGCCTTGGTCACGACTTCGAGATTGGGCCGCTTCCTCGCCGGGCGCAGGTAGGTGCGCGCCGTGCTGCCGCGCCACCGGCCGCCGCGGGTCTGCTGGCACCAGCCGATGCTGTCGCCGGCGCCAGCGGGCAGGTTGTTCACGTCTTCGCGATATTCCAGGCCGATCTCCCGGCCCGCCTCGATAACCGCCGCGCACAGCGGCGAGCGGCCCATCTTCGAGGTAAAAAGTGGGCCGCCTTTGCCGCGGACTTCAGTTTCGTCGCCCTCCCAATTCTCGGCCTTCTTGAAGTAGGGCAGGATGTCGTCCCAGCCCCAGCCACGATTGCCGAGCTGCGCCCAATGGTCGAAATCCTCGGGCTGGCCGCGGACATAGATCAGCCCGTTGATCGAGCTGGAACCGCCGAGCACCCGGCCGCGCGGATAAAGGATGGCGCGCCCGGCGGTGCCGGGGTCAGGCTCGGCGTGGTAGCCCCAGGTCAAGCTCGGGTGGTCGAGCAATTTCATAAAGCCGGCGGGGATGTGGATGTAGGGGCTCCAATCGCGCCCGCCGGCCTCGATCAGCAACACCCGCGTCGACGGGTCCTCGGTCAGGCGGTTGGCGAGGACGCAACCGGCCGACCCGGCGCCGATGATCACATAGTCAGCCTTCATCAGTCCCTCCCGCCTGGCGCCAGACCCGCGACCGCGCGAACAGGCCGGGCGCCGCCGGCCGGGGCGCGGTGTTCCGGCCGGGCTATGCTATCGGCAGGGGTGGCGGAGGGCAATTCTCTCGCGGCGCAGCGAGAGGGAAATTGCCGCGAGGTTTCGCCCGGTTGCCGGCAGCGGGCCGGATCCGCGACGATCCCGGCCCGGCGAAACCGCATGCCGGGTCGCGAGCCGGCGACCGCAGTGCCAAGGCTATCAGAACATGGTCCAGGCGTAGACAAAGAACGTGTTGTTGGCGTTGGCGTTCCTCCCCATACCGTCGATATTCGTGGTGGCGCCGTCGAATTTGGTCCAATGCGTGTATTGCAGGCCAATGCGGAAATTCAACCACGGCGAGAACGACGGGCCGCCGTGGCTGAACGGCAGATAGGCAAGTTCGAAGATCCAGCCGGCGCTGTTCGGGCTCCCGGTCGCGGTGCCGTAGAGCGTGGCATCGGCGGTGCCGCCGACCGAGACCCGTCCGGTCGTGAGGCTCCATGTATGGTCGTAGATGTACGAGGCCGAAACATTCAAGGATCGCAGCTGGTTATTGGAATTGTCGGCAAGCCCGAGGACCTGGCTGGCACTGGTGTTGTGGTTCTCGTGGATCCAGGCGCCGCGCAGAGTCACGGTATGCGGGTCGCCGAGGTATTGGTATTGGGTGTCGATCCCGATGTCGGTGAACGAATTGGTGCCGACCTCGGTCAGGTCCATGGGTACGACCCGCGCAGCGAGCCCGAACGTCCCCACTTCCCAAGAATGGGCGCCGATATTCTTCTCTGCCGCGACCCGCCAATAGGGCGCGGTACCGCTGATCGGGCTCTCGCCTGATATGTCGACCCCCAGCGCGAGCTGGGTACTGTTCGACAGCGGGCGGTAGCCGCCGAACTCGAAGTAGAACGTGTCGTCAAGAAAGCTATAGGCGCTTAACCCGGCCACTTGCTGCGCGTAGACCTGCTCGATGAAAGTGGCGGCAGTCGGCGACGGCGCCAGCCCGGGACTGATATACGGGAAACTCCAGGCGGGAGTTGTGTTCCAGACATCCTGGACGGTCGGGTTGTTGTTGGCGGTTATCCCCCACAGCAGGGTGTGGCCGCCGATATTGACCGACCGGGCATAGCGGATATCGGTGTTGTCCCAGCCGAAGCGGTGGGCGATGCCATCATACGTCCCCTGGATGAACGCCCCTGAATTCTCGGTGATTTTCCCGCCGGTAAAGAGACTGATTTGCTGCATGACTAGGTCGTTGTTGACACCGAAGCCCGGTGCCGCGCCGCCCGGCTGAGGGGCTTGGGTATTCGTAAAGGTCGGCTGAAGCATGACCGCAAACGGCGGACCCTTCCAATCCCCGCCGCTTAGCGTGTAGCCGCCGAGCTTAAAGCGCCGGCCGAACGGCGTCAGTTCAAGAAAAGCGGTGTGGCAGGTCGCGCAGGTTTGCCCAGTCTGACGGGCGTACAGCGGCAATGCCAATGCGGCGTGCGGCGCCAGGGTTTCGCCGATGAGGGCGATCAGGACCGCGGCGGCGAGCGCTCCGGCCGCCAAGCACAGGGCGCGACGACGCGCGCCGAGCCGGCCGGAGGGACGGCGCTGGTCACTCATAAACAACCTCCCCATTCGAGCCGGCGTGGTACGCCGCCCGCTCGATCGCAATCACGTTGCCTTGATCAACTTCTGCTGCCGCCCGCTGGGGTTATTGTTCCCAGTCTCGGTGATTTGCCGCCCTCAGTGCGCGGCGAACGCCGGAATGACTGTCACTCGGTCAATGGCGTGACAGTTGGTCAATAGTATTGATCTAAGGTCAATGGTCGCTCACCCGGTCGATGGTACGCTCCGCATCGGCTGCGCCGCCTGGCGGACCGGCGTGAAAATGCGGCAAAACCCTTGCGGATCGACTGGCCCGTCGACCATTTTGCAACTGTCCGGCGCCTGGAATTGGAGACACCTGTCGCAGCGTTTGTCGCCGTCCGGATGGTCTTGATAAGCGACTGCCGCCTTTGAGATTTTTATCGCGGCTAGAGCCCGTTTTAACCGCGCTTCAATGACAGACGCAGCGCCTATCGAGCCCATCGTTCTCAGCAACAGCGTACGCCGGGACAAGGCCGCACGCCGGCCCTCGGTCTCATCAGACATGGTTCTCCCTCCCTGCGCCGGATTCAGTCAAGCACAGTTGGATTGTTCGGATCGACCGGCTCCGGGCCCGGCCGTTTCGCGCAGTATGACTCGCTGTGCCAATGTTTATTCCGGCACTGGCGACGACGCCTCTGCATTGCCGGCAAATTGCGAAAATTCAATGCACTGGGGCGACCGGGGCGAGAAAAATCGGGGCAGAAAGCCGATACCAGGCAGCCGGGTCACGACAACGTGACTAGCTGTCAGCGGTGGGGTGAGGCTGCTCACGGCAATGTGATCAGATCACGGCGGCGGTCGGCGCGGCATTGCGAGGGGGCCGGCTTTTGGGATCAATTCACGTTGGAATAAAGCGCATCCTGACGAGTCGGAGGGGGTTAGCAACGGTGTCGAGCCGGTGCCCACACACCAACGCGGCGGCGGTCTGCTGCTGCGCCCCTGCACCGTTGCCAGTATTCTGTCGCAGGGAGGACAGCATGAATTACATTAGTCGTGTTCCAGCGGCTGCGGTTATTGCGGCCGCGATCAGCTTCGCCTCACCGGCGCGTGCCGGCGATGATGGTCAATTCGGCGGGTCTAACCGTTACGTGCAGACAAACCTGACCGCGGATTTACCTGGCGTCGCGCCCAACACCGATCCAGTATTGCAAAATGCCTGGGGTGTCGCATTTACGCCCGCGGCAAGCCCGTTCTGGATTTCGGACAATGCCACCGGCTGTTCGACGCTGTATGACGGGCAGGGTGCGATCGCCGTCGTGTTACAGGTCAAGATCCCGCTGCCCGGCGGCGTGATCCCGGCCAGCGCCTGCCTGCATTTCGACCCGACGCATCCGCCGAGCGTGACGCCGGCGGCGCCGACCGGCCTCGTGTGGAACCCGACGACGAACGCTGCGACGGGCTTTCTGGTCCCCGGAACCAGTCTGCCGGCCAGTTTCATCTGGGACACCGAAGACGGAACGATTTCAGCCTGGACCGGCGGTTTGACGCCCCCCAATCAAGCGGTGCTGGCCGTCGACAACTCGCCGGGTGCGGTCTACAAAGGGCTTGTCTTTGGCGTCAACGCCAACGGCGTCTTTCTGTTTGCGACCAACTTCCGCGCCGGGACGGTCGACGTGTTCGATCACACCTTTACCAAGGTCACGACACAGGGAGGGTTTGTCGATCCAAAGATTCCCTCGGGCTTTGCGCCATTTGGCATTCAGAACATCAACGGTAGTCTGTTCGTAACCTATGCAAAGCAGAACGCGGCAAAGCATGACGACGTCGCCGGGGCGGGCAACGGCTTTGTCGACGTGTTTGACACCGACGGCAATTTGCTCCAGCGCCTCGCTTCCCGGGGGGCCCTGAATTCGCCATGGGGCGTAGCGCGAGCGTCCTTCGCCTTCGGGCGGTTCAGTGGCGACATCCTGGTCGGGAATTTCGGCGACGGGCGGATAAACGCGTTCGACTCGGACGGAAATTTTCTCGGTACGCTGCGCGACGCGAAGCGGCGGCCGATCGCCATTGACGGCTTGTGGACCCTGACGTTGGGCGGCGGGAAGAATTCGAACTCGGGCACGCTCTATTTCACCGCCGGCCCGAATGGCGAGACCGACGGTCTGTTCGGCACCATTACCCCGGCGCCGATGACGCATTGAACGGCGCAGAGTTGTGTATCGTCCGCGGTGGTGAACGGTCCCAGCGGGCCTCCCCACCGCGGTCGCTTTGAGGCCGAAACGTCGGGCGGCGCCGGTCAACGCGGTCCGAGAGCGGTCAGGGTCGGCAGATATTGCTTGGCGAGGTCGGGCGACATCGGCAAGACGGCAAAGCTCCAGCCGCCGACCGTTGAGCCCAGCTCCCAGTTGGCGACACCGATGATCTGGACAAAGGTTTCCGTCCCTGGATCCAGGTGGAGGACGTCGTGCTGGCCGGCGGGAGTCCCGAAGGCCTGCGCCGAGAGCCGATACCGCCCGGGGGAGAAATCGTGATAAAAGACGGTGCCTTGCGAGATCTGCGCAAGCGGCGCGCGATCGACAAAAACCGTCGGTGCAGAGGCATAAATGTTCCCGCCCGGCGGGTCGGCCTGACGCAGGAACCATACCCGCGCCATGCCCGGTGCGAGCGGCGATGCCGGCGCCGTCGCGGGCGCCGTCCCGGGCTGGGCAGTACAACCGGCGAGCAGGAAGACAGCGAGAAGCGCGCCAACCCACCCCGGCCGCGTCGAACGGCACAAAAATGTACTATACCGGCTCATGCTGATCCTCCCTTTGCTGCATGCGGCGGCCGCGCCGCAGAGCGGCTCGACGATTGCCGCGTCAAGATAAACGCCGGCGCTGCAAAAGCCGGAACCAGCGGCGGCTCGGGCTCATGCTTGCACTCGCGCACCGTGTCCGGTGGGTTGGGCCGGGCAGCCAGATCACCCCTTGACGCGCGCGAAGGACCGGCCTCGACGTGCGCCAGTGACCGGACCGGGAGGCTGGGTAAGTGTCGGCGCACGATCTGGGTCGATGCCATGCGTCCCCCGCCTTCGCGGGGGCAGGCTCTTCGAGGCCTCGCTTTGCGAGGCACCTCACGATGACGACCTTATTTAAGGCCATGAACGGACTGCGTCATGGTGAGGAGAGTCCCCGCAAAGCCGGGGCGCGTCTCGAACCACGCACAGCGCTGATGCAACGCAATTCTTGCCCAGCCTCGGAGCTCGTTCCGCAAAGCGCAGCGGCGGGGCGGCTCAGTGTCCGCCGTGTCGTTCAAAGATTGGTCGACCGCCGGCCCGATCATCGACCGGGCCGGCCGACAAGCGGAGGTCGGAGGTCTACTCGGCCTTGAAGCAATAGGCAGCAAGCTTGTTGCCGTCGAGATCACGGACGTAACCGGCATAGGCGTTCGGCTTCCAGCCGCGCGGTCCGACAGCACCTTCGTCCTTGCCGCCGGCCGCGAGAGCCGCCCGGTGGAACGCCGCGACCGCGGCCCGGCTCGGTGCGACAAAGCTGATCGTGCCACCATTGGCATGGCTCGCGGGTTGCCCATTGGCCGGCTTCAGCACGAAAAATTCAGGATCGCCGTCGCCCCAGATCGAGCCGTTGTCGCCGAGATCGTTAAGGCGCTTCAAGCCCAGCGGCGCCAGCACGCTGTCATAGAAAGCGCGCGCCTTGGCAAGGTCATCCGTGCCAACCGTAACATGCGTAAATATCGCCATCCGATCCTCCCTCGACCCCGGTTTCGACAGACTTGCTCTTTGGCCGCGCTCGACCGCTGCCGGTAAGCGCCCCGCTTTTCGCAGCGCTGTCGCGACCGGCCAGCCCGGCATTGATAGCAGGATCGGGATGGCGAACCAAGAGGAGCATCGGGTTGGTGCGCCCGGCCCCGCCCGTCGCCGCTTTGGTTGGGTAAGGGGAGTGTCGGTTGACAGGGTTGGGAGGGGGGCCTAGCCTCGCCCGGGTAACGAATGCAGTGGAGGAACGGCGATGAAGTGGAAGACGCCGGTTATTGTCGAGATCGCGGTCGGGTTGGAGATCAACGCCTACGCCTGCGCCGAGGTCTAAGCCGCTTTCAACTTCAGCTCGCGCCGTCGCCGGGCGGCGCGGCGCGATGGCTTGCGGGCGGGGCGGTGTGATGCTGCATGCGGTGGTCCTCGGCGCCGCGGCCGGCGGCGGGTTTCCGCAGTGGAATTCGAATGCTCCGGGGTGCCGCGCGGCGCGCGACGGCGACGGCCGGGCCAAGCCGCGCACCCAGGCCTCGGTTGCGGTCTCGGCCAACGAGCGTGACTGGTTTGTACTGAACGCCTCGCCCGACCTGCGTCTGCAGATCGAGGCGGCGCCGGCTTTGCACCCGCGCCAAGGGCTGCGTTCGTCGCCGATATCGGGGGTGGTGGCGACCGGCGGCGACGTCGATGCGATCGCCGGACTTTTGCACTTGCGCGAGCGTCATCGGTTTTCGGTCTACGCTCCGCGGCCGGTGCTCGCGGTGATCGCGGCCAACCCGATTTTCGACGTCCTGTCGCCGGAATACGTGCGCCGGGTCGAATTGCCGCTCGACGAGACCATCGAGCTTGCCGGCATGTCGGCAAGCTCGGGTCTGACGGTGCGCGCTTTTGCGGTGCCGGGCAAGGTGCCGCTCTATCTTGAAAAGGATGGTCAGGACCCGGGGCTGAGCGAGGCGGGCGACGCCGTCGGGCTCGAGCTGACCGCCACTGCCGACGGTGCGGGCTTTTTTTTCATCCCCGGCTGCGCGGTCGTCACCGAGGCATTGCGCCGGCGGCTGCGCGGCTGCGCGCTGGTCTTTTTCGACGGCACCTTGTGGCGGGACGACGAGATGATCCGAATGGGTGTCGGCGACAAGACCGGCCGGCGCATGGGCCATATCAGCATGTCGGGCGCGGCAGGTGCTATCGCCGCGTTTGCCGATCTCGAGGTGCGCCGGCGGATTTTTATCCACATCAACAATTCGAACCCGGTCCTGTTCGAAGACTCGCCCGAGCGGCACGAAGCCGAGACGGCCGGCTGGGAGATCGCCTATGACGGGATGGAGGTGAGGTTGTGAGCCCGACCCCGCTGCGCCAAACCCTGCCGACCTCCCAGACCCTGCTGACGCCGGATCAGCTCGAAGCCGAATTGCGCGCGATTGGCGCCGAGCGCTATCACGACCGCCATCCGTTCCACCATCTGATGCGCGACGGCAAGCTGACCCGCGGCCAGCTCCAGGCTTGGGCGTTGAACCGCTATTACTACCAGGCGCGGATCCCGGCCAAGGACGCCTACCTGGTGGCCAGGCTGCCGACCCCGGCGTTGCGGCGCGAATGGCGCCGCCGCATCCTCGAACATGACGGCGAGGACGAGAACACCGGCGGCATCGCGCGTTGGCTGAAACTGACCGAGGGGCTCGGCCTCGGCCGCGATTATGTGATTTCGACCGCGGGCCTCTTGCCGGCGACGCGCTTTGCGGTCGATGCGTATGTCAATTTTGTACGCGACCGGTCATTGCTGGAAGCGGTCGCCTCGTGCCTGACCGAGATGTTCTCGACGCAGATCATCGCCGAGCGAGTCTCGGGCATGCTGGCGAATTACGACTTTGTCAGCCGCGACACCTTGGCTTATTTCACCCCGCGGCTGACCCAGGCGCCAACCGACGTCGCCTTTGCCCTGGCTTACGTCAAACAGCACGCCGACACGCCGGACAAGCAAATCCAGGTGCTCGACACCTTGCGCTTCAAATGCGACGTCTTGTGGGTGCAGCTTGACGCCCTCCATTTCGCCTACGTCGAGCCGGGGCTGGTCTCGCCCGGCGCCTTTGTCCCGGACCAGAGCGCCTCATGACCGATGCGGTCGTCGTCGCCGGCGGCTCGGTCCTGCGCTTTGCCGCACATGCCAAATTCCGCTTTGACGCGGTTCGGCAGGCCTGGGTGGTCCTGGCGCCGGAGCGGCTGCTGTTGCCCGACGAGCAGGCGGTCGCGGTGCTGAGGCTGGTTGACGGGGTGCGCGACGCCGACGCCGTCGTCGATGCGTTGAGCCGGGAATACGACGCCCCGCGCGAGGTTGTCGCCGCCGACGTGCTGCCGATGCTGCAGGATCTCGTCGACAAGAAGGTGCTGCGCGAATGACGGCGGGCGAGCCTGCGGTCGATCCGCCCCTGGCGTTGCTCGCCGAGCTGACCCATCGCTGTCCGCTGCGCTGTCCCTATTGCTCGAACCCGCTGATGCTGGAGCGCGCCGGGGCCGAGCTCGACACCGCTTCCTGGCAGCGGGTGCTGAGTGAGGCGGCGGCGCTCGGCGTGTTGCAGGTGCATTTTTCGGGCGGCGAACCGCTCGCCCGCCGCGACCTGGTGAGCCTCGTCGCCCATGCGACAAAGGTCGGGCTTTACGGCAATCTGATCACCTCGGGGATCGGGCTCGACGCCGCGCGCATGGCGGCATTGGCCGAAGCCGGACTTGAACACGTCCAGCTCAGCTTGCAGGATTCCGACCCGGTCCACGGCGACCACGTCGCCGGCCTCACGGGCGCGCAACGGCAAAAGCACCGCGCCGCGCAACTGGTGCGCGAGGCCGGCCTGCCGTTGACGATCAACGCGGTCGTCCACCGGCACAATCTGGAGCGGCTCGGCGACATCATCGACATCGCCTTGGCGCTCGGCGCCGACCGGCTCGAAATCGCCCATGTGCAATATTACGGCTGGGCCTTGGCGAACCGCTCGGCCCTGTTGCCGAGCCGAGCTCAGCTCGAGTCCGCAACCGCACTCGTCGAGGCCGCCCGCGTCCGGCTAAAAGGCGTGTTGGCGATCGACTATGTCGTTCCCGACTATTTCGCGCGCCGCCCCAAGGCATGCATGGGCGGCTGGGGGCGGCGTTTTTTAAACGTGACCCCGGCCGGCATGGTATTGCCGTGCCACGCTGCCGAGACCTTGCCGGGTCTGCGTTTCCCGAACGTCGCTGAAGCGGGCCTCGCCGAAATCTGGCACGCCGACCCGGCTTTTGCGCGCTTTCGCGGCACCGCCTGGATGCCCGAGCCGTGCCGGTCGTGCGAGCGGCGCGAGATCGACTGGGGCGGCTGCCGCTGCCAGGCCTTCGCCCTGACCGGTGACGCCGCCCGCACCGACCCCGCCTGCGCGCTTTCCCCCGACCACCCTCTGTTGATCGAGGCCCGCGAGCAATCCGAGGCCCCCCACCCACAGCCCGACTTCATTCCCCGCCGCTTTACCGCCGCCCCGCGGCGACGAGGTGCGTTGCCTCGAACACCCGCTTGGTGAAACCGCCCTCCTGTGCATCTCACGGCGTGGCGAGCGGCCGCGCTGCGCGGTCTCGTCACCCGCACCCCTCGACCGCCACCGCCACGTTGACGGTCTCGAATGCGGCAAGGGGTCGGATACCGGGGTGAGGAGCCTTGGCCGGCGCATGGCAGACCCGCGCGCCGATGAAAGGCGGCTGGTAAATCCGCGGCGGGGCTCGTAGCCTCAGCGGCATGTTTACCGGCATCGTTACCGATCTTGGGCGGGTGCGGCTGATCCGAAAGGGTGCGCTTGCCGACCTCACCATCGCCACCCATTTCGACACCGCGGCGATCGCAATCGGCGCCTCGATCGCCTGCTCCGGCGCGTGCCTGACGGTGATCGCGGTCGAAAATGGCGCCTTTACCGTGCAGGCGTCGGACGAGACCCTGGCGCGAACGACCATCGGCGGCTGGGCCGAGGGCACGCCCGTCAATCTCGAGCAGTCCCTGCGGCTCGGCGACGAATTGGGCGGGCATCTCGTCTCGGGCCATATCGACGGACTGGCAAGGATCGTCGAACGCCGGCCCGAGGGCGAGTCCGTGCGCTTTGCCTTCGAGGCGCCGGCGGTGCTGATGCCGTTTATCGCGCCCAAAGGCTCGGTCAGCCTCGATGGCGTCAGTCTTACGGTCAACGAGGTCGCGGGGAACCGGTTTGGCGTCAATATCATCCCGCACACCCTCGCCTGCACCAATTTCAACAAGGCCCAGCCGGGACAACAGATGAATCTCGAAATCGACATGATCGCGCGCTATCTGGCGCGCCTCTTGGAGGCCGGGGCTCTCGCCCGCTCAGGCCCGGCATCATGAGCCGACCGCCGCATATCCTCGTCGTCGAGGCGCCTTATTACGCGCATATCGCCGATCTGCTGCGGCGCGGGGCGGAGCAGGCGCTGGCCGCTGCCGGCGCCAGCCACGAGCAGGTGCAGGTGCCGGGCTCGTTCGAAATTCCGGCGGCGATCGGTCTTGCGGCGCGGGCCAGCGGCCGGTTCGACGGGTATGTCGCGCTCGGCTGCGTGATCCGCGGCGAGACGACGCATTACGACCATATCTGCGCCGAGAGCGCACGCGGCTTACAAGATCTCGCGGTGCGCGACGGGCTGGCGATCGGCTACGGCATCCTGACCTGTGAGAACGAGGCGCAGGCGCTGGCCCGTGCGGCGCCCGACGGCCGCGACCATGCCGGTGCGGCGGTGCGCGCCTGTCTCGCGATCGTCGAGCTGAGAGAGCGCTTCACACAGGGCGGCGGATGAACGCCGGCGACGACCATACGACGCGCGACGGTCGGCCGCGGCTCGGCGGGCGCCGGCGCACCGTGTCGCGGCTCGCGGCGGTGCAGGCGCTCTATCAGCTCGAGCTGAACCCCGCGCTCGACGCCGAAGCGGTCGTGCGCGAATTCGCCCGCTATCGGCTCGGCCAGGAGATCGAGGGCGACCAATTAGCCGAGGCCGACCCGGCGTTTTTTGCCGACATCGTGCGTGGGGTCGTCGCCGATCAGGAGCGGCTCGACGGCGATATCTCGGTCGCGCTGGTCGAGGATTGGCCGCTGGCGCGGCTCGAACTCGGTGCTGCGCGCGATCCTGCGCGCCGGCGCCTGGGAATTGGTGCATCGCGTGGATGTGCCGGCGCGGGTTTCGATCAGCGAATACATCTCGCTCGCCCATGCTTTCTTCACCGACAAGGAGCCGGCGCTTGCTAACGGCGTGCTCGACCGGTTGGGCCGCACCCTGCGCCCCGCGGATATGTGAGGGCGGTGGCGAACCGCTCGGCCACAGCGGACGAGGCGCCCGGCGAATTCGAGCGCATCCGCCGCTATTTCGCGCCGTTGGCGGGGCCCGGCGGGCTTGACCTGCTCGACGACGCGGCGCTGGTCGATTGCCGCGCCGGCTTTCGACTGGTCTTGACCGCCGACGCGATCGTCGCCGGCGTGCATTATCTGGCTGACGATCCGCCTGACCTCGTCGCCAAGAAGCTGCTGCGGGTCAATTTGTCGGACCTGGCGGCGATGGGTGCGCGGCCGCTGCACTACCTGCTGACGACGGCGCTGCCGGCATCGCTCGGGGCGGACTGGGTCGACACGTTTGCACGCGGGCTGGGCGAGGACCAGAAGCGGTACGGGGTCGAGCTGCTCGGCGGTGACTCGGTCGCGACACCGGGACCGGCGGCTTTGTCCCTGACCGCGATCGGCGAGGTCGCGGCGGGAGCCGAGGTCCGCCGCAGCAGGGCGCAGGCCGGGGACGATGTCTGGGTCTCCGGGACGATCGGCGACGCCTATCTCGGGCTCGGCGTCTTGCGCGGCGCCTATCCGCAGCTCACGGCGCGACATCGCGCGGCGCTGATCGGCCGATTTCGGCTTCCCGAGCCGCGCGTGAGTTTGGGGCCGGCGCTGGCGGGCGTCGCGCATGCGATGATCGACGTGTCCGACGGGCTGCTCGCCGATCTCGGCCACATTTGCCAGACCTCGAATGTGGCTGCGGTTGTCGAGCTGCCGGCGTTGCCGATGTCGCCGGCCGCACGGGCGGTGGTCGCACTGGAGCCGGGCGTCGCTCCGCAGCTGACCGCAGGCGGAGACGACTACGAGCTGCTGTTCACGGCGGCCCCCGCAGCGGCGGACGTCATTCGCAGCCTCGGCTCGCGGCTCGCGATCGCGGTCACGCGAATCGGCGGGATCGAGCCCGGTGACGGCGTGCGCCTCGTCGATGCGGTCGGTCGCGAGGTCGCGGTCGGGACCTCTGGCTACCGCCATTTCTAGGGACAGCTGCTGATACCGGCCGTCGCTGTCGCAAGTGGGGCAAGCAAGTGACGAGAAGGCGGCGTCCTGGGGTCGCTTGCTGGGCGGTTGCCCAAAGAATGCGCTTCTGCCATGTTCCGGCCGCTCCAGCTTGCCCCGATGGGCGGCGGAGGGTCTCCCTTATTGGCTGGTGGTGAGCTGTCAGATGCCTAGCGCATATTACCTCGTCATCGCCTGCGGCGTCCTGGCCTTGCTCTATGGCTTGGTCACCAGCCGGCAGGTGCTGAGTGCCAATGCCGGTAGCGCCCGAATGCAGGAAATCTCGGGCGCGGTGCAGGTCGGCGCGCGCGCCTACCTCAACCGCCAATACCGCGCCGTCGCGATCGTCGGCATCGTGATTCTGATCATTCTCGGCGTGCTGCTCGGGTTGCGTGTTGCCATCGGCTACCTGATCGGCTCGGTGCTGTCGGCGAGCGCCGGCTATATCGGCATGAATGTGTCGGTGCGGGCCAATGTGCGCACTGCCCAAGCCGCGCGCGGCGGGCTCAAATCCGGGCTCGCGATCGCCTTCAAGGCGGGGGCGGTGACGGGGCTTTTGGTGGTCGGGCTCGGGCTGCTCGGCGTGTCGATCTACTATTTCGTTCTGCGCGCGACGCTGGTCGGCGATGATCTGCGGCCGGTGCTGGAAGCGATGGTGGGGTTGAGCTTTGGCGCGTCGCTGATCTCGATCTTCGCGCGGCTCGGCGGCGGGATATTCACCAAGGGCGCCGATGTCGGCGCCGACCTCGTCGGCAAGGTCGAGGCCGGCATCCCCGAAGACGACCCGCGCAACCCGGCGGTCATCGCCGACAATGTCGGCGACAACGTCGGCGACTGCGCCGGTATGGCGGCGGACCTGTTTGAGACCTATGTCGTGACGATGGTCGCGACAATGCTGCTGGCCGCGATCTTCTTTACCCAGCCGCTGCGCGACAAGATGCTGCTGCTGCCGCTGGTGATCGGCGCCGTGTGCATCGTGACCTCGGTGATCGGCACGTTCTTTGTACGGCTCGGCGCCGGCAACGGCATCATGATGGCGCTTTACAAGGGCCTGATCGCGACCGGCATCCTGTCGATCATAGCGATCGCGCTGGTCATCAACTGGCTGTTCGGGTTCTCAGAGCCGCTGGCGATGACCACCGGCGGCGTGGTCGACGGGCTCGGCTTATGGCTGTGCGCGATTGTCGGGCTTCTGGTCACCGGCTTTATCGTCTGGATCACCGAATACTACACGGCGACCGAGTATCGGCCGGTGCGCAGCATCGCCCAAAGCTCGACGACCGGTCACGGCACCAACGTCATCCAGGGCTTGGCAGTCTCGATGGAGGCGACGGCGTTGCCGGTCGTCGTGATCTGCGTCGGCATCATCGCCTCGTTCCTGGTCGGCGGACTGTTCGGGATCGGCGTCGCCGCGACGACGATGCTGGCGCTGGCGGGGATGATCATTGCGCTCGACGCCTACGGTCCGGTCACCGACAACGCCGGCGGCATCGCCGAGATGGCCGACCTGCCGCGTGAGGTCAGGCGCACCACCGACGCACTCGACGCGGTGGGTAACACGACGAAGGCGGTGACCAAGGGCTATGCGATCGGTTCGGCCGGGCTCGCCTCCTTGGTGCTGTTTGCCGCCTATACCGAGGATTTGAAGCACTATTTCCCGAGCCTCGACGTGCATTTCGCATTGCAGGACCCGTATGTCGTGATCGGGCTCTTCATCGGCGGGTTGTTGCCCTACCTGTTCGGCTCGATGGGCATGACCGCGGTCGGGCGTGCGGCCGGCTCCGTCGTGATCGAGGTGCGGCGCCAGTTCCGCGAGATCCCCGGGATCATGGAAGGCCGCGCCAAGCCCGATTACGGTCTCGCGGTCGACATGCTGACCCGGGCTGCGATCCGCGAGATGATCATCCCGTCCCTACTGCCGGTGCTGGCGCCGATCGTCCTCTATTTCGTCATCGCGGCGATCGCCGGCCGGTCGGCGGCCTTCAGCGCGCTCGGCGCGATGCTGCTCGGCACGATCGTAACCGGGATCTTCGTCGCGATCTCGATGACCTCGGGCGGCGGCGCCTGGGACAACGCCAAGAAATACATCGAGGAAGGCCATCACGGCGGCAAGGGTTCGGAGCCGCACAAGGCTGCGGTGACCGGGGATACGGTTGGCGATCCCTATAAGGACACCGCCGGGCCGGCGGTCAACCCGATGATCAAGATCACCAACATCGTCGCGTTGCTGCTGCTCGCCATTCTGGCGAAATGGGCGATCTGAACCCGCGGCCGATCGGGGACGGCGCCGGTTATTCCTCGCTCTGCGGGTTGGGGCCCGGGGCCCGGCCCCCGCTGCTGCTGCTCGGCTCACCTCCCCCGCCGGTGCTGTTGAACTTGCCGAGGTTGCCGAGCAGCTGCTCCAGGAACGACAATTCGCGGCCGGGCGCCGGGGTAGCGCGGGCGATCGGCACGACCGCCTTCCCATCTTCCAACGTCTTGTGGTCGACTGATCTGACAACGCCGTCATCGTTGAAAGCGACAACAAAGACTTGCTGGTCGAGTACCTTCGGATCAAGAAACGAGAATTGCTTTGTGCGCGAACTGATATAATACCAGTCCTTGTCATTGAAGACGCCGACGCTCGAAGGGGTCCCTAATATTTTAACGACTTGGTCCTTGGTGGTTTTGCCGGGATGAATTTGAGCGACTTCATCGGCGGGAGGGAGGTTGCCGCGCTGTTCTACCGTTGTCGAGCAGGCGGCAGGGATCACCGCGACGCCGATCGCCGCCAGCAGGAAGGAGATTCGCAAGGCAGGCATGACCCGGCGGCGAGTTGGGGGTGTGCGCGACCAGGCTTCTGTTGAAATCGGCCGAGTCCACGCCCAATTGAGGCCGACAACTTCGGCAGAGGCGCAGCGATGGTCAATGTTGCCGGTGTCTGAAGCGCGAGCCCGGTGGTGATCTCCTTCTCCCGACGCAAATCGGTTCGCGACGCAGCGGAACTCGCCTACCGCGGCGTCGTCGAGCAAGCCCGCCAGCCAATGTTCTTTACCGCGTTTGGCGTTCCGGACACCCTCGACGGGCGGTTCGAGCTGATTTGCCTGCATGCGTTTCTCTATCTTCATCGTTTGAAATCCGAGCGGCCGCGATCCGAGGCGGTGTCTCAGGCCTTTTTCGACGCAATGTTCGCGGACATGGACCAAGGGTTGCGCGAGATGGGAACCGGCGATTTGAGCGTCGGCCGCCATGTGAAGCGCATGGCACAAGGCTTTTATGGCCGAATTCGGGCATATCAGGCCGGGCTCGAGCAGGACGATTCGGCGCTGAGCGCCGCACTGGCGCGCAACCTCTTCGGGACCGTCGGCGAATCGGACGCGACTATCGAGACGATGACCGGTTACGTGCGTTGCGCGGTTTTGGCGTTGGCGCGGCAGTCGTCGGCCGATCTGTTCGGGGGAGTCGTGCGGTTCCCGCTTCCGCGCGGCGCCGGATTTAACGCCGCGCCGGCGGAGCGTGCCCGGCACGGATGAGCAGGTCGCCGCCCGAATTCTCGCGCCTGGTTCCGCTCGCACGGCTGGGTCCGGAATCGTTTCGGCAGCAGATCGAGGCGGTGGCCGAGGAGCGCCAGCGTCTCGCCCGGCGGTTCGACTTGGTGGCTCTCGACCGTCTGACCGCGGTCGTGACGTTGCACCGCGAGAGCGGCGGCCGGATCCGGCTCGAAGCTGGTTTCGAAGCCGCGTTCACACAGAGCTGCGTCGTCACGCTCGATCCCGTTCCGGCCGAGATCGTCCAGAATTTCACGCTGCTCTACGGTCCCGCCGACGAGGAGCAGCCCGAAATCGACCTGGAGGTCGACGAGCCGGTGTTCGAACCGTTGAGCGGCGACAGTATCGACATCGGGGAAGCCGTGGCGCAGGAGCTGTCGCTGGTGCTCCCGGAATTCCCCCGGCTACCCGATGCCGCCGTCGAGCCCACCGCGGCTGGCGAATCCCCCACCGCACCTGGCGAACCACAGAGCGGTCCGTTTGCCGGACTGGCGAGGTTGCGCGGGTCGCCTCACAGCTGACGCTTCGGGCGGGGGGCGGACCGCGCCATGCTTATTGCCGCCAGTGGTGTTTTTGGCTATTACCGCGGGCACCCCACGATCCCCAAAACGAGTTTCCCATGGCCGTTCCAAAAAAGAAAACCTCACCGTCGCGCCGCAATATGCGGCGTTCGCACCATGCCCTCAAACCGGCGACCTATGCCGAATGCCCAAACTGCGGCGAGCTCAAGCGCCCGCACCATTTGTGCGACGCCTGCGGCTATTACGACGGCCGCGAAGTGACCACCCCGCGTTCGGAGACAGCCTGAGGGTTTTCGCCGGCAGGAGGCGGCGCGGCGGTGAGCGAAGGCATTACGATCGCTCTTGACGCGATGGGCGGCGCCCGTGCGCCGGACATGGTGTTGCGCGGCGCCGACATGGCTCTCCAGCGTCATCCCGGCTTACGCTTTATGCTGTTCGGCGAGGAAACCGGCATCCGGCCGTTGCTCGCCAAGCTGCCGCACCTTGCCGCGGCCGTCGATCTGCACCACACCCACGAGATGGTGATGGACGACGACAAACCCTCGGTGGCGTTGCGCGCCGGCCGGCAGTCGAGCATGAGGCTGGCGATCGACGCCGTCGCCGAGGGCTTGGCTGACGGCGTCGTCTCTGCCGGCAACACCGGCGCCTTGATGGCGATGGCGAAATTTGTGCTGAAGACCTTGCCTGGGATCGATCGGCCGGCGATCGCCTCGTTCTTTCCGACCCAGCGCGGCGAGAGCGTGATGCTCGACCTCGGCGCCAATGTCGAGTGCGACGCCGACAATTTGGTTCAATTCGCGTTGTTGGGCGACGCCTTTGCCCGCACGGTGCTGGGTCTGGTTGAGCCGACCGTCGGATTGCTCAATGTCGGCTCGGAGGATCAAAAGGGCAATGACGCAGTGCGCGCCGCCAGCCTGCGGCTGCGCAGCGCGCTGAGCCCGATCCGCTTTTTCGGGTTTATCGAAGGCGACGACATCGCCGCCGGCACGGTCGACGTCGTCGTCACCGACGGGTTTAGCGGCAATATTTCGGTCAAGACTGCCGAGGGGACCGCGAAACTGTTCAGCGAGTTCCTGGCCGGAGCGTTTCGACATTCGCTGTCGGCGCGCATCGGCTATTTTTTCGCCCGCAATGCATTGCGGAAGTTGCAGATGCGGATCGACCCGCGCCGCCACAACGGGGCGGTGTTCCTCGGCCTGCGCGGCATCGCGGTGAAGAGCCATGGGTCGACCGACGCGCTGGGCTTTTCCCATGCGATCGGCGTCGCCGTCGACATGCAGGTAAACGGTTTCCTCGACAAGATCCGGCTCGATCTCGCGCGCCTCGACGCGGCCCCGGCTGCGCCTCAGCCAGCGGCTCTGTGAGCGCGCGGCATGGTGTTGCGTTCCCAGATCATCGGCTGCGGCGCCTATCTGCCCGAGCAGATCGTCACCAATAAAGATCTGGCCGCCCGTCTCGATACCTCCGACGACTGGATCCGCCAGCGCACCGGTATTGGCGAGCGGCGGCTGGCAGCCGACGGCGAACTGACCTCGGATCTGGCCGTCCGCGCGGCGCAGCACGCCCTTTCCGACGCCGGGATGAGCGGCACCGACCTCGATCTGATCGTGCTGGCGACGGCCACCCCGGACAATACCTTTCCGGCGACCGCGACCAAGGTGCAGGCGCAGCTTGGCATGCACCGGGGTGCCGCCTTCGACGTGCAGGCGGTCTGTGCCGGGTTCATCTTTGCGCTGGCGACGGCCGACAACGCGTTGCGGCTCGGGCAGGCCCGCACCGCGCTGGTGATCGGCGCCGAAACCTTCTCGCGGATTCTCGACTGGGAGGATCGCGGCACCTGTGTGCTGTTCGGCGACGGCGCCGGCGCGCTCGCGCTGCAGGCGGTAGCCGATCCCGGCCCGCGCGGCCGCGGCATCCTGTCGACCCATTTGCATTCCGACGGACGGCAATACGGCATTCTCTATGTCGACGGCGGCCCGTCCTCCACCCGCCGCACCGGCTACCTGCGGATGGAAGGGCGGGAGGTCTTCCGTCAGGCGGTGCAGCATCTGAGCGAGGTGGTCGACGAAGCTCTCGCCGCCAACGCGCTCGCCGCGGCGGACGTGGACTGGCTGGTACCGCATCAGGCGAACAGCCGGATCATCGACGGGGTGGCGCGAAAGCTCGGCCTGTCGTCCGACAAGATCGTCTCCACGATCGAGCGCCATGCCAACACCTCGGCCGCATCGATCCCGCTGGCCCTGGCGGCCGCGGCAGCCGACGGCCGCATCCGTCCGGGGCATCTGGTGCTGATGGAGGCGCTCGGCGGGGGCCTGAGCTGGGGCGCGAGCCTGGTGCGCTGGTAGCGCCCCATAACGGACGCGGCAGAGCCCGGCCGAGGCCGGCAACACTTTGGAATTTGACGCGATTTTCGCGCCGGAGTAACCTTCTCCAAAAGCGGGAGGGGTTGATGTCCGGGCATACGGTGACACGTGCGCAGCTCAGCGAAGCGGTCTATCAGGAAGTCGGATTGTCGCGAAACGAATTGGCCGAACTCGTCGAATCGGTGATCGCCGAAATCTCGGGTGCGCTCGAACGCGGCGAGATGGTCAAGATCTCGTCTTTCGGCAGCTTTGCGGTGCGCCAGAAAGGGCAGCGGATCGGCCGCAACCCGAAGACCGGCCAGGAGGTTCCGATCAGCCCGCGCCGGGTGCTGGTCTTTCGCGCAAGCCACGCGCTGAAGAACCAGATCAACAGCGGCCTGGCCGAAGGCGCCGAGGATGGCCCGCAGGAGGCCGCGGCCAAGGCCAAGGCGTCTTCGGGCTGAGGTGAATCGGACCGAGCTGTCGCGGGCCGACGAGGGGGAAAGCGGTCGACGTGTCACCAAATCGGCGACAGCTTTTCGCACAACCGGCGAGGTCGCCGAAGAGCTCGATCTGCCGGCTCATGTGCTGCGCTTTTGGGAATCGAAATTCCCGCAAGTCAAACCGCTGAAGCGCGGCGGCGGCCGACGGTATTTTCGGCCGGAAGACGTGGATCTGCTACGGCGGATCCGGCAATGTCTTTATCAGCAGGGCTACACGATTCGCGGTGTGCAAAAGCTGTTGCGCGAAGGCGGGTTGCGTGGCGATGCGCCGGCGGTGGCGCCTTTTGAAGAGGAACCTCGACCCGACTTGTGCGCACTCGATCCGCCCGCCCCCAGGTCCGAGCGTCTCGTCGGCGCCGCACCGTCCCGGCAGGCCCTTCGCGAGGCGCTCGAGAAGGTGCGCCGCGATCTCCTCGAAATCAGGGCAATGCTCGCACAGCTCGTCCCGCGGTGATCCGGTGCTCGGGCCGACGACACGGCGCGACCCACTGGCGCGGCCTTCGGATCGTCGCGCCGACCAATGGGTTCGCCCGGACTCCGGGCTCGTTGCCGCCCCCGGCGGACGCCGGGACGCCGGCGGCACCGGCAAGTAGGGTGGTGTTAAACCCACCCCGATGCAATATAAGGTTGCTCTGGATCCACGATAACGTGGTCCTGTATGATGCCAATCACTGTTCGGACAAAGCCCGAGCAGCCGGCGCTCGCTCGCTAGTGCCTCCGCGAAGAAAACCGCACCCTGCCGGTTTCATCGGGACCTCTGCGCGGCAGCGGCTGATTATGCGGCTCACAGCCGGCGATCGTCGGGCTCGGGCGCCGCATGCATAAAGGACGAGCCGATCCGTGCCGCCCGACGCTAGCGCGCTGAACTTGCTGCCAAAGTCGCCGACGGGCATCGCCGGCTTCGACGACGTCACGCAGGGCGGCCTGCCGACCGGCCGCCCATCCCTGATCTGCGGCTCGGCGGGGTGCGGCAAGACCCTCTTCGGCATCACCTTTCTGGTGAACGGCGCGGTCCGGCTCGGCGAGCCCGGCGTTTTCATGAGCTTCGAGGAACAGGCGGAGGATTTGGCCGCCAACGTCGTCTCCCTCGGCTACGATCTCGATCGGCTGGTCGCCGACGGCAGGCTCGCTATCGACCATGTCCGGGTCGAGCGCAGCGAGATCGAGGAGACCGTAGAGTACGACCTCGAAGGTCTCTTCCTGCGCCTCGGCTTCGCCGTCGACTCGATCGGCGCCAAGCGGGTGGTGCTCGACACCATCGAGACCCTGTTCGCCGGCTTCACCGATGACTCCCTGCTGCGCGCCGAGCTGCGCCGGCTGTTCGGCTGGATCAAGGACCGCGGTCTGACCGCGATCATCACCGCCGAACGCGGCGAGGGACAGCTGACCCGGCAGGGGTTGGAGGAGTACGTCTCCGACTGCGTGATCCTGCTCGACAACCGCGTCGAGGACCAGATCACCACGCGGCGGCTGCGGGTGGTGAAATACCGCGGCTCGGCGCACGGCACCAACGAATACCCGTTTCTGATCGACGCCCAGGGCATCAGCGTGCTGCCGGTGACCTCGTCTGGGCTCAGCACGCCGGTGTCGAGCGAGATCGTCTCCACCGGCATTCCCGGCCTCGACAGCCTGCTGCGCAATGGCGGGTTTTTTCGCGGATCGAGCATCCTGTTGTCCGGGGTCGCCGGCACCGGCAAGACCACCATCGGCAGTCATTTCATCGATGCCGCCTGCGCCCGCGGCGAACGCTGTCTGTACTTCGCGTTCGAGGAAAGCGCCGGGGAGATCTGCCGCAACGCCCTCTCCGTCGGGCTCGATCTGCGAAAGCGGGTCGAGAGCGGCCGGCTGCGCTTCGAGGTCTCGCGCCCCAGCCTCTACGGGCTCGAAATGCATCTGGCGCGCATGCATCGCGACCTCGACCAGTTCAAGCCCGAATTGGTGGTAATCGACCCGATCTCCGCCTTCCGCGGTCCCGACGCCGAGGTCCACGCCACGCTGCTGCGCATGCGTCGACCTGCTCAAGAGCCGGGGCATCACCGCGCTGTTCATCAGCCTGCGCAACGAGGGCGCTTCGCTGGAGGGCACCGAGCAGGGCCTGTCCTCGCTAATGGATGCCTGGATCAAGCTGATCGACATCGAAGCGAACGGCGAGCGCAACCACCTCCTCTATGTCATCAAGGCGCGCGGCATGAGCCATTCCAATCAGGTGCGCGAGTACCGCATCACCGATAGGGGCGTCGAGCTGATCCCGGCCTATATCGGCCCCGAGGGGGTGCTGACCGGCGCCGCGCGGCTCAGCCAGGAGGCGCGCGAGCAGGCGGCCGCCGCCAGCCGGCGCCAGGAGGTCGAGCGGCGGCGCCGCGACCTCGCCCGCCGCCGCGCGGTGATGGAGCGCCAGATCATCGAGCTGCGCGCCGCCCTGGAGGCCGCGGAAGATGAGACCGACGCCCTGGCCATCGAGGACGATGCGCGCGAGACCGCGCTGACCGATGATCGCGCCGCCCTCGCCTTGCGCCGCGGGGCTGCCTAATGAGCCCACCCGATCCGCGATCCGTCGCGCCGGAATCCGCCGCCGCCGGCGCTTCCGATCATTATCATCTGCGCCTTTACGTCGCCGGCCAGACGGCCAAATCACTCGCTGCCATCGCCAACCTTCGGCGCGTCTGCGATGACCATCTGGCCGGGCGCTACGACATCGAGGTAATCGATCTGGTGCAAAACCCGAAGCTTGCGGTCGTGGACCAGATCCTGGCCATCCCGACCCTGGTTCGCGGCCTGCCGGGGCCGGTGAAGCGGCTGATCGGCAGCCTTTCGGACACCGAAAAGGTCCTGGTCGGGCTCGACATCCGGCCCAAGGGCGGCATCGGGTGAGCGCGCAAGGCGCGGCCGCGGCGCCGCCCGCCGCCTACCGGCTGCGGCTCTTCGTGGCCGGAAATACCCCGCGCTCGCAGCGCGCCATCGAGAACCTGCACCACATCTGCGAACAGCGCCTCGCCGGATCGATCGACCTCGAGGTCGTCGACATCTACCAACAGCCCGAACTCGCCGAATCGTACCGGGTCGTGGTGGCACCGACCTTGATCAAGCTGCTGCCGCTGCCGGTCCGGCGCATCGTCGGCGACCTGTCCGAAGCCGATCGGGTTGTGCGCGATCTCGACCTGATCGCGGAGCCGGCGGCAAACCGCCCGGCGGCGAATCACAATGCAAGCTGAACCGAAGCCGGCCGAGCTGGCGGCGCTCGCCGAGCACATCCGCGAGCTCGAAGCCCGGCTCCAGGAAAGCGAGGACACGCTCGAGGCCATTCGCCACGGCGATATCGACGCGGTCGTGATGAGCCCGCAGGCGGAGGAGTACCGGGTCTACACGCTCGACAGCGCCGATCGTCCCTACCGGGTGCTGATCGAGCATATCCAGGAGGGGGCTGTCACCCTGGCTGACGACGGCACGATGCTCTACTGCAATCGGCGCCTCGCCGCCATGCTCGGCGTCCCGCATGAACGGGTGATCGGGCGCCGGCTGCAGCCTTTCGTGCGTCCGGAGGACGCGACGGCGTTCGCCCGGCTGCTCGACGAGGCGAAGCGCGCCGGGGTGCGCCGCGAGCTCACCCTCCTCACCGCCGGCGGAAAGCAGCTTCCGGTCTATATTTCGCTCAGCCTGCTGCAGCGCGACAGCGGCGCCACGCTGTTGTGCGGCGTGCTCGCCGATTTGACCGAGCAGAAGCTCCACATCCGCGAATTGGCCGAGTCCAATGCTCGCCTGCTGGCCCAGATCGCCGAGCGCGAGCGGCTCGAGGACACGCTGCGCCAGGCCCAGAAGATGGAGGCCGTGGGCCAGCTAACCGGCGGTCTGGCGCATGATTTCAACAATCTGCTGACTGAGATTACCGGCAATTTGGAGCTGCTCGAGGCGCGATCGGCGCAGGGCCGGCTTCGGGAGGCGAACCGCTACATCGCCGCCGCCCAGGGTGCGGCAGACCGTGGTGCCGCGCTGACGCATCGGCTGCTGGCGTTTTCCCGGCACCAGACGCTCAAGCCGGCGCCAACCAACGTCAACCGTCTGATTGCGGAAATGCAGGAGCTGATCCGCCGCACGATGGGACCGGCCATCATCGCCGAGACGGTGCTCGCCGCGGATCTGTGGCCGACCCTGTGCGATCCGAACCAGCTCGAGAACGCGGTGTTGAACCTGTCGATCAACGCGCGCGACGCGATGCCGAATGGCGGCAGGCTGACGACCGAGACCGCGAATGTCCGGCTCGACGAGACCGCGGCACGGGAACGGGACATGGCGGCGGGCGAGTATGTCGCGGTGTGCGTCACCGACACCGGCGTCGGCATGCCGCCCGAGGTTGTCGCGCGCGCCTTCGATCCGTTCTTCACCACCAAGCCGATCGGCATGGGAACCGGCCTCGGCCTGTCGATGATTTATGGCTTTGCCCGGCAGTCCGGCGGGCAGGCGCGAATCGACAGCGAGCCGGGCCGGGGAACGACGGTGCGCCTGTACCTGCCGCGGCATCTCGCCGAGGAGGCTGGCGGGTAGGGCAAGATCCGGAAAAAAGCGCGATGGCAGCGGCCCGGCGGTCGCGGCCTGTGGCGGTTGCGCGGTGCGCCGCGGGCGACTAAGATCGGCCATTCGGCAGGAGCCGCCTCGGTCGGAGCGTAGCGCAGCCTGGTAGCGCATCAGCATGGGGTGCTGAGGGTCGAGAGTTCGAATCTCTCCGCTCCGACCAATCCCCTTCCTCTCCGCCGCTCCTCCGGCCGCGTCACGGACAGGAGGATCACTTATGAATGCTCCCGACCCCGCCCTCGAACCCTGGCAGTGGCCCGAGGCGGAATGGCGCAAGCGCGTCGACCGGGTGCGCGCCGGGCGTAAATTCCGGCCGGCAGAATGGCCCGGCGGTGCGGGTTGCGCTGTCGCGTTGTCGTTTGACAGCGACCATGAGACGAGCGACCTGCGCGACGGCGGCAACTCGATCGGCCGGCTCGCCTGGGGCCAATACGGCAACCGCGTCGGGGTGCCGCGAATCCTGAAGGTGCTTGAGAAATACGGGGTCAAGGCCAGCTTTTACGTGCCGGCGGTGACGGCCCTGCTGCATCCCGAAGAACAGCGCCGGGTCGTCGACCTGGGGCATGAGATCGGCATCCACGGCTGGATCCACGAGCTGAATTCGGTACTGCCCTATGAGGCCGAGCGCGACCTGATGCTGCGCTCGTCCGATGCGCTCGAAAAGATCAGCGGGGTTCGGCCGGTCGGGCTGCGCACCCCGTCCTGGGATTTCAGCCGGCATACCCTCGAAATCGAAAAGGAGATGGGGCTCGCTTACGATTCGTCGCTGATGTCGGATGAGGATTGCTACGAGCTGCTGCTCGACGGCGCGCCGACCGGGGTCGTCGAGCTACCGGTCGAATGGGTGCGCGACGACGCGGTCTATTTCATGATGAACCGGTTTTCGGCGCTGCGCCCGTACACGCCGCCAACCGACGTGTTCGACATCTTTCGCCGCGAGTTCGACGCCGCTCATGCCGAGGGCGGCATCTTTCAGCTAACGATGCACCCGCACGTGATCGGCTACCGCTCGCGCATCTGGATCCTCGAAGAGATCATCCGCCATGCCCAGGCGCAAAAGGGCGTCTGGTTCGCGACCCACGCCGAAGTGGTCGATTGGGCAAAGCGGCACGCGGCGTGACTGTCGGGTTCGCTTGTGGTGCATGCTCCGATCAGGTCGCACCATTAACTCGTCTCCCCCGCGAAAGCGGGGGTCCAGAGCCTGCCCCTGGCCTGAACAAGGGCAGCCGCATGCCGCTTGCCCCTGGGTTCCCGCTTTCGCGCAGGGCTGTTCGGGGAAATGCGGCAGCAAGGAGAACTTGTATACGGCTCGCGGGAAATGATTTCCAGTCGTCTTGCGCGGGCTTGTCCCGCGTATCCTCGTCTTTGTTTCGGGCGCCCGAAGGCGTGGATGGCCGGATCAAGTCAGATCAAGTCCGGCCAAGACGAAATAGCCTAGCCGGTTCCTTTGACTTTGCGATCGAAAAATTTTTCCCCGACAGCCCTGCGCTTTCGCGGGGATGACAGTTCAATATGATTGAAAAATCGCTCTAATGGTTGAGGTTTTGCCAGCGGCGACCCGGTGCGGCTATGTCGCGCTGATCGGTGCGCCCAATGCCGGCAAATCCACGCTGCTCAACCGGCTGGTCGGGCGCAAGCTGGCGATCGTGACCCCGAAGGCGCAGACGACGCGCAGCCGGCTGCTCGGCATCGCGGTCGAAGGGCAGGCCCAAATCGTCTATGTCGATACCCCGGGTATCTTCGCGCCGCGGCGGCGGCTCGACCGGGCGATGGTGGCGGCGGCCTGGTCGGGGGCTGAAGACGCCGACGCGAGCGTTCTGCTGGTCGATGCGGCGCGCGCCATCGGCGCTGACACCCGGCGCATTCTCGACCGCCTCGCCGCGCGCGGGCGCAAATCGATCCTGGCGCTGAACAAGGTCGACCTGGTGCGACGCGACCGGCTGCTCGGCCTCGCTGCGGAGCTGGCGGAGAAGGGAAATTTTGAGCCTGTCTTCATGATCTCGGGACTCGGCGGCGACGGTGTCGAGGATTTGAAGCGCCATCTCGCTGCCGCGGTGCCGCCGGGGCCGTGGCTGTTTCCCGAGGACCAGCTGTCCGACGCGCCCGAGCGCCTGCTAGCCGCCGAGGTCACGCGCGAACAAGTCTTTCTGCAACTGCACGACGAACTGCCCTACGCCTCGACGGTCGAGACCGAGAGCTGGGAAGACCGGCCCGACGGCAGTGTCCGCATCGAGCAGGTCATCTATGTCGAGCGGCCGAGCCAGCGGGCGATCGTGCTCGGCGATCACGGCCAGCGCATCAAGACGATCGGCGCCCGCGCCCGCGCCGAGCTCGGACACATGCTGGAACGCCGAGTCCACCTGTTCCTGTTCGTCAAAGTGCGCCAGAACTGGGGCGAGGACCGCGAGCGCTTCGCCGCGATCGGTCTCGACTACGACATCTGATGGAATGGCGAGATGCGGGAATTGTCGTCGGGCTACGCCGGCACGGCGAGAGCTCGACGATCGTCGAGCTGTTGACGCGTGAACACGGGCGCCATCTGGGGCTGGTGCGCGGTGGGCAGTCACCGCGATTGCGGGCGGTATTGCAGCCCGGCAACGAGATCGCCGCGGTGTGGCGCGGGCGCCTCTCCGAGCATTTGGGCTCGGTTGGCTGCGAATTGGTCCGCGCCCATGCCGCGCGCTTGATCGATGATCCCGATCGGCTCGCCGCCCTCGCTGCGGCGGCGGCGCTGATCGCCGCGACCCTGCCCGAGCGCGAGCCGCATGCCGACGTTTTCACATCGTTCGCGGCATTGCTCGAGGCCCTCGATTCGCAGCCCGACTGGCCGGCGTATTACGTCGGCTGGGAATGCAGCCTGCTGGCGGCGCTCGGTTTCGGCCTCGATCTGACGCGCTGCGCGGTCACCGGCGGCACTGTCGACCTCGCCTATGTCTCGCCCCGCAGCGGGCGCGCGGTGTCGCGCGAAGCGGGCCGGCCATATCACGACAAACTATTGACATTGCCTGATTTTTTGTGGCGCGATAGCCCCGCCGACGCGGCCCAGATCGGAGCCGGTCTGCGCCTGAGCGAGCACTTTTTATTGCATCACGTGCTGTTGCCGCAGGGCCGGACCTTACCGGCCGCCCGCTTGCGCCTCGCCGCCCGCCTGCGGCAGCGGGATGGAGCTGATAAATTCGGGGAACAAGCCCGGCCGGTCATTCCCGCACAAGCGGGAACCCAGGGCCTGCCCCTGGCATGAACAGGGGGCAACCGCTCCGGCGGTTCTGGACCCTCGCCTTCGCGGGGGTGACGGTTCCGGCTCGAAGCGAGGGTGCCTGCTCATGCCCGTGACGGCTCCGCCCGGCGAGATCCGCGAGGTTGATTTCGCCGACGCGCTCGGCGAGCGCTATCTGTCCTATGCGCTGTCGACGATCATGTCGCGCTCGCTGCCCGATGTCCGCGACGGGCTGAAGCCGGTCCATCGCCGCATCCTGCACGCGATGCAGCAGCTGCGGCTCGACCCGGCCTCGGGCTACAAGAAGTGCGCCCGGGTCGTCGGCGACGTGATCGGCAAGTTTCATCCGCACGGTGAGCTGGCGGTCTATGACGCGCTGGTGCGGCTCGCTCAGGATTTCTCGCAGCGCTATCCGCTGGTCGACGGCCAGGGCAATTTCGGCAATATCGACGGCGATAACGCCGCGGCGATGCGCTACACCGAAAGCCGGCTCTCGGCGGTGGCGCAGGCGATGCTCGACGGCATCGACGAGGACGCCGTCGATTTCCGCCCGACCTACGACGGCGAGGACAGCGAGCCGATTGTCCTGCCCGCCCGCTTCCCGAACCTGTTGGCGAACGGATCCTCGGGCATCGCGGTCGGCATGGCGACCAGCATCCCGCCGCATAATGCCGGCGAGCTGTGCGCCGCCTTGTTGCACCTGATCGACCAACCGGCCGCTTCGGTCGAAGCGCTCTGCGCTCATGTCCCCGGGCCGGATTTCCCGACTGGCGGGGTTCTGGTCGAGCCGGCTGAGAACATTCGCCTCGCCTACGAGACCGGTCGCGGCAGCTTTCGGCTGCGGGCGCGCTGGGCGGCCGAGCCGTTGGGTCACGGCGCCTATCAGATCGTCGTGACCGAGATCCCGTTTGGCGTGCCCAAGGGACGGCTGATCGAAAAGATCGCCGCCCTGCTCGAAGAGAAAAAGCTGCCGCTCTTGGCCGACATCCGCGACGAGTCGGCCGAGGACGTGCGCCTCGTCATCGAGCCCAAGACGCGCAATGTCGACGCCGCGCTGTTGATGGAGCAGTTGTTCCGGCTGACCGAGCTCGAGGTTCGGGTGCCGTTGAACCTCAACGTCCTCGATCCCTCGGGCGTGCCGCGGGTGATGAGCCTGAAAGAGGCGTTGCAGGCGTTTCTCGACCATCGCCGCGAGGTGTTGCAGCGCAAGAGCCGGCATCGTCTTGCCGCCGTCGCCCACCGCATCGAGATCCTGAACGGCCACATCGTTGTCTTCGTCAATCTCGACGAGGTGATTCGGATCATCCGCGAGTCTGACGACCCAAAAGCCGAGATGATGCGGCGCTGGGAGCTCAGCGAGGTCCAGGCCGAGGCGATCCTCAACATGCGGCTGCGCGCCTTGCGCCGGCTCGAAGAGATCGCGATCCGCAAGGAGCTCGACGCGTTGGCTGCCGAGGAAGCCGGCCTGAATCGATTGTTGGACAGCGAGCGTCGGCAATGGCGCGCCGTCGCGAAAGAAATCGGCGAGACCGCGGCCGAATTTGGCGGCGACCCAAATCATCGCGGTGATCCTGGGCTGGGCCGCCGCCGCACCACGCTTGCCGACGCGCCGGCCCCGGTCGAGATCCCGGCCGAAGCGATGGTCGAGCGCGAGCCGGTGACGGTGCTGTGCTCGCAAAAAGGCTGGGTGCGCGCGGTCAAGGGCCACAACGGTTCGGCCGCCGAGCAGAAATACAAGGAAGGCGACGGACCGCGGTTTGCGGTTGCGGCCGAGACCACCGACCGGCTGGTGGTATTTGCGACCAACGGCCGGTTTTATACGATTGGGGTCGATCGGCTGCCGGGTGGGCGCGGCCAGGGCGAGCCGCTGCGGCTGATGGTCGACCTGCCGAACGAGCACGATCTGGTCGCGGTGTTTCCCTATCGGCCGGGCATGGAATTGCTGGTCGCGGCGAGCGACGGCCGCGGCTTTGTCGTCGACGGCGAGGAGGCGGTGGCGCAGACCCGCGCCGGCAAGCAGGTGCTGACCCCGGGCGAGGGTGCGGTCGCACGCATCTGCCTGCGCGCCGAGGACGGCGACGCCGTCGCCTTTGTCGGCGACAACCGGCGGATGCTGGTGGTCAAGCTCGACGACGTCCCGCTGATGACGCGCGGCCGCGGCGTGATCCTGCAGCGCTACAAATCAGGCCGCCTCGCCGACGCCAAGGTGTTCCGCCTCGGCGACGGCCTCTCATGGCGGCAGGGCGAAAGCCGCACCCGCACCGAAACCGACCTCAGCCCGTGGCTCGGCCCACGCGGCGCCGCCGGCCGCCTCGTCCCCAACGGCTTCCCGCGCTCCAACAAGTTTGGGTGAGCAGTGAGGTGCCGGCCCGGGTAACGCCTGTCCCAGACTGCAGACGGCAATTTCGGGTTCGAGCTTTGCTGGTCGGCTGGCTTGGTTCCACTGGGCGAACAAGGGTCGGTTGATGGCGGTGCATTATGATGCCGGCATTGCTGCTGCGGTCGGAATCGGGGCTCTACTGTGGGCACCCGGTCTTTGGTGGAACGCCATTTGTCGACCTGGCCGACACATTCCGACCCCGATAATTCCAATACCAGGCTTGATCGGTTTGGCTGCGATGGGGTTGGTTTTCTGGGTGTTTGGCGGCGACCGACACTACATCGGCAGTGCGGTTTATCTGCTGCCGAACCTTGGCATGGCGGCGTACCTGTTCATGCGGTTGCGCCGCTCAAAGGGATTGCCGGCCGTGGTCTGTCTCCAGAATCGCGAAGCCCTCCTGGTTTGGCTTGCGGTATTTCTCTCGGCAATGGCGACCGGGTTTAATCCTTTGCCGATGGATCAGGAATATTTGAAGGATTCGATCATACCTGGCCGCATGGTAGCCTCGCCGCCCGATCACCTCACTCCTTATTTCACGGCAGTCTATTTTTTTCATGGTAAAAACGGATGGGAGAATAGTCGCGATTATTTTGGCGAGTGGTCGGTCACCGCAAGAGGACCGCTGGTACCGCTCGCCGTCAACACGCTGCTTCATATCTTTCGGGCCAAACCGGATGATCCTCCCAATCTCGGGCGTGCGTCCTGGCCGGTAACACGCCAAGGAGCCCACATCGCGCGCATCTTTGGCTGGATGACCAATGCACTGGTCGTGCTCGGCATCGCCCATCTCCTTTCCGCCCTCGGTGTCGACCCTCGCGGTAGACGGCTGGCTCTGGCCTGGGCCGCTCTCGCTCCAGTCACGCTGATCAACTCGGTCTTCCTGTGGCCAAAGCTGCTGGCGACCTATTTCCTGTTGTTGGCATGCTCGGCGGTGGTGCAAGCCTCGTGGATCGCCGCCGGGGTCTGGGCAGCCCTGGCTTGGCTTAGTCATCCGGTCGGCGCGCTCTTCCTACCACCTTTATTCCTGCTGCTGATTTGGGAGGCATACCGCCGGCCGGATGCCGGAGGCGGTCTTTGGCGAGAAGTCGTTCGAGCGTCCGCTTATTTCTGCGGCGCGACGGCAGGTGTGGTCGGCCCTTGGCTGATTTTCAAGCTAGTCCTCGGCTATCCTGACCGGTTCACCCAATATCTTGTCGGCGACGGCCGTGGGACGATGCCGGCGGCTTCCCTCTCGACATGGCTAAACACGCGCGTGGACAATTTCTGGCTTTCCCTGAGCCCGGGGGCCTTCATCTATTCCGGCAACATGAAACAATGGGCCGAGGGTCCGCTCTCCGAAGCGATGCGCTGGACGATCCAATATGCCAAGACCTTGCCGGCCGGGGTCGGCTTCTCGCTGTGTTGGCTGGCGTTTGCCAGCTTTGCGCTGGCCACCGAAGACGCGCGTCGAGCCTCGCTTAAATATCTGTTCTGCGGCAGCGCGCTTGTCGTGATGCTGATCTTCTGGGGTTTTAGCAACGACGGTCTCGGCCGCAACTGCCTCGAGCCGCTGACGATCATGGTCATCGCGCTGACCGCAGCAGACCACAAAAAATTGCTGCCCATATGGCCGCTGGGCATCGCCTTGCTCTATCTGGAAGGACGATGGATCGAGATATCGGGCTTTGCCGGAGATCCCGGCTTTAGTTGGGGTGCGGTGCCGATTGCCGGCTGGGTGTCATGGACGATCTCGAGCGGAGTTGGGCTCGCTATCGTCATCTGGACCTGGCGAGGCTGGATTTCGGGAGCCGCCGGAGATTCGAGCTCGAATGCGGTGGCCGATGCCTGATTTCGACTTGATCGGACACGTGGAACAGGCGCGCAGGTTGGCGGCTGTCCGGCCGATCCGCTAAGATCGTGTTCGCCTCACCGACCGGGATGACCTGCCCCATGACCGACGCACCCGCCGAACCCGCGGCCATCCTCGATACGACCGGGTTGTTGTGCCCGCTGCCGGTGTTGAAGGCGCGTCGGGCGCTGAAGCCGCTCGCGCCTGGGGCTGTCCTCGAAGTGCTCGCGACCGACCCGGGCGCGGTCGAGGATTTCGCGCATTTCTGCAGCACCACCGGTTGTGAACTGCTCGAATCCTCGGAACAACCCGATGGCGTGTTGCGCTTTCGCTTGCGCAAAATCTCATAACGGATGTGTTCGCCGCGAGCAGCTGTTAGAACGTGCCGGGCGACTGAGGTCGCCCGTCGCCCCCCGTCATGCGACGGCGCCGTCAGCTGCTGGTTTGTGAAGGACTGGTCACCTGTAAAATCGGTCGAATAATCCCCAACGGCGTAACCAGGTTATCGAACCACAATATTACAGAGGGATGATGCCTCCACTTTACCAGCCCGGTGATAATACCCTAGAGTTCTCTAGAGAGCAATTGAATCTGAGGCCACTTGAGCGCGATGCTTCGCAAGCAAACAATGGTATTTATGTCATTGCGTCGTTGTTTTGTTTCGGCCTCGGGATCTACTTGGCTGTTACCACGTCATTTATGGTGATTTACGGCTGGGCGGCCGTTCCGTATTGGGATCAGTGGGACGAGCTTATCCTCAGCAGGAAGCAGCTGTTTTCCTCTTGGCTGTATTCTCAGCACAACGAACACCGGATACTTTTTCCACGCCTGCTGTTTGCGATCGATACTTTTGCCTTTTCCGAGACCAACAGGTTCAATTTCTTTTGCAATGTGGCGCTGCCGTCAGCACTCGCTGGATTGATTGTCTTTGTTGCACATCGCCACATTAGCCGCCGCATCAGCGACACGCTGTGGATCGCCGGGATCGTGCTGGCGTTGCTGTTTTCGGCCATGCAATTCGAAAATTTCATTTGGGGCTTCCAAGTTCAATTTTTTGGAGTCGAACTGGCTGCGGTGGCCAGCATCGCCTGCCTTGTGCTCGGGCGAGGCAGCTGGATGAGCCTGACTGCTTCGATCGGCTTTTCTCGGCGATCGCGGTCTACACGCTCGCCAGCGGCATTCCAGTGCCATTTCTCGCGATCCCTCTGGCCGTCTGGGCGAAACGCTCTTGGGTCCAAATTACGGTATTGGCAGTCGCAGCCGTCGCGTTGCTGGCGTCTTATCTTTATGGGTACGTCCCGCCGACTCAACACTCCTCTCCCTTTCTCACGATATTTCGACCGGGCTTGGTTCACTACGTAGTCGCCGAGATCGGCAATCCCTTTAGCCGGTTTTTGCTGGCTCTTGGGAGCTCACCCCATCTGAGTACGATCTTGGGTTTGGCCTTCGGTACGCTTGGGCTCGGCATATTCGCGACTGCGGGTCTGGCTTTGCTGCGCCGAGGCCGCGTGACAGGGGGGGCGTGGTTATTTTTTTTCGGCGTTGCCTCGTTCGGCGTCGGCGTGGCGTTCCTGACCGCGCTCGGGCGGCTCAAATTCGGTGCCGGGCAGGCGCTGTCGGTTCGGTATGCGTCGCCGATGTTGCTGTTCTGGCTGTCGCTGGCGATGCTCGGATTCGTCGAAATCCGGCAGCGCCGACCGCATCTGCGGCCCGTCGCCATGGGCGCGACCGTTGTTTTTCTGTCCGCGCTTGCTTGGGCGCAGCCTGCTTTCGTCAGGGCCGGCTTGGCGTGGGCATCACCGCGTCGCGAAGCGATGACGGCGCTTCTAGCGAATGTTGACGATGCCGATCTGCTAAGCCCTGTCTACCCCGTTATGCAGCGGCTGAAGGAGTTGGCGGCGAAACTGAGGGCGCAGCACTTATCGGTTTTTGCGGATGGGTGGAGCACCTGGCTCGGCACACCGCTTGCCGATCACATCCGGCTCGGCAACCCGGCGCAATGTCGGGGCCGCATCGACGACGTCACGCGTCTTCCGGTATCGGGGCGGGCACAGTGGCGGGGCAGCGGCTGGGCCTGGGACAATGCACTCGGGGCGCCGCCCGATCGGGTCGTGCTGACCGACAACACCGGGCGCGTCGTCGGCTATGCGCTGAGCGGCTACCCGCCAAAATTGGGCAGTGGCGGCCCAAAGCGCAGTGGCTGGCGGGGCCACTTCGCAGACGAAAAAGCCGCTTCCGTGACAGCCTACGCGTTGGTTGATCGCGAGCGTGCCGCCTGTCCGCTGGCGCCCCTGTCCGAAGTGCGGTGAGGTTGCTTGGGCTGCCAAGCGTTCAACAAAGCACGCCTCCCGAGTTGCAACCAGGATTGGACCGAGGTCGGCACGCGGTCGTCGAACACGAGCATGCGGCGGCCGAGATAGTTCCAGATCAGCACGATCGGCACGGCGGCGATCTTGGCAATGGTGGGATCGATCGCGAGCGGATAGACGAACCACCAAACCAAAGCCGTGTTGAGCGCAAGACCGACAAGAACGACCGTGAGAAACCGCAGCAGTTCGACGTGGCGGCGAAAGCGGCCGCGCTGAAAGGCGAACATGACCGACAGCAAATAATTGGCGACAGTGGCGACGATGAAGCTCGTCACCGAAGCCGGAATGACCGGCATCGCCGCACGGCGGAGTGCGACAAAGGCGCCGATCTCGACGAGAAACGACAGCCCGCCGACGATCAGATACAGAAAAAACTGCATTCTACCGATGCCACACTTGCAATTGGGTCTCCCGAAAAGGCTGCTGGTCGCGATAGTCGCCGCGCGACAGCATGTGCTCCAACCAACAATAAAGAATGATGAACAAGTAGCGCGAGCCCATTTCCTTGATCCGCAATTTGGAGACGCCTTGTTTGCGGTTCTTCCATGAGTTGGGCAGCACCGTGAAGCGGTAGCCGCGGATGATGCACTTTAGCGGCAGTTCGACGGTCAGGTTGAAGTGATGCGACAGCAGCGGCTGGACACCGGCGATGGTGCTGCGCCGATAGAGCTTGAAGGCGTTGGTTACGTCGTTGTAGCGCAGCAAAAACAGAATTCGGATCAGGAAGTTGGCCAGCCGGTTCAGCGCCAGCTTCAGTTTCGGGTAGTCGTGAACCCGCGCGCCGCCGACGAAACGGGAGCCGAAGACGCAGTCGTAGCCGCTTTCGAACGCGCGGTAGAACGCCACCAAATCAGCCGGGCTGTCCGACCCATCGGCCATGACGATCGCAACCGCATCGCCGCGGAACTCGGCGAGCCCGCGCCGCACCGCCAGTCCAAAGCCGTTGGGCGGCGGGTTGTTGATATAGCGCAATCCGATATCGGCGGCGCTCAGCGATGCCAGGATGCGCTCGGTGGCGTCGCTGCTGCTGTCGTTGACCACCAGGATTTCGTATGAGATGCCCGCACCTCGCAAGGCATCACCGAGGCCGCGAACGGTCTCGGCAATGTGGCCTTCCTCGTTATGCGCCGGGATCACCACCGACAACATGCCCGGCACGCCGGCGGCCTCCCACTCCGCGAGGGTGCGAACCTCGAACGGCATGTCTTATCCCCCTACCGATTTCAGCTTCCATGCGACTCCGTCGATAATCTCCGTCAGAATCGCCTCGATGTCATAGCGGTATCGCCAGTCTGGATAGTCGGTTTGGAAGCGGCGCACGTCGGAAATCCACCAGATGTGGTCGCCGGTGCGGTTCTGCTCGGAATATGACCAGTTCATCGGCTTGCCGGTCAGGCGCTCGCAGGCGGCAATCGCCTCGAGCATCGAGCAATTGGCGTACCGGCCGCCGCCGATGTTGTAGACCGCACCCGATCGCGGCGCTTGAATGACATGCCAGAAGGCATTGACGAGATCGTAGGAGTGGATGTTGTCGCGGACTTGCTTTCCCTTGTATCCCAACACGGTATAGGGGTCGCCGGTAACCGCGCACTTGGCGAGATAGGCGAGGAAGCCGTGCAACTTGGTGCCGGAATGGCCGGGCCCGGTCAGGCAGCCGCCACGGAAGCACGCGGTGCGCATCCCGAAATAACGACCGTATTCCTGGACGACCACATCGGCGGCGAGCTTCGATGTGCCGAAGAGGCTATGCAGGCACGAGTCGACGCTCATGCTCTCGTCGATGCCGTGGACGGCAAAGGCATGCTCGGGACCGACCTCCCAGCGCAGCTCCTGTTCAACGAGCGGCAACGCGTTGGGGGCGTCGCCGTAGACCTTGTTGGTGCTGGTGAAGACAAAGGCCGCCTGCGGGGAATGTCGGCGGGTCGCCTCCAGCAGGTTCAGCGTCCCGTTGGCGTTGACCGTAAAATCGGTTTGCGGGTCGGTTGCCGCCCAATCATGCGACGGCTGAGCGGCGGTATGGATGACCGCGGCGATGGCCCCGCCATAACGGCCAAAGACCGAGTCGAGCAACGCTGCGTCGCGAATGTCGCCGTCGACGTGCCGGTATTTTGCGACCTCGATTTCGAGGCGCTGCCGGCTCCACGCGGTGCTCGCCTCATTGCCGAAGAAGACCCGGCGCATGTCATTGTCGATGCCGACGATGTCAAAGCCCTCGGCGGCGAAAAAACGAACCGATTCGGCTCCGATCAACCCGGCTGATCCCGTCACAAGCACGACGCTCATGCTTGATCCCCCCTGAAACCTGCTAGCCCAGCACCGGCTGCACCTCGGCGCGGTGCCGGGCAAGCCACTCTAGAACTTCGTCGAGGATGGTCTCCACCGACCGGTTCGGCACCCAACCGGTAACCGAGCGGACCGCTTCGCTGTCGCTGACGTAGTATGGGATGTCCGCCGGCCGGGTCGTCGGATCGCAACCCAGTCCCAACCGGTTACCGGTGCGAGCGGCGCAGAGCGCCGTCAATTCGGCGAGCGACACGCTGACCCCGATGCCGCCGCCGACATTGTAGGTCCTTCCGGAATGGCGGTCGAAAGCGTCAATCTGGCGGCAGATCAATTCGTAAAGGTCAGCCACGTGCAGCACGTCGCGCACCTGGTGGCCGGTCCCGTCGAACCCACTGTAGGCGAGGGCGCCGCCATAAAGGTGCCGTGCCGCCCACAGGACAAAGAAGCCCTGGTCGACCTTGCCCATCTGCCACGGCCCGGTCAGCACTCCGCAACGATTGACGATCGTCTCGAGGCCATAGGCGGCGTGGTATTCCTCGATCAGCAATTCCGAAGCGAGCTTGCTCGCGCCGTACAGCGAGCGGGCGCCCGACGTCGGGAAATCTTCGGCAATGCCGCGCTCTGACCATCCGGCGCCGCGCTCTCCGGGTGCGAGAACCAAGCGATCGCCGTCGCGCCGCAACGGCAGTCCGCGCAAGGCCGCGATCGAGTAGACGCGGCTCGTCGACAGAAAAATCAAAGCGCTGCCATGGCGGCGCGCGTAATCGAGGCAATGGATCGTACCGAGCAGGTTGGTGTCGAGCAGATAGCGGGGGCTGCCGTCGTAGCCGGCATGCACCGATGGCTCGGCCGAGCATTCGATCACCACATCGGCGGCGGGCAGATGGTCGAAATCCTCAGGATTGCGGACGTCGCCGTGGACAAAGCCGACGCCGCCGGCGCGAAGCCGAGGCAGAGCCAACTCACTGCCGCGGCGGCGAAGATTATCGAAAGCAATTACGTCGCTGCCGCGCCGCTGCGCCAGCAACAGAGCGAGATTGGAGCCGACAAAACCGGCCCCGCCGGTAACCAACATCTGCATTCTGCCTGCCACCTGCGACTGATAGTTGACACGTCAGCGCCGGGCAAGCCTATTAATTCCGGTCCGAGGCCGCAAACCCCCTAATCGCCGGCGCACCGGCGCACCCGGCTGCTTTGCCTCGCAAAAGAGCTGCCACGGCTGGCGCGGCTTGCTACTCTCCAGCTCAGGCTGCAACCGAGGGAGGTGCTCATGGTTCCGGTCATCACGACACCTCGGCTGATGGCGGTGGGTGGTGGGGCACTCGCCGAATTGCCGGGGATCCTGGGACAACTCGGCCTGACGACGCCGCTGATCGTGACCGACCCGTATATCCAAGGCTCGGGTATTCTCGACCGCGCCACCCTTTTGCTCGATCAGGCGCCGATCCGCTGGCAGGTCTTTGCCGACACCGTTCCCGACCCGACGACTGCGGTCGTCGAGACCGGTGCCGGCATCCTCGGCGCGGGTGGGTTCGATTGCGTCATCGCGATCGGCGGCGGCAGCTCGATCGACACCGCAAAGGGGATGAGCGTGCTCGCCGCCAACCCCGGCCAGATGCGTGACTACAAGGTCCCCAGTGAGATCCCGAGAGCGGGGCCGCCCATCGTCGCGATCCCGACCACCGCCGGCACCGGCTCCGAGGTGACCCGGTTCACCGTGATCACCGACACCGAAACCGACGAGAAGATGCTGATCGCCGGCCTCGCCTGCTGCCCGTTGGCGGCGATCGTCGATTACGAGCTGACCCTGACCATGCCACTGCGGCTGACTGCCGACACCGGGATCGACAGCCTGACCCACGCGATCGAGGCCTATGTCAGCCGCCGCGCCAATCCCTATGCCGACGGGCTTGCCCGGAATGCGATGGGTCTTATCGCGCGCAACATCCGTACTGTCTGCGCCGACCCCGGCAACCGGGCGGCGCGGGCGGCGATGATGCTTGGTGCGACGACTGCCGGCATGGCGTTCTCGAACGCGAGCGTGGCGCTGGTGCACGGCATGAGCCGTCCGATAGGCGCCTTCTTCCACGTGCCGCACGGCCTGTCGAACGCGATGCTGTTGCCCGAGGTTACGGCATTTTCAGTGCCGGCGGCGCTCGATCGTTATGCCGATTGCGCTCGCGCGATGGGCGTGGCTGAGGAAGCCGAGGGCAACCAAAGCGCGGTCGCGCGGCTGCTCGACGAGCTGCGCCGGCTAAACCGGGACCTGAACGTGCCGAGTCCGAGAGACTACGGCATCGACGCCGGCCGCTACGAGGAGCTGCTCCCGGTCATGGCGGGCCAGGCGCTGGCCTCGGGCTCGCCCGCCAACAACCCGCGCGTGCCGACGACAGACGAGATCATCGAGCTGTACCGGCGCGTCTACGTGTGAAGGCGCCGCCGTGGTCTCCAAAATCTCCGGCATTGATTCCCGGAGCGGCTCATCGATCTAGCGCGAGCGATCGGCGATCGGATGGTGTTTCACTACCGCCGACCGCGAATGCCTTGGCCTTTTCAGCCTGTGCTCTCAGAACCTTCTGGAGATCCTCCGTCCGGTTTAGCACGGCCTGTATTTCGTCGCGCAGCTCACCGTAGGTTGCCTGACGGTCCGCATCGCGCATGCGTTCGCTGATCGAGGCCACAACGGAAAACTCTGCAGCCGACTCGGCCTCTAGCCGATCGACGAAGGGCAGCATCGGGCTCGAAATTAGCGGCCGCAATCGTTGTCGAAGCCAGCGGATCCGGTCCGGCGCGATTGGTTGATCATAGAATGCGGCGTCGCTGGCTCCGGGGTCGAAGGTGTTCTGTACATTGTGAAGATCGTGCTTGAATACCTCGAGCGTGGCGATAACCATGCTCGCGGCAAGAAGCTCCTGTCGTGCTCGATCTCGCCGCATTATTTCGCGCTGGTCACGATACTCCTTCTGCAACTCTCTGACTTGCCCACGACCGCCTTATACGCAATCGCGGCGGCGCCAAGCGCGAAGACGGCGCCGATCAGGCCGCCCCAGTCTGTCAGCAGCTTGTACCACGCGGTCGCTTGCCAGGAGCAGGCAGCGGATGTCCAGAGACACTGGATCGCGGAAATCGATATCAACCGAGCTTGACCTCGATCGCATCGCCGACGACACGGACGGGGTAGGTCTTCAAATCTTCGGTGGCGGGCGGGTCGAGAACCTGTCCGGTGCGCACGTCGAAGCGCGCGGCGTGCAACGGGCACTCGATCGTCTCGCCGTCGAGCCAACCGTCGGACAGGCGGGCGTAGGCGTGGGTGCAGATATTATCGGTGGCGAACAGGGCGCCGTCGCAGTTGTAAATCGCGATCGAACGGCCGTCGGCCTCGACCCCGATCACTTCCCCCGCTCCCAGGTCGCTGCGGCCGGCGACGCGCACCCAGCCCTCGCCCTCACTCATCGGGCCTGCCTCCGGCTTACAGAGAGGAATCTTCAGAAAACGCCTTGAAGGCGATGATCGTAAACGTATCCTTGATGCCCGGCAAAGTCTGCAGTTGCTCGGTCACGAAATGGCCGATATCGGTCGTCTCGGAAAGATAGACCTTCATCAGCAGATCGTACTGACCTGAGGTCGAATAGACCTCCGATACCTGCTCGATGCCGTTGACCGCTTGGTCGGCGACAGCATAGGCCTTGCCGAGTTCGCACTTGACCATGACGAAAATCGTTTTCATCGCGGTCTTCCGTTTGCCCGGCCGGATCAGGGGCGAGCGACGATCCGCGGCGGGCGAGCTAGAAAGGCCGGCAGATCGTCGCCAAAGCCGACAACCTTGCCGTCGGGCTCTGCCATGCGCTCGGGTTGACGCAGACGCCGCGGCTCGGAAGTGCGCGGGAATTGCATCACGTTTACCCCGTCGGCGACGATCGGGGTCGATGTTTGGGGCCGGGCCGATGTTTGGGGCCGGGCCGATGTTTGGGGCCGGGCCGATGTTTGCGGCCGGCCCGGTGTTGCCGGCCGGGCCGGCGGGCGGGAGGCGTTCTCACGTTGATTGCGTCGAGGTGGCTGATCCTCCGCCGGTTTGCGGCGGGGTTGGGCGCCATCTGCTCGCTCACCCGGCCCAGCCTCGGCCCGGACGGCGGTCCGCGACCGGCGGCGGCGGCGATCCTCGTATTCGAGTTCCGCCGGTTCAACCCCGTCGACGGTGATCATCGGTATTTCCTTGCCGATCAGCTTTACGATCGCGGCCACTGCCTTGCCGTCTTCGGGGGCGGCCAGCATGAAAGAGCGCCCGCTGAGACCGGCGCGGCCGGTGCGGCCGATGCGGTGGACGTAATCCTCGGCATGGACGGGCACGTCGAAACAAAAGACATGGCTCATCCCCTTGATGTCGAGACCGCGCGCGGCCACGTCGCTCGCCACCAACAGCCGGATCTCGCCGTTTTTGAACCGCTCCAGGGTCTCGGTACGCTTTGGCTGCGGCATGTCGCCGTGCAGCGCGGCGGTATCGAAACCGTGGCGGGCCAAGGATTTGTACAGGATGTCAACGTCGCGCTTGCGGTTGCAGAAGATCAGAGCGTTCTTGACGTCTTCGGTACGGACCAGCCGGCGCAGGGTCTCGCCCTTGTCGCGCGGATCGACGACGGCGAGTGACTGTATGACCCCGACGGCGGGCGATGCCGGAGGAGACACCGAAATCTCGACCGGATTGCTGAGGAACGCATCGGCCAGACGGCGGATTTCGGCCGGCATCGTCGCCGAAAAGAACAAGGTCTGGCGGTTTTTCGGCAACAGACCGACGATCCGCTCGACATCGGGGATGAAGCCCATGTCGAGCATCCGGTCGGCTTCGTCGATGACCAGGATATGGGCGTCGGAAAGTATGATCTTGCCGCGGCCGTACAAGTCGAGCAGCCGCCCCGGTGTCGCGATCAGGACATCGACGCCGCGATCGAGCTTGCGTTCCTGATCGACAAAGCTTTCGCCGCCGATCAGCAATGCCATCGTCAGCCGATGATATTTACCGTACAGCTCGAATGAAGCGGCGACCTGGGTCGCCAGTTCGCGAGTCGGTTCGAGGATCAGCGAGCGCGGCATCCGGGCTCGCGAGCGGCCCGCCGCCAGCAGGTCGATCATCGGCAAAACAAAACTCGCCGTCTTGCCCGTACCGGTCTGCGCACATCCCAGAACATCCCGCTCACGCTTTACATGGGGGATGGCTTGTTCTTGGATCGGTGTAGGGTTTGTGTAGCCAGCGTCGGAAACCGCCTGAAGGAGCCCAGGCGACAGGTCGAGCTCAGAAAAATCCATCGAGAGGATGTAGCCTTTTTGTAATATTTAGTTGCAGTCCATCTTAACCGCTAAATCGGGCGCGATTGTAGGCATGTCAATCTTTTTTTGACGACGGGGCATGCCTTCTGCACAAGGCTGGACCTTGTCAGCGTCGGCGGTATTGCGGCCGCGGCGTCATCGGCGGGGCCGCGCGGTCATCCTTATGGCGGAAGTTGATCCGCCCTTTGGTCAGATCGTATGGCGTCATCTCGACCGTCACGCGGTCGCCGGCAAGGATCCGAATGCGATTTTTCTTCATCCGACCGGACGAGTAGGCGAGGGTCTCGTGCCCGTTGTCGAGCTTGACCCGAAACCGCGCATCGGGCAGCAGTTCGAGCACCATGCCTTCGAATTCGATCAGGTCTTCCTTGGCCAATCAGTTCTCCTCGACAAAAGGCAGGGCGACAAAGGGCGGGGGCGCCGAAGCACCCCCGAATACCCAGTTTCCAGCGTCTTAGTCCGCGCGCAGGTTGACGGCAGAGACCCGACCGCGCTGACCTTGTTCGAGCTCGTAGTTGAGCCGCTGGCCCTCGCGCAGATTGTCCATACCGGCGCGTTCGACGGCCGAGATGTGAACGAACACGTCAGCGCCGCCGTTTTCGGGTTGGATGAATCCATATCCCTTCTGCGCGTTGAACCATTTGACCGTACCGGTCGCCATCAGCAGTAACTCCAACTAGTAGCAGGGCGCCGCGCGTCTGCGCAGCGCATCGGACGTCGATTGGCTCGGGGAACACGGTCGGACGATCGCACAGGAACGCTAGGCCGGGAAGCCGAATTCAAACGGGTCGACGAAAGTTAGGTAATCGGCGATCTCGTCTTACGCAAGGAATCTTTACAGGTCGAGGTCACGCACGAAACGGGCATTTTTCTGGATGTAATCAAACCGCAACTCGGGACGGCGGCCCATCAGGGTTTCGACCAGCGCCGTCGTGCGCCAGCCTGGTCCGGCGGCCTCTGGATCGTCCCGCGCGTCGTCGGGGGGTTCCACGCAAACGCGGAGCAAGATGCGCTGACCCGGATCCATTGTCGTCGCCTTCAGATAGCGCGCCGGCATTTCGCCCAGACCCTTGAAGCGGCTGACCTCGATCTTGCCGCGGCCGCTGAAGCCGGTGCGCAGCAATTCCTCGCGATGGGCGTCGTCGCGAGCGTAGAAGGTGACGTCGCCCTGGGTCAGCCGGTAGAGCGGCGGCAACGCCAAAAAAAGATGGCCGTTGTCGATCAGCCGCGGCATTTCGCGGAAAAAGAAAGTCATCAGCAGCGAAGCGATATGGGCGCCGTCGACGTCGGCGTCGGTCATGATCACGACCCGCTCGTATCGCAGCGCTTCTTCGCGATATTGGGTGCCGGACCCCGCGCCGAGCGCCAGGATGATGTCGGCGAGTTCCTGGTTGGCCTTCATTTTGTCGACAGAGGCGCTGGCGACGTTCAGGATCTTGCCGCGCAATGGCAAGATCGCCTGGGTTTCGCGGTCGCGCGCTTGCTTGGCTGAGCCGCCGGCGCTGTCGCCTTCGACCAGGAAGATCTCGGTTCCCGCGGCGCTGTCGCGGGTGCAGTCGGCGAGCTTGCCGGGCAAGCGCAATTTGCGCGTCGCACTCTTGCGTGCGAGCTCGCGCTGCTGGCGGCGCCGCTGGCGCTCCTCGGCGCGCTCGACGATGCGCTCGAGCAGCAAATTGGCGCCCGCCGGGTCGGCGCCAAGCCAGTGGTCGAAATGGTCCTTGACCGCGTTCTCGACCAGCCGTGCGGCCTCGGCCGAGGCCAGCCGTTCCTTGGTCTGGCCCTGGAATTGCGGGTCGCGCATGAACAACGACAGCAGCATCGCTGTGGCGCCGGTTACGTCCTCGGCGGTCGCTTGGGCGGCGCGGCGGTTCCCGGCCAGCTCGCCATACCCCCTGAGCCCGCGCAACAGAGCGCTGCGTAGCCCGGTTTCATGGGTCCCGCCTTCGGGCGTCGGAATGGTGTTGCAATAGGAATGGCTAAACCCGGCTTCGCCGTCGTCGGGCCAGGCCACCGCCCATTCGACCCGGCCGCCATCGGCGAGATCGGCCTCGCCGACAAACGGGCGCGGGGTCAGCATGATTTGGCCGTCGAGGCTGGCGGCGAGGAAATCACCGAGACCGCCCGGAAAATGCAGCCGGGTTTCGGCCGGGACCGAATCCGGCCGCGGCAATGCCGGATCGCAGCTCCAGCGAATTTCGAGGCCGCGGAACAGATAGGCTTTTGACCGTGCCATCCGGTAGAGCAGCGCCGGGCGAAAGCCGATGCCCCCGAAGATCTCGGGGTCGGGATGAAACCGCAACGTCGTGCCGCGCCGATTGTGCACCGGCCCGCAATCCTGCACGTCGCCACATGACGCGCCGCGGCTGTAGGACTGGCGCCACAATCGCCGATCTCGCGCAACCTCGACTTCGAGCGTGTCCGACAACGCGTTGACGACCGACACGCCGACGCCGTGCAACCCGCCTGACGTCCGATAAACCTGGCCGCCGAACTTGCCGCCCGAATGCAACGTCGTCAGGATGACTTCGAGGGCGGATTTGTCCGGGAAGCGCGGATGCGGATCAACCGGAATGCCGCGGCCGTTGTCGCGGATCGTCAACCAGTCGCCGGACGCGAGCTCGATCTCGATGCGTGTCGCATGGCCGGCCACGGCTTCGTCCATCGCATTGTCGAGGATTTCGGCGGCGAGGTGGTGGAGGCCGCGCTCGTCGGTGCCGCCGATATACATTCCCGGGCGGCGGCGGACCGGTTCGAGGCCCTCGAGGACCTCGATGTCTTTAGCGGAATAACTGTCGGCACCGGCCTGAGCCGGCGAGTTGAACAAATCGGGCATCGCACGAATATAGCGGTGACTTATGACGACGCAAGCAGCATTAGGTGTGTGCGAGAGCGCGCAGCACTAAATCTTGGAGCATCGAGAATTGCGTGGCGCTGCGGCGGCGGGCGAGCGGAGACAAAATTCGGAACTTCATCCGGTTGCGCGCGCGTTATAATGGCTGTGATGATGACGATGACCAACGAGCGGAAGATCTGGGAAGCGGCCTTGCTTCTCGTCCGCCGGCACGGCACCGCCGCTGTCGACGTGGCCCAGCGGGAGGCGCAGCGTCTGAGGAGCGACGACGACGCGCTGACTTGTGTCGTCTGGTGCTGGATTGCCCGCTCGACCGCCGAATTGCTGCGCCCCTTCCCCGACAAGGGCGAGCGGATCCACTGATGCTTTTGCATCGGGCCTCTTAAAGCCGTCCCGTCCCGTCCCGATATGGTGCGACAGTCATGTAGACTGTTTATGAGGAAGCTATGGCTGGGGGTCTGTTAGGCCGCCTTGCGGGCAAGGCGCATGCGAGCGACAAGCAATTTGCGGTGTCGAAGAGCGACGAGGATTGGCGGCAAAACCTGTCTTCTCCGGCGTACCATGTGCTGCGCGAGCACGGCACCGAGCGTGCCGGCACCAGCAAGCTCGACAAGGAATACGGCGCCGGCGTTTACCATTGCGCCGGGTGCGGTCAACCGCTCTTCGCCGCCGACGCCAAATTCAACAGCGGCACCGGCTGGCCGAGCTTTTGGGCGCCGCTCGATGACGCCGTCGAAACCGAAACCGACCGCAGCTTGTTCATGACCCGCACGGAGGCCCACTGCAGCCGCTGCGGCGGCCATCTCGGTCATGTCTTCGACGACGGCCCGCAGCCGACCGGACAGCGCTACTGCATGAACGGCGCGGCGCTCGATTTCCACGCCGGCGAAGAAATGCCCGAAGCCAGCGCCGCCGACGACGCCAAGGCCGCGCCCGAGCCCGAAAGCCCTTAGGTTCTTCCTTCTGCCGGCATCGCGGCACGTTCTTGGACGTCCGAAATGACCGGGGTGCCGAAATCCAGCACCCCGGCGCTGGCGGTCAGACCGAGTAGTACATCTGGAATTCGATTGGGTGGGGGGTGTGCTCGAAATTGTACACCTCCTCCCATTTCAATTCGATGTAGGCCTCGATCTGGTCGCGGGTGAAGACCTCGCCCTTCAACAAAAAGGCGTGGTCATGGGCAAGCTCGCCCAACGCCTCGCGCAGCGAGCCGCACACCACCGGGATGTCCTTGAGCTCCTCGGGCGGCAAATCGTAGAGGTTCTTGTCGATCGGGTCGCCCGGGTGGATCTTGTTCTGGATGCCGTCGAGCCCGGCCATCAGCATCGCGGCAAACGCCAGATAGGGGTTGGCGGCGGGGTCGGGATAGCGCACCTCGACGCGTTTGGCCTTGGGGCTCGAGACATAGGGGATGCGGCACGAGGCCGAGCGGTTGCGCGAGGAATAGGCCAACAGCACCGGCGCCTCAAACCCCGGGATCAGCCGCTTGTAGCTGTTGGTGGTCGGGTTGGTGAAGGCGTTGATCGCCTTGGCGTGCCGGATGATCCCGCCGATGTAGTAGAGCGCGGTCTCCGACAGATCGGCATAGAGGTTGCCGGCGAACAAGGTGTTCTCGTTCTTCCACAACGACTGGTGGGTGTGCATGCCCGAGCCGTTGTCGCCCAGCACCGGCTTGGGCATAAAGGTCGCGGTCTTGCCGTATTGCTGGGCGACGTTGTGCACCACGTATTTGTAGATCTGCATCTGGTCGGCGGTCGAAACCAGGGTTGAAAACTCAAACCCGAGCTCGGCCTGGGAGGGCGCCACCTCGTGATGGTGCTTTTCGACCTTGAGCCCCATATCGGCCATCACCGAGAGCATCTCGGCGCGCAAATCGCCCTGGCTGTCGACCGGCGCCACCGGGAAATAGCCGCCCTTGACCGGCGGCCGGTGGCCGCTGTTGCCGTCGGGGAATTCCTTGCCCGAGACATAGGGCCCCTCGGCGCTGTCGATCGCGTACATCGCCCCGTTCATCCCGGTCTGGTAGCGCACGTCGTCAAAGATGAAGAACTCGGCCTCGGGCCCAAAATAGGCGGTGTCGCCGATGCCGGATGAAATCAGGTGCTGCTCGGCCTTTTTCGCGGTCGAGCGCGGGTCGCGGGCATAGGGCTGCCCGGTCAAGGGCTCGTGCACGTCGCAAAAGACGATCAGCGAGGTCTGCGCCGCAAACGGGTCCAAGACCGCGGTCGCGCAATCCGGCACCAGCATCATGTCGCTCTCGTTGATCGCCTTCCACCCGGCGATCGACGAGCCGTCGAACATCACCCCGTCATTCAGGAAATTCTCGCTGATGGTGCGGATGTGATGCGCCAGATGCTGCCATTTGCCGCGCGGGTCGGTGAAGCGGAAGTCGACGTACTTGACCTCGTGCTCCTTGATCAGCGCCATCACTTTGCCGGTGTCCGACATCTCTGGGTTCCTTTGGGTGGGTGTGGTTGAAAAGGGTGGGTAAGGGATGGCGCCGGCTCAGACCGCGTCCGGCCCCTGCTCCCCGGTACGGATGCGGATCGCCTGCTCGACGGGTAGCACAAAGATCTTGCCGTCGCCGATCTTGTCGGTGCGCGCGGCATCCTGGATCGCGTGCACCGCACGCTCGACGATGGCGTCGTCGAGCACCACTTCGATTTTGATCTTGGGCAGGAAGTCGATGACGTACTCCGCCCCGCGGTAGACCTCGGTGTGCCCCTTCTGGCGCCCAAAGCCTTTGACCTCGCTGACCGTCATGCCGGTGACGCCGACCTCGTGCAAGGCGTCTTTGACCTCGTCGAGCTTGAACGGCTTGATGATTGCTTCGATCTTTTTCATGACCTCACCATCTCCTGTTCGGTCGCGCAGGCGCCGCTCACTGGACCGCCTCGCCGTGGATCGCCAGGTCGAGACCCTCGCGTTCGACATCGCCGTCGACGCGCAAGCCGATCGTCAGATCGACGAGCTTCAACAGGATCAGCGACACGACCGCATCATAGACCACGGTGACGACGACACCGTAGAGCTGGGTGACAACCTGATGCGGGTTGCCGTCGATCAGACCGCTCTTGCCGGTGCCGCCGACCCAGGCGACGGCGAACACGCCGGTCAGGATCGCCCCAACGGCACCGCCGATGCCATGTACGCCAAAGGCATCGGGGCTGTCGTCATAGCCCAGCACGTGCTTGAGACTGCTGGTGCTCCAGTAGCAAATGACGCCAACCGCGACGCCGATGACCAGGGCGCCGCGGGGATCGACAAATCCGGAGGCCGGGGTAATCGCGACGAGCCCCGCGACCGCACCGGAGACAATGCCGAGCACGCTCGGCTTACCCTTGAAGGTCCATTCGGCGAACATCCAGGAAAGCGCAGCAGTCGCGGTGGCGATCTGGGTTACCGCCATCGCCATGCCGGCGCTGGCGTTGGCCGCGGCCGCCGAGCCGGCGTTGAACCCGAACCACCCGACCCACAGCAGCGAGGCGCCGATGACGCTGAGGACCAGATTGTGCGGCGCCATCGGCTCGGTGCCATAGCCCCGCCGCCTGCCGATCACCAACGCCGCCATCAGGCCGGCGACCCCGGAGTTGACGTGCACCACCGTCCCGCCGGCGAAGTCGAGAACGCCGGCATTGTTCAGAAAGCCGTCGGCGCCCCACACCCAATGCGCGATCGGCGCGTATACGCACAGGCTCCACAGCCCGATGAACCATAATAGCGCCGAGAACTTCATCCGGTCGGCGATGGCCCCGCAGATCAGCGCCGGGGTGATAATCGCAAAGGTCATCTGGAAGCACATGTAGACCGATTTGGGGATGGTCTTTGCCAGATCATTGACCGTATCCATGGTCATGCCGAGCAGCAGAAACCGGCTCAGGCCGCCGAGAAACGGAGAGCCGGTGGTAAAGGCGAAGCTGTAGCCGAGCACCGTCCACAACACCGTGACAAGACAAGTCACGGCGAAACTCTGCATGACCGTCGCCAGCACGTTCATTTTGCGGACCATGCCGCCATAAAAGAGGGCCAGACCGGGAATGGTCATCATCAACACGAGGGCGGTCGAGGTCAGCATCCATGCGGTGTCGCCGCTGTCCAGCTTGGGAGGAGCGGCCGCGGCTGCCGCGCCGAGCGTCTGTGCCAGCGCCGAAGCGGAGGCCAGCGACACCAGCAAGGCAGCAACAAGTGCCAGTCGCCCATAACGATACAATGGCCTCATCCCTCTTCAGTCGCGGTGGAGCCGGTTGTCGCTTGCGGCGTGATGCGGCTTGTCCGACAAAAACCCCGGTCAGAGCTTCGCCGGAACGCACCCGACGCGGTAGGGCCGGTCGTTGCGACCGGCCCCTTCGCATCGCCAGGAGTGAATGCCGCGGTCTATTCGGCGACGGCGGGTATTTCGTCTTCGTCACCGAAGTTGTAGGCCGTCTCGCCATGGACCGCATCGTCGCCGACGCGCAAGGTCGCCTCGTCCATCCGCAAGGCCACGAAGATCGAGATCACCTTGAGGATGACGAAGGTGGCGACGACGTTGAAGACGATGATAAAGGCCGCTGCATAGACCTGCAGCATGAACTGATGGAAGCTGCCGTAGAACCAGCCGGTTCCGCTCACGCCCGGCGCGTCCTTCTCGGTTCCGATGTATTCGATCATGTCCGGGTTGGCGAGGATACCGGTCAACAGACCGCCCATCAACCCGGCGACGCCATGGGTCGACAGGACGCTCAGGGTATCGTCGACTCTCTTGAACAACGCCGAGGTCTGCACCTTGTTCATGAAGAACCAGGGAATGATGCCGGCGCAAATGCCGATGATAATGGCGCCCCAGCCGCTGACATAGCCCGCCGCCGGGGTGATGCCGACGAGGCCGGCGATCATGCCGTTGATCGCGCCAACCACCGACGGCTTGCCGTAGGCCATCGAATCCATCATCGTCCACACCAGCAACGCGACGCAGGTGCACAAGTTTGTATTAAGGATGGCCGCCGAAGCATCGGCATTGGCGAAGTACGGGTCGCCGCCGTTGAAGCCGTTCCAGCCGAGCCACAGGATCCCGGCTCCGGCCAGCGCCATCAGTAGGCTGTTCGGCGGGAAATGGTCGCGATCCTGCTGAATCCGCGGGCCGATCACCGCCGCCGCGACAAAGCCCGAGGTGCCGGCGGCGAGATGGATCACATAGCCGCCAGAGAAATCGAGAGCCCCGAGCTGAGCCAGCCAGCCGCCGCCCCAGATGCTGAACGCGCCGACCGTGTAGACGAACGTCATCCACAACGGCACAAAGATGATCCACGCCTTAAAGCTCATTCGCCCGATCAGCGAGCCGGCAAGGATGATCACGGTGATCGCGGCGAAGACGAACTGGAAGAACATCATCGTCGCCATCGGAAAGGCCAATGCCGGCATACCCGACGCGGCGGCCGGAATAGTCGCCTGCCCGAGCATGAAGGCGGGGGAGAGCGCCGGCTTTGGCGTTCCCCAGAATGGAAACAATTGATCGCCGAAGGACATGTTGTAAGCCCACAACACCCACACGACCATCACGGCGGCAAAGGCGTACAGCGCCATAAAAGCCGAGTTGATGGCCCATTTCCGCTTGACGATCCCTCCATAGAGGATAACCAGGCCGGGCACGCTTTGCAGGCCGACAAAGGTTGCGGCCGCCATTTGCCAGGCGTTGGAACCGGTATCTAGCCATTTTGGCGATGGAACTAACATCTCTTTGCCTCTTGCGGTTGTTGTCGGACTCAAGCGCTCAGACCGAGCCCGTCACTGGCGAATGCGAGAAGCGCACCCCCTCGGAACGGCTTTGAGGCAAGAAGCGTGCCTAGATTGAAAGCCGTTACCGGTTCTGGACGAGGCACCCGTTCGATGATGTCCAATCCGCTTGAATTTCCGCCCGCGACGACGCCGCATGCCCCGGGCGCGGGGCATCACCGCCGCCGGCGATGGATGGTTCGTGGCATCGCGGCGGGTGCCTTGTTGCTGGCCTCAACCGGTGACGGCCCGGCGGCCGCGGCCGGAACCCTTCACCTGCGCTGCACCAACACCGCGAGTGGCGCAAGCTGGCCGATCGTCGTCGATCTCGATCGTGGCCGCGTCGATTCGCTTGCCGCAACGATCACCGACAAGTTGATCAGCTGGCATGACCCGAAGCAGGGATTCTTTGACCTCGAACGCGCCACGGGTAAGCTCCAATTCCGCAACGCGTCGAGCACCGGCGGCTATTTCCTGTATTACACCTGTCGGCCGGAGTAGCCGGAGCGCGGAGGTGGGTGCGGTCCGGTTCGTCGAGCGCCTGCGTTTCAGCGAGCGATGTGCCTCATTATTAGGCGATAACATGCCGAAATTCTAGGCTATCCAAACCGCTACGTTCATAGGTCCCTTTCGAAAGCGCCATTTGATGAATTCTGAGAAAGCCGGGGAGTATCAATTGGCCAAACGTGCGGAGCATCGTGGGCTGTTTTCGACATGATTGTCAGGGTCTGGAGCAATCGCGGTGACGGCCGAAAGCCGCGAGCGCGGCGCCGGGCTTGCGTCAGTGCCGCGTCACGATCCAGGCGAGCGACAGCCCGGTGGAAGCGGTGCCATGGCGATGGTTGAGGTCGGCGTACAGGCACGCGTCGGATTTGCCTCAAAGACCGGGCCACGCAAGGACAATGAGGATTTCGCCGCCGCCCTGTACGGTGCGGAATTACCCGAACCGCGGCAGGAGGTGGTCGCGGCAATCGCCGATGGAATCGGCGGCGCAAAGGGGGGGCGCACCGCGGCCGAAACCGCGGTGCGCGGGTTCCTCGACGGATTTTGCGACCTGCCTGAGACGATGGAGGTGCAACGAGCGGGCGCCAGGATCGTCAGCGCGCTGAACGGCTGGATCAATACCCAGGGTCGTCAAGACCCCGCGCTTGCCGGAATGGGTTGCACGTTCACGGCGCTGGTGTTGCGCGGCCGCGTCGCCCACCTGCTGCATGTCGGGGACACGCGTGCCTATCGGTTGAGTAGGGATCTGCTGACTTGCCTGACGATTGACCATGTACGCCAGGACGGCACCGGCCGCTCGCATGCGCTCACCCGCGCGCTCGGAGTGGAAGCGGAGGTGCGCTTGGACTACGCCGCGCAGCCGGTGGCGTTGCACGACCGGTTTCTATTGTGCAGCGACGGCGTGCACGGGTTTCTGACGGAACAGAGCATCGCCGAAATCCTCCGTGACCGATCCGCGCCCGAGGATACCGCGGGCGCGCTGGTCACGGCCGCGCTCCAGTCCGGAAGCACCGACAACTGCACCGCTTTGGTTCTGGACGTGGTCGCGCTGCCCACGGCGGGATCGGCTGACATCAGCGCCGCCGTCGTGCGGCTGCCCATCGTCCCGGTGCCGGTTGACGGGCAAACGATTGACGGATTTGTCCTCAAGGCCCTGATTTCCGACGGCCGGTACAGCCGGCTGTTCGGCGCGGAAGACGAAATAGAAGGCGGCACCGTCGCCTTGAAATTCCCCAAGCCCCAGGTCGCCAGCGTCGAAGCCTACCACGCAGCGTTCGTCCGCGAGGCATGGGTTGGTGCTCGGGTGCACAATCCCGGGCTGGGGCGCGTCATCGAATTGCCGCCGGGACGCCAGAGCTGCCTCTACACCGTCATGCCGCTCTACGCGGGCGAGCTTCTGGAAACGCGGCTGTCGCGCAGTCCGGCGCTGGGGCTGGAGGAAGGAAGAAACATCACGGTCGTGTTGGCCCGGGCAGTGGCGGCGCTGCATCGCGTCGGCATTATTCATCGCGACGTCAAGCCGGACAATGTGATCCTCGAAGGCGGCGGATCCTTAAAGCTGATCGACCTCGGCGTGGTTCGCGTACCCGGGCTGGAGGAGTTTCCGCCGGAGAACATTCCCGGCACCGCGGCTTACATGGCGCCCGAAATGCTCGAAGGCGAAGCCGGCGACGAGGCCACCGATATTTACGCGCTGGGGGTCACGATGTTCCGCGCCTTCACGCGCGAATACCCATACGGCAATCCCGATGCCACGAGCCGGCCGCGCCGCAACCGGCCGAAGGACTTTTCCGAGTTGCGCCCGGATCTTCCGGCCTGGGTTCAGGCGGCTTTGACGCGCGCCATCGCCCCCGATCCTGCAAGGCGCTTTCACGACATGACCGAGTTCGCGCTCGAAATGGAGGCCGGACCGGCGCGCGCCCCGACCGCAATTCAGCGGCCGCGTACGCTGTACGAGCGCGCCCCGCTGCAGGTCTGGCAAGGTGTGGCGGCTCTGTTGGCGCTGGCCCTTCTGGTGTCGTTGCTGGTGCGTTGAGTTAGCCGGGCCAGCCGGCTCCCCAGCGGTCGGCGTGGACGACTTCGGCAAGCGGTCGGCGGGTCAACGGCCCGAAATTGTCGAGCGGCCAGCCGATCGGCATCAGCGCGAAGGTGTCGACGTCGTCGGGGATGCCGAGCACCGCCTTGACCTCGTTTTCGCAGCGGATGTGGTTGGTGGTGATCACGGCGCCGAGACCGAGGCCGCGGCAGGCGAGGAGGATGTTCTGCACCGCCGGGTAGATGCTGGCGCCGCGGATGCGGTTGGCGTAGGCGAGCTCGTTTTCGTAACGCGCGGCGATGTCCGGAGGCAACGCTTCGCGCACCGGGACCACCGGACGATGTTGGCACGGGATCAACAGCACCGGGGCCTCGCCCAAATGGTCCCAGAGATAGGCGCCGCCCCGGAGCATGCGGGCAAATTGTTGGTCTCTAAGATGCGCTGGGCGGCCGCGGGCGGCGTAGACCGCCTCCGCGATGTCCGAGGCCTTGCGGTAGATCAGCCCCAGCCGGCGGCGCTGCTCGGCGTCGCGGACGACGACAAACACCCAGTTCTGCGCGTTGCCGGCGGACGGCGCACGGATTGCCGCGTCGAGGACCCGGGTGATCAATTCCTCGGGGACGGGATCGGACTTGAGGCGGCGCAGCGAGCGCGCCGAATAGATCGCCTCGAACAACCCGATCTCCGCCATCACCGGTCCTCCCGCGCCCGCGCCATGCGCAGCGTAGTGGAGGAATTGCAACGGAGCACACCCAAAAACGTTCGTCACACCCCCCACGGGTCCGCTTCGCGACGCGTCCCGGCGCGCGCTTGGCCCTCTTCGCCCGCTTGCGGGGGCAGCGGGAGGGATCCGTCGCGCGAGCGGCGGGGAGGGTGAGGTGGGCAGCGCGGACCTTTGACGCCGCTCAGCTCATTGCGGCAAGCACTCAAGACAATTCATCGGTTGCCGGTCCGGCGAGCCCGCCTTACCATCGGCGGCACGACAGCGCAATCGCGAGGGTGGGATGAGCGAAACCATCAAGGTGTTCTGGCAGCCGCATTGAACCAGCTGCCTCAGGGTTAAGGATTACCTCTCGGTCCGTGGGATCGAGTTCGAATCGATCAACGTATTGGCGGATGAAGGCGGCCTCGAAGAGCTGCGCCGGCTCGGCGCGCGCTCGGTCCCGGTCGTCTCGCGCGGCGACAAATTCGTCTTCGCCCAGGTGATCCGCGACGTCGTCGAGTTTCTCGGCCTCGACGAGAATACCGGCCCGGCGCTGTCGCCGGCCGCGCTGCACGCGCGCCAGGACCACGTGCTCGAAACCGCAATCCGCCTGATGCGGCAGATGCCGGACGACCGGCTCGAGACCCAATTGCCAAACCGGCCGCGCTCGTGGCGGATGCTGATGCACCACGTCTTTCAGGTCCCGACCGCCTATCTCGACATGGAGGAAGAAGGCGGGACCCTCACGCGCGAGCGGCTCGGGGTGCGCCCGCCGCTCGAGATGCGCACGAGTGCGGCGATCGCGGAATTCGGCGAGGGCGTGCGCGCGCGGGTCGCGGCCTGGTGGCGGCGCGTCAAGGGCCAGGATTTCGAGCGTGCGGTGCCGACCTATTTCGGTGAGACCAGCCGGCACGAGATGTACGAGCGCACGGTCTGGCACTCGACCCAGCACACCCGTCAGATTGCTTCGCTACTCGAGCAGGCCGGCATCATTCCCGACCGCCCGCTGACCCGCGACGACATCAATGGCCTGCCGCTGACCGACAAAATCTGGGACGAGACCTGACGACGGCCCGCCCCTGCCTCGACCATGACTGCGGGAAGGGGCGGGCGCGCGGGAGTCTCCACCTCTCAATAGCCGGGCGTGGCCAGCATCGGCGGGTCTGCGACTTCGATCGGCTCGGCCGGGCCGAAGCCGTTGAACCCGGTATGCAGGCAGGCGCCGTAGGCGCCGAGCTGCCCCAGCTCGATCCAATCGCCCTCGCGCATGTCGGCAGGCAGCCGGAACGGGCCCTTCATGTGGTCCGCGCTGTCGCAGGTCGGGCCGAACAAGGCGAAATCCGCAAGCTCCGCATCGGCTTCGACGCCTTCGCCAAGACGGATGCGCCGTGCCGGAAAGCAAAAGCCGAGCGCACCGGCATCGCTGAGATTGCCGTAGACGCCGTCATTGACATAGAGGGCGTGATCGCGGCGCAGCTGCACCTGCAAGACGACCGATCCGCCGCCGGCGACCAATGCGCGGCCTGGCTCTGCCCACAGCCGCACGCCATCGGGCAACGCCGCCGCACCGACCTCGATCGCCGCGATATAGGCGCCGAGCGGCGGCGGCGTCATGTCGGGATAACTGACCGGAAACCCGCCGCCGACATCGACGATCTCGACCGGCACCTCGGCTGCGGCGATGATTTCGGCGGCCAATGCCATAGCCCGTGCATAGGCTGCCGGGTCGAGGCACTGCGAGCCGACGTGAAAAGTCACGCCGAGCCGGGCGGCGTGGGGCCGCGCCGCGCGCAACAGCCGTATCGCCTCCTGCGGCGAGGCGCCGAACTTGCCCGAGAGGTCGTATACGGCGCTGCCCCTTGGCAGGGCCAGCCGCACGAACAGTCCGAGCGCCGGCGGGTCGCCGACGAGGCCGACCGGGACCGTCTCCCGCACGATCTTGGCCAGCTCGTCGGTGCTGTCGAACGCGAAATCGCTCACGTCGCAGCGGTCGAACGCCTCGGCGATCGCCGGCCGCGCCTTGACCGGGTGCATGAAGTGGATCTCGGCCTGCGGCAGCAGGGCGCGGACCAGCCGCACTTCGGTCAGCGAGGCGCAGTCGAAGTGTCGAACACCACCCGCCCACAGCGCGCGCAGCACGCGCGGCTCCGGGTTGCACTTGACGGCGTAGAGAACATCGCCCGCAAACGAGCCGGTAAAACGCCGCGCCGCGTCCATGACGGTCGCCGGGCGCAGGCATACCATTGGGTCGCTCGGCCGCAAATCGGCGACGAGCGAATCGACAGTCGGGAGAACAGGGTCCGCCAGCGGACGGGTGAAGCCAAGGCGGATTTTTGCCATCGCACGGCCCTCCATCGGTAGGAGGCGACATGCCGCTTTGGCCGCAAACGGCGGCACAGGCGGAATGACCGATTTGGGTGAGGGGCCGCGGCGGAGTACCCGTCAGACGGGCGAGAATCGCCCCGCGGCGGCAGACCTCCCGATCAGATGCGGGAGGTCGTGCGAGGACTTCGCATCGCGTGCCGGACCATAGCCGTTTCCCTTAAGGACACCGGCCCACGGGTGACCGGCTCGACCGAAAGAGACGCGTTACGTCGTAGCAGCACCCCGCCAGCGGGGCTCTAGGCACGTGCGATTGCGTCAGGCGGTTGAAATGGGGATTCCCGCCGGCAATGCAAGGGTTTATTGCGGCAGACGTGCCGTTCGCATTGCTTCGCTCCGCTGGAAATGCGTACGGCAGGTCGGGCCAGCCTGCAGTACTCGGAGGAAAGGCGCATTTCCCCACCCTCCCCGCATGCCGGACGGGTAGGTGAAGTCTCCGGTGCTCCGGCTTCAAGTCTGGCGGCGAGTGCTCCTCGTCGTCGTCACCCTGAACGGGTCCGGCGATCGAAAAATTCGCACCATGTCAGCTTAGCTCGCTGAACTCGCCACATCGGCGCAGGCCGGTGCCCATGGCTGGGATGGGTCCCGGCCTTCGAGCGTATGAAAAAATCTCGTTCATGGAAGTCGGCATTCCGGGATGCCCCAACGGGCAGGCCCGGAACCTATGAACACAGCCGCTCGCTCAGATAATTCGCAAGCCGGCGTGCTTGGGTTCCGGGCTCGCGGACGCTGCCCGCGCCCCGGAATGACCGATTTTTGATTGCTTCACAAGCTCCTTCGCCGGGAAAGCGAGGAAGGTTGGGCCACGAATTTCTCGATCAGGGACACAGCGGCCGACGGCCGGGGTTGAGGCCCCGGTGAGCCACCTGTAATATAACCGCGCAGAGGGCAGCCGGGCTACCGTGCTCAGCCGCGCGGGGCGAGCAGGGCGAGGTAATCCCAGACAAACGTCGCGGCGGCGAGGGCGGTGATTTCGGACACGTCGTAGGGTGGCGATACTTCGACCACGTCCATCCCGACGAAATCGAGACCGGCGAGGCGGCGCAGGATCGCCCGCGCCTGCCAAGTCGCGAGACCGCCGATCTCGGGGGTGCCGGTTCCGGGTGCAAAAGCCGGGTCGAGCGCGTCGATGTCAAACGTCAGATAGGCGGCGGCGGCGCCGATCGCGCCGCGAACGCGTTCGGCGGCGGCGGCGGGGCCGGCCTCGTGCACCTCCTCGGCGAAGATGATCGTGACGCCCTTGCCGACGGTCCAGTCATGCACGTCTTTGTGCATCGGCGAGCGGATGCCGATCTGCACCGTGCGATGCGGATCAATCAGCCCTTCTTCGATCGCGTGATAAAACGGCGAGCCGTGCCCCCACACGAGGCCAAAGCTGTCGGGCCAGGTGTCGACATGCGCGTCGAAATGCACGAGCGCCAGCGGCCCGCGGCGCTTTGCCAACGCGCGCAACAGGCCGAGGGTCACGGTATGGTCGCCGCCGAGCGCCGCCAGATGGCGCAATGGCGCCGCCTGCGCCTCGATCTTGGCAAGGCTCCCCAAAATGTCGCCGTGGGCGATGCGGAAATCGCCGATGTCGGCGAGGTCGAGCTTTGCCGGGTCGCCCCAATTCGCCGGATGATCGCCATCGACCAGCATCCGGCTCGCCTGGCGGATTGCAGCCGGTCCAAAGCGCGCGCCCGGCCGGTTCGAGGTACCGTAATCGTAGGGGATGCCGGCGATGCAGATCGCGGCAGCGGGATTGGCGCGTTCAACGCCGAGAAAGGTCGGGGGAATCGCGAAAGTAGGGATGTCGGTCATCAAAGCGATCTAGGCAAACCGCATTGCAGATCAATACGCTGGAAAAGTTCCCGAACCTTCCGGCGATCCTGATTGCTGCACGTCGCGGGTCAACCAAAGAAAGCCGGTGGTGCCTGAACGGTCGGCGCTGCGGCGTCGAAAATCTCGCGGCGATCGCCCGAACGCGGCGGATAGATGCGCTCGCGGTTGATGATGATTTTGGTGCGCTTGGCGTCGGCGCCGGTCGTCGCGACATGGCGATCCCAGCCGGCGGTGCACACCGCACCCCAGGCCCCAAGATCGAGGATCGTCGTGTACCAGTCGATCTTGAGCGGCAGCATCGGTAGGCCCAACAGGTCGCAGACGACATTGTGGCCGGCAAACCGGCCCATCGGCCGGCCGTGCTGGCATGACATAACGCAGGGGCGAGTGCCGTCGATCGGGAACCAGGCGACATCGCCGGCGGCAAATTCCGTCGGCATGCCTTTGACTTTGAGAAACTCATCGACCGGCACGCGGCCAAAGCGGTCGCGTTCGACCGGGAATCGGGCGGTCAGCGGATGCGCCTGCATGCCGGCGCACCACACGATGGTGGCGGCATCGATGCGCTCGCCGGTCGAAAGGATGGCGCCGGCTTTGTCGATCGCCGCGACCGCGACGCCGGGACGGCTTTCGACGCCGAGCGACGACAGCGCCTCGTCGACGACGGCGCGCGCCTCCTCGCCCATGTCGGAGCCGATCCAGGGCTGCCGATCGGCAATGATCACGCGCGGCGTGCCGGCTGAATTGCCGAGAGCCGCGCGCAGTTTGCCGGGCATTTCGGCCGCAGCCTCGATCCCGGTCAGGCCGCCGCCGATGACGAGTGCGGTCCACTGCCCCGGCGATGGCCGGCGACCGGCCAGTGAGGCGATATGCCTGTTGAGGCGAGCACCCGCGTCATAGGTATCGATGTCGAAGGCGTGCCCGGCGAGACCGGGTATCGGCGGACGCGCGAGCCGGCTGCCGAGGGCGAACACCAGGCGGTCATAGCCCAGCCGCCCGGTATCCCCGGACAGGATGACTTGGCGCCCCGCCGGATCGAGGTCAGTCACCTCCGCTTCGACGCGCGCGACCCCGATCGGGCCGAGGATGTCGTCGAGCGGCACGCGGGTGTCGTCGAGCTCGGCCTCGTAATTGCGCACCCGGATCGAATGAAAGGCGCTGCGGTCGACAAGCGTCACACTGATCCGGTCGGGTCCGATGCCGAGCTCGTCGAGCTTGCGGGCGGCGCCGATGGCACTCCACAGCCCGGCAAACCCCGCGCCGAGAACGACGATGCGCTGCACCCGCGCCTCAGACGCGCTCGATCACGGCGGCGATGCCCTGGCCGACGCCGACGCACATCGTCACCAGCGCGTAGCGCCCGCCGGTGCGTTCGAGCTGCCGCGCCGCGGTCAGCGCGATGCGCGGCCCGGAAGCGCCCAACGGGTGGCCGACGGCGATGGCGCCACCGTTCATGTTGACCCGGCTGTCGTCGAACGGCAGTTCCAGTCCGCGCAGGCACGACAGCACCTGGGCGGCAAAGGCCTCGTTGATCTCGATCACGTCGATGTCGGAAAGGCTCAAGCCGGCGCGCGCCAGCGCTTTTTTCGAGGCTTCGACCGGACCGATGCCCATGATGCGCGGCGCCACTCCAGCGACACCGCTGGCAACAACGCGGGCGAGCGGCGCCGCGCCGGCGGCGTCCCCGGCCTTGCGGCTGGCGACGATCATCGCGACCGCCCCGTCGTTGATGCCCGAGGCATTGCCGGCGGTCGTCACCCCGCCGTCCTGCAACGGCCGCAATTTGGCGAGGGCGGCGAGATCGGTCTGCGGGCGCGGATGCTCGTCCTCGGCAACTTTGACCGGCCCGGCGCGGCCGCCCGGCGCCTCGACCGGAAAAATCTCGCCGGCGAAAAAGCCGTCGGCCTTGGCCGCGGCGTATTTGCGCTGCGATCCGGCGGCGAATGCGTCGCAGGCCTCGCGGGTGATCTGGTAGTCGCGCGCGAGGTTGTCGGCAGTCTCCGGCATCGTGTCGGCGCCGAACTCGCGTTCGATCTTCGGGTTCGGGAAACGCGCGCCGATCGTCGAATCGAAAACGCGGCCGTCGCGGCCGAACGGCGTCTCGGCCTTGTTCATCACATAGGGCGCGCGGCTCATGCTCTCGACGCCGCCGGCGACGAACGCCTCGCCCTCGCCGCAGGTGACGGCCTGTGCCGCCATGATGATGGCGTTAAGTCCGCTGCCGCAATTGCGCTGCAACACCGAGCCGGCGACCTCGATCGGCAGGCCGGCGAGCAGCCCGGCATGGCGCCCGACGCAGCGGCTGTCTTCGCCCGCCTGGTTGGCGCAGCCGACGACGACATCCTCGATCGTGGCGGGGTTGAACGGGCTCTGGCTGACGACGGCGGAAATCACCGCCGCCAGCATGTCGTCGGGGCGCATCCGGGCCAGCGCGCCCGCGTGGCGGCCAAAAGGCGTGCGCAAACCGTTATAAATGTAAGCGTCGAGCATGGCTGGTTCCTCCTCGGCGCATCTCCGCGCGCCGGCGGCAGACTGTCAAGTCCCCGGTGAGAGCAACTGGGCGTAAGCACTCCTCAGGGCTGACGGGACGCCGCCATGCGGGAGAGCTCCTTCCGATGCGGCCAACCGCAGAGCCGGTGTGATATGTCTGAATGATGTTTGTCGAGGCGAAATCAAACGAGCCGCTATGGGTCTTGATCGGTCTTGCGGCGGCGTCGCTCCTCGGATTGTTGCTGCTGCCCGCAATACCACAGGATCAGGCCTATCATTTGTTCGCCGACCAGCGAACCTTGTTCGGCATTCCAAACTTCTGGAACGTGGTCTCGAATATTCCGTTCATCGTGGTCGGCGCGGTCGGACTCGCGCAATTTCGCGATGACGCAGCCACCATCGTCCTTTTTGCCGGATTCCTGCTGACCGGAATTGGTTCGTCCTACTACCACTGGGACCCGAACGACGGCAGCTTGTTCTGGGATCGGTTGCCGATGACGATAAGCTTTGCGGCGATCCTCGCCCTGGTGGTCAAGGAGCGCGTCGGCGCAAGGGCGGGGGGAATCCTCTTGTGGCCAATGCTCGCGATCGGCGTGTTCAGCCTCCTGTTGTGGATTTGGACCGACGATTTACGCCTCTACTTCTGGGCCCAATTTTTTCCCGGCATAGCGTTGCTGGTGTTGTTCCTGCTCTATCCCGCGAAGTACAGCCATGGATACTATTGGATCATCGCCGCGGCATTGTACGCGCTCGCCAAGGTGTTCGAATTTACCGATGAACCTATTTATTCCTTCGGGAACGTCTTGAGCGGGCATACGCTCAAGCACCTCGCCGCTGCCGCCGCCTGCTTTGCTGTCCTGCGGTACTTCCAGCTTCGCCGCCCGATCGTCTGACCGGCAGCATCGCGGTCCGGCCGAGCGACGCTATTTTTCCGCAGGCCGATTCGAGGTCTCATCGAGCGTCGCGATGCGATTCAGCATCGACTGGACTTCGTCCCGCTGTGCACGAATGTAGCTGTAATATAGGCGTTCCACCCGGCGAAACGGCGTGCCACGGACGCTTGCCATGGTGTCGCGCCACTCGTCGTGTTGGGCAAGGATCGTATCGTATTTTTTTCAAAGTAATGAAGATTGGCGTCGAGATTTACAAAGCGCTCGTCCGACAGCAGATCGATTGCGCGCTGGGTCTTGCCCATCAGGAATGGCGATTGCAGGGTGAACAGCCGAAATGTCGTGTCGTAAAGTTCGTTGGGGTCATGCACCGGCAGCGTCTTCAAGAGCGCGCCTTGCCGCGTTGGCAGCCAGTGGAATTCGTGGAACGCATCTCGCCGCGGTCCGTCGCGCAGGATCTCGCGATAGTCGTCAAGATCCCCCTGCGTCATCAGCTCGGCGAGATTGACGAACTCGTTTGCGGGAATGGCAAGGTTGAAGATCTGCCGGAATTTTACCGCTCGCACCGACAGCGGCGACCAGATGTTGGCGGCGGCCAATGCATTGCGCATTGTGTGGGAGCAGTTGTCGGCCCAGGCACTCCAGTTGTAGTCGGCCTCGCCCTCGGCATATTCGCGGTTCTTGTCGTTCAGGAAGGCGATCACCTGGTTCAACATGTCCGCGGTTACAGGCAGTCGCGCACAAAAAACCGATCGAGCGAATTGCAGGGCCAAATCGGTGCCGATACCGGCTCTCGTCAAAAAGTCTCGAAGATTGGTGTCCGATGTGGCGCCTGGGAAGCGGTGAAAGGTGACGCCCGTATAGATCCTTTTGGCGATCGCCTGCCGCTCGACTGCGTCGAATTGGGTGCTGGTCAGACGCTCCCCGGCCTCGAGGTTGCCCTCAAAGAACAGCTCATAGCCCGGGACTGCCACCCAGTTGACGTTCTTGAACATTTGATTGACGCTGACCCCGGCGCCGTGTTCGGGATCTTCCAGGCTTGTTGCAACCGCGCGACAGCGCCGCAGTCGTGGGAAGGGGGCGTCCTCGTCCTTGCAGGCGCCCTTGAGATAAATGACTGCGTGGCCGGCGACGCCTCCCCCTTCGCCGGTCAGCTTGGAGCGAAATTGGCTCGCCGCGCAGAGCTCAACATAATAAGGAAACAACTTCTCATACGCCGCATCGGGGCGACGCTCGATGATCACATCATCCGGCTTCAGCTGGAATCGGGCCATGAGACCGTCGTTGACGCAGCCGCCGAACAGGAAAGCGAACCCAATGCTGGCGAAGGCCAGCGCCCGGCGAACCGCCCGCCCGCCGACACCCAGGTCCAAGCGCTTCATAATCTTGCGTCTCCGCACGGCCTTCATGTCTATGGCACGATGAGCCGATTGATTCCTTCGGTCACGTCTTGACCCGGCATACGCTCAAGCGTCCCGCCGCTGCGGCCGCTTGCTCTGCTGTCGTGCGATATTTCGAGCTTCGCCGCCCGATTGTCTAACGCGGGCACGCGCGCTCCGGCGAAGTGGCGCTATTTCGCGACCGGTTGACTGGAGTCCTCAGGGATTGCTGCGATGCGATCTAGCATAGATTTGACCTCGTCTCGCTGCGTATGAATATAGTCATAATACAAGCGTTCCACCCGGCGGAACGGCGTGCCACGGACGCTTGCCATGGTGTCGCGCCGCTCGTCGTGTTGGGCAAGGATCGTATCGTACTTTTTTTCAAAGTAATGAAGATTGGCGTCGAGATTTACAAAGCGCTCGTCCGACAGCAGATCGATTGCGCGCTGGGTCTTGCCCATCAGGAATGGCGATTGCAAGGTGAACAGCCGAAATGTCGTGTCGTAAAGTTCGTTGGGGTCATGCGCCGGCAGCGTCTTCAAGAGCGCGCCTTGCCGCGTTGGCAGCCAGTGGAATTCGTGGAACGCATCTCGCCGCGGTCCGTCGCGCAGGATCTCGCGATAGTCGTCAAGATCCCCCTGCGTCATCAGCTCGGCGAGATTGACGAATTCATTTGCGGGAATGGCAAGGTTGAAGATCTGCCGGAATTTTACCGCTCGCACCGACAGCGGCGACCAGATGTTGGCAGCAGCCAACACATTACGCAGGGTATGCATGCAGTTGTCGGCCCACACGCTCCAATTGTAGTCGGCCTCGCCCTCGGCATATTCGCGGTTCTTGTCGTTCAGGAAGGCGATCATCTGGTTCAACATGCCCTCGGTCACCGGCAGCCGGGCGCAAAAAACCGATCGCGCGAACCGCAGCGCCAAGTCGGTGCCGATGCCGTCCCGCTTGAGGAATTCGCGGAGATCGGTGTCGGAGGTGGCGCCGGGGTAGCGGTGGAAGGCGACGCCCTTGTAGACGCCCCGGGCGATCACATCCTGCTCCACCGCCTCGAACTGGGTGCGGGTCAGACGCTCGCCGGGTTTGAGGTTGCCCTCGAAAAACAGCTCATAGCCCGGGATGGCGACCCAATTGACGCTTTTGAACATTTGATTGACGCTGACCCCGGCGCCGTGTTCGGGATCTTCCAGGCTTGTTGCAACCGCGCGACAGCGCCGCAGTCGTGGGAAGGGGGCGTCCTCGTCCTTGCAGGCGCCCTTGAGATAAATGACTGCGTGGCCGGCGACGCCTCCCCCTTCGCCGGTCAGCTTGGAGCGAAATTGGCTCGCCGCGCAGAGCTCAACATAATAAGGAAACAACTTCTCATACGCCGCATCGGGGCGACGCTCGATGATCACATCATCCGGCTTCAGCTGGAATCGGGCCATGAGACCGTCGTTGACGCAGCCGCCGAACAGGAAAGCGAACCCAATGCTGGCGAAGGCCAGCGCCCGGCGAACCGCCCGCCCGCCGACACCCAGGTCCAAGCGCTTCATAATCTTGCGTCTCCGCACGGCCTTCATGTCTATGGCACGATGAGCCGATTGATTCCTTCGGTCACGTCTTGACCCGGCATACGCTCAAGCGTCCCGCCGCTGCGGCCGCTTGCTCTGCTGTCGTGCGATATTTCGAGCTTCGCCGCCCGATTGTCTAACGCGGGCACGCGCGCTCCGGCGAAGTGGCGCTATTTCGCGACCGGTTGACTGGAGTCCTCAGGGATTGCTGCGATGCGATCTAGCATAGATTTGACCTCGTCTCGCTGCGTATGAATATAGTCATAATACAAGCGTTCCACCCGGCGGAACGGCGTGCCACGGACGCTTGCCATGGTGTCGCGCCACTCGTCGTGTTGGGCAAGGATCGTATCGTACTTTTTTTCAAAGTAATGAAGATTGGCGTCGAGATTTACAAAGCGCTCGTCCGACAGCAGATCGATTGCGCGCTGGGTCTTGCCCATCAGGAATGGCGATTGCAAGGTGAACAGCCGAAATGTCGTGTCGTAAAGTTCGTTGGGGTCATGCGCCGGCAGCGTCTTCAAGAGCGCGCCTTGCCGCGTTGGCAGCCAGTGGAATTCGTGGAACGCATCTCGCCGCGGTCCGTCGCGCAGGATCTCGCGATAGTCGTCAAGATCCCCCTGCGTCATCAGCTCGGCGAGATTGACGAATTCATTTGCGGGAATGGCAAGGTTGAAGATCTGCCGGAATTTTACCGCTCGCACCGACAGCGGCGACCAGATGTTGGCAGCAGCCAACACATTACGCAGGGTATGCATGCAGTTGTCGGCCCACACGCTCCAATTGTAGTCGGCCTCGCCCTCGGCATATTCGCGGTTCTTGTCGTTCAGGAAGGCGATCATCTGGTTCAACATGCCCTCGGTCACCGGCAGCCGGGCGCAAAAAACCGATCGCGCGAACCGCAGCGCCAAGTCGGTGCCGATGCCGTCCCGCTTGAGGAATTCGCGGAGATCGGTGTCGGAGGTGGCGCCGGGGTAGCGGTGGAAGGCGACGCCCTTGTAGACGCCCCGGGCGATCACATCCTGCTCCACCGCCTCGAACTGGGTGCGGGTCAGACGCTCGCCGGGTTTGAGGTTGCCCTCGAAAAACAGCTCATAGCCCGGGATGGCGACCCAATTGACGCTTTTGAACCAACGGTTGACGCTGATCCCGGCCCCATGCTCGGGGTCGTCGAGTGTGGTCGCTGCCACCCGGCAACGCCGCAATAGCGGGAACGGCGCGTCATCGTCTTTGCAGGCGCCCTTGATATACATGACCGCGTGGCCGGCGAGACCGCCCTCGCCGGTCAGTTTGGCGCGGAACTGGCTCCCGGCGCAGAGCTCGACGTAATACGGAAACAGCTTCTCGTAGGTCGTGTCGGGGCGGCGCTCGATGATTATGTGCCCCGGTTTCAGCAGAAGCCGGGCGAGAATGCCATCGTCGCCGCACCCACCGAGCAAGGTCGCAAAGCCGACAACGGCGAAGGCGAGCATCCGTCGCACCATCGTCGCGCCGAGCCGGCGCTCGAATCGGTTCATAAGCTTATGTTCCCGTCCACCCATCGGACCTTTGGCAAGGATTTCTTCATTTCGCCTCGGAGGCGATCGTGGCATTTATCACATGGTCGTCAGGCCAACTGGAAATTCATCGCCACGGATCCCGTGTCGAGGCCACCGCATGGATCACGATCACCACCGGCACGACCTCAAGGCGGCCGATTACGGGCGGGCCTTTGCGATCGGGATCGCGCTGAACCTCGCTTATGTCGCGGCCGAGGCGGTCGCCGGGGTCCTGTCTCACTCCTTGGCCTTGCTGGCGGACGCCGGGCACAATCTCAGCGACGTGCTGGGCCTCGCTTTGTCCTGGGGTGCGGCGGTGCTGAGCCGGCGCCGCCCGAGCGGCCGGTTCACTTACGGCTTGAGATCGAGCTCGATTCTCGCGGCGCTGACCAATGCGGTGATCCTGCTGGTCGTGACCGGCGGGGTCGCCTGGGAGGCGGTGCTGCGCTTTGCCAATCCGGTCCCGGTCAAAAGCAGCATCATGATCTGGGTCGCGGCGGCCGGGATCGCGGTCAACGGCGGGACGGCGCTGCTGTTCGCCTCGGGCCGCGACCGCGACCTCAACATCAAAAGCGCCTTTCTGCATATGGCGGCCGACACCCTCGTCACCGCCGGGGTCGTCGTCGTCGGCATTGCCATCGGTCTGTTCGGCTGGCTGTGGCTCGACCCCGCCGTCAGCCTGGTGGTTTCCGCCGTTATCGTCGCCGGCACCTGGGGTTTGCTAAAAAACGCGATCGGCCTCGCCCTCGACGCCGTGCCCGAAGGGGTCGACGCGCCGGCGGTCCGCGCGCATCTGGCGGCGCTGCCCGGCGTCACCGCGCTTCACGACCTCCACATCTGGGGCATGAGCACGACCGAAACGGCGCTGACTTGCCACCTCGTGATGCCCGGCGGCCATCCCGGCGACGCCGCGCTCAACACGATCACTCAGGAGCTTCACCGGCGGTTCGACATCGCCCATGCGACGATCCAGATCGAGCTTGCCGACAGCGACGAGGTGTGCGTGCTGACCCCCGAGCACGTCGTCTGACAACGCAGGCGTGGCTCGACCGCGCCGAAACCGCTAAGGCTAATTCCTCAATTCAGCAGCGCGCGGACAAAGGCGCCGCCGGCTTCGATCGCCCGCCGGCCAGCCTTCAGCTCGGGATGAAACAGGTGCCAGACATGGATCATCTCGGGCCAGATCTGCAGATCGACCCGCACATCGCCCGCACCCGCAACCTTGGCCAGGCGCAAGGCGTCGTCGAGCAGGGTCTCGCAGGCGCCGACCTGGATTATTAGCGGCGCAAGACCTTTGAGATCCGCATAGATCGGCGCCGCCAGCGGCGAACGCGTGTCAGCGCCGTTCAGGTACATCCTTGCCATGTCGAGGATGCCGTCGCGTTGCACGGTCGGGTCGGCGACGGCTTTGCTCGCCATCGTCTCGCCAACAGCCTCCATGTCGACCCAGGGCGAGATGCACCAGCCGCACCCGGGCTGCGGCAGACCGGCGTCGCGGATCGCCAGCATCGCCGCGACCACGAGCCCGCCGCCGGCGCTGTCGCCGGCGATTGCAATGCGCGCGGGTGTGACGCCGCGGGCCAGCAGAAAGCGATAGCCGGCGAGCGCATCATCGACCGCCGCCGGAAACGGGTGTTCCGGAGCGAGCCGATAATCGAGCGCCAACGCCGCGATCCCGCAGGCGCGGCCGGCTTCCGCCACAAGGTGGCGGTGGCTGTCGAGCGAGCCGATCACATAGCCGCCGCCATGCAGATACAGCAGCGCCGCGTCGCGCGCGTCGTTTGGCGTTGTGGTCCACTCCGCCCGCACGCCATCGGCCGCCGCGGGCTCGACCCCGACATCGGCAGCGAGCCGGTAAGCCGCGCCGCGTGCGTCGATGTCCTTGCGCCGCTGCCGGTAATCGTCAGAACGCGGCCGTGCCGCCAATTTCGCGCGCAATGCGCCGATTTCTGCGTCGCCCATGTCCGAATTCCCCTCAGCGTCCGAGCCAAACCTTTATCATCGATCCGAGCGCGTCCCCTACAGCAGATCCGCCACCGCCTCACGATAGCGGGTGATCGCCGCCAGATGCTCGGCGGCGGTATGCCCGGCGATCCGCTTGTGGTGGCTGCTGGCATAAGTCGTGTGCGCGGTCACGTGGGTGACCTCGGCCTCTTTCCAGAATTGGATCTCGCGCCGCCAGTCTTCGGGGCCGCCGGCGCCAAGCGAAGACCAGACCTCGATCCCCATTTTTGCCGGGTCGCGGCCGGCTTCGCGGGTCAACGTCCGCAATTTCGCGAAAGCCGCCAACGCCGCGTCGCCCGGCGGGTAGGCCAGCGGCATAAAGCCGTCACCGTAGCGTGCCGCCCGGCGAAAGGTCGCCTCGGCGTGGCCGCCGTACCAAATCGGCACACGGCCCGAGGCCGGGCGCGGGTTGATGCCGGCGTCCCCGACATGATGGAACTCGCCGTCGAAGGTCACGTGCGGCTCGGCCCACAACGCCTGCATGACCCGCACCTGTTCGGCCGAGCGCCGGCCGCGATTGTGGAAATCCTCGTTGAGGCCGATGAATTCGACTTCGTTCCAGCCGACCCCGATACCGAGCCGGAACCGGCCGCCGCACAACACGTCGAGCGAGGCGGCCTGCTTTGCGACCAACACCGCCTGGCGCTGCGCCAGGATCAACACGCCGACGGCAAACCCGATCTTTTGCGTGCAGCCGGACAGAAAGCCGAACAGCACGAACGGGTCGTGGTAGGCGGTTACGGTGGTGCCGACGCGCTGGCCCTCGTGATCCGCCGCCGGGTTGACGCCGAGCACGTGGTCGGGGGCGATCAGGTGAGCGTAGCCGAGCCCTTCGGCCGCCTGGGCATAGTCGCGCAGCACGATCGGACCGGCGCCGATGTCGCCGACCGGCAATGAGCATCCGAGTTGCATTGAAGATCCTTCCTGAGGTTTCATTCGGCCCTGAGGTTTCAGTCGGCGAAGGCGGCAAAGACGTCGCGGATCGCGGTTTTCGCGTCACCGTCGGCGGAAAGCGGCACCAGCACCGGGGTGCGGATACCGGCGTCGCGCCACGCCTCGACGCCGTCGCGGATTTTTGCGGCCGGCCCGAACAGGGTGATGTCGGCGAGCCAGCGATCGGGCAGGTATTTGCCGATCTCGTCGGGGCGCCCACCGGCGAGGGCATTCTCGATCGCCGTCATTTCTTCGAGGTAGCCTGCTTCCTTCCAATAGTTCCGGTAGTTCGGCATCAGCGCATAATTCGAGACCGTATGCCGTAATATCGCCTTTGCCTCGGTCTCGTCGTCGCAGACGCAGGTTCGGATGCGGTTGCCGATGAAGAAGGTTTGCTTGTCGCGCCGGTTCGCCGGCAGCGCGCCGAGCGACGCCGCCATGTGCGAGCGGGCGGCATTGGCAAAGACGACACCGTCGGCGATCTCGGCGGCGAGCGCGACCATCCGCTTGCGCAAGGCGGCGAGAATTATCGGGGGCAGGGGGCCGATGCCGTCGAACGATCTTACCTTGCCGACAAAATCGCGGATGTCGGCAAGCGGCCTGCCCGGCGTCACTCCCATCCGCTGATGCGCCGGGGCATGCGCGACGCCGATGCCGAACTGAAAGCGGCCGTTCGACACCTCGTGCAGATAGGCGGCGCTGCTGGCGAATTCCTCGGCGGTTGCGGCGTAAATCGGCGCGATCGCGGTAGCGAACGGGATGCGTTCGGTGGAGAATGCAAAACCCAGGCATTGCGACATGTTGCTGTACTGGCTCGACACCGAAATGCCGGCAAAACCGCGGCGCTCGATCTCACGCGCAATGTCGAGCGTGGCGCGCCGCTGTCCCGGTGCCGCGACCAGGTTCAGCGCGGGTAATAGCCCCGGCATCGCTAAACCACCCTCCGGGAAGCGCGCCGCAACACTGGTGCATCCATTTCCGCCACCCCGCTCTGGTTCCTCGGCGATCTTGACAACCGACCCGGCTGCCGTCGAGCGATTCCCGCGTCAGAGCACATCCCAAAGGACGCGGATGTTGCGCCGTTGCTCGGCGTCGGGCAGGCGGCCAAAGCCGGCGGTGAGGTCGTCGGCCATATGCGCGGGATTGCGGGTCGCCGGGATCACGCAGGTCACTGCCGGCTCCGCGAGGATGTATTTGAGCAGCAGCTGCGCCCAGCTCGCGCAATCGAACTCGTTGGCCCAATCGGGCAATGTCCGCCCGCGCACGCGGCGCACCAAGCCGCCCTGTCCGAGCGGCTGGTTGACGATGACCGCGACCCCGCGTGCCGCGGCGACCGGCAGCAGGTCGCGCTCCGCCGCTCGCCGGGCAAGGGAAAAGCCGCACTGGACGAAATCGATGCCTGAACTCGGTTTCAAGGATGTTCGCCAGTTCAGACAGCGCGTGGTCGGTGTAATGGGTGATGCCGATATAACGAATGCGGCCGTCGTCCTTCATCCGGCGCAGGGCGGCGAGATGGGTGCGCCAGTCGACAAGGTTGTGGATCTGCATCAGATCGATAACCTCGGTGCGCAACAGGCTGGCCGAGCGCCGCATCTGGGCGACGCCGTTGTCGCGGCCGGTAGTCCATACTTTGGTCGCCAGGAACGCGCGCGGGCGTGCCGCAAGATCGGCGACGAGATCGCCGCTGACGCCTTCGGCCCGGCCATACATCGGCGAGCTGTCGATCATTCTCGCGCTCGAGGCGAAGAGCCGGCGCACGACCTCGCGCAACGGCCGGCGGGCGTTCTCGTCGGCGCCGACGTCGAACACCGGCCAGGTGCCGAGGCCGATGACCGGCATCGCTTCGCCGGTCGACGGGATCGGGCGCGACAGCATCGGCGTCTCGGGCATCGGCGTATCGGGCATCGGTGTGCTCTCCTCGGATCCGGCTTTGCCGAACTGTTGCCGGATTCGGGCGGGTTCGGCACTATTTATCGATCAGTTCCGAACCCGGATCCGGCGGCAGCGTTGGGTTGCGCACAACCACGGAGTGAATGCTACGCGGTGGCACCGAAAACGAGAGCGCCGCGGTCATGCGCGACTCAGTAAGGAGGAGGCGGCGGAGTATAAGCCGGGGGCGTCACGTAAGCTTGAGGGGCAGGCGGCGGCGGTGCATAGACCGAAGGAGCCGCGTAAGCCTGTATTGGCGGCGGCGGTGGCGTGGTCGACGCGAGGCCACCGGCGGCGCCCACGCCCCCTCCGACCGCAGCGCCGACCGCCGCACCGGGCACGCAACCGATCGGTATTGTTGCCAGACACCCAATCGCTGCGCCAGTGGCGGCTCCTCCGACGCCGCCCTCGGTTGTATTCGCTGCGGGATTTGGAGTGCAGGCTGCAAGCCCGGTAACGAGTGCGATCGTGATGAGCATCGTCATCTTCATGACTTCCATCCCTCTTTGTTGCGCACGATTTGCGCGCGCATGCTGGATGAACACGCTCGACGTTTGTATTGATCCCAGGACTGTAGATTTTGATCCCGGGACTGTAGATTCTAGGATGCTAAGGTTTCGGTCATTCTCTGAGATGCGGAGGTGTGCGGTGCTGACAAAACCGGGTCATTTCCTGTCGGATCAGGAATTTGAGCGTGGCGTTTGAACCGGGCGTGTTACGGCGCAGATTGTTGCTGATGCTGGTGTCCGGGCCGGCAGTCAGTCTTGGTGCCGCGCCGACGTTACCGCCGCAGAAGGCGTCGCAAATTGAGGCGCTGTATCAGACCAGCCAAAAAATGGGCTTAGCTGCGCCGCCTGCGCGCTGTTCCGGCCGCCGGCCGCCTGTGCCGTGGTAGCGGGCACGGTCAGCGCCAACGGCTGGTGCCGGTTTTTCGATCTGCCGGATTGACACGAGGCTCAGGCATCGATCCGATTGATTGAGTACATGTAAACAATCAATTTGATCGATGATGCGGAAAGCCCGATATTCCAGCTGGTATTCTGGCAAAGGAACGACTGACCGGGAGGAGGTCAACATGCCGTCAGCCTTTCATCCGCAGCTTTCGCATTGCGGCGTCTATGCACGCGACGTCTCGAAGATGGTTGATTTTTATACCAGCGTCGTTGGGCTCGTGGTCTCTGACCGCGGCAAGCAGCCGCGGCGGCGAACTCGCCTTCATGACCGGCGCCCCCGGCCATCACCATCAATTCGTCATCGTCTCGGGCCGCGCGCCCGAGGGCGTCAGCACGGTCAACCAGCTGTCGTTCAAGGTCCCCGATCTCGACGCCCTGAAGACGCTTTTCGGCCGCGCTCGCGAGGCCGGGATCGAGACCATTCGGCAGACCAGCCACGGCAACGCGCTGTCGTGCTATTTTCCCGATCCCGAGGGCAATCAGATTGAGATCTACATGGACACGCCCTGGTACGTGCCGCAGCCGCACGGGGTGCCGATCGATCTGTCTCAGCCGAACGACGCGATCATGGCCGAGACCGAAAAGCACTGCCGCGAAACCGCGGGCTTCATGCCGCTCGACCGGTGGCAGGCCGAAGTCACCAATCGCCTCAGCCGCGCGTGAAGCTTTGACGAGATAAAAGCCGCGCAGCGCAGTCTTCCGTCGCCCCCCTTCGGGGGAGACATGGCGCTCCTGCACCGCCAGCGTTAGTGCCGCGGAAGGGGTTGTCGGGCAATCCTGGCGAGGTATGACTGAGCGTCGTCCCGATGCCGTGCCGGCGTCCATCGGGCTTTGCCTTCGCGCGGCTTCCGGTTTGAGAGTAGAGCGTGGGGAACCGGAGCTGCTTCGTCCGCCGCCTCCTGGATCGCGGGTCGTCGAGCAAACCCGGTAGCTGCAACGCGACGCCGGAACTCCCGAGGCGGCGCCGCGTCAGACTTGTGCGGCAAATCTCCTGACGCGGGTCCCTAGCGGCCGCAGGGTTGGGTGCTCACACCGCCCCGGCGATTTTTTGCGCTCGTTGCTGATATTGCTGAAGCTTTGTGACGCGAAGTCCTGATCGGCCGTACGCATCGTAGTCGCGCATCCAGGCCGCGAGCTCCTCGTCCGAGAGCGCGCATTCTATCTTCGCCTCTTCCATAGCGATCAGCCCTTCTTTTATCGCGATCACGATGGCCGCCTTGCGCTTCGGGGTCCAACGCATCGGACTTTCTCGCCCTCCAGTTCACTGTCGTGCGGCTTTTTTGACGGTTGATTGACTGTACGGCAAGGTGGTTGGGTTCGGGTAGACCTCAAAAGAGGCAAATTAATCATATTGTCGTGAAATTCGCCCGCCGACGCTCGCTCCGCCAATTTTCATCAGGGCGCGAAACCCGACCGCGGGCCGCCCGAAGCCCGGTTCGCGGAACTCGCCACCGCATGCCAGGTTACGGCGAATTCACCTTGGTGAAATCATGCCGTCACTCGCCTTACCCATTTTCGCAAAGCCGGAGGACATATCGGCATCAAGGGAGAAAGCGAAAAATGGAAGCACCAGTTCTCGATTTGCCGCCGAGCGATACGGTCCGCTGGTCCCCGCATCGCAAAGCTTGCGTCGTCAATGGCGTACGCCGCGGCGCTATCAGTCTCGACGATGCCTGCCGGCGCTACCAGCTCTCGGCCGAAGAATTTCTTGCCTGGCAAGAGGCCATCGACGCCCACGGTATCGGGGCGTTGCGCGTCACCCGATTTCAGTATTACCGCGCCGGTACACCGAAGCTGCTGGTATGACCAGAGAGGAGGTCGCCGTCGACCGCGAGCGGAGACTTCACGAGCATAAATCGCTCGGACGTGCGGTTGATGTAGAGCATCAAGAACCAACCTGTGCAATCCTTGAAGTAGGAAAGAGCGAGGTCCCTTCTGTAGGGCACGTCGACGGCGGAATGGGTCCAACGACCAGCGCCATCATTTGGTTCGGCTTTGCGATCGTCGCCAGTCTCACCGCCGTTTGGCTGTAAGCGACCGCAAGCGAGTGATCCAGCGATTGGTTGCGATGACGAGCGCCAATTCCGGAGCGGTTATCTCTGCGCCATATCGCTCCGCCATCGCAGCCGGGTTGGACTCGACCTGATGGCGCGAAATAAAGGAACGGGAGGTAGTCATGCCACTACGTCAACACGATCTACTCTGTCAGCCGATCTTGGATTTTCTCCGCGCCGGGGAGCGGCCCGCATGGGAAATCGAGGATGAATTGGCGAGGCAATTTCACCTGACGGACGCCGAACGCGCTCAGCGGCATCCGCGCTCCGGGTGCCCGGTCTGGACAAACGATGTTGCCTTTGCCCTGAAGCGACTGCGACAGGATGGTAAGATTGGCCGGGAGACGGGCGTCAAGCGAGTGCCGAATGGCGGAAATCGTGGCATCTACTATCTAGCGCGGTAGAAGTCCAAAAGCATATCAGTTCGATAAACTGTTGATGAGAATGGCGCACCCGGCGAGATTCGAACTCACGACCTCTGCCTTCGGAGGGCAGCGCTCTATCCAGCTGAGCTACGGGTGCGCGACGCACAGGCCGCAGGCTGTTCGCGGCAATCGGTTGGATACCGCCGCCGCAAGGGAGATGCAAGAAGGTTCGGGTACGACGCTCAACAGGTGCCGCCGAGCAACTGGGGCTTGGCGACGGGTCCGGTCTCGCGTATCATTCGCTTAATCTGCTCGCGGTGAAAGCAGTCGTTTAAAATAAAGAAACCATACCCTCATGTTGCACAATAAACTTAACTATTCTGCAAACCGGTCAGCGCATAATTAGTTAATGAGTGAGGATCTGGTTGAAAAACTCGAGCGGCGCTTTGGCCGGCTGCATGCGCGGCAGCGGCTCGGCATCGAGGACGATCATGAGACGCGGGCTTACGGGCGCGGCGCGGGCTCGCTGCGGCCTAGGCGGTGGTACCTGACCCCGTCGATCATCGGTGGGTCGCTAAAGCTGACCGGCTTGTATTGGCGGGCGCGCAAAAACGCCGAAGGGATCCAGATCCGCCGTCATCCAATCACTCTGCCCGGGCTGCCGCCTGCCTTCGACGGCTTTACGATACTGCAGATCAGCGATTTGCACGTCGACATCAACCCGGCGGCGATGCGGCGGCTCGGCGAGTTGTTGCCGCTGCTCAGCTATGATCTTTGCGTGCTGACCGGGGACTATCGCGGGAAGACGTATGGGCCGTGCGAGGCGACGATCGAGGGCATGGCGCGAATACGCGATCGGATCGCTACGCCCGTCTACGCTGTGCTGGGTAACCACGATTCGATCCGGATGGTACCGCCGCTGGAGGAAATGGGCATTCGAATGCTGGTCAACGAGGCCCAATCGCTGGTACGCGACGGCCAGCTTCTGTATCTCGCCGGGATCGACGACGCCCACTACTACCGCGTCGACAATATCGAAAAGGCGGCCTCGCAAATCCCCAGCGGTGAAGTTTCCATCCTGCTGTCGCATACGCCCGAGATTTATCGTCAGGCAGCGCACGCCGATTTCGACCTGCTGCTGAGCGGCCACACCCATGGCGGCCAGATCTGCCTGCCGGGAGCCATCCCCGTCACCCTCAACTCGGTGCTGCCGCGCCGCATGGGATCCGGATCATGGCGCTATGGCCGAATGATCGGCTACACCTCCGTCGGGGTCGGATCGTGCATCCTTCCAGTCCGGATCAACTGCCCGCCCGAGATCACCCTGCACCAACTGCGCGGCGCGTGAGCGGCAGCCTCAGTAAGGGCGGTCGCGCAGATCGAAGGCGTAGAGGACGCGCGACAGCACCAGCTCGCCAATAAAGAAAATCGCCACGCCGATTGCGACGTCGGCCACGGTCAGCGACAGTGGGCCGAGGCAGGCGAGCAGCGGGAACAACGATTTGGGGATCTGGTCGACACCGACGATCGGGTTGCTCGACGACCGGCCGAGCCGGCGTTTTAGAAAGCTCGAAAACAGGTCGCCAACCATCGCCAAGCCGCCGACCATGAGCCCGATCTTCCATCCGAGCCCGACCAGCGGCGCGCCTGCCGCCGTTACCAGGATTGCGCAAATCACCCCGCGCAACGTCTTGGCCTGCCCGAACACCGGCCTGCCATCGATGAATTCGCGGTCGCCGTCGACCGGATAGGACAAACGCCTGCCGAGAGCCTTGTGCACCATCAACGGTGTGCCGTTGGCCAGCAACAGCAGGAACAGAAGCGGCACCATGAACGGCGACGGCATTGGTCACGGACCGCCGAGCGATACCTGGCTGGTTCCGCCCAGATCCGCTTCGAAAGCACCGCGATCGGCACCCGAAGGCAGCGGGGCGCTTGGCGCCAGAACCCAGCCCGCGACGTCGGCGCTCACCTTCGGACCTTCGAGGTCGCGCAGCAGCATGTGATAGCCGTGTTGGTAATAGGCGAGGCTGCGGCGGTCGCGCGGGTCGTACGGCAAGGCGCGGACAAACGCCCGCAGCGGGCGCTTTGGTATGATCTGGTCTTTCGCGCCGTACATCAGCAACAACGGCACCCGCAGCCCCGGCGCCGAAGCGAGCGCGGCGTCCATGAGATTAACCAGACCCCAGATCGTATCGACGCGCGTCTCCTTGATCACCAGCGGGTCGCGCCCCAGCGCCCGCAACATCGGGATATTGTCCGAAGCCAGGATATGGAGGCTCTGGCCGGTCAATGTTAGGCCGGGCATCAGCCGGACGCCGACCCAAAGCGCCACCCGCGGCGCCAGATCCATTGTCGACCGGCCCCACACCGCGGGCGCCGCCAGAATGAGCCCATCAACATTGGGGATTGGCGTGCCGCTTTCGCCGGTCATCGCGATCACGGCGACAGCACCACCCATACTCTCACCGAGCAGGTAAAGCGGCACACCGGGATAGAGCCGTTGCAGGATGCCGCAAGCCGCCGCGGCATCCGCGGCGAGGGCCTGCCGCCCCGCCCACAACCCACGCTCGGGTGCGGCGCCGAAGCCGCGCTGGTCGTAGGCGTAGGTGGCGATGCCGTCCTTTGCCCAGGCCGTGCCTGGCGCCTCGAAAGCGTGGTTGTAATCGTTGAAGCCGTGCAGCGCGAGGATCACGGCTTTTGCCCGGCCTTGGGGCAGCCATTTGCGCAGCGGCAGTCTCGCCCCGTCGGCGGCAATGAATTGGTTTTCGGTAAAGCTCGGCATTGGGTCGGGTGCAGCCGGCGCCGTGCCGATGCCGGCGCGGCCGCCAGCCTGGTCGGTTGTCGGCGTGCAGGTGCTCAACCCCAAAGACACCACGATCAACCATACGCCGCCAAAAAGCAGCCTGAGCCGCCGGCGCCCGTTGACGAGTGTTCCGGTCCGCCGAATTCTGTGTGCGGATAAGCCCCGGCATATCAGGTCGGCGACGGACCTTGGACCGCAGGTGGGCGAAGCCGGGCCACCGATGGCGTTGCGGAACCTGCGCGCCGGTGTCGAATATCCCTTTCACAAGCGGAGAGTTGAACAGCGGATCATTGATCGTACCGCGGCAATGCGTATCATCGAGGCCGTCAAACGGTCAACCGGCCGCCGCGCCGCGCCGGCTGTTAGCCTTCCGGCTGGTTTATGGGACCTTCAGAGACAATCTACATCGATGAGATGGTTGCGGCCTGCAACGGCGGCGGCGGCCCCCTTGGCCACCCCAGAGTGTACCTAAATCTCGCGCCCGCCGGGAGGGTCGAGTGCCCCTATTGCTCCCGTCTCTATCTCAACCGGGTGATGTCCGGCGCCGGCGCGCAATCGGGCGGGACGGCTTCGACGCCGCCGCAGAGCGGACCAAAAAGCGTAACCTCTGAATAGCAGGTGGCCGTGGACGATCTGATCGGTGCGATTGACGATGCGAAGACCGGCGCAACGGTCGCGGCGGCTCCCGTAGCTTCCGCGGCGCCGCACCATGTGTTTCTGATCGACGGCTCGGGGTTTATTTTCCGCGCCTATTTCGCCCGCGCGCGCGACCCCAAGGCCGAGCGGTTTCAGCGACAATCGGACGGAATGGCCACCGAAGTGGTCATGATATTCAGCAACATGCTGGATAAATACCGGCGCGAAACCGACGCCGATCACATGGCGGTTATTTTCGATGCGTCAGGTCACAGTTTTCGGAACCGGATCTACACCGACTACAAAGCCAACCGCCGCGAGATGCCGGACGATTTGCGACCGCAATTGGAGCATGTCCGGCGCGCTGCAACAGCGTTTGATATTTGTCAGATCGAAATGCCGGACTTCGAGGCTGACGACCTGATCGCAACTTATGCCCGCCACGCCGTCGAGGCAGGAGCCAAGGTCACGATCCTGTCCTCCGACAAGGACCTAATGCAGCTCGTGGGCGATGACGTCAAAATGCGCGATCCGATGACCGATCGCGCAATCGCCGAGGCGGAGGTGCGCGAAAAGTTCGGCGTCGGACCGGACAAGGTGGTCGAAGTGCAAGCGCTTTGCGGCGACAGCACCGACAACGTACCGGGCGTGCCGGGCATCGGCGTGAAGACCGCGGCCGAGCTGATCAATACCTATGGCGATCTCGAAACCTTGCTCGCGCATGCCCATGAGATCAGGCAGCCAAAGCGGCGCGAAGCCTTGATCGATAACGAAGCGAAAGCGCGATTGTCGAAGGAATTGGTCAAACTCGACGACCGGGTGCCGCTGCCCTGTCCGCTGTCGGCGCTCAGAGTAAAGCCATACAACCCGGAGAAGCTTTTTCCATTTCTCGACGAGATGGAATTGCGCGCGCTCAAGACACGCATCGAGCGGCGTCTCGACATCGCCACATCCGTCCCGAGCGGACCGAGTGAGCCGGTCATCCCCGATGTCCCGCCTTTTGCCGCGCCGCGCAGCTACGCGTTGGTCGAGACTGTTGAGGGGCTCGATCATTGGATCGAGGCGGCCTCTCAGGGCGGCTCGGTTGCGCTCTGGGTCGCGGCCAGCGCGGTGCCGGGAAAGCGGCCGGCGCTCGCCGGGATCGCTTTGGCGCTGGCGCCGGGGCTCGCCGCTTATGTCCCGCTCGATCATCGGGTAGCGGGCGGGCTCGACCTCGCCGAGGCGGGCGGCATCGCGGTCGAGACGGCGATCGCAAAATTGCGGCCGCTGTTGGAGGACCCCGGCGTTCTGAAGATCGGCCATGACATCAAGACCACAGCGCATCTGCTGTCGCGCTCGGGCATATCGCTGGCACCTCACGACTGCACGATGCTGATGTCCTATGTGCTCGACGGCGGCCAATTCGACCACGAGATCGAAACGCTGGCAAAGCGCTGTTTCGAGCACGACCTGACCTCGCAAAAGGAGCTGATCGGCACCGGCAAGAGCCTGATCCCCTTTGCCGAGGTACCGCGTGAGCGGGCCCGCGACTTTGCCGCCGAGCGGGCCGACGCGGCGTTGCGCGCACATATGCTGCTGAAGGCGCGGCTCGTTCGCGACAAGATGACGGCATTCTACGAGACTATCGAGCGCCCGCTGGCGCCGGTCGTCGCCGCGATGGAGCGGGAGGGCATCAAGGTCGACCGCACCGCCCTTGCCGAGCTGTCGCGTGATTTCGCCCAGCGGATCGGCGAGCTCGAGCGCACGATCTTTGCCGCGGTCGGCAACGAATTCAACATCGGCTCGACCAAGCAATTGGGCGACGTGCTGTTTGAAAAGTTGGGTTTGCCCGGCGGCAAGAAGGGCAAGACCGGCGCCTACGGCACTGACGCCTCGATCCTCGAAGAGCTGACGCCGCTGCATCCGGTGCCGGGCCAAGTGCTGGAATGGCGCCAGCTGACCAAGCTCAAATCGACCTATGCCGACGCGCTGGGCGAGGAGATCGACGCCGAGACCGGGCGCGTCCACACCTCCTACGCGCTCGCCGTGGCAGCGACCGGCCGCTTCTCGTCGAACAATCCCAATCTGCAGAACATCCCGATCCGGACCGAAGAGGGGCGGCGCATCCGGCGCGCCTTTATCGCCGAGCCGGGGCACGTGCTGCTGTCGGCCGATTACAGCCAGATCGAGCTGCGGCTCGCCGCCCATGTCGCCGACGTGCCCGAGCTGAGGCAGGCGTTCCATGAGGGGGTCGACATCCACGCATTGACCGCGAGCCAAGTCTTCGGCGTGCCGCTCGCAACGATGGACGCCAGCACCAGGCGGCGGGCCAAGGCGATCAATTTCGGCATCATCTATGGCATCAGCGCGTTTGGGCTCGGCGCCCAGATCGGCGTGCCCCAATCCGAGGCGGCGGCCTATATCCGCGCCTATTTCGAGCGCTTTCCGGCGATCCGCGCCTACATGGAGCGGATCAAGACCGACTGCCGCCGCACCGGCTATGTCGAGACGATCTTTGGCCGCAAATGCTGGATATCAGGCATTCGCGACGCCAACCCGGCACGCCGCGCCGGGGCCGAGCGGCAGGCGATCAATGCGCCGTTGCAGGGCTCAGCTGCCGACATCGTCAAACGTGCGATGATTCGCATCCCGGCAGCGCTCGCCGACGCCGCCCTGCACGCCCGGATGCTGCTGCAGGTGCATGACGAATTGCTGTTCGAAGTGCCTGAGGCTGAAATTCAAGCCACCGCCGAAGTCGCGAAGGCGGTCATGGAAAGGGCCTGCGCGCCGCATTGCGAATTGTCGGTGCCGCTCGTTGTCGAAACCGGCTGGGCCCACAGCTGGGACGAAGCGCATTAGCGATGATCGAGGGACCGGTGGTGAAGGTGGCGGAAGCCGTTTCGGAAGATCCCGAGCCGCGAGAGAGGGACGATCTCTTCGAGATGGCGAACCTGTTCCCGCGCACTACGGGCCTGCCGATGACACTGTGGGTCAGTCCTCGCGGCAACGCGCGACACGACGTGCGGATCAAGGTCAATTTGACCCACGGCAATCAGTTGAATGCGGCAAATACGGCGGTCGTTGGCGTTCGTCCCTCGCCGCAGATGATTGCCGGCCGGCTTTCACCGGATGACGAGCGGGCGGTGTTCGAGTGGGTATCGCTAAATGCCGACGCATTGATCGAATATTGGGACGGCCGGATCGATACAATTCAGCTTGGTCAGATGTTGAAGGCCATCCCGGCGCAATCCTGACCCCCCATTCCTTGAAGACCGCGCTTCGGGTAACAAGCAGGGGAAATACGTGCACGAGGATGGCCGGGCGCGGGGCCCGGCCGAGTTGTTCTTTTTGCGGCCCGAACGTGGGATGCAGATTTAGTCGCGGCGGGTGCCGAGAAGCTGCATCAGCATCATGAACAGGTTGATGAAATCGAGGTAGAGCCGCAGCGCGCCCATGATCGCCTTTTTGCCGGCGATCTCGGAGCTGTCGCCTGCGTAATACATCTCCTTGATCTGCTGTGTGTCATACGCGGTCAGGCCGGTGAAGACGAGGACGCCGATCACCGAGATCGCGAATTGGATCGCGGTCGAGCCGATGAAGATGTTGACCAGCGAGGCGATGATGATGCCGATCAGGCCCATGAACAGGAAGGAGCCGAACTGCGACAGGTCGCGCCGGGTCGTGTAGCCGTAAAAGCTCATCGCCGCGAAGGTACCGGCAGTGATGAAGAACACCCGCGCGACGCTTTCATGGGTGAAGCGCAGGAACAGCACCGCCATCGATAAGCCCATCAGCGCCGCGTAGCCCCAGAAGACGAGCTGCAACGTGCTCGCCTGCATGCGCTGAACGCCAAAGCTCATCAGCATCACGAGCCCGAGTGGGGCCAGAATGACGAGCCAAATCAGCGGTGTCCGCGCAATCAACTCGTAGAAGCCGGAAAAGGCCGCGACATAGGCCACGATGCCGGTCAGTGCGAGCCCCGACGCCATGTAGTTGTAGACGCGGAGCATATACTCCCGTAAGCCGACATCGATGCCGACCGCGGTGTCCGCGGGCCGCACCGTCCAGCGGGGCTGCGAACCCAGAGCCATAAACCCCCTCCAAAGAGAGAAAAGCCGCGCGAGGGATATCCTCGCGCGCAGCATATTGGCACAAAACGGGACCTTTGCAATGACCCTGAGGCCGTCGAGCTCCCCGCGCCGACCAATTCATGGTTACTCATTGCGCAAGTAGGGGCCGGCCTTGACGCCAAGGGCACGCCAGGTTCCGGCAAGACCGAGAGCCAAGGTGAGAACGACCGCGAGCGCCACCGTCCACAGCAGCGGCGCCGGCAGAAACACCCAATCAGCCTCCATCAAGCGCGTCACCAGAAAATAAGCCGCGATCGTGCCAAGCCCGGCGGCGACGAGCCCGGCGAGCGCGCCCAACAGCCCGTGCTCAATCAGAAAGCTCGACAGAATCATGCCGCGCGTCGCCCCCAGCACCTTCAGCACGACTGCGTCATAGACCCGCCGGCGATGCCCGGCGGCGAGGGCACCCCCCAGCACCAGCGCCCCGGCAGCTACGGTGACCAGCGCAGTCAGCCGGACCGCGTCGCCGATCAGGCCGACGACCCGGCCGACGGCGGCGAGCGCTTCGCGGACATGGATCGCCGAGACGTTCGGGAATTGCTCGATGACCCGTTGGACCAGGATTTCCTCCTCCGCTTGCGGCAGATAGACCGCGGCGAGATCGGTCTGCGGCGCATGCTCAAGCGTGCCCGGGGCAAACACGATCGCGAAATTGATGCCAAGCCGCTCCCAGTTGATCGTCCGCAGGTTGGCGATGCGCGCGGTGATCTCGCGCCCTAGCAGGTTGACGCTCAAGGTGTCGCCGATTTTGAGCCCCATGCCGCGGGCGAGGGCAGCATCGAACGAAATCAGCGGCGGACCATGGTAGCCGGGCAGCCACCATGTCCCGGCGGCAAGCCGCGAACCCTTTGGCAGGGAAGGGGAATATGTCAGGCCGCGGTCGCTGCGCAATGCCCATCTCACTTCAGGCGCCACCGCTGCGGTTTCGACCGGTCTGCCGTTCAGCCGCGTGATGCGGCCGCGCATCATCGGCACTTCATCGGAGCGCGCGCCAGCGATGTTGCGCACGATCGCCTCGAAGCCGGCGAGCTGGCTCGGCTGGATGTCGATAAAGAAGAAAGCCGGCGCCTCGACCGGCAGCCGGTCGCTGATTTCGCGCCCGAGATTGCCCTCGACGAGCGCGACCGTCACCAACACGGTCAAGCCGATTCCAAGTGAAAGAACAACTTGCGCGGTCGCCGCGCCGGGTCGGTGCAGGTTGGCGAGCGCCAGCCGCAGTATCGGCTGCTTCGGCCGGGCGAGTTTGCTCGCGCCGAGCGCGATTGCCGCGCCGGCTCCCCAAAATAGCGCGAAGACGGCGACCGCGCCGGCGACGAACCACAGCGCGACTTCTTGGTTCTGCGTGCTTGCGAAAACGAGCCCGGCCAGGCACAGCGCCAGCAGCGCCGTCACCGCGAGCGCGACGCGCGGGACGCGGCGGCGGGCCCGATCGACCATGTCGCGGAACAAGGCGCCGGGCGCAATCCGTCCAATCGCGGCGAGCGGCCACAGCGAAAAGACCAGGGTCGTCAGCACCCCGTAGAGCGCCGCCGCGGCGAGCGGCTGTGGATAGACGCCGAGGCGGGCCGAGATCGGCAGCAAATGCGCGAGCAGCGGCGCTGTCACGATCGGGAGCAGCGCACCGATCATCAGCGCGGCAACGATTGCAAGCAGCGCCAAAATCATGATCTCGCATAAATAGACGGCAAAAACGAGCCGCGTCGGGGCGCCGAGGCATTTGAGGGTGGCGATTGTCGGGATCTTGGCGGCGATGTGGCCGCGCACCGCGTTGCCGATTCCCACGCCGCCGACCAACAGCGCCGACAGCCCGACCAGAGACAAGAACAGCGCGACGCGGTCGATCAGCCGCTGCAAATCAGGCGAGGCCTGGCCAAAGCTGCGGATCTCCCAACCCGCGTCGGGGAACGCGGCGCGCGCGTTCTGCGCCCAGGCGGCCGGTGCTTCGCGCCCGGGCAGCCGCAGCCGGTAGCGATAGGTCACGAGCGTGCCGGGCTGGATCAAACGGGTCTCGGGGAGGGCCGCCGAGGAAATCAACACCCGCGGGCCGAGGATCAGCCCGCCCGCCGCCGCATCGGGCTCGCGCTCGATCGTGCCGCGGATCTGCAGCGCCGCCTCGCCGATCTTGATCGTCGCGCCGATACCGACCCCAAGCCGGCCGAGGATCGCCGGATCGACCACGGCGCCAGAAATGTCGTCGCGGCGGGCGAGCGCGGCACCGAGATCCTGCGGCGGTGCCAGAACCACCTTTCCATAAAGCGGATAGGCGGCGTCTACCGCCTTCAATTCGATCAGGCTCTGGCGGCGGCCATCGGTCGTGCGCGCCATCGCCCGCAGCGCGGCGATCTCGGACAACGCGCCGCTCCGCGCCAAATAGGCGTGTTCGGCGGGGTTCACCGGGCGATAGGCGAGCTGCGCCTCGGCATCGCCGCCGAGGAGCTCGCGCGCGTCGCCGGCGATGCCGGCGGTCAGCGCCGCGGCGAGCGAGCCGATGCCGGCAATCGCCCCGACGCCGAGCACGAGGCAGGCGATCAGGACACGCAACCCGGCGACGCCGCCGCGCAGCTCGCGGCGGGCGAGGCGGATCGCGTAGCCGAGCGACGCGGCCCTCACAATGCTCGGCGGGCCGCGCCGAATTGAGGCTGCGCGGTTGACCCGTCTTCGGTGATGGTGCCGTCCGCCAGCCGGATTCGGCGGGCGCAACGCTCGGCGAGGCTTTCGTCGTGGGTAATCAGCAGCAAGGTCGTGCCGTGCTGGGCGTGCTGGTCGAACAGGCAGTCGACGACCAGGCCGCCAGTCACGGCGTCGAGATTGCCGGTGGGCTCGTCGGCCAGCAGCAGCTTCGGTCCGGCGATAAAGGCGCGCGCGATTGTGACGCGCTGCTGTTCGCCGCCCGAAAGCTGAGCCGGATAATGGTCGAGACGATGCCCGAGACCGACTGCTTCGAGACCCTGCTCGGCCGCGGGAAATGCGTCCCTGTGACCACCTAACTCCAGCGGCAACGCCACGTTTTCGAGCGCGGTCATCGTCGGGATCAGATGAAAAGCCTGAAACACGATGCCGATATGGCTGCGCCGCAGTCGCGCCAGCGCATCCTCGCTGAGTGCGCCGAGATCGTGCCCGCCAACCAGCACGCGCCCGGCGCTCGGCCGCTCCAACCCGCCCAGCACCATCAGCAATGACGATTTCCCCGAACCCGACGGTCCCACCAAGGCGACCGTCTCGCCCGCCGCGGTCTCGAGCGAGATCCCGCGCAGGATGTTGACGGGTCCCGCCGGGCTGCCCAGAGTCAGGTGAACATCGTCGACCACCACGAGCGGGCCGCTGGAATGGAGCGAACTGGTCATGTTCGGTTCGAGCCGAAAAAAGCGGCGGCGCCGACCTGCGGGCGGCGGAATCTCGGACGATATGGCGCCCAAGGAAAGGTTTTCAACGGGATGCACCTGCTCGCCGCGGCGCCGCTAGCCCTGATGCTCGCCGCTGCCTCGCCGGCCACTGCGCATGTTCCGGTCATTCTCGACTTTGGCGACAGTCTCACCGCGGGCTACGGGCTGATGCCGGAACAGGCGTTTCCGGCGCGGCTCGAAGCGTGGTTGAACGAGCACGGGGTCGCCTCTCGGGTCATCAATGCCGGGGTGTCCGGCGACACCACCACCGATGGCCTCGCCCGGCTCGATTGGGCGCTCGCCGACAAGCCCGATCTGGTGATCTTGGCTCTGGGCGCCAACGACGCGCTGCGCGGCATCGATCCGGCCACGGTTCGCGACAACCTCGACAAGATGGTTCAAAAGATCAACGCTGCCGGCGCCAGGGTGCTGATCCTCGGCATGCTCGCGCCGCCCAATTGGGGAGAGGGCTATGATCGCGCCTTCGACCAAATTTTTCCCGCGCTGGCACATGCCCGTCAGGCCACGCTCTATCCGTTCTTTCTGGAAGGTGTCGCGATGAAACCCGCCCTCAATCAACCGGATGGTCTGCACCCCAACCAACGCGGCGTCGCCGTCCTCGTCGACCGCATCGGGCCGGTGGTCGCCGGCCTTCTCGGCCAGCACCGCGGCGGCGCGTCATGAGCGCAAGGTTTGCGGCCGCAGCCGCGACCGGCGACCCCGCCGGCCTCGCTGCGCGCTGCATCGCCGGCCTCGCGCCGGTCGACCGGGCGAATTTCGGTATCGTCTATGTGACCGAGCCTGCTGCCGCGGCTCTCCCCGACATGCTGCGCGAGCTTTCGGCGCATACTGGGGTGGGATCATGGGTCGGCGGGGTTGGGCTCGGCGTGTGCTCGGCGCAGAGCGAGGTTTTCGAGGAGCCGGCGGCCGTGGTGATCACCGCTGCTCTTCCGGATGACGGCTTCCGCGTCTTCGGGGCGACCAGCAACCCGGGCTCCGACCTGCCGCGATGGCATGCTGCTTGGATCGAGAAATCCGGGCCGGCGCTAGCGCTTGTCCATACCGACCCGCGTTGCCCGGACGTGAACAAGGCGACGGTCGACGTCGCCCGGGCGAGCGGCGCCTTTCTTGTCGGCGGCCTCGTGTCGCATCGCTGCGAGAGCCCGCTGGTGGCCGGCGGCCCAGGTGAGAACGGCCTTGGCGCCAACGGCGTCGCCGGGGTCATGCTGGCCCCGGAGATTGCTGTCGCCACCTCGCTGACCCAGGGCTGCATGCCGATCGGCCCGGTGCATCGGATCGACGAAGCGCGCGACAACATCGTGATGGTGATCGACGGCCGGCCGGCTCTCAGCGTCTTTTTGGAGGATATCGGCCCGGATCTGGCGCAGGATCTGCGGCGTCTGGGCGGCGTGATCTTTGTCGGTCTGCCGGTCGCAGGCTCCGACACCGGCGACTATCTGGTGCGCAACCTGATGGCGATCGACCCAGGCCGCGGCTGGGTCGTCGTCGGCGCCGAAATTGCCGCCGGCGACCAGATCCTGTTTTGCCGGCGCGACCCGGAGAGTGCCCGTCGCGACATGGTGCGGATGGTCCGCCAGCTCGCCGGACGGCTCGCCGGGCCGCCTAAGGCGGGGGTTTACGTCAGCTGCGTTGCGCGCGGCGCCAACCTGTTCGGGGAGCCTGGGGTCGAAACCCGGCTGATCCGTGAGACCCTCGGCGATTTCCCGCTGGTCGGGTTTTTCGCCAATGGCGAGATCTCGCGCGACCGGCTTTACGGCCATACCGGCGTCCTGACCCTGTTCACGTGATGCCATGCTGCGGCTGTTTGTCGGCATCGGCTTTCCGCCCGAGCTGAAGCTGCGGCTGTCGCTGCTGTGCTCGGGGATACCAAAAGCGCGGTGGGTGGACCCGGGCAATCTGCATCTGACCCTGCGCTTCATCGGCGAGATCGCAGAGGATGTCGCGGCCGACGTCGATGAGGCGCTGGCGCGGCTGCGGGCGCGCCGCTTTGTCTTGCAGCTGGCGGGGACCGGCGTGTTCGGCGGCGACCGGCCGCGCAATTTATGGGTCGGGGTCGAACGCGGCGGGGAACTCGCCGCTTTGCGCGACAAGATCGAGCAGGCGCTGACCCGCATCGGCCTGCCGCCCGAGCCGCGCAAATTTTCGCCGCACATCACCTTGGCGCGGCTCAGCAACCCGCCGCTCGACCAGGTCGCGGAATTTCTCGCCGCGCATGCCGGGTTTCGCGCCGAGCCGCTGCCGGTCGATGCGTTCAGCCTGATCGCGAGCTATCCGACAAAGGCCGGATCGATCTACGAAGAGCAGGCCGACTACTCGTTGCACAACTGATCGGGCGGAGGATGGCGCCATGGCGCATTGGCTGTTGAAATCGGAACCGTCGGCCTATTCGTGGGATCGGCTCGTCGCGGACGGCCGCACCAACTGGGACGGCGTGCGCAATGCCCAGGCGCTCAACAACCTACGGGCGATGAAACCCGGTGAGCGCGTTTTCTTCTATCACTCAAACGAAGGTAAGGACATCGTCGGGGTCGCCGAGATCGTCAGGGGTTTTTACCCCGACCCCAAGGACAAAAGCGGCAAGCTCGGGATGGTCGACGTCACCCCGGTGATGCCGGTGGCGAAGCCGGTGGCATTGGCCGAAATGAAGACCAACCCGGAGCTTGCCGGCATGGCGCTGTTGCGCCAGTCGCGGCTGTCGGTGTGCCCGGTGAGCGATCACGAATGGGCGGTGATCTGCGAAATGGCAGGCATCCGGACTTAAGTTGTCCGCAAACCTCAAAGTCGGGCTGGCCCGCCGCGTGCTCCCGTAATATTGAGATCGCGCGCGGTCAATTCGATATTGCCGTCTTCGGTCAGTTCTCGCGCCCGGAGCTTCATCTCGGCGGCGCGCTCGAACTCACTGCGGCAAAAGTGATAGGTTTCGAGACAGCTCTGCGGGGTGATGGCGTGTTCGAGCAGTCGTTGGAACACCCGCCGCGGGACGCGGACGATCCCGCTGTACTCGCCGATTGCGACCCCGAACTCGACGGCTCGCATCGTCTCGTTCCAATGGGCGTCATCCGGAAACGAAAACAAGTTCATCGGCGGCGACACCGTCACCGCGCCGACGGTAGTACCGGCCCGCCGGGCGCTGCAACTGGTTGATCAATTCTATCGGTAGCGAAGCAGCTGTGGCTCGGCGCCGGGGAGTTGCGGCTGCCGAGTGCTGGGGATCCGCGTGTAGCGATAGCATTGCAGGCGCGTGCTGCGCAGCCCGGGAACGCCGTTCTGTTCCAATGCCCGCTCCCAGGCGCCCAGCTCCTCGTCGGACAGCAGGTAGCGCGCACATGCTTCTTCGCGGCTGATCAGGCCGGCGCGCGTGGCGGCTACCACGGCAGCCTTTCTGCTTGGTGACCACCGCTTCGTATCGGCAGGCGGCAGAACGATGTCAGGCGGCGGAGCCGGGGATCGATCAGTCATGTGCATGCGTCTCATTAGCAGTTGAAACGGGCGAATTCCGCAGCAACGCTGCGGCCGGCGCGCGTACCGGTTTGACATAAATTGGACTCCGTGGAGGACGATTTATTCCCCCAGAGGACGATTTATTCCCGCGCCGCGCGCTCCGAATACTCGGGCGATTTCCATGAACACCAGCGTGGTTTTGAGCTGCGGTACGCAACGTGAAAGCTGCTGTACGCAATGCGAAGTCTGCGGCATGAAGTCGCAGGCAGGGCCGTTTAGCAGTAGCGTTGTCGGTCTGAAGCGATTATCAACTCGGCGCCGTAGGCTCAGGAAGCTCATGGCAGGGGCACCAACGGAGCCTGTCGAGCTACCTGCATCGGACTGGCGCGCCATCCAACAGGTTACGAGTTCGGTTGCTTATGGAATTTGAGCGCTTGCTCGTCGGCCTTGTGGACTTTTGCCGGCGGCGTGCGGTGCTGGTCTTCGCGGTTGCCGTCGCCCTCGTCGTCTTTGCCGGTTTTTTCTCGGCAGGTCATCTCGGTATTGGCACCGACACCGATGAAATGTTCGCCCAAAGCCTGCCGTGGCGACAGCGGGCCTTGGCGTTCAAGGCTGAGTTTCCGCAATTCACCGATGTGTTGGCGATCGTCATCGACGCCCGGGAGCCGGAAGAGGCGGAGGCGACCGCGGCCGGGCTGGCTGCGGCGCTAGCGGCCGACCACGCGCATTTTCGCGCCGTCACCCGTCCCGATTCCTTGCCTTTCATGAGAAACGAGGGATTGCTTTTCCTCGACACCAAGCAGCTCGAAGGGTTGCTAGAACGGACGATCGACGCCCAGCCCTTTCTCGGGCAGCTGGCGAAGGATCCGAGCGCGCGCGGCCTGTTCGCAGCACTCGCGCTGTTGGGAACGGGACTGCAGCAGGGACAGGTCGATCTGACCCCCTACCGCACCGCGCTGGCCGGGTTCAACCAGGCGATGGCCACCGCCCTTGGCGGCCGTCCACAGCTCTTGTCGTGGACGCGGCTCATTGGCGGCGGCCTGGCCGATCTCGGCGGTCCTTACAAATTCGTCCTCGCACAGCCCAGGCTGAATCCAGCTGCGCTCGAGCCTGGCGGTGCGGCGACGGCGGCGATCCGCGCCGCTGCCGACAAGCTCGAATTCGTCAAATCCGGTGATGCGCGGGTTCGCGTTACCGGGAACGTGGCGCTCGCCGATGAAGAATTCGCCTCGGTGGCCAAGGGAGCGGTGGCGGGGTTGATCGGCAGCATCATCCTGATATCGCTGTGGCTGTTCCTGGCGGTGCGGTCGTGGCGGCTCATCGTCCCGATCCTGCTCACGCTCGTGTTCGGCTTGATGATGACGGTGCTGTTCGCCGCTGCCGCTGTGGGAACCTTGAATTTGGTCTCGGTCGGCTTTGGCATCCTGTTTGTCGGCATCGCGGTGGATTTCGCGATCCAGTTCTGTGTCCGCTATCGCGAGATCAGGTGGGAATACCCCGACCCGGCAGCGGCAATGGGCGAGACTGGGCGCCGGGTCGGCGGCCAGATCCTGGTCGCGGCGGCGGCGACATCGGTCGGGTTTCTCGCCTTCGTGCCGACCGATTTCCGTGGCGTCGCCGAGCTTGGGCTGATTGCCGGCGTCGGCATGCTGATCGCGTTCATCTGCACATTGACGTTTCTGCCGGCGGCAATCAGCATTTTTCGGCCGCGCGGTGAGCACGCCGCAGTCGGATTTAGCTGGGCAGCACCGCTCGATGACGTCGTCCGACGCCGCCGGCGCCCAATGCTGGCCGTGTTCGCCACATTGGCTGCGATTGGCATCGTCTTGGTGCCGCGATTGAGCTTCGATTCCGATCCGCTCCACACCAAGAACCCGAATACAGAGGCAATGCGCACCCTCTACGATCTGATGGACTTGCCGTTCACCAATCCGTTCACCATCGATATCCTGGCGCCGAGCGCGACCGACGCGGCCGTGCTTGCCGATCGCCTGCGGGATTTGCCGTTGGTGTCGGGTGTCGTGTCGATCAACAACTTCGTACCGGAAGACCAGAAGGCCAAACTGGCGCAGATCGAGGACACGGCCACTCTTCTGGCGCCGACCCTAACCTCCTCCGCGCCGGCCCGACCACCGAGCGCTGAAGAGATCCGTGCGGCCGCCCGGAGCGCGTTCGAAGCGCTGAGCCCGGCGCTCAACAAGGCTCCGCGCGATCCGCAGCTCGCTGCCATCGACCAAGACCTGCGGCTGCTTGCCGGCGCGTCCGACAAGACAGTGCTCGCGGCCAACGAGGCGCTGACTCGTTTTCTGCCGGCGCAACTCGATCAATTGCGCTCCGCCCTCAGCGCAGAACCGGTCAGTTTGCAGAGCGTCCCGGTCTCGCTGGCTCGCGACTGGCTGCTGCCCGACGGCCGGGCTCGAATCCAGGTCCTGCCTAAACCAGCCGCCCGCAACAGCCGTGGGCTGGCGCAATTCGTCGACGAGGTAACCGCGGTGGCGCCCGAGGCCGGCGGCTCGGCGGTCACGATCGAAGCCACCAGCGCGACAATCGTCGGCTCGTTCCGCTCGGCGGCAGTCGCCGCGGTGGCGGCAATCGCCGTCATCCTGTTCGTTGCCTTGAGGCGACCGCTCGATGTCGGCTTGGTGCTGGCGCCGCTGCTGCTGTCGGCGCTGATGACGGTCATCGTCATGGTAGCGGTACCGTTGCCGCTCAATTACGCGAACATCATCGCTTTGCCGCTGCTGCTGGGGGTTGGCGTTTCGTTCAACATCTATTTCGTGATGAACTGGCGGGCCGGGCGCACCGCTGTGCTGGGCTCGGCCACGGCGCGCGCGATCCTGTTCTCGGCGCTGACCACCGGGACCGCCTTCGGTTCGCTTGCATTGTCCGCTCATCCGGGGACGGCGAGCATGGGCACCTTGCTGCTGATCAGCCTGGGATGCACCCTCGTTGCAAGCCTCGTATTCATCCCGGCTTTGCTTGCGTCGATGCCGCGTCCGGCTGCCGAGCACCGGGGAAAAGTGCCGTTGCCGCCGTCGCGCCTGAGGAGCCGGGAAATCGACATGGAGAGCCGGGATTAGCCGAACGGCTCTGCTCGCGGCGCTCGCCTGACGCTTCGTCAGCCTCCGCCAAACGGGTGCTGGGATAGGCCCGGTCGCGACGGCGTCCGACCCTGCTCCGGGCTGATCCCGAAACGCGTCATGTAGCGCGCGTAGCGTTGGTGCTCGCGGGCGGGATCGAGCCCGTAATCCTCGAGACGTGCACGGCGGCGGCCGTACCCGCCGTTGGGATTGGCCGCCACCCGGCGCTTGATGCGGGTCGCCGCCTCGGGACCGAGAGCGCGGCCAAAATGGCGATAGAGCGCTGCGACCGCACCGGCTGGATCGGCCACCAGATCCGGGTAATGGACGTGAAAGATCGGCTGCGCGAAGCGCGCGTCGTCAGCCGCGGCGATCATCAACTCGGCGGCGGCCAACCAGCGGTCGCTGTCTTCGCGGCCGACATCGAACCGATCGACATGGCGGCTGAAGGGCCGGCGCAGCACTTCGGTGAGCCTGGCGACCGAAGCCAGCACCGCGACCGGGTCGCGATGCACGAAAACCAGATTGGCATCGGGGTAGACGGTGCGTAATGCACAAAGCGCAAAGATGTGGTCGGGGCATTTCAGCACCCAGCGGCCGGTATCGTTCGCTTGGTGCTGCAAATGCTGCAAAAAGCGCTTGTGAAAGCGGTAAGCATCGAGATGGCCGGTGTCGTCGAGCCACCGCCGATAGCTCGGAATGCGATAGGTCGTGTCAAAGCGAAGGCTGGCGAAGATGTGCGCCGTAATCTCGGAGCATTCCTGCGGCGACGACGCCGAAATGGGGTGCAGACGGCGGAATTGCGGGGCCAAGATCTGAAACATACGCAACTGCCGGGCGACGCGCTGCTGTCGGCGATCACCGCCACCATTGTCGTGCCGCGCCGGATAAGGGTGAATGAGCTGCCACACGCGCGGCACGATGTTCGCGTCGTCCTCGATCAACAAGCTGTGCAGAAAGGTGGTGCCCGAGCGGGGCAGGCCGGCGATCACCAGCGGTGCCTCGATCGGCAGATCGAGGATCGCGGGCGAGCGCTTCTCCTCGTCGCGCAGGCGCAGCAGGTTCTCCAAAAACCGCGCTGTGTCCCAGCGGATCGCGGCACCGCCAAACAGGCTGAGCTCCGCCTCCTCGCGACAGGCCTGCAGAAGGATCCGCATCGGGCGCTCGAACGGGATGTCGCCGTAGTCGCTCAATCCCGTGCGGCGCTGGGCCGCGTCGATCAAATGCTCGGCGCTCGGCGGCCGGCGCCAGCGCGCCAGCACCCCGCGAATCATGTCGGCAACTGCGCTGACAGCTGACGCCGGGGTAGTCTGAACGCGTAGCTTGGTCCGCCGCCAACCGAAGCGGTCAAACCCAACCGGCAACTGACGGAGCGACGCGCGAATTGTGGGCTCGCCTCGTCGATCATGGATCGCAGCAATGTCGAGGCGAAACCTGCCAAGGGTCGATTTCCATGTCCATCAGCCCGTAGCCAAGATTGATGTCTTTCCGCAGTGGAGCGCCATTCCCCGGCGCCCGTGCGCAAACGCAGTTACGGGTTATACGTCGCGGGCAGGCCAAAATCGATAAAAGGCCAAACGGCGGAGTGCGGTCGATCGCCCCATGGGAACTGGATCAAAGCGGCGGTCGGCGCCGAATTGCACTGGCCAGGCGGATCGGGGTCAGCCGTCGTCCGCCGAGCGCGCCCAGCCAATCGAGCCCCGCGCGCAGTCGCACCACCTCCCCGACAACGACGATGGCCGGCGTCTGCGCCACGGCAGAAGCGGCGGCGATCCCGCCCAAGGTCGAAACGACCACCCGCTGCTCGGGCGTGCTCGCCTTGCTGACGATCGCCGCGGGCTCGTCCGGCCGCCGGCCGCCGGCAATCAGCCGCTCGACAATCAGCGGCATATGCTTTAGCGCCATGTACAGCACGAGCACCGGCGAACCGCGGGCGATCGCGTCCCAATCGAGCCCGTCCGGAACCGCGCCGGTGCTGTTGTGGCCGGTGAGGAAGGTGACGGCCGAGTTGGTGTCGCGGTGGGTGACCGGGATGCCGGCATAAGCGAGGCCGCCGATGCCGGCGGTAATGCCCGGCACGATGCGGAACGGGATTCCGGCGGCGACCAGCGCCAACGCCTCCTCGGCGCCGCGCCCGAAAACACAGGGGTCGCCACCTTTGAGGCGCAGCACGCGCTTTCCGGCTTGCGCCAGGCGGATAACGCGTGCCGAGATGTCTGGCTGGCTCGGCGAGGGGCGGCCGCCGCGCTTGCCGGCGTAGTCGAGCCCCGCCCCCGGCCTCGCCAATTGCAAGATGCGCGGATCGACCAAGGCGTCGTGGACGACGACGTCGGCCCGGGCGAGGGCGTGCAACGCCAACGCCGACAGCAATCCGGGCTCGCCAGGGCCGGCGCCGACCAGCCAGACATGGCCGGGCTCGAAATCGGGCAGGCCGAGGCGCGCGCTGTCGATCAATGTCTGTCCCCGTCGCTGGGAAGGCGAGAAGCGAGAGGCCACAACGTAGTCATCCGCGCAGGTTTTGCTAAGATCGACGCATGCCAAGGAAGGATCCCCCGGGATTGCGTCGCGGCTGGACCACCGGCGCGTGCGCCGCTGCCGCCGCGCGGGCTGCGTTCGCCGCACTGCTCTCGGGACGTTTCCCTGACCCGGTGTCGATCCGCCTGCCGCGCGGCCGCCGCGCGCGGTTTGCGTTGGCGCTCGCCGAATGGCACGAGGGCCGGGCCCGCGCCGGTGTCGTCAAGGACGCCGGCGACGACCCCGATGTGACCCACGACGCCCTGGTCGTTGCCGAGGTCGCGCCAGGGTCGCCGGGCTCAGGGATCCGGTTCGCGGCCGGAGAGGGAGTGGGCACGGTCACCCGCCCCGGGTTGGCGCTTGCCGTCGGCGAACCGGCGATCAACCCAGCGCCGCGGGCGATGATCCGCGACGCGTTGATGGACGAGGCCGCCGTGAACGGCGCCCCCACGCTGGACGTGACCGTCACGATTTCGATCCCTGGCGGCGAGCGCCTTGCCGAGAAGACGATGAACGCGCGTCTCGGCATCGTCGGCGGCCTGTCGATCCTGGGGACGACCGGGATCGTCATCCCGTATTCATGTTCATCATGGATTTATTCGATCCACCGCGGGATTGATGTCGCACGCGCCGCAGGGTTCGGTCACATCGCAGCGGCTACCGGCGCGACCTCGGAGCGGGCGGTGCGGCGCCTCTATGATCTTCCCGACCATGCGCTGATCGACATGGGCGATTTTGTCGGCGGCACGCTGAAATACCTACGCGCCCATCCAGTCGAGCGGCTGACGATCGCCGGCGGGTTCGCCAAGCTGGCCAAGCTCGCCGCCGGACATCTCGATTTGCATTCGGCACGCAGCCAAGTCGACACCGCGGCGCTGGCCGGGATGCTCGAAGCACTCCGCGCCGACCCGGCCGCGGTCAAAGCGGCGGGTCGGGCCGCAGGTGCCGGGGAGATCCTTGCGCTTGCCGGCGACCGGCGGGAAGCCCTGGCTTGTGATGTCGCCCGGCGAGCGCGCGAGGTTTCGCTCGCCACCCTCAGCGGACAGACCGCCGTCGAGGTCGCAATCGTTGATCGCAACGGCGACCTGCTGGCGCGGGTTGGCGGCTGATGGCGAAGAAGCTGCTGATCCTAGGCGGGACTGCCGAGGCGGCGGCGCTCGCCCGCGCGGCCACCGCCCGGTTTGGCGATAACCTCGCGGTTACCACCTCGCTCGCCGGCCGGACGGAACGGCCGGGCCCGATCCCCGGCGCGGTCCGGATCGGCGGTTTTGGCGGCCCGGCGGGGCTCGCCAGATATCTCGAGGAGCACGGTGTCGACCGAATGATCGATGCGACCCATCCCTTCGCGGCGCGGGTTTCGGCCGAAGCGCGGCAGGCCTCTGAGGCGACGGCAGTCCCGCGATTGATGCTGCTGCGGCCGCCCTGGCGGCGGCAGCCGCTCGATCGCTGGATCGAGGTCGACGACATGGAAGCGGCAGCCGGGGCCGTCTCCCGGCTCGGCCGGCGCGCCTGGTTGACGATCGGCGCCGGCGAGATCGCATGCTTCTCCGCGGTAGCCGGGGTGCGCTTTCTGGTGCGCCTCGTCGATCCTCCGCGCCGCCCTTTGCCGCTGCGCTTTTGCCAGGTTGTTGTCGGACGGGGGCCGTTTGCGCTCGCCGACGAGCGGCACCTGATCGCCTTTCACGCCATCGACGTGCTCGTGTGCAAGGCGAGCGGCGGTGCCGCGACCGAAGCCAAACTCGTCGCCGCGCGCGAGTTCAGCCTCCCGGTCGTCATGATGCGGCGTCCCCCGCCGGAACCGGGCGATTTGGTGCAAACGGTCGATGAAGCGCTCGACTGGCTGAGTGACCCGCAACCGCTACCCGAAGCCAAGAGGTTTCCCGCTTACCATCGACACTCAGCAAGTAATAGGCTAATATCATCCTGAAAACACGACGATTTTCAGGGTGAAGTAATGCCTCGTAACCGCGTGCAGCACCAGAAGGGCCTCTCGGACGATGCGTTCGAGCAGCGCTATCCGGACGAAGAGGCATGCCGCAAGGCGTGGTTCGTCTGGCGCTGGCCGGAGGGCTTCAAGTGTCCGCGGTGCGCATCGACAAAGTATTCCGAGATCCAGGGCCGTCAACTGCTTCAGTGCCGGCGATGCCGGTACCAGACATCGCTGATCGCCGGCACCGTTTTGCAGGGCACCAAGCTGCCGATGCGGCTGTGGTTCCGCGCCATGCATCTGCTTGGCCAGGGCAAGAAGGGAATATCCAACATCGAGTTGGGCCGGCGGCTGGGGATCTCGACCAACGCTGCCTGGCGGCTTCAGCACAAGCTGATGCAGGCCATGCTCGAGCGCGACCGTCGTTACAAGCTCGGCGCCGCCGGCCCGCGGATCGAGATCGACGACGCTTACATCGGCGGCGAGCGCACCGGCGAAGGGTCTGGGCGCGGCCGGCGCGGCCACACCCCTTTTATTGTCGCGATCGAGACCTCCGATGACGGTCGGCCGCTACACGCTCGCTTGCAGGTGGTGCGTGGCTTCCGAGCCGGTGAAACCAAGCGTTTGTGCTCCGCTGTCGAGGCCGGAACCACCGTTGTCAGCGACGGCGGCCAGTGGTTTCGCTGCATCGCCGAACAGCCGGGCATCGTCCATCAACGGCACGTCACCGGCTCCGGTCGCAGGTCGGCGCGCCACCCTGCCTTCCGCTGGGCGAACACGGTGCTGGCCAATGTCAAAAACAGCCTCTTGGCCACCCATCGCGTGGTCGGCGCCAAACATCTGCCACGTTACCTCGCCGCCTTCGCCTGGCGCTTCAACCGCCGCTTTGTTTTAAAAACCATCCACGAGCGCCTCGCCATCGCGGCAATCACCACCCCACCAATGCCATACCGCCTCCTCAAATTGGCTGAGGCACGATGGTAAGCGGGAAAGGTTTTTATGAGCGCGCGCCGGCCGACAATCCTCGGGCTCGCAGCGATCGCCCTTGTCGTTTTCGCTGCCGTTGCCCGCGGTCAGATCAGTATCAACCCATTCAGCGCCTATTACGACAATGTCGCCCGTGCTGCCGCCCAGAACGACACGGACGCGGTCAGACGGATCGTTGGCGGCGGCGACGGCAATCCCGACCAGTCCGACGACCAGTCGCGCACCGGGCTGCACTATGCAGCAATGAACGGCAATCTCCAGATCATCGCGATCCTGATCAAGGCGAATGCGAAGCTGAATGTGCCGGACACCCTCGGCGACACGCCCCTGCACCTGGCGGCGGAGCAGAACCAAACCGAAGCGGCAAAACTGTTGCTCGATGTCGGGGCTGCGGTCGATCCGCAAAACAAGAATGGGCTGACGCCGCTGATGATTGCCGCAAGCCACGGTAATCTCGAACTGGTTCGCGCACTGCTCGCCAAACGCGCCAGCTCGACCAAGACCGATTACACCGGGCGCGATGCCCTCGGCTGGGCCGAGGAAAGCCACCGCCCGGCGGTGGTCGACGCGATCACCCGCGCCCAGGCCAAGGGTTCGTAACCGCCGGCGTATGCCGCGCGGGGCCCGGTGGAAGCGGCGGCCGAATTGGGTTACACCAAGCCCTGAACGAGCGGTCGAACATGGCGCGAAAGGCACGCGCCATCGACCCAACCCGGCGAGGCGAGCGAATGCGCATCGAGATCATCTGCACCGGCGACGAAGTCCTGACCGGCAAAATCGTCAACACCAACTTCAACTACATGAGCCAGAAGCTCGAGAATTTCGGGCTGTCGGTGTCGTGGGGGACGATTGTCGGCGACGACCGCGAGGAATTGCTGGCGGCATTCCAAATGGCCGGGGCGCGCGCCGAGGCCGTTATCGTCAATGGTGGGCTGGGGCCGACCATCGACGATTTGTCGCAGGAGATCGCGGCACGCGCCGCCGGCGTCGACCTCGTCCTCAGCGAGCAATGGCTCGCCCGCATGGAAGATTTTTTTCGCCGCCGCAACCGCGTCATGTCGCCGAACAACCGGAAGCAGGCGATGCTGCCGCTGGGTTCCGAGATGCTCGACAACCCGGTCGGCACCGCCTGCGGCTTTGCGCTCGACATCGGCAGGGCGCGGTTTTTCTTCACCCCCGGCGTGCCGCGCGAGCTGTTTCGCATGATCGAGGAACAGATCATCCCGCGCCTGCTGGCGCGCGCCGGGACCCCCGGCGTGATCCACCTGAAACGGTTTCACTCCTACGGGCTCGGCGAATCGCACGTCGACCAATTGCTGGCCGGGATCGAGGACCTGGTTCCCGATCGCAGCGTCAAGCTCGGCTTTCGCAGCCATTATCCGCAGATCGAAACCAAGCTGACCGTGCGCGGCGTCGACCAGGACGACATCGAGCGCAAGCTCGCGCCGGTCGTGGCCGAGGTCCGCAAACGGCTCGGCAGCTTCATCCTCGGCGAGGACGACCAGACCTTGGAAGGCGTCGTGTTGGAGGCGCTCGCCGCCGGCGACGGTTCGTTGGCGGTGGTCGAGACCTACACCGGCGGCCAGATCGCCGCCCGCATCGCGCCGCTGCCGGGGGCGGAGAGGGTGTTCCGCCGCGGCCTCGTCGCCCGCGACCCGGCCGAAATCGCCGCCGCCCTCGGCCTCGACGGCGCCTTGATCGCCGGCGAAATGAGCCGCGAGACGGCCGAAGCCGTCGCCCGCGCCATCCGCGAGGAGACCGGGGCGAGCCATGCGCTCGCGCTGTTGATCGAAGTCGACGACGGCCCCGACCGCATCGATTTCGGCGGCAGCATCCATCTCGCGATCGCCGGCGGCGAGAAGATCGAGTCGCGCCGCGCGCGGATCTATGGCGGTCGCGACTGGGTGCGCCTCGGTGCCGTCGAGCTCGGCCTCGACTGCCTGCGCCGCTACCTGCAGGGTCTCCCGGTTACCGAACGCACGGATTTCGAACGGGTGTGATCCGTTTCCGGGCGCCGAGGGCATCAGCCTTGGGCCGGGTTCCGGCCGGCGCCTCGGTAGCTGTCAATGCTGCCCGTATGTTGACGGTGCGACATTATTGGCCCCTCACTCGTGCCAACTCCCGCGAGTTGAGTTGCTGAGCCGAACCCTGCTGGTTGGCAGCCGATGACAGAGTTGGAGTAGACGCCGCGTCTGTTACCGCATTCCATCCCTTGAGGTATTCAGCCCGATCAGGATTGTCTTCTGGAAGCTGCCGATATTGGTAATCCTGCAAAAAATAACCTTTGGCGGCGTTACAACCGTGAATAAACTGTTTCATTCCCAGCGGAGTCGGGTCCCTCGCATGGCCGCCTTTGCCAATTTCGCTCCGCAGCCCACCAGGACGCCCCTTTTTGGAAATCGCCGCTCAAACCGTCATACCACTGTTGCCATGCAGTCCAATCCGCCGAACCTTTTTCGTACGGGGAAGTCGATGCGGATGCCGATAGCGATGGAGAAGCCGATGGCAACGTCGGAGAAGACGCTGCATTTGTTGCCGCATTCCATCCCTTGAGGTATTCAGCCCGATCGGGATTATCTTTTGGAAGCTGCCGATATTGGTAATCTTCTACAAGATATTCCTTGGCGGCGTTACAACCCTGAATAAACTGCCCATTCCCAGCAGAGTCGGGTCCCTCGCATGGCCGCCGTTGGCGGTTTCGCTCTGCCGCCCACCAGGAAGCCCCTTTTTGGAAATCGCCGCTCAGACTGTCATACCACCGTTGCCATGCGGCCCAGTCCGCCAAACCTTTTTCGTACGGCGACGTCGGTGGGGGAGCGGACGGAAGAGGTGTTGACCCGGCCGATTGTTTTGCGGCCGACTCCTCGGCTGCCACCTTCGCTGGCGCTGTGGCCGGCGACTGCTCCTCTGCCGCCTTGATCGGCAACTGTGTAACCTTAACCAACCCCCCCGTAACCTCCACATACGCCAAGTGCAGGGTGAACAACCAAAAACTCATCCAGATAATTAAAATAAAGGACCGCAACAAAGTTGGAAATCGATGAACGTATATCGGCCATAGAAGAAAGTAAAAAATATAAACTCCGAAGGCAGGCAATCTCCATTTTGAGGCGACGCTGCGGCTGACGGGTTCAGCGCCCTCAGACACTCCAAGCCCGAGGTGACCTTGGATCGCCCTTGGGCCGGTACCGGCAAGCTGGAGGGGGGCTGGCGCGGTGCGCCAGTTCTCTTCTTCCCCGGGTGGCGCCGTCTCCGCCCGTGGCTTCTCTTCTTCGCTCAGCCGTGCGGCTTCCGCCGGCGGCTTTTCTTCTTCGGTGAGCCGTGCCGCCGCTGATCGTTGCTTCAACTCGGTCGCCAAAACCTTCGCAATTGCCGCTCGCACTTGGTAATCGCGCTCGAGTTGAAGATGCCGTTGCAAGAGCAGACGGGCGTGGCGGGCTGTGACAGCGTGCTCCCCGTCTGTCAGGAGCTCGAGTGCAGCGACAGCTCCCAACCGCAACCTGTAATCTGCCGAAACCAATGCCGAGGCGATCTCCGGATCAAATCGTGCAGAGCCAGCGAGCGGATTGTTGCTGAGGACCACCTCCCCGACGCTGCCCTGCACAAATCGCTGCGGGGAGGAAGCCGCACTTTCCGAGCGCGCCCGCCGCGACAAATAGCTGTAGAGGGCGTCCATCGTAATCTGCTCGTCGTCTGGTGCGGCCTCGCCCTTTTCCAAGCCATCGACCAGCCAAGACGTGAATTGAGAGAATCCAATGGCGTTTTGGTCGCCGGCGCGCAGTTCTCCGCCGTCCCAGGCGAATTGCTGTGCATCGGTCGCGGTCAGGACGTAGACGCCGGCGTCTCGGCTCGAAAAGGTTGCTTCTGTCACCGCCAGTGGCGGGACAGCGGACTTGGCGTGTTCGGCGAAAGCCCCGCTGTGGCAGCAGTCCAACACGACAATTTGCTGCCCGGCACGGCTCTCATCAATGAATTCCCGAATATATCTCGCAGATATACCGCGATCGCTCGGCTTATCGAGGTTCGAGCCCGAAGTGGCCAGAAACAAGCGGTTACCCCGACCAAGGATACCGTGGCCCGAATAATACAGCAGTAGCAGATCGTCGGGAGCGCGATCATGAAAGAGGCGCAACAGATGATCGCGTACTGCCAGAAAATCCTCGTTCAGGCTGAGCTCGACGTTGTCGAAACTGCCGCGAGAATTATCCTTTAGGATGCCGCGCAGCGCGAGCACGTCGTTGGTCGGCGCATTGAGGCGTGCCAACCGCTGGTCGGTGAACTCTGACACCCCGATCAGTAGGGCGTGGCGAGCCATAGCTCATCCCATCAGGGCGATTCGTTGGCGGCGCCGAGCCTTTCCGCCGCGGCAACCAACTCCTGTAGACTGGTCCGCTTGGGATCGAACTCGAAGCGGACTTGTCCGTCCTTGGTCTGGATCAGCACTTTTGTCGATTGGGGCTGGCGAGAGAGCACTGCCTGCAAGGTCTGCAGTACTGCCTTCAGCACCGCGGGAGCAACCGAGAGCATGAGGTCGCCAAGGACGTCGACCAGCGCCCCCTTGGCGTGATCGGGGGCCGGGACCCGTCTCGGCTCTATCCGCGCCACGCCGGAAACGCGCTCGAGTACCTCGCACACTTCCTGCGAAGCGGCGGAGATTTCACGCGCCGTCGTATCGCCGACCGAAGTGATCTGCAACGACAGGTCCAAGCGACCTCCTCCCATCGATGCTATCTGTCATCCTTAGCGTCGCGAACCCTGATGCGAAGCAAAATGACAGCTCGCCCTTGAAAGTATGCACAAGGCGAGAAAACGCTTGTGAGCTGGTTCACACTCAGGCGAAAACGCGGCCGTGCTCCGCCGGTACGGTCGGAGGGTCCCGTATCCCTGCAACCAAGGATAGAAACCGACTCGAAACAGAGGGGGTCGACCCCGGTCCCGCTCGAGAGCTCGGCTTACCCGTTGCCTTGCGTTACCCTGGCGGCATGTCCGACCGGTCCGGGTTATCTGCGCTCGTCCGCCCCGGCGACGGGCGGGTGGTATTGCGGGGCCTCGCGGCGGTCGTGCAGGCCGTAGTCGCGGATGATGCGCACGGCGCGATGGCGCAGGGCGGCATGGCGTTCGGCGGGATGCCAGCAGCCCGCGGCGTCGGCGTCGTTCCAGGAGACGAGCAGCAGCAGCTTTTCCGGGTCGTTGATGCCGGCGAAGGTCTCGTGGTCGACGACGCCGCCCGTTCCGGGATTTGGCAGACCGAGATTCGCAGCCAGATCAGCCGTTGCCGGCACGTGCGCCGCAAGCTCGCTGATCGTGACCAGCTTGGCGGCGCCGGTTTCGGTTTCATCCAGGCGCTGCGGCGGCGAGCTCCGACCGGTCGGAACATCGCTGTCTGCGGTGATCTCGCCGACGCGCAGGTGGTAGTTCGCGAAGATCTCGGTGCGACCGCGCGCCTGGGCATGGTGATGTTGGGCGAGGGTGCGCCAGCGGATCACCGCCTTCTCGTCGCGCCAGGTCGAGAGCGACAATACTCGGCCCTCGCTGCGCCGGCTGACGAAGCGTTCATTGGCGATAAAGCCGTCGATTTTCTCTAGTTCGGGGCGCAAGGAGCCGGCGAGTGCCAGATAGTCTTCCCAGCGATCGTGCCTGGGCTGCACCTCGAATATCACTGCAAACATCTCGCCGCTCCTGATCCGTGGTCCGCGCCGTGCAGATATGGCCCCGGCTTGCGCTCCGGTCGATTGCGAACGTCGCGGCGCCGATCGAACCATCTGTCGGGCCGCTATTCGGAACCGACCTTCCGCCGGTGCTGTTCGGGGATTCGAAGCAACGGAATGGAGGATTACGAGTGGATACGGTCGAGAGAACGGACGCCAGCCTGCGCGAGACCGCCCGCCTGATCGCCAGCGACAAGGTCGAAGGCACGGCGACGCGCGACAGCGCCGGCAACAAGATCGGCACGATCGAGCGGATCATGATCGACAAGCGCACCGGGAAGGTCGCCTATGCGGTCATGAGCTTTGGCGGGTTTCTCGGTATCGGCGCGGACTATCTCTCGTTGCCGTGGCATGTGCTGCGCTACAACGAGAGCCTCGATGCCTACGAGCTGAACGTGACCGAGGATCAGCTGCGCGGCGCCCCGCCCGTTGCCGGCGGATGGGATAACGGGATCGTCAGTCGTGAGTGGGAACGCAACATTCACAACTATTACGGGGTTGACCCGTACTGGTAAGCTCCGGCTCGCCGGATACGACACGAGTGGGGCGGCTTCGGCCGCCCCATTGCGTTTTCGCACCCCGCTCACTCGGCGCTGGGCGGATCGCGGCGGGGATGTCAGGATCGCCGGCCGTGCCATGCCGGAAGAGAGAAGGGGAGGGGGCCCATGCCCGACGAAGCCGAGTTGTCGCCGACTCAACGCCTGCTCGCGTTGTGGGAACACCTCGGGCTCGCTACGGCGCATGTCGCGACGCCGATCCCGGGCGATCTGGCCCAGCTCGCCTCCCGTCACTCCGGGCATATCGCGGGTATCGTGCTGTGCGTCCCGAGCCGGCTCGACCCGGCCCCTTTTATCGAGGTTGCCGATCGGGTGTTGATGATCGGCGCCGAGCGCGGGCCGTCTGCGGCGGCGACAGCGCGCGCCGCCGCCGTGCTGCCCGCGGCCGGCCGCGTCGTGCTCGCCGGCTATGAGGCGCCTGGGAGCTGGGCCGACGCCGTCGCCGACCGCGGCGAAGAAATCGGTCGCGCGATGACGGGCTTTCTCGAACGGCGCGCTGCCGCCGGCCATGCCGCCGCCACGCCGCGCGGGGTCGCGGAGGAGGGGACGCATGCCGGCATCACCTATCGCATCCGCGGCACGGGGCCCGCGCTGGTCCTGCTGCCGTTCTTCCTGGCGCCGTCGCAATGGGAGCCGGCGATCCCGGCCTTGGCGCAGCATTTCGCGGTCGTGACCTTGGGCGGGCCATATTTGGGCGGCGTCGCCTCGCTCGAAGACCGCGCCAGGAACCGCAGCTATCAATCGATGTTTCACGGGTTGATCGACTGCATGGCACCGCGCCCGGGCGAAGCGATCCTCGAAGTCGGCTGCGGCGCCGGCTCGCTGGTGCGGCTGCTGGCAAAGCGGCTCGACGGCGCCAACCCGATCACTGCCGCCGACGTCAACCCGTTTCTGTTGCGCGAGGCGGCAGCGCTGGCGGCTGCCGACGGCGTCGCGGAGGCGATCCGCTTCACCCACGGCAATGCCGAGGCACTGCCGTTCCCGGACCATGCCTTCGACTGCGTCTATTCGGTCACGGTGCTCGAGGAATGCGACGCCGGCAAGGCGATTGCCGAGATCCGGCGGGTGCTGCGGCCGGGTGGACGCGCCGGGATCGCGGTGCGCGCCCTCGACATGAAGCAATGGTGGAACCTCAACCTGCCCGAGCCGATCCTGCGCCAGGTCGACACCCCGCCCTATTCGGTCGGTCCCGCCGGCGTCGCCGACCGCAGCCTCTACCGGCGGATGCGCGAGGCCGGTTTTGCCGACCTCGTCTGTTTTCCGACCCTGGTGACGCTCGATCGTCCGGGTGGCCCGATCTGGCGCAACCGCGAAGACCATATGCTGTCGCTGTTGTCGCCCGAAGAGCGCGCCCAATGGCAGGCCGAGCGCAACCGCGCCGCCGCCGACGGCCTGCTGTTCATGGCTCATCCGCTGCATTGCGCCGTCGGCACCAACCCGGCCGATTGAGGCGGTCCGACACTTGTCCAAGTGCGCTACACGGCGGTGGACGAGGCCGAGTTCGCCGACGAATATAGGCGAAGCAGACAGAGCAACCGAGGAGGGAGCGATGAAGGCGGCGTTGCTGACGGGGCATGGCGGGCCAGAAATGCTGCGGCTGGGCGAGGTGCCGGACCCGGTGGCGGGACCGGGCGAGGTCGTCGTTGACGTCCATGCGGCGAGCGTCAACGCTGCCGATTACAAGGTCAGGCTCGGCAGCGGCTCCAGCAACCTCAAATTCCCGTATATTCTTGGCCGGGATTTTTCCGGCGTGGTCGGCGCGCTCGGTCCGGGCGTGACCGATTTCAAGATCGGCGACGCGGTATTCGGGGTCACCGACCAAGGGATCGAGGGCTGCTATGCCGAAAAGCTCGCGATCAAAGCCGCGATCATCGCCAAGAAGCCGGAGCGGCTCGGCCACGCCGAGGCGGCGGCGTTGGGGCTGACCAGCCTGACGGCACTGTGGGCGGTCGAGGACACCGCCAAGCTCAAAGCCGGCGAGACCATTCTGATCCAGGGCGGCGCCGGCGGGGTGGCCGGGTTTGCGATCCAGCTGTCAAAGCACCTCGGCGCGACCGTGCTGACGACGGCGAGCTCCCGCAACCACGACTACGTCAAGAGCCTCGGCGCCGCCCGGGCGATCGACTACAACGCCGAGGATTTCACCAAGGTCGCGACGGGTTGCGATGTGGTGTTCGACACGGTCGGCGGCGAAGTCCAGGTGCGCTCCTACGACGTGCTGAAGCCTGGTGGACGACTGGTGTGGATAGCGGCGGCGCCGGCCGGGTTTCAGCCGAGCCGCAAGGACGTGCAGGTGCAGCGCCCGAACGTCGCCCGCGATCGCGTCCATCTCGAACGCATGCTGGAACTTTACGATCAGGGCGCGGTGTGGCCGCCCAACATTGTGCGCTACAACCTCGCCGAGGCCGCCGAAGCGCACCGTGTCAGCGAAAGCCGCCACCTGCAGGGCAAGCTGGTGCTGATGGTGCACTGACGGCGGCGGGGTGCCACCGCGCGCCCACACCCTTTGAAGGAGGAGACTAGACATGGCAGGCAACGGACAAACAGTTATCGACCTCGACAAGCAGCGTATGGACGCGATGGCGAAAAAGGACATCGCGGCGTTGAACACGCTGATTGCCGACAATCTCGTCTACACCCATTCGACCGCGCGGCTCGACACCAAACAGAGCCTGATCAGCAACATGGAATTGGGCGGAACGGTCTACACCTCGGTGGTGCCGTCGGACGTAAAGGCGCAGGATCTCGGCGACACCGTCGTGCTGACGGGATCGTGCCGCATCAGCGTCATGTCGCAAGGCCGCCCCAACAGCTTTGGCGTCCGCTTTACCGATGTCTGGGCCAACAAGGGCGGCAAGTGGCAGATGGTCGCCTGGCAGTCCACCCGCACCCCGGACTAGGCCCGCCCTAAGCAGCGGAGGCAGGGGCTTGCGGCGCGGATTAAACCTCGCCGCAGCCGCTGCCGCGGTTCAGTCGAGCTTGATCCAGGTGAGCTCGTGCTTGTTGTGGAAGAGATGGCGCAGCTGCGAGCCGGGGATGGCGGCAAAGCGGCGGGCGGCGGTGTGGTCGGTGGCCCCCTGGAACTTGACCGTGCACACGAACCGGCGGCAGCTGCCGTGGGCCTGTCCCGCGGGGGCGAGCCAACGACCGACCAACGCCAGCAAGCGCGGCGGATAGCACGCGACATCCGAAAACAGCCAGTCGACCGGGCCGATCGCATTTGGGTCGAGGGCGAAGGCGCTTTCCTGTCGGTGCTCGATGTTCGGCAGGCATGCGATCTCCGGCGTCAGCGGCGCCTTGTCGACGCTGATCACGCGAGCCCCCATCCGCTGCAGCGCCCAGCTCCAGCCGCCGGGGCTGCTGCCAAGATCGAGGCAAATCTCGCCGGGCTGCGGCCAGCGGCCGATCAGGGTCAGCGCCTCCCATAATTTCAGGTAGGCGCGGCTCGGCGGTCCGGCATGGTCTTCGACAAATCGGACTTCGCCGTTTGGGAACGGGTTCGTACAACGCGGCGCCGCCAGTACCGTCCCGGCGTCGAGCAAGGTCCACGAGCCGAGCGGCGCGATCGGCGCCGGTGTCCCGAAGACCAGCGGCCGCGCCGAGACTTTCGGCAATTGCTCCTGGATCAACACCGCGCGGCGATGCAGCACCGGGGCGTAGACCGACCAGTTTCGCTGGATTGAGCGCAGTTTCATCGCCGCATCCGAAATCGAGGCGACCTGGATCTCTTGTGGATCGAGCCAGACATTGGCCGCCCACGCCGCCGGGCGCGGCGGCCCCGGCGCCACCAGCAGCCGTCCATGAACCCGCTCGACCGCGCCCAACTCTTCGGCGAGCTCCTCGACAAACCCGTCGGCGGCAAGGTAGGCGGTGCGGTCAGTCATCGTCGGGGGCAATGTCGCACAGCAGGCTTGGCGGGCCGGCGAAGTTTTGCGACGATCGCGCCATGCCGAACGATACCGAACTCGCCGAATTCGCCGAATTGATCGCGAACGCGCGGCGCGCCGTCGTCTTTACCGGGGCGGGCATCAGCACCGAATTGGGGATTCCCGATTTCCGCAGCCCGGGCGGCATCTGGACCCGGATGGCGCCGATCGACTTTGCCGATTTCATCGCCTCGGAGGAGGCGCGGCGCGAGACCTGGCGCCGCCGCTTTGCGATGGAGGAAACATTTCACGCCGCGGCGCCAAACCGCGGCCATCGCGCCGTCGCCGAGCTTGTGCGGCGCGGCAAGGCGGCCGCGGTGATCACCCAGAACATCGACGGGCTGCATCACGCCTCCGGCGTTCCCGCCGAGCGGGTTATCGAGTTGCACGGCAACACTACCTACGCCCACTGCCTCGATTGCGCGCGCCGCTATGAGCTCGATGCGCTGCGCCGGGCTTTCGAGCGCGACGAGGTGGCGCCGCTGTGCGATGACTGCGGCGGCCTCGTCAAGACCGCGACGATCTCGTTTGGGCAGGCGATGCCGCCCGCGGAAATGCGACGCGCCGAGACCGAGACGATCGCCGCCGACCTCTTCATCGTCGCCGGCTCCTCGCTCGTCGTCTACCCGGCCGCCGCGTTCCCCGAATTGGCAAAGCGCTACGGCGCCACTCTGGTCATCGTCAACCGCGAGCCCACCGGCCTCGACCCGATCGCCGACCTCGTCCTGCATCGGGCGATCGGCGAAACCCTCGGCGCCGCCGTCGGCATCGAATAAGCCCCTCAATCTCCCCGCGCACGACCTGGCCGAGAGTGTTGTTCGCGCGATCCTGATCAGGAGCGGGTTCGATCTGGTCAGCTTCGATCGCGACCAAATTCGTTGACGCGAAGCCAATCATCGGTTGGGCATATCAAGCAAGCGGATACGGTTATTTCTTCTTGTCGGCGGCGCCGGCCATCTGCGCCATGAACATCTGCTGCAATTGCTCAAAGCCCTTCAACGTCGCCGGCAGCCAGGTCTCGATCATCGCCTTAGGGTCCATCGCCTTGATGTTGGCGCTCAGCCGATCCTGCACCTCTTTCAGCAGCGCTTCCTGCAATGGCTGCATCTCGGGCAGGCCGAGAAACCGGCGCGCCTCCTCCGCCGTGCAGTCGATGTCGAGCTTTAGCTTCATCACTCCGCCTCCCTCCGCGAAACTGCGCCTGACGACAACCGCGCCGATCTCGTGTACTCTCGCAGACCATGCCCGTCGATATCCCGTTCCGCCGCGAGTTTTCGTTTGAATATGGCGACCTCGAGCCGGTTGCACCCGGCATCCGCCGCATCGTCGCGCGCAATCCGAGCCCGTTCACGTTCCGCGGCACCGGCACCTATGTCGTCGGCGAGGGCGAGGTCGCGGTCATCGACCCCGGCCCCGATCTCGACGAGCATGTCGCGGCATTGCTGGCGGGGCTCGCCGGCGAGCAGGTGACCCACATCCTGGTCACCCATACCCATCGCGATCATTCGCCGGCGGCGAAGGCGCTGAAGGCGGCGACCGGGGCAACGACTTACGGCTTTGGCCCACATGCCGGAGGCAGGCGCGGCCAGGCCGGCATCGAAGAAGGCGGCGACTGGGAGTTCGTGCCCGATGTGACGGTGCAGGACGGCGACGAGATCGCCGGTGCCGGGTGGTGTTTCGAGGCGGTGCACACCCCCGGTCATACCTCGAACCACCTTTGCTTTGCATTGCCCGAACGCGGGATCCTGTTTAGCGGCGATCATGTGATGGGCTGGTCGACCAGCGTCATCGCCCCGCCCGATGGGGATATGAGCGCCTATATGGGCTCGCTCGAGAAACTGCTCGGGCGCCCTGATGCGGTCTATTGGCCGACCCACGGCCCGGCTATCACCGAGCCCCAGCCGCATGTCCACGCCTTTATCGCCCATCGGCGCGAGCGCGAAGCCGGCATCATCGAATGCCTTGTCACCGGGCCGCAGAGGATCGAAGCGATCGTCGACCGGCTCTATGTCGGCCTGGGACCGGGATTGCACCGGGCGGCCGGCCGCTCGGTGCATGCGCATCTCGTGGATCTGGTCGGCCGCGGCATCGTCGACAGCGACGGCCCGCCGACGCTCGACGCCGTCTATCGCCGCGCCCGCTTCTAATCCGGTCGCTGCTTTTTCCGTACCGCCGCGTCCTGCTCTCGTTGCTGATCCCGGCCGCCGCCCTGGGCGCCGGGCTTGCGGCAATAGCCGCCGTCGCCGCCGTCGTCGGTGAAGTGCCGGGGCGGGCCTTGCTGGTCTTGCTCCGCGGCGCGCTCGGCGATCCCGAGGGGATCGGCTACACCTTGTTCTACGCGACCGACTATGTGTTTGCCGGACTCGCGGTGGCGCTGCCGTTTCAGGCTGGCCTGTTCAACATCGGCGGCGAGGGGCAGGCGGCGCTGGGCGGACTCGGCGCGACACTCGCCGTGTTCGCCCTAAAGGGCGTACCCCCAGCACTGGTCCTCATTGCCGCCACGCTCGCCGCGGCAGGCTTTGGCGCCGTCTGGGCCTCGGTTCCGGCATGGCTGCAGGCGCGCCGCGGCAGCCATCTCGTGGTCACCACGATCATGTTCAATTTCATCGCTGCGGCGCTGATGACCTTGCTGTTGACGCGGGTGCTGATCGCTCCGGGCGACGCGGCACCCGAAAGCTGCGAATTTCCGTCCGCCTTGTGGCTTCCGACATGGGCCGATCTGACCGTCCGGTTCGGGATCGACGCCGGCGGTGCGCCGCTCAACCCGACGGCGTTCTTGGCACTCGCCGCAGCGGCGTTTTACTGGCTGTTGGTGCGCCGTACGCCGCTCGGCTACGAGATTCGCGCGATTGGGTTCAACCCGGCCGCGGCGTATGCGGCCGGGGTCTCTGTCCCGCGCATTTCAGTCGTCGCGGTCTGCGGCGGTGGCGCCTTTGCCGGCCTGATCGCGTTGAACGAATTGTTCGGCGCCCAGCACCGGCTGACCCTCGACCTGACCGCCGGGGCCGGTTTCACCGGGATCGCGGTGGCGCTGATGGGACGCGGCACCGCCGTCGGCATCATTCTCGCCGCAATCCTGTTCGGCGCGCTGAACCAGGGCGGCGCGGCCCTCTCCTTCGACATGCCGAAAATTACCCACGACGTCGTGATCCTCGCCGAGGGTGTCGCGATCTTTGTTTGCGGCGCGCTGGACGGTACGGGGCGCGGCCATGTCGGGCGCCTGGTGCGGGCCTTCCGCGTCGGGACGGCGCCACGGAAGCGGACATGAGCGTGCTGCTGCTGTCGCTGATCGGCTCGACAGTGCGGCTGGCCGCACCCCTGATCCTTGCTGCGCTCGCCGGCCTCTATGCCGAGCGGTCGGGCATTGTCGATATCGGGCTCGAAGGCAAGATGCTCTTCGCCGCCTTTGCCGGCGCCGCAGCGGCCGCGGTGACCGGTTCGACGGTGATCGGGCTAGGCGCCGCCATCGCCGCCGCGATCCTGCTGGCGCTGCTCCACGGGCTGGCGACGATCACCCTCGGCGGCGATCAGATCGTTTCGGGCATGGCGCTGAACCTCGTTGCCGCCGGTGCGGCGCCGAGCCTCGCCGCGGCCTGGTTTGCCCAGGGCGGCTCAACCCCGTCCTTGACCGCCGGCGCGCGCTTTGGGCCGATTACGCTGCCGTTGAGCCGGGCAATCGGCGCCATCCCGGACCTCGGCCGGGTGTGGGGCGAAATCGTCAACGGCCAAAGCCTGCCGGTCTATCTCGCCTGGCTGGCGGTGCCGATGACGGCATGGGCGCTGGCGCGAACCCGCTTCGGCCTACGCCTGCGCGCGGTCGGCGAGAGCCCGGAAGCGGTCGCCGCCGCCGGCCTGTCGGTCGCCCGTCTGCGTTATATGGCGCTAGCCGTCGGCGGGGCCTTGTGCGGCATCGCCGGCGCCGCGTTGTCGATGGCCGAGGGCAACGGCTTTCTGCGCGACATGAGCGCCGGCCGCGGCTATCTGGCGCTGGCCGCGCTGATTTTCGGCAAATGGCAACCGCGGCCGGTCTTGGCCGCCTGCCTGCTGTTCGCTGCCGCAGACGCGGTGCAGTCCCGGCTGCAAGGGACGAGCCTCGCTGGTAGCGTCCCGGTCGAATTGATCCAGGCTTTGCCTTATGTCGTCACCGTCGTCGTTCTCGCCGGTTTTGTGGGCGTCGCCCGCCCACCGCGCGCCCTCGGCAAACCCTATCCCAAAAACTAGCCGCCAAAGCGCGATACAAGGCCAGCACTATACGAATTTTATGCACGGCGTTGTGGAACCGGGATAACCTACCGCTGCGCTGCCGATCTTCGTCTCAGAGGACAGAGATGATTATGAAGCGGTATGGTTTTACCACCGTCGCGATCGCTGTGCTGGCCGCAGCGTCCCCTATGTCCGCTGATTTCTCAACGGCTCGCGCAGACGAACTGAGCGATGTCCGTGCGAATCAGGCGCTTGTCAATTCACGGATTGATCAGCTCGCCAAACCGGCCGACCGTCAAATTGGTGACCAGCCTACGCTCGACAGTCCGTCAGCCGACAAGACCGGCTCCGGCAGTTTTCCGCGGTCGTTCCTGATCCCGGGAACCAGCACGTCGGTCCGTGTCGGCGGTTCCGTCGACGAGACGATGCATTACCACCAGACCGGCCCATAAACGGCTTGTTGGCGCTTCAGAGGGACCAACGTCTCCGGCGCCGTCGGTCACATTTTATACGGCCGCCGACATCTTGGATCGAGCCGGTCTAGTCAACGAATATTGCACTGTATCCGGGCATACATAAATAGGTCAGATAACCGTCATATTGGCCTCTGATTTAATTCACAGCTCTGTCACGGGCCCTCGTTAACGTTTCTCGCTGACGTTGACGGGGGACCAATGAACAAAAGGCGCTGGCTGGGCCGTGTCGAGGCGATCAGCGGGTTGACTGCCGGATCGGAGCGCGCCGCTCGCCCGGAGTCGGCCTCCGCGCAGACAGCGCCAAACGTTGGCGACAAGCGTAATAATTTCCCGAGCCGTCATCGCTATTGCGGTGCAGTGGCGGCGGTCTGCGCGGCCATCCTTCCTGTCGCCGCGGCCGCGCAAAGTGCCCCGAGCGACCGAATCGACGCGATCGAGCGACAGATAGGCAAGATGCAGGAAGAATTGAAGCAGCTCAAAAATCAGCTCGGCGCGGCCAGGCAGCAGGCCCGCCAGTCGCGCGACGAGGCGCAACGCTCGAAGCAAGATGCTCTCCAGGCGCGAGAAGCCGCGCAACAAGCCGAGCAAAACGCAGCCATTGCCGTGACGGCCCAATCTCAAGCCACGCAAGCCGCGGCACAGGCGAAGGTGGCCGCCGCCGCGCCCCCGGCCGCGATCGCGGCCACGACCGGGGGGGTCACGCTGACGATGCCGAATGGGCGGCCCACGATCACGTCGTCGGATGGCCGCGCGTCTTTCGCCGTTGGCATGCAGGTCCAGTTCGACATGGGCGGCTATTTTCAGAGCCCATACCCGACGACGCAGTTCCCAAACCTCAACAATGGCGTAAACTTGCGTCGCGGCCGGATCTTCTTTGTCGGAAAGTTCGACGATTTCACACTGAATTTCACCCCGGACTTTGGCGGTTCCCCGGACGGGACGCCGACGATATACGAGGCCAACATCAACTACTCCGGGTTCAAACCGGTAACCGCCACGGTCGGGTATTTCAAACCCTGGTTCTCGTTATACGATTCGCAGAGTTCGAACGATTTCCTGCTGATGGAGCGGCCGAGCATCATCGAAATCGCGCGGAACCTGGCGGCCGGGGACGCGCGCGCTTCGGCTGGAGCCGCAGCCGCCTGGGATCATCTTTTCATCTCCTCCTATCTGACCGGCGCCACCTACGGCGCGCAAACCCCCACTCTGCAAAACGGCGAGCAGCTGGGGTTTGTCGGGCGTCTGGCGGGCCGCCCGTATTATGACAAGGATTGGAACGTCTACTTGGGCCTCTCGGGCGAGGACGTGTTCCACCCGAACATCAACACCAGCGGCACGCAGTTTGTAAACCAGGAAACACTGACCTTCCAAGATCGTCCGGAGCTGCGCATCGACATGAACCGGCTGATCAGCACCGGAGCGCTGTCGGCGTCGGGCGCGTATTCTTATGGTGGCGGAGCTGGGATCAGCTGGCGGAATTTTCTGGTCCAGGGCGAGTACTACCAGATCAACGTCAGTCAATTGGTAGCACCGAACAAGCCGAGTCCCGTTCTCGGCTTCAACGGAGGTTATGTGGAGGGTGGCTGGGTCATCACCGGGGAGCCGATCCGCTACAGCGTCGGGTCGGCGGCGTTCGCCAGGCCCCAGGTGGCCAATCCCTTCTCTCTGCACGGCGGCCTTGGCGCATGGGAACTCTCCGCGCGCTACAGCGCGACCAATTTGAACAGTAATGTTGTTCCCGGCGTGGCGCAGAGCGTCACCGGGGGCGTCAATGGCGGCTTCCAGCAGGTCGCCGGCGTGGCGCTCAGCTGGTATCCCGACGACTGGGTTCGGTTGTATCTGCAAGGCCAGTACGTCAACGTGGACAAGCTCAACGCCGCGGGAACGTCGCAAATCGGACAGCACTTCTTTACCCTTGCCGGCCGGGTGCAGGTCGCCTTCTGAGATCGCGACCGCGCCGAGTGCAGGAGGGGGTTTACCGAACTGCTAAAGTCGTTATTCAAAAAGCGAAGCGCGTGTTTGGACGAAATCGTCGACGGCATCGACGAGGGTGTCGCCGTCGGCGTCAGCGAGGGCGATCGACAGCGCGAACATGCCGCGCTTGGCAAACCAGATGCCGCGCGTGAGAAGATCGAACCAGAAAAGGTCGCGCAACGCCCCGTTGCCGCGCGCGGCATCCTCCTCCGAGCGGATCGGAGCGTCGGTCATGTGCACCGCCATCATCGAGCCGCGGCCGGTAAACTGCATCGCCAGCCCGTGCCGCCGCACAGTAGCGTTCAGCCGGTCGCGCAACCCGTCGCCCGATTGGTTCAGCGCGCGGGCGCAATCCGGCGTGTAGATTTCCGTCAGCCCGGCGTAACCGGCGTTCATCGTCAGCACATTGTTGTTGAAGGTGCCGGCGTGCTGAAACGCATCCGGCCGGCGCGGGTCGAAGTGTCCCATGATGTCGGCACGGCCGCCAAAGGCGCCAAAGCTCATGCCGCCGCCGAGATATTTCCCCAATGTCGTCAGATCCGGAAGGATGCCGTGCACCTCCTGCAATCCGCCCGGCGCCAGACGCGAGGTCATCACCTCGTCAAAGATCAGCAATGCCGCGGTCTCGTCCGCCAGCTTGCGCAAGCCGGCGAGAAAAGCGCGCTCGGCCGGAATGCAGCCCGTCGTTCCCTGCATCGGCTCGACCAGGATCGCGGCGAGTTCGGCGCGGTGTGGGCGGACCAGATCCTCGACCGCATCGAGATCGTTGTAGCGGCCGATCAGGTACTCGAACGGCGCGTTGACCGCGCTGCCGTGACCGCGGAAATAGAAGACGCCGCCATGATAGCCGCCGCCGAACACCAAAATCTTGGATCGAAGGGTGATAGCGCGGGCGGCGCTAACCGCCATCAGATTGGCCTCGGTCCCGGAGTTGGTGAACCGCACCAGGTCGACCGACGGGAAGCGCGCGCAGACCGCCGCGGCGAACCGCGTTTCGGCCTCGTTCTGCGCGCCGAAATTGAGACCGCCCGCGAGCGCCGCCTCGATCGCCCGGCGGATCGCCGGATGCGAATGGCCATAGATGCCGGCGGTGAACTCGCTGAGGAAATCAACGTAGTCATGTCCGTCGACGTCCCATAGCCGCGCGCCTTCGCCACGCGCCATCGTCAGCGGAAACGGATCGACGTGAATCGAGGCGCGGGTGTTGCCGCCCGGCATCGCCGTGCACGCCTCGCGGTGCTGGGCCGCGCTTTTCGGGTTGCGCGCGCTGTATTCCCGCTCCGCCTCGGCGAGCGCCGACGCAATGTCGATATTGGCGGCATGGGTCTGGGTCATCGACGAAACACTCCATGGGCTGGCCAGGGACAGGCGATACCGTCCACATCGCCGCGGTCAAGAGTGCTTTGTCTCGACACTGCTCGCGACGGCGACGCTACGCCGGAGAAACCGATGGCTCCGCTCAATCGGCACTATTCGACGTCGCCGGCGGCGCAGTCATATGCGCCAGCGCGTTGCGCATCGGCATGCTCGATACCGTGACCAGCCCTTCGAACGGCGTGTCCATCTCGACGATCAGAAAGATGCACGCGGAAAGCGCCGCAGCACCGAGGAAAAAGCTCGTCGCCACCGTCGCATTGCGCGGTGCGGTGTAGCCGAAGCTGACAAAGATCAGGGTAATCCATGCGATCAGGATCTCCAGAAACAGCGGCTGTATCGAGCTCTCGGCGCGTTCGATCAACAGCCAGCGTGTCTTCAGCGCGTCCTCGACCAGGGATAGGGCATCGGCGCGCAGCGTATCGCGGCGTGGGCTTCCGCCCGGCAGATCCAGCACCGCAGCGCGCACGTTGTCGAGCAGCTTTCCGGCTTCGACGTCTTCCATCTTTATCGGGGCCGCCTTGTCCTCGGGCCAATTGTCGGCGAGTGCGCGTACGGTGTAATTGCGCAACATCGCGCGCGGCCCGGCGGTCTCTCGCCCGTAATCGGCGAGGGTCTGGTTTAGCAGGATCAGGGTGGCCGCAAACTGGCGGATCTGCGTGTCGGTCGTGTCGAACGAGTTCTTGACGCTGGCAATCAGGAGGCCGAGCACCAGTGCCGCCAACACTGACAGCATACCAGTCGCCAGCTTGACCGCGTCGTGCGAAGCGGCGCTTTGGTGGGGTTCGGGCAGGCGACAGCCGAGCCACATCCCGAGCAGCGATCCGGCCAGCACGCAGCCAAGAACGATCGCGGTGATCGCCAGTGACGACATCGCAAGGAGAATTGCCGCGATCTAGTTAATTAATCCCCAGCACCCGAGCCGGGTTTCACTCTTTTCAGCCGGGATAGGCGCGCCGGCCGTGGTCGCGCAGCCACAGCCGCACGAGATGGCGCCTTTGGCCAGGATCGGGGTAATCGACAAAGGCGGTGCGGCTGTGCCCCAGCGCGCGGTTGTCGACGAATTGCATCTGGCCGGGTTCGAGGTCGAAATCGACCGACAGCGCCTCGTCCTCGAAAATGTCGAGCATAGCCGACAGAGCGGCTTCGCCCGCTTCATCGACCGGCTCGCCTTTCAGAGCATAACCGCTGTTGATCTGGTGGACGCTGAACCGCGCCTTCAGCTCCGCGTCGTTATCAAATACCGGTCCGGCAAAGACCGGGTTTTCGCCGGGATGGAACTCGCGCTGACGGTCGAACCAGAACAACTCGTAAAGCCGCCCCAGCCGATCGGGAAAGCGGGCGAGCATTTGGTTGTAGGCGGTGTGAAAGCTGATGACCCGGCTGTGGCCGCCGCTCATCGCCCGGCGCAGGCACAGGAGGCCGACATAGTCGGGTGGCGTGTCGTTATACGCGTTGTCGTTGTGAAAGCGGATCTCGATGTTGGTCTTGTCCGGCCGCACACCCGACCCCGGCAACGCCTCCTGCCCGGTGTCGAGCACGTCGTAGATCAGGGTGCCGTCGAGCTTTTGCGCGACCGGGCGCGCAACCATGCTCGACAACAGCCAATAGATCGCGGTCGCCTCCTTCGCATTCATCTCGTCGAGCGGCAGCCGGTCGACGATCGCAAAGCGCACCCCCGAGGTGAGCATCGCGCGCGCCTGCATCATCGCCTCAACGCAAGCCGGCATCGCGAAATCATGGGCGCCGAGGACGACCGTCGGCAGCGGGTAGGCGCGCAACTCCTCGACTGTGCGGCGGATCTCGTCGAGACAGGCAGCCGACAGCTCGACCCGCCAATCCTCGGGACGGACATCGGCGCGCACCCAGGCGCTCGGCCCCTCGATCGGCCAGCTCGGAACAGACAGATCAGGCATGGGTTCTCCGGTGGGATCCTGCTCAGCCAAACATTTCAGCTTCGGCGAGACAGCGCAAGATACCGGGCCGGGAAATCGCGCTGTGGCGCGATCGCGTATCGCCTGCGGTTGTGCGGCGATCGCGCCGCTGCATCGGTGCTATCGGCTGGAGCGGCTGCGTTCTTCGCGCGTCTCGTACGCCTTCAGATGCGTATAGGCGAGACGCAGCGGCGAATTTCGCTCGGTCGACAGACTGCTTTGCTCGCCGCGGCGGAGCAGATCGCCGATGATGTGGTCGGCCTCGATCGGATTGTGGTTCTCGATGTCGCGCAGCATCGAGGCGGTGAAGGACGAGCCCGCCGCCGTCAGGATGCCAACGGAGCGCTCGATGAAGGCGGCGCGCGGCGCAAACCCGCTGGCCGCGGCGATCGCTCGGCTCTCGGCCAGCAGGTCGTGCACCATTTGGGTATCGCCCGGTGCCTTGGCGATGTCGCCGACCGCCGCGCGCATCAGGCAGGTGGCGGCCGCCAGAGCGCTCAGAAACACCCATTTTTCCCACATCTCCAGCAGGATCTGCGCGCTCGCCCGAGCCTCGAATGCCGCACTTCGCATGATTTCGGCGATGGCGCCAACCCGGTCCGACATCGGACCCGACATGGTGCCGCCGCGTTCGCCAAAGGACAGCTCGTGGATTTGATTGAGGTGTACGATCCGGCCTTCGGGGTCGAGCGTGGCGGCGATTGCGCATTGTCCGCCGAGGACATGCTCGTTGCCGAAATGCTCGTCGAGGACATCGAGATGGCGCATGCCGTTGAGCAACGGCAGGATCGCGGTGTCGGGTCCGACGGCCGGCGCGAACGAGGCGATCGCGTCGTCGAGCGAATAGGCCTTGCAGCCCAACAGGATCAGGTCGAACCGGCGGTTGAGGTCGCGGGCCAGTATGGTGGGCGGCGTCGGACGGGTGAAGTCGCCCAATGCGCTTTTAATGACAAGCCCGTCGGCCGTCAGCTCGGCGGCGCGCCGCTCGCGCACGAGGAAGGTGACGTCGCGTCCGGCTTCGAGCAGCCTGCCGCCGAAATAGCCGCCGATCGCGCCGGCGCCGACAACGAGAATGCGCATCGATGAACTCCCGTTTAATGGGCTTCGGCGGGTGCCGCTTTGACCGGCGCCACCTTGCGCAGCAATGGCACGAGCAGGGTCGCGACGACAAAGGCGGCCATGATCGCACGAAAGGCGTCGGCATAGGCGAGGGTCGAGGCTTCGCGATAAGCGAGGTGCCACAACTGCGACAATGCCGCGGCATGTCCGGCCGCGGGTCCGCCAAGGGCCTCGCCCCAGCGCTCGGTCATGTTGTGCAGCAATTGCTCCATCGCCCCGTTTGACGGCGTCAGATGGGTCGCAATGTTCTGAAAGTGCAGGTTGGTTTGGTTGTTGAGGATCACGCCGCACACCGCAATGCCGACCGCACCACCAAGATTGCGCATCATGTTGAAGAGCCCGCTGGCATATTTGAGCCGCTCCGCCGGCAGGCTGCCGAGACCCAGGGTCACCGCCGGCGCCACCGCGAAGACCTGCGGAAAGCCGCGCAGCACCTGTGGGATCAGCAGCTGGTCGGCGCCCCAATCGTGGGTGATGAAGCTGAACGACCACATCGCCGCCGCAAAGCTTGCGAGGCCAAACATCATCAGCCAGCGGGTGTCGATCTTGCGCGCCAGCATGACGTAGACCGGCACGCCGGCCAACGACGCAGCCCCCGTCGAAAAGATCGCGACCCCGGTCTGCCAGGCGCTGAACCCGCGCACATAGCCGAGAAACAGCGGCGTCAGATAGATCGTCGAGAAGATGCCGACACCGGTGACGAAGGACAAAAAGCAGCCGAGCGAGAAATTGCGGTTGCCGAGGGCGCGCAAATCGACGACCGGCTGGGCATGGCTCAGACTGCGTGCGACAAATAGGGTCCCGGAAATCCCGGCGATCCAGGCGCAGGCGGTGATCGTCCGGTCCTCGAACCAGTTCCAGCGCGAGCCTTCCTCGAGCACGTATTCGAGATTGCCGAGCGCCAAGGCCAAGAGAATGATGCCGAGGTAGTCCGCACCCTTCAGCAGCGACAAATCCGGGTGGTCGATCTTGACCAGGATCGGCACTGTCGCCGCGACCAGCAGCCCCGGCACGAGGTTGATGTAAAACAGCCAGCGCCAGTCGAGCGTGTCGGTGATCAAGCCGCCGATGACCGGACCCAGGGTCGGGGCGAGCGAGGCGATGGCGCCGACCACCGCCGCCGAGTAGACCCGGCGCTGGCCGGGGAAGTAGTGGAAGGACGAGGTGAAGACCGTCGGGATCATCGAGGCGCCGAGCAATCCCTGCAACGCGCGGAAGACGATCATGCTCTGGATGTTCCAGGCGATGCCGCACAGCAGGCTGGCGACCGTGAACCCAAAGGCCGAGGCCGCGAACAGCCAGCGCGTCGAGAACACGCGGGTCAGCCAGCCGGACAATGGGATCACGATGATTTCGGCGATCAGATAGGCGGTCTGCACCCAGCTGATCTGGTCCTGGGCCGCCGACAGCCCGCCGCCGATGTCCTGCAACGACGACGCGACGATTTGGATGTCGAGCAGCGCCACGAACATGCCGACGCACATCACCGCGAACGGGACGATGCTCGGGGCGGCCGGTTGTGCGGCTGCGGGCGCTGACGTAGTCACTTCCGGCTCTCCGGGGAGGAGCGCGTGTCGACGCTGACCGTGGTCGACAGGCCGGGGCGCAGCAGCCCCAGGGTCCCGTCGCCGTCGTCGATGGCGATGCGCACCGGGACGCGCTGCACAATCTTGGTGAAGTTGCCGGTCGCGTTTTCGGGCGGGATCACGCTGAAGACCGCACCCGTCGCCGGCGCGAGGCTCAGCACGCGGCCCGCGAAGGTGCGGCCCGGCAACACGTCGGCGACAAAACTCGCCTTTTGTCCGGCCTGCATTCGCGCCAGCTCGTCTTCCTTGAAATTCGCGTCAACCCACAGCGCCCGCGCCGGGACGACCGACAACAGCGCCGTGCCGACAGTTGCATATGCACCTATCTGGGCGGAGCGGTCGCCGACATAGCCGTCGATCGGCGCGCGGATCTCGGTATAGCCGAGATCGAGCTGGGCCGTGCTCAAATCGGCCTGCGCCTGCGCCAGGCTCGCCCGGGTTTCGGCGATTTCGGTGTCGATCACCGCGAGCTGCTGTTTGGCGGCGCCGAGCCCGGCCTCGCCCGAGCGCACCGCCGCCGCGGCCTTGTGATCCGCCGCGAACGCCTTCTGGTCGTTCTGCAGCGAGCCGAAGGTGGTCACCGCCAGCGCGTGATAACGCACGGCGTCGACGTGCGCATAGCCGGCCTCGGCCTGGTCGGCCGCGAGCTTGGCTTGGGCGTCGTCGATCATCGACTGCTGCAGGTCGTATTTTGCATGCAGGTTGGCGAGTGCGGCCGTCTGATGCTGCACGACCGCCTCGGCATGGGCGAGATTGGCCCGGTAGTCGCGGTCGTCGAGCTGGATCAGCAGCTGGCCGGCTTTGACGTATTGGTTGTCGCCGACCAGGATCTTCGACACGAAGCCGGCGACATGCGGCGAGATGGTCGTGACGTTGCCGCCGACATAGGCGTCGTCGGTGGTTTCGACAAAGCGGCCGACCTGCCACCAGTTCCAGCCGTACCAGGCGATCCCGCCGGCAACAAGCAGGCCGAGAGCAGCGCCGGCCAGGCGCCGGTTCAGTCGGAATCGCGGCTGCGCGACGGTGTCGCCAAGAGCGTCCGGCGCAAACTCGTGCACCGCACCGAGGGTTTCGGCGCTCATGCTTCCCCTCCTTGCACAAAGGGCCGATGCCCGCGTTCCGACAGTCGCTCGCGCACGCCGTCATCAGCACCAGGTCCGGCAACGAGGGCGAAATCCGCACCGGCGATCCTTTCGCCGGTCGTGCGATCGACAAGCATCGGTTCGACCACGGCGCCGGTGCGGTTGTTGACCAGCTGCACAGCCGCACCTTCCGGAGCAAAATGGCGGGTGCCCCAGGCCGACAATGCGAGCAGAACAGGATGGAAATCGCGGCTGCGGTCGGTCAGCACATATTCGTCGCGCGGCGGATGCTCGCTGTAGCGGCGGCGCTCCAGCAGCCTGGATTCGACCAGGGCATTCAATCGCCGGGTCAGGATGTTCGGGGCGACGCCGAGGCTCTTTTGGAACTCGTCGAACCGCCGCAGACCGTAAAAAGCGTCGCGCAGGATCAGGATCGACCACCACTCGCCGACCCGTTCAAGGCTGCGGGCGATCGGGCACTTCATGTTGCCATAGCTTTTGCGCTGCATCGGGCCGTCCCTTTGTCACTTTCATCACGAAAGTAACATCTCGGGAGCGACTTTCAAGAGGAAAGTTACTGCGCTGCCGTGGTCGCGCCGGCTGCGCCCGCCTCGTCCGCCGCCGCTGCTGAGCCCGCTCACACCCTAGCGGGATTGCCCGCCGTCCGGCAGTCTCGCCTCTAGAATGCTTACCAATCTCATTGAACCGTCATTCTTGCGAAGTTGCAGCGCGGCCGGGGAAACATTTTGCGGCCGCCAAAGCGGTAGAATCAGCTTTTCCATTCCGTCTTGGCCGGGCTTGGCCAGGCTTGACCCGGCCATCCACGGCTTTGGACACCCGAACGAAGACGTGGATACGCGGGACAAGCCCGCGCAAGACGACTATGCATTGTTCGCCGCATAGCTTGAACAGGCCTTGTTTGAAGCCAGATTTTCCCCGGACAGCCCTGCGCGAAGGCGGGAACCCAGAGCAAGCGACGGGCTCTACCCTTCGAGCGCGGCCTCGGTCACCTCCTCGACCCGCTCGGCCCAGCGAAAGCGCAGGCTGTTGCGGGCGCTTTCCGGGATGTCGTCGTAGTCCTTGCGGTTGCGCGCCGGCAAAATGACGGTCGCGAGGCCGGCGCGCGAGGCGGCGACGACCTTCTCCTTGATGCCGCCGACCGGAAGCACCAGCCCGCGCAGGCTGATTTCGCCGGTCATTGCCGTGTCGTTGCGCACCGTGCGTTCGGTCAACAGCGAGACGAGAGCGGTGTACATCGCCACCCCCGCGCTTGGCCCGTCCTTCGGGATCGCACCTGCCGGGACGTGGACATGAATGTCGCTCTTTTCGAACATCGCCGGATCGAGACCGAGCGACGAGGCCTGGGCCTTGACCAGGCTCAGCGCCGCCTGTGCGCTTTCGCGCATGACCTCGCCGAGCTGGCCGGTCAGGATCAACCGGCCGCCGCCCGGAAAGCGCGTCGCCTCGATAAACAGGATGTCGCCGCCGACCGGGGTCCAGGCGAGGCCGGTGGCCACCCCCGGCACGCTGGTGCGCATCGCCACCTCGCCCTCGAAGCGCGATGGCCCGAGGATTTCCCCGAGATCCTCCAGCTGGATCGCGACGTGACGCGACGTGCCTTCGGCGATGTTCATCGCCGCGCTGCGCAGGGCCGCCCCGATCTCGCGTTCGAGCTGGCGCACGCCGGCTTCGCGGGTGTAGTCGCGGATGATGGAGCGCAAGGCGGCGTCGCTGATCTCGGCCTGCTCGGCGATCAAGCCGTTGGCCTTGAGCTGGCGCGCGACCAGGTAACGCCGCGCGATCTCGAATTTTTCGTCCTCGACATAGCCGGGGAGGTCGATCACCTCCATGCGGTCGCGCAGCGGACCCGGGACGGTGTCGAGCACATTCGCGGTCGTGATGAACATGACCCGCGACAGGTCGAACGGCACGCCCAGGTAATTGTCGCGGAAGGTCGCGTTCTGCTCGGGGTCGAGCACTTCCAGCAAGGCCGAGGCCGGGTCGCCCTGGATGCCGCGGCCGAGCTTGTCGATTTCATCCAGCATCATCACGCAGTCGCGCGCGCCGGCCCGGCGGATGCCCTGGATGATGTTGCCTGGCAATGCCCCGATATAGGTCCGCCTGTGGCCGCGGATCTCGGCTTCGTCATGGGTGCCGCCGAGGCTGACCCGAACGAATTTCCGCCCGGTGGCGCGGGCGATGCTTTGCCCGAGCGAGGTCTTGCCGACGCCGGGCGGGCCGACAAAGCACAGGATCGGGCTGCGCCCCTCCGGGTTGAGCTGATGGATCGCGAGATTTTCGAGGATGCGGCGCTTGACCTTGGCCAACCCGAAATGGTCGGCGTCGAGGATGCGGCGCGCCTCGGCGATGTCGATCGGCTTGGCCGATTCGATCGACCACGGCAGCTCGATCAGCCATTCGAGGTAGGTCCGCGCCATCGAATATTCGCCCGCCGCCTCCGGCATCCGCTCGAGCCGGGCGAGCTCGCGTTTGGCATGCTCCTCGACCTCGGCGGGCATCTTCGCCTCGGTGATCTTTTTTGCCAGCTCGGCGATCTCCTGGCTCTTGGAGTTGTCGCCCTCGCCGAGCTCCTTCTGGATCGTCTTCATCTGCTCGCGCAGCAGGAACTCGCGCTGGCGGTCGTCGATCTTTTCCTTGGTCTGCTCGCTGATCTGGCGCGACAGGCGCAGCACTTCGATGCGGTAGACGAGCATTGCCGACACCCGTTCGAGCCGGCTCTCGATGTCGACGGTTTCGAGGATCTCCTGTTTTTCGGCCGGGGTGATGTCCATAAAGCTCGCGATCAAATCCGCGAGGGCGGCGGCCGAAGTCGCCGACTGCACGGCGTTGATCAGCTCGACCGGGGTCTGCGGCAGCAGCTGCAACACCTCGACCGCCTGGTTGCGCAGATTGAGCATCCGCGCCTCAATGTCCTTGCTGCTGGCCGAGGCTTCGGCTATGCGCTCGATCCGCGCCACCAGGAACGGGTAGCCGTCAACAAAATCGAGGATGCGAAAGCGCCGCTCGCCCTGGCTGATCACGTGGTGCTGGCCGTCCGGGCTCGTCACGTAACGCAGCACGTTGGCCTCGGTGCCCATCCGATGCAGGTCGATCGCGATCGGATCTTCGGTCGCCGGATCGCGCTGTAAAACCAGGCCGATCGGCCGGTTTAACCGGATCGCCGCCTGCGCCGCGGCGATCGAGCGCTGGCGACCGAGGGTCACCGGCAGGACGGTGCCGGGAAACAGCACAAAGCTGCGCGTCGGGATCAGGATCAAGGCGTCGGCCGGCAAAGCCGGGATCCCGGCCAACGCCTGCTCGATGGCGCCGGGTGGTGGAGACGGAGCGGGGTCCGCCGAACGCAATTCGTGTTCTTCTAGGGGCATACCGAAAAATTCCTTGGCAAAAGTCGCGATGGCGGCGGGTGCGCGCGCGTCACAGCTTGTGCAGCTGCACCATCAGGCAGCCATTGGCGAGGTGTCGGCCGGAAATCTCGAACCGGGCCGGCGGCAATTCGATCCGCCGCTGGAAATGCCCGTGCGGGATCTCTAAACGGTGGATCCGCGCTTTGGCCATTTGCGGCGGCAGCGGGCGCTCGCCGCTGACCATCAGCACGCCGGCGCTCATCGTCACCTGGATCTGATCGACCTCGACGCCGGGGAGGGCGATCAGGATCGTCAAGGTGTCGTCGGTTTCGAAGATGTCGCACGGCGCTTCCCAGTTCGGGCTCGCCTGCCCGCGGTGAAAGAATTGACGATGCAAGCGCTCCGCACGTTCCATTGCCTCGCAGGCTTGTGCCCACATCAACGCTTCCAGCTGTCGTTCCGGCATCATCGGGCTCCGAACGGGACGGCTCCGCCCGGTTACCGCCCGGCGACGCCTACTCAGGGTGATATAGTTACGCCGCGGCAGTCGGGGAGAGCGAACCGATGGATTTGCGGTCCTCCTGCGGCAGCCGGTATGCGGAGGACCAGTGTCCAGTCTCGAAAGTACGCCTCCTGTTTGCGTGCTGTCATTGCGAGTGGAGCGAAGCAATCTGGGCGCAGAACGCGCCAGCGGCCCGCGGGCTTGCTTCGTCGCCCCGCCGGCTCGTCGCTATGACAGACCCTCTGAGTCACGAAGCGAATTTACGGTTCGGGGGGGCTAGGCGGGCGGCCGGAAACCGGCTATCAGCCTTTGGCAATCATCGTCAGGGGCGAAGAGTGGCCGAGAGCAGCGCCGAGATCAGCAAACAAACCAGAGCCTTCGTCGACGGCGTCGCGGCCGAAGCGGTGCGGGTCGAGACCCCTTGCGGCGACGGCGCCATGGTCTGGCATATCTGGGGTGCGGGGCCGCCGCTGGTCCTGCTGCATGGCGGCTATGGCTCGTGGACGCATTGGGTGCGCAACGTGCTGCCGCTGGCGCGCGCCTACACCGTCGTCGCGCCCGACCTGCCCGGGCTCGGCGAGTTGGCCGCCCCACCCGAGCCGCACACCGCCGAGAGGCTGGCCCAAATCCTGGTAGAGGGTCTCGACCTCGTGCTGCCGCGGCACGAGCCTCTGCACCTCGCCGGGTTCTCGTTTGGCGGGGTGTTGGGCGGGCATGTCGCCGCACGGCTCGGCGACCGCGTCCGCGGCTTTACGATTGTCGGATCGAACGGCCTCGGCCTGCCGCGCCAGCCGACCGAGCTGGAGCGTCAGAAACCGGGCGGGACCGTCGATGAGCTGCTCGCCATCGCCAGACGCAATCTCGGCGTGCTGATGATCGCCGACAAGGACAAGATCGACGATCTCGCCGTCTATATCCAATACCTGAACGCTCCGCGCGGCCGGATCAGAAGCCGCCGGTTTTCACGCTCCGACACGCTGCTCCAGGCGCTGCCGCGGGTGACGGCTCGGCTCTCCGGCATCTGGGGCGGCCGCGACGCCGGCGCCTATCCCTATCTCGACGAGCGCAAGCGCGTGCTCGAGCAGATCCAGCCGGGCCTACGCTTCGAAATCATCCCCGGCGCCGGCCACTGGGTCGCCTACGAAGCCGCGGACCGGTTCAACCCGCTCCTCGCCGAAATCGTGCAGTCCCTTCGCAATCTCGATTAGAAGGTTCCGACGAAGACCACTTGCGGGTTTCCTCATGGCCTTGGTTTCGTTATGTGCAGTCGCGCTCTGACGCCAGCAAGAGAGAGTGAATATGCCAACGCCCCCAGCGGTGGTCATCGGCATTCATGGGCTCGCCAACAAACCACCCGTCGCCGATAAGCCCGGATATTGGCAAAAAGCGCTAATCGAGGGTCTCAAGCGCAATTGCGGCAAAACGACAGATTACCTCCCGTTTGACTTCGTTTACTGGGCCGACCTTCGCTACCCGGCCCCGATCCCGTTTCTCGACAACCCCGAACCCTATTACCCAGACCGAGGCTCAGATCCATTTCCTGACTACCGCACCAGCAAGTGGAGCCAAATTATCAATGTCGCTACCCGGATTGCTGGAGACGAGGTCGATTTCCTTGACCTGCACACTGGGGTTACCCGCGCCGGCGATTTCGTTTTGGAACGCGTGCTCACCGATCTCGGCGCCTATTATTCGGATGAAGTTTTTCGCAACGAGGTACGCGGGCGGCTGACCGACAAGCTCAAGCAATATAAAGGGAGCCGGATCATGCTGATCGGGCACTCGATGGGCTCAATCATCGGCTATGATGTGCTGCGGATACTGGGGCGCGACGACCCACAGTTCCGTGTCGATCATTTCGTGACCATCGGCGCCCCGCTCGGCCTGCCGCATGTCAAGTTCAAGATTTCACAGGAAAATGATCTCGTGCGGACGCCCAGCGTCGTCGGCCGATGGACCAACTTCGCCGACCGGCGCGATGTGGTTGCGGTCGAGGCCAAGCTTGCTGACGATTACGAGCCGAACGATCAGGGCGTCAAAGTCGCCGACGTCCCGGTCATCAATGCCTATCGCAGTCCGCTCGATCGCTATCCGCCGGACCGGCCGAATTACCACAAATCCTATGGCTATCTGCGAACTCCCGAGATGTCGAACGTCGTTCGCGCATTCAGTTGACCGACCAGCTCAAGGAGCGACCATGATGACCATCGACAACACCGCTGCGCTCACCGGCAAGGTCGCAATCGTCACCGGCGGGTCGAGCGGCATCGGCGCCGCCAGCGTACGGCTCTTGGCTGCGGCCGGGGCGCGGGTCGTCGTCGGCTACAACAAGGGTGCCGAGCGCGCCGCGGCGCTGATCGCCGAACTGCCCGGCGACGGCCACAAGGCGATGCATCTGCCGCTCGAGGACACCGCCCAGATCCGCAAGGTGGCGGCTGCGGTTCGCGACGCGTTCGGCCGCGCCGACATCCTGATAAACTCGGCCGGCTTTACCCGGATGGTGCCGCACCACGATCTCGACGCGCTCGACGACGATCTGATCGACGCGGTGCTGACCGCCAATGTGCGCGGGCCGTTCGCGACGATCCGCGCCTTTGTCCCGCTGCTGCGCGCGTCGGGCGACGGGGTGATCGTCAACATCTCGTCGGGTGCGGCGCAAAGCGGCACCGGCAGCTCGATCATTTACGGCGCCTCGAAAGCGGCGCTCAACACGATGAGCATGGCGCTGGCGCGCGTGCTCGGTCCCGAGATCCGGGTCGTTGTGGTGGCGCCGGGCATGGTTCATACCGGCTTTGTCCCCGGCCGCACCGAGGAGGTGATGGCCGCCGCGGCGATGGCGACGCCGCTGAAACGCGCGATCGAAGCGCATGACGTGGCGCTCGCGGTGATGGCCTGCATTACCCATCTGACCCACACCACCGGTTCGATCGTCAGCGTCGACGCCGGCCGCCATCTGTAGATGGCAGCCTTGCGCACCCGAATACGGGTGAAATTCACCTCCCGGCCTCACATATCTCGCGCAACGACGACGGCGACCCGCCGCCGCAAAACCAAGCTTGCGCGGGGGACCGATGCGCCGCCGCCGGGAAGAGGCGTCATGGGTACGATTACGCGGCAGCGCGAGGTCATCGACCGGCGCAGGTTGGCCGAGGAGCTTGCCGCGGTCGCGCGATCGGTCGAGTTGCCGAGCCTCGAACGCGCCCCGCTGGTAGCCCCGTTAAAGGCTGCGCTCGCCAACGGCCGGGCCGAGATCCGGCGCCGCTTTGAGCAAAATGGCGACGGCGCCGCCGTGATGCGCGAGCAGTGCTTTTTGATGGATCAGCTGATCCGCGCGCTGTTCGACGTCGTGACGACCGAGATCTATCCGGTACCCAACCCGACCGCCGGCGAACGGCTGGCCTTGGTTGCGGTCGGCGGCTATGGGCGCGGCGAGTTGGCGCCCTATTCGGACATCGACCTGCTCTTTTTGCTGCCCTACAAGCAGACCCCTCATACCGAGCAGGTCGTCGAATTGCTGCTCTATCTGCTGTGGGACCTCGGCCTCAAAATTGGTCAGTCGACGCGTTCGGTTGAGGAATGCCTGCGCCAGGCGAAAACCGATTTGTCGATCCGCACGAGCCTGCTCGAAGCGCGTTATCTGTGGGGCGACGAAGAGCTGTGCCGCGAGCTCAAAAAGCGCTTCGACAACGAAGTGGTGCGCGGGACGGCGCCGCAATTCGTCGAAGCCAAGCTTGCAGAGCGCGACGCGCGCCACCGCTGGGTCGGCGACAGCCGCTACCAGCTCGAACCCAACGTCAAAGAAGGGAAGGGTGGGCTGCGGGATCTCCACACCCTGTTCTGGCTGGCGAAATACATCTACCGCATTGACGACGTGGCCAAGCTTGTCGAATTGGGCGTGCTGTCGGCCGAGGAATTGCAGCGCTTCGCCCGTGCGCAGAATTTCTTGTGGACCGTCCGCTCGCATCTTCATTACCTCGCCGGCCGCGCCGAGGAACGGCTGACCTTTGACCTGCAGACCGAGATCGGGCGGCGCATGGGCTACACCGACCATGCGGGCAGCCGCGGGGTCGAGCGCTTTATGAAGCACTATTTTCTGGTCGCCAAGGATGTCGGCGACCTGACCCGGATCTTCTGCGCGATCCTCGAAGCCGATCAAAAGCGCAAGCGGCGCCTGCCTTGGGTGCGCTGGGGCATCGGCCGGCGCGGGCTCGAGGGGTTCGTTCTCGACGGCGAACGCTTGACGATCGCGTCGGACGATTTCTTCGAAAAGGACCCGGTGGCTCTGATCCGGCTGTTCCATGTGGCGCAGCAGGCCGAACTCGACATTCATCCGCGCGCACTGCGCCGCGCCGGCCAGTCGCTGCGATTGATCAATGCGCGACTGCGCGAGAACCCCGAGGCGAACCGGCTGTTCCTCGAAATCCTGACCTCGCGCAAGGATCCGGAAACAGCGCTGCGGCGGATGAACGAAGCCGGCGTCTTCGGCCGCTTCGTCCCCGATTTCGGGCGCGTCGTCGCGCAAATGCAATACGACATGTACCATCACTACACGGTCGACGAGCACACCCTGTTCGCGATCGGCATCCTGCATCAAATCGAAAGCGGTGAGTTGAAGGACGAGGCGCCGCTGTCGTCCGCGCTCGCCGGCACGATCGTGTCGCGTCGCGCGCTCTATCTCGCGGTTTTGTTGCACGACATCGCCAAAGGGCGTGGCGGCGACCACTCGGTGCTCGGTGAGCGCGTGGCGCTGAAACTCGGCCCGCGGCTGGGATTGACCTCCGAGGAAACCGAAACCGTCGCTTGGCTGGTGCGCTGGCACTTGCTGATGAGCGGCACTGCGTTCAAACGCGACATCGGCGACTTGCAGACAATTTCCGACTTTGTCGGTCTCGTCCAGTCGCCGGAGCGATTGAAGCTGCTGCTGATCCTGACCAGTGCCGATATTCGCGCCGTCGGCCCGCAAGTGTGGAACGCCTGGAAGGCGGCGCTGTTGCGCGATCTGTACCAGCGGGCCGTCGAAGTCATGTCAGGCGGGCTGACCGTCGAGGCGCAGGATTCGCGGATCGCCGCCGCCCAGGCGGCGGTGCGCGAGCAGCTGCCCGATTTCAGCGAGGCCGAGTTCGCCGCTTTCGTCAAGGCGGGCTATCCGTTCTATTGGCTCTCATTTGATGCCGACACCCACGCCCGGCATGCGCGGCTGATGCGCGAAGCGCAGACCGGCGGGGCGCCGCTAGTCGTCGAAAAACGCGTGGATGCACAGCGGGCGGTGACCGAGATCACGCTCTACACCGCCGACCATCCGGGCTTGTTCTCGCGCATTGCCGGGGCGCTCGCGGTCAGCGGCGCCAATATCGTCGACGCCCGGATCATGACGATGTCGAACGGCATGGCGCTCGACACCTTCTTGGTGCAGGACTTGTCGGGTCGCGCCTTTGACCGCCCGGACAAGCTCGCACGGCTCGCGGTGGTCTTCGAGAATGTACTGAGCGGCGATCTAAAGCCGCATCGCGAATTGGCCCGGCCAGCGGCATTTCCGAGCCGCACGCAAGTGTTTACAGTGGCGCCGCGAGTCCTGGTGGACAACCAAGCGAGCGCGCTGCACACGGTGATCGAGGTCAACGGCCGCGACCGGCCCGGCCTGTTGTTTGAGCTGACGCGCGAATTGACCCGGCTCAATCTGCAGGTCTCGAGCGCGAAGATTTCCACTTATGGCGAAAAGGTCGTCGACGTTTTCTATGTCAAAAACTTATTCGGCCATAAGGTCGATCATCCGGCCAAGCTCGCGCAAATCCGCACCACCCTCGAGGCGGTGCTGGCGCGCGCGGACGCGCCGGGCCCGGCCGCGCGGCCCCATGCTCGGCCGGAGCCCGCGCTGGTCCCGTAGCGCCAATCGAATAGCGGGTTCCGTACTCGCGGCTTCCTACCAGAAGGTAAACGCAGTAGGACAAGAGCACAGCTCCTACCGCAGCACTTCAAATAAACAGTCGTTCCGGGGCGGACCCGCAGCGCCGAGCCCGGAACCGATGAGCACGAGCCTCGCCGGCCGGTGCCGGCGCCCCGGAACGACGGTTGGACACCCTCCGCTACTCTCTCAAATCCTCGAAGAATTCCTTGACCCGGGCAAAGAAGCCTTCGCTTTCGGGATGGGTGCGGCCGCTTTCGCCTTCGTTTTCGAACTCGCGCAGCAATTCCTGCTGCCGCTTGGTCAGGTTGACCGGAGTTTCGACCACCGCCTCGACGAACATGTCACCACGCAGGGCTGAGCGCAACACCGTCATTCCTTTGCCCCTGAGCCGGAACTGATGGCCGGACTGGGTGCCGGCAGGCACGGCAACCTTGGTTCGGCTGCCCTCGACGGTCGGCACTTCGATCGAACCGCCGAGCGCCGCGGTAGCGATTGAAATCGGCACCCGGCAATGGATGTTGGCGCCGTCGCGCTGAAAGATCGGATGCGCGGCCACGGTAACGAAAATATAGAGGTCGCCGGTGGCAGCACCGCGCACCCCGACCTCGCCTTCGCCGGCGAGGCGAATGCGGATGCCGTCTTCGACCCCGGACGGAATATTGACCGACAGCGTTTTTTCGCGCCGCGCGCGGCCTTGTCCGGCACACGCCCGGCACGGCTTTTCGATGACCCGGCCGGCCCCCTGGCAGGCAGCGCAGGGGCGTTCGATCGTGAAGAAGCCTTGCTGGGCCCGGACGCGCCCGCGGCCGTGGCAGGTCGGACAAGAAACCGGTTTCGAGCCCGCCTCCGCGCCACTGCCGTGGCACTGGTCGCAGGCCACGAGGTTAGGGACGCGGATCGTCGTCTGCTTGCCGCGAAAGCTCTCCTCGAGCGTGATTTCCAGATTGTAGCGCAGATCGCTGCCGCGGCTCGGCCCCGCTTGGCCGCGCCTGCCGTTGCTCATGAACTCGCCGAACATCTCGTCGAAGATGTCGGCAAACCCGCCGCCAACGCCGAAATCGCCGGGTCCGCGTCCGCCGCCCTGTTCGAACGCGGCATGGCCGAACCGATCATAGGCAGCGCGCTTTTGATCGTCCTTGAGGACGTCGTAAGCTTCATTGATGTCTTTGAATTTTTGTTCGGCGCTCTTGTCCCCGGCATTGCGGTCCGGGTGATACTGCATCGCAAGCTTGCGATAGGCCTTCTTGAGGTCATCAGCGCCGGCGGAACGCGAGACGCCGAGAACTTCGTAATAATCTTGCTTGGCCATGCTCGACGGGCGTTCGCTATAAGGGTTGGCGACCGCGATTCACCCGGCGAAGGCTCGCCGGGTGAATCGCATCCGATGGAAATTACACCGCAGCGCCGGTTACGCAGAGCCGCGCTTTTTCTGGTCGTCGACCTCTTCGAAATCGGCATCGACGACCTTGTCGCTGCCGCCACCAGCCGCCCCGTCATGCGGTCCGCCGGCCGCGCCCGGACCGCCGGCTCCAGCCTGCGCCGCCTGCTCGGCTTTGTATAATGCCTCGCCGATCTTCATCGAGACCTGGGCCAGCGCCTCGGTCTTGGACTTGATCTGTTCGGCGTCTTCGCTGCCGAGCGTGTCCCTCAGCGCCTGGACCGCCTGCTCCACCCCCTCGCGGTCGGCCTGCGGGATCTTCTCGCTGTTCTCCCGCAGGGTGCGCTCGGTCGTGTGGATCAGCGCGTCGCCATTGTTCTTGGCCTCTACCAGTTCGCGCCGGCGCTTGTCCTCGCCGGCATGAGCCTCGGCATCCTTGACCATCTTCTCGATGTCTGCCTCGGACAGGCCGCCCGACGCCTGGATGCGGATCTGCTGCTCCTTGCCAGTCGCCTTGTCCTTGGCCGAGACCTGGACGATGCCATTGGCATCGATGTCGAATGTCACCTCTACTTGCGGCATGCCGCGCGGTGCGGAGGGGATACCGACGAGATCGAACTGGCCGAGCAATTTGTTGTCCGCCGCCATTTCGCGCTCGCCTTGGAAGACGCGGATCGTGACGGCCGTCTGATTGTCCTCGGCCGTCGAGAAGGTCTGGCTTTTCTTCGTCGGTATCGTCGTGTTGCGGTCGATCAGTCGGGTGAAAACTCCACCCAAGGTCTCGATGCCCAGCGACAACGGAGTCACGTCGAGCAGCAGGACATCCTTGACCTCGCCCTTCAGCACACCCGCTTGGATCGCCGCGCCGATCGCCACGACCTCATCCGGGTTCACGCTCCGATTGGGCTCCTTGCCGAAGAACTGCTTGACCGCCTCGATGACCTTGGGCATGCGCGTCATGCCGCCGACCAGGATGACCTCGTCGATCTCGGAGGCCTTGAGCCCGGCGTCTTTCAGCGCATTGCGGCAGGGTCCGATCGTCCGCTGGATCAGATCTTCGACCAACGCTTCGAGCTTGGCCCGCGTCAGCTTGATGTTGAGGTGCTTGGGACCGTGCTGATCCGCCGTAATGAACGGCAGGTTGACGTCGGTCTGCATCGACGACGACAGCTCGATCTTGGCCTTCTCTGCCGCTTCCTTGAGCCGCTGCAGCGCGAGACGGTCGTTTCGCAGATCGATCCCTTGCTCTTTTTTGAACTCATCGGCGAGATAGTCGATGATGTTCTTGTCGAAATCCTCACCACCGAGGAACGTGTCGCCGTTGGTCGATTTGACCTCGAACACGCCGTCGCCGATTTCGAGCACCGAGATGTCGAAGGTGCCGCCGCCGAGATCATAGACCGCGATCGTGCCGCTGCCCTTGCGCTCCATGCCATAGGCGAGTGCCGCCGCGGTCGGCTCGTTGATGATCCGCAGCACTTCGAGACCGGCGATCCTGCCGGCGTCCTTGGTCGCCTGGCGCTGGCTGTCGTTGAAATAGGCCGGGACGGTAATGACCGCTTCGCTAACCGGCTCGCCAAGATAAGCCTCGGCGGTTTCCTTCATTTTTTGCAGGATAAAGGCGCTGATCTGCGAGGGCGCGTATCTCTTGCCGCGGCTCTCTACCCAGGCGTCGCCGTTGTCACCCGATATGATTTTGTACGGGACAAGGTCTGTGTCCTTCTTGACCATAGGATCGACAAAGCGCCGTCCGATCAGACGTTTGATCGCGAAGAACGTATTTTCGGGATTGGTCACCGCCTGGCGCTTGGCCGCCTGGCCGACGAGACGTTCACCCGATTCGGTGAACGCGACCATCGAGGGGGTGGTGCGCATTCCCTCACTATTTTCGATCACCTTGGCATTCTTGCCTTCCATTACGGCAACGCAAGAATTGGTCGTGCCGAGATCGATACCGATGACCTTACTCATGGACACCTCATTTCAGAAGCAGGACCGGGCGGCCCGGGGAAGCACCGGCCCGATCCCCCGGGAAGTGGTTGATCAGTCATCCCCTGACTTTACAAAGCTATATATGTTAGCGCCTGGGACGCTACAACGGCTCGGTGGGCTGCGCCGGCTGCTTCGAGACCCCGACCATGGCCGGCCGCAATAGCCGGTCATGCAGCACGTAACCGGGCTGCAAGACCTCGGTAATCGTGCCAGCCGGCTGATCCGCGCGCTCAGCCTCGAAGATCGCCTGGTGGAGATTGTGGTCAAAGCGCTCGCCCTGAGGGTCGATCCGGCGGATACCGTGTCGCTCGAACGCGGACAGCAGCTCGCGTTCGGTCGCTGCCACCCCAGCGAGAAGGCTGCGGGTGTGCTCGTCCCTGATCTCCGCCCCGGGCAGACTCTCGAGCGCGCGGTGAAGATTGTCCGCGGTCGAAAGCAGGTCCTTGGCAAGGCCTGTGATCGCGTATTTGGATGCGTCCTCGCGCTCGCGCTGCGCCCGGCGGCGCGTGTTTTCGGTCTCGGCCAGAGCTCGCAAAAGCCGCTCCTTGTAGTCTGCGAGCTCGGCTTTGAGCGCCGCCAGCCGTTCCTCGGGCGAAAGCTCGGCGCCCTCCTCGACGTTGTTGTTGGCGGCAGCCTCGGGCGAGACAACTTCCGCCGTCTCGCGTTCATCTCGATTGTCGATCATCTGTCCTATCCGATGAGGCGCCCGATCACCTTGGCGGTGTAATCCACCATCGGGATGATCCGGGCGTAGTTGATCCGGGTGGGGCCGATGACCCCGATCGCGCCGACGACCTGTTCGCGGCTGTTCTGATAGGGAGCGATCAACATCGCGCAACCGGCCACCCCGAACAGGCGGTTTTCGGCGCCAATAAAGATCTGCACCCCCTCGCCTTGCTTGCTGGCGTCGAGCAGGCGCAGCATCGTCTCGCGCGTTTCGAGCATTTCGAAAAGGTTGCGCAGCCTTTCAAGATCGGCGATGGCGGTAACGTCGTCGAGCAGGTTGGCCTGACCGCGAACGATCAGCGCGCTGCCCCTGTCGTCTCCAGCCCAGCTCGCGAGCCCCGCCGCGACCAGCTTTGAAGTCAGCGCGTCGAGCTGGAGCTGATGCGAATCGATTTCGTGCCGAATCTCCTCGCCGGCCTCCTCCATGGTGCGGCCGATCAACCGCGCGTTCAGATAATTGCCCGCCGCGACGAGCGACGCGGGCGGCAGCCCGAGCGGCACCTCGATGACCCGGTTCTCGACCAGCCCGTCCTCGGTGACGAGCACGACCAGCGCGCGGCCGGGCCCGAGATACACGAACTCGATGTGCTTCAGCGGGCGGTCCTGTTTTGGGGCGACGACTACCCCGGCGCAATGTGACAACCCCGACAACGCGCTGATCGCCTCTCCCAGCGCCTGCGGCAGGCTCATGCCGCGCGCGGCGCAGATGCTCTCGATGCTGCGGCGCTCGTCCTCGGCCAGGCTGCCGACTTCGAGGAGGCCGTCAACGAACAGCCGCAGCCCCGCTTCGGTGGGCATCCTGCCGGCCGAGGTGTGCGGGGCATACAGCAGGCCCGCCTCCTCGAGGTCGGCCATGACGTTCCGGATTGTTGCCGGCGACAGATTCTGCGCCAGCAGCCGCGACACGGTACGCGAACCGATCGGCTCGCCGGTGGCCACATACCCGTCGACGATCAGGCGAAAGATTTCGCGGCTGCGCTCGTTCAGCTCGTTGATCGGTGATGGGGCGATGAATTGAGGCATGAGGCAATATTGGGGTTCATCGAGGATGATCGGGCGCCGCCCGCGACGCCTCGCCGGTGCCGGCGACTGCGCCAGCCGGTCGTCGCCTCCGGCATGGGCGGAATCTGGTAATGCCGACCGTCGCCGTCAACTCGCGGTGCCGACGCCAGCTACGGCGTCTGCTTGAACGTCGCCTGAAAGCTCTCGCCTTTCGGGTTGATCCAGTGCCCGACCATGTCGACAATTCCGGGGCGGAACGCGTATTGGCTGCCGTCGGAGTTCTGGAACCGAAGCTCGCCGCCACGAATCACCCCGGTGCCGTGCAGCACCGCGCCCGTCACCGCCGAGCCCGATCCTTCCGGGCCGTATATATAGAGGATCGGTGCGCTGCCGTCCGGCTTGACGTCCTGCACGATCAGCGCGGCGCAAGTTCGCACATCCCACGCTGCGTCGCTCCAAATCCCGACAAATCGCCGGTACTGGTCGGGCACCGCGGAGGGGTCGGCCAATTGATATGTGACCGCCTGCTCGCACAGCACCCGGCCGGGTTGCTGCTGCCCCGCGGGTTGCGGCGTATCGGGGGACGGCGCCTCGGGGGACTGCGCCTCGGGGGACTGCGCCTCGGGGGGCGGCGGTTGTGACCCCGACCCGGTCGCAGGCGAGGCGGACGGCGGCAACACCTGTGCCGCCGCCGTGACGGCGGCTGGCAAGGTCAGGCAGAAGATGACAAAGGCGCGAACGAACATGACGGGCACCGACCGGCAACAAGCGGCGCAGGCTTGTACGTTGAAAGCCGCGGCTGCGCCAGCCGGCGCGACGTCCGGAGCCTGGCGGGCGAATGAAGACGAAATACCTACGCCGAATGCACGTCCCCGGTCGCGGTTTCAAGCGCATAAGGCGGGTGGTGCAAACCCGCGGGCGAGATCGTGAATATCTCGTGGCCGGACGCGGTAACCCCGACGGTATGCTCGAACTGCGCCGACAGTGAGCGGTCCTTGGTCACCGCGGTCCAGCCGTCGCTAAGGATTTTCACTTCCCAGCGGCCGGCATTGATCATCGGCTCGACAGTGAAGATCATGCCCTCGCGCATGACCGGTCCCTCGTCGGGATGTCCGTAATGCAGGATCGACGGCGCATCGTGAAAGATGCGCCCGACGCCGTGTCCGCAAAAATCGCGCACGACGGAAAAGCGGTGGCTTTCGGCATGGCGCTGGATCGCGTCGCCGATGGCGCCGATGCGCAGACCGGGGCGTATGACGGCGATACCGCGCATCATCGCTTCGTAGGTGACGTCGACGAGGCGGTGCGCCTTGACCGGGATGCGTTCGCCGACAAAGAACATCCGGCTCGTGTCGCCGTGCCAGCCATCGAGGATCGGGGTCACGTCGATGTTGAGGATGTCGCCTTCCATCAGTCGCCGGTCGCCCGGAATGCCGTGACAAACGACATGATTGATCGACGTGCAGATCGATTTCGGAAAGCCGCGGTAATTGAGCGGCGCCGAGACCGCACCGCGGTCGACGACGAATTCGTGGCACAGCCGGTCGAGCTCGCCGGTGGCGACCCCCGGGCGGACATGCGGCGTGATGAAATCGAGTGTCTGCGCAGCGAGCAGCCCGGCCCGCCGCATGCCCTCGAACGCTTCTGCCCCGTGGAGCTTGATCCTGCCGTCGCGGGTCTCGCCGGGCCGAAGGCCGGTCACGGGATCGCGCTGCAATCCGGGTATGCTTCGCATCGTTTGTCAGCGGCCGCGCCGCGCCTCCTACAATAATAGCGCAAACCTAAGATCTGGCCAGCCGCGCGGCAACCTTGTCGCGGAGTGCACGATTGTGTCGGCGGGTGCATTTGCCTATGAAGGAACCTCCTCGCCAGCATCTGACGGGACGAAGAGGACGCATGACCGCCAACAACCCCGCGCCGAGCGGCCCCGCAGCCGAGCCGCGGATCGTCACCGCCTGCGTGCTGATCATCGGGAACGAGATCCTGTCCGGCCGCACCCAGGACGAGAATCTGGGCTTTCTCGCCCGCGGGCTCAATGAAGCCGGCATCAGGTTGCGCGAGGCGCGGGTTATCCCGGATGTCTCCGAAATCATCGTCGGCACCGTCAACGACGTCCGGCGCCGCTTCGATTACGTATTCACGACCGGGGGGATCGGCCCGACCCATGACGACATCACTGCGCAATGCATGGCCGACGCGTTTGCCGTGCCGTTGATCCTGCATCCGGACGCAAAACGCCTCCTCGAAACTCATTATCCGCCGGGCCAGCTGAACGACGCGCGGCTGCGCATGGCGAGAGTGCCCGAAGGGGCGGTGCTTTTGCCGAACCCGATATCGCGTGCGCCGGGGTTCCAGATCGGCAACGTCTTTGTGCTGCCCGGGGTACCGAACATCATGCAGGGCATCTTCGAGCAGCTGAAATACCGCCTTGCCGGCGGCGACAAGGTGCTGAGCCGCAGCGTCAGCTGCCGGCTGGGAGAGGGCACCCTGGCCGAGGATCTGTCGGCTTTGCAGGAGCGCTGGCCTGATGTCGATATTGGCTCCTATCCCTATTTTCGGCGCGGCGATTTCGGCGTGACCTTGGTTCTGCGGGGTACCGACAGGGCCCGGCTCGTCACGGCGACCGAGGAGGTAAAGGCGTTGATCCGGGATCTGGGCGGCGACCCGCAGGAAGGGCTCGGTGAAGGCTAGCCCGGCGCGCGCCGCGGCATGGCGAGACGACAGACGTAGCCGACTCGAAAAAGAAATCTTTGGCTGCGGCGTGAAAAAGCAGATCTGAACGAACGCGGACGTGGCGAAATCGGTAGACGCAGCAGACTTCAATTGGAGTGCCCGCGGGGAAACCCGCGGAGCAGAACCGCTCAAAATCGGGGAAAGCTAACGGGTCACCCAAGCCAATCCCGAGCCAAGCCCTTTTCGAGGGAAGGTGTAGAGACTAGACGGGCGGCGCCTACGGCCATCGGGCTAGGGCGAAGGGATAGTCCAGACCACGAACGCCGTTTGTGGGCGGCGGCGAAAGCCGAAGTGGTAAGAAAATCTGCTCCCCGCAAGGGGGTGCGGGTTCGAGTCCCGCCGTCCGCACCATCCTTTGGGCTTACAAGATCGCGCGGTCTCATACCGAAGAGGCGTCCTTGAAACCGGCTGTGGCGTTGAACTCGGCGATCAGCGCGTCGAGTGCCGGAAGCGCCTGCCGCAGCCCGACCCAGAAGCTTTGTGAGCGGCGCCGTTCGAACGCGTCGAGCGCCACGCCCTGTTGCTCGACCCAGGTAAAATAGCCGAGGTTGAAGATCCGAGAACGCTCGTGGTGGGTCAGTTCGAGCACGTCGCTGTCGGCGATGCCGCGCAGATGCTGGCCGAACACCTCGCCGGCGTTGACTTCGTCGAAGCCGTCGGGGTAGTCGGCGGCAACGAGCTTTCGGCGCTCGCTGGCGTAAAGCGAGGCACTGTCGGTCGCAACGGTGACGATTAGATCGTTCTCGCCGAGATCGAGGCGCTTGGCGAGTTTGACCGCAGCAACGAGGTTGGCGATGCCGGAGAGGCCCAAGAGACCGAGATCGGCGGCGAGCATCGGGTCGACCCGCCGGCGGCCGGCCAGATAGGCACTTCCGGTGTCGCTGTTGAACAACAGGTCGAGCGCCCCGACACCCTCGTCGGACACGCCGACCACGACATCGGTGTTCATGATGTTGTGGATCAACGGTACATGCTTGTCACCGATACCCTGGATGTTGTGCTCGCCAAAGCCGTTGCGCAGCAGGGTGGGGCATTCGCTCGCCTCGACGGCGACGATGCGGGTCCCGTGCCGCTCCTTCAGGTAGTCACCCGCAGCCAAGGTTCCGGCCGACCCCGACGCCGCGACGAACGCCGCCAGCCTTAGATCCGGCCGAGTTGCGCGCAGCACATCGAAGACGCGCCCCAGCGCCGGGCCGGTGCACGCCCAATGGGCTAGGTAATTGCCGAATTCGGCGAACTGGTTGACGATGACATTGGCGGGATCGCGCGCCAGCTCGGCGCATCTGTCGTAGATTTCCTTGACGTTGCTTTCCGAGCCTGGGGTCCGGACGATGTCTTCCGGCCGGCTAACCCACCGGCTGAGCCAGTCGAAGCGCTCCGCGCTCATGCCCTCGGGCAATACCGCGATGCCGCGGCAGCCGAGAATGCGCGAGATCGCGACCCCGCCGCGGCAATAATTGCCGGTCGATGGCCAGACGGCCTTGTCGTGCTCGGGGTCGAAGCGGCCGGTCACCAGACGCGGGATCAGACAACCATAAGCGGCCAGCACCTTGTGCGCAGCGATCAGCGGGAAAAAACAGCCGAAGGCCATCGCGATCGGGGCGCGTACACCGGTCAGCGTCGGGGGAAAGACGAGGTGGACCGGCACCGGATCGAGGCCGACCCGAGCGCGATCGTTATACCAATGCAGGCGAAATAGATTGGTGGGGTCGGGGCGATCGGGATCGGTCGAGGACAGCGCGTTGTCGTATCGGGTGTCGGCAATATGGGAGGGATCGGCGAGTTCCGTGAAGCTCGGCAACCTGACGCCGGCACGAGCGAGCCAAGCGGCAGCCCGGTTGCGCGTTGCCGGGTCGGCGATCGTCGTGTCTATGCCGAAGCCATCCATGGCAGAAAGTGTGCCCGCTACCCCCGGACCGGACAAGCCGGCCGCGGTGCCGGCAAGGTTTGCTCAACCAAGTCGGGCGATCAGGACAGTGCCGACGGTCTCGCTCAAATGGTAGCCCACCGCTTCGCCGCCACCAGAAAATCCATCACAGTAGACCGGCAGATGCGGCTGATCGATGGTCTTATGGCAGAAAGCCGGCTACTTCATCCCCAACTGCTCGGCGGGGACAGCGCACCCAGTGCAGCTGGCCAACGTAAAGGTCACCTTGCCGCTGTCGTCGTCGGCGACGAACATGACAGGCACGCCCTGGCTATCGAGCCAAACGTCGTAACGGGTGGCGCCGTTGACCACGTATTTGTGGGCGCGCAGCGATCTGCCGTCGATGGTCACGACCGCCTCTTCGCCGCCGCTGACACTGACCCGCTCAATTTTTCCGCTATCCGGCCGCATCATCGTGCTCGAGCTCAGGAAGTTCGGGGACCACGGGTTCGCCGGGTGAACCGTTGCCGGCGCGGTGATTGTCCCCTGCGGCGAGTTGATGACAAAGCTGTTGCCGCGCGCTTCTCCCTTGACAACCATTGACTGGTTGCCTTTGCTGGTCACGCCGTTGAATGAGATCAGACGGTTGCCCTGCCAGTGCTCAGTACGCTGGGCGTCTTCCCGGTACATGTTCACGCCGAGCAATTTAACCTCGAAATGCGCTCGGGTCTGGACCGTGGTGCCGCCGGCACTGGGCTCGATCGTGTTGACGTAGGTGCCGATATTGCCGTACGTCGAATGCGTGACCCGATAGGTCAGCTGCATCGGGGCGGCTGCCGCGGCGGACGATGCGGCATCTACCGCGAGCACGCCGGCGACTGCAGCGCACCCCGCTACCGCCACGCTACGCGCCCATTGTTTCACCCGCACGCCGATAGCATCCTCGGTCATGGCTTTACTCCCCCAGCCGAATGGCCACTGATCCGCCGGCAAGCGGATGGACGAAACAAGGGTAATGCCGATTCATCAAATGTTCAAAGGAAATTGAGCCAGGTGCTTGTCACGTGGTGAGGCGATATCGTCGCAAATGCAAGACGATCTTTTTATCGCACGGCATAAAAACACAACATGGGACGAAATCTGACAGTTCCATGAATTATGCTGGCGAATATTCGGCGCTGGCAGTTAGCGGCACGGCGAGCCCTGGTAACGGCGTATTGTCTGCCATCCGTTTGGAGCGCCAAGATCGGAGCGGCCCTAACGGCAGCTGGTGTCATCGCCCCGCCGCTAAGCCGCCGCGGGCTCGTCGCGGATGGCTCTGGCGATCTCCTTTTGCCGGTCGAATTCCGCGCGCCGCCGGCGAATTTCCTCTGCCGACAGCCGGTCGATGTTTGAGTAGTCGAGCTTCCAGGACGGGTCGTCGCTCCACCGCAGCGGCGACTGAACGGTTGTACGCGCCGCCGGGGCGGTTTCGAGAACTTGCAGCGCCAGCTCCAAGGTGAAGGCCTGCGAGGCCGGGTCTTTTGGTCGCCCCGCCGAATTGCCGAGCGGGAAATCGCTGAACAGAAAGCGGGGCACGCCGACGTATTCGACGATGTCCTTGGCGCAGCCCATGACGATCGTGGCGACGCCGTGCGCTTCCAAATGGCGGGCGACGAGGCTCACGGTCTGGTGGCAGACGGGGCAATTGGGAACGAGGATCGTGGCGTCGACCTGATCCGTGCGACAGCGCGCCAGCAGCTCGGGGCAGTCCCGGTCGAGGGTCGCGCGCTGACTGCGGTTGGTCGGCGCGCCATAAAAGTAGGGGGCCACGCAACCGATGCGGCCGGCCGCCGCCTTCAGCCGCAATTGCCACAGCGGGAACCAGGTGTTGCCGTCTGCGGGCGGTCGTGTGAGCCCGGTCATAGGCGACATGGGAAATCCGTAAATCATGGTCGATCGCGGCATCGCCGGAATAGACCTGGTAGAACTTGGCGGCGGCGTTGTAGGCGGCGCCCGGCCCTTGGTCGCCTTTGTCGGGCTGGTAGGGGGCCGCGGTCGTAATCAGCGCAATGCGGCTCTCGGCCAGCGGTTTGCCGAGCGGTCGAAACGGCACTTCGCTGTAATGCGCCCAGCGGTAGGGCGCGCCATAGCCCAATCCCCGGTAGTAATCGCGAATGCGCTGCAGGTACGGGATCGGCGCGTCGTAGTCTGCGGCGAACCCCAAATCGGCCTCCGACCCGCTCATCGAAACTGCCTGAGCGGGACTAATGGGCAAAGCCGAACAGCTGCTGTGCATTATGGTTCAGGATCTTGTCGATCGCCGCGTGGGGCAGCCCGAGCCGGCTGATATAGCCGAAAGTCTCCTTATAGGCCTCGTAATCCTGCAATACCGGATAGTCGCTGCCGGTGACGATATGGTCGGCGCCGAACGCTTCGAGGGCGCAGGTGAAAGCCGCCTTTGAGCCGTAGCACACGGTGTCGTAATAGAATTTTTTGGCGGTGACGCTCGGCGCTTCGGCGAGGTTCGGGTGGCCGCTCTGGCTCTGGCCCTGCTGGTCGAGCCGGTTCAGCAGCATCGGGATCGGGCCGCCGAGATGCGGGACGATGAATTTGATGTTCGGGTAGCGGTGCGGGATCTGCTTGGCGATCATGTGCAGGACAAAGGTCGCGTCCTCCAGCGAGGTGCCGACCGACCCGGTATAGCGGTAACCGGTGATGAACGGCGAGCAGATGCCGGTCCCGGCCGGATGCACGAACAGGACGGCGCCACGCCGGTCCATCTCCGCGTAGATCGGCTCGAACTCGGTCTCGGCGACCGAGCGGTTGAGGCAGATGATGTTCATGTTGACGCCGACGCAGCCCAATTGGTCAAAGCCGCGTTCCATCTCCTTCAGAGCGGCGTCGATATGCGGCAATGGCAACATCACGTATGAGGCGATGCGTTTTGGGTAGCGATGGGCGAGGTCGGCGTAGCCGTCGTTCAGCATCTGCACGGCCTTGACGCCTTCGGCCTCGTCCGGCAGGTAAGGCGGGTGGTTCGGCGACAGCACCTGCTTTTCGACCCCGGCGGCGTCCATCAGCTCAAAGCGCCCTTGAATGTCCTCCGGCGAATCCGAGAACGGATGGCGCGCCATTCCGCGCTTGACCGGCAGATGAACCGGCGATGCAAAGCGGTCACCCATGAACTCGCTGAAATTCTTTGGCGTGTAGTGCGCGTGGACGTCGCAGATCATGACCGGGTTCCCCTCGATGCGCAGGATTTATCGGAACAGGTTAAGCTCCCGAACCCGGTCTAGGCAAGGCGAGGCCTCAGAACAGGCTCAGCTGATCGCCTTCCTGTGGCGGCGTGCGGAAGCGGGTGGTGTCGAGCAGATTGGTCGTGCGCTGGTTGAAGCCGAGCTTGCGGCAGGCGCGGTCGAACCTAACCCGCAGCATGTCGGCGTAGGGGCCGGCGCCGGTCATCCGCTTCGACCAGGCCGAGTCGTAAAGCCGGCCGCCATGCGCCTGCGCGACCAGCGACAACACATGCGCCGCCTTGTCCGGGAAATGCGCCTCGAGCCATTCCCGGAACAGCGCCTTCAGCTCGAGCGGCAAGCGCAGCAAGGTGTACCCGGCCGAGGTCGCACCGGCGGCTCGCGCCCTTTCGAGGATCTGCTCCATCTCGGCGTCGTTGAGGGCCGGGATCATCGGCGCGCTCAGCACACCGGTCGGGACGCCGGCTTCGACGAGGGCGGCAATCGTTTCGATCCGCCGCTCGGGGGTGGCCGCCCGCGGCTCCATCGCCCGCACCAGCGAACGATCGAGCGTGGTCACCGAGATCGTGACGATCGCCAGCTTCTCCTTCGCCATCTGGGCCAGGATATCGATGTCGCGCCGGATCAGCGCCGATTTGGTGACGATTGTCACCGGATGGCGAAAATCGCGCAGCACTTCGAGGATCGAGCGGGTGATGCCGAGCCGGCGCTCAACCGGCTGATACGGGTCGGTGTTGCTGCCAAGCGCGATCGGGCGGCAGGCGTAGCCTTTCTTGCGCAATTCGGCGGCGAGCAAGGCCGCCGCCTGCGGCTTGTAAAACAGCCGGCTCTCGAAATCGAGGCCGGGCGACAGGCCGAGATAGGCGTGGCTCGGCCGCGCGTAGCAATAGATGCAACCGTGCTCACAGCCGCGATAGGGGTTGATCGATCGGTCGAAGCCGATATCCGGCGAATCGTTGCGGGCGATGATCGTGCGCGTCGAGTTCGACCGTCAGGGTCGTCGTCAGCGGCATCGGTTCTTCGTCGGCGGAACCCCAACCGTCGTCGAACATCACCCGCTTTTCGGCTTCAAACCGGCCGACCTCGTTGCTCGCCGCCCCGCGTCCCTTGCGCGGCGCGATCATGCCCGACATATCCATGCCGGTATAATGCCGGAATTCTGAGAACGTTTCAAGAACTATCGCGAGTTCTCGGTCGTCATCCCGACCTTGGGCGCGGCCGCAACCCTGTCGCAGACATTGGCGGCGCTGCATTCGGCGTTTGTGCTGGAGGTTGTCGTGGCCGATGGAGGGTCGGCCGACGCGACCGTCGCAATTGCCGGTGCGGGATGCGCTCGGGTTATTGTCGCCGCGCGCGGCCGGGGGACCCAGCTTGCTGCCGGTGCCGCAGCCGCAGCGGGCGAGTGGCTGTTGTTTCTGCATGCCGATTGTCTTTTGGAAGCGGGATGGGCGGAGGCGGTCGACGTATTTATCGCGCAATCGCCGGCGGAAAGCCGCGCCGGGTATTTCGACTTCGCCCTCGACGATCCGGCGGCGGCGGCGCGGCGGGTGGAGAGGGTCGTGGCCTGGCGCTGCCGGGTCCTGGGTTTGCCGTACGGCGATCAGGGGTTGTTGATCAGCCGCGCACTTTATGATGCGGTCGGCGGGTTTGCACCGCTGCCGTTGATGGAGGATGTCGATCTGGTGCGGCGCCTCGGCCGTCGCCGGCTGGCGCGCATCGGCACGCGCTGCGTCGCCTCGGCACGGCGCTATCGGCGCGACGGGTATTGGCGCCGGCCGTTGCGCAACCTGTTCTGCTTGTCGCTGTATTTCGTCGGCATGGCGCCGGAGCGCATCGCGCGGTTCTACGGCTGATGCGCCGGCATCTCGTGCTGTTTGTGCGTGCGCCGGCTCTCGGTTGCGGCAAGCGCCGGCTGGCGCGCGACATCGGCGATGTCGCCGCGGCGCGCTTCGAGCGGTTTATGATCGCCCGGGTGGTGCGCCGGCTGGCCGGCGACCGGCGCTGGCATGTGCGGATCGCGGTAACGCCGGATCGCGCTTGCCATGAGGCCCGGTCTTGGCGCCGCGGCGTCGAAGTCTTTTCCCAAGGCGGCGGCGATCTCGGATCCCGCATGCGCCGCGTGATCGCCGCTGCCCCGCCCGGTCCGGTGGTGCTGGTCGGCGGCGACATCCCGGACATCGAGGCCCGCCATGTCGCCGCCGCCTTCCGGCTGCTCGGCAAACGCGACCTCGTCTTTGGGCCGTCCGTCGATGGCGGGTTCTGGCTCGTCGGCGCCCGGCGCCGGCCGCGGCTGCCGCCGCTGTTCGGGCAGGTGCGCTGGTCGAGCCCGCACGCCCTCGCCGACACCCTCGCCGGATTGTCTGACGGCGTCACGGTCGGCTATGTCGACACCCTCGAAGACGTCGACGACGGCGACGCCTATCGCCGCCTCAAACCGCCGTGCGGGTTCTATCCACGTCGCCGTTGACGTTCGGCTTGTGAAGAGTAAGCTAGATAAAGCTAGATTTACGGGTTGTGATGCAAGAGTTCGGTGCATTCGAGGCGAAAAACAAGCTCGGGCAGTTGCTTGACCTAGTCGAGCGCGGTGAGGAGGTCGTCATCACCAGGCATGGTAAGCAGATTGCGCGGTTGGTGCCCGCCAAGAGCGCGCCCAATCGCAACGAAGCGCGCGCCGCCCTGCGCCGTATCCGCGACCGCGCCGAAAAGCTCGGGCTTGGTCCCTTCGACTGGGCCGAGTGGAAAGCGTATCGAGACGAGGGCCGGCGGTGAGGCTGGTGCTCGACAGCTCGGCAACCCTTGCCTGGATTTACGGCGACGAGACCACAGAAGCGGTGCGGCAGGTGTTCGACATCGTCGCAGAAGACGGAGCTTTGGTACCAGGACTCTGGCGGCTTGAGATTGCCAACAGTCTGACCGTTGCCGTCCGCCGCGGGCGCATCGCCGTCGAGGTGCGCGACACGGCTTTAAACGACTTGAAGCTGCTGGACATCGCGCTCGATCCATACACCGACGCTCAGGCTTGGACTTCTATCCTACTTCTCGCCGATCGCTTTGGCCTTACCCTATACGATGCGGCGTACCTGGAACTGGCGCAGCGCACGTCGCTGCCGCTTGCCTCGCTTGATGAAGAATTGCGCAGCGCGGCGGGTGTGCTCGGCGTCCCTATGCTCGGAATCGCCGCGTAGATGATATACACAACAGCATCTGGCCCGAGGCGATCGGAGTACTGGCGGTTTCGCGCAATAGCTCAAAGCCCGAATTTTTCGGGCTTGCGGCGTTCGGTGAAAGGACCCGCGTCCGGCTCTTGTGGCGCACGAGGTTGATGCAATCGCGGATCTCGTGGCACATGATCGGGGCGAACATGTTGCCGTCGCCGGGGCGGTTCAGGGTCGGGGTCCCGATCGGCCCGTCCTCGGCGTAAAGGATGGTTTCGCGGGTCGTCGCGGAGGCTCCTCGCGCGGCGGCAATCTCGGTATAGGGAACGGAGGCGGAGAGATGTTACAGGATCTGCTACCCCAGGCGGAACGGATTGCGGCAAAGCTCAAGGCCCGCAACGAGACGATATCGGTCGCCGAATCCTCGACCGCCGGGATGATCGCGGCGGCGTTGCTGGCGATAGCCGGCGCCTCTGCCTATTTCATGGGCGGTGCGGTTGTCTACACGCGCCAGTCGCGCGCGGCACTCCTCGCCGTGACCGATCAGGAATTGACCGGCATCACGCCCTCGACCGAGGCCTACGCGCTGCTCTTCGCCCGCAAGATCCGCGGCAAGCTGGCGACGACCTGGTCGCTGGGCGAGACCGGGACGGCCGGTCCGACCGGCAGCCGCTACGGCCATGCCGCAGGGCATTCGTGCATCGCCGTGATCGGGCCCAGCGGCGAGCGCTCGATGACGGTCGAGACCGGCAAGGCCGACCGCCTCGACAACATGCGCACTTTCTCGATCGCAGCGCTCGACCTGCTGGAAAAGGCGCTCGGCTGACACCGCGGGGGCGTGCCTCAGCTATCCCTCGGTTCCGACAAAAAGAGGTGCTTCCGGGAACGTGGTTAAGCGATAAATTTTCGGTAATTGCCGCTTGCGTTCCCGGCGCATCGGCGTATCTATCCATCTCTCGACGCACTCGCACGTGCCTATGGCCCACCGTGGTTATGCAACGACGTAACGCGTCCTTTTTGGTCGTCTGGCCGCAAGGCCGGTCCCGAGAGGGAGGTCGATATGGTTGCTATCCGACTGAGGGGCGTGGTGCCCTGCCCTGATGCGAACCTTCGCGGGACGCGCCTGCGGGGGCGGGGCAACCGGGTCATCGACCCGAGCAGTTTAAGCTAAGCAGCAAAACTCAACCGAGCTGGGCTCGAAACCCGGCTCGGCACTTGTCTTGGTTCGCGCTCGGTCAGAGCCCGAAAGCGCGTCGGCGTGACATGTCCGCTGGCGCGTATCTCGGGCGCCGACCGTCCGCATCTGCTTCGCTTAGCCGCTTGCGGGAAGGATGACCCCCAGGAATGAATGAGAGGATTGCTCGCTTCCTCGCCGACAATTCGCCCGAAACTCCGTGCCTCGTCGTCGATCTCGACGTGATCGCAAAGGCCTATGAATCTTTGTGCCGGCACTTGCCGCTGGCGCGGGTCTTTTATGCGGTCAAGGCCAACCCCGCGCCGGCGGTAGTGGCTCTGCTCGAGCGCAAAGGCGCCAATTTCGATGTCGCGAGTTGCGGCGAGATCGAGTTATGCCTGGAAAATGGGGCGACCGCGGAGCGTCTGTCCTTTGGCAATACCATCAAGAAGGAGAAGGACATCGCCTTCGCCTATGGTGCGGGATTGCGCCTTTTCGCTTTTGACAGCCTACACGAGCTCGACAAGCTGGCGCGGGCGGCACCGGGAGCGCAGGTGTTCTGCCGCATCCTCGTTGATTGCCAGGGTGCGGAATGGCCGCTGTCGCGCAAATTCGGCTGCGCCCCTGAGATGGCCGTCGATCTGCTCCGCCGCGCCCGCGATCGCGGTCTCGACCCGTATGGCGTGTCGTTCCATGTTGGCTCGCAACAAACCGATCTTGGGCAATGGGACGGAGCGGTTGGCGCCGCGGCGCGGATGTTCTCGCTGCTCGCCGAGGCCGACATCGATTTGCGCATGGTCAACATCGGCGGCGGCTTTCCGGCGCATTACACCGGCGAGGTGCCGGCGATCGAACGATATGCCCGCGCGGTCATGGCGGCAGTCACCCGCCATTTCGGCAACCATCTGCCGGAGATCATTGTCGAGCCGGGACGCTCCCTGGTTGGTGATGCCGGCGTGATCCAGAGCGAGGTCGTGCTGATCTCCGAAAAGGGCGGCAGCGACGAGCGGCGCTGGGTCTACCTTGATGTCGGCAAATTCAACGGGCTCGCCGAAACCATGGACGAGAGCATCAAATATCGTATCAAAACGCCCGGCCGCGGCGGGAAGTGCGGGCCGGTCATTCTCGCGGGACCGACTTGCGACAGCGCCGACATTCTCTACGAGAAGACCGAATACCGCCTGCCGCTTGGGCTCGAGGTCGGCGACAGGGTCGAGATCTTGGCGACCGGCGCTTATACCGCGAGCTATGCCTCGGTCGGGTTCAACGGCTTTGCGCCGATCCGCACCTACTGCATCTGAGCGCGCGGCGGGTAAACCCGAAGCGGCGTTCGGCCGGCTCAAGCCGGTCCGACCGCCGCCTCTGGCATTTTGTTCTGCCACCGCGTCGCCTCGCGCTCGGGGCGGATCAGCGCCATCCCGATGGCGCCGCCGAGCAGCATGATGACGCCACAGATCATGAAGCCGGTGTTGAAGCCGTCGAGCGGGGTCGCCGCGCTCTCGATGACCCTGCCCATGACGTAGGGTGCGAGGAGCCCGGCCGAGGCGCCGACGGCGGTACCGATGGCGAGCAGGCCGCCGCGCTGAACGACGGGTGTGACTTCGCTGACAACGGTGTTGCTGATCACGTAGATAACCGAAGGCAGCGCCACCCCGATTGTCGTTAGCCCGATCTTGAGCGGGATGCCGGGAATGTAGGGCATGATCGCCAGCGCCGCTCCGCCGAGCGCTACGCACGCACCGCCCAAGATGCCGCGCGCCACCCGGCTTGACACCCCGCGGGACAGCAGGCGCTGGGAAAACCAGCCGGCGGCGACCACGACGACGACGCTGACCCCCGGCGGCAGCGCGCCCAGCAGGCCGATCGAGCCCTGCGACAAGCCCAGCCCTTTGATCAGAAAAGCCCCTTGCCAGGACAGCGCCTGCGAAAGCCCCCAATAGGCGCCAAAATTCGCGCACCAGCACGCGACGATTGTCGGGCTCAGCAACAGCTTTCGATACGAGACCCGTTCGGGCAGCGGCGCGGCATCCGTTGCCGCCGGAGTGGCGATAGAGCCCTCGCGCCCAAGCGCGAGCCACGCCCCCGTCCAAACCAGGCCGGCGATGCCGAGCACGCCAAAGGCCCAGCGCCAGGAATAGTGGACGATGACCCAGTTGAGCAGCGGCAGCGCCACCATGATGCCGATTCCTGCGCCCTGCACGACGATCGCGGTTGGTAATGTGCGAAGCTCGTTGGGGAACCATTTGTAGGCCGAATGCAGCGCCACCGGCGCCGCCGGTCCCTCGCCGGCGCCGAGGACGATCCGGCAGGCAACAACAGCCGCGAACCCGACATTTCCAAGCATCGGAAACTGGGCCAACGCCCACACGAGCCCCATCGCCAGCAACGCCCAGCGCGTTTGCACGCGGTTGACGACAAAGCCGGTGACAATCGCAGAGACCGAAAACAACAGAAAAAAGCTCGAGCCGATCAGCCCGAACTGGCTCGGAGTGATCCTCAGGTCGCGCATCATCGGGACAGCGGCGATCCCGATCACCGCCTTGTCGGCGAAATTGATCGCCATGAACAGGAACAGAAGGGCGACGACGAGCCAAGCCTGCTTTGGCGCCCGATTCGGAAATGTGCCGGCGACCGCGCCAACCCGGTAGGCGGTCTCGCGAAATTTGGGGCCCGTGGTCCGAGAAATCTCGACACTCATGGTGGCCTCGGTGCAAATTACGGGTACCCTTCAGTACCCACGCTAACGTGTACGGTACGTAACGGTACCACGACAAGAGAAATTTTAAGGCCGATGAAAAATCCCGAAAGCAGCGTCCTGACAGCAGCCCGGAACCAGATGCACGAGCGCATCCTCGGCGCCGCATTCAAGGCGTTCTCCGAAGAAGGCTATGCCGCCACCAGCACGCTCGACATCGCGACGCGCGCCAAAGTCTCAAAACGTGATCTCTACGCCAACTTCGGCAGCAAGCAGGAGATGCTGGCTGCCTGCATCAGGAGCCGGGCGGAGCGAATGCGATTATCACCGGACTGCTCGATTCCGGACAGCCGGCAGATGCTGGCTTCGACGCTTACCGCCTTTGCGGCGAATCTTGTGCGGGAGGTCTCCCACCCGTCGGTGATCGCGGCGTTTCGCCTGGCGATCGCCGAGGCGACGCGCACCCCCGAGATCGCCCGGACCCTCGACATGGCCGGCCGTGACGCCACGCGTGGAGCACTGGCGGAATTGTTGGCCGCCGCCCAATCCGCGGGGCTCCTTGGCCCGGGCGAGCCAACCGAGATGGCGGCGCAATATTTGGGGCTTCTCTGGGAGGGCCTCATGGTTGGCCTGCTGCTGGGGGTTGCCGCAACGCCTGCGCCGGCCGAGGCCGAGCAACGGGCAAGCAAAGCGACCTCGGCGTTTATGCACCTCCACCTCGACCCCGCGGACGGGCGATAGCCTTTAATCGCGGTTGCCGCCACGCTTGCCCAACAGCAAAAGTGCGCCGCCATTCCGAACCGCCGGTTCCTCAGCGAAAGCGGGCGTTCCCCCAGCGCCTGCGACCTCCTGGACGAGCTTTCGGATCATCGCGTCGGCGACGCTGTGGAAATCGCGTGTCGGGACGACAAAAGCCGACGGGCCGCCGATCACATTGTGCCGATAGTAGTCTTCAAGCCACGACTCTTCGGCCAAGATCGCCAGCCCGTTGATCGTGATCCCGTGCTTGACGATGCTATCGCGCGCCGCCTGCGGCGGTTCGCCGAGGTTGGCCATGCCGTCACCGGAGATGTCGATGACCCGCCGCGCCGCCGGTTGCGGCAGATGGTCGAATTGCGCAGCGGCGGCGGCAAGTGCCGGGCCGATCGCGGTCAGCCCGCCCGAGCTGCGCGTCGTCGCGCGCACTGCGGCGGCAAAGCCGGCGGCGCTATGGCTGTCGGTGACATGTGTCCAACCGACGGTGACCGCAATCTTGTCGGGGTCCGACCATTCGAGGACCAATGCCTCGATTCCGCCCGGAGCGACGGCAATCGCATTCAGCAGCCGCGGATCCTCGAAGGCGCGGATGATGCCGTCACGCTGCAAGACGTACGAATCCGGCGTCACGCTGAAGGAGACATCGATCGCCAGCACGACCGCCAACGTCGCCGCGTGCGACGAGGCTGCAGCGAGCCAAATCGTCACGCCAATTAGCAAAAGGCCGCTGCGCATGGGAAAGCTGTTCCCGAGATCGGCCGGAGGATGCGACCCTCGATCGCAGCAGCGGCGCCGCGGAGCCTACTGCCAGCACGACTGCGGCGCTATAAGCTGACTTCGCAGCAGATTGGAGAGCGCAGGATGAAGAGGACGATGTCGGCATGCGCTGGGCTCGCGTTCGGCATGGTGGCAGTCGGCGCCTTCGCGGCGGCAAAGCACCCGGCGGAAAAGGGGCCGCCGGCATGCGGTGCTTTGACCTTCCGCGCGGTGGCATCCGGCGCGAGCGATGGTGAGCAACAGGCCGGCTTCTATCGCTCGCGTTACGGCTCGCTCGCGCTGCATGCCGATGTCAAGCAGGGCCAGCCGGTTGACTATTTCGTGCTCGCCGACGGCAAGCGGCTCGCGGCTGCGCCCGCAACACTGCCTGACTGGGCCGCCAGCTGTGCTGTGCAGAAAAAAATGCCCAAACCGGCCGGCGCCGGGACCTCGCCTTGCACCGGTCAGCAGTTCAGAGTTGTCCTCGCCCACGCCGCGGACCAGCGGCTGGCATTGCTCTACGGATTTGATGGCTCGACCTGGCATTATTGCAGTGCCGGCAGCTATTAGCCGGCGGATATAGCAACAAGTTCGCCGCCATGCAGTATGGCCATTGCCAGTATGCACCGGTCGCATGTAAGCTTACAATCATCAGGGCTGCGCGTGACCCAGTTTTGGCGGACATTGATCGTGGCCGCCCAAGAAACTGATGGAAACGGTGAACCCGTTCCGTGGTGGTGTTTCTGAGTCGGTATGAGGGAGGAGAAGCAGTGCTTGAGTTGTTGGAGCGGCAGACCAAGCTTACGGCGAACCAGTGGAAGATTGCGGGCGCTGCCACGCTCGGCGACATGCTCGACTTCTTCGATTTCTTCCTGATCGGCTTTGTTTTAGCCTTTATCGTCAAGGAGTGGCATCTGAATTACGGGCAGTCGGGCGCGATCCTGCTCGCCTCGGGTGTCAGCGCCCCATTCGGCTCGTTGCTGTACGGGTGGATGGCGGACAAGGTCGGCCGGCGCACGGCGCTGATCACTGCCGTGCTGAATGTCTCGCTCGCGACCGGCGCGATGGCGCTGACGCCGGAAGGCGGGTGGCTCTACCTGGTCGTCTGCCGTTTCTTCGTCGGGTTTGCCGTCACCGGCTTGTATTCGGTCGACATCACCCTGATGCAGGAGTTTTCGCCGGCCAGCAAGCGCGGCTGGTTCACCGGGATCACCACGACGATGCTGCCGGCGGGCTCTCTGCTGGCGGCGGTGCTTGGGGCATTTGCCGCCCCCTATATCGGCTGGCGCGGGATGGTCGCGGTCGGGCTGCTGCCGGCGTTCCTGTGCCTCTACATCCGCGCTTTCGTCCCCGAATCGCCGCACTGGCTGCTGCGCCAGGGCCGCGTCGAAGAGGCGCGGCGGTCGCTCGCCTGGGCATTGCAGGTGGACCCCGCGCAAATCGCGTTGCCGGCAGGGATCCCCGCGGTCGAGCAGACGCGCTGGCTCGAGATCTTCAAATACCCGCGCAGCATCATCGCCGGCTGCCTGACCGGGCTGACCCAGACCGGCGGTGTCGCGCTGGCGCTGTGGATGGTGACCTTGTTTGTCATGGTCCTCAAGATCACCCCGCCTCAGGCGTCCAAATTGGTGATTTGGGTCAGCCTGATGGCGATCGCCGGCCGGTTTTTCTGCTCGTGGATATCAGACGCGTGGGGGCGCCGCACCTCGGGCATCGTCAGCTGTCTGGTCGCGGCGCTGTTCATGTCGCTGGCGGGTTACCTGCACGACGTCTTCATCGGCGGCGTGTCGATGTTCTTTTTGATGATCCTGCTGCAAAGCTTCATGGGCAGCGGCAACTACTCGATCGTCGGGCCCTATATGGGCGAGTTGTGGCCGGCGCGGCTGCGCGGCAGCGGCATGGGATTTGTCTACGGCGTCGGCAATCTCGGCAAGTTCATCGGCCCGGCCGGGTTGGCGCTGATCGCCGGTTCGTCGAACCTTGTCAGCCCAAAGGCGACCCTCGACGCGCTGATCCCCGGATTCAACTACTTCGCGTTCTGGTACCTGCTGGGCGCGGTCGCCTTCTGGCTCATTGCCATGGAGACCCGCGGCCGCACGATCGATGAAATCGATGCCGAGCTAAACAAAGCGGCGGCGCCCTCCGTGCGCGTCCCCGCCACCTGATACCGGCCGATCCGCTCGAACCGGGTTCCGGCCGGGCGCGGCGCGCTCGGCCGGCGGCAGCTAAGGACCGGCCCGGCGGGCCGTCTGGCGGTACGAGAAAGCGGACACCCAGGGGCAACCAGCACCACGCTTGCGGCCTTGGACCCCCGCTTGCGCGGGGGCGACGAGGCGGAGAAATCGGCATCATCTGTCTGATCCGTACCGCTAGCGGCCGTTCGCCGGCGGAATTGGCGGTAATTCCCGCATTTGAATTGCGCAATACCTCCCCCACAGCCTACCGCTAACGCCCGCCCCGGCGTCTCCGGCTGGAACCTATTCCGAGGCGCAGCGGAGGCCGCTCCCCGGATCGGTCCGGGCGCAAAAAATCTGCTCGTCTTCCGGCCTGGGCCGGTCGTAACCTCCTCGGCCTGAAGCTGCGTTTCCTCCGGGAGACCACAAAGCAGCGATGCACCTGCGACACCGCGGGTGGAACCGGGAGGATGGCATGCTGGAGCTACTGGACAATCAACAAAAGTTGACGGCGAACCAGTGGAAGATCGCGCTGGCGGCGACGATCGGCGATATGCTCGATTTCTTCGACTTTGGACTGATCGCCTTTGTCCTGGCGTTCATCGTCAAAGACTGGCACCTGACCTTTGGCCAGTCGGGGCTGATCCTGCTGGCCTCGGGCATCAGCGCGCCGTTCGGCTCGCTGCTGTGGGGCTGGGCAGCCGACAAAAGCGGCCGGCGCATGGCGATGATCGGCACCGTGCTCAACACCTCGATCGCCACTGGGGCGATGGCGCTGACCCCCGAGCACGCCTGGATCTATTTGGTGATCTGCCGGTTTTTTGTCGGCTTTGGGGTGACCGGCATGTATTCGGTCGATATCACGATCATTCAGGAATTCGTGCCGACCGCCAAGCGCGGCTGGCTGACCGGTCTGACCACGACCATGTTGCCGGCAGGCTCTCTGCTCGGCGCGCTGCTGGCGGCTTACGCCACCCCCTATATCGGCTGGCGCGGCCTGTTTGCCATCGGCCTCTTGCCGGCGTTCCTGACCCTCTATATCCGCGCCTGGGTCCCCGAATCGCCATACTGGCTGATGCGCCAAGGACGGATGGAAGATGCGCGCAAATCGCTCGCCTGGGCGTTGCAAATGGACCCGAAGGACATCACCTTGCCGGCGGTCGCCCCGGTAGTCGAGCACACGCGCTGGCTCGAGCTGTTCAAATACCCGCGCAGCATCGTTGCCGGCGCCTTGACCGGCCTCAGCCAGACGGGCGGCGTCGGGCTCGGGTTGTGGACCGTGACCCTCTTGGTGATGGTCCTGAAGATCAGCCCGGCGGAGGCGTCCAAACTGGGCATCTGGATCGCCCTGATGGCGATTGCCGGGCGGTTCCTGTGCTCGTGGCTTTCGGACGCCTGGGGCCGCCGCGCCTCCGGCGTGTTCAGCTGTTTGACCGCGGCGCTGTTCATGTCGCTCGCCGGCTATATGCATAGTGCATTCATCAGCGGCGTGTCGGTGTTTTACATTATGCTGCTGCTGCAGAGCTTCTTCGGCAGCGGCAATTATTCGATCGTCGGCCCCTATATGGGCGAGTTGTGGCCGGCGCGGCTGCGCGGCAGCGGCATGGGCCTGGTCTATGGCGTCGGCAACCTCGGCAAGTTCATCGGCCCGCTCGGGCTGGCGCTAATCGCCGGCTCGTCCAACTACGTCAAGCCGGCGGCGACGCTCGACGCGCTGGTTCCGGGGTTCAACTATTTTGCCTTCTGGTACGTATTGGGCGCATTCGCGTTCTGGTTCATCGGGTTCGAAACCAGCCGCCGCTCGATCGACGACATCGACCGCGAGCTCACCCAGACGGCGGTGGGGTCCGAGCGCGCCACCGCCACCTGAGCAGCCTTGCCGGCGCGGACGAAAAAAGCCGCCGTTCGGGCGGGCATCAGATGCGCGGCGGCTCGGGCGCGGTCGCCGACCGGTGGCGGCCAAGGTCGCAGGCTTGGGGCCGCTTGCGCGGGCAAAATCCGCTTCTCCGCCGGCCCGTGCCTCAGCGGTTCTGGGTCCAGTCCTCGCGCCACAGAAAATCGGGGCCGAGCTGGTCGAGGCTCGGGCAGCCGATCTGGCCCATGACCAGATCGATTTCGCCGCGGAAAATATCGATCGCCTTTTTGACCCCGGCAATCCCGCCGGCGACCGCGCCATAAAGGGTCGGCCGGCCAAAAAACACGAATTGGGCGCCGAGGCACCACGCGATCAGGATGTCGGCGCCGCGCCGAACCCCGCTGTCGAGCATGATCGTGAGCTTGTCGCCGACCGCCGCCTTGATCGCCGGCAGGGCGTCGAGCGAGGCCGGCGCCTGGTCGAGCTGGCGGCCGCCATGGTTCGAGACGATGATCCCGTCGATGCCGATTTCGGCGGCGCGGATCGCATCGGCCGGGCTCAGGATGCCTTTGACGACGAGCGGGCGCGGGAACAGCCGGCGATAGCGCTCGAGGTCGCGCCAGGTCTGCGCCGCAGCCGGGGTTTGGGTGCGGCCGAGCTGGATCGCATCGGCGGCGCTCACCCCGTTGCCGGCGTGCGGTGCCCAGTTGCCGAGGGTCGGCGCCCCGCCGTGCCGCACATAGTCGATAACCCAGGCGGGATGGGTCATCGCCTCCAGCAGGATCGAGGGTTTGAGTTTCAGCGCCTCCATGACGCCGCCATTGCGCACGGTCGAGAAGCCGTTGCGCATGTTGCGTTCGCGCTTGGGATGAACCGGCACGTCGACGGTCAGCACCAGGGCGCCGACACCGCTGTCGTGCGCGCGCCCGATCAAGGCGTCGGTCAGGTCCCGGTCCTTGGCCGCGTAGAGCTGATACCAGGTGTTGTTAGGGGCGATCCGCACCGCTTCTTCCATCGAGGCGTTGCTGCCGCCCGACATGATGTAGGGGATGTTGGCTTCCGCCGCCGCCTCGGCCAGCATCAAGTCGCCGTCGCGCCGGTAGAGCCCGGCACCGCCGGTCGGCGAGATGCCGAACGGGCTCGAATAGGTATGGCCAAACACGGTTGCCGACTGGTCGCGCGCCGCCACGTCGACGAGATAGCGCGGCAGCAGCTGGTGTTTGTGAAAGGCGGCCCGGTTGCGCTCAAGGCCGCGCTCGTCCTCAAGCCCGCCCTCGATAAAATCGAAGATGATCTTCGGCAGCTTGCGTTTCGCCATGCGGTGGAGATCTTCGATATTGACCGCCTGATCGAGTTTCATGGTTTGATCTCCGACAGGATCGCGTTTCTTCAGCAATGAGCGGTAATCGGCAGCCGGTAATAACGAGAAGATTTTCAATAGTTATTCGTCACGCCCGCGCGAGCAGGGGGCCAGAGCCTGCCCCTGGCTTGAACAGGGGGAGGCGGGATTTGTTGGTCCCTGGATTCCCGCTGGGCGCGCGCTTGCGCGGGAATGACGGGTAGGGGTCACTCGTTGCGCTGCCAGTCGTCGCGCCACAGAAAATCGGGGCCGAGCTGGTCGAGGCTCGGGCAGCCGATCTGAGCCATGACGAGGTCGATCTCGTTGCCGAGGATCGAGATCGCCTTGTTGACCCCCGGGATGCCGCCGGCGGCGGCGCCGTATAAGGTCGGCCGGCCCATGAACACGAACTCGGCGCCCAGGCACAGCGCGATCAGGATGTCGGCGCCGCGGCGCACGCCGCTGTCGAGCATGACGACAAGCTTGTCGCCGACCGCCGCCTTGACCGCCGGCAACACGTCGAGCGAGCCCGGCGCCTGGTCGAGTTGGCGGCCGCCGTGGTTCGAGACGATGATGCCGTCACAGCCGATCTCGACGCAGCGCAACGCGTCGGCCGGGCTCATGATGCCTTTGACGACCAGGTTGCGTGGAAACAGCCGCCGGTAACGCTCGAGATCGCGCCAAGTCTGGGCGTTGAATGGCATCAGCGCACGCGAGTAATTGTAGACGTCCTCGGCGCTGCCGCCGCTCGGCGCATAGGGCTGCCAATTCTGCAGCATCGGTGTACCGCCGCCGTGACGCAGATATTCGACGATCCAGCCGGGATGGGTCAGCGCCTCGGCGAGGATCGACGGTTTGAGGCTCAGCGCCTGCAGCCCGCCGCGGACGTTGGCAAAACCGTTGCGGATATTGCGCTCACGCTTCGACCCGACCGGAACGTCGACGGTCAGCACTAAGGAGGCCATGCCGGCATCGGCAGTGCGCCGGATCATGTCCTCGCGCACCCCGGCGTCGCGCGCCGCGTACAGCTGGTACCAGGCGTTGTTCGGCGCCACCTTGGCCGCCGCCTCGATCGAATCGTTGCTGGCGCCCGACATGATGTAGGGGATGTTTGCCTTTGCCGCGGCCTCGGCCAACATCAGGTCGGCGCCTCGGCGGAACAGGCCGGCGCCTCCGGTCGGCGAGATCCCGAATGGGCTCGCATAGGTGTGGCCGAAGAGGCTCGCCCGCTGGTCGCGGACCGAGACGTCGACCAGATAGCGCGGCAGCAGCTGGTGCTTGTGAAACGCCGCGGTGTTGCGTTCGAGCCCGCGCTCGTCCTCAAGCCCGCCTTCGATAAAATCGAAGGCGATCTTTGGCAGCCGCCGCTTCGCCATCCGATGCAGATCTTCGATGTTGACGGCGTTTTCCAATCTCATCGGCTCGGGTGCTCGCTGAAAGCTGCCAGGTCAGGCCAAGAATGCTGATTTGGAACGCCGCCGACAACCTTTCAGGGCGTCGCGACCGCCATGCCGAGCCCGCGGGCCGCAGCGGTCGTGCCGCGGTCGAAAGTCACCAACGTCGCATCGAGGCGGCTGGCGATGGCGATGTGCAGCGCATCGGGCGTGCGCAGGGCCAGATCAAGTCGCCGGATGAGGTATCGAACCCGGAAAGGGCGATACCGGCCTGCTCGGAGGTGAATTCGCGCATGCGCACTCGCCGCGCCATTGCGGAAGAAAATTCCGCAACTGCAAAATCACTGACGATCAGCGGCTCGGAAACACTTTGGAGGAAGGTGTCCGCCCGTCCGCTGAAAGGTTCGGGAGTGAGCAACGCGACGAGGATGTTGGTGTCGAGATAGCAGGCTACCGTTCCCATTCCTCATCGCGCATTTGACGAATAAGAGTAGCAGCATCGACCTTTGACGGTGGCAGGCGGGACCGGCGGGCGCGCAACCATTCGATATCGGCCTCGGTTATTCGCCGCGGCGTTGCGGGGACGGCGGGGATCGCACGCGGCGCCGGTCGCAGCGGCTTCAACTCGACGACCGGCTCGCCGCGGCGGGTGATCACGGCGCCTTCGCCCTCGAGAGCGCGATCGATCAGCTTCGAGAGCTGGTTCTTGGCCTCGGCGACGCTGTGCGTACTCATCCCCCCAACATAGCCATCAGCTGGCCATTAGTCGAGCGGCCTGCGGAACGCGGTGATGTACGGAGATTTGTGTCAGGGCGGTGAGAGGGGGTACTCGGCGGATTGCTGAGGTCCGCAAGATGGAGCACCCCCAATGCCACAGGCTGTGACGATCCGAAGCTTACCGAGGGCATTTGAGTTCGTGAAGGCCATGCAAGCGCAAGGACTGGAATGGGGCGAGGGCTACCGGGGGCTCGGCCGGGAGGCGATCGCCGCCATTCTGCAGGGTCAGATGGCGCAGGCGATCGATCAGCACCTCGATCGGATGGCGGCGATGGACGAAGTCGACCGGCGCAATGGCTCTTATCGGCGCCATCTGCTGACCGAGCTTGGCGACATCGAGCTGGCGGTGCCTCGCACCCGCCGGTTCGCCCCGATTGCGGTCGTGCGCGCCTATGCGCGGCGTCCCGAGCAAGTGGATCGGATGATCCTGGCGTGCTTTGTCCTCGGGCTTTCGGTGCGCAAAGTCGGCGAGGCCTTGCTGCCGATCCTCGGGCGGCCGATCAGCCCGGCTACCGTCAGCACGGTGGCCAAGCAGCTCGATGCGGTGGTGGCCGCCTTTCACGCGCGGCCGCTTAACGATCAGTATCGGGTACTGATGCTCGATGGCGTGGACCGGCGCCGGCGCGATCCGGCGCCCCGTGCTGGTTGCCCTCGGCCTGCGTTCCGACGGTAAGAAGGAGGTTATCGATTTCCGCCTGGCAGCCAGCGAGAGTGCCGCCGAATGGGAGCGTTTCCTCGGCGACCTGATCCGCCGCGGCCTGATCGGAGACCCGCTCGAGATGATCTGTGTCGATGGCGGCGCGGGCCTGCTCGCCGCCCTGCCAACCGCCTATCCGGCTGTTCCGGTGCAGCGCTGCTGGGCGCACAAGATCCGCAATGTCCTGGCCAAGGTGCGGGTTGCCGACCAGCCGGCGGTCAAGGCCGATCTGCACGCCGTCATGAATGCCGGCACGGTGCCGCGGGCGCGGTCGGCAGCCCGTCGCTTCGCCGACCGCTGGGCAGCCGATTATCCCCGGGCGGTCGCCTGCCTGCGTGACGACCTCGACGAACTGCTCGCTTGCTGGCGCTACAAAGCCCTGGCCCAGCGCAAAGCCGTTCGCACCACCAATGCCATCGAGCGCCGCTTTCGTGAAGTCAGACGGCGTACCAGGCCAATGGGTGTCTTCTCCGACCGAACCTCGATGGACCGCATTCTCTTCGCCATCTTCAATCACGAAAACTCTAACCAGGGCATCAGCACCCCTCTCCTGCTGACACAAACCTTTTGACGTCACCGCGGAACGCCGCCGTATTACGCTTACAATGCGGGACGTTCTTGATAGAAATTGATATTTGTTAGTCAACTGATGATGGAATTTCAGGCTTGACCATGCTATACTAAAGGGTCATCGGAAGGGGAGGAAAGCCTTGGTGTTCGATCGTTAATAGTCACGTCGATTTGCGTTGTCGCCGCGGCGTGCATCACCGATGGCACGACAGCCCCGAATATGGTCGCCATGCCGCCCGGGACGGGGGGGGGGATAGCCCGCTAGGCTACGTCTACAGCGACGGCTCTCTGCATGAGGAAGCGGGTGCAAAATGCGTCGCCGGGTCAAAGGATATTAGGTCCAATGGAGGAAACGTAAGCGACACGTATCAAGCGAGCGCAAGCGCGGGTATAACTGCCATTATTTCCGGCTTGTTCGGCGTCTCCGCTGACGTCAGCCACTCAAAAAGCGTGACGCTCTCTGCCACCGACGTCCGTTTGCTGGCGCGGGCTGGCCAGTTCCAACCCGCAGGTGGCCGCGCCAGGGCCAGCGCCTAATCCCGGTACAGCATGTTCCCCGTCACCCCCAAACGCCGGCGGCGCGCCTGCAGGTTCGAATCCGCCACAAAACCGGCTTCGTGAGATTAACGCGCCCTTGCTCGTTCTGGGGCGCTTCCGGCCTCGACTGCGCGGTGCGGCGGGTACGCCAAGTCGGGCTAATGGGAGCATCAGCGGTTGCGCTGCCAGTCGTCCTGCCACAGGAAATCGGGGCCGAGCTGGTCGAGGCTTGGGCAGCCGATCTGGCCCATGACCAGGTCGATCTCGTTGACAAAGATGTCGATCGCCTTTTTGACGCCGGGCAGCCCGCCGGCGGCCGCGCCATACAAAGTCGGGCGGCCGAAGAAGCAGAAATCGGCACCGAGGCAGAGCGCGATCAGGATGTCGGCGCCACGGCGCACCCCGCTGTCGAGCAGCAGGGTCAGTCTGTCGCCGACCGCGGCCTTGATCGCCGGCAACACGTCGAGCGAGCCCGGCGCCTGGTCGAGCTGGCGCCCACCGTGGTTCGACACGAGGATGCCGTCACAGCCGATCTCGACGCAGCGCAACGCGTCGGCCGGGCTCATTATGCCTTTGACGACAAGGGCGCGCGGGAACAGCTTGCGGTAGGTCTCCAGGTCGCGCCAGGTCTGGGCGTTGAACGGGCGCACCGAGGAGGCGAATTTGTAGACCTCTTCGGCATCCGCGCCCGCCGGCGCGTAGGGCTGCCAGTTGCCCAGCACCGGCGTGCCGCCGCCGCGCTTGAAGTATTCGACGATCCAGCCGGGATGGGTCATCGCCTCCATCAGGATCGACGGCTTCAGGCTCAGCGCCTGCAGCAGTCCGCCGCGGATGTTGCCAAAGCCGTTCCTGATGTTGCGCTCGCGCTTCGACCCAACCGGAGTGTCGACGGTCAGCACCAGCGCGCCGAGCCCGGCATCGGCGGTGCGCCGGATCAAATCGGCGTTGATCGCCGGATCGCGCGCGGCATAGAGCTGGTACCAGTGGTTCTTTGGCGCGATCTTGGCTGCCGCCTCGATCGAATTGTTGCTGGCGCCCGACATGATGTAGGGGATATTCGCGTCGCGCGCGGCCTCAGCCAGCATCAAATCGGCGTGAAACCGGAACAGCCCCGCCCCGCCGGTCGGCGAGATCCCGAACGGGCTCGCAAAGGTTTGGCCGAAGATCGTCTTCGACTGGTCGCGCGTCGACACGTCGACGAGATAGCGGGGCAACAGCTGGTGCTTGTGAAACGCCGAGGTGTTGGTTTCAAGGCCGCGCTCGTCTTCGAGCCCGCCTTCGATAAAATCGAATGCGATTTTCGGCAGCCGCCGCTTCGCCATGCGATGCAGGTCTTCGATGTTGACGGCTTTGTCGATGTTCATCTTCGTAAAACTCCCCGGCCCGCGCCAAAACAGCGCACAATGCGTATTTTTGCGTGATCCGACAATCCCTCGGCAAAGCGGGGCAGGGGTGTGCGGCGGGTCGAGTTGCAACGAAGGCTCTCCCCCAGGGTTTCGAGGCAGGGCAGGGGGCGAACGGATGCTTGCCAACCGGGCGCAGCAGGATTACCCCAAGATCAGCGAGGTTACATGACGCAAGCAGAGCAAAGCTCGATCCTGAGCGAGACGATAGCGACGGTCGGCACGATCCTCGGCGCGGATCTTGACGAAATCACCGTCGAGCGCGCGGTCGTCGGGCTGTTTTTTACCGGCGTCAAGCTCAGCAACGGCGCCGCCGGCGCGTGCGCGACGCCGATCAAGACGATCCCCGAGGCGGTGTGCTGTCCGAGTTCGGCGATGGCGATGCCGTTTCCCGGAAAATTGCGCGGCCGCGCCGCTGCTGATCTGGCGCGCGAGGCGCTGGCCGGCCACGGGGTCCGGCGCGCGGTCGGGATCGCCACAATCAACGCTCTCGCCGAATGCTGCTGGCAGCGCCGGCCCCATCCCCAAATCGAGCTGCGTCTCGGCGTCGACGCCTTCGACGCGACCGAAATCCGCAGCGACGATCAAGTCGTCGTGGTCGGGGCGTTCGTCCCGTTTCTCAAGGAATTGAAGCGGCGCGGGCAATCCTTTCTGGTGCTGGAGCAGGATCCCGCCACGCTCAAACCGGACGAGCTGCCGTACTTTCGCCCGGTGGAGCAGGCCGCGGAAATCGTGCCGCGGGCCGATGTGCTGTTGATCACCGGCTCGACTCTGGTCAACGCCACGCTAGCAGACCTGCTGGCGTTGGCTCAGCCCGAGGCGCGCGTCACGATCGTCGGGCCGACGGTCGGGATGCTGCCCGACGCCTTTCTCGCTCGCGGCGCCAATGTTCTCGGCTGCGTCCGGATTACCGAGCCCGATGCGTTTCTCGATTTGCTCGCCGAGGGCGGATCGGGCTATCACTTCTTTGGCCGCTCGGCGCAAAAGATCGTGCTTGCCCGGCGGCCAGCGGGGTTCGGCGCGGAGCATGCGCGCGTCGGCAGCTGACGGCTCCCTTGCCGAATTCGAGCCGGGTCCAAGGTCATCTGCGCGCGCTGACGATCCTTATCGGCCCAGACCGCTCGACGACGATCCGCTTTCCTTTGGCATCTCTGCCCAGCACTCCGTAGCAACCCGTCGCGTCATCGGCCCAGACGATGTCCGGGATGTCGGCGTGGGTCTCGAGCGATACGACGCGGTAGCGCCGAGCGATAACAGGGTCGGTCCGGGAGTTCGATCGCGGTCACTACAAATGCTCCTCTAGCCGGAGATTTTGACCTGGGTGGAACGCCGGTCCCGAGGCTTTGTGCTCGTCTCGATGTCCCGTAGAGCCGAGGGACCGCGGCTTCGGGTCGAGCAGCAAAAGCAACCCCGGCGCTGGTTCGCCTGCCGGGTCAGGTCACGCTCAGCGCCAGCCGCCGCGGCTTGCGACCGGCGGTTTCGCTTGCCGGCGCCGTCCTTTCGGCAAGCGCCGCCGCCAACGCGTCGATATGCGCGGCGCTGGCCGTCTGCGCAGCGCTCTCGACGGCCCGGTAGTGCTGCACGACCGCAGAGCCGAATTCGGTCAAAGACGCGCCGCCGCCATGCTGGCCTCCGGCTTGCGAGGCCACCACCGGCGCACGAAAGCACCGGTTCAGATTGTCGACGAGAACCCAGGCGCGCCGATAAGACATACCCATCTGACGTCCGGCCTCGGAAATCGACCCATATTTGTCGATCAGCTCCAACAACTTGATCTTTCCCGGGCCGATGGCACGGTCTTGATCAAAATCGATGCGCAGGGTGAGCCTTGGCATGGCATGGCCTTGTGCCGGAATCGGCGCGCGGCAGCGTCCTCAAGGAAACTGCCGCCGCCCTTTGCCTACGCTGTCTTGATCCAAACCGCTTTGACGTTCAAGTACTGTTCCATCTGCTGGATGCCGGACTCACGGCCATAGCCGCTCATCTTGTAGCCGCCGAACGGCACCGCCGGGTCCATCGCCTGGTAGCAATTGATCCACACCGAGCCGGCGCGCAGCCCTTTGGCCAATCTGTGTGCTTTGCTGACGTCGCGCGTCCACACGCCGCTGCCGAGCCCGAAGGTGGTGGCGTTGCCGCGGCGGACGACCTCGTCGACATCGGTGAACGGGATCGCCGAAATCACCGGGCCAAAGATTTCTTCCTTGGCGATGCGCATGTCGTCACGGACATCGGCGAAGACCGTCGGCGGCACGAAGTATCCCTTGGCGAACGGCCCGTCGGTCAGCTGCTCGCCGCCGGTCAATGGCCGCGCGCCCTCCTGCCGGCCGGCGGCGAGATAGCCGGTGACGCGTTCGAGCTGCTGCTCGGAGACCAAGGGGCCGATCTGGGTGTCGGGATCGGCGCCGTTGCCGACCTTGAGCGCCTTGCCGAACTCGGCGACGCGGCCGGTGAATTCGTCGTAAATCTTGCGCTCGACAAAGAGGCGCGTGCCGGCGCTGCAGATCTGCCCGGAATTGGCAAACACCGCCATACCGGCGCCCGGTACGGCGGTTTCGAGATCGGCGTCGGCAAAGACGACGTCGGGCGACTTGCCGCCGAGTTCGAGCGACACGCGCTTGAGGTTCCCGGCCGACGCCTGGACGATCAGCTGTCCGGTCAGATGCGAGCCGGTGAACGCGACCTTGTCGACGCCGGGATGGGCGGCGAGTGCTGCGCCGGCGGTCTCGCCATAACCCGGCACGATGTTGACCACTCCCGGCGGCACGCCGGCTTCGAGAAACAGCTCGCCAAGGCGGAGCGATGTCAAGGGCGCCTCTTCGGCCGGCTTCAGCACGATTGTGCAGCCGGTAGCGAGCGCTGGGCCGACCTTCCAGATCGTGGCGCCAAGCGGGCCGTTCCACGGGATGATCGCGCCGACGACGCCAACCGGCTCCTTCAGGGTGTAGGAGAAATACTCGCCCGGCAGCGAGTTTTCGATTGTCTCGCCGTGGATCGAGGTCGCCATGCCGGCGTACCAGCGCAACATGCCGAGCACGCGCTGGCGGGTGCCGAGAGTGCGGCTGATCGGCGCGCCCATATCGAGCGTGTCGAGCATGCTGAGCTCTTCATAATGCTTCTCGACCAGCTCGGCGATTTTGAGCAGCAGCGCCTGCGGTTCAAACGGCTTGAATTTGCTCCACGGACCTTCGAAAGCGGCACGGGCGGCGGCGACGGCGCGGTCGATGTCCTCCTTGTCACCCTCGGCGACGGCGGCCAGCAGCTCGCTGGTCGCCGGGTTGCGGCTCTCGAAAGTCTTGCCGGATGCGGCGCGGACCCACTCGCCGTTGATCAGCATGCGTTTGGGCTGTCCGTCGGCATAAGGATGCCTGACGACTTCGATGGTCTGTGGCATTGCCATGAATTGCTCCCGTCGATCGAGTGCTGGTGAAAGGACGTTTCCGTCGCCCCCGCGAAAGCGGGGGTCCAGCGCCTGCCCGTGGCCCGAACAGGGGGCTAGCGAGGCGTCTCCGGCCCCGGGATTCCGGCTTTCGCGGGAGCGACGGGAGAGAGTTGAGGCCGCGCTCGTGGGGGTCAGAGGGCTGCCGCCACTGATTTGACTTCGGTGTAGAGCTCGATCGCCTCGAACCCCATTTCGCGGCCCCAGCCCGATTGCTTGAAGCCGCCGAAGGGCAGCGCCGGATCGCCGAAATTGTGGGTGTTGATCCACACCGAGCCGGCCTTGATGCGGCGCGCCAGCTTGTGGGCGATGCCGAGATCACGCGTCCAGATGCTCGCGGCGAGGCCATAGCTGGTGTCGTTGGCAGTGCGGGCGATGCGGTCGAGATCGTCGTCGTCGAACGGGATCGCGCATACGACCGGCCCGAAGATCTCCTCGCGAACCACCGACATGTTCGGGTTGGTGTCGGTCAGCACCGTCGGTTGCACGAAATACCCGGCATCGCCGACCCGGCCGCCGCCGGTCACGACCCGCGCGCCCTGCTGCCGGCCGGCATCGAGATAGCCGGTCACCCGCCGGAACTGCTCGTCGGACACCAGCGGTCCGATCTGGGTTTCGGGATCGAGCCCGTGGCCGACCTTGATCTTGCCGGCGTTGTCGGCGACGCCCTGCATCAGCCGGTCGAACACGCTTTTATGCGCATAGAGTCGCGATCCGGCGGTGCAGCACTGCCCCATGTTGAAGAAAATCGCGCTCGACGTGCCGGCGATCGCGACCTCCATGTCGGCGTCGGGAAAGACGATCGCCGGCGATTTGCCGCCGAGTTCGAGCGAGACCTTTTTCACATTGCCGGCGGCCGCCTGCACGATCAGCTTGCCGACCTCGGTCGAGCCGGTAAAAGCGACCTTGTCGACATCCGGATGCGCGGCGAGTGCCGCACCTGCGGTTTCGCCGAACCCGGTCAAGATGTTGACGACGCCGGGCGGGAAGCCGGCTTCCTGGATCAGCTGCCCAAGGCGGATCGCGCTAAGCGGGGTCTGCTCGGCCGGCTTCAGCACGATCGTGCAGCCGGCGGCGAGCGCCGGCGCGATCTTCCACGCCGCCATCATCAGCGGAAAATTCCACGGGATGATCTGGCCGACGACCCCGACCGGCTCGCGCAAGGTGTACGCGTGCCAGTCGCCGGGCGCGGAGACGGTGATCGTCTCGCCGTTGATCTTGGTCGCCCAACCGGCCATGTAGCGCAGAATTTCATACGAGCCGGGCAGGTCGACGTTGCGCGCGTCGCGGATCGGCTTGCCGTTGTCGAGCGACTCGATCTCGGCGATCTCATCGGCATGGGTTTCGAGCAGGTCGGCAAGCTTCCAGATCAGCTTGCAGCGATCCTGCGGCGAGATTCGCGACCACGGCCCGGTCTCAAAAGCGCGGCGTGCCGCCTTGACCGCCTCCTCGACATCGGCGGCATCCGCCTCGGCGACAGCGGCGATCGCCTGTCCCGTCGCCGGATCGAAGACATCGAACTTTTTGCCCGATTTGGCATCGACCCATTTGCCGTCGATCAGCAATTGGTGCTTGCCGGCAAGAAAGGCGGAAGCAGCATTACCCAAGCGTGCATGCGCAGTTGCTATGTCCATCGTTGTTCCTCCTGCAAGGGTGCGAAGCTGACCTATTCAACCGTTTGATCGCTTGAAGGTGCGCGGCGACGCTATATCCATATAAATACATCGATGGATATTTCTCCACAAGACGGATCCAAGCCGTCAAAACCGCCAGCGCGGGGCTTTTCGCCCCGCTCCCTCAGAACTTCAGGGCAGCTTTCGATCGAGTTGCGTCACGGTGTTTGTCGTTACGAGCGCACGAAGCAATCTCGACCGCAGCGGCTCGTCCGCCCGGGATTGCTTCGTCGTGTGACCCGCTCCTCGCAATGACGGTTGTTCAATTAAAGCCGCACCAGCTTGCTCGAAAACCGCCTTAGAGGCCGGCCTGGCTGACGAATTTGGTGTTTAGATAGGCCTCGATCGCTTCCGACCCGCCTTCCGAGCCGTAGCCCGAATCCTTGACCCCGCCAAACGGCACCTCCGGCAGGGCGAGCCCGTGATGATTGATCGAGATCATCCGGTCTCCACCGCAGCAGCGACCGCCTGCGCGGTCTTGGCCGAGCGAGTATAGGCATAGGCGGCGAGCCCATAGGGCAGGCGATTGGCCTCGGCCACGACCTCGTCGAAGCTGTGGAACGGTGCAATCACCGCGACCGGGCCGAACGGCTCCTCGTTCATGATGCGCGAATCCATCGGCACGTCGGTCAGCACCGTCGGCTCAAAGAAATTACCCTTGTTGCCGATGCGGTGGCCGCCGGTTTTCAGGCTGGCGCCCCTTTGCACGGCGTCGCCGATAAAAGCCTCCATTGCGGCGATGCGGCGCGGATTGGCCATCGGCCCCATCTGCGTGCTGCTTTCCATCCCGTCCCCGATCCTCGCGGCTTTGACCGCCTCGGTGAATTTGCCGACAAAGCTCTCGTACACTTTCTCTTGCACCAGCAGCCGGGTCGGCGACACGCAGACTTGGCCGGCATTGCGCAATTTGTTGGTCGACAGCAGCCGGCTCGCGAGGTCGACATCCGCATCGTCGAACACGATCGAGGGCGCGTGGCCGCCCAACTCCATCGTGACCCGTTTCATATGCGCGCCGGCGATTGCCGCGAGTTGCTTGCCGACTGCGGTCGAGCCGGTGAACGAAATTTTACGGATGATCGGGTGCGGGATCAGATACTCCGATATCTCCGAAGGCACGCCGTAGACCAGGTTGATCACCCCGGCAGGTACCCCGGCATCGGCAAAGCAGCGGATCAGCTCGGCCGGTGAAGCGGGGGTTTCCTCCGGCGCCTTGACGATTATCGAACAGCCGGCGGCAAGCGCGCAGGAGAGTTTGCGCACGACCTGATTGATCGGAAAATTCCACGGCGTGAATGCCGCAACCGGGCCCACCGGCTCCTTGACGACGAGCTGATAGACTCCTTCAGCCCGCGCCGGGATCACCCGGCCATAGGCGCGGCGCGCCTCCTCGGCAAACCAGTCGATGACGTCGGCGCCGGCCAGGGTTTCACCTTTGGCCTCAGGGAGCGTCTTGCCCTGTTCGAGGGTCAGTAGGGTTGCTATGGCATCGGCCCGCTCGCGCAGCAGGTCGGCGCCCTTGCGCATGATCTTCGAGCGATCGAACGCCGAGATCTTGCGCCACGTACGAAATCCCTTGTCGGCGGCCTCGAGCGCTCGGTCGAGATCAGCCTTGTCGGCGTGCGCGACGGTGCCGATGTCGTCGCCCGTCGCCGGGTTGACGACCGCAATCGTGCGGCCGGCGGCAGCCTTGGTCCAGTTGCCGTCGATAAACAGGGATACGTCGGAATACATGGGATATCCTTTCTAACTGACCCCAGAAAGCAGAAGCTGTCAGGGGAAATGCTGCGCAATCGCAGACAAGACATCGCCGGCCAATTTCGTCTTGGCCGGGCTTGGCCCGTGGGCCTTCAGCCCACGGACTTGATCCGTGGGCATCCATGTGTGGACATCGGGTAATCGCGGCGGCTGGCTGACTTGCCGATAGTGCCGCGCTCCGGGCTGTAGCCCGGTCGCTTTCACCATCGGAGGCTGTGCGATGACCCACTATGTTGGCTTGGACGTGTCGCAAAAATCGACCGCGATCTGTGTCGTGAACGACTCCGGTCGCCGACTGTGGCGTGGCCAGTGCGCCTCTGATCCGGAACAGATTGAGCGCGCGGTGCGGAGGCATGGCGGCGAGGATGCCCGCATCGGTATCGAGACCGGTCCTATGACGCCATGGCTGGTGCACGAGTTGCGCGGTCGCGGGCTCGCCGTCACGTGCCTCGATGCGAGGCATGCAAGGGCTGCGCTCAAAATGCAGATCAACAAGACGGATCAGAACGATGCGGAGGGACTGGCGCAGATCATGCGCACGGGATGGTATCGGTCGGTGCATGTAAAGTCGTTCGATTCCCATCGGGTGCGGGCCTTGCTGGGGGCACGAGCCCAGCTCGTCGGCATGACAACACGATTGTCGAACCATATCCGCGGTGTGCTCAAGACCTTCGGCATGCTGCCGGGAGCAGGGCGTGGACTGCCGTTCGACCGGCGCGTCGAGACGCTGCTTGTCGACCGGGCCGAAGTGGCGCCGATCGTTCGGCCCATGCTGGCCGCTTGGCGGCAACTGCGCCAGCAGACCGCCGCCTTCGACAAAGCGGTACGCGCGCTGGTGAAGTCGAGCCCCACGTGCCGTCACCTGATGGGTGTGCCCGGGATCGGAGTGCTGTCTGTGCTGGCCTATGTCAGTATGATCGAGGATCCGGCGCGCTTCGGCCGGTCACGATCGGTCGGCGCGCACCTCGGGCTCACCCCAAAACGATATCAATCGGGCGAGATAGACCGCAGCGGCAGAATATCGAAGTGCGGCGACACGCTGGCTCGCACGCTGATGTACGAAGCGGCGGTGGTGCTGATGTCGCGGGTCAAACGGGCTTCAGGCCTGAAAAACTGGGCCCAGGCGATTGCCAGACGATCAGGCGCTGGCAAGGCGCGCGTGGCGCTTGCCCGAAAACTCGCTGTGATCCTGCACAGCATGTGGCGGTCGGGCGAGCCGTTCCGCTGGTCCGAGCAGCCGGCGGCCGTCTGACGATACCTTCACCAGGATCCATCCGGGCGCCGCCTCGGATGTGATGGTTGCCCGACGGGGCGAGGGTGCAGGCGACTGCGACGGAGGGCCTTGGGCCGCGTAAAACACCACGCGAGCCCGCTGTGGACATTGCAGCGCCTGTGCTTCGAACCAGATGTTGCGGCGGACGCTTACGACCGCGGAGAGAACCGTGACCCCGGTACGGCGACAGAAGCGTTCAAGATCCAGTTGACAGAGGAGACGCGATTAGAGAACGGCCCCTTGGATGCAAGGGCGCTGCGCCGATTTGGCGGCGGTTCGCGTGCGGTCATGTGTCCGGCCTTGTGGTGCGGCCATGGCCGCGGGCCCAGATGGGTTCCGCGGACGCTTCCCAAACACGCTCAGCGGCGTTGGATGCGCCGTTGGATGCCACGGGGTGTCTCGTCCGTCGGGTCGACCGATCGCCATCTTGTGCTGCGCCCTCTCACCCGCGGCGATGACGAGCGGTCAGGCGGTTGCCGACGGTTGCCGGTACGCTTCGCCGTTCGTCATCATGGCCCACACAATGCGAGCCATCTTGTTGGCCAGGGCAACCGCCGCGACCCGGCGCGGCCGTCGCCCGAGCAAACCGGTCAGCCACACCGTGGCGTGTCGGTGGCCGGGTTTGGCGACCTTGATGACCGAGGTCGCGCCGAGCACCAGCAGTTGGCGCAACCGCTCGTTGCCTTCCCGGCTGATGGCGCCGAGGCGGTGCTTGCCGCCGGTCGAGTGCTCCTTGGGCGTAAGCCCGATCCAGGCAGCCAGATGTCGCCCCGAGCGGAACGCCTTGGCATCGATCGTCAGCGCCAGGGTCAGGGCGCTGATCGGCCCGATCCCGGGAACCTCGGCCAAAAGCTGGCTGAGCGGGTTGGCCCGATGCAGCGCCGCGAGCGTGCCGCCGAGCTCGGCCAGCCGCTGGTCAAGGTGCTCGATCTCGCGGCCCAGCAGGGCCATCATCTCCTGCGCTGCGGCCGGCACGGCGGGATCGGCTGCGGCGCGCGCGGCCAGGGCCGCGGCGTTGCCCACCCCTTTGGCGGCAATAATCCCGAACTCGGCGGCGTGCCCCCGCAGCGCGTTGACCAGCTGGGTGCGCTGCTTGACCACAAGCTCGCGCACCTTCAGCACTGTCAGCTCGGCCTGTTGCTCGGCCGATTTGACCGGCACAAAGCGCATCGTCGGCCGTGCTGCCGCCTCGCTGATGGCCTCGGCGTCATTGCGATCGTTCTTGCCGCGCTTGACGAACGGCTTGACGTATTGCGGCGGGATCAGCTTCACCCGATGGCCGAGCGCGCTCAGTTGCCGGCCCCAGTGGTGCGCGCTGCCGCAAGCCTCCAGCACCACTTCGCTGGGTTCCTGCTTGCCAAAGAACGCCGCGACCTGGCTGCGCCTCAACTCGCGCCGCAACACCGGGCGCTCGGCCTCATCGACCCCGTGCAGGGTATAGACATGCTTGGACGTGTCGATGGCAATGCGCTTAAGCTTGATGACGGACGGTCCTCGTGTTTGCGTCGTGACGACCAAACATTGGCACACTTCGATGCCGTGGGGCCGTCCACCCCAACACGCCTTTGGTGCCGGAAGCAAACACGTGGATGCGCGGATCAAGTCCGCGCAAGACGAACTCAAAACGCGTTTCCTGAGACACTTTCCCTTTCAGGATCACAGCATCAGATGCGAGATGTGCTTGGCCACGGTGTAGCATTCGAGCCCTTCGGTGCCGCCTTCGCGTTGTCCGCTCGCGCCGGCGCGAGTTCAGTGAGCGGCGCGGGCCTCCCGGATCGCCTGCCAGACCTTGAAGGGCGTCGCCGGCATGTCGATGTGGCGGATCCCGTATTCCGACAAGGCGTCGACGACCGCGTTCATGACCGAGGGCAGTGATCCGGCGCAGCCGGCCTCGCCGCAGCCCTTGGCGCCCAAGGGGTTGGTCTTGGCCGGGACCGGATGGGTGTCGATCGTGAACAGCACCGCATCCGACGCGCGCGGCAATGCGTAGTCGGTAAACGACCCGGTCAGAAACTGGCCGTCCTCGTCAAAGACCGTGCGCTCCATCAGCGCCTGTCCAATCCCTTGGACGACGCCGCCATGCGCCTGACCGGCGACGAGCAGCGGGTTCACGATCACTCCGAAATCGTTGACCATCGTGTATTTTACGACGGTGACGACCCCGGTCTCGGGATCGATTTCGACCTCAGCGACGTGGCAACCATTCGGAAAGGCCGACGGCGCGCTCTCCATGATGTGCTGCACGTCGAGCGAATCCGGCAGATCGGGGGGCAATTCCAGCCCGCGCCTGATCATCGTCGCCAGCTCCCTGATGTCGACCATCCGATCGGTGCCGGCGATCACAAAGCGGCCGTCGGAAAATTCGATATCGGCGACCGCTGCTTCTAGGACGTGCGCGGCGATCTGGCGGCCCTTCTCGACGACTTTTTCGCTGGCGCCGACGATTGCGGTGCCGCTCGCCATCAGCGATTTCGAGCCGCCGGTGCCGCCGCCGGCAATCAGTTCGTCGCTGTCGCCTTGCAATAGCCGGATGCGGTCGAACGGGATGCCGAGCTGCTGATGCAGGATCTGCGCGAACGGCGTCCAATGGCCCTGGCCGTAATCGAGCGTGCCGGTGATGATGGTGACATTGCCGTCGGGCTCGAAGCGGATGCCTCCCATCTCGTTGGCGGGCGGCCCGGTCACTTCGAGATAGTCGCCGATCCCACGGCCGCGCAACAGGCCGCGGCTGCGGCTATCCGCCTTGCGCGTGGCAAACCCGTCCCAGTCGGCCTGGGCGAGTGCCTGGTCAAGCACGGCGGTGAACTCGCCGCTGTCATAAATCGTGCCGTTGGGCGCCTTGTGCGGCATTGCATCTTCGGGGATGTGGTTGCGGCGGCGCAGCTCGATCTTGTCGATGCCCATCTCGGCGGCGGCGGTGTCGACCAGCCGCTCCATGTAGTAATTGCCCTCGGGCCGGCCAGCGCCGCGATAAGCGCCAACCGGCGGCGTATTGGTCACGACGAGTTTGGTCGAGACTTCAATGAGTGGCGTCCGGTAGACGCCAATCGTGTTCTTGACCGCGTTGGCGGTCGGCGGGCCGGCTGCGCCGCGCCCGACATAGGCGCCGAGATTGCCGTAGCCGCTGACCCGCACGGCGAGAAAGTTGCCCTCCGCGTCGAGCGCCAATTCGGCTGTCATTTCGTGATCGCGGCCATGACTGTCGGAGATAAAGCTTTCCGAGCGCTCATCGGTCCATTTGACCGGCCGGCCGAGAACCCGGGCGGCATGAAACAAAGCAAGGTATTCCGGATAGATCGCGGACTTCATGCCGAACGAGCCGCCGACATTGCCCGTCAGCACGCGTACCTTGTCGCGCTCGACGCCTAGCACATTGGCGAGCCCGTTCTTCAACCCGAACACACCCTGGCAACCGACGCGCAGGGTCCAGCGATCGGCGTCGCGATCGTACTCGGCGATCGCCGAGCGCGGCTCCATCGGGCAGACGACGATCCGGTTGTTGGGGATTTCGAGGCGGGCGACGTGGGCCGCCTGCGTGAAGGCCGCGGCGACCTTTTCGGCATCGCCATAGTGAAATTCGGCGGCGACATTGCCGGGCACGCCGTCATGCAATTGCGGCGCTCCTGGTGCGGCTGCTGCGCTCGAACGGGTAACCGCCGGCAGCGCTTCAATGTCGAGGAACACAGCCTCCGCCGCATCCTTCGCCTGCGCCGCAGTTTCGGCGACGACGATGGCGACCGGATCGCCGACATAGCGCACCTTGTCGCTGGTCAATACGGGACATGCCGGCCGGTGCATCGGGCTGCCGTCGCGTGTCGGGACCGCCTGCCCGAGCGGCATCGGTTTGATCCCGGCGGCGGTCAAATCAGGCCCGGTGTAAACGCCGAGCACGCCCGGCATCGCGCGAGCCTCTTCGGTATCGATTTCGCTGATCACGCCATGCGCATAGCGGCTGCGGACGATCACCGCATAGGCCTGCCCCGGGAGGTTCAAATCATCGGTGTAGCGGCCATTGCCGCGCAGCAATGTCGGGTCTTCGTTGCGCGGCACCGGCTGACCGATGCCGTATTTGGTCAAGGCAAGCCGGTCGATGTCGAAGTCGCCATCCATCTCAGAGCCTCTATTCGTGACTGCGGGGGCGCTCAGCGATTGGGCGCCGGCAGCGCCACTGCCGCAAAACCGTAATGGGAGAAGATCTGCTGCCCGTCCGGCGACAGCATGAACAGTGCAAAATCCGGCGTGCGGGGGTCGGCACCCTTCAGCACCGCGAGACCGTATTCCGCGCCGACGGCGATCTCCCGCGGGACCTCTGCTGTTTGCAGGGCCGGCATCTGCGCCAGCCGCAGTTTGGCGCTGGTGCAATAGCCGATGACGATGTCGACTTGTCCGGCTGCGAGGGCGGCGACTGCCGGATCCTTGCCGCCGACATTGGCGTGATTGGTCGGGCCGCCGACAATCTGCTGCGCCTTTTTGTCAAGGATTGCGTAACCGCCGGGATGCACGGCATCGATGCGATGGAACATCGCCCAGGTATAATCGCCGGCGGGGTCGGCTTTCGGCGTCGAGGTGCCGAGCTTGATCGCGGGATCGAGCAAACGGTCCACAAAGTTAGCGGTCGTCAGCCCGACAGGCGGCAGGGCGACGCCGCACAGCCGATTGCGGGCGAACATCACGACACGAGTTGCGCGGCCTGCATGCAGCAATTGCAAGGGGTTGCCCATGTCGGCCGAGGCGAAGAGATCGGCCCTCTCGCCGCTCTCGATACGCTCGCGCAAGACGCCGGAGGGGCCGAAGGCTGCTGTCACCTCGATCCCGGTCACTTGACGATAAAGGGTACCAATTTCGGCCATGACCTCGCGCAGGCTGCCCGCAGCAAGCACGTGCAAACCCTCGGCCCGGGCAGGAGAAGTCAGCGCAGCGGCCGACAACGCGATCAACAGCAACAGCAACATTCGCGGGCGCATCTGCCGATTACTCGTCTTGCCCTGACGAAATTGCCGGTCCTGACAGCACGGCGCTGCCCAACGCCGCACAGAACGGTGCCAGACCGGCACTGCGCAACGGCAATAACGGCTTTCCCGATTGCCGGCACAGGCGCTTGACCAATGACATCGCGCCGTGGCTGACGCAGTCGACCGGAAACAGCACCGCGTCGGCGCGGCTGACGAGACCGGCCAATAACCCGCCGCGCTCTTCGATGCCGCCGTCATGGTGCAGCAGCACAGCGCCGCAACCCTCGGATAGAGCGCGCAAATGCCCAATCCGGTCTTGCCTGCCGCCGACATACAGCAGCGTGACGTTAGGCAGGCAGGGCGTTTCGCGGGTGTTGGCGATTGGCCCGGCGAGGCGGGAGAGGTTCGCTTCGACTGCCTCCAGTTCCTCGCGAAGCTGCTGCTCGCGCTGTTCGCCCGCGCTGCGTCTGCTCCGCTCGGCCGTCAGCGCCGACCGGTTCTCTTCAAACCGGCTCTCGGCTCGCGCGCAGCGGGCCACGGTGCCGGCGAGACGTCGCTCGAGGTCGGCGGCGAGTGCCCTCCAAGCGGCTGCGTCAGTGTCCCCGACCCGTTCCGCGCATTCGTCCCGGTCGTTGGCCAGACGCTGTTCGAGGGTGCGGGTCAGCTGGCCGATCGTCGCGTCGCGCGACACGACCGCGTCCCGCAATTGCTGCTGTTGGCGCGCCACCTTGGCCTGAAGGCCCGCGTTCTCGGCCTCGAGCTGGCGCAGCCGGCGGATATCCGCCCGGTTGGCGGCGCCGACAAGGTGCGAGAGCATGTGCACCTCGGCAAAGATCTCGCGAACCAGCGCATCATCCGTTGCCGGGTGGGTCAAGGCCGCCCAGTAAGCGCCCGGAATCTCGCCGCGTTGCACCGCTTCCTGCCACCGCGAACGCAGTTCCGCGCGGCTCTTGGGGCGCTCGAATTGGTTGATTGCAAGGCGGTGCCGCCGGTCGAGCGCCTTATGCAGCAGCTTGGCGCCCTCTTGATGCTTCCCGGCAATCAGCACCGCGCTTGCGTGCAACTCGTGATCGCTGCCGTCAGCGGCTTCCCGCACGCCGAGCTTGAGCAGAACCTGCCGCAGTTCGCCGGTCGACAGACAAGTCCCGATGATCGAGCAGTGCAGGTGGGTCCCGAACTCCCATAATTTTCGGCGACCGCGCGCCGGCCGGAGGAGAAGTTTTTCAACCTCGCTCGCCAGGTTCAGGTCGTGCGAAGCCGGCCGCCGGCTCGAACCGAGCCTCCCCAGCTCCGGTCCGGCAGGCCAGAACGAGTGCGACGAGGACCCGTTGGCAATTTGAGCCGACACGATTTTCTCCGATGCCCAAGGCCCGTAATTTCCGTTCGGATATAACGATACCCGGCTAAGACCGCGGGCGCAAGTCAGCTGTCGAACCCAATCCTCAAAGACTGGTGCGGTTGGGAGCGTCAACCTCTCAGGCGGGTACGCAACCGAGCGGCGATCGTGGCGATATCGGCGGGGTCGGCGGTTCCGACATTGGTCCGCTCGCGATCCCAATTGATCAACAGATTGTCACCGGCGCGGCGCGGCAAGACGTGGACATGAACGTGCGGCACCGTCTGCCCGGCAAGCGCGCCATTGGCCTGAAGCACGCTGAGGCCGCCGGGTCGCAGCAATTCGTTGACCGCCCGCGCCACCTTGACGACCGAGGACCCCACCGCGCCAAACAACGCGGGCGGCATTTCGAACACCATTTCAAAATGGGCTTTGGGGATTACCAGACACTGTCCGTCATTTGCCGGATGAATGTCCATAAAGGCGAGCGTCAACTCGTCGCGGTAGATCTCTTCGCACGCGCTCTCTCCGGCAACGATGCGGCAGAAGATGCAGTCGTCGGGATGCATTGCCGACTTATCCGTCGAATCACGGCTTACGCTGTGAGCGTCGTCCAGTCGACGCCGCGCTCAAATCCCGCAGCGGCGCGATAGATCGTCTCCTCGTCAAACGGTTTGGCAACCAACATCAGCCCGACCGACAATCCGTCGACGATGCCGCAGGGCAGGCTCATCGCCGGATGGTGGGTGCAGTTGAACTGCGCGGTGTTGGCAATCATTCCGAATGCCCGATCGAGGACCACCTCGACCGATGCGTCAGGCTCGGGCAATGGCGTTGCGACGACGGGCACGGTCGGCATCAGCAGCAAATCGCAGCGTGTCAACACCTCGTCATAGGCACGCCGCAACCGCCGCACCAGGTTCTGCGCCTTGGCGTAGTAATGGCCGCGATAGCGCGTGACCATGTAATGACCAAGCAGCATCGTGTTCTTCAAACTGTCGGACAGCTCGTCGGCACGGTAGCGCCAGGCGCTGTGCCGGTCGAGCAGCGAGGTAAGATAAAGCCCCTGCCAGTTGAAGCCGAAGCCGTTGCCGTGCATCATCTGCACTGTGGCACCCTCGGCCGCCACGGCGAGCCAGATCGGGGCACCCTGGCGATGTATTGGGATCGACACGCTCTCCACGATCGCCCCCAAACCCTTGAAGCGATCGGCCGCCTCGCGCACGATCTCGTCGATCTGCGGCATCCCCCGCGGATGGCCGAACCCCTCTTCGACGACCCCGATCCGCAGCCCCGCCGCACCCCTGCCCAATGCCTCGCGATAGGGTCTGGTGACGGCCGGCGTCCGTTGCCGCGGATCGAGCTCGTCCGGTCCGGCCAAGACTTCGAGCAAGAGCGCGTTGTCTTCGACGGTCGCGGTCATCGGACCGGTGTGGTCCAGGGTCAACTCGATCGGCATGATGCCGGTATAGGGGACGAGACCGTAGGTCGGGCACAGACCATAGATGCCGCAGAACGCGGCCGGGATGCGGATCGAACCGCCCTGGTCGCCGCCGATCGCCATCGCCGCCTCGCCGGCGGCGACCACCGCGGCGCTGCCAGAGGACGAGCCGCCGGCGGAATAGCCGATGTGGTGCGGGTTGTGCACCGGGCCGGTCGAACTCGTGTGACTGCCACCGGAAACTTAACCCGGGTTCGTTAGTAAATAATCTCAATATGTTATGCAGTCAGGCAGAGCGCCTTTGCCCGGCTGCCGGAGCCAAATAGAACGTGAATTGCACCCCTTCACGCCCGAACTTTTCGGCCATCCGCTGCCGCAGTTCGCCCATGTCTCGACAAGCTGATGCCAGCCCGATCAGCATCCAAATGTGCTCCGTCAAGCGGCGCAAACCATATTGACCATTTAGCCATTGATGATAGTTGCGACCGTGACGCGGTTCGGGCGCATGGGTCTTCAGCCATTCGGCCACGTCGGTATCGAGGTAGCCGTAGACCAATTCCATGACGAGTTTGCCCCAATATTTCGGTCGCTCATGAATTGCGCCTTTCCATCGCGTTAACCTGCCGAATTGTATCCACAGTTCATCGGGGAAGGTTTTTTCCCAAGGGCGCATTTCTTCATCGAGGAACAAGCGCAGCTTGGTCTGCAATGCGTCACTGGCGCGATCAAACTGATACCCGGTTGCTTCGTCGATGGCCGCTTCGATTCCCGTCTTGGCAAACGCGGCCAATAGCATCGAGGCACGGATGGCGATCGCGATCTGCGAGTCGCTGTTGATCGCGCCGGTATCCCGCGCCCGGGCATAGGCCCGGCAAATGTCGATAAACGCTGACGCCGACATAGCCTGAACGTCTTTGTTCACCACTTGCGACATCGTTATGTCGAAAAACTGTTCGTCGAGATCGGGTGGCAAGAACGGCTGCAAAACCTGAATACGCAGATAGCTATCGATATTGCCTCCGCCCTTGCCGCCAGTGAGGAAATTGAGCGCGCCCGTGCGGGTGATTACCCGCCGCCCGTCGTCGAGGACGAAGCACGGCAGTTCTTGATCGGCGACAGCTAGAACCCCGGGCCAGCGAGCTTCGGGCGGTGCCGGCATGGCAGCGCGTTCAACCGTCGCCAGCGGCGAGAAATCAGCGCTCGACACATTGATGCCTCGCCGAACCGCCGCCTCAACGATCGGGCGGTGCCATTTGGCCGGGATCGTCCCGGTTTTAGCCCAGTATTGGACGGTGCTCTGTTTGGTATGCAGTGCTTCGGCGAGGGCGGTCTGGCCGCCAAACCGGGCAATAATTCGTTGTGCCGAGTTCATTTTTGCCTCCTTGATGGAGGCGATAGATACCGAGGTTTTCGTTGTTGTCTATTGGTTTTTTCGTTTCCAGCGCGCCGCTGCCGCAGCCCTTGCTATCTCTGCTCTTTTCGCTGCCGGCATCTTCGCGGCCCGCGCCTTGCCGCCGCGCGATCCGAGTTCGGCGGCCCGCCGATTTGACCGAATCCAGTTCCTCAGCCTCTTCGCCGGTCGCGATCCGCATGACCTTGACGGCGTTGCCGATCACGTCGGCAGGCCGCTTCTCGCCTCGGGGTCCTCGCGGCATCAGAAGACCCTTGCTGGGAATCCGGAAACCGGCCTTCCGCCGGCCGTGTAGAGGGAAAAGCTCGTCAACGGCCGCTGCTCCGCGTGACCCCGGTACAATCCGTATGCCGCAACCTTTGCCGCGTCGTCGTCGAGAGCATAGATATCATGGCGCCGCCATAGCGCGGGTTTATGTCCTAGTCTTTTTCGGCTCGCCTCGAAGATGTCCATTCGGTATCTCGCCATGGCTCACCCACCGATTGCTTTCCGGTAAGCATATGAGATGGAGAGCGCGGATCGACACCCGGCGCAAGCTTGTTACAATTCAAACTGAGACACCACCGGCCAGCTCGCCGGCTTTTATATGGACGGCAACGGCGTTACCCATGGCTTTATCGAGAGCGGCGGGTACTTCAAGACGATAGACGCTCCGGGCGCGACCGCCACCTCGCTGCTCGGCCTCAGCAATTCTGGAGAGGCGGTCGGCTTTGACGTCGACATGAACGGGGCCATGCATGGCGTTATCTGCAACTTCTACCGGGCAAAGTGCCAGTTGCTTGACGACCCGAACGGGATCGGCACGACAACCTTTAATAGGTTTGGCAAGGATCTCGTGGCTGGTCTTGCTGGTCGGCGTGGCCGACGCCGACGCGGCGCCGATCGACTGTACCTTACCGGGACGGTCGTCGACGTTGTCACCCGGTCTTGGGATCGGCCGCAATTGTCGGCGCGGCAGCTTCGGCTGCTTCTAATTGAAGCGCGGCTTGACCTCTTCGCAGAGGAGCCGCAGGGCGTTCATGACCTGCGCATGCGGGATCAGACCGCCGCAATTGAGCTCGGCGAGGATGCCGTCGATGCCGAGCTCGTCCTGTAAGGCGCGCAGGCGCGCGCCCACCGATTTGGGCGTGCCAATCAGCACCTGACCCTCCAGCGCCTCGTCATAGGTCAGGCTTTCGAGTTGTTGCAGACGCTCAGCCCGCCCTTCGATCGCGCGTGTGCCGCCGCGGGACATCGAGTCGCGCAGCCGCTCGGTTTGCTCGCGATAGAAATGCATCAGGCTTTCGCGCGGCTCCTCGCGCGCCAGCATGTCGGTCTCGGCGAGGTAGACCGGGACCCGCAGGTAAACCCGCCCTCTGCCGTCATGTCCGGCGGCCTCGTAGGCGGCGCGATATTCGCGGATCGCCGGGACGAATTCCGAAAACGAGCCGTGACGCGCATTGAGGAAAATCGGCAACCCGCGCGCGCCGACCGCGGGATAAGTGTCGGGGCTGGCGGCGGCGATGCGGATCGGCGGGCAGGGCTGCTGATACGGCTTTGGCGTCACTGCAATATTGTGAAAGCTGTAATATTTGCCGTCATAGCAGACCGCGGGCTGCGACCACGCCTGCTCGACGATGTCGAGCACTTCGGCAAAACGGTCGCGGCTTTCGGCGTAAGAGACGCCATAGTCTTCATAGGTGCGCGGCAGGCCGCTGCGGCCGGCGCCGAAAATCAGCCGGCCGCGGCTGATTTCGTCGACCGTGGCTGCTTCCTCGGCGAGCCGCAACGGGTGGCACAGCGGCAATACCTGCACCGCGATCCCGATCTTGATGCGGCGGGTGCGGGCGGCGATCGCGCTGGCGATGCTGAGCGGGGCCGACAAAACCGAGCGCTGCGGATCGAAATGCAGCTCGGCGAGCCACATCACGTCGAGGCCGAGCTCTTCTGCGGCGTCGATCTGCTCGAACGCTTCGGCAAAAGTGTCGGAGTCACTGCGTCCCGGCGATGACGGAAACTGGTGGAACATGCCGAATTCCATGCCGACGACCCTCCTGTCCGCCGCCATGATTTGGCGCGGTGCGATCAAGGACTAAGGGCCATCGTGGACGCCGCGCGCGGCATGCGCAAGAGGCGGCTCGGTGTTGAATACGGGTTCGCCCCATAAATCCGTGCCGCTTTTTGGCGACGACCAGGCCATTGCGACCGCCGCCTGCGAGGCTTGGAACAAGTCTCACCGCGCACCCCACCCGGATCACATCTACCGCCATCCGGCAATGGGCAATCACCGCTCACGCTTACGGGCGCTTGGTATAAGGTGACGATCGCTGTGCTCGGCGAAGGGCCGGGAGTACGGGGCGGACATGGAACGCGGGTTTGCCGTAGTCGGGCTCGGCTATGTAGGATTGCCGGTGGCGCTGGCGTTGGCGCGCAAATTTACGCCGGTGATCGGCTTCGACATCTCGGCGCGGCGGATCACCGCCTTACGCGCAGGCCAAGACGTCACTGGTGAAGTCCAGGAAGCAGAACTGCGCGACAGCACGCTGCAACTCGCCGACGACCCTGACGCGCTCGCAAGGGCCAGCTTTGTGATCGTCACGGTGCCGACCCCGATCGATGCCGAACGCCGTCCCGATTTGCAGCCGCTGACCAATGCCTGCGCGCTGATCGGGCCGCGGCTGAAGCCCGGCGCCGTCGTTGTCTTCGAATCGACGGTTTATCCAGGACTCACCCGCGAGTTATGCGGGCCCTTGCTCGCTAAAGCCTCGGGGCTCAGACAAGGGGTCGACTTCAAACTCGGCTATTCGCCCGAGCGCATCAATCCCGGCGACAAGCAGCACCGGCTCGAAACCATCGTCAAAATCGTCGCCGGCGAGGACGAGGAGACGCTGGAGCGGGTTGCCAAGGCATATGGGCGCATTGTCGAAGCCGGCCTACACCGTGCCTCCTCGCTCGAAGTCGCCGAAGCCGCCAAGGTCATCGAGAACACCCAGCGCGACATCAACATCGCGTTGATGAACGAACTGGCGATCATCTTCGACCGGCTCGGCATCCCGACCCGCGAGGTATTGGCGGCAGCCGGCACAAAATGGAATTTTCTGCCCTTTACGCCTGGGCTGGTCGGCGGCCATTGCATCGGCGTCGATCCCTATTATCTGACCGCGCGGGCGGAGGCGGCCGGCTATTATCCGCAGGTGATCCTGTCGGGCCGGCGCATCAATGACGGCATGGGCGGGTTTATCGCCCAGCGCCTCGTCAAACTGCTGATCGCCGCCGAACGCCCGGTCAAGGGCGCACAAATCGGCATCGTCGGGATCACCTTCAAGGAAGACGTGCCCGATTTGCGCAACAGCCGGGTCCCGGACATCGTCGCCGAACTGCGCGAGTTCGGCATCACCGCGCGGGTTGCCGATCCGCTCGCCGATGCCGGCGAAGCGCGGCGCGACTATGGCATCGATCTGGTGGCGCTCGACAAATTCGCCGGTCTCGACGGGCTGATCCTCGCCGTACCCCATCGGCGGCTGGCCCGGCCCGGTTGGGACCTGTTGTTTGCCGCGGTGGCGCCGGGCGGCGTCTTTATCGACGTCAAGTCGGCTGTCGCCCGCGATCAAGTGCCGGCGCACGTCCATTATTGGAGTTTGTGATTAATTGACCCGAGCGCTCCCGGCGCCTCGCGCCACCCCCCGCGAAAGCAGGTGAAACCCAATCCCGACCCAGGATTCCCGGTTTCGCTGGGGTGACGGTCGAATGTCTGATCCTTTACGCGTTTTGGTCGAGCTCCGGGATTTCCTACTCCAGCGCCTGGTAGAGCCGCTCGTCGTAGAGGGCGCCTTCGAGCGGGGTCAGCTTTTGCCGGAAGTCGCGGGTCGATGCGGCCATCAGGCTCGCGTCAAAGGCTTTGCGGTCGCGCCAACCTTGAAGAAGAGTAAAGTGATTCGCGCGGCCGTCGACCTGCAGCACGTCGAACCATAGATTGCCCGGCAATTTGCGGCCGGCCGCGGCCAGCGCGGTGACGAGTGTGGCAGCTTGGTCTTTCCCCGCCGGAAAGACATCGACATGGGTTACGACGAAAACCGCACCGCGGGCGCCGTGTGCGCTCGGTCCGGCGACGGAATATCCGACGAAATTCCGGATTTCGAACGGGCCGACCAGCAGCGGCTCTAATTTGTTGCGAAAAGCGATGGTGGCTGCGGCAGCGTTGTGGGTATCGGCCGCCGCCTTGTCATGCCAGCCCTCGAAAATCGCGAACCGGCTCGGCCGCCCGATTTCCTGAAAGGCCGCGAAGCCGGCATTGCCCGGCTCTTTGCGGCCGGCCTCGGCAAATTGCCGCACAAATGCAGCCACCTGGGTAACAACGGGGGTGGCCGCTTCAAAATAGGTGACGCTGTACACCGCACCACCAGCATCCGCTGCTTCGGCAGGCCGGGTTACCACGAGGGCCATTGCGAACATCCCGAGTACGATCGGCACTGACAAACGCATGCGTCTCCCCCCATCCCGTTATCGGCAGTACGCCGCATCAACTCTTGTTCAACCAGCGGCGGCTGGTCAATTCGTCCACGTCGAGAGCCACGCCCGAGAGTTAAACTCCCACAAGCATACCCGGTGCGCGCCGGTCGGCAGCGGCATGATTAGGCCGCCCGGTCGAGCTTGAAGAATTCGACGCAGTTGTCGGCCCAGATCCGGCGTCTGTCGGCTTCGGGGATGTCGGCGTAGATCTTGTCGATCAGCGGGCGCGAATTCGGCCACTCGCATTCGATATGCGGAAAGTCGGTGGCGAACATGATCCGGTCGACCCCGACATGCGCTCGCTCCTCGACCGCGACGCGCTCGTACTGCACGCTGAAATAGACGTGGTCGCGCACATAGTGGCTGGGCAATTCCTTCAGCGGTTGGAAGCCGAGATATTCCTGCGCCCAGCCGAGATGGCGCTGGTACCACAGATCCATGTGCTCGAGCCAGAACGGGACCCAGCCGAGCCGGGTCTCGGCGAAGAACACCTTGAGCTTTGGATGCCGTTCGAACACCCCGGCCAATACCAGCTGGGCGATGCTGACCGACGGCGCCAATCCGAAATTGCACAGCCATTCGAGAAACGGCCGGCGCAGGCGCTGCATGATGACCGGGTCTTCCTTCGGGTATTTGAAGGTCGGCTGCGCGGCGCGCGCGCCGGTGCGGTAGAACTGGACGTGCACGGTGACCGGCATCTCCATGTCGACCGCGGCGGCCCAGAACTTGTCGTCCTCGGGTGTCGGATAGCCCTTGGCGCCGGGGAGGGCGCCGAGCAGGACGCCTTTCAGCCCGAGCTTTTTACAGTGTTTCATCTCGGCGATCGCGTCGTCGACATTGGTGATCGGCATGACCCCCATGCCGATCAGGCGGTCGGGCGCCACCGCGCAATATTCCTCGCCGAGCCAGTCGTTGTAGCCGCGGATCACCGCCTTATAGACCTCGTCATGGCTGATGTTGCGCCAAAAGACGGGTCCCGCGACCATCGCCGCGAACAGCACCTCGGCGTCCATACCGTCGCGATCCTGCTCCTTGACGCGCTGCTCGGGCGAGCCGGTGCCGGCGGCATCGGCGACCTTGAGGCCGAAGGGTTGCCAGGTGCCCTCGGCCCGGCCGGCGCGAAGGTCGAGAAAATTCGCCTCCAACAGCGGCTGGCCCTCGATCATCAAGGCGTCGCCGCCGTCGGGTAGATGGACGGTATGAGGGGCGCGATCGCGGTATTTCTCCGGAACCCGATGGACCCACCGCTCCGGCGGCACTTCGAGGTGCCCATCGCTCGACATCAGCGTGTATTTGCGCGCCATTCCCGTCTCCCTCTTGTATGGGCTGTCATTGCGAGCGGAGCGAAGCAATCTCGCGCCGGCTCTGCTCAGTCCCATCGAGATTGCTTCGTCGCGGAGCCTGTCCTCGTGCAGCGCACAGCGCCGACCCGTGGGCTCCTCGCAATGACGACTTAGTCACGCTGCATACTCCACGAGCGCGCCGGGTGCGGGGCAATAGCCGAGGCAGTCGCCGCAACCGGTGCATTTTGCCGGCTGGACTTCGTAGAGGTGCCGCGGCTCCAGCAACGCCGGCCGGATCGCTGATTCGGGGCAGACCTCGCGACACAGGCCGCAGGAATTGCAGATCGCGTAGTCGATCCATACCTTCATTGCCGCCCCGCGAGGAACCGCCCTAGTGCCGGGTAGGCAGAATTACAACCAAGATCGTCATTCCCGCGAAAGCGGGAACCCAGAGCCTGCCCCCGGCATGAACGGGGGGTGAGCGACGCGCTGTTGCCCTGGAACCCCGCTTTCGCGGGGGCGACGGTAAGGTGGTGTAATCGTTTGCTCATGTTGGATTAAACCTTCAGGCTCCCGCTCTCTGCTCGCGGGGAATCCCGCCGATCTGGTGCAGCAGATAGCCGAGCGCGTCTTCGACCGGCTGCTGCGTCTCCGGGGTGGCGCACAGGAAGTCGATCTGGAACTTGCCTTCCATGAAGTGCATCAGCTCCTCGTCGCGCTGCGAGAGATGCTCGTGCCGCACCAGCGGATCGCTGACCCGGTCGAGATAGGCCATGATGCCGATGCAGGCATTGGCCTCCTGGTAATAGTTCTGCGCGGCGCGGGCCAAGGGGTGGATGTGCGCGAACATCATCGACATGCCGAAATAGGCCGGCAACGGCTGGGCGTTGGCCGCGGCGATGTCCATCAGCTGGCGCTCGTCCTTGATCCAGCCCTTGCCGAGCAGCACGTCGGCGTGCAATTTCGAGTGCTTGCACTCGTCCCAGACCTGGCGGGCGCGCATGCGCTGCAGGTCGATGTAGCGCTCCTGGTCGGCGATATCGACCGATAGCAATTGCCCCGACATCTGCTTGATCGACATGTGCACGCCTTCGGCGGCGTAGCCGCGCAGCGCGCGGTCCTTTTTCCAGTCTTCGTCGTTGCTCGCGAGCTCCTGTTCGATCTCGGCGAGGGTGCGGTGCAACGAGATTTCCCAGCCCTTGAGGCATTGCTCGCGGGTCAGGCGTAGCCGGAACTCGGCCCCGGGCGCGCCCGGCATCACGGGCCACACCCATTTGTCGCAGAACTGTTCGAGGATCGGATGCATGTCAGCGCCTCGCTTACGCGCGCGGGTTTGATCCGTCGCCCCCGCGAAAGCGGGGGTCGAGGAGGAACGACGAGGCCCTTGCAACCCTGGGTTCCCGCTTTCGCGGGAATGACGGGTAAAGGATTGAAGGGAACGGGATCATACGACATCAGCTCCGCCACGCTTCGGGTGGGGGCGGAACCAGCGAGCGGCCGCTTTCCGCCTCGACGATCGAACCTTCGGCCGGGCAATACATCAGGCACGCGGTGCAGCCGGGATAGGTGCATTTGTCCATATCGATCTCGATGCGGTGCAATGGCTCCAGCGCGACGTAGACCGCGTTGAGGTCGATCTCGCGGCAGACGACGTAGCACATCCGGCATTCGGTGCAGCGCTCGTGGTCGATCTTCAGGCTGGCCATTTGGATCACTCAGTCCATCACCTGCACCCGCGGCATCGCCGGCTCCGGGGTCTGCCGGTCGAGGACGAAATCGCCGAGCTCGTGCAGAAACCGGCCATAGTCGCGGCGGGCGACCGAGCACGCCCAGCGGCACAATTCGGCCTCGACCGGCTTCTCGATGAACTCCTCGACGATGCGGCGGCCCATATTGACGTGGCTGCGGTTTTCGACCGCCTGGCTGTCGAGGACGGCCTTGAGGCCGGGGTCGGAGGTCGCCGCCGCCAGCGCCTCCATCCAGGCGAATTCGATGATCTTGGGGCCGAGATTGAGCGCCGCGATGCGGATCGGGTGCGCATAGGTCGCAAGGTTGCGCAGCGAAAAGACGTAGTAGGCCAGCGCCGAATTGACCGCGAAACGGCCATAGGGCTGGTGAAACGCTTCCTTCTGGGTGGCGACCGCGCCGCGCCGCAGCAAGGCGTCGAGATACAGCATCTCGTGCGTCGACTCGTCGACGATCTGCTTCGCGAACAAATATTTGACCGAGGCTGGGAAGTCGTTCATCTCCAGCCCTTGGCCCCAGCCGCCATAGATGTAGTAAAACATCCGCTCGAGCGTCCACAGCCGCCCGATCAGCCTGATGACCGCGGTCTCATCGAGCGCGCCGTCGCGGGCGGCCGCGACGACCGCCGCAACCGGCGTAGCGCTGCTTTCCTCCCGGCTCTTGCCGATCAGCTCCTGCGCCAGCGCCTTTCCCGGCAGCTCGGGCACCGCCTGTGACCTATGGGCTCACGGCTCGTAAACCGCGAAGCATTTGTTCGAATTGAAAATCCAGGATTTCGACAAACGCGGTTTCCGAGGGCCGCCGGCCGAGCGCGTCCATCGCGCCCATCAGGCACATCCAGTTCAGGATCTCCTGTTGGCCGCTGTCCTCGACCGCACTCAGCGGGCGCTCGCGCCAGGTTTTGTAATCGCTCTTCTGTAGTGCGTCGTAGAGCCCGCGGTCGGCCGGAACGTCGGGATAGAGCAGCCAGTTCTTCGGCGTCAGAAACGCATGCGACCAGCTCGAAGACGCGATCAGCGCCACCCGGTACGGGCTGTCCTTGGCGATTTGAGCGCAGGCGGCGCCCAGATCGAAGCAGCGCCACGGCGCCGGGGAGGGCGGGTCGAAATCGGCCTCCGCCGGCTGCTCGCTGAGCGAGCGCACTCCCGCCTGTTGCGCGATCACTCGCCGGCCGTAGCAGTTTACCTGGAACGGCAGCACCGGATAGGGGAAGCCCCGCCGATCGTAATCCATGAACAGCAAGGTGTTCAGAAAGGCGTGGCCGAGCGGGTGATGCAATGGCTGGTAGGCATAGGACACGTCGAACCCGGCCTCGATCATCTTGCCGGCGATGTATTTGCCGGCGCCCCGGTGACCCGTGTATTAGAAAATCTTGTCGTTGGGCTCACCCCAGGCGTTGGCTGCGCGATAAAGCTCCCACGGTTTTGGCGCCATCTGTTCGTAAGCCAACAGGCAAAACGGTGGGATCACGTCTTCGCGGAAGTTTTCGTACTGGTCGTCCCCCCAGATTACGACCAGGTCCGGCGCGAATTCGTCGAGTGCCCGACGGGCGTTGCGAAAGCCGGCAGTCAGCGCCTCGCGATGCCGCCGCGCCGCCGACAGCCCCTGGTCGGAGCCATATTCCTCGCGCATCGGCGCGGGCCAGCCCTCGGGATGGCGGTATTGCTCGGGCAATGCCGGGTCGTCGAGCACCCGCTTCAAAATTCGCCCCATGCTTTCGTCGGTTCCCGAAAGCGGTGGAAAGTGGGTGACGCCGAGACCGAGTACTTCTCCCATCCGAAATTCTCCCAGCGAGCAGAAAGCCCGGACTTGCGGTACGAGCAGTGCAGCATTTTGTCAAGATTTGCGCGCGATGGAGGCCGCCGATTTGCCGATGCGCGAGCGAATTTGCACTAATGTGAAAGCCACAGCCGCCGCATTTCCCTGCTTAGTGGCTCTGGCGTTGCCGGGCACGGCCCGATTGTGGCAAGTGAGCGGCGGGGAATTGGGCAGTAAGGGGCTCTGCAATGACGCCTCGGCGTTACAGCCGTCGAATGCTGTTTTCGGCGCCGCTCTTGGCCGTACCGGCCGTGCTGGCACACTTGCCGGCCAAAGCGGCGGAGGGGGACTTTTATTCCTTTCTCTATTTGGTGCGGCGCGAGGCCGCCGCGCAGGGGATTCGCACATCGACGGTCGATCTGGCGCTGCGCAGCGCCCAGTATCTGCCCCATGTGATCGAACTCGACCACCACCAACCCGAGCAAGTCCTGACCTTTGCCCAATACCTGCAAAAGACGGTGAGCCCTCAGCGCATAGAGAATGCCCGCCGCGCCCTGCTCGACAACCAAGCCCTGCTCGACGCGGTCTGGCGACGCTATGACGTCGAGCCACGATTTATTGTCGCGTTGTGGGGGATGGAAAGCGATTTTGGCAAGATCACCGGGAATTACATGGTGGTTTCGTCGCTTGCGACATTGGGGTTTGACGGGCGGCGTGGCCCTTATTTCCGCGGTGAGCTGATCTCGGCGTTGCGCATCATCGACCAGGGCAACGTCGGGGTTGGCAATATGAGCGGCTCCTGGGCCGGGGCGATGGGCCAGTGCCAGTTCATGCCGTCGACTTTTCTGCGCTATGCCGTCGATTACGACGGCGACGGCCGGCGCGACATCTGGAACGACCGTGGCGACGTGCTCGGGTCGATCGCCAATTTCCTGGCCCATCTCGGCTGGCGCGACGGCGAAACCTGGGGTCGACTGGTGCTGTTGCCGGCCGGCTTCGATGCGCGTTGGAGCGGCCTGGAATTCAAAAGGCCGACAGGTGAGTGGAGCCGGATGGGAGTACGCGGCGTCGACGCACGACCGCTGGCGGCCCAGGAGATCGAAGCCTCGCTGGTCATCCCGGACGGCGCCGAGGGACCCGCGCTGCTCGTCTACGACAATTTCCGCACCATCATGCGGTGGAACAAATCGACCTATTTCGCCGGCGCCGTCGGCTATCTCGCCGACGCGATGGCTGGCGGGGAGCGGATGGGGCGCGGCTGACCGCCGGCAGACGGGGCGGGGGGGATGGCGTTCGCCGCCTCAGGCCGCGCACGCTCTGTCGCGCCGGTTGCGCTGCTTGGTGTTCTGCTTGCCGGTTGCGCTAGCGGTCCGCCGGTCGGGTCCTACGGTGGCTATTCCGCCAGACATGGAATTGGAACATACCGGGTTGGCAGTCCCTACGAGATCAAGGGCGTCTGGTATCACCCGGCGGTCGACTATAATTACGACACGACCGGGACCGCGTCGTGGTATGGCGAGCAGTTCGAGGGTCGGCTGACCGCCAACGGTGAGATCTTCGACCTGAACCAGTTGACCGCGGCGCATACGACCTTGCCGATGCCGAGCATCGTCGAAGTGACAAACCTCGAAAACGGCCGCTCGCTCCAGTTGCGGGTCAACGATCGCGGGCCGTTTGTCGGCAGCCGGCTGATCGATGTTTCGAGGCGAGCGGCACAACTGCTCGGTTTCGAGAAGCGAGGAACCACGCTCGTTCGGGTCAAGGTCCTCAAAGACGAAAGCATCGCCGCCGCCGAGGAGGCGATGCACGGCAGCGGCCAGATCATGGTCGCAGAAGCGTCCGGGGCCGCTGCGGCGGCGGTGGTGCCGGCTTCTTCTGCGGTGTACTCATCTGCTTCCGTCGCCCCGCCGTTATATTCGCCTCCGTATCGCCCACCGGCTGTGGACTCCTCGTCTCCCGCCCCGCCACCGGTAGCCCGGCGTGCCGCTATCCCACCGCCGGTGACGGCGCCGCTTGAGCCGCCGCCGTTGCCGCCGCAAATAGCGATGGCGCCCAGCGAACCGCCGCCGCCGAGCCCGGCGCCGCCACCACCACGGACCGCCCTCCCGGCGCCGTCCCGATTTGCGCTGATCGCGCCCGCCGAGGCCGCCGAGTTGCCCCCCGCCCGGCCACCCGCACGCGAGCCGCAAACCATCAGAGCATCGGCGCCCGTCCCACAAATGCCACCTTCGCCGCCGAGGATCGGGGCGGCGCCGAACGGATCGTCGGGACGGATCTATGTTCAGGCCGGGGCGTTCTCGATGCGGGACAACGCCCAGCGGGCGCAGTCGAGCATTGCGCGCCTGGGCAGCGTTCAAGTGACGACCGCTTCGGTCAACGGGGTCGAGATGTATCGGGTGCGGCTTGGCCCGTTCGCCAGTGCCGAGCAGGCTGATCACTTGCTGGCCCGGCTCGTCGACAACGGTTATCCCGGTGCGCGCCTGGTCGGCGACTAAAGAGTGAAGCAACCCTGGCGAACGAGAACGGCTATGATGATGGCGCCGCGCGTTTATCTGGTCCTGCTGGCGGCACTGTTTGCCGCCAGCCTTGCCAACCAATCCGCCGTTGCAGCGGCGCACGCCAAGGCGAAGGTCAAGTCGGCTGCCCCGATCGCGTCGACGACCGGCGCAACAGCGAATGGCCCGGCGGTCGCCATCGACACCCAGGCTGCGCATGCGATCATCGTCGAGGTCGAAACCGGCGCCACGCTGCTCGACAAGAACGCCGACGAGCGCATGCCGCCGGCCTCAATGAGCAAGATGATGACGGCCTATCTCGCCTTTAGCATGCTGAAGGACGGAAAGGCCAAATTGACCGACGAATTGCCGGTCACCGAAGAAGCCTGGCGAACCGGCGGGTCGAAGATGTTCGTGCCGCTCGGCGGCAAGATCAGCATTTCCGATCTGTTGCGCGGCATGATCATTCAATCGGGTAACGATGCTTGTGTCGTTCTCGCCCAGGGACTGGCCGGCAGCGTGGACGCCTTTGTTGACCTGATGAACGAGAAGGCCAAACAGATCGGGCTCAAGGACAGCCATTTCGCCAATGTCGACGGCCTTCCCGACCCCAACCATTGGATGACCGCGCGCGACCTCGCCACCCTGGCGATCCGGACAATCAAGGACTTTCCCGAATATTACAAGATTTATGGCGAGATGGAGTTTACCTATAACAATATCAAACAGGGCAACCGCAACCCGCTGCTCTACAAGAATATGGGCGCGGACGGGCTCAAGACCGGGCATACCGAGGAGGCGGGATACAGCCTGACCGGCTCGATGGTGCGCGCCAACCGGCGCATCGTCATCGTGTTGGGCGGGTTACCGTCGATGAAGGCCCGCGCCGAGGAGAGCGAGCGGCTGGCCGACTGGGCGTTCCGCGAGTTCAACGACTACCGCTTGTTCACCGCCGGCGACAAGGTCGAGGATGCGCAGGTCTGGCTGGGCAATGATGCGCGCGTGCCGCTGACCGTTGGCAAGGATCTCGTGGTGACCTTGTCACGCAAGGCGCGCAAGGACATGCAGGTCGCCGTTCAATACGACAGCCCGATCCCGGCGCCGGTGCAGAAGGGTGAATCCGTCGGCAAGATTGTCGTTACCGCGCCCGATATGACGCAGCAGGAGATCCCGCTCGTGGTTGCAGCCGATGTGGATCGTATGGCTGCGGTGGGCCGGATCGCGACGCTTGCTGGCTATCTGGTGTGGGGCGACCGGCACTAGGCGATGGCGCACGGCCGGTTCATCACCGTCGAAGGAGGGGAGGGGGCCGGCAAGTCGACCCAGGTCCCGTTGCTGGTAGCGGCACTGGAGCGCGCCGGGATCGAGGCGCTGGCGACCCGCGAACCGGGCGGCTCGACGGATGCCGAGGCCATTCGGCGCTTGCTCCTCGAAGGCGAAGGGGAGCGCTGGGATGCGACAGGCGAGGCGCTGCTTCTGGTCGCAGGGCGGCATGACCATGTCGTGAAGCTGATCAAACCGGCGTTGGCTCGCGGGGTCTGGGTTGTCTGCGATCGTTTTTCCGATTCGACATTGGCCTATCAGGGTTATGGCCGCGGGTTGCCACCGGCCGACCTTGCAGCGCTGCACCGGTTCGCGCTTGGCGATTTCGCGCCCGATCTGACCTTGATTCTCGATCTGCCGATTGAGACCGGGCTCGCCCGCGCCGCCGCACGACACGGTGCGGCCGATCGGTTCGAGCGCCTCGATCGCTCCTTCCACGAACGGCTGCGCCAAGGCTTCCGAGAAATCGCCGCCGCCGAACCAACCCGCTGCGTACTGATCGACGCCACCGCAGAGCCTCAATCGGTGCATCGCGATGTGGTTGCTGCCGTGGGACAGCGGCTCGGCGTCGATCTGCAACCGGCGGTTCCTGTGCCCGGCGGCTTCCCCGCGCGCGGGGCACGGCCGGGAGCCAGGTCAGCGGGAGAGTAGGGGGCAGCAAGCGACAGCGGAGTTTTCGCAGTGGCGCGTGATACAGAGCCAGTCGAAGCCAAAAATCCGGTTGTGCCGCCGCGGGCGAACCCGGATCTCGTCGGGCACGAAGCGGCGGAACGAGAGCTGGAGGGATTGTTTCGTGCGCGGCGATTGCCGCATGCGATCTTGTTGGCGGGGCCGCGCGGCGTCGGCAAGGCGACGCTCGCGTTTCGCTTCGCGCGCTTTTTGTTGGCACAGGGTGGGGAGGCGGCCGGCGGTGGCGCGGATCGTTCAGGCGGCTCCGGAGATCAAACCGGGCTTTCGATCGATCCCGACAATGGCGTGTTCCGTCGCGTTGCGGCTGGCGGTCATGCTGATCTGTTGACCGTCGAGCGCGCCTGGGACCCCCGGCGCAAACGGCTGCGCGGCGAGATTGTCGTCGAAGACGCCCGCGAAATCGCGGGGTTTTTCCGGCTGACCGCGGCGGAGGAGGGCTGGCGGATCGTCATCGTCGACGGCGCCGAAGAGATGAACCGCAACGCCGCCAATGCGGTGCTGAAGATCCTCGAAGAGCCGCCGGCGCAGGCTCTGCTGCTGCTGGTCAGCCACAACCAGGGGAGTTTGCTGCCGACGATTCGTTCGCGCTGCCGGCGACTGGTGCTGCCAGCGCTGTCGACGCCGCTGACGACCCGGTTGCTCTGCCGTTACCGCCCACAGCTCGACGGCGCCGAAGCCGAGGCGTTGGCAGCGCTGAGCGGCGGAAGTGTCGGACGTGCGCTGGACCTCGCCGATGCCGGCGGTCTCGAACTTTACCGCTCGCTGATCGAATTGCTGGCGCCGGCGGCGGCACTCGATATGGTGCGGCTGCACGGGCTGACCGACCGGCTCGCCCGGGCTGACGCCGAGGAAGCCTATCGCGCGAGCGAGGAATTGCTGGCGCAGTTTCTGGCACGGCTGGCGGCAGGCCGCCAATCAGCGACCGAAGAGATAGTCGCCGGCGAGAGCGCCGCGATGCAGCGCCTTGCCGCAGGTGCCGATCCGGCGGACTGGGCGGGGCTGCGCGAGCAGATCGACAGCAATTTCGCCGCCGCCCGCGAACTCAACCTCGACCGCAAGCAAACCATGCTCAGCACTTTCTTTGCCATCGACGAGATGCGGCGCTAGAAACGGCGCCGAGGGCGACGCGCTGGATCGCAGCCGGTCCCGGCCCATATTTGGGCCTTGGAGAGAGTGATGAACGCCGACCGGCCATTTTTCATTACGACGCCGATCTACTACGTCAACGACCTGCCGCATCTCGGCCATGCCTATACGACGGTGGCCTGCGACGCGTTGGCGCGGTTCATGCGGCTCGACGGCCGGCGCGTCCAATTCCTGACCGGCACCGACGAACACGGCCAGAAGGTCGAGCAATCGGCGCGCGCCGCCGGCATCTCGCCGCAGGAATTCGCCGACCGCATCTCGGCCGCGTTCCGCGACGTGACCCGGCTGCTCGACATCAGCCAGGACGACTTCATCCGCACCACCGAGCCGCGCCACACCCGGGCGGTGCAGGCAATCTGGCGCGAACTGGAGCACCGCGGCGAGATCTATCTCGGACGGTTTTCCGGCTGGTATTCGGTACGCGACGAAGCTTTCTACGACGAAAGCGAGCTGGTCGACGGCAAGGCGCCGACCGGCGCCGACGTAGAGTGGCTTGAAGAAGAAAATTACTTCTTCCGGCTATCTGCTTGGCAAGACCGGCTTTTAGCTTATTACGAGGCGAACCCCGACGCGGTCGCGCCGCGCAGCCGGCGTAACGAAGTCGTCAGCTTTGTCAAAGGCGGATTAACCGATCTGTCGATCTCGCGCACCAGCTTCAGCTGGGGGATTCAGGTTCCGGGCGATCCAAAGCACGTCATCTACGTATGGCTTGACGCGCTGACCAACTACATCACGGCGCTTGGCTACCCTGATACACAAAACCACGAGTTTACAACGTTCTGGCCGACTGTTCTTCACGTGGTAGGAAAGGATATACTGCGCTTTCATTCGGTTTACTGGCCGGCGTTTTTGATGGCCGCCGGGCTCAAACCGCCGCGCCGCGTCTTTGCCAACGGTTGGTGGACGGTCGAGGGGCAGAAGATGTCGAAATCCCTGGGCAACGCTATTCCGCCAAAGCAACTGGTCGACACCTATGGGGTCGATCCGGTGCGCTATTTTCTGCTGCGGGAACTGCCTTTCGGCGGCGACGGCGATTTTTCACACCGCGCCGTCGTTGGCCGTTTGAACGGCGACCTTGCCAATGATTTGGGCAATTTGGCGCAGCGCGTGCTGGTCATGATCAACCGCGATTGCGGCGCTGCCGTACCCGAACCCGGCGCGCTCGGCGACGCCGATCGCAGATTGCTCGATAATGCAGGTAATCTGTTAGACAACGTTCGTAACCGTATGAATGAGCAAGCATTTCATCTGGCGCTCGAAGCGATCTGGCGGGTTGTCGGGGAGGCCAACCGCTATGTCGACGAGCAGGCGCCGTGGGCCCTTCGGCGCACCAGCCCGGAGCGGATGCGGACCGTGCTGTACACCCTCGCAGAGACGATCCGGCACATCGCTATTCTGGCTCAACCCTTTGTTCCAGCTGCGGCGGCGAAGCTGCTCGGCCAGCTGTCGGTACCCCCTGCATCGCGCGGCTTCGGGGCGCTGGCGCAGACCCCGCTAACCCCGGGGACGGCCTTGCCAAAGCCTCAGGGGATTTTTCCGCGGTTCGTCGAAGCACCCGTCGCATGACGGGTGAGGGCAGGGCGGCGATGCTGGTCGACAGTCATTGTCACCTCGACTCTTCGGATTTCGCGGCTGGGGTCGAGGCGGTCGTCGCCCGCGCCCGCGCCGCCGGCGTCGGGACGATGCTGACAATCGCCACCCGGCTCGACGAATTTCCGCGTGTCCGGGCGATCGCCGAAGCCGATGCAAATATCTGGTGCTCGGTCGGCGCCCATCCGCATGAAGCCGCGGCGCACACCGATCTGGCAGCCGGTCAGCTCTCGGCGCTGGCGGCGCATCCAAAGGTCGTCGGGATCGGCGAGACCGGCCTCGATTACCACTACGATCTGAGCCCGCGCCAGGTGCAGGAACGTGTCTTTCGCGCCCATATCGCGGCTGCGCAGGAAACCGGCCTGCCGCTGATCATCCACGCTCGTGAGGCCGACGAGGATATCGCCCGCATCCTCGGCGAGGAACGGCCGCCGCCCGGCGTGCTGCATTGCTTTTCGAGCGGCCGCAGCCTGGCGGAAGCGGCGCTGGCGCTCGGGTTCTACGTATCGATATCGGGTATCGCGACCTTCAAGAACGCCGAAGGGCTGCGCGCAATCGTGCGTGACCTGCCGCTCGAGCGGTTGTTGGTCGAGACCGACAGCCCCTATCTGGCACCGGTGCCGTATCGTGGCAAGCGCAACGAGCCGGCTTTTGTCAAGGCGACGGCGGCGGCCGTGGCGGCGCTGAAAGGGATCGAGCCGGAAGCGCTGGCGACGGTGACGACGGCCAATTTTTTCCGTCTGTTTGCCAAGGCTAGGCCGCCGGCCGGGTCAACATCCGACCAATGAAGGTCACCATCCTCGGCTGTGGTGCATCGACCGGGGTGCCGGCGATAGGCCCGAATTGGGGCGAATGCGATCCGACCGATCCGCGCAACCGGCGCCGCCGCGTCTCGTTGCTGGTCGAGGTCGGTGAGATCGCGATCCTGATCGATACCTCGCCCGATCTGCGTGAACAATTGATCGACGCGCGGGTGAGGCGGCTCGACGCGGTGCTGATGACCCACGCCCATGCCGACCACCTCCACGGCATCGACGACATTCGTCAGTTGAATCGGTTGATGAATGCGGCGATCCCGCTCTGGGCCGACGCCAACACCCTCGCCGAGATCCGGCGCCGCTTCGGCTATGCGCTGCAGCCGCCGGCCGAACCCGGCCACTTTTATCGACCGACGCTCGAACCCAACCAAATCGAGGGCGCGTTTGAGATTGGTGGCGTAACGGTGGTGCCGTTTGCGCAGAATCACGGGTTCAGCGCGACCTTGGGATTTCGCATCGGCGCAATGGCTTATTCGACCGACGTGACCGAACTCGACGACGCGGCGTTTAGCGTGATCGCCGGGGTCAAGCTGTGGATCGTCGACTGCATGCGCCATGCGCCGCACCCGACTCACAGCCATCTCGACAAGACGCTCGGTTGGATCGAGCGGGTGCGCCCAAGCCGCGCCGTCCTGACCCATATGGACCAGACCCTCGATTACCGGGCGCTCAGCGCCGAATTGCCCGCCGGTGTCGAGCCCGGCCGGGATGGGCTGGTGATCGAGCTGGCGGACCCATGATTCCAGGCGGCGGAGTTGCGCCTCTACAGGCACGAGAAGATGACCGGGAACATCGCGCTATCGTTGCCTGCGGCTCGGCTTTGGGGAGACCGGCCGCGGCCACCGGGCCGGCTACGTGCGTGTCTTCACGTTTAAGCCACGGCGATTTTCCATAATATATATTATGCGACATTTGGCTCTCGGCTCCCGATCGGATATCAGCGTCGTAACAGTTCGAAATGACATTCCCCGCGGATTTTGCAGGACAATTGGAAGCCGGGTGCACATCGAAGGAGATCACGGGTGGATCTGCCCCAGGGATTGCGGCTGAGCATCGAAGATTGGCCGTCGGCCGAAGATTGGGACCGGCTCGGCAACGCTCTCGATGCGTTTAATCGCGCGTTTCTCGGCGAGACCGGCTTCTCGCGGATGGGCCTTTTCGTTCGCAACCAGGACAATGAGATCGTGGCCGGGCTCGTAGGCTCGACCTATGCCGGCTGGCTGTTTGTCGCCGAGCTTTGGATACATGCTGATTTGCGCCGCCGCGGAATCGGCAGCGGGTTGCTGGCGTTAGCCGAGCAGCGGGCGATTGGCCTCGGGTGCCATTCGGCAATGCTCGACACGTTTTCGTTCCAGGGCCCGGAATTTTACCCGCGCTTTGGCTATCGGGCTTATGGGACACTCGACTATCCCCCTGATCACCGGCGAATATTCTTTCGAAAACGGTTGGTTCCCGACGGCTCATCGAGTTTTAGTAAATTATTTCCGGTCTCGGTCAAAGGCGTGCTGTTCGACGACGGCCAGGTCGTATTGCTCGAAAACGAGCACCAGGAATGGGAGTTGCCGGGCGGACGGCTCGAACCCGGCGAGGAGCCTGCGGCCTGCCTCGCGCGCGAAGTCGCCGAGGAGCTCGGCATCAATGTATCGGTCGATGCGATCCTCGACTTTTGGGTTTACGAGGTCTTGCCCAAGCGCGAGGTGCTGATCGTCACCTATGGCGTGCACCGCACCGACCAACTCGGCATGCGGGTCAGCGACGAGCACCGGCGGTTTGGCCTGTTTGCGCTGGGTGATCTGGACGGTTTGCCGATGCCGGAAGGCTACCGCCGGTCGATCCGCGCCTGGGCGGCGCAAAGCGGCGCCCGCCGACAAAGCATGACGACAGACCAAGCATGACCCCCGCCCTCGACCGTCTGCTTGCGATCATGGCCCAGCTGCGCGATCCCGAGCACGGCTGTCCGTGGGACCGTGAGCAGAATTTCGCAACGATCGCGCCCTACACGATCGAAGAGGCCTATGAAGTTGGCGATGCGATCGCCCGCGGCGACATGGCGGCACTAAAGGACGAGCTTGGCGACCTGCTGTTTCAGGTGGTCTTCTACGCGCGCATGGCTGAGGAGGCAGGCCTCTTCGACTTTGCCGGGATCGCCGTGGCGATCGCCGACAAGATGGTGCGCCGCCACCCCCATGTCTTTGGCGACGCCGTGATCGTCGGCGCGGCGGCGCAGGCCGTGGCCTGGGAGGAACACAAGACAAGGGAGCGCGCCGCCCGGGCGGCGGCTGCCGGGACCCCGGAAAGCGTGCTCGACGGGGTGGCGCTCGCCCTCCCTGCCCTATTGCGCGCGGTCAAGATCCAGCGGCGCGCGGCGCGGATCGGCTTCGACTGGCGCGAGGTGCCCCCGGTCATCGCCAAGATCGCCGAGGAGGTTGCGGAACTCGAAGTCGAACTCGACGCCATGCCTGATGGCGGCGCCGACCGGGCCAGGATCGAAGACGAAATGGGCGACATCCTGTTCGCCGCCGCGAATCTCGCGCGCAAGCTCGAGATCGACCCGGAAGCGGCGCTGCGCCATGCCACCGCCAAATTCGAGCGCCGCTTTCGCGCGCTCGAAACGCTCGCCGCCGGGCGCGGCATCGGCGCCGACCTCGATGCGCTCGACGCTCTGTGGCAGGAGGTCAAACGGGACGAAGCTTAATGCGGCCGTTGCTGGTGGCGCAGGCGGGCGATGTCGGCTTCGGAGAGCCGCACCGAGAGGTGGGCGGCGTCGTTGTCGTCGCGGCGGCCGAGCACCTCGCCGTGGCGATAAACCCAGGCGAGCGTCTTGCCGTCGCTCAGCGGGATGTCGAGCCGTACCGGGCGGGTGGCGGTTTCGAGCCGGTGGTCGATCAGCTCGAGCAGCGTCTCGCACCCCTCCCCGGTCACCGCCGACAGCGCGACACTCTGCGAATTGCGCAGTGCGTGGTTGGCGAGGCTGGCGCGTGCCGGCGGGTCCAGCAGATCAATCTTGTTCATCGCTTCGATCAGCCCGTCCTCGGTGGTCTCGTCGAGCCCGAGATCGGCCAGCACCGAGAGCACATCGGCGCGCTGGGCCTCGCTGTCGGGGTGGTGCGCGTCGCGGACGTGGACGACGAGATCGGCCTCGGTGACCTCTTCGAGGGTGGCGCGGAACGCGGCGACGAGATGAGTCGGCAGTTCCGAGATGAAACCCACGGTGTCGGACAGGATCACGGCGCGGCCCGAAGGCAGTTCGAGCCGCCGCATCGTCGGGTCGAGGGTGGCGAACAACATGTCGTCCGCGGTCACGGCCGCCTGGGTTAGCCGGTTGAACAAGGTCGATTTTCCGGCATTTGTGTACCCAACGAGCGCCACCACCGGATAGGGGACACGGCGGCGCGCCTCACGGTGCAGGGCACGCGTGAGCTTGGTGCCGTCGAGCTCTCGCCGCAGCCGCGCGATGCGCTCGCCGATCAGCCGGCGGTCGATTTCGAGCTGACTCTCGCCGGGGCCGCCCAAAAAGCCAAAGCCGCCGCGCTGGCGTTCGAGATGGGTCCAGGACCGAACCAGCCGCGAGCGCTGATAGGACAGTGCCGCCAATTCGACCTGGAGGCGGCCCTCATGAGTACGCGCCCGTTCACCAAAGATTTCGAGGATCAGGCCGGTGCGGTCGATGACCTTGGCCTGCCAGCTTCTTTCGAGGTTACGCTGCTGCACCGGCGACAGCACGCCATCGACGACGACAAGCCCGATTGCATCGCCTTCAATCCATTCACGAAGATTGCCGACGGTGCCCGTGCCGAACAATGTGGCGGGGCGCGGGCGCCCCAGGCGTGCAATCTCGGCGCGCACGACATCAAGACGGATGGCGCGTGCAAGCCCCACCGCCTCGTCCAGACGCGCTTCAACCGACCGGGCCGAAGCTCCGCCATTACCCGGGCCGGGCGCCGATTTTGGCGCCGGAAGCAACACCAGCGCGCGGCCGGTCGGGGTTCCGTCCGCTGGCGGTAACTTGTTCTCTTCGCGGCTCAGAGCTCGTCACCCTCCCTGCCCGGCTCGAACAGCTGGATCGGTTGGGCCGGCATCACCGTCGAGATCGCGTGCTTGTAGACGAGCTGCGAATGCGCGTCGCGCCGCAGCAGCACGCAGAAATTATCGAACCAAGTGATGATCCCTTGCAGCTTGACACCATTGACGAGAAACACAGTAACCGGGGTCTTGTTCTTTCGGACATGGTTCAGGAATACGTCCTGAACGTTTTGTGACTTCTCCGCAGACATGGGTTCCCCCATTCGCTTATTGGAGCAGAGCCGGAACGGCTTGAGCCCAAGCGGCATCCGGCGGGTTTAAGCCGCCAAGGCGCCGAAACCGAAGATGGGTCCGCCGAGGTAAATCACAAGTCCCGGATAAAGCGGACCAGCGCCGCAGGCTCTGAAAACTGCAAGTGCGGCGCGCACTCCAGCAATTCTTCGGACGCCGGATCGCCGCCCAGCAGCACCGGCACGCAGCCGGCATTTGTTGCGCATGTCATGTCGACGCCGGTGTCGCCGACAAACCAGACGCGCTCTCCCGCGGCAACGCCGCTCGAATTCGAGCGCGAGCCCGACTGGCGCCGGGTGGGGCTTGTCGGCGACGGCGTCGCCCGCGCCGACAATCCGGCCGAAATGGCGAGACCAGCCGAGCTGCTCGGCCTCGCGCCGCAGCAGAACGCCCGTCTTGTTGCTGACGACACCGAGAAAAATCCCTTCCTCGGTGAGGGCCTCCAGCATCTCGGCGCACCCCGGCAAGGCTGTGAGGCGGTCAAGATGGATCGCGCGAAACCGATCGAGATAGATCCCCCTGGCCTCCTCCCAGCGCTCGCCGAAATGCAGCGGAAAGCTCTCGCGCAGGCTGAGCCGCACCCGTGCACGGGTCTCCGCGATCGACCATGGCGGCTTGTCCATCGCCGCCATGACGTGGTTCAGCGCCTCATGGATCGTCGCCCAGCTGTCGACTAACGTGTTGTCCCAGTCGAACAGGACCACCTGCGGGCGGGCAACACCCGCTTCTAGACGAGTATTCATGTGGCTATCGTATGCCGATGGCAGAATTCGCGCAGCGCTTCGGCCGCGCGGTGCGGAAGATAGCGGCCATCGACGCACGCTACTCGCGACATCGTTGCCTAGGTTCCGACCTTCATCAGGGGGCGATCAGTGCCGAAAAGGCCGAGCGACTTCAGTTTGCGGTGCAATGCCGACCGCTCCATGCCGACAAAAGCCGCGGTGCGAGAGATATTGCCGCCAAATCGGGTGACCTGCGCCAGCAGATACTCACGCTCGAAGACTTCGCGTGCGTCGCGTAACGGCAGGGTCATGATTTCGCCGCCCTTGTCCCATTTGACCATCGTCGGGGCGATCGCAGTGATCTCGTTCGGCAGCATGTCGGCGCGGATCGGCTCGCGAGCCTCGCCCGGCGCCATGATCAAGAGCCAATCGATGACGTTGCGCAGCTGGCGCACATTGCCCGGCCAGGAATAGGCCTGCAACGCGGCCATCGCGTCCTCTCCGATCTCGCGCGGCGCGAGCCGCGCCGCTTCGGACGAACGGCTCATAAAGTGTCGTCCCATCAACGGGATGTCTTCGCAGCGGTCGCGCAGCGGCGGCACTTTGATGGGTACCACGTTGAGCCGGTAGAAGAGATCCTCGCGGAATTGGCCGGCGCTGATTTCCCCGGCCAGGTCACGGTTCGACGACGCGACGACGCGGACATCGACCTCGACCCGGCTCGACCCTCCGATCCGCTCGAACGTTTGCTCTTGCAACGCGCGGACGATCTTTCCCTGGGTTTCGAGCGGCATGTCGGCAACTTCGTCGAGAAACAGCGTACCGCCATGCGCGCGTTCGAAGGTGCCGATTTTCCGCGGCGCGCCGTCGACACTGTACTCGGTGCCGAACAGCTCGATCTCGAGCCGCTCGGGCCGCATCGTCGCACAGTTGACGGGGACGAACGGCCCCTTCGCTCGCCGTGAGCGCAGATGCAAGAGCCTCCCGACGACCTCTTTGCCGGCCCCGGCTGGTCCGGTAATCAGCACCCGGCTACCGGTCGGCGCCGCCTTGTCGATCTGTTGGCGCAGCTGGTTGGCGAGCGGCGAGATCCCGATCAGGTCGATATCGCCGCCGGCGCGCAGCTTGAGCTCCTCATTTTCGAGGCGCAGCTGGGCTGCTTCGATGGCGCGTTCGACGACCAGCAACAGCCGGTCCGATTTGAACGGCTTCTCGATAAAGTCGTAGGCGCCGATCTTGATCGCCTCGACCGCGGTTTCGATCGTACCGTGGCCGCTGATCATGACCACCGGGACAGACGGCATCTCGGCGCGCAGCAGTCTCAGGACTTCGATCCCGTCGAGGTCGCCGCCCTGCAGCCAGATGTCGAGGATAACAAGGGTCGGCTGCCGTGAATGAATGACGGCCAGCGCCTGCGCGCTGTCAGCCGCCTCCCGCGTCGAGTAGCCCTCGTCCTTCAGCACACCCGCAATCAGCATGCGGATGTCGGCCTCGTCGTCGACGATCAGAATGTCATGCGCCATGGCCGACTTCACTCATCATCATCGACTGATCGCCCTCGTCTGCGCGCTTGCCCACGCGCGCCTCGGCAGCGAAGACGAGCCTGATCCTCGCCCCGTCCGGTTCGCCGTCTTCCAGCATCAGCTCCCCACCATGATCTTCCATGATCTTCTTGACGATGGCGAGCCCCAGGCCGGTCCCCTTGGCGCGGGTCGTGACGTAAGGCTCGGTCAGCCGCTCGCGGTCCTTACTCGGCAGGCCCCTGCCGTTGTCCTCGACGATCACCGCGGCCTGACCCGCGGCCGCCATCACCGACACGCGGATATGGCCGGGCGCACCGTCCCCGGCTTCGCCGGATCGCGCCTCGATCGCCTCGATCGCGTTCTTGACGATATTGAAGACGGCCTGGGCGACGAGCCGGGCGTCACAGCTGACGGTAACCGGATGGTCCTGAAAGTTCGTCTCGAAATCAATAGCGCGGTTGGCCGTGCGCTGCAGGAATACGGCGCGATGCACGATATCGGCCAAATTTTCGGGCTTGAGGACCGGCGCCGGCATACGGGCAAAGGCGGAGAATTCATCGACCATGCGGCCGATATCGCCGACGTGGCGGATAATCGTATCGGTACAAATCGTAAAGGTTTCGCGGTCTTGTCTAATCTCCTTCAGATAGCGTCGGTGCAGCCGCTCTGCGGCCAGCTGGATCGGGGTCAACGGGTTTTTGATTTCATGGGCGATCCGGCGGGCGATATCGGCCCAAGCAGCCTTGCGCTGCGCCGACAGCAGCTCCGTGATGTCGTCGAAGGTGACGACAAAACCACTGATGCCGCCCTCGTCGTGCTCGGCGGCGATGCGCACCAGCAGCGTGCGGGTACTGTTGCGGCGGGCCAGCTGAACTTGCGATTGCGCAAGCCGGTTGGGGCGGCGTTCCGCGACATCGAGCAGGCCGGCCATTTCGGGCGCCACTTCGGCCAGGTCCCGCCCGATCGACTGTTCGAGATCCACCCCGAGCAGCGCCGAGGCGGAGCGGTTGGGCAAATTGACGCGGCCGGCACGATCGAGCCCGATGACGCCGGCTGAAACCCCGGTCAGGACGGTCTCGGTGAACCGGCGGCGCTCGTCGAGCTGGCGGTTGGCCTCACGCAATTCGCGCTGCTGACTCTCGATCTGGTTGGTCATGCGGTTGAACGCGCGGCTCAGTGACGCGAGCTCGTCATCGCGTTCCCCCTCGGGTACACGGGTGGCAAGGTCGCCGGCGCGCACCTGCTCAGCCGCCGTCGCCAGACGGCTGATGGGCACCGCGAGTTGTGTTGCAAAATGGATCCCAATGGCCACTGCCGCGACCAAGAAAAGCATCGCTACCATTAAAAAGATCAGCGCGAAGGTAACCTGAAATCCCGACCTTTGATTTTCCGTCTGCTGGTATTGGGCGACGGCGCGCTGCGTTTCCTCCATGTAATTGAGCACGCGCGGCTCGATATAGCGGCCGACAAAGAGATATACCGGGCCGAACTGATCGAGGCGGACGAGCGCGCGCACCCGATCGTCGCTGTCATTGGTCATGATCGCCACGTCGCCTTCATCGGCGACGCGCATGACGCCGTCCGGAAGCGGCTGAAAACCGAGCGTGAACGACAAGCTCGACCGCGCCAGCACATGGCCGGTGCGGTCGAACACCATGGCTTCGGTCAGCCCGCGCAAAGCCGCTTGCGCCGAGACCACCTGCTCCAGCCGGTGTGGGTCCAATTCGAGCTCGACCGCGTCGCGATTGAGGTCATTGGCCATCGCCAGCGCATCGGCGCGAATCGCCTGCTGATGTTCGTGCAGATAGGCTTCGGCGACGGCAAACGAGTTGGAGATGGCGGTGCGGACCTTGTCGCTGAACCACGATTCGACGCCGTAACTGAAAAACAGGTAGGAGAAAATCGCGACGATGATGGTCGGCGTCACCGCGATCAGACTGAACAGCACGACGAGCCGGATCTGCAGCCGCGAGCCGGCGAGGCCGCGCCGCCGCTCGGCCCAGACCTGCAGCAAGCGCTTGGCGATCAGCGCCCCCAGCGCGAGCAACAATAAGAGGTCGAGGTTGAGCAGCCTGAAGACAGCGTTGGGTTGGGTGCCAAACGGCGGCGCGCCGGTCAGCGCCAGATAGGTTGCCGCCCCGGACGCCAATGCCGCCACCGCCAAACCGATCGCCAGCTTGTGCCGCAGACCGATTCGGCCGGCCCACATCCGCACCCGCCGCATCAGCCTCATCAGCCTCATGCACAACCCCGAACGCAGCGCGTCGCACCCTCCCCGACGACGGCACGCGTCGACTGTGCCGGCCTGGCGCTGGCCGCGATCCGCCGGAGCCTCCGACAGGGCTCGGCGATTCGGCACACGCTTGTTATTTTAGCCCGCGGACGACCGGGATGTCCAACTCGCGGATTTTCTTGCGCAGCGTGTTACGGTTGAGGCCCAACAAATGGGCTGCCTTGATCTGGTTGCCGCGGGTGGCGCCGAGGGTCAGCACGATCAGCGGCCGTTCGACCTCGCGCAGCACCCGGTCGTAGAGACCGGCTGCCGGCAGCCCGCCCTTGTGAGCCGCAAAATAACCCCTGATGTGGCGTTCGACGGCGCCTGCGAGCCCCTCGCCGCTCGGGGTGTCGACCGTTTCGGCAGCTCCGGGCGCCTCGCCGATTTCGGCGTCGATGACCGAGACCCCGATGACTTCCTGCGAATAGAGCGCCGCCAGTCGACGCAGCAGGTTTTCTAGTTCGCGCACATTTCCGGGCCAGCGATACGAGCGCAGCCGCTCCATCGCTTCCTCGTCGAGCCGCTTTGGCGGCAAGCCCTCGCGTACCGCCAGCGCCGCGAAATGGCGCACCAGCGCCGGTATGTCGGCAGTCCGTTCGCGCAGCGCCGGCAACCGAATGGGGGCGACATTCAGGCGATAAAACAAATCTTCTCGGAACAGGCCCTGGCGGATCAGATGGCGCAGATCGTGATGGGTCGCGGCGATGACGCGAACATCGGCGCGAATCGGCAGGCGGCCGCCGACCGCCGTGAATTCGCCTTCCTGCAGCACGCGCAATAGCCGGGTCTGCGCCTCCAGCGGCATGTCGCCGATCTCGTCGAGAAACAAGGTCCCGCCCTGCGCCTGCTCAAAGCGCCCCATGCTGCGCGCAGTGGCGCCGGTAAAGGCGCCCTTTTCGTGGCCGAACAGCTCGCTTTCGATCAGCTCGCGCGGGATCGCGGCCATGTTGATCGGCACAAAGGGACCATTACGGCGCTTGCCGTAATCGTGTAGAGCCCGCGCGACGAGCTCCTTGCCGGTGCCGCTCTCGCCCATGATCGTCACCGTCAAATCGGTGCCCATCAACCGGGCGATGACACGGTAAATCTCCTGCATCGCGGGCGAGCGGCCGATCAGCGGCAGCTGATCCTCGGCATCGTCGTCGGCGCCGGTCGTCGGCCCACTATGCGGAGCGGTCAGCGCGCGCTCGACAACGCTGACCAGCTCGCGCAGATCGAACGGCTTCGGCAGGTATTCAAAAGCGCCGCGCTCGGTCGCTTTGACGGCCGTGAGCAGCGTGTTCTGAGCGCTCATCACGATGATGCGCAACTCGGGACGGATTTTTTTGATCCGGGGGATCAAGTCGAGCCCATTCTCGTCGGGCATGATCACGTCGGTGATCACAAGATCGCCCTCGCCATCGGCAACCCATCGCCACAAGGTAGCGGCATTGCCGGTCATCCGCACGTCATGCCCGAGCCGAATCAGCGCCTGGTTGAGCACCATTCGGATCGCGCGATCGTCGTCGGCCACCAGGATCGTTGAAGTCATCACCCGATACCGTCCTGCGCGACCACCGGCAAAAACACCCGGAACACGGTTCGACGGGGCTGGCTGTCAAACTCGATGACGCCGCCGTGGTCGCCGATCACCTTGGCGACTAATGCAAGACCAAGGCCAGTCCCGTTTCGCTTGGTCGTGACGAACGGGTCGAACAGATAAGGACGCATATCCTCGGGAATACCGGCGCCGTTGTCGGTGACCGCGACCATCAGCGGCAAGTGCCGGCGCCCTTCGCCACCTGGGCCGGCGAGACGCAAGCCGTGGCGATAACCGGTCGTCAAAATGATCTCGCCCTCGGCGCCAAGCACCGCTTCGGCCGCATTCTTGACGATGTTCAAAAACACTTGGACCAAGAGATCACGATTGCCGTGGACCGGCGGCAACGACGGGTCGTACTCTTCGACGAAGCGGGCGTGGCGGGCAAACCCGGATTGTGCCAGCTTGCGCACCCGCTCCAATACTTCGTGGATGTTGACCGCCTCGCTCTCGATCGGACGATGGTCGGAGAACGACTCCATGCGGTCGACGAGCGCCACGATACGGTCGGTCTCGTCGCAAATCAGGCGGGTCAGCTCGCGCCCGGCCTCGTCCGCGTCCTGTTCTAAAAGCTGCGCCGCCCCGCGAATGCCGGAGAGCGGGTTCTTGACCTCGTGCGCCAGCATCGCCGCCATCGCGGTGATCGAGCGAGCGGCGTTGCGGTGGGTCAGCTGGCGATCGACCTTGTCGACCATCGTGCGTTCGTGCAGGGTCAGCACCAGCAGGTCGGCCGCTTCCCGGGCTAACGCCCCCTGGATCGTCACCGAACGTCCGGCAAAGCGCGCGCCTTCGAGCGGAATATCGTATTCCGACATCGTGTTGCCGACACGCCAGACCGTGTCGACGAGCGACAGGAGCGGGCTGTGCGGGGAAACCAGCTCCGCGAGCGCGGTGCCACGCAGCGCCGCAGCGCCGGTGCCAAAGAACTGCTCAGCCGCGGGATTGACCATTCGGATTTCGCCGCCGCGATCGATGACGATCACCGGATCGGCAAGTGCGGCCAGCACCACCGCCGCATCGGGCAGGGCTTGTGGTTGTGAGCGCGAGCCGGTGGCGCGGCGACGGAATGGCGGACGGATCATGCCGCCCAGCGTTCCAACAGCGGCTGGTAAAAGCCGCGGATCAGCTCCCGAACGCGTTCGGGGTCGGCTGTTTGGTTAACAGCGCCGCGGAACTCCGCCGAGCCCGGCAGCCCCTTCGAGTACCAGGCGACGTGCTTGCGCGCGATTCGCACACCCACATCGGTCCCGTAATGCGACAGCATGTCGTCGTAATGGCTCTCGACGATCGCCAACTGCGCGTCGAGCGGCGGATCGGCGATCGTCCTGCGATCGGCGAGCCACGCCATCACCTGGCGCACGAACCACGGCCGGCCATAGCAGCCGCGGCCGATCATCACCCCGTCGGCGCCCGATTGCGCGAGCGCCCGGTCGGCGTCCTCGAGAGTTTGGACATCGCCGTTGACGACGACGGGGATGGTTACATTTTCCTTAACCCGACGGACAAACGCCCAATCGGCCACGCCGGAATAGAGCTGGCAGCGCGTGCGCCCGTGCACGGTAATCATGCGAATGCCGCAGGCTTGCGCAATCCGGGCGAGCCGGGGCGCGTTCCGGCTGGTCTCGTCCCAGCCGGTGCGCATCTTCAGGGTGACCGGCAGATCGACGGCCTTGACCGTGGCCTCGAGGATCCGCGCGGCATGGATCTCGTCGCGCATCAGCGCCGAACCGGCATGGCCGTTGACAATCTTTTTGACCGGGCAGCCGAAATTGATGTCGATCATTTGCGCGCCGCGATCGGCGTTGAGTTTGGCCGCCTCGGCCATGACCCGCGGCTCGCAGCCGGCAAGCTGTACCGCCATCGGCTGCTCATCGAAGGAGCTTTTGGACATTGTCGCCGACTGCCGGGTCTCGCGGATCATCGCCTCGCTGGCGATCATCTCGGAGACGACAAGTCCGGCTCCCTGACGCTTGACAAGACGCCGGAACGGCAGGTCGCTGACGCCCGACATCGGCGCCAGGATCACCGGATCCTCGATTGTGATCGAACCAAGACAGATGCTCATTTCTTAAGCAGACATAACAATTGCCTAACGATTGAGCAGATGTTAATCTGTTTCTTTTTGCGGTGCAACATCAACCGTCGCCGCCGCCTTCAAAACCTATGAGGTGGCACAGGCGACGCTCGTCAGCTACTTTTGGACTGATGGAATCAGTCTACGCGCTCGTCGTCGCTGCCGGGCGGGGCAGCCGTTTCGGCAGCGACCGGCCGAAACAATACCTCTCGCTTGGCGGCCGCATGGTCTTGCATCACGCGGTAGGCGCCCTGGCTCGCCATCCGCGGATCGCCGGCGTGCAGGTGGCGATCCACCCGGAAGATCGCAATTTGTTCGACCGGGCCGTCGCCGGCCTGGAGGTGCTGCCGCCGATCAACGGAGGTGCGACGCGACAGGGTTCGGTGCGGCTCGGGCTGGAGGCCCTGGCGGCCCGTCGGCCACAACGCGTGTTGATCCACGACGGGGCGCGGCCGTTCCCGAGTGCGGCGCTGATCGGCAGAGTTATCGACGGGCTCGACCGGGCAGCGGCGGCAATCCCTTGCCTGCCATTACGGGACACGATCAAATCGGCCGAGGGCGGCGTCATCCGAATGACGGTCGATCGCTCCAATCTGTGGCGTGCGCAGACGCCGCAAGGCTTTCATTTCGATGTGATCCTCGCCGCCCACCGCGCCGCCGCCGGGTACGAATTGACCGACAATTCGGCAGTCGCCGAAGCGGCGGGGCTGATGCCGCTGTTGGTTGACGGGGATGAAGATAATCTGAAAGTGACGACCGCCGAGGATCTCGCTGCCGCCGCACGCCAACTGGCCGCGCAGCTCGGTGATGTGCGCGTCGGTCTTGGTTTCGACGTCCACGCTTTCGGGCCCGGCGACAAGGTTGTGATCTGCGGAATCGAAATTCCGCATGGCGCCGGCCTTGTCGGCCATTCCGACGCCGATGTCGGCCTGCACTCGCTGACCGACGCGGTGCTCGGTGCGATCGGCGCCGGCGACATCGGACAGCATTTCCCGCCGACCGATCCGCAATGGCGGGGCGTCGCCTCCCACCGCTTTCTTCGCCATGCCGCCGATCTCGTCTGCGCGCGCGGCGGCGCCGTCGCCCATGTCGACGTGACGATCGTCTGCGAATCACCCAAGATCGGTCCTTATCGCCCGGCGATGGTCGAGCGTGTCGCGGCGATCCTCGGCATATCCGCCGACCGCGTCGGCGTCAAGGCGACGACGACCGACCGCCTGGGATTTACCGGCCGTGGCGAAGGCATCGCCGCACAGGCCGTCGCCACCGTGCGCCTGTCGCTGTGAGCTCGAGGCTGATCGCCAACCCCTCACCCTTGCGCCCCTCCCGGCGCGGGCGCGCTGGCGCCGGTCGAGTGGCGCGTCGTCGATGCGCTAGGGGTCGCACCCCCTCCCCGCTTGCTGGGAGGGGGCTGGGGTGAGGGGCTCTCCCGGTCACCGGGAGAAGATGATCGTCACTCGCTTCGGCCTGTCCCGCTGGCGCCCTGCAGCGCTGCTCGCTACTTGGTTTGGCGTCGGGCTGAGCCCGCTTGCGCCCGGCACTTGCGGCTCGCTTGTCGCGTTGCCGATCGCCTGGGCGATACGCGCAATCTGGGGCGCAACTGGGCTTGCCGCTGCCTTCGCGATCGTCTTTGCCGCCGGCTGGTGGGCCGCAGCGGCCGTCGCCGAGGAGAGCGGCGCCAAGGACCCCGGCGCGGTCGTCATCGACGAAGTCGCCGGACAATGGCTGGTGCTGTTGACAGCGCCCCCCGATCCAATCGCCTGGGCCCTCGCCTTTTTGCTGTTCCGCATCTTCGACATTCGGAAGCCGTGGCCGGTGCGCTGGGCCGACCGTCATATTCATGGCGGTCTCGGCATCATGCTCGACGATCTGCTGGCGGCCGGCTACGCTACCCTCGCCCTCTTTGTTTTGCTGGCGATTGGCGGAGCATTCGGTGTTAGTGCCTGACCGCGATCGCCGGCTCGTCCGACGATGCGAAACCCGAGCCGCTAGGGGGCATCGGGCAATGCTTTTAGGCCGGCATCAGAGAAACTCGAGAAACTCCTACAGGCTCAGCCGAGCCTGGCGCAGAATGGCGCGGAGCGTACCGGGCGGCAGATCTCCGCGGTGCGCCGGGACGACCGTTTGGCGCGTTCGATCATTCTGGTGCTGCAGAAAAAAATGCGACCCTTTTGTTCGTAGGACCTTGAAGCCAGCGCGCTCCAGCGCTGCGATAACTCTGCGAGCCGGCAGCGCCGGCGGTTGCCTCATGTGTCGGAGACCGCGACCGGCACCAATTGATCGAGCGGAGAGATCAGATCCTGGTCGGGGGGTGGGATCGGTTGCCCATCCGCCTTCATCACCTCGAGGCACAGTTCTATCGCCTCGCGGGCGTTCTCCCTGGCTCTCTCAAAGGTTTCACCGTATGTGACCACCGGGGGCAGGCTTGGGCACGTCACCGTAAAGCCGCCTTCGGGCTCAGGCTCGAAATGGCATACATAGGCGGCTTCCGGGATTATCTGCTGGCGCTTCATCGGCCCAGCTTATCACAGACGCCGCGCTGCTGCCTCAGGCCCACTCGACGATCCTGTGGCGACGGGCTATTTTTCGGCTATGTCGGCAATCGGCGGGGTGTTCGGTGTTCGATTCTGAAACCCTGAGTTTGGCGCAAGCTGTGCTGGATCGGTGCCGCGGGCGCGGCTGGCATGTCGCGACCGCCGAATCGTGCACCGGCGGGCTGGTCGCCGCGGCGCTGACCGCGATCGCCGGCTCGTCGGATGTGGTTGAGTGCAGCTTCGTTGCCTATTCGAACGGGGCGAAATCGGAATTGCTCGGGGTGCCGCCCGCGACGATCGCGGCGCATGGTGCGGTCAGCGCCGAGACCACCGCGGCGATGGCGCAAGGGGCGATCGCCCGCGCCCCGGTCGACCTCGCCGTGTCGGTCACCGGCGTCGCCGGCCCCGGCGGCGGCAGCGCCGGGAAACCGGTCGGCCTCGTCATCTTCGGCTTGGCGCGACGCGCCGGCCCCTGCCATACCGAGCGCCACGTGTTTCCCGGTGACCGCGGCGCGGTGCGCGATGCAGCTTTGAAGGTGGCACTCGGCCTTCTCGCCGACGCGGCAAAATCGGAAGAGTCCAAGGAACCTGTCGGATGAGCAGCTTCAACATTGCGGTGGTCCAGCCTCACAGCAACGCGCCGCCCGACGATTACAAAAACGTCGACGCCGCCGTTCGCTGGATCGGCCGCGCCGCCGGCGAAGGCGCCGATTTCGTCTGCTTTCCGGAAAGCTATCCGGGGCCGTGGCGGATGCCGGCGGGCTACGACCCCTCAGCGCGCATCGCCGAGGCTGCGCACAAGCACGCCGTCCATGTCGTATTCGGCACGATGGAGCCGATCGATAACGTCAAACGGACGGCCTACAACCTGACCTGCATGGCCTATCCCGACGGCCGCGTACCGGTCCGCTATCGCCGCACCCATCCGAACGGTCCGTGGATCTATTCGAGCCGCACCGGCGGCAGCGGGGTGTGGGAGTTCGAATGGGTGCCGGGCGACGACTTCCCGGTGTTCGAGACCATCCACGGCAAGGTCGGGCTCGGCATGTGCAGCGAGGTCTACATGCCCGAAGTATCGCGGGCTTTGGCATTGCGCGGCGCCGAGATCATCTTTTTGCCGGCCGGGCTCAGCGGCGGCGGCAATCTGTGGGAAACTTGGCACACCCTGTTGCGGGCGCGGGCGATCGAGAACCTGGCCCTGGTCGTTTCGACCCGCAACATCTTCGACCCCGCTACCGAGCGCGGGCTGGCGATCATCGCCGGACCCGAGCGCACCCATTTCGAAAGCACCAATGTCGGGATGACGGTGGTCGAAGTCAGCCTCGACCGCGTGCGCGAATTGCGCGCCGGCTGGGACGGCAACGACAAGACGCCATTCTGCGGCACCAAGCAGGGGCTGTTGTCGCAGTGGCAGCGCCCCGAGATGTACGACGGCATCTTCCCGAACCCGTTGCCGGCGGCGGCGGAATAGCGGCAGAGGGCAAAATGCGAAGCGTCGCTGCCGGACGCTCACCGCTTCGATCTTGGCGACAGCGCCGCGGTCGTCGAAGTGACCGGGCTGCGCAATCCCTGCGCCCCGCTGGACAAGATCAGAGGGCTGATGGCGGCGACCCTCGACCGCGACGTCGGCGGCAACTTCGTGCGCAAGACGGGAATCATGGGTGTCGTGGCGAGCGCGGGGAGGTCAGGCCCGGCGAGCCGATCCGGATCGAGCCCCCTCCCCTGCCCCATCGGCCGCTGCCGGCCGTCTGATCCTTCCCCTGCTTCTGCCCCCTCGGCAGGTGCCGCATTGATCGGCGCCGGGCCGGGCGGCGGCATTTGGTTTATCGCGACCCGCTCGCGTTTGTTTGTCGCCCTGACCATTCCGGCGTGAGTAGGAGGTCACCCAGTAGAGGTCGTCGAGCATTCGCCTGACCAAGAGGTCGGTGCCGCGCTGGGTCGGCGTCAGTGCTCGGTCGATCACGCCGCTCAAGGCGTTTGACGCTTTTCTGACCTCGCCGATGCGACCATTGCCCCGGAACACTGGACTGGGGTCGGCGATGAAACAGTTTTGCCTTGGGGTCGCGATCGCGGTCTCCCTGTCGGCTTGCGGCCTCGCCGCCAGAATCGATGCGCGCAACGACATGGAAGGATCGAAGGCCGCCTATAAATCGTGTCTGGCGGAAACCCGGAGAAAGTATCGGCTTGTGAAGCTTTGCGGCTGTCTTACGAAGCCGATCTGAAAGCTTTTCAAGCAACCGCCGGCGGTGCCGGCTCAACGCGCGACCTCTACGAGCCGTAACCCGGCAGGCCGGCGGGACCTGTTCGCCGACGCCGTCCTTGCTCGCAAGCGTGTCGCCGCGGCAAGGTGGCGGATCGCTTTGCTCGAGAGGACGACATGACCGAACCGGCCGGCTCCGTGGGCTTGTCTCGTGGGCTCACCAATTACGGCGACCCCGATTTCGCGCTCTATCTGCGGCGCTCGTTCGCCCGCTCGATGGGCTATTCGACCGAGCTGTTGGCGCGGCCGGTGATCGGCATCGCCGACACCTATTCCGGCTACAACAACTGCCACCGCCATTTCCCCGAGCTGATCGAGGCGGTCAAGCGCGGCGTCTTGGCGGCGGGCGGGCTGCCGCTGACCTTTCCGACGATCTCATTGGGCGAAGTGTTCCTCAATCCCACCAGTCTGATGTTTCGCAATCTGATGGCGATCGACACCGAGGAGATGATCCGCGCCCAGCCGATGGATGCAGTGGTGTTGGTCGGCGGCTGCGACAAGACCGTGCCGGCGCAGCTGATGGGTGCCATTTCGGCCAACCGGCCGGCGATCGGGCTCGTCGCCGGGCCGATGATGACCTCGCGCTGGCATGGCGAGCGGCTCGGCGCCTGCACCGACTGCCGCCGCTTCTGGGCTCGATATCGCGCCGGCGAGATCGGGGCCGACGAGATCCACGAGGTCGAAGGCAATCTTGCGACGACCGCCGGAACCTGCGCGGTGATGGGGACGGCGAGCACGATGGCCTCGATCGCCGAGGCGCTCGGCATGATCCTGCCGGGCACCGCCGCGATCCCGGCGGTCCATGCCGACCGCCTGCGCGCCGCCGAGGCGACCGGGCGCACTGCGATGCAGCTCGCCCAAACCGGCCTCACCCCCGATCGGATCGTCACCCCCGATGCGGTCGAGAACGGGTTGCGGGTGCTGATGGCGATCGGCGGCTCGACCAATGCGGTCTTGCACTTGACCGCGATCGCCGGACGCGCCGGCATCGACATCGACCTGCGCCGCCTGAACGCGATCAGCGACGAAACCCCGGTGCTCGTCGATCTGAAGCCGACCGGCCCGCATTACATGGAGGATCTGTTCGCCGCCGGCGGCATCGGCGCGGTGATGCGCGAATTGCAGCCGATGCTGCATCTCGAGTGCATGACGGTGAGCGGCGAGAGTGTCGGCGAACGCCTCACCGCTCCTATGGGACCGGTCGATCGCAGCGTGATCAAGCCGTTCGCCGACCCGCTGCAGCCCGTGGGCGGCCTCGTGGCGTTGTTCGGCTCCTTGGCGCCACAGGGGGCGATCTTCAAGCGCTCGGCCGCCGACCCCAAGCTGTTCGAGAACGAAGGCCGGGCGGTCGTCTTCACCTCGCTCGAGGATCTCTCGGCGCGCATCGACGACCCCGGTCTCGACGTGACCCCCGACGATTTCCTGGTGTTGCAAAACGCCGGGCCATTGAGCGCCTCGGGCATGCCGGAGGCCGGTTACCTGCCGATCCCGCAAAAGCTCGCGCGCGCCGGGGTCAAGGACATGGTGCGGATCTCGGACGCGCGGATGAGCGGCACCGCCTATGGCTCGATCGTCCTGCACGTGACCCCGGACGCGGCGAGCGGCGGCCCCTTGGCCAAAGTCCGAAACGGCGACCGCATCCGCCTTTCGGTCGCCAAGCGCCGCATCGACCTGATGGTCCCGCCCGACGAACTCGCCCGCCGCCCGGTCACTCTGCCGCCGATCCCCGAACGCGGCTACGCCCGGCTCTACCGCAACGAGATCCTGCAAGCCGACCGCGGCTGTGACTTCAACTTCCTGCGTAAGTATCCGCTGGCGGAGAACATGCAATAAACGCTACCCGACACCGCCCCGCCGATTCTTGACGCGGGCGTATCGAGCGGCCGCCAATGACACGAGGGGTCGCCCGCGACGGCCCCAAGCCACGGGAGGTCACGATGATGGATGCGGATGTTTCGGTGGGCAGCTCGCGGCGCAGTCTGCTGATCGGCTCGCTCGCCGCCGGGGCGATCCCGGCGATGGGCCCCGGCATGCCCGCGGCGCAGGCCGCGGAAAAGCAGAGCCTCGGCCTGTTCGAGGGCATCAATCGCTTCAAAAACCCGAGCGCGATGACCGTGATCGAGAAACTTCACGTGCCCTATTTCACCGGGCCGAGCACGGCGAAGAAAGGCGAGAGCGTAGCTCTTGCCGTCAGCATCGGCGTGGAGGTGCATCCGATGACCATGAATCATTGGATCGAGCGGTTTCGCGTGTTCGACATCAAGCATATGCCGATCGCCGATGTGACCTTCGCGCGTGTCGGGGGTTCAGCCGGTCTGCGAATTTCATATACCGGTGGATCAGACGACGACGCTGATCGCCCAGTGCTTTTGCAATATCCACCGCATCTGGGAGGCGCGCTACACCATCACCGTCGCGTAGCAAGGGTAGGGCGGATGCAATCCGCCTCCTTCGCGCGCCGCCGGCGTCCGTCATCAAACACCTGCGCCGGCCACAGCTAGAAGGCGGATTGCGTCCGTCCTACGCTGCTAGTTATGCCCTTTCTCCTGCCGCCAACTCTTGATTTCCGAAACTGGCAACGGATCGTGCAGAGCACCCAGCCGATGCGCGAGCCGGTGGCATGTGGGGCAAAGGACAGCGAAATCTAGGACGCTAGTCTGGCGCTGGCCGAGGGAAAGCGGGACAAGATGATGAGCATCAAATAAGGCTGATTTACCTTCAGAGAAGGCACATGCCTCGCACTTATACACCCCTTCGTGAAGCTGTTTATTGCGTTCTTTGACTTCTTTTGAGATTTTGGGATCACGTTCAAGTTTTACAGATCGAGAATAGGCGCGCTTTCCTTCTTCTGTTGTTACATTGGCATCGGAGCGGGCCGCCATCGCTACTTTTTCAGCGGCTGATTCACAGATTGCCTCCCAATCCTCTGAGGTCTCATAGCGCAGGGCGGCGACACGCGAACTCGCTATGTCCTTCAGTGCGGGGTGATGATCCGGATTTAGAAGGTCATAGCCGTTTAGACGCGGATTCGGGAACAACTCGACGCCCTCAACTACTACCTCCTGCGTATCGGGATCAAAGCTCGAGACCTCTCCAATTCCAGTCAATCCCGCTCCCCTTCTTTCGGGGCCGTCGTTGATCCAAATCAGTAGGTAATCGCCCGGATCGGGGTTTTGAGTTTGCTCTAAGGGTAGGTCGACCCTTCCTCTTGTCTTTCGAGGATTGTCGGCCTTGAAAATCTTCCCTTCCCAATCGACCGCAGTCTCAGGCCGGCTGATTTCGTCCGGACATTCGCTCCCATTGACCTTGAGCAGGAACCGCCTCGGAGTGCTCATACGTGTCGCGATCTCCCAGGTCGCTTGTCGGGTTTTCCGAGAAGGTAGGATATCGTGCAAGATCTGGATTAAGGAACCATTGCTGTTCCATCCAAGCTGTCTGACGGGGCGAGGAGCGCGTCGCCGGTGGCGATTTCGCCGCCGGCCAGGACTTCGGCGTAGACGCCCATGTTGATGTGGCCGAAGGTGCGGTGGAGGGCGGCGGGGATGTCGAGATCGCGTTTGGCGGTGACGGGATTGACCTGGGTTGCTGCGCATCGGGTGATCGGCGAGACCACGCGCAGCGGGCCGCCCCGAGAGCAATCTCGGCGCCGATCCAGTCGTGCTCGCACCAGGCCGGCGCGCCGTCGAAATAGACGTTGGCGCGAAAGCGGATCGGGTCGATCGGTGCCTCCATCGCCGCTTCGAGCGCCGCGATGCTGGCGCGGTTGATCAGCGAGACGTATTTGTCGCTTGTCGCATTCGGCTTGCGCCGGGCATCGGCAAAGGCGTGCCCTGGCGCCTCGACGACGCGCAGCGGTCCTTTCACCGCTGAGCCAAGGAAATTCGTATAGAATTCCGCCACCAGCCGGCGTCCCTCCGGCTCGGTCATCCGCGCGTCCAGCAATACCCGGCCGTTTTCGGCGATCGTAAGGACGCCGCTTTCGCTGTCAAAGCGAGTTTGCAATAGCGCCAGCTTTTCGTCGCGCATCAGCATAATGAAATGGGTCTTCGGCAGCCATTGCGGGTGTTGCGGATCGAACACCGTCGAGCCGGGTGCCAAGGCAAAACGCCGGTCTTGCGGCAGGCATTCGCCCGGGGTCAGCGCCACGCGGTCCATCTTCTCGGCGCTCAAACCCTTTACCGGGTACCGGTAGATCGCGCTGATGGTGATGGCCATGATTTCCGCTCTGTCTTGCTGCGGGCAAAAGTATAGTCTGAGTCCAAGCCGTTGGCGGTCGCTTCAGAGCAACTCCCGAACCAGGTGGACCCTGCCTTCACCCAGCTCCGGTACCCGCCACACCGGCCCACGGGTCCGGCCTGCGGCCGGCCCCAGGACAGGCTCCGGCCGGTGCCCATTGCTGGGATGGGTCCCGGCCTTCGCCGGGATGGCGAGAAAGGTTGGGACATTCGGACCTCGCGAATTGCCAATCGGGGTGCTGGACAGCTCGTAATGTTGCCCATTTTCGGGTGTATTCTACCCTGAATGACTAGGACACATGCGGCCGGATGGCGGATCGGATAGGGAATGGAGCGAGTGGACGGCGGCGGCTTTTGCTGCAGATTTGCTGCAGAAGCAGCGAGGAGGGTAAGGACGCGCTGGGTTCGGAGGGGATGAGATGACCGATTTCATTCTGCGCGGCGGCGAGGTGATCGACGGCAGCGGGGCGCGCCGGTTTCCTGCAGATGTCGCGATTGCCGGGGATCGCATCGTCGAGGTCGGAGCGGTCGCCAAGGCCGCGGGTGCGCGCGAGATCGACGCATCGGGCAAGATCGTCGCTCCGGGCTTTATCGATGTGCACACCCATGACGACCGCGCCTTGTTCGCCAGTCCGGAAATGGCGGCGAAGGCGAGCCAAGGGGTGACCACCGTCGTCACCGGAAACTGCGGGATCAGCCTCGCTCCGCTGCGCATCGACCACGCGCCGCCACCGCCGCTCGACCTGATCGGCGACGCTGCCGATTACCGCTATGGCCGGTTTGCCGATTATCTGGCCGCCCTCGACCGGACGCCCGCGGCGGTCAACGCCGCTTGCCTCGTCGGTCATTCGACGTTGCGGGTCGGGACGATGAGCGCGCTCGACCGGCCGGCCGAACCACACGAGCTGACGCGGATGCAGGAACTGTTGCAAGAGGCGCTCGACGCCGGCGCGGTCGGCATGTCGAGTGGGCTCGCATACGCCCCGGCTGAGCACGCGCCTCCGGCCGAGATCGAGACGCTTGCCGCGCTGCTTCGTCCGGCGGGCGCGCTCTATACGACGCATATGCGCAACGAAGGCGCCGGCGTCCTCGAAAGCCTCGAAGAGAGTTTCGCGGTTGGAAGGGCCGCCGGGGTGCCGGTGGTGATCTCGCATCACAAGACGATCGGCCGCGATAATTTCGGCCGCACCGCCGAGACTTTGCCGGTCATCGCCGCAGCCCTCGCGCGGCAGGAGATTGGCCTCGACGCCTACCCCTACATCGCCTCCTCGACAGTGCTGACCGCGACACAGGCCGAACGGGCGACAAAGGTGCTGGTCACCTGGTCAAAGAGCGCGCCGGAGCAGGCCGGGCGCGAGCTCTCCGCGATCGCTGCTGATTGGGGGGTCGAGCCGAGGGCGGCGGTCGACCGTCTGCAACCGGCTGGGGCGATCTATTGGATGATGGACGAGCCCGACGTGCAGCGGGTGCTGAGCTTTCCCCATACGATGATCGGCTCGGACGGGCTGCCGCACGATTTCCACCCACACCCGCGGCTGTGGGGCACGTTTCCCCGGGTGCTCGGCCATTATTGCCGCGAACTCGGCCTGTTCGGGCTGGAAGAGGCGGTGCGCCGGATGACCGGGTTGCCGGCCGGCCGGTTCGGCCTCAGCGGGCGCGGCAAGGTCTCCGCCGGCGCCTATGCCGACATCACCGTCTTCGACCCGGCGACGGTGATCGACCGCGCCACCTTCGAGAAGCCAATAACCCCGGCTGACGGCATCGAGCACGTCTTTGTCAACGGCCGTCCGGTCTGGGTCGAGGGCAAACCCAGCGGCGAGCGTCCCGGCCGCGCCTTGCGCCGCCAGCAGTTGCGTGCCGAGGCGGCCTGACGCGCGTAATTCGCCAGCTCAGGCCGGTTGGCGTTCCGATCCCGGCGACGATCCCCGGCGCCGACAGCGAGATTGTTGAAGCCGGAAATAGGGAACACGATGGCCGGCTCTCGCCGTCCCGGAAATTCGGGATTTGCCGGCAGCGTCCTGGGGAGGATCGAAAATCAGATGCTCGACTCGGATGATCTGGCGCTGTGGTACGCGCTCAATCGACTGATGACCAATTACTGGGCCGACGTGGATCACAACGGCGGTAACGCGGCGCACGAGTTTTACCTGCCGGATGCGCTCTATGCCGTCGGCGACAACCGGTTCGAAGGAGCGGAAAAGATTCGCGCCTTCTACGCCCGGCGCCGGCAGATCGGCCGCAGCTCGACGCGGCACCTCGTCGACGATGTTCGGGTTTTCCGGGACGACGCGGAGACTGCCCGGGCGGTCGGGATAATGAGCCTCTACCGCGCCGACGGACGGCCGCCGTTTCAGGGGGTAAAGCCGCCCTCGATGATCGCGGATTTTGAGGCGCAATGCGTGCTCGCCAACGACCGGCTGTGGCGTTTTCGATCGCACCTGCTCCGGCCGATTTTCATCAGCAACGATCTCCCGGTTTCGATCACGATCGACCCGCAACGCCTGTAACGGTGACGCGATCAAGAGACGAGCACATCGACCGTGCGGCTTGACCGAAATTGGGGCTCGGGCCAGGCTGCGCACCGAGCGCTGGAGAGAGTGGCATGAGCGAGCCGCAGGTGTTTTCGGTTGAGGTCAACGGCTTCGCCACGCGGGTGTGGCAGGCCGGTGCGGGGCCGAAGCTCGGGTTTCTGGCCGGGTTTGGCGGCCTGCCGCGCTGGATCCCGTTTCTCGACGCGCTGGCGAGCGAACGCACCGTCGTCGCGCCGTCCTTGCCGGGGTTTCCGGGCGGCGACCGCGGGCACACCGTGCTCGACAGCCATCTCGACTGGCTGCTCGCGGTGCGCGAGCTGTTGCAAAAGGCCGGGCTCGACGGTGCTGATCTTGCCGGCGGTTCGGTCGGCGGCTCGTTTGCCGCCGAGATCGCGGCGATCTGGCCGCAATCGGTGCGCCGGCTGGCGCTGATCGCGCCCTGGGGTCTGTTCGACGAAAAGGAGCCGGCGACCGACCCGTGGGCGCAGCGCCCGCCTGAGGTGCCGGCCCTCCTATGCGCCGACCCCGAGCGTTGGAACCAGCTCAAGTCCGAGCCCGAGGGCGCCAATTCGCCCGAATGGCCGATCGAGCAGACCCGCGCCGCCGAAGCCGCGGCCCGCGCCTTCTGGCCGCTCGGCAACACCCGGCTTGAAAAGCGCCTGCCGTTGATCACGGCGCCGACCATGCTGGTCTGGGGTGCCGAAGACCGGATTATGCCGCGGCGCTACGCCGACCGCTTTGCTCGTTCGATCGCTGGTCGGACCGAGATCGTGACGATTCCCGGCGCCGGCCATCTCGCTGAGCTCGACAAACCCGACGAGGTCGCCGCCGCAGTCTTGCGCTGGACGGCCTGAGCGGCCCATACGACCAGCCCTTGCACGCCGGCCGCTGCGCAGGACGCGGCCAAGCGCCGCAGCCGGCTGCGTTCGTCAACGCCTCCTCGGTCGCCATGTCCCCCGAAAGGGTTAGGGACTCGCACCTCGCCATCGAAGATTTGCCTCCCTGAGATTACCGCTTTGACGAAGGGCGTCATCTGCTTGACACAGGGACCGCAAGCGGTCGAGCGCGCCGCCGCAACCCAGCCCGACGGCATTCGCTAGAGCGGCCGGCGCGGGATCGCGCATAGTGGGGCGATGAACGACGCACCCATCCAACAATTCGCTGCACCCGACAACGCACGGGCGCCGGTTGTGCGGCCGCGCGACGCGGCTTCGTTGATCTTATTGCGCGGCGAGGGCGAAAGCCTCGAAGTGCTGGTCGGCCGGCGATCATTGTCGGCGCGGTTTATGCCCGGCGTCTATGTCTTTCCGGGTGGTGCGATCGATCCGCCTGACCGGGTTGCGTGGAGTGTCGAGAGCGGCGCCGAGACTTTGCCGCCGCGGCTCGCGCGTGCCGCCCGCGCAGCCATTCGTGAAACTTGGGAGGAGGTCGGCGTGCTGGTCGGCGAGCCGGCCGATTCGCTACCGGCGAACCGTCCGGCCGGAGCACCGATCGAGAGCGCCTTTCGCGAGCGCGGCCTGACCGCGACGATCGATCGGTTGGTCTATGTCGGTCGGGCGATCACGCCGTCGCACTCCTTTCGCCGCTTCAACACCCGTTTTTTTCTTGGCGACGGCGAGATCGTTTTCGGCGAGCCCACCGCCAGTCCGGAACTGGAAGACGCGGGCTGGCACCGGATCGAGCAGGGCATGCTCGACGGCTTCCGCGATGTGACCCGGTTCATGCTGGCGCGCGCCATCGCCATACGCCAGGGCACCGCCGCGGGCGCGGCGCCGCTGTTCTACTGGGCCAAAAACGCGCGCCGGATCGGCATCTGCCGCGAAGCCGTGCGCTGATCCTCGCTTAGAGACCACCACCCCACCGCGATTGCCGCGGCTCGCTTTCGACGGCGATTCGGCGGGCATGCGTCTCGCTCCCGTACAGCAAGAGGCCGAAGGGACCCAGCCACAGAAGACGAGGCCATCGCGAGCGAATTTGGTTGCGGCGACGCTTAGCGTAAACGAAAAATAACCATGCCGGGCTGCAACCCGAAGTATGGCGGCTAAGCGTACCGACAGTTTGTTTGGCACGGAGCAAGAACATTGAACCTCGCGAAGCTGGCACCGATTTTTCCGGGGCTGATTCTGGCGGCGTGCCACAGCCCGCCGAGCCCACCCCCGCCCCAGGCAGTCGAATTGCCCCACGGCATAAAATGGGGCCGGGGGCTCGACCTGCCGACGGACTCCGGCGACGTGCTGAATGAGCTGAAGGCAAACGGGTTCGACTTTGTCGCTCGTTATTATCGAGCAGCGGATTCCCGGTGGCCGGCGCTTTCGCCGGGCGAGGCTCAGCTACTCTCGTCGGCGGGCCTCAAAATAGTCGCCGTCTGGGAATTGCATTCGCGGAAGCCGTCGCATTTTTCGTATGCCTCCGGTTATGGCGACGCGATGGCGGCATATCCGCAGGCGCGAGCGGTCGGTCAGCCCGCGGGCAGCGCGATCTACTTCGCTGTCGACTTCAATGCCCAGTCGCTTGAGCCTATTGACGAATATTTTCGCGGCATTGCAGTGGGTTTGGCCGCGGCAAGTGGCGGTAATGCAGATTACGCGATCGGCGTGTATGGCTCCGGAGCGGTTTGCGATGCTCTGAAAGGAGCGGCCCTGGCGCGGTATTGCTGGTTATCGAACTCGATCGCCTGGACCGATTCGATCGAGTATGAGGACTGGAACATCAGACAAGGCCCCCAGCTGCCGGAGCTGTCGTTCAACCATGATTCCGACGCGGCGAGAGACGAGTACGGCGCCTTCCGGGTTGCCGACTACAGCATCGCCAATTCCCACGATAGTGCCGGGCCTCGTGATCTGATTGCGCCCCCGGCTGCACAGGGCGGCCCATGGCTGACCTCCGCCGTGATCCCCTCGCGCTGACCGGCACCGCGACGGACGGGACCACGGCGAGATGCTTCGGCCTCAAATTTGGAGGTCGTCGGCCTTCTTGTTCAGCGAGGCGATCAAGCCGTCGATGCCGCTGCTGCGAAGAATGCCGGAGAATTCCGAGCGCCGCGTCGCCAGTTCGCTGATCGCGTCGGCCACGTAAACGTCGCGGATCTGCCAAGCGATGTCGTTGTCGTGCAGCACGTAATTGATCGACACCGGTTCACCGCTCGCCTTGATGATCTGGGTTTTGACCAGGGTTCCGTGCTTTATCTGCTGCTCCCCGAGAACCTCCAACTTTTGCCCGGAATAGTCGTCGAACCGGCTGGCGTAGACGGCAGTGACGTAGCGGCCATAGGCGGTCGCGGCGCGCCGTTTCTGGTCGGCCGTCAACCTGTACCAGGTCGGCCCAATCGACAGCCGCGCCATGAACGGTACGTCAAACGTGCCGAGCACGATCGGCTCCAGCTTCTGGTAGCGGCCCTTCGCGCCCAGCGTCCCGCCATGCTGCATCACGTCGAGCAACTCGCCGTAAAATTGCCGCACGACCTCGCTCGGCCCCGGCGCCGCGGCGGCCAGGCTCGGGGAGAGGAAGAACAGCCAGCCGGTGCACAGAAGGAGGCGGAAGGCGACGGTCGATCGTGACCCGGACAGTCGGCGTCGCAGCATGGTTCGCCCCTCAGTGTCTCTCCACCGCAGTATAAACCACTAATCAGGGTTTCAAGCGACCACACGCGCGTGCGCTATTTCCTTTGCCTGCACGGCGCGCACCATCGAGGCCGGTACGGTTAGTACCGATATTGTATCGCCGCTTAGAGTGACGAATTCCACTTCGTAACCCGCTTCCCTGGCGTGCACCATGACGACCCAACCGACATCCCCCGCTTGCAATCCGAGATGCGGCAGGTCCTCGGTAAGAACGACGGGATCTAATTCCTCGATCATCGGTGCACTCCCGGCACGGCGTAGGCCGTGACCAACCTCGGGGCTCTGTGGTCGACGGCCACAAACCAAATCGCTCGGACCCGAGGCTTACGACCATCGGGCGCAGTCAATCGCCCTTCCAGAATATATTTCTTACCGAATTCGGTCTCGCTGATCGAGACAACCCGGGCGGAACGAGCATGATCAAGCAACGCGTCGTGCAGACTCTGCCACGCGGCGGCCCGAAACCCGTGGCGCTGAAAAAAGGCGGCCTTCGCGCGGCCCGCAGGATGCTCGGCCGCCAGGAGATATTGGGTTATCTTTCGCTGTTCGATGAATGCAAGGTCTAAATTGGGGAGTTGCTGCGGCTTCAACGAACTTCCCGCGATCTTGCCGTGAGCGGGCCGAAGGCGGGGGGTGGGACGCGGCGGTTGGAGGCGGCTTCATAGGAGGAGGCGATTTCGAGCAGCAGATCCTCCTTGCCGGGCTCGGCGCGGAAGACGAGCGAGAACGGCAGGCCGGGCGGCGGCAGCTCAGTCGGGGTCGCGGCGGTGACCGGGACGTAGCGAGTGCGGTCGGGACTGAGTGCAAAGACCGGGTCGTATACGGTCGTCACATAGCCGGCGGGGATCAGCACTTCGGTCAGTCCGGCGTTCGGGCCGTAAAAGCTTTCGAGGCGCAGATTGGACGGGCCGCCCAACGGGTCGTAAGCGCCGCCGATCTTGGCCGGCGGCAGCGGCGTGTGCAGCCGCACCAGCGCGTCGAGCCGGGTTTCGAGGATTACCATCATGTCGACCCGGCGCAGTAATTCGCGCAGCATGATGCGCTCGTCGACACCCTGGCGGCCGCCGAGCGGATTGCGCGGGTCGGCGACCTCCTCCCAATTCCTAAAGGCGGCGCGACCGTCGTCGCCCCAAAATTTCGAGCGCGCGTTGAGTGCGGCGAAATCGGCCAAGGTCTCGGTAAAGCCGCGCGCCCGCCAATCCGCCGCCCGCCGCGACAGATATTGCGGGACGTGAAAGCGGAACGACATCGCCAGCTCCTGTGGCTGGATCGTGGCGATGTCGAGATTGATCGGCGGCGCGATGCGGCCCTCGGCCAAATCGACCAAATAGTCGATCGGCGCGATCGTGCCCGACCCGAAGACTTTGCCGGGCCGGAACTCGGTCGGACGGATCGCGGCGGCGAATTCCTTGAAGACAGGGTTGCCATCCGGCCCCAACCGAAACAGCAGATCGGGCATGAACACCGGCACCAGCCGCGCCAAGGCCCGGCGGAAATCGGGGTTCATCTGTTCGAGGCCGAGGTCGCGCTCCCACAATGGGTCGGCGGATTTGACCAAGGTCGCGCCGAGCTGGTCGCCGAGCACCCCCTTGATCTCGGCCGCAGCGGCGATCGTGATCGGCACCGTCGCCTTGTCGCCGGGATGCACCAGCATCGACTCGCGGATAATTCCGATGCGCCGACCCTTTAGCGCACCCGGGGCGCCCGAGCCCTTGGCGTGGCCCGCATACCCGCCCGCCGGCACCGAGGAGCGCGGCACCGTCGTATAGGGGTCGCGCGGGTCGTAATATCCGCGCTCGGCATCCTTCAGCGCATCGAGCACCTTGGCACAGTCGCCGATCGTGCGCGCCATGATGCCGCTGCGGTCGCAATAGATGTCGGCGCCGATCGCCCCGCCGTTGAAGCCGAGCATCGCCTTGTGCGGCAGGATCAATGCCACCGCGTTGTGGTTGGCGGGGCCGCGGGTCGAGGCGCGGGTTTCTTCGCCAAGGCTGCACATGACGAGGTCGGCGCCGACCGACACCCCCGATCCCGAGGACGAGCCGAGCGAGGCGGCGCGGGTCGTGTCATACGGGTTGGCGGGATTGCCGCCCCAGCTGCTGCGCTGATAGCCGAGGGTCGAAGGCAACACCTTTTCCGGCTGGTGGCGGCCACCGGGGTTGCCGGCGCGGCCGTTGTATTCATGCACACCGCCTTGGCGAAGATGATCGCACCCTTGTTGCGCAGCTGCTCGACCAGCACATGGTCGCGCGCCGGGAAATCGATGTCGTAGGCCGCGTCGCCACCGGCGGTCGTGCGCATGTCCTTGGTGTCGAATGGGTCCTTGAACGAAAAGACGACGCCGTACATCGGCATCTTGTCGAGGTCGGGATGGCGGCCGTAAAGCGCGTCGAACTCGGCGGCCTGTTCGAGCGCGTCGGGCAGACGGCGAAAGTGCTCGCAGACCGGCGGCGCGCCAGGCGGCAGCGGACCCGCCGCCGGGTGGCGGTCGAAGGCGCCGCGGCAGGTCACCGAGCGCTCGCCGCGGATGTTCAACGTGGCGAGCGCATTCAGCTGACCGCCCTTGGGGATGCCGGTGATCATGCCGTATTGCTGCTGCACCGACGGGTCGGAGGCGGTCGCCTCCATGCGGCCGAATTCGAGCGGCGGGCCCTGGTATTTATCGAGGTCGGGGTACGTCGCAGACGCTTTGACGGTCGTCGTCGGGAAGTGCAGCGGCGCGCCTGCACGCACCGCACCCGCCGCCGCCGGCACCGCGGCTCCGTCTTCGGTCACCAGCGCGCTGGCGACGCCATTATAGGCGCGGGCCCGGTCGATGTAGTGCTGCACGATTTCAACGAGCGTGGTCTCGCCCGCGCGGATCGCCCGGTGTAGATCGTCGATCGTCGCCTCTTCAGGCCGAAACCGCCTTTCCGCCGCGCCGCCTTTCTCGCTCATGACCCCCTACCCTCTCGGCAAACCTGCTTGCCGATACTATCACCGCAGCGGAATTTTCACGTGCCGAGCCGGCGCCGATCCTTCAGGATAAGGCGCTCGCTCCCACAATTCATGGACCTGACCCGATGCCTGAAAAAGAAGCCTTTACCGAACTGGCGCCGACCGGGGTTTTGCGCGCGGCGATCAATATGGGGAATTTCCTGCTGGTCACCGGCAAGACCCCTTCGGGCGATCCGGTCGGCGTCTCTCCCGACATGGCCCGCGAGATCGCCCAGCGGCTCGGCGTGCCGGTCTCCTACGTGCCCTATGCCCGGCCGGGCGAGATCGCCGACGACGCCGGGAAAGGTTTGTGGGACATCGGACTGATCGGCGCCGAGCCGCAGCGCGCCGCAGTGATCGACTTCACCGCGGCTTATTGCGAGATCGAGGCGACCTATCTGGTCCCGGCGGGCTCGCCGATCCGGTCGATCGCCGAGGTCGACCAGCCCGGCCGGCGGGTCGCCGTAACCGCGCGCAGCGCCTACGGCCTGTGGCTCGAGAACAATTACAAAAAGGGTCAGCTGCTGCAGTTCGACAGTGGCGAGGCGGCGCTCAAGGCGTTCGACGGCGAGAAGCTGGACGCCTATGCCGGGCTGCGGCCGGGCCTGATCGAGGTGCAGCAGGCGCGACCGGGCTCGCGCATTCTCGACGGCCAGTTTACCGCGGTTCAGCAGGCGGTCGGCACGCCTAAAAAGAGCGCGGCGGGGTTCGCCTTCGTCAAGGAATTCGTCGAAGAAGCGAAGAAATCGGGGCTGGTGGCCCGGCTGATCGAGCGCCACGGTGTCGTCGGCCGGCTGTCGGTCGCCCCGCCCGCTTAACCTATCCGTCGCCCCGCCGAGAGCATGTAAAAATCTCGTGCGCCGGAAGTCGTCATTCCGGGATGCCCCAACGGGGCAGGCCCGGAACCTATGAAAACAGCCTCTCGCCTGATATTTCGCAGGCCGGTGTTCATCGGTTCCGGGCTCGCGGGCCGTGCCAGCGCCGCGGAATGACCGGTTTTATTTCTTTACACTCATTGAGGAGATCCCGTTGTGCCCGATGACCTGACGTCGCCATCGACCGATCTCGCTTTTATGACCATCGCCGAGGCAGCGCGGCGAATAGAGAAGAAGCAGCTCTCGCCGGTCGAGCTGACGACGGCGTTGATCCAGCGCGCCGAGGCGCTCGACCCGCAGCTCAATGCGTTCCTGTTGCCGACCGCGGATCGGGCGCTCGACCAGGCCCGTGCGGCGGAACGCGAGATCTCGGCCGGGCGATATCGCGGGCCGATGCACGGGGTCCCGTTTGCGCTCAAGGACATTTACGCCACCGCCGGGATCCGCACGACCGGGCATTCCCGCACCTGTATCGACACGGTGCCGGATTTCGACGCTACGACGGTCGCAAAGCTGCACGACGCCGGCGGCGTGCTGATGGGCAAGCTCGCGACCCATGAATTCGCGCATGGCGGCCCGTCGTTCGACCTGCCTTGGCCGCCCGCCCGCAACCCGTGGAACCGCGATCATTTTACCGGCGGCTCGTCGAGCGGCTCCGGTGCGGCGATCGCGGCCGGGTTCGTGCCGGGGGCGCTCGGCTCCGACACCGGCGGGTCGATCCGCGGGCCGGCGGCGTTGTGCGGCGTCGTCGGGCTGAAGCCGAGCTACGGTCTCGTCAGCCGCTGGGGCGTCTACGCCAACTCGTTCAGCTTCGACCATGCCGGGCCGATGACCTGGACCGTCGAGGATTGCGCAATCCTGCTGCAGGCGATTGCCGGGCACGACCCGAAAGATCCGGCCAGCGCGTCGCACCCGGTGCCGGACTACCGTGCTGCACTGACCGGCGACATCAACGGGCTGCGCATCGGCGTCGTCCGCCATCTGCACGAGGACGACTGCCCGGTCACGGCGGAGGTCGGCCGAGCGTTGGAGGAGGCGTTCGGGGTGTTGCGCTCGCTCGGCGCCATCCTCGGCGATGTGCGATTGCGGCCGGCGCAGGATTACTACGACGTCAAGGTCACGATCGCCGAAAGCGAATTGCTGGCGGTGCACGAGCAGGTCTTGCGCACCCGGCCCGGTGAGTTCGGCGAGGATTTTCTCGGCCGCGTGCTGCCGGCGGTGCTGATCAGCGCACGCGACTATGTGCAGGCGCAGCGCGAGCGGCGGCGCATATTGGCCGAGATGGCGCCGGTCTACGCCAATTACGACGTTTTGGTGACCGCGACCGCGGGCGGTCCGGCGCCGCGGCTCGACGCCTGGCGGACGATCGAGTTCTGGCGCCGGCCGTCATTGACGACCCCGTTCAACGTCACCGGCGGCCCGGCGCTGGCGCAATGCATCGGCTTCAGCGGTAATGGCCTGCCGTTGTCGATGCAGATCGTCGGCCGGCCGTTTGCCGAAACGACGGTGTTGCGGGTGGCGCACGCCTATGAACAAGCCACCGAGTGGCGAGCGCGCCGGCCAAGACTCGACCCCACTGCCAGTTTCTCGACCGCATCGCCGCCCCTCCCCGCCCCGGAGCCGGGCGAGAGCGATGCCGCGACTCGCGACCGGACGGTGAGCGCCTGCCGTGCCGCGGTCCTCACCCTGTCCGACCGGCAATTCGCGATGGTGTGCGCCGCCGCCCCCTGTGTCGAGGCGATGACCAGCCGGCTCTATCGCGAGCGCCATTGGGCCGAAGAACCCGCCAACATCTTCCAGTTCGCGGGGTAGCCGAGCAGCACAGTCCCGTGCGAGATTTGGGTTTCATGAGTCGCGGTTGCTGAAAAATTCACGGAAATCGGTTATAGCCGCGTATACGGGCCTTGTCGGGACAGGCGGGTGAACAGCAGGGTGCCGGGATGCGCCGATCGTCCCTGCGAAGCCTTGCGGCAGGTCAAGGCGGTCGAAGGGGTACGGGGTGGCGCGCGCGAGCTGAGCCTGATCGCCGGTTGTGCAGGATGCCTAAACCCGAATCGATCGAAACGCTTTTGTCACCTGATCCGGTCGCACCAAGCCGAATCGCAGCGCCGTTTGCGGTTACGCAGCGCGTTCATGGATTGCATCGGCGTCTCGCCGTTGGGCTCGCAGCGCTCGCCCTTGCCGGCTTGGCGCTGTGGGGGCTCGACAAGGCGGCGGCAGGGGTCAGTTTTCACACTCTGGTGGCCTCGCTGCGGGCAATGCCGGCATCAGCAATGCTGATGGCGCTCGCGGCGACCGTCCTGAGCTACGCGACACTTTTTGGCTACGATCTTTCCGGGCTGCGCTATGCACGCGCTCGCCCGCCGATCTCCTCGGCTTTTCTCGCTTCGTTTTGCGGCTACGCGATCGGCAACGCGGTGGGTCTCGGTGCATTGTCAGGGGGGGCCGTTCGCTACCGCATTTATACCGCTGCAGGTCTATCACCGGGTCAGATCGCGCGGGTGATCTTGTTCATCTCCGTCGCCATCGGCGTCGGTCTGGCAACGATCGCAGCGCTTGGTCTCGTGCTCTGCGCGGATCGTGTCGGCCGGATGCTCGGGACCTCGCCCGAACCGCTGTTCGCCGCAGCCGGGCTGTTGCTGAGCGTGGCGACGGTCTTTCTGGTTTTCTGCGCGACCCGCCGGCGCACGCTGATCATAGGCCCGATCGCCATCGAGCCGCCGGGTCCGGCGCTTATCCTGACGCAGATCGCGGTGACCACGACCGACGTGCTCTCCGCTGCGGCCGTCCTGTGGGTGCTATTGCCGCCGACCGGGATCAACTTTCTTGCGTTTGCGGCAGTATTTGCAGCGGCCCTCGGGCTCGGTGTGCTGAGCCATATTCCGGGTGGGCTCGGTGTGTTCGAGGTCGCGATCCTTTACGCCATCGGCACGAAGGCGCCGGTCAGCGCGGTCGCGGCGGCGCTCGTTACCTACCGCGCGATTTACTATCTGTTGCCGCTGTTCGTCTCGACCGTGCTTTTGGCCGGGTTCGAGACGCGCCGTGTTCTCGGCGCGCAGATCAGCGAACGCATCGGTCGCGCCGCAACTCGGCTGGCGCCATCCTTTCTCGCCGCCGCGACCTTTGCCGTCGGCGCGACTTTGGTCCTCTCCGGCGCGATGCCGGCATTCACCGACCGGCTACAGATCCTGGCGCTCCACGTGCCGCTGTGGGCGGTCGAGACGGCGCATCTGTTGGCGAGCATCGCCGGACTGATCCTGTTGTTTGCCGCGCGAGGGCTGTTGCATCGGCTCGACGGCGCGTGGTGGCTGGCGCTGTCGATGACATTGCTCAGCATCCCGTTCTGCCTCGTCAAAGGGTTGGCGATCATCGCCCCGACCGCAGCCGCCTTGCTCTTGATCGGTCTCGTCGCCGGTCGGGCGCAGTTCGATCGTCGCGCCTCGCTGTTATCGCAGCCACTAACCACAGGGTGGCTGACGGCGATCGGCTGCGTCGTCGTCGCGTCGGTCTGCATCCTGTTCTTCGCGTTCCGGCAGGTTGAATTTTACCACCAGCTCTGGTGGCAATTCGAATTCGACGCGACCGTATCGCGGGCGATGCGCACGGTGCTGGGCGTCGCCATGGTCGGCCTGACCATCGGCGTGTGGGAGCTGCTGCGTCCGGCCGCGGGGCGTCCGAGCCGGCCGACCGCGACCGAACTGGTACAGACGCAGCGGATTGCCGCCGCCCAAACTCGGCCCGATGCGTTGTTGGCGCTGATGGGCGACAAGAGCCTGTTGTTCTCCGACACCGGGCGGTCCTATTTGATGTTCGCCAAGCATGGCCGCACCTGGGCGGCGCTCGGCGATCCGGTCGGTCCCGCCGAAGAATTCGCCGAGTTGGTGTGGCGCTTCATCGAGCTTGCCGACGCCCATGGCAGCCGTGCGGCCTTTTATCAGGTGACCCCCGCGAGCCTGCCGCTCTACCTGGACGCCGGCCTCAAGATCATGAAGATCGGCGAGGAGGCCCGCGTGCCGTTGCCGCGCTTTACCCTCGAAGGCGGCGCGCGCGCCGGTCTTCGCTATGCGTTGCGCCGCGGCGAGCGCGACGGGCTCGCTTTCGAACTGATCCCGCCGGCCCGCGTCACCGTAATCATCGACGAACTCGAAGACATCTCAAACGCCTGGCTCGTCGAGCACGCGGCTGCCGGCGAGAAGTGCTTTTCGGTGGCGGCCTTTCGCCGCGACTTCGTCATGGCTCAGAGCGTGGCCTTATTGCGCGAACACGGGCGCCCGGTCTGCTTTGCCACCGTCATGACCACCGATCTCAGGGACGAGGCGACAGTCGGACTGATGCGCCAGCGGCCCGATATCGCATCGCACTGTGCCATGGAATATCTGTTCGTCCGCCTGTTGCAGCACTTGCGCAGCGAAGGCTATCGCAGCCTGAGCCTTGGCATGACCCCGCTCTCCGGATTTGCAGCGCATCCATTGGCGCCGCGCTGGCATCGGCTGGCGCGCTTCATCTGGTCGCACGGCCGCCGCTTTTACAATTTCCAGGGTTTGCACGCGTTCAAGGGGAAATTCGATCCGGTGTGGGAGCCGCGCTATCTCACCGCCTCCGGCGCGTTCGGGCCATATCTGGCGCTCGCCGATATCGCGGTGCTGATCGGCGGCGGCAGGCAGCGGCTCGCGCCGCGCGAGCGTGCAATAAAACCGCGGCGCCATCCGGTGCGCGCCGGAATGCTGTGCCTGGCGCTGGCGCTGTCGAGCCTCATCCCGTCCCCTGCGAGGGCGCTCGACAGCGGGAATTTCGGCGATCTGCACCTCTACAACCCGGAAGGTGCGATGCACGGGCTCGTCATCTTGTTTTCGGACTCCAGGGGCTGGAACGGGCAGTCGGACAAGATTGCCGCCGCTCTCGCGCATGACGGCGCGTTCGTCGCCGGCGTCGACCTTCCCGCCTATTTCGCGCGGGTCGGCGCCCAGAGCCAGGGGCGATGTTCCGATGCGGTCGCCGCGATCGAATTGGTCAGCCGGCAGATCCAGCGCGAGCGCGGTAATTCCACCTATTGGACGCCGATCCTTGCCGGGGTCGGCGAAGGCGGTGCATTTGCCGCGGCAACTTTGGCGCAGTCTCCGGCATCGACGATCGCGGGGGCGGTCTCGCTCGATCCGGCCGCGTCGCTGAAGATACCGCTGCCGTTATGCGCGAACATATCGCCGACCGTGCGTGCCGAAGCCGGCGTTTCCTACGGCCCGTGGCATTCACTGAATGGGTTTTGGGCAGTCGGGTTCGACAGCGGAGCGGGTAGCGGCGAGCGCGCACGCATTGCCGAATTGAAGACGCAGGGCACGCCAATCACGATCGAAGACGTCTCGGAAGAGAGCAACACGGCAACCGCAATGGCGGGGTTGGTGCGCCCGTATCTGCGTAAATCGGTCGGGATCGCCGGCCCGGTGATCTCCAGCCTGCCCCTGGTCGAGCTGCCGGCCTCGCGGCCCGGTCCGCTGCTGGCGATCGTGCTCTCCGGTGATGGCGGCTGGCGTGATCTCGACCGGACGATTGCGGAGAAGCTCCGGTCGGACGGGGTGTCGGTGATCGGCTGGGACAGCCTGCGCTATTTCTGGAGCCACAAAACGCCGACGCAAACCGCACGCGATCTCAGCGCCGTCATCGACACCTACACGGCGCGCTGGGGCGCCTCCAAGGTCGCACTGATCGGCTATTCGTTCGGCGCCGGGGTGCTGCCGTTCGCCTATGACCGCTTACCGCCCGAGGCCAAGCAGCGCGTCGTCCAGCTGTCACTGCTCGGGTTCGGATCGACGGCCGATTTCGAGATCAGCCTGATGGGCTGGCTCGGCGCTCCGCCGACCAAGGACGCGCTGCCGACCGGACCGGCGCTGGCCGCGATCGATCCGGCAATGATTCAATGCTTCTACGGCCGCGACGAGAGCGACAGCTTGTGCCCGTCGCTCGCCAAGACGGAAAGATCCAACAAGGCCGAGGTGATCGAGACCAAGGGCGGTCATCATTTCGACGGCGCCTACGACGCGCTTGCCGAACAAATTCTCGACGGCTTCCGCCGCCGCGCCGGGTAAGGCGGCGACGCTCGTACTGTCGCAACCCCATATGAATGCCACGGGCGCCAAAGCCGCCGCCTTGCTCTGAGACCGTTGCCCCGGTGACGCGGCGGGACTAGCTTTTCCCCAACATCATCGGGAGCCGAAACATGCGCGAACCTGCCTTTGTCCGCGAAGTCGGCATGCGCGACGGGCTGCAGAGCCTCGCCGAGATCATGCCGACCGAGCAAAAGCTCGCCTGGCTCGACGCCGAGCACGCCGCCGGGGTGCGCGAGATCGAAGTCAGCTCGTTTGTCCCGCCAAAACTGCTGCCGCAGCTCGCCGACGCCGAAGCGGTCGTGCGCCATGCGCTGACCTTGCCGGGGCTCACCGTGTCGGCGCTGATCCCCAACCTCAAAGGGGCCGAGCGCGGCTTGGCGCTGGGCGTGCACGAGATGAATTTCGTGCTGTCGGTCAGCGAGGGTCACAACCGCGCCAATGTCCGCCGCAGCACCGCCGAGTCGATCGAAGACTTTCGCCGCGTCGTGGCACTTTGTCATACGGCGCCCGAGGACAAGCGCCCGCGCCTGGCCTGCGGGCTCGCCACCGCGTTTGGCTGCACGATCGAGGGTGCCGTCGATGAGGAGCGGGTGCGGCGGATCGCGGTCGAGGTCGCCGAGGCCGGCGCCGATGCGATCATGCTCGCCGACACGGTTGGCTACGGTCAGCCGGCCGCGGTCGAGCGCGTCTTCCGGCGAGTGATGGCCGACGTGGCGCCCGTGCCGGTGTGCGGCCATTTCCACGACACCCGCGGGCTCGGCCTCGCCAACGTGCTGGCGGCATTGAACGCCGGGGCGCGATCCTTCGACGCCTCGCTCGGTGGATTGGGCGGCTGCCCTTATGCGCCGGGTGCGACCGGCAACATCGTCATCGAAGACCTCGTCTTCATGCTCGAAGCGATGGGCTTCGACACCCGCGTCGACCTCGACCAGCTGGTCGAGGTGCGCAAGCTCGTCCACGGCGCCTTGCCCGAAATCGTCCAATACGGCGCCATCGCCAAAGCCGGCCTGCCCAAGAACTTCCACTCATTGCCGACAGCGCAAGCCGCGGAGTAGGGCTTACGTCGCCGCCCTCACCCTCCCACTCCTCCGGTGCGGGTCCGCAAGCGGGGAGAGGGCTGGGGTGAGGGGCGTGGAATTCGATCCTGGCTTTGATAGGAGGAGATCATGCCCGAGAGCCCGATTTCGCGTGAGCGATTTGCGGTGCTCGTCGAAGAGGCGGGGTTGAAGCTGACCCCGGAGCAGTTCGACGAATTGCGCCACGGGTATCGTTTTGTGCAGCGTATGCAGCGTATCGTGCGGCGGCCGCGCGAGCGAGCGGCAGAGCCGGCTCATATCTTTGTCCACCCGCGGGTGGGGACGCCGTGATGGACCCGACCCTGCTGACGATCGCCGAGGCGAGCCGCGCCATCAATGACGGCAAACTGTCGCCAGTGGCGCTAACCGAGGCCTATCTCGACCGCATAGCGTCGCTCGACGGCGAGTTGCACAGCTATGTCATGGTGTTGCGCGACCCGGCGCTCGACGCGGCGCGCGCGCTCGACGCCGGCCGCGCCCGCGGCCTGCTGCACGGCATCCCGATTGGCCTCAAGGACATTTACAAGACGCGCGGGATCCGCACCACGGCGGGCTCGCGGCGCTATCTCGACCACGTGCCCGACGAGGACGCCGAAACCTGGGTGCGGCTGCGCGACGCCGGTGCCGTCCTGCTCGGCAAGCAGGAGACCCACGAATTTGCGATCGGCGGCCCCGATTTCACCCTGCCGTTCGCTCCCGCGCGCAACCCGTGGAACACCGCGCATTACCCGGCCGGCTCGTCGAGCGGCTCGGCGGTCGCGGTCGCGGCCGGCCTGTGCGCCGCGGCGATGGGCTCGGACACCGGCGGCTCGATCCGCGGGCCGGCGGCGTTTTGCGGCATCGTGGGGCTCAAACCCACCTATGGTCGAGTGAGCCGGCGCGGCGTCTTCCCGCTGTCCTACACGCTCGACCATTGCGGCCCGTTGACCCGCACGGTCGAGGATTGCGCGATCATGATGCAGGCGCTGGCCGGCTACGATCCGCAAGACCCGGCCTCGGCCGACCTGCCGGTGCCGGATTACCGCGCGGCGCTGACGACGCGGCTCGACGGGCTGAAGATCGGCGTCGTCCGCCATTTCCACGAGCGCGACGCGGTCGCCGATTTCGGCGCCGACAGCGCGCCGAGCGCCGCCTATGTCGCCGCGTTCGACGCGGCCTGCCGAACCCTAGAGAGCCTCGGCGCCCGCCTCGTCGATGTGCAATTGTCGACGCTGGTCGATTACATCGACGCCAACCGCCTGATTATGCTCGCCGAGGCTTATGCGCTGCACGAAAAGGACTTTCGCGAACGGCCGCAGGATTTCGGCCATCACATGTTCGCGCGGATCGGGCTCGGGGCGTTTCTGAGCGCCGCCGATTACGTCGAGGCGACGCGGCAGCGGCGCGAGCTTTGCGTCGAATTCGCCCGCGCGCTCGATGCCGTTGATGTTGTCGTCTCGGCCAATGCGACCGGCCCCGCGCCGCGCATCGACGGAATACCGACCTTCGCGACCTTCGACCGGGCGTCCTACACCGGACCGTACAACCTGACCGGCTCGCCGGCGCTGTCGGTCCCGATCGGTTTCGAAGACGGGCTGCCGCTCGCCTTCCAGATCGCCGGCAGGCCATTTGACGAGGCCGGGGTCATGCGCGTCGGCCACGCCTTCGAGCAGGCAACCGGCTTCCATCGCCAGCGCCCGCCGCTCGCCGCCCCACTCCCCGGCCGTGGATAGGAGGTAGGAAATGCCCGCGTCAGGCTTCGTCCATCCGGAATTTCTGGTCGACACTGCGACATTGGAGCGCCGGCTGAATGAGCCGGGTTTGCGCGTCTTCGACTGCACGACGCATCTGATCCCCGACCCCAAGGCGACCTATCAGGTCGTGCCGGGGCGCGCCGATTTCGAAAAGGGCCACATCCCCGGCGCGCAATTTGTCGATGTCCAGGGCGACGTGTCGGACAACACCCATCGCCTGCGCTTCATGCTGCCTTCGGCCGAAGCTTTCGCGGCGGCGATGAGCCGGTTTGGTGTTGGCGAGGGGGCGCAGATCGTGCTCTACAGCACGACGACGCCGCAATGGGCGACGCGGGTGTGGTGGCTGCTGCGCGTCTTCGGCTTTGACAATGCCGCGGTGCTCGACGGCGGCTGGCAGAAGTGGGTTCAAGAAGGGCGGCCGGCCGAGACAGGACCGGCGAAACCGCGCCCGCCCGGGCATTTCGCCGTGCGCGAGCAGCGCCCGTTGATGGTCGACAAGGACGAGGTGCTGCGGGCGATCGGCGACGGGGCGGTGTGCACGCTGAACGCGCTGTCGGCCGAGCAGCATGCCGGCAGCGGCGGCAACAGCTACGGTCGGGTCGGTCGCATCAAGGGCAGCGTCAACCTTCCCGCAGCACACCTGCTCGATCCCGCGACCAACGCCTTTTTGCCGGCTGACGAGCTGCGCCGGCGCTTTGACCAGGTCGGCGCCTTCGGCAGAGAGGTCGTCAGCTATTGCGGCGGCGGCATCGCCGCCAGCGCCGATGCGTTCGCGCTGGTCATGCTCGGCCATCCCAGCGTCAGGCTCTACGACGCGTCGATGAGCGAGTGGGCGAACGACCCGTCATTGCCGATGGAAACCGGCTGAACCGCGGCCCCGATGCCGCGCTTTAAAAGGGAGGACTCTGCCGTAATGCGCGAAACCAGCGGGGCGCGGCTCGACATAACCGACGCACCCAGCGCCGAGGATGATGCTGTCATCCGTGACGGGCTCAGCGCTTACAATTTCGAGAAGGCGGGGTATCGCGATCATCGGCCTCTGGCGATACTGGTCCGCGATCCCAAGACCGGCGAGGTCGTCGGCGGGCTGCTCGGCGGGACCTCGTTCGGCCTTCTCCGTATCGATCGCTTCTTTCTGCCCGAAAGCCTGCGCAAGCAGGGGCTCGGAAGCAGGATCATCAAGGCGGCCGAAGACGAGGGGAGGCGGCGCGGCTGCAGCCGGGCGCTGTTGACGACGCTGTCGATTCAGGCGCCGGGTTTCTACAAGCGACAGGGCTGGGAGGTGCTCGCTGAACTCGAAGGCGAGCCGCCTGCCCCGAGCCGGTTCCTGATGACCAAGACGTTAGCGAGCCGGTAGGACGCTCCCTCCGCAGCGGCTTGCGCAGCTTTGTAGGCTTGGCGCCGCCCCTTGGCGGAAGTCGCGTCCTCTGACAACCCGCAGACATTGCCCCAGCTTGTGCCTCGGACCGGGTCCTGCTTTGGCTCTACCGCAGGTTATCGGGCCCTGGCTCTAGCCCTCGGCAAGCGGCTGCGCAACGGGTACGGGCGGAGTTCGATCGCGTTGGCATGGGCGCCGGCATGGTGGCGGCTCGTCCATTGGCGAGCCCGTCGTTCTCGCCGCGATCCTTCCGGTGCATTGGCGGCACGTCTGCTGCGCCTCGCCATAGATCCGGTGACCTGCTGCCATCCCGCTTGCGGATCGAACTTTTGTGCATAGCCGCCGGTCAGAACCTCGAACGGGGCGTTGGCGTGGCCCTTGAGGTCGATGTTGCTTTGCGCATGCTGGTGCCCGAACCAGTTCGGGGTAACAAAATCGGTCACGAGGACCCCATCAATTTCGTAGCCGTATTGGTCGTCCTCTACCGGGTCGCAGACCTCACCGGCCCAGAAGACGCCCTGAGGATCCTGGTAGGCGCTGTTCAGCCATGGATCCACCGCCATCTCGCAAATCTCATGAGTGGCGCCGACACTGACACTGGAGTTGTCGGCTTTGATGGTTTTGACAAAAACTTTGGAAATTGGCAGACCTTCGTCTGTCAGATCATGGTAGGCGAGCGCCCCGGCTTGGTCACTGTCGTCCAGGAACACTACCCACCAGGTGCCGGACGCCGGCGTCTGGTTGGGCGGGACGAAGGCGAAGGTCGCGGCATCGACGCCCCAAACCGGCAGCAGATCCTGATTCCACTGCTGGCTGAAAGCGGGCAAATAGCTTTGAACCTCCGCATCGGTGATGTCGGTCGAACTCGTTGATGACGGCAATCTGCGGCATCGATGCCTCCTCGAGGTTGGATTGGCTGTCGCAAAACCGGGCCGGCGCCCGTGCAGCGACGGAGACCTCGGTTAACACGCATTATGCCTCGGGGGCGCCCGACGGTGTGTGAGCCAGCTCACAGCACCGGTGATGTTCATCCGATCGCCTGCGTCGCAAGTTTGATGAAGCCATCCATCGCCGCCGGATCGGTCCAGCGCATGACCGCGACGAGGTCGTTGTCGGGGTCGATCCAGGTCAAATTGCCGCCGGCGCCGCGCGCGCAATAGCTCTTGGCCGAGGCGCTCGGGTAAAGTCCGCGCCCGGTGTTGAGCCACCACAGATAGCCGTATTGCAGATGAAGCGGACAGGGCTTGAGCATGCGGTCGATCCACGCCTCGGAGAGGATGCGGCGGCCGCCCCACATCCCGCGGCGCAGCAGCATCAGCCCGATCCGGGCCTGATCGCGGGCATGGATAAAGACGCCGCCGCCCCAATGCCCGCCACCGGATACCGATTGCACCCGGCGCCCGTCGAGCTCGACCCAGGAATTGCGGTAGCCGTGCCATTCCCAATCGGGCGACGCCCCGATCGGCTCCATGACCAGTTCGCGGAACACCTCCGGCAGTGGCCGCCGCCACAGCCGCAGCAAGGCGAGGGCGAGCCGGTTGACCCGCACGTCGTTGTATTCCCAAAAGCCGCCGGGCGGCTGCAGGTCGCGATGTGTTCCTTTGGGCGCGGCGCTCGGCCGGCCGGCGGACGCACGGTTGCGGTCGATCAGGTCCGGCTTGTCCCACAGCGCCCCCTCCCATTCGGAGGTCTGCTGCAGCAGATGATGCCAGGTGATGGCGTCGTTGTGCGGCGGGTCGAAGCCGCCGTCGTCGACGGTGCGGCGGACCGGCTCGTGCGGGTCGGCGACGAGGCCGCGATCCCAGGCGAGGCCGGCGAGGATCGACAGGTAGCTTTTGGCGACGCTGAAGGTCATGTCGACCCGCGTCGTGTCGCCCCATTCGGCGACGACATCGCCGCCGCGCAGCAACAGGCCGTTCGGCCCGCCGCGCGGCCGCACCGGGCCGAGCGTTTTGTTCCACGGCGGGCGCTCGCTGAAATCGGACAGCACCATCTCGGCGAGGTCGCGCGTCCACAGCGTCTCATGCTCGGCCGCGTGGCGCGCAGCGGCCGTGATGGCGATGGGGTCGAGACCGGCCGCGCCCGGCGGGCGACTCGGCCAGACGGCGGGATGGGGCGGTGGAAAGTCGGTCATCGGCGGGGCTCCGGAGCGGTTGTTGGGCTTGACTTTCGGGCAATGGGCACGACCTCGTGTTCACAATGCCGCGGCGCAGAAGCCGCGGCCGGCTTGCAACTCGTCGGACGGGCCTGCTAGAAGAGCGGCTCGTCAGCCTTGCGGGGTCGTCGATATGGGTTCTTTCAGCTTGATGCATTGGATCGTGGTCCTCGCCATTATCCTGATCCTGTTCGGCGCCGGGAAGCTGCCTCGCGTAATGGGCGATTTTGCCAAGGGAATCAAGGCGTTCAAGTCGGGGATGCGCGAGGATGACGAACCCGAAGCCGTCGCTTCGCCGACCGCACAGGTGCCCCCGCCGGCTGCCGCGGCAAGCACTGGCGCTCCCACTGGTGCCGCCGAACGACCGCACGAACGCGTCTGACCGCCGCATCGGGGTAGCACCGGCGGGATACAAGTGCGCCCCCGCCCCAAGGCGGGCCGTCATAGAATCTGGTGGTAGCGGGAGAGGGATTTGAACCCCCGACCTTGGGATTATGATTCCCCTGCTCTAACCAGCTGAGCTACCCCGCCGCGGGCTCGGATATAGGAGATGGAGCAGTAACGGTCAAGCCGCCGCGGCCGTTGCGGGATGATCGACAGATTGAGCCGCAGCTGAGCCCTTGTCGCTTTCCGAGGCTGCGTTGTGCTCACTCAGCAAGATAGGGTGCCTGACGCTCCAGAACGCCGTTCTCGGAAAGGACGCCTAGATAGCCGATGCGGAACCGGGGCACCGACGCGCATTGACCAGAAATCGCTCCACTGGCTGACCGTGGGCGCCGACGCCCAGAGTACAGTCGTCGATTGCTTCGACAGTGAAGCCGCCGCCGGTGAACGCCTCCGTCAATTCCTCGGCTGTGTACGCCCGAACATAAGCGCCTGACTCCGGCTCGAATGCAGCTGACGCCCTCTCTGTCTTGATGAAATCAATAAATAGGTGTCCGGTTTGGTGCATTTGTGTTCGCAGATTGACCAAGGCTTTCTGAAAATCAGGATAAAGATGTTCAAAAGTTGCTGAGGAGATCATCACGTCAAACATCTGGCCATCTCGCCACAGCATGACGTCATCCGCGACAAAGCGGACCTTTGAGTGCGGAAAGCGATCCTTCAACTTGCGGACACGGGCTTCGGAGAGATCGACGGCAACGAATTGCGAGAACGGAACCCCTCGCTCAAGGGCAGTGGCAAGGATCCTTCCATAACCGGGACCGACTTCGAGAATCCGGTCTCGGTCGCTAAATTGACGATATCGGGCATAATGATCCCACAAGGAATCCGCCATCATGATCGCACCCCACGTCAGTAAAGCAGGCTTTTCATCGCCGCGCCACCGCTTTTGGGAACTGTCGAGCCGCCGCTGCATCGGACCGAGTTCCGGAAGAAAATCTCTCCCGAAAATAACAAATCATTTGAGCACCGCAACTCGATCTTGTTGAATTCTCTATCAAGATATTCAGAAACGTCAAACGCAAAGGCTTTCCGTCCGTCTCCTATTCCAGCATCCTTCAAGTCTTGTCGGAACATGGTTGGTAAAATCGAGGCGACTACGCGATCGTTCACTTTTACTGACACGGGATCGGATAGACCATGACCATCGACCCAGCCGCGGACTTGCCGTCGATCGCACTGATCGACGCTCCAGCGCAGCCGTGATCCGGCGCTGCGTCCCTGCCGCCTCATGAACCTGCCAAGCTTAGCGCGCCATGCAGCCCTGACAGCCCGACGCATCGACGTCACCTCATTGCTAACGAGCGCAAGATTTCAGGGATTTCGGACGCGAGGCGGGCCGCGATCAGCGTCATCAGACATCGATCCTGATCCGCCCCACCCCGTTTGGCGACGCTCAGCCTGAATTGCTGACATAGCCGTAGCGCAGGTTGCTGCGGCCGGGGCCGTTCTTCAGGTAGTCCTCCTTCAACTCGGCGAAATGGTCGGGGGCGGCCAGTCCGGCATGTTGCTCGAAATTGTAAAGGCGTGCCGTGTTACCGGCGAAGATGCCTGATTTGACCGGGCTGTTGGCGGGGCCTAGCGGCTGAAAGCTGTATTTCTTCTGCATGTCTTCGGGGATTTCGAGCCGGCGCAGCCCTTCGATCTGCCATTGCGGCGCGCCGGTCCATACCGCGTCGGTACCCCATACGACGTGGTCCGGGCCGAGTCCCTTGACCAAGGTGCCCATCAATGCCGCGGCGAGGCGCGGCTCGGCGACCGCGGTCCAGGCAAAGATCTGCCCGAGATCGCCATAGACGTTGGTCACGCCATATTTCTGCGGGATCTCGGCGAGATCGCTGGTCCACGAGCTGCGACCGGTCTGGTCGAACTCGGCCATGCCGTCGGCCGGGCTGCCGCCAACCCAGCGGTAGGCCGAGTGATAAACCAGAAAATTCAGCTGCGGCCAATCCTTGGCGGCCTTGCCGATATCGCTGACATCGGCATAGGGCCGCAGCCGCGGGAATTGCTTCTCGACCCCCGGGGCGAACAGTCCCTTGTGGATGCAGACGTTCTTGATGCCCGATTTTGCCGCCTTTTCGTAGAACGGGTACATCAGCTTTTCGTCGTCGGCATGCCACGGCCAATGCGCCAGTTCCTTGTGAGTGTTGTCGCCGACGGTGTAGCCCTTCCATGAATTGGGCTTGTAGATTTCGATCGCCTCGTCGACCTGGTCGAGCCAGCCGGGCTGGCCCGGGGTGATCGTGAAATGCGCCATCATGCGCCGCGAGCCCGCCTGTTTGTTGACCTTCTCGCGGGTCGCGAAGACCTGCGCCTGCGGGATGAACCAATCCTCCGGCACATCCGAGGGCGAGTTCGACAGCAGCGCCACCTTGGTGTCGCTGTCCATGTAGATTTCTTTGATGTAATTGGCGTATTTAAGATCGTCGAGAGTTTGGTCGCCGGTCAGCTGCTTGTTCCAGCCGAGCTTGCCAAAGGCGTTGCGCATTTTGACAAAGCCGGTGAGACGCGTGTCGTCGCGCAGAAAATGGGTGTGACCGTCGATGATGAACTGGCCCGACAAGGCCTGAGCGCGGTCGGCCGCCATGTCGGGGGTCGCCGCCTCCGCGAGGCTGGCGTCGAAGATGTGGCCGAATACCTCATTCATCGCCACGAACGAGGCCGCCATCCCGGCTGCGGTCTGAAAAAACCGCCGCCGCGACAGGCCCTGCCGGCGCGCCAGCCGGTCGCTGATCTCATTGAGTTGGGCCTCGACTTCGCGCTGTTTTGGGGTCTGCGGCACAGGCAAGTACTCGTCGCTCGACACGATCTGGGTCGGCACCGGCGATGGAAACGACGATGTCTCGGCCGGTAGCAATTCGCCCAGCTGCTCGTCAGTCAGGAATTTCATGCTCTCCTCCCTCGAAGCTCAAATAACGTTGTTGCCCTGTCACGCCGGTCGTGATTACCCAAGGCGCTCTTGCTGAGTGCTGGTTCCGTCACGGCAATCGTCAGTGCCCTCTCAATAGCACACCGAGGATCGCGATTGTTGCCGCGGCATTTATCCCGACCGCCCAGGTGAGTACTGTCATTTTGCCGGCCAGTGTAGCGACACCGGTCTCGACCACAGCAAGGCGGTTGTCGATGTGGTCAAGCCGGTTTTCTATGTGGTCAAGCCGACTTTCTACGTGGGTAAGTCGGCCTTCTACGCCGCCGAGCCGATTTTCGATGTTGGCAAGACGGTTCTCATACGCGGCCAATTCCTCCGTAGCAGCGATAGCGTCCTGTTCAGATACCCCTGCGGCTTTGAACGCTTGATATGTTTTTGCCAGCATGATCGCCATGCGGCATGCTTCTAGCGCGGTCTTCCCGGCACCTCAAGGTTCAACAGCTGCGCGGCGTTGCCGCCGAAGATCGCCCTGCGCTCTGAATCGTCGAGGCCGGGGCAGCCCTCGATCATACCGACCGGGTCGATCTCGCCCATATCCGCCGGATAGTCGGTGCCCATCAGGATGTGGTCGGCGCCATATTCCTCGACTAGGTATTCGAGCTGGTGATGGGTGTAGACAAGGGCGTCGAAATAGCACCGCTTCAAGTAGGTCGTCGGCATCCGCGCGATCTGCTCGCAGCCATCGGGCCGCGCCGAAGCGACATGATCGATGCGGCCCGAATAGGCCGGCAGATAGCCGCCGCCATGCGAGGCCACGAGCTTCAGGTTGGGATAATCTCGCAAGACGCCACCAAAGATCAGGTGATGCAGCGCGACGGTTGTATCGAGCGGATTGCCGATCACATTGGCGAAATAATGGTCGGCAAAGCGCCCGGCCTCGGTGAACCCGTCGGAATGCATGAACACAAGGAGGCCCAGCTCCTCGCAGCGCCCGAAAATCTTGCGAAAGCGCGGCGCCGACAAATCCTCGCCGGCGACATGGGTCATGATCTCGATGCCGCGAAAGCCCAGGGATTTGTGCAGGCGGTCGAGCTCGGCGACTGCCAGCTCGGGGGCCTGGAACGGCACCGTGCCGAGCCCGACAAAGCGGTCGGGATATTTGCCGCAGATCTCGGCGATGAAGTCGTTGATCGCGCGCGCCGTGGCGAGGCCGAGTTCGGGGTCGGCGCCGTAATAGGTCTGGCGCGGCGCCGGCGAGATTGCCTGGATGTCGATCCCCATCCGGTCCATGTCTTCGATGCGCTTTTCAGGCAAGACGCTCTGTTCGTTGGTGCGCTCGCCATTCGCGCGATTGACCGCCCGGCTCTGCGCGCCGGCCTGGGTTTCGAGAAACCAGCGCGACACGTCCTGGTTGCCCTCGACAAGCTGGGTCGCCTTTTCGCTTCTGACATGGCAATGGATGTCGATCGTGAACCATTTTCCACGAGCGTGCACCGGCCCCGGGAAGCGGCCCGGTATCGGCGCACCCTCCGGCAAGCATTTGAACAGCATTTCGGCTCCTCTCTTTTCTGATTGGGTGTGCGGCTGCCCCTCCCCGTCATTCCCGGGCTGGCCCGCTGTCCAGCTCGGAAAGCGGTCCCGGCCCCCATCGGACGACGAGCTGCCGTCACCTATTCTCTTGCGGCTTCAGATATGGCGTCAGCCCGCTGCTGCAGGAATTTCAATATTCAACAAACGGGCGGCGTTGCGGCCGAGGATCGCGCGGCGCTCGGCGTCGTCGAGCCTCTTGGCCCCCTCGACAAAGCCTATCGGATCGACCTCGCCCATATCGGCGGGATAATCGGTGCCCATCAGCACATGCTCGGCGCCGTATTGGCCAACGAGATATTCAAGCTGGTGATGGGTGTAGACAATGGTGTCGAAGTAGAGCCGCTTCAGATAGGTCGTCGGCATGCGGTGGATCTGCTCGCAAGTGTCGGGGCGGGCCGAGGCGGCATGGTCGATGCGGCCAGAATAGGCGGGCAGAAAGCCGCCGCCATGCGACAGCACGAGCTTCAGATTGGGGTGGTCGTCGAGCACCCCGCCAAAGATCAGGTGATGGACCGCGACCGTCGTATCGAGCGGGTTGCCGATGACGTTGACGAGGTAATGGTCGCCGAACCGCTGCGCCTCGGGAAACCCGGTCGGGTGCATGAAAACGAGCAGGCCCAGTTCCTCAATGCGGGCGAAGATCTTGCGGAAGCGGTCAGCCGACAAATCCTCGCCGCCGACGTTGGTGGCGATCTCGATACCACGAAAGCCCAAGGATTTGTGCAGCCGGTCGAGCTCCTCGACGGCGAGGTCCGGCGCCTGGAACGGCACGGTGCCAAGCGGCACGAAGCGGTCGGGATGGCGGCCGGCGATGTCGGCGAGGTTGTCGTTGATCACGCGCGCCGTCGCGATGCCGAGATCAGGCTCGGCGGCGTAGTAGGTCTGATTCGGCGAGGGCGAGATCGCCTGGATGTCGATCCCCATCAAATCCATGTCGGCGAGCCGCTTTTCGACCGTGTTGAATTGGGTGCGTGTGCGTTCGGCCTGCTGGCGGTTGACCTCGCGGGTGCGCTCGTTGGCGTAGACCTCACGCGGATGGCGGGTCGCGGCGGCATGACCGGCGACCATGTCCGCAGCCTTGGGGGTCAGCACATGGCAGTGAATGTCGACCGTGAACCATTTGCCGCGGGCGTGCGCCGGGCCGGGAAACCGGCCCGGGATCGGCGCGCCGGGCGGCAGGCATTTGAACAGCATCTAGGGGTCCCTTCCTCGATATCGGCCGCGCATTAGGCGTCGCCGGCGCGGCTAGATCAATGCCTTCGCCTTCGATCTCGACCGGCCATCCAAACCTCCTGGATCATCGAAAACAGAAACGCAGTGGTCAGCCCGAAGAGAATGATTCCGTTCAGGACTTCCAGCGCCCCCATCAATCGCCAATGCTCCTGCAGATCGAGGTCGCTACCGCCATAAGTCGTCATCGCGCCCAACGAAAAGAGGATCGACGAGCGAATGTCGGTCAGGGCGCCGAGCAGCCAATAGGCGGCGGCCCAAACCGACCCTTCCCCCGCGTGCAGGACCGTCACCAGCAACACAGCAATTCCCATTACCGCTGCGAAGAGCAAGGTGAAGTCTCGTCGTTCGATGATGCGGCCCACGGCACGCACCACCCGTTCGTGAAGAAACCCAAGCCCGAAGACATGGATAACCACGGTCAAGATGATCAACGGCAGGCTCCACGCCCAGTCCGCCCGCCAGTTCGTCCCGTGGCTGGCTGCGCTCAGCGAATTCACCCTCCGTCCGATCTTGGTCCCCGCCGTCTGGGCTATTCTATTGCAAGGCCTCGTCCCGATAGACGCCCCAGACCTCGCTGCGTTGCACCCAGCCCTTGAAGCCGCCAGCTTCGATATGACACCACGGACCTTGGAACTCGATCAGCCGCGCAATCACGCCGGGTTCGGCACGAGCGACGATTTGCGCTCCGGGATCGGGCTGTCGAAAGAGCGCGCGGACGGCACCGGCGACGATGACCTCGCGCTTGCCGGTGATCATGCGCTCGAGCACCCAGCCTTTGTCGCCCTGCCAATCCTGAACCCTGCGCCAATTCTGAAACTCTTCGAGGATTTCGACCGGCATTTCTTTACGCTTGAAAACCCATTCGATCGGGTAATTCTCGCCCGGACCGACGCGTAAGTTCACCTCGTCCGAGCGCAGGCTGGCGAATCGCGGCAGCTTGTCCGGGGTCAGCGTCTGGCCTCGGCCGACGAGCGGTATCCCAGCAAGCAACGCGGCGAGCAACGCCACCATGTGCAAGCGCCTCACCTGTTCTTGCGATCCCCCCGACATCCCACCTGCTGAGCGTTCAATATCAATATCGACCCGTTGGCAGATATCGACCCGTTGCCAGATCAATATTCTCGGGCCACCCCTATCCGTGATCATGGAACTTTTCGCGTGACGCCTCAACCTTCATTGCGGATTTGCCACAGCGATCGCTATATCGTGTAGAAACGAATTAACGAATCTCCCTTTGATGAGAAGCGAGCGCGCAAAAGGGACCGGACGATGAAGAATTTATTAGCGGTGGTCGGCGACGGCAACGCAACACCGGTGCTCGAAGCCTCGATGAAGGCGGCGCACCGCTTCAACAGCCACATTGTCGGGCTGCACAGCCTGACAACCGAATATGCGGTGGTCTTCGGCGGAGAGATGGGGTTTTCGATCTCCTCCGAGGTAGACCGCACCCTCGAACGCGAGGGTCACGACCGACGCGATCAGGCGCGGCGGCTGTTCAACGATTTTATGAGTGCGCGCGGCGTGCCGATCGGCGGTGTTCCGCCCGGGCATAACGGCCCGAGCGCCTCCTGGCGTGAGGAAGACGGCCGACAAAACGCCGTTGTCGGGCTGATTGGGCGGGTTTTTGATCTGATTCTCGTCGAACAACCGGAAAAGCTCGCCTCGATCGCCGAGGCGACGCTCGAGGACGCGTTGTTCGAGAGCGGTCGGCCGGTGCTGATGGTTCCGCCGAACCTACCGCCCGCGATGGGCGAAGTCATCGCCATCGCCTGGAACGGCAGCACAGAGACGGCGCTGACTGTCGCCCTCGGCATGCCGTTTCTAAAGCAGGCGAAGCACGTCGCGATTGTCGCCGTCGGCCCACAGCACATGCCGGAACCGGGACCGGAGGGAGATGAACTGGCGCGCACCCTCGAACGGCACGGGATCGATGTCAGCCTGCGGACCGCCTTTGGCCGGCAAAAGCCGCAAGGCGAATCGTTTCTCAAAGAAGCACTCGCCGCCGGCGCCGACATGCTGTTCAAAGGCGCCTACACACAAAGCCGCATTCGCCAAATGATCTTCGGCGGCGCGACGCGCCACATCATCATGGAAGCGAATTTGCCGGTGCTGATGGCGCGCTGAGCACCGGACGCACTGCTGACTGGACCAGCAGAACTTTTGACGGACTCGCCGTCCCTTACGGTCGTCCCCTCGCGTGTCATGCCGTCGCGCAAGGCGTACCGCTCGCTCGCGAATTGTCGCCGGCGAGGTCGCCCCGCTCAAAGCCCAGCGCCCGCACCTTTGGGCTGGAGCTGGTCGGCGAGCGAAGCCTGCCTGTAGGAAAATCCAAATTCAGCCGATTCCCTTGACAATCATTGGTCCGAGCCAGGTAGCGAGCGGCAGCGGTAATCGCTTCCAACTCGCGACGAGCAGCCGGAATTTCGGGTTGAGCGGGTTTAGGTCTGGGGCCTTTTGCCCGGCCGCAAGGCGGAATTGGTAACAAAGCGGGGTCGGCTCGAATCCCCAATTACGCTTGAATGCATGCGCGCCGGTGCCGGTCTTGCTGCGGCCGAAATCGAACATGCGGCAACCCCGCTCGCACGCTCGGCGCATTACTTCCCAGTACATGAAATCGTTTGCCGCCAACGTCCGCGCCGCGTGCACACCACCGCCATAAAACGGCAGCACTTCGTCACGGAAATAAAAATTCAACACCGCCGCCAGCGCATGCCCGTTATCGGTGACGGTGACGATGTCGCAGGATTCGGGGAACTCCTCAGTGAGGATCCGGAAGTAGGATTTCGCAAAGACCGGCGTCCCCAAGTTGCGGACACTCTCGGCGTAGATGCGATGGAGGCGATCGACCCCGGCGTCGATTTCCGAACTTAGCCGGTTCTGCATGCCTTTGCGGATCATGGCGCGCTGCTTGCGCGGTACCGCCTTCAAATTAGCCTCCACCGAGGGCAGGATCGGCTTGCGGAAGGTGACGTAGAGCCCCGATTTTGTGTGCCAATCGCCGCGATCCGAGGCGCTGCGCATCTCGAGCGCGGGCGCGCCAAGCACCTCCATCAGCCGCACCGCCTCGGCATCGAGCGCTCGGCGGCTCTCTTCGTCGGCAGCAACCGGTCCGCCATAGACGGCGAATGCATTCGATATCAGCGACGAGCCGAATAGCGCCGATCGGACATGGGTCAGCGGCAGGACGCCGGTTACGACCCCGCCACGTTCGGCAAGAAGATAATAGGTGCGGTGGCCAAAGGCGCGCTCGATGACCCTCTTCCACGGCGACAGATGAAAAAACGTCGCCGCCGCGCAGGCATTAACGAATTCATCCCATCGTCCGGCATCGCTGGCCTGGAACGGTCTTACGCTGACGGCGAGCGACGATCCGTCCATGCCGCGATCGACGGAAACGGGCCCGTCCCTTCGGTCAAAAACAGCCGGTCCAACCGCGTCCAAGAGAAGTCGCGAAGCAGACGCCGCAGGCGCGGCTCGGTACGAGAGAGATTGAGATAGTGACGAAATCGCGAGCGTAGCGGCGCCTGTCTCTGACGTGGCTGCTGGGGATCGATCTCCCATGGGTGGAGGTAGAAAATCGCCGGGTCGCCACCCTGCCGCGCCTTGGTCAACAGCCGACGAGTTAACGGGTAGGGAAACAGCCGAAAGTACCCGCCGCCCGAGGCCGGAAGATCCCTTCCCACCAGCCGAACCGTGGTCATCGGAATTTCGATCAGCCCGGGGCAGGGCGAGAAAGCGGAACGCGGCGCATCAGGGCTGCCGTAAAGGTCGTGTTTGACCGGATAGACGCTCGAACTGTAGCGATACCCTTCCTCCGCCAGAATCTCGTGGGCCCAGTCGGTCTCGCGGCCGATCGAGAAGGTCGGCGCGCGATAGCCGTGGACGGCAACGCCGCCGGCATCCTCGAGGATCCTCTTGCTGTCATGAACATCAGCACGAAATGCCACGGCCGAACAGCGATCGACACGAATGTGGTCGTTGCCGTGGCTGGCCAGTTCGTGTCCGTCGGCGACGATGCGTTGCGCGATGGACGGATAGCGCCGCACAATACCACCCAACGCGAAAAAAGTCGCCTGCACCGCGGCCTCGGCCAGAATGTCAAGCAGACGATGCGTATTGCGCTCGACCCGCGACGGCAGTAGGTCCCAGTCCTTGCGATCGATCGTCGAGGCGAACGCCTCGACCTGGAAGTAATCTTCGACATCGATGGTCATCGCACCGGTGCCGACCCCGCGCGTTCCGCTGTCCCGGGCGCGGGCGACGACCACCCCAGACCGAAGCGGTTCTTGGCCGTCGGCGGCATCTGCCGGCCGCAGCGGTTCCCTCATCGTGCTCACATCCGTTCACCTTGGAAATAATGTGCGGCGATCTCGATTGCACGGCGAATCAAGCGTTCATGCTTGTCGACGCTCTTTTCAAGATGTGCCAAGCGGTCAACGACCATCGACAGTCCATCACCTGCAATCATTTTATCAGCCACACTGGCGATTAGTGGCTTGGTTTCCGTTACCACGGCGATTTCGTCGCGCAGATCGTTGGCGACTTTGTCGACCGCGCTCGCTGTCAGAGTATGAAGTTGCTCGAGAAACCCGTAAAGCAGCAGCCTCGAACACAGCGTATTGATGCGACGCGGTACGCCCTCCGTGTATTGGTGGATCAGCGGAAACGACGCCTCGGTAAAATGCGGGTCACCTTTCCATTCGGCCCGATGGAGGCGATGTTCGACATACGCCCTGGTTTCGTCTTCGTTGAGCGGGCCGAGATGGTAGGCGGCGGTCACCCGCTGACGCAGTTGCTCGAGCCCCGGGCTGCCGAGAACCGTTCGGAATTGCGGCTGCCCGAGCAGAAAGCTCTGTAACGCCATGGTCTTATCGATCACGATGTTGGACAACATGCGCAGCTCTTCGAGAGCTTCGAACGACAGATTCTGCGCCTCGTCGACGATCAGCAATGCGCGTTTGCCAGCGCGATGCTGGGCGAGCACGAAGTCGCTGATGCGCTGCAGCAACGACCCTTTGCTAAGCCCTTCTTTGGCAATGCCAAACCCCGCGGCAACCATATGCAGCAGGTCGTCACCGCCGAGTTGGCTGGTCACGATCTTCGCGGCGACGAAACTTTCCGGGTTTATCGTCGTCAGCAGATTGTCGACCAGGATGGTCTTCCCTGCCCCGACCTCGCCGGTGATAATGATGAACCCTTCAGCGTGGTGCAGGCCGTAGACCATATAGGCCATAGCCTGCCGGTGCACGCTGCTCTCGAAAAAGAAGCGCGCGTCGGGGGTCAGCTGAAACGGCCGCGTCGCGAGCCCGTAAAATTCTGCATACATTGGCTTAGAACGCCTTGGTCAAAAAAAGCTGCAACGAATTCACGACGACGTCGCCCAACCGACCGTTCACGATCGTTCCGCCGTTCGGCTGGTATGAAAAGGAGTAGATTAATGACCCAGTCAGCGCTCGCGCAAACGAATAGTTAAATCCGATGTTGGCGGTTACGGTGCTGGTATTGTTTACCGGCGTCGGCGAATTTATTGTAACTACATTCATTGTCCGTGTGTAACCAGCAGAAGCGGACCCGTTCAGGTCCGGCCGTATATCGCGTGTCCAAGTGAATACCGCACCAGCGCTGTCGGTCGGGGCCGTAATTGGCGGAATCAGCGATTGTGCGCTAACATAATAGGCGAAAATAGAGTAATTGTTACGGCCAATCTGGTCGTTCGCCCCTACATTGTAAGTGTGCTGGCGATAGACATTGTTGGTCAGACCCACACCAGCATTGTAGAAAGCCGTCGGCAAGCCAGAGTATTGGTCAACGATCGCCCCGTTTGGACTTAAAGTCGAGTTGGCCAGTGATGTTTGCAAAGATTGTGCTGGCGAGTTGATCCCCTGGGCCAGATAGGCTTGAACAGTGATAGTCGGCGTCACCTGGTAATTGGCCGACCCGGTAAAGCCGTAGACCCCCTGCACGCGGCCGTATTCGAGGCTCACATAGCCGTAATCAGCTGCCGACCCAAGACGGCCGCCGGCGAGCCAGGTAGCGCCGGCAAACGTCGCCGCCGGTGCATCGGGATACTGGATATCCTGATATCCGGCTCGGGCAAGTGCGGAGATGTTGGGCTTAATCTGGTACTCCACGTCGTTGTACGCGTTGAATTGGGTATTTTGTGAAGTCGAATTCGAATTGAAGCTCGACGCGTCGACAGTCAGCCGGGAGAGAGCACGCTCAAAGTCTCGGCCGGTTACCGCTGTCAACGTGCCTTCATTGAGGATCGCACCCGCGAGGTTCGGCGTCGCCGGAGCCGCTGGCGAGTTTACCGCGGTGTTACCGCCGAAATTCGTCGCTCCGAATCGATAGCGCAGCTCAGTGTCGAGCAACCCGTCAAAAGATTGACGCAGGTAAGGCGAAACAGTATTCGAGTAAACTTGCGTCTGTTGATTGGTCGGCAACGACGATGGATTGACAAAACCAAGACCGGGTAAAGTTGACGCTTGACTTAGATAACTGCTAAAATCGACGAACGCCCGGCCCGGCGCAATGGTCCCGGTTCCTTGTCCAAATAGATTGGCACTTACCTGGTTAAGATTGCTTTGCGGAGCATAAATATTGCCTTGGAACGACCCGCTCAGCACACCCTGAAGGCGGGGCGTATCGACCGAGACCGAGGCTCCGGGACCCAGGGTGGTTTGGGTTCCCGCCTGCCGATTGGTGGAGCTGTAATTGACGTTGTCGGTGAGCCGCTCGCCGATTGTCGCGTAGGGCTGGATCAGCACCGCCGGGGCGTTGGGATCATACAGCTGAAGCGTCGTGATGCCGGCTCCCGGCGTCGGCAATCCCAGTCCGGGAGAAGCCGGGGCGGCGGTTGTCGGCAGGGGTCCGGTAGGTAGCGCGTTCGGCGTCGCCAGTGGGTTGGGTAGCCCGAAAGGCCCGGAAGGCGGTGGCGGCAAGATGGTAGGTCCCCCGCCCGTCGGCACATTTCCCGGTGGGTTGAGCCCGGTCGCAAGCTGCGCCGCCGCCGGGGCCGTCCGCTCGACGGCGGCGACCGCGAACAGCATCAGAGGCAGCTTGAGATACGGTCTCCGGTCCCTCCCGCGACCCGTGCGCCTAGGCGGGCGCCGGCTTGTCCGCCCGCAGCTCATTGCTCTCGCCGGTGGGATAATGATAGCCGTAGCCGTACGCGCCGTAGCCGTAAGAGCCGAAATGTCCGCTCGCCTGCTCGCTCTTATTCAGCAGCAGGCTGATCCGCGGGCACGAGCTGAGCATGCTGAGCCCAGCCTCGACCTCGTCTTGCTGAGTACGGTGGGCTTCGATCACGAACACAATCTGGCCAACCAGCGGGGCTATCGTAGCCGCATCGCTGCTTGCCATGCAGGGCGGAGTATCGAGGATTATAAAACGATCGGGGAAGCGCCGCATCAATTCGTCGAGCAGCGCGCTCGTCCGGCTGCTGGACAGCAACTCGGGTACATGCGGGGCGCCTTGTCCGGCAGGCAAAACGAGAAGGTTTTGGATGTTTGTGCGGACCAGAGCGCTCCTCAAATCCGCGGTTCCGGTAAGGACCTCGACCAGCCCCTTCGCGCTGTGGAGCCCGAGAATTGTTTTCAAGGCCGAATGATGAGTGTCGACGTCGACAAGCAGCGCCTTGACATCCCGTTCCGAGGCGAAAGCCATCGCCAGGTTGAGCGAAACAAACGTCTTGCCTTCGCCGGGCCGCGAGCTCGTCACCATGATGATCCGGCGCGGGTGCTCGTTGCCGGCCCTTCCGCCGGCCGGCCACGCCGCCATCAGATTGCGCTTGATCACCCGGAACTCCTCCGCGGTACGCGAGCGCTCGGCCGACGGAACTGTAATGCCGAAGCCGGCGAGCTGGCCGCGATCGAGGGTCAACTCGGCGCCGTCAAGATCGACGGAATCGGCGGCAGCCCGCTCAGTATCCGGGGGTGGTGCGAAATTGACCGGCGGCTGCGGGGACCCGATCTCCGCCGTCTCGCGCTGACGCAGCAGCGCCGCCGCACGCTCGATCAGTCCTATCGACTCTGCCATTACGAAATGCCCACCGAATGAAGACCCAAGCTCAATGCGAGTAATGCCCCATAAACCGCGATCAGCGTCACTGCGCTGGCACATACTCCGGCTAACTGAATTGTTGCTCGGCGCCGCGCGGCGCCGAGTGAAAGCCGCGTGACGCTTCCCAGCACTGGGATTCCGAGGTCGCGCAGCTGGGGAATCGTGGCAAACGAGCGGTCGAGCTGCGCCATCACGATTGGCGTTGCAACGCCCGCGCCCAACCCGGCCAGCAGCACGAGCGAAACCAACAGCGGTCGGTTAGGCTGTGCCGGAATAAGCGGCACCTGCGGCGGATCGACAATGCGAAACTGGATCTTCTCGGTTTTGGTGTCCGCGGCGTCGGCAATTAGCGTCGCCTCGCGACGCGACACCAGTTCTTGATAATTCTTCTTCAACACGCCGTAGTCACGGTCGAGATCCTCCGCTTCGGTGATCACTGCGGGAGCCGAGCGCGCGATTTGCTCGATCCGCCCCTCTTCAGCCTGGGCGTCAGCCAGACGGCGCTGCGCCGTCGCGACCTGTCCTTCGGCGTCGACCAACTTGACCTTGAGTTGGTCGTAGATGGTGTTGGGGACCTGTGACTTGCCAAGACCGCCACCCGCTCCTGAACCCGAGCCAGAATGCTTGATATCACCCTCAAGCTGCCGGATTGCCTCGCGTGCGGCGATCACATCGGGATGCTGATCAGTGTATTTCAGCCGAAGCGTATCGAGATTGCTGCGCATCTGTTCGAGGCGTGTCTCATCCGGGCTGAGAGCACGGCCGCCGGTGACGACCACTTGCGGCGCACGATCGACGCTCAGCATCTGCGGCACCGAGGAGATCTCCTGACGCAGAGAATCCCGTCTGGTCGTGGCATCATCGAGATCGCTCTTGGCCCTTGCCACCGCGGCGCGCGCCTGATCGAGCCGATTGTGGCTGTCACCCGAGGCGTCAAGCGCATCCGGGGCCCGGTCGGAAACGACGTCCGGATATTGCCGAGACATTTCCGCTCGCCGTGTCTCGGCGGCGCGTAATTGATCGCGGTACGCGGCGATCTCGTCGTCGAGAAAGCGCTGCGCGCTGTCCATCTCGGAACGACTGCTGCCAGCCGTCTTCTCGGCAAAAATTGTCAGCAGCGATTGCACCACGTTCTTGGCCGCCTGCGGGTCTTTGCTGCGATACGCGATGGTCATCAAATTCGGCGTAATCGCCTGTATGTCGACGTCTTTCGCCAAATCTTTGTATAAATCTTCCCTTTGCGCGGGCGTCGCGACCCCGGCATCGAGATCGGTCAGGCGGACGAGCTGTTCCAGGTTGGGACGACTGAGCAGGGTGCGCTGTAAAAAGTCCAGATGCCGCGTGGGATCCGTGTCGGCCGCCAACCCGTGTAGCAGCGGGGTCAGCAACGGATCGGCGTTCAAATAAACGCGAGCCGCAGATTCGTACTTTGTCGGAATGAACGCGACGCCGATCCAGCCCACGGTACAGACCAGCCAAACCACGCCGACGGCGAGCCATTTCTGCCGCCACAGCATCTGGATGACCGGCATCGCTTGCGATTTAAGCGAATTCATCGACGGCTCCACTTGGACGCAGCGAACCCGACGACCTCCCGCGAGTTGACCGGCTCCGCTCCAGTCATCTCGAGGTTCGTCTCTCGCCCCGCACAGTTACCCGTACCCACAGTGTCACGCAAACGCATATTTAGAATAGGCGCTGAGGAATAATAAGAATGTCACCAGGCTGGAGTGCGACATTGCTCGATACGTCACCATCCCTGATCAAACTATCGAGATGCACACTATAAGTGGATTGCTTGGCGCCGGCGGTCCGTACAATCACTAAATCGTCACCTGCCGCATAGCGTGTCAGACCGCCGACCGCGATCATCGCGTCGAGCACAGTCATGTCAGTGCGGTATGGAAGCGCCCGCGGTTGCGAGGCTTCACCGATAACGCGCACCTGTTCGTTGAACGGGCCGATAAATCCGGTGGCGATGACCGTGACCACCGGCTCCTTGACATACCTGGACAATCGCTGCTCGAGCTCGCGGGCGAGCTGGGTCGGCGTCTTGCCGATAGCAACGACGTCCTCGACCAAGGGGAGCGACAATCGGCCGTCGGGCCGCACGGGCACAGTGATGCTGAGCTCCGGATTGCGCCAAACGAAGATGTTCAGCTGGTCGCCTGGACCGATGATGTACTCGCTCGACGGCAGCGCCGAAGCCAGCGGCGCCGGCGGCAATGGCGGCGCACTGTGACATCCGACAACTACGAGCACGGCGCTCAGGCCTGCGGCGCGATACAATCTGCGGTGCACCCCTGCGCTCCTGTCCACAGTTTCCGACTGGCGATGAAGAGGGACATCCCACAACTACCCGTCGGCAAAGACCGCAGCCCCCGCTTAGCGGCTAGGTACTTCCACTCCGGCACCTGCTATAGCACCAAGCGGTTCGAGACGCAATAAAGGTGTCGTTTACGTTTAGCTTTGTTCACAGACAAATAAGACAGCAAAAGACCCGCTCGAAATTCGACCGTAGCCGCGTTCGGCACGACGCGCGCAGCTACGATGCCATCGAATTCGCAGCCGGCCGTGATCACGCGGGGCGACCCGATGCCCGCCGAGGCGCTTTCTGATCCGAATTATCCACACCCAGTCCAATTATCGACATAGCCGACTTCATGTTGCCGATCGTCGGCGAGCCTCCTAAAAAAACGATGAATGCCGTGCGCCGCGCCCTGTCCTGACGACCATCACATGGTCAGCAGCCCGGTCAGTTCGACACCAGAAGCTGGCGTTCCCGGAAGAACCACCTCGAGCTGACGGTCGACAAGACCCATGTGACGCTCGAGGATCGCCGACAGCGCCGCGCGAAAATCGGTCGTAATGGCAAGGTCCCGCCGTTGGTAGAGCTGCGCTGGCGCCAGCCCCGGCCAGTCGCCGCACACCCGGCCGCCCCGGACCGCGCCGCCGGCGAGCCATATCACGTTGCCGTGGCCGTGATCGGTGCCGCGATCGCCATTTTCGTGGACGGTCCGGCCAAATTCTGACAGCACGACGATCGCGGTGTCGCGCCAGGCGCCGCCCAGCCCATGGGCCAGCGCGGCCAACCCTTCACCGAGCGGGCGCAACCGATTGGCAAGCCATCCGACGGCGCCGCCCTGATCGACATGGGTGTCCCAGCCGCCGAGTGCGACAAAAGCGAGCCGGATCCGCGTATCGCTGGTGAGCAGCCGGGCGAGTTGGGTTGCCCGCCGCGCAAAGCTCGATGGCGGAGGGGCACCGGCATCGGCAATCTGTTGCTCGCGCGCAAGGGCGCCGGTCAACTCGGAGCGTGCGCTGCGCCCCTCGCGATAGGCATCCGCGAGCTTGCTCGTTCCGGCGTACAGATGGTCGAAGGCGGCAGCGAGCTCAGTCCGGTCGATCGGCGTCGCCTCTGCGGCGCCGGGGCCGAGCGCCAGATTGGCGACCGGCGCCGTGCCGGTCAGGATGCGCGGCAAGGTCGGGCCGATACTGATCGCGTCGGTCGGACCGCGCGGACCGGGCAGCACCTGCAGCAGCCGGTTCATCCAACCGTCCGCGGTGGTGCTGGATCCGGGCGTGCCGTTCTCGATATAGCGTTGCGCCTCGAAATGCGAGCGGTTCGGGTCGGGAGACCCGGCGGCGTGAATAAAAGCGAGGCCGCCGTCACGCCACAGCGGTATCAGGCTCGCCAGCGCCGGATGCAGAGCGAAATGGTCGTCGAGCGGCAGCGCGCCGCCCGGCGTTCCCGGCCGCGCGATGGCAATCGTCGGCCGCGCCGCGTAATAGGCGGGCTCGGCGTAAGGAATGACGACGTTGAGGCCGTCGACGGCACCGCGCAACAAGATCACGATCAGCCGTCGCGGGCCGCCCTCCGCCGCCGCCGCCCACACACCACCGCCGAGCGGCAACACGAGAGCACCGGCGGCCGCGCCGACGACGAAGCGCCGTGACGGACAAAGACCGGGGATCACCAGCTACCTACCTGTGCATGAAATCGGGACTGCCGAGGATCAGCGCGGCGCGCTGTCTCGACGGCGCCGCATCGACGACTGCGCGCGTCTGACGGGTCCATGTCGGGGCAAAGATCGCTTCGAGCCGCTTGGGGTCGACCGGCAGAGGCCGATACCGTGTCGAAGCCGCGAGCCCTTCGTCCATGTCGGTCGCGACCGGCACCGCACCGCGGGCGAAGGCGGCGGCAAAGACGATCCGCTGCATTGTCGCATCCGGGCTCAGCCACGCCTCCGCTGTGTTCTTGTATCCATCCGGCGTCTCGCAGCCGTAGAGGGGCATTCCGAGCCGGCCGATCCAGCTGAGCAGCGGGCGGGCATTGTTGAGCGGCAGCCCAGCCGCGCGCGCCGCGGAGATCACGAATTCGTAAGGCGTCTTGTATTTCTGCCCGGCGCTGACCCAAAATTCGGGACTGTCGAACAACGTCTTCAGCACCTGCCGAATGTCGCCGCCGGTGGCGAGAAAGCGCGCGGCGAGGCGGTCGACGAGCTCTGGCGGCGGGGTGTCGGCGACAAAATACTGCGCCAGTTCAGATGCAATATGGCGGGCGGTCGCCGGGCTCGAAGCCAGGATATCCAGTGCCTCCTCGCCCTCTTCCTTGCCGCGCGCCTGCAATTTGCGTCCGAGAAACACCTTCGCACCATAATCATGGCGAGAGCCCTCGAAGACCGCGGCAACCCCCGGAAACTCACTCGAATCGAGCGGGTTGACCCGCCATCCGGTAAACACCCGCGCCAGGGTCCCGACGTCGTCCTGGGTATAGCCGCCATCGGCGCCCAGCGTGTGCAATTCCATGACCTCGCGGGCAAAGTTCTCGTTCAGCTGACCGGCGCCGGTGCGGGCCGAAGCCGTATTCCGCGTGTTGTCGAGATAGACCAGCATCGCCGGATGCTTGGCGACGGCGAACAGCAGGTCGCGAAAACGGCCGAGCGCATAGGGTCGGATCGCCCGATCCTCGTAATTGCCGATCCAGATATGTTCGAGACCTTCGCCGCCGAAGACGTTGAAGTGGTTGAACCAGAAGTCGACCATGACCTCCTGTAGCTGGCGCCGACTCAGCACTGCGCGCAAAATCCGCGCCTCTGCCGCCTCACGGAAAACCACGTTTGCCCGCTGCTGTTGGGTTTTGATGTCGTCGAGCGGCGGCTTGACGCCAGCCGCCGAGCGCAGCGGCCCGTAAAGCTGTCGCAACTCCACCGCGCCCAGACCGAGCGTGCCGAGTTGAGCCAACCGAAAGCGCAGTTCGATCGGCTCGGTTATATTCGCCGGATCGAGCTGCTCGTCGATGTAGCGCTCGACTCCGATCATCTTCACATAATTGAAATCATCGGAGGTCGGGCCAAAGGCGAGCCGGTTCAGAATATGTAGGACCTGCTGATCCGAATCGGCCGCACCCGCCGGGACCACCGCCACCAACAGCAGCAGACCTATAGCCGCAAGGATTCCCTTACTTTGGCTCGGCATGGATCGCTCAGAGATCGAGACCGGGACTGTGGTTATACGAACGGCGGCTTGAGTATAACCGCAACCGTGGCGTCGACGTTATTTCCACCGCCCAGAGGTCCGTTTCCGTATCTTTGCGAGACGGGCGCGGCCGACAGGCTCGCTGCTCAATCCGAATTGGCGGCTCTATCGAGCGGGATCGGCGCGACCGGGTTGGCGTCCGGCGCGGGTCGCGGGCCGCGGGCAAATCGGGACAGTCGAGCAAGGCTGGCGACCGCGGCCGCGGCCGAAAACCCTGACGCCAGCAGGATTGCAATGGTCGGACCGGTACCGGCGGAGGGATGTGCAAAACCAAAGATCAGCGCCACCAATGCAGCGCCGATGGTCTGCCCCAACAGACGGGCGGTCGATTGGATCGCACCGGCGCCGCCGCTGCGCTCGCGCGGCGCGCTGGCAACGATGGCGCGATTGTTTGGCGACTGGAAAAACCCGAAGCCAAAACCGCACAACGTCATCCGCCACAGGATGTCGGCAGTCGCGGGATGCGCCGGCAGCAATGCCAGCAACAGATAGCCTAGGCTCAACACACTCAGCCCGATGCCGCCGAGGATCCCGGCCGGGTATCGGTCGGCGAGTCGGCCGGCTATCGGTGCGATCACCGCCACCGTCGCCGGCCATGGCGTCATCAGCAGCCCGGTCGCGACCTGCGAGCGGCCGAGTACATCCTGGAAATAAAACGGCAAGGTGACAAAGGTGATGCCTTGCGCAACAAAGATCGTCACCGAAGTCGCGACCGACAGTGCGAATATCGGTCGCTGGAACAAATCAACCGGGAGCAACGGCAGCGGCAGCCTCATCTGCCGGCGAACCAAGGCGTATCCGACAACTAAGGCGCCGACCAATTCGATTGCGACAAATCCGCCTGCTTGACCGTGACCGATGCCGTTGATCCCACCGATCAACAAAGCAAAGGCAAAAGCGCTCAACACCGCGCTTGCCAGATCAAACCGATGCTCCGAGGGTGGCGTGCGCGGCAACAGCCGCAACGCCAAGACGAAGGTGACGAGCCCGATCGGCACGTTGACCGCAAACAGCCAATGCCACGAGGCGACAGCGAGGATTGCCGCGGCGACGGTCGGCCCGGCCGCCGACGACACCGACACCGTGACCGCGGTCATCGCGATGCCTCGCCCCAATTGACGTCGCGGATAGGTGAACCGTACCAATGCTATGTTGACGCTCATCATCCCGGCGGAGCCGACGCCTTGGAGCGCGCGTCCGATCGCCAGCATCACCAGCGAATGCGACAATGCGCTGATCAATGCCGCGCCAGTGAACACCGCAAAGCCGATCGCGTAGATGCGGCGGTACCCGAAAATGTCGCCGAGCGAGGCGAGGGGCAACAGCGAGATCACGACCGCGAGCTGGTAGGCGTTGATCACCCAGATCGATTGCGCCGGGCTCACTCCGATCTGCCGCGCGATCGTCGGCAACGCGATATTGACGATCGAGCTGTCGAGAACCGACACCACCATCCCGACAACGAGCGTCAGGATCGCCCAATATCGCTGCGGCAGCGGCAGCCCGTCTTCGGCCGAGTTCATGACTATCAGGAAAACCGCAGCCTGGATTGGAACATCAACTGGGCAGCAGAGTTACCCGACCGTCAACGGATGCGCCAACCCTTCTCTGCGGGCAGGTTGGAGGTCGTAAGAGACGAATTCGATGCTGACGAAACCCGGTTGGTCAATCCACGATCTGGGGGATCAGCAGGAACAAATCGGTGTCGCCGGTCTCCTGGCCGGCGGCGGTCAGCATCGCATGCGCCTGGCCGCGGTGATGGGTCTGGTGGTTGAAGAAATGCGAGACGAGCAGCCCCTTTGGCGCACGGATCTCGCGGTTGGCCGCACCACTGAACCAGACCATGTCGTCGCCGAGCCAGGCGTCGTCGACCTTGTGCGCCCACAGGGTGATGTTGCCATCGGCTTCTTGGCGAGCGCTCATCAGCTCGACAAAGTCGTCGATCATCCGCGCGCTTTCTTTGATCGCCGTGTCGGGCTTCGGCCAAGCATCGAAGCGCGACATCCATTGCCGGTCGCCCCACAGGATATGGGTCAGGGTGCCGTGGATCGATCCCCAAAACGCCCCCCGTGCCACGCGCCGCTCGTCATCCGACAGCCGCGCCGCGGCGCTGTAAAGCCGCCGGTTCATCTCGGCATTGTACGCCGCCATCGTGCGCACATAAGCGGGCGTGATCATCGCAACGTCCTCCTGCTGGATCGCAAATACGGTCAGCGGCCCTTGAAGGGGCCGGGCCGGCGCTTTTCGGCAAAGGCGCGGGCGGCTTCGTGAAAGTCCTCGGTCAGATAGAGCTTCAAGGGGGCGGTCTGCATCGCCACCTCGCGCCCGATCTGGTCCATGTGCCAGCGCCGGGTGCGCACCGTCGCCCGCACCGACAGCGGCGGGTTTTCGGCAACTTCCGCCGCCAGCTCGCGCGCTGCTTCGAGATGCCGGCCCGGGGGCGCCACACGGTTGATGATGCCGGCGGCGAGCGCCTCCTCGGCGGTAAAGAAACGCCCGGTCAACGCCACTTCGGCGGCGAAGGCGGCACCGCCGCGGAAATTCAGCAGGGCCCAGTATTTCGAGCCGCCAAGCCCGCGCGAGGTTTCGGTGATCTGGAATTTCGTCCCCGCCTCGGCGACGATCAGGTCGCATTCGAGCACGATGCCGAGCGCCAGCCCCATCGCATAGCCGTGCGGTGCGGCCACGACCGGTTTCCAATTGACCGCGCGGGTCAACAAATCGGCGGAGTTGGCGCCCCAGCCTTGCGGCCCGCCATGCTGCAGGAACTCCTCACGCCGGCGCAGTTGGCGCTGATGCACGTCGGCGCCGCTCGAAAAGGCGCGTCCGGCGCGCAGATGATCGCGACCTCGGCCTCGGGGTCGAGGTCGAAGCGGCGCAGCGCGTCGGCGAGGTGACGCACCAGGTCGTCGCTGAATGCGTTGAGCTTCTCCGGCCGGTTGAGCGTCAGGGTCGCGATCCGGTCCTCGCAGGCATATTCGACCAGGTTCTCCGCTGCCGTTTTGTTCATTCGCCTTCCTCCCGCCTCACCGGGTCGTGCCGCATCCGTCGAAGCGCCAGCCATTCTACCCGCTGTCGGTCATCCGGGTCAGCCCTTTGGCAGCGAGTCCGGCGCTGGTCAGGAGAGCGAATCAGGCATGCAGCCAGCGAAGGCAGCTCTCGCTTCCGGACGACGCCATAAGAATAAGGCCCCGCCGGATGACGGGGCCTTTCCTGCGTCAGCCGATCCCTGGTGATTGATCGTCGTCTACCGATTGTTTCCGGCGTTGGTCCCGGCGTTGCTGGACGGGGCCATATTCGTGTCGCTCGCGGAATTGGGCGCGGAATTGGGCGCGGAATTGGGCGCGGAATTGGGCGGCATGCTGGAGCCCACGCCGGCGCCGGGGCCGTTGAGGCTGCCCAAAGTCTGCGGATCGAGCGTCGCGGTTACCGGCAACCCGTTTTGGCGTTGATAGGCGCGCAGCGCCTGCTGGGTTCCCGGCCCGACCAGCCCGTCGATCTTCCCATGATAGAGCCCGTCTTGCTGAAGCTTTTGCTGGATTTGTTGGACATCGTCGCGAGAGACGCGGGGCCAGTCCGTGCTTGACGGAGAAGTGCTGGCCATATCGGGGTTGGTGGACTGATTGTTGCCGCTGATCGAGGGAGTCTGCTGCATCTGCGAGCCCGGCTGCATGGTTCCGCTTGCCGGGGTCTGAGCAGCCGAAGGCGCGACCGCCGCCGCCGTGCCGGTGGCGTTGTCAGCGGCGTAAAGCGGGCCCGCGCCGGCGATGCCGAGGGCGATGGCCGAAGCCGTGGCGAGGATCAGCGTTCTCATCCATACCTCCAATATCTCTGTGCCATTGCGCACATCCCGCTAACCCGGTCGTCGCACGAGGGTTCCGATGCCGCTCGCCGACGCGTCATCGGCGGGGATCGCCGAGCAGCGGCAGAACCTCGGTGGCGAAATACCGCTCGACGCCCGGGGCAGAGGCGCCTTCGCCGCTAATCTGCCGCGCCGACTGGTATTGTTCGACGCCAGAACGACCATGACATCGGAAAAGCCCCCTCACTCAGCCGAGCGGTTGCAATGAACCGAGGATGGTTGGCAGCAGCTCGGACACGGTCGGGTGGATGTGCACGGCGCGCTGCATGACCGTGTAGGGCGCCTTCGCGTACATCAGGTCGAGGATCGAGTGGACCGCTTCGTCGCACCCGGTGCCGAGCAATGACGCGCCGAGGATTTCCTTGCTGTCGCCGTCGACCAGGATGCGCATAAAGCCCTGCGTTTCGCCCTTTTCGATGGCGCGCGCGACGCGCGTCATCGGCCGCTCGCCGACAAGCACCCGCCGGCCGCTGCGGCGCGCCTCGGCCATGGTCATGCCCGCACGGCCCAATGGCGGGTCGGTGTAGAGCGCGTAGGCGGGGATGCGGTCGCTGACCCGGCGCGGGTCCTGGTCGAGCAGATTTGCCGCGACGATCTCGAAATCGTTGTAGGCGGTGTGGGTGAAGGCGCCCCGGCCGTTGCAGTCGCCGAGCGCCCAGATGCCCGGCACGTTGGTGCGCAATTCGTCGTCGACGACGACGTAGCCGCGCTCGTCGCAATGCACCCCGGCCTTGTCGAGCCCGAGGTTGTCGGTGTTCGGCTGCCGCCCGACCGCCAGCAGCAGATGCGAGCCGGCGATCTCGGGTGCGCCGTCGGCGCAGTTGGCGGTGGCGACGACGTCGGCGCCGCGTTTTGATAAGCTGATGCATTCGGCGTTCAGCCGGACAACGACGCCCTCGCGCTCAACGATCTCCTTGATCGCCGCCGACACGTCCTCGTCTTCGCGCGACACCAGCCGCGGCGCCATTTCGACGATCGTCACTTCGCTGCCAAAGCGGCGGTACATCTGGCCGAATTCGAGACCGATATAGCTGCCGCCGACGATCACCAGATGCCGCGGCAGAAAATCGACCGCCATCATCGACGAATTGTCCAGGTGGGGAACCTGGCCGACGCCGGGCATCGGCGGCGCCACCGCCCGCCCGCCGACATTGATGAAGATCTGCCCCGCCCGCAGCCGCTCGGCCCCGATCGCGATTTCGTGCGGCGCGGTAAAGCGGGCGTGGCCGCGATAGAGGGTGAGATTGGCGGCCTTTTCGAGGGCGGCGGTCAGGCCATCGCGCGATTGCGCGACGATGGCGTCTTTGCGCGCCTTGACCCGCTTCATGTCGACGCCGACGCCGCCGACGATCGAAACGCCGTATTCTGCCGCTCGCCGTGCCGTCTGCGCAGCATACGCGCTCGCCACCAAGGCCTTGGTCGGGGTGCAGCCGGTATTGACGCAAGTGCCGCCAACAAGATTGCGCTCGGCGACCGCGACTTTCATTCCGGCTCCGGCGAGGCGAAAGGCCAGGGAAGGCCCGGCCTGGCCGGTGCCGATGACGATAGCGTCGTAGTCGGGCATAGGGCGCCTCCGCAATCGCGTCACAGCGCATATAGGCCGACAGCGGCGGATGCGACACCGCCGCCGCCGGTTTCGCGGGGTCAGGCGCCCCCTCACCCTACCCTCTCCCCCGGATCCGGGGGAGAGGGTTATCTTTCTGGCAGGGGGGTCAAGCGGGGGCGAACAGGTCGGGGGCGGCGGCCGGTTGCGGCAAGACGGGCGCCGCCGGGGTCGCGAAGGCGGCGTCCTGCTGCAACCGCGGCAATACCTTGCTCGCGAAGAGGCGCATGTTCTTCTCGGCGTCGTGATGCGGGATGCCGCCGTACGAAAATTCGGTGACGACATGGTCGGTCCCGGTCACCCGCTGCAATTCGCCGATCTGCTCGATGCAGTCTTCGGGTGTGCCGACGATCTGGATCTTGACGTAGAACTCGGTGGCCCTGACCCGTTCCTCCTCGTCCTGCAGGCGGGCGTAGGTCTTGGCCATCTTGCCGTAGGTCTCGTAGCCTTTGACGGTAGCGAGATGGCCGTCGGAGAAATGATAGTGGTCGTCGATCGACTGCCATTTCTTGCCGAGCCATTGCATCGCCCGGTCCTGCGCTTCGTCGCGGCTCTCGGCGCAGGAGACGTTGGTCAGGATGATCGGCGGCGGCGGGTTGTGGCCGACGGAGAGCGCGATCTCGCGATAAGCGACGATGTTCTCGGCGGCTTTCGGCCATTCGTTCTGCATTACGACAAGTATGCCGAAGCCGAGCTTGGCCATGATCTCGGCCGATTCCGGGCTGACCGAGGAGGCAAAGAAGCGCTCCTCGGGGTGCGAGATCGGGCGCGGCCGGATCGCGGTCTTCGGGATCTGGTAGAACTCGCCCTGCCACTCGAATTCGGGCTCGGAGAGCGCCTTGCGGATCAGCTGCGCCGCCTCGGCAAAGCGGGGGCGCGCCTCGCCCATCGGAATGCGGAAACCCGCGTATTCGACGCTCGCCGCCCCGCGGCCAAAGCCGAACAGGCAGCGGCCGCCTGAGAGGATGTCGAGGAGGGCGATCTCCTCGGCGACGCGGATCGGGTCGTGCCACGGCAAGACGATGACCGAGGTCCCGAACGTTATCCGCCTGGTGCGGCCGGCGAAATAGGCCAGCAGCTGGAGCGGCGCCGGCGACATCGCGTAGCCGGTGAAATGATGCTCGAGCGCGAACAGCGAGTCGAAGCCGAGCGGCTCGACGAGATCGCCCATCGCCAGATGGTCGGACACGACCGCGACATCCGCACGGCCGGGTTCGGACAGCATGTTGAGCGCTATGCCGACTTTCATCGTTGCCTGCTCCTCTCAAAACACCGTCGCCCCCGCGAAAGCGGGGGTCCAGGGTGAGCAGCGGAGCTTGACCCTGGGTTCCCGCTTTCGCGGGAATGACGGAAAGAAAACTTCAGGACTTCAAGCGATACCACGGGTGCGGCTGACCCGGGATCTTGGCGCGCAAGGTGTAGACGGAGTTCCGGGCGGTAAAGAAGATTGTCTTAAGGTCGGGGCCGCCAAAGGCGAGGTTGGCCGGGATCTCGGGCGTGCGAATGATGCCGAGCCGCGACCCGTCGGGTGCGAACACCCAGGTGCCGCCCGGGCCGGTGCAATAAACATGGCCCTGCTGGTCGACCTTCATGCCGTCCGGGACGCCGTCGGTCTCCTCCGACGACATGTCGGCGAAGATCCGCCTCTTGACCATGTTGCCGGCGCCGTCGAGATCGATCGCGTGGATGTATTGGGCATGGCGCGTGTTGGCGACGTAAAGCGTGCGCTCGTCGGGCGAAAAGGCGAGCCCGTTCGGGTATTCGAATTCGGCGACGAGGCGGGTCGAGCCATTGGGTGCCACGGCGTAAACGCCGGAATGCGGCAGCTCCTTGTCGGGGAGTGCTATGCGCAGGCCGGGGTCGGTGAACCAGATGCTGCCATCCGACTTGCAGACGACGTCGTTCGGCCGGTTGATCCGCTTGCCCTCGTAGCGGTCGATCAGCACTTCGCTCGTCCGGTCGTCGGACCAGCGGGTGAGGCGGCGGTTGCCGCCTTCGCAAATCACCAGCCGGCCCTGCAGGTCAAAGGTCGTGCCGTTGCCCTCACCGGTATTGCTGCGCACGGTTTCCGGCGACTGGCCGAGCCGCAGCCGGTAGAACATGCTGCTGCGTACATCGGCGAAATAATAGAACCCGTCGGGGTGCCACAGCGGCCCCTCGGTAAAGACGAACCCGGTTGCCGGCCGTTCCGCGGTTGTCGTCTCCAGCACCGTTTCGAGCCCCGCCATCCTCGTCCCTCCCCTTCCTGAATTGACTGGAGGCGAGGCTACTCCTGCGCCATCCGGCTGTCCAATTTCGACCAATCGCCTGACCCTCGCAAACCGCGACAACCTGTCTTTGAGTAGAGAAAAAACCAGCTGCTGCAGCTGCCAGCGAATCTGCAGCAAAACTCTCGCGCTGGTTGCCGCCGCAGCCGGCCCCGCGCGGTCCCGCCCGAGGCGCCCCGCCAAGGTCGAGACCAGGCTTCGCCGACCCTTTGACCGCACCCGCCAACGTTGGCGATCCACACAGCTACAATGCCAATATGGCAATTGCGTGTCTGTCGGCCGGCGCGCCTTCCAGATCGATCCGCCGCGCGAGCATCGGGTGGAGCGCGCCGACGAGCCCTCCATGGCATGCGCCGCGGCACAAGCCTAGGGCGTGCAGGTTTGGAGCGACGGGATGCTGCCCGGGCCGTTCGGGCAGGCCTCGCCCAAGGACCAGACAAAATCACGGCGAATCCAGGCATTAGACGGCAGCGGCTGGGGGAACCCGACCGGAGGTGTCGCCAGTGCGGCCAGGATGTTGATGCCGTCCGTGCCGTCGCTCTTGACCGAGGAGACCGCGTGACAGCTGATGCAGGACGCCTGGGTCAGCTTCATCCCGACGTTCTCGCCTTCGATGATCGAGTTGCCGAGCAGTTTCGGGCGATGGAAGTCGGTCTGGACCGCATCGAGGCGGTAGTTTGACCATTCCGGCGCCAGGTTCGCCGCCTTCATCAGCGCCTGCAGCCGTTGGGTGAGCTGGGTTTTGGCGCCGTTGCTCGCGGCCGGCTTGGAGCCGAACGGGTCGTTGCATCCCAGTACCTGGCAGCGATAGGGATTGGTAATTGCGTTTTGCGGCTCGAACGTCGCCCAGATCCATTTGTCGAGGAGCTTGGAAATCAGGTGCATTCCCGCCAAGGCAAAACAAGTCCCGTCGACCGTTTCGACGTGGATGCTCTGGGTAAACCCGGGAGGAAGGTTGTTGCAGTCGAGACCGTGACCTTGGGGGCCGAGGGTCGACAACTCGATCCAGTCGGCTTTGATCTCGACCGACGGCTGCGGAAACTGGACGTCGACCGCATCGGTGGCGGCGGCGGCCTGCGCCGCGCGGTTCCAAAAGGTGGTACCGGCGATGTAATCCTCGGTGGCGCCGTTCTCCCGCACCTCTTCACAAATATAAAGGGGATTGGTGGTCGTGTTGTTGGGTGGCGGGGGTGCGCCGGCCGGGTTGCAGTTGGTGTTGGGCGCCCCAGGCAGCGCCGTCAGCCCGAGTGACGGATGGTACGCCAACGCCAGCGGGCTGCCGTGGAGAACATGGGTAAGGGTGGGCGCCCCGGAATTCGGCACCTTGAGCCCTTTTGACGGGTCGGCCGGGTACAATTGCCCCTGCTCGATCCAGTTCTCCCACACGACATAGGGGTACTGGTCGTTGTTGACCGGGCAAGTGGCGGCGACCCAGATCTGCCAGGCAGTCTCTTCGATCGAGGAACCGATCTGGTTTGGCACGGCGCACGGGTTCAGTCGCGCGCTACTGCCCGGATCCGCCACTGCGCTGGGAATGCCCGAGAAAAAGATCACCGCGACCAGCGAAAGGGTCGCTACCGCAGCGGTTGCCACGCGCGTCATGCACACCTCCTTTGTGTCTGACATTGCTCGATATTGCCCGGTTTTGGGGTATCGATTGGGGCCAGGATCGCACCTTCGGGCGGCGCTCGCAAGGGTATGGTTACCAAGATTGGCCCAGCCGATGGACCACACCCGCTGTCGCCCGGGCAGCGGACTGCCAATGACCCAAATGTAATGCAACTGTAGCAATAGAGTGGTTCCAATTCGGTGTCGCTGATCTGTCTTGTATTTTCTCGCCATTGGACCTGCCTGGAAGGGATGACGGCAGAGATTATTCCTCCGTGGTCTCTGCTTCCCGGCGATATTCCCCAGCCGCCCCCGCGCGCGGAGACACAACAGCCGGCCCCGCTTCCAAAAAGCCGACCTGAGCCGACACCGCCCCGTTTACGAAAACCGCGACTGGCATTTCTTTGCCAGAGCAGTGAAGAGAGCACACGCTTCCGGGACGTTTATCAGGTCCTGCGACAGGGCTCGATAACTGGGTTGTGCGACTACGCCGGCGACGATGGCAATTAGAGCGAGGTCGATATGGCAGTAAAATTAAATAACTCCAACAATTTTTGGTTGGTTTGTATAAGTCCTTGGCCCCCCGGACGCACCGCGATAAACGTCGACACAATAAGCTGGAAGCGGCGATGGAAGCGGGGGTTGGCGAGGGTTCCAACGACGCGGTCTGATCGCCCGCTTAACGCTACATCATGTGCGGATTTTCCGCGTCTCCAAATTCCACGAGCGCGGCGTGCACAAGTGCAGGCCACCGTTGAACAACTCGACAGCCAGCATGGCTGACGGGTGGCGTCGGCACTTCGGACGCACTAAATTGGCAAACCTGAAGATCGGCACGCGCGGTTTGGCGGGTGCGCGTTCCTTGTCCGCCCTCTCCCGCCGGGGAGAGGGAATTTTATTGCGATCGAGATCCAGCCGTCATGGATGCTGTCAGCCCTACCAAGCTCCCCGACACGGTCGACGCCACGCTGGCGATGCTCGGCAGCGCCGATTACATCGCCGACCGCAGCCTGGCGACGGCGGTGCATCTGGCGTTGCATTTGAAACGGCCGCTGTTTCTCGAAGGCGAGGCCGGGGTCGGCAAAACCGAGATCGCCAAGGTATTGGCGACCGCCTTGCAGCGCCGGCTGATCCGCCTCCAATGCTATGAGGGGTTGGATGTGGCGTCGGCCGTCTACGAATGGGATTACGCCCGGCAGATGATCGAGATCCGGCTCGCCGAGGCGGCCGAGGAGGACCGCGGCGAGATCGAGAGCACGATCTTTTCCGACCGCTTCCTGATCAAGCGCCCGCTGCTGCAGGCGCTGGAGCCCGACATCGCGGGTGCGCCGGTCCTGCTGATCGACGAACTCGACCGCACCGACGAGCCGTTCGAAGCCTATCTGCTCGAGCTCCTGTCCGATTTTCAGGTGACGATCCCGGAGATCGGCACGATCCATGCCGAACATCCACCGATCGTCATCATCACCTCGAACCGCACGCGCGAGATCCACGACGCGCTGAAGCGGCGCTGCTTTTATTACTGGGTCGACTACCCGACGGCGGCGCGCGAGCTCGAAATACTGCAGCGCAAGGCGCCCGGCGCCGGCGAGCATTTGTCCAGCGAGGTCGTCGGCTTTGTGCAAAAGCTGCGGACGATGGACCTGTTCAAACTGCCGGGGATCGCCGAGACGATCGACTGGACGGAGGCGCTGATGCAATTGGACGTGCTCGAATTGGCCCCGCAGGCGATCAACGACACCTTGGGGGTCCTGCTCAAATACCAGGACGACATCGCCCGCATTCAAGGAAGCGAAGCCGCCCGTCTGCTCGATCAGATCAAGGCCGAAGCCGCCGCCGCGGCGGCCTAACCCGGTGACAGCCGACCCGCAACCCGAGGGAAATACCCCCCTCTCTGCCCTCGGGGGCGGAGAGGGTCGGGGCAAGGTGGGGGATGCCACGACGCTGGCAGGCGCCCACCTCACCCTTCCCGCCGCAGCCGCGACGGGTCCCCTCCCCCTCCCCCCGAAAGCGGGCGAAGAGGGCAAAAACCAAGGCCGGCTGCTCGCCAATCTGATGCATTTCGCGCGCACCTTGCGCGCGGCGGGGCTGCCGGTCGGGCCGGGCAAGGTCATCGACGCGGTCCAAGCGGTGCTGGCTGTCGGCATAACCGACCGCCGCGATTTCTATTGGACCTTGCACGCGGTCTTCGTCAACCGGCCGGACCAGCGGCTGATCTTCGACCAGGCGTTTCACGTCTTCTGGCGCAATCCGGACTTGCTGAAAAAGATGATGGCGCTGGTATTGCCCGAATTGCGCGTCGAGGCACCGGAGGACCGGGGCGCCGAGATGGCGCGGCGGCTCGCCGAGGCATTGCATCCGAACCGCGACGAGCCGGCCGGCGAACCTGAGGAGGTCGAGACCGAGATCGACGCGGTCATGACTTTTTCCGACCGCGAACAACTGCGCGGCATGGATTTCGAGAAGATGTCATTGGACGAGCTGGCTCGCGCCAAGGCGGCGATCGCCCGACTGCGTCTGCCGGTGCAGGACGTGCCGACCCGCCGCTTCGCACCCGACCGCCACGGCGCCCGCGCCGATTTGCGCGCGACGTTGCGTGCCGCCTTGCGTTCGGGAGGACTGATCGAGCTAAAGCGCAAAAGCCGCCGCCGCCGCCCGCCGCCGCTCGTCGTGCTGTGCGACATCTCGGGCTCGATGAGCCGCTACAGCCGTATCTTTCTGCATTTCATGCACACGGTCACCAACGACCGCGACCGGGTCTACACCTTTGTCTTCGGCACCCGGCTGACCAACATCACCCGCTATCTACGCCACCGTGATGTGGATCTCGCGTTGGAGCGGGTCGGCGATGCGGTCGCCGACTGGTCGGGCGGTACCCGCATCGGCCTGTCGATCGCTGAGTTCAACCGATTGTGGTCGCGCCGCCTGTTGGGTCAGGGGGCGATCGTCTTGCTGATCACCGATGGGCTCGACCGCGACGCCGGCACCGGGTTGGCGCGGGAGATGGATCGGCTGCACCGCTCGTGCCGCCGGCTGATTTGGCTGAACCCCCTGTTGCGCTACGAGGGTTTCGAGCCAAAATCACTCGGTATGCGGGCGATGATGCCCTATGTCGACGAGTTTCGGCCGGTGCACAATCTGGAAAGCCTCGAAGTACTGATCAGGGTGCTGAGCGAGCCGATCGCGAGGCGCGGCACGGCGGTCCAGGGTTGGCAATCAAACCAGGAGAGAGCGGCATGAGCGATACGGCAGAAATCCTCGAACAGGCGGCGCGGTGGCGCGAAGCGGGCTCAGGCGTGGCATTGGCGACGGTCGTCACCACCTGGGGTTCGTCACCGCGGCCGGTCGGCGCCAAGCTCGCGGTCGACGACAAGGGCGCGATGGTGGGCTCGGTCTCGGGCGGCTGCGTCGAGGGCGCGGTCGTCAACGAGGCGCTCGAAGTGATCCGGGACGGCAAACCACGGTTGCTCGATTTCGGCGTCAGCAACGACCAGGCCTGGGAAGTCGGCCTCGCCTGTGGCGGCAAGATCCAGATCTTTGTCGAGCGCGTCGAATGAAGGGCCGCATTCTCGATCGGGTGGTTGCGGCGGAGCGCGAGCACCGCTGTGTCGCCCTCGCCACCGATCTCGCTACCGGCCGGCAGTTGCTGTTTGACGGCGACGCGGCCGAAGGCGATCTGGTGCTCGAAGATGCGGCGCTCGATCACGTCCGCGCGGCTTGGCGCACCGGCCGCAACCGGACCATCGAGACCGCGGCCGGTGCTGTGTTTGTCGAGGTGCTGACCCCACCGCATCGCTGCTTCATCATTGGCGCGGTACATATAGCACAGCCGCTGGCGCAGATGCTGACGCTGGCGGATTACGCGGTAACGGTCATCGACCCGCGCGGCGCCTTCGCGACGGCGGCGCGGTTCCCGGGGGTGGAGCTGGTCACCGAGTGGCCCGACGAAGCGCTCGAACGGTTGCAGCCGGATCGCGGCTCGGCGGTCGTGGCCTTGACCCATGATCCAAAGCTCGACGACCCGGCCCTCGCGATGGCGCTGCGTTCGGAGTGCTTTTACATCGGGGCGCTCGGCTCGCGCCGCAACCACGCCGGACGCTGTGCGCGGCTAAAGGAGCTGGGCTTTGGCGACCATGATCTCGCCCGCATTCACGGGCCCGTCGGCCTTGCCATCGGCGCGATCTCGCCGGCCGAAGTCGCGATCTCGATCGTGGCCGAGATGACCCAGGTTCTCCGCAAGGGCGAGGCCGCGGCGGCGCGATGAAATTCGGTGAGGTACCGGTCGCCGACGCGGAAGGGGCGATCCTCGCGCACAGCCTGAGGTTTGGCGCGATGGCGCTGAAGAAAGCTCGGGTGCTGTCGCGTGCCGATCTCGAGATGATCGCCGGGTCCGGGCTGTCGACGATCACTGTCGCTCGACTGGAAGCAGGCGATGTCGGCGAGGACGTGGCCGCCCAGCGCATCGCAGCATCGGCAGCGGGACCTCAGATCGAGGCGGCGGTGCCGTTTACCGGCCGCGCGAACCTTTTCGCCAAGGCGCGCGGGTTGCTGGTGTTCGAGCCGGAGCGCGTCGACAGGCTCAATCTTGTCGACGAAGCGATCACGCTTGGGACCTTGCCGCCGTTCACGATGGTCGAGCCGCGTCAGATGGTGGCGACGGTCAAGATCATTCCGTTCGCTGCGGCCGAGGCGGCGGTAGCCCGCTGCGCCGAAGCCGCAGCAGCAAGCGGCCCGCTGTTGCGCGTGGCATCGTTTCAATCGCGCGCGGTCGGGCTGATCCAGACCCGGCTTCCGGGTCTCAAGGAGGGCATCCTCGACAAGACCCGTGAGGTGACCGAAGCCCGGCTGGCGGCGCTCTCCAGCAAGCTCGTTTTCGAGGAGCGCTGCGCCCACGAGACCGCGGTGTTGGCGGCGACGATCCGCGACGGGTTTGGCCACGGCATCGACATGATGCTGATCCACGGCGCCTCGGCGATCCTCGACCGGCGCGACGTGATCCCGGCGGCGATCGTCGCCGCCGGCGGACGGGTCGATCATTTCGGCATGCCGGTCGATCCCGGCAATCTGTTGCTGCTCGGCCATGTCGGCGAGCGGGTCGTGCTGGGATTGCCGGGCTGCGCGCGCTCGCCCAAGGTCAACGGCTTCGACTGGGTGTTGGAGCGGCTGGTTGCCGGATTGCCGGTCGGCCCGGCGGAGATCATGCGGATGGGAAGCGGCGGCTTGCTAGCCGAGATCCCGTCGCGACCGCTGCCTCGGGCCGAGGCCAAACCGCCATCGGCGGCAAAGAAGGAAGGACCGCCGGGCCCGCGCATCGGCGCGCTGCTGCTCGCCGCCGGTCAATCGCGCCGCATGGGCGGGCCGAACAAGCTGCTGGCGGAGATCGAAGGCGTGCCGATGGTGGCGCGGGTGGCGCAGCGCTTGCTGGCGTCACGGGCGCGGCCGATCGTCGCCGTCCTCGGCAACCGCGCCGACGAGGTCGACCTCGCCCTCGGCCGCTTGCCGGTCGAACGAGTGCGCAATCCCGATTTCGCCGAGGGCCTGTCGACTTCGCTGAAGCGCGGGCTTGCCGCGTTGCCGGGCGAGGTCGACGGCGTCGCGGTTTGTCTCGGCGACATGCCGCTGATTTCCGGCCGTCATCTCGACCGGCTGATCGCCGCGTTCAACCCGCTCGAAGGGCGCGCGATCGTCGTGCCGACGCGGCGCGGCAAGCGCGGCAACCCGGTGCTGTGGGCCAAGCGCTTCTTTCCCGAGATGGCCCAGATCGCCGGCGACGTCGGTGCGAGACATCTGATCGGCGAGCACGCCGAGCTCGTCGCCGAAGTCGAGATGGACGACGACGCGATCCTGGTTGACATCGACACCCCCGAAGCCCTCGCCGCGCTGCAGGCGAGAGGCAAGTCCGCGGCGGCGGCCGCGGATCGGTAGGAAACATTCGCTACCCACCCACCTCACCGTCATACCCGCGGAAGCGGGTATCCAGAGCAACCAGCAGCGCGCTTGCGACCCTGGACCCCCGCTTTCGCGGGGGCGACGAAAGAGGGCGCGGGAGTCGTCTGTTTGGTTAGTCCTTGCGCTACTCGGCCGCCCGCATCGGTGATGCGTCGGCGAAAGACGGCATCACTTCGCGGGCGAAGCGGCGCAGGCTGGTGCGGCCGCGGGCGCCGCCGCCCGAGCCGCCGCCGTTGACCAGCACATAGCCGACGCCGGCACCGCGCAATTCTTCGAGCCGCTCGGCGACGTGATCGGGATTGCCGTACATCGCACTCGCCTCGTTGACCGCTTGCGGGTCGCCGGTGGCGCGGTCGGGCCCGCCATGTACCGTGCCGTCGGGCGTTGTCGCGAGCTTCAGCTGGCGCAGCCGGTTAGCGAGCCGCCGTTCCATTGCCGCCGCGCGCTCCGCCTGGTTGTCGCAGACGAAAAAGGCGCGCGTCACCGCCACCTGCATCGGGTCGAATTGGCGGCCTTGGGCCTCGGTCTCGGATTTGTAGGTCGCGATGCTGGTCGCAACGTCGCTTGGCGACGCGTATTGCCCGAGCAGCAGATTGTAGCCTTGCGCCGCGACCCGGCGGATCGAGCGCTCGCTGCCGGCACCCATCCAGATCGGCGGATGCGGCTGTTGCGCGGTCGGCGGCTCGACGACGATCTCGTCGAATTGCCAATATTTGCCGCGGTGCGAGAACGGCTCGTCGGCGGTCCACGCCTTGACGATCACGTCGAGGGCTTCGTCGAAGCGCGCGTCGGCCTCCGCCATCGGCACGCAAAAGCCGGCGAACTCGTTGTAGCGATAGCCTTTGCCGATGCCGAAATCGAGCCGGCCGCCGGACAGCAGGTCGAGGGTCGCCGCCTGCTCGGCCAATAGCACCGGGTTGTGCCACGGCAGCACCATCACCGCGGTGCCAAGCCGCAACCGCCGGGTGCGCGCGCCGAGCCAGGTCAGCAAATTGACCGTGGCCGAGACCTGGCCGTAGCCGGTGAAATGGTGCTCGACGACAAAGCTGCTGTGAAAGCCGAGCGCCTCGGCCTCGACATTGTAGTCGACGAAGTCGCGGAAGCCCTCCGCGCTGTCGAACTCGGCCTCGTCAGGCCCCTTGGCGCGCCGTGCCGCCGCACTGCCGAACAGGCCGAATTGCATCGGTCTCACCCTCGATTGCCGAGCACTCTGTGTGAAAAGCTATGTCACCGCCCGGAATGTTCAAAATACCGTTTGCCGATCACCGGCATAACCGTTGGGCATGCCCGGCGCCAGGACGGCGGAAAAGCGGGGCTGTCCTGTCCGACCGGAACGCTTGGCGTCCACCGCCCCTCCTCCTCATTGCGGGAACGACCGAGACGATGTGCGGTCTACAGCGCCGGTTTCACGGCTACACCGGCTGTGCGCTTTGTCGGGCACTTTGCAGACGCTCGGTGAGCTGGCCCGTCTGGGACGAATTTCTGACGCCTAGTCTGGAGTAATATCCGGGCCCTTTGTTGCATCCGGATCGCGGGGGTAAGTTGCAATCGCGGTTGGGAGTTTTATGACCGATAAAAGGGGTAGTGAGTGGCAAAAGCCGTTGCAATAGCGATTGTCGTATCATTAGTGGTCTTCGGAGGAGCAGCCACCTTTTTGTTTTTCACGCATTCTGAGCCGTCAACTCAGGCCCTCGACGCCGACTTGGCCAACATCCGCACCCAAATCAAGGCCGCGGATGGTGAGAACGCGCAATATGCGGGCGGGGCTATCAAAATTCTGATTTTGATTCGGTCCAAAATCCTCCAAACCACCGAGGCGATGCTCGAGGCTAAGCGCGCGAGCCTTATACGCCGGATCGATCTTCAGTACGTTTTTGACGGTCAAAGAATTGCGCCAGCGAGCGAGGGAAAAATATCGCGAATAAAGGACGATATCGATAAACAAACGGCAGCGCTTTCTAAAGATATGGACCAGGTCTCGCGCTATTCGGGCGGGCTTATCCAGACGATGTCGCTTATTGCAGCTGCAACCGATCGCGTCACCATTGCCCAGCTGGAGCTCGCCTATTACAGCGCTAAATACGGTACTGTGCTGCCTGTCGCACCCTCGCCGGGCTCACGCGGTGCAGGTGGTGGCGCGCCGGGAAAGATCGTCGGCGACAAGCAAGCTTTCTAGAGAATGGGGAACACGGTCTCGATGCGCTCGATGCGTTACGCGGCTTTAGCGGTCATTGTCTCGCTTGCCGTTATGACCACATCGGAAGTGATAGCCGAAGATGACAGCGGCGCAGCCCCTTTCGGGCTTCAGTGGGGCGTAACATCTGCGCAGGCTCGGGTGCTCGGAGCCGTCTTGACTGAAGATACTCACAAGAATTACGGGGTCACCTATATCGCTACAAAGCTTCCGAAGATGATCGCGGATGTACAGACAGTCCTGCTCTCCTTTGGGTTCGACGACAAACTTTGGCGGGTCGTCGCTATAAGCAAAGATTTTCCTAACGATCCATATGGGTCGGCAGTTCAGAAACGATACGGTGAGTTGTCGGCCGAGTTGTCCGAAAAATACGGGAGAGGGGAGAAGGAGAACGGAGCAAGCGATGAATTCTACAGCGATCCTAAGAATTTTGTTTACGCGATACAATCCGGGAATGCATGGTCCTATACCAACTTTAGCAACAATATGATAACGGTTCAATTAGGCATCGGAGCAACTGATCCTTCTACTTCATTTTACAAAATCATATTTGATAATAACGTATTGAAGTCAAATTTCGAGAAAGGAAAGAAGACGAACGAGAAGAATGCCCTCTAACCTTCCCCGCTATAGCACCATCGAGACGGCAGATCGCGAAATTGGCCGGCGCTCCGTGACGTGGCATGTTCCAAATGCCGTCTTTTGATCGCCGGCATATCGGACGGGCATGAGTAGGATGAGAACCCCAGCGATCGTTTTCAGCCGCTCCGGTCGTCCCTAGAAACGACTGAACAAGGCGGGAGTACCAACGGGGCGGCACGGGGATGTATGATCCCGCGGGAACAGAGGAGTTGGCCATGGATTTGCGCTTCACGGCGGACGAGTTGGCCTTTCGCGACGAACTCCGTGCGTTCATCGGCGATCGTCTGCCTGAAGACATTCGCGAGCGGATGCGGCTCGGCTATGCGCCGCGCAAGGAGGACACGGTGCGCTGGCAGCGCATCCTCAACGAGCGCGGCTGGGCGGCTTTCAACTGGCCCACGGAATATGGCGGACCCGGCTGGACGCCGGTGCAGCGGATGATTTTTCTCGAGGAAAACCAGCTGGCACCAGCACCCGAGGTCTCGTCGTTCAACATCACGATGATCGGCCCGGTGCTGATCCAGTTTGGCACCGAGGAGCAAAAGCGCCGATTTCTGCCGCGCGCCGCCAATATCGACGACTGGTGGTGCCAGGGCTTCTCCGAACCGGGCGCGGGATCGGACCTCGCCGCGCTGAAAACCGCGGCCAAGCGCGACGGCGACCATTACGTCGTCAACGGCCAGAAGATCTGGACCTCGACGGCGCATCACGCCGATTGGTGCTTTTGCCTGGTGCGCACCGACGCCGCCGCGAGGAAGCGGCAGGAGGGCATCTCGTTTGTGCTGATCGACATGAAGACGCCGGGAATCACGGTCCGGCCGATCATTTCGATCGACGGCAGCCATCACCTGAACGAGGTGTTTTTCGACGATGTGCGGGTGCCGGTCGAGATGCGCGTCGGCGAGGAAAACCGCGGCTGGGATGTTGCGAAATATCTCCTCGGCCACGAGCGCACCGGCATTGCACGGCTCGGCAAGTCAAAGGAACGGGTCAAATTCGCCAAGGAGACGGCCCGTGAGGTGCGTGCCAACAGCAAGCCGCTGATCGAAGACCCGGCCTTCCGCCAGCGCGTCGCCCAGCTCGAAACCGACATCAAGGCGCTCGAGATCACCCAATACCGCGTCGTCTCCGCTTATGAAAAGAACGAGGCTGGAAAGCCCGACCCGTTGTCTTCGGCGCTGAAGATCAAGGGAACCGAGCTGTTGCAGGCGACGACCGAGCTGGCAATGGATGTCGGCGGACCGCTCTCGATGCCGGACTGGGCGCAGGAATTGGCGGCGCTGAGCAACGAGCCGGAGCTCGGGCCGGCCTGGGCGAGCGAAGCGACCAAGAGCTATCTCTTCCTGCGCGCCGCCTCGATCTACGGCGGCACCAACGAGATCCAGAAAAACATCCTGACCAAGGCCGTATTGGGGCTCTGATGGATTTCGATCTGACCGAGGAGCAGGGCCTGTTACGCGATGCCGTCAACCGGATGCTCGCCGACCATTACGGCTTTGCGCAGCGGCGAAATTTTCTCGCCGAACCCGAGGGCTGGAGCACGGCATTGTGGTCGCGCTATGCCGAGCAGGGCCTGCTGGGTCTGCCGTTCGCGGAGGAGTATGGCGGGTTCGGCGGCGGCTCCATCGAGACCATGTTGGTGATGGAGGCGTTCGGCCGCGTGCTGGCGCTCGAGCCTTATCTTGCGACCGTGGTGCTGGGCGGCACAGCACTGCGTTTGGCGGGCAGTGACGCGCAGAAGACCGCGATCTTGCCGCAAATCGCCGAAGGGCGCATGACCCTGGCCTTCGCTCACGGCGAGCGCCAGGCGCGCTACGACCTGACGGATGTGCTGACGACGGCCAAACCAACCGCTCGCGGCTGGGTCCTCGACGGCGCCAAAAGCGTCGTGGCGCATGGCGGAGGCGCCGACCGGCTGGTCGTCAGCGCGCGCACAGCGGGGGAGCGCGACGATCCCGACGGCATCGGCCTGTTCCTGGTCGACGCGAAAGCGACCGGCGTCGCGCGCCGCTCCTACCCGATGCGGGATGGCACGCGAGCGGCGGAGATTTCGCTGAGCGGCGTCGAGGTCGCCCGCGACGACGCTTTGGGCGAGCCCGGCAATGCGCTGCCGGTCATCGAACGGGTTACCGAAGCCGGGATCGCCGCGATTTCGGCGGAGGCGGTCGGGGCGATGGAAGCGATGCACGCGATGACCCTCGAATACCTGAAAACGCGCCAGCAGTTCGGCAAGCCGATCGGCCAGAACCAGGTCTTGCAGCACCGTGCCGCGGAGATGCTGATCGCCTTGGAGCAGGGCCGCAGCATGGCGATGTTGGCGGCGATGATGGTCGACGAGCCCGATCCCGAGGAGCGGGCGCACGACATCGCGATGGCCAAGGTCGGCGTCGGCCAGGCGAGCCGCTTTGTCGCGCAGAACGCGGTCCAACTGCACGGCGGCATCGGCATGACCGAAGAATACGCAGTTGGCCACTACTTCCGGCGTTGCATGGTCATCGAGCACATGTTCGGCGACCCCGCCCACCACCTGTCGCGGCTCGCCGACCAGCTACGATGAGGCGCATCAAAGAGGAGAGCCAAGATGAGCGTCGAGTTGAACCACACGATCATCCCGGCGAAGGACAAATGGGCTTCCGCCAAGTTCCTCGCCGAGATTTTGAACCTGGAGGCGGGGCCGGAGTGGGGCCATTTCGTCCCGGTCCGGACGAGCAACGGGGTCATTCTCGACTTTTCCGACTCCGCGGACTTCCGAGCCCAGCACTACGCGTTTCTGGTCGGCGAAGCGGAGTTCGACGCCGCCCTCGCGCGCATCCGAGCCACCGGTGTCAAGCATTACGCGAATTTTCGCCATGAGCGGCCGGGCGAAATCAACCACCTCTATGGCGGCCGCGGCGTCTATTTCGACGACCCGAACGGCCACCTGCTCGAACTGATCACCCGGCCATACGGCCCGATCCCGCAGGGGGGATAACGATCGAGGCACAACTACAGGGGATCGAAGCCGGGAAGCCGCAGCGCTGTTTGGTCAAAGGTGATGGTGCCGGAGCAGCCCGCCTTGGTGCCGAGGGCGCCAGTCAGAGCATCGGCGAACGAGCCGAGCCCCTCCTTGAGCGCAATCATCGCGGCGAAGACTTCCTGCTCGCTGTCAACCACGAGTACTTCGGCCCGAAGCCTTGCGGACGCAGATATCGCCACAGCCGTCAAGCGGATGCGGCGGCCTCTTCCATCTCCTCGACCGTCACAGGCCGACGCCGGGGCTTGACGATGCCGCGCAAAGCCGAAACGGGAAGCTTCGGCAAAAGAAAGACGCTGCCGTCCGGATGGACGAAAAACTTGATCCGGTCGCCAGGCTTCAACCGGAGACGCTCCCGGATGGATTTCGGGATCGTCGCTTGACCCTTGCGGTGATCGTCGATTCCACTGCACTTCCATTACGTTTCAGCAAATGTAATACCGGCCTCGGCTCAAGCCGATGCGGGGCGTTTCCAGCCGAGCCAGTCGCAGATCGCGTCGCCCATCACCAACTCCTTGTCGCGGCCCTGCAGCCACGGCAATTCCTCCGTGAACATCGTCACGCATTGGCGGTAGGAGCACGGCATGCGAGTGATGTCGGTGCCCCAGAAGCAGCGCTGCGGGCCGAAGGCGTCGACGATCCGGCGGATGTATTGGTGGATGTTGCGGTAGGGGTAGGGTTGGCTCGAATAGCTCGGCGCGCCGGACAACTTCACCGCGACATTCGAGTGCTTGGCGAGCGCCAGCATGTCGCCGAGATTGGCGAAAGCGGCGTCGTCGGTACCCGATCCGCCGCTGCCGCCGCGGCCGTGATGGTCGATGTGCAGCTTGAGCCCGGGATGTCGCTCGGCGATATGGCCGAGTTCGGCCATGTGTCTGCCGGCGAGCAGCCCCACCGCCAGCTTTTCGCGCTCGGCGGCAGCCCAGAACCAGTCGAGCGAACCGTCGGACCACCAGCTCGCCTGGTGCGGCTGGTTGAAGGTGAAACGGAAACCGAGCATGCCCGGCCGCTGCCGCCAATTCTTGAGGATCTCCTCGCGGTTCGGAGCCTGCAGGTCGAAATTCCCGAGGATGCAGAATTTGGCAGGGTGGGCTTTGACCGCTTCGACCGCCTGCGCATTCGGCCCCTCGCCAAGCGTGCTGGGCGGATGGATCACCGCTGCATCGACCCCGGCTTCGGCCATCTCTTTGAGCGCGTCATCGACGTTATAGGTCGGGATCTGCCGGTGCTGCGGCGACATCCGCGCGTTCTCCCAGAGATGGATCTGTGAATCGACGATCTGCATTGTTGCCTCTGTCTCCGTTGACTCGGTTCAAGTTCAGATTCGCCCGCCAGCGCCTTATCGAACTCCGGACGGAGCTTGCCGTCGGCATCGATATCGCGCAGCACCTCGGTGACCGCCTCGGCAACCGCCTGCCGCGCCGCAGAGGGACCGCGGTTCGCCGCCCCGCCGATCGCGAGCGTACGAAAGACGCCGGTGGCGGTGATCCGGTGCGCTTGCGCCAGCCCCCGCGCGCATTCGCGATAGACCGAGGAGTGCGGCAGGATCGACGCGCCGACACCCTGCTGCACCATCAGCCGGATGGTTTCGTGGTCATTCAGCTCGGTGTCGACCTGTAATGCGACGCCGCGACCGGCCAGCAAGACATCGAGGGCGGCGCGCAATCCGTCGCCCAGTATCAGCGGCGTGCGGTTCAGCTCGTCGGCCGAAACGGCGCCTGACGACCGCGCGCCGGGCCGCGTCACCAACACCATTTCCTCCTCGGCGAGCCGGGTCGACTGGATCAGCCGGCTGCGCGAAATCTCCGCCATCAACGCCAAGTCGACAAGGCCGGCGACGATAAACTCTTCGAGCCGCACCGTGCCGGCATGAACCACCTTCAGCTCGATCAGCGGGTAGTGGTTGCGCATCCGCGCGAACAACTCCGGGACCACGATCGGGCACAGGGTCGGGGTGACGCCGAGGATGATTTTGCCGCTGGGGTGCGCCTTGTGCGCCCGGATCTCGTCGCCGGTGCGCTCGACGTCGCGCAGGATGCGCTCGGCGCTGTCGAGCAATTTTTGCCCGGCCTCGGTCAGCCGCACGCCGCGATTGGCGCGCGTGAACAACGCGGCGTCAAGCTCGTCCTCAAGGCGCTGCACATGTCGGGTCAGGGCCGGTTGCGCGATCTGCAGATGCGCCGAGGCGCGGGTGATGCTGCCGAGCTCGGCGATGCGGACGAAATAAAACAGGCTGCGCAGTTCCATGGCAGCGATGATTCGGCCACCCGTGGGAGCGAAGGTCAATCGGAATTGTCGTGTGGCGGTGCCCCTCACCCTGCCCTCTGCCGGCAAGCGGGACAACAGAGATCAAACCACGCGACCATGCCGCTTCGGCATGAGTGTGATCGGAAATCGGTATTTGCTTGATGGAGGGAACGATTCTACCGTCGCATCGGCAGGATATGCCAAGACGATAGGAGAAACGGTCATGGAAGTCGGCGTCTACCATGAATTCCACTGTCGGCCGGGAGAGACCCAGGCAGCGGCGTTCGCGGAGGCGCTCGACCAGATCGAGGCTGCCGACCGCTGGGGCCTCGACGCGATCTGGCTCGCCGAAATCCACCAGCAGGCGCGCCGCTCGGTGATGAGCGCGCCGATGACCGTGGCGAGCGCGATCGCCGCCCGCACCAAACGCATCAAGATCGGCACCGGCGTCCAGGTATTGCCGTTGTGCCACCCGCTGCGCCTCGCCGAGGAGACGGCGACGGTCGATCAGATCAGCAACGGCCGGTTGCTGTTCGGGGTCGGACGCAGCGGCAATCCGCGCAGCTACATGGCTTATGGCGTGCCTTATTCGGAAAGCCGCGAGCGCTTTCTCGAAACCCTCGACATCGTCAAGAAGGCGTGGACGCAAGAGCGATTTTCTCATCAAGGCAAATACTGGCGTTTCGACAATGCCAGTGCCGTGCCTCGGCCGTTTCAAACGCCGTTTCCGCCGATCCGCGTCGCCGCCGCCAGCGAGGAGACGTTTCCGTCGTTGGGTGAAGCCGGCTATCCGATCTTTGTCGCAGTCCGCAGCGGCTCCTTGTCGGGGCTGGCACCCGATCTCGCCGCCTATCGCCAAGCCTACAAGGAGGCAGGGCATTCCGGCGAGGGTGAAGTCTATCTGCGGCTGACCCTGCACATTGCCGACACCGACCGCAAGGCGTTCGACGAGGCCGAAGAGAGCATCATGTCGGGCTATCGAACCTTGAGCACCCGGCTCGAAAACGCGCCGAACCGCCGCCGCGCCGCCGAGGCGATCACCATCCGCACGATCTCCTATGAGGAAGTCCAGCGCGACAAGGTCATCATCGGCAGCCCCGAACGGGTCGCTGACCGCCTATTGCAGTTGCACGAAGAACTGGGGCTGAACGGCATCCTCGCCGAGCTGAATTTCGGCGCGCTGATCCATCCCGAGCCGATGACCCGCTCACTGCAGCTGTTGTGCGAGAAGGTTTTACCGCGGCTGCATTAGACGTGGACGGCTGATGGTTCCGTCCCGGCCTCGCCACACCGTCATTCCCGCGAAAAAGCGGGAATCCAGAGCGAGCGTTCAGACGCCGGCCCTGGATCCCCGCTTTCGCGGGGGCGACGGACAGTAGATCCAAAAGTGACCCGACACTCTCATTGCAGCGGCCGCCGACCAATAAAATGAGGAGCAGAAAAATGAAATTCGGATTGTTCGGCAGCGCCCAGGCACGGCGCGCGGGACCCGACAGCGACAGCAGCCAAGGTTTTCGCGACTTTATCGACAACAATGTCGAGGCCGAGGCGCTCGGTTACTACAGCACCTTTTTGGTCGAGCATCACTTCACCGGGTTTGGCCAAGTCTCGGCCAGTCTCAATTTGCTGACCTGGCTCGGCGCCCGCACTCGTCATCTTCGCCTCGGCACCGCGGTCTTGGTGTTGCCGTGGCACAATCCCGTGCTGCTGGCCGAGCAGGCTGCGACCCTCGATCTGCTGTCCGGCGGGCGGCTCGATTTCGGGGTCGGCAAAGGCTATCGCTGGAACGAGTTCGCCGGCTTTTGCGTGGCCATGGAGGAAGCCGACGAGCGCTTCGAGGAAGTGCTCGACGTGATCACCAAGGCCTTTGTCTCGGAAACGCCGTTTTCGCATCGCGGCAAATATTGGCAATTCGACAACATCGTCGTCGAGCCGCCGGCTGCGCAACAGCCGCATCCGCCGTTTTGGATGGGGGCGGGCAGCGCCAACTCCGTTCGCCAGGTCGCCGAGCGCGGTTACAACATGCTGCTGGGCCAGCACGCGCTCGCCAAAGAGAGCCTCGAGCAGGTGGCGCAGTTCAAAGAAGAGGTCGAGGCGCGCGGCCGCCGTTTTAATCCGATGGAGGTCGCCGTCGCCCGCGCCGTGCATTTCGCCAAAGACGCCGCCGACAAGGAGGCCGCAATCGAGCGCCGCTACCAGGGCCATATGCGCGTCAACGCGCTGGCGCGTCGGCCGGGCGGCGAAACCCGCAACCGCTATATCCTGGATGACGAAAAACAGGCGCGATACGAGAGCGCCGAGAGCGCCTTGTTCGGCACTCCCGACGAGATTGTACGCAAGCTCGAAAACCTGCGCGCCGGTGGCGTCGAATACGTGATCATCAATTTCGGCGGCTCGCGCGAGAATATCCGCCGCTTTGCCCGCGAGATCATGCCGGCTTTCACCGACGAACCCGCCTTCGCCCTCGCCGGGAAATGACAGTTTCGAAGCCGATCCGAAATGAACGTGTTAACCCAGTGCATTCTCGTCGCCCCCGCGAAACCGGGGGTCCGGGGCAACGTTTGGAAGCATGGGGACCTGGGTTCCCGCTTTCGCGACGCCTTCGCGGGAATGACAAAAATGCGTTGATTTGACAAACTTTCCGGCCGGCCCGTCACCAGGAGCAAATAACATGGCATTCGAATTCGGCGTATTTCACGAGTTTCAGCGGCGCCCGGGTCAAAGCGAGGCCGAGGCGTTTACCACCGCTTTCGAGCAGGTCGACGCCGCCGAGCGCTGGGGTCTCGACGCGATCTGGCTGGCCGAAATCCATATGGCGCCCGAGCGCTCGGTCTGCGCTGTGCCGCTGACGATCGCGAGTGCTATTGCCGCCCGCACCAGCAACATCAAGATCGGGCTCGGCGTCCAGGTGCTGCCGTTGTGCCAGCCGCTGCGCCTGGCCGAGGATACCGCGACCGTCGACCACATCAGCCACGGCCGGCTGATCTTCGGCGCCGGCCGCAGCGGCTTTCCGCGCGCCTACGAGGCTTACGGGGTTCCCTATGGCGAGAGCCCCGAACGTTTTACCGAAGTACTCGAAGTGCTCAAGCGCGCCTGGACCGAGCAAACCTTTTCCTTCGCCGGCAAATACTACAATTACGAAAACGTCTGCATCGTGCCGAAGCCGTTTCACAACCCGCATCCGCCGGTTCGGATCGCGGCGAACCGCGAAGACACCTTTATCTCCGCCGGCAAGCAGGGTTATGCGATCTTTGTCGGCGCGCGGCGCGGCACGATCGAAGAGGTTCTGCCCAATTTGCAGATTTACCGCGACGCCTGGAAGGCTGCCGGTCATCCCGGTAACGGCGAGGTGTTTTTGCGCGCCCCGGTTTATGTCGGCGACACCGTCGAACAGGCGCTGTCGGACCCGGAAGAGAGCCTTATGCGGTTCTACCGCTACCTGGGCGCGAGGCTCGAAGAATCGGCAAATCGCGCCGGCATTTTCGACACCGCGCGGCGCATCGAGGGCGCCCAGCGGCTGCAGACGATGACTTATGACGAGGCGCGGGGCGGCAGAGCCATCCTCGGCACGCCCGAGATGGTCGCCGACCGCCTCGCGGAGCTGAGAGATCAACTCGGCCTCAGCGGCATTCTGGCCGAGCTGAATTGCGGCGGACTTGTTCCGCATGACCGGGTGATGCGCTCGATGCAGCTGCTGTGCGAGAAGGTGCAGCCGCAGCTTCATTGAGACGACGCGGCGCACCCTCTCGTCAGGGTCGGCAGCCTTGGGCTGACCTGAGCGCAGGAACAGCGCCGGCATGAGGCTGGTCGCCCGATGACCCGCGGGTTCCTATCCCGGTCGACCCACGGGTCATATAATTGACACCCAGGGTTGATACCGGTCGGCAAGGCGCCCGAGGCGGTCATGCGCTGCAGCCTTGCGTCGGGGTGGAATTAGCCTCGCGATCCCCGCGCAAATGCGCTATTGTAGCAATGCCTATAAGAGCCCAAGCGGTCGCGGACGGTCCGGGAAGCGGTGTCTATGTTTTTGAGTGGGCCTCGACAACGGCTGTGCTGGAGCGACATCAGCGGTGCATTGGTCTGTGCCACCGCTACTCGGCGTGAGTCCTATCCTCGCCCGGAGCCGGCTGACTATTGCTTCGGCGCCGGTCTCGAAGGCCGCTTGCGGATGCTGGTGCCGGCGCTGATCTTGAGCGGGCTCAGCCTGGTGGCGCTACCGGTCAGCGCTGTTGCGGATTCTTCCACCGACGATCTGAGCAAGCTCCGCGCGGAAATCCAAAAGGAAATCGCTGCGCTGAAGAAGCAGGAAGCAAAACTTCACCAGCAGTTTCTGGATCTCGATCGCAAAAGCCAGCTGCTCGACAAAAAGAACGTGCTGCTCGACGAGCAGCTGCGTGCTATGCGCGCGACAGGGCCCGGCAACGCCAACATTGTTCCGGGCGGGGTCGGAGCTCCAGGGTCGACGGCGACAATATCCGGCTCGCCCACAGTAAGCTCCCCGACGCCCCCCTCCAGCATCGAGGTGGCCCAAGCCCCGGCCTCCGCGCCCGCCGCCCCGGCGGGAGGCGGCCAACCCAGCCCGCCGCCCCCTGCGGGCGGCGAGTCGGCGCCGATCCAGGGCCCCTCCGCTGCTCAGCAGCAAGCCCGCCAAGTGGTGGAAACCGCGCCGTCTTTGTCCAGCGCCGGCGGCGTTCTTACCCCCAAGGGCCAGTTCGTTCTCGATCCGTCGATCGAATACGATTACTGGTCACAGAATCAGCTCGGTGTGAATGGCTTTCAAATCATTCCGGGTATTACCTTTGGCAATATTTTCGCCAACCGCGTCGAGCAGAACATCACCACCGCGGCGCTCACCGCGCGCTATGGCATAACCGACCGGTGGGAAGTCAACGTCAAAGTTCCGTACGTCTACAATACCGGCCAAACCATCAGCCTGATTCCAGTCGGCGTCAGCGCCGAGCTACTGAGCGCCAGCGCGACCGGCAACGGAATCGGCGACATCCAGTTCGGGTCGAGCTATCAGATCAATACCGGCGAGAACGGCTGGCCGATCTTTATCGTCAATGGCCTGTTCAAGACCGCCACAGGCATCAGCCCGTTCGATGTTCCGATTATCACCGTCGACGACCCGAACGGCGAATTCCTCGAGGGCCAGCCAAAGCGACTGGCGACCGGCACCGGCTTCTATGCGATCGAGCCGAGCTTGACCATCCTGATGCCGACCGCGCCAGGCGTTCTGTTCGCCAATCTGCAGGACACCCACAATCTCGGCCGGACGGTCGACATACAAAGCGTCGACGGCGGGCCTGGGACGCCGGCCTATCTGCAACCCGGCGAGAACCCGGCGCTGACCTTTGGCATCGGCTTTTCGCTAAACGACCGCGCGGCGATGACCTTTAGCTACCAGCAGGAGCACGTGTTCACCGCTTTTGCCAATCATCAGGCGATCTCGGGCTCGCCCTATTCATTCGGCACCTTCAATTTCGGCCTCGGCTACCAGATCTCGCAGTCGACCCGGCTCAACCTGAGCGTCGGGATTGGCGCCGGACCGAACACGCCGGTCGCAAAAGTCCTGCTCGAGCTGCCCTATAAATTTTCGTTGTGATCGGCGCCGTGCTTCAACGGCGACTGAAGCAGGCAATCTGAAAAGGCTGTCGTCCCCGCAAAAGATGCTGTCAGGAAATCCTGCGGACAGACAATTCGTCGTCCCCGCGCACGCGGGGACCCAGGGTCAAGCGGACTGCAATTCCTGGGTTCCCGCTTTGGCGGAATGGCGGAATAAGCAGCTGCCCTAACCGGAAGCGGCAGGTCTATTTACCGCTGCCGGTGGTGATCGTCACTGCTGTGTTGGTTCCGGGCGGCAAATCGGGCGGCGCTCTCAATTCGTCCCACAGCAACACTTTGGCATGCCCGTTCTGCTCGTTCATGACGGGTGCCGGCTGCACGCCCGCGGCGCTTTCGCGCGCCATCGCGGTCTCGGACAGGATGGTGACGCTCGCCAGTAACTCGGGCACACCGCCAGACCGGGCCGGGCCGGGCGGTTCGGCCGCCCAGCACAGGCCCGCCGGGGCGCCGACCCCAAAGACCAGCGCCAAGGCCGCGAGCAAGGCGGTCGGGCCCCCTCTTCGGAAGCGTCCTGTTCTCTGCTTGTGCTTTGTCACAATATGCCCCCCGCTGCTATCCGGCCAGCTCGACCGGTTTGACGCGTCGCAGTTTTCCGCTCTTGGGGCGATCCGCACCCCCTCGACATCCGCTTACCGGAAAGAGTTCGGACCCGAAAGACGGCTCATCACCGTGGACGGGATGCCCTGCTGCAGCAGTTTCGCGAGCCCGGTCACCCCGATGTCGACGGTCGTCATTTGCTGGATCAGTTGGTTGTTCGCCGTATTGGTAATTGTACTGGACACGCCCCCATTGCCGCCGCCGCTGCCGACCGATCCGATGACCGACGCCATCCCGCTGTTGACAAGAGCCTGGAGTGCCGCTGTCGAGACGCTCACCTGCGTCTGCACCCCGCCATTGGCTACCACCGTGGCCGAGCTGATGCCCGCGGCCGCGGCGCCGGTCGACGGTGCGCCGGTTATGCCGAGGCCGACAAGCGACCCGCTGACATTTGGGTGCGCGGCACCGGACATCGACCCCGCGCCGGAGGCTGAGCCGCCGCCCTGGCCGGGGGCAATCGTCAATGTCGGCACCACGACGCTTTCGGTCAGGTTGTGGTTGACAAAGGTCGCCTGTTGAAAGGCGAAATTCAAGGTCACCCCCGAGCCGGTGTCGAACCCGCCGCGAACATCGCTGAGCTTGGTGTCGTCGAGCGCGACGCTCGCGAGTTGCTGACCCAATTCCTGGCTCGCAGCGGCCGGCGCAGCGGCTTGTCTGGCCGGCGTCTGGCGTGACGCCCGCTCCGCGGCAACGGCAGGGACCGGGGCTCTGGCATCGGAGCCCGCGGGATTGACGGCGTTGTCCGTACATCCCCCCAACAGGCTTGCCGCAATCACGACAACCGCCGTGAGCGGCGTTGACAGGCAAGTCACTTTGCCCTCCCGTGGGATACATTTTTCAAAACCGGCCCAGGCTCAAAAGACCCGGTTGGGCCAACGTCGCGAGATCGAGCGCGTAGCGTGTCAGATCCCACGGCGGACCCGGAGCCGCCGCCCATTTCTGGTCGCTGTTGAAACTTTTCTGGCCTTGCCGAACCTCGCTGGTGATCAGGAAGAAGATGCCGCTCCACTCCGATTCGAATACGCCGATCGGCTCGCTTCTCATCCCGTTCGCCGGGTCGGCGAGCAGTACCCGGCGGTTCTCGATGCCCTCGAGCACGACAAAATGCCGGTAGCCGCGGACATTCAGCAGTACGATCGCCGGCAGCCGGACCGCTTCGAGCTTGGCTAAAGGTGCGCGAAATCCATTCGACTCTAGTCCATGCCGTTGCAAATATCGCTTAATGTCCAGCAGTGAAAAACCCGATTCGCTGATTATCTTCTTGTCGCCATTGATAATCATGTCGTTAAACACGTCGGTCTCGCTGACCGGCGTGTTGTAGCTGTAGCTGAGCAAGGTGGCGAGCGCGGCGGAGCCGCAGGAAAAATCGTGCGCCTGGGCGATGGTGCTGCGATATTTTTGTTCCTGAAAGCTTTCCACCTTCAGCGACATCGCCCCGCCGCCGATCCCCGCGTCGATATAGAGGGAACCGGCCTTGGCGGCGACGCCGGTGGCGGCGAGGACAGCGGTTGCCGACAGCGCCGCCCCGACCACCGAAAACCACGGCCATGATCGTGTTGTCACGACGCGTTCCTTTTCCGAACCACGTGCTGTTGCGTCGCTCAATGTACGTTGATGTTGATCGTGGTACTGACCTGCATGACCGAGTTGTTGCCAAAGTTCTGCAATACCGAAGTGATGCCGGCATTGTTGTCGATCGAATGATCGGTGGTAATCGAGCCGGTTAGACTCCCGATCGAGGTGTTGCCGGCGCTGGTGCCGGCATCGGTTGCGGCGCCCGCACCGGTGTTGATGGTGATGCCGCGGGCGCGCTCCCTGCCGAGTTCGGCCGTCGGCACAGCGGTGCCGGAGAGCGCCCCGAGCACCGCCGCGGCTGATGATCCAGTCGGCACCCCCGCTTCGGCTGCCAGACAAGAGCCTGAGGCGCCAACGGCCACTGCAAGCAGAGACGCGACGGCCCAGGCGGCGGATCGTTTCATGTTACAACCCCGTAGTCTCTCGTTGCGAAAGCGGGGTCCGCACCGCCGAGAACGCAACGGCGCGGACCCTTTCATCCGAAAGTACTACTTAGAGACGCTGACGCTGGGGCTGAACCCGCTCAGCCCGCCGCCCGTGCTCCCGCCGCTGACTGTGGAGGTGAGCGCGACCGAGTTCTGCTGGACCGAGCCGGCGCCGGTGCTCAGGTTGGCCGACAGGATGCCCTGGCCGCCCATCGAGTGGGTCATGTCGACGTTGCCGCTAAACCCACCGGAACCCTTCGAGACATACTTGTTGCCGTTGATCGCCGCAGTCGAAATCGCCGATCCGTCGCCGCCTGTCACGCTGATCGACGGGCTGTAGGTCGTCGTCTGGCTCAGCGAGCCGCTGCCGACCACCGAGTCCTTCAACGTTGCGTTGATATCGGTGGTGCTGTTGCCGCTGTCCTTGTTGTTGGTGCTGCTGTTGGTGTAGTCCGACGACTTGCTGCTGGTCGACGTCTTGGTAGTGGTGTTGCCGCCGTTGTTGATGTTCTTTGCACTGGCGCCATTCGTCGCCGACGCGGTGCCGCCCGTGCTGCCCATCGACATGGACGAGTCGTTAGTCGTCTTGGTGTTGGTGTTGTACGACCCTTTGGCGTTGGTGTTGCCGGAGACCGTAGTGGTCTTGGTGTTGGTGTTGTACGAGCCCTTGATGGTGTTCTTGCCGCCATTATTGGCTGCATTCCCGCCGGCGCCGGTTGCGGAGGCCGCGCTGGTGTTGGTCTTGGTGCTGGTGTTGGTCTTGGTGCTGGTGTTGTTCGAATTCTTGGTGTTGTTCGAACCCAGGGTCAGAGTATTGTCGTTGGCCTGGACCGCGGTGCCGTGACCGCCGGCATTGACGCCGCTACCGGACGCAGAGCCGCCCTTGGTGACGGTCGTCGTCGTCGTCTTGGTGTTGCCGGAAGCAACCGTGTTGCCGCTGACGTTGGTCGCCTTGCCGCCGTTGGTGGCGGCCGCACCGGTGCCGCTGTTGGTCGTGGTCGGCGTGCTGGTCGAGCTCTTGCTGATCGTCGTGGTCTTGGTGTTGCCGGAGTTCTTGTTGACCGCGACGCCGCCATTGTTGGCGGACGGGCTGCCGGTGCCGGCCGTGCTGCTGTTGCTGGTGTTGGTCTTGTTGCTGGTCTTGCTGACCGAGGTGGTCTTAGAGTTGTTGGAGGCGATCGTGTTGCCGTTGGCCTGGATCGCGGTGCCGCCCTTGGCGGCGGTAGCGCCGCTGTTGGTGGTGGTGTCGGTGTTGGTCTTGCTGTTGCCGGAGGCGACTTCATTGCCGTTGGCGTTGACCGCGGTGCCGCCCTTACTGGCCTGGGCGCCGCTGTTGGTCGGCGTTATCGTCGTGGTGTTGGTGTTGGTCTTTGTGTTGGTGCTGGTCTTGGTATTGCCGGAGGCGATCGTGTTGCCGTTGGCCTGAACCGCAGTGCTGCCCTTGCTGGCCGCAGCGCCGTTGTTGGTCGGCGTTATCGTTGTGGTGTTGGTCTTGGTATTGGTGCTGGTCTTGGTGTTGCCGTTCGAATTGAGGGCCGTGCCGCCGTTGTTCGCGCTCGGGCTGTTGGCGCCGGTCGAGCTCGCCGTGTTGGTCTTGCTGTTGCTGTTGCTGAGCGAGTTGCCGGACGTGTTGTTGCCGGAGTTCTTGTTCGAGGCGGCCCCGCCGGCGCCGCCGGCCCCGCCCGCATTCGTCGCGGTGGCGGAGCCACCCGCACCGCCCGCGCCGCCGGCGGCGGTGGAGGTGGCCGATTGCGCCCACGCTCCGCCTGCGCTCAGGGCGAGGACGGCACAAGTTGCTAACAAAAGCTTTTTCATAAGGTCTTTCCTCTTTCGTTCCCCGCCCCTGCGGCGGTCGCTACAAAATGCCTGCGCGCGCCAGCCCGGACCCTCACGACGGCTTGACCCGCCGCCGGACGCCCTGTGCCGGTTCGCATGCCGACCCCTGATAACCAGCAACCGGCATGCCAACAAAATGCCTGCCGAATTGCCGAAAAATTCATAATTCTTTCAGAGACTTGGCAAGATTTTATTAACCATGTCGCGGCCGCGGTGCGCGATTGAGACAGTTGCCACGTCTCATCGCGAGACGGTTGTCCGGTCCGCTTGGCTGGGAACGCGATCGCTGTGGCGACACGCCGGCATGACGCGCCGGTGGCCGCTCGCGGCACGGCGCCGTCGCACGAAAGCCGCCCGATGGCGGCAATGCCGTGAACCGACCTCATAGTTGCGTCTCGGGCTCCGTCGACTGCACCAGATAGTGCTGGCCGAGCTCGATCCGGTTGCGCTCCAGCATGCGGTACAAGGTGGCGCGGGCGACGCCGAGCAGCTGGGCCGCGCGGGTCATGTTGAAGTTGCTGTCCTGCAGCGCCTGCACGATGGCCTCGCGTTCACCGTCACTGCCGGGCTTTGGCCGGGCGGCGGCGCGCGGCCGGACCGGTCGCGCCGCCGCCCGCGGCAAGGACGGCCGCGACGGAGCCGGGTCGAGCCGCAAATCCGACACATCCACCTGCGGCCCGTTGGCCATCACCACCGCGCGCCGCAGCGTTGCAATCAATTCGCGAACATTGCCGGGCCAAGGGTAGGCCAGCATTGCCGCCATTGCCGCGGGGGTGAAGCCGCGCAGGTCGCGCCCCAGCTCCTGCCCGATCTGGCGCAGAAAGTAAGTGGCCAGCACTTCGACATCGCCGTCGCGCTCGCGCAGCGGCGGCAGGTGCAGGCTCAGCACGTTCAAACGGTAATAGAGGTCTTCGCGCAGCTTGCCGGCGGCGATCGCGTCACGCAGCCTCACATTCGTCGCCGCGACGACGCGGACGTCGACCTTGAGCGGTTGGCGCCCGCCGACCCGCAGGATTTCGCCTTCTTGCAGAAACCGCAAAAGCAGCCCTTGCAGATCGATCGGCATGTCGCCGATCTCGTCGAGAAACAGCGTCCCGCGGTGGGCGTGCTCGATGTGGCCGTGCTTGCGGGCGTTGGCGCCGGTAAACGACCCCTTTTCGTAGCCGAATAATTCAGAGGCGATCAGCGTGGCTGGCACGGCGGCGCAATTGAGCGCGACATAGGGCCCGCCCGCCCGTCCCGAGCGCTCATGGATGGCGCGGGCAACCAGCTCCTTGCCGGTGCCGCTCTCGCCGGTAATCAGGACCGGGACATCGCAGGCGGCAAAGCGGCGCACCTGCTCGAACACTTCGAACATGACCGCGCTGTTGCCAACCATGAACAATGTAGCCGAGTCCGCCACCGCTTCACCCGCAGGCTCCGGCGCCGCCACGGGTGCGCTCGCCGGCGTTCGCGCCCACCGCCGCACCTCGCCGTGAAGTTGCATGACCGTCGGGCTGCTGCTCATCAAGGCCCCTATATCCATTTACCGATGTCAGCGGGAAACCACAGGCCCCCGGTGGATCCCGGGGCGCCTGTGCGGTCTGTTGGCTTAGTTGCGGAGGGCGGTGATCTGGCAACGTCGCATGATCATCCTCCGAGCGGTGGCCAAACGAATGTGCTGAGACCCGTACAGCGGCAGTGATAGTTGCCGGTCAAGCGCTCCTTTCGGAAGGCTCGACACCAATCAAGCAAGGTTCGGGCCAAGAGATGATTTTAACGCTACATCAATAAGTTGCCGTAATAATCGGCGGACTGGGAGCAAAGAAGTGTCAATTTCGCCGACGGTCGTTCTGTTAAGAAACGGACCTCTAGTCGCTAAATTATGGTTAACCCAGGGTAATCGATCCTACCTAGTGAATTCTTTCAATGCGTTAGGAGAGATCTGGTTTGAGACCGGCGCTGATTGTGTAAAAAACTACGACGGTTGGGTGCGTAAAATATTCCGACAAAGCGCGCAAAACTTATTAATCCTTTTACCGACACGCCGCGCCGATGCGATGGCTGTCGGGCGGTGAACGCGTAAGCTTGAATAAGCGGGGACGGGTATTTTGGCCCATCAGCGCGGTTCGGCGCCGGCGGCGCCGTCTTCGGCGCTCAGCAGTTGCCGGAGCTCGTCGAGCCAGGGTTCATAGCGGCGCCACCGCCCCACCGAACTGGCGTAGACGGGCTGGCGCGCCTGCCACAGACTGGCCGTCGCAACCGGTCTCGGGTTGCGCTCCGGGGAGAGGCAGGCGTCGTTCCACTCGACCCCGGCGAAGTCGATCAATCGGCGCGTGACCGCCTCACGATCGCAGACCAATTTCTCGTATTCGACCTCGAGAAAGCATTGCGCCGGCAGGACCGCGCGCCAGTGATCCATCAGCCTGGCATATTGCCGATAAGCAGCGACCAGCGCGCGCCTGTCGCTGGCGAACGGCAGGGTTTGCTGAAAATGGGTAAAATATATTGACAGGCAGGTGTCGACCGGATGCCGCCGGCATTGGATTATGCGCGCCTTTGGCAGCAACAAATGGATGACGCCGACGCACAGCACATTGAACGGCAGCTTATCCGTCACCCGCGCCGCGGATGGCGCAATGCGGCGCAGCAACGACAGATATTCCAGCGCCAGCGCGCGCCCCGCGTGCGGGCTCAGAAACATCGCCTCCAGCGGTCCCGAGCCATTCGCGCGCCGGATCCAAAACGGGAGCTCACCACCGGCGCCGATCGCCGGATGCCGGGACAGGATCTGTTCGACCAGGGTCGTGCCGGACCGCGGCATTCCGACAATAAACAGCGGCGTTTCGTCGTCCTCGCCCAACGATTTGTGCGCCGCAAAAAACTCGCGCGTGAAGCGTTGTGTCAGCCGGTCAAAAAAATCTGCGAATTCGACCGTGTCGAACTTTGCGTGCCGGCCCCGGATCCGGTTGGCCGCGTCAAAATGCCGGATCGCGCCATGATACTCGCCCAGATCGTCGAGCAGCTTGCCGATGGCAAAGTGCAACAGCACGCGATCCGCTTCATCGAGTGGCGCATCGTCGAGTGCTGCCAGCATGCGCGCCAGCCGGGGACGATCCGCCTCGGTGCATTTGCGCGCTTCGGCGATAGTGAAATAAGCGGAGACTTGCCGCGGATTGAGCGCCAGCACGCGCTCGAAGGCCGAAATGGCTTCGGCGAAGCGCCCCTGGCGGAGGAGAACATCGCCAAGATGCTTCAGCGCGAGGTCATCGCCCGGATCACGCCCGACAGCCGCCCGCAAGGTTTTCTCGGCCGCGGTATAGTCTTGATCGAAAATCAAGGCTTTCGCCAAGTGCAACAAGCCCGGCGAGGTATCCGGCGCGAGGGCGGCGGCGCGGTGCAGACATTGGGCGGCTTCCGCGTAATCGCCAGCCAATTCGAGAAGTTCGGCCAGTCCGGCATGCGCCTCGATCAGGGTCGGGGCGAGTTCGATGGCCCGTCGATAGGCCGCCATTGCATCGGCATCGAGCCGTTGTCGGCGCAGGGCCAGCGCCAGGTCGTAATGGGCGGCCGCATCGTCGAGCAACGCCGTTGCCAGACGCAGGCTGTCGGCTGCCTCCTCGACCCAGCCGCCATCCAGCAACGCGCGCCCGAGCCCATGATGGGCGGCGGCGTTGCGCGGATCGAGCCGGGTCGCCTGGGTAAAAGCGGCGATGGCGGCGGTGAGCCGGCCGGCCTCGACCAGCCTTGCGGCGCGCTGCCGATGCCGTTCGGCCGCCAGCGCGCGCTGGCGCGGCAGCGGGTTCTCGCCGACCGCACCGGCCGGGAGACCGGGGGATATCCGCCGAAAATTCTCGGCGGCTCGGCGCAGACCGCTCACCTCGGTCAGCGGTCCCAGATCCGGCCCGCGATCAGACCGGATACCCGCCGCTCGATCGGGCCGCCTTGGCGTCATAGGCCCGATTGAGGGGCACGCCCCGCCCTCGTCCGCCGGTCACGCGGGGACCGAAATTCTGGGAGCACGGGAAAAAGCGCCGCTGCCAACGTCACGTCCGGGAGTTCGACCCCATTATGCTAGCACAAGGCCAACGGCATCCCCACGACCTTTGCGGTCGCAAACGTCAGATTGCAGCGGTTGATCGAGCGCCGTCGACGGCGGTTGCAGGAATGCCGACCGGCTAGCCGCTGTGGCCGGCGGGCTGCACCGCTCCGCGCCAGCCGGAGCGGCGGCGGACCGCGACGAAGGCGGCGAGCCCGGAGCCGAGCAATGCGAGCGAGCCCGGCTCGGGTACGGACGGAGGCGGCCCGCTCGTGCAGCCCGGAGAGCCTGGCGGACACATGCAGAGATTGTCACTGCAGTCGAAGGCGGCATTGTGTATCTCGTCCGTCAGCTGCGCCGTAGCCGCGACGCTGTTGACAACCAGGGTGCCGATAAGGGAATCGGACCCGTTGTTCGAGCCAACCGCGTCGGGCGCGAGGATCGACGCATCAAAATCCCCCCCTCCCCCCACTCCACACCGGTGGCGCTGACGAAGTTGAAGAGCAGGTTGGGCAAGCCGGGGATATTATCCGCGGTGGGAAAAGCAAAATCCTGGGCGAAGGTGCCGGTGCCGGTGACGTTGACAACGCCGTCGCAAGGCGTCGCCGCGGCGAGGCAGCCCGCCAAACTCAAAGTGCCCCTAAAGGCATTGAGCGTGGACAACGGTATGTCAAACACGGCGCCGTTCGGTCCCGCGACCCCTGTCAGCACGCCCGTCGTCGAGTTGAACGTGCTGTTGTGTGTCAGCCCGGCGAGGTTGGTCGACATGCTGGTCAGCGGCGCCCAGATGTCATTGGCAAACGTGGCTGAGTTGGATCCCGCACCTGGCGAGTTGAACCCTGGAAAAGTGTACCCCGTCGTGACCGTCGCCGACCCGAAGCTGCCGGTGTTCGTACCGCCGACGAACACGGTCTGGCCGGAAGACTGGCTCCAGTGTCCCGAGTTGTTTCCGAAAACATCGATCAGACCGTAATTGGGTACCGGCGTCGTGCAGCATGACTGAGGAAGATGGGCGAAGTCGAGGGTGCCCGCCCCCCCGTTGCTGAGGTTGCCGCCGATCAACACTGGGCCGTGGACATCGCTGCCGGTGGCGAAATTCCCGTCGGTAATCACGTTGAAGTTGGCGAACAGCGTGCTGGGGGCAAACGGCATATTTGCCGCCTCGGCGGTCGCCGCCGCTGCCAGCGTTGCGATCGCTGCAAATATACTCGTGGTCCATTGGCGCATTGGAGGACACCTTACGCATTGACTAGCAAGGTTAACTAGCAATCAGCGTCCGACGATATCAGATCGACAAAAAAACGGCGCGTATTCAACATGTTGCTGATTTGCGTTTGTGTTTCGTTCAGAATTGACGCATATGTATCACAATGAGACATATGTATTGTCTCAGCCATCGCATCCGGTGCGGCGGAGCGCTCTCGCGCTAATTTGCCAAGAGCGAGGCGGGCTGGCGCTCCGCAGGAAGCGGAAACAAAGGATGGTCCCCCGCTAATCCGCAAGCAACGAAAAGCGCGACCCGTAAGGCCGCGCCTCGGGCCGGGCTCCGGCGCGGTCCGCCACCGGAGCCCGGCTACTTGCTAGCCGCCTGCTATCTTACGGTCACCGTGGCCATCGACGTAGCAGACCCGTTCGCACCGGCACAGGTGATCGAATAGGAGGTCGACACCTTCGGAAAAACGAGCGCCCAAGCAAACGGGGCGGTGACATATTTTCCACCATTACCGACGGTGAAGCCGGAGCCGGCGCAGCTTGTGGCGTTGGCCGAGGTCCAGGTGAGCTTCGACGCCTGGTTTGGCCCCGTCGTAGCGGTCGGCGTGGCCGTCAATGTCGCGGTAACGTTGCTCGGAGCGGGCGGCGGCGGAGGTGGTGGCGGTGGCGGTGGAGGTGACGGCGGGAGGGCGGCGGGGGGATCGGGCGATTGCGACGCCGACAATACCGCCTCGGCGGTGCACGGGGTAAGGCCGGCGCCGCTGGCGCCCCAACAGGTGCTGAAGGCGTCGCCGTTGACCGGTGTCGAGGGGTTCGAGGTCTCGCCAAACGTTGGAACCGTCGCAATATAGCCGTTCGCCGACAGCGACAGGTTCGGGTTGGCGCCGTTGGCCGCGACCGGGTCGTAAGTCGCCTGCCCGTAGTCGGCAAGCGGCAGAAAACCGTTGAAGGAGACGCCGTCAAAGGCGCCGTCATAGTAGGGCGGCTCGGTGATCCACTCGGCAGAGGCCATGCTGGACTGGTACTGGAAGCTCTGGGTCCAGGACCCCCTCGTCGTCTGGTCGGCAAGCGACAGCTGCCAGGTCTGGGTCCCGCCCGGCGAGCACGCCGCGGTGCATTGCAGCGACGCGGTGATGGTGTCGCCCGGGTTCACCGCCAGCGATATCCCGACATCGAGCGCAGGATAGAGCTCGTACCAGGCGTAGAAACTTGTGGCGCCGGAAGCCGAGGTCATACCTTCGGTGCCGAGCTGGATCAGGGTGCCGTCGGATGCTCCGCCGATCCCGACCCAGTTGAACACGTATTCGTAGCCATACGGCGTCCGGCCGCCGTCATAGGCCACATTCGGCACCTGCCAGGTCGCCGACGCGCTAGTGTAGGGCGCGCCCGCGGTCGCCGCATACCCTGACCAATTCGCATTTTCGATCGCGCCTTTGAAGCGCGTAAACGTGCCGTCCGGGTTGCGATACGCTGTCATCGGCCGGTGCAAATGCCGTACGTGCCCGGGAAAATCATCGGTCTGAGCGGCGGCGGGAAAGCTCGCCGCAGACACAGCAAAGACTGCGGCGCACAAGCAGTGCGCTAAATAGAGTTTCATCGATCTCCTCATAAATCTGCTTTACGCCGCGAAGACTCGCAGCATCCGGACGTCGGCGCGCAGCTTATAAAGAGGGTGGTTACAGAATTCTTGCGCAACCGCGAATATCGGTTGTGATTTTTTTAGGACATTCTGTAAAAGCAGACAGCAATTTTCTGAAGTGCGGCTTCTTATTGATTAAAAAGAACGCCACAACCTGCGGTATTTGATAACGGAAGATCGGCCTTGCGCGAGGCGGCGCAGCGCAAGGCCTGCGGCGCCGCCGAGGCGTCCACCCTTAGCCGAGCACGACCGGCTTCGAAGCTATGCGCGACGATGCGGTCGCTTTCGGCTCAGCCAGTGGCGTTGGCGGCGATGAAGTCGAGGGTTGCCGCGGCGCAGCGCGCGGCGTGGGTCGCAGCGACGTGATACGAGTCGCCGGGCAATACCACGAGTGTCGAGTTCGGGATCTGCTGCTGCCAGGCGCGGGTCGCGTCAACCGAGGCGAGGCCGCTGCCGTCGGTCGTGATGACCAGGGTCGGGCAGCGGATCTTGGGCACATCGGCGCGGATGTCGGCGCAGGCGATCGTCTTCATAAAGCCGATCTGGGTCGAAACCGCGGTGCGGCCCATGAACCCGATCCACCACTCGACCCCGTCGGCTGGAAAATCGCCGCCAAGCCGACCGCCCATGGTCTGCCGCGCCCAGGGTTCGACCCCGTCGCGCTCGAATGCCGCGTTCAATTCGGGGACGCGCTCAGCGGCCCCGGCGCGCAGCGGCGGTGGGGTGCCGACCACGGTCAGGGTCTTGACGCGCCCGGGCCGGCGCGCGGCAAAGGCGCGCGCGATCGTGCCGCCGATCTTGGCGCCGACCAGGTGAAACCGCTCGACGCCGAGATGGTCGATCAGCCGGACGAAATCGTCGATGATGAGGTCGAGGTTCCACGGGAAGTCGCGCGGCATCGGCGTCGATTGACCAAAGCCGCGCATGTCCGGCCGTACGACCTTGTACCCCCGCGCCAAGCTCGGAACCCAGCCGTACCAGGCGAGCCCGCTCTCGGCGTTGCCGTGCAGCATCAGCACCGTCTCCGGCTGGCGCCACGGATCGGTGAAGTCGTCGACCTCGTAATGCATGTCGAGATCGGCGGTCGGCCGGAATGTCGGCATATTGATCCTCCCTACATGTCGCAGATTATATTTTGGCTTGATCCATTCGCGCTGTCATTGCGAGCACCGCAAAGCAATCTCGCCGTCGTCCTCAGGATTACTTCGTCACCCTGCGGGCTCCTGCTCCTCGCAGTGACGGGTTAATGCACCCTCTCACCGCGCGCGGTGAGAGGGTGCGGTGAGGGGCTGCGCCGCTATTAGGCGTGCAGGCCGTGGTAGTAGGTGTTGCGCATGACCCGGCCGGGCAATTCGCCGGTGTGCTTGCCGTCTTCGAGCAGGACTTTGCCGTTGACGATTGTCATCATGACGCCCTGGGCCGGCTCCTTGATGCGCTTGGCGCCGGTCGGGAAGTCGTGGACGACTTCGAGCGGCAACGGCTTCACCGTATCGGGGTCGAAGATCACGATGTCCGCCGCCATGCCGGGCCGCAACAGGCCGCGGTCATAGAGACCGAAGGTCGAGGCGCTGTCGAAGGTCAGCCGCCGCACCGCCTGCTCCAGGGTCATGACCTGCTTGTCGCGCACCCATTCCGACAGCAGCCGGGTGCTGAAGCCGAAGCCACTTTGGAACTGGACATGCGCGCCGCCGTCGGAGAGCCCGATGATCGCATTCGGGTAGGTCAGGATCTTGGCGACGGCCGCTTCGTCGACGTTGTTTTCGCCGTGCAGCCATTCGCTGTCGAGATGCTCTTCGACGGCGAGATCGAGGAAGGCGTCGATGACGCCCTTGCCCTGCATTTTGGCGATCTGGCCGACGGTCTTGCCCTCATACTGCCTGTTCTGCGGCAGCACCGCGGTCTGCAGAACCATGTAGTCCCACCAGGTGGTGCAGATGCCGGCCGGCGGCGTGTCGACCTTGAACTCGACCGCTTCGGCATGGAGCTTCTTGCGCACTTCCGGGTCGGCATACGCCTTCAACATTTCGTCGGGTGAGGACAAGCAGATCGGGTGCCAGACTGGCAACCCGCGGAAGGTCTGAGTGTTGCGCATCGTGAAATAATCGGTGATGCGGTTCGGCGTGCACATCGGGTAGGCGCGAATGCCTTTGGCGGTGGTCGCGTCGACCTGCGCCATCTGCTGTTTCCACTGGTCGGGCCGGCGCATCGACTGCCCGAGATTATTGTAGACGACGACGCGGCCGGTCGCCTCGGAGAGGCGCGACATCAGCGCGTCCTTCATTTCGGCGCCATTGCCGCCACCCGACTGGATGATGCCGGTGCCGAGTTCGCGCAAGACGTCGCCGATCGCAAAGATCTCCTTCTCGTCGGCCCACAATGCCGGGATGTGCACCCCCTGCGGGTCGAAATGCCCCTGGTTGCGCGACACCGACACGCCGAGCGCCCCGGCCTTCATGCCGTCGCGCACAAGACCTTGCATCTCCTTGATCTCGCCGTCGGTGGCGGTGCGCTTCTGGCACTCGTCACCCATCACATAATAGCGGACGGCGGTATGGCCGATCAGATTGCCGACATTGACGCCGAGGTGATGATCGAGCTGCTCGAGATAATCAGGCACCGTTTCCCAGCCGAATTCGAGCGTGCGCAACACCTCCATCGGGATCGCTTCGACATAGGACAGGAACTCGGCGAGCCGCTCTTCGCTGCCTTTGCGCACCGGCGCCAGCGACAGCGAGCAATTGCCGAAAATGACGGTGGTGGCGCCGTGGTCGCACGAATAGGAGCACAACGGGTCCCAGGTGACCTGCGCGTCGTAATGGCAATGGTTGTCGATAAAGCCGGGGGCGACGACGCGGCCTTCGGCATCGACCGTGCGCGCGGCGGGTCCACTCAACTTGCCGATTTCCACGATCTTGCCGTCCTTGACCCCGACATCGCCCTTAAACGCCGGCATGCCCGAGCCGTCGACAATGCGCCCGTTCTTGATCAGCAGGTCATACGCCATCGCTATCCCTTCCCTCGCTGGAACCCTATCAGTCCTTGGAAAGTCTAGCACGGCCGGCCGCTTCTGCGCGCGCCGCGAATTCGACGGCATGGCCTGCCGCGGTCGCATGGCTGCGCTGCCGCGCGGCAGGACCGAGCCTGGGATTGCGACTCCGCCGCCCGCGGCGCGGCGGGGCAGAGCTTTGCCATGGACGCCCACAAGAACCGATTGTGGCGCTCACCGGTCCGAGAATTCCAAGCAATGTCGGCTAAATGAACTTTTCCCAAGTGTGAACAGCGTCACATCTCGGAAGCGATTGCTCAACTATTCTATAGAACGTGGGCGGATCGGCTGTCCACCTAGGAAATGTCGGTTTAGGCGGGACTTGACGAATAGTCGAGGCTGCCCACGAAGGGAACGGCTATGCCACTTGCAATGCAGGGCTCCTGGACGGTTTCCGTCAAGTCGAAAGAGCCCGGCTCCACTCCGCAACAGTTCATCATTGGCGGCGCCGACACCGGCAACGGCGTCTACGCGGGCGACACTTCCACCCCTCCGGTCCTCGTCACCGGCTCGGCTTGGTCGATTGACGTTCGGCACAACCCCACGTCCGGATTTGTCGAGTCCTTCACCGAGATCACCTTTCCGGTGAACAACGGCGCCCATTACTCCTTCGACATCCAAGCCAATGACGATGACGCCGATCCGGTCTTCGATGACCTGATTTTGACCTGCACCACGCCTATCACCCAGAACGATTTCATCGTGTTCGGAAACGTGAGCTGGTATTCCGGCTGCATTTTCACACCCTGCAACCCGATATTCAGTCTTGTCATCGACAGCGACGCGGCGCTTCAAGCAGCGCTGCTGCGCCCGTCACTCGGCAAGGTCATCCAGACCCTCTACCCGGAGCGCGTCTATCCGAAGCCGGTCGGCCCGCAACCCGATCCCGGCCCGTTCCGCCCGTTTCTTCTGCCCATCGAAGGCAATCCCATCGTTCCGCCGCAGCAGGTCAAGGTGTTTAGGGACGCCACGGCCCGCGCCAACGCTGGCTCCGCCGCCCTCGCGAGCCAGACAGCGACAGTCAACGTCCCGTCCGCGCGCAACACCATCAGCTTGAGCGCCGTCGATGTGGCTGGCCTGGTCAACCCCGTTTTTCGTTGCCAGAGCGGAGCCTTGGCCGATTACCTCCTCCGCTTCCAGGATTACGCCCCGACCGCCTCGGAAGCCGCCGGAGGCCCCTACACGGGCACCGGTGTCCGCACCACCCTCGGCGTCACCACAACCGATCGCAACGGCAATTACATCTTCCACTTCACTCTGCCGTGCGAATTCTTCTTTCCCCATCCCCTCCACCACATCACCATCCCGTTCCCCCGCTGCATCCTGCCGCTGCCCAACGTCATCGTGCAGGTGCTGGACGGCACGGCCCCGTCTGGCGTTTTGTATGAGACCGCGCCGTTCTTCAACGCCCCTGAATACACGCAAATCAATATTTGCGTCCCCAAGGGCGTGGTCACACTGCCCCCGGCCTGCACGACGGGCCAGATCATCCAGAGCGTCGGCAACATCACCGTCGGACCTTTGGTCGGCGGCACGAGGCACACCAGCGACACCGCACTCGATGCCAATGGCATCATAACCAGCAGCAGTTCGCTTGGCCCGCAGGTTACCTGCGCCGCCTGGGCCGGCTCGTTGTATTTCTACGCCTGCTTGGACAACACTGACATCGTTGCATACACAATCCGCTTCGGTCGCACGACCGACGCCGACGCCGCCTACCAGTTCGTCACCGAAGACTACAGTCCCTATCGTGTGGTCCCGGCGCCGGTCTACCTGGCGCAGCAGTCCGTCGGCCCCACCAACCGGACGCTCGAAACCGAACCCGGCATATTCAGCTCAGTCCCGTCCTACCTCAACGCGGAAACCGACACCACCACGCCCTGGCTCGACCGCTGGAAGATCCTGAAGATGGTGCTCACCAGCTCCCTCTATCAGCAAACGCTGGGCGGCGCTGGCACCATCGTGTTCCGCATTCAGGGCTACGACGCCGCCGGCAACCAGTTGGCGGATGACCGCATCGCCCTCTACATCGACAATAACTTCGTGGATCAATTCATCGATCCGAACCTCGCGCTGATCACCACCGGTGGACCTGTGCCGCAAAGCAACTGTGCGCTCTTCACGCTGCCGCCGGACCAGCCCGCTGCGCCTATCCAGATCTCCTTCCGCGCCAATCAGAACGAAGGCTTTCTGGCGTCTTACACGCTCTCGATGGACAAGGGAGCAACGGGTAATTTCCCCATCCAGTCAACCTCGGTCATCAGCGCTGCCGGGAGCTGCGGCTTCCGCGGAACCGCCGACGAGCCCGGTTACGGAGCGACGGTTGCCAACGAGCTCACCGCCCAGGTGACGCCGCTAACGGGCAATTGGTTGGAGCCCGGCCAGATCTTCTGTGCGTTCTCGTTCAACCTGACGTCCACAGTTTGGATCACCGATGGCCAGGAGATCTTCGGGCCGTTCTATTCAACGCCGGACCTGATCGGCATCCAGCAGGGATGATGCAGTTCTATTGGCTGATCCTCGGTGTTTTGGCGGCATGGAGAATCACCCATCTCCTGAACGCCGAGGATGGCCCGTGGAACCTTCTCGTCAAACTGAGGAGGCTCGCGGGAAACGGCGTTTTCGGCCGCCTTCTCGATTGTTTTTATTGTCTCAGCCTGTGGGTGGCGGCACCGCTGGCCTGCCTCCTGGGCGATGACTGGACGCAGCGTCTGCTCCTCTGGCCGGCCGTCTCCGCGGGCGTCATCCTGCTGCAGAAAGCCGCCTCGCGGGAACCTGACGATTTGGCGGTTGAATATCACGAAGAAGAAAGGAAAGAATAAGCTATGCCTTGTTGTGGAAATCAAAGAGCGCATGCCGCAGCCGCACCGTTCCCGATCGGTAAGCAGCGCCCGAGGCCGGTGTCGCCAGCCGCCTCCGCCACCCCTGCGGTCACCTTTGAGTACACCGGAGAGACGGCCCTCACCGTGACCGGACCCGTCACCCGCACCGTCTATCGCTTCCCTGTACCGGGTGCAAAGGTAGCTGTAGATGCCGGCGACGCACGGGCTGTTGCGGGTGTGCCGAACGTCCGCAGGACAACCCCCTGACTACCCGCGTCACGCTCGGGTCGCAGCTGAGGCGGTGCCGGAGCGGAACCGGCAGGTTCGGAACTGATCACAGCAAGTGAGGATAGCGAGAATATTCACTGAAAAGCGCCCCATCCGCGGATGCATGACACTTCCATGGCCGATGACGGGTACAATCCTACGTCCCAGAAACCCCCGTAAGATCGACGCCTTCGGAGGCGTGACCCCTCCCCGAAGCCCATTCTCACCGATGCCAATAGCGCAAGCTCATGCGGTCGTCGGCCGTTGCCCTGCGGCGCGGGCGCGGCCACTATCGGCGCCGGAACAATATGCGGGAGGGAACGATGATCGAGCAACCGGCTTGCCGGCAATCTTTGTCGCGGCGCACGATCCTGGCCGCCGGCGCCGGGCTCGCCGGGACGGCGGCGCTGGCGCGGCAGAGCGCGTTGGCTCAGCAAAGCGCCAAGCTCGCGACACCGCCGAGCGTGATCACCAGCCCGCCGCGCGATTGGTCAGCGGGCCACCCGTCGATCTATCCGGATCCCGACGTGATCGTGGTCGATCCGTCCTTCTCCCAGCTGGCGCTCGGCAATGCCGGGTTGCGGCGGCTGTGGACCGGGGCGTTCTGGGCCGAAGGGCCGGCCTGGTCGAGCCAAGGTCATTATCTCGTCTTCAGCGACGTCACCGGCAACACGCAATACCGCTACGTTTGGGACGACGGCCGGGTCACTCCGTTCCGCCGCCCGTCCTACAACAGCAACGGGAATTCGTTCGATTATCAGGGCCGCCAGCTGTCGACCCAGGATTTCTTCCGTCGCGTCGTGCGCTGGGAGCATGACGGCACGATGACGGTGATCGCCGATTCCTACCAAGGCAAGCCGCTGAATTCGCCGAACGACCTCGTGCCGCATCCGGACGGCAGCATTTGGTTTACTGATCCGGCTTATGGCGACCGGCTGTCGGAAGGCCATCCCGACGAGGCCGGCGGCCCGGCCAACCTGCAAGGCCTCCTGAACCCGGGGATCGGCGCCGAAAACGCCGGTGCCATCGGCGGCCGCAAGCGCGAGCTGCCGACCAACGTCTATCGCTGGGACCCCAGCGGCACGCTCGAGGCGGCGATCACCGAAGAGCAGCTGCCCGACCCCAACGGCATCTGTTTTGCGCCCGATCACAAGACGCTGTACGTGATCAGCACCGGCAAGGGCCCCGGCGACACCGGGCCCGGCGGCAAGCGCGTGATCTACGCCTTCGATATGCAGGGCACGAAACCCGGTAACATCCGGCTCTTTACCGACATGATGGTCGACGGCGTCAAATGCGGCCCCGACGGGATGCGCGCCGACGTCGCCGGCAATCTGTGGTGCGGTTCGAACGCGCCGCTTGGCTATGCCGGAGTACTGGTGTTCAACCCGGCGGGGAAGCTGATCGGCCGCATCCGCCTGCCCGAAGTGTGCGCCAACCTCGCCTTTGGCGGACCCAAGCGCGACCGCCTGTTCATGACCGCGAGCCAGTCGCTCTATGCGCTGCAGCTCCAGACGCAAGGTGCAGCCCCCGGCTGATCGCGTCGGGGCGGGACGGGGGCAGACGAGCCGCAAGCCCGATCTGAGACGGCTGCAACGCAATGGCGCAACTTCCCGATCTTTTGCCTGAGCGGCCGGTGGCGAGCTTTCGACGGCCGCTCTAGTCTTCGATTCGATTGCCCCTGCTGAGGTGGACGAGTTGGTCGAGCGTCGGCCCAGTTCGGTAGGCGTGCGTGCGTGATGCCCAGTCATGCGACCAGTTTGTTCCCTTGCGTGCCTCCAAAGTCGCGTCTTCGCGCCACTTCTCCAGTTGCTCGGCACGCTGTTGGACGGTGTCCTGCAATTCGTCGGCTGGGCTGGAAAAATTCCCGGTCGGGCCGGTGGAGTAGCCGGCGTCTCGCCGCAATTTTCTGACCACACTTTCGATCGCGCGATCCTCGACTTCGCGAAGGAACCGAAGTTGCTCGCTTTGCTCTGTCGCCAGTGGAAACCAGATTTGCAACGAACCCGTCGCTCTTTTCGTGGCGTAGGCGTCCAGGTAGACTTGTTCGAGCCGTTTTGCTGCCTCAAAAGAACTGCTCTCCCGACACGCAATCGAATATTCCACATCGGCGAGGCACACCGACACGACAAACGCCAATGAGGCGCGCACCAACGGACGGTGGCTATCAGCTCTTGGAACCGGCAAAAGCCCGTGGCGCGCGCTGCGCTGTTCAGCCTGCGGCGAACCTGACGCCCACAGCACCACTGCGGCGGCCAGAATGCACGATCTTCGCATTTGTCGACCGGGCGCAGGCGACGCGTCAAGCGATCCCCGCGAGCTCGCGCAACGCCGGGTGGAGGCGCTCGATCTGCTCGACCGGCCGTCGCGCCACCGGCGAGTGCAATTGCATGTAGGCGACGAGCTCGTTTTGCGGAATGTGACCAGCGATACGACCAATGTCGGCCGCCCGAATTCCTTGGCGAAGGAGGAAGCTGAGGTAGGTATAGCGCAGCGCGTCCGCCGTTACCTCGTGCGGGCGGCCAAGGCCTGCGTCATAGGCGCCGAAGACAACCAGCCGGACGACTTCGTCAATCGTGAGGGTCCCGCCATGCGCCCGATGGAGGACGGTTCCGGCCAAATCCGGTTGCTCGCGGCGACGGGCGACGAGCAACGCCCGCAGCGGTTCTTCCAATGAGATAACGCGATCCGATCCAGCGCTCACGCGGATCGCGCCGGCCGACAGGTCGACCTCGTCCCAGCGCAGCGCGACGAGTTCCGGCGCGGTCATTCCCATCAGCAGCGCCACCGTGATCAGCCGCGCGTCATCTGTCGTCGCCGCGACGAGCGCGCCGATCTCCGAATCCGTGAGCTCTCGGGGCGGCGGTTCCGGCGCCGGGAGCCGAGCGACATCGGCGGCAGCCAACAGGTTCGGCGGCCCCGTGACTTCGCGTCCGATCAATGCTCCAGACCACGAATGTTGCAGAAACGCCGGCGGCAGCGGGGCGGGGCCGGCGATAAAGTCGGCAAACCAAGCCGCGACGAGGCCAAGACCGAACGATCCCCCGACGGCGAGCAGCGCATCCAGTCGATAATCGGGTCGCCACGGTTCCTGGCTTGGCGCAGCGGCCTCCAACAGATCTACTCGCGGGGCTCGCTCGCGCTCGCTCGCCTGCAATTTCGCCAATCGGTCGAGCGCCGCCCGGTGCATTCCCTCAAGATGGTCGAGGTCTTCCCGCATTGTCTTGTATTCGTTGAGATGAGTGGAGAATTCCTCCGCCTGCTTCTGGTTCTCGGCGACGCTTTCCCGCAACCGCCCGACCTCGGCTTGAGCGGAGGATAATTCCTCCTGTGCCTCGGCAAGCGCCGACCGCTCGCTCGCCCCGTGTTGCGATTGCAGCTGCTCTTCAAGATTGTCGAGCCGCGCCCGAAGCGATTGCGCATCCGCGTCCATCGAGAGGTAGTCGGCGGTAAACCGGTGCTGCAGGTCGTGCCATTGTTCGCGCAAGACCGAAACCCGCTGCTGCAGATCGGCGAGGGTTGGGTCATCCTTGGCGCGGAACACGGCGGTTCCGCCCGCAATCGAATTTCTCAGCGCCTGCAGGTGCCCTTGCGCCTTCGCCAGCCGTTCATTGGCATCGGTATAGGATTGGCTCAAGCCTTCGATATTGGCGAGGACGTCGTTCTCGCGATGCTCCATCGACACGATATCGTAGCGCGTACGGAAGGCGTCGACCGCCTGCCGCTTCGCCGTCACTTGCTTGTCGAGCGTGCGAATTTCGTCGCCGACTTCACCGAAAGTATTGGCGGCGAAGCCTTTATAAACATCGGCGACGTGCTGCCGATAGGCCTCGACGACGGCGTTGACCAGGCGCGGAACGAACTCCTGTTGGCGGCCCTCCGCGGAAAGCTGCACGATCTGGGTCCCTTGTATCGGTTCGGCCCGCAGCATCTGCTGCGCCGAAGCCGCGGGATCGGGCCCCAAATCGGGCAGGACGCCGCCGCTTCCCACGCGGCGGAGCGCATCCTTCAACAACGGGCGGCTGGTCAGCGCCTGCACTTCCGCCAGAAACGCCTCCGCGTCGGGCATTACCGTCGGCGTGTCCTTCGATTCGGTGGGCTGCGTCACCACCGATGCCGGCGAGATCTGCAGCCGTGCCACGGCCCGGTACTCCGGCGGCCGGGTATAGACGTAGATCAGGCTTGCCGTAACCGCCGGAAAGAACACCAGGGAGAAGACCACTGCTCGGCGCCGCGAGGGTTGCGCCGACACGCTTATCCAGGCCATTGCTTCACCGTCAGCGCCATGATCCCCGATGCGAGCAACGGGCCCACTCAAGGAAACAGTCGAAGTTTATTTGTGGGCCCGGGAAGATCGTTTCGACATTTCAGAGCGGACTGGGCGATCTGGCGGAGCAAAGTTCGACCGCGGCCGATACCGTGAGGTCGCTCACCCTAATCCCTGGCTTCCCGCGCCGGCAGGAGGATTGTTAGCCGGTTAGGGCCGCGTGGCAACGGATTTTGCGCGCGCTAGCCGACGTGCTCAAAAATCACACGGCTTCGTCGGCCGTCGCTCGACTCCGCCACCCGGACTCCGGAATTTCGACGTGATTGGGCGCGAGAGGAGCGAGAGGCCTCAGGCTTGAAACGATACCCGTCTGGGTGCATGCCTACGCCCGACACGAACTGAAGAGCGGACGCATTATGTCGCCGACGATGTCACCTTGGAGCCGGTTGCTGATGACGGCGAGTGTGACAGCTGCGCTGCTGCTGGGTACTGGCCAACCGTCGCGGGCGGTCCTGACGGGGGATCGGTTGGCGCCCGCGCCAGGATCTCGGCCGATGCTGTTGGCACAGGCGCCTGCCGCGCCTGCACCGAATGTCGAGGCCAACATCGCCCAGCTGCACCAGCGGCTGCAGATCGCGCCGGCGCAGGAACCGCAATTCGACGCGCTCGCAAATGTGATGCGGCGGAATGCACAGATGATGTCGAGCACGCCGCCGCCCAACCCAAACGCTGTCGAGACGCTGCGCCTTGCGATCCAGTACGGCCAGCAGGAAATTGACGGAATGAGACGCTTGTTGCCGGCACTGCAGGCGCTTTACGCCACCCTGTCGCCTGCCCAGCAACAAACCGCCAACATGGTATTCCGTCAGGGTCCGGGAGAATAATCACAACCCCGACCGCCCTTCCCCGACAACCCATTTAACGCCACCAGCCGAAAGAGCCGCCAATGCCGACCTCGCCGCTTCCGCTCAATGATTTCGTCGTCATCGACCTGACCGCCCATCGCGCCGGACCGACGGCGGTGCGCCAGCTCGCCGATTGGGGTGCGGACGTGCTGAAGATCGAGCCGCCGGGTGAGCAGGTCGACGCCACCGGCAGCCGCCGCGACGGCCCCGACTTCCAGAATCTGCATCGCAACAAGCGGTCGATAACCTTGAACCTGAAGAGCAAGGAAGGCCTCGATATCTTCTTCAAGCTCGCCGAGCGCGCCGACGTCATCGTCGAAAACTACAAATCCGACGTGAAGCACCGGCTCGGCGTCGATTACGAGAGCGTCAAAAAGATCAACCCGCGGATCGTTTATGGCAGCATTTCCGGCTTTGGCCAGGACGGGCCCTATGCCGGCCGCCCCGGCGTCGACCAGATCGCCCAGGGCATGGGCGGGCTGATGTCGATCACCGGCCATCAAGGCCAAGGCCCGGTCCGGGTCGGCATCGCGATCAACGACACCTCGGCCGGCCTGTTGCTGTCCTATGGGATCGTGCTGGCGCTACTGAGCCGCGAGCGCACCGGCGAAGGCCAATGGGTCCAGACCTCGCTGCTCGAGGCGCAGATCTACATGCTCGACTTCCAGGCGGCGCGCTATCTGATGAAGGGTGAAGTCGCCGGGCAAGAAGGAAATTTCCACCCGACCTCGCCCGGCACCGGGATGTTCCAGACAGCCGACGGTTACATCAACATCGCCGCCTCCGGCGACAATCTGTGGCGGCGCTTTTGCGAGGCAGCCGGCGCCAGGGACTTGCTCGAAAACCCCGACTTCAAGTCGGTGGTCGCCCGCGCCAAGAACCGCCCCTCGCTGATCGCGCATCTGAACGAGATCATGCGCCGGCACCCGAGCGCCTATTGGGTCGAACTGTTGAACAAAGTCGGAGTCCCATGCGGCCCGATCAACACGATCGACCAGACCTTTGCCGACCCGCAGGTGCAATATCTCGGGATCGCCAAAGGGGTCAGCCACCCAAAGCTCGGCCCGCAAAAGGTGGTCGGCCAGCCGATCCACATGAGCGCCTACCCGCAACTGGACGAGCTGCGCCCGACCCCGGACCAGGGCGAGCACACCGAAGCCGTGCTGCGCGACCTCGGCTATGACGCCGCAGCCATCGCCGGTCTGCGCGGGAGCGGCGTCATCTGAACCCGGCCGCAGCGGCCGGTGGGGTTAGAAGCTTCAGCCAGGTCTCTGGAAACCTTCGTCGATCCGAGGCGGCAATCGGGATAGGATGACACGAACGACAGCACCGCCCGGGGGGACACCATGGCCGCCGACCGCAGCAAGCGTCCGATCGTCCATTTCGTCGGGAGCATTCCGCTGCCGGATGGCGAGACGGTGTTCCGCACCCTCGCCGAAGTTGCCGGGCCCTATGTCCGGCGGCTGCCCGATGGCGAGACCGGCATCCGCAAGACCTGGATCCGGTTTCTGCAAGGTGTTCTGGCCGAGAACCCGGCAATCGAGCTAGCTCAAGACGTTCCGCCCTTCAAGTTCACCCAATGGGACGGCAAGGTGCTGCGCGAAATCCCGTGCCTGCGCATAAAGCCCGGCGCCAAGCCCGATCCCCACACGTTCAAAACCGGCTATGCCGAGATGGCAATCGCGTCCTGGAGCTTGTTCGAGCGCCTGCAAAAGGCCGGCGTCATCCCCGCGGGGGTGAAGTTCCAGGTCTCGCTGCCGACCCCGATTGCGCCGACCTACAACAACATGGTCGCGTCGGACCGGGCGGTGCTGTTGCCGGCGCTCACAGACCATTTCATCGGCGAGGTCGAGAAGATCGCCGGGGCGCTGCCCAATGATCGTATCGCCGTGCAATGGGATGTGTGCCAGGAAGTGCTGGCCTGGGAAGGCTATTACGAACCGGGACCGGTCGATTTCCGCAGCGAGACGTTGGCGGTCCTGACCAAAATCGGCGACGCCGTACCCGCCGCGATCGAGCTCGGTTACCATTTCTGCTATGGCAGCCCGGCCGACGAGCACTGCGTCCAGCCGAAGGACATGGGCATCATGGTCGAGATGGCCAACGCGGTCGGCGGCGGGGTCAGGCGGCCGATCGAGTTCTTCCACATGCCGGTGCCCAAGAGCCGCACCGACGACGGCTATTTCGCGCCGCTCGGCAAGCTGCGCCTGCGCCCGGAGACCGAGCTTTATCTCGGCCTCATCCATCACGACGACGCGCGCGGCGACGCGGCGCGGCTGGCGGCAGCCCGGCGTCATGGGCGCATTGACGGCGTCGCCACGGAATGCGGCATGGCGCGCGGCGATCCGGCGCGGCTGCCGTCGCTCCTCGCTGCGCATGTCAGTGCCGCCCGAACTCGCCGTCTAGTCCTCACCGCCGGACATCGGCGACCGCCGGACATCGGCGACCGCCGGTCCAACATCCCATTTGCGGCACGCCGCCGACTGACCACCGCGGAAAACGCAGATCATTCACCGGCAGCGGGGGTGCCCTTGCCGGCGAGCTCAGCCTCCTCTGCGGCCTCGCGCTTGGCGCGCGCTTTTTCGACCATGCGGCAGGAAATGATCGAGACCTCGAACAGAATGATCAGCGGGATCGCGAGGCTCGTCTGGCTGACCACGTCGGGGGGCGTCAGCACCGCGGCGACGACGAACATGATGACGACCGCGTAACGCCGCTTCGAGGCAAGCCCCGCCGAGTTTACGAGCCCGACCCGCGCCATCAGGGTCAACAGCACCGGCAGCTGAAACGCGACCCCAAAGGCGAATAGCAAGGTCATGACCAGCGACAGATATTCGTTGACTTTGGCTTCGAGCACGATCGGCAAGGTGCCGGGACCGCCGGTCGTCTCGAAACTCACGAAAAAGCGCCACGCGTATGGAATCACAACGAAATAGGCGAGTGACGCCCCCATCAGGAACAGCACCGGCGTTGCAAACAGATAGGGGAAGAAGGCGCGCTTTTCGTTCTTGTAGAGGCCGGGGGCGACAAATTTCCAGATCTGTACCGCGACGATCGGAAAGGCGATGCACAGCGCCGCCCAGAACGAAACCTTGACGTAGGTGAAGAACGCTTCGGTCAGGCCGGTATAGATCAGGTGCCGCCCGGTCTGGCCCTCAAAGATCACTGCCAGCGGGTGGACCAGAAAGCCGAAGATACGCACCTTGAACTGGTAGCAGACCAGAAACGCGACCATGATCGCACCGATTGCCCACATCAGCCGGTTGCGCAGCTCGATCAGGTGATCGAGGAGCGGCATCCGGCCTTCTTCGAGCTCGTGGTCCCGGTCGTCGCTCATCGCGGGCTTTACGGTTTGGGCGGCACGAAGCCGTAAGCGCCGGTTTCGGGGGGTGGCGACACCGGCGGCGCGGGCTTGGCCTCGGGAATCTTATCCGGTTCGGATTCCGGGCCGACAACCATCGGCACCGGCTCGACCGACGCCGCCGACGGCGCGGCAACCGCCCCGACCGGGGCCCGTGCCAACTCTTCAATGCCGTTGCCGGCAGCCGGCACCAAGACGGGTTCGGTCGCCGAAAAGTTTGGCAGTTCAGGCGGTTTCAGGCTTTCGCTGAGACTCCCAGTTGGGTCGATCGTGTTGTGGAACTCCTTGTCGAGATCGAATTCAGCGGCCTTCTTCAGGTCCTGCCGCATCTCGTCGAGTTCGGCCTCCCGGATCATCTGGTCGATGCTGCTTTGGAATTCGCGCGACAGGGTGCGGGCCTTGCGTACCCAATAGCCGGCGACGCGCATCGCCTTCGGCAGGTCCTTCGGCCCGATAAAGACGAGCGCCACGGTCCCGATCAGCAGAATCTCCGACCAGCCGAGGTCAAACAGCATCGGATCGCGTTCCGCTCCGCCGCACAACCAAGATAGGCTCCGCAGGCATCATATAGCCTCCGCAGGCGGCCGCGATGATGTCAGAAAGGCCGGGCCCCGGCAACGGCCGCCCCTCGGCCGCTCCAGCCAACCAGGGTGGAGCGCCGCCGCCAGCGCCCTTGCGGCAGTCTCCAACGCCTAATCCCGACCCTGATCTCCCGCCGTGATATGGCTGCGAAAGCCCAGTGGGTCGGCAACATTGCGGATCGGTTCGAGGCTGCCGCCGGTGCCGCGGACGACGACCGTGCCGTAGCCAAGGAAGCGGCCGGTAATCGACTGGTCGACATCGACGCTCTCGACCTTGGAGCGGTTTATCTCGAGGGTGTGGCGGGCCAACAGCCCGGTCTTGTAGATGACGCGGTGATTGGTCACGACGAACTCGGTAGTGGCGCGGCGAACAAGCGCGCGCAGCCCCGCGGCCAGCGCCAACAAGGCAAAGATCGCCGCTGCGATCCACAATGCCAGGCTCAAATATTGCGTTTGATTGCCCGCCGTGTAGATCGCGGCCACGACCAGCACGAGGCAGACAACCGCGGCGATGATCGCTCGCGTGAATATAACCCAATGGAGCCCCGAATCATGGACGACCATCTCGCCCGGTTGCAGCACTTTTGTCACGTAGCTCATCGCCGCAGGCACCCCGTCGGTCAGCGGGCGGGCCGCCCCTATCGGCCATCCGCTCCAGGTCTTCCACCCCTTGCCTTTATACCATAACGCGATTGCGAGCCCGACGGTTCGCCACGCTCATCGCCGTGCGGCAGCCTGACGCCGTCACCTCCCGGCGGCGCTGTTCAGCGCCGCGCGATACGCGCGCACCGCCGCGGCGAAACCCATGACCAGCGCGTCTGCGGTCAGCTCGTGTCCGATCGACGCCTCGGCAAATCCCGGCATCGCGGCGACAAGCGGGGGCAGATTGTCGAGGTTCAAATCGTGGCCGATGTTGACGACGAGGCCGAGTTCGCCGGCGCGAGCCGCGGTTGCGGCGCAGGCGTCGCGCAGGGTCTCGGGATTACCGGCGCGAAACCCTGCGGCATAGCCGCCGGTGTAGATTTCGATCCCGTCCGCACCGGTATCGCGCACCCGCTGGACAACTGCCGGATCGGGATCGACAAACAGGATCACGCGGGCGCCGATTGCTTTCAGCGCCGTCACCGCGGTTTGCGCCATGGCGCGCTCCTCCGGCCCGAGCTTCCAGCCCTCCTCCGAGGTCAAGACTCCGGGCGCATCCGGCACCAGCGTGCATTGCTCCGGCGTCAGCTGACGCACGAGGTCGAGCAGGCGCTCGTCAGGATAGCCTTCGATGTTCAGCTCGAAACCGGGCCGCCATGGCCGCATCATTTCGGCGATGCCGACAACGTCGTCGCGGCGAATGTGGCGCTCGTCCGGCCTCGGATGCATCGTGAGCCCGTCGGCGCCGGCATCGTGCGCAATGCGCCCGAAACGCAGCACATCCGGTACTCCGGTCCGCCGCGAGTTGCGCAACAGCGCGATCTTGTTGAGGTTGACGCTGAGCCGGGGCATGAGCCGATACTACACTGCCTATCCCGCCCGGGTCAGCCCGCTATCAACGGGCTCCTTGGGGCGGCAAATTCGCTCTGATCCAGATCAAGATTCCGGCGCTGCCAAGCGCTGCTCCGAGCGTCGACGGTTGGCCAACAGCTCGACTGCGCGCCGCGCTTCGCGCGGGCGACGCAGCCGCAGCACGGCGAGGCCTGCATATTCCTCGCGCCCCAGCCGGTCCGAGATTTCGCGGCGGCGCTGGTCCCAGGTGCTCCAGGCCCACCTTATCGGGCGGCTCGGCCGCAGCATGCTCCCCCAGCCCTCGCGGTTCCCCGCCCACAATTCGGTGCGCAGAACGGCCCGCAACAGGGTGCGACGGATCACCCGCGACATGATTACCGGGCGCTCGTAATCGAGCCAGACGAGGTGGGTAGCGCGCGCCCAAACCGCATCGCGCACCGGCCCGTAATTGCCGTCGACGACCCACGTCTCGGCCTCGATCGCCTTGATCACACGGCGGACAAATTCGTCCGGGTCGTGCCGCGTCAGATCACGCCACCCCGATTGCCAGTTCACGGCATCGAGCTCGATATGCGTCAGCTCCAATAATGCCGCAATCCGGCGCGCCAGCGTGGTCTTGCCGGCGCCCGAGGTCCCCGTCACTACAATCCGCATCAGCCCATTTTCCGCTGTGCCGAAGCCGCCTCCCCGGCCTCGCCGACGGTTCGCCCCGACCGCCCTCCGAGGCGGCTCGCCGGGGGGAACGTATCCGCCAGACGCCGCATGCCGTATAAAACACTATCGGAACTTCAGGGACTGGACATGGTTATCAGCATCTATCTCAATGTCGGGATCCCTAACGGAACCACTCGCATTGCGCTGTCGCTATTGGTCGCCTTGTCAACTCCAGCTACCGCGCAGACCATAGCGACGACGACAGCGGTTGCCGGTACCACCCTGTCCACCCAGTACGGGGCGGTCAGTTTGCCGGCAATCGCAGCGGCATTGACGACGAGTTCCACGGCGACCACCGCAGCGAGCACGAGCGCGTCAACCGCGGGCGGTTCGAGCCGAGCGGCTCTTTCTGGCGCCGGGACCGGCGGCTCGGCCGGAACACCATCCTCTGCGTCATCGGCCGCGGCAGCGTCGAATCCGGCGCCGGCTTGGCTGTTGTGCCCGCCGCCGGGGGCGACCGGGTCGGAGCCGTTTGTCACCGGTACCGATCTGTCCTGCGCGCCTTAGTCTCATCCGGTTTGCGCATCCGGGGTGCACGGATGGACGCCGCGCTTGGGCGCCGCTCCCGGTGTTCAGCGCAGAATTTGGACACGACCGGCCTGAAACGAGGATTCACCCGGACGGCCCTGCGCTTTTGCGGGAATGACGATCAAAATATTTGAGCTTTCGTAATTCTCTCCGAGTGGGGCCCCTTAGCGGTGCGCCGCGCGGCAGGCGGGACACAGGCCGCGCGCTTCAATCACCTGCCGGGCGACGGCATAGCCACGATCCTCGCCGAGCCGGCGCAGGCTTTGCACGATCGCATCGTCCTGGATTTCCGCGGTCGCGCCGCAATCGTCACAGATCATGAACTGGCTTTCGTGCGGATGCTCGACATCGTCACAAGCGACGAAGGCGCTGACGCTTTCGACTTTGTGAATGAGCTTGTGCGCGATCAGGAAGTCGAGCGCACGATAGACGGTCGGCGGGCCCAGCTTGCCCCGATCGCCCTGCAGAACGGCGAGCAGCGCATAAGCACCGATCGGCTGGTCGGAAGCGAGAATAAGTTCAAGGACCCGCCGTCGTACCGGCGTCAGGCGTGCCCCTCGCGCCGCGCAGACACGGTGCGCCCGGACCAGCGCGCGCTCGACGTCCTGCGATCCCACGATAGCCGTTCTCGCGCCTCGTTCGGCAATGGCCGGCAATCTCAATGTTACAGTGCCGCCGGCGACTGAAGCAACAAGGGGCTTGGTGGACAATCCTCAACGTTCTCTCTAGGGTCGAAAAAGGGTTCCGCCGAATGCGGCGCCCGCGGGACGATCGGCAATGCTGCCAAATCGGTTGAGGGTCGGGGCCGTCGCCGTTTGGCTCGGCGTGATTGCGCTGGGTCTCAACGCGCTCGTCCCGGTCCACCTCGCCTTCGACCTCGCCCACGCGCTGGCGCCCAACCGAGACGCCGCGGCCGATCACGATAACGATCTCGTCCGGTGCCTGTTGACGCTCGTCATCGGCCACCATGACGAGGACGAAGACCAGTCCCCCGCACATAAACAGCACCACCATACGGATTGCGCGGTCTGCGGCGCGATCAGCACCCTCGCCGGCTTCGCCCCCGCCGCTGCCGTTTTGCTGGCGGCGCCGATTCTCGTCTACGCACCGACGCTGCCGATCATTGAACTCGGCGCGCCGCAGACTGCTCCTTTCACCGCCTATCGCTCGCGCGCTCCACCGCTCGCCTAGGCACGCTGCCTCGCAAAACCGAACCTTCCGGACGCGCTCTGACGCGCCCCGGTCCTATGCGACTCTTTGTGGAGCAACGATCCATGCACCGCGATAGTTACCGCGGCCTTGTCGCCGCGGCTGCAATGGCACTCTTGCCGAGCGCCGAGGCGAGGGCGCACGGCTTTGCCGGCGACCGCTTTTTTCCGGCCACGATCCTGACCGACGACCCGTTTGTCGCCGATGAAATGTCCCTGCCCACCGTGACCCTGAACCCGACCCAGAGCGACGGCTCGCGCGAGCTCGACATCGGCAGCGATCTGTCGATGCTGATCACTCCCAAACTGGACTTCACCCTGAGTAACGATTGGGCCCATACCCGCATCCCGGGCATGAGTACGCAGACCGGGCTCACGGGTCTGACCACCGGCACGCAATACCAGCTGTTCATCAATGCCGAGCACGAGGCCATGGCTCTCGCGGCACTCGACGTGACTTGGGGAAACACCGGAAGGTTGGAGGCCGGCGCGCCCGCCTTCACCACAATTTCGCCGACTTTTGACTTCGGCAAAGGCTTTGGCGACTTGCCCGATTCGCTGCCTTGGCTGCGCCCGTTTGCCTTGACCGGCAATCTCAGCCTCAACTTTCCGACCGAAACCGAGACCAACGGGATCCCCAACCCGAACAGCGTCTTTTACGGCTTCGCGATCGAATACAGCATTCCGTACCTGCAGAGCCAAGTTAGGGACCTCGGTCTGGGGGCCCCGTTTAACCGTATGATTCCGCTAGTGGAATTCGCGCTGACATCGCCGTTCAACCGCGGCCAAAGCGGCACGACGACCGGCACGGTGCAGCCCGGGGTCATCTGGGCCGGGCAATATTTCCAGGTCGGCGCGGAAATGATCATCCCGACCAACAGCCTGTCGGGGCACGGGATAGGCGGCGTCGTGCAGCTGCATTTCTATCTCGACGATTTGTTTCCAAACAGCATTGGCAGGCCGATTTCCCAATGGTGAACCATCGCATGATTGTGACAGCGGCGGTCCTCGCCGCCGCGGTCACCCTCGGGGCACGCCCGGTGCACGCGCACGCCTTTCTCGACCATGCGAGCCCTTCGGTCGGGAGCTCGGTGCCGAGCGCGCCCGCGGCCGTGACGATGTGGTTTACGCAGCAGCTCGAGCCGGCGTTCACCACCGCAACGGTGACTGACAAATCGGGCAACCGGGTCGATCAAGGCGACGCCCAGGTCGATCCGAAGGATGCGACGGAGCTGCGGATCCCGCTGAAGTCGTTGCCGCCCGGCACCTACACCGTCGCTTGGCACGCGCTCTCCGTCGACACCCACACGACCACGGGGCACTTCATCTTCACGGTGGGGGGCGGATGAGCATCTTTGGTTGGTAGCGCAAGAAAATCGGGAATAGAGGAGGCGATGGAGAACTTCCTGATCGCGGCGCGCGCGGTTCACTACGCCTCGACAATATCGCTGGCCGGGGTCTTCGCCTTCCGCTGCTTTGTCTCCGGCCCGGAGGCGTCGCCGCGGCTGCGCCGGCAGCTTTCGCTGGTCGGCTGGGCAAGCCTAGTGCTGGCGCTGCTGTCAGGCGGCGCATGGCTGCTGTTCGTCTCGGCGCAAATGAGCGGTCAGCCGATTGCCGCCACATTGACGCAAGGCGTCGCGGAAACCGTGCTGAACCGCACGCGGTTCGGGCAAATCTGGGTCTTGCGATTTGTACTCGCGACGATATTGGCGGGCTTGCTGGTGATGCCGCAGGGCTGGCGCGGATGGTTGTGGCGCGGGGGCGGGTTGGCGCTCTCCGCCGCTGTCCTCGCCTCGCTGGCCTGGGCCGGGCATGGCGGAGCGACGCCGGGGCAGCCGGGCAATCTCCACCTCGCGGCGGACATGCTCCATTTGCTCGCCGCCGGGGCGTGGGTCGGGTCGCTGATTCCGCTGGCGCTGCTGTTGGCCGAAGCCGGTCGCAATGGCAATCCCGCCGCGGCAGCGGCTCGGCGCGCGGTGGTGAGGTTTTCACTCCTGGCCGTCATCAGCGTGGTGGTCTTGCTCGGCGCCGGGCTGGTCAACACCTGGTTTCTCGCCGGCACCCTGCCAGCCCTGATCGGCACTGAATACGGCCGGCTGCTTCTTATTAAAATCGCAATCTTTGTGACGATGGCTACAATCGCTGCCGTCAATTTGCTGCGGATGACCCCGCGTCTGACGCCGATCGCAAGTCAGCGGCGTCCGATCATCCAGGCCACGCTCCGCCATTTGCGGCGCAATGCGGTAATCGAGGTCGGGCTGGGTCTGTGCGTTCTCAGCATCGTTGCCGTCCTCGGCATCCTGCCGCCAGGTCTGCACACCGAGCCTGGATGGCCGCTCCCGTTCCGCCTCGAACTCGCCACGCTAGGCGGACCGTCGCAGTTGTTGCTGGCGATCCTGGCTGCGCTTGCCGCCGGCTTTACGATCGCCGGCGTCGCCGCCGCCGCTGCCGGACGATATCGCGTGACGACAATGGCTTCGGGCGGTCTCGCCCTCTGCCTCGTCCTCGGCTGGGTTGCCATGCGGCCCGCGATCATGCCGGCTTATCCGACGACCTTTTTCGCCCCAGCCGAACCCTATGCCTCCCCCTCGGTAGAACGTGGAGCGCATCTCTATGTGGAGAACTGCGCGCTTTGCCACGGCACCGGCGGCAAGGGCGACGGTCCCGCCGCAGCACCGCTGACAGTCCGCCCGGCCGATCTGACCGCACCGCATCTCTTTGCGCATACCGATGGCGATCTGTTCTGGTGGGTCAGCCGGGGAAAGGGCAACGGCGCCATGCCCGGGTTCGCCGGGGTCATGAGCGCGGCCGACCGCTGGGACGTGATCAATTTCATCCGCGCCCGTACCGCCGGCGTCTTGTCGCGCGAGATCGGGCCGGAAATCTCGACCGCCGCGGCGCCGGCGATCCCCGATTTCGCGTTCGAGACCGGCGGCCGGCAGCAAACTCTGCGCCAAATTTTGCAAGATGGGCCCGCCGTCATCGCGCTGTTCAACATGCCACCATCCGCCGGCCGTACGGCCCAGCTGGCCGCCGCGCAGAAGCAACTCCCGCCGGCCGGGTTGCGGATCCTGGCGATTGATCTCGGCTCGGCGCCGGAGACCACTGCGTCGCCGCCGCTCGTCAGTGTCCCATCCGGTGTGGCCGCCACTCTGGCATTGTTCCGGGCAACCGGCGACGGCGGCGAGACTGATTTGATGATAGACCGGGCGGGGAATGTGCGCGCACGCTGGACCGCCGTCGGGGAGCCCGGCATTCCCGACGCCGCCACCCTCACCGCCGAGGCCACCCGGGCCGCGCGGTTTCCGGCGGCGAGCGAGAACCACGCCGGGCACGAACACTGACTGTCCGGCTCGGCTTAGTCTGATGGCTGCGCGGGGCGCGGGCGCGGTTCAGATGTCAGCCGTTCCTTGGTCAGCTTCGTGACCGGGACCGTCAACGGCAGCATCGTATTGGTGCTGTGCCACGCTCCGATCCAACGCTCCGGAAGATTGCCCCAGGAATTGAGCTGACCGAGGCTGTCGATGTTGCCCAGGATCTGCTCGAAATCGGCGTCGCACTCCTCCTTGACCACCGCCGAAAAGGTGGTGACCTCAAGCTCCCTGGCGCGGTCGCGCGGCAGGCTGAGGATCGCGTTGCCGATGCACAACGAACCCTTGCTGTGACCGTAGAGGCGGGTGATTTGCGGGGCGTGCAGCAGAATCGCGTGCAGGATGTCGGCTTCCGGGCTGCCGCGGCGATAGCTCGCACCCGAGGCAGCGAGCCTCGCCGGCTCTCCGGGGATCGATCGTGACAGCCGGCGCCCGATTCGCGCCATCTCAGGCGCCATCCATGCCAGCGCCTCGTCGCCGAGCTGGCGCACGTAGTCGGCCAGTCCGTACCCAAAAAATCCGCTCAGACCCTGCGGGATGATATCGGCGAGCCCGTAACCCGGTACGATCGCCGCCACCGGCTCACCCAGCGCCTCGGACACGTTCCAGGCAAAGGCGGCGGAGCCCAGCGCCGAACTGCCGACGCCGGTGATCGAAACGGTGTTGACCTTGGTGGGCAACGGCGTCGTGTCGTCGGCCTCCGCGCCGGCGAATTCGAGGCCATTCTTCAGAAATTCCTCGACATCGGCGTAGCGCTCGATAAAGGGCGGCTGCTGCGCGTTCACGACCAGAATCACGCCTTCCGGGTCGGTCAGGGCGCTGAGATTGACGACGTGCTCGGCCATCGCCCGGAAGGCCGCCATTTGCGCCGGTTGCGGCGCACGGGCGGCGGCGATTTCGGTGCTGACGACGACCCCGCGGGCGAAGAGCTGCCGCCACAGCGCGCAAACATCGTAAAACACCGCGTCGGCGGCGGTGTTCACCATGCGCAGCGAGCGCAGCAGCGGTTCGACCATGACTCGAGGCACGTCGTATATCGCCAGCCCCTCGTCGATCGGCGCGACCATCCCTGCCTCCGTCCTATCCGCTCTTGCCAGTCTCACCTGCCAATCGGCACAAAAGCGCTGCCGCGGCTCCAGCTTCGGCGGTGCGCTTGGCCGAGGCGGTTGCGGTGGCGACATCGCCGCCGGCGATGCTGGCCGCAACGGTGAACAGCGGCGCATGGTCCGGGCCGCTGGTTGCCACGACCTGATAGTGCGGCAGCCCCAACCCGCGCGCCTGCGCCCATTCTTGCAGCGCCGTTTTCGGGTCGCGCGGCGGCCCCTCCATTGCCGCAATCAGCGGTTCCCACAGCCGCCGGACAAACGCCGCGGCCGCATCAAACCCGCCATCGAGGTAGATCGCGGCAATGACCGCCTCGCAAGCGTCGGCGAGGATCGCAGGATTGGCGGCGGCCCCGGCAGCCGTCTCGGCGCGTGACAGCACGAGGTGCCGGCCGAGGCCAATGGTTTGGGCGACCCGCGCCAACGTCTCGCGGCGCACAAGGTGAGTGTGACGGCGGGTCAACAAACCCTCGGCCTCGCCCTCGAACCGCCGCCACAGCAGATCGGCGACGACGAGGCCCAGCACACGATCGCCAAGGAATTCGAGACGTTCGTAGCCGCGACGCGCGGGCCTCGGTCGCCGTCCACGACCACGCTCCGGGACCAGCGCGCTCGGATGGGTCAGCGCCTCTGCCAAGAGCTCGGGGTGAGTGAACTCGTGGCTGATAACGTGCGCGAAATCAGCCATTTCCGCGAACGAGTTGGGCGGGGCGGGATCACCGCGCAGAGCGATCTCGCCCGGCATCGCTAGTCGATCCCTTTGAACAATCGATCGTAGCGGATCGCGAACGGCCACTTCCAAAATTCCCAAAGCCGAGCCGAGCCGTCGGTCGAGAAGAAGATGAATTGCGCCTTGCCGATCAGATTTTCTGCCGGCACGTAGCCCACCGCAGACAGCACACGGCTGTCCTGCGAATTGTCCCGATTGTCGCCCATCATAAAATAGTCACCCGGGGGAACATGGTATTCGGGCGTATTATCGAGTGGTCCGTCGTCTCCGATCTTGATGATTCGGTGCTGGCGACCGTTCGGCAGCGTTTCGATATATTGTTTCATCGGGACAACCGCCCCATCACCTTCTTGGTATAGGTAATCTTCTGTCGGCTTGCGCGGCACTTGCCGATCGTTGATGTAAAGATGACCCTGTTTCATCTGGATTATGTCGCCGGGCAAGCCGATCACTCGTTTGATGTAGTCGGTCGAATTGTCAGTCGGCAGTTTGAAAACGACAACGTCACCGCGGTCCGGCGGACGAAAGAAGATCCGTCCTGAAAACAGTGGCAGTCCCAACGGCAACGAAAAACGACTATAGCCATAGGAAAATTTTGAAACAAATAGATAATCCCCCACCAGCAGCGTCGGGATCATCGACCCGGACGGAATGTTAAACGGTTCGTAGGCGACGGTGCGTACCACCAAGGCGATTAATACCGCATAGACGACCGTCTTTATCGTATCGACAATGCCTCCAGTTGACTTCTTCTTTGATATGACCTTGCGCGCTGAATTGGATTTCATGACATACCTTGTGGGGCCGAATGACGTTGGATCAAGCCAAGCGCACGGCGGTAAGTCAAGTACGGCGCGAAAATCAGACCACCGCACCCGAAATTCTGCCCGGCGATCAATTCACCCGGTTCGCGACCGCGGTGATGATGACAACTGCCTGGGCAATCGGCGGCTCGTCAGTCAAGGTGACGTCGAGCCGGGCGATCATTCCAGCCGGTGTGATCTCGTCAAGCCGCCGCAGCGCCCCGCCCGTCAGCCGCATGGTCGGCTGCCCGGAGGGCAGGTTGACGACCCCGAGATCGCGCCAAAAGACGCCGCGGCGGAACCCGGTACCGAGGGCTTTGGAACAGGCCTCTTTGGCAGCGAAGCGGCGGGCATAGCTCGCGGCACGATTGACGCCTCGATCGCATTTACGTCGCTCGGCCTGGGTAAAGATGCGATCGAGAAAGCGGTCGCCAAACCGTTCGATCGCCCGCTCGATACGACGAATGTCGATCAGATCGCTGCCGAGACCGAGAATCAAGGAAGCCCGACCTAAGCCGCGGCGCGATCGAAGCCGCTCGGTTCGCGATCGGTCCCGACCCCCCGCCCGCCACCCGTCATCCGCGAGCCCGTTCGACGGAATTGATGACCGGGTTGGCGCGCAGGGCCGCGATGATGGTCGTCAGATGCTTAACATCGGTCACTTCGATATCGAGCATCATCTCGAAGAAATCCGACGAGCGATTGGTGATCTTCAGATTGGTGATGTTGCCGCCCTGCTTGCCGATCACAGTCGTCAGGCTGCCGAGATTACCGGGCTCGTTGGAGATCATGACATTGAGCCGGCCGACATGGATCGGATCACCGTCGCTGTTGCTCCAGGCGACGTCAAGCCATCGCTCCGGTGTGTCGGCGAAGTTTTCGAGCGTGTCGCAGTCGATCGTGTGGATCGTGACCCCTTTGCCAGTCGTGACGATACCCACGATGCGGTCGCCTGGGAGCGCATGGCAGCAGCCGGCAAAATGCAGCGCCATGCCGGGAATTAAGCCGCGGATCGCCACTGCCGTGTCGTTGCGGTCAACCTTTCGCCTTGCTCGCGCCAGGGAAACGACCTTGGCCCTGTCCTGTTGCTGTTGCGGGAAGACGGCATTGACGACCGCGCGGCCAGTGACCAGCCCTTGCCCTACCGCGACGTAGAGGTCTTCAACCGCCGGACAGTTGAACGTCTTCAGCACCGGCTCGAGCGGCCGTTCGGAAAACTCGTGGCCCTCCTGGCGAAAGGCCTTCTGCACGATCGCCTTGCCGAGATCGAGATATTGGGTGCGCTGCTGGGTGCGAATAAAGCGGCGGATACGGGCCCGCGCCTTGCCGGTGACGACGAACCGCTCCCAGGTCGGCGACGGGCGTTGAGCTTTCGAGGTAATGATCTCGACTTGGTCGCCATTGCCGAGAGCGGTACGCAACGGCACCAGCCGGCCGTTGATCTTGGCCCCGACGCAGGTGTCGCCGATCTCGGAATGCACCGCGTAAGCGAAATCGACGGCGGTAGCGCCGCGCGGCAGCGCGATCAGATCGCCTTTCGGGGTAAAGGCAAAGACCTGATCCTGAAACATCTCGAGCTTGGTGTGCTCGAGAAACTCTTCCGGACCCGAGGCGTGGTCGAGAATGTCCAAAAGCTCGCGCAGCCAGCGATATTGCGGCCCTTCGGTCTTCCCGGCGCCCTGCTTGTAGCTCCAATGGGCAGCGACGCCGAGTTCGGCGACCTCGTGCATGTCGCGGGTGCGGATCTGTACTTCGATGCGCTGCTGCTCCGGCCCGATGACGCCCGTGTGCAGCGAGCGGTAGTTGTTCGGTTTCGGGGTCGAAATGTAGTCTCTGAACCGGCCGGGAACAACGTGGTAGGCCGAGTGGATGATACCCAGCGCGTGATAGCAGTCGCCGACGTCATCGACCAGAACGCGAAACGCCATTACGTCCGAAAGCTGCTCGAAGGCGACATTCTTACGCTGCATCTTGTGCCAGATTGAGCACGGAGATTTCTCGCGACCGGAGACAATAGTACCGGCGATCCCGCCTTCGGCCAGTTTACGTTGCAGCTCGTCTTCGATCCGCGGCACCAGCGCCGCTCCCTGGTCGCGCAAAAAATCCAGGCGGGTGAGGATGCTGCCGCGGGCGTCGGGCTGCAGCTCGCCAAAGGCCAGATCCTCGAGCTCGTCCTTCATGCGCTGCATGCCGAGCCGCTCGGCCAACGGCGCGTAGATGTCCATCGTCTCGCGCGCGATCCGCCTGCGCTTCTCGTCGTTCTTGATAAAGTGCAGTGTCTGCATGTTGTGAAGACGGTCGGCGAGCTTGACTAGCAGGACCCGGATGTCTTCAGACATCGCCAGCACGAGCTTGCGAAAGTTTTCCGCCTGCTTTGTCTGGTCGGATTGCAGTTCGATCCGCGACAATTTGGTCACGCCGTCGACAAGGCGGGCAGTCTCGTGACCGAATAACCGGTCGATGTCGTCGAGCGTAGCGACCGTATCCTCGACCGTATCGTGCAGCAGACCGGTGACGATCGAGGCGCTGTCGAGCCTCATCTGGGCAAGGATCCCGGCGACCTCGACCGGATGCGAGAAATAAGGATCACCCGAAGCGCGTAATTGGGCGCCATGTGCCTTCATCGAGAACACATAGGCGCGGTTCAGCGCGTCTTCGTCGGCGTTCGGATCGTAGGAGCGTACGAGCTCGACCAGCTCGAATTGCCGCATCATGACGAGGGCCTCACGATCTCGTCCCAGCCTCTCGCCGCGAGAGCGCGCGGTCGCGCGGGAAACGCTCGGCGTGCCCGTCTTATTTAAAGCCCCTCACCGCTGTCTTCGGGCATATCGCCTTCCGGGACATTGTCGACATCGCTCTCCTCTTCGTCGTCGTCATCGACCGACACCACGTCGGCAACAAGATCTTCGTCGATCGCGTCCTCGTCGGAGGCAAAGTCCTGGTCGATCGCCTGATCCTCCTCGAGCTCGGCCTCGTCGCCGATTTCGGCATCTTCGAAGCCCTGCGCGTCGGCCCCGACTTCGTCCCTACCCAGCGGACCGCCGGGCGCAGCGAACCCGAACACGCTCGGATCGACCTCGAGTTCGTGGGTCTCCTCGGCCTCGTCGAGTTCGATGTGCTTCTGCATGCCGCGAACCACTGCCTCCCTCAAATGAGGTAGACCGACAGTCTCGTCGGCGATCTCGCGCAGCGCGACGACCGGGTTCTTGTCGTCATCGCGATCGATCGACAATGGTGCGCCGGAGGTGATTTCGCGTGCCCTATGGGCCGCCAGAAGAACCAGCTCAAACCGATTAGGGACCTTGATCACGCAATCTTCGACGGTTACACGCGCCATTTTTCGCACTCGCTGCAATTCGCTGAACTAACAAGTATATGGTGACAAAATCGGTGCAGCAACACGGCGGTTAGCGGCTGCCGTTGGGTCGTCCGGGGATTTAACGAAACGGCGCAGTCCGTCTTCCTCGGGATCATCAGCACGGCTGGGACCGGCCACGCAAACCCGGGTTATCCGTCCGCTGCCGGTCTCGCCGCTGCTTTGGGCTTGGTCGGCGATCCCAGATGTTCTTGCGATGGAGAAGAATTTGATCGCCGGGTCCCGTTCATCCGCGTGCGGGTCGCTTGCTCCGGCTGACCACGCAGCGAATCAAGCCCGCGTCGAGAGCCAGATTGCCAGCCGCGAGCCGGTCCTGATGGCAGCGCTAAGCAGATCGTAGCCTGCGGTTTCTCCGGGGCCCTGAGCGATCGCGATGTCGCGATGAGCGATCTCTTCGGCGCGGAAGGCGAGGATCGTTTTCGCCAATTCCGGCTCTTCCCCGGCGAGCCGCTCGGCCTGGTCGTGGTAATGCTCGTCGATGACCTCCTCTACTGCGATTGTGCAGGCCATCGTGGCGCGCTCGCCCAGCAATGCGGTCACCGCACCCAGCGCATAGCCGGCAACCGACCATAGCGGCTGCAACACGGTCGGCCGCACTCGACGCTCGCGCAGCAACGTCTCGAACGCAGCGAGATGGCGCTGCTCGGCCTCGGCCATTCGCCGGATCACACCGGCGCTGCGGCTGCGTTGCAACACATCCAGCTGGCCGCGATAAATCCGTGTCGCGCCAAATTCGCCCGCGTGGTCGACGCGCACGACCCGCTCAACTTCCACTGCCGGCAGCGGGTCGCCGGGCAGACGATGACCGGAAGCGGCGCTCATGGGAAACCGGGCGCGTTCCCCGCCCGCCTCTTTCCGCGAACCCGACCAAAAACGGCGAGACAGATGCAGGTCATCATCAGCGAGGCCAGCAAATTCCAGCCGGCGAGCGAGGTTCCAAACATCGTCCATGCCGGCTCGTCGCAACGCACCGGTTGCTGGTGGAGGAGTTGCGCCCTCAGCGCGTCGAGCGTCTCCGGCGTCCCGCCAGCAGCGGTACACGCGCCGGGACCGGCGAACCAATGCTGTTCGACCCCGACATGATAGAAGGCAAGCGCACTTCCAACGGCGAACACCGCCGTCAGCAGCAACGCCACCCAGGGTAGTGCGAGCCGGCTGCCGACCATGGCCGCGACAAACGCGATCACGATCGCAACGTCCCAAGGCCAGCGCTCGGTCAGGCACAGCTCGCAGGGCGCGAGCCTACCCCAATATTGCGACAGCAGCACCGCCAACATCACCGTGGCGCTCGATATCAGGACGAAAACGGGGAAGGCCCGCCCTCCGTCGGTCATGCCGTCAACACTTCGATCATCCCGCTATAGATAGCGCAGCACCACAAACCCGCCAACGAGGGCGAGCGCGAACACGCTCGTCACCAGCATCAGCCGGCGCTCGATGAATTCGCGCACCGGCTCGCCAAAGCGCCACAGCAACGCCGCGAGCAGAAAGAAGCGCAAGCTGCGCGAGGCCAGGGATGCGAGGGCAAAAGGTATGATAGGGAATTGCACGACGCCGCTAGCAATGGTGACGAGCTTGTAGGGGATCGGGGTCAACCCTTTGAGCACGATGATCCACACGCCCCATTGGGCGAAGGCCGCCTTCAGCGCGTCGTAGCGGCCCGTCGCGTGATAAAGTTCGAGGATTGGGCGGCCGACAGCGTCGAACAAAAAATAGCCGATGGCATAACCGAGAAAGCCGCCGACGACCGACATCATCGTGCACAGGCCGGCGAGCAGAAACGCCCGGCGCGGCCGCGCCAGGATCATCGGGATCAGCAGCAGATCGGGTGGAAGCGGAAAGAACGAACTCTCGGCAAAGGCGACAACCGCCAGCGCCACTGTCGCATACCGGCTGGCGGCAAGCCCCAAGATGCGGGAATAGAGACGATCGAGCATGGTTGGGTGCGGCGGGCGGAAGAGTCGGGCTTTAGCGGCGAGATCAGGCGGCAGCCGCTCGCTCGATCAAGACCCAGCGAGCGGGACGGCGATCCCCTCATAAAGCTCCGCCATCGACAGCCGCAGCTCGACCGACGCCAGAACCAGCGTCGCTCCGGCCCCACGCACCAGTTCGGTGACCCACCGATCGTTCTCGCGCCGATGAAGCTCGGCGTAATGGCTGTCGGCGTCGATCAACAGGATTTCTTGCACGGTTTCAATCTGCCGATAGATCGGCAGCTTGATGCGGGGGTCGTGGCGCTCGGTGCTCGGTGACAGGATCTCAGCGACAAGGATCGGTTCCGAGATGGCTTGCCGACCGGGTTCGTTCAATCGGCAACTGACGGCGATATCGGCAACGTAATGGGAATTGTTTCGATCCCGACGCACCACCCCAGGCTCGATCTGGGCGATGCACCGGCGTCGGCGCGCCAGCGCGGCATCTATCCGGGAGCCGAGTCGCATGGCCAGGATCCGATGTGCCTCGGCCGGCGGTGCCATCGCCATCGGAAAACCGTCGATCAGCTCGTAGCGCGCGTCTGTGCCGTCGTCCCAGCGAAGGAATTCGTCCAAAGACATTCGTTTTTCAGCGAGCTCGCTCACTTCGCCCTCGAACCGTACCGAGCCCCTAAGCCATGCTATTCCGCGGCGGCGTCCAGGCCGGGCGTGCCGACGGCGTCGATGAAGCCGCCCGATTGGCGCCGCCACAGCCGCGAATAGGTTCCGTCTGTAGCAAGCAGAGCGGTGTGTGTACCTTCCTCGACGATCCGTCCCTTGTCCAGCACTACGAGCCGGTCGAGCCGGGCGATCGTCGACAGCCGGTGGGCGATGGCGATGACCGTGCGTCCGCGCATCAGACTTTCGAGTTGCTCCTGAATCGCTGCTTCGATTTCCGAGTCGAGCGAAGAAGTGGCTTCGTCGAGCACGAGGATCGGCGCATCCTTCAGGATGACGCGCGCAAGCGCGATGCGCTGGCGCTGCCCACCCGACAATTTGACCCCGCGCTCGCCGACATGGGCGTCAAAGCCGTGCCGCCCGTTCCAATCCTCAAGTCCCTCGATGAATTCCGTCGCCTGTGCCTGTGCTGCGGCGCGCCGCACCTCCCACTCGCTCGCCTGCGGTCGGCCATATCGGATGTTGTCGCGGATCGAGCGGTGCAGCAGCGAGGTGTCTTGCGTCACCATCGAAATATGCGCGCGCAGACTCTCCTGCGTGACCTCGGCGATGTTCTGCCCGTCGATCAGGAGCCGTCCGCTTTCGATGTCATAGAAGCGCAGCAGCAAATTGACCAAAGTCGACTTGCCCGCTCCCGATGGCCCGACCAGCCCGACCCGCTCACCGGGCGCAATCGTCAAATCGATGCCGTGCAATACGCCGCGCTGGGTGCCGTAGCCGAAGCGCACATTCTCGAAGCGCACGAGCCCGCGCTCGACCCGCAGCGGCGCCGCGCTCGGCCGGTCGGTCATCTGATGCGGCACCGCGATCGACCGCATCCCCTCCTGCACGACGCCGATATTCTCGAAAATGGTGGTCACGTTCTGCGCCACCCAGCCGGCGATGCTGGCGATGTGCCAAGTCAACGGCAGCGCCATCGCAACCGTGCCGACGACGATGCGACCGCCGCTCCACAACCAGATCGCGTCACCGGCGGTGCCGACGACCATCGCCGCATTGAGGGCGCCGAGGCTCAGTCCCAGCACGGTCATCAGCCGCACTTGGTCGCGATGCGCATCGGTCAGTTCATCCATCGATTCGCGCACAAAGGCGTCCTCGTCGCGCGGCCGGGCGAAAAGCTTGACCGTCTGGATGTTGGTGTAGCTGTCGACGACCCGGCCGGACAGCTGCGAGCGCGCCGCCGACATCCGTTGCGAGCGGTTGCGCAGCTGCGGCACGAACCAGCGCAACAACACCGCGTAGCCGCTGAACCACAGCAGCACCGGGACCGCCAGCCGCACGTCGCTCGACGCCAGCAAGGCGATGGCACCGCCGCCGTAGACCAGGATGTACCAAACCGCGTTGGTGGCCGAGACCACGCTTTCGCGTAATGCCGGGCCGGTCTGCATGACCCGGTTGGCGATGCGGCCGGCATAGTCGTTCTGGAAAAAGGCCCAGCTCTGTCGCACTACATGCCAATGGCTCTGCCAGCGGACCAGGTTGGAAAATCCGGGAATGATCGCCTGGTTGGTGATCAGATTCTGCACCAGCATCGCCAACGGCCGTGCGATCAGCAGAACCAAAGCCATGCCGACCAACTGATGCCAGGAATCGTGCAGCACCGAATGGGGCGTACGGCTCGACACCATGGTCACGACACGGCCGACGAAGACCGGGATCGTCGTGTCGAGCAGCGCCACGACCACCCCCGCCCCGAACAGTGCTATGACGAGCCCGCGGGCCTGACGTGCGTGGTGCCAGTAGAACGCGCCGAGCCCATCCGGCGGAGGACCCGGCGGAAGTGCGGTGGGTTCGAGCAGATTTTCAAAAAACTGAAAGACCCGCATGATTTGAATTTCTTAGGACAGAGCCTTGAGAGAATGGATGATGCCGCCGTCGCACTGCGTCGCGAAGTTGCGGCGGCGGACGACGGCTCAGCCTAGCACATAACCATTCATCGACGGTCTGCTTAAAGAATTTGCAAAATGTGCTTGGCGTCGCCGGCCGCTATTCGACGATCCGCGTCGTTACGGTGCCTGCGACTGCCAGCCGGCGCGCGAAAGTCGCGCGCCCTGCCCCTGCACGATGCCGCCGTCGCCCAGCACGCAGTCGCAGTAACGCTCGACCTCGAGCGGCAATCCCGCGGGCGGCCGCCCCTGCGCAATCCACGCATCCATGTTGCCCGGCCCCCAATTATAGGCGGCGACGGTATCCGGCCAATTGCCGTAGCGCCGATAGAGCCGCGCCAGATAGGCGCGGCCGAGCAGGCGGTTCTGCGTCAGATCGAACCGGTCCCCGCCCCCCAAATCGCTCGCTGCTGCGGCGGACACTTGCATCGGGCCCTGCGGCCCGTTGGGTTCCGGACGCCACATCGCGGGATCCGTTCCATGGCTCGATTCGGCGCCGTCGACCGCAAAGGCGACCCGATCGAGGTCGGCGCCGCGCGCCGCCGCGAACAGGTCGAGATCGGGGCTTCGCGCCACCGTTGGCGGATGGAGGCCGATCCCCGCGACCGGCCCGCCGCGCAGGACCGTCACCGGCCGCTCTAGTTGGTCGGCGAAGGAGACGACCTGCACGTCGGCCCCGATCGGGCGGCGCGCCGGTTCCGAGGGGACGGCGACTGACGCGGCCGCCACCACCGGTCCACGCATGATGCGCACCGGCTGCATTCGCGGGTCGGAGAAGGCGACGATTTCGTCGACGCCGTGCGCGGCCGCCTGCCCCGGCGGTTCTTTCTTGCCGCGAACGACCTTGACCGCACGTTGTCGGTTGTCGGCAAAGGTGACGACCTCGGTGTTTCCGGCGTTTTTGGTGATCAGCGCTTTGACCTGTTCTGCGACATTCCGCGACGGCTCAGTCTTCGGCGGGGCTGCGATAGCCGGGCCGGGAACGATCGCCCACGGCGCTACCGCCGCGATCATGAGGAGGATATTGAAACACCTCATAGGCGAGGTGGTGCAAGATCAGGGCATTCCCTGTCAAGCCGGCGGATCGGCCTTGTCAGAGAATCGGCTGGTCGGCTAGCATCGCCGGCATACTTGGTACTCCCTTCGGACGCCATTCGAGGACAATGCGATGCCGAAAATCCTGATCGTCCATGGTGCTGGCATGAACATGCGCGGCAAGGTCCAGACCGAGATTTTCGGCCCGATGACCCTGCCCGAATATGACGAGCGGATCCGCGGCTATGCGGCCGAGCTGGGTCTCGACATCGAAATCTTTCACTCGAACGTCGAAGGCGACGTCATCAATAGATTTTACAAAGCCAACGACGAGGGATTCGATGCGGCGTTGTTCAATCCGGCGGCGTTCGGCAGCGGCTACCCGGCGCTGGTCGCGGCAATCTCGCAGGTAAGCTTCCCGACCATCGAGGTCCATATCTCAAACCCGATCCGCCGGGGCCCGGCATCGCAGACGGCCGCGGTCAGCCAGGGCGTGGTCGCGGGGTTCGGCCTGCCCGGCTACTATGTGGCGCTGCGCGGCGTGCGCGACATGCTGGCGGCAAAAAAGTGATCCGCGCCGCAATCGTTGGCCTTGGCCGCTGGGGGCGTACCCTGGTCGGCGCGATCCAGGGCAAGAGCACGGAGTTCCGCTTTACGACCGGCCACAGCCGCACCCGCGCCACAGCTGCGCCGTTTTGCGCCGAGCATGGGATCGCCTATTGCGACGATTTCGACCGGATCCTCGCCGATCCCGAAATCGACGCGGTCGTGTTTGCGACGCCGCACAGCCAGCACGGCATGCAGGTCGAACACACCGCTGCGGCCGGCAAGCACGTCTTCATGGAAAAGCCGTTCACCCTCGACGTGACGAGCGCCGAATCGGCGCTCGCCGCGGTGGCACGGGCCGGGGTGGTTTTGGGCGTAGCCTATCCGCGCCGCTTTCACCCCGCGATGATCGAGCTGAAAGCGCGAATCGACGACGGCCGGCTCGGCCTCCCGTCCCATTGCGAGACCGCGCAGGCCTCACCGGCGGGACACTTCATGCCGGACGGCTATTACTGGCGCGCCGACCCCCAGGAAGCCCCGGCCGGGGCGATGACCGCCACCGGCGTCCACAATCTCGACGCGCTGATTTATCTGTTTGGCCGAATCGACGAGGTCTATTGCCTCAGCCTGCACCGGTCGATGACCCGGATCGAGGATACGACGAGTGTCTTGATCCGGCTCGAGAACGGCATGTCGGCGAGCCTCTACTGCTCGCTCGTCACCGCGCCGACCTACCGGTTCGCGGTTTACGGCAGCAAGGGTCGCGCCGAGCTTGCCGGCCAGGACCCCGACTTCCACTTCATCCCGGTGCCGGCGGCGATGCCGGCCGGCCGCCATCGCGCACCAGACCCCGAAATCATCGAGTACAAGGGGTTCAACGCGCTCGCCGCCGAGCTCGAAGGCTTCGCTGCGGCGATCAACGGCGTCCGCCCCTACCCGATCACCGCCGCGGAAATCGTGCACGGCGTCGCCGCCTTTGAGGCGATCGTGCGTTCGGCGGCGACCGGCCAGCCGGTCAAGGTCGCGCAGGGCTGAGCGCGGCATGCCGATGCCCGTCACCGTCCTTTATCCCGAAGACCGGCAGATCCCGGACCTCAGTCTGGAAAACGAGATTTTCGGCCCCGAGGTGCGGATTATTCGCCACACCAAGCAGGCACTGGCCGAACTCGACCCCGCCGATTGCGCCGAGGTCGATGGGCTGATGATCATGCGCCACGCGGTCTCGGCCGAGGACGTCGCGCGCTTTCCGCGGCTGCGCGCGATCGTGCGCATGGGTGTCGGCTACGACAAGATTGACCGGCCGGCGGCAGCCGCGCGGCCCGAGCGCTATTTCTTCGGCACCCCCAGGGTGACGCCCTGCGCCTTCATTTGTTCGACGACTGACTTGGCGCCGGCATCGCCGGCAGCGGCGAGTTCGGCAGTTTTGCCGGCGAGGTTCTGCAACTGCTGGCGCAGTTTGGCTGCCTGCTCGATGCTCGGCTGCTGCGCCCGCGTCAACTCGGCGAGCGCCCCGCGATCGCGAATCGCTTGTCCGGTCTCGAACGCCATCAGCACGAACAGCGACACGACGACCAGGATCAGCGGGGGCGGCAACCCGTTCCCTTGCCGACCACGGCCGGTTCCCAGGATCGTCATGGGCTTTTTCCCGCCGACGGCGCAGCAGCCTTGGCGCCGGTCCCGGCGGCGGGGACGGGTGCGCCGGTCTTGGGATTGATCGTGATGCCGTTCTGTGCCAGCAGCTCGCGCAGCTTGTCGTCGTTGTCATTGACCGCGACCGCCGCCAGCGCGCGCACCAGGGCCTCGTTGACCCGGCCGAACTGGATGCTCTGGTTGATGAATTGCTGGCGCTGGTTGACCTCGGCCTGGACCGAGCGGTTCTGCTCGATCAGGATCAGGTAGACGACGACCAGGATCAGCGTAATTCCTGAGAGCGCCAGAATTACCCTATAGACCCACCCGTCTGCCCACATGCGCTCGTCCCTGCATCGCCCCCATCCGCCGCTCGCGACGGATCAACAACAATAGCATGCCGAGGCTCAGGACAAGCAGCGCGATCGAGCCAGGTTCGGGAACCGTCGGGCTCGACGACACGATGTCGCCTTCGAGGTTCAGGGTCACGTCGCCGATCCCCGGTCATAGCCGCTCGAGTTGCTGACGGCGCCGCAACATTCTACTCCGCCCCCGGAGGCGGAGAGGGCGGGTTGAGCCGCGGGCTTCCGGGGTGACTCGCCGACCCGCCTCGTCTTCCTACACCTGCGCCGCGGACCCCCTCCCCTGCACCCGTACACGGGCGCAGAGGGAGCAACCGCATCGCCAGCAGAGAGGGATCAGGGAACGGGCACTTCAGGGCGAGGCGTGACCCATGAAGATCGCCGGGATCGGCTGACCCCACGGTCCGCCGGTGCCCTGGCCGCGCTCCATGACATTGGGTGGGGTGTGGGCGTTCAGCACGTCGGTGTCGGCCCAATGCTCGTGCACCCGGCCCCACGGATCGGCCCAGTAATCGAACAGCTGGCTACCGATCAGATGGCGCCCGATGCCCCACATGTGCTGATAACCCTTGCCTTCGAGGTGCTCGTGGCCGGCCATCACGTCGTCGATGTCGGCCGCCTCGTATGACAGGTGGTTGAGACCGCTTTTGTCGCCGCGGATGCAGAAAAACGCGTGGTGGTCGACGTAATCCTCGCCGCGGTCGAGCCGATTGAACGAGCCGACGATGTTGGTCTTGTCGCCGGCATAAAACTCGTCCGAGCAACGGAAGCCGAGCGTGTCGCGGTACCAGCTGAGCGTCTTCTCAAAATTCTTGCTCATCACGACAAAATGGCCGAGCCGCTTGATGTGCGAAGGGCCGGGATTGATCCGGAACAATTCGCCCTTGCGCCGGTACTTGTCCTCGCCGGAATTGACCTTTGGCCGATACACCGGGATCGGGTCGAGCATCTGCATGCCGTGGACGACTTCCACCTGATAGCCGTCGGGGTCGGTCAGGCGCACGCGCTTGCCGCCGCCGGGCTCGTCGATGTCCTCGATCTTGGAGGCGCCCTCGACCCGCGAGACGCGGTCGAGATCTTCCGGGCTGGCGGCATGGACCGCGATCCCGACATAGCGCGGCTCGCCCAATTCGGTGACGTGGAGGTGGTGCGGCGCATCGGTGCCGCGCATGTAGAGCGCGTTCTTGGTGCGGTCGGCGCGCACCATCCCGAAATCGGTCAGGAACTCTTCCTGCTTGTCGAGATCGGGCGAGCGCAACCGCCCATAAGCGAGATCGTAGGCTTTGATGACGGACATGAAATCCTCCCAAGACGCGGTGTGGGAGGATTTTAGATCATTTCGCCGGAGCGGGCGACTCCCCGGTTGAGGGGCCGCCCGAGCCATGCCGATGATCCGCTCGCTTAGACTCCGACCCGAAAAGCATTTCGCAAAATCAGATCCTTGGTCGTCATTCCCGCGAAAGCGGCGCGAAAGCGGGAACCCAGGGTGAGCGACGGGCGGTGGCCCCCCTGTTCACGCCAGGGGCAGGCTCTGGATCCCCGCTTTCGCGGGGGCGACGGTAAGGTATTGGGATCGTTCGTCTCATTTCAGGTCAGACACTTAGCGAACGGCCAATTCCCAATCGAGTTCTTCGATCGCCTCGCGCTGATCGCCTGGGCGCGCCGCGCGGCCGAGCTGGGCCAGATGCGGCGCCAGCAGTTGCGTTGTCGCCCAATACCCGGCTCCGGTCGCAACCACGGTCACCAGAACTCTGATCCACTCGGCGGGGATGACGAACATATAGGCAAGAAAGCCCAGCACGGTCCAAACAACGGCAATCGGGTTGACCCCCTTCCAATACCAATAGGCGCCATTGGGCTCGAACAGCGCGACCAGATCAATCTTCATCCGCTTGACAAAGATGTAATCAGCAATCAGCACTCCGGCGATCGGTGCGAACACGTTGCCGAGCATGCCGACATAGGTCGTATAGCCGGTGACGACACTGGGCGTAGCCGACAATGCGATCCCGAGCACGCTGATGATCACCGTCGTCCAGAACCGACCGAGCCGCTCGAACATGTTCGACAGCGACAGACCGCCTGTATAGAGGTTGAGGACGTTGATTGTCCAATTGTCGAGCGCGATCACGATCAGGAACAGCAGCAGTGTGAAATGGCTGACGCCGAGGCCCGAGGCGACAGCAAAGGCATTGGCGGTCTTGCCCAATGTCGCGGCGGCGGCGTAAGCGCCGAGCAGGGCGGCAAAGAAACCGCCGCCGACCTTACCCAGCAACGTCCCCCACCACATGTCGGCGCGCGAGCGGGTGTAGCGGCAAAAATCGGCGGAATCGGTGACCATGGTCAGCGAGCCGGCGGCGACGACATTCATCCAAGTCACGAACAACAACCAACCGGCTTCGGGCTTGCCGGCGTAATGCAGGACCTGCGAGGGGGCGAAATGCGGGTCGTCATGGGTCGCCAGCAGGAACAGCACGAGGCACAGGATCACGATTTTGAACGGCAACGCCATGCGCGACAGGTGCTTTAATGACCCGTAGCCGATGACCGCCACCACAGCCTGCAAAACCGCGAAAATGACACTAACCGTCACCAGCGAATGCGCCGTACCGGTCCAGCGGTCGAGGATCGCCACCACCGCCAGGGACCCGGCTACGGTCTGATAGGCAAACCAGTAGGTCGAGGCGATCGTGCGCAGAAACGACGGCATCCATTTCGCCCCGCGCAGTCCGTAGACCATGCGGGTCGAAACTTGGCCGGGCAGGCCGAAATCGACGCCCACCGTTGCCATGATCGTATAGGCGATGGTTGCCAGCAGCACACCGCCGGTGATGGCGCCGACCGCGCCCAGAAACGACAATCCCGAGACGACCGCGAGACCACCGACCAGAATCGAGCCGGGATTGAGCGCAAAGCCGAAGATAATTGAAAAAATATCCAGCCAGCGCACCGTCTTTAGCTCTCTCGGCACCGGCTCGATGCCGAACTGCTCGACACCTCTGGGCTGGTGATAGCGCCGGCGGATCTTTTCCTCGATTTCGACGACCGAATGCATTGCGTTCTCCTTGCCTGTCTTGCCCACCATGCGCGGGCCAAAATCGGAGCAAGTGAACCAGCAAGAAGCATGCCATAAGTATATTGTTCTAAAACCGTGCAATTCTTAAACGCCGATGTTGGTCGCGATAAAACAACTATGTTGCATTTTATTCAGTCTCCTGATAAATAAAACGTCAACGATCTATCTCTAGCGCCTAGTTCATGTTCAAGACCGAAGATTTTCTCGATATATTTGACACATCGTGCACTCAGTTTGAGCACCGAAAAATCTGCCGGCGACCGAGCTTACGTCAATCTTGCGCCCAAAACTTCCATCCAGGATTTGGCACCGCTCTTGCGTGATCGGCAGGCAATCTGACCCACTGGAGGCACATCTGATGGAAGTCCACGTTTTATCCCGATCGACAACAACGCGAAGCTCAGGCCGGCGCCCACCCGAAATCCCGACCCCTACTCCACCCCACATCGCTACAAATTGACCGATCGCACCTCGCCGACTAATCAGGGCGTGCTCGTCGGGTCCTATGCTTCGGTGGCGCGCATGCTCGACGAGGTCGCAACGGTGCCGGGGGTCAGAGGCGTGATGCTGACATTCGATGATTTCGTGATCGGCATGGAGCAGTTCGAACAGCGCATCCAGCTGCTGATGAAAAGCCGCGCCCGGGCGCTCGCGGCGTGACCCCGCTCGACGACAAGGCGCTCGCCACCCTGTTCACCGAGGCGCGCACCTTTACCCGTTGGCAGGATCGCGCGATACCGGACGGTGTTGTCGAACGGGCGCTGGAATTGGCCCAGTTCGGTCCGACTAGCGGCAATTGCGAGCCGATGCGGTTGGTGCTGGTGCGCAGCCGGGCGGGCAAGGAGCGGCTGCTGCCCTGCGTTTCCGCCGGCAACTCCGAAAAGGTGCGCACCGCGCCCGTCACCGCGATCGTCGCCTATGACCGCGAATTCTACGAATATCTGCCGCGGCTTTACCCGCACACGAACGCGCGCGGCTGGTTCACCAGCAACGACGCGCTGGCGCTCGAAACCGCCTTTCGCAACAGCTCGCTGCAGGGCGGCTACTTCATGCTAGCGTTGCGAGGGCAGGGTCTCGATTGCGGGCCGATGTCGGGGTTCGACAACGCCAAGGTCGATGCCGAATTTTTTTCCAGTGGCCGCTATTGCAGCAATTTTCTCCTCAACATCGGCTATGGCGAGCGCGCCAGCCTGCACCCGCGCCCACCACGGCTCGGTTTTGCCGAGATCGCAGAGTGGGCGTAGCTGGGGCTGGCTAGCCCTCACGCGGTGCGGATCAGACCGGCCCAGCGGTCGAGGATCGGCAGGATCGTCTCGCTCGGCTCGGACAACAGCATGACGACGACCCGGGCAACGCCCATGTCGCGGTAGCGGGCGAGCTCGCCGGCATCCTCGGGCGGGTTGAACAAGGTGATCGGCAGGGATTGCGGGTCGCGCCCGGCGTCGCGTGCCATGTTGCGGAATTGCTCGAGCATGTCGAGCGGGCTCGAACCGGGGCGGCCACCGATCGGGCACCAGCCGTCGCCATAGCGGATCGCGCGCCGTGCGGCCTGCGGCCAAGCGCCGCCGACCAGGATCGGCGGGTGTGGTTTTTGCACCGGCTTCGGCCACGCCATGATCTCGTCGAAATCGACCATGTCGCCGTGATATTCGGCTTTGGACTTGGTCCAGATCTCCTTCATCGCTTCGACCCGTTCGCGCATCAGCTTGAACCGGGTTTTCGGGTCGGTGCCGTGATTTTCCATCTCGTCGGCGTTCCAGCCGCCGCCGACGCCAAACAGAAAGCGCCCCTGCGACACCTGGTCAACCGAAGCCACGAGCTTTGCGGTCTGGATCGGGTCGCGCTGCTGCACCAGGCACACGCCGGTTCCGAGTTTGAGCCTGCTGGTGGCGATCGCGGCGGCGGTCAATGACACGAACGGGTCCATCGCGTCGTAATACCGCTTTGGCAATTCGCCGCCGCCCGGAAACGGCGTTTTTCGCGAGGTCGGGATGTGCGAGTGCTCGGGGGCCCAGACCGACTCGAACCCCCGCTGCTCCAGCGCCTTGGCGAGGTCCACCGCCGAAATCGCGTAATCGGTAAAGAACATCAACGCGCCGAAATCCATCTGTTGCTCCTCCACGCCCACTCTGTCCGTGCGAGAGCTTAACCGCGATCAAGCGTCTCCGGCTAGCGCCGAACCACCCTTCTTTAGCCGGCGCCGTTGCGGCCCCACGCGGGCAGGTTCATCTTCGATACGGGTTGCGGGGAGCGGCGATGCCGGCGATCAAGGGCAAACGAGTTGGCGTGATCGGCGCCGGCATAGTCGGGGTGTGCGCGGCGAGCTATTTGCAGCGCGACGGACACAAGGTCCTTATCATCGAGGCGGGCGAGCCGGGGCATGGCGCTTCCTTTGGCAATGCCGGTGCGTTCAACGCCTCCTCGGTGACCCCAGTGTCAATGCCGGGCGTGATGTGGAACGTGCCGCGTTGGCTCTTTGACCCGCTCGGGCCATTGTCATTGCGCTGGAGCTATCTGCCGGCGATCGCGCCGTGGCTGGTCCGCTTTGTCCGCGCCGGCGCCCCCGAAAAGGTTCACGCCCAGGCGCGCGCCCTGCGCCCGCTGGTCGGCGCCACCCTTGAAGCGCTGATGCCATTGGTCCGCGACGCCGGCGCCGAGGATCTCGTCCACCGCCTGGGCCACCTTTATGTTTACCGTTCGCCGCAGGGCCTCGAAAAAGACCGGCTCGCCTGGGAACTGCGCCACGAGAACGGGGTCGAGGTCGACGAATTCGACGCCGACGAATTGCGCCAGCTCGAACCGACGCTGTCGCGCGATTACGTCCGCGGCATCCTGGTGCGCGAGAACGGCCACACCTCGAACCCGTTGGGCCTGGTCCAAGGCCTGCTCGACCATTTCCTGCGCTCGGGGGGCGAGATTATGCGGGCGCGAGCTACGGGGTTCCGCCTCGACGGCGGCGGGCTGGCCGCGATCCTCACCGACCAGGGCGACATGCCGGCCGACGCCGCGGTTGTCTGCGCCGGCGCCTGGTCGAAGCCACTCGCCGCCGCGCTCGGCGACGCCATTCCGCTCGAAACCGAGCGCGGCTATCACCTGATGATCCACGATCCCGAAATCATGCCGCGCCTCCCGACCGCCGACGCTGACGGCAAATTCGTTGCCACGCCAATGGATACCGGTCTGCGCTTTGCCGGCACGGTCGAGCTGGCCGGCCTCGACGCCCCGCCCGATTGGCGCCGCGCGCGGATCTTACTCGAACAAGGCCGCAAGATGCTGCCCGGCCTCGCCGCGGATCATCCCGAGGACCGAATCTCGGTATGGATGGGTCATCGCCCGAGCCTGCCCGATTCACTGCCGGCGCTCGGCGCCTCCCGCTCCTGTCCGGATGTGATCTACGCCTTTGGCCACGGCCATGTCGGGGTGACCGCGGCGCCGATGACCGGCAAGGTCGTCGCCGATCTCGTCGCCGGCCGGCCACCCTCGATCGAGATCGCTCCTTTTGCACCGTCTCGGTTCGCTTAAGCTTTCGTATATAAATATACCCGCGCGTTGCGTTATCTCCAGTTTTCTATTCAATCGTTAAAAGGAATTTCTTCGGTTATCCCGGAGTTTTGAAGAGAAATCAACGGAACCGAGGCCATTAGCCTTCGTTAGCGGTGGGAGCTGCCGTGTGATATCGACCTCTTGGCAGCGGAAACTTGACGAAGGATGCGTAGTAATGGCAGAACGAGACCAATCCCATAGCTCAAACCGCGGCTTTGCGTCGATGGACGACAAGAAGCAGCGCGACATTGCCAGCAAGGGTGGCCAGGCCAGCAGCGGAAACTTCAAGAACGACCCCGAACGCGCCTCTGAAGCCGGCCGCAAAGGCGGGCAGAGCGTTCCCGCCGAAGAACGCAGCTTCTCGCGCGATCACGAGCTGGCGTCCGAGGCCGGCCGCAAGGGCGGCGAGCGCAGCCATGGCGGCCAGGTTGGCGGGAGTCATCAGGGCGGCGGCCATCAGCGCGGCCACGGCGACATCGCCGAGGACCGCGACCGCGCTCCGGAGGACGGTCGCAAGGACGGCGAGCACGGACGCGACCGGCGCTAGCGTCAGGACACCTCTCCGGCATGCGAGCAAGGGCAATTCCATTGCGACGATCCGCATCGGGCTCGGTCGATGTGACGATGAGGTGAATTAATACTGATCAGCAGACATCAAACGTGCCGGTGAGAGCCCCGCCCCCGGCGGGGCTCTCTTCTTTGCCGGCAGCGGATGCTGAGAGGCAAAAAGCGAGGCAGCTACGCGAGTTGGACGCGGCATTTGGCGAGCCGGATGGACAACAAGCGGGAACCGGAGATCAGGGGGTTGGCTATGCCAGCAGAACTTTTGCGGCTGCGGGCGGAGAGTCTCAGGAAGACGGGGCGTCGACGAGGGCGGGGGCCCCTTTTAGTTCACCGGTCCGTCGAGCGCGCCCCGGAGGTCCATTGGTCTTGACCGCGCAGTCCCCGCATGGCGATCTTATTCCAGCGCGGCTTTTGGCGCGGGAGCGGCCTCATAGATCTCGGCGTCCCTGCGGAGGACGATCAGCCGGGGCAGCAGAAATACCAGAGGAACCGCGATCAGGGTCGTTACGGAATTGGCGATGACCAGAGAATCAAAGGCAAAATGATACTGGTCGAGCAGTTCGGAGCCGAGCCAGTCGGTGCCGAACAGGGCAAGGTTGCGGACACTGACCATCAGGGAGAAGCCCAACCCCTCGCTTCCGGCAGGCGTCGAGCGCACGGCCAGGTCCATCAGCGCCAGTTCGGCCAAGGTGTAGCCGAAGCCGTTCAATCCCTCGATCGCCTGGGCGCGCCCGGCCGACGAGTAGAACAGGTAGCCGAGGTTGGCCGCGGTGGCGAGGACCATGCACCCGATCAGCAGGGCGCGCAGGTTCAGGCGCCGGCACAAGATTCCGTAGCCGACCGCGGCCACGACGCCGCACCCGCCGGCGATCAACTGCAGAAAGCCCTGCGCTTGGGTGCCGAGGTGCAAATCATTCTGCTGCTTATAGAACAGCGCGGTCGCAAAGCCGGGCGCGATGTAGAACAACGCCATCAGGCCCGCGGCTCCCCACATCGTCCGGGCGGTCGCGATGTTGACGAGCTGTCTGCGGGCGTTCTCCAGGACTTGGCGTGAGTCCACCCGTTGGCGCTGTTCACGCAGAAACAGGATCGTCGCCGGCACCAGCAGGAACATGACGGCGCTGCACGCTGCGGCGGTCCAGCCGAAGGCGATGCCGGCAAGATATCCCGCGACCGGACCGTTGACGACCAGACAGACCTGCTGGACGAACTGGCGGATCGCGGTAAGACGACCCGAGCCCGAATTGGCTTGTGCCGTTTCGACCATGTAACCGCCGACCACCGTGCTCGCGACCACCATAAAGGTATTGATCGCGATCACGACGACCAGCAGCTGTCGATACTCGTTGGGAGTGACGATCAACGCCAGCCATGACAGCGCCGCCAAACTCGCACTGATCAGGATGTAGCTTTTGCGCCGGCTGCCGAAAAGCGGGAACGCGTCGGTCAGGATGCCGGCGAGGGGCTTCAAATACCACGCCAAGCCGGCCCAGAAAAAGAACGCGGCATTAGCCGTCCGGTCGGCGTGCAACTCGTTCTTGAGCAGGTTTTGCAGCGGAAGGCGCGCTAGAACCTGGGGCTGCGCCAGGGTGGTGGCCAACACGCCGGCGACGATGACGAGTGCGGCGTATCTGAGGGCCTTGTCGGGTCGCTGTCGAGCACCGGTTGCTGTCGCCATGCCCGGTTGTACCCGATTTCCCCGACCGGGCAACCTTCACAGATTCGCCACGGTGATCTTATTATAACGACTTTTCCAAATAACCCAACTTCATAAATAGAACCTTGTCCTAGCCATTACCGAACTTCGATAATGCTCGCAGTTTTAGATCATTTGAAGCGGCTTAAATAAGTATGAAGCGATGGCTGACCCGAGCTGCTTATGTCATCAATTTTCCAGACACCGTTCTCGCGCTTCATGTGTAAGTGCAAATTCTGCTCCTCTGGCTTGGTAAAGGTTGATCCGTCGGGCTGGGCGGCAACGCGCGCGGTTACAGTGGCGTCATCGCCGGAAATCAGATTGGTTTGGCTGGCTCCGAGTGTGACGGCCTTGACGCCCTGAAGCCCGGTCAGAGGATCGCCATCGAGAACTGGTTCCGTCGTGTCATGGCGCATCGCGACGACCCATGTCCCAATGAAATCGGCGGTGAAATACTTTCGCATCAGCGGCGTGGGCTGATCACCGAAATTAAATAATGATGAGCGGCGATCGTCCAGGTTGACGACTGCGGAAACAGTGTCGGCCGGGTTACCCGTATCAGCTCCCTTCTCGCTCGGTGATGCAGCGACGAAAATCTGAAACGGCTGAGGCGACGACGCTCGGAACAGTTCGTAAACTTTGATGTCGTAAGAATTGCGACTGGTCACGAAGGAATAGTCGTCACGATTCTCGATGACATCGTCGATGTTAAAGGCCGGCGGTGGTCCCGCAGATCGAGCGAGCTTGAAATGGAGGCTGCGCCCGGCGGCCGTCGCAAGCCGAAGGCAGGTGACATCGGTGTCGCTGCCGGTGGTTTTGCCCGGTAGGACGATCGAACCCTGGTCGGGCTTCAGCGCGACTTGGGTGCAAGGAACAGCAAAGGCGGCGCTAGATGTGAATGCTAGGACGGTGAACCAGAATGTAAGCGACCGGAGCATGGTGCCGCCTCGACCGTTTATAGAACGCCTGATCGGATGGTGAGGGTCTCCGCCAGCGGCGTACCCTTTTGCGTGAGATCTTTTCACCGGATCGGCTGTTGCGATCGGAAATTTTTGGGCGAGCCTTGCGGTATGCACACACCTTTACGGTCCCGGCCAATCTGGGAAATTTGCTTGTGATACCTGTCATTATCTCGCCCAGATCTCCAAAAACGTACGGTGGCCGCCGATCCCGAATATACATTAGAAATGTAAATTAGGTGACTGACAATTTCCAAAATTACCTCTTGGATTGTAATCTCCACAGAATTCAAAAAAGACGTGGAGTTCACTTGACACTGTTCAAGTAAGTGCAAAAGGACATTCGGTTCGGGCTGCTTATGTTATCTGGTGGTACTAACCAAACAGAGGACTCTGTCGTCGTCGCCCCCGCGAAAGCGGGGGACCAGGGCGGCCCGGCGCTGTGGCGTAGCCTCTGGATACCCGCTTCCGCGGGTATGACGGGCGAGGCGACCGGGTGCCGAGCAGTAGTTTCCAAGAGATGAAGTCGCGAACGCTTAGCCGTCCCTCGGGGGGCTTCGGTGGTATGACCTAATTGAGGCGACTGATACGCTAGTGGTACGACGCAATCATAGGATTCCATATTGGGGCGGCGTATGCGATGATGCTCGATGCGCGAGGGGATCAGTATCGAGGTGAGTGCCGCCGACCGCGAGCGACTGGCCGCGGTGGTGGCGGATCGCAACAGCCGGCAAAAGCATGTGTGGCGGGCGCGGATCATTCTGGCCACGGCCGAGGGCTGCGGCACCGCCGAGATCATGCGCCGCGCCGGGGTCTCGAAGCCCTGCGTGTGGCGCTGGCAGGAGCGGTTCATGCGCGAGGGCGTGGCCGGCCTGCTGCACGACAAGACGCGAAAACCCGGTCTGCCGCCATTGCCGTCGGCGCTGGTCGACCGTGTCGTCGAACTGACCCTGGCCGAGCCGCCGGGTGAGACGACCCACTGGACCGGCCGGGCGATGGCGGCGGCGAGCGGCATCTCGCTGCGCTCGGTGCAGCGGATCTGGGCGGCGCACGGTCTGCAGCCGCACCGGGTGCGGCGCTTCAAGCTGTCGCAGGACCCGGCCTTTGCCGCCAAATTGCGCGACGTGGTCGGGCTCTATCTCGACCCGCCGGCCCACAGTCTGGTGCTGTCGGTTGACGAGAAATCGCAAATCCAGGCGCTCGACCGCACCCAGCCCGGCCTGCCGATGAAGAAGGGCCGGGCCGGGACGATGACCCACGATTACATCCGCAACGGCACGACGACGCTGTTCGCGGCGCTCAATGTCCTCGACGGCACGGTCATCGGCCAGTGCATGGCGCGCCATCGCCACCAGGAATTCATTCGCTTCCTCAACCGGATCGAGGCCGCTGTCCCGGCCGGCAAGCTCGTCCACGCGATCCTCGACAATTACGCCGTCCACAAGCATCCCAAAGTGCGCGCCTGGCTCGCCCGCCATCCGCGCTGGACCTTTCACTTCACCCCGACCTCGTGCTCCTGGGCCAATGCGGTCGAAGGCTTTTTCGCCACGCTGACCCGCCGGCGCTTGCAACGCGGCGTCTTCCACTCGCTCGTCGACCTCCAGGCCGCGATCAACCGCTATCTCGGCGAGCACAACCGCAAACCCAAACCTTTCGTCTGGACCGCCGACCCCGACCGCATCATCGAAAAGGTCAATCGTGGGTACCAAGCGATCGCGTTTATACCATCGTGGAGTTCACTTGACACTGTTCAAGTAAGTGCAAAAGGACATTCGGTTCGGGCTGCTTATGTTATCTGATGGTACTAACCAAACAGAGGACTCTGTCGTCGTCGCCCCCGCGAAAGCGGGGGACCAGGGCGGCCCGGCGCTGTGGCGTAGCCTCTGGATACCCGCTTCCGCGGGTATGACGGGCGAGGCGACCGGGTGCCGAGCAGTAGTTTCCAAGAGATGAAGTCGCGAACGCTTAGCCGTCCCTCGGGGGGCTTCGGTGGTATGACCTAATTGAGGCGACTGATACGCTAGGGCGTGTCGTCAATTGAGCCAAATGATAGCGGCGGCGAGTGGATGGCGGCGAGGAAATTGCGTGCAGTTTTGTCGTAACGGGTGGCGATGGCCCGGAACTGTTTGAGTTTACAGAAGAAGTTTTCGACCAGATGGCGTTCCTTGTAGAGGTCGCGGTCAAAATCGGCAGGTGCAAGTCGGTTTGGTCGCGGCGGGATTTGACCGCCGATTTGCCGGCGCGCGCCAGGGGTTCGCGGACACGGGCGTCGGCGTCAAAGGCTTTGTCGGCGATCAGCCGATCGGCCGCCATCTGCGGCAGCAGCGCGTCGGCGCCAACCAGATCGTGGGCCTGTCCCGCGCTCAGCAGAAAGGCCAGGGGATTGCCGAGCGCATCAACCAGAGCATGGATTTTGGTGCTCAACCCGCCGGTGAGATATCCGGGCTAAGCCCGATCGCCTCGTCCTGGTCTTTTTTTGGGAGCGCCGGCACTGTGCTGATGCGCCCGCACGATGGTGCTGTCGATCATCGCGTATTCGTTGTCAGCATCGGCGGCGAGATATTCGAAGATGGTTTGCCAGACCCCGCTTTGCGCCCACCGGCTGAACCGGCGGTAGGCATTCTTCCAATCACCGAATCGTTCTGGCAAATCGCGCCACGGGATGCCGGCGCGGAAACGATAGAGGACGGCTTCGACGAATCGACGATTGTCTTGGGCGGTCACGCCGACATGGCCGATCCGCCCTGGCAGCCCGTCTTTGATCCGCTCCCACTGGTCGTCTCGCAGTCCATATCGGGTCATGGGCCAGCCTCTTGCCAAAGCCGACCTTTCATTGATCACACAATCTCCGGCCGAGGTAGACTCGTTTTGCGATCTCCACCTAATCGTCAACTCGTTTTACGGGTAAGGCTCCAAGTAATTGACGACACGCCCTAGTCTAGTGGGAGGCATCGTCGGCGGGCAGCCATTTGCCTTGCGAGCGCACCAGCAAAGCAACCTCGACCGGGTATTCGCTATCGACAGAATATTCGTAGCAGCGGATCGACATGGCCTCCGGGTAAGAGGCATCGACCGCCGCGAGCGCCGCCGTCAAAGTCTCGAAATCCCCGGTGTATTGCAGCCGACTGTTCCACACCCCGCGCGACGCCCGCGTCAACCGCCCGAACCCGGCGTCGTTGGTTTCGGGAACCCGATCGATATAGGCGGTGATCTCGACGCCCACGCTGCCGGACGGGCGCGTCTCGTCGCGGGTGATCTCGACGCGGTAGGTTTGATAGGCCATCGTCTTGAAACGCCGCGCCGGAGCCGCCCCGTGGGGCGGCTCCGTGCGCGACGCGTCAGCTACTCAGCTGTGCCAGCGGAACGCCTGCTGCTTGCGGGCCGAACCTTGGCTGAGCTTGATGTTGACAAGGCCCGGGCCGGGGAAGTCCATCAGCTCGTCGAGCGCACCGCGCACGTCCTTGGTGTCCTCGACATAAGCGCCATAGCCGCCGAAAGACTGCATCATCTTGTCGTAGCGGGCGCCATAGATCAGCGTGTTCGGCCGCATGTTGAGCATCGGGTTCTGCGGGATCTCGGGCATCCCCGGGCCGATGCCGCCATTGTTGAGCACGACGATCTTGGCCGGCATGCCGTAGCGGCACAAGGTCTCCATCTCCATGCCGGAGAAGCCGATCGCCGAATCGCCCGAGACGTGGACGACCGGGCGGTCGGGGTTGACGACGCAGGCGGCGACGACGAGCCCGAGCCCGACACCCATCGTGCCGTAGCTGCCGGCATTCATGTAGGAGCGAGGGTTCTCGAGCGGCATCATGGTGCCGCCGATATCCATCGTGCCGGCGCCCTCGCTGCATAGGACGACGTTTTTCGGCAGCCATTCGCGGATGTCGCGGAACAGCCGGTAATAGCCGCCCGGCGACGAGTCGTCATCAATTTGCGGCTTGATCATCGCGGCGTTCTCGGCCGATTTCTTGGCGATCGCGTCGCGCCACGGGGTCCCCTTCGGGTAGAACCACTGGCGGCCGGCGATCGCCGTGTTGAGCTGCGCCATGATCGCCTTGCCGTCGCCGAGGAGCGTCACCTCGGCCGGCTTGTTCTGGTGCATCGCCTCCGGCTCGATGTCGAGCTGGATGACCCGAACATTCGGGCTGTAGCGCGGCGGCAGGCCGAAATGCAGCATCCAGTTGAAGCGCGCGCCCATCAGGAAGACGACGTCGGCCTGCTGCAGTGCCAGCGTGCGCGCGGCGCCAGCCGACAACGGGTGGTCGTCGGGCATCACGCCCTTGCCCTTGGGCGTACGCACGAACGGCAACTGTGTGCGCTCGAGGAAGGCGCGCACCTCGTCCGTGGCGCCCGAGTACGCCATGCCCTGGCCGATCAGGGCGAGCGGCCGCTCGGCCGACTGCAACACGTCCAGGGCGTGCTCGATATCGTACGGCATCGCCATCGTGCGCGGCGGCTCGGGGCACTTCGCCACCTGCACCACTTTGTCGGTGTCGCACGAGCCGGTAATGATGTCGTCGGGCATGTCGAGATAGGCCGAGCCGGGGCGGCCGTAGATTGACTGCCTGACCGCCATCTCGACATAGAACGGGATGCGGTTGACGTGCTCGATCGCATGCGCCCATTTGCTGACCGGTGTCGCCGCCAGCACCTGGCGCTCTTCCTGGAAGGCGCCCATGCCGTTGCGGTACGTCTCCGACGCGCCGCCGATCAAGATCATCGGCCAGCAGTTCTGCTGAGCGTTGGCGAGGCCGGAGAGACCGTGGATGACGCCCGGGCCGGTCACGACGATGCACGATCCCGGCCGGCCGGTCAGGAAGCCGACGGCGCCGGCGGCGTAGGACGCGGCCTGCTCGTTGCGCATGCCGATATACGGCAGGCCGACCTTCTGGGCGGCTTCGGCGATTGGCCCGACGGGAAACCCGACGACGCCGAACATGTATTGGACGCCCTGCTCCTTGAGGCTCTTTGCCAGCAGGTCTGCGCCTTTGATCTCAGCCATGTTTCTCTCCCGCATGTTGAGGCGGACGCCGATCGAGGTGCGAAACGCCGCCGGGCCCGGTTGTCGATGAGGACTGCGCGGCAGAGATTACGCATTTATGGCGGGCCGGGGAAAGGCTTATCCGGCCGGCGTGCGGGGCATGGCCGATTTCCCCGCGCGGGCGGCACCGAGGTCGATCAAGCGCCCGACGCGATCGCGTCCGAGCCCTCGATGCGGGCGGCGAGCGCAGCGGCGAGAAAGCGGTCGATGTCGCCGTCGAGCACCGCGCCGGTATTGGCGGTCTCGACCCCGGTGCGCAAATCCTTGACCATCTGATAGGGCTGCAGCACGTAGGAGCGGATCTGGTGGCCCCAGCCGATATCGGTCTTGGTCGCGTTCTTCGCGTCGGTCACCGCCTCGCGGCGCTGCAATTCGGCCTCGTAGAGCCGGGCGCGCAGCATCGCAAAGGCATGCGCGCGGTTCTGGTGTTGCGAACGCTCGCTCTGGCACTGCACGACGATGCCGCTCGGCATATGAGTGATGCGCACGGCGCTGTCGGTCTTGTTGACGTGCTGGCCGCCCGCGCCCGACGAGCGATAGGTGTCGATGCGCAGATCCTTGTCGTTGATCTCGACCTCGATCTTGTCGTCGACGACCGGGTAGACCCAGACCGAGGCGAAGCTGGTATGGCGGCGGTCATTCGAATCAAACGGCGAGATGCGGACGAGGCGATGTACGCCGCTTTCGGTTTTGAGCCAGCCATAGGCATCGGGGCCGGAGACCCGGATTGTGGCTGATTTGAGCCCGGCCTCCTCGCCGCCGCTTTCTTCGAGCCATTCGGCGTTGCAGCCGTGCGCGTCGGCCCAGCGCACATACATGCGCAACAGCATCTCGGCCCAATCCTGGGCTTCAGTGCCGCCGGCCCCGGCATGAACCTCGAGATAGCAATCGTTGCCGTCGGCCTCTCCCGACAACAGACTTTCCAGCTCGCGCCGCGCCGCATCAGAGCGCAGCCGATCAAGCGCCGCTTCGGCCTCGGCGACGATTCCCGCTTCGCCCTCGGCCTCGCCCAGTTCGATCAGTTCGAGCGCCTCGTCGACCTCGCGCTCGATGCGCCGGTAGCCGGAAATTGCGTGATCGAGCCTGGTGCGCTCGCGCAGCAGCTTTTGCGCCGCCGCGGGATCGTCCCACAGGTGCGGGTTTTCGACCTCGGCGTTCAGCTCGGCAAGCCGTCGGGTTGCGGTATCCCAGTCAAAGATGCCTCCGCAGCAGGGCCAGCGACTTTCTGATGTCGCCCGCCGCCGCCTCGATCTCGGCGCGCATGTTCGGTTCCGCTCCTCGGTTTCGGTGATCGCTAATATAGGCCGCCGGTGCCGCCGGCGGGAGCGCCGCGCGGCGGCAGCATCGCGCTGCTGCCGGCCGACGGAGCACCGCCCTGCGACGCGACGTCGCCGCTGCTGGCTTGCCCGGCGACGGCGCCATTATCAGCCTGCCCAGCGTCGCCCGCGCTGGGGTCGCTCGCCGCGGCGTCGCCAGCGTCACCCACCGGCGAGCCGTCCTCTTCACCGGAATTCGCCTGGGAAGCTGTAGTCGGTTTCTTGCCCGGTTCGGTGCCCGGCTTGTAAGCCTCGTAGATCGCCGGCTCGCTGCCGGAAACCGGTAACCCGGTGGCGGCGCTGACCCGGTACAGCCGCAGGCCCGACGGAATGCGGAAGTCGGTCGCCGGCGTATTTTGGAGCGCCTCGATCATGAAATCACGGAAGATCGGCGCGGCGACATGGCCGCCGGTCTCGTCCTTGCCGAGGCTGTCCGGATCGTCGTAGCCGACATAGACGCCGGCCGCGAGGTCGGGGCTGAAGCCCTCGAACCAAGCGTCGCGAAACTCGTTGGTCGTTCCGGTCTTGCCGGCGATCGGCTTACCGACCGCCTTCACCGCGTCCCCGGTGCCGCGCTGCACCACGCCCTCCATCATCGTGACGATCTGATAGGCCGAGCCCGGGTCGGCCACCTGCTCGCGCGTATCGGGGATGACCGGCACCGGCTGGTGGTTCCAATCGACCTCGCTACAGCCGTCGCAGGGCCGGTCGTCGGCGCGGAAGATGGTCTTGCCGTTGCGGTCCTGAACGCGGTCGATCACGGTCGGGGTGATGCGCTTGCCGCCGTTGACGATCATCGCGTAGGCGGTGGTGAGCCGCAGCGGGGTCGTCGCACCGGCGCCAAGGGTTATCGCATATTCATGGGGGACGTGGTCGAGGATGCCAAAGCGCTCGATCGTCTTGGCGATCGAATCCATGCCGATCATCGTCGCGAGCCGGACCGTCAATGTGTCGATCGACTGTTCGAGCCCGATGCGCAGCGGGGTCGGGCCGCGGAACCGTTCGCCCTCGTAATTGGTCGGCGACCACATCGGCAGCCCGGCGCCCTGAGGCAACGAGATCGGCGCGTCGCTGACCTTGGTCGATGGGGTGAAGCCGTGGTCGAGGGCGGTCAGAAAGACAAACGGCTTGATCGCCGAGCCGGTTTGCCGATAGGCCTGGGTCGCCCGGTCGAACTGGCTGATCGCAAAGCTGAAGCCGCCGCTGAGCGCCAGTATGCGCCCGGTGTGGGGATCCATCACGACGAGCGCGCCCGACACCTCCGGCACCTGACACAAGGTAAAGGCCGACGGATCGCGTCCGGCTACGGCCACGGTAGCCCTCTTTTTGTCCTTGGTGTCGGCGGCCGCATCTTTTCCGGCGCCGGGCTTCGCAGGCTCGGCCGCAACGGGCGCCACCATGACGACATCGCCGGGCTTGACGACATCGCCTGTGCCGCGCGGGAACGGGCCGAGGCTGCCTCCGTGGTAGCGCGGCCGCGCCCAGCGCATCTGGGTGAACGGTACGTGCCCGGTGTCGCCGTCGGCAAACCCGATCGCCGCCTCTCCCGGTGTAGTGCGCAACACCACCGCCAGACGCCAGCCGACATCCGTCACGACGGCCGGGATCGGGACTGCGGCCACATGCATCGCCCAATCACCTTTGGGGTCGATATGGGCGACCGCGCCCCGCCAACCTTCGTGGCCGTGATCGTAGGCGATGAGTTCCTCGCGCAGCGCCTTGTCGGCGGCAGCCTGCAGGCGCGAGTCGAGGCTGGTGCGCACCGACAAGCCGGCGCCGTAAAGCACCTTCTCGCCATAACGCGCGAGCAGCTGGCGGCGCACCTCCTCGGCGAAATACGGCGCCTTGACCTGTTCGGCTTCCTGACGACGGTGCAGCACGATCGGCTGGGCTTGGGCGTCGTCGGCCGCCGTGCGGCTCGCATAGCCGTCCTCGACCATGCGGTCGAGCACCCAGTCGCGGCGCGCCTTTGCCGCATCGACGAAATGGGCGGGGTTGTAGCGATTTGGCGCCTTTGGCAGACCACCGAGAAATGCCGCCTCGTCCAGCGTGAGCTCGTCGAGGGGTTTGCCGAAATAGGTCAGCGCCGCCGCGGCCACGCCATAAGCGCCCGAGCCGAGATAGATCTCGTTCAAGTAAAGCTCGAGGATCCGCTCCTTGGGCATCGCCGCTTCGATGCGCGTTGCCAACAGCACTTCCTTAATTTTGCGCGTCAGCGACACCTCGTTCGAGAGCAGCATGTTCTTGGCGACCTGCTGGGTGATCGTCGAGGCGCCGATCGGGCGGCGGCTGGATCGCATGCGGCCGACATCGGTAATCGCCGCGCGGACGATCGACACCGGGTCGATACCGTGATGGGTGTAAAAGTTCTTGTCCTCCGCCGAGACGAAAGCGTCGATAACGCGCTTGGGGATCGCCTGGATCGGGACGAAGATTCGCCTTTCGGTCGCGTATTCGCCGAGCAGCCGGCCATCGCCGGCCTGAACTCGGGTCATGATCGGCGGCTGGTAATGCGCGAGCTGCTGGTAGTCGGGCAGATCGCGGCCGAAATGCCAGATCGTGATACCGACAAGTCCGCAGCCGGCGATCGCCAGGATTACCGCGCAGACGAAAAGAAACCGGATAAGCTTAACCATTTGTTCGACGCGGCGAAACGCGGACGCTCCTGGTTGCAACCGCTGGCCGCGACCCTTTTTGTCCGGCACGGCAGTGCTCTATATGCACTGCTGCAGCCGTTCCTCCAAGAAGGTTTTGGCGCGCGACCTATACCCCCTGGAGCAGCCGGCGCCCGGTTGGGACGAAAGCATTGTCGCGGCGCAGCACACTATATACATTGTGGTTGCGAAAAACCGCCGTCCCCCTGCCGGGCGCCGCGCTCGGTGGGAAGGCGCATGACAGGTCCGGGTGATCGGCGGCATGTTGCCGGCGCGCCCGGCCGGAGTGCCGGGCGCAGCGGATTGTAGGAACCCGAAGCCGTCCCTGACGAGATTTGCCGTGGCTGATACGCAATCGTACCCAAAGGGCATGAGTTCAGGTGTTGCCGGCTTCCTTGCACACGGAATCGCGCCGCCCGCCGAATTTCGCGCGGCCGCGGCAGCGAGCCTCGGAGCTTCACCCGAATGGCAAAGCGCATGCTTATCGACGCCACCCACCCCGAAGAGACACGGGTGGTGGTTCTCAATGGCAATCGTCTCGAAGAATTTGATTTCGAGTCCTCTACAAAGAAACAAGTAAAGGGAAATATCTATCTCGCAAAGATTACGAGAGTTCGAACCGTCGCTGCAAGCCGCCTTCGTAGAATACGGCGGCAACCGGCATGGCTTCCTTGCCTTTAGTGAGATTCATTCCGATTACTACAGGATTCCGGTCGCCGACCGAAGGGAACTTGGAGCCGATCCCCAACCTTTCGAATGGGCGGCACTCGATACCGGGATCAGGACCGAGGCCGCGGATGAAAGCGGCGTCCCGCTCGAGGAAGCGCTGCCCGAGCAAGTGGAGATCGTCGCAATCGAGCCAGGCGGCGAAGATGCCGGCGACGGCGAACCATCTGCCGAGCCAGACTGGGAACAGGCGGACGGCGAAGCGGCGGCTCCGGGCGAAGCGGGCAAAGTGCGGGCCGAATTGCCTTGGGAGGAAGAGCCGTTTGGCGTCCCGGCCGCATTCGAACCCGCCACCGTAGTCCAGGACGATGCAGCTGCAGCCCGTTCGGAGGCGACGGCGGTGTCCTCAGCCGAATTCGAGCCTGAGGGTGCGGAGCCGCAGCTGTGGCAAGCTGAGCCGAAATGGGGTGAGGAGGCGGGGCCGGAGCCTGATGAGGCGCCGGAGTTGCCTTTCGGCACCGAGATTACGGCCACTGACCGATCGTTCGCGCCAGCTGCGGAACGGGCGGCTTCGGCGGCAGACGACGTGGTCTTCGCCGCCGATGACCTGAGCGCCGCGGCCGACGAGACCATGCCCTCGCCTGAGGCGGGGGTTGCGCTCAATCACGAGAGCGCCGACGCCGAAGTAGTCGAAACGCTCGGCGGCGACGAATTCGAAGACGCCGAGCGCCAGCGCTCGCGCGCTCACCGGCACTACAAGATCCAGGAGGTGATCAAGCGCCGGCAAATCATGCTGGTCCAGGTCACCAAGGAGGAGCGCGGCAACAAGGGAGCAGCGCTGACGACCTACCTGTCGCTTGCCGGCCGCTATTGCGTGTTGATGCCGAACACCGCTCGCGGCGGCGGCGTATCGCGCAAAATCACCAATCTCGGCGACCGGCGGCGGCTGAAGGAGATCCTCGAAGAGCTCGACATCCCCGAAGGGATGGGCGTCATCGTCCGCACCGCCGGCGCCGAACGATCGAAAGCCGAAATCAAACGCGACTATGAGTATTTGTTGCGGCTGTGGAACGAGATCCGCGACCTCACTCTGCGGTCGACCGCGCCCGCCTTGATCTACGAGGAAGGCGACCTGATCAAACGCTCGATCCGGGATCTTTACACCCGCGACATCGACGAGGTGCTGGTCGAAGGCGAAGACGGCTATCGCACCGCAAAAGCGTTTATGAAGATGCTGATGCCGAGCCATGCCAAGCGGGTGCAGCCCTATCGCGACCCGCAGATCGGGCTGTTGCATCGCTTTCAGGTCGAAAGCCAGATCGACGCGATCCACTCCCCGATCGTGCAATTGCGCTCTGGTGGCTACGTCGTGATCGACCAGACCGAAGCGCTGGTCGCAATCGACGTCAATTCCGGCCGCTCGACGCGTGAGCGCAACATCGAAGAGACGGCGCTGCGCACCAACCTCGAAGCGGCTGAGGAAATCGCGCGGCAATTGCGGCTGCGCGATCTCGCCGGTCTGATCGTCATCGACTTCATTGACATGGAGGAGCACCGCAATCAGGGGGCGGTCGAGCGCCGGCTCAAGGAAGCGTTGAAAAGCGACCGCGCCCGCATCCAAGTCGGACGAATCAGCCCGTTCGGCCTGTTGGAGATGTCGCGCCAGCGGCTGCGCCCGTCGCTCGTGGAAGCCTCGACTTAACCCTGTCCGCATTGCGGCGGCACCGGTTTTATTCGATCGACCGAATCGACGGCGCTTTACGTGTTGCGCTCGATCGAAGAGGAAGGGATGCGGCGACGTTCGGCCGAAGTCTGCGTCTATGTGCCGACGACGGTGGCGCTTTATGTCCTCAATCATAAACGCGACTTTTTGGCGCAGCTGGAAAGACGCTACAGCATCCACGTGCTGGTGGCGCGCGACGACACCCTGATCCCGCCCGCGTTCCGGCTCGAGAGGCTGCGTGCCTTGGAGCCCGGCGAAACCGCTACGGCGGTGCCGGCGCCACTCACCCAAGCGCCGGAAATTGACGCCGACGAAGTCGAAGAGGACACTGACGAGATGGTCGAGGCTGACGATGCAGAGCAGCCCGAACCGGAAAGCGAGGAAGAGCGTGTCCGCGCTCGTCGCCGTCGCCGCCGCCGTCGCCGGCACGAAGATGAGCGCAGCCGGGCCCCGTCGGCAGTCGGCAGCGAGGAGACGGAGGAGCCGGCAGCGGAGCGAGTGGCGGCTTCGACTCCGGAGGCCGATGTCGCACCAGACGACGAAGATGACGACGCCAGCCGGTTGCGCCGCCGCCGTGGCCGCCGCGGTGGAAGACGGCGCGGCCGCCACGAGGAAGGCCCGGGAGCAAGCCAAGAAATCGGGCGACCCGCCGCCGACACCGTAGAGATCGTGGCAAACGACGCCGGCAGCTCCAGCGAGGCTGCGTTTGAGCTTCGTGAAGGGTCCCCGGCAGTCGCGAACGGTGAGATGTCGTGGCCGGAGACGCCCGTGAAGGAGGCGGTCGTGGCCCTGACGGTAACTGAAATCGAAGCTGCGAGCCTACCCGCCTTTGCAGGCGATGCCGCCCCGTCCGAGAACGTGCCGCCCGGTGCGGAGCTGCCTGCTGAGGAGCCTGTCCAACCGCCATCGGACATTGGGACCGAGAGCGTCGAAGAAACGTCATATTCCTGGCCCGCTGTCGTGTCCGTGACCGACGGACAGACATCACACCTCTCACTGGCAGCCGCTGCTGCGGCCGACGAACAAATATCGCATCCCTCACCGGCCGAGGAATTGCGTGGCAACGGCGCAAGTGCGCTCACGGAACTGATACGCACAAGCGCCGAGCGTCCACCCGAAGGTCCGGTACCCGACCAGGCAAACGAGGGGTTAGAGGCTCACCAGGCGAGCGCGTTCGGTGTTGAGCCTGCGTCGGAGCCTAACCCCGAAACCGAGACGCTGAGCGAATTGGTGCAGGCCGTCCAGGAAGTGACGAAGAAGCCGGAGAACCCGCGGCGAGGCTGGTGGCAGCGGCTGATCCAGTCTTGAGGGCCACTATGAGCGCGCATTGCCGTCGCTACGGCGCAATATTGTTTAGGGCCGGTTTGGGATGCCGGTTTCACGCCCGGCGTGCCCGGCCGGTACCCGAGAGTGACGCCAGATGACCGCGGGCGCTTTTGCCCGCACGATGAGCTTCGCTGTGGTCGGGGCGCTCGCCCTCGGCGGCCTAGCTGTCGCCCATGAAGGTGGCTCAGACGGCGGCGTCAGCCTGCTCCGAGACACCGAGATCGAAGGCGACATCCACACGATGATGACGCCGGTATGGAAAGCGGCCGGGCTCGATCCCGACGCCCTTCACGTTTATCTCGTGTCGGACGGCGGTATAAATTCCTTTGTCGCTGGCGGTCAGAATATTTTCATCAATTCCGGTCTTTTATTGCGCGCGGACACGCCCAACCAGCTGATCGGCGTCCTCTCGCACGAAACCGGCCATATCGCCGGCGGGCATCTCTACAAGGGGGCCCAGGCGATGCACAATGCGAGCATCGAGGAGATGATCGCGATGGTGGCGGGAGTTGCCGCGACGGTCGTGGGCCGCGGCTCCGGCGGTGGTGGCGCGTTGCTGGGGGCGGCCGGTGTCGGACAGCGCGCCTTTCTCGGGTTTTCGGTGACCCAGGAAGCGACCGCCGACCATGCAGCGCTGAATTATCTCGATGCAACCCATCAATCGGCGCGCGGCTTGCTGCAGTTTTTCGAGAAATTGCAGAGCGAGGAATTGCTGATCGGGGTGCATGAAGATCCTTATCTGATGGACCACCCGCTGACCCAGGAACGCATCGATTACGTGCGCGATCATGTCGAGCGCTCGCCCTATTCGAATGTCCCAGACCCGCCCGGCTATGTCGAGATGCTGCGACGAAGCAAGGTGAAGGTCGCTGCTTTCACCGAGCCGTCGGCCTCGACCTTGGCGAAATATCCGGAGCAGGACCGATCGGTTCTTGCGCGCTATGCCCGCGCAATCGCCTATTATCGAACGCCCGATCTCGACAAGGCGCTGCCGGCGATCAACGCGCTGATTCGCGACTACCCGAGAGATCCCTATTTCCGCGAGCTCAAGGGGCAGATGCTGTTCGAAAACGGGCGCATCAACGAAGCGGGGCAGCCGTACGAAGAGGCGATGCGACTTGATCCCAATGCGCCGCTGCTGCGCATTGAATTAGCGCAAGTCTATATCGAAAACGGCAATCCCGCGCAAAATAGGCGCGCGATCGCCTATCTCAGTGACGCGCTGCGGACCGAGGACAAAGATGTCGATGCCTGGCATCTGCTCGCAACCGCTTATGGCCGCGACAATCAGATGGGGATGGCGGCGCTGTCTCTGGCCGAGGAAGGTCTCGCTGCCGACAACAAGAAGAATGCGGTTCAGCAGGCGGTTCGCGCTGAACACCTGCTGCCGAAGAGCAGCGCCGCTTATGCGCGCGCCCAGCAAATACATTCGCAGGCCAAAGAACTCGACGATTCGGACTGATCTGGGAACAGCGTCCGGCTTCGTTCCAATTTCCCGCTGTTGCCTTCAATCAAGGGAGCTGTTGTAAATGCTGGTTCGCGTGCGATCCATGATCCTGGCGCTTGCCTGCGGGCTCGTCGTTGGGGCGTGCTTAGCCGGTTCGGTCGAGGCGGCCGATCCCAATGCCCCACAACGTCAGCAGATCGAGACCATCATTCACGATTACTTGATGCAGCATCCCGATGTCCTGATCGCGGCGCTGCGCCAGGCTGAGGACAAGCTCCATCACGATGACGATGCCAAGGCTTCGCAGGCAGTGACCCAACACCGCAAGGAGGTGTTCAAGGATCCCGCGACCCCAATCGCCGGCAACCCGCAGGGCGACGTAGCGGTCGTCGAGTTCTTCGACTACCGCTGCCCCTATTGCAAGCAGGTCGAACCCGCGCTTGATTCGATGCTGAAGCAGGACCCGAAGCTTCGGCTCGTCTACAAGGAATTCCCGATCCTCGGGCCGGTATCGGTGACCGCCGCCCACGCCGCTCTCGCCGCCAGGGCCCAGGGCAAATACGACGCCTTTCACACGGCGATGATGGCGGCCCGCGGCAGCATCACCGACGACACGGTTTACCAGGTTGCGGGCTCAGTCGGGCTCGATGTCGAGAAGCTCAAGCGCGACATGGCCTCGCCGGAGATCGCTCAGGCGATCAAAGCTAATATGAAGCTCGCCGACGCGCTCGATATTCATGGGACGCCCGCCTTTGTCGTCGGCGACAAAGTGGTTCCCGGGGCCGTCGACCTCGATGCGCTGAAGACCATGGTCTCCGACGCGCGCAAGCAATAGCCGCTCAAGGCTCGCGGTCGGGCTGATTGTCGGGGTGAGCGGCCTCAAACGCCGGCAGCCGGATGCAGCTCCCAAAAATTCGGGTGATCGTCGGATAGGGCGACATGTTGAGCTTGTAGCGCTCGGCGTTGACAACCTGCGGGACCAGCGCCACATCGGCGAGGCCCGGCCGGTCACCGTGACAAAAGGTCCCGGTGCGCGGGTCGACGGTGAGCAGCGCTTCCAAGGCGTGAAAGCCGGCGTCGATCCAATGATTGTACCAGCCGGCGATGTCTTCTTCGTTGCGGCCACAGGTACGCGTCAAGTAGCGCAGGACGCGCAGATTGTTGATCGGGTGGATGTCGCAGGCGACGATGTCGGCCAAAGCCCGTACCCGTGCCCGGTCCGCCGGAGCCGCCGGCAACAGCGGCGGCTCGGGATGGGTCTCGTCGAGATATTCGATGATTGCAAGTGACTGGAACAGGGTCTGCCCGTCGATCTCGAGCGCCGGCACCAGCTCTTGCGGGTTGACGTTGCGATATTCGGGCTTCGCCTGATCGTTGCGTCGCAGATGGATCGAAGCGGATTCGTAGGAGAGCGCTTTCAAGTTCAGGGCGATGCGGACGCGGAACGCCGCCGAAGACCGAAAAAAGCCGTAGAGCTTCATCGCTGCACTCTCCTCGGCCACGGAGTATCAGAAGCTCGGGCGGGCGGTCGCGCGGCCTCGGCGACGGAATTACACCAAGGTCGGGCGGTCGCCTTCGACAATGATGCGCCAAAGCACGCGGCTCTCGCCGTGGTCGTAATCGTCATGGGCGCGGCGCAGGGTGGCACGGTCGTCGATGACCAGCACGTCACCCTTTTGCCAGGTGTGGCGGTAGACGATTTCCGGCTGGATCATCCGCTCGACAAGATCGGCAAGATAGTCTTGGCTCGCCTGTGGCGTCATGCCTTCGATGTACATGGTTTTGGTCGGGTGAAAATAGACGGCGCGCTCACGGTTGACCGGATGTGTCCGCACCATCGGATGGACGATTGGCGTGCCGTACTTGGCAAGATCCTCGGCGCGCGTCTCGGTTTGCTCGGTGTCGAGGCCGTTGACCGTCCGCAAGGTCTCGAGATGGCGGCGCTCTTCCTCCGGCAACCCCCAATAAGCAGCGCGCATATTGGCGATGCTGGTGCCGCCGCCCGATGACGGGATCTCGACGCCATACAGTATCGTCGCCGCCGGCGGGCGTTCGCGGTTGGTGTGGTCGGTGTGCCAGGTTTCGGCAGCGCGTTGGCCGTTGCGCTGCCTGACGAGTTCGATATCGGGAAAGCCCGGCATGTGGTGCTGCGAATCATGCTGGCGCATCGGCGGCCCGAACGCCGCGGCCGCGCTTAGATATTGGTCAGGGGTCAGCGACTGGTCCGGAAAAATCAGCGCCAGATGCTCGGCCAAGAGGCGCGACAGGTTCTCGCTGGTCTCGGCGTCAATCGGCTTACTCAGATCGACGCCGATGACGGCGAGACCGAGAGATTCATGCAACGGCATCAACGTGTAAATCGTCATGGCGACCGACCCTTTCGTCGCGGAAGAACCGCGAAGCCGCCATCTTAGTTAGAAACCGCTGTCGCGCTCCATCATTTCGAGAACCGCCGCCGCGGTCATCGTAGCTCGATCGTCATCTCCGTGAACTCGCCGATAGAGTTCGACAACCTGATGTTGCAGCTCGCATGCCTCGGCGTACTCGCCCTCCTGCCACAGGATGCCGGCGAGATTGCCCATCGCGGCGACGCAGTCGGGGTGCTGTTCACCGTATTCGCGGATGATCGCCGCGATGACCGATTGCAGCAGTTCGCGCGCTCCGGCAAGGTCGCCCTGCGCGGCAACGGTCCCGGCGAGGTTGTTGATCGCCCGCAACGTGTCACGGCCGGTGTCGCCGTCGAGCGCGCGCATGCCGGCGACTACCTCTTCCTGTAACTGCCGCGCCTCGACGAGTTCGCCCTGCGCCGCCATCGTCACCGCCAGCTTGCCGACCGCCTTCAACGTGTCGGCATTGTCTGGGCCCAGCAGCCGTCGGCGGCCGGCGGCGACCTGTTGTTCGAGCTTTCGTGCGGCGATCAGCCGGCCCTGCGCCCACAATGCCTCCGCCAGATCAAGCATCGCCGTGAGGGTTTGTAGGTGCTCGTCGCCGAACGACAGGCGTACCTCCTGCAGCACCCTTTCCTGCTGCTCGACCGCGGTTTGCGCCGGAACCTCGCCGCTCATTGCGCTAACTCGCCCTTACCCGAAATCCGGCGCCCAACCCAGCCCGCACCGGCTCGGCCATGACTGCCCTATGAGTATAGTTCGGACGGTCAAAACCGGCGACGATCTCGGCCCGTGGTGGGAGCATCTTCTGGATTTGTTGCCGCATCGTCTCAGAATTTTCGAATCAGCATAATTTATCGTATACGGGTATGAAACTTAAGGTCCCCAATAGACGACGTCTTCGCGGAGATCAGAGCTCGCGCGGTTCATGACCCGGCTCGTTTTAGCAGGAAGTGGATCGCGATTGCACCGCGGGGATGCCGCGACGAGACGTCAAACCGAAAGGGGCGACGCGCGGTTACGCTGCGCTTTCGGGCTGAACGCGCACGATGATGTCGACGCGGCGGATCTCGGTCCCCGAGGGCGGCGCCGGCAACCCTGTCACCGACAGATGATGCGCCGAAATATCGCGAAGATCGCCGGTCATCTCGCAGAAGAAATGATGGTGGTCAGCGGTATTCGTATCGAAATACGAGCGGCCGGGCTCGACAACAGCCTCGCGCAACAGCCCTGCGTCGGTAAATTGGTGGAGTGTGTTGTATACCGTAGCAAGCGAGACCTTGATGCCCGCAGCCATTGCCTCGCCGTGCAGCTGCTCGGCGGTCACATGGCGATCGCCATTTTCGAGAAGGAGGCGAGCTAGGGCGAGGCGCTGCCGCGTCGGACGCAGGCCGACTGCACGCAGTCGCTGCAACACAGTCGAGGACGGGAGCGCCTTATTCATATCGTAACATATCAACATGCTTTGCTGAAATAAACCGTCACATTCACAGTTCGTCGTGTTTTTTGAACGAAATTTCGATTGACAGGTGAAAGCACTGCGCGACGGCAGCCCGCCGGCATCGGTGCCGCCGCTACTGCGTCGCGGCGGCACCGCGCATCATATAAGCGTCTACAGGTTCGCTTGGAAGTCGCTGTAGTCGCGAACCTTCTTATACACCTGCAGACGATTGCGCTGGCTGTCGGCGACGATGATGCTGTCGGTCGCCGGATCGAAGTCGACAGCAGTCGGGAAGCAGAAGCGCCACTGCGGCTCCAGGCTCTTTACCCGGCGCCGGGCCTTCATCATGTCGGGATTGGCGTCAACCGTCTGCTGACCCCATTTCGACAAGACCTGGGCATCGCCGATCAGATTGGCGATCGGCTTTCCCTCGGAATCGAACACGCAAACCCGATGGTTGCCCCAATCGGTGACATAGATATCGCCGTCAGTATCCACCGCAACATCGGTCGGATGATTGAGCAGGCCGGGTTTGGGATAGTGCGCGGTTTCAGACGCTGTCGACACGTACGGCCCAAGCATTGTCACGGCGTAGGCATCTTCAGGTTCTTCAACCTTCCCATACTGACCGAACTTCATCAGAAACTTGCCCTCTGCGGACAACTTCTGGACGCGATGGTTCTTCCAGTCTGCAACATAGACGTTGCCGTCTTTGTCGAGAGTGATCCCCCAGGGCTGGTTGAACTCGCCATCGCCGCTGCCGCCTCTGCCGCACTTCCCGACGAACTTGCCGTCCGGCGTGAAGACCTGTAGACGATTGTTGCCGCTGTCGACGACGATGATGTTGCCGTTTTTCTCTACTGCCAGTCCAGCCGGGCGCATCAACTCGCCGTCTCCGCTGCCCGTCTTTCCCCACTTGCGCAGGAATTTGCCGCTGCTGTCGAATACGGAAATCGAGTTGGTCCAGTCATCCGAGACATAGACGTGGTCATTATCGTCAACGGCGACGCCGAACGGCCAAGTCGCATTTCCGTCCCCTTCGCCGTATTCGCAAAAATCGGCGAGCCACTCTTCTTCGCCGGGGGCACCGAGCTGCACCTTGTTGACGTGCATCCCGAAGTTATTTTCGTTACCCCGATTGGTGGCGTAAAGGACGCCGTTTTTACCAAGGCACATCGTCTGAACATAATTGAAACCTGGGCCGCGGGCCGCGTTGCGCCCGACGGCATGGCTCCAATCATAGACGCGTCCTTCCGAGACCGTTGTGAGCGGCATAGCGCTCCTCCTCTCTGATTGACGTGTTGCGTTTGCCCGTTTTGCGCCGCCGGCTGCCACTCCTTCCCAAGGTCCGCTCCTCGGGAAGGAGGTGGCCGACAGCCTTGCCGTCAGTTCAGGAAGGCTGGTTGCTCAAAGGTGCCGTTGACGATCGGTGCCGGATTCAGTTTCAGCCATTTGTCCAGGATCGTCGAGTAAACGCTGCGGAAGTCCATGTTCGGGTTCAAGTCGCCCTGGACCAGATGCTCCGCCTTAAGGGAGGGCATCTCGCCGTAATGTCCGCCCTTGACCTTGTCGCCGAGCACAAAGGCGACACCGCCGGCACCGTGATCGGTCCCGGAGCCGTTGTCGCGGACGCGGCGCCCGAACTCGGAGAACATCAGCATGATCACATTGTCAGCGTGGTCGTGCTCACGAAGGTCCTTCATGAAGGCGTCGATACCCTCGGTCACCGCGGACCACAAATTGCCGTGCCCCGGGTTTTGGCCGGCATGGGTGTCGAAGGTGCCATGATCACAGTAGAAGATCCGGCTGCCTAGATCGGCCAGGTGCACCTGGGCGATGCCCTTGAGCTTGCGGGCGATCGAGCTGTTGGGATACTCCACCGTCGATTTGTAGTTCAGCGGCGCTACCTTAAGGATGTCCTCGCCCTTCAACGAGTCGAGACCGGTGCTGCCCATGTATTCCATGACACCGCTGCCGGCAACCGGCTGGTACATCTGCTTGAACCGCTCGAGTACCTGCGCGCGCTGATTTCCCTGCACGGTTGGCAAGAAGCCGTACTTTTCCAGCGCGCCGCCGACGCACGCCACCGGCACGCCCGGTACCGACAGAGCCCGCGGCAGGCTCGGTCCGAAGCTGACGGTCGTGACCACGTTCTCTTTGTTGGGGTCGAATTCGCGCGCCACACGCCCGAGCCATCCTTCGGTCCCGACCTTTTCCGGCTCGCAGGTGTGCCAGATGTCCATGGAACGAAAGTGAGACCGCGGCGAGTCCTTATAACCCACGCCGTGCAGGACGGCGAGCCTGCCATCATCCCAGAACTGCTTTAGCGGAGCCATGTAGTGCGGAATGCCGTATTCCTTGTCGAGATGCGTGATCTGATTGTCGGCAATTCCAACCGCCTTCCGGTTATCGCGGTACAGCGGGTTGTTGTAGGGAATCACCGTGTTCAGGTAATCGTTCCCACCCGTGAGTTGCAGCACAACTATAACGGGGTCTTTTGGCGTCGTCTGTGTTAGTGGCATGGGCCTTCCTCCTAGTCTAATCAGTTCAGTCGTTAAGAGAATTGATACTCTCTTGTCGCCGCAATCAGCTGCAGCATTTCGGCGGTACGCTGGTCCGCGATCTCGGCATTTGCCTCGCTGTCCCAGCTGACCTGGCCCCACTCCTTGGCCTGTGCCGCGAGCTCCTGCTTCGTGTCGGGGCCGACTTCCACCGGACCCAGCAGATCGAGACAGCCGTCGACCAGCTGGTCGGGGTTCAGTGTGCCATGCGCCTTCAAGCGGTCGATAATGGCACGAACGCCGGGCAGCGAGGTGTCGCCAACCTTCTCAGCGACGAAGTTGACCCGGGCCATCAAGGAGCCGCTGTTGATCCACTCCTTACCGGTGTGCCACCCTTCGACTGAGGGCGGGTTGAGCATGTCTTGACCCATATAGGTAGGCTGCATCGACAGCTGGCCACATCCTGGGGCCGGGAGCTCGTGGCCGCCGACCAACCGCAATGTGCCCACTACCACCTCGGCAGGCGACTTCATGTGCTGGTAACGTGCGTTCTTGAAGAAATCAGAGTTGAACAGCACCCGCAGGACGGAGCGCATGTCGAACTTCGAGTCCCTGAACGCGCCTACCAGCGTGTCGATCGCCTTCTGATCGCGCGGTGCCTCGATCGGCCAAGCGGGTACTTGCGGCTCATCCGCGACGAAGAAGTTGTACAGATGCCGACAGATAAATTTACCGCAAGCCGGCTGCTGCACGACGATGTCGATAATGTCTTCGCCGTTGAACCGCCCCTTATGCCCTAGGAATTCTTTCTCGCCGTCATCGTGATCTTCGGGGCGATATTCAAACTGCCAAGGGAACCGGCCATAGGGTGCGCGCGGGATCTTGGTCTCGAAGGTCCAGCCAGTGAAGGCTCGTGAGCATTCACGAACGTCTTTCTCGGTGTAGTTGCCGGCACCCAGGCTGAACAGTTCAAGCAGCTCGCGCCCCCAATTCTCGTTGACGGCGTTCCCATGGTTCTGCTGATTGTCGAGCCAGAAGATCATCGTCGGATTATGGGCGACGTCGAGCAGAAGATCGCGGTAATTGCCCAGGCCGCGCTCCCGGAACAGATTGATCTGCGTGAGCAACTGGTCGTAATTGTCTACCTTTGAATTGCCGGTGGCGAACACGTGATGCCAGAATAGGGCCATCTTTTCTTCGAGCGGCCGCTTGGTGTTGACCAGATAGTACATCCAGTTGACGTTGCCCATCGGCGGCTGCCCGCCAGGCAGCAATGACGCCGGCTGATAGCGCATCAAGGTATAGGCGTCCACCGGCGGCTGCGTCTCGGGATGCAGCAACTCCTCGACCGTGGCTTCGTAACCATTGGCTGCACGCGCCTCGATCTCGTCGCGGCCGGCGCCGAAACCCGCCCGTCGCATCAGGTGCGCCATCAAAGCGATATCTTCTTGGTATGCCATCTCGGGCCCTCCTCCTGTGGTGTTGGTGGTCAGTCTCGTCCCAAGTCACTCACTGACTACTGTCGATCGTCAGTGGCGTATCGTCAGTCCGCGCTTCCCGCACGGCAAACATTGCTCCACGGAAGCTCGTCTATCCGGCTGATTCGCAAGGGCTTGCTGGGTGCCGTTCGCATCGTGGCGTGCCGACTTCCTTGCAGATTTCATACGCTCCGCCCAAGCCTCATCCGACCCGGTGCAGCTGGTACCTGCCGGCATCAAACCAACGGTCGATGCACAGCCAAGCCCATACCTTGGAATCATTTTATGCTACGGCGAATGGCTGTCAAGCGGCGTCCGCGTCACGAGCGACACAATCGTCATCGGGGACAGCTTTGCATCGGCGCCCGCTTTGCATCGGCGCCCGTTAGCGCCAAAGACTGCCTCCACAATCGCCTCTAGAACAGATTGCGTAGGACCAACGCCCGGCGTGCGGCTTAGCCGATCGGATGGCTGGGCGTGGAGGATCTTGCCAATGCGGCGACCACCGCGCCGCCCGCGATCAACGCCCTTCCGGGCCGACGCGGACGATTACCTCGATGCGCCGGATCGCGGTTCCGGGCGGCGCCACCGGCACCCCGCTGACTGCTATGTCCTGAGCCGGGATGTCTTGCAACAACCCATTCGACTCGCAGAAAAAATGGTGATGATCAGCGATGTTGGTATCGAAATACGATCGGCCCGGCTCGACCACAACCTCTCGCAGCAACCCGGCTGCGGTGAACTGATGCAGTGTATTGTACACGGTGGCCAGAGACACCGGCATTCCAGCCGCCGCGGCTTCGATGTGCAGCTGCTCGGCCGTCACATGGCGATCGCCATTGCCCATCAGCACTCTCGCCAACGCAAGCCGTTGGCGGGTGGGCCTGAGGCCCGCTGCGCGCAATCGCTCGACCTCATTCGACGAAAGATGAACCAGATCCATTCTACTAACATAGGAGGAGATACGGTCAAATTCCAACATTAGTAGCGAGACCCTTCCATGCGTCAGTCGCCGGTTTGCAGGCGTTCGACCAGCTCGCGCACGCTCGGCACGTAGCCGTTGGCGTAGAACGGGTCGGAGGCGAAGCGATAGGCGTTGTGGCCGGCAAACATCAGCTGTTGCTGAACATCCTCCGAGTGGCGGATCGCCTGCAAGGTCTTCTGGATGCAGAAGCTGCGCGGATCAGCCTTCTTCCCGGTCGAGCCGGTTTCGCTCTGCGCCCAATTCGAGAATTGACAGGCGCTGAGGCAACCCATGCAGTTGATCTGGTCGGTGCGCACCTCCAACGCCTTTTGCGGCGTGACGAAAATCAGCGTCGAGTCGGGGGTGCGAAGAGCCTCGGTGAACCCCGCCGCCAGCCATTTTTCAGCCGACTCCCGGTCGTGCGGCGTCAGGTAGACGACGCGGTTGCGGGCGCCGACGTGGAAAGCGGCGACATGCTCGCCAACCGGCTCCACCGAATAGGCGACTTGGCGCGCCGAACGCTCCTGCAGCTCATTCAGAAATTCATTGCGGACCGCGGAGGAGTAAAATCCGGTGGGGCTGAAGTGATTCAGATAAACGTCGCCCTCCCCCAAGATCAGCAGCTTGCGCTTCCACACCTCCGAGATCGGGCTTTCCTGTGTGACCAGCGGCCTGGTCCCGAATTGAAAGGCGATCGGACCCAGCTCGGGGTTTTCAATCCACTCGGTCCATTCGCGCAGGTACCACAGCCCTCCCGCCATGAAGATCGGCGTCGATGAGAGGCCGAAATCGACCATCATGTTGCGCAGCTCGCGCACCCGCGGGTAGGGCGGCTCCGGATTAAGCGGGTCCTCGCTGTTGGAGAGCCCGTTATGCCCGCCGGCGAGCCACGGGTCCTCGTAGACGACGCCGCCGAGCCAGTCGAAGAATTTGTGATAGGCGCGCTTCCACAGCGCACGAAACGCTCGTGCCGACGACACGATCGGGTAGTAATAGACGCCGTAGCGGGCGCAGATCTCGGCGATTTTGTACGGCATGCCGGCGCCGCAGGTGACGCCGTTGATCAGGCCTTTTGCGCCTTCGAGCACACCGTTCAATACCCGCTCGGCAGCGGCCATCTCCCACAGCACATTCATGTGGATGCGGCCTTCGCCGTTGCCGCGCTCATAGGCGACCCGGGCCTGCTCGATGCCGCCGGCGATGGCATAGGCGACGAGTTCCTCGTGCCGCTCGCGGCGGGTGCGCCCATGATAGACCTGCGGGATCAATTCGCCGTCAGAGCCGAAACTGTCGGCGTTGACCCCAGAAAACGTGCCGACCCCGCCGGTTGCGGCCCAGGCACCGGAGCTCTCGCCATTCGAGACGGAGATGCCTTTGCCGCCCTCGACCAGAGGCAGCACCTCGCGACCCGATATGACAAGCGGGTTCAAGGATTTCACAACAGAGCTTCCCGTCGAGCTGTTGCCGGCCGACAAGGCGGCTCGGCCTCGGGTTGCGAGAGACCGGCCGACACCGCGGCAAGCATCATGTGGGGAACATCCGAAAACACGGAAGTGACCCCCCAGTCGAACAATTCACGTGCCCGTGCCGGGTCGTTCACCGTATAGGCAAGGACAGAATATCCCGCTCTGCGAATTTCGGCCACGGCGGTGGGTCGCAGCAAGCGGTGGTTGGTGTTGACCGTCGTGCAGCCGAGACTTTCGGCGCGGCGCCTCCAGTTGCCGGTGACAGTGCGGACCAGCAAGCTGCGTGCAATTGCCGGGGCGCGGTCGCGCGCCGCCGCGACAGCCGCCGTAACAAAGCTCGAAATCAGCGGTGGCGGCAGCTGCGGCGGCCACAGTCGGGCGACTAGATCGGCCGCAGCATTTCCCGTTTCGACAGCACGGCGGCGCCCGGCTTTCAGCTCGAGATTGGCGCCAAGACCGAGTTCGGCGAGGACCGCGATCGCCTCTGCCAAGGTTGGCACCCGCTCGCCGGCGAAAGAAGAATTGAACCAGTTGCCGGCGTCGTAGCGCCGAATCGCCGAGAGCGGCTGGGCGCACGCCCTACCGCGACCATCGGTGGTCCGCTCGAGGCGGTCGTCATGCAACAGCACCAACTCACCGTCAGCGGTCAATCGCACGTCGAACTCAACCCAGCGGCAGCCGAGCGCAGATGCCCGGCGCAGCCCGGCAAGTGTATTCTCCGGCGCACAGCCGGCGGCGCCGCGATGACCGATCACCTGCGGAAGATCAGGCTGGACCCGAGAGATTTCGGTGCGGACCGAATCGCGCATTGGCGATACGCTGCCTTAAAACGTGCTGAAGCCAGATCGGACCGTCCGGCGTAGCCGGCGTCACGCCCGAGGCGTCAGGACTCCACCCTGGCCGGCTCCGGCATCCGCGCCGGCTCCATCCGTTTGTTGCCGAGATCCTCACCAGTCTGCTCGTCGACCTGGCGCATGCTGAGCTTGACCTTGCCGCGGTCGTCGAAGCCAAGGACCTTGACCTTGACGTTGTCGCCGAGCTTGACGACGTCGGCGACTTTACCGACCCGGTGCGCCGCCAGTTCGCTGATGTGGACGAGCCCGTCGCGCGAGCCGAGGAAGTTGACGAAAGCGCCAAAATCGACGGTTTTGACAACTTTGCCATTGTAAATCGCGCCGAGCTCAGGCTCGGCGACGATGCCGCGGATCCAGTCGATCGCCGCCTGAGCGGCGTTGCCGTCGACGGCGGCGACCTTGACCGTGCCGTCGTCGTCGATATCAATCTTGGCGCCCGTCGTTTCGGTGATTTCACGAATCACCTTGCCGCCCGAGCCGATGACCTCGCGAATCTTGTCTTTAGGGATCATCAGGGTGGTGATGCGCGGCGCGTTGTCACTGACCGTGTCGCGCGCGCCGGTCAGCGCCTTGGCCATCTCGCCGAGAATATGGAGGCGGCCGTCGCGCGCCTGGTTCAGCGCGATGCGCATGATCTCCTCGGTAATCGAGGTGATCTTGATGTCCATCTGGAGCGCGGTGACGCCCTTTTCGGTGCCGGCGACCTTGAAGTCCATGTCGCCGAGATGGTCTTCGTCACCGAGAATGTCGGACAGCACGACGAAGCCCTCGGGCTCTTTGATCAGCCCCATGGCGATGCCGGCAACCGAGCGCGGCAACGGCACTCCGGCATCCATCAGCGCCAGCGAGGCACCGCATACCGAGGCCATCGACGAGGAGCCGTTTGACTCGGTGATCTCGGAGACGACGCGGATCGTGTACGGGAAGTTGTCCTTTGACGGCAGCAGCGGACGGACCGCGCGCCAAGCGAGCTTGCCGTGGCCGATTTCGCGCCGGCCGGGCGAGCCCATTCTGCCCGCCTCGCCCGTCGAATACGGTGGAAAGTTGTAATGCAGCATGAAGTTTTCGCGATATTCACCTTCGAGCGCGTCGATTACTTGCTCATCCTGACCGGTTCCCAAAGTCGCCACCACCAGCGACTGGGTTTCGCCGCGGGTGAACAATGCCGAACCGTGGGCGCGCGGCAAGATGCCGACCTCCGCCACGATCGGCCTTATCGAGCAGGTGTCGCGGCCGTCGATGCGGCTGCCGCCGCGCAGGATGGCACCGCGGACAATCTCTTTTTCCAGCTCCTTGAAGATCTTGAGGGTCACTGCGCGTGCCTCGTCATCAGCAAACAAGGCGGCGGCTTGCGCCTTAGCCGCATCAAGCCGGTTGCTGCGGTCCTGTTTGGCCTGTTCGCGATAGGCCGCTTCGATCGCCGAGCCGACGCTGTCGCGCAGCCGTGCCTCAATCGCATCATGCTCCGGTGAGAGTGGCGGAAGATCCCACGGTTCGCGTGCGCAAGTCTCGGCGAGCTCGATGATGGCTTGGATCACCGGCTGGAATTCGCGATGACCAAAGGTCACCGCGCCCAACATGACGTCTTCGGCAAGCTCGCGGGCTTCTGACTCGACCATCAGCACGCCGTCGGTGGTGCCGGCGACGACGAGGTCGAGTTGCGAGCGCGGCAGTTCGGAGACCGTCGGATTCAGAACGTAGCCGCCGTCGATATACGCTACGCGTGCGCCGCCGATGGGCCCGAGAAACGGGATCCCCGAGATCGTCAGCGCCGCCGAGGCGCCGATCAGCGAGACGATGTCGGGGTCGTTTTCGAGGTCGTGGCTCAACACCGTGCATATGACCTGCGTCTCGTTGCGGAAGCCGGCCGCGAACAACGGCCGCAGCGGCCGGTCGATCAGTCGCGAGACCAGGGTCTCTTTTTCCGACGGGCGGCCTTCCCGCTTGAAAAAGCCCCCAGGGATCTTGCCGGCGGCAAAGGTTTTTTCCTGGTAATTAACTGTGAGCGGAAAAAAATCCTGACCAGGCTTCGCGCTCTTCATCGCCACGGCGGTGCACAGCACGGTGGTCTCGCCATAGGTCGCGAGAACAGCGCCGTCGGCCTGGCGCGCCAGCTTCCCGGTTTCGAGGGTCAAGCGGCGCCCGCCCCACATCAGCTCCTTGCGGTAAACTTGGAACATCCTTAATCATCCTTTTCGAGATGCGCTGCGGCGAGCCGTCTCGCCGACTTCGGCTGCACCCGCATCGCGTGCCGTCGCGATCGTGGCCAGCAGCCACTACCGGCAGCCCTACTTCGACAATCCGAAGAACGGTCGAGATCGTCGGTTGCGCGGGTAACAGGGCGCAAAAGCGTCAACGGCGCAATCCCAGGCGCCCGATCAGCGTCTCATAGCGACCTTGGTTCGACCGCTTGAGATAATCCAACAGCCGGCGGCGCTGGCCCACCATGACAAGCAAGCCACGCCGCGAATGGAAGTCCTTTTTGTGGCTTCCCAGATGATCGGTCAAGTTACGGATGCGCTCGCTCAGGATCGCCACCTGCACCTCCGGCGACCCGGTGTCGGCCGTTTTGGTGGCGTATTCGGACATAAGCGCTTGCTTGCGCTCCGCAGTGATCGACATCGATCGAACCTCTTCACCAATTGATTACACGCAACGGCCGAAGACTCCCATCCTCGATCCTTGCCAGAGCGACCAGAGCATGGTCGTGCCACGCGCCGACGACGGTCCCCGCATCAAGCCGCTCGGACTGCGCTGTTTCGCACGGCGTGGGCAGTGCCACGCGCTGCCCGCAACGCAACCGGTGGGCTTCAACCGCCGCCAAGACCAGGGCCGGGATGCCGTCCAGCGCGGCCTCGAGCGGGAGCAGATGCCCGCAGGCGTCCACAATATGTTGACTATTCCCCTCGGATTCCAGTGAAATCGCTTGTGCTTCGGTGAACGGCCCGACCGACAGGCGGCGCAGCGCCGCGACATGACCGAGAGCGCCGAGCGTAAACGCCAAATCGCGGACGAGGGCGCGGATGTAAGTGCCTTTCCCCACGACGGCTTCGCAATCGGCGTGATCGCGGTCAGGGGTTGCGATCAGGCGCAGGCTCACGATTTCAACCGGCCGCGGGTCCAGCAAAGGCGCCCGACCCGCGCGGGCCAACGCATAGGCGCGGCGCCCGGCGATCTTGATCGCGGAATATGCCGGCGGGGTTTGCATGATTGCGCCCGTAAAGCGCGGCATCGCTTCCTCGATCTCGGCGCATTCCGGCCGCGCCTCGCTCTCACCGACGACTTCGCCCTCGCTGTCGTCGGTGTCGCGGGCAACGCCCCAACGAATACGGAAGCGGTAGCATTTCCGGGTGTCCATCGCATAAGCGATGGTCTTGGTCGCCTCGCCGAGGGCGATCGGCAAGACACCGGTCGCCAGCGGGTCAAGCGTGCCGGCATGACCGGTTTTGGCGCCGGTAGCGCGGCGGATGCGCTCGACGACGCGATTCGAGGTGAGGCCCCGCGCTTTGTCGACAACGAGCCACCCGTTCAGCCCGCGATCAACCGGCATCTTCGTCGGTCTCGCCGTCGGCGGACTGCCGCGGATGTAAGTCGCGCTCGACCTCGGGCAGCGCCAGCAGAGCCGAGATCCGGGCGGCTTGATCGAAGGTTTCGTCGAGCGCAAAGACCAGGTTCGGCACGTAACGAAGCGCCAGATCGCGGGCGACCAGACCACGCAGGAACGGCGCGCTGCGCCTGAGAGCCGCCAGAATTTCGGCGACGTTGGCGCCGGCCAGCGGCATCACGTAGGCTGTAGCGTTGCGCAGGTCGGGGCTGATCCGGACCTCGGTGACCGTGATGCTGGCTAGGCGCAGCACCGGGTCGCGGTAGTCGCCGTCGCGCAAGATCTGCGCCACCATATGACGCAGCTCCTCAGCCACGCGACGCTGGCGCTGACTCACGGCACGGCCGGGGGCCTCACCATCAGACCGCTGCCAGTCGCGCTGCCGTTTGCCCATCGTCGGTTTGTGCGGCTCGTTCGTCAGCCAACGCAAGCGCCGCTACAAGGTGCGGGCGACTTCTTCGATCTCGAAGCATTCAATGACGTCGCCGGTCTGAACATCATGATAGTTCTCGAAGGCCATGCCGCATTCGTAGCCTTCCCTGACCTCGCGGACCTCGTCCTTGAACCGCTTCAGAGTCTTCAGCGAGCCCTCGTGGATCACGACGTTGTCGCGCAGCAGGCGAACCTTGGCGCCGCGGCGAACCGTCCCCTCGGTGACCATGCAGCCAGCAACCTTGCCGACGCGAGTGATGTTGAACACTTCCCGGATCGAAGCGTTGCCGAGCAGGCGTTCGCGCAATGTCGGCGTCAGCAATCCTGACAGCGCGCCGCGCATGTCGTCGATCAGATTGTAGATAATCGAGTAATAGCGGATCTCGACGCCGTCTCGCCGGGCCAGATCGCGCGCCTGTGGATTGGCACGGACGTTGAAGCCGATGATGACCGCATCCGACGCCTTAGCCAAGATTACGTCGCTTTCGGTGATCCCGCCGACCGCCGAATGCAGCACCCGGATCGACACCTCGCTTGTCGAAATTTTTTCGAGCGAGCCGGTGATCGCCTCGAGCGAGCCCTGCACATCCGATTTGACGACGACCGGAAGCTCGCTGGCGGTGCCGGCAGCAATCTGCGAGAACATCTGTTCCAATGTGCCGCGCCCACCTTGCGCTGCGGCGGCGTCGCGGCGGCGACGCTGGCGGAAATCGGCGATGTCGCGAGCACGACCCTCGCTCTCGGCGACGACGAAATCGTCACCGGCGAGCGGAATGCCGTTGAGCCCCAACACCTCGATCGGTGTCGACGGACCGGCTTCGGTCTGGCTGTCGCCATGATCGTCGACGAGCGCGCGCACCCGGCCCCATTCGCTGCCGGCGACAAAGATGTCGCCGACCCGCAATGTCCCGCGCTGGATCAGGACGCTGGCGACCGGGCCGCGACCGCGTTCGAGCTTCGCCTCGAGGACAACCCCTTCCGCCGAGCGATCCGGATTGGCCTTGAGATCGAGCAATTCGGCCTGCAGCAGGATCGCCTCTTCGAGCCGATCGAGATTGGTCTTTTTCAGCGCCGACACTTCGACATCGAGGATCTCGCCACCAAGCTGTTCGACGACGATGTCGTGCTGCAGCAGCTCCTGCCGCACGCGCTCGGGCCGCGCCTCGGGTTTGTCGATCTTGTTGATGGCGACGATGATCGGCGCCTGCGCCGCCTTGGCGTGACGGATGGCCTCGACCGTCTGTTCCATGATGCCGTCATCGGCCGCGACCACCAGGACGACAATGTCGGTGACGTTGGCGCCGCGCGCTCGCATTGCGGTAAAGGCCTGATGGCCGGGCGTGTCGATAAAGGTGATCTGCTTGCCGCTGTGCAAATTGACTTGGTAGGCGCCGATATGCTGGGTGATGCCGCCGGCCTCGCCGGCCGCGACATCGGTTTCGCGCAGGGCGTCAAGCAGCGAGGTCTTGCCGTGGTCGACATGCCCCATGACGGTGACCACCGGGGCCCGCGGCTCCAGCACGTCATCGGGATCTTCCTCGCCGCGCAGGCCGACCTCAACATCCGCTTCCGAGACGCGGCGCAGGCGGTGGCCGAACTCGCTGACAACCAGCTCGGCGGTGTCGGCATCTATGATCTGGTTGATCGTCGCCATCACCCCCATGCGCATCAGCGCCTTGATGACGTCGGCGCCGCGCTCGGCCATGCGGTTGGACAATTCCTGAACCGTGATGGTCTCCGGAACGACGACGTCGCGCACAACCTTGACCGCTTCCTGCTCGCGCTGGTGCAACCGAAGACGCTCGCGCTCGCGCGCCCGCCGCACCGAAGCGAGGCTGCGCATCCGCTCCCCTTCGTCGCCGGAAAGCGCGCGGGTGACCGTGATCTTCCCGCCCCGCCGACGCATCTCGTCGCGTCGAACCGGAGCCGCGGGCTTCTTGATCTCTGGCCTGGCGCCGCGACGCGCACTCGTCGCCGACTCTTCCTCCTCCTCTTCGACAGGGACGGCGACCTTGCCGGCGGCGGCGAGCGCGGCGACTTTTGCCGCCGCCGCCTTGCCGGCGCGCTCGGCGACCTCGCGCCGTGATTCCTCTTCCTTGCGGCGTAGCGCCTCTTCCTCCGAGCGCTTGAGCGCTTCTTCGACCGCGCGGCGGCGCGCTCCTTCTTCCTCGACCCTGGTGCGGGCTTCCTCTTCGGCGCGGTGACGCGCCTCCGCGGCGGCGCGCTCTTCCTCCTCTCGGCGGCGGTCGGCTTCAGCGAGCGCGGCACGGCGGTGCGCCTCTTCGTCGGCCTTTTGCGCATCCTGCACCGCGCGCACACGGCCGGCCCGCTCCTCCGCCGTCAAGGTGCGCGGGATGACAACCGGGCGGCGCGCCGGTTCGGAGGGCTGCGGCCGCGCAATCGGCGCCGCCGCCTCGCGCGCGACCGTAGGCGCCGTTTCGGGCTTACCGGGTTCCGGCGCACCCGCTCCGATCATGCGCTTCTTGCGCACCTCGACGGTGACGGTCTTCGATCGGCCGTGCGAGAAACTCTGGCGCACCTGTCCAGTTTCCACGCCCTTGCGCAACTCCAGCCTGCCGCCGGGGCGGGCCAGGGTCAGCGGCCGTTTTTGCTCTTGCTCAGTCGCGTCGGTCATCTCACTCCAATACTGTGATCCTGCCGCGCCGGCCCGGCCGCGATAAATTTCAGCGCTTGCTCGACCGCCGCGTTTGCGCGAAAGCCGGCCAACTTTTGCGCATCGGACAGTAGCCGCCGGCACAGCGGACCGGACCCGAGCGATGCGTTCACCCCGTGCTCGCGGCCAAACGCCGCACCCAACTCCGCCGCCGTCAGCACGCATACGAGCGGCAAACCGCGCCCGAGCGCTTGAAGCTTGCGCCGTCCACCCGCGGCTCCGTCGATCGCCGCGAGCAAGGCCGCGGTTTTACCACCGCGCACCGCTTCCGACACACGCTCGAAACCGGCGACCGCGAGACCTGCCCGGCGGGCCAACCCGATCGCATCGATGCAGCGCTGTGCCAGCAGAGCCTCGATACGATCCGCGAGTGCGGCGGGAATTGCAACCGGCCGGCGCGCGGCGCGAGCGAACAGTCGCTTGGCGACCGCCCGCCCGACTATATCCCGGCGCGGCGTCAACCACAAACCCCGTCCGGGCAGTCGGCCGCCAACATCGGGGACAATTTCACCGCTCGGGCCGACGACAAAGCGCAAGAGATCGGATCGTTCGCGGATATCGCCGGTCACCAGGCAGCGGCGGTGCGGTCCACTTTGATCCGCCTCGGCCTCAAGCCCGGGTGTCGTTGGCGCGTCACTGAGGCTCGTTGCGCCTACTCCTGCCCTGATGCGGCGGGAGACACTGCCTCGTCCTCGAACCAGTGGGCGCGCGCCTGCATGATCAACGCGTTGGCCGCTTCGAGGTCGAGGGTGGCGCCACCTCTGTCGGAAGCCGTGAGCAGCTCCAACAGTTCGTCGCCCGCCAGATCCGCGAAATCGTCGAGCGTCTTGATCCCTTTCTCGCCAAGGGCCACCAGAATGCCAGGAGTCAGTCCGTCCAGCGCCGCGAGATCGTCGCCAACGCCCAGTTCGAGCCGTCGCTCTTCATATTCGCGATCGCGCCGCTCGAGCGCGTTGCGCGCCCGCACCTGCAGTTCCTCGGCAATATCGACATCGAAGCCTTCGATATCGGCGAGATCGCCCGATGCGACAAAGGCCACTTCTTCGAGCGAGGCGAAGCCCTCGGTGACCAGCAGATGGGCGATCACCTCGTCAATGTCGAGAGCGTCGATGAACATCTTGCTGCGGCTGCGAAATTCTTCGGTGCGCCGCTCCAACTCTTCGGCCTCGGTCAGGATGTCGATGTCCCAGCCGCTTAGCTGCGAGGCGAGCCGCACGTTTTGGCCACGCCGTCCGATCGCGAGGCTCAATTGATCGTCGGGCACCACGACTTCGACGCGGCGCTGCTCCTCGTCCATCACCACTTTGGTTACCTCGGCCGGGGCCAGCGCGTTGACGACGAAGGTTGCCGGGTCCGACGCCCACGGCACGATGTCGATCTTCTCCCCCTGCAACTCGCCGACGACGGCCTGCACGCGGCTGCCGCGCATGCCGACGCAAGCGCCGACGGGGTCGATGCCGCTGTCGCGCGACACTACTGCGATCTTGGCGCGGCTTCCGGGGTCGCGCGCCACCGCCTTGATCTCGATGATGCCGTCGTAGATCTCCGGCACCTCCTGCGCAAAGAGCTTGGACATGAATTGCGGGTGGGTGCGCGACAGAAAGATTTGCGGACCGCGCGGTTCCTGACGCACGTCATAGATATACGCACGCACCCGTTCGCCCTGGCGAAAGCTTTCGCGCGGTAATAATTCATCGCGGCGCGCCATCGCCTCGGCGCGGCCGAGATCGACGACGACATTGCCGAACTCGACCCGCTTGACGAGACCATTGACGATTTCGCCAACCCGGTCTTTGAATTCGAGAAATTGGCGCTGCCGCTCGGCGTCGCGCACTTTCTGCACGATGACCTGTTTGGCGGTCTGCGCGGCGATACGGCCGAAATCGATTGGCGGCAGCGGATCAGTGATAAAGTCGCCGATCTCGGCTTCCGGGTTGAGGCGCTGTGCCTGCGCGAGCGGGATCTGTGTCGCCTCGTTTTCGATCGGATCGGCTACCTCGCGGAAGCGCAGCAACCGGATCTCGCCGTTGCGCCGGTCGATCTCAGCGCGAATGTCGTATTCCTGGCCGTATTTCGAACGGCCGGCCTTCTGGATCGCCTGCTCCATAGCATCAAGGACTTCGTCCCGGTCGATGCCCTTGTCGCGGGCGACAGTTTCGGCAACCTGCAGCAGCTCTGGGCGGGCGTAGGTGACGGTGCTTTCCATGGGCTTTCCGGGGCGTCTTCCTGGGTTTTCTTTGTCAATGAGCACGCGGCTGCGAGGCGGCGATCAGATCGTCGGTAATGACGAGTTTCGCGCGCGCCACCGCAGCGATCGGCAACCGCGCTTCGCCGCCTTCGGTCGCGAGCCGGATATCGCCGTCTTCGATGCCGAGCAGGCGCCCACGGAAGCGCTTGCGCCCGCTGACCGGCTCGCTCAGCTCGATTCTGGCTTGGTACCCGCTGAAGCGATCGTAATCCTCGGGCTTCACCAGCGGGCGGTCGATGCCAGGCGAGCTGATCTCAAGCGTGTACGCGCCGGTAATCGGATCAGCAACGTCAAGCAGTGCCGAAACAGAACGGCTGATCAGAGCACAGTCGTCCACGGTCATCGAGGTATCGTCGATCCGCTCGGCCATGATCTGCAAGGTTGCACGGCGGCCGCTGGTTACAACGACCCGCACGACGCGATAGCCCATCGCCGTCAGCGATGGCTCGATCATCTGCGCGATGCCATTGGTGTCGACCAAAAATCCGACCTCTGCTCCCCCGAACCTGCACCAGTACAAAAAAGTGGGCCGTCAGCCCACCCTTGCGAGATAGTCCGCAACGCGGACCTATGCGGTTGCACAGCGCAATATAATCGAATTCCACTGGTTCGCAAGGGCGTCGCCAGCCACCGTCGCGCCGTCGCCCGGAGTATTCGAGGGGTTGGGCGGCTGAAATGGCCTGCCTCGAAACACGAATCGGGCCGGAGCCGACCGCCGCCCCGAGCGCATGTCGGAACTGCTTGAAAGGCTGAGGTATTGGCGCGCACCCGCCCTTATATCCCTGTTACGGCGATGGTGGCCGGCCTTAATGGCAAGGTTTGCGGTTGGCAATGACGAGGCCCGGCTCCGCGTCACCTGAATATGACGAAGCAAAGGGCGGTGGGCGTGCGACGGCGGGTTTCGCGAGAAGATCATTCCTGGAGCCAAACGATAGAGCGGCTCGACCGAGTTTCGCGGGCCATGAACCCGCTGCTGTTCTTTATCGCAATTTGTCTCGTGGTTTTGAATTTGGCATGCGTCGTCAATCTGATCGATTGGCGCGATCTGCCTAGACCTCCGGCGGATCCGGAAACCGCCGCACCTACGGTCGCCAACCCGGCGTCGGGGGCGCCGGCTCCCCACGTCGCGAAGCCCACCGACTAGGAAAGAATCTTCAAAGGCCCCCTCAGAGATATATCACCGAAAAGGGGCCGCCCGCCTCAGCCCGTCCGGCTCGCAAGGAGCATCCGCAGAGAACAAAGATTCATCGGCCGCCGCGCCCTCTTTCGCCAGCGGGCTGGCAGCGTTAGCCAACGCTATCGTAATCTCCTTTTTTGGCTCACTCGGGCTCAACCTTTTGCAGGAGACGTGCTGGCTATTGCCGGTGACATGCTGGCAAAATCGGCCGCAGGGTGCCGCGTCGAGGCGGCAATATTCGCGAGAAACTGCTCGACGCAGTCCCTCCAGGAGTAGCGCAAAGCGTGGGCGCGACACAGTTCGCGCGGCACCGCGAGCGCCCGCAGGGCAGCCGTGCGCAGATCGCGGTCGAGCACGCCGGCGCCGCAACCGCCGATCACGTCGAGCGGCCCGGGCACCGGCAAGGCCGCGACCGGCAGCCCGCAGGCAAGCGCCTCCAACAGCACCAACCCGAAGGTTTCGGTCCGGCTCGGCAGCACAAAGACGTCAGCCGAGGCGTAATGCCGGACCAGCGCCTCGCCGTCCTGGCGCCCGGCAAAGCGTACCTGTGGATAGCGCTGTCTTAAGCTCGGCAGCAAAGAACCGTCGCCGACGACGAGCTTTGATCCGGGCAGGTCGAGTTCGAGAAAGTCAGGCAAGTTCTTCTCGGGCGAAATGCGCCCGACATACAGAAAGACCGGCCGCGGCAGGACCAGCGCCGGTGTGCATCCCGGCCGGAACAGGCTCGCGTCAACCCCCCTCGTCCACGGAACAACCCGCGGAAAGCCGCGCCGCAGGAGTTCGCGGCGGACGGTTTCGGTCGCGACCATGACCGCGCTCGATCGTGCGTGAAACCAGCGCAGCGCGGCATAGCCCCACGAGATCGGCAGGCATAGTCGCGCCTGCAGATATTCGGGAAATTTGGTGTGAAAAGACGTGGTAAAGCTGCGCTGTCTGGCGACGCAGTAGGCGCGCGCCGCCAGACCGAGCGGTCCCTCCGTCGCAATGTGGATCGTGTCGGGAGCAAACCCATCAAGAAGGCGCGCGAGGCGCCGCCGGCGCCCGATCGCGAGGCGGATTGCCGGATCGGTGGGGCACGACACGGTGCGAAACAGATCGGGCGTGATCGCCCGAACCTCGTAGCCGGCGGCGGTCAACCCTTCGGCCAGCGCCGACAATGTCCGCACGACGCCATTGACCTGCGGCGCCCAGGCGTCGGTGACCAGAGCTATTCTCACGGTCTAATTCCGACCAGCTTGTTTGCCGCCGAACCGCGGCTACGACACCGGCGGCTCGCCAGGCCCGCGCATCGCCGAGGCGAGCGAAGCGGCGTCGGTCGAAACAGTCGGATGCCGAAAGTCCAGCCAATTCAGGGTAAACGGCTGTTTGAACAGCACAGTCCACAGGTAGTTCACGCTGTATTGGAAGGCCACACGGAGAAGCCCTTCGGCAGCGAGCCGTCGTCCCGACGAAAACGCCGGCAAGGCAAAAGAGAATTTGACGGCGCCGACCTTGCTTAATCGACGGGCTAATTCAGTGTCTTCGCCGTAGAAGCTGAAATTGGGGTTGAACGCATCAGCGGCGTCGAGAGCGCTTTTGCGGACGACGAAATTACCGCCCTGCATCATTGAGCCGGCACGAAAGACGAACCGCACCAGCAGATAACTGGCAAAGGCGAACCGATAGAAGATTGCAACGGTAACCTGCACCGTCTTCGACAGATCGTAGTGAATAAACGGCCCGCTCAGCGCGGCCAAGCCGGGGTGGCGGGCGAACACACTAAGCACCGTGTCGAGCCATCCCGGGGGGATCATCGTGTCGGCATCGATGTTCGCGATAAGTTGGCCGCGGGCGGCGAGGCACCCCGCCCGGCGCGCTCGCACCAATCCCCGTTGCGGCTCGTCGACGATCGCGACCCCCGAAATCGCCGAGACGATCCGCCGTGTACAGTCGGTACTGTTGTTGTCGACGACGATGATTTCGGCCTCGCATTTGACGCGCGAGGTTTCCGCCAAAATCGCGTGCAGGCATGAGGCAATCAGTGCTTCTTCGTTGTAGGCAGGCACAACAAAGCTGATCGTCATCTCCGACATCATTCCTCCCCTGCTCGCTCTCGATGACCTTGTCAAAAGCGCTAATCGGCAGTTTCGAAAACGTCTTCCTCTTGCTCGACCTCAACAACCGCCTCGATTCCGGGCTGGTTGAACGAACGGCTTGCGATCCAACGGACCAGCTCCAGCGTCCCGTCGAATTGCTCGACCAGGGCGGTGCAGCTCTCGACCCAATCGCCGCTGTTGCAATAGAGAACGCCGCCGTAGTCGCGGATCTCGGCGTGGTGGATATGGCCACAGACGACGCCGTCGGCGCCGCGTCGTCTGGCTTCGTCGGCGATCGCATCGCCAAACGAGCCGATATACTGCATCGCGTTTTTGACGCGCCGCTTGAGATAGGCGGACAGCGACCAATAGGGATAGCCGAGCCGGCGCCGAGCGATGTTGAAGTGGCGGTTGAGCCACAGCGTTACGGTGTAAGCACCGTCGCCGAGCAAGGCCAACCAGCGGGCGTGGGTGACGACCGCATCAAACGCATCGCCGTGCATTACCAGTAGCCGACGGCCGTCGGCAGTGACGTGGATCGCCTCTTCGGCGACTTCGACGCCGCCGAATTGCAGCCGGGTGTAATCGCGCAGCCATTCGTCGTGATTACCGGGGATGTAGATCGCGCGGGTCCCCTTGCGCACCATGCGCAGCAGCTTTTGGACGACGTCGTTGTGGGGCTGCGGCCAGTACCAGGACTTCTTCAGACGCCAGCCGTCGATGATGTCGCCGACGAGGTAGATCGTGTCGGCATCATTGTGACGCAGAAAGTCAAGCAGGAACTCGGCCTTGCACCCGCGAGTGCCGAGATGGACGTCCGAGATCCAGATCGTGCGGTAGCGGCGGATGCGCTGCGGCCGGCTCATGTCGCGCTCCTCATGGCGAGCGGCCGGCTGGCATCCGAATAGGACCAAATCTGTGCCGGCAGCAGGTTCAGCCACACCCGGGCGACTTCGCGGCCGCTGATGCCCAACTCTTCCATTGCCAACGGCGAGCGGAACGCGTTGGTCAGCTGAATAAACCGGCCACCGACACCCAGGCGGTCGAGGCAAGGCCGGACAACTGCGGATTGCTCGCTTACCGAATACCATTTGAGGGGCAGGCTCGAGACGGCGGCGCAGAGTGTTCCGCTGCGGATCGCGGGGTGGTCTCGGATTCGCGTCGCGTCGTCCTCGATTACCGAAATGGCCGGGAATTTTCGGCGCAAGATCGCGGCAAGCCCGGGCTCGCGCTCCAGCGCAATAATGCGCCCGGCCGGGCAGCCGGCGCGAAGCAGGCCGCGCGTCAAGCTGCCGGTGCCCGCGCCCAATTCGAGGACCGGGCCGGGCCGCGACAGGTCGACCTGGGCGGCAATTGCATCGGCAAGGCGCTGGCCGCTGGGATTGGCAGCGGCGATCCGAAGAGGTTTTCGCAGCCAAAGAGCGAAAAAAACGCTCGCCTCTGTAGCCACACTGTCACCCGCGATGGTGCATCCTAGGTACCTTCTAGCAGTGGTATGTTACAGTTTTACGAGTGCTAGATGTTGGCCAATTGCGATCTAAAAACCGTCATCGACCCCTGTTATCTGAGGGAAACAAAAGAAGGGAGCACTCGATGGCGGCTAAGCGAACGAAACCGGCACGGATGCGGCGAAACGTATTCGCAGCAACCCTTGCCCGTTTTGTGAATGCCAAACGATTGCGCCATGGACGGCGCCCCGGCACCTGATCGTGTCCCAGGACGTGGTGTAAGAGCGGCGGCAGTATCGCGCTCTCCGGCGGGGTCGGCCGGTGTCAGGCGGATAGGGCGGGCAGCCTGACGATAGGATCCTCGCTCAATGGAGCGATAGTTTCCAGGGTCATGTAGCGAGCGCGCTGGACCGCCCATTCATCGTTTTGTTCGAGCAGGATGGCGCCGACGAGGCGGGTGATTGCGGCCTCGTTTGGGAAGATGCCGACGACCTCGGTGCGGCGCTTGATCTCGCCGTTGAGCCGCTCCAGCGGATTGGTGCTGTGGATCTTGGGCCGGTGATCCTTGGGAAAGCTCATGAAGGCGAGGACGTCGGCTTCGGCTTGGTCCATCAGGATGGCGAGCTTGGGCACTTTGGGCCTGAGCTGATCGGCGACCTGGCGCCATTGGGCTCGGGCCATCTCGGCATCCTCCTGGGCGAAGGCGGTGGCGATGAAGGCGGCGACGACGCGGCGGCCCTGCTTGCCGGCATGGGCCAGGACGTTGCGCATGAAGTGTACCCGGCAGCGCTGCCAGGACGCATGCAGCACCTTTGCGACCGCTGCCTTCAGCCCCTCGTGCGCATCCGAGATCACCAGCTTGACGCCGCGCAGGCCGCGCCGCGCCAGCGAGCGCAGGAAGTCGGTCCAGAAAGTCTCGGCCTCCGACGCGCCGATCGCGATGCCCAGCACCTCGCGCCGGCCATCGCCGTTGACGGCCACCGCGATGATGACGGCGACCGAGACGATACGCCCGTTCTCGCGCACCTTCAGGTAAGTCGCATCGAGCCACAGATAGGGCCACTCGCCTTCCAGCGGCCGGTTGAGAAAGGCAGCGACCTTGTCGTCGATCTCGGCGCACAGCCGGCTGACCTGGCTCTTGGACATTCCGGTCATGCCCATCGCCTGGACCAGATCGTCGACCGAACGGGTCGACACGCCGTGGACGTAAGCTTCCTGAATCACCGCCGCGAGCGCCTTCTCGGCCATCCGCCGCGGTTCCAGAAAAGCCGGGAAGTAGCAGCTCCGGCGCAGCTTGGGGATGCGCAGCTCGACCGTGCCGGCGCGCGTTTCCCACACCCGGTCGCGGTACCCGTTGCGGTGGTTGAGGCGCTCGGGATTGCGCTCGCCGTGCGCGGCGCCGGTCAAGCCCTCGACCTCCAGCTCCATCAGCCGCTGCGCCGCAAAACCCACCATCTCGCGCAGTAGCTCGGCATCCGAACTCTTCTCCAAAAGCGTGCGAAGGCTCATCATCTCGTCGGTCATCGTCGGGTCCTTGGTTCGCGTTGAAGTTGGCGACCAAAACCCTACCGAAGACCCGCGATGACCGCCGCTATGGATAAGTAGCCCGCCGCCGCCTGAACTCGTGGCGGTCCACGGCGGCGGGCTACTTATCCACAGCTCCTACACCACTCCAAGGGACACGACCCGGCACCTCGACAACGTTTCCGCTTTTCGCCCGTTTGCGGCGCGGGAGCCGCGGGAAAGCCCGGATCCCGTATCGGTTGCGGTGTTTGCCATCGACCAGGTCGGGCCGGCCGCAGTTCGTGCTTGCGCCTCGGGCGTCGAAGTTCGCATCGCTGCGGTGGACGAGGCGACGGCTACGGTGATTCGCGCGGCATTGCTGGAGACGTCGCGCCGCCGTCCGACCGATCGGCTGATCCGAGTCGTGATTGGCTGAAAGCGCCGTTTCGACACTTGACGTCTCCGCCGGGCGCCTCTCGATTCGAAACGACCGCGATTCCCCGACGCGATCGCTTATCGGCCAGGCGGCTTTTCGGATTAACGAGCTTCCTGATCGAGCGCGTAGCCGGCGGAGCGGACAGTGCGGACGAGGTCGGCGGCGCCATCGGCATTGAGCGCTTTGCGCAGGCGGCGAATATGGACGTCGACCGTGCGCGCCTCGACATAGACGTCGTGGCCCCACACTGCGTCCAATAGCTGTTCACGCGAAAACACCCGCCCAGGATGCTGCATCAAATGGCGCAACAGGCGGAATTCGGTCGGACCAAGATGGATTGGCTTGTCCAGCCGCGATACTCGATGGGCAGCGAGATCCATCGTGACCTCGCCGAACTGCAACGTCTCGTCGCCGGCATTGGGCTGGGCACGGCGCATCACCGCGCGCAGCCGGGCGGCGAGCTCGCGCAGGCTGAACGGCTTGGGGATGTAGTCGTCGGCGCCGCTGTCGAGACCGCGCACCCGGTCGGCCTCCTCGCCGCGCGCGGTCAGCATCACGACGGGTAGGGAACGAGTCTGCGCCGATCGCCGGATCTGTCGGCAAACCTCGATTCCCGAGACGAGCGGCAGCATCCAGTCGAGCAACACGATATCGGGCCGGTGCTCAGCGATGCGCACCAGCGCCTCCTCACCGTCTGCGGCCTCGTTGACCTCGAACCCTTCCTTTTCGAGGTTGTAGCGCAGCAGGGTGACGAGCGGCGCCTCGTCCTCGACGATCAAGACAAGCGGCTTGGTCATGCCCCGGTCCGTCCTGGACTTACTATTTCGAGGCTGGAGTTGTCGCCCTTCGGCCGCTTCTGCGTCAGCGGCGTGCCATGCACCAGATAATATAGATCCTCGGCGATGTTGGTCGCGTGGTCACCGATCCGTTCGATATTTTTTGCCATAAACAAAAGGTGAGTCGAAGCGCTGATGTTGCGCGGATCTTCCATCATGTAGGTCAAAAGCTCGCGAAACAGGCTCGCATACATCTCGTCGATCTCTTCGTCGCGCATCCACACGCCATAGGCTTTGTCGGCGTCGCGGGCGACGTAGGCGTCAATGACGTCCTTGACCAACAGCTCAGCCAACCGTGCCATGCGCGGCAATGCATAGACCGGTTGCACTGGTGGTGACTGGTCGAGGACAATCGAACGCTTGGCGACATTGGCCGCGTAGTCGCAGATCCGTTCGAGGTCGCTGGCGATCTTGATCGCCGCGAAAATCTCACGCAGATCGCGCGCCACCGGCTGGCGCAACGCCAGCAGGCGCAAGGCCAAATTGTCGAGGTCGCGCTGCAACTGGTCGCACCTTGGCGTCGCCTTCGACAACACTGGCGGCGAGGTCGCTGTCGCGCTCCACCACCGCATCGATCGCCGCGGCGAGCTGGCTCTCGGCGAGACCGCCCATCTCGGTGATGATGTTGTTGAGCCGCCGCAGCTCGTCGTCGTAACCCTTCATCACATGCTCTGAAGACATCGAAACCCTCCCCCGGCTCAGCCGAAGCGGCCGGTGATGTAATCCTCGGTCCGCCGCTCTTTTGGGTGGGTAAAGATGGTTTCGGTTTCGTCAAACTCGACCAGCTCGCCCAAATACATGAAAGCGGTGTAGTCCGAGCTGCGCGCCGCCTGCTGCATGTTGTGGGTGACGATGGCAATGCAGTAATCAGGCTTCAGTTCGGCGATCAGCTCCTCAATTCGTTGGGTCGAGATCGGATCCAGCGCCGAAGCCGGCTCGTCGAGCAACAGGATCTCCGGCTTGACAGCAACGGCGCGGGCGATGCACAGCCGCTGCTGCTGACCGCCCGACAGGCTGAGGCCGCTCTGCTTCAGCTTGTCTTTTACTTCGTCCCACAGGGCGGCGCGCCGCAATGCCGACTCGATGCGGTCCTCAAGCTCGGCTTGCGGCAGCCGTTCGTATAACCCGATGCCGAAGGCGACATTGTCTCGGATCGACATCGGAAACGGCGTCGGCTTTTGAAATACCATGCCGATCTTGGCGCGCAGCAAATTGAGGTCGAGGCCGGGGGACAGGATGTTCTCGCCATCCACCAGAACCTCGCCCGTTGCACGCTGGCCCGGATAGAGGTCGTAGATGCGGTTAAGGATGCGCAGCAAGGTCGACTTGCCGCAGCCGGACGGGCCGATAAACGCGGTGACGCACTTGTCCTTAAGCGGAAGGTTGATGTTTTTCAGCGCGTGCGACGTGCCGTAATAAAAATTGACGTTGCGCATCTGCACTTTCTGCCGCGTCGCCGGCGTAGCGTGAGAATGATCAGGGACGGATGCCATTGTCTGCATCGCTACCATCGAAGCTTGGCTCATGGCTTGAACGTGCTCCAAGAGGCGAGCAAACGCGCGCCGATGTTGAGGCAAAGAACGGTGACCGTGATCAGCAACGCCCCGCCCCAGGCAAGCACTTGCCAATCGGCATACGGGCTCATGGCGAACTGGAAGATGACGACCGGCAGATTGGCCATCGGGGCATTCAAATTGCTGCTCCAGAACTGATTGTTGAGCGCCGTAAACAGCAGCGGCGCGGTCTCGCCCGCAATGCGCGCGACCGCTAGCATCACCCCGGTCAGCATGCCCTGGATCGCCGCTCGGTAGGAGATCATGACGATCACCTTCCATTTCGGCGCGCCGAGCGCCGATGCCGCCTCGCGCAGCGCGGTCGGCACCAAACGGAGCATGTCCTCGGTGGTTCGCACCACCACCGGGATGACGATGATCGCCAAGGCGATTGCGCCGGCCCAGGCCGAGAAATGCCCCATCGGGACGACCATGATCTCGTAGACAAAAAGCCCGACGATGATCGACGGCGCGCTGAGCAGGATGTCGTTGATAAAGCGCACGACCTCGCCAAAGCGGCTGCCGCGGCTGTATTCGGCGAGAAACGTACCGGCGAGCATCCCAGTCGGGGTACCGATCAGGGTCGCGATCAAGGTCATCACGACGCTGCCGAAGATCGCGTTCAACAACCCGCCGCTGCTGCCGGGCGGCGGTGTCATCTGGCTGAACAGGGCAGGGCCGATAGCCGAGATGCCTTCGACCAGCAGAGTCCACAGGACGAGCACCAGCCACAACAGGCCAAATCCGGTGGCGGCGATCGACAGACCCATGACCAGCGCGTTGACCACGCGACGCCGGGCATAGACACTCACCGCCTCAGCCTCCCGCCTGCTTTTGCAATCGCAACAGCATCATCTTGGCGATTGCGAGCACGATAAAGGTGATGATGAACAAGATGAAGCCGAGCGCGATCAGGGACGACCGATAGAGATCGCCGAAGGCCTCGGTAAATTCGTTCGCCAGCGAGGCCGAGATCGTAGTGCCCGGCTGCAGGATCGAGGCCATGATGTTGTGCGCGTTGCCAATCACAAAGGTAACAGCCATGGTCTCACCGAGCGCGCGGCCGAGGCCGAGCATGACGCCGCCGACCACGCCGACCCGGGTGTAAGGCAGGACCACCCGCCACACGACTTCGCTCCGGGTGGCGCCGAGACCGTAGGCGCTCTCCTTCAGCATCGGCGGCACCGTCTCGAACACATCCCGCATGATCGACGAGATGAAAGGCAAAACCATGATCGCGAGGATGAAGCCGGCGGTCAGGATGCCGATCCCGAGCGGTGGACCGGCAAACAGCGCGCCGACACCCGGGATCTGACCGAGAGTGTCAATGATCGGCGGCTGGATATACTGCTGGACGAATGGCGCAAAGATAAACAAACCCCAAATGCCGTAGATGATGCTGGGGATCGCTGCCAGTAGTTCGATCATTGTCGCCAGTGGCCGCCTTAGCCAAATCGGGCAGATCTCGGTAATGAAGACCGCTACCCCGAACGCGACCGGGATGCCGACCAGCATCGCTATGGCAGAAGTGACCAAGGTTCCGTAAATCGGGGCGAGCGCCCCGAACTGTTGCGTTACCGGATTCCAGACTTGGGTGAAGGCGAAGGAGAGCCCAAAGGTCCGCAACGCCGGCCACGCCCCGCCGACCAACGAGACGATGACGCCGCCGAGGATCAGAAGAACAAGCAGCGCAAACAGAAAGGTCAGCGCCCGGAATACCACGTCGCCGATTGCGCCCGCTCGCGCCTTTTCCGCGCTTATTCGGGCGACACCCGCAGTCTCAGCCGTCACGCTATTCCTCCGGCGCGCTGTCTCACAAGATACCCGATCGGAGCGCCATCGCCGCTCCGTCCGCCGCTTGCGTCAGGACGCGTGCCCGTCCCATATCGGCTTGCCGTCGGGTCCGATGATCTGCTTCCAGCTGTCTTCGAAGACCGCCACGGCGCTCGGCGGCATCGGGACGTAGCTGAGCGATTTCGCCATGTCAGCGCCGTTCTTGTAAGCCCAGTCGAAGAACTCCAGCACCTGCTTCGCCCGGTCGGGTTGGTCCTGCTTGATGTGCATCAGGATGAAGGTCGCCCCGGTAATTGGCCAGGTGTCGTTGCCGGGCTGATTGGTGAGGATCAGGTAAAGGCCGGGCGCGGCCTTCCAATCGGCGTGGGCTGCGGCGGCCTGGAACGCGTCGATGCTCGGCTGCAGCGTCGCCCCTTCGCGATTGATCAGCTTGGTGTGTATCATCTTGTTTTGCAGCGCGTAGGCGTATTCGACATAGCCGATCGCGCCCATCGTCCGTGACGTTATCGCCGAGACGCCCTCGTTGCCCTTGCCGCCGAGCCCGGCCGGCCATTGGACAGAGGTTCCTTCGCTGACCTTGGCCTTCCATTCCGGGCTCACCTTCGACAGGTAGTTGGTGAAGATGAACGTCGTGCCGGAGCCGTCGGACCGGTGAACCACGGCGATCGCGGTCGACGGCAATTTCACGCCGGGATTGAGCTTGGCGATCGCCGGATCATCCCATTTGGTGATGTTGCCAAGGTAGATGTCAGCGATCGTCGGCCCGTCGAGCGTCATCTGGCCTGGCTGAATACCAGGCAGGTTGACCACCATGACCTCGCCGCCGATAACCGGCGGAAATTGCATCAGCCCGTCCTTTTCGAGCACGTCGGGCTTCAACGGCATGTCGGAGGCGCCAAAATCGACGGTGCGCGCATTGATTTGCGCGATGCCGCCGCCCGAACCGATCGACTGATAGTTCAACTTGACGCCGGTCTTGGTCGCATAAGCCGCGGCCCATTTAGCGTAAATCGGGTAGGGAAAGGTCGCGCCGGCACCGGAAATATCGGCGGCCTGTGCGGCCCAACCGAACGCCGCGGCGGTGACGACGCCAAGGAGGAGGGTGCCATATGACTTCACGATCTTGCTCCTGCGGCGGCCAGTGGAAGGACCTCTGTTAGCCCCGCAGCAACAACCTTTTATGTCACATTATTTGCATTTATATGACAGTTTGTCGGCTCGATATGTACCCCCGAGGCGATCTCGTCCAGATTAAGCGCAGTTCCTCTGGCGGCGACCGGAAGACCTGGTCTTTTGAGGCCGGAGCGGCCCACGAGGAGGCGATTTTCGATGGCGCCGCGATATCCCCTCACATCGATTTGGGTGCGTTCACCGGTCTGCCGGCATAGCGGCGCAAGTACACCGTGAAGATCGAGCCTTCGCCCGGTGTGCTGTCGATTTCGAGAAAGCCGCGGTGGCGGTTGACGATGTGCTTGACGATCGCGAGGCCGAGCCCGGTGCCCCCCATTTCGCGCGAACGGGCGGTGTCGACACGGTAAAAGCGCTCGGTCAGCCGCGGCAGATGTTCGCGAGCGATGCCCTCGCCGCGATCGCGGACGGCGATCGAGACAAGATTGAGGGAAGCCCGTTCCCGGCTGACGGCAGCGGGATGCGGAGTCTCTTCGCCGACGCCGATCTCGGTCCCGGTCCGGCCGTATTTGATCGCGTTGTCGAGCAGGTTTTGGAAGAGCTGAGCGAGCTCTTCGGGGTCGCCCTGCACGTCGGGAAGATCGGGCGGCAACGTCAGCACGATGCGCATGCCGCGGCCGGCGGCACGCAATTCAAGGGTTTCGGCGAGATGTTGCAGCAGCGTGGCGAGCCCAACCCTGCCCTGTGGCAGCACATGCTCGTTCAATTCGATCCGTGACAACGACAGCAGATCTTCGACAAGTCGGGTCATGCGTGTCGCCTGGCCGCCCATGATCGCAAGGAAGCGTTCATGCGCCTCGGCGTCATCGCGCGCCGGTCCGCGCAGGGTTTCGATAAACCCGGTCAAAGTCGCGAGCGGGGTGCGCAGCTCGTGGCTCGCGTTGGCGATGAAATCGGCGCGCATCTGCTCGGCACGCTTCAACTCGGTGACGTCGTGCAAGGTCACAACCGCGGCCGCGCCGTCGAGCGCTGGGCGGTCGATGCGGGCAAAGCGGGCGCGCAACTGACGCTCGACCGGCGCCGTCAGGGTGAATTCGACGATTCGGGCGGCTTCGCCGCGTAACACGGCATCAGCTGCTGTCAGCACGGCCGGGTTGCGCAGCACTGCGGCGAGGTCGCAGGGCGGGGAAAGAAAGCCGACCAGTGTTGAGGCGGCGGTGTTGGCGCGGACGATCCGGCGGCGGTCGTCGAGCAGGATCAGAGGATCCGGCACTGCCGCAATGATCGCCTCTGCTGCAGCGAGGCGGGCCTCGCTGCCTTCCGCCCGCTCGCGCCAACTCCGCGCCGCGCGTTGGACTGCCAGCCGAATCTCCTCGACGGTACGGCGCGTGCCCAGCGCCGCCAGTTGTGAGCCCGTCGTCAGGGATGATGTAGGGGCAAGTTCCTCGGCCATGTCGTCAAGGGCGCCGACGGCGAAGGCCAACCGACTGGCAACGAGCGCGGTCGCAACAACGACGGCGGCGGCCAGGACAAGAGCTAATCCGGGGCGGAGAATGCCGGCCAGAGCGAGCCCGGCGAGGATTGCGAGGCCCGGCCCGGCGGCAGGCAGCGCAAGCGCCAGGACGCGCACTAGGCCGGTGCTTGCAGGCCGGATCATACCGCCGCCGCGATCCGAACGCGGCTGCGCTGAAAATCAGCGGATCGCGTCGTGCGCCGCGAGCGCGGCAAGGTTGACGAGGTCGGACACGGTGGCGCCGATATTGACGATCTGGACCGGCCGGTTGAGCCCCATCAGCAGCGGTCCGACAACCGTCCCGCCGCCGAGATGCGGCAACAGCTTTGCTGTGATGTTGGCACTGTTGAGGCCCGGCATGACCAGAATGTTGGCGGCGCCGCCGAGCCGGCAGAACGGGTACAGCTGGCGCATCAGCCGCGTATCGAGCGCCACGTCGGGGCTCATCTCGCCATCGTATTCGAAATCGGGGCAGCGCTCGTCCAGCAGCCCGACCGCCTGGCGCACACGCTCGCAGTCCGGCCCCGTAGGGTTGCCGAAATTCGCGTACGACAGCAGTGCTACACGCGGCACCAGGCCGATCTCGCGCGCCTTCGCCGCCGCCTGCATCGCGATGTCGGCAAGTTGCGCCGGGCTCGGCGTCTCGTGCACCAGGGTGTCGGCAAGCAGCAGCGGGCGTTCGCGGCCGAGCAGTATCGTCAACCCGAACATCACGCTGTCGGGTCTGACCTCGATGACCCGCGAGACCTCGTCGAGGACGTCGAACGAATTGCGGGTGACCCCGCTGACCATTGCGTCGGCGTCGCCACAGGCGACCATGCAGGCGGCGAACACGTTGCGGTCGAGGTTCACCTGACGCTGGCAGTCGCGATAGAGCATGCCGTAGCGCTGCTGCCGAGCGTAGAGGAAGTCGGTGTAGCGCTTGTTGTTCTGTGACAGGCGCGCGTTGTGCATTTCGAGGAGATCGGGAGAAGTCAGGCCCATCATCGCCATTGTCGACTTGATCCGTTCCTCTCGGCCGATCAGAACCGGAGTGCCATAGCCGCTCCCGGCGAATTGCAAGGCGGCGCGAATGGTCTTTTCTTCCTCGCCCTCGGCAAAAACGACACGCCTCGGATTGGCTCGGACCTTCGTGAAAATCATCTCGAGCCCCGCCGCAGTGGGATCGAGGCGTCCGCGTAGGCCGCGCTGGTAGGCGGCTATGTCGATGATCGGCTTGCGCGCCACGCCCGAATCCATCGCCGCCTTGGCGACCGCCGACGGCACTGCCCAGATCAGCCGGGGGTCGAACGGCGCCGGGATAATGTAATCGGGCCCGTAGGTCAGCCGTTCGCCGGAATAGGCGGCGGCAACCTCGTCGGGCACATCCTCGCGGGCGAGCGTGGCCAGCGCCTCGGCGGCGGCGATCTTCATTGCGTCGTTGATCGTCGAGGCGCGCACGTCAAGTGCGCCGCGGAAGATGTAGGGAAAACCGAGGACGTTATTGACCTGGTTGGGATAATCCGAACGCCCGGTAGCGATAATCGCATCCGAACGGACGGCGCGCACTTCCTCCGGAGTAATTTCGGGATCGGGATTGGCCATCGCAAAGACGATCGGCTTTCCCGCCATCGAGCGGACCATCGCCTGATCGACGGCGCCCTTGGCCGAGAGGCCAAAGAACACGTCGGCCCCTTCGATCGCCTCGGCGAGGGTCCGCGCCTTGGTCTCGACCGCATGCGCCGATTTCCACTGGTTCATGCCGTCGGTGCGGCCGCGGTAGATGACGCCGCGGGTATCGCACAAGATGACGTTCGGCGCCGGCAGGCCCATCGTCTTCAGTAACTCGACGCAGGCGATCGAGGCGGCGCCGGCACCATTTATGACCATCTTCATCTGTTCCAGCGAGCGGCCGGTCAGTTGCAGCGCATTGATCAGCCCGGCCGTGGCGATGATCGCGGTACCATGCTGATCGTCGTGGAAAACCGGGATTTCGAGCAGCTCGCGCAACCGCTCCTCGATGATGAAACACTCCGGCGCCTTGATGTCTTCGAGGTTAATGCCGCCAAACGCCGGGTGCAGGTAGCGCACGCAGTTGACGAATTCGTCGACGTCGCGAGTATCGATTTCCAGGTCAATCGAATCGATGTCGGCAAAGCGTTTGAAAAGCGCGGCCTTGCCCTCCATGACCGGCTTCGCCGCGAGCGCGCCGAGATCGCCGAGGCCGAGCACAGCGGTGCCGTTTGAAATCACCGCGACAAAATTGCCTTTCGAAGTGTAGTCGTAGGCGGTACTCGGCTGGCGCTGAATATGGAGGCACGGAAAGGCGACACCCGGCGAATAGGCGAGCGACAAGTCGCGCTGCGTCGCCAGCGGCTTGTGCGGTGCAATGGAGAGCTTGCCGGGGCGGCCGTCGGCGTGAAACGACAGTGCCTCGTCTTCGGTCGTACGGATGGTGCCGGTGTCCATGCTTCTCGACGCTCCTCGCCATATCTGCCCAATCGGCGGCGGCCGACCGCCTGCTGGTAAGACCTTAATCTAAGGGCCGCATTCGACAGCGTCAAAGCCGCGCTCCGCGGCTGGCCGATGACGCGGGCCGATCCGCTTGAATTGATCGGCCGGATCGCGGTTACTTGTTGCCAATGACTGGCGGTAACGACACTCCATCTTCCGGCGAGACGCCGATCGCGATGCGCCTGCGCCGATCCTCGCGTTCTGCGTGGCGTGCATTCCGCTGCGAACAGGTCGAGCAGTTCGCCCGCCGATGATCACGGAATTCGGCGAAGAGCGCCAACGCCGGCTCGTCCTCGACTATTTCGGGGGCGGCGCGCAGCTGCGGCTGTTGCGCCGCACGCCGACCTTTGGTTCCCCGGTCTTCGTCGTCGATTTCGACCGCGGAGTGCGGCATTTCCGCACCCTGGGCTCGTTCGGCAGCAGCATCCAGGTAACGGAGCAGTCGAGCATGGACCTGCTCTACCCGGCGCGGCTCGTCTTTCATTACGAGCGGTTGATGTCGCTGGCCTTTGCAATGAGCCGGCAGGCAATCACGGCCCTCCTTCTCGGCGTCGGTGGTGCGGCGATGTGGCGCTTTATGCGGGCCTATTTGCCGGATTGCGCGCCGACCCTGGTCGATGCCGACGACTCCATCGTCTCGATCGCCCGGCGCTGGTTTTACCTCACGCACCCGGTCACCCTGGAGCCGGCGCAGCAATTCGTCGCGACGACAACCGCACGTTTCGACGTGGTCCTCGTCGACCTCTACAATTCGTCGGGGCCGTCCGAAAACAACGAGTTGTTTTGGACCCGCTGCCTTGATGCGCTGACCCCAGGCGGCGTTCTCGCCAACAACTGGGCCGATTTTTCAGTGAACCCGGCGGTCCGGCCGATGGCGGACGCGCTTGCCGCGGTCGCCCAAGCGCGCGGTTTCGAGCCGATTTATGTGACCCGGCGCGGCTTTCGCGACAACCTGGTGCAGTACGTGCCGACCGCGCCCGGCATCAACGCCGAGGCCATCACCGACGTTCACGCCCGCTTCGTGCTGCAGCACCGCCCGCCCGACCGCGGCCGCGGCATCCTCGAAAACTGCGTCGTGACGACGCGCTTTCCGATCGATTAGGATACCCTCCCGATCGGCTTAGCCTCTGACCGACGATCATGCGACCGGTTCAATCGCCTCCGCCGCCTCCGCGGAAGCGTGTCCAGGGGAGCCGGCGAAACTCCGGGATCCTGGGTTTCCGTTTTCGCGGGGAACGACGTAAGCATTGCGAATTGAAGCTGCTTTCCATCACGAGGGGACACCGACATGCCGAGCTTTGAACATAACGGCGCGCACGTCTATTACGAGGAATTCGGGCGGGGTTTCCCGATCCTGACCTTCGCGCCCGCCGGTCTGCAGTCGGTGATCGCCGTCTGGAGCCAGCCCTCGGCGCCGATCAACCCGACCACCGAGTGGGCGGCAAACTACCGCGTGGTCGCGATGGATCAGCGCAATGCCGGCGGCCAGTCGCGCGCCCCGATCACGGCGACGGACGGCTGGGATGCTTATACGGCCGATCACATTGCCCTTCTCGATCACCTGCGCATCGATCGCTGTCATCTGTACGGCCAGTGCATCGGCGGCTCGTTCATCATCAACATGCTCAAGCATCACCCCGAGCGCGTCGCCAGTGCGGTTCTGGCGCAGCCGATCGGCCGCGTCGGCGCGATGGCGCCGGGCCGCCCGGCCCGGTTCGACGGCTGGGCCGAAACCCTCAAAGACCACCCCGAGGCGACCCCGCAAGTGCTCGACGCATTCTGTCGGAACCTCTACGCGCCGGGCTTCGTCTATTGCGCCGACCGCGACTTTGTGACGACGGTGAAGACGCCTTGCATGGTGCTGGCGGGCAACGACGAGGCGCACCCCTGGCCGATTTCCGAGGAGCTATCGAAGCTGCTGCCCAGCTGCGAGTTCATCGCGGAATGGAAGACCGAACCAACCCTGACGCCGGCCAAGGCGCAGGTCAAAGAATTCCTGGCAAAGCACACGCCGTCGCGGGCGTAGCTTGACGGGGTTCCGAGCGTCCGCGGCATCGAGTGCGGCCGGCTCGACATCGTTGCGCGTAGCGGTCGTGGTTGGAATTATCGCGGCTGTGCGCCGACGTGTTGCGGACAGCCTGAACATTCGGCCGCGCTGACCGCCGCTCCACCCTGCGCGGAACGGCGCTCCGCTTAACCCGGAGGATATCGTACATGCCTGCACCGTACGAAAAACATCGCGCCCAGCTCAAAGCCATTCTGGTGGCTTGGGATATGCCTGAAGACAACGCTGAGGCGACCGCCGACATCCTGTCGTGGGCGGATCTGCATGGCGTCGACAGCCATGGGATGTCGATGATCCCAGGCTACGACCGGCTGCGCCGCAGTGGACGCGCGAACATGCAGGCGCGACCGCACATTATCAAGGAATCCCCGATTTCGGCGCTGGTCGACGGCGACGGCGGACTGGGCCACGTGCCGGGGCGTTTCGGCATGCGGGTCGCAATCGAGAAGGCCCGGCAATCGGGCATGGCGATCGTGGCGGTTCGCAACTCGGCCCATTTTGGCGCCACCGGGTACTACACACTGATGGCGGCGAAGGAAGGGTTGATCGGCATGGCGTGCACCAGCGCCTCCAGCATCCAGGTGGCACCCACCTTTGGCAAGGAAGCAAAGCTCGGCACCGACCCCTGGTCCTTCGCCGCACCTACCGCCGACGGCCAGCCGTTTCTGCTCGATATGGCGACGACGACGGTGGCCGCCGGGCGTATCCGCAACAAGGCCAATGAGGGGCTTCTCTGTCCGCCCGGCTGGGTCCTCGACAAGGACGGGCAGCCCAGCACCGATCCCGCGGAGGCGCGCGAGAAAGGCGGTTTCCTGACCTCGCTCGGCGGCTCGCCGGAGAACTCCAGCTACAAGGGCTACGGGCTGGCGGTGATGGTCAATATTCTCGGCGCGTGCCTGTCGGGGTCGACTTTGATCACCGACCCGATGGCCGGAAAGAAGCCGCAGGGCAACGATATCGGCCACTGCTTTATCGCGATCGACCCCGGCCTGTTCCGCGACCCCGACGACTTCACCGCCGATGTAACCCGACTGTGCGATGATTTGCGGGCGACGACGCCGATCGATCCGGCGCAGCCGGTCATGGTGGCGGGCGACCCGCAATGGCATTACGCGGCAAAGCGCATGCAAGAGGGGATCCCGGTCGGCGCGGGCTTGCTGAACCAGATCCGCCAGGTTGCACAGGCTTGCGCTGCCCCCTGGCTCCTGGATTGAGGAGATTGGAACATGGGTGAACCGCACGGTCCGCTTCAAGGTGTAAAGGTTGTCGCCTGCTCAACCGCGCAGGCCGGCACGGTACCCTACATGCTGATGGCCGATCTCGGCGCTGAAGTAATAAAGATCGAAGTCCCCGGAATCGGCGACAATTCGCGCGGCTCGACCGTCCTGCCCGGCATGCCGAGCACGTATTTCGAAACCAACAATCGCGGCGTGAAGAGCGTCACCCTAAACCTCAAGACCGAGGAGGGCCGCGAGATCCTCCGCAAGCTGGTCGCAAAGGCGCACATCTTTGGGCAGAACTTCCGCCCCGGTGCGGCGGAGAAAAACGGCTTCGGCTACGAAGAACTGAAGCGGGTAAACCCGAGGCTCGTCTACGTGTCGGTATCGGGCTACGGGCCCAAGGGACCCCATGCCGACCTACCCGGCACCGACTCGATGGCCCAGGCGCTTGGCGGCATCGCCGAAGCGTATTCGAAGCCGGGCCAGCCGCTGAGAACCGGTATCGTATCCGTCGCCGACGAAACCTGCGCCATCCTCGCTTTTGGCGGCGCCCTCGCGGCCCTCAACCATGCGCGAAGCACCGGCATCGGCCAAAAGGTCGACTGCTCATTGCTCGGCGGCCAGATCCGCCTGATGGGCTGGACCTTGACGACCGCGATGTGGCGCAACCGCGACCCGGTAACCGGTCAGGCTCGCATCACCGGGACGCCGGAACGCCCGGGTCTCAGCGCCAGCTTCAACGACCGCGACGGCAAGCCGCTGGTATTCCAACTGAACGGCGCCCGCAAGTGGCGCGACGCGATGACCGCGCTCGGCTTTTACGAGGCTCTTGAAAACGCCGGCTTTGGCGATCTCGGGATCGTCATCGTTTCCGAAGAAAAGCGTGCCATCTTGCTGCGCACGCTCGACGAGTTGTTCGCGACCGGCCCGCGCGAAGATTGGGTCGCGCGGCTGCGTGGCGCGGACATCGTCTCCGCCCCGATCAACACCTTGCTCGAAGCCGCGAACGACCCCGACGTGCTGGCCAACGGCTATGTGACCGAGGTCAATTACCCGGAATACGGCAAGACCCTGAAAGTGCACGGCTCGCCGTGGCACTTCTCGGAGACGCCAGCGCAGGTCGGGACCGCACCCGAACTGGGTGCGCATAACGACGACATCCTTGCCGATCTCGGCTACACCCCGGCGCAGATCGAGGATTTTCGAACGCGAAAGATCATCTGACGCCGGCGAACGCGGTTACCCCAGAGACGTCGGCCTCGCCGCGGTGCTGATCGAGGACAAAGCCTGGCCGCGCCCGCTCGGGCATAACGGCGCCAAACTGGTCGTCGAGCGCGCCACCGCCATCCTGCGCTCTCGCGCCGCCGTCGAGGCATGCCGCGAGGAAGGGATCTTGTTGCTCGCCCGCACCGACGCCCGCACCTCGCGCGGGTTCGACGAGGCGCTGGCGCGCTGAATATCTAGAAGGATACGCCAGATGCTGATCGTCGATGGCCAGATCCATCTCTGGGAAAAGGGCACGCCGTCCCCGCCGCATCGCCAGGACCCGTTCTCCGCGGAGCAAGCGGTCGCCGCGATGGACGAGGCCGGTGTGGACCGGGCGCTGATCCACCCGGTGCTGTGGGATCCCGACTCGAACGAGTTGGCCATCGCAGCGGTCCGGCAATACCCCGGCCGCTTCGCCATCATGGGCTGGTTCTATCTCGACGACCCGAATGGTCGCGACCTCGTCGCGCATTGGAAAGAGCGGCCGGGTATGCTCGGCCTGCGCTTCTATTTCAACGAGCGGCACAAGCGGGAGTGGATGACCGACGGGAGCCTCGACTGGCTGTGGCCCGCGGCCGAGCGGGCCGGCGTGCCGGTGGCGCTCGCCGCCGCGTTGTTCCTGCCGACGGTCGGCCAGATCGCCGAGCGTCACCCGGGGCTCAAACTGATCGTCGACCACATGGCCGTGCCGCCGGGGAGCAGCGGCGAATCCGCCTATCGCCTCCAGCCCGAGCTGCTGGCGCTCGCGAGACACCCCAACGTCGCGGTCAAGGCGACAGGTCAGCCCGGCTACGCGGAAGACGCCTATCCGTTTCGCAGCTTCCATCAGCACCTGCACCGCGTCTTCGACGCGTTCGGTCCGGATCGGACATTTTGGGGCACCGACATCACGCGGATGCCCTGTTCCTGGCGGCAATGCGTGACGGTGTTCACCGAGGAACTGCCCTGGCTCAAGGGCCGCGATCTCGAATTGGTCATGGGCGAAGCCCTGTGCAACTGGGTGGACTGGCGCCTTCCCGGCTGAGCCGGGGGTAGCGCCAGGTGGGCCGCGTGGGATGTCCTTCGCAGGATATACGAGATTAGAAATTCGGGCCGGTTCATTAGCAGGATTGGAAGCGCCCTAATGACGATCCCCTCTGGGGTTGCAGAGGTTTTTGATGAACTGAGAAAAGAGATTATATGGCTCCATGCTCGATGGATTCCTTACAATCAGCTTTACGGAAAGTCGGAGAGGAGAGTTGATCTTCTCAATGAGAGCGCCGGGTACTTTCTTTTATGTCGTTCAAGAGACGTTCCTCGCCGACGTTCATATCGCGCTCAGCAAACTGAGCGATCCCGCTGTCACAGGCCGCTTCGACAATCTGTCACTAGAGCAGCTCCAAATTCGCATCGATGCAGAATGCGTTTCCGATCTTCCAGACAAGACCCGGACGCTCCTCGCTACGTTCCGTACGAGGTGCGCGCCGTTCCGGGAGCTGCGCAACAAGACGCTGGCTCACTACGACCTCGACACCGCCCTTCAGAGGGCGACTCCCCTCCCGCCAACGTCAAGAGAGATGGTGAAGGATGCGCTGGAGACATTGCGCGATTACATGAATGCGATTGAAGGTCACTATGAGGACAGCGAGACGGCTTATAACCACTTCGTCATGCACGCCTCCGATGGGGACTCCTTGGCGCACCTGCTAAAAGCCGGATTACAATATGACCAGTTGCTCCAAGATGGGGTAATAAGCTGGGACGATTTTCAACAGTCAATTTGGTATGACGCATAGAGGCGCTCTGCCTCAATATGGCGTAGGTTCGACAAGAAGCCCACTCCGCTGCGGCTTCGCCCCATCGGAGGGGAGCCGCCCCACGGAACCTAGATATGAAGCCTTATGTGATCTGCCATATGAACGCGAGCGTCGACGGGCGCATTCTCGGCAGCCGGTGGCGGCCGGCCGAGAACCGCATGCCGGGGCTGTTCGAGCGCCTGCACGATCAGCTCGGCGGCGGCTCCTGGCTGATCGGCCGGGTGACCGGCAGCGAATACGCCAGGGCCGAGGCCTACCCCGATCACCCCGGCCAGACCTATCCGCGGGAACCTTGGTTTGCCCGGCGTGATGGCGCCGCCTACGGCGTGGCACTCGATGCGCAGGGCAAGATCGCCTGGGGACGGTCCGACATCGGCGGCGACCCGATCGTCGTGGTGCTGACGGAGCGGGTCTCCGACGCACATCTGGCGGGCCTGCGCCAGGATGGCGTCTCCTACATCTTCGCCGGCGAAGAGGCGCTGGATCTGGGACTGGCGCTGGAGATCCTGAACCGCGAACTGGGGCTCGAACGCCTGCTGCTCGAAGGTGGCGGCGGCTCGAACGGGGCGTTTCTGCGGGCCGGCCTGATCGACGAGATCAGCCTTGCGATCTGCCCCGCAATCGATGGCGCGAAGGGCGCGCCCAGCGTCTTCGACTCGAATGACAAGGATGCCGGCATCGCAGCGCCGATCCGCTCGATGACCTTGGCGAGCACCGAGGTGCTGGAGGGCGGCGCGGTTTGGCTCCGCTATCGGCTCCAAAACCGCTGATGCGCTGCGGTGGACCCCGTTGGGCGCGATTCCGCCAACGGAGACCGCTCAGTCCCCTTGGCCGGGCATGACCCGCGGGCCTTCACACCACGAACTTGATCCGCGGGCATCCAGCCGACGGACTTGATCCGTGGGCATCCACGTTCTCGGTCTCGCCGCGCGCGGGGAAAGACATGGACCCCGCGGGTCAAGCCGGCCGCAGGCGAGCCTTAATTAAAGGGTTTTTCGTCATTCCCGCGAAAGCGACGCGAAAGCGGGAATCCAAAACCCCGGCGTTCAGACGCTTGCCGCCTGTTCATGCCAGGGGCAGGCTCTGGAGCCCCCGCTTTCGCGGGGGTGACGAATAACCTGTCAGGTTCCGATCAGCCGTTGCCGGCTAACACCGTGCCGGCGAGGTGGAGGGAGCCGCATATCAGGATGCGGGCGGGGGTGGGGTCGGCGGTGACGGCGTGGAGGGCGGCGGCGACCGTGGGCGATTCGTGGGCGGCGAGGCCGACGGAATGGGCGGCGGCGGCGATCGCGGCTGACGGGAGTGGGTTTTCTTCGCCGGGGATCGTGACGGCGTAGAGGGCGCGGGCGTGCGCGGCCAATGGGGAGAGAAAGCCGGCGGCATTCTTGGTGTTGAGCATGCCGACGACCAGGTGGAGCGCGCGGTCGCCCCAGTTTGAGACGGTCGCAGCCAATACCTCGCCGGCGCCGGGGTTGTGGCCGCCGTCGAGCCAGAGTTCCCAGCCTCGCGGCATCATTTCGACCAGCGGGCCACGGGTCAGGCGCTGCAATCGCGCCGGCCAGTCGATATGGCGCAGCCCGTCGGCGATCGCCTCGCGGGAGATCTCGAAGCCGGTGAGCTGTTCGAGGCAGGCGACCGCGGTGCCGGAATTGGCGATCTGATGCGCACCCAAAAGCGACGGGAGCGGCAGGTCGAGATGCCAGCGCGGGCCCTCGTAGCGCATGCCGTTGGCGCTGGCCTCGCATCGCCATTCCTCGCCGAAGCGGAACTCCTGGGCGCCGACTTGCCGAGCGCGGGCGGCAACGACGGAAGCCGCCTCGGGGATTTGCGGGCCGATGATTGCTGGCGAACCGGGTTTCAGGATGCCGGCCTTTTCGCCCGCTATGGCGGAGATCGTGTCGCCGAGAAAGGCCTGGTGGTCGAGCGAGATCGGGGTGATCGCGGTCGCCGCCGGGTGATGGATCACGTTGGTCGCGTCGAGCCGGCCGCCGAGCCCGGTTTCGAGCAGGACGACGTCGGCCGGCGTGCGGGCGAAGGCGAGAAACGCCGCTGCGGTGGTGATTTCGAAATAGGTGATCGGCGCCCCGTGATTGGCGCGCTCGCATTCCTCGAGCAGCTCGATCAGCCGGTCTTCCTCGATCAGCTTGCCGGCGAGGCGGATGCGCTCGTGAAAGCGCACCAGATGCGGCGAGATGTAGGCGTGGACCCGCCAGCCGCCGGCTTCGAGGCAGGCGCGCAGCGTCGCGATCGTCGAGCCCTTGCCGTTGGTGCCGGCGACATGGATGACCGGTGGAAGATTTTCGTGCGGGTTGCCGAGGGCGGCGAGCAGCCCTTCGATCCGGCCCAGGGACAAATCGATCAGCTTCGGATGCAGGCGCGTCAGCCGCGCCAGCACGATGTCGCTTCCCGGGGCGGTCATGCCGCCTCCGGGGTTGTCGGCGCCGGCAGCGCGGTCGGCAGGGGATCGTGCAACAGGCCGAGCAGCCGACCCATCGTTTCGCGCAGTTCGGCGCGCGGCACCACCATGTCGACCATGCCGTGGTCGAGCAGGTATTCGGCGCGCTGGAACCCCTCCGGCAATTTCTCGCGGATCGTTTCCTCTACGACCCGGGCACCGGCAAAGCCGATCACGGCACCAGGCTCGGCAAGGGTGATGTCGCCGACCATCGCAAACGACGCCGAGACCCCGCCGGTCGTCGGGTCGGTCAGCAAGACGATATACGGGAGGCCGGCCTCCTTGACCATGTCGGCGGCGATGATCGTGCGCGGCATCTGCATCAGGGACAACACACCCTCCTGCATGCGCGCACCGCCCGAGGCCGGCACGGCGATCAGCGCCGCCTCCTGCAACACGGCGAGCCTGGCCGCGGCCAGCACCGCCTCGCCCGCGGCGACACCCATCGAGCCACCCATAAATCCGAATTCGAAAGCGGCGACGACCGCCTGATGCCCGCCGATCCGCCCATGGGCGACGATTACCGCGTCATTGCCGGAGCCGCGCGCCACCTGCGCCTCCTTGAGCCGGTCGGTGTAGCGTCGGCGGTCACGAAAGCGCAACGGATCGGCAACCGCCTTTGGTAACTCGATGCGCGTCGAGCTGTCGTCGTCGAACAGGATTTCGAGGCGCCGCGCGGCGCCGATGCGCAAATGGTGGCCGCAATTCCGGCAGACGTCGAGATTGGCTTCGAGCTCGCGGTGGAACAGCATCTGCTCGCAACCCGGACACTTTTTCCACAGATGGTCCGGCACGTCCTTTTTGCTGACGACAGCGCGGATCTTAGGCAAAACAAAATTGGTCAGCCAACTCATCCGGTCGAGCCATGAGGGTTACACGCGAGCGACATTGGGGCGAAGCCGGGGCGGCTGCAATAGGTGAAGCGGCGGCGACGCGCGCCGAGCCATCGTTTCCGGCTGATATCCGCCCTAATTGCCAAAGTTGAGATTGTATCCGGCAGGTCCTCGGCTACAGAAGAAGAAGCAGCGACATGCGCAGTCTGACATTCCGAACCCGTTCCCCCGAAGGCCATCAGATAGCCGAGACGCCGTCGACCGCGGCGGCGCTCTCGCTGCCCGGCTCCATGGCGGCAAGCCTCGGGGTCGGCACGATCCTGTCGCTTGGCGGGCTCGGGATCGCTGCCGCCGCCACGATCGCCGCCTTTTTCGGTATCGGGCTGTCCTTGTTGATCCAGCACCCCGACCGCATCACCGGATCGAAACCTTCGACGGCGGCGGTCGCACAAAGCCCGCCGGCGATTGTACTCCCGGTCGTCGCTGGGGGGCGGCTACCAGCCGCGGTGCCCGGCACGCTCTCGCCGGCACACAAAGCCGCGCAGGCGCTGGCCTTGGCCCCCGCTGCATCTGCGAGCAGGGTCCCGGCCCGCCCGCCGCCGGGGTCGGGGTCGCCGTCGGGGTCGCCCGCCAAAACCGAGACGACCTCCGCTCCGACGGCTGCGATTCCCGGTTCTTCACTCGATAGGACAACACGCGGGTCGGCGGCTGATGGTACCGCTACATCGCCTGCGCTGGTCGCATCGCCGCAGCCCCCTCGAGCCGAACCCACCCCAGCACCCGCCGGAGCGGGTGCGGCAACGCCCGCGCCAGCCGCGAAAGTTGCGCCGCCCTCGACCGAGCCGGCCATGAACTCAGCCGCAACGAACGCGGAAACCACTGCCGTCCTGACCCGGGGCGACGACGCCTTTCGTAGAGGCGACCTGACCTCGGCGCGCCTCTATTATCTGCGCGCTTTTGCGGTCGGAGACGGACGCGGAGCTTTGGGGATCGGGGCGAGCTACGACCCCCTATTTCTCCGCCGCTTCCACCTTTGGACAGAGCGGCCCGATCCGGCTGAGGCACGCGTATGGTATCTTCGGGCAGACCATCTCGGCACCCCCGAAGCCGAAAGCCGGCTCTCCAAGTTGACGGCGAAACCCGCGCGCTAAGGCTGACGGTTGGTCGGCAGTCCGCGCGGGAGGCCAATCAGTCGAGCGCCAGCGGCTGGCCGTCGAGGTCCTCGGCGCGCTCGACCTCGATCAAGACGGCATAGCCGACCTTTTGCGGGTCGCGGTCCTTTTCCGGCTGCACCAGGCGGCGCCACACCTCCTCGTAAACCGGACCGGCTTTGTACACCTTGGCATGCCCGTAAAGGCGAGCGATGCCGCCCTTTGGCAACACGCCCTCCTCGCGCAATTGCGGCTTGCGGAAATAGACGGTCAGCGCCGTACCGTCGTGCAGATTGGCGCTGGTCGAACCCTTGCCGCGCTCCCACAGCGCGATGTGTTCGTCGTCATAGACCATCGTGCCGCCGCGCGGCGTGATCTGCGCGAAGCCATTGGGCAATATGCTGCCCACCAGACATACATTCGCCGGGAAAGCGGTGTTGATGTGCGAATGCAGAACCTTCGGAATCTTGGACATCACGCCTCCTCGAGTTTTGATCTGTAGTTATCGCCGGAATTGATGACTAACGAGCCCCGAACGCCCGGCGCTTTGCCGCGGGCGCAGCCAAGCCGTCATTACGCCTCACCGCTGCTTGCCGGCGAAATGTCCGAGCATTTCGATCAGGTGAGTGATGTCGGCCTGCAACCGGGTAAAGTTCGAATTCTTCTGCAACATCTTCTGATCCATGTAGAGCGCCCGGTCGACCTCGATCTGCAGGCTGTGGCGCCGCGCCGCCGGCCGGCCTTGCCGTTTGACGATCTCCACGCCCTTGTAGATCTCGTTGATGCGCACGTCATAGCCGCGGCGGCGCAACACGCTCGCGACAAAATCGGTGAACTCCTTGGCGCACGTCGTGCCGTCGCGATCGCCGAGCACGAAATCGGCCGGCCGCCCGATATCGCGGGCGCTGCGCTTGGATGGCATCGAATGGCAATTCACATGCCAGACCGTGCCGAATCTTCCGTGAAGCCGGGTGCAGGCCTCCTCGAGCACGCGGTGATAGGGGGTGTGGCAGCGCTCGATGCGGGTCAGGACCTCGTCGACGGTGAGTTTGCTGTCATAGATCGGGGTGCTCGGACGGGCGACGCGGCGCACCAGGCCGAGACCCGCGCGGGTATTTTGCGAGGGCTTGAGCGGCGTCGGCCACTGGCCGTCGATCAAGGCCTCGTCGATGTCTTCGACGCCGCGGTTGGGGTCGAGATAGCTGCGTGGAAATAGTGCGCCGATCAGGGTCGCACCATGTGCCGGGGCGGCGGCGTAAAGCTCGTCGACATAGGCATCTTCGGCGCGGCGCAAGGTTTCGAGCGGACAGGTAAAGCGGAAATCCTCGGGATAATGCGACCCGCTGTGCGGCGAGTTCGAAGACCAGCGGCACTTCCGCCGCCTCGGGGTCGCGTCGCCACAGCACGCCAGGGATTTCAAGGCTCATTCGATTTGGCTCATTTTATTGCCGCACCCCGCGCTCGCCCGGGTTTGTGGATCAGTGGTATCTGCCGGCGCCGGTGCACGGCGGCGGCCGGTTGCCCTTTATCACGGCAAATCTACGGATTGCGCGGTCGCGGAGCAAGCCGGCAGCGGCCGCGGTATTGCTGGCGTGAGACGGTGATTGAGCCTAACGTTGCGCGATGGACAAAGCGGCGATCGACAGCGTCGAAATGGTGCGCCGGCTTGTCGGCTTCGACACCACCAGCCGCGGGTCGAATTTGGCGCTGATCGAGTTTGTGCGCGACTATCTAGACAATTACGGCGTCGCCAGCGAGCTGATCTTCGACGAGGCCGGCAACAAGGCCAACCTCTACGCCACCGTCGGGCCGGCGGGTGTAGGCGGGATCATGCTGTCGGGCCACACCGACGTGGTCCCGGTCGACGGCCAGGACTGGCGCAGCGACCCGTTTACGGTGCTGGCCACGGACGGCCGGCTGTTCGGCCGCGGCACCGCCGACATGAAGAGCTTTATCGCCGTGGCGCTGGCGCTGCTGCCGAAAATAACCAAGCGGAATTTGCGGGTCCCGATCCATCTTGCCTTTTCCTATGACGAGGAGGTCGGCTGTCGCGGTGCACGCCGGCTGGTCTCGGCGATCGGAGGGCGACCGGATCGGCCGCGACTGTGCGTCGTCGGCGAGCCGACGATGATGCAGCCGGTGACCGGTCACAAGGGCAAGCGTAGCTTTCGCTGCCAGGTGCACGGGTTCGAATGCCATTCGGCCTTGACCCATCTTGGCGTCAACGCGATCGAGGCCGCCGCCGAAATGGTCACCCAGCTGAAGGCGATGGCGCGGCGCAAGCGCGAGTTCGGCCCGTTCGACCCCGATTACACGCCGTCCTACACGACGATCCAGACGGGCGTCATCCACGGCGGCACCGCGCTCAACATCGTGCCCAAGGAATGCAGCTTCGATTTCGAATTCCGGCTGCTTCCCGGCGACGACCCCGAGGCCGGGATCGCCGAGTTGCGCGCCTTCGCACAGGATCGGCTGCTCCCGGACATGCTGGCGGTGCGGTCGGAAGCGGTAATCGCCTTCGAGGAGCTCAGCGCCTTTCCCGGTCTCGACACCCCCGACGACGCCGAAATCACCCGGCTTGTCTCGTCGCTGACCGGCGCCAACGGCACCGGCAAGGTCGCGTTCGGCACCGAGGGCGGGCTGTTCCAACAGGCCGGCATCGCGACGATCGTCTGCGGTCCGGGCTCGATCGAGCAGGCGCACAAGCCCGACGAATTCATCGATCTCGACCAGATCGCGCAGTGCGAGAGCTTTGTCGGCCGGCTGTTCGACTGGGTCGTGGCCTGACCTCTGCTCGATTTCGAGCAGCCCCCTGCCGGGGTGACCTGACCGCCGATCGGGTGCAAGATGCCCGCTTTCCCACCGGAACAGCGGAGTGCCGCGTGCCTGAGACGAACCACCCCGTCGAGCTGAGCCCGCCTGATATCGGGCCCTATCGCGCCGGCAACACCGGGGTCGAATACGTCACGACCTTGGACAGCGGGATCGCTGGGCCGCACGTGCTGGTCACCGCGGTGACCCACGGCAACGAGGTTTGCGGCGCCATCGCGCTCGACCGCCTGTTCCGTGCCGGGCTGTGGCCGCGACGCGGCAAACTCACTCTGGCGTTCGACAATGTCGCCGCCTATCACAGCTTCAACCCGCGTTTTCCCGTCGCTTCGCGCTATGTCGACGAGGATTTCAACCGGCTGTGGGACGAAGCGACCCTCGACGGCTCGCGGCAATCGACCGAGCTCGCCCGGGCGCGGGCCTTGCGCCCGTTTGTCGACGCTGCTGATTTCCTGCTCGACATTCATTCGATGCAGCACGCAACGGCACCGTTGATGCTGGCCGGTACTGTCGATCGGTCGGTGGCGCTGGCGCGGCGGGTCGGCATTCCCGAACTGATCATGTGCGACGTCGGGCACGCCGCCGGCAAGCGGATGCGCGACTACGGCCCGTTCGGCGACGCCGCCGCGGAGAAGACGGCGCTGCTGATCGAGGCCGGGCAGCATTGGCTGCAGCGCACGGCCGAGATTGCGACCGATGTCATGCTGCGCTTCCTGATCGCGCTCGGCACTTTGACGCCGGCCGACGCAGCACCGGTCGGCGGGCCCGATTTCGACGCCCAGCCACGCCAGCGGGTCATCGAAGTCACCGAGGCGGTTACGATCACGAGCGACCAGTTCGCCTTTGTCGGCGACTTCCGCGGGCTCGAAGTGCTGACGCCAAAGGGAACCCTGATCGGCCGTGACAACGGCCGCGAGATCCGCACCCCTTACGACGACTGCGTGCTGATCATGCCGTCGCGGCGCTCGGGCAAGGGACAGACAGCGGTCCGCCTTGGCCGCTATGTCGGATAAGACGAGTGCCGTCGCGGCCGCACCCGATCGTGCCGGCGACACACTGGCCGCGGTCCCGGCCAAGCGCAGTTTTCCCCCGATCGTCGACGAACGGGCGCGGGTGCTGGTGCTTGGCACTTTGCCCGGCGAGGAATTTTTGCGCCGGCAGCAGTATTACGCCCATCCGCGCAATCTGTTCTGGCCGATCCTGTTCGCGTTGTTCGGTGCGACGCCGCCGGCGGATTACGAGGCAAAGCTCGCCTTTGCCCTGGTGCGGCAGGTAGCGCTGTGGGACGTGTGCATGGTCGGGGAGCGCGAGGCCAGCGCCGATGCCACGATCCGCCGGGAGATCCCGAACGCGATCGACCGATTGCTCGACGCGCATCCCCTGATCGGCGCTGTCGCGTTCAACGGCAGCGGCGCCCGGCGGCTCTACGACCGCCATTTCCCGCGCCGCCGCGGCCTTGCCTATCTCGCGATGCCGTCGACCAGCCCGGCCCATGCCCGGCTCGATTTCGCCGCCAAGCTCGCGCAATGGACGGCACTGCGCGAGGCGCTGGACGCGCTGGTCTAGCCGGCAGAACGCGGCGGCGTTATCCCAGGAAGAGCGGTCGCGGTCTTCGGGCGAGAATTCCGCGAGCATCCGCGAAACAATTGGGCTGAGGAGTGGTTGCACCGGCTTCGAAACGTCGCTATGTGTACCATGCCGTAGAATGATACACTACGAGGTCGCGATGCGGACCAATATCGAGATCGACGACAAACTCCTCGATGAAGCTCTTCGGCTGACCGGTCTTAAGACCAAGCGCGCGGTCGTCGAGGCCGGCCTTCGGACGTTGCTGCGTCTGAAGGGGCAAGAGGACGTCCTGCGTCTCGTCGGGAAGGTGCATTGGGAAGGCAACCTGGACGAGAGTCGGCAGGGCCGCGACTTCACGTGATTCTCGCCGATAGTTCGGTTTGGATCGACCTCCTCAATAACGTCGTCACCGAGCAGGTGGACCGGCTGCAGGAGTTGATACCGACGACACTGCTTTTGGTCGGCGACCTGATATTATGCGAGGTGCTGCGGGGTTTTCGGACCGAGGCGCAGGCGAGACTCGTCGAGCGGTCGCTCAGACGCTTTGAGGTGGTCACGCTGCTCGATATCGATCTGGCGGTGACTGCGGCTGCGAACTATCGTTTCCTGCGCCGCCGGGGGGTAACGATCCGCAAGACGGTGGACCTAATCATCGGCACGTTTTGCATCGAGCGCGGCCACGCCCTGCTGCACAACGACCGCGATTTCGAGCCGATGGAGCGCTTTCTCGGCCTCAAAGCTGCGTGATCCAACACGGCGCCGCCGACATTCAGCCGAGCGGGGCGAACAGGTGCTCGATGTCGCCGGCGGCGAGCGAGGCGGCAGCACTGCCGCCGGCTTCGTAAATACCCGCCGCGAGCGCTTTTTTGCGCTGCTGCAGTTCGATCATGCGCTCCTCGACCAACCCGGCTGCCGAGAGACGGATAATCGTGCAAAGGCGCCGTTCTGTTAGGGTGGGTACACCGCTTGACATCGAAGCGTCGCCGAACCGGGCATCTTATTTGGGCGGGCAGGTGCTGGCGTCAAGAGCGCGGTTTTGGCGGCTTGTGAACCGCCCGCACTCGATACCTGGCGGCAAAACCGGGCGGCGCCGGTCTCCGAATCGCGTGCTATGATCGAGCCGTAGACACAACCCCTGAGGAGGGGGCGAGCGATGAACCGCGAATTCGAGACGATCCGGTCGGAGGATTGCGGCGACGGGCTCGTCCTGCTGACCCTGAACCGGCCGCAGGTCGCAAACGCGCTCAACACCCGGATGGGGCACGATTTGCTGGCCTTCTTCGATGCGGTCAACGCCGCCCCGGCGCAAGCGCGCTGCGTCGTCTTGACCGGTGCCGGCGAGCGGGCGTTTTGCGCCGGCGGCGACCTCAAAGAGCGCAACGGCATGACCGACGCGGTCTGGCAGGACCAGCATCTGTTGTTCGAGCGCATGATCCGCGCCTTCCTCGCCTGCCCGGTGCCGGTGATCGGCGCGGTCAACGGCGCCGCCTATGCGGGCGGCTGCGAATTGGCGTTGTGCTGCGACTTCATCTATGCCGCGGACACGGCGCGCTTTGCGCTGACCGAGGTCACGCTCGGCATCATGCCGGGCGCCGGCGGCACGCAGAATTTGCCGCGCGCGGTCGGTGAGCGCCGCGCCAAGGAGATCATCCTGACCGGGCGCCCATTCACTGCCCAAGAGGCCTATGCCTGGGGCATGGTCAACCGGCTGTGCGCGCCGGGAAAGGCCGTCGAGGAAGCGCTCGAAACCGCCCGCCGCATCGCCGACAACGCGCCGATCTCGGTGCGGCAAGCCAAGCATGCGATCCATCACGGGTTGCAGATGGATCTGGCGAGCGGCATGATGCTCGAAATCGAGGCGTACAACCGCATGGTCCCGACCGAAGACCGCCGCGAAGGCATCGCGTCGTTCAACGAAAAGCGCAAACCCAAGTTCAAAGGGCGGTGAATTCCCGCTATTTTAGGTTGCGACATCAGCGGCTTTAGCACGCCGTTTGTCCGTCGACAACGATCCGGCAAAAGCGGGCTCGTCGCCACGACAGGGAGCGAGCCGATGAATGGAGGACGCTATGGGCAGAGCCTCGCAGGCCCGCCCGCGTGACCCGTTGGCCGGGCCGTGAAACCCGCCTTATCGACCTGGTCGGCCAATTCTACGACGCAGCACTCGACGAAAAATTGTGGCCGGCCGTCGCGCCCGCCATCGCCGAAGCCTTTGCTGCGAGCAGTAGCGTCGTATTCTCTACTAACAACAGAGCGCCGCATTTTCTGTCGCATACGGCCAATTTCGAGCTGACCGCCCTGCGGGAATATCGCGATCATTACCACGGGGTGGATGTCTGGGCTCAGGGCGGCATTCAGCGTTGGCTGGCCAAGGTCATCCTCGACCAGGACATTATCGGGCCCGCCGCGTTCGCAGAGACCGAAATTTACCGGGATTGGGCCTGCAAAGCCGGGGTCTTTCATCTGGTCGGCGCCGTTTTCGAGGTGACCTCGGGCGAGACCGGGTACTCGGCATTCATCGGTCGCAGACAACGGAAGCCTTCGGTGAAGATGACAGACGGCGGGTGGCCGGCTTCCTGCCGCATTTGCAGCGGGCATTGCAGATGCGCCGCCGGCTGGCAGAGGTGCTGATCGAGCGCGACGCCGCGCTGGACGCGCTCGACCGCGACGATCGTTGCGACGCGCGAGGGCCGCGTGGTCTACGCCAACCGCATGGCCGAAACACTGCTGCGTGCCGGTAGCGGCCTTGCCGCACCCGACCGCCGCCTGATGACGGGCCAGCGCTCAATCAGCGAACGGCTGGAGGCGCTGATCCGCGCGGCCGCCGACACTGCCGCCGGACACCCGACCCTGGGCGGGGCGCTGGTGATCGAGCGGGAAGAGCGGTTGCCGCTTACTGTTCTCGTCGCCCCGTTCCGCCCGGCGCGCGACGGCTTTGGCGCAGCGCTGCCGGCGGCGATCCTGTTTATTCGCGACTCCGAAATGCCGACGGCGATGAGCCGAGCGTTGCAGGGCCTGTTCGGTCTGACTCCGGCCGAGGCCGGCATCGCAAATGCGCTCGCCGAGGGCAAATCGGCTCGACGACATCGCGGCCCACCACCACATTTCCCTCAACACCGCCCGAGTCCACGTCAAAAACATCCTGGCCAAAACCAACACCACCCGCCAGGCTCAGCTCGTCTCCCTGATCCTGCGCAGCGTCGCCGCCATCAGAAGTTAGAGATAATCCAAGCAATGCGAAATACTGCCTTGGCGACGGCCACCTTTCGGCAACACGCGCTCGGTGCAGATCAATTTTAGTGTTCGGACGCATTCAGATTGTGGAGCTCCTCCTCAATTGTCATGCCCTGCTTGTGCCACGCTGTGCGTCATTGTAACAGCGCACGATCGAGCATCGTCACGTTCTGTCCAACATAAGAACGCTTTGCCCGGACTTGATCCGGGCATCCACGATTTGGAAGCCGAGGGATACGCCCAAGAAAGACGTGGACGGCCGGGTCAAGCCCCGCCACAGTGACCTGAAGCTGCCCGCCGCCGCAACAGCAGCAATCCCAACAGACCGCTCGCCAATAAGACGATCGAACCAGGTTCGGGTACCGCTGCCACTTCCTCGGTAATCGGGGTCATTGTGCCGGTGAAGCTCCCGCTCCCTGTGAAGGTCAGCTGGGTGACGAAATCGGTGCTGTTTGATGGATCCAGCGCCACGCTCGGAGCTATTCCGAGGATTTCGAATTCGCCAACTCCAGCTGCAGCGAAGTCGAACAAAGTATTGGGGTCAATCGTCGTGTCAAAGACAAATGAGGTGCCATTCCACAGGTACAAATCGTAGGGGTTCGGATTGCCGATATCAGGCAACTCCACGCTGGCAAAGTTCGGGTCTCCCGCCCCGATCTGGTAGATAAACCCGACAGCCACGGCCGGATCGAGTAAAATGGGCTGGTTCGCGCTCACAGGGACGTCGAATTTATAAGCGAAGCCACTGCCGGCAGCGCTCGGGCTGATAACTGGGAGGAACGCAGGTGCAGTGACCGTAGCGGGCAATGGGCTAAACGGCGCCGTGTACAGTCGCGACCTGGCCAGCAATGTGCCTGATGAGTTGTTGTTCGCTACAATAATTGCTAACGTATAATTTCCGTTGGCCTGGAGACTCGCTGTCGCCGGAATAGTGTAGCTGGTTGTAGTGCCCGGGAGCGCAGGGCTGTTGAAAATGATTTCATTTGAGTTGTTGAGATCGTTAATCTGAATCTCCTCAGTGGCCGTTCCAGCCCCAGGCGGATTTGCCCAGGTCAGAGTTGGTGTAACGCCGCCGGTAACAGCAATCCCTGTAACAAAGGCTGGCGGCGTAGTCGTGGCAAGCGAAGGTGTAGCCGTAACCAAGGGACTATTCGATACCCCAGCGTTTGTAACTGTCAGGTTCCAAGGGCCGGGCGGAATAGTGCCCGCAGGAAACTGAACATGCTGAGCAAAGTCGGTGGGAACCGCGGGCGAATTCAGAAAGGGGACGTTAAATTGCAAGCTCCCTTGCGTCGCCACCACCTGCGTTATCGTCGAACCGGGCGGATAGGGTGGCGGCGTCAAGCCGGTTGTGCACGCGGGCGTGCCTCCGGTGCAGACCGGCGACACCTCAATGCCAAAGGTATCGAAAATCCCACCCGCGTAGAAGGGCGAGCCTGTTAGCGCATTCCCCAGCCCTATCGGGTTGACGCTGTAATCATCGATAAAATTATAAGTCTCCGTGACCGTGAATGTCGTGGTAGTTGCGGCACTGCCCCCAGCCACAACCGTTAGGTAGCTGATCATCAGAAACTTCATGATGATCCACCGCCATCAAGGTGTCTCGGGACACGGACCCGACCGTACTACTCCCACGTTAAGCGGGAAGATGCGGGACGGCGTCACCCAAATTGGTTATCTAGCGTAATAAGCGCCGGGCGAGGCGCCGGTTGGCACGGTCCTGTGTCGGGCGGAGACGGCGGTGTCGCCGATCTTCTCGACTGGTTGCGGGGCGCCGCTGGCCGTCGCTTACGGCGCCTGCGTGGTAAAAGGTGTAGAGCTTATGGCGATGGTCCCTCCTGCGCCTCCGATTGCGTCGCAGCCGGCTCACCCCTGACAACCCTGCCCGTGAGGATGTCTCTTGTTCCTACGGCCTCGTGGCTTCTCGGCGCGCTTGTGTCCGTTACCGGTTTTCTAGGGCCGGCGACGGCGGCCGATCCTGGCAGCGGCGGTTGCGACACCTGCAACGTGATCAACGAAAAAGCGCTGTCGCTCGATTTGGCGCAGGCCATCGCCCAGGGGGCGCTCGCCAAATGCCGGGCCGACGGCAACCACGTCAGCGTGACCGTCCTGGATCGCGACGGGCTGGTCAAGATCGCCTTTCGCGACGACATCGCGGGGCCGCACACGATCGTCAGCAGCCGCCGCAAGGCCTTCACCGCAGTCACCTTCAAGCAGACTTCCGGACAATGGGCGCATCGGGTTTTGACCGAGCCGGCGCTCGCCGGGCTCAAGGACACGGCCGGGACCATCGCGCTCGGCGGCGGCGTACCGATCAAAGCCGGTAACGAAGTGATCGGCGCAATCGGGGTCAGCGGCTCGCCCGGCGGCGACAAGGACGAGGCTTGCGCCAACGCCGGCATCGCCGCGGTCGCCGACAAACTCAAATGAGTTGGCCGCGCGCGCTTCGGGATCCGCGAACAAGCCGGCCTACGTTTCGAGCGGCCGATCCGCGCCGGCGCCAATGAGCGCGGCGCGAACCCGGCAGCGATATAGTGCCCTCGTCAAGGGGTCGCCGACAGGCTGGCGCAACGGAGGTGAGATGCCCGAGAGGTTCGATGCCCGATAACGGCCCGCCGGTATTCCTCGATTACGATCAGGCGGCGCTCGACGCGGCTTACGACCAAGCGGTCTATGCGCCAAACCGCGAGCAGCTGATCCAGCGGCGAGCCAGCGACAGCGCGGCGGCGCGCGCCCGGATCGGGACACCCGAGCGCGTCGCCTATGGGACGGCCGAGATCGAGAAGCTCGACATCTACCGCGCCGCTCGGGATCGCGCCCCGATCTTCGTCTTCGTCCACGGCGGCGCATGGCGCAGCGGCCGCGCCGAGGATTGCGCGGCGCCCGCCGAGATGTTGGGCGCCGCCGGGGCATGTTGCGTCGTCCCCGATTTCAGCTGGGTGCAGGATGCAGCCGGCAATCTGATGGTGCTCGCCGACCAGGTGCGCGGAGCGATCGCCTGGGTCTATCGCAACGCCGGTCGCTTCGGCGGCGACCCGAGCCGGCTCCACGTCTGCGGTCACTCATCGGGCGGGCACCTGGCAGCGGTAGCGTTGACGACCGACTGGCGACGGGAATTCGACTTGCCGGCGGAATTGATCAAGGGCGGCATGTGCGTCAGCGGGATGTACGATCTGGCGCCGGTGCGGCTGTCAAAGCGCAGCGCGTACATTGCGTTCGATGATGCGACGGTCGAACGGCTGAGCCCGCTGCGTCATCTCGACCAGTTGCGGGCGCCGCTGGTTGTCGCCTACGGCACCTGTGAGACCCCCGAATTCCAGCGCCAGAACCGCGCCTTCGCCGCTGCAGTCACCGCCGCCGGCAAGCCGGTGCGGTTGCTGGTCGGCGAGCACTACAACCATTTCGAATTGCCCGAGACCCTCGGCAATCCTTACGGCCTGCTGGGACGGGCGGCGCTCGAACTGATGGGGCTGACGCGATGACTGCGATCGACCTGCGCTCGGATACGGTAACCCGGCCGTCGGCCGGGATGCGCCGGGCGATGGCGGCGGCACCGGTCGGCGACGACCAGTATGGCGAGGACCCCTCGGTCAACCGATTGCAGGAGCGGGTCGCCGAATTGCTCGGCAAGGAGGCGGCGCTGTTCGTGCCGAGCGGGACGATGGCCAACCAGATCGGTCTCAAAGTGTTGACCCGGCCCGGCGACGAGGTCGTGCTCGGGCACGAGGCCCACATCGTCTGGCACGAATCGGGCGCAGGGGCCGCCAATTCGGGGGTGCAGTTCACCCCGGTCGGGCGGGGCGGGCTGTTCACCGCGGCCGATCTGCGCGCCGCCTACAAGCCGCCGGGGCATATTGTCTTTCCGCCGACCACCCTGGTCACGGTCGAAAACACCCACAATCGTGGCGGCGGGGTGGTTTTCGCGCAGCAGGACGCTGCCGCGGTCTGCGCCGCGGCGCGCGAGATGGGGATGGCGAGCTATCTCGACGGCGCGCGGCTGTTCAACGCCGGCGTTGCGTCAGGCATCAGCCTCGCCGAGCTGGCGGCGCCTTTCGATCTTGTCTCGGTGGCGCTGTCGAAAGGCCTCGGCTGCCCGGTCGGCAGCGTGCTCGTCGGGCGGCGGGCGGAAATTTCGCGCGCCCACCGCGCTCGGCGGATGTTCGGCGGCGCAATGCGGCAAGCGGGCATCCTCGCCGCCGCCGGGCTATGGGCGCTCGACAATAATCTCGACCGGCTCGCCGAAGACCATGCCAACGCGCGGCTGCTGGCGGAACGGCTCGCCGGATTGCGCGGCGTCGTGCTCGATCTTGCGACCGTGCAGAGCAATATCGTGATCTTTCACATGGCCGAAGGCGCCCCAGACGCGGCGACGATCGTGTCGCGCGCCGCGGAGGTCGGCGTGCTGGTCTCGGCCTTTGCCGCGCGCACGGTACGTGCCGTGACCCACCTCGATGTCAGCCATGAGCAATGCCGAGGCGCCGCCGATCTTCTCGCCCAGGTTATCGAGAAGCGCGCAGGCGCCTGAGATCGCGCAACGATGCCGCGAAGCACAGCCGACACCGGCTAGGGGGTGGTTTCGATTTCTTGCAGCAGCTTGCGCAGCTCTTGGGCGAGGTCGGGCTCCCACTCCTTGCGCGAAGCAACGCCGGGATCGGCATCGGCGGCAGCGTTGGCGGGTGCGCTGCGCACGCGCTCCAGAACCCCGGTCAGAGCCGCGACTGCGTCGCGTAGCTGAGCCATTGCCGCGATGTCGGCAGCGCCGTCTTGCGCCGCCGTCAGCTGGCGCTGTTCGGTCGCGCGAAACGCAGCCTCCAGGGCTTCGATCGAGGAGGTCGTGGTCGTTGCCAGCCCGTCGGTTGTCGTCGACAGGCGCCCGATCGCATCGAACAAAGCACGATGCCCTTCTTCGAGAACCGTGACGAGCCGATCGGGGATCTGCAACGCCGTGGCTTGCGTCGCGGCATCGCGCGCTGGTACGGCCGCTCCTGCCGTTTCAAGCAGCTCCGCAGCGCGGCGCAACAGCCCGGCCTCCGTCGGTTCGGCCGGAAGGCGCGAGATCATTTCGACCAGCGGTTCGGCGGTGACGTCCACCGCGATCCGGGCGAGGATGGCGAGCAGCATCAGCCCGGCGACGGCCAAGCCTGCGGGAAGGGTCGGGATCGGCCCTGGCAGGCTCGGCAGCGGCCCGTACTGCTGCGCCGCACCCAGCACCACGCCGGCAGCCAGCACGATCAGCGCGCTGAAGAAGTGCGTACGCGCCGCGCCGATGTAATAGAGCCGCCCGACCTCGCGCCGCGCCTCTCGCGGCTGAAACCGGCCTTGCAGCACGACCGTACCGTCAACCGGCGCCGGTCTCGGCTGCACTGCGGCCGGCGCCGGGACCAGCCGCCGCAGCCCGCTCCCCTCGAACGCCGAATTCCAACCAGGCCGCGCCGGTCCGTGATGGGGAGGGTTGCGGCCGAGATGCCGTCGCAGCCGTAACGCCTCGGCGATCAGATTGCCCGACGTCAGCAAAATCGCGCACAGCGCGTAGACCGCCAGCGCCGTCACCACCAAGGTCGGCAGCAGCGGCATCAGGCTTGGCAGGAGCGCAGCGTGCGGCGTCGAGCTCAGCTCGGGACGCACCAGCGCCGCGGCCGCGGCAAGCGCGACACCTACGCTCGACACCACAATAATCCAAGGTCGCATTGCGAATTCCAGGTTCGGCAGGAAAACCCCAAATGGTCGTTGCGCACCATCGCCGTCCGGCGCGGGCCGCCGCACCGTCAGTCCAATGGCGACTGCGCACGGCTGCCTTCGCTTAATGTTGCCGCTTGGCAAACACCGGCAGCGAGACAGTGCGTATCGGATTGTGCCGCGAGAGCAACAACAATCCGTAAATATTCACCCTAAATTAGGAAGGAATTGTGACTGCCGGAGCCCCCGCCTGGCTAGCCGCCTGCGAGGCTAGGGATGAATGACTGTTACGTTGCGGCTAATGACAAAAGCCTCGTGACGCTCGATGAAATCGGCGACGACCTCGACGAAAGCCTCCGGGCGATCGGTGCTGATTGCATGCCCGGCATCGTACACAAAGACCAGATGGCAGTTGGGCATCAGCTCCTTGTAGAAATGCCCCATGCCAGGCGGGATCACCCGGTCGAGCGTTCCGAACAGCACTAAAGCCGGGACCGCGAGCCCGGACAGCCGTGCTTCAAGGCCGGCGTCGCGATCGGGGCCGCGCAGCCGCGCCACCAGCCGTGCCGTCTTCGCCCGCACCGCCGGGTCGACCGGCGTCGGGGGCGCTACCCGCTCGGGATGCGCATAGAGCCGGCGCGCCATCTCCTCCGGCGATCCGGAGGGCGGCTCGCTGCCCTCCGCGCGGATCGCCGCCGGAGCCTCGAGCACCAGCGCCTGCACCCGCTCCGGCTGCTGAGCCGCCAACCACAGCGCCGCCTTGCCGCCGAACGAGGTGCCCATCAGGTTGAATTGGTCGAGGCCGAGCGCATCGGCCGCCTTCGCCATTGTCGCCGCCAGTTGCGGCATGTCGCGGGTCCGTTCGTTCTCGGGCGAGGTTCCAAAGCCCGGCATCTCGAACGCAATCACTCGGAATTGCCGGCTCAAGAGATCGTGACCGGGGGTCAGTCGCAACCCGCCGGCGCCATGCAGATGCACCAAAGGAGGCCCTTCCCCCGCTTCCATATAGCGGATGCGAAAGCCGTCAGCCTCGACATGGCCTTCGCTGAACGACTCTCCGACCTGTGTCACGATCGAAAATCCCTTTTCAATGGGCCGCCCTTAACCGCCATTCGTTGCAGACGGTGCGCTCGGCAGGGTTCGTGCGGGCACTGGAGACAGCAGAAAGAACGTTATCCGTTGCACGCCAAGATAACGCGCCATAACCCGCATATCGACGCAGTGAGCCCCGCTTCAGGCCAAAATCACCCCCGCAACCGCTCCCTGGCATTATAAAATCGCAGTGCTGCGTCAGGCATGTCATCGGGCGCAGCCAAAGCGGCATGACGCGCTCGGCGGCGCCGCCGACAGTCGTGGGCGTAGCAATACGTCGCAAATCCCCATGGCAGGGATCGCCAAGCCGCCCAGCGCTCGACCGCACCTTCATCAGGTGACGGCAAGAGCCGGCATCAGGTGAGGGCAAGAGCCGGGCGTACGCTTAAGACTATTGCCGTCTGATCAGCCTCGACCGTTCCGCAGAAACTTGCCGGGCATGGCGCCGGTGGGCTCGCCGTTTTCAAAGGTGATCTGACCGTTGACCAGGATCCAGTCATAGCCCTTGGACTTCTGGATCCGCCGCCACTCGCCGCCGGGCAGGTCTTCGGCGACTTCAGAGGGCAGAACTTCCAGCTTGTTGAGGTCATAGACCACGATGTCGGCCGGCGCCTGCTCGCGGATCGCGCCGCGGTCTTTGAAGCCGCCCATATGCGCAGGCAGGTAGCTCAACTTGTAATGCGCGTCCTCCAAACTGATGGTCTTCTCGTCGCGCACGAGCCAGATCAACAGATCCGTCGGATAGATCCCGGCGGTCAGGAACTTGACGTGGGCGCCGCCATCCGAGACCCCGGCCACGACGAGGTTGGAATTCAACACCTCGGTGGTGAACTGGGCAGCCTCCCGCCCTTGGGTCGGGGCGAAGAACTCCGTCGCCAAATCGTCCGCGACCACCATGTCGAGCAGCGCGTCGATCACGTGCTTGCCTCGCGCATCGGCGATTTGCTGGACAGTTTGCCCGAACTCCGAGGTGTTCCCCGCCTTCTCGCCTTGTAGGACCAAGCTGCCGACCGAGCCCTGAGCCACCTGCGTCGGCCTGATCCCGGAATCCCACTCCGCTTTGAGGCGGCGCCGCATCTCCGGGTCTTGCATCTTGGCCTTGCGCTCGTCTTTCGCGCCGAGCGTCACTTCCCGCCACGCCTCGGTGTCGTCAAACAGGTTCCAGTCGGCAAAGGTCAACTCGAACCCGCCGCGCCGGGTGGCGCCCTGGCCATAGACGCGCAACCCCCGCTCGGCACAGCTTTCCAGCCAGCGGATCCTTTCGCGGTGCTGTTCGGGATGCACCGAGTTCGGGGTGACGGCCTGGTACAGGATGGGTCGCTTGGCCGCCGCGGCGACTTTCTCAAAGAACTCTCTGGCTTCCGGCGCCAGCGGACGTCCTTCCTCACCGGTCTGCCGGTAGGCCAGCTCGATGAAGCCTTCGTCACGATCAGCCAGCACCTTGGCGAAGGTGAGGACTTCGTGTTCCGAGAGCAGATCCGTGATCATGGGTGTCCCGTCATAATCACGTTGGATCGAGTTCTCGCCCAAGACCTGGGCCGACCAGCCGCAGGCGCCAGCATCCATCGCTTCGTGGATCAACCGGCACATTTCCTCGAGTTCCGCCTCGGTCGGCCGCCGCTTCTTGGCTTCCTCCCAGCCCATCACCCACGCATAGAGCGGGGTCAACGGTACGTAGGTCAGGCAATTGACGCCTTTGGGCGTGCGGGTCAGGCTCTCGATGAAATCGGGGAACGTCACCCAATTCCACGGCATGCCGGCTTTCATGGCGCCATAGGGAATCGCCTCGTTACGGGTCATGCTGAGCATCGCCCGATCGCGGTCCTCGACCCGTGACGGGGCGAACCCGAACCCGCAATTGCCTAGGGCAACCGATGTCACCCCGTGCCACCCCGAAAGCGTGCAATAGGGATCCCAGAAAATTTGCGCGTCGTAATGCGTGTGCAGGTCGACAAATCCGGGTGCCACGATGCGACCCGCAGCGTCCAGCATACGCTCGGCGCTCTTCCCTTTGAGGCCGCCGATCTGGGCGATTTTCCCGTCCTTGATGCCAAGGTCGCTGACGTAGCGAGGCGTACGCGTCCCATCAACGATCGTGCCGCCTTTGATGATAATGTCAAAATCCGCCATAGCTGACTCCGTCATCAGGGTGGTCGCACCGTAAGCCGGCGATAAGGGATAGACGCGCAACCCCAAAAGTCAATGGCCTCAGAACTGCATGGTCTACGTCAACACGCTGGTGCTGCGGCACGCGCTCGGAAGGCCGATCGGGCTGGAGCATATGGGAGCCAGCGATCAGCGAGCCTCGCGGTCATGTAAAACTTAAACCTCGCGGATGCGTGGCAACACCGTTTTGCCGAACAGTTCGAGCGAGCGCATCAGAAAGCTCAAATCGCTGGCGCTGGGGATCTGGAACATCAGGTCGATGACGCCGGCGCCGCTCTCTTCGCGACAGCGCTTGATCTGCTCGACGACCGTATCCGGCCCGCCGACAAAGTTGGTCGGCAACACGCCGCCGACATTGGGCGTTCGCGCTTCGCCCGCGACATTGCGCGAATTGAGCTGCAGCAGCGCGTCGCGGACCTGGGCGCGCAGCGGAAACGCTTGCCCGACCCCCCGCTGCGCTTCGAGCAATTCCTGGGCTTCCGCGTCGGTCTTGCCGATCAGGATGTTCGCGCGATAGATGATCTGGTCAGGCATCGGCTGCCAGCCGTGTAGGGCGCAGGCGGCGCGGTAGAACCGGGTGGCCTTGGCGATGACGTCGAACGGGGCATAGGAAACGCCGAGGCCGAGGCGATGGCGTGCCGCGAACTCGCAGGATTCTCGGCTCGTCCCGAGCGCATAGGTCGGCGGATGGGGCTGCTGCAGCGGCCGCGGCCAGACCGCCACCGTGCGGAATTGGAAATGACGGCCCTGCCAGCCGAAAGGCTGTGGCTCGGTCCAGGCCTTGAGGATCAGCTCCATGCCCTCGGAGGTGCGCTCGCGCGCCTCGGCCGGGTTGAGACCGTAGGTCAAATACTCGCCGGTGATGCCGCGCAACATCCCGACCACCAGGCGGCCCGGCATCAGATTGTCGAGCATCGCCAGCTCCTCGGCGACCTGCACCGGATTGCTCTGCGACACGATCGGGCCGAGCACTGCGATCTTTATTCGGTGCGAATGAGCCGCAAGATGCGCCGCCGAGACGATCGGGTTGGGCGTCAGGCGCTGCGGCGAATAGTGGTGTTCCGACACGCTGATCCAGTCGAAGCCCAGCTCTTCGACGAATTGCAGGCGTTCGGTCATGCCGCGATAAGATCGCTCCCCGGCCTCGCGGTCGTAAGCGTCCGGCGGCACCGGCCATTCGGCCCGCAATTTCCGCGGCGGAAGGTAGCGCGCCGTTTCGAAATACGAGACCTTCATGGCCTTCGGCCTTTCGCCGTCAAACTCCGCGAATGCGCGGCAGCACCTTGTCGGCGAACAGCTCGAGCGACTGCATCAGCCGTCCGGTGTCCGGGGCGCCGGGATTCTGAAACGCCAGATCGAGCACGCCAACCCCGACTTCCTCGCGGCAACGCTTGATCTGCTCGACGACCGTGTCGGGGCCACCGTGGAACGAGGTCGGCAATACGCCGCCGACATTCGCCGCCCGCGCCTCGCCGGCAACATTGCGCGAGTTCGAGCTGCAGCAGAGCGTCGCGCACCCCCGCCCGCATCGGAAAAGGGGCGGGTCCCTTGCGCTGCTCTTCGAGCAGCTCCTGGGCTTCCTCGTCGGTTCCGGCGAGGAGGATGTTGGCACGATAGAGCATCTGCTCCGGGGTCGGCTCCCAGCCGTAGCGGGCGCACGCCTCGCGGTAATACCCCGTCGACTTGGCGACGACCGCGAACGGCGCAAACGAAACCCCGAGGCCGATATGGTGGCGCGCGGCGAACTCGCAGGATTCGCGGCTGGTGCCGAGCGAATAGGTCGGCGGCATCGGCTGCTGCAACGGCCGCGGCCAGACCGAGACCGTACGAAACTGGAAGTGACGTCCCTGCCAGCCGAAGGGCTGCGGCTCGGTCCAGGCCTTGAGGATCAGCTCCATGCCCTCGGTGGTGCGCTCGCGCGCCTCCGCCGGGTTGAGGTCGAAGGTCAGATACTCGTTGGTCGTGCCGCGCAGCATGCCGACGATCAGCCGCCCTTGCGACAGGGTGTCGAGCATCGCGAGCTCTTCGGCGACCTGCACCGGGTTGCTCTGCGAGACGATCGGGCCCAGCACGGCGATCTTTATCCTCTTCGACCGGGCGGCGATGTAGGAGGCCGAGACCGCGGTATTTGGCGTCAGTATGCGCGGCGAATAATGATGCTCGGAGAGGCTGACCCAGTCGAAACCGAGTTCTTCGACATGGCTGACCCGGTCGACAGATGCCCTGATAAGCCTGCGCGCCGGTCTCGGGATCATAAGCCCCAGGCGGCACCGGCCATTCCGCCGGCACCGTCGGCGGCACCTGGTAGCGCGCGGTTTCAAAGTATGAGACCTGCATGGCTCCCCCGGCCCTGGGGGATTTACCGAGGGTTAGGTCCCGTCGGCCAGCGACATCGCTGCGAAAATGCGCGCCATCCCAGACCCCAGCGAGGGACCCGTAGCCGTCCGCGCAGACCCTGTCAATAGCGCCGCCGCTTTCGCACCCGAGTCCGTTCGCGCTGCGGCGTGTCCGCGCAGCGCCGTTGAATGCTTGGGAGCCATGTTCGATCTTCGGGGATGCTGCGGTGCAACATTTCTTATCGCTTAGCGTTGGCGGGCTGATTCTGGCCCGCTTGTTAGTGCCGCCAGCCGACTTCGGTAGAGGCCAGGGAGCATGGGCATTGTCCGGTTCGCTCTACGGTTCCCCTACACGTTTTACGTGTTGGCGTTGCTGATCCTGTTTCTTGGCGTCACCGCAATCCGGTCGATGCCAGCCGACATCTTTCCCGAGATCAACATCCCCGTCGTCACTGTCATCTGGCAAGAGACCGGGCTCAGCACGCCCGAGATGGAGCAGCGCGTCACCACGTATAGCGAGTATTCGATCAGCTCGAACGTCAACGGCATCAAGGATATCGAGGCACAGACTCTAACCGGGATCTCGGTCCTCAAGATTTATTTTCAGCCCGACGTGAACCTCGACCTGGCGATCGCGCAGATCGTCGCCGGCACCAATGCGATCCGCGCGTTGCTCCCCGCCGGGATCAACCCGCCGATCGTCGTCCAATATAATGCCTCGAGCGTCCCCGTTCTGCAGATCAGCCTAAGTTCAGACACCCTGGGCGAGCAGCAACTTTACGATTATGGATTGTACAATCTGCGCCAGCGACTGGCGCCGATCCACGGCGTGACTTTCCCGACCCCGGCGGGAGGGAAATATCGGCAGATCATGGTCGATATCGATCCGGCGAAGTTGCAGGCCGAAGGCCTGACCCCGATGGATGTCGTAAACGCCGTAAACGCTCAAAACCTTACCCTTCCCTCGGGCACCGCAAAGATCGGCGATACCCAGTACACGGTGCGGACCAATGCGATGCCGACGGCGATTGCCGACCTCAACGACATTCCGATCAAGTTCGCCGACGGTGCCACGATCTTTCTTAAGGATGTCGGCTATGTCCGCGATGGTTTTGCGGTGCAGCAAAACATCGTCCGCGAAGACGGGCTGCGCTCGGTGTTGCTCAGCGTCATCAAGAATGGCAACGCGTCGACGCTCGATGTCGTCAGAGGGGTCAAAGAGGCGCTGCACGTCGCCAGGCAAGCAGCGCCCCCCGGTCTGCATATCACTGAATTGTTCGACCAGTCGGTCTTTGTCAGCAACGCCGTCGCCGCGGTCGTGCGCGAAGGGGCGATCGCCGCCGGGCTGACGGCGCTGATGATCCTCCTATTTCTCGGTTCGTGGCGCTCGACCCTGGTGGTGATGATCTCGATCCCGCTTGCGGTGCTGTCGTCGCTGATCGTCCTCTATTTCCTCGGCGACACCCTCAACACGATGACTTTGGGAGGGCTGGCGCTCGCCGTCGGCATTCTCGTCGATGATTCCACGGTAACGATCGAGAACACCCACCGGCTGTTGACCGAGGAGGGTCAGCCGCTGCCCCAGGCGACGCTTCACGGTGCGGCCGGGATCGCGGTGCCGACATTGGTCTCGACCTTGGCCATCAGCTGCGTTTTCACCTCGGTGATCTTTCTGCAGGGGCCGGCCAAATATCTGTTCACCCCGCTCGGCCTCGCCGTCGTGTTCGCGATGCTCGCTTCCTATGGTCTGTCGCGGACCTTGACGCCGATCTCGATCGGACTGTTGCTGCAGGGCGAGAAGCACGGCGGAACACCGGGGCCCTTCGGTCGGATTCACGCGAAGATCGAGCGCGGCTTTGAGCGGATGCGGCACGGCTACGCCGGATTGCTGACTGTCCTGCTGACCCGCCGGCTGATCGTACCGGCCGCCGCGGCGGCCGTGCTCGGTCTCGGCGCAGTCATGTTCGTGTTTGTCGGCCGCGATTTTTTCCCGGCGATCGACGGCGGTCAGATCCAATTGCATGTGCGCGCACCGGCCGGCACCCGCATCGAAAAGACCGAGCAGATCTTTCAGCGCATCGAAGACCGTATTCGCGACATCATTCCAGAGCGCGAGCGCGGCTTGATCGTCGACAACATCGGCCTTCCGGCGCGCCTTTATAATCTGGCCTTTGCCGATGGCTCGACGATCGGGGTCAATGACGGCGAGATTTTGATATCTCTCAAGGACGGGCATCCGCCGACCGCCAACTATGTACGCGAAATGCGTCGCCTACTGCCGGCGGCCTTCCCCGAGGACATCTTTTATTTCCAGCCCGCCGACATTGTGACCCAGATTTTGAATTTCGGGCTGACCGCGCAGATCGACGTGCGCACGGTGGGCTACGACCGGGTCAAAAATTTGCAGATTGCGCAGCAGCTGCGCCAGCGGATCGCCGCGATCCCCGGGATCGTCGACGCGCATCTTCAACAGGAAGTCAACGGACCGGAATTGTATGCCGCGATCGACCGGGCGCGCGCGGCGGAGTTTGGGTTGACCGTCAACCAGATCGCTTCCAACCTCAATATTAGCCTCAGCTCGTCCGAGCAGGTGGCGCCAAATTTCTGGACGGATCCTAAATCGGGCATTCCCTATTACCTCGCGGTTCAGACCCCCGAGTTTCGAGTTCAACTCGTTAAATCAGCTGACCAACACCCCGATCAGCGCCTCGCTGACCCCGCAGGGCCAGCGCGTGCCAGGGCTGCTCGCCAATGTGGCGACCTTGTCGCGCGCTACGATGCCGACGAACGCGAACCAGGCGAATATTCAGCCGGTCTTCGAGGTCTACGCCAATATTCAGGATCGCGACCTCGGCAGCGTCGCCGACGTAATTGATAAAGTTGTCGCCCAACAACGCCCCAAGTTGTCGCCCGGCAATACGATCCAGATCACCGGGCAAATCGACAGCATGAACAGCGCCTTTCACAACATGGGCATTGGCTTGTTGTTTGCCGCGGTGTTCGTTTATCTGCTCATGGTGGTGAATTATCAGAATTTCGGCGACCCGTTTGTGGTCATTCTGGCATTGCCGGCGACTTTTTGCGGCATTGTAACAATGCTCTACATCACCGACACGACACTAAGCGTCCCGTCGCTGATGGGAGCGATCATGGCGGTCGGCGTCGCCTCGGCCAATTCGATCCTGCTGGTCACCTTTGCCCGGGAGCAGCAGCTCGAAGGAGCCACCGCCTTTGATGCCGCGATCATGGCGGGACGCACCCGGATCCGACCAGTGCTGATGACTGCGGCTGCCATGATCGCTGGCATGGTGCCGATGGCGATCGGCGGAGCGGGCGAGGAGCAGAACGCCGCCCTGGCGCGCGCCGTGATCGGCGGGTTGCTGTTCGCCACGCCGACTACCCTCCTCGTGGTTCCCTACCTTTTTGCGATGCTGCGCAAGGGTAACGACGGGAAAAAGGCGCAAGGCGTTTTTCCGCAGGAGATTTGATGCCGGACGACGACTCTCGCACGCTCGACCGGCCGCCTGCCGATTTGGCGCCGTCCTCTCCTAATGAGACCCCGGTCTTGCCGGCCGATCGGATCGGCCGCGGCATGTCGGGCGCCCGACGGCTGGGGTTGATCGCGCTATTGCTGCTGATCGCTGGGTTGGCACTCGGCGCTGCACAACATTACGCGCAGCATCGCGAAATGGCCGCCGCCGCGGAACAGCAGCGCGACTTTGTCCCGCGGGTGCGCGTGGTGCCGGTCACCGCCGCCTTGTCGACGCAGCGCGTGGTGCTGCCGGCCGCGACCAGCGCCTACGAAGCAACCAACATTTTTGCACGAGCCAGCGGCTATATCGCTGAGCGCTTTGTCGATATCGGTTCGCAGGTCAAGAAAGGCGACACGCTCGCGGTAATCACCGCGCCGGAACTCGACCATCAGATTGCGCAGGCCCAGGCCACCTTGCTCCAGACCGAGGCCACCCTGCGCCAGACTGAAGCCCAGCGCGAACTGGCCCAGCATAACTGGGACCGCGACGCCGTTCTCGTAAAGCAAGGCTGGGCCACCCGGCAGCAGGGCGACACCGACCAATCGAACCTCGCGGCTTTGACCAACGCAGTAGAAGCGGGCAAGGCGGCGGTCAAGGCGCAGCAGGCGCAGATCCAGGTGCTGGAGCAGCAAAAAGCCTATCAGCGCGTCGTCGCCCCGTTTGACGGGGTCATAACCCAGCGCAATATCGATGTCGGCAGTCTGGTTCAGGCCGATGCCACGACCGGCACCTTCATGTTCGCGCTGTCGCACTCAAACGTGCTTCGCATCCAGCTCTATGTCCCACAGGAGGCGGCGCTGGGCGTTGCGCCCAGCGTGCCGGCGGTCATTCGCGTGCCGGAAATCCCGGGCCATCCGTTTCCGGGTGACGTCACCCGCATCGCCGACGCTCTCGACCCGGCGACTCGCACCCTTTTGACCGAAATCGACGTCGCCAATCCCAATGGCGAGCTGAGCCCGGGCATGTACTGCACCGTTGAGCTCGATGTCCCGCGCAAGACGGCATCGCTGCGGGTACCCGATTCGGCGGTCGTCTTCGACGCGCAGGGCGTCTATGTCTACGTCGTCGAAAACGGCCTTGCACACCAGCGCAAGATCACTGAAGTCCGCGATCTCGGCACCGAGATCGAGGTCAGCGCCGGCGTCAAGCCGGGCGAGCAAGTCATCATCAACCCACCCGTCGACCTCAACGACGGCGCCAAAGTCAAAATCCGCGCCAATGCCGCCACCGCGAAATCGGCTTAATGTTAAACATTTGCCCTTGCGAGCGGCCGCAAGGGAAAATCGAACCGCCGTTGAAAAACTCTCTCAGCCGCCGGCTAAAAGAACGTGCTGATGTTTTTGGCGAGCATCACGTTCTGGTCGAGGGTCAGCCGGCGCGATGCGATCTTCCAGTCGTTGCCGACCCGGCGCAGCACGTCGCGGCGGGCGCCGACATAGAAATCCTGCGTCGCCTCCGACCGGTTCTTGTAGACGATGAAGTTGCAGCGCACCTCGATCTCGCCTTCGGCCCCGCCCCCTGCGACCTCGATATTGGCGATAAAATGACGGGTGCGCGACGGCGGGTCTTCAGCCCAGGCCATGCCGGTGTCGAGCCGCGCGACGCGGCCGGCCAGGGTCTGCTTGGTCTCGTCGAGGATCGCGAACTCGTCCTCGCCCTCTAAATCCTCCTCGACATAGCGGGCCGGATCGAGGATCGCGATCGACTTGCTCACCCGCTGATAGCGGTTGCCGCGCGTCGCCATCCGATAGCGAACATCCTCGGTCAACAGCTCGAGCCATTCATGAAAGCGCCGCTCGTCCAACAGCCGCGCCTCGCGATAGAGGAACTGTTCGACCTCGCGGATCGCTTCTTCAGTCATCGGCGGCCTGCGCCGTGCGAGGCTCCAACTCGGCCCAGCTCCGGCCCGACATCAGCTCGGCCCAGCGGCGGTAAAAGTGCCGGTGGTTGTTTTCGCTGATGCGCTGTTCGCTCACCCAGGCGCCAAGCCCCTCGTCATAGCGGTCGTGACCCATGCCCATCTGGTTGGTGAGCGCCATCTGCCGCGAGACGACGCCACGGCAGGTCCGGGTGCACTCCTGCCAATTGTCCATGTCGTCCTGCTCGAAGGTGCCGGACGGGCTGAAGCCCCGCACCCCGGCGAGGCGCACCGCCTCCTTCACTTCGGTTGGGGCGGCCTTGTCGCAGAACACCCACGACCAGATTTCGGTCTTGTCCGGCCCGCGCGGGTGCCACACGCGAAAGGTGCGCGAGGTGCTGCGCAGCATCGAGAAATGCGGGAACACGGTGCCGACGATCGGGCTGATCAGCTTGCCGCGCGGGCCCAGGCGCTTTTCGACTTCGGGCCGGATCCGGCGTTCATATTCCTGGATCACCGGCACCGGCGGGTCGCCGTAATCAGCCGGCCCGACGCAGATCAGCATGTGGCCGTTGCCGGGTGAAACCATACTGCCGTTCGATTTCTGATTGGCCGTCACACCAGTGCTGAACCCGGTGGTGATCGCCGACAGATGCGTCCACTGCACGTGATAGGCGTCGCCGCCGAAATTCTCGGCCGGGAATTTCCAGTTGCACGGCACGATCCATTTGTGGGTGGCGAGCACTTCGACGCCGCCCTCGCGCCGGTCGAAGAACACGTCGAGATACCACGCCATCTCGCCGAGATACTGGCGCAGCGACGGGGCCTGCGGATCGAAGGTCGCAAAGATCAGACCGCGGTGGCTGTCGAGCTGCGCCACCGGCACGAGGCCCCATTGGCTGCGGTCGAGCGCGTCGTAATAGAAATCCTTGAGGTGCGGGACGCCGGTCAGCGCGCCGTCGTTGCGGTAGGTCCAGCCGTGATAGGCGCAGGTAAAGCTCGCGGCATTACCGCTGTCGGCGCGGCACAACCGGTTGCCGCGATGGCGGCAGACGTTCAGAAAGGCGTTCACCTTGCCGTGACTGTCGCGCACCACCAGCACCGGGTCTTCGCCCATGTAGGTCGTGTAGAAATCGCCGGGCTCGGAGATCTGGCTTTCGTGGCACAGGAACAGCCAGCAGCGGGCAAAGATCTGCTTTTGCTCCTCTTCGTAGATTTCCGGCTCGATAAAGATGCGGCGGCTGACGAGCCCGTTTTCGTTGTCGACCCACCCCATCAAATCCCGCACCATCCCTGCCTCCTCCGCGACGGCCCGCCGTCAACTTCTCTCGGAGCTGGCCCCTCGAGCCCCGAGCGCCCCTGTCATCAGCTCCGCCGCATGCGCAACGTCGACCCGGCATCGACCGACACGATACTTCCGGTGATGCCGCGGGCATTGGCGCGCGACGCCAAAAACGCATAGGCGCCGGCGAGGTCGGCCGGGTCGAGCGCCAGGTGCAACGGGTTGCCGGCGGCGATCCGCTCTGCCGCGCCGGGGAGATCGAATTGCGAGCGGTCCTCGAGCTGCAAGGCCGCGACACTGCGCAGATCGGTCATCGTCCCGCCGGGGGCGACGCCGTTGACCCGGATATTCGGCCCCAACTCGACCGCCAATTGCCGGATAATGCCGACCACCGCATGCTTTGAGGCGGTATAGATCACCCCGCCGCCGGCCGAGGTGAACCCGGCGCCCGACGCTGTAAAGATCATGCAGCCTTTGCTCTTGTCGAGCTCGTCGAGCGCCGCCTTCGCCCCCAGGATGCAACCCTTGACATTGACAGCGAACAGTTCGTCGCAGGCGGCGGCGATGCTGGCTTCCGCCAGGTCGGCGAGCCGCAGGAAACCGTCGAGCAATCCGGCGTTGCCGACAAAAATGTCGAGCCGGCCAAAAGCTGCAACGGTCTCGGCGACAGCCCGCTTGTTGTCGTCGAGGCGGCTGACGTCGCCGCCGATCGCAACCACCTTGTCGCCGAACCGCGCCCGCAATTCGTCGCTGCGGCCGGCAGCGCGGTCCATGACCGCGACCCGCGCCCCCTCCTCGACATAGCGCTCGACGACGGCGCGGCCGATCCCCGAGCCGCCGCCCGTTACCAGCGCGACCTGTCCGTCGAGCCAGCCCATAAATTGCCCTCCTGGTTTGCGGCCTTTGTCCGTCCGCTCCGCAAACCTTTACTCCAACACATCATCGCCGTGCCCGCGAAGGCGGGCATCCAAGGGCGGCTGGCGCCACGAGGAAGACCCTGGGCCCCCGCTTTCGCGGGGGTGACGGAAAAGGATCGCAGGAGTCACCTGTAGCCGAGTTGCTTCAGCGGGTCCGCTTGTATTCGTAGTCTTCGCGCTCGCCATTGCCGACCCGCAGCCCCGAGGGCAGCGGCGGCCGCGTCGTGTTAACCTTGGCATGGAGGTCGAGTGCCGCCTGATTGGCCCAGCGTTCGAGCAACACCAGCTTGTCGGGGTTGGCCGCGCTCTGGAACACCTCGAACTGCTCGCAGCCCGGTTCCTTCATGACCTCGGCGCAGCGTCCCTTGTAAGCCTGCGCCAGCTCACCGCCCTTGCCCGGCGCGGCGCTGATCGTCACCACCAGTCTCAGCGACATTCTTTCACCCCCGATTACTGTCTCAATGTCGAAGATCTGCTGAATAGGTGCGTGCGTCCCCCACCTTCGCGGGGGCAGGCTCTTCGAGACGACCGCTTCGCGGTTTCCTGAGGATGAGGATTTTCTTGATGCCATTTATCCCACACGCTCATGCTGAGGAGCGCCGCAGGCGCGTCTTGAAGCACGCACGCCGTTTTTGCAGCCTCTTCAGTTCAAGCCGTAAAAGCCCATCGCACCACCGGCCATGATCTGGTGCTTGGTCTCGGCCGACAGTCCTTGCATGCGTTGCTCGATCATCTTCGGCGCACCGGGGAAGAAGCCGTCCGGGTGCGGGTAGTCGGTCGCCCACAGGATCTTGTGTGGACCGATGTAGTCGGCCAGCACCTTGATGCTGCCTTCGACCGGCTCGAACGAGATCCAGCAATTGCGCTGAAAGATTTCGGTGGGCCGCATCGACAGCCCGGAATCGTTGAACCCCTGGTCGTCGAAATGCCGGTCCATGCGGTCGAGCCAGGGCGCGATCCAGCCGCCGCCGGATTCCAGAAAGCCGACGCGCAATTTCGGATGACGATCGGCGATGCCGCCCCAGATCACGCTCATCGCCGCCAGCATCATCTCCATCGTGTGGCTGATGATGTGGCGCGCGCCGCGGCCGTCGAAGCGGTCGACGCCGACCGTCGGCATGCCGCTCGAGGCACCCTCGTGAAAGCCGATCGCAAAGTCGAGATCCTCGGCCGCCTGCCAGAACGGCTCGTAACGCTCCTCGTGGATCATCTTGTCGCTGTACGGGTTGGGACGGATGAACCCGGCGTGAAAACCCAACTCCTTCTTGGCAAATCGCATCTCGTCGACCGCCAGCTCGACCGACTGCAACGGCAGCATCGCGACCCCAAAGAGGCGGTCGGGGTAGGGCTTGCAGTAATCGGCGAGCCAGCGGTTGTAGGCGCGGCACACCGCGGCCGCGAGCTCGGGGTCGTGGATCGCGCCCGAGAACAGCCCGAGGCTCGGATAGAGAAACGCCGCGTCGATCCCGTCGGCATCCATGTCGGGGATGCGCGCATGCGGGTCGAACCCGCCGGCCTTGCCGTCCTTGTATTCCATCGTGTCGGCCGCAACGACGCCCTGCCGCGCGCCGACTGCGCCGATCCGGCCGATGCCGCGTTGGCCGTCGCCGACCGCGTGCTCCTCGATGACCAGCCGCTCCTTGCCGTTCTCGCCCTTGACGATGCGCGGCGCCCGGTCGCGGAATTTAGGGTCGATGTATTTGTCCCACAGATCGAGCGGCTCGAGGATATGACCGTCGGCGTCGATGACGTTGTAAGCGTTGCGCATGACCCGTTTCCTCCTATCGAACGACGAAGAAGAACCAACTCAACGACGATCCTACCAAACAAGCGTTTGGTCGCCAAAAGCTATCCTCTCGCCCGGGTGTTGTCAAAGCCGAGCGCCTCGCCGGCGAATGCGTCGGTCGCGACGCCACCGGGTGTTGCGCGACGTCCGCTTCGCGGCGCACGCCGCTGGGCGGCAGCGAGACCGGCAAGCGCCAGCGAAGTGAACTGCTGGGCGACCCCTTGAACATTCAGGCGGCCCTGCGGATCGTACCATTTATACGCCCAGTTCAGCATCCCCAAGAGCCCGTACGACGTCACCGGGATGTCGAGATCGGGTCGAAATTCCCCGTTTTCGACCCCTTCACGAAGGATTTGCTGCCAGCAGCGTTCGTAATCCTTGGGCGAAAAGCCGATCATTTCGCGGAACCGGCGTTTAACGGCCTCGCGCTCGCGCAGATAGACGAAAAGATGCGGGTAATGGCGATCGAAGGCTTCCAGATGAGCCAAGATCGCCCGGCGAAGCTTCTCCGTCGCGGTCAAGTCGGCGGCGGCGATCGCGGCAATCGTCTCGAACATTTGCGCGATCGGTTCTTTGACGACGAGGTAGAGCAGCGCCTCCTTGCTCTCGAAGTGGTGGTAGAGGCTGCCCTTGAGGATGCCGACCTCGTCGGCAATGTCGCGCACTGTGGCGGCGTGGTAGCCCTTGGTCTGGAACACCTTCGCCGCCGCCGAAACGATCTCGTCGAGCGTGGCCATCAGCACACCATCTCCCACGGTCGCCCCGGTCGTGGCTCCAAGCGGCTCGCGCGACACGCTAATGCGAGCTTTCATCTTGAATCAAGAACGGACCATGAACACATCAGCCGCTCCCGTTTATATCATCGAGGAGGTCTGATGACCATCGCGTTGGCCCGCGCCTACAGCCTTGTCCCGCGCGGCGCGGCCGGGCTTGCTTGCGACGACGACGGGTGACGCTCGGACCGGTAAGGCTCGTGGCCGCCGTGATCGATGCATCCGGCCGGCGGTTCTATCGCATATGCCCGATGCCGGAGGTGGCGCAGGCCCTTCGCCTCGCCTACGGGTCTGCGCCGGACGAAATCGAGCGCTGCCGGCGTGGCCTCGCCCGCATCGCGCGACTGCTGACCGCCGGGAGAGTGCACGGGCGCGGATCCACGCGGTGCTGCTCGCCTTCCCACAGGTCGCACCCGAAGCCATGGCCAAGCTGGCGCACGCAGCGGCCCTGCAAAAGGACAATCCAAACTGGGCGGACGAGCCGCGCAACCCCGCCGGCAACCCCGATGGTGGCGAGTGGACCAATGACGGTGATGAGGGCGGGCGGGGCGAGGATGCCAACGTTCGGCCGGCGGCAGCGCAGACGGGCGACGTTCAGGCCAAGAAGGAAGGCTTTGTCGACGCGCATCTCGCCGACGCGCAAAAAGCTGCCGACCAACTCGGCGTGTCGGTTGAGAACATCCTCGCATTGTCGGCCCTGGAGTCGCGATGGGGGACGAGTCGCTTTGCAACCGAAGGCAACAACTATTTTGGCATCCATTACCCGGCGCCCTACGCCACCGGCTACATGCAGGCCCTGAAAAGCCCGGTCAAGGTCGCCAAGTTCGCGAGCTATGCCGACAGCCTAAAGTCGTTCGTCGGGATCTCGGGTTCTATTGTCCAGGGCAAGAGCGACCCGGAAGCGTTCGCCGCCGCGTTGCAGAACAGCGGCAAGTTCGGGATAAATCCAGACACTGGGGCCAAGGTCCCGACCTATGTCGGCGGTGTCGCCGGGACCATTCGCGGGCTACGCGCGATTGTCGCCCGGCGAAAGCCCCATGAGGCCGACCCCCGGATCAGCCCTTCATGTCCTCGCCCTGATCGGCGGCTTGATTGTCTTAGATCACAGCGCTGGCGCGCGCGAAACGAAGATTCTGTGGAAGATCGACGAGCTGACGGCTCAACACCTCGCCGCCGAAGCCTTTTTCGGTGCGGACAAAGATTTGGAGTTCTTGGCTTATGACAGCGCCAATGGTGGCTTTTTCGTCTTTGATGGTCTCACCAAGCCGCCCGCTGAGGGTAGCTTCGGCTATTTTGCTGTCAACGCGTGGACCGGCGACGTGTGGAACCTTTGGGGCTGTCATAGATTGTCAACCCCCGCCCTACGCAAATCGCAAGCGGCGATCCGGCGGCGCTTCACCCTGGACGAGATGAAACAATACGCTCGGCTGCGTCGCCTCAAGCCCGAATGCATCTTCGAGAATTGAACCCGGTCGCAGACGGCGCGAGTGTCTGACGCACTGCTCCTCTCTTGCATTGTCGCGCCGCTGGCGCCAGCGCATGCTGGATCGGCCGGCAGCAGCGAACAGGAGGAGAAATGTCGAGTGCCGCGATCCGCCGCACCGCACCCCCGCCAACTCCGGAGGAACTGATCCGGCGCGCCCGCGACCTGGTTCCCGAGATCCGCGCCCTGGCCGAGGAGACCGAGCGCAACCGCACGATCTCGCCGGCGATCATCGCCAGGATCCGCGGCGCGGAATTGTTGCGTACCACCCGGCCGAAGGAGTTCGGCGGTTTCGAATTCGACCCTACCGTCGCACTCGAAATCGCGTTGACGATCTCGGCGGCCTGCGCCTCGACCGGCTGGGCGGTAAACGGCGCGCTCTCTAACGGGATTTCGTTCGGTCATTACCCGATCGAAACGCAGCGCGAATTATGGGGCGATGGCGCCGACCCGTTCAGCTGCGCCTGCTTTGCCCCGACCGGGACCGCCCTCCCGGCCGATGGCGGCTATGTGCTGAACGGCAAATGGTCGTTCGCCAGCGGGGTCGACGCATGCAAGCTGGATCCGGCTCGGCGCCTTGATCAAATCGCCCGATCCCGCCCCATCCTCCGACGGCGCGTTTTTTCTGCTGCCGACCGGCGCGGTCGGGATCGAGGACAATTGGTTCGTCTACGGGCTCTGCGGCACCGGCAGCAAGGACATTATCGTCCACGACGCGTTTGTGCCCGACCGTCGCGTATTGCGGTTCGCCGACACCCGCGCCGGCCGCACGTCTGGCGCGCAACATCATCAGAACCCGCTTTACCGCCTGCCGTTGCTGGTGTTGGGCGCTTCGATGTTGGCGTCGACCGCAGTCGGCGCCGCCAAGGGTGCGCTCGCCGACTATCTGGAGATGATCACCGGGCGCAAGACCCGCGGCGCGCTCGCCGGCGGCGGGCTCTCGATGGCGGAGTTCGCCACGGTCCAGCTGCGCTATGCCGAAGCCTCGGCCGCGGTCGAAGCCGCCGAGCTGATCCTGACGACCGACATGCACACCGCAATGGTAAAATTGCGCGCCGGTGAGGAGATCACCGTCGCCGACCGCATCCGCGCCCGCCGCAGCCAGGCCTACGTCACCAAGCTTGCGCTGCAGGCGGTCGAATTGCTGAACGCCTCGACCGGCGGCGCTGGTCTGCTCCTCGGCAATCCGATCCAGCGCGCCTGGCGCGACGTCAACGCCGTCGCCCGCCATGTCAGCCTCAATTGGGACGCGGTCGGCACGATGTACGGTCAACACGCCTTCGGGTTGGAGCCGCGCGGGCAATATTAGGCGCCCGGGAGGCCGGAGCGTCCAACCTGGCGTAAGGTTCGCCGCGTCTCAATTGCGGATCACGATCTGCGGCCGCAGGTCGGACTATTCCGATTTCGATATCAATGCATTCGAGCGGTTTTGCAGTTTCCCGCTTCGGCCTGCCGACGTCCGATTGGTCCCGTCGTCTACGCCAAGGCTATTCGTCGCGACATACCCATGATCGTCTATAACTCGCGGTGCAGTCTGTCTGGCAGCTGATTTCTTTGGCCGGGGACGTTGCCGTCTGGAGGCGGCGCCATGCGTTTTCCGATCGGGTTGAAGATCTTTGGCATCGCGGTTGGGCTGCTGATCCTGATGGCGGCGGTAGCGCTGCTGAGCATGCGGATGACGCGCACCGTCGACGGCCAGCTTGCGATCGTCGACCAGAACTACTTCCCCGCCTATGTCGCACTCGCCCAGGCCAACATTCGCTCGGTCGAGCAATCGGCCTATGTCCGCCGCCTGCTGCTGGCGATCGCCGAGCGACCGGACAATCCGGCGAAAGTCGGCGAATTGCGCCAGCGGGTCGCCGGCACCGGCAAGGCCAGCGACAACGAGATCGCCAGGGCCCGCGTGCTCATCAACCGGCAGATCGCCGACCCGCTCGATTTTGACGACAACATCGCGCTCGCCAGGCTCGACGACCGGATCGAAGCCTTACAAGAGGAACGAGGCCGTTACCAGTCGGTCCTCGCCAAGCTGCTCGCCGCCGCCGCCGCCGACCATAAGGAACAGGTCGACGAGCTGCTCGCCGAGCTCGACGACTGGCGCGATGATTTCGACCGCAAGATCGACGCCGCGCGCGTCGAAATGCGTCGGCTCGCCGGCGCCGCCATCGTCGGCACCCGCGCCTACCAGCGGCGTGTCGTCACGATCGGCGTGGCGCTCTTGGCGATCGCCGCGGCGCTCGGCATCACCGTTGCCGCCGCCGTCACCCTCGGCCTGGTGCGGCCGGTGCGCCGCTTGCTTCTCGGCACCGCCGCCGTCGAGGGGGGCGCGCTCGATACCGTGATCCCGATCACCTCGCGCGACGAAATCGGCCGGCTCACCCAATCTTTCAACGACATGGTGGGCGAGTTGCGGGTCAAGGCGCAGATCCGCGACACCTTTGGCAAATATGTCGATCCGCGCATCGTCGCCGGGCTGATCGACCGGCCGGAGCTGACCGACGCCAAAGGCTCACGCCGTGAGATGACGATATTCTTTTGCGATATGAAAGGGTTCACGGCCTTCAGCGAAGGGATGACCCCGGCGGCGCTGGTCAATGTCCTGAACCGCTACATGACGGCGATGTCCGAGCCGGTGCGGCGCCACAACGGCATCATCGACAAATATATCGGCGACGGGATCATGGCCTTTTGGGGTCCGCCCTTCACCGGCGCCGGGGAGCATCCCGCGCTTGCTTGTCTCGCCGCACTCGATCAGCTTGCCGTCCTTGCCGCGTTCCGCGCCGAACTGCCTGAAATTACCGGTCTCAGGCGCGGTCATCCGGAGATCGACATCCGCATCGGCATCGCCACCGGCGACGTGGTGGTGGGCAGCATCGGCTCGGAGCAGACGCGCAATTACACGGTGATCGGCGACACGGTAAATTTGGCGGCGCGTCTCGAAGGGGCCAACAAGACCTACGGCACGCGGGCGCTGGTCAGCGAAGCGACCAATCGGTTCGCCGCCGAGTTGGTGGAGACCCGCGAGATCGATTCGGTGCTCGTCGTCGGCAAGACCGAGCCGCAACGCATCTTCGAGGTTCTCGGCCGCAAGGGTGAGGTCGCCGACGAGCGCCTGGCGCTGCGCGACGCCTTTGTCGAGGCGCTCGAGGCCTATCGTCGCCAAGACTGGAAAGCGGCCCGCGCCGGTTTCGAGAGCTGTCTCGCGATCATCGCCGATGACGGACCGAGCAAGGTGTTTCTCAGCCGCGTTTCCCGGTTCCACACTACCGCGCCCTGTCCCAACTGGGACGGCGTCTGGTCGCTGGCGGAAAAGTGAGCCGCTCGGTTCATCGGGACGTACCGCCGGCTGCCATCCTCCAAACCTTGCGCCAACGCCGGCAATTTCAGACATGGCGGCATCGCAGTCGGAGAGCGATAGACGTTCCGCAAACTCATGGAGGACTCGATTTTTCACCGCATCCGCAGGTCCCTCGGCACTACCGATCGTGATCGCGATCGCGTCGACCGGCTGGTCCGATTCGCCTCGCCGGAGCGTGGCTTTGCCGGCCGCCGCAAAATCGTCGCCCGCGGCGACAGCACACGCACAAAAAAGACCCGCCGGCAGGTCCGGACGGGTCTTTTTGCGGTCGATAAGGATTTAGTTCGGCGCCGGGCCCATATGTGACGCCGTGTATGGATGCCGCCCGGGGTCGTTATCGGATTGCGCCGCCGTGTGATGTTCCTCTTTCCACGTCCCGTTGGTACCGGGATCGGGATAGATTTTGGCGGTCGAAACCGCCGGCGTCGTAGCGGCCGGAGCCGTCGCGGGGCTGGTCGGCGGCAACGACGCGACTGACTGCGCATAAGCCGTCGCAGTCACTCCCACCAGCAACCCTACGCCCAAAACCGTCGATTTCACCAAACTGTGCATCTGGGTGCTCCCGTGTCAGATCGAAGTAGCGTGAACCTTGGCATTAGGGCTGGACTTCCGCGGTGATACAAATGATAATTGTGCATCGCACAAATGCACAGCGTACGCCCATCTTGCTCGCCTCGTGGGCAAAAGTGTGTCGTATCATCGTGCCGAAGCCCGCGGTCGGGGGGTACATGCTCCGGATCGCCGTTGGCTGGCGAAATCCCTACACCCGAGAGGCATCTTTTGGCCTCGCGGAACCATATGCCCGCGTCGGGCGGCTTACCCTGGGAGGAGGACAGTGATGAAACCCGAGACGGTCGGCATGTCGTCGGCGCGATTGGCGCGGCTGGACGACGTGATGAAGCGCCGCTACGTCGACGGCGGTTATCTGCCCGGCATGCTGACCCATGTCTATCGCAAGGGTCAGCTCGTCCACACCGGCATCTGCGGCCGGATGGACATCGAGCGTGGCAAGCCATTGCGCGAGGACGCGATCTTCCGGATCTACTCGATGAGCAAGCCGATCACGGCGGTCGCGCTGATGATGCTGGTCGAAGAGGGCCTGATTGGCCTGGATGATGCCGTCCACAGCCACATTCCCGCCTGGAAGGACATCGGCGTTTACGCCAGCGGCATGCCGTCGCTGCTGCCCGACGCGCCGCCCGGCTTTCTGACGACGCCCACCCTGCGGCCGATGAAGGTTATCGACCTCGCGACCCACACCTCTGGTCTGACCTACGGCTTTATGATGCGCACAGCCGTGGACGCCGCCTATCGCAAGGCTAAGGTGACCGACCGTCAGACCCCTAGCGGGCTGCAAGGGATGATCGAACAACTGGCCCAAATACCGCTCGATTTCTCGCCGGGAACAGCTTGGAATTACTCGGTGTCGATCGACGTGCTGGGCTACCTCGTCGAAAAGCTGTCCGGGATCAGCTTCGGCGAGTTTCTGCGCAAGCGGCTGTTCGAGCCGCTCGGCATGAATGACACCGCATTCCACGTCCCGCCGGAAAAGGTCGAGCGGTTCACCTGCTGCTATCAGCCGGAAACCAAGGGCCGCAGGCTGAAATTGCAGGACGACGCCCGCGAGAGCACCTATGCCAATCCACCGATGCTGGAATCGGGCGGCGGCGGCCTGGTGTCGACGGCGCACGACTACCTGCGCTTCTGCCGCATGATGCTGAACGGGGGCGCGCTCGATGGCGTGCAGATCCTCAGCCCCAAGACGGTGGCGCTGTTCAGTCTGAACTACCTGCCCGACGGCAGGGAGGTGGCGGACATGTCGTTGCCGGGCATGTTCAGCGAATCCGGCTATGCCGGGGTCGGCTTTTCGCTTGGTTGCGGGGTCAATGTCGACGTGGCGAAAACCCGCCTGCCCGGCTCGCTCGGCGAATATTTCTGGGGCGGCGCCGCCGCTACCGCCTTCTGGATCGATCCCAAGGAAGAACTGACGGTTGTGTTCATGACCCAGGTGATCGGCAGCGAGGCGCGCCTGACCTTGCGGCGGGATTTGCGCACGCTGGTCTACGCGGCGATGACGGAGTCGTTCGCTTAGTCGCGGGCCTTAATTTACCGAGGAACGAGAGATGACCGATCTGCCGACACATGTGGAGGTCCACGAGGAAGGCCCGCGCGAAGGGTTCCAGATCGAACCCGGGCCGATCGGCACCGCGGACAAGATCAAGCTGATCGAGGCGCTCGCCGAGACCGGGTTGCACCATATCCAGGCCGCCTCGTTCGTCAGCCCGCGCATCGTGCCGGGCTGGGCCGACGCCGAAGACGTCGTCGCCGGGTTCACCCCGAAGGAAGGCGTCCACTATACCGCGCTGTGGTTCAGTGCGAGCGGGCTAAACTGCGTCCTCGCCTTCCGCAACAAATTGACGATATCAGGCGCGATCGCGCTGACCGCGTCGGAGGGGTTTACCCAAAAGAACCTGCACCGCAGCCACGCCGAAAATGTCGAAGCGATGAAGAAGCTAACGGCGCTGCATCTCGAAAACAGCGTCGAGGTGCCGCGTATCGGCGTGATGGCGGCGTTCGGCTGCAACTACCAAGGTGACATCGCGCCGGCGCAGGTGATCTCGACCCTGGAAGACGGGCTCGCGATCGCCGAGGAGGCCGGGGCCGACATCAAGTATTTCTCGCTGGCCGACACGATGGGCTGGGCGACCCCGATGCGCATCGAGCGCGTGTTGGGCGACGTGCGCAGCCGCTGGCCCGATATGCCGATCGCGCTGCACCTGCACGATACGCGCGGCCTCGCCGTCGCCAACGCGCATGCCGGGCTCAAGATCGGTGTCACCCAGTTCAACTCGACCGTCGGCGGGCTGGGCGGCTGCCCATTCGCCGGGCAACCCAAGGCAGCCGGCAACATCTGCACCGAGGAACTGGTGCTGCTGTGCGAGGAGATGGGCATCGATACCGGCGTCGATCTCGATGCGCTGATCGAGGTTGGCCGTATGGCCGAGGAGATCGTCGGGCACCAGTTGCCGGGCGAATTGATCCACGCCGGCAGCCTCGACGTCTTCCGCCGCCGCGCCGCGGCCTGATCGCCGACTAGACCAGCTCATCCGAGTGGGGCCGTTGTACGCGATAACGACCCCGAAATTCATCCTCGCCGCCGGCTAACTGCGCCCGCCGGTCGACCGGAAAGGATACGCCGCGGTGTCCGGCAACTCGGGCTCAAGGCTGGCGATGGTGCGGCCGCGCGTCTCCGGGAGCAGCAGCAGCATGACGATCATCAGCGTATGGGCCAATGTCGAGAACAGCGCGATCGCCGTGCCGAGCGGCATCACCGCGGTCGCAAAGCCGATCGCGGTCATGAACACCGAGCCGATCGCGCGGCCGGCATTGTAGCAGAAGCCCTGGCCGGTGCCGCGGATGTTGGTCGGGTAGAGTTCCGTCATGAACGGGCCCATCGGCGCGAACTTCATCAGGATCGACATGTTGAGCGGGATCCCGAGAAGCAGGAGACCGGTGTGGCCGACCGGTGCGTAAAGATAGACGAACACCATGATGATCGTCGCGATGGCCGAAATCATGAACGTCCATTTACGGCCGATCGCATCGGCAAGATAGGCGCCGATCACAAAGCCGATTAGCGCCCCGAATGCCTGGACCGCGACGAAGAGTCCGGTGCCGGAGGCGGACAGGTGACGCACCGTGCGCAGATAGGTCGGCATCCAGAACCCGACGGCCCAGACGCCGCCCTGCGCGCCCATCACCATCAACGACACTTTTATCGTCAGCCACAGATACGGCCCACGAAATGCCGCGAGTAGCTGACCAATCCCAGGCTGCGCGCTGCTGCGACGCCGCCCCGCGAACGCCTCCGATTCCGGAATGCTGCGGCGAACCCACAGCACAAACAGGCCGGGCAAAATGCCGACCATAAATAATGCCCGCCATGCGATCGCTTCAGGCAGAATGGCGAATAGGCCGGCATAGACAAGGGCCGCCAAGCCTGGGCCGACGGCAGCACCGGTCTGCACAAAGCCGACGCCGCGGCCGCGATACTTGTCGCGGATGACCTCGCCCATCAGTACCGCGCCAGTGGCCCACTCGCCGCCAAACCCCAGCCCGTGCAAGCCGCGCAGGATGAACAGCTGCTCGAAGTTCTGCGCGAAACCGCACAGGAAGGTGAATACCGAATACCAAAGGATGGCGATCTGCAGCATGCGCACGCGGCCGAAGCGGTCTGCGAGCGCACCTGCAAACCAGCCGCCAAACGCCGAGGTCACGACGGTGACGGTGCCGATCGTGCCGGCGGCACCGGTCGACATGCCCCATACCGCGATGACTGTGGGAACGACGTAGCTGTACAGCTGCTGATCGAAGCCGTCCAAGGTCCAGCCGCCCCAGCAGGCGAACATCGTCCGGCGTTCCCGCGAGGTCAGATCGCGCAGCCAGGCCAACATCGCGTTTTCCTCCCCTTCCTTTTTGGCCAATTGTTGATTTGTCGGCGATCTGATCTTATCCGGCCAGGCACGCCGCCGCATCCCTGCCGCACCGGGTGCACGCTTCCGTCGCCGCTGTCAGGCGAGCGTTACCGTGCCCAGACGGAGGGAACGCCGCCATCGATGTAGAGTTCGACCCGACGATTTCAGAGGCCCGTCCAGGCGAGGAACGCGTTCCGCGATCCGGCGGGGTCGCAAAATCGGCAGGGATACGATCGACGACGCCGAAAAGCGGCCATTCCGGCGACCCCGAACTTACTATCGGGTTTGACCCAAATCAGCTATTCGCAGCCAACGCGGGCCCCACCGGGAACGTTGCGCGGCATCCGGTGTATGCCGAGCGACTTCAGCGAGAACTAGACTTGTCCCCTCGGCCCGCCGCCTTGCCCCGATGCACTCGGAGCAAGGCGGCACGTCAAAAAAACAGGATCAGGCTGCCGGCGGGAAGAACACCAAGGTGCGCACCTCGATGCTTTCCCGCGGCGGCGCGCCGGGGGTCCGCGGGTTCTCGAAGGAGGTGTGGAACGACAGGCGGGCGCGGCCGTCATTGGCACTGTCGTGGACCCGGATGAACAGTACCTCGTCGGGCTGCTGGTCCGAGAAATAGTACCAGCGGTGCGCCGGGTTGTACGCGACGCGCGAGGTCTCGCCGCGCACATGGGCGTAGACGAGATCGCTGGCGATCAGGTCGTCGTCGGTGAAGCTGCGCGCGTCGCAAAGGGCCAACGGTGAATCCTGCACCGGTCCACGGATCGGACGCCACACATTGACGATGCCGAAGCGGTGCTTCAGCAATTCCTCGGCGTCGGCGCCGAGATGGTCGCGCACCCGGCGCGGCGCCGAGTTCACCGTGTGGTCGTTGTGTACTTGCCGCGACGGCTTGGCCAAGCCCTCCCGCGTGGCGTTGCGCACATTGTGGTCAAAGACAAAGACGCGGCTGGCCCCCAGTTTGTTGCGCAGCAGCTGCTGGACTTCGGGATAGTAGACGCGCTTGATCTCCTCGGGATCGTAGAAATCGGCGACCGCGGTGGGCGCCTTGACCAGAGCGAAGCCGTTGCGGTCGAGCGTGAATTCGGACTCGCGACCGCGCGCATCCTGGATTGTGACGTCGTGCGGATCGTCGATGCCGTTCGCGCGCGGCACGCCCGGCGGCGGCTCGATGCGGTAGTACGCCGGCTTTTCGGCGCCGCGTTTGAGATAATGGAGCGTCGAGGTCAGGGTCTCGGGAGCTATTGCGACATCGAGCGGCATGATTGGACTCCTCCGATTTTGAGCTCTCTTTCGGGCGCGTTCAGCCCCAACGCGTCATGATTCGACCGCGTCGAGACATCGCGAAGCCCCAGTACTCCACGTCGTCGAGTAGGTGTCAATCGTGATGACAAGACCGGCCCGGTAGATGAAATTCATTGAACAATGGTGGTTTGTGCTAGATCACGTTGCGGGCCTTTACGCCGACCGAACGCGTGCGAGGGTCGATCTGCGAGCCGAGCGCGGCCGCGCGCAACCTTGATGTTGGCGCCGGCATGCGACGCGAGCGGCGCTGAAACGGAAGGACCCGTGGCCTACAGTCGTGCTCTCACCGGACGGGGATCGGGAGAGGGCTGAAATGCCGACCGAAGAGCGCGCGGGCGGCCTTACAGCCGGGGCGGCGCCAGGGTCGCGCGGCTATTTGTGCTTGCCGACGCGTTAAGCCACTCGATCGCCCTGTTTGATCTCCACCGTGCGATTGTCGACCGCGGGGAGCATCTGGGCGGGGTCGCGGGTGACGACGACGTCGATGACTGTCGGGCGGTCGCGTTCTTCCATTCCCTGCCGAAGGGCCAGAGACAATGCCGCTGGGTCTTCGACGCGAACGCCGCCGCAGCCCATCGCGCGGGCGATCGCCGCGTAGTCCATCTCATTGAGGTCGGCGGACTGGTAGCGCCCGCCCATCATCGCGTGCTGCAACGCCTTGACATAGCCGGAGGCGGCGTTGTTGACGACGATCACCGTGAGACCACACCCGGTGCGGCGCGCCGTCTCGAGTTCGCCGAGTGTCATGTTGAACCCACCGTCGCCGCTGATCGCGACGACGGGCCGGTCGGGTGCAGCGAGGGCGGCGCCCATGCCGCCGGGCAACCCATAGCCGATCGAGGCGAAACCGCGATCCGGGATGAAATGCCGCCCCGAGATCTTCGTGTCGTAGAGCAGCCCGGTCCAATGCCCGGCGAAACCGCCGTCGGCGACCAGGATCGAATCCGCCGGCAGGGTGTTGTTCAATTCGCGGCACAGCCGGGCCATGTGCACCGGCCGATCGCGCGAATTGAGGCGAGGCGCGGCATCGTCTTCCCACCTCTTCATGCGCGGTGCAACCTCGGCGACATAGTCGGCGCGCGTCGCGCGCGCCGCCGTGGCGCTGTCCGACAGCGCGTCGATAAAGTCTTCGAGCCCGGCCCGCGCGTCGCCCCACAGCGCGATCTCGGCCGGGATGCAGCGACCGATCTCCTCGGCAACGATGTCGAGATGGATCACCGGGATGTGCGCCGGCGGCAAAGCGAAGCGCTTGGTCGCGATCTCGCCCAATTTGCAGCCGACGACGATCAGGCAATCCGACGCCTCGATCAGATCGTTGGCGATGCGAGAATAGCGGCCGAACAGGCCGACATTGAGCGGGTTGGAGCAGGCGATGCCGCCCTTGCCGCTCATCGTGTGCGCGACCGGGATCGAATGCGCGTCAGCGAAGCGGGTCAGCGCGTTCCAGGCTTCGGACAAATGGATGCCGCCGCCGGTCAGCAACAGCGGCCGTTTCGCCTTGGCGATTAGTTTCGCGGCACGCTCGATATCGGCGCGGTCGGGACGGATGCGCCGTGCCGGCGCCTTCAGCGTGGCCTCGTCGACGACGAAATCCTCCGGCGCGAAATCGTGGACTCCGTGCGCGACGTCCTCCGGCACGTCGAGCAAGACCGGCCCCGGCCGCCCCGAGGTCGCCACCGCAAACGCGCGCCGCACCATCTCGGGAATGCGGCTTGTCATCTCGACGCGAATAAGCTCCTTGACCGCGGGCTTGAGGATTTCGACTTGGCGGCATTCCTGGGTCATGTTCTTCCAGGAATGTGCGCGGTTGGTGTTGCCGGCGATCGCGACGATCGGGATGCCACCATTCAGCGACTCGACGAGCCCGGTCACGAGGTTGGTCGCGCCAGGGCCGAGCGTCCCGTCGCAGATCCCGGGACGGTTGGTGACCCTGGCATACGCGTCCGCGGCGAAGGCGCCGCAGCGCTCGTCGTTGATCAGGTGGTGGTTCAACCCCACCAGCCCGATCGCATCGTAGAACGGCAATAATTGGAACCCGCCCATGCCGAACATCGGTCCGGCGCCCGACAGATGCAGCATCTCGGCGAGCGCGCGTCCACCGGTCATCGTGCCTGACGGGCGATTTTGCAGCGTGGGTGCCATGGTGCCTCCCTAGGCAGCGAGGGCGCGGCGCAGCCCGGCGACGAAGTCGCGGGCGCTGATGCCCTCGCGCAGACCGAGCGCCGCGGCGTGGGTATTGACGCGGCTGACAATCCCGTCGTCGTAGGTCGAGCGCCCATCGCCGATGCGAGCGCTGGCCGCCGACACCGTTGCGGCGGCGATGCCGCGCGCCTCGAGCGCCGGCAGGCGCGACAGACCGGCCTCGTCCTTGCCGACCCCGGCGTCGTTGTAGAGCGCGCCGAGCACATCGTATTTGAGCGCAGTCTCCGACCTTCCCCCGAGTAGCCCGCCATGGGAGCCGGTGACGACGATCGAGTCCTTGTGCTCGGGCAATACGAGCGAGGCGGAATCGAGCGCCCAGACCTGCGGTGCCTCCGAGATCAGCAGGAATGCCCCCTCCAGCGCCTCGGGCGGCGTGCGATGCGCCTGACGCGCCGCTTGCAGCCGGGCGGCGGCGTCGCGGCAAGCCTGGCCGGGGGCGACCCCGAGCGCAGCGGCCGATGCGTTCGCGTGGGTGACGACACCGCGCGCCATCATGTCGGCGCCGTCGCCGATCCGCGCTGTGTCATGACCGACGGTCGCGGCGGCGATGCCGAATCTCTCCAGGTAATCGAGCCCACCAATCCCGGCGCTGTCGCGGCCGACACCGGCGTCGTTAAAGATCGCTGCGGCAACATGGAGCTTTGCCGCCAGATAAGCAGCATAGACACCGCCGTGCGAGGCGTTGACGACGACCGTGCCCGAGGCTTCAGGCCCGACGCGAGTGATGCTGTCGGCAACGACGATCGGCGCGGCCATCGCGCTCGCCCTCGCCCTCCTACGCCGCCGCGGCCGGGCCCTTGGCTTCGAGAACCTCGCGCACGCCGGCGATGATACGGTTGCGGTCCGGAAAGACGTGGTTTTCCAGCACCGGGCTATACGGGATCGGCACCTGCAATGCGCAAACCCGCTTTATTGGAGCCTTGAGGCGGGCGAAGGTCGCGGCATCTTCGGTCGCCACCGCAGCGACCTCCGCCGAAAACCCGGCGGTCGGCCCCGCCTCGTCGGCGATCACCAGCCGACCGGTCTTCCGCACCGAATTGCGGATCGTCTCGGTGTCCAGCGGCACGAGCGTGCGCGGATCGACGATTTCAGTCGAGATCCCCTCTTTGGCGAGCGTTTCGGCCGCGGCCAGAGCCTCGTGCACCAGCCAGGCCACGGCGACGATGGTCACGTCCCGGCCCTCGCGTTTGACGTCGGCTTTGCCGAGCGGGATCGTATAGTCCTCCTCCGGCACCGGGCCCTTGAGGCCCGTCAGCCGGCCCGCCTCGAACGAGATGACCGGGTTGTTGTCACGGATCGCGGTCTTCATTAGGCCCTTCATGTCGTAGGGCGTCGATGGCAAGACCATCTTCAGCCCGGCGACGTTCATGAACATCGAGTAGGGCGATTGCGAGTGTTGCGCCGCGACCTGTCCGCCGCCACCGACCGATGCCCGGAACAGGATCGGAAACGTCACTTGGCCGCCGAACATGTAGTGGATCTTTGCCGCCTGATTGACGATCTGGTCCATCGCGACAAAGCAGAACGTCACCTGTCGCCAGTCGGCAATCGGCCGGAAGCCGCAGCCGGCAGCGCCGATTGCCATACCGGTAAAGGCCGCCTCGGTAATCGGCGTCGCCCGGATCCGTTGCGGACCAAACTCCTTGAGCAGCGGTGGCAGCGCGTCGGTCGACATGTAGAAGACCTTGGGATCGCGCCGCATCTCCTCGGCGACGGCTTCGAGGGCGGCCTCGTTATACGTCAGCTCTCGCATCGTCCGGTCCTCGCATCTGCAACGCCGCGTTTTCAAGGCGCGTAATGGGTGAAGACAAAGTCGCGGTCCTTGGCCGGCTCGTGGCAGGGGAAACATGTTTTGTGCAACGCCTCGTCACCGGGTTTGCCGTCCTTGAAGTCAGCGAAACCCCAGCCGCCCGTCGCCGCGTACTTTTTTGAGTCCTTGACCATAAACTGAACATTCACGGCGGACGCGACGACGAAAGATTGAGCGCCGGGGAATGGACCGGCGAGGACCTTGTTGTTTTCCTCCGAGGGCACACGATTCCAATGCAGTGCGGCAATGATCGCGCCGTCCGGGAACGGCACCTTCCCTTCCTTAAAGGCCTTGATCGCTATCTCGTTGCCGAGCTGGGCGCGCAGCTGGTCGACCTTGTCCGTCACCAGCTGGTCCACGGCGATCACTTTCCAATCGCGGTATCCGCGCGGAATTGTGACTCCGTAGATTGGGGATGCATCACCCGAAGCGGCAACCATATCGACTTGCGGCTGGTCCGCCTTGTCGCTCTGCGCCTCGGACTTCGTGATGAAAAGGGTAAACCCCACGAGAGCGGCGCAAATGCCCAAAACACCAAAATACTCAATAAAGCGCGCCGTGGAATGACGCACGATGCTGCTCCTTAGGCCGCGAACACGTCGTCGGTCGCCTGCTCGGGCAGCGGGAACGGGCTGGCCTCGGCAAAGGCGACTGCGGCCTCGATCGCTCCCACGATCTCGCCCTCGATCGCCTTCAATCCGGAATCGTCTAGCTCGCCCTGCTCCCTGAGCCGCCGCTCCAGCAAACCAATGGGGTCCCTCCGCCGCCACGCTTCGAGCTCCGCCAGGTCGCGCGAATTGGGCTGCCCGCGGCGCTCGGTATGGGCGCGCCAGCGATAGGTCTTGCACTCGATCAATGTCGGGCCGCCGCCCGAACGCGCCCGGTCCACCGCCGCGTTCGCGGCCTGATAGACCGCGAAGATGTCGTTGCCGTCGACGACGACGCCCGGAATGCCGTAGCCGGCCGCGCGCGCCGCCACATCGCTCAAGGCGTGGGTCGCGGCGGCCGCGGTGTTCGCGGCATACATGTTGTTTTCGCACACGTAGATCATCGGCAGTTTCCAGGTCGCGGCGATATTCAGGCACTCGTGGAACGGACCAGCGTTCGAGGCGCCGTCGCCGAAAAACGAGACTGCAACGCCGCCCTTGCCTTCCATTTGCGCCGCGAGGCCCGCGCCGGTGACGATCGCGATGCCGCCGGCAACGATGCCGTTGGCCCCGAGCATGCCGATGGCGAAATCGGCGATGTGCATCGAGCCGCCCTTGCCCTTGCAGTAGCCGGTTTGTCGGCCGTAGAGCTCGGCCATCATGCGGTTGAGGTCGGCACCCTTGGCGATGCAGTGGCCGTGGCCGCGATGGGTCGAGATGATCCGGTCGCCCTGCCCGAGCGCGCTGCACACGCCGACGGCGACTGCCTCCTCGCCGATGTAGCAGTGCACGACGCCGTAGATCTTGCCGGCGGTGTAGTCGTCCGAGGCGCGCTCCTCGAAATGGCGGATCGTCAGCATCCGGCGCAGCATCTCGCGCTGCTTGTCGGGCGGCAGGTTGGGCGAGACACTGATCATGGCGCTCCCTCCAAGCCAGTCAGACCCGCATGATGGGCGACCGCGCGGAGGCTGGCAACCACAACGCCGGCCCTCGCCTCAGGATTATTAAAGCGGTGACAGCCGATGCCTCGATCCTTCAAGGCGAAATGGCCTCCAAGGCGAAATGGCCTCCGAGGCGAAATGGCCTCCGACGCCTCGACCCCGGCCGACTTCTGTCAGCAGGGGTGGGGCTCGGGGCAGGCTGCGTGTTTCAGCAGCGCACCCGCGGGGCGTTCGATCTCGATCCGCTTGTCGTTGTTCTTGAGCGAACGAGCGTGCGCCGTTGCGGCGGAGGTGACGTCCCACGGGGTCTCGATCGGCCGGCCCTCTTCGACTTGATGGACGGCTTTGATGGCCGGGACCATGCTCTTGCCAAAGCCGGTGACTGGAGGAATGGCTGGTGGTCTCTGACGCGCGAACATGACGGTTCTTAGAATCCGTGGGCGGCAGGCCGAACATTGACTGACATTTACGTCGATGGCGATGCATGCCCGGTGCGGGAAGAGGCGTATCGGGTGGCGGCACGGCTGAGGCTCAACGTTTTCGTTGTCTCCAACGGCTCTCGCCCGATCCGGCCGCCGGGGACCTCGAACGTGCGCATGGTTGTCGTCGGCGACGGCGCGGACTCGGCCGACGATTGGATCGCGGAGCGTATCGCAGCCACCGACGTATGCGTCACGTCCGATATCCCATTGGCATCGCGCTGCCTCAAGAAAGGCGCGCGTGTCGTCTCCCCGGCCGGAAAACATTGGACGCAAGCGAACATCGGCAATGCGCTTGCCGGTCGTGAGATCGCCCGGCACCTGCGGGAGCTGGGAACGAATACCCGTGGACCCGCCCCGTTGACCAAACAGGACAGGTCACGGTTTCTTGGCGCACTCGATACGGCCTTGCAGGCGGCGTTACGAGAGGGCAAACGCAGCTAAATGGTTTCGGCGGCACTCTGGGCCAATTCGAGGCTGCGGAAATGCCGGCGCACAACGTCCAGCGACCCCGGCGGGCGGGAGCGTGTTGCCATGCGCGTCCAAAACCCGGACAGTAGCGTTCAGCGGCAGACGGAACCGGCAAATGTCGGGCAAAACCTGGCCGGCGGATCAACCGCTGCGCAATTAGATGGGCGGGAGACGTGTCATGCTTGAATATCTGGAGCAGCAAAAGAAGCTGACGGTAAATCAGTGGAAGATTTTTGCCGCAGCGACGATCGGCGACATGCTCGATTTCTTTGATTTTCTGCTGATCGCGTTCGTTCTGGCGTTCATCGTAAAGGACTGGCATCTGACCTACGGTCAGGCGGCAGCGATACTGCTGTCCTCCGGCGTCAGCGCGCCACTCGGTTCGCTGTTCTGGGGCTGGGCCGCTGACAAGATCGGCCGGCGCAAGGTCATGATCGGCACGATCCTGAACTTTTCAATCGCGACGGGATTGATGGCGCTGACCCCGGAGCACGGTTGGGTGTTTTTGGTGATCTGCCGTTTTTTCGTCGGGTTCGGCGTTACCGGTCTTTACACGGTCGATATTGCCGTGGTGCAGGAGTTCGTGCCAGCCTACAGGCGCGGCTGGATCACCGGGCTGACGACAACGATGTTGCCAGCCGGATTTATTATCGGGGCGGTGCTTGGCCAGCATTTCGAGGCCTATATCGGCTGGCGCGGCATGTTCGCGGTCGGGTTGCTGCCGGCAGGGCTGAGCCTGCTGATCCGCGCCTGGGTGCCCGAATCCCCGCATTGGCTAATCCGCATGGGGCGCTTTGAGGAGGCACGGCGATCCCTCGCCTGGGCGTTGATGATCGACCCGCAGGAAATTCAGCTGCCGACAGCGGCCCCGTCGGTCGAGAAGGTCGCTTGGCGCGAACTGTTCAAGTATCCGCGGAGCATCGCGGCCGGCTGTCTCACCGGCCTGAGCGGCACCGGCATCACCGGGTTCCTGCTGTGGCAGGTTACGCTGTTCGTCATGGTGCTGCACGTCACGCCGGCACAGGCCTCGGGCCTGGTGGTCTGGGCCAGCCTCGGACAGATCGCCGGGCGCTTTTTCTGCTCGTGGATCTCGGATGCAATGGGACGTCGGGCGTCGATTGCGCTGACCTGCGCGATTGCCGGCGTGACCTTTTCGCTCGCCGGCTATTGGCACGATTTGTTCATCGGCGGCTTCTCGGTGTTCTATCTGATGATCTTGGTGCAGCAATTTTTCGGCAGTGGCAGCTATTCGATCATCGGGCCGTATATGGCAGAGATATGGCCGGCCCGGCTGCGCGGCAGCGGCTTGGGGCTGGCTTATGGCGCCGGCAATCTCGGCAAGTTTATCGGCCCGGCGGGGCTGGCGTTGATTGCCGGATCGTCCAACTTGGTCAGCCCGCAGGCGACCATCGACGCGCTGATTCCGGGCATGAACTACTTCGCCGCTTGGTCGATCCTCGGGATCGTGGGGGCCCTGTTCATCGGTTTCGAGACGCGCGGTCGCACTATCGACGAGATCGACAGCGCGCTCACCGCCCGAGGGCATGTCGCGACGCCGGTCAAGGCGCCCGCGGTGTAAGTGAGTTTCCGGAAAGCGATCAGCGCTGTACTTCACGCGAAAGGCGGAGGCTCTGCCGATGAGTTTGCTGACCGGGTTCCGGGTCGCGCAGCTTGGCCGCGGTCTGGCCGCCGCCGTCTGCGGCCGGTTGCTCGCAGATGTTGGCGCGCAACTCGTCTGCATCGACCCCGACGACACAACCCCGCTCGCGGAATATCTGAACCACGCGAAGGACGTCGCCCCGGTTAATCCGGCAGCAAGCGCGCTTGCAGCCGTCGATCTGATCGTTTGCGAGGGACGGCCGAGGGACCTTCAGGCGCGGCAATACGATCCCGATAGGTTGCGCCGGAGCAATCCGACAGCGACGCTCGTCTATATTTCGCCTTATGGCCTGACCGGCCCAAACGCGGACGATCCGGCGGCCGATCTGACCTCGTTCTTTGCCAGCGGGCTCGCCCGCCTTCTGACCGGACAAGTCGACGATCTGCGCGAACCGCCAATCCGCCCGGTCGGCGAGCAATCGGCATTTATCGGCGGACTGGCCGCGGCCTGCGCCGGAATGCACGCCGCGCTGCTCGGTGGACCCGCTTTGATCGATGTTTCGATCGAGGAGGCGCTGGCGACGATGGCGATCGGCGAGCTGGCCAACGCCGGGCTCGGCGGCAAGAGCCGGCCGCGAAAGCGCGTCGCCGACGGCAATGGCGCCACCGTCACGATCCTACCGGCAAGCGACGGCTATGCCGCAATCTCGCCGCGGGAAGATCGCCAATGGGCGGCGTGGCTGACGGTGATGGGCTCGCCCGACTGGGGCGGCGACCCGCGCTTTGCGACCAAAGCCGACCGCGTCGCCAATTGGGACGCACTCCACGCGCTGATGTCGGGGTGGAGCCGCCAATACAAAAAGCAGTGGATCGCTGACCAGGCCCAAGCGGCTCATGTACCGAGCTTTCCGCTGCGCGAGCCGGCGGAGCAGCTCGCCTCGGCCCAGCTCGCCGATCGCGATTTTTATCGGTCGCTCGCCATCCGCAGGCAAATGGTGAGGGCGCCCGGCCCGCCGTTCGGGCTGCAAATTAACGATAGCAAATGGAAAACACCCGACCGCGGCGCAGGTCCGATGCCGCTCTGCGGCGTTCGCGTGCTCGATTTCAGCTGGGTCATCGCCGGCCCGACCGCGACGCGTTATCTGGCGGCGATGGGCGCCGAGGTAATCAAAATCGAAGCACCCGGCCGTGGCGATCCCGGCCGCGCGTCGCAATTGCACACTGTTCTCGGCCAGGCAAAGCGCGGCATTGTGCTCGACCTCAAAAGGCCGGAGGCAGTTGCCGTTGCTCGCGCTCTCGCCGCCAAATCCGACGTACTGATTGAAAACTTCGCGACTGGGGTCATGGACCGGCTGGGGCTCGGCGCTGGTAGCTTGAGAGGGGACAACCCCAGCCTGATTTACGTCTCGGCATCCGGTCTTGGCCGGACCGGGCCGGAAGCCCGCGCGGTCGCCTACGGTACTCTGCTGCAATGCTACGCCGGTTTCGCCGGCCTCAATCGCCACCCCGATGTCGTGCCCCGTGTCGGCTTTGCCTGGCTCGACCCGATGTGCGGTCTGATGCTCGCCTTTATCGTCGCCGCCGGCCTCTGGCATCGACGTCGGAGCGACGGCGTCGCGCGCGTCGATTTCTCGATGATCGAGGCAATGCTGTGGACGATGGCCGAGCCGCTGCTGCAAGCTCAGCTGGGGGCCCCGCCGCAGCCGCGCGGCAACGATACCGATGATCACGCTCCCCACGGCGTCTATCGCTGCGCCGGCGACGACACCTGGTTGAGCCTCGCGGTCACCGATGAGCGGGAATGGCGGCCGCTCTGCTCGATTGTCCCGGCGCTGGCGTCGCTGGCTGAGTGCGGGTTTCAGCAGAGATCGGCGCGGCGAGCGATGATCGATACGGCACTTGCGGAGTGGGTCCTCCCGCAATCCGCGAAGAACGCGGCGGCGGTACTAAGGCGTGTCGGCGTCCCGGCAGCCGCACTCGCGAATTCGGTAGACCTCGTCGCGTCAGATCACCTGCGCGAGCGCGGCTTCTGGGACGCGCATCGGGGTGGCGTGATCCCGGGATTGCCATGGCACGCCAGCTTTGGCCACGTCTCGGGCCCCGCACCACAGCTCGGCGCCGACACCGATGCCGTCCTTCGCGACGTGCTCGACTATTCCGCAATAGACATCGCTGCGCTGCGGGAGGCCGGAGCATTCGGATAAGGGCGGTCATGCCCCACAGCGAAAAGGACAAGATGCCGGCCGGCGGGCGTCACGGTTGCCGGCAATCCCAGCCGTATCCTTGCCACCCGCTAACAGGCGGATGCGCCCACGCTAAAACTCACCGCTGCGGTAGGCATCGTCGAGGCGTTTTCTGTCCTCCTCCGAGGGCTCGGGCCAGGCTTCGCCGCGGCGGCGTAGCGCGCCGGCAAAGTTGGGCGGACGCTTCTCATTAAAGGCGCGGCGGCCCTCCTCGCCATCGATCGTCGTCTGGATCAGCAATGAGTTGATCAGGCTCTGGATATGCCAGGCCTGGTCGGTCGGCAGATCACCAAAGCGCACAACGAATTCCTTCATCATGCGCACGGCGACCGGCGGCAGGGTGACGATGTGGCGGGCGATCGCTTCGGCGCGCTCCATCAGCTGCGCATGCGGCACGACCTCGTTGACGAGACCGATGCGCAATGCCTCCTCGGCGTCGACGGGTTCGTCGGTCAGCAGCATCTTCATCGCGTCGATGTAACGAAGCTGGCGAGCCAACAACGTAGCGCCCGGACCGTGGCCGAGCCACCCTTGCGTTGTCAGTGCAAATTTGAACCGCGCGTGCTCGCGGCTGGCAATGCGGATATCGGTTGAAGACAGCAGAATATAAAGCCCGGCTCCGGCGGCCCAGCCGTTGACCGCGGCGATGACCGGCTTCCACACCCGCGGGTAATGGTCGCCCATGCGGCCGTCGACGCCGGTCTTTTGGCCATGCACGGTTCCTGCAAGCGGCCAGAAGATGCGCTGGGTGCGCAAGTATTCGCGCTCTTCCTCGGTGACATTCTGGCGCTGCGCCAGATTGTGGCCACCGCAGAAATGCCGGTCGCCGGCGCCTGTCAAGATCGCGCAACGGATGTCGCGATCTTCCCAGAGATCGATCCAGGCCTGCGAAATCGCGTCCGATGTCGGTTTGTCGAGAATGTTCGCCTTATCGGGATTGTTGAGCGTGATGTAAGCCACACCGTCGCGTTTTTCATAGTCGATCGGCAACTCGACCTCCTCCGGCTGCTCTCGTGCGATCCGCCCGGCGGCAGTCTGCGGGACGGGCGCAAGAGTTCAGGATCGAATATCCAGATCGTTGTATTTGGCAAGTCGCGGATCAGTCAAATTTTCGCGGAAATGAAGACCTGCTCAGCGGCGGCGGGTATGATCCTGAAGTCTCGCTGGTTCACGAGGCCTTCAGTCATCCAACGGGTGCGGCGTCGCGGATCGGGCTGCAGGATCGGACGAGGCAGCAGGCGCGGCGCATCACCCCGTTGGCGGCGCGATCGCGTCGAGGGCGAGGCCGCGCGTCTCGGAGCCGATCTGCGTCACCGCAACCGCCGCCACTGCCAGCATCACCGCGATCGTGCCGAATACCGCGGGAACCCCCCAGGTGGTCTGGATGACGAGAAACCCGGGGACGATGACCGCGGCGCCGATCCGGCCGCCCGAATGGGCAAAGCCGAAACCGGAGGCGCGCGCGTTAGTCGGAAACACCTCCGACGCGAAAATCTGCATCGAGTTCCCGGCCAATTGGATGCAGAAGAACATCACAAAACCGACGACGAGGATCATTGCCTCCGACTGCGCCGAAGCGAACGCCGCGGCGAACAGTCCGGCGAGCACGAAGGCCGTCACCGCGGTGCGAATACGGCCGAAGCGTTCGAGCGCGAACATCATGAACGCGCTGCTGCACGGAAAGGCGAAGGTCATGCCGAGGGTGAAGGTTAGCGATTTCGTGATCGTGAACCCGCGGCCCGCCATGATGTTGGGCAGCCACGTCCCAAGCCCGTTCGCAATGCCGAAAAACGCGAAGAAGCAGATCATCGACGCAATTACGTTGCGCCGGTATTTGCGAAACACGAGGGCGATCGGATCGCTTTTTGTGTTGCTCGCGACATCGCTCGTCAGGCTATCGATTGGCGGCACAGACAAGTTCATCCGCTTCAATAAATCGAGGGCGCGCTGCCCCTGGCCGTGCGTTGCCAGCCAGCGCGGCGATTCCGGGAGCGAGAACCGCAGGACGAAGACGATCAGCGCGCCGATGCCGATCACGATCCAGATGCCGCGCCAGCCGATCGTGTTGCGGAACCCCAGCGCTAGCAGGATGCCGACCGGCCACGGGAAGGCGCCGCCGATCAGTTGCATTAAAGCGAGGATGCGGCCGCGAATATTCTTTGGCGCGTATTCGGCGGTGTACGAAAAGCACAGCGGCTGCTCGGCGCCGAGCCCGACCCCCGCGATGAAGCGGAACACTGCAAGCCACACGAAACTCGGTGCCAGGCCGGCGGCGATCGTCGCTACACCATAGAGCAGCAGGTTGAATTGATAGACTGCCTTGCGGCCGTAGCGATCGGTGAACTCCCCCTGTCCGAGACAGCCGATCAGCAACCCGACGAGGGTAGAGCTCCCCACCACTGCGACCTGCGGCGCGGTGATAAAACCACTCTTGATCATGTCGGGTACCAGCGCCCCGAGGATCGTCAAGTCCAGAACATCGAAAAAATAACCGGCGGCGACAAGCGCCAGAACCCACCAGTGAATCGGCGTCATCCGCGCATCGTCCATAGCACTGCCGACGAACGCTTCGATCGATTGGGCCATAGGCTCTACCCCTCTTTGAGCGCGTCGTTTCCCGCCGTGCGGCGCTGCCGACCACTATCGTCTTATGCTGATAAATATCACGCCTGAGCAACCTATGGTGAATCCGTCTTGACCATCGTCGCGCGGATTCTCCCAGGTCACTCCGCCTTGACGCGATATACTGCTAGCAAGATGGGGGAGAGCGGCTGCTTTAATATGGCCGACCTTTGCCGCTATGGCCGGATAAGACACGCGATCGCCGACGCGGCGAGAGGGCGAGGGGCGGCGCAACAGGGGAGAGGTGAGTCATGAATGCGGTGGCGTCTCGCAACGTCAAGTTCATCAGCCACTCCGACCAGAGCGGTCGTGGCGACGGCGTCCAGATCATGGTGCACCGCGGCTATGCCTATATCGGGCACGGCTACTCGAACGGCATCAGCATCATCGACGTACGCGATCCGAAGAACCCGAGGCCGGTCGCCTTCATGCCCTGCCCGCCCAACACCCGAGCCATCCATCTCCAGACGCATGACGACTTGTTGCTCGCCGTCAACGGACCGAGCATGTGGACGATGCAGGTCGATACGCAGGCCTATTACTCGGGATCGCCGGCCGATCTCCTGAAGGGCCAGCAATACACGGCCGGCGTCCGTGTCTACGACATCGCGCATCCTGAGGCGCCGCGCGAGATCGCCTTTATGGCCACCGAAGGTGTCGGGCCGCATCGCATCTGGTATGTCGGTGGCCGCTACGCCTATGTCTCGATCCACTACCCCGAGTTCACTGACCAGGTGCTGGCAATCGTCGACCTGGCGGAGCCGACTCGGCCCGAAATCGTCGGCAAGTGGTGGATTCCGGGCATGTGGACGGCAGGCGGCGAGACGCCGAGTTGGCCCAAGGGCCGCCGCTACGCACTTCACCACGCTCTCGTCGCCGGCAACCTCGCCTATGGCGCCTGGCGCGACGGTGGGCTCACCGTGCTCGATGTCGGCGATCCGACACGGCCCAAACTCCTTGCCCATCGCAACCTCGACCCGCCTTTCGGGGGTGGTACACATTCGCCGCTGCCGCTTCCCGATCGCGATCTGCTGGTGCTGGCCGACGAGGCCAATTTCGCCGATTGCAGCCTGGGCCTGCGTCACACCTGGCTCTTCGATGTACGCGAGCCGAGCAATCCCGTGAGCATCGCCACCATGCCGGTCCCGTCCGAGGCCGATTACTGTGCCAAAGGCGGGAATTTCGGGCCGCATAATCTCTGGGAGAACCGGCCGGGAGCTTTCCAGAGCTCGCGCTTCGTGTTCGCGACCTATCACAATGCCGGCGTTCGGGTATTTGACATCGAGAATGCGTTCCAGCCGCGCGAGGCTGGGTTCTTCGTGCCGCCCGATCCGGAGCGCATGTTCGACCCACGTCCCAACCGGCCGCAAGTCATCCAGTCCGCCGACTGCTTTGTCGATGCGCAGGGCGTGATGTACCTCACCGACAACAACGCCGGACTCTACATCCTGCAGTTCGAAGGGCCGTAAGCCGCCTGTGGCTGGTGCCGACGACGGCGCTCCGTCGTCTGCGCGCCTCTACAAGAACGAGGCTGCACAAGAACGAGGCGGCAGCATTCCTAACGAAACCTGCCCGGCGAAGGAGGCTATGCCCTCGAGAGCGACGACGTTTGGACGGAGGCACGGAGACTTGATCCCCAGAATTGGGGAGCGCCGCCGACTGTCCGGCCGGATTGAACCGGGGCGGATCCCAACGAGCTAATTTGAGCATTTTATTTAGCAGGGATAGCTACGCTCGCCGGCTCACATGTAAGCTCGTCTCGAAAACCACCAACCAAGATGGGGAGCAGGAAAATGCATTTCGGCGTCTCGATGTTCGATACCGACTACTCAATCCCGGCGGTGGACTGATCAGACAGCATTTGTTACCCGAAAGGTAACCCAGATTCCTGATCTCTATGGAGTGAAGCCAATCGACCGTCCTCGGTCGTCGAGATGATGGCGTCCCCGACAGGACTCGAACCTGCGACCCACAGTTTAGGAATTTGAAGCTCTACAATCGCCCAGCTTTATACACAGTTTGCGCAGCTGCCAAAACCCTCGCATTTGAGCCAAACTTATGTTGACAACGTTTGTTGGCGCTTGCTACGATTTGCGCCAGTCTGCTTGCTAATTGCTAGCTGGCAAAGCCGAGGGGCAGTCAGATGAACGAACGTAGGCGGATCGGCCTGCGGGAAGTCCGGGGCCTCAAGCCGGGTGAGATAGTTTGGGATGCTTCTGTTCCGGGTTTTGGCGCTCGGCGCCAAAAAGGATTGGCGGTGTCCTACGTACTGTTTTACCGCACGGCCGACAGGCGGCAGCGTTGGCACACGATCGGACGTCACGGGGCGCCCTGGACACCGGAAACAGCCCGCGAAGAGGCGCGTCGCATTCTCGGCGATGTCAGCAAGGGCGCCGATCCGGCAAGCGACCGCGCCTCGCGACGGATCGCCCCAACCGTTGCTGAACTTGCCGAACGCTTTCTTGACGAGCATGCCGAGGCGAAGCGAAAAGCCCGTACCGCCAAAGAATACCGGCGCCTCCTCGAAAACGTCGTGCTGCCGGCAATCGGGAAACACAAGATCGCCGACGTGAAGCGGCACGACATCGATCGGCTCCACCACGCACGGCGGGCGACACCGACCGAGGCAAACCGAGCGCTCGCTGTCATCTCCGCGATGTTCAATATCGCCGAGCGGTGGGGATTGCGCCCGGATGGCTCGAACCCGTGTCGGCATGTCGAAAAATACCCGCAGCGGCTGCGGGAGCGAATGCTGTCGTCGGCTGAACTCGGAAGGCTCGGCGACGCGCTCACAACCTATGGCGGTTCGCCCTATGTGCCAGCAGCGGTCAAGCTGTTAGTGTTTACCGGCGCGCGACTCGGCGAAGTGCTCGGGCTAGAGTGGGCATGGATCGATTTTGAGCGCGGTGAGGCACGGTTGCCGGACAGCAAGAGCGGCGCCAAGACACTGCATCTTCCGCCCCCGGCGCTCGGCGTCCTCGCCGAACTCCCTCGAACTCGCAGGCAACCCGCACGTGATCGCTGGTCGGAACGAAGGCGCTGCGCTGGTCAACCTCGAAAAGCCCTGGCGGGCGATCCGCAAGACAGCGGGGCTTGGCGATGTGCGCCTTCACGATTTGCGGCATGCATTCGCCAGCGTCGCCGCGTCGAGCGGGATGGGGCTGCCAATCATCGGCAAAATGCTCGGCCATACTCAGGCCTCCACTACCGAACGCTACGCTCATTTGGCGAACGATCCGGTGAAATCTGCTGCTGCCGCTGTCGCGGGAAAGATCGCCGCGGCTATGGGCGTCCCACCGAGGAAAAGTGATCAGGACGGCGCGACTGTGCTCCCTTTGCGCTCCGGCGCATAGACGAAACCGGATGGGGATGCGTTCTTCCTCCCGACTTACAAAGATAGCATGTCGGACGGATGCGCAATGGGAGGCGACGGCAACAGCGTGCCACCGACAATCGCCGCATTGGTCGGGCACGAGGGGCAGACAATCACCAGCCCCTATGTCTATAGCGCCGATGCGATGCTGCTGGCCGCGGCCGACGCAGTGGTTAATCGAACAGCCGAGCTAATGGGTGATACAACTCCCTCCGCCGATGTGGTTCCGTTGCTGTCATCGCGATAGCCCTCAATCGTGGCGGACGGGGTCGTTCCCAAACGGCCGGCACCGCGCGGAGGCACAATGCCCCGAACCGTTGTGCGTCTAGCTGATCTGCCGCCGCCACGAAAGGTCAGCGATGAGAACTTCGAGAATATTTGCCTCGTTTGTGCAATTCCCGCGAACCAGCGCATCGAGACTCGGGCCTTTCTCGATGAGTGCGCGACGGAATTTGGCGCGGAGATCCAGCGGCAGTCCGGCCGTCCGACGCGCAAACAAGACCGATACGCGATCGAGGCCGCAATTAAGGATATCAGCCGAGCGCGGCATTGGTTGCATCGGACTGCGGGGCCGGCGGGAACTACGGGTCTGCGGATCGCCGGGCGGCGCATTGGGCCGTCTGTCGCCGCGTCCTGGATGCGTCGGCGGTTTCCCGATGACAGGATGACGCCCGCGGTTCATTTTTTGACCTTCGGTGAGAACTCACTTCGTTCGCCGGCGCGGAGTCCTGTCCGGCCGATCGAGGTCGATGATCTTTCGCTCGACGAACGCGTCCAGTTCATGCAGCGGCGCGGCGGTCCGGCGATCGCGGCGCTGCTAAGCGATATCGCGGACGCTTTGGAGGCCGCCCGCCGCTCCATAGTGCAGCTTCCCGATGGTCGAAAGCCGCTGGCGATTCGGACGTACTTTCTGGCGGCTCTAGCGGAGCAATGGAGCGTGTTGGGCCGGAAGCCGAGCAGCGGTAAAGGAGCAAAATTCGGGGTCTTCGCGGAAGCGGTCTTTGACGCGATCGGCTGGCCGACCACTGGCGTCAACGCCGCGCTGGAGGACGCTATAGCGGTGTGGCGCCGACATTACCGCTGAGTCGGCGCGCTGCGCCCAATCTGTTACACCGGTTGCAAAATCGGGAAGGGTGTAGCGGACCAGCTGGCTTATTGTGGGCCGCATAATCGCGCCATTGCTCACGACATGGAGCCAATGCGATGGCGCTTTTCCCCGATGATCCTGAGGCGCGGCTGACCCGCCGCGCGGCGGCCGCGGCATTGACCGCGGCTGGTTTTCCGACGGCGGGCGCGAGCCTGGCAACGCTCGCCTCACGCGGCGGTGGCCCTGTGTATCGCCGTTACGGACCGCGCGCCCTTTACCGCTGGGGCGATCTAATTCAGTGGGCGGAGTCGCGGCTGACCGCGCCGAGGCGATCGACCAGCGAGGCCGATGCCGCAACTCCACGTGGCTTCGGCATACCCGCCACCAAGGCCGATCTACATGCAATCGATACCGCGCCGGAAATTGCTGCTCGAACGAAGCTCATCGCAACGGCAGAACGGCACGGTGGCAACCGATGATCACCGCACAGCTTTCTCGCGGGCGCTAGACAGACTGAGACGGAAGTTGCCGCCGCATTTCAGGCCGATCATGCGGGTCGTCCGCGAACATCGGATCGGGTTCGCAAGCATCAGTCAACATAGTGGGCCTTTCGACCTGCCAGCGGGTTCGCGCCCAACGATCACTCTGCTCGGAGATGACACCGAAGTCGCGTGCGGGCCGACGGCCTTCGACCTCGCCTCGGTAGAGCGGATCATCGCGAGGGCTGCCGTCGTGGCCATCATCTCGTGTGAGCCACTGCTAGTCGTCTACGAGAGCGCGGCTAAAATCGGGGTGCTCGGAGGTGACGTGGTGCTTATCGAGACGCGCATCGAACATGAAATTTCGTGGGTCTCTCTCATCCAACATCATGCACCGGGGGTGCCGCTCCTGATCGCGACGGTGGAGGCCGCGCGGGCATGAGCCGGTACGTCGAAGCTGGTGTGGTCAGGCCAGGCAATATCTGGCCATGCGGGCACGAGAGCCTTTCCATGCGATCGCTGGCGAGCCTGGCTTCGCAGTACCCGATGAATTGGGGGCCGGACAACGCTGGCGATAATGTTTGACGCGGCACCGAACGGCGTGGTCCCCAAAATCGAGCTAGATCTGATCCGGACGCATGCCGAAATTATTCATGAACTCGCCGCACCACTCGTTGGACGGGGCAAGCTCATCATCGCGTGCTTTGGCGAGGTGCCAGACGAACCCGATCCGAAAACGGGAAAAATGGGGCGAAAGCTTGCGCCGCGAATTGTTCACATCGGGATCGGCGACGTTGACACAATGGTCCGCACGAGTGCGGAGATAGCCAGTGAGCACCATCGAAATGTCTACATGCCGATCACGGTCCTACGCCCAGATCTTCAAAGCAGGCGAGGCAGGGAAGCCGATATAGTTGCTTGCCTCGGGCTCGTTGGAGACTTCGATGACCCTGACGCGGCGCGCTGGTCGGAACGGCTGCCGATCCCGCCTCACTACGTGCTCGAGACCAGCGCCGGTCGGTTTCAGACATTCATTTTCTTCGATCGTCCTGAGCCGATCGAGGTAGTCAAGCCGGTGGCAGCGCGGCTGAAAGCCTTCGCAAATTGCGATCACGGCACGGCCGATCTCGACCATGTGTGGCGCGTTCCGGGCTGCCCAAACTGGCCGAACCAGAAGAAGGCCAACGAGGGTCGTCCGCGCGAGCCGCAGCTTGTCAGCGTCGTAAAGCCATGGGCAAGAGAGCGGATCTCTGTCGTCGAACTCGCTGCCACGCTGCCGGAGCCCAACACGCCTGAGCAGCGACCGGATCCGGTTCATGTATCCGCCGACGGACCGAGCAAAAGCGGTGCCGAACTCTCCATCGAGCTCCTGCTGAATCCGCTGCCAGATACCCTCCGCGCGCGAATATCGCAACCGGACCCAGGCGATCGCAGCAAGACTTTATTTTACGTCATCAAGGCTCTCGCTGATCGCGGCTTCGACGAGCTAATGATCCAGCGCATCATCGAAGCGCACCCCCAAGGAATTGGTGCGAAATACGCGGGACGCAGCGATCTCGACCGGGAAATCGACCGGGTGCTGTCGAAGCCCTCAAGACCGGAGGCGGCGGCTGCCCAGAGCACGGGGCCGCGGGGAACAAAGCCCATCATCCAAATCGTCGGCGGGGTGTTGCCGCAGATTATCGATCAGGCGGAAATGCACCTTATTGCTTCCGATAACGGTATTCCCGCTTACCATCGTGCCTCAGCCAATTTGAGGAGGCGGTATGGCATTGGTGGGGTGGTGATTGCCGCGATGGCGAGGCGCTCGTGGATGGTTTTTAAAACAAAGCGGCGGTTGAAGCGCCAGGCGAAGGCGGCGAGGTAACGTGGCAGATGTTTGGCGCCGACCACGCGATGGGTGGCCAAGAGGCTGTTTTTGACATTGGCCAGCACCGTGTTCGCCCAGCGGAAGGCAGGGTGGCGCGCCGACCTGCGACCGGAGCCGGTGACGTGCCGTTGATGGACGATGCCCGGCTGTTCGGCGATGCAGCGAAACCACTGGCCGCCGTCGCTGACAACGGTGGTTCCGGCCTCGACAGCGGAGCACAAACGCTTGGTTTCACCGGCTCGGAAGCCACGCACCACCTGCAAGCGAGCGTGTAGCGGCCGACCGTCATCGGAGGTCTCGATCGCGACAATAAAAGGGGTGTGGCCGCGCCGGCCGCGCCCAGACCCTTCGCCGGTGCGCTCGCCGCCGATGTAAGCGTCGTCGATCTCGATCCGCGGGCCGGCGGCGCCGAGCTTGTAACGACGGTCGCGCTCGAGCATGGCCTGCATCAGCTTGTGCTGAAGCCGCCAGGCAGCGTTGGTCGAGATCCCCAGCCGCCGGCCCAACTCGATGTTGGATATTCCCTTCTTGCCCTGGCCAAGCAGATGCATGGCGCGGAACCACAGCCGCATTGGCAGCTTGGTGCCCTGCAAAACGGTGCCGGCGATCAGCGATGTCTGGTACCGGCATCGCCGGCACTGAAGCAGTTGACGGCCCTGGATCTCGGAATACTTTGTCGATGCGCACCGCGGACACTTGAAGCCCTCCGGCCAGCGCCAGACGAACCACGCCTTGCGGCATGCCTCTTCGTCCGGATAGCGCTGCTCGAACGCATCGTCCGAGAGGCCCTTCTGGTGCTGCACGCGGTTACGAGGCATTACTTCACCCTGAAAATCGTCGTGTTTTCAGGATGATATTAGCCTATTACTTGCTGAGTGTCGATGGTAAGCGGGACGGTATTTTTCAACGCGGCGATTTCATCGTCCGCGCAGCGATGGCCCGGATACCAATTGCAGACAAGCGGCACACGTTTGGGCTGCGCCTTGTGCCGGTAAGGGCCCTGCACATGGTCGAGCGCTTCACCCAAGCGGTCGATTTTCAGCGGTTTGACGCGCGTAGCAACAAACGGATCTCGATCGATTGTCCGCCAAAGATCGCGGCGACCTATCTTGAACGGATCGGAGTGTGGCGGCTGCCCCTGCTGACCGGGATTACGAACACCCCAACGCTGCGCCCGGACGGGTCAGCGATCGAATGGCCGGGATACGATCAATCGACAGGTATCCTGTATGATCCGTTAGGCGTGGTCTTCCCGCCGGTTCCGATGGAGCCGTCAAAAGACCAAGCCTTTGCCGCCCTTGGCATTCTGAAGGATCTGATCGCAACTTTCCCCTTCGTTGATGACGAAAGTCGCTCCGTCGCGCTGTCCGGGATCCTGACCTCGATCATCCGACGCTCTATCCTCAGAGCCCCGATGCACGCGTATACCGCGCCGCTCGCGGGGTCCGGCAAGTCGAAACTTGTCGATGTTGCATCGTTAATAGCGACTGGGCACGAGGCGCCGGTGATCGCTCAAGGCAAAACCGAAGAGGAGATGGAAAAGCGTCTTGGCGCCGCACTGATCGCCGGGGATTCGATCGTCTCGTTCGACAATTGCGAGCACCCGCTCGGCGGGGAACTCTTGTGCCAAGCGATGACGCAGCCGATCATGAACATTCGTATACTCGGGAAATCGGTCTACGTCGCGGTACCGAACAACGCCGTATTCTATGCCACCGGCAACAATCTCGTCCTGATCGGCGACATTACACGCCGCACGGTTATGTCCTCGCTCGATCCGGGGTGCGAGCGCCCGGAACTCCGATCCTTCGACACCGATCCTATCGAGACGATCCGAGGCGATCGGCCGCGGTATGTGCTGGATGCGCTCACCGTCCTGCGCGCCTTCCATGTCGCCGGCAGGCCGCGGCAGACGGTGCCGTTGGGGTCGTTCGAGGATTGGTCGTGGGTGCGCGACACACTCGTTTGGCTCGGCGAGGCTGATCCTTGCGCCACAATGGAACGCGCGCGCGCCGAGGACCCGAAACTCGCGGCGCTGTCGAATGTGATTCACCAGTGGGATGCGGTAGTGGGGACGCAGCGAACTTCCACCAAGAAATTGATCGACAGGGCGATTGATACGGTCTCGGCCGCCCGAAACGGTATCGATCTTAATCGACGCGAATTCCTGCACCCGGATTTCCGCGAAGCGCTGCTTGTGGTTGCCGGCGACGGCGGGGTGATCAATAGCAAGCGGCTCGGCAGTTGGCTGGCCTCGGTCAGGGGCCGGATCGTGAACGGGCGACGAATCATCGACGACGGGATCGTCGCCGGGATTGCCCAGTGGAAACTGGAGGCGACGGGGTAAATTGGTGTATTTGGTGTATTTGGTGGCTCGGTTCTGCTCACCCCCTCAAAAGTGTCCGCAGGGAAGTCACTTCTTGACAATTTCCCCATAGGGTACCGGGAAAGATCCACCAGAGGCACCAAACACACCGTTGTTGCCATTTTGTGCCGGCGGCCTGCCAGACCGCGGGACTGCGGATGGGTCGGCATTGTGACGCACGGTGCGCGTGCGCTTGGTTTGTACGAAGATAGCGGAGGGCGAGGTTTCCGGGCGTTTTTCCGCCAATCTGATCGTTCGCGAGCTGGCCAAGCGGGCCGGACCGGCAGGGCTAATCGAGTTTGACCGAGATCGCGATCGGTCGCGCCTGCTCGACCGCATGGCTCGGCGCGCTCCGCTTCGCCTCCAGCGCCGGGAGCGCCTCGCTCATCACCCAGGCGCATCGCTCAGCAAGCGGGATCAAGTCCTGACCCAACCGGTTGATATGCTCCTCGACGGTGAGGCCGCGGATTTCGCGGCCCTCTCTTCCGTATCGGTCGCGGAAGTTGGCCCTCGGATGGTCGCGCCCAAAGAACTCGGCCTCGACCATCAATGCCGTATTGCCGCTCCATCCGCTGATCCGAACGAAATCCTGGTAGGCGACAACCGCGCGATCGATCAGCATCGCCGCCGCCGGCGAGTGGCCATGCTCGGCGATGAGGCGTCGCCGGAAATCGAGAAGCACGTTGGCGAAGTCCTGATCGATGGCCCCGGCGGCCCCTAGCCGGTCGATCAGGAAAGACCCGGCGGCGTAACGGCCCAGGACGCGCTCGACGAACCATCGCCCGATAAACCGCGTCCCGCTTACCATCGTGCCTCAGCCAATTTGAGGAGGCGGTATGGCATTGGTGGGGTGGTGATTGCCGCGATGGCGAGGCGCTCGTGGATGGTTTTTAAAACAAAGCGGCGGTTGAAGCGCCAGGCGAAGGCGGCGAGGTAACGTGGCAGATGTTTGGCGCCGACCACGCGATGGGTGGCCAAGAGGCTGTTTTTGACATTGGCCAGCACCGTGTTCGCCCAGCGGAAGGCAGGGTGGCGCGCCGACCTGCGACCGGAGCCGGTGACGTGCCGTTGATGGACGATGCCCGGCTGTTCGGCGATGCAGCGAAACCACTGGCCGCCGTCGCTGACAACGGTGGTTCCGGCCTCGACAGCGGAGCACAAACGCTTGGTTTCACCGGCTCGGAAGCCACGCACCACCTGCAAGCGAGCGTGTAGCGGCCGACCGTCATCGGAGGTCTCGATCGCGACAATAAAAGGGGTGTGGCCGCGCCGGCCGCGCCCAGACCCTTCGCCGGTGCGCTCGCCGCCGATGTAAGCGTCGTCGATCTCGATCCGCGGGCCGGCGGCGCCGAGCTTGTAACGACGGTCGCGCTCGAGCATGGCCTGCATCAGCTTGTGCTGAAGCCGCCAGGCAGCGTTGGTCGAGATCCCCAGCCGCCGGCCCAACTCGATGTTGGATATTCCCTTCTTGCCCTGGCCAAGCAGATGCATGGCGCGGAACCACAGCCGCATTGGCAGCTTGGTGCCCTGCAAAACGGTGCCGGCGATCAGCGATGTCTGGTACCGGCATCGCCGGCACTGAAGCAGTTGACGGCCCTGGATCTCGGAATACTTTGTCGATGCGCACCGCGGACACTTGAAGCCCTCCGGCCAGCGCCAGACGAACCACGCCTTGCGGCATGCCTCTTCGTCCGGATAGCGCTGCTCGAACGCATCGTCCGAGAGGCCCTTCTGGTGCTGCACGCGGTTACGAGGCATTACTTCACCCTGAAAATCGTCGTGTTTTCAGGATGATATTAGCCTATTACTTGCTGAGTGTCGATGGTAAGCGGGAACCGCGTTACGCTCATAGCGTCGTCGGTGAGCGCCTGGGCGATCTCGTCCCACTCGGCCTGGCGCAGCCGCACTTGCTCCTCGGCCTCCTTGCGTGCGGCGATCTGCTCCGGCGTCAGCGCAACAGGCTCGGGCAGGAATGAACCAGTCCGACGCCTGGCTGATGATCCGCCGGCGCGCAGCGGCGGCCGGCATCAACGCGCCGATCGGCTGCCACACCTTTCGGGCAACCGGGATTACAGCGTATCTCGCCAACGGCGGCGCCCTTGAGCACGCGCAAGAAATGGCGGCGCATGAAAGCCCGCGCACGACCAAGCTTTACGACCGCACGCGGGAACGACTCACCCTAGACGAAGTCGAAAGAATTCGTCTGTAGATCTGTAGACACCAACAGGCCCTTGGTTTTTCGCTCTACGCACGGCAGGCAAAGGCTCACCTCTGCAGAGCACGCGTAATGTCGCTCGATGTCAGGAAAGGAGTGCGCCCCACCGCAACAAGCCTGATGACCTATTTTCCCGAGATGAAAATGTTGGCCGTCACATGTTGAAAGTCCAGGCTAACCCCTAGGTGCTGTGCGCCTCCCGTGACCTCAGGCAAACGCTTTTGCAGGTACGCTATCAGCTCACCCACAGAAATTGGTTCACGTCCCCCCGAAGCGGCACCGCCTGCGAGAGCGTCGAGCAGCACCTTGGTGAAAGCGCCATGCCCCCATTTCGGGTCTTCCGCAGAATCTTCAGTACCCAATGAGGAGGTCAGCACGACCACGCCGTCATGGGACAATCGGTTTCGAAGGCTATCGGCGTCGGGAGCCAGTTGAACGCCACTGCTCGTCTCACCACCCGATCGACAAGCATCGAGCAGGACCAGAACAAAGCCGTGTCCCGCTAGCCTGTCGATCCTGTGTTGCAACTGCTCGGTCGGAATTGCCGACGCTTCGATGGAGGCGGTCGTCGCGGCGTCAACTCCGTATGGAAGCAGATAGAAGTCACTGTTTATCTTTGCACCGTGCCCGGAAAACATTACGACAGCGACGTCTCGACCGTCGCCCTTCGACATGTTGAGGTCGACGTCGTCGAGCGACTGAAAAATTTCAGTCTCCGAAGCGCTTGTGCTCGGCAGGAAAATGGGCAGGACATCGGCGTAGAGCCCGCCGCCAGCTGTTATCTGCGTCTTGTCGAGTTCAGTGGCAAAGTCGTTGGCGTCCTGCTCGGCGAATTGAGCTTCAAGCCGGTCGCTTTAGGACCGTAGCTGTTGATACCGATGGCCAGGACGTGCAATCGGATTCCGGGCGGGCGCTCAGCGTTAGTCGCAATCTTGATTTCGTTACGCACCGCTGCAAGATCGGCTGCTCCGAGCGCCTGTGCTGCGTCCCGGTAGCGAAGCATTAAGCCAAGTACCTCAGGTCGCCTCAGGCTGGGTATGTCTGACGTGGCGACGGCGATTGCCTCGGCGGCGGCATCGCGATTGGCCACCCATTTTAGGGTCCGGCTGACGCCCGGTGTCGAGGTATAGAAGCCGTCGGGCGTCCACGCCACCCAGTCGAGCGTATTAGCTGTGACGTCAGTGTATAAGGACTGCCGCTCTTTTTGGGCCAATGGCATTAGCGCTAGAAGCTCGATACCCGTGTCGGATCGGAACCAGCGGATCGTTCCGTCGCCCAGAGCCGCGACGAGCAAGTTACCATCACCTGTAATCTTCACGTCGTGGACCGTGGAGGCTAAATCGCGATGCCAGACTAAATCATCGTTTGCCCTGAACAGATATAAGCCCCCAGTTGTGCCGATGGCAAACTGGTCGCCCTTGGGATGAATGGCGAAGCTCTCTGCGATTTCGGAAGCAGTAATCGCAATTGCGTGCCCGCCGTTCATCGCATGGCCGTCGGAATCAATTGCGATCGGAAGCTGGGGCAGGGTTTTGGTTACATGCGCCGTTGAAGATGCTGCGGGCTCGACAATGTTGAGACGGCTCACGTTAAATTGAAAGGTTTGCGGTGTGGGCTGGAACCGGAAATCGACTGTTGTTCCGTCGTCGGCCACTTTGCCGAGCGGGTGAAAGCTTTGAAAATTTGCCGTTCGGGCACTGTGCTTCCAGCGGCTACTTCCGTCCGCCTTCAGCGCCGCGAGCAAGGGTCCGCCATTGCCAGCAACCACGAGGCCACCGGTCGGTAACGTCGCGATGAACGACACTCCAGATCCTAGACCGTCAACCAGCTTTTGACAATTACCGCGACCAGCTTGGCTGCAGGCGACGATCTCGCCGGATACCAGGGAGACCTTCATTTCGTTATTTATAAAAAGCGTTTGTCCGTCGCGCGACCAAGCGACTTCATCCTCCAGATCGTCACCTAAAGCGCCTAGCTTAGGCTCCGACAATTTGGCTAGCGTCCGTCCATCGAGGAGTACCGGAGACAGAGGTGAGGTATAGCCGACCGCCAGCACCCTCCCGTCAGGACTGAAAGCCACCGACCGCGGATAGGTACCTTGCTTCCTCACATACCCCTGTACGAAGTGAAATCCAGCATCATAAAGTCGTACCACACCATCAGCGCTAGCCGTCGCCAGCCGGCCATCCAAAGCGAAGCTAAGGCCATAAACTTCCGCACTGTAGTTGTCATCCTTGGCAACCGCTGTCCAGTGCTTATCGCGGTCAAACACACGCAGGCCGACGGTTCCGGCTGCGAGGTAGCGGCCGTCCGACGAGAAGGCCAATCGTGTAGTCGCATTCGGCATGCCCGCGATACGCTGAACGATTTTGCCTTGGCTCGGGTCAATAAGATAGATGGAGCTTCCATTCGGATCGCCTGTCCATCCCCCAGCTGCGACTAGACCGCCATCGGCCTGAATGGCAACCGCGTACATTTCGCCAACGCGACCCGGGCCATTGGGCGCGTGAACAGTTTGCTCAAGCGTCCCACTGTTTACATCCCAGATCCGAACTGTCTTGTCCGCCGACGCAGTGACGACGAGGTGTCCTTGCTGATCGACGGCGATAGCATTGATCTGATCGGTATGCATTCCTGGATCGAGAACCAGGACCGGTCGATCGTAAATAAGATTGGTATTTTTATGATGTTGAGCTGAGGCACTGTCAGCATTCAAAAGATATAAGAACCAGATCATTGCCCATATTATTGCGCGGCCGAAACCTGGTCGAACGCGATCCATCTTGCCGCCTCCAATTGCGTCTGGATAGTCTTACGGGTGAGGGTCGCATCGGCGCGATGATTGTTGTAGAGGGCCACAACTCCATCCGACACAGCTTTGATGAGCGGCTCGAGGGCCGCCTTTGTGATGTCCTCGATCACGCCTTTGCGCCCAACGCTCGAAGGCAAGATGGCCGTGGCGGAGCCACAAAATTGCAGGAGGTCGGACGAGCCTTGGGCCAGTCTGTCCCGCAGACTGGGCAAGCTGGCGGGCTGACCGCCAGTCGCGAGCGCGGTCATCAATCCCGTGATCACCGCGTCAATGTCGCCCTTCGCACGGGCATACCCCAATTGTCCCTGCGCTCTTTGCCCAGGGTTTCCGTATCGTTTGAGCAACGCCACGCAGGTTTCAGCCTTCGTCCGCAAGCTCGCCAGCTGTGCCGTCGCTTCCGGCCAGCCCATATCGCCATTGGTCGCTAAGCTCTTTGGGGAGGTCAACAACAACGGCATCGCGACGAGGACCATGATCGACAGATGCCAGCACGGGCGGCTCGCTTGCGGGACAGTGGGACGGGCCGATGATGACGCCTTAACTCCAACTGACGTGGAGGCGTGCCCGATTATGGTCATGGCGTGACATGCTCCCCGACTTTCATCCCATAGATAACCGGAGTCTCGGGGTGATTGAATTTGTTTTCGATGCCAACGCAACGGGACAGGCGGCGCAGCATCATGCGGTAAGTCAAACGCGCAGCGCCCTCACGGTACGGCCTCCTGGGCGATCACAGCGGCTTATGTCCGATAAGCACATGATTTTGCTAACACGTCTATTCTGCGATAACAGATTTTAGGGGGTCCAATGACCGATGCAGAGGAATGCCAATACCTCAAGACCTAATGGGTCGGACACCGAAGAATGATCCGCTCTGGAAATACGTTCTCGATGCAGCCGACACCATACAGGGTTGAGATGATTCGTCCCTGACGGCCCGAAGGAATGAACGACCAGCTTCCCACTCCGATCACCCCGACCGAACGGCTGCTGACCGCCGCCGAGTTTCAGCGGCTGGCCGATGTTCCGCCGGAGATCGAGTGGTTCGCCAACATCCGCAACCGTAGCACCCGGCGCGCCTACGAAAACGCGATGCACGATTTCCATGCGCTTCACCGGCATTGTGCGCCCAGAAGAATTTTGCACCGTAACCCGGGCGCATCTGATTGCCTGGCGCGATGACCTGGCCCGGCGCGAGCTCGGCGGCGCCACGGTCCGGCATCGCCTGGCGGCAGTGTCGTCGCTCTTTGAATATCTCTGCGAAAAAAATGCCGTCAGCCACAATCCGGTCAAGGGCGTCAAAGCGACCGAAGGCCGAGAGCGGCGAAGGTAAGACACCCGCGATCGGAGACCACCAGGCCCGCGAACTTCTCTCCGCGCCCGGCGATGAAACCATCAAGGAGAAACGCGACCGCGCCATCCTGTCGACGCTGCTCTACCACGCCCTACGGCGCGAGGAGCTATGCAAGCTGAAGGTCAAGGATTTCAGAAACATGCGGCGGGGCGTCCCGCATCTCATCGTCTCAGGCAAGGGCGAGAAGATCCGGTATTTGCCGCTGCACCCGGGAACCAATGAACTGATCCATGATTATCTCGAGGCCGTCGGCCACGGCGATGACGAGAGCGGCTCACTGTTCCGGCCGATCCGCAATAACCGCACTGGCCGGATCGACAAGGCGCTCGATCCCGACATGGTTTACAGGCTGGTGCGCGGGTATTCAGCCGAGCTCGGGTTCGAGATCGGCGCACACGCGCTGCGCGCAACCGCCGCCACCAACGCGCTCGACCATCAGGCTGACACGCCAAGGTGCAGGGGTGCAGGAATGGCTCGGCCACGCTAATATCGCCACCACCCGCATTTACGATCACCGCAAGACCCGGCCCGAAGACAGCCCGACGTTCAAGGTCAATTATTGAGAGATGTCCAATCGTAGCACCCTACCTCAGTTAGTCGCGTCCTCGGCTACGTCCTCTGGTTCCATCAAGGTGGGATCAACTAGTCCAGATCTAATTACATCTCCCAGACCTGGCGTATCGGACTTATTACGTCCTTCACGAGTAGGATGATCCCGGCTTTGTTGAGGTGCGTCCTCGGGATGGGGTCGTCGGGGATGGCGTAGTTCCAGGCCAGCAATCCCATCCTTGGGACGCCGGTAGTGGCTCCCGTTTCGGAAGGGATTTGGCTCCAACCCGTTGACCCCGCGCCCTTGAGGTCAACGCCTGATCCCAACATCCTGCGTAGGTCTGGGGTCGATTTAACATGCCGGAAGGCCTTCCGGGCATCATCCGCCACGTACTCTTCGGAGAGCGCGGACAAAGCCTCTCGTATGCCGTCGCAACGTAAGCGCTTGTATGGGCCTTCCGCTGTCAAGCCCAACTTCCGCAGTTTGGATTTGAAGACGGCTGATTATCAACGGCTTGGAGGCCATTTTCAGATTTAGGCACCACATTTTCTGGGGGGTTCAGCGGGCGGGCGGCATCTCCTGGAAGACGGGCGGCAGGGTGATCTCGATAGCGCGGCAGATCGGATCAATGGTTGCGCCGGGAGCGGTGCGCAGTCGGGCCCGGCGACCATCCTGTTCGACCTCGATCTCACTGAGGTCGGCAAGATCATCGATGATGCGCTGCCATTCGAGCTTGCTGCGGCGTGCCGCCAGACGGTCCGTCAGTTCCTTGCGCAGCACCAGGGCGAGGAAGGTGCAGAAGACGTGGCCGCGGATGCCGGCATCGGTTTTGTGGAAGATCGGCCGGGTGGCAAGCAGCGCTTTTGCGGTTTTGAAGGCGTCCTCCACGGCGAGGAGGTTACGGTATCGCAGGACGACTTGGAGGGCGGAGATTTTCGTGTTGGTGCGCAGCACGAACAGGCCGTCGAAGCGGGCGTCGGCCTCGACCTTGGCCCGATCAATGACAAAGCCGTCGCCCACGGGCGTCTTGAGGAAACGGCGGAAGCCCTTGTTGGCGACCAGTGCCTTGTCGCCTTGCGCGAGCTTGCGCTCGAGGCCGGCGATCAGTTCGGCGCGCGCCTCGGCATCCTTTCTGGTTTCCTCGTCATTGCGACAGATGATGTAGCGCCGCCCGGCGATTGTGGTCTCCCTGACGGCGAGTTCAGTCTCGCCCTTCTGCCGCCGGATGAGCAGCGGCACGCTGACGCCATCATCCTCAATGACCTCGGCGCGCACCTCGCGGCTGGTGCGCTCGCGCACGCCGAGAATGTACTCGATCTTCTCGGCTTCGAGCGCCGCCATGGTGTGGGCGCTGATCATGCCGCGATCGGCGACGATGCAGGTCCGGGCGATGTCGAAGCGATCGCGCAGGCGGCGCACCACCGGCAACAACATCGTCACGTCGGCAGTGTTGCCCGGCATCAGGAACGAGGCGATCGGCCGGTCGGCGTCATCCAGCACGATGCCGAGCACGACCTGCTTCAAGTGCCCTCGGTAGTCCTTGGAATGGCCGCGCTGACCCAGGTTCTCACCGCCGGCGCCCTCGAACCATAACGTCGTCGTATCGAAGAAGGCGATCGACACCGCACCGAACAGCGGCTGGCGATGCCGGTAGAGCGCTTCCTCGATCGCCTCGGCGGTGCCGCGGCCGTGCTCGTCGATTTCGCCGAGCCAGGCCATCGCCTTGTACGCCTCGTCGAGCCCGAGCCCTTCGGCGCCGGGGACGCGCAAGCCGTTGCGCCATTCGCTCGCGTGGCGGTCGGAACCCGAGACCGTCAGCCGATGCAGTACGGTGAGATAGACCGCCCGCTCGACATCGAAGCCGAAGCGCCGGTCGGCGAGCAGGCTGGTGAGCACGTCGCGGCATCCGGTTTCGGCCCACAACCGGCCGAACACCAAATCGGGTCCGATGCTGACGCGGCGCAGTTCCGGCAACTCGCCGCGATAGAAGCTCGACAGCACGATCGTCCGTCGCGAATGCCGCGCCGCCGAGGCGATCAGCCCGTCGATCAGGCCGGAGGCTTCGACCTCGTCGCGCCGGCCGAGCGCCTTGATGACGCGCTGAACGTGGCGCCCGCCCTCGCGTGCGTTCTCGACGAGGTAGAGGTACTCATAGGCTCCGATCTTCTTGACGCGGACGAACATGGCGCGGCACCCTGCTTGCGGCAAGGGCACCACAATTCGTCGCCACTTCTCAAGATAAATAAACCGTCTCAATCACAAAAATGTCGATCATTTAGCACCACAATGCGAGCGGTGTCGTCGCAACCCCAGCATTTCTGCGATCCCCAGCAACCGCATCACCCAAAACCGCGGAAGTTGGGTCAAGCTGGGCGTAAAGGGGGCAACTCGGAGGAATGTGGCAGGGACGAACCGAGGGGAGCTCGCTAATTGGGACGCAAAGCTCGCGCCGCAACCTTGTATTCGGTTGGATCCGCGCAGATCCGGACCATGAAGCAGCAGATGCGCTTCGGCAGCGAAGCTCCAAGACGGCGGACCCATTCTCGGTACGGCATGAGGGCCATGCGCTTACTCGGGCACCGCCAGCTCGGATCGACAATAGCCTGTCAGCAGATCCTCAAGCCCTCCGTTAGACTGCCGGCCTGAGAATGACGCCGCCAGGCACAAGGCCGGTGGTAGCCAGGCGCCAAAGGGCGATCAGCAATTTTCGGGCAAGCGCGACGATCATCGTCGTCTTGCGGGCGCCCTTGGTGCCGGAGGTCCGTTCGACATACCATCGGGCGAGAGCGCTATCTCGCTGGAAGGCGAGAAACCGCCACGCAAGCTGGATCAGACCACGTCGCACTCGGCTGTTTGAGGTTGCCCCGTTTCAGTGGACGGTTAGTCGGCTTGCGGGTTAGGTCATGGTGGCCTGCATGTCGGCTTCGTAGGTTATCGGCGAGCGGTACCCGAGGCCCGAATGCAGTCGCACCGGGTTATACCAACCCTCGATGTAGCTGAAGCAGGCCATCTTCGCCTCGGCCTGAGATGCGAACCGGCGACGGCTGAGCAGCTCGGCCTCGAGGGTGGAAAAGAAGCTCTCGGCCATGGCATTGTCGTAGGCGTCACCGACCGATCCCATCGATGGTCGAACACCGGCCTCGCGACACCGCTTGCCAAATGCTACCGACGTATACTGCTTGAGTTCAACCGGTCGTCGCAACACTAGTATGCGCCGATTTCATGAGCTCGTCCAAAGCCTCGGCAGGTGTTCTCCATCCAAGCGTCTTGCGCGGGCGACCATTCAGCGTTGCCGCCACGGCGGCAAGCGCGTCGACGCTGTGCATGCTCAGGTCCGTGCCCTTCGGAAAGTATTGGCGCAGTAGCCCATTGGTGTTCTCGTTCGTCCCTCTCTGCCAAGGACTGTGCGGATCGCAGAAGTAGATCTGAACGCCAGTCTCAATCCGCAGCTGGGCATGCTGGCTCAACTCTGCTCCTTGGTCCCAGGTCAACGATCGTCGCAGTTGCTCAGGCAGGGTCGTGATCGTGCGCGTGATGGCGTCGCGTACCGCCCCGGCGCCGTGGCCTGCGAGTGCGGGGCCGTTCTTGACGCGAGCTCCAGGACCGTGGCCCTCCATGGGAGGCAGGTGCAGCAGCATCGTGAACCGCGTCGTGCGCTCCACGAGGGTTCCTATGGCCGAACTTTGGACCCCGACAATAAGGTCGCCCTCCCAGTGCCCCGGCACTGCCCGGTCATCCGCTTCGGCAGGGCGTTTGCTGATCATCACCTCGGGACCAATGAAAGCTTTACCCCGACCGCGTGCGCGCGCCCGAGGAACACGGAGCGCTCGACCGGTCCGCAGGCATGCGGTCAACTCGCGCCGAAGCCCGCCGCGGCCTTGCACATATAGCGCCTGGTAGATCGCCTCGTGGCTAATCTGCATCGTCTCATCGCGAGGAAAGTCGTGCCGCAAACGCTGCGCAATCTGCTCGGGGCTCCACGCCATACCCCATCGCCGCTTCTGTCGCGGGCCATGCCGGCGGCCCTTCCACGGCACGATCGGCCCGCGAACCGCAGCTCCGTCCTGGGCTACGACCTGGCCGGCCAGCCGATCCTGCACATACGCCCGCAGCGCCGCGTTGATCGCAAGTTTTGCGCGCTTTGGTCGACGGGCCCACCGCTCAGCGTGCCATTGCGCCGTGCTAGCCCGATACTCGAGACCGCCGCTTCGCGTCGCCGCGTTACGCCTCAATTCTCGCGAGACGGTCGATGCAGCTCGACCAAGTCGGCGGGCGATCTCTCGCACTCCAAAGCCCTGTGCAAGCGCGAGCGCGATCTCCTCCCGCTCGGAAAATGCCAGATAGCGCCCAGACAGCAGCTTCGACGATGGCGCAAATGTCGAAGAGGGCATGCCACCAGCCTCCCGAAACCAACGGGTCCCGACCGGCGGCGACACCCCCGCGCCGATCGCCGCGTCCTCGCTTGATAGACCAGCCGCTATCAACGCCCAAAAGCGCAGCCGATCCTCACGTCGCGCCATCCCCGGCCGCCCGGGCGACCTCAACTTGTCCCGTAACGCTCGATCCGACCGCCGTCGCCCTGCCATCGCAACATTTCTTCCGGTTGTGTTGCGACGACCAGTTGATTCCGCCCAGTATACGTCGATGGCATTTGGCAAGCGGTGTCGCGAGGCCGGTGTTCGACCATCGATGGGGTCGGTCGGTGACGCCTACGACAATGCCATGGCCGAGAGCTTCTTTTCCACCCTCGAGGCCGAGCTGCTCAGCCGTCGCCGGTTCGCATCTCAGGCCGAGGCGAAGATGGCCTGCTTCAGCTACATCGAGGGTTGGTATAACCCGGTGCGACTGCATTCGGGCCTGGGGTACCGCTCGCCGATAACCTACGAAGCCGACATGCAGGCCACCATGACCTAACCCGCAAGCCGACTAACCGTCCACTGAAACGGGGCAACCTCACTTCTACCGTCAGTGACATCGCGCCGAAGCGAGCCGCGCCGGATGAAAGGAGATAACCGTCGTGACCCTCGCCAAGCCGGGTGATAGTCCTGGCGGCTCTCTGCGCGGTAGCCTCCTCGGCTCGCGCGCAAGGCATGGCCGGGGGCGCGGCGGCGCCGCTGATCACCCACCCGATCGACGAACGCGTGCTGGTCACGCTGGCCGGCAATACCCGTCCGGAAGCGAATACAGCGAACGATCGCGGTCCTGTGGCGAACACCTTTCCGATGGAGCACATGTTGCTCCAGCTGCGCCGCTCTGCTGAACAAGAGCAGGCGCTCGTCCAGCTGATCGATCAGCTCCATGATCCCGCTTCACCGAATTTCCATGGCTGGCTGACGCCGGCCGAGTACGGCGCCCAGTTCGGATTGGCGGCCGCAGATTTGTCGGCGATCACGGGGTGGTTACAGGGGCAGGGCTTCGAGGTCAACACGGTGTATCCGAGCAGCGTCACCATTGACTTCTCCGGTACTGCCGGGCAGGTCAGCGCCGCCTTTCACACGGCGATCCATTACCTCGACGTGGGCGGGGTTGGCCATTTCGCCAACATGTCCGACCCGCAGATCCCAGCCGCGCTGGCCCCAGCCGTGGTCGGCATCGTGTCGCTGCACGATTTCCGGCCGAAACCGCAGGTCGTGCCAAAACCCAATTACACGTTCTTAAACGTCGCTATAAACTATGCGGTGACGCCAGCCGATCTCGCCACGATCTACAACATCAATCCGCTGTTCGGCGAGGGCATCAGCGGCCGAGGTCAGACAATTTACCTGATCGAGGATACCGATCTTTACACAAAGAACGATTGGACGACCTTCCGCTCGACCTTTGGCCTCTCGGGCGATACCGGCGCGTCGTTGACCACGATCCACCCTGGGTCACCCTCGGGCACCAACAACTGTTCCGATCCGGGGATCGACCCCAACCATGTCGGCGCCGACGAGGAAGCTATCCTCGATGCCGAATATGCGAGCGCCGCCGCGCCCAATGCCGCGATCGTCATGGCCACCTGCGCGGATGTGGGTACGACGACTTTTGGCGGGCTGATCGCGGTCCAAAACCTGATCAACAGCGCGAGCCCGCCTGCCATCATCAGCATCAGTTACGGGGAGTGCGAGGCACTCAACGGGGCCACCGCCAATGCGGCCTTCAACTCGGCCTATAAGCAAGGAGTTACCGAGGGCGCCTCCATCTTCGTGGCTTCGGGCGATTGGGATGCTTCTATGTGCGCTGCCAATCTGGAGCCGCCGGCACCCACGCCGTTTGGAATCGGCGTCAACGCCCTCGCCTCGACCCCGTACAACGTTGCCGTCGGCGGCACTGATTTCAGCGACACCTTTTCGGGGACCAACAGCACCTACTGGAATTCCGCCAACACTGCTACATTTGCCTCGGCGAAATCCTATATTCCGGAGATCCCGTGGAACGATAGCTGCGCCAGCCAACTCATCGCGGCCTCTCTCGGCTTCAGCAGTACCTTTGGCTCGTCGGGGAGCTGCAATAATTTGCTCTATGATCCGGATGGCCATAGTTTGCTAGACGTGGGGGGTAGCGGCGGCCCAAGCGGTTGCGCGACCGGAACACCTTCGGTCCTGGGCGTTGTCAGCGGCACCTGTGCGGGATACCCCAAACCCTCCTGGCAGTCCGGTATAGTCGGCAACCCGAGCGACGGCGTGCGCGATCTTCCGGATGTATCGCTATTTGCCGCCAATGGTTACTGGTGGCATTACTACGTTGTTTGCTGGTCCGATCCCTACTTTTATGGCACGTTACATGGGGGAGGGGCGGCCCCGTGCACCGGCGCACCAAGCGGCTGGAGTGGCGCCGGCGGGACCTCCTTCGCCTCCCCAATCATGGCCGGCATCCAGGCGCTGGTGAACCAGCTTACCGAGGCAAAGTGGGGCAACCCCAATCCCACTTATTACCAGTTTGCCAATGAGGAGTACGGCTCCGGCGGCAGCAGCAGCTGCAATTCGAGCAACGGCACCGCTGTCGGCAACTCGTGCATCTTCCACGACGTGACAGTCGGCGACAACGATGGCCCCTGCCAGGTTTACGACGTCAACGGCGTCGAGTTATCATCTGGAGGGGGGGGCAACTGTAACTGGGGCCTCCCCGTTTCCGCGCAAGGCACTTATGGCGTGCTTTCAAACGTGGTTGGTTATCTCACCTACCAGCCGGCCTATAATGCCGCGATCGGTTGGGACTTCGCGACCGGGATCGGCACCATCAACGCGTATAATTTGGTGACGAACTGGTGCTTGAGTACTGGTTTGGGTAAACTCAGGTTCGACGGGCACAGTTTGTGCTATCCCACGATAATACCTCCTCCGCTAAAACTCGCCGACTAAGGTGGCCGCAAAAAAGCCGGACAGGGTCTTCCCCGTGTCTGAAGAACCAGGAGTATGGCCGTGCCTATGACTGGGAAGATCGAGCAGGTCGAAGTGATCACGTCGGTGGAAGGCTTCCGGCGCTGGTCGGCGGAAGAGAAGGCGGCGATTTGTTCAGGAGATCTATTCGTGGGGCACGTCGGTGTCGCACGCACGTCGGCACGGGATCGCGGCGAATTAGCTGTTCGCTTGGCGGCGGCTCCACGCCAGCGGCGTGCTGTCCGCGATCGGTGCTGGCGAGGAGGCGGTAGCGGCCTCCGAGTATCGCGCCTTGCAGCAGCAGGTGCGTGAGCTGCAGCGCCTGTTGGGCAAGAAGACATTGGCGAACGAGATCGTGCGCGAGGCGCTCTGGATCTGGACCAACCAAAAACGGCTGTTGCGCGCGCCCTCGCCGGCGCGGGACGACACGCCCTTAAGACGATCGCCGTCGGTGCCGTAGCCAACGGGAGACGGGGGGATGACAGATAATTCGGTCGATCAACCTCGTGAAGCGGACAGCATCGCGGGCAGCAATCCGTTCAACGGGCTTCCTCGATGCGGGGCAAAGACCCGACACGGCGGGACTTGTGGTCGCGTCGGCAATGCCCGGAACGGCCGGTGCCATCTGCACGGTGGGCGCTCACCCGGGGCGCCGCGCGGCGAGCGCAACGGCAATTGGCGCGGCGGGTTCACACAAAGGAGGCCGAGGCCGAGCGACGTCGGCTGCGCGAGCTGATCCGGCAGATGCGGCAAACGATGGACGAATTGCCGTGAGCGAGACGAAGGTGCGAGAGCCGCAGTTTGCATTTGCCGCTGATCTGCCGGTGGATCACCTGGACGGTCGGAGAGCGCATCGGCCTTGTGGCCGCGTGCGGTGCGGAACAGCCAGCCCTTGCGGTCTTCGGCGATGCCGGCCGCGTCGATATAGGCTCGCAACGCCTCGGCGAGCGCGTGGTGGCACGGCATCGCATGCTCCTTGCCGCCCTTCTCGTGCAGCTGCACCATCCATCCCGCACCACGCGGCCTGAGATCCTCGACCTTCATTTTCAGGGCCGCCGTGATACGCGCGAAGGAATAAGTGAGCGTGGCGATCAGGGCCCGGTCGCGCAGATCGCGCAAGGTCGTGTCCGGGATCGATTTGAGCAATTTGCGCCACTCGGTGCCTTCGAGCACCGGCGTCTTGCCGGTCTTGACCACATGCTTCGGCCCGCGGACCGCCGCGGCCGGATTGGTCGGCACGACCTGGCCGATCACCAGCCAGTCGAACAGCATCCGTACCGCAGCAAGCTGCTGCTTGACCGACGGCGCCGAGACCTCGTTTTGCAATTGCTCTATATAAGTGGCGACGTCATGCGGCCGGATCGCTGCCGGCATCAGGCCGCATTCCTCGCACCAGGCGAAGAACCGCGCACACGCCCGGGCATAGGCGCGGCGCGTATGCGGGTTGCGGATGTTGGCGGTGAAGAATTCGACATAGCGCCAAGCGGCTTCCTCGCCGAGATCGGCGATCAGCGCCGGCACGACGTTTAGGGCGCGCTGGTCCGACGTGACCTCGGCCTGCTGGATGGTCGCCGGAAGCTGGTCTTTAGGCTCGTCCAAAATCGGCCCCCTACCCTGATATCTCAGACATGATAAAGGACGTTGGACTAAACCGCTCCGCGGTAGGGGATATGGCCCGTTGGGATACGAAAGATAAGGCAGAGGACTCGGACTTGCAGCAACAGGTCCCGGCTCTTCTATACATTCCCTTGCTTCTTCAATTTTTTTACCCGGTGCTTCTGATACTGGCCGACGGCGGCGGCAAACGGCATAGAGCGTGGCACAAGGACGTGAGTGAGCGAGACAACGAGCATCTCTCGGGCCGCTGAGGGCGCGATATGGCATACGATGCCGCCTTCATCGCCGGCATATGACAGATCAGACACGACATGTTCGGTCCCGTTGGCGATGTCGTCATGTTGAGCTTGGAGGTGCTTGATCAGCCAAGGCGTCAATTCGACTTTGAAAGGCACGGCCGCCTTCAATTCGGTCATCAACTGGGCGGTTTTCTTTGGATCATCGAGCATCGGCATGTCTCATCTGGTCGGAGGGTAGGGCGGCTCAGGCCGAATGCATTTGGCGGGATATGGCTCAACTGAGCCGTTTCCCAAGCGTCGCGGTGAAGCCGCCGAACTGGCGGGCCGCCTGTCAGGATTGCGCGTTGCAACCCCACGGCAGGAGTTCCCCCGATGGCCAAGCCAATGTCGCCTCTGCGCCAACGCATGATCGAAGACATGCAGGTGCGCAATCTGTCGCCGCACACCCAGCGCGCCTACATCGAGCAGGTTTCGCGGTTCGCTCGATATTTCGTGAAGTCGCCAGCCATGCTGGGCACCGAGGAAATCCGCACCTATCAGATCTACTTGGCGAATGAAAGGAAGCTGGCGCCGAGTTCGATACAGATTGCGATCGCCGCCCTGCGCTTCTTCTACCGGGTCACCCTCAAGAAGAAGTGGGCGTTCACCGAGGTCATCCCGTCCCCGAAGGCGGCGGCGAAGCTGCCCGTCGTTCTCAGCCTCGACGAAGTCCGGCGGTTTCTCAGCTGCCTCGGCAGCGTCAAGCATCATGCGATCCTAACCACCTGCTACGGCGCGGGTTTGCGGATCTCTGAAGCGGTTCGCCTGAAGGCGAGCGACATCGACAGCGGGCGCATGGTGATCCGGGTGGCGCAGGGCAAAGGGCAGAAGGACCGCTACGTCATGCTCTCGCCCAAGCTGCTCGATACTCTGCGCCGCTATTGGCGTGGGGTGCGGCCGAAGGACTGGCTCTTCCCCGGCGATCTTCCCGGCCAGCCGATCACGCGGTTCGCCGTGGCCTGTGCCTGCGAGAAGGCCCGCCGGCGCGCTGGCATCGCCAAGCCCGTCACGCCGCATTCCCTCCGCCACGCCTTTGCCGTTCATCTGCTCGAAACCGGGACCGACGTCCGGACGATCCAGCTCCTGCTGGGGCATCGCAACCTAACCACCACCGCGCGCTATCTGCGGATCGCCGCCAGCACGGTGTGCGCGACGCGCAGCCCGCTCGACCTGCCGGCGTCTCCGGCGATCGCTCCGATCAACCCAGCCGCCCCAGAACACCTCTGATCGCCGGCTGACAGCATGCCGGAAGTGGCGGAGGTTTTCCGCCGCTACGGTTATGTCTATCGTCAGAAGCACGGCGGCTCGCTGTCGACCGCGCAGCGCCGCGTCATGACCGCGATCGTGCGCTGCCGGACGGCGGCGCTCGGCGGCCATGTCGAGCAGTGCGACGCCTGCGGCCATCAACGCATCGCGTACAATTCCTGCCGCAATCGACACTGCCCCAAATGCCAGTCGCTGGCTCGCGCCCGCTGGCTGGAAGAGCGCCGATCCGAGCTTTTGCCGACGCCGTACTTCCACGTCGTCTTCACCCTGCCGGAGGAACTCGCCGCCATCGCCTATCAGAACAAGGCGACGGTTTACGACATCCTGTTCCGCACCGCTGCCGAGACCTTGCGCACGATCGCCGCCGATCCCAAGCATCTCGGCGCCGAACTCGGTTTCTTCGCCGTGCTCCATACCTGGGGGCAGGCGCTGCTCCATCATCCGCACCTGCACTGCGTCGTCGCCGGCGGCGGGCTCTCGACCGACCGCACCCGATGGATCGCCTGCCGGCCCAACTTCTTTCTGCCGGTCCGGGTGCTGGCCCGCCTGTTCCGCCGGCTCTTCCTTGAGGCTGTAGAGAAAGCCTTCGACGCCGACAAGCTGACCTTCTCCGGCACCTTGGAACCCCTACGCGACCGCGGCGCCTTCCTGCGCCAACTCGCTCCCGCTCGCAGGGCCGAGTGGGTGGTCTACGCCAAGCCACCCTTCGCCGGACCCGAGCAGGTACTGGCCTACGTCGCGCGCTATACCCATCGGATCGCCCTCTCAAACGATCGCCTGATCGGCATCGAGGGCGGCACAGTCCGGTTTCGCTGGCGGGATTATCGCAACGGCAACCGGCCCAGGACGATGGCGCTCGCCGTCGACGAGTTCATCCGCCGCTTCCTGCTCCACGTCCTGCCCGAAGGCTTCCAGCGTATTCGCTATTACGGCTTTCTCGGCAATCGCTACCGCGACGAGAAGCTTGCCCGCTGCCGGCAACTGCTCGCCATGCCGCAGCCGCTAGGCTGCGGAGAGAGCGGGGGCTATCGCGACCACTACGAGGAAATCACCGGCTCGTCTTTGATCGAGTGCCCCGCCTGTCATCGCGGACGCATGATCGTCATCAACGTGCTCAGCCCAACCCAACCGTCCCCGCCGATCCGCAACACCTCATGACGCCCGCTCACCTGTCGTCCGTCACTCCCGAAGCTGCTCGGCGCAGACGCGCCATCGTGAAGCCATTGCCAAAACTGGCCGACAGACCGTTCGCGGCTCGGCCTCCCCCCGGTCCCGGTACCCGCAGGGCCACGGAACGGATCATTATCGCTTCATGCGCAGCCGAGGCGTGCCGCCCTCGAACACCCCGCGGCCCCCGCTGAACCTGCCGCCACAATTCAATCCCCATAGCTCGCCGGGGCCTTGGTTTAGCCCAACTCACTTTTAGCGCACCGTCGCGCCTTCAATATTCCGCAGGTCCCTGAGAGTCGTCCTTGCGGCGCGCCGCTGCGCTAAAAGTACTCTGCATTATCACATATAGAAACCGCAGGGTAGAGGCCGGTGACGGCGGGTCGTTTGGCGCTATCGCGAGCGAGCTACACCGCGACTGCCGATCGCGGTTTGCGGCCACGCCGCTTCGCGGGCGGTGCCACCACTTCAGGAGCCGGTGGTGCAACGGCAGCTTCCTGCGCTTTGCGACCAAGCCCGCGGTCCTTTGCCATCGTCGAACGCCGTTCCGAATAGACTGGTGCGGTGATCGGGTGATCGGCTGACAACTTCCAGCGGGTGCGATATGCCGCCGGTTCGAATCCATGCGCCACGCGCAGATGCCGGCGCAGCATCTGGCCGCGAAACCCGCATTCGAGGCACACGACATGGTCGGGCTGCACCGATCGCCGGATCGGCACCGCCGGCGTCAACGCTTCCGCCAAGGGCGCCGGCGCGTTCGTCCCGAGGCCGCTGAGCGTGCGATACACCGTCGCAATCAGGCCAGCAACCTGATCAATGGCGATACTATTTTGCGCGACATAACTACTGACGATCTCCGCAACCATGCTGGGATCGATCTTTTGCACGGTACTTTCCTCGGCCATATCTTCTACCCTCAACGTTCGATTGAGGATCTATGTAATCGAGCCCAGCTCAGTTACAATTTCACCAGTTTCAAATTATTTGGCCCTTCTCGCGATCTCTCTGAAACCAAAAGACCGCGCGTGGCGATTTCCAATCGGCCTTATCGGGCACCTGAAGCGGCGTGGTCGCGCCGCGCGCGGCAGTTCGTCGGTTGCTGCCGTAGCGCGAGCGCATTAGGAGAACTTAAAATCAGGGGCTTACGAGTCGCTCGCTCGTGTCCTGCTGCCGGCACCGGACTTCGCGCGCTAACAGCGCTCACGGTGCAATTGGGCGATCCGCGCCTTCCGTGTTGGCCAGCCAGCCATAGGTAGTTTCCGAACCTATCCGTGCTCGCCTACCACTCGTAACCTACCGGCGCTGTCGGCGACCGAGCAGAATTCACCGCGTGCCCTCGGCTGAACGGACGATCGCATGGTTACGATAACCAACACCAAGGCGGTGATGATAGAACAAGCCTTAGTATGCGCTGCAAAGTATCGCCTGCTTGCGTTGAGCGAATCAGATCAATTGATGGTCGGGTTATTCGAAGAAAATGCCCTTAGGCTCGAAGGCACGGCGGCGCGCTTGAAGCACTCCGGCATTCTTTTAAATGATGCGCCAACTTAGAACACGCATCTACCGTGGCTCTACTTTCGGCGGTGCGGGACCCCAATTTGAAAGAAAGGTTGCTTCCATGTATATCTCTCTGAAAGATAGCTGTTCCAAGGGCTTCAACAAATGGTCGTCCGCTTACCAGCCAGAAATCAAAAAGGATATTCTGGCAGATGGGGGCGACGAAGTGGTGGCCGCCGGTGCTGGTCTGGATGATGTCGCCCAAGTGGCCTCATCAGACACCGCTCGTTCCCGGCCGGGTACGCTCTAAAAATACGGCATCATAGCCATCCATTTTCCGCGGGCTACGAGCGTCCCGCCGCGTACTCCGGCTCTCGAAGTGCTTTGAACCCGTAACGGAGATCATGGCTGTTGCGGAGCGAAATATCCGTATGCCCTCCGGGCTGTGATGGTAGTGGGTCGCCTCGCCCATCTCTGACGAGCGATCCCACGAATATTTTCTACCCGACGCCTTATGCGTGACCGTGCGCGTGTCGGTGTCGATCTCGAAATCGGAAGGCAGATAGTGGGGCATTCACTTCAACTCCCTGTGAAAGTGAACCGCAGATAAATAGAACAATCTGATAAAATCAGGAGCATAGAGCAACCACACATTGTACGATCTCTGAGATCGACAACACGGCATCGGGGTGAACCGCCGCGATGGCTGACAGCGGCATCGAGGGCGACAAGGCGTCCTGTGGCCGCTGAACGAGAGCAGTGCCGCGGTGCTCCTTAATCGCCCGGAGCCCGTCGGCCCCGTCGCGGCCTCCACCACTAAGAACGATCCCGATGACGCGCTCTCCGTAGACTTTGGCGGCGGATATGAACAGGGGGTCGGCTGCCGGACGGGTGTGGTGGACTTTCGGTCCTTGATTCAATCGGACGCGGCTGGGCTCCAGAAACATGTGATGATCCGGCGGCGCTACATAGATACGCCCAGCTTCGATTGGGGCCCCGTCGTAAGCAAATGCCGAATGAAGTCCAGTGGTGCGGGCCAGAAGGGAAGGCAGCACGCTGGGGTAACTGCCAATGTGGATGACGATGAACAACGACGCCATGCACCGGGTCGGCAGCGCCGCAACAAAGCGACGCAGGGCCTCAAAGCCACCGGCGGAACCTGCGATTACCACGATTGCGTCCATGACCTCTGGGCAAGACAAAGGGTTGGCCAGTCGCAAAATTGATTCTCAAATCACTATCGGCTCGACCTCGTCGAGACTAACCTCGTCGCGCCAGCGATCGTAGAGTTGCGGGGTTCGCCATCGCCGCGGCCTTTTCCAGCGTGCCGCCGTTTTTGAGGTAAGCCGTGATCCCCGTCGCCCGGAAGCTGTGGTTCCCGAGCTTGGTGGCGATGCCAGCCGCCGCCTCACGCCGGCGGATCATCGCATAGGCGTTTGCCTGCGGCAGCGCCGTGCGGGTGAGCTTGCCGGTGCCGCGGGATTCCGACAGCGAACGGTCAGGCCGCGTTCTGCTCAGCCAATAAACTATCCGGCGGCTCGGCCTCGAGCGGTGTCAATCGCGGATCGAAGCGGTACCCCGTCCCGCAGTAGGGACAGAGGATCGTGTCCGCCGCTCCCATGTTGATGTAGATGTGCGGGTGGTCCTGCGGCGGGGACTCCCCAATGCACTCGAATTCCCTCACCCCGATGCAGATTTCGCGGACGCCGCGGTCGTTCCTGAACTTGAGATAGGCGCCGGCGGGCATCGACTCACGCCGGAGGATCTGAACCGTCTGCCGCTCCTGGTTGGGCGCCGGATTGATTTCGGTGAACATGATACGTCCTCGCTGCTCCGCCTCCGTCGTTAGTTTGCTACCGTGTCCATGGGAACACTCAGCCAAGCAGTCCAGAGTTCGCTTCAGAGCGTACCGGCTCCCGGCACGAGCCACGGACGATGCCGCGGTTCCTCTGGTGTCATTGTTCCTTGATCGAGATCCGGAACCGGGATGACGGCAGCCGCGTCCGCTCCGGCGCGCGCAGCGGCGAGCTTCGGATCATGCGCCTCCGACCATTTCCTGAACCCGCTCGTAGGACTACTCATCGAGCTACCCATGATTGGCATCCTTTTCTGAATTGCATAAAATAATATATGGGGACGATTCCAAATCGTGTTGAAGGTATTTTTGCAATGGGCAGAGAAAAGTTCTTGGGACATCTTTGTTAAAGAGGTTTCACCCGAACGTAATGTGGTCATATTATTAAATCAGTTTGCGACACCATGGGCTTACGGCGGGATTCTTCGCGCCCGCCGGAGCCCGAAGCGATAGTTTCCTGAGCGGCTTTCTAGATCCGCCATGCGTCGGCGATTGCGGCACGCAACGCGCTTTGTATCGCTCGCTCAATCGCGCGGTCGCAAAGCCACGGTCAGCGTATGCCCGCCGCGGCGGCCGCAATGGCGGCAGCGCAGCTTGCTTTCGAGGTCGACGAGCCGCATAGAGTTGGGCCGGCCGTAGTCAGGTTGGCATGGTTGATCACCGCCCGATGCCGGCACGCTGGGCAGGCCGCTTCGACGATGCCACACCCGCAGATCCTCGAGCCGAGACCGCTTCCGGCAAGCAGCCCTAGGCGCGGCATCATGGCAATGGCCGGCCTGTGGGAGACCTGGCGCTCGCCGGCCGGCGAGACGGTGCGCAGCTTCGCGATTATTACGACGACCCCGAACGAGCTATGTGCCGAGCTCCACAATCGTTGCCGGTGATCCTGGCGCCCGATACGTGGCCGGTCTGGCTCGGAGAGGAAGCCGCCGCGGCGCCCGGGCTCAAGGCGCTGATGGCGCCTTACCCGGCCGAGGAGATGATTTCTTGGCCGGTGAGCCCGCGCGTCGGCAATGTCAGGAACAACGACCCGAGCCTGATCGAGCCGATTACCCTGCAATAGGGCCTGGCGCATGCTCTTGCTCGCAGACCCGCACGCGCTCGCCGAGGCGCCGAAACAGGACCTTGGCCGGAACTATGCCCGCGCTCGATCCGGCGCACGGTCGAACGACTGACCCCCGTTGCCTGCGCGATCTCCTCCTGTGTGGCCTTCGGGTTTGCGCGCCGCGCCTCGATGATTGCGGCCCGCCGCTCCGCCGGAAGCCGCCAATACCCTTTGGCCGCCCGGCCCGCCGTCAGCTCGATGCCGGCCCGTTCCGCGACCCGCCACACCGTCGCGTAGCTCACATCGCCGAGCGCGCCCGCCACCCGCGACGCGTGCGCGTCCTTTTCCAGTGCGGAGATAATTCTGCTTTCTGTTTCCGGTGTGATCGGCGGATGCATCGGTCGTCAAGAAATGGCGGCGAGTACGGACCATGAAATTCTAACTCAATAAAGGCTCTTAATCAAATTGGACGATTGATTGTTTACAATGCGTAGCCGCGCTTATCGCGCCGTTACGTGGATACGTTAATTAACATTCTGTTCAATTTATTCTTTATTATCTGAAAATGTCTATCCACGCGATCTCCGGTAATACCTAACTTTTTGATTTCAAATTGCCGCCAGCTTTGCGGGCGTCCCCCTCCCCCGCCTACGGCGGGGTCGGGCCGCGCTCTTACGTCCCCGCTAGAGCGGGGCCGCGGAGCCGGCTCGCTTTTCCCCCGTGCCGGCGAGCCGTCTCCGCCCTTATGGGTTGCGATCGCTTCTGTAATCGGATTGCCGCGGTCAAGCCCCCTCTTTTTGCTCAGTAGCGTCTCATATTTGAATGTCGGGTTCCGAAATCCCTCAACCCCAGTCGGACCTAACGGAGACCGCCATGTCACGCTCGATCAAATTCGCAAAGGCTGGAGGACCGGAGGTTCTCGAGTTCGTCGAGGTCCAGGTTCCGGCCCCAGGTCCGAACGAGGTCCGCATCACCCCGCAAGGTCACTGACAGCTTTGCAATGAAGAATCTCCTTTCTTCATCAACTACCTGACGCACTCAGAGGAAGAGGACCGAAAGGGGATTTGTGACGGGTTTTTCAGGGCGAGAGACGTCTCGCGCCCGCCCGTCGCAGGAGTCCCCCGCCATGACCAGCCGCAACAAAATCCGCAATATCGCCCTCGGCCAGCTCGTTCTGTCCCCGGCCAATGTCCGCAAGACCCCCGCCACAGCGACCGAGGATATGGCGCTCGAAGCCAGTATTCGCACCAGGGGCATCCTGCAGAACCTGATCGTTCATTCCACACCCGTCGACGGCAAAGGGGTCTACCTCGTCGATGCCGGGGGCAGGCGGCTCAAGATCCTGCAGAAACTCGCCGCCGAAGGCGTCATCGATGCCGATCATCCGGTCCCGTGCAAAGTCGAGGAACCGGACGACGCGGTCGAAACCTCGCTCGCCGAAAACACGATCCGCGCCGCCATGCACCCGGCCGACGAATTTGTCGCCATGGCGACCTTGATCGACGGCGGCGCGACGATCGACGAGGTCGCGAAACGCTTCGGCACCTCCGAACGGCATGTCAAGCAGCGCCTGCGGCTCGGCAAGCTCGCGCCCGAACTGCTCGATGCCTACCGCGCCGGCGACGTCAGCCTCGATGTCGTCACCGCCTTCACCCTCGGCGCCGATCATGCCGCCCAGCTCGCGGTGTGGAACCAGCTCAAGGAACACTCCTACATCCAGCCCTACACGGTGAAGCGTCTGCTGACCGAAAGCACCGTTCCGCTCGATTCCGACCTCGGCCTGTTCGTCGGCGCCTCGGCCTATGAGGCCGCCGGCGGCAAGGTCACGCGCGATCTCTTCAGCGGCGACGACGACGGCTTCCTCGACGATGCCGCGCTGGTGAAACGCCTCGCACTCGAGAAGCTCGAGGCCAAGGCGGCCGAATTGCGTCCGCAATGGGCCTGGACGAAGGCGGTGCTCGATCCCGAATATGGCTTCCTGGCGCAATATGCGCGCCTGCGCCCGCAACCGGCCGACGTTCCGGCCGAACTCGCCGCCGAAATCGAGCAGATCGAGGAGCGTCTCGGTGAGCTCGAAGAGGTGATCGAAGACGCGTGGACCGACGAACTCGCGGCGGAAGCGGCACAGCTCGAGGAGCGGCGCGGCGAAATCGATGAGACGATCTACGGCCTCGCGGTCTACAATGACACTCAGCGCGCCCGCGCCGGCTGCATCGTCACGATCGGCAACGACGGCGAATTCTGCCTGCATCAGGGCCTCGTCGAACGAGCGGCGGTCCGGGGCGGCGCCGATGCCGCCCGCGATGTCGATGCCCAGACCGATGATGACAGCGACGAGCCGTTGACCCCGGCCGCCGATGACGACGATGACGATCTTGGCTCCCGTCCGTCTTCGGCCGGCGCCGAGCAGGCGCTGCGCAAGGAATGCGGCTTCAGCCAATTGCTGGTCGACGACCTCAAGGCGCACCGGCTGCAGATCACCCGAGCGCATCTGGCCGCGGATTTCGGTGTCGCGTTCGATCTCGCGCTCTATTCGCTGTGCGTCGATCTGTTCGATCGTTTCCGCTACCACGAGCGTCCGCTCGACTTGCGGGCGATCGAGGCGGCGCCGCGCAGCTCGCTGAACGATCTCTCCGCCACCCCGGCGGACCAGCTGATTGAGGCACACGGGGCATCACTCGATCTCGACTGGATGAAGCAGCCGCCGGCCGAGGGCTTCGCCGCGCTCACGGCGCTCCCGGCGCAGGCCAAACAGCGTCTGTTCGCCTGGTGCATCGCCTCCTGCCTGAAACCGCAGCTTGCGATCGAGGACCGGGCCGATCCGGTGATCGAGAGCGCCGGCCGGCGGCTTGCGATTCCGTTCGCCGAATACTGGCGGCCGACCGCCGCCAACTACTGGAGGGCATAGCGTCGGTTGTTATTTAAACAACGCTAAGGCCGAACAGATCAAGAATCTAGGAACGTATCCACTTCACCGTACGGCAGCCTGTGGTTGGCGTTTGTACGGTGAGTTCGTGCGTGCGCACTCGTTCGGTGCACCACCCAGAAACAGCTCGATCAGTCCTCGGCGAAGAAACGATCGTGCGCTGCCTCGTCGTGGGGCGCTTCGGGACCCAGCCCAACGATGTCGGGTACGCGGGACGGGTCTTTCGCGATTCGTGGCAGCGCGCGAGCTTGCACAGCCTCCGCTTCCGGCCCCACACCGTAAAACATGTCTCGCCACCAGCCCTCGATGCGATGCAATGCCAAGTAATAGTAGTCGTGCTCGGCCGCGTACGCCGTCGCCGCTGCATCCCAATCCGATTCGGCCAGCAGGTGGTCGCGGAGCACGCGAACATCACGCAATGTGAGCGACAGGCCACAGCCAAAGGCAGGATCACTCGTCGCCGCTGCGTCTCCGATCAAGGCAACACCGTTCCGGTACGGTTGCTCAACCCAGCTCTCTGCTCCGCTGAACGACGCGATGGGACCACTGGGGGCGGCGCTGCTGAACCACTCGGGTGGCGCTCCCGTGCCGATGCAAGAAGACACGAATTCCGGGGTGCTCCTGCCACCACTCAACGGAGCACGCGCGCCATGGCGGAAAACAAAATATGTGCGGCAACGCCCAGCCCCGAGGGGAAAAACCAGCGTTGCCTCTGCGCTGCCAGGCTTGCGGGTGATGCGAATGGAGTCTTCTGGCAGGGCCATGTCACGGAACAGCGCTCCAGCAATGATCAAACCGTCGGGATCGCGCATAACAGGCAGGCCAGACCAGGATCGAACACGTGAATTCCGGCCATCCGCACCCACCACCAAACGAGCGGTAAGGCGGGTCTCTACGTGACCGGAGCGGAGAATGACCGTGGGGCTCTGCCCGGGCAGAATCCCGATCACCTCGATTGGCCGTCGCACCTCACACCCTGCTTCCATGGTCGTGTCCCTTGGAGTGGTGTAGGAGCTGTGGATAAGTAGCCCGCCGCCGTGGACCGCCACGAGTTCAGGCGGCGGCGGGCTACTTATCCATAGCGGCGGTCATCGCGGGTCTTCGGTAGGGTTTTGGTCGCCAACTTCAACGCGAACCAAGGACCCGACGATGACCGACGAGATGATGAGCCTTCGCACGCTTTTGGAGAAGAGTTCGGATGCCGAGCTACTGCGCGAGATGGTGGGTTTTGCGGCGCAGCGGCTGATGGAGCTGGAGGTCGAGGGCTTGACCGGCGCCGCGCACGGCGAGCGCAATCCCGAGCGCCTCAACCACCGCAACGGGTACCGCGACCGGGTGTGGGAAACGCGCGCCGGCACGGTCGAGCTGCGCATCCCCAAGCTGCGCCGGAGCTGCTACTTCCCGGCTTTTCTGGAACCGCGGCGGATGGCCGAGAAGGCGCTCGCGGCGGTGATTCAGGAAGCTTACGTCCACGGCGTGTCGACCCGTTCGGTCGACGATCTGGTCCAGGCGATGGGCATGACCGGAATGTCCAAGAGCCAGGTCAGCCGGCTGTGCGCCGAGATCGACGACAAGGTCGCTGCCTTTCTCAACCGGCCGCTGGAAGGCGAGTGGCCCTATCTGTGGCTCGATGCGACTTACCTGAAGGTGCGCGAGAACGGGCGTATCGTCTCGGTCGCCGTCATCATCGCGGTGGCCGTCAACGGCGATGGCCGGCGCGAGGTGCTGGGCATCGCGATCGGCGCGTCGGAGGCCGAGACTTTCTGGACCGACTTCCTGCGCTCGCTGGCGCGGCGCGGCCTGCGCGGCGTCAAGCTGGTGATCTCGGATGCGCACGAGGGGCTGAAGGCAGCGGTCGCAAAGGTGCTGCATGCGTCCTGGCAGCGCTGCCGGGTACACTTCATGCGCAACGTCCTGGCCCATGCCGGCAAGCAGGGCCGCCGCGTCGTCGCCGCCTTCATCGCCACCGCCTTCGCCCAGGAGGATGCCGAGATGGCCCGAGCCCAATGGCGCCAGGTCGCCGATCAGCTCAGGCCCAAAGTGCCCAAGCTCGCCATCCTGATGGACCAAGCCGAAGCCGACGTCCTCGCCTTCATGAGCTTTCCCAAGGATCACCGGCCCAAGATCCACAGCACCAATCCGCTGGAGCGGCTCAACGGCGAGATCAAGCGCCGCACCGAGGTCGTCGGCATCTTCCCAAACGAGGCCGCAATCACCCGCCTCGTCGGCGCCATCCTGCTCGAACAAAACGATGAATGGGCGGTCCAGCGCGCTCGCTACATGACCCTGGAAACTATCGCTCCATTGAGCGAGGATCCTATCGTCAGGCTGCCCGCCCTATCCGCCTGACACCGGCCGACCCCGCCGGAGAGCGCGATACTGCCGCCGCTCTTACACCACGTCCTGGGACACGATCCCCCGTCAGGGTGCCGTCTTTGTTGTAGATGATGAATTTTGGAATGCGAGGTCAGGTGGCTCCTCTGGAATCTCCCAGGGCAAAGCCATGTCCGGCAATCCGAATGCTCCACGATACGCGCGATAGCAGGTCGAGAACGCCCTCAGATATCCATCGCAAGCCTGCGGATATCCCTCTGTCCCTTCGATGTCCTTCACTCGAAGCGGTACGTCCGCAGGCCTGAGTTGTCGCAAGTCGCTGACGGATTGAATTGCGGTCAGATATTCCGCAACGGGATCAAGCCCAAACCGTAATACCGCGATCCCGCCAAATGTCCGGCGCTCAATGACGCCACCACTTATCAGCGCCTCCAATAGCGGTGACGCGCGGGCGCTCAGGCCGCCCGCCTCCAGTGCTGCCTTTGCCTCATCGGGTGAAAAATCGCTCGGCACCAGGCGCGCGCGTAGGCTGGCACGCGCCATCACTCTTGCTGCGCGAGTGAATTCGTCTTCCGCGGTGCCATGCGCCTCGATCGAAGGACCTGCATAGATCCGCTTGAGGTAGTCGACAAAAATCTCCGGCACGTCCTGCGGCAAGCCTTCCAGCGCTAGCCCGGCTCTCGCTCGGCTCATTGCGCTGTCCACGAACATTGTCACGAGCAGCGGTGTTACGGGCGTGGCTTGTCCCCCGGTTTCCGCAAGCTCAAGGATGCGATCGCCGAGTTGCAGCAGTGTGCGGCCGCCCTGCAAAGGTTCGGCGTCGGTTAGCTTTGCTACATAATCCACGATGAACGGTACTACCCGCTTTTGATCCAGCAATATCGGATAAAGCATCGTCCGTTCTACCGCACCCAGCCGCGGCTCAGTGCGAGAGGTTATCACCACGGCATTGCTGGCACAGCAGCGGCTTCTAGTGATCGTGTATCGTTCACGATGAAGACAGGTACCATGCGCTGCGGCGCGAGCCGCTCTGTCGGGTCGTCCGAAATTGCCCACCGGGCCATCGCGCACGCCAGGGTAGATTTGCCGCTGCCTCCTCCGCCGACAATACAAACCACTGCCCGCGGGCGGGTAAATGTCTCGCGGAGCATAGCCGCATCTGGTCGCTCGGCGACGCGTGCCATACCTACCCGCACTGGCAAAGGAATATAGATTCGCCGTTGTCCATAGAGTTCCAGTGCGTCGAGTGCGTCCCGCACCCGCGCCACGCGCGCATTCACCCAAGCGTCGAGAACCTCTGGCTCATTGACAAACCGCTCGCGCGCGAATTTGCCGAGATCTCCGAGCTTGCTCCGTCCGCCGGCATACTCGCCTACCCAAGCGCGCCGGACTCGGCGGTTACGGCACAGCCAAAGCAGTAACACAGTCTCCCATAGCTTTCGCACGAGGCCCCAAGCGAAGGCTAGGTTTCCCGTCGGTGCTGGAATTCCATCGAGCGGTGCCGAGCCCACTCCCGCGAGCCGCGCCGGCGCGAACAGCAGCACGAGGAGAAAGGCGCTGGCATAAACCACGAAGAGGCCGAACGGAACGCCGCCCGCTATGATGGCTGTCTGGTGGTCACGCCACAGCCGTTCCCACCAAGGATCAAACACGAGGCTGCCAAGTATTTCCGGTATTGGGTCGATCGCCCCGGTATAGATCAGGACCCGAAGTTGGATTGTATCTCCAGGACGAAAATCTTGGTCCGCCGGCTTCCATGACAGCCGCCATCGCAGGTTCCCGCCGGTCACTGGTTCTGCTGCTGCGAGGCCCACTGGCGACCAGCCGCGTTTTTCAGTGCGCGCCTCGATGCGGCTTGCCCAGACCGGCAGCCAGGGATCGCTGTGCAGTATAAATATTATCTCAATTTTCCCGTTGAGTGCGCTCTGGACGAGTTTGATGCTCGGCTTATCCAAATCGGTCCTTTCGAGCGGAAGCAGGATCGATCCCATCTGGCCGACGGCCCAGCCGTGGCGCCCGTCCGCGGCGAAGGCAACGCCCAAGAGATCGTTGTTGGTCGAGATGGTTTGCCGCGTCCAATGCCCGCCGCCGTCCTCCGTCGCGACGATCGAGCCGTTCTCGCCGACGGCCCAGCCGCGGCGTCCGTCCGCGGCGAAGGCAACGCCCCGGAGAGTGTTTTCGGTCGAGCTGGTTTGCCGCGCCCAATGCCCGCCGCCGTCCTCCGTCGCGACGATCGAGCCTTTGTTGCCGACGACCCAGCCGCGACGCCCGTCCGCGGCGAAGGCAACGCCCAAGAGATCGTTGTCGGTCGAGCTGGTTTGCCGCGTCCATTGCCCGCCGCCGTCCTCGGTCGCGAGGATCGAGCCGTTCTCGCCGACGGCCCAGCCGCGGCGCCCGTCCGCGGCGAAGGCAACGCCCAAGAGATCGTTTTCGGTCGAGCTGGTTTGCGGCGTCCAATACTCGCCGCCGTCCTCGGTCGCGAGGATCGAACCGTTCTGGCCGACGGCCCAGCCGTGGCGCCCGTCCGCGGCGAAGGCAACGGCCGAGAGATTGTTTTCGGTCGAGCTGGTCTGCCGCGTCCAATGCCCGCCGCCGTCCTCCGTCGCGACGATCGAGCCGTTGTCGCCGATGGCCCAGCCGCGGCGCCCGTCCGCGGCGAAGGCAACGCCCGAAAGATCGTTGTCGATCGAGGTCGTTTGTGGCGTCCAACGCCCGCCGCCGTCCTCGGTCGCGACGATCGAGCCGTTCTGGCCGACGGCCCAGCCGCGGCGCCCGTCCGCGGCGAAGGCAACGCCCAAGAGATTGCTTTCAGTCGAGCTGGTTTGCCGCGTCCAATGCCCGCCGCCGTCCTCCGTCGCGACGATTAAGCCGTTGTCGCCGACGGCCCAGCCGCGGCGCCCGTGCGCCGTCACATATACAGATTTCAGCGCGGAGCCGGACGCCACTACTTGCCACACAATGTCGTTCGGTCGCCGCAACTCTTGCGACGAAGTAACAGCAAACCCGATCGCCGCAATGACTAAGCCAAGAATTATAGTCGCTACCCCGCGCCGCACTCTCATTTTGCTCCTCGCGACCTGATAATGAGGCCGAGTTTGCGCAGTAGATTGCCGCCGCATCCTATACAGGAGCAACCTGGAGTTTTGTTGCAAATATTAAGAATTATGCAAGAAAATTAGGCCCTTGATGCGAAAGGGTTTTTCCTTTGCATAAATTACCGCCATAAGTTAGGCATGAAATACGGCTATGCAAGGGTATCGCCGGGCGGCAAGAGCGAGAGCGTTGACGCCCAAGTGCGGCAACTGACCAAGGCCGGATGCAAGAAGGTGTTCCGCGACGTGCATGTAAGCGGAGCCAAGACCGACCGAGCGCAGCTTCGCCGCGTGATCGAGGCGCTTGAATCCGGCGACGTGCTGACGGTGACGCGGCTCGACCGGCTGGCGCGATCCACCCGCGATTTGTTGAACACGCTCGCGGCGATCACCGCCAAGAAGGCCGGTTTCAAATCCCTTGGCGACACATGGGCCGACACCACCACATCGCACGGCCGCCTGATGCTGACCGTCCTCGGCGGGCTGGCGGAGTTCGAGCGCGATTTGATCCGCGCGCGCACCGGCGAAGGCCGGGCGCGGGCCGTGGCGCGCGGCCAGAAAATGGGCCGGCCGCCGAAACTGACCCCGCATCAGCGGAACGAGGCCATCAAGCGCCGCGACAGCGGCAACGAAACCCTTGCCGACATCGGCCGCAGCTACAACGTCAGCCCGGCGACGATTTCGCGGCTCACGGCCTTATCATAGACCGGGTGCGCCGCATGGAGCGCCGCCGCGCAGCTTCGGACGCGACTGAATTTCGGCTAAAGTATGAGCAGGTAAAAACTGCCGGGGGAGAGCGCGGTGCCAGATACAGGGATAAGTATTATTTGGGGAGGTGTTGCGGCAGCCGCAGTAACGGCCGTCGCAGCGATCACCTCGGCGCGCATCTCTAGGCAAATAAAAATCTCTGAATTTCGAGAGACGCGGATCACCGACTTGAGGAAAGACATCGCAGACTACATCAGTCTTTCATATAAATGGTTCGAGAAAAATAACGAGATTGAACGGGTTAGTGAGCCCCCGGAGGTCATAGATTTACTGAAATACGAACAGCTCGGGCCGAGTTTAGATGAATCAGATGCAATTTTTCGGCTTATCCAGTTACGATTTAATCCGCGTGACAATAACAAAGCTCAAAATGACGCCTTCCTTAAAACCCTTTATACCCTGACACACTACAGCCGAACATCACCAACACCACGAACACTTGACCTAACAAACTTACCTCCTATACCTCCTCCATGGCATCAACTGGCCGATCAAGCCGTTGAGCAGGCAAGGGAATTCTTCGAGCGGGAGTGGGAGGTTACCGAGCATCCCCTTCGGCATTCGTTCCGGCGCTGGTGGGAGCGATCTTGCTCATATCTTGTGTCTGCGTGCGCCAAGCAACGGCGCAGCCGATAACGTCTATCGCAGCGCCAGACCGACCGCGCGCGACAGTCAAAAACCGCGCCCGCCGGTGTTTCCACTTTGGCGACCGCGCGAGGATTGTGCAAAGTCGTTTAGCCGCTTTCCAGAATGGCCCTTATGCGACAAAAATTGAAATCGTCGCCGGGCGCGAAACCACAAGATGTTGTATCCCGTCCGATCTTTACGGCGCAACTTTTATGGCCGGTTTGCCGTGCGGTGTGGTACCCCCGGCGCGTGCCCCAACTTCTTACCTTTCGAAGGGCCGGTGCCACCGGGTTCCGCCGAAGTTCCGTGCGACTGTGGTACCCCCGACGCGTGCCCTAACTTGTTCTCGGTTTTTTGCGAAGTTCCCGTGACATCCGGTTCTGTCGGCTTCCCGTGCAATTGCTGTGGTACACCCGCAAGCTCTAACTTCAAGTCACTCAGTTTTGGATTCGCCATGACTTTCCTCCATGGAAAAGGTTCAATATTGTTTTAGCGTATCATCGAAGCGTGAAACTAACAACAACCCAATATTTATGGTTAAAAACTGCTTACTGACTTTTCCGTTGTGAGTGGCGCGCTGCGCTTTTCATTAGCTTAACATAATGCAGCTTATGCGACTTTCGCCGCCTTGCTCGCATGAGCGCGACCTACTAGATTTGGAAGAGTGACGCCCAATTCGGGCGATGGCCCCAACAAGAAGGTCCACTTTGGCGTTGAGCAGCACGCCGCGCTGAAGGCTGCAGGCTGCACCAAAATCTTCGAGGACAAGATTACCGGCACAGCGCGCAAGCGCACCGGGCTGGCCCGCGCGCTGAAAATATGCGCCGCCGGTGACGTGCTAATCGTCTGGAGGCGTGACCGGCTGGGCCGCTCTCTCGGTCACCTGATCGAATTGCTGTCCGGCCTTGCCGCGCGCGGCGTGCAGTTCCGCTCGCTGACCAAATCCATCGACACCACGACGCCGACCGCAAGCGCACCGGGCTGGCCCGCGCGCTGAAAATATGCGCCGCCGGTGACGTGCTAATCGTCTGGAGGCGTGACCGGCTGGGCCGCTCTCTCGGTCACCTGATCGAATTGCTGTCCGGCCTTGCCGCGCGCGGCGTGCAGTTCCGCTCGCTGACCGAATCCATCGACACCACGACGCCGACCGGGAAGCTCACCTTTCACGTCATCGGCGCATTGGCGGAGTTCGAGCGGGCCCTGATCGTCGAGCGCACCAGCGCCGGTTTGAAAGCGGCGAAGCACGCGCGCAAGCTGATCGACGGCGGCGAGAATCCCCGCACCGTCGCCCGCACCCTTGGTGTGGATCGCGCGACCATGTACCGGCATCTCGCACGGCTTGGCGATTAACCCCGTCAAAAACTCCACTCGACCTTCACCAGCCCACTGTGGCTCGTGTAGTCGCTGCGAAGGTCGCCGTCGTATTCGGCGCGGACGGATACCGCGTCGTCCTGCCTGAGCGTGGCGGCGAGGGTCACTTGCGCGCCATCCTGTGCCGCGCGCGGGGTCTGGGTCGTGAAGCTCACGCCGCCAAGCTGGGCCGGTGTGTCGATAGCCCCGCC
>CAWHZD010000005.1:0-669422 GCA_963833745.1 uncultured Alphaproteobacteria bacterium | reverse complement strand
CGAAGAGATAGCCTTTACGGCCTTGTTCCTCGCCAGCGACGAATCCTCATACATCACTGGCACCGACATTGTGGTCGATGGTGGCTGGTTTTCCTCAGCGCCCTACCTCACCAATGAGCGCTCCCACCACATGCTCCAACTGCTAGATACCAAGGACAAAGCCAAACACTTGCTGGACGATTTCCTCAAACACTTCCGATAGCGTCGGAGTCATCAACCAGCCATTTCGCGGCTGGATTGGGTCGAAACCGGCCACTCCGGACGGTGCAAAAATCTTGATGGGGTGGACGGCCCCCGCTCTCTGGCATCGATGTGCCACAACGTGGTCGTTTATGGAACGCCACAACGAGAGGAGCCGTCACCATGCAGATTACCACCATCGGTTTAGACCTCGCCAAACACTGGTTCCAGGTCCACGGCGTCGACGCAACTGGACATATCGTGGTTCGCCGGCGGCTGTGGCGCAGCGGCGTGATCGCCTATTTCCGGTCGCTCGAGCCGTGTCTGGTCGGCATCGAAGCCTGCGACAGCGCATTATTGGGCGCGTGAGCTGATCGCACTCGGACATACGGTGAAGCTGATGCCGCCGGCCTATGTGAAGGCCTACGTCAAGCGCAACAAGAACGATGCCGCCGATGCGGAAGCGATCTGCGAAGCCGTAACCCGCCCGTCGATGCGGTTCGTACCGGTAAAGGACGCCGAGCAGCAGTCGGTGTTGATGCTGCATCGGGCGCGCAGTCTTCTGGTCCGGCAACGCACGATGGAGCTATGTGCGGAAGTTGGTGACGAGCTGATGAGATGAAGGCGGCGTATCGTGGGGGTTCTCGAGCCTCCACTTCTCCAGCAAAGGAGTGATACGCCGTGTCTGTGTGACCGCCGGAGTGATTCTCCCCAGAAGCGCCGTTTGAATATTCCCCAGGTGTGATGCCCGGCTTTCCGGGGCGCGCCCCGGGAAGCCGGGCGGCGCGTCGTCCGATGATCCCTTCCGCAGTGGCGGGAGGGGGGACGGTGATCCAACTGGGGGAGCTCGTCATGATCTTGGATCTTCACCGGCAGGGGCTGAGCGTATCGGTGATCGCGCGTCGGGTCGGCATCGACCGCAAGACAGTGCGTAAATACATCGAACGCGGTCTGGAGCCGCCGAGCTATGGGCCGCGCAAGCCGCGAGCGCGGCAGTTGGGGCGGTTCGAGGCGTATCTGCGGCGGCGGGTCACCGCGTATCCGGGCCTCACCGGCAGCCGGTTGCTGCGCGAGATCCGCGAGCATGGCTATACCGGCGGCTACACCGCGGTAACCGACTTTCTGCGCGAGGTGCGGCCGTCACCGACCCCGCCATTCGAAGTACGTTTCGAGACCCCGGCGGGCGAGCAGGCCCAGGTCGATTTTGCCCATTTCGAGGTGATCTTCACCGACGAGCCCAGTGCGATGCGGGTCGTTTGGCTGTTCTCAATGGTGCTCGGCTACAGCCGGCTGATCTGGGCGCGTTTTGCCGCCCATCAGGATCTGCAGACCGTGCTGCGTTGCCATATGGCGGCCTTCTCGGCCTTGGGCGGAGTGCCCCGCCAGATCCTTTACGACCGGATGAAGACCGCGGTGATCGGCGAGGACGACCAGGCCCACATCATCTACAACCGCGCGCTGATCGACTGTGCCGCACATTACGGCTTCCATCCGAAGGCCTGCCGCCCCTACCGGGCCAAGACCAAGGGGAAAGTCGAGCGGCCGTTCCGCTACATCCGCGAGGACTTCTTCCTCGCCCGCTTGTTCCGCGATCTCGACGACCTGAACGCTCAGCTCGCCCATTGGCTCGGGACGGTGGCCAACCCACGGGTGCATGCGACGACCCAGCGCGTCGTCAATGAAGCCTTTGCCGAAGAGAAGCTCGTGCTCCAGCCCTTGCCGCTGGTGCCGTTCCGCGCCGTGCTCAAGCTTGAGCGGCGGGTCTCGCACGAGGGGATGGTCAGCATCGGCGGCAATCTCTACAGCGTGCCGGACGCGACCCGCAAACGCATCGTCGAGGTGCACAGCCTGGCCGACGAGATCCGCATCTTCGAGGCGGACCGGCTGATTGCTGTCCATCCCGTGCTCGAAGGACGCCATCAACGGCGCCTGGCTCCCGGCCACCGCAAGATGCCGATGCTGACAGCAACAGAGATCGGCGCCGGAGCAGTCCCGATCAGCCGGACCGGCGATGTCGTTGCGCACCGATCGCTCGACTTCTACGAGGCGGTCGCCCGTCGGCTCGCCGGCGAAGGCGGTCGGCCATGATTACGTCGGGCGAAAGCCTGCCTGTCCTCGAGCGCATCCGGCGCACTCTGGTCGCCCTCAGAATGCCGCGTGCCCTGGAAATGCTCGACCATGCGGTGCGCCAACTCGAACGCGGCGAAACCAGCGCGCTCGAGCTGATCGACATGCTCCTCGTCGAGGAGCTGACGGTGCGCGAGAACAGTCGTATCAAGACGGCGCTGCGCATGGGCCGCCTCGCTACGATCAAGACGCTCGCCGGCTTCGACTTCTCCTTCCAACCCTCGCTCGACCGCGAGCGCGTCTTCGCCCTCGCTGAGCTTCAATTCGTCGATCGCCGCGAGGTGGTCCACTTCCTGGGCCCGCCCGGCACCGGCAAATCGCATCTCGCCGTGGCGCTCGGCGTCGAAGCGGTCAAGGCCGGCCGCAGTGTTTACTTCACCACCCTCGCCGACATCGTCGGTGCCCTCGCCAAGGCCGAGCGCGAGGGGCAGCTGCGCGAACGCATTCGCTGGTTCTGCCGATCCGCGCTGCTCATCGTCGACGAAATCGGTTACCTGCCGGTCGCCCATGGTGGCGGCAATCTGTTCTTCCAGCTGGTCAACGCCCGCTACGAAAAAGGCGCGATGATCCTGACCTCCAACCGCGGTTTCGCCGAATGGGGTGAAGTCTTCGGCGATCCCGTGGTCGCCACCGCGCTGCTCGACCGCCTGCTCCACCACGCCGTCGTCATCCAGATCGAGGGGTCCAGCTACCGGTTGCGCCAGCACGCCAACCTGATGCCCGAGCACCTCCGCTCCAAGGCGCTCATCAGCCCACCCTTCCCGGCAGCCGTTCCGCGCCGCCGCGGACGACCGCCAAAATTGCAGCCACTCGATCAGCCGGCCGGCTGATCCGGAAACTGGGGAATTTTACTTCGGCACAAATGGGGAAAATTCATTCGGCATTGACAGTCTGAAGCTAATGTCGTCCAGCTGCTTCAACCAGGGTCGTTCGCCGACCCGCTCACCGAGGTGCTGCGCAACGGCGCGCGGGCCCTACTGGCTCAGGCGGTCGAAGACACCGGAGGGCAAGAAGGAGCTGCTCGGCTTCACCGACGGCGCCCGGGAGAGTGCGCAGGATTGGCGCGAGCTGCTCCTCGATTTGAAGAACCGAGGTCTGGTCATCGCGCCCGAGCTTGCCGTCGCCGACGGTGCGCTCGGGTTCTGGAAGGCGCTCGGCGAGCTGTGGCCGACCACACGCGAGCAGCGCTGCTGGGTGCACAAGACGGCCAACATCCTCAACAAACTGCCCAAGAGCCAGCACCCGAAAGCCAAGCGGTCACTACAGGAGATCTGGATGGCCGAGACCAGCAAGGATGCCGAGGCTGCCTTCGACGCCTTCATCGCAGCCTACGGGCTGAAATACGAGAAGGCAGCCGAGTGCCTGGCAAAGGATCGCCAAGCCCGGCTTGCTTTCTACGACTTCCCTGCCGAGCACTGGAAACACCTGCGCACCTCGAACCCGATCGAGAGCACCTTTGCCACCGTGCGGCATCGCACCATCCGCTCGAAGGGCTGCCTCTCGAACAAGACGGCCCTCGCCATGGTGTTCAAGCTCGTCGAGGCTGCCCAGAAAAGCTGGCGCCGGCTCGATGGCCACAACCAATTGCCCAAGCTCATCCAAGGTGTCAGGTTCACCGACGGGATCGAAGCCGCCAGCGATCCGGCCGCTTCTCAGTCCCAAACCGCCGCCGCCTGATCCCTCAGGCCATCACCAAGATTTGGCGATAGCTCGAGAATGAGGCGAGCGATGTCGTCGCGCGACAGGTCACGCTTCTGCCACGCCTCCCAGTCGGTCTGCACCTTGTGCCAGGCCCGGCTCACCACGCGTCCTGGCCAGTGGCACCGCCAAACAGCGCGCCGAGCGCCCGGCGGACCGCCGGGTGTTGGTGCCGGCAAGATAGGTGCTGGCGATCAGCGCCTCGGCTTGCTTGGTGAGCCGCTGGTAAGCCGGAAGCGTCTGGTTACGCCACTCCAACGTCTTGGCGTTCGCCACAACCACCCGCGCCCGCGGCACCGACACCGTGATCGGCCCAAAGGTGCCGATCAGCTGCCGTTCACGATGGCCATGGCGATGACCGCGAACGGCGCCGCGCCGATCGTAGCGGGCGCGCTGCAGAACTGCCGCCAGCTCGGCCTCGAGCAGCTCATCGATGAAACCCCGAATGCGACCACGAACCGCCGTCTCCAACGGATCAAACCAATCCTCGCCCAGGAATGGCGACGCTGTGGTCGTTGCGATAGTCTCTTCCATGGCGTGATCTCCTGGCGGCTGGCAGGCCGCCTCTTGGGATGTCGTCCAATAAGGAGATTACGCCGCCTTCAATTCCTACCAACCCTCCGACACGACCCGTTCTTTAATCGCGCCGCGTTTAGCAAGAGCAGATTTCTTAGTTTGGCTTGAGGGGCCGTTTCTCCGTCCCGGCCTAAGGATCGAAGTACGGCGCGCGCAGGGGCGGTCAAGACTGGCCGCAGGCCACCGCCGCAGGCGGCGTGGTCTTGACGGCTGTGAGCACGACCCGACGCTCGATCGCGCCGGAATCTAGAATAGTGCCACGTCCTGCCGGGATCATGGTTCTTTCCGCGGTCTGCTCTGTTCTAGGCCAGCCGCAACCTGGCGTCGGGGAGGCTGGCATCGCTATGTCCGAAACGCTATCAACTTCGTGAGGAGTGTCATAACGCCGGCCGCGCGATTGCCAAGCCTCGTCCTGGCTGGGACGCGTTTTCGCCTGTGCTAGGCGAAACTCGGGGGCTTTTGTGGCCTATCTGGTGCTGATCATGCCGCGACAGGAACCTCGCCCCAGCGGAATTCGCTGCGGTCGCTCCAGACCCGATGCATGATGACCGCGAACTTGCGCGCGACGGCCACTCTTGCGCGGCGCATGCCGATCCGCTTTGGCGAGGGCAAGGCCCCACGTTTTCAGCGTCGAGGCCCGCGAATGGCGACAGAGCGGCACCGTCGCAGCTTCGAACAAATAGGCGCGCAGTAGCCCATCGCCGCATTTCGAGATATGGCCGCTGGTATCGGCCTCGCCCGATTGGTAGCGCCTCGGGGTGAGGCCGAGATAGGTGCCCACCGAAGCCGATTTTCGGAACCGCGCTGGGTCATCGATGACAGCGGTATAGGCAAGAGCGACCACGACGCCGATACCGGGGATCGTCATCAGATGCCGCGCGCGGGCATCGGAACGTGCTCGAGTGAGGATTTGCCGGTCGAGCATGGTCACCTGTTCGCGGACGGCGTGCCACACCACGAGCAGCGGCTCGATGATTGCCACCAGCACGTTGTTGCCTGCAATCTGCTCGCGAACACGGACCGAGAAGAGGCCCTTGCTGCCGCGCACGATGACTAGGCCGAAGGTCTTGAGCAGACCGCGGATTGTGTTGGCGATCTTCTGGCGTTGCGAGACGAGCTGCGCAGGCTGTGCGCGATCAGTGTACTTCGAACGGGATCGCGTTTTTCAAACAAGTCGGGTCAAACCGCGCCTTGTGGCCGGGTGTACGCCACCCCAAAGGCGAGGACCCGGCCGAATGGCCGGTAGACTTCCGCGGCGGCAATGGCGGGAAATTCTGGGGCAGTAAAAGGAGAACGCTTGCCGCAAGGCTTCGGTCGGGATTGATAGATGGCGAGGATGCCCGGCAGCGCGCCTCAGTTATGCAAACTGCGGCGCCAGGCTGGTTGCGATCATCATGCCAATGTCTTGGGGGCCCGCGATAGCGTCGTGTCCCAAGCCAATCCTTGGCCGAGTGCCCGAAAGAACCGATCGGCCGCCGCGGTTTCGTGGGGTTTCCCGAAAGCTTCCCGCCTCTACGTCCGCAAGCGCGCGCTTTCCGACCAAGGCCGAGCGGATCGCGGCACTGCCGGCTGAACCGGCAGAAGGTAACCGCGGCGCGGCAGCGACGGGCGACAACCGTACATTGGCGGAATGTGGATACGCTGGTGATCGGTGGCAGCGACGTCCACAAACTCGTATGGGCCAATTTCGCCAGCGGCGGTTTCGGGCCGTTCGTCCACCTCTGCTGCGAGCGCTACGAGACCAGCGAACTCGTTCTTTTCAATCGATGGGTGTGTGATCCAATCGCTGAGCAAGTCGAGAACCGGGCCACCAAAGAAGCCGAAATCATCACCCTCTCGGCTGCCCGACCTCACCGAGCGGATGATGACCAATTAAATTGAAAACATCACTGTTCTCGACGGTCCGGAGCGAGCCAAGATTCGCATCACCCGATACCGCGTTGAAAATAAATAAACACGCTGTAGGATCAGGTCGCAGCAAGCTACACTACCTGCGATAGCTCTATACCGTTATAGAAAAGAGCCTCATTTTGTAATGCTATGAAGCGCATTCTTGCTGCGCGGCATAGTGGCCGAGAACTTCGAGAGCAACATCACCCTCGCCCACCGCGATCAACCAAGCGACGACTTCGGCCGGCGCCTGATCGTGGGCAAGCCGGACCCTTTCCAGCCCGGCGTAGTCTGTCGCTTTCGCCAGCATCACCAATTCCGCCGCCATGGCCATGTCGCCCGGGCGCGGTGCAGCCACCAGGCGGCGACCCATTTGCTGGAGGGTGTCGAGCAGCTCCGCGACCTGCTCTTCGGCCGGCGGCGAGAGCGCCGCCAGCCGACGCCGCTCGCGCTCGGCTTCGAGCATCGCAAACCAAAGCCAGGCGCGATCCTGGCCGTTCACCGCCACCTTGCCGTCGGAAACGGAACAACCTTCCTACTTTGCGCGTCGGGATCGAATTTATTGGCTGCGCAAAGCTGCCGCCACGCCGCATCGGAGAGGTCCGACAGCGGCGCCAGCGCGACCAGCGGCTCGGGCTTGTCGACATCACGCCAGCCGGCCCGCGCCATCAGCCAGAATTTCGCAGCTTGAAAGCGAATGGCATACGGCCCCCGGGTCGCCATCTGGTACATCGATTGGGCGACCTGGGCGTTCGCCTCGGTGGCGCCGGTGTCGAGTTCCTGGCGGCAATGTCGGCGCAGCGTCTTCTCCGACACGTCGAGCACCTGCGCGATCTTGTCCTGGGCCACGCCGTATCCCGCCAGACTGCGCACCGTCTCGCGATCTTTTGGGGTCGGCTGCCATTGCGGTCGGCCACCCGGTTTCGCCAATTCGACCCCCTCTCGCGCGCGAAGGCGGTAAAAACCCGGAGAGCGGGTCGTCGCCCTCCCGCGGCTCGACGACGGTTTTACTTATTAACTGCAGCACCCGCGAGGGTGATGCGGGGTTTTCTCCTACCTTTTTGTCTCGACGACAGGGCCACGCTTCTCTCGCACTGTGTAGCATTCCGTGACCAGGCCGTTTGGGGCGCAGCTTTAGTTTAGTGCGGCCGGCCGAGGCGATCCGTAGCCATACGATCTTCGGACCTCTGGCTTGCCGACGTTGTCGTTTCGCGAGAAAGTCGGCACGGTCTTTGACAGGGAAAGGCTTGGCGATGCGACTGAATTCATCGACGCTCCAACCCGGCGCGACTAAGCCCCGCCCACCTCTGGCGAGCCGCCGTCGGAAACCTTTAACGGGTTGCCCCGGACGAGGATCTGGTGCGGACGCGATGAAAACGGGTCGCCATTTTCGGTTTTGGTTCTTGGACGCGCCCACAGATCGGCGGCGCTGGCGCCCACGATTGCCGCTTTGCCGATGCCATGCTCGTCAATAGTTTGAGGTCGCCCGAGGGTTTTTACCAATCCGCGGCGATCCGCGGTCTGCAGGAGCTTTTAGATCAGCATTAGTACCTGCCTCAGAAGTCTCGCCGTCAACCATCGGCTGCAACGGGCCGCTTTCGAATCCGACACCGGCCGTTGAGCCTCGCCATCAGGAACCGCTGAATCTGCCCCATTTCGGCCGTTGCCCGGTGCCAGCCCGGACCCCTCAGAAAGGTGGAGAGCGGTCGTCCCACCCCGCGTGACCTATGGGCTCGGGGCAGAAACGGGTCATTTCCCGTAACGTGCTCCTGCACATGCGCACCGGCCTGCGGAGAAGCGTTGCCTAAGCGCTGAACCTCGCTACCTTTTTGTTCCCGCGCTGAAGTGGGCGAGCGATGAAATCCGATGTTGACATTCAGAATCGCGATAACGGCCGCTGTGATGGCCTTCATCATAGCTCTGATGGCGTGTCTAATATTTATCCAGACCGCGACCTTTCATGCGGCGGCAAAGGCGGCGGCGTCCGCCGCCATGGATACCGCCAGCGCGAACGCCCTTAGCCGTCTCCAGGCTGAGGTGTCGGAGCTGAGCATTCTCGTCCGCGTGCTGTCTTCAAATCCTGCTCTCGCCGATTCGGATGACAGGACCGAGGTCGATGGCGCAATCGTTCTCTTCAGAGCCGCGCTGCACGAATTGCCGCAGGCGGATAGCTTCTATGTCGGCTACGACAACGGTTGCTGGTTGCAAGTCCGGCGGCTCAACGACCTCCACCCGACTGAGCGTCAAAAGCTGAGGGCGCCTCCCGGGGCCTTCTATGATGTCAACTTGGTCCGCCCGACCTCCAGTGGAGCCCTACCGATGCGGCGGATCTTCGAAGACGAGCACGGCAACAAGCTGGGCCAGCTCGATCTGTCTGACTATGGCTACGACGCACGAAAGCGGGGTTGGTATCGCGATACGACGCAGACGGACCGGGCTCTCGTTTCGTCACCCTATGCCTCGTTCAGCATCGGTACACCGATGATCACCCTGAGTGCACCTCTGCGTGGGCAGGTGCGCGGTGTCATCGCTGCCGACCTCAAGCTCGATAAGTTTAGCGACCTGGTCCAGGCGCAGCGCCCCGGAGAGCATGGAACAGTCATAATCTTCGACTCGTTCGGCGTGGTCATTGCACATCCCGACTTTGCGCGACTTGTGGCGTCCGCGAGGACGCATCGCTCCCACCCGCAGCTGCCCCAGATCGGGGAAATCCGCAGCGGGCTGGTCGGCGCAGTGCTGCGGAGATGGGACGGCAGCGACCATTATGAAGGTAGCATTAGCGACGAACATGGACGAGATTACCTGTTTCGCTTGCAGAAATTTTCTCAGGGTGACGAATTTAGCGGCTATTCTCTGTTACTTGCGGCCGAAGGCGATTTCGCACAGAACGTGCGCAGTCTCGAGATCAGAGGATTAATTATTGCACTGATTGCGGGCGGCTGCTTCGTACCCGGGGTCTGGATCTTCGGCAGCCGGATGTCGACTTCGCTGAAACGGATAACCACTCAGGCGAGCCGGCTCAGGACGCTAGCAGCGCCGGATGATGCACCGGTCGCATCGCGTGTCGCGGAGATTGACGAACTCGGCAATACCATGGCGCTCGCTCAGCGCACCATCTGGTCCTTCGCCCGCTTTGTTCCGAAGGATATCGTCAGGGGGATCATCGATGGTTCCATCTCTACCGAGCTTGGTGGAGTGAGGCAGGAGGTCACGATCCTGTTTACCGATGTCCAGAATTTTACAGGCATTGCCGAAGCCGCCGACCCCGACGTTTTGATGCGCCAGACCACGCGCCATTTCACCGCGCTCACGGAAGCTTTTCTCGTTGAAGGCGGGACTGTGGACAAGTTCATCGGGGACGCGGTGATGGTGTTCTGGAACGCCCCCCATTTGCAGCCCGATCATGCCGAGCGAGCCTGTCGTGCTGCCCTTTCAGCGAAGGCGGCGAGCGAAACGCTCAATGCTCAATTCGAAGCCGAGGGACTGCCGCCTTTCCGTACCCGGCTCGGCGTTCATGTCGGCGATGCCGTGGTCGGAAATGTCGGTTCGGCAGAGCGTATGGAGTATACGGCGCAGGGCAGCAGCGTAAATCTGGCCTCTCGCCTCGAAGGGCTGAATAAGGAGTACGGGACCACAATCCTTGTTAGCGAGGCTGTCTGCAAGCGGGTGGAACATCACTTTCGCTTCCAGGCCATAGCCTCGGTGATCGCCAAGGGGATGACCACGGAAACGCGCGTCTATGAGTTGCTCGAGGCTGTGGCGTGAGTGCCCTCTGGCTACGGGTGCGACCGGCAGTTCAAGCTTTGATTCGAGCGGGCCTTCATCGACACCGCTTCATATCAGCACCAAGGCGAGCCTTGCTACTGCACCCGGCACGCGCCGGTACTGGGAGGATCGGGCTGCCAGCACGGCGCCCCGGTCTCGGTCATGAGGCGGTTCAGCGTGTCCGCTTCGCGGTTGAGCACCCCGCGCGGCTCTTGGCTGTGCAGCACAATGAGCTGGAACGTATCCATGAAGACCCTGTCGAACTCGCGCCCTCGCTCGCCGAGGCGGATCGGCAGCAGCGCAGGCAGCGCATCCTTCGCCGACTGCACCTTTTCGATCGCGGCGGCGGCCAGCTTCAAGCCAGGCTCGAGATCCGATGGCAACCCGACCTTTGCCACGGGAAAAAACCCGACGCTGCGGGCGGTGACGATCTGCGTCTGGGGCTGGGTCAAATAGTCGATCAGCGCCGTCGCCCCACTCAAGTCGGGCGCACCCTTCAGCACCGCGAGACCGGCCAGCACCGGCATGTAGCTCCGCCCCTTGGGCCCGGCGGGGGCGGGGAAGGCGACGAATTCGTGCGGCCTCTGGCGCAGCGCGTCGAGCACTCGAGCAACGTGGTCCCAGGCAATCCAGACGTCGCCGGAGAGCAGCGGCTGCTGCATGAAGTTGTAGCTGGTTGAGTTCGGGTTGACACTCCTCCACAAAGACGCGAAACGCGTCCACATCGCTTGGGCCGCTTCCGAGCGAAACGGAACTACAACCCCGCCGGTGTAGGATGGGTAAAGATAGCCTTCGAAGAAGCGGTACATCAGCCCTTGCGGCCCCGCCGGAAAGCCGAACAAGCGCTTGCCGGTCTTCTGCTGGACCATACTGGCCCAAGCAGCGAGCTGATCGTAGCTGAGCGCATTGATGTCCGCCCCACCCGGCAGATAGGGCAGCGCCTTTTTGTTGGCGACCATGATGTAGCTCGCCTGCATCCATGGGATCTCGAGCTGGTGCGCGGTGCCGAATTTGCCGAGCGTCAGCAGCGAGTTCGGGATGCCGCGGTCTGTTAGCCTGCCGGCAAGGTCATCGACCGCCGCGAGTGCATCAAGCCTTACGAGCGGCTGCAGCTCGCCGTGCAGCGCCCCGACAACATCGATCGTGTGCGTGCCGCTCTGTCGCTCTTCTTTGATGCGCTCCGGAAACTGCTGCGGTTCTTCTGTGATGTAGTCGACTTCCTGGGAAAAATCCTTGAGGATCAAGTTGCGCATCTTTTGCGCCTCCGCGATCGGGCGCAGTTGCGTCGATAGGAAGATCAGGGGTTCGGTCTGAGCAGCGTCCGCGATCGCGGTCATCAGCATGATGGCGCAAAGTGAGAAGCTGAGCCACGCCGATACTCTCCGCATATCCCCCTCCCTCCAGGTGCGGTCTTCACAGATAGCGCCTAATTTCGATCATCGGGGGGTTAATGACTACGCGCCCTTTAGTTGAGTTGTCGAGCGTGGAGGACCAGCTCGGCGGCAGTAGCGGATCGGCCCATGGGAGGGATCTCGCGAGGGGGCAATCAGCCATGACGCGGGCTGGCGAGGGGGTTCAGCAAAGCCGAGGTGATCCGTTCGGTTCAGGGACGGCCGGAATCGGCGCGCAGGAGACCCTCAGCCTTTGCGGCCGGAACTGGCCTTCATGTAGAGGGTTTCGGATGACGGCCCGATCACGGGCCTGTCCACGGGCACAGGGGCCGTCGTCCGAAAGCCTTCAGGGAAGGAACCCGCGGGATGTGGGCCGCAACGCTGCCGCAGGCTCTATGGGGATTTCGGCACGGGCGTTGCGGAGGCGGGCGCTGACGACGTGGCTGGCGGAGTGATCTTCGAGCCGAGCGGTGGTGGCGGCGAGGCTCGGGTAGCCTGGCAACAGGGGTCCGAGGCCGATCTGGGCCTTGCGGGATGCTGGCTCGGACGAGCGCTGTCGCGGCCGGCCCTGGGCCAGCGGGACAGATCGGCACAGCAGCGGCAAAAGGGGTCGCCCGGGCTCATGAGGTGTCGATGCTGATGGCGGCGGGCATTGCGGCCGGCCTGTGTCGGGCAGGGCTCGCCAGCCTCGAACACCTCGATGATGCGCATGGCCGAGCCGCAGCACGGGCACGGCTTAAGGGCCGCGGGCGGCTCGGCAGCGCTGCCCTCGGGCTCGGGCGCCGGCGGAGCGAGGTCGAGCAGCTTGCGGGCGAGCATGCGGCTGTCGGCCTTCACGCCGCTCGCCAGCAGACCGTAGTGGCGGATGCGGTGGAAGCCGTTGGGCAGCAGGTGGATCAGGAACCGGCGGATGAACTCGTGCGTGTCAAGCGTCATCTTGTAGCGGCCGGGTCCGTTGATGCGATAGTCCTTGACCTTGAACGTCACCGTCTTGGCATCGGCCGCGATCAGGCGCCGGTTCGAGATCGCCACGCGATGTGTGTAGCGCGACAGGTAGGCGAGCACCGCCTTAGGCCCGGCGAGCGGGCGCTTGGTGTAGACGTACCAGCGCCTTTTCTTGAGCGACGCCAGATAGGCGGCGAACGGCTTGGCGTCGACGAGCGCGGCGTGTGCGCCGTGGAACGTCAACCGGCCGGCGGCGTGCGCGGCGACGAGCTTCTCGATCATCAGCCTGCCGAACAGCTTCGACAGCACGCGCACGGGCAGAAAGAAGCGGGGCCGCTTGCTGATCCACCGTGATCCATCGGGCGCGATGCCGCCGCCCGGCACGATCATGTGCACGTGCGGATGATGCGTCATCGCCGATCCCCAGCTGTGCAACACTGCGGTGGCTTCTCTCCCGCGCGAGCGGGTTCGTTGTGTGCCGGGCATGTTCAACAGCTCGGAGGTGAAAGTCCTCTACCCAGCCTGATGGAGGTGAAGGGTTAGCGAAGCGCAAGGGCTATCGCCGCGAGGCGGGGTCTGAAGGAAGCGTGGAGCAAAGGTGCGAGCCGATGAACAAAAACCGGATACGAGGCGCCAGCGCCGGAACCGAGCTGACTTGTCAGCTCAGCGGCTCACCGCGGTTAGCTGGATCTATGCCACCAATATCGAAACGCTCCTCTCGTGCAGGAAAACCGCTGCAAACGAGTTACCCAAACCGACGGAGGGGAAATGAGACGATGGTAGCAGTAGCGAAGCCAGCGGTATATGATCCTCGGCCATAGGCCACGAGGAACCCCGATCCAGAGGGGCTCTGTGGTGGCGGCGGCTCCGACGCGGAACGACCGCAGCCCCATCCACTGGCACGAGTTGATGAAGTGGGGCGGCGGGACGGTCGCGGTCACTGCGCGGAACGCCTGGGTCTCACCCCAGGCCTCGCACCAGTCTCTCATATAGCGAATGCTTTGTCTCTCTCGCCCGATCCAATGCTGCACCGCCGCATCAGGAAGCCAATAACCGATCGCTCCCAATTCCAAGATCCGGACAATGCTGTCCGTTTCCTCGTCCATTCGACGTCTATTCGGCGACACGCCCAGGTCGGGATTGTAACGGAATTTTCGCTGTTCGACGGTCCGGATCGCGAAATTCGCACCGAATGGAAGGCGGTTTTCCTCAACCGACAACGGCAACGTATCTTCGCCGAGATTCCGGATTGCGAAGGGACCTCCCAACACTGCCTCGCATTCCTTCACCCACTGCGCCACCGGCGCCTCGTATCTAGGGGTAATTCGACCGCCAAAGACCGCGGCATCAGGCCACCGTCGGAATGCATCCGCGTACTCCTGCAGCCACCCGGGATCGACGACTACATCGTCATCGGTCCACACGATGTAGTTCCCGTTGGAGAGATCCACCGCCCTGTTACGTGCATTCGACAGACCCGGTTGCAGCTCGAACTCGTGGCGGATCGGTAGTCGGTCGCGATATTCGTCGATTACTCGATCGGTGTGATCCGTGCCGTTGTTGTTGACGACAAGCAACTCCCAGGCGAGGCCGCCTGGCACTCGCATCGCTGCCAACGAATGCAGGGTGCGACGCAGGGATTCTGCGCGATTATAAGTGCAAATGGCGACAGTTATAAGCATCGCATTATCCGAGCCCCGCCAATAATGTCGGTGTTGCGGTGTCCTGTAAACATGAGAATGTTCGGCTCGGCCAGCCGATGTTGCGCGGAGGCCTCAGGCGCTCGATATAGTCGGGGTGCTCAGCCGGGAATATATCTTCATGGGAAACTGCTGTGGTAATCTCCGTCTCACCCTCGTCGACCCGGAAGCGCATAAATAGGCCAAGCAATAGAGCACGGTCCTCGGGACCCGAAACAGTTGCGGTTGAACCGCTTGCCTTTCCGTCATGAGCCGGGCTCGAACTGGCCATCCACGTGGATTGCCGAAGTCGAAGCCGAGCAAGCGGCAGGGCTCGACACCGAGGAGGATCAGGCGGCGAGGTTGATCCGCCTAAGCGGCATCGGCTTGGTGAGTGCCACGATGCTGGCCGACGAGATATTCTTTCGTGACTTCCGCAACCGCCGGGAAGTCGCTGGCTATCTCGGTCTCGCCTCGAGCCCGTGGGCGAGGGGGCGGGTGCGGCGCGATCAGGGGATTTCCAAATCCGGCAACCCCCGCGCCCGACGAACCGCGATCGAACTCGCCTGGTTGTGGCTGCGGCATCAGCCGGGCAGCCTCCAGGTGCGATGGTTCCGCCAACGCGTCGGGACGGCCCGCGCCGGATGCAACGGGTCATACTCGTGGCGTTGGCCCGCAAACTGATCATCGCCTTATGGCGCTATCTGAGTGATGGGCTGGTTCCTGATGGTGCTGAATTGAAAGCGTAGGCGAGCTTCGACGCTGGAATCCTCCCATGGGCTGTCGGCGCCGGACCGGGAAGCACGTGGACCTGCAGCCCCCAGGGCTTTGATTGCCGCCAAAAGATGGGTCCTGTCCTCCTCGACCTCGCGACCTCCCCGAGCATGCGCGATGTGGGTACCGGCTGCGATGCGAGCCTAAGGTGATGCGGAACTTCTTCGCGCACAGACCAAGCGAGGCCGATCCTGAATTCGTTCAGCTACCGCACCGCAGACAATGCTAATAAGCGTTGACACTGGGCGCCTCATATAAGGGGGTTGGTCGACAGCCTGAAGGCTTCGCTGCAGTGCGGCTGGAGCGAGAACGCCCGCCAGATGCGATGCACGGTCGAGACAGCGAACTGCACGGCACAGGTGGGTTCCTCACCACCTCGCCGATGAGCGAGCGGCCGGCGGTGTGCCAGGCGATCATCGACGCGGCCGGCGAACTCGGCGTCGAGTACCGACCGGCCCGACGACAGCATTGGTTGGTGCCAGCGACCCGCGGCGGTCGGCGTCAGGCCAGCGCCGCGCAGACCTACCTGAAGCCGGCGCCTGCAGGTCGTGACCGGTGCGCCGGTACACCGCATCACGTTCAACGGCAACCGTGCGACCGGCATCGTGTTTTCGCGCGCCGGGAAGGTCGAGATCGTCGACGCGGCTCGCGAGGTGAGGCGCTGTCGGCCTGCCGCATCTCCTCCAGCTGTCTGGGGTTTAAGATGCAAATTGCCACGGTTACGTGCATTTCAGATCAGTCCTGTAATGCTTGACTTTAGACCGAGGCATGAAAGCATGTCTCGTGGTTTTCTCAACAACCCGGCCTACTCTCTGAAGGACGTGCAGCCGGTTCAACAAACCAAAGGTTGCCCAAACCGGGAATGGTACGACCTCTTTATAAATCTTCAAGTTAGCCCGTGTTGCCGCGACGTCGCCTGTGGCAACGAAGAGAAAATACTGGTCCAGCGCTTGCGAAGCCGCCCGATCGCGGAGCGCCGCGGCGGAGAAGCCTGAGTAACGGGAAAGCTGATTGGTCACCCGAAGGATGTCTCTGATATTCTCGCCCGAGCGCGCCAGCCTCCCGGATTCGTGGTCGGCAGATCTTCGCCAACTAGCGAGAGGGTGGGGGTGCACGATCCCGCCACCGCAATGGACGGCGCGGATCCACATTTCCCAGTCCCCCGTATAGACGAGTTCCGGGATAAAGCCGCCGCACCGCTCATAAAGCGCTCGCCGAACGACGACGCCGGGACACTGAAGATATTGGGTGCTCAGCATAGCTGTGACATCGCGTGTGGGATATTCCATACATTTGACTCGGCTTGTCACTCCGGCGATTACCCCTTCTTCATCGACGAAGAAAGCCCTGCTGGCAAGAAACGCGCAATTCGGATACCTTTCCGCAAGACCGCCGAGTACAGAGTAAAACGTCGGTTCGACATAATCATCGCTGTGAAGGATATGTACCAGATAACCATTTGCCCGCTCGATACATCTGTTCAAATTCGCCATCAAACCCAAATTTCGCGGGTTGCGAGTGATTGTTACCCTGTCGCCGACGAGGGCCCGAACCACCGGCTCGGGGTCATCGATTGTTGAGCAATCGTCAACCACCTCAATCTGCATCTGGTCTCGGCCAGGGTCCTGAGCAAGCACGCTTTCTAGGGTGCGCGGCAAGTACGTGGCCCGGTTGTAGGTCGGGATCATGACCGACCACAGCGGCCGTTTAATGCCGGCAGGAAGTGGTTCGATCCGGGGAGGCGTGAACTCGAAGGGCATCTTGCCAGAACAAGTGCTCATCATTCCTGCTTCTCGGAGGACCACACCGGGTAACACTTCGGTGGTCGAGCTTACGCCTTCCTCGGCATCGCCTGACGTGCGGACTGCAAGAACCGAGTATCTGCGAAATCATCCAACGTCAAGGCGATTGGACGACATCCTTGGCTTCCCCGCCCATTGGGCATGATTTTCTGTCGCATTGGCACGCCGCCGCACCGAAATTCGATGCGAGCCAATTCCTTGACAGCAAAAAATGGCGAGCAGCTCGGTCTCGCGGCACCGGAACTCGTTGCCTTGCCTTCATCAGGGCGCGCCTCTGCCGTCGTGGTGTGTCGCATCTGACCCGCTCTCCCGTTCAGGCTGCCCGCAACAGCGCAATGAGCATCAGGATGTCGGCAAATATCGGCCACGACACCCCGATCTCGGCAAGTTGGAAGGTTAAGTAGTGACCGTGGCTGAGGACCTTTGCCCCGCTCTTGATCAGCTTCTGGCGCAGGCTGGTCAGCGACCACAGCTCCGCCGCCTTCGGCATGGCCAGCGTCCGCATGAAGTTACCCAAGTTATAGGCCAGCGCATCGAGCTGGAGATGGACGGCGTCGTTGGCGAAGGAGCGGCATGACAGCCGCGTCCGATGACCCGTGGCTGGGACAGCACCGCACCCAGGAATTTGGCGGCGATCTCGCCCTCCAACAGCCGGTCGCGGTTCTTTGTGAAGTTCGAATGGCCCGGCGGGTCGCCGAGCGTCAAGGCCACCGTGCGCTCGTGCACGCTGGCCGGCAGCGGCGCGATGCGCCAGGGCCGTGTCTTGTCGCGTAACAGACCCGCGACCCCCGACCGCATGAACCGCTCCTGCCAGCGCCACACCGTGACCTTGCCCGGTGCCCGCCTGGCGCATGATCTCGTTGGTGCCCAGCCCGGTCGCCGACAGCAGCACGATCCGCGCGCGGCACACCTGCTTTTGCCGGCTGCTGCGGTCGGCGACGATCGCCTCCAATCGCCCCCGGTCGGCCGCACTCGCCTCGACTGTGACACCCTCGCGCATGCCGCTCCCCTTCCGGGGAGCGATCATACACCGTTCAGGACTCTTCTGTCAGGTTTGTACCACTCTCATGTCCGCTTTCCAAGTAGCAGGCAGCCGAATTGGTGGCTTTCTTTCGCGCGCTTGTTTTGGACTGTGCTGGGCAGGGCCGGAGGCGCGGCCGTCAAAGCGACGGTTGATCATACTCTGATGCGCGGGTCGGAACCGCATGACCGTTGATGCGTCGCGGAGCTGCCTCGGTCTAGCGACCAGCGTCGGATCGGCGATCCGGCAGATAGTGGTTGCGAGGGTTCTCCTGACCGCGGCCGTGCCTCCGGCGCTGCCCGGGAGTTGTTATGGGAGTTTTGTCGGCGCCTCCTTCGCCAATGATCACGCGATTTCTCCGATCAGCCTGTCGGTATTGTGACCGGGCGGGCGATGGCCCAGACAAAGCCGACCAGTTCGCGGGCGATCGCGGCGGTGACGACCGTGGCCGGCTTGCCGGTGCGAGCGAGCTTGCGATAGCGGCCGCAGAGCCGGGTCTGGGCCTTCCAGGCGATCTCGCGGATCGGCCTGGGCTGCTCTTCCTGTCGCAGCCGCAACTCGCGGCTGACCCGGGCCGGAAAGCGATAACACCAGGCCGCCTCGATCAGCAGTCGACGGGCCGCGCTGTTGCCGGCCTTGGTGAGCCCACCGCGCTTGACGCTGGCGCCGCTCGAATGCTCGGACGGAACCAGTCCGAGATGGGCCATCAGCTGGCGCGGATTGGCAAAGCGCGAGAGATCGCCCAACTCGGCGATCAGCGTCGCGGCATTGACCAGCGCCATGCCGCGCATCGTCTGCAGCGCCGCCACCACCGGAGCCAATGTCCAGTCCGGCAGCAGCGCGGCGATCCGATCGCGCCGCGCGTGGCGGCCTCGACCGCTTGGATGTAGTCCTCGAGCACCAAGTGATGCCTGCTCGAACTTGAGACCCGCGAGCCAGCGACGATGCAGTTTTTTCCAAGCTGGCCGTCCGTAATGGCGCCCCTGCCGCAACAGAGAGCCCGAAAGCTGCTGGCGCGCCCGGCGCAACGCATGTACCGCGTCAAGACGGGCGCGCACCAAATCGCGCATCGCCTCGTGCCCGACATCGGGAACCCACACCGCGGTTAGCTCGCCGGCGCGATGCAGCCGCGCCAAGCTGGCGGCGTCCCGCCGATCCGTCTTGACCCGGTCGCCGGGGCCCTTTGGGATCAACGACGGGGCGACGACGACACAGTCGTGCCCGCTCGCCGACAACCGACGTTGAATACCATAACCGCACGGCCCCGCCTCGTAGCAGAACCGAAGCATTACCCCGTCACCGCCGAGCTTGCGCGCCACTCGATCCAATGCCGCCGCGTGTTGGCGATACGTCCGTACTCCCGGATCTCGCCGCGCAGGCCGCCCTCGGCGATCGCGACAACGATCGCCTCCTTGTGCACATCAAGCCCGACGTAGCTGAGACGATCCCCCATGGCCCGTCTCCTGTGCATGAGGCTCGGCGCCGGCCGGTCCGGCGCAACCCTCGCTACCTGCATACAGCGAGACGGGTCGCCCCGCCCTCAGGCGGACATGTGGTCTAGCTAGTGCGCATCCATAAACAGCGGTTTTCAGCGGTGTAGCAAGGCGGAAGCGGAGGCGCCCGCGGCAGCCGACGGATGTTTCTCACGTTCTGGTAGTGCCACCAGACACACAACTCGTGTTGCGAGCAGCGGCAGACGAACTGCTGTTGCTGAGTGCTGCCGAGATGACGCGAAGTTGGGCGGCTAACCCGGTTTGAGGCGGGCGAACAGCACCAGATTGTGCGCCACCACCGCCGACCAGATGTAGGCCTTGAAGTGATCCAGCCCGCGCCAGGTGCAGCGGGCGGCACCGTAGGCGCGTTTGAAGCAGGAGATCCCGGCCTCGATACCGGCGCGGAAGTTGCGCAGCCGGCGGTACACCCCGGGGCTCTTGACCATGTCGGCGACAGCGATGCCACACTTCTTGTGAAAGGCGACATCGCCGACGCCGCGGTCCTTGGCGGCGGCGAGATTGGCGCGGCTGGCATAGCCGCCGTCGGCGGCGGTCTGCCGCGGCGGCGTGCCAGTGCGCGCGATCTGGCGATCGAGCATGGGCAGAAAGCGCTCGGCATCGGCGGGGTTGCCCTGTTCGATGACGACATCGAGGATCAGGCCGCTCTTGCCGGTGGCGAGGTTGAGCTTGTGCCCGTACCGCACCTGACGCCCGCCCTTGACGATGATATCGGCGTGCGGCTCGAACAGGCTGACCAGCTTCTTGCCGGCCGGCACCGTTTCGCTGTCGAATACTCGTCGTTTGGTCTGGGCGATGACGCGCTCGATCAGCGGCAGGTAATGGTCGACCTCGGCGCGCCAGCGCACAACGGTGGTTTTGGCGATCTCGGCCAGCCCGGCGGCAGCCGCCTGCAATTCGGCGCGGCTGGCCCGGGTCGCCGCAACCAGATCACGATAGAGCTGGCGCTTCTGGTTCCGCCCGCGACTGTACTCGATGGCGCGGGCCCGCTTCTTGGCCAGGTGGCGACGGTCACGCCAGCGGATCGCGGGCGTCCCGCAGAGCGCCTCGGCCCGGCGCAACAGCCGGGTCATGACCCGCACCGCGTCCCATAACAAGGTGCTGTCGCTGGGCTCGTGCATCAGCGCTTGGGTGACTGTGCTGTCGAGCCGCACTGTGGCGCCAGTCTCCAACCGATCTTGTTTGGCGCTCGCCAGCAGTGCCCGATTGACCGCCTCCCAGGTTTTGGCGCGGATCGCCGCGATCGTGTGATGCAGCACCGACTTCTTCGGCGACCATGCCAAGGGCAAGCGGGCAAAGGCACGAAACGACGCCGAATCCTCCAGGTGAAAGGCGAGCTCCTCGTAACTCAGCTGGCGCTGCTGCTTGAGCAGCGCGCAGCGCAGCACGCCGTCCGCCGGCAACCCTCGCCGCCCGGTCTCCCGCACCCGCTGCCGCCGCAGATCGCCCGCCACCAAGCTGATCAGCCCCGGTTGGCCGTCCAGCCACCGCGACATCGCCTTCAACCCACAGCCGATCTCGTGCTGCGCAAACACCTCGAATATAGTGGCCTGGATGGTGCGTTCCTGACGCATTGTCGGCTCCGGCGGTGCGGGTCGGTTTCGGATTGCCCTGGCATGTACCCGCAACTTACCCGAAACCGCCGGGGCGCGCCCCGACAATTTGCGATTGAATCAATAATTCCAGAACCTTAGAGTTTATGGACGGACACTAGCTAGTGGCCTGAGCCAGAAATTCATTTAACACGTCGCAGCATAGACCGCGAGGGTGTCGGAGCAATATCGGGCGATGGCCAGAAGTATGGCATCGGCGGTCTTGGTCCAAATGAACGGTTTTAGTTCATCGTTGTGAGCCTGGATAAAAGCGGCAATTGCGGCCTTGAGCTCCTGGACGCTGCGATGGACGCCGCGCTTGATCTGCTTGTCGGTGAGGAGCGCAAACCATCGTTCGACCTAGTTCAGCCAGGAGGCACTGGTCGGGGTGAAGTGGAGGTGATACCCCGGGTGGCGGGCAAGCCACGCCTTGACCGGCGGCGCTTTGTGGGTGGCGTAATTGTCGAGCACGAGGTGGATGGCGAGATCGCTCCGCACCGCCTGCTTGACCTGGGCAAGAAACTTGCGGAATTCGACGGCGCGGTGGCGCTGATAGCAGCGGCCGATAACATGGCCGGTGGCGATGTCCAGGGCGGCGAACAGCGAGGTCGTGCCGTGCCGCTGGTAATTATGGCTGCGCCGCTCGATGTGCCCGGGCGGCATCGGCAGCAGCGGCTGAGTACGGTCGAGGGCCTGGATCTGAGACTTCTCGTCGGCACAAAGCACGAGGGCGCGGTCGGGCGGATCGACGTAGAGCCCAACAATGTCACGCACCTTATCGACAAACAACGGATCGGCGGACAGTTTGAAGGTCGCAACGCGATGCGGCTGGAAGCCGAAGGCCGGCAAATGCGGCCGACGCTCGAGGTCGAGATGCCGCTGAGACGCGCCATGCTGCGGGTGCTCCAGTGCGTCGCCGCCGGCGGCTGGCTCTCCAGTGTTTGCACGATGACGCTCTCGACCTTGGCGTCGTCGATCTTACGCGGAACACCCGGCCGCGGCTCGTCGACAATCCCGTCGAGGCCGCGCTCGACAAAGCGCCGGCGCCACTTGCCGACGGTTTGCACGGTCACCCGCTCGCGCGCCGCTCTGGCCTTGTTGCTCAGCCCCGAGGCGCAGCCCAGTACGATCCGCGCCCGCAACGCCAAGGCCTGCGCTGTCTTGCGACGCTGCGTATAGCCTTCACGGATGCCCGCGACGTCACCCGCCAATTCGATCCTTGCCACCGGCCGGCCGGGCCGCAATTCCCAGCCCCCGGCTCCAATGCGCACGCATATTATCACACGAATTTCTGGCTCAGGTCACTAGGAGGGTAGCCCGCAACTCGGCGGCGCGATAATTTTGGGGCACGAGAGCGGCGGATCAATTTTCCTAGTTCGTAGAGAGCCAGATGGGATCGACGGCCATGTCCACTACGCCAAGCACAATGGCATTAGACCGCACTTTGATCTACGATGTCGGGGCACATAAAGGAGAAGATACGGAATTCTATTTGAAAAAAGGCTTCCGTGTCGTCGCCGTTGAAGCAAATCCAGAACTTGTTACATACCTAAGAAAGAAATTTTCACAGGAAATTGCGTCTATGGAGCTCACGGTTTTAGAATGCGCAATAGCCAAAGAAGATGGTAAGGTAAGTTTTTTCTTAAATGAAAATACTGTGTGGGGAACTGCCGATCCTGAATGGGCAACACGAAATGCAAAGATAGGGTGGCCATCTTATCAAATTACCGTATCGGCAAAAAAATTCTCTTCTATTCTTAAACAATACGGGATTCCTTATTATCTGAAAATCGACATAGAAGGCGCAGATATGGAGTGCGTTAAGACGTTGCTCGCGTTTAGCACACGTCCACAGTTTGTTTCTATAGAATCAAATAAAACGTCTTGGCAAAGATTGAGGCAGGAATTTGATGTGCTTCAACAACTTGGCTACAAAAAATTCAAAATAGTCAATCAGAACACTGTTCCTCAGCAAGTGGCTCCTATATCTGCAATAGAAGGAAGATCGGTGGAACACGTCTTTGAATTCGGAAGTACTGGGCTCTTCGGAAATGATCTCCCCGGAGAATGGCTAAGTCACAAACAGGCCATCGCGAGATACCGTCGCATATTTCGGTGGTACAAATGTATCGGAGACAATACGCTTGGCGAAAAATTGATCAAGATTATACCATTTCTTCGTTTCTTACAAAACTTCGTAAGCTGGTACGATACACATGCATCTCTTTAGTGATGGGAACGCCATGAAACAATAACCACATTCTATGCGACTTCGTACGGGGCTTCCCGTGATGCCGGTGAAAGCCAGGTTGCGTCACGCCGTCTGCAACATCGTCATCTCCGGCTAATGGATCCGTCAGCGACGGTGTCCCGGATCGGCGGATGACGACCTTGGGAAGTCCGGTACCTCAAGCGACGGCCGCGGCGGCTTCCAGCGGCTGATCGCCGAGATCGGCCTCGGCAAGGCGGGTTTGGTGATAAGCCTGGATGCCTCGCGGCTGGCCCGCAACAACCGGGATTGGCATCAGCTCCTGGAATTGTGCTCGCTGTTCGGGGTGCTGATCGCCGATGGCGAGCGCCTCTACGACCCTTGCGCCTACCATGATCGCCTGTTGCTCGGCCTGTCCGGGATCATGAGCGAAGCCGAGCTGCATCAGATCAAGCTGCGGCTGCACCAGGGCGAGCGACAGAAGGCGGCGCGAGGCGAGTTGCGGCTGCCGCTGCCGGCGGGCTTGGCGCACGGCCGGGATGGCCGGATCGCCCTCAATCCCGATGAAGAGGTCCAGGCGCGGCTGCATCACCTGTTTGCGAAGTTTCGCGAGCTTCGCAGTGCCAAGGCGGTCATGCGCCATTTTCAGGAAGCCAACCTGCTGTTGCCGGTGCGACCGCTCGACGGACCATCACCGCACGAAGTCGTGTGGCGGCCGGCGAGCAGCGCCCGCATCCTTCAGGTTCTGAAGAACCCGGCTTATGCGGGGGCGTATGTTTATGGCCGACGCCGGCGCACGCCGATCGGCCGGCGTTCCGGTTTACAGGGAGGCGCGACCGAAGCCGTGGCAATCCAGGATTGGCCGGTTTGCCTGAAGGACGCCTTTCCGGGATATGTCGATTGGGAGGAGTTCATGGCGAACCAGCGGCGGCTCGCAGACAACCTCAATCGCTACGACATAGGCCGCCACGGGGTGCCGCGGCGGGGCAACGCCTTGCTGCAGGGCATTGCCGTCTGCGGCCGCTGCAGCCGTCGCATGGGGCTGCATTATTCCGGACCGCACGGCAGCTACCCTGTCTATGTTTGTCGCGCCGACCAGCATCAGCATGGCGGGCCGCGCTGCCAGGAGGTGCGTGCCCTGGGTATCGATGCTGCGGTCGAAAGATTGTTGCTTGAAGCGCTGACGCCGGATCGTCTTGCTCTCGCGATTGCCGCGCTCGGCGAGCTTGAGAACGAAGCCCGTGCGCTCGAGCGTCAATGGTCGCTCAAGCGCGAGCGGGCGCGCTACGAGGCGGAGCGAGCCCGCCGGCAATACGATGCCGTTGAGCCTGAGAACCGCCTGGTGGCGCGCTCCTTGGAGCGCGTCTGGGAGGACAGGCTGCGGCAAGTCGAGCAGATCGACGCCGAATATGAGAGTTGGCGTCGGCAGCAACCGACATCGCTGGCCGCGGCCGACCGGGGTCAGATCCTCTCGTTGGGCGAAGATCTTCCCAAGCTGTGGGGCGCGGCAACTGCGGTCGAGCGCAAGCACATCCTCAGGCTCGTCATCAAGGAGGTGATCCTCGATCAGCGCCCCGCGAGCGGACAGGTCTGGATCCGCGTCGTCTGGCAGACCGGCGCCGTCAGCGAGCACAAGGTCCGACGTACGGTGAACAGCTACCGCAACTACGCCGACATCGGGACGCTTGAAGCCCGGGTCCGCGATCTTGCCGCCGCGCAAAAGATCGACCGCGAAATTGCAACGACGCTTACCGCGGAGAGCCTGTTGTCCGCGCACGGCCACCCGTTCAGCGGCGGTGAGGTGCATTTGTTGCGCAAGCGTTGGAAGATCCCGACGGTGAAGATCAACGGAACAGAACATAATCCTCCGCAATGGCTTGACGGGACATATTCTGTTCAAGGAGCAGCTGCGGCGCTCTCGGTTTCTACCCAGACCGTTTTCAAATGGCTTCGGAAAGGGCGATTGTCGGGTCGCCAACTGGCCAGGGGAATGCCCTGGCAAATCACGCTCTCCAACCCGCAGATCGCTGAGTTGAGAACACAAGTACGGCGCACCAATCGATCAAAGGAAGAGGCTTTATGACATCATCGGCTCGGGGAAGATCTTTCCCCATTCGCCGAACGGCTGGTTGGCGGTGACCAGCAGGGATCGCCGCTCGTATCGGGCGCCGATCAGCTCGAATAGGACGCTGGTTTCGGCCTGATCCTTGGTGACATAGGCGAGGTCGTCGAGGATCAGCAGATGGTATTTGTCGAGCCTGGCGATGGCAGCTTCGAGAGCGAGTTCGCGGCGGGCGATTTGCAGCCGCTGGACGAGGTCGGTGGTCCGGGCGAACAGCACGCGCCAGCCATTTTCGACGAGGGCGAAGCCGAGAGCTGCCGCCAAGTGACTCTTGCCGGTGCCGGGCGGCCCGAACAGGATCAAATTGGCGCCCTTGTCCAACCAGGCATCACCGGCCGCCAGCGCCATGACCTGGGCCTTGCTGACGACCGGGACGGCCTCGAAGTCGAAGGTGTCAATGGTCTTGCCGGGCGGTAGCCGGGCTTCGGCGAGATGGCGTTCGATGCGGCGACGGCTGCGCTCGGCCATCTCATGCTCGGCCAAGGCGGCAAGGAAGCGGGCCGCCGGCCAGCCCTCCTTGTCGGCCTGAGCGGCGAGGTCGGCCCAGACCTGCTTGACGGCGGGAAGTCGCAACTCGGCGAGGAGCAGCGCGAGACGGGCGGCGTCGATCGGATCGGTCGTCTTCATGCTGCACCCCCCAGTGCTTGGTCCAGGGGCCGGACGGTGCCGAGCTCGTCGTAAAGATGCAGCGGCACCAATTCGACGGCGATGTCGGGAATGGCGGCGGGATCGGGCGCGAAGCGTCGTTCGAGCAGACCGAGATCGGGCAATCTGCCGGCATCGAGCTCGGCCTCGATGGCCTCGGCGAGTTCGGCCTCGCAAGCCCGATCATGGGCCAGCGCCAGCAGCCCGACCATGGTGCGGCACGCCGGCTTCTCGCCGCCGCCCTCCAGCAGCGCTTCGAAGGCGCGCTGATAAGCACGGCGCGGAAAGAGCTGCTCGCGATAGACCAGGTTGAGCAGGGCCATCGGCTTGCAGCGCAGGGCATGGATGACGTGCCGGTAATCGACCACGTGACCGTGCTTGCGGTCGGCGTGCGGACGTCCGCGCCGCAGCGTCATCAGCGGCGTCGCGCCGAGGAAGCATTCCAGCCGGTCATCGTAGAGCCGCACGCGCAGCCGATGGCCGATCAGGCGCGACGGCACCGAATAGAACACCCTCTTGAGGATGAAGCCGCTCGTCGAGGTGACACTGACGAACGTCTCCTCGTAATCCGTCGTCCACCGCGCCGCCAGCAATTGCAGGGCCGAGCGCTCGAGATCGAGGCGCTTATTGTTGCGAACGTTGCGCTGCCCGACGATCTCGTCGATGAAACGACGATAGGCATTCAGATCGACGAAGTCGCGCGTGCCCCGCAGCAGGAGCGCGTCCTCGATCGCCTGCTTGAGATGGCCGTGCGGGCTTTCGATCGAGCCGTTCTCGTGCGCCACGCCGCGATTGTTGCGGGTCGGCTCCATGCCGTAATGGGCACACAGCGCCTCGTAGCGACGCGTGAGATCCTCCCGCGCGTCACGGTCGAGGTTGCGGAAGGCCGCCGACAGGCTGTCGCTACGATGCTGCAAGGGTGCGAGGCCGAGCGCCCACAGCGCGTTCTGCAACCCCTCGGCCAGCGCCACGAAGCTTTCGCCGCCGAGCACGACATGGGCGTGCTCCCAGCCCGAGAAGGCCAGCCGGAAATGGTAGAGCCGATGATCGAGCGGCGCGCCGGCGATGCTGACGCCGCGATCGCGCATCTCGGTGAAATCGGACAGCCCGAGCCGGCCTGGCGGATGTTCCTGCCGGAAGATGACGTCCTGCTCGGCGCCGTACAGCGCCCGCCACGAGCGGATGCGCCGCTCCAAGGTGCGGCGGATGCCGGCGCCAGTCTCGGGATGGCGCCGCCGGATCTCGTCGAAAATGGCGATCGGCCGCAGGCCCGGGGCGCTCTTGAGCAGGGGCACCACCTCACTATCCCAAACCGCAGCGAGCGGGTCATGCCGCCGGCGCCCGCGCGGTGCTTTCCGTTGTGACGGGAGCCGCGGGTCCTGTTCGATGCGATAGGCGGTGGCGGCGCTGAACCCGGCTTTGGCCGCGGCAACGCTCGCCGTTTCGGTCTGGCGGAAACTCATGAACAGCCTCATCTGGCAATCGGTGATGTGGCGACCGGGCAAGGGGCGGTTCCTCATCGGCATGAAGAACTCGCTTCCTATCCGGCCGGCCGCGACCGCCAGACAACGCGCCCCTTCCAGGGGCACACCGTTCGCCGGATTCGCAACGTCAGTCGGGCTACGCCCTCCTGCTGTCACGCATCCGGCGACACTTTCTCATCCTGATTGACGCCCGCCTCTCAACCTGTTTGCCGCGCCGCAGCTGCCGGAAAGCGGCGCCGATCTGTGCTCGCAGCCGACCATCAGCCGACTGGAGAACTTGCCGGGTCCGGTCGCGCTCAAACGCATGATGGCGGCTATGGTCGAACTGTTCTGCGACAGCTTCGGGGCGGTGCCGAAACGCATCCTGCTCGACATCGACGATACCGAGGACCTGGTGCACGGTGGCAGCCGCTGCTTCAACGGCGAAGGCGAAAAGGTCCGCCGCTACGGCGACTTCCATTATGCCGCCAAAAGCTGGACCGTCGAGCGCCGCGTCATCGCCCGCGTCGAGGCCGGTCCCCAGGGAGCCGACAGCCGGTTCATCGTCACCAAACTCCCAGGCCTGCCGAAATCACTCTACGAGAAGGTCTATTGCGCCAGAGGGCAGGCGGAAAACCTGATCAAGGCGCACAAGCTGTACCTCGCCTCCGACCGCACCTCCTGCCACAAAGCCACGGCCAATCAGTTTCGGCTCTTGATCCATACCGCCGCCTACTGGCTGATGCTGACCCTGCGTGGCCTGGCTTCCAGAACCTCGTTCTGGCGCGAAGCCCAGTTCAACCCGATCCGCCTCTGCTTAATCGTAAGCATCCGGCGAAGGCCGCGGTGCGTTGCGTTCAGGCGGCGGCGTGGATGGCGGCGCTTTTCCAATGCCAGGGCTCGGCAAGCGTCGGTGAAGGGTGTTGACCCTGAGCCCCCCGTATTCGACAGCTCTTGGGCCGATGCCGGAGACAAGCCCTTCAGCCCGCAAGCGGCTCGAATAGGCGCTCTATGTCAGCGGCATCGAGCAGCGGCCCGGCGGCATCGCGCGCATTGAGAATGCCGGAAGCCAAGGCGCGCTTGCGCTCCTGCAGCTCGATTATGCGCTCCTCGACCGTGCCCTGGGTTACCAGCTTGTAGACGAACACCGGCTTGTCCTGACCGATGCGGTGCGCCCGATCGGTAGCCTGGTCTTCCACCGCGGGGTTCCACCAGGGATCATAGTGGATCACGGTATCGGCGGCGGTCAGGTTGAGCCCGGTGCCGCCGGCACGCAAGCTGATGAGGAACAGCGGCACCTTGCGCTTCTGAAACCTCGCGACTGGGTCGGCGCGGTCGGTCGTGTTGCCGCGCAACTCGACATAGTCGATCCCGGCGCGCGCCAGCTCCGGCTTGATCAGGTCGAGCATGCTGGTGAATTGCGAAAACAGCAGAATACGCCGGCCGTCCTCGATCAGCGGCGGCAGCATCTCCAGCAAATGGCCGAGCTTGACACTCACACTGACGCCGCGCGCGGCCGCGAGTTTGACGAGGTGCGGATCGCAGCACACCTGGCGCAGCTTCAAGAGGGCGTCAAGAATGACGATGTGGCTGCGGGCCAAGCCCTTGGCCGCCACCGCCTGCCGCACCTTCTCGTGCATTGCCAGACGCACCGTCTCGTAGAGATCGCGTTGCGGCCCCGCCAATTCGAGCGGTATCGGGATTTCGCTCTTCGGCGGCAGGTCGGCGGCGACAATCGCCTTGGTCCGCCGCAAGAGAAAGGGCTTGACGCGCGCGGCGAGGACGGCGCGGCGATGACTGTCTTGGCGCTTTTCGATCGGGTTCCGAAACACGCGGCCGAAGCGTTTCGCATCGCCAAGCAGGCCTGGCATCAGAAACGCGAATTGCGACCACAGCTCGCCCAGATGGTTCTCGACCGGCGTACCGGTCAGGCACAGGCGATGGCGGGCGTCGAGCCGGCACACCAACTGCGTAGCCTTGGCCGCGACATTCTTGATCGCCTGCAACTCGTCGAGCACTGCGATATGCCATGCGATCGGCAGCAGCCGGTCGGCGTCGCGCGGCAGCAGCGCGTAGGTGGTCACGACGAGGTCGCTGTTGGCGATCTCACCAAACCGCTTGGCGCGGTCGGAGCCATGCAGCGAGAGGACGCGCAGCTCCGGTGCGAGACGTGCCGCCTCGGCGCACCAATTCGGCACTACACTGGTCGGGCAGATGACAAGGCAGGGCCGGTCAAGCCGCCCTTCGCGCTTCTCGACAAGGACATGGGCGAGCGTCTGCACGGTCTTTCCGAGGCCCATATCGTCGGCGAGAATGCCGCCGAGATCGAACGCGCGCAGGAATTGCAGCCAGTCGAGCCCGGCTTGTTGATACAAGCGGAGCTGCGTCTTGAGCCCGGCGGGCGGCGCCACCTTCTCGATCTGCGCAAAGGCCTTGAGACGCTGCACCAACGCGCGCAGCCGCTCGCCGCCAAGCCAGCGCAGGCGCGTCGCGGCCTCGATTGCGGCGAGCGCGGCGCCTTCCCCGACCGAGATGTCGAGCCCGCCGCCCGGTGACAGGGTTTCCGGGTGGTACAGCTCGACGAGCGCCGACAGGATCGCCTTGGTGCGGTCGAGAGGCAGGGCAACAAGGCGGCCGTCGGCGAGGGTGCCGAACACGATGCCGTTATGCGCCAGCGCATCGAGACTGTCGGCCATGCCCTGCTGAGGCAGCTGCCGCACGAGCGAGGTCAGCACCGGCAGCAGCGTCACCCGCTCGCCACCCACATCGATGCCCAGATCGAGCGAGAACCACCAGCCGCTGCCTTCGGATACCGCGGCCGTCCACTCGCCGCTGCCGTCCACGACGCGATGGCGAAAGCCGTCCTCGAACTCGATCCGCCAACCCTCGGCTTCGAGTGTCGGTACCGCTTCGTAGACGAAGCCCGGCCATCCTGCCGCATCCTCGTGCAAACCCAACGCGAGATAGGCGCCATCGCTGCTGCGTTTGCTGAAATCGCAGGCTAGTCCCAGACCCAACCGTCGCAGCTGGTCGTATGCCGCTCGTTCGGCGGCGATGTCCCGACGCTGTACCACAAGCCGCCCACCTTCGACCCGGCGCATCTCCTCGGGCGCGGCGGCGAGATCGATCACCCGCCCGTCATAGGCAAAGCCGAGCAGCGCGATATCGACGCTCTCGTCGGCCTCTCGCGACGGCACCCGATAACCCCAATTGCGCCGCCGGTTGGCTAGGTGCAGCACCGGGACCGGCGCGGCATCTCGGACCTCCTCGGCGATGTCGGCGCGCGGGCGCGGCAGGGCGAAATCGCGGAAATCGCACTCGAAAACGCCGCCGAGCGCTGCCGCCTGCACGGGGTCGATCGGCGGTGCCGCCAGGAACGCGCCGACAGCCCTGACGGCAGATCGAATTCGAGCGGCCCGGCAAGGCGGGCCTCGGGATCGACATACCAGGGCGCGGCGCAGGGCAAGCCGATCGCCCCACCCTCGATGTCGACAATGGCCGCGCTCTGGTGCCCATTCTCGCCGAGCTGCCAGCCGAGTCGGGCCGACCGCTGCGGCCCGAGTGCAAGCGGCGGGCTCGCGATCTCGTGCCAGCGGCACCGGCCGGTCGCGATGATGTGCTCCATCACCAGATGGAGCGTACCGGGATCGTCAGGAAGCTGCGGCGATCCGAAGGAAAGGCTCCGCATCAACCGGGCGATCAGCCGATCTTCGGGCTGGACATATTTTGCCGTCGAGGTTTCGAGTCCGGACGGGCAAGCCCGGTCGCTGCCGTAAGCTCCGCTCTTCAGCACCCGTGCGACGCGCAGATCGAGCGCGAAGGGCTGGCCCGGACGGGGCGAAGTATCGACACGGAAGACGATCTCTTCGGGGGTGCGGGCGGGTTTGCTCGACCCGCGCTTTAGCCGATCGAGCCAGCCAGCAACCGAACCACCGAGCGGGTCGGCGGCGATCCCCTGCGGCGGGTTGCGTAGCGCCTCCAGCAGCACCGCGGCGACGTGCTTGCAATCGATGACCACCGGGCAGCTGCACTGGCCCGACAGCCGGATCCGTGGACCCAGCTTGATCTGGGCAAAGACGTGGTAGGGCCGCTTGCGCGTCCCCTGGACGTCGGCGATGAGCCGCTGCCCACCGTTGTCGGCGTGCAGATCGCGCACCGCGCCGCTGCGTTGATACGAGCGCCCCTTATCGAGTTCGTACCCGAGGCAGCGGCGAATGTCGCTTTCGTCATAGGGGAGGGCAAGCGAACCCCGCGACAAGCGCAGCGGAAGGACATCGTTCAAGGTGGCCTCCGGCTGACCGAAGTGCCGACAGTTCATGATCGGCGCCGGCGGGTGTCAAGCATCGCCGCCCCGCGTTGATACGCTCGGGAACATGCGCCGCATACTGACCGGCAACGGGGCACCCCAGCGGCGAATCGCGGTTAAGCGGCGGTGGCTTCGGCGAGCGGGGCACCCCAGTTCCAAGGCAGGAGTTCGTCGAGCCGGGCAGCCGGGTGATCATTGATTCGACGGAGCACGTCGGCCAGCCAAGCCTGAGGATCGATGTCGTTCATCTTGGCGGTAACGATGAGGCTATACATGAACGCTGCCCGCTCTCCACCGCGATCGGAGCCGGCGAACAACCATGCCCGTCGTCCGAGCGCAATCCCGCGCAACGCGCGCTCGGCGGCGTTGTTGCTGAGGCAAATACGACCATCATCAAGGAAGCGTGCAAACGCCACCCAGCGCTTGAGCATGTATTCCATCGCCTGGGCGACGTCGTTGTGACGCGATAGCTTGGCGCGTTCCTCACGCATCCAGGATTCCAGCTCGGCGATCAGCGGCGCGCTCAATTCCTGGCGCACGGCTCTGCGCTGGTCGGCGCCCTGGCCGTTAATCCGACGTTCGATGTCGAACAGAGCGTCGATGCGACGGACCGCCTCCAAAGCGACGGGCGAGATGACGGCCGGTCTTTTGCCTTGTGCTTTGCGCCGGGCGCTGGCAGCCAGATCGGCCAGGACGAAGAACCTGCGGCGGGCATGGACCCAACACGCCGCTTCCCGAACCAAGCCAGGCTGGCGTCCCTGCTCATAAAGCTTGTTGTATCCGCCATACGCATCAGCCTGGAAGATACCGGCATAAGCGTGCAGATGGCGCTGGGAGTGCTCGCTGGTGCGGTCCCGTGAGTAATAGAACATTGCCGCCGGCGGTGCCGGGCCGCCGAACGGCCGATCGTCGCGTACATAGGTCCACAATCGACCGGTGATTGTTTTGCCCTTGGCCAGGACCGGCACCGTGGTGTCATCGCCATGCAGGCGTTCGGCCGCCAGCACATGGGCTTCGATCAAGCTATAAAGCGGCTTCAACACGGCGGCACAGGTCCCGACCAGATCGGCCAGGGTCGACAAGCTCACCGCGACACCCTCACGGGAGAAGCGTTCGCACTGCCGGTTGAGAGGTTGGTGCAGGCCGAACTTCTCGAACAGAACCATGGCCAACAGGCTCGGTCCGGCCCAGCCACGCGGGATCGTATGAAACGGTGCCGGTGGCTGCGTGATCTTCTCGCATTCCCGGCAGGTGAATTTCTCCCGCACCGTCTGGATTACCTTCCACTGGCGCGGAATGCTTTCCAGGGTCTCCGTGATGGTCTCGCCCAGCTTGGCGAGTTTAGTCGATCCGCAGCAGGCGCACGCGCTCGGGGCGGGAACGACGACGCGCTCACGGGGCAGATGATCCGGGAACGGCTTGCGCGACGACCTCTGGCGGGTGAACGCCTTGACCACCGTGGTCTTCGCCGCCGCTTGTTCGGCCCTGAGTTCATCTTCGCTGGCCGAGGCCTCCAGCTCCTCGAGCTGCAGCTCCATCTGATCCAGCAGGCGCGCCGACCGCTCGGAACGCTGGCCGTAGATCTCGCGCTTAAGCTTCTCGATCTCCAGCTTCAAATGGGCAATCAGGGCCTGATCGTCGGAGAGCTTGGCTTGCACCGACGCCGCCAGGGCTTGGGCGGCGATCCGTTCGGCGCGCTCGGCGGCAAGCGCCGCTTTCAGCGCGTCGATCTCATCCTCGGAAGGGGTTCCGGGCGTCGTCACGAGGCCGATTATCGCACGGCGTCGAATTTCCTCCTTGTCTCAACCAATGGGTAAGTCAAAAAGACGCAGCCTCACCCAGCGGCCGCCGGTCGCCACGTCCGAACCGGGTTCCGCCAATCAATTCCGTCGAGCATATAGGCCAGTTGCGCTGCACTGATCGCGACGATCCCCTCGGCCGGCGACGGCCACAGAAACCGGCCGCGCTCCAGCCGCTTGGCGTACAGCGACATGCCGATACCGTCATGCCACAGAATTTTAAGCAAATGACCGCGTTTGCCCCGGAAAACGTACAAGTCACCCGCGTGCGGATCGCGCTCCAATGCCTGTTGAACTTGCAGTGCCAGGCTGTTCATGCCACGCCGCATGTCGGTATGGCCGACCGCCAACCACACCCGTACCCCGGAGGGAACCGGGATCATCGCCGCGACAGCGCCGTCACCACGGCCGCCGCCAGTGCCGCAGGAATCGAGCCCGGTATCCGGGCACGAGCTTGCCCCGCAAACTCGATTTCGATCACCGGCTCAGCGCAACACACCGAGCCGGCCCCGGCGTCCGATGCCATGCTCGCCGCCGGCGCAATCAGCACCTCGGCAAATCCGTCCGCCGCCGCGCGCAGCTCTTTCCGCCAGCGATAGATTTGCCCCGGGCAGACATCAACCCGGCGGGCCACCTCGTTGACCACAGCGCCCGGCACCAAACTCGCAGCAATGATTGCTCGCTTCTGATCCGCGCTCCAACGCCGCCGTCGTTCGGGGCCGGTGATCACCTCAACTCGCGCCATCGCATTGTCTCTTGCACTGGTGCAAACACCCTCATTTGCACCGATGCCCGATCACACCAGATCATACCGCTGGACGAAAGGCGGCCTTCGCCGGAGGGGTACGCTTAATCAAAGTCGCCGCGCGCGTGACCGAGATGGTCACCCGCATCAAAATCGCCCTGCCGACCGCATATCCCTACCGGATCGGCTTCACCATGGTCGCCGGCCGCATCGCCAGGCTGCCGCACCCAGTGGCGCAGTGTCTCGCCCGAGCAGCCGATCTTCTCGGCAATCGAGTGGATCGTCGCCCATTGCGAGGCGTGCTCGCCTTGGTGGTCCAGAACCATCCGAACCGCGCGAGCACGGACCTCAGGGGAATAGGGAGGAACTCGCTTCGCCATCGCTCCATCCTCTCAAGAGGCGGAGCCTCCGACAAACCCGGGGCGGTTCAGCCATGACCCGTCTCCCATGCATGAGGCTCGGCGCTGGCCAGCCCGGCGCAACCCTCGCTACCTGCATACTTTGAGACGGGTCGCCCCGCGCTCAGACGGACATGTGATCTAGCTCCGCCGGATTGCTCCGCCTCCAGCTCGTGGTGCTCCAGCCGCTCGATGCCGCCATGGCCTCTTTCCCTGCGCCGCTCGACGATTTTGCATTGTACCTTTTCAGTACATATCAGAGAGGGCGTTTTGCCATAATGATAATCTCCTCCCCGCACCTCGGTTGAAGTAATGCTTGCCAGTCAGCTATAGTTGCTTTTAGTCTTAGCCATCGGGGAAGGTGGGACCCATTCGTCGGGAGCGCTTCAGCCCGCGCCATCCGATGACTGCTTGTGAAATACCATTGGCTGACGGAAGGTCCGCGGACCTGACGGATTTTCTCAAACCCGGCGAGCGACAGCGTCGAGATTAGAGTGGTAGCCGTAAACAAGACGAGATGCCGTGGTGGCTCCAACCCGCGCCAGTCATGACCGAATTCCTTGTGACCATTGGAGCCGAGGTTGGGTGTATTGATCCAGACAGTGCCTCGCGGTTCCAAAATGCGGTGTACTTCGCGCAGACCAGCAACTGGATCATGCAAGTGTTCGATCGAATGGTTCATGGTTACCGCAGCAAAGCTGGCATCGTGACAGCTGAGCTTCGGCAGGCTTCCCACCGAAACCGGCAAGCCCGCTGCTCGACCAACCGCTGCCGCATTCGGATCCGGATCAAGTCCTTCGGCATCCCAACCCAAGGCGCGGGCAGCCCGGACAAAAGCCCCATTACCACAGCCGATGTCTAAGAGACGCGTCCCCTTACGCTCGAGCCACAGGTGCCGAGCCATCAGATCCCGTTTGAATCTTACCGACGGCACAGCCGCCACGGCCCATCGGCTCCAAGACATGGCAGGTCTCAGGTCAAAGTTATACTGCGCGTTGAGGTAGCCGTTATACGACGCTCGCTTGAAACGTTCAAAGGCACTTGGAGTGTCATCCACTTCGCTTTCCGGTTCGTGTGTGTAATAGGAACCATAGGCACGCGCGATGCTTTCCGAGGTCGGCCGGGGATCAAGATAAGCGCTCTCGCAGCCGCCACACTGATAAAGGGACCACTTGCCCGGCGCACAAAAAAACACACGATCCGTCAGATCCCGATGCAGCGCTCTGCGATCCGCACAGTCGCAAAGCGGGCAGCGCTCAACCGCTTCAAGCTCCTCCGGCGGCCACAGCTCGGGCAGTTCTTTGGACTTTGCGGCAGCGAGGTCGAAGGGTATATCTGCGGTTGTCAAGGTTTCTCCTTCATTTCCGCATTGCCGCCAGGCGCGACGATACCAATGGCACTGCCCGGGTCAGGATCAGTTGTAGATCGTTCGCTACGGCGTGCAGGCTGTAGAAAACCACCGCGATCACTAGGGTGGTAGCTGCGATGCCGCGTATCATCGGCATCTCTGCCGTAAGGTACACGGCTATCTGACTCATGGCGATCAACGCCATTCCTGTCCATAGCACGGAGAATATCCGGGCCCACAGCCCGCTGACCCAGAACATCAGCAGGGCGTCGACGCCAACGCGCAGCACCCACGCCCAAGCCGCACCTTGCAATCCAGCCTGAGCCACTCCGATCCACAGGATCGCGGTGTAGGGTATGAGCTCCAGGACATGCAACTTAGCGACGATTGCTGGTTGCCCCTGTCCCTGGAGCATGACCGCGGGGACCCAGGCCAGGCTGTTGATCCATACACCGATCAACAAAATTTCGCCCACCGGCGCGGCAACCTCGGCGAACTGCGCACCGATCCATATCCTCAGAAAGGGCTTCATCACAAATACTGCGGCGACCGTCAATGGCAGAGTGATCGCCGCTAAGGCGAACACGGCCCGTCGAGCGATCGGCACGCACTCTTCCGATTCGAGTGACGAAAAGCGAGGAAACAGCGTGCGCATCAGACTGGCGGGCAAGATTTGCAATTTTGCCACCAAGTTGTATGGCACCGTATAATGCGCGACAGCGCCCAGCCCCAGCTGAGAGCCGATCAGAAGCCGGTCCACCGAAACCAGGATTGGGCCGACAACCGCGGTGACGGCTACCCAGCCACCGTAGCGAAACAGGGGCGCCGCCAAAGATTTGCGGAAGCGGGGTCGACCTTGTAATGGGACATGCCGTCGGCAGGCCAGAAATACCGGCAGGTTGGCGCCGACGCGGCAGATCACAGTCACGGCGATCAAGCCATCGAGTGCCGGGCCCCGCCACCATGCCACCAACAAGGGTGCGAGCTGGATCAGTGCGGTCACCAATACCTGCAGCGTGTTGAGGGTGAGGAACTGCTCCCGTGCCTCAAGCGCGGCGATACCTACGGCGGAAACCGTCCCGACCGGCACAGCGAGCGCCATCCAAGGCAACGCCATGCGAATTTCCTCGCCCAATTCGCCCGACAGCTTGTCGCCGAAATAAGCGTTTAACGCGTAACGGCCGGCCGCGAGCAACACGAGGCCGCCCAGTAATCCCAACGCTCCGTTGATCAGCGCGCCAGTCCAGAATGCTTCCTCTCGCGCTGATATCGCGGCGTCTCGGAGCCTCGCCATATGATTGGCTGTGGCTTTGCCGATGCCGAAATCGAAAAACTCGAAGTACCCAACGAAGAGCCATACAAGAACCAGGACGCCAAAACGAGCCTCTCCCACCAATCGCAGATAGAGCGGTACGACAATCAAAGATATGAGCATGGGCGCCGTTGCGCCTGCTAAATTGATAAGGGTGTTTCGCTTGATACTCATTGGCTTATTTTGCAACCTCCTTCCGTTTGAATCTTTCCGTAAACTCGAGCGCACAGAATACAACGTGAACGGAGTTGAGTGAGACGGTTCATTTATAACGTGATTGGTATGATCTGCACTGTTATTGTTGACAACCACGATTTCCCGGACGTGGCCACTCGGGTTTTACGCCAAGAGTGAATTGAGGGTCCGCCACAGAGATTCAGCCGATCGAAGGTACAAACTGCAACGGTTTTAGTGGTTGTTTTCCGATCCCGCGGAGCACGAACAGCCTGCCCCCCGGTGTCCAACTCCGCCATGTTCTGTCGGATGGTCACCCCACAACTACGTGGGTTGCCGGAATCTTCAGAACCCGCGGCGCTGATCAGCCACAAGAGCCGGTCGCCGGCGACGACGAGCTCACGCTCGAGCGTCTCGACCCGGTCGAGGATGGCGGTGACCAACGGCGAGCCCGAGAGCACCCCGGCGGCGGCCTCATGCACCCGTTGCCGCGCCCAGGCGGCCGCTCTTTCGGCATCGGCCGCGTGGGCCTGCAGGCTCTCTTCCGCCCGGCGCGCCGGCGACCCCAAGGCGGACAACCGCTACTTTTGGGGTCGGTCGCGATCAAATAGCGAAGCAAGGTCGGGACGCCGGGGATCATGCTCACCAGTGCCATCAGCGCGAGTGGGCCGAAGACCACGACCAGAGCGACATGCCCGGCGATCGTATCGCTAAGCGAGACCAAGATGATGCCGACGAGCCCGGCGATCCCGGCCAGGACGATGAGCCCGCCCTTTCAGCCTACGCGGATAAATAAATAAGCCACCATGGCTAGTAGAATAGCCGCCATGCACAGCAGGCTCACGATAGATGGAGGCGGCGCAGGGGTCATGGCGTGCTCCGCGCGGGCACGATCCGCTCGGCCGCCTCGCTCTGCAGGCCGGCGCCCTCAAACGCACGGGTCAGAGTCAGGCGGTCGGTCTGCGGCCGCAGCGACCTCGTTCCCAAAGAAATACCAGCCAGCGGCTTCGCGCTTGGCGCGACGCGCCCGTTCGGCTTCGGGATCGGGGAACGCCCTATAGTACATTTCGAGCTTGGGCGTGTTCGGCCACAGCCGTGAGATGTGATCGGCGAAGATCTCGGGCTTCTGGCTATGCCGGGGATAGGGTTTAGCCGCCTTGATGATCCCGTCGAACAGGCCTTCCCACGGTTCGACCGCCTCGATTGCCGCATCGGCTTGTTGCCCGAAAGCGGGCCACGCCGGATTGCCGCGCGAGGCGATCAGCAACAGTTCGCAGTTATCACGCAGGATGTAACCGGTACCGATCCGGACCTTGTGCCAGGCATGCATGGTTTTGAATTCGAAGCCGCGATCCTCGAGGAACCGCTCGGCTTCGCGGTGCCGACGGTCACGAAACGTCCACATGAACACGATCGAATCGTCAGCCGCCGGCAATTCGGGAACCGCCTCGCTGAATTTCTCGAACGTCATTACCGGATAATGGTTGACGGCATGGCGGTCCATCCCGGTGACCCGAGAGCGCGGATCCCAGTCAATCGGTGGATCGAGATACAGAATGCCGGCCTTAATTTCCGGCAACCCCCAGATCGTCGCTCCGAGTTTAGCCTCGAGGGCGTTGCGCTTCAGTTGTTTGGATAGCGTCGAGCGCGGGTTGCGCAGATCGCGGTAGCGCTGTGCCCGCTGTGCGTCCGTCATCGCCTTATTACCAATCGGCGGACGGCCTCTCCGTCCTTCCATCTGATCCTGATTTTCGTGACGTCCACATCACGATATCAGGGAAGCCACACCTCAACCAGCGCCGCCGTCACTCGCCCGGCGCGGTCTCGAGGAAGGCGTCGAGCCAAGCCGATGTGATGGCGGAGTCGAGGCTCGCGGGTCCTTCCTGACCGCGCTGCCTACGCGGGCGGAACAGGGACGTTTTTCCGCCACGCACAGAGAATAGCAAAAGTAAGTGGCGCGGCCCGGGGTGCGAGCACCGAGCGCGATCAGACGCGAGCCGCTCCGGTGTCCAAACCCATCCTGCCCGACGAGCCGATGCCTGAACCGCCTCCGCCGCCAGCGCGACAAGCTGAAGATTTTTGCGACTTGCACTGTCTGCAATTCGGCCCCTTACCCGATGCCCACCGACCGCAACGCCGAGAGCACCGTGGCAGGCTGACCGCCAGCCGGGTTTTACGCCTGACGATGCGGCACTAGCGGCGGCCAGGTTGAATCGCAACGTCTTTCGGCTCCGCTTTGGCGGGAATGATCGCTAATCTCGCGACTCCACCGGCCTTTTCATGGTAACAATGGTCTATGAAGCAGGCGCTGAGCACAGCGAAAGGTGAGCGGCGCGGGCAAGTGCCCGCGAACTTGGCGCCGTATACCTTCCGAACTGGCCAATCCGGCAATCCGGGCGGCAAAGGCGGCACCTATTACGAGGCGCAGCGGATCTGCCGCGATGCATCGCCGAAAGCAGCGCGCGTAATGATCGAGTTGCTCAGTTCGGAGGACGATCGCGTGCGGCTGATGGCGGCACGCGAAATCTACGAGCGAGCATGGGGTCCGCCAAAGGCATACGACCCGGCAACGGAGAAGAGCGAGAAGCGGCCAAAATTCAACCCAAGAGATTACTCGCCGCGGGAGTTAGATGTGATCGAGACGGCGCTAAAACTCATGTTGCGCCCACCGGCGGTGGTACCCGGAGCCGAGGATGCCGACGAGCCGTGAGCCGTGCCGGCTAGCTAGATGTGATCGAGACGGCGCTAAAACTCATGTTGCGCCCACCGGCGGTGGTACCCGGAGCCGAGGATGCCGACGAGCCGCCAGAACAGGATTTCGACCGACCGCCCGCCAGAAATTTGCGCCCCGATACAACCACGGGCGCAACCCGCACCTCTACCTACGGTGCGGCTGCCATAGCGTCGGGCACTTGACCTTTGGCTGCATCTAAAGACGAGCCATCTCCCCGGGTCATCCGGCAAATCCGCTCCGCGGGAACCTATACGGAACCTCGCGGTGGTTGTTCCTGAAACCTGGCACAAGAACTTGAAAAGATTTTCTTTTCAAGAATTATGTTTGGTGGAGTCGCGCACGTGCCGGGTCTTAACCCGATCGAACCGCCGTGGTACGGACCCGTATGCCCGGTGGTGTGGGAGGGCGCCGCCGCGAGGTGTCCCCCTATCCCGATCAATCGGGCTGGTGGGTCCGGGTCTCCGTGACCCGCCACAGTAGTCTGTGTCCGTGCTCGCTATACGCTTGCTAGATAGCGACTGGTTGTTCAGATTTTGATACAATATATTGAAAAATATGGCGTCCCCGACAGGACTCGAACCTGCGACCCACAGTTTAGGAAACTGTTGCTCTATCCGGCTGAGCTACGGGGACGTGACGGTCGAGTATACGCTCGCGCGCCCGCCGGCGCCAGCGGCGGAAGGAGTTGCGGTCGCGGTCCCGGCGGGAGGGTGACCGGCATGGCGGCGCCTCCTCTCGCAGCGTCATGTGATTGCTCGCGCCCCCGGCTGCGTGCGCTGCTGGCGGCGGCCGCGGTGTGCGCGGCGCTGCCGGCGGCGGCAGCCAAAGTCGACTGGGCCAAGGCTCAGCAAGTCACTGTCGTCACCGTCGAATACCGGTTTGAACCGAGCCATTTGATTTTTCGCCGCGGGGTTGCCTATCGGTTGGTGGTCGTGAACCAAGGACATGAATTACACGAGCTGACCGCACCCGATTTTTTTAAGGCTGTCAAGTTGCGCCGCGTCGATGCGCTGAACTCCGAACAGACGGAAATCGTGGTCCAGCCAGGCGAGCAAAAGGAGCTGGATTTTGTTGCTTCCCGGACGGGCCATTTTGCGATGTGGTGCGCCGATCACGACTGGGCCGGCATGACCGGGGACATCACCGTCAAATAGCGCCCCCGACGCAGCCCGGACGCGACGCGCTCAGCCGGCGACATAGCGGCGCTCGCCGGTCGCGGGGCGGTAGTAGACGGTGACGAGCTTGCCGCTTTCCGGATCGACAAAGCGCTCGGCGGTAGCAATCCAGTCCGCGCCCGCAGGCGCGCCGCCGAGCCGCTTGTAGCGCCAGCGCTCGAAGAGGGCGGCGACGATCAGTAGCAAAGCGGGAACCGCCAGGCGCCAGCCCACGGCGATGCAGCCGATTTCGACGAAGCCAGCCGCACCCGCGAGCAAGGTCAGCCCGACCCCCAGCAAGATGCCGCGCAGCACGCCGCTAACTCACCCCGGCACGCGCTCGATGACGGCGGCCGTGCCGTAGGCCACGATCTCGCTCATCGTCTCGCCGATCTCGGCTGAATCGAACCGCATCATCACCACCGCGTTGGCGCCCATCGCTGCGGCGTTTTCGACAAGACGGTCGATCGCGTGACGCCGCGCTTCTTCGAGCAGCTGAGTATATTCATGGATCTCGCCGCCGACGATCGAGCGCAACCCGGCCATGATATTGCCGCCAAGCCCCCGGCTGCGCACAACAACACAAAAGCATTGGCCTTTGACGTCGATCACTCGATGGCCCGAAACATTCTCGGTGGTCACGACCAGCATGGTTTCTCTCCGTTTTGAGGGTGAATCCGGGGAAAGTGCGCCCGCCCCCATCGGCAGCGACGGGATCAGGGAGGGATACTGGTAAGCATGCTGATGATCTCACTTGCTTACCAATATGCAACCCTGCAATGATCAAACGGGCGGTTGCGGGTTTGGCCGGCAAGGCGCTAGGCTCCAACAGCGCGATATCCAAAGAGGGCGGCGATGGCAGCGGGCACCACCTGGAACGAGAGCGAAGTCGAGGTCGCCGGGGTCAAGCTGCACCTCGCGCGTGCCGGCAGCGGCCGCCCGGTTCTGGTATTGCACCACGACATCGGCAGCCCGCAGCGGCTCGATTTTTACGATGCGTTGTCGAGCCAATTTGAGGTTCTCGTCCCGCATCACCCGGGCTACGGCAAGTCGGAGCGGCCGCAATGGCTGCGTAGCGTTCGCGACGTCGCGGTGATGTATCAATGGCTGCTGTCGGATCTCGGGATCGAGCGGCCGTCCCTGGTCGGGCTCGGCTTTGGCGGCTGGATCGCCGCCGAGATGGCGACGATGGCGCCTAATCGCCTGCATCGCCTGGCCTTGGTCGGCGCGATGGGGCTGAAGCCGCCCGACGGCGACATTTTCGACCAGGCGATCGTCAGCTATCTCGATTACGCCCGCGCCGGGTTTCACGACCAGGCGGCCTTTGCCCGCATCTATGGCGACGTGACGACGGACCAACTCGTCGACTGGGACATCTGTCGCGAGATGTGTTTCCGCATCGCGTGGAAGCCGTACATGTACAGCCAGACCCTGCCGCATCTGCTCGGCGGGGTGGCGGCCCCGGCCCTGGTGGTGTGGGGCGACGACGACAAGATCGTGCCGCGCAGCGCCGGCGAACTCTATGCGGCGGCCTTGCCCAATGCGAGGTTCGAGCTCGTACGCGCTACCGGGCATTGCGCGGAGATGGAGCAGCCGGACGCGCTCTCCCGGTTGATCGGTGCTTTTATCGCCGAGAATTGAGGCTTTTTGTTGCGTCGCAGCCGGATCGGACAGTGAGGGGAACAGGAGGAAATCATGCATGTGATGTATTTCACCGAGCAACCGATGTCCGCCTATCCGGCCGACATCGGGCTCGAATTCGGCGCCACCGCATTGATGTTCTCGAACAAATATTACGATCCGGTTGCCGGCAGCCGGCTCTACAACGAATATCTCGAGCAATATATCTACGCCGAGGAGATGGGCGTCGAAGGCTTCATGCTGAACGAGCACCATAACGCGCCGTTCTGCATGCAGTCGAAATGCAACATCTTCGCCTCGATCCTGGCCGCGGTGACAAAAAAGGCGAAGATCGTGCTGCTCGGCAACCCGTTGCCTCTGGCCGAGAACCCGGTGCGGCTCGCCGAAGAGCTGGCGATGATCGACATGATTTCGAAAGGACGGCTGGTTTCGGGGTTTGTCCGTGGCGGCGGGCAGGAGCAGCTCGCCAACGGCGTCAGCCCGGCCTACAACCGCGAGCGCTTCGAGGAGGCGCATGATCTGGTGGTCGCCGCCTGGACCCGGCAGGGACCGTTCCGCTGGGAAGGCACCCACTACCAGCACCGCGTCGTCAACCCGTGGGCGGTACCGCTGCAAAAGCCCTATCCTCGGGTGTGGATCCCGGGCGTGCTCTCTAAAGAAACGATCATCTGGACCGCCAAGCAACGCTATCCCTATATCGCACTGAATACCTCGATCGAGGCGACCAAGACGATCTGGAAGCTCTACGACCAGGTTGCCGCGGAAGTGGGCTACGAGGCGGGGCCGCAAAATCGCGGCTATCTGCAGCAGGTCCACGTCTCCGACAGCGAGGAAAAGGCGGAGAAGAACGCGCGCCAGTTTCTGTGGATGCAGGGCGAGTTCACCGGCCTCGCCCATCCGGTGTGGTCGAACCCGGCGGGCTATTTCTCACCCGAGTTTCGGCGGCAATTTGTCGAGTTCGCAGTCGGACGGGCCGAGAGCCCGCGCGGCCGCCCGACCTTTGAAAAGCAGGTCGCCGACGGGCGGATCATCTACGGCACGCCCAAGACGGTCATCCCGAAACTGCGCCACGTGCTCGAGGAGACCCGGCCGAGCATCTACGGGCTGTGGGGCAATGACGGCAACGTCAGCAACGAAGACGCGCGAACCTGCATCCGCCTCCTCGGCCAGGAGGTCATGCCGGCGATGCGCGAATTCGGCAAGGAGCTGGGCCTGACCGACCCGTTCGAAGCCGACGCCCCGGTTCACCTGCGCTATTCCACCGACATCAAGCAGATGCCGCAGGCCGCGGAGTAGTTGGTCCAAGGCCCGACGGCGGGTATCGCCGCTGATTGTATTCGGTTGGAGTTAGATCGGGTGATTTAGGGCGGTCGCGGCGGCAACCAGACGTTGTCGGGCGGTTGGAGCCCACCGGTGATCGGCCGATTTGGCATGCAGATCGGCGATCGCCCGCGGTGGTACGCCCCGCGGTGTGCAATACCGGGGGCGCGGTTTGTGCCGGTCGAGCCGCAGAAACCTCGGATGAGAGACGCTTAAAGAGCCTTCGCTTACCCGAAATTTTTGCGCCTCGCCTGCGACTACTTGATCTTGTGATACTGCTTGTACCATTCGACAAAGCGCGCGATCCCCTCCTCGACCGAAATCTTCGGTTCGAAGCCCAGATCGCGGCGCGTGGCTTCGATATCGGCGAAACTTTCCGCCACGTCGCCGGGTTGCAGCGGTAGCAGCTCTTTTTTTGCCGAGCGACCCAGCGCACGTTCGATGACCGCGATGAAGTCGAGCAGCCTTTCGGGCTTGTGGCTGCCGAGGTTGTAGACCCGATGCGCCGCCTCGTCCGCTGCGCCTCCGGCCGCCGGCGGGCGGTCGTGCGCGGCGATCGTGCCCGCGACGATGTCGTCGATATAGGTAAAATCGCGCGCCATCCGCCCTTCGTTGAACACCTTGATCGGCTGATCGGCCAGGATTGCCTGGGTGAACAGCCATGCCGCCATGTCCGGGCGCCCCCACGGGCCGTAGGCAGTGAAATAGCGCAGCCCGGTCGCCGGCAGCCCATAGAGGTGGCTATAGCTGCGGGCGATCAGCTCGCAGGCACGCTTCGAGGCGGCATACAGCGACACCGGCGTGTTCACCGGGTCGTCGACGCTGAACGGCTGTTTGCGGTTGGCGCCGTAGACTGACGACGACGACGCATAGGTCAGGGCGTTCAGCCGCCCGATCCGCCGCGCCGCCTCCAAGATGACGACGGTGCCCATGATGTTCGAACTCGACATAGGAATAGGGGTTTTCGAGCGAATAGCGCACCCCGGCTTGTGCGGCGAGGTGGATGACGCCGGTGAGGTCCTGGTTGGCCGCGACCAAGGCGAACACGCCGTCGCGATCGGCGATGTCGAGCTTGGCAAAGACAAAATTTGGCAAGACGTACAGCTCGGCGAGCCGCGCCTCCTTCAGCCGCGCGTCGTAATAGTCGTTGACGTTGTCGATGCCGATGACGCGGTCACCGCGGTCCAGCAAAGCTTTGGCGGTATGGAAGCCGATAAACCCGGCAACACCGGTGACGAGGATCGACATGAGGCTCCTGTGAATTGGCGGCCGCCTGCCCTATCGTTTGGCCGCGACGGCGGCAAGCGGTAATTTTGTGCCGATCGCCTCGAATGTTTAGCCGCGGGCCGCAATGCAGTTTGTTCGCCTCGCCGCCGAGCTTCGCGAACCGCATCGGCAAGTCGCCGAGCGCCGCCTGCCCCTCTCCCCGAGACGGCAGGCGGGCAATCGTGCTCGATCCTCATACGTCAAACTTGCTGGTCGCTGCTTTCGTTCAGGTAAAGACCGCGGGCGTAGACCAAGTCGTGACGGTGGCGCGGCGCGGCCGAGCACTCCCAGCGCCGGCTTCTCGCCGCTACCGTTCCGGTGGTAGGGTGTCACAGCGGGATCTTGGGCGCCACCGCCTCTAACCCCGTGCCCCTCCCCGAGCCTCGATTCGGGGCTGAACCGCGGGGTCGCCTGGCACTATTGTAAACGGCGCGGCGAAACACTCGCCCGCCCGGCCAAATCTCGCCTCTCGCCCGTCATCGCGACAATTATGATGCAGTGGATCTCGTATTCGTCGCTGATCCCTCCGAACCTGTTCATTCTGCTGGCGACGGTCGGGGTCGTGCTCGCCTGGCGCTGGCGGCGCGCCGGCCTTGTCCTGGCAACGGCTGCGGTGGCGTGCCTTTATCTGGCGTCAATGCCGGTGGTCAGCTTTCTGCTGATGCGTGCCACCGACACGCTCGCCGGCACCGTCCCGACCTTGCCGCTGCCGGCGCCGCCCGGCGCCATCATTGTGCTTTCGGCCGAATACCGGCACAGCAACCTTCCCGGCGGCAAGGACATCGTGGGTCCGGTGACGTTGGAGCGGCTGGCGGAAGCTGCCCGCCAACAACGCCGCACCGGCCTGCCGATCTTGGTCAGCGGCGGCTGGCTCGATCGCGCCGACGATTCGTTGGCCGGGATGATGGCCGAATCGCTGAAAAGCGATTTCCACGTGCCGGCGCAATGGCGCGAGGAGCGCTCCCGGACGACTTATGAGAATGCGCTCTACTCGGCTGAAATCCTGCGCCGCGCCGGGGTATCGTCAGCACTCGTAGTCACCAATCCCTGGCACATGGCGCGGGCATTGTGGTCATTCTACGCGGTCGGCTACCCGGTGGTCGCAGCACCGCTTCCCGAGCGCCAATCGCTCGGGTTGTCGCCGTCGATCGTGTTTCCCGAAGTCCCGGCGCTGGTCGGCAGCTACTACGCGCTGCACGAATTGATCGGGTTGGCTTGGTATGTCGGCCGCTACGGCAACTGGTAGCAGGCTGCCCTCGCCTTTCCCGGCTCACCGTGCCCCACCTCTCGAAACGCAGGCGCACATTGCCGGCGGCTTGACAGGCGCTCCAACGGGCGCATGCTTCGCTCGTTCTCAACCTCCGCAAAGGTGCCCGACATGATCAGTGCGGATCTCGCCGGCAAGGCGGTGCTGGTGACCGGAGCGGCTTCGGGTATCGGGTTCGCGGCGGCCGACATTTTTTCGCGCTGCGGAGCGTTCGTCGCCGTCAACCATTTGCCCACCGATCCGCGTGGGCCAGCCGCGGTCGAGCGCCTAAAGGGCGAAGGCCGGCGCGTCGTGGGCGTGCCCGGGGATGTGTCGCGGCCGGGCGAAGCCGAGCAGATGGTCAAGAGCGCGGTCGATGCGCTCGGCCGGCTCGATTTTCTCGTCAACAACGCCGGGACGCCGGCAACGCCGACACCGATCCCGTTTTCCGATCTCGACGCGCTGACCGAGGATTTCTGGTCGATGATCCTGACCACCAACCTGATCGGCCCGTTTCGCTGCGCCCATGCCGCGGTACCGGCGCTGAAGGCCGCGCGCGGTGCCATCTGCAATACCGCCTCGATCGCCGGGGTGATGGGATCGGGCAGCAGCATTCCCTATGCGACGAGCAAGGCCGGGCTGATCAATTTGACCCGCAGCCTGGCGCGGACATTGGCGCCGGAGATCCGGGTCAATGCCGTGGCGCCGGGGTTTGTCGACAGCCCATGGAACAAGGATTGGCCTGCCGACCGCAAAGAGACCTCGATCGAGCGCACCCCGCTGAAACGCGCCTGCATGCCCGAGGACATCGCCGAAGCGATCTTCTTTCTGTGCGCGGGCGCGGCGATGATCACCGGCCAGACGGTCATCGTCGACGGCGGCCTGACTTTGTAGACCGCGCGTCGCCGCAATTGGAGGAAACGAGAGTTGAGCGAAGCAAGGACGATGAACGGCGCCCAATGGCTGGCGCGGGCCTTGGCCGGGACCGGCATGTCGCATGTCTTTTTTGTCGAGTCGGTGATGCGCCGCACCTTGTTGGAGTTTGATGAACTGGGCGTCACCCGCATCCTCGCCCATTCGGAAAAGGCCGCGGCCTATATGGCCGACGGCTATGCCCGCATTGCCGGCAAGCCGGGGGTGTGCATGGCGCAGTCGGTGGGTGCCGCCAACCTCGCCTCGGGCCTGCAGGACGCTTGGCTCGGACGCACCCCGGTGGTGGCGTTGACCGGGCGCAAGGAGCCGTCGTTCCAGCACCGCAACAGCTATCAGGAAATCCCCCACGCACCGCTGTTCGCTGCGGTGACCAAATTCTCCGCTGCGGTTGATTCGACTGCCGAATTGCCGCGCTTGCTGCGCCATGCCTGGCGCGCCGCTCTGGCCGACGCGCCGCGCCCGACCCATCTCGATTTCTGCGGTCTGCAGGGCGACGTGATCGAACTCGGCCAGACCAGCGAGCCGACGGAGATCGATCCCGAGGCGCGGCGGATCCCGGCGCACCGGCCGGTTGCCGACGACCGAGACATCGAGCGCGCCGCGACCGCGCTGAAGGCCGCCGGGCGCGTCGTCATCATCGCCGGCGACAGTGCGGCGTCATCGCAGGCCGGGCCGGAGGTGCTGGCACTAGCCGAGGCGCTGGTGGCGCCGGTTGCGACGTCGCTCGGCGCCCGCGACCTCATTCCAACGCGCCACAAGCTGTCGGTCGGCGTTCCTGGCGGCTATTCGGCGCCACCGGCCAACCGCATCGTCCACAGTGCCGACCTCGTGCTTTTTGTCGGTTGCGACACCGGCGATCAGGTGACCCTGAACTGGACCATCCCGCCGATCGCAACCAAAATCGTGCAGATCGACGCCGATCCGCTGGAAATCGGGCGCAGCTACCCGAACACGATCGGCGTCGTCGGCGACCCGAAAGCAAGCCTTGCCCGCCTTGTCGAGGTGCTGGGGCGCCCGCCGCGCGACCGCGGCTTTGCCGAGGAAGCCGCACGCATCGTCGCCGATTGGCGGGCGACGATGACGCCGCTCGTCGAAGACGACAAGGCGCCGATCCGGGTGGAACGGCTGTGCGCCGAGGTGACCAAGGCGCTGCCCGCGGACGGCATCCTGGTCGCCGATACCGGGTATTCCGGCATCTGGACCGGCACGATGATCGATTTCAACGGCGCCGGGCAAACTTACCTGCGCGCGGCGGGATCGCTTGGCTGGTCGTTCCCGGCCTCGCTCGGCGCCCAATGCGCCGCGCCCAACCGCAAGGTTCTATGCTTCACCGGCGATGGCGGGTTCTACTACCACCTGGCGGAACTGGAATCGGCACGGCGCTGCGGCATACCGGTCACCGTCATCGTCAACAACAATTCGGGGTTTGGCCAGAATCTGAGCGGGGTGCGGCGGATCGCCGGCAACCGGCCGGGCCGCGGCGAGGCGCTGGTGCGGTTTGGCCCGACCGACTTCACCGCAGTCGCCAAAAGCTTTGGCGTGCGCGGCATCCGCGTCGAGCACCCGGCCCAGATCGCGTCGGCGCTGGCCGAGGCGCTCGGCGCCGACGAGCCGGTGGTGGTCGATGTCGTGACTGATCTCGAACCGCGCGCGCCCGAGCCGTGGGTTCCGCCGGCGCGTTCCTGAGGCGCCGGCCGCCCCCTGCAAGATAGCGGGTGGCGCCCGTCCGGCCCGACCGGTGCGCGTCCGGCCCGGCCGGTCCCGGCGGCCGCGATCAGCCGCCGACGCCGAGGGAGCGAATCTTGTCGAATACCGGATCGATCTGGGCGCGATAAACGGAACAGGTCGAGCGTGACAACCAGAGCTGTTCGAAGTCATTCGCGCGCGACGCCGGATATTGCTCGCGAAATGACGCCGCCGTGCGTGTCGCTTCGGCCTTTCGTCCGACCAGCGACAGCCCCCCCATCAGAAACAGCTGTGCGCCACCATAGCTGGGGTTGCGCTCCAGAGATTTCTGCAACAGCGAGATGGCGCTCTCGGTCCTCCCGAGCAGCATTTCGGCAAATCCGCCAAAGAAGTAAAAGATACTGTGACGACGGTCGGTGTGATCGAAGTGCATCGCCCGATCGACCGCTGGCAATGTTGCCTCGGCGTGTCCGAGAAAGGCGGCGTTGTAGCCGGAAAACGCGTGGGCGCTCGCCAGTCGCGGGTCCACCGCCAATGCCTGGTCGAAAGCCGCGGCCGCCTCTTCCAGCTGCCCGGCCGCGGAATACAGCATGCCCTGAATGCATTTGGCGACGGCGTTTCGCGGTGCCAGATCGAGAGCGGCGGCGATCGCCTCCTGCCCGAGATCGAGGGCCACCGTCGCCGCGCTGGAATCCGCCCACCAGGGTGCGCTGACAAGATGTTGGCAGGTTTTGGCGAGACCGGTCAGGGCCTCGACATTTCGCGGGTCGATCGCCAGCGCCGCCAGAAACCAGCGTTGCGCCTCGGCGGTCAACTCGGGGCGTATTTTGCCTTTCAGCGCGCCCGCCGCCTGGGCCAGGCAATCGCTGAGGCCGAGATCGACCCCGGCATTGACAAAAGCCCGGCGGCTCGCCTCGCGCAGCAGCAGCGCATGGACCTCGCGCGAGACCTGCCGGGTGATCCTTGTCTGAGCCGGCCCAAGTTCCTTGGAATCGAACTCGTAGCGGCCGGCCCATCGGTATTCCGCGGTCGTCGCATCGGTGATCTGCACGTTGACCCGGAAGGTCTGCGGCCCACTGCGCTGCGCGCTGCCGGTGACCACATATTCGATATCCGAACCGGCGATCCGGGGTAGAGAGCCGGCCATCCGCCGCTCGTCGGCGATCCGCGCCAGCGACAGGCCGGGACCATGGCGCAGCAGGTCGGTGACGAGATCGTCGGTGAACGCTTCCATCAAATAGTGCTGTTCCGGGTCGCCGGTCAGGTTGCGCAAGGGTGCGACTGCGACGGCAATGCTCGGCAACAGGCAAGGCCATTGTAATCGCGACATTTCCTGAAGCGACGTCATTGCGTCGATGACGCCGCGTCTAACCGGCGTCGGCTCGGTCATGATCGGGCGAACCTCGGCCGGCCGCGCGGCGGGACGGCCGCCGGCGGGCTCGACGATGCCGCCCGAGTGGGCGATCTCGTTGGCCAGCGCTTGGGTCTCGGCGTCTGGCGCCACGCCAAGCTCGCGCTTCAGGATCTCGGCGCAGGTGCGATATTGGCGCAATGCTTCCGGACGGCGGCCGGAGCGCGCATAGGCGCGGATCAGCGCCCGTTGGCCAATCTCCGACAGCGGATCGAGCGCCGCCAGGCGCCGAGCGGAATTTATTGCCGCCTCATGCTCGCCCGCCTCGTCCTGCAACGCCGTCAACCGCTGCAGGATGCCGCAAATGAGGTCCAGCGTACGGTCTCGTTCGCTGGCGAGCCATTCCTGGAACGGCTCCGAGTTCGATGACGAAATCGGCCAGAAATTCACCACGGTAGAGCTCTGCCGCAATCGCCAGCTCGGCGCGGTCCTTTGAGCGGGACAGGTGTTCGAAGCGGTCGACGTCGGTTTCGATGTCCTGTAGCCGACAATTGGCAAATTCGGCAGCCAGATATCGTCCGGCGCTTTGGCCTAATGCCTTGCGCAGCTCCAGCAGGCAATTGCGAAGGCTGTGGCGGGCCTGGTCCGATCCCTGATACGGCCACAACAGGTCGGATAGCCGCTCGCGGCTGATCTGTCGCCCGCCCTGAGCCGCCAGGTAGGCCATCAGCGCCCGAGCCTTTCTCGGGAGCTTGCCCAGTCGACGCTGGTCGTTTTCGATCACCAGAGGTCCAAGAACGCCGATCAGCAGTCCCATAACCTTCTTCCTGATCCATAGCCGAGAGGCGAAAGCCGATCGTCTGCGATTGTGTAGCGGAGGGCGGCAACCATCAACTAAATATTGAACTGAACGCTTCTGTCTTGCGTCGACGCCCACGCCGTCGGGCCGATGGCCGACCCGGGTCCGATAGATTTCAATTCTGGCTTCGAGAGCACGGCACAAAGCGTTCAGCCCGCGCGCCCGCAATGGCGGCAGCAGGTGCTCGTACATTATCGCGCGGTGGCCGCTCGGTGCCGGAACCGCCTCCTCCCAAAGCTCGATCGGCGTCAGGCTCGGACCGAGCGCAGCCGTTTCCTCGACGCCGACGGCCAAAAGTTCGAGCCGGGTGCGCAGGCATTTCTCGCAGCGTCCGCAATTCGCCTCCTCCCCGGGGCATTCGGGGCACACGCGCAGTGCTGCAAGAGCTGTCGGCCAGGTCGCCAATTCGCGCACTTTTTCGAGGCGCGTGAAGCGCGCACCGTCGTGGATGATCTGCAGGCGCTGACTGGAGAGCAGATCGTCGACCGCAGGATGCGAACCCATCGGTACCGGGTCGGCAACGTGATGCGAGGCGCCGATGAACAGAAAGGCCGACCCACACAGCGCCGCATGACCCACCGCCGCCAATGCAGCCCCGTTGTGGCGGTAGGTCCAAAAATCCGGTTTTGTCGGCAGATGACGCAGATTGGTGCGGCACGGGATTACATTGACGCCAGTCTCTGCCGCCACCGGCGCGAGCCGCCGCAAGGCCGCGCGATAGCGCCCGTTCTCGGGGTTGCGGGCGCGTTTGCCAATGTCGAAACCGTGGATGAACAGCACCTCGTGGATATAGGCGGGGTCATCCGGACGATAGAGTTGGCGATTGCGCATCAGCATGTGGAGACCGTCGACGCCGCCAGACAGAAAGGCGACGGCCCGGCGCGGTCCATCGGCGCCCACGGCTCGGCCCCCGGTGCTGGTTTCAATCTCCGGCGCGCGGCCCGGCATCCCGCCCCAGCTCGACCACCAGCCATGCGCCGTACGTAGCCCCTCAACGAGCATCGGGCATGGATTACCGTCGATCCGCACCCGGGCTTCGCCATGAACTGCGGCGAGCGGGAAAGACGCGGCCAGAAACGCGTCCGCGCCGGCCCCGTCCTGCGAAAGGCGCGGATCGAGGCGTGCACGCGACGCGGCCGGCTCGTCAGCGCCCCGAGCATTGCCGCTCTCGAATGTCAGCAGCTGGGGAGGAAAGTCCCGATCCTCCCAAACCACAGTGGCAGACAAGAGCCGCGCGTCCTCGGTTGTCGTGCAGCAAAGCTTGTTGATGAGCATCGCTCCGTCATCCCCCTCTGGTCCCGGCCGCGCCGGTGCGGGAAGGTGTTCGTCGCCTTGGATACGCCGCTGCCGCCACCCTTTTGAGCAAGGCTATCGTGACATGCGTCAAAGAAAGGTCCTAAGCAGCGTCAACAGAAATCTGCGCGCGAAATATTAACCAGAGATTTCCACCCTCCGGAAATCACCCTCCCCAAACCATGTCTACCGGCTGCGATCGAGTTCGTGCGGCGAGGGAACCCACCGGCCGTCGCGATCAGGAAATTTTGGATCGCCCCCTTTCGGCACGGCCGACTAACCGTAAAGCGGGTTTAGGAAGATTAAGTTAAATTTTCGTCAAACGCATTTTTTGACGTACAGTTGACGAAATTGACGACGGCTCGCTGACTACGTGTAGCAAATGTCCACTTCCTCGGGGCAAAACAAATACCGAAGAACGACGATGGGTGTCACCAAAATCCAGCAGACGAGTGGCGTTCGCATCAAGATCGCCCGGGACGCCGATAACCACTCTGTCGCGTTTGGACGACGCCTCCACGATCGGTTGTTGAGCCGTTGTTTTATGTCAGGAGACTCGCATGGCCAAGAAACCGCGTCCTCCGTGGTGAAAATTCCCCCGGATACCTTGCTCAGCGAAGCCGATGTTACCGGTTCATTACAGTTTTCCTGCCCGCTCAGGTGTTCCGGCCGGTTCGAACGGGCAGGCTGCGGCCGCTGCCGACAGCGGGCCGGACGACGTTCGTGATCACACCCGCGCGGTACGACGGAGGAGTCGATGCAGAGCTTCGGCGATTGCTTTGCCGAGTTGAAGGACCCGCGCGGCCCAAACGCGAAGCGCCATGATTTGCCGGAGATTTTGATGATCGCGCTGTGCGCGGTCCTGGCCGGCGGCCAAACCGCCGTCGACATGGCGGTCTTTGCTGAAGCCAAGCAGGAATTCCTCGGCAGCTTTCTACAGCTGAAAAACGGGGTGCCGAGTCACGACACCTTCAGCCGCGTGTTTCGTCAACTCGACCCCGATCAGTTTCGCGCCTGCTTTCAGCGGTTTATGGCGCGCTTCAGCGAGGCCTGTACCGGGGTCATTGCCATCGACGGCAAAGTGCTGCGGCGGCCGATCGACTCCGCCCACCCCGGCTCGGCGTTGCACATGATCAGCGCGTGGTGCTGCGATACCCGTCTGGTCCTTGCCCAAATCGCCACGACAGCCAAGACCAAGGAAAGCACTGCTGTCGTCAAACTTCTGGAGATGTTGACTTTGCACCGGACGATCGTAACCACCGACGCACTCAATTGCCAACGCGACATCGGACGCCGCATCATCGAACAGGGTGGCGACTACGTGCTCGCCCTTAAGGGTAATCACAAGGCGCTGCACGCCGACGTCGTCCGCTTCTTCGCGGACCCGAAGCACGACCGCGCCGTCAGCCATGCAACCCGCGACAACGATCATGGACGCACCGAGACCCGCCGCAGCCTCGTCTCAATCGATGTCGCGTGGTTGCAGGCGCGCTATCAATGGCCGGGATTGGCCGCCATCGGCCGGGTCATCTGTACCCGCCGGACCACCGTCAAGGCGGTCTCCAGAACAACCACCGAAACCGCCTTTTATCTGCTCAGTTCGCCGCTGTCGCCGGAGCGCCTGGGTGAGGTCGTCCGCTCGCATTGGAGCGTCGAGAACCGTCTACACTGGGTCCTGAACGTCGTGATGAACGAAGACCAAGTCAGAAGCCGGCGCGACAACAGCCCCTACAACCTTGCGATTCTGCGCCACATGGCCCTGAACCTGATGCATAAGGACCGTTCAAAGGTTTCGCTCCGCGGCAAATTCAATCTTGCCGCCTGGCGCGACGACTTTCTGGTCCAGCTCTTGGCTCAAGCCTGAGCCGAATGCCGATCGCGACCGACATCTGACGAATGTGCTGGCTATGGTAGAAACTTTTATTTAATTTCGCGCAGAGAGAGTAGGGCCATGGCTCGGCACGCCATGCTCAATCTCGGGGAGTTGGATTGCCGTTCGACAACGCGCGATCACTCGATTTCGAAGCGGCCGAAGGACCGGATTGCACCGGGCTCGAACTCGCCGTCGCGCGGTTTGATTCGCCGCACCCCTACCTGTACTTCGACCTCGCGGCCCTGCCTGCGATCCGCCGCCGCGCCGCCGCCAACCCAAAGTTGCAAGAGCGGTTCGCGAAATTAATTTCAGAGATTCCGCTACTTCGGGCGGCGCCGGACCCGCGCGCGGCCGTCAAGCGTCGCGCGCGCCGGCTGATCGACACTGCTTTCATGGCGCTGACGGCCGAGCGCTCGATCGCCGAACCCGCGCTCGCGCAGACCCGCCGCACTCTCGCCGAACTTACTGCGGCCGCAAGCTGGAAGGTACGGCCGGTAATCCGCTCGTTCCTCGACTGCGCCGAAACCGCCGTCGCGGTCGCCCTTGCCTATGATTGGCTCTATCATGAGTTGAGCGGCGAGGAGCGCCGGTCAATCGAGGACGCTATCCTGCGCAACGTGTTGGAGCCCGCCCTCGCCGCCTACGAGGACCGCTCGCTGCTGTGGCCGCGGCTGCGCGACAACTGTGCGCTGGTCTCGCATTCCGGCATCCTCGTCGCCGCGCTTTCGGTGTTGCCGCGCCATCGCGCCCTGTCGGCTGAGCTTGCGCGCCGCGGGTTGGCCGCTGCCTGGAACGTCTTTTCGGGGATGGCGCCGGACGGCGCCTGGCGCGAAGGCCTCAGCTACTGGTCGCTGGCAATGCGCTACGCCGGTTTGATGACGGCAGCGCTGGAGAGTACGTTGGGCGGCAGCTTTGGGCTTGCCGACCGGCCGGGCTTCGCCCAGACTGGCGACTTCGCATTGCACAACGTCGGCCCGTTCGGCGCCGCTTTCAACTTTGGAGATTCAGAGCAGCGTTATGACCTGTCGCCGCTGGCTTGGTTCGCGCACCGCTTTGGGCGGCCGGTCGACGGCTGGTTGCTCGGCGACGGCGAAGGCTGGTCTTTCCCCTTTACTGCGATATGGCCCCATTGCGAGCAGGCTTCGCCGATGACCCTCGGCCTGCCCACCGGCAAAGTCTTTCACAGCGGCGACCTCGCCTGCTTTCGCAATACGTGGAAGGCCTCCCCCGCCGCTCACCCGGTCTATTTGGCGATCAAGGGCGGCAACGTTCCGGCGCGGGTCGCCGGCCGCGCACCGCAGCGCGAAGAAATAATGCTGCACGCCCAGGCCGATGCCGGCACGTTCGTCGTCGACGGCGCCCGCCATCGTTGGATCCTCGATCTGGGTTCGGACGATTACGACCTGCCGGGATATTTCGAGCACGGCGCCGATGGTCGCACCGGGCGCCGATGGCGGTACTACCGGTCGCAGGGCGCCGGTCACAACACTCTCTCGATCGGCGGGCGCAGCCAGATCCCCAATGCCCCGGCGACGATCGTCGGCAGTTGCGTCGAGGGCGACGCCAAATGGGCGGTGCTGGATTTGTCGGCGGCATATGGCCTGTCGCAAGGATCGCTTCGGCGCGGTGCAGCACTGCTCGGCCGGCAGGTGGTCATCCAGGACGAAATCGACCCGGCGATTGGCCGTAAGATCGTGTGGACAGTCCATACCGCCGCCGAACCGGTGGCTTTGACCGGGTCGCTCGCCCGCTTTCGCATCGGCGAAGACAATTTCGCAGTCCGCATCCTGGAGCCGGCGGGCGCCCGTTTCGACCTTTCGCTGCCGCCGCCGCCGCGCTCGTTTGCACCGGCCGACGCGCAGCACCTGCACGGCCGGCCGCCCGGCGACAACCGGTTGGTATCGGAGTTGCCGCGCTGTGCGGACGCCGCCGGACAGCGCGCCGCCGGTGCGCCAATCCGCCGCTTGCAGATCGTCCTGCCCGCAGGGACGCCGCGGCTGGCGGTGCTGCTCCTGCCGGACTGCGCCGGTGACGAATTGGCGCTGCCGGTGGCGCCGCTCGACCATTGGCTGGCTCGGCGGCCGCTGCGGTTGACCGGTGTCCCGCGACGCGGCTGCCGTGACCGCGGTTTACGAATTGCCGAGCGGAAGACTCCGGTGAGGCCTGCGAAATCCGGGCCGCGGTATCGCCGAGAAGCTCCAGAGAAGGGCTGCGACCATGGCTGAGCTTTCGGACGGTGGCTCGCTCGCGGCCGACGGCTTCACCACCGTTCGCCGCAGAATTGTGCTGCTGAGTTTGACCGCGTCCTCGTCACTGGGGCTGGTGGCCTCGACGATTTACATGCCGTCGGTCCCGGCGATCGCGCATGCCCTGCACACCTCGATCGCCCGCGTGCAGCTGACCTTTGTCGGTTACCTGCTGGCGTTTGCGCTCAGCATGCTGGTGCTCGGGCCGCTGTCGGATCGTTTCGGCCGGCGACGGACGGTGCTGTGCGGCCTCGTCTTGAGCGCCCTTGCCAGCCTTGTTTGCGCCGCCAGTCCGACGATCGAGGTGCTGATCGCCGCTCGAATAGTGCAGGGCATCGGCGCCTGTGCGGGGCTGGTCGTCGGCCGCGCCCTGACCCGCGAGATCTGGGGGCCGGAGGCGGCCGCCCAGGTCATCGCCGGGAGGGCGATAGCGGCCACTCTGATGCAGGCATGCGCGCCGGTGCTCGGTGGGTATCTGCAGGCCTGGATCGGATGGCGCGCCAATTTCGTCGCCGTCGCGATGTTAGCCGGGGTTGCGATGGCATTGATGATCCGCTATGTCCCCGCCGGTGGGCCGGCCTCGCATCGAGGTGCCAGCAGCCAAGGGGTGCTGTTGAGCTACCGGACGCTGCTCGCAACCCGCCGCTTCATTGCGTATGCGTTTGCCGCCGCCGGCGCCCATGCCGGCTTTCACATATTTGCTGCCGGCGCCCCCGCGGTGCTGATCGCCGGGTTCGGCGTCACACCCCGGCAATACGGTTATTACGCCGCCTTGCCGCCGTTGGGGTTTCTGCTCGGCAGCTTTTTCTCGAACCGACTGACGGTTCGGCGCGGTGTCAACGGCATGATTAGAACCGGATCGACGGTGCTGATCCCCGCCGGTTTGATCATGCTGGGGCTGGCGCTGTTCCACGTCCACAGTCCGTTTGCCGTGATCGGCCCGATGATCCTGGTGTGCTGCGGCAGCGGGCTGATCACGCCCAACGCCACCGCGGGCAGCCTCGGCGTCAACTCGCGCATCGTCGGCGCCGCCTCCGGGCTTGGCAGCTTTATCCAGATGGCGGGCGCGGCGGGCGCCACCGCGGCGTTGTCGATCGGCCCGAGCGGCAGCCCGCTCGCTCTTGCCTCGGTTGTCGCCTTCGCCGGGTTGTTTTGCGTGACCTCCTTCGGCTCGTTGATGCAGCCGCAGCAGACGCCGGCCGGGGCGGACGCACGGGCCCGCGTCTGACCCAGGTTTTGGTGCCGCGGGCCAGCCCGGCGGACGTTCTCCCCGCGCCGCGAGGCTGGAACCCGCAAGCCGTTCTCACCCGATGGTATCCGGCAATCGTCGAAATATGCCGGAAGATCCTGCCCGAGATCCGCGCCGTAGAGGCACGGCTCGACCGCGACGAGGCCGTCGGCCGCGACACCACGCGGCTGCGTCAGGCGATTGGCGAGCTTCATTGGCGGCTGCAATACACCGGCGACGCGTCAGCTGCGGCGACGACTTTCGACCGGGTCCGCGCCCTCGCCGCCGCGCCGGTGCTGCCGACCACCCCGGCCCGCGACCAGCAAGGCAGTTTCGGGATCGGAACCGACATCTGGTTTCTAAAGCTCGACGCCTCGGTCGATTCGATGCTTGCCGATGATTTCGACGCCGGCGGGATCGCACCGCGCTTTCTCGACCGGGTCAACGATCCCGCGCGGCTCAAAGCCTACCTCGGCAGCCTCCTGGTCTCGCGCCTCGCCAAAGACGGCATCGACCACCGCAAGGAGCTGAACTTCGCCACCGCCGGCCTCGTCCGTCTGATCCTGCGCCGCCGCCCGCTGGGCTATCCCTGGGACCCCCGGCTCGACACCGTGATTCGGCAGTTCGTCACCGATTGGCAGGACGCCGCGACCGGCTTCTTCGGCGCCGACTACGAATATGACGGGGGGCGTTGGCGCACCGTCGACCTCAGCCTGACATTTCACATGGCGCGCTATCTCGAAGGCCGCATCGGGCACTGGCCGCAGCTGATCGACACCCTGCTGCGGATCCGCGACGACCGTTACCCCCATGGCTGGCTCGACGACGAAGGGATGACCAGCCACAACAATTACGACGTCGCCGTGCTGTTCAGCCTTGGCTGGCCGCATATGCGCCTCGACCAGCGAGTTCGGGCGCAGTCGGAGCTGGACCGGCTGCTCGCCTGGTGCCTCGACGGCGCGATCGCGCCCGACGGCACCGTCACGGCGCGCGCGACGGGCGAATCCTTGCCCGACAGCTATTATTTCACGATCGCATTTCTCGATACGGTCGGCTTCTTCAATCCGGCAACGCGGTTCTGGACCGATCGCGAGTTTCCGCAGGCGCCAGCGTTGCAAGCCCGGCTGGAACGCCGGGTTCTCGACCTCCATCAAAACAATCCGATGGTGCCGATGGCGCTCGACCGCTTGCGCCGCTGACCGGTGGATTTGCGCGGGGCCGATCCGTTAGGATGACGGCTGAACCACGGCGTGAGGAACCGCAAATGTCGACGACGCTCGAAGCCGATGCCCGCCGTGATGCCCGCATCGAGGATGTCGAATACCAACGCCAGGGCAGCCGGCCAATGCTGGCAAGGCTCTACCGGCCGAGCGGGAGCGGCCCGTTCCCGGCAGTGCTGCAGGTGCATGGCGGCGCCTGGGTCAACAAGGACCGTACCGACAACGACTTCATCGCCAAGTCCTTGGCGGAGAGCGGCGTCCTCGTCGCCTCGATCGATTTCCGCATGCCGCCCGAGGCGCCCTACCCCGCTTCGCTCGCCGACATCAATCTGGCGACCCGCTGGCTGAAAGCGAATGCCGGCGAGTTCAGAAGCCGCGCCGACTGGGTCGGCAGCTTTGGCACGTCGAGCGGCGGCCATCAGGTGCTGCTGGCGGCAATGCGGCCCGACGACCCGCGCTACGCGGCGTTGTGGTTGGCCGACGCCCCGGCGATGGACGCCAAGCTCGCTTTTGTGATCTCCGGCTGGGGCGTGCTCGACCCGCTGCTGCGCTACGAGCTGGCCAAGAAAGCGGGCAATGCCGAGCTCCTCGAAAATCACCACAATTTCTGGGGCGACGCCGCGACGATGGCAGAGGCCAACCCGCCACGCATGCTCGACCGCGGCGAAAAAGTCGCGCTGCCGCCGGCCCTGGTCTTCGGCGGCGACAGGGACGAATGGGTCCCGGTCGAGCTGATGCGCAAATTCGCCGCCGATTACCAGAAGGCCGGCGGCGAGGTTGAATTGCAGCTCTATGAGGGCGCCAATCACGGCTTTATGACCGGCAAGCCCGACGCGCCCTACGCCGCCCGCGCGATCGAACGCATGACCGCTTTCATCCGCAAACACACCACCGGCTGACCCCAGCGCCCCGCCCAAAACCAGGGCGCCCTGTCCGAAACCCGGGGCGCCTGCCCGAAACCTGCGGTGATTGAGATGCCGCGGGCTAGAGCCGCTTGCGACCGGGTTGGTGGCGGCCTTATTGCGCGGAGGGCGGGAAATATCTAACCGGCGGCGGCTCCAACCTCCTCGGGCGGGCGCACCTTCCGAAATCTGATCAGCAGCAGGATGTCGTAGACGCCCTTGATGACGCCGCCGATAAGCAGCGGCCAGCCAAAGACGGAAAGCGTCAGCAGGTAGCCCGAAATCATCGAGCCCGCCGCCCAGGCGAAGATCTTCGGGACTGCGGTAATGCTCGCGGCGGCCGGCCGCTCGGGCGGCGTGACAACGGCCATCACATACGAGGTCCTGGTCGGCACGTCCATTTGCGAGAGTGCGCTGCGCGCAAGCAGCAGCGCGATTGCGGTCGCGAGATTGGGTGCGAAGGGGATCAGGATCAACAAGATGTTCGACGGCAGATGGGTGAACACCATCGTGTTGATAAGCCCGATACGCGCGGCGATCGGCACCGCCACGAGGTAGGAGACCGCCGAGCAAAGGTTGCTCCAAAACAAGATCGCCGCTGTTGTCGTCACCGAAACCTGAAAGGCCTGATAAAGCCAGAGCGCGAGCAGCGACTGCACCAGGAAACCGGTGCCAAAGGAATCCATGCCGAATAGGGCGGCCATGCCGTACACGAGCCTTTTTGATTGCCGCAGCGGCGCCGGCGGCGCCTCGTCGGCAATCTCGACCGCCGCCGACAGTGGCCGGTACAGCAGGAACGCCGCCAACCCCAGGACTGCGTAGAGGCCGAACATCAGCTGGATGGCGGTCGCCCGGGCGCAGCCGGCCCACGCCGTCGCGAAATCGGGAAGTGCTGCCGCGAGCACGCCGAGCGCTGCCGCGCAGGAGCCGATGACGCTGTAGCGCGCAAACAGTGCGGTTCGCCGTCGCGGCTCGATTGTTTGCGTCAGCACGGTCTGCTCGAGGGGCGCGAAAACACTCGCATCGCCCGAGGTCGGGTTGATCGTGCCGACCAAGGCGACGGCAAGGAGCGGCCAGAAGCCGGTGATGACCGCAAAGCCGGCCCCGGTCGCCGCCATCAGCACCGCCGCGGCAAGAAGGAGCACGCGTCGGGAATGCCGGTTCGCGATCCACCCGACCCACAGCGTCATCAGCGCCGTGCCGATCAGCGTGCTGGTCACAATGGTGCCGATTGCGAGTGCGCTGAAGCCGCGCTCGACCAGGTAGATCGGCAGCAGCAGGGCGACAAAACCATCGCCAAACGCCCGCACGCCGCGGGCTGCCAGGACACGCAACGCATCGGGCGAGGCCCCCGCAGGCATCGCTCGCCACCACTCGTCGCCGGTCGCCAGACGGCCGCGCATACCTCAGCTCCTGTCCATGCCCCGCCCCTAATGATCTCCGTGCTGGGTCACGGCGGTAAACGCCGACAACAGACCGGGAGCTTTTGTTACGCCGAACGCGAAGGTCACGCCGGCGCGGATCTCGCCGGAGGTGTGGTCATTGGCGCGCGCGCCGCGTACCGCGAAGTCGACCGCGAGACTGTCTTTGACTTGCCAGATCGCCCGATCAGGCAGGAGCGGGTCTGATACTGGCCGATGTCCAGCTCATCGGAGATTTCAGCAACCGGTCGCACCGCCCAGTCATGCGGTCCCTCGATAATCGTGTCGAGAAAGTAGTCGGCATGCTGCTCCTGAGTGAGCCCGGCGGCGGCGTTGACGTGCACCGTCGCCCAATCCCACTGTTGCGAGACGATGCCGGTAAGACTGAAGCCGGTGCCGGGCTCGTCACCGATCCCCGGCAGCAGCAGGTCGAGCTCGGTAGCGACGCTGGGGCCGGGTCTCTGCTGCAGGCTGCCCTCGCGCAGCACAGTCTTGAGAGAGGCGGTGTTGCCGACCAGGCTTGTCGCCGGGACATCGGCGGTGAGCGCGTGCGTCAAATCGCCCTGGATTGTCGCTTCCCAGCCCGGGGTGAACCCGAAATTGACTCTCAGATCCGGTGAGATGAGCTCGCGCTCGGGTCCGTCACGAAGATATTCGGCCGGACCCAGCTCGATTTCGACGTCCCCCGTTTCCGCTACCGAGGCATCGGTCCCGTCGAACGGACGATAGGCCTGCGCAACGCCGGACCAGCAGAACAGCATGGCTGCCGGTGTCAGTGCCGCGATCGCCGCCGTCACCTTCATGGCGCCGGGCGAAACACCCAGATCGCCGCCGGCTCGTTCGACCGTGCCCGCACGGCGACAAAGAGCCGGTCGAGTTCGGGCACGAACAGCGACGTGCGCGCGCCCGCTATCGTCGGCACACGCGCAAGCCGGCGGTAGCCGCCCTCGCTCTGCTCGAGTACATCGACGACCCCTTCGCCGCAGCTGACATAGACGCGGCGGCGCCTGGCATCGACGAACACGTCGTCGGCGTCGTTGCAGGTCCCCACCTTGGCTACGACGCGTCCGTCCTGACTGGAAAGCGCCGTCAAGGTCGGCGGGCTGCGAAAGACGACGAGAACCCGGTGCGCGTCGCGATCGATCGCCATCGGGAAGTTCGATCGCGCACCTTCCGTCGGCAACGATCGACCGGTCGCCGCCGCGAGGTCCACCACCGCGATCGCGCGGGCGTCCGGCACGTTGACAAAGACCCGGGACCCGGTTTCGTCGATCTGGAAACTCTCCGGATGCCCTCTGAGAGGGATATCGGCCGTCTTGGTCTGCGTCGCCGGATCGATGACCGCGAGCGCGCCCTTGCCGTAGCCGACGAGCACGCGACGGCGCGCCGCGTCCAACCGGACGTTGTCGGCATCGTCGCCGAGCTCGATGCGCGCGATCGGCACGAGATCCTCGCCGCGCAGCGCCCGCACCGAGCCGTCGCCGCCATTCGCTACATAGACACTGTCGCCAAACGGGACATAGGCGACGCCCTGCGGTTCGCTAAAGCCGGCGATCGTGCGCAGCACCTTCCCGGCCGCCAGATCGACGACCCCCAGGCTGTCGCTGCCGAGCTCGGCAACGAGCAGCCGCCGGCGCTCCACATCGACGCCGAGGTGGTCGATGCGGCCGGTCACCTCGCCGAGCGGGATCTTCGTCTCGAGCACGAGCGGCACGCCCGCCGTCTGCGCCGTGACCGCGGCTGGCCCCATTAGGCTTGCCGCCAGCAGGATCGCCCGCGCGAACACGCTCAGCTCTTCGCGATATTGTGGTGCCGAAGTCCAAGAAGGCCCCTGCTATCCGTCATTGCGCGCTCCTCGCATGGCGAGTGGCGCAGAGCTTGGACGGAAGGCCGTCTGACGGGGCGTCTGCACTACCCCGATGCGCCGACCATACCGACCCCGCAGCCGGGTCGCAACCTCAAAGTCCGCGCCCGTCTTACGGCCGGCTTCGGTGACGCCGGCCTGGTGAAGTTACCTGGTTCGTGGCCGTCATCCCTCTCAAGGTAAGCGTCGGTCCTTTATCGGAAAGCGGGTTGGCGCCTGCCGATCGATCGCCTGCGCGCTTCAAACGATCGCCTGTGCGCTTCAAACGATCGCCTGCGCGCTGCCGGGATTTCCGATTGCATTTGATCTTGAACTTCTCGATTCCGCGGCGTGTCTATCATGCCGTGCGCGCGGCGCTTTCTTGCGGCTGTGGGAGGGCGGAATGGACACCACCCTGACGTTGACCGATCTCGCCGGGTCGATCGCCCTGCTGCTGTGGGGCGTGCACATGGTGCAAAGCGGCATCCAGCGCGCTTTCGGCCCGCATTTGCGCCGATTTCTCGGTCGCACATTGCACGGTCGCTGGCCGGCGTTCCTCGCCGGGCTCGGCGTCACCGCCGTGTTACAGAGCAGCACCGCAACCGGGCTGATCGTCTCGAGCTTTGCCGCCGGCGGGCTTGTCGACCTGATGCCGGCGCTCGCGATCATGCTCGGAGCCAATGTCGGCACCACCCTGATCGTGCAGCTGCTGTCTTTCGACGTCGCCCGCGTCGCACCTCTGTTCGTGCTGATCGGGGTTGTCCTGTTTCGACGCAGCTTCGCGAGCCGGACGCGCGACCTCGGCCGCGTGGCGATCGGGCTCGGGCTGATGCTGTTCGCTCTGCAGCAGCTTCTCGCGTTGCTGACGCCCTATGAAGACGTCCCGAGCCTGCGTTTGCTGATGGGCGCAATCGCGACGCAACCGGTCATCGACGTGGCCGTCGCCGCGGCGATGACCTGGGCGGCGCATTCGAGCGTGGCGACCGTCCTCTTGATCATGTCGCTGGCGACCCAGGGCGTGGTGCCGCCACAGGCGGCCTTCGCCTTGGTGCTCGGGGCCAATCTCGGCTCGGCCCTGAACCCGCTGCTCGAAGGTGCGGCCGGCACGGATCCGGTGGCGAAACGAGTCCCGGCCGGCAATCTGCTGAACCGGCTGGTTGGCGTAGCGCTGGGACTGGCGCTGCTGAATTGGATCGGGCCCTGGATGGTCACGATCGAACCCGATGCCGGCCGGCTCGTCGCCGATTTCCACACCGCGTTCAATCTCGTCATGGCGGCGCTGTTTTTGCCGTGCTGCAACCCATCGCGCGGCTGCTGGTTTGGTTGCTGCCGGCGCGCGCGACGCCGGCCGACCCGTCAAAGCCGATCTATCTTGACAACACTGCGCGCGACACCCCGACCATCGCCCTCGCCGGGGCGGCGCGCGAGGCGCTGCGCATGGCCGACGTGCTCGAGGCGATGCTGCGCGGCGCGCTCGACGCGATCGATCAAGGTGACCGCAAACGCGTTGGCACGACCAAGGGGCTCGACGACGTGCTCGACCACCTCAACCGGGCGGTCAAAATCTATCTGACCGACCTCGATCCCGATTCGCTCGACGACGACGACAATCGCCGGCTGACCGAAATCCTCGCCTTTATCACCAACCTCGAGCATGCCGGCGACATCGTCGAGCACAATTTGATGGCGATCGCCGCCAAGCGGCTCAAGCGCGGTCTCGCCTTTTCAGTCGAGGGCCAGGCGGAAATCCGCGCGATGCTCGAACGGCTCGTCGGGAACGTCCACACCGCGGCCGCCGTATTCATGACCGACGACGCCCGCGCCGCCCGCAATCTGCTTGGCGAAAAGGAGGTTTTTCGGGATCTCGAAGCGCACGCGACCGAAGCTCATTTCGCCCGCATCCGCTCCGGGCGGGTCGAGAGCGTCGAGACCAGCGCGTTGCACCTCGACGCGTTGCGCGACCTCAAGCGCATCAACGCCCACGTCGCCGCCGCCGCCTATGCGGTGCTCGAAAAGCGTGGCGAGCTGTTGTCGAGCCGTCTGCGACAGGATGCCGAGACGTCCCGGCCATAGGTCTTTGATCCGCTGAATGCCAGTCAGGAGCCCACCGCGGCCGGCTGACGCAAGTACGGACCGAGCCGCCAGGCGAGCGGCAAGGTCACGAGCACGACGGCGGCGACCAGCAGCATCATCGTCGGCACGTCGGCGAGGTCGCTGGCAAGACCGTAGAGCACCGGCGCCAATGCCCCGGCGCCGACGGCGCCGGTGTAGAAAATGCCGAAGGCGCGCTGGCGCTTTTGAGGGGGCACCAGCTCGGGCACCGTACCGTAAAGCACCGACGAGGTGCCGTTGAGCGCCATCCCGACCAGCGGCAACATCGTCAGCCCCCAGATCAGCGGCAGCGGCAGCAGCACCAGGATCCCGGCTGCGGTCAGCCCTTCGGTGACAAAGGTCGCGCGGACCACCCCGAGCCGCGCGCCAAGCCAGCCGCAAACCAGCTTACCGGCGGCGCCGCCGGCGAAAATCAAGGTCAAGGCGATGCCGACCGTCGGCAGACCGGCACCCTTCGTCTTTAGCAAAAACGGTAGAAAGGTCAGAAACCCCATGCGGGTGGCGCTGTCGATCATCGCAATCGACAGCAGCAGCAAAAAGCCGCGCTCGCTCGGCGCCGCTGCTGCAATCTGCGGCTTGCCGGCGGCGCTCTTGGCCGTTACGCGCGCGCTCGGCAAGCCGCGCACCGCGAGGATCGCCACCGCGGCCAAGAGCCCGACGATGCCGATCGCCGATGTCGCCGCCCGCCACGGCATCAGGGTCAGCAACAGGGCGGTCGCGGCCGGGAACGCCATCTTGCCGAGGTCGCCGGAGAAATTGTAGCGCGCCAGCGCGGTGCGCGAGCGGCCGCCGGAAAAGGCCTGGGAGACCAGATTGGCGGCGATCGGGTGCTGCACCCCCGAGCCCAGCCCGCCGATGACGAGGGCTGCGGCCAGCATGGCGAACCCGGCGCTTGCCCCGGCGGCGAGGTAGCCGATGCCGGCCAGTGCCGTGCCGAGGCCAAGGACCAGCGGCCCGCCGAGGCGCTCAGCGATGATCCCGGCCGGCAATTGGAAACCGGCCATCGAGCCGACGTAAAGCGCCCGCAACAGGCCGACCGCGGCATAGCCGAGGCCGAATTCGGCTTGCCACACGGGCAGCAGCACATAGAGCAGGTCGGTGAAGCCGTCATGCAGCACATGGGCGCCGCAGGCGACCGCCATCGTCCGGCGTTCCGGCGCGGCGATTCTGCCGAGTGCCGCCGTGATCAGGGACATCGTTTCGCCTCTGCCGCAGTACCGACCAGCGGATTGTTACGGCTTTATGACAAAAATGTCCTGTGCAGAAAACGAGGAGCTGCCGGCGGTCGCTTTCCGAGCTGCAGTATGGCTAGTGGTACGGATCAGACCGATGATACCGATTTCTCGTCCTCGTCGCCCCCGCGGAAACGGGGGTCCAGGGCCGCAAGCGTGGTGCCGGTTGCCCCCTGTTCAGGCCAGGGGCAAGCTCCGGGTGCCCGCTTTCGCGAGCATGACGGAAAAGGAGGTGGTTACCAAGCGTTGAATGCGTGCCACTAGGCGCCGACCCGTGGAATTGGGATCGTCAGCAATCCTCAGATACGCCGCGCACGGTCTCGCCGATCAGCCAGTCGACGACGGTTGAGAGGGCTTGTGCGCGGGTGGCGCCGGCGACGACAGCGTCGTCAAAGACCGCGACCTGGCGATGGGCGCTGGTGCCGCGGGCGAGGATCCGGCGGGCGTGCGTTACCTCGGCCTCGCAGCCGAAATGCCGGGCGTCCGGTTCGGTCAGCAGCAGGATTTCTTCGAGCAATTCGGCGTAGGGCACGATGGCGCCGCGGCCGAAATCGACAAGCCCGCGATCGGTGCCGTAGCGCTGTGCCCGCCAGCGGTTTTCGTCGACCAGCATGCGGGCGTAGATGCGCCAGCGCTGGTTTTCGCGCTTCAGCCGCCACAGCATGCGCAACAGGCAGCGGAACAGGGCGGCGATCGACAGCGAATCTTCCAACGTCGTGCAGCTGTCGGCGATGCGCATTTCGAGTGTCGGAAAGCGCTCGCTCGGACGCAAATCCCACCACAATTTGGTCGCGTCCTCGATCAGCCCCGCGCTGGTCAAAATGTCGATATGGCGGCGGTATTCGCCCCAGCTGTCAAAGCGCTCGGGCATGCCGGTGCGCGGCAATTCGTCGAATACTGCGAGGCGGTAGGATTTGAGCCCGGTGTTGTCGCCGCGCCAGAACGGCGACGAGGTCGACAACGCCAGCAGATGCGGCAGGAAGTACGAGGCCTGGTTCAACAGGTCGATGCGCAATTCGTCGTCGGGGATGCCGATATGGACATGCAAGCCGCAGATGGCGAGCCGGCGGACGACCCCTTGCAGATCGTCCTGGAGATCGGCATAGCGGCGGCGCTCGGTCGTCTTTTGCGCATCCCAGCGGGCAAAGGGGTGGGTTGCCGCCGCAACCGGCGCCATGCCGTGGCGGGCCGCGACTTCGGCCACAGTGCCGCGCAGACGGCGCAGATCGGCGCGCACCTCGGCGAGGCTGGTGCACACGCGGGTCCCGATCTCGATCTGCGAACGCAGAAATTCGGGGCTCACCTGGCCCGCCAGCAACGCCTCGCAATCGGCCAGCATTGCGGGCGGCGGGTCGTCGACGACATCGCGCGTCGCCCGGTCGACGAGAAAATACTCCTCCTCGATGCCGATGGTGAATTCCGGCTCGGCCGCCATCCCAGACCCCGCACTGGCGCACGCCATTGGCGCCGGGACAGGCTAGCCGATCGATCGCCCGCTCGCCAGATCCGCCACCAATGCCGGGCATCGTGACGACCCGCGAAACGGCATCCCAGACAACAGTCTTTTAAACAATCGTGGCGTGAAAGACAAAAAAATGGCGGTTCCGGAAAATCGGCGCGGATGCGCCAAAGTCAACTTTCTAGTGGTGCGCACCCGACGCTTGTGACCCACGGCGTCCTCCGGTCGCCTTCCCGGCGAAGGCCGGGATCCATGGCGCCATGGGCACCGGCCGGAGTTTGTCCTCGGGTCGGCCGCAGGCCGGACCCGTGGGCCGGTGCGGCAAAGATTTTTAGGTGTGATCTGTCAGAATTGCTCCACTGGCCCAGCTAGAATGCCGCGCGGCGACGGTTGATGTTCTCCAGTCCGGTCGAGATCACTGCGTCGATCACCCGACGCCATGCTGTCTTTTTTCGCTCGGTGATTTGCGCCATCCCGGCAATGACGAGGAGCGGAATACCGATCATCTCCATCCCGCGGATCAAGCCGGAACGTGTATCCGGGAGGACTACGGCTAGTGGATATAACCTGACGGAAGAGTCCGAATAAAGTTCTCCGGGAGCGCCGGCTGTGCGACGATGAGGGATGCGCAAGGGAATAACCACCGAGGTCACGCCGGCGGATCGGGCGCGCTTGCAGTCGATCATCCGGGATCGCAACAGCCCACAGAAGCACGTCTGGCGCGCGCGGATCATCATCCTGACGGCCGACGGTGAGGGCACCACTGCCGTCATGCGCGCGGTTGGCAAGGGCAAGACCGTGGTTTGGCGCTGGCAGGAGCGCTTTATGCGTGAGGGGGTCGAGGGGCTGACCCGTGACAAGACCCGGCCCTCGCGCCTGCCGCCGCTGCCGGCCGCCACCGTCGATCGTGTCGTTGCGCTGACCAACCAAGCCCCGCCGCAGGAAGCGACCCATTGGACGGCGGTGGCGATGGCCAAGACGGTGGCGATCAGCCCGTCCTCGGTGCGCCGCATCTGGACTAGGCACGGGCTGCAGCCGCATCGGGTGCGTTCGTTCAAGCTCTCCAACGATCCCCAATTCGCCGACAAGCTCAAGGCGGTTGTCGGCCTCTATATCGATCCGCCGGCCCACGCCGTGGTGCTCAGCATCGACGAGAAAAGCCAGATCCAGGCGCTCGACCGGACCCAGCCCGGACTGCCGATGAAGAAGGGCCGCTGCGCCACCATGACCCACGATTACAAGCGCCATGGCACCACCACCCTGTTCGCCGCCCTCGATACCCTCCAAGGCAAGGTCATCGGGCGCTGCATGCAGCGCCACCGGCATCAGGAATTCATCCGCTTTCTCAATACGGTCGAACGCGAGGTCACGGCCGATAAGGCGGTCCATGTGGTCCTCGACAATTATGCCACCCACAAGCACCCCAAGGTGAAGGCTTGGCTGCAGCGGCATCAGCGCTTCACCTTCCACTTCACCCCGACTTCGTGTTCTTGGGCCAACGCGGTCGAAGGTTGGTTCGCCAAGCTGACCCGGCAACGCCTCAAGCGCGGCGTCTTCACCTCAATCGTCGAGTTGCAGGCCGCGATCAACCGCTTCATCGCCGAGGCCAACGGCAAGCCCAAGCCGTTTATCTGGACCAAATCCGCCGACGCCATCCTCGCCGCCGTCAACCGCGGGACACAAGCGTTAGAAGCCATCCACTAGAAACGTCAGCAATGGGAGGTGATAAAGATAAAGCGAAAAAGTCATACCGGCCATCCAACGGATTGGATTTTCGCACCAATGCAGCAAGGCGGCCAAACGGTGCTCGACCAACCGAAGGCCAACCAGGTGAAGAATAAAGAGCACACCGACGATGTATCGGCGAGGCCAGCTCGCTTGCCCGGCAAAGGTGGAATTCGCTTGTTCAAATGTTATGTCATGACCGGCGATAAACCAGTAGAAGAGCGCGACGAGGAGTATCGTCGAACCCAGGAGCAGACCCCAACCTACACTTTCTCGAGTTCGACCAATCCGGCCAATGATTCGATAGGTCGCGGCGCCCGCTAGCCATACTGGAAAAAGGATGATTATTCCTGGCCCGAGGAACACCGCCATCGCGAGGCAGCCGAAAATGGCCCATCGCCGTGGTGCGAACAGCGCACAACCGAACAAAATATAGTACCAGACTTCGAAGCAAAGCGACCAATAGGGTGTGTTTGTACCGATTGGTACATAAGTACCCCAAATATCATTGGTGAAAGAGAGCGCAAACGGCAACCATGTCGGCAGCAGTTGCGGATGCAGATTGCTGTACCACGGATAGGAGGGGCTGATTACCGAACCGACGTAATCCAACGCCAAAGTTAATATGACGGCAGGCACCGCGACGGAATAAATTCTGGCGGCTCTATTGGTAAAAAGTGACGAGGCGAGTGCTCGCTGGTCCGCACCACATGGGCAATCACGAAGCCCGACAGCACGAAAAATATTGTCACCGCATCAAAGGCGAGGATGCTGAATTGCCACAAGAAACCCCTGGTCCCGCCCCCCGCCGGGCCACGCGCGGCATGGCCTAAAAACACCACCAGCGCGGCGGTAAATCGCACTATGTCGAGATAGATCGAGAAGGTTCTGCTCATCGCCTGGCAGCCGCCGGTAACCTCGATAACCCGATTTTGCTTAAAGAACCCAGATGTTGCAAGAGGGTTACCGGAAGCAATCTGTTGGCTACAACATCTGGTCTCACGCTCACCTGCGTGCGTCACCCTCTCATAAACTGAATTTGTGACAAAATCTGAAGGTATTCCGAAAGTACTTGCGTCCCGGATTAAGTCGCCGTGCCCAAAGAGGGCGGTTTGAGGCGGGTGCCGACGCGACCGGGTCGAGCGTGAAGACCCGGTTGCGGCCCCAATACTTGCCATGGTGTGGATTTGAGCCCGTATTGTCGCCGCGCCAGAACGGCGAAGAGGTCGATAGCGCCAACAAACGCGGCAGGAAATAGGTCGCCCGATTAAGCAGATCGATGCGCAGCTCGTCGTCGGGGATGCCGATGTGAACGTGCAATCCGCAGATCGCGAGCCGGCGGACCACCCCTTGCAGATCGTCCTGCAGATCGGCGTAGCGGCGTCGCTCGGTCGTTTTCTGCGCGTCCCAGCGGGCGAAGGGGTGGGTGGCCGCCGCGACCGGCGCCATGCCGTGGCGGGCCGCAACCTCGGCGACGGTGCGGCGCAGATGGCGCAGATCGGCGCGCGCCTCCGCGAGGCTGGTGCACACGCGGGTGCCGATCTCGATCTGCGAGCGCAGGAATTCGGGGCTGACCTGGCCCGCCAGCAGCGCCTCGCAATCGGCCAGCATCGCGGGCGGCGGGTCGTCAACGACATCGCGCGTCGCCCGGTCGACCAGGAAATATTCCTCCTCGATGCCAAGGGTGAATTCAGGCTGCGTTGCCGTCATGACAACCTGAACGGTTGTATTTTCCGATGACCTCCGGTCTTGCGCTCGAGCATGTTCACGCCTTCTGTAGTGGCGCGCACCGGCAATGGCGGTCTGCGTGGCGGCTGCAGATCGGGAGGGTGCGTCGAAAACGCCGTGCGGCGCAGGTTCCGACACTTCCGTAATCGTCCTTGCGGATGGGGCCGCGGCAATGCTGTTGAGTCTTTCACCGTGCCCAACACCAGCTGATGTTCCCAGATTGTGCCGAATTGGCGGGTGCCCTCGACGGTTCCTCGAACTGGATGACGCGGCGCGCGATCCGCTACATTTTGGGTGTAAGTGGCAAATACTTCATACCCAGATCCGTTGGCCCTCACGCGCGCGATCAGCCGTACGCTAGTCATTATCGACGGCCGATGCCGACGGAGGGGAAGATATTGGCTATAGCGGAAGATCGCCGCCCCTCTTGCATATCCGAATCCATCTTATACAGGCACGACGCTGCCGCGATGGGCTCAATCGCTGCAGATAGTCAACAATTTCCGATTGGTCTGTAGTGAGTCCGTTCCTTCGCGCTCCCGCAGCCGCCCAGAAGGAATGAAAGACAACCATTTCAGGTGTGGAAGTATGACTAACCATGGCATAGGCCGCGCAGGCATGAAAGATGAGCGACTCGTTATTAACGTCCTGCAAGGAAATCGCTGCCTCTGGCAGCCGATCCGCATGCTTCAGAAATCCTGAGACGCAGGACATAGCTCGCCAATGAGCTTTTTTATTGCTATCGTCTAACAACAGTTGGATATCGTCAACTGTTACCTCGTCTCCGCGAACCTTCATATCCTCAGCGATAGGGGACACTAAATCGTAGAGTTGTAAATCTATCAACTCCTTCTTTGACATCTGACCGAGTGCGAACGCTTTTGCCATTCCGTAAAGACCGGCTTGGTAAAGATATTCCAAATCGTGTCGCCCGCGCTTTTCTAGCACATCTCTTAGGATCCTATAAGCAGCCGCTGCGATCGTGTGAATTGCTAACTCATCCTCATTGGCGAACATCATTCGGATCGCTGCGTCGAGCTGACGGCGTGCTGCCTCTAGTTTGTTGATAAAAACGCTTGCCTGGTGGGGCGTCGGTTGAAGTGATCTAGCCATGAATCCTTTTGTCTATGACTTACGGCCCATTTCATCGCTCACGCTTACAGCCCGGGTTTCACCGCATGCCGAGAATTGAGCCGGTTACGGCGCGCGGGTCGCGGCGCGGCCAGCGTCCGCGCTCGACCTGGTGGAAGAACTCGTCGAGGGTGCGGTTGAACAGATCCGGCTCTTCGAGGTTGACCGCGTGGCCGGTGTTGGGCAACACGACGAGCGCGGCACTCGGGATCGTCCGTTTCATCAGGATGCCGGGCTCGAGGCAGGGATGGTCCTCGTCGCCGCTCATGACCAGGGTCGGGACTTCGAGCCGGCTCATCTCTGCGGTCAAGTCCCACAGGGACGGGCGCTGCGCCTGGACGCCCCGCATCGTCAGGGCCGATCCTTTCGTCGAATGGCCGGCGAGGTTCGCCGCAAATTCGTTCCAGCCGCGCGGGTCCTTGTTCTGGAACTGGACGCGGCTCGGGCCCTGCGCATAGGCCGTGCTCGCCTCGCCCATCCCCTGCCCTTCGATCAGTGCCACGGTCTTGGCGGTCTCGTCGTGAAACTGCTGGCGCTTGCCGGGCTCCGCACCATAGCCGCAGCCGGCGACGACCAGCGAGAGTGCGCGGCCGGGATAGGCAAAGCCGAAATGCAGGGTGGCAAAGCCGCCCATCGAGATGCCGACGACATGCGCCTTTTCTACCTTCAGCGCGTCGAGCACGGCGCGGATGTCGTCCCTGGCGCGGGCCTGCGAATAGCGCGCCGGGTCTTCCGGCACCTCCGAGGGCGGGTAGCCGCGCGCGTTGTAGGCGACGCAGCGGTAGCGCCGCCCGAAATAGCGCATCTGCCCTTCATAGCCGCGGTAGTCGTCGGCGAATTCATGAACGAGGACGATCGGGGTCCCCGATCCGGTCTCTTCGTAATAGAGCCGGACGCCGTCATCGGTCGACAGGTGTGGCATCGCGCTTCCCTTGGCTGCGGGCGGACGGCCGATCCTACGGGTGCGGGCGCGCCGCCGGCAAGCGGTGCGGTCAGACGCGATTGGCACGATCCTTGAAACGATGGTGCCAGGTCCGGGCCTTAGCGATGCACATAAAGGCCGATCCGGGCCGGGATCGCCGGATCACGTCCGGACCTCATTCCCGGACCAGCCTCCCGCCATGCTTAGCCGACGCGCATCTGCCCAAGCGCCGCGCATCCGCTGATCTGGAGCAAATAGCGGCCTGCATCGGTGATGCGGGCCGGCGAGGGATCGGATCACGCCGGCCCGGCCGCGGCAGCGCCGCCGGCCTTATTCGGCGAGAACAGTCGCGCCTTGCGGTTCCCTGACGCTGTTGCGGATGTTGAGCCCGAACAACGATACCACCGCCGACATCAGTGCGCAGATCGCCAGTGCATAGAGCCCGCCGGCAAAGCTGCCGGTCAGCTGCTTGGCCCAGCCGACGATCGTCGGCCCGAAAAACCCGCCGAGATTGCCGAGCGAGTTGATCCAGGCGATGCCCGCAGCGGCGGCCGGACCGGTCAGGAACATCGTCGGCATCGACCAGAACGGGCCTTTGGTGCCGTAGAAGCCGATCGCCGCGACGACGATCCCGACCAGCGACCACCAGGTCCCGACCGTCATCCCGGCGAACACCAGCCCGACGACCGAGATCACGCAGGTCGCGAACAGGCTCCAGCGGCGGTCGCTGAGACGGTCGGAAATCCAACCAAATACGACCATGCTGATCGCGCCGAAAATATAGGGGATCATCGTCACCCAGCCGACCTGCATGTTGCTGACGCCAAGCTGCTTGATGATCTGCGGCAGAAACAGCAGCAGGCCGAGGCTCGCGGTGACGATGCCGATATAATTCAGCGACAGCAGCAACACCTTGCGGTCGAAGAACGAGCGCAACAGGCCGATGCCGTGATGGGCTTGGATCAGGCGCTGCTCGCCGCCGATCGTCTGTTCGAGCCAGCTCTTCTCTTCGGGGTTGAGCCACCGCGCTACGCTTGGTCGGTCGGTCAGGTAGAAGAACGCGACAATGCCGATCACCACGGTCGGGATCGCCTCGAAAATGAACATCACCTGCCAGCCGCGCAGGCCGAACAAGCCGTTGAGCCCGAGAAGGGCGGTCGACACCGGCGCGCCGCTCGCCACCGCGATCGGCAAGGCCAGGGTGAAGCCGGAATTGATGCGGGCGCGGTGCGCGTCGGGGAACCAATAGGTGAAGTAAAGCACAAAACCGGGGAACAGCCCGGCTTCGGCCAGGCCCAGCAGAAAGCGGACCGCCATAAAGCTGTAGGGGCCGGTCGCAAAAGCCGTAAGACCCGAAACGATCCCCCAGGTCACCATGATCCGGGCGATCCACAGCCGCGCCCCGAGTTTTTCGAGAATGATGTTGCTCGGCACCTCGAACAGCACATAGCCCCAGAAAAAGGCGCCCGCCGCCATACCGTACATTGCCGGGTCGAGGCCCAGATCTTTGTTCATGGTCAGCGCCGCGAAGCCGACATTGATACGGTCGAGATAACAAAAGAAATAGGTCAGAACCGCAAACGGCAGCACACGCAAATATACTTTGCGCATGGCCGACTGCTCGACCGTGCGAATCATGGCGCTCCTCCTCGAATACCGGAATCCGGCAGGCGAAGCGCGCGGATAGAGAATATTCCGGCAATGCACAAATGCATAGAGTTCATGTCAGCCGCGCGTAGGAGCAGATTACGGCGGCCGGTGGCTCGTTTGTCACGGGTCGCGTATGATGCTGGTGGTTAATTCATCCGGGAGGGGCGCGATGCGCATCCACAATCTGTATACGGACGCCAACGGCCAGTCGCATTTTCGCGACATCGAGGTCGAATGGGTCGAGGAACGGCGCGGCAGCAAAATGTCGAAGCGCCTGCCGGCGAACGGCATCATCTTTCGCGAAACCCAGGCCCAGCACGACGTCGACTGGCACCCCGCCCCGCGCCGGCAATACATCGTCAACCTCGACGCCGGGGTGAAGATCACCGCCAGCGACGGCGAAAGCCGGGTCATCGGCACCGGTGAGGTCATCCTGGTCGAGGACACCACCGGCAAAGGCCATCTCTCGCAGCATGTCGAAGGCAAGATCCGCCACTCGATCTTCATCCCGGTCGAATAGCCTTCAACCTAACGCGCGCTGTGCCCGGATTTGACCCGGCCATCCGCGCCCTTCTTGGGTGGGCCTCCGGGTCTACAACGATATTTGCCGAACCGGACAGCCGTGAATTGCGGCCGGGCGTGATGGAAACAGCGCCGGAACTCGGAGTGTCAGCGGTGCATGCCGCCGAAGCCGCGATGGCCGGCGGCAAAGCCATGGGTGGTACCGTGCGCGAACCCATGGCCGAAACCGTGCGCGAACCCATGGTTGAACCCATGGAAGCGATGGAATCTTTGCACCACGACGATCGCCGGGGCGAATCCCCCAAACCACGGCCCGCCACCCCAATCCGGGCCCCAGTCTTGATAATCACCCGGAGCGGCGTAATCGTTCGGGGATGCGCCAGCCGCCGGCGGCGGCGGCACGGTGTAAACCTGGGGCGGCAATCCCGGCGTGTACTGAATGGCCCGCCAGCTGCCGTCGGGCTGCGGGCAAACGACGACCGTCGCCTGCAGCGGCCGCCCGCCGACGACGACCGGCAGCGGATAGCTCGTGCATGAGGGGCTGCCCGCGGGCGCCGGAGCATCGGCGGCGTACAGCACGGCGGGCTGCGGATCGGCCGCATTCCCGCCCGACGCGGGCCTGACATCCTGCGCGGTCCAGAAGCCCGGACGGCGCTGCGCCAAGCGCGGGGCGGCGTTCGCCTGAAGGCAAGCCGGGCCCGCCCATTGGTCCGTCGTTCCGCCTGATGCGGCAGATGCCGCGGCGACGCGGCAGTCGGCTTGCGGCGTGGTTTGCGCCTGTGGCAACTGAGGTGCCGTCTCAGCAAAGCCGGTGCGGTTGGCGGCAAATTGGCAAACCGCGAGTGCCAACGCCAAGACCAGAGCCGGGGTCGAGCGCATGCGTGCCTCCACCCGCAGATATGGGGCCGAACTCTCGGCGATGTTGAGCCGCCATGGCGCACATTTTCGTGACCCCGACCCCGGCCGAGACGCGGCCCTCCACAGTGTGGTTAGCGGCCCGGCGCCGGCTAGGCGCGCCGTTTGGTAAAGGATGCAGCCGGTTCTTTGCAGGGTACTTTACTATCGGAATCCGGCGTCCGGCGTGCGGGTGCGGCTGATGAGCGATAGAGTGGTGAAGCGGCTTGATGTGTTGCAGGACCGATAGCGGGTAGAGGAGATTTTCGTCAGGTCGGACCGCTCGTCGCCGGGTCTTTGCAAACGAAGCGAAGCAATCTCGGATTCACCCGCCTCATGGGTCGGGATTGCGTCGTCGCGCGCGACGCGCTCCTTTAATCGCAGCCGGTTTTTCTCGGCAACGCTGTCGCAAATCGCGCTGACCTGAACCGATTCAGCCCAAATCCGAATTCTTGCGCCGCGCGGCTGGTGATAAGGATCCGGCGCTTGATACCGTCTTCAAGCCCCTCCGTGTCTTACCGGCGAAGGCCGGTATCTATGAAAGAAATGGGTCCCGGCCTGCGCGTGCCGCATCAGCCCTTTCAGATGAGAACCCGACCAAAAAAGAATTCCGCAAGATTACATCCTTGGTCGTGATTCCCGCGAAAGCGGGAACCCAGGAAAGCGACGGGCGGTTGCCCCCTGTTCGGGCCAAGCGGCAGGCTCTGGACCCCCGGTTTCCCCACGGAGGAAACGAGAGAGCGGCGCTCGGGTCGTGGCGCCGCATATTGCGACCCCCGGCTTGGCGTCGGGGCTGCCTATTGCGGGCCACCGCGCATCGAGGCCGGCTGGCCCGGCAGCTTGAAATTCTGGCCGGTGTTGGTGACGGCGTCGCCCTGGACCGACAGGACCGACAGATCCGAGTCGAGGAAGTTGCCGACATAGATATGGCTGCCGTCGGCGCTGAACACAGCACCTTCGGGCAGTTGGCCGACCGGGATCTCGCTGATTTTCGTCACCTTCGTGCCGTCGATCTTCAGCACGCTGACCGCACCGCCCGGGTGATGGAACCAGCTCGAGGTCGGCTGGTTCGAGCCGCGAGCCTCGATCGATACCGCAATTGTTCCCGTCGGGCTGATCGCGAGACCCTCCGGCAAGTCGCCGACAGTGACGTGGTTGACGACTCGCACCGGGTTGGCGGTCAGGTCGATCACGCCGATCGACTTGTCATTTCCGTCGGAGGTGCCGTGATTGCCGTTGTCGGCGGTCAGGGCGATCTTGCCGTCGGGACTGACGACCACGTTGTAAGGGAAGAGCCCAGTCGGCAGGTCGCGCTTGTCATAGGTCACCTTGTCACCGTCGATCGTCAACAGCGCCACGGCGTTGCCGCCCGCCTTGGCGGCGAGCGCATGCTTGCCGTCCGGCGTGATGGCGACGGCAGAAACCGAGTCGGCGGCGGTGCCGACACTGACCGAGCCGATCAGTTTGACGGTCTTGCCGTCGATCGACAGAACCGAGACGGTGCCGTCGGCGCGGTTGGCGACGAGTGCCAGCTTGCCGTTGGGCGCGATCGCCATGCCGGAGGGCTGCTTGCCGATGTGCAATGTGTCGATCACCGCGGGCGGGCTCGCGGTCAGATCGATCACGAACAGCCGGTCATCGGGGGCCGGCTTGAACGTGTTCCCCTTTGGCTCCGCGTTGATCGAATTGGCGACCAAGGCAATATCGCGCGACGGCGTGATCGCCAAATTCGTCGGCGGGCCGATCACCGTGTTGTCGAGCGGGATCGTGGCGACGACCTTCAGTGCCGCCGGGTTCGACATGTCGACAATTGACAGCGTGTCTTTTCCGGGTCCGCCCATGGTCGGCTTGCGCTGCGCGTCGAGGCCCGGTTTTTGGTCGTTGCCGATGATCATCAACTGGGCGTGCGCCGCGGCCGAGCCGAGACCGGCCAAGACCATCGCCGCCACAATCACCCCGCCCCGCAGCCTTGGCGCGCGCATCGCTTCCTCCCCGATCGGTCGGGCCATTGCTGGCCTCGCTATGATGCTGACCCGATACACGACGCGCGGCAAGGGTTCAGTATCAAGGGTTCGGTATATTGCCAGGAAGGATAGCGCAGCGCTGGGACTGGGGGCCGCTTTTTGCGATCTAAGCCATCCTAAAATTGCCTTCTTCACATCGCATGCTTCCGGCCGTGACGGCCAACCAAATAAGCCGCTGGCCGGACGAGGCGGTAGCGACGGCCGATGGATTTTCACCAAAACCGCCGGGGCGGGCGCGGGAGGGGCCGCTTGCCGAGGGCCGGTCGCGGAATCTTCGGAGGCAGCAATTCAATCCAAAGGCGAAATCTGCTGTAAATTCGCTGTATATTCAGCAAACAATTTTCAATGGTTGAATGATTGATTGCTGAGCCGACACAGCGGGTTGGGCATCCGGCGGAGGTTAAGCCCGTGTTGGCCGGAGAGCCTGACCCCCAGATACCCGCGACCGACAGCTTGCGAGCGCCGCGCCTGCACCTTCACCTCCAGGGTCGGTTTGACTCGGTATCCGCGCGACACTACGCTTGGCGAGCGAATCAGGGTCGGCGACCCGGCTCGCCAAAAACGCGGGATCGCACAGACGGTCCCTTTGAACAGGAGGACGCGATGCATCAAGACGCGATCGCTGCGTCTGTACCGTGGTATCGCACGCTCAATCGCGAGCAGTGGCGGGTGCTAGTGGCCTCGAACCTCGCCTGGCTGTTCGACGGGTTCGAGATTTACGCGCTGTTTCTGACCGTCGGCTTTGCGTTGCACCAGCTCTTGGCTCCGGCGGAATACGCCGCCCTGCCCCGCTATGCCGGCTACGTCCTGGCGACCACTGTCTTCGGCTGGGCGACCGGCGGCGTGATCGGCGGCGTCATCGCCGATTACATTGGCCGCAAGCGGACGATGATGCTGGCGATCCTCGCCTATTCCCTGACCACCGGATTGAGCGCCATCGCCTGGAGTTGGCAGTCTTTTGCGATATTGCGGTTTCTGGTCGGGGTCGGGATCGGCTCGGAATGGGCGACCGGGGCCTCGATCGTCTCCGAATTGTGGCCCGACCACGCGCGCGGCAAAGGCGGCGGCCTGCTGCAATCGGGTGCTGGGATCGGCAGCTTCATCGCTTCGGGCGTCTGGCTGTTGATCGGCGGGCTGGGGCCCCATTCCTGGCGGCTGATGTACCTGGTCGGGATTTTGCCGGCCTTCCTCGTGTTGTGGATCTGGCGCAGCATGCCGGAATCGACCCGCTGGGAGGAAGCGAACGATCGCCGCCGTGCCGCGCTGGCGCAGCGGCAGAGCGGGGCCGCGCTCGCGGGCATAGACGCGGCGTTGACGCGCTTCACGGTCGCCGACATGTTTCTCGACCGCAGCGTCCGCCCGCAACTCGTCACCGCGTTTCTGATGATGCTGTCGGTGACCTTCGGCTTCTGGGGTGTGGCCACCTTTGTCCCGACCTATGTCGGCACGGTCGCCGCCAAAGCCGGGTTGTCGGCGCCCTATTACTCTGCGGTAGCCGGCCTGTTGGGAACCGGGGTCGCCATCTTCGGCTTTATCACCCTCGGCTTCCTCTCCGACGGGATCGGCCGCAGGCCGACGGCGATGTTGTATCACGCGATGTGCCTGATCCTGACCCCGGTGGTTTATCTGTGGGCCCACAGTATGGGCACACTGCTGGCCGCCGTCACCGTTTTCGGCTTTTTTACCGGCGGGATCTGGGCCTGGGCGCCTGTGTGGCTGCCCGAGCTGTTCCCGACGAGGATGCGCGGCACCGCCGTCGCCTTCTGCTTCAACGCGCCGCGCTGGATCTCCAGCATCGGCCCGCTGATCGCCGGCACCCTGATTGTAGCTCTCGGCGGCTATGGCAAGGCGGCGACGATCGTCGGGCTGTTCTTTATCGTCGGCGTAATTGCCGCGCCGTTTCTGCCCGAGACCCGGGGCAAGCCGCTGCCCCACGACATGTGAGTCGAGGGTTCCGGCTCATGGCGCCGGCAGGGTCCGCACCACGACCGTGCCGGCGAGGAAATCGTGCAGGGCGCGCCGGCGACGGTTGAACAGAGCGACGAGCAGGATCAGCGAGCAGGTCATGCCGACGGTGACGTAAAACAGCGCGGTCTGGATCAGCGCCTGCAGAAAGCTAGGCCGCTCGCCGGCGACCGAGCGCAATTCGAGGTCGAAGCAACGCATCCCGAAGGTCGCCGAGCGCGGCCCGCTGAGGAGCAGTGTGTGGTAGGCGAGCGGCACCAGGCCGAACAGAAACCACAGCACCGGCCCCAACAGGCCGAAGCTCAGCAACCATAGCACGGCAAAGACCACCCACACCCCGACGGCAATGACGCCGATGAACAAGAGATCGACCATGTACGCCAAGACCCGGCGCCACAGCACACCCTCGTAAAGCTCGGGGAACGCCGCCGGATCGGGGATCCCGAAATGGTCGGCGCGCCTCGGCAAGTCGTATCCGGCGGTCACGGTCAGCCCCAAGATTGCGGATCGATGCCGAGCATGTGGGAAGGGACGGAGTGGCGGCAAGCGGGTGGGCCCGGGAAACGATGTGCTAGGCTGCGCTGGTAATTCCCCAGGACGAAGGCAGAGGAGGAAGAATGCCCGCTTACGTCATCGCCGATGTTCAGGTGACCGACCCTGCCGGCTACGAGCCCTACCGGCCGCTCGCCGGGGCGAGCATCGCGCGCTTTGGCGGCCGGTTCGTCGTCCGTGGCGGCAAGGCCGACCTGCTCGAAGGCGCGCCCGCGCCCGAACGCATCGTCGTCATCGAATTTCCCGACGCCGACACCGCGCGTCGCTGGTATTTCTCCGACGAGTATCAGCAGGCGCTAAAGATCCGGCAGGCCCATTCGACCGGCCGGCTGATCCTGGTCGAGGGTGCGGGCTAGTTGGAGGCCTATCGCTGCGTCTTGTGCCGGGAGTGACCGCGCGGCTATTCCGGGTCTTCGGCGGCTTCGGAGAGCAGCAGGCGGGTCGGGAAGCCGGCTTCGTTGAGCGCCGCGATCAGGACTTCGACATGGCGCCGGTTCTGGGTTTCGACGACGACGTCGAGCTCGGCGCGCTTGACCGAAGTATCTTGAAACAGGCGCTGGTGGTGGACCTCGACGATGTTGCCGGCGCGCTTGCCGATAATTCCCGAGACGCGGGAGAGCGCGCCCGGCACATCGGGCAATTCGGCGCGCAGCCGCACCAGCCGGCCTTCGCGCACCAGCCCGCGCATCAGGATCGAGGCCAGCAGCCTGCCGTCGATGTTGCCGCCGCTGATCACGATGCCGACCCGCTTGCCGGCAAAGCGCCCGGGTGCGGCGAGCACCGCGGCCACCCCGCTCGCTCCCGCGCCCTCCACGATCAGCTTCTGGCATTCGAGCAGGGTTTCGACCGCGCTTTCAAGCATCGTCTCGTCGACGAGCAGGATGTCGGAGACGAGCGCCCGGACAATGGTTCGGGTCAGCCGCCCCGGCTCCTTGACCGCGATGCCCTCGGCCAACGTCGTCGCTTCGGCCGGGGGACCGGGGTCCTCGCCGCGCATCAGCCGGTGCATCGACGGGTAAAGGCTCGACTGCACCCCGACGATCTCGATCCGGGGAGCGAGCGCTTGGGCGGCGATGGCGACGCCGGAAATCAACCCGCCGCCGCCGATCGGAACCACCAGGGTGTCGAGATCGGGCTCGTCGGCCAGCAGTTCGAGCGCAATCGTCCCCTGTCCGGCGATGACCGCCGGGTCGTCATAGGGATGGACGAAAGTCAGAACTCTGCTCGTGGGCGAGAGCCTGCGCCGCCTCGCGCGCGGCGGCGAGGGTCTCGCCCTGCAGCACCACGCTGGCGCCAAAAGCTTCGGTATGGTCGATTTTGGTGAAGGGCGTGCCCTCGGGCATCACGATCGTCGCCGGGATGCCGAGGCGCTGCGCGTGACAAGCGACGCCCTGGGCATGGTTGCCCGCCGACATCGCGACGACGCCGGCACGGCGCTGCTCGGGGCCGAGGGTCAACAGCTTGTTCAGCGCACCCCGCTCTTTGAACGAGCCGGTGCGGTGCAGGGTTTCGAGCTTTAGATAGATCTCGGCGCCGGCGAGCTCGGACAATGCCGGGGCCGCGACGGTTGGCGTCCGCGCGACCGCGCCCGCGATCCTCGCGGCGGCCTCGCGGATGTCGGCGATCGATACCGGCAGGTCATTCATGGCTAAGGTCCAAACCCCGCTCGAGCAAATCGCGGCATCGTCACAGCGGCGGGGTAAGTCGGCGACGGTCCCGCCGATCGCCAACGGCCGTGCTGCAATGCGGTGCTGCCATGCGGTTATAGTTCGATAACGGCAGAGATGTTGCCACGATCGTCAGCAACCACTGCGTCAGATCTGCTCAGGGGGGACCCCGTTAGGGTCCGGCGGTGGGGCCAGGTCGGACGAGCCGAACGGATCGTGCGCGAGCGCCGCCGCTTGCGGCGCCAGGATCTCAAAAGGCCGTTCCAGGTGTTGCGGCGATGGCGTGGCGAAGCTCCGGCCCGCCGCCAGGAAAGCCAACAGAAGCGTCGCGGCAGCCATAAAGTAGAACACGCCGTCGATGCCGAAACTGGCCATCAGGATGGTGCCGATGAGCGGGCCCGCGACCGAGCCGAGCCCACTCAGCAAGACGAGCCCTCCACTTACCGCCACCACCCGATCGGCCGGCATGCGGTCGTGCGCGTAGGCGACGCAAACCGGGTAAAGGGTCGACATAAAACCGCCAAGCAGCGCCGCCGCCGGCAGGACCACCGGCGGGGAATGCGGCAGAAGGACCAGAGCAACCGCGGCGCCGGCAAAGCCGAGGCCGAGCGCGGCCAGGACAATGCGCCGGTCGAAGCGATCCGAGAGCCGGCCGACCGGCACCTGGAACGCGAGTCCGCCGAGCACGGCCACCAGCATGAACAGGGCGATCGTCTCGCGCGATATCCCCTCGCCCTGCATCCAAGCCGGGACAAGCGCATAGAACGAGCCGCTGACGAGACCGCTCAGCGCGCAGCCGACGACCGCGATCGGCGCCGTGCGCGCAAGCTGGCGGTAGGGCAACACCGCGGCTGCGGCCGGCCGCGGCGGCTCGGCCCGGGTCGTGCTCACGATCACCAGCGCCGTGGCGAACAGCGCTACAATCATATTGAACGGCGCCGCCGTCTCGAGGTCGGCCCGGCTGATCAGAAGCTGTCCTACCGCAAGGGCGATAAACGTGCCGAGCATATAGACCGAAAACACCCGCCCGCGCTCCTCCGGCCGGGCCTTGGCGTTGAGCCAGCTCTCGGTCGTGATGAAAACCCCGGCGCAGCCAAAACCGATGACCGCGCGCAGGATCATCCAGGACACCGGTTTGGTCAGCAGCGACATCGCCGCCGTCGCGGCGACAGCCATCCCCGCGAATGCGGCATAGGCTCGGATGTGTCCGACCCGCTCGATGATGCGTCCAGAGCGCAACGCTCCCAGTGTGAAGCCGGCAAAATAGCTGCTGAGCACCAGACCGGCCGTCATCGCCTCGAAATCCTCGATCGCCACGCGCAAGGAAATCAAGGTGCCGAAGAAGCCGTTGGCGAGCTGAATCGCGCTCGTGGCGAGGATCAGCGCCCCGATCTGCGCACGCATCGACCCGCTCGAACGCATTGACACCTCTTCGGTCTGGCGACAATTCGGGGTTCTCCCCGGCTGTGCCGTCCATCGTTGCCGCGCTCACGCGCCGGCCGTCGGGATCGGCCGATGCCGTGCCGCCAAGGCCGGCGCCGGCGCCGACCCGATCATCGAGAACGTTCGAGGGTTGCTTTAGTCTCCCCGCGCCTGTCTTTTGCCTTATGGCTCGAAGCGCGAGCGGCGGGCTGTGCTATGCGTCAGGCGATTGCGGCGGCAATCGCGAGCCTTCAGTCCGCTGGAACCAAATCGAGGGTGGAGACGGCGGCGGCGCGGCCCGGGACGAGCCAGCCGAAATCGCGCCAAGGCCGCAGCAGATCGGCGAAGTGGCCCGACAGCGGGTTGCCGGACTGGCCGGGGGTCACGATCATATGGGCGTACGCCGGCGAGGCGAGATCGGTAATGATGCGCAGCCCGGCGCCAAACACCTGCTCGAACGGGCGGACCTCGCCACGAACTATGCTCGGGCCGCGGTTTAGCGTGTCATAGCCGCCGGGCGTCGCAATCGACGGGTCGAACCAATCGCGCAGGACCGGGATGCGGCTGAACACCGGGTTGGGGAAAACCGCGACATGGGCCCACCCCCACTGCCAGTTCGCCATGTCGTCGCCATAGGCGCTGCGCAATTCGGCGAGCGCGGCCACGAGCGATCGCGCGAGCCGGGTGGTGCAGGTCTCGCTCCCCGGCCGCTTCGGGTCGTCGCACCAATCCTGGCGCTCGGTCAACACCGCCTCGATCACGCGCGGCCTCAAATCCCAGTAGCCGGCGATTGCGTCGCCAAAGCGGCCGAACAGGACGGCATGGCTGAACTGGCGCAGCCAGGCGGTAAACAGCAGCGGCGCCACCTTGTCGCGGTCCATGTGATAATCCCACCGCCGCAACAGCTCGATCGCTTCGCGCGACGCTTGCCCCACCGGGGCAACGCGCGTCATCAACGGCGCCAGCTCCTTGGCCATCAGCGAGAAGGTGTCCGCCTGGATCGCCGCACTCGTCGCCGGGGTTTGCACCGGGTTCCTGTCGAGCAGGGCGTTGATCCGTTCGGCGCGATTCGGCAAATCCCAATCGCGGCTCAGGAAATAAGGGTAGCTGTCGGGCACGATCTTGTTGTTGGCGCTGACGAAACGGCCCGAGGGCGGGTTCACCGCGCTCGGCAGGGCGTCGAATGGGATGAAGCCGTCCCAGTCGTACTCGCCGGTCCAGCCCGGCGCCGGCATCCAGCCGTCGCCCTTTTTGCGGATCGGCGCCAGCCCCGGCGCGATAAAGCCGATCGTGCCGCGGTCGTCGGCGTAGACCGTGTTCTGCATCGGCCCGACAAAATTGCGCCATGCGCTTTTGAAGCTCGGCCAGTCGGTGGCGTGGCTCGCCTCCCACAGCGCCTCCGCACTGCGATCGTCAGGGACCAGAAACGTCGCCGACAACGCCAGCACATAGCCGGGGTCGGCTGTTTCCGCAGGAAACACATCGGACAACACCGGCCCGTGCCGCGTCGCACGAACGACGATCTCCGCCGGCGCCGTGCCGTTCACAAGGATTGTCTCGCGCCGGGTGAGAAAAGGGGCGTTGCCGTCGGGGGTCAGATATCGGCTGGGATCGGCGGGATCGACCTTCTCGATAAACAAATCTTCGACATCGGCGGTCGTCGTCGTGAACCCCCAGGCGATGTGCTCGTTGTGGCCGATCACAACCAGCGGGACCCCGGCGGCGGTGGCGCCGGCGATGTCGTCGCCCGGGGTTTTCAGGCGGGCGAGATACCACGGTCCGGGCGCGCCGAAGGCGAGGTGCGGATCGTTGGCGAGAAGCGGCTTGCCGCTGGCGCTGTGCCTGCCGTCGACAACCCAGTTGTTCGACGCGTAATGCGGCCCGACCGCGGGCGGCAGCGCATCGTAGAGCCGGCCGAGCGCGAGACGGTTGTAGACCGGCAGCATCGCCGCGAGGGTGGTCGGCGCGCCCTTCGGATATTCGGGGTAGAGAAAGGCGAGGTCGGCCGGCGAGATCGACCGCGCCAAGTATGCGCGCAGCAATTCACCGCGATAATTGCCGTCGATCTGCAGGGCCATCAGCTTGCCCCAAGCGAGGCTGTCGGCCTCTCGCCACGGCTCGGGCGCGAAGCGTAACAGCAGGAACTCGGGCGGCAGCGCACCGTGGCGGGTCGCCAGAAAGGCGTTGACCCCGGCGGCATAAGCACCAAGAGCGCGCTTCACCTCATCCGACAGGAAGGGGATCTCCTGCTCGGCGGCGCGATAGAGGCCGAGAACCCGCATCTGCTTGTCGACCGGCAGGGCCGTGGGGCCGAAGACCTCAGCCAGCCGCCCGGCGGCGTAGCGGCGCATCAGCTCCATCTGAAACAGCCGGTCCTGGGCGTGGACGAAGCCGAGGCCGAAAGCGGCGTCATCATCGGTTTGGGCGATGATCGTCGGCACGCCTTCGCCATCTCGTTCGATGCGGACCGCAGCCTTCGGCGCGGTCACGACGATGCGACCTCCGGTCTGCGGCAAGGATGAACGCAAATAGAGATAAAGCCCGCCGGCAGCGAGCAGCAACAGCGCGGCAAGGACGGCAAGGCCGCGACGGATCATGCGGGCGTGGCGCCCGCGCGGCAGCTCAGAGTTCCGAGCTCGCGCAGAATTTGCTCGCGATCGGCGTCGAGGTCGGGGGCCGGGGCGCGGGTCGGCGGATCGGCAAAGGCCGACAGCTTCATCGGGTTGCCGGCGAGCTTCAACGGGCCGATCGTCGCGTCGTCGACCGCGACCAGCATGTTGCGCGCCGCGGCCTGGGGGTGGGCCAGCGCCTGGGCAATGTTGTTTACCGGGCCGCACGGCACCCCGGCGGCTTCGAGCACCGCGATCCAATGATCGGTGCCGGCCTCGCGCAAAACGCTCTCGATTTCGGCCTTCAGCGCCTCCTGGTGCTCGTTGCGCAAGGCGTTGGTCTTGTAGATCGGGTTCTCGGCCAGGTCGGCGCGGCCCAGAGCATGCGCGAGCTTGATGAAAAGCCCGTCATTGCCGGCGGCGATGATGATGTTGCCGTCGGCGGTGGCGAAAGCCTCGAACGGGGTGATCGACGGGTGGCGCGCGCCCATCGGACCGGGGATTTCGCCGGTCGAGGTGTAGCGCACGATCGCGTTTTCGAGGAGTGCCAGCTGGCAGTCGAACAGCGAGACGTCGACCTTTTGCGCCTCGCCGGTGCGCTCGCGGTGCAACAGCGCCGCATTGAGCGCGATCGCGGTGAAGAGGCCGCCGCCGAGATCGCCGATCGACGTGCCGACGCGGGTCAACGGGGCGTCGGGATGGCCGGTGATGCTCATCACCCCGCCCAGCCCCTGGACGACCATGTCGTAGGCCGGGTAGTGCGAATAGGGGCCGGTATGGCCAAAGCCGGAAGCGGCGGCGTAGACGAGCCGCGGATAGCGCGGATGCAGGCTCTCCCAGCCATAGCCGAGTTTTTCCATCGTGCCGGGACGGAAGTTTTCAACGAGAGCGTCGGCCTTGTCCAACAGGCGCTCGAAAATGTCGCGGCCGTCAGATGATTTGAGGTCGAGCGCGATCGACTCCTTGCCGCGGTTGACCGACGAGAAATAGGCCGATTTCCCGTTTTTGAATGGGCCGTAATGGCGTGCGTCGTCGCCCTGGCGCGGCGGCTCGACCTTGATCACCCGCGCGCCCAGCTCGGCCATCAGCAAGGTGCAATAAGGACCCGCGAGAATGCGGGAGAGGTCGACGATGGTAATGCCGGAGAGCGGCCCGTGCTGCGCCATGTCCGATGATCCTTTTGCGACGAGGCTGCCGGGTCATAGCGCAGAGCGAACCGCGATCGCAACCGAGGCCGATATGCCCTGCCTCGTGTTCCGCCTAACTGCTGGTTAGTTGCGCTTATATTATAAGACTCGAAGCCATGGGTTCGCCTAATACCCAAAGTCACATAGGCTCGGAGACGCTCGTGGTCTTGGTTGGGCCGCAATTGGTTGGCATTTGCTCGTGCACATGGGTGTGGGAGGTTGCGCGATTGCGGCGATTGCGGCGATTGCGGTTGTGCGGTGCGGTTGTGGCGGCAGCGTTGATGGCGGTGTTGCCGCCCGCGGCTGTGGCGGCGACGGGATGGGTCGGCGACGATCATGCTGCGGCACGGCTGATTGCCGCGACCGACGCTACCGGGTCGGCGGCGACAGTCGAAGCCGGGCTTGAGATCCGGCTGATGCCCGGTTGGCATGCTTATTGGCGCACCCCCGGCGACGCCGGGATTCCGCCGAGCATCGATTGGGCCGGGTCGGACAACCTGAAACATGCGGAGATCGCTTGGCCGGCGCCGGCGCGCTATTCGCTGCAGGGCTTCGATACCGCAGGATACCAGGATCACGTTATCCTGCCGATGACGGTTACCCTGGCGCGGCCCGGACAGCCGCTCGACCTGCAGGCGCTGGTCAGCTGGGCCGCCTGCGCCAATATCTGCGTTCCCTACTCGACCAAGCTCGATCTGCGGCTACCGGCCGGCCCGGCATCACCCTCGGCAGAGGCGGGGCTGATCGCCGCCGCTCGCGCCAGGGTCCCGCAATCGCTGGCCGCTGCCGGGATCGATCTCGTCTCGGTTAATGCGGGCGGCAAGGGCGCAGACACGGCGCTCACGGTCCGCCTGCACAGCCGTGGCGCTGCTTTCGTAGCGCCGGATCTGTTTGTCGAGGGGCTGGACAGGGGTTCGCCCGGCCGGCCCGAAGTGGCGCTGTCGCAAGCCGGGCACATCGCCAGCCTGACCGTGCCGATCCGCGAGGCGGACACCGCCGGCATCTTCGGCAAAAAACTGACCCTGACCTTGGTCGACGGAACGCGCGCGGCCGAATTCAGCGCGACGCCGCTGCCCGGCGCGCCGCCGGGAGCGGACGCGCGGCTGTTGCCCATTCTTGCCGTCGCCCTTCTCGGCGGGCTGGTGCTGAACGCGATGCCCTGTGTCTTGCCGGTGGTGTCGCTCAAGTTGCTGTCGGTGGCGAGCCATGCTGGGGCCGAGCGGCGGCGGGTGCGGTTCGGGCTCTTGATGACGGCGCTTGGCGTTGTCGCCTCGTTTGCGCTGATCGCCGCGGCGCTGATCGCGCTGAAGGCGTCCGGGTCGGCGATCGGCTGGGGCATTCAGTTCCAATGGCCGTGGTTCATTGCGGCGATGGCGGCGGTGACGACGTTGTTCGCGGCGAGCTTGTGGGGCTGGCTGCCGATCCTTTTGCCGCGTATTGCTTATCAGGCGGCAGATATCCGGGCCGAGACACCCTCTGCCGACGCTTTCCTGACCGGCGCGTTTGCGACCTTGCTCGCGACGCCGTGCTCGGCGCCGTTTGTCGGCACTGCGGTGGGCTTTGCGCTGGCGCAAGGGCCGGCCGAGATCGCGATCGTGTTTGCGGCGCTGGGGGTGGGGATGGCGTCGCCCTATCTCGTGGTCGCAACGTTCCCGCGGCTGGTCCGGCTGTTGCCGCGGCCGGGGCGCTGGATGAACGGACTGCGCATCGTGCTGGGTTTTGCGCTGGCCGGTACCGCGGTGTGGCTGCTGATCGTATTGGCGATGTTGTCGGGGGTGCGGGTCGCGCTCACGGCAGCGGCAGCGCTGACCGCGGTGCTGGTGCTGCTGGCGTCGAAGGGCCAGCGCATCATGCCGGTCGGCGCGGCGCGGTGGATGCGTTCGGCTGTGGCGGCGCTGGTGGCGGCGGCAGTGCTGTGGCCGGCTTTTGCCGGCGTTGAGCCGCCGAGCGCCGCGGCGACAGCCGGGCCCTGGCAACCGTTCGAGCCGGGCGCGATCCAGCGGCTGGTCGGCCAGGGCAAGACCGTTTTCGTCGACGTGACCGCGGCTTGGTGCCTGACCTGCAAGGTCAACGAGGCGGCGGTGCTCGACCGCGAGCCGGTGGCGGGCCGGCTGTTCGGACCGGGGGTTGTGGCGATGCGCGGCGATTGGACCCGGCCCGACCCGGCGTTGACCCGCTATCTCGAAAGCTTTGGTCGGTACGGCATTCCATTCAATGCGGTCTATGGCCCAGGCCGGCCAGACGGCGAGCTCTTACCCGAGCTACTGACGACCAGGACCGTCGAACAGGCGTTGGATCGCGCCAGGACGCACGGGTAGCGTGGCCGATACCGACCGATGCCGGAGAGCGCGACGCATTGCCAAAGCCATTGCCGGCCGTTGCGTTCTGGTATATCGGGTTCGAGACCAGGGGCCGGTCGATCGTGGAAATCGACAGGCGCTCCCCGGCGAGCGAGACCCTCGCCGGTCACAGCGTCGACGGTCTAGTGGCCCCGTCTTGCGGATCGCTGCGGTGGGCCGATGCGCAATCGCCATGAGAACGATGATCACGAGAGCGACGACCGGCGAACGGCGGCGCTGATGGGTCTGGTCGTCGTTCTGTCGCTGGCGATCGCCGGGGTTGTGCTGGTCCGCGATCTCGGTCAGGAATTGAAGCTCGAAGACTGCCTGATGTCGGGGCGCACGAATTGCGCGCCGATTGAACTTCCGCCGCGCCCATAGGCGGGGGCGGCCTGCGACGTTTCGCGCCCGCTGGGGCGGGTGAAGTTCGGATGGACACGAACTCACGATAGCTATAGGTTTTGTCTATGATAGACAAACATTAACTTTAATTCCAAAGGAGTTGCTCGCAATGATAAGGCGTGCGATCGGTGCGGCCGCGATCCTCCTCGTCGCCGCGACGGTAGTGATCTGGTGGCTCGGTTTCGGTTCCGAGCCGCCGGCGGCGCGAGCCCAGGCCCCGACGCCGGCTGTTCCGGTCACCGCCGGCACCGTGGTCGCCAAGGACGTCCCGGTGTTCCTCAACGGCATCGGCACGGTGCAGGCCTATAACATGGTCACGGTCAAAACCCGGGTCGACGGCCAGATCGTTCAGGTCGAGTTCAAGGAAGGGCAGGAAGTCAAGGAAGGCGACCCGCTGTTCGAGATCGATCCGCGGCCCTATCAGGCGGCGCTCGAGCAAGCCCAAGCCGCCAAGAAAAAGGACGAGGCGCAGCTCGCCGGCGCGAAGCTCGACCTTGAGCGCTATTCAAAGCTGCTCGGCACCGGCTACCAGACCCGGCAGAGTTACGACCAGCAAACCGCACTGGTCGCGCAGCTGCAAGCCGCCATCACCGGTGACCAGGCGACGATCGACAATGCCCAGCTCAATCTGGGATACGCCGCCATCCGCTCGCCGATCGACGGGCGTCTCGGCGCGCGGCTCGTCGACAAGGGCAACCTCGTCCATACCAACGACAATACCGCGCTGGTCACGATCACCGAGCTGAAGCCGATCTTCGTAAGCTTCACGTTACCGCAGGAGACCCTCGACGAACTCCGCGAGAACCAGCAGAAAGCGCCACTCGTCGTTCGAGCGTACAGCGGCGACGGCAGCAAGCTGCTTTCCGAGGGCAAGCTGACGTTGATCGACAATTCGATCGACCAAACAACCGGCACGATCCATTTGAAGGCGCGGTTCGACAATCTGGACGAGCGCCTGTGGCCCGGCGAATTCGTCAGTCTGCGCGTCATCCTGAGAATGCGCCCCAATGTGGCGACGGTTCCTTCGCAGACCGTCGAGGCCGGGCCGAACGGCTCCTACGTCTATGTCATCAAGCCCGACGACACGGTCGAGCGGCGCGCGGTCGAGGTCGCCTCGGTCCAGGACGGCATCGCCGTTGTCACCAAAGGGCTTACGCCCGGTGAGCGGGTGGTCGTCGACGGGCAGTTCCGGCTGACCCAAGGCGCCCGCGTCAGGCTGCTGAACGCGCACTCGCCGGGGGCTGCCGGCTAAGCGGCGCCGCGGATTTGTTGCTTCTCCGCCCCTCGACATCGACTGAAATTCGCAGGTATCGCCGATGAGTATTTCGGAGCCGTTCATCCGCCGGCCGATCGCGACTTCGCTGTTGATGCTGGGCATCCTGGTGTTCGGCATCGGGGCCTACGGCCTCTTACCGGTGGCCGCTTTGCCGAATGTCGATTTTCCCACCATCGTCGTCTCGGTCAATTATCCTGGGGCCAGTCCCGACACGATGGCCTCAGCGGTGGCCACGCCGCTGGAGCAGCAATTCGCCGCGATCCCCGCGCTCGATCAGATGACGTCGACGAGCGGCATCAGCTCGTTGTCGATCACCTTGCAATTCGATCTGTCGCGTAACATCGACGCTGCCGCCGGCGACGTACAGCAGGCGATCAACGCCGCCAGCGGTTTGCTGCCTTCGGACCTGCCGACCCCACCGACCTATCGCAAGACCAACCCGGCCGACCGCCCGGTCCTGATCTATGCCGTTCACTCCGACTCGCTACCGATCTACCGGGTCGATGATTACGCCTATACGATCCTGGCGCAAAAGCTGTCGACGGTGCCGGGCGTGTCGGAATCCCGGATCTTTGGCCAGCAGCCCTATGCGGCGCATGTGCAGATCGATCCTGGCGCATTGGCGTCACGCGGCCTCGGCTTTGAGGATGTGCGCAACGCGCTGACCGCTACAACGCTCGACCGGCCGAAGGGCAGCCTTGAAGGCGCGCACCAGACCTATACCCTCGACACCAACGACCAGCTGTTCAACGCCGCGGCCTACAACAACGTCATCATCGCCTATCGTAACGGGGCCCCGGTTCGCGTCAAAGACGTGGGCAAGGCGATCGATTCGGTGCAGAACGCGCGCACCGGCGCGTGGTTCTTTGATACCAAAGCCGAAGGTCTGGCAGTGCAGCGCCAGGCCGGCGCCAACACCATTCAACTGGTTGACACGATCAAGGAAATGGTTCCCCGGATCATGGAATCATTCCCCCCTTCGATCCATGTTGTGCTCGTCTCCGACCGCTCGCTGGTGGTCCGCGCGGCAGTGCATGACGTGCAATTCACAATGATGGTGACGATCGCCCTCGTCATCATCGTCATCTTTTTGTTTTTGCGGACGTTATGGGCGACGATCATACCCAGCCTGGCGGTGCCGCTGTCATTGCTCGCAACCTTTGCCGTCATGTACGCGGTCGGCTACAGCCTCGACAATATTTCGCTGATGGCGCTGACGATCTCGGTCGGCTTTATCGTCGACGACGCCGTCGTGATGATCGAAAACATCGTGCGCTACATCGAGCAGGGCATGCGCCCGTTCGACGCCGCGTTGAAAGGCGCCGGCCAAATCGGTTTTACGATCGTCTCAATCACGTTTTCGCTGATCGCGGTGTTTATCCCGCTGCTGTTTATGGGCGGCATCATCGGCCGGCTGTTCCGCGAATTCGCCGTCACGGTAACGGTTGCCGTGGTGGCCTCGGCGGCGATTTCGCTGACCTTGACGCCGGTTTTGTGCTCACTGTTTCTCAAGGAGCAGGGGCTGCATCAGGCGGGTCGCCTCAACCAGATCCTCGAGGGCGGTTTCAACAGGATGCTGCGCGTCTACGACCGGGGCCTAGGCTTTGTCTTCCGCCACCAGTTACCCACTCTTTTATCGACGCTGGGGCTGATCGTCCTGACAGGCTATCTCTACGTCATCATCCCGAAGGGTTTCTTTCCGGAGCAGGATACCGGGTTCATTTTTGGCCAAGCGGATACACGCGAAGACGTATCCTTCGTGGCGATGGCGGGGCTCACGCAGCAGATTGTCGACATCGTCCGGAAAGATCCAGACGTCTCCGGGATATTATCCTTTACCGGGGCCTCCGCGTACAACCCGACCGAGAATACTGCAAGGCTGTTCATTCAGCTAAAGCCGCATAACCAGCGCGATTCAACCTCGAACCAGATCATCCAGCGTCTGCGGCCTAAGGTGGCCGCAGTCGGGGGCATCAAATTTTATATGCAGTCCGGGCAGGACATCAGCGTCGGCGGGCGCCTCAGCCGCACCTTGTATCAATATACCCTGACCGACACGGACCAGGATGAGATCAATCACTGGGCGCCGATCATCGAACGGGGATTGAAGAAGCTGCCGGAACTGCAGGACGTAGCGTCCGACCAGCAAATCGCCGCGCCGCACATCGCCATCAACATCGACCGCGATGCCGCCTCGCGCCTCGGCATCTCGCCGTCGCTGATCGACCAGACGCTTTATGACGCTTTCGGCCAGCGCCAAGTTGCGACGATGTACACCTCGACCAGCCAATATAAAGTGATCCTGGAGGTCCAGCCCAAGTTTCAGGACGATCCAACGGCGCTGTCCAAGATTTACATCACCGGGCCCGGCGGCGCGCAGATCCCGCTAAGCGCGTTCGCCCAGCTGGGCTCGAAGGTGGAAGCGCTGTCGGTCAATCATCAGGGCCAGTTTCCGGCAGTGACCTTGTCGTTCAATTTGGCGCCCGGCATCGCGCTCGGCCAGGCGGTCAACAAGATACAGGCGATGATGACCGAGTTGCGCGTACCGGGGACGCTCAACGGCTCATTCCAGGGCACAGCGCAGGCTTTCCAGGCTTCGCTGTCGTCGACGCCGCTGCTTGTCGCCGCTGCGATACTCGTCGTCTACATCGTCCTCGGCGTGCTCTACGAAAGCTACATTCACCCGATCACGATTTTGTCGGCCTTGCCGTCGGCCGGCGTCGGCGCGCTGCTGGCGCTGATGCTGCTGCGCTACGATTTGAGCGTGATCGCGATGATCGGCGTCATTTTGCTGATCGGCATCGTCAAGAAGAACGCGATCATGATGATCGACTTCGCTCTGCAGGCTGAACGGATCGAAGGCAAGAGCCCGCGCGAGGCGATCCATCAGGCCTGCCTGTTGCGCTTTCGGCCGATCATGATGACGACGTTTGCGGCACTGTTCGGCGGGTTGCCGATCGCGCTTGGCCAGGGCGCCGGCTCCGAACTGCGCCGGCCGCTCGGGATTGCGATCGTCGGCGGACTGGCGGTGTCGCAATGGCTGACGCTCTACACGACGCCGGTCATCTATCTTTATCTCGAACGCTTCGCCCGCTGGGTCGGGCGTCCCTATCGGCCGTCGCGCGTGGCGGAAGCCTTGGCAGGCGAAGGCCGGCCGGTGCTCGCGCAGGAGCGCCAGGGCGCGGAATGACGCCAGTCATCTGCACCCATGCAGCGGGCGAACACGTCGGGACCCACGTCTTTTATCCCGTTTATCCCGCCGACCGCATTTTCGGCTCTTTCCCGCACGCCTTCGTCACCAGCGGACGGGGCCGCGCGAGTGGACGCCGGTTAGCTGCCCGACTGCACTCTCTGATTGCGCGGATTGTGAGTTGATTGCGAGGATTGCGAGCAGCCGGCGATGAGCATTTCAGAACCTTTCATCCGGCGGCCGATCGCCACCTCACTCTTGATGTTGGGCGTGCTGGTCTTCGGGATCGCGGCTTACGGCCTTCTGCCGGTGGCCCCGTTGCCGAATGTCGATTTCCCGACCATCACGGTAAGCGCCAGCTATCCGGGCGCGAGCCCGCAGACCATGGCCTCGGCGCTCGCGACGCCGCTCGAACAGCAATTCACTCAGATTCCCGGGCTCGACCAGATGACGTCGCTCTCCGGCATCGGGACGACGACGATCACCCTGCAATTCGAGCTGTCGCGCAACATCGACGGCGCAGCGGTGGACGTTATGACCGCGATCAATGCTGCCAGCGGATTGCTGCCCAAGGACCTGCCGAGCCCGCCCACCTACCGCAAGGTTAATCCGGCGGACTTTTCGATTATGATTTATGCCGTCCATTCCGACGCCGTACCGGACTACAAGCTCGACGATTACGCCAACACGGTACTGGCGGAGCGGCTCTCGACGGTGCCAGGGGTCGGACAGGTTTCGATCTTCGGACAAAAGCAATATGCCGCGCGCGTCCAGGTCAACCCGGCGGCGCTCGCCGCCCACGGTATCGGCATCGAGGATGTGCATAATGCGCTGGTAAACGCGACGGTTAATGAACCGAAAGGTTCGATCGAAGGCGCGCACCAAGTGGTCACGCTCGAGACCAACGATCAACTCTTGGACGCCTCGGCGTATGGAAACTTGATCGTTGCCTACCGCAACGGCGCGCCAGTGCGGCTCAAGGACGTGGGCGACGTTCTCAATTCGGTGCAAAACTCCCGTGTCGGTGCTTGGTTCGACAATCGCCCGGCGGAAGGGATCTCTATCCAGAAGGCTCCGGGCGCAAACACGATCGCGCTGGTGGATACGATCAAGGCGCTGATGCCTAAGTTAGAGGCATCCATCCCACCGTCGGTCCATGTCGATCTGATGCTCGACCGCACGCTCGTGACCCGCGCGGCGGTGCGCGACGTGCAGCTCACGATGCTGCTGACAATTTGCCTCGTCGTCATCGTCATTTTTCTGTTCCTGCGGACGCTTTGGGCCACGGTGATCCCGAGCCTCGCGGTGCCGTTGTCGCTGCTCGCCACCTTCGCGGTCATGTACGTCGCGGGCTTCAGCCTCGACAACATCTCGCTGATGGCGCTGACCATCTCGGTCGGCTTTATCGTCGACGACGCGATCGTGATGATCGAGAACATCGTGCGCTACATCGAGCAGGGGATGCGCCCGTTCGACGCCGCGCTCAAAGGCGCCGGTCAGATCGGCTTTACGATCATTTCGATCACCTTTTCGCTGATCGCGGTCTTCATCCCGCTATTCGCGATGGGCGGCGTCATCGGCCGGCTATTTCGCGAATTCGCAGTAACCGTGTCGGTTGCGGTCGTAGCTTCGGCAATCGTGTCACTGACCCTGACGCCGGTCCTGTGCTCACTTTTTCTAAAGGAAGAGGGGCTCCATCCAAAGGGCCGCTTCAATCGCGGTGCCGAGAGTGTGTTTAATTGGATGTTGAGCCGCTATGACCGCGGCCTAAATTTCGTTTTCCGCCATCAGCTTGCAACCCTGCTTACGACATTGTCGCTGATCGTGCTGACCGGGTATCTGTATGTCACCATCCCGAAGGGGTTCTTCCCGCAGCAGGACACCGGGACTGTCTTCGGCGAGGTCGACACGAGGCAGGACGCCTCATACCTTTCGACGGTCAAGATCGCCCACCAAGTCGTCGACATCCTGCGCGATGATCCCGCCGTCAGTGGCGTCTTTATGCTCGCTGGGGCCTATGCCTACAACCCGACCGAGAATGCGGCCCGCATTTTCTTTGCGCTGAAGCCCTTCGAGGAGCGCAGCGACACGGCCGATCAGATCCTGCAGCGCTTGCGCCACAAGGTCGCCGCGGTCGAGGGGGCGAAATTTTACATGCAGGTACCGCAGAACATCACGGTCGGTGGCCGCCTCAGCCGGACGCAATACCAGTACACACTGACTGACACCGACGACGCCGAACTCAATCACTGGGCGCCGATCCTCGAAGGCGAGATGCGCAAATTGCCGGAACTTCAGGACGTCGCCTCGGACCAGCAGAACGCCGCGCCAACTCTGGCTATCAATGTCGACCGCGACGCCGCTTACCGGCTCGGGCTATCGGCCGCACTGATCGACCAGACCTTATATGATGCCTTTGGCCAGCGTCAGGTTGCGACCATCTACACCGCGACCAACCAATACAAAGTTGTCCTTGAGGTTCAGCCACAGTTCCAGAGCGACCCGGCGGCGCTCTCCAAGATCTATGTTTCCGGCCCAAACGGGGCGCAGGTGCCGCTCTCCGCTTTTGCCCATCTTACCTCAAAGGTCACGCCGCTGTCGGTCAGCCATCAAGGTGTGTTTCCGGCGGTGACCTTGTCGTTCAACCTGGCCCCCGGCGTGGCACTCGGCCAGGCCGTAGAGAAGATCCAAGCAGCCGCCGAACGGCTCGGCGCGCCGCCGACATTAAACGGGTCGTTCCAGGGCACGGCGCAGGCGTTCCAAGCCTCGTTGTCGTCGATGCCGCTGCTTGTCGCCGCCGCGATCCTCGTCGTCTACATCGTCCTCGGTGTGCTCTACGAAAGCTACATCCACCCGATCACGATCCTCTCGGCCTTGCCCGCGGCCGGCGTCGGGGCGCTGCTGATGCTGATGCTGTTCCATTATGATCTCAGCGTCATTGCGATCGTCGGCATTATCCTGCTGATCGGCATCGTCAAGAAGAACGCGATCATGATGATCGACTTCGCGCTTCAGGCCGAACGTCTCGACGGCAAGAGCCCGCAAGAGGCGATACATCAGGCCTGTCTGTTGCGCTTTCGCCCAATCATGATGACGACATTCGCTGCCCTGTTTGGTGCGATGCCGATCGCCTTCGGCCAGGGGGCCGGCTCGGAATTGCGCCAGCCGCTCGGAATCGCGATCGTCGGCGGACTGGCGGTGTCGCAATGGCTGACGCTCTATACGACACCGGTCATCTATCTCTATCTCGAACGCTTTGCACGCTGGGTCGGCCGTCCCTACGAGCCGTCGCGGGTGGCGGAAGCTCTGTCAGGCGAGGGCAGGCCGGTGCTGGGGCAAGAGCGGCAGGGGGCGGAATGACGGCGATGACCCGCAATCACGTGGCGACCGAGCGCGTCGAAACGGCGGCGTTCCCGGCGGCAGACCGCAGCTTCGGGTTTTTGGTTCACGACGTGTCACGGCTGGTCAAACGGCGCTTTGAGCGCGCTGCGCGGCACACCGGGCTGCCGATCACCCGGCGGCAGGCGGCAGTGCTGCTTTACATCGCGCGCAGCGAGGGTGTGAGCCAGACTGAGGTCGCGACCTGGCTCGACATCGAGCCGATCGCGCTGGTGCGCATGATCGACAAATTGAGTGAGGAGGGGCTGGTCGAACGCCGCGCCCATCCGACCGACCGGCGGGTCCGCACCTTATGGCTGCAGCCCGCGGCGCGGCCGGTGGTGACGCGCATCCTCGAAATCAACCTCACGATACGCGAAGAGTTGTTTGCCGGGCTTGCTTCCGGAACACGCGACGCGATGATTGCAGCACTCGCCAGCGTCAAAGACAATCTGATGATGCAGGAAGAAGCGGCGGACGACCGCTCGGCTCCTGCGGCGGAGGGTGCCCCCGAGCCGCTGCCCGACCGCGCCATAGGTTAGCCCGCGATCCGAGAGAATGACCTCGATGCGCCGCCGGGAGCTGTTGACGGCCCCCGCACTGGCGGCGCCGGGCACGGCGCTCGACGGCGAATTCGGTCCGGCCCCCGCGCCCGCCGAGGCGACGGTTGCCCTAAGTCGCGAGGTAGCCGCCGTCGACCCACAGCTCGGCGCCGGTGATGTAGGAGGCCTCGTCCGAGGCGAGGAAGAGGACGGCGTTGGCGACCTCCTCGGGACGGCCGGCGCGGGCCATCGGCACCTGTCGCAGCATCTTCGCGCGGACCTCGGGGTCAGCGGTGCGCTTTGACGAACGCATCGGCGGCATCAGCCCGGGATGCACCGAATTCACTCTGATGTTGTCGGCGCCGTGCTGCACCGCCGCTGCCTTGGTGAGGGTGCGCACCGCCCCTTTCGAGGCGTTGTAGGCGACATGGATGCCGTATTGGCCGGTGATGCCGGAAATCGACGAGATGTTGACGATCGAGCCGCCGCCTTGAGCCTTCATGACGGGGATCGCGAATTTCATCCCGAGAAAGACGCCGCGCGCGTTGACCGCCATCAAGGTGTCCCAGACGGCAGTGTCGAACAAGTCGTCGGCGGCGCTGCCGCTCAGCCCGGCGTCGTTGACGAGAATGTCGAGCCTTCCGTAGGCGGCGAGAGTCGCGTCCACGACCGTCTTCCACTCGGCCTCGCGGCTCACGTCGAGCCGGTGGAACAGCGCCGCACCATTGGCTCGGGTGATGTCGGCGACGACTCCCCTGCCCTCCTCTTCGAGCATGTCGGCGACGACGACCTTGGCGCCTTCGCCGGCGAAGATCCGCGCCATGCTGGCGCCCATGCCCGACGCGGCACCGGTGATCAGCGCAACCTTGTTTTCGAGCCTCATCGACGATCCTCCCTGGTTGCTTCTGCCGTCCATCGACCGAGGCGACCTCGCCAATCAACAATCATATTGCTTATCGGTGAAAAGGCGGCTCGGTGACGGCAGCCATCAGTTGACCTAAGGGCGCATAAACCAACCCTTCTAGGACCCTCATTGGTAAATCCGAATCATATTGAGATTCGAGGAGACACAAAATCCGAAATCACAGCGGTGATCCCGTGGCAGTGGCGACATAGTGCCGATTTCGGATACCCTGAGCAGCCGTCAACACCAGGAGGAGTTGTCATGAAGGTGGTCACGCTGAAAAACGTACCGAACGTCCCGGTGGAAGGCGCCGAGCGGATCGAAGGGTGGAGCGGGCCGGTTTCGCGGTCGCGTCAGACCATCATCGAGCCCGGGGATTCCGCGAACTACAACTGCAGCGTGGTGAACTTCAGCCAGGGTTGCACCACCGGCTGGCATACCCATACCTGCGACCAGGTGCTGGTCGTGACCTCGGGCTCCGGCATGGTGGCGACCGAGCACGAGCAGCGCGAGATCAATGTCGGCGACGTCGTGCACATCAAGGCCGGCGAACGCCATTGGCATGGCGCCAAGGCCAACACGACGATGGGGCACATCACCATCACCGCCGTCGGCGGCCAATCGATTCACTGACGGTCTTGCCCTGCCGGCACCGCCCGGATGCCCCGCAAGCGCCCATAGGCCGCGGTCGGCAGAGCGGTGAACCCGGTGGCGTCGAGTATCCAGCCGCTGAGACCGGCGGCGGCGGCGAGCCTCGAGAAAGCCGCGAGCGGCGGTAAGGCAACGGCGGCGCACAGGCGGCAGCGCGCAGCTCCGTTCGCGGTGGAATGCGCTGCGGCTTAACCGCTCTACGCATGTTCGTGACGGCTCACGAGCGGCTTTGCGTAGGGGAGCGGGCCGCAGGTCGCGAGGCGTAATCGGTGGTGCCGGCGCTTTCGTCGTCGGCAAGTCCGGAGCCCAGTCAACCGCACCCGTTATGGTACGTACAATCGCGTTGGCGCCCAGCCGGCGCGGGCGTTGAAAAGCGAGACGCCTATTTATCGAGATTCTCGAATGGGGAAAATCCGTCTGGCGACGAGCGTGGTTCTACTTCCGATCATCTGCTCGACGCCGCGCCCGGCCGCCGCGCAGCAGCAGGTGCCACTGCCGGAGGTCATCGTCACCGCGCCGCCGATCACCCCCTCCTGGAAGAAATTCACCCCTTATTTCGGCAATTCACGGGTCGATGAGGACAAATGGCCCGACATTCCCTGCGCCGCGTCACGGATCGGCGTCGGCACCGCCGGCAGCTGCAAAACCGGCACGCCCCTGGAGACCATGACGCCGGTACTTCCGGGTATTCAACAGTCCAACTGCCGAATTGCCCATGATCTGGTCATGACCAATTTCGGCAGCCTGGCGGTCGAGGCCGATGTCATGGTCTTCGATCCTTATTACGTCAGCGCCATCGGTCACCAGCACGGCAGCTGCTATGTCGAATCCGGGTACAGCGATTTGCGCGACGATTTCCCCGACATGAACCGGACCGCAAGACAGGGCGGCGGATGGCGCAATTTCATTACCAATGGCGATTTGAGCACGATGGAATTTTCGCTTGGCGCCGACGCTTGCCTGGCGTTGGAAAAGCGCGGCCCGCGCTGGGGCGGCGGTTATGTTTACCTGATCCACGCGAGCCTCTGCCGCAACGACCAGCGCGCAGTGGCCGCGGCAGACGTCGACTACGTACTACGCTCTTTGCAGGTGCGGCAGTTCGAACCGCGCGGCAATTTGGGCTCGCCTCCCCGGTAGGCCATATGCGGTCGCACCCGGCCTTGCGTCGCGTGCGGAAGCATTCCGGCACGCAAAGACCTGCAAGGACGGCGCCGAATTCCGCCCGCGGTCCATCGTGACGCGCCGGCGAGGAACCTCGTCACGAGGGACTTCGTCAATAGTACCCGGCGCCGCCGTTGACGTGGATGGTCTGGCCGGTGATGAAGCCGCCGTCGTCGCTGACCAGAAACAGACAGGTGGCGGCGATCTCGTCGACATGCCCCTGGCGCCCGAGCGGGATGCCGGCAGCGTTCGGTGCGCGCCCCTGATACCACTCCGGATTGTCCCGTCTGGTGTCGATGCTGCCCGGGGAGACCACGTTGGCGCGGATGTTGTGCCCGGCGAACTCGGAGGCCAGCGCCCGCGCCAGCCCGACCAGGCCCATCTTTGCCGCCGAGACGTGGGCGCGCCCGCTGCCGCCGGTGAAGGAGCCGTCGCCCGTGAAGAACAGGATTCGGCCATAGCCGTTCTTGACCATCGACGGGATCGCCGCCTGGGTGCAGTAGAGCGCACCGTCGAGAACCACGCCCCGGACGTGCTCCCAGTCCTGCACCGTCACCTCGGTGAAGGGCTTGTGCGGCCGGATCGCCGCGTTGTTGATCAGGATGTCGACGCGGCCGAACTCAGACAATGCCCGCGCCACCATCGCCTCGACCTGATCCTTTTTGGCGACGTCGGCGAGCACGGCGAGCGCCTTGACCCCGCGATCGCGGACTTCGTGGGCGACGGCGTCGGCCTCGGCCTGGTTGGCGCGGGCGTTGACGACGACGTGAGCGCCCTCGCCCGCCAGCATCAGCGCAGTCGCACGCCCGATGTTGCGGCCGGAGCCGGTGACCAGGGCGACTTTCCCGTCGAGCTTACCCATGACGACAACTCCATGACGATTGTTCGAGACGAGGCCGCAATCCGCACTCGATCAGATGCAGGATATGCCAATCCGGCCATCGACTCACTTGTTGGAAACAGCCCCGGATTTGCATGTCTCGACGGCGATCGCGCCTGATGTCGTCGAGTCGTCGACTCGCCTTCGAGGCGGCCGATCTGGCGGCGGATTTCGTCGAGCCGCCGCAGGGCCGCCTCACGATCGAGCCCCACCGCCTTCGCCGGCGCGTGGCACGCCTGCTCCCCCATCGAGGTGCCGGAGAGGGCGGCGCGCTTGCGCAACGCCGCCCGCACCGCGTCGTCTACGCCGCGGATCACGATCTGCCCCATCCCGGGAGATTACAGCGATCGCGTTATCAATGCAGTCGTATCGGCGACACAGTCAGCGGTAACACGGATCAATTGAGGCCGTAGAAACCCATCGCACCGCCGGCCATGACGCCGTGGCGGGTCTCGGGCGACACCCCTTCGAGACGATCGAGGATCATCTTGGGCGCGCCGGGGAAAAAGCCATCGCGGTGCGGGTAGTCGGTCGCCCACATGATCTTGTTCGCCCCGATATAGTCGGCAAGAACCTTGAGACTGCCCTCGACCGGCTCGAACGAGATCCAGCAGTTGCGCTGGAACAACTCGCTCGGGCGCGTCGTCAAACCGGAATCGTTGAAGCCCTGGTCGTCGAAATGGCGATCCATCCGGTCGAGCCACGGCGCCACCCAGCCGCCGCCCGATTCCAGGAAGGCGATGCGGATCTTCGGGTGCCGTTCGCACACCCCGCCCCAGATTACGCTCATGCAGGCGAGCATCATCTCCATCGTGTGGCTGATGATTGCTGGGCGGCGCGCCCCTCGAACCGGTCGATGCCGACGGTGGGCATGCCGCTGTTGCCGCCCTCGTGGAAGCCGATCGAGAAATCGAGATCTTCGGCGGCCTGCCAGAACGGCTCATAGTCCGGGTGGTGGATCATCTTGTTGTTGTACGGATTGGGGCGGATGAAGCCGCCTCGGAAACCGAGCTCGTTCTTCGCGAACTGCATCTCCTTGATCGCCAGGTCGATCGACTGCATCGGCAGCATCGCGATGCCGAAGAGCCGGTCGGGGTAGGGCTTGCAGTAATCGCCGAGCCAGCGGTTGTAGCCGCGGCACATCGCGGCGGCGAGCTGCGGGTCCTGCACCGACCCGGCAAAGAGCCCCATGCTCGGATATAGAAACACCGCGTCGATGCCGTCGAGATCCATGTCGGGGATGCGCTGGTGCGGGTCGAAGCCGCCGGGCCGCCCTTCCTTGTAGGTCATCGTCGAGGCCTGGACCGAACCCTGGCGCGCACCGACGCCGCCAATCCCGCCCATGCCCTGCTGGCTGCCCAGGATCTTTTCTTCGATCAGCAGCATTTCCTTGCCGTCATTGTTGACGACCAGCCGCGGCGCACGATCGCGAAACGCCGGGTCCATATAGTCGTCCCACAAAGTGGTCGGCTCGAGCACGTGACCGTCGGCGTCGATGGCGTTGTAGGCGCGGGTCATGTCTTCCTCCCTCCGTGGACTGTGGCGATGGTAGCGCAGCGGCGGCGGGGCTGCCATCGCTTCCGAGGATCGCCTCCTCGTCGCTTGCGCATTGAACAGCGGCGCCCGCATGCTAGGCTCGGGAGGATGGGTCGCGGGAAATCGAGGAGGGAGCGATGGCCAAGACGCGCGGAACCGGATTGCTGATGGTGTGGACCGACATCGATGCGGAATTCGACGCCGAGTTCAATCGCTGGTACGACGAGGAGCACATCCCGCGGCTGTTGCAGATCCCAGGCTTCTTGAGCGCCGGCCGCTATTCGGCGCTAAAGGGCGGGCCGAAATACCTCGCGATCTACGAACTCGAGGACCACAACGTATTGCGCAGCGCAGCCTATCTCGACACGCTCAAATACCAGCCCTCGGCGCAGCGGCAAAAGACCGGGACAAGCCGGATCGGCCGTAACTTTCTGCGCAACGCCTACCGCCAGATCTTTCCGGTGCACACCCATCCGATCGAGCAGACCGCCGGAATGGCGCCGGTGTTGCAGATGGGACGCATCGACGTGTCGGGTGCGGTCGAAGAGGAATTCAACGCCTGGTACAATACCGTCTACATCCCGGGCTATCTGGCGGTGCCCGGCTGCATGGCAGCGCGCCGCTATGTCGCTGTCGAAGGCCAGCCCAAATACCTGACCCTCTACGAATTCGAGCAGGCCAAGATACCGGAAAGCGAGGCCTGGGCGCGGGCGCGGGCAAGCAATCCGTGGACGCGGCGGATGTCGCCCAATCTGCGCCACGACGACGGCTCGCCCGGGGTCTACCAGCGCGTCTTTCCTAAATAATTCGGTTTTCCGCACGAGGCGACGGTCGTAGAGACGTCTTGGCGGGCCCGGTCGCCCGGCGAGCGGCATTGACGCCCTTTCGGTAGGGCGAAGGGTTGCCGCATTTTTTGCAGCCGACGACCGCCGGATCGCCCCTTTACGGGGTATCTCATGTCTCACCACTTCGATACGCCGACCGCGCTGGAAGACCCCCGGATCAACCTCTGTGATTTCTACCTGTTTCGAGGAGCCGGCGAGACCGCGTTGCGCGGCGCGGAGGGTGAATTCGTCATCGCCGGCCGCACCGGCGAGGTCGTCAAGACACGGGACTGACAGACGACGTGATGGACGTGATCCTGACCTTGGCGACGAATACCGCTCTCGCCGACGGCGTTGCGCCGGACAAGGAGCGGGTGCGCGACGTGTTCCCCTATTTCGGTGAGCCTTACACGAGTGCCGACCAAGCCGACCTACCGCCTGTCCGAGCATCGACGAAGAAATAAATCTACTCCCGGCGTTTCGAGGCGGTGGCGCGGTTCTGACCGCAGCCTTCTGACCGTAACCTGTTGTGACGAAGGCCGCTTCGAGCGCCTGATTGAAGAACTCGGCTAATTACGGCGGGGCGCTGAGGGGGCTCGCCGTCGGTCAGGTGAACCCGAGCCGCCCGACCCCCGGCAGCTTTAAGCCGGGCGCCAAGATATCGATGCCGATGTTGAGGCCGAGCAGGTTGAACTCGATCCCTTCCTTGATCGCGACGAGCAGGCCGAAAACCCCGAACAATGAAAACTGCACGCCGGTCCCGCTCGGCGCGGCACCGACGACCGCGCCGTTCGGCAGATAGTCCTTGCCGATCGCGTTGGCCGGCAAGGCCAGCCCCAGTTCCGGCACCCGGCGCGCGACATAGGCGGTGAAGGTATTGCTGTTGGGGCCCGGCCAAGCCCGATATTCGCGCGGATAGGGATAGCTCGCCACCGCCGCGCGGATCTTGTCGATCACCGGGTCGAGGCCCGGCCCGCGGCGGTCGAGCACCACCGTCGGCCGCGCGCCGAACCAGTAATTGTCGGGACCCATCCGGTCGACGCGCACCGCTGGCGCGCCGTTGGCGACGCCAAAGCCCAGCACCTCGTAGCGCGAATAGTGCGGCGCGCCGGCAGGCTTGACGACAATCCAGGTGTGGACCGCAAAAACCCCTCGCCACGACACTGCGCGCGCGGCATACACTTGAATGACCGGCTCGGGACTGGTTGCCGGATCAGGTGCGAGCCCGGTCGGGTCGCGCCGCGCCAGATACCAAGGGACATTGTTCGGCCGGCCGAGCACGCAGCCGCTCACCAGCAGCGGAAACGCAAAGAGGGCAACCAGGAGCAGGCCGAGAAGCCGCTTATTGCCGATCGCCCGCCTCGTCTTGCACACGCAAGAGCCGCCATCGATTTTCGTCCCCCAACCATCCTCGCGCGGATAACCATCGCGCGCCATGATGGCACGGAATGAGGAGCCTCGATGTGCGCGGATCAGCGCGGCCGGCGGGTAGGCGCGCGCATTGCCGAGGGCATATCGTCCCACGAGCGGCCGTCGATCAGCCGCCCCGCGGCTCGGCGGCCGCGGTGCACCATCTTTTGCGCGGCATTGTCATCCGGCGCCGGCGCCCATTCGCCCCATTGCTTGAAGAAAAACGGCACGCCCGTCGCGAGGCAGCGGTCGCGCAGATCGCGCACCCAATCGCGATCGGTTGGCCGCGCGCCGGCGCCGGTCTCACCACCGGCAAAGATCCAGTCGAGCGGCCGCAGCGCCGGGCCGGCGATCGCGAGCCTTCGACCGCGCCCGTCGAGGTCGAAACGGCTGCCGTCGAGCGCGTCGACATAGCCGTCGCCGTCGACCGGGACCAGATCGGGCCGCACCGGACCGAGCAACGGCTCGAAACACGCCCAGCGCAGGCAGGCCGGGGTCTGCAGCAGCTCCGCGATGCGCCCGGCGCGATCCTGGTCTTCGACCGCAACGCCCAGCCACAGATTGGGCAGCGGCCATGGGTCGATTGTGGCTGCACCGGCTTCACCGGCAACGGGACCGGCCTGCCGACGAACCACCCGAGCCAGTCCCTCAGGCCAATTTCGGCGGACCCCGCCTTCTGCGGCGTGCCCTGTGCTTACGCTGCTGTCGCGACCACGCGAAGACGAGCCGAGCGCCGGCAGAATTGTCGCCGCCAACTGCTCGATCTGCGTCGCAATTCGCTGTGGGGTTTGCGGGTCGACATAATAAGCGCGCATCCGCTCGGCACGGCGGGTCAGCGTCAAAAACCGGTGCCAATGCGCGATCGTCATCACCGCATGCACAGCGTCGATGGTATCGGTCGCGAGCTTCTCGTGAAACAGGTCGGACAGCGAGTTCACAAGAACGCGCCGCCCCTTGCGCTGCACCAGCGGCCAAGTCAGGACGTCGTCGCGCACGCGGAGCTCGCCGTTCCATTGCCGGCCCACCCGTCCCATCGTGGTCAACCCGGCGTAGCGCGCCCCCGCTTTTCCACCCATCCGCGCCAGCTGTGCGACGGTGCGCAGGGCATCGCAGTGGTCGCAGCCCGGACCCATCGAAGAGCAACCGGCGGTCGGGTTCCAGGTGACGTCGTACCAGGCCGGCGGCGTGACCCGTGCCGGCATCAGTCCGAGACTATGCGCCCCCGGTCCGACGCCAGTCCTACGACCGGCCGATGCCGCCGCCGCGAGAAAGCATCAGCGGGCAGCCATCGCCGGCGGTCTCGCCACGGCCCCAGCCTCACGGTGGGCGCGGTTACGGCGCAACCGGACGGCCGTAACCGGCGTAGCCGGAGGACAGGCAATCAAATCCCGCATCAAACAGCCCGTGATAGATGGCAAGTGTTACGTATATCTATGAGGAGTAATAACACAACTATAATAAGATATGGTTAATTACATACAGCCTTACAGGGCAGGCGCGCCGGAAGCTGTCAATTCGGCCGCGATCAGTGCAAAAAGCCCCGTTTGGCGAGATTTTTCAGCTCGCTGGGTTCGCGCCAACGCAGCAAAATGAGAAGCTTGAGCAGGCGTTGACGGCCAAGGCACACATTTTTGCCGCACAGCGGCGGCCGCCAACCGATGCGGGATGCCGCCCGCCGAGAAGCCGAGTGAAACAGCCTAGGCGGGGTCGCCGGTATCAGCGACGAGAGCGGCGCAGCCGATGCCGTAAACGGCGCAGGTCTCGTCATTCTCGGAGGTGTCGCCGCTGATCCCGACAGCGCCCTCGATCCCGCCCGCCGCGTCGCGGATCAGAACCCCGCCCGGCACCGGTACGATCTTTCCGCCCGAGGCTACGCTGAGCGCCTGGATAAAGGCTGGGTTGACGGCGGCCCGGCGGGCGAATTCGCGCCCGCCAAAGCCCATGCCCAGTGCACCCCACGCCTTGCCGCCGGCGATCTCGGGCCGCAGCAGGCTCGACCCGTCCTCGCGCTTCATCGCCTTTAGATGCCCGCCGCCATCGAGGACCACAACCGTAAGCGGCTTGAACCCGAACTCGCGGCCTTTTTCCAGCGCCTTGTCGACGATCACCGAAGCCTGTGCGAGGGTCAGCATCGGGCGGGCTCCTGTTAAACCGCGCGTGTCGGGGTTAAACCGCGTGTCAGGTCCGGCGGATCAGCTCGGCCCAGCGATCGAGCACCGGCAAGATCTCGTCCGCCGTGGCCGAGGGTAAGGCGACGATTGCGCGGGCGATGCCCAGGCCGTGATAGCGCTTCAGCCGGTCGAGGTCTTCGGGCGCGCCGAATATCGACACCGGGACGCTCGCGATGTCGCGTCCGGCGTCGCTCGCCATCTGCCGGTATTGCGGCAGAAATTCGGTGACGTCGGCATAGTGCGCCCGGCTGGCATTTGGGACCCAGCCGTCGCCGTAGCGGATCGCGCGCCGCGCGCTGTGCGGAAAGGCGCCGCCGACGATGACCGGCGGGTGCGGCTTCTGCGCCGGTTTCGGCCAGGTCTTCATCTTTGGGAAGTCGACAATGTCGCCGTGGTACTCGGGCTCTTCCTCGGTCCAGATCGCCCGCATCGCCTCGATCTGCTCGCGCATGCGCTTAAAGCGGGTTTTAAAGACGGTGCCGTGGTCGGCCATTTCCTCCTGGTTCCAGCCGCCGCCGATGCCGAACAGAAACCGCCCGCCCGACACCTGGTCGAGCGAGGCCACCAGCTTTGCGGTCTGGATCGTGTCGCGCTGGATGACGAGGCAAACGCCGGTCGCCACCTTCAAATTCTTTGTCGCCATCGCGGCCGCGGTCAGGCTCACGAACGGGTCCATCACATCGTAATATTGCCGGCCGAGCTGGCCGCCGGAGGCCGGCTGCGACAGCCGCGAGCTCGGAATGTGCGAGTGCTCGGGTGCCCACACCGATTCGAAGCCGCGCGCCTCCAGCGCCTGGGCGAACGCGCCGGGACCCATCGAATAGTCGGTGAAAAACATCGAGGCGCCGAAATCCATCTCAGTTCTCCCCGCTTGGTGGCTCGGTGGTCCCCAGGGTTGCGATTAAGCTTAGCGGCGATCGGCCAGACACCGCCAGCCGGAAGTTGAACCGGTAGCGCTGCCGCTTTGCAGCAGGGGGCGGAAGGGCTGCGCGAAAGTCAGGCCCCCGCCGCGCCGGCTGCCGCCTGGGCTATGCCGGCGTCGGCGTACCAATCGGGGAGGCCGAGGGCGCGCCGGCGGGCTCCTGCGGATCACCGCGCTTTGCGGTTCTCGATTGATCGTCATCCCGGCCGCTTTCCGCCCGGCGCAATATCCGCGTCGTCGCCAATTCGATCTGAGCGATGGCCTCGCGAGCGGAAAAGCCAGATGCCAATCCTAATGCAGCCAACACAAAAACGCTGGTCGAAGCCATACTGGCGTCCTGGCTGCCCCCACCAAAAAACAATTGGGCGGCTCTGAATAAAATATAAATTCCGAGCGCGATGACGGCGCCCGCCACCGGCCGATAGCACAAATCGCGGGCCGACGGATTTGGCGTCGAGGTGTCTACGAGGACACGAGTTACGCCGATTACCCCGCCGAGAGCCCCCATGCAGACCAGCAGAAGCATTTCCAACAGCTCGAACGGCATTCGCGCCCACGTGGTCACCATTCGTGAAGACGAATCCACCAAGCCCAGTATCGGGATCAATTGCGGGGTCTGACTCCGGATTCCGTCCCGATATTTGTCGTACCATTGTGGAAGATTTGCCCTTCTGAACAGCAGATCTTCTTTCAGCAACGACAGCGAGTTCAAATGATCCTCGGCGATCGTACAAGGGGTAGGCGGGACATCTTTCCCGTTGGCATCGATGCCCGGTGGGCGCAGCCTTGCTACAGTCGAAGGATTGTTTTCATCCTGGACGGCCGTGGCATGAACCTGATCGGAACAGTTTAGCGAGCTCTTCCAGCCTTGATATGCCGCCAGAGCCGCATCGATTTGCAACTCCATGTTTTTGAAATATTTGTCCTTATACAAATCTTTTTCATCCAACTTGGCGATCAGGGAATTGAAGCCCGCCAGGTTTGTCTGGCGGATTTCGATCAGCCCGAGTGTCAAGACTGCGAGACCAAAAATAAACGCGTAAGCAACGATCATCATGAGATAGCCGGCGTATCTCAACGCGCGGTAGGACCCTGCCTTGACATCTAAATGAGCTGCTAAATGAGCTGCGCGAACCGGGATATCGACCTCATTGTGCAGCGTGTCGGCGGTCATTGGGGTGTCCTTTCCCCGTGGTCGGCTCGATTCGCCAACGGCGAGCAAATCGGCCGAAACGTCCTCGTCACAATATCGCTCATTAAGGTTGGCTTAACGAGTGAGCTGCTTCACACTCGCGGTCGAATCTTACCTGCTGCCGGGGGCCTGGAGTTACATCTGCGAGGGAGCCCCCACCATCGCTACGCGCTCGCCTGTGCAAGGGGGCCCGTTCGCTCAAAGGAAAGTAAGGCGGGCGCCGCCAGGTCGATATCGGCATTAAAGCGCTGCCTGAACGCATTGCATGTGGCGCTTCGTGGCTTACCCGCCGTTGGCGCCCCTTGTGGCGCGCCGCGCCGACCGCCGCATCCGGTCGGCGATCGTCGCCCCACGCCGAGCACCGCTCGCGAATGCGTTGACGCCACAACGCAGCAGGCTGACAGTCCAGCTAAACCACAAGCGCGACCCCCTTATGCGACAAATGGCGCATCCCCGTATGGCCATCGCGATGGTGCGGCGATAGACTGTTGGCGAGGCCGCGCGCGGCGGCGATGAACTAGACTAGGAGGGATCCTATGCCCAACGGCCCGACGCCCGAGACCAACGGCCAGACCCCGAGCATGGAACGCGGCGCCCTGCACGGTGTCCGGGTCGTGGACCTGACGCAGTTCGAGGCGGGAACGTCCTGCACTCTGACCTTGGCCTGGCTCGGCGCCGAAGTGATCAAGGTCGAAGAGCCGACCAGGGGCGAGCAGGGCCGCGGCGCGTCAACTGACAAAAAGGGCGTCGATTCCCAATATTTCATGCTGCTCAACGCCAACAAGCGCAGCGTCACCGCCAACCTCAAGACCGAAAAGGGCCGCGCCATTCTGCGCGGGCTGATCGAGAAGGCCGATGTCTTTGCCGAGAATTTCGCTCCGGGCGTCATCGAACGGTTGGGCTTTGGCTATGACGTGGTCCGCGAAATTAACCCGCGCGTCATCTATGTATCGGTCAAGGGTTTTGGCGAGGATAGCCCCTACAAGAACTACCTCGCCTTTGACATGATCGCTCAGGCGACCGGCGGTGCGATGTCGATCACCGGCGAGGCCGACGGCCGGCCGATCAAACCCGGTCCGACGATCGGCGACACCGGCACCGGGCTGCACGCCGCCATCGGCGTGCTCGCGGCTTTGTATCAGCGCCAGTTCACCGGCCAAGGCCAGAAGATTCAGTGCGCGATGCAGGAATGCGTGATCAATTACGGCCGCATCTCTTACGCCGCCCAGTATCTGTGGGGCCATGCCGCGCCGCGCCTCGGCAATCAGAGCATCATGGGCACCAATTCGCCAAGCGAGGCCTATCCATGCAAGGGCGGCGGCCCGAACGACTATTGCTATATCTATACATCGCGTGCCAACCCGCAGCATTGGGAACGAATCTTGAAGATGATGGGGCGCGAGGATTTAATCCACGATCCACGTTTCGACAGCCCGGAGGAACGGTTCAAGAACCGCCATGTCGTCGACGAAATGCTCTCCGAATGGACCAAGCAATACGACAAGCTCGAAGTCATGAAGCGACTGGGCGAGCAGGGCATCCCGGCCGGCGCGGTCATGGACACGATGGAATTGTCGAACGATCCCGAGCTCAATCGACGGGAGATCTTCGTTACCGTGAAACATCCGGTGCGCGGCGATTTCAAGATGCCCGGCTGGCCGGTCAAGATGAGCGGCTCGAAGGTGCCGATTACCGCGTCACCGCTCCTTGGCGCCGACACCGACACGGTCTATGGCGAGCTTCTTGGTCTCAGCAAGGACGAACTCGCAAAGCTCCGCGAGGAAAAGATCGTCTGACGAGAGCCCGTCTGCGACGCGGACGCTCTCAGTCGGGATAGGGGAGATCCCGGCACAATGGAGCCGGACGGGTAGTTGTGCCCAGATCCGGTTCCATTCGCTTTGAGAGTTGATGTCAACGAACGGGGAGACCGATGAGCGCAATCCCAGGAGGATCGGGCCCGGCGCCGGTTGTCGGCGCGGCGACGCCGCTGGTTGCCAGAAGCTGGGAACCGGCCGAGAGCTACCCCGACCCGGCGATCATCACCCTCGATCCGCGCTTCGACGCGATCAAGCCGCCGTTCAACGCAGCCGTCGAGCGGCTCGCAATCGGGTTCCGCTGGGCGGAAGGCCCAGTCTGGTTTGGCGACGGCCGATACCTTTTGTGGAGCGATATCCCCAACAATCGCATCATGCGCTGGGATGAAGAGACCGGCGCTTGCGCCGTCTTCCGCAAGCCGTCCAACCATTCGAACGGCAATTCCCGCGACCGCCAGGGCCGGCTCGTCACCTGCGAGCACGAAGGCCGGCGGGTGACCCGCACCGAATATGACGGCTCGGTCACGGTCATTCTCGATCGCTTTGAGGGTAAACGACTTAACTCACCAAACGACGTGGTCGTCAAATCCGACGATTCGATCTGGTTTACCGACCCGCCATTCGGAATCCTCGGGAATTACGAAGGCGAAAGATCACCGCCTGAACTGCCGACCAACGTTTATCGGGTCGATGGCCGGACCGGCGAAGCAACGGTCGTGGCCGGCGACGTCAAGGGGCCGAACGGGCTGTGTTTTTCGCCCGACGAAAAGCGGCTCTATGTCGTCGAATCCCGCGCCGTGCCGCGGCAGATCCGGGTGTTCGACGTCATTGCCGACGGCGCTAAGCTCGCCAATGACCGAGTCTTTGTCAGTGCCGGCGACGGTACCCCCGATGGCTTCCGCTGCGATGTCCACGGCAATCTATGGTGCGGATGGGGCATGGACGCCGCGCTCAACGGCATTGTCGTATTTGCCCCGGACGCCACGATGATTGGCCGGATCGGTCTTTCGGAGCGCTGCGCCAATCTGTGCTTTGGCGGCCGCCGGCGCAATCGGCTGTTCATGGCCGCGAGCCAGTCGATTTACGCGGTCTACGTCAACACCGAGGGGGCGCCCGGCGGCTGAGTGGCCCGCCCCTGATCGCGGTGCAATCCGCACGCCGCCGCCACGCCGCGAGGATCGCGGCAATTTCTCTGCATGCGGCAAAACCACCGCCACCTAGAAGAGCAGCGTTTTGCTACTAGTGGGATCGGAAGATTTAACATACTGTGCGCCGTTCAACTGCCGGAGGAACAGATGAAACGCTTTTTCCTGCTGTGCTCGGCCCTTGCGCTCGCCGCCTGCGCACAGCCGGCGCCGCCCCCGCCCGCTCCACCGCCACCGCCACCCCCGCCGCCACCGGAGCATAATTTTACGGTATTCTTCGACTGGGATAGAGCGAACATTACACCGGAGGGCCAGCAGATCATCGAGGCTGCGGCCGCCACCTTCAAATCACAGCCGCCAGTGCCCGTTCAGGTGGTCGGGCATACCGACACCTCCGGATCGGCCGACTACAACCAGAAGCTCTCGGTACGCCGTGCGCAAAACGTCGCCGGTGGGCTGTCCCAAGCAGGGGTGCCGCAGGATGCGATGACGGTCACCGGCGTCGGTCAGAACGACCTGCGGGTAGCGACGCCTGACGGTGTGCGCGAGCCGCAGAACCGCCGCACGGAGATCATCGAGGGCGGGGCTCCGCCTCCACCGCCGCCGCCGCCGGGTTCCCCGCCGCCGCCGGCTCCGGGTTCGTAACCGCGCGGGTCACGTCAAAGAAAGGGCGCCCGCAACGGGCGCCCTTTTCGCTTGCCTCAGCGACGCGTCACTTGCCTCAGCGACGCGCGCCGAAGGACGGCAGAATTGGTCAGATCGCCTCGTACGCCAGCCGGCGGATCTTTTCCACATTCCTGCCCTCGACCCGGATCAGCTTGGTTGCACCGTTGCGGCGGGGCGAATGCAGGTCGCCTTCGTTGTAGACATACGCCATTCCTGGGGTCAGCGCGTATTCCTTGACCAGGCGAACCCGCCCGGGCTGGTCCGCGCTCGCCGGCGCGACCAGCGCCCAATCACTCATGATCGTCTCGCCTTCCGCCTGGCCGTAGATCGCCCAGGTCGGGCCGTGATCGTGCGGCTTGCTCTCTCTGGCGCCGTGATTGACGTGGGCCAGGATGCAAAAGCCGAGTTCCGGGTCCTCGTAGAGGATCTTGCGCTCGGGCACATCCTCGCCGAGATGCGCGGCGACAAATTCCTTGTCCGTCAGCACCTGCTGGATCAGCGCACACACCTTCTTTCGGCCTTCGGCGCCGGGATCCGTGACCAGCGCATCATGGCAGGCCGCCGACAGCTGTTCGAGCGTTTGGCTCATCGACCGACTCCCCGATCGTATCCGCTTTGCGGCAATGAGAACTCAGGGTAGCGCCGGGACCGCGCCTCGACAAGCGAGCGACGAGCATGCCGGCGAATTCTTCGCAGGATCGAAGGATGAGTTCGCTCCACCCTTGACGAACCGTGCGACAGCCCCCTACTCGGCCGGGGCAGCAGGCGTTAAGCTTGCGATCAGAAAACGGTGAGGACGCGCGATGAAATGCGACGGCGATCCTCTGGAGGGAACGCAGGGCATCGAGCCGGGTTCCTGGGCTTCGGCGCAACGGGCGTCGCGCGTTGTGTTGGCGACGGCGCTTGGCCTGCTCGGACTGTGGATTCTCCACCACTTCCTGCCCGCGCTCGCCTGGGCGACGATTCTTGCGGTCGCGCTGTGGCCGCTCTATCGCCGGGCGGAACGGACGTTTCCGCCGCGCGGCCATCGGATTCTGTTACCGCTCGCCGCGTCCCTACTGGTCGGACTCGTGCTGATCGTCCCGCTCGTCTATGCCGCGGTCGAAGTGGCGCATGAAAGCGGCAGTCTCGTGCGATACATCGGCGAGTTGCGCCATAGCGGGCTGCCGACGCCGTCCTGGCTGCCGCATCTTCCGGGGATCGGCTATCCGGTCGCGGAGTGGTGGAGGGCCAATCTTAGCGACCCGCAGACCATGCAGGATCTGCTCGGACGCCTCTATTCCCGCATTCCCGCCGCGTCAGCGCGCGCGATCGGGGTCGAGGTCGTCCACCGGCTGGTCATTTTCGGATTTACGTTGCTGACCTTGTTTTTCCTGTTCCGCGACGGCGATGGGTTATGCCGTCACCTGCTGCGGCTCAGCCATCGCATGCTCGGCCCGAGCGGCGAGCGGGTCGCCCGCCACATGATCGCGGCGGTGCACGCTACGGTGACCGGCCTGGTGCTGGTCGGCCTCGCCGAAGGTGTGTTGATCGGCTTTGCCTACGCCGTGGCCGGCCTGCCGCATACGGTGCCGGTCGCAGCGCTGACCGGCGTTCTCGCGGTAATTCCATTCGGCGCGCCGGTCGCGTTCTGCGCGGCGGGGCTGTATCTGTTGGGGAACGGCAACACCGGCGCCGCTTTCGGGGTCGTCGCCTTCGGCTTTCTGGTCGTCTTCGTCGCCGATCATTTCGTGCGCCCGGTACTGATTGGCGGCGCGGCCCGACTGCCGTTTTTGTGGGTCCTGCTCGGAATCCTCGGCGGTTTGGAGACCTTCGGGCTGCTTGGGCTTTTTCTCGGTCCGGTGGTCATGGCCGCGCTGATTTCGCTGTGGCGCGAATGGACCCAACCGGCGGCGGTGCTCGACCACCCGACGCCGGCGGCACTCCCGCGACAGGGGTACCGGTGGTGACCGGCGGCAACGCCAAAGCTCGCCCGAGGCTCGACAGCCAGGCGCGGCCGGCGCACAATGCGCTTCAATAATCGTCGCGGGTTGCGAGCGCGTCCTTGCCTGCGCTTTTTCCTTTCTTCGGCGACGGTGGGGCATTCGTCGCGGACAGTTGGCACTTCCAGCCCGTGCGCTGAAACCATCGGAGGATGCATGAAATACGTTTGCGATGCTCAAGGCGGAAAAACCTGGTTTCGTATCGAGACCGAGGCCGAGGCGGCCGACGAATCCGACACGATGCGCCATGCCGTCGAAAAGTTCTTTCGCAAGGAACGGGAAAAGGCGACGCAGACGTTTCAGCCGCTGTCCAGAGTGTATTTCGAGCAGGAGATCGGGCTGAAGGCACACATCCAGCGCGAAATGCCGCTGTTCCTGACATTGCGCGACGACGAGGGCAACCCGCTCACCACCGCGATGCTGCCGCCGGGAGGACAGGACGACCGCACCTTCCGCCCGATAATTGTCGGCTTGGCCAACAGCGACCCTTATGTTGAGCACGCCGACGCGATTCGCGCGCTCGGCCAGCATTTCGGCATGGCCCTCGAACGCGCCCGCTGCTACCCCTACCGCCGCGACTGACCCGAGTCCGCCGTCCGGCCGACCGGCGGGCTGCTGCGTCGGGGACGGCTCGTCTTCAGCTCGGCGGATGCGGTATCGCGCCGGCGGTGCTGCAACGCTCGGCGACAAGCCGAAGCGCCGCCGGCCGCCGGACAGCGCAAGAATAATCGGAACTCATCGCCCGCCCTGCGTCGTTATTGCCTCAGGAGCGCAAGTTCAAAGAGGTTACGACGATGAAGAAACTGGTCCTCGCCGGGCTCACCGCTGTTCTGATCGGCAGTGCCGCAATGGTGCCTCAAGCGGAGGCGCGGTGCTGGGTCAACGCCTACGGCTGGCATTGCTGGCATCCGCATGCGTGGTACCATCGCCACTATTGGCATCCCTACGCTCGGTATTGGCATCATCCGTACGCTTGGCACTATTGAGCGGCTTTCGCGAGCGGCGGGCCAAACCCGAGCCCGCCGCCGGTGTCCCGCTCAGCCCTGCGGCGCGTCCTTGGCGGCTGACGTGCCGGCGATTTTGCCAAAGACCGAGCCCGAAACCAGTCCGGTGCCACCCGGATAGTTGAAATAAAACAGCCCGCCGACGAGCTCACCCGCAGCGTAGAGACCGGGGATCGGCCGCTGCGCGGTGTCGAGCACCTTGCCGTCGGTGTCGATCCGCAGCCCGCCAAAGGTGAAAGTGACGCCGCAGGTCGTGCAATAGGCCTCGAACGGCGGCTTTTCGAGCGGCATCGCCCAATTGGTTTTGTCGATGGCGAGGCCCTTGGTGGTACGCCCGTCCTTGACCGTCGGGTTGTAGGGGATATCGCGCTCTACCGCCGCATTGTACTCGCGGATGGTTTCGAAAAACCGCGGTTTGTCCACCGCCGCGTACTCGGCCATCTTGTCGGCCAACGCCTCGATCGTGTCGGCGGTAACTTTGGTCACCTGGCGGATGCGGTATTCGTCGCGCTGCAGATGGACGACCTGCTGGTCAAAGATCTGCCAAGCGAACTGGTGCGGCTGTTCGAGGATCAGCCGGCCATATTTGGCATAGGTGTAGTTGCGGAAATCGGCACCCTCGTCGCAAAACCGCACCCCGTCGGCATTGACCATGATCGCGAACGGGTAGCTGTGCTTTTGGAAATTGTCGCCGACCGCCAAATCGCCGAATTCGGGCGCGTTGTAGTCCCACCCGACCGCATGGCAGCCTGACCAGTTGCCGTAAGGCATCGCCCCGATGTCGAGCGCCATCTTGATGCCGGCGCCGGTGTTGAAGCGGGTGCCGCGCACCTTGGCGAGATCCCAGCCGGGTCCAAGATAGCGGGTGCGCATCTCGGCATTGGCCTCGAACCCGCCCGACGCCAGCACCACCGACTTCGCCGGGATCCGGGTCGTCTGGCCCTCGACCTTGGCGATCACGCCGTGGACGCCGTCGTCGTCGGTGATCAGTGACTCGCCGCGCGCCTCATAGGCGATCTGTATCTGGCGCTCCTCGGCGGCCTTGAACAGCCCCTCGACGAGCCCCGGCCCGCCGCCCCAGGCTTCGAGCGCGAGGCCGCCCCAGAACACGAACCTGCCGTCGTGCTTGAAGGCCTGGCGCGAATACATCGGCGCAAAGCGGATGCCCTGGCTACGCATCCACAACAAGGTTTCCTGGCTCTTGGTGATCAACAGTTCGGCCATATCGGGGTTGCTGCGGTAATCGGTCAGCCGGCCGAGATCGTCGTAGTATTTGTCGGTCGTGTAGGTCCCGAAATCGCTGGTCGCGATCTCGGTTTCGCTGAGATCACAAAGCTTCAGGAGGTCTTCGACGCCGTTATAGACAAAGCGCAGCGCCCCCGCGGTATAGCGGCTGTTGCCGCCGCGCTCGTCAAACGGCGCCGCCTCCAGCACCAGCACCCGTCGCGCTCCCTCGCCGCGCGCCGCCAATGCCGCACACATGCCGGCGTTGCCGGCTCCGACCACGACGACATCGAACTCGCCCGAAATCATCTCGTTCCCTCCGCTCTTGCTCGCTGCCGACGGAGTACCGCGCCCGGCCGGCAGGGGCAAGCGTCGCCTCCCCGAGCGCATCCCACTCACCCCGATCTCGCCGGTGGCGGCGCCGCGCGGCCACGCGCATCGCCGGAGGGAATTAGATCGCGCATTGCCGGTGAGGACGGACCCTTCGGCCCGACCTTTCTCCACCGGCGAGAGGTGGGAAGGCGAGGGATGACGCTGCGAAACCACTGCCTCCAGGCCGATGTCGCCTAATCGCTCGCCGCGGCCGCACAATCGGGCCATATTCACCGCATGACGACTTTTGTCACGATCCTGCTCGCGCTGGCGCTGGCCGGCGTGTTGGTCGTGCTCGGGCTCGGCGTCGCGACGATGCTGCGCGGCGGCAATCCGCGCCGCTCGAACAAACTGATGCAGGCGCGCGTCATCATGCAGGGCCTGGCGCTGCTGCTGCTCGCGATCCTGATGCTGCTTGGCCGCCGTTAGACGCGGAGACTTGTCATGGTGCGGCTGACCCGGATCTACACCCGCGGCGGCGACAAAGGCGAGACCTCGCTCGGCGACGGGTCGCGGGTGCCTAAGCACGCCCTGCGGGTTGCCGCTTACGGCACCGTCGACGAGGCCAACGCCGCAATCGGCATCGCCCGCCTCCATGTCGATGGCGGGGTCGACGGCGGGGCCGATACCGAAACCGACGCGATGCTCGGCCAGATTCAGAATGATCTGTTCGATCTCGGCGCCGATCTGTGCACACCGGAGGGGGGCCGGCGCAGCCCCGGCGCGTTGCGTATTTCAGCCGCCCAGGTTGGGCGCTTGGAGCATGAAATCGACGCGATGAACGCCGCCCTGCAGCCGCTCGAACTCGTTTATTTTGCCGGGTGGCAGCGCCACCGCCGCCTATCTCCATCTCGCCCGCACCGTGACCCGCCGGGCCGAGCGCCTGGTCAGCGAGCTGGCGCAGACCGAGTTGGTCAACCCCGAAGCGCTCAAATATTTGAACCGCCTCTCCGACCATCTCTTCGTTCTCGGCCGCCGGGTCAACGGCAACGGCGCGCGCGACGTGCTGTGGGTCCCCGGCGCCAACCGCTGAGGCGCTCGCGCCGCTTGACGGGGCCACTCGTCGAACCGAGACTTCTCTGCCGCGAACGGGAGAAACGGCGATGCTGTGAGGCGCGGAAAACGAGCTTCTGATCCGGGTCGGACACGGCGCCGCGATGGGCGGCACGATGCGGCTCTACTGGATCCCGGGTGCGGCTGACTGGCGGGCGCTGGTCACCCAAGGGTTGGCGCAAGAGGAAATCCTGCAGACGGTGTGATGATGACAGCGAGTGCAAGCGAGGCGCCGGTCAACCGGCGCCGGCAGATCCGCCTTACTGCCGACGAGCAGGCCGCGTTTCTGCGCGACAACCCCAAATGCGCGCTCGCCACGATCGACCCGAACGGATTTCCCCATGTCGTGGCGATGGGGTTCTATGTCGAAGACGGCGTCTATTACATGACCTCGTACGCCAAGGCGCAGAAGGTGCTGAACATCCGCCGCAACCCAAAGGTCGGGTTGATGATCGAGACCGGCGGCAGCTATGCGGAGTTGCGCGGCGTCATGGTTCGCGGCACCGACGAGATCATCGACGATGTCGAGACCGTGCGCCGGGTCATGAACCACCGCCGCAGCAGTGCCGAGAGCGGTCGCCGCGGCTCGCTCGACAGCGCCCCAAAACGCGTCGTCCTCAAGATCACCCCGCACAAGACCGCGAGCTGGGACCACACGAAGCTCGGCGGCCGATACTAGTGGTACGCACCCCGACGCTTGTCACCCGCTGCGTCCGTGCGCCGGTGTGACAATTTTTTGGGTGTGATCTGTCAGAACTGGTCCACGAGAGCAGAATTCGGTTCAGGTTGGCACGTTTTGCGACAGCTTACGCAAGCAAAGCCGTGTGTCATCGCGAGGAGCGCCCCGCGCGACAAAGCAATCTCGACCACGAGAGGCGATGTCGGTCCGGGATTTGCCTCGGCTTCGCTCGCAAGAGGGTACATTTATCAGGTCAGCGAAAGCCGTCTAAGGGTTTGTCCAAATAAATCCCAAGAGATCAAACATTTGTCCGTCATTCCCGCGCAAGCGGGAACCCAGGAGCGAGCGCGTGCGGTTGCCCCCTGTTCGGGCCAGGGGCAAGGTCTGGACCCCCGCTTTCCCCACGGGACAAGGCCGTGGGCTGAAGGCGCACGGGGCGACGGTAAGGTGTCAGGATTGTTCGTTTCTTCTCGGGTCCGGCTCTCAAATTCCTGACTAGGCCAGGTCCCATCCCGGGAAGAGCTCGAGTTTCTTTAAATCACCCGACGAGTTGCCCGCAACGAACGCTTCGCGCTCCGCGGTTGTCATCCTTTCCATATTCCTCATCATCTCGCGTGCGAAGGGGAGATGTTCTTCGTACCCGTTAATTATATCTTTCAAGACGTCATGCGTCGCGCCCTCGCCGCGACCATGCTCGACGACCGTCATGCGCAACGCGAAGAGAACCGCCTTCTCCTCCCGCGTCCGCGCGCTAAAGGTCCAGTGCGGCACCGGGACGGCGGTTTCGACAATTCCCAAGAGCGAAAACAGCCGGCAATCATAGGTGCGACATCCTCGCGGGCGGTGAGCGTATACCGTGCAGCCCTCAGGCCCAAGATGAACGCAGCTTCCGTCTTCACGACGGCGAAGCGTTCGGGCTCCGTCCGCGCGCGTTTCGACGTCCAGATGCGCGACGTCGTCTTGCGGCTCGATTTCAATGCGCGGGTGATAACAGCACATACGGCATCCGTTGCACGGAACGCCGCTCAAACCCTTTTTGAGAAAGGTGGCGACACTCCCTCCGTCCCGCACAGTGGTTTCGACCCGATGCTCTTCTTCGGTCTGCACGTCTAGCTCGACGACAGTCTCCGTCCGCTGCGCGGGCTGTTGCCTTCGACGCTTCGCTTCGCCCATGCGATCGCAATCCTTGCGTTTCGACCGCGCGATTTTACCAGCCCGACCGTCCGACCCGCCAGCCTTCGTCCCATCCCACACAACCCGCCGTTGGGCAGTGCGCGGAACCCAGCCGGGTCAGCGTCAGGTGTCGCAGCAAACAGGCGGACAGGAGACCGCAACACCGAAGCAGAATCTCTTGGCTCGCCCCTTGGCACCAAAGGGGCCGTTCTCTAATCGCGTCTCCTCTGTCAACTGGATCTTGAACGCTTCTGTCGCCGTACCGGGGTCACGGTTCTCTCCGCGGTCGGAAGCGTCCGCCGCAACATCTGGTTCGAAGCACAGGCGCTGCAATGTCCACAGCGGGCTCGCGTGGTGTTTTACGCGGCCCAAGGCCCTCCGTCGCAGTCGCCTGCACCCTCGCCCCGTCGGGCAACCATCACATCCGAGGCGGCGCCCGGATGGATCCTGGTGAAGGTATCGTCAGACGGCCGCCGGCTGCTCGGACCAGCGGAACGGCTCGCCCGACCGCCACATGCTGTGCAGGATCACAGCGAGTTTTCGGGCAAGCGCCACGCGCGCCTTGCCAGCGCCTGATCGTCTGGCAATCGCCTGGGCCCAGTTTTTCAGGCCTGAAGCCCGTTTGACCCGCGACATCAGCACCACCGCCGCTTCGTACATCAGCGTGCGAGCCAGCGTGTCGCCGCACTTCGATATTCTGCCGCTGCGGTCTATCTCGCCCGATTGATATCGTTTTGGGGTGAGCCCGAGGTGCGCGCCGACCGATCGTGACCGGCCGAAGCGCGCCGGATCCTCGATCATACTGACATAGGCCAGCACAGACAGCACTCCGATCCCGGGCACACCCATCAGGTGACGGCACGTGGGGCTCGACTTCACCAGCGCGCGTACCGCTTTGTCGAAGGCGGCGGTCTGCTGGCGCAGTTGCCGCCAAGCGGCCAGCATGGGCCGAACGATCGGCGCCACTTCGGCCCGGTCGACAAGCAGCGTCTCGACGCGCCGGTCGAACGGCAGTCCACGCCCTGCTCCCGGCAGCATGCCGAAGGTCTTGAGCACACCGCGGATATGGTTCGACAATCGTGTTGTCATGCCGACGAGCTGGGCTCGTGCCCCCAGCAAGGCCCGCACCCGATGGGAATCGAACGACTTTACATGCACCGACCGATACCATCCCGTGCGCATGATCTGCGCCAGTCCCTCCGCATCGTTCTGATCCGTCTTGTTGATCTGCATTTTGAGCGCAGCCCTTGCATGCCTCGCATCGAGGCACGTGACGGCGAGCCCGCGACCGCGCAACTCGTGCACCAGCCATGGCGTCATAGGACCGGTCTCGATACCGATGCGGGCATCCTCGCCGCCATGCCTCCGCACCGCGCGCTCAATCTGTTCCGGATCAGAGGCGCACTGGCCACGCCACAGTCGGCGACCGGAGTCGTTCACGACACAGATCGCGGTCGATTTTTGCGACACGTCCAAGCCAACATAGTGGGTCATCGCACAGCCTCCGATGGTGAAAGCGACCGGGCTACAGCCCGGAGCGCGGCACTATCGGCAAGTCAGCCAGCCGCCGCGATTACCCGATGTCCACACACCCCCTTACCGGCTCGCTGCCAAAAAAACCGAGGGTTTAGAGCGGCGACTCCCCGATGATCTCCCAGCCGTGGCGCTGGCAGATCTCTGCCAACTCGCGCTCGTTCATCGACGCGAATTTGCGGCCGGTCCGCTGCAGTTCTTCGAACAACCCGCCCGCCCCGGCCGGAGTATAAAGAAACAGCACCCGCCCGGTTTCCGCCCCGGTGTTCTTCCAGGCATGCGGCACGCCGCGCGGCATGAAGGCGCAGGCGCCGGGGCCGCCGACCGTGACCTCGTCGCCGATCATGAAGGTGACCTCGCCGCTCAGGACATAGGCCGCCTCGTCGCTGTCGTAATGCCGATGGAACGTGCTCTTTGTCCCGGCGGGAACGGTTTCCTCGAACATCATGATGCTGTCGCCGGTCGCTGCGCCCAGCAGCTTGAGCGCCACCGATCGGCCCGGCGGTACCGGGCCTTGTCCCGGCAGTACAACCATGCCCCGCGCGTCCATCGCTAGTTCCTCCCGTTTCGATCGAGATCAGAACTCGTCGTGAGGCCGACCTTAGGAGCCTCGACCCACTGCGAAGATGCGGCCCTATCGGGTCCGAACATCCGATCCAATCGAGCTTCAATCATATCGTATATTACAAAAGCTCTGCCGCACGTATTACAAGAGCTCTGCCACACGAGCGCCGCAGTGTAAAAGAACCTCGACAGGAAGCGCAGTCAACGTCGTCCTGCAGTCCTGATTAGAGCGGTTATTGCGCCGCTCCGATAACCCGGACAGCCTCCTAGCCGACGTGGAGTTCGATCGACGCCGGCACGCTATCGGAGCCGAGCCCCCTCCTGAGTGAGGTCCCGGTGACCGCCGCCACGCGAGCCGTTCGGTGCATCCGCACGAAGAAGGGAGATGGAGATGCGTTCTATAGCCATGATGTTCGCCGGCCTGATGATGGGCGGCGCAGCGATTGCCACGATGGCGGGGTGCACGCCGACCACGAGTGCAGGTCAGGCGTATGCGTGCCCGGCGGGAGTGCCTTGGGTTCCTGACGGCTACGCGAACGCCAAGTTTGTCCCGGCCCACTGCCTGGGCGAACCGGCGAAATAAAGGGTTCGCCGAGGCTCAGCGGCGCATTCGGGTAGCCGGTGCACTCGCTGCCGACCGCGGCCTTGCCGTTGCACCGGGTGACCCGTCGGCCTCGCTGCCGCAACCAGGCTCTTCGCATATTTCAAGAGTTATGGATTTGAGCGCGCCCGGACAGGTTGAGCTATATATTTACCAATATGAAACCCTCCGAAAAGCCCTCGACCGGGGGGCGGCGACCGGCGACATTGGCACGTGCCGCCGGTCGAGACGGGTTCCGCGATCCACTCCCAAACGGGAGAGCGACTTTGCTGGCCACCACCCGGCATGGGTTGTGGGGATAGTCGGACCGACCGATCAGCATCTTTTCCCTCAAGCACGACACCGGCGGCAGACGAGCGATCAGGCCAGCCGGCCGTGACCGGCGCGTGTCAGGCCCCACGCTCACCCTGCCAGTTTAAAATAGCCCTGTCCGCGGATTTTGCTGAGGATGGGCGGTGCCGACAACCATGCGGTTGCCGTAATTGCATTATATCCTCGCGGTATCGGCACTCGTGACGGTGCGGGATTGTTATTGAAGAAGTTGCGGATACATGAACTTGACGCGACAAGCCAGGCGAAACAAGCGGCGGAATCAGCGCGGGCGGTCTGCCAAAAAAAGGGTGGCAACTCCGTCGACTGGCCCCGCTGGTCCGCGGCAGTTCGGCTTTGTTCAATCCCAACGCGAGTTTTGCTGTAGATTCGCTGTATTTTGAACAGTCAGAAAACATCAGATAAACCGTTGGTTGGGCGCTCGGTTGCGGCGGTGGCTTCGGTATCGAGCAGCGTTGCGTCTGTGACCGGGCTCGAAACCCCGCGCGAGCGAAGCCTCGGTCGCCCCCCTGCTCATTCCAGGGGGCGGGTTTGTCCGGCGCTTCCGCCAGGCGGAGTGAGGGTCTAATCTGCGAGATGGCTTTTCAAGGCGGAGGTAGGACGGCACCATGATCAAGCGGTTTCACGCCCTTTATGTCGGCCAGATAGCACTCGACAATATCGGGCTTAACGGCACGCCGGCGAATGAGCGGCGCTACTCGAACGAGCGCCTGTCCGAGGTTTTCGCGACGGCGCGCGACGTGGCGCGGGTCATGGACGAGGAAGGCTATTACGCGTTGTGGAGCGCCGAGCACCATTTCCAGCGCGAGGGCTACGAGTGCCTGCCAAATTTGATCCAGCTCGGGCTGTGGCTGGCGACGCAGACCAGGCGGCTCAAATTCGGCTGCGGCTTCAACATCCTGCCGATGTGGCACCCGATCCGGCTCGCCGAAGACTACGCGATGGCCGACATCGTCACCGACGGCCGCGTCATCATGGGGGTGGGCCGCGGCTATCACACCCGCGAGGTCGAAACCTTTGGCGCGCCGTTGCTCGACACCGACGCCAACCGCGAGATCTTCGAGGAAGGGCTGCAGCTGCTGCTGAAGTGCTTCAACGAGGAGTTGTTTCACCACAAGGGCAAGTATTTCGAATGCCCGTCCAATGTTCCCTATCGCGGCTATCAGCTCGAAGAGATCACGATGGTCCCGCGGCCAAAATACCTGCCGGTCGAGATCTGGATGCCGATCGCCAGCGGCAGGACGATCGACATGATGGCGCAATACGGCGTCAAGGCCATGGTGACCTTGAACGGCGAAAAGATCCTCGACGACGTAGTGCGCGCCTATCACGCCGCCTGCCACCGCCACGGCCGCAATGTCGCGCTCGGCCAGGACATGATCTGGGGGGCCGGCCTCTATCTCGCCGACAGCCGCGAAGAGGCAATGCGCCGGGTCGAGCCGTCGCATGACGAGCGCTACAAATGGTTCGCGCCGTTCGGTTTTGTGCGCTACGCCGACGAGGAGGGTCGCACCTGGGGCACGCCCGGCGCGCCGGTACGGGTTCCCTCGCTCGCCGACGGTGTTGCGCAAAAGGCGTGGTTCTGCGGCACGCCGGCGCAGGTTATCGACGGCATCAAATCGATCGAGGCAAAATATCCCGGCCTCGAGGATTTTATGATCCATTGGGCCGAGGGGCTGCCGCCCGACGAATTCAAGGACCAGCTGCGCTGGTTCGCGCGCGACGTGATGCCAGCCTTCGACCGCGGGTAGCGCGGGCGCCTAGAGCTTCTGGACCTCGACCGGCGTGCTCGGCGCCGGGGCGACCGGCGCTTCGGGGCCGGATGCACCCGCGGATGGCGGCGGTGGCGGCGATTCTGCCGTCTGCGCGCCGGGCGGCTCTCCCGAGCGGATCTCGACATAGGAGACGACCCGCTTCACATTCGGCACGTTGCGCGCAAGATCGGTCGCATGATCGAGTTCGGCCTGGCCGCGGGCCGAGCCGATCAGGTAGACCGAGTTGTCAACAGTTTCGACGTTGTAGTTGACCGAGCGGACATTGCTGAACACCAGGCGCGAGCGCACCTCCGAAGTGATCCAGGCGTCTTTTGTCGAGCTCCAGACCGATTCGGTCGGCGCCACTTGAATCTCGTCATAGACGGCGCGCACTCCTGGAATGCTCCTGGCGGCGTCGCTCGCCTCAGCTTTCATTTGTGGATCAGGCGCCGTGCCGGTCAGCAACGCGCGGCCTTCGTATACGGTCACGTCGACATGGGCCGCCATCTCCAGGTTCGATTTGGCCAAGGCGGTCTGAATGTTGGTCTTGAGCGAGAAATCGCCGGCGGTGCCGCCGACGCCGCGTTCCTGGTTGGCGGCGTAACCCGCCCCGCCCGCCGCGGCGATCCCGCCGACAATGGCCAGCGGGCAGCCGCATAGGCTGCCAGTCAGCCCAACACCGAGCGCAAGCCACAATGCCAGTCGTAAAGTCGACACCAATCACCCCCACGATACAGATGCCGAAATTAATTCTCTGACAACTGCGTGCGGTTTCCAAATTGCGTGTCTTGTGACCTTTTGTGGGCGAGCCGGCGAGCCTTCATTCGCTTTCGGCGAGCGCCTCGCGACTGATAAAATATTTTATGACTACAAGGGGTTGCGAGCAGACGCCAGAGCTGCGGATCGAGGCGCGTTTCTAGCCGTCGGGGCGCCAGGCGTCGCGCCAATGCCGCGGCAGGCGTTTGGGTGCCACCAGCATGACGTCGAATTGCAGGCCGAGGCCGGCGAGATCGGGGCGCGAGATCAGCAGGGCTTCGGTCGCGCGCGCGATGCGTCGCCGCTGGCGCGGCGCCAGGGCATTTGCCGCCACGGCGACATCGCCGCGCGACTTGACCTCGATGATCGCCAACACCTTGCCGCGCCGGGCGACGATGTCGATCTCACCTGCCGGGCAGCGCCAGCCGCGCGCGACGATCCGCCAGCCCCTTAGCCGCAAAAGCCACAGGCACAGCCATTCAGCGACCCGCCCGCGGCGTTCGGCGCGCTGTCGCCGCACGGTGTTCTGACGCCGGGCAATGCCGTACCGGCGGGCTCGCCTCATTGGCTTTCCTCGCGGATTGCCAGTCCGCGGCGATAGAGGGCGCTCCGCGGCAGACCGGTTTCGGCTGCGAGCTTGGCCGCAGCATCGCGCACCCCGAGTTGCGCGACCGCCGCCCGCAATCGCCGCTCGATTTCGTCCTTGTCGGCGGCGGGCGGCGGTTCCGGAGGACCGACGACAACGACGATCTCGCCGCGTGGTGGTCCGGCGTCGCGATAGTAGCGCGCCAGATCGCCGAGCGAGCCGCGCCGCACCTCCTCGTGCAATTTGGTCAGCTCACGCGCAACCGCAGCCGGGCGCGGGCCGAGGATTTCGCCGATGTCGGCGAGGGCGACGGCGAGCCGCGGCGGCGCTTCATAAAAGATCAGGGTCGCGTCGAGCCCCGCCCAGCCCGCCAGCGCCCGGCGCCGCGCCGCCCGCTGCCTCGGCAGAAAGCCGGCGAACAGAAACCGGTCCGGCGGCAATCCAGACAGGATCAACCCGGTCAGTACCGCCGACGCGCCTGGGGCGGCCGTCACCGGCAGATCCTCGGCGATGGCTGTGCGTGCGAGCTTGTAGCCGGGGTCGCAAACAAGTGGCGTCCCGGCGTCGCTGACCAGCGCCACGCGCTCGCCGCGCCGGAGTGCCGCAAGTATCGCCGGCCGCGCCATTTCGGCATTGTGGTCATGGTAGGGTTCGAGCGGCGTCTTGATGCCGTAACGGGCGAGCAGCTTCCTCGTCACCCTGGTGTCCTCGCAGTAAATGCGGTCGGCGCCGCGCAGCACGGCCAGTGCTCGCAGGCTGACATCGCCGAGATTGCCGATCGGCGTCGCCACCAGATGCAGCCCGGGTACGGGCAGTGCGGTCTTGATCGGCGGCTCGGCCGGCTCGGGTTTACTCGGACCGGGACCACCGTTAGGCTCGCGCCCCCCGCAATTGCCGCCCGAGGTCGCTTTTGCCGCGCTGGTGCCTCCCCCGCTTCGCCTCATTGTTGAGTTTCCTCGCCACGCTTGCGGCGCTCGCCGCCTGCGCCCCGCCAATGGTACCGGCGCCGCTCGCGCCGCCGCAACCACCCTATGCGCCGCCGCTTCCGCCGACTTCTCTTCCGACCCCGCCGGCCGCGGTCGGCCCGTCGGGGCCGGCCAAGATTGCCCTCCTGGTGCCATTGTCGGGACCCAATGCCGGGCTCGGCAGCGCAATCCTCGACGCGGCGCAGATGGCGCTGTTCGAAACCAGCAGCGACCAACTGACCCTGATGCCGCGCGACACCAAGGGCACGCCTTCGGGTGCGGCCGCCGCGGCGCGCTCGGCGGTCAGCGACGGGGTCGCCCTGATCCTCGGGCCGCTGCTCGCGGGCGAGGTCGAGGCGGTCAAGCCCATCGCCCGCGACGCCCATGTCAACGTCATTGCGTTTTCGACGGTGACCGACCTCGCTGGCGGCAATGCCTATCTGATGGGCTTTCTGCCGCGCGAGGAGGTGGTGCGCGAAGTCGCCTATGCCCGCGAGCGCGGGATCGCCCGGTTTGCGGTGCTGGCGCCCAGTACCCCCTATGGCCATCTGATGGCGGACGCGTTGCGCGACACCGCCTCGTCGACCGGGGCGACAGTAACCAAGGTCGCCTTTTTTGATCCGCGCACCAGCGACCCGTCAACCGCGATCGCCGTCCTGCTACCCGCCGGCTCGGCGCCTTTGCCAGCGCCGGAGGCTGACGCCCCGGACCAGGCCGCACCCCCGCCGCCGCCGCCAGGGGTGCCCAGCTTCGACGCGCTGCTGTTACCGGAAGGCGGCGACCAGCTCAAGCAGATCACCCGCAAGCTGGCGGCAGCCGGGCTCGACAGCAAGGCGACGCGGCTCCTTGGCAGCGGCTTGTGGGACGTGCCCGACATCGGCAACGAGCCGACCCTCGACGGCGGCTGGTTCGCTGCCTCGCCACCCGATGCGCGGCACAATTTCGAGCAGCGCTACCGCGCCACCTATGGCAGCGAGCCGCCGCGGCTGGCCTCGCTCGGCTACGACGCCGCCGCCCTCGCCGCGGCGTTGGCGAGCGGCAAGAGCGGTTTGCCTTTTTCGCGCGAGGCGATCCTGAACCCGAATGGGTTCAGCGGCGTCGACGGCCTGTTCCGCTTCACGCCCGACGGCCTCGTCCAGCGCGGCCTCGCCGTGCTCGAGGTCGAGCCGACGGGCAACGTCGTGGTCAGCCCGGCGCCGCAGACCTTCCAGCACCTGGGCTTTTGAGGCGCGATTTTCCCGGTTCGACGGGAATTATTCCGGAACCGGCCGATCGAGGCCGGTCTTGCGCGGAATTACGAGGCTGGAAAATCAGGGAGTTGGCGGCGAATTCCCGTGCCGATGCGAAACGGGAATATCTGGCCGGCAAACGGGAACTAAAGCGGCCGAGCCGGGAATTAAGCGGGCCGAACCGCGACCGTCATATTGCCACAAGGTATATTGTGTAATTGACAAAAGATGCGGTTTTGGATATGATTGCCGAAATGGGGCGCCGCAGCGCGTTTGGCAAGAGGGAAGATGGCGTCCGAGGATCCGCGCGATTACGACGTCGGTTACAAGAAGCCGCCGGTCGCCAGCCGGTTCAAAAAGGGCAACAACGCCAACCCGCGCGGCCGCCCGAGCCGGTCAAAAGTGCTGGCGGCGGTGCTCAAGCAGGCGCTCGACGAGCCGGCCCAAGACGAAAACGGCCAGCGCCGCCGGCAGACCAAGCGCGAGCAGGTGATCCGGCGGCTGGTCGAGAAATCGGCCGGGGCCGACCTCGCCGCCACCAAGCTGTTGTTCGAGCTGTTGCACAAGGCGGACCCGAACGCGGTCGCCGCCGACCCGGCCGACGCCGCGCCGCTCGGCCAGGACGCCCTCGAATTGCTCAAGCAGCGTCTCGCCCGCCTCGCCCAAGCCCAAGCGGTCGACCGAGGCCCCGCCGACCAGCCGCCCGAAGCCACCGCCAAGCCGACCGATCCCCAACGCAACGAGTAACCGTGGTAAGGCTGGTCCGGCGCGCCGCGGCGTGGCAAGCTGTCGATCTTCGCGAAACCGACGAGGCCGGCCATGAAGATCGAGCGCATAGACCACCTGAACATCACCGTCGCCGATATCGACCGCAGCGCGGAGTTCTACAAGCGGGTGCTCGGCATGGAGATCGAGAGCATGGGCGAAGGCCGCGCGGCATTGCATTTCGGCCAGCAGAAGATCCATCTCGACGCTGCCGGCGGTGCGATGGCGATGACCGGCGAAAAACGCATGCCGGCGCATATCTGCTTTATCACCGAAGCGCCGATAGGCGAGGTCGCGGCCCATCTCGAACAATGCGGCGTGCCGGTGCGGATGCAGGGACCGCGCGCCGGGGCGATCGGCACGATCCAATCAGTCTACATCGACGACCCCGACCAGAACTCGATCGAGATTTCTACCTATTGAGCCGAGTTCCCGGCTGACGAAGCTTCCGCCGGTCTACGGGTGCGTCCCGTGCGGGTCACACTGTCACCGCGAGACGCCACCTCGGCACGTGTTCGATCCCCCGGCATGGCGTGCTCGCTGCGGTACTGTCGCCGATCCAGTGCAGGCGGGCCGCGCCCGACGCTGCGCGTCAGGCGAGCGCGGGCGCGCCCTCGGTCACGGTTTCGAGCTGGCCGACGGTCTCCTTGCCGAACAGCAGCGGGATAAAGGCGCCGACCGACACCACGATCACGATCGTGCCGAAAAAGATTGTCGGCGAGCCGGTGTGCGGCACCATCAAAAACGGCGCCAGCACGCCGGCGAACAGCCGGCCAAACGACTCGCCGAAGATCTGCCCACGGCCGCGCAATGCCGTCGGGAACTGCTCGGACAGGTAGACCCGGGTGGCGCTGAACGCCGACAGCACGGTGAAGCCGGTGATCAGCCCGCCCGTGACCATCACGAGCATCGCATATTGGCCTGCACGATGCGCCAGCAGCATCAGGAACAGGCCGGGCAGCGATCCGGCGAGGGCATAGGCGATCGTCCAGCGCCGCCCGATGATTTCCATCAGGAAGCCGGTGAAGGCCTTGCCCGGGATGCTCGCCAAGTACACCAGCGTACTCAAACCGAAACTGGAGGCGATGGCCAGGCCCTGATCGACCATCGCCTTGGGCAGCAATGTGTGAATCAGGAGGGCGGCGGTGCCGGCGCAGACGCCGCTCAAAATCCCGACCGTGGTCCAGCGCAGCTGGCCGCGGCCGAACAATGCCCAATAAGGCGGCAGTTCCTCGCGGATGGTCTGCAGGCTGCCGCCGAGGGCCGCTACGCTCAGCGGCGGGACGCGACCGCCGGCCCGCCGAATGATCCGGTTGACGGCGTCGGCCGCCGCCTGCGCGTGACCCCTGCGCAAATGCCAGCGCGGGCTTTCGGGAAGCGCGTAATGGATCAGCACCGGCACGACGGTGATGACGAGCCCGCCCGGTAATGCCAGAAACCGAAAGGCGTTCGGGTCGCCCGCGAGCAGGAAGGAGATAAACGGCACCAACGTAAACGAGGCGGCAAGCGCCATCTCATAGATCGCGCCGTAGGTGCGCCGGTGCTGCGCCGGCATCAATTCGGCGGCGATCGGAAACGCCGCCGACACGACGCCGCCGGCGCCAAGACCCGTCAGCAGGCGCAGGATGGTCAGCTGCTCGGCATTTTGCACCAGCGGGATCAGCAAGGTGAAAAAAGTGGTGGCGATCACCCCGACCTGCATCATCGTCTTGCGGCTCCAGTGGTCGGCTACCGCCGAGAACGCAAAACCACCGACGCACGCCATCAAGGGCGGGCCGGCGACGAGCCAGCGGATATCGGACCCGGTCAGGTGCAGCGGCGCTTTGGCCAGCACCAAGAGCGAGCTGGTGAGCGACAAATCGTAACCCTCGACAAAGCCGACGAGGGCGAGCACGGCGAGAATCAGGACGTGGTAAGCGCTGAACGGGATGCTGTCGAGCTTGCGGCCCAGCACAAAGCCGGCGGCCGTCGGCGACCGGGCGATAGCGCGGACTTCTGCCATGGTGACCTCCCAGATTTGTCGAACCGGGGGACCATGCGGCAGCACAAGACAAGCGAGGCGGTGTCGCCTTATCGAGGATCAGTTAAAAGTTGTGTGCTCGTCGCTGTTTCCTGCGCCTCGCAGACTCTGGCAGCCGCGCGAAATGCCGCCGGATCGACGTGTTGCTCCTGTTCTGTGTTCGGCGGCGTTGTGTTTTCGCTCGCCTTGTTGAGCCCTTCAAGGACCTGCGCTGAGGTTAGCCTAACGGCGCGAAGTTGTCATCCCCGAACAAGCGGCCGGCGACGGGCGTGACCCGGCTCGGACATATCGATCTATAGTGGCGACCCGGATCAAACGGGATCCAGATTTCCGGTTACCAAGCGCCCGATATTTCCAACTCGTCGAAGGCCGGCCTGCCGGTTGAAGGCAAATCTTGTATAACTTGCCACCGGTCTGAGGACAACGAGGACCGGCGTTCGACATTGACGGAGTCAAGCATGACGCAGGACGCCCTAGGACATCGCCTCTCCGGCGCGACGGCCGAGGCCGGTGCCGCCTACGACCATGCAGTACGGGCGTTCAATCTCGTCCACGGCGACGCCGTCGGTTTGTTCGACACGGCGCGCGAGGCGGCGCCCGGTTTCGCCATGGCGCATTTGGGAAAAGCCTGGGTGTTGGCCCTGGCCAACGACCCCGGCCTGATGACCCAGGCCGAGGCAATGGTCGAAACCGCCCGGCGATTGACGTTGAACGAGCGAGAGCAAGCCCATCTCGCCGCCCTCTCCCTTTTGGTCGAAGGTTCCCGGGCCGCCGCGGTCGCGGTGCTCGACCGCCACTTGATGCATTACCCGTTCGATCTTCTGGCCCATCAGGGTGCGGCGCTGGCCGACGGATTTCTAGGACGCTTCCATTGGGTTCGGGACCGGTCGGCGCGGGCCCTGCCATTCTGGTCCAAGGACCAGCCGGGCTACGGCACCTTGTTGGCCTTCCACGGTTTCGGTCTGGAGGAAGCCGGCGATTACGCCCATGCCGAGGACGAGTTGCGCGCCGCCGCCGAACTCGAGCCGCTGAGTTTCTGGCCGCATCACACCGTGGCGCACGTGATGGAAATGACCGGGCGCCCGGAAGACGGCCTGAGCTGGATGGCGGCGCGCGAGGCATTGTGGGCGACGCCCGACAATATGAACCAAGTCCATATCTGGTGGCACAAGGCGCTGTTCCACCTTGAACTCGGGCAATACGACGCAGCGTTAGCGCTCTATGACGGCCCGATCCGTACCACGCAGCGCCCGGTGGCCCTCAGCCTGACCAACGCCACGGCACTGCTGTGGCGCCTCGACACACTTGGCGTCGACAGCGGCGACCGCTGGCGGGAATTGGCGGCATTGTGGGAAGACCGCGCCGACGGGAGATGCCTGGTGTTTGCCGACATCCACGCCGCGATGGCCGAGCTGCGGTCGGGCCGGGGAGCGTTGGTCGAGCAGCGGTTGACGGCGATGCGTGAGACGGTGGCGAGCGGCGTCGAAGCGGCCGGCCTCTATCGCAGCGTCGGCATTCCGGTGGTCGAGGGCCTCGCCGCGTTCCACCGCGGCGCCTACGCCGAGGCGGTCGAGCTGCTGCTGCCGGTCCGCATCGACCTGTGGCAGATCGGCGGCAGCCACGCGCAACGTGACGTCGTCGACTGGACCCTGACCGAGGCGGCTTTGCGCGCCGGTCAGCGCGACGTCGCCCGGTCGCTGGCCCACGAACGCCTCGCCACCCGCCCGCGCAGCGCCCCCAACCGCCGCTTCCTGCGCCACGCCGAGGCCATCGCCGCCTGAGCGCGCAAGATCGACCTCTGCGTCTCGCGCGGCAGGTTCGCGCCGAGTGATGTCGAGAAGTGCATTCTCTGCAGCTGGTGATGTTCGCGAGTAGACATTACTGTCGTTACGTCTACAGCTCGCCGAGAGGCTCGCGGTCCGCAAGCGCATCAACAAGACAGATGCCGTCAGGATTGCGCTAGAGAACGAGCTGCGCCGCCTTGACGCGGCAGCGCCTCTCCGTGATCGCCTTCCTTCGCTGCAGGAGCGGGTATTAAGCCGCCCGGCTACCGGCCTGGAGGCGGACAAGGCGTTCTATGACGATCTCTGTGGGAACGGATGATGTTTGTCGATGCATCGGCCATCGTCGCGATTCTGACCCGCGAGCCCGAAGCCGAAGCCAACGCGCTGACCGACATACTGGAGACGGCGCAGGCACCCATGACCTCGCCAATCGCGATCTTCGAGGCGGCGATGGGGATCTGCCGCAAACGGCATACGAGCGTCGAGGAAGCTGAGCAGGACATCGGTGAATTTCTCGAGCTCACGCAAGTCCGCACGGTCCCGATCACCGCGAGCGAGGCGCACATGGCGCTTACGGCTTTCTCTCGCTATGGCAAGGGACGGGGCATCCCGCGCAACTCAACCTGGGCGACTGCTTTGCTTACGCCACAGCAAAACGCGGGGGCGGCGCTGCGGTTCAAGGGCGAAGACTTTACCAAGACCGACATCCGCTCCGCCGCGCCGCCGCGCTAAACCCGATGAGAGGGCAACGAGCCGTCGAAGCGGCCGGCCTCTATCAGCACCGATGAGACAGGCCGTGTTCAATCGCCGGAGCTTGGGCCGGCTCGGCGCGCAAAATTCGCCGTAAAGGTGATAAGTCGGTTTTCTGACGGCGAGAAATCCCGCATTCTTCTTGCCGGCAAAAGCGGCGCCGCTGGAGGAAAAGCACATGCGCTCGCAACGACTGACCTTGATCATTTTTATCGGCATGCTGCTCGGCATTCTCGTCGGCTACGCCTGCCACAGCTTGTGGCCGGACCCGCAGACGGCCAAAACGATCGCCGGCTACATCTCGCTGTTCACCGACATCTTTCTGCGCCTGATCAAGATGATCATCGCACCCCTGGTATTTACGACCTTGGTCGTCGGGGTCGCCCATATGGGCGACACCAAGGCGGTCGGGCGCATTGGCGGCAAGGCGATGCTGTGGTTCGTCAGCGCCTCCTTGGTGTCGCTGCTGCTCGGGCTGATCCTGGTGAACATCCTGCGCCCCGGCGATCATCTGAACCTGCCGTTGCCCGATGCCGGGGCCGCCACCAACCTCAATGCCGCCTCGCTGTCCTTGAAAGATTTCGTGACTCATCTCGTGCCGAGGAGTGCCGTCGAGGCGATGGCCAACAACGAGATCCTGCAAATCGTCGTCTTCGCGTTGTTCTTTGGTGTGGCTGGCAGCGGCCCTCGGCGAACGCGCTGCCGGGGTCATCAAGATCATCGACGAGACCTCGCAGGTCATCTTGAAGATCACCGGCTACATCATGGGGCTGGCGCCGATCGCGGTTTTTGCGGCGATGGCGGCAACGGTGACGACCCAGGGCGTCGGCATTTTGGTGACCTACGGCAAATATCTGGTCCAGTTTTACTTCAGCCTTGGCGTGTTGTGGCTGGTGCTGATCGGCGCTGGACTGGTGTTTTTGGGCCGCCCTGTATTCCGGCTGATTTCCTTAATCCGCGAGCCGTTTCTGCTGGGCTTCAGCACCGCCAGCAGCGAGGCCGCCTATCCTGTGACGATGGCGCAGCTCGAAAAGCTGCCGGTCAGCAAGAAGATCATCAGCTTTGTATTGCCGATGGGGTATTCGTTCAACCTCGACGGCTCGATGATGTACTGCACCTTTGCAGTGATGTTTATCGCCCAGGCCTACAACATCGAATTGTCGCTGCCGCAGCAGGTGACAATGCTGTTGATGCTGATGCTGACCAGCAAAGGCATGGCCGGGGTGCCGCGCGCGTCGCTCGTGGTCATTGCCGCAACCCTCGTCACCTTCCGGCTGCCTGAAGCCGGGTTGCTGCTGATCATCGGCATCGACCAGTTTCTCGACATGGGCCGCACCGCAACCAATGTAATCGGGAACAGTCTCGCGTGCGCGGTGATCGGGCGCTGGGAAGGGGAGACCGCCGAGACCCTTGCGGGCGCCGCGGGGGAGGCGCAGGCGGCGTGAAGGAGGATGTTGCGCGACGGCTTGCCGCGGCGGTGGCAGCGCTCGTCTGCCTTGCCGCCCATGCGTCGGCGCAGGAGCTGACCGGGACTCTGAAAAAAATCCGTGACAGCAAAACCGTGACCCTCGGCTACCGCGCCAGCTCGATCCCGTTCTCCTATCTCGACAGGATCGGCGAGCCGATCGGTTATTCGATCGATCTCTGCAATGCCGTCGTCGATGACATTCGCAATGAGCTGGAAGGGCTGGAGCCCAAAGTCGTCTACCGCAAGGTCACCGCCAAAACCCGCATCCCGGCTGTGCAAAGCAGCGAAGTCGATCTCGAATGCGGCTCGACCACCGCCAATTTCACGCGCAAGAAGGTGGTCGCGTTTTCGCCGATCTTCTTCATCGCCGGCACCAAATTGCTGGTCGCGCGCAATTCGGGGATAAACTCTTATCGCGATCTGCGCGGCAAGACCGTCGTGGTCACCGCCGGAACCACCAATGAAGCCGCGGTGCAGGCCATTTCGGACAAGCAGGGGCTGGGCATTAAAATCATCACCAGCAAGGACCACGACAACTCGTTCACCTTGTTGGTCGACGGTAAGGCAGACGCTTTTGCCACCGACGACATTCTGCTTTACGGCCTCGTCGCCGCCCACAAAGCCGGCGACCGCTATCATGTCGTCGGCGATTACCTGTCATACGATCCCTATGGGCTGATGTACCGCAAGGACGACCCCGATTTTGCCGCCGTCGTCGAGCGCACCTTTACCCGGCTCGCGCAAAGCCGCGAGATTGTGCAAATGTACAACAGGTGGTTTCAGACGCGGCTGCCGAGCGGCGAGAGCCTCGATCTGCCGATGAGCCCGCAGCTCGAAGAGATCCTGCGCGTCGAAGGCGTCCCCGACTGATCGGGCCTCAACACGGTTATCGCCGTTGCCGTAGTGACAGTTGATGTCCGCGTTTTTGATCATCGCGCAGCGAGCCGAACGGGCACCACGCGCGGACAACCCACGGCTTTCGCTGGGTACGGGTAGCCTTTATCATTGCGCGAAGCGAACCGGAGGACCCGCGTATGCCTGCTCATACCGCTGATATTGCTGCGCCTGCCGAACCAACCCGGTGGCCGAATTATCGGGAGGGCGACTTTGTCGTCCGAAACTATGTGTTCCGCAGCGGCGAGATATTACCGGAGCTGAAACTCCACTATCGCACCCTCGGGACGGCAAAGCGCAACGCGGCGGGCAAGATCGTCAACGGCGTGCTGCTGTTGCAAGGCAACACCGGCACCGGCGCCAACTGGTTGCGCCCGAGCCTCGCCGATGAGCTGTTCTTGCCGGGGCAGCCGCTCGATGCGGCGGAGTACTTTATCATCATGCCGGATGCGCTCGGGCGCGGCGGGTCGAGCAAGCCGTCCGACGGGCTCAAGGGGAAATTTCCCCATTACCGCTATCACGACATGATCGAATCGGGCCATCGGCTGATCACCGAAGGCCTCGAGGTCGCCCATCTGCGTCTCGTGATCGGCAGCTCGATGGGCGGCATGCATGCCTGGATGTGGGCCGAGATGTACCCCGGTCTGATGGACGGGGTGGTGCCGCTCTCGTGCCAGCCGGTCGAGATCAGCGGGCGCAACTGGCTCGGCCGCCGCGCCCAGGCTGAGGCAATCCGCCACGACCCGGACTGGAACAACGGCTTTTACGAGACGAACCCGCGCCATTACATCTACGCCGCCGCCGGGAATTTCGGCACCGAAAGCCCGACCCGCATTCAGGAAATGGCGCCGACCCTCGCCGCCGCCAACACGCTCTACGAGCGTCGGCTGGCCGAGGCGGCAAAGGGCGACGCCAACAACCAGCTGTGGGCGATCGAGGCGATCATGGACTACAACCCCGAGCCCGACCTCGACAAGATCACGGCCCAGGTGATGCTGGTCAACGACGCGGAGGATCACGCCAACCCGCCCGAGCTCGGCACCGTCGAGCGCGCGATGAAGCGGGTCCGCCGCGGTCGCTACGTGCTGATCCCGGCCGGCCCGAACACCCACGGGCACTTCAGCCACTTCTACGCAGAGCTGTGGAGGCCCTATCTGATCGAGTTCATGAACACCCTCGGCCCCCCGCTGGCGGCGGCTGCCGAAGGCTGAACCGGGTCATCATGATGGGCATGCTCGACGGGCGGGTGGCGCTGGTGACCGGCGGGAGCAAGGGCCTCGGGGCGGCGACCGCACGCCTCTTCGCCGAGGCCGGGGCGCGGGTCGTCGTCACCTTCGGCAATGACGCCGAGGCGGCTCAACGGCTGGTCGCCAGCCTGCCCGGCGGCGGCCACCGCGCCAGCCATACGCCGGCGCAGGATACGCGCGCGATCGAAAACCTCGCCGCAGCAGTCGGCACGAACGAGGGCCGGCTCGACATCCTCGTCAACAATGCCGGCAGCACCCGGGTGATCCCGCATGCCGATTTGCGCGCCCTCGACGACGAATTCTTCGACTTTGTGCTGGCGGTCAACCTGCGCGGTCCGTTTGCTGCGGTGCGCGCCTGCCGGCAGCTGCTCGAGGCGAGCGGCCAAGGCCTCGTCGTCAATGTCGGCTCGGTGTCGGGGGTGCGCGGCGGCGGCAGCAACATCGCCTACGCCGCCGCCAAGGCCGGGCTGCACGCGATGACGATGTCCTTGGCGCGGGCCCTGGCGCCGGCGATCCGGGTCGTCGCCGTCGCGCCGAGCCTGATGGAGACGCCGATGACCGAGATGTGGACGCCGCAACAGCGCGCCCAACGGATCGCGAACAACCCACTGAAGCGGATTGCGGAACCCGAGGAGGTGGCGGCGGTGATCCTGGGCCTCGCGACGACGATGACCTTTGTCAACGGCACGGTCATCCCGGTCGACGGCGGCAGCCTCTTGTGACCGACCGTTCGACGGCCCCCAGCCGATTGCGGTTCGCCGTGGGGACTTAGCTACGACGGTCAGTCGAGAGTGCGGGGGTCGTCGATGGCGAAAGTGAGATGCTGGGTCGGCTGCGGGGTGGTGGTCATCAACGTCACCCCGTCCGGCGCCGCAAAGCGGTGCCACTTGCCTTGCGGGACGATCACCACCATCCCGGCCTCGAGCGCATAGGATTGCGGGCCGTCATCGGTCATGATGTGAAAGGCCGTGGCGCCGTCGACGATCTGCACGATCTCGTCACCGTTCGGGTGGCGCTCCCACGGGCCCTCGCCGGAAAATTTGGCGACGTTGATGGCGCTGTCGCGGTACGGCGCCAATCTGGCAAAGGCCCCCTCGCGATCGGCCTCAGGCGTCTCCGGGGTACGTCCGCGCAACATCCGCAGCTTGGCGACCTCGGCGTTAATATCCAGGATGGTGAGCACTCGTTCCTCCGCTGGGCTGAGGCCCTGGCCTGATTGGCGGCTTTGCGCCCGCGACCGGCGCGTCGCCAAGCCGTCGGGCCCCGAGCAGATTCCGGCACTGGTAAAGCCGAGCCGGCATCGACGGCGCAAGGGTGCCGGATCCGGCAAGCGGCGGGGCCGCTCGCCGGATCTTTGTTGGTCGATTATTCGGCGGCTTCTTTTTCGGCGACCGGGGTCAGCTCGTAGCGCTCCATTCCGAAGCTGATCGCTTCGTTCCAGCCGCGACTGCGGATGTCGATCTGGACCTCGTCGGGACCCAGATACTTCAAATTGACCGCGTCGCCCATCGGCGTCATCTCGGCTCGTTCCGATTTCGGGATCGGGACGGGCGAGAAATTCGCGGCTTCGAGCTCCTTGGCGGTTGCCTGCTCGTCATCCACGTAAAACCCGATGTGGTGGATCCCACGGATGTCGGAGGTTTGTCCGACGCCGAGCTTGGGAGCGCCGGGCTCGCCGTACTTCAGAATAGCGAAGTAAATGTAGCCGTCGCTGAGCCACACACCCTTTTCACCGGTGTCGCCGGGGCGGCGATACAGCTCGCTCAGGCCGAAATGCTGCTTGTAAAACTCTGCCGTCTTCGCGGGATCGTCGGTCACGAGCGCGATATGCCTGATGCGAGCCATCTGCCTTCTCCCTAAATGCCTGCGTTCGTCAAAAAACGCAGCTTTTGCTGTGTAGGCGTTCGCATGGGTAACCGTCAAGGGGACAGGGCGAATTGCCGACGCCGGCGCGAAGAGCGTCGTCATCCTTCCGGTCGGGATCCCCGGAAATCAACAGCTTGTGCTTCTGCGCCGAGCGAAACGGGTGGCGGCGCGGTGAGCGGGCGAGAGCGCCGAGGCGGCGATTTCCCCGCCCGCCGTTCTCTCCGAAAAAAGTCAGTGCTTGATCTTTGAATAAGGGAGGACCGGGTCGCCGGCTTTGTATTGGTCGGGCCACAACACGGTTTCGCCGTTGCCGTCGCGGAAGTCGTCGAGATTGGTGCCCGCGATGTTCTGGAACTGGATCGTCATGATCCGCGACTTGGCCCATTCTCCCTTTTTGCCGAAGGCGACGTCGCCGACGACGGTTTTGAAGGTGTGGGTGCGGATGTAGTCGGCGATCTTGTCCTGGTCGAGACCCTTGGTCCCTTCGACCGCCTCGCCCAGCACCTGCAGATCGGCATACGCCCAGGGTGCGAGGTAATAGCCGAGCGGATCGACGCCCTTACCCTTGGCGCGCGCCTGATATTCCGCCAGGAAATCCATGACACCCGGGAAGCGCATTGACGGCGCCGGCAGCCACCAGTCGAAGGTGATGATGCCGTTCAGCATCGGCCCCAATGAGGTCTTGATAGAGGGACTCTGCGGCCCGGTCAGGTTGCCGCCGAAGACCTTGGTGTCGAGCCCCAACTCATGAACGCTGCGGACGATGCCGACGCTGTCGGGCGGGTAGGAAGAGACATAGACGACGTCGGGTTTGGTCGCCTGGATCGCGCGGATGATCGGAGTGAAGTCGGTCGTCGTCGGTGGGTAATTGCGGTCGTAGACGACCTCGAGACCGGCCTTTTTGAGGTTGACGCGGGCGCCGTCGGCGGTGTTGCGGGTGGCCTCGCCGTCATCGACCGCGAGTGCGATCGTCTTCAGCCCGAGCTTGTCTTTGTTGGCCTTGACGATGTCAAAGAACCCCTCCGAGATCGCCGGGCGCGGATCGGGACCCACCGGCAGCATCGAGAAATATCTCGGGTATTGGAACTCTTCGTTGATGTCGAGCGCGAACAGTCCGATGAAAGTCATGTTGTGTTGAATGACGACCGGCATCGCGGGTGCTGCGATATTGGTGCCGTAGCCGGAGACGACGAGGTCGACTTTGTCGATATCGAGTAATTTGGTATAGATCCCAGGCACCAACGACGGATTGGTCTGGTCGTCATAATAATCAAGCTTGACCGGGCGGCCAAGCAACCCGCCTTTCTTGTTGGTGTCGTCGGCCCAGATCTGCATCGCGAGAAGGCCCGAGGTACCGTTGACCGCAAGCCCGCCGGTCAAAGCCATGCTGAAGCCGATGACGATCGGCTTGCCGGTCGGTTCGGCCGCCGGGGCTGCCGCGGGTGCGGCCAGCATGACCAAAGCCGCAGCGGCAACCGCCGCAAGACCGGCCGGCCGACGGTTCGCCCTCCCGCCGCCGCCGAATTTTACTTTGCGAAACATGCGTTCTCTCTCCCGAAATACGCTCTGCCGGTCTTGCCTGGCGCGCGCCGACGATACGACCACTTCCCCGACCCGATCGGCAACCCCCAATCGATCGCGCTTTTTGGGCCGGGTTAAGCTCGATGTGACAGTCTCAGTCTCGCTCGGAAGACCGCTTTTGGGCCGCAACCTCTGCCCTGACGCCGCTGCCGGTCATCAGCATTTCCGCCGTATAGGCCAGGATCGCGCCAATCGTGCAGACCACGGCAAAGCCGAAGGTGGCAAACAGGATCGAGGCGACCGTAGCGTCACGCAGGGCGCCCACGAGCAGGGTCAGCACCGAAGCGCAAGTGGCCGCCGCCCCAAAAGCTGCAAGGACAACGGCGACGTCGAGCGCCAGAGATCGTCGCCGCAAACGCGCCATCTGCAGCGCGAGAATCACCACCTGCTCGGGCTCGGCGCCCTCGATTTGCTTGGTTATCTGGTCGACCCGGTCGGCGACGCGCGCCAGCCGGGTTGCGAACACGTTGAGCAGAGCGGCGATGCCCGACAGCAGAAAAACCGGGGTCAGCGCCAACTGGATGATGTGGGCGACGGTGTCGAGCGGGGCGACGGCGGTGATGATGCCGGGCATGATGATCGCGTGGCTCGGCCGGTCGCGGCCGCGGACCCATGTTGCGGATGGTTTGGCTTTGGAGCAATTCCGCTTTTTCTGCACCTTCCGGCCGGATCGCCTGAGCACCCGAAGAATCGCGGTTTGTCGAGCCGGCGGCGCGCACCGGCTGTCTCCCGGAATGCACCGGCCCGCCCCAAATATCGGGAGTGATCTTTGCAATCCCGCTCTACGACGACAACCCGACCCGCCGCCCGCCGCTGGTAAACTATCTGCTGATCGGCTTGTGCGTCGGCGCCTTCTTGTGGCAGCTCGGCCACAATCAGCATCGGGTTCTCTTTGGCTACGGGATGATTCCGGCGGTGCTGTTCGGCTCGGCCCACCTCGCGCCGTATTTGCAGATCGTGCCAGGCTGGGCGACGGTCTTCACCAGCATGTTTTTGCATGGCGGGTGGTTCCACCTGATCGGCAACATGCTGTTCCTGTGGATCTTCGGCAAAAATGTCGAGGGCGAGCTCGGGCATTTCCGCTATCTCGTGCTCTATCTGGCGAGCGGCGTCGCGGCGGCGCTGATCCAAGGGTTGTCCGACCCCGGCTCGCATGTACCGATGATCGGCGCGAGCGGCGCCATTGCCGGCGTGCTCGGCGCCTATGCGGTGCTCTATCCCCGCGCCAACGTGCATGTCTTTGTGTGGATCGTGATCTTTTTCCGCATCGTCAACGTGCCGGCCTGGATGCTGCTCGGCCTGTGGTTCGCCATGCAGCTCGTCAGCGGGCTGGAGCAAGGGCGTGGGTCGCCGGGGGTGGCGTTCTGGGCGCATGTCGGCGGCTTCGTGACCGGAATGATCCTGGTCATCGTGCTGCGGTCGCACGGGACTTCTTTGCTGCAGCCGTCGCGTAGCACTGTTTTCGCGACAGCGCCGCCGGGCGCATTCATCCGCAACCGGCCGGCCCACCGTGGCTCGGTGCCGTCAGCCGGCCGCTCCTACCGGCGCGCGCCCGGCCCCTGGGATCGCCGGTGAGTCAGCGGATCGGCGGCAGCGTCACCCCGGGCGACAATTTCTCGCGGCTGACCTCGGGCGCGGCCGGTGGCAGCGAAGACGAAGCCGCTGGGTATGCCAGTCCTTCGAGCATAGGCAGCCAAGTTTCGACACGCTTTCGGTTCTGGTGGAAGTCGTAACGACCGTAGCGCGACCGGCTGTAGAGGGCGATGCTGGAACTCTCGGGTCCGAGCGCCACGAACTCGACGGTGACGATGTCGGGAAAGCGAAGCAACAGTGAATGCTGGATGTAGATAAGCCGCCGTCCTTGCCGTTCGGCGCCCACCCATGCCACCCGAGGCTGGGTGGCGATCATTTTCGTCCACTCGTCGCGCAACCGGTACCATGGCAGTGCAAAAGCGGGGACGGTGAGCCCGGCACCCGCGCAGTATCCGGGTGGGCAAGCAAGAAAGCTCGGCGGCGGCAACGGTGGGCGCAGTGCGACGATGCTGACCTGCTCTTGCGGCGCGAGACGATCCTGCGACGGCCGCCCCATGTAGCTCCGGAACCAAACAGATGGTCCCCACCCTTGGTTCCTTGTCGCCCCCGCGAAAGCGGGGGCCCAGGGCAAGTGAGGAAGCGGTGGCCCTGGGTTCCCGCTTTCGCGGGAATGACGGAAAAGGAGCGGGTAACAAGCGTCAGATTTGTACCACTCTCATGTCCGCCTTTCCAAGTAGCAGGCAAGTGGATTTGTGGCTTTCTTTGAAGCGCGTGTTTCGGGCTGTGCCGGGCAGGGCGGGAGGCGCGGCCGTCGTGACGACGGTTGATCATACTCTGATGCGCGGGTCGGAACCGCATGACCGTTGATGCGTCGCGGAGCTGCCTCGGTCTAGGAACCTGCGTCGAGCAGATGGCCCGGCAGATAGTGGATGCGAGGGTTCTCCTGACCGCGGCCGCGCCTCCGGCCTTGCCCGGCAATAGCGTGTCGGCTGGTTCGATGGCGCCTCCCTTGAATGTGACCACGTGTTCTCCTGGGTCAGCTCGCCGCCGGCGCCACGCGGCGGGCGATGGCCCAGATGAAGCCCGAGAGTTCGCGGGCGATCGCGGCGGTGACAACATTGGCCGGCTTGCCGGTGCGGGCGAGCTTGCGATAGCGCGCGCACAACCGCACCTGTCCCTTCCAGGCAATGTCGCGGATTGCCTTTGGCAACTCTTCTTGCCGGAGCAGCAGCTCGCGGCTGATCCGAGCCGGGAAGCGATAACACCAGGCCGCCTCGATCAGCAGTCGACGGGCCGCGCTGTTGCCCGCCTTGGTGAGGCCGCCGCGTTTGACGCTGGCCCCGCTCGAATGCTCCGACGGCACCAGACCGAGATAGGCCATCAGCTGGCGCGGATTGGCGAAACGCGAGAGGTCGCCCAATTCGGCAATCAGCGTGGCGGCATTGACCAGAGCCATGCCGCGCATCGACTGCAGCGCCGCCACAACCGGGGCCAGCGTCCAGTCCGGCAGCATCGCCGCGATCTGCGCCGTCAGCCGGTCACGCCGGGCCGCGGCGGCTTCGACCGCTTGGAGATAGTCCTCGAGTACGAGGTGATGCACCGCCTGCTCGAACTTCAGACCCGCCAGCCAACGGCGATGCAGCTTGGTCCACGCCGGCCGGGCGTAATGGCAGCCCTGCCGCAGCAGAAAGCCCGACAGCTGCTGATGGGCTCGGCGCAATGCGTGCACTGCATCAAGGCGCGCGCGTACCAGATCGCGCATCGCTTCATGCCCGGTGTCGGGAACCCACACCGCGGTCAGCTCGCCCGCCCGGTGCAGCCGCGCCAGGCTGGCGGCGTCGCGCCGGTCGGTCTTGACCCGGTCGCCGGCTCGCTTCGGGATCAGCGACGGCGCCACCACAACGCACTCGTGCCCGCGCGCCGACAACCGACGTTGAATGCCATAGCCGCACGGCCCTGCTTCGTAACAGAACCGAAGCATTACTCCGTCACCGCCGAGCTTGCGCGCCAGTCGATCCAATGCCGCCGCCGTGTTGGCGATGCGTCCGTACTCCCGGACCTCGCCACGCAGCCCGCCATCGGCGACCGCGACAACGATCGTGTCCTTGTGAACATCAAGCCCGACGTAGCTGATACGATCCGCCATGACCCGTCTCCTATGCATGCGGCTCGGCACCGGCCAATCCAGTGCAACCCGCGTTACCTGCATACTGCGAGACGGGTCGCCCCGCCCTCAGGCGGACATGTGGTCTAGGACCAACGCAGCCGCCACCGACGCGACGGCCAGCGACAGGATCAGGACCGAGCGAGCGCTGTGCATCATCTGCCCGCCGGTGCAGGTGGATTGGAGCCGTGGGCGCAACTATGCCATAAGGTCGTGCGCAATAAAGAGGCGGTCAGTATGGACGGGTGTGCGCGATGGCGGAACCGAGCCGGGCGGTGGGGCGAGTGGCCCCTCTGGAGCAGCGTCGACCGGCGGACGGCGCCCGGATTTTGCGCTCGGATCGGCACTGGTGCCGCATCGTGAGCGCCGCACCCTTGCAGGAAACAGTGGTCTATGCGCCGCACGGGCTTGCCGACGGGATCGCGGCGCTGGCCGGCGAACCGGTCTTCGCCGCGATCCTGGCCGAAGCCGGGCCGCCGCGCTTTCGCCGCCGGCGCAACGGGTTCGCCACCTTGCTGCACATCATCCTCGAGCAGCAGGTCTCGATCGACGCGGCGGCGGCGATGCATCGCCGGCTCAGCGAGCTGTGCCGTCCATTGAGCCCGGAGCAGTTTCTGACCCTCGACGATGCGAGCCTGCGCGCCTGCGGCTTCAGCCGGCAGAAGACGGGATATGCGCGCAGCCTTGCCGAAAAAGTCCGCGGCGGCGAATTCGACTTCGCCCGGCTCGCCGAAGCCGACGACGAGAGTGCGCAGGCGGCGTTGCTGTCCTTGAAGGGCATCGGCCGGTGGAGCGCCGAAGTATACCTGTTGTTTGCGCTTGGCCGGGCGGACATTTGGCCGGCTGCCGATCTCGGCCTGCAGATAGCGGTCGGCGAGCAGCTGGCGCTCGGCTCGAGGGTTGCCGAACCCGAATTGCGGCGTCTTGGCGAGGCGTGGCGGCCGTGGCGCTCGGTCGCGGCCTGCCTGTTCTGGCAATCCTACCTGCACAAGCGCAAGCGCTCCGCTCCGATCCTGGCGGCGGAGCTTTATGCCTGATCCGGAGAAATTCCAGCCGATGTCCAAAATCCGCTCGCTCTGCGTCTATTGCGGCTCGTCCGGTGCGGTCGCCGGAGCTTACAGAGAAGCCGCGAGCGAGCTTGGCGGGCGGCTCGCCGAGGCTGGGATCGAGGTGGTGTTCGGCGGCGGGCGGGTCGGGCTGATGGGATTGCTCGCCGATGCCGCGGTTGCGCGAGGCGGCCGGGTGACCGGTGTCATTCCGGCCCGCTTGCGCGATGCCGAACTTGCCTATCAGGGCGTCGGCGAACTCGTGGTCGTCGACAGCATGCATGCGCGCAAGGCGATGATGGCGAAGCGGGCTGACGCTTTCGCGATCCTGCCGGGCGGCATCGGCACCCTCGACGAAACCTTTGAGATCCTCAGCTGGAAGCAGCTCGGGTTGCACGACAAGCCGATCTTTCTGGTCGATATCGAAGGGTATTGGGCGCCGCTACGCAACCTTTTCGATCATATTGTCAACCGAGGCTTTGCCCAGCCGAAGACGCACGGGCTGCTGCGCGTCGTCACGACCGTTGCGGCACTGATGACGGCGCTCGTCGAACGGCCGTCCGCGACCCGCGGCACCGTCGCAGACTGTTGATGAGGGGACGTGTCACCGTCACGCAAACGCAACCTGCTGACGGAGCAAAATAATCGCACCCGCCTGCTCCGATATCCACGGCGATCGTGGATAACTCGGTGCAAAACCGTTTGACGGCGCGATCAGCCGCCAAGCATTTCAATCATTCGCTCTGTTTGCCTTAAAATTGGGCTTCTCAATAAGTACTTGTGATACTTGAATAATCTTGAGTTGGTCGGCAAATGGCCTTGTTATGTCGTAAACCTTTGGTAACAAAGCCGCTGCATCACTGCGTCTTGCACGGTTTTCGCTACGGCAACCGGCCTGTGCACAAATGGCAAAGGCAGGATGCATGGATGCCCTGCGTGGCGGCCTTTGCCGGCTTGTCGGGCCGGTCTGCGGCCTCTATCCTCGCGCCCGACACAGACCACGGCCGGCAGCTCCCACCAGCCGAATGCGAGGATGACAAGGATGGCAAAAACTCAGTGCGACAAGACAGGTCATAATCGTCAATAGATCAACTCAGCCGAAACGAAAGCGGCGCGGAGGTGCAAGCATGTCAGATCTCGAAATCGTTTGGACGAAGGTTGATGAAGCACCTGCGCTCGCTACGTTTTCCCTTCTCCCGATCGTCGAATCCTTCGTCGGGGCGACCGGCGTGAAGATGAAGCTGAAGGACATTTCGCTGACTGGCCGCATCATCGCCAACTTCCCCGACAAACTGACGCCAGCGCAAAAGATTAACGACGAGCTCGCCGAACTTGGCCAACTTGCGATGCGCCCCGAGGCCAACATCATCAAGCTGCCCAACATCTCCGCCTCGATCCCGCAGCTGAAGGCTGCGATCAACGAGTTGCAGAGCAAGGGTTACGACGTGCCGGACTATCCGGACAGCGACGCGACGCCAGCGGATAAGGAAATCCGCGCCCGCTACGGCAAGGTGCTCGGCAGCGCCGTCAATCCGGTGCTGCGCGAGGGCAATTCCGACCGCCGCGCCGCCGGCGCCGTGAAGCAGTACGCGCGCAACAATCCGCATAAGATGGGGGCCTGGACCAAGGACTCGAAATCGCGCGTGGCGCACATGTCGCGCGGCGATTTCTACGGTTCGGAGGTCGCGACGACCATTGCGGCGCCGACCAATGCCCGTATCGAGTTGGTCGGCAGCGATGGCGCGGTCACGGTGCTGAAGGCGAAGACGCCGCTTCAGGCCGGCGAGATCATCGACGCGTCGGTGATGAACCGTAAGGCGTTGCGCGCCTTCTTCGCCGCGCAGATCGACGCCGCGAAGAAGGACGGCGTCCTGTTCTCGCTGCACGTCAAGACAACCATGATGAAGATCTCTGATCCCATCATCTTCGGTCATTGCGTTTCCGTGTTCTTCGCCGACGTGTTCGAGAAGCATGGCGCCACGCTGACGCGCCTGGGCGTCGATCCCGACAACGGCGTGGGCGACATGCTGAGCAGGATCGAGACGTTGCCGGAGGCTGAAAAGGCGGCGTTCAAGGCCGATATCCAGGCCACCTACGCGAAGCAGCCCGGCTTGGCCATGGTCAATTCCGGCCGGGGAATCACCAATCTGCACGTGCCGAGCGACGTGATCATCGATGCATCGATGCCGGCGATGATTCGCGAATCCGGGCATATGTGGGGCCCTGACGGCAAGCTGCACGAGTTGATCGCCGCGATCCCCGATCGTAGCTACTCGACGCTGTTCCAGGCCGTCATCGAGGACTGCAAGACGCAGGGCGCTTTCGACCCGAAGACGATGGGCTCCGTGCCGAACGTGGGGTTGATGGCGCAGCAAGCCGAGGAGTATGGCTCGCACGACAAGACGTTCGAGGTCGCCACAGGCGGAACGGTGCGCGTGGTCGCCGATGACGGCACGGTTCTGCTGTCACAGCCGGTCGAGACCGGTGACATCTTCCGGATGTGCCAGGTCAAGGACGCGCCGATCCAGGACTGGGTCAAGCTTGGGGTGCGCCGCGCGCGCCTGACCGGCACCCCAGCGGTGTTCTGGCTCGACGCCAAACGCGCGCACGACGCGCAGTTGATCGCCAAAGTCGAGACATACCTGAAGAACGAGGACACATCGGGTCTCGACATCCGCATCCTGGCGCCGGTCGAGGCAATCAAGTTCTCGCTCGACCGCATCCGCAAGGGGCTCGACACCATCTCCGTCACTGGCAATGTGCTGCGCGACTACTTGACCGATCTTTTCCCGATCATGGAGCTGGGCACGTCGGCCAAGATGCTGTCGATCGTTCCGCTGCTGGCGGGCGGCGGGTTGTTCGAGACCGGGGCCGGCGGTTCGGCGCCCAGGCATGTGGAGCAGTTCCAGCACGAAGGCTATCTGCGGTGGGATTCGCTGGGCGAGTTCCTGGCGCTTGGCGCTTCGCTGGAACATCTGGCGCAGACAAGCGGGAATGAGGATGTGCAGGTTCTGGCCGAGACGCTCGATGAGGCCAACGGCAAGATCCTTGAGCACAACCGTTCGCCGGCGCGGAAGCTTGGCGAGCTGGATAATCGTGGCAGCCATTTCTACCTGGCGCTGTATTGGGCACAGGCGCTGGCCGGGCAGGACAAGAGGCCCGCACTGGCAGCCCGCTTCAAACCGCTGGCGGAGGCGCTGGCGGCCAACGAGGCCAAGATTAATGCCGAGCTGATCGCCGCGCAGGGTAAGCCGGTGGATACTGGCGGTTATTACCTGCCCGATCAGGCTAAGGCGTCGGCGGCGATGCGGCCGAGTAAGACGCTGAACGCTGCGCTCGCCGCTCGCTGACGCGGCGTCCGGTGGAACCCGCCCAGCGCAGCTCACCGACGATCAAATCTCTGTCGATGCCGCCCTTGCGACCAAGAAATTCGGAGTTGGGGTCCAATGTGCCGGGATTCACACCCGATAAGGGCCGCATGGACGAGTTTCACCTGAAGCGCCTGACCCGCGCCGACCACCCGTGGCTGACGACCAACCAGTTCCTCGACAGGCACGACACGAATTTGCAGAAAGCGATGGGCTGAGCCGTCGGCCGGCCCAAACCACGGGAGGAGGAAGCGACGATGCGGCTGAGTATCCTTGACGACTACCAAGGGATTGCACTCGACATGGCGGACTGGTCGCCAGTGAGGGGCCGCGCTGTCGAAATCGCCGTCGAGCGCCATGCCTTCGCCGATGAGGACGCGGTGGTGCGCGCCCTCGCCGATTCCGAGCTCGTCGCGGCGATGCGCGAGCGCACAGCGTTTACGAAGTCCGTGGTCGATCGCCTGCCCAAGCTGAAATTGCTGATCACCACCGGCATGCGCAACGCGTCGTTCGACATGGCGGCGCTGAAGGACCATGGCGTCACCGTGTGCGGCACCGGCGGTCCCGGCGGCGGCAACGAGGACACCGCCGAACTGGCCTGGGGGCTGATCCTGGGTGCCGCCCGGCGCATCGCCGAGGATCATCAGTTTATGCGGCAAGGCGGGTGGCAGACCCGGATCGGCCATCGCGTCGCCGGCAAGACGCTGGGTCTCCTCGGCCTCGGCCGGCTCGGCAGCGCGGTCGCCCGCGTCGGCCTCGCCTTTGGCATGAAGGCGATCGCCTGGAGCCAGAACCTGACCGCCGAGAAGGCCGCGGCGCAGGGCGTAGAACGGGTCGAAAAGGACGAGCTGTTCCGCCGCGCCGACATTCTTTCGGTGCACCTCGTGCTGAGCCCGCGCAGCCGCGGAATTGCCGGGGCTCGTGAGATTGGGCTGATGAAACCTTCGGCGATCATCGTCAACACCTCGCGTGGGCCGATCTGCGACAGCGACGCGATCATCGCCGCGCTGAAGGCGGGGCGTCTCGCCTATGCCGGGTTCGACGTCTACGACAAGGAGCCATTGCCGATCGACCACCCGCTGCGCTCCGCGCCGAACGTGATCCTGACCCCGCACATCGGCTACGTGACGGATGAAAATTACCGCAGCTCCTACCCGCAGATCGTCGAGAACGTCGCAGTCTTTCTCGACGGCAAGCCGATCCGGGTGATCTGAGGCGGTTCAGCGCCGGCGCACCGGCATGAGCAGCGGCGTCTCGATCCGGCCGTCCGACGATCGCGACGTCGCCGCGATCGCTGCGATCTATCGCGATCACGTGCTGCACGGCATTGCGTCCTTCGACGACGAGCCGCCCGATCCCGACGAGGTTGGGCGGCGCCGGCGCGAGGTCCTGGCGCGCGGCCTGCCCTATCTCGTCGCCGAGCGGACCGGGCGGGTGCTGGGCTATTGCTATGCCAGCCCGTACCGGATCCGGTCGGCCTATCGTTTTTCGGTCGAAGATTCGATTTACATTGATGAGGCGGAGTTCCGCCGTGGAATCGGACGGGCATTGCTGTCTGCGCTGATCGGCCAGTGTGCGGCTCGGGGCTACCGGCAAATGGTCGCGGTCATTGGCGGCAGCGAGCAGTGGCCGTCAATCGGACTGCACCAGGCGCTCGGGTTCACCGAGGTCGGCGTATTGCGCGCAGTCGGGTGCAAATTCGGCGGCTGGGTCGACACCGTGCTGATGCAGCGCGCGCTCGGCGACGGTGCAACGACCATTCCGGACAGAACAGGAGGGGAGAATGGCTGAGGCATTTGCCGATCCCGACCGGATCGAGGGCTACCACGCCCACATCTATTACGATCCCGCCACCCGGGCGAAGGCCGAGCGGCTGCGCCAGGAGCATTGGCGAGCGCTTCGAGACGCGGCTGGGCAACTGGCACGACGAGCCGGTCGGCCCGCATCCGGTGTCGATGTACCAAGTTGCGTTTGCGGTTGGCGAATTTCCGCGGCTGGTGCCGTGGCTGCTGCTGAACCGAGACGGGCTCGACGTTTTGGTTCACCCGCTTTCCGGCGACAGCCTGGCCGATCACACGCGCTTTGCGATGTGGCTCGGCCAGGCACTGCCGTTGCGGCTCGAGGTGCTGCGGTGCGGTTCCGGCGCCGGCTGACGCCGGCCGCTAGATGCGGCCGACAAGCAGGAGCACGATGACGATCACGAGCAGCAGCCCCATTCCGCCGCTCGGGTAATAGCCCCAGCCACCGCTATAGCCCCAGGTCGGCAACGCGCCGATCAGTAGGAGGACCAAGATTATCAGAAGGATCGTGCCCAGCATCTCATCCCGCGCGTATTTGTTGATCACCGATATCAGAAACCCTGGGCGAGCCTTGCGAGTTCCCCATTCGGTTTCAACAATCGCGTTACGTTCGCGGGACCTGGGAACAATCGGCTTCCCGTGATGGCCGGCGGATCTCGCGCGTCAATGCTCTGCTGCGGCGTCGACAAGCCCTCGTCGGCTGCGGTAGGTGCCCGGCACGAGGCCGGGCATAACCATCAAGCCGTTTCGAGCTGCGCGACCCGGAGCTACCAGGAGACTAGGCTCGAACCGATCCTCGCCACTGGCGCACCGGGCCGCAGTCGACGTGGACGAAGCCGGAGTGAGGATAGTAGCCGACGCCGCCGCATCTGAGGCTCAGCGCCGCCTCCCGGATCTGCTCGATGCTGCGCCCTTCGCTGCGTAAATCGACGGCCATCCCCTTGATATGATAGCTATGCTTGGCGACCCCCACGCCTTCGAGATACAGCCGCCGATTGGTCGTCGGCGAGCGATAGCCGCAGACCACGAGAAACGGGTCGTGGGTGTCGAGGCGCTCGCGCAGCATCCCCAATAAATCGAGGACACCGGCATTCATCGGCCGGATCTCGTCGCTGTCGTGATCGCGCAGGATCCAGTTTACGTCACGCACCGCCTCGCGGATGTAATGACCGTCGGCCCAGTAGACCGTGCGCAGCCATTCGCCGGTGTGGACATTGTAAAGCGACACCGATCGCGGAGCGAAGGACACCGCCGTGGCGGGCTTGACCAGACCAACGGCAGCAACGGTAGCCGCGGCGCCGAGAAGCCGGCGCCGGCTCAACAGTGTAGCCTGCAATGGTTACTCCCCCCAATTTCCCCGAGGGGGCCATAGCATCCGAATTCCCGTTAAACAAGCCCGATTGGGTAGAAACTTGGCTAGTCGCCGATTGTCGCCGTTTTCTGCGCGAAGGTTGAGTGGGCTGGTCCTGCCTTTACCTTTCCGGTTGATTGGTCGCCCGATTTCTGGGCCACAGGCACTTCTCGCGCCCGGCTGAGATACGCCCAGACCACCTCATCGCGGTGGTAGGGATCGCCGCGGAACGAAATCGAGCCGTCCGATTCGGCGACCGCGGTGCGATAGACAATGAAAACCGGCACCGGCTTCGGCAATGCGTGGCTGTGGGTCCGCGCGACGTCGACTGCCTTGTCGATTTCGTCGGGGCTTTCGGCGAGCAGCAGAGACGCCAGCACCCGTGGATTTTCGACCCGCACGCAGCCATGGCTCATCATCCGGTCGGCCGCCTGGAAGCGCCATTTCTCCGGCGTGTCGTGGAGGTAGACGTCAAAGCGGTCGTCCATCTCGAACTTGAGCCGCCCGAGCGCGCTATACGGCCCCGCCTCCTGCTGCACCGCCATCGGCCCGCGCCAGCGCATGTGATGCTCGGCCAGGTAGCCGCGGTTTGCCGCCACCTTCGGCATGATCTCTTTTCTGACGATCGAGGGTGGGATGTTCCAAGGCGGGTTGAACAGGATGTACTTGATAACCGATTGCAGCTCCGGTGTCTGCTTGTCGAGCTCGCCGACGACGACCCGGGTCGTGAAAGCCGGACGATCGTCGCGGAACAGCTGCAGCTGGGAGACCGCCGTGTCGACGACGACCCGGTCCGCCGGCATGTCGCGCGGCAGCCACCGCAACCGCTCGAGGTTGATCGCGATGAGCCGCGCTCGCCGCAGCGCGTCCGCTACACCGACCCGCGCCGCGCGGCCGTGCGCCCCAAGGCTTGCCCGGCCCCCGGCCACGGCAACCGCGAGGTAATTGGCGTAGGCGCGACGCATCGCCAGATATTCCGATGAGGTCGGGGCGAGCGCCTCGATCGCTTTCGCCGGATCGGGCGCCGAAATCGCGGCATCCACCACCGCCACGACGTCGACCGGCTCCGGTCGCAGATCTTCTTCGTCGGGGCGGTCTCCGACCGGCATGGCACCGCGCGCCAGCGCATCCGCATAGGAAAGGATCGCATCGGACAGCAGCAGATCACGCTCGGTCGGCGACAACCCGCCGGCGCGCCCGCCGAGCGCGATGCTGTGAAAGAAGGCGGGATCGAGCCCTTGCTCACCTGATCGCTGCACCGCACCCCATAATGCAGCAGCCGTGGCCGGACGGCTGTCCCAGACTGTCTTCCATCCGTGGCCCGAATAAAATCGACGGACCAGGTGCTCATGCAGCCGCTCGGCCGCGATCACCACTCGTCCCGCGGTTTCGAGCCGGTCTTCGATGGCGATGTCCCCGGCAAAGGGTGTGAGGGTGGCCGGCGTGGCGCCAGTGTCGACGGCCGGAAGGGTCGGGGTCGGCGGCGGGGCTGGCGGATCGGCCTCGGCCCGCGGCGGTGACTGCGCGAGCGAGACGGCGCCTATGGCAAATGCCAACGCGCTTCCTCTCACCAGTCTTCTGACGCGGAGTCCTACCGTGTGCGCGGTAACCACAGTGCCTCGCTCGCCGGGACTTCCGGCCTTTGGGCGCCCCTTCCAGCCGAAGACAATCGATCGAATTTGCGTTTTCCGATAGAAGGTTGCGGCGCTTCGCATTGAGGCAAACACTAGCACGCCCAAGCCGGTTCTGCACCTGACGCATAAGGAGAACGGTTCCATGCGGCAAAACGCATCTGGCTCGCAGGGCGAGATTGGTTCGCGTGCTCTGCGGGTCGGCGAGCAAACTCCGGAGGGCGTGCTGCGCGAGGTCTTTGGGTTCGACGATTTCCGCGGCTCGCAGCGCTCCGTTGTCGAGCACGTTGCAGCGGGCGGCGATGCGGTCGTGCTGATGCCCACCGGCGGCGGCAAATCGCTGTGCTACCAACTCCCGGCACTGCTGCGCCCCGGTCTTGGCGTCGTCGTCTCGCCGCTGATCGCGCTGATGAAAGACCAGGTCGACGCGCTGCGCCAGTTGGGCGTGGCCGCGGCAGCGCTGAACTCACGGCTGTCGCCGGCCGAAGCGGCCGCGACCGAGCGCGCGGTCGGCGAGGGCGCGCTCGATCTGCTTTACGTGTCGCCCGAACGGTTGATGACGCCGCGCTGTCTGGCGCTGTTGGGGCGAACCCGGCTGGCGCTGTTCGCGATCGACGAGGCGCATTGCATCTCGCAATGGGGTCATGATTTCCGCCCTGAATACCAGCAGCTGTCGATCCTCAGGGAGCGCTTTGCGGGCGTCCCGCTGATGGCGCTTACCGCGACCGCGGACGAGCCCACCCGGCGCGACATCATCGCCCAGCTCGGGCTCGACAACGCGCCGGTCTTTGTCGCCGGCTATGACCGCCCGAACCTGTTCTACCGGATCGTGCCCAAGCGCAGTCCCCTCGATCAGCTGGGGCGGTTTCTCGCGGCGCGTCACCCGAGCAACGCCGGGATCGTCTACTGTTTCACCCGCAAGGCCGCCGAGGAAACAGCTGGCTGGCTGTCGGCGCGCGGGCGCACCGCGCTCCCCTATCACGCCGGGCTGGAGCCCGCGGTGCGCGAACACAACCAGGACCGCTTCCTGCGTGAGGAGGGCGTGATCGTCGCTGCGACGATCGCCTTCGGCATGGGCATCGACAAGCCCGATGTCCGCTTTGTCGCCCATCTCGGCTCGCCGAAAAACCTCGAAGCCTATTACCAGGAAACCGGGCGTGCGGGACGCGACGGGCTGCCGGCTGACGCCTGGATGACTTACGGCATCGCCGATGTGATGAACCTTCTGCGTCTGATCGACGCAGGCGAGGCCACCGAACGCCAGGCCCGCATCGAGCGGCAGAAGATCGACGCGCTAATCGGCTATTGCGAGACGGTGTCGTGCCGGCGCCAGGTGTTGCTCGGCTATTTTGGCGAGCATGACCATCCGCCCTGCGGCAACTGCGACAATTGCCGCGAGCCGCCGGCCACCTGGGATGGCACGATTGCCGCGCAAAAGGCGCTCTCCGCCGTCTACCGCACCGGCCAGCGTTTTGGGTCGCATTACCTCGTCGACCTGCTGCTGGGGGCCGACGACGAGCGCATCAAGCGCTTCGGGCACGACCGGCTGAAGACCTTCGGCATCGGCGCCGAACTCGACCGCCGCGGCTGGCTGTCGGTCTTCCGCCAGTTGGCGGCGCAGGGGCTCGTCGTCCCCGATCTCGGCGGCCATGGCGGGCTGTCGCTGGGCTCGGCCGCCGCCGAGATCCTGCGCGGCGCAGCAACGGTTCGTTTCCGGCTCGATCCCGAGCGCAAAAAGCGCGACCGCCGGAAGGCAGGCGAAACCGGTTCAGCGCCGGCTCAGACCGGCCTCGATGCGGCCGGACAAGCTTTATGGGAAGCGCTTCGCGCCTGGCGCACCGCCGAGGCGCGGCGTCAGGAGCTGCCGCCTTACTTGATCTTTCACGATGCGACCTTGACCGAGGTTGCGCGCCGGCGGCCCGCCTCGCTCGCTGCGCTCGCGCAAATCCCCGGCATCGGCCGCAGTAAGCTCGAGCGCTATGGCAGCGGCGTCATTGCCGTGGTGACGGACAATAATCCTCGGTTTGATTAACAATTTATCAAGCATTGGACTCCATGCTCACGAGTGTATTTGACCCTGGAGGACCTCAATGCGTTCGATTTATACAAAATACATCAAAGATAATGCCGGCGTTACGGCGATCGAATACGGGTTGATCGCGGCGCTCATCGCCGTCGTTTGCATCGCCGCGTGGTCGGTGCTCGGCAGCCACCTTAGTACCACGTTCAGCACTATCGCCAACAGCGTCTGAGCTATGGAAAATTGCGCCGTCTCGGCCGCGGCTCAAAAGGCGCTCTCGGGCGTCCACCGCACCGCCCGGCGCTTTGGCGCATTATCTCGTCGATGCATCGGCAGGCGTCGATCACAAGCCTGACCAAGCCCTCGGGTACGATCGGCTGAAGGTATTCGGGATCGGCACCGAATTGGATCGGCGGCGGTGGCGGCTTTCGGTTTTCGCCGGCCGGCGGCACAACGCTGGTCGTACCCGCTTTCGCCGGACTGCCGGCTAGCCGCCGGGCGTGCCGGCTTGTCGCTGGTCCGCGGGGCGGAGGAATGTTTGCGCGGGCCGAAGACCGACGCAAACCGCGGCCGTCCACCGACCTCGCTTTGCCCCTGTCGGCCGGGACCTCAGCCATCGGCAGCACCAAATTTGAGCGCTACGGCCCAGTCTAGATCGACTTAGTCATCAAGGCCGGTGTTACGACAAATTCACCTCTGATTAATCCCTCGTTAACACCTCCAATTCCATTATGACCTTCTCCTCATCTCCAAGGAAAAACTCGCAATGTATGCGATTTCGTTTAGCTTGACGAAAGACGATTCCGGGGTTACCGCAATCGAATACGGTCTGATCGCAGCGCTTATCGCCGTAGTTTGCATTGCTGCATGGAGCTTACTTGGCACCAACCTCAGCACGACCTTCAGCACCATCGCGAGCAGTGTTTGACGCGGCACGAGGCGAGCTTCGAGAGATCGGGGCTCGACTTAGCGATGCCCGGCCAGCGCTAGTGGTGCGCACCCCGACACTTGTGACCCACGGCGTCCTCCGGTCGCCTTCCCGGCGAAGGCCGGGATCCATGGCGCCATGGGCGCCGGCCGGAGCCTGTCCTCGCGCCGGCCGCAGGCCGGACCCGTGGGCTGGCGTGGCAAAGAGTTTTGGGTGTGATCTGTCAGAACTGCTCCACTAGCCGGGCCGCTTCGGACCCCGACCGTAATCCTGAACGGAAGCACCGCAGGAGGATAAGTCTAACTTGCGCACCCGTATCCCAATAGCCAAGCTTTGGAACTGCCCTCTAAGCTTTGCGAACGACGAGTTGGGTGTGACGGTCATCGAATATGCGATGATCGGATCCCTCATTGCGATCGTCGCACTTGTCGCGAAAGCGTCGATCGGTTCCTCGCTCAGCGGCTTCTTCATTTCAGTCTCAAGCGGTCTTTGATATGTCGACGCGGCGTGCGTTTGAACAACATAGCTGAGTTCGAGTTGCGCCCGCCATCGTCCCTCCGTGGGGCGACCCGAAAGCCGGTCACGCCGCATTGGTTGCAGTCCATCCTGCCGAATAATCTTCTTGTTTTGAGCAAAGGAGCTCTCAACGTTTTTCTATTATCCGCCTTGACCCACCGCTTCTCCGTCAGCGTTTGACGCGAGCGTAGGAGTTATGCACGACCATGCAATTTGTCCCCGCCTTGCTCCCGCCGCCGACGCATCGGCCAGACACATTTTCGTCGCGTAAGGGGCCATGGGGCGGCGGAGTGGATCGATAGCTGTCGGTCGATGGGCCGACCCCGGCCGCGAAAGGGCTTGGCGATTTATCTCGCCCGCGCAGGCGCAGGTTTACCGACAACCGAACAACAGTGCTTGCAGTTGGCGTTGACAAAGCCGGCTACGCCGGTCGATCCGATAGCGAGGTACTGGTCTGTTGCAAACCTCTTATTCATTGTTGGTCAGGTCGCCAAACTTGCGATCCGTGCTTGCGCCGGCCGGGTGGCTGGACCGGCGTCGCGTTATGGGCGGATGTCGGATGCTGCTGGCGATCGAGATTGCAGCCTTCCTGTTCTTTGCTGCCGGCACTCACGAACTGATCGTTCCGCTTGCCAAACCAACAACCACCGATTTCGTCAGTTTTTATGCCGCCGGCACCCTGGCGGATTCAGGCAGCCCGCAGCTGGCCTACAACAAAGCCGAGCATTACGCCGCCGAGCAGCGCGCCACCAGACCGGGTATCGATTACAATTTCTTTTATTACCCGCCGGTATTCCTCCTGCTTTGCGCCGCGCTCGCCCGGCTCCCGTATCTCGTAGCCTTCGTGGTGTTCGAGGCGGCGAGTTTGGCGCTCTACCTGCTTGTCGCCCGTCGCATTCTGGACGAGCGGGGCCGGCAGATCCTGTGGCCGCTGCTCGCCTTCCCCCCGGTGTTGTGGACGATCGGACTGGGACAGAACTCGTTTCTCACGGCGGCGTTGCTTGGCGCGGCGACCTTGCTCGTCGACCGCCGGCCGATCATCGCAGGCCTTCTATTCGGAGCGCTTTGTTACAAGCCGCATTTCGCGCTGCTCGTTCCGGTCGCGCTGGTTGCCGGGCGGTGCTGGCGCGCCCTCGGGGCGGCTTTCGCCTCCGCCGCATCGCTGAGCGTGGCGTCTCTAGCTTTGTTCGGCTGGCAGACATGGCACGATTTTCTTCTTGCCGCAGCGACGTCGGGGAATGTTTACGCTACCGGGCGCATTCCGTTTGGCGGCTTTGTCACCCCATTCGGCGCGGCAATGCTGCTTGGCGCAACCCCGGCCGCCGCCGGCGTCTTGCAGGCCGCCGCGTCAGCCGCCGCGGCCGGCTTTGTCGCGTTTGTCTGGCGTCGCAACCTGCCGCTGCCGATCCGCGCCGCGAGCCTCATCTCTGCAACCCTCGTCGCGGTGCCTATGGCGCTCTTCTACGATCTCGTCCTGGCCGGGATGGCGGGCGCCTGGCTGCTGCGCGCCGACGGCAAATATCGTCTGCCCGAATGGGGAAAGCTGGTGCTGGCAGGACTTTATATCCTGTGCCTGAACCCCCGCGGATTCGCAGTCGACTGGCATCTGCCGATCGGACCGCTCGTCGCAGGGGCGCTCGCCGCACTGGTCGTCAAACTCGCAATGCACAACTCGGCGCCGACAGCAGCCGCAGCGGGCGCCATCCAAGCATAGTCCCGGCGTCGCGCCGCGGGGCGCCCGTTACATACTTGCCAATGGAGCATTGAGCCGGTGTTGTCGGTTCGAACTCGCTTGTTCCCGCGACCGATGCGAACCCGACAACAGCGTCTGATCCTCGTCCTGGCGCTGGTGATTCTGGTATTGCTGGCGATAATCCTGCGGCTGATCCCGGTCATCTTCATTCCGAGCCAAGTCTGGCCGGACGAAGTGTTTCAGGCGACCGAGCAGGCGCACCGACTTGTCTATTCTACGGGACGGGTCTCGTACCCTGGGAATTCCAGCTCGGTCTCCGCTCCTGGCTGCTGCCGGTCGCGATCGCAGGTTTGACGGAGCTTGCGCGACTGGCCGGCAACGGCCCCGATTATTATTTGCCGATGATCGGGTGCGCATTCGGGCTGTTGGCCGTCGTTCCGGTAATCTGCTGTTTCCTGTGGGCCTCGCGCCTATTTGACGCCACCAGCGGCCTTGTCGCAGCGACCGTCATCGCAACCGCGCCGGAGCTTGTCTATTTTGGGGCGCGCACCCTCTCCGAAGTCGTTGCCGCCCATTTGTTGATCGGCGCGATCTACGCACTCGAGACCGGCGCTCCCTCAAACTCATCTCGGCGTCTTTTCGCCGGCGGAGCGCTGCTCGGGCTGGTCTGCGTGATCCGCGTCCAATTGGCGCCGGCCTTGATCCTGGTGGCGCTGTGGACGAGTTGGCATCGCCCGCGCGAACGCCTCTTCAAAATATTCGCCGGGGCCGCTGCTATTCTAAGTGCCGCCGGGCTTCTCGATAGCCTGACATTGGGGTATCCGCTGGCCTCGATTTGGCGCTACGTGCTGTACAATGTTGTTTATGGAGCAAGTTCGACCTTCGGTGTCGAGCCCTGGTACTATTATTTTGCCGGCGAGTTCGGAGTTTGGGGCGTCGCGTTCGGCCCATTGCTGTTTCTGACCCTGCTGGGCGCCCGGCGCCTGCCACTATTGCTGGCGGTTGCCGTCACCGTAATTGCAGTACATTCCGGCATCGCCCACAAGGAATACCGGTTCATCTACCCGGCGATCGTCTGTCTGATGGTTCTTGCCGGGATCGGGCTCGCCCAGATCGTGTCGACCGCCAACAAATGGCTTCGCGACAACGCGGGAAGCAGGACGATTGCGAGGTGGGCCTGTGCTGTTTTGGCTGTATTGGGTTGGTGCTGGCTTTCTTTCGGAGTGTGGACTGGTCCAACATTGACCGTGCTGCGTCTTCGTGCGCACGACAATCTGTTAGCGGCTTCCTATGTTGCACATGGGCCGCCTCCCTGTGGGATCGGCCTTTATGGACGCGACGGCCATGATTGGCTGGACTCGGGCGGATACACTTATTTGCATTGGCCGGCGCCGCTTTATTGGCCGAAGGACCAAGGCGCTCTTATCTCGACCGCACCGGCATTCGATACGCTGATTTCCGTCGGCGGCTCCACCCCCGGGGCTTTGGGCTTTACCGCGCTCAGATGCTTTGGCCGGGTCTGCGTCTCCCGGCGAACCGGAAACTGCCGGCCAATGCCGCAGATGCCGATGCCTTTCCCCGCTTCGTTGGTCGGCATGGCAAACACCGAACCGGCGACGGGCAAGACGAGCTCCCACTTGGCCGCAGCGGCACATTAGCGGCCGAGCTTCCCGATCGGGTCTTCCAGATCGCCGCGGTCAGTCGCTCGGGGGGCGACCGCGATATTGCTGCAGTCGGGTCGAGCGCAGACCCGGCAGACCGTGAGCCTCAAATGCCTGCTGCCAGCTAACGAATTCTTCCTCCGAGAGCTGGTAGCGTTGGCAGGCTTGTTCGCGCGTCAGAACCCCGTTGGTGACAGCGGTCACGACCGCGGCCTTGCGGCGGATCGTCCAGCGTCCGACGTCGGGAGGCGGCAATTCGCTGAGCGAACGAGGAGTTTCAGCCACGGCCGAATGGCCCGCCAATCCCCCGATTGCCAAATCCGTGATTCCGTTGCCCTGCCCCTCGAAAAACGATTGCCCCATGTGCGTACTGACCCATTGCTTTATGTACTTTCGGCCGGATGGCGTCGGCGACGGCAGAACTCGCCGCCCGCATGACCTCTTTCGAACGACCGCTCTATTGAGAGCGGTATTCCGTCTGGCCTACGGAACAACCGATGCTTTCCGTCGCACCGTGAATTACGCCGGCTAAATACGATATTCCACAATATTGATCGTTAATTTCGTAAAATGTATAGTTAATTTAACCATTACTCTTGATCGGGAGCGCTTTATCCAGCGCGGCGTCGCTCGAATATTGCAGCGCGCACATTGCTGGTCGGCCGGCGCAAATAAGAACGGCACGCGACGCCAAGCCAATCTTTGAGCAATCTCCTGTCCACCGCTGCGCCCCCGGACGTAGGATACCGGCGGAGAAATGGACCCACGCATTGCAGCAGCATGATCGCGCTTGCATTTGTCATTTTGTGCGCGGGGACCCTGATTGGGCTCGGCCTCGCGCTAGTTTACCTGCGGGGTCCCGGGGCGAGGCCGCCTCATCGGGCCGTTCCGGCGCTTCACGGCGCAGTCGGCGCCGCGGGTCTGGTTGTTTTGCTCGCCGCCCTCAGCCGCCCGCAACCGCACAGCGTGATGGGAACCGCCGGGTTCGGCGGCGCGAGTGCGGCGCTGCTCGTATTCGCGCTGTTGCTCGGGCTGGCAATCGGCAGGGCCGCTTGGCGCGGGAGGCGTCCAGCCGGCGCGCTTGTCGGCGCTCATGCCGGCGTCGCGCTTGCCAGCCTGGTACTACTGTTGGCGCTGATCGTGCTCGGCTAGCCGGCGCGCTCGCCCGCGGATCGAGCTTGTCTTATACCGGCCGCCAGCGCGCGGATGTCGGCGAGCACGGCGTCGACGAGGCCGGGCCTGGCGCAGCCGTCGGCGTCGAGGTTCGCCGCGAGCCGCTGGACCAGCGCCGAGCCGACGACCGCGGCGTCGGCGGCGCGCGCGACGGCTGCCGCCTGCTCCGGGTTCTTGATACCGAAGCCGACCGCCACCGGCAATCCGGTGAACCGGCGCAGCCGCGTCACTGCGGCCGCGACCTCCGCCGAATCGGCCGAGCGGGTGCCGGTGATGCCGGCGATCGCGACGTGATAGACAAAGCCGCTGGCGCGACCGACGATCCGCGGCAGGCGATCGTCGTCGCTGGTCGGCGTCGCCAGCCGGATCACGTCGAGACCGGCGGTCTGCGCCGGCCCGGTCAGCTCGGGATCTTCCTCGGGCGGCAGATCGACGACGATCACCCCATCGACGCCAGCCTCTACCGCGTCGTGCGCAAACCTCTCGGCGCCATAGCGATAGATCGGGTTGTAATAGCCCATTAGCACGATCGGCGTCGCATCGTCTGCGCGCCGTAACGCGCGCGCCATCGCCAAAGTGCCGCGCAAAGTCGTCCCAGCCTTCAGCGCGCGCTGGCCGGCATCCTGGATCGCCGGGCCGTCGGCCATCGGGTCGGAAAACGGCATGCCCATTTCGATCAGGTCCGCACCCGCCGCGGCGAGGCCCGAAAACAGCCGGACTGAAGTCAGGGGATCAGGATCACCGGCCGTCAAATAGGCGACGAGCCCGGCCCGACCCTCCGCGCGCAGCGCCGCGAAGCGCTGTTTGATCCGGCTCACAACCGCACGCCGAGATGTTCGGCAACGGCGAAAACGTCCTTGTCACCGCGCCCGCACATGTTCATCACGATCAGATGGTCGGGCGGCAAGCCGGACGCGATCTTGGCGACATGGGCCAGCGCGTGCGCCGGCTCCAATGCCGGGATGATCCCTTCCAGCCGGCTCGCCAGCTGAAACGCCGCGAGCGCCTCGCCATCGGTGATCGAGACATATTGCACGCGGCCGAGATCGTGCAGCCAGGCGTGCTCGGGGCCGATGCCGGGGTAATCGAGCCCGGCCGAAATCGAATGAGCGTCGCGGATCTGGCCGTCCTCGTCCTGCAGCAGATAGGTGCGGTTGCCGTGCAGGACGCCGGGCACGCCGCCGTTCAGCGAGGCCGCGTGCAATCCCGTGTCGATGCCGTGACCGCCAGCCTCGACGCCGATCATTTTGACCTCGGGCTCGTCGAGAAACGGGTGAAACAGCCCGATCGCGTTCGAACCACCGCCGATGCAGGCGACGAGCGTGTCGGGCAGCCTCCCCTCCGCTTTCTGAAGCTGCTCGCGCGTCTCGTTGCCGATGACCGATTGGAAATCGCGCACCATCGCCGGATAGGGATGCGGGCCGGCGACCGTGCCGATCACGTAAAACGTGTCGTCGACATGGGCGACCCAGTCGCGCAACGCCTCGTTCATCGCGTCTTTCAGGGTCGCCGTCCCCGAATGCACCGGCACGACCTCGGCGCCGAGCAATTTCATGCGGAAGACGTTGGGCTTTTGCCGCTCGATGTCGGTGGCGCCCATGTAGACGACGCAGGGCAGGTCGAAGAGCGCACATGCCGTCGCCGCCGCCACCCCGTGCTGTCCGGCGCCGGTCTCGGCGATGATGCGGCGCTTTCCCATCCGCCGGGCGAGCAGCGTTTGGCCGAGCACGTTGTTGATTTTGTGTGCGCCGGTGTGGTTGAGCTCGTCGCGCTTCAGGTAAAGCTTGGCGCCGCCAAAATGCTTGGTCAGCCGCTCGGCGAAGTAAAGCGGGCTCGGCCGCCCGACATAATGCTCCAAATAGTAATCGAGCTCGCCCTGAAAGCCGGGGTCGCGTCGCGCCTCGACATAAGCGGCTTCGACCGCCAGCACCAACGGCATCAGAGTCTCGGCGACAAAGCGACCGCCATAGATACCGAAATGGCCGTGCTCGTCGGGGCCACCGCGGAACGTGTTCGGAACCTGCATCACCCTTCCTCTCGCGCCCCGAAGATGCACCACTCAAACACATGGGGCACGGAGAAAAACACCGCCTCGACCGCCGTCCGTCGTCTGCGCTCCGGCGGCAAACTAGAGCGCGCGGGCGGCGGCGAGGAAACCCCGGATCTTGTCGGGGTCCTTGCGGCCCGGGCGGCTTTCGACGCCGGACGAGACATCGATCGCGGTGGCGCCGGAAATGCGCACCGCCTCGGGCAATAATTCGGCGGTGAGCCCGCCCGACAACATCCACGGACGCCGCCAGGCGCGGCCGGCGATCAGCCTCCAGTCGAAGGCGAGCCCGTTGCCGCCCGGCAACGCGCCTGGCCGGCGCGGCGGCTTTGCATCGAACAGCATCAGGTCGGCGGTCTCGTCGTACCGCGCCGCCTCGAACACATCCTCCGGCCCGCAGATTGCGACCGCCTTCATGATTTTGCAGCCAAACCGCAGCTTGGCTTCGGCTACGCGCTCTGGGGTTTCCTTTCCGTGAAACTGCAGGATGTCGATCGCTGCGACATCGAGAACCGCGGCGATCACGTCGTCGGCGGCGTCGACGAACAGCGCCACGCGCGCAATTCCGCCGGGGACCCCAGCGCACAATCGCGCCGCCTCGGCCGGAAGGATCGCGCGCGGGCTTGGCGGATAGAACACAAAACCCAGATAGGCGGCGCCGCCTTCGACGGCAGCCGTCACTGCGGCCTCGCTCGCCAGCCCGCAGATCTTCGCGGCAACCCCCACCGCCGGACCTAGCGCTCCTGCCGCTCCCGGCCCAACACGTCGAGCTGCAGGGTCAACGCATCGATCTGCGCTTCGAGCCGCTTCAGCCGCGGGTCCTCGCCGGTTGTTTGCGGCGCTGCCCCGTCGGCGCTCGACGGCTTCTCCTCGCTGCTGTAGGGCGCCAGCATTTTGAGCGCCCGTTCGAACAAAGCCATGTTCTGCTTGCCCATCTCCTCGAACTGCCCGAACGGGAACATGCCAAAGGTCGCCTGCAAGCTCTTGCGCATCTGCACCTGATTGCGGTTGAAAGCGACCATCGCCTGCTCGAGGTAGCCGGGGACGAGGAACTGCACGCTGTCGCCGTAGAACGAGATCAGCTGGCGCAAAAAGCTGATCGGCAGCAGGTTCTGGCCTTTCTGTTCTTGCTCGACAATGATCTGGGTCAGAACCGAGCGGGTGATGTCCTCGCCGGTCTTGGCGTCATGAGCGACGAAATCGCCGCCTTCCTTGATCAGCTTCGCGAGGTCGTCGAGGGTGACATAGCTGCTCGTCGCCGTATTGTAGAGGCGCCGATTGGCATATTTCTTGACGACCACAGGTTTGTTGCCGCCGGGCTTGTCGCTGTTCGGGGTGTTCATGCGCGCGCCATCTTCCCTCGGGTTCGGTCGCCGCCTGCGACAATACAGCGTTTTGGCGCGAGCACCTCATCAAACCCGTGCGCATCGTCGCAAGCGCGCTGTCGCGGTGGCCACATCGGAATATATTGCAGCCCATGACCGACGCCCAAGACCTCGCGCGCCGCTATCTGGCGGTGTGGGAGGAATACCTGACGGCGCTGCTGTCCGATCCCGCCGGGGCGGAGCTGGGGTGGGGCTGGTCGCTGCGCGACTTGGCGCCGCATGACACCGGCTCCGCGACCGGATCGGCGGTTGGCGCCGCGCCCGCTGGCGGCGCATCTGACGAGCGCGGCCGGACTGTGGCTCAGCTCGCGCATCGCGTTGCCCTTCTTGAGGAGCGTGTCGCCGCCCTCGAAGCTGGCGGGCGATCGCCTGCGCGCCCTCGCCGACGAAATCGACGGGTTCGGGCTTGATCCAGTAGCCGACGCGCTCGAAGCCGAGATTGCACGCCGGGCGCGAGCCTATCTCGACGGGCTCGAAGCCTACCGCCGTCACCCGTACCGGCGGCCCGCGGCGGCGGCACCGGTTGTATGGCAGGAAGGTGCGACCCGTCTGCTCGATTACGGCCGCGACGACGACGCCCCCGCTGTGCTGGTCGTGCCGTCCTTGATCAATCGCCATTACGTGCTCGATCTGCTGCCGGAGCGCAGCTTTCTGCGCCATCTCGCGAGTCGTGGCCTGCGCCCGCTGGTTGTCGACTGGGGCAGTCCCGGCGCGGCCGAAATCGGGCTCGATCTGGCCGGCTATGTGGACCGGCTCGACCGAGCCTTTGCCTTCGCGGCGCAATCAGCCGGAAAATCCCTCGCGGTCCTCGGCTATTGCATGGGCGGCCTGCTCGCCCTGGCCCTGGCGTTGCGCCGGCAGCGCCGGCTCACCGCCCTCGCACTGTTGGCGACGCCGTGGGATTTCCACGCCGAGGGCGCCGCGCAGGCGCACCTCCTCGGCCTCCTTGGCGACCGGCTGCCGGCGGCCGAGACCGGGGCGGCGAGCCTGCCGGTCGAGCTCGTCCAGAGCCTGTTTTTTCTGCTCGACCCATTTCTTGCCGAGCGCAAATTCGTGCGCTTTGCCGCGCTCGACCCGGTCGCCGAAGAGGCCCGCGGCTTTGTCGCGCTCGAAGACTGGATCAACGACGGGGTGCCCTTGCCGCTCACGGTGGCGCGCGAATGTCTGCGCTCATGGTACGGCGACAACGCGCCCGGCCGCGGGGTTTGGCGCGTCGGCGGCCGCGCGGTTCGGCCGCAGCTGCTGCGTCGCGCGGCGCTGGTCGTCATCCCCGGCCGCGACCGCATCGTGCCGCCGGGTTCGGCCGAGCCGTTGGCGGCGGCCATCCCCGAAGCCGAGGTTCTGCGACCGCCGCTCGGCCATGTCGGCATGATGTCGGCGGCCCGCGCCCCCGACCTGCTGTGGACGCCGATCGCCGAGTGGCTGCAGGTGCGCCTCAGGCTGCCGTGAGACCGTCCCCGGCTGGACAGCGTATAGGCTCGCTTTTACATTCACCGCACATTGCCTAGATCAGGTAGGAACCCTGCGAGGAGATTTCTTATGGCTGATATCGTCATTGCCGGCGCCGTGCGGACCCCGGTCGGGGCGTTCAACGGCGGGCTCGCCAGCCTGCCGGCGCACAAGCTCGGCGAAGTTGCGATCGTCGAAGCGCTGCGCCGCGCCGAGGTCGACCCGAAAGAAGTCTCCGAAGTCATCATGGGCCAGATCCTGGCTGCCGGCGAAGGCCAGAACCCGGCGCGCCAGGCGGCGATCGCCGCCGGACTGCCGTTTGAGGTGACCGCCTACGGCGTCAACCAGCTGTGCGGCTCCGGGCTGCGCACCGTGGCGCTCGGCTATCAGGCGATCCGCAACGGCAATTCCGAGATCGTCGTCGCCGGCGGGCAGGAGAGCATGAGCCAGGCGCCGCACTGCATTCATCTGCGCAACGGCGTCAAGATGGGTGACGCCGAGCTGGTCGACACGATGATCCGCGACGGGCTGTGGGACGCTTTCAACGGCTACCACATGGGCAACACGGCGGAGAACGTCGCCCAGCGCTGGCAGATCACCCGCGACCAGCAGGACTCGTTTGCCGCCGCCTCGCAGGCCAAGGCCGAAGCGGCGCAAAAGGCCGGCCGCTTCAAGGACGAGATCATCCCGGTCAAGATCGCGAGCCGGCGCGGCGAAACCGTCGTCGACACCGACGAGCACCCCAAGCACGGCACCACCGTCGAGGTGCTTTCCAAGCTGCGCCCCGCCTTCGACAAGAACGGCACCGTCACCGCGGGCAACGCCTCGGGGATCAATGACGGCGCCGCGGCCGTTGTGCTGATGACGGCGGCGGCGGCGGCAAAGCGCGGCGTGCGCCCGCTCGCCAGGATCGTCTCCTGGGCGACGGCCGGCGTCGACCCGGCGATCATGGGCAGCGGGCCGATCCCGGCGAGCCGCATGGCGCTCAAGAAAGCCGGCTGGAGCGCCGACGACCTCGATCTGGTCGAAGCCAACGAAGCCTTCGCCGCCCAGGCTTGCGCGGTCAACAAGGATCTCGGCTGGAATGTCGAGAAGGTCAACGTCAACGGCGGCGCCATCGCCCTCGGGCATCCGATCGGCGCGTCCGGGGCGCGGGTGCTGGTGACCTTGCTCTACGAGATGCAGCGGCGCGGCGCGAAAAAAGGTTTGGCGACCCTGTGCATCGGCGGCGGCATGGGAATTGCTATGTGCCTCGAGCGCGATTGACGCCCTTCGCGGTCCAGAATTCTGATTGACGAGCACCATGGACGGGGAGCGGGACCCGATGAACTCGGGACGAGGGTCCGCTGACGGTGGCCGTCATCAACATGAAGGGCGGGGTAGGTAAATCAACCATAACCGCCCTTCTATGCCGTCATGCCTCGATCAACCGTAAGCTCGACGTTTTGGCGGTTGATTTAGACCCTCAAGCGAACCTAAGCCAAGCCTTCATGGGCAGCGCGTACACCACGTTTCTGCGAGATCAGCGCCCCTCCATTGTCGAGCTCTTTAACGGCTATCAACCGCCCACACAAGCGACGGGGTCTGCGGGCGAGCTGTCCGACTTGGGAGTCGCAGCGTCTAGGTTGGGCTCAAGCTCACTGCAGATTATCCCTTCGCGCTTCGATTTTTCGGACAATCTCATAAACGCCGTACGACCAGATCCCCATATTTTGGCAAGATATCTCTCAGATCATTTTCGGCATAAGGATCTGATCTTTATCGATTGTGCTCCGACGAAGTCCGTCCTGACCCGCGCGGCGTATCATGCGAGCCGTCTCGTTCTGGTCCCCGTCAAGCCAGAATTTTTTGCGACTATTGGATTTCCGCTGCTTCAAGAATCGCTGGAAGGGTTCAGGAAATCGAATTGGGGTCACCGAATTGAAGTCTCTGGTGTAGTCATCAACAATGGTTTCTATGACTGTGGCAACAATGGTGGTCCCGAAAAATGGCAGGCTCTCAAAGAGATTCGGGAAGAGGCTGATAAAAATGGCTGGGTCATTTTTAGAAATGAAATACCCTACTCGCGTGGTTTTCCCAAGCTAATGAGAGGAAATTATAGCTATTTGGGCAATGCCCCAGGGTTCTATCGTTTTGCTAATGAATATCTTGACAGCGTCGGCTTCGTTCGTAGTGAAGGTGTGTAGATGGCGCCCCAACAACATATCAAAGCTCGGGAAGACGTCTTAGAAGATCTTCTACGTCTTCTGGTCAAAAACTGGGGTTATTCTACCGTTTTGCTACAACTAAATGCCTTAGGAAATCGCAGTTCCGGCTCAAACACATCACAAAGCGAAGGTAAGAGCGAACGGAGGCCTCATCGCCTGAGTGCCCCCGAATATGTCCAAAAGATCGACATCCCAGACAGGAAAAGAGAGATTTTGCTCGAACTAGCGATAAAGTTTGAAAACAGAGAGTTCTTGCCAACAGTCGGCCATGTGAAAGATTTTCTAGAACGGAGGAATGTCCATATAAATCCACTACGTGGAAGAAGCGCGGCAATCCCAAAAATATTAGAGATTCTGACTAGACTTCCCGACGAGAATTTAGAAAAAATGTTGTGCGATGAGAACTACTCCGGGCCCTCCCGGCTTGGGCCGCTCTCTGATGCTATCAAAGCCCGCGGTACGGTCGTCAGGTCCAGGGAGTAGTGTGCCATAATATGGTGTCGCCGGTCTTTTCGTGGGTCAAGCAGGACAGGTGAGCAGTATTCGAATGGAGGAACGCATGGCGAGAGTGGCGGTGGTCACGGGCGGCACCCGTGGGATCGGCCGCGCGATCTCGGTCGCACTGAAGGATGCGGGCTATCGGGTCGCGGCGACCTATGGCGGCAATGACGCCGCAGCGCAGCAACTTAATGCCGAAACCGGCATTCCGGTGTTCAAATTCGACGTGTCGGACTTCCCGGCCTGTACCGACGGCGTCAACGCGATCGAGGCGGCGCTCGGCCCGATCGAGGTGCTGGTGAACAATGCCGGCATCACCCGCGACGCCACCATGCACCGGATGAGTCACGAGCATTGGAATGCGGTGATCCAGACCAACCTTTCCTCCTGCTTCAACATGTCGAGGCAGGTCATCGAAGGAATGCGTACGCGTGGCTTTGGCCGTATCGTCAACATCGGTTCGATCAACGGCCAGGCCGGGCAATACGGCCAAGTCAACTACGCAGCCGCCAAGTCGGGGATTCACGGCTTCACCAAGGCCTTGGCGCAGGAAGGGGCGGCGCGCGGCATCACCGTCAACGCCATCGCGCCGGGGTATGTCGACACCGAGATGGTGCGCGCGGTACCGGCCGACGTGCTTGAAAAGATTATCGCCCGCATCCCGGTCGGCCAACTCGGCAGGGCCGAGGACATCGCTCGCGCGGTGGTGTTCCTGGTCGCCGACGACGCCGACTTCATCTCCGGCTCGACGTTCTCGATCAATGGCGGCCAGCACATGTACTGAGGATGGCGGTAGGGCGCCGTACGTTTCTTGGGTTGGTGGCGCAATTGGCGGCGGCGGGTGCGGTCATGGCCGCAACAGCTGACGAGCAGCTCGACTATCGCAACGGCCATCTGACCTGGCCCAATGGCGCCGCGCGTGCCGCCATCGGCCGGGGAGGCGTCAGCGCGAACAAGAAGGAAGGCGACGGCGCCACTCCGGCCGGTATCTTTCCGCTGGTCTCGGCCTTCTATCGGGCGGATCGTGTGTCGCCGCCACCGCGTTCCGACTTACCGCTGCACGCCTTGTCGCCGAGCGACGCCTGGGTCGACGATCCCGGTGACCGCAACTACAACAGCCTCGTTTCTCTTCCCTACCCCGCCCATGCCGAACCGATGTGGCTCGATGACCCGATCTACGATCTGCTGGTCGTCATCGGCTACAACATCGCACCGGTCGTGCCCGGTGCGGGCAGCGCGATATTTCTGCACATCGCACGGCCGGATTTTTCTCCGACCGCGGGCTGCATCGCGATCGAAAGGGCGGCGCTCATCCGGCTGATGCCGCTGCTGGGCCCCGGCAGTTCCGTTGCAATCCGTGTTTGAGGTTCTTTTGTCCGCTTGCCATGAGGCCGTGGCGTGAGTTGGACGGCGGACGCCGAGCACAATTGGATAAGCAAGCCGCCGGCGAGCGGGTTCAGGATCGTCCCCGACATCGGCGAGGCTGCGTCGGTGCAGTAGGCGATCATCCGAGACGGGCGCGTTTTCCACCGCGTTGTCGTCGAACGCGGACAGAAACATCGCCGCGAACAATGGCCCAAACCGGCGCGAACCGGGATGCAATCGCGGAAACGGCGCTTCTCGTTTTAGGACACCGCCCAACTTCTGATTTATTTGCATCCGGCTTACCTCCAAATATACCGCGAATCTACAGCTAAACCCGCGTTAAGGTTGAATATACCAGTGGACTAGTTCAGACAGATCGCAACCAAAAAAATTGTCACACCGGCGAAGGCCGGTGCCCATGGCGCCATGGATCCCGGCCTTCGCCGGGAAGACGACGGACGGACGCCGCGGATGACAAGCATCAGGTGCATACCACTACTGGTGCAAATCAGACGGATGGTGCCGCGACCCGATCCGTGACCAGCGAAAATCTCAAGCGCGGGATCAGGCGATTTGGTACCGCGTCGGACGGAACTTCGGCGATCCGCGTGGCACCCATCGCCACATAAGAGCCTTCGGCCGAGGGATCAGCCGAAACGTCCATCTCCTCGAAACCCAGGCTTCGGGCCAATGCCAAGAAATGATCCGCCAATCGCCGCCCACGACCACTGCGAACGCGCTGCGGCTCGACGAACAGAAACTCAATCTCTCCCCGAGGAGGCGTGCCGCTCAGGCCATAAAAACCGGCGATCGTGCCGCCTTCGTCGAGGACGTAGAAGGGGCACTTCACGATGGTTTCGGGGTCTACGGTGAGAGGGGCACGACATGCTTCCATGAAGGTGGCGTCATAGCCCCATAATGCTTTTGACCGCAACGCAAGCGCACTAAGGCTCGCAGCCTCGCTTGCGAGAGCGCGACGAATTTCTGTCTGCAGCGCCATCGTGCTCCCGACTTTGACGGGGGAATAATTGACGACGAACGAGGGTAGCATCTGTCCGACCTCACCACTACGCTCGGTATTCGAACCCCGCGCCGTCGCGCCCCGCGGATTGGCGCTCGACCGCTTTCAGCCGGCGCTCGAAGTCGCTGGTTTCGAGCGCCCGGACAAAGGTGTCGACGATCCGGGCGACGGCTTCGGCCTCGCCCGGCGTGATGACGCTGTCGGCCAGGGCGGCGGTGACCGCCTTCATCGCCGGCGCGATGTCGGCGGCACTCTCGATCGGCGGCAAGGCGAATCTTACTGCACGCTCGCGACAGGGCGGCAGGATGCGTTCGAGGCAAAGCCGCATCGCGGTCGGGTCGCCGGCGAGCGCCAGCTCGACCGCTTTGCGGGTCAACGCCTCCGCTTCGCCGTCGAGCAGGATTGCCGCAGCAAGCGTCTTGCGGTTGCGGGCACCCGCCGGCCGGCCGTCGGGATTGCCCAACTCGCCGCGCGCGAATGGCCGCCCACGCGCCACGCGACGCCGCTTTGGCAATTCCACATCGTCCATCGACATCTCCATCACTCGTCACCGGACCTGGTCGGGTCCGCGTATTGCTGCGAGTACGGAGTGAGATTATGTCGGGGTAGCTTATATCGCAACCGCTGCTCGCTGAATCCTACGTTTGTGTCAATGCACCAGGTACGCACCCGACGCTTGTCACCCGCGGCGTCCGTCCGCCGTCTTCCCGGCCGGTGTGACAAAGTTTTTCGTGTGATCTCTCAGAACTGGCCCACTAGCTTAAAAGTCAAAATCGCGGCCAGCACCCCGTATCGGCGCGTTGTTCGGGCCGATCTGGCGTCAGGCGTCCTTGTCGTCGTGGCTAGCCCCTGCCTCCACGACAGGCGGAATTCGAGCGGGCGGTCGAGCGCGGCCGGGCAGATATCGCGCCATAAGGCCTTCGACCAAATCCGCTCCGGTATAGCCGGCCGCCCCCCACCCCAACAGCGCCGCCCGCGATACCGGCGCGACCGGCGCGGTGATTACCGCTGCCACGACACCGGCGGCTCCATTGCAACCAGATTGGCGATCGGTGACGGCGCCCCGACGGCGACCGCGCCGATCGTCGTTGCAGATGCGGGCGCTACCGCAGCCTTAAAAGAGCGTGGCGCACCCCTAAAAGAGCGTGGCACACCGGGCAATGCGATTTCCGCCTCGAATGCCGGCAAGGCCGCACCCGCGATCCCGGCCGGCGCCGCATGCGCCTCGAGTGCGACCGAGGTGCGTACGCAGCGTGTCAACTGACCCATGACAGCCGAGGACCCTCTGAGCTTGAACAAGAAGGAGCGTCCCTCGGCGACCAGATTCAGCTTGGATGTCCGGCGGAATGCTTGGATCTGGCGCGAACTGTCCGGTAACGGGACGAGCACCAGCTGTCTGCTGGGGATCGTTGCAACCTGCCCAAATGGAGGATGTTCGTCGAACCGCAATTGGATCGCCACTTTGGAATTCGCCGGCAACGACCATTGCGGGTCGATAAATCCGAGCCACCAGCTATGGCTGCTGGTCGTGAGTAGAAACAGGTTGATCCCGCTGTCATATGCGACACCGGCCGAACAATGGGTGAAAGCGCCGGTGCGGTCGTCGGTATAGGCACCGCCCAACCAGAAGCCATGCTTGAACGGGCGCAGTGGACCGGCAGCGCCGGCCGATCCCGACCACAAGGCTGACACCGCGACGGCGATCGCGGTGATGCGGGCGAAAGACATCCGACAGAAGGGCCGTTGAAGAAGGCGCCGATTGGGCGCGATCATCTCCGCCTCAAGTCGGGATCGGCGACCTCCCCGCGCCGCGAGCGCAAGTCGAGCCCCGATGGACCCGCACCAGGATGCGGTCATCGGGGAGTAGCTCATGGAGCGATGCAGCTCAGGCTGACGCCGTTCCTTCTCCCCCAGCATCTCGCTGCCCCGATTCCCCCATACACCACTTATGGGTATCGGGCCTCCGCAGCAAGCGTTTTTTCACCGGCCTCATCCAGCACTTATCGGGCAAAGGTCCGTCAACGGCCCGTCAAGCCACCCGTCAACGGCTCGTCAAGGGCGGTAAGTGTTTGACGGCGGAATCCAGCGGCGCGAACGGCACGCGGTTCCGCGCCATTGATGATCGGCCTGGCCCCCTGCGGGGTTCGAAGACGCAACCGCCGAACGGCTCGCGCTCGGCAGCGCGATTGCGCCGTTGCCGGCATTCCGCCCTACACTTGCGGTTCGCCCGCAGGAGCACAATCGCGTCCGCGGTCAGTCATGTCGGCGCGGCGCTAATCCCGGCCGGCTTCCCACGACGCCATGCTGGTGAAGACGCCGTCGCGATAGATCAGCGCATGCAGCAGTGCTGCCCCAAGGTGAGCGATGAACGTGGCAAACAGCAGAAACGCCAGATAAGTGTGCGCCGTCCGCAACGCAGCGTAGAGCATCGCGTCGTGCGGCAAGATTGGCGGCAGGTGCAGCGACCCGTACAGCACGATCGGGTAATCGGCCGCCGACAACATCCCCCAGCCGACGAGCGGCAGAGCGAACATCAGCGCATACAGGACGACATGGGACGCCTTTGCCGCAAAACGCTGCCACGGCGGCATGTGACGGGGCAGGAGTGGCGCCGGATTGAGCAAGCGGTTCACCAACCTGATCGCGACCAGGACCAGGATCGCAATGCCCAGCGGCCGGTGGATCGACACCAACCGATGGTAAGCCGACAGCGACGACACCATGCCGATCCCGATCAGCAGCATGGTCAGCACCATGGCCGCCATAATCCAGTGCAGAATGCGTGAAAGTGCGGTGAATTTCGGCCCGTCCGCCATGCTTTTACGATCCTCTGCCGACCGTCGCCGGCATGACCGCGCTCGGTTCTTTTGGCTCGCCGGCCCGACGAGTGAAGGATTGCGAATAGATCGCCGATCGCGGGCTGAGCAGCGGATCGTCCGACGGCGCTATGCCGGAGGGAAGGACGAGCGGGTCAAAATTGACATCGCGGCAGTTGCCCGGCGCTTCGCCTTCGACGCGATCGATCGTCAACATCCCGGCGTCGACATGCTGCCGGTCGTCCGGCCAGGGGATCGTCGCGTCGTCGGTCCGGTCGCCGGGCTGGCCGACGGTGACGATCACATGCCACTGCACCGGCCCATGCTCGACCCGGACGATGACCGCATCAAACAAATAGTTCTTGTTCGTCTGCCCAGGATCGCCGGCCGGCTCGGATACGAAAGGATCGACCGGCATCATCGACCAGCGCACCGGCACCGAAACCCCGCGGGCATTGACGAAGCGGAATGCGTTGAGACTGTTGTACGCGGAATTGGCGAACCCGGACGAAAACGGCCGGCTCTTGATGATCTGCAGGGCACGCGCAGTTTCCGGATGCGCCGCAAGGAAGGCCTGCATTTTGGCCGGATCGGGCTTGCCGGTCGCGGGATCGGGCGTCGCCGCTGTCAGCTGGTCGTAAAAGCCGCGCGCGGTTGCGGCGGGAAACACCGGCAAATCGACCATCGCGGTCCGCCACAGCTCACCATCGGCGAGGCTGAAGCTCAACCCCATGCCGCGCACCTCTGCCGGGCTGTCGGCGACATCAGGCAGGCCGCCCGCCAACGAGAAGCGGCCGACGACCGGTGTCCGGCCGGAGGCAAACACAACCGCCCGCGACAGCGTTGCCGCAGCACCGGCAGAGTCGAAATAGCCGGCGATGCACAGACCTTTGGCGTGGTTGCGGCGGAAGCCCGGATGGACGCCAAAAACCTGCTGGAACCGGTCGACGAAGCGCATCGGGGTGAGCCGGTTTGGCGACAGCCACCCGCCGACATAGGCAAAGCCAGCAACGATCGCCACAATCACGACGCCGATCGCCGCCAGTCTCAGCAGCAAATTTATCAGGCCAAGATGACCAGCAGATCGGCTCGAGTAGTCAGCCAATTACGTACACCAGAATCATGTTTCGCCTCCGCAGCGCAAGTATTCTGGTCCCGCGGCGTTATACCCCGGCGGGTGGCGGGATGGTATAAATTTTCCATGAGGTTCGGCGGCGAGTGCTCAATTCACCTGCGTCGAGGCGGGCGCCTGCCGCCAGCAACCGGTGCCTGCGGCGCGACCGCCCGGCACCGCAGCCGGCCCACAAACCGCGAGCGTAGCGAGATGATCGAGGCTGATGCGGCAGAATTCGTCCGGTTCGGGGTCAAGCCGGGCTGGGGGTTCGCGATCCGGCACCGGGTGCGGTGGAGCGAGTGCGACCCGTTCGGCCACGCCAACCACCGCGCCTATTTCGAATGGTTCGAGGAAGCCCGCAACCGCTACCTCGAAGCGATTGGCCTGCCGGCATTGTCGGCGGGCACGCCGGGGCCGGTCATGGCCGAGACCGGCATCCGCTATCGCCGCCCGCTCGTCTATGGCGACGAGGTTCTGGTCACCGCCCGCACGGTTCGGCTCGGACGCACCAGTTTCGAAATGGAATATGCGGTTTGGCATCAGGGCTTGTGCGCGCAGGGCGTGGGCATGGAGGGCTTGTGCGCGCAGGGCCGCGCGGTCTTGATCCTGGTGGTCAACGCCACCGGCGAAAAGACGCCGCTGCCCGAACCGCTGCGCCGCGCTATGCTGGCGCGCGACCCCGGCGCCCGCGAGGCCGGCCGCAACGAAAGGGCATCTGAATGAAGCGCGCCGTCATCGTCATCTGCGACAGCCTGCGCCGCGACCTGATCACGTCCGAGGACGCGCCCTTTCTGACCGAACTCGGCGGGCGCTCGGCGCGGTTCGCCAATCACACCGGCGTCTTCCCGTCGACGACGCGGACGAGCGCCGCCTCGATCGCGACCGGCTGCCGGCCGGCGCGGCACGGTCTGCTCGGCAACACGATGGCGATCGACGAGGGCGACGGGCTCGTCTGCCTGTCGGTCGGCAAGCCCGATTTCCGCGACCGGCTGCACCGCGCCACCGGCCGCACCCTGCACATGCCGACAATCGCCGAGCGGGTCGCGCGGGCTGGCGACAGCGCAATTGCGTTCTCCAACGTGTCGCCGGGTGCGGCCTATTTCCTCGATCCCGACGGCTATGGCTGGGTCTACAACGCCGCCGGCAGCTTTGGCCCCGGCCGCCGGCCGTTACCGGAGGCAGAAGGGTTGGCGGTCGGCAAGGGCGAGGCCGGCGACAATGCCGTCACCGAGCGCTTCTGCGCCGAGGTATTGCGCGACCGGGCGCCGGCGGTCAGCGTGCTGTGGCTGTCGGAGCCCGATTACACCGGTCATCACACGCCGCTCGGCTGCCCGGAGCATCGCCGCGCGATCGTCGCGGCCGACGCCAACGTTCGCCGCGTCGCGAAAACTATTGCCCGGCTCGACCCGGCCGGCCAGGAGATCCTGTTTGTGGTCGGCTCCGACCACGGCATGGAAACCGTCGCCGAGACCATCCATCTCGACGGGCTGCTGGTCGACGCCGGGCTAAAGAACGCGCCGGGATCGTCGGATGTCGTGGTTGCCCCGAACGGCACCGCCGCGATAATTTATTTCGCCGAGCCCGAAAGCGCGCGGGTCGCCGAAGTCGCCCGGTTGCTGGAAACCCAGAAATGGGTCGGCCAAGTCTTTAGCGGCGCCGGCCTTGGCGAAACCGGCCTGCCCACCGGCTCGCCGGCGCGGATCGCGCTCACGATGCAAGCCGACGACCGCGCCAACCCCTATGGCGTGGCGGGTCACAGCCACATCGTGCGCGACGCGCTAGAGCCCAAGGACATAACCGGGTTTGGCCAGCACGGCGGCCTCGGCGCAAACGAGCAGCGCCCATTCCTGTTCATCTCCGGCGGCGGCTTCGCGGCCGGCGCCTACCACAACCGCACGTCGCTGATCGATATCGCCCCGACGGTCTTGCGCCACCTCGGACTCGCCACCGCCGGTCTCGACGGCCGCCCCCTGCCCCGCGATCCCGCCGGCGCCTGAGCCGCGGCGGATCTGAATCACCGGCGTCGTCGAAGACGCGCCGTGGCGAACCCTAGGAGACCCACACTGAGAAGCGCCAAAGTTGGCGGCTCCGGTATCGCAGATTGGGAAAACGGCTGCGAGACAGTTGTGATATTGGCGGAACCGATGCCTCCAGCAGGTACTTCGACGAGGATGTCTTTGAAAACATCCACGGCGTCGACCATCGGGAAAGTGACCATGTCGGTCGTCGCCGGCAGAGCGACGCTCAACAACGGCAAGCTCGTCCCCGAGGACGACGCCGTCAGGAAATCGGTGACGTTTCCCTGCCCGGCACCATCTGTGCCGCCGGCGATGACGAGGTCAGCGTCGTCTATTTGAAATCCACTGCCGGCGGTCACGGTGTAGCCCAGGACGACGTCGACAAAAGAGGCCAAGGTGATCGGTGTCCCCTGGGTGACGGTTATCGCGCTCGAGGAAAATAACAGGCCAGGACCATCCGCGGTCAGCTCGGGAGCGACCGTAACATCATCCGAGGTCAGCGCGACGCCGGAACCGCCAGCTGTGCTGTCGAACGCGAAATCGGAGAACGTTTTGTCGCCGACCGTGCAAGGCCCGGTCAGGTAGGCGGAAAATGACGCAGTTGTGCAGGGCTGTGCCGACGCAGCGCCAGAGAAGGCGGCAGCGGCAAGCAACCCGAGAAGCCCGAGGTTGATTGTCATTTTAAGCGGCTTCACGATGAACTCCATGACGTGGCTATGGTGCTCTGACGCGGCGTTCATGGCAAATCCTCGTGGACCAGTTCTGACAGATCACACCCCAAACTCTTTGCCACACCGGCCCACGGGTCCGGCCCGAGGACAGGCTCCGGCCGGTGTCCGTGGCGCCATGGATCCCGGCCTGCGCCGGGAGGCGACCGGACGACGCCGTGAGTCACAAGCTTCGGGTGCGCACCACTCGAAAATTTCTCCCGGCTCGTCCGTCTCGCGATCGGTGCAGTAACCAATTATCATGACGGTTCGACAACCGGCCGAACGGCGAAATCTCGTGGCCGTCAGGCGCGGCACTTATTGGACACCGCTAGCCGGTCCCATTGTATCCGGCGGCCACAGGGCCGGCTGGGGCTTGGCGTGCAAGATCGCAGTGGCGTGGAGCACGCCGGACGCGTCGAGCGAGCCGCGAACGATGACGGGCTCTCCAACAAGCAGCACCACACTGAGATCGCTTTGCTGCGCTGTCGTCGGATCGACGGTCATCATCGCGCCGGTTCGGGTTTGCAGCGTGACGGCCGCAGGGCCGACGGCTGTTATCGTTCCGGCAGCCAGGCCGCCAGAACCGGCGCACGCCAGCCGGGAAACCGCGACCGCGAGCACCAGGGCACAGGCCGCGACGGGACGATTCATGGCGAGCCTCCGATACCAAAGATGGCCAGGTTCTTATAGCTGCCGACGAAGACGCGGCCGTCGGCAACCACTGGCGCGAGGTTGGCGTTGGCGTTGGTATTTGGCCAGGTTCCGGCTTTTGTGCCCGACGACGTGTAGATGATTGTGTTGTCGGGATTGTCGAAGGCTACGAGATTTACGGCAAAAGGCGGCGATGTAGGACGGGTGACGGCCCAAATCACCGCCGAGCCTGTGGTTGTTCCGTTTGACGAAACAGATGTCACGAAACCGGGATCCTGCCCGGAGTTTAACGTCTGCGTATTTTCCGCCGTCATCACAACCGAGCTGCCCGACGCCTGAAGCTTGAAAGTGCTCAATTTATTACCGACGGTTGTAACCACCCGAGGCACGCCGTCGGCACCCATAAAATATGCGTTTACACAATGGCAATCATTGCCCGAATCAAGCCGTTGCGAAATCTTGCCCAGGGCGGTGGGGCCGGCGAATGTCGAGCCGCGATTGAGCAGGTAATAATATCCTGCCTTGCCGATCGACAGCGCAAGGTACGGTATTGGCAAAGACGGCTGATAAGGGATCAGCAGGACCCCACCCCCACCGAGGTCTTCATCGGTGGCGTCGAGCGTCGGCTGAGAGTCCGGACTCTGCGTGGGTGTAAATGCCCCGACAACAGTGCTTAGATCAGGGGACATCTCGACCACGCTCTCGCACAAATTCAACACCGGATCGTACGACGTCCCGCCGGGATCGGAGTTGCCGGTGGCGAAGAACAAATTCCCGCTTTCGTCGACGGCGGGTCCGGCACCCGACATCCAAATCGAGGATAGGAAGTAGGTGTTTGGCGCACTCGCCTGACGGTCGATCAGCTGGTTGGCGGCAAGTGGCGTTAGTGTGCCGGCATTCCAGCCGAGCATCCAGCCACGCGAAGAGCTCGCGACAAAATCACAGAAACTGGCAAATCCAGCATAGATGTTGCCATTCGCCTCAAGCAGCGCTGAACGCTGTCGACTTACAGCAGGGTTGAAAGCGTATGTTGTAGAATTTGAAAGAACCCCGGAGCCGCTTACGACCACACCTGCTCCGATCTTGTCCGCCAACGTTTCCAGATCAAGTGCGTGTATTCGATAGACCTGTGACCCGCTCTCCATCGTGTAGGTCATCACGTACAGGGTCTGCGTCGAAACGTCGATAACCGGCGTCGAGGTGATCCCGACGACGGCGCTGTTGTTGCTGCAGCCGCCAGGGAGCGAGGACATCGGCACCGGGGTGCCGAGGTTGCGGCTCTGCAGGATCGCCCCGGTTGCTGCATCGATACGGTAAACAGTATTGTTCTCGGTCGCGACGAATACCTGGTCGTCGCCACTGGACGGGGTGACGACCAATGGCTGTGCATCGACCTGTTCGTCAACCGCAACCGAGTTGAGCAGGCCGAATGAATTTGCCACGTTGGTCGTATTGAGGGCAGGTTCGTTCGAGTTCCAACCCGTGCGCTGATTGTTGTAGAGATGGGTAATGACTTTCCCGGTGAGCGGAGCGGATACTGTAACCGATATCGTCACCGCCTGTGACCCGTAAGCCGTCTGGGCGACGATTTGCGGCGTGAAAGTGCCCGGAACGGTTATTGGCGTACCCGATGGCGCGACGATGAGGTTGGCCGGCAGCGTCGAACTTGATACTGCAAAGTACGACGCGGAATTTCCCGTTCCAATACTGAGGCTGCCGGTGAAGGGCAGCCCATCTGAAGTCGTTACCGCAATCGGACACACCACCGCATTGGGAATTGCCGTGGACGTCGTAAAGGGCATGGTCGGCGCACAGGACAGGGCCGTTGGCGTCTGGCCTAGAGGCGCCACCGGCACGACCAACGAGGCTGATACCGGTCCGGCGGAAAGCGTTACACTGTAGCTGCCGCTGGACAACAGGGTGGCAAGCAACAGACCCCGGTGCTCAACAGCGAGAAGTCAGCGCCGTTAGCGCCCGACAGGGTAACCGGCCCCGCATATTGCGAACCGTCGGACATTGCGACGTGGATAGGGCAAACCGCTCGCCCCGGCAGAGCGGTATTTGAATTGAAGGTTGCCAGCGGGGTGCAGGTGATTGCGGTCGGGGTCGCAGCCAAGAGCGGCAGCGGCGCCGCAACAGCCAGAAATATGGCGAGCATACCCGGAATAAGCCGGCGCATCAAAATCTCCTTCTTATTCAGTTACTTACAACTTGAATTGCGGACCAGGTCCAAACGTTTAAGTAGCACATCCTATTGCTGCGATCTACCCTCATGCGATCGGTTCGGATAGAAGCACAGCGGGCGTCCAAAACGCGCCCCATTTCGGGCGCCATGAGACGATGGTGAATGCCGATCGCCTGCTTACTTTAACTCGGCTCATTTGACACGCCGCGCCGCTGTCTTCGCCGACATCGAAGGCTTATCTTCGGCGCTCCTCTCTCAGAGGGGCAAACCGTGGCGCGTAAGGAACTGGCAAAGGGGCGAACCATGGCGCGTAAGGAACTGGCGGTCGACAGCGTGGCCGAGGCCTATTTGACCCTGCTGGCCGAGCGCGGGGTCGAATACCTGTTCGCCAATGCCGGCACCGATTTTGCGCCGTTGGTCGAGGCCTTTGCCAAAGCGGCGCGCACCGGCGCGCCGGTACCGAAGCCGGTCCTCGCCACCCACGAAAACCTCGCGCTGTCGATGGCGCATGGCTGGGCGATGGTCACCAGCCGGGTGCCGGCAGTCATGGTCCATGTCAGCGTCGGCACCGCGAACGGCGTGTGCGCCGCCTTCAACGCCGCGCGCGAAAATGTGCCGATGCTGTTCACCGCCGGCCGCTCGCCGCTGACCGAGGCCGGGCTGCCGGGCACCCGCGACGTCTACATCCACTGGGCGCAGGAGATGTTCGACCAGGCCGGGATGGTGCGCGAACTGGTCAAATGGGATTACGAGCTCAGAAACGGCCAACAGCTCGAAACTGTCGTCGACCGGGCGCTGGCGATCGCCGCCACCGATCCGAAGGGCCCGATCTATCTGTCGTTGCCGCGCGAGGTGCTGGCCGAGCCATTGCCCGACTTTGCCTATGACGCCCCGACCCGCCGGGTCGCGGCAACCCCGCCCGGGCCCGACCTGGGTGCGATCGACGAGGCGGCGCAAATCCTTGCTGCGGCGCAGAACCCGCTGATTGTCACCGCCAGCGCCGGCCGCGACCCGGCGGCGGTGACGGCACTCGCCGATCTCGCCCTGCGGTTTGCGATCCCGATCGTGCAGCACCGGCCGCGCCATCTGTCATTGGCAGCGGACCATCCGTGCCATCTCGGCTATGACGCGGGCCCCTATCTCGACGATGCCGACGCGATCCTGGTGCTCGAATGCGACGTGCCGTGGGTCCCGAGCCTCAAGGCGCCGCCGCCGCAATGCTGGGTCGTCCATCTCGGCGTCGACCCGCTGTTCCAGCGCTACCCGATCCGCGGCTTTCCGTGCGATCTGGCGGTGACCGGCGCGCCGGCGACGGCATTGCCCGCACTCGCCGCCGCACTCGGACGCCATGTCGCAAAGCCGGCGGTCGAGGCGCGGCGCCAACGGGTGGCGCGCCTTCGGGAAGTGCTGCAGGCGGGCTGGCGGAAAACCCGCGAGACCGTTGCCGGGGGACGCCCCATCCATATGGCCTGGGCCAGCGCCTGCATCGCCGACGCCAAGCCCGAGAACGCAATCCTGGTCAACGAGTACACGCTGATGCCCGAATATTGCGGGTCGAACCTGCCCGGCACTTATTTCGGGTCGAGCCCGGCCTCGGGGCTCGGCTGGGGTGGGGGTGCCGCACTCGGCGCCAAGCTCGCCGCCCCCGATCGGCTGGTCATCGCGACTTTGGGTGACGGATCGCATTTGTTCGGCAACCCGGTGGCGCTGCACCACGCCGCGGCGATGCACGAATTACCGGTGCTGTTCGTCATCATGAACAATTCGATGTGGGGTGCGGTACGGCGCGCGACGATGGGAATGTACCCGCAGGGCGAGGCAATGCGCAGCAACAAGCCGCCGTTGATCGACCTCGACGAATTGCCGGCTTTCGAGCAGGTCTGCGCCGCCGCCGGCGGCTATGGCGAGCGGGTCGAGGACCCGGCCGAACTGCCCGCCGCACTCGGGCGGGCGTTGCACGCGGTCACCGTCGAAAAGCGTCAGGCATTGCTCAACGTGATCTGCCGGGGACCGTGATTCCCCGAGCTGCACCGCCATCGCAGGCGTCGGCGCTGCGATTTTGCCCGGCACGGCAAGGCGCGTGGTAAAGTAAAGCGTCAGGGACAAGATCGAGGTCACGCCATGAGCGCCGTGCGCGAGCTTCTCGACGACGCGATTGCGCTGCACAAGGACGGGTTGAGCCCCGGCCGGATCGGGTTGGCATTGACCGACCGCTGGGAAGCCGAGCAGCCCGACACTGTCGGGGAGGTGCGCCGCACCCGCTCGAAGACCGGCGCCCTCGAACTTCGGTTTCCGAGCGGCGAGAGGATTATGTGGAACGGAGCGGCCTGGAGCTACCTGCCGGCGTGACGGCCGGGGTCGCGGGGCCTCAGGCGCCGGGCCGCGGTCGGACGGTTCTCGCGGCGGGCCTTGCGTTATTGCTGACCGGGGCGAACGGGTCGGCGCGCGCCGGCGAGGTGACCGCAATCTACAGCGCCTTTTGGGCCGGCCTGCCGGCGGCGCAGATCCGGCTAAAGCTCGGCGAGGCCGGTGCCTCATATCACGACGAAATCGAGATTCGCACGGACGGGCTGCCGCACCTTGTCACTCATTTTCACGGCAACGCGCAGGCGGCGGGACGGCTCGTTCCGGGGCGGCCGGCCGACCCGGCCCGCTACGACGCCCTCTACGACCTGCGCAAGCGCCGCGACAGCCACGTCGGCATGCGCTTTGTCGTCCGCGACGGCGCCACGATTGCCGAACGCACCGCCGACGACAGCAGCCGCAAACCGCCGCTCGCCGAGAAATATCGGCGCGACATCGTCGACCCGCTGACCGCGTTCGAACGCATTCGCGCCGCGGTCGCCGCCCGCGGGGCCGCCGCAAACACCAGCTTTGTCGTGCCGGTCTATGACGGCGCGCGCCGTTTCGATGTGCTTGGCCACATTCTGCCAAAAGATCAGCAGACCCCCGGCGTGCTGCGCGTGGCGCTGTCGTTGCGCCCGGTTGCCGGGTTCAAGGGCGAATTGAGCGAGGACGGCGACCCCGACGACGCGCCGCGGCCGGTTGCGCTGACCCTGACCGACGATTCGAGATTGTTGCCGGTGTCGATGACGGTGCGGGTTTTCTTCCTGCCGCTGGTGGTGCGCCTCGATCAGGTTTGTCCCGGCTCAAGCCCCTGCTCCGGCTGAACCGGGTCTCGCCGTATTGTCAGAGATCGGACCCGAATGAACCGCAATCGTTCACTTCGTTTCGGGTCGGATACCAAGGGATTTCCTGATATCGACATGGGTCCCGCGGCGGGGCTCACCGTTGGCGGCGCGCGCATTTGCACAATGGCGGCAATGCCCCGTAGACTGCGCCGGATCAATTCCTCGGAGGACCCAATGACGGAAACGCCGCAACTGCGCCCGCTCGGCGAACACCTCGGCAGCGAGGCGCTCGGCGTCGATTTGTCAAAGCTCGACGACGACACCTTTTCTTGGATCTCCGGCGCTTTTGCCGAGAACCCGGTGCTGGTGTTCCGCGACCAACACCTCTCCGCGGGCGACATCGCGGCGTTCGGCCACCGCTTTGGCACGCCGCGCAAACATGCCCTCGTCAAATACCGGCATCCCGAATACCCGGAGGTGTCGTGGCTCACCAATGTCGAAGAGGACGGCAAGATCGACTGGTACGGTGTCAAGCGCGCAACCGCCTGGCACACCGACTCGACCTATGAAGAAAAACTGCCGCTGCTGGCGATGCTGCATGCGCTTGAAGTGCCGTCGACAAAGGGCGGGACGATGTTTGCCGACATGCGGGCCGCTTACGACTCGCTGTCGCCTGAGATGAAGAACCGGCTCGCCGGTCTTGTCGGGTTGCATGGCCGCACCGACGGGCCGGCCGGCGAACGGCTCTATGGCGACGACAAGGGGAAGACCGAGAAGGAATACACCGAGCTGCCGCGGCCGGCGGTGGTCAATCATCCGGTGACCGGCCACCCGATCCTGTTCGTCAACCCGATGCATGTGCACGGGTTTGACGGCATGGCGCGCGAGGAGGCCTGGGAACTGATCGAGGAACTGGCGGCGCACGCCACCCAGGAGCGCTTTACCTATTACCATTCATGGCAGGTCGGCGACCTGTTGATCTGGGACGAGCGCGCGACGATGCACCGGGGTGCGGGCGACGCCAACCCCGCCGAGCGCCGCGTCATGCTCCGCACCATCGTCTACCCGAACTAGCCGGAACCCGTCCCCAAACGAGCCAGTGCCCGGCGCAGCCAGAGCCAAGACCGCACCCACGCTGTTGCGTTTGGCAAGGGCATGCCGTTCGGCGCCCGGATCAACGCGATCTTCAGCTCCGACATCGGCCATTTCGACGTGCCGGACATGCTCTCGCCGGTGCCCGAGGCCTATGAATTGGTCGAAGACGGGCTGATCACGCCCTCCGATTTCTGCGACTTCACCTTCGCCAACGCGGTGCGCCTGCGGGGCACCCAGAACAAGCACTTCTTCGAAGGCACCCGCGTCGCCAAACAAGCCGCCGCAATCCTCGCCGAAGCCGACACCCCCACCCGCGCCGCCGCCGAATAATCTTCGTCAGCGGCTTAACCAAAAAACAGCGCCGTCTCCGGACGGCGCTCTTTGCTTTCGGGCGCATCGAAAGGGCAGCGTCTGCGGTCGGTAACGTCAAAAGGTTTGTGTCAGCAGGAGAGGGGTGCTGACGCCCTGGTTTTGGTTTTCGTGATTGAAGACGGCAAAGAGGATGCGGTCCATCGAGGTTCGGTCGGAGAAGACGCCCATGGGTCTGGTTCGCCGTCTGACTTCGCGAAAGCGGCGCTCGATGGCGTTGGTGGTTCGGACGGCCTTGCGCTGGGCCAGGGCTTTGTAGCGCCAGCAGGTGAGGAGATCGTCGCGCAGGCAGGCCACTGCCCGTGGATAATCGGCCGTCCAGCGGTCGGCAAAGCGGCGCGCTGCGGAACGAGCCCGCGGCAAGGTTCCGGCATTCATGATGGCGTGCAAGTCGGCCTTGACGGTTGGTTGGTCGGCGTTCCGGACCTTGGCGAGGACATTGCGGACTTTGTGCGCCCAGCAGCGCTGGACCGGAACACCCGGATAGGCGGTCGGCAGGGCGGCGAGCAGGCCCGAACCGCCGTCGACGCAGATCATCTCGAGCCGGTCTCCGACCAGGCCGCGGCGGATCAGAGCCTGCCCCGGCGCAGGCCGGGGTCGCCGAGGAAGCGTTCCCACTCGGCCGCGCTCTCGCTCTGGGCCAGGCGGAAGTCGATGACCTCCTTCTTGCCGTCGGGCCTGAGGCCGAGGGCAACCAACACCGGCCGGCGGATCGCGCCGGCGCCCGTTTTGCGAGCGAGCACGACGCCATCGAGCATCAGCACGCGATAGTGATCCTTGAGCGGCCGCGCATGGAAGGCCGCCACCACCGCATCGAGCTGCTTGGCGACCAGGCTCACGGTGGCCGGGCTGATCGGCCGTCCGAGGATCGGCAGCAGCGCCTCGCTGACTTTGCGCACCGAAAGCCCGAGGACAAAGCACGACAGGATCATGCGGTCGACCTGCTCGGGGCGCCGGGCATAGGCGCGCACCACCGCAATCGGCGCAAAGCGCCGCGTGCGCGGCACCGCGAACTCGATGTCGCCCAGCTCGGTTAGCAGATGACGCGCATAGCAGCCATTGCGGCGGTCGGCCACGTCGAGCGCGGCCATGCGATCGAGATGCTCATCGATCGCATGGCCCATCTGCTCCCGCAGGATCCCAGCAAGCGCCTGCCGGCCCAGCGACCGATAGCCCTCGCCCCACTCCAAGCCTTGCGCTTGCATGCCCTTCACCAACTCAAAGGCCCTCGGTAAGCTCCCGATCGTCACAGCTTGTGGCATCGGGGGTGCTCCTGCTTGCGGAAGTCAGCACTCCGCGGAGTACCCCCTCTCACTCGCCTGACACAAATCTCCGTACATCACCTTGCGGTCGGCTTTTTTGACCAAACCGCAGCGGAAGTATAGAGTAACGGCATGGAAGTGACCGTTCATATCCCCGACGATCTCGCGGCGAGGCTCGGCGCCCCGGATGAGCTGGAACGCCGCACGCTCGAAGCCCTGGCGCTTGAGGAGTTCAAGCTCGGACGTCTCAGCAAGCCCGAGCTGCGGCGGCTCCTGGGTTTCGGCACGCGGGCGAGGCTCGACGGGTTTTTGAAGGCGCACGAGGTATTCGAGCCCTATACCCTCGATGACCTCGAGCAGGAGCGCCGCGACTTGGAACGGCTCGGCTTTTAGACGGATGCGGCTCGTCGTCGCCGATACCGGGCCGCTCAATTATCTGGTGCTGATCGACGAAATCGGATTGCTTCCGGCGCTGTTCGAGAAGGTCTTCGCGCCCGCCGCGGTACAGGCCGAACTGCTGAACAGAGATGCGCCTCCAGCCGTGCGTAGCTGGGCAATACATCCGCCGGCCTGGCTGGAAGTGCGTTCTGTTTCGTTGGTCATCGACGATCCGGCACGGCGCGCGCTCGATGCTGGGGAACGAGAAGCCCTCGTGCTTGCGCGTGCACTCACCGCCGATCTCGTCCTGATGGACGACCGGGCCGGGGTCGCGGTCGCGCGCGGACAAGGGTTCGCCGTAACCGGGACATTGGGTGTACTCGACCTGGCGGCGCGGCGCGGGCTGGTCGAACTCGCGGGTGCAATCGAGCGCCTGAAGAATACGACATTTCGTTATCGCCCGGAAATCCTCGATGCGCTGCTGGCCCAGCACCGCAAGGGCCAAGATTAAACGGGTCGCGGGGGTGACCCGTTCAGGTCGAGGCTGACTGCGGTCTTCAGCTCCGACATCGGCCACTTCAACGTGCCCGATATGCTGCAGCCGGTTCCCGAGGCCTATGAGCTGGTCGAAGACCGGCTGATCACCCCAGCCGATTTCCGCGATTTCACCTTTGCCAACGTGGTTCGCCTCTGGGGCACCCAAAACCCCCGTTTCTTCGAAGGCGCCCGCATCGCCAAACAAGCTGCCGCAATCCTGGCCGAAACCCAAACCCCGACCCGCGCCGCCGCCGAATAACCCTCGTCAGCGGCCACCCGCAAGCAGCGCCGCCGCCGTTTTTCTTGCGGCAAACGCTAAAAGCGCCGACGAATATGTGATAGTGACCTTTATTGGCCGGCGATAGTAACAAAATATGAATAACGTTCCCCGCCAGGGTCAGGGGGTAAGACATGGAATTCACCGTCCGCATCCCCGAGGATCTCGCCCGGCGTCTCGGCACCGCCGGTGAGGTCGAGCGCCGCGCACTGGAAGCGCTGGCGCTTGAAGAATACAAGCTCGGTCATCTGAGCCCAGCCGAGCTGCGCCAGCTGCTCGGCTTTGAAACTGGCGAGGCTCTCGACGGGTTTCTGGAAGCACATCAAGCCCACGGTCCGGACGATCGAGGACCCGATCGCGGCGAGATTGCGCCCGACGAGGCCCGCCGTGCGAAAGCCCGGCAGGCCGCCGCCAACATCATCGCGCGGCGCAAGGGCGTCACCCTCGGCGGTCTCGAGATCAAGGACCTGATTAACGAAGGGCGTTCGTGAGCCTGGTCGTCGACAGCTCGATGACCCTGGCATGGTATTTCGACGATGAACGAACGGCGACGAGCATCGCCGTCCTCAACCAAGTAGCCGACGCCGGCGCGGTGGTGCCCGCCTTGTGGCGACTGGAGGTCCTCAACGGGCTTCAGGTCGCAGTGCGGCGCGGAAGGATCGATGTCGCCTACCGGGACGCGTCGCTTGACGATCTGCGCGCGCTCGTGATCGCGATCGATCCCGGCACCAACCGGCAAGCCTGGTCGGCCACGCTGCGCCTGTGTGACCGTTTCGGGCTGACCCCCTACGATGCCGCCTATCTCGAACTGGCGCTGCGTCGCCAGCTGCCGTTGGCGACGCTCGACCGCGAGCTGGTGCGTGCGGCGCAAGCCGAAAGCGTGCCACTGGTCGGCGCCGCGTAGCGGAAAAGCGCGACGGCTGGCCGATGAAGGAGGAGGATTCGCTGACCGGCGGCGTCCCGATGGACGACTATGTGGCGTGCAACATCACCCGCAAGGAAGACTGGGTCGATCTCTACGCCAAGCCCTATTATTTCGGCTGCGAGGCCGACGACCGGATGAACGCGGTCGCCTTTGGCAAGGGCATGCCGTTCGGCGCCCGGCTCAATGCGATCTTCAGCTCCGATATCGGCCATTTCGACGTGCCCGACATGCTGCAGCCGGTGCCCGAGGCCTATGAGCTGGTCGAAGACGGGCTGATCACTCCGGCCGATTTCCGCGACTTCACCTTCGCCAATGCGGTGCGCCTGTGGGGCACGCAAAACCCCCGCTTCTTCGAAGGCACCCGCGTCGCCAAACAAGCCGCCGCTGTGCTGGCCGAAGAGCAAACCCCGACCCGCGCCGCCGCGGAATAACCCCGGGCGCGGCTTAACCAAAAACAGCGCCGTCTCCGGACGGCGCTGTTTTTGCAGCAGACGCCGCGCATCGCCAAAGCGTAGACCAATGTGTCCTTTATCAGCTTATTTTCGGACGCGTCTGAAACGGCTGCGAGGCCTCTATAGTTAGCGACTCTTGATCGCCAACGGCCGCCACCTTATCATATTCGTGCGTAGGAGAAGCTGCTCTGGGCGGCCACCAAAAACTATCGGGAGGTAACTCTTTCCTTGTTCTAGCCTCTGCTTCAGCACGATATCTGTCCTTGGGGGCGGCTTCATCTTCTGACGCCTTTGCATCTGTCGATAATTGAACATGACGATCAAATATTGTTTCGTACCGTCTACGGTGCTCGTCTGTAATTTTTGCATCTTGCCGGATCGCAAACGCTAGCTTCTTAAGCGCAAAATAATTTGCTAGATACCCTTGGTGCTGCCGTGTAAACGCTTCAATTTTCTTGCCCGGCGCATATATTGGTCTAACTATTGCGGATATTGCGGCAATTAATGCTATAATGGGCCACGCATACTGGCCTATAATACCGACATATCCTTCACTCTTTACCAGAAGTGAAGCGATTCCGCTTCCGCTAGCTGTGGCCGCTATCGTAGCTTCCATCCAAAATGAAATAATCTGTACTTTAGAAAGTCGTAATTCATAGTAGATAGAATTCATGCGCGCAAGACACTGAAGCTGATAAACAGCGTCAAGGAGGCTGGAGTCCTTATCTTCCCATTCATTGACCTCAAAGGTGACTACCTTCATAGTCATTTATTTGCTCACCGGTCTAGTAGAAAATGGCTGCGAGGCCTCTATACCTATCGGAGGCTTGCCGAAATTTGCCGGGTTGGCTTCATCTACCGGAGTGTTCTTCTCGACGGCATTCCCCGTGTCGTGTGCGCCCTTCTCAATGGCATGCCCTGCGTCGCGGACAATCCCTTTGACAGCGTGCTGCACGCCGAGATAATCCTCTGCAATCGCAAGCCGTGACGTAGATGTCAGGCCGACAAGCGCCAACGAAGCGATTCCCAAGACACCCAAGCGGCTTGCGCTCATATTTAGATCTCCTTAAAAGAAGATAGGGGTCACGGCTGCTTGGCTAGTAAGTAGCAAAGGACGCCGCCTTTTCTAGATTATACCGCGTCGGTCATAGAGCTTGGTCGCGCTCGGATCGCGGTGCCCGGCGGCTTTCTGAACGTCTTCGAGCATCGCGCCGATCTCCAGCGCCGTGGTGACGAATGTCGCCCGCATCGAGTGCGCCGAGTAGCCGCGGTCGAGCCCGAGCGCGATGGCGAATTTACGCACCACGCGATCAAACGCATCGGGTCCATATGCCGGCGCTCCATGAAAAGTGCTGCCGTCGCTCATCGCCCCACCCTGTTCGCGTGGCTTCTTTCTATTATATTCACACCAACGTGATGAGCGAGCCTCTCATCTCGGTCTGCTGTGCGGAGGTCCCAGGGGGCCGCGGTTCCGCACGATCGGCCGCGGCACCGACGAACTCTCCTGCACGATGTCGCGGCAAGCCCACTCCTACGGACGATCGCCGGCGCGCTGCGGCGGCCGGGATGAAAACAAGCTCGGCAACCAGGGTTTCCGGGCGACCGGGGTCGCGGCGTATCTCGGCGGCACGCTCGAAAAGGCCGCCGCAATGGCATACCATCCATCGACATGCACGACAGAGCTCTATGATCGCCGCCACGACGAGGTCAACCTTGATGAGGTTGAGAGGATCGCCATATAAGAAAGGCGAAGTGCAAACTAGATGACTGAGGCCATTAAGCGCCCCAAAGTCCGTCAGTGCATATATTGTCTACGCGAGTTTCCGCGTGCTCGAATCACCGACGACCATATCATTGCGGGTGCTTGGTTCCCTGACACAACACCGGCTACTGTCCAACGGTGGACAGCGCCGGCTTGTAGAAGCTGTAATAACTCCTTCAGCTCCCTGGAACGCTACGTCCATGCTCGACTAGCGGCCTGCATTGACCCCACCCACCCAGCTGCCGCGGAAATGTGGGACAAGGCAAAGAGTTCAATCGACCCAAGGCGCGCGCGAAGCCATCGCGATCGAGAGCACCGCACGCGCCAGCGCGATGCCTTTTGGAAAAATCTGAGAGCCTTGGCTGAACCTCCCGCGCATACGTTACCATTTTCGGTTTCGAATTTTACGAAAGGTTCACGAACCGGGCTCATGATAGAGGCTCCGAAACTCGACGCATTGTGCAAGAAATGGGGACGCGGCCTCTACTATAAAATTCATGGTATCCCCGTAAGTGCCAGTGCGGAAATTGAAATAATACACCCGTCAGAAGGGGCGACCCATAACGCATTTGGCCGATTTTGGGATCAGCGAACGATTATCGATGCTGGCCCCGGGATACAGGTATCATATTTGTCTGCCGAGGAAGGGAACAAGCGAGCGGATGTTTATCTCTTCACAATTTGGAATCAGTTTGAAGTTTTTGTTTACGTAGCTGATTGCATCAGCGGATGACGTTTTTGATTGTTACTAGAGTATGCCCTCTGCGATATTTACGTAACATACAAGATTATCGCGTGGAAGGGGCGCGAGGGGCCAGAGCGTCGCCGCTCGCATGATCGACGAGATGGTTCCATAGCGGCCGTGGACCGAGGGCCAAGCCAGCCGCGTTCGACCCGAACCGGACACTCACGGCTTCCGGCGCCTTGGTTGTTTCGACCGTTCTTCGGGGACTGAAATCCCCCGGTGCTTCACGGCCCGGGATTTACCGAGATCGCCGCCGACATCTGGTGCTCGGCGTCGGCGGAGAGGCGCACCTCGTTGTCGGCGATATTGCCGATCTCGACGCAAACCATGCCGCGCCATGCGGGGTCGCCAAGATCGGCCATGGCGGTGGCCTTTTCCGCCCAGGGGTTCCACACCACGGTTGAGGCGGCGCCGTCCTTTTCGATGACGATGCGGCGGCGCCACCCGCGATCCTCAATCGCGCATTGCTTTGGCGTATCGAGGTAGACGCGGTCGGTCTCGGCCGTGATGCTGAGGAGCGTCGCGGTCTGCGGCTTCTTCCGCGCCGCGTCGGTCTTGTCGACATAGGTGGCGCCGGCGAGGCCGGAGATTGCGATGCCGGAGATATCGGAAATCGCAAAGTAGCTGTGCAATGCCTCCTCGAAGACGATCGGATGGTCCGCGCGGTTTTGCACGGCGAGGCGCAACGACAGGGTGTGCCCAAAGGTCACCGTGTAGATCGCGCGAAACGGCTCCGGCCAGAATGGCGACCCGACATCGCCGTCACTGAGACTGAAAGTCAAGGTCAGCGAGTCGTGAGAGAGGGTTTCGACCCCGTCGAGATGCCATGGTGCGGTACGCGCAAAGCCGTGCTGCGGCGCTGCCGGCATGTGCCGATTGGGGCCGAACCACGGGAAGATGATCGGGACGCCGCCGCGGATCGCCCGGCGCGGGGCAAACGCGCTGTTGGGGCTGGTGAAAAGGACCGGCCGCTCGCCCGAAGGCTGCCAAGCGGTCACCTGCGCTCCTTGCAGGTAAAGCTCGCCAGCCGTACCGGCGAGCGAAACCGTGGCCTTGACCAGCCCGAGTTCCGTCTCGACGAAATCGAGAACGCCGGCAATGCCGAATTCGGCAGTAAGCTCCGCGGCCCGCATGGCAATTTCCTTTCTCCGCGACATCGCGATTCGCCGCTGCGGCGGCGCAGCGATACCATGCAACACGGCCCGGTCGCCGGGCAGGCAATTCATCAAATCGGCCGTAGGTTTGAGGTCGGGCGCCAAAACTGGCGCCGTCACTCGGTCATACAGCCATCGCGGGGAACGGCCCTTCATGCTAGTATCAAAGGGACGCTTGGCAGGCGCGCAGCTCCTTACCATCCCGGCGAAAGCCGGGACCCATTTCGCCGCCGCATTAAGGTTTCAAGCAGTGGCAACACTTTACCGTGTGTTCGAAGGACCCGTGTTCGCGGGACGATGGGCCCCGGCTTCCGCCGGGGTGGCGCAAAGAATGGGCGATGGAACTTTTACACGCTCGTTCGCGGGATTGGCGGAGGAAGGGGTGGGAACCCTCTGTTCGGTTCATACCAATAGTGTATCCAATTCTGACTGATCGCACCCAAGAACGTCACCACACCGGCGAAGGCCGGTGCCCATGGCGCAATGGATCCCGGCCTTTGCCGGGAAGGCGAGGAAAAGGAAGCGACGGGTGCCAAGTGTCAGCTGCGTACCACTAGCGTATCCAATTCGGGAATCGAGGAGGATCAAATGATCAAATTTGAACTCTTGAAGGATGCAGGTGTGCTAATTGTAGAACCGAGAGACGCCCTAACCGCTTGAAGATTTCCGGATGGTCGCTCGAACGGTAGACCCCTATATCGCCGAGAATGGAAAGCTGACCGGACTACTCATCGATGCACCGTCTTTCCCCGGCTGGGAGAGCTTTGGCGCGCTTGTCGAGCATATGAAGTTCGTCCGTGACCATCATCGCAAAATCGATCGTGTAGCCGCAGTCACCGACAGCAAAATTCTCACGATCGCGCCCAAGATCGCAGAGCACTTCGCTCACCCCGAATTCAAGGTTTTCAGAAGTGGGGAAAGAGCCAGTGCCCTTGTTTGGCTTCAGGGTGAGTAGGAATCTTGTTATTATCCCTGACCCACTTCCGTGGCTTCGAGGCTCGCTCAGGTGGGGCTGCCGGAGGGACCGTGGAAGGGCGTGAAGGGCCAGCACGTTACCGTTCGGATGCTCGACGACAAAATTGCCACGATCGCATGATATTTCGGCGCCTCGACGGTGGCTGAGTGCGGCGCCGGGCATGGCCGGGAGAGTGGAAGCGGTAGCTGATATTTCGCTGCAAATAACAGCAAAAACAGCGAGAACGATGGGCGCGCGGCCATTGCAGGGTATGAGCCGAACACATGATTTCCGGTTTCTCTTCCTTGTCGCCCCCGCGAAAGCGGGGGGCCAGGGCCGCCGGTATGGAGTCAGCTGCCCCTGGGTGCCCGCTTTCGCGGGTATGACGAAAAAGGGACGGGTACCAAGCGTCAAATTCAGACTGCTAGAGCGGCTATCTGGGCAACCCGGCCGGATGGCGGCGGGTCGGCGAGGTCGGCAACCAGAGCGGGACCCTTAGCTGCTGATTTGCTGCAGAAGCAGCCATACTGTTTTCTGCACCCAATCAGATGTTGCAGGTCGCTCATGGCCTACCTTTGCAAAGGCCCTTGGGGGAACTGAGATCGTGAGCGAACGAAGCGGGGCCGGTTTTGTCGGGTCATGCATGCGTCCCGTGCAGGTCTAACCGATCAAATCATGGTTGGCGCTTATCATCAGCAGGCTCAGGATATCGGATGCTGAAGAGCCACTATCCGGAGAAGACCATGAGCGCGCATATGACCCCTGAGCAGGTCCGTTCGAAAATCGACCATCCGATCGTCGACGGCGACGGGCATTGGGTCGAATACGACCCGGTGTTCAGCGACAAGATGCGCAAGGTCGGCGGCGACCTCGCCGCGGACGGGTTTTTGAAGGCGATGGGGGCGACCCGCGAAGCCTTGACGATGACGCCGGCCGAGCGCCGCCACAAGCGCATCGGTCAGTCGGCCTTTTGGAGCCGGCAGGCGGAAAACACGCTCGACCGCGCCACCGCGATGATGCCGAAATTGCTCTACGACCGCCTCGACGAGCTGGGCCTCGACTTTGTCATCGTCTACCCGACCGCCGGGCTGCGTTTTCCGCGCATTCAGGACGACGCCACCCGCCGCGCCGTGATCCGCGCCTACAACGTCGTCTCGGCCGATTATTTCAGCGGCCTCGGCGACCGGCTGACGCCGGCGGCGATCATCCCGATGCACACCCCGGACGAGGCGATCGCCGAGCTTGAATTCGTCACCAAACAATTGGGCTCGAAGGTCGGCATGTTTGGCAGCAACATGGCCAGAAAGGTCCCGGCGGCCGCGGCCAACGACCCCGACACCGCGCGCTTTGGGGTGTGGTACGACGTGCTCGGTCTCGACAGCGAATACGACTACGACCCGGTCTGGGCGAAATGCGTCGAACTCGGCATCGCCCCGACCTTTCACAGCGCCAGCCTCAACCAGGGTCTGCGCCTGTCGCCGACCAATTTCTGCTACAGCCACATCGGCCATTTCGCCGCCGCCGGGCATGCGACCGCCAAGGCGATCTTTTTGGGCGGCGTCACCCGGCGCTTCCCAGAATTGCATTTTGCCTTTCTCGAAGGCGGCGTCGGCTGGGCCAGCCAGTTGTTCGGTGATCTGATCGAGCATTGGGAGCGGCGCAGCGCCAAGGCTTTGGAGCGCATGCACCCCGACAAGCTCGACCGCGCCCAATTGATGAGCCTCGTCGAGAAATACGGCTACAGTGACATCGCCGCCGCCCTGCGCGAACGCGGCGGCCTGCCCGACCCCGAGCAGGCCTATCTGACCGGCGGGGTCGAGAATATCGACGATTTCTCGGCCTGCAAGATCACCCGCAAGGAAGACTGGGTCGATCTCTATGCCAAGCCCTATTATTTCGGGTGCGAGGCCGACGATCGGATGAACGCGACCGCGTTTGGCCGCAGCAATCCCTTCGGGTCAAAGCTGAACGCGATCTTCAGCTCGGATATCGGGCATTTCGACGTGATCGACATGCGTCACCCGTTGCCCGAAGCCTACGAGCTGGTCGAGGACGGCCACATCACCGCGGGTAATTTCCGCGACTTCACCTTTGAGAACGCGGTGCGGCTGTGGGGTACGCAGAACCCGCGCTTCTTTGAGGGGACCCGGGTCGCCAAGCACGCCGCCGCGGTGCTGGCGGCAGCACAGACGCCGACCCGCGTCGCCGCCGAATAACCCCGGCCGCGACGTACGCCGCGACTACCGAGGCGCAGCAGCGCCGTCCTCGGGGCGGCGCTGCTTTATTTCTGAAAGGTGGCTGGTCATGGTGCTGTCTTGATCGCGCGGTTGATCATCACAGTGGTGCAGCGCGGCTCGAGGGAGCGCGCTCGGGCGTGCTCGCGCGGCAGCCGTCGCCTGCCGCCATCGCCATGATTTACGGGCATTCCCTTCCCAGGTGTACTCGCGCGCTTCAAGGGCACGGCGGGCCCCGCGACCGAGCCGCTCCCGCAATTCGGGATCGCCGGCAAGACGTTTGATGGCATTCCACAAGGCGTCGGGGTTCGCCGGCTCGAAAAGAACGGCGGTTTCTCCGTCGGTCAGGATCTCCCGGATGTTGGGCTGGTCGGGCGCTACGATGGCGCGGCCGCAGGCCATATATTCGAAGATCTTGAGAGGCGACGCGTAAGCGACGACGCGGGGCTGCAAGGCGATGTCGAACTCACCGATCAGACCGGGTATCTCCTCGCGTCGCACGAGCCCGGCGAACCGCACCCGCTGCTGGACCCCGAGCGCGGCGGCCTGGCGCTCGAGGGCGGGTCGCGCCGGCCCCTCACCGGCGACTACAAGATTGATCAGCGGACCGTCTGTCGCTCCGGCAAGAAGCCTGATGACCGAATCGAGACCGTGCCACTCGCGGATAAATCCGACAAAGCCAATCGTCACCGTGCGGCTCCGTCCCGCGTGGTAAGGCGCGGCAGCGAAGACATCCAGATCTACGCCGTTCGGCATGACCGTGACCTTGTCGGCCGTCACTCCCGCCGCGACGACCAGCCCCTTCAGCGCATCGGTCACGACGAAGACCCGGTCGGCCGATCGCCATACCCATCGTTCCACCGCGCGCGCCAGGCGATGGAGCGCCAACCCGCCATATCGGATCCGTTCTTCGGCAAGCGGCGAATTGACCTCCAGGTAAAACGGGACCCGGTGCCACCATTTCAACAGTGCCCCTGCCAGGTAAAAGAGGTTATAGCGTTCATAGATAAAATGAGGTGTAAAATTTTGATAGGCGCGCTGCAACCGTATTATAGCAGGGATATTATAGAGAAGCTCAGCCACCTCGATAACACCTTTAGGCAATGATCTTCGAATGACCGGCAACAGCCGGCTTTCCCCGCCAAAATCTGCCCGCTCGTAAAGACTGGGACCCACCACCAATACCTCGTGCCCGGCTTTTCGAAATGCGGTCACGAGTGCTTCGATGTGTACGCCCTGGCCATCGCGGGACTGCACGCGATGACTGTATAGAACTCGCATTCGCTTCCTACGACCTTGACGCGGCGGTCCCGCGGACCGGAATTGCCTGATGAATACGTTCGATGATGCCCTGATTGCCGACAAGGATTTGGCCCAAGAAGGGCGCCGAAACAACCCTAACCGGCTCGGCGTCTCTACGTCGCGCCGGCGGCCGCTTCGCCGAGGACAGGCGGGGTCAGGTCGAGCAGGCCGGCGGCGCGCAATTCGTCGATCGCCGGAAGATCGCCCAAGGCGTCGAGGCCGAAATGGGCCAGAAAGCCCTTGGTCGTGACCCATAACAGCGGCCGGCCGGGAGTCATGCGGCGGCCTTTGGGGCGAACCCAGCCGGCTTCCATCAACGTGTCGAGCGTGCCTTTGCCAAGTGCGACGCCGCGGATTTCCTCGATCTCGGCGCGAGTGACCGGTTGGTGATAGGCGATCACCGCGACAGTCTCGACGGCCGCGCGCGACAATTTGCGGGCGACCGGCCGTTCGATCCGCAAATGCGGAGCAAGATCGGGGGCTGTGCGAAATGCCCAGCCCCCCGCCAACCGCACGAGGTTGACGCCGCGCCGATCATAGCTCTCGGCGAGGTCGCGCAGGAGTCCAGGAATGTCTGCCGCGCCGCCCAGCCGCTGCGCCAGCGCCTGATCTGACAACGGCTCGCTCGCAGCGAACAGCAGTGCCTCGACCAGCCGCAATTGCTGTCCCCGGTCGCTCATTCCGAGGCGCCCTCCCCGGCCCGTCGCAGCGCCGCCAGACTGCGCAGCCAAATCGGGCCAAAGGCGCGGTCCTGACGCAGCTCGATGCGGCCGTCGCGGGCGAGCTCAAGGGCGGCGGCAAAGGTCGAGGCGAGCGCCGAACGCCGCATCTGATCGCCGCGCAGCTCATCCGGTAAAAAGCGCACCAGCGCCCGCCACAGCGGCACTCGTCCGAGAAAGCGCGCGAATTGCCGCAGCGCGTCGTCCATCGAATCAAAAGTGGAAGGCTGGATCGCCAGCACGGCCGTCGTGCTTCGGCGGCGGCCGTCGCCATAAGCGCGCAGTAATTCGAAGAGCTCGAGCCGCCAGATTGGAACCGCGACGGTGGCGAGCTCCTCGGGCGCGCCGCGCAGGAAAAAATCCTGGCCGAGCCGCTCGCGCGCCATCAGCCGTTGGCCGGCGGTCTGCATCGCCTCCAGAAGCTGCAGCCGATGGCCGAGCGCGGCCGCAATTTCTACGGCATCCGGCTCGTCGTCTTCGCGCGGTTGCGGCAACAGCAGGCGGGATTTCAGATATGCGAGCCACGCCGCCATCACCAGATAGTCGGCAGCGACCTCAAGCCTTAGTTGCCGCTGCGCCGCGATAAAACCGAGATACTGGTCGGCCAGCGCCAGGATCGAAATTTTGGCGAGGTCGAGCTTCTGCTCGCGCGCCAACGACAGCAGCAGATCGATCGGCCCTTCATAACCGTCGAGATCGAGAACCAGCTGTTCGGGCCACGCCGGCGGTTCAACCCTCTCCTCTCCCTGTTCCCACGCTGTCCCTCCCCGGCTTGAACGAGGGGGCCTGCGGCGCAAGGAGGAGGTTTGGCCGGACAAGATGTCGGTCACCCGGTCTGCCCGGTGATCTTAAGCACGAACTCGATCAGCGCTTGCATCGGCACGCCGATCACATAGGCAAGGATATTGAGGTTGACGCCGATCTGACCGCCGATCCAGGGGAGCACAAACAGCAACACCAGCAGGATCGGCATGCCGTAAGGCTCGAGCCGGGCGAGCGGATAAGCGAGCGACCGCGGCAACAGACCGACTGCAACCCTGCCTCCGTCCAGCGGCGGCAGCGGCAGCATGTTGAAGACGCACAAGGCCGCATTGATTTGCAGCGAATGCACGAGATTTGCGGCAATCCAATCGGCCGGGCTCGGTGGCAAGTAGACCACGCCATAGAACAGCAGCGACGACGCGATCGCCAATAGCACGTTGGTTCCTGGCCCGGCCAACGCCACCCACACCATGTCGTGCCGCGGGTCGCGCAACCGGCTGAAATTCACCGGGACCGGCTTGGCATAGCCGAACAGAAACCGCCCACCCGAACCCAGCAGCAGCAATGCCGGCAACAAGATTGTGCCGAACGGGTCGATGTGATTGAGCGGGTTGAAGGTAACCCGGCGCGCTCGCAACGCCGTATCATCGCCAAAGCGAAGCGCGATAAAGCCGTGCGCCGCCTCGTGAAAGGTCACGGCAATAACGATCGGCATGACCCAGGTGCTGGCCTGATAGATCGTCGCGGCCATCGACGCGCCGTTCACGGCGGTCCCTGCGCTAGCAATGCGCCAAAGCGGCGCTCCGCCTCCTCGCGATCGAATTCGCCGGGCCAGTGACGCCTCGCCTCGCCGCGCGCGAGCCGCGCCGCTGCCTCGAGGGTCAGCGGCGCCGCCGCGGCGACGACTTCTTCCATCTCGTCGCGGTCACCATTGCAATGCAAGACGAGATCGCAGCCGGCGGCGAGTGCGCGCTGCACCCGCTCCCCGAGCTTGCCGCCCAAGGCCTGCATCGACAAATCGTCCGAGATCAGCACCCCGTCAAAGCCGATCTCGCCGCGGATGATCTCGCCGATCACCGTCCTGGAAAAGGTCGCGGGGGCAGCAAGGTCGATAGCGCGATAGACAATGTGCGCGGTCATTGCCCACGGCATCATGGCCAATCCGCGAAACGGCGCAAAATCGCTGCGTGACAGCTCGTCATGGCCCGCCAGGACCACCGGGCAGGCGTAATGGCTGTCGACGCGGGCCCTGCCGTGACCCGGAATGTGTTTGAGGATCGGCAACACGCCCCCTCCGAGCAGCCCCTCGCAAACCACCCGGGCGAGGTGCACAACCCTGTCGGGATCGCTGCCGTAAGCGCGATCGCCGATAACCGGGTCGGCATCGGCAACCGGCAGATCGAGCACCGGCAGGCAGTCGACGCTGATGCCGAGCTGTGCCAGATCGTCGGCGATCAGCCGAGCACCAAGCCGCGCCGCCTCCCCGGCCAGCGGGTCGGGCAGCGCCGCGAGCTGCGCGGCGGACGGGTAAGTCCGCCAATGGGGCGGCCGCAGCCGCGCCACCCGCCCGCCTTCCTGGTCGACCAGAACCGGCGCATCGGCGCGGCCGACGCTGTCGCGCAACGAGTTGACCAAGCGGCGGACCTGGTCGGGCGAGCCGCAATTCCGCCGAAACAGGATGAAGCCCGCCGGATCGGCCTCGGCAAAAAAGCGCCGCTCGCCGGCACGTAATTCCTCATCGCCGCAGCCGAGAACGACCGCACGCGGCCTCCTGAACGGCGGACCACCTACCGACACGATGAAACCTTGTTCAACGGCACAACTCTCCGCTTGGGCCACGTGCAACCGCCCGGCACCAGACAGCTACTCGGCGGGCTTGTTGAAGATGGATCGGCGCGGTTATCCCGGCAATGACCCCGATCGGATCCGACGCGGTCGCGCCGGATGTCGCGGGCCAGGCGTCAGCGGACGATGACGCAGGCGAGGCGCCGCTGCCGCAGTTCGCCACAGATCCGATCGGCGATCGACGCGTCGGCGACCGGCCCGGCCTGGATCCGGTAGTAGATCCCCTTGTCGCCGAGATCGGCGCGGATCGCGACGCCCGACAGCTTGCCCAGGAGATCGGCGTTTTGGTGCTTGAGCCGTTGCCATTCCCCTCGCGCCTCGGTCTCACTGCGCACCGCGCCGAGCTGAAGCCGCAGTCCGCCCGCCTTGCCCGGCGTGGGCTGCACCGCTGTTTTCTGTGCAACCGCCGAAGATGCCGTGGCCAATTCGTTCGCCGCCGCCATTGCCGCCGGTGACAGCTGCGGTGGCGTGGCGACAGGAGCTGAAGCGACAGGGGCCGATGCGACTGCTTCTGCAGACGCCCCCGAGGGCGCCGCCGGCGGTGCTGAAGAAGGGGTCAGAGACACGGTTTGCACTTGCGACCGGGGTGTTGGAGGTGGCGGTGCCGGGCGGGCCATCGGCTGCTCCGGCGGCGGCAGCAAATGTTCGACCTGTGGGCGCTGCTGGCCGTAGATCAGCATGTCGCGGTCGGGGATCTGCATACCACCCGGATTCTGCGGCTTGACCTTCATCGGACGGGTGTCGGCCCGGATCAGCGGGATATCGCTGCCGTCACCGGAACCGCCGGCGTGCATTCCTGCCGTATACGCAAACCACAACCCGCCGGCGAAGAGTCCCATCACGACCAACGTGACGCCGATGCGCAGCAACCGCCGCGGTGGTGGCACGTCGTCCTCGTCGCGCCGGTCAGCGTAGAGGTCGGTTCGTTCCTCGGGGTCGAACTGCCCGAGATTGTAGGCCATGGTCACATCTCCTCGACCGGCTCCACGCCGATTACGGCGAGGCCGGAGGCGATAACGATCGCGACGCCGCGGACGAGGGCGAGCCGTGCGCGGGTCAGCGCCGGGTCGGAGGCGAGGATAAACCGTAATGTGGCCTCGTCACGCCCCTTGTTCCACAACATGTGGAACTGAGCCGCAACTTCCTGCAAAAAGAAGGCGATACGATGTGGTTCGTGCGCCTCGGCAGCGCTCTCGACAAGCCGCGGCCACTGTGCCAACTGGCGAATCAGCGCCAGCTCCGCCGGATCGACGATGCGGTCGAGCGCAGCTTCGGAGAGAGCCGCATCGGAGAGATCGTCATCTGGGAGCGCTTCGACCGCATGGCGCATGACCGAAGCGGCGCGGGCGTGGGCATATTGCACATAGAAGACCGGGTTGTCCTTCGACTGCTCGGTGACTTTGGCGAAGTCGAAATCGAGCGCCTGATCATTGCGCCGGGTCAGCATCATGAAGCGGAAGACATCCTTGCCGACCTCGTCGACAACCTCGCGCAAGGTGACGAAAGTGCCGGCGCGTTTCGACATGCGCACTGGAGTGCCCCGGTCGAACAGGTTGACGAGCTGGCAGATCTTGACGTCGAGCGTGGCGCCACCGTCGCTCACCGCCCGCACCGCGGCCTGCATGCGTTTGACGTAGCCGCCGTGGTCGGCGCCCCAGACATCGATCAGATTGGCAGAGCCGCGGCGATACTTGTCGAGGTGATAGGCGATGTCGGCGGCGAAATAGGTCCACGAGCCGTCGGATTTTTTGAGCGGCCGATCGACGTCGTCGCCAAATTGGGTGGCGCGGAACAGAGTTTGCGGCCGCGGCTCCCAGTCGTCGGGGGTTTTGCCCTTGGGCGGCTCGAGCACGCCGGTATAGATCAGCCCGCGCTGGTCGAGGGCAGCGAGACATTCGTCGATGGCCCCCTTGTCGACGAGTGTCTGCTCGCTTGTAAAACTGTCAAACTCGATGCCGAGTTTATCCAGGTCATCCTGGATTAGCACCATCATCTGCCCGACCGCAATCTTGCGAAAAAACGGCAGCCACGTCACCTCGGGCTTATCTAGATACTCCTTTAGTTCAATAGTTTGCGTCAGTGTCTGGGCGAAATCTTTCAGGTATTCGCCCGGATAGAGACCCGCGGGGATGTTCCCGATTTCTTCGCCCAGCGCCTCACGGTAGCGCAGATGGAGTGAGCGGGCGAGGATGTCGATCTGGCCGCCGGCGTCATTGATGTAATACTCGCGATGCACGGCAAAGCCGGCCTTGGCGAGCAATGCCGCGAGCGCATCGCCGACCACCGCACCGCGGCCATGTCCGACATGCATCGGTCCGGTCGGGTTGGCCGAGACGTATTCGACGTTGACCCGCTCTCCGCCGCCCACCGCCGAATCGCCGAAGCTGGCGCCGGCCCCGAGGATCAGGCGCAATTGCGCGTGCCAAACCTCGGGTATCAGCGTGATGTTCAAAAAACCCGGCCGCGCCGCTGCGACGGTCAGGCCGTAGCCGCGGTAATCGCCGGTAACCAGCTCGCGCGCGGCGATCGCCGGGGCAATGCGCTCGGCCAGCGCCATCGGGTTCTCTTTGAGGGCACCCGCGAGCACCATCGCCGCGTTGGTGGCGAGATCGCCATGTGCCGGATCGCGCGGCGGCTCGACCGCGACTCGCGCCAGGTCGAGCCCTTGCGGCAGTACCCCATGCGCAATCAGGTCGCGGATCGCGGCCAGCACCAGCCCGCGCACATCGTGAAAAATGTTGGTCATAGGGCAGATTGGCGCCGGGGAGATTCAGGCGACATCCGGCAGCGGCACTTCGACGCGGCGGCCCGCGGCTTCGTCGACCACCATGAAGCGCCCGCCATCGGTCGCGCGAAGCTGGGCGTTGGCGTTGAGTAATTCGATTCCGTAGACGGTTCCGTCCGGCCCGAGATCTATGTTGACCTCGTCGCTCAACCGCACCGTTTCGACCTCGATCTCACCAGATACGCGCAAACGCAAATAGGCGATGTTGCGCCGAGGATCGTAGCTGAGCTCCACCTTTCACCCTCCAAAGATCAAAAATACTTGACGAGCACGCTTGTAACCGGCCAGTCGCCGCTTTCCCAGGTCGCGTAGACCTCGACCTGCTTCATGTAGTAGTGCCGCCCTCGCCACAGCCCGTCGAATACGAAATTTCGTCTGAACCCACTCCGGCCGAATTTCGCGCCAAACTGCTCGCCCTCTGCGAGAGCCGACGCGACTTCATCCTCGCTCGCCCCTCTCTCGGCCATCCGAGCGACAGCGTGCGTGTGCAGCCTCATCTGAGGCGATCTGCGAAAATGGACCTGCCTCTCACGTCGGGACGTAGGTGTCGAACAGGCGGTGATGCTCGTCGAGGGCATAGCGGTCGGTCATTCCGGCCAGATAATCGGCCGCGATGCGCGCGGTTTGCGGATCATCGGGTCCGGCGGCGAGCCCGCGCCACTCGCCGGGCAGGCATTCGGGCTCGGCGAGGTAAAGCCCGAACAGATCGCGGATCACGCGGCGCGCCTTCGAGCTCATCCGGTTGACGCGATAATGCCGATACATGCGTTCGTACAGGAAGTCCTTGAGCGCGCGGTCGTTCCGGCACATCTCGGCGGAAAACGCGACGACCGGTGCCTTCAACGCGCGCACTTCCGCGGATGAGCGCACACCGCTGTCGGCCAGCCGCGAGCGCGTTTCGGCGATGAGATCGCCAACCATGTGATCGATGACCCGGCGGATCGATTCATGGATCAGTCGCGGCTCCTCGATTTCCGGATAGCGTTCGGCGACCGAATGGAACACCGGCCCGACCAAGGGAACCTCGGCGAGATTGGTGATTGCGAACAGCCCGGCGCGCAGACCGTCATCGATGTCGTGGTTGTTGTAGGCGATGTCGTCAGCAAGTGCGGCAACCTGCGCCTCCGCCCCGGCGAAGGTGTCGAGGCCGAGCGGATGACGGCGGTCGTATTCGACGATCGTCGGCGGCACCGGCCGAACAATGCCGGGTCCGCACAAGGGCCCGTTGTGCTTGACCGTGCCTTCGAGCGTCTCCCAAGTCAGGTTCAGGCCGTCGAATTCGGCATAGCGGCGTTCCAGCCGGGTCAGGATGCGCAAAGTCTGGTCGTTGTGCGAAAAGCCCCCGAACCGCGCCATCTCGGCATTCAACGCTTCCTCGCCAGCATGGCCAAACGGGGTGTGGCCGAGGTCGTGGGCGAGTGCCACGGTTTCTGCAAGATCCTCGTCGAGGCCGAGGGCTCGACTGATGGAACGGGCGATCTGCGCCACTTCCAGACTATGGGTCAGCCGCGTGCGGTAATGGTCGCCCTCGTGATAAACAAACACCTGCGTCTTATGAGTCAGCCGGCGAAACGCGGTCGAATGAATGATGCGGTCGCGGTCGCGCTGAAATGGCGAGCGCATTGCGTGCTCGGGCTCCGGATAGAGCCTTCCTCGGCTCTCCTGCGACTTCGACGCATAGGGTGCCAAACCGACCGGCCGGACCATGTTCCGACCCTACGCCCAGCCGACGGCCGCGTCCATCCCGGCGGAAGAGGCTGGCAAATCGGCGGGTCACCGGCGATCCGCATTTCGGCTGTCGTAATTTTTGATTAAGCTCAAAGCAACCACCGGGAGGGGCTGCCATGGAATACATTCGCGTCACCTTCGATCCGAACGACATTCGCGACGTGATCGCCAGCGGCAACGTCATCGGCCCGACCGAGACCGAACTGACAGTGCAATCCAATTACTATGTCGTCTCGCTGTCCGGTTCCAGCTACGCACCGCCTTATTGGTATGGCGTCGTCAGCGGTACGACCGTGGGTAAACCGCTCAATATCCAATTCGCCAAGGCGTAGGGCGAAGCGCCGTGCGCGGGCGATTTGTGGCCCTGGTGTCGATACTGCTGGCCGGCGGCTGCGCCAGCTCGCATCTCGAGAACACGCCTTTGCAGGCCGGGGAGGCCAACCTCGACCATCGCAGTGTCGACCCGGCAAGCTCCGATCGCCCGGTCATTTTGATGACCTTTTCGGGCGGTGGTTCGCGCGCGGCCGCACTCGCCGAAGCTGTCCTGCGCGAGCTGTCGCAAACCAGCTACGCCGGCATCGACGGCGCGCATGTGCTGACCGAGGACGTGAAGCTGATCTCGTCGGTGTCGGGCGGCAGCGTCACCGCTGCCTGGTTCGGGCTGCATCGGGCGCCCGGTCACCGGGACGGCGACCTCGACGGGCTGCGCAACGATTTTCTGACCAAAGACAATATGGCGACGCTCGAACTCGACGCGGCCAACCCGATTACGTGGTTTGGTCTGGTCACCGGCCAGATCACCCGCATCGAGGCCGAAGAAGCGTTGTTCAACGCGCGCCTCTTCCACGACGCGACGCTGGCCATGCTGAACCAGCCAGGTAAGCCCTACATCGTGCTGAACGCGACCGACATGGCCGGCGGCGAAACCTTTGCCATGGTCCCGCGCCGCTTCGACGATGTCTGTTCGAGATACGACGTGCTTCCGGTGGCGACGGCGGTATCGGCCTCGGCCGCGTTTCCGATCCTGCTCACCCCGGTCGGATTCCAGAATTATTCCGATGGCTGCCGCGGCCAGTTGCGCAACGGCGATTGGATCAAGATCGACCTGTCGAACCCGTACACACCCTATCTGAACTCGGCCGAATATAAAGACGCCCGTTATTCCAATGATTTGCGGCACGGACCGAACCCCTACCGCCGGATCGACTATCTCCATTTTCTGGATGGCGGGCTCGCCGACAATCTCGGCACCCAGTCATTGCGCTCGGCGCTGATCGCGTCCTATGACGACGCTCAGATATTGCACGCGATCAACGACGGCAAGATCCGCCGGCTCGTCATCGTCGTCGTCAATGCCCGCTCCGACCCACCCAACAAGCTCTACCAACAGCCGCAACAGCCGGGCCTTGTCGGCCAGATCCAGGCGGTGACATCGGTGCCGATCGACGCCAATACGGAGAATTCGCAAATCGCTCTGACCGCGCTGCTCACCGAATTTGCCCAGGCCGCCGCCGGCGCCGGCAATCAGGCCAAATTCGGCGGCATGCAGGTCTACGGGATCACCGTCGATTATGACCAGATTCCAGCCGACACGCCGGCGCATCGCGCGTTGCGAGACGAGGCCAAAGACGCGCCGACCAGCTGGACGTTGACCGGACCGCAATTGCAGGTGACCGAAGAGGCCGGCCGCTTTCTGCTGCGCCGTCACCCCTGTTACCGCGCCCTGCTCGCCGATCTGAACGCCGCGCAGCCCGCCATGGCCGGCGAAGACCAGGCGCTGACGATCCCGTGCACGACCAAAATCGACATGAAAAAGGGCGTAGCGCCGTCGAGCTAATCCCCTGATCAAACGTATCATTGACAACGTCGCGAGCGGCAAGCACATCCTTAGCTAGATTAGCTAAGCCGGGTTCCGATGGCTGAAATCGTCAACATGCATCAAGCAAAAAGCTCGCTGTCACGTCTTGTCGAGCGTGCCCTCGCCGGCGAGGAGGTCGTGATTGCGCGCAACGGCCGGCCTCTTGTGAAACTGATGCCGATCCAAAAGAAACGCGAACCGCGTGTCCCGGGGCGAGGTAAGGACAAAATCTGGATTTCTCCGGATTTTGAGTTCACTGACGAGGAGATCACCGAATTATTCGAAGGACCGCTGTGAGGCTTCTCCTCGACACAAACGCATTCTTATGGTGGCGAACCGGGTCTCTGCGGCTTTCGACCAGAGTAAGTGATCAGATCCGCGACCCGGACAATGACATCGTCGTCAGCATCGGTTCCCTGTGGGAGGTCGCGATCAAACGCGTACCCGGGAAGCTGCGATTTCTTGAGGATTTCGAGCAAGTGATGGCGGAAGAAGCCTTCGACCTGCTGACCATCAACTACGCCCATCTGCGGGTGTTGGGCGACTTGCCGCGACATCATCGCGACCCATTCGATCGCTTGCTGATTTCACATTCGCTCGCCGAGCGCATACCGATCGTCACCGCTGATCGGGCGTTCGCCGACTATGCTGTGGACATCATCTGGTAGCGCGGGCGCCTCAGTCGGCAGCAGCGTCTCGCCGCTCGCGTCAAATATCGTCGCCTCGCAGCTTTTTTGTCTCCGCAGCGTCGAGCTGAGCGCCTGATCGAGAGTAAGCCCATGAAGAACGATAGTCGCGAGCCGAGCCGTTACGTCGACACAAGGATCGAGCAGCCGACGGTAAGACAAGAACCGGCGCCTGACCGGATCACGCTTCCCGCCCTGTTCCTCGCGTTTCTGGAAATATCGATGTGCGCCGTGGGCGGCCCATTGGTCTGGGCGCGCCGCATGATGGTTGAGAAGAAACGGTGGTTGAGCGACGAGGAATTTGCCGAACTTCTGAGCTTCTGCCAGTTCCTGCCGGGGCCGAACGTCGTCAGCATCACCGTGTGCATCGGCGCCAAATTTCGCGGCATTGCCGGAGCGCTCGCGGCGCTCTCGGGCTTCGTCGTGATTCCGTGGACTGTCGGATTTGCCATCGGCGCGGTTCTGCTCGGTCACGTGCACACGCCCGCGCTGCAAGGCATGCTGCGCGGCATCGCCGCGGCGGCCGCCGGGCTGATCATCGGCACCGGGGTCAGGCTGTTGCTGCCGCAGCGCCGGCAGCCGGCGGCATTGCTGTTTGCCGCACTGGCCTTTGTCGGCCTGGCGTTCGCCCACCTGCCACTGCTGCCGGTCGTGGCGGTGCTGGTCCCGCTCAGCATCGCCGCCGCCGGCCGGCAAACCGCCGAGACGGCATGAGCGCCCCGGTCGTCATCCTGGTCGCGCATATTGCGCTGTTGTCGCTGATCAGCTTCGGCGGCACTCCAGGCGTGCTCCCGGATCTGCGCAATTTCGTCGTTGTTGCGCATGGCTGGATCAGCGATCAGGATTTCGCCAATTGCTTTGCGATCGTGCAGGCGCTTCCCGGTCCCAATATGGTCTTGCTGATGGGCTTTGTCGCTTGGAAGATTGGCGGGCTGCCGGCCGCGATCGCCGCTGCCGTTGCGTCGTTCGCGCCGTCCTGCGCGCTCGCTTACGCCGCTTTCGGCTGGTGGGAGCGCTTCAAGGGTCGGGCTTGGCAGCGCCGTTTCCGCCGCGGTCTTGTGCCGGTCGTGCTCGGCCTGATCATCGCGGGCGGCTATGTGATGGCCCGCAGCAGCAGCGGTTGGACGCCCGCCGCCGTGGCATTTGCCGCGGCCGCAGCCACAATTTTATCCCCGCGGGCGAGCCCGCTATGGCTCATCGCCACCGGTGGCGCACTCGGCGCCGTCGGCCTCGTTTGACGGACCTTTTCACTGACGTCACCCAGCCCGCAATCGCGCGGTTGCGGCAGGGTCGAGGGCGCCGTCGACGGTAACGGCGACGCGGTAATCGCACTCGGCGGTTTCGCGGGAAATGAGGCCGTCGGCGACGTCGAGCGCGACTTGCTCAGGATCTCGTTCGGCTGGGTCGCCCCAACCGCCGCCACCCGGCAATTCTAGGCGAATGAAATCGCCGCCGGGGATGCTCTGCCTTCCTTTGGGGCCGATCGGCTTGCCCGAAACCAGGGTGACCCGGCCTAGGGCGCCGGCGCCGCCGCCGTCGCGGCCGCGCGCCGGGTTGGCGATGCGCTCGAAATTGCACAGCATCGCGATCGGCGTGCCCTCCGCACCACCCAATTCGATGATCTGCCCGAGCCCGCCGCGATAATGGCCGGCGCCGCCCGAGCCCTCGCGGAACTCGCGCCGGCGAAAGACGACCGGCGCGACAGTTTCGGTCGCCTCGACCGGGATCGTGCGCACCCCGGAGGGGAACGCGGTCACGTCGAGCCCGTCCTTGCCGGGCCGCGCGCCGGCGCCGCCGCAATGAAAGATCGCGGTGCTGAACGGCTTGATGTCGGGTGGCGCCTTGCCCTCCTCTGCACCGAGCTCGTCGAGCACGTCGGCGCCGCCATAGATTTGCGGGATCCACAACGACGAGGCGCCTTCGGCCGGGACCCCGTCCACCATGACCTGATGGAGGCAGCCGAACACGACATCGGGCAGCATGTGGCCGACTGTATGGCGCGCCGCGACGGCCCGCGGCCGCTTGGCGTTCAACAGGCAACCCTCGGGCGCGCTGACCGTGATCGGCGCGAGCGAGCCGGCATTGTTCGGCACCTCGGGCGCCACCAGGCATTTGACCCCGAATGCGGTGTAGGCGGTCGTGTAGTTCAGAACGACGTTGATGCCAAAGGCGCTGGCCGGCGAGGTGCCGGCGTAATCGACGTGGATGCCGTCCCCGCCGATCGTCATTTCGGCGGCGAGGGTCAAAGGCCGGTCGTAGCCGTCCATCGTCAGGCTGTTCTTGTAGCGGCCATTTTTCAGCTTGCCGATCGCCTCGATCGTCGCCTGGCGCGAGGTTTCGACGATGTGCTCGCCCAATCGGTCGAGGTTGGCGATGCCGAACTCTTCCATCATCTCGACGAGTCGCCGGCTGCCTTCGTCGTTGCACGCGGCGAGCGCATAAACGTCACCCTCGACCTGTAATGGCTCGCGCACATTGGCGCGGATCACCTGCAAGAGGTCTTCGTTCATCCGGCCTTCGCGGGCCAAAGCCATCAGCGGAATCGACAATCCTTCCTCAAAGACCTGGCGCCCATCGGGCCCCATGCCGAGCCCGCCGATGTCGACGACATGCACGGTGCTGGCGAACAGGCCGACCGGCTCGCCGCGCAGGAACGTTGGGCTGACCACGGTCAGATCGTGCAGATGGCCGCACGTCAGCCATGGGTCGTTGGTAATGTAATGGTCGCCGGGCCGCATCGTCTTCAGCGGAAAGGCATCGAGGAAATGCGTGACGGCCGCAGCCATCGAATTGACGTGGCCCGGAGTGCCAGTTACCGCCTGCGCCAGCATGTTGCCTTCGTGGTCGAAGACCCCGGCGGAGAGATCGCCCGCCTCCCGCACGGTCGTCGAGAATGCGGTGCGCACCAGGGTCTGCGCCTGCTCCTCGACGACGGCGATCAGCCGGCTCCACATGATCTGCATGTGGATCTGCGACAAGGCGGCATTGGCTCTCGACAACATCGGCGCGGCCTCGAAAATGCGCGCGCATCTTATGGCGCAACGCGCTCGACGGAAACAGTCGGTCAGCCGGCGGCGTGGCAAACCGCCTCGATGTTGTGGCCCTCGAAATCGAGAACGAACGCGCCGTAATAATTCTGATGGTATTGCGGCCGCAGACCTGGCGCGCCGTTGTCGCGGCCGCCCGCGGCGAGCGCCGCCTGGCAAAAGGCGTCGACGGTCCCGCGATCCGTCGCAGCAAAGGCGACGTGCACGCCCGTCGTCACCTCGTCGCGCAACCCGATCCAGAAGAACGCTTTCCCGTCGGCCCCGTAGCCGGCAAATGTCTCGCCATCGGCATAAAGTCGCTCGATGCCGAGCGGCCCCAACGCCGCGTCATAAAACGCCTTCGCGCGTTCGAGATCGGTTACACCGATCGTCACATGATCCAGCATTCATTCCTCCGCTCGGATCGGCAAGACGAGACGAGGCCCTATTCCGGCCCCAGGTTTTCCGGGTTCACGCCGAGCCCCTGGCACATGCGCCTCCGGCTTGTTGAATAGAGCACAGGAAGCATGGATCGGGCATCCCCTCTCAGCGATGCTGAAAAACCCATAGACGACCGCCGGAAACTCCATCTCGATCTCGCGCGCCGCCAGCAGCAGCGCCATTGGGCTTCGGTGACGTCGCTTGCGTCGCGCAGAAACCGCGCACGCATACCGGCAGTGGTGATTTCGCCCCGCTCTTTGTGCCTCGATGCTTCCCGAGCGCGCCTCGCCGATATCCACTCAGGTGATCTCGCGTGAGACGCTCAGAGCCCGGCAGCCACCTGGCGGATGATGTCGCGCAGCCACAAGATTGCCGGCTCGTTGCCATGCTCGCGGTGCGACAGTGCCATGATTTCGAACGGCGGCGAGGCATAGGGCGGCTCGAACAGTTTGAGCCGGTAGGCGCCGGCAAAGGCGACGGCGAGGCGGCGCGGCAGCGGGGCAGCCATGTCCGAATGACTGACCACCGCCAGAGCCGCCAGAAAATGCGGAGTTGTCAGACCGACCGCGCGGGTCAAGCCGCGTGCCGCCAGGGCGCCTTGCAGGAGGCCGACTTCACTGCGCATCACCATCCGCTCGAGGCCGTGATCGACGACGTATCCGGCGATCGCCTGCTCGTCTTCTCCGGTTGCAGAGATGATCAGATGGGGCAGCGCGGCGAGCCGTTCGAGGGTCAGCTCCTGCCAGGCGGCCGGACGGCGGTCGCTGACCACCCACACCCGCGTCTCCTCGAACAGCGGCTCACATGCAAACCATTCCGGCACGCGCCGGAAGCTGCCGATCGCCAAGTCCGCCCTGCCGGCGAGCAGCGCTTCGGCCACGCCCATGTTACTCGGTCGTATTCTGATTTCCGCCAAAGGCGCTGCTTCGCGTAACCGGGCGACAAGCGCTGGGATGAGGACGGCGCCGACATATTCGCCCGAGATAATCGTGAACCGCCGGGTGGTTTGCGCGGCGACAAAGTCGGCCGGGGTCAGCGCCAGTTGGAGCTGAAGCAGCCCTTGGCGCAGTCGTGGCGCGATTTCGGACGCCCTCCGCGTCGGCTGCATCCCCTCCGGACCGCGCACGAAAAGCTCGTCGTCTAGGACATAGCGCAGCCGGCTCAGGGCGTGGCTGATCGCCGACTGGGTGAGGCCCAGCCGCTCGCCGGCCCGCGTTACGCTACGCTCTTCGATCAAGGCGTCGAAGACCCGCAGCAAGTTGAGATCGAGAATGTTGAAATGAACCTGATTCATGGGTGCGATGCAACATTATCATTTGCGTGGCCAGCGCAGTGCGACCAAGTTGCGCCCTAAGAGTTTTACAGCGTGTCCGGAGATGCTGGAATGACGAGTATCGTCAAATCGATCCTCCTGGGATTAGGGTTGGTGATCGGCGCAGGTGTGGCGGCGCAGGCCCAGTCCGTGGCCTCGTTGCCCCCGAACGGTGGCGGCGCGCCTACGACGCAAAGCGCGGTAACGCAGCCCTATGGCTCGACCCAGAGCTTTTACCCCAAGCCAGGCGGTGCCGAGTTCTTTAAAGAGCCACATTATCAACCGCCTGGGGATTACGCGGCGAACAAGGCCGATCATCCCTACTCGACCTCGATCGGGCCGAGCCCAGGGTCGCATTCGTCGGGAACCGACGTGCACTATCAGGCGACGACGACGGACAACGATACCTCCCGGCACCCCTATACCTCCTCCGCCGCCGGGCCAAAGCCGAATTGAGCAAGCCGGCTGCGCTCTGCTCGGACGCGGCTCCGACCGTCATGACCAGACGCGGGGGAACCCATCGCACCTGAAGGCTGCGCCTCACGGTAATCCGCCGGTGTGGCGCACCCGCCTACCCGCGACATCACGCCGCGTCTGTTATGAAAGAATGATGGCGCGTCACCGCAGCTTCCGACCTCGAATCGCGAAAAGTGAACGCCGTTCATATTCGCAATGCGGAATAATCATTTGCGTGCAGAGAGAACCGCACGCAAATGGAGTTTGCGTGAGTCGAGTCAGATGACAGTGGAGCGTGTTGAGATGCGGTGTTCGCAGAAGACGACCTTCCTTAGCCTTGTGTTCCTGGCCGGCACCGCGGTGGCGGCGCATGCCCAGAGCGTCGCCAACCTGCCGCCAGCCGGTGGTGCACCGACCAGTGTCCAGCCGCCGGCGTCGTCCGCGCCTCAAATCGCTGCGCCAAACCCAGGCAACAATGTTGGCATTCCCGGCAGCCAAGCCTACCAGAAGCCGGCCGACTGGGATACCAACCGCGCGTATCACCCCTATTCAACGAGTGGCGCCGGTCCGAACCCGGGAAGTAACGTATCGGCGAATAACGAGGCCATCCGTCTAGCGCCGAACACTGCCGCCACTGATCCCTACTCCAACAGAAGCGCGGGGACCGGCCCGTCGCCCGGTCGGTAAACCGCCGAACCGCCGAACGAAAGAGTCTGCGGCGAAACAGCCCGCCGGGTCCCTCCCGGTGGGCTGTTTTCGTGCGAACCCACGTCAGCGCTTAGCAGCAAAGATTCCCGAGGTAGAATAAGTCGGACCCGCCGTGAAGGCGAAATTGCCCCCGGTTTCGGCCGCGAGCGGGCCGTAAAAGCCGCCATTGACGGCGCCCTTGATCGCCCCCGAGTTGAACCCGAAAGTATAATTCGACCCGTTCAGCGGGCCGCGGACGGCGGCCGTAAAGCTCTGGTGGTCGTAGTTGCTGACCGCGAAACTCCCCACCTGCGTCCCGAATTGATAGGTCGCCTGCAAGCCGCCCGACGCCAGGTATTGCGCACCGTTGTTGACAACCGCGCCGATCAGATTGCCGTTGTAGGTACCGGTGAAATTCATCGCCTGCAGGCTGGAAATGTCGGTCATCGAGGTTACCGGCGTTCCCGCGACCCAAAAATTGATGTGTCCGACATCGGTGCGGGCGGCAAAGTTTCCGGACGCCGGAGTGTCGAGCTCGCCGCCCCAGTAGCCCCATTGGAGATATTGGCAGCTGCTGCACAGGCCGCTCGGCAGCAGCGCCGTTGCCGGCGCCGCGGTCTGCGTGACCAGATACAGGTTAGGATTGGTGTTGGGGTAAGCGGCGCTGGGCGTTATCGCGACACCGTTGACCGTCGACGAGGTTGTCGGGCTCTCCAGCACCGCGAACAGATTGTCGTTGATAAAGGCTTGGCGCGCAAAAGTATTGCCGCTTTGGGTTGTGCCGAACTGCATGACGATCCCGCTTGATGCGGGAATTCCGCTCGTCTTCGAGGTGAACGGATCGCCGCCGGTCAGGGTCGCGGCGATCTGCAAATTGCTGGCGTTGGTCGTGATCGACGTGGTGCCGGTGACAGCGTAAGGGAGCGGGGTCCCGACGCCGGCGGTCGGCTCCTTGGTCATGATCCCGCCAAAATAGCCAGACAGGGTTTGCGTGGTCTGGGTGCCGGTCGCGACCGTCGGCACCGGCGTCGACACCACCGGCTGGACAAACTGGTAATTGGCCGTTGTCGACTGGTTTGCGGTGTTGACTTCGATGGCATTGCTGGCCCCGGCGCCGGGCGCCAGCGCAAACCCAGTAATGCCCTGGCCCCCATAAAAGCTGTTGCCGTTGCCGTCGGCCGGAGACGCGTAATAGCTGTTGATCCGGATCGGCTGGATTGCTGCGCTCCCGGTCGGGTTGCTCGCCAAATAGCTGCCGTGGACGACGCCCTCTAAACTCGCGGGCGTGCCGATAACATTCGGGCCGAAAACATTGCCGGTGAGAACCACCAGCACCGAGCTTTGCTGGTTACCTGAGCCGTTGATCGCGAGGCTCGCCTGCAAGGCTTTGGTTGCCCCGATAGTATTGCTAGTCGAGAACGTCGTGTTGGGCGGAGTTGCCAGGATCAGCGGCGAGACGCTGGGATTGGCGAGCGACCCGCCGGTCTGGCTGCGGATGAACGGAATGGCGGAGCCGAGCGCTGCGTCGGGCACGACCGTAAAGGCGAGATAAGTGGGATTGGGCGAGGTCGCCTGATAATAGGCCGCGCTGACCGGAGTGCCGCCGTAAATCACTTCACGCTGACTGGCGTTGCTGACCGGCACCAGGTAGGCGAAGAAAAAGGTGTTGTCCGGCGACACAAAGGTGGCGCCGGTCACCGCACCCAACGGGCTCATCGTCCCCGCGCCCGTGGCGCTGAGCACGGCACCGCCCGGGGCCAACGGAAAGCTGAAAACTCCGGGGACGCTGAACACGCCGTTGACGACGCTCGCCCCCTTATACGGCGAGACCGGGCCGACAAACCCGAGTGCCGTGCCTTGGCTGTCGGTGTCGGCGTAGCCGCCGGCAAGCCCCATGATCGGAGGCAACACACCCCCGCCTGTTCCGCCGCCACCAGTGCCACCGCCACCAGTGCCACCGCCACCAGTACCACCGCCGCCTGAACCGCCACCGCCTGAACCGCCACCGCCTGAACCGCCGACCGGCACGATCGGGGTGACGGGCACTGACGGCTGGGCTGGCGGGATGATTGGCGGCGGCGGGGTCGCGATCGCTACCGTCGTGGTTGGCGACACCGGCGGAACCGAGGTGACCTGATAGGTCGTGAACGGCACGGTGTACTGCACGGTCTGGTTCGCATTTGGCGATTGCGCCGGGATCGGCTGGGTTCTCGCCGCGGCCTGGATGCTGGCGGGGACATTGGCCGAAATCACGCTGGAAATGCCGCTGTTCGTAACCGTCACCTCGGTCGGGGCAACCGGCGCGCCGCCGCTGCCGCCGACGCGGCCGTCGAGCTGGGCGAGCAAAGCGGCGGTATGCCCGGGCGGGGCGGGACCAGGGTCGGACGGCGACGCTCCGGGTCCCGAGATGCTGACGGCGAAGCCGGGACGATAGATCGTCTGGGACACGCCGTTGAGCCCGGTTATCGTGACCCCCTTGCCGTAAACAAAGATCACCTCGAGTTTGCCGTTAGCCGCCTGGTCGATCAGCATGACGCCGCCGCGAATGCCGATCGTCGCGGTCGGCGTGCGCATCGTGACCGCATTGTCCTGCTTGCTCAGCTTGCCGCCGACAAAGCGGAACACGCCGCGGCCCAGGCTGGCGACGAGCTTGCCGGTGCCGGCGTTCGGATCGTAGACAAACTGGTCGATGACCATATTCGCGTTCGGTCCGACCGAGAGCGTCGAACTCGTCGACAAACAGAATCTGGGTCTGACCTTGTGCCTCGGTCGTGATCCGTTCGTTAAAGACGACATCCTGTCCCAACACCAGCCGCCGCGGCAGCGCACCCGGCGGTATCCCCATCGCGCTCGGGTTGACCGCGCTGTCGACCCCGACGCGCTGCTCGGCGAGCACGTGTGGGCTCGTCAGCCCGGCTCCGAGCAGCAAACAGCCGAGGACAACGGCGTGCCGCAAGCGGCGGACAATATCTGGCATCAACACCTCTTTCAAAACGTACCCTTTTTAGAAGCGAATCTGCGGCCCCAGCAAGATCGAATTACTACTGTACGCGTAAATTGGCAAATTCGACGAGACAATATCGCGCTCTAATTGTGCCACGATGGCTATTCTGGATGTCACCGGAATTGCCTCGGTAAGGCCGAAGCGCCAGCGTTGCGTCAACTGGCTGCTCGTTGAAAAGGTAGTGTCGGGATTGTTGCTGGTGTTGCAGCACGGGTCCGGCGATGCGTAGATGCTCCAGGCGCGACCAAGATACAGCGACGTTTCCCATGGATATGTGGTAATCTTGAAGGGAGCATCGTAATGCATGCGATAGGCGCCGATCACAGCATAGGTCGAGTTTGCGTAATACGGAAGTTCAGTTGTTTGATTGAGGTAGTCAAATTCCAGATTTAACTCGGCATTCGCTGCAATCGGCTTATTCGCGGAAAATGTAACAAGCTTGTCGTTGCCGTTGAGACCGGTCGACAAAGGGCGGTCGGTGGCATTCGTGAAGTTTTTTCGACGATACTCGAACACCGATTTGAGCAGCATGTCGTTCCACACGGTCTCGTCATATTCGAGCCCGGTACCAAAAGCGGCGAAGTATTGCGCCTCGCCCAATCCGACTTCGTCCACAATTACGTAGGGTTTGACCGAAGCGAAGACGCTGCCCAGCAACCCGCCATTGGGAAAATTGACGCGCGGGCCGCCGGTCACTTCCAGCAGATCGAGATCGAGGCGATTGACATTGGAGTTAAAGTAACGGTTCAGGTAGCCTACCGCGGTCACGTCGATTGAATTGCGGCGCTGGTCTTCAAGGTCGTAACTGTATAACAGCGATCCGCTCGCGAAAACGCTGCCCGACGATTGTTTCAAGAATTGGCTGTTGAGCAGAACAGCTCCAATCGGCGACAAGATCAGCGGTGAGCCGGGGGCGACGTTGGCGTCGCTCTGGTATTGCCCGCCCAAGAAGACGTAACCGGACAGGTGATGGCGCGACGTGGCCTTTTCGATTTGGGCCATGTACTCGGCAATCCGGGCGCGTACCTCGGGCGGCGGATTGGCTGCCGCGGCCTTCGCAAGATAATCGCGGGCGAGATCGTAAGATCCCATCCGAAAGTACAGCGCTCCGAGCTCAAGTTGAACTCGCGGCAGATTCGGATTGAACAGCAGCATGCGCTCGAGCGCCGACACCGCCGCTTCGTAATCGCCCAAGCGGGAAGAAACATCGGCATAAGCAAAAGTCGCGTCGAGATTGGCCGGGTTGCGCAGCATCTGCTGAAACAGGGCTTCCTTTTGAGCTTCAAGTCGGGATTTTTCCTCGCCGGCAGCCGGCTGCGCGGAGGCTGGTTGCGCGATGAAAAGGGCCGCGCCCAACAGGACGGCGCCAACGAGGGTCAAAATGTTTGCAAGCTTACCAAGCTTGCGGCGGTTCTTTCCCAAAGCGTTCACCGCTTTTGCCCCCGCCCGGTTCTCCGATGCGCGCCGGTTGCCCAACTACAGCGACTTTAGAGTAGCGATCGGTTCCACTGCAAGTCTCTACGCGCCGATACCGCGATCGTACCCGAATTCGCGCCGCCGCCGACGATCTTGGTTTGCCGTCCAGCTGCTGCGGGTGCTTGTGGAAGGGGTTCGGCCGGAGCACATTTAACAGCCTTGGCTCAGTCGGGCTGTTGCGAGCGACAGGTTGAGCCGGTAACGGGAGGCCGACGGTGGAAATCGCCCTTTTCGACGAACGGGAAGCGCGCGATGCGGTTGAGCGGGAGACCGCGCTGATGGCGCAGCTCCCTTTGATTGTCGCGGCAGCAAGGGAACGCTGCCCAGCCTATCGCAGCCTGTTTGCCGAGGTACGACCGGAGGAGGTTGTCGATCGCCGAGCGCTCGCCCAATTGCCACTGACGCGAAAATCCGAACTGATCGAGCGGCAGCGCCGCGCCCCGCCTTTCGGCGGCTTCGCGGCGGTGCCGGTTTCGACGTTGCGGCGAATCTTTGTGTCACCGGGGCCGATTTACGAGCCCGAAGCCAGGCGCGCGGATTACGGTCGTTTTGCCCGTGCCCTGTTCGCCGCCGGATTCCGCGCCGGCGACCTCCTGCACAACACGTTTTCCTACCACCTGACCCCGGCGGGGGCGATGGTTGAGAGCGCGGCAGAAGCATTGGGCTGTCCAGTCATCCCCGCGGGTACCGGCCAGACCGAGCAGCAGCTGCGAGTGATCGCCGATCTCAAACCGGTAGGCTATGTTGGTACGCCGTCTTTTCTCAAGATCCTGCTCGACCGGGCCGTGAGCGAGGGGAGCGACATCTCGTCTCTCAAGAAGGCGCTGGTTTCCGCCGAGGCCTTGCCGGCGGCGCTGCGTCGCGAGTTTCGCAGCCGCGGGCTTGGCGTCGTGCAATGCTACGGCACCGCTGATATCGGCGTCATCGCTTACGAGAGCCTCGGCGCCGACGGCGAGCCCGAGGAGGGGATGGTCCTCGACGAAGACATCATCGTCGAGCTCGTCCGTCCCGGGACCGGCGAGCCGGTCGGCCCGGGCGAGGTTGGGGAATTGGTGGTGACGACCATGACGCCTGAATACCCGCTGATTCGATTTGCCACGGGTGATCTTTCGGCCATGCTTCCCGGGCCTCCTCGCGGCGTGCGAACGAACCATCGGATCAGAGGCTGGCTCGGCCGAGCCGACCAGACGACCAAGATCCGGGGCATGTTTGTTCATCCCGAACAGATCGCCGACATGTTGCGCCGGCACTCGTCGATCAGGCGCGCCCGCATGGTCGTAGAGCGGCGTGACGGCATCGACGAGATGACCGTGTTCGTCGAGCTCGACGAGCCGTTGGAAGACCCGACACGCATCGCCGAGACGGTACAAGCGCTGACCAAACTGCGCGGCGCGATCAACTCGGTGCCGATCGGGAGCCTGCCAGAGGATGGCAAGCTAATCGAGGATCGTCGGCCACTTGATTGAAATTCACCAAAACGTCATACTTTATTCAAAAGGAAGTCCCATTCCGCTCCCTATATGCCAGGCGTAAGGTCTGTCCTTACAGGTTTGTCCCCCAAACCTCGCAATCGGCTGTTAGCAGCAGCCGATGCCCAGCGGCTCCGGATTCCCCCTCCGGAGCCGCCTTTTTGTGGCGCGCCCTGACTGATCGAGCCGCCTTGGGTGCACCACCTGCGCAAGCGCTCACCCCCGACTTGACCGCCGAGGGTCTCGGCTGCCGCCGCGGCGAGCGGTTCGTCTTCACCGACCTCTCATTCGGCCTCGCGGCGGGTGGCGCGCTGCTCCTGACCGGCGCCAACGGCAGCGGCAAATCGAGCCTGCTGCGGCTCGTTGCCGGTCTGCTTGCGCCGTCGGCTGGGCAATTGTTGTGGGGCAGGACGGCGGTGGCGACGGATCTTCCCGGCCATCATGCCCGGCTCCATTATATCGGCCACCTCGATGCGCTGAAGCCGGCAATGACCCCGCGCGAGACGCTGGCGTTCTGGGCTGCGTTGCGCGGTCAGCAGCGCCAGCGCTCGCCGTCGACCGTCGACCAGGCGCTTGCCGCCTTCGCCCTCGACCCGATCGCCGACTGGCCGTGCCGCTGGCTTTCGACCGGGCAGCGACGGCGCGTGGCACTCGCCCGGCTGTTGACGACGCCGGCGCCGCTGTGGCTGCTCGACGAGCCGGCAAGCGCTCTCGACCACGACAGCCAGGGCCGGCTCGAACAGGCTATCGCGGCACATCGCGCTGCGGGTGGAATGGCGATGCTGGCAACCCACACGGCGATCGCGCTCGATGGCGCCGCGTTCCTCTCACTCGATGCCTTTGCCCCGCGCTTGGACGACCTCGACCCACGCTTTGACGACTGACGATGGCAGGTTTTTTCGGGCTGTTCCGCCGCGATCTGCGGCTTGCCCTGCGACAGGGCGGGGACACCGGTCTCGTCCTCGCGTTCTACGTACTGGCGGTAGTGCTGTTTCCCTTCGGGGTCGGACCAGAGCCGCAGGTGCTGGAGCGGGTCGCCGCCGGCATCTTGTGGGTCGCGGCGTTGCTTGCCGCATTATTGTCGCTCGACCGCCTGTTTCAGCCGGATTACGAGGATGGCGGCCTCGATCTGATCGCTTTGTCGCCGCTGTCGCTCGAACTCGCGGTTTTAGCCAAATGCGCCGCGCATTGGGTGGCGACCGGGCTGCCATTGGCCTTGGTCAGCCCGGCCTTGGCGCTTGTCGTCGATCTGGACCCGCGAGCGATCATGACCCTGGTGCTGAGCCTTTTGATCGGTACGCCGGTGCTGAGCTTGATCGGCTCCGTCGCCGCAGCATTGACCTTGGGCGCACGACGGCAAAGCGTTCTGTTGTCGTTGCTCGTGCTGCCGCTTTACGTGCCGCCGCTGATCTTCGGCGCCGGTGCGGTTGAGGCAAGCGAGCTTGGCACCGGACCGCGCGTCGATTTACTGTTGCTCGGCGCCTTGACCTTGGCGGCGCTGCCCCTGTGTCCCTGGGCAAGTGCCGCGGCCCTGCGTCAGTCTCTGGAGTGATCCGGCCCTGCGATCCTGGTAACGTCAAAAGGTTTGTGTCAGCAGGAGAGGGGTGCTGACGCCCTGGTTTTGGTTTTCGTGATTGAAGACGGCAAAGAGGATGCGGTCCATCGAGGTTCGGTCGGAGAAGACGCCCATGGGTCTGGTTCGCCGTCTGACTTCGCGAAAGCGGCGCTCGATGGCGTTGGTGGTTCGGACGGCCTTGCGCTGGGCCAGGGCTTTGTAGCGCCAGCAGGTGAGGAGATCGTCGCGCAGGCAGGCCACTGCCCGTGGATAATCGGCCGTCCAGCGGTCGGCAAAGCGGCGCGCTGCGGAACGAGCCCGCGGCAAGGTTCCGGCATTCATGATGGCGTGCAAGTCGGCCTTGACGGTTGGTTGGTCGGCGTTCCGGACCTTGGCGAGGACATTGCGGATTTTGTGCGCCCAGCAGCGCTGGACCGGAACACCCGGATAGGCGGTCGGCAGGGCGGCGAGCAGGCCCGAACCGCCGTCGACGCAGATCATCTCGAGCCGGTCTCCGACCAGGCCGCGGCGGATCAGAGCCTGCCCCGGCGCAGGCCGGGGTCGCCGAGGAAGCGTTCCCACTCGGCCGCGCTCTCGCTCTGGGCCAGGCGGAAGTCGATGACCTCCTTCTTGCCGTCGGGCCTGAGGCCGAGGGCAACCAACACCGGCCGGCGGATCGCGCCGGCGCCCGTTTTGCGAGCGAGCACGACGCCATCGAGCATCAGCACGCGGTAGTGATCCTTGAGCGGCCGCGCATGGAAGGCCGCCACCACCGCATCGAGCTGCTTGGCGACCAGGCTCACGGTGGCCGGGCTGATCGGCCGTCCGAGGATCGGCAGCAGCGCCTCGCTGACTTTGCGCACCGAAAGCCCGAGGACAAAGCACGACAGGATCATGCGGTCGACCTGCTCGGGGCGCCGGGCATAGGCGCGCACCACCGCAATCGGCGCAAAGCGCCGCGTGCGCGGCACCGCGAACTCGATGTCGCCCAGCTCGGTTAGCAGATGACGCGCATAGCAGCCATTGCGGCGGTCGGCCACGTCGAGCGCGGCCATGCGATCGAGATGCTCATCGATCGCATGGCCCATCTGCTCCCGCAGGATCCCAGCAAGCGCCTGCCGGCCCAGCGACCGATAGCCCTCGCCCCACTCCAAGCCTTGCGCTTGCATGCCCTTCACCAACTCAAAGGCCCTCGGTAAGCTCCCGATCGTCACAGCTTGTGGCATTGGGGGTGCTCCTGCTTGCGGAAGTCAGCACTCCGCGGAGTACCCCCTCTCACTCGCCTGACACAAATCTCCGTACATCACCTGCGATCCTGCCGCCGCTGACAAACGGCTTTGTTTACGTTACGATAAGCGGTCGAGAGGAAGCTACAAAGGCCGATGATCAGCCGCTTTGCCAACCCGGCGCGCTTCATGCGGATCAGCACCGTGGCCTTGCCGTGGTGCACCTGGGCGAGCCTCGCTGTCGTCGCGATCGGGCTCTATCTGGCCTTGATCGCGGCGCCACCCGACTATCAGCAGGGCGAAGCCGTGCGCATCATGTATGTCCACGTCCCGGCGGCGTGGATGGCTCTCAACGTCTATTTGTTTGTCGCGGCGGCGAGCGGCGTCGCCCTAGTCTGGCGCCATCCACTGGCCGAGATCGCAGCGCGTTCGGCGGCTCCGATCGGCGCGGCGTTCACCTTCGTCTGCCTCACCACCGGATCCTTGTGGGGCCGCCCGATGTGGGGCACATGGTGGGTATGGGACGCGAGGCTAACCTCGGTACTGGTCCTCTTCTTCCTCTATCTTGGCTACATCGCGCTGGTGAACGGGTTCGACGACCCGGCGCGCGGCGGCCGGGCTGGGGCGGTATTGGCGTTGGTCGGCGTTGTCAACCTGCCGATCATCAAGTTTTCGGTCGACTGGTGGAATACGTTGCACCAGCCGTCCAGCGTGCTGCGGCTCGGCAAGCCGACGATCGCCTTGTCGATGCTGGCGCCGCTGCTGGTCATGGCGCTGGGGTTCGCGCTGCTGTTCGCGACGCTGCTTCTGCTGCGCATGCGCAGCGAGCTCAACGAACGCAAGGGGCTGGCATTGCGCCTCAACAGCATCTCTGCACCTGCACCCGTACCCGCCCCCGCACGGTCGCGGCCGGAGGGGGCGGCCCCGGCGCCCGGCGGCGCTGCGATAAAGGATCTCCGGTGAGCACAGTCAGCGCCTATTTCGCGATGGGCGGCTATGCGGTCTATGTGTGGCCGGCTTACCTCCTGACCGCAGCGGTGCTCGGCGGCCTCGCGCTCTTTTCCTGGCGGCGCTACCGCGACAGCGTGCGCAGCCTCGACCGGCTGCAGCGCCAGCTCGGCTCACGGCGATGACTCGCAAGCAGCAACGCCTCGGCCTCTTGGCGCTCGGCATGACCGCGCTCGCCGGTGCCGCGACGCTGGTGCTGACCGCGTTCAGTAACAACCTCGTCTTCTTCTACAGCCCGAGCGATCTAAAAACTCAGGTGATTTCGGCGGACCGACGCGTGCGGATCGGCGGGCTCGTAGAAAACGGCAGTATCGAACGCGGCGGCGACAGTCGTGTCGCCTTTCGCATCACCGACGGCAAGACCGACATTGCCGTCGTCTACCGCGGCATCGTGCCGGATCTGTTTCGCGAAGGGCAGGGCGTCGTCGCCGAAGGAAAGCTGGAGGACGGCATATTCGACGCCTCGACTATTCTCGCCAAGCACGACGAGCGGTACATGCCCCGCGAAGTCGTAGACGCGCTGAAGAAGAGCGGCCACTGGCAGGAGGGAGCCGCGACCGACGCCGCCGCGGCCCCGCTGAAACCCGCCGCCCCCGCCGCCGGCCGATGATTCTGTGAGGCCAGGGCGCGTCGTCATCTACGTGATGCGTGTCCGTTTTGCGACTATAGTTCGTAAAAGGCGTCTGCCGTCGCCACGATTTGTGTGAACCATGCGGAGTTGGCTTCGCACCTCGATGCTGACAAGCGGGTTCGCGAGCCGCTGGCAGCAGCCGGCAAAATTCGCCGTAATCCCGCCCAGGCGAAACCGCCTGACGCCGCCCGATTTTGACCGAGAACTCTATAGGGCACGACACCTCGTCGAGAGTTTCTTCTGCAAACTCAATCAATTCGGAGCTATCGTCACCCGCCGCGACAAACCGCCAAATTTCCCTTGCTGCCGTCAAACTCGCTGTCGCTGCCATCCGGCTCACTTGACGACACGCCAGATTGTCTCGCGCTAGTGTTTCGCGCGGATGATCGCCAGCCGCCCTTCCTGCCACAGGCAGTCGACGGCGGCAAAGCCAGCGGCCCGGATTGTCTGCATTTGCGCGTCGGTCCCGCCGATCAGCCCGAACAAATCGTAGTCGAGAAACACGCCGTCGGGCTTCAATGTGCCGGCGATCGCGCGATAGCAGGCGGCAATCTGTCCCAGATCGCGGAGATTGTGGATCGCGATCGCAGAAACCGCGACGTCAAACGGTCCGGCGAGTCCTGCCGTCCATGCCGGATCGCGCAGGTCCCCGATCGCGTATTTCACCCGCGCGCCGTGGGCAGCGAGCCGCTGCCGCGCCTGGTCAAGCATCGGTTGTGAATAATCCTGCAAGGTCACGACGCAACGGGGAAAAGCATGCAGAACTTCCTCGGTAACGACGCCATAGCCGCCGCCGACATCGAGCACCGCGATCTCGCCATCCGCCGCAAAGGGTGCGCCGGCAAGCATCTGCCGCAGCCGCAGGCGGCGCTGCTCGTCGCGGGTCAGGTCGCGCTCGATCCATTCGTTGACATAACCCTGCGAATGCCAGTCGTGATGATCGACTGAAATGCCGGCATGTGGCGAAGACATGGCCCTTCCTCCGTTTCCGCGCAGTGCAAAGCCGAGCCCAAGAGATTTGACTGCGATCGAGGCATTTTGCGCCGCCAAGGCCGCGTAGACAACGCCGACAATAAATGGCTCAAGATATTCCAGGCCTTTGAGCACGAGCTGCCGCTCCTGCGCGGCCAGGCAAAGCCGCGCGAGATCGACGCGCCAGACCAGGTACAGTCGACTCTGGACGATATGCGTTTGCTCCGATGCCAATTAGGCGAGCCGTGCCGTGCGCGGATCTTCGACGGCGACGATGCTCCAGGTCTCCAATTTTGTGGAGGTCGAGGCCGATTGGGCGGCAGCGACGAGGCACTCCAGGGTCCCCGCCGGCAGCGGGTCAGGCAGATATGCGCGCGCCGAGCGATGTGCCAGGATTGTCGCCAGCACCTCGTCCCAGGGGACGGTGGCGACCGCCGTCGCGATAGTCGGCGCCGATCAGCGCCTCCGGCGTCATCACCGGATCGGCCGACGGGAAGGAATCCAACGCCACTCCTCGCTCCTCATTTCCTATATTGACGGTCGAGAGCTTGCGACGACGGTTCGGTTGTGACAACCAGAAGATCGCAAGACCTGCAATGACGGAGTGGAGCCCGATGCCGCGCTATGATTTCGACTTATTGACAATCGGCGCCGGCTCAGGCGGCGTCGCCGGCTCGCGCCGCGCCGGCGGTTATGGCGCGCGGGTCGCGATCTGCGAAGAAAGCCGGGTCGGCGGCACCTGCGTCTTGCGTGGCTGCGTGCCGAAGAAATTATTGGTTTACGGCGCGCAGTTCGCCGACGCCTTTGCCGACGCCGCCGGTTTTGGCTGGACCGTGGCGGTGCCGAGTTTCGACTGGTCGAGCCTGATCGCCGCCAAGGACAAGGAACTCGACCGGCTCGAGCAGATCTACCGGACGATGCTGAAGAACGGCAAGGTCGAGCTGATCGAGGGGCGCGCCATCCTGACCGACCCGCATACGGTCGAGGTCGGCGGCCGCAGCTACACCGCCGACAAGATCATGATCGCGGTCGGCGGGCATCCAACAGTTCCCGACATCCCCGGCATCGAGCATGTGATTTCGTCAAACGAGGCCTTGGATTTGCCGAGCCTGCCGCGGCATATCGTCATCGTCGGCGGCGGCTACATCGCGGTCGAGTTCGCCGGCATCTTCAGAGGGTTTGGGTCCGAGGTTGTCCAAATCATCCGGCGCGAGGACTTGCTGTACGGTTTCGACGACGATTTGCGCGTGGCGCTGGCGCAGGAGATGCGTAACCGCGGCATTGAGATTCACACCCGCACCCAGGTCGCGCGCATCGAAAAATACGAGCACGGCTATTCGGTGTTGACCACGCACGGCCAGGAAATCTCGGCCGAAATCGTCATGTACGCAACCGGCCGCAAGCCCAATACAAGCGGGCTTGGGCTGGCCCAGATCGGTGTCGCGTTGAACCATGATGGCGCCGTCGTCGTCGACGAATGGCAGCGCTCGACGGTGCCCAACATCTACGCCGTCGGCGACGTGACCGACCGGCTCAATCTGACGCCGGTGGCGATCGCCGAGGGCCGCGCCATCGCCGAGACCCTTTACAACAACAACCCGATCCGGATGGACCATGCGGACGTGCCGACCGCCGTGTTCAGCCAGCCGCCGATCGGCACGGTCGGCGTGACCGAGGAGGAAGCGCGCCGGCAATATGGCGCGATCGACGTCTACAGTGCGCGCTTTCGGCCGATGAAGAACACCTTATCCGGGCGCGACGAACGCACCTTGATGAAGATCATCGTCGATGCCAAGAGCGACCGGGTCGTCGGCTGTCACATGCTCGGCCCCGACGCCCCCGAAATAGCACAGGGCCTGGCGATCGCGATCAAATGCGGCGCCACCAAAAGGCAATTCGACCAGACCGTCGGCATCCACCCGAGCGCCGCCGAGGAATTTGTCACGATGCGCGAAAAAGTGGCGCGCCCAGCGAAATTGGCGGCGCAGTAGCGGCTGGAATTACGGTTGCCTGCTACTCCTACAATACCGTCTCGACAGCAGCCCATATACCAGGCGATTTAATGGTGGTACCCAAACAGATAGTGCCCATCCTTACTTCTCGTCACCCCCGCGAAAGCGGGGGCCCAGCGCCGAGCGACGGAGCGGTGGCCCTGGGTTCCCGCTTTCGCGGGAATGACGATAGGGATAGGAAGTGTGAAATCGCGATAGTACTTCTTTGAGAAGCGTCTGATATGGCAAGGCCGATAGACCTCAGTAAGTTGACAGCTGAGCAATTGAAAAACCTGCTCGCGAACGCTCAGCGGAGGCGCGAAGCCTCAATGATTAACGCGGTGATCCGGGAGATGACTCGTCGTGGTATAGCTACCCGTCGAGAATATCGCATCCTTCATTGGAATTGACAGCGCGTCCGTGAAACTATGAAGCCATTCGAGGAGGCAGCTTCTGCGGTACGTGGCAATCAGCGGACCTCGTACACCCCAGCAGGTGGCTTAGGATCGGCCGCCGCAAGGACGACCCGGAACACATGTGGGATTGACACCTACTTCGCGATAAAAACTTCGCGAATCAATGCTGCCTTTGCTTGCTATATTAAGCTGCCCGGTGGAGAACCCGAATTCCATCTAGATATAGGGGGAAAACGCGTCCGATCTTACAATGCTGCTCAGCTGTCTAACGCGCTGAACGAATGGCAATCGCTCGCTCGCAATGCTGTTGAGCCTGACGGAACTATGGGAGCACACCCCATTTCTGGCGAGATCGATTACTTGGCGTTGGGCCGCGAGCACCTCGAGCGGTATCCGAAGATCCGAGCTGCCCTTGCGAAATGAGCCGATTTGGCTACCCATCGAGGTTGTCATCGAACACAATCGGCTCGAACTGCTGGAGACGGGCGAAAGCCACTTCGTTCGTGACATCGCACTTCTCGAAAGCGCCTTGGCGCGCCCGCGGAATGTCTTCGGTTATGGCGAAGAAGACATCGTCGTTCTGGCAGTTGCGCTTATGCCTGGCATCGCACAAGCACGCGCATTCGAGCAAGGTAACAAACGCACTGCCTTCGCAGCGACGCGCTTGTTTGTGACGACACGATCTTATGGGCGGACGAAATTATCGCGCTCGTCGAGCATCGGACGACCGAAGAGGATTTCGCTCGCACGATCCGGCCGTTTGTCGTCGAGAGGTAGCCCGTGGCGGCGGCGCGGCAAAGCCCTTGCTTCCGACCTGCTGTGCAGTTAACGTACGACGATGATTGTGATGCGCACTCGATGCAGCGCTCATTTTGCAGCGCGATTTTGGTACTGCCGGTACATGACGGCGGCCTAGGATCGCGCATCCGCGTTTTTTCCCGAAGCCGCCCGCACCCGAGGCGGCTTTCGTGTTTCATGCTATTCGAGAACCGAATGTCGCCGATGGTGGAGCGGCCTCCAACCCCGGAGGTGATGCATGACCAGATCGGCCCCAAGGACGCGACGACCGAATGCGCGACGACAACGCGCGGAGGAATTGTGACATGAGCGAAAAATGGGCTCCAGACAGCTGGCGCGGTCTGCCGATCCGGCAGGTGCCGGGTTATGCCGACGAAGCGGGGTTGGCGCGCGTCGAGCAAACCTTGCAAAATTTTCCGCCGCTGGTGTTTGCCGGCGAAGCGCGGCGGCTCGAAGAGCGGCTGGCGGCGGTCGCCGCGGGCAAAGCGTTTTTGTTGCAAGGCGGCGATTGCGCCGAAAGCTTTGCCGAATTCCATCCCAACAACATCCGCGACATGTTCAAGGTATTGTTGCAGATGGCGGTCGTGATGACCTTTGGCGCCGGCTGCCCGGTGGTCAAGCTCGGCCGGCTGGCGGGGCAGTTCGCCAAGCCGCGCTCATCCGACATAGAGACACACGACAATGTCACCCTGCCCTCCTATCGCGGTGACATCATCAACGGCCTCGATTTCGACGAGACGGCGCGCGAGCCCGATCCGCAGCGCATGATCCAGGCCTACAGCCAGTCGGCGGCGACCTTGAACCTGCTCCGCGCCTTTGCCCAGGGCGGCTATGCCGATCTGCACCGCGTCCATGCCTGGAACCAGGATTTCGTCGCCGACTCGCCGCAGGGTGAACGTTACCAGGCACTTGCAGATAGGTTGACCGAGACGCTCGATTTCATGGCCGCCTGCGGGCTCGAACTCGGATACGACACCGCAGATCCGCGAGACCGAGTTCTACACTTCGCACGAGGCGCTGTTCTTGTCTTATGAGGAGGCCCTGACCCGGGTCAATTCGACGACGGGCGACTGGTACGACTGCTCAGCGCATCTGGTGTGGCTCGGCGACCGCACCCGGCAAGCCGACGGCGCCCATGCCGAGTTTCTCAGCGGCGTCAAGAACCCTGTCGGCATGAAATGCGGGCCCACTCTGGAGCCGGATGACCTGCTTCGGTTGATCGACCGGCTCAACCCGCACAACAAGCCAGGTCGCCTGACCCTGATCACCCGCATGGGCGCCGACAAGGTCGAGGCGCGGTTGCCACGGCTGATCCGCGCCGTCCGCCGCGAGGGCCGCGAGGTCGTCTGGTGTATCGACCCGATGCACGGCAACACGATCACCTCGTCGAACGGCTACAAGACCCGGCGCTTCGACCGCATCCTCGACGAGGTCCACGGCGCCTTTGCCATCCATGCCGCCGAGGGCAGCTATGCCGGCGGGGTGCATTTCGAACTGACCGGCCAGAACGTCACCGAATGCATCGGCGGCTCTCAGGCGATCAGCGAGGCCTCGCTTGCCGACCGCTATCTGACCCATTGCGACCCGCGACTCAATGCAACCCAGGCGTTGGAATTGGCCTTCGAAATCGCCGACGCGCTGAAGCAGGCTCGCCGGGGGAATGGCCGGCACGTCGCGAGCCGGCTTACCGCGGCGGAATAGGCGGGATTCGGCCGGTTTGTCATTGCGAGCGAAGCGAAGCAATCTTGTCGGGATTGCTTCGTCGCTGCCTTCCTCGCAATGACGGCATTTTCCGAGGATCAGGCCGATCCGATGGATGATGATCTCGCGGCGCGGACCGACAGCTACTTCCTGAAGTCGAAGGCGATCGTCGAGCGGTTCGGTGATCGCCAAGCGACCTATGCGGTGTTCATGCGCCGGCCGGTGGTCTCGACCCCGCGCCTGGCGATCGATTTTCTCGAAGCCATTGCGGCCGAGCGCACCACCCGCTTCGACATCGAGCTGAGTTATCCCGAGGGGGCGCTGGTGGGTGCCGGTCAGCCGATCCTCTATGTAACCGGCTCGCTCACCCACCTCGTCGATCTCGAGACCGTGCTATTGCAAAAGCTCGGTCCCGCCTGTGTCGCCGCCTACAACGCCTATACGATGTGCGCCGAATTGCCCAAGGTCGCTTTTCTCGCGATGGACGCACGGCACTGCGCCGGGCCCGATATGGCTCAAGTAATGGCCTATGCCGCGTCGGTCGGGTCGCAAACGGCGCGGCGCGAGACCGGCGCCGTCGGGTTTGTCGGCTGCGCCGCCGACGCGACGGCGCATTTCTTCGGGCGCGAAAAGGGCGCCGGCACGATGCCGCATGCGCTGATCGGTTATGCCGGCTCCACCGTGCGCGCCGCCGAGATGTTCTGCGAGACCTTCCCCGACGAGCCGCTGACCGTGCTGATCGACTATTTCGGCCGGGAAACCAGCGATGCGGTCGCGATCGGCCAGCGCTTTGCGGAGCTTGCCGCTTCCGGCCGGCTGTCGGTACGCATCGACACCCCGGGCGGCCGCTATTGCGAAGGGCTCGACCCGGCGCGTTCCTACGCGGCGCTGGAGCGGCACGCGCCGCAATCGATCCGCGGCTATCGCACCGAAGAGGAATTGCGTCATCTGGTCGGCACCGGGGTGTCGGCGGCGGCGATCTGGCATTTGCGGCAGGCGCTCGACGAAGCCGGGCTTCAAGGGGTCAAGATCGTCGGCAGCTCCGGCTTCGGCCCGGCCAAATGCCGAATGATGGCTGTTGCCAATGCCCCGCTCGACGTGATCGGCACCGGCTCATACCTGCCCGAATTGTGGAGCGAAACCTACGCCACCGCCGACATCATCGCCTATGACGGTCAACCAATGGTCAAAGCCGGCCGCGAATTCCTGCTGAGAAAGCGTGAGAACGAGTAAGTAGCTGCGGAATTCCAGCTCTGCACCGTTGTTGCTGCGTGGCGATGCATCTGCGACCTGCTGAGGCTCGCCGGGCACCGGAAAATGCGTCGTCCCCCGGCGGGCTCGTCGCGACAACCTACAGCTCGCCCGCGCAAGTTTTCGCGAGTGACAATGTTGCGGGGCGCGGCTAGGCTGGTGCCCGGGTCAGTAGCTAAGGCGGGAGATAATAACCTGCTGTCGGACTGACCAGGAGCAACATGTTGACCGGGTGGCGCGCTTAAGCCGCCGAAATTGGTGAGGCGCAACAACGCAAACGACCGATCCTCGATAAAAACGCAGGGCGACCTCGTCGGTTTTCGGCATCCGCGCGCCCCAGGTTCGACAAGCCTGGGAGATTAGAATGGCAGAGATCCGCCCGATCGCCCGGTCCGCAACGGCGGCCGGACATGTGCTCGGACGCAAGCTCGACAGCATTCCGTTCGGCGGTTACCACATATCGATCATCGCCGTTCTGGCCCTCGTCGGCTTTATCGAGGGCTACGATTTGGTGCTTACCGGCTCGCTGCTGGTTCTCGCCAAGGTGCCGTTGCAGTTGACCGGGTCCGATATCCGCTGGCTCGCGGTCGGCCCGACATTCATGCTGTGCATCGGCGGCTTCGCGTCCTCGGCAGTATCCGATCATTGGAGCCGCAAGACGATCATGCTGATCGGGGTGGTCGCCACGACATTTTTCACCTTGCTGATTCCATTGGTTCAAAACGCCGAGCAGCTGATCACCGTGCGTCTGCTGACCGGTTTTGGCGCCGGTTTTGCCGTCTCGGCGGCGTTTCCGATCGCTGCAGAATTGATGCCGGCGCAGCACCGGCGCACCTACGGGGCCGTCTACGAAATGGCGCTGGCAATCTCGTTTACCGTGGTGCCGTTTCTCGCCTTCCTGCTTGCCGGCAACGCCTATGCGTTCCGGTTTTTGGCGCTACCGGGGGGGCTGGCGATAACCGTGGTGCCGGTGCTGGTCTATTTCGTGATTCCCGAAAGCCCACGCTGGCATTTGGGGCGCGGCCACACCCAGGCGGCAGCCGACCTCGTCAACCGGATGATCAGGCGATCCGGCAACCGCGTCCCACCACTGACCGTCGAGGCGCTCGGCGGCGCCGAAATGGCTGCACATGAGCCGCTTCCCTCTTATTGGGCATTGTTCGCCCGGGGCCAGCGGCGTTGGACCACTGTCGGCATTCTGAGCGGCGTTTGCGCCGGGACCGCCTATTTCCTGATTTCGGTCCTGCTGCCGAAAGCACTCGTCGATCAGGGTGCGGCCGTCAGCCTGAGCTTCGGGCTGACTTCGCTGGTGTATTTCGCAAGCATCCCAGGCAAGGCGTTCACCGGATTCCTGATGGAGATCATCGGCCGGCGTTGGACGATATTCTATGCGCTCGCCGGCTCCCTGCCCGGTCTTTTTCTGATGCTGTCGGCGCACCGGGCCGGGCAATATGCGACCGTCGTCATGGTCACAGGCGCGCTGATCACCGGCTTCACCGTGCTGTCTGCGTTCACCGCCTGCCGCGTCTATCTGTCCGAGCAATTCCCGACCGCTCTGCGAGGACGCGGGCAGCCCTTCGGCGAGTCGACCGGCCGGTTGTTTGCCGGGGTGCTGGCGCCGTTTCTAATGGAGCCGCACACCGGTTCGGCGACCATCTTCTTCGGGACAATCCTGGCCGTGGTCGCGATCGGCGCCTTTATTCCCGTGCTGTTCGGCAGGGAGACCGTCGGCCAGCTCGAAACCGTGACCGAAACCGTGCCTGCGCTCGCCTGAGGCGACACGCGAACGCCCGGAAACTGGACGATTGCGCTGTTTTGGTCGGAGCGAGTAAACCACTCCCCCGGCCGCATTCGGTAGGGTGACGGTCGGAAGTCCGGCAAGTGCGGGGAGGTGGCCGCTCGCCGGGTGCGGTCAATGGATGGCGCGCTCGCTGTCGGCCATGATCGCACCGTAGAGCCGCTCGACAGCGATACTTTGATGGCTCGGGTGGCGGCGATCGGCGAGCGACCGGCGCGGCGACGAATGGACGACCCCGAAGCGGGGCGTCGCGCCGGCCCCATATGGTGCGGCGGAGCCAAACAGGACGCGGATGCGATAGAGCGAGACGGCGATCGGAAACCTCTGGATCGGCCGCCCGGCGCCGATCCAGGCATCCATATTTCCTGGTCCCCAGTTATAGGCGGCGACCGCGTCGGACCAGTTCGCATACCGCCGGTACAATTGGGCGAGATAGGCGCGGCCGAGCATCCGATTTTCAGCCCAGTCGAACCGGTCGCCGCCGCCGACATCCGCTGCCGCTGCGGCCGAAACCTGCATCGGCCCTTGCGGACCTCGCGGATCGACGCGCCACATACTCGGATCGGCGCCATGACCCGATTCAGCCGCGTCGACGGCGAAGGCGATATTGTCGAGCGCGCCAGTATCGCCGGCGACGAGCGAGCCGGCGCTCGCTGCGCCTGAAGCTGCGGCGATCAGCACCAGGGCCGAAATCACGACGGCGAACTCACGCCGAGGATAGGCGCGCAAGAGGATCGCGGCGCAGCGGCGGAGCCGTCCGGAGGGCAGAGCAGTTCGCCTTTCCCGGCTACTCCCAGTAAGCGGCAATAATCGTGTTGTCGGCACCGAGCAACAGGTTCAATCGGTTGGGGTTGTGGGTGATGCCGCGGATTCCATGAGTTGACGGGATCCAGCGGAGGATTTTGGGCAGATCCTCCTGGCGAACGACACCGGGCGCTCCCGGCGCGGCCTGACCGCGCTCGGCAAACTTTTTGCCGACGCAATCCTTGCAGTCGTTGACGCTGATCTGCACGGTTTTGGTGCCGGGGATCTGACCAACCTCGATCGCGTTTTCCGAACCGCGCACCCGCACCCCTTTGAAGTCATGCCCCTCTTCGAGCGGGAAGACCGCGCTGAACGGGACAAAACCGGTCGCCGTCTCGGTTTGCAAGGGCATCGTCGCAATGAACTGAAGATCGAGAATGCCGTCGAGCGGCTTACCGATGTAAGTCGGGACCAATTCGGGCGAACTCCAGCCTTGCGAGCCCGTCAGCCCGGTAACCCGCACAATGTCAAGTTGTGGCGGGGTCTGAGTGCGCAGTATCTCGACGCTCGTGACGTAGAGCACCGGGAGTTCGGTGCCCGGTTCAGCCTCGACCGGAGAAGTGGTCTCCGACTGTCCCAGGTTACCGCCCTCATAGCCCTCCGACGGAGCGCCGGCACCAGCCGTTGACGCGCCGGGCGGCGTGGCTTGGGCCAATGCAACCCCGGTCAAGACCCCCTGCATAGCTGCGCCGATGGCGAGCATGCCCAACCAGCGCAATGTCTTTTTCATTCTCTCCTCCGGATCGACGGTGTTGCTTCGCGGAAGACCGCGCTTTCGGTCGGCCTCTCCCCCGGCACCGCACGAGGTGGTGGCGTCACAGGGTCGAGATCGTCTGGCGCCATGCGTTCGAGCGCATCGAGCACGAGGTCCGTCGCTCGCATCTTGGTCACGCGACAGTAGGCGGTTTCGGTGCTGACAAAGCTGCCGTTTTCGCTGAGCTTGTTGACCGGTTCGCCGCCACCGCATACCGAGAAGTATTCGCATCGCTCGCGGCACATCGCCACGCCGGCATCGATGTCGATTTGCATCCGGGACAAGGCGGTGCTCTGGCACAGATCCACGAGCGCGTCGCGACTGATGTTGCCCAGAATAAAATTGTCATATACCGGGTTATTGAGGCCCAGAAGCTCGGGCGAGAAGGTCGAGATATTGCCGGCACAATCCATGCTGGTGATCGCAAACGGCTCAACCAGCTGATTTCGGAACGGCGCCTCCTTGGGTCGGATGACCTGCTGCAGCGCCTGCTCGATCTCGCGCAAGAACGTGATCTTGCCGGGCGCAGCCGCCGACAAGCGCCAGAATTCGCTTAGGAACCGGTAATAGGCCGCCTCAATCCCAGCCTCGCCAAAAGATTGCGAGATGTGATCGCCCTCGGACTCCTCGACATTGAAGCAAACCCGCTCGATCCCTTCCTCGACATAGAACTCGAACATTTCCCTCGGTCGCGCCAGGCTGGCCGAAGTGAGCACCGAAATCACATGAAACGGGACGCTGTATCGGCGCAGCAGCCGTATGCCGGCGATCGTTCGGTCGAACGTGCCGCGGCCGGACCGCGTCAGTCGGCTGCTGTCATGAAAATGCCGTGGGCCGTCGATGCTGACCCCGAGATTGATTTGCGCCTCGGCAAAAAATGCGCACCAGTCGTCGTCGATCAGGGTGCCATTCGTCTGAAACGAATGAACCACCCGCAGCCGTCGTGGCCGTAGCGCCTCAACCAATGCGAACGCGTCCCGGTAAAAGGCGATAGGCAAAACCATCGGTTCACCGGCATGCCACACGACCGACAAGCCGTCATCGACCCAGCCCGAGGCGAAGACCTGAGAAAATAGGCTCACCAGCGTGTCGCGGGCGACGACCGCCTTGGAAGTCCGATTTGGCAGATAGCAGTATTTGCAATCGATGTTGCAAAACGGCGTCGGCTGGACCACCAGCAGGTCAATGGTCGGCATAGCACCACCCGGTCGCCGTGCCCGCCGCGATCACCTGCTCACCAGTTACGCCACCAATTGTTCCAATTGTTCCAATTGCGCCAGTTGTTCCAGTTGGGCCAGCCCCATCCGCCCCATGGGCGCCCTCCCCAACCGAAGCCCCCGTTACGCCACCAATTTCCCCAGGCAAGGCGCATATCGTCACCGGGCTGCTTGGCCGCCTGCTGTCCTGCGAGGGTCGAGGCAGCGTCACGGATCGCCGCGAGCCGCTCCGAAACTCGGGCCTCCTGCGCTGTCACGGGCCACACTCCAGCCGGGTCCTGGCTGGCCCCTGCGGGTGTCGTCGAGCCCAGCAGCAGCGAAACGCCGACTGCTCCGGCCGGCGCTATTCCTGACAGGATTTCGAGATATTTCTGCCGCAGCAACATCGGACACACCTCGTCGTCGACGATCGGGCGACCGCGCGGACACCTCAACCTATAGGTGCATACCTGACGCAAGCCCACGAGATACGCGCGCAACTTCTATAGCAATAAACCAGCGGCGGCGTCAAACCCGACCGCGCCGCGGGCGCCAAGTCACCAGTTTCGCCAGAAATTGCGCCAACCGCCGTTGCGCCAACCGCCGTTGCGCCAACCGCCGTTGCGCCAGCCGCCGCCGCCATTGCGCCAAGCCCACCACGCAAGCTGCTCCCCGGATTTCAACGCCTTCGGGTCGGCGACATCGGAAACCGCCTGGCGAATCGCCGCGAGCCGCTCGGCTACCCGGGTCTGACCCACCACCGGGAATTGCACGCTCGACGGCCCCTGATCGGCCGCGGCAGGCGCCGCGGTGCCGAGCACCAACGACACACCGGCGGCGCCGACCGGAAACATACCCGAGAGGATCTTCAGATATCTCTGCCGCAGCAAAACCATACACACCTCGCCATCGACGAACATCGAGCCGACACCGGGCCGCAGACCGTCGCCCGGTTGACCTCCTGCTGTATCACATCAAATGCTTTCCCGCTTCCTCGTGCGGCGCCCCCGATCCTGACCGGCGCGCAGCGAATAGAAAAGCGCCATCCCGGTAGCAAGGAAACGCCACTGCGGTCAAATACTCATTTGTCAAATACTGTGAAGAGTTCACGCTGCGGCGGAGCGGGCCCAGGGCGGCGAGAGCGCGGCGATCCGCGCAAAGACCGGGCAGTCGGGCTCGTGCGCCCCGGGCAGATAGCCGAGGCTCATCAGAAGTTCGTTAACAATCTGACCCCCGGTAAATCGGAAGGTTTTACGAAACAGCTTGGTCCATTCGTCTACCGAGCGCGGATGATGAGCCTCGATCCACAGCGCGAACGAGCCGTGCGATTGGCACAGGTCCTGGATCCGCCGTGCGTTCTCGATTGCTGCAGCGATTTTGAGCCGATTGCGCACGATCCCAGTATCAGCGAGCAGCCGCTCGACGTCTTCCGAGCTGAAGGCGGCGACGCGGTCGACATCGAAACCGGCAAAAGCGGTGCGAAAAGCGGCCCTTTTGTTCAAAATCGTCAGCCAGGACAAGCCAGCCTGATTGATTTCGAGCATCAGCCGCTCAAACAACACGTCCGCGTCGCTCGACGGAAAGCCGTATTCGAGATCATGATAGGGGCCATGGACGGAATGCGCCGGTGCGGCCCGGCAATAGGCGGCACTCACCTCACGATCCCCGAAAGCTCATCCACGGCGAGCGAACAAGGGCGTAAATCGCCAGCCAGATCACCGTCGCGACGAGGGTGGTGACCAAAGCCTTGCGCGCCAGAAGCGGCTGCTGGGGCGCGCCCGCGGTATGGCCGAGATCGTCGGGCTCGGCCGGGACGACCCACAATGGCAAAACCGCGAACAAGGTCACCCACCAAACGAGAACGTATACGATGAGACCGGTAAACCAATTCATTTCGTTCAGTTCCGCGCCTGTCGCGGCCTACACCTGTTCCAGCTCGATTAAAGTGCCGCAGAAATCCTTCGGATACAGAAACAGCACCGGCTTGTCATGAGCACCGATCCTCGGCTCGCCGTCGCCGAGTACTCGCTTTCCCTCGGCGCAGAGCCGGTCGCGGGCGGCGATGATATCATCAACCTCGAAGCACAGATGATGCATGCCGCCGCCCGGGTTGCGTTCGAGAAAGCCGCGTACCGGAGAGGCGTCACCGAGCGGTGTGAGCAATTCAATCTTGACGTTGGTCAATTCGACAAAGACCACGGCGACACCATGGACCGGGAGCGCTTGTGGCGCCGAAACGCGTGCTCCCAGCGCTTCACGGTAAATGGCGCTCGCCGCCGCGAGATCGGGCACGACAATCGCGACATGGTTGAGCCGGCCGATCATCCCTCCTCCTTCGCCCTACCAGCCCGTCCTGGCCTTCCCGAGCCGATACCAGCAGCGCTGCAGCTATCGGCCACGCTCAGATCCGTACGACCTGAATTTCCGTCAGGGGCCGCTTGCCAAAGCGCTCGTGAAGCGCTCGGCGCAATGCCCGCCGAGCCGCCTCGCTGACGACATCGTCATCCCGTCGGGCCGCCTTGGGCAACTCGTCGAGGGCGCGCTCGATAGCGGTGCGAAAGAGCGGCACGGCCTGCTCGGCCGTGTCCGGCTCGACCAAGCCGATCAGGGTGATCGCCGCCGGCGCCGCGAGCCGGCTTTGGGCGTCGAGAACGAGGGTCGCGACGGCACTGCCGTTGAACACCACGCGCCGCCGGTCCTTCAACGCCTCGCCGTTGAGCGGCAGCAAGGTCTTGCCGTCGCTCGCGAGCCGCCCGACCGGCACTTCGTCGACGATCGCAGCACCCGACGGACCAAGTCTGACCAAATCGCCGTTTTCGATCACCAGCACCTCGGGGACTTGGCATTCCCCGGCGATGCTGGCGTTGGCCATCAGATGGCGGGTTTCGCCATGCACCGGGATCGCTACCCGCGGGCGGATCATCTGGTACATCCGGATCAGCTCGTCACGCGCTGGATGCCCGGAAACGTGAACGAAATGGTCCTCCTCGGTAATGATCTCGACGCCGAGCCGGGCCAATGCGCTCTGCAACCGGCCGATCGCCTTCTCGTTGCCGGGAATGATCCGTGACGAAAAGATCACGGCGTCACCCGGTTCGAGCTCGACATTCGGATGGTCGTCGCGAGCAATGCGCGCTAGTGCCGCGCGTGGCTCGCCCTGGCTGCCGGTACAAATCATCAAAATGCGGTCGCGCGGGATATAGGCCGCTTCCTCATCGGTCAGAAATCGTGGCAGGTCCGCCAGATAACCGTTCTCGCGCGCCGCCTTGTCGATCCGCCACAAAGAGCGGCCGACCAGCGCCACGTCGCGCCCGTGGACGGCGGCGGCATGCGCGATTGTCTCGAGGCGCGCCACGTTCGAGGCGAAGCAGGCGACCGCGACGCGCGCGTCATAACGCCCGATCAGCTCGGTCAGCGAGCGGCGCAGATCAGCCTCCGACCCCGAGCGGCCGGGCCGCAGCGCGTTGGTCGAGTCGCAGATCATCGCCAGCACGCCTTCGTCGCCGAGACGGCGCAGCGCCTCCTCATCGGCGGGCAGACCGATCAGCGGGTCGGGGTCGAGCTTCCAATCGCCAGTGTGCAGCACCGTACCGGCCGCGGTGCGCAGCACCACCGCATTCGGCTCGGGGATCGAGTGGGTCAGGGTCACAAGCTCAAGGTCGAACGGGCCGATCGTGAACCGGCCGGACATCGGGACAATGTTGATCTGGACCTTGTCGGCGAGCCCAACCTCGACCAGTTTCGCCCGCAACACCGAAGCGGTGAACGGTGTCGCCCAGACCGGACAGCGCAGTTGCGACCACAAATAGGGGATCGCGCCGATATGATCTTCGTGGGCGTGGGTCGCGACAATGCCGACCAGCTGGTCGCGCCGTTCGGCAATAAAGGCCGGGTCGGGCATCACCACCTCCAGACCCGGCTGCGAATCGTCGCCAAAGGTGACGCCGCAATCCACGATCAACCATTGGCCGGCGGCGCCATAGAGGTTCAGGTTCATTCCGATCTCGTTGGCGCCGCCGAGCGCCACGAAAAACAGTGCATTCGGGTCGTCGCCGCCGGTGCGAACAAGGGATTGGAGGGGGAAATCGTTCATTTATCGCTGTTTCTTCGATGGATCAGCAGAAGCCCCCACAACGTCAAGTCGAGATCCACCTTGTCGATCACATCGCTGGCACCGTCGAACAGCGGGGCCAATCCGCCGGTCGCGATTACCCCCATCGCCTCTCTGCGCTCGTCGCGAATGCGCTGCACCAGTCCCTCGACCAATCCGACATAGCCCCAGAATATACCCGACTGCATGCACGCCACGGTGCTGGTGCCGATTACCTTCTCGGTGCGGGCAATCGGCACGCTCGGGAGCTTCGCCGCGGCCATGGCAAGCGCCTGCAGCGACAGGTTGATGCCGGGCGCGATCACGCCGCCGCGATAATTGCCGTCGGCATCGACCACGTCAAAGGTAGTGGCGGTGCCAAAATCGACGACTATCAGGGGACCCCCGTAGCGGTCGTGTGCCGCTACCGTATTGACAAGACGGTCGGCGCCGACCTCCTCCGGCCGGTCAACGAGCGAGCGCGCCCCGATCGCCACCCCCGGCTCACCGACGACGAGCGGCTCGTTTCGGCAATACTCGCGGCACAGCCGGCGCAAGTTGAAATTCGCTTCCGGCACGACGCTGGCAATGATCGTACCATCGATCTGCCGCCGCGACAGATTCTTGAGCCCAAGGAGATGATCGAGCCAAACTACGTACTCGTCGGCAGTACGACGCGCATCGGTGGCAGCGCGCCACATCCCAATCAACCGCACACCATCCCACACGGCAAACACGGTGTTCGTGTTGTTGGCGTTAACCGTGAGCAGCATGCGGGCCTCGCTAGCGGACCGGGAACACGTCGCCGGCCGAAATGCGCTGCAGCCCGTCCTCGGTCTCCAGCAGCAGCGTCCCCTGGTGATCTATATCAATGAACTTTCCCTGCAAGGTCGCGGTGTCCAGCCGCACTTGGATTTGCTCGCCGACAGCAACCGCGCGCGCGCGCCAAGCATCGCGCACCCGGCCAAACCCCTCTACCCGCCACGGCTGCGCCCAGGCTTCGAAGCGGCGGACGAAAGTTTCGAGCACCACTTGCGGCGTGAGTGACGGATAGCCCTCGCCGGCGACGGAAGTTGCCGAGAATTCGACCCTGGGCGGGGCCGAGACGAGATTGACCCCGACACCGACAATCAGAAAGCCGAGTTTTTCGCCTTCACCCATCTCGGATTCGAGGAGGATGCCGGCAATCTTGCGGCCGCCGACCAGCACGTCATTCGGCCATTTGCAGGCGAGACCATCGAGTTCTGGGAACCAGCTCCAAAAGCGCGTCTCCAACCGCCAGCGCAGCGACAAAACCGAGCTGCGCCGCGCGGTCGGGTGGACAGGCCGGCCGCAGGATCAGCGACGCATAAAGGTTTCCGCGGGGCGACGACCAGAACCGACCGCGTCGCCCACGCCCGGCGGTCTGTTCCAATGCCCAGACCAGGGTTCCCTCCACCGCACCCTCGTGGGCGAGCCGCTTGGCTTCGTCATTGGTGCTGCCAACCGTGTCGTACGAAACCAGCCGATAGGCCGGCGGGAGAAGCAGCGGCACCACGGTCATCGCAAGAACAAGGAGGAAGCCGCGACCTCGGCGCTGCCGATGACCGGGCCGGGCAGCAAAAAAAAGAACAACGTCGCGAAGGCGGTCACCACCAGCACGCCCTTCAGCTCGCTGGCAAACGGGCCGTCGAAGGTGGCCACCGGCTCGTCGAAATACATGACCTTGACAATGCGCATATAATAGAACGCCCCGACCACGCTGGTCACGACGCCGATCACCGCGAGCCCGACCAGCTTGGCGTCGATGGCCGCGAGGAAAATGTAGAGCTTGCCAAAAAACCCGGCTGTCGGCGGCAACCCGGTCAGCGAGAACAGGAAGATCGCAAGAGCAAGGGCCAAGGCCGGGTGGGTGCGCGACAAGCCTGACAGATCTGCGATTTCTTCGAGCGCCCGGCCCTGCCGACGCATGCACAGGATCGCGGCCCAGGCGCCGACCGTCATAACGAGATAGATTGCGAGATAGACCAACACCCCACGAATGCCGGCGGCAGTCCCGGCCGCCAGCCCGATCAGGGCGTAGCCGACATGGCCGATCGAGCTGTAGGCCATCAGGCGCTTGATGTTGCGCTGCGCAACGGCGGCGACGGCGCCGAGGATCATCGAGGCGACCGAGATAAACACGATGATCTGCCGCCATTCGCCGATCAGCGGCCCGAACGGATCCACCATGACGCGCACGATCAGCGCGAAAGCCGCGAGCTTTGGCGCGACCGCAAAGAACGCACTCACCGGTGTTGGCGCACCTTCATAGACATCGGGCGTCCACATATGAAAAGGCACGGCCGAGATCTTGAACGCCAACCCGGCGATGACAAAGGCGAGACCGACGATCGCACCAAGCGAGACCGGCGCGCTTCCCGCAAAGAGATAGGCGAGATCGGTGAAGGCGGTGGTGCCGCCGAAACCGTAGACCATCGACAGGCCATACAGCAGCATGCCTGACGACAGCCCGCCGAGAACGAAGTATTTGAGACCGGCTTCGCTCGACCGCGATGAATTGCGATTGGAACTCGCCATGACGTAAAGCGCCAGATTTTGTAATTCGAGACCGACGTAAAGAGTGATCAGATCGTTGGCCGAGATCATGATCATCATCCCGGTCGTCGACAGCATGACGAGAACCGGGAATTCGAAGCGAGCGATCCTCTCTTCCTCGTTGTAGCGAAGCCCCATCAGGATCGTGACGGCCGAGCCGATCAGCACCAGCGACTTCATGAACAGCGCGAAAGCGTCGGTCACGAACATGCCGGAAAAGCCGACGCGGCGTTCGCCGGCGCCGAGCAGGGCAACGACCATAACCAGAACCAGCGCCGCAATCGCGAGCCACGAGACCTCGCGGGTCGAGCCCTCGCCGCGGAACGCGCCAACGATCAACAGCGCCATCGCCAACCCGGCGAGCAATATCTCGGGCAAAGCCGGCGAGAGGTCCGACAATACGAAGTGGGGCATTGGCGGTGCCTAAGGCAGGCTCGCGCGGCGCAGACCGGCGGCATCGGTCGCGGCATGCACCTGTTCGACGATGTGGTTGACCGAGGCCTGGATCGGCCGCAAGAACGAACTCGGATAGATGCCCATCCACAGCACCAGCAGCAACAGCGGGGCGAAGATCGCCTTTTCGCGCGGGCTCAGATCGAGGATGTTGCGCAGATCCGCGCGGGTCAGGGTGCCGAAAATCACGCGTCGATAGAGATAGAGCATGTACATCGGTCCGAGAAACAAGGCCGTCGCGACGAGGAAGCATTCGAGCGTGCTGACGCGGAAGGTGCCGAGCAGGATCAGAAACTCGCCGACAAAGCCGCTGGTCCCGGGCAGCCCAACCGCCGCCAACGTAAAGACCATGAAGACAAAGGCGTAGGCGGGCATACGTTCGACCAGCCCGCCGAACCGCGCGATCTCGTGCGTGTGCAGCCGATCGTAGAGAACGCCAACGCATAAAAACAGCGCGCCCGAAACAAGCCCGTGGCTCAGCATTTGGATGACGGCGCCCTGTACCGCCTCCTGCGTCACCGCAAAGGTGCCCATCGTCACAAAGCCCATATGGGCAATCGACGAATAGGCGATCAGCTTTTTCATGTCGGTCTGGGCGAGCGCCACCAGCGACGTGTAGATCACCGCGACCGCGCTCAAGACGAAGATCAGCGGCGTAAAATAATGTGAAGCAAGCGGAAACATCGGCAGCGAAAAGCGGATGAAACCGTAACCACCGAGCTTCAGTAAAATGCCAGCGAGAATGACCGAGCCAGCCGTCGGCGCCTCGACATGCGCGTCGGGCAGCCAGGTATGCACCGGCCACATCGGGACCTTGATCGCAAACGAGGCAAAAAACGCCAGCCACAGCCATTTCTGGAGACCGGCAGAAAACAAGTCGGCGTGGTTCAGCACGTATTCGATGTCGGTCGATCCCGTCCGCAGATAGATCGCAAGAATCGCCAACAGCATCAGGACCGATCCGAGAAATGTATACAGAAAAAACTTGAATGCCGAATAGATCCGATTTTCGCCACCCCACACCCCGATGATCAGGAACATCGGGACCAGCACGCCTTCGAAGAAAACATAGAACAAAATGAAATCGAGCGCACAGAAAATACCGACCATCAAGGTTTCAAGAACAAGGAAGGCGATCATGTACTCCCGCACCTGTACCCTGATCACGATCCAGCTGGAGAAGATCGACAAGACGGTCAGCAGAGTCGAGAGAAGGATGAAGAACAGGGAGATGCCGTCGATCCCCATGTGATAGGTGATCGTGACCCCGCCGAGAGTGATCCAATTCGTGCGCTCGACAAATTGAAAGGAAGCGGTGTTCGGATCGAAATCGATCCACAGCACGGCGGACAGCGCAAAGACGATAAGCGACGTCCACAGCGCGATAAAGCGTGCATTGCGCGCGATCACTGCCTCGTCGCCGCGCGCGATCAGGATGAAGAACGCGCCAACCAGCGGCAGAAACGTGACAAGCGAGAGCAGCGGCCAGTGGCTCACGACGATTGCCTCGCGCTCACCGCGGCAACAAGTACCAGGTGACGAACGCCGCGACCCCGATCAGCATCACAAACGCGTAGTGGTAGAGATAGCCGGTTTGCAGCCGGCTCGCCTGCCGCGCCAGGTCCCGGGTCAAGGCCGCCACTCCATTCGGCCCCAGCCCGTCGATCAACAAGCCGTCACCTGATTTCCACAATCCGTCGCCGAGTACAAAAGCGCTGCGCACAAAAACCCAGTCATATAGTTCGTCGAAATACCATTTGTTGAGCAGAAACAAATAGAGCAGGCGAAACTGCGACGCGAGGCGGACCGGGATGCGCGGATCAGCGATGTAGAAGACAAAAGCCGTGGCGATGCCGAGAATGCCAAAGAGCAGCGGTAGATAGCTGATCAATTGCGGGATGTGTTCCGCCGCGGCCAGCGCATTGTTATGAGGCAGTACGAGGATCGCACTCTTCCAGAAACCGGCACTCTGCCCGCCGACAAAATAATCGTAGCCGAGATAACCAAAGAACGCGGCGCCGATCGCAAGAACGATCAGCGGTATTCGCATGACCCATGGGCTCTCATGGGCATGATGCATCGCCTCCTCGCTGGCTCGCGGCTCGCCGTGGAAGGTCATGAACATCACGCGCGAGATGTAAAAGGCGGTCATGAACGCGGCCAAGGTGCCGAGGCTCCACGCATAGCGGCCGACGGCCGTGCCCGAGGCCCAATCCGCGTCGATGATCGTATCCTTCGACCAATAGCCGGAGAAGGGCGGGATGCCGCTCAACGAGAGAGCACCTATCCACATCGTCACATAGGTCCACGGGGTCTTACGCCACAGACCACCCATCCGGCGCATATCCTGCTCGCCGCCCATCGCGTGGATCACCGAGCCGCAACACAGAAATAACAGTCCCTTGAAGAAGGCGTGGGTGAACAGGTGGAAGATGCCGGCGGAATAGGCCGAGACGGCAGCGGCGGCAAACATGTAACCGAGCTGGCTGCAGGTCGAATAGGCGACGACCTTCTTGATGTCGTTCTGCGCCATGCCGATGCTTGCGGCGAAGATGCAAGTCGTCCCGCCGATGACGCCGACGACGGCAAGCGCGATTGGCGCATATTCGAACAGCGGGGACAGCCGGGCGACCATGAACACGCCCGCTGTCACCATCGTCGCCGCGTGGATCAGTGCGGAAACCGGCGTCGGACCTTCCATAGCGTCGGGTAGCCACGTGTGCAACGGGATCTGGGCGGATTTTCCCATCGCGCCGATGAACAGCAGAATTGAGGCGAGGGTCAGTGAATCGACCCGCCAGCCCAGAAAATCCATCGTCGTGCCGACGGCACCCGGCGCCTTGGCGAACACCGTCGGAAAGTCGAGCGTGCCGAAAATCACGAAGACGCTGAAGATGCCCAGGGAAAAGCCGAAATCCCCAACCCGGTTGACAAGGAAGGCCTTGATCGCGGCAGCGTTGGCAGTGGGTCGGTCGTACCAGAACCCGACCAAGAGGTAGGACATCAGCCCGACACCCTCCCAGCCGAAGAACAGCTGCACGAAATCGTTGGAAGTAACCAGCGTCAGCATAAAGAACGTAAAGAGACTCAGATAGGCCATGAAGCGAGGGATCGACTTGTCCTCCGCCATGTATCCGATCGAATAGACATGGACCATCGACGAGACGACGGTGACGACCAGGATCATCACGCCGCTCAACGTGTCGAGCCGGATCGACCAGACGACGCTAACCCCACCCGCGACGATCCAGTTGAACAGCGGGATGATCTGCGGCTCGGGCGCGGCAAGGATGTCACGAAAGACGAGAATGCCGAATGCGGCGGACGCCAGCAACGCGCCGCAGGTGACCAGTTGCGCGCCGCGGTCGCCGATCGTCCGGCCGAAAAAACCGGCGATGATCGCAGCGATAAGCGGCAGAAAGACGACCGCGAGCGCCAAAGTCTCAGCCCTTCATCATGTTGACGTCTTCAACCCGGATCGTGCCGCGGTTGCGGAAATAGACGACGAGAATCGCGAGCCCGATCGCGGCCTCGGCGGCGGCGACGGTCAGCACGAACATCGCGAAAGCCTGGCCGATCAAATCGTTGCGGAACACCGAAAAGGCGACGAGGTTGATGTTGACCGCAAGCAACATCAGCTCGATAGACATCAGGATGATGATGACGTTCTTACGGTTTATAAAGATACCAAAGATCCCGAGGGTGAACAGTATTGCCGCGACGGTCAGGTAATGGGGAAGGCCGATCCCCATTACACGCCCTCGCCGAGCGGCACTTTGACGACCTCGACCGATTGCGCCCGGGTGCGCGCGAGCTGGGCCGCGATCGACTGATGGCGCACATCGACGCGATGGCGCAAGGTCAGCACGATCGCGCCGATCATCGCCACCAACAGGATCAGCCCGGCCACCTGGAATGCAAACAGGTAGCGGGTGTAGAGGATGTCGCCGAGAGCCCTGGTGTTGCTGATCGCCACGCCGCCGGCGGGAGCCACCATGCCAACGACGGTTCCGGCCGGCGCGACCGCCCAGGTTACCGAAACTAATATCAGCTCGGCCAGCAGGATCAGTCCGACCAGCGCGCCGATCGGCAGATAGCGGACAAACCCGCTGCGCAATTCGGTAAAATCAATGTCGAGCATCATCACGACGAACAAAAACAGCACCGCGACCGCCCCGACATAGACGATGACCAAAATCATCGCCAGGAATTCGGCGCCTATCAAAATGAAAAGGCCAGCGGTGTTGAAAAAGGCGAGGATCAGGAACAGCACCGAATGCACCGGATTGCGGGCTGCCACGACCATCACGCCGGCCCCCACCGCCGCCGCGGCGAAGAGGTAGAACAAGATCGGCTGCAGGATCATCGCTGCCCGCTCAGGCCGGCCACGGTTGATCCGCGACCTCCACGTCTTCTAATCCCGTCACCCCCGCGCAAGCGGGGGTCCAGGAGATGCGGGAAACGTGGCATGAGGGGCGCCAGATGCAACCCTGCATCTACATCCTCGGCACGCGCAAAAATGGGGCGCTCTGCGTCAGAGTAACGGGCCACCCGCTTCGTCGCGTGTGGGAACACAAGTTTGATATCATCGACGGCTGTACGACGCGGTACGCGATCCGCCTCCTCGTCCATACGGAGCTTCACCCCACCATGGCCGAAGCTATCTCGCGTGACGAGCCGCGCCGCTGTTCGCCTCATAACAAGCCACCCGGCAAATCAAATTCTGACCGCATCATTTGTCACCGGTAAGGGGCGTCGAGAGCGAGATTCTCCGCAATCTCGGCCTCCCAGCGGTCGCCGTTGTCGAGCAGCTTCTGCTTGTCGTAGAACAGCTCCTCGCGGGTCTCGGTGGCGAATTCGAAATTCGGCCCCTCGACGATCGCGTCGACCGGGCAGGCCTCCTGGCAATAACCGCAATAGATGCATTTCGTCATGTCGATGTCGTAGCGCGTCGTCCGGCGGCTGCCGTCTTCCCGCGGCTCGGCCTCGATCGTGATCGCCAATGCCGGGCAGATTGCCTCGCACAACTTGCAGGCGATGCAGCGCTCCTCGCCGTTAGGATAGCGGCGCAGCGCGTGCTCGCCGCGAAAGCGGCTGCTCAACGGACCCTTCTCGTGCGGGTAGTTGACCGTGACCGCGCCCCTGAACATGTAGCGCAAGGTCAACGCCATGCCCGACAGCAGCTCGCTCAGCAACAGGCTGCGCGCCGTCAACGCCATCGCTCAACTCCTTCGCTTCGTTCGGCCGCTCAGCGCGTCGGCAGCCAGCCGGTCGCAATCAATACACCCGCGGTCAGCACCAGCCAAAACAGCGAGAACGGCAGAAACACCTTCCAGCCGAGCCGCATCAGCTGGTCGTAGCGGAATCGCGGGAAGGTGGCACGCACCCACAAAAAGCAGAACAGCACAAACGCGATCTTGAGCAGAAACCATATCGTTCCCGGAACCCAGGTGAACGGCGGCACCCCGAACGGCGCCAGCCAGCCGCCGAGGAACAGCACGCTCGTCATCGCGCTGATCAGGATCATGTTGGCGTATTCGCCGAGGTAGAACAGCGCAAACGCCATCGCCGAATACTCGACGAAATAGCCGGCTACCAGTTCGGTCTCACCCTCGACCATATCGAACGGAGAGCGATTGGTTTCCGCCAAGCCCGAGATGAAAAAAATCACGAACATCGGCAGCAATGGTACCGCGAACCAGATGTGGCGCTGCGCTTCGACAATATCGCTGAGGTTCAGCGAGCCGACGCACAGCAGCACGGTCACCAGCACAAAGCCGATCGCGACCTCATACGATACCATTTGCGCCGCCGAGCGCAGCGCACCCAAAAAAGCATAGCGCGAATTCGACGCCCAGCCGGCGAGGATGATGCCGTAGACGCCGAGCGAGCTGATCGCGAACAAATAGAGGATGCCGACATTGATGTTGGAGATCACAACGCCGAGGTCGAACGGGATTACCGCCCAAGCGACGAGGCTCAAGGTAAAGGTCACGATTGGCGCAATGATGAAGACGACGCGGTTGGCGCCGCTCGGGATGATTGTCTCCTTGATCAAGAGCTTGAGCCCGTCGGCGAAAGGTTGCAGCAGCCCAAACGGGCCGACGACGTTCGGCCCTTTGCGCAATTGCGAGAACGCCAGCACCTTGCGCTCGAAATAGGTCAGATAGGCGACCGCGATCAACAACGGCACGACGACTGCCAGTACCTCGCCGACAGTGATCACCGTCACGCCGGCATAGCCGCTCCAGAAGCTATCCATGCGTGCCCGTCCGCGCCGGCAATTCGCCGCGACGCGCGGGAAAGATGTCGCTGCATTCGGCCATCGTCGCGCTCGCCCGGCTGATCGGGTCGGTGCGATAAAAGTCCGCGATCGGATAGACGAACGGGGTCGGATCGACGGGACCCGGCTGACCGAATTCGCCCCACGCCGAAGGTGCTGGCTGGTCGGTCGCGGCAAAGGTCGGGTAGGCGCCGCACAGGCGCCGGCGCAGTTCGGCCAGGCTGTCGAAGGCGAGCGGCCGGCCGACGGCGCCGGACAGGGCGCGCAGGATCTTCCAATCCTCACGCGCCTCACCGGGCGGGAACACTGCCCGCCGCCCAAGCTGCACCCGCCCCTCGGTATTGACGTAAATGCCATCCTTTTCGGTATAGGCGGCACCCGGCAGGATCACGTCAGCGCGCGCGGCGCCGCGGTCGCCATGATGGCCCTGATACACGACGAAGGCCGGCCCGAGATCACTCGTGTCGATCTCGTCGGCGCCGAGCAGATACAGCACCTCGATTTGGCCCGACCGGCATCCTTCGATGATGCCGGCGACATCGCGCCCGCCCTGCCCCGGGACAAACCCGAGATCGAGACCACCGACCCGCGCCGCAGCGCAGTGCAGTACATTGAACCCGTTCCAGCCCTCGCGCACCACCCCGTGGCCTTCAGCGATTGCCCGCGCCATCGCCAGTACCCGGTCGCCGTCCGGCCGGGCAAGCGCGCCCTGCCCGACGACCAGCAGCGGATTTTTGGCCGCATGCAACAGCTCCGACCAAGGATGCTTGCCGCCGGCAATCGCGCCCAAGGTTTCGCCGCCGTCGCCCAGCATCTTCGCCGGAAAGCTAAGATCGAGCGCCGGGCCGATCGCGGCGACGTGGAACCCGCCCTGCAGATGACGCTTGCGCAGCCGCGCGTTGATAAGGGGCGCTTCCCAGCGCGGGTTGGTGCCGATCAGCAGGCAGGCGTCGGCCTGCTCGACGCCGGCGATGGTCGTGTTGAACAGATAGCCGGCGCGACAGCGCGGATCGAGCTTTGTCCCGTCCTGACGGCAATCGAGGCTCGTCGCCCCGAGCCCGGTCAGCAGCTCCTTCAGCGCAAACATCGATTCGACATCGCACAGATCGCCGGCAATCGCGGCGATGCGCTCGCCCGGAACCGATTTGAGCCGGTCAGCGACAATGTCGAGCGCCTCTCGCCAATCGGTTTCGGCGCGCACGCCGCGGCGGCCGGCATAGGGGCGATCGAGCCGCCGACGGCGTAAGCCGTCGACCGCATAGCGCGTCTTGTCCGAGATCCACTCTTCATTGATCGCTTCGTGGACACGCGGCAACACACGCAACACCTGCGCATCGCGCGCATCGATCCGGATGTTGCTGCCGACCGCGTCGAGAACGTCGACCGACTCGGTTTTGCTCAGCTCCCAGGGCCGGGCCATGAACGCATAAGGCTTTGAAGTCAGCGCGCCGACCGGGCACAAATCGATGATGTTGGCCGACAGTTCCGACCCCAGCGCCCGCTCGATATAGGTGCTTATCTCCATGTCTTCACCACGCCCGGTTGCACCCAACTCCTGTACCCCGGCGATTTCGGTCAGAAAGCGGATGCAGCGCGTGCAGTGAATGCAGCGGGTCATGTGGGTTTCGACCAACGGGCCGAAATCCTTGTCGCGCACGGCCCGCTTGTTCTCCTCGAACCGGCCCCGGTCGAAGCCGTAGGCCATCGCCTGATCCTGTAGATCGCACTCGCCGCCCTGGTCGCAGATCGGGCAGTCGAGCGGATGGTTGATCAGCAGAAACTCCATGACCCCTTTTTGCGCCTTGACCGCCTTGGGCGATTTCGTGTGGACGACCATGCCGTCGCCTACCGGCATCGCGCAAGACGCGATCGGCTTGGGCGACTTCTCTACCTCGACCAGGCACATCCGGCAGTTTCCGGCGATCGCCAGACGCTCGTGAAAGCAGAAATGCGCGACCTCGATTCCCGCCAGCTCACAAGCCTGCAGGATCGTCGTGCCCGCTGGCACTTCCATTTCATCGCCATCGATCGTCAGCTTGGTCATCTCAGGCCGCCTGCAGTCGACGTGCGGCCAGTTCGCGGTATTCGGCGATGCGCCGCTCCATCTCCGGACGGAAGTGGCGGATCAGTCCTTGCACCGGCCACGCGGCGCCATCGGCCAGCGCGCAAATCGTATGGCCCTCGATCTCATAGGAGACGTCGAGCAGAGTGTCGATCTCCGCCACCGAGGCGTTGCCCTCGACCATCCGCTCCATGACGCGCCACACCCACCCCAATCCTTCGCGGCACGGGGTGCACTGGCCGCAGCTCTCATGCTTGTAGAATTTCGACAACCGGGCGATCGCTTTGACGATGTCGGTCGATTTGTCCATGACGATGACCGCGGCGGTCCCGAGCGCGCTCTTGACCGCCTGCAGGCTGTCGAAATCCATCAGCACCGTGTCGCATATCGATTTCGGCAGGACCGGTACCGAGGACCCGCCCGGGATCACCGCGAGGAGGTTGTCCCAGCCGCCGCGCACCCCGCCCCCGTGGCACTCGATCAGCTCCTTGAGCGGAATGCTCATCGCCTCCTCGACGTTGCACGGCGTGTTCACATGGCCCGACAGGCAGTAGATCTTGGTGCCGCTGTTCTTCGGCCGGCCGATCCCGGCAAACCAGGCAGCCCCGCGCCGCAGGATGGTCGGCGCGACCGCGATCGTCTCGACATTGTTGACCGTGCTCGGGCAGCCGTAAAGGCCGACCTGCGCCGGGAACGGCGGCTTCAGCCGCGGCTGCCCCTTGCGCCCTTCGAGGCTCTCGAGCAGGCCCGTTTCCTCGCCGCAGATATAGGCGCCGGCGCCGCGATGCAGATTGAGCTCGAACGGGTAGCCCGAGCCGCAGGCATCCTTGCCGATCAACCCTGCCCCGTAAGCTTCGTCGATCGCTGCCTGCAGGCGTTGCGCCTCGTTGTAGAACTCGCCGCGGACATAGATGTAGCAATGGTGGACGCCCATCCCGGCCGAGGCCAGCAGACACCCCTCGACCAGCTTGTGCGGGTCGTTGCGCAGGATATCGCGGTCCTTGCAGGTGCCCGGCTCGCTCTCGTCGGCGTTGACGACAAGATAGGTCGGGCGGTCGCTCTGTTTGGGCATGAACGACCATTTGAGCCCGGTCGGAAAACCGGCCCCGCCACGGCCGCGCAACCCCGATTCCTTGACCTGCTCGACGATCCAGTCGCCGCCTTTCAGGATCAGATCCTTAGTGCCGTCCCAATCGCCGCGCCGCCGTGCGCCGGCGAGGCGCCAGTCGTCCTGGCCGTAGAGATTGGTGAAGACGCGATCCTTGTCGGCGAGCATCATGTCCTCTCGGAACCCGCCCCGGCATCGTCGGCGGGCGCGGTCAAGGTGGTGCGGCCAGCGGCCGGTTCAGAGCCGCGCCGGCCGATCGCCGAGCCGGGCGGCGGCGGGTTGCCGGCGCGTAATGCGTCGAGCAGCGTCTCGGTCGAAGACCGGTCGAGATCCTCGTAGAAATCGTCGTTGACCTGCAGGATCGGCGCGTTGACGCAGGCGCCGAGGCACTCGACCTCGACCAGGGTGAAGAGACCGTCCGTAGTGGTCTCGCCCATACCGATCCCAAGCTTGCGCTCGCAGGCCCGGACCACTGCGTCCGATCCGCGCAGCCAGCACGGCGTCGTCGTGCAAGCCTGCAGCAGATAGCGCCCGACCGGCCGCAGATTGAACATCGTGTAGAAGCTTCCGACCTCGTAGACGCGGATCGGGGCCATGCCGAGTAGGTCGGCGACGTAATCCATCGCCGCGCGCGGCAGCCATCCTCCGCATTGCCGCTGCGCCAGATCGAGCAGCGGCAACACCGCGCTCGCCTGCCGCCCTGGCGGGTATTTGGCAATATGCGCTTCAGCCAGCCGCAAAGTCTGCGGCGTGAACTCGAATTTCTCCGGCTGCTCGAAGGTTGCGGGTTGACCGGGCGAATTCATCGGTCAATCTCGCCGAAGACAATATCCATCGAGCCGATGATCGCGACGACGTCGGCCAGCATGTGCCCGCGGCACATGAAATCAGCGGCCTGCAGAAAGGCAAAACCGGGCGCTCGGATCTTGCAGCGATAGGGCCGATTGGTGCCGTCGGCGACGAGATAGACCCCGAACTCGCCCTTTGGCGCCTCGACCGCGGTATAGGTCTCTCCGGCCGGCACGTGATACCCCTCGGTGTAGAGCTTGAAAAAATGGATCAGCGCCTCCATCGAGTTCTTCATCTCGGCGCGCGGCGGCGGCGCCACCTTGCGGTCGTCGACCCTGACCGGACCCGACGGCATCTGGGCCAGCGCCTGCCTGATGATGCGAACCGACTGCCGCATCTCCTCGACGCGCACCAGATAACGGTCGTAGGAATCGCCATTGCGGCCGATCGGCACGTCGAAATCCATTTTGTCATAGACATCGTAAGGCTGCGCCCGGCGCAAATCCCAGGCGACACCCGAGCCGCGCAGCATCGGCCCCGAAAAACCCCAATCCGCCGCCTGCTCGGCGGTGACGACGCCAATGTCGATGCTGCGCTCCTTAAAGATGCGGTTTTCAGTCAACAGCAGCTCGATGTCATCGATTGTCTTCGGGAAGGTGTCGCAGAAGGCCAGGATGTCCTCGGCGAGACCGGCCGGCAGATCGAGATGCACGCCGCCCGGCCGGAAGTAATTGGCGTGCAAGCGCGCACCTGAAGCGCGCTCGTAGAACTCCATCAGCCGCTCGCGCTCCTCGAATCCCCACAGGAACGGTGTCAGAGCACCGATGTCGAGCGCGAACGCGCAGACGCACAGCAGGTGATTGAGGATGCGCGTGATCTCGGCATACGCCACCCGGATGTATTGAGCGCGCGGCGGGGGAGTGATGCCCATCAGCTTTTCGACGGCCAGGGCGAAAGCGTGCTCCTGGCACATCGGCGACACGTAGTCGAGCCGGTCGAAATAGGGGATCGCTTGCAGGTAGGTCTTGTATTCGATCAGCTTTTCGGTGCCGCGATGCAACAGGCCGATATGCGGATCGGCGCGTTCGATGATTTCGCCGTCCATTTCCAGCACCAGCCGCATCACGCCGTGCGCCGCCGGATGCTGCGGCCCGAAATTCATCGTGAAATTCTTGATTCGCGACGGGCCTTCGAGATCGCTCGCCACTGGAAGTCGGCTGTCGCTCACCGAGCACCTCCGGCCGCTGCCCCGCCTTCGCTTTCTCCGGCCTTCTCGTCCCCGGGCAAGATCTTGTCCATGCCCTCCCAAGGCGACAGGAAATCGAAGCTGCGAAACTCTTGCTGGAGCCGCACCGGTTCGTAGACGACGCGCTTTTGCTGCTCGTCGTAGCGCAGCTCGACATAGCCGGTTAGCGGGAAATCCTTGCGCAGCGGGTGACCCTCGAACCCGTAATCGGTCAGGATTCGGCGCAGGTCGGGGTTGTCGGCAAAATAGATGCCGTACAGATCCCACGCCTCGCGCTCCCACCAGCCGGCGCAGCTGTAGAGCGCGGTTGCTGTCGGGACCGGTTCGTTTTCGTCTGTCTCGATTTTGATCCGGATGCGCTGGTTGCGGCTCATGCTGAGCAGATTGTAAACGACTTCGAAGCGCAGTGGGCGGTCCGGAAAATCAACCCCGCAGATGTCGCACAGTATCGTGAACCGGCATTCCGGGTCATCCCGCAGAAACCGCAGCACTTCCGTCAGCGCGTCGCGCTCAACGCGGATCGACAGCTCGCGATGGTGGATCTCACTGCTCGTGACCACTGCGGGCAGTGCCGCCGAGAGATGGCCGATGAGTTCCTTCAATCGCTCTTCCATGGTATCGGCTAGCGGGTGAAATTATTGGTACGCCTAATCTTTTTTTGCAGCAGCAGGACACCGTAGAGCAGCGCCTCTGCTGTCGGCGGGCACCCCGGCACATAAACATCGACCGGGACGATGCGGTCGCAGCCGCGCACCACAGAATAAGAATAATGGTAGTAGCCGCCGCCATTGGCGCAGGAACCCATCGAGATGACCCAGCGCGGTTCTGCCATCTGGTCGTAGACCTTGCGCAAGGCCGGAGCCATTTTGTTGCACAGGGTACCGGCGACGATCATCACATCGGCTTGGCGGGGGCTGGCGCGGAAAACCACGCCAAACCGGTCGAGATCATAGCGGGCGGCGCCGGTGTGCATCATCTCGACGGCGCAGCATGCAAGCCCAAAGGTCATCGGCCACAGCGAGCCGCTGCGCGCCCAGTTGACCAGATTGTCGAGTTTGGCGACGATGAAGCCCTTGTCCTGGACCTCCCCGGTCGCAGTCCGCAACAGGAGGTCCTGCTCAGCGCCCGGCAGAACCGGGCGGGCGGGCACGTCGGTCACTCCCATTCCAGAGCCCCCTTGCGCCATTCATAGATGAAGCCGACCGTGAGCACCCCGAGGAACACCACCATCGACCAGAAGCCGAATAGACCGATATCGCCGAGTGACACTGCCCACGGAAACAGAAAAGCGACTTCCAGGTCGAAGATTATAAACAAAATGGCGACAAGGTAATAGCGCACGTCAAAGCGGATGCGCGCGTCCGCGAACGGCTCGAAACCACATTCGTATGGGGAAAGCTTCTCGCTGTCAGGCCGTTGCCGAGCGAGAAGAAACGAGCCGGCGACCATTGCGACCGCCACCGCACCGGCGATGCCGAGAAAGATCAGAATCGGGAAATATTCGCGTAACAGGGTATCCATCGACCAACTCCGGCTCGGACGGCAGCTGCGTCAGCATCGGCTCAGCTATCCGCGCCCGTCCCAGGCATGATTTATAGAGGGGCCGGATCCTCCCACCGGGACACCGGATGCGGCGCTGCGATCAACGATCGGCGACCGATGGCGGGAGCGACGGGGCTCGAACCCGCGACCTCCGGCGTGACAGGCCGGCGCTCTAACCAACTGAGCTACGCCCCCTCGGCCTCGACCGGGGCGGCCATCCCGTACCATTCCCGGGCCGCCACCCTTATTCCTCCCGCCGGGAGCTTGTCAAGCACACCAGAGCGGCCGCATCCTGACCCCGGCTCCTGCACTTGCCAAGGCAGCGTTGCCGGCTGCGTCGCCTGGTGGGCGATGAGGGACTCGAACCCCCGACCCCCTCGGTGTAAACGAGGTGCTCTGCCAGCTGAGCTAATCGCCCCCGGTGCCGGCGCCCGCTCCCCCAACTATCTCGGATCCCTCTGCGGGACGAGTGGCTCTTCGGCTCGGCGCCTGGCTGTTAGTTCAGCGAGTCGCGCAAGCCCTTTCCCGGTTTGAACTTGGGCTGCTTCGACGCAGCAATCTTGATCTTCTCGCCAGTCCGCGGGTTACGACCTTCGGAGGCGGCTCGCGCGTTTACCGAGAAGGTGCCAAACCCGACCAGCCGCACCTCATCGCCGCTCTTCAACGCTTCGGCGATCGAATCGAACACGGCATCGACTGCCCGGCTCGCCTCCGTCTTTCTCAATTCGGATTTGTTGGCGACGGCATCGACGAGTTCGTTCCTATTCACGGGCTGTCCCCCTAAGTGTCCGAGATCGTTCCCTAAACCTGTTCGCGGAACAGTTTAGAGCGCGAGCGGTTTGGGGTCAATCGCCACACCGACGAAAATCGAAGCGATTTTGAGGCATTACGCCCCTTTGGATGAGGCAACACGATCGCGAAACGACATTAACGCGACGCGAAGCCGCAATCAGTGCGTGACCACGCCCGAGCGCTCCTCGCCAGTTGCGGGAATGACCGGCGCCGGTTCGCCGTCATCCGCCCAGGCAACCGGTGTCAGCGGCGCCGCCAGCGCGTTGCTGAGCAATTCATCTACTGTCCTGCACGGGACGATCTTCAAACCGCGCTTCACGTTGTCCGGGATCTCGGCGAGATCCTTCTCGTTGTCCTGCGGGATCAGCACAGTCTTCAGGCCGCCGCGCAGCGCCGCCAGCAGCTTCTCCTTGAGGCCCCCGATCGGCAACACGCGACCGCGCAATGTGATCTCGCCGGTCATCGCGACCGAACTCTTCACCGGGATTCCGGTCAACACCGACACGATCGAGGTGACCATGCCGACGCCGGCCGAAGGTCCGTCCTTGGGCGTCGCCCCCTCCGGCACATGAACGTGGATGTCGCGTTTCTCAAAGATCGTCGGCCTGATGCCAAAGGCATGACTGCGTGATTTGACGTAGCTCTCGGCCGCCTGCACCAACTCCTTCATCACGTCGCCAAGCTTGCCGGTCGCCGTGACCCGACCCTTGCCGGGTAGCGTTACCGCCTCGATCGTCAGCAACTCGCCGCCGACTTCGGTCCAGGCCAGCCCCGTCGTGACCCCGACCAGGTCCTCGCTCTCGGCCTCGCCGAAGCGGAAGCGCCTGACCCCGGCGTATTTCTCCAGGTTGCGACGGGTCACCGTAACCCGCTCGGTCTTCTTCATCAGGATGTCTTTGATCGCCTTGCGGGTCAGATTGGCGATCTCGCGTTCGAGATTGCGGACTCCGGCTTCGCGCGTGTAGTGGCGAATAAGATCGCGGATCGCGTCTTCGCTGATGCTCCACTCAGTCTTGCGGATGCCGTGTGCCGCCATCTGCTTGGGGATCAGGTGGCGGCGCGCAATTTCGACCTTCTCATCCTCGGTGTAGCCGGGGATGCGGATGATCTCCATTCGGTCGAGCAATGGCTGCGGAATGCGCAATGTGTTCGCCGTGGTGACGAACATCACATCCGACAGGTCATAGTCGACTTCGAGGTAGTGATCGTTAAAGGCGCCGTTCTGCTCCGGATCGAGAACTTCGAGCAGAGCCGAAGACGGGTCGCCGCGCCAATCGGCACCGAGCTTGTCGACCTCGTCGAGCAGGAATAGCGGATTGGACGATTTCGCCTTCTTCATACCCTGCAGAATCTTCCCCGGCATTGAGCCGATATAGGTCCGCCGGTGGCCGCGAATCTCGGCTTCGTCCCTCACCCCGCCCAATGACATGCGGACAAAGTTGCGGCCGGTGGCGCGGGCGACCGATTTGCCGAGCGAGGTTTTGCCGACACCCGGGGCCCCGACGAGACACAGGATCGGGCCTTTCATCTTTTTTATGCGCTGCTGCACGGCGAGGTATTCGAGGATCCGCTCCTTGACCTTCTCCAGCCCAAAATGATCAGCGTTGAGCACCTTCTCCGCGCTCTTGATGTCGCGCTTGATCTTGGTGCGATTGCTCCACGGCACCGACAACAGCCAGTCGAGGTAGTTGCGTACAACCGTCGCCTCGGCCGACATCGGGCTCATGCTGCGCAGCTTTTTGAGCTCCGCTACGGCCTTGTCGCGGGCCTCCTTGGTGAAGACGGTCTTGTTGATCCGTTCTTCGAGCTCGGCCATCTCGTCCCGGCCGTCCTCGCCCTCGCCGAGCTCCTTTTGGATCGCCTTCATCTGCTCGTTGAGGTAGTACTCGCGTTGCGTCTTCTCCATCTGGCGTTTGACGCGATTGCGAATGCGCTTTTCGACCTGCAGGACGCCGATTTCCCCCTCCATGTGGCCAAAGACCTTTTCGAGGCGGTCGGCCGCTGCTTCGGTTTCGAGCAGCTCCTGCTTTTCCGGGATTTTCAGGGTCAGATGCGAGGCGACAGTGTCGGCGAGCTTGGCCGGGTCGTCGATCTGATTGATCGAGACCAGAACCTCGGGTGGAATCTTCTTGTTTAGCTTAATGTATTGCTCGAACTGCGAGACAACGGTACGCGCTAGCGCGGCCATCTCCTGGCGCTCGCCGGTCTTCTCCGGAATGCTGTCGGCATAAGCCTGGAAAAACGCGTCGTTGTCGGCAAAATGAGTGATACGGGCGCGGGTCCCGCCCTCAACCAGCACCTTCACGGTCCCGTCCGGCAGCTTGAGCAGCTGAAGCACGGTGCCGACGGTGCCGACGGTGTAGATGTCGGCGGTCGACGGATCGTCCTGCGCGGCATTCTTCTGGGTGACGAGGAGGATCTGCTTGTCGTCCTTCATCACATCTTCGAGAGCACGCACGGATTTCTCGCGGCCGACAAACAGCGGCACGATCATGTGCGGGAAGACGACGATGTCGCGAAGAGGCAGGACGGGATAGAGCGCGCTGCGCACGAGTTCTGACATGAGCCCTCTTTTTTCGTAGGACCGGTCGGAAACGAGCCGAGCCGGCCGGGATAGGCATCGAGTATCTAGGTTGGCCCGCTGTCACCGTCAGTCAAGTAAGTTGACATCGCGGACAGGCCGATCGCACCCGGCTCAGTCGCCGGTGCCAACGTCGCCGCGGCGGTCGGAGTAGATGTGCAGCGGCTGGGTCCGCCCCTCGACGACCTCGCGGTTAATGACGATTTCGCTGACGCCGACCAGGCTTGGCAGTTCGAACATCGATTCGAGCAGGATCGCCTCCATGATCGAGCGCAGGCCGCGAGCCCCGGTCTTGCGCAGGATCGCCTTGCGGGCAATCGCTTTCAGCGCTTCCTCGTTCAGTTCGAGGCGAACGTCCTCCATTTCGAACAGCCGCTGATATTGTTTTACCAGCGCATTCTTGGGCTTGGTCAGGATGTCGACCAGCGCCCCTTCGTCGAGGTCGTCGAGGGTCGCCACAACCGGCAACCGGCCGACGAATTCGGGAATCAGCCCGAACTTCAGCAGATCCTCCGGCTCGAGGTCCCGGAGAATTTCGCCAGTCTTGCGCTCGTCGGGCCCGCGCACCTCGGCGCCGAAGCCGATCGAGGTGCCCTGACGGCGTTGCGCAATAATCTTCTCCAGCCCGGAAAAGGCGCCACCGCAGACAAACAGGATATTGGTCGTGTCAACCTGCAGAAACTCTTGCTGCGGATGCTTGCGCCCACCCTGTGGCGGGACCGAGGCGATCGTGCCCTCCATGATCTTAAGGAGCGCCTGCTGCACACCTTCGCCGGAGACGTCGCGGGTGATCGACGGGTTGTCGGACTTGCGAGAGATCTTGTCGACCTCGTCGATATAGACGATGCCGCGCTGCGCCCGCTCGACATTGTAATCGGCGGCCTGCAGCAGCTTGAGGATGATGTTCTCGACATCCTCGCCGACATAGCCCGCCTCGGTCAGCGTCGTCGCGTCAGCCATTGTAAAGGGCACGTCAATGATCCGCGCCAGAGTTTGGGCGAGCAGCGTCTTGCCTGAACCGGTCGGCCCGACCAACAGAATATTCGACTTCGCCAGCTCGACATCGTTGGATTTGGCGCCATGCGCCAGTCGCTTGTAGTGGTTGTGGACCGCCACCGACAACACCCGCTTGGCGTGATCCTGGCCGATCACGTAATCGTCCAACACCTTACAGATGTCACGTGGCCCAGGCACCCCGTCACGCGACTTGACCAAAGTCGTCTTGTGCTCCTCACGGATAATGTCCATGCAGAGCTCGACACACTCGTCGCAGATAAATACGGTCGGCCCGGCGATCAGCTTTCTGACTTCGTGCTGGCTCTTGCCGCAGAACGAGCAGTAGAGGGTGTTCTTCGAGTCGCTACCGCTGGATTTGGTCATCGCCACTCCGTCGTCAGCCGCAGCGATTGCTTAACACTGCAGCCTCTTCTTCCCCGGCTCGGCGGCCGGGCTTCGTGATCGACGCCGCTCGCCCGCCCTCGGCGCCGGCAATCATGGAACACGTTGCCACTACCACCGAGTATATGTGCTCGCAGCTGATCAACAACTGCTTAATCATATTGGACCGGCTCGGCGGCCCGGAGTCACGCGCGCGCGCGTTCCTCGAACCCACCGGGACGACTCTCGACTACCTCGTCGAGGATACCGAACTCCATCGCCTCGAACGGCGACAGGAATTTGTCGCGCTCGACTGCCGTAGAGATGACTTCGAGCGGCTGCCCGGTGTGGCGCACATAAATCTCGTTAAGCCGTGCTCGCAGCGCCAAAATTTCGCGCGCCTGGATCTCGATATCAGTCGCCTGGCCTTGAGCGCCACCGGAAGGCTGGTAAATCATGATCCGCGAGTTCGGCAAGGAGAAGCGTTTGCCCTTGGCCCCGGCGCATAGCAACAGCGACCCCATCGACGCCGCCTGACCGATGCATACGGTCGAGACCGGCGAACGGATGTATTGCATGGTGTCGTAGATCGCCAGACCCGAGGTCACGACGCCGCCCGGCGAATTGATGTAGAAGGCGATGTCCTTTGTCGGGTTCTCCAACTCGAGGAACAACAGCTGGGCGCAGATCAGGCTCGCGACCGCGTCGTGCACCGGCCCGACAAGAAAGATGATCCGCTCCTTCAACAGGCGTGAATAGATGTCGTAGGCGCGCTCGCCGCGATTCGTCTGCTCGACGACCATCGGCACCAGGTTGTTCATATATTGCTCGAAATATTCCGACATCGGCACTCTCCTTGAAAACGCGCCAGCGGCGGCGCGCGGACTTTGGCGGCTCAGGCCGGCGGTTCGGCCGCGGGGTTGGCAGGCGCGTCTGCGGCGGCATCATCGCTGTCGAGATCGGGTAACGCCAGCAGCTCCTGCGGAGACACCCGGCGTTCCGGGGCCTTGGCTAGTTCAACGATGAAATCGACCACCTTGTCCTCGAAGATCGGTGCCCGCAGACTTGCTACGGCTTCTTGGTTCTGGCGGTAGAAGTCCAAAGCCTGGCGTTCGTAGCCTGGATGCCGGCGCACCTCGCGGGTAATCGCCTGGTTCAGCTCGTCCTGAGTGACGGTAATGTTGTTGCTGCGCCCGACCTCTGCAAGCAACAGGCCGAGCCGGACACGGCGCTCGGCGATCTTGCGATACTCGACCTTGACGGACTCCTCGCCATCAGCGGCGGGGGGCGGCGTCTCACCGGCGGAAATGGTCCCCCCATTTTCGGTCGCCTCTCCCGCTGCTCTCTCGCCGGTTTCAGCAGAATCGGGTGCCGTCGTCTCGATTGCAGCGGCTTCTTCCCCCGCCGCGCTATCCTCGTCGCTGATGTTCTCCTCAGGGTCCGTGCCTCCCTGCTCCTTTTCGGCTTGGTGCTGCGTCCAGATGTTGTCGAATTCCATGTCGACCGATGCCGACCGGCACCGGGAAGTCGTAACGCTCCGCCAGCTTGTCGAGCAATGCGCGTTTCAGCCGCAGGCGCGACGCCGTCGCGTAATCGCGCTCCATCTGTTGCCTCACCTCCTGGCGCAGTTCGCCAAGGTTTTCGAGCCCGACCGCAATCGCCAAGTCATCGTCGATGACAGCAGGCAGCCGCTGCCGAACTTCCTTCACATCGACGTTGAATATTGCTTCTTTCCCGGCGAGATGCGAGGCGGCGTAATTTTCGGGGAACGCGACGCGGACCTCACGATGCTCGCCCGCCCCGGCACCGATCAGCTGCTCTTCGAAACCGGGGATGAACCCGCCCGAGCCGAGCATGATCTGGCGATCCTTGCCAGCCGCTCCGGGTATTTCTTCGTCGCCGACCTTGCCTTCGACATCGACGACCAGGATATCTCCGTTCTCGGCAGGTCGCTCGACCGCTTCCGTTTTGCGCTGCTGCTCGGCGATCCGCTGCATCGCGGCCTCGACGCTGTCGTCCGGCACCTCGACGATGAGGCGCTCGATGTCGAGATCGCCAAAATTGGGCTCCGGGATCTCGGGGAGGACCTCGACCAGCATTTTGTATTCGAGATCGGCTCCCTCGCTGAATGAGACGATGTCGAATTTCGGCGGCAGCGCCGGGCGCAAATTGTGCTCCCGAATTGTATCGGCCGAGCTGCCCTGAACCGTACTCTCCAGCACTTCGCCGAGCACGGAGGGGCCATAACGCCGGCGCAGGATCTGCATCGGGATCTTGCCCGGGCGGAAGCCCGGCAGACGGATCGTGCGTCCAAGTTCGTCGAGCCGGCTGACAACCTTGTACTCAAGCTCATCTGCGGGCACGACGATGCGAAATTCGCGCTTGAGCCCGTCGGCGCTGCTTTCGGTTACCTGCATGGCGTTAGGCCCGTCCCGCCGTACTCGCCGTCCTTGCTGGAGACACGCCCGCAAACCGCAGATCCAATCGTCATCGGCATCAGCCTCTCTACAATCTCTCTTGGCGCCCTGGTGCGGGCGGGGGGACTTGAACCCCCACGATTTACATCGCTGGAACCTAAATCCAGTGCGTCTGCCAATTCCGCCACGCCCGCCGCAGAACTCTGCCGAAGCGCCGACCCGGCTCGGCCGAGCCGGCTTTTTACCACGGACCTCCCGGGCAACCTAGACGGGGTTGGGCGCGTTCGACGACGACCGGGCTCTTGACTTGGGCCGTGAGTGTTCATGATCAAGGCGGCAACGCTCCAAAAGCCGCCGTCGATTCTATTCGACGCGCTCAACTTACTCGCGACAGGTTTCGGATTACGGTCGACGCGACGACCCGCCCTTCGCCGCGATAGGCTTCGTGGTTGGCTCCGATATCGGCTAGTCGATAGAGATAGTTGACCATGATCCCGGCGGATTGCTCCAAGCCCTTGGAGGAAATGTCGCCGAGCCAATTCAGCCGCTCGACCCGCGCGCCGTTGCTGAGGTGGAAGTGGGCAACCGGGTCGAGCGCCCGACCGGAGGGCGTCCGCTCTCGAACCAGATAGCGCGCGCACAAGCGGACCAGCGGCTCGCGCAATGCTGCCGACAATTGCGGGTCGGTGTGCCAATCGGGGCGATCGAGCAGCGCGGGCAGATCATGCTCGCTTATCCCGTCGCCGAGCGCCTCGATCGCATTGCGCTCAGCGGTCAGCAGCAAGCCGCCGGGAGCTGCTTCGCTTTGACGGTCGAGCCACGCGCGAAAGCCCGGTGCCGGCGACAAGGTGGCGAACACTTTCAACCGCGGCAGATCGGCGGCCAAAGCATCGACGACGCGCTTGATCAGGAAATCGCCAAAGCTGATCCCGTTCAGCCCCTGCTGGCAATTAGAGATCGAATAAAAAATTGCCGTGTCGGCCCCCTGCGGATCGCCGACGGGGGCGGTCTCGTCGAGCAATGCGCTGACGTTGTTCGCCATGCCTGCAACCAACGCCACCTCGACAAAGATCAGCGGCTCGTCGGGCATCCGCGGATGAAAAAAAGCGAAGCAGCGCCGGTCGACCTCGAGCCGGTTCTTCAAATCGGCCCAGCTGCGGATTTCATGGACCGCCTCGTAGGCCATCAGCTTTTCGAGCAATGCCGCGGGTGATTCCCAGCCAATCCGCTTCAGCTCGAGAAAGCCGATGTCGAACCAGTTCGCCAACAACCGCCGCAGATCGTCTTCGAGGCCCCGCAAGAGCGGATCGTGCAACCCCAGTTCGTGCAGTTCGGCGCGACGATCGACAAGAAACTTGACCCCCTCAGGCAGCGCGTTGAATTGGCGCAATAGGTTGATGCGTGGTGGCTCCAGCGCGTCGCGCAGCTCACGTTCGGCGGCGGTACGCTGGAGCGGCCCTTCGGCCCGCGTAAGCTCGCCGCAGCAGCGATCGATCTCGGCGCGATCGACATCGAATTCGCCGGCGAGCAGCCGCAGAAACCGTTCGCGGCCGCTGGTGTTGAGCAGCAGATAGGTGCGTCCGAGATCGGCGGCGCGAGCCCGGGCCGTGACCTCGCCGCCGCGGGCGTCGAGGCAGCTCAGCATCTGCTCGCGCAACCGAGCGATGTCATCGCCCGACAACTCCGGTCGCGGTGCGCGCGCCAACACGCCGCGCGCCGACAGCGCGATATCCCGCCACGCGCTGCGCAGGTTGGTCAGGGTGCGGTCGAAAACGCCCTCGAAAAACTTGGCGGGTGCTCGATCGTTCATGGCGGCGACGGCGGCTGTGACTGGGGCCCGACAGAGACGCGACAGCGGCTTCGCCGTCAACCCCGAAGCGCGCGGGTTTCCTGCTCGCACCCCAAATCGCGGAGTGCCGAGGCCAGCGCCTCGACCAGATCCTCGGCGACAAGCCCGGCGCCGATTCGGGCGGCGGCATTGCCGTGCAGCCACACCGCCGCCGCCGCCGCCTCGAACGGTTCCATCTGCTGCGTCAATAACCCGAGCACCGTGCCCGCGAGCACGTCGCCGCTGCCCGCCGTTGCCAGATCGGGCGGCGCGTTGGCATTGATCGCGGCCCGGCCGTCAGGTGCCACGATTACCGTGTCGGCGCCTTTCAGCACGATGACCGCGCCACTCGCGCGCGCCGCGCGGCGCGCCCGCTCGAGCTTGCTGCCGCCGCTATCGAACAGGCGCGCGAATTCGCCGTCATGCGGCGTCATGACGACCGGCGATTGTATAGCGTCGAACAGGCTTTTCGGGTCATCGGCAAATGAGGTCAGCGCGTCGGCATCGAGCACCGCCCGTTTGCCGGCAGTGAGGATGGCCAACGTCTTGTCGCGGGTCTCGGCGCCGATCCCGGCGCCCGGACCGATCAGCGCGGCGTTGCGCCTGGTGTCCGAGAGCAGTTTGCGGAAATCGCCAAGACCGTTGATCGGCTGCACGATGATCCCTGTCAAGGCGGCGGAATAGACTTGGAACACGGCCTCGGGAGCGGCGACCGTGACCAGCCCGGCACCGAGCCGGGCGGCGCTGCGCGCGCCGAGCCGCGCCGCCCCGGTCATCACTGCCCCGCCCGCCACCAGCGCATGTCCGCGTGTGTATTTGTGGCTGCCGAGACTTGGGCGCGGCAAAGCCCTGAGCCACCAGGAAGGGGCGTTTTCCACCGTATCGGGTGCGACCTTGTCCAGCACCCGATCAGGAACGCCGATCTGGGCCAGCACGATTTCGCCGCAATGGATGCGTCCCGGCAACAGCAGGTGGCCTGGCTTCTTGCGGAAGAAGGTGACCGTCACCGCCGCACGCGGCGCCGCGCCGCGAACCTCGCCGGTCCCGCCGTCGATGCCGCTCGGCACGTCGATCGCGACAACCGGAATCCCGCGCTGATCGAGGGCTTCGATGACCGCCCGTGCAAAACCATCGACCGGCCGGCCCAGCCCGGCGCCAAAGATAGCGTCGATCGCGAGCCCGGCCCCGTCGAGCGCGCCCAGCGAGAGCGGCTCGACCGGGCCGAGCCAACGCGCTGCCGCCGCCGCTGCGTCGCCGCGCAGCTTTGCGAGCTCGCCGAGCAGCGCTAATCGTACCCTCCACCCGCGCTCGGCTAGGACGCGAGCGACGACAAAACCGTCGCCGCCATTGTTACCGGGCCCGCACAGCACGACGATCGGTCGCGGCGGAAAGCGCCGCGAGATCGCATCGGCGACGGCGATGCCGGCTTTCTCCATTAGCACGGTACCGCGGACACCATCGGCGATCGCCAGCCGGTCGGCCGCGCCCATCTGCTGCGGCGTCAGCAGCGCATTTTTCCGCCAGCCGTCCGGGGAGATCGTCATCGGCGAAATGTAAGCAGCGGCGCGCCAAAGCCCAACCTTGACGCCTTGCCCGCGAACCGCTACCTCCATCTTCGGCGGCGGGTGTAGCTCAGTTGGTTAGAGCGCCAGATTGTGGATCTGGATGTCGTCGGTTCGAACCCGATCACTCGCCCCAGTTTTCGAGGGCTCACATTCGCGGCTCGTCGCCGCTGAAAATCGTCCTCGGGGTGCGGAATAGGAGTAAACTGGGAAGCCGGGCCGTCGCTGCACCCCGATCTGCACGACAAAACGGTTGCTCACTCAAACAGTTCGGTGTCTTTCGGATACCTCAAAGCCGCGAGTTTTGGGTTTTTGTGTTGCGGTCGTCCTGGGGTTATTACATCCAGCACCGATGCGAACCGGCGTCGCTCCGCCAACCAAGGATGGACGGGTCCGGGGTAGCTTCGACCAGAGGAGAACGTCATGAAAAGAGTGCGCAAACCCCGGACGCGCGAGCGCGCCGCCCGGCACAAGGCCAAGCTTAAAGCAAAACGGCAGAAGCAGCGCGCGCGGGCCCAGAGATAGCTCGATCGCGCAGTTCCGTCCGGCGCTTGCGGCATCTCGGGAGCGGCAACGTGCTGGCGACCTAATCGTCATCGTGGAGGTCCGCGAAGCGTCTTCAAGGGAAGGTCGCGATCGTCATCGGAGCAGGGCAAGGACCCGAAGCGGACACCGGAACGGGCGCGCCTCGAAGCCGCGCGTTGCGCAAGAGCGCGTCCGGGTGCTGGTCGTCAACCGGATAATTGCCTCGCCGAGAAAACAGCGGCGATTGACAGCAAGGATGACGGCGAGTGCGTGGCCTCCGAGGCCGACGTCACAAAGGAATAAATCCTCGCCCCGGCGATTGGCGAAGCTCATCGATGCTGGGGCCACATCGACATGCTGCACAACAATTTCGGGATCAGCATCGCCGGCGGCGACAAATGACCGGTGCCGCTCGGGGAAAGAAGGGCGCTTGCTTGGCTAAACCGCCGCCATACATGCCTTCGGAACCGCCTCACGCGCCCCCATGCGTGTAATCTCGCCTAATCTGACTCGAGATCGATTTACTACGTCTGGTTAGCCGTATTGCGTATTTCTTTTCTCCGCTCCTGCCATGGAGGGCGCGGATTGACAAATCGGTCAAAATAATCCTGAGTCAGATTATGAATCTCCTGTACCTTCTTTTGCAGGACTCTATCGGGATTGACCGCAACCGGCGCGGCGGCGCTTTGGCGCGACGCGCTTTCCAGGACCTCGATCGGCCAGACCGTTGTCGCCCGGTCGGCAGGCTTGGCCGTCATGCTTAGCCGCACGATCAGCTCTTTCGCCTCCTGGTTCTGCGGCTGCCGTTTGACGGTCTCGCGATAGGCCGCGAGCGCTGCCTCATTCTCTCCGAGAGCGTGCAACGACTGCGCCAGATAGTACCAGGCGTTGTCACCCTCGGGCTCCACGGCCACCGAGCGGGTAAGCAGCCTCTTCGCTTCGGCATGTTCGCCCTTTTCCGCCATCAACCGGCCGAACCTGTAGAGCGCGAGCGCATGGTCCGGCTCGATCTCCAGTATCTGGTTGTAGCCGAGCTCAGCGTCGGCAAGTTCGCCCTCGTTCTCGAATTCCAGGCTCATATCGAGCATGGCGGGCAATCCCCGCGGATCTAATTTGCCGCCGAGGTTGCGGTTGGTCTTCGTGACCACGGAGACTGCCCTGAGGCGGCGTTCCTGTGAGGCGAACAGGTACTTGTACGGCTCATTTCCCCTCAGGAAATCATAGGTGGTGAAGCCGTGTGCGATGGCATAGCGAATGCTGTAGGCATGCAGCAGGTAACCGGCGGGCATCTCGTTATATGTTTCATCCCGTCCGGTGATGAAGAACAGCAGCGATCTCTTGCAATTATCGATTAGAGTCGCGAGCGCGGCGACAGGCCTGTCGCCATGCCAGAATACGGGGAGTAACAGCGTGCCGTTCTGGGCGCAACGGGCCAACATGGAATAGTTGCGCTGGGCGATCTCATGGACTCTGTCCGCGCCTTTGCTGGGAGCCCATTTAATTTTCCAATAATCCAACAGCATCGTCAGATTTTCGTCGAAGCTATCGGCGTCTGAGAGAGCTATGCGGTAGTCCTTGGAACCGTCAACCTTTCTGAGCAGGCGGCGGATTTTCTGTCTATTGTTGGTGCTCAACGACTTGACATATTCTTCCCAATCAACGGGTAAATCCGCCGACGGACATATACCGTGATCTGTGGTGCCGTCAAAATCATTATAGACAATTGGCGCATGTACAAACCGTATCTTATCGAAATCCCTCAAGAACAGCCGACGCCGTTGGTCGGACATCATCAGATTGTCCATTGTAAATCGGGCCCAATTGACCTTTCGTTTCAGATATTTGACAAATGCCGGGACGGTCTCGGCCTCGAACCCGGGCCTGGTCAGGAGACCTGCATAATCCGAGAAGCCAGCGCCGGCGAAGTGGATCTCGTTGGAAAAACCGTGCTTCTTGTCGAAGACTGTCCCCATCCGTATGGGGAGGAAGGCGACATAGCCGCGGTCGGTCTCGTTGTACTTGGCGGCAAGAACGAACCAGCTAGTCTGGTGGACGGTTAGCCAATCAGACAGCCATTGCCACGAAAGGAAGTACTGCGCCTCGGGATCGGCTTGGTAGACCATATCCCAATCGTGGCGCAGCGCGGTGAAAGCGCTCAGCTCGTCGATGACATCAATGTGCATGTGACCACCTCGGCAATATCTCAAGGTATATAATTTTTCGGCGACAATCAACCGCTCTGCCGTGCCATGGTTATAGATTGACGGTCGACACTCGGACTTTGAAAACTTCCGGATTGGGGGTCAGCGTAGTTAACAATAGCCGGCTGCCGCTTGCGCCAAAGGTGTTGCTACCGGCAGGCCGTCGGCTTACGGGTTCGCTCTCGTCAGGATAGTCGATCGGCGGTTCGATGCTGCTGGAGCGAGGCGTTCCCTTGCCCATCCGCCCCTGCTCAAATGTTACCGGCCGATGGCGTAGCCCTGCATGCCGCGCGGGTTGGCGGCGGCCTTGATGATCATACCCTCCGGCGTCTCTTCGCGCGCGCAACCAGAGAGCCGGCCTTCAGACCACGGCCCGCCCACTGTGAGGCGATGGCCGCGCTCGGCGAGGGCGGCGCGGGTTGTTTCGGGGAAACGCCCTTCGAGAGCCACCAGCCCGGGCTGGGCGGCGCGCGGATAGAACGAACTCGGCTGGTGCTCGGTGTGAAAGGCCGGGCAATCGATCGCCTCCTGCAAATTCATCCGGTGATGGACATGGTGCAGAAGCATCAGCGCCGACCACTGGTCCTGCTGGTCGCCACCGGGCGTGCCAAACGCCATGTAGGGCTCGCCGCCCTTGAACGCCATCGACGGCGACAGGGTGCTGCGCGGACGCTTGCCCGGTTCGAGGCTGGCCGGCAACCCCTCTTCGAGCCACAACATCTGCAGCCTCGTGCCGAGGCAGAAGCCCAGTTCGGGAATAACCGGCGAACTCTGCAGCCAGCCGCCCGACGGCGTCGCGGACACCATGTTGCCCCAGCGGTCGACGCACATCTATGTGGCAGGTGTCGCCGGCTACGACGCCGCGCTGGCTCATCGTCGGCTCGCCGATGCCGGCGGCGGCGATCGCGGCCTCATGTCCGCCGACCAGTATCCGTGGCCGGCGGCAATCAGGGCCGCCCGGGCGCAGTTCGAGAGAGGCGCGGTCGCCGACCAGACGCCGCCTCGCATTGTTGTAGGCCGATGACAGCAGGGTATCCATCGGCACCTCGACAAAATCGGGGTCGCCATACCAAGCCTCGCGGTCGGCAAAGGCGAGCTTCAAACACTCGACCACGGTGTGGACGAAATCGGCGCCGAGCGGATCGAGATCGTCGAGGTCGAACCCTTGCAGCAGGGCCAGCGTTTGCAGCAACACCGGCCCCTGGCTCCACGGCCCGCCTTTGATCACGGTCCAGCCGCGGTAATCGAAGCTCAGCGGTTTCTCGACCGGAGGCTCCCACAACGCGAGGTCATCGCCGGTCAACAAGCCGGCGTGGCGCCGCCCAGAGGAGTCGAGAATTTTCTCCTCCCGGCAAAACCGGTCGATCGCTCCGGCGACAAAGCCGTGATACCACGCGGCGCGGGCGCGCTCGATCTGGCCTTCCCGAGTCCCGTCACCGGCCTCGGCGAGGACCCGGCGGTAGGTGGCGGCGAGGGCCGGGTTACGGAACAGGCGCCCCGAAACCGGCGGCTTGCCATCTGGCAGATAGATCGCGGCCGAACTCGGCCATTCGCGGCGGAACATCTCGCTCATAACCGCGATCGTCTCGCTGATGCGCTCGACAACCGGATAACCCTTTTCGGCGTAACCGATCGCCGGCGTCAGGATTTCCGCCAGGGGCATCGTCCCCCAATCGCGCAGCAGCCGCATCCATGCGCCGAACGCAGCCGGGACGGCGGCGGCGAGGAGCCCGGTGCCGGGGATCAGGTCGAGCCCGAGCGCACGGAAACGGCCGATCGTCGCAGCGGCGGGGGCCACGCCTTGGCCGCAGATCATGTCGCAGCGGCGCTTGACCTCGCTCCACACCAGGATCGGCGCCTCGCCGAGCGGGCCGTTTAGATGCGGCTCGACGACCTGCAGCGTGAACCCCGCCGCGGCGGCCGCGTCAAAGGCGTTGCCGCCCTTTTCGAGGATGCTCATGCCGACCGCCGAGGCCAGCCAATGCGTCGACGCGACCGCGCCGAAGGTGCCGCGGATCTCGGGTCGGGTAGAAAAGGCCGCCATAGCTGTTCCCCACATTGTTGTTTAGCCGCTCACCGTTGTTCGGCCGCTGACCTCGCCCCCAAATTAGGCCACGTTCGCGCTCAGCGAAATGCCCGGCCTGTCGCAATCGGGCCGCGACGCCCCTATTTATGCCGCGGCCCGCATCCGTCGCGGTGCGCCACCCGCCTTTCAACAGACGAAGGGACGCCAAGCTGTCTGCAACGCCTTCCCTCGCCGCGTCCGCCGAGCCGACACTGCGAACCAGCGGCGAAGAGTTCTTCCGCACAGATGCCGCCTATACCGGTTTGGGTGCGCCTGTACCGGGCGGACGGATCACGCACTGGTTACTGGTCGAGGGTCCGCAGATCGACAGCGGGGTCGAACTTTTCGACGAACTGTGCTGGCGGCTCCTTGGCGACGGTGTGCCATTGTGGCGCGCCACATATCACGTGGGTGTCTTGCACCCGCAAATTCGCGGCATCGGCGCGCGTTGGTTGCGCGACCGTAGGATCGTCGAGGAATACAGCATCCTGCATGGCTCCGAAGAAACCGACGAATATCAGCTGAGCCCGATCCGCGCGACAATCGAACGCGGAACGCCGTTCCGCCGCCGCCTCGACCAGCCGGCGCCGGAATTTCCGCTGCTGGAGAGAATTCGCAAGGCCGGCGGCACGGATTATTTTGCGCTGCCGTTGAACTACACCTTTCGGCGCTTCCCGGTTGTGAGCTGGGCGACCGACCGACCGGGCGGGTTTAGCGACGCCGACATCGCCGCACTGCAAGAGATCAATCCAGCCTTCGCCGCGATCGCCGAGACCCGCGCGGTGCGCCGCATCAGCACCAGTCTGCTCGATACCTATCTCGGACCGCAGGCCGGGCGACGCATTCTCGCCGGGCAGATATTGCGCGCCCAGGGCGAGCGCATGCGCGCGGTCATAATGATGACCGATATACGCAACTTTACCGGCCTGTCGGACCGGCTCCCGGGCGACGCGGTCATCGAATTGCTCGACGATTATTTTGACGCGATCGTGCGACCAATTCAGGAGAATAAAGGCGAAATCCTGAAATTTATGGGCGACGGAATACTCGCGATCTTCCCGGCCGATGACGACGAGGATTTCGCGCCGTCGAGCCTGCGCGCGCTCGACGCAGCGACCCAGGGGCTCGAACGTCTTGGCGCGATCAATCAAGAACGCCGGAAAAGCGAGGGCAGCGAGGTGCGTACCGGCATTGGGCTGCATCTGGGCGAGGTCATCTACGGCAATGTCGGCTCTGCCGACCGCCTCGACTTCACCGTTATTGGGCCGGCGGTCAACTTAGCCTCGCGCATCGAGGGGCTGACCAAGCGCCTGCTGCGCCCGCTCTTGACCTCGTCAGCCTTTGCTGAAATCTGTCCGCGCCCCTTAGTGTCGCTCGGCTTCCACCCGGTCCGCGGGCTCTATAACCCTGAAGAGGTGTTTGGGCTCCCCGAACGATGAGACATTAGTAACCGCGCCGGAGTGAGCTGCCCAGCGAACCGCGCGAATAGTCCCCCCTTGTCAATCCGCGAGTGACAAGGCGGCCGCCATTGCTTCGCTGGGTTCACGATGACAAAAGCTGCTCGCAGTGACGCAAACCGGGCAGGGTGTGTGGAGATGGCGGACGGCCGCTCGCGAAATCAGAAGGGGTGAGGCATGGCGCGCCGATTGACCGCGGCGGTGGCCCAGCTGGGGCCGATCCACTTGGCGGACAGCCGCGCTCCGGTGGTCAGGCGGCTGATGGCGCTGCTGCGCGAGGCGCATGGGCGCGGCGCCCGATTTGTGGTGTTTCCGGAACTGGCGCTGACGACGTTCTTTCCGCGCTGGTGGATGTCCGATCAGGCGGAGATCGACCGCTTTTTCGAGCGCCAAATGCCGAACGCCGAAACCCGGCCCTTGTTCGATTTGGCCAAGCAGCTGGGGGTCGGCTTTTATTTAGGCTACGCAGAGCTGGCCGAGGAAAAGGGCGGGACGCGGCATTACAACACCGCGATCCTGGTCGAGCGCGACGGGAGGGTTGCCGGCCGTTATCGCAAGATCCACCTACCCGGTCATTCCGAGCACTTGCCCGACGCGCCGTTTCAGCATTTGGAAAAGCGCTATTTCGATGTCGGCAACGAGGGTTTCAAAGTCTGGCGTGCCTATGACGCGGTCGTCGGCATGTGCATCTGCAACGACCGTCGCTGGCCCGAGACCTGGCGCGTCATGGGGTTGCAAGGGATCGAGATCGTCGCTCTCGGCTACAACACGCCGACCGAAAATATCCATCATCGCGAGCCCGAGCATCTGCGGATGTTTCACCATCTCTTGTCGTTGCAGGCCGGAGCCTATCAGAACGCGGCCTGGGTATTGGCGGCGGCAAAAAGCGGCGCCGAAGACGGGTTTCCAATGATCGCCGGCTCGGCGATCGTGGCGCCGACCGGCGAGATCGCGGCGCAAACGTTGAGCGAGGAGGACGAGGTCATCGCCGTCAACCTCGACCTTGATCTGGGGGAGTATCTGCGGCGGACCGTCTTCAATTTCGACAAGCACCGCCGCATCGAGCATTACGGCCTGATCACCGAACGCGCCGGCGCCAAGACCGAGGTTTAGAGCCGTTTGCGACAGGGTTGACGCGGCGTCATTGCGAGGAGCGCATCGCGCGACGAAGCAATCCCGACCTGTCGGGACGAGATTGCCTCGCTGAGTGCATCCTCGGGTCGCGCATTGCGCGTGCCGGTTGGCTCGCAACGACCGATCCGAGGCTGTCAATGACTAGAACGGGCGGTTCGATCCAATCGAAAACCGGTGTAGCGTGACCCGCTGGCCGGATTGCCTATCGCGAACGATTGGGTATCGAGCGGGCTGATCTCGCCACCGCCGACAGCGCCTCGCGGCACAAGGTTTCGGCGGGGAAACCAGTGGTCTTCATCTGGATTTCGGCCTGGGCGAGGCGGTCGAGTGCGGCGCGCAGGCCAGGCTCTCGCCATTGCGCGAGCTGGCGCCGGATGCCATCCTGGTGCTTGAAGAAGATTGGCGGACGAGCGGTGCGCATCGCCTCATCTACCGATATGCCGCCGGCGACCCTGGCCGCCATCGCATGCAATCGGTGGAGGTGGCGCAGCATGGCGCGGACCACGGTGACCGGCGATTCGCCTTCCTGGAACACGCGGTCGAGCACCCGGTCGAGCCGCGCCCTATCGCCTTCGGCCACCGCCATCACTGCGTCGTCGAGTTCGAGCGCCGCACTGTCGCCGACCGACAGCACCGCGTCATCGAGCTCGACCCGGCCGCCGTCGCCGACATAGAGCGTCAGCTTGTCGAGTTCGGAGCGGGTCACCAGACGGTCCTCGCCCAGGTGATCGACCAGGTATTGGATGGCATCACGGCTGGCGGTGACGCGGTGCGCCGCCAAGCTCTCGCGGATGACCACGGCGCGGTCGCGCGGCGCATCCGGGTAGCAGCCGATCGCCGCACCGCGGGGCGACGCCTCGAATGGCCGCCGCAATGCGGACGAACCGGGCAACTCGCCGGCCTCGACGAGGACCAGCGCCTCGCCCGGAGTCTCGGCGAGAAACCCGGCGAACAGCCGGCCGAGCGAGTCGCCGGCGCCGCGGACGCGCACCACCCGACGCCCGCCGACCAGGCTCAGCTGCGCCGCCTCGTCGGCGAGCCGCGCCGGATCGCCGGCAAGCACGGCGCCGTTCAGATCAGCGATGCGGAACGGATCGCTCAGATCGGGGCAGACGGTGCGGGCGAGATGGTCGGCGCGCTCGCGCACCAATCCCGCATCGGGACCGTAGAGCAGCACTGCGCGGATCCCGGGATCGGGGCGATGCAAAAAAGCGGCGAGCCGCGACGGGGCGATCTTCACGGCATGGCCTCGGCCTTCTGCGGCGTTTTCTGGGCGATGCGTTGCTCCATGAATAGGTTAAGGCGGCGCACAATCTCCTGACTTAATTCGGCAACGGTTCGCACCTGGGAGTCGGTTTCGCCGACGACGGTGGAATATTGGTTCGGGTTCAGCTCGAACGAGTTCTGCTCGTGCAGCGCGATGGTCAGCAGATCTCGACCTGTGCTGTTTTCGTTCAGAGTGCTCCTACTGCTGACGTCGATTTGGCCGAGGGTGGCGGTACCCTGCGACTGAATGCCGAGATTGCTGAGCGAGTAAACCAGAGTGGTGCGCAGCGTGTAGCGGTACGAGGTCGGCTCGCCGGTCGGATTGAGCGAGTTGCGCAACGCCATTTCGAGCCGTTGCCCGATCCGTTCGGGGATCGGCGAAACCTTGATCGCGCGCAGTTCGGCGCCGGCCGGCCCGCTTTCGGGGTCGGCATAAAGCCGCTCCCAACCGCAACCTGACAACGGCAGGGCAGCAGCAACGGTCAGCGCGAGCAGAGCCCGCCGCCCCGGCATGTCAGGCGCCCGGCAGGTCAAGCAACAATGCTGACGATCCGGTTTGGCACGACGATGACCTTGCGCGGCGGACGGCCGTCGAGCCAGCGTGCCACCTGAGGGAGTTGCAGCGCCGCACTCTCGACGGCCCCGCTAGCGGTATCACGCGGGAATTCAAGCGTCCCGCGCAACTTGCCGTTGACCTGAACCGCGATCGTCACCTGGTCATCGCGCACCAATTCGGGATCGGCGACCGGCCAGGGTTGCCCGGCGAGCAGCCCCTCGCCGCCCAAGGTCTCCCACATCTCTTCGGCGAGATGCGGCATCATCGGGCCCAGCAGCCGCGCTAGGGTTTCGAGCGCCTCGCGCAACACCGCGGGAGCGCCGGCTTCAGTTTCGAACAGCTGCTGCGGCAGTTCCTCGACCGCGTTGGTCAGTTCGCGAATGCGCGCTACGGCGCGGTTGAAGCGGAATTTGTCGAGGTCGTCGGTGACCGCGGCAATCGTCTGGTGAATTGTTCGGCGCAGCCCGGCCAGGGCCGGCGGCAACTCCGCCGGCACCGCCGATCCCGAGGGCGGCAACGGCACCGGCGGCTCGCTGACCATCCGCCACAACCGGCTGACGTAACGCCAGATCCCCTCGATCCCGGTCTCGGTCCATTCGAGATCGCGTTCGGGCGGGCTGTCCGACAGCAGATAGAGCCGCGCTGTGTCGGCGCCGTAGGTCGCGACGACGGCGTCGAGGCCGACGACGTTCTTTTTCGATTTCGACATCTTTTCAGTGCGTCCAACCACGACCGGATTGCCGTCGCGGTCGACGGATCCGCCGCCGTCGCGCTCGACCTCTTCGGGGAACAGCCAGTCGCCGCGCTCGCTGCGATAAGTCTGGTGACAGACCATGCCCTGCGTGAACAGCCCAGCGAACGGTTCGTCGAGGTCAAGATAGCCGCACTGCTTTAGCGCCCGGGTGAAAAAGCGCGAATAGAGCAGATGCAGCACGGCATGTTCGATCCCGCCGATATACTGCGTCGACCGGCATCCAGTAATCGACCGCGTCGCCCGCAAACGCCTGACGATCGCGCGCCGAACAGAAGCGCAGGAAATACCACGACAATTCAAAAAAAGTGTCGAAGGTGTCGGTCTCGCGCCGTGCCGGTCGACGGCAGCGCGGACAGTCGACATGCTGCCAGGTCGGATGATGGGCGAGCGGGTTGCCCGGCACCGCAAAGCTGACATCCTCGGGCAAAGTCACCGGCAGCTCGCTTTCCGGCACCGGGACGATGCCGCATTGCGGGCAATGGATCACCGGGATCGGGCAGCCCCAATAGCGCTGGCGCGACACGCCCCAGTCGCGCAGGCGATAGGCGATCGTGCGTTCGCCGCGGCCCTGCGCTTCGAGCCGCTCGCCGGCTGTACGTTTCGCCGCGGCGACCGGCAGCCCGTCGAGGAAGGCGGAGTTGAACAGGGTGCCGTCCTCGACATAGGCGGTTTCGTGGATCGCGAACTGCGCCGGGTCCGCGCCCGGCGGCAACACCACCGGGATCACCGGCAGCTGGTATTTACGGGCGAATTCGAGATCGCGCTGGTCATGCGCCGGGCAGCCGAAGATGGCGCCGGTGCCGTATTCCATCAGCACGAAATTGGCGACCCAGACCGGGACACGGCGGGTCGAATCAAACGGATGGACCGCTTCGAGTCCGGTGGCGTAGCCGCGCTTCTCGGCCGTCTCGATGACCGCCTCGCTGGTCCCCATCCGGTTGCATTCGGCGATGAAGTCGGCAAGGCCGGGGTCGTTTTCGGCGAGGCGCTGCGCCAGCGGGTGGTTTGGCGACAGGGCCACAAACGACGCACCGAACAGCGTGTCCTGGCGGGTCGTGAACACTTCGACGCGCTCAGCCCTCCCCGCGACCTCGAAAAACACTCGCGCCCCTTCCGACCGGCCGATCCAGTTCTCCTGCATCAGCCGCACGCGCTCCGGCCAGCGTTCAAGACGGTGGATCGCGTCGAGCAATTCCTCGGTAAAGGCGGTAATCCGCAGGAACCATTGCGACAATAGCCGCTTTTCGACAATCGCGTTGGAGCGCCAGCCGCGGCCGTCGATCACTTGTTCGTTGGCGAGAACGGTGTTTTCGACAGGGTCCCAATTGACCCAGGATTCCCTGCGGTAGGCGAGGCCCGCCGCCAGAAAGTCGAGAAACATCTTCTGTTCGTGGCGGTAGTATTCCGGATCGCAGGTCGCGATTTCGCGCGACCAGTCATAGGCAAAACCCATGCGTTCGAGCTGGGCGCGCATGGTGGCGATGTTCTGAGAGGTCCAGATCGCCGGATGCAGGTTTTCGGCGATCGCCGCATTCTCGGCCGGCAGGCCAAAGGCGTCCCACCCCATCGGGTGCAATACATTGAAGCCCCGGGCACGGCGATAGCGGGCGACGAGATCCCCCATCGTGTAATTGCGGACATGGCCGACATGCAGTTTCCCAGAGGGATAAGGGAACATCTCGAGCACATAATATTTTGGCGCCCCAGGTTGAACCGCGACCTCGAACAGGCGCCGGTCTCGCCAGATCCGCTGCCATTTTGCTTCGGTTTCCCGGAAATTGTAGCGCGACATCACTTTGACAAATCTTTCCGCAATGTTGCCGGCACGGGTGCCCCGACCCGGCCACCCCGATCGGCCGTCGAGGATCGGTGTTCAACAGATATGTAGTGTGCGACCGGCCCCGAGAGTCCGCAACCTTCAACGCGGTCGTGAGATCGCGCGGTTTCTACCGGCTCCGGAACCACCGCCGCTCGACGAGCCGAAAGCGGTCACCGGCAGGCTCGGCGCGCCGTCATTGCGACGCGTAGGCCTTCATCCACTCCCGCTTCAATTGGCCCGCCCGCCGCAGGATCGCGGTTTCGAGATCGTCTTCGACCTGCCGCGCAATCGTGGTCTTGGACCAATCTCCGGTCGCCGTGCGTTCCTGGCGATCGATGGTCACGGCGACGGCGTCGGACCGCACCGTGCGCGCCAACACGAAGACGTCGATCTTGTAGCGCTCGTTGGGTTTGTCTTTGGGCGAATACCATTCGGTCACCAACTCGCCGGTCAGCGGATCCTGCGTGCTGAACTTGGCAAAACCGAGCGTGTCGAGCGCGGCCTGCCATAAGATCGGGCTGACCGTGTTCCCGGTGTGCGGTCCCGGCTGGTGCTCCGACGGCTTTTTCGCAAGACCGAGAACGGTCCAGATCGTCGCTTCGGTGTCCATCTCGCCGGGTGTGTCCGCCGACGCGGTCTTTATGTTCGCCGCATCCGACGGCAACCCTGCGGAACCAGGCGGCGTGCTCGCCTGGTGAGCGGGCGGACTTGACCCGCATGCAGCAAGCATCAGCGAAACACTTGCGGCGACTGCCGTCGAGAGGCGGTAATGAGTAGTTGACATCCGGCGGTCCCCCGGCGAGTTGGCCTTGCCCGCAGCCGGAGCGAGCAAGCTAGGCTTTTGCCAGGAACGGAGCTGATATGGAAGGGGTCATCGAAGGCGTCGTCGCCGATAATCTCGCCGCGGTGCGGGCCCGGATCGAGGCGGCGAGCCGGGCTGCCGCCCGCCCGCCCGGCAAGGTCGCACTAGTCGCGGTCAGCAAGACACACCCCGGCGCGGCCGTGCGCGAGGCGCTCGTCGCCGGCCACCGCCTTTTTGGTGAAAACCGGGTGCAGGAGGCCGAGGCGAAATATCCGGCGCTGCGCCAGTCATTCCCCGATCTGGTGCTACACCTGATCGGACCGTTGCAAACCAACAAGGTCAAGGATGCCGTCGCATTGTTCGACGTGATCGAAACCGTCGACCGGCTGCGCCTCGCCGTGGCGCTGGCCCGCGAAATGGAACGCACCGGCCGCCGCCTGTCCTGCCTGATCGAGGTCAATACCGGCGAGGAGCCGCAGAAATCCGGCGTCATGCCCGAAGCCGCCGACGCCTTTGTGCTCGAATGCCGCGATCGGCTCGGGCTGCCGATCGCAGGGCTGATGTGCGTGCCGCCGGTCGACGACGAGCCGTCGCCGCATTTCGCGCTGCTGCGCGAGATTGCTCGGCGCAATGGCCTCGAAACTCTCAGCATGGGGATGAGCGCCGATTTTGAAACCGCGATCCGCTTTGGCGCAACCCACGTCCGTGTCGGCACCGCAATTTTTGGCGCGCGCGGCACGGCGCCGGCATAGCGCAACTGGCGGGGAGGAACGGGAAAATGAGGGTATTCACGACATTGCCGCAGGAAAATCTGCGTGAGGTCGCCGCGTCGGCGCAGCAGATCGAGGCCGACGGTTATGACGGCGTCATCTCGACGGAGAACAAGCACGACCCGTTCCTGGCGCTCTCGATCGCCGGTACCGTAACCCAGCATATCGAATTGCACACGGGTGTGGCGATCGCGTTTGCCCGCTCGCCGATGGCGGTCGCGCAGGTCGGCTGGGATCTTTCCGGCGCCACCGGCGGCCGCTTTGTCGTCGGTCTCGGCTCGCAGGTGCGAGCCCACAACGAGCAGCGCTTTTCGGTGCCGTGGACGCCCCCGGCGCCGCGCATGCGCGAATATGTGCACGCGTTGCGCGCGATCTGGCGCTGCTGGCAAACCGGCGAGCGGCTGTCATACGAGGGCGCGCATTACCGCTTCACTTTGATGACCCCGAACTTCACGCCGGAGCCGATCGATGCCCGGCCGCCGGCGGTCATGATCGCGGCGGTCGGCCCGGCGATGCTCAACGTTGCCGGCGAGGAGTGTGACGGCGTCAAGCTGCACGGCTTCTGCACCCGCCGTTATATCGAGGAAGCGGTGATGCCGCGGCTTGCCGCCGGGCTGGCGAAGGCCGGACGCCGGCGGGCGAATTTCGAGATCTCGGGCGGCGGCTTTCTCGCCACCGGCCCCGACGACGCAACCGTTGCGCGCATGTTCGAATGGGTCCGTCAGCGGGTCGCCTTTTACGGTTCGACCCCGGCTTATTACCCGGTGCTGGCGACGCACGGGCTTGAAGACCTTGGCCACAAGCTCAACGCGATGGTGCGCCAGGGCCAGTGGACCGAGATGGCGAAAGAAGTACCGGACAACGTCGTCGATCTGTTCGCCGCGATCGGCCGCTGGGATGAAATCGCCCAGGCGATCGAGCAGCGCTTCGGCGGCCTGGCCGACGCGGTCAACGCCCGCGCCAATCCCGCCGTACCGGGACACCTGCCGCGGGAGCTGATCCAGGACATCCGTCGCCTGCCTCGCGCCTTCCGGGGGTTCGCCCCGGCTTAGACCGCGGCGCCGCACCCAAATCGCTTCACGAAACCCCGACGAAAAGTTCTTGCCAAGCTGGTCATGTTTTGTTCTATTGTGAACACGCCATGAACACGCACGGGAGAGCACAATGAGACAATGGACGCTCGCAGCCGCCGCTTCCGCCCTTCTCGGGGCCGTGCTGTGGCATTTGCCGGCGACGGCGCAACTAACCGCACCGACCGAAAACCGCGAAACTGCTGTGGTTCAATCCTCACCCGCCAAACTCTCGGCGGCCGCACCGTCGCCCGCCCGACCGCAGACGGTCCGGCCAGTCGCGCCAGAGCTGATCACGTTCGACGAATACCGCGACTTTCGTATGCACGACATCGCTCAGCGCCAGGCGCGGCTCGCGCGCGAACTGGCCGCCCCTGACCTCACGGCGACCGACAAAGCGAGCCTGGAGAGGCGAAAGGCCTATTACGATCAATTGACGGCGATGCCGGCTGATCAGCGCAATCAACTGTTTCATGCGCGCTTCGACCAGATCGACACCAATCACGACGGCATGCTCGACACCGCCGAGCGCGCGGCGTGGCGCGACAAGCAGCGAGAGCATTACCGCGAGCTGGCGGCCGCCCATTCGGAAGGGGACCCGGCCCAACGTTAGCAGCTCACGATCGACGGCCTCGGCGTCCGGAGGCGACGTTTCCGGGCACCGATCCGTAGCCGACCTGCGACTAATTACCTCGCCCCGTGGCAGACGGGGTCACCGGCTGTCGCGCGCCCGGGGTGCCCGTCCCAGGAACACGGAAGCTCCTCCCCGTCGCTCGCTCCTCGACCGGGCATATGCAAGAAAGCAACCGGTCGAGGTCTCGCGGCAAGAGCAGGTAACCCATCGCCGCCGGGCGTGAAACATTACCGGCCACGGAACCGTTCTGACGACTGGCGTCGGCGACCATCTCCACAATGACGGATGCACACCGCTGCCGCGGAAGGTGCGGCCCGCACCGGCACCGAGGCGCCGTCCACTGCGGTGATCGAAACGTGTCGCAGCATGCCAGCGGCTTTACCGCAAATGCTGACGACGATATCGGGCCGCCGGTTGGATGGCGTCGTTGCCAGCCGATACACGGCGAATTGTAGTACCTGCGACTGACAGCGCGGGTGGACGTAATTCGGCAAAAACTGGGCAATTTCCTCGGCTCTGGTTTGGCGGCCGAACAGAGGCCCGGCCATTGCGTCGCTGCGCGCGCTGGTGCGTCGGACCAATTTGGACCGCGGCTCGGTCGGCGGCCGTGGTCGACCCGGCCGACTGACCTTGGCCCATACGGGGTGGTGCCGATTCATCAACGATGGCGCCACGGAACAGCGGCGGTAATTCTGGCCGGGAGCGGCGGGCCCGTGCTACGCTGGGCGCGGAAGGGAACCGCTCGATCTCATAAAAGGAGAAAACCATGGCGCAATCGCAACCCTCCTCGGCCCGCGACCAGGTCCGCAACATCGTTCCCGGGCTGATCGAGCTCAGCGAACGGGTGCTGTTCGGTGAGGTCTGGGAGCGTCCAGGCCTCTCAAAGCGCGACCGCAGCCTGATCACCTGCGCGACATTGATCGCGCTCGGCCGCGAAAAACAGCTCGTCGGCCACCTCCAGCGGGCGCTCGACAATGGCCTTACCAAAAACGAGCTCAGCGAAGTGATTACCCATCTCGCCTTTTACGCCGGCTGGCCGGCGGCGATGACCGCGGCCCTCGTTGCCAAGGACGTGTTCGAGAAATAGCAGCGATCGAGGCCAGCAACTAACCGCGGAAGGGCAAGAAGATGAAGATAGGGTTTATCGGGTTGGGGATGATGGGTTCGGGCATGGCCGCGAGCTTGCAGAAGGCCGGTCACGAGCTGGTCGTTCACGATCTGCGCCGCGCCGCGGCCGAGTCCTATCTTGCCGCCGGTGCGGTGTGGGCGGACACCCCACGCGCTGTTGCCGAGGCCTCGGAGGTCGTGTTCACCTCACTCCCTGGCCCGCCCGAGGTCGAGGCGGTCGCACTTGGAGACAATGGGCTGCTGCGCGGAATGAGCCGCGGGAAAGCCTATTTCGACTTGTCCACCAACTCGCCGACCATGGTGCGCAAGATCCACGCCGCGTTTGCCGAGCGCGACGTTTACATGCTCGACTCGCCGGTCAGCGGCGGGCCGCGCGGGGCGCGCACCGGCAAGCTCGCGCTATGGGTCGGTGGCGACGAGCAGATCTTCAACCGCCACAAGACCGTGCTCGACGCGATGGGCGACAAGGCCCGCTATGTCGGGCCGATCGGCGCCGGTTCGGTCGCCAAGCTGGTGCACAACGGCGCCGGCTACTGTATCCAGACTGCACTCGCCGAGATGTTCACGGTCGGGGTCAAGGCCGGGGTCGAACCGCTCGCCTTGTGGGAAGCAGTACGCGAAGGCGCCACCGGCCGACGGCGTACCTTCGACGGGCTGATCGACCAGTTTCTGCCCGGCACCTACGACCCTGCCGCCTTCGCGCTCCGTTTGGCGCACAAGGACGTGACGCTCGCCACCCAGCTTGGGCGGGATTTCAACGTGCCGATGCGGGTCGCCAATCTGGCGTTGGCCGAGCTGTCCGAAGCGCTCAATCGCGGTTGGGGCCATCGCGATTCGCGCTCGCCGATGCTGCTGCAGCAGGAGCGCGCCGGGGTCGAGATCCATGTCGATCCGCAGCGCATCAAGGAAGTGCTCGACCGCGACCCGCTGTAAGGACGCCGCCAAGCGCGGCAGGCTCGGCAATCGGGCGCGCCCAGCGCGGTGATCTCACTGCGCGCGGGGCTTCTCGGTCGGTCAGCGGCCGATGAATTTGGGCGCGCGCTTTTCACGGAAAGCGGCAACCCCCTCGGCATTGTCCGCCGTCATGTGCAATTGCGGCTGCACCAGGCTCTCGATCTCGAGATATTCGTCGAGGCTGGGGCCGACAGCGGAGTGGAACAGCTTTTTCGCCAGCCCCAGCGCAAACGTCGGCGCCGCGGCGAGGTCCGCCGCCAGCTCGTCGGTCTTAGCCGTCAGCTGGTCGTCTTCGACGACGTAATTGACCAGACCCAGCGCCAGCGCCTCCTCTGCTTCGACAAAGCGCCCGGTGAACACGAGTTCCTTGGCCTTGGCCATTCCGAGCCGGCGGGTTAGGAACCAGATCGCACCGCCGTCGGGGGCCAGCCCGATCTTGCGGAAAATCTGCGAAAATCGCGCTGTGGTCGAGGCCACGACGAGATCGCAAGCGAGCGCAATGCTCCAGCCGATCCCGACCGCCGGTCCGCGAACCACGGCGATGGTGGGCTTTTCGATCGCATGCAAGGCGCGGACAAAGGTGTGACCGCCCTGTTGCAGCCGCTGCCGGCCGCCACGCAGATCGTGGTGCTGCCCGGCCATGCGATCGACATCGGCGCCCGAGCAGAACCCGCGGCCTGCTCCGCTCACGACCACCACCCGGACAGCGTCGTCATAGCGCAACCGGGCAAAGTGGTCACACAAACTCTGGCGCATCTCGACACTCAGCGCGTTTAATTTTTCGGGCCGGTTCAGCACCACTTTGGCGACCGCGCCCTCGACCGTCAGATCTACCGACATTCGTCGTCCCCTTGCTGGAGGTTTCGCGCCGATTATACCGTGCCGCGCCAGCGCTCCAACCTGCCGATGCTTTGCACGAGCCCGGATCAGGCATTTCGCGATAGATTGGTCCCGGCGCGAGATCGAATTCGCCAAATCATGCCCGATATAAGGGGATGCGCCGCAGCCGTCAGCAGGAGGACGCAATGGCCGAGAGTACCCAGCCGCAAACCGTCGATGCTGCCAAGCCACGGCTCGTCGGCATCAATCATGTCGCGCTAGAAGTCGGCGACATCGACGAAGCCTTGACCTTTTACAGCAAGATCTTCGACTTCAACCTGCGTGCCAAAAGGCCGGGCAACGCCTTTATCGAGCTCGGCGACCAATTCATCAATCTAATGCAAAGAAGCAGTGAAGACCGTGACCATCGGCGGCATTTCGGGCTTGTCGTCGACGACCGCTCGCGGGTGCGGGCCTTGGTTGAAGCGGCGGGCGGCGAATTGTTGCCGGGACAATTTCTCGACTTTCTCGATCCGTGGGGCAACCGCGTCGAAATCGTCGAGTACCGCGACATCCAGTTCACCAAGGCGCCGCACATCATGAACGCGATGGGGTTTGATCAAACCAAGAGCGAGAAGGCGCTGGGCGAGCTTGCCGCCAAAGGAATGGCGCCCTGAACCCTTCTCCGCAGCAAGGTGAGGCGCGATGGACATCGCCAAGATTTCGGCCGGCCGCGCGCCGCCATACGACGTCAACGCCATCGTCGAGATCCCGCTTGGTGGCGCGCTGCCGGCCGGTCGGCGCCCTGATCATGGAGGATGAGCACGGGCCCGACGAAAAAATCGTCGTGGTGCCGGTCGACGATCTGCCCCCGTATTATGTCGGGATACGCTCCTATCGCGACCTGCAACCGACTATGTGCGACCGCATTGCGCATTTCTTTCTCCATTACAAAGACCTTGAGTCCGGGAAATGGGTCAAGATCGACCGCTGGGTTGAGGCCGACGAAGCGGCAGCGCTGATCAGCGCCGCGATCGCCCACGCCGGCGGTTGAAACCTTGGACCTTACTGCGATCCCGGCGTACCATTCCGATGCCACCAGGCGAGGAGACGAGGGATGGCCAAGGGTTTGTTGATTGCCGCAATGGATTTTTCGAAGGTCGCCGAAGACGAGTTCAACGACTGGTACGACCTCGAACATATCCCAGAGCGCCAGCGCGTACCCGGGTTTCTGACCTTGCAGCGGTGGATCGGCGCCGAAAACGCCAGGCAATCGGTCGCGACCTACGATCTCGATAATCTGGCGGTTTTGCAGAGCCCGGCCTATCGCGCGATCGGCGGCGAGAATTTGTCGCCTTGGTCAAAGCGAGTCACCGCTAAATGCACGCGCCTGCTGCCCCGCTTTGAGGGCGAGCAGATCCTGCCCGGCGACGCCAAGGCACCGCAGAACGGCGGCGGCTTGCTGCTCGTGGCGATGACGCCGGCGCCGCAGCACGAGACCGAGTTCAACGCCTGGTACGACACCGAGCACCTCCCGGCGCTGTCGCGGGTCCCGGGTGTGTTGAGCGCCCGCCGCTTCCGCAACCCCGGCCACCCGAAATATGTCGCACTGTATCACCTGACCTCGCCCGAGGTGGTTTCCGGCCCCGACTGGAAGCGCGCCAGCGAGTTGACACCGATGCCAGCGCATATCCGCCCGCAGATCGCCGATCGCGCGCGCCTCATCTGCCGCAAATACCAGCGCCCCGGCTGACGGTCCCGGCCGGCAATTGAGGGCTGGATCGAGGGGGCGGCGGCATGCGGTACGAGTTTTTTTATTGGTCTGCGATCCAGGGCCGCGGCGAGTTTGTGCGCCTCGCGCTGGAGGAGGCCGGCGCCGACTATGTCGATGTCGCGCGCCAGCCCGGCGGCGAGACCGAAATGATGCAGCTGATGGCGAACGGCGATATTGCCCGCCCGCCCTTCGCTCCGCCCTTTTTAAAAGCCGGGGACTTGCTGATCGGCCAGACCGCCAACATCCTGTGGTATCTCGGCGTGCATCACGGTCTGGCGCCGCGGGACGAAGCGGGGCACCTGTGGGCGCACCAACTGCAGTTGACGATCGCCGATTTCGTCGACGAGGCCCACGATACCCATCACCCGATCGCCAGCAGCCTCTATTACGAAGACCAGCACGCCGAGGCGCGCGGCCGAACTGCCGATTTTCGCCGCTCACGCATGCCGAAATATCTCGGCCACTTCGAAACCGTGCTGGCGCGCAATCCGACCCGCGGCGGGTATCTGATCGGGACAAAACTGACCTATCCCGATCTGTCGCTGTTCCAGATCGTCGCGGGTCTGCGCTACGCCTTTCCCAAACGGATGGCGGCACTCGAACCGCGGTACCCGCGGGTCGTCGCGTTGCATGACCAGATCGCGGCGCGCCCGCATATTGCCACCTATCTCAACTCCGACCGCCGCATCCCATTCAACCAGCACGGCATCTTCCGACATTACCCTGAGCTTGACGGCGATCATTAGATCGAAGCTTTGACCACCACTTTGATTGCATCGTCGATCCGCTCGCGGGCGTATTTGAGGGCGGTCGGGAGTTCGTCGAGCGGGAAGGTGTGGGTGTGAATTAGTTTCGCATCAAAGCGCTTTTGCTTCATCAGCGCCATCGCACGGTGGGTGGCGCTCTGACCTTCGCCGCGGATGCCGTAGACATAGATGTTGTTGCGCACCAGATAGGCGAGATCGACCGGCACCTTTTCGTGCGGGAAGGCGGCAAGGCAGATCCGGCCGCCGCGATCGACCATTTGCGCCGCTTGGTCAAGCGCGCCCGGCGCGCCCGAACATTCGACGACAAACTGAACGCCTTTGCCGCCCGTGATGCGCCTGACCACGTCGACGGCGTCTTGCTGGCGTGCGTTCACAACGTAATCGGCACCGAGTTTTTTGCCGAGTTCGAGGCGACGGTCGCGGGTGCCGGTGAGGATCACCGGATCGGCGCCGAGCGCCTTGGCGACCGCCACCCCGAGCAGCCCAATCGGGCCCGGCCCGGTCACAACCACGCCTTCGCCGGCGATCAGCCCGCCTAGCACGTCGAGCCCGTACATCGAGGTTCCGGCGGTCACGACGAGCGTCGCCTCTTCGTCGGTCATGTCGTCTGGCACATGCACCAGAGTATTGATGTTATTGATCGCGTATTCGGCGAAGCCGCCATCGGTTGTGAAACCGTTGGCGCGATGACCCTTGGCCACATCGCCGTAATTCAGGCAAGCGGTGTACATGCCCTGCCGGCAACGCGCGCAACGGCCGCAGCCGGCGTGGACCTCGACGGTGACGCGGTCGCCGACCGAATATTCATCGACAGACGGCCCCAGCTTGACCACGGTCCCCATATATTCGTGACCAATCGTGAAGTTCTTGTTGAAGGGCAGGCCGCCATCGACCGTCGCCGGCAGCCCATGCCGCATGATCTCGAGATCGGTGGCGCAGATCGCCACCGCGTCGATGCGCACCAGCACCTCGACCGGGCCAGGTTGCGGAACCTGCTTCTCAGTCGGCCAAATCTCGTCCGGACTGCCGAGCACCCAGGCCTTCATCCGTTCCGGGACTGGAAAGTCGTTGCGCATCCGTACAGGGTCCGCCATCTCGATGTTCACCAACAAAAGCTCAGGAGGGCGAAGTGTAGCGCGATGCGCCTACAGGGGGATAGCGCACTGGCTTCCGGCAATGTGCGGGCTGCGTTATACGAGATGGGCACCGAGCAATTGGTCGGGTGGCGCGCAGTAGGGGGACATGATGAGAACTCGGCGGACCGCGGTGCTCGGCGGGTCCGGCTTCATCGGACGCTATGTCGTCCAGCGGCTCGCTGCACGGGGCGATGTGATCCCGGTCGGCTGCCGCCATGCCGAGGACGCCAAGTTTCTGATGACGCACGGAAACGTTGGACAGATCGCTGCCGTGAACGTCTCGATCGATGACGAGCAGCTGTTGCCCGCCTTCCTCGCCGGCAACGAGGCGCTCGTCAATTGCGTCGGCATTCTGCGCGAAACAGGGACCCAGTCTTTCGAGCGGGTGCATCACCTTGGCCCGGCGCGGATGGCGCGGTTCGCCCGCGAGGCCGGGGTCGAGCGTCTTGTGCATGTCTCTGCGATCGGCGCCGACCCGCGCTCGCCCTCCACCTATGCGCGGACCAAAGCGCGGGGCGAAGCCGCGGTGCGCGACGCCTATCCGACCGCAACAATCCTGCGCCCCTCGGTCGTGTTCGGCCCGGAGGACCAGTTCTTCAACCGCTTTGCCGCGATCGCGATGGTCTCGCCGTTTCTGCCGTTGATCGGCGGCGGGCATACCCGGTTTCAGCCGGTCTATGTCGGCGACGTCGCCGACGCGGTGCTGAAATGCCTCGAAGACCCGGCGACGGCCGGGCGCACCTACGAGCTCGGCGGCCCCAAAACTTACACGATGCGGGAGCTGCTCGAATTGCTGCTGGCCGAGATTCGCCGCAAGCGGATGTTGATCGATTTGCCGTTCGGCGTTGCCGGGTTTCAGGCTCGGCTGATGTCAATCCTGCCGAACCCGCCCTTGACCCCCGACCAGGTGGAGCTGTTAAAGCGCGACAACGTCGTCTCCTCCGGGGCTTTAAGCCTCGACACTCTCGGCATCCCTTCGACCGCGGTCGAAGGCATCCTGCCGACCTATCTCGACCGCTTTCGCCGCGGCGGCTGGTACGAGCGGCGGGCCTGAACCGCTTTCGCCGTGCCCCCGGTTCGGATAAGGTCGTAGCCCTAGCGGATATTCAGGATCAGAGTGATGGCAGCGTTCGCTCGGCTTGTCTTGCTTGTCATCGCGGTCGTTTGTGGAGGAAAGGCGATGGCGGCGGATCTCGAAAACACGATTTACCTCGATCTCCCGGCCGGCCGCGTGGTTATCGAGATGCGATGTGATCTGGCGCCCGCCACTTGCGCCCAGATCAAAGCGCTCGCCCGCCAAGGCTTCTACAACGGCCTGACGTTTCACCGGGTGATCGACGGCTTCATGGCGCAGACCGGCGATCCGCGCGGCGACGGCACCGGCGGTTCCGGTCGCCCGCTCAAGGCCGAGTTCTCCAGCGAGCACTTTGTTCGCGGCACGGTGGGCATGGCGCGGGCCTCCGATCCAAACAGCGCCGACAGCCAGTTCTTCATCATGTTCGCGCCGGCGCCGTCGCTCGACGGCAAATACACGATTTGGGGCGAGGTGGTCTCCGGTATGGAGTATGTCGACCAGATCAAAAAAGGCGAGCCGCCGGAAAACCCTGACAAGATCATCAAGATGCAGGTCGCCGCCGACGCCGAGAAGCCGCCGTCGAAGCCGTAGGGGGCCTTCCCCGCCCCTTGAATGAAATCGGCCCGCTCGGCAGCTGCCGCCAAGCCCGCGGCGGCGCGCGCCTCTCCCTCGCCCCGAGGGAGGGGCGGAGGTCAAGATGCGGAGCCAGCGGCGCAGGAACAGGGCCGGAGTCCACTCCGCTGGTTCACCTCGCTCGCGATCTATCGCCGGCCGCGGCTGGTCGCGGTGCTGCTGATGGGGTTTTCGAGCGGATTGCCATTGGCGCTGACCTTTGCGACCCTGTCGTTCCGCTTGGCCGAGATCGGCATCTCGCGCACCGCGATCGGGCTATTCGCGTTGGTCGGCGTGCCCTACAGCGTCAAGTTTCTGTGGTCGCCGCTGATCGACCGGTTGCCGATACCGCTTTTTACCTCCCGCCTCGGGCGGCGGCGTGGCTGGGCATTGGCGATCCAGCCCTTGTTGGCGTTGGCAATATTGGCGCTCGGCGTCGTCGATCCGCGCTCTTCACCGGGACTTACGGCACTCGCGGCCCTCGCCGTCGCCTTCCTGTCGGCGAGCCAGGACATCGTCATCGACGCCTACCGCATCGAGCTCTTGCAGCCCGAGGAGCAAGGCGCCGGTGCAGCAGCGACGCAATGGGGCTATCGCTTCGGTATGCTTACGGCCTCGGCGGGAGCGCTTTACGCAGCGAGTTTTGGCGGCTGGCGCTTCTCGTACGGGCTGATGGCGGCGTTGCTGCTGGTCGGCATGGTTACGGTCTGGTTGACGCCCGAGCCCGGCAGTGCGGCGGCGCCCGACCGGCTGCCCGGCGCCACCGCACTTACGCGGGTCGTGGCATGGCTGCGGCGCGCTGTGCTCGCGCCGTTCGGCGACCTGCTGACGCGCAACGGCGCGCTCGCGATTCTCGTCTTCGTGATCCTCTACAAATTCGGCGACGCGCTCGCCGGCACGATGTCGAACCCGCTTTACGTGTCGCTGGGCTTCACCAAGGTTGAGCTCGCCAATATCGGTAAGGTCTACGGTTTTGCCGCCAGCCTCGCCGGCTTGGCATTGGGCGGCGTCGTGGTTTTAAGGCTCGGTGTGATGCGCGCGCTCTTGGTCTGCGGCGTGCTGCAAATGCTGTCGAACCTGATGTACGCGCTGCAGGCCTGGGCCGGTCACAATCTGGTAGCGCTGGCGCTGACGATCGGGATCGAGAATTTGACCGGCGGGATGGGGTCGGCGGCGTTCGTCGCCTACCTGTCCGGGTTGTGCAACATAGCCTTTACGGCAACGCAATATGCGCTGTTGTCGTCATTGGCGGCGGTCGGCCGCACCACCCTATCGGCGTCGGGTGGCGCGCTCGCCGACGCACTCGGCTGGACTCCGTTTTTCGTTCTGAGCACCGCGGCCTGCCTGCCTGGGCTCGTGCTGCTCGTGTGGATCATGCGCCGGGAAAGTCGGCCCCAACCCGGATAAAATCATTGGTGCCGACCCCCTGCGCCAGCAGAAAGCGCACATCCGCCTCCGAGCGATTGCTGATCAGATGCACGGTCTTCGGCGCGATGTTGTAGCGTTCGCCGATCGACTTCGTGCCTTCGAGCCCGAAATACCGATCAGTGATCGCACTGTGGAAAAGCCAAGGGATTTCCTCGCCCGGCGTCAGAATGAAAACGCGCACCTGAAGGTCGCTGCCCACGGCCATCGTTCGACCGATTTGACCGTGTATTCCTGCGCCATCGCCTCAAACCCTTATGCCGGCCGATCAGCCGTAGGACAGCAGCTGCGCCCTGTGCCGATCGAGCCAGGCGCGCGGCCGGGCACTCCCGGGCGCGAGGCTGTCGACCAGCCGCCAGAAGCGCGGACCGTGATTCATCTCAGCGAGATGCGCCACCTCATGCGCCACGACATAATCTACGACCTCCTCGGGGGCAAAGATCAGCCGCCAGCTGAACGAAAGGTTGCCCTTCGCCGAACAGCTGCCCCAGCGGCTTTTGGTGTCGCGCACACTCACCCGCGAAATCTTGCGGCCGATTCGGGCAGCGAGCGGCCGGGCCCTACGCGCCAGCTCCTCGCGGGCGAGGGTCACGAGATGATCGCGCATCCGGCGCGGCAAATGCACCGGGTCGCCGCGCACTCGGATTTCCCCGTCGGCGATCGTCACCGGCGGCGCCTCGGGGTCGAGCGATCGACGTATCCGGTGCGGCAGGCCCAGCACCGGCACCACCGCCCCTTCGACAAACGGCAGCGGCCGCGGCAGCGCAGCGAGACGGCTCGCGATCCATCCCCGCTTTTCGCGCAGAAAGCGCAGACCGAATTCCGCCGGCACGCCCTGCGGCACGACCAGCTCGATCCGGCGCTCAGCGGCGTCGATGCGCAGTCCGACGCGGCGCGCCCGCGGGCTGACCCGGATCGCGAGCGGCGCACCAAGGTCGAGCGCTACCGCGTGCCGGCCAATCTCGGCGAGCGCCGATTCGCTCAGCGGCCGGGAACGGCCGATCGAGATGCCGCGTAAGCCCGCCATTTGCCGCTCTTTCCCTAAATCGACCGGGCACCAGTATCGAGCGCGGCGTAGACCGATTTCTCGAAGCCGTCGAACACCGCCAGCGCTTTGGGGTCAGCGAACGGGAGCAGCTGCATCAGGATCACCCCGGCCACACCTTTCGCCGGGTCGATCCAGAAATAGGTGTTGCCGAGACCCGCCCAGGCGATGCTGCCGGCGCTGCGTCCGCCCGGCACGGCCTCGGTCGAGATCATAAAGCCGAGCCCCCATTTCTTGACCATGCCGGGGAAGAACTCGGCGTGGTTCGAGGAGGCCGGCATCGCCGTTTTTAGCGGCTGCACCGTGAGCTCGCCGATCGCATTCTGCGCCATCAGCCGCACCGTTTCCGGCTCCAGCACCTGCTGTCCGTCCGCGGCGCGCCCGTCGGTGAGGAACAACCCGGCAAAAGCAAGATAATCCGCGGCGGTGCTGTAGAGGCCGCCGCCACCCATCTCGAATTCCGGGTCCTGCGCCATTTCAAACGGGATCGCTGCCAGCCCGCCGTCATCGCCGCGCGCATGCATCGCCGTGAGCCGGGCGCGGTGGCGCTCTGTCAGCGCGAATGCGGTGTCCTTCATGCCGAGCGGCGCGAAAAGGTGCTCCGCGAAATATTCGCCGAGCCGGCGGCCGCTGACTCGCTCCACCGCCTTGCCGACCCAGTCGATATTGATGCCGTAATCCCATTTGTCGCCGGGATCGAAGATCAGCGGCAGCGACAGCGACGCATTCCGGCAGGTGATGACGTCCGGGGTGCCGGTCTTCTCGATATAGCGGCCGAGATCGGCGTTCCAGATCGCGTACGCAAAGCCGGCGGTGTGAGTGATCAGATGTCGTAACGTAACCGGCCGCCGGGCCGGACGCAGGCGCGGCTCGCCCGCCATGTCGAAGCCCTCAAGCACTTGCGGCGCGGTAAGCTCGGGCAGCACCTCGGCGATCGGCCGGTCGAGCGCCAGCCGGCCCTGCTCGACGAGTTGCATTGCCGCCGCCGAGGTGACCGCCTTGGTCATCGAAGCGATCCAGAACACCGTATCGGCGGTCATCCCCGCACCGTCGGGCAAGGCCCGCTTTCCAAACGCGCCCTGATAGACCGGCCCCTCGCGCGTTGCCGCCATCGCCACCACCCCAGGCACGTCACCGCGATCGGCTGCCGCTTTCAGCACCCGATCGATTTCAGGAATTTGGCGCATGACGTCCCTCCCGATTGTCGCTTGCTGCAATATTGCTTTAGCGATGGATGTCCGTCAAAACCACCCCATCGCTCGCCGCTTGCTCGTAAAACCTCGTCCAACTATCTTGACCATCAATGGTCATCTTGCAACGGTGGGTTGGATGAGCGCAACTGTTTCGGTCGCCCAGGCCAAAGCTGGGTTCGCTGCTCTTGTAGCTCGCGCGGAGGCCGGCGAGAAGATCGTAGTGACCCGCAGCGGACGGCCGGTTGCCTGCATTGGCCCGCTGCCGGAGCATCGACCGATCCAATACGGGGAGCTTCGCGGCCTATTCCTGGCGGATGACCTGACTCTTCCGGATGATGTCATTCGCGATTTCGAATCAGCCCGATAGGCGCAGCCGTGCTCGTCGACACCCATGTCGTCCTGTGGGCGCGGATTGCCCCGGAACGGCTAACCCTGGGAGAACGGCGGGCCCTCGATGGCGCCCCGTCGCGTTACATCAGCGCGGCCACACTCTGGGAGATCGCGATCCTAACGATGCTCGGCCGTATCGCGTTCGATCAGCGCCTGGTTGAGGTTCCCGAGGGGTTCGAACTGCTTCCGATTCACCCTCATCACTGTCGGACATTGGTCGAACTTCCACAGCGACACCGTGATCCGTTCGACCGAATGCTGATCGCGCAGGCGCGCGCCGAAGGCCTGGCCCTGCTGACCCGCGACAGGGCGATTATCGATTACGGGGCGGATGGCGCCGAACTCGTCCCGGTCGACGATTGAGCTGGAGAAACGGCTCTGTCGATCAGGTGGATGAACGAGCCGAAGACCGAACCGCAGCGCGATCCGCAATTCCCCAATTGGGCGCCGGCCGCGTCCTTTGCCGACCACAATGGCGGGGCACTGCCTTCAGTGACTGTGGTGGCGTAATGAAATTCGTGACCGCGAAAGCGGGCGCCGGCGCTCCCGAGCGGGGTATCGGCGACCAAGGTTGCGCAGCGGTAGCCGAGGTGACGGCGACGATCGGCAAAGCTGGTTACGAGCGGCAGCAGGCCCGCCATTTTATGGCGATCGCCGTCGGCGTCGATCAGCGCCTCGCCGAGCACCATATAGCCGCCGCATTCGCCATAGACGGGTTTTCCTGCCGCCGCGGCGTGGCGCATTCCGGAGATAAAGCCATCGGCGGCGTCAAGGCGGGCGGCCCAGAGCTCGGGATAGCCGCCGGGCAGATAAATCGCGTCGGCGGAGGGGGTGGGCGCTTCGCCGGCAAGGGGTGAGAAAAAACCAATTTCGGCGCCTGCGCCCCGCCAGGCATCGAGCAAATGCGGGTAGCAAAAGCAGAAAGCGTCGTCGCGGGCGATGGCGACGTGCTGGCCGAGCGGCCGGACACTGGCGGCCGCTTCGGCTGCGAGCAGCGACGGTCGCGCCAACTGCAACAGCCGGTCGACATCGATGCGAGCGCCGATCTCGGCCGCGAAGTGGTCGATGACGGCCTCCGCGTCGCCGGCTTCCGGCGCCGGCACGAGGCCGAGATGACGCGAGCGCAAAAAGAGGGCGGGGTCGGCCGGCAGCGCGCCGAGTATGGCCAGAGCGGGCAGATGGCGCGCGATCGCGGCCTGAAGCAACGCGCGATGCCGTTCGCTGGCGACGCGGTTAAGGATGATCCCGGCGATCGAAATATCCGGCCGATGGCCGACAAACCCGCGCAGCAATGCCGCGACCGAGGCCCCTTGGCCGCGGGCATCGACCACCAGCACGACCGGCCAGCCGGTGACCCGCGCCAATTCAGCGGTCGATCCCCTCTCGCCGTCAGGGCCGGCGCCGTCGAACAAGCCCATCACACCTTCGCACAGCACGAGTTCGGCGCTGGCCTCCAGCTGGTTCACGATCGTGGCGAGCGTCGCCGGCCGCATTGCCCAAGGATCGAGGTTCGGGCACGGCCGGCCGCCGGCGAGCGCGTGAAAGGTCGGGTCGATAAAATCTGGACCGGCCTTGGCCGCGGCGACCCGCACACCGCGCCGACGCAAATGGCGCAACAGGCCCGCCGTCACCAGGGTCTTGCCGCTCCCCGAGGCAGGAGCGGCGAGAATCAGCCCATGCCCGCGCACGACGCCGCGGCCGGCGGGGCGAGCCGGTTAGCTCGGCAGTTTGTCGCCGTCGGGCGGGGCGGGCACCTCGAAGGCGTTGACCATGCCGGAGAGGAACGCAAAGTAGTTCGCCGCCGCGGTCAGCTCGACCATCCATTGCTCGCCGTGACGGCCCTTGAGGCGGTCGAACAGGGCCTGGTCGACCTTGTTGGTGCGCAGCAGCTGGCGCGTGTAGGTCACGATGTCGCGCTCGTCGGCCGGCAGCGCCGAGGGATCGCCCTTGGCGCGGATGAGGTCGATCGTCGCCTCGGGCACTCCGACGCGGCGCGCCGCACCCACTTGGGCCGCCCACACATAGGCCGCCTCCTTCTCTCGCACCGCGGCGAGGATCGCATGCGAGCGCAGCTTCGCTTCGACCACGCTCCCTTCGCGGAAGAAGGTGACGAGCGGCAATACGCGCCCGGCGAGCGGCGGGCTGTGCAGCATGATGCTGAACGGCCCGCGCACATTGCCGAACACCTTGATCACGTCGTCGACGACGCCGTGATGTTCGGCCGGGACGTCGGTTTTGCCGGTGACCGGCGCAATTCTCGGCATGTTCTCCTCCCCTCGATTACAGCCCCGGATAGGGTTTGCCCCAGCCGTCGAGATAGACGACATCGGAAAGCGGCCCGCGGCCGACCGGTCCGAACCGCCCCATCGGATAGCCAATCGGCAGAATGGCGTAGGAATGGAACCCGGAGGGGATTCCCATCGCCGCATCGCACTCTTTCTCGTAGCCGATGTGCCGGGTCGTCAGGGTCGAGCCGAGCCCGAGCGCGCGCGCCGCCAGCAGCATGTTCTGGACCGCGGGGTAGATCGACGAGCCCGCCGAGCGGCCTGCGTTGGCGCCGTCCTCGAGGCAGGCGACGATCCACACCGGGGCCTCGTGGTAATGGTCGGTCAGGTATTCGACCGCGGCGTGCTGGCGCTTGTAGCGGACGGGGTCTGACCCCGGCGGCGGTGCGCTCGACGCGTAACGCGGCCCGACCACCTCGTCGAAGGCCTTTTTGTAATAGACCTGCACCGCTTTTTTGATTGCCGGGTCCTTCAATACCAGAAAGCGCCAGCGCTGGGTGTTGCCGCCGCTGGCCGCTGCCTGGCCGGCGACGAGGATTTTGCGGATCAGCTCGTCGGGCACCGGGTCGGGCTTGAGTCGCCGCATCGCCCGCATCGTTTGCATGATCTCAAAGACGTCGGTTCCCCCTGGCATTCCGTCGGGCATTCGATCCTCCATTGCCGGTCTCAGCGAAGTCTAAGGGCGATCACCGCAGCCCCACAAGGCTGCTGAACCCTCAGCGCGCGCCGAGTGCGGCCAGACGCTGCTGCGCATCAAGCTCGTTCGGCGACTGCGCGGAGGCGGGCTTGAGGTGGAAGTCGAATTGCGTCGTGTAATAGGGAGGTTTGACCCCCAGCTTTTTCGCTTCGCCCTCGGCCGTATCGTGCCGCGCGAAATCACAGATCAGCGAGTCCTTGACTGCAAAGACCGCGTCGCTGGCGAGATATTCGTCGGCGCTGTCGAAGATGTGCGTCGTCACCGGCTCATAGCCTTCGGCTGACACGACAAAATGGATATGCGCCGGGCGCCACGGATGGCCTCCGGTCGCGCGCAGCATCGCATCCACCGGGCCGTCGGATGGAATCGGATAGTGGACCGGCCTTACGGTGCGCACGAGATAGCGACCCTCGGCGTCGCTGTGGAATTTGCCGCGCATGTGCATCTCGTGCAGGTGCGTGTCCTGCGAGTCGTAAAGTCCGTTCGTCTGAGCCTGCCACACATCGAGCAATGCTCCGGCGATCGGCCTGCCGTCGAGATCGAGGACCCGGCCTGCGACCAAGGTCGGGGGGCCCTTTTCGTCAAGATGGGCGATGTTGCCGCCCGCGGGCATTTCGGGCGCATTGAGCCGATGAAACGGGCCGAACACCGTCGACTCGGTTGCCCCGTCAGGTTTGCGGTGGCTCAGCAGGTCGACCACCATCGACACGCCGAGCGTGTCCGAGAACAGAATGAATTCCTGGCGCCTGTCGTCCGACATGTGGCCGGCCTTGGTAAGGATCTCGATTGCCTGGAACCACTCGGCTTCGGTCAGGTTGACCTCCTTGACGAAGGCGTGCAGGTGCCCGATCAAGCTCAGCATTATTTTGCGTAGCCGCGGGTCCGGCGTCTCCGCGAAGCGCTGCAAAACCTCGGCGGTGATGTCGTCTTCGGTTGTGTTGTGCTGTCCCGCCATCGACTGCCTCCGTGGTTGCCATCAGCTCGGCAAGATAATGGAAAACCGGTCCCGCGGCAGCAGCGCGCGGCGGTTTGGCGCGGTGTAACGCAGTGCCGCGTCGTCGGTTTCGTCCGGGCTCGCTCGACGCGCTGAATTTTCTGCTCGCCGATGTGCGCGGGGCGCTCGGCCCCTATCTGAACGTCTTTCTCGTCACCCAGCAGCATTGGGGTCAGTCGGCGGTCGGTGTGGTGACCACCGTTGGCGGGTTGTTGGGTCTCATGGTCCAGACGCCGATCGGCGGCTTGATCGACGCCACCCGAGCCAAGCGCGCAGTCGTCGTCGCGGCGCTGGCGGTACTAGCGGCGGGAGCCATCACGATCTATGCCGCGCCATTTTTCTGGCCGGTCATGGTCGCCAACACCTTGACGGCGATGGTTGGCGACGTGTTCGGGCCGGCTGTAGCGGCGCTGACTCTGGGCCTCTATGCGCGCAAGGCGTTGGCCCGCCGCATGGGCCGCAATTCTGCCTGGGATCACGGCGGCAATGTCGCGATCGCCGCGGCGGCGGGGGTAGTCGGGTGGGCGGTCTCGCAGCGCGCGGTCTTTTTGCTCGTCCCTTTCTTCGCCGTGCTGGCCGCTGTCGCGGTGCTGTCGATCCCTGGCTATGCCATCGACCACATCCAGGCGCGGGGCGGCGAGCAGAAGCATGAGGGCGAACCGCAGCCTTCCGGCCTCAAAGTGTTGCTGACTTGCCGCCCGCTGCTGCTTTACGCCCTCTGCACGATGCTGTTCCACTTCGCCAATGCGCCGTTGCTGCCGTTGGTGGGTCAGAAGCTGGCGTTCGCGCATAAGGAATGGGCGACGGCGATGATGTCGGCCTGCATCATCGCCGCTCAGATGATCATGCTGCCGATCGCGCTAATGGTGGGGATAAACGCCGACCGCTGGGGGAGAAAACCGATCCTGCTGATCGGTTTCGGGATCCTGCCGGTCCGCGCAGTGCTTTATACCTTCTCCAATGCCACCGCGTGGCTGATTGGGGTGCAGTTGCTCGACGGGGTCGGCGCCGGGATCTTTGGCGCGATCACGCCGTTAGTGCTGGCCGATCTCATGCGCGGCACCGGCCGCTACAACGCGGCGCAAGGCGGGGTCGCCACCGCACAAGGGATCGGGGCCTCGCTGAGCGGTCTGGCCGCCGGGCTTATCGTCGACCATTTCGGCTATTCGGCGGCGTTTCTGACTTCGGCCGTGGCCGCCGCGATAGCCCTGGCTGCGCTTGTGACGGCGATGCCCGAAACAGCAAAATTGGGCGATCCCCCACGGTCTGCTGATGAGCCTGTGCGGATCCCAGCCCCCGGTTGGGTGGCGGAGGACGATACCGGGTGACAGAGCGCGGCTCGGGAGGCACGGACCGGGGGCGGCGAAGGCGTCGTGCCGGGTGGGGGACCGCCGGCGTCCTCGCAGCGGCGGCGTTGGTCGCCACGATCCTCCTGTTCGCGGCGGAAAGGCCGGCGGTCTTTGCCGTCATCTGGCCGCGCGGAGAGCGTTTTGCCGCGCTCCTGATCTTTGCCCTGACCTATATCGTCATCGCTCTCGGCAAACTGCCGGGGTTTTATCTCGACCGGGCGGGGGCGGCGCTGCTCGGCGCGGCGCTGATGGTCGGCGTCGGCGTGCTGTCGCTCGACCAAGGCTTGCGGGCGATCGATTTCGACACGATTGGCTTGCTGCTCGGCATGATGATCGTCGTCGGCAATCTGCGTCTCTCCGGCTTTTTCCGGCTCGTCACCAATTGGGTTGTGACCCGTGCCCGCCATCCGCTGCTGCTGCTCGCGGCGGTGATTGTGACCTCGGGCTTCTTTTCGGCGTTTCTGGTCAACGACACAATCTGTCTGGCGCTTACGCCGCTGGTCCTGGACCTTGTCGTGCGATTGCGCCGCGACCCCGTCCCCTACCTGCTGGGGGTAGCGATGGCGTCCAATGTCGGCAGCGTTGCGACGATCACCGGCAATCCGCAAAACATCATGATCGGCAGCTTTTCGGCGATCCCCTACGGGACCTTTGCCACGGCCTTGACGCCGGTCGCCGCAATCGGGCTTGGCCTGACCTTTACCCTGATCGCTTCGTTCCATCGGAAGGAGTTTGGGCCGCGTGAGCGGCTGACCGGGATTTCGGCGCCGGCTCACACCTATCGGCCGCTTGCGATAAAATCGTTACTCGTTACCCTGGCAATGATGGCAGGGTTTTTTGCCGGGCAGCCGCCGGCCAAGGTAGCCCTTGTAGCGGGTGCCGCGTTGTTGTTCACCCGCGCGGTCAGAAGCGAAAAAATCTATCGCGAGATCGACTGGCCGCTCTTGTTGATGTTCGCCGGCCTGTTCGTCGTCGTCGCCGGTTTCGAAAAGGTTCTGCTGTCACCCACGATCATCGTCGAGATCGGGCATCAGCATCTCGACCGCATGCCGGTCTTAGCTTTGGCGACAGCGGTCTTGTCAAATCTCGTCAGCAACGTACCGGCGGTGCTGGTGCTGAAGCCGTTTGTCGCCGCACTTCCGGATCCTCAGCGCGCCTGGCTCGTCGTCGCGATGTCGGCGACCCTGGCCGGCAATCTGACGATCCTCGGCTCGGTCGCAAACCTGATCGTCGTCCAGCGCGCCGCCCGCCGCGGCGTGGCGATCGCGTTTTGGCAATATTTCCGGGTCGGCGCGCCGCTGACTGTTCTGACAATTGTTGTCGGCCTGTTGTGGCTGTGACGATTCAACGCGACACTGCCGGGCACAACACCCCGCAGGTTGGAATGGACGAAGCGCGTTACAACGACTGGGACCAGCCGATCGGCGCGCCGTTGCCGGACTGGTCGGTGCGGCCGCTGCCGCCGCGCACCGCGATCGGGGGGCGGTTCTGCCGGGTCGAACCGCTCGACCTCGAGCGGCATGCGGCCGATTTGTTCGAGGCCAACTGCGACGACCACGACGGCCGCAACTGGACCTATTTGCCGCACGGGCCGTACGCATCGTTCGAAACCTACTTAACTTGGGCGAAAGGCGCCGCCAGCGGTGACGACCCGCTGGTTCACGCGGTCATCGATCTGGCGACCGGGCGTGCGGTCGGGGTGGCGAGCCTGATGCGGATCGACCCGACGGCGGGGGTTGTCGAGGTCGGCGGGATCAACTACAGCCCGCGGCTGCAGCGCCGGCCGGCCGCGACCGAGGCGATGTATCTGTTGATGCGCCGGGTGTTTGACGAGCTCGGCTATCGCCGCTACGAGTGGAAATGCGACGCGTTGAACGCGCCGTCGCGCGCTGCGGCTCTGCGCCTCGGTTTCCGCTACGAGGGCCTGTTCCGCCAGGCGACGGTGTACAAGGGCCGCAACCGCGATACTGCCTGGTTCTCGATCGTCGACCGCGAGTGGCCGGCGTTGCGTACGACCTTCGAGCGCTGGCTCGATCCAGCAAATTTCGACGTCGACGGCCGCCAGCGTGCCAGCCTCCAGAGCTTTCGACGACCCGGTGAGCTCATCACCTCAGCGAGCAAATAGTCGGTGTGCTGCCCGGTGCCCGAAGTTCGATGCCTCGCTTCTGGCGGAGGCGCCGGACCTAGCCGACCCGGCGTGGTTGCATCCGCCGGCTGTCGAGGGTGGCGGCGGGGGCGCCGATGACTGACCGGCTTGGGCGAATAAGCAGCAACAACGCGGCCGAGGCGATCGAGATCACCATCAGCAGAGCGAAATTGTCGATGTAAGCGATCATCGCCGCCTGCCGGGTGACCTCGGCATTGAGCGCAGCGATGCCGGGAGGAGCCGTCAGGCTGTAAGGTGCGGCAAGGTAGGGCGCGCGAGCCAGGGGGTTGTCCGGTCGCAGCTGCTCAACCAAGCGAGAATGCACGATCTGGGTGTTCCGGGTCAGCAAGGCCTCGAGCACGGCGATGCCGATACTACCGCCAAGATTGCGCATCAGGCTGCGCAGCGCGGTTCCCTGGGTCAGGATGTGGCGGGGTAGATTGGACAACGCAATCGTGTTCAACGGCACAAAGGTGCAGCCAAGGCCGAACCCCTGAACCAAGCCGGAGACGATGATCGGTTCCATTCCCATCGCCAGCGAGAACTCGGTCATCTGCCACATCGAAACCGCGGTCAGCAGCAGCCCAATAAGGATGATCAACCGGTTGTCGATGCGGTTGATCAGGCGGGCCACGGCGAACATCGCGATCAACGAGCCGACGCCACGCGGCGCCGTGATGAGCCCGGTGGTAAGCACCGGGTAGTTCATCAGATCCTGTAGCATTGTGGGCAGCAGCGCCAAAGTGCCGTTCATGATCAGCCCGACCAGGAACATAAGCACGGTGCCGACGACAAAATTCGTGTTTTTCAGTAGATCCCGGTTCAAAAACGAACGATCGGTTGCGGTCGCGGTGTGGACGACGAAAAGGTAGAAAGCGACGCCGCTAACCGCCGCTGCGACGCAGATTTCGGTGGAACCGAACCAATCCTTCAACTCGCCGCGATCGAGGAGCAGCTGCAGAGCGCCGATCGCGAAACTCAAGGTGATGAAACCCATCAGGTCGAACGGCTCGCGATGGGAATGGCGGGTGTCGCGGCCAAAGAACAACATGCCGAGGGTGGCGATGATGCCAACCGGCAGGTTGATAAAAAACACCCAGCGCCAGTTGTAATCATAGGTCAGCCAGCCGCCGAGCACCGGCCCGCAGATGGGCCCCAATATCGTGCCGATGCCGAACACAGCCATCGCCTGACCATGTCGCTCGGGTGGGTTGATCTGCAGCAGCACCGCTTGCGACAATGGCACCAGCCCGGCACCGCAGATCCCTTGCAGTGCGCGATAGACGACGAGCTCGGTCAGGCTGGTGGCGCCGCCGCATAAGGCCGAGGCCAAAGTGAAACCGGCAACCGAGAGCACGAACACGATTTTTATGCCGAACCGCCCGGCCAGCCAGCCGGTCATCGGCATCATGATCGCCGAGGCGACGATATAGGAGGTCAGCACCCAGGAGATCTGGTCGAGCGACGCCGACAGGCTGCCGCGAATATGCGGCAGCGCCACGTTGGCAATCGTGGTGTCGAGACCTTGCATGATGTTGGCGAGCATGATCGCGACTGTCAGCGGCCCACGATTGACCACGACCGGACCTGGCCCGCTTCTCATCGTGCGCCACCTGGATGGCGACCGAGACAGGCTAAGCGCATCCATGCGCCGGCAGTCTTCAACCGCGATTTCGGCACCGCGTTCCCTCCCGCGCCGATTCGGGCTGCCACCCTGTTATAAAACCGTCATGTCATCATAGGCGGTGGCAACAAAAACACAAAAAGCCGGTGCTGCGCGCAACTGCGCTGCTGCCCGGCGCGAATTCGATGGCTGGTATGTCGGCGCTTGTCCTGGCTGTGCGAAGTTTTCAAAATTTTCCAACTCTGGCCATCGTGAACATGCTGCTGTGCGAACGCGGCAACAGCGGGGAGAGCCCGATGCTTGAGCTTCACCCAGGTTCCATCTTGAGTTTGATCGATGCCTTGGTTGCGACTGCCGATCGACGGGCATGGGCGCAGTACTGCCGGCTCGCGGCTGCGCTCGAAGGCGGCAATGCCGTTATCGCGCCAGTCTACGCGGTCGGCTCAGCCGAATGGCAGAAGCAGGTTGAGCCACGGCCCAACAGTGAACCGCCTCTCACCCCGCAGGATGAGGCGGCGGGCCGCGAGCGGCTGTTGCGGCGCGGTGCGCCGCCTCCGTTCGCCGGGGCGCCTTCGCCGTTTGGTGCTGCGGGGGCCGCATCATTCGAGGAATTCGTTGCCCGCCACCGCGGACCGCGCACGTTGCTGACCGAGATAGAGGCGATCGAGCAGGAATTGGTCGCGAGCTTCGCGGTCGCCGGCCGCTCTGGCAGGTATCGCATCGCCGGATTTCACGACGGTGCCCGCAAAGAGGTGGCCCCCGATTGGTTCGGCGGCGTGCGCCTGGACTTCGCACGAAACACTGTGTTGTTGGCCGACGGCTGCGAAATCGCCGGCCTCGAAGTGATAATGACGCCGTCTCCGGGAGGTATCGGACCAAGCCACGAGCGCCCGGCACGGGCGATGCTGCGCGAGGCGTTGGTCAGATTGTGGGAGCGGGGCGCGTTTTCCGCTGGCACCGGCAACGAACGGGTGCTGGCCCTGGCTTTACGTGAACTCCGCCTGTCCGCGTCGGATCCACCGTACGGCTTCAAAAGCGCCGAGACCGTGCGAAAACTTCGCAAAGCGCTGAACATGTCGCTTTAGCCGACCGCGGGATACCAAAACTGCAGACTTCCAAGCTGGGGAGTTCGCAGGCGCCTCGCGCCCCAGCCGGCGTCTATGTTTGCCGTGGCCGATGCGACCGGCCCGGCATCGGCATTGTTTACAAGGGGAGGCGCCCATGGACGGCCTTACAGATCTCGCTTGCCAGCAAATTTCCACCCCCGCCGACGAAGCACCAGCACCGCGCTCGGGGGCGCGGTCGCGGCTGGCTGCAGCGATTGAAGAACTAGCCGCCGCGGCGGCCGAGCTTGCCGCAGCGCATGAGCCGGCAAGCCAACTCTCCGAGGTCATCGGCGAAGCCTCCCGACGCAAAGCCGAGCTGGCTGCGCTGGAAGCGGTGGACGAGCGGCAGCTTGGCACGTGGCTCGCCGCGGGCGGTCGTGATCCCCGCCCCCAGCCGAGCCCGGCAACAGTCGCCGCCGAGGCGCGCCTCTCGGCATCAACCAGCAACGCCGTGGCGGCGCAGGCGGCGCTGCCGGCGGCGGAGCAGGCGTTTCAGCGCTGCGCCGCGAATGTCCGCGAGCTTCAGCGCCGGCGCGACGAAGCGGTCAGCGCCGCCGCGATCGACGCGGCTCGCGCCTTTGCCGCCGGTTACCGGGCGGCGTTGACCGCAGCGTTGGAGCAGGAGGCCATGCTCCACGGCCTGCGCGACGAGCTCTCACTTCGGGGCAACCGAGCCGATGCGCCGCCCGGGGTATCGGATGCTGCCGCGCGGATCGGCCAGTTGATCGCCGAGACCAAGCGCTCCGCCGCGGTTCGCCACAATCCCGAAGCTGCGCAACGGCTGCTCGCGGCGCTTGTCGCCGATCCCGACGCTCGGCTGTAAAGGAGACGAGATCGATGATCTATCATCGCCTGATCGCGCCGGAGGGACTGGCTCCGACCATAATCGAGCTTTCCGGCGGAACCCAGCTGCCAGTCCCGCCCGACGGGATCGTCGAAATCCCGCACGCGCTGGAAATGCCCGGCAACTCCGGCGTCTTCGAACCGGTGGCCCGTACCGTCGAGACCGCGTGGCTGCGCCAGCTGCTCGATCTCGGGTTTCGCCAATTGCCTCGGACCGGCGCCACGGTGGAGCGGCCGCCTGCGGGCCGCTATTCCGGCGAGACGTTCTTTGACGAGACCCTCGGTCGCCCGCTGTGGTGGTCGGCCGGCGCCTGGCGCGACGCCGACGGCGCCCCGGCTACCGTCCGGCCTCTTTAGGCTCGACGATGACCGCGCCGTACATCCAAGGGTGTATGGTGCAGATATAGTAGTGGATGCCGGGCTCGGTGAACGTGATCGCCTTTGACTGGCCTTTGGCGAGCAGGCCGGTGTCCCATTTGCCGGCGTCGGTCGCGGCAGCTGTCGCGGTGTGCGGCAGGTCGCCATAATTGGCAAAGGTCACGGTCGTTCCGACCTTGACCCGGGTGCGCGCCGGAAAATAGGCGTATTCGGCGTTCAGATCGGCAATCTTGACCTTGTCGACGCCAGGGGCGATCGGCCCGCCGGGCCCGGCCGTCGTCAGTGGCGGGGGCGGCGGCCACAACGGCGTGAGCTGCCCCTTCAGCGAAAACACCCAAACCGCGTCGCCATTGGCGCTGCCCTGGATCGAATTGCCGCCGGTGACGACGGCGAAATATTCGTCACCATCGACCTCATAGACCATCGCGGGCGCGTCGGCGCCGAAGCCGGTCTGAAATTTCCACAGCATATCGCCGGTCTTGGCGTCGAGCGCAACGAAATTGCCGTCCGGCTCGCCGCGCAGCAACAACCCGCCGGCGGTCACCGTCGAGCCGCCGCCGCCGCCCATCCGATAAGGCATCTGCTGCTGCCAGGCGATTTTGTTGGTGGTGGCGTTGATCGCGGTGAAGGTGCCGGCGAGCGCCGCGCCGATCGGCGGCGCCTGAGTTCCGCCGACATAGCGCAGACCCTGCTTGTAGGTGTCGCCATAGCGCACAAAGGTGCTCGGACGAATGGTTCCTGGAACATAGAAATAGCCCGTGTCGGGATCGTATGGCATCGGCGACCAGTTGGTGCCGCCTTGCCCGCCGGGCGCGACCAGCACCGGGGTCTCCCAGAACGCGGCAAAGATGCAGCCGACCTTGTCGTAGCCAGGCAACGGCTTGGCGCAGGTCGGCACGGTGTTGTCGCCGATCGGGAAGGGCTGCGTCTTCGCGGTTTTCTGCAGCGGCTCTTGAGGCACCGGCCGCTCGTCGATGCCGACCAGCGGCTTGCCGTTGGTGCGGTCGAGAATGTAGACCCAGCCGGTGCGACCGGCCTCGGCGATCCCCTTGCGCTTCTGGCCGTTGATGACGGTGTCGAACAGCACGACCGGGCTCGCCGCGTCGTAGTCCCAAATGTCGTGATGCACTTCCTGAAAGTGCCAGACGTATTCGCCGGTTTTGGCCTTGAGCGCCATGATCGAGGCGCAGAACAGATTGTCGCCCGGGCGCACCGCCCCGTTGTAATCGGGGCCGCAATTGCCGGTGGCGAAATAAATGAGGCCGAGCTCGGGGTCCAGCGCCGGCGTGTTCCAGATCGTCGCGCCGCCGCGCATCGCCTGGACATTGTCTGTGGGCCAGGTGTCGCTGCCGACCTCGCCCGGCGCGGGCAAAGTGTAGGCCCGCCACAAGATCTTGCCGGTTTTGGCGTCGAGCGCGGTCAGCCGGCCGCGGGTGCCGAATTCGCCGCCGGCGATCCCGCTGTAGACGATGCCGTCGTAATACAGCGGCGCGCTGGTCACGACATAGCCGTTCTGCCACTGCTCGATCGGCGTCTTCCACACCTCCTTGCCGGTCTTGATGTCGAGCGCCACGACGTTGGTGTCGAGCTGGCCGAGAAACAGCATGCCCTCGCCCATTGCCAGCCCGCGATTGAGCCAGCCGCAGCACACGGTCGTGATTTTCTGGTCAAGCCCCGACTTGCGTTCCCACATCATCTCGCCGGTTTTGGCGTTGAGCGCGAACACGTCGTCGTTGCCGGTGACGACATACATGGTGCCGTCCTTGACCAGCGGCGTCGCCTCCGCAGAATACTTGCCGCCGATGCCCGACCCGTTGAGGCGGGCCATCCACGCCCCTTTGAGCTGTTTGACATTGTCGACGTTGATTTGCTTGAGCGTCGAATAGCGCTCGTTGGTCATGTTGCCGCCGTTGGTCACCCAGTCCTTGCTGACCGGGCTCGTCAGCAGCTTGTCGATCTCCGGGTCCGACGCGGAGACCGGTGCGCTCCCTGCGCTCAGCAGCAGAGCCGCCAACAACAGCCACGCCATGGCATAGATGCGGAGTCGCATAAGTTTCCCCCCAGTTTCTCTGTCGATACGCCCGGCGCACCGTGAACCGGATGATTTTTCGCCGGTTTGCGGTCGAACGCAACACGGTTAAGGATCCCGACCCGGCTAGCCGGGCCGAATTTGAGCTTTCGCCAGGATGTCGCCGCGGGTCATGCCCACGGCTCGCATCGCCCGGATCGTCTGCGCATGGTCGCGCTTGGCCAGCCGCCGACCGGCTGCGTCGGTCAGCAGCGGATGGTGGCGGTAGCTCGGTGTCGGCAGAGCGAGCAAAGCTTGCAATACCCGATGGATATGCGTCGCCGGCGCCAAATCGTCGCCGCGGGTGACCAAGGTAATGCCTTGGATGGCATCGTCGATGGTGACCGCGAGGTGGTAGCTGGCGGGCGTGTCCTTGCGGGCGAGCACGACATCCCCGAGCAGCGCGGGATCGGCCAGGATCCGGCGTTGTTGGCCGGTTCCTTCCTCTATCCAGTCGAGCCGGCCGGTCAACTCTAAAGCGCGGGCGAGGTCGAGACGCAGCGCGTAATCGCGTCCCGCACACTGCTTTGCCGCGCGCTTCGCGGCGCTGAGCCGCCGGCACGTGCCGGGATACCGTGGTCCGGAGTCTCCCTGCGGTGCGCCGCCGGCAGCGGCAATCTCCGCCTGGATCTCGTGTCGCGTACAAAAGCACGGGTAGAGCACGCCTAGCGCATCAAGGCAGTCGAGCGCGCGACGGAAATCGCCGAAATGCTCGGACTGCCGCCGCACCGGCCCGTCCCAGTCGAGCCCGAGCCAAGCCAGGTCCTGGACGATCGCGGCGGCGAATTGATCGCGGCAACGCCCGCGGTCGATGTCTTCGAGGCGCAGCAGAAAGCGCCCCCCGGCGCTCCGAGCAGCGTGCCACCCTTCAAGCGCCGAACGGACGTGGCCGAGATGGAGATACCCGGTCGGGCTCGGCGCGAACCGCGTGACGATTTCGCAAGCGGTCATCGCTCGCGCCGCGGCGGATGACAGTGGGGCCGGCTTTCAGCTATGCCTGTGCGATTGTGCCGTCCTTTTGGAAGACCGTTTCGATGATGCCTAAGCTTTCCGGACCGTCGCGCCCGCCCGCTTCGGGTGGCAAGGCAAAACAGCTCGTCGTTCTGCTGCACGGGCTCGGCGCCGACGGCAACGATTTGATCGGGCTCGCCCCCTATTGGGCACCCTTGGCGCGCGAGGCCGAGTTCATCTCGCCGAACGCACCCTTCTCCTGCGATATGGCGCCCCACGGCTACCAATGGTACAGCGCGCAGGACCGAAGTCCTGGCGCGGCGTTGGCCGGTGTGCGCGCGGCGGCGCCGATCCTCGACGCTTTTATCGACGAGGCTTTGGCCGAGCGCGGCCTCGACGACAGCGCCCTCGCGCTGGTCGGCTTTTCCCAAGGCGCGGTCATGTCGCTCTTTGTCGGGCCGCGGCGGGCGCAGCCAGTAGCCGGCATCGTCGCCTATTCCGGACGGCTCGTCGCGCCCGAGTTGCTGTCCGCGGAGCTGCGCTCGCGGCCGCGCATCCTCCTCGTGCACGGCACCGAAGATCCGCTCGTTCCCTATTCTGCGCTCGCCGAGGCCGAAACGGGGCTCAAAGCCGCGGACGTCCCGGTCGAAAGCCTGACCTGTCCAGGCACAGGCCATTCGATCGATCAGGAAGGATTGCGTCGCGGCGGGCATTTCCTCAGGGACGTCCTCGCTGGAACGACGTCTTGACGATATCGTCTTGCACCAGCAGCGGCTCGATGACCGCCAGCATCTTTGGCGAATCCCACTCCGCCCCGCCTTCGACGCGGCCCAGCACCCGACCCTGCCGGTCAATCAGAAAGCTCGTCGGCAGACCATCGACCTTGAAGGCTTGGCCGACGGCATTTTTTGGATCGAGATAGGTCTTCACCTCTTTGAGGCCGAGTTTGGCGATGAACGGCTCCACCGCCTTGCCGCCGCCCATATCCTCCGATATTGCGAGGATCGTGATCTTGTCGCCGAGACGCGTTTGCAGCCGTGCCAGGGACGGCATTTCTTCGCGACACGGCGCGCACCAGGTGGCCCAGAGATTGACCAGAACGAGCTTGCCCGCGAAATCCTCCAAGCTGACCGCTTTCCCCGTGGGGTCGGAAAAGCTGACTTGCGGCGACGGCCGCGGTGGCGAGGCCGGAATGAATTGTCCAAGCGGAGCCTCGGCGCCAACGGCCGGTGCAATTGAAAAGCCGCCCGGCAAAGCCAGCAGGACGGCCAGCAGGACGGCGCAGCCTGATCTCATGATGTATCCCTTTCATTGTCGCCGGGCCCGAGCATGACGGGCACTAAAAGGCTGGCCGGTGCGGCCGTGAATCCGCAATGGGGTGGGCGCTTCACCGCCGGCCAGGCGGAGATTATGCGCCGTATCAATGTGTCGATAGATTTCGACAAGCGTCTGTGGGCAGAGGACATCGCAGGCTCGAAGGCGCATTGCGCGATGCTGGTGGCGCAGCACATTCTCTCGCCCGAAGATGGCGCGGCGATCGCCGCCGGTCTAGACCAAATCCGGGCGGAGATTGAAAGTGGCGACTTCGTCTTCAGCGACGTGCACGAAGACATCCACATGAACGTCGAGGCGCGTCTTTTCGAGCTGATCGGACCGGCAGCCGGCCGCCTTCACACCGCGCGATCACGCAACGATCAGGTTGCCACCGATTTGCGTCTGTGGCTGCGCGCCGCGATCGATCGCATCGACGCGGCGATGCGGGACTTGCAGCAGGCGCTGATCGACCGCGCCGAGACCGAAGCCGACACGGTGATGCCGGGTTTCACCCATCTGCAAATCGCCCAACCGGTGACCTTGGGTCATCACCTGATGGCGTATGTCGAAATGATCGGGCGCGACCGCGGGCGTCTGGCCGATTGCCGGAAGCGGTTGAACGAGTCGCCACTAGGTTCAGCGGCGCTCGCCGGCACCTCGTTCCCGATCGACCGGGGCTCAACCGCTGCGATGTTGGGTTTCGACCGGCCGGCGGCGAATTCGCTCGACGCGGTGTCAGATCGCGATTTCGCGATCGAATTTCTCGCCGCCGCGGCACTCGCCGGGACCCACCTGTCGCGCTTCGCCGAGGAGATCGTGTTGTGGTGCAGCGACGGGTTTGGCTTTATTGCCCTGAGCGACGCCTTCACTACGGGCAGCTCGATCATGCCCCAAAAGCGCAACCCGGACGCAGCCGAACTGGTCCGCGCCAAGACCGGGCGGTTCAACGGCGCGCTGATCGGCTTGCTGACGGTAATGAAGGGGCTGCCGCTCGCCTATGGCAAGGACATGCAGGAAGACAAGATCCCGGTGTTCGAGGTGGCGGATGTACTGGAACTCTGCGTTGCCGCGACGACCGGGATGGTACTGGACCTGCAGCCCGACCGCGAGCGTCTGCGGAGCGCTGCCGAGCGCGGCTTTGCCACCGCGACCGATCTTGCCGACTGGCTCGTGCGGGTCGCCGGCCTCCCCTTCCGCCGCGCTCATCACGCGACCGGACAGATCGTCAAACGCGCGGAGGCGCTGAGTTGCGCTCTTGCCAAGCTCCCGCTGGCCGAATTACAGGCCGTTGAGCCGACGATTACGGCTGACGTTTTTGACGTGCTCGACGGCGAGCGTTCCGTCGCCAGCCGAATGAGCTACGGCGGCACCGCACCTGATCAGGTCCGCGCCGCAATCGCCGCTGCACGGCAGAGGTTTCTGCGGTGAAGCATGCGGCCGCACGGTTGCGGGTTTGCGGTTCTGAGCGGCATCGCGCTGACGAAAGGCGCACGCTGCGTGCTTGCAGCGCCGTCGCACTGCTGCTCGTGGCGTTGGGGCTGGCCGCTTGCGGAAAAAAGGGCCCGCCGGAACCGCCGCCAGGTGCACCCAACGTCTATCCGCGACCCTACCCACGTGAGTGAATTCTTCGACTATTCCGGCGGCGAGCTGCATGCCGAGGGTGTCCCGATCTCGCAGGTCGCCGAGGCAGTCGGCACACCGCTTTATCTTTACTCGGCGGCAGCCTTCGCCGCGCAATATCGCCGGTTCGCCGACGCGTTCGCCCCCGAGCAGCCGCTGATTTGCTACGCAGTCAAGGCGAATTCGAATCTTGCGGTGCTGCGCCTGTTCGCCAGGCTCGGCTCCGGCGCCGATGTCGTCTCGGAGGGCGAGCTGCGGCGCGCGGTCACGGCCGGGATCCCACCCGAACGCATCGTCTTTTCGGGCGTCGGCAAGACAGCGAAAGAAATGGCGGCAGCCCTCGGCGCCGGCATTCACCAGATCAATGTCGAGTCAGTGCCTGAGCTACACCTGCTCAGCGCCGTTGCGAGCGAGCTAGGTCTCGAGGCGTCGGTTGCGCTGAGGGTCAATCCTGATGTCGACGCCCTAACCCACGCCAAGATCGCCACCGGCAAGAAAGAAAATAAATTTGGCATCGATTTCGACGAGGCGGCGGCGGCCTACCGTCTCGCCGCGTCGCTTCCTGGCATTGCGCCCGTCGGCCTCGCCGTTCACATCGGCTCTCAGCTCACAGAACTCGCCCCCTATCGGGCCGCCTTCGAACGGCTCGCCGGCTTGGTGCGCTCATTGCGCGGTGCCGGGCTGACGGTTGACCGCGTCGATTTGGGCGGCGGATTGGGCATCCGCTATCGCAGCGAGCAGCCACCCGAGCCGGCGGATTATGCACGAACAGCGCGCGAGGTTTTCGGCGGGCATCGCCTGACGCTCGCATTGGAGCCGGGGCGGGTGTTGACGGGCCCGGCCGGCCTTCTTGTTTCGCGGGTGCTTTATGTCAAAGGGGGGGCGACCCGGCGGTTTGTCGTCGTCGACGCAGCGATGAACGATTTGATCCGCCCCGCGCTCTACGAGGCCTGGCACGAAATTCTGCCGATCCGACAAGCGACGCCGGATGTGCCTCTGACGCCGGCAGACGTGGTCGGCCCGGTCTGCGAGACCGGCGACACCTTTGCCGTCGATCGCGAGCTGCCGCCATTGGCGGCAGGCGATCTGATTGCGTTCACTGCGGCCGGGGCCTACGGCGCGGTTATGAGTTCGACCTACAACAGCCGCTTGCTCGTACCGGAAGTTCTGGTCGCCGGTGATCGCTATGCCATCATCCGGGCGCGGCCGAGCTATGATGCGTTGCTGTCGCTCGATAATATTCCAGACTGGCTCGATGATCCGTTACCGGAGCCGGCGCGGGAGAGAGGTGCCGCATGACCGACCGCTCGGCCTACCAAAACGCGCCGTTCGCGATCCGGCTGCGGCTTGCCCGTGCCGCGCTGCTGTGGGAGCGGTGGTGGCCTTCCTGTTGGCCGGCACTCGCGATATTCGCCCTTTTCTTGATCCTCTCGCTTTTTGGGCTGCTGCCATTGCTGCCGGGCTTGATCCACGGCGCGGTCCTGCTGGCTTGTGGCGCCGCTTTCCTACTGGCGTTGGCGAAAGCGTTCGGCGGCCTTTCGATGCCCGACGGCGACAGCGCACGGCGCCGCATCGAACGCGCGAGCGGAATGCGGCATCGGCCGCTACAGGCGCTCGCCGACCAGCCGAGCGCACCGCTCGACCCGCCGGCGGCGGGGCTATGGGAGGCGCATCGACGGCAAATGGCCGCGGCTGCCAGCCGGGTGCGGATCGGCCTGCCGGCCGCCAGTCTGGCTACCCGCGACCCGTGGGGCGTTCGCGCGGTGTTGACGATTTTGCTGGTGCTCGCCGCGATCGATGCCGGCGGGGCTTGGCGCGAGCGGCTGTTGCGCGCGGTGACGCCAGGTTTGGATGGCGGGGCGCCGGCAATTGCCGCCAGCCTCGACATCTGGGTCACACCGCCGGAATACACGGGGCTGCCGCCGCAGTTCTTGCGGCCTGAAAACCGGCAGACGATCCGCATTCCGATCGGCAGCGCGCTTCTGGCGCAGGTTCACGGTGGCGGGGCAACACCGGGTCTGGCGATCGACGGCAAGGTCAGCAATTTCGACACGATCGACCAGCAGGATTTTCGCGCTCAGGCGACGTTGAAATCCGGTGAGCGGATCGAGGTATCGCAAGCCGGCACCGTGCTTGGCAGTTGGCCGATCGAGATCATCCCCGACAACCCGCCGACGGTTGCGTTTGCCAAACCACCTGGGTCGACAGTGCGGCAGGCGCTGCGGATTGACTATCGGGCGGACGACGATTATGGGGTCGAGAGCGTCAAGGCGGTGATCCGGCGGCAAGGCGGCAAGCCCCGCGACTTGATCGAGATCGAGCTGCCGCTATCTGGGCTTCACCTCAAACAGGCACAGGCAACCAGCTACCACGATTTGACCGCACACCTCTGGGCCGGCCTGCCGGTTGAGGTCCGTCTGGTCGCCACCGATGCGCTGGGGCAAACCGGAGTGAGCCGACCGGCGCTCCTGAAATTGCCGGAGCGCGAGTTCCACAACCCGGTTGCCCGGGCGATCATCGACCAGCGCAAGGAGCTGGCGAAGAGCCCGGACTCGCGTCTGCCGGTGGCCGAGATTCTCGGCGACCTGCAATCACGCCCGCAACGCTACGCGAATGATACGCTGGTGTTTCTGGCATTGCGTATAGCACAGCAACGCCTGCGCCGGCACGAGGACACTGCGTCGATCGCCCAGGTCGAGCAGTTGCTGTGGGACACCGCCCTGCGCATCGAGGATGGCGGCGCCTCGTTGGCCGAAAACGAGCTTCGACGACTTCAGCGCCAGCTGCAGGATGCGCTGGCCAAGAATGCCCCGGATCAAGAAATCGACCGCCTGATGAGCGAATTGCGCCAGGCGCTCGACCGCTATTTACAGGCGCTCGCCGAAAACATGGCGCTCAATCCCGACCAGAACCGGCAGCTGCTCGATCCGTCGCAGCGGGTGATGACGAGCCGTGACCTCGAGCGGATGCTCGACCGTGCCCGCGAACTGGCTCGAAACGGCCAGCGCGAACAAGCGCGTCAACTATTGTCCGAGCTGCAGAACATGCTCGAAAACCTGCGCACGGCGAGGCCTGGGCAAGGGTCGCAGCAGGGAGCAAACGAAGCGCAGCAAATGATGCGCGGTATGCGCGAAATGATGCAACGCCAGCAACAGTTGCTCGATCGCAGCTTTCACGCCCAACAGCAGGCCGACCAGGGACAAACGGGCCTGCCAGGCGGACAAGGGGAAATGCAGCAACAAGGGCAGGGTCAACCGGGCGCCAACGCCGACATGGGTGACGCAGCCGGGCAGCAGGAGGCGTTGCGCCGGGCGCTCGGTGAGATGATGCGGCGGATGGGTGACGGGCTCGGCGACATTCCGGATCCGCTGGGTCGGGCGGAACGGGCGATGAACGACGCGGCTCGCAACCTCCGCCAAGACCGGCCCGGCGGCGCTATCGCACCGCAGACCGAGGCCCTGGACCAGCTGCAGCAGGCGGCGCGTGAATTCGCCCAGCAGATGCAGCAGCGTCTTGGCAATGCCTTGGGTCAGGGTGATGCTCGCGACGACGAGTTCGGTTTTGGCCAGCGCCGCGACGGCGTCGAGCGCGACCCGCTGGGACGGCCGCTGGCTAACGGCGGCACATACGACCAGGGCGACGTCAAGATCCCCGATAACAACACGATGCAAAAAGCGCGCGAGATCCTCGACGAACTGCGCCGCCGTGCCGGCGAGCGTGACCGCCCGCAGATCGAGCTCGACTATATCGATCGTCTGCTGCAACGCTTTTGAGCCGATGAGGCCTGCTCGTGAGGTTGGGGATGATCGGTCTGGCCACAGGCGCGCTGTGATTTTTCTGCCAAAAAGAACCTTTCTTTGACTTCACTGCTGTTGAGTTGACGTTTGAAGTCGAGGCTTGGAAAGCTGTTCCGCGGCGGCAAATCGTTCGTCGCGTGCAATCCGGACGCGGTTCGCTCTATAGTTCAATGGTGATCAAACGACGCCAGCTTTTCTCGATTATCGCCGGTTGCGTCGCGTGGCCGATCACGGCCCGCGCGGTGCCGCACCCGCCGACATTACGCCGCCTGAGGCTCGTGAATGCTCACACCGGGGAGACCTTTGACGGCGCTTACCGCGACGACAATGGTCCGATCCACGCGGCCCTCCAAGAACTCTGCGTCTTTCTCCGCGATTTTCACTGTGGCGCGGTTGCCCAGATGGATGTCGGGGTGCTTGATTTTCTCGCTCAGGTCCTCGACGCGGTCGGCGCCACCAAAGCGACGATACTGTCCGCCTACCGCACCCCCGAGACTAACGCAATGCTGGCGCGCACCATGTTTGGCGTCGCCGAAAACAGCCAGCATATCTACGGCCGTGCGCTCGACATCTCGCTCGACTCCAAGCTGCCCGAAGCGATGGAAGCGGCGCAGGCGATGCGCCGTGGTGGTGTGGGCTGGTATCCGCATTCGGACTTCATCCACATCGACACTGGGCCGGTGCGCAACTGGTCGCTCGATGAAAGCGGGCTCGGCAATTTGTTGCTGTTTGACGGTCAGAGCTGGGTTCCCTTCGCCGCCCCGCATCGGCCGCTAAAGGTGGCCGACCGCCTCGCTTTAGAACGGCAGCTCGCCCGCGCCGAATTCCTCGCCCGCACCAAACTGCTGACGCAGGGCCGCTAGGCCGCAGCTCATCCGGCCACCGCGACGCCGATCAGCCGGCCGATGCCGAAGGTCACCCCGGCAGCGGCGAGACCGACTATCAGCTGACGCACTCCGGAAAACCAGATGCCGCGCCCGGTGAACAGCGACGTGCCGGCGCCGATCAGGAACAACGCAACGCCGCTTGCCGCCAGACTAACGGCGAGTGCGGAGATGCCAGACAGCCCAAAATAGGGCGCCACTGGGAAAATTGCGCCGGCCGCAAACAGCATGAAGGACGTGCCCCCCGCCGCCCATGCCGAGCCGCCGAGCTCGTTGGGATCGATCCCCAGCTCCTCGCGGACCAAGGTGTCGAGTGCCGTTTTTTTGTTGGCGATCAGCCGCTCGGCCAGCGTTTTCGCAAGATCTTCGGGCAGGCCTTTGGCCTGGTAGATCAACGCCAGCTCCTCCTGTTCCTCTTCGGGGACCAGTTCCAACTCGCTCGCCTCGACGTCGATCTGGCGCTGCGCCGACTCGCGCGCCGTGTTGACCGACAGCCACTCGCCGAGCGCCATCGAGCATGACCCGGCCAACAGCCCGGCGAGCCCGGTGACGAGGATGGCGCGCGGCGCCATGTCGGCGCCGGCGACCCCCATGACCAGGCTCAGATTCGAGACCAGCCCGTCGTTCGCGCCGAGCACCGCGGCGCGCAGCGCATTGCCGCCCATCCCGCGGTGCCGGCCCTCCAGCCGCGCCAAGGTCGCGCCGGTAAATGCGGTCGACGTGGGTGCGGCCAGCGCCTCGATGATCCGTGCATGCGACCGCTCCGCCGCGGGCAGGCCGCCGGCGACGGCTTCCGGCTGCGCCGAATAGGAACCGCTGTCCATCTGCTCGAGGGTATTGACTGTCGGCAATACGAAAGCAGGACCAAAGCGCTGCGCCAACCATTCGAGCGCCCGCGTTCGAAACCCGGGGCGCAATTGTGGCACGCGCTGGCCGAGTGCCGCTATCTGGCGCTTCCAGAATTCGGCGTGGGCTAGCTCGACCGCCGCGAGTCGCTCATAGACCTGCGCCAATTGAGGGTTTTTCTCGGTCTGCGACAAGGTCTGATAGAGCGCTGCGCTGTCGACTTCGCCCTGCAGATTGGCGGTATAACGCTGTTGCGAATTCCGCTCGGTCATCGGCTATCCCACTCGATCAGGCGGTCACGGCGGAGCGAACGTTACCACGACCCCGGTCGCGTCATCGCGCGAATGGGCGAACGACGTTTCGAAATGCACAACTTCGCCCGGCTGCATCCGCGGCTTGGGCGGGTCGACGGTCTCGAACTGAACCTCCTTGTCTGTCGAATCCTGAAGCGCCACGCGTAACCGCGGGACATCGCGCGGTGCGCTGCCGAGATTGGCAATCTCACCGTCGATCGCCAGTCCGTCGGCGATGCGCGAGGGGGCGATCTTTCTGATCACCAAACCGGTTCCGGTCGGCACGGCCGGCAGACCGATCGAGGCATAGAGCCGCGCCGCCGTCGGCCACACCGCCGGGAGCTGGCGGATGAACAAGCCGACCGCTGCGACGGCCACCAGCAACAGGATGCTCGCGACGATCCAAAGCAATTTAGCCGAGCCGTTGCGGCCTTTCCGCGAGGGGTTCGGCTGCAGCCGCGGGGGGACTTCGAGCCGCGGGATCAGCCGAGGCACGATTTCGAATATCGGCTCCTTGAGCGCAGCACCGTCCGCAGCCGGTTCGCCGGGTGCTTCCGGATCAGGCCCCGGCGGCGGCGCAGACCGCGTCTCGTACCAGGTATGGCCGCAATTGGCGCAGCGAACAGTGCGCCCGGCCAAGCTCTCAAATTCCTGCTCAGCGACGCGATAGCGGGTGGCGCAAGCGGGACAGGTCAAAATCATCGACGCCGCGCAGCGGGCTCACAGCAAGCAGCAGCGCCGAAGCCGGATCATGCCGCGACCAACGACCCGCCCCGACGGGCCAGCTCGCGCAAATGATGATCGGCGTCGCCAAACATTGTGTCGATCATCGTCACCCGCTTGAAATAATGGCCGACCTTGTATTCCATCGTCATGCCGATGCCGCCATGCAGCTGGATTGCTTGCTGCCCGACGAATTTGCCCGAGCGCCCGATCTGGACCTTCGCCGCCGACAGTGCATTGCGCCGCTCGGCGTCATTTTCCTCGACCGCCATCATCGTTGCGAACATGGCCATGCTGCGCGCCTGTTCCAGCGCGACGAGCATGTCGACCGCGCGATGCTGCAGAACCTGAAAGCTGCCGATCTCGCGACCGAATTGCCGTCGGGTCTTCAGGTAGTCGACGGTCAGCTCGTGCATGACGGCCATCGCACCCACTGCCTCGGCGCACAGTGCGGCGATCGCTTCGTCGACCACTCGCTCGATCAGCGGCAACCCCGCCCCAAGTTCGCCGAGCACGCTTTCCGACCCGACCCGTACGCCGGTGAGCGTGACCTCAGCAGCGCGGAGCCCGTCTTGGGTCGGATACCCGCGGCGCGACATGCCCGCCGCCTTGGCGTCGACGAGAAACACGCCGATCCCGTCGCGGTCGCGCTGACTACCCCCGACCCGCGCCGTGATGATCAGCTTGTCGGCGGTGTCGCCATGCAGCACCACACCCTTTTCACCGTCGATGACCCAGCCGGCGCCGTCGCGCGTCGCTTTGGTCGAAATGTCAGCGAGGTTCCAGCGCGAATGCCGCTCGGTCTGGGCAAAGGCCAGCATTAGGCTGCCGTCGGCGATCTTCGGCGCGATGTCGGCGCACAGCTCAGGGCCCGCGCCATGGCGCAGAAACCCGCCGCCGATTACGACCGTGGTGAGATACGGTTCGAGCGCCAGGGCGCGGCCGAACGCCTCCATCACGAGCATGGTTTCCACCGGGCCGCCCTCCGACCCGCCATAGCGTTCGGCAAAAGGCAGGCCGAGCAAGCCGAGCTCGGCGTATTGCCCCCACAGCTCACGGCTCCAACCCTCGCCATTCAGCCCATAGGTCTTACGCTGCTCGAAGGCGTAGCGGTCGCTGATCAGCCGGTCGAGGCTCTCTTTCAGCAGCCGCTGCTCTTCGCTTAGGTCGAAATCCATCGCTCCCGCCCCTCGCGCTACCTACGTCGCCGTAGCCCGACCCGTCCGGCCCGCGGCGGATTTTGTTGTCACAGTCCCAGGATCGCCTTGGCGACGATGTTCTTTTGGATCTCGTTGGTGCCGCCGTAGATCGAAGTCTTGCGCCAGTTGAAGTAGGTCGGCGCGATCGGGCCGGCCCATTCGGGGCCGATCGGCGGCTCATTCCAGCACTCGTCATCTTCGTGCTCGGGCTGGTAGGGGAGCGCATAGGGGCCGACGACTTCGAGCAGCAGCTCGGTCGTCGCCTGCTGGATTTCGGAGCCCTTGATCTTCAGGATCGACGAGGCGGGGTCGGGTTTGTTGTCGGTGCGGCGGCGCTCGGCGGCGACGACGCGCAACTGCGTCATTTCGAGCGCCTTCAGCTCGACCTCGACTGCGGCGAGCTTTTCGCGAAAACGTTCGTCCTCGATCAGCGGTTTGCCGCCGTCGCGTTCGAGCGCGGCCAATTCCTTTATCCGCCTGATGCGCTCTTTCGACAACCCAACGCGCGCAATACCGGTACGCTCGCGGCCGAGCAGATATTTGGCGTAATCCCAGCCCTTGTTCTCTTGGCCGACGAGGTTTTCGGCCGGGACCTTCACGTCGTCTAAAAAGACTTCGTTGACCTCGTGTCCACCCTCAATGGTGACGATCGGGCGCACCGTAATCCCCGGCGTCTTCATGTCGATCAGCAGGAACGAAATACCCTCCTGCTTCTTTGCCTGCGGGTCGGTGCGCACCAGGCAGAAGATCCAATCGGCATGCTGCGCCAGCGTCGTCCAGGTCTTTTGCCCGTTGACGATGTAATGGTCGCCATTGAGTTTGGCCGCGGTGCTCAGCGAGGCAAGATCGGAGCCCGAGCCCGGCTCGGAAAATCCTTGGCACCACCAATCATCAAGATTAGCGATCCGCGGCAGAAAGCGCTCCTTTTGTGCCTGCGAGCCGAACGCGATCATGACCGGGCCGACCATCGTCACGCCAAAACCCAAAGGCTGCGGCGCCGGAGCCAACTGCAGCTCTTCCTGAAAGATGTACTGCTGAACCGGGGTCCAGCCGGTGCCGCCCCATTGGGCCGGCCAGTTCGCGACCGCCCAGCCCTTTTTGTTCAGGATGCGCTGCCAAGCGATAATGTCGTCCTTGGCAAGGTGCTTGCCCTCAAGCAGCTTGGCGTGGATCGACGCGGGCAAATTATCGCGGAAGAAGGTCCGCACCTCGTCACGGAACGCGAGTTCTTCCGTCGTAAATCGGAGATCCATGGCCCCAAACTCCCGGTGTTACGTCGCCCCCGCGAAAGCGGAGGTCCAGAGCTTGCCCCTGGCTTGAACAGGGGAGGACCTGTGAGCCCGGCGCCCTGGATTCCCGCTTTCGCGGGGATGACGGATCGACGCGATTATTGACTGTTTCACAAAGCGAAGCCGCGACCCTCGGCCGCCAGCCGCTGAAGCAACGGCGCGGGTCGCAGGCTCTCCTCGCCCGACCATCTTGCGTAAAGCGCCAGCCGGTCGCGCACATGGCCGAGCCCGAGTTGATCGGCATAATACATCGGCCCGCCGCGCCACACCGGCCAGCCATAGCCGTATACCCAGATCACGTCGATGTCGCCGGGCCGCGCGGCAATGCCCTCTTCGAGAATGCGCGCCCCTTCGTTGATCATCGGAAACACCGTACGCTCGACGATCTCGTCCGGCCCGATCCTTCTCCGAGAGATGCCGAGCCGGGCCGAGGCGTCGACAATGATGCGCTCGACATCGGCGTCCGGGATCGGCGCGCGCGAGCCGGCTTCGTAGCGGAAATAACCCTTTCCGGTCTTCTGGCCGAAATGCCCCGCTTCGCACAGCGTGTCTTCGATCAGGGCGTGCTCGCGGCGTGATTTGCGGATCAGCCAGCCGACATCGAGGCCGGCCAGATCCATCATCGCGAACGGCCCCATCGGCAATCCGAATTCGACGAGCGCAGTCTCGACCTCTTGCGGCAACGCGCCTTCAAGCAACAGTCGTTCAGCCTCGACGGACCGGCGCGCCAACATCCGATTGCCGACAAAGCCATAGCAGACACCGACCACCGCCGGCACCTTGCCGAGCCGGCGGGCGAGCGCTAATGCGGTGGCGATCGCATCGGGCGCGCTTTGCGCGCCGCGAACGATCTCCAAGAGCCGCATGACGTTAGCCGGGCTGAAGAAATGGGTGCCGACGACATCCTGCGGCCGGGTTGTCGAGCAAGCGATCTCGTTGACGTCAAGGGTCGAGGTGTTGGTGGCGAGCAACGCCCCAGGCTTGGCGACCCGGTCGAGCTCGGCGAACACCCGCTTTTTGAGGTCCATCTCTTCGAACACGGCCTCGATCACGACATCCACTTCCGCAGCTACGTCGATGCCGACCGCACCGCCGATCAGCCCGATCCGGCGCTCCATATCGTCGGCGGTGAGCCCGCCGCGGGCCATCGTGGCGCGGTAATTGGCGGCGATCCGTTCGCGACCTTTCTGTAGCAAATCCTCGCCGGTCTCGATCAAGGTCACCGGGACGCCGGCATTGGCAAAGCACATCGCGATGCCGCCGCCCATGGTGCCGGCGCCGAGCACTGCTGCGCGGGCGATCGGTCGCGGCCGCGTGCCTTCCGGCATGTTCGGCACTTTTGTGGCCTCGCGCTCGGCGAAAAAAACGTGACGCTGGGCCTTCGACTGGTCGCCGGCTACAAGCTTGCTGAACAGCTCGCTTTCGCGCTTCAACCCCTCCTCAAAGGGCAGGACGATGGCGTTGCGCACGGCCTCGACACAGGCAGCCGGCGCCTCCCGACCCCGCAGTCGGCGAGTCAGCACCGCTGCGGCATCGGCAAAACCCTCCGCCACGAGCTTGTCGTCGCGGTCGCGCACGCGCCGCAGCGGGCGCCGGTCAGCAACGACGCGTCGGGCAAAGCCGATTGCGCCGGCAGTGAGATCACCTTCGATAATTTCCTCGACGATACCATCCGTGCGGGCTTCGGTCGCGCCGATCGGGTCGCCAGTGACGATCATCCGCAGCGCCCTTTCGGGACCGACAAGTCGCGGCAGGCGCTGGGTCCCGCCGGCACCGGGCAACAGGCCGAGCTTGACCTCGGGCAGGCCGACGCGCGCCGTCGGAGCGGCGACGCGAAAATGGCAGGCAAGCGCCACCTCGAACCCGCCGCCGAGTGCCGTACCGTGCAGCGCCGCGACGACCGGCTTGGGCATCGAGTCGATCTGGGCGATGACCTCGCCGAGGCTGGGCGCTTGCGGTGGCCTGCCGAATTCGGTGATGTCGGCGCCGGCGAAAAAGGTGCGCCCGGCGCAGGCGATCACCACCGCGTCGACCGATGCGTCGTCGCGCGCTTGCCGCAGCGCCTCGGCGAGACCGGCGCGGACTTCGTGCTTCAGCGCATTGACCGGCGGATTGTCGACGGTGATGACTGCGATGCCGCCCCGAGCCCCCGCCGGTGCAGGCTCGCGGCGCAGATCGACGCTGGCGTTGATATTGCCCATGCCGGGTCCCACCCTTGCCTCTGACGCGGAGATTAGCCCCAAGCGCCTCGCCGATGAAGGGGCGACGTGCGCCGGCTACACCGCGGCTTTCGCAGAGAACGCGCGGATCAGCCGCGTGACGGTCGCTTGCGGGTCCGCGCCGCGCATCACTTCGCCCATGACCGCAAGGCCGCTGGCGCCGGCGGCACGACAGAGAGCAGCGTTGTCGGTGGAGATACCGCCCAGGGCGACAACCGGGCCGGGTGCTGCCGCAACCACTGCGGCGAGGCCGTCGAGCCCGATCGCCGGACCGTAGCCGGGCTTGCTCGCGGTCAGAAAGACCGGGCTCACAGTGACGTAATCGGCCCCCGCGCGGAGCAGCGCGGCGGCTTCGGCGGCGCAATGCGCCGAGGCGCCGATCACCGCGCCCGGGAGCCGCGCTCGCGCCGCGCACAAATCACCACCGCTCGGCAAATGCACCCCATCCGCCCCAACCGCCGCTGCGGCGTCAATGTCCTCATGCGCGGTAACCGTCGCGCCATGACGATGACCGATTTCGACCAGGGCAGCGAGCAATGCCCGCCGCTCTACCGCCGGCAGATCCTTCTCGCGCAAGCTGAACCAGCGGCAGCCGCCAGCAAAAGCCGCCTCTGCGACCTCGGCGAGCGGCCGGCGCGCCTGGCTGCGATCGGAGATGACGAGCAGCGGCGGGTCTGGCAACTCCATCGCCGCCTCGGCTAGGGCCGGGCCGGGCCGAGCAGCAGATCGGCTGCAACCGTGACCCGAATATCCGCTCGGCCGGGCTGGGCGACCGGGGCCGCCATAGCCATCGCAGCAAAGCGCGGTACCGGCTGCGCGCCGGTCTCGGCATTGCCGACACGCAGGTCGCGGTAGCCCAGCACCGACAGATGCACGCGGTCGGCGATCGACGAGGCGCGCTGCGCAAGACCGGCCAGCGCCTCCGCGGTCAGATCCTCCTCTGCGCCGCGCACGGTCTGGGGCGAGACCTCGAAGGTCATCGACGACATCAGCAGGCCGTCGGACTGCAAAGTCCCGGCCAACTTCAATAGCGCATCCGCTGCCTTGCCGGTGAGGATCAGCGACTGGCTCGCGCGCCAGCGCGTCGGCGCATTCTGCGGCTGCTCTTCATCAACTCCGTAAGTTCCGGTCTCGACCGCAACCCCCTGCACTTGATGCGCGCGGTCGAGGGCAGCCGCCATGCGGTGGTTGACTGCCGCTTGCAAAGCGAGCGGATCGGCGCCGGTTTGCTCGACTCTCAACTCGGCGCGCAGCAGATCGCGCACGACGTTGCGCTCGGCCGTCTGGGTCAGGTGCAGCACGGTCGGCTGCGGCTCGGTCGCCTGCGCCAGCGCTGGGATCGGCGCCGCTAGAAGCAGGCCGAGCAGCACAAAAAGGCCCCTCACCGCAACCCTCTCCCCGCCTGCGTCAACGCGCGCGCCGAAACGTGGCACCTGCCTCAAACGCTCCAAGACCCCGGCTCAGCGACATCAGCGTCCTCTCGCTTCTTCGTCGGTGCTGGGAGATTAATCCGGTCGCGACGATAAGTCATCCCGGCCGCCGGCCGGAGTTCCGTCGGCCGCCAATTCGGCACGGTGGCGCGCGGCGGTCTTGCGGCAAGGGCGGGATTGGGCGATGAAGGCCGATGGCTTTGATCGCACGGCACCGGGAGTTGCGGGCGTTGGTCACGCGGCCCCGCGAGGAGGCGGAAGCACTGTCTGAAGTGCTGGCTGCCCGCGGTGTCGGTGTGCTGATCGAGCCGATGATGCAGATCCGTTTTCCAAGCGTTACACTCGATCTCGACGGCGTTCAGGCGGTGCTGTGCACCAGCGCCAATGGTGCGCGCGCATTGGCGCGGGCGACTGCCGAGCGGGCTATTCCGATTCTCGCGGGCGGCGACGCGACCGCGGCGCGCGCTCGTGCCGAAGGCTTTGCCGGCGTCGCGAGCGCAGGCGGCGATGCCGCAGACTTGGTACGCCTTGCCGCTGACCGGCTCCGACCACGCGATGGGCGGCTGCTGCATGTCTGCGGCAGTGTCGTTGCCGGCGATCTCGTCGGCGACCTACGGGCGCACGGCTTCGAGGTCGAGCGCAGCGTTCTTTACGAAGCCCGACCGATATTGGCGTTGAGCACCGCTGCAACACATGCGCTGGGCGCCGGCGAGATCGACTTCGCATTGTTTTTCTCGCCGCGCACGGCGGCGATTTTCGCCCGGCTCGCCGAGGCTGCCGGCGTTGCGGCGAGGTGCGAAAGCGTAACCGCTTTGTCGATCAGCGCTGCCGCCGACAAAATGCTCGGCAGGTTACCCTGGCGGGCCCGGCGGGTCGCCGAACGAGCGGATCAACTGGCGCTGCTCGACCTGCTCGACCGCGTGCTGGCCGAGCGGCGGTGCGCCGGCGCGATGGAAAACCGCGATGTCTGACGAACGCAACCAACCAACGCCGGAGGATCGCGCCGAACCGCCGATCGCTTCCGAACCGGTCACCGCCAAAGAAAGCCCGTCTGGCGCACCCCCGCCCCCACCATCGCCCCGTACCGCACGTTCGACAGCGGCAATTTGGCTCGCAGGGTTGCTGGCGCTGGTGATCGGCGCGGCTGCTCTGTCGCCGTTCTGGGCGCCGGCGGTTGGGCCGTTGCTGCCTTGGAGCAAAGCCCCAGCGCCAGCGGATTACGACGCGCTGGCTGCACGCATCGCCGCACTCGAGCAGCGCCCGGCGCCGCCGACGATCGACGTCGATGCGATTCGCTCTGTTCAAGCCGGAACGGACAAGCGCGTGGCCGCGCTGGAGACGGCCATGAGCAAGCCGCACCTTGACCGAGAACTGGCCGCGGCGACAAAGACAACAATGGCGCAACTGGCGCAGCGGATTGATGGAATTGAAACGCAGACCGCCGCGCGCACCGCGGCCGAAGCCGCCGAAATCCAAAATATCCGGCAAGAATTGACACGGCGCGGCGCTGCCAACAGCGATCTCGCCGACCGGCTCGCTGCGCTTGAACATCAGCTGCAGGCGCAGGGCAATACCGACCGCACCGGCTCGGTCCGGTTGCTGGCGCTGTTGCGGATGCGGGAAGCGGTCGAAGAGGCCCGGCCTTTCCCGGCGGAATATGCCGCGTTCAAGCAGCTTGCCGCTGGTGACCCCGAGCTTGCCGCGACCGCCGAACCTCTCACCGATGCCGCCCGGGACGGGCTGGCCAGCCGCGTCGTGCTGCGCCAACGTCTGACTGATCTCGCGGGGGCGATTACGACGGTAAAGGCGTCCTCGACAAGCTCCAAATGGTGGGCGCAGGCGCTCGACCAACTGCGTGGGCTGGTCACGATCCGACATATCGACAGCGGCGTGAAGGCCGGGCCGGAAGCTACCGTCGAGGTCGCGCAAGTGGATCTCGCGCAAGGAGATCTCGCGGCTGCCGTTGCCGGGCTCGACAAGTTGACCGGCACGAATGCCGAGGCGGCACAGCCGTGGCTGCGGATGGCGCGCCAGCGGCTCGGCGCCGAAACGGCGCTGACGCATCTGCAGGAATTGCTGACCGCCCGTCTTGGCTCCGCTCCTACGGCTGCCCCCGCGGCGACGATTCCCTCGGCCGCACCGGCGCAGCCGCCCGCGGCGTCGCGGAACCCGTCCTGATGCGGGTGATCTTCGCTCTGATCGTGATTGCGGCGCTGGCCGCGGCGGCGGTGTTTCTCGCCGATAATCCCGGCAGCGTCGAGATCATGTGGCAGGGCTGGCGGATCGACACCTCGGTCGGCGTGCTGATCGCGGCTGCGGCCCTGGCGGCGATCGCCGCTGCGCTGGTGCTGTGGCTGGTGTCGCTGATCATGGGCAGTCCCGGCGCCTTTTTTCGACGGCGGCGCGAGCGGCGGCGGCGCGCCGGGTACGAGGCGCTGACCCGCGGCATGGTCGCCGTGGCGGCAGGCGATCCCCAGGAGGCCCGGCGCTACGCCCGCCGGGCCGAGGCATTGCTGGCTGAACCGCCGTTGACCTTGCTGCTGTCGGCGCAGGCGGCGCAAATCAGTGGCGACGAGCTGGCGGCAAAAAGATTTTTCAGCGCGATGCTCGACCGCCCCGAGACAGAATTTTTGGGACTCCGCGGCCTCCTCAACCAGGCGCTGCAACAAGGCGATCGCGTGACCGCACGCCATCTCGCCGAGCGCGCTGTTGCATTGCGCCCAAACACTGCTTGGGCGCTATCGAGCCTGTTTGATCTCGAAGCCCGCTGCGGGCAATGGGAGGCGGCGCGCGTTGCCCTCGAAACGGCGGCGGGGCGGCGCATCATTGCGTCCGAGACGGCACGCCATCACCGCGGCGTGATTCTTTACGAGCTCAGCCTCGCCGCTGCGGCCCGGGGCGAGCGGCAGCGGGCCGTGGCTCTGGCCGGGGAGGCGCGGTCGCTGACGCCGGACCTTGCTGCCCCGGCGGCTCATCACGCGCGGCTGCTGCTGGCGGAGGGGCGGGCGGGCCGGGCGGCCCGGGCGATCGAGCGCGCCTGGCGAACTGCGCCGCAGACCGAGCTGGCGCGAGCCTATGGCGCAATGTGGCGGAATGAAACCCCGCTCGCCCAGATCGCGCGTTGCGAACGCCTTGCTGCCCAAAACCCGGCCGCCCGCGAAAGTCACCTAGCATTGGCCGAGGCGGCGCTCGCGGCCCGGCTTTGGGGCGAGGCGCGCCGTCATCTCGAACGGGCATTGGCCGCCGATCCGCCCCCTTTCGCTCCCCTCCCGGCAAATTCCGGCGCAGCCCTCACCCTGTTGCCTGCGGACAACGACGAGGGCGACGGCCTGTCTCGCGCCACCCCGCGGCTGTGCCTGATGATGGGGCGGCTCGAGGAAGGTGAGCGCGGCGACCTCGCCCGCATGCGCGAGTGGCTCGGCCGCGCCGTCCACGCGCTGCCCGACCCGCGCTATGTGTGCGCCCGTTGCAGCGGCGAGAGCACGGAATGGCATTCGCTGTGCCCGCGTTGCGGCGCCTTTGACGCGCTCGCGTGGCGCACCCCGGCGTGGACGGGCGCCGGTGGGCCGCTGCCGGTGCTGGTCGAGGAGCATTCGACGACTGAGCCCAACCTCGCGGCCGCACCGAAATTGCCGGCAGTCAATTCGACGAGCCGCTGACCCGCTCGCGTTGCCCAATCGGCTTGGCGCGGGCGCCGGAACACGCTAAGAGTGACCGACGTTGCCCCGGTAGCTCAGCGGTAGAGCAACCGCTTCGTAAGCGGTAGGTCGTCAGTTCGAATCCGACCCGGGGCACCAATTATTCAATACGTTAAAGGGAGACACAAAGAGCGCGAGCAAGACGGGGTAGCAACTGGGGTAGCGAGTGTGAGGCATTCCCTCCCAAGGTGAGACTTTCCTTCAGCTAGGATCTCCCAGATCCGTGAGCTTGAGACGCTGGTCGCTGGATCGTCTCCTGTAACCCGTGGGGCTCGAAACGCAGGCTTTTGCGCGCTTGAATGCGAATTGCGGTACAGAAAAATTGTGACCGATAAGCCCGAACCTAACTCCGCAATTATCCCGAGTCAGGCCAGCGGAGACGCCCATGCCGCAAACCATCGTTCGGCTAGCCGCCCTCCTGCCGCCGCGGAGGATTACGGATGAGGACTTTGAACTAATCTGTCGGACTTACGCCATCCCGCCAGATGAACATCTGGCGGTCCGCGATTTTCTTGATGAATGCGTGACGACGTTTGCCAAAGCAGTTACAGAGGAGCGAAATCGACCTGGTCGAAAGAAGGATCGCCTCTCCATCCAGCGGGCGGCGCGGGATCTCCATCGCGCGGTTTACTGGTTGGAACGGGCCGCGGGTCCCGCGGCGCGATCGGGATTGCGGGCCGCGGGGCGCCACATCGGACCAATGGTCACCGCGTCCTGGCTGCGGCGGCGTTTCCCGAACGATAGGTTGGCGCCGGGCGCGCACTACTGGCCAAAAGAAGACTCAACAGGAAGGGCATCGTTTCGAGATCCACCTCGGTCGATCGAGGTTGATGATCTCTCGGCACATGAGCGCATCCGCTTTGCCGAGCATCGGCCCGGCGAGGTCATCACGGCAATCCTTACTCGTGTTGGAGGTGCTCTAGACGACGCTCGCCGGGTTATCGTGCAGCTCCTCGACGGTCGGAAACCCCTCGCAGTCCGAAACTACATGCTGGCGGCTCTTGCCGAGCAATGGCACAGGCTCGACAGGCGTCCGACACCCGGCAAGTCATCCGAGTACGGCAAGTTTTGTGAAACCGTCTTCGATGCGATCGGCTGGCCGACGGAGGGCGTCAACCGCGCAATTTCAGACGCCATAAAGACTTGGCGGCGGCTTTACAGCGGTGCGCGCCGGTAACTTACGTTCACCGGTCCAAAAATATATTCGGTGTAGGGAACCAGCCGCCCGCCCTTAGGGCGTATGCGTGTCCTCGTGAAACGCCACCAAGCGTAGTGAACGCGCTGATGGGCGGGAAAGTAGCGAGGTACGATGACGAGCAGAAAATCAACTACTGCAGAGACCTGCTCAGACGGCCTGGTGGAGTCGCCTGTCATTGAGCTTATCCGCGGTTGGGGGAAACTTCGTCGCGAACTTGACGGCCGGAGCCGAGTCCAGATCTGGCGCGACGTGCGCGCGGGGAAGTTTCCCGCTCCCATTGCGATCGGGCCAAATTCAGTCGCGTGGATTCGCCGCGAGGTCGAGGAATGGAAAAGTTCTCGGCCTCGCCGAACCTATCGCACTCCCTCCAAATCCGAAGATTCCCAAAGCGACGCGGGCGACGCCCTGGAAACTAAAAGGCCGCTTGGCGGGCACCGGACGGCCTCCAAGCATCTTCAGCAATGGTCGCCAGCGTAACCCGGGAACGGCACCTGGGAAGTGGGGTGCCGCCTTGGTCACCTAATCCGCATCGAGGACCGTCAGGATGATCGCGGTTGTGGAGCTCCCTCCAACGTTCGATCATCCCGATGAATCTGAGCGGCATACCGTCTATCTGCTGGCTGGAGCGCAGATACATACCCGCCGGCAAGCTCAGTACCTCGTGGATAGCCTCGAAGAAGGCACTTCGGTCGCACTATGAGGGAATAACGCGGGGTGCAAGGTGACCGCCAAACAAAGCGGCCCACGCGGGGGTGGAGCCGCGATAGCGCAAACCTCTGTCCCGAGTATCAGCCGCGAGAAAGGCGCTCCGATCGGCATATGCCCAAGCACTCGACCGCGCCGCGGTGCGGCGGCGCGAGCCCGCCCGATTAACTTCGACCAGATCAACAGGTCCGCACTTGGCGCGCTCCCATCGCTTTTAGGGCGCTGGCTGCGCGGCGGGCGAATCGAGGGCGCCGAATATGTGGCACTCAATCCCCGTCGCGCTGATCGCCACTACGGATCATTTCGGATCAACCTGCGAACCGGGCGATGGGCCGATTTCGCCGTCGAGGGCGCACGCGGCGGCGATGTGGTCAGCCTCTTCGCTTACCTCGAAGGTGTCGGACAGGTAGCGGCAGCCGAAGAGCTCGCGGTGCTGCTCGGGATCGAGGCGCGCGATGCCCGATGACGCCGGCAAGTTTTCACCGCCTGCACCTGGTGGTCGGCCGGCCCCGACGGCGTCGGGCGGGAAGAAGAATAATCACAGCTGGCTCCCCATCCTCGTTCCCGAGGGCGTCCTACTGCCCGATGGTAAGGTTTGGCCGGAACTTGGAATGCCATTCCCATGGCACCCGCTTGGCAAGCCGACCGCGTGGTTTTGGTTTCACGACGCGGCGGGCCAGGTGGTGGGCGCCGAATGTCGCTTTGAGATCGACGAACCGGCGGACGCAAACAGCGGGGCGGACGCAAACGGCGCGGCGGCGGACGCAAGTATCACATCCTCTAACCAATTGATTCAACGTCCAGCGGACGCAGCGGACGATGCGGACGCAAAATTTCCCCACCTTTCGGGCGCGACCAAAAGAAAGAAGTATCGACCGCTCGTCTATTGCCGCCGGGATGACGGCAGGGTCTCCGCCTGGCGCTGGCAAGCCCCACCGAGACCTTACCCGTTGTTCAATCTGCCGCGCCTCATCGCCGAGCGCACCAAACCGGTGCTCATTACCGAGGGCGCTCGGAAAGCTGTCGCGGCCGCCGAGCTATTCCCGAATTTTGTGGCGACGGCGATGCTTTTTGGCGCGCAAGCCCCTGCTAAATCGGACTGCTCGCCGCTTGCCGGCCGAGACTGCGTGATCTGGCCAGATCACGATACTGCTGGGCTGGACTTTGCCCGCGAGGTTGCAGCCCTCTTCCTGAAGGCAGGCGCCGCCTCCGTGCGGATGGTCATGATACCCGACTGGTTTCCGCCGAAATGGGACCTTTGCGACCCGCTGCCCGAGGGCGTCACCGTTGGATAATTTGCGTCAGCTGCTCGAGGCGGCGGAACCGGTGACATTCGATCCGGCAGGTGAGAGCCCCGTCGAAGGCTCAGGAGGTTTGGCCGAGCCCGGCGCAGACCCGCTCGCAGATCTCGTCGAGCGAGCGAAGGCCGATGTCGGCGCGGCGTTCGAGGAAGTCGTTCTCCGCCAGCTCGGGGACCTGAGGACGCGTGACCCCGCGGCCTTTATTCGCCTGCGGACCGAGCTCAAGGCGGTCGCGAAGGTGCCACTCGGCGAACTGGATAAGAAGCTTGGTGCAGTCGTGCGGCAAAGCGCTGACCCTGGGGACAGCAGCGATGCCCCCAATCAGGCGACGATGCTCGTGCGGCTCGCAATTGGAGCCGGTGCTGAACTATTCCACAACGCCGCAGCAGAGTGCTTCGTGACCGTCCAAGTCGGCGGCCACCGGGAGACTTGGTCAGTACGCAGCAAAGCGATGCGAAGCTGGCTCGTGAAGCTCTACTACGACAACACCGCGGCGGCGCCAAATTCCGAGTCTCTGAATGCCGCGCTTAATGTGCTGGGAGCCATGGCGCAATTCGATGGCCCGGAACTTTCCGTCTACGTGCGGGTCGGTGAGTACGATGGTCGGCTGTATCTCGACTTGTGCGACCGCGATTGGCGCACGGTAGAAATCGATCCTGATGGTTGGCGGATCATCTCGGACTCGCCCATCCGGTTCCGGCGCACTGCCGGCATGCTGCCGCTCCCGGAGCCGCAGCGGGGCGGCTCGATCGAGGCCTTGCGCAGCTACCTGAACGTCCGACAGAAAACCGACAACAACAACGACGATCCCCGTTTCATCCTTGCGGTGGCATGGCTGCTCGCCGCGCTGCATCCGCGCGGTCCCTATCCAATATTGGGGCTAGCCGGTGAACATGGGTCTGCCAAGTCATCGTTTGCCCGCGCGCTACGCAATCTCGTCGATCCGAATTTCGCTCCATTGCGCTCGTTGCCACGCGAGGACCGCGACTTGTTCATTGCGGCGCACAATGGACACGTCATTGTGTTCGATAACGTCAGCGCCCTGTTCGAGTGGCTGTCCGACAGTCTTTGTAGGCTCTCCACCGGTGGCGGGTTTGCAACGCGTCAGCTCTATACCGACGATGACGAGATCCTTTTCGACGCCATGCGGCCAATGATCCTCAACGGAATCGAGGATCTCGTCTATAGGCCGGATCTGGCCGATCGCACCATTTTCTTGACACTCGAGGAATTGCCTGGCGGCCGGCTGCGAGCGGAACGTGAGTTCTGGGTTGCCTTCGACGGTGAACGTTCGCAAATTCTCGGCGCGCTGCTCGATGCCGTCGCGCACGGACTAAAGATGCTGCCTCACACGAAGCTAGAATACCTGCCGCGCATGGCGGATTTTGCCACCTGGGTGTCCGCGTGCGAGGGCGCCTTCTGGGAGCCCGGAACCTTCATGGCGGCCTACGACGACAACCGCGACGCGGCAGTCGAGACCGTGCTGGAAGCCGATGCTGTCGCAACGGCGGTGATCTCGCTGACGTCCACGCAAACCAGGTGGGAGGGAACGGCAACAGAGCTTCTGTCCGCTCTTGCCGGCGGAACCAGCGAAGCCGTGCAGCGCGAGAAGAAGTGGCCGAAGGACGGACGCGCATTGTCCGGCCGGCTGCGGCGGGCGACGCCGGGGCTGCGCAAGATCGGTATCAACGTCGAACGCGACCGCGAAGGGAAGGGACGGACCAGGAAGATCATTATTTCCCGTGCCTCCGAGGAGGCAGGAAATTTCGCGTCCGCATCGTCCGCCGTGCACGCAGAAGCTAAAAATGCCCGCGATATCAATGACCCCAGGGCGGACGCAAAGCGGACGCAATCTCGCGCGGCGGACGCAAACGGCCTGATGACGGACGCAAACGAAGTCCACCGCGCCGTCCGCAATCCGATGGAAGACGCCCCTACGGACCGTGCGGACGACGAGGACGCAAATTCCCCCTCCCTTTCTGTCCCGTGGCGGGTCGATCTATGACGACCGCCGCCGAGCTTATTCGCGCGGCGACTGCTGCGGGCGCCACGCTGGCGATGAGCGGCGATAGGCTGAGCGTCACCGCCCCTCGCCCATTGGCGCCTGAGTTGGTCGAAGAACTTCGGCGCGCGAAGCCGGAGATCCTTCGCCTGCTCGCGACGGGACCAGGCGATGACGATGGTCATCGGGCGCCTTCCGACGCAGCCTGGTGGCACGGTCGTTTCACGATTCGCACCATTCATTGGGAACTTGGCGGCTATCGGTCGCACTTAGAAGCCCGATGCTTGGCCTTCGGCGAACTCCTCGACGAATTCCGAGAGAGCCAGGGCCGACGGTGGCCCACTTGGCAGTGCGCCGGCTGCGACGAACCGATCGACGGCTTGTCAGCGCTGACGCTGGCGGATGGAAACCGCATCCACTTTGGCGACGAGAATGAGTGCTTGATCCGCTTCGGTCGGCGGTGGCACGGCGCCGCGGTTGCCGGACTGCGGGCGCTCGGCCTCGAAGCGCCTCCCGGCTATGAGCCGCCATGACTTTGGAACCACTGAGGGCCGCTGCGTTGCGTACGCGCGATCCCACGAGCGCCGCCGCCAGGTTGACGTGATCCTGGGGTCATGCACTTGGTGCGGGGGCTCATTCAGGACTCGTAACACCGGCGGGAAGCAGCAACGCTTTTGTTGCACACGGCACCGATGGCGATTCTGGGCCGCCGCGCGAGTGGGCGGCACGGGCGGTCGAGTCCGGCCTGCTCTCCCCCGCTGATCTACGGCGCGCTCCGGTGGAATACTTCGGCCGCAGCGCAGTGAATACCGATGCTGGGGGAGGCGAACCCATCCCCCGGCGAGATCCCGTCTCGGGCAACGTGCAGGTTCCCGCAGCCTGCGCCCCGCCATTGTTGCGATCGATGGTGGCCTGCCAGAGGCGGATCGGCCATGCGCCGAGCCGTCGCAGCCGTTCCAAGTCAATCCGCACGGTTGTGGGGACCCCGACTGTCGTTATTCCGGCACTGGCGGATCTGGCTGCCGACCGGACCAGGTCGAGTGTGGTGCGCCCGACCATCTGCTTCGGTGACTTTTAAATAGCCGACCGATTCGGACGATCTCGCCCGCCTGGACCGCGCAGGCTGTTTTCATCGGCTCCGGCTTCGACCGCCTTCGGCCGCAGCATTAACTTCAACGCGGCCTCGATAAGATCTAACTCGGCCACGCTATAATCTCTGGGGTTAAATCGCGGATGTGAGTCCGTCTCTTCGTTGGGATCGAAATCGATCGGCTTGACCCCGGCACGGTCGAGAACCGCCATCGCACACACACTGCGCACGCGCTCATCCACTGCGGGATTCTCCGCGAGCTCGATCAACGTCTTCATCATTCTGGGCGAGGCTTGTTTAGCAAGCCGGCGACACTCGTGATAGTATTTGGATATCCCGCCAGGATTGCCGGACTTGCCTTTCGGAAAACGAAACGCCCTTAGCCGTGCGCGAGCGAGCGCTCGGCTATCCTGCGGATCGCCGCCCTGCAGATCCCCGCTGTCGATCGTTTCGAGTTCGCGCATTTGACTACTATACCAAAATCTCGCGCGCGCGTCTGCTCAGGCCAGCCGATCTCCCACGGAACCGAACGAGTCCGCGCGATCATGTGGTCGTCAGGGTGTTGGCTACGCAATAACGAGCGTCGCTGAACATCCCGTTGCCTTGGTAGGCCGCCTTCGCCAAGGGCGGCGTCACGCATTCTTCGCTTCCCGGCACGCAGTTGTTCTCCAGCCGATATTCGACATCAGCAAGGAAGCCAGAAAATCCCGACACGCCAAGCGCATTCCCCCACGCCCACGGGTTGTGGTGCTCGAAGGTATAGTGCGACAGCGTATAATTGGGCGGAATCGTAGATGCCACATATGGAGACCAAAACCCAGTAGCGGCGTTCCCGTTTCCAGTGCTTGTCACATTGAGCCGACTCCCCCCCAAAGTAAGGGACAGGTCGAATGTTTGCTGATTCTCCGAGCCGAACGGGGCGCTAACGTCTATTACATAGTAAGGCCCCTGCCCGGACAACTCCGCCGGCATGTAATTACGTGGAGGTATATCCTGGAAGTTATTGAATCTGTCCCCGTTTGCCAACAGCGGCGGCAGTCCCGAAAACCCGCCGCCAGGCGTAAAGGTAAACGCAGGTGTGGTCGGGGTCCACGACACATCAGGAGCGTTCTGCGCCGCGACGCCCCACTGAGCGTCCGAGCCGATCATCAGGGAGGTAATCCCGGTTGATATATTGGTGATGCACTCTCCTAGGGTCGCGCCCCAGTATAAGTGCCAAAGGCCGGCCGTTCCACCCGTAAGGCCGCTGTAGTGTTCAACGATGTACTGCCACCGCTGTGCGAACGTCTGGAGAAACAAGACGGCGTTCGGGTCGCCGCGGACAACATTGAGACAAACAGACATGGCGATGTGCGCCTGCGCCCACGGTTGTGACACGAGATACGAGCGGACTCCGGACAGGGACGCCTGGAACGGATGCCAGAGACCGCGGCTCTGCACATAGGCCGCTTGGCTTCCATAAACCGCTGAGGCGTAGGTGTTGCTCAAGGTGTCGAGAGGCAGTTTGCTGTTTTGGTTCGCGAGATCATTCAGGTACTTTGCGAGCTGAGTCCCGTCCGAGAACACTGGATTGTTGACGTTGCCAGACGGATCGTTCGGATACAGCATCGCCATGCAGCCTAGGCACGCATTGGTCCATGCGATCGCCCTAGTTTGTATCGCATAGGTTGAATTGTTCCCGTAGGAAAAATAGGGGACGGTGGTATTGCGGGAGGGGTTACCAACGATATAACCGATCGCTAGGTCAACGGTCATGTCGAGATACTGGCGCTCACCTGTGCGCAAATACGTCCAGTAAGCGTAGTTCGGCGGATGGCTTGAATCCGCAATCGAGCCGGTGGTCTGGCCCTGGATACCGGGGACGGGAGAATAGCCCGTGGCCTGTTGGACGCCGGGGTTGACGGCCGGGTCCGCAGTTCCGCCTGGCGAAGTCGATACCGAGTTCGGGAGCCCGGTGTACGTGCTGGTCCCGTAAGGATTGATGAGGTTCAGGTTGCGATCATTAGCGTCGTCCTTCATGTCGTGGCCAGCGACGCCGGCCACACTCATGCCGTCGAATCGCATGAGCCTGTCAGACCCCTCGCTCTGGTTATAGAAGTCGCAGATCGCGTCATTGTGCAAGACCCCGATCCATGCTGAATCGCCAGTGTCGTCCGAACTCACGGGCATTCCGCCGATCGAATATGGCGTCCACGTCGTCGGGCCTAAATTGGCTGGAACGTCGAGGTAAAATTGTCCCTGGTCCACGACGAGGCCGCCCATCACCATGCTGGCGCCCTGAATGGTCAGATCAGGCGGGGGGATCATGCCGACCGATTGCCAGTAATGCTGGTTGATCTGCACCCGCAGCGTCGTCTCGGTCGATATCGATCCGGTGCCTTGGAAAAAATTGTACTTCGCATTCGAGTCCGCAAAGGCCAGTCGCGAGAACGGAGATATCGCCGGAACCTGCGTCAGGGTTCCGCCGCCGGGGCCGGTAAAGGTCCACTCCGCGAATCCGGGGGCCGCAGGTTGGAAAGCCAAGGCGAATTGCTGAGGCCACGAGTTGCCGACAAACGACAACCCCCCATCAGTCATCGAGCACTGGTTGCCGGAAGAGCCGCTTACTGGCGGCAACGAGCCGCCATTGAGGATAACGGGCTGGGTGTAATCGTATTTGCAGTAGTTGGCGTTGGGAGACGTGAACGCGACGGTGCCCCCGACGGGCGCGTAAATCGTCATCGCTTCGCTAGATATCGGAGACCCCAGCGTCCCGGTAATCGAATAGGTTCCAACGCCTCCGGGCGTCCCGCTAAGCTGGCCTGTGATGGCGTATTGGCCCGTTAGGGTCGCGCCGTCGTAGAGGAGGAGTTGTCCATTCCCGCCTTGAACGCCGATGATGGTCGGGAAAAAGAAGGTGCTGGGCGAAGAGACGGGAGTGAATCCTAGCGCAGGCGGATTGTAAAGCCCGTAAGATCCAGGCTGCCCATAGGTCGTGCCTGAATTGACCGACGTCAGGAATGATCTCGGCGGAATCCCCGGCCCGTAGATCGGAATGAACTGCGTTGTGGTGCCAGCATTTGGCGGCAGATTAGTCGATATCGTGAGGGTCGCCCCGTTGGAGCCAACCGGGACGAGTGTCCCCGTGGCCGTGCCGCCACTCCCCAGCGCCCCCGAAGTGACGCTGTTGATGGTCAGGGTGCTGCCCGTAATGGATGCGTTGAAGACGCCGCCATTGGTCCATCCGAAAGAGCCGCCGTAGGTTCCCCACGGCACCGGTGCGTGGACGACGCCACTGCCGCCGGGGTTGATGCTCCAATTGAGACCAGCCGCTGGGCTGCCGGTATTGGGCGGCTCGAAGAAGATGAAAGAAAGGTCTTGGACAGCTTGCTGGTAGAAGGGCTGTCGGATCATCCCCATCCAACGGAAACCCCCGAGCGCGCCGCTGAGATTATTTAACGCTTGGACGTAATGGTCGCAGACCAGAGCGCCGTCCGCGGTGCCGCCCTGCGTCGAGGCCATCTTGGTCTTGATCCGCCATCTCGCGCCGGCAGCGCCGTCCATGTCCTTGGTGACCTCGTAGTTGTTGCCGTCGCCGAGGAGCCAAGCCGAGATCGTGCCTGAGCCCGATCGACCATTACTCGGAGAACTGAGGAGTGGCGCGTTGACGACGATCTGCTGGTTGTAGACCTCCGTAAGAGATCGGCTGCTGTTGGCCGGCCATGACCCAAACCCGCCATCCGAGACCGTCAGGGTGATGGATCCCCCCGCCGTGATGCTGACGCCGGCCGGCGGCATAAGGATGAATGCCGCAAACCGCAGGCTGCCATCAGGCCAATAAGTTTGAAGCCCCGCCGAATAGGTCCATACACGAGAGCTGCTGTCGGTGAAGCGCGGCGCATGTCCTGGCGGGATGTCGCCCGTCGTGATGCCCTTGTAGTCCCCGCGGAAAATGTGGCCGATGCTTTGTGTCGGCGCCCCGCCGGTCACGGTCGTCGCGCCGTCGTTGACGAACACCGTCGTTGTCGGGAACAGCGACGCCACGATGGTGATCGTGACCGGGAGAGTGAACGGCGATCCCATCAGGCCGGCCTGGGTGTAGATGATGTTGCCGCTGAATGGACCGCCCGTGACGCTCCCCGAAGTCGCCAAGACGTACGTCGTCCCGCTGCCGGAGAGTGTGAAATTCGATGTCAAGGGAGAGCCGCTCAGGACCAGCGTTCCGGTCGGCCCCGGCGATGACGGAGCAAGTATGACGGTGACGATGCCGACGGTGGTCCCCGTCGGAGAACCAGTGACGAACGTGTCCTTGGACAGCGATATGGTGCTGATGGATTGCGATAACCCACCGCCTGCCGAGGCACCGCCTACACGCAAGAAGGATCTGGCGTGCGCACTGAGCGGCACGAGCGCGACGGTGGCGCACGAGGCGAGTAGGACTTGGCGGCGGGTGGGGTTCATGGCCCTTGGGCCGCACCCAAGTCAACCCGGCTGACCCGCGACTGACCGTAGATATCCGGACCTGACGCGATATTAGATCGGATTAAGCTCCCGTAATCGAAGATCAACGAGGCCGCGATCGGAGGGTAGCTGAAATTCGCACCGGCACCGATCGCGGGGCTTCCCGACTTGAGCCGCAGGTCAAGGCTCGGCCCGATCGTGGGGTTGACAAAAACGTCAGACGCGCTGAGGCCGAGGCACGATTGGGTATTCCCTGCACCGCACGTCATCGCGTCGCCTTCGGCGAAGGGCGTAAAATTGTAGTTGTTTGAACCGCCGGCTGAGTTGATATTCGGGATCACAACCGTATCGACCCCGGTGTATCCGGAGGTTAGGTCCGTCGCGTTGCTCGCGGAATTGAATGGCGGCGTTCTTGGACCGCCGCAAGTGGTGCAATAATCGTTGTTCCCAAGCGGGCACGTCTCCGTGCAATAAGCAGCGCCGGTCTGGCCGCCTTGCCGCCCGATGATCTGCGCCCACCCGAACGCAAGATTGTTCCTGACGGGATTGGGGGAAACCGGCCCATACTGCGAGCCTCGGTCCTGCCCGATCGCCATCGCGTAAGCGCACGCGCCGGCTCCAGGCCCGATAATCGTGTTGTTGACGAACGCGCTGGAGTAGTGGCTCCCAAGCCCCACCGCGGCGCACGGTCTTCCGATCACGCTTCCGGTTGCCCGGTAGATGACCACGTTGTTGTAGAAATAGGCGCTTGAATTTTGATGGGCACCACCTGGCCCCCCTGCGCTGTCAATAATATTGTCCGCCACCATCGCGTCACCGCTGTAGCTGCCGGGAAAGAAGCCGCCAATCAAGAGAGCGGTTCCGGAGGTCGCCTGCATCTGGAGCCGGCTGACCGTCTTCCCGTAATCGGAAATCGCTAGAGCCCCGCCAGCATTCAGCGTGCAGAGAGCGAAGCAGATGTTGGACGGAACGGCGGAGAAAATCGCCGCGCCTTTCGTCGGGTCATAGCGCAAAGGATCGCTTGCCGGGTTCATGTTGTCGGCAAAGCTATCGCCCGGCGTGGCCGTGATGGTCGACCCCAGATTGAAGCACGTCACTGCCCCCAAGGCATCCAAACTCGATGTTAGGGTGGCGGCCCCTGGGCAGGTAAACCTAAACCCGCTATCGGTGAATTGAGCCAGATAGCCCGATTGAGCGATCTGGTATGCCTCGCCTCCAGCATTATCAACGTACTGCTGATTGGCCGCCCCGCCCCACCAAAGCTGAGTGGTGAACGAATAGTTGTACTGAGATGTCTGAGCGGTGGCCCCCTGAGAGGTGAGGTAAAAGCTAGCCAACGCATGCGGGACGATGTGGGCCTTTGACGAATACCCTACCTGGCCTTGGTAGTACAGCGAGCACGTCCCATCGGTAATCGGCGTCCCGTATGTCGTCGCCGTCGGCGCAATGCTGCCTGACGTGCAGGTTATCGAGCTTGGTGGAGTGATGCCGGGACTTGTCGGAGAGGTATAGTAGGCATTCCCCGCCGGAGTGACAAAGAATTGCAGGGCAAAGAATGGGCTCGACGTTGCCCATGTCGTCACGTCATCGACGTTTGCGCCAGTGAATGTCGTGTAGTCAACCGAGGCCAAGCAGACCCACGTCACGCTCCCGTCGGTCACATGGGTTGCTGCGGCCCACGCCGCCGCGCCGCTGCCCGTGTACCCGCCAGGCGCAACCGTGCCGCCTACATTGGCCGGCGAGGGGCAGCTGGCGAAAGTTGCGGCATAACTCCCGTTCGACCCTGACGTTCCGCCTCCGCCAGTGGCCACGGCCCACAGGTAAAGCGGCTGGCCGTTGGTGTAGAGAGCGGTGGTCGGGCTGTACCCAGGGCCGGCTACGATCCGGTCGTCATTCGGGAATGAGGTGTAGGCTGTCGTCGGCTGCCATGCGGGGGCGTTGGCGACGTTCCGGGTCAGCGGGTTGAGCGGCCCCGGTACGCCTGGTCCGCCGCCCGAATTGTTCCAAGGCTGGTAGCCCGGTATCGCCGCGTCCAGGGATGCGTTGTCGCCGAAGTCGAAGGTGCCGACCGATGCCGGCACGAAGGCGTCTTGCCCGTTCCAAGACGGGAATGCGCCGACCAGGAAAAAACCTACCCCGGTTCCACCCGTGTCGCCGGGGCCAAAAGTTCCGGGGCCGGTTCCGGGGCCGCCGCAGGGGGAGTTGGCCCCAGTCGAATAAAAGGTCGGTGATGATGTGGTGCTGCCGTTCCATAGCGGTCCGCCCCCGCAGCCGCCTGTGCCCGTCACGTCAGTCGTCACCCAGAACTGCCGCGGATTCACGTCCATGTCTACCGCAACGCCGATCGTCTTCCCTGTGGTGTAGGGAACGCTGCCTGTCGGCGGCTGTCCGAAGGCACCAAACCGCGCGGTTTGGACGAGAGATCCTCCGGTCGTCAGCACATACCCGACGCTGTCGGGTGTGTTGGCAATCGCCTGGGCGGTTCCCCAGATGGAATCCGAAAGCCCCACCGCATAAGAATAGCCAACGGTATTTGGGACGTTGGTGAAATACCACTTCCCAGAGTATTTCGCCGTGTTAGCAGAGCATCCGGGGATGGTAACGGGGTCGTTTACGATTACCGTCAGCGTCAGGCCCCCGTTCGAGATCTCGATCGTCGAATCGCATGTCGCGGACGTGAATATGGTCCCACTCGGCGGGGCGCTACCGCTGCTCGATCCACCTGCACTCAAGAACCTACGCGCCTGCGTCGGCGACGCGATCAGGATGGCGATCGCCACCGCCAGGAGCAGCTTCATGCTCGCCTTCATGCTACCAACTCGACATACACGCCGCCCCAGTCTTGCACACCGGCCCCGACGTTCGAGACGGCGATCGACAGGCGATACGGGCGAGACCCCAAGAGCCAGATGATGCGCCGATATTCCGAGGCGACCACTGGCAAGCCTGTCGCGGTCACCCTGCGTCCCGGAAAGACCCCCGATGGGGCCGAGGTGGTGCTGGTGCTGCGCCATGTTATCGACCGCATCCGCGCCCGCTGGCCGGCGGTCGAGATCGTCGTGCGCGGCGACAGCCATGGAGATGCTATCGGGGCGAGCGGCGAGGACAAGGCACCATTGTCGCAGTGACAACCGACGGAGTGCCCCATGCCACAGTCGAATGACTTGAGCCGGTCGCTCGCCACTCTCAATCAGGATAGCACGCTGATCGCCGTTATCGAGATGAGCCAATCGAGCTGGCTGGTTGGCGGCATCGTGCCCGGCGTCAACCGCCAGCCGCTGAAAAAGCTCGCCGCGGCAGAGGCAGAGCTGTTGCGGCTGCTGCATCGCTGGCGCGACGAAGCGACCCAGGCGGGCCGCACAATCAGCCGGATCGCGGTGGCCTACGAGGCTGGCCGAGATGGCTTCTGGCTGGCGCGGTGGCTGCGGCGGCAGGGCATCGAAGCCCATGTGATCCAGCCGACCAGCGTCGCCGTCTCGCGCGAGCATTGCCGGGCCGAGACCGACCGGCTCGACACCGCCCTGTTGAAGCGCGTCTTTCTCGGCTGGCTACGCGGCGAGCGGGGGCATTGCAGCATGGCCCTGATCCCGACGCCGGAGGAAGGGAATCCCAAGCGGCCGAACCGCGAACGCGAGGGCCTGGTCGGCGAGCGCACCCGCATTGTCAACCGGATCAAGAGTACCCTGGCCCGCCTCGGCATTCGCGGCTTCAAACCAACCCTGTGCCGGGCGCAGGAGCGGCTGGCAAGATTGCTCACCCCGGAGGGTGGGCCGCTGCCACCAAACACGCTGGCCGAGCTGAGCCGCGACATGGCGCGGCTGCGCTTTGTCGTCGACCAGATCCGGGAGATCGAAGCGACGCGCCGGCAACGGCTCGAGCAGCACCCGGAACAGGGCTCCCATACGATGGTCCGGGTGCTGACACAGGTCATCGGCGTCGGCGTCGAAACCGCCGACCTGCTGGCACATGAGATCCTGTCGCGCACCTTGCGTGACCGGCGGGCCGTCGAGCGATACGCCGGTCTGACCGGCGTATCGGACGAGAGCGGTGCTCGCCGGCGTGAGAAAGGGCTGGCCAGGGTCGGGAATGCTCGCGTGCGCCGCAGCATGATCCAGCTGGCGTGGCGCTTTCTGATGTTTCAGAAGGACAGTGCGCTGGCCCAATGGTATCGAGCGCGGACCGCCTATGCCCGTGGCACCACCCGCAAGACCATGATTGTCGCTGTGGCGCGCAAGCTGCTGATCGCGCTGTGGCGGCTGGTGACAACCGGCGAGGTTCCGCCGGGCGTCGTCCTGCGTGCAACGGCGTAAGCAGTCGCGGCCAAGAAGGAGATTGCGAACACGCGGTTTCGGCGTCCCGCCAACGGGCTCGCCGATCATGATCCGAGGTGGCGGTGACCCGAGGCAGGCATGGCTTGCACGCCGTCTTAGAGAATGGGCCTGCCGTCTCGGAGCCTTGCCGCCGATGCGCATCACGGCATCATGGTCCAGGTCCATGTGGACCTACCGAATACAAGGGTGTGGCGCGAGTTCCGCGCTCCCATGGCGGACTCCCCTCGGATCAGCCGACGCCAAGCTTTCCGTCAACCCCGAAACGTCGCCAGGAGGAAACGATGCGTGGAACTGAGGCTTGACAATCAACGCCCATACCAGCCTGCCCCTGCGGAGGTGTTTCGTCTCGGAAGGTTGGCGCGATGGCACCCGGCTGTGGCATGCTATCGAATGGCTGAAGCAGCGGCTGCGAGATGAGGCGCAGCTCGTCCCGGTAGTCCATGGGAGGGACCCGCGCGCCCGCACCGCGACCCCCGCGAGTTTGGCGGGGCGGCGCGTGGGAGGGCCCTGTGGACCCACCGGGGCGAGCGTCTCCCGGACGCAACCCCGGCGCTGCAACCGACCGATCGAGGGGGATGCCGGCTGATGGATCTCAAGCTCCACGCCAACGCCACCACGATCCCGCGCACCCGCGCCTATATTCAGAAGAGCCAGGCCACCACCGCCGCCTTGGCCCGCGAACTCGGCGTCCACAGTCGCACCGTGGCCCGCTAGAAAGCCCGCCACGAGGTCGCAGACCGCTCGCCCCGGCCGCATCGGCTCAACACCTCGCTGACGGAATGGGAAGAAGTCCTGGTGGTCGAGCTGCGCCGCAGCCTCGCCCTGCCGCTCGACGACATCGTCGAGGCGATGCGCCGCTGCCTCAACCCCGAGCTGTCGCGCAGCGCCATCCACCGCTGTCTGCAGCGGCATGGGATCTCGGCCCGCCTGACCCCCGACAAAGCCCCGGCGGCGGCCTTTCACACCGACACCCCGGCCGGCTTCATCCATATCGACGTCAAATACCTGCCGCCGCTGGCTCGGCGCCGCTCCTATGCCTACGTCGCGATCGACCGCGCCACCCGCTTTGTCTATCTCGAGATCCTGGCCGATCGCCGCGCCGTCACCGCCGCGGCCTTCCTGCAGCGCTTTCTCGCCAGCTTCCAACTCACCGTCCACACCATCCTGACCGACAACGGTTCCGAATTCACCGACCGCTTCGCCGTCGACAAAAAGCGCAAGCCGCACGACAAACCTTCGGGCCAGCATCCCTTCGACCAGGCCTGCGCCAGCCACCGCATCACTCACCGCCTCACCCGGCCCTTCCGGCCGCAAACCAATGGCATGGTCGAGCGCTTCAACCGCCGCCTTGGCGAACACCTCGACCGCGTGCCGCAGAACCGCGCCGCTCATCACCGCCACCCCGAACGCGACGCCTACCTCCACACCTTCGTCACCGATTACAATCGCACCCGACTGCGATGCCTCGACTACCAGGCTCCCGCCGAACTCCCCGCTAATCTCGCGGGATACAACACCTGCGCCGGGGCCGGCTGGAAGCGATGGCGTGGTGCGAGCGCAACCGCGTCGGCTACATCTTCGGCCTGGCTGGCAATCCGGTACTGCTGCGCCAGGTCAGCCCGCTCGCCGAGAACACCGCCCTGGGCCACGTCGCGTGCGAGGCGGAAAAGGTTCGTCGTTACGGCGATTTCCGCTATGTCGCCAAAAGCTGGAATGTCGAACGCCGTGTCATCGCCCGCGTCGAGGCCGGCCCTAAGGGTGCCGACAGCCGCTTTATCGTCACCAACCTGCCGGGCCTGCCAAAGACGCTCTACGACAAGGTCTACTGCGCCAGGGGACAAGCTGAAAACCTGATCAAGGCGCACAAGCTGCGCCTATTCTCAGACCGTACCTCCTGCAGCAACGCCACCGCCAACCAGTTCCGCCTTCTGATCCACACCGCCGCCTACTAGCTGCTGCTGACCCTGCGCGGTCGTGTCGGAGGGTTGGTAGGAATTGAAGGCGGCGTAATCTCCTGATTGGAAAACAACCCGAAAGGCGGCCTGCCAGCCGCCAGGAGATCACGCCATGGAAGAGACTATCGCAACGACCACAACGTCGCCATTCCTGGGCGAGGATTGGTTTGATCCGTTGAAGACGGCGGTTCGTGGTCGCATTCAGGGTTTCATCGATGAGCTGCTTGAGGCCGAGCTGGCGGCAGTTCTGCAGCGCGCCCGCTACGACCGGCGCGGCGCTGCCCGCGGTCATCGCCACGGCCATCGCGAACGGCAGCTAATCAGCACCTTTGGGCCGATCACGGTGTCGGTGCCGCGGGCGCGGCTGGTTGTGGCGAACGCCAAGACGTTGGAGTGGCGTAACCATGCGCCGGCGTAGAGGGCTGATCTCAGCCATCTGAAGCTCCTGTCTGATGAGGTGGTTCGGCAAACCCGTCCCGCTTACCCTCGACCCTCGGCAAGTAATAGTCTGATATTATCATGAAAACATAACATTTTTCAGGGTAGAACGATGCCTCGCAACCGCGTCTCGGATGATGCGTTCGAGCAGCGTTATCCGGACGAAGAGGCATGCCGGAAGGCGTGGTTCGCCTGGCGCTGGCCGGAGGGCTTCAAATGTCCGCGGTGCGCATCGACAAATATTATGAGATCCAGCGTCGTCAACTGCTTTAGTGCCGGCGATGCCGGCACCAGACATCGCTGATCGCCGGCACGGTTCTGCAAGGCACCAAGCTGCCGATGCGGGTGTGGGTTCCGCGCCATGCATCTGCTTGGCCAAGGCAAGAAGGGGATCTCCAACATCAAGTTGGGCCGGCGGCTGAGGATCTCAACAAACGCTGCCTGGCGGCTTCAACACAAGCTGATGCAAGCCATGCTCGAGCGCGACCGTCGTTACAAGCCCGGCGCTGCTGGCCCAGCGCATCGAGATCGACGACGCTTACATCGGCGGCGAGCGTACCGGCGAAGGGTCCGGACGCGGCCGGCGCGGCCACACCCCTTTTATTGTCGCGATTGAGACCTCCGATGACGGTCGGCCGCCACGAGCGCCACATCACCAGCTCCGACCGCAGGCTGTGTGCCACCCTGCCTTCCGCTGTGCGAACACGGTGCTGGCCAATGGTTGGCGCCAAACATTGCCGCTGCTGGATCACCAGCAATGCGCAAAGCGAGTTGACCCCGATCGAGCGCGAGTTGCATGCGCCGAAGTATTTTCGGAAAGATGCGGCCCTTTTGCAAAAGATCATGTCAACCGTTTAGTTGACTAAACATTTCGGCAGATCGACGCTTGATTGAGCACTGGGCGCCGCTGGTAAAACGCATGATCGACAAAAAATGGACTCTCGAGACGACGCAAAGTCGCATGGCTCAAAACGCGAAAGGTTAGTCTCAGCCCATCCGGTTCCGGTGCCCGGTGCGACGAAATCGATCTGCCGGCTGCCGCATTGGCTGCAGACCAGCCGCTGATGCCATTCGGGCACGGGCATCTCGGCACCGTAGCGCTCTGCGCGCGTCCTCGCGTGAGCATGCCGCTCAGACCTCGCGCGCGCGAAGCGGCGGGGCCGCGCGTTGAGCAGGAGGAGGTAGCCCAGCGGCAGCGCGAGCAGCAGGCTGGCAGGTTCCGGCACGCCGGGGCCGCGATGTCGAGCGTGAAGCTGTCCGCGGTCGGCCCGCTCCCCGCGCACGGCACAACGGCGGCAAGTAATTCCAACCTGATTTGTGCTCTGCTGTCGAGGCCGGAACCACAGTTGTCAGCGACAGCGGCCAGTGGTTTAGCTGCATCGCCGAACTATTAGACCATTACTGGTTGAACGTCGATAGTAAGCAGGAACGGAATTGTTAACCGACTGACTCATTAACCAATTTACGTATTCTGTATGGCACATAGTATTTAAAAAAGTCCCTCGTTCTCTTGTATCTATGATTTAGAAGGTTCGGCAATGTTTTTACTGGATGCCAGAGTATATCTCGTTCTCGTCCCGGAGTGAGGCGGCTATCTATCGTCCCGAAGCTCCCGCGCTTCTGGTAATCATCCGGTGAGCAATCAATATAGCATTGATTGCGGTCTGCTGGAGCCACAAAGGGCCCGCAGCCTCCAATGTCTCGGATAGGCATACCGGCAAAATCCAGAACGTTCGGCCATACCATTTCATATTGTCCGCTCCATCCTCTCATATAAGCCCCGTCAATCGCAGCCAAAGCCGCAGCGGTGGCACAAAAAAATGGTAGAAAGCACACTCTAAGGAGACGATCTCTCGGTAATAAATCGCATCCCGTCGAAAACACATGAATATAATCCCAATCTTCGGGTAAGAAGCGCAAATGAGTACATAATAATTGAGCATTACCGCTTGTGGTCCCCAATCTCTCTATCAAGGCACCAAGGTCACCCGTGTATTCAACATCGTCCTCAATCACCCAATATCGGTGATACTGCGGGTGATCGCGCCAGAACAGGAGGATCGGAATGTCAGCAATGGCGAAAAACGCCGAATGAGTTACCTTTGCCGGATAGCCACTCGCGCGGACTGATGCCAAATTGTAGACGCTGTGAAGGAACTCTGTATCCGCGAAGCGCGTTGTCTGAGTGCCAGCATTACCAGTTTTATCATACGTAACAATGTGAAAATCAATATCGGCGGGCAACTTCTGAAGTGACTGACTAAATTTTAATATTCTGCGGTGTGTCTTTGCTGGCTTATAGGAGTAATAAATAAATACGTCACGTCCGTTGTTGTCCTCCTGCCAAACCATTTACACCAACTCCTAAAATCCATCGCACGATGGCTTGCCGCCTATCGGGCCGCTTGAAAGCCAGAACATCCTACCCGACATTCCCCGGGTTCCCCGGTCACAAGGGCCATCGTCTCCGTTTTGGCCCGCGAGAGCAACGCGGTTTGCCCATCGAGGATGGCCTGGGCAGCGGCGGCAAGGTGCGAGGTGTCTGGGGCGCCGGCGGTATTAGCTTTGCCAAAATCGCCTTCAGCGGGTTGAGGCGAGGGACGAGCGGGAAGGGGTCGTAATCGATCAATTCGCTCGGCCGCCTCGCTTTGCAGCCCGGCGCATTCAAAGGCGCGAGTCAGAGTTCAGGCGGTCAGTCATACGCGAGTGCGGAAATTCCGTAGGCCGGCGATCTGGGGGCTGTGTGTTGGTCGATCGCGCGTTGCAATTCTGCGGCTCGCTCGGCCTCGCCATCGCGTTGGGCGATGAATAATTATAACTGAACGTGCAACCACCAGATGCCACCTGGCCGAATATGTCTTCCTTGATCATGGTCGTCGGTCAGGCGGGCGCGATGACTGGGGAGTGTCAGGAATTTCGTGCGTGGTTGGGCATGATGGGAGCGAAGGAGACCGCCCATGCCGCGACGCAAGCCACCTCTTATTCCTGACGCCATTCTTGACCAGCTGCTGGCGGGCGCCGATGCGAAGACCGCCTTTGACCCGAATGGTCTGCTCGACGATCTGAAGAAGGCGCTGGCCGAGCGGGTGTTGAACGCCGAGATGGATCATCATCTGGCCGGCGAGGAGCCGGGTAACCGGCGCAACGGCTATGGTCGCAAGACCGTACTCACCGACACCGGCAAAATCGCGCTGGCGGTGCCGCGCGACCGCCAGTCGAGCTTTGATCCGCAGCTGATCGCCAAATATCAGCGCCGCTTCCCGGGTTTCGACGACAAGATAATTTCAATGTACGCCCGCGGCATGAGCACCCGCGAGATCGTCGGCCATCTGCGCGATTTGTACGGCATTGAGGTGTCGCCCGATTTGATCAGCGCGGTAACCGAGGCGGTTCTGGACGAGGTCGCCGCCTGGCAGGCACGCCCGTTGGAAGCGACCTATCCGCTGATTTTCTTTGACGCCTTACGGGTCAAGATCCGTGACGAAGGGCTGGTCCGCAATAAGGCAGTGCACATCGCGCTCGGCGTGCGCGCTGATGGCGCCAAGGAGATCCTGGGGCTGTGGCTCGAGCAGAACGAAGGCGCCAAATTCTGGCTGCGCGTGATGAACGAGCTGAAAAATCGCGGCGTCGAGGACGTGCTGATCGCCATCGTCGACGGCTTGAAGGGCTTTCCCGAGGCGATCATCGCGGTCTTCCCCCAGGCAACGGTGCAGACCTGCATCGTTCATCTGCTGCGCCACAGCCTCGATTTTGTTTCTTGGAAGGACCGTAAGCCGGTCGCAGCGGCCCTCAAGGACATCTACCGGGCCGTGGATGCCGTCGCCGGCGAAACCGCGCTCACTGCCTTCGAGGAAGGCTACTGGGGCCGCAAATACCCGGCAATCGGCCAGAGCTGGCGGCGCGCCTGGGGCGAAGTCGTCCCGTTCTTTGCCTTCCCCACCGACGTTCGGCGGATTTTGTACACCACCAATGCCATCGAGGCGCTCAATTCCAAGCTCCGCCGGGCGGTCCGGGCCAGAGGCCATTTCCCCAGCGATGAGGCGGCGACAAAGCTCCTCTTCCTGGTCTTGAACCGTTCCGAAAAGGAGTGGATCATGCCGCCGCGCGAGTGGTCCATGGCCAAGTCGCAGTTCGCTGTTCTGTTCGGCGAGCGCTTCACACGAGCCATGGCGTAGTCAGTTGAACCGCCCCGCTGCGCACGAAATTCCTGATAGTCCCGAACTACCGAGCGCTCCACCCATTTGAAGGACGACCCACTTCGCGCTGTCGCTGACCGCACGTCGGAAGGGATCGCGGCTATCATTGGCACCGGCAAGAGCAAAGGTCATCCCTAGGGGGTCTGCTCCCGGCGCCACCAGCGCCTCGCCCACCCTCCCGCCGCAACTCGCGCGGTATCAAATCCTGACCAAGCCGGTTTTGGTATATTCCTCATCGGCAGCCCGGCTTCATGCTACCGGTGGAGCCTATTCTAGGATGCGTTCGCATCCTTCGCTCCAACTGCCGTCGGCGGTCGCGTCAAGAGCCGCAAGCCCGCCTCGATCGCATCCAGCTCCTGCGGCGAGTAATCCCGCGGGTTGAACCTTGGCTGCGTCTCGTTTCGGCTACACGACCGGACGGCACACGGTGGCGCATCCGCGTTGGCGGGTTGGCGGGCCTTTCGCGAAAGCGATCAAGCCGGTCGAACTGGCGCATCAGATGGCCCGGATCAACGGGCTGTTCGGCGGCATAGCCGCCTCCGAAAGCGGCGTGGTCTCACAAGCCTGGTTTATCGGCCGGGTTGCCGGCGTCCCTTTCGAAGACTTCGTCGGTGAAGGTGACGCCTGCGCGGACGAGATCGAGGCGCTGAATGCTGGCGCGATACCCCTACAGAAGAAGCAGCCTCCCAAGCCCGGGAAAGGTGCGCCCAATTACGAAGAACTCGGCCTGGACGAGCTCGAAGAGCTGATCCTGACCGGCGCCCACTTCTTCGGCCCCGCCAACGAACTGCTGCGCCGCATGGCCTACGGCGAGGTTCCGCCGACCGATGCCGAAGCCGACCTGCGCGATCTCTTCGATCAGATGCCGCCAGCACTACAAAACCGCGACTGGCACAAGGGGCGCGGCAGCATCGGGCGCTGGGTTCAACAAGTGTACGACAACGCGGCTAAAAAGAAGGGGACGTTTCTCCGCAAGCTGATCCGCTACATCGATCGGGACGATCGCTGGCGCGGCGTCGTCCGCCATAACGACTTCACCCTACAGACTGAAGTCGCCGATCCCTTTCCGCTGACGGCGGGGCAAGCGCCCACCGGGTACCGGCCGCTGCTCGATCCGGAGGACGTTCTCGAAACCTTGCTGGACGTCCAAGAGCATGGGTTCCCGACCGCTGGTCTGAACCATGTGCGCAACGCCCTGACGTATGTCAGCCACAAGAACACCTATCACCCGGTCAGGATCTGGCTCGGCGGCCTCGAATGGGACGGGGAGCAGCGGGTCGACAAGCTGTTCCTGAATTATTTCCCGGGCGCGATGCCAGACGTGACCAACCCGCCGCTCCCGGAGGAGATCGGGCGCTGCGAGGACATCTTCAGCTACTACCAGAAGACCGCCGAATGCTTTGTCGTCGGCGCCGTCCAACGGATCCGCCAACCGGGATGCAAGCTTGACACGCTGCCGGTGGCGGTGGGTCCGCAGAACTACGGCAAGAGCCGCGGCGCCGCCGCTCTTGTGCCTGATCCGGAGTGGTTCTCGGACGATGTCTCGACCATGCTGATCGATCGCGACACGAAGGAGAGCCTCGTCGGCAAATGGTTGCTCGAACTGGCCGAGTTTCCCCACATCCGCAAGGAGGTCGAGAAGGTTAAGGCCTTCTTCTCGCGCCAGCGCGACCGGTTCCGCCGCGCCTATGGTCACAGCAGCCGCGATTGGGCGCGCCAATGCGTGTTTTTCGCGACGACAAACGAGCTCGAATTCATCGACGTAACCGGTAACCGACGCTTCTGGCCGATTCCACTCGACCGCCCGGTCGATGTCGACGCCATCGCACGCGACTGCGCTCAGATCTGGGCGGAGGCGATGGAGCTCGCCCGTGACGGCTATGAGTGGTGGCTGCCACCGAAGATCGAGGCGATCGCTGCCGAATACCAAGCCGAATATCTCGAAGAGGACCTGCTGCAGGAGCCAATTCGCGAATGGCTCGTCCTCCGTCACCCGGACATTCCCGACGATCCAAATGACCCCAACTACCCGCGGCGGCAGTGCACGCCGTTCTCGACGGCCGAGGTGATCGAGGGTCTTGGATACGCCCTCAAGCCGGGCCGCGACCTGCTGGGCTATCCGCGGACCGTCGCGGCACGAGCCGACTACATGCGCGCCGCCGGGTGCCTCAAGCGCCTCGGCTATGTCCGCGATAAGCACAAACGCACCATCAACGGGCACCGGGAGCGATTCTGGCAGCGAATTCCCGAAAAATGAGTTTCAAAACCCGGATTAGGGTTGGTCAGGTTGGTCACCCGACGACCTCCTGACCAACCTGACCAACCACTTTTGTGATTTTGAAACTCGTTTTTCGGAATGCAGAACGCACGGAGACCCACTGATGAGCCGGAGAGCGGGCGTGTCCGGCTCGCCCGTGAAACCCGCCGGCGGCGCGGGCTTCACGCCCACGGTTCAATAACTTGCAAGCATGAGGAGAATGACAATGGAAGCAGACATCCGGGTCTATTACGTCGAGGTTCGAGGCCGAGAATACGCTGTCGAACTCGACATCGCCGCGCCGCGGTTTGGCCGCCAGGGCGGTGACCGGGGGATCGAGGTTCTCGAAGTCCGAGACGTTCTCAGCACCCAAATCCTATGGACTTGCGGAGAAACGAATGCCCCCGGGGAGATCGCCGAGCTTGCCGTCGCCGAAGCGATCAGGTGCAAAAATGCGGAAAGCTGACGGAGCGCTCGCATGACCACGCTTCCGGCCGCCCGGCAAACCGCCGAGATCGATCAGTTCCTGGAGACGCTCAAAAGCCCGGCGCCGCCGCCAGCGTCAGGTCGGCTGATCTTCGCCCTCGACGCCACTGCCAGCCGCGAGCCGACCTGGGATCAGTCCTCCCGCATCCAGGGCGAGATGTTCGAGGCGACGGCCGGGCTCGGGCTGCTCGAAATCCAGCTGGTCTTCTACCGCGGCTATAACGAGTGCAAGACGAGCCGGTGGCTGGTCAGCCCCAGCGAGCTGCATGGCGCCATGCGATCGGTAAGTTGCGCCGGCGGTCACACCCAGATCGGCCGCGTCCTCGATCACGCGATCCGCGAGCACCAGGCGCACAAGATCGGCGCGCTGGTCTTTGTCGGCGACGCCATGGAGGAAGAGAGCGACCGGCTCTGCCATCTCGCCGGCGAGCTCGGCGCGGCGGGCGTGCCGATCTTTCTGTTCCATGAAGGCCGCGATCCGACCGCAGCGGCGACGTTCAAGCAAATGGCGCGCCTGTCGCGCGGCGCGTACTTGAGTTTCGACCGCGCCAGCAGCGATCGCCTTAAGAAATTGCTCGCCGCGGTCGCGGTCTATGCGGCGGGCGGCCACCAGGCGCTCGAAGCCTACGGCAAAAAGCAGGGCGGCGAGATCCTGCAGCTGACCGCGCAGTTACGGCGCTGACTGTCAATGATTGCTACGCCCGTACCGCCACCGACGCTTTCCAGCATGACGTGCTGGTCGGCCGGCCGGCGCGATCCCGCGTAGATCACCGCCGAACGACCGGGGCAGTTCGCCGTCGAGCTCATGTTCGACGATCCGGAGCAGGCCCGGGCTTGGTGCCGCTGGATCATGGCGCACCACAATGTGTAGCGCGGCAGGACAACGCCGGAGCTTGAGCCATGAGCCGGACAGCACAAGGCTCCGTATCGCCTGTTTTCGGCAGGGATCGGGCGGGTCTCGGAGACCCGGATTTGCAAAGTCGCAACCCTGAAAGGAAGGCTGAGTGGATGCCGACACTTGCTGATGTGCTGATGTCTGGGACGATCTTTCTTTGGAGGTCTTCGGCGCCAGATTTGACGACGACATGGCGGACAAGCATCCGGTCACGAAATCGATGATGGTGATGATCGGATACAAAACCTTCCACTTTGGCGTGCTGGCGACGTTGCTGTGTCTGAAGGACGTGCCGCCCCACAGCCGCAGGGCACGCATGGTGGCGCTGCAGGCCGAAGCCTCTGCCGCTTGCCGCGAGCCGGTGGACTGATGGCCGACGCCGCCTTCCTCTTCCCTGCCGATCTCGACCTTGGTCAGTCGGTCGATCTCGCCGATCGGGCTTTTGCCCACCCGATTGGCCATGGCAGGCGCTTTCGCAAGACCCCGCGCCTGCGGCGGCCGGGCCCCTACGCCATTCTCGCCGAATTGCGGACAATGCTCATCGAGCAAAAGGGCACGCTCGCCCGCGGCCTGCGCCAGATCGAGGCTACTGCGCTCGCCGAGGCTGAGACCCTGTCGGATATCGCCGAGACATTGGAGCGCGTGCAACAGCGCCTGGTGCGCATCGAACGCGCCGTGCTCCTGGTCGAGGCGCCGGTTGTCCCGAAACACTCACGCAGGAGACCTCTTTCATGAGAATCCAAAGCACAGCCGACTTCAGCAAACGCGGTCTCGACGCCTATTTTACCTGCTGCGAGGCCATTCAGAGCCTGATCCTGCTGGAGGGGGACCGCCTGCCTCGCCGCATCTGGGAGCCCGCGGCCGGTGGTGGGGCAATCGTCATACCACTGCGTGCCAGCGGGCGTTTTGTGTTCGCCTCCGACATCTTCGACTACGGACTGTCGGGCTGCGCGCTGCTCGACTATCGCACGACGCCGGTGCCGCACAACATCGAAGGTCTGGTGAGCAATTTCCCGTTCCGATGGGCCCAGCTCTTTCTACAGAAGGCGCTGCCCGAGGTGCCGTACGTTGCCCTCCTCCTGCGCACGAATTTTGTTGTGGAGGGAGACAAGAGTAGCCGCTGGCTCGACGCGCATGAGCCGACGCGGGTGTGGCACTCCGCTGAGCGGCTGCCGATGATGCACCGCTATCAATGGCAGGGTAAGCGGTCGACGAGCAATACGCCCTACAGCTGGGCTGTATGGGAGCGCGGTGCGAAGCGCGAGTTCCCGGCGCGATTCTATTGGAAGGACTTGCTCGGGGTGGCGAGGCGGTCCCGCAGAAAGGCGGCCTGACCGATGACCCGTCCATCGCGGAGGCTTCTCCAGACTATAGGGTACGCAATGGGGCGCTCATTGCGCTCGCCATGTCACTACTGCGGCGAGCGCAATGCGTCGCTGATCAAGCCCGGCGCTGGGATCCGGATCAATATCGTCGCTCGCTCTCGGCCGCAGGCGATGGGCGCACAAATCCTGCATAGTGCGCCGCGTGCATCCGCGACTGGGCGGCACCGAGCTGATCGAGGCGCTTGACGCTGAAGCGGTTGCCGCCCGCGAGATATCATGGTGAGAGGGGTGACCCGGAGATCGGATCTCTTGCAATCACACCCTAACCACTTGGCGCGGCTGGGTCTTCATCTGGTCGGCCACATTGGGTCGCAGATGCGCCGATACACCCAAGGCGGACAGAGGCGATTGGCCTGGGACCGCGCGCGGTAGCGACACCAAAGAGGCCGCTCCGACCCCTCTGGGTACGGGCGATCAGCCTCCCATGCGCGCGCGCTCTTCGTCCGTCGGGATGTCCTCGAGCAACAAGGCCAGCGCCAGTTCGAAATCGCGGGTCATGATGAGTGCCACGGCTTCGATTTTGCTGCGGTCTGCGGGAATGCGAATCTTGTCGATCTCCGGCCACGTCCTGGCCTCGGTAAACATTTCGGCGAGCTTCCTGTAGTCGGGAAACGCCGGGTGGGGCGCGGCCTGCAGCATGCGGTCGCCCATCTGTGCGATTTCACCGAGAAACTTGTCCCAATCCGCTAGATTCTTTGCTTCCCTCTCCGCCCGCCGCCGTTCGCGTTCGCGCACCCCCGCCGCCGCCAGGCGTAGCAGCAGCGCGTCACTCACGCTCATGCGTTGCCTTTCGCCTTGACGAGGGCGAGCACCTCCTCATCGCTGACGCCGGCGTTGCGTTCGGCTTCCTCGATAAACGCTTGAAGCTCCTCGGACGTCATGTCCTTCGGCTTTTGCTGCATGACGATCGCCGAACTGGATAGTCGGGGGTGCACGTAGGGTCCGCCATCGCCGCAAGCCTTGCCGCCTCGTCGTAGCGCCGCGCCCGCAGGTGCCACCGCATCACCTGCACCAGCACCTCTTTGGGGGTCGGTCCGCTGATCGCCAGCAGCGCTGCGACATGGTGTTTGTAGACCGTGCTACGCGATCCTGGTGGCCGGCCAGGCGGGCGCCCGGTGGGCCCCTGCGATTTGCTGCCCTTTTTCGGCTTTCGACCTGCCCCCGGTCTGGCACCGCCGTGCGGGCGTCCGTTCGGTTTCGTCATGGCCGCAATCATCATCACAGCGCTCCCGCTTGAATAGCGGGAATTTAGCTAACCCGATTCCCGCTTACCATCGTGCCTCAGCCAATTTGAGGAGGCGGTATGGCATTGGTGGGGTGGTGATTGCCGCGATGGCGAGGCGCTCGTGGATGGTTTTTAAAACAAAGCGGCGGTTGAAGCGCCAGGCGAAGGCGGCGAGGTAACGTGGCAGATGTTTGGCGCCGACCACGCGATGGGTGGCCAAGAGGCTGTTTTTGACATTGGCCAGCACCGTGTTCGCCCAGCGGAAGGCAGGGTGGCGCGCCGACCTGCGACCGGAGCCGGTGACGTGCCGTTGATGGACGATGCCCGGCTGTTCGGCGATGCAGCGAAACCACTGGCCGCCGTCGCTGACAACGGTGGTTCCGGCCTCGACAGCGGAGCACAAACGCTTGGTTTCACCGGCTCGGAAGCCACGCACCACCTGCAAGCGAGCGTGTAGCGGCCGACCGTCATCGGAGGTCTCGATCGCGACAATAAAAGGGGTGTGGCCGCGCCGGCCGCGCCCAGACCCTTCGCCGGTGCGCTCGCCGCCGATGTAAGCGTCGTCGATCTCGATCCGCGGGCCGGCGGCGCCGAGCTTGTAACGACGGTCGCGCTCGAGCATGGCCTGCATCAGCTTGTGCTGAAGCCGCCAGGCAGCGTTGGTCGAGATCCCCAGCCGCCGGCCCAACTCGATGTTGGATATTCCCTTCTTGCCCTGGCCAAGCAGATGCATGGCGCGGAACCACAGCCGCATCGGCAGCTTGGTGCCCTGCAAAACGGTGCCGGCGATCAGCGATGTCTGGTACCGGCATCGCCGGCACTGAAGCAGTTGACGGCCCTGGATCTCGGAATACTTTGTCGATGCGCACCGCGGACACTTGAAGCCCTCCGGCCAGCGCCAGACGAACCACGCCTTGCGGCATGCCTCTTCGTCCGGATAGCGCTGCTCGAACGCATCGTCCGAGAGGCCCTTCTGGTGCTGCACGCGGTTACGAGGCATTACTTCACCCTGAAAATCGTCGTGTTTTCAGGATGATATTAGCCTATTACTTGCTGAGTGTCGATGGTAAGCGGGACCCGATTTATTCAAGCGGGCCGTCAAAGCGGCGCGGGCTGCCCCGATCCGCAACCTGAAGGGCTCCGGATCAGTCGCCGGCGCCGCGTATTCGCTGGCCGCCACAGCACCGGGTCGCAGTGTGTCGCGGAGCTACGCCCCCAGGCGCCGCGTCGTGTTGCCGCCGATCCGGTCGAGCCCGTGCCGCGGGTGGTCGAGCTTGGCCTCGTCATCCGCTGTCAGCCGGTGCTCTACCACGTGAATAACCAGGGGTGTAATACCAACCTGATTAATCAGTGACATGTCTGAGCCAGGGATAGGAGCACAGCGAGCGGATGCGGCCGGTTTCGGCGAGCAACCAGTTCCAGGCGTCACAACAGCCGTCGATGATATCCTCGGTGGTGCGAAAGACGCGGTGCGTCAGGCGATTGTCTCTGAGATGCAGCCACAGCCGCTCGATCGGGTTGAGTTCGGGCGAGTAGGGCGGCAGGAACACCAGGCTGAGATTTTCGGGCACCACCAGATCGCCACCGGTATGCCTGTGACCGCCGGAGTGATTCTCCCCAGAAGCGCCGTTTGAATATTCCCCAGGTGTGATGCCCGGCTTTCCGGGGCGCGCCCCGGGAAGCCGGGCGGCGCGTCGTCCGATGATCCCTTCCGCAGTGGCGGGAGGGGGGACGGTGATCCAACTGGGGGAGCTCGTCATGATCTTGGATCTTCACCGGCAGGGGCTGAGCGTATCGGTGATCGCGCGTCGGGTCGGCATCGACCGCAAGACAGTGCGTAAATACATCGAACGCGGTCTGGAGCCGCCGAGCTATGGGCCGCGCAAGCCGCGAGCGCGGCAGTTGGAGCGGTTCGAGGCGTATCTGCGGCGGCGGGTCACCGCGTATCCGGGCCTCACCGGCAGCCGGTTGCTGCGCGAGATCCGCGAGCATGGCTATACCGGCGGCTACACCGCGGTAACCGACTTTCTGCGCGAGGTGCGGCCGTCACCGACCCCGCCATTCGAAGTACGTTTCGAGACCCCGGCGGGCGAGCAGGCCCAGGTCGATTTTGCCCATTTCGAGGTGATCTTCACCGACGAGCCCAGTGCGATGCGGGTCGTTTGGCTGTTCTCAATGGTGCTCGGCTACAGCCGGCTGATCTGGGCGCGTTTTGCCGCCCATCAGGATCTGCAGACCGTGCTGCGTTGCCATATGGCGGCCTTCTCGGCCTTGGGCGGAGTGCCCCGCCAGATCCTTTACGACCGGATGAAGACCGCGGTGATCGGCGAGGACGACCAGGCCCACATCATCTACAACCGCGCGCTGATCGACTGTGCCGCACATTACGGCTTCCATCCGAAGGCCTGCCGCCCCTACCGGGCCAAGACCAAGGGGAAAGTCGAGCGGCCGTTCCGCTACATCCGCGAGGACTTCTTCCTCGCCCGCTTGTTCCGCGATCTCGACGACCTGAACGCTCAGCTCGCCCATTGGCTCGGGACGGTGGCCAACCCACGGGTGCATGCGACGACCCAGCGCGTCGTCAATGAAGCCTTTGCCGAAGAGAAGCTCGTGCTCCAGCCCTTGCCGCTGGTGCCGTTCCGCGCCGTGCTCAAGCTTGAGCGGCGGGTCTCGCACGAGGGGATGGTCAGCATCGGCGGCAATCTCTACAGCGTGCCGGACGCGACCCGCAAACGCATCGTCGAGGTGCACAGCCTGGCCGACGAGATCCGCATCTTCGAGGCGGACCGGCTGATTGCTGTCCATCCCGTGCTCGAAGGACGCCATCAACGGCGCCTGGCTCCCGGCCACCGCAAGATGCCGATGCTGACAGCAACAGAGATCGGCGCCGGAGCAGTCCCGATCAGCCGGACCGGCGATGTCGTTGCGCACCGATCGCTCGACTTCTACGAGGCGGTCGCCCGTCGGCTCGCCGGCGAAGGCGGTCGGCCATGATTACGTCGGGCGAAAGCCTGCCTGTCCTCGAGCGCATCCGGCGCACTCTGGTCGCCCTCAGAATGCCGCGTGCCCTGGAATTGCTCGACCATGCGGTGCGCCAACTCGAACGCGGCGAAACCAGCGCGCTCGAGCTGATCGACATGCTCCTCGTCGAGGAGCTGACGGTGCGCGAGAACAGTCGTATCAAGACGGCGCTGCGCATGGGCCGCCTCGCTACGATCAAGACGCTCGCCGGCTTCGACTTCTCCTTCCAACCCTCGCTCGACCGCGAGCGCGTCTTCGCCCTCGCTGAGCTTCAATTCGTCGATCGCCGCGAGGTGGTCCACTTCCTGGGCCCGCCCGGCACCGGCAAATCGCATCTCGCCGTGGCGCTCGGCGTCGAAGCGGTCAAGGCCGGCCGCAGTGTTTACTTCACCACCCTCGCCGACATCGTCGGTGCCCTCGCCAAGGCCGAGCGCGAGGGGCAGCTGCGCGAACGCATTCGCTGGTTCTGCCGATCCGCGCTGCTCATCGTCGACGAAATCGGTTACCTGCCGGTCGCCCATGGTGGCGGCAATCTGTTCTTCCAGCTGGTCAACGCCCGCTACGAAAAAGGCGCGATGATCCTGACCTCCAACCGCGGTTTCGCCGAATGGGGTGAAGTCTTCGGCGATCCCGTGGTCGCCACCGCGCTGCTCGACCGCCTGCTCCACCACGCCGTCGTCATCCAGATCGAGGGGTCCAGCTACCGGTTGCGCCAGCACGCCAACCTGATGCCCGAGCACCTCCGCTCCAAGGCGCTCATCAGCCCACCCTTCCCGGCAGCCGTTCCGCGCCGCCGCGGACGACCGCCAAAATTGCAGCCACTCGATCAGCCGGCCGGCTGATCCGGAAACTGGGGAATTTTACTTCGGCACAAATGGGGAAAATTCATTCGGCATTGACATATGCCAACCCGCCTTGTCCATCAGCACGATGCCATGCGCCCCGGCAGCCACGGCTTGCGAGAGTTCAATGAGGAACAGGTTCATCGCCGCAGTGTCGAGCCGGGTCAGCACCAGTGCGACGCCAGAGTCGCGCGCCGGGCAGACGGCGCCGATAATCCAGGCCGACTGATAGCCGATATCGCGGCGTCCGCGCGGGGTGTGGCCGCGCTGCCACCAAACATAACCGGTGCGGCCCTTCTGCCCGACCCGGGCCTCGTCTTGGCTCCAGATCTCAAACCGCTGGGCCTCGGGATGCGCCGCGGCAATCTCGTTCAGGCAAACAGCAAAGCCCCCTTTTTGAAGGCGTGCTGCGCCTTCTCGTCGCTCTGCGGGTGGCGCGGCCGGGTCTTGCGGTGGCTCAGGTCGAGCGACCACAACAGGCGCAGCATTCCGGTCTCGCTGTAGCTGACCTCCCAGCGCTCCTCGACATAGCGGCACAAATCGACAAACCGCCAGCGCCCGATCCGGTCTACTCCTGGATCGGGGCCGGCCAGCACCACCGCCTTCAGGCTCGCCATCTGGCCCTCGGTCAGCTTCGGCGTGCGCCCCGGCTTCGGCCGATCGCACAGGCCGGCAATGCCTTCGCCGTTGTAGCGGTGAACCCAGTCGCGCAAGGTCTGCCGGTCCATCCCGGCCAGCCGCGCGGCACTCGCCCGGTCCATGCCGTCGAGCGCGTTGGCGAGCGCGATCAGCCGGGTGCTGACCCGCCCGTCATTCTCTCGCCGGGCTTGCCGGCGAAGCTCCGCCGAGCTGATGTCGTCTCGTATCCTCAGAGCAGGCATTGCGGTTCCCCGTCCCCCAACCACAACATCTGCTACTCGCCAGTTCGCCCCGGATGCAATTCCTTTGGCGAGTGTCCGCGAGGCTGTGGCCGGCGATCGTGATGTCAACGCCGCCCTTATAATAGCCAAAGCTGTGCAGCACCTCGGCGAACCGGCCATCATCTTGGCGCGCCCGCTCAATCAGGGCGAACGGCTCGACGGGCGCGCTCTTCTCGAGGCTCGACAGGTTCGACGCGTCACGCAGGGCCTGATCGACCGCGTCGTTGCCGGTCTTGCCGAGATCCACGGTATAGGGCTGCGGGTCGGCGGCCTCGGAGCGCGGCGCCGCGAGTGCCATGATTGCTGCCGCGACAATAGCGGCGCGACGGCCCCGACGATTGCCCATGGCGTTCCCTCGTAATGACACCCGCCCTCTCCGACAGCGGAGATTGGAGACCCTACCAGGGCGGAGAGGGAATGAGCTGGGAACGCCACAACAATCCGCTTCGCGAGGGCCGCCTCTCGTGCAACGTCCGACGAATCCAGTTTATTCATAAATCGCGCGACCTTTCCCACCGTAAGGACCACAATCCGCCAAGCAGCTGATCAACGCGGCTCCGACCAAGCCGGCTCTCGGCCAACTTGACGGTGCGCTTCGGTCTCATCAGTACGAAATCGAAGGGCATCCTCGGGTGGCTGGTGACACGGGCAAGTTCGCCCAGGAGCACGCGGCCGAGTGCTCCCGGGTGTTCCGGCCAATCAGAGGCCGAATTCTGCCAGGTACTGCTGATAGTTTCCGCCCTGGTTCTTCCCGCCAACATCGGCATTGATCGCGTCGATCAGCGTCTGCTGCGCATCCGGCGCTTTTATGTATTGATGGCGCAGATTATCGAGCGTGGCCTTAGCGACCTGGGCGACATAACCGTCATGGGTGGGGTACATGCTATCCAGCTGAGATACCGAAAACGGAAGGGAATAGCCCCAGCGCTGGCAAGCTCCTGGACCGGCGTTGACGCCGACATTGACAGCCGTGGGAACCGCCAGTTGCGACAATCGGATGCCACCGAGCGCGAGCCCTAGTGACCGAATACGGTGAGGCTTGGCTGGGCCTGTCTAGCAGGTTGCTGAAAAAGGCTGCGAGTGAGTTGGAAACTACCGATAACCGAGTTGAGCGTCATCCCCGCGAAAGCGGGAATCTATCTATATCAATTGATTATGGATTTCGGTTCTCCGCTTCGCTACGGTCGGAATGACGATTTTGAGGTCATCGGGCATTTTTCAGCATCCTGCTAGCCGCAATAATTCACCAGGCCGGATAAAAGGGCTGGCGGGAGCAGCATAAACCGTTGGTTTCGTGTATGATTTGGTTGCTGAGACCGGATCAAACCGAGGCAACGGAGTTCGCGCCCGCCATGGGGGAAGGTACGGGGATTTTGCCGGGTTTGCCAGCGGTGTCGGGTAAACCGGTGCATATCGGGTTTGATGGCGGCCGGCTGACCTCGGATGGCGGAATATTGCTGCTGGCGGCAATCGAACAACGGCTCAAGATTGCCGAACGCCTGGCCGCCTGCCTCGAAGATCCGCGCGACCCGGAACGGGTGGTGCACGGGTTGGCCGAGATGATCCGCTACCGCGCGCTGCTGATTGCGGCGGGCTATCCCGACGGCAACGATTGCGATGCGCTCAAATCCGATCCGGCCTTCAAAATGGCGGTCGGACGCTTGCCGGTAAGCGGTGAAGATCTGTGCTCGCAACCCACCATCAGCCGGCTCGAGAACCTGCCGAGCGCGACCGCGCTCAAACGCATGATGGCGGCGATGATCGAGTTGTTCTGCGACAGCTTCGAGCAGGTCCCCCGGCGCATCTTGCTCGACATCGACGACACCGAGGACCGGGTTCACGGCGGCCAGCAACTTGCGCTCTTTAATGCGCACTACGACAGCCGCTGCTTTCTGCCGATCCACATTTACGCGGTGACCACCGGCAAGCCGGTCGCTGTCATCCTGCGCCCCGGCAAGACGCCGGACGGGACTGAGGTGGCGCTGGTGCTACGCCATGTCATTGGCCGCATCCGCGCCCGCTGGCCCAAGGTCGACATCATCGTGCGCGGCGACAGCCATTACGGCCGGCCCGAGGCGATGGCGTGGTGCGAGCGCAACCGGGTGGGCTACATCTTCGGCGTGGCCGGCAACCCGGTGCTGCGGCGCCAAGTCGCCCCGCTCGCCGAGGATGCCGCCCTCGCTCGCCTCGCCGGAGACGGCGACAAGGTCCGCCGCTACGACGATTTCCGCCACGCCGCCAAGAGCTGGACCATCGAGCGCCGCGTCATCGCCCGCGTCGACGCCGGTCCCCAGGGGGCCGACAGCCGCTTCATCGTTACCAACCTGCCAGGGCTACCGAAATCGCTCTACGAGAAAGTCTATTGCGCCAGAGGTCAAGCTGAAAACCTGATCAAGGCGCATAAGCTGCACCTCGCCTCCGACCGCACCTCCTGCAGCAAGGCGACCGCCAACCAGTTCCGCCTGTTGATCCACACCGCCGCCTACTGGCTGATGCTAAATCTGCGCGGTCTGGCTCCGAAGACCTCCTTCTGGCGATGCCCAGTTCGATACGATCCGCCTCTGCCTGATCAAGGTCGCCGGGCGCGTCACCGAGATGGTCACCCGCATCGAGCGCCTTCCCCTATCAGGCCGGCTTCGCCGATCTCGCCGGTCGCATCGCCAAGCTGCCGCCGTAGCCGAGGGGGCCCGACGCCCCCAACATAAACCCCTCGGCGCAACCGCAAACCCCAATCACCGCGTCCCCGACGCCACGGAAAAACACGCCCCGGCTCCCGGCGTCACGCCACTCAACAGCACCCCGATGAATGATCCGGGCTAGAGATCATCCCCGGTTTCGAGTATAGGCAACGAATGAAGCACGAACATCATCGGGAATCTGGGAATGTCGGTGAAGAAAGCCTGCTGGCCGTTACCCGCCGCTCGGAGCGGGGGCGACCAGGCGCACATACGGCCGACCCCTGACCTAAGACAAGGGCAAGAATTGATCGCGCCGCAAACATGGCGGATATCCCCCGGGCACCACTCGAAAGCGTTGCCGAATCATGGTGAATCCAACCTCACCGCCGGTCGCCGCGGTATCAGGTCTAGCCTCGTCGGCCCGCGACTGGGCGGTCGCAGGCGCGGCTCTCGCCGTCGGGCTTTGTTTCTTTGCGATCATTTTCCGACCGGAGATCATGTCGGCATTCAAGGTGTGGAGCAACTCGGACGCCTATAGCCACTGTTTCCTCGTCTTCCCGGTGGCGGTCTATCTCGCCTGGGACCGGCGCGACCTGGCGATGGCCACCCTGTTGCGCCCTGTGCCGAGGTTCGCGCTCCTGGCCATCCCCGTAGCAGCCTCATGGTTCATAGCCGACCGGCTCGGGATCATGGAAGGCCGACAACTCATGGCCTTGACCCTGTTCCAGATCATGCTCGCGTCACTTTTCGGGTTCCGCATGTGGCGAGCCGTTGCCGCCCCGTTGCTCTATTTGTACTTCCTGGTGCCGTTCGGCGAGTTTCTAGTCGCGCCATTGCAAAACCTCGCCGTCCATTTCACCAACATCAGTCTCAATCTCCTCGGCATTCCAAATTTCACCGATGGTATCGTCATCGAAATCCCCGAGGGGACTTTTCTGGTCCATCAAGCCTGTTCCGGCCTTAGATTTCTGATCGCGTCGACGGCGTTTTCGGTGCTCTACGCCTGCCTCATCTATACGAGCCCACTTCGGCGCGCCGTGTTCATCGCGCTTTCTTTTGCCGTAGCCGTTATTGCCAACGACCTTCGAGTGCTTGGGATCATCCTCATCGCCCATTTCATCGGTAACGCTCAGGCAGTCGAAACCGGTCATGTCCTATGGGGGTGGCTCTTTTACGCTATTACACTGTCCGTGCTGATCCTGATCGGATTGCCGTTCCGACAGGAGCGACGCTTGCCGGTTCGCGCACACCCCAAGACTTCGGGCCCAACCACTGCCGCTTCGGTAATTGCGCTTGCGGCGATGATGTTGCTGGTCACCATGCCGCGACTTGCAGCTGATTATCTGGACCAGGCTGGCGTGGGCACGGCGGTTGCGGCGCAGATCGAGGCGCCGGCGCTGCCGGGATGCGTGACGGTCCCGCTGCCGGACGCGTTGCCCGTTCCGACGCCCGACGACGGCTTCGGCGTTTCCCGCTCCATCGCTTATCGGTGCAGCGGCGGTCTTTTTGTGCTCGCCCTGCGCCGCTATCCGCCTCGCATAGGCGTGCGCCCACTTTTCTTGTCCTTGCAGGCGTCGCAAGCGCCGCTGGGCTCGGACATTATACGGCAGACGGACGATATCCGCGCCGGGCCCGGACCCGACGCTCCGGTTTGGCGCGTGACAGAATCCCAAAGCGGCGGCCGTTACAATGTCGTCGCAACCGCGCTGTGGCTCAACGGCCGCCCGACCGGGCTCGGGATCGCGGCCCGCGTGGACCAGGCCTTGAATACGGCGCGCCGAGCGGCCGTCTCCCCTGTGATCGCTGTCGTCAGCCATTCCGAAGCTGGCGGTCCGATCGATGCCCGGCGCGCCATCGACGGTTTCCTTGATAAAACCGCACCATTCTCAAAATTGGTTAGAAATTTACTTTCAATTCGTTAGCAGCCGGTTGCTGAAGGCAAGATAGAATCGTTAAATGGAGCCGAAGGTCCTGGTATTGCAAAGACATCTTAGGGTCGCTCTAAGATTAACTAGCTGTTTTATCCTGCCTGGCACGGTTCCGCTTTCAAGCGGTTTAGCTGATGCTGTCGCTCGCCAGGCACACGCCAATTGGGGTTTTCGATGAATTTAATCAGCCAAATCACTGATCCCCGCCTTCCGATGCCCCGAACCAATGTCATCATTCCTTTCTGGCAGCGTGGCCCCGGCATCCTACCTGTTGCGGTTAGTTCCGTCCTTGCACAGGGCGGCGCCGAAATCTTGTCACAGTGATTGATGACGGGTCACCCGTCTCCGCTCGGGCGGAGTTGGCCGGGGCTGTGGCGCACGACGCTCGGATCGTCATCATCGAGCAGCCGAACGCGGGCCCGGGAGCGGCCCGAAATCGCGGACTGGACGAAACACCGACAGAAGTCGAGTATATCGCATTTCTTGACTCTGACGATCGTTGGCTGCCCGGACATCTGGATAACGCAAGAATCGCATTGTCAAACGGCGGAGACTTCTATTTTGCTGATGCTGATCATCATGAGAGAGGAATGGGTGCCTCGCGTTTTGCCGAATGCAACTTCAATGGATCGACGGGGGAGCCGATTGAGGAAGGAGAAAATCTGTTTTTTTATCGTGAGTCTCTATTCGATGCCATATTGACTTCTTCTCCGGTGGGGACTTCGACAGTCGTATATCGCCGGTCCGTTGGCGAAAATCTCAGATTTCCCGAGGGATTGATTTATGGTGAAGACAAGTTCTTATGGATGAATTTGGCGTTAGCTGCACGACGCGTGACCTACTCGACCCGCTGCGAAGCTGCATATGGTCGCGGCGTCAATATCTTCGCCAGCGCGACTTGGGGTACACCAGCGGTGCTAAAGAAGACTTTTCACGTCGCCAAGGTTCACCGAATGATTGCGACGAGTTTTGATTTAACTCAAGAGCAGCATCGATGGAATATAGCCTGGCTCGAGGAGGTACGAAGAACCTTCGCTGCCAATCTGTTACATCTCCTGCATCATAGGAAGCCGATCGATTGGCGCGTCGTGGCTGCGTATCTGGCGATGGATCCGCGCTTGGCGGGCGATTTTGTTACCGCGCTTGTCAAAGAGGTGTTGCGGTTGGCGCGAGATAGCCGGTAACCGCTACCATACCGGCTGCGTCCGCACGGTGAGTAGTTCGAATCCGTCCCGAAGAATTCATGAAACGCATAGTGCCTCATGGGCTATCCTAATTCAACCCCCCTCGGACGACAGACACTCGTCCTAGACGGTTGGGTTTTTTCACGCTGATCTGCGGCCGAACCCGCCAGGGGATTTTCCAACTCAAACGGAAGACCCGGCCCGACCGCAGTCGTGCGAAGCTTCAGGAAATCAAGGCCTGACTTGGGCAGTTGGGGCGGATTGCCTGGCTGAAAACGGCAGAAAAGCTTGGCTTCTAGGATCCCGGCTCCAAAATGCGGTGCTAAATAATTGCGCTGTATATCGCTTGATAGTTGACTTAATGCGGCATACGCTGATGCTAACGGCATGTGTGCCCGACAAGCGCATCGGCCGCTACTCCTGCGTTTATCTGGTCGAGAACATGCATGAGGGTGGCCGCACCAACAGCGCATCATTGCCAATCTCGGCCGCAAGGAGATGGTCCTCGCGCACGTCGATCTCGACCGCCTGCGCGCTCGGTCGCCCGGCTGGCGCAGCGCTCGATGGTGCTGTCGGTGGAGCAAGGCGAAGTCCCTTCGCCCGGCGCTGCTGTTCGAACGGCTGTGGCAAGAGGTCCGCTGCCGGGCGGTATTGACGGTCCTGGCCGGAGAGCGGCAGTTCGCCTTTGCTGCCGAGCGCGCGGTGTTCTTGACCGTGCTGCACCGCCTGTTTGTGTCGTGCTCCGACCGGGCGGGGGAAAATGGCGTGCCGACTACCGCATCGACGGCACCGAGGGCTTGCAGCTGCATCTCGTCGGCGGGCGAACAGCTCTTCCTCGACCAGATCCTTGCGGCAGCGCGGCGCCATGGCATCATCTCTACCGCGCCATGGCCTGGCTCGGCGAGCCGCTGGCCGATCAGAGCGGGGCCGGCGCCTGTTTGCCGAGCTCAGGTGGTTTTCATGGACACCACCAGCCTATCCTTACAGGGACAGGGCGGCGCCGCGCTCGGCCGCCGCGGCCACTCGAAAGACTTCCGGCCTGACCTCAATCAGATGATCGTCGGGCTGGTCATGGTCAGGACGGCAGACCGCTGTGCTGCGAGCTGTGGCCCGGCAACACCGCCGATGTGACGACCCTGATGCCGGTCGTCGATCGGTTGCGCGAACGTTTTGGCGTCGGCCGCCTGTGCGTGGTCGCCGACCGCGGCATGATCAGTGCCGCGACCATGGCCGCGCTCGAAGAACGCAAGTCGAATACATCCTCGGCGTGCGCGAGCGCAGCGGCGCCGAAGTGCGCAGCACGGTAATCGATGATCAGACGCCGTTCGTGCCGCTGGCCGTGCCGCGGACCGCGGCCGAGTTCACCGAGCTCGAAGCCAAGCAGGTCAAAATCCGCGAGCGCTGCTACACCGTCTGCCGGAATCTCGCCGAGGCCCGGCGCGATGCCGAGCAGCGCGCAGCCATCCTCGAAGGGCTGCGCGCCAAGCTCGCCCAGGCGCTCATCGGCAACACGGCTTCCGCCGTTATCTGAAGACCCTTTCGGCCGAGCATTTCGCGATCGACGAAGACCAGGTCGCCGACGACGCGCGCTTCGGCGGGCTCTATGTCCTGCGCACCAATACCAACCTCACCCCGCTGCAGGTCATGCTGCGCTACCGCGACCTGTGGCGGGTCGAACAGCTGTTTCGACAGGCCAAGGTCGTGCTCGCCACCCGCGCGATCTACCACAGCAGCATGGCCATCCGCGGCCATGTGTTCTGCTCCTTTCTCGCCCTGCTGCTCGCCAAGGAACTCAAGATCGGCTCCGCCGCCACGCGGTCGCCGCCGAATGGGACGACATGCTGCGCGATCTCGACCGGCTACAGGAAATCATCCTCGAACAGGACGGCAAGCGCTTCCTGCTGCGCACCCCAACCGCGGGCGTCGCCAGCAAGCTGTTTCAGGCGGTCGGCGTCGCCCTGCCGCCCAACATCCAGGAACTCCCGCTCCCGAATCCACCACCCACCGTCTGAACCAATCCCCAGGCCGCGTGATGCTAAGAAGTCCGCTCTATGCCATAAGACTTGAACTAACATAATCTTCTTTCAGAAGGCGTCCAACTTGGGCAAGGAAAAACTGCGCCGGCGACGACACTATCCCCTACCCCAACAGGGGCATTGGCTTCAGCAAGTGGTCAGGGGTTTCTTCGCCTGTCATGCCGTGCCGACGAACATGCCGGCGCTCGTGATGGTCGGCTGATGAGCGATCGGGAGCTTTCGCGGCTCGAGGTGCTGCGCGATCTAGATCAGAACGGCTGACGACCGCTACAGCGGCCCAGCTTCTGAAGTCTGAGCGCCGCCAAGTGTTCCGGCTCCTTCATCGGAGCGGTGGCATCAAAGATCAGCAAGTGGCCTCTAGCGTTTTTCTATCTGTCGCTTCCGCCAGATGGCAAGCGGGATAGAAACTAGAGTACCTATCATGATCACACTGATCACCGTCGTCTGTAAGCTTGAGGAGAATCGACCCGCACCGTATACACCGATCCACACTTGAAGGTACCAGACCAAACTGCCCAGGACGGTGAAAAAGAGGATATTCCCGAGGGAGATGGGGAGCCATGAGGCGACAAACCCAGTAAAGAAGGGGGCAGTGAGGATCGTAAAGAAGATCAATGCAACCTTCTCGCCCTTCTTACCGATAAGATCGCTACCTTTCCCAGTCCATTTTGTGATCCAGGCCTCTACTTTCGCAGTGTGGAAGCGCCTTTGGACCCATTTTCCGAGTACATGGCCGAGATATATTTGTAATATTGTAATAACGACCCACATGAGATGGATAAGAATGATAGAATAGTGAGAGCGAACCATTTCCAATACAACGAATGTTGTCGATAACGGTTCTTGGAGGAGCAGTACGCTCCCAAGGATGAACCAGAGATGCACGGAGCGCATTATACGCGGGATTATTGATTAGGTACACGGAGGTTGTAACTTCCTTGTGAAATCAATGACTTGCATTCAGAAAGTTATAGACCTCGGTATAGCCTTGGGCGAAGGGCCCGGCGACATGGAGAGAAGCCGGTGGTCCACCGACCAAGCGGCGCGCAAGCCGCGAGTGCTGGGAATTGTGCCGCCGGCGCCGGTCCGCGTCGAGGAGGTCAAAGCCCCGGTCGGGCTCGAACCGCGGACGCCGCACGCGATCCCGCGGTCGCAATTTGCCCGCATTCGCGCCCTCGTGAAATATGGAATGACGGTTGCCGAAGTCGCCGGGGTCTACAGGGTTGCCGTCGGCGACGTCGAGCGCATTCTCAGGTAACACCCGAAGACATTCTGCGTCTGTCGCGAGGTTGTGGTGTACCCGATCACTCCAGGCTCGCGGCACGGTGCCGCGGGCGGGTAGGGCCACAGGCTGGACGATGCCCGAGACCGCACTCTATCCGATTGTAAAGGGCTTCCTGGAAGCAGCGGGCTTCGAGGTAAAGGGCGAGGTTTGCGGTTGCGACATCGTTGCGGTGCGCGATGACGAACCCTCTCGGTTGGCGATCGTCGAAATGAAGCTCGGCTTCAGCCTCGAGCTGCTGCTGCAGGCGGTTGATCGCATGCGGGCGGCCGATGAGGTATGGCTCGCCGTGCCGGTGACACGCCGCGGACGCGACCGCGATCCGCGCGTGCGGCGGCTTTGCCGACTGCTCGGTCTGGGGATGATGGCGGTCGACACGGCGGGCGATCGGATCGAGGTGCTGGCTGAGCCTGCCACTTACCGACCGCGATCGGATCAACGCCGACGTGCGCGGCTGCTCAGCGAGCACATGCGTCGTCGCGGCGATCCATCTCCCGGCGGCTCGACCCGGCAGCCGGTCATGACCGCCTATCGGCAGCGGGCGCTTGCCTGCGCCGCGATGCTCCGAACCGGTCCGTGCCGGCCGCGGGACCTGCGGGTCGCAGCATCCGACGCCGGTCGGATTCTGCTGCACAATGTGTATGGCTGGTTTGAGCGCCCGGCGCCCGGCATGTATCGGCTGACCGGGCTGGGAGAGGCCGCGTTGCAGCGCTGGGCGGGCATGACCGTTGAGACCGAGCCAGAGACGACACCCAGGATCACATAAGCCCGCTGGGGGACGGTGAAGCGGAACCGACCCGACTTTCCTCGACGTGATAATCGGGGTGGCACGTACATTCAACATTGCCATGTTAAATTTGAGGATGCCCGACCTGGGTCGTCCGGGCCGAGTGAATCCATCGCCGCGAGAGGTCGCCAGCGCCGCGCGGAGCCCTGGGGACCGACTGGCCGCCTGGTCGAAGAGCGGCGTCAGACCGTAGTGCGGGCGGGCGCCAAGTCGGCCGAGACTTCGCCCGAAGCGTCGGCCGATTGCCCCTGGATGTCGCCGGAAATCTGGCCGCCGCACTCGATCTCGATCTGACCATAGCGAATCGTTCCCGAGACCCGCCCGGTCGCCCTGATCAACAGCCGCTTGCGCACTGTGAGAGTGCCTTCGAAGCGACCGCTCACTTCGGCCTCCTCGATCGAGGTGGAGCCCTTGAACAAGCCGCCCTCGGCGATGTCGAGATCATGGCAGTTCGTCAACTCGGCCTCGACGCTGCCTTCGATGAACAGCTTCTCGCAGGAATTGATCTCGCCCGACAAGGTGATCCCTCGACCGACGCTGAGCCGGCGCATGTCGCCGGGTTTGGGCTGGTTGGTCAGCTCGGATGGATGTAGCAGCGCATCGGCCAGTCGCACCGGATCGGCTGCCCGGGCCGGTTCAGGCGTTCGCGGCGGCATCGCCATAGGCCTGACCGGAGTGGTTGTCGTCCTCGCGATCGGCCGGGGTTGCGTCATCGGAATGCGCGGACCGTCGTAGGAATCAGCCATTTTTACGATCCTCTGTCTCGCTTCGCTTGCGGCTGAGCATGGGTTAGACACCCGATTGCAATTGTCCCCCTGCTGGGTTGCGACCTCGCGGCGACGCTTTCCCGGCGCCACCAGGATCGTCCCCTGTAGCGGAGTGTTGCTCGGCGCCAAACGCGAGCCGCGTGAAATCACACTTCGAAATACCCCCACGCGAGAAGATACCCGTTTGGATCAAGGAGGAGGAAAAATCTCATCTGATGATGACCGGGGCGTCTTTTCCACAGCCGCGGCAGGGCAAAGTCATCGACCGCTGCACAAGCCTTTTGGTTCTGAAATCGGCGAGCAGCAAAGATATTCGTGCTTGCCCAAATTGTAAACGGACCGTTCCAGACTACATAGGACCCAATCGACGACGTGGGGGATAGAAGATATGGCCGATGACGGCAGTGCGCAGAAGGTCGATCCGAGCCTGGCCGTGACAATGAATATTGGCCCACTTATGCTGACGAATTCTGGCCCACCCCCGGTGTCTTTGACCTGCTGAGCCGGGCCGAGGCCGGGCTCAGCAGGTCAGCGTCGCTTTTCCATCCTCTCCTTCACGTTTTGCCGCCCTTTCGTTGTGCCGTGGTCCGGCGGAACCGGTAGGAGTCCGCGCCGGTGGTGATGATGTGCGCCTGGTCGGTCAGACGATCGATCAGCGCCTTGCACAGCCGCGGATTGGGGATCACCTGCGACCACTCGGAGAATGGCAGGTTGGTGGTGACGATCACCGCCGCTTTTTCGGCGCGGTCGGCGACCACCTGGAACATCAGCTCGGATGCGGTTTCGGCGAGCGGGACGTAGCCCAGTTCGTCGATACAGATCAGATCGAGCCGTTCCCACCGGCCCAACGCGCGGCTGAGTTGGTTGGCATGCGTCGCCTCCGCCAGTTCGTTGATCAGCGCCGTCGCGGTGGTGAATCGCACCCGCCGGCGCTGGCGGCAGGCCGCCACGCACAAGCCCGTCGCCAGATGGGTTTTCCCCGTCCCGGCCTCGCCGACCAGCAGGATCGGTTCAGCCTTGGCCACGTAATCGCCCTCAGCCAGCGTGCGCAGTTGCGCAGCCGAGACGCCGGAGTGGTCAAACTCGAACCCATCCAGCGTCTTCATCCGCGGCAGCTTCGCCTCATGCAGCAGCCGGGTGATGGCGCGGCTCTCCCGCTCCTCCATCTCGGCCGCCAGCAGCGCCTCGAGGTAACCCAGATGGGATTGGTTTTCTCGCGTGGCGGCATCGGCCAGACGGGAGAACTGCGTGCCGATCGTTGGCATCCGCAACGTCTTGCAGTGCTGACGGATGGCCTGATCCTGAAGCTCGGCCATCATGCCGTCCCCGCGCAGGGACCCGACAGCAGCGTGTCGTAGTCGGCGAGATATGGCAGAGGCCGGTCGTAGCGGGCCAATGCACCGACATCGATCGGCTCGGGTTTGGCCTTGTGCAGCCCTGCTTCGGTCAGCAGATACCGCACCGCCGCCACGTCGCAGGCACCGAGCGACACCGTGGAGGCGACCGCCGTGCGCAGCCGGTCGTGGCCAAACTCTTGGCCTAGCGCCAGCACAGCCACCATGGCGCGGGTGCCGTTCTGCTTGCCGTGCCGCCCTTGCAGCCGGGTCCAGAGCTCGTCGTAACAAGCAGGCCAGAGACCCGTCGCGCGCCATTGCGCCAACGGTTTCGAGCCTGCGAACGCGCCCGGCTTGTGGCTCAGCACGTCGAGGTAATGCTCGAGGTCGAGGACATGCTGGCGGCGGCTGTGACAACGTTCATGACGGGCAATCAGGCGCCCAGCGTGCCAGATCTCGACATGCAGCGGATGGACGCGTGCCTCCACCCGGGTGCCCGCACGGATCGGCACCGAGTAGAAGTTGGTTTTCACCGTGACGCAGCCTTGCTTGTCCACCAGCGGGAACACGATCTCGGCCAGGTCGAGACCCTCGGCCGCGCAGGCCAGCAGGTGGCCACGCTCGACCGCCATCGCAGCGCCGATCGTCTCGCCGCGTCCAGCCAGGATCCGCGCTTCGTCCGCGCGGCAGGCCGTCACCAGCAGCGCGTTGAAGGCGTCGAGGTCAGCAACACACGGAACGGGCACCAGATGGTTGCGCCGGAAATAACCGCCTTCGCCCTCAACACCGCCCTTCTCATGCCCTTCACCAGGCGTGCAGAATTCCGCGGCAAACCGCCAGTGCGAGCGGAATGCCATGAACCGCACCGTTTCTTCTCGGCGGTGACCGCGCAGGATCTTGCGCACGGCGCTGGCCAAGTTGTCGTAGCGCAGCAGGAGGAAGACGCCGCCGAAGTAGGCGAAGGCGTGCTCGTGCGCTTCGAGGAAGGCCTGCTGCGTCGCGTGCAGGTAGGCCCGGTGGAAGGCCGCCCCGCTGGCCATCGAGCGCATGGCGAACACCTGGACCTTGGTCCGCTCGTCGCCGAGATCGACCCAGGCTTCATACCAGTCGACCTGTGCTTCTTGAGCCCAACTGTAACTTTGCGGCACAAACGTCTCCCGCCGCAGAAGCCCCAGCTGGTGTTTACGTTCACGGACGTGGTTGCGCACCGTCAACTCCGCGACCGTGGCGTCCGGGAACTCGGTCAGGATCCGGCGATAGAGCCGCCGCGCAGTGTGACGCTGCTTGCGCGGCGCGTGGCGATCCTCGTCCAGCACCTTGTCGATGAAGGCCGCCACCGCACTAAGCTTCGGCTTGGTCCTCGGCGGGTAGTGGTGCTTCGGCGGCAGCGCGCTGCCGATCGCCTGGCGCACAACACGCCGATGCACTCCGAACTTCGCGGCAACACCCGCGATCGTGCCGATCCCAAACTCATGCTCGCGACGAAGCTGCTCGAACAAATCCACTTTGGCTCTCCAGTCCACTCCAGGTCCCCCGATCCAATCGGGGCGACCCTAGGTTGAGGGGCGGGGGGTGGGCCAAAATTCGCCAGCATTGCTGGGCCAAAATTCGATAGCAGAGCCACGAGCCTGGTAGCGGAGATCGTCAGTAGTTATGTCGCTAAAAATAGTGTCAGCGTCGAGCAAATGGCGGGTCTGATTGTAACAGTACATCGTACCCTCAGCGGTCTCGGCGAGAGCACGCCGGCGGCGGTCGCGCTGGAGCCGGCGGTGCCGATCCGGCGATCGGTGCAGCCCGACCATGTCGTGTGCCTCGAATGCGGGTTTCGCGGCCAAACCCTGCGGCGGCATCTGCGCAGCGCGCATGGTCTCGAGGCGACGGCGTATCGCGCCCGCTGGAAATTGTCGTCCGATCACGCGTTGGTCGCACCGGCCTATTCGGAGCGGCGTTCGACGATGGCGAAGCAGATTGGTCTTGGTCGAGGAGTGCCGGACGTCGCCGTATCGACGCCGGATCCCGAAGTGATCGCACCGCCTCCCGCACAGCGGCGGGGCCGCCCATCACGATCGGCGGTCGCGGAGTAGTTCGCTCGCGCAGTCATAGAGCGCCGGAAGCCTCGCCGGCGCCGGCCTCTGCTCCACGGGTGCGGCAGCCGGCATCGAAACCAAGCTCGGCAACCACAGCTTCAGAGCGAGCAACTGGGATCACCGCCTATCTCAAGAACGGCGGCACGCTGGAAAAAGCCGCGGCTATGGCGAACCATGCCTCGACGCGCACGACGCAGCTCTGCGATCGCCGCCGCGACGAGGCCTCGATGAGGTCGAGCGGATCGTGATTTAAATTTCGATAGTTGCGGTCCGCCGATCCGCACTACAGGCTGCCGCTGACGATTAGGTGAAGACGGGAACGCCCGCTATGTGCTGGAAACCCCCGCAGTGCGTCAGTGAGCCATCCGAGATGGGTGAAGACGCGAGCGCACCCTCAGGATGGCCTAAATCGGCGGCGGCGTGGATCGCCGATATGGGCGAGGAAGGCGATTACGGCCGCGCCTGTGTTCTAGACCGCCCGATGCTGGAGCGCATCAATGGCCGCCGGTTCGTGACCGCGCTGGACGTGGGTTGCGGCGAGGGCCGCTTCTGCCGAATGCTGCAAGCTGCCGGGATTTCGACCGTGGGGATTGATCCGACCAAGGAATTACTCCGGCAAGCACGCCGCCGTGACCCGAAGGGTGATTATCGAATTGGCCGTGCCGACGCGCTGGAGTTTCCAGATCGTTCATTCGATCTCGTCGTCAGCTACCTGACTTTGATCGACATCGGCGAGGTTGACCGCGCCATCGCCGAGATGGCGCGGTCCTACAGCCCGGTGGGACTCTGCTGATCGCCAATCTGACGAGCTTCGCCACGGCGGCTCCGGCTGGCGGATGGCAGCCGGACGCGAACGGATGCTTGCGTTTCTGCATCGACCATTACCTCAATGAGCGGGCGGAATGGATCAGCTGGCGGGGCATCCGCGTCAAAAACTGGCATCGACCGCTTGGTCGCTACATGACGCTGTTGCTAGGCGCCGGGCTGAGGCTGACGCATTTCGACGAACCGGTGCCGAGCAGCGGAGATCCCGACAAAGCCGATCGCTATCGTCGGGTTCCCTGGTTTTTGTTGATGGAGTGGGAAAAAACCGCAGACCATCAAGCCCCGTAGGTCTTGGACTCATGCCGAACCACGTGTAAGCCTGAGCACGCGATACACCCGAATTATCACGTGGAGGACAGGTACCAAACGGGTTACACTGGCTTGTCATTTTGAAAAATTAAGTGGCGGCGTTTTTTACCGTAGTGGCAGAGCCCACCCGAGCGCCGCTGACGTGACGAGCCCCATCGGTCCGCTTTTCCGTCAGACAGGTGCTCATAACTTCTGAAACTGGGAAATGTTGGTTAGACTATCAAATCGCTCACCAAGCGAAACCCCGAAGCCACTAACAAAGGGAGGAAACGCGAGTGAAAAGCCCTGGAACATTGCGGCGCGGCCGCAAACCGCTACGCCAAACGATATGGAACCGGTTCCGTTGGCTCGCGCTCGGCGCGGTCGCCTTGTTTTCCACAGCGGCTCAGGCCGCGGTGCCCAACCCCACCGTCACCGGGCCGATCCCGGCAACGGCAATTCCGGGCGACCCATCTCATAATTACCCCTTCTTCGCAACGAATAAGGAGCTCGCGACTGACGGCTACATCGAACAGGAATTTTTCATCCAAGGTACCGCGAATCGCTACACCACGCCGAGCCTGGCCACAGGCACGGTCATCGACAGCGGGCACCCCTATCTGACGCGCATCATTGTCCGCCGCCCAGCCGACCCGAGACGGTTCAATGGCACCGTGTTGGTCGAATGGCTGAACGTCACCAATGGTTTTGACGCAGATAATCTATGGTTCTTCGACTGGGAGCACGTTTTGCGCGAGGGCTACGCCTGGGTCGGTGTGTCGGCGCAGAATGTCGGCGTCGCCCGGCTGGTGTCATGGAACCCGACCCGCTATGCGGGTTTCGACGTGACCCAGGGCGGCACGATCAAGGGCGACGCTCTATCCTATGACATCTACTCGCAGGCGGGCCAAGCCATCCGAAATCCTGTGGGCGTCGATCCGCTCGGTGGCCTCAAGCCGCGGCTGATTATCTCCACCGGCGAGTCGCAATCGGCCTCCTTTCTTTCCACCTACGTCAACTCGATTAACCCCCTGGCGAATGAATATGACGGTTTCCTGCTGCTGTCGACGCTCGGCAACCAGATCCGCACTGACCTGACCGTTCCGGTGTGGAAAATCCTGACCGAACTCGACGTGTACGGTTCCGAAGCCGCTGTTTGGCGGCCTGACACCAGCTTGTTTCACACCTGGGAAGTCGCTGGCTCGTCGCATGTCGACCAACATCTCAGGAGAAGCCGAGAACCGCTGGAGCTGCGCGACTTCAGCACTTCGACAGTCGCTAGCTCGGCGGAGGCAATTTTGGCGCCGCAATGCCAAATTCCGTCGATCGGCACGCGCGTTCCGACGGGTTATGTGGTCGGTTCGGCGTTCGATCTGCTGATCCGCTGGATTACCGAACACGTACCGCCGCCCTCGGCGCCACAAATCGCGGTGTCTTCTGTCGGACCACCGGCGGTCATCGAACGCGACAGTAACGGTCTCGCGCTCGGGGGCATCCGGTTGTCGCAGTTGGCGGTCCCTACGGCTGTCAATGTCGGCGTCAACGCCGGTCCAGGGGCTTGCCAGCGCTGGGGGTATTCGCTTCCGTTCTCGGTGTCGCAGCTCGATGGCATGTACCCGACCCATGATGGTTATGTCGCGCAGGTCGCCAAAGCCACGCTCGACAATCTGCGCAATCAGTACATCGAAGCGCCAGATGCTCAGCAGACCGTTCTCGACGCCATCAATTCCGATGTCGGCGCGAAGAATGCGGGCGGAAGCTTTCAGCAGTATCTGGCTGAATTCGGCCTTTGATTGGCGTTGACTGCGACACCCGGGAGATGCGCGACGCGGCGCAGGCTCCCGGGTGATCGGGTGACCTTGCCCATGCCGCCTGCTTTGAGCGCGGCACGGGCAGCACCTTCCGCCAAATACGCTGGCAGCGCCATTTCAAACTGGGGCGGAGGCGACATTCTGATCGGGGCGCCTACAGGCGCCTACAACAAATGCATGTGTCCACCAAATAGAGAGCCATCTGCTCGGCCTCATCGGGCACCAGCTCGCGCAACCGCCCCTGGCCATTGGTTTTGGCTCCGCATCCGGTAAACTTTCCCAAGCGCAACCTGCGTCGCGCCAATAAGCACCAGAGCGGGTACCGACCGTTCGGGTTTCAGTTCGGCTCGATCAGGCACATAGCCTGCTCCCAAACTCAAAGCCGCGGTCCGCGAACAATGCTGCATTCGCCGGTCGGTCATCGATCTCCAAACAGAAAAGCTAGCAGCACCAGGCGCCGCCCGGAGGTGACATGCAGCGCCTCATGCAGCAGCGCTGACGAAAAGACAAAGGCGGTACCATTGTCGGGACGGTAGCGCTGGTCGCCGAACTCGGGGAATCGCAACTCGCCACCGCGAAATTCTTCAACGTTCAGGTTCATCGACATCGCGAACCGGCGATACGGGGTGGGTTCGACATTGTCACGATGGCCGTGCAATTCGCCGCCGCGATGGCCTTCATAACAGCCGATCCGCATCCGTTCCCACGCGGTGATGCTATAATGAAACGCTTTCGCAATCTCCGGGAACAGTCGGTTCACTAAGCGAGCGCGAAGAAATGCCTTGGTGTCTTCTTCGACGATCCAATGGTCAATGCGGTCGCGACGCCCATATTCCGGGATCCTCATCTTGTAGTCTTTGCCGTTGTAGTCGATGCCCGGGCCCGGCGGCATGAACACGTTGCCGCGAGTCTCATAAATCTTTATCAGGCGCCGGCATTCCTCCCGCGTCAGCACCTCCGGCACCATCAACACCGGCGGGTGCGGCGCCATCAATCTGGGTTTGCGCTCCGCCGCCAAGCGCTTGACGACGGCAAACACGTCATCGGCATGCGTCCCCGGCGGTGAACTGACGTTGGAGGCGACGTGATGGTTCGGTCGCAGCACGACCGTGGTGGGGCGATCGCCGGTGTCGGCAGCAAAGGCGCGAAAAACCCTCCCGTCGCCGTCGTGCAGAACCGGAAAAGGAATATTGTGCCACGCCGGCTCTTTGGCGTCGGTCAAGGTAACCGCAAAAACGCGGCCCCCGATAGCGCCGATCGCCGCGAGCCGCGCGGCATAGTCGGCTGTCACCCTGACAACAGACGGCGTTAGCCGCGGACAAAAGACGATAACGATAGGATTGCCGGCGATCGCGTCGTTGCGCAGATCGACGAGCGTCCCATCGCGATCCGGCAGCACGCAGACCGGGGCGATGTCGCCGACACTTAGTGACATGCTCAACGCTGCGTCATTATCAGACGGCGCGGATGACGCCATCGCCGATGCGTTCGGCAGTGTCGGCGCTGGACCTCCCATTCTCTCCGTTTTCCTTTGCGGGACGGAGGTCAATGCGGATCCTTTCCTGGAAGCGTCGGAGACGCGGGCAAACCGGCGCCGCGCCCCCGCTTCCTCGGTCAGCGGCAAACGAAGTTTGCGGCGTCGCTGGTGCTGCCGGTACCGGTATAGGTCGCGTTCTGCGGATACGGGCAAAGCGGCCGGGTGAAGGTGCTGGGGGTATTAGTGGCGATGACCTGGGTCGGCGCTATGCCCTGCTCAACCCAGGTTTCGAGCGCCGTGAATATGTCGCTCGACGCCGGGCCAGAGCCACTGTTCGATGTTACGTTACCAAAGGAGTTGAGCCCGGGGCCGCCGCCGCAATGGCCCATGCCAGGCGCCATGAAGAGGCGATAATAGCTCTGGGTGCCTTGGTAGCCCTGCTTCCCGGATGCAACGACGGCGTTGTAGTGTTGGAGGGAAAACCCCGATGGGAGCAACTGATCGGCATAGCCCTGATATTGAATGATCTTGCCGCCGTGCGAGTTGAACGGGGAGAGGTCCGTGCTGTTTGCGGTCAACGCAGATCCGATGGTCTGCTCGGCGCTGCCAGGACTGGGGGGCGAAATGGCGAATTCGTTCATCATTTGCGGGCTGGTGTTAACACTAAACTCAAGCATAGTGTTGAAGGCCGGTTGCTGCATAAATTGTGTGTATGCCCCGTTCCCGAAGAAGTATTGGGTCGAAGTCGGCGGGTTGGTCAAGCTCGTCTGAGTATTAATGCCCGCCCATAATTGTGCCTCATTACCGGGCTCGAGGCCGGGACCGGCATTGAACGGGGGGGTGCCTACGTCGGTTACAATCCCGTTATAGGTATTGCTCAGCGCAGTGATCTGGGTCGGTGTCAGATAAGACGCAAATATCGTCTGTGGGTTGAAAATGCATTGCGCCGGATTACCGAGAAAGTTGTCCGTCGGAACCGTTTTCGCGTTTACGCAAGCGGTTTGCACGGCATTAGTGATGGATGGCAAGTCCGAACTCGGGATGAAGCCGTTCGGGTTGTAAGGATTGGTCAATTGCTGTGCGATATAGGTTGCATCCGACAAGAGCACAACGAAGTTGCTGGCAGGCGCCCCTCCTAGAATGCCATCGAAATCGTCGGGATAGCGCTGCAGTTCCATAAGTGCCTCTTCACCACCCTTTGAGCAGCCGTTGAAATAATTGTGCGCCGGCGGGCCGCCATAAAACGCAGAGACGATCACCTCGGCGTCGAGGTTGGTCCGGTGAACCGCACGATAGCCGAAGTCATTGATCCTCTGGGGATGCATATAGGCAAAGGATCCCGCAGCGGCGCCCGCCGGCTGGCTGGTGCCGTCGTCTGTCGAGGCCGCGGCGTTGTTGATCGCGACCGCCCCCTTCAGCGGAGTGTACTCGATCGAGCCGGCGAAGCCGCCATTCCCGACCTGCTCATAGCGCCCCGTCCAATTCGAGGTCGGCAGCCACACCTCGAAATTGATGTTCGAATCACCCGCCGGGTTGGTGCTGGGCATGATGTTGCCGACCACCCGGCAGAGCGAGACCGCAGCGGTGGTGGTGTTGCCATTGAGCACGCCGCCCGAATATTCCGGGATGGGTGTGCCAGCCGGATAGATCGCGGCGGCCGTGATCGTCGTGTCCGGCAGCGACAACCCGGCCAAGCTGCCGCAAGAGTAGGGCGCCGCTGCGAATCCGAGATTTGCCGCGCACTGGCCTTGCAGGTTACCAGTCACCCACCCGCCGCCCAGGGCATGTGTCGGTGCAGCGGTGTTCCCTTGGCACTGGAGATTGCCGCCGACTACATTGAGACTGACGTCGCCCGCGACGGTCGAGCTGTTGTTTTGGATCTGCGCGTTGCCGCCGACCTCGCCCAGGGTCGCCTCGCACGGTCCCGAATTGTTTTGGCACTGGAAATTGCCGAGGATCTTGATCCCCGGCCCGGCGAAGCCGCTGGTCCCGGTGCATTGCTGGATCTGCACATTGCCGCCCACCGTCACCGAGCCTTCGAGAAGAGTCGAAGCGCACTGTTGGGCCTGGACGTTGCCACCGATCGATGACCATTCCTCCAGCCCATCGACGGTCAGGCTCGCATTCTGCGACACCCGCACGTTGCCGCCGACATTTGCCTGGAAGAGCGTGCACGAGCCGCCAACTGGCACCACGACGTTACCGGCGATGACCCCGGTCATCGATCCGTTGCACACCGTGTCGGCCCATGCCGCCGTGCCGCCGGCCGCTAGCGCCGCCAGCGAGACGGTCGAAAGCAGCACCAATTTATAGGAACGTCGCATGGCATTTCTCCCTTGACTTGGCCCGCGCAGCCAACGTCGGCAGGCGGCCACACTATTGCTTAACCTTAACGCAAAAAAGCCATGAATGCCCTAAAAATAATCCCGCATAGCAATTTTTTAGACAGCAGCGCTCTGGCCAACACGGCGAGATCGCCGCGCCCCGTTCCGCAGCGTGCTTCCCCCAAAGATCTGAACTAATTTGCCATCGCTCGGTCCTGATCCCGACCATTCAACGGCGGCCGTCGGCGATCTCAAGGGGATGCTGGCCCCTATCCGTAATCGCGGCATACAGGGCAAAGCGTCTTGTTAGCTCCTAGCCCGGATATCTCACTGAGGTCGGTGCATCGGGGCTCTGAACGAGAGATAATTCTTCTGCGACAAAGCGTTATCTGGTTGTAGAGGAGGTCCCCGATGCCAACAGAGTGTAGCCCGACGGCGATGCTTTTTGCACCGGTGGAAGGGCGTCGGGTGGCGGCCGATTTTGCTGGCGGGGCGATCACCTCGGATGCTGGGGCGCTGCTGCTGGGCGCAACCGATCGGGCGATCGGCCTGGTGGATCGGTTTGCCGCTTGCTTCGCCGATGGCCGTGCACCGGAAAGGGTCGAGCATGAGGTAGCGTCGTTGGTCGGACAGCGGGTGTTCGGCCTCGCGCTGGGCTACGAGGACGTGAGCGATCACGACCACCTGCGCCACGACCCGGTGATGGCGGTGCTCGCCGGCAAGCTGGCGGCGCGGCGTTCCGATTGCGCACCGCTGGCCGGGAAGAGCACGCTGAACCGGCTGGAACTAAGCCGGCCGGCGCCGACCCGCTACCACAAGATCGCCCACGATCCGGCGGCGATCGAGCGGCTGTTCGTGGACCTCTTCCTGGAAGCGCAGCGGACGGCGCCCAAGCAAATCATCCTCGACCCCCGCCTTCGCGAGGGCAGGCTCTGGATGCCACCGACGATCCGGTCCACGGGCACCAGGAGGGGCGGTTCTTCCACGGCTATTACGATTGCTACTGTTATCTGCCGCTCTACATTTTCTGCGGCCGGCACCTGCTGGCGGCCAGGCTGCGCCGTTCCGACATCGACGCCTCGGCCGGGTCGGTCGAGGAAGTGGCCCGGATCATCGCCCAGGTGCGGGCGCGCTGGCCGCGGGTGCGGGTATTGCTGCGCGCCGATTCCGGCTTTGCCCGCGAGGCGCTGATGGCGTGGTGCGAGGCAAACCGGGTCGATTACCTGTTCGGCCTGGCCCGCAATGCCCGGCTTGAAGCAGAGATCGCCGCCGAACTGACCCAGGCGGCCGCGGAAAGCCGAGCTACCGGCCGGTCGGCGCGCCGCTTTCGCGACTTCATGTGGACAACGCTCGACAGTCGGAGCCGCCGGCGTCGGGTCATCGGCAAAGCCTGCCCCTGGCGAAAGCAGGGGGCCGAATGCACAAAGGGCGATCCCAACCCGCGCTTCATCGTCACCAGCCTCAAGCCGAAAGCAGCCGAGGCGCGCTACCTCTACGAGAGGGTCTATTGCGCGCGCGGCGAGATGGAAAATCGCATCAAGGAATGCCAACTCGACCTCTTCGCCGACCGGACCTCCGCTGCAACCATGCGCGCCAACCAGTTGCGCCTCTGGTTCGCCTCGATGGCCTATGTCCTCATCTGCGCGTTGCGCCGCATCGGCCTCGCCCATACCCAGTTCGCCGCCGCCACCTGCGGCACCATCCGCCTGGCGCTCCTCAAGATCGGCGCCCTGGTGCGGATCAGCGTTCGGCGCATCCACCTCGCCATGGCGTCGGGCTGCCCTTGGCAAAACGAATTCCAATTGGCCCACCTACGGCTCACCGGCGACGCCCGCTGACGAACCAGAAACGGCGAGCCAGATAATCCCCGAAACCGTCGCACCGCGACCGCTCAGCCGTGCCTCAACACCCTCAAAATACCAGTGCCCGACCGCCAAATACCGATTGCCGGCCCTGCCACACCAGAAATGCCATCTCAGCAACCCGCCGGTGAGATATCCGGGCTAGCCCGTCTTATTCATGACGGGTCTGAATTTAGGGTGGCGGAAGTAGCATAAGCTTTTGATCTGGCGTAGGGTTCGGTTGCTGAAGCCAACCCTTTGCCGGGCTCGAAGCGCGCCACACCCGCCATGATCGATGATAACCTTCTGCCGTTCTCATTTCCAGCCGTCCACCGCAAGAAGATCACCGCCGCCTTTGACGGCGGGCGGATCAGTTCCGATGGCGGGGTAAATGCTGCTCGCCGGCCTGGTGCGGGAGGCGCTGGACGAGCTTGCGCGCCTTGCCGGGCGGCCGCTGGCCAGTCTCGACCCGGCACGGTGGGAAGCGGTGGCGGTGGAACTGCGCGCCAAGGGCGGGGGTGCTGCGGCGGCGCTGACCCGGGTCGTCCTGCAATGTTATTATCGCGACGATCGCGTCGTTCGTTCTCTCGGATTAGAGCCGCGACCGCCCTACCCGAAGGGTCATGTACTGGAAGATGGCGACTGGTCGCTACTCGAGCCCGTCCGGGCGCGGACGTCCTTCTGGCGGCGCCCATAGCGTGCGCGGCTGTTCAGAAATCGGTGCCTATGGTTGTCGAATTATCGTGGCGGGCGCGAGCCACTGCGGCTGATCGCGGGGTGCCAAAGGAGTTACGCGCGGCGGTCGGTTAGGATGACCGAGCGTTAGGGCGCCGTGCTGCAAACGCTGCGCGCCTCGCCGAATTTAGAGGCTAGCCTTATCCCGAGGACTTGAGCCAAGCGGATCGCCATCATCCCGAGCTGAACCGACCAGATAACGATGTCCGGTGGCACCCGCTTAGGTGCTGAGCCATACTCAGACCACGAAGAACACAGCAAGAAAATCGGGGGCATCCATGGCGGCAACAATCTCGGTGTCTCCGACAACCGAGGCGGCGTTAGAGCGCACGACGATGGCGCGGATCACCCGCCGCCTGCTGCCGATGCTGATGCTCTGCTACTTCGTCGCGTATCTCGACCGGGTCAATATCGGCTTCGCCGGCCTGACGATGAACAAGGGTCTTGGCTTCTCTGCCGCGGTCTTCGGTTTCGGCGGCGGCATTTTCTTTCTCGGCTACTTCTTGTTCGAGGTGCCGAGCAACGTGATCCTGGAGAAGGTCGGAGCGCGGACCTGGATCGCCCGGATACTCGTGACATGGGGGATCATTTCGGGTCTGACCGCCTTGGTGGTCGGCCCGTATTCATTCTTCACGATCCGGTTTTTACTCGGGCTGGCGGAGGCCGGGTTCTTTCCGGGGATCATCCTATATCTGACCTGGTGGTTTCCCTCGTTCTACCGGTCGCGGATCACCGCTGTGTTCATGGCCGCGATCCCGATCTCCAACATCATCGGATCGGTGGTTTCTGGAGCAATCTTAACCCTGCATGGCCGGTTCGGCCTCGCCGGTTGGCAATGGTTGTTCATCCTGGAAGCCGCTCCGGCCATTGTGCTCGGCGTAGTCTTTTATCTCTACATGACCGACCGGCCGGAGCATGCGCAGTGGCTCGAGCCAACGCAGCGCAACTGGCTCATCGAACGGCTCGCAGCGGAGCGCGCCCAGCGCGAGGCGATCCGCCATTACAGTCTTGGCGAGGCCTTGCGTAATCGGCGGGTGCTGTTGCTGAGCCTGGTCTATTTCGGCGGTACCTACGCCGGCTACGGCCTGGTTTTGTTCCAACCGCAGATCGTGCGCAAGCTCGCCGAGGGTTACGGAACGATCGGACTGATCAACGCCATCCCCTATGTATTCGGGGTATGTGCGATGATCCTGTGGGGCCGCCACTCCGACCGCACGGGAGAGCGTGCCGGCCATACCGCAATCGGCTACGCCGTCGGCGTCACCGGCCTGATTGCTTGCGGCCTAATGACTGACCCGGTGATGACTATGGCGATGCTCGTGGTTGCCGCGATGGGTCAATCCTCGACCGGCCCGTGCTTTTGGTCGCTGCCGACGGCAATGCTGTCCGGCACCGCCGCCGCCGGCGGCATCGCCTTGATTAACGCCCTCGGCAACCTCGGCGGGTTTTTCGGTCCCTATGTTTTCGGCCTTGTGCGCGACGCGACGGGCAATTTCACGTTGGGCCTGATCGTGATCGCGCTCGGCCCAGTCATGTCGGCGATTATCGTATTGCTGCTCGGCCACGATCGGCGCCTCGAACATATCCCGATAAGGTTATCCGCCACGCCCTGATAGGGTGCGCGGTTCACGGCGATGACGAGCGGGTCCTGGAATTTGCGCAGATTCAGGACGGCGCAGCGGCGGCGACGGCTTGGGTCATAAGAAGCTCGGCGGGATGCGTCAGCCGGCGGCGCTCGCCAAATCGGCCGAGGCTAAGCCGCTCGAGTTCGCAGGGTATGGCCAAGGCGGAAATCACCCGGCGGCTCGGGATCGGCGGATCAGCCGCGCCAGCGTCTTTCGGATCCTCCCAGGGAAGCGACAATGAGTGGGGCCGAGGCGAGAGCATCCGCGCGGCTGGCTGCTGCTGGAAGCGCCTGAGCTCTTCCCCGTTCGGAAGAAGCCTATGAACTTCTCAAGTCTCCGGATTTTTGGCGCTCAACGGCGTAGTGGTGTGGGGTCAACGCCCCGACTAAGTGGGCCCCCCCTTTCGTCCCCGCGTATGTCGGCGTCGGACCCGGAGGAGCATCCGCTCCCGTCGCGGCCATATTACACACCGTGACGCCTGCCGTCGGCGATACGGCAGAAGCTCTTCCGATACAACCCCGCTCCCGGGGACCGGCGTGCTGCTGGTGCAGTAGCGCGACGCGATCCAAACCGCCAAGCTGGTCGCCTCGATCGACCAGGTGGCACCGTCAACCTGGGATCCGCAGATTGACGGAAAGTGCGATGGAATGAGCGACGCGCGTGATTATGCAGCCATGGCGACGTCGGTGACTTCGGCCCAGGTGGCGAAGGCCTGGGTGCGGCCGGAGCGGAGGCTTGCGGCAGTGTCGTGGTCTCGGCGACGGGGAAAAACGTTGGCGAGCTGGTCATGGGTGGAAAGGAAGCGTTGGACGTGCCGCGGCGATTTGAACCGCTTCATGATCCGCTCTCGTCGGCGGGTCGGTTGATGGGAGTTTTCGGCGCGGTTATTGAGGCCCTTGTGCTGGCGATGTTCGACCCCGGGCATGATCTCGCGCTTGGCCGCGGCGTAGCTCTTGAGCTTGTCGGTGACGAGCACACGAGGGGCTCGACCTTGCTTCTTGAGGAGCTTGCGCAACAAGCGTTTGGCGGCGTTCTTGTCGCGCCGGCTCTGGACGAGAACATCGAGAACGAAGCCGTTCTGGTCGACGGCACGCCACAGCCAATGCTTTTTCCCGGCGATGCTGATGACGACCTCATCGAGATGCCATTTGTCGCCACGGCGAGGCGCTCCGCCAGCGGATGCGGTTGACGAATAGTGCCGACCGAATCAGCGGTGAGTGTGGTTGAAGCTTTTCCCGCGTCACGTGATTGAGCAACCAAATACTCCTCCATCGGCCGCGAGATTGTGCCGAAACACGTCGGCACCTCGCTGGATGCCGCCTGAGTCGACCAAAACCCGGAGATCGCTTGATGGAAGCCATCACGACGACAATCCGCGCACGGGGATTGTCCCCCAGCCGTTTGGTCGCAATCGCCGACCGTTTGGAGAAGGACGTCGGCGCGGCCGCTATCCCCGGCGCCATGATCGTGATCGGCAGCCATAATCGGGTGATCTTCGAGCGTACCGTAGGGTTTCGGGACGTCGCAGAAGGCGATCCGCTGCGGCCGGACGCGATCTGGCGCATTTACTCGATGACCAAGCCGATCGTGACCGCGGCAGCGATGGTCATGGTCGAGGCGGGATTGCTGTGCTGCGACCAGCCGGTCGTCGAGTTCATTCCTCTATTCGCACAGCTGCGCGTGGCAGACGGCGCGGGGGGAGATGTGCCAGCGCGGACGCCGCCGACGATTCAGGACCTCATGCGCCATACGGCGGGCCTCTCGTACGGCTATCGTGGCGATGGCCCGGCACATCAGGCCTACGTAGCAGACGGGTTTCTCGACGAGGATCTGTCCAACACCTCGTTCGTCGACCGGCTCGCAGCGTTGCCGCTCGAACATCAGCCGGGGACGGTCTGGCACTATAGTCACGCGACCGACATGCTCGGGCGTGGGATTGAGGTTGCCCCGTTTCAGTGGACGGTTAGTCGGCTTGCGGGTTAGGTCATGGTGGCCTGCATGTCGGCTTCGTAGGTTATCGGCGAGCGGTACCCCAGGCCCGAATGCAGTCGCACCGGGTTATACCAACCCTCGATGTAGCTGAAGCAGGCCATCTTCGCCTCGGCCTGAGATGCGAACCGGCGACGGCTGAGCAGCTCGGCCTCGAGGGTGGAGAAGAAGCTCTCGGCCATGGCATTGTCGTAGGCGTCACCGACCGACCCCATCGATGGTCGAACACCGGCCTCGCGACACCGCTTGCCAAATGCCATCGACGTATACTGGGCGGAATCAACTGGTCGTCGCAACACAACCGGAAGAAATGTTGCGATGGCAGGGCGACGGCGGTCGGATCGAGCGTTACGGGACAAGTTGAGGTCGCCCGGGCGGCCGGGGATGGCGCGACGTGAGGATCGGCTGCGCTTTTGGGCGTTGATAGCGGCTGGTCTATCAAGCGAGGACGCGGCGATCGGCGCGGGGGTGTCGCCGCCGGTCGGGACCCGTTGGTTTCGGGAGGCTGGTGGCATGCCCTCTTCGACATTTGCGCCATCGTCGAAGCTGCTGTCTGGGCGCTATCTGGCATTTTCCGAGCGGGAGGAGATCGCGCTCGCGCTTGCACAGGGCTTTGGAGTGCGAGAGATCGCCCGCCGACTTGGTCGAGCTGCATCGACCGTCTCGCGAGAATTGAGGCGTAACGCGGCGACGCGAAGCGGCGGTCTCGAGTATCGGGCTAGCACGGCGCAATGGCACGCTGAGCGGTGGGCCCGTCGACCAAAGCGCGCAAAACTTGCGATCAACGCGGCGCTGCGGGCGTATGTGCAGGATCGGCTGGCCGGCCAGGTCGTAGCCCAGGACGGAGCTGCGGTTCGCGGGCCGATCGTGCCGTGGAAGGGCCGCCGGCATGGCCCGCGACAGAAGCGGCGATGGGGTATGGCGTGGAGCCCCGAGCAGATTGCGCAGCGTTTGCGGCACGACTTTCCTCGCGATGAGACGATGCAGATTAGCCACGAGGCGATCTACCAGGCGCTATATGTGCAAGGCCGCGGCGGGCTTCGGCGCGAGTTGACCGCATGCCTGCGGACCGGTCGAGCGCTCCGTGTTCCTCGGGCGCGCGCACGCGGTCGGGGTAAAGCTTTCATTGGTCCCGAGGTGATGATCAGCAAACGCCCTGCCGAAGCGGATGACCGGGCAGTGCCGGGGCACTGGGAGGGCGACCTTATTGTCGGGGTCCAAAGTTCGGCCATAGGAACCCTCGTGGAGCGCACGACGCGGTTCACGATGCTGCTGCACCTGCCTCCCATGGAGGGCCACGGTCCTGGAGCTCGCGTCAAGAACGGCCCCGCACTCGCAGGCCACGGCGCCGGGGCGGTACGCGACGCCATCAGGCGCACGATCACGACCCTGCCTGAGCAACTGCGACGATCGTTGACCTGGGACCAAGGAGCAGAGTTGAGCCAGCATGCCCAGCTGCGGATTGAGACTGGCGTTCAGATCTACTTCTGCGATCCGCACAGTCCTTGGCAGAGAGGGACGAACGAGAACACCAATGGGCTACTGCGCCAATACTTTCCGAAGGGCACGGACCTGAGCATGCACAGCGTCGACGCGCTTGCCGCCGTGGCGGCAACGCTGAATGGTCGCCCGCGCAAGACGCTTGGATGGAGAACACCTGCCGAGGCTTTGGACGAGATTATGAAATCGGCGCACACTGCTGTTGCGACGACCGGTTGAACTCAAGCAGGCTGCCCTGGTCGCTGTGGTGGATGACGTCCTTGGGCCGCCGTTGGCCAACCGCCATCTGTCGCGCGGCGATCTGGATGAGAGAGCGTATTGCCTCACCTCAGAATGTTACCGAGCCGACAGACCATTGCCTCATTGAGATGCTCCCGTTGCCTCATGCTCCGGGCGCGGAAATGCGATTGACCCTCTTGCCCATTGAAAAAGCTTTTTCTGTTGTGGTGGACCCTGTGGAGTTGTGGGCGACGCGCCAGCGTCGTCCAAGCGAAGCGGCAAGTCCATAGGGTAACCGCCGCGATTACGCCGGGCATTCTACGTCGATTGGTGCGGTTCCGAATACCAGCCGAAGAGCGGCCTCGCGTCGCCATTCCTTTAGCCGGCGCTGGCAGGTTCGCAGCTGCCCGTCCGGATACACGCCGGGATACTCTGCCTGCAGCCGCTCGAACAGTTCGCGCGATGTGCGCCACGGTTCCGCCTCGAACCACTCCCGCAGCCTGGTCGTGACCACCACGAACGGATCGGGCCGGCGCCGCAGGCGCTTCGCCCTCGGCTTCGGAGCGCTGGTTGGGCGAACCTCGCCTTCCCGCCAGGCGGTGCGCAGCCCGGAGAGGAACTGCTCCAGCGTCGGCGCGGTAGGCGGAGCGACATTGCCGATGACCGGGCCGTCGGCAAGGCTGACGAGTTGCTGTTGAGCGGCGCGGATCTGCCGCAGCAGGCGAACCGGATCCAATGTCTCGCGCTGCGCTTCCAGGCGGTGCCGGACCTCCTCGCTCGTCCGCGCTTCCGCCATCAGCCGCTCACAGGGGGTGGCCGGCGGATGATAGCGCTTCGTCACCTTCGCCCCGTCGCGCGCCTTTGCTGCGAGCTTGAACGAGGGCTGGAAGAAATTCACGTACAGCCGCAGGGCGGCGTACAATCGCGCCAGTAGCGCCGCGGCCTCCAGGCCCTCGAAGCGTCGGTAGCCAACTGCTCGTCGGACGATGGACCCGTTCTTCTGCTCAACCCAGGCTTGGTCGTTCTTGCGATAGGGACGGCAGCGCGTGAATGCCACGTTCGCGACGAGGCAATAATCCCGCACGGTCTCGTTCATGAACACGCTGTCATTGTCCGTGTCAAACCCGAGCAGCGCGAAGGGTAACAGCTTGCGCAATTCGCTCAGCACCTCGGTCAGCAGCCGCTGTTCGCGCACCAACAGCGGAGCGCATTCCGTCCAGCCCGTCGCGATGTCGGTCAGCACTAAGGTTTGCACAAAGCTGCCCTTCGCCACCGGCCCGCTATGTGAGACCAAATCCGCCTCGACAAAGCCGGGCGGCGGGTCGTTCCAGTCATCGAACGTGCGCACTGGGACGCTGCGGCGGATCGCGGCCGAAGGCGGCGCCTTGCGGCGCGTTGACCGCCCCGCCTGCTGCCTGACGTCTCGTAAGGCCCGGTCGATCGTGGCCGCGCTCATCACCAGCAGGCTGATGCGCACCTCCGGCGCGAGCTGAAGATGGCCATGCCGCTCCGTCGCCTCGACCATAACGGGCACCAGCGGCCGCAGCCGCTTGCCGCAGATCCGGTCCGACGCCTCCCAGATCACGATCAGCGCCTCTCTTACAGCGTCATCATAGATCCGCCGCCCAGGTCGTGGGCCAGAACGCTGATTCGGTTGACCCGCCCGAAGGAGCCGCATCGCGTGCTTGCGGTGAAAGCCCGTAACCGCCGTGAACTCGTCGAGGATACGGCTCCGCTCCGTCCTGTCCGCCTGCGAATATCGCCCCGCTATCGTTGCCACCAACTCGTCCCGCGTCGCCATGCTGATCCGCCTCATCCTTGACCCCACCGATGAACATCGGTCGGGAGCAAATCAGATGAGGCAATGGCTCAGCTTCCAGGAGCATTCCAGGCGAGGCAATGCGGAGAGCAGCGACAATCAGGATGAGAATCCGGGGTCGCGGCACTGGCATGATCGGGGCGGGGTGATTGTCGCGCAAGGAGGTTTTTGGGGTCTGATTGACGCGGAGCGACAATCAGGCGTTGGCCATGGTGGTGGCGTGGACCGGCGGCCGGCCGGGCCCTCGCTTGCGTTCGAGCGCGGCGCGGCGGCGGTAGCTCTCGACATTCATCTCGAAGATGGTGGCGTGGTGGACGAGGCGATTGACGACAGCGACCGTCATTGCCTGATCGCCAAATACGACACGATGCCTCAAGATCGGAACAGCTGCCAGCCGGCGTGCGGGTCATCGATGCGACCCACCCGCTTTACGGTCAGCGGCTTGCGATCGGCGCAGGCGAGGCGAGTCGGCGGATCGGCTGGATCCGGGTCGTTCTTCCCGACGGCCGGCACCGCTGGATCGCGCGGAAGGCCACTGATCTCGACGATGCGGCTTGTGAGGCCAGGCCGAATCGTGATCTGCCGGCGGTATCGGTACGCACCCTGCTTCCCTTGGCGGAATACGTGCGAGCAAGGCTTTCCGCTGCGCGAGAGGAGGTCGATGGAACATCGGGCCCGGCAGCTGACCTTGCCGTTCGGACCGGCATTGCCGGATCGCTCGCTGATCCTCGCCCCCAGGGTGTGGCCGATGATGACGCCGAGAGCGCAGCAGCAGCTAGCGCAAGGGTTGGCGCAGCTGCTCCGGACAGTTCTTGCCGCAGCTGACGCCGGCGCATTGCGAGGGGGATGCCGGGATGAACATGCTGCTCAATTTAGAAAGTCCGGTGACGACGTCGCACCGCGCCAAGCTGGCATACATTTACGTACGGCAGTCGACCGCCGGTCAGGTCCGCCATCATCAGGAAAGCACGGAGCTGCAGTACCGGCTGGTCGATCGGGCGGCGGCGTTTGGTTGGCCCAAGGAACGGATTGAAGTCATTGATGACGACCTTGGGAAGTCCGGTACCTCAAGCGACGGCCGCGGCGGCTTCCAGCGGCTGATCGCCGAGATCGGCCTCGGCAAGGCGGGTTTGGTGATAAGCCTGGATGCCTCGCGGCTGGCCCGCAACAACCGGGATTGGCATCAGCTCCTGGAATTGTGCTCGCTGTTCGGGGTGCTGATCGCCGATGGCGAGCGCCTCTACGACCCTTGCGCCTACCATGATCGCCTGTTGCTCGGCCTGTCCGGGATCATGAGCGAAGCCGAGCTGCATCAGATCAAGCTGCGGCTGCACCAGGGCGAGCGACAGAAGGCGGCGCGAGGCGAGTTGCGGCTGCCGCTGCCGGCGGGCTTGGCGCACGGCCGGGATGGCCGGATCGCCCTCAATCCCGATGAAGAGGTCCAGGCGCGGCTGCATCACCTGTTTGCGAAGTTTCGCGAGCTTCGCAGTGCCAAGGCGGTCATGCGCCATTTTCAGGAAGCCAACCTGCTGTTGCCGGTGCGACCGCTCGACGGACCATCACCGCACGAAGTCGTGTGGCGGCCGGCGAGCAGCGCCCGCATCCTTCAGGTTCTGAAGAACCCGGCTTATGCGGGGGCGTATGTTTATGGCCGACGCCGGCGCACGCCGATCGGCCGGCGTTCCGGTTTACAGGGAGGCGCGACCGAAGCCGTGGCAATCCAGGATTGGCCGGTTTGCCTGAAGGACGCCTTTCCGGGATATGTCGATTGGGAGGAGTTCATGGCGAACCAGCGGCGGCTCGCAGACAACCTCAATCGCTACGACATAGGCCGCCACGGGGTGCCGCGGCGGGGCAACGCCTTGCTGCAGGGCATTGCCGTCTGCGGCCGCTGCAGCCGTCGCATGGGGCTGCATTATTCCGGACCGCACGGCAGCTACCCTGTCTATGTTTGTCGCGCCGACCAGCATCAGCATGGCGGGCCGCGCTGCCAGGAGGTGCGTGCCCTGGGTATCGATGCTGCGGTCGAAAGATTGTTGCTTGAAGCGCTGACGCCGGATCGTCTTGCTCTCGCGATTGCCGCGCTCGGCGAGCTTGAGAACGAAGCCCGTGCGCTCGAGCGTCAATGGTCGCTCAAGCGCGAGCGGGCGCGCTACGAGGCGGAGCGAGCCCGCCGGCAATACGATGCCGTTGAGCCTGAGAACCGCCTGGTGGCGCGCTCCTTGGAGCGCGTCTGGGAGGACAGGCTGCGGCAAGTCGAGCAGATCGACGCCGAATATGAGAGTTGGCGTCGGCAGCAACCGACATCGCTGGCCGCGGCCGACCGGGGTCAGATCCTCTCGTTGGGCGAAGATCTTCCCAAGCTGTGGGGCGCGGCAACTGCGGTCGAGCGCAAGCACATCCTCAGGCTCGTCATCAAGGAGGTGATCCTCGATCAGCGCCCCGCGAGCGGACAGGTCTGGATCCGCGTCGTCTGGCAGACCGGCGCCGTCAGCGAGCACAAGGTCCGACGTACGGTGAACAGCTACCGCAACTACGCCGACATCGGGACGCTTGAAGCCCGGGTCCGCGATCTTGCCGCCGCGCAAAAGATCGACCGCGAAATTGCAACGACGCTTACCGCGGAGAGCCTGTTGTCCGCGCACGGCCACCCGTTCAGCGGCGGTGAGGTGCATTTGTTGCGCAAGCGTTGGAAGATCCCGACGGTGAAGATCAACGGAACAGAACATAATCCTCCGCAATGGCTTGACGGGACATATTCTGTTCAAGGAGCAGCTGCGGCGCTCTCGGTTTCTACCCAGACCGTTTTCAAATGGCTTCGGAAAGGGCGATTGTCGGGTCGCCAACTGGCCAGGGGAATGCCCTGGCAAATCACGCTCTCCAACCCGCAGATCGCTGAGTTGAGAACACAAGTACGGCGCACCAATCGATCAAAGGAAGAGGCTTTATGACATCATCGGCTCTGGGAAGATTTCACCCCATTCGCCAAAGGGCTGGTTGGCGGTGATCAGCAGCGATCGCCGCTCGTAGCGGGCGCTGATCAATTCGAACAGGACGCTGGTCTCGGCCTGGTCCTTGGTGACGTAGGCGAGGTCATCGAGGATCAGCAGGTGGAATTTGTCGAGCCTGGCGATGGCGGCTTCGAGCGCCAATTCGCGGCGGGCGATTTGCAGACGTTGGACGAGATCGGTCGTCCGGGTGAACAGGACGCGCCAGCCCCCTTCGACGAGTGCGAAGCCGAGAGCCGCCGCCAAGTGGCTCTTTCCGCCGCCGGGCGGCCCAAACAACAGCAAATTGGCGCCTTGGTTGAGCCAGGCGTCGCCGGCGGCGAGCGCCATGACCTGGGCCTTGCTGACCACGGGCACGGCCGCGAAGTCGAAGGTGTCGAGGGTTTTGCCGGGCGGTAGCCGGGCTTCGGCGAGATGGCGTTCAAGGCGGCGGCGAGCGCGCTCGGCAATCTCATGTTCGGCCAGGGCAGCCAGAAACCGTGCCGCCGGCCAGCCTTCCTTGTCGGCCTGGGCGGCGAGCGCGGCCCAGACCTGCTTGACGGCGGGCAGGCGCAACTCAGCGAGGAGGAGCTCAATGCGGGCGGCGTCGCTGGGATTTGTTGTTTTCATGCGTCGCCGCCGAGCCGGACAGTGCTGAGCTCGTCATAAAGATGCAGCGGCGCCCGCTCGACGGTGATATCGGGGACGGCGCCGGGGTCAGGGGCGAAACGCCGACGCAGCGTGTCGAGATCGGGAAGCCGGCCGGCATCGACTTCGCCGTCGAGGGCGATGGCGAGTTCGGCCTCGCAAGCCCGATCATGAGCCAGCGCCAACAACGCAACCATGGTGCGGCACGCCTGTTTTTCGCTGTCGCCAGCCAGCAGAGCCTCAAAGGCGCGCTGATAAGCGCGGCGCGGGAACAGCTGCTCGCGATAGACGAGATTGAGCAAAGCCATTGGTTTGCGGCGCAAGGCATGGATGACATGCCGATAATCGACGACATGGCCGTGCTTGCCGCTGGGATGCGGGCGGCCGCGGCGCAGAACCATCAGCGCCGTCCCGCCGAGAAAGCATTCGAGCCGATCGTCGTAAAGCCGCACGCGCAGCCGATGGCCAATCAGCCGTGAGGGCGCCGAATACAATACCTTCCGCAGGGTGAACCCGCTAGTCGAGGTGACGGTAACGATGGTCTCCTCGTAATCCGTCGTTGCGGCGCGCCGGCAACGATTGCAGCGCCGGACGCTCGAGGTCCAAGCGCTTGCCATTGCGGGCATTGCGGCGCCCGACAATCTCGTCGACAAAACGGCGATAGGCATCGAGCGTGTCGAAGTCGCGCGAGCCGCGCAGCAGCAGCGCGTCCTCGACGGCTTGCTTCAGGTGGCCGTGCGGGCTCTCGATCGAGCCGTTCTCGTGCGCCACGCCGCGGTTGTTGCGGGTCGGCTCCATGCGGTAGTGCGCGCACAGCGCCTCGTAACGAGTTCTGATCCTGCCGGGTGTCGTCGTCGAGATTGCGGAAGGCGGCCGACAGACTGTCGCTGCGATGCTGCAATGGCGCCTTACCGAGCGCCCACAGCGCATTCTGCAACCCCTCGGCCAGCGCCACGAAGCTCTCGCCACCGAGCACGACATGACCGTGCTCCCAGCCCGAGAAGGCCAGTCGGAAGTGATAGAGGCGGTGATCGAGCGGCACGCCGGCGATGCTGACGCCGAAATCGCGCATATCGGTGAAATCGGACAACCCCACCCGGCCCGGCGGATGCTCCTGCCGGAAAACGACGTCACGATCAGGGCCGTAGAGTGCTCGCCAGCCGCGAATGCGCCGCTCCAGCGTGCGGCGGATGCCGGCACCGATCTCGGGATGGCGACAACAGATCTCCTCGAAAATGGCGACCGGCCGCAGCCCCGGAACGCCCTTGAGAAGAGGGACGATCTCGCTGTCCCAAACCGCCGCCAGCGGATCCTGTCGCCGGCGCTGCCGCGGCGCTGTCTTCTGCGAAGGCAGCCGCGGATCTTGCTCAATGCGATAAGCCGTCGCCGGGCTGAACCCGGCCTTGGCCGCGGCAACGCTCGCCGTCTCGGTCTGGCGCAAACTCATGAACAGCCTCATCTGGCAGTCGGTGATGTGGCAGCCGGGCAAGGCGCGGTCCCTCATCGGCATGAAGAACCCGCTTCCTATCCGACCGGCTACGACCGCCAGACAACACAGCCCCTTGCGGGGCCGCGCCGTTCGCCAGATTCGCGACTTCAGTCGGGCTGCGCCCTCCTTCCGTCACGCATCCGGCGACACTTTCTCATCCAGATTGACGCGCGCCCCGCATCCTGATCGCCGCACAGCAGCCATCTCCATCGCGTCCAGCACCAGTTCAGCGCGCAGGTGGTTCGCCATCGCCCAGCCGACGATCTTGCGGCTCCAGGCGTCGAGCACGACGGCGAGATAGAGGAACCCTGCCATCGTCGGCACATAAGTGATGTCGGCAACCCACAGCTGGTTGGGTCTGGTGGCGCTGAAGTCGCGGTCGACCAGGTCGGGCGCAGGCCGGTCGTCCTTGTTCCGCCGGGTTGTTGTCGGACCGCCGTGTCGATGGCTGGCGCCGACCAGACCCGCCGCACGCATCAGACGGGCGATCCGCTTGCGGCTGTGCCTCTCGCCACGCCCACGCAGATCGGCATGGACGCGAGGCGCCCCGTAGGTCTGTCTCGAACTGGCATGCACCGTCTTGATGCGCTTCAGCAAGACCGCGTCGGCCGCGGCGTGGGCGGACGGTGGCCGTTGCAGCCACGCGTAATAGCCCGCCTTGGACACGCCGAGCACGCGTGCCATTGCGGCAATCGGGAAAGAGGCCTGGTTCGCGCTCATGAACCGGAAGAGCCCGACGGCAGCGTGCCGGTCTCCCGAGCAAACCAGGCCGCGGCTTTTGACAGAATATCGCGCTCCAGCCGCAACTGCTTGTTCTCACGCCGAAGCCGGGTCAACTCATCACGCTCGGCCGCGGTCAGACCCAGAGCCACCTCCTCCCGGCGTCCCTCGTTTCGGTCAGCCTGCGCGACCCACGCGCGAATGGAGTGGCCGCTCGGCTCAAACTCGCGCGCAAGATCATCTGGATTACGGCCAGCACGGACCAAGTCGACCATCTGTCGGCGAAATTCCGGCGAATACGGTGGGCGTGTTCTTGGCATCGGCAGCACCTCTGACAAAAGCTTCAGGGTGTCCACCAAACCGGGTCAATCCCAGATCGGCCTCTCCCGGATCGCCGCCGGGCATCCGATCAACCGCATCGCCGAACTGATGCCTTGGGCTTACCAGGCCCCGACACCAAACACCGTCGCCTGATCACGGCCAATACCGGACGCTTACGGTGTAAAACAATGTGCCGAGTTCGTGACAGGGCTGCTGTTCGGGAATGCTAAAGGAGCTGCGGCGGGCATTTCGAGTGACGATTTTGTGGATGTCTGATGCCGTCGTCCTGCGGCAGCCTGCGAGTGTCGACGACTACATCAGGTCATCGCGATGATCGCCAAAGTCGAAGCCGGGCAGGGGGCGGCGCTCGACACCGACGAGGGTCAGGCGGCGCGGTTGATCCGCCTGCGCGGCATCGGCTTGACGAGTGCCACGGTGCTGGCCGCCGAGGTATTCTTTCGTGACTTCCGCAACCGCCGGGAAGTCGCCGGGTATCTCGGTCTCGCCTCGAGCCCGTGGGCGAGCGGGCAGGTGCGGCGCGATCAGGGGATCACCAAATCCGGGAACCCCCGCGCCCGACGAACCGCGATCGAACTCGCTTGGTTGTGGCTGCGGCATCAGCCGGGCAGCCTCCTGGCGCAATGGGTTCCGCCAACGCGTCGGGACGACCCGCGGCCGGATGCGACGGATCATACTCGTGGCGTTGGCCCGCAAACTGATCATCGCCTTATGGCGCTATCTCGGTGACGGGCTGGTTCCTGATGGTGCTGAATTGAAAGCGTAGGCGAGCTTCGACGCTGCCATCCTCCACGGGCTGTCGGCGCCGAACCGGGAAGGACGTGGACCGGCAGCCCCCAGGGCTTTGATCCGCCAAAAAGATGGGTCCCGTCCGCCTCGACCTCGCGACTTCCCCGAGCATGCGGGATGTGGGTGCAGGTTCCGAAGCGAGCCGACCGGATATAAGGTGATGCGGGGCTTCTCCGCAAATAGACCAGGCGAGGCCGATCCTGAATTCGTTCAGCCGCCGCACTGCAGACAATGCAATAAGCGTTGACACTGGGCGCCTCATATAAGGATCCCTCCTTCAATGGCTACGATGGACAAGAAATCCTCTCCTTCAACACGCTTATTAGCGCTGAGGCCGGACATGCCGTGATATCAACCCGTTGAAGGTGGGAAAAGAGGAAAGTGAGCTGGACCCCGGAAACGAGACAGTTGGTTAAGGTGGAGCCCTGCCCCTAGGAAGCGCTGATGGCGCGGGAGCAGGACGTGAAGCAGACACGCAAGAAGCATGGGGCGGCGTTCAAGGCGAAGGTGGCACTGGCGGCGCTCAAAGGCGACCGGACGGTTGCCGAGTTGGCAAGCGCGTATGGGGTTCATCCGAACCAGATCTACGCGTGGAAGAAGCAGCTGCTCGACGGCGCGGCGAGCGTTTTCGAGGGTGGCGTGGCGGCAGCGGAGGGTACGGCCAGCGCGGCGCAGGTCGATCTTCTGTACCGGCAGATTGGCCAGTTGAAGGTCGAAAACGATTTATATGAGGGGTTTGGTGTCAAGCGGGACATGTTTCTTGGTTCGGTGACGGCGCACGGTTCCTTCGTCCCGGTCTGGTGAGATTCAATGCGTAGCGGCGCAGAAGCGGTCAGGACTGGCTGGAGGCCGCCGCCGTAAACGGCTTGGTCATGACCGTTTCAGAGCACGGCGCGATGCTGAATCGGATCGGGCCCGGGCCATTGGTCGGCGAGGTCGATCCTCTGCGGTGCGGTCGTGCGCCTGGCGCATCAACTTATATCCGGCAGCTCCGTTACGGCTTGCCACAATCCTGCATGCACAGCACAGATGATCGAGGAGACGGGTTCACACTTTTTGCCGGCGCGAGAAACGCCAATCGTATCCTCGACTACCCGTTGCCCCACCTCTGGAGCCCTATGCAGGGTTCCAAAGCTCGGAGATGCCCGTTGTTTCTATGGGGGGTGCATCGTGGTTCGGCCGTGGCAATGACGACGCCCTCGGGAACGAGTCCGGTCTCGACATAGCGCCAGAGACAGATAGCGAGCTTGCGGGCCAGGGCGATCAGCATGATCCGCCGGATGCGACCTGATTGGCCGGTCGTCTTCTGGAGATACCAAGTCGAGAGCGGGCTGGCCGGCTGATATTTCCGCCAGAGCCACGCGACCTCGATCAGGACGCGGCGCGCCCAACTGTTGCCAGCCTTGGATATTCCCTGGCAGCGTGTCGTCGATCCGCTGTCGTAGGCACTCGGTGTCAGACCGAGGTACGATCCCAGTTGCCGTCGGCTCGCGAAGGATCGGGCGAATGCCTCGCGAGCAAGGATCGCCGCGCTTGTGCTGCCCACTCCCTGCAATGCGACGAGCATTTGCCTCTTTCGTTCGACCACCGGGTCTTGTGCATCGGCGGTGTCGCGTTCCTTCTCGACTTCACGAAGCTGGGTCTCGATCAGGGCGAGGCGAGCGTATTCGCGCTCGAGTTCGCGACGCAGCCGATCTGGCAGCTGGTGACCTTCTGCGGTCTCGAGGCCGGCAAAATCGATCCGAGTCCGGCGCAGCTTGGGCTTGATGTCACGGATACCCTGGGCAAACAGCAATCCCTTGATCCGATTGATGTGGCCCGTGCGTTCCCGGACCAGACGCTGACGCTCGCGATGCGAACGGCGGGCATCTTCTTCCTCGACTGAGGGCACACGCACGATGGCGCAAACGTGGCGTTCTCCTCGATCGGTGGCGATCAGGGCCCGCAGGAGCGCCAGGACGTCGATGCGGTCAGTCTTGACGCGGCGAGCGCGGCGATTGACCTGGATGCTGGCAGGATCCAGGACACGGCACTCGATGCCGATCTTTGCCAATGCCCGGGCGAGCCAGAAGCCGTCATACCCGGCCTCGTAGCAGACCAGAATCCGACGGTTATTCCTGGCAGCGACACGCAGCCTGCCGACCAGTTCGGCAAAGTTGCCGCCACAGACGCGATGAATGCTCGGACGATCACGGTCGGGATGTGCGATACCCAACACCCAGGTTTTCTTGCTCAGTTCGATTGCCGCATAGACCGTTTCCCGGGATCCGGCCGCTGCCGCGGTGCTCGTCATGATTGCCGCTCCTCAAAGGCTGATGGAAGCGGCGATCGTAGGAGGGCTCGATCAGCCGCTCTCATAGGATCTTTTTGGCCGGCGCGCTCGGCAAGGCCGGCTTGCTGAGCGCCAAGCGATGATCGAGCGGAAGCATGAGCTGCCGCTGACCCGTCAGGCGGCGCTTCTGAAGCTGAGCCGGAGCGGGCTCTACTACCGGGCCCGTGCGGTGTCACCGGCCGATCTGGCGGTGATGCGGCGGATCGACGAGCTGCATCGCAACTATCCGTTCGCGGGTAGCCGGATGCTGCGTGATCTGCTGCGTGGCGAGGGCGTCGAGATCGGCCGCCAGCGCATCGCGACGATGATGAAGCGGATCGGCATCACCGCGCTCTATCGCCGGCCGAACACCTCGAAGCCGGGGCCGGGGCACAAGATCTACCCGTATCTGCTGCGTTCCGTGGCGATCGAGCGGCCGAACCAGGTGTGGGCGATGGACATCACCTACATCCCGATGGCGCGTGGCTTCGTCTATCTCGCCGCCGTGGTCGACTGGTTCAGCCGCCGGGTTCTGACCTGGCGGCTCTCGATCACGATGGATGTGGAGTTCTGCCTCGAGGCGGTCGAGGAGGCGCTTGCCAAACATGGCAGGCCGGAGATCTTCAACACGGACCAGGGGAGTCAGTTCACCAGCGCCGACTTCACCGGTCTGCTCTCGGGAAACGCCATCGCCATCAGCATGGACGGCAAAGGATCGTGGCGGGACAACGTTTTCGTCGAACGGCTCTGGCGCTCGGTCAAGTACGAGGAGGTCTATCTCCGAGCCTACGACAGCGTCGGCGAGGCGCGCGCCTCGATCGGTCGCTATCTCGAATTCTACAACCGCGCATCAGAACACCCATCTGTCTATGTCATTGAAGCAAACAGGCTTTGTTGATCGGGATGCGATCCCGCGGGGCGTCGCGGGTTCCGCCGCGCCCGTTCCGTGATGGTTCGGGCCGCTGGGGCGGAGAGATCGGCGCGGCCGAAGATCCACGGACCATCCGGCAAGGGATGGATCCCGAGGATGTCGCCGGCTTCTGCCGCGCGCCGGAGTGTCTTGGCGGCGATGTGAAGAAACTGTGCGGCTTTGTTCAGTGGCAACCTGGGCTCGATCCCGTCTTCCGCCGGCTTATGCACCGGGATCCGGTGATGCGAGCGCAGTGACGTCACCCGTTCGCGGGTCCAGCGATTGCCATTGCCCGTGACGAGGCCATTCCTGTTCAGGATGCCGGCAATGAGGGCGTCATCGGCGATCAGTACAAGTTGACGGACCGCGGCGATTACGTCTGCCGAAGTGCTATTGCGCTGACCGCGCCGGCGTCTGGGCAGACGTATCTCGCTGTGGACACCGCCGATCCAATGGACCACAAGCACAACCTCCGCCGCGGCATGGTCGATATCGGCGATCACCTCGTGGATGACGGTGCGCACGATGCGCTTCTTCAGCCGAGCATCCGTTGAGGGAGCGGTCCACACGCTCTTCAGGTCGGCAGCGAGCGCGACGAACGAGGCCGGATCGGCGGTGGGCGTCGGCGTAGTTGCGTCATGAGCCGCAATTTTACCCTCGACTTGCGCTACATGCGCGAGCGCCTTTTTCCAGCGGGCCTCCAATTCGCCGGCGACAAGCCGGTTGGCCGGATCGGCAGCGTCGTATTGACGGAAGGCCCGATCGGCGGCAAAGCGCGCCGCTTCAAGATCGCGCTCGAGCGCCGCGCGCACCTGGTCCCGCCGCTGGTGTGGCTTCCGTCTCCGCCGAAACGGCGGCCGCAATGGCGCCGGGGCCGACGACGGTGAGAAGCGCATCCTCGATGGCGTCGTCGACGCGCAGGCCGCCAAAGGCAATGCAGCGCGGCTCGCCATTGTCCATCCAGCCGCGGCTGCAGCTGTAGCGCGGAATATTGTGCCTTGCACCCGAGTAGCGGAGCGTCAACTTCCGACCGCAGCGGCGGCAGCGGATGAGCCCCGATAAAAGGGCGTCGCCATGCTTGGGCGCGCCATGATGGCGGCTGGTTGGCACGTTGCTGCTGACCATCTTGCGAATCGTCTCGGCCTTTTCCCAGCTGATATAGCCTTCATGGGCGTTCGGCATGAGCGCCAGCCAATCGGCACGTGCCTTCCGGCGCGCCTTCACGCCGGCGACGCCGTGGCCTGTTGCCACGGCCGTCTTACCATAAGCATAGGCGCCGCCGTAGACGGGGTTCTCGATCATCCGATGGATGGTGGCGTAATTCGGTCGCCGCCAACGCGTGGTGCCGTCCTTGCCCTTCACCGGAAGATCGAGATCATGCTCGTGGAACCAGAGCAGAGCTTGGCGTGCGCTGCCGAGTTCCAGCACCTTGTCGAAGACCAGCGTGATGGCCTCCTGCACGCGACGATCGGGATCCTTCTCGTAGTGGTCGCCGGCCTTGATGAAGCCCACTGGCGCGCCGACGACGAGCTCGCCACGACGCGCCTTCTCGTAGCGGGCCGACAGCGAGCGCTGGCGCAGCAGATCCAGTTCATATTCGTTGAGGCTTCCCTTCAGCCCGAGGAGCAGCCGGTCATTACCGTGCCGGGGCGCATAGACCGTCTCCTGATCGATCAGCACCGTATCGACAACTCGGCACATCTCGATCAGCTGCTGCCAGTCGCGGCTGTTGCGGGCGAAGCGCGAGACCTCGCGGGCACATACGGCGCCGACCTTGCCAAGACACACTTCCGCGACCATTCGCTCGAAGCCGGCGCGTTGGACGCCGCCTGCGGCCGAGCGGCCGAGATCGTCGTCGATGACCTCGATCTCGGACCAGCCGAGTGCTGCCAGGCGATCCCGCATGGCATATTGCAGCGCGCTACTCTCGCGGTTGTGCAGAACCTGATGGGCCGAAGATTGCCGGACGTAAAGCAACGCCTTGCGTTCCGGATGATGGGGCCGAACCTTGTCAGAGATCATGACCGGCCTCCCGGGGCGATCCGGGCCGGTTCGCGCCGGCATGCTCCAGGATCAGCCGCACCATCAGACCGGTCAGCGTTGCCCGTGTCTCCGCCGGCAGTTCCGGCCAAGCTGGCATAGCCACTATGACCCTGAGGCGATCGCCGCCGAACAGGTCGAGCTGCTGCGCGGGGCCCGGCAGATGGCCTACCCGCTTGATCCGGCATTCCGTTCTCCTGATAGGCATGGGCTTCTCTTCAATTCTGGTCGCGAGAAGTCCGTGATACGCCTGAAACCGGCACGCTCGATGAAGCGGAAGTATCCTTCAGCGCGTGCCGCAGGAGATCACGCAATGCCGACAAGGCCGCCGCACTGACATAGGGCGCAGCAGCAAGCCGCGCCTCCGCACAGGCGGCCCGGTCAAACATCCAAGCCGGAACCTCCTCCGAGCGGCCGGCGTCAGAACCGCTCAGGGTGCAGCGGAAAACGAGATCGTTCGACTTCCCGATCGCCTCATGCACGGCGACGCGACGCGCGAACCACGGATGCCAGCGATACAAAAGCTCACGGAATACCGTCCCGTGGGCGTTCTCGAATGATGTTGTACAACCGCAAGAGACCGCATTCGAGCCTTGACGCTCGGACGCCGGACCACGCCTACTTCCACAACCTGCCGCAGGTCGCGGCAGCGTGAATTTCGCCGCCACGGCAGCCGGTAGAGGATCCACTTATCCAGAGCGGAACACTGTCCAGACGAAGCCGGCCACCTCTCTCGGCCTGATAATCGACCAAACAATACTGCCGCGGTCCGAGTGATGGATCAGCCCGGCGGCCGGGCGGCGCATGGCCAGAGCTTTGCGCAGGGCAGCGAGAGCCAGGTCGCGATGCAACCGGTCGCCAGTCGCCCAGCCGACCACCCGGCGGGCGAACAGGTCGATGACGACGGCGAGATACAGCCAGCCTTCGCGGGTCCACACGTAGGAGATGTCGGCGCCCCATTTCTGGTCAGGCCTGGTTGCCATGAAGTCCTGATCGAGCAGGTTCGGAGCGACCGGCCAGGCGTGATGGCTGTCTGTGGTCCGCTTGAACCGCCGTTTCTGCCGAGCCCTGAGGCCGTTCTCGCGCATCAGGCGGGCCGTCCGGCGGCGACCGACCAAAAGCCCGGCGTCTTGCAGCTCCCGCGTCATCCGCGGACTTCCATAGGTGCCGTTCGACCGGGCAAAGGCCGACCGGACATGTGCCAAGAGCACCATGTCGTCGCGTTGGCGGCGGCTAGCTGGCCGGTCCCTCCAGGCGAAATAGCCGCTCTGGCTGACGCCGAGCACGCCGCACAGACGATGGAGGGGGAATTCCGCTTTCGCCGCATCGATGAGCGCGAACCTCATCGACTTCCCTCGCGGGCGAAAAAAGCGGTGGCCTTCTTCAGGATATCCCGTTCCTGCCGAAGGATCTCGTTCTCCCGACGCAGCCGCTTCAGCTCAGCCGTGACATCGCTCTCCGCCACCGTCGAAGAATCGACAGCGCGCCGATCCCGGCTTCGACCAATCCACCGCACCAGCGTCGACAGGCCAATCCCGCGATCTCGCGCTGCGTCCGCCCGCTGGTCAGCACCAAGCGCACCGCTTCGTCCTCAAATTCCTTCGTAAACCGTCGTTGCTGCATCGTCGAGTTCCTCTTCGATCAACAGGAACTCTCCACTTTTCCGAGGCAAGTCCATCACGTTGCCTGAGCAACTGCGTAGAGCTGAGATGGCTCACCACGCACGCCTTAAGATCGATGCGGGCGTGCAGGTCTATTTCTGCGATCCTCACAGCCCATGGCAACGCGGCACCAACGAGAACACCAACGGACTGCTGCGCCAGTACTTTCCAAAAGGCACTGATCTCAGCTTGCACAGCGCCGAGGAGATTTCGGCTGTGGCGGCCGCCGTCAACTCCCGGCCGCGAAAGACGCTTGACTGGAAAACGCCTGCAGAGGCGTTTGACCAACTGACTTTGTCGGTCAACAAAGGCTCTGTTGCGACGACCACTTGAATCCGCCCAGTATGTCTCGATCCGCTATACCGAGCGGCTTGCCGAGGCCGGCATCGAGCCGTCGGTCGGCAGCGTCGGCGACAGCTACGACAATGCCCTGGCCGAGACGCTGATCGGGCTCTTCAAGACCGAGGTGATCCGCCGGCGTGGTCCCTGGCGTCATGCCGAGGCGGTGGAGTTCGCTACCCTCGAGTGGGTGGACTGGTTCAACCATCGGCGCCTGCTCGAGCCCATCGGCAACATCCCTCCCGCCGAAGCCGAGGCGCGCTACTATGCCCAGATCGCCGGTCCGGCCATCGCCGCCTGACCCAAGCCAAATTGCCTCCGGAAATCTCGGAGCGGTTCAGGAAGGGTACCTTCGCCGCCAACGTCGTGCGCCTTCAGCTCCACGCCCTCGCCTACAACCTCGGTAAATTTGGCGATGCCAAGGCCGAGAGCCATGGTCACTGACCAGCCTCCGCGAGAAGCTGATCAAGATCGGTGCGAAAGGTCGCGTGCCACGGCCGCTACGTCACCTTCCAGCTGGCCGAGGTTGCGATATCACGCCAGATGTTCGCGAAATCCCTGCCGCCCGCGCCAGCATGAACGGAGATTGGGTCAGATGCGACAGACCACGACGGCAGAGGTGCGCCCTGACGAAGACAAAGCAACTGGGTTCCGGCGCCGCGAGGCCGAGCTGCTCGCCATTTCTCGGTGCCAAGGGGTCGGCTACGATCGAATTAAGTTGTGTCGGCACGCCATGAGACGGAAAATCATGCCCAGCAACCCGGAAATCTGGGGAATGTCGGTTAAATCGCTATTGAAAAAGACTGGAGTGTTCCCGTCGGCTCAGAATCTCTATTGTGCGCTTGGCGGCGTGGTCTACCGAACCGAGAGCGAGTGGCTGCGCCATACTTTTGGCGGGCAAAAGGACGTCTTCTTCATTCAAGTGGGCGCGCATGACGGCAAGTCGAATGACAGCGTCTACCCCTTCGCCCGAGAAATCGGATGGAACGGCATCCTAATCGAGCCAGTGCCCTACCTCTTTGACCGACTTGTCGAGAACTATCGTGGAACAAGCGGGATCGCTTTTGAAAACGCGGCTTTGGCGGAGCATAACGGCCGTAAATGTTTCTACCGATTGCGAGAGACGGCAGATGCACTTCCGTTTTGGTATGATAAGATTGGATCGCTTAACCTAGAAATCGTTCTTCGACATCGTTCCGTTATCCCAAACATCGACGACTATCTTGTACAAGAGGAAGTTGAGTGCCTTACTTTCAATAGTTTAGTTGCGCGCCATAAAGTGGACAAGATCGACCTTATTTTTATTGACACCGAGGGATATGACCTCAACATCTTGAAGATGATTGATCTATCGCGATTCCGGCCCAAGCTGATAATTTACGAGCAGGAACTACTTTCGTCATCAGATAAAGTTACGGCGCACCGTCTTCTTCGATCGTATGGCTACGTGGTACACCCGATTGGAATGAACAATGCGGCAACGAGAACGGCAGTTCGGGTACAGGCGTGGAGAGCAGGAAGTTGAGAGGACCGGTTCTCCTCTGAACAATGCGGTCGATCCGACAGTGAGGTTGGCGCCGCGCCGGCGGAAGCCGAAGACGTTGGGGTCCGTTGCGATTTGCCGGGGCTAGATCCTGTGCCCGCGGGACTGGGCCGCCGCTAACCGAGGGGCTTGGAAAAGCTTTGCCTCGACGACCTCCTCGTGATCATTCTTGCGGATCAGGGCAACGCCGTCATCGTCGAGCAGCAACCCGACTCCTTGCTGCGGGGCCTGTGTGACTGGCGTAAAGAGCACTCCGCTCCTCTCATCGAGCTCGGAGAGGAATTCCTCTGTACACGAGGGCACGAGGGCACAGTGTCGGTTGTTAGCTAAACAACGCCGCTTTTATCAAGCAAAGGCAGCGACAGCGGATTTGATGGCGATACCGCCGATGCGGGTGAGGCGCATCTCGCGCCCGATAGCGGCGCGGAAGACCTGCGGCAGCTGGAGCGCCGGCGGCACCCGTGACCACAGGGTTCTGGTGACTTCCCGACCGGCCGTGCCGGGGTTCGCCGGCTGACCTCGCCCTCGGCGACGCGCTGCGACCAACGAAAGCCGATTTCGTGGAAATAGAGGTCGGCATGCTCGGAGCTGATGTGATGAAAGAGGGACTATCAGGAATTTCGTGCGCAGCGGGGCGGTTCAACTGACTACGCCATGGCTCGTGTGAAGCGCTCGCCGAACAGAACAGCGAACTGCGACTTGGCCATGGACCACTCGCGCGGCGGCATGATCCACTCCTTTTCGGAACGGTTCAAGACCAGGAAGAGGAGCTTTGTCGCCGCCTCATCGCTGGGGAAATGGCCTCTGGCCCGGACCGCCCGGCGGAGCTTGGAATTGAGCGCCTCGATGGCATTGGTGGTGTACAAAATCCGCCGAACGTCGGTGGGGAAGGCAAAGAACGGGACGACTTCGCCCCAGGCGCGCCGCCAGCTCTGGCCGATTGCCGGGTATTTGCGGCCCCAGTAGCCTTCCTCGAAGGCAGTGAGCGCGGTTTCGCCGGCGACGGCATCCACGGCCCGGTAGATGTCCTTGAGGGCCGCTGCGACCGGCTTACGGTCCTTCCAAGAAACAAAATCGAGGCTGTGGCGCAGCAGATGAACGATGCAGGTCTGCACCGTTGCCTGGGGGAAGACCGCGATGATCGCCTCGGGAAAGCCCTTCAAGCCGTCGACGATGGCGATCAGCACGTCCTCGACGCCGCGATTTTTCAGCTCGTTCATCACGCGCAGCCAGAATTTGGCGCCTTCGTTCTGCTCGAGCCACAGCCCCAGGATCTCCTTGGCGCCATCAGCGCGCACGCCGAGCGCGATGTGCACTGCCTTATTGCGGACCAGCCCTTCGTCACGGATCTTGACCCGTAAGGCGTCAAAGAAAATCAGCGGATAGGTCGCTTCCAACGGGCGTGCCTGCCAGGCGGCGACCTCGTCCAGAACCGCCTCGGTTACCGCGCTGATCAAATCGGGCGACACCTCAATGCCGTACAAATCGCGCAGATGGCCGACGATCTCGCGGGTGCTCATGCCGCGGGCGTACATTGAAATTATCTTGTCGTCGAAACCCGGGAAGCGGCGCTGATATTTGGCGATCAGCTGCGGATCAAAGCTCGACTGGCGGTCGCGCGGCACCGCCAGCGCGATTTTGCCGGTGTCGGTGAGTACGGTCTTGCGACCATAGCCGTTGCGCCGGTTACCCGGCTCCTCGCCGGCCAGATGATGATCCATCTCGGCGTTCAACACCCGCTCGGCCAGCGCCTTCTTCAGATCGTCGAGCAGACCATTCGGGTCAAAGGCGGTCTTCGCATCGGCGCCCGCCAGCAGCTGGTCAAGAATGGCGTCAGGAATAAGAGGTGGCTTGCGTCGCGGCATGGGCGGTCTCCTTCGCTCCCATCATACCCAACCACGCACGAAATTCCTGACACTCCCGTTCGGGATTGGCGATGCCCGAGCACTTTGCCGACGAGAAAGAGGCCGCCCCCGCCCGACACGGCGATGGAGGCGAAGGCTGTGTTTGAAGATCATGAATTTGGATGTTCGCTGAGGCCGCCATCCGCCGCCAAGCAAGACGAGAATTGCCCGCCGCGTAGCCGCAACTTCCCGTCAGTGAGAGCCTGTGCCAAAGCCAACCGGTTGGGTTGCAATCCTTTATACGACGCGCCTCGCGTACAGGCCCCGTGCCAGCTCCACAACGTTGTCGGTTGCTGGTGCGCCCTCGACAATGTCCTCGAGGCGTCTACCCCAGATCTCCATCGCTTGCCGCTTCTCGGCCAGTCCGTCATACTTGTCGTATCGGGCGGTCACGTCGCTTTCGACGTGGTTGAGGATCATCTTCACATCGCTCCGCGATATCCCCATCTCGCGCATTCGAGTGGCGACTGTTCGCCTCAGGTCGTGCGGCGTGAACCGCTCCATGGCACCCGCAAGAGGTGGCGCTCTACACAGCTGACTCAGCGACTTTCGGGGCTTCGACGGTGGTCGAGGGTCGAAGAGATATCGAGTGGCATGGTCGATCGACTGCCCGCGGTAGGGGTAACCAGTCAACTTCGACGGGAAGAGAAATCCAAGATCGTTAGCAACATTCTCGGCGAGCACCTGACGGGCCAGCGTGGAAAGCGGGACAAGATGCTCACGGCCGTTCTTCGCCCGGCTTGCCGGCAACGTCCACACGCCCTTATCGAAGTCGACCTCGCAGACATGAATGCCCATGACCTCGCCCTTACGCTGTCCTGTGACGAGCATCAGGCGCAGGATGCGCCGGGCGTTCGGCTCCATCGATGCCGTAGCCAGCACTTGCCAGACGAGTCGGATCTCGTCTTCGCTCAACGCCCGATCACGCTGGTTTTCTGACGACGGCGGTTCGATCCTGTCGCAGGGCGATGTTTCGATGATCGCCTGGCTGACGGCGAACTTGAACATGCGGCGCAGGATGGTGAGCGTCCGGTTCGCTTGAATGGGCGCACCGCGATCGACGATCGCGTTCAATAGCATCACGACGTCGCGCCTAGTGATGTCCTTAACCTTCCTGGCGGCCCATCGCGACAGCACATCTTTGCCTAGGATGCGTTCATCTTCGGCCGCGCTGCGCTTCCTAGGTCGCGCATATCTGTCGAGGTAAACGGCAACAAGATCCGCGACGATTTCGGCACTCCGTTCCGCAGACCGTTCCGACACAGCAAGTGATCCTGGGTCTATGCCTTTGTCGAGAAGCTGCTTTGCCTCGGCGAGCCGCACGCCCGCATCTGCCAGCGCCAGGTGCGGATATCTGCCGAACGTTAACCGCCGGGGCTTGCCGTTGAAATGGTAGACCCAAATGAAGCTCTTAACCCCGCGTGGTGTAACCCTGACCCCGAAGCCCTTCCGGGCCTCATCCCATACCTCATATCGAGCGACGCGCGGGCGTAGCGCTTCGATAGACCTGTCCGTCAGTCTCGCCATCTTGGTCCCCTGCTACCCCAGGCGATTTTGGGGTAGCGTTCTGCCCTTAACAGTATGGCATAGGGCGAAACGCGACGAAACAGGAAAGCGGCCGATCACACTGAAGTTCCCGGTCTGAAAGCCGGCTGATCATGTTTCATCGGGTATCGGGGTGTAGATAGTATGAACCGCTTCGTAAGCGGTAGGTCGTCAGTTCGAATCCGACCCGGGGCACCACATACAGATCAGTTCGGCGATCGCCGGGCGAGGTGACGGCTCTCAGCTCTGCTCGCGGGTTTCCTTGAAGCGCAGCCCGGGCCATTCCTCGATCGTCGTGCGCAGGTCCCAGGCGTTGCGCGCGAGAAACACCGGGACGCCGTCATGGTCCTCGGCGCTGGCCGACGGGTTCGTCCTTTGGAAGCGCTCGATCTCGGCCGGGTCGTCGGCTTCGAGCCAGCGCGCCGCCTGGTAGGGCGCGCCGTCGAGCCGGGTCGCGAGCCCGTATTCGGTTTCGAGCCGCGCCGTCAACACGTCGAGCTGCAGCGCACCGACGACGCCGATGATCCAGTCGCCGCCGGAGGTGGGCTTGAACACGCGGGTCACCCCCTCCTCCGCCAATTGCCCCAAGGCATGGCGCAGATGCTTGGTCTTCATCGGGTCTTCGACCCGCACCCGGCGCAGGATCTCGGGCGCGAAATTCGGAATCCCGGTGACCCGGATCTCGGCGCCCTCGGTCAGGGTGTCGCCAATTCTGAGGCTGCCGTGGTTGGGGATGCCGATGATGTCGCCGGGCCACGCCTCCTCGGCGAGGTTGCGTTCGCGCGCCAGAAAAAACACCGGCGCCTGCACCGACATGACCCGCCCGGTGCGGATGTTCTTTAATTTCATGCCGCGCTGGAAGCGTCCCGAGGCGAGCCGCACAAAGGCGATGCGGTCGCGATGCTGCGGGTCGATATTGGCCTGCACCTTGAAGACAAAGCCGGCGACATCGGGTTCCTCCGGCCGGATTGCGTGCGACCCGTTGGCGCCCTGGGCCGGCTGCGGCCGCGGTGCGGGCGCCAGCGCGGCGACGCCGTGCAGCAACTCGCGCACCCCGAAATTGTTCAAGGCGCTGCCGAAATAGACCGGGGTCTGATGGCCGCCGCGAAACGCCTCGGCATCGAAAGCCGGGCACAGCCCGCGCGCCATCTCGACCTCCTCGCGCAACTGCTTTAGAGCCAGCGGCGGCAGCCGCCGCGCCAGTTCGGGGTCGTCGAGCCCGCGGCACTGCACCGGCTCCGTGACATGGTCGTGCGCGCCGCGCTCGAACAGCAGCAGCTTGTCCTCGAACAAGTCCCAGGCGCCGAGAAAATCGCGGCCCATGCCGATCGGCCACGAGGCCGGGGTCACGTCGAGCGCCAGGCTCTGCTCGATTTCGTCGAGCAGGTCGAACGGGTCGCGGCTCTCGCGGTCGAGCTTGTTGATAAAGGTCACGATCGGCACATCGCGCAGCCGGCACACCTCAAAGAGTTTGCGGGTCTGCTCCTCGATCCCCTTGGCCGCGTCGAGCACCATGACGGCACTGTCGACCGCGGTCAGAGTGCGATAGGTGTCCTCGCTAAAATCCTGGTGGCCGGGCGTGTCGAGCAGGTTGAAGACGAGCCCGTCATGCTCAAAGGTCATGACCGCCGCACTGACCGAGATGCCGCGCTCGCGCTCGATCGCCATCCAGTCCGAGCGCGCCCGCCGCCGGTCGCCGCGCGCCTTGACCTCGCCCGCGAGCTGGATCGCCCCTGAGAACAGCAGCAGTTTCTCAGTCAGAGTGGTCTTGCCGGCATCCGGATGCGAGATGATCGCAAACGTCCGCCGCCGCGCCATCTCGTCGGTCAGGTCACTCATCTATCGGCTTCAGCTATTCCAGGAAATAGGCCGCCACCCGCAAGCGCGCCGGCTCTGGCGCTGGATACTCTGGCTCCTGGTTTCTTTGCCAACCGCCAACGAGCGTCCGGAGATATGCTATGCGAAGAGACAACTTCGGGATCGTCGTCATCCACCATTGCGGCTATCGCCTCAGGCGTAATCCGGCTCCAACAAGGGAGCCGGCTAGCGTATATATACGCGAGCATGGCAAACCGCCCATCACAATCGATCCTTTTCGCTCCTCACCGGACATTTCGAGGACGCTTCCGATCCGTGGGCTGCGATTTCCGGCGAGAATGACGGCGAGGGCATCTCGCTTGGTGTTCTGCAATGGAACATCGGCCAAGGGACACTCCAGCCTTTGGTTACGAACCTGAATCGGGCTGCGGTTCTGGCGGCCATGCCGACTTACGGCGCCGAGCTCTGGGAAGCATGTACGGCGCCGATCCCGCACGGGCTGGAAATCGTTCGTAGCTGGCAACAGGGTCCTTCGCTGCTTCCCGCCGCGCGACAAGAGCTTAAGACGCTGGCGCGAACTCCAGCGTTCATAGCCCAGCAACTCGTGGCAGCGAACGCCATGGCCGAGCGCGCCTGGACCGCAACGGTGGAATGGGCGCAGGGTAGTCGGAACGCCGCTCCGAGCCTGCGCGAATTCTGCTGGATGTTCGACATTATCACCCAGAATGGCGGCTTGAAGAGCGTCACACCGGAATCGACTAAGCGTTTGATAAACTCGCATGGGGTCGAGGGAACGGGTCCTCTTATCCTCGATTGGCTTGACGCGCGTGGTGTCGGCGAATCCGGCTACAACGACTCCCGCAAAAACGTGAGGGTATGGCGCAACGGCCTCGGTCCTCCAAGAAGACGGCGTTCCGGAATTGCTCGGCGTTTGGGACGGAACAACAGAGCCGAGCCGATATTGGACATTGCACCCGATGAACCGAAAGGGAGCGGCGCGCGTCGCTTTCGGTCAGTATAAGGCCTGGGTGCGGGGAATACACCATCCGGGCACGCCGCAGGCGCACGAGGCACTCGTTCAAGCGGCCCCGGTCCTGGTCTATCGCGATATGAACCAGGATTTTAGACGGGAGGGCGCACCCGAGTCTGGCCTGTTCGGGATCAATCAGCACTGGGGATACGACCTGCCGAAAGACGACCTCGGGCGGTCCAGCGCAGGATGCCTTTGGCGAGACCGGGCGCTGCACCGCAACATGCGGGCGCTAGGGGTTTGCGGGCGGGCACCCATATGTTTCACGCTTTGATGATCGAGCTGGGTTGGGCGGCACGCTCTGCCGGGCTCGAGTTTGCCGTTGAGGAGAGCCATGCCGCAGGCTGTACATCCGCTGATCGAGGCGCGGCGCGAGCAGATGTTTCCGGTGCTGGAGCCCGACGAGATCGAGCGGCTGGCGCGGTTTGGCGAGCGCCGGTCCTATCGGGCCGGGAAGCGCATGGTTGCGAGCGGCGAGGTGGCGCCGGGTGCTTTTGTCATCCTTAAAGGCCGGGTCGATGTCACTCGGCGCGGCACGGAGGGTCGTCCCGAGCTGATCTTCGCGCACGGTCCGGGCTCGTTCCAGGGCGAGCTGACGCAACTGTCGAGCCGCCCGTCATTGGTCGACGTCGACGCGATCGAAGCGGTCGAGGCTTTCGTCATTCCGCCGCGGCGGCTGCGCGACCTGATGGTCGAAGAGGCGGAACTCGGCGAGCGCATCATGCGCGCCCTGATCCTGCGCCGCGTCGGCCTGCTCGAGATCGGCGCCGGCGGCCCGATCATCGTCGGCAGCGCCGACAACGGCGACGTTCTGCGGCTCGAAGGGTTCCTCACGCGCAACGGGCATCCGCATCAGCGGTTCGACCCAAAGACCGATCATTGCGCGCAAACCTTGATCGAGCGCTTTCACATCGCTCCTCGCGAATTGCCGATCGTTTTGTGTCCCGACGGCCGGTTGTTGCGCAATCCGAGCGAGGTCGAGCTCGCCCGCTGCATCGGTCTCGTCAGCGCGATCGACCCCGACAAGGTCTATGATGTGGTCGTCGTCGGCGCCGGGCCGGCGGGTCTTGCCGCCTCGGTCTATGCCGGGTCGGAGGGGCTGTCGGCGCTGACGTTGGATTGCCGCGCGTTTGGCGGCCAGGCCGGGGCGTCGGCGCGGATCGAGAACTATCTGGGCTTTCCGACCGGCATCACCGGCCTGGCCTTGATGGCGCGGGCCTATCACCAGGCGCAAAAGTTCGGTGTCGAGATGGCGATCCCGGATGAAGTCGCAGGCTTGCAGGGCCCGGCCATCTCGCCGGGCAATGGGCGCTTTTTGCTCACTCTGGCGAACCGGGAGCGGGTCCGTGCCCGCACCGTCGTCATCGCCAGCGGTGCGCGCTACCGCCGCCTCGATGTCGCGAACCTCGCCGCGTTCGAGGGCTCGTGTGTCCATTATTGGGCGTCGCCGCTGGAGGGAAAGCTGTGCGCCGGACAGGAGGTGGCATTGGTCGGCGGGGGCAATTCCGCCGGCCAGGCGGCGGTGTATCTGTCGAGCCAGGCCGCCAAGGTGTGGCTGATCGTTCGCGGACCCAGCCTCGATGCCAGCATGTCGCGCTATCTCGTCGAGCGGATTGCGGCGAGGCCGAACGTCGAGATTTTGACCGACACGAATGTGACCGCTCTCGAAGGCCAGGATGGCGTTCTGGAAGCGATCCGCTGCCGCCAGCTCCGGTCCGGGGAGGAGGCAACGCGCGCGATCCGCCATCTGTTCTTGTTTATCGGCGCCGACCCGAATACCGACTGGCTGTCCGGGTCGGGTGTGGCGCTCGACGACAAGGGCTTTGTGCGCACCGGCGCCAACACCTTGAGGCCGCTCGAAACCAGCCTGCCCGGCGTCTTCGCGATCGGCGACGTGCGCGCGGGATCGGTCAAGCGCGTCGCCGCCGCGGTCGGCGAGGGCGCGCAGGTGGTGGCGGCACTGCACGCCTTTCTCGCAGAAGCCGGCGAAACCGCCGCACTTCCCGCCAACATCGGGAGACGGTGATGTCCGACGAATGCACCCATGCCGACGAGATTCGCGACGTGACGCCGAGCGCCTTCGGCTGCGAGGAGTGCCTGAAGAGTGGCTCGGAATGGCTCCATCTGCGGCTGTGCCGGAGCTGCGGCCATGTCGGCTGTTGCGACAACTCGCCGAACCGCCACGCCACCAAGCACTTTCACGCGACGCGGCATCCGATCATCGAAGGCTACGACCCGCCCGAAGGCTGGGGCTGGTGCTATGTCGACGAGGTGATGCTCGACCTCGGCGACCGCGCCTCCCCGCACAACGGCCCGATCCCGCGCTACTATTGACGCGGCGGCGCATGGAGCGGCCAAGATCGAGGCTCCGGCCGCGATCGCCGGTTCGTCCGCTCGCGGCAGCTCTGTTCGGCCGGCGCGCCCGGTGACCGGCGGCTGGCATGCGGACACAAGCGGGAGTTCTCAGGTTCCGGGGACATCCGCCCTCCTTTCCAGGACGTGTCCCGACCCAAGCTGACCGCATTGCCGCAGCCACTCCTGGTCGCGGTGCGACGGCCGCCGCGCCAGCCTCGCGCGCAGCCGTTCGGCCGCCTTTTCGAGATGCCCCGAGCTGATCTCGGCGACAATCAGCGAATCCTCGAACACCTCGCGTTGCGCGTGGCTGCCACCGATGCGCGGCAGGTCGGCGAGCGCCGCTTCGAGGGTGCGGGCGGCCTCGGCAGGATCGTCGCGCGCCAAGGCTGACGCGGCGGCGCACAGCGCCGGCGCCACCTCGCCCGGCGGCAGCCTCCCCGCGCCCGCCAACGCCGCCAGCCCGGCAATGCGGGTCTGCACCGCCGCGGTGTCGCCGGTGGCCGCTTCGGCCAGCGCGGCATGCAGATCGGCAAAGGCAAGGCTCGCCCGCGGAAAATGACGGTGGGCATGTGCGGCGACCTCGGCCCATTCGTCCGCCAGCGCCGGGGTCGCGCGGTAAAGCCGCCAGCGCCACAAGAACGACGCCGAATTCGGCGAGGCTCAGCATCGGCGCGGACAGCGCCACCGTTGGCCGGACCGCGTCGCGATAGACCGCCATCGCCCGCGCGCTGTCGCCGCGGGCCAGTTCGAACAGCGCCAGATGCCATGACAAATGGCAATGCAGATGGCCGGCGCGCTCGTAGCCGGGCAGCCAGTCTGCGATGAAGGCAGCGCCGCCCGCGGCGTCGCCCGCCTCGAAATAACCGTGTGCGCGCTGATGCGCACCATGCGCGTTGCGCGGGTTGAGTTCGAGCGAACGTTCGACGAGCCGGGTTCCCGCCGCGACCGCGCCGGTTTCGATCCGGGCCCAGCCGAGATAGCCGAGAAACCACCAGTCCTGCGGCCAATGCGGCGCCAGTTCTTCGAGCAGCGCCAATTGCGCCTGGTGATGGTCGCGCCGCCCGCTGAAACCCAACAGCCCGAAGACGCCGAGCGCCAACGACAACGGCAGCGCGTCGCGCGGGTATTCCGCCGCGTGCTCGCGAACCAGCGCCAGCGCACCGCCGGCATCGCCAGAGATCGCGAGCGCCACCGCCTCGACATGCCGCTGCTCGCGCGCCGAGGCGCGTGCCGCCAGCACCTGCGCCCGTGCTGCCGCCGCCCTCGCCTCGGGTATTCGCACCCGCAATTGCAGCAGCCGGGCGCGCGCGATATGCCCCAGCGCGAAATCGGGATCGGCGGCGAGCGCCCGCTCGAACCCGGCATCGGCGCCGGTGTCGGCCGCCAGCAGCAGGTCGAGCGCCGCGACGTACTCGGCGACCGCCTCGGCGGTTGCCGCGGTGACCGGGAGATCGAACCGGTCGGTCATCGCCATTTGAGCGGTCCTCCTGCGTGTGTCTGCGCGACCGGCCGCAAAGTCCGGCGGGACAAGAATATGGCTTCGGCACGCCGACTGTCGCTTGGGCGGTGCGCCGTGCTACGCTCTCACAAAAGGAGCGATCGGCCCATGAACGAAATCGGCTTTGCCGTAGCGTCGGCCGCCGTATTGCCGCCGGAGCGCATCTCGTTTGTCGAAAGCCAGCTGTGGCCGGCGCTCCGCGCCGAGGCGGCGCGGGCGGCGGCGCGCGAGGACATGCTGCGCTTCCTGCTCGATCGGGCGGTGTTGCGTCATGACGGTCTCGCTGCGGCGCTCGGCGCGCTGCTCGCGCACAAGCTCGCCGATGCGTCGCTGGCGGCGGACCGCCTCGTCGAACTCGCGCGATCGGCGATGGCCGAGGATCAGGCGATCCTCGCCGCGGCGGCAGCCGATCTTTCGGCCATCCGCAGCCGCGACCCGGCGGCCGAGAGCTATCTGACGCCATTTCTTTACTACAAGGGCTTCCACGCCCTGCAGTGGCACCGCATCGGCCATTGGCTGTGGGGTCAAAGCCGCCGCGACCTCGCGCACTTTTTGCAGAGCCGCGTGTCCGAGGTGTTTGCCGTCGACATCCACCCCGCCGTCCCGGTCGGCAGCGGCGTGTTCATCGACCACGGCACCGGCCTCGTCGTCGGCGAGACCGCGATTATCGGCAACGACGTGTCGATCCTGCACGAGGTGACCTTGGGCGGCACCGGCAAGGAACGCGGCGACCGCCATCCCAAGGTGCGCGACGGCGTCTTGCTGTGCGCCGGGGCCAAGGTGTTGGGCAATGTCGAGATCGGCCGCGAGGCCAAGGTCGGCGCCGGCAGCGTCGTGTTGAGCAACGTACCGCCCCGCGCGACGGTCGCCGGCGTGCCGGCGCGCATCGTCGCCTGGTCGCATGGTGGCGTGCCGGCGTTGGAGATGGATCAGAGCCTCCCCGATTACGAGATTTGACCGCGTCCCGGCCATTTCGCGGCGACGGGCGCCAATGCTTCCCGACCGGTTCGAAACCGCCGGCCTGATCCTGCGCCCGATCGCACGCGGCGACGGACTCGCGATCTTCGCCGGCTATGCTCAAGACTTGGAGGTGGCGCGCTATTTGACCTGGCGGCCGCATCGCCGCCTGGCCGAGACCGATTCTTATATCGACCGCTGCCTGATGGCGCCGCCGACGCGCTCGCGTACTTATGCGCTCGTCGGGCGCGCCGAGGGCCGCCTACTTGGCGCCTTCGAGCTGCGCCGGCTCGAGCCGCATCGGCTCGATTGCGGCTATGTGCTGGCGCGGCCGTTTTGGGGCCGCGGCCTGATGACCGAGGCCTTGGCCGGAGCCGCGAGCTGGGCGATGACTCAACCCGACATCTGGCGCATCGGCGCGGTCTGCGACACCGCCAATCTCGCCTCGGCCCGGGTCATGGAAAAGGCCGGCCTCGCCTGCGAAGGCATCCTTCGCCGCTGGCTGCTCCACCCCAACATCAGCCCCGACCCGCGCGACTGCTTCAGCTACGCCCGGACCCGCTAGCGGTGCGGCTCTAACGCTTGATACCGACCACGGCTCGGCGTCATGCCCGCGAAAGCGGGCATCCAGGGGCGGCAGTGACCGAGATTGTGGCCCCCTGTTCAGGCCAGGGGCAGGCTCTGGACCCCCGCTTGCGCGGGGGCGACGAAGAGGGCGGGATGGGAACCATCTGTCTGACCTGCACCGCTAGGAACGGGCTGCCGAGAGAATTCCCGGTCCGACGGGAAATATTCGCGAATCGCCAATTTCGCCCCCCTAATCAATGGAAAACGTAACCGTGTATCAGGAAGCCGGCTACCGTGACGCCAGGCGGCTTGCCTTGAGGCAGAAAAGGAAGCCGTTGCCCGCGCATGCAACCACGGTTGTGGACGCGGCCCGGCCCGCTGCGACTGGCCGAACATCGGAGAATAACCGCCGGTGGTCATCGCACCGCCGGGGGTCGTCGCACCGCCGGGGGTCATCGCACCGATAGTGCGAAGCCCTCCCCGCGGCACACGTTGACGGCGCGGGTGACGAGGTTTTCCCCGCTGTCGAGAACCGTCCTTACGTCGACCCGGCAACGATCGTTTCGATCGTCGATATTGACCAGGACAGACCCGCCGGGGGGCAGAAAGTCCGCGCCCAGCAGGTCGGCCTGCCAATTGCCGGCGCCGGTGTCGGAAACATAGATTTCGACGATCGGCTCACGGGTATTGTTGGTCAAGAGGACATGCCGCTCTCCGCCATGCGCCGGCGGCCCGGTCGCGCCCTGGAACAGAAGCAGCAGCGATCCCGCCATCACGGCGGTGTGTGCAGCATTAAGCATTTTAATCTCCGGCGATTGCCCGGCGGAGCGTCAAAAACTCGTCCGCCCTATGAGGCTAAGCTAGTGGCCGCCGAGTTTGACCAATGTGAATTGGATCACTTGCTTTATGACATTTTCAGGAAATCGTAAGATCATCCGGCGGAGTTCGGGCGTTTTTGCGCGATCGCGACGACCTACCGACGTTGCGGCACAACGACATCGAGCCAGCCGAGCGGCGTGACCGCGGCTCGCTCGTTCGGGTGTAGCAAAACTGTCGTCATCGCCGATTCGATGATTGCCGGCCCGGCGATCGTCTGCGCCGGGGAGAGCGCGTCGAGATCCCAGACCGGTGTCGCGAACCAACCGTCGAGCCAGATGTTCCGTTCGCCGCGCACTTTCGCCGGCGCCGCCTCGGGCAGGCGGGGCTCCTGCGGCAGGGCAGAAAGGATGCCGGAAATCGCTACTCGGGCATTGACCAGGACGGTCTCCTGGTCGCGCATCGAATAAGTGTAAAGCTCCTCATGCCGGCGATGAAACCGTTCGACGATGGCAGGCAGCGGATCGGCGGCGGTCCAATCGACGCCGTCTAACGAAACCACGATCTCAAAGACCTGCTCGCCATAGCGCATGTCGACCGCGCGCGCGACGCGAGCCGGCCCGTCGAACGAGGCTCGCAGCCTCGCCAGTCCCTCCGCTTCCATCTCGTCGAACAGCCGGCGTACATCACGGCCGTCGAGCGATCGCGTGTCGCCGATGTGAGTCCGCGACACCTCGAAGCGCAGGTCGGTCGCCAGCATGCCCCATGCCGACAATACCGGCGCCACGCGGGGCACGATCACTCGCGTCAGATCGAGCTGGCGCGCGATCTCGGTCACATGCAGGCCGGAAGCGCCGCCAAACGCGAGCAGCGCGAACCGCCGCGGGTCGACACCGCGGCGCACCGAAACCAGTCGCACGCCCTCGGCCATCGTCGTGTTGACGACGCGGTGGATGCCTTGCGCGGCAGCGAGCCGGCCGGTGCCGAGTCCGGCGGCGATGCGGTCGACCGCGGCTTCGGCGGCGGCGCGGTCGAGCTTTCGGCGGCCGCCCAAAAAACTCGCGGGATCGAGGTAGCCCAGCACCAGATTGGCGTCGGTGACCGTCGCCTCATGCCCGCCGCTGCCGTAGCAGGCGGGGCCCGGCACCGCACCGGCGCTCTGCGGCCCGACATGCAAAATGCCGCCGCCATCGACCCGGGCGATCGACCCGCCTCCGGCGCCGATGCTGGCGATGTCGAGGCTGTTCAGCGCAATGGTGTGGCCGGCAACGCGGCGGCTGTTCGCCAGGCTCGGCCGGCCGGCGACGATCAACGAGATGTCGGTGCTGGTCCCGCCCATGTCGAACGGGATCAAATTGCCTTCGTCGACGAGCCCTACGGCATGGACGCTGCCGGCCACACCCCCCGCCGGTCCCGACAACACCGCGCCCGCGGCCAGCCGCCCCGCCTCGCCGATCGGCGACACCCCGCCATGCGACTGGATGACCAATGTCGCCCCACGGTAGCCGGCTTCGGCAAGGCGCTGATCGAGCCGCGCCAAATAGCGCGACAGCGCCGGGCCGACATAGGCGTTGACGATGGTCGTCGAGACCCGTTCGAATTCCTTGATCTGCGCCAGCACCTCGGCCGACAGCGAGACATAGGCGTCGGGGAGTTCGCGCTCGAGCGCGGCGCGGCTGGCCTGTTCGTGGCCGGGATCGCGCCAAGCGTGCAGATAGCATACCGCCACCGCCTCGACCCGCTCGCGCTTGAGCGCGGCGATCGCGGCGTCGAGCGAGGCCTGGTCGAGTGGCGTCTCGATCCGGCCATCGGCGCGCAGCCGCTCGCGCACGCCCAGTCGCAATTTGCGCGGAACCAGCTGCTCCGGCGGCGGCATGCGCAGATTGTAGCGGTCGTCCTTCAGCCCCTCGCGCATCTCGATCACGTCGCGATGGCCTGCGGTGGTCAGCAAGCCGACGCGCGCGCCCTTGCGTTCGAGCACGGCGTTGGTCGCGACCGTCGTGCCGTGGACGATCCGGTCGGTCTGCGCCAGCAATGCCGCGCAGTCTCGGCCGAGCCGTTCGGCGAGCCGGGCCAGCCCGTCGAGGACCCCCAGCGACGGGTCGTCGGGGGTGGAGGGCACCTTTTCCAAAACCGTCCGGCCGGCATCGTCGACCGCGACGAGATCGGTAAAGGTGCCGCCGACATCGATACCGATCCGATACATCGCCCGCTCCCCAGGCCGACCCGGCGACCCCTAGCGGTATTCGTCGCCGCAATCGCCGATGACTTGCATCAGGTCGCGCGATTTGCCGAGCACGGATGCGATGGCGGCGCGGTCGTCGGCGTCGAGCGCGAAATCGAAAACGCGGGCGTTGTCGGCGATGTGCTGCGCGACGCCGAGCCGCGCCCCGACGATGACGCCGGCGACCCCCGGCTGGTCGAGGACATGGCGCATGCCGACATTGGCGATGCCGACCTGACGCTTGCGGGCGATCGGCTCAAGCGCGGTCAGCAGCTCCTGAAACAGAGCCCAACCGCCCCAGGCATCGATCATGTTCTTGTATTTCTGCAGGGAGGCGGTGCCGAGCTCAGCCCGCTGCGGCTCGGGGTGGCCCAGGTATTTCTGTGACAACAGACCGCCGAGCACGGTGCCGTAGGCCAGCAGAACAATGTCGTGCTCGTGGCAAAACGCGGCCATTTGCGCCGCAGGGCGACGGTCGACGAACGAATACTGCACCTGGTTCGAGACGACCCGAATGCCATGCTCGGTAATGACCCGCAGACGTTCGGTGTCGAAATTTGTCAGTGCCAGATGCCGGATCTTCCCCGCGTCGCGCAAATCGGCGAGATGCCTCAGCGCGTCGAGATAGCCGGGGTCGGCGTAATCCCACCAGTGGAATTGCAACAGGTCGAGCCGGTCGACGCCCATCCGCGACAATGAAACGCCTACGGCCGCGTCGACAACGGATCGCGTCATGCGGCCGGGATGCGGGACCCATTTCGTAAAGGCCTGGATCTCGCCGAGCCGGGCTTCGCCATGACGGGCGACGAAACGGCGCCGGAAATCGCCGACGAAGTCCTCGGCCGGGCCGTAATGGTCGGCGAGGTCCCAGGTCGTGAAACCGGCATCGTGATAGGCGAACATCTCGTCGACGGCGCGCGCCCGGTCGATATGGCCATGCGCGCCCGAGACCTGCCACATCCCGTTCAGGATGCGGCAGACCGCGAGGTCGGGGGTCAACTGGAACCGGCTCGATGCGGGGAGGTTCATCTGGCTGTCTCCGGCCGAGCTGTCGGCGTTGCAGGTGTCGTCAACCCAAAGCCGCGCGGCGGCGCTCGAGGCTGGCGGCGGGCCACAGTTGCCGCGCATCGTAATAGGCGTCAACCGCAGGAATGCCGGCTGGGAGGGTGACCCAGGGCAGCTTCGAGCGCGTGTAGATGTGGATGTCGGGCGGCAGGGTTGCGGGATCGTCCAATGTGCCGACCCGAACAAAGCGCAGGCGCGAGAGGCCGCCATACTCGCTCCACACTGCCGTTTGACATTGGGGACAGCGAAAAATCTTGTGCGGCCGGCCGCTGCCGGTGGGCACCGGTATCGGCTCGGGATCGCCCGCAAGGGTGGTCAGTCGATCGGTCTCGATCATGGCGTTGACGGCAAACGCGCTGCCGGTCTGCCGCTGGCAGTCGCGGCAGTGGCAGCAATGCACGAACATCGGCGCAGAGACGAGCCGGTACCGCACCGCGCCGCAGGCACAGCCGCCTTCGAGACCGTCGGTCATCTGTTCCTCCGAAACGTTTCGACAGCTACATCCCCACTCAGCTCACGCCGGCGGCGCGGCTGGGCCGGGCCGGCGCAGGGATGCGGGCGAGGCCGAAATGGTCGCGCAACATGGTTCCCTCATAATCGCGGCGGAACAGGCCGCGGCGCTGCAGTTCCGGCACGACGAGATCGACGAAATCGGCAAAGGCGCCGGGGAAATAGGGCGGCAGGATGTTGAACCCGTCGGCCGCGCCCTCGACGAACCACTCTTCGAGGATGTCGGCGATATGCCGCGGGGTGCCGCAGATCACCCAATGGCCGCGCGCCGCCGCGGTCAGATTGTAGAGGTCGCGCAGGCTCATGTTGTGGCGCCGCGCGGTCTCGAACAGCACGCGCGAAAAGGTGCGGCTGTTGCCGTCCGGCGGCGGCGCCGGCACCGGCCCGTCGAGCGGGTGGCCGGAGACGTCGTAGCCGATCCGGCCCGACACCAGGATCGCGGCGTTGGTCGGGGTCAGCCAGCTCTGCAACAGGGAAAGCTTGTCCTTGGCCTCGGCGTCGGTGTTGCCGGTTATCGGCATGACCCCGGGCAACACCGCGAGCTGGTCGGCGCTGCGGCCGTATTTGGCGAGCCGGCCCTTCAGATCGGCATAAGCGGACTTGGCGCTCTCCAATTCCTGGACGACCGAAAAAACCACGTCGGCGGTGCGCGCCGCGAGCTCGAGCCCCGAAGGCGAGCCGCCGGCCTGGATGATGACCGGATGGCCCTGCGGCGAGCGCGCGATGTTGATCGGCCCCTTGACCTGGAAGAACCGCCCCTGGTGGTCGAGCGGCCCGACCCGCGCCGGGTCGACATAGGCGCCGGTCGCCTTGTCGGCGAGGATCGCGTCGTCGTCCCAGCAATCCCACAACCCCTTGACGACATCGACGAACTCGTTGGCGACCTCGTAGCGCAGGGCGTGGTCCATATGCCGCTCGCGGCTGAAATTGAGCGCGGCTTTGGCGGCGGTGCTGGTCACCACGTTCCACGCCGCCCGGCCGTTCGAGATATGGTCGATCGAGGCAAAGGCGCGGGCGACGTGGTAGGGCTCGCCAAAGCTGCGTCGACACCGTGGCGCCGAGCCCGACATGCGTTGTCGAGGCGGCCAGCACCGAGATCAGGGTCGTCGGCTCGAACCGGCACAGAAACGACGGATGGTCGCCCGGATCCATGACCAGCCCGTCGGAAATGAACAACAAGTCGAATTTCCCGCGCTCGGCAATGCGGGCGATCTCCTGGGTGACCGAAAGATCGTTGTTGCTGACCGCCGCCCCCGGATAGCGCCAGCCGGCCGAATGATTGCCCGTGCCGAGGACAAAAACCCCGAGATGCATCTGACGCTGCGCAGCCGTCATTCGCGGATTCTCCCCTAGCCGGACAGGCGGAGCATAACCAACCGGCGCAGCCGCGGGGAGCACCGTCTTTGCACGACGCCCGCGTGACGGCGCGAGCGCCTCGGGCAATCTCCATTTCGTACGAGTGTGAACCAGGTCACACTTACCGCAGCCTTAACGTGACCAGAATGAGCGAGCCGCTCAGAGAAGGAAGTCGCCATGACGCTATCGGTACTTCGTGTGGGTCTTGCCGCCGCCGCGCTTTTCACTCTCCCGGTCCAGCCGGGACCGCGAGCCGATGCCGGGGCCGCGCCCGCCGCTGCAAAGGCGAGCGAAGAAGTCAATTTCACGACCTCATGCGGACCGGCGGTGCAGCCGACGTTCAAGCACGCGGTGTGGACCTTGCACTCGTTCTGGTATCCCGAAGCGCTGAAGGGGTTTACGGCGGTTACCGAGGCCGAACCCGGCTGCGCGATGGGCTATTGGGGCATCGCGATGAGCCACTGGTACCCGTTGTGGTTTCCGCCCAGCCCGGCGGCCCTGAAGGCGGGCTCGGAGGCGGTCGAGAAAGCGATGGCGGCGCCGACGCAGACCGATCGGGAGAAGGCTTACATCGCGGCGATTGCCGCCTTCTACCGCGACAGCGACAAGCTCGATCATCACACCCGGGCCGTCGCCTACGAGAAGGCGATGGAGCAAGTCTACCTGCGCTATCCCGAGGACCGCGAGGCCGCGGTGTTCTACGCGCTGGCGCTGAACGCAACCGCGCTGCCGACGGACAAGACCTACGCCAATCAGCGCAAGGCAGCGCAGATCCTCAACAAGGTCTGGGCCGAGCAGCCGAACCACCCCGGCGTCGTGCATTACCTGATCCACAGCGACGATTCGGCGCAATCTGCCGAAGCCGGCCTGGCCGCGGCGATCTGCTACTCGAAGATCGCGCCCAATGTGCCGCATGCGCTGCACATGCCGTCGCACATCTTCACCCGGCTCGGGATGTGGCAACAATCGATCGACTCGAACCGTGCTGCTAATGCCGCGGCGCTCGCCTACGTCCGCAAGAGCCTCGGGCCGGAAGGCTTCGACTCCGATACCGTCCACTCGATGGATTATCTCGAATACGCCTACCTGCAGACCGCTCAGGATCACCAGGCCAAAGAGGTCGTCGACGAGCTGGCCGGATTTCGCCAGAATGCCGGCGCGAACCTGCCCACGGCCTATGCCGTCGCGGCCATCCCGGTGCGCTTTGCGCTCGAACGCCGCGACTGGAAAGCTGCCTCCGCTTTGTCCGAGCCGGCGATCGGCTTCCCGCTCGAGCATTTCCCATGGGCCGAGGCGATGATCTCGTTTGGCCGCGCGCTCGGTGACGAGCGGACGGGGGACATTCCTGGCGCGCAGGCGGAAATCACCAAATTGCAATCGCTCGAGGACAAGCTGCTGGCGGCAAAGGACACATACTGGGCCAATCAGGTCAAGGTTCAGCGGCTGGGCGCCTCCGGCATCCTCTCCCATGTCCAGGGCGACGACAAAAAGGCGGTCGAGCTGGTGCGCGCGGCAGCCGATCTCGAAGCGACGATGGACAAGCACCCGGCCACCCCCGCCGCGGTCTATCCGGCGCGTGAGCTGCTTGCCGATCTGCTGCTCGAACTCAAGCAGCCCGACGCAGCACTGAAGGAGTACCAGCAGGTCCTGCGCACCGACCCCAACCGCTTCCGCAGCCTCCTTGGCAAGGCCCGCGCGGCCAAACAGTCGGGCGACATCGCGGCCTCGCACGATGCCTATCAAAAACTGGTGGCGCTGAGCGGTTCGGCCGGGTCCGAGCGTCCCGAGCTGTCCGAGGCCAAGGCCTCCCTGACCAACTGAGGCGTAAAACTATGCGCTCGCGGTTGGGTGCGGTGCACAGGTAACATCGCCGCCGGTCCGATACCGAGGGATGGCGGCGATGACGGCAGCGCGGCAATTGCATCTCGGCGCCTTTATGCGCCCGGTCGGCATCCACACCGCCTGGTGGCGCTATCCCGGCGCCTACCCCGACGCCAACTTCAACCTGAAACACCTGGTCCGCTTTGCGCAGACCTTGGAGCGCGGCCGGTTCGACGCCTGGTTCATGGCCGACCATCTCGGGGTGCTGAATATGCCGATGGCGGCATTGAAGCGCAGCGCCACGGTCACCTCGTTCGACCCGCTGACCCTGTTGCCGGCGTTGGCGATGGTCACCGAGCATCTCGGGCTGATCGCCACCGCTTCGACCACCTTCGAGCCGCCCTATCTGGTCGCGCGGCGTTTCGCCTCGCTCGACCACATCAGCGGCGGGCGCGCCGGGTGGAATTTGGTGACGACCTCGAACCCCAATTCGGCGCTCAATTTCGGGTTGACCGAGCACATGGAGCATGGCGAGCGCTATCGTCGTGCCCGCGAATTTTTCGATGTCGTGACCGGGTTGTGGGACAGCTGGGCCGACGACGCCTTTGTCCGCGATGTCGAGAACGGCATCTATTTCGATCCCGAGCGGCTGCACGTCCTCGACCATAAAGGCGAGTTCCTGTCGGTGCGCGGCCCCTTGAACATCGCGCGCCCGGTCCAGGGTTGGCCGGTCGTCGTCCAGGCCGGCGCGTCCGACGCCGGCCGCCAGCTCGCCGCCGAGACCGCCGAGGTGATCTTTGCCAGCGGCGGCAATCTCGCCGACGCACAGGCCTTTTACGCCGACGTCAAAGGACGGATGGCGCGGCTCGGGCGCGACCCCGAGCATATGAAGATCATGCCGGGCGCGCTGGCGGTTGTCGGCGACACCGCCGCCGAAGCGCGCGACAAGCGGGCGTTGCTCGACAGCCTTGTGCATCCCGACAGCGGCCTCGCCTCGTTGTCGATCGCACTCGGCCACGACGCCGCGACATTCGATCTCGACGGGCCATTGCCCGAGATCCCGGAAACCAACGCCAGCAAGAGCGGCCGCCAGCGGGTCATCGACCGTGCCCGGCGCGACAATCTGACGGTGCGTGACCTGGCGCGCATCGCCGGCAGCTATGGCGGACTGGCCTTGGTCGGGACACCGGCGATGATCGCCGACCAGATGGAGGAATGGCTCGATCGCCGCGCCTGCGACGGGTTCAACATCATGTTCCCCCACGTGCCGGGCGGCCTCGACGACTTTGTCGGCCGGGTGGTGCCGGAATTGCAGCGCCGCGGCCTGTTCCGCCGCGAATACGAAGGCAAGACCTTGCGCGAAAACCTCGGTCTTCCCCGCCCCGAAAACCGCTTCTTCACAACCCGCGGCTTCTGACCGCCAAGGCCTGCACGGGGCCGGCTGGCGAAACCAAGGATCGGAGAGAACATGAAGCCGACAACTCCTCCGAATGGCGAGGCCGCTTCAGCGAACATCACCCAGCGGATCCAAGAGCTGGGGGACTGGCGAGGAGAGACCCTCGCTCATGTCCGTCAGCTCCTCCACGACGCCGACCCCGACATCCAGGAGGAGTGGAAATGGGAGAAGCCAAAATCCCCCGGAACCCCCGTCTGGTCCCATGACGGCATCGTCTGCACCGGGGAATTGTACGAAGAGGTCGTGAAGCTCACCTTCGCTCGCGGAGCCTCCATCGAAGACCCGAAGAAGCTGTTCAATTCCAGCCTGGAAGGGAATACGCGACGGGCGATCGACCTCCGCGAAGGGGAGAAGATCGACGAAGCCGCCTTGAAGCAACTCATCCGCGCCGCGGTGGCGGCCAACTCCGCGGCGCGCGCTCAACGGGCGGCCAAAAAGAAGTAAGCCCCGGCTCTCACGGGGATGACGTGCGAACGGCCTTTCGCATCAGAAGGGAGTTATGGGAATTAGGCCGGATGGCGGAGTTGGTCTCGGTGCTCCCGCACCGCCAGCGTGGCCCGCGTACAAATTTGACAACCCGAGACGACCGGCACCGCCTCGTGGCGCCGGTCGTCTCGCGCCTCAACCTGAATGTCGGTTAATAGAAAACGACGATGACACCGGAGCACTCGGAAAAGTGAATTATGACAACAATAATAAAACGGAGCTGTTCTTCGACTGCCTGAGGTCGTTTGACAAGACTGACGTTCCACTGCGAGTGTTCGCGGACCGGCACGCCAATCGCCTTAACGATGTTCTTGGGATCTTGTAAAAGTGCCGGTAAATGTTCGACGCCTATCGTTGCGTGCCGTATCGACTCGATCTCGCCTCGAGCCGCACCGCCATCACTTGGGAGAGCTTTCAGAAGAGCTTCTGTGACATCGTGCATCTCGGCCATGGGTTCCCTCCGTGGACATTGCACCGGCGAGGATACGGGAGCTATTGGCCGGGACCTGTGAGCCGGCTCACATGTAAAAAAAATCTCACGGGGACGGGGCGGCAACGGTGGCGTCCAAAAGGGGACCCCCTCTCGCGCTCCAATGCAGCCGGTTGACAGCAACTTGCGCGAAAACACGCCTTGGTACTCCTCGCCGACGCCGATCCTGCGACGGTCGCGAGGCGCGGCTCGTCGTTGGGCTTCAAAGTTGTTATAAGATATATCTTGACAATAAGATATATCGTGATAATGTCGCGTTCACCGGAGCGATCCTGCTCCGGCTTTTATGGAAACCAACGCAGAATGCGTCATCACAACCATAAACACCGCGACCACGAACATGCAGAGCGCCGGTTCGCCCGCGATCCGCTTGACGGCGGCGATCGCTTCGGCGGACGCCACCGCCACCAGCACGAGGGTCATCGCGGCGGGCGCCGCCACGTGTTCGATCACGGCGACCTTCGCTTCATCCTGCTGTCAATGATCGCGGCCAAGCCGGCCCATGGCTACGACCTGATCAAGGCGCTGGAGGACCGCATCGGCGGGGGTTACAGCCCGAGCCCCGGCGTGATCTATCCCACGCTGGCGATGCTGGAAGAGCAGGGCTACGCCACCATCGCCGCCGAGGACGGCAAGAAGCTGTATCGCGCGACTCCCGAGGGCGAGACGTTCCTGAAGGCCAACCACGAGGCGGTCGCCGGGATCCAGGCCCGCATCGACGGCATTGCCCGGGAGCGCAGCGTGGTGCCCGATCCGCGGATCATTCGCGCGATCGAGAACCTCAAGACCGCGTTGCGCCTGCGCCTGGCTAGGGGTGCGATCCCGGACGAACAGGTCCGCTCCATCGCCGCGGCGATCGATGCGGCGGCGGCGGCGGCGGAGCGCGGCTAACCCGGCGGAACGGTGAACAAAGCGGCCCCGGTCGTGACGCGCATTACCGCCGCGGTGGCGAACAGCAGTTGCGCGCGCGGATGCCGGTGAAATCATCCTCCGAGGCCACCGTCAGCCAGCGCTTTTGCATAGATGGCATGCCGGTCTGGGGTGCTGCCCGGCAAGAACAGGGTTCTGTCGCCCGGCCAGAAGGGCGACGATGGGCGGCGCAATCGGGAGTTGGAGCAGCGAGAACGCTCTGACGCAAACCAACTGGGGAGCAACCTCATGAATACCGAGCCAAACACCTTGGCAGTTTCGGGAAACGGCGTCGCCGCGGCGGGGGCCGGCGGCGGCGCGGGGGCCGGCGCGCACCCCCAACCACATCCGGTAGCGCTCAAATGGTACTGGGAAGCCGATGTGGTGGTGATCGGCTCGGGGGCGGCCGGGCTGCCCGCGGCCATCGTGGCGCGCGAGGCGGGCGCGTCGGTGATCGTGGTCGAAGCCCAAGCGGACATCGGCGGCCATGCGATCACCAGCGGCGGCAACGTGCCGCTCGGCGGCGGCACCAGCGCCCAGAAGAAGCACGGGATCGAGGATTCGCCCGATCTGGTTTTCCATGACCTCACCGACTGGTCGGTGGTCCAACCCAACGGCTTTCCCGACTATCGCTACAACGATCGGGAAATCGTCCGCGCCTTCGCCGACAACAGCGTGCCCGCCTTTGAATGGCTACTCGAGCATGGGGTGGTCTTTGTCGACAAGGCACCCGATGCGATGGGCGGCAACGGGGTCGGCAATTCGGTGCCGCGCGAAATGCACGCCGCGGCGATGCATTGGAAGCTGGTCCAGACCGGCGCGCCGGCAGACCCGGCGATCGCGCCGACCCGCTCCACCGGCAACGGTTTGATGCGCCCGCTGGAGGTCGCGGCGAAAGAGGCCGGCGTGCAGATCCTGCTCGAACACCGGATGACCGCGATCCATCGCGACGCTCCGGGTACGGGCCGAGTGCTCGGCATCGCCGTCGACAACAATGGCACCACCCTCAACATCAGGGCGCGCAAGGCGGTGGTCATCGCCACCGGCGGCCATGCCGGGAATGTCAACTTCCGGCGGATGTTCGACCCGCGCCTGACCGAGGAATATTGCGGCATCGGCGGCATGCCGTGGTCCGATCAGGACGCCAGCGGCGAGATCGCGGCGATGGCGGTTGGCGCCTCGCTGTGGGGATTTTTCAATCAGACCGGCGAATTCGGCATCCACCTGACCAAGCCCGGCACGATTGGGTGCCAGTACAATTATCGTGGGGTCAAATGGCTGCCCGGCAGTGCGGTGTTCGCGCGCGCCCGCGCCTCCGGTCTGACCGTCGCGGATTGGCAGGACGTAATCCTGGTCAACATGTTGGGACATCGGTTCTACGATGAGACGGCCGGCAACTTTACCGGCAACAATTACGATTCAATCAAGCCCTATACCCACGGCAATTATCTCAACGCCGTCAACATCGACTACCGGCCCAACAACTGGATCAACGCCGCGCTCGCCGGAATTGGCGACGGCCACAATGGCGGCGGCCCGATCTGGGCGATCTTCGATGCCGATGCGGCGGCTCGCGAGAATTGGCGCCCGGCGCCCCCGGATGTCGATACCGAGGCCGGCTTTTTCTTCAGCGCCAACAGCGTGAGCGAGCTGGCGACCAAGATCGTGATGAAATATCAGCGGGTCCCGATGTCGCCCGAGATCCTGGAGGCCACCGTGGCGCGCTACAATTGCTTTGTCGATGCCGGCGTCGACGCAGGATTTCGGCAAGCCCCGCCCGGCCTACAAGATCGCCAAGCCGCCCTTCTACGCCGCGTGGGCGACCCCGGTGCCGCACGATTCACGCGCGGGATTGCGGATCAACGCCAACTGCCAGGTCGTGGACATGAACGGGCAGGCGATCCCCGGCCTCTATTGCGGCGGCGAGTCGGCGGGGGGCTTCAGCCAGCACGGCTTGGCCCGCGCGGTGTGCCAGGGCTTCATCGCCGGCACCAACGCCACCAAGGAAAGCTGACCCCAACGAGCGCAGCGCGCGTCGCCGCGCAGCGACCCGACAAATCCACGCAAGGGTCTGCGATGACGGGCGCCGACAATGAAATTAAGGCGGCGGCGAGCTCAGCCTTGGACCACCCGGGTCCACAATTCCCGGGCGTCGCGGTCGGGGTCGTGGGTGACGCGGCAGTCGTTGTCGAAGATCATCGTGGCGCGGGCATCAGTCGTGTAGGCGGGCCACGGCGGGATCGCCGGGTTGTCGGGGCTGCCGGTGCGGGCGAAGGCGATCCAGGTGGCGGAAATCCGCGCCGCCAACTCGCGCGCGCCGGGGGCGCCGGCGGTCGTGTCCGGCAATTCGGTCGTGTCGAAGACAAAGGGCAGGTCCATCGCGTGATGCGCCTTCATCCGGCCGCCATGCGCCGGGCTCTGCCAGCCGAGCGAGTACATGTAGACCGAGGTGCGCCGGCGCGCGGCGTAGCGTTCAGCGAGCAGCACCGAGCGAACCCAAAAATTCGAGCCGGTCAAGGCCGCAATCAGCCGGTCGCTGGGGCCCGTTTGCGGCATTGTTGCGCGATAGGCGGCGAGCAGCGCCTCGGTTTCGCCGCCGGCGACGCTCGCCACCCGCCGGCGCAACTCCTCTTCCGTCAAGGTGCGGTTCCACACCTGATCGTCGTCGGCGAGAAAGAACGCGCTTTCTTCGCTGGTGCCGCCGACCAAAAGCGGGATGCCGTCGGCAATAGCCGGCGCCTCGGGTTCGGCCGGGTGCTGCGGCAGGTCGGCGCCGTCGACGACCGGACCGAAATCGTAGCGGTCGAGCAGCGGCCAGCGCGAGCGGCCGACGGCGCGCGAGGCTGGTGCTATCGCCGCCAAGACTTGCGCGGCCGGCAGGGTCTGCAAACGCTCGATCTCCCCGGCGCGCAGGCCGAGCTCCTTGAGCACCGCCTCGGCCAGCGCGTTCGCCCGCTCGCGGGTCGAGACCCGGATCGCCGCCCCGCTCTGGATCACGGCACGGTGGAACAGCCCGCGCGCCGCGGGCATCGCCAGCAGCACGCTGACCTTGCCGCCGCCGCCCGACTCGCCAAAGATCGTGACGTTGCCGGGGTCGCCGCCAAAGGCCGCGACATGGTCGCGCACCCAGCGCAAGGCGGCGACGATGTCGAGCATCCCGGCATTGCCCGAATGCGCCCATTGCGCGCCGCCGACATCGGCCAGATGCAGGAAGCCGAAAATGTTCAGGCGATGGTTGACATTGACCACGACGACATCGCCGCGCCGCGCCAGATTGGCGCCGTCGGTCACCGCACGGTTGCCCGAGCCATAGGCAAAGCCGCCGCCGTGCAGCCACACCATGACCGGGCGCTTGCCGCCGTCGCCGGGCCCCGGCGTCCACAGATTGAGGGTCAGGCAGTCTTCACCCTCCGCCGTCGTGTCGGCGGGGCCGAGCACGGTTTCCAGCCCCGCGCGCCGCTGGGGCCGATTGGGCAACTGCCACGCCCGCCCGCCATAGGCTAGCCCGTCGCGCACCCCGGCCCAGGGAAGCGGCGGCTGTGGCGGCTCAAAGCGGTTATGCCCGGCGGTCGAGGCGCCATAGGGCAGGCCTTTGAACGAATATATCCCGGCCTCATGCGCGCCGCGCAATTTGCCGGAGGCGATCTCGACAACCGGCGCCAAGCCGGCACCCGCAACGGCGAGGTCGTTGGCCATTCTAGGTCCCCCCTGCGATCCCAATCGAAATCGGCTGCAGCCTAGCGTGAAACCGCGCCGGCCAGAAGCGCCGGAATAGCCTGATCGCCTCCTCTCCCCCCGCTTTCGCCGGCGCCGGCCGGCCGCTATGCTGGCAGCGAACGCAACCGCGCCAATAGGGGACCATCGACATGGCTTTTTACGAACTGCGCCAATACAAGGTTCTGCCCGGCAAGATGGACGAGTGGGTCAAGATCATGGAGGAGGAGATCATTCCCTTCCAGGTATCGAAGGGCATGGTCATCACCGGCAGCTATCGCGGCGAAACCGACGATTCCGCTTATGTCTGGCTGCGCCGCTTCGAGAGCGAGACCGAGCGCGAGGCGCTCTACAAGGCGGTTTACGACAGCGACCATTGGAAGACCAAGATCGCGCCGCTCGTGCCTGAGTGCCTCGACCGCAGCGGGATGGTCGTGACCCGCATCGTCCCGACGCCAAAATCGACGGCGCGGTAACCCTCGGATCACACCGTCGAAAAGCCCGCTCGAACGCGGAAATACGAAGCTTACCATCGAAAGGAGTCCCCGACGCCCAAGGGAATCCGCAATAGAATTCTCTTTTTCGTCGTTCCCGCGAAAGCGGGAATCCAGGATCCCAAACGCTTGAGCGCTCGCCCTGGACCCCCGCTTTCGCGGGGGCGACGGTAGTCTATCGAGATTGTGCTTTCCGGTTTTAGCGTGACCAAAGCTCGGGTAAGGAAATCCGATGAAGATTACCGACGTCACCCTGACCCTGTTCTTCTGGGAGAGCATCCCGCCGCCGATATACGGCCATCATACGGCGCGGCCGACCGGTCGGAGCGATCTGGGGTTGCTCGCGGTCATGACCGACGAGGGGGTCGTGGGCCACGCCTTTCTCGGCAGCTCGTCGAACCCGGCGAGCCTCGACGGGCCGGGCCTGATCCGCTTTCTGAAGCCGATCCTGATGGGGCAGGACCCGCTCGACCGCGAGCGCCTCAACCGCCTGTTGTGGGCGCGGGCGCGGGCGGCGACGGTGCGCGCGATCGGCGCCTGCGACATCGCCTTGTGGGACATCGCCGGCAAGGTCGCGGGCCTGCCGATCCATCGGCTGATCGGCACCTGCCGCACCAGCATCCCGGCCTATGCCAGCTCCGAGATCCACGCAACGGCCGAGGAATATGCCGAGCAGGCCAGGCATTACCAGTCGACCGGCTGGGCCGCCTACAAGATCCACCCGCCGCAGCGCTGGCGCGACGACATCAAGGTGTGCGAGGCGGTGCGCAAGGCGGTCGGCGACGATTACACGGTGATGCTCGATTCGACCTGGAGCTATCGCTACGAGGAGGCGTTACGGGTCGGCAGGGCGATCGAGGAGATGGGGTTTTACTGGTACGAAGACCCGCTCGCCGAACAGGACATCTACAATTACGTCAAACTGAAGCAGAAGCTCGACATCCCGATCCTCGCCACCGAATACCCGATCGGCGGGCTCGATTCCTATATTCCGTGGATCACCGAGCGCGCCACCGATTTTCTGCGCGGCGATGTCGCGGTCAAGGGAGGCATCACGACCCTGATCAAGACCGCGCATCTGGCCGAAGCCTTTCGGATGAATTTCGAGACCCATCACGGCGGCAACTCGTTAAACAACGTCGCCAACCTGCACGTGATCATGGCGATCCGCAACACCGAGTTCTTCGAAGTATTGTTGCCCGACGCGATGCAGAAATACGGCCTCGCCGAAGACATCACGGTCGACGCATGACGGCCTCGTCCACGCCCCCACCGAACCCGGTCTCGGGGCGAAAATCGACTTCGAGCTGATCGAACGCAGGAAGGTGGGGATGCTGAGCTGAGCCGGCGCTGGATTGCTTCGCTGCGCTCGCAATGACAACAAGCGTGTCATCCACCGCGTGCCTCTGCCCCCGCCCCCTCCGGCTATCGAAGCCGTGGTGAAACCAGTGTAGACAGCCGCCAATAGGTCTACCGCTTTCCCGGTCGACATGACGGCCTCGGCCACGCTCCTATTGAGGCCGGGCTCGGCACCCCATCGATTTCGACTTGGTCGAGAGGAAGATCCCCACGCCGATGGTTACTTTCTAAGAGGGCGAAGACAGTACTTGTATTTGCGAGGAGCGCAGCGACGAAGCAATTTCGTTTACGGGGCCGCCCGTAGATCCTACCGATTCGAAATCGCCCCGATTGATCACAAGTACCGTATTGGCCGGGCGCAGTTCGCCGTCATAGGGCCACGGGTTGGATCGGCCGCGACATAGCGTTCATTCACCGGCATGCCTCCCTTGCCGAAAGCGGGTCGGTGCGGGCAGGTTGCTGTACCAGCTAAGTGCGCTCAAACAGCATGCCAGACAGGATGGTTGATGTCCGTTTCTTCTGCCGGTCCGACCGCCGCCGGCCTCGAAATCGCGGCGCTGCGCGGCGCCTTTCTCGACCGGTCGTTGTCGGCGGCGGAACTGATCGACCGGGTGCTGGCGCGCGCGGCACAATGGGACGATCCGGCCTTGTGGATCTCACGCGTCGACGAGGCTGCGGTCCGCAGGCGAGTGAATGCGCTTGACACCGCAGCCAAGGCCGATCCGGGCCTTGTCGCACGGCTGCCGCTTTTCGGCATCCCGTTTGCCGTCAAGGACAATATAGACATCGCCGGCATGCCGACCACCGCCGCCTGTCCGGCTTTTGCCTATAGGCCCGCGCAATCCGCCCCGGTGGTTGAGCGGCTGGTGGCCGCCGGCGCGGTGCTGATCGGCAAGACCAATCTCGACCAGTTCGCGACCGGGCTTGTGGGCACGCGCTCGCCCTATGGCGTGCCGCGCAACCCGTTCGACCCCCGCTACATTCCCGGCGGGTCGAGCTCGGGGTCGGCAGTGGCGGTGGCGGCGGGCCTCGTCAGCTTTGCGCTCGGCACCGACACGGCGGGGTCGGGCCGGGTCCCCGCCGCCTTCAACAACATCGTCGGGCTCAAGCCGAGCCGTGGGTTGTTGAGCACGCGCGGCGTCGTCCCCGCCTGCCGGTCGCTCGACTGCGTCTCGGTCTTTGCGCTGACCGCCGCGGACGCCGCCGCGGTTTTCGCGGTCGCCGCCGTTTTCGACCCGGACGATCCGCTAAGCCGGCCGGAACCAGCCGGCGTGCGGCAAAAATTTGCACCGCGGTTTCGCTTTGGCGTGCCGGCGGCGCGCGATCTCGAATTCTTCGGCGACCATGAAGCCGAAGCTTTATTCGCGGCGGCGATCATGATTTTTGAAATAGCCGGTGGCGCCGCAACCGAGATCGCCTTTGTCCCGTTCCGGGATGCCGGCAGGCTGCTTTATGACGGCCCGTGGGTTGCCGAAAGGCTGTATGCCACCGGGCAGTTGCTGAACGAGAACCCGGAAGCGCTGTTGCCCATAACCCGCGCGATCATCGAGCGCGGCCGGTCCTACAGCGCGATCGACGCTTTTCGCGCGCAGTACGAACTGGCGGCACTGCGGCGTTCAGCCGAGCGCCAGCTGGCAGGGGTTGATTGCCTGCTGCTGCCGACCGCCGGCACGATTTACGAGATCGCCGCGGTCATGGCCGACCCGATGCGGCTCAACGGCAATCTCGGCCTTTATACGAATTTCGCGAATTTGCTCGATCTTTCGGCAGTGGCCATCCCCGCCGGGTTGCGCCGGAACGGGTTGCCTTTCGGGGTTTCGTTGTTGGCGCCGGCCTTTGCCGAGTATGCCTTGCTCGACCTCGGCGCCCGTTTCCAGCGATCAAATGCCTTTCCGTTGGGCGTCGGCAGTGATTAAAGGATGCCGATTTCTTGTGCGATGCATCTTTAATCATCACACTAATTTCATTACGGAAAATCAGTTTTCTATTGCGACGCAACATATGCTGTGGATAATCGTGTCCGACTGGGTTCAGAGGCCGCGCCATGAGTGACACAATATTCACCCACCAGAAGGCTAATTCCGCGGACGCCCGCTATGCCGAGGACGGGCTGCGCGCGTTTTTTGCTTATCGCGACATGGGGATCATCGGCGCGACGCACGGCAAGCTGCGCGTGCAATTGGTCCGCGCCGCGCGCAAATCATCGGAGGCCAAGGGCGGCACCGGGTTCCACATGCATACCGCCGACGTCCATGTCGTCTACATGGTCCGCGGCTGGGCCAAGTTCGACTACGACGGCGTCGACACCTTGGTCGAGGCCGGCGATTGCGTTCATCAGCGGCCAGGCATCGTCCACAATCTTTACGACTGGTCGGACGACATGGAATTTATGGAAATCATCGCCCCAGCCGATTTCGTAACGACGGAAATCACCGCGCCCGCAATGCCGGCCGCGCGCTAGCGCGGTCTTTGATCTATCGGTCATTGCGAGCGAAGCGACGCAATCTCGGGCCGCTGAGCGTCCTCCGGTCAGGATTGCTTTGTCGCTGCCTTCCTCGCAATGACGCCCTATAGGCCCGGTCTGAAACGGCTCTGGCGCTGGCTGTAGAGTAAATCCACGGAAAATTGGCGGAGCGACGGGTCGCCGGGCGCGTGCGTCGCCCCCTCAATCGCTGGAATAGACGACGTTGCGCAACATTGGATAGATAAAGCGGTTCCAGCGCTGGCCGTTGAACACGCCGTAGTGCCCGACGCCGGTCTGGACATGATGGCGCTTTAGAGAGGGACGCAACCCGCTGCACAATTCCTGGGCAGCCAAGGTCTGACCGACGGCGCAGATATCGTCGCGCTCGCCTTCGACCGTGAACAGCGCCGTGCGCCGGATCGCGCGCGGATTGACCGGCCGACCGTGCCATTTGAGCTGACCCAGCGGCAGTGCGTGTTCCTGAAACACGGAACGCACCGTTTGCAGATAGAATTCGGCGGGCAAATCCATGACCGCCAGATACTCGTCGTAGAATTTGCGGATCGCTGCCGCTTTTTGCTCTTCGCCATTGGCGAGATGGCAGAACAGGTCGAACTGGGCCTTGACGTGCCGGTCGAGGTTCATGCTCATGAATGCGGCGAGCTGGGTGAAGCCGGGATAGACGCGGCGCCAGGCGCCGTTGTAGCGCGGCGGCACGACATCGATCAGATTGCGCTCGAACCAGCTGATCGGCCGGCCGGTTGCGAGGCGATTGACCTCGGTCGGGTTGATGCGGGTGTCGATCGGACCGGCCATCAAAGTCATGCTGCGCGGGGTTGCCGGGTGGTCGTCCTCGGCCATGACCGCGACCGCCGCCAACACCGCGACGCAAGGCTGGCACACCGCGACGACATGTGCACCGGGGCCCATGACTTCGAGAAACGTGATCACGTGGTCGATAAAGTCGTCGAAATCAAAGCTGCCGTGCGCGACCCCGATGTCGCGGGCGTTGTGCCAGTCGGTGATGTAGACGTCGTGTTCGGCCAGCAAGGTTTGCGCCGTGCCACGCAGCAGAGTGGCGAAGTGACCCGACATCGGCGCCACCAGCAGCACCCGCGGCTGCGCCGCGTCCAATTCCTTTTCGAAATGCAGCAGGGTGCCGAACGGCGTGCGATGGGTTTTGACCTCGCGCACCGCGACCGGCCGGTTGCCGACCGCTACCTGGTCGATGCCGAACGCCGGACGGCGATGGCTCAAACCGGCGCGGGCGGTCAATTCGCAGAGCGCGGCGACGGCGCGCTGCACTGTATTGCGCGAAATTCCCGGCAGCGGATTGGCGAGGGCTGCGGCCACCAGGTTCGCGAGGCCGCGCAATGGCGCGACAGTGTCGGCATAGGCCTGAAAGTTCTGGTAAATCATCGCGCGACGCCCGACCTCGTTTCAACCCATGCACGGTAGTGTATTGGCCCGCCGCTTGCGAGATCGTTTGGCGCCGAAATCGAGGTTATGTGACAATCGAACACCCCCCTCGTATGCTTGCCATGAAAGGACCACGGTGATGACCGAGGCCATCCTGACGATCAGCAGCAAGAATTATTCCTCCTGGTCGCTGCGCGGCTGGCTGTTGTGCCGGATGGCGGGGCTGGATTTCGCCGAAGAGCTGGTGCCGGTCGAGGACCCGGCGAACCGCGCCGAACTATTGCTGCTGTCGCCTTCGATCCTGGTGCCCTGCCTGACGCATGAGGGTACCCGTATCTGGGACACATTGGCGATCGCCGAGTATCTGCACGAGGTCAACCCCGAAGCCGGATTGCTGCCGAAGGCGCGTGCGGCGCGCGCGCGCTGCCGCTCGATCTGCGGCGAGATGCATTCGGGCTTTACCAATCTGCGCTCGGCATTGCCGATGAACCTGAAGGCGCATCATCCCGGGTTCAAGGTTTGGTCGGGGGCACAGGCCGACATCGACCGGATCGCGACGATCTGGCGCGAATGCTTTGCCGAGCACGACGGGCCGTATTTGTTCGGAAAACTGACGGCGGCCGATGCCATGTATGCGCCGGTCGTAACCCGCCTTCTCACGTATGACGTAAAGCTCGACCAGCATTGCACCGCGTATTGCGACCACATCATGGCATGGCCCGAGATGATCGCCTGGCGCGAGGCGGCATTGGCCGAGCCCGACGAGCTCGAAGAACTCGACATGGAATTCTGAGCCCCAGCCGCACCTCGGGCTGGTCGGGCGCCCGGGCTTGATTAATCTTCGCCTTCGGCCGCAGCGTGTTCGACCCCGCCGATGCCCTGCGGCAGGTGCTGCCGGCCGACCGCAAGGCAGACGCCGGCAATGATCAGATATCCGACCGCGACCGGCGTCGAGCTGCCGATGCCGAGCGACGTACCGTGAATGAACCCGAAATAGGACAAGATCGCGCCGGCGCCGGCAAACAGCGCGGCGCGGTCGAATTGGCGGTCGATAATGAAGACCGCGACGGCGCCCAGGATCAGACCCGCCAGCACCGCGCCGCCGCCGAGCAGCGCCATGCCGTGATAGACGACGCCGACGGCGCCGAGCTTGGCCAGGCCGAGCCGATCGGCCGAGGACGCGGCGGCGCCGAGCGCGCCGTCGATCTGGGTCTGCGCCCAGGCCGCTATGTTCGGCAGCATCGCCAAAACAATCGCCGGGGCGTGCCGCGCCGGCGTGGTCTGGAACGCCTGCGCGCCGATGACGAGACCGATATAGAGCAGGATCGGCAAGATCGTGACCAGGGGGATCACCGCGAGCAGCAATGCCGTCAGCCCGAGAAAGCAGACGATACCGATTACCACTCCGGTCGCCAGCGAATAGCCGATCCGCCCGCCGACTGCCTTCCACCCGGGATGGCCGATATAGACCGCCGGCGGGAACGGGCTGCCGAGCAGGGCGCCGACAATGGCGCCGGTGCCGTCGGCCAGCAGGATCTTGCGCAGGCTGTATTCGTCGCCGGCGGCAGCCGCGCTCTCGACGTTGTTCATGCCTTCGGTAAAATTGTAGATGCCGAGCGGTACGGCGGTAACCAGCAACGGCCCGATGTCGCCGACCGCTTTGGCGAAATCGGTCGAGGGATAGGGCAGATGCAGCCCGAACTGCCCGATCGCGGCTACGACTTCGGCCGGCTGCATCAGGTTGTCGAGGTGAACCCATTGGGCGAGCCAGGCGAGGATTGTACCGAGCACCACCGCCGCGAGACCGCCCGGCAATCCAAACGGCAAACGCACGCCCGCCATCCAACTGATCAGCACGATGGTGAGCGACAACAGGAACAGCCACGGCTCTTCCCAGCCGAGAAACGCCGGCCGCATCGAGATGAAAGCGATCGAAATGCCGGCGAGCGTGCCGAGCATCGCGGCGCGCGGGGTGTGCTTGCGCACCGTCGGCCCGACAAAGGCGCCGAGCAAGACGATCGCGCCGATGACGATGCACCACACCAGACCCGCCCGCCACGCCAGCAGCGGGTCATGCGTCTTCAGATAGGTCGGCAGCATGATCAGGAAGACGACGATAAACATGTGCGGCACCGACGGCCCATAGGGCATCGCGGTGACGTCGTCGCGCCCCTGGCTTTTGGCGAGGCTCCAGCCGAGCCAGGCGTAATAGAGATTGCCGAGCGGCAAGGCGATCCCGAGTGCGGGCAAAATGCGGCCGTAGACGATGTCGGCCGGCAGGTTGACGACGTGCAGACACAGCCCGGTCAGCACGATCACGTTGAGGACGACGTTGGTGAACAGCCCGAAAAAGCCGTTCCAGTCGCCCGGCACCCACCAGCGGGGCGCTCCGGCTGCCGGCGCGTTCATCGCTGCGCCCCCGGCTGGCCGGCCGCGGACAGCGCGGCGAGCACCGCCTCGCACGACGCGACCCAGCCAAAAATACCGCCTTGCGCTGCGATCATGCGCAGCCCGATGTCGTGAAATTCGGAAAAGTACGAGCCGACGCAGTCGGACACGACGAGGCATTCGTAACCGCGGTCGTTGGCTTCGCGCACTGTGGTGTGGACGCAGACCTCGGTCGTCACGCCGCAGACGAGCAGCTGGGCGATGCCGCGGTTTTTGAGCATCGCATCGAGGTCGGTGGCGTGAAAGGCGCCCTTGCCCGGCTTGTCGACGATCGGCTCGCCGGGCAGCGGGTAGAGTTCGGGAATGATGTCGTGCCCGTCTTCGCCGCGCACCAGGATGCGGCCCATCGGCCCCGGATCGCCGATCCCGGCGGGCAGCCGGCCGCGCAGCTTTTTTGTCGGCGGGAGATCAGCGAGGTCGGGGCGGTGGCCCTCGCGCGTGTGGATCACCGTCCATCCGGCGGCGCGAGCTCGTTCCAGCAGCTGCCGGGAAGGTGCTATCGTCCGGCGCAACAGCGACACGTCGTTGCCGAGCGCGGCGCCAAAGCCGCCGGGTTCGAGAAAATCGCGCTGCATGTCGATGATCACCAGCGCCGCGCGTGACGGGTCAAGATCAAACGGGTAGGGCTCCGCCTCAATCAGCGCCATTTTTCACCCCCGTTGCTGCGACAACCGCCGGCTGCGCCCGTGGAACCCCAATGCTTCGACCGCCAAGCAACATGCGAGCCAAGCGCGGACTATTGCCAACCGCCAAGACCGGCAGCCGGGTACCGGCTAGAAATCGACCATCAGGCAGCGAGACCTGCCGAAATGCCGGGCAGTTGCTGTGGTGCCGCTGCGTGCTTCTGCGCTCCGCCTTGCCGCCGCTCGCGTGGTAATAGGTTCCACTCGAGCCTCGGGCCTCGCCCCCCGGCCCCTCCCGACAGGAGTGACGATGTCGAGCACCACCCCGCTTTCCGGTCTCGTCGTGATCGAGATCGGACACAGCATCGCGGCCCCCTATGCCGGGATGATCCTGGGCGAACTTGGCGCCGAGGTGATCAAGGTCGAAAATCCGAGCACCGGCGACGCCGCCCGCGGCTGGGGCCCGCCCTTTGCCGAAGGTGCGGCGACCTGTTTTCACGCGGTCAATCGCGCCAAAAGTGCGATCACGATCGATCTCGCCGATCCGGCCGAGTGCGAAAAGCTGAGGCGGCTGGTCCTCGACCGCGCCGACGTGCTGGTCCACAATCTTAAATTCGGCGCGCTCGACCGCTTTGGCTTGTCGGCAGAAGCCTTGCTGGCCGAAAAACCGAGCCTCGTTTACTGCAACCTCGGCGCATTCGGCGCGGTCGGGTCGATGCGCGAGCGCCCCGGCTACGACCCGCTGATGCAGGCTTATGGCGGGCTGATGAGTTTGATGGGCGAGGACGGGCGGCCGCCGGTGCGGGTCGGCGTGTCGATCGTCGATCTCGCAACCGGCATGTGGGCGGTGATCGGCATCCTCGCCGCCTTGGCCGAGCGGCGGCAAACCGGGCGCGGCGGGGTCATCGACACCTCGCTGTACGAGAGCGCGCTCGCCTGGATGACGATCCCGATCGCGGCCTATCTCGTCGATCGCAAGATCCCGACCCGCCAGGGATCGGGTGTCGAGATGATCGTTCCCTATCAGGCTTTTGCCGCCGCCGACGGCTATCTGATGGTGGCGGCCGGCAACGACAATCTGTTCCGCCGGCTGTGCGGCGTCATTGCGCGGTCCGAGCTCTCCGAGGATCCGCGGTTCTGCAGCAACAAGGATCGGGTGGTCAATCGTGCGGCGCTGATCGCGATCCTCGACGACATTTTCGCAGCCCAGCCGATCGCCGTCTGGCAAGAACGGCTCGACGCCGCCGGCATCCCCAACGGACCGATGCATACCGTCGACCAGGTCGTCGACGATCCGCAGACGGCAGCGCTCGGCATCATCCAGCAGCTGGCCGCGCAGAGTTCGGCCCCGAGCCCACTGGCGCTGGTCGGCCTGCCGTTGTCCTTCGACCATGTCCGGCCGTCTTTTGCGAAGGCCGCGCCGGCCCTCGGCGAGGACAACGCGATGCTCTCCGATCGTGGCCGATGACGGCTTGCGGTCGCCGGGGTGCTGCCGCCCTCGTTGTCGCGGCGCTCGCCGCCTGCGCGCCGATGACGCCGCCCGCCATCACCGGCGGCGAGGCGGCGGGTGCCTCGGTTGCCGTTCGCGAACATTTGTCGGGGCGCTATATCGCGCTGATCGGCCCGAAGGCCCAGCATGACCCGCCCTATCTCGATATGCCGGAGACGAATTTTTTCTGTCTGCGCAGCTTTATCGACCGGCAGACCGGCGCGAGCGCGCACCAGCTCTATGTTGTCGCCAGCTACGACGCCAAACGCGACTGGGACGGCGCGCATGACGGCGCCGGGCAGGCGCTGACGTTTATCCCGATCAGTCGGTACAAGATTGCCTGTGTCGGCGACGAAAACTGTTCCTATGCGGAGGAATTCGCCGCCAGCATCAGCGAAAACGAGTTGCGCCAGAGCCCAGGCGGGCTCTCGGTCACCTTTACGGACCGCGCCGGCGACACCGAGACGATTCCGCTTTCAGCGGATCAAATTGCCGCACAACTGGCTGCGCTTACCGAACGCGAAAAGCACGGGTTCCCAGCACCGGCTGAAACCGCGGCGCCGTGATCGCGGTCTCACCAGTCGTAGGAAGCTTCCGCCTCGGCTGTCGCCAGCGCCTCGCTCGAAATCCGGCAGTTCGGCGTCGCCGATGCCGTCACGTCGCCCGGCCCGGCGCAGCTCGGGTCGTGACGCGGAATAACCGCGCCGACCAGGCTCTGGTGCTGCGGCGTCGGTGCGTGGCGAGACGCCAGCGCCTGCACTCCGGTAAACAGCAATACAAACACGATTGCCATTGCCCAGGCCGAAGCGATCACTCGCCACCCGCCCAGATAGCGTTCCGCGAACCCTGGGTCGCGCTCTTGCTCGAAATATTCCGGCATGCCGGCACCCATACGTTAGAACCTTGTTGCAGTGCAATATATAGGCAAAGGCGGCTGACCTAGATAGGCCGTCTGCGACATGGCTGTCCTGCGCATCACATATATGTGAATACTTACTATGCATATCGTTCATGACGGCTTAATTCAGCCGGGCTGCCGAAGTGGCCGGCAGGCTACCGCTCAGCCGCGGCGGGCCGCGCGCAGCACGTTTTCGCAGAGGATCAGCGCAAATCCTGCAAACAGCACGATGGCGGCGAGGCGCGGTAGGCTGTGCCACCACGGCCGGGTTGCCGCGGCAACCGCGATCCAGACCGCGAGCGCCACGGTCAGCCGGGCATCTTCCACAAAGAGGCCGAGGATCTCCGATCCGACAGCCTTGATCCGGTTCATCGCGCCCCCGCCTTCAGGACGCCGTGGCCAGCGCGCCACGCCGCCTGACGTGACGGATCATCCCCACGCCGATCGCGGCGGCGGCCAGATAGCCGACAATCAGACCCAGCATCGACAAGTCGCCGCCCGGCCACGCGACGCCATAGCCCTCGCCGATCCAGAAGGTGCCAAAGCTCGACAGCATGATCCCGACCGCGAATTTGAGCGCATTTTCCGGCACCCGCGCCAACGGCCGGTGCACGACGAAACCGACCGCCGTCACGAGAAGCGCGGCCGCCAGCGCGCCTGCCGTCGCCGGGACGAGGGCGCCGCCCGCGGCGCCGACCGCGATGACGATGAAGACGACCTCGACCCCCTCGAGGGACACCGCCTTGAAGGCGGTGGCGACGCCGATCGCGTCCCAGCGCCGAGCGGCCCCCGCCACGCGCAGCGCCCCAATTTCGCTGGCGTAGTTCGCCGCTTCGTCGCGCAAGGCGATGACGCCGCCGGCGCGCAGCAGCGCCTTGCGCAGCCAGCGCATCCCGAACAGCAACAGCAAGATGCCGATCGCAGTCTGCAGCAGGCCGAGCGGGATCAGGCTCAAGGCGGGCCCGAAGACCACGACCAAGAATGCCAGCATGGCCACGGCCGACCCGGCGCCGGCCAGCGCCGACCGCCACCCGCGCACCGCGCCAACCGCCAACACGATCGTCAGCGCCTCGACGCATTCGACCAGCGAGGCGAGAAACGACGCCGCCAGCACCGGACCCGCATGGGCGATATCAACCATCAGTGCCGCTGTCCGTGGTTTGAGCCGATAACCAAAAGATGGTGCGCTGCCCCCTCGGCGCAAATGACGTTAGAATGACCGCCGCGACGCCGCCCCAATATATGCGACGCCGCCCCAATATAAGGGAGAAACCGTGCCGATGCCGAACGACTCGCACAGCCGGCTGATCCGCGACCAGTTCACCCGCCAGGCAATGCCGTTCAGCACGGCGAACCCGATTACCGATGCCGCTGCGCTGCAGGTGATTGTCGAGGCCGCGGCTCCCGGTCCCGACGACACTGTGCTCGACATCGCCTGCGGCGGCGGCATCGTAGTTTGCGCCTTCGCCCCGCACGTCAGGCACGCGACCGGTGTCGACATGACGCCGGCGATGCTCGACCGCGCCCGCGCGCTCGCGGTCGAAAAAGGGCTCGCCAACGTCAGCTGGCGAGAGGAAGACGTCACCGCCCTGCCCTATCCCGACGGCGCGTTCACGATCGTCGTGACCCGGTTCGCGATGCACCACTTCCTCGATCCCGACGCGGTGATGCGCGAGATGGCGCGGGTCTGCGCGCCGCATGGCCGGATTGTCGTGGTCGACACCTGCGCCTCGCCCGACCCGGCCAAGGCGGCCGAATTCAACCGGCTCGAAAAATTGCGCGACCCGTCGCATGTCCGCGCCCTGCCGCTCGCCGAATTGCGCGGGCTGTTTCGTACGGCTGGTCTTGGCGAGCCGGAACTGAGCCATTCCGAATTGCGCGACGAGGTTAAAAACCTGCTCGCGCGCTCGTTCCCGAACCCTGGCGACGAGGCCGAGATCGTCGGCATGTTCGCGGCCTCGGCCGAGGACGACCGCCTCGGCATCCCCGTGCGCCGCGACGGCGACCGTCTCGAATACGCCTATCCGGTCGCGATCCTCGCGGTCGCCAAGCGATCTTAGCCCGTGCCTCGACCCGAGCGGGTCGGGCTCGGTATAACCGGCGGCCGGTTCAGCGGAGGGCAAGCATGAGATTCGGGCTATTCGGCGGGGCGCGGGCCAAGGGCGGGCCGGCCGGCGACAGCCATGCCTATCACGACTTCGTCAATTACGTGGTTGAGGCCGAAAAGCTCGGCTTTTCGAGCGTGTTTCTGGTCGAGCACCATTTCACCGGCTTTGGCCAGGTTTCGGCGTCGATGAGCCTGTTGGCCTATCTGGCGGCGCGCACCGAGCGCATCCGGCTCGGCACCGCGGTCGTCGTGTTGCCGTGGCACAACCCGATCCTGGTCGCCGAGCAGGCGGCGACCTTGGACTTGTTGTCGAACGGACGGCTCGATTTCGGCGTCGGCAAGGGTTACCGCAGCTACGAGTTCTCCGGCTTCTGCATCGCGCCCGAGGAGGCGACCGAACGCTTTGACGAGGCGATGGAAATCATCCGCAAGGCGTGGACCTCCCCCGGCCGGTTCTCCTATCGCGGCAAGCGCTGGCAGTTCGACAACGTCGTCGTCGAACCGAACCCGATCCAACAACCGCACCCGCCGTTCTGGCTCGGCGCCGGCAGCGCCGAGTCGATCCGCCGCGCCGCGCGCGAAGGCTACAACCTGCTGCTCGACCAGATCGCACCGACCGATCTGATCATCGACCGCGTCGCCACCTTCCGCGCCGAATGCGAGCGCGTCGGACGGCGCTGGGACCCGATGTCGGTTGGCGTTACCCGCGGCCTGCAGATCGTGCACAACGACGAAGAACGGCGGCGAGCAATCGCCACCCGCCGGCAGGTGCTGAAAAACATCGGCGATCTCGCCCGCGGCCCGGGTGCTGAACACTATGCCCACATCAAGGATGACGAAGACTCGTTTGTGCTCGACGACGCGCCGTTGCTCGGGACGCCCGCCGAGATCATCGCGCAGCTCAAAAAACTCGAAGCGGGCGGGGTCGCGAACGTGCTTTTTGCGGCACCGGGCGCCTCGGTCGCCGGCCTGCGCACATTTGCCGAAGAGATCATGCCGGCCTTCGCCGATGCGCCGATGTCGCTCGCCCAAGTTTGAATGCGCTATGCAGCCAGTGGCACGGCTCTAACACTTGATACCGCCCTGCCTCGGCGTCATGTCCGCGAAAAGCGGGCATCCAGGGGCAGCGATGACCGAGGTTGTGGCCCCCTGTTCAGGCCAGGGGCAGGCTCTGGCCCCCCGCTTGCGCGGGGGCGACGACGGGGCGGGATGGGAGCCGTCTGTCTGACCTGCGACACCAGTCCAGCAGTGCGAGAAGATGGTCAGTAATCGTAATTGTAGTTGAGGCCGATGCCGGTGCCGATGTTCTGCCCGGCTTCGGTATCGACGGTCACGTGGTGGCCGAGATCGACCTCGACCGTCACTTTGCTGGTCGGTGGCGAGACCCCCTGCGTGACCCCGACCGAGACGCCCGGAGCGATGTATTTGCCGGCGCTGAGCGCGGTGGTGCTGGTTGTCGTGGGGGTGACGACGCTGGGGTTCAGGATGCTGCTTGCCGCTCCGGCCGGGCCCTGACCAAGCCGCAGCCAATCGAGACCGAGACCGCCGCGCAGCCGGTCGAGCACGCCCGGCCCGCCGCCGGCGAGAGCGGCTGCGGCCTGGGCCAGCTCCAGCCCCTGTCCCGCCGTCATCTGCCGGACCCCGGTGCCAAACAGCACCCGCGCCAGGATCTCGTCTCGCGGCAGGGGCGGGGTCGAGCTCAGGGTCACGGTCGGCGCCGAGGCCAGGCCTCCGATCGTGACGTTGGCGGTAATGTCGGCGGCATTCGCCTCGGCAACGATGTCGAGCACCGGGTCGATCTGGGCCGTTCCGTCGAAGGTGATCGTGCCGCGGGTCAGCCGGAAACTCTTGCCCAGAAGCGTGTAGCTGCCGCGGCTCGCGATCAGCGTGCCGGTAATTTTAGGGGCAGCGGTCGTGCCGGTGATCTTGAGCCGTCCGCCCCACTGGCTGTCGAGGCCGTGACCTTGCACCAGGACCGGCCCGGACAACCTCAGCGTGATGTCGAGCATCGCCGGGAGCGTCGGCGTCGGCGCCGCCTGCGGCTGCCCGCCCGGCCGTTTCCTGCCGTTGATTTCGGTCACGTTCAGCACGACGACGCTCGGCGGCAGGCTGCTCGGCAGATTGACCTCGGCGCGGTCGATGGTCAGCGGTGCGGTGACCCTGAGTGCCGCCATTGGACCGGTGACGGCGATGGCGCCGCTCGCCGTCACCGTCGCTTCGTCGCGCGCAGCCACGCGGAAATTGGCAAGGGTGGCCGACAATTGTGCGCTCGGGCCGGCAGTGCCAATCAGCGCTAGGCTGCCTTGGGCCTTCAGCGAGCCTCCGGCGCCGTCGCCTGCCGAGAGCGAGCCGAGCTGAAAGCGGTCGCCGTTGCCGACAAGTTCGGCGTTGAGCTCGCTCAGCACCGCCCCGCTCGCGAAATTCTCATAACGTGCGTTCGTCAGCCGCAGCCGACCACCCGCGGATGGCGCCGCGACCGTGCCGCCGACAGACGCGTCGACGGCGAACTGGCCGCTCAACCGGTCTTCGCCGAGCGGCAGCAGATCGGCGAGATGAGCGAGTTCGCCGCCGCCCTGCAGCTTTAGGGCGAGCTGTCCCTGCGCCGGCACGGAAATCCGGACTGGCGACGGGCTCAGCAGCAATGGCAGTGAGCCGGTGAACGCCATCCGGTCGCCATGCAGCCCGGTGACTTCGCCCCGCGCATCGAGGGCACGGCCGTTCCACTCGCTCTCGACGGTCAATCCCAGTCGCGGCGTCCGCGCTTGCTGTGATACGGCGAGCGACAGGCCGGTGGCGTTTAAGGCTAAATGCCCTTGCGGCGCACGCAGGCTGCCGCCGACGGTTGTCATGAGCGACAGAGTACCGTGCACCTCCGGGTGGCCGATCAGCCGCGCCCCGGCAGCGATCGGCAAATTCGAAGCATTCAAGCTGAAGGCCAGCGCCTCGCCCCGGAGCGCGCCGTCGCCGGTGATCCGCCCTTGTCCAAATTGGAGTGCCAGGCGTGACAAAGCGAGATCCGAGCCGCGGCGGGACAGGCTGAACGGCTGCTCAAGCGCGAAATGCTCGCTGCCGAGCGAACCCACCAACCGGGACAGGCGAAGCTCGGCGCCGCCGGTTGTCAGCCCGCCTTCGCCGGCGAACACCACGCCGAGCGGATGACCGTCGGCATTACCCTGGAAGGCAAACCGACCCGGGCCCGGACTGTCGAATGTCGCGGTCACGGCAGAGAACGCGAGGGGGCCCGAATCAGCCGCGCTCAGCGACAGCCGCCCGGTGCCGGAGGGGACGCGCCACAGATCGGCAAGCCGGGCCGTCACCGCGAGGCGGCCGATCCCGGACCGAGAGCTACCGACGCCGGCAGCAAGGCGAGTTCCGCTGACCGTCAGGTCGAGCCCCTGCCCGCCGCCTCTCGAACTCAGCCCGGCGCTCAGGTCGAGACTGCCGCCGAGCGGCCGGCCAGCGAGCCCCGACCAGCGCGAGAGATCGGGCAAGCGCCCGGTCAGCGACCCCTGGACGAGCCCGCCGGCGAAGGCGATCCGCAGATTGCCCGCGATCGTGCTATCCGCCGCGGTAAGCCGCAGATTATCGACAGTGAGGCCGGTATCTCCGATCGGCGCCGCCAGCAGCGCCAGCCGGCCGTCGAGCCCGCCGGCGCGAAAACTGCCGTCGATCGCCGCCTTTGGTTGCGAGAGATCGGCGACGACGCCGGAAAGCTGCGCCCGGTCGACCGACGCGCCGCCGGCGGCGATGCCGCGCCCGGCGATATCGGTTTGCAGACGCAGCCGATCAAGCGGTCCCTGGGCCGTGACCCGGGCTGAGATCGCACCGGCGATGTCGCTGCCGAGCGCCGGACGCAGCGGTTCGAGCCGCGGGATGTCGACCGACAGCGCCGCGTTCACTCCGTTCGAGGCGGGATCGAACCGGGCATTGCCCGTGAGCTTCGCAGCGCCGCCGGTCAGCGTGAGGTCGTTCAAGGAAACGACTCCCGCTTCATCGCGGCGAATTGCCCCTGCAACAGCGGGCATGCCACCGAGCAAGGCGTCGGCGGCAGCGACGCCGGTGCGCAGACCCCTCGCCGCCCCGCTAAAAATCACGTTGCCGGCCGGGCCGCGAGCGCCAGCAACGAGACGCCCCGAGCCGTGCAGATCGATGCCGTCGCCGCTCACGTCGAACTTCGTCAGGTCGATGGCAGTCGCGTCACGTTCGGCGGTCGCCGCCAGCGACCAGTCGACCCGCCGCCCGACCTCTGCTGCCAGCGCGCCGCCTGCGGGCAATACGAGCCCGACGAGGTGGCCCTGAGCGTCGGCTGTGATGCGGGTCTGCGGGTCGTCGAGAACGCCGGTCGGGGTTGCCGAGACATGCGCTTCGATCCGCTCGGCCGCGGCACCAAAGGCGCCAATCCCGGATGCGGTGAGATCGGCGGCGACCGCCGGGCGACGCCCGCTGCCGCTGACCTCGGCGGTCAGCGTCGCCGACCCGTGCGGCAACCCGCCGGTGACCGCGGCGAGCTTGGAGAAGTCGGGCAGATCGGCACGCAGATGCGCGGCGACGGCCTCGTCAGGCCCGCCAAACGCGGCATCGCCTGCTACGTCGCCGGACGCCGTGGAGAATGACAGCCGGTCGAAAACGACCCGGTCGCCGAAGGTTGCATGCAGCGACAGGGTCACATGATCTCCGAGAAGCGGCGCGAGATCAGGCGGCAGCAATGGGGCGAGATCGCCACGCGCCGAGACCCCCAGAACGGTTTCGGTCGTAACCGCCAACGCCAAATCGGCATCGAGCCGCGCTTGCGGGCCGGCTGCGGCGGTCAATCTGCCGTGCCAGTCCGATACCTGCCCTTGTCCGTCGATCGCGAGGTCCAGCGGCAGGTGGTCGGCCCGGCCGAGCAGCCGGTTGAGCACGACGCCGCTGGGTTCGTTGGCCTTCAGCTGAAGGCTGAGCCTCGGTTCGGCACCGGACAGGTTCATGTGCAGCGTGATCTTGCCGGGCGATGCGTCTATGCGGTGGATATCGAGGTCAGCCCGCGCGGTTGCGCCGTTGACCGCGAGGTCGCCCGCGACGGTGGCTACGACGCTGGCGCCGACAACCGGGGGCGCCAGCGCCAGGCGGTCGATGACGAGACGGTCGACGACAAGGCCCACAGGGAGTTGCGGCACCCGAAGGCGGTCGGCGAGCGGGCTGGACGGGCCAGACGACGGGCGCGCCATTTCGACGGCACCGGCGCGCGCCAACCGCACGTGCAGTACACCGCTAAACAGATCGGCTGGCGCGATATCGAGATGAATTTCGCGCAGGGTGAGCCAGGTCCCGGCCGCGTCGGCAATCGCGATCCTTTGCGCTGTCATCCGGAACGGGACGAGACCATCCAGCCGGTCGATCCGCAGCGAGGAATTGGGGCTTTTGGCGGCGCGCGAGACGGCAGCGGTGAGAAAATCCTTACCCGGCCGGGTCTGCAGCAGCGCGAACCCCGCCGTCAGCAGGACTACCAGGGCGACAAATCCGAGACCGAGCCAGCGGAATACGCGGCGCATCAGAACGCCTCGCCGAGGCTGACATAGACCTGGATCGGCGAGTTGCTGCTGCGCCGGTAAAGCGGCGTCGCCAGATCGAGCCGCAATGGCCCGAATGCGGTGTAGTAGCGCAGGCCGAGGCCGACACCGTAGAACAGCCGGTGTCCGAGCTGGGGCACACTGCTCTCGTAATAGCTGCCGGCATCGACAAACGGGACGACGCCGATCGCATCCGTGACCTTTATCCGCGCCTCGAAATTCGCAACCACGCTCGATTTGCCGCCGATCGGGTCGTTATTAGGGGCAAGTGGGCCGGCGGTCTGATAGGCGTAGGGACGGATCGTCCCACCGCCGCCGACATAGATGCGCTGGTCGGCCGGCAGGGGCGACAACGGGGCGCCGTCGAGTGACGCGATTGCCGCTCTGCCGGCGAGGACTGCGCGCCCGTTACTACCGAGCTGCCAATAGGTGCTGGCAGATGCCAGGCTCGACACGTAGTTCAGATCCGACCCGGAAAAAATGTGCGTCGGCGTCACCGACAGTTGGGCACGATAGCCGCGCGTCGGGGTCAACAAATTGTCGGTGGTGTCGATCTTGACATAGGTCGGGATGGCGACGAGCGCGTAACGCTGGGTGCGCTGCGCCGAAGTGTTGGTCGAGACGTTGGCGAGTTGCTCGACATTCGCCTTCTCGATTTCGAGGGCTGCTCCGCCGGTCACCAATCGGCCAAAACGGCGCTCGAGGCCAGCCGTAGCGAGCGCCCGCCGGCTGTGATAGGCGGTCGGCGTCTCGTTGGCGATTTCGGCAGTTGCCAAAAAATCCTGATCGGTGACGAGAAAATCGGGTCGGCGGAAATTGGCGTTGACCCCGTAGACCTGCTGGCCTCCCGTCGCGGAAAGCCGAAGGTATTCGGCGTTGCCGAAGAGGTTGCGGTTCTCCCAGAAGACCTTGGCAGCCGCACCCTGGCTGGTGTTGTAGCCGACCCCGGCGCCAATCGTGCGGTGCAGGCGCTCGGTCGCGTCGACCGTCCATCAGCGCCTCGCCCGGATTGGCGGGGTCGGGCGTGGGCGTGACCCGCACCGTGCTGAACAGGCCGCTTTCGATCAAGACCCGGCGGGTGTCTTCGACTTTGGCGGCGTCATAAGGGTCGCCGCGCCGCCAGCGCAGCCGGCGCTCGACATAGCCGCGGTCAAGCTGCTTGAGCCCGGTGATCGTCGCGGCGCCAAACCGCGTCGCCGGACCGGGGGCGATCCGATAGGTCACCGCCATCGTATGCGCCGCATGGTCGATCAGCACGTCGCGCTTCTCGGTCTTGGCAAAGGGGTGTCCGCTGTTGCTGAGCGCCGCGACCAGCGCGTTTTCGGTGGTGACCACCGGGGCGGTGCTCGCGGCGGCACCGGGCTTCAGCGGCAGCAGCGCGGCACCGGGCGGCAGCGAAAGCGGCTTTCCGTCAGGCCCGAGCACGGCGACCGACGCGACATGATAGAGCGGCCCGGGCGCCACCGTGACCGTGACTTGCGCGGGTTGGTCGGCGGTGTCGATCTGGTAGGAGAACTGCGCGTCCCAATAGCCGAGGCTGCGCGCCGCGTCGGCGAGCCCGCCGAGGTCTCGATCGGCGCGCCGCCGCAACGCTTCGTTGGACGGCGGCGGGCGATTTTCGAGCGCCTTGAGCTGGGAGACCTGGTCGAGAAGATCGGATAGATCGCTCTCGGCCGCACCTTTGATCGTCGTTCGGTAGGAAACGTCGGCGCGGCCCGCGGCGATTGGAAACAACGCTGCAATCAGCGCCACCGCGGCAACAAACCGCCGAACCCGCATCGTCCCCGGGCGAAGTCCCCGAAGGGGCGCCGCACCGGGCCCGGTTCTATGCGCTGCGACGGGCCGCCGCGGTCTCGACGCGGCGTTTCAGCCGGCGGATTTCCGGCGCCAACTCGCGGTCGGGGGTATCGCGCAACAGCGCGTCGATGCCGCCCTTGTGCTCGATCGTCCGGATCGCCGCCGCGGTGATGCGCAGCCGGATCGGGCCCAGCACGTCCGACAACACTGAAATCCACTGCAGATTCGGGAGATAGCGGCGCTTTGTCTTGTTGTTGGCATGGCTGACGTTATTGCCGACCTGAACGCCCTTGCCGGTAATCGCGCATCTCCGCGCCATATTCCTACCTCGACCGACCGTACCCATGGACACCCGGCGCCTGGGCTTTACCAGCCTAGGGCGGGCGCGTCTTCTACGCCGCCTTGCCGCGCGTCGTCAAGAACGCCGGCGCCTGAGCAAAATCTCCGAGTTCGACCCGAAGAGAATATACAAAAGGTCATACCCTGCTGTCATTCCCACGAAAGCGACGCGAAAGCGGGAACCCGGACCCTGCCCCTGGCCTGAACAGCGGGCAAACGACGTGCCATCGGCCCTGGACCCCCGCTTTCGCGGGGCGACGATAAAGTATTGGGCATCGTTCGCCGCATTTCTGGTCAAACACTTTTCGCCCCGAGCAAAAAGCACAAGGCGTTGCCAACCAGTTCGGGTGAAGCTTCTCGACAGCGCTGGTCTCCGCGGCAAAACTGCGGCGTGCGGGAGGAAAACGAATGACGGCAGGCGACGAAACCAATCCTTACGACATCGGGCTCGACAAGAACGCGGCCAATTTTGTGCCGCTAACCCCGCTCGGCTTTCTGGCGCGGAGCGCGGCGGTGTTCGCCGAGCGGCCGGCCGTCGTCTACGGCGGCCGGCGCTACAGCTGGCGCGAGACCCACGAGCGCTGCCGCCGGCTCGCCGGGGGGTTGGCGGCGCAGGGTGTGGGCCGCGGCGACACCGTCGCGGTGATGGCGCCCAACATTCCCGAGGCGTTCGAGGCGCATTTCGGGGTGCCGATGGCCGGCGCCGTGCTGAATGCGCTCAACGTCCGTCTCGATCCGGAGACGATCGCCTTCATCCTCGGCCATGGCGAGGCCAAGGTGCTGCTGACCGACACCGAATTCGCCCCGGTCGTCAAAGCGGCCCTGGACCGGCTAGAGCGCCGGCCGATGGTTATCGACATCATCGACCCGGCGGGGCCGGGCGGCGAACGCCTCGGCGAGACCGATTACGAGGCCTTTCTCGCCGGCGCCGCCCCCAGTTTTTCGCCGGTCATGCCGGCCGACGAATGGGACGCGATCGCGCTCAACTACACCTCGGGCACGACCGGCAATCCCAAGGGTGTCGTCTACCACCATCGCGGCGCCTACCTGAACGCGCTCGGTAACATTCTCGTCTGGGAACTGCGGCAGCATCCGGTCTACCTGTGGACATTGCCGATGTTCCACTGCAACGGCTGGTGCTTTCCTTGGACAATTACGGCACTCGCCGGAACCCATGTCTGCCTGCGCCGGGTCGAGGCGGCGGCGATCTACGACACCATCCGCGGCGAAAACGTAACCCATCTCTGCGGCGCGCCGGTGGTCATGAACATGATGCTCAACCCCGGCGCCGGCGTCGATCGGGCGCTCGACCGGCCGGCGGCGATGATGACGGCGGGGGCGCCGCCGCCGGCCGCGGTGATCGAGGGGATGGAGGAACTGGGCTTCCGCATCACCCATGTCTATGGCTTGACCGAAGTCTACGGGCCGGCCACGGTGTGCGCTTGGCACGGCGAATGGGATGCGCTGCCGACCGCGGAACGCTCGCGGCTAAAGGCGCGGCAAGGGGTCAACTATCCGGTGCTCGACGGGCTGATGGTTGGCGACCCGGAGAGCCTGGCGCCGACACCGGCCGACGGTGCCGCGATGGGCGAGATCTTTATGCGCGGCAACATCGTCATGAAAGGCTATTTGAAAAACCCGAGCGCCACCGAGGAGGCCTTTGCCGGCGGCTGGTTCCACACCGGCGATCTCGGCGTCGTCCATCCCGACGGCTATATCGAGCTCAAAGACCGCTCGAAGGACATCATCATTTCGGGCGGCGAGAACATCTCGACGGTCGAGGTCGAAAGCGTGCTCTACCGCCATCCCGCGGTGCTGGAGGCTGCGGTCGTCGCCCGCCCCGACCCGATGTGGGGCGAAACCCCTTGCGCCTTCGTCACGTTGAAACAGGGCGCCAACGCCACGGCGGAAGACATCATCGCCTTTTGCCGCGATCACCTCGCTCGCTTCAAGGCGCCGCGAACCGTGGTCTTTTCCCCGTTGCCCAAAACCTCGACCGGCAAGATCCAGAAATTCGTCCTGCGCGAGCGGGCAAAATCGCTGCCTTGACCACCCACAAAAAAGGGGCGGCCGTAGCCGCCCCGTGGCGCCGCCCTGGGTTAGTTTACTTTGGCGGGCAGATCCTCCAGATCACGCCGGTACCAGGGATTTGCACGAGCGGACCGTTGGCGGTGCCGACAAAATGCGAGTTGGCGCCGAGGTCGCGCACCGCGCCGTAATCGACGACGTAGGCGCAGTTGTCCGGACCGAACCGGATGTTGGTCGGCCGGTTGAACCCGTTGATGCTGGTGACGAACGCCTGGTCGCCGGTTACGTTACGGGCAAAGTTCTGGAACTTCAGGGCAAGTGTCGTGGTGCCGGGCTGGTTGAAGTTGATCAGCTTGATTTCGTGACCGATCTCGGGCGCGGGCGCGGTGGCGTTTGGCGGCGAGAACCCGAAATCCCCCTCGAGGCTGTACAGCGCCGCCCCGGTCTCCACCGGCCCTTTGACAAATGGCAGAGGCGCGAAGTCGATCCCGGTGAACGAGGAGTTGGCACCCTCGATCGCCAGCGGACTGGTGATCTGCTGCGGCGGGAAGGCCAGCACGTCGCGGATTGGAACGCATTGCGGTCCCGGCGGACTGCAGTCGTCATCGCTCGTCCCGCCCTCCGGGTTATAAACTCTCTGGCTGGTGGGGATGCCGCCGTAGCGATCCGGCCAACCATGATAATCCGGAGTACCGTCCGTATTTTGGCGCGCCAGGTGCAGTTCTTCCGGAGCGTTGTTGGAGGGCCGTGCGCCACGCTCGTCGGCCCCGTCCATCCCGACCAGCAATCCCCCGAACAACGGGTGCCCCGGAGGCGGAAACCGGATCGCATACCCGTTTCTGTACCCCCAGGAGTAGGCCTGAATCGCGCTAGGATTGAACAACGGTGCTCGCAGCACGGCTCCGTCACAGACGCCCTGCCGAATCGCCCCGGTGAAGGAGTTAAAGAACGCCGGAATTACCGTACCCGCCGGGTGAGTGACCCCAAACGGCGAGTAGCCGCTGGTCATTATCCCGCCGCCAGAACTGAACGTGTTCTCGCTCAAGGTGATATCCTGACACGGGATGTCCGACTGGTTCTGGCCCCCGCCGTTGTCGAGACCGACGACGCCGCTGTTGGTCGTCGAGCCCTGCGACCAGTAGATGAACCCGCCGTTGAACGCCAGCTGTTCGGTCGGATGGTCACCGGTCGGCAAGTTGGTGATGAACGGCGTCACCTGGTTTGCCGTCGGATTGACGATGACGATCCGCGAACTGTTGTTGTTCTGCCCGTTATGGGTGTGGGTCGCCTGGTTGGAGTCGGTGGCAAACAGCCGGCCCCCCGCCAGCCCGAGTTCAAACGCGATGTCGACTGCCGGCCCCGATGGTTGGAAGCCAACACCCGGCGCGGTTGGCTTGCCTATGGGTGTGCCAATTTTGTTGCCGTTTTTGTCGAACACCAGGATGTCAGGGGTGAACGGGTTGTTTGCGGCGAACTGACCCGCGGGCCACGCCGCGTCGTCGTTGCAAACGCTTGGCAGACCATGCCCGGACTCGAGAACATAGACTTGGAAGTTCACCGAATTGCCGAGAAACGCGATCCCGGTCGGCATATTCAGACCCGAGGCGAAAACCGACGCCGTAAATCCGGGGGGAAGACCGATGCTCGGCGGTAGTCCCGGGTTGAAAAACGCGGTGTTGTTCATACAATCCGGCGCCGTCGAGGGGTTGCTTACAGTCTGCGCCCCGGCAACGGTGGGTAAGGCCAGCAACGGTGCAAACGCCAACAATCCAGGCAGCACGTGCGAACGTTTTAATCTCATGGCTTACCTCCCTGTCCCCTCGCTTAAGGCAAGGGGAAGATTAATTATTGTAGCTTAATTCGGGTTTTAAGACGGTGGACCGCGGATCGGGCTAAGCGATCCGCGCTTGACACGAGGTGGAACGGTTGACTGCACGCCCCCCTCCCCCAAAAAAAGGGTCCCGCTTACCATCGTGCCTCAGCCAATTTGAGGAGGCGGTATGGCATTGGTGGGGTGGTGATTGCCGCGATGGCGAGGCGCTCGTGGATGGTTTTTAAAACAAAGCGGCGGTTGAAGCGCCAGGCGAAGGCGGCGAGGTAACGTGGCAGATGTTTGGCGCCGACCACGCGATGGGTGGCCAAGAGGCTGTTTTTGACATTGGCCAGCACCGTGTTCGCCCAGCGGAAGGCAGGGTGGCGCGCCGACCTGCGACCGGAGCCGGTGACGTGCCGTTGATGGACGATGCCCGGCTGTTCGGCGATGCAGCGAAACCACTGGCCGCCGTCGCTGACAACGGTGGTTCCGGCCTCGACAGCGGAGCACAAACGCTTGGTTTCACCGGCTCGGAAGCCACGCACCACCTGCAAGCGAGCGTGTAGCGGCCGACCGTCATCGGAGGTCTCGATCGCGACAATAAAAGGGGTGTGGCCGCGCCGGCCGCGCCCAGACCCTTCGCCGGTGCGCTCGCCGCCGATGTAAGCGTCGTCGATCTCGATCCGCGGGCCGGCGGCGCCGAGCTTGTAACGACGGTCGCGCTCGAGCATGGCCTGCATCAGCTTGTGCTGAAGCCGCCAGGCAGCGTTGGTCGAGATCCCCAGCCGCCGGCCCAACTCGATGTTGGATATTCCCTTCTTGCCCTGGCCAAGCAGATGCATGGCGCGGAACCACAGCCGCATTGGCAGCTTGGTGCCCTGCAAAACGGTGCCGGCGATCAGCGATGTCTGGTACCGGCATCGCCGGCACTGAAGCAGTTGACGGCCCTGGATCTCGGAATACTTTGTCGATGCGCACCGCGGACACTTGAAGCCCTCCGGCCAGCGCCAGACGAACCACGCCTTGCGGCATGCCTCTTCGTCCGGATAGCGCTGCTCGAACGCATCGTCCGAGAGGCCCTTCTGGTGCTGCACGCGGTTACGAGGCATTACTTCACCCTGAAAATCGTCGTGTTTTCAGGATGATATTAGCCTATTACTTGCTGAGTGTCGATGGTAAGCGGGAAAAGGGTTAAGAGCAACAGACATCACTTCGGCCGTTTACCAATGTCCGGAGGGCTGGACGATGTCAAGCTGAATTTTGGCGATCTTGTGTCGCAAATGTGGCCCTTCGGCCAAATATGGCAACGTTCTCAGCCGTTACGACCCATTTTGAGCCCACAGGCCGGCTCTCGGGCGGCGATCACGGGGTCATCCACCGCTGATCCAAGGCGAACCCGCCGCCCTTGGTCACGCTGAAGCAGGGCGCGGCGCCACCGCCGTTAACCAAAAATCTTGCCAAGCGGCGCCGCCGGCTTTTAGAATTTCTCGCTTGGTCCGATCGTTCCTTGGCCCCCTGATCGCTCAGGCGCCCCGACGCTTCGTGCGTTGTCTGCGGTGATGTGTGGATGTGCGAGCCGAGGGCCCGAATTCGTGGTCGATGCGCGTTCGGCTTGAGGAAGTCACTTCGTTCAAGGAGTATCGCAACGTGCCGAACCCCGACATCGACCGCTATATCGCGGCGCTCGACTACAATCCGCAGGTGCTGCTGGCGGTGGTGCCAGACGGTAGCACGTCGACGATACCGGTCAAGGACCGGCAACAAAACAACAACGGCGTCATCATCTGCACCAAGATCCAGCGGTCGCTGAACAAGAACCTCAGCGAGGTGGCGATACTCAGTCCGACGGCGGGCGTCGTCTTCCCCGGCGCGTTGGTGCTCGCCGATCAAAACCTGAGCGAAGGTCGGCCGACCCCGATCGCCTTGCCGCGCGGTCCGGCGATTTTGAGCGTGGACCTGCCGGGGTTGGAAAACCCCAGCGGAACCATCGTTCCCGCCGGGTCCACCGTGCAGCATTTTCTGAACGCCAAGCTGGAAGAGTGGAACAAGCAGGCGGTCAGCCAAGGTTACATCAACGCCGCGCGATCTTTTATCCAAACGACCCAGGCGTTTTCCTCGCAGCAGGTTTCACTCGATCTGGGCTTCAACTCGAAATGGGCTTCGGGCAGCGCATCAGCACAGATAAGCTCGAGCAGCACGACGGAAACATCGGTCGTCGTCACGTACTTCAAGCAGGTGTTTTACACGGTCTGGATGGATGCCCCCTCATCCCCTTCCGATGCGTTTGACGACCGCGTCGCGCTCGACGACGCGCAACGGGTCTTTACTGCCAGCCGTCCGCCGGCTTACGTGCGCAGCATCGACTACGGGCGGATCCTGATGGTCAAGATGGAAACCTCGGCCGTCGACACTTCATTCAACCTAAAGGGTGCTTTCGAACAGGCGACGCAGGGCGGGGTCACGGTCGGCGGCAGTCTCGACACGAAGTACAAGGACATCGTCAGCAATGCCTCGTTCACCGCGCTGGCACTCGGCGGCGGAGCGGAAACCCCGGTGCAAATCTTCGGCGGCGGCGCTGCCTCCGGGCTCAAAGGCTTGCAGGACTACATCCGAACGGACGCTCTGTATCGCCGCGACAATCCCGGGCTGGCGGTCGCCTACACCGTTGCCTTTCTCAAGGACAATGAATTTGCACGGATGGGATTTACCACCGACTACACTGACACCGAGTGCGTCAAATATCCGAACGGCTACGTCATATTTCAGCATTCGGGAGTTTATGTCGCGAAGTTCGAGGTGGACTGGGTCGAACCGGACGCTTACGGCAACTACAACCAAAACAAGATCTGGGAATTGGGCGAGAAGACCGTCGGCTACACCCACCAGGTCGACCTGCCCGGCGATGCCCAGGGCGTCAGGCTGAAGGCGTGGGCGGCGACCGGCCTGGTCTGGGATCCATGGGGCGAAATCATGAATGTCGCCCTCAGCGGTCCCGACAACAAATGCTATCGGGTGACCGGCACGACGCTCAACCGCGGCTGGGAAGCCATCGCCGAAGGTCGTTAGGGCGATCCATCGCGCGCCGCCGGTAGACGCGTCGTCGCAGCTTGGCACCGCGCTGCCGGCGCAAAAAAAAGCCGGGAGGAACAACGCCGCGCCGGCTTTACGACCCGCGAAATTTGCGGGCGTTGCGGTTAGAGCCGCTCCAGCTGATAGATTTCGTCCTTGATGCGGAGTTTTTGACGCTTCAGATCGGAGATCATATCGTCGTTCGGCAAAGGACGGCGGTTCTCCTCATCAATGGCGAGTTCGAGCGCCGCGTGCTTTTCTCTGAGCGCCTCGATGCGATCCTTCTGCGACATGCATTCCCTCCTCAAGGACGAAGACCATGGCCAAAAATAACGCCGGAGCGGCCGGCGAACCAGGGGACCTGAGCCCCGATGACGAAAATATGTCGGGCCGGCGCTTTTCACAGGGATCGCGATGACGCAAACATCCGCACCCCCCCGTCTGATCGTCGGGATCACCGGCGCCTCCGGCACGATATACGGAGCGCGGCTCCTGGAGCTGCTGCAGCCCCTGGCGGTCGAGACCCACCTGGTGATCAGCCGCACAGCCGAAGTGACCTTGGCACTCGAAACCGCGCTCAAGCCGGCGACGGTCCGGGCCCGCGCCGATGTCGTGCATCCGATCGGCGACCTGGCGGCGTCGATCTCTTCCGGCTCGTTCAAGACCATGGGCATGGTCGTGGCACCGTGCTCGATCCGCAGCATGTCGGAAATCGCCAGCGGGGTGACCACGACCCTGTTGACCCGCGCGGCGGATGTGGTGCTGAAGGAACGGCGCCGGCTCGTGCTTATGGTCCGCGAGACGCCGCTGCACACCGGGCACCTGCGTACGATGACGGCTTTATCGGAGATGGGGGCGGTGATCGCACCCCCCGTCCCGGCGTTCTACGCCAAGCCGGCGACGCTCGCCGAGATGATTGACCAAACCCTGGGCCGCATCCTCGACCTGTTCGGGCTCGACAGCGGAACCGTCAGGCGCTGGGGCGAACCGGCTAAAGCGGGTTGACCGCGGCGTTGGCAAAATGCGTCAGCGCATCGCGGACGACGGCGGCGGCGCCGTGCCCCGCCGCCGTCCCGAGGGCACGGGCGAGATTGGCCTCGGCATCGGCCAGGCATTCGACGCGATCGGCCCTGAACGCAGGTCCGGCAAGGGCCGCGAGCCGGTCCTGCGCCGCCCTTTCGGCGTCGATTTCGAGCGTCTTGATCCGCTCGCGCAGGCGCTGGATGTCGGCGGCGGGAGCGGTCTTGAGGCGGCGGCGCAGCGCCCGCAGCGGTTCGATCACATCGACCCGGATCGCTTGAACCGCCCGGTCCGCTGCTTCCTGTGCCGGCTCGTCGACCCGGCCGCGCCCCGACAAACCGAGCCATATCGAGAACAGGATCAGATTGACGTCGAGGCCGGCACCATCCTGCAGCGCTATCAGCGCCGCCGCCACACCTGGCCGCTCGTAAAAAGCGAGCGAAAAGGACCACAGCCGTTTGCCGGCGGTGCCCGGGGCGACCGCGTCGTTCATTTTCTGTTGCGGGATGCCGGCGACGGGACCCATTTGCGATGATACAATGACGATGGCATCCACTTCTATCAGCCATGGACCTCGACACTGAATCGCTGAAGGCAAAGCTCGTCGCGCTGAAGTCGGAACATCGCGATCTCGACGACGTTATCGCGCGCCTTTCGGAGCAGGTCCCGTTCGACCAGCTGCAATTGCAGCGCCTCAAAAAACGCAAGCTGCTGCTGAAAGACCAGATCTCGAAGATCGAAAGCGAACTCCTGCCCGACATCATCGCGTAACCGCCCGCCCGCCCTCGGCCGCTTGTCCCGGCGGGGTCGCCCCCTATAATGCCGGCGGAGCGTTGCGCGTTATTCGGTAAGGAGAGGAATGAGCGAGACCGGCCCGGCGGTGGGCGTCATCATGGGGAGCCAATCCGACTGGCAGACGATGCAGCACGCCGCGGCGACGCTCGGCCGGCTCGGGATCGGCCACGAAGCGCGCATCGTATCGGCTCACCGCACACCCGATCGGCTCTATGATTATGCCCGCGCGGCCCGCGCCCGTGGCTTGCGGGTGATCATCGCCGGCGCCGGCGGAGCCGCGCATCTGCCCGGCATGGTCGCGGCGCTGACCTCGCTGCCGGTGCTGGGGGTGCCGATCGAAAGCCGGGCGCTCAAAGGCGTGGACAGCCTGCTGTCGATCGTCCAGATGCCGGCGGGAATCCCGGTTGCCACCTTCGCGATCGGCGAAGCCGGCGCCGTCAACGCGGCGCTCTTCGCGGCGGCAATCCTCGGCCTTTCGGACACCGCTGCGGCGCGCAGCCTCGACGGCTGGCGGCTGGCGCAGAGCGAGCGCGTCGCCGAGAGCCCGGGCGCGGGCTGATGCCCACGACAATGCTGGCCATGACAATGCTGGCCCCGACAATGCTGCCCCCGACAATGCTGGCCCCGACAATGCTGGCCCCGGGGGCCACGATCGGGATTCTGGGCGGCGGCCAGCTGGGGCGGATGACGGCGCTCGCCGCCGCCCGGCTCGGCTATCGATGCCATGTCTTCGCGACCGAGCCCGACAGCCCGGCCGAGCAGGTGTGCGGGCGCGCCACGGTCGCCGATTATGCCGATGGCGCGGCACTCGACTGTTTTGCCGCCGCCGTCGACGTCGCCACCTTCGAATTCGAAAACATCCCGGCCGCGGCGGTTCGCCGAGTGGCGGCAGCAAAGCCCGTCCTGCCGCACCCGGAAATCCTCGAAATCACCCAGGACCGCCTGCGCGAAAAGGATTTTTTGCGCTCGGTCGACATCCCGACCACGGTCTACCGCGAAATCTCCGGGGCAACGGCGCTGATGCGCGCGATGCACGATTTCGGCTACCCGGCGGTGCTGAAAAGCGTGCGCATGGGCTATGACGGCAAGGGGCAGGTGACCCTGACGCCGGAAACCAAAGCGGACGAGGCGTGGCGCCAGATGGGGGGCGAGATCGGCATCCTCGAACGCTTTGTCGATTTCAGTTGCGAGATTTCAGTCATCGTCGCCCGCGGCCGCAGCGGCGCGTCGGCGACCTACCCGCCGGTCGAGAACCAGCATGACAACCACATTCTCAACACCACGATCGCACCGGCGCGGATCGCGGCCGAAATCGCGATGCGGGCTGAGGCCATCGCCCGCCATGTCGCCGAAAAGCTCGATCTCGTCGGCGTGCTCGCAGTCGAGATGTTCGTGACCCCGTCGGGCGAGGTCCTGGTCAACGAGCTGGCGCCGCGGCCGCACAATTCCGGCCATTGGACGATCGACGCCTGCGTCACCAGCCAGTTCGAGCAGCTGGTGCGGGCGTTGTGCGGGCTGCCGCTGGGCTCGGTCGAGCATCATTCCGATGCGGTCATGAAGAACCTGCTCGGCCGCGACGTCGACAAATGGCGCGAGGCGCTGGGCGACCCGCTGGCCAAGCTTCATCTCTACGGCAAACACGAGATCCAGCCCGGGCGCAAGATGGGCCATGTAACGCGGCTGATCCCCCACCGCTGAGCGCGGCTCCCACCGCTGAGTGGGCTTCCGTGGGGTCAGTGGAGCGGACGGAACAGCCGGAAAGGGTTGGGCAGCCGCGCCGCCAAGGTTCCAAGGTCGCGGCGCGCGCGGCCGACACGGGCGGCGGCGGCAAGCCGGCGCTCGACAAAGGCCTGGGTGTCGGCAAAACCCTCGGAGCGGTCTTCGAGCCAATACAGCACGGTGGCGCCATAGATCACGGCCAAACTCAGCCGCTTCGTATAAAAGCTGAAATCCGTGGCGGCGTCGCCGGCAGCATACCAGATCGCGTCGACGGTCGCGTAAACGAGCCGCAGCGCGAGTGGCGCGTTCGGCGGCAGCGCCAGCACGGTCAGCGCGCGGCGCACCGCTTCACGCCACGGCTCGACGATTTCGAGGCGCGTCGCCATCGCCTGGGCGATGCGGTCGGGAGTGCGCGCCGCCTCGAGCGCCGCTTCGACCGGCTGGGCTTCGAGCCGGTCGAGCATGCGCTGGTCGGCCCAATGGCTGAAGCCGGCGACGAGATCGGCCGCCCCGCCCGGGAACAGCGCCAGAGCTTCCTCCGGCGCCATGCCGAGCCGCCGGGCTGCCTTGCGCAGTGCCGCGCGCGTCCACCCGTCGAACGGCACATCGGGCAGTATCGCCTCGATCAAACCCATGCGCTGGCTTTCGGCAAGCGGGCTTTTCATTGCTGCCGCGTCTCGTCGAGAAAGGCGGCGAGATCAACCGGGTGGCGCTGCAGCTCTTCGAGAAAGAACATGTGGCGCGGGTCGACGCATCCGCTGGGGATAGAGAATGCCGTCGAGATGATCGCATTCGTGCTGGACGACGCGGGCATGAAAGCCTTCCGCCTCGCGCTCGACCGTGTTGCCGTCGAGCCCGGCGGCTCGATAGCGGATGCGCAGATGACGCGGGACGACGCCGCGCAGCCCCGGCACCGACAGGCAGCCCTCCCAACCAAAGGCGCGATCCTGACCCAAGAGCTCGACGACCGGGTTGATCAGCACCGTCAGGTCCTGCGCGACATCACCCGGCAACTCGGTCAGACGGTCGCCGGAGACAAAGAAGACAACGATCCGCCACGGCTGGTGGACCTGCGGTGCGGCAAGCCCGGTGCCGGCGGCGTCCGCCATCGTCTCGATCATGTCGTCGACGAAGCGGCGCACCCAGGGTGCGGTCGGGTCTTCGACCGCCGCGGCCGGCTGGCGCAGCACCGGGTTGCCCATGCGGGCGATTTTCAACAGAGCCATGACCCAAATATGGAGCCGGCGCCGGCACTGGTAAAGCGCATGCGTCGAACGCGATCCCTCGCCTTCACAGGGGCCGGGGCCGGTGCTAAACAAGCGCGCAAACGCTGCGGCAAATCGGCGCCGCCGTTGACCGTTGGGAAGGAGAAGAGCCCCCGTGCAAGTCCTCGTTCGCGACAACAATGTCGACCAGGCTCTCCGGGCCTTGAAGAAAAAAATGCAGCGCGAGGGTGTGTTCCGGGAAATGAAGTTGCGGCGCAGCTACGAAAAGCCGTCGGAGCGCCGTGCCCGCGAAAAAGCCGAGGCGGTGCGCCGCTACCGCAAGCTTTTGCGCAAACGCATGGAGCGCGAAGGCTACTAAGTTCAATCCTCGGCCTTCCGGCGAAGGGTCTGAGCCCACGAGCACCGCGTTGTTGTGCCTGCTTTGCGGCGGCCTGCCGACGAGTCCGGTTGTTGCGAGATTCGATCATCGGTTGCATCGAAGATTACCCGTCGCTGCATCTGCAGCGAATCTGCAGCAAAGCTCATCTACAGGTTGCAGTGTCGCCGAGGCGGAGGCGGCATCTCAGTCGCGCGTGGCCGTCCGGCGCGGGTGAGACCCCGACGCGAACCCACTCGCCGCCTTTAAGCAAATCCCAACCGGTCCGCATTTAGCATAGCTTTGCGGCAATTTTCCGGATGCGGCCGTCGCGGGCTGGGCCGCTGAGCGTGACTTGCTCTGCGCGTTACGGTAGAACCGCCACAAGACAGTCGGGGAGACGGCGGGCATGGCGCGCAACGCGGCGCGGTCGGGGCGAACCGAGACTAATCGCCATCCTGACTCTGATATCGCGTTGCGCCCGGAGGTCGGGATCCAGCCACAATTCCGCAAGAAGGAGCCGCCCGCGACCTACCGCTGTGATTCGTCGCTGTCGCTGGCGCTGACTCCGCCTTTCGAGAGCTCCTTCCCGTAGGCGTCATTGATGCCAAGTAGCATCATCGACTTCGATCCGATCGAGCATCCAGATCTATTCGCGGTTGATGGTGAACGGATAGTCTATCTACGTACGCAAAGAAGCGGGGCTCCTAAATCCTACTTGTGGTCAGATCCCGAAGAGAAAGTACGGGCGTGGTTCTACTATGAGCTGGCAACGACATTTTCTTATCCTCCCGAGAGAATAGATTTAGAAGTTGAAGTTTATCGCCGGAAGCCAGAAGACTTCGCCGATTTGGTCATTTACGAAGACGACGGTCTTCGCCAGCCTTTCTTGGCCGCAGAATGTAAATCAGAAGAATTGCCGGTTAATGATTTTGAGCAGGCCGTAAAGCAAGCTTGGGGAAACGCGAACAATCTGGGCGCGCCCTTTGCCTGCACAACGACCGGACTGCGGACCGTATGTTTTGAGGCCCGATCGTTCTCATTGCAGGACAGCGGACGATCATGGATCAATCTTCCAGAGCGATACGGCGCCCCAATAAAATATCGCTATGTCAAAGGCGATCCAGAGTTTGACCTGCGGGAGGCGTCCCTCAGCGAATTGCGACAACGATTTCAACAATGCCATGACGCGCTGTGGGAAGGAGGGCGACGGAATCCAGCGCAAGCATTCGACGAAATGACGAAGTTGATGTTCTGCAAATTGCAGGATGAGCGGGGCGGCACATATGACGGCGATCCTTACGGATTTCAGGTTGGAAGCAATGAAACTCCATCGGAGGTCGGCGCACGTGTCCGTGCTATCTTCGATAGGTACAAGATTGCTGCTCAAAACGTCTTCAAATCTTCGTTTGACATTAGGGATGAATTAATTTTCCGGGTAGTTGGAACACTCCAGGAAATATCTCTGTATAAAAGTGATCTAGATGCCAAGGGAAAAGCATTAGAAAAATTTTTGGATACCGTTTTTCGCGGAGAAATGGGTCAATACTTTACGCCGCGATCTGTAGTGAAATTTATGGTAGACGTCATGCAACCATCCATCCGAGATAAGATTATAGATCCGGCGTGTGGCTCTGGCGGGTTTCTCCTCTATGCATTAGAACACATCCAGAAATTCGCAGAGCAGAGATTTCACAACCCAATAGATCAACGCGACTATTGGAGAGATTGGGCTCTTCGCGGTTTGTACGGGATCGAAGTCAACGATCAGATAAGTCGGGTCGCTATGATGGGAATGATCCTTCACGAGGATGGTCACAGCAACATCGTCGCTGCCGATGCCCTTCTTCCATTCGATACCTTGGCACGGGCGAACGCGGAGCTTCGACCGGCGACCTTCCACAAACTGCTTACAAACCCTCCCTTTGGTTCTTTAGTGAGCCGGATTTCTGACGGGGCGACGCATCATTACCTCGATCTCTATGCATTAGGACGCGGGAAGAAATCTCAACGAACCGAATTATTGTTCCTGGAGCGCTGCCTTGATTTCCTGATTCCGGGCGGTCGAATGGGGATAGTGGTGCCTGAGGGGCTTCTAAACAATCCGTCGCTGCGTCAGGTGCGTGCACACGTAGAGGAACGAGCATTCGTTGACGCGGTTATTTCGCTTCCTATTGAAACATTCGCTTCCTCCGGCGCCTCAGTGAAGGCGAGTATCCTATTTTTACAAAAATTCAAAGATAGCGAGAGTGCACGGGTTTCGGGCGCGTTCACGGCCTCCCTCGCCGAAGTGATGGAGAACACCAAGGCAAAACGTCAGGCGTTGCGCACGCGAAAAGCGCCAGCCAGCGAAATAGCCCAATTCGATGAACAGATCGCGGCCGAAAGTAGGCTTCGGGTCCGAATGGAACTTGATTATCAAATTGGAGACCTCCAAGAACCTCGCGGTTTAGGCCGGTTTGTGATTCGATGATCCGGGGTCTGCGCTGGGGGGCGGAGATGCGCGGTCAGGCGGGGTTTTTCGACGTTGACGAGCGGCTGAAGCAACTTTCCGCCAAAGGCGACAGCTTGGAGCAGCTGAACGCTGTGGTCGATTTTCAACTGTTTCGGGCGGATCTGGAGCGGACGGTGCCGCGCTCGGACCGGGTCAAAGGCGGGCGGCCGCCGTTTGATCATGTGCTGATGTTCAAAGTGCTGATTCTTCAGTCGAGCCACACGCTGTCAGACGAGCGGACCGAGTATCTGATCCGGGACCGGTTGTCGTTCATGCGCTTCCTCGGTCTGGGACTTGCCGACACAGTGCCGGACGCCAATACGATCTGGACCTTCCGCGAGGCGCTGACGCGGGCCAAGATTGAGGGCAACTCGGCGATCACGGTTCTGTTCAAACGCTTCGATGCGGCGCTCGCGGCGGCCGGGTTTCTGGCGATGGGCGGTCAGATCATCGATGCCTCGATCGTCGCGGCGCCGAAGCAGCGCAACACCGAAGGCGAGAAACGCGAGATCAGGGCCGGTCGCATCCCGGCACAGTGGGCGGAGAAACCAGCCAAGCTGCGCCAGAAGGACCGCGATGCACGCTGGACGGTGAAGTACACCAAGGCCAAGCCGAGCGCCGACGGCGCACTGCGCGTTGATCTCGCGGTCCCGGCTTTTGGTTATAAGAACCACCTCGGCATCGACCGCCGGCATCGTCTGATCCGGACCTGGGCGGCGACCGACGCCGCTCGCCACGACGGTGCGCTGCTGCCCGATCTGATCGACAAGAACAACACCGCCAGCGACGTATGGGCCGATACCGCCTATCGCTCCAAGGCCAACGAGAAGCACCTCGCCGACAACGGCCTGCGCTCACAAATCCACCGCAAGAAGCCGAAGGGCAAGCCGATGCCGCGGCGCACCGCCCGGGCCAACGCCCGCAAATCGGCGGTGCGCTCCGCGGTCGAGCACGTCTTCGCCCGCCAAAAAGGCCCGATGGGCCTGTTCATCCGCGCCATCGGCATTGCCCGAGCGAGAACCAAGATCGGCCTCGCCAACCTCGTCTACAACATGAAACGCATGGTCTGGCTCACTGCCCAGACCGCTCCGGCTTGAGAAAAAGAACCGCGATCCGGACTGGCTGACTTGTTGACACCGCTTCTGTAAACCGGGGGCCTCTCCCCGCAATCCCAGGCCCCGATCATTCCGTGCGCAAAAACGGTTTTTGGAGGTTCCCAATTTTCTTCGCGCGAGCGGACAGTGTAGGAATTACGGCGACGGGACAAGAATTGCGCGACGACCTTCCAGACATTGCTAAACGATATCACGAGTTTCGGCGAACCACTCCTCTGCAGCTCGGAGCAGATTGATGGATGTGATCATCACGACCTGGAACGAGCAACGGCGTTGGGACTACAAGTCTGCGCGGGCTGCGGCGAGACGTATGCAGCATCCAGATTTCATTCCCCTCGGCGAGTGTATTTCGGACACTACGGTGCTGGTCGATCCCCGTAAAGACCCAAATCATGAATGGCCAGTCTACGGTGTAAACAATACCAACGGAGTTTTCTTTAGTCATCGACAATTGGGAGGAGAATTCAACAGCAATTATAAGAAGATTAGAAAAGACTGGTTCTTTCATAACCCCACACGCGCTAATGTTGGATCGCTTGGACGTGTTCCCGATGTGCCGGATGATGCCATTACAAGTCCCGAATATCAGGTTTGGCGCGTAACCAATCATTTCTCAGAGGATTTTGTAGAGGTATTGCTAAGAACGCCGCTATTTATAGAGTTGATAGATTGGCATCGCGTGGGCGGAGTGAAGGAACGGCTGTTCACGGCCAATCTTATGGAGATCACGCTTCCGAAGCTCGCTCCGGAAATTCAGGAGCAAATTGTTCGCGAAGTCCGCGACCGTCGGCTGGCGCTCCGATCCGCGGCGGGCGCGCTCCAGGCAGCTGAGGGAGAGGCTGCCGATCGGATCTCCCGACTAATGCGCTGAATTAATATAGTCGCGTCGTGGCCGGCGTCACTCCATCGCCTTGACGATTTCCTCGCACATCTTTTTGGCGTCGCCGAACAGCATCATCGTGTTGTTGCGGTAGAACAGCTCGTTCTCGACCCCGGCATAACCCGAAGCCATCGAGCGCTTGACGAACAGCACGGTCTTGGCGCGTTCGACGTCGAGGATCGGCATGCCGTAGATCGGCGACGAGGGATCGGTCTTGGCGGCGGGGTTGGTCACGTCGTTGGCGCCGATCACAAACGCCACGTCGGTCGACGGAAAATCGCGGTTGACCTCGTCGAGCTCGAAGACTTCGTCATAGGGCACATTGGCTTCGGCGAGCAGCACGTTCATGTGCCCCGGCATGCGGCCGGCGACCGGGTGGATCGCGTAGCGCACCCCGACCCCGTCCTTCTTGAGGAGGTCGGCCATCTCGCGCAGCGCGTGCTGCGCCTGCGCCACCGCCATGCCGTAGCCCGGCACGATGATCACCGAGGCGGCGTTCTTGAGGATGAAGGCCGCGTCCTCGGCGCTGCCCGACCTGACCGAGCGGTCGCCGACCCCGGCTCCGGCCGCGACCGTCCCGCCCTCGGTGCCGAACCCGCCGAGGATCACGTTGACGATCGAACGGTTCATCCCCTTGCACATGATGTAGCTGAGGATGGCGCCGGACGATCCGACAAGCGCCCCGGTGATGATCAGGAGGCTGTTCGACAAGGTGAAGCCGATGCCGCACGCCGCCCACCCGGAATACGAGTTCAGCATCGAGATCACGACCGGCATGTCGGCGCCGCCGATCGGCACGATCAACAGAAAACCCAGCGCCAGCGACAATAGCAGCAGCAGCCAGAACACCGCCGATGCCCCGGTTCCGACAACGATGGCGATCAGCACCACCAGCAACGCGCCGAGGCCGGCGTTCAGGTAATGCTGGCCGGGAAACATCAATGGCCGGCCGCTGACCAGACCCTGCAATTTCGAGAACGCGACGATCGAGCCGGTAAAGGTGATGGCGCCGATCGCCATGCCGATCGACATCTCGACCAGGCTCGCGCGTTCGATGGCGCCGGGAACGCCGATGCCGAAATCCTGCGGTGCGGTGAATGCCGCCGCGGCGACGCAGACCGCGGCAAGGCCGACGAGGCTGTGAAACGCCGCCACCAGCTGCGGCAGCGCCGTCATCTGGATCTTGACCGCGATATAGGTGCCGACCGCACCGCCGATGACGATGCCGGCGATAATCAGCCCATAGCTGACCACATGCGGGGTCAGCAGGGTAGTGACGACGGCGATCACCATACCGGCGATGCCGTAGAGATTGCCGATCCGCGCCGTCCGCGGCGAGGACAGACCGCGCAGCGCCAGAATGAAACAGACCGACGCGATCAGATAGAAAAAGGCTGCAAGGTTCTCGCTCACAAGCCGCCTCGTTATTTCTTGCGCTGGTACATCTGCAGCATGCGCTGGGTCACGATAAAGCCGCCAAAGATGTTGACCGAAGCGAGTGCGACCGCGACGAACCCCATGACTTTTGCAAAGCTGACGCCAGCCGGGCCGGCGGCGATCAGCGCGCCGACGATGATCACGCTCGAAATGGCGTTGGTGACGCTCATCAGCGGCGAATGCAATGCCGGCGTCACCCGCCATACCACGTGGTAGCCGACAAAGACCGCGAGCACGAAGATCGTCAGCTCGTAGACAAACGGCACGCCGCTCGCGGTTGTGCCTGCCGCCGGGGACTGGACGGCGATCTGGTAGGCCAAGGCCTGAAGATCATGCGCCAGCCGGCCGGCGTCGCCGGCGAGCTCTCTGGCGCGCTCGGCCAGCGAGGCGGGGTCTGCCATCCGGTTCTCCGTCAGTTGTTCGAGACTGGGGCCGGAGCCACCTCGGGGGCGGGCATCAGCGCCGGGTTGACGATTGCCCCGTCGCGGGTGAGCAGGGTCGCCTTGATGATCTCGTCGTCGGCGTCGATCGCCAGGCGGCCGTCCTTGTCGACGATCAGCGCCAAGAACGACAGAAGATTACGGGCGTAGAGCGCACTCGCATCGGCGGCGATGCGCGACGGCACGTTCAGATGGCCGATGACGGTGACGCCGTTTGCGGTGGTTACGGTCTCGCCCGGACGGCTGCCCTCGACATTGCCGCCCGCCTCGACCGCGAGATCGACGATGACCGAGCCCGGCCCCATCTCGGCGACCATCGCGCGGGTCAGCAGCACCGGCGCCTGGCGCCCCGGGATCAGCGCGGTGCAGATCACGACATCGGTGCGCTTCAGCGCCTCGGTAATCTTTTCGCGCTGGCGGCGCTGATAATCCTCGCCCATTTCACGGGCATAGCCGCCGGCGGTTTCGCCCGAGCGGGCGGCCTCGTCATCGACCGAGATGAAGGCGGCGCCGAGGCTCTCGACCTGCTCTTTGGCGGCGGCGCGTACATCGGTGGCGGAGACGATCGCGCCGAGGCGCCGGGCGGTGGCGATCGCCTGCAACCCGGCGACGCCGGCGCCCATGACCAGCACCCGCGCCGCCTTGATCGTCCCCGCCGCGGTCATCATCATCGGGAAGGCGCGGCCGAATTCGTCGGCAGCGTCGATCACCGCCTTGTAGCCAGCCAGATTGGCCTGCGAGGACAGCACGTCCATCGCCTGCGCGCGGGTAATCCGCGGCACCAGCTCCATCGCAAAGGCGCTGATCCCGGCACCGGCATAGGCCTTGGCGTCCTGCGGGTTCTGCAACGGTTGCAGCATGCCGATCAGCGCGGCGCCGCGCTTCATCGTCTGGAGCTCGTCGATCCCGCCGTCTGCGTCAATCAGCGGGCGCTGGACCTTGAGCACGATATCGGCGTCGCCGAACGCCGCCGCGGCGTTCGCGGCGATTGTGGCGCCCGCCGCAGCGAACGCCGCATCGCTGAAGCCGGCACTTTCGCCGGCACCGCTTTCGGCGGCGACGGCGAGCCCCATTGCGGCCATTCGCTTGACGGTGTCGGGCGACGCCGCCACGCGGCGCTCATGCGGGCGCCTTTCCTTGACGACGGCAACCTTCATCGAGCAGAAGTTCCTGACTGGCCAGACGGTGGGCGCCGCACAATGCCGCGCGGGCCGCGGTTTGTGAAGAGCGAACCCGGCGCAATATCCGCGCAGCGGGGTTGTGCCGTGCGCTCGACTGCAAACCCCGATGGCGGGCCGCCTGCGGTTGAGCGACATCCAAAACGTCACGCTGTCGCCTTATTCCGCCGACGTGCTAGGTATTCTGGGGTATCGCTCGGCGCGGGGGCGTATAACGGGGGCGAGATCGAAGCGAGGCGTGGATTCGCGGACCGGCGGCGGTGCCGCGCCACGGAATAATCTTGCAGGAGGTGCGTTGTCGCTGAGGCCGAGATCGGCGGAATCGCCGGCAAAGCCCGCCGTGGACGAAGACGCGAAAATCGGCCGGTTTAGCGACCAGCTGATTGCGATGCTTCCTCGGTTGCGTCGATTTGCGCGTGGGCTGACCGGCTCGATGGTCGAGGCCGATGATCTCGTGCAGGCGGCTTGCGAACGTGCGCTCGCCCGGCGGCATCAGTTTCAGGAGGGTACCCGTTTCGACAGCTGGATGTTCCGCATCGTACAGACGATCTGGATCGATCAGATCCGTGCACGCAGCGTGCGCAAGGAGGAGGCCGAAATCGTCGAAAGCCGATTGGGCTCGGACGAGGCGGTGCGGCGGGTCGAAGCGCGGCTGGCACTGGGTGAAGTTCGCCGTGCCGTCGACCGCCTCCCGCCGGACCAGCGGGCGGCGCTGTTGCTGGTCACGGTGGAGGGGCTCAGCTACAGGGAGGCGGCCGAAGTGGTTCAGGTTCCGGTCGGCACGATCATGAGCCGCCTCGCGCGGGCTCGCACGGCGCTGCAGACACAGCTCGAAGCCGGCGCGGGTATTGGCAGGAGTAGGAAAGATGTCGAGGTACAGTGACGACCGTCTCGTCGCTTATCTCGACGGCGAGATCGATCCCGCGGAACGACGCGATATCGAGGCTTGGCTCGACAGCGATCCCCCCGCACGCGACAAACTCGCGGCACTCGCCCAATCGACCGCGCTGCTGCGCGACGCCTACCTCGAGGTTTTGCACGAACCCCTGCCGGACCGGCTGATCGCCGCCGCCCGCGGCGAGACGGCGGCGCAGACCGGCGCCCGCATCCTGGCGTTTTCGCCCGGGCGCGGCGCGGTGCATGGCGGGCCACGGCTCAGGCGACGCCTCGCTCTGCCTGTCGCGGCCTCGCTCCTCGGCTTTCTCGTCGGCGGCGGTTCGGCCTATTTCGGCGTCGGCAAGCTCCTGCCCGTCAACGTCGCCGGCGGCGCGACGCCCCCGGCGATCGCGGCCGCCGTTGCCAACAATCTGTGGCTCGACAACGCCGCCGGTTATTTCAAGCTGTTTGTCGCAGCCGGCGATAATGCCCTGATCGATGTTCCCGCGAACGGCGATACCCAAGAGGCGCTGCAAAAGATCAGCCAAAGCTTGACGCAGCAGGTGCGCCTGCCGGACCTAAAACCATGGGGACTGAATTTCCGCGGCGCACGGCTTGTTGTCGTCGATGGCCGCCCGGCGGCGCAACTCGTCTACACCACCGACAACAAGGCGATAGGACCGATGGCGCTAATCATCGGATCGTCGAAGCAGCCCGATATCGCGCCCAGCTTTGATCGCCGGCAGGATGTCAACATGCTTTATTGGCGGCATCAGGGGCGTGCCTACGTTCTCGTCGGTCAGGCCGATGTGGGCTATCTGTGGGGCATCGGCAACGACGTCGCCTGGCAGCTCGACGCGATCTGAACCAAGATTCGATAAGAGCGCTGCCCGCGTAACCGTCTCGGCACACCGCGGGCGCCGCCGATCGTACTCGATTCGCCCAAAGACGGGATCATCGGAGCGTCAGCGGCTTACCGTATAGGATTACGTGGTCTATAAGACTCGACCGAGCCGAAAGACTCGACCGAGCCGAGAGACCCGAGCGGGCCGACGAGGAAAACTCGATGCGGTTGCTGTTGATCGAAGACAACGAGCGCTTTGCCGAGTTGCTGAAGCGCGGCCTGGCCGCAGCCGGTTTTGTTGTCGACGTCCTTGGCACCGCAGCCGACGCGACGGCGGTGCTCGAGACGAACCGCTTTGAAATCGTCGTCCTTGACCTCGGCCTGCCGGACACCGACGGGCTCGACGTTCTGGCCGCGATGCGCCGCCGCCGCGATGCCACGCCGGTTCTGATCCTGACCGCGCGCGGCAGCCTCAAAGACCGCGTCAACGGCTTGGGCAGCGGCGCTGACGATTATCTGGTCAAACCGTTTGCGCTCGAGGAGCTGATCGCCCGTCTGCGTGCATTGCTGCGGCGGCCCGGCAACCTGCTGGGCGTCCCGCTGGAACTTGGCAACCTGACACTCGACACGGTCGCCCGTCAGGTCTTTGTCGGGGAGGAGCCGATTTTTTTCTCGCCGCGCGAAATCGCCGTGCTCGAGCATCTGCTGCGCCGCAGCGGGCGCGTCGTGGGCAAAAACCTGCTCGAGGGCAACCTCTACGGTTTGTCGCAGGAAATCGGCTCCAACGCGATCGAGGTTTACATCCATCGGCTGCGCAAGCGCCTCGCCGAGGTCGACGCCTCGGTACAAATCCACACGTTGCGTGGAGTGGGGTATCTGATCTCCGAGAGAAAATGAGGTGATCCGCTTCCGGTCGGTCGTCTCACGGATCGTCGCCCTGCACGTCGCCGCGATCGTGGCCACGTCGATATGCATGCCGGTGGCGCTGTTCCTGGTGCTCAGAGAAGCGGTCGAGCAATTGCACCATCAGGCCTTGCGTGATCAGGCCGCCGAGATCGTGCGATATCTTTCGACGGCACCGGACGGGACGCTGCGGTTGTCGCTGCCGCCAAGCCTCGCCGAATTTTATTCGCAAGGCTATGGGCGCGCCGCCTATGCCGTGATCGACGGCGCCGGTGGGATATTATTCTCCTCGCTGCCGGGTAATCGAGCGATTACCGATATTCGGCCGGAGCGCGGAAGCGTCGAGTATTTCCAGCAAGATCGTGTTGGGGCGATCGCGCCGGTTCGCCAGGAAGGCGGCCCGGTCGAATTTTTTCGCCAAGACCGCTATGGCGCCGCACTCTACGGGGCGACGCTGGCAGCCGATTCCCACGGTCGGCCTGTCGTCGTCCAGGTTGTCGAGGATGTTCTCCATCGCGACGTGCTGATCGACGATGTCGTCGCCCAGTTTCTTACGCATGTCGGCTGGATAACAGCGCCGCTCTTGCTGTTGCTGCTGATCATCGATGTCGCCATTTTCCGGCGTGCAATGCAGCCGATCGTCGCTGCGTCGAGGCTGGCCGAAGAAATCAACCCCGACCGGATCGAACTGAGACTGCCGGAGGCCGACATGCCGCGCGAGGTCCTGCCGCTGGTGCGCGCGGTCAATCATGCCCTTCACCGGCTGGATGCCGGTTTCCGCGCGCAGCGCGAGTTTACCGCCGATGCCGCGCACGAGCTGCGCACGCCGCTCGCAATCCTGCGCACCCAGATCGACATGATCGAAGATCGCGAGGTGGCCGAGCCGCTGCGTCATGACGTCGAGAGCATGAGCCGGCTGGTCAATCAGCTGCTGGAGATCTCGGAACTCGAGAGTTTCTTTGTCGCCGAGGGCGAGACCGCCGACATCGCCGCAATCGCCGCCGAAGTCGCGGCCTTTCTTGCGCCACTCGCTCTGTCGCAGGACAAGACCTTGTCGGTGACCGGCGCGCGCCGCCCGGTCAGGGTACGGGGCAATGGCGACGCCATCGCCCGCGCCGTGCGCAATCTCGTCGAGAACGCCCTGGCTCACACCGCCCGCGGCACGACGGTCGAGCTGGTGGTGGCGGCCGAAGGGACAATCAGCGTTCTTGACCGCGGGCCGGGGGTGCCGAAAGCCGAACGCGCGCATATCTTTCAGCGGTTCTGGCGGCGCGACCGGCGGCGCGGCGGCAATGCCGGGCTTGGTCTGGCGATCGTGGCGCGCATCGCCGAGATGCACGGCGCCCAGGTCTCGGTCGACGACAGGCCCGGCGGCGGCGCCGTGTTTGCGCTGCGCTTCGCAGCGGCGCGACCCGAAAAGTCCGCGGCTGCCCCCGAATACGCCACCGCGCGCTGATCCGCGAGCCGCCGGGTCGCTTCAGGATCCGCCCGATCCAGCCAGTTTGCACCACCGAAGATTCCCTGGACGGTTGCAGCGGCATCGGGCATCATCCGCGCTTGCACCCTCGGGCATCCCGAATCTTGGGGTCGGGCCGCGGTTTTCTTTCGTGACGTAGACGAAATCCTACTCGCGCCGCCGCCTGCAAGTATCGGCAAGAAAGGCTAGACAATGGTTTCGATCGAATTGACTCCGGAAATGGCGGCCAAGATTTACGAGACGATGGCGCGCAACCTCGTCGTGGTGCGCCGCCGCTTGGGCAAGCCGTTGACTTTGGCCGATAAGATCTTGCTCGGTCATCTCGATGACCCGGAACATCAGGACATTGAGCCGGGTCACAGCTATTTGATGCTGCGCCCCGACCGGGTGGTGTTTCAGGACGTGCTCGGCCAGACCGGGCTCTTGCAGTTCATGCAGACGCGACGCGACAAGGTTGCGGTGGCGGCGACGATCCACTGCGACCACCTGATCCAGGCGCGGGTCGAGGGCGCTGCCGATTTGCGCGAGTTGCTGGCCGAAAACAAGGAGGTCTACGACTTTCTGCGCTCGGCCGCAGCCAAGTACGGGCTCGGCTTCTGGGGGCCGGGAGCCGGCATCATCCATCAGGTCGTATTGGAGAATTACGCCTTTCCGGGCGAGCTGATCATCGGCACCGACTCGCACACGCCCAATGCCGGCGGCCTCGGCGCCTGCGCGGTCGGCGTCGGCGGCGCGGACGCGGTCGAAGTCATCGCCGGGCTGCCCTGGGAAGTGCTCTACCCGCGGCACATCGCGGTCTACCTGACCGGCCGGCTTAACGGGTGGACGGCACCCAAGGACGTGATCCTCTATGTCGCGGGCCAGCTGACCGTCTCGGGCGCCACCAACGCCATCGTCGAGTATATCGGCCCGGGAGCGCGCACGATCAGCGCCACCGGCAAGGCGACGATCACCAATATGGGGGCCGAGCTCGGCGCCACGACATCGATGTTTCCGGCCGACGAGCACATGGCGCGCTATCTGCGCGCGACCGGCAAGCCCGATCTGGTGCCGCTGTTTCAGCAGAACCAGCATCTGCTCGAGCCCGACAAGGAAGTCGAAGCCGATCCCGGCAAATACTACGACACCGTCGTCGAGCTCGATCTGTCAAAGCTCGAACCCTATATCGTCGGCCCGCATTCGCCCGACCGGGCGCGGCCGATCTCCAAGCTCGCCGCCGAGGTCGCGGACCCGAAGAACGGGTTCATCGACCATATCTCGACCGCGCTGATCGGCAGCTGCACCAACTCCTCCTATGAGGATATGAGCCGCTCCGCCGATGTCGCCGAGCAGGCCAAGGCGCACGGGATCAAGGCGGGCGTGCCGTTCCTGGTCACGCCGGGCTCCGAGCAGGTGCGCGCGACGATCGAGCGCGACGGCCAGATGCAATCCTTGAAGGACATCGACGGCGCTGTCTTGGCCAATGCCTGCGGGCCGTGCATCGGCCAGTGGCGCCGGGCGGCCTCGGAAAGTGCGGTGCCGAACACCATCGTGACCTCGTACAACCGCAATTTCCCGCGGCGCAACGACGGCGAGCCGACGACGATGAACTTCATCGGCAGCCCGGAGATCGTCACCGCGATGGCGCTCGCCGGAAGGCTGTCGTTCAACCCGCTGACCGACAGCCTGACCGACGCGCAGGGCAGGGCGTTCCGGCTCGACCCGCCAAAGGCCGCGCCCGAGGTGCCGGCGCACGGCTTCGACGCCGGCCATGCGACCTACATTTCTCCGCCGGCGGACGGCAGCGCCATCAAATTGGAGGTCGCGCCGAACAGCGAGCGGCTGCAATTGATGGAACCGTGGCTCGCCTGGGACCACAAGGACTTTGTCGACTGCCCGGTCTTGATCAAGACCCAGGGCAAGACCACGACCGACCACATCTCGCCGGCGGGACCCTGGCTGCGCTACCGCGGCCATCTCGACAAGTTCAGCGACAACATGTTCATGGGAGCGACCAACGCGTTTAACGGCGAGGCCGGGACCGGGGTCAACGTGCTGACCGGCGACAAAGGCGTCATGGTTTCGAAGATCGCCCGCGACTACAAGGCGCACGGGGTCAAATGGGTGGCGGTCGGCGACCACAATTACGGCGAAGGTTCGAGCCGCGAGCATGCCGCGCTGTCGCCGCGGCTGTTGGGCGGGTGCGCGGTCATCGCCCGCAGCTTTGCCCGCATCCACGAATCGAACCTCAAAAAGCAGGGCTTACTGGCGCTGACCTTTCAGGATCCGGCCGATTACGACCGCATTCGCGCCGACGACCGGCTCAGCCTCGTCGGTCTCGAGGAGATGGCGCCCGGTCAGCCGGTCGAATGCCGGATCAAGCACGCCGACGGCAGCGCCGAAACCCTGCAGCTCGACCACACCTTCAGCGCCTCACAGCTCGAATGGTTCCGCAAGGGCTCGGCGCTCAACCTGTTCCATCACTGAGCACGGTTGTCGTCCAGCCGCTAACGCTGTCGTTGGGGCGAGGGGCGAGTTGAGCTCCAGCGCCGCACCGACCGCGTGAAAGGGGACAGCATGGAGATCCGGCATGTCGTTGTTCTGATGCTGGAGAACCGCTCGTTCGACTGCATGCTCGGCAAGCTCTACCCGAAAAGCCCCGGGTTCGACGGGCTAAGCGGCGACGAGAGCAACATCTGGCACCAGCCGGACGGGTCCCAGCAACCGGTCCGCGTGTGGAACGACCCGACGGTGACGGCGCGCGCGCTATGCATTCCGGATCCTGACCCAGGCGAGCTGTTCACCGACATACACATGCAGATCTACGGGCTGACCGAGACCGGCGCGCCCAACCCTGGCCCGCCGACAATGGGCGGTTTTGTCGACAATTACATGCGTCAGCCGGCGACGACGCCCGCGTCCGACCCGTATTCGACAATGCATTACTTCACGCCCGACCAGGTGCCGGTGATCAGCCAGCTCGCGCGCGCCTTTGCCGTCTGCGACCGCTGGCACGCTTCGGCGCCGTGCCAGACTTGGCCGAACCGGTTTTTCGTCCACACCGGCACCGCCGACGGCTATGTCAACAATTCGCCGACGCATTTCCCGTACAAGATGGAGACGGTCTTCAACCGGCTCGACGGGGTCGGACAGAGCTGGGCGATCTATTTTCATGACGTGCCGCAGTCGACGACCTTGTCGCGGCTGTGGAATGACGCGAGCGGCCATTTCCGTCCTTTCGACATCGAGTTTTCACGCGATGCTGCAGCCGGCCGCCTGCCCGCCTACAGCTTTATCGAGCCCCGCTACTTTGCCGACGTGCTGACGCGCACGATGCCCAGCGACGAGCACCCGCCGCACAATGTCGCCTATGGCGAAGCGCTGATCGCCGCCGTGTACAACGCGGTTCGCGCCGGCCCTGGTTGGAACCAGACCTTGCTCGTCATCACCTACGACGAGCACGGCGGCTGTTTCGACCACGTTGTCCCGCCGGCGGCCACTCCGCCCGGCGGCACGACGCCGGACGGCTTCGACTTTGGGGTTTTTGGCGTGCGCGTGCCGGCGGTGATCGTCTCGCCCTATGTGCGCCAAGGCGCCGTCTTGCGGGCGCCCGGCCCGACGCCGTTCGACCACACCTCGATCATCGCCACCTTGCGCAAACTGCACAGGTTTCAGCCGCTCACCGCACGCGACGCCGCGGCGCCCGATCTTCTTTCGGTGCTCGATCCCGAGCCTGCCAATGCCGGTCCGGCATCCATAACCGCCCCTGCGGTGGCGCCGGCGCCCGAGCAGGTGGCGAGGATTGCAGCGATGCCGCCGAACGATCTGCAGCGGGGCCTTGGCGCTGCAGCGCTGCTGCTGCCGACGATGGGCGCCGACGTCGGTGCCCATATCCAGCGCCTGAGCTCGGTCCCGGGCCCGATGCCTAATCATCCGACGGTAAAGGCCGCCGCGGCCGATGTTGCGGCGCATGTGAAGGCATTTCTCGGCTGGTGACGCCGCCTGACCGGGGCACGGGGCACACCGCGCGGGAGCACGCAGATGCAGCAATTCGCCGGCAGGGTGGTTCTGGTTACCGGAGCGCAACAGGGCATCGGACGAGCAACGGCCTTGGCCTTCGCCGAGGCCGGCGCCGACGTTGCGATCAACTGGCTCGACGACCAAAGCGCCGCCGCCGGCGTTGCGGTGCAGGCGCAGCGGAGCGGAAGGCGCGCCATTCCGGTCAAAGCCGACGTCGGCGATCTCGCGCAGGTGCGCGCGATGGTCGCGACCGTCGAGCGCGAGCTCGGCCCGGTCGATATTCTGGTCAACAACGCCGGGGTCTTCCCACGCGTGCCGTTTCTCGACATGACCGAGAGCGACTGGGATGTTGTGCTCCGCGTCAATCTGAAGGGTGCTTGTTTCTGCGCGCAGGCGGTCGCCAAGACCATGGTCGCGGCCAGACGCCAGGGGTCGATCGTCAACCTGACCTCGGGCGCCGCGTTTCGCGGCTCGCCGCGCGGTGTGCACTACGTCGCGAGCAAGGGCGGGGTGTTGTCGATGACGCGGGCGATGGCGCTGGAATTGGCGCCCTATCACATCCGGGTCAACGCGATCGCACCGGGCCTGACCGACACCGCCCAGCCGCGCTATGGCAGCAGCGAGTCCGAACTTGCCGAGGCGGCGCGTGCGATCCCGCTCGGACGCATGGCGCAACCCGAGGAGATCGCCCGGACGGCATTGTTTTTGGCTTCCGACGATGCCGGCTTCATCACCGGGCAGACCGTCCACGTCAACGGCGGCTCTTATCTAGGGTAGCTAAGAGATTGGCTCAAAACAAAATCTGTCTTCACAATCAGATATCGTCGCCCCCGCGAAAGCGGGGGTCCAGGGGCAACCGCTATAACCTTGGCACCCCTGGATCCCCGCTTGCGCGGGAATGACGACGAGGAGCGGCAACTTATTGAGAAGTCCCGATCTATTCCTAGTCAATCTCTAGTCAATCTCTAAGATCGGACGGCCGTGCCGCAGCTACTCCGCGTGCCCGGACTGCAGCTGTATGTAGTTCTCGATGCCGATCTTCGGGATCAGGTCGAGCTGGGTCTCGATAAAGTCGACATGTTCTTCTTCCGACTTGAGGATGTCGCTGAACAGGTCGCGGGTGACGAAATCCCGCACGGTTTCACAATGCGCAATCCCCTCGCGCAAGGTCGGCAGCGCCTGTTGCTCGAGCTTGAGATCGCATTCGAGGATCTCCTGCACGCTCTCCCCGACCAGGAGTTTGTCCAAGTCCTGCAGATTGGGCAGTCCGTCGAGAAACAGTATGCGCTCGATCAGCTTGTCGGCGTGCTTCATTTCGTCGATCAACTCGGAATGCTCAAATGAGCCGAGCTTGGTGACGCCCCAATGGCGCAGCATGCGGGCATGCAAAAAATATTGATTAATCGCGGTCAGCTCGTTCTTCAGGACCGCGTTTAGATGCTGCAAAACCGTGGCATCGCCGCGCATCATCGCCTCCTTTCGGATATGTCCGCGGTGATGATGCGAGCGTCGGTGCCCAGCCGCAAGGTCGGCGGGCCCTCAGCCCGGCGCGGCGGCGGTTTGCGACTGAGGAAGCTCGACGACCTGGCGCAGCAACTGGCACACCAGCGGGACGCATTTCCCGCATTTCGGCTTGGCGCCGAGCGAGCGATAAATCGCCGACACGGTGCTGCATTCAGCTTGCGCGCGGGCGCGAACCTCCCGGTCGCTGATCGCATTGCAGACGCAAACGTACATACGCGCCCCTATCGAAGATTAGCCTCCTTCATCTAGCCTAGATGCGATCAATTCGCAATATCATCAACGCATGGCTCCCAGGCGCTCGCGCATAGCCGGGCTTGCCGGCGAAACCGTGACCGCCCGGGCTATTGCACCTGATGTTTCAGTTTGGCCCAGCGGTCGAGGATCGGCAGAATCTGGTCCGCACCTTCTGCCGGCAACGTGACGTTGACCCCGACCGCGCCCAGATCGCGGAAACGTTTGATCTTGTCCGCGTCCTCGGGGACGCCGCCGATTGTCACCGGCAGCGATTTCGGGTCGCGGCCGGCGTCGGTCGCCATCTGACGAAAGCGCGGCATGTATTCCTCGGGATTGCCGCTGCTGGCGTTCGGATACCAGCCGTCGCCATAGCGCACCGCGCGCCGCGCCGCCCATGGGAAAGCACCGCCGAGGATGATCGGCGGCCACGGCTTTTGCACCGGCTTTGGCCAGGTCATCATCGGCGTGACCTTGACGATCTCGCCGTCGTATTCGGGCTTCGACTTGGTCCAGATCTCCTTCATCGCCTCCATTTGCTCGCGCATCTTTTGCATGCGGGTCGCAAAGACGGTGCCGTGGCTTTCGATTTCGTCCTGGTTCCAGCCGCCGCCGATCCCGAACAGAAAGCGCCCGCCCGACACCTGGTCGATCGAGGCGACGAGCTTTGCCGTCTGGATCGTGTCGCGCTGGATCACGAGGCAAATGCCGGTCGCCAGTTTCAGCCGTTTGGTCGCCGCAGCCGCCGCGGTCAAGGTGACAAACGGGTCCATCACGTCGTAATAGCGCTTGGCGAGTTCGCCGCCGCCCGGCGCCGGGGTTTTTCGCGACACCGGGATATGCGAGTGCTCGGCCGCCCACAGCGAGTTGAGGCCGCGCTCTTCCATCGCCACCGCGATCTCAACCGGTGAAATGGAATAATCCGTGAAAAAGATCGAAGCGCCGAATTCCATAGCTAAAGTCCCCGCTGGTTGGCCTTTATCGTGATCCTAAGTTGCACTGGTCTCCCAGGCAAGCCGCCACGCCCCGATCGTTTTCGCCGGGAGCGAAGCAACCGCGGGCGACGGCCGATCGGGCGCATGGCAAAGTGCGGCCCCTGAGTGCGAATACGGGAAGCGAGATCGATGCTGCAATTGCGCCCGAACTGCGAATGCTGCGACCGCGACCTGCCGCCCCACTCGGGCGAGGCGATGATCTGCTCCTACGAATGCACCTTCTGCCGCAATTGCGCCGAAACCCTTTTTGCCGGGCATTGCCCGAATTGCGGCGGCGAATTGGTTCGGCGGCCGGTGCGCCCGCCCGAGCGGCTGCAGCGCGATCCGGCCTCGTCCGGGCGGGTGCTGAAACCCCATCCGGGATGCTCGCCCGTCGCTGAATAGGTCGGCGGCTCAGCCCTCCTGCCCGATCTCGGCGGCGGTCGCCCGGGCCCGCCGCGCGGCATCGTGCGCTATCTCGGTGCAGAGGCCGGTGTAGGCGGTGGGGTCGAGCAGGGCGGCAATGGCCTTGGTGTCGAGATGCGCCGATACCCGCGGGTCGGCGGCGAGCAATTCGGCAAACGGCCGGCCTTCGACAAAGGCCGCCTGGGCCGCGTCATAAACGGCGTCATGCGCATGCTGGCGCCCGATCGAAGCGCCAAGGTTCAGCATGACCGCCTCGGCCATGATCAGCCCGCCGCCCAAATCGAGGTTTTTGCGCATGCGCTCGGGGTCGAGCCGCAGCCCGCGCAGCACCTCAATGAGGCGGGCGAGCATGTCGCCCATCGCGACCGCGGCGCGCGCCTCGGCTGCCTCCATGATCAGGCTGGTGGTGCGGTCGGCCTCGTGCTCGGTCTGCATCGCCTCCAAGGCCAAGGGCACGCAAGAGCGCACTTCGGCCGACGCGGCGATGATGTCCTGGCACAGTTTCGGGTTGCGCTTTTGCGGCATCGTCGAGCTGCCGACGGTGCCGGGCGGCACCGGCTCCTCGACCTCGCCGAATTCGGTCTTCATCAGCGTGTAGACCTCGCGCGCGATCTTGCCGCAAGTGGCGGCGACAAGGCCGAAGAGGCAGATGTTTTCGGCCAAATGGTCGCCGATCGTCCGCGCTGGGACCCGCATCGGCAGCATGCCGAGCCGCCGGCCGATCCCTTCCTGCACCTTGGGCCCGTGCGCGCCAAGCGAGGCGAAGGTTCCCGCACCTCCGCCCAACATCACGACAAAGAGACGCGGCGCCGCTTGGCGCAGCCGCTCGACATGACGGATCATCTCGTCGATCCAGACCGCGGGCTTGTAGCCAAAGGTCGCGGGCAGCGCATGCTGGCCGTGAGTGCGGCCGGCGATCGGCATGTCGGCGCCGCGTTCGGCGAGATCGGCCATCGCTTGCAGCGCCTCGCCGATCAGCCGCAAAAACACACCGTGCGCTTCGCGCAGCACCAGGAGGTCGCCGGTCTGGGTGATGTTCTGGGTTGTGGCGCCCCAATGCACCCAGCCGCCATATGGTTCTCCGACGACGCGGCCCAATTCCCAGACCAGCGGCACGATGGTGTGGCCGGTACGGGCAAAGCCTTCGTCGATGCGGGCACGGTCGAGGAGTTCGAGTTGCGCCTTCTTCGCGATCGCGTCCGCCGCCTCATACGGGATGATGCCGAGCTCGGCCTCGGCCTCGGCCAACGCCGCCTCGACATCGAGCCAGGCCTGCCAGCGGTTCTCCTGGCGATAGAGCGCGCGGATCCCCGGATCGGAGACACGCGCGGCGGTCGGCAGTTCATTACTCATCAGCGTCTCCCATCAGCGCTGGATACATGTGCAAGTGTTGAGTTGCTTGCGCCGACCAATTTTCCGTCGTCCCCGTGAAAGCGGGGACCCAGGGCGGCGATCCACAACGTTGACGTTTCTAAAGCAAATTTTCTTGTGAGGGCCCCGCCATTGCGGATTTTGGCGTGCGCTGAAACAGCCAAAACCCTGCTTGGTTTCGCTTTGCCTTAATAGGTACGATTCGGCGGCCAGCGGGAGCGAGTCTGGGAGAATTCTCACGATATTCGACAAGTCTCTACCTTCCCGTCTATCGAGAGAGTTGGGCAGCCACCGCCAGCATGGCGCGCACGGTCGAGCCGCCTGTGAACCTGGCCGTCCATTTGGCTATTTCTCATCGCTCCATTATCGCGGATGCCGGTGGCCCTGGGTCCCCGCTTTCGCGGGGACGACGATTACTCCGCCATGGCGCTCATATCTCGCTTTGATCGAGCCGGTAGAAGCGGCGGGCGGTGCCGGCGAAGAGATCGCGCTTCTCGTCGGGCGAGGCCGAGGCCGCGATGCGCTTGAAGGCGTTCCACAGCACCGCATAGCCGGTGCCGATCTTTTCCACCGGAAAATTGCTTTCGAACATGCAGCGGTGGGCGCCGAAGAGCTCGATGCAGGTCTCCATATGGGATCGCCAGTACCCCGCCAGTTGCTCGGATGACGGCGGCGTCGCGGCGGCGCTGTAGTCGAAGGCCGCGAGCCGGCGCATTTGGCCGCCGAGCTTGACGGCGACATTGGGGCAAGCCGCCAGATCGCTCATCGACCGTTTCCAGTCGGCGAACACCTCGTCCTTTTTGCCGGTGTACGGCCCGTAGCCGAGGACGCCGCCGACGTGGCCCATGACGATCGGCGCCGCCGGGAAGGCGCGGGCGAGGTCGACAACGTCGGCGAGCTGCGGATGATAGAGCCAGGCGTCGAAGCCGAGGCCGCGTGCCGCCAGCCGGGCGAGGCCGGCGCGGAAATCGGGGCGCCGGTAGAGATGCGCCTGCATGTCGGGGCGGCTGTTGCCGATCGTGTCGCTCTGGTCCCAACCGGCCGAATGGCGCACGCCGCGAAACCGGCCGCCGCCGGCGCGAATGTGCATTTCGAGCACCGGCTCGACCCGATCGCCGAGCGTCAGATCGGCGTAGCCGACAATGCCGGCCGCCACTCGCGTCTTGCCATAGCCGCCGCTGGCGCTCATCGCGGCGAGCCCGGCGACGAATTCGGTCTCGCCGACCGGGCGCAGCTCGGGCGGGCCGCCGGCACGGTACATCGAGCGGCATTCGAGGAACACCGTCGCTTCGATATTGTGCCCGGAATTGACATCGGCGAGCAAATCGTCGAGCAGATAGCGATGGCCGGGACGCTCGGCCGGACGGTCCCAGAAATGATGGTGCGGGTCGACAATCGGCAGATCGGGATCGAGGATCGGCTCGGCCGCCTGCTTTGCCAGCCAAGCGTCGTTTGGCCGCTCGCTGGTCCGCCCCCATTGGGTTGTGGATGCCGCCATGCGTCTCTCCCTGGTTTCTGCCGAGGCAAGGATACAGGGTTTTCAATCGGCGCCGGAAGAGTGGCGGCGGCGCGGCGCCAACCGCTCGCATCGCCGCGATCGGATCGCTATGGTGCGCTCCGCAAGCGAGAAGAAGGAGGGAGCGCTGTGAAGCAGGGGTTTGGTAATCTGTTGGTCGGAGTCGGGTTTATTCTTGCATTGTCGGGGGCTGGGCATGCCGCCGCCGCGGCCGAGCCGTTCAAGCTGACATCGCCCGCCTACGAAGACAACGCCGTTCTTGCCGCCAAGAATGCCGGTAACAACAAGGCGAGCCCCAATTGCGTCGGCGACAACGTCTCGCCGCCGCTCGCCTGGTCGAACCCGCCGGCGGGAACCAACAGCTTTGCCCTGGTGATGGTCGACCCGGAGGGACGCGGCGGATTGGGCGTGGTGCACATGGTCACCTATGGCATCCCCGCGACGGCGACGGGGTTTGCCGAGGGCGAGCTCAGCACGCCCTCCGACAAATATGTCGGCGGCAAGAGCACGATGGGAAAGGCGACCTATTTCGGCCCGTGCACGCCGCCGGGCGACTACCATCACTATACCTTGACCCTGATGGCGACCGACCTCGATCCGAAGGTGCTGCAACCCGGCATGACCCGCGAGGAATTGTTCGCCGCCCTCAAGGGTCACACCAAGGGTGCTGCCGGCCTCATTCTCCGGTTTACCCACCCTCAAGGGTAGCACCGGGCGAGGGGCTGTTTGGCCTGTGCCGGCAAGTCATTGCGAGGAGCCCACAGGGCAACGAAGCAATCCCGAGCGGAGAAACGAAGCGGCACGAGATTGCTTCGCTCCGCTCGCAATGACGCATTTGTCAAGTACGCCTGGTGGCGGAACGAGGTGCAGTCTGTGCTAAGGTTCGGCAGAAACACCGCAGGGAGCTGTTGGAATGTCGCGCACTTTTTTTGGGTCGGCGGCGGCGTCGCTCGTCGCTGCCGCCTTGGCGCTCTCGCCCGCCGCGTTGTCGGCGCAGACCGTCAAGATCGGGGTGATCAACAGCTATTCGGGTTTTGTCGCCCAGGCCGCGGACCAGATGCAGAAGGGCATGGACCTTTACGTCAAGGAGCACGAAAAGGACCTGCCGCCGGGTGTCAAGATCGAGCTGGTCAAGCGCGACGACACCTCCAAGCCCGATGTCGGCAAGCGGCTGGCGCAGGAGCTGATCGCCCGCGACCACGTGAATTTGCTGACCGGCGTGATCCTGTCGCCGGTTGCCGCCGCGGTGGCGCCATTGACCGCCGAGGCCAAGGTCCCGTTTGTCATCACCAACGCCGCTGGTGTCGCGATCCCGCGGCTGTCGCCCTATGTCACGCGCGTCTCGTTCACCTTGTGGCAGGAAGGCTTGCCGATCGGCAAATGGGCCGCCCAGCAGGGCTGGAAGACCGCCTACACCGCGGTCACCGATTTTATCGCCGGGCACGATGCCGAGGCGGCCTTTACCAAAGGGTTTACCGATGGCGGCGGCAAGATCGTCGGCGCCGACCGCTTTCCGCCGGCCAACCCGGATTTCGTCCCGTTCATCCAGCGGGTCAAGGACGCCAAGCCCGATGTCGCGTTTCTGTGGGTCCCGGCCGGCCAACAGGCGACCGCGATCATGAAGGCGGTGAAGGACCTCGGCCTCCGCGAGGCCGGGATCAACATAACCTCGACCCAGGATCTGCTGCCCGACGAGGAACTGCCGAATATGGGCGATGCCGCCCTCGGCCTCGTCACTTCGGGGAATTACTCGGCCGACGCCAAACGGCCGGCCAACGCCGCCTTTCTCGCCGCTTGGAAGAATGCCTATGGCGACAAGACGATCCCCGACTTCTTTTCGGTCGACGGCTGGGACGGGATGGCGATGATCTTCGACCTGATCAAGGCGACCAAGGGCGATTTCACCGCCGACCAGGCGATGGCGTTCTTCAAGACCTGGAAGAACCCGGACAGCCCGCGCGGCCCGATCGCAATCGATCCCGCGACCCGCGACATCGTGCAGAACATCTATATCCGCCGCGTCGAAAAGGCCGACGGCAAGCTCGCCGATGTCGAGATCACGACGATCCCGCTGGTCAAGGACCCATGGAAAGAGCTGAACCCGCCGAAGTAAGCGGATCGCTCACCTGTGCTCGGTGAGTTCGATCGAAAATGGCTCTCAAATATTAATCAAGAATTCAACGTCACTCCCGCGAAAGCGGGAACCCAGGGACCCAGGGCTTCAGCCGTTTCCCCTGTTCAGGCCAGGGGCAGGCCCTGGACCCCCATTTTCGCGGGGGCGACGAGTTGGGGTATCGACATCGCGCGAGCTGGTTGATGGACCCGGTTTAAACCACATGGACGGCACGCTCTCTACCGTCTTTTCGATCGGCTTTCACGGCATCGCCTTTGCGATGGTGCTGTATCTGATCTCGGTCGGGCTGTCGGTGACGATGGGGATGATGGGGTTCGTCAACCTGGCGCATGGCGTCTTCGCGATGGCCGGCGGCTATGTGATGACGAGCCTGATGAACCGTTGGGGCGCGCCGCTGCCGCTGGCGCTGGCCGCGGCCACCGCGGCGGTCGCCCTCGCCAGCCTGCCGGTCGAGCGGCTGCTGTACCGCCGGCTCTATGGCGGTGACGAACTCGATCAGGTGTTGCTGACGATGGGGCTCGTTTTCATGTCCGGGGCGGCGGCGCAATACCTTATCGGACCGTTGCAGCAACCGCTGCGTTTGCCGCCCGGCTTGAATGGCGGCGTGCGCCTCGGCTTTGGCGAGGTTCCGACTTACGACGCGCTGTTGATCGTCTGCGGCGCCGCGTTGGTGACCGCGTTGTGGCTCGGGGTCGAGCGCAGCCGGTTCGGCGCCAAGATCCGCGCTGCGGTCGACAATCTGCGCATGGCGCAATCGGTCGGCATCGACACGTCACGGCTGTTCAGCCTGACTTTTGCGCTGGGCAGCGGACTTGCCGCTCTGGGTGGCGGGCTCGGCGCGTCGCTGATGACGATCACCCCCGGCTACGCCCTCGACAACCTCGTCTATTTCCTGATCGTCGTCGCGATCGGCGGGCTCGGCAATATCCGCGGGCCGTTTCTGGCGGCATTATTGGTCGGGGTCGCCGACAGCGCCTGCAAATACCTGCTGCCGCAATTCGGCGCTTTTTTTATTTATGCAATGACGATGGCGATTTTGCTGTGGCGGCCCCGCGGTCTGTTCGGGCGCGCCTAACCGGCGGTGTTGGCTCGCCGGATGTGGGCGCAGCGCCTATTGCGGCTTTTGCCCGGCGCCATCGCCTGCGCCCCTACGAAGCCTTGCCGTGGCTCATCGCCATCGCCGCCTATTTCCTCTTTCCCGGCTACCTGCCGCTCGCGGCGCAGATCCTGGCGACGATCCTGTTCGCATTGTCGGCCGATCTGGTGTTGGGCTATGCCGGTATCGTCACGCTGGGCCAGGCGGCGTTTTTCGGCACCGGCGCCTACACTGCCGGAATCCTTGCCGCGCATGGCTGGGGCGAGCCGCTCGCCGGCCTCCTCGCAGCGGGTGGGGCCGCCGCGGCGGTGGGCTTTCTGAGCGGCCTTGTGATCCTGCGCGGCACTGGCCTCACTCTCCTGATGCAGACCCTTGTCGTCGCGGCGCTGCTGCGTGAAGCGGCGAACAAGGCGAGTGCGATCACCGGCGGCGACGACGGGCTGCAGGGCATGCAGGTCCGGCCGATCTTTGGCTATTTCGAATTCGGCCTTTATGGCCGCACCGCGTTCTTTTACTGCCTCGCCGTATTGTTTTTGTGCTGGCTGGCGGTCCGGCGGCTGGTTCATTCGCCTTTTGGCCGTTCGCTGACCGGCATTCGCGAAAATGTCGGGCGCATGCACGCAATCGGCGCCCCCGTGGCACGCCGGCGGCTCACCGTCTACACGATCTCGGCGGCGCTCGCCGGGATTTCCGGCGGGCTGATCGCGCAGACGACGAGTTTTGTCGGGCTCGAACTCGCTGAGCCTCGAACGTTCCGGCACGGTCTTGATCATGCTGATCATCGGCGGAGTTGGCCGTCTCTACGGCGCCTTTATCGGTGTCCCGCTCTACATGGTCGCACAAGACCGGTTTTCGTCGATCGACCCGGTCTATTGGTATTTCTGGATCGGGCTGTTGATGGTCCTGCTCGTCACCTTCGCCCGCGGCGGCGTCCTCGGCCTCGTCGAGCGATTGTGCAGTCGAGGGCGCTAAGCCAACCCCGAGGCTCCCCGACTTGACAACAGCCCTTAGCGGCGTCACCTATTAGGTTGCACAACCAACCCCGTTGCGCGTTAAACCTATCCCTTCCACGGAGGCCTTAATGCTTCATCGAATTAGGCATGAGGCTTTTCGATGTCGATCAAGAAATTTGCGCATCAAGGCGTCGAAGAGGTCTTCCGCACAGGGCGCTCACGCAGGATAGGGCCGGATTTTCACAAGCGCATGAGTTTGATCCTCGATGCCCTGAATGGCGCAACCTGCGTTCGAGATCTGCACGGCGCTCGCGGGTTTCATGCTCTGACCGGAGATCGAGCCGGCAGCTTCCTATGTCAGTCAGCGGCAACTGGCGGCTGACGTTCCGCTTTGAACAAGGCGACAATGGCGACATTCTCGATGTCGACTTCGAGGATTATCACTGAGATCGGAATTCGAGTGGCGGTGGCGCCCATGACAGAGATTCGAAAGAGACGGCCAAGCGTGCCTGGCGAGATCCTGGTCGAGTTGTATTTGGCGCCGCACAGCATCTCGATCGCTAAATTCGCGGAGGCGGTCGGCGTTTCGCGCAAGCACATGAGCGCCGTCGTGAATGGTCGTGCGGCGATCACCGCGGACACCGCCACCAAAATGGCCCTGGTTCTCGGCACGACGGCGCAGTTCTGGCTGAACTTGCAGAATGCTGTCGATCTGTACTATGCCGAGCAGCGCTTAGCCGCGAGCGATCCCAAGCCGCAACTGATGTCGGCCTTTGAATGAAGTTTATGAGAGCGCGGCGCCGGCGCTCGAAACCCGACAGCTCGCCAAAAGCTTTGGCGCGCTCACCGTGGCGCATGCGATCGATTTTCGCCTCGAACGCGGCGCGCGGCACGCGCTGATCGGGCCGAACGGCGCCGGCAAGACCAGCTTTGTCAATCTTGTCACCGGCGCGTTGTCGCCGAGCGCCGGGCATATTCTGCTCGACGGCGCCGACATCACCGCCCTGTCGCAGGCCGCTCGCGTCAAGCGCGGCCTTGTTCGCACCTTTCAGATCAACCAGCTGTTCCGCGGGTTGAGCGTGCTCGAAAACGTGACCCTCGCGGTTTGCGAACGCCGCGGCGTCGGCGGCGATTTGTGGCGCCCCGCCGGGCATCATCGCGCCGCGATCGAGGAAGCCTGTGCGTTGCTCGAACAAATGGGCCTCGCCGACGACGCCCTGCGTCCCGTTGCGACCCTGGCGTATGGCCGCCAGCGACTGACCGAGATCGCCGTAGCACTCGGCCTGGCGCCGAGAGTATTGCTGCTCGACGAGCCGGCGGCCGGGGTACCCTCAGGCGAGACCGGGCTCGTCATCGAGGCGATCGAACGCCTGCCCGCCGAGCTCGCGCTGTTGATCATCGAGCACGACATGGATCTGGTGTTCCGCCTGGCGCGCCGGATAACCGTGCTGGTGCAAGGGAGTGTGCTGGTCGAAGGGCCGCCGGCCGAGATCGCCGCCGATCCGCGGGTGCGCCGGGTCTATCTCGGCGAGCGGGCAACCCGGTGAGCGACGAAGGCTTGGTTCTCGCCGGCATCTCGGCAGGTTATGGCGAGACCATTGTGTTGGAGGGGATCGCGCTCGATCTGCCGCCCGGCGGCACCTTGGCATTGCTCGGACGCAACGGGGTCGGCAAGACGACCCTGCTGGCGACGATCATGGGGCACACGAGGCTGCGATCCGGCTCGCTCCGCTTTTCAGGCAGCGAGATCGGGGGCCTGCCGACGTTTCGCCGGGTGCGGCTCGGCATCGGCTTTGTGCCGCAGGAGCGCGAGATCTTCCCGTCCTTGACCGTTGCCGAAAACCTGGAGGTGGCGGCGCGGCCGGGACGATGGTCGCAGGGCCGGGTCTATGATTTCTTCCCGGCGCTGGCCGAGCGCCGCCATCACCGCGGCAACCAGCTTTCGGGCGGCGAGCAGCAGATGCTGGCGATCGGCCGGGCATTGATCGGCAGCCCGTCGCTGTTGCTGATGGACGAGCCCTTGGAAGGGCTGGCGCCGGTCATCGTCGACGCGCTCCTCGCCGGCCTCGAACGCCTCAAGCGCGAAGACGATCTGGCGCTGCTGTTGGTCGAGCAGCACGCCCGCCTGGCCCTCGAACTGGCGCAGCAGGCGATCGTCCTTGATCGCGGCGCCATCGTGTTCTCGGGTCCGAGCCGCGAGCTGCTCAGCACTCCCGACCGTCTCGACGCGCTGATATCAGTTACCGGTCGCCACGACCGAAACTGACGCGCGTTTTGTCAGCTACTCGGTGATCGGGGCGATCGTGTCGAGCGCCAACCCGCGGGTTTCGCCGCCGATCCGGGTCACGGCGTAGGCCGCGATCCCCAGCATGACCGCGATGCCGACCATCACATAGCCAAATCCAAAGGCGGCGACGACCCCGATCACCGGAAACGCCACCGCCGCCCCGACTCGGCCGCCGGCTTGCGCCAGCCCAAAACCCGAGGCGCGCGCGTTTGACGGAAACACTTCCGAGGTGAAGATCAGCATCGAATTGCCGGCAAGCTGGGTGAAAAAGGTCATCGCAAAGCCGACGACCAGAACCATGACCTCCGAATGCGAAAAGTAGAACAGGATCGACAGGATCGTGGCGAGGACAAAGGCGGTGACCGCGGTCGGAATCCGGCCATAACGTTCGAGCGCATACATCATCAACAGGCTGCTGGCGGGAAAGGCGAGCTGGATCGTAAACACAAAGCTCAGTGACTTGGTGATCGTAAAGCCGCGCTCGGCAAGGATGTTGGGCAGCCAGCCGCCGAGCCCGACCGCGGCGCTGAAAAACGCAAAAATACAGATCATCGCGGCGATGATCCGCCCGCGATAGCGGCGGAACACGACCGCCATCGGATCGCTATGGATGTCGGCGAGCGCGTCGACCACCAATGTTTCGTCGGCGGGTGGGCGGCCGAGGCCCATTATTTCGAGCTGGTCGAGCGCCTCCTTGCCGCGGCCGTGGGTGACGAGCCAACGCGGCAATTCCGGCAGCCGAAAGCTCGCGGCAAAGACGGCAAGACCGCCCAACCCGATGATGATCCACACCCCGCGCCAGCCGACCGTGCCGCGCAGTGCGAGGGCGAGCAGTGTCCCCAATGGCCACACGCAGGCGCCGCCGACGAACTGCATAAACGCGGTGACCCGGCCGCGGATGCGTTTTGGCGAATATTCGGCCGCATATGAAAAGCACAACGGTGCAGCCGCACCCAAGGCGACGCCCGCGACAAAGCGCCCGATCGCCAGCCAGCCGACGGTGGGCGCCAGCGCCGCGGCGATCGTCGCCAGGCTGTAGCACGCCACCGCCACCTGGAAGACCGCCTTGCGGCCAAGGCGATCGGTGAATTCGCCCTGACCGAGTGTGCCGAGAAACAACCCGAGCAAGGTGGCGGTGCCGACCGTGCCGACGCCGGCTGCTGTCGCAAAATGCGTGCGCAGCATGTCGGGCACCAACGAACCCAGGATGATGAAGTCGATCACGTCAAAGAACAGACCGACAGTGATGATCGCCAGCACCCGCTTGTGCACCGGCCCGAGCCGCGCATTGTCGAGCGTCTCGTCGACATAGGCCACGATCGATCGCGCCATCCCCCCTCCTCCCCGGACCCCTTAACCGATTATGCGCAATAACGCGCCTGCCGCCCCTCACCCCGGCCCTCTCCCCGCATGCGGGGAGAGGGAGGGACCCGCGAAGCGGGAGGGTGAGGGGCAGCGGCCGGTGTGTTCTGTTTTGCTTTACGCGGTTATCCTATTTGACCGCCGAGAAGTTGGTCGGCTGCAGGATGCTGTTCTCAACTCGGGCGACGATCGCCCCGTTCTTTTCGGTTTCGGCGCGCTTGGTGTGCCATTCGGGATCGGCTTGGAACGCGTTCCATTTCTTCTCGCGGTCCGCGAGCAAATCCCATTTGAGCAGGTAATAGAGGGCCTGGTTCGAATCGCCGATCGCCGTCGTCCAAAACCCGGCCTGCTCGATGCCGTGCCGTTTCCAGATCCCCAAGGTGATGGTGTCGAAACGTTTGAGCAGATCCGGCAGGCGGCCCGGCACGCAGTGATAGATGCGCAGTTCGTAAAGCATGTCCGAAGTTCTCCGTTCAGGAATGCCAGGTGAGGTAAGCTCGTCGCCCCCGCAAAAGCGGGGGTCCAGAGCCTGCCCCTGGCCTGGACAGGGGGCAACCGACGATACCCGCTGTCCTGGATTCCCGCTTGCGCGGGAATGACGGGAAAGTCCTCACTTTACCGACGAAAAGCTCGCCGGCTGCAGGATGGTGTTGGTGATCGACGCGACGATCTGGCCGTTCTTCTCGGTTTCCGCCCGTCCCGACACCCAAGCCGGATCGGCCTGAAAGCCCGCGAACCGCTTGGCGCGATCGTCGAGCAATTCCCATTTGAGCATGTAATAGAGGTCCTGGTTCGACGGCCCGATCGCCACGGTCCAGAAGCCGGCCTGCTGAATGCCGTGCTTTTCCCACAGCGGCAGGGTCAAGGTGTCGAACCGCTTGATCAAATCGGGCAGCCGGCCGGGAACGCAGTGATAGACGCGCAATTCGTAGATCATCTCGTCTCCTCCTGATGTTGAAGCTAGAGAATGCTGCCGCGGAAGGCGGCCGGCAAGCGCGCCTGCTCACCCGAGCCGGGCTTCGACCCAGGCGGCGGCGTCGAGCAAGGCTTCGTCGCCAAAGCGCGCGCCGACAAGCTGGACGCCGAGCGGCAAGCGCTTTTGCCCGATGCCGGCCGGCAGGGTCAGGCACGGCGTCCACGCCAGGGTCCAGATCGCGTTGAAGCGCGCATCGCCGGTCGAAGTGAGTCCTTCGGGCGCCTCGCCAACCGCGCTCGGCGTCAGCAGCGCGTCGAATTCGTCGAAGACATCGTCGAGACGGGCGCGGAACGCCTCGGCGGTCTCGATCGCCTCGACATAGGCAGACAGCGGCAATTCCCGGCCGGGTTTCAGCAGCCCGTCGCGCAGCGCGGCGCTCAATTTGTCGCCGTGCGTTTCGTATTCGTAAGCGTAGTTGCGTGCCGCTTCGAAGGCGAACACCCGGTGCTGGTGCTCGAGGAAGTCGGCCGGGACCGGCGCCACGTCCCTCACGGTCGCGCCCCCGGCGGCCAGTCGCGACGCGGTGCGTTCGAGCAGTGCCTGGGTCTCGGCGCTGGCGTGATCCCAGGCCGGGGTTCGGCAAAAGCCGATGCGCGGCGCGTTCGAGGCGCGGTCCACGGGGCGGCGCGGCTGGACCTGCAGTGCGGCGCGCATCAACGCCACATCGTCGAGGCTGCGGCAGATGATTCCAAGCGTGTCGAGGTTGTGGCACTGCATCTTGATGCCGACACGGCTGAACTCGCCAAAGGAGGGCTTGTAGCCGACGACGCCGCAGAACGCCGCCGGGCGGATGGTCGAGCCGCCGGTCTGGGTCGCGAACCCGACCGGCACCTGAAAATCGGCAACGGCGGCGGCCGAGCCGCTCGACGAGCCGCCGGGGGTGTGCGCCGGGTTCAGCGGGTGGACGGTCTCGCGCGGATCGCGGTTGGCGAATTCGGTCGTCACCGTCTTGCCGAGGATGACCCCGCCCGCGGCACGGGTCAGCGCGACGCAGGCGGCGTCGGCAAAGGGCCGGTTGCCGCAGTAGATCGGCGAGCCGTGCTGGGTCGGCATGTCGTAGGTGTCGATGACGTCCTTGACCCCGACCGGGACGCCCTTTAGCACACTCGGCCGGCCGGCGCGGTCGATGGCGCGCGCCTGCGCCAGGGCATGCTCGGGATCGAGCCAGACCCAGGCTTTCACTGCTGCACGTGCCTCGGCGCGGTCGAGGCAATCGCGGACCAAGGTCTCGGCGGTCAAGGAGCCGGCTTCGAGGCGGACAGCGGCCTCGCTGGCGGTCAGGCGTTCGGCGCCGCTCATGGCTGCTCCCCCCGCGCCAGCCGGTGTTCGACCCACAAGGCGACATCGAGCAGCTTCGCGTCGTCGTGGCGGCGGCCGACCAGCTGAATCCCGACCGGCAGTCCGTCGGGCCCGCGCCCGGCCGGCATGGTCAGGCAGGGCATCGCGAATTGCGTCCACGGCGCGTTGAACACCGCCGAGCCGGTGTCGGAAAGACCGCGCGGAGCTTGGCCGGCCGCCGGCAAGGTCAGGATCGCGTCGAACCTCGCGGCCCATTCGCGGGCGGCGGCGCGCGCCTGTTCGGCGGCCCGGTACGCAGCGCGGAACTGGTCGAGGCTCAGCTTGCGGCCGAGCGCCAACTTTTCCTCACGCAGCCGCGGGCTCAACAGCGCCTCGTGGCGGTAGAGTTCGGGGGAGTGGTTGCGCAGCCCTTCGAAGGCGCCGAGTGTCGACTGGATGTCGTCGGCCGCGGCGCATTCCGGCGGGAACGCGGTGTCGGCGAGTTTGGCGCCGGCGGCGGCGAGCCGGTCGGCGGCGGCTTCCAGCACGGCCTGGCCCTCGGGCCCGGCGTCGTCCCAATGCGGGCCGCGGCACAAGCCAAGGCGCGGCGGGCTCTCCGGCATCGCCGGCGGCTCATAGGGGATCGCCATCATCGCGGCACGGAACAGCGCAATGTCCCTGACCGCACGCGCCATCGCGCCCACCGTGTCGAGGGTCTCGGTGTTGATCCGCATGCCGGCCGGCGGGAACAGGCCAAAGCTCGGCTTGAAGCCGACGACGCCGCAATAGGCGGCCGGGCGGATGACCGAGCCGCCGGTCTGGGTCCCGATCGCCAACGGCACCATGAAATCGGCAACCGCCGCCGCCGACCCGCTCGACGAGCCGCCCGGCGTGAAGGCGGGGTCGTGCGGGTTCGATGTCGGACCGGGATGGCGGTTGGCGAATTCGGTCGTGATCGTCTTGCCGAGCAGGATGCCGCCCGCCGCCTTGGGTAGAGCCGCAGCGCTGGCATCGGCCGGCGGCCACCATCCGGTGTAGATCGGCGAGCCGTAAGTCGCGGGCATTTCGGCGGCGTCGAAGATGTCCTTGAGCCCGAACGGCACCCCGCCGAGCAGCGCCCTCTTCCCCGCCCGGTCAAAGGCGCGCGCCTGCTCCAGCGCGGGCGCGCCCGCCAGGTAAGCCCACGCCCGCACCACCGGCTCGCGCTCGGCGATCCGTTCGAGGCAGCTCGCCACCACCGCCTCGGCGGTCAGCCCGCCACCCTCGATCATCCGCACCATCTCGGTCGCCAACATACGGTGCGGTTCGGTATTCGGCATTGGTGCAATCCCCGGGAGAACGACGGCCTTATCTATCCACATCCGCCCGCCGCATGCATCGGTGAATTTAATCCGGGGACGATTCGAGGAGATGCGTGTCGCCGCCGCTTGCTGCAACCGACTCGACCGCCCTGCGGTCGAAGCTGGCGAAGACCGCACCGCCAAGCCGGCGGCCGTCGAAAGCGATGACCCCGTCGGCGAAATCGCCGCCCGCTTCCAGCATTGCCAGTCCGGCTTCCGCTGCGAGGCGATCGACCGCTACCGAGGGTGCCGCAAGAAGCTGCCGCATTGCGGCGGCAATGTCTCCGGCCTGCCGGCGATATCCGCGCCGCGCCACCCACACGAATTCACAAAGCGCCGGCAACGTCAGCACTACGGTTTCGGCGTCCTGCAGCAAAATCCGAGCCTGTCTGGCCTGCTCCAGATCGTCGTTGATCGCGACCCGGACGAGGATGTTTGTATCGGCGGTAATCCTCAACGGATGCCGGCCCAGCTGTCGGCGATGATTTCGTTGATTTCCTCGATCGTCAGCGGCTTGGTATCCGGCTTCTGCAAAGAGCCAAAGAAATCCTCGATCGATCCCCTGGGTCTCGCCTTCACTTGGACACGGCCATTCGGCAAGAGTTCGACCTCGACTTTCTCGCCGGGGCGCGCTCCCAGATGTTGCAATATCTCTTTGCGAAACGTGATTTGTCCCTTCGCCGTGATTGTCAGCGTCGTCATCATTCGATACCTTGAGGCAAGTTCGTAAGGTAATATAGCCTTACAAATGGTCTAGGGCAACAAAACTCCAGGCAGAAAAACCATGGCGCTTGGCGCGATGGCGGGGCAGAGTTGGGGGAGCGTTAAAGCAACCTCGGGAGGACTGCCCCATGCCCCAATCCGCGATCCCGCCCGGCCGCCATGCGCCGATCCGCCAGGATTGGCTCGACAGCCGGCGCGAAGAGATCATCGAGCCCAATCTGCCGATTGTCGACCCGCACCATCACATGTGGGACCGGCCCGGCAACCGCTATTTGTTTCAGGATCTGCTGGCCGATACCGGCAGCGGCCACAACATCGCCGCGACCTGCTTTGAGGAATGCCGCGAGATGTACCGCGCCGACGGCCCGCAGGAGCAAAAATCGCTCGGCGAGACCGAATTCGTCAACGGCATCGCGGCAATGAGCGCGTCAGGCAAATACGGCGCGACGCGCTGCATCGCCGGTATCATCGGCAATGTCGACCTGCGGATCGGCGGCCGCGCCAAGGGCATTCTCGAGCAGCACGACGCGATCTCGGGCAGGCGCTTCAAGGGCATCCGCAACGGCGCCACCTGGCACGCCGATCCGAGCCTCGAAATCTATTGCTCGGGCGCGCCTCAGGGGCTTTATCGCGACAGGAATTTCCGCGAAGGGTTCGCCGGGCTCGCCGCGCTCGGGCTCAGTTTCGACGCCTGGCTGTTCCAGACCCAGCTCGACGATGTGACCGACCTGGCGCACGCTTTCCCGCAGGCGACGATCGTACTGAACCATGTCGGCGGCCCATTGGCGATCGGCCCCTACGCCGGCAAGCGCGAAGAAGCCTTTGCGGCGTGGAAGAAATCGATCGGCGAAGTCGCCGCCGCCTCGCCCAACACTTATGTGAAATTGGGCGGGCTTGGCATGAAGCTCTCCGGCTTCAACTTTTTCAACGATGACACGCCGCCGTCGTCGCAAGACCTCGAAAAGGCGTGGCGGCCTTATATCGAAACTTGCATCGCGGCCTTCGGCCCCGAGCGCTCGATGTTCGAGAGCAATTTCCCGGTCGACAAAGGCATGTGCAGCTACCCCGTGATGTGGAACGCGTTCAAACGCATCGCTGCCGGCTGCTCCGCCGCCGAAAAGACCGCGCTCTTCAGCGGTGCCGCGACCAAGGCCTACCGCCTGGAGATCTGAGGTCCGATGACCCGAGGGCTGTTTGATTCCGACGTCTTGAGCCTGCTATGCCGCCGCCACGGCATCCACCGCTTGTCGCTCTTCGGCTCGGTCTTGAAAGGCACCGACCGTCCCGACAGCGACATCGACCTCTTGGTGGAATTCGAGCCGGAGAGCGTGCCCGGCCTGCTCGGCATGGCGGCGATCGAGGCGGAGCTGTCCGATCTTCTGGGTGGACGCCGAGTAGACCTGCGGACGCCGCAGGAACTCAGCCGTTATTTTCGTGATGAAGTCGTTCGTACCGCCGAGGTGCAGTTTGCCGCCTGAGGATCGGACCCGGCTTGTCCATATGATCGAGGCGGCGGAAACAGCGTGCGGTTTTGTCTCTGGGAGAGTACGAAGCGATCTGGATTCTGACCGGATGCTGATCTTTGCGCTGGTCCGAGCGATCGAAATCGTCGGCGAGGCCGGAAGTAAGATCAGCACGCCGACGCGCGAAACCGCCGCCGACATTCCTTGGGTGTCGATGCGCAACCGATTGATCCACGCTTATTTCGACGTCAACCACGAGGTCGTCTGGAAGACCGCGACCGAGGAACTGCCGCAACTCTTGCCGCGGCTTCGGGCCTTGGTCGAAAATGCAAAGGGAGACCGCTGATGCCGTTGCCGAGAACCGAGGTGGATGCCACTACCCCCAAATACCTGCGCGACAAATATGCGATCGCCGGGGTGGGGGAGACGACCTATACCCGCGGCTCGGGCAAGACGACCCGCGCGCTCGGCACCTGGGCGGTCAGGAACGCGATCCTCGACGCCGGTCTCAAGGCCGCCGACGTCGACGGCATGCTGTCCTATTCAGGCGGTGATTCGACCTCGGCGACGTTTATCGCCGGCGACCTCGGCATCCGCCTCAATTTCTACATGGACGTAGTGGGCGGCGGCTCGTCGACCGAGGCCTTGGTCGGCATCGCCATCGGCCTGATTGAGGCCGGCTGCTGCAAGACGGTCGCGCTCTTTCGCTCGATGAACGGCTACTCGCAGGTCCGGATCGGCGGCACCGGCGCACGCTCGGCCGCACCCGTTGCCGGCGACGCGGTGCATAGCCGCGCCTATGGCTGGCAGAGCGCCGGGCAGAGTTTCGCCCCGACCTTTATGCGCCACATGTACGATTACGGCACCAAGCCCGAGCAGGTCGCCGCGGTCAAGGTGGCGCACAGCCGTCATGCCTCGAACAACCCCAAGGCGTACTACAAAAAGCGCTTTACGATCGACGACGTGCTGTCGAGCCGCTTCATCTGCAAGCCGCTGCACCTGCTCGATTGCTGCGTCGAAACCGACAACGCGACCTGTGTCATTGTCACCAGCGCCGAGCGCGCCCGGGACATGAAGCAGCCCTTGGTGCTGATCCGCGGCGTCGTCGGGCGGTGTTCGAAGCCGCGGCTCGACATGCACTATCAACACGGGCCGATCTCGACCGTTGCCGGCTATTACGCGGCGAAGATCCTGTGGCCCAATGCCGGGCTCGGGCCGGAAGACGTCGACATCACCGGCTCCTACGACGCCTTCACCTTTACGACGATGCTGCAGCTCGAGGATTACGGCTTCTGCAAAAAGGGCGAGGGCGGCGACTACGTGTCGAGTGGTGCCATCCAGCTGGGCGGCAGGCGGCCCAACAACACCAGCGGCGGGCATCTGTGCGAGGGCTACACCCACGGCATGAACATGGTCATCGAAAACACCCGCCAGCTGCGCCACGACGCCGATGATTCCTGCCCGGTCGGCGCCGACGGCAGGCGCCAGCACACCTACGACTACAGCGAAGGCGGCTGCCGCCAGGTCCGCAATGTCGAAGTCAGCGCCAATCTCGGCTGGGCCAACCCGGCGACCGCCTCGTCGATGGTCATGCGGCGCGGCTGATCGTCTCGTCGCACCTGCGAAAGCGGGGGTCCGGGGTAAGCGACGAGGCCTTGTCCCTGGGTGGTTCCCGCTTTCGCGGGAATGACGGCAGAATACCGTAATGGAGAAAAGATTATGCCAATTCGCGGCGAATATCTGGGCATGGGGCTCACCATCGACGATCTCGATGTCGAGAACCTCGAATATTTCCGCCATTGCGCCGAGCACGATTTTCACCTGCAGGCCTGCGCCCAGTGCGGCCGGCTGCGCTACCCGCCGACGACCGCCTGTCCATGGTGCATGAGCCTCGAATCAACCTGGAAAAAGGTCGAAGGCAAGGGCGCCGTACACTCCTACAGCGAGGTGCACCACGCGATCCAGCCGGCGTTTCGCGGCAAGACGCCCTATCTGATCCTGCTGGTCGACCTCGACACGCAAAAGGGCGAGCCGACCGCCGACGAAGCCCTGCGCGTCGCCGGCAACCTGACGACGCCCGACGGCCAGTTGGCGCCGCCCGAAATGGTTCGCCGGGTCGGCATCGGCACCCGCGTGCGCATGGTGTTCAGCGATGTCGCGACCGGCCTTGCCCTGCCGCAATGGACAATCGACGAAACCGCGACCCAGCCGGCTAACGTCTGGCGCTACCCGCAGGAATAGCCTTTCGCAAAACGCGCCAAAGCGAGGCGCAGCACGCCACGATGGGCGGCAGTGTGTTATTTGCCGTTCGAGTTTGCCCCCGAGCTCGAGGCGGGGGGCGGCGCTACGCTCTCGACCAGGGACACGCGGTGGGCCAACTCGTCGATTTGGGCTTTCTGGGCGTCGATCGACATCGCCTGATCTCTGGCCCGTGCCGTGAGAGCATCAAGCTGCTTGCTAAGTGCAAGCACCGCCGCTGCCTGATCACGACTGGTGGGCTCGGCAGCCGCAGGTCTGTTCCAGGTAATCCCGACATTGAGGACGATCAAACCGACGAGGGCAAAGTTAAAAAGATATATCAACGCCGAAAGCCACTCGGAGCCAGTCCCGATGTTTCCCGCCAAGCGGTCCCAAGCCCACCGCAGCCATGACCGCCCGCGGTGCAGGTTGGCCTGAACTGGCCCGGCGGGATCGGTGGCCAATCCGAAAAACGTTGTGGCGCCGACCGCGCGGATGATCAGAATCACAGCGAGACTGGCTAAGGCGATGATCCCGTCCGCCCACCAGATCCGTTGCGGCAGGTCGTTGATGGTCGCGATCGCGGTGGCCACGAATGCGATGACCGTGGGCAGTAAACTGGAAACCGATGCTGCGCCCCGCGCCACGCCGAATATCGCGTTTTCGAGGGCGGTCTGCTGACCGGGGTTTACCGCCAGTCCCTGTTCGTTGATCGTATGGCGGGCCTGCCGGCGGATAACCTCGTCGTCTACCGGGTTCTTCCACTCCGCAAAAGCCGCAAGGGTCGGCACTGCCGCCGCTAGGATCCCGGTTTCCAGATTCATTCCGCTATGGGATGACTCCCACCGACGCGGAGGCGGTACCAGGGACCGGGGTGCCGGGGCCTGGGGCGCCAGCGAGGCGGTAGGTAAACTGATTGCAGCGCAGCGATTCCTGACCGGCCGGACCCGGGATTGTCAGCGGCTGCATCGGGGAAGCTTCGTCGGTCGCCGGCACCAGCACGCCCGGCTCCGGCCAATTCCGAGTCCCGTTCGCGTATCGCATCAGCGTCCCTGCCGATATTGCCGACCAAATCGACGCTGTAATCGACCTTTGAATGATTTTTCACATTGATCAGATGAGCAGCACCCGCGGTTCCGACACGGACTGTAGAGGTCGGGTTTCGGTTTACCAGAAGCAAGCTATCGTAAGTGAAACGGGTCCCGATGGTGGCCATTTTCCGTCCTTTAGAACGTGTAGCTCCGGTTTTCGAGGATCTGGGCCAGGCCTTGCTCAAATTCGGAGAGGAACCCGACAACCAAGTCGGCCGACATTTTTGATCGCGACGTTTTCGCGGCGAAATTGGAAACGTGCGATCTCAGAGCGACGAGTTCAGCGCGGGTGGTGTAGACGCCAATTGAATCGATCACATCGCTCGCATCACTCGGCGGTGGTTCGAGGCAACCCCACACGCTGAGCGGCATTCCCTGATCGTGCTGCGTTTTCCCTAGCGCGCAGTCAAAGCGAACAAACCCCGCGAGGTCCACGAATTCTTTGGGTAGCAGCGGGTTGACCAAGCTCTGCAGCCGTATTTCGTCATTCTCAGTCAGCAGCAGGGTCTCGTAGGTCGTCGCAATCGAACCAATGCTCGGAACCGTCGACGTCGGCGGTCTCAAGATGTTGACGGCGCCGAAAAAGAAAGTTTGCAGCAAAGCTCCATCGGCCTGACCGTCCCACAGGACCGATACCGGGCCTATCCCGGGCGTCTTCCAATTGCCGACCAGCTGTGCCTTTGAGCCCGACCCGTACCAGAACCAAGCGCCGCCGAGGCCGAGCCTACGCTCGCGCATCATGACTGCCTCTCAACCGAGGTGCATCAACCCATATCGGTAAGCTCCTGTCGGCCGGCGAGTAGAGCAGTTCAAGACAGACTCCCTTTGCCGGCTTCAGACCTTGACGCAAGGTAGTGGTACACTTCTAACGCTCGGCACCCGGTCCCCTCGCCCGTCATGCCCACGGAAGCGGGTTCAAGCCAGGGGCAAGCTGCTGCTCCCCCGCTTTCGCGGGGGCGGCGATAACCGAGTTCTCCGTTTGTTTGGTGCCGGTAGGTGCCGATAAAGGCACGTCCCACCGCGATCGTCGTAATACTGCGGCAGCGAGTCCACAGGCGCGAGCGACGTCCCGACGCCGAATAAGCATCGGGCGGACCGGGACGGCCAAGCGCCAAGCCGCCGGCTCAGCCCTTGACGCCGCCCATGGTCAGCCCGGAGGTCATGCGGCCGCGGAACATGTAGTAGATCACGACCGGCGGGATCGCGTAGATGATCGCGGTCGCCATCATGTAGTTCCACGGCGATTCGTCGCTGTTGAGAAACTGGGCCAGCGCCACCGGCACCGTCATGCTGCGTTTGTCCGAGAGCAGCAGGAACTGGTACAGATACTCGTTCCAGGCGAGCAGCAGCGCGTAGGTGCCGACCGCGACCAATGCCGGCGCCATCATCGGCAGGTAGATTTTGAAGTAGACCTGCCACGGCGTGGCGCCGTCGACCCGCGCCGCCTCGTCGAGCTCGATCGGGATGCTCCGGCCGTATTGCTGGAAGATGAAGATCGCGTAGGGGGTGGCAAAGGTCACCTCGACCGCGATGATCGACCAGACATTGTTGCCGAGACCGTAGCCCTGCATGATCCGGTAGAGTGGGATCGCCAGGAACGAGGCCGGGATCACATAGGTCAGCAGCGCCGCGTTGGTCAAGAGCCAGCCGTTGCGCAGACGCATGCGGCTGACCGAGAAGCTCACCAAGGACCCGATGAACAAGGTGAAGAACACCGTCATCACGCCGATGTAGAGGCTGTTGCCAAACTGGTGCCAGAAGTATTCGAGGTACCAGTACCCCTCGCTGACGACGATCCAAAAGCTGTAGGCCGAGGGCTGCCGGGGCCAGATGTCGTTGGTGAACACGTCGTTGTGCGACTGCAGCGCGACCATCACCATGTTGTAGATCGGCGCGAGCGTCCACACGATCAGCACCGCGGCGAGCGCCAGCGCCGCGGTCTCGCTCAACGCTCGTCGCAGCCGGTAATTCTTCCGCTTCACCCCGACAGCCGACGCCTGTCGCGTCGCCCGCGTCTCCAGCAGGATCGCGCTCATAGCTGCACCTCCGACGTGCGCAACTTGCGCATCAAGATCAGCACCAATGGGATCATCAAGGGCAGGGCGGACATCACCGCCGCCACGCCGAGCTCGGGTCTGGCGATCTCGAACGCGTCGCGGATGCCGAGGGTCGCCAGAACATGGGTCGTCAACGCCGGCCCGCCACCCGAGACGAAAGTCGCCGTATTGAAGTCGCCCAGCGTGAAGATTGTCGAGAGCAAGGTACAGACGAGATAAAGATTGGCGAGCAGCGGGAAGCTGATATGGGCAAACCGGCGCAGTCCGGTGGCGCCGTCGACCTCGGCCGCCTCGTACAATTCACGCGGGATCGACATCCTGCCGGCGAGCAGGATCACGGTCCAGAACGGCATGTTTTTCCAGATATAGGAGACGATGACCGCACCCAGCGCCAGCCAGCGCGAGGTGTCGAGCCAGCCCGGGCCATCGACGTGGAACAGGCTCCATATGACGTTGTTGACGAGCCCCCACTGGCTGTTCAGCATCCAGTGGATCGAGATGAATGTGGGCAGCGCCGGCACCGCCCACGGCAGCACATAAATCATCAACAGGCCCTTGACCCACCAGCCCCGGCGCATGAAGAAGCCGGACAGCAGCAAGGCGCCGAACATTTTGACATTTACGCCGATCACCAGATACAGGATCGTATTGACGATCGTCATTTGAAAAATGGGATCTTCCCACAACTCCAAATAAAGGCTCGGCTGATGACCGAGCCACAGACCATAAACGATCGGGTAGGCGACGAAGGCGGCGAACACCGCGACATAGGGGATGCAAAAGGCAATGGCCCAGGCGTATTCCGACCCTTGCAGGCCGCCGCGCCAAGTGCGTAGAAGCGATCGGCGCCCCGCTGCTACGGGACGGCCGCCCTCGATAATCGATACGCTCGCCATGATCGCCTCTCAGCTCTGCACGATCGGGTATTTTGCCAGGATCGTTTCTATTTTCTTTAACGCTTTGTCCGCCGCTTGTTCCGGCGTCAAGCCGTTTCTGATGACGTCGGCCTCGGCCGAGCCCCAGACTTGCGTGGCGTTGACCTCGGACCAGCCAGGGTTGAACACGGGATAATTCACCAGCGTTTCTTCGAGCAGACCCTCGCGCACGTAATTCGGCCGATGCGGGTCGCTGGGATCGAGCCAGAACGGGTCGCTCTTGACGAGCGACGGGAAAGCCGGAAGCCAGCGGCCAAGCCCCTCCTTCAGATAGGCGTTCATGACCTTTGGCTGGATCAGATATTTCATGAAATCCTTGGCGACCTCGACGTTCTTCGCCCCCTTTGGAATGAGGGCACCGCCGACCCCGAGCTGCGCGCCATTCGGCTTACCGTCGTTGCGCGCCGGCAGGCTCATGGTGGCGATGTCATTGTACTGATCCTTGTCATGATACAGCGCGACCTCGGTCGAGATCGTGCCGTCGAAGTCCATCACCATCAATTTCGAGTGGAAGGCGTTGTTGTCGTCGGCGTCGTTCCAGCTCAGCGCGCCCGGCGGCACATAGCCTCCCTTGAACGCATCGGCGAGATAGCGCAGTGACTTGACGATCGCCTCCTTGACCTGGGGATCGTCGAGATGCGCCTTGCCGTCCTTGGTGACGATGCCGTTGCCGCCATTTGCGATCAGGAAGGCGTGGAACAGATTGTTGCCGTCGGCCGGGCCGGTGGTGGTCAGCTGCAGACCCAATGAATAGACGTTGCGCATGCCTTGAGCGCGCAGATTCTGCTGCATCGGTTTGAAGAAGTCCCAGAAGGCGTCCCAGGTCTTCGGCGTGTCTGTCAGCTTGTAGCCCGCCTTCTCAGCCATCGAGCTCCAAATGTGGAAAGGTACGACGGCAGTTTTGTAAGGAATTAAGTAAAAGCTGCGTTGCTTTTTGACGTTGTTGTAATATTGTGCAGCGAGATAGGCTGTCGGGTGATATTCCGCCTTCTGGGTTTCGACAACGTCCGTGACTTCGAGAACCCTGTCGTTCCAAGCATTTTGCGGAACGACAACCTGGTCGTTGATGTCGTGCGAAATCAGATCGGGGACATCACCGCTGGTCAGTGCCGAGACGATCTTCTGCATCAGCGGTGCGAACGGAACGAGACTATAGTCGATCGTGTTGCCGCTGGCTTTCTCGTAATCGGCAACTATCCTGCGGAAGCCGGCGTCCTCCTCGGGGACAAAGCCCTGGGTCCACCAGACGGTCGCGGTGCTGGCGGCCGCGTTCGCGATATAAGGGCGCGCCAGCGTCCCAGCCGCGGCGACAGCAAGGGAGCCGCGCAGCACGGAACGCCTTGTCGGACTGTCCATCTCCGTCTTCCTTCTTCCCTGCTCGCGCCGCGAGCGCACGCCGGCGCGTTCTGGTGGTCTTTGCCGCGGCGAATATAGAACAGACGCGCGGCCGGCTCAAATTGTTATCGTGGCTCATTATCGCCGTTCATCCCCCCGCCCTCGGGCGCCGGCCGGCGTCTTAACCGTCCTCTTGCCGGCACAAGGCTGACCCTCGCCCCGAGGAACCGCCGTTCCCGAGGATTTCCGCGGCAATCGGACGCAGAAATGACGGTTGGCGGCGCGGAACCCCTCAGCTCTGCGCGATCGGGTATTTGGCAAAGATCTCCTCTGCCCGCTTGAACGCCTTGTCGATCGCGGCCTGCGCGGTCATCCCGTTCTTGATCACGTCGTTCATCGCGATGGCGAACACATGCTCGGTACTAACCTGAGCCCGCGCCGGGTTGAACACCTCGTAGGGAGGGATCGTTGGGCCGAGCACGCCCTGGCGCGCATACGCGGCGAGGGGCTCGTTTTTCGGATCGAACCAGAACCCCGGGTCGTTCTTGACGATCGACGGCATCGGCGGCAGGAAGCGGCCGAGCCCGGCCTTCAAATAGGCGGCCAGCACCTTTGGCTCGATCGAATATTTGAGGAATTCCTTGGCGACGGCGATGTTGTTCGCGCCCTTGGGGATCACCGCCGCATTGGTGCCTTGGATGCTCGGCAGCGGCTTGCCGTCGTTGCTCAGCGGCAGGCCGAGGGTGAGGATGTCGTTGTATTCCTCCTTGTTGCCCCAGAGCGCCACCTCGGTCGAGATCGTGCCGTCGAAATCCATGACAATCAGCTTCGAGTGGAAGGCATTGTTGTCGTCGGCATCGTTCCAGTTCAGCACCGCCGACGGCATCAGGCCTTTCGTGTAAGGCGTCGTCATCCCGACGATCGCCTTGACGGCCGCCTCTTTGATTTGCGGGTCGTCGGTGTGCAATCTGCCGTCAGGCGTGAACAAGTCCTTGCCACCATAGGCGACCAGGAAATGGTCGAAGGCGGCGATGCAATCAAAGCCGACCGCCGATATCATCACGCAGTAGGCATACATGTTGCGCATACCTTGCGCCCGCAATTTTGTCTGCACCGGCTCGAAGAAGTCGAAGAATGCGTCCCAGGTCTTCGGAATGTCGGAGGTCTTATAGCCCGCCTTCTCGATCAGCGATTTCCAGGCGTGAAACGGATTGACCGCAACCCGGTGCGGAATCATGTAATAACCGCGCTTTTTTGTGACACTGTTGTAGGCATAGACGCTGTCCAGCGCCGCCTGATTGAACAGCGATTTCTGCGTGTCGATGACGTCGCTGAGGTCGACCAGCTGATCGTTCCAGGCGCTCAATACGGCAAAGAAATAATCGCCGACATTGATGATGTCCGGTACGACGCCGCTCGTCACGGCGGCGATTTCCTTCTGGCGCATCGCGGCGAACGGCACGATGCTGTAATCGATCTGGTTGCCGCTCGCCTTCTCGTAGTCGGCGATCATCGCCTTGAAGGAGATGTCCTCTTCCTGCGCGAAGCCCTGCACCCACCAAACCGTCGCGGTTTTGGCCGCGGCGTTGGCGATATAGGGCCGCGCCAGACTGCCCGCCGCCGCTACGGCGAGCGAGTTGCGCAACAAAGAACGCCTGGTCGGATTGATCATGACGGTATTCCTTCCTGTTCATGCCGTGCACCCTTTGCGGGCGCATTTGGCGTGCGCGTTTTGATTGTCGTTCGCCGCCCCAAACTACCACAGCCGGGCAGCTGGCAGAATTCTAATTGCAGCCTCGGCGTCACCGGCGCCCAGCCGCCTGCGCAGCGCGATCCACCCGAGAACCGACGCCTCGTCCTAACGGGACTTGCCAAGGAGGCGGGTCAGCGTTCGGGGTCCGTCTTGGTTTGGCCCGGACCGCGCCCTCAGCCCTGTGCGATCGGGTATTTTGTGAAGATCTCGTTAACCCTCTTGTAGGCCTTTTCCGCCGCGGCTTGCGGCGCCGCTCCGTCCTTCATGATCTCGGCCCAGGCCACCTGCCAGACATGCTCGCTTTCGACCTGCGCCCAGGCCGGGTTGAAAACCCAGAGTGGCGGCACCGTCGGGCCCAGCACGACCTGGGTGGTGTAGGCCACCCGGTGCGGATCCTTGGGGTCGAGCCACCACGGATCCTTCTTGACGATCGACGGCATCGGCGGCTCTCGCCGCCCGAGCCCGGTCTTCAGGTACCCGTTGAGCACATCGGGCTGGATCAGATACTTGAGAAAATCCTTGGCCACCGGGACGTTCTTCGCTCCTTTCGGGACCAGGCCGCTAAAGCTGCCGGCCATGCTCGGCACCGGCTTGCCGTCGTTGCTGAGCGCCAGACCGTAGGTCACGATGTCGTTGTAATCCTGCTGGTTGCTGATGATGGCGACCTCGGTCGACAGAGAACCGTCGAGATCCATCACGGTTTGCTTGGAATGAAAGGCGTTGTTGTCGTCGGCGTCGTTCCAGTTGATGGCCCCGGGCGGGACAAATCCCTCTTTGTAGGCGGTGGTCGGGTAGGTCAGCGTTCCCATCACCGCCGCGTGCACCTTTGGGTCGTCGAGGTGTAATTTGCCGTCCTTGGTCACGATGTCCTTGCCGCCATAGGCGATCAGAAACTGGTTGAAGAACGCCCACGGATCGCCGCCATTGGTGGTCAGCTGAAAACCAAGGGCATAGACGCCGCGCATGCCCTGCGCGCGCAACTTCTTCTGCACGCCCTTGAAAAAATCGTAGAACGCATCCCAGTCCTTCGGGATGTCGGTCATCTTGTAGCCGGCTTTTTCGACCAACGAGCGCCAGATATGATTGGTGAAGGCATCCATCGAATACGGGGCGCCGTAAAAGCTGCGCTCCTTCTTGACATTATTATAGCAGTGCGCGGTGAGCAGCGCGGTCTCGGTGTACTCCTCTTTCTGCGTCTCGACGACGTCGGTCACGTCGACCAGTTTGTCATTCCAGGCGAACAGCGCAATGATCGGCCCCGGATTGTTGGTAAACAGATCCGGGACGTCGCCGCTCGTGACCGCCGAGATGATCTTCTGCCGCCCGGGCGCGTAGGGAATGATGCTGTAGTCGAGCGTATTGCCGCTCGCCTTCTCGTAATCGGCGACGATTTTTTTGAACGCGACGTCCTCTTCTTGGGCGAAACCCTGGGTCCACCATACGGTCGCCGTCGTCGCCGCGGCTTTGGCAACGAAGGGGCGTCCCAATCCGCCGGCTGCGGCAATGGCGAGCGAACCGCGCAACAGCGAACGCCTGGTCGGATTGATCATGTTGTCTTCCTCCCGTTCGCGCCAACCGCCCTTTTGCGGGCGTTTTTGGTTGTTGTGATCCGCACCAATTTAGAACGGCAGAGGCAGCGCCTCCAGCACTTATCGTCGGCCCCGCATCAGAACGCGCCCGACCTCCTCGCGCAATCCTAGTGGTGCGCACCCGACGCTTGTGACCCACCGCCGCGTCCTCCGGCCGCCTTCCCGGCGAAGGCCGGGATCCATGGTGCCATGGGCACCGGCCGGAGCCTGTCCTCGGGCCGGTGTGGCAAAGAGTTTTGGGTGTGATCCGTCAGAATTGCTCCACTAGTGGTGCGAACCAAACAGATGGTCCCCACCCTTGGTTCCTTGTCGCCCCCGCGAAAGCGGGGGCCCAGAGCCTGCCCCTGGCCTGAACAGGGGGCAAGTGAGGAAGCGGTGGCCCTGGGTTCCCGCTTCGCGGGAATGACGGAAAAGGAGCGGGTAACAAGCGTCAGAATTGCTCCACTAGGCGAGCCGGTGTTTGACCTCGTTCCCCGACGGCAATCTTCGTGCCGCAGCCTCCCCGCGCGAGCAGCCTTCAGTTCGCTGCGGGTTGGCCTCGGCCGTGGGCTCAGCTCTGTGCGATCGGGTATTCGGCGAAGATCTGTGTGATCCTCTTGAACGCCTTGTCGGCCGCAGCCTCCGGCGCCGTCCCGTTACGGACGATATCGGCCCAGGCCGCCTGCCAGACATGCTCGTTTTCAACCCGCGCATAGGCCGGGTTGAACGAAAAGAAATCGGGCACCGTAGGCCTCAGCAGCAGCTGAGTGGTATAGGCGACCCGATGCGGGTCTTTGGGGTCGAGCCACCACGGATTATTCTTGGCGATCGACGGCATCGGCGGCACTCTTCGCCCGAGCCCGGTCTTTAGATACTCGTCGAGCACCTTCGGCTGGATCAAGAATTTGAGAAAATCCTTGGCCACGTTGATGTTTTGCGCGCCTTTTGGGATCAGACCGCAGAGGTTTTGGGTTAGCGCCGGGACCAGCTTGCCGTCGTTGCTCAGGGCCAGCGGCATCGTCACGATGTCATTGTAATCCTGCTGGTTGGCGATGATGGCGACCTCGGTCGACAGCGAGCCGTCGAGATCCATGACGATTTCTTTGGAATGGAACGCGTTGTTGTCGTCGGCGTCGTTCCAGTTGACGGCGCCCGACGGGACAAAGCCCTCTTTGTAGGCGGTGGTCGGATAGGTCAATGCCTTGATCGCCGCCGCACGCACCTGCGGATCGTCAAGGTGCACTTTGCCGTCCTTGGTGACGATGTTCTTGCCGCCATAAGCGATCAGGAAATAGTTGAAAAAGTTGTTGGGGTCGCCGCCATTCGCGGTTAATTGGAAGCCAAGCCCGTAGACGTGGCGCATTCCCTGGTCGCGCAACTTCTTTTGCACGTCCTTGAAAAAATCGTAAAAGGCGTCCCAGGTCTTCGGGATGTCCGTCATCTTGTATCCCGACTTTTCGACAAGCGGCCGCCAAATGTGGTTTATGAAGGAATCGGTCGTATACGGCACGCCGTAATAGCTGCGCTTTTTCTCGACGCTGTTGTAGCAGTTGGCGAAGAGCAGAGCGGTTTCGGTGTATTCCTCCTTTTGCGTCTCGACGACATCGGACACATCGACCAGCTTGTCGGCCCAGGCCTCCAGCGCTATCAGCTCGGGCGGCGTGTTCTGAAAGAGATCGGGAACGGTGCCGCTGGTGATCGCAGAGATGATCTTCTGGCGCAGCGGCGCATAGGGCACAATCGTGTAGTCGATCGTGTTGCCGCTCGCCTTCTCGTAGTCGCTCACGAGCTTTTTGAACGCGATGTCTTCTTCCTGCGCGAAGCCCTGGGTCCACCACACCGTCGCGGTCTTGCCCGCCGCGCGGGCGACAAAGGGCCGTCCCAATCCGCCGGCCGCAGCGAGGGCGAGCGAACCGCGCAACAGAGAACGCCTGGTCGGATCGATCATTTGGTCTTCCTCCGTTTGCGCCAACCGCCCTTTGCGGGCGTTTCTGGTTGTCGTGATCCGCACCAATTTAGAACGGCGGAGGCTGCGCCTCCAGCACTTATCGTCGGCCCCGCATCAGAGCGCTCCCGGCCGCCCCGCGCCATCCGGCAGGAGCTGGCTCGACCCCGTTCCCCGACCGGCAGTCTTCGTACCGCCGCCTCTTCGAGCGAGCCATCGGTTGGCGGTGCGGTTTGGCTTGGTTGGGGCTCAGCTCTCTACGATCGGGTATTTGGCAAAAATCGCCTCGACCCATTTGAACGCCTTGTCCGCCGCCGCCTCCGGCGTCATTCCGTGCTGGATTACGTCGGCCCAGGCCGCGCCCCAGACATGCTGATTGCGGACTTCGGCATAGGCCGGGTTGAAAACAAAGAATTCCGGCACCGTCGGCCCGAGCAGCCCCTGCTCGACATAGGCCTTGCGGTGCGGATCCGCGGTCCACCACGGGTCGCTCTTGACGATCGACTCCATGGCCGGAATATTGCGGCCAAGCCCGACTTTCAGATATTCGCCGGCGACCTTCGGCTGGATCAAGTACTTTAGGAAATCCTTTGCCACGTCGATGTTTTGGGCGCCCTTTGGGATCATGGCGCCGGCATTGGTGACCTGCGCTGGCACCGGTTTGCCGTCATTGCCCAGCGGCAGCCCCATGACGACGATGTCGTCGTAATCCTGTTTGTCGTTGATGATGGCAACCTCGGTCGAGATCGTGCCGTCGAGGTCCATGACGATCTGCTTGGCGTGAAAGGCGTTGTTGTCGTCGGAATCGTTCCAGTTGATCGCCCCCGACGGGACAAAGCCTTCCTTGTAGGCCGTGGTCGGATAGGTCAGCGCCTTGACTACCGCCTCGCGCACCTTCGGATCGTCGAGATGCAATTTTCCGTCCTTCGTAACAATGTCCTTGCCGCCATACGCGATTAAAAAATAGTTGAAGAAGTTGTTGGGGTCGTTTCCTTGAGTGGTCACCTGAAAGCCAAGGCCATAGACTTGGCGCATACCCTGGGCCCGCAACTTTTTCTGCACGTCCTTGAAAAAATCGTAATAGGCGTCCCAGGTCTTCGGAATGTCCGTCATCTTGTAGCCGGCCTTCTCGACCAGCGGTCGCCAGATATGGTTCGGCAGGGCGGCGCTCGTGTAAGGAGCGAGATAATAGCTCCGGCGCTTCGTGACGGCGTTGTAGGAATAGGCGGAGAGCAGCGCCGCCTCCGTGTACTCCTCCTTTTGCGTCTCGATGACGTCGGTCAAGTCGACCAGTTTGTCTTTCCACGCCCACAGCTGCGAGATCTCGGTTGGGCTGTTCTGAAACAGATCGGGAACCACGCCGCTCGTCACTGCCGAGACGATCTTTTGCCGCATTGGCGCGTACGGGATGATCGTATAGTCGATCGCATTGCCGCTGGTTTTCTCGTAATCGGCAACGATTTTTTGGAACGCTATGTCTTCTTCGTGGGCGAAGCCTTGGATCCACCACAGGGTCGCGGTCTTCGCTGCGGCATTGGCGACATACGGCCTTGCGAGGCTTGCGGCCGCGACCAGTCCGAGTGAGTTGCGCAACAGCGAACGACGGGTCAAACGCCCCATTGATAGTCTCCTACCCTTTTTCGCGCCCGGACTTCTGAACGCCCTCTCCGCCCGCCACGGCCATTAGGCAAACCAGCGGTCGTGCGTGTCAAGCTGCCCGCCGCCACCGCGCTTGCCGGCTTGCAATAGGCCGGCTTACAATAGACTGACGTTAGGGCGCACGGCAACATCATTCTTGGCAGGTCGGTTTGCCGATGGGCGGGGCGCTCGTCGGATCCCGGCCGCGCTCGGCGGCGGGCAGCCAGGCGTCGAGCCAGCGCGGCACTCGCTGGCCGCCGAGCATTTCCCGAAATCTGTAATTTAGATATTCCGAAACACGCGCACTAAAAATGTTCGGCCGGCTCCTTCAGTAATCAGCCTTCCTCGGTCGTCGAGATGTTACCCGATTTCCTTCTTGGGAACTGGGGACAATCCGCCATTCCGTTTCCTATCAACAGCGACGATGCGGATCTTCGCTCGCCCGGGTGCCGCTTCTTCGCGCGGAGGATGGGTTTGGAAGCCAGGGATTGCGAAATCTGCGGGAGTGACAAGCGGGGTGATTTTGCCGGAGGCAGGTAGTGATCGTCGGATCGAGCGGCACGCGGTTGTGGTCGTCGGGATGCACCGCAGCGGAACGTCTGCCCTGGCGCGGACGCTCAGTTTGCGCGGCGCGGCACTTCCCAGGCGGATCCTTCGACCGGCACCCGACAACGAGGCCGGCTTTTGGGAGCCGCGTGAGATCGTCGCCATCCACGACGAGCTGCTCGCATCGGCGGGGTCCTCGTGGCACGACGTCGGCGAGTTTCCGCGCTCCTGGTTCGCATCGAATTCAGCCGGACGGTTCAAAGAGCGGCTGGTCGACGCGTTGCACGAGGATTTCGGCCGAACCTCGCTCTTTGTCGTAAAAGACCCACGAATTTGCCGGCTGGTACCGCTTTGGCTGTCCGTTCTCGATGAGTTTGGAGCGTCACCGCTTTTCGTGATCCCGATCCGCCATCCGCTTGAGGTGGCAGCCTCTCTAGAACAGCGGAACGGCTTTGCAATTGCGAAGTCGCTGTTACTGTGGCTGAGGCATTTTCTTGCAGCCGAGCGTGACACGCGCGGTTTTCGCCGCTCCTTCGTCGCCTACCACCATTTGCTGAGCGACTGGTGCGGTGTCGTCGATCGGATCGGTCGCGATCTCCATATTCTCTGGCCGCGCAGGTCGGTCGCCTTTGACCTCGAAATCGACTATTTCCTCTCGAAAAACCTCCGTCATCACCGCTTTGACGATGAACGGCTATTGTCCGAGCGTCCGATCGGACGAGGGCTGAGAACCGCCTTTGACTGGGCAATGCAGGCAGTAAACAGGCAACCATCGGCTTCGGCCGAGCTCGATGCGGTTTCGGAAGGGCTGGCGACCGCGACTACCACGATCTGGCCGCTGGTCGCTGAAGGCGAGACGCAATCGGAACCGGAGCAGGAGATACCGCGACCGTCGCAACTTGATCAGGGACGCTATGCAAAGCTTGAAGCGGTGCCGGCCGCGTGCAACGGCTGCGACGATCTTTGCCGGGATGGCCGGCGTGAAATCCGCCCGGCGGTCGCTTCCCCGGTGTTTGGCCAGGCGGGTGCGGACGGAAATCCGGCCGATCTGATTGACACCGGGCTGCGCCGGAACCGCTGAGCACGGCTCTGGCCGCGGGTCAAACTCGATTTTCCCGGTGGCCGGCCAGGTCACGCGGCGATAGGCTTGGTTTCACTGAACGAGTCATCCGGAAGGGGGTGACCCTTAGCCGCCGCCGGCGAGCGCCGCTGTTGCGGTTCATCGCGGCCGTTGGAGTTTGTGACAGAGGATGCAGTACTTCGATTGACGGCAGGGATTGGGATGTCGGACCTGACCCTGGCCTGGCGGGTCGAGGAGGCCTGTCTGAATGCCTGGCCGGCGCTGCGGCAGGCGCTGTTCGGCGGCTGGGTGCTGCGGTTCAGCGACGGGCTGACGCGGCGTGCCAATTCGGCTAATCCGCTCGGGATCGAGCGCAGTGATCCGGACACGCTGATCGACGGCTGCGAGGCGTTCTACCGCTATCAGCGCCAGCCGACAATCCTTCGCCTGCCGTCGCTGATCGGGCCGGCAATCGACGAAAGGCTGGCGGTGCGCGGCTATCGCAGCGAGGGGCTGTCTCTGGTCCTTTACGGCGCAATCGCGGCGATGCCGGCGGCGCGCGATCCCGCCGTGCGACTGTGGCCCCACCCGAGCGCGGAATGGCTGACCGCGATGGCGGGGTTGCAAGGGCAGACGAAACAGCAAGCGGGGCTGTACCGCCGGATCGTCGGTGCGCTCGCGATCCCGGCCGCCTTCGCGGTACTCGTGGAGGCAGACGGCGTCGCGGCGCTCGCCTTTGGCGCGATCCATGCCGGAGTGATCTGCTACGAGTCGGTGGTGAGCGACCCGCGCCGGCGGCGCCAAGGCTATGCCCGCCGCATCATCGCGAGCCTTGCCGCCTGGGCCGAGGACCACGGCGCGGCAGCCGCCTGCCTCGAGGTCGAAGCCGCGAACCTGCCGGCTCTGGCGCTTTACGATAGGCTCGGTTTTCGCGAGCTCTACCGCTACCACTACCGTCGCGAGCCGCCCTCGCTCCGCTAGTGTGCGCGGAGGTCCGATTACGGCTCGGGCGCGGCGGTCAAGGCGGTCGCGACCAGCTTCTGGAAATGGATTGCGAGGTGCTCACTGTTGGTCAGAAATCGGCCGCGTTCGGGCAGCCCGGCCAAGAGCCCGCGTTGCACCGAGTTCGGTCAGCGCGTCGTCTTCGTCGCCGACCTGCTTGTTAAAGGCGATCAGGTCGCGGGCGAATTCTTCGCTGACGTCAGGTGCGAAATATTGCTCGGAAAAGCCGCGGGTCGCGTTCGGGCCATCGGGGATCCACACGTCTATCGACAGGTTGGGAAAGCCGGGGTTGATCGATATGGTCGTGTTCGGCCACATCAAATGGTATTGGGATTGCGTCACCGCCCCGCGCAATTCGTAGAGTTCGACGTGGCTGCGACCGGCGAGTGCCGCCGGGCGCACCTCGCCGATCTGGCTCGAAAACCAGCCATGCGCGGCGAGGTGGTAATTCGCCGGGCGCACGTCGATTGCCGCGCTAAAGCCCGGATGCGCGATCGGGCAATGGTAACATTCGAGGAAGTTTTCGAGCATCGTCTTCCAGTTCGCATGCGAATGCCACTCCTCCCGCGCATACAGTTCGAGCGTGTCGAGATCGACGCCGCTCTTGCGGATGATGCCGGGTAATCGCCCGAAACAGCCTCGCAGCGGCACGGCATCGGGATCGAGATTGACAAAAGCGAACGGGCCGAGTGCCTCGGCCCTAATCGGCAGCAGCGGGAAATCGTCGGTGCAAAAGCCGGGCTCGCCGCCCGAACGCGGCGCCGCTTCGAGATGGCCTGCGAGGTCGTACGTCCAGGCGTGATAGCCGCATTGCATCAGCTTGGTGTTGCCGCGGCCCTTCATGACCTCGTGGCGGCGGTGCCGGCAGACATTGACGAATCCAGCCAGCCCATGCTGGTTGCGAATGACTACGACCGGAACGCCGCCGGCACAGCCAGTAATGTAATCGCCGATGTTCTTCAGCTCGCCGAGCGGCCCGACGTAATTCCATGCCTTGCGGAAAATCCGCGCGGTCTCCTGGTCGGCGATCGCGGGATCGGTGTACCAGCGAGCCGAAAGCGACGCCCCGCGATCGAGCGCCGCCAGCAGTTCGGCCGGATTGTCGAGGATGTAGGTCATGCGATCTCGCTCCTCTTGGTGACCCGGTGCGTGCACGGCGACGACCGAAGCGGGGCTGTGCCTGTTGCGGTTGCAGCGTGCATCAGCCGGCTGGAAGGCGGGCGCGACCAGGACCCCTGGTCGTTTCAAACGGCAGGGCATGGCCGCCGGCTCTGCAAAGAGTGCCGCCGATGATTGGCCCCAGCCGCGAACCCGCGGCGACGTGGCAAAATCGTGAGCGTTACCCTACAATCAGGAACCCCGACGGGATCGACCGTTATATTACCCTTCAGGAGAGGCAACCGAGAACGGGATATGCGTACTGTCGAGATCGACCTGCGACCCAGCGAGCTATCCGGCGCGATGGCCGAGATGCGGATGTGGCTCGACGAGCGCCGCTTCGAACCGTCGAGCTTTTGCTGCCGTGAGGCGGAGGCAGGTGTGCTCGTACGCGTCGATTTTAAGGTACCCGGCGAGGCCGAGGCCTTCGCCGACCGTTTCAGCGGGCGGATCGACGAGGCTGTTGCCGACCGCGGCGGACAGGAGGCCGCCTACGATATCTCGACCACCCTGTCCCCGGAAGGCGTCGTCGTTTTCTGAGCCGGCTCAGACGACGCCGTCGCCGCGCAGCGCCTCGACCTCGGCGGGGTTCAGTCCGAGCCAATCGGCGAGCGCCTCGGCGGTGTGCTCGCCGAGCAGCGGCGCCGGCTTCAGCGGCGCCGGCGCGCCGTCGAAGCGCACCGGCCAGGTCGTCATCGGCATCTGCCAGTCGCCGTGATGCATGGTCTGCAGGATGCCGCGCTGCCAGAAGCTCGGTTCGTTGGTCAATTCCATCGAGTTCGAAAACCGCACCAGCCGGCACGCCGGCGCCTGATATCAGCGCCATCGCTTCTTCTTTGGTGTGCTGGCGGGTCCACTGGGCGATGATCTCATTGACCTCGGCTTCGCGTTCGACCCGGGCGGACGCCTCGTCGTAGCGCGGGTCGCCGATCAGATCTTCGCGCCCGATCAGCTTTAAGAGGCGCGGCCAATGCTGGGGATTGGCGCGGCTGGTCAGCATGTAGACGTAGTCGTTGGGGCCGCCCGGCTTGCACGGAAAGATGCCCGAGGGCGCATTGCCGCCGGCCGGCTGCCGTTGCGCCGCCTTGCCGGTCTGGGCCTGCCTGATGAACATGCCGCGGCTGTAGTGCATGACCGAATCCTGCATCGCCGCCTGCAGCTGTCTCCCCTTGCCGGTCGACTGGCGCTGATAAAGCGCCGCGAGGATGCTGAACGCCAGCAGCATGCCGGTGCCGGTGTCGCCGATCGTCGGCCCGGGCTTCAGCGGCCTGCCGTCGCGCTCGCCGGTGATGCTCATCGCACCGCCGCAAGCCTGGGCAATCGGATCGAAGCACAGGCCATTTTCGTACGGGCTGCCGGCGCCAAAGCCCTTGACCTGGGCGTAGATGATGCGCGGGTTGATCGCGCTGATCACGTCATAGCCGAGACCCAGCCGCTCGATCACGCCGGGACCGAAATTCTCGGTGAAGACATCGGCATGCCTGGCCATGTCCTTGACCAGCGCCAGGCCGCGTTCGGCTTTGAGGTTGACGGTGATCGACCGTTTGTTGGCGTTGTAGATCATGAAGTAATACGGGTCCGCCACGCCGCGGCGGCCGGCCTCGCCGCCATCGGGGTTCTCGACCTTGACGACATCGGCGCCCATCCAGGCGAGCGCCTCGGTGCAGGTGGTCCCGGCCTCGAACTGGGTCAGGTCCAGGACCTTGATGCCGGCCAGACAGTTCGGCGGTACGGTCGTTCCATCCATGTCCATTCTCCTCGCAGTGCTGGGCTAATCGTCCTGTAGGCGGATTCAATCCGCCCTCCGGTGGCGCAGAACCTCTCAGTTCATGCCTTCCTGTTGCAAGGCTCGCTGCACCGCCGGGCGCGCCATCATGCGTTCGAAATGCGCGGAAACGTTGGCCGGCAGTTTCATGCCGACCCGCTTTGCTCCCCAGAACTCGACGTAGAACAGCGCCGCATCGGCGATCGATAAATCATTGCCGCCGAGATAGCTTTTACCTTCGAGCGCCTTGTCGACGACGGCAAAGCCCTTGTCGATGGCCTCGCGTCCCTGCGCCTTGACCGCCTCGTGATCCGACGCCGAGGGCGCAAAGCGCTCGGTGCGGAACAGGCGCGTAAAGCCCTGCGAGTGGATCGTGCCGACGACGTATTCCATCACCTCCATCGCGCGGATGTCGGTTTCCGGGTCCTTCGGGATCAGATTGGCCTGCGGGTTCTGCAGGGCGAGCCAGCGGGCGATCACCGGAAATTCGGTCAGGATCGAGCCGTCGTCGCGCTCGAGGGTCGGGACCTTCGACTTCGGATTGATGCTGGTATAGGGCGGCTTATATTGCGCGCCCTCGCGAAAATTGACGGCTTCGGCCTGGTAGGGCTTGCCGATTTCTTCGAGCAACACATGGATGCCGAACGAGCAGGCGCCGGGGGCGTAGTAGAGCTTCATTGCGGGTCTCCCTTTGGACTCGGTGGCCGGTGTTGTCATGGCGAGTTGGCGTTGTCATGGCGAGGAGCGCAGTGACGAAGCAATCCCGTTGCGCCGGGCGATCGCCCCGGGATGGCTTCGTGACGCCCGCAATGACAGGGTTGCGGGTCAGACAATGCCCTCGGTCTTTAAGGCTTCGACCTCGGCCGCACCGATGCCGAGCCATTGGCTCAAGACTTCGGCGTTGTGCTGGCCCAACAATGGCGACGGCTTGACCTTGGCCGGGGCGCCGTCAAAGCGAACCGGCCACGCCGGCATCTTGTAACGGCCGGTCGTCGGGTGCTCGACATCCTGCATGATGCCGCGCTCGGCGAGCGAGGGATCGTTCAGCAGCTCCAGCGTGTCGAACACCGCTCCGGCCGGGACGCCGGCGGCGCCGATCATCTTCATCGCCTCTTCCTTGGTGTGCTCGCGGGTCCAGGCGGCGATGATCTCGTCGACCTCGTCCACGCGCTGGCTGCGCGCCGGCCCGGTCTCGTAGCGCGGGTCGCCGAGCAGATCCTCGCGGCCGATCACCTTTAACAGCCGCGTCCAGTGTTCGGGGTTGGCGCGACTGGTGAAGACATAAACGTAATCATTCGGTCCACCGGGCTTGCACGGGTACAAGGCCGAGGGTGCCAAGAGTGCGCTCGACCGACTGCTGCCGCCGCGAAGCTGGGCCTTGCCGCTCAGCTGGGTGCGCGAAAACGGCACCCGCATGTAATGGACCATCGCGTCCTGCATCGCCACCTGCAGCCGCCGGCCTTTGCCGGTGCGGTCGCGCTGGCGCAACGCCGCGAGGATGCTGATCGCCATCAGCATGCCGGTGCCGGTGTCGCCAAACGAGGGGCCTGGTTTGACCGGCGGACGGTCGGCATCGCCGGTGACGCTGATCGGGCCGCCCGCGGCCTGCGCGATCATGTCGAAGGCGAGGTTTTTCTCGTACGGGCTGCCGGTCCCGAAGCCTTTGACCTGGCAATAGATGATGCCGGGGTTCAACTGTTTGACGGCATCGTAGCCGAGGCCGAGCCGCTCGATCGTGCCGGGCGCCATGTTCTCGATGGTGATGTCGGCCTTTTTCAGCATCTCCTTGACGATCTCGAGCCCGCGCGGCGATTTGAGGTTGAGGGTGATCGATTTCTTGTTGGCGTTGAACTGGTGGAAATACCAGGGATCGTCGTCGGGATGGCCGGGCCGCAGCCGCCTTCCGGGATCGCCGGTCTTGGGGTTTTCGATCTTGACGACCTCGGCGCCAAGCCAGGCCAGCGCCTCGGTGCAGGATGGTCCCGCCTCGAATTGGGTGAAGTCCACGACCCGCACACCCTGAAGGCAATCGAGTTCCACGCCCGTTGTCGCTGCCATCGCTCGTCACTCCTCCCAAAAAGCAAGTCTACGATCACTATAGCGCGTTCGCCGCCATGCGCGAGCCGGATTGCCACCAGCCGCCTGCTCGGCGACAGTGCGATGAGGCGACAGCGGGAGGCGGGGCATGGAGGTCATCGGGCGGATCGCGGAATTCCACGAGGAATTGAAGGAATGGCGGCACGACATCCACGCCCATCCCGAACTTGGCTTCGAGGAGCGACGGACCGCGGATTTTGTCGCGCAACGGCTCGCCGAATTCGGTTGCGAGGTGTTCCGCGGGATCGGCAAGACCGGTGTCGTCGGCCGGCTGCGCGCCGGTGATTCGCCGCGCTCGATCGGGCTGCGCGCCGACATGGATTGCCTGCCGATCGAGGAAGCGACCAACCTCGCCTACCGCTCGCAGAATGCCGGGCATATGCATGCCTGCGGTCATGACGGGCACACGACGATGCTGCTCGGCGCCGCGCGCCACTTGGCCGAGACCCGCGATTTCGACGGCACCGTAAACCTGATCTTTCAGCCGGCCGAAGAGGGGCTCGGCGGCGGTGCGGCGATGGTCGCCGACGGCCTCTTCGACCGCTTTCCGTGCGACGCAATTTTCGGCATGCACAACCGGCCGGGGCTCGCGGTCGGCAAATTCCAGATCCGCACTGGCGCGATGATGGCGGGCGGCGCCTATTTCGACATCGCCGTGACCGGCCGTGGCGCGCATGGCGCCCGCCCTGAAGCGGGGATCGACCCGGTGCTGACCGCGAGCCACATCGCGATTGCGCTGCAGACGATCGTGTCGCGCAATCTGCGCGCACTCGACACCGCGGTCGTCAGCGTCACCCAGATCCACGCCGGCGAGGCCTACAACGTGATCCCGGAGCGGGCGGTCATTCGCGGCACCGCACGCTGCTTCAGCCGCGAGACGATGGCGCTGATCGAGCACAACATGCGGCGCATCGCGTCGGGCGTGGCCGGCGGGTTCGGCGCTACCGCCGAGCTCGATTTCCGCCTCATCTTTCCGCCGCTGGTGAACGATACCGCGGAAGCCTGCTTTATCGCCGATGTTGCGGCCGAACTGGTCGGCGCCGACAACGTCAACCGCGACGGCAACCTCGTCATGGCGTCGGAGGATTTCTCCTACATGCTCGAAAAGCGGCCGGGCGCGTACATCCAGATCGGCAATGGCGACGGCGCCGATGGGGCTGGTGGCGCCTGCGAGGTCCACAACCCCGGCTACGATTTCAACGACGCCGCCCTGCCGCTCGGCGCCAGCCTCTTCGCCCGTCTTGCCGAACGCAAGCTCGCGCGGGTGTGAGCCTATCGGCACCCCACGATTCAGCGTCCAAGCGTCTGCTGTTGACGATCGGAAGGTGCTCTCAGGTCCCCGTCGCCCTGCGAACGCGGAGGTCCAGGGTAGGCGGTGAAGCGCCGAATACCGGGATTCCCGCCTATGTGAGGCCTGCGCGGGAATGATGAGCCTGGATTTGAGAACCGGCGTCGCCAGACGGGCAGGCGGGCACGGTGCTCGTTGGCGACGAGCGCGGTGCTGCCCCTTGTCATCGTCTGGCCGCGCAATCTGTTCGACCTCACGCTGTTCGTCTGCCTCGGCCTGATCGGCGGCGCCGGACATTACCTGCTGATCCGCGCCTTCCAATACGGCCCGGCTGCAGTGCTGTCCCCGCTCGGCTACCTCGAATTGGTCGGCACCTCGGTTCTCGGCTATTTGATCTTCGGCAATCTGCCGGACGCGCCGACCTGGATCGGCGCCGGCATCATCATCGCCTCCGGCCTCTACATCGCCTTCCGCGAACGCCGCCGCCGCGCCGCGGGGTAACCGGGCCCGGTCACGGCGACGCCTCGCCGAGCAGCTCGGTGGCGGCGCGGGTGAAGGCGGCGGCGAGCTGGCTGTCCTGCAACAATTCGCCGGGGGCGCAGTTGAACGTCTCGCAGATCCCGGCAAGGTCGGCGAAGTGGATGTGGCGGGCGCCGGTCTCGATGCGATGATAGCTCAGCCGCGACAAGCCGAGCAGCTGCGCCGTCGCCGCCTGGGTCAGTCCCAGGGCGCGGCGCCGCCGGCGCAACACGGCGCGGATGCAGGATTGGGGATCGTCGCTGGTGCGCATCGGCGTCGCCTCCGGTTGTGGGCTGAACAATCGGGCGCTGAGCGCCGCGGCCGATCGCACCGATTTCGAACGGGGCCCCGGCCAGGCGGCTCTTAGCGTCGTCATCTACGAACTATGGCGTAACTCGCAATTATTGTCAAGATAGAAATGCGTAATTCGTACTATCGAGATCGTCTTGACGCTGTTCAGCAGAATCCCCGACCATGCCGCGCCGTCTTTGGCGGCGCACCCCTCGGAGCCCGCAATGGATTTTTCGCTGTCGGACGATCTACTCGACTTGAAGGAACGCACCGAGCGCCTGGTGCGCGAGGAGGTCATCCCCCATGAGGCCGACCCGCGCCAGACGCCGCACGGACCCGCTCCGGAATTGCGCCGCGAGCTGGTGGCTGTCGGGCGCCGCGCCGGGCTCCTCTCGCCGCATGTCGGGCGCGAATGGGGCGGCCTCGGGCTCGATCATCGCGGCCAGGCGGTCGTTTTCGAGGCTGCCGGCTATTCGCCCCTGGGGCCGGTGGCGCTCAACTGCTTCGCTCCGGACGAGGGCAACATGCACCTGCTCGAACAAGTCGCCGAGGAGCGTCAAAAGGAGCGCTGGCTGCGGCCGCTGGCGGCGGGCGAAATCCGCTCCTGCTTTATGATGACCGAGCCCGCGCCCGGCGCCGGGTCGGACCCGTCGATGCTAAAGACGATCGCGCGCCGCGCCGCGGACGGCAATCGCGGCGACTTTGTCGTCGACGGCGAGAAATGGCTGATCACCGGCGCCGTCGGTGCGGAAGTCGCAATCATCATGGCGAAGACCGACAGCGACAGCGGCGGCCCGGCCGGCGCCACGATGTTCCTCGCGCCGATGGACGCACCGGGGATCACCGTCGTTCGGGTGCTCGACACATTGGACCAATACATGTCGGGGGGTCACGCGGTGATCCGCCTCGACGGGCTGCGGGTGCCGGAGAGCGCCGTGCTCGGCCGGGTCGGCGAGGGCTTTCGCTATGCCCAGGTGCGGCTCGCCCCGGCGCGGCTGACGCATTGCATGCGCTGGCTGGGGGCGGCCCGCCGCGCCCACGACATCGCCGCCGATTACGCGCGCCGCCGCACCGCCTTCGGCAAGCCGCTGGGCGAGCACGAGGGGGTCGGCTTCATGCTCGCCGACAACGAGATGGATTTGCACACCAGCCGTCTGGTGATCTGGCACACCGCCTGGCTCTTGGACCAGGGCCAGCGCGCCGGCCATGAGTTCGAGCATGGCCAAGGTGATCTGCTCGGAGGCGATCTGGCGGATCATCGACCGCAGCGTCCAGATCCTGGGCGGGCTCGGCGTCACCGACGACACGATCGTCGCGCGCCTCTTCCGCGAAGTCCGCCCGTTCCGCATCTACGACGGCCCCTCCGAAGTCCACCGCTGGTCGATCGCCCGCCGCATCCTGCGCACCGGCTGATGAACACGATCGGTCTCAACCGGGCGAAACCGTGATTTGGCGGGGAGATGCGGAACAAGTAAGTTTGCCAGCTATTCGGGCATTCCCGCCCGGCACAGTCCTTCATGAAATTTCTGGCGGGCGACCAGCATCATCGGATGATCGTGCGGGTTGGCTTGCTCATTATGAACGACGCGCGCGACGGTATAGTTCGGGAACCGATCGCCGAAATTTCGAAGCGCCGCAGCTGCCGCTTCCCGATCGTTATTCAGTGCGTAGGCGCTGACGAGATGCAGATGATTATACCATACGTTGCCCCGCCCTTCGACGGATTGGTGCAGACATTTGATTGCGTCCGGGTAGTTGCCGGCAACGAAGTAAGCTCGCCCCAAATACCAAAAAAACATCGGGCGCGAGGGATTGTCCGGACGGCTGATCCGTATCGCGGTCTCGATCGGCTGCAGAGCCTCCAACGGTCTGCCGGTATAGATCAATTGCGCCCCTTGTTGGGCGTGAGCGAGGGCAAATTGCGGATTGAGTTCGACAGTTCGGGCGAAGGCGGCGAGGGCTGTCTCATGCTCGCCCTTGGCCCGACCTATAAGTCCGCTCGCATAATGTGCCGCGGCTAGCCCGGGAGCGATCTCCAGGGCTCGCTGCACCGCGTGTTCGGCCTCTGCAAGTTCCGTCGCCCCGCTGTCGTTCCAGCGGTTCAAATAATCACACATCAATACTTCGGCCAACAAGCACCACGCCTCGGCCAGCCCATGAGCCTCGACGCCCACCGGATTTTTTAAGGCCTTTCTTAGCAGCTCTCGGATCAGCAGCGCGTTGTCCGGGGTCATTACCCGAGTATGAATTGCCCTGGCCTGCCCGATCAGATCGCTGGTATTGAGCATATTTTCATCGTCCATTGCTGCCCCGCTTGCGATCGGAATGTCACCCACTCGATGCAGGTTCCAGTCTGACCGGAACCCTAGAACTGAAGGCGCAGGAGCCGCGCTGCGCCTAACCGCGACGTTTAGGGTAATCGGCAAATGACGCGAAACTTGCCGTTAGAATTGCGCGAGAAAATCATGAACCCTTTTGCGCGCCGCGGCGACCGTCACCGGGTCGCTAGAATTTGGCGTAAGCGCAGTCACCGCTCGCCCCAATCCAGACTTGCGAAACAGCTTCAGGAAGTCGTGCATAGTCTGCCGGGCGCAAGCTTTGTTTTCGGCATCTCCGGCGCTATCTTGCGCAGGGGCGAGATAACAGCGATTGTACCAAACCGTCGGCAGCGCGTCTACCGACATCTTCAACCAATTGATCGCGTTGTACCAAAGCGTCTCTTGGAAGTAAGCCCGACCTTCACCCCAGTAGAAGTAACCCGAGGCCGGATGGCGCGGACTGAGCTTCATCGCCCTATCCAAGGGTGCGTACGCTTCACTCTCTCGGCCGAGAAGCACCTTTTGATTGCCGAATTGAGCGTGACCGCGGGCAAATCCGTAATCAAGGTGCCCAGCTGTCCTAAAGGCTCGCATTGCGTCGTGATGCTGTTTCTGCGCGCGACAAATCAGACCTTGTGCGTGATACGCCAACGGGTGATTTCCCGCCTGATTGACAGCCGTTTGGGCAGCGGCAAGCTCGCTTGGGCCGGCCTTGTTCCACCAGTTTAAATAGTCGTTCATTAATACATTCGCCAATAAGGCGCTAGCCTCGGCCGCCCAAGGCGGAGGGGCGCCTCTCGCCGAAGCGGCCAGCGCGCTTTGCAAGATCTGGCGGACAAAAAGGCTCGCTTCCGGCGAAACCACAGCGTTCGATATTAAATCGCCGGTATCCGCGGCTGAGTTCGCTGCCATGTGCTGCGCCACTGTTCGTCTCCCAAACGAGGTGCTAAGCGCTGAATTGATCACGAACCGCGATTGTCATCGAGCCGCCATGCCCGCGATTTGCAGGCCTTCGTGAAACTTTTGACGAGCTGCGACGACGAGTTTGTTGTCGTTCGGCGTTGCTTTCTCGTCCGACGCCACTTTCTGAAGCGTGTAACCTGTAAACCTTGGGTAACTGTAAAACTCCTGTAACACTTTTTTGGCGTCATCGGTTTGACCGTCAAGCGCATATGCGCTGACCAAGTAGAGCCGATTATACCAATCATTCGGCCGCAATACGACTGATTTCCGCAGCCACGGGATCGCTTCCGAGTGATTGCCCAAGTAGAAGTACGCCCGTCCGATAATCCAGTAAAAACCGCCGAGCGACGGATCGAGCGGGCTGAGCTTTATCGCCGTCTCAATCAATGCCGGCGCCTCCGCCGGCCGGCCGACCAGCGTCAATTCATTGCTTTTTTCGGCGAGCGCGCGCGTCAGACTCGGATCGAGCTCGAACGCGCGGGTGAAGGCCTCCAACGCCGCGTCGTGCTCGCCTTTGGCACGCCGGACCAGAGCTTCGGCGTAATAGACTTGGCCGATATTGGGATCGATTGCCAGAGCCTTGCGCGCAGCGTCTTCGGCTTCTTTGAGTTCCGGCGACCCGACATTGTTCCACCGGTGGACATATTGCATCACCAGGATCTCGGCAAGCCAGCCCCAGGCCTCGGCCGATTGCGGGTCGCGGCGCACGGCTTCTTCGAGATATCCCCGCGCCTCCCGGCTGTGCTCCGGGGTGATGGACGAAAAGTAAAGACTCATGCCGCGAAAGCGCAGATCGACGGCATCGGGATTGCGCGCCTGCTCGTCTGTCAGGCGGCGACCCTCGGCTCTGATCAGCTGGATGTTCAGCGAGGTGGCGATCCGCCCGGTCACCGCCTTTTCTAATTCGACGAAATTCGTAATCTGGTGAACAAAGCGGTCGGCCCAGACATGCGCGCCGGTCTGCGTATCGATCAGCTGGACATTGGTCTCGATCTGGTCTCCGGCCCGCGTAATGCTGCCCTCCAGCATATAGCGAACACCGCATTCCTTGCCGATCTCACGCGCATTCACCGAGCGGCCCTTGAAGGTGAAGGCGGTATTGCGCGCAATGACAAAGGTGCCTTTGAGCCGAGCCAAATCGGTCGTCAGATCATCGGTTATGGCATCGGCGACATAGCCCTCCGAGCGGTCGCCGCTGAAATTGTTGAACGGCATGACAACAATCGAGGCGCGCGGCGGAAGGGGTTCGCCACCGCGCCAGTCATGTGATGCCGCCATGCCAAACGCGACCGCGATGGCGAGGACGACGCCAACGACGGCTTGCCAGCGCGGTTGGGGCGGGACCGCCGTTCGGTACAACCGACGAGCGGCGCCGGTTGAACGCCCGCGAAAGGTTGTGTCTGGCGGTTCCTGATCGTAATCGACGCGAAAAACGCGAATTGGATGGTCTATATTTTTGACCCGACGTTCTCCCATGTCTTCAAAGCCCAAATCGGGATATCCGCGGAGTTGATCCCGGACAGCACGTGTCACATAAATTTGGCCCGGTTCGGCCAGACCTTCGAGCCGTGCGGCGATATTGATGCTGTTGCCGTGAATATCGTGTTCGCCGACAATGACATCCCCGGTGTTGATGCCGATGCGAAGCTGGATGCGCTGATCTTTTTCACGCGTCTCATGCTTGCCAAAGCCGCGTTGAATATCGATGGCGCAGCGGACCGCGTCGAGAGCGCTGTCGAACTCGACCAGCATGCCGTCACCCATGCTTCGCACGAGCCTGCCGCGGTGGACAGAGACGGCAGGTTCGACGATATCTCTAACGTAGCCCGCCAGCCGCACGTGCGTGAGTTGCTCGTCGGCGATCATCAATCGGCTGTAGCCGACGACATCTGCCAACAGCACGGCTGTTAATCGGCGGATTAGATGGACATCGTCCATCCCGGTCACCCAAATTCTCCTTATTATCGTTAAGTCTAACACGCATGGATGATCTTGTCACGCGCGCGACGTTTTCTGTTGTCAACGGGGAATATCGTCGCGCAGCGACGGCGCCGGTCAGGCGGCGGCGCCGGTCACGGTTTTTTGCTCGCGGCGAAGAGGTGGCGCGGCGTCGGGGATCGGCGTCAGTGCGGGGTCGGCGTAAGGGCGGTCGTCGCGTTCGACGCGGCGGCGGATCTTGTGCAGGTAGAGGTAGAAGGCGGCGAGTTTGGCGTGGGTTTCGACGATCTCGCCGACCCGGCGGGGATAGAAGACGAGCGGGTTTTCGCGCGGCAGGCCCGACCGCCGGTGGCGGCGCAGTTTGCGGCGGAAATAGCCGCCCTGCAGCGGATGCACCTTTTCCTGAATAAAGGTGAAGTAAAATTGCAGGATATGGTTGAGGAGCCGCACCGGTTTGATGCCGCTCGCTTTGGCGCGGCGAAAGATGGTTTCGATGTGCTCTTCCGAATAATAAAGATCCCACGCCTGGCGGTAGACCGCTTGCCATTCTTGAACGGACATCACCGGGTGGCCGGTGGTGACGTGTTCGAGGTCGTATTTGTTCATGTCGGGGTCCATCCACACCCCCATCTGCGTCGAGCGCCTTGTGGTCGGCCGAGCCCGGTAACGGCGTCAAAATAAAGAATTCGAGCAAGTCGACCGGCAATTCCTGCTGCACGGTCTTGATGTCATGCGCGATCCGCTCCGGCGTGTCGTTTGGAAAGCCCAGGATGTAACCGGCATAGGTAATGACCCGCTGCGCCCGCCAGGCGAGGAACATCTGGCGGTATTCGTGCACCCGGTTCTGCTTTTTCTTCGCCTGTATCAAATTGTCGGGGTTCACGTTTTCGAGCCCGATAAAGACCCGCTTGCAGCCGGCGCGGGCCGCCTTCTCGACGAAATTCGGGATGCGGTGGCACAAGGTGTCGACCTGGATGATAAATCGCAGCGCAGCCCCTCGTTTTCGCGCATTTGGATCAGCCGGTCGAAGATCGCCTCCCAATTGCGGTTGCGCGCGAAATTGTCGTCGGTGATGAAAAAGCGGAACACCCCCTGTGCAAGGTTGACGCGCACCACGCGCTCGACGTCGTCGGCGTCGCGCCAACGCGACTTCCTGCCCTGGACGTTGATGATCGTGCAAAAGCTGTACTGGAATGGGCAGCCGCGCCCGGCATCGAAGGCGCCGATGGTTTCGCCGTAGCGGCGCACGATGCCGATCGGCAGAAACGGGGTCACCTGCTGCTGCAGCGCGGGCAGGTCGTCCATGTAGTTGTAGATCGCTCGCAGCCGCCCGGCGAGCGCATCGGCGAACAGCCCTTCGAGCCGGCCCTCGGCCTCGCCGGCGAAGAGTGTAATCCCCACCTGTCGCGCGTTTTCGAGATCGGGCGGCAACCGCGGCAGCATCGCCAGGCAGCCGGAAACGTGAAACCCGCCGACCGCAACCGCGATGCCGGCTGCGCGCAACGGGTCGGCCAGGTCCATTGCCCGCGGAAACTGGTTCGACTGCACCCCGACGAGACAGACAAGCCCGGCATCGGCCTCCTTGACGCGGCGGATGATCCGGCGGATCGGGATGACGCTGTGGCACTCGTCATAGGCGTGGATTTCGACCGTGACATCGGGACCGAGCGCGCGGCGCGCGGCAATGTCGCTCGCGATGCCGTAAAGCGAGGCCAGCGAATTCGACGGGATCCACGACTTCCACCACTGGATCACATAGCCGTCGTCGTCGTAATGCGACGGCTTGATCAGCTCGACGACGAACCGGCGGTCCCCCAACCTACCCTCGCCCGACACCGTGAAACAGCCCCTATTACCTGCAACACGATCACGGGGGAAGGCTTCGCGCGCAACTGCGGTCGAGCAGTGCAACTGCCGCAGGGTCCCGATCGGACCCGTCGGCGACCGTAAATAACAACTAAAGCCTCACGCCAGCCTGTTAACGGGTGGCGGCCCGTCATTCGACCGTGACGCTTTTCGCGAGGTTGCGCGGCTGGTCGACGTCGGTGCCCTTCAAGACGGCAGTGTGATAGGCGAGCAGCTGGATCGGGATCGCGTAGAGCAGCGGGGCGACGAACGGGTCGCAGGCAGGCACCGCGATCCCGTAGGCGAGGCGGTCGCCGAGCCGGGCGACGCCGGCCGCATCCGAGATCATCACGACGCGGCCGCCGCGCGCCATGACCTCCTCGACATTGCCGAGGGTTTTTTCAAACAAATCGTCATTGGGAGCCAGCACGATGACCGGCACGCTTTCGTCGATCAGCGCGATCGGCCCGTGCTTCATCTCGCCCGCGGCATAGCCTTCGGCATGGATGTACGAGATTTCCTTGAGCTTCAACGCGCCTTCCAGCGCCAACGGAAACGCGCCGCCGCGGCCGAGATAGAGGACGTCGCGCGCCTCGGCGATGGTCTGAGCGATCTCGCGCAGCCGCTCGTCATGGTTCAGCACCTCGCTGGCGCGTGACGGGATCTCGGTCATGTGGCCGACCAGTTCGGCCTCGCGCTGATGAGTGATCGCACCCCTGGCCCGCGCCATTGCCACGGTCAGCCCGGCCAAGACGGCGAGCTGGGTCGTAAACGCCTTGGTCGAGGCCACCCCGATCTCGGGGCCGGCGAGGGTCGGCAGGACCACGTCGGCCTCGCGCGCGATCGAGCTTTCCGGCTGGTTGACGACGGCGATGACGTGCTGAGCTTGGGAGCGGGCATAGCGCAGCGCCGCGAGCGTGTCCGCGGTTTCGCCCGATTGCGAGATAAAGATCGCCGCCCCGCCGCGCGGCATTGCCGGCGCGCGATAGCGGAACTCGGAGGCGATGTCGACCTCAACCGCAATCCGCGCGATGCGTTCGAGCCAGTATTTGGCGACCATGCACGCGTGGTAGGCGGTGCCGCAGGCGATCATCGTGACCCGCTCGATCTCGCTCAGCGCGAACGGCAATTCGGGCAGGTGGACGGTGCGGGTTGCGGGGTTGATCAGCGCATTGATCGTGTCGCCGATCACTGCCGGCTGTTCGAAAATCTCCTTTTGCATAAAGTGGCGGTAGTTGCCTTTGCCGATCAACGCGCCGGATGCCGCCGATTCGCGTATCGGACGATCGACTTGTTCGTTCTGCGCATTGAAGATCGTGACCTTGGATGCGGTCACGACCGCCCAGTCGCCCTCGTCGAGATAGGTGATGCGGCGGGTCAGCGGGGCCAGCGCCAATGCGTCGGAGCCAAGAAACATCTCGCCGTCGCCATAGCCGATTGCGAGCGGGCTGCCGCGACGGGCGCCGATCAGCAGATCGTGTTCGCCGGCAAACAGAAAGGCCAGCGCAAACGCCCCTTCGAGCCGCGCCAAGGTCTCGGCGACCGCATCACGGGGCGTCAGCCCTTGGTCGAGGAAATAAGTCGCCAGGATCGCCACCGCCTCGGTGTCGGTCTCGGTCTGAAACACATAGCCGCGACCGGTCAGCTCGGCCCGCAACGCCTGGAAATTCTCGATGATGCCGTTATGGACCACCGCAACGCGTTCAGTCGCGATCGGATGGGCGTTGGTTTCGGTCGGCAAGCCGTGCGTCGCCCAGCGGGTGTGGCCGATGCCGATCGCTCCCTGCACCGGCTCATGCTCGAGCCGCCGGACGAGGTTGACGAGCTTGCCCTCGGCGCGGCGGCGCTCGATTCGGCCGTCGACCAGGGTAGCGATCCCGGCCGAATCATAGCCACGGTATTCGAGCCGCCGCAGCCCTTTGATCAACCCCGGAGCGACCGTGTCCTTGGCGATGATGCCGATGATGCCGCACATCAGCTTTTTCTCCTCAACCGAGACCGGAACTCGGCGGCTCGGCCCAATTTGTCGACCTGCCGGCCGCGCGCCAGGGTCAGTGCATCGGCCGGCACGTCACGCGTGACGACGCTGCCGGCGGCGACAATGGCGCCGGCGCCGACCTCGACCGGCGCCACCAGCGCTGTGTTCGAGCCGATAAAGGCGCGCTCGCCGATTGTGGTACGCCACTTGTTAACACCGTCGTAATTGCAGGTAATCGTGCCGGCGCCGATATTGGCCCCGGCCCCAACCGAGCTGTCGCCGATATAAGCGAGGTGGCTGGCCTTGGCGCCCGCGCCGAGCCGCGCCTCCTTGATCTCGACAAAGTTGCCGACATGCACCGCGTCTTCGAGCACGGCGCCGAACCGCAATCGGGCGAACGGTCCGACGATCGCCTGCGCCCCGATCGTCGCCCCTTCGAGGTGGCTGAACGAGCGGATGCGCGTGCCGTCGCCGATTTCGACGCCGCGACCGAAAACCACGTTCGGCTCGACGACGACATCGCGTCCCAGCTTGGTATCGCTGCTGAGGAACACCGTCTCGGGCGCCACCAAGGTCGCCCCCGCCGCCATCACCCGCTGGCGCAACCGCTGCTGCATCAGCGCCTCGGCCACGGCGAGATCGGCGCGGGTGTTGACACCGACCAGTTCCTCGGTCGGCAGCTGGATGATGCGGCAATCGAGCCCGCGGCGGCGGGCAACAGGCACGATATCGGTCAGATAGAACTCGGATTTTGCGTTGTCGCGGTCGAGCGCGGCGACGAGGTCGGCGGCATGACGCGCCGCGATTGCCATGATGCCGCCATTGACCACCCCGATCGCCAGCTCTTCGCGAGTAGCATCGGCGGCCTCGACAATGTGCTCGAGTACGCCGTCGGGGCCGAGGACAAGCCGGCCATAAGCGCCGGGATCATCGGGCCGTAGCGCCGCCACAACGATCGCAGCGGCCGTCCGCCGCCGCTCGTCCAGCAGCCGTGCCAATGTGTCGGTGGTTAAAAGCGGCGTATCGCCGAACAGCACCAGCAGATCCTCGATCCCGCCGGTTGGCGCGAGACGGCGGGCGAGAGCGGCGAGCCCGGCGCGCACCGCGTCGCCGGTGCCGAGCGGCGGATCCTGCACGACGCTCTCCGCCGGTTCGACGAGGCGGGCGACCGCTTCCATCCGCGCACCGATCACAGCGACCGTCGCCGCCGGTTTCAGCGGCTTCAGCGCGTCGAGCAGGTGCGCGATCATCGGCCGGCCGGCAACCGGATGCATGACCTTGGGGATGACGGATTTCATACGCGTGCCGCTGCCGGCGGCGAGAATGATGGCGGCGAAAGCGGATCGGCTCATCGACGGCTCAAATAAAGCAAAGCGGCCTCGCGTCACTGTTGCGTCGCGGCCCCGTTTTTTACAACACACAGATTATTACAAAGTATATCGCGACGGTGCCGCGGCGTCGACTGGCCAACTCAGGCGTGCCCGACGCCGCCCGGCCGGTCGCGCCGCGGCCAACTTTATTTCGGTGTGAACCGCCTCACATCCCTTGATCAATTTCTGAACGATGCTGCCGAACGTGGACCGATGGGCCGTCCATCTGGGAGATCTCGGCGTGGGAAATGTCAGCGTGCGAAATGTCGGCGTGGGAAATGTCGCCTAAGCCTTCCTTTGCTGAACCGCGCAACGGGAGCGAGAGCAATTTCACAGGCAATAAGAGTGCCGATCAGCAATCTATCGATACTCGGCTTGCAGTTGTTGAACGGCTGCGACACGGTGTTCGACCGCACTGCGGCGAGCGGCCACGGCGCCATCGACTTCGCCGTGCGCTCGTACAACGCGGCTGTCGCCGATAAAAGGCGCGCGGCCGCGGCCGGGTGCCGTACGCTGGCCCCGATCAGCACGACGGCGATCATGCCGCCGCCTGACCGCCGCGAATCTCTTCGGTCGCAAAGCTGGAGGGGTTCCCGCCATAAATCATGAGGGGGCGCCGGCAACGACCTCCGGCGCATCTGGGAGAGTGGAGGATGACAGCCATCGGCGACCTGCTTACGATCGCGGTTTCGCTTGGCTTCGACAGCTTCCTGGCCGGACTGGCGCTCGGCCCGGTCATGCTTTTCTGGCGCGAGCGTGCTTGGTGCGTCGTCCTTTTCGGGGTCTGCGACGGGTTGGCGACAGCGCTTGGCGCAGCCGTGCCGCATCAGTTGCCGGGGCCGCCCGCCGCGGCACTCTATTTCCTCGCCGCCATGCTGATCATCCAGGGCGCGCGGCGCAGTCGCGCCTGGCTCTACGCGATGCCGTTTCTCCTCTGCCTCGACAATCTTGCCGCGGCTGGCACCGCCGCAGACGCGCCCGTGCTGGCACTCAGCAGCGCCGCGATGGCGGCTGCCGGTCTTGCCCTTGGCGCCTTCGGACGCCGGGCCGCCACCAAGTTCTCCTCCTGTAGGGTCTTCATCCGATGGGCGTAGCACTGATTGCCTGGGGACGGTTCATAACTCCCGGCGGCGACCGGATCACGGTACCGGCGCCGTCGACCACGCCTGGGGCTCCGTGGCTGCTCGACTTTCTCGCCGGCGAAGCCCGCCGACTGCGCGAGGCCGGCTTCTCCGCGATCCAGCTGCCGCCTGTCAGCAAGGCCCAGGGCGGCGCCGGCGAAGGATGTGACGGCTACGGCGTCTTCGATCGTCGCGACATCGGCAGCAAGAACCAGCAGGGCAGCATGCCGACACGCTACGGCAGCGCCGACTCACTGCGCCGCTTTGTTGCCAACGCGCACGCCGAGGGCCTCGATGTCTATTTCGACATCGTGCTGCACCAATTGATTGGAGAAAACGGCGGTCCGGGCGTGTTCCGCTATCTCGGGGCGAACGGGGCACCGAATGCCGGCCGCGGCCCGATGCATGCGGGCTGCTTCCGCGGCGTACCCCCGGCGAATTGGCCGGAGGACGCCGTGCCCGTTCCTGCCGACGACTTCGAATTCGGCCGCGAACTCGTGTACCAGAACTGCGATCCTCCCGGATACACGATCGAGGACGCGCTCGATTACGGGGACTGGCTGTTTCGCACAAGCGGCGCCGACGGGGGGCGCTTTGACGACACCAAGGGCACCTGGGCGCCCTTCGTGAGCGAGTTCATGCGCAACCGTGCAATGGCGGACAAGTTCTTCTACAGCGAGTATTTCGACGGCAATCCCACCAATCTGGATTGGTGGGCCACCAACCCGCCGATGTCGTCGCGCTCGCTTGTGGCGGACTTCACCCTGCATTGGGCCTTGCAGGCCGCGTGCAACGGCGGCAATGCCCGGGCGCTCGACCGAGCAGGCTACGCCGCCCGCAATCCGTTCCTGGCCTGCACCTTTGTCGACAATCCGGATACCGACACGAGTTTCGGCGAGCAGATCGTCAGCGCCAAGCTGCTCGCTTACGCCTACATGCTGACAACGGAAGGATACCCGTTCGTCTACGGCAAGGACTATTTCGCGTCGGCGGTCTGGCCCGGCGCCTATGGACTGCGCAACTGGATCGACAACCTCGTCTGGATCCACGAGACGCTCGCCGCCGGCCCGACGGTTACCCGCTTCCTCGACGACAAGATGATCGTGCTGAACCGGACCGGGGGGCCCGGCCTGTTGACGGGGTTGAACTTCGACACGTGGAACGCGCCCACCATCACCTGCGATACCGGCTTTGGCCCAGGCGTCGAGCTGCACGACTATACGGGGCGTCATCCGGACATCCGCACCGATGCCGGCGGCCGGGCAACCTTTCGGCTGCCCAGCAACGCCTATCAAAATGGTCAATCCTATCTGTGCTTCTCACGCACCGGCTTCGACCAGCCCGTGCCGCGCCAGCCGCGCGCCACCACCCAGGCTTTCTTCGGCGCCGCCGACCTCGACATTGCGCCGGCGACCCCCGGCGTGCAGGTACAGGCTGGGCGCATCTGGTGCCAGGCGAACACGCCGATCCGCGCGCAGCTCGCCGTTCAGCCGAGTGGCGGCATGAAGGCGGCCGATGTGAGCTTCTCGATCGCCTCCCCGTCGGGCCGGCAGCTCGTCGCCGGCACGAGCACCGCGAGCGGCACGGTGGCGGAAAGCGGCTGGCAAACGCTGCGCATCGACGCGAGCGAGGGGGCGGCGGGTAGCGCCGCGTACGAGCTGGCCGTAACCTACTTCGGAACCGGGAGCCTTTAGCATGAAACCGATCAATGCGACGTGTCCCTGGTCCGGCAAACCGGTCAGTACCGACGCGCTGACGCGTCACGGCGAGCATATCGTCGGCTTTTGCTCGACCGAGCATCGCGACCAGTTCGAGAAGGCGATCGCGCATTTTGCCCAAGCCGCCAATCCCTCGGTGACCACGCGCTCGTTCGACAACGCCCGCACCGGCGCTAATCTGCATGAAACGATCCTGACGCCGGCGGCGGTGCGCAGCCGTGGCATTCGGCGGCTGTTCAGCCTTGCGGTTCACGGCGACGCCCGCGGATGCGAGGCGCAGCCGCTGATCGTCCCGAGCCTGACGATGGCTGATGGCAGCACGCATGACGTAGTGTTCCTCGCGAGCATGGCGAACCAGGTCTGGGCGTACGACGCCAATGACGGCACGCTGCTGTGGCAGCGCGCGCTCGGTCGTCCGATCAACGGCACCCCGGCGATCGACGCCCACCAGATCAACGACCATTGGGGTATCCTCTCCACCCCGGTGATCGACGCCGCTGCGGGCTTGCTGTACGCATGTACCTGGATCAGCGACGACGGAACCGCGCCAAACGGGCAGCATTGGCTGCAGGCGCTTCAGCTGCGGGACGGAACTCCGGCGAAGCCGGCGTTGAACCTGGAAGGCGCCGCCTTCCAGCCGGGCGGTGGCCTACCGGTGCAGCGGTTCCGCTCGGCACAGCGCAAGCAACGCGCAGCATTGACCCTGACCCAGGGTGCAGTACTGATCCCCTTTGGCACGATCGCGGAAACCTCGCAGACGGCGCGGGGCTGGTTGATCGCCGTCGATACGTCAAGCTGGACGATCGCCGCCGCCTGGTGCTCGACGGCGCGCGGCAGCGGCGGGGGGGTCTGGCATGCCGGCGCCGGTCCGGCGGTGGACGCCGCCGACTTCATCTATGTCGTCACCGGAAACGGCGACTTTGATGCCGCCACCGATTTTGCCGAAAGCATTGTAAAGCTGCGGTACACGCCGCCCGGCCCGGGCCGGGCCGGCGCGCTCGGTGTCGTCGACTGGTGGACGCCGTGGACCGATGACGGGCGCGTCGGCGGCAACCCCGAGGGGGAATCGGCGAGTGCCAAGCCGATGCCGTCGAACTTCCGGATGGTGCCGCATCTTGCGCGCATGGGCGTGGCGCCGATGGACATGGGCGGCGCCTGGGGCGACCAGGATTTCGGCGCCGGCGGCCCGGTCCTGGTGCAGGCCCAGGACACGCTGCTGGCCGCAGGCAAGGACGGCATCTTGTACACGGCGAATACGACGGCTCTCGGCAAGACCGAACCGGCCGACCTCGAACCCGGGCGGGCGGCGCTGAACTACGGCAAGCTCAAATCGCCGCCGATCTTTTACACCTACTACCCCGGCCCGCAGCTCAGCGCGGCGCCGCAGAGCCCCGCCACGCTGAATGTGATGGTCGGGCAGCGCACCCATCATCTCCACGGCACACCCGTCGTCTGGGACAGCGCCGCCCAGGGCACGCTCCACTTCTGCGGCGGGGAGAATGGCAACCTGCGGGCTTGGAGGTTGAACGCCGATGGGACATCCACCTACCTGGCCTGCAGCGCCGAAGTCGCCTCTCCGCAATCACCCGTGCCGCCTGGCGGAATGCCGGGATGGATGATTTCGCTCTCGGCAAACGGTGGCGACGACGGCATCGTCTGGGCGCTGGTGCCGGCCGGCGACGCGAATATGGAGCTCACCCCCGGGCGGCTGCTGGCCTACGACGCAGCAAACTTCGGCATCTTCGGCGACGGCAGCAAGCAGCTCGTCATCCTGTGGGACAGCTGGAACTGGGGTGCGGGCTGCGCCTTTACCCACCCGAAGTTCAATCGACCTGTTGCCTGGAACGGCAAGGTGTTCGTGCCGACCTACGACGGGCGCGTCGATGTCTACGGTCTTGCTTGAGCACCGACTTAGGCCGATCGGGTCTTAGGTGCGTTCCACCCGCCTGAGCCCGATTTTCTCCGCCGCCAACCACGCCAGAAAGGCGGAGTTGTTGTGCAGGTATCGCTTAGCCAAGCGCCGCGGCTCCATCGCCATTCTGAAAGCCCATTCCAGTCCGGCTCGTTGCAGCCAGCGGGGAGCTCGCCGTACCAGCTTCGCATGAAAATCGAATGCCGCCCCGGCGCCGATCAACACCGGCGCCGACAGGCGGTCGCGGTGGTGCGCCATCCACAATTCCTGTTTCGGCGTGCTCAGTCCCACCCATACGATGTCGGGCGCGGTGGCGTTGATCGCATCGATCACCGCTTCGTCCTCGGCGGCGCCGGCCGGCCGGAAGGGAGGGGCATGCGTGCCGGCGAGCTTGGCGGCCGGGAATTGGTGTTCGAGATTGGCTTTCAACAGCTCGAGGGCTCGCGGCGTCGCGCCATACAGAAAATGCCGATACCCGGTCCCCTGGAAATGGTTGAAGAGCGCCAGCATCAGATCCGGTCCGGAGACCCGATCGGCGAAACGGAAGCCTCCGCGCCACAACAGCCAGACGAGCGGCATGCCGTCCGGAAGTACCAGCCCGGCGGCATTATGGGCATGCCGGATATCTGCTCTCCGCACCGCCTCCATAACCCCATGGACGCCGGTCAAAGTAGCGTAGCTGCGGTATCCTTCCCGAACCCACCGGTCGATTTCGGCAATAGCAGTCGGGATGTCGACGGCACTCACCTGCACGCCGAGGACGTCAAATCGAGAGATACCGCCGTTGATCATCACGATAAGCGAGGTGTCGCCTGAGCGAGGGACGAAGAGCGCGGCGATGGTGCGAGCAGGGCTGGCAAATCCCGCGGCTCAACCTCGGGGTCCCCCCGGTAGCCGCGCGTGCTGCGCGCCGGTGGCCCCCGACCCCGAACGCGAACCCGTTCGCTTTAGGGTCCTACTCTCGCTACGGCTCAAAACCTTTCGTGCGTGTTGAACGGGCCTTTGACAACTGGTCGGAGTGAGAGGATTTGAACCTCCGGCCCCTGCCTCCCGAAAGCAGTGCTCTACCAGGCTGAGCTACACTCCGCCGACCGGGCGTCGTCTATAGCGCCAACGCGGCCCGCGCGCAAGCCAGCGGACACTCGACGCAACACGCAAATGGTGCGGAGAAAGCTCAGCGCCTGCCAATTTGTAAGCCTCGCCCATAGTGCTGCGACAGGATGACCCGCGGAGTTGAGCCGAGGAACCATGCCCCCATTTGTTGCGCTGCAACAAAAAGAGGGTGCATGGGTGCTCAAGGAGATCGAAACACCTGAGAGATTTATCGGCGGCTGGCGCATGGTCGCGTCGGCTTGGCTGGTTGCGATCATGTTCGTGGTGCTGTTCGCGACGGTTCAAGCCTTGGCCTCACGACATAGTGCCCCGCCCCGCGAGGATAGCCTAGCCGGGGCCGTCATCCCCCGGCATGATTCCGGCTTTCCCGGACCGGACGAGGTGGCGGCGTCGGACTTGCTGGAGCGGGCCAGGGCCGAAGCTTATTCCGGCTGGTGAGCTGTTCGCACTGTTGCCGCATACCGGATCGAGCAAAACGAAGCCGCGCGGCACTCTCTGCTCCAAAGCCGCTGGCTCTGCTCCAAAGCCGCTGGCTCTGCTCCAAAGCCGCTGGCCGTGTTGCCGCGCGTCACGGGGCTCGCTCGTCAGCGCCGATAAAGCATATAGGCGATCCCAAACCCGACGGCCCCGGCGAGCAGGAGCGCCAGCAACGGCTGTTCGGCCGTGCTCTGGCTCACATATTCGCTGGCCCTCACCCCTTGCCGGTACGTCTTTGCCGCGGCGTCGCCGACCTGCCTACCGGTATCGATCGCCGCGCCGCGCAGAGTGGCGCCCGCCTCCGCCGCCTTTCCAGCGAGGTCACCGACCGTCTCCGCCGCGGTCGCGATGCCAGCCTTCGTTTGGTTCCCGACATTTCTTACCTGATCGCCAATCCGATCGTCATCCATGGGCCGTCCCTACAGTTCCCGATGATGGCCCCATGCCATCCAGGTGCAAACGACGCGGCGGCGAAAACGCTCCGGACGCGCTTGCGGAAACCTGGGTTCAGGAATGGCCCCGCTCCCATCGGCGCGGTGCAACCACCCAGGTAACACTCGACAAGCAAGGCAGCTTCAGGCAAACCCCGCTCGTCCGACACGGGCGGCACCACGGGTTCAGTCCCTGTCACGCCCGCCATCGGCGGCACAACCGGGGGGCTGGAGCCGGCAGGCGCGTAGCTCAGTGGCAGAGCGCTCCTACCACATGGGAGAGGTCAGGGGTTCGATTCCCTTTCGCGCCTACCACCTTGCGCGGTCCCTCGGGCCGGCGATGTCGACCAACGGGGCACCGCGATAAGATCACCGGTTTCGTCATTCCCGCGAATGCGACGCGAATGCGGGAATCCAGGACTGCGGGTACCGAGCGCTGGCCCCGGGGCCCCGCTTTTGCGGGGGCGACGACAGCGCGTGGCCGTCGCCCTATCGACCGCGACGCCCCGCCGGCGTAGGCTCCCCCGCAAATCGGCTTTGAGAGAATGCGGAGGGGCAGATGCAGGTGACGCGGATCGGCGGTTTCGAGGTCCATCGGGTAACCGAATACGAGGGGCCGTTCCTGGCGCCGGAAGAGTTCTTTCCCGACTTCGACCCCGAAATCGTCCGCTCGAACGCCGACCTGCTGGGGCCGCGGCTGATCGACCCGGCGACCGGCAAGCTGATCTTCAGCTTCCACAGTTTTGTGATCAAGACCGGGCATCACACGATCCTCGTTGATTCCTGCCTCGGCAACGACAAGGAGCGCCCGACCCGGCCGCAATTCCACCGGATGCGCTCCAGTTACCTCGCCGATCTGGCGAGCGCCGGGGTAACGCCCGAAGCCGTCGACTTTGTCATGTGTACGCATTTGCACTGGGACCATGTCGGCTGGAACACGCGCCTCGAAAATGGCCGCTGGGTTCCGACCTTTCCAAAGGCGCGCTACGTCATGGCGCGCCGCGAATACAGTCATTGGGAAGCCGCGCACAAGCAAAGCGAGGACACGCCGCATCGCCGCGCCTTTGAGGACAGCGTGTTGCCGGTCGTGCGCACCGGGCAGTCGCAATTGGTCGACGACGACTTCGCGCTCGAGGACGGGCTGTGGTTCGAGCCCGCCCCCGGCCACACGCCGGGCAATGTCGTGATCCATGTGCGCTCAGGCGACGACACCGCCCTCTTTATGGGCGATGTGATCCACCATCCGCTGCAGCTGATCAAGCCGGAGTGGTCGACCTTCGCCTGCACCGACCGCGACTTGTCGCGCGCGACTCGCACCCGGCTCGTCGAAGAGCACGCCGAGCGCGGCACCCGGCTGTTGCCGGCACATTTCCCGGCGCCGACAATCGGCCATATCGCCCGCCACGGCAGCGCCTACCGCTACGCCTTCGAGCAATAATCTGCCGGCCGGGTCCCGAGAAGCCGACGCTTCGCAGGCGCTGCGGCTTTCATGGACCTTGATGATCCCGAACGCTTGCCGCCGCCGCCGTTCTGGCGCACGCGGTATTTCGCTTTCGATGTCTTGGCACGCCGTGACTACCTCGATCCGATTGAGATACAAAGGATCATAAGGCGGCCGGAACGCCGCCAAGTGCAGGCAGATGGTCGTATACGCTTATGGGGTTACGCCGCGAGCCTCCGCGGTTACCTTCGTGTCGTGCTACTTTCGGACGGCGAGACCGTCCACAACGCCTTTCACGACGAGGACTATCGAGCGTGAACGTCAGGCTTTCATACGACAAGTCGACCGACAGCCTCTACATCGAGCTTCGATCATTGCCGGCCAAGCGGACACGAGAGCTGGAGGAAGATGTAATGCTCGATTTGGGCGAAGACGGCGAGCCGGTCGGCTACGACGTGCAGCACGCCTCGGCAAAACGCGACCTGATCATGTCCATCATCCTTGGTAACGAACCGAGGGCTGCAGCGGAGTGATGGACAAGCTTCATCCAAGCCTAACGGGAGGGTGCAGGAAATGACCAAGATGACGGGGGGCGGGGCATTGGTCGAGATGCTGCGCCGCAACGGCGTCGACACGGTCTTTGCGCTGCCGGGGGTGCAGAACGACGCGCTGTTCGTCGCCTTCTACGATGCCGGCGAGGCCTTGCGGGTGATCCACACCCGCCATGAGCAGGGTGCGGCCTACATGGCCTTTGGGTATGCGCGCGCGACCGGCAAGGTCGGGACCTACGCCGTCGTGCCGGGGCCGGGCTTCCTCAACACCACCGCCGCACTCGCCACCGCCTACGCGACCAACGCACCCGTCTTGTGCATCAGCGGCCAGGTGCAATCCGACATGATCGGGCGCGCCTACGGCCTGCTGCACGAGATCCCCGACCAGCTCGGCATCCTCTCCGGCCTGACCAAATGGGCGGCGCGCATCGACCACCCGACCGAGGCCGGAAAGCGCGTCAACGAGGCCTTTCGCCAGTTGCGCGACGGCCGCCCGCGCCCGGTCGGGCTCGAAATCCCGCCCGACGTCCTGGCGCTCGCGACCGAGGTGGCGTTGCCCGAGGCCGGCGCCGCGCCGCCCGCAACCGAGCCTGACCCCGACCGGATCAGCGAGGCCGCCCAATTGCTCGCCGCCGCCAAAAAGCCGCTGATCTTTGTCGGCGGCGGGGCGGTCGGCGCCACCGCCGAGGTGCTGGCGATAGCCGAGATGTTGCAGGCCCCGGTCGTCAGCCACACCGGCGGCAAGGGCGTCGTCGGCGACCGCCACTATCTGGCGCAGTCGGCGCTCGCCGGGCACGAGCTGTGGCGCGAGACCGATGTCGTGCTCGCGGTCGGGACCCGCCTGCACCAGCCGCAATTGCGCTGGGGGACCGACCGCGACCTGAAACTGATCCGCGTCGACATCGACCCGACCGAAATCACCCGCTTTTTCAAGCCGTCGCTCGGGATCGTCGCCGACGCCAAAGCAGCACTCGGCGCGCTCCACCATGCGCTCGGCCGGCACGCGCCAAAGCGCACTTCGCGCCAGGACGAGCTCGATACCTTAAAGGCCGCGACCCTCAGCCGGCTCGACGCACGGCTCGGCCCGCAATGCGAATATCTGCGTGCGATCCGCGCCGAGCTGCCCGACGACGGCATCTATGTCGAGGATCTGACCCAGGTCGGCTATGTCGGCCGGATGGCGTTCCCGGTCTACCACCCGCGCACCTACATCCACAGCGGCTATCAGGGCACCTTGGGCTTCGGCTTTGCCACTGCCCTCGGCGCCAAAATCGGGCGGCCCGATCGGGCGGTCGTGTCGGTCTCGGGCGATGGCGGGTTTATGTACAACGTCCAGGAATTGTCGACCGCCGCCCGCCACGGCATCGACATCGTCGCGATCGTCTTTGCCGACGGCGCCTACGGCAACGTCCGCCGCATGCAGAAAAAGGATTACGGCAACCGGCTGATTGCGGTCGACCTGCTGAACCCGCAATTCCCGAAAATGGCCGAGAGCTTTGGCGTCGCCGGGGTGCGCACGACGACCCCCGACGGTCTGCGCCGCGAGCTCGCCGCCGCCCTCAAGCGCCGCGGCACGACCCTGATCGAGGTCGCGGTCGGCGAAATGCCCGACCCGTGGAAGGTGCTGTCCCCGCCGCGCGTCCGCGGTTTGCGATAATGTTGGCAGAAAATCCCAAGCCGCTCTCCGCGTCGAAGCCCTCCCCCTCGATGGGGGAGGGTTGGGTGGGGTGATGCCCGCGGAACGCTACCGCGCACATGAAAAAACATCCGATTGAGGGTGCTCGCGATCGTGCCCGAGCGTTAAGACATCAAATGACCGACGCGGAAAGCGGCCTGTGGCGAAGATTGCGATCGCGTCAAATCGGAGGTCATCGATTTCGGCGACAAGTACCGCTCGGCCGCCAAGCGCACCTGATTATCGAAGTCGACGGCGGCCAACAGGATGCTTCGTCGTTACAGGAAGTGGAACGCAGTCATTTCCTGCGAGGTCAAGGCTACCGCGTTCTGCGGTTCTGGAATTCATGATGTGTGTGCAAATCGCGAGGGCGCACGCGACAATCGTTGAAGATTTGCGACATCACCCCCACCCAACCCTCCCCCATCAAGGGGAAGGGCTTTGAATGCTGAATTATATGGGTCGTTTCGAGCCTCCTTGCTGAGGACCAAGCAGGATGTTTGACAAAGCCAAGCTCGACGCGTTGCGCGCCAAATACGACGGCGCAAAAGAGACCGAAGTCGCGCCCGAGAAGTTCCGAAAACCCCTGTCCCTGGTCTTTGGCCGCGCCTATCGCCGGCCGATGCCCTATGCCGGCATCCCCACCCTGCTCGACGAGCCCTATCGGCCGGACGCGGCCGACATGCCCGATTTCGCCGGGCTCGACGTGGCGCTGGTCGGGGTGCCGATGGATCTCGGCGTCACCAACCGCCCCGGCGCGCGCTTTGGTCCGCGCGCGGTGCGCGACATCGAGCGCATCGGCCCCTACAACCACGCGCTCGCAATCACCCCGCGCGGGCTGTGCAATGTCGCCGACATCGGCGACGTGCCGCTGCGCTCGCGCTACAGCCTCGACGAGTCGATCGAGGACATCGCGTTGTTCTACGAGCGCATCCGCAAGGCGGGGGTGCGTCCGGTCTCGGTCGGCGGCGACCATTCGGTCACCTACCCGATATTGAAGGCGCTCGGCGCCGAGCGGCCGCTCGGCCTCGTCCACATCGACGCCCATTGCGACACGATGGGCGCGGTCGACGGGTCGAAATTTCACCATGGCGGACCGTTTCGCCAGGCGGTCCTCGCCGGCGCACTCGACCCCGAGCGCACGATCCAGATCGGCATCCGTGGCCCGGCCGAGATCTACTGGGGCTTCTCGTACGATTCCGGGATGACGGTGCTGCACATCGAGGATGTCGACCGGCTCGGTGTCGCCGCCATCGTCGAAAAGGCGCGGGCCGTCGTCGGCGACGGGCCGACCTACATCTCGTTTGATGTCGACGGGCTCGACCCGGCCTATGCCCCCGGCACCGGCACCCCCGAGGCCGGCGGGCTGACCCCGCGCGAGGCGCAGGCGATCCTGCACGGCCTCAAGGGCCTCGACGTCATCGGCGGCGACGTCGTCGAGATCGCCCCGCAATACGACGCCACCACCAACACCGCGATGGTCGGCGCGCAAATGCTGTTCGAGATCTTTTCGCTCGTCACCCTCAGTCCGCGCTTCCGGCGGCGCGGGTAGAAGCCGACAATTTGCGCCGCATGACCCTGAACCACCTTTACGAAATCAGCGGCGAGCATGCGACCGGGTTCGCGACGGCTGTGGGCAGCACCGGTTCGTCCGGCTGAAAGATCGCTCGCCAAGCGGCGGGCGCCGACCCGTTCAGCCGCCCGGCCCGAGCCCAGGCGCTGCGACGTCGCCGTTCGGATCGGTTTTTGCGGTAAGCTCGGCAAGCTCCGATCTGACGTCGTCGACTTCGGAATCTGGACGTTCTTCCAGACTTATCAGCGAATTTCGTGCCGTCTCGCTGACCCGTATCAGCTCGTCGAGTTTGAGCTGAAGCGCCTGGGTATCGCGGGTTTGCGTGTGTTGGATGACGAACACCATCAAAAACGTGACGATCGTCGTCCCCGTGTTGATGACGAGCTGCCAGGTATCCGACCACGCGAAGACAGGGCCGCTCACCCCCCATATGACCACCACCAGGACCGCCACGAGGAAGGTGACGGGGCGACCCATCTGACGCTCCGTCCAGCGCGCGAAAACCGCAAAAATCGTGTGCTCGCGCGGACTGGCGCCATTACGGGCTTCGGGCATTGATGAGGTGCTCCTGCGGCGTCTGCCAGGTCGCGAACAATTCCGACCGTGGGATCGTTCCGCCCGCCACGGACATGCGCCCCGCGCACGCATCGGCGTTGAATTGGATATTATGCTAAGCTGAAGCGGGCGAAACCGACCTTGCCCGTCGAGGAGAGCGAGATGCGCGAAGCTGTCATCGTTGCGACCGCCCGCACACCGATCGGGCGGGCTTACCGCGGTGCCTTCAACGACACCCAGGCGCAGGCGCTGGCCGGTCACGTCGTCGCCGAGGCGGTGCGGCGCGCCGCGATCGACCCGGCCGAAATCGAGGATGTCGTGCTCGGCGCGGCGCTGCAGCAGGGCTCGACCGGCTACAACATCGCCCGCCAGGCGGCAATCCGCGCCGGCTTGCCGGTCACGGTCCCAGGCATGTCGATCGACCGGCAATGCGCCTCGGGGCTGATGGCGATCGCGACCGCGGCCAAGGAGATCGTCCATGACGGGCTGACCGTCGCGGTCGGCGGCGGCGTCGAGTCGATCTCGCTGGTGCAGAACGACAAGCGCAACGAGTACCGCGCCCAGGACCCGTGGCTGGTCGAGCATCGGCCCGACCTCTACATGACGATGATCGAGACCGCCGAGATCGTCGCCGAGCGCTATCAGGTGACGCGCGACGCGCAGGACGAATACGCGCTGTCCTCGCAGCAGCGCACGGCGTCGGCGCAGAGGGCGGGCCGGTTCGACCGGGAGATAGCGCCCCTGCCGACGACGATGCGGGTCGACAACCGCGACACCGGCAAGACCTCGTTTGTGCCGGTGACGCTCGACAAGGACGAGGGCAACCGGCCGTCGACGACCCTGGCCGGGCTCGCCGGACTAAAGCCGGTGTTCCGCGACGGGCAGCTGGTCAAGGAGGGCCGCTTCGTCACCGCCGGCAACGCCTCGCAGCTTTCCGACGGCGCTTCGGCCGCGCTGTTGATGGAGGCGAAAGAAGCCGAGCGCCGCGGGCTCCAGCCGCTCGGCGCCTATCGCGGCATGGCCGTCGCCGGCTGCGCCCCGGACGAGATGGGGATCGGCCCGGTCTTTGCCGTGCCCAAGCTGCTCGATCAGCACGGGCTGCGCATCGGCGACATCGGGTTGTGGGAATTGAACGAGGCGTTCGCGGTCCAGGCGCTCTATTGCCGCGACCGGCTCGGCATCGACCCCGAGCGCTACAACGTCGACGGCGGCGCGATATCGATCGGCCATCCCTACGGCATGTCGGGGGCGCGCATGGTCGGCCACGCGCTGATCGAAGGCAAGCGCCGCGGCGTGCGCTATGTCGTCGTCACGATGTGCGTCGGCGGCGGCATGGGAGCGGCCGGGCTGTTCGAGGTGCTGTAGAGGGGCGCTCGCGCTGCGCGCCGGGGTTTAATGCCGCGGGGCTGGCTCTGCCGGCGGATCGAGCCTTTCGGCGTCCTCGGCTTGGCCATCGACCGAGGGTCGAGCGCCGGCTGGGCTGGTTGAGCGGCCGGCGATTTTTTCGGTCCGCTGCCGCGGCAACGCCTGCGGGTATTCGGCCTGCAGAAAGGCAATCAGCTTCTCCCGTACTTCGCAACGCAAATTCCAGGTTTCGCCCGGGTTGCGGGCGCTGACCAGCGCGCGCAGCTCGACCATGAACTCCGGGGTGTCGGTGACCTGCAGATTTGCGACCTTGCCGTCCCACAATTTGCTCTCGCGCAGGATTTCGTCGAGCTTTTGTCGCAGCCGGTCCACCGGCGCCGAATAGTCGACCCGCAGAAACACCGATCCGATCTGGGCGGCATTTTCATAGGTCCAGTTTTGGAAAGGTTTCTCGATAAAATAGGTCAGCGGCACAATCATCCGCCGTAGATCCCAGAGGCGGATCACGACATAGGTGCTGGCGATGGTTTCGATCCATCCCAATTCACCCTCGACGACCACCTGATCCTCGACCCGGATCGGCTGCGCCATGGCGATCTGGATGCCGGCGAGCAGGTTGCTCAGCACCGGCCGCGCCGCCAGACCAAGAATGATGCCGGCCGCACCCGCCGAGGCGAACAGGCTGACCCCGTATTGCCGCACCGAGTCGAAGGTCATCAGCGCCGCACCGACGGTGAGAACCGCCAGCAAGGTCGTCGCCACCCGCTGCAGGATGCGCATCTGGGTGACGTGCTTGCGCGCCAGCAGATTGTCTTCGACGTCGGTGCGGAACCGGCGCAGGTAGATCGCCGTCGAAATGTCGATCGCGATGGCGGCAGCCCAGCCGACGCTCAAAATAAATGCCACCAGCAGCGCCCGCCCGATGGCGATGGCCACCGGCAGGGACAAGCGTGCCGCCGGCAATGCGGCGCCGAGCGCGAGGATGACGACAAAGGCGCTCGCCAGACCTTGGCCGCGCTCCAGTAGGCGCTGAAAAAACGGGCTGTGGCGCCCGGCCAACCGGATCAGCCGGCGGGTGAGCCAGCGATAGAGAACTAAAATCACCAGCGCCGGCACGACCATGATGACCGCGCCCAACACCCAGGGTGGTATCCATGTGAGAATGGTTGCCATTAAGAACCCGCTGCAAACGTCTCGATGTCGGCGCCGCCGACATCCGGCGCTTCGCCCACCAGGATAACGGCGCAGCCCGCGTAATGGCGCATCGCGGCCCCTCGCTTGTCACATCGCGAAGAACTACTGTGCTGGGGTGGGTCCGCGCGGCAGCTTGCGGCTGACCCGGTTGCGCCGGATCGGAGGAGCGTCATGGGCGTCGAGGCGAAGACCGCAATTCTCGAGCATCTCGGCCGGCAACATCAGGCGATGGTGGCGCTGCTCGCCGAGCTCGTGGGCATCGAGTCCGGCAGCTACAACAAATCAGGCGTCGACGCCGTCGAAAGCCGGTTGCGCGCCTGGCTCGAAGCCGCCGGCATTCCCTGCGAGATGTTCCCGAACGAACGTTTTGGCGGCTGCATGGCGGCGCGCCTGCCCGCCCAAACCGGCGGCGGCAACCGGCCGATCGTGCTGATGGGCCATTGCGACACGGTTTTCCCCGACGGGACAGTGGCGCAGCGGCCGTTTCGCATCGACGGCAACCGGGCCACTGGGCCGGGTGTCGCCGACATGAAGGCCGGCCTCGTCATGAACACCTTTGTCCTCGACGCATTGCAGCGGTTCGGCGCGCCTTGCCCGCTGACCGGGCTCTACACCGCCGACGAGGAGATCGCGTCTCCCTCCTCGCGCCCGATCATCGAAGCCGAGGCCAAAGTCGCGCGGGCGGTGTTCAACGCCGAGCCGGGGCGGCCCTCCGGCAATCTCGTTTCGCGGCGCAAGGGTGCGTCCTTTATCGAGGTGGAGGTCACCGGCCGCGCCGCCCATTCGGGTGCCGCCCACGCCGAGGGGGTCAGCGCCATCGAGGCGATGGCGCGCAAGATCCAGCGCCTGCACAAACTGACCGACTACGACCTCGGCACGACGGTCAATGTCGGGCTGATGCAGGGCGGCCAGTCGGTCAACACCGTCGCACCCCGCGCCACTGCCGGCATCGACGTGCGCTTCCCGACCCTCAACATCATGGAAAAGATCCTCGGCGAGGTGCGCGAGATCCTGAATTACACCGAATTGCCGGGCAGCGAGAGCCGCATCCTGCGCGAGGGCAATTTCCTGCCGTTGGAGCAGGACCAGGCGAGCCGCGAATTGCTCGACCATTACGCCCGCGCGGCCGCCGGGCTCGGCATGCCGGGGGTCGGCGGCGAAGCGACCGGCGGCTCGGCCGACAGCGGCTTTACCGCAGCCCTCGGCACGCCCACCCTGTGCGGCACCGGCCCGGTCGGCGGCAACGCCCACACCGACGACGAATGGTGCCGTATCGACACCCTTGTCCCCCGCGCCCAAGCCCTGGCGCTGACCCTCCTCGAAGTCGCCGCCGGCTGAGGCGCCGCAGGCGCCGCGCGTTGAGCCGATCGTCAATCGAAGCAGGTCACCCGGCGAATAGCCTCCGGCCCGAAAACACGACGCGTCAAAAGCCGCATAATGTGGATTCTGGAAAATCAGCGCCGTAGCGGGTCAAGGTCGTATGCGGCGGCTCTTGCGGCTTCAAGATCAGCGACGGTGAAGCCGAGACTATCCAGCACCATTGCCGCCAAGTCCGGCGCTATGTGGTTGCGGGCGAGTTTCCCGAGGGCGACGGCACTACCCTGAAGGCGAAGGTTGGCAACCCGGCGTGCAGACGCGCACGGTTTGGACGGGTCAATCGCTGGCGGATTATGCGCCGGCACGGCATGGCTCCCTTTTCTTGTAGGGGATGACGTTTCACAAAATCGCCTTGATGCCCTTGCGGCGGATGACGTTGAGCAGCGCGAGCGCTGGGCCGGTCGGCCGCTTCGCTCCCCGCTCCAGTTGTGAGACGTAGCCGACGGTGAGGTTGAGATAGCGGGCAAAGACCGCCTGGCTGAGATGCGCTTCCTCGCGCAACGTCCGTATCTCGTCGCCGGTGATCGGCTCGGCGATGCCGTCCGCCTTGTTGCCGAGATGTCGCATCGTGATCTTGGCATGCGCGGCATCGTCCATCACCCCGGCGTGGCGCATGTCGTCGGCGGTTTCGAGCAGCGCCCGCGTCAGGCGGCTAGAGTGCGTTTTTTTGGTCGTCATTGGTCACCTCCTGCAAAATTCCTTCGTCGAGAGCATTCGCAATCCGCTGCGCGTCCGCCGCCGGCCAGCCGGCCCCGATCTCCCGCAAGGTCAGCAATTCGTCGGGGTCGATGTTCTCGCGCTCGTTTTTAGCGAACGCATAGAGGAACACGGCGCGGCTTCCGGCCTTGTAAGCGATCAGCATGCGATAGCCGCCGGAGCGGCCCTACCCGCTCCCGGGCGGCCCGCTGTTTGAGCACGCAGCCGCCAAGATCGGCGTCAATCGAACCACGACTGGCGCGCTCGATCGCCTCTCTCAGGCTGCTGTCGGCTATCCGCTCCCGGCGCGCATACCGCACCATCCATTTGGTGTTGAAGATGCGCACGCCATATCCTAACTCTATAAACTATAGCACATAAGACTATAATTTCAAGGCCCGGCTTCTACACGGCGTCAGGCGCTCGGCCGCTGGCAAATCTGCTTGGGGCGGCGAAAATCCCTTATGGAGCCATCGCAGAATCTTCCTGAAAGAGCACGTTACTTGACCCGGGTGAGAGCAATCTATCTATCAAAGCGGGGATGAGTTTAAGGCTCGCTGCCCGGTCGTTCCGGTGATCTTTTCGCGGAACGTCTTTTCGCACCCGGCGGCCTTCAATTGGGCAAGCTGGTTCGTGAGGTCTTGCGCCTCGGCGGGCATAGCGGTAAATCATGCCGCGATTCTGGAACAGAAATATGGAACAGAAAAGAGACGCTTTTTCAACCTCTTGGGTTTGTTCCAAATATCTTAACCGGCATAATCGAAGCCCTCGCTGTTGCGCTCTATCCTGAGACATTTGCCGGGTGTGGGTACACTTGGTCGATCACTCATCTCGAGGCCACCAATGTTGCGTCAGACCCGGCACTTCAGCGATCCGAGCCGTCAATGTTGCGTTGTCGAGTTCATAGACCACAGCGCCGAGCCGCTTTTCGCCGGGCATCTCCGGTTGCGGCGCGCCGATCAGAAAGCTCGAAGCCGGCGACCAGATATAGCGCGTGCCCTCAAAGGCGAAATCCCGCGCTTTGTGCAGATGTCCGCTGGCGACAAGGCCAACCCGGTGCCGTCGCACCAGCGCCAGAAGCGCCCCGCGCGGCTGCGGCTTGATCGACCAATAACCGGTGTCGCCTTCGCCCGGATCCTCAAGAAATAGCGGCCGGTGCAAGAACCAGGCAATCCGCCGCTCTCCCGCTTCGGCCATCGCCTGTTCGAGCCACAGCGCCTGCTCGTCCTCCTCCGGCTCTTCGCTGCCCAGCAGCATCACGTCGAGTCCGACAAGACGCCAGCGCTGCGCACCTTCTGCGACATCTTCGACCCAGCGATCTGGGCCGAAATGACGCTGCCACGCGCTAAGCCGTTCGGCATTGACTGGTTGGTGGTCATGACGAGGGTCGCCGACATCATGGTTGCCGGGCACCGCCCGCCAGCGGATTCCGAGTTCGTCCATCAGTCGAGCGGCGTAACTGAGGTCAACTTCGACTCCGGCGCCATCGACGGTCACATCGCCGGTATGGATCACGAGATCGGGGTGCTGGTCGGCGATCCACGCCGCGAGCGGCGCCCAATTATCTAAGTAACGTGGCTTGTCCTGGCTCAGATGCGTGTCGGAAATCTGAACAATTCGCATTGCGGCATCCTCCCGAAGCGGCTTTTGAGTCGGTTGGACCGTAGAGCCGCGCGCCGCACGCCGGTGTGAAGCAGCTCACACTTGATTGACTGTTTTTATGGCAGCGTGCCAAAGTGCGCGTTTTAACTCCGGGGTATTCGCGCTTCGCGCGGCGGGGATGTAGCGATAGAGCGTCGCCGGTGAGGTGTAAGCAGTCTTTGACCGTTTGATCGTCATGGACCCTCTCGAAACTCAACCGTGCTGCTACCTTTTGCGAGATAAAAAACAAGAATGCGTTTTGAGAGAGATTTCATCCCCTTTCGGCACTGAGCTGTCGATTTCGCTATGCCCTCTTAAAAACGACCGTTTTCGAAAGCGATTCCGATGGTCCGTTTTTCTTGAGTTTTGCATGCTCGGTCTCGGGTGGCTAGCTCAGCCCGCCAAGGAAGCGCCGCGGAGGCGGTCATGTAGCTCCGGTTGCGCGGCGAATGGTAAACTGGCGATGCCGGTTTTCCCGCCGGACTAACGCCAAATCGGATGCCGGGCTTGGATGCGACAGCGCAACAGCAACGATAAAATTGTCATAATGACATTTCATCCTGCGGTCCGGAGCGGCGTTCGCGGGGCGGCGCCGGGATCGTCGAGGAGAAGCGGCGTGCTTGTAGATTCTCTGCAAAAACAGGAGGCGGCGCAGGCCCAACCCCAACCCCAACCCCAACCGGACGGCGCGACGATCGGGGGCGGTTTTTGAAGGGCCGGTCGGGCAACCCCAAGGGCAGTTTCGCCAAGGGGCATTCAGGCAATCCTGCCGGGCGCCGGCCGGGGTCGCGCAACAAGGCCACCCTTACGGCTGAGCTGCTGCTCGACGGCGAAGCCGAGGCGCTAACCAGGAAGGCGCTCGAACGGGCGCTCGATGGCGACGCCGCGGCGTTGCGGATGTGTCTCGACCGCATCATCCCGCCGCGCCGGCAACGCGCGGTGCAGCTCGCCGTCGCGCCGGTTGCCAGCGCCGCCGATCTCGGCGCGACCATGGCGGCGATCACCAACGCCGCGGCGCAGGGTGCTATCACCCCGGGCGAGGCCGCCGAACTGGCGCGGGTGGTCGAGATCTTTGTCCGCGCCGTCGAAGCCAGCGATTTCGAGCGCCGTCTGCGCGCGCTGGAGGCGGCCGACGCGGCGCAGCGGTGATGCCCGCCGGCCCGCCTCAGCCCGAAAGTGCCGCAGCCCGACGCCGCCGCAGCCGGCGAACGGCGCACCTAAAGGTCCTCGTTCGCGGCATGCTCGGCATGCGAGGTCTCTCCCTTACCGGCCGCCACCGGCGTATGCTGATGGCAAAGTTGGAGCGCCAACCCCGATGCCTGATGGACCCCGCTACGACGACGATTTTTACGCCTGGACACGGCACCAGAGGGCGGTGTTGCGCTCGCTGCCGGCAACGGACAGCCGCTTCGACCGCGAGCATGTCGCCGAGGAGGTCGAGGCTCTGGGTGGAGGCCAACGGGAGGACAGGTGTCCCACCTCGTCCGGGCCTGGTGGTATGCAGCTAACCCTTGGCACCCGTCATGTCCTTCCGTCGTCCTCCTGGCGAAGGCCGGGGTCCATGGCGCCGTGGGCACCGGCCACAGCCTGTCCTCGCGCCGGGCGCAGGCCGGACCCGTGGGCCCGGGCGGCAACGCTCTTGGGTGTGATCTGTCAGAATTATTCGACTGGATCACAGCGCTAGATCGAAACGCTTTCGCATGGTCGCTACGCCCTCACGACCGCCGGCGTCGCTTTACGTCGCCGGGCCGTTCGCGATGGGCTACACCGAATTTTACACCTTCCTGATCCCGCTTTACGGCCTCTCGATCGGCATGAGCGCGAGCGAGATTGGCATGCTCGTCGGCGCGCGCTCGTTGCTGGCGGTGTTCCTGTCGATCCATGTCGGGGTGCTGATGGACCGGTTCGGCACCCGCCGGGTGACGTTGTTCTTTGTCTGGACGGCGATGGCGTTGGCGCCGGTGTTTCCGCTGGTGCCGTGGTTCTGGCCGTTGCTGGCGCTGCAGGTCGTCAATGGCGGCGCGCTGCAGTTTGCCTGGTCGGGCTCGCAGACCCTGATCGCCCAATTGGCTGAGGGCGAGGCCGAATATCTCGGGCGGTTCAGTTTCTTCGCCCGTTTCGGCACGACACTGGCGCCGATGATTGCCGGTGTGGCCTGGGATCTCGGCGGCGCATGGCCGTCTTATGCGCTCGGCTTCGCCTGGGGTGCAGCACTGACCTGGGCATTGCGGCGCGCGCCCGAGGCGCAGCTTGCGGCAGGCGAAGGCCATGACCCGCGCCGCCGCCCTCGGTTCCGCGTCGGCGACGTACTGCCGCGGCTGCCTGACTATGTGCGCTGCTTCGCGCTGATGGCGATCCCGGCGGTGGCGACGACGATGGCGATCATCTTTCTGCGCACCGCCACCAATGGCGTGCAGAGTTCGCTCTATGTGGTTTATCTGAAGGGGATCGGGCTGACCGGCACGACGATCGGGGTCCTGTTCGCAGCGACCGAGATCACGAGCGGCCTCGGCTCGCTGTTTGCCGGACGGGCGATGCGGTTCGGCGACCCTCAGCGCACGATGTTGAGCGGCACCGTGCTGTCGATCTTTCTGATCTGCGGGACCCCGTTTCTGGGTGGCGTCTTCGCCTTGCTGTTCGTGGCGCAGGCTTTACGCGGCTGGCTGCAAGGCGTCGTCCAGCCGATGATGTTTTCGGTGCAGGCCAAGGCCGTCGGCCCGCACCGCCAGGGTTCGGTGGTCGGGCTGCGACAGACCATGAACCGGCTGGCGGCGATCGTGATCCCGCCGGCGATGGGTGCCATCGCCGACCGTTGGGGTGCGGGCGAGAGCTTTGTCATCCTCGGCACTTTGATGGTCGTGCTGTGCGCGCCGGTCACCTTGATCACCCGGCGCGCGGCGCGGACCGCAGCGGAGCAGAAGACCGAGCCGACCTTGGCCGACTGACTTGCAGGCCGGTCTCGTTTATGCTGTCGGCAGATTCTGGAGGGTCACAGCCGATGCCGGACGGACCTCGCTACGACGACGATTTCTATGCCTGGACCCAGCATCAGGCCGCGGTGCTGCGCTCGATGGATGTTGCCGACAATCGCTTCGACCGCGACCACGTCGCCGAGGAGATCGAGGATTTGGGCAAGAGCGAGCGTGATGCTGTGCGTAGTCAGATCCGCCGGATCATCGAGCATTTGCTGAAGCTCGGCTATTCGCCGGCGGAACAGCCCCGTTTGGGCTGGCTGGAGTCGATTGACGACGCGCGGGAAACGCTCTCCGACAAGCTGACGCCGACACTCGGCCGTGATGCGCAGGAGGGGTTGGAAAAGCTGTATGCCGAGGGGCGGCGGCGGGCGGTGCGCGCGCTGCGCCGCCACGGGGAGCCCAACGCGGCCGACGCTCTGCCCACAGATTGTCCCTATACATTTGACCAGATCCTTCGCGAGGATTGGTATCCCGACCAGCCCGAGGATAAGCGATGACCCGCGATTTCATCGGATACGGCGCCGAGCCGCCGCATGCCGGCTGGCCTGGCGACGCCCGGATCGCCGTCAATTTCGTGATCAATTTCGAGGAAGGCTCGGAACTCTCCTATCCGGCCGGCGACGGGGTTTCGGAGGGCGGGCTGACCGAGATGATCGGCGCCGATCTCGGTGTCCGGGGCCGCGACCTCGCCGCCGAGAGCATGTTCGAGTTCGGCGCGCGGGCCGGCTTCTGGCGTCTGTACCGCATCTTCACGCGCTTCCAGGTGCCGGTCACGATCTTTGGCTGCGCCCGCGCGTTCGAGGCCAACCCGCCGGCCGCCGCCGCGATCGCCGCCAATGATTGGGACATCTGCAGCCACGGCTATCGCTGGACCAACCATCCAGGCTTGCCGGAAGACGAGGAACGCCGGCAAATCGCCGCCGCCGTCGACTTGATCCGCAAGACCACCGGCAAGATCCCGCTCGGCTGGTATTGCCGCTATGCGCCATCCGAAAACACCCGTCGGCTGATCGTCGAGCACGGCGGTTTCCTCTACGACAGCGACACCTATAACGACGATCTGCCGTATTGGGTGCGAGTCCCTGGGTCAAGCCCGAGGACCTCCAAGCCGCATCTCGTCGTCCCCTATTCGCTGACCACCAATGATTCGAAATTCGGCCGCGGCGTGTTCGCCTCGAGCGAGGATTTCTTTGCCTTTCTGCGCGACAGCTTCGACGTCCTCTATGAAGAGGGCGCCGACCGGCCGCGGATGATGTCGGTCGGACTGCACATGCGGCTGACCGGCCATCCCGGACGCGCCAAGGCGTTGATCCGCTTCGTCGAATACCTGCGCAGCCACGAGCGGGTGTGGATCTGCCGGCGAGAGGACATCGCCCGCCACTGGGTCAGCCGCTTCCCGCCGCCGGCGTGAGGGGCTATTGCTGCGGCCGCTCGCCGCCGGTCAGTTTCCTATCGCGCTCGGCAGGTCGCCTGATGTACCGGCGCGCATTCCTCTCCCGCGAGCCGCAGCGGTCATGTAGCATCGCGGTTGAAAAACTTGCGAGGAGACCGCGATGTCCGACGCCTATCCACTGACCGAAGCCGACCCGGCCAAACTCGGCTTTGCCGCCACGCCCTTGCAGCATCTTGACCGGCTGATCCGCCGGCATATCGAGGAAGACCGCTACCCCGCCGCACAGATTGCTCTGGCGCGCCATGGGCAATTGGCGCTGTTCCGCAGCTATGGCGACGCCAAGACCGACCCGGGCCGGGAGCCTGCTAGCGGCCAATCGTTGTTTCTGCTGTTCAGCCAGACCAAAGTGCTGACGAGTGCCGCGGTGTGGACCTTGATCGAGGAGGGAAAGTTATCCTTCATGGATCGGGTCGCCGACCACCTGCCGGAATTCGCCCAGCGCGGCAAAAGCGAAATCACTCTGCACCAGGTGATGACGCATCAGGGCGGGTTTCCCTCCGGCGACGTGACCCAGGCGACCTGGACCGACCATGCCCGGATGCGCACTGAGGTCTGCGACTTCTCGCTCGATTGGACACCAGGGACGCGGCTGCAATACCACCCCCGCGCGGCGCATTTGACCCAGGCGATGGTCATCGAGGCGGTGACCGGCCAGGATTACCGTGATGTGATCCGCGACAAGGTATTGGCGCCGTTAGGTTTGGCCGGCGACGTCTTTGTCGGGGTGCCGGCCGCCGAGCAGGCCCGCTGCGCCGACACCTATGCTTCGGAGCCGCGCGACAATTCGGCCGAGTTCAAGGCCGCCGGGATGCCGAGCGGCGGCGGCTATGCGACCGCACGCGGCATGGCGGCGTTCTATCAGATGCTGCTCGGCGGCGGGCGGCTCGGCGACGTGCGGCTGCTCTCGCCGCGGCTCGTCAGCTATGTCACCCGCAGCCATACCGGCGAGCGCGGCGACGATGCGATGGGCGGCATCCCGATGCATCGCGGGCTCGGGCCGCATGTCCGCGGCGACAGCGACCGCATCCGCGGGCTCGGCACGATCGCGGCACCGCAGACCTTTGGACATGGGGGCGCGGGCACGTCGTATTCATGGGCGGACCCGACGAGCGGGGTGTCGTTCACCTACGTCACTAACTTTGTCGCGCCCGATCCGTGGCATTCGGCGCGGCTGGACCGCGTGGCGAACCTCGTCCACGCCGCAATCGACTGAGCGTTAAAGGCCGAAATGTTCCCGGTGAAACAAGCGCGTTACCCATTTTCCATCGTCATTCCCGCGAAAGCGGGAACCCAGAGCCCCAACGCCCCGGCACCTGCCCCAGGGGTAGGCTCTGGACCCCCGCTTTCGCGGGGGTGACGCCGAAATACGTTTCTTCGATCGAGAAGCTGGTAGAGCCATGGCACCGCGCGTCGATCCCGTCCGTTCCGATGAGACGCTGCCGGCGGGCGCCGATGTCGTGATCATCGGCGGTGGCATCATCGGCGCCAGCACCGCGCTGTTTTTGGCCGAAAAAGGGGTATCGGTGGCGCTGTGCGAGAAGGGTCACATCGCCGGCGAGCAGTCGAGCCGCAATTGGGGCTGGTGCCGCAAAATGGGGCGCGACCCCCGCGAATTGCCGCTGATCATCGAGAGCCTACGGTTGTGGCAGGGCATTAACGAGCAGGTCGAGGCGGAAACCGGGTTTCGCCAGCCCGGCATCATGTACTTGGCGGAGACTCCCGCCGAATTGGGCCAGCTCGAAACCTGGCTCGATCACGCGCGCCAGTATCAGCTCGACACGCGGCTCTTGACCCGCGCCGAGGCAACCGAGCTGATGCCGGGGCTGACCGGCGACTGGGTTGGAGGCCTGTTCACGGCGAGCGACGGCAAGGCCGAGCCGCAACGGGCGGCGCCGGCGATCGCCGAGGCGGCGCGGCGGAAAGGCGCGGCGATCATGACCCAATGCGCGGTGCGGGGCATCGAAACCGCGGGCGGCCGCGTCGCCGGTGTCGTCACCGAAAAGGGGCGGATCGGCTGCGCCAGTGTCGTGCTCGCGGGTGGCGCGTGGTCGCGCCTGTTCTGCGGCAATCTCGGCATCGAATTGCCGCAGCTCAAAGTGCTGGCCTCGGTCATGCGCACCGAGCCGCTGTCGGGCGGGCCGGAAATCTCGGCGTCGGGCGGGTTGTTCGGCATCCGCAAGCGGATGGACGGCGGCTACACCGTGGCGACATTGGGGGTGCGTACGATCGACCTTGTCCCCGACAATCTCCGGTTGTTCTTCCCGTATCTGCCGGCGGCGCGGCTGCATTGGAAAAAGCTGCGCTTTCGGGTCGGCCGCCGCTGGGCCGAGGAATGGCGAATGCCGCGGCGCTGGGGTTTGGACGAAGGAACGCCGTTCGAAACGGTGCGCGTGCTCGATCCCGAGCCCGACCCCTATGTCCTCGACCGCGCCCAGACCGCAGTCGCCCAGGCCTTTCCGCTGTTCCGCAATGTGGCCATCGCCGAGCGCTGGGGCGGGATGATCGACGTGATGCCCGATGCGATCCCGGTGATCTCGCCGGTCGACAGCGTGCCGGGATTTTTTGTCGCGACCGGCTTTTCGGGTCACGGTTTTGGCATCGGCCCTGGCGCGGGAAAGCTCGTCGCCGACATGGTCGCGGGCGATCCGACCTTGCGTCGACCCGACACCATTCCGCCTGACGCGCTTCACCGACGGCTCGAACCCGCAGCCGCATCCGCTAGCGAGCTGACCTCGAGGCTCGATGTACCCGGTGATCTCATTGGCGGGTCGCGTCATTGGCGGGTGGCGTCATTGGCCGGCAGTGTCGTTGCGAGCTCAGCGAAGCAATCTCGTGCCGCCGGTGGACTTGGTCTGCCGAGATTGCGTCGTTGCTGCGCTCCTCGCAAGAACGCGGTCCGCCGGACGCACGCATTTCTCTCTGCGAACCTGCCGATCCCCGCTAGCCGCCGAGGACTGTTCCTTCAGGGATCTGGGCTTCGACCGACGCGATTTTGGCGCCGTCGTCGAGGCGCACCCGCGAAACCTCGACATATCCGCCTTGCGCCAGGATCCGCAGGCCGGCCGGGCCGGCCGATACGACCTCACCGGTCTTGTGGCCGCGCACCGCGCCAAAGGTCGGGGCGACGATCTTTTTGGCGTCGAACAGATAGAGCTTCTTTTCGCCGAACATCGTCCACGCGCCCGGCGCCGGGTTGCAGCCGCGGATCAAATCATAGATGAAATCGACGTGATGCCCCCAGCTGATTTGGCTTTCGGCGTCGCGCACCCAGCCTTCATAGGTCGCCCGGCTTTCGTCCTGGGTGGTTTCGGTAGCGCGGCCCGAAACGACGAGGTCGGCAGCCTCGACCAGCGATTGCACGCCGAGTGGAAAGATCTTGTCGAAATAAAGCGAGCCGGCGGTATCGTCCGGACCGATCGGCACCCGCTTTTGCAGGACGACCGGCCCCTCGTCGAGCCCCGGGGTCGGGCGGAAGATCGACAGCCCGGTTTCGCTGCGGCCGCGGATGATCGCCCAGGGGATCGAGGACGGGCCGCGATGCAGCGGCAACAGCGAGGGATGAAACTGGATCATCCCGTGCTTCGGGATAGCGCAGAATTCGGGCGGCGCAAACAACAGGACATAGGCCATCACGCCGAGATCGGCCTTCAGGTCGGCAAGCGCCGCCTTGGCCTCGTCGGCCGAGTAGCGCGGAAAGCGGTGAACCGTCAGCTTGCGCTCTTCGGCCGCGGTGACGAGCGGGTCGGGTCTCGCCCCCGGGCGGTCTGGCGCCGCGAACACCCCGGCGACCTCGTCGCCACGCGATATAAAGGCGTCGAGCGCCGCCTTGCCAAAGGCCTGCTGGCCGACGATGACGATGCGCATCTCGCTCCCTCCGATTGGTCATGCCTGCGCGGTGCCGCCTCGTTCGCCCTTCTGGGCGGCGGGGCCGATATCGCCGCGAAACCGGCAGAATTTCACGCCGGACCGTCCGGGGGCAAGCCCACAGCGCTTGCGGCGGCGTCGCGGCTGCGGCGCAGGCGCAGGGTCACGGTGGTGCCGCGCCCGAGCTCACTGCGGACCGTCGCCGCGCCGCCCGATTGGCGGGCGAATTCATCGACCATGCTGAGACCGAGGCCGGTCCCCTTGTCCGGCTTTTTGGTCGTGAAGAAAGGTTCGAATGCCCGCTCTGCAACCTCTGCAGACATTCCGGTCCCGGTGTCGGAGACATCGAGTTCGACAAATTTGGGCGCTTCCGCCCCCTCGCTCGAGGCCGCGGCCGGCAATATCCGGTTTGCCGTGCGGATCCGCAACATTCCGCCATCGGGCATCGCGTCACGGGCGTTGATCGCGAGATTGATGACGACAAGTTCGAGGCGGGCCGGGTCGGCATCGACCGGCCACAGATCGGTCGCCAGCTCGGTCTCGATCGCAATGCCGCTGCCGACAGTGCGGGCGAGCAGCTCGGACATACCGCGCAACTGCTCGTTGAGGTCGAGCGAGACCACCGACGCGGGCTGGTGGCGGGCGAATGCGAGCAACTGGCGGGTCAAGCTTATCCCGCGCGCGACGGTCTCCAGCGCGAGGTCGACCCGCATCTGCAACCGGTCTTCGGATTGCCGGCCGGTCAGCATTTCCAGGCAACCCTGCAGCACGGCTAAAAGATTGTTGAAGTCGTGCGCGACGCCGCCGGTCAGCTGGCCTAGCGCCTCGATCCTTTGGGATTGCCGCAGCTCGGCTTCGGTCCGCGCCCGGCGGTCGATTTCGCGCCGCAGCCGTCGTGCCGTCGTCTGCCACCGCCAGCTGGCGATGCGTTCACGCTGGATCTGTCGTGTCGCGAGCCAGGTCATGCCGAATAGCGCGAGCGAGGCCGGCAATGCAAACAGCAGGTAGTTCACGAAATTTGCGCGCCACGCCGGCAGCACGTCTCTGGTCGGCACCCCGAAGACGACATCGACCGGGAAGCCGGAGAGCCGGTGTACGGCATATATGCGTAACAATCCGTCCCCCGCCGATGTGGCGTGGAACGCGGAGCCATCCGGGGCTGATGCAATCGCCTGCATGAACGGACTGTTCGGGTCGAAGGTCAGTGGCGCCGCCTCGCCGGGAAAGCGTGCAAGCACCGATCCGTCCATCCGTAACAGACACGCGACAAAATCTTTCTCATTCGAGACCTTCGCGTAGAAATCGTGGAAATAACGCGGACTGGCGGACACGATAATGACACCATCAAATCTTCCGTCTGATGTTGTCAGCCGGCGGCTGACGTCGAACACCGGATCGTGAGTCAGCAGGTCGACATGCTCATGCCCGACGAATATACCGGCTCCACTCTGCTGCTGAGCGGCGAAGGCGTCGTCGCCGGTCAGGCTGGCACCGGCCAGAACAGGGAAGAGTCGCCCGCCATTACGAACATGGCCGGCGGCATCGGCGATCCAGATAGTGTTGATCTGCGGCAGGGTCTCAAGATTTGCCAGCAGGTGATGGACGCCCGCATCTTGTTCGACCTGGTCCCAGCCCTCCCCGCGGATCCGTTCGTCAATCCAGTTGAGCACCATCGGGTAAATCTTGAATGCATTGAGATCGTGCTCGTCGAGTTCGCCAGCTTCGATGATCACGCGCACCTGGGCCTGGCCTTGGACCAGGCGAAAATTCTGCCAGGCGGCGAGAGCCAGCAGCAGTGCCGGCACCGCGAGGGAAGCGCCGAGCAGACCACGCAAAGCCCAGGTCAGCCGGCGCCGCGGGCGCTGGGCGATCGCCTGCGTTCGCCCGTCGAGCGTGGCGTCGGACGGCCGAAAGACGGCGGATCGGGATTGCGGTTCTGTCGGATCGGCGCTCATGAGCGCGGCCCGTGCTATCGGCTAGGCGTCGGGAGTTCCGGGCCCCCATCGCCGCGCACCGCCGCGGCGGCGCCCATCGCGCCTGCGAACCTCATTCCGCTCGTCTCCCCGTGCCCGTTGTCGGCTTCAGCGGCTACCTTAGGTGGAAATCGCGGCGAGGTCGAACCCGGCGACAAGACGCCCGTCAGGCGGGGCCGCTGACCCCGGCCTCGGCGAAGGTCGCCATGCCGTTGTGGCAGGCGGCTGCAGCCTTCAGCAGGCCGAGGGCGAGCGTTGCCCCGGAGGCTTCGCCCAGCCGCATGCCGAGATCGAGAAGCGGCCGCTGGCGCAGGCGTTCAAGGAGTACGCGATGGCCGGGCTCGGCCGAGACATGGGCGACAACGCAGTGATCGAGCGCTCGCGGATCGGCGGCGGCCAACACGGCGGCGGCGGCAGTCGTGGCAAAGCCGTCGAGCACGACCGGCACCCGGCCGAGCCGTGCCGCCATGACCGCACCGGCGATCGCGGCGAATTCGAACCCGCCGAGGCGGCACAACAGGTCAAGCGGATCGCGCGTCGCGGGGCGATGCAACGCCACCGCCTGTGCGACGGCGCTGCGCTTGTTGGCAAGCGCCTCCCCGGCGACGCCGGTGCCGGGCCCGGTCCAAAGCGCAGCATCGCCGCCGAACAGCGCGGCGCACAGGGCAGCGGCGGCGGTGGTATTGCCGATACCCATCTCGCCTACCGCCAGGATGTCGATGCCGGGCTCGACCGTCATCATGCCGTAGGCCATCGCCCGGGCGCATTCCTCTTCGCTCATTGCCGGACCGTCGACAATGTCGCCGGTCGGCGTCTCGAGGTTCATCTCATAGACGCGGAGGTCGGCGTCGGCGATTCGGCACAGCTGGTTCACGGCGGCGCCGCCGGCGATAAAATTCTGCACCATCTGCGCCGTGACCGAAGCGGGATAGGCAGACACGCCGCGGGCCGCGACGCCGTGATTGCCGGCAAAAACAACGGTGCGCGGGTGATCGAGCTGCGGCGGATGCCGTGCCTGCCATGTCGCGAGCCAGATCGCCAGCTCCTCGAGCCGGCCGAGCGACCCCGCGGGTTTGGTCAACTGCGCCTGGCGCTCGGCGGCGGCGGTGCCGGCTTCGAGATCGGGTCCGGGCAGTTGGGCCAAGAGCGCGCGAATCTCGTCGAGGCTGACGGCCGGTTCGTTCATGGGCGAGTGCTCCGCTGGCCGCGGATCCTGTCCCAATCATGCCCTCGGCCCAAGCGGAAAAACCCGGACGATCTGTTGACGGCTTCGGTTATCGTCGCGCTGATGACCGCTCCTCAACAATCGACGGGCCGGCGACCAGGCTTCGTCGCCGGTTTTGCCATGGCCGTCGCTTTCTTCACCCGAATTCCGATTGGGGCGCCCGGCGAGGCCAATTGGCCGCTGGCCGAATCTGCTTGGGCGTTTCCGCTGGTCGGCGCCGGCATCGGCGCTGTCGCCGCGTTCGTGTTTCTAGGCGCTCAGCTGATCGGGCTCGGCGATTGGCCGTCGGCGTTGCTGGCGGTGTTGGGCGGCTTGCTGTTGACCGGGGCATTGCACGAAGACGGTCTCGCCGATACTGCCGACGGGCTGTTCGGCGGCGGCGACCGCGACCGCCGGTTGGCGATCATGCGCGACAGCCGGCACGGCACCTTCGCGGTGCTGGCATTGGCACTCAGCGTCGCGTTGCGCGCGGCTGCCCTCGCGAAAATCGGAGAGGCGGTGTTTGCCGGCCTGGCGCTGGTGGCGGCCCACGCCGGATCGCGTGCGCTGCTGGCGCCGGCGATGGCAGCGTTGTCGTCGGCGCGTAACGAGGGGCTTGGCGCCGGCGCCGGACGGCCGCGCCCGACCGCAACGATTGCGTCGCTGCTCATTGCGCTCGCGATCGCGGCGGCGGCGCTCGGGCCCGTGCACGGCGTGATCGCAATCGGAATTGCGGGGGCGGGGCTCGCCGCGGCGGCGGCGTTCGTGCAGCGCCGAATCGGCGGTTACACCGGTGACGTCCTCGGGGCGCTTCAGCAGATTGGCGAAATCGTGATCTTACTCGCGGCGGTAGCGGTGCGATGAGCGACGCGGCGACTTGCTTCTGGTGGACCCGTCATGCCCCGGTTGCCCACGGCGGCCGGATCTAGGGGCAGTCCGATCTTTCCTGCGACTGCTCCGATCTGGCGACGTTCGCCGGCCTCGCTGAGATGTTGCCGCGCCAGGCGGTGTGGGTCACCAGCAATTTGCGCCGCACCCACGAGACCGTCGCAGCGATCGTTCGCGCCGGGCGGGCGGGACCCGCTGCGATTCCCGGACCCGAGATGCTCACATTAGCGGATCTCGCCGAACAGCATTTCGGCGAATGGCAAGACCTCACCTATGACGAGCTGAGGCGATCGCGAAACGGCGCGTTCCATCGCTTCTGGCACGCGCCGGCCCACGAGACGCCGCCCGCCGGAGAAAGCTTTGTCGCCGTGATCGAGCGGGTGTCGCGGGCGATCCGGCATCTCGTCGAAATTCATGCCGGTCGCGACATCATCGCCGTCGCCCATGGCGGGACGATCCGCGCGGCGCTCGCCGTGGCGCTCGGACTCGATCCGGAAGCGGCTCTTGCCTTTGAGATCGAGAATTGCTCGCTGACCCGCATCGACCATATCGACGGCCCCGGCATGGGGCATGGCTGGCGGGTTGTGACCGTGAACCGCCCGCCGCGCTGAGGGGTCAGCCGGGGGACGGCATCTTCGGAAAGCTCTTGATGTCGCCTTCAAGCTTCACCCAAGGCTGCGCGCATCGAGCTTTAGACCAGAGGCAGCGTTCGGGGGACAGCACCCTGTCATTCGAGCGAAACGACGCAGCTCGAGAACGGCGTGGTCGTCGCAGGAGTGCTCCGCCGCCACGCTCCTCGCACTGATATCGCCAAGTGTTGGGACGCCGACGCGCTGTTGTGAGGAGCCGCCGGCGCTGCCGGCTCAGACTAGCGCCTTGAGCACCGCCTCGGCGCTGGAGGCGTCGACCTGGCCGGGCTGCTGTTCGACATTCAGCGATTTCACGACACCGTTGTCGACGAGCATCGAATAGCGCTTTGAGCGGATGCCGAGACCGCCCTTGCTGAGATCGAGTTCAAGCCCCAGCGCGCGGACGAAATCGCCGCTGCCGTCGGCCAGCATCGTGACCTTGCCGTCACATTTTTGGGACTTGCCCCAGGCGCCCATAACCGCGGCGTCGTTAACCGCGACGCAAGCAATCTCCTCCACTCCCTTCGCCTTGATGTCCGCCGCCTTGTCGACAAAACCCGGCAGATGACGCTGCGAGCAGGCCGGAGTAAAGGCGCCAGGCACCGCAAACAGCGCGACTTTTCTGCCGCGGAAGAAATCGTCGCTGCTGACCTCCTTCGGCCCCTCGGGAGTCACTTGCCGCAGCGTCACCGAGGGCAGCTTGTCACCAACACTGATCGTCATGGGGATTCCCTCCGTATCCTCGAACACCGAACGACCCGTCCGCCTCGCGCGGCACGGGATCGCGCTGGCGGAGCGATACCACAGCACGGATCGCCGGGCAAACCGGACGGCTGCCGGTCCGGTTGCCGGTTTTTGTGCGCTCGCGACAACGAAACCATTATGATCAGAGTGTGGGTTGCGGATCGAGCGAGGAGTGCGAGCGATGACCCAAAGGATCGCATCGGAGGGCGTGGCGAGTTCGCTCGCGGGCCAGCTATTGGTAGCAATGCCGCAGATGGGCGATCCGCGCTTCGCCCGCTCGGTCATCTATCTTTGCACGCATAGTGGCAATGCCGGGGCGATGGGTTTGGTAATCAACAAAGTGCTCGGCTCGCTGACCTTGGCCGAACTATTCGCGCAGCTGCAGATCCAGTCCGGCGCGTTCGCCAAAGAGCACCCGGTTCATTTCGGCGGTCCGGTCGAGCCGGGTCGCGGCTTTGTGCTGCACACGGCCGATTATTACGAGGACGCGACCTTGCCGGTCACCGGCAACATCGCGATAACCGGGACCCTCGACATCATGCGGGCAATCGGAACGGGGCGGGGACCGCGCCACTGTCTTTTCGCTTTGGGCTATGCCGGCTGGGCGCCGGGTCAGCTCGACGCGGAGATTCAAGCCAACGGTTGGCTCTCTGTCGCCGCTGACGAAGGCATCGTCTTTGATTCCGATCATGACGGCAAATGGCGACGGGCGCTCGCCAAGCTTGGCATCGACCTCTCGAGCCTGTCGAGCGACGCCGGCCACGCCTGAGCGACCCCGCTGTTATCGCCGCCTACCGGCGCCAATCCTCGCGTAGAATGGCGAACAGCAGATGGTCCTGCCACTTACCTGCGATGCATAGATACTGGCGAGCGTAGCCTTCTTGCTGAAAACCGCTGCGCATCAGCAGGGCGCGACTGGGAACATTGGTTGGCAGGCAGGCGGCTTCGACGCGGTGCAGACGCAGCCGGTCGAACGAAAAATCGATAACCAGCGGCAATGCCGCGGTCATCAACCCCTGACGGGCGAACGGCTCGCCGATCCAATAACCGAGGCTCGCCGTCTCCGAAACGCCCCGCCGCACATTGGAGAGGCCGATCCCACCGACCATCTCGTCGTCGCGGGCGAAGACGAAGAAGTTGTAGGCTTGGTCGGTGCGCCAATCCTCGGCATAGCGGGTAACGCGCGACCGGAAACTCATTCGCGACAGCGCGTCAGTGGGCCAACTCGGCTCCCACGGTTCCAGAAAATTGCGCGAGCGCGCGCGCAGGCTCGCCCAGTCTTCCCAATCGCCGCGCTCGGGGGCGCGCAGATAGACGCGCTCGCCGGCGAGCCGAAACGGGTCCGCGCGCGCGAGGAACAGCCGTGGGAAGGATTTCCGCTGCGGCGCCATCGCGGCAGTTTGCTCAGGCGGCGAGCCGCGCCTGCACGCGGTCGAAATCTTCGAGCCGGCTCAGCGGCCCCAGAGCGGTCAAGGTCGGCGGCCCGGCACGCCACCGCGCCACGACCCGCCGGATCGCGGCGTCGTCCACCGCCTCGATACGGCGCACGATCCCGGCCGGGTCAAACGGCGTGCCGTAGATCAAAAGATGCTGGGCCAACTGCTCGCAGCGCGCCGAAGTGCTTTCGAGCGACATCAGCAATCCCGCCTTCAGCTGCGTCTTGGCGCGCGCCAATTCGACCGGGGCGAGCCCATCTTCGAGCTTGCGCGCCTCCTCGCATAAGGCCGGGACCAGTTCAGCTGCTTCTTCCTCGCCGGTGCCGGCATAGATCCCGAACAATCCACCGTCGCGGTAGCTGTGGCCAAAGCAATGGATCGTGTAGACGAGCCCGCGTTTTTCGCGGATCTCCTGAAACAGCCGCGAGGACATCCCGCCGCCGAACGCCGTCGACAAAACCGATCCCGCATAATAATCGGGGTCGTCCAGCACGAGGCCCGGGAATCCCAAAACCAGATGCAACTGCTCGAGATCGCGCTCCTCGCGCCTTTCGCCGCCGGTATATCGTGCCGGCTCGGTGGTGATCGGCCGCTCCGCCGGCATCTCGGCGAGCAGCGTTTCGGCGAGCCCGGCGATGCGGTCATGGTCGAGATTGCCGGCGGCCGCCAACACCATCCGCCGCGCCCCGTAATGGTCGCGCAGATAGGCGGTGACGTCGGCTCGCCCGAGCTGCCGGATGATCTCGGGTCGCCCTAATACCGGCCGGCCCATCGCCTGGTCGGGATAGGCGCATTCCTGGAAGTGATCGAAGATGATGTCGTCGGGTGTGTCGTTGGCCTGGCCGATCTCCTGTAGGATGACGGTGCGCTCGCGCTCCATCTCCTCGGGCTCGAAGGTCGAGTGCTGGAGGATGTCGGCGAGGATGTCGAGCGCCAGCGGCACGTCCTCCTTCAGCACCTTGGCGTAATAGGCCGTGCTCTCGCGTGAGGTGTAGGCGTTGAGGTGGCCGCCGACCGCCTCGATCTCCTCGGCGATGGCAAGCGCGCTGCGCCGCTTGGTGCCCTTGAACGCCATGTGCTCGAGAAAGTGTGCCACGCCGTTGATCTCGGCCGGTTCGTGCCGCGTCCCGACATCGACCCAGATGCCAAGCGATACGGTGTCGACCGTCTCGATCCGGTCGGTGGCGATTTGCAGACCGTTGTTCAGGCGCGACAGCTCGATCGTCATGCGTCTCTCCCGCTGCGCCGGGCATGGGCGCGAATATAGCGCGTTACTGCTGCCCGATCGTTGGGCAAAACCGTGAGCCGTTCGCGTCGTTCGAACAGATCGGCGAGTGCGCCCGGCAATGGCGGACGAATCCCGGTCGCGCGCTCGACGGCGTCAGGAAATTTCGCGGGATGGGCGCAGGCGAGCGCCACCATCGGCCCGCGGCCATGATCCGCGGCCAGTTCGGCACGCGCGGCGCCGACCGCGACGGCGGTGTGGGGATCGATCAGCACGCCCGACCGGGCATGGATTTCGGCAATGATTTGCATGGTTGCAGTGTCATCGACCTTGTGGGCGGAAAACAAGCTTTGTGCCGCGCGCCATTCTTCATCCGATCGCGGCAGGGTGCCGGTGCGGCGAAAGGCGGCGATCGCGTCGCCGACCGCGGCACCGTTGCGGCCCTTCAGTTCGAACAGCAGCCGCTCGAAATTGCTGGGGACCTGGATATCCATGCTCGGGCTCAGACTCGGCTCAACCGAGGTTATCGTCATCTCGCCGTTGGCGATATAGCGAGCCAGAATATCGTTACGGTTGGTCCCGATCACCAGACGCTCGATCGCCAACCCCATACGGCGGGCAATATGGCCGGCATAAACATTGCCGAAATTGCCGGTCGGCACGCTGAACGACACCGGTCGCCGCGGCGCGCCGAGCGCCGCGGCAGCAGCAAAGTAATACACCGTCTGCGCCGCGATCCGCGCCCAGTTGATCGAGTTGACCGCCGCCAAATTGAGCCCGTGGCGCAGCTGGGTGTCGGCAAACAGCGCTTTGACCAAATCCTGGCAGTCATCAAAGGTCCCTTCGATCGCGATCGCATGGGCATTCGCCGATTCGACTGTCGTCATTTGCCGCCGCTGCACCTCGGATACGCGGCCATGCGGGTAGAAGATGAAGATGTCGATCGCGTCGCGGTCGCGGCAGGCGTCGAGTGCCGCCGACCCGGTATCGCCGGAGGTGGCGCCGATGATCGTCACATGCTCGCGCCGCCGCGCCAATGCCGCGTCGAACAGCAGACCGACCAGCTGCAGTGCCAGATCCTTGAAGGCCAAGGTCGGCCCGTGAAACAGCTCCAGCAGCCACAACCTCTCGTCGAGCTGCACCAGCGGCGTCACCGCGGCATGGCGGAAGTCCTGATATGCCCGCGTCGCAAGCCGCCGCAGCTCGTCCGCGGTAAACGCGTCGCCGGCGAACAAGGACATGATTCGCGCGGTCAGCTCGGCGTAGCGCAGCCCGGCACAGCCGCGCACCGCGTCATCCCCGAGTAGCGGCAGATGGTCCGGCACATAAAGCCCGCCATCTTCGGCAAGCCCAGCCAGCAGCACCTCCTCAAACGAGAAAGTGCAAGGTTGCGGCCGGGGGTCGCGGGTGCTGAGGTATCGCACGCGATCGGATCCCCTAAAGCTCAGACGAACCTATCGCCAGGTCAGCGCCATCGCAACCCGGCGATGGGACGGCCGACAGAGGCGCACGGAAATCGCGCATCGGCGGGCGGTCCCTAGGCGTTGGGAGAGCCCGGTTCAGAAGATGCCCGCCTCCTCGCCCGACGCACTGCGCATCGGCCACGACACCCAATTCGTCGCGATGACGGGCCATTTCCTCGACACCGTCGGGCACGCCCGTCCCTGTCGCCGCGCGAGCACGCAAACATGCCCCCAAATACTCCGTCTGAACGGAGACGGTCGCGCGATGATTGTGCAAGGCGTTATTGAAAGCCCGGATCCCCAGGACAAAAGCCGGTAAACTACTACCGTCAGCCCCGCATACAGGGGCGTTAGAGCCGGGAGCATATCGATGAAATTCGCCATCGCCATTCCGACCGACGCCGATTCCTGGCGAGTGGTGCGGCGAGCCGAAGAGCTGGGGTTCAGCCGCGCTTGGTTTTACGACACCCAAATGCTGAGCGCCGACCCATTTGTCGCGATGGCTGCGGCCGCGGTCAAGACGACGCGCATCCGGCTCGGCACCGGCGTGCTGATCCCGTCGAACCGGCTCGCGGCGGTCGCGGCCAACGCCTTTGCCTCGTTGAACAAATTGGCGCCGGGGCGGATCGATTTCGGCGTCGGCACCGGCTTTACCGGCAGGCGCGCAATGGGGCTCGGCGCGGTTCGGCTCGCCGACATGGAGGAGTACATCCGGGTTGTGCAGGCGCTGTTGGCCGGCGAGACGGTCGAAGCCGAAATCGAAGGGAAGCGCCGCCTGATCCGCTTGCTGAACCCCGAGCTCGGCCTGATCAACACCCGGGACCGGATCGGGCTCTACGTTGCCGCAACCGGCCCGCGCGCGCGGGCGTTGACCGCCAGGCTCGGCGCCGGCTGGATCAGCACCATCGGCGATGCCGAGGCGGCATGCGCCGCGCTACGCGAGATGGAGTTGCGGCGCGAAGCCGCCGGGCACCGCGCCGACGCGCTCGATTTGGTAGTGCTGACCGGTGGCGCCATCCTAGAGGAGGGGGAGCCCGCCGACAGCCCGCGCGCGATCGCCCAGGCCGGCCCGCGCGCGGCGATGCTGCTGCACCGCGCCGCCGACCAGGCACTGGCCGGGTTCCCCAACACGACGCCGGTCCCACCCGCGGTCGCCGCGACCGCCGCCGGCTATGTCGAGCTGGCGCGTAATTTCCGGCCGCAGGGCGCTCATTACCTCGCAAACCACCGCGGCCATCTGATGTTCGTCAAGCCGGAGGAACGCCCGTTCGTCACCGCCGAGCTGATCCGCCTGACCACGATCACCGGGACCGAGAAGGAGACCAAAGGCCACATCACCGCGCTCTTCGCCGCCGGCTACAGCGAAATCGCGATCCAGATTGTCCCCGGTCAGGAGCACGCGATCGAAGACTGGGGCAAGATCCGCCGCGCCTTCGTCTGAGCAGCTTCGCCCCGGGGAGCCGCGGGAAGCAGAGGGGCGGCTCAGGTCATGCGGCTCGAGAATTGGACCGTCGTGGCGCGGGCTCGGTAGTCGATCTTGACGTTGACCAGCGCGACCATGCCCTCGTCGACCTTTTTCTGGGCGCGCTCCAAAGCCGGGCGGATGTCCTCAGGCTGCTCGACATATTCGCCGTGGCAGCCGAGCCCTTGCGCCATGATGTCGTAGCGGGTGCAGCTCAGATAGCGGCCGGGCTTGTCACCATCGGGGTCGGCGGAGGAATTCAGCACGGGAATGGATGCCGGATTTTCCGGTCCAGTTCCCGTTCGCATCCATCATCCCGGCCGCCTTGGCGCCCAGCAGATGAACGGTGCCTTAATGACGGACATCGGCATTGGGACAATCCTCGCGGACCGCTTGGTATTGATGGCCGTCGAAGCGCGCTTCGCACGGCGTGTAAATCCGGCGATAGCCATGATCACGTCGATGCAGCACGGTGAAGGAGGCGTCCCCCCATGTCGTCGTAGAGCAAGTGGCAAATCCCGTCGGGCTCCAACTCGCCGATCAGCAGCGGGCACCCGGCGGTGCCGCACCACCCGTCCGCTTCAAACAGGTAGATGTAATCCGGCTCTCCTTTGCTGCTAAGTACAGCGGTTGCCACCTGACCGATTTTCATCATTTCTTTATGGAATTGCGAAGTCCAACTAACGCTTAAAAGTTGTCTCAAACACGTCATTTGCACCGTGTTCATTCTTTCTGAGAAGCTTAGCTGTTGTGCATGAACGACAGATAGCGCCGAAACTGCTATAGCCGCCGAAGCAACCAGCAGCGGCGTGATGCCGCGTCTTAGCAAATTACTCATAGCTCGTCGCCGGGAAGGTGCGCAGCCGGGTTTCGATCGGGCGATCCCGCGGCTTCGGACGAAGTCCCCTGCTCGTTGAACCGTTGGCTCTGATCCGATTGAGGTAATCTTCGGTAGCGGGGGCGCCCTCGCGGTGGGCGGCGGCGATGATGCCGGCGCGTGTCACCGGGAAGCGCGCCTTCAGGCCATCGATGGTCTCGCCGATATGAGCGAAGGCGCCGTTGGCCCGAAGTTGGCGCTCAGTATCGGCCAGGTAGTCCGATAACGCCTTTTCTTGCGCGTCGGGATTGGCGAGGAATTCAGCCCGCGAATGGACGCCGTACTTTCCGGTCCAGCTGCCGTTCGCGTTTATCATTCTTCCGACATACGAGCGCGGCGACCGCCCTCTAACGAGGGACGTCGAGGTTCGGGCAATCCTCGCGGAGTTTCTGATATTGACGGCCGTCGAACCGCGCCTCACACGGCGTGTAGATGCGGCGATAGCCGTGATCCCGGTGGCGAAGCGCGGTAAAGCTGGTGTCTCCGGCAGCCTCATATAGCAGGTTGCAATTTCCGTCCCGCCACTTTTCTGCAATCAGCAGCTTGCATCCGGCCGTGCCACACCATTCGATCCCATCTTCCAACAAATAGATATAATCCGTTCGTCCCTTGTCATTGAGCACAGCGGTAGCAACCTGGGCAACTTTGACCATCTCCGAGGGGAGATTGGGATAATTTTTCCAACTACTCCCGCGCAGGATCTGTTGTAAGCAGTCCACTTGGACCGCGCTCTTCTTCTTTGAGAAGGTAAGCATTTGCGCCTGCGCGACGGATAGGACGGACGCCGCTATCCCTGCACCGATCAGAAGCCGAGTGATCGTGCGCCTGAAGGGATTATTCATAGCGAGCGCCCGAGAAAGTGCGCAGGCGAGTTTCGATCGGGGGGTCCTCCGGTTTGAGGCGAAGCCCTTTGCTTGTGAACCCGTGGGCTTCGACCCGATCGAGATAATCGGCGGTGGCTCGCGCCCCCTCCCGATGGGCGGCGGCGATGATGCCGGCGCGGGTCACCGGGAATCGCGCCTTCAAGCCATCGATGGTCTCGCCGATATGAGCGAAGGCGCCGTTCGCCCGCAGCTGGCGTTCGAGATCGTCGAGATAATCGGTCAGCGCCTTTTCCTGGACCTCGGGATCGGCGAGGAATTCGGCCCGCGAATGGACGCTGTACTTTCCGGTCCAGTTGCCGGTCTGATCCATCATCCCGGCTGCCCTGAGACTGACCGGCGTCAGCTGATAGCGGCCGAGCGCGACACGATTGGGGTCGGTGCTGTCATCCACTTCGCCGTAGCCGAAAGTCTTTTTGTCGGCGGTCTTTCGGCGGTCGCGAGGCGATTACGGAAATCGGCATTGGGCTGGCCTTCCCAGGCGCGGGGACTGCCACATTCCCCGGACGGCGAGTGCCCGCCCGAGCGAACAGGCACAATGTTGCCCGTGTCGTCATCATTGGTCCATCGACCTTGCTCGTCACGCGGCTCGGCCGGGTTGAAATTGGCCTTGAGCAGCCTGTCGGTCCGCGCCAGCTGTTCGATCCGATCCGCCGGCACGTCAGCCAGCTGGAGCTGAAGCGCTCGGATCTGGGCGAGGGAAACGTTACCCGCCTTTAAGCCGGCGGCAATGCCTTTGAGCCGGGCAAGGCAGCGATCGACCTGCGGCGGAGTCTCGTAGGCGGCAGCGACGAGGGCTCCGATTTCGGCCGCGGGGCGGACGCGATAGCCGGTGCCGTCGCGCTCGATCAACCCCACAGCGCCGAGATAAAGCCCTTCCTTTCCGCAATAGACGCCATTCGCCGCGCGTCGGTCTTCCAGCTTGAACATGGTGGCGCCTATTGAGGGAACAAATCATGAATATAGGGGTCGATCTCCTGCGGTCAATCCTCTCCGGTTATGAAAAGGGGCGCCCGGACGCGCCCTGCTTGCTGCCGGCGTCGCCCCTCACCCTCCCGCTGCGAGGCCCTCCCTCTCCCCGCAAGCGGGGAGAGGGCAGGGTGAGGAGCTGGCCGCCGGGTCAGGTCATGCGGCTTGAGAATTGTACCGTCGTGGCGCGGGCGCGGTAGTCGGTCTTGACGTTGACCAATGCCACCATGCCGTCGTCGACCTTTTTCTGTGCGCGCTCCAAGGCCGGGCGGATGTCCTCGGGCTGCTCGACATATTCGCCGTAACAGCCGAGCCCCTGGGCCATGATGTCGTAGCGGGTGTAGCCGAGATCGCGGCCGGGCTTGTTGCGTTCGGGGTCGGCGGTCCAGCCGCCATTCAGGCTGATGATGCACATCAGCGGCAATTTGTGCCGGACCGCGGTGTCGAGCTCCATCGCGTTCTGGCCGAACGAGCCGTCGCCATGTAGGCAGATGACTTGGGTCCCGGGCTTGGCCGCCTTGGCGCCGACCGCGAACGGCAACCCCACCCCCATCGTGCCGAAGGGTCCCGAGTTGAGCCGATGGCCCGGCGTGTAGGTCGGGATCGACTGGCGGCCGAAATTGAGGATCTCTTGACCGTCGACGCACAGGATCGCGTCGCGCTTCATGAAGTTCTTGACTTCCTCGCACAGCCGCAGCGGGTGGATGTCGCCGTCGGTCGGATAGTTGCCGCCGGGTCCCGCGCGCTTGGCCGCCTCGCCGTCGGCCAATTTCTGGCGCCACCCCTGGAAGCGGTCGGCGGTCTTGCCGTCGATCGCGTCGATCAGCTGCTGCAGGACCGATCGGCAGTCGCCGACGATCGGGATGTCGACATTGCGCGCCGACATGCCGAGCTCCTCGGGGTCGATCTCGATCCGGGCGATCGTCGCGTCCTTGCTGAAACGCGGCGGTGCGGCGTGGCCGATCACATAATTCATCCGGGTACCGAGGATGATGATCAGATCGGCCTGGCGGAACGCGTCGTTGCGCATCGTCAGATAAGCGTAAGGATGGTCGTCCGGCACCACGCCGCGGCCCTGCGGGGTGGTATAGAACGGAATCCCGGCCTTCTCGACAAAGGCCCGCATCTCGTTCCACGCCTTCGACCACAACACCCCGCCGCCCGAGCAGATGATCGGCTGCTTGGCCTTGTTGATCGCATCGACCAGCGCGTTGATCGCCTTGGGCTCGGCATAGGGACGCGCCTCGATGATCGGTCGGCCGCAATAGCTCCAATCGACCTCGGCCTCGTCAACCTTGAGGTAGAGGACGTCGCCCGGCAGGTCGAGATAGACCGGGCCCGGCTTGCCGTTCAGCGCCTTCTGGAAGGCGAAATTGACCTGCTGCGGGATGCGCTTCAAATTATGGACGCGGTCGGCGTATTTGACGCACGCCTTCAACGCCGCGACCTGGTCGATCTCCTGAAACACCTGGCGGCCGAACTGGCTGATCGGGCTCGATCCGCCGAACGCGACGACCGGGCAGCAATCGATCAGCGCATTGGCGAGACCGGTGCCCAAATTGAGGGTGGCAGGCCCGCTCGCCGCCATGCACACACCCGGCCCTTGCGTCACCCGCGAATAGGCCTGCGCCATATAGGCCGCACCCTGCTCGTGGCGGGTGTCGATCGCGCGGATGCCCTCTTTGATGCAGGTGCTTTCGGCATCCAGCATCGGCCCACCCATGATGTAGAACAGATCCTTGACGCCCTGCGCCTTCAGGCATTTCGCCAGGATTTCGTAGCCTGCGAGCTCCGCCATCTGAGTATCTCCTCCTTCGTAAACCATCCTCTCCGCCCCCCGGGGGCGAAGAGGGCAGTTTTAGATCGCCCCTTCCTTCTTCAGCGCCTCGACGTCGCCGGCGCTCATGCCGAGCCATTCGCCGAACACTTCGGCCGAATGCTCGCCCAGCAGCGGCGCCGGTTCGAGCTTGGGCGGCACGCCGTCAAAGCGCACCGGCCAGCTCGGCATTTTGAAAGGGCCCGTAGGATGCTGCACGACCTGCAATATGCCGCGCTGCTCGAAGCTCGGCTCGTCCATCAGCTCCATCGTGTCGAGCACCGCACCTGCCGGCACCCCGGCCGCCCCGATGATGCGCATCGCCTCGTGCTTGTCGCGCCGGCGGGTCCAGTCGGCGACCATCGCATCGACCTCGTCGCGGCGCTCGCGGCGCGCCTCGATCGTCTCGTAGCGCGGGTCGCCGATCAGCTCCTCATGGCCGATCGCCTTCAACAACTTATGCCAATGGTCGAGCTGGCGGGCGAAGACATAGACCCAGTCGTTCGGCCCGCCCGGTGCGCACGGAAATATGCCGGCCGGCGGCGGCGAGCCGGTGACGCTGCGCGAGCCGGCGCGGCCCGCGGCCTTGCCGGTGACCGCCTGGGTCTGAAACGCGATGCGGATGTAGTGCAGCATCGCGTCCTGCATGGCGATTTGCAGCCGGCGGCCCCGACCGGTGGTCTTGCGCTCATAGAGCGCGCCCAGGATGCTGATCGCCATCAGCATGCCGGTCCCGGTGTCGCCCAAGGACGGGCCGGGCTTGCAGGGCGGCCCGTCGGGCTCGCCGGTGATGCTCATCGTGCCGCCGCAGGCCTGCGCGATCATGTCGAAGGCGAGGTTCTTCTCGTACGGGCTGCCCTCGCCAAAGCCTTTGATCTGGCAATAGATGATGCCGGGATTTACGGCGCGGATCACGTCGTAGCCAAGACCGATGCGCTCAATCGTGCCGGGCGCCATGTTCTCGACCATCACGTCGGCATGCCGCGCCATGTCCTTGACCAGCGCGAGCCCACGCTCGGATTTGAGATTGACCGTGACCGATTTCTTGTTCGCGTTGAATTCGAAGAAATAATAGGAGTCGGGACTGCCTTCTGGTCCAACAAAGGCGGTGCGGCCGGGTTCGCCGCCCTTCGGGTTCTCGACCTTGACGACCTCGGCACCGAGCCATGCGAGCGCCTCGGTCGAGGTCGGGCCGGCCTCGAACTGCGTCAAATCGAGGACCTTGACCCCGGCAAGGCATTTCAGCGGCGCGCCCGTTCCATCCATCGCTCACCCTCCTCCACGACTTTGATTTCGTACGATAGCGCAGCATCTCAAGCGATGGGAACCGAAACCATTTCACGGCTGCGGCCAGTTAGGCTAGTAAGCGGCCTTGTCATTACAGGGCACTCCAATGGCGAGCGATCAATCGAACGTCTTCATCGACGGCGAGGCCGGCACGACTGGCCTCGGCATCCGCAAGCGGCTCGAAATGATGCCCGAAATCGAGCTGCGCAGCCTACCCGCGACGCAGCGCAAGGATCCGGCCGCCCGGCAGGACATGATGGCGGCGTGCGACCTCGTCGTGCTGTGCTTGCCGGATGATGCCGCACGCGAGGCAGTCGCGCTGGCCGCGGCGCTGGGCAGCGAAGCACCGAGATTGCTCGACGCCAGCACGGCACATCGGGTCGATCCCGAATGGAGCTACGGCTTTCCGGAAATGGCGCCCGATCAGCCCGGGACGATCGCGATGTCGCGCAAAGTCGCCAATCCCGGTTGCTACCCGACCGGCGCCATTGGCCTGCTGCGCCCGCTCGTCGAAACGGGGCTCGTCCCGCCTGACTACCCGATCACGATCAGCGCGGTCAGCGGCTATTCCGGCGGCGGCAGATCCCTGATCGAGGCGCATGATCGTGAAGGCGGGCCAGCCTTCGAGCTTTACGCACTCGGTCTCGAACACAAGCACATACCGGAGATCGAGCGCTTCGCCGGGCTGTCGCGGCGGCCGATCTTCATGCCGTCGACCGGGCATTTCCGCCAGGGCATGCTCGTATCGGTGCCGCTCTACCTCGACGACCTGCCCGGGAGGCCCACTGGTGCCGATTTACGAGAGACCCTGCGCGCCTTTTATGAGGGTTCCGAATACGTGACGGTCGCAGTCGGCAACGGGGACGGCAAGATCGAGCCACAGGCGCTCAATGGAACCAACCGGCTCGATCTCCACGTTTGGGCCAACGAGCGGCACCGCCAGGCCGTGCTTGTCGCCCATCTCGACAATCTCGGCAAAGGAGCGTCGGGTGCCGCGGTGCAGAATTTACGGCTGATGCTGGATCTCGATCCGGCCTGACGACTGGCAAAGGCTCACAATAGCGGCTCCGTTATTCAACTATCCCCTGTCAAAAAAGGGATGACCCGGCATCTGCGCGGGACCAATCTGTGCCTGATCGGCCTGTCGCGCGTTTGCTGGCAGCACCCGGCATGGCAGCGTTCCGTTGCACCAATCCGGCGCGCGGGACCCAGTTGAGGAAATCATCGTCGAGCGAGTTGATGTCGATTAAGCCCCCGACCTCATCGACGCGTCTTCCGCCGAGATCGGCGATCGACGGAGCAGCCGGCAAACCACAGCGCGCCGGGTGGATATTACCAAATTGACCGTCTGTCGAGTTGACCGGGCGCTGCGCCAAGCGCCGGCGATCATCTCCTTTGTGGCGAATGCCGGGCCGGGCCACCGGTGCCGGCACCCTGCTCACGCCCAATTAGTTTTTGCTGACGTTCCACATAAATAGGGCGGGCCCTATATCGACACCTGAAAGATTGCTGCGGAACGCGGTGCGGGCCGCATACTCTCCCAACGGGATATAGGGCACGCTAAAGAACGCCTCGCGCTGCAGGTTGACGGCGATGGTTTTGCGCTCGGCTTCGGTTGGCGCCGCGAGCCACGCATCGCGTAATTTGTCGATGACGGGATCGTCAGGCCAGCCAAACCACGCATCGGCGCCGTTAGCGCGCAACGGCGCGTTGACTGCCGGATCAAGGATCGCAAGACCGGGAAAGGTGGTCATAAATATGTTCCAGCCGCCTTGGTCGATCGCCGCCTTGGAGGCGCGTCGGCCGAGGAGTGTCCCCCAATCCATCGCCTGCATTTCGACATTGACCCCGAGCCGACGCAGCACATCGGCGGTCACCAGTGCCAGCGAGTGCAGTACGGCAAAATCGGTCGGATCGAGGAGGACGACTCGTTCGCCGCTGTACCCCGCATCCTTGATCAGATCCTTGGCGTTGCCGAGATCGCGCGGCCCCTTGAGCGGCTCCGCCCCGGCGTCGCTCGCCATCGACCCCCCGCAACTATAAAAGCTGTAGCATGTGTGCCAGTATTTCGGGTCGCCGGCGAGCGCGCTCATGTAGGCCGATTGGTCGACGGCGTAAAGCAGCGCCCGCCGCATCTTGACGTTGTCGAAGGGCGGCTGCAGCTGGTTGAACCGCAAGATGCCGGCGAAGCCGAACGGGTCTCGCTGGACCAGCGTGACACCGGGCTCGCGGGCGAGCAGCGGATAGAAATCGGGCGGTGGACTTTCCCACCAATCGGTCTCTCCGGCCGTGAATGCCGCCATCGCCGTCGAGGGGTCGGGAAGGTAGAGCCAGACCACTCGGTCGACGCGGACGACCTTGCCGCCGGCGGCCCAGCTCGGCGGTTCGTTGCGCGGCAAGTAATCCGGGTTTTTGACAAAGACTGCCTGATGACCCGGCTGCCATTCGTCCTTGACAAAGGCGAACGGACCGGAACCAGTCGTGTCTTTGATCTGCTCGTTCGCGCTGGTTTCGGCGACCCGCTGCGGCATGATGAAGGGCACGTTGCTGTCGGGCTTGGCAAGTGCGGCGAGCAGGAGCGGAAACGGCTTTTTGAGAATGATTGAAAAGCTCTTGTCGTCGACGAGCTGATAGTCAGCCACCGCCTCGGCGAGCGATTGCCCGAGAGTGTCGCGTTCGCTCCAACGCTTCAGCGAGGCAATGCAATCGGCGCTGCGGACCGGCTGGCCGTCGGAGAATTTGAGCCCGTCGCGTAGCGTGAAGGTGTAGGTCAGCTTGTCGTCGCTGACCGTCCAGCGGTCGATCATTTGCGGCCGGGGCGCGAAATCGCTGTCGAGCGCGAACAACGTGTCGTAGATCATATAGCCATAGTTTCGCGTGATCGTCGCCGTCGTCCAAATCGGGTCGAGCACACGCAAATCCGCCTGGGCGATCAGGCGCAACGTCAGCGGCGAGCCCGCCAGCGCCGCGGCCGGCGCCGAGGCGAGGGCCAGGGCCCATATAGTGGTCGCCAGGCGCCTCATCCCGCGCATCTCCCTTTTCCGGTTCGCGATCTCCGCAGCAGCGCGGCGGTGTCGGCGAGTCCCGCGATTTCGCCAGTAGCGTCTCGCATGGCGTCAAAATCGAGGGGCATTAGCATTAACCTTACTATAACATTACAATTTAGATGACTCAAGTGCCCGTCTCTGTCGAAGATAGCGGCGCGCAGTTTGCCAAGTCGTAAACCAAAGCCCAGACAAATCGGGATCAGCATCCGTCAGAAAATCGTCCTGGCTAATTATTGCGGCAAAATGGACTGGGCAGATCCGTCGCCACCCGTCGAATCGATGCCCAGGCTCACGGGTCGGCTCTGCTCTTGACGACCGGCTGCCGCGGGCGCAAGGCTTCGCCCTGGCTCGGCCAATCGGGCGCGGCGCATTGCGTTCTTGTGGACGACTATCGAGGTGGGGTGAGGCCCCTACTCGCGCTGTCGAGCGCCGTTTCTGCTCCCGCTTCGCCGACCATCAGATCGCCTTTGCTCTTACCCCGCGTTCAGGCCCCAGCATTCAGGAGTGATCCATGCCCGAGTCAGCGATTTGGAATTTTCGGCAGCTCGCGCACCACGAGCTCGATGGTTTTGGCGGAATTGGCGAGGGCATGTCGATCCAGATCGCCAAGGACGGCCGCCGCATCCTGTGGCTCGCGCATGAGAGTGCGCCGAAGAACTTTACGGGGATCGACGTCAGCGACCCGCGTTCACCCAAGATCGTCGCCCGCACCGATCTGCCGCAATCGCATATGCGCTCGAACTCGCTGGAGACGGTCGGCGACATTCTCGCCGTCGCCTATCAGACAAAAGAACAAGGCCAGCAGCCGGCCGGGTTTGAGCTGTTCGACATCTCGGTGCCGGAAAATCCGCGCTCGATCACCTTTTTCGACTGCTCGGGACCGGATTCGCGCGGTGTCCATCAGCTTTGGTTTGCCGATGGCGAGTACATCCACATGAGCTCGAGTGCGCCGGACTTTAAGCCGACGCATCCGCGCGACGACCAGTTCTACCGGATCATCGACGTCAAGAACCCGTCAAAGCCGGTCGAGACCGGCCGCTGGTGGCTGCCCGGCACCCGCGAGGGCGACAGCACCCCGCCGCCGGTGCGTCATCCCGAGGGCGCGGACACCGGGTTTCGCCCGCACAACACCAACGTCTATCCCGAGCGGCCTGACCGCGCCTATCTCGGCTATATCGACGGCGGCCTCGTGATCCTCGACATCGCGGACAAGGCGCATCCCAAGATGGTGGCGCGTTGGGATTATCACCCGCCCTATCATGGCTTCACCCATACCGTGGTGCCGTTCTTCGACCGCGGCCTCTTTATCGTCAGCGACGAGTGCGTGCGCACCGAGGGGGCGGACTGGCCCAAGCTCGTCTGGATTGTCGATGGCCGCGTCGAAGAGAACCCGGTGCCGATCGCGACCTGCCCGTTGCCGCCGCTCGAGACCTACCAGCGGCGCGGCGCCCGCTACGGCGCCCACAATCTCTACGAAAACGTGCCAAAGCCGAATGCGTGGAAATCGGATCGCGTCGTTCTGGCGACCTACTTCAACGGCGGACTGCGCGCCTACGACACGTCGAACCCGTACCAGCCGGCTGAAATCGGCTATTTCGTTCCCGAGCCGCCGACGCGTTCGCCGAGTGGGGCGATCCAGATCAACGACGTGTTCGTCGACGAGCGGCAAATCGTCTACACCGTCGATCGCCATTCGGGCGGGCTCTACACGCTCGAAATGGATTTTTGACGCCACCCGCAAAAAATCGGGAAGGTTGCGCCGGCGCTCGCCCCTGATCGGCTGCGAGATTTCGGAGGGAACCAATTAGGAACTACGAAACCACTCTAATTAACCACCCCCGAAAGATAACATCGCCGGCCAATTGGACGGTTAATTGACGCAGTCGGGTTAAGCGCACCGCAGTAGCATCGTGCGGCAAAGCGCATGAGGTTCTGGTCGTAATGCCGGCGACCCTACATAGGCTCGATACGCGGCCCGAAGCGAAGCAATCGGACGTGGCCGGGACGACCACGACCGTCGACCGCACCGATGGGGGCATATGCCAAGGCCCCCAGGCTCCCCGTGCAATGTCGCAAGGATTGGCATCCAGGCTCACCCCTTGGAAGGCGATGGCCGGAGCATTGCTGGTGTCTACGCTTCTCTGGGCGTTGATCGTGTGGGCTGTCCTGACGTTGATACACTGATCAGGAATATTGTCGCTCAAGGACAGCAGCACGCGCTGTGCTTCCAGGATGCGGGGCGCGAAAACCCAACCCGCCACCAGAGGCGTCCGCAGGCACGCGGGAGACCGGGTCGCGCATGACGTAGCCGCGGCCGTGCACCGTCTGGATGTAATGGCGGCCGCCGGTGGCCTCGGCCAGCTTTTGCCGCAGCTTGCAGACGAAGACGTCGATGATCTTCATGCCGGGCTCGTCCATTCCGCCATACAGGTGGTTCAAAAACGCCTCCTTGGTCACAACGACGCCCTTGCGCAGGCTCAGCACCTCGAGGACGCAATATTCCTTGTTGGTGAGGGCCAACGGCACGTCGTCCACGGAAGCGATCCGGGTATCGAGATTGACCGCCAGCTTGCCGGTACGGATTACGGATTGGGCGTGGCCGTTGGCGCGCCGAATGATCGCCTTGACGCGTGCGATCAGCTCACGATGATCGTAAGGCTTCGTCAGAACGTCGTCGGCGCCAAAACCGAGGCATCGGATTTTGAGATCGATTTCGATCGCGGCCGCGATGACCAGGATTGGCTTACGAACGCCGGCCGCGCGCAGTTGCCGCACCAGCTCACAGCCGCCGCCGTCCTCCGCCGATACGCTGAGGATGATAACGTCGTGATCGTACAGCTTGGCGATGGCGACGGCATCCTCGTCGAGGCCTGCGGTATCGCAGATGAAGGTCTGTGTCGCCAGTATCGTCTGGGCCCGCAGTGCGGCGGACGCATCGTCGGCAACGATTAAAGCGCGCATTTCCGTGCTCCTCTCGTTGATTCGATCAAGGGAAAAGATGCGGCGAAACCCACCCGAGCCGACTGATCCGAGCGGTTCGAAGGGCGCGGCAAGGGTGATGTCCGCAGCTGATTCCGTCGCCTCTCGAAATGGTTCGTCACCGGGCCGTTACCTTGATACCGGCGGCCAAAACCTTGATATTTCCCGCCACCGAAGGGCATAGCGGAGGATGGCCGAAGAGCCGGCGCAGGACGCCCAAGAGAACCCGTTCTTGCAGACGCCCGGCGTGGCGGCGCGCGAGACTTTGCTTTTCCTCGACCGCAGCGGGCTCGACGCCGAGCCGATTTTGGCGCGCGCCGGTCTGTCGCGCGCTCAGCTGTCGCAGCCCGCTATTGGGGTTGCGGTCGTCTCCCAATACCGGTTCCTCGAATACGCCGCGGCCGAGGTCGACGATCCACTGCTCGGATTGCGCGTCGCGCTGCAAATGGACCTGCGCAATGTCGGCGTTCTTTACTATCTGGTAACGGCGTCGACGACGATCGCACACGCCTTTTGCAATCTCGCTCGATATTCGAGAGTAGCGAGTGAAGCGATACTCTTCGAACTCTTGCCCAAAGACGACGAAATGGCGCTCACGATCGTCCCCGTGCGCCCCTACAGCGAACCACGACCGCAATATTGCGAGTTTGTCGCAATGCTCCTGGTCCGCGCGTTGCGCATTGTCACCAACCGCAGGTTTGCCGTATTGAACGTAACCTTTGCCCACGCCCGCGATATTGCGTTGGACGAGTTGGCACAGCTTTTCGGCTGCACCGTCGAGTTTGCGCATACCGAGGAAAGCGTCGTCTTTTCGCAGAGCGCGATGAACATCGCGATCGTTTCCGCGGACGCCCGGCTGTTGGAGATCCTGATCGCCCATGGCGACCATCTGCTCGCCGAGCGGCGCAGCGCGACAGGATTGCGCAACCTCGTCGAGCGCCGGCTGATCCGCTTGCTTCCCGAGGGCAGAGTCTACGCCGCTATTGTTGCGCAGCAGCTCGGCATGAGCACCCGCTCGCTGACCCGGCATCTTGCCGACGAACACACGTCGTTCAGCGACATCCTCGACAATCTGCGCAAGCAGCAGGCGCTCCGCCACCTCGCCGACGAGCGCATCTCGCTGCAGCAGATCACCTGGCTTCTCGGGTATTCGGAGATGGCGGCGTTCAATCATGCGTTCAAGCGATGGACCGGGACGTCGCCCAGTCGCGTGCGACAGCGCGCGACGATCCCGGCTGCGCTGTGAGCCGCATCGTCGTCGGCCGTTGCCGACCCGTCGCGACAGCCCGCCGGCAAATCGGAGCGACACCGTGAGATCGACCGCAGAGACCACGCCGCAAGCGCTCTTTGCCGGGACCGATGCGTCGCCGTTCGGGCGGCGCCAGCGCCGTGTGCGCGGACCGCGCCTGCCGGTCATCGCGGTAACCGGGTTTCTCGGCTCGGGCAAGACCACCCTGATCCGCGCGTTGCTGGCCCGTCCCGAAGGCGCCAACACCGCGATCGTCGTCAACGAGTTCGGCGAGATCGGCATCGACCAGGCGTTGTTGCGGTCGAGCAGCGACGTCACGGTATTGCTGGGCAATGGCTGCCTGTGCTGCAATGTCCGCAGCGACCTGCAGGAAACGCTGCGCACTCTGTTCGCCGATCGCGCCCGCGGCGTGGTGCCGAGCTTCGAGCGGGTCATCATCGAGACGTCGGGCCTCGCCGATCCGGGCCCGGTGCTGCAGACCTTTGCCGTCGACCGGGCACTCGGCCGCGAGTTCCATTTGCAGGCGCTGGTCACCGTCGTCGATGCGGTCGGCGGCGCCGCCAACATCGAGCAGATGCCCGAAGCGCGAAGACAGGTGGTGCTCGCCGACCGCATCATCTTGACCAAAACCGATCTCGCCGACGCCGCGGCGCTGCGGCGCCTCAGGGCGCAGATCGAGGCGCTGAGCCCGGCACCCGTTACCGTTGCCGACCGCGGTGCGGTCGAGCCGGGGTTCGTGCTCAACGAGCCGGCGCCGCCGCAGCACCGGTTCGACCTCGGCACCGCGGCCCATACCCACGGTCTCGGCAGCTTCTCGCTGATTTTTGACGAGCCCATCGCCTGGAGCTGCTTTGAGCAGGCGATGGCGGTGCTGACCGCACTGCGCGGGGCGGACCTGTTGCGGGTCAAGGGCATCGTCGCCGTTGCCGAATGCCGCGGCCCGGTCATGGTTCACGCCGTGCAGCACCTCGCCCATCCGCCTGTCGAGCTCGAAGACTGGCCCGATGCCGACCGACGCTCGCGTCTCGTCTTTGTCACCCGCGGCTTGACGCGCGGGTCTGTGGCCCAGCTCTTCGCCGCAATCGGTGCGATCGCCGCGTCGGCCCCTGCGGCGCATCGGTAGGCGGAATTGCTCGGGTTCGCACCTATGCCGACGGCCCGGCAACACCGCGCCGGCTGTCGATTTTCTTTACAACGCATTGACCGCGCCCGGCTGCGAATTCCAGCCCGGAAGGCATCGATTAACCAGTTTAAATCATTAACGATTTTCTAACAGCTGTCGACCGCGGATGATCGATGCCGCTCGCGCGGCCCCTGCCCCGCCGTCGGAGAAACTTACATCGGTTGCTTGTCGCTCGGGAGATGGTAGAAAATACTTAATTTAACCAATCTCTTGGCTAACTGGCACGTCGATTGCTCATTACGGCTGCGAACACCTTCTGAGAGGCTGCTATGAATAAAACGGGGAAAATCGGGCTGACCGCGGCGGCCTTTATGGCCTGCACGGCCGGGGTAGCCTCCGCCGCAACGATGACCGGGCACTTTACGCTGCCCCCGCAGACGGTGCCTTTGACAATAAAGGCCTTCCCGCTTACCATCGTGCCTCAGCCAATTTGAGGAGGCGGTATGGCATTGGTGGGGTGGTGATTGCCGCGATGGCGAGGCGCTCGTGGATGGTTTTTAAAACAAAGCGGCGGTTGAAGCGCCAGGCGAAGGCGGCGAGGTAACGTGGCAGATGTTTGGCGCCGACCACGCGATGGGTGGCCAAGAGGCTGTTTTTGACATTGGCCAGCACCGTGTTCGCCCAGCGGAAGGCAGGGTGGCGCGCCGACCTGCGACCGGAGCCGGTGACGTGCCGTTGATGGACGATGCCCGGCTGTTCGGCGATGCAGCGAAACCACTGGCCGCCGTCGCTGACAACGGTGGTTCCGGCCTCGACAGCGGAGCACAAACGCTTGGTTTCACCGGCTCGGAAGCCACGCACCACCTGCAAGCGAGCGTGTAGCGGCCGACCGTCATCGGAGGTCTCGATCGCGACAATAAAAGGGGTGTGGCCGCGCCGGCCGCGCCCAGACCCTTCGCCGGTGCGCTCGCCGCCGATGTAAGCGTCGTCGATCTCGATCCGCGGGCCGGCGGCGCCGAGCTTGTAACGACGGTCGCGCTCGAGCATGGCCTGCATCAGCTTGTGCTGAAGCCGCCAGGCAGCGTTGGTCGAGATCCCCAGCCGCCGGCCCAACTCGATGTTGGATATTCCCTTCTTGCCCTGGCCAAGCAGATGCATGGCGCGGAACCACAGCCGCATCGGCAGCTTGGTGCCCTGCAAAACGGTGCCGGCGATCAGCGATGTCTGGTACCGGCATCGCCGGCACTGAAGCAGTTGACGGCCCTGGATCTCGGAATACTTTGTCGATGCGCACCGCGGACACTTGAAGCCCTCCGGCCAGCGCCAGACGAACCACGCCTTGCGGCATGCCTCTTCGTCCGGATAGCGCTGCTCGAACGCATCGTCCGAGAGGCCCTTCTGGTGCTGCACGCGGTTACGAGGCATTACTTCACCCTGAAAATCGTCGTGTTTTCAGGATGATATTAGCCTATTACTTGCTGAGTGTCGATGGTAAGCGGGAAGGCCTTTACCGCTACGCAAAGCTTCGCGGGCTTTGCGGCGCTCGTAGCGGCCGGCGACGTCCCAGCAAACGCCGTGCTGACGGATGTGCACGACACGCTCTCCGATACGCTCCAGGGAACCGTCGCTGTACACAACACGAGCACCACCTCCGGGGTGTTCACCGCCACCGCTCTCGACAAGGCGGTAAAGACGTTTGGAGCCAGCGGGTTCTCGGTGACGACGGTAACCACCGGCAATGCCTTTGCCGGCACCCTCGCCGGGGGAGCGAGCACCTCTGGCGCCTCCAACGGAACAAACAGCAACCACAACACCTCGACAAATGCGGCCGTGCTCGCATTTTTCGAGGGGACGACGGTGGCGGATACGATCGCAGACAGCATCGGCACCCTTGCGAGCATCAACTTTTCCGGTAAAGTCACGTCGATAGGCTTGGGATCGGTCACCGACACGCTGTCGTACAGCTACAGCTTCAAAACCGGCACCACGCCGATACCCGAGCCGGTGACGCTCAGCGTGCTTGGCACCGGTCTTGTCGGTTTGGCCATTGCCCGTCGGCGCAAGCGGCGGACGACCTCCTAAGGCATCACGCGATAGGGGCGAGGCTGAAGATCGTCAGGTAGCTGCAAAATATCGCTGTCCGCGACGGTTGTAAAACGTCGCGGCGGGGAAATGCGGCAGACCTGCCTCCGCCCGATGCGGTAGCGAATGGTGCCGACCAAAAAATTCCGGGCTCGCGATTAGACGCGTGCCCGGTTTTTTTGTTGCGGCAGCCGTGCCGGCTGGCGCTCGCACGGCGTCCCGCCCCAGGCTTCAGTGCGGGTTCCTGCGGCTGGCGGGATTCAGCGTCAGTTGCGATTTCCCAATGCCGGGAACGTGTTATGATGTTCTCGGTCAGCGTCGGTCGTGAAGTGGACATCGTGACACAGATTGCTCAGGGCAGCGCCCGGAGGACGGCGGAAATCGACCGTGTCTTCTCGGGCGGGCTGGCTCACCACCAGGCGGGGCGGCGCGACCGGGCAGAGGCCGTGTTCCGCAAGGTGCTGGGCCGGGCGCCGGATCACGTCGGGGCGCTCCACTTTCTCGGAACGATCGCGTATGAGCGCGGCCGATACGAGCGTGCAACCCAACTGCTGTCGCAGACGGTGGCGCTCGCGCCGGACTATGCCGACGCGCATGTGAATTTGGGCGCCGCCCTGCGGGCATTGGGCCGGCTTGATGAAGCGGCAGCGAATTACCGCAAGGCGATCGCGCTGAAGCCCGACAATCCCCATGCGCATAGCAATCTCGCTGTCGTCCTTCATCTCAAGGGTTCCTACGAGGCCGCTCTCCACAGCGCCAGCCGCGCCGCCGAGCTGATGCCCGACTTACCCGAGGCGCTGGCCAGCTGCGGTCTCGCCCTTATCGGCCTTCGCCGCTTTTCCGAGGCCGAAACCGCCTTGCGCAGGGCGCTCGTCCTGCAGCCGGACAACGCTGAAACGATCAGCGCTCTCGGCATCGCCCTGTTCGAGCTCCGGCGGTTGGTCGAGGCACTGGCATGCCATCAGCAAGCGGTCGCGCTGCAGCCGGACAACGGCCATATCCGCCTGTGGCTCGCCGCGACGCTGGCCCATTCCGGGGACCCGCACGGCAGCGAGGCGGCTTGGCGCAAAGGGATTTCTCTGGCGCCCAATAATGCACAGGGCTGGAGCGGGCTCGGCCAGACCCTGCGGGTGCTTGGCCGGTTTGCCGAGGCGCGGTCCTGCTTTCACCGCGCGCTCGAACTCGACCCGGAATGGGCGGACGCCTATGCGGGATTGGCAATTCTCGGAGAGCGGGCGGGCGACGAGCCGCAAGTACAATTGCTGCGCGATCTGTCGGCACGCCCCGACATCCCGGCCGCGACTCGCGTCGACGCGGGCTTTGCCCTTGGAATGCTGCTGGATAACGCGGACAGATACGACGAAGCCTTTGCGAGCTTGAGCCAGGCAAACGCTGAACATCGGCAACTACTGGTGAATTCCGGCTTTGTCTTTGACCGCGCCGTGCTGCGGCACCGGGTGGACAGCCTGATCGCCTCGTGCACGCCGGCGTTGTACGCGGCCGTCGAAGGCGAAGGGAACCAATCCGAGCTGCCGGTCTTTATCGTCGGCATGCCGCGTTCCGGGACCAGCCTCGTCGAGCAGATCGCCGCGACGCATTCCCGGGTGTTTGGGGCCGGCGAGCTCAAAGACATCAACGACATCGTCGATGCCGTGCAAACCCATGGGCAGGAGCGGCCGGCGGACGAGCTCGACCCGGATCTGGCCGGTCGGCTGGGGGATGACTATGTGGCGCGGCTGCAAAGTCGAGGCGGCGACGCTGCCCGGGTCATCGACAAGATGCCGGACAACATTCTTCATCTTGGGCTCGTCGGGGTTTTGTTTCCAGCGGCCCGCATTATTTATTACCGCCGGGATCCGCGCGATATTTGTCTGTCATGTTATTTCAAGAGATTCGATGAGGGGATCGCGTTTGCGCAGGATCTCGGCGATTGCGGATTTCGCGCAGGCGAGATCGAGCGGCTGGCGGATCATTGGCGTGCGGTATTGCCTCAGCGCGCCTTGACGATCGACTATGAGGCGTTGGTGGCCGACCTGGAAGGCGAGAGCCGGCGGCTGATCGAGTTTCTCGGCCTCGATTGGGAGCCTGCCTGCCTCGAATTCCACAAAACCGACCGGGTGGTAAGGACGGCAAGCGGATGGCAAGTTCGCCAGCCGCTGTTTACCCGTTCGGTTGGGCGCTGGCGAAACTATGAGAAGCACCTCGGGCCGCTGTTCGAGGCGCTGGCGGAGGGTGGCGCGACCGACTGATCTCGGCTCCCGACGGTGCTCAGGCTAAGCCGCCTAACTCCCCACGGGAGCGGCAGGCGAACTGGAGTTCCCCGCTCTCGCTACAAACCCGGTGCTGATTTGCGCGAAAATTGCGGACCGCCTTCGCGCGCCGCCTCTCCAAAGCACTTGGTATTATGGTTAAGCAAATTTTATAATTTCGCTCAGGCAACATTGTTAGGCGCTTAACATGGCTTCCGGCGACGACAACGCCGACCACACCGCGGCGATGGTGGACGCCGGGATCACGCACCACCAGGCAGGGCGGATCGAGCAAGCGGCGTCGCTGTACCGCAAGGCGCTGGAGCAAGACCCGGAACATTCCGACGCACGGCATCTTCTCGGGGTTGTCGCCTTCCAGCGCGGCGACACTCAATCGGCGATCGAGCTGATCGAGCGGGCGCTGCCGGACCTGCAGGATCTGCCGGAGGCGCATCTAAACCTGGGAAATGCCTTGATGGCGGCGGGCAGACTCGCCGACGCCGCGGACAGCTACCGGCGGGCGATCATGCTCGAACCCGATTACGGCATGGCCCACAGCAACCTCGCCCGGACGCTGATCGACCAAGGCGCGTTGGAAGCCGGGCTCGAACATTCCCAACGCGCGGTCGAGCTGATCCCCGACTTTCTCGGCGCCTCCGTCAACCACGCTACCATCCTGACGCGCCTCGAGCGCTTTGCCGAGGCCGAGGCCGCGCTCCGCCACGGGCTCGATTTGGAGCCGGACAATGCACCGCTGCACAGCGACCTCGGCAAGGTCTTGACCGATCTCGACCGCTTCGGCGAGGCGCTTGCATGCCACCAGCGCGCCATCGCGCTCGATTCGAACAACGCCGAAATCTGGCTCAGGCTGGGCTGGACGCAATATCGGGCGCTGGATGCCGAGCGCAGCGAAGCGAGCGTGCGGCAGGCCCTTTCAATCTCGCCAGAGTTCGCCACTGCATGGCAGTACCTTGGCTACATCCTGGGGGTCCGTGGCCGCTTCGAGGAAGCGTCGGCGTGCTTTCGGCGCGCGCTCGAACTCGTCCCGGATCTGGTGGAAGCCCAACACGGCCTGGCATCGATGCGGCAGCAAGCGCGCGATGAGGTCGAATTGCAGCGCCTGGACGCAATCCTGACCAGCCCCGGCCACTCGATCCCGGATCGAATCGCCAGCGGATTTGCCCTCGCCAGGCTGTTGGACACGGCCGGTCGATACGATGAGGCGTTTGCGTACCTGGCGGCGGCAAATGTCCTCCATCGACGACAGCGGGCCGTGCTGGGCGAGTGCTTCGATCCGGTCGCGTTCCAGCGGGAGGTGGGGGGCCTAATCGAAGTCTTTGCACCCGAGTTGTTCCCGGCCGTTGCGGGCTGGGGAAACCCTTCGCAGCTGCCGGTCTTTATCGTCGGCATGCCGCGCTCCGGCACCAGCCTCGTCGAGCAGATCGCCGCCAGCCACTCAAGGGTGTTTGGCGCCGGCGAGCGCGACGAGATCACCCGGCTGGCGGCGGCGCTGACCGCCCATGGCGGCAATCGGCCGGTCGCGCAGTGGGATGCAAACTTTGCCCGCCAACTGGCCGACGCCCAAATCGCTAATTTGCAGAAGCTCGGCGGCGGTGCTGCTCGTGTCATCGACAAGATGCCGGACAATGTCCTTTTTCTGGGAATGATCGCAGCGTTGTTCCCGGCGGCTCGCGTCATTCTTTGTCAACGCGACCCGCGCGACACCTGCCTTTCCTGTTACTTCCAACGGTTCGAGCAAGGGCACGAATTCGCCTACGATCTGGAGGATTGCGGGCGGCGGTTCCTGCAGGTCGACCGCCTGGCGACCCACTGGCTAAGCGTGCTCCCGATCGAGATGTTGGTGATCGATTACGAGGAATTGGTCGAGGATTTGGAAGGCCAAGGCCGCCGCCTGATCGAATTCCTCGGTCTCGACTGGGAGCCCGCCTGTCTGGAATTTCACAAGACGCAGCGGCCGGTTTTCTCCGGGAGCTACTGGCAGGTCCGTCAGCCGCTTTACAGCAGCTCGGTTGGGCGCTGGCGAAAATATGAGAAGCACCTCGGGCCGCTGTTGGAGGTGTTGGCGGAGGTCAGCGGGTGAAGCTTGGCTGAGGCTGTGCGCGATCGATCGGCCAAAACCGAAGAACCAGTGTCAAAAACTCCGACGGTGGCGCCACGGCCGCAGCAACGCGCTGCGACCGTCAACTAGGTGGCAACGCGCAGATCGCGGCGGGTCCGCGATGACGGGCGCCGCTCACCTATTATTATGCGCTTGTTTTCGCGTTTCCGGATTTACCAGAGCCGCGGCCGCGGCTCTCGTTAACCAGCGATTACGGCGTCGACGAAGGATTTGCCGGATTATGCAAGGATGGTCTAGCGGCGCCCTAGCGCCTGTGGCGGGATAGCGCCGTCCCGCCGATCGGACACCCATTACGGGTCTTGCCGCGCTGTCGCCCGGTCCCTAAGGCACCGGCAATCCGGCATATTCAACCTTAGAGAGCTGTCATCAGGGTGCAGCGCGGCCGTTGCGCACCACCGCGTCGGCGTCGGTGGAGTTTACATCGGGTGGGGCTGCACGCGACCCGATCGCTAATCATTTCAATACCATACGCTAATGGCACGCTAATTGCTCGTATAGCGTGTGAGTGATGGTAACGCTCTCTGATTATTAACCATTGTATCGACGAGCAGTGCCTCTGGTCAGGGATTGCTCGTCCGTCAAATACGAGGTCGAGATGAGAAATATCAACGGGTCGTCACAACTTCGCAGGTGGCTGGCCTTAGCCGGTCTGCTCGCTCCTTTGGCGTTGGCGGCGCCTCAGGCCTGGGCTGGGGCGTGCATAAATGGCGCGACGTTGGATACCTACCTGGCGTTGGGGGCGACGGGCTGCACTATCGGCGACAAGACCTTTTCGAATTTTACTTATGTCTCCTCTGCGTCGGGGGGGGCGACCGCGATCCCGGATACGGGGGTCACTGTTGCGACGGTAGGGCCCGCGAGCACTGGCGCGTCGGTGACGAGTCCCAATTATGGGTTCGAGTTCAACGCCGCCTGGTCGGCGAACGCCGGCCAAGCGACCGACGCGAGTATCGGCTTCACGGCGACAGTATCGAACGCGCCCTCCTTGATCACGGATGCTGAATTGGCTCAGCTCTCGGGTGTGACCGGGAACGGGTCAGCGAGCGTCGCGGAACTGGGGTGCGGGCCGGCGCCGTGCACACCCAATCAGTTTGCACTCCTCACCGTCGACAACTCCACTATCACCGTATTCAACGATGACACACTGATCGCTCCGACAGGCTCTGTCGAGGTTGAAAAAGACATCGGCGTTGTCGGTGGGTCAACCGATGGCTCGTTTGCGACGCTCAGCTTGGTGTCCGACACCTTTTCGCAGGACGACGTGCCCGAGCCGGCTTCGCTGAGCCTTCTCGGCACGGCGCTGGTGGGATTGGGCTGGCTCGGCCGCCGCCGCTGCAGGGCAGCGTAAAGAACAGCCAACAGTAACCGTGTCTGCAGCAGCACCTTTGGTCACGGCGTGGGTAACGCGTTGGCAGCGCCGGAACGGTTCGACGCGGCGGCGGGGTACTGCCGCCGCGCCGTCGCATTCCGGCAGGGTCGCCAGAGTCGGCAGAATCGAATGCGCCGCTCGCGTCAGCCGGTCAACACCGCTTTGCCGATTACGGCGCGGTCGATCAATGCCTGGATCGCCTCGCTCGCCTCTGCGAGCGGGTAGCGGCGCCAGATGCGGGGCTTCAACCTGCCTTCGGCGGCGAGGCCGATCAAGGTCTTGATGTTGGCAGCGGCGATGTCGGGATGGTTTTCGTTGAGCCCGCCGATGCGCACGCCGATCGCCTCGATCCCCTTGATCAGCAGGTAATTGGTACGGGCTGCTGCTGGCGCGCCGCCCAAAAAGCCGAGAATCAGCACGCGCCCACCCCAGGCGAGGCAGCGCACTGATTCTTCAAAGGTCGGGCCGTTGACCGGATCGTAGATAATGTCGATACCGCGGCCCTGGGTCAGCTCCATGACCTTGTCGCGAAACCCGTCGTGATAAGGGATCGCGTAGTCGGCGCCTTCTTCGAGACAGATCTTGCGCTTTTCGTCGGTGCTGGCGGTGGCGATGATTTCGGCGCCGTAAAGCTTGGCGATCTGGATCGCCGGAAGCCCGATGCCGCCGGCCGCACCATGGATCAACACGCGATCGCCGCCTTTAAGCCGGCCGCGCTGCAACAGCGCGTGATAGGCGGTGTGGTAGACGTTGCGGAAGACCGCCGCCTGGTCGAGGCTCACCGTGGCCGGCACCAGGTCGCAATCTTCGGCCTTGATATTGCCGAGTTCGGCAAAGGCCCCGAGCCGCTGCCGGCACATGACCTTGTCGCCCGTCTTGAAACTGGTGACGCCGGGCCCCAGCAACACGACATGGCCAGCCGCCTCATTGCCGGGAATAAAGGGCGGCTCGGGCCGAAACTGGTACTTCCCGGCCAGCATCAGGACATCGACGTATTGCACGCCGCGCGACATGATTCGCACCTGCACTTCGCCCCGGCCAGGCGACGGCGGGTCGGGCACCTCGCGCAGCGCCAGCACTTCGGGTCCACCGAACGCCTCGCACATCATCGCCTTCATCGCCTACTCCGTTTGCTCGACCAATCAAAAGCTTGCCCCTAATCGCCGGCCGCACGCCATCCCGTTTCACCAAATGCCGGGAATTGGGGCATGCTCTGATCCGTCTTCAGCATAAGGTAAGGAGCGGATATGATCGACGGGTCGGGGAGTGCGGCGGCGGCGCCGGGAGTGGTTCGACCAGCCGCCAGATTCTCGGTTCCGGACCAGATCGTAGTATCATTGTTGTGGTTTGCCCTGTTCGCCAATTGGCTGACGGTTGTGCCGGTCATCGTGCCGGACCAGATTACCTCGATTCTGGGCCCCGATTCCGCCGCAAAAGAGGGTGTCAGCGGCTCGATCCTGGCAATCGGCGCGTTTATGGCGTTGGTAATGGCGCCGGTCGCGGGGGCGCTCTCCGACCGCGCGCGTAATGCAAAAGGGCGACGCCGCCCGTTTCTGGTCGCCGGTATGATCGGCGCCTGCATCGGGCTCGCGCTGTTGGTCCCCTTCGGCCCCGGCAGCAGCATTTTGCTTTACGCTCTCGCGGTACTGAATCTGCAATTCTGGTGGAACTGGGCGTGTGGCCCCTATGCCGGGTTGATCCCGGACGTCGTGCCCGCTGGCAGCCAGGCCTCGGCCAGCGCCTGGATGAACATCATGAGCATATTGGGCACCTTTACCGGCAACGGGGTCGCCGTGGCACTCTACGTCCACGGCCATCCGGCGGCAGCGATTTCGGGACTGATCGCAATCAATCTCGTCTGCCTGTCGGTGACCTTCATCAAGGTGCGTGAGCCCTCCTCGGCGGGCGCTCGCCGGCCATTCGAGCTCGGCCCGTTTGTGCGCTCGTTCTGGCTGCCGCCGGCGCTGCACCGCAATTTTTATCGGGTATTGGTCACACGCCTCTTCGCCAATCTCGGCGTCTGGTCGGTGCTGACGTTTCTGTTGTTCTATCTGCAGGACGTGGTCGGGGTCGCCGAGCCGGGACGGGTCTTGCCGATGGTGCTCGGCATTGGCGCCGTGGTCGGCATCCCTGCGAGCCTCCTCGCCGCCCGGCTCGCCGCCCGTTGCGGTATTGTCGCTGTCGTAAGACTCACCAGCTGGATGATGGCCGGCTCTGCGATCGCTTATGTTCTGCTCGCGTTGCATCCACACCCGGCGTTGATGGTGGCGGTCGCCGGGGTTTATTTCTCCGGCTGGGGTGCCTATCAGGCGGTCGACTGGGCCTTGGCGCTGCGGGTACTGCCGAAAAGCGAGGCGGCGGGCAAGGACATGGGCATCTGGCATGTGGCCTTGGTCTTGCCGCAGGTTCTCGGCCCGGCCTCGACCGGCTGGATTATCAGCGGCGCCCGATGGGCGGTCTCGGCACATTTTGCCTACACGCTCGCCTTTGCCGTCGCCGCCTTGTGGTTCAGCCTCTCGGCTGTGCTGGTCGCGCGGGTGCGCCTGTCGCCGGCCGCCGCTTGATCATCCCACGGTGCGCCGGACGCGCCCGCCCGCCTGCCCTCTCACTTGTGTCGGGGGCTTCAAGCCGGCGCCTCAGACATAGCGGAATGTCTGAAACATGCCCGCTTCCATGTGATAGAGCATGTGGCAGTGGAAGGCCCAGGTGCCGGGATTGTCGGCGTCGAAGACGACGACCACGCGCCCTCCGGGCGGCACCCGCACCGTGTCGCGCACCGCCCCCGACAGTTGTATGCCATCGACCTCGATCACCTGAAACCGGTGGCCATGCAGATGCATTGGGTGCGGCATCCCGGTCGAATTGGTCATGATCAGCGCGACCCGTTCGCCTTTGGCGATTGGCAACGGCGGGACCTGCGGATTCCAGGCGACACCGTTGATCGACCAGATGTATTTCGACATCTCCCCGGTCAGGTCGATGTCGTGGACGCGGTCAGGCTTGCGCGGCTTGAGCGGCTCCACAGCGCGCAGCCGCTTCTCCAAATCCATGGTGATCGCCGGTGCCGCTGTCGTGGCCTGCACTGGGATGCGCGCGATCGGTGCCTTGCCGGCGGCGAGCATGATGCCGGTGCGGCTGCGCTCGCCCTCGACGGTCGCGAGCAGCGGATAGGCCGCCGCGCCGCGTGGGATCGTCAGCACGATGTCGAGGCGCTGCGCGACCGCGATCGGAAACCGTCGCCCCGTGATCGGAACCACGAACGTTCCGTCGACCGCGATCAGCCTGCCGTCGAGGCGGCCGAGATCGAAATGGTAGCTCGACATCGACGAAGCGTTGACGACGCGCAGCAGCACCTGCCCACCGGGCTCGACCTTGACCAGTTCGGGATCGGCCAAAGTGCGGTCGTTGGCGAGAAAGGCATCATAGGTCACGTCGTTCAAATCCGGCGTGTCGGCGGCGCTGGACTGCGCCATCGCACCCATTGCGGTCATCCCGCTCATGCCCTTCGTGCTCGACGGCGTCGTCTTGCCGCCGCCGGGCATGCCGCCTCCAGCCGTTCCCGGCATCGATCCGCCCTTTTTCAGGCTGGCAAAAATCTCCTCGGGCGAGGTGAAGCTGAAGTCGTTGAGCATCAGCACGATTTCCTGCTCGCCCGCCCTGTCGCGTTGGTCGCGAATGATCAGCGGCGCATCGAGAAGCAGCTGCTCCTGCAATCCTTGATGCGAGTGCATCCAGAAGGTGCCGCCATAGCCCAGCGGAAAGTCGTAATCGGCGCTGCCGCCCGCCGGGATCGGCGGACCCGAAATCCCCGGCACGCCATCCTGCTGCCACGGAGGGGCGAGCCCGTGCCAGTGGATCAGGCTCGGTTTGCCGATGTCGTTTTCGACCCGCACGCGAAAGCGGTCGCCAACATGGGTGGTGATGCCTTCGGTGCCGTCGGGCTGGCTGATGCCGTAGACCGATGCAGACCTGCCGTTAACCTCGATCGTCCGCTTTATCAGCCGAAGCACCGTCAGCGGGGCCTGTGCCAGCGCCGCTCCCGGCCGGATCGACGCTGCGGCGAATGCAGACATCATTACGGTGCGACGTGTCGGCATAGCGGGGTCTCCTCGCACATTAGCGAATTATATCGGCGTCCGCCCATCGCCACAGCCCCGTAAGGCTGCCGCTCGCTGACACGTCGCTTTATTGCGCGCGGCGAATTATGCTGCTTGGGTCCCTTGTGGCGGTGGAGGTAGTCGATGAGTGAGATGGCGGCAGCGGCGTTGAGCCCGGAAACGGTGCTCGCCGAGATGAAGAAGCACGGTGTCACGCATGTCGTGTACCTGCCCGACAGCGAGACCAACTGGCTCTATTTGCTGATGAAGGCCGATCCGGCAATTCGCCTCGTCGGGGTCAACCGCGAGGGACACGCATCCTCGATCGCCGCCGGCCTGTGGCTCGGCGGGGCAAAACCGCTGATCCTCATCCAGAACACCGGGATGCTGGAGTTGGGGGATTCGATCCGCGGCTGGCTGATGAGCCTCAACGTCCCGATCGTGTTGATGGTCGGCTATCGCGGCTGGACCCGGCACGGCGTGACAACGGACACGGTGGCGACCTATACCGAGCGCTTCCTGATGGCATTCGGTCTCAACTACTACTTGATCGAGAACGACGCTGACTCAGACCGGATCGCAGTCGCCTTTGCAGAGGCGGAACGCACGCAGCGGCCAGTCGTCATCCTGGTCGGCGACGAATACCACGGCTTCAACCGGTAAAGGGGCGACTTGCCATGATGCACACGGCTGAGATGATGAAGGTCTTCGCCCCCTACCGAGGCGGCGCAATCCTCGTGCCCGGTCGCAGCGGCCGCTACTGGATCAATCTGAGCGACAACCATAGCCTCGACGTGGAGCTCGGCGACCCGGCGATGGGCGGTCATGCCGGCCTCGGTCTCGGCCTGGCGCTGGCGCGGCCTGACAAGAAGGTCATGCTGTTCGATTCCGAGGGCGACATCCTGATGAGCCTCGGCATTCTGGCCACGGTCGCCGAGCAAGCGCCTGCGAATCTATATCATTTCCTGATCGACAACGGCGTCTATGCGACGACCGGCGGCCAGCCGGTGCCGAACGCCGACAACATCGCCTACGACATGATCGCGCGCGGCTGCGGCTACCCGCGCGCCTTCGCCTTCACCGAGATTGGCGATTTCGAGCGCGAGCTGCCCGGCATCATGGCCGGCCCCGGCCCGGTCTTCGTCACCTGCAAGGTCGTGCCGGAAATCGAGAACGAGCCGATCGGCCGCCGGCGCCGCTGGCAGAACCGCACCCGCGAGCAGGTCGTCGTCGACTTGCGCAACGCCCTGGGTTCAGGGAGATAGCGGACATCCACCAGCGGGGTAGTGAGACAGTGCGCTGCGCCCTTTGCGGTAGAACGTCTTCAGGATGGTAGAGACGGCGATGCAGCAAGCGGAATTCGATTTCATCATTGTCGGGGCAGGGTCGGCAGGATGCGTGCTGGCGAATCGGCTTTCGGCCGACGCGGCGAACCGGGTGCTGCTGCTCGAAGCCGGCGGCAAGGACAGCAACCCGTGGATCCACATCCCGGCCGGCTTCTACCGCAACATCTACCATCCCAAGATCACTTGGCAGTTCGAGACCGAGCCGCAGGCCGAACTGGGCGGCCGCCGCCTGCCCTGGCCGCGCGGCAAAGTCTTGGGCGGGTCGAGCTCGATCAACGGCCTGATATATATCCGCGGCCAGCGCCAGGATTTCGATCTATGGCGCCAGCTCGGCAATACCGGCTGGTCGTATGACGACGTGCTGCCCTATTTCCGCCGCGCCGAAAACCAGGAGCACGGCGCCGACCAGCATCATGGTGCCGGCGGCCCGCTCGACGTGACCGATTTGCGCGCCGAGCACGAGTTGCACGACGCCTTCATCATTGCGGCCGAACAGGCGGGCTACCCCCGCAACCGCGATTTCAACGGCCCCGAACAAGACGGCGTCGGCGCGTTGCAGGTGACGGTGCGCAACAAGCGGCGGTGCAGCGCCGCGGTCGGCTATCTGCGGCCGGCGTTGAAGCGGCCCAACCTGAAGGTCGAGATCCGCGCGTTCGCCAATCGCGTGTTGTTCGACGGCCGTCGCGCGGTTGGTCTCGAATACGCGCAAGGCGGTGTCGTCCATCAGGCCCGCGCACGGGGCGAAGTAATCCTCGCCGGCGGCTCGATCAACTCGCCGCAATTGCTGCAATTGTCGGGCGTCGGCCCCGGCGAATTGCTGCAAGCTCACGGCATTGCCGTCGTCCGCGAATTGCCCGGAGTCGGCGAGAATTTGCAGGACCATTTGAATTCGCGGGTCGTCTACCGGGTGCGCCGCGCCAACACCTTGAACGAGATTTCGCGCAGCTGGCGGCTGCAGGCCCGCGCTGGGCTCGAATGGGCGCTCGGCCGCCGTGGCGCGTTGATGATGGGCGCCGCACCCATTGGGCTCTTCGTGCGCACCCGCCCGGGCCTCGACTCGCCCGATGTGCAGTACCAGTTTCTCGCCGGCAGCTTTGTAAAGCCGGGCGAGGCGATGCACGATTTCCCCGGCTGCCAGCTGACCTGCATCCCGTGCCGGCCGGAAAGCCGCGGCTGGCTCCGGATCCGCTCGCCCTATCCGGCGATCCCGCCGGCGATCCAGCCCAATTACCTGTCGACCCAGGCGGACAAGGACACCCTGATCGCCGGTCTGCGTATCGCTCGCAAAGTCTTTCAAAGCCCGGCAATGACAGCGCTGGCGACCGGCGAATTCCTGCCGGGCCCGGCGACCGAGACCGACGAAGAGTGGCTCGACCACATCGCGCAGACCGCCGGCACGACCTTTCACCCGACATCGACCTGCATGATGGGCATGCCTGAGCGCGCCGTCGTCGACCCCGAATTGCGCGTCCACGGTGTCGAGGGGTTGCGCGTCATCGACGCCTCGGTGATGCCGGCCGTGGTGTCGGGCAACACCAACGCGACGGTGATCATGATCGCCGAAAAGGGCGCCGACATGATCCTCGCCGCCACCCGCTCGGGCGCCGCTGCGCCGTCGGCCAGAGCCGCCTGACCGCCGCCGCGGCCTGTCCCTGATGATTCAGGTGGCCCGGACGTTTGCGGCCGGCCGGGTCGGGCTGAGCCGTGCCGGCAAAGCCATCGCCAGCGCGAGGCTGACTGCGGCGACGATCCCGGCGACGATGTAGACGTTGTGCAGTCCGGCGCCGATTGCGTCACTCAACCGGGCGATCTCGGCGGCACCGAGACTTCCCCGCGCTGCCGGCTGCAACAGCCTGTTGACCGCATCGCCGGCGTGAGGGATGCGGCGGCCGACCCCGAAGTTCAGGATCGCGCCGAACACGGCCGCGCCGACCGAGTTGCCGACGATGCGCATGAACATGATCGACGAGGTGGCTGCTCCACGCCCGCCATAGCCTACACTCGCCTGGGTCGAGACCAGAAAGGATGTATTGCAGAACCCCATGCCGGTGCCGATCAGCAGCGAGCCGGTGGCGGCCCACAGCAGGCTGCTCGCCGGACCGAGAGTGGCGAGCGCCGAGACACCGACGACAAGACAAACGCCGCCGATCACCGCCGCCTGCCGATATGAAGTGCGGATCATCAGCCGCCCGGCGGCGAGGCTGGCAAAGGTCCAGCTGACCGACGCAGCGCCGAGCGCCAGCCCGGCCGAGGTCGGGCTGCGGCCCATCGCCCCTTGCACATAAAGCGGCAGAAAGCCGTTGATCGACATCATCACGATGCCGGCGGTGAACCCGCTGAAGCTGCCGATGGCGACGACGCGGTCGCGCCACAGCCTCAGCGGCAGGATCGGCTCTGCTGCGCCGCGCTCACGCAGCGCCAGCACCACCAGAGCACCGAGGCCGGCCGCCGCCAGGGTTGCCGTGGTCACCATCCCCGCCGAATTTCCGGCCTCCACCAGCGCCAGCATCAGCGCGCCGGCGCCGAACATCATCAAGGCTGAGCCGAGATAGTCGATGTGGCGGCGCCGCGGCGTTTGCCGCTCATGCAGGAACAGGCCGAACATGACAAACGTCACGGCCCCGATCGGCAGGTTGATCCAGAACACCAGCGACCAGCTCACATGCTGGACAAGGAAGGCGCCAAGCATCGGGCCGATGATCGCCGCGACGCCGAACACACCCGAGATGTACCCCTGTATCCGGGCGCGTTCGATCGGTCGATAAATGTCGCCGATGATGGTTGCCGCGATCGGCTGGATGGCCCCGGCGCCGGCCCCCTGCAATGCCCGGAATAGAATCAGCGGCACCATTGCCCAGGCGAGGCCGCACAGTGTCGAGGCCACCATGAACAAGCCGGCTCCGGCAAAAAACACGCGCTTCCTGCCGTAGAGGTCGGCAAGCCGCCCGTAAATCGGAATGGTCACCGCCTGGGTCAGCAAATAGGCGGCAAACGCCCAGCTGAACAGGCGAAATCCACCGAGGGCCGCGACAATCGACGGCATTGCGGTAGCGACGATGGTGCTCTCCATCGCCGCCATAAAGGTGGCCATCATGACCGCCATCAGCACCAGCCGCCGCGCACCGCGCGCGCCGCTCGACTGATCGTCCCAAACTTGCTGCCCGGTAGCGGCTTGATCGGCCAACTCGCCCTCACATCCCCGAAACCACGCGCGCCCGCGCCCTGCAGCGAACCCCGTCTTTGTACAACAATGAGGCAGCTCGCAGACCAGCAATGCATCAAATTTGACCAGGACCAATCGCGCGCGACTGGTGCCACCGCGTCTGGCGTTCCCACTGCACGCGAGCCGGACAGCTAATCGACCATACTGGTGTAGCACCGCCGAATAAGAGACACGCCCGCAACCGCTTCGAAAAAAAGCGGATTGCATGTGAAGCCGGTCACATATGCCCTTGTCGGTTATGGAGGATATAGGCTGTTAAGCGGGAAAGTCGCGGTGCGGCAGCCTCGCATGGCATCAGAGGGTCGGCCGTCGAATACCGCGGGAGAGCGAGATGCCCTCGATAAGTGAATTAATACGATACATGTCATTGTTGCCTGCTACGGGTGATTTACTGCGCTACATATCATTAGTTTTGCTGAGCGTTGCCGTCCCGATAGGTATATTTGTCGGACGTAACAATATCCGCGCGTCTCGCCGCGAAATCGTTCGCGATTTGGAAAAATTGTTCAGCTTTGCTCGTCGGCCCAACGACGAGCCGCTTATTATTCCCTCATTGGAGCTTGTCAAATACAAGTACGATCCGGTGTCCAACCCTGATCGCGAAATAAAGGACAATCCTTACAGTTTTTACTATTACCTGCTGCCGGTGTCGATTTACGTTGTCTTGGTCCTTCTCGGTTTTCATATGGCGTTCACGCCCCCCGTGACGGCCACGTCTCAGCTTCCTCTCCCTTCCCCGTTTCGTCTCCCATTCACCGACAATTCCTCTGGAGAACCGTCGCTTACTGGCGTTCTGACCTATTCGTTTCTTGGCGCTTATATCTGGACTGTTCAGTATTTAGTGCGTCGGATTTCCAATTTTGATCTGGCGCCGATTTCGTTTTTTCAATCGGTCGGTCACATTCTACTATCGCTGTTTACGATGGCGACCATCTGGCAGAGCAGCATTTTTGGCGAAATGCCGTCTCACCTGCTGATCGCGCTGGCGTTTCTGGTAGGCTTCTATCCAACTCTGTGCATTGACACTCTCGTGGCTAAGTTCCCGTGGCTTCGCCTGAAAAAGGTCAGCCCCGAAAGCCGGAACCTGCAGGAAGAACTTCCCCTGGATATGATTATGGGCATCGACGCGTTTATGAAGTTGCGCTTATCCGAGTTCGAAATCGAGGATGTTCAGAACCTGGCGACGATAAACCCAATACAGATCTTTGTCGAAACCCCATACGGGTTGTACGAGGTTATCGATTGGGTGGCGCAGGCGCAATTGATCCTGGCGGTCGGATCAGCGCGGACGCTTAGCCTTCGCCAACTGAACATTCGTACGATCTTCGACCTGGAAAAGGCGCTCGACAGCCCGTCACTGAGCCGGCGGCTGTTGACCGCATTGCTTGACGATCCGGCCTCTGCCGGCGGCCTGACTTTGTCGCAGGCGACCAAGGCGGACGTGAAATCCCACCAGCTATCGCGGGAGGGGAACAGCGAATTCGTGCTCGACCAGGCGGTAGAAGTCGACGCTCTGATCTCCATGATCCGTGACGATCTGCATGTGCAACGTCTGCGGCAGATCTGGGACGTGATCGCCAATCAGCTGAAGGAACGGCCTGTCCCGACCGCGCAGGCTCCCGGCAGCGCTCCTGTATTGCTCGCCGAAGCAGCGGAATAGCGCTCTTCTTTTCACCGAGCCCTGTCGGGGAGGAGAGCTCGGAACTGTCTCCGCGGTCGCGCTGTTGCATTTGCCCGCCGCCTGCGCGAGCCTCGCCGCACCGAGACACCACCCGGAGACCGGCGATATGACGACCCGCCCGCCCGCCGAGATCGGCATGCCGCTCGACGAGGTCGACACCCCCGCTTTGATCATCGATCTCGACGCCTTCGAGCGCAATCTGGCGCGCCTGCCGCAGCAGATCGCCGGCAGCAATGTACGCCTGCGTCCGCATGCCAAGACCCATAAATGCCCGGTCATCGCACTGAAGCAGGTCGCTCAGGGTGCCGTCGGCGTTTGCGTGCAAAAGGTCGGCGAGGCCGAGGCGATGGTCTATGGCGGCGTCCGGGACGTGCTCGTCACCAATGAGATTGTCGGCCGGCAGAAATTGCGGCGGCTGATGTCGCTCGCTCCGATCGCCAAGATCGCAGTGTGCGCCGACGACGGGGGGCAGGTGGACGCGCTCGAGGCGGCCGCGGCCGAGGCCGGAGTGACCATACCGGTATATGTCGAGGTCAACATGGGCGGCAACCGATGCGGGGTCGAACCCGGCGAACCGGCGCTTAACCTCGCCGGGCAGATCGCTGATGCGCAACATCTGAGCTTCGCCGGGCTGCAGGCCTATCACGGTTCGGCGCAGCACCTGCGCGGCTGGGACGAACGCCGCCAGGCGATCGCCCAGGCAGCCGACAAGGCCGGCCGCACCCGCGATCTGCTGGCGCGGAATGGCATTCCGTGCCCGGCCGTGACCGGCGCCGGCACCGGCAGCTTCGAGTTCGAGACCGGGAGCGGCGTCTACACCGAATTGCAATGCGGCTCCTACATCTTCATGGACGCCGATTACGGGCGCAATCTCGACCATGACGGCGCCCCGACCAAAGCCTTCGAGCCAAGCCTGTTCGTGTGGGCGACGGTGATGAGCCGGCCGACGGAGGAACGCGCCATCGTCGACGCCGGGCTAAAGGCGTTGGCATTCGATTCAGGCCCGCCCCTGGTGTGGGACGAGCCCACCGCCACCTATGAGCGCGCCTCCGACGAGCACGGCCGCCTCGCCGTGACGGCCGCCACCAACCGCCTCCATATCGGCGACAAGATCCGTCTCGTCCCCGGCCATTGCGACCCGACGGTCAACCTTTACGACTGGTACGTCTGCATCCGCCACAACCGCGTCGAAGCGATCTGGCCGATCACCGCCCGCGGCGCCGTGTATTAGATTTTCCCTCGCCGCCCTCGGTGGGGAGAGGGAGGCGCCCCGGTGCGCAGCGAAGGGAGACGAGATGGGTTGCGGCCGACATACTGGACCGCGGGCACTCTGCACTCTACGCACCAACCACCTCCATATCGGCGTCGCGAGTTCGCCCCCGACCCAGGAGGGATCTTGTCGTCATCGTGGCAAGTGCCCGTCGGTGACGCGCTTCGCCCGCTCGCGTGGGCCGGCGAAGGCGGTGACGACGCCGTGCAGGGTGCGTAACTCCTGCTCGGTGCAGTTCGCCCGCTGAAACAGGCTGCGCAAATTGCGCACCATGCTCGGGCGGCTTTCGTGGTTGCGCAGAAAGCCGTTTTTCACCAGCTCCTCCTCGAGGTGCTCGAAAAAATTCGTCAGCTCGGCTTTGGTCGCCGGCCGGCTGAGCCCGGTATGCAGGGTCTCGGGCGCGGCCTCCGCCGCAAGGGTGTACCATTCATAGCCGACGATCATCACCGCCTGGGCGAGGTTCAGCGACGAAAAGCCGGGGTTGAGCGGAACCGTCAGCACCGTGTCAGCCAAGGTCAGATCGTCGTTCAGGAGGCCGGTGCGCTCGGGCCCAAACAACACGCCGCAGGGCTCGCCCGCACCTAGGTAGAGACGCATCTCTGCCGCCGCCTGGCGTGGCGTCACCTCGCGCCGGACCATGCCGCGGTCGCGTGCCGTCGAGGCGTAGACATGGACGAGATCGGCAGTCGCCGCTTCGATGCTTGGAAACAGACGCGCCTGGTCGAGCACCGTGTCGGCGCCGCTGGCCGCGGCCGCCGCCCTGGCGGAGGGCCAGCCGTCGCGCGGCCGCACCAGCCGCAGATCGTCGAGCGCGCAATTCATCATCGCGCGCGCCGCGGTGCCGATATTCTCCCCGAGCTGCGGCTCGACCAGGATGATCGCGGGCCCCCCGCTCACCGCCAGCCGGCTATGATCGGTGCCGGCCATGGTCAAATCCTGCGCCAGTCGGTCATCCCGTCGGGCCTGTCTTCGAGGATGATCCCATCAGCTTCTAGCTCGGTGCGGATGCGGTCGGCATCGGCAAAGCGTCGCTCCTTGCGCGCGAGGGAACGCGCTAAAATGCGTTCGTCCACCGACGCTCCGATACCGTTGTCGTCACCCTGAAACCACCTGACCGGATCGTGCGCCAGCAACCCCATTAGGCGGCCGCTTGCGAGCAATGTAGCTTGTAGGTTACGTCGAATTGACGGATCTGGCGACAGGTTCACCGCTGCCATCAGGGTATTAATATAGGATATTGCCCGGGGAGAGTTAAGGTCGTCTTGCAGAGATCCAAGTACACTACTGTCTACAGCACCCGGTGGAGCTTGTTCGGGCGGGCGGCTGTCCTTCGAAAGTGCGCGATACCAATGGTCAAGGATTGTCTTTGCTTCGTTCAACCGACTCTCGGTCCAATCGAGTGGATCGCGGTAATGCGTCATCAGCAACGCTAGCCGGATGACCTCGCCGGGCGCCTCGCCCAGCGCGTCACGCACGGTAACGAAATTGCCTTCCGACTTCGCCATCTTGGCGCCGCCGACGGTCAGCATGCCGTTATGCAGCCAATAGCGCGCGAAAGGATGCCCGTCATGGGCGCACACACTCTGCGCGATCTCGTTCTCGTGGTGCGGGAAGATCAGGTCGAGCCCGCCGCCATGAATGTCGAAGGTCTCACCCAGGGTATTCTCGCTCATCGCCGAGCATTCGATGTGCCAGCCCGGCCGGCCGCGGCCCCACGGGCTGTCCCAGCCGGGCTGGTCGGCGCTCGACGGCTTCCACAGCACGAAATCGCCGGGGTCCTCCTTGTAGGGCGCGACCTCGACCCGCGCGCCGGCAATCATGTCGGCCCGGCTGCGCCGCGACAAGGCGCCGTATTCGGCATAAGACGCAACGCGAAACAGCGCATGGCCCTCGGCTGCATAGGCGTGCCCCGAGGCGATCAGCCGCTCGATCATCGCGATCATCTGGGCGATGTATTGGGTCGCCCGCGGCTCGACATCGGGCCGTAGGTTACCGAGTGCCTCCATGTCATCGCGAAAGATCGCGATCGTGCGCTGGGTGAGCTCGTCGATTGCCTCGCCGTTTTCACGGGCGGCGGCGATAATCTTGTCCTCGACATCGGTGATGTTGCGGGCATAGCGCACATGCCCGGCCCCGTAAGTGTGCCGCAGGACCCGGTATAGCAGATCGAACGCCACCACCGCGCGGGCGTTGCCGATATGGGCGAAGTCGTAAACCGTCGGGCCGCAGACATACATCCGCACCCGGTTCGGATCGAGCGGTTCGAACGCCTCCTTGCGGCGCGACAGTGAATTATAGAGAGTGAGCGGCATTAGGAACCGGGTAGCAGATTGCACGCCGCCGGTCCATGAAGTCGCGCTGCCAGAGCGTGGCTGACGGGAGTCGCCAAGGAGGAAGCGATGAAGTTCGGCATTTTTTATGAGCTGCAATTGCCGCGCCCGTGGGAGGCGGGCGGCGAGTTCCGCCTGTACCAGAACGCGCTCGACCAGGTCGAATTGGCCGATCGGCTCGGCTACGACTTCGCCTGGGAGGTCGAGCACCACTTTCTCGAGGAATATTCGCATTCGCCGGCCCCCGAGGTGTTTCTCGGCGCCGCGAGCCAGCGCACCAAAAACATCCGGCTCGCGCACGGCATCATGCAACTGACGACGAGCCCCCCGGCGCGGGTCGCCGAGCGCATCGCCGCACTCGATCTCGTCAGTAAGGGCCGGGTCGAATTCGGCATGGGCGAGAGCGCCAGCATCACCGAGCTCGAACCCTTCGGCCGCGCCTTCGAGGAGAAGCGGGCAGTGTGGGAAGACGCGGTGCGCGCGATCATCCCGATGTTCAAGGATGGCGGCTGCGAATATCACGGCCCCTATTTCGATTTCCCGTTGCGCAATGTCGTGCCGAAGCCGTTGCAAAAGCCGCATCCGCCTTTGTGGTGCGCCTGCTCGCAATTGGAGACGATCGAGATGGCGGGCCGCCGCGGGTTGGGCGCGCTCGCCTTCCAGTTTTTGAGCGCCGAGGCGGCGCATGCCTGGGTCCACGCCTATTACAACGCCTTCACCAAGCGCCAGGAAAAGCTCGCCGACTATGTGACCAATCCTAATTTGGCGTTGACCAGCTATTTCATGTGCGCGCCGACCGACGAGGAGGCGCGCCGCCGCGCCGACGGCATCCCGTTCTTTCAGTTCGCCCTGAGCTTTTACGGGCTGAGCCCCAACCGCGAGCGGCCCAAACCCGGCGAGGTCAATCTGTGGGACGAATACGAAAAGTGGAAGCACGCCAACCCTGACAACCTCGCCCGCGCCTTGGCCGGCGGGCTGATTGGCTCGCCCGAGACGATCCGGCGCAAATTGCGGCGGTTTGAGACCTCGAATATCGACCAGGTCATCTTTCTGAACCAGGCGGGCAAGAACACGCACGAGCATATCTGCGAGAGCCTCGAACTCTTCGCCCGCGAGGTGATGCCCGAATTCCATGACCACGAGCTCGAGCACCAGGCCTGGAAACAACGCGTCCTGAACCGCGAGATCGAATTGGAAGAAATCGACACCCAGCCCTATCGTGACCGCTACGGCCCCAATTCCGTGCAAGTCACCCGCGCCCAGGCCGCGGAGTAGCCGCGCATCCCAACCGCCTCCAATTTTTTCGGACGTAGAGGAGCGGTAGCCAATGCCAGTAACTGGTGACGAAAGAGATCAAATCCTACAGTTGCTCAAACAGTCCCCAGTTCCAAGCAGCATCGAAATCGCCGAAAGGGTCGGCGTGTTGCCCGGACAGGTAGCGGCGGTCAAAGCGAATGTCACAATGGGGAGATACCTTCCGGACGATAATACAAATAATGAGGTGGTCGAGGCGGTTGACGCTGCCTTTGGCCTTGAACGGGATCTGCAAAATGCCTTGCGGGCGAACATTGCTCAGCTGGATCCGCAATTGACGATCATCGATGAAGGCAAGGAGCAGACGATCCCAATCGGCCGCATTGATATAACGGCTCAGGATAAGGCCGGCGCGACCGTAGTCATCGAGCTGAAGACCGGGACCGCCGATCGAGACGCAATCGGGCAGATCCTCGCCTATATCGGTGAGCTTATGGCGAACACCGCGTCGGTACGCGGTATCCTGATCGCGAGAGATTTTTCACCACGTGCGGTGGCTGCTGCGCGCGCGGTGCCTAATGTGGCGCTTGTGCGATACGGCTTTAGATTTTCCTTCGAGACGGTCTCGTCGCCTGCGCAATAATCCGATCCGACGATGATCTTGGAGTAATCATGGCCGACCCGCTTCCTGCGATCGGTCTTGTTGCCGTGCCGGGGCGGCGGCGGCGGACCCTGGACATCGCCCGCGACATCGAGCGGCGCGGCTTTTCCGGCATCTACATGCCGAGCCGCTGGAGCAACATGGCGCAATGCACCGGGCTGGCGCTAGCCACCGAGCGGATCCGCTTCGGCACCGCGATCGCGCCGATCTATGCCCAGACGGCCGAAGAATTCGCGATGAGCGCGGCCTATATCCACGAGGTTTCGGGCGGGCGCTTTCGCTTTGGCATCGGCGTGGCGCACGGGCCCATGCACCAGCGGCTCGACATCACAGTTGGAAAGCCGCTGGCTGACACCCGCGCTTTTGTCGAGAAACTGAAGTCGTTTGACGGCATCGGCGCGTTGCCGCCGATCGTGCTCGCCGCATTGCGCAAGCGGATGGTGGCGCTCGCCGCCGAGATCGCCGAAGGCGTGTTGTTCGCCAATGCCAGCCTGTCGCACATGGCGCAATCGCTCGCCGTCGTCCCCCCGGCCAAGCGCAACGACCCGGATTTCCTCATCGGCAACATGCTGCCGGTGTGCATCACCGACGACGAGGGCGCAGCAGTGGAGTTGCACCGCCGGCGGTTGGTGCGCTACGTGCTGCTGCCGAACTACCGCAATTACTGGAAGGAAGCGGGCTACGGCGAGGAGATGGCGGCGATCGAAAAAGCGCTGGCCGACAACCGCCGCGACGACATCCCACGCTACCTGACCGACCGCTGGATCGCCGACAACTCCCTCTACGGATCCCCGACCAAGGTCCGCGACCGGCTCGCGGCCTGGTACGCCGCCGGCTGCAACACGCCGGTGCTCGTCCCCAATTCGGTCAACGGCAACCAGTTAACCGCGCTCGACGAGATCTTTTCCACTTTCGCCCGCTGACCCGAGATCCCCGCGTACGTCCGGATCAGAGCGACGCCTAATAGGGCGGCGGGCAGCTGTAGCCCGGAGCGCAGTAATAGGGCGGCGGGTAATAATAGGGCGCCGAATAGGCCGAGGCTGCGGCCGCGGTACCGACCGCCGCACCGACAGCCACGCCCGCCGCCACCCCCGCTCCGCCATAATAGGCGCCGCCGCGATAGCCGCCGCCATAGTAGGCGCCGCCACGATAGGCGCCGCCGTAACCAGGACCGCGCACCGCGACATTCCCCGCCGGGCCGCGCACCGCACCAGCGCCATAGGGACCGCGCACGGCAGCGCTCCCATTGGGGCCGCGCACTGCCGCACCCCCCATCGGCCCGCGATAGGCGGCACCTCCACGCGGTCCGGCGACGGCACCCCAGCCGAAAGCGTTCGAGCCGGCCGATGCGGCCAACAGCACGCTGATGCAGATCGTGGCCAGATACTTCATTTGGCGACTCCCGGGGTCTTGCTCTTGGCCGTCGAGCCGGCCGCAGCAGGGGGCTTCAAAGCCACCTGCACCGCGCCAGGCGGCGGCTGAAAGACGAAATCGGCATCGACGGGGCGCACCGAGAAGTCCCATTTCGACATCGTCGCGATGAAATTCGGCTCGCCGGGCAGAGACCGATAGGTCACGACCAGCCGGCGCGGCAAAGACTGCTCGTTCTTTTCCACCCACAGTTCGAGCTCGATCCCGGGCGGCTGTACGAAGAACATGTGCAGGCAAGGAACGCCGTCGATCGTCACCGTATTGACGACCTGGCCCTCAGTGACGCCGCTCAGAAATGACTTGCTTGGCGAGTTGGTCAAAAAGTCGGCAAGCGGGAAGTCGACGCCGAGCCTGCCAATCGCCTCCTTCATCATCCCTTCGATCGTGCCCGGTACCGGGATGCTGGCGTATTTGTTGGCATCGGCCATGTAGATCACCAGCGTCTTGCCGTCATAGGCGAGCTTCCCCGCCCCGTCGTCGCCGTTTCTCAAGACGAGCATCCGGTTTGGCCGCCGTACCGTGACATCGAGAGTATGGAAGATGTGCAACGGCTCGCCCTTAGGACCGGCATAGACCCGGAACGTCTGCGCCTGAAATGAAAATTGCTGTGCGCGCAGGGTCTCTCCCATGCGCTGCAGAGCGGCGCTCGCCTCGTCGCTGATTTGCGATTTTGCCGGGCTGGCCGGCTCTGCCGCCAGGGTCGTGACCGGCACGAGGCCGGCGAGCCCGCCGCCGACCAACATGCCGAGAAACGCCAGAATTCGAAGCTTCACATCTCCCTCCTGCTTTTGGCAGCCGGAACCGCCCCCCAAGCACTACTCCACCGAATTTCGGATTGCTACCCAGCGGGGGCAGCCCCCCTGATAACGAGCTTCCGATTTCGCCGAATAGGCACCATAGCACCATAAGAAAGTAAGACGGGTTGCATTGAAAAACCATTTAAGCATAACGCCATCGAGCCGATAACCCTCTAATCGCCGTATCCTTATCGCAGGGGATTGTTCTGGCTGCACCTAGGCTGGCCGGCGCTGAGATTTGGACGGGTTGCGGTCATGGGCTTGCGCTATAGTCGGGGCGGCAGGCAGCAATATCCCAAGGGGAAAGGAAAGCACTCGATGACACTGACACTCGACGAAGCTAACCGCGTTCTTCGCGGCGCGGTGAGGAAGGCGGAGGAGCTGAACATCAAGATAAGCGCGGCGGTGTGCGACGGCGGCGGCAGGTTGGTTGCATTCCAGCGCATGGACGGGGCGATCTGGGCCAGCGCCTACGGCTGCCAGGGCAAAGCAGTCGCCTCGGCCGCATTCGGGCGGCCGAGCGGCGAGATGGCGGCACGCGCCGACCAGCCAACCCCGCGCGGCATCGCCGCCGCCGAAGGCGGCCACATGATCATGGGCCAGGGGGCCGTGCCGATCATCCGCGGCGGCGCCGTCGAAGGCGCTTGCGGCGTCGGCGGCGGCACCTCGCAGCAGGACGAAGACTGCGCCCGCGCCGGGGTGGAACAGCTGTAGCAAATCGCGCCACTCGCGGGGAGATCGAGGGATTGTGCCGCGCCGCGACACGACGGGGAGTGCCGCGCGCCTTCGAACCAGGACTCCCAGCGCTTCCCTGACGGCGTGAGGCAACGCTATTCTCCCTGTCGTTACCCGGTTAGGGGATGAGGGCGGGGCATGGATCTGATCATCCGCAATGTCAGGCCGGCCGGCCGCCCGGGGGCGGAGCCGGTCGATATCGGCGTCGTCGACGGCCGGATCGCGGCGATCGGGCACGGCCTCGGCGAGGCGCGCGAGAGCTATGACGCGGTCGGGCGGCTTGCCTGCGCCGGGCTGATCGAGACCCACATCCATCTCGACAAGTCGCGGCTGATCGACCGCCTGCCGGCGGAGACCGGTCGCCGCATCAACCCGATGAAGCGGGTTGCGGAGATCAAGAAGGACCTGACCGTCGACGACACCCGCCGGCGCGCGGCGCAGACCCTCGAAGACTGCATCGTCAACGGTACGACCCGCATGCGCACCCAGGTCGAGGTCGACCCGGCGATCGGGATGCGCGGCTTTGACGGCGTGCAGTCGCTGATCGCCGACTACAAATGGGCGGTCGACATCGAGATCTGCGTCTTTCCGCAAGACGGGCTGACCAATTACCCCGGCACCGAGGAATTGCTGGTCGAGGGGCTGAAACGCGGCGCCACTGCGATCGGTGGTGCCCCGCGCTACGACCCGGACCATGCCGGCCAGATCCGCCGCATCTTTGAGTTGGCGCGCGATTTCGACGCCGACATCGACCTCCATCTCGATGTCGGCGACGGGCCAGACGAGCTCGATGTGCCGCTGGTTTGCGATCTGGCCGAGCAATACCGCCGCGGCGGCCGGGTCACGGTCGGCCACATGGCAAAATTGTCGACGATGCCGACCGATCGCCTCGCGGCGATCGCCCGGCGTATGGCCGATGCCGGCGTCGCCGTCACGGTGTTGCCGCTGACCGATTTGTTCGTTATGGGCCGCGACCAGGACCACAATATCCGTCGCGGCGTCGCCGACGCCAATTTCCTGGTCGAGCGCGGCGTCAATTGCTCATTGTCGACCAACAACGTGCTGAACCCGGTCACCCCGTATGGCGACTGCTCGCTGATCCGCATGGCCAATCTGCACGCCAATGTGCTGCAGATCGGCCGCACTGAACAATTGCGCGAATGTTTTGCGATGCTGACCGAGCGCTCGGCCCGCCTGCTAAACCTGAAGGATTATGGGCTCGCGGTCGGCAACCCGGCCGACGTCGTCGTCATCGACGCCGAAAGCCCGGAGCAGGCCATCGCCCAAATCCGCCCCCCTCTCGTCGTCTACAAGCATGGTCGCCGCACCGTGCTGCGCCATTCGCCGGAACTGTTGCGACCAGGCGCGTAACCGCCCGCCAGGTTCGCTGGCGCGCTTGCCGAAGGGGCTCGCGCTATATCATCCGCTTGTCCGGACCGATCAGGTGCAGCGGCGTCTCGCCACAAGGCGCCTGCCGCCAATTGACGGCGGCGCGGCGCGCAGGGCCACGTCGCGCCACACCCGTAGTGACGACCAGCAGTCCCGCAGCCATCGCGCAGCGGCGCTCAGTGATGGAGGATGATGTCGACGCGCCGGTTGAACACCGAGGGGTCGCTCGATCCGGTCTGCCCGATCGGATCCTGCTGTACCATCGCGGCGTCGATCCCATCCGCCTGGAGTTCGTCGGCGACGATCGAGGAGCGCGTCATTGCCAGGTATTTGTTGGTCTGAACCGTGCCGGTGGCGCTCGCCCGCGCCTGGACGGTGATCGACGTGGCGCCGGCCTCCTTCGCCTTTTTGGCGGCCTGCGCAATGATCGTCTTTGCTCGCGGCGACAGATAGGCGCTGAATTCGTCAAAATAGATCAGGAAACGCGGCAGCTGCGCCTTCGCTTCGGCTCCCGGTGCGGCAGCGGGGGGCGCCGGGTTCGCGGCCGGCGCACCCGGCGGGGCTTGCGCGCTGGCCGCGGCGGAGAGCGCCAGCGCCCAGACTAAAAGCATCAAGGAAAACGCTCGCCGAAACCTCAACATCCATTCCCCCACCATGACACGCCCGAGCCCGCCGGACAGCGGCAGTGTATGCGGTTTTGCGGTGCGCTCTGCAAGGCTTGCCGGCGAGGCCGTATGCAGGCGTGGGCACCGGATTTTTCGAGGCGGTTGGTGCATCGGCAGGCAACCCTTCGCGTTGAAGCGCCCTCACAGCCGGTGCCCGGCCTCGGCTCGACCAAGGAGGCCGCCAACTGGTAGCACGCCCTCAGCGAGGTGCTGACCATTATGGCTGTGCGCGCGTCCCCCGTACCCCACATCTGTGAGCGCACGGACGCAGCGCGCCGACAAAAGTTCGTTTAGATGCCCGAAAATCAGCGCCGTGCATGAAAGGGCCTCGCCATGGATGTCGTGTTCCCCGCCCCGCTGCCGCCCGCCTCACCACTGCGCGCCGCGGTCCGCGACCATGCGCGCCTCGATGAGACCGAGGCGGACGCGCAGATCCTGGCCGCGGCGGAAATCCCGCCCGAAGCGCGCGATCGGATCGCGCAGACCGCCCGCCGGCTGGTTGCTGGCGTCCGCCGCGAGCGCCAGGGCAAGGGCGGCATTGACGCGTTTTTGCACGAATACGCGCTGTCCTCGCAGGAAGGCGTGGCGCTCCTCTGCCTCGCTGAGGCATTGCTGCGCATCCCCGACGCCGACACAATCGACCGGCTGATCCGTGACAAGCTCGGCGAGGCCGATTGGGCGCGCCATCTCGACCATTCGGACTCGGTCTTTGTCAACGCCTCGACCTGGGCGTTGATGCTGACCGGGCGCTTCCTGCGCGCCGAGCCCGCGGCGCACGATCTGCGCGCGGCCCTGCGCCGATTTGCGATGCGCTCGGGCGAGCCGGTGGTGCGCCAGGCCGTGACCGCGGCAATGCGCATCCTCGCCCGCCAATTCGTCATGGGCCGCACCATCGAGGAGGCGCTCGAACGTGCCCGCCCGGTTGAACGCGAGGGCTACCGCCATTCCTACGACATGCTCGGCGAAGCGGCGCACACCGCGGCCGACGCCAACCGCTATCTCGACTCCTACAAGAACGCGATCAACTCTATCGGAGGCGCTGCCGCCGGTCGCGCCGTCGAAGAGGCGCCCGGCATTTCGGTCAAGCTTTCGGCGTTGCACCCGCGCTACGAGATGGCGCAACGCGACCGAGTGCTGGCCGAGATGACCCCGCCGTTGCTGGCGCTCGCCGGTCAGGCGCGCGAGGCCGGCATCGGCTTTACGATCGACGCCGAGGAAGCCGACCGGCTCGACCTGTCGCTCGATCTGATCGAGACATTGGCTCTCGCCCCCGAACTCGCCGGCTGGGACGGGTTCGGCCTCGCGGTGCAGGCCTATCAAAAGCGCGCGTTGCCGCTGATCGACTGGCTTGCCGATCTCGCGCGCCGTGGCCGAAGGCGGCTGATGGTGCGACTTGTCAAAGGCGCGTATTGGGACAGCGAGATCAAGCGCAGCCAGGAGCGCGGGCTCGACGGGTATCCGGTCTACACCCGCAAGCTCGCAACCGACGTCTCCTATCTCGCCGCCGCCCGCCGCCTTCTTGACGGGGGCAGCGCGCTCTATCCCCAATTCGCCACCCACAACGCGCACACCGTCGCCGCGATGCTCGAACTCGCTGGCGACCGCCGCGATTGGGAGTTCCAGCGCCTGCACGGCATGGGAGAAGCCCTCTACGACGAAATCGTCGGGCCGGACTATTTCGATCGGCCATGCCGCGTCTATGCCCCGGTCGGCAGTCATGAGGAATTGCTGGCCTACCTCGTCCGCCGGCTGCTCGAAAACGGCGCCAACACCTCGTTCGTCAACCGCATTGTCGACGACCGTCAGCCGATCGACGAGATCATCGCCGATCCGGTGGCGCGGCTCTCACGGCTGATGCTCAAGCCGCACCCACGCATCCCGCTGCCGTCAGACCTCTACGCTCCGGTGCGGCGGAATTCGCGCGGGATCGACCTCACCCACTCACCGGCGTTGACGGCTTTGCGCGACGATCTCGCCGCCGCGATGCGTCATCCGTGGCATGCCGCACCCATCGTCGGTGGTATCGAGCAGACCGGTCCCTCTGAGCTGGTGTTCGATCCGAGTGATCGTCGCCGCCAGATCGGCGCCGTTATCCAAGCCGGGCCGGAGCAACTCGATCAGGCGCTCGACCGCGCCCGTCACGCCGCCTCCGCCTGGGACCATCGGCCGGCCAATGAGCGCGCCGCAATCCTCGAACACGCCGCCGACCTTTACGAGGGCCACCGCGCCGTACTGATGACGCGGATCATCCGCGAAGGCGGCCGCACGATTGCGGCGGCGGCCTCGGAGTTGCGCGAGGCGATCGATTACCTGCGCTATTACGCGGTGCGCGCCCGGGCCGATTTCGCCGTCCCCGAACCATTGCTGGGACCGACCGGCGAGCGCAACGAACTGGCGCTGCACGGGCGGGGCGTCTTTGCCTGCATCTCGCCGTGGAATTTCCCATTGGCAATCTTTACCGGTCAGGTCGCCGCCGCACTCGCCGCCGGCAACACCGTCATCGCCAAACCCGCCGAGCAGACCCCGCTTACCGCCGCCGCCGCTGTGCATTTGCTGCACGAGGCCGGCATCCCGGCTGACGTCTTGCACCTGCTGCCCGGCACCGGCGAGGCGGTGGGGGCGCCGCTTGTCGCCGATCCCAGGGTCGCGGGCGTCGCCTTTACCGGCTCGACCGAAACCGCGCGCGCCATCGCGCTGAGCCTGGTGCAGAGGCCCGGCCCGCTTGCGCCGTTGATCGCCGAAACCGGTGGGCAGAACGCGATGATCGTCGATTCCTCAGCCTTGCCGGAACAGGTCGTGGTCGATGTGCTGATTTCGGCCTTCGAAAGCGCCGGGCAGCGCTGTTCGTCATTGCGCCTCCTTTATGTGCAAGCCGACATCGCCGACCGGCTGATCGACATGCTGACGGGGGCGATGGCGGAACTCGCGATCGGCGACCCGGCTCTGCTCGCCACCGATGTCGGCCCGGTCATCGACGCTGCCGCCCGCGACGCGCTTGAGCAGCACGTCGCCCGCATGGTGCGCGAAGGCCGCCTTCTCTACCAATGCCGGCTGCCGCCGGGTGCCGACCACGGCACCTTTTTTGCCCCGCGCGCTTTCGAGATCGCGAGCGCCGATCTGCTCGACCGAGAGGTGTTTGGCCCGATCTTGCATGTCGTGCGCTGGCCGGCCGACCGGCTCGACCAGATACTCGACGAGATCGACGCGACCGGCTACGGACTGACATCAGGCATCCACAGCCGTATCGACGAGAATGTCCGCCACATTCTGGGCCGGCTGCGCATTGGCAACAATTACGTCAACCGCAACATGATCGGCGCTGTCGTCGGCGCGCAGCCATTTGGCGGCGAGCGCCTGTCGGGTACCGGCCCCAAGGCCGGCGGCCCGCGCTATCTGCACCGCTTTGCGACCGAGCGCACCATCTCGACCGACACCACCGCCGCCGGCGGCAACGCCACCCTACTGTCGTTGCAGGACGATCGCTGACGCTTCACCGGCCAAATGTCAGCTTGGATCGACATTGAAGTAGCGCGAGTCGAAGTCCGCAGCGCTCACTGCGACGCATCCACGGCGGCCGGCGGCGACGCTAGCGATGCGCGGCGTTGAATTGGGCGAGGGCGGCCGGGCCGGGGCACAACTCGGCCTCGCCGAGGCCGTTGAGCGGTGGTTCGACCGTGTCGAGGAATTCGTGCATGTCGCCAGAATCGGGTTCGACAAACAGCAGCCCGGTGACGACCTCTCCTGCCGCGTGCCGCTGCTGAAGATAGGTCAATGCGGAGATTCGGTCGTGCGGATCGTAATCGGCAGCGAGCTTGCGGAGCCTTAGGATCGAGCCGTCGTGCTGAACCACGGTTTCGACCGTCCCCGGCGCGTAATCGGCGATGATCTCGTCGCGTTCGAGGATCATGTCGAGACGGTTGACCGCCTCGTTGTGACCCCGGACATAGTCAAAGCTCTTCGTCGATTCGGGGTTGTTGTTGAAGGCGACGCAGGGTGAGACGACGTCGATAAACGCGGCTCCGCGGTGCTCGATCGCGGCCTCGATCAGCGGCACCAGCTGCTTTTTGTCACCGGAGAAGCTGCGCCCGACAAAGGACGCGCCAAGTTGCAGGGCAAGCGCCACCAGATCGATAGGAGAATCGGTGTTGACCGCGCCGCGACGCGCCTTTGACCCCTTGTCGGCGGTCGCCGAGAACTGACCCTTGGTCAGCCCGTATACGCCGTTGTTCTCGACGATGTAGACCATATTGACGGCGCGGCGAATGCAATGCGCGAACTGGCCGAGGCCGATCGACGCCGAATCGCCGTCGCCCGAAATGCCGAGATAGACGAGATTGCGATTGGCGAGGTTGGCGCCGGTCAGCACCGACGGCATGCGGCCGTGCACGCTGTTGAAACCGTGCGACTTGCCGAGGAAATAGGTCGGCGTCTTCGACGAGCAGCCGATCCCGGAGAGCTTGGCGATGCGATGCGGCGGCAGGCTCAGCTCAAAGCAGGCCTGGATGATCGCAGCGCTGATCGAATCGTGGCCGCAGCCGGCGCACAGGGTCGACACCGCGCCCTCGTAGTCGCGGTGGGTGTAGCCGAGCGCATTGGTCGGCAGCTTTGGGTGATGCAGCCGGGGCTTGGCAATGTAGGTCATGATCGCCTCTTGGGAGCGCGGACGTTCCGCCCGCATGCAGGCCGCAGGCCCGCGGTCCTTAGGAAATTCACGGCAGCGCCTTGCGCAATGGCGCCAATGTCATGATGTCGAGCATGTCGCCGATTGCCTTGACGATGAAGCGCGCGGTAATCGGCGTGCCGTCATAATGCAGGATCGGGACAAGCCGGGCCGGGTCGATATCGCCGTCGTTCATCACCAAGCTGCGCAGCTGGGCGTCGCGGTTTTGTTCGACGAGAAAGATGCGGTCGTGGGCGGCGATAAAATCGAGCACGTCATCGTGAAATGGGTAGGCTCGCACGCGAAGGGTGTCGAGATGGATGCCACGCTCCTCAAGCGTTTCCAGCGCCTCGGCCATGGCAGCCGAGGTCGAGCCGAAATAGATCGCACCATAGCGGGTTGCCTCGCGCGCCGAGCGCTTGATCGGAGGCGGCACCAGGCGCTTGGCGGTCTCGAATTTGTGCAAGAGGCGCTGCATGTTGTCGACGTAATCCGGCCCCTCCTCGGAATAGCGCGCAAAACGGTCCTTGGTCGTGCCGCGGGTGAAAAAGGCGCCGCGCGTCGGATGGGTGCCAGGCAAGGTACGATAGGGGATGCCGTCGCCGTCGACATCGAGATAGCGCCCGAACTCGACGCCCGCCTCGAGCTGTTCGGCGGTCATGACCTTGCCGCGGTCGTAATGCCGGTTCTCGTCCCAGGCCAACGGCTCGACGAGCCAGTCGTTCATGCCGATGTCGAGATCGAGCATTACAAAAACCGGCGTCTGAAGCCGGTCAGCCAAATCGAACGCCTCGGCGGCGAAGGCGAAGCTTTCGCGCGGGTCCTCGGGGAACAGCAGCACATGCTTTGTGTCGCCGTGCGAGGCATGGGCACAGGATAGGATGTCGGCCTGCTGGGTTCGGGTCGGCATCCCGGTCGACGGGCTGCCGCGCTGCACGTCGAAGATCACCGCCGGTATCTCGGCGAAATAGGCGAGCCCGATGAACTCTTGCATCAGCGAGATGCCCGGTCCCGAGGTCGTGGTAAAGGCGCGCGCACCGTTCCAGGCAGCGCCGATCACCATGCCGATCGAGGCCAGCTCGTCTTCAGCCTGGATGACCGCGTAACGCTGTTTCTTGGTCTCGGGATCAACGCGATAGCGGCGGCAGTGGTTCGAAAAAGCCTCGGCGAGCGAGGAGGACGGAGTGATCGGATACCACGCCGCGACTGTCGCCCCGCCATAGACGGCGCCTAGTGCCGCCGCGTCGTTGCCGGTGATGAAGATGCGGTCGCCAACCTTGTCGACGGGCTCGAGGCGCAGCCCAATTGGGCATTCCTGCTCGTTCGAAGCCCATTCGCGGCCGAGATCGAGCGCGCGCAGATTGGGCCGGATCAGGGTATCCTTGCCGCGGAACTGCTCGGAGATCAGCTTTTCGATCGCCGCTACATCCATGTTCAACAGTGCCGACAAGGCGCCGAGATAAATGATGTTCTTGAACAACTGGCGCTGGCGGGGGTCATTGTATTCGCGGTTGCAGATTGCCGTCAGCGGCGCGCCGATCACGCTGATGTCGTCGCGAAATTTCGACGGTGGAAGCGGTTTCGTCGAATCGTAGAACAGATAGCCGCCGGGCTCGATCTCGGCCAGGTCCTCGTCCCAGGTCTGCGGGTTCATCGCGACCATCATGTCGACCCCGCCACGGCGGCCGAGATGGCCCTTTTCGCTGATCCGCACTTCGTACCAGGTTGGCAGGCCCTGAATGTTCGACGGGAAGATGTTGCGCGAACTCGCCGGGATGCCCATGCGCAGAACCGATTTGGCGAACAGAGCGTTGGCGCTGGCCGACCCCGATCCGTTGACGTTGGCGAATTTGACGACGAAGTCGTTGACGCTTTCGATGCTGTGCGGGCTCGATCCGTCCACGTTCATTCCTCTGGAAAAAGCTTTAGCGCGAAGGCCGCGACTGATCCGTCGAGGACGCTGTGCCGGTTGCCTCTGTGCGCCCATCGCGCATTCATTGCGCCCTCCGCGTTGATCCTTGATTTTTTATTGAGCCCGGCAGGCGGGGCCGGCCTGGGTCATGTCGAGAAGAAATTTCCGCATGTCCCAGGCGCCGGTCGGACAGCGCTCGGCGCACAACCCGCAATGCAGGCAAACATCCTCGTCCTTGACCATAATTCGGCCGGTCTTGAGCGAATTGCCGATATAGAGATCCTGCTCGAGGTCGAGCGCCGGGGCCATCAGCCGCCCCCGCAGCTCGTCTTCCGGACCATCGTCGGTAAAAGTGATGCAATCCATCGGGCAGATGTCGACGCAGGCGTCGCATTCGATGCAGAGCTGGCCGGTAAACACGGTCTGGACGTCGCAATTGAGGCAGCGTTCGGCTTCGAGAAAGCCGAGCTTTTCGTCAAAGCCGAGCTCGACCTCGACCCGGATATCGGCCAGCGCAACTGCGGTGTCGCGCAGCGGCACACGGTAGCGCAGATCGTTCGAAATGTCGTTGTCATAGCTCCATTCGTGGATGCCCATCTTCTGGCTGACCAGGGTCACGCCCGGCGGCGGCCGGTCACGCACATCCTCGCCGTGACAAAATTTGTCGATCGAGATCGCAGCGTCGTGACCATGGGCAACCGCCCAGATGATGTTCTTTGGCCCAAACGCGGCGTCCCCGCCGAAAAAGACGCTGGGGAGGGTCGACTGCATCGTCTTCGGGTCAACCTTGGGCATGTCCCAGCGGTCGAATTCGATGCCGACGTCGCGCTCGATCCAGGGAAAGGCGTTCTCCTGGCCGACTGCGATCAGCACGTCGTCGCACGCGATGTGGACGTCGGGTTCGCCGGTCGGCACCAGGTTGCGGCGGCCGCTTGGGTCGTATTCGGCCGTGACCTTTTCGAACACCACCCCGGTCAGGTCGCCGCGATCATGGGCGAATTCTTTTGGCACCAACCAGTTGAGGATCGGGATCCCTTCATGAGTCGCGTCCTCTTTTTCCCAGGGCGAGGCCTTCATCTCGTCGAACCCGCTGCGGACGACGACGGTGACCTCCTCGCCGCCGAGCCGGCGCGACGAACGGCAGCAATCCATCGCCGTGTTGCCGCCACCGAGCACCACAACGCGACGGCCGATCTTGTTGATGTGACCAAACGAGACGCTCGACAGCCAGTCGATGCCGATATGGATGTTCGCCGCCGCCTCGTTGCGGCCGGGAATGTCGAGATCGCGCCCGCGCGGCGCGCCGCAGCCGACAAAGACTGCGTCCCAGCCCTCTGAGAGCAGCGCTTTCAGGCTTTGCACCGGCTCCCCAAACCGGGTTTCGACACCCAAGTCGAGGATTAGGTCGACCTCTTCGTCGGTGACGGTTTCGGGCAGGCGGAAGCGCGGAATCTGGCTGCGCATCATGCCGCCGCCTTTGGCGTCGCCGTCGAACATCACGCAGTGATAGCCGAGCGGCAACAGATCGCGAGCGACGGTGAGGGAGGCCGGTCCGGCGCCGACGAACGCGATGCGCCGGCCGTTTTTCTCAGGCGGGATGGTCGGCAGATATGGCGTGATGTCGCCTTTGTTGTCGGCGGCGACGCGTTTCAGTCGACAGATCGCCACCGGCTCTTTCTCAACCCGACCACGCCGGCAGGCGGGCTCGCACGGCCGGTCGCAGGTGCGCCCGAGGATCCCGGGGAAAACATTCGAGAACCAATTGACCATAAATGCGTCGGTGTAGCGCCGATCGGCAATCATGCGGATGTATTCCGGCACCGGCGTATGGGCAGGGCACGCCCATTGGCAATCGACGACTTTGTGAAAATAGTCGGGGTTACTGATGTCGGTCGGATGCACTAGGGCCCTCCTGGCGGACGGGGCATGGCCCCGGCCCGTCGTTATTCCCGCTGCGATCGCCTATCCAGGCTCGCCCGCCTGCGTCCCTGCGGCGCACCAAGGGTGCGGCGGGCACAGCAGCATCGAAGCGGTTTTATATTCGCGGCGAGTCCCGCCGTCATCTTTTCCGTCGCCTTGTACGGCATCTTTTCCCAATTTACCCCGATAGGGTGCGGCAGCTTGCCTCATCCCCGCACCCGCCGCAACCGTCGCGACGCCAGCCCATGTGGGGCGATCAAACGCCGCTTCCCAGGTCATCGCACAGCCGCTCAGTGCAATACAGGATTGATCGGCGCGCAGCGGTTTCGATGCGGCGCCGGGAACCGTTTGCGGCCCGCGGAGAATCCCGCCTAATTTGGACAAAGCTGAACTCGTTGGTGAGGCGATTTCATCGGACTGGCGGGGCCCGCTATCATGTCATCAATTCTGCGTGTGTCGAGCCTGTGAGCGTGGGCGAGCGGGAGGTTTACCCATGAACCGATCTTTCCATTGGGCTGCCGCGATGACCGGGGTGGTGCTCCTGGCGGCGGCGTGCGCGAATTCGGTGGCGGAGGCGCCGGCGAAAGACGACCTTTTGGCCGAGGCCGGCTTTGTCCGGAGAAGCGCCGACACGCCAGAACGCATGGCGGCGTTGAAGGCGCTGCCACCGCACCAATTCGTAATGCGCAATTCAAACGGCAGCGTTAAGTTTATGTACGCCGACCCGATCGATTGCGATTGCATTTATGTCGGCGGTCAGCATGCCTATGACCAATACCGGCAAAAGATGGCCTCACAGGTTTCCGACGCTCAGATCCGAGCGATTTTGAGCACGACGCCCTTGCCGGGAGAATCGGGGCTATGATGGACCGTCGGGCCGGACCGGGTTAATGCCGAGCATTGAACCCGCGCAGCTGTTTCTCGACATTTTGACGGCACGCGATTTGGTGCAAGACCGACATGGCCGATAACCCGTTTTTCGAGACCTGGCACACGCCGTTCGGTACCCCGCCCTTCGACCGTATCCGGGCGGAGCATTTTCCGCCCGCTTTCGATCGAGGCATGGAGGAGCAGCTGGCCCAGGTGGCGGCGATCGCCGGTGCCCCGTGGCCGCCATGCTTTGCCGACACGATCGAAGACCTCGAGCGGAGCGGGCGGCTGCTCGACCGGGTCAGCCGCGTGTTTTCCAACCTCGATGCGAGCGACACCAATTCGGCGCTCGAAGCAATCGCCCGCGATTATGCGCCGAGGCTCGCACAACACCACATGCGTATCGCGCTCGACCCCGGCGTGTTTGCGCGCATCGCCGATCTCTACGCCCGGCGCGCCGAGCTCGGGCTGGCGGTGGGCCAGCAGCGCCTGCTCGAACGCCACCATTTGCGCTTTATACGCAACGGCGCTCTGCTTGGCTCCAAGCAGAAGGCGCGCATGGCCGCGATCACCGAGCGGCTGGCCACATTGCACACGTTGTTTGGTCAGAACGTATTGCATGACGAGCGCGAGTGGCAGCTGGTGCTCGAGGAGGCCGACCTCGACGGGCTCCCCGAGTTCGCCCGCACCGCCGCGGCGCAAGCGGCCGAAGAGCGCGGCCTCAGCGGGCATTACCTCACCACCCTCGCGCGCTCCTCGATCGAACCGTTCCTGACCTTTTCGGCGCGCCGCGATTTGCGCCGCATCGCGCACGAGGCGTGGACGGCACGCGGGACCCATCCCGGCGAGGCGGACAATACGCCGCTGATCCGCGAGATCATGGCACTTCGCGCCGAGCAGGCGCGGCTCCTCGGGTACGAAAATTTTGCCGCCTACCGGCTCGACGATTCGATGGCCAAGACCGACAATGCCGTCGAGCATCTGTTGTTGCAGGTCTGGGGGCCCGCCAAAGAAAAGGCCCGCGCGGAACGCACCGCCCTGGCGGCTACGGCTCGCGACGAAGGGCTGAACGAGCCGATCGAGCCTTGGGATTGGCGCTATTTCGCCGAAAAGGTCCGCCAAGCCCAATACGATCTCAACGAGGCTGAGGTAAAACCCTACTTCGTCCTCGACAACATGGTGCAGGCTGCCTTCGCCACCGCCGGTCGCCTGTTCGGGCTGACCTTTGCCGCCCGCTCGGATGTGCCGGTCTACCATCCGGATGTTCGGGTCTGGGAGGTGCGCGATCGCGCAGGCGCCCATGTCGGGCTGTTCCTGCATGACAACTTCGCGCGCCCCGGCAAACATTCCGGTGCCTGGTCAAGCCGCTATCGCGATCAGCAGAACCTTGATGGCTGGGTGGCGCCGATTGTCGTCAACAACAACAATTTCGCGAAAGGCGAGCCGACCCTGTTGAGCTTTGACGACGCCGAGACCCTGTTTCATGAGTTCGGTCACGGCCTGCACGCGCTGCTTAGTCGGGTGCGTTATCCGTCACAATCCGGGACCGCGGTGCGCCGTGACTTTGTCGAGTTCCCATCGCAGATTTTCGAGCATTGGATGTCGGCGCCGGAAAATTTGCGGCGCTACGCCCGCCATTACCAAACCGGCGAGCCGATCCCCGAACAGTTGTTGCAGCGCTTGCTGGCGGCGCGGAATTTCAACCAGGGTTTTGCGACGGTCGAGTACACCGCCTCGGCGCTGATCGATCTTGAACTGCACCGCGACCCAGCCCCCGAAAAGATCGACCCGAACCAATTCGAGCGCGAATTTCTCGAGCGCTACGACGTGCCCCGCGAGATCGGGCTGCGCCACCGTCCGGCGCATTTCCAGCATCTCTTCGCCGGCTGCGGCTATGCGGCCGGATATTACGCCTATCTCTGGGCCGAAGTGCTCGATGCCGACGGCTTTGCCGCCTTCACCGAGACCGGCGACGTGTTCGACCCGGCATTGGCAGCGCGCCTCAAGGACATCTACAGCGCCGGCGACACCAAGGACCCGATGGGGCTCTACCGCGCGTTTCGCGGCCATGACCCGGAGATCGGGCCGTTGCTGCGGCATCGCGGACTAACGAGCGCTGGCTAAGCGACCGTCATCTCGCCGAGATAGGCGCGGCGGATCTGCTCGTTCTGGCGCAGTTCGGCCGACGGGCCGCTGAGCACGACCTGGCCGGTCTGCAGGACATAGCCGCGGTCGGCGATTTGGAGCGCCATGTTGGCGTTCTGCTCGACCATGAAGATCGTCGTGCCCTGGCGGTTGATCTCGCGGATGATGTCGAACACCTGCTCGACATAGGCCGGCGACAGCCCCATCGACGGCTCGTCCATGCACAGAAGCTTGGGATGCGCCATCAAGGCCCGGCCGATCGCCACCATCTGCTGCTCGCCGCCCGACAAGGTGCCGGCGAGCTGGCGTAGGCGCTCCTGAACCCGCGGAAACAGGGTGAAGACCCGCGTTAGATCCTCCTCGAATTCAGGCCCGCGGCGGCGGGTGTAGGCGCCCATTTCGAGGTTCTCGTAGACGGTCATGCGCGGAAACAGCCGCCGCGCTTCGAGCACCGGTGCAATGCCGCGCCGCACCCGCTCAGCGGTGCTGACCTGGTTGAGCGGCTGGCCCTCATAGAAGACCTCGCCCCGGCTCGGGCGCACGATCCCCATGATCGCCTTCATCGTCGTCGACTTGCCCGACGCGTTGCCGCCCAAGAGGCAGACGATCTCGCCGGAATCGATCCGATAATCCACCGACTTCAGCACATGCAGGTCGCCGTAATGAGTGTCGACCGCCTTGAATTCGAGCAGCGGTGCGCTCACGCGAAGACCGCGCTGCGGCCGAGATAAGCGCGGATTACCTCCTCGTCGCGCCGCACCACCTCGGGCGGTCCTTCGGCGATCTTCTCGCCGTGGTCGAGCACGACGACCTTGTCGGCGAGACTGACGACGACGTCGAGCTTGTGCTCGATCAGCACGATCGCGAGACCGTAGCGGTGGAGGCTTTTGATCTGCTCGGCGAGCTCCAGAGTTTCAGCCGGGTTCATGCCGGCGGTGGGCTCGTCGAGCAGCAGCAGCCTGGGCCGCGCGGCGAGCGCGCGGGCGATCTCGGTCCGCCGCCGGTTGGCGTAGGACAGGCTCGAGGCGACATGGTCGGCACGCGGCAGCAGGCGATTGCCGAACAATGCCAGAATTTCGAGCGCCCGTTCGCGCGCCTCTTCCTCCCTACGGCGGGTTTGCGGCAGCCGCAACAGCGCCCCGACCGCGCCGGTGCCGAGCCGCGCGTGCATGCCGATCATGACGTTTTCGAGCACCGACAAATTCGGGAACAGACGGATGTTCTGAAAGGTGCGGACGATCCCGCATTCGAGCACGCGGTGCGGCGGGAGCCGCCCGATTTCCTCGCCGGCGAAACGGACGGTGCCGCTGTCGGGTACAACAAGCCCGGTAACGGCGTTGAACAAGGTTGATTTGCCCGAGCCGTTTGGGCCGATGACCGCAACAACAGAGTGCGCCGGCACGCCGAGTGAAACCGACCGTAATGCGACGAGCCCGCCAAATTTGACGGTCAGGCCGTCGATTTCAAGCAGCGGCCCGGCCGCGCTCTTGCGTTCTTCCGTCGCGAGAGCCCGTAATCCGTCAAAGCCGCCGCGCGCCACCTGGGCCGACTGCTCGTCCAGGCTCAACGGCGGCATCCGCCGCGACGCCGGGATCAGCCCGTCGCGGCGATAGAGCATCATCAGCACCAGGATCACGCCGAAGATCAGTTCGATCGACGAGGCGAGCTCGACATGCTGCAGCCAGTCGACGTTGATCAGGCGGCCGAGCGCGTGCAGCCATTGCGACAGATCTTCGAGAAACCAGGATTGCAGCATCTGCAACAACAGCGCGCCGACGACCACCCCCCACACACTGCCGATCCCGCCAAACACGATCATGACCAGGATCATGACCGAGACCGGGAACATGAACATCTCCGGGGTCGCGGTCTGCAGTTTGGCGACGTAGAAAGTCCCGGTCGCACCGGCGAAGGCGGCGCCGATCGCAAAAGCGAGCAGCTTGAAACGGACGCGGTTGACGCCCATCGCCGCGGCGGCGATCTCGTCCTCGCGGATCGCCATCCAGGCGCGGCCGATGCGCGAATCCTTGAGCCGCAAGCTGGTCACGATCAGCAGCGCGACGAGGGCGACGCCGACATAATAATACGGGGTGGCATTGATGCCGAAGCTGTGGCCGAAGAGCTGCGGTGCGGCGACCCCGTTCAACCCCATCGCACCATTGGTCACGCTCGGGATGTTGCGGGCGACGATCGGCACGATCTCGCCGAAGCCCAAGGTCACGATCGCCAAATAATCGCCCTTGAGCCGCAACGTCGGAGCGCCAAACAGCACGCCGAAAGAGGCGGCGATCGCAGCCGCGACCGGCAACATCAGCCAAAACGACACCTGGAAATGGACGACGTAGCCTCCGTCGCCGGGCATCCGGGCGACAAGGTCGAGCCAGCGGAACGGCTCCCAGAAGCTTGTCCACTCCGGTTGCAGCTGAAACGAGCTGGCGACGCCGTAGGCATAGGCGCCGATCGCGAAAAACGCGGCATAACCGAGGTCGAGCAGACCGGCGAAGCCGACGACGATGTTGAGCCCGAGCGCCAGTGCCGCAAAGGCCAGTGCGTTCGCCGCCGAATTGATGTCGGCGTCATTTCGGTGCAGCAGCGGAAACATCAGCGCTGCCGCGGCGATCAGAAGGATCGCCAGACGGCTGCGAGTGCGAGGGGAAATCCGATCGATCAGCGGCAGGGCCGGGGCCCTGCCGCGCAATGCTGCTGTCCCGATCGGCGGCGGCTTGCCGATTTCCGCCATCTCACGATTTCGTCGGCGTGGCGCGACCCAACAGGCCGGCGGGGGCGAAGACCAGGACCAACACAAGGATCGAGAAGATGATCACATCGGTCCAGCGCACCGCAATCAGCTGGCCGCCCAGGGTTTCGATCAGCCCGATCAGCAGCCCGCCCACCATCGCACCGGGAATGCTGCCGATGCCGCCCAGGACTGCGGCGGTGAAGGCGCGCAGTCCCGCAGTATAGCCGATGATAAAACTCGTATAGTTATAGTAGAGACCAAAGATCAGCGCGGCCGCCCCGGCCAGCGCCGATCCCAGAAAAAATGCGGTGACGATGACCCGGTCGACGTTGACGCCCATCATTCGGGCGGCCTCCGCATCCTGCGCGGTCGCGCGCATCGCCTTGCCGAGCCGGGTGCGGTTGACGAACAGGTTGAGCCCGATCATCAGCGCCAAAGCAACGCCCCAGATCAGCAGTTCCTTCAGCTCCACCGTCACCTGGCCGAACTGCCAGCGCACGACAGGCAGCGGGTTGGGGTAGTTTTCCGACCCGGCGCCGACCGTCAGCAAAATGATGTTGAACAGGATGTAGGAGACGCCGATCGTCGTGATCATTGCCGCGGTACCGCGCACTCCACGCAGCGGCCGCAGCGACAGGCGTTCGATGACAACCCCGATGAGCCCCGCCGCCACCATCGTGACAAAAAAGGCAAAGGCAAGGGCCCCCGCCAGGGCCGCGCCGGTCAAAACCTGGGTCTGCCCCGAAATGCCGAGCAGCTGCAACGCCCACATGCCGATAAACGAGGCGACCATGAACACGTTGAAATGGGCGAAGTTGATCAGCTCGAGGATGCCGTAGACCAGCGTGAACCCGAGCGCCAGCAAGGCGTACATGGCGCCGAGGCTCAATCCGTTGATTACTTGCTGCGCCAGTACGCTGTAATCGGTCATGGCGAGCCGGCGCTCCGGGTCACAACCTGTTCATCGAAAACACGATGCTCACGAACTTGCCGGCGCCACCCCGATATACTTATATTGGTGGAGAAGGTCATCGAGCGGATATTTGTCGTTTCGGGTGATCTGGAACACGCTGATCACTCGGTTCTCGATATCGCCGTTGGCATCGAAGCTGATCTCGCCCTGCAGGGTCTTGAGGTGCGACTGCTGGATCGCGTCACGGATCGCATCGCGGGTCACGTCCTTTCCGGAGGCGGCGACCCGCTTGATCGCGTCGAGGATAACGAGGGCAGCATCGTAAGCAGTGATCGAGTAATTGCCGGGCTGCTGTCCGTATTTCTTGACAAAACGCTCGATCGTCGGCGCCGCGTCAGGATTTTCGAGCACATTCGGCGCGGCAATCGTCGCGTACCAGGCCTGGGCAGACGGAAAGCCCGCGCCCTTCAGGATCTCGGCGCCGTAAACCCCGTCGCCGCCGGCTTTGATCACATTCGGGATGATGTCGTAAGACTGCTTGACCACCTTGACCCCGGCCTGCGCCACGCCGCCGTAATATAGCGCCTCGGGGTTAAGCGACTTTATCTTGGTCAGGGTCGTCGTGTAATCGGCCTCTTTCGGGTTCAGTTGATCGCGGCCGAGCACATTAATCCCGCGTTTTTTGGCCTGCTCCTGAAACGCATCGGCGAGCCCGACTCCATAGGCGCCGCTGTCGTCGAGCACGTACACCGACTTCACCTTTAGCGTGTCGGCGAAATAGTTCGCCATGTTCGGACCCTGAAAGGCGTCGGTGGTGACAGTGCGGAAGTAGATCGCCTTTCCGGCGGGCCGGTATTGCGCGGCAAATTTGGGATTGGTGATGTCGGGATTGGTCGAGCTCGGGGTGATCGTGGCGAGCCCGCCCTGACTGAGGATCGGTGACATTGCCTTGCCCGACCCGCTCATCTGCGGGCCGATCGCGGCCACGACTGAATCGTCGGAGACCATTTTGCGGGCGTTGGTGGCGGCCTGTGCCGGATCGTATTGGCCGGCCGTCGCGGTGCCGTCGTCGAGCCGCAGCACATCGATCTTGTAGCCGCCCACCCCGCCCGCGTCGTTGGCTTCGTCGATCGCCAGCATCGCCCCGTCCTTGATCAGCTCGGCATCGTGCGCGTCGGCGCCGGTAAAGGGCAGGTTGAGGCCGATCTTTATCGATTTGTCGGCCGCGAAGGAGGGAACGCCTCTTCCGGCCAAGGTGCCGACAAGAGCGGTTGTCGACAGGCTGATGAGCACCGAACGACGTGACAGCATTTCCGACCTCCCCGGTTCGAAGCTTCTGCTCTGGTTCCAGCAAATGTCGTGCCGAACTCGGCGCGACGTCGAGGCCCGGAAACTACACGATCTTGCGGTGCGGATCAGCCTTCTCTGTCGCATGGCGACCACGCCGGGCGCGGCTCTTTCTCGGGAGGCTAGCCGGGCGACCAAAAGTATCGCCGATTTCCATTGCTGCAGGATGGATGCGCCTGCCCATATTTCGGTTTGATGTCGCCCGCCTGCCGCTCGGCGGATAGAGTGACAGCGGGCGGCTCACCCCAGGGAGGATCCCAATGCCTGAGGCAAAGACCGGACACCGCGCGGCGGCACCGCGCTTCGAGGAGCTGCTGGCGCGGGCCGAATCGCTGATCCCGGTGCTGCGCGAGCGCGCCGAGCGGGCCGAGGAATTGCGTCGGCTGCCTGATGAGACCATCGCCGATCTGCATTCAAGCGGCCTCTTTCGCATGCTGCAGCCGGCCCGGGTCGGCGGCAGCGAGTTGCCTTACCGCGCACTCTTCGAGCTTTCGGCGGTGATCGGCCGAGGTTGCGGCTCGACTGCATGGGTGCTCGCCAACCTCGCCGCCCATCATTGGCTGCTCGGCATGTGGCACCCCGAAGCGCAGGACGAAATCTGGGGCGAATCGCCGGACAATTTGATCGGCTCGGCGCTTATTTTCCCGCGCGGCCGCGCACGGCGGGTGCCCGGCGGATATCGCCTGAGTGGCCGCTGGCCGTTTTCGAGCGGCATCGACGCGGCCACCTGGGCGATGATCGGCGCCCTCGTCGTCGACGAGGAGACCGGGCAGAGCGAGCCCCGCATTTTCCTGCTTCCGGCAAGCGATTACACGATCATCGACACGTGGCAGGTGATCGGGTTGAGCGGCACGGGCAGCAAGGATGTCGAGGCCGCCGACATCTTTGTTCCGGCCCACCGCACCCTTGCCGCCGAGCGGATCACGGGCGGCCCCAATCGGGGCAGCGGGGTAAACCCCGGGGCGCTGTACCAGCTGCCGGCGATCAGCCTGTTCGGTTTCGCTATCGCCGGCGTCTCGCTCGGCATCGCCCGCAGCGCCATCCAGCACTTCGCCGAGACGACCCGCACCCGGCTCAGCGTCTACACCGGGAGGAACCTCGCCGATTTCAGAAACTTGCAGGTCCATCTCGCCGAGGCGGCGGCGTCGGCGGATGCGGCCGAGGCGATCTCGTTGCGCGATTGCGACGAGGCGACGCGGATCACCGAGGCCGGAGTGGTGCCGAGCCTCGAACAAAAGGCGCGCTACCGCCGCGACGGCGCCTTTGCCGCGACATTGTGCACCCGGGCGGTCGACATTTTGTTCAGTGCGAGCGGCGGTGGCGCGATCTATGCACAAAACCCGATTCAACGCGCCTTTCGTGATGTCCATGCGGCTAACGCACATTACACGCTGACCTGGGACGTCAACGGCGCGATCTATGGCCGGGTGGCGCTCGGCCTGCCGCCCGAAGTGTCGCTCTGAGCAGATCGTGGGGATCGACCGTGCGAAACAATAACCAGCAAACCGCAACCCCAAAGCTTGAAATTCCCGAGCCCGAGCATCCCGGCAGCCACGCCGCGCCGGTGAAGGCGACCTCGGGCGAAGGCTTCGACGCGCGCGATTTCCGCAATGCGCTCGGGACTTTTGCTACCGGGGTCACGATCATCACGGCGCGCGACAAGGACGGCGGGCTCTACGGGATGACCGCGAACTCGTTCACCTCGGTGTCGCTGGCCCCGCCCTTGGTGCTGTGGAGCGCCTCCCTTTATGCGCAAAGCCTGCCGGCGTTTCAGGAAGGCTCGCATTTCGTCGTGAACATTCTCGCTTACGACCAGATCGACCTGTCGAACAAATTCGCCCGCACCCACGACAATAAATTCGCCGAGATCGACCACATGATCCCGGAATGCGGCGCCCCGGTCCTGATCGGCGCCGCCGCGCATTTCGAGTGCCGCAACGAGTACAGGCACTACGGCGGTGACCACATCATCTTTATCGGCCACGTCGAACGCTACGCCTACACCAGCAGGCCGACCCTGCTGTTCGGCCGCGGCAAATATATGCGCGGCGAGCCGCTGCTGCCGCCCTGACACCCCGCCGGCGGGGTCGAAAGCCTGCCGACGCGCAGCGAGGACGCCCAGGCTCAAAGAGACCTGCGCGCCTCAGGCCTGCGAGGCGAGACCACAGGCGGCAGCTGCGGGCCGGCGCTCACTTGCTGTTCTTGGCGGCGGCGTGCTCGGCTTTTGACATCGTCAGCTTTTCGGGATGGACAATGGTCTTGTTGGCGGCGGCGCGGGCGGCGCCGAGATTGGGAAACTCGGTTTCTTCACCCTCGCGCTGCAACACATAAGTCGCCGACATCGGCTTGCCGCTTTTCTGGTCGGCGACGGTGCGCTTGACGATTGTCCAATGCACGCGGCGGCTGCCGCTGTCCTCGGCCTCGTCGGAGACATCCTCGAACCCGCGATCGACCATCGCTTCGAGCGCGTAGAGTTTCTGCTCGGCGCGGCGCGGTGCGGCATCGCGCGCCCTGCCGCGCTGGCCATCTCGCGGACCGCTCGGATTTCGGTCGCGTGCACTACGGCCGTTGCGATCACGACGGCTTGCGCCGCTGGTGTCCCCCTCACCTGGTCCACGACCCGGCCCGCGATGTTGCTGCTCCCCAGCCGGCTGAGGTTGCCTTTCGCGCGATCCGTCCTCGCTGGCGCGCCGGTTGCGTTCCCGAGCGTAGGGCGGTCGATTGGCGTCTCGCGGCGCGCCTCCGGCTGGTTGTCCTTCGCCCGCCGGCACAACGGAGCCGGTACGCGGGGGCAGGCGCCGCCGCCGCCGGCGCCGCGGAAACTCACCCTCGGCGCGCGGAACGCCGGCCGCTGCTTCGCCTGCAGATGCATCGCCATCGGTCGGCGCAGCCTCGGCCGTTCCTCTTTGCAGACCCGGCGGCTGCGACAGCCGGCGTCGTTGCCGCACCGGCAGGCGCAGACGGAGCAATGCGCGACTGGAACCGCCGCCGGCATTGCCGTCGGCACCGCCAGCCTCGCCGTCGCCGGAGCTTTCCGGCGCCGGACCGTCGCTTTCGCCGGTCGTCGTCGCGGTACCGATGGCAGGCAGCGCAGAACCCAAACCCCCAGGCGGCGGGCGGCGCCGGCGACGCCGCCGACGGGGCGGGCGGTCGCCAGCCGCATCCGCCGCCTGTGAGGGCGGGCTCAGCGTCGAAGCCCCGTCGCCGCCGGCCGGATCAGCCGTAGCGGCTTCAGTGTCGGGCGGTCGATCGTCGCCCGATAAAACAGTGGGATCCCTGTCCGTTTCCGCTGCGGACGCCGCGTCGCGCGGCGGCCGCCGGCGACGGCGCCGTCGCCGCCGGTGCGGTTCTCCGGCGGGCAAAGGTTCGCCTGGCAGCGCAGCCTCGCCGGCGGCGCTTGGAGCCGCGGCGTCGGCGGACGGGATGGCAGGCGGTTCCGCGCTGACCCGGTCTATCGGCGCATCCTCGTCGGCGGGCGGCATCGGGGGCGTTTCCTCGGCAGGCATTTTGACGTTCGCGAGCGGAATGTGAACCGCCATAGTATCGATCGATGATCGATCGGAAGAAAGGGTGGTGATGTCAAGCGTGATCGGCGGTGCGATGCTGCCTCATGCCCCGCAACTTACTCCGCCGCGCTTCGGATCGCCGCCGGGCCGGTCGGCACAAAGCGGTCGAGCACTTGTCCCGGCCCCTTGGCGAGCGGGCGATAGTGGCGGCCGTCGAATACCTCGACGCCGTTGACAAAGACGCCGTGGACGCCCTTCGGGTCGCGGATCGTGCGCGGGCCGCCGCCCGGCAGATCGTTAACCCGGCGGGCCGGTGACACCCCGACATTATCCGGGTCGAACAACAGCAGATCGGCAAAGGCGCCGGTCTCGATCCGGCCGCGACCGGGGATGCCGTAGAGCCCGGCCTGATGGCTGGTCAGCCGGCGCACGCCCTCCGGCAGGTCGAACAGGCCGCGCTCGCGCACCCAATGCCCGAGCAGGTAAAGCCCAAACCCGGCGTCGCACAGATACATCAGATGCGCGCCGGCGTCGGACAGGGCCACGACCCCGGCCGGATGTTTGAGCAACTCGGCAACGCCTTCGTCGACAGCATTGAAGAACAGGCCGAGAAATGCGGTCTGCAGATCCTCTTCGAGGCCGAGATCGAGCATGACGTCGAGCGGGTCGCGGCTGTGCTCACGCGCGATGTCGGCAATGTTGCGGTTGGCGAGCCCGGCATTCTTCGGGACCGCCGGCACCGCGACGACGACCCGGTTCCAATTGCCCTGGAACACCGTACCGGGACGCGGCTGCGCCAGGTTCTGCCGGAACCGCTGGCGAAAGCCGGGATCGCGGAACACCGATTTGAGCTGATCGGGCGAAAACGCCTTGATCGGCTCGAAGGCCTCGTGGCTGTAGAACGGGTAGGCGCTCGCCAGGGTGAAATCGAACGACAGCGGCTGGCAGGTGATCTGGATGTGGACGCCGTTGCCGCGCGCCTGCGCCGCCGCGCAGGCGTCGAACATCTCGATCGCCCGGCGCGGGTATTGCTCGTTGTAGAGCGCCAGTGCGGTGCTCATGAAGATGCGGCGGCCATGGCGCCCGGCAATCTCCTCCATCTCGGCGACGGGCCGCTGTCCGGACGAGATCTCGACGACCCCCCTGCCCCGCTCGCCCATGGCACCGACCAGCGCGTCGAATTCGCCCAACTCGCTGATCGTCGACGGCATCGGCACCCCGCCCCAGCCGGAATGGTTCAGCGAATAGGACGCGCCGAGCCCGACCGCACCCTGGTTCATCGCCTCGGCGACGAGCCGCTTCATTTCGGCGAGCTCGGCCGGGGTCGGCTGTTTGCGGACCGAGGCGTCCTCGCCCATGACCGCGGTGCGCACCGCAGAATGGCCGACAAAGACCGCGAGATTGGCATAGGGTGCCCGCCGGCGAACCGCGGCAAGGTATTCGGCGAACGTCCGGAACTCCCAATTGATGCCGGCGCGCAACGCGGCGATGTCCATGCCTTCGACGACCGCGAGGTTGCGCATGATCAGGTCGCGCAACTCCGGTGGGCTCGGGACGATGCCAAAGCCGCAATTCCCCATCACCGCGGTGGTGACGCCGAGCGAGGGCGACGGCGACAGGGTCGGGTCCCAGGTAACCTGCGCATCATAATGGGTGTGGATGTCGATGATCCCGGGCATCAGGGTCAGCCCGCCGGCGTCGACGACGCGCTCGGCCTGCCGACCAAGTTCGCCGATCGCCGCGATACGCGATTTCTCGACCGCGACATCCGCCCGCCGCGGCTCGTGCCCGAGACCGTCGACAATCGTTGCCCCGCGGATCACCAGATCGTACATGCCAATCCTCTCCCGAACTCAGAAGCGGATTCTAGACCTGGTGCTCCGCCGCAGCCAGCACGCCGCATGGGCATCAGCGATGCGGCACAGTCCTCGACGGCCGCGCGGCACAGGGTCCCGAACGCGGCAAGGTTGCGGGGCTCGCGGAACCATCGCTCCCCCGAAGACACCGGCGTCGTCAAAGAAGCCGCGGCCGCTCTCACCGCGAAACGTCGAGCACCGGTCCCTGCCCGACGTATCAGCCGATCACCTTCGCCTCTCGCATTGCGCGGATTTCGCTTTCGGCATAGCCGGCTTCACGCAAGACCTCCTGGCTGTGCTGGCCGACGGTTGGCGCGGGCCGCGGCGGCAGTTTTTGCTGGCCGGCGATCCACAACGGGCTGTTGACGGTCAAGGAGCTGCCGTCGGTGAACCGCACCAACGCCTCGCTGGCGAGGATCTGCTCGTCCTCGTGGATCTCGTCCATGTCGGCGACGATGCCGAAAATCAGCCCGGCCTCGTCGAGAATGCCGCGCCATTCGGCCTGGTCGCGGCTGGCGAAGATGTCGTCGAGGATCGGGATCAGCACCCGGGCATGGGCCTCGCGCGACGCCGAGGTCGCAAAGCGCGGGTCGTCGAGAGCGTCCGACGCCATGCAGGACTTGAACTTGTCCCAGCGCCATTCGTCGGCGGCGATCGACAGCAGAATCCAGCGATTGTCGCGACAGCGGTAATGGATCCTCAACCCATTGACGCCACGTTCGCGCGGCGGCTGCGGCACGACCTTTTCACCGCACAACGCGGCCTGCACCGAGCAGCCGTTGGCCCACAACCCGTTTGCCAGCAGTGACGAGCCGACATAGGCGCCCTTGCCGGTGCGCTCGCGCTGGTAGAGGGCGGTGACGATCGCGCCATAGGTGCCCATCGCCGAGGGATGGTCACCCATCCCCGGCAACGACCGCGCCGGAGCCGCCTCCTCGCCGGCGCGCACCAAATGCATCAGCCCGGAGCGCGCCCACCACGCGGTCGCGTCAAAGCCCGGCTTGTCGGCCTCGGGGCCGGTTTCGCCATAGCCGGTGAACGAGGCATAGATCAGCTGCTCGTTGAGCGGCGCCAGTTCGTCGTAGGTGATGCCGAGCCTGCGGCGCACCGGCGGCGGGTAGTTGGTGATGAACACATCGGCCTCGGCGACGAGCCGGCGCAGCACCGCCTGCCCTTCCGGCAGCCGCAGGTCGAGCGCCAGGCTGCGCTTGTTGCGGCCGTCGAGCACAAAGCCGGGGTTGCTCGCGAGCCCCGGCCCGATCGGCGGCTGGGCGCGGCGGCGGTACGGGTCGCCCGCCCCTGGCGGCTCGATTTTTACGACCCCGGCGCCGAAATCCGACATCACCGTCGCCGCCGCCGGGCCGGCGATAAAGCTGGCACAGTCGATCACCTTCAACCCGTCGAAGACGCGCCCGCTCATGCCGTCCCTCCCGTGATCTCAGACGGCGGGCCGGAAGGCGCCGCCGTCGCATATGCCCCGGCCGGTAGGGCGGCCGACGATATGCGTGCCGACGCGAGGATCAAGGCATCCGCCAATCGGGTCAACAGCCGCGACCGCCGCCGGCGCGCAACGCTGATTTTCTGGGCTGGCGGCGAGCCTCGGGAGATTCTTCCGGTTCTCGTCGCCCCTCGGCACCCGGTCACACTGCCCACCACCCAACTTTTGATTGATATGACTCCGATTTACCTGCTAAAAATACAGCGCATCTACAGCAAAACCCGCGCTGACGTTGAATATTCGACCGAGCGTGTCGGAACCCGCCATGCCCGGTCCGCGGCGTCTTCGCCCTCGAGCGCCTTCAGGCGCCGTTCGAAGTCGCTGGTTTCGATCGCCCGGACAAAAGTGTCGACGATCCGCGCGATGGCTTCCCCCTCGCCGGGCGTGATGACGGCGTCGGCGAGCGCCGCCGCGGCCAGGGTCTTGCGGTTGCGCGCCCGCCCGCCGGCCGGCCGCCGGGATTTCCCGCCTCGCCTCGCGCGAATGGCCGCCCACGCGCCACCCGCCGCGGTTTCGGCAATTCCATCTGATCCGTCGACGCTCCATCGCTCGTCGCCGGACCCCGCGGGTCCGCCAACGGCCACAGGATGGAATGCGATTTTGTCATCATTACAGTCTCCGATATCGCAACCGCCCAGGCCGAAACGTGGAGAGCGCGCCCGATTCGCAGACCGTTCGGACGGAGTTCGACCCGGTCGATTATCGTCTTGAGCAATCTCCCCGCCCGACGCCCCGATTTCCGGCATCGGCCGGCGGGATGTGCCGCAAGCGCTCTCTTTCAGCCAATGATGTGGGAATATCGGCCGCTCGCGTCCCCTTGGTATAGCATGGGCGGGCCCGCCCGAGTTAGCCGAGCCGATGGCGGACCCCGTTCCCCGGCCTGCCCCCGGATCAAATCCGTGGGCTGAAGGCCCACGGGGCAGGCTTTTTCAGGGGGTATGATGGAGTTCTGGACAGAACCACAGATGGCGTCGATCCACAAAATGCTCAACCCGCGCTCGATTGCGATCGTGGGTGCCACGCCGCGGATGCAATATGGCGGGCGGTTTCTGGCGGCGGCGCTCAAGGCCAAAGACCGGGTGCGAGTTTATGCCGTGAACCCGCGTTACGACGAAATCATGGGGGTGAAGTCCTACCCGAGTGTGACGAGCCTGCCCGAGGCCCCCGATGTGGTGGGCATCGTGGTGCCCTGGGATCAGGTGCTCGATGTCCTGGAGGAGAGCCACCGCAAGGGGGCGGGATCGGCGATCGTGATCTCGGCCGGCTTCGCCGAGCGCGGCATCGACGACCGGCGTGATTTACAGGGCGAATTGGGCGCCTTTGCCAGCACCTCGGGCATGCGGATCAGCGGCCCCAACTGCCTGGGGCTCGCAAACGTCAAAGACGACATCTGGGCCACCGCTTCCTCGCGCGGGGCGGAGGGTCTGACCGGGCCGATCGGCCTCGTATGCCAAAGCGGCGCCACGGCGTTCGGGCCGTTCCTGGTGCGGGCGGTCGAGAACGGCATCGGCTTCAGCTACATCATCTCGACCGGGAACGAGGCCGACCTCGACTTTACCGATTTCGCCCGCTATCTGCTCGACGACCCGGATACCCGGGTCATTGCCGGTTTTGTCGAAGGCTTCAAGCGGGCCGATAAGTTTCTCGAAGTGGCAAAGCTCGCAGCGGAGCGCGGCAAGCCGATCGTCCTGATCAAAATCGGGCGTTCGGAACTGGGAGCCCAGGCGGCACGCTCGCATACCGCGGCGCTGACGGGTGCTGACGCCCGCTACGATGCGATCTTTGCCCAATACGGGGTGATCCGGGTCCAGGATTACGACGAACTCCTGGAGACAGCGCACCTCCTCGCCCACACCCCTAAGCCCGAGGTACCCGGCCTCGCGGTGGTGTCGCACTCGGGCGGCGTCAGCTCGCTGACCGCCGACATGTGCGGTCAGGCCGGTCTCGATCTGCCGCCGCTCGGGCAGGAGGCGCGCGACGGCGTCAACGCGATCCTGAAGGGCTTTGGGTGGGCGGCCAATCCTGCCGATGTAACCGGCTTTGCCAACAGCGAGTCCTTCCCGCAGATCATGGAGCATATGACCAATGATCCCCGGATGGGGACGCTCGTCGTAGCGAGCGCCGGGGCGGACGCCCAGGCTCGGCAGGTGATCAGCCAGCGCGACCGGACCGACAAGGGCGTGGTGTTCTTGTGGACAGGAAGCCGCGACGCCGAGAGCGGTCTGGCGCAGCTCAAACACGCCCGGATACCGATCTTCTACACGCCGGACAAACTGGCCCGAGGCCTGCAGAGCCGCCTCGCGTATCATACGTGGCGCGAGCGGCGCTTGGCCGATGGCTTTGCCGCGGCCCCGCCGCGCACCGCACCTCAGGATCAGGCCATCGCCCAGGCTCTTGGCCTGGGGCGTCCGACCCTCTCGGAATCCGAGAGCAAAGAGCTGCTGGCGGCCTGGGGCGTGGGGAGTGCGCGCGAGCACCGGGCGAATTCTCCAGAGGCCGCCGTCGCGGCCGCAGAGCAGCTCGGGTTTCCGGTGGCCCTCAAGGTTGACTTGCCGGATATCCTGCACAAGACAGAGGCCGGGGTCGTGCGGCTGAACTTGCGCGATGCAGAAGAAGTGCGAACCGCCTATGCAGAGATCCTGGCCAGCGCCAAGGCCTACGCTTTCAAAGCCCTCCCCCTCGATGGGGGAGCCCCCGGACGGCCGCCCGCCAGCGCCGAGACCTATTTAAATGCCCTCCCCCTCGATGGGGGAGGGTTGGGAGGGGGTGATCGTGCCGGTGGCAATCGATCCGGGCAGCGGGCGGCGAACTCACCCCCACCCCTTCCCTCCGCCATCATGGGAGAGGCAGCAGATGCGGCAAATGCGATAGCGCCACAGGCCCGGATCCTCGGCGTGTCGGTACAGGAAATGGTAAAAGAAGGCGTCGAAGTTATCATCGGCGTCAATTGCGACCCGCAATTGGGCCCGGTGCTGCTGTTCGGCAGCGGCGGCGTGATGGTCGAGGTCTACAACGATGTCGCCCTCAGGCGCTGCCCCATTACCCGCTCGGAGGCACAGGCGATGATCGCCGAGGTCAAAGGAGCCCGGCTGCTCCGGGGCTTTCGCGGCCGGCCAGCGGCGGACCTCGAGGCGCTCGCGGATACCCTGGTGCGCATCTCGCACCTCGCCATGCACCTCGAAGGACACTTGGCAGAGCTCGACATCAACCCGCTGATGGTGCTGCCGTCAGGTCAGGGCGTAAAGGCGGTAGACGCCCTCGTCGTGTTGCGCGGCACATAGCACCGCACGCAGCTGAGCGCCGGACCCAAAAGTCTGCACGGCCTAATTGTCGGCAGCAGCGGACCGCTTTGGAACCCACAACCGCCGCTCAGCCTTGGCGGCGCGAACTGCTGAATCTGCCCCAAAGCCGAGCCTAATCTTCGCCTATCGGGGCTGGTGTTCGGCAAATCGGTCGACCAGCAGGTCGATAAACGCGCGCACTTTGGCGCTCAGGTGCCGGCGATGAGGATAGAACGCATTGATCTCAAACTCCTGCGTTCGATAACTGGGCAGCAGCGGCACCAGTGCCCCTGAGGCAAGCAAATCGGCAACCATGAACGGCGCCGTCAGCACCAGGCCGATGCCGGCTACCGCGGCGGCACGCGCTGTATCTGGGCTGGTGCTGATCAAGTTCCCCGATACGCGCGCCACAACCGGATTGCCACTGGCGTCCAGAAAGTGCCACCCCTCCGCGAACCCCGGCGCGTGGGGGTAGCGCAGGCAGTTGTGACCGGCGAGGTCTGCCGGGGATTGCGGCGCCGGATGTCGTTCGAGATAGGCCGGGGCAGCGAATGGCACCAGCCTGAAAGTCGCCAGGCGTCGTCTGACAAGGGTCGCGTCTGGCGGCAGAACCGGGCTGATCGCCAGGTCGAACCCCTCCTCTACCATATCGACCATCGCGGGACCGTAGCGCAGATCGACCGACACTTCAGGGTACCGGGTGAGAAGTCGACCACGACCGGTGTGACGAACTGCACGATGCCTTGTTGGCAGTGAACCCGAAGCTGGCCGCGCGGGGTTGCCTGTTGAGCGCCGGCGGCCTCATCGGCCTCCTCTAGGTCGTGCAGGATTTGCACGCAGCGCTCGTAATAGCTGCGGCCGATCTCGGTCAAACTGACCCGGCGGGTGGTACGGTTTAACAGCCGCACCCCGAGCGCGTTTTCCAGTGTCTGAACCTGGTCGCTGACCGTCGCCTTTGACCGGTTCAAACGGCGACCTGCAGCCGAGAAGCCGCCGCTCTCGGCAACCCCAACAAAGGCCGTGATGCTAGCGAGACGGTCCATCCCGCCCCCTTATTGTCTGCCAATACCGGACAGCCTGTTCGCAGAAGGAGCAATTGTCTCCCCTCGATTTCTACTCATTTCGGTCCGGCAAAGGCAGATCGCAAGGGTGAGGACCATGCTGGACCTGGAAGATCAGAGAGCGGACGCTCGGAGCGCGGCGGAAGCGGAGCAATTTGAGCCGGGGGCGGACCGTGGTGCGTGGCCTGACGTTGCCGCGCCGAAGGTGCTGGAGCGGTGGCCCCGGCAGGATGCGGATATTGAAACCCACGAGCCCGGGGCTGATGAGCTGTCACACAAAGGCAGGAATAGTCGGCGTCCGGTTGTCTTCGCCCTCACGACGGTTTGCCTGCTGCTAGTAGCAGCGGGCGGTTACTTTTATTACGACAATTCCTGTCATTTCGAGTCCACCGACGACGCCTACATAGCGTCGCGGCAATTCGCCATCGCCCCCGAAGTGTCGGGCTACATCACGACGGTCCCGGTCACCGATAACGAGCACGTCGCCACCGGCCAGATCATTGCCCGTATCGACGACCGCATTTATCGCGCAGCCCTCGCCCAGGCGGTGGCGCAGGTCGTCGCCGCGCGAGCCAGCATCAACAATGTCGATGCGCAGATGACTGTGCAGCAGGCCCAGATCACCGCCGACCAGGCACAGCTGGCGCAGCAGCAGGCGGCGCTGGTGTTCGCGCAGCAGCAAGCGGTGCGCTATCAAGACCTGGCGCAGACACAACTCGCCGGTACCGTTCAAAACGCCCAGAAATACACCTCTGAGTTGAACCAGCAACAGGCTACAGTTGAAAGTGCGCAAGCGACGCTCAAACTGGCGCAGCGACAAGTCGAAGCGCTCAAGGCGCAACGCGACAGCGCCGTCGCCAGCCTGGCGCAAGCCAAAGCCCAGCGCGAACAGGCGCAGCTCAACCTTTCCTATACGACGGTTACGGCAGACCAGCCCGGCCATGTCGTCCAACTCACCGCTGCGGTCGGCCAATACGCGCAGCCGGGCGCCAACCTAACGATGTTCGTCCCGGACGACACCTGGATCTGGGCGAACTTCAAGGAGACGCAGCTCGACCTGATGCGGCCTGGAGAACCGGTGACGATCAGTATTGACGCCTATCCGGAACGCACGATCCGCGGCCATGTGGCCAGTGTGCAGCCCGGATCCGGCACCGCGTTTTCGCTGCTGCCTGCCCAGAACGCCACCGGCAACTGGGTCAAGATCGTGCAGCGCGTCCCGGTCAAGATCGTCATGGACGATCCCCTGACGGATGTTGCGCTCGGCCCCGGCATGTCGGTCGAGGCAAGCGCGCGGGTCAATGCAAATCCCTCGCTCTACGAGCGCCTGAGGGGGTGGCTATGAACGACGCTCGCACCAGCCAAGCCGCGCCTACCGTTGCGGCCGGCGGCTTCGGCGCCAACCCATGGCTGATCGCCATTCTCGTGGCAGTCGCGTCGTTCATGGAGACGCTCGACACCACCATCGCCAACGTGCTGCTCAACTATATTGCCGGCGGCCTGGGGGTTAGCGAAGACGAGGCGTCCTGGGTGGTGACGACCTATCTCGTTGCCAACGCCGTCAGTCTGACGGCGAGCACCTTCCTCACCCGGCGCCTCGGCCGCAAGACCTTCTTCCTGATCTGTCTGGCGCTGTTCACCGCGAGTTCGGTGTTGTGCGCCTATGCCTCGAACCTCGATGCGCTGCTGCTGTTCCGCATTGTGCAGGGCCTCGGCGGCGGCGGCATGGTGCCGGTCGCGCAGTCGATCCTGGCGGATGCGTTCCCGCCGGAAAAGCGCGGACAGGGGTTTGCGCTGTTTGGCGTGGCGGTCGTGGTGGCGCCCGTGGTCGGGCCGACGCTCGGCGGCTGGCTCGCCGACAATCTCTCGTGGCGCTGGGCCTTCATGATCAACGGCCCGGTCGGCCTGGTCACGATGGCGCTGATCGCGCTGGTCCTGCGCGAACCCACGGCCGCAGCGGCGCAGCGCCGGCGGCTGCGGGAGAGGTTCGACACTGTCGGCTTCGCGCTCGTCGCGGCCTTCCTCGGTTCGCTCGAGCTCATGCTCGACCGCGGGCTCGAGGACGACTGGTTCGGCTCGACCTTTATCGTCGGGGTCGCGGCCGTCTGTGTGCTGGCGTTCGTGCTGATGATCCCGTGGGAAATCACCCGCCGCAACCCGGCGATCGACCTTCGGATGGTGGCGACCCGCCAGTTCGGCGCCTGTTTTCTGGTGATGCTGGCGACCGGCGCCATTCTCTTTGCGACGACGCAGTTTCTGCCGCAGCTGGTGCAGCAGGATTTCGGCTACACGGCGACCTGGGCCGGCCTCGTGCTGTCGCCGGGCGGCCTCGTCACGGCGGCGATGATGTTCGTCGTCGGCCCTCTGTCCGGCAAGGTCCAGCCCAAATACCTGATTGCCGTCGGAGCGGTGCTGATCGCGCTGTCGATGTACGACATGACCAATGTGTATGGCGATCTCGACTTCTGGTTCATGGCGCGCTCGCGCATGCTGCTGGGCGTCGGACTGCCGCTGATCTTCATTCCGATCCTCGCCGCGTCCTACGACGGCCTGCCGCCCGGCAAGACCGACCAGGCTTCGGCCCTGCTCAATGCCGCGCGCAACACCGGCGGCTCGCTCGGCATATCGCTCGTCGCCAATGTGCTGTGGGACCGCCAGCAATTCCATCAGAACATGCTCGTCGGCCAGGCAATCCCGTCGAGCGTGCAATATCAGAATGCGCTGCATCAGGTGACGAACTATTTCGTCGCGCAGGGCAGTTCTCTATGGGAGGCCAAGACGCAGGCGGTCCAATGGGTTGGACAGCAGGTGCAGGCGCAGGCCTCGTACCTTGGCTATATGGACGCCTTTTTGGTGCTGATGCTGATCTCGCTGGCGGCGGTGCCGCTCGCTCTAACCTTGCGCAAGGTCAAGCTCGGTGGCGCCGCTCCCATGGGCCACTAGTGGACATGCAATACGAGCCTTTTCAAGCGTTGCGAAAGGAGTGCTCATGTTTGACCTTCTCGTTTACGCCGCGATCGCTGTTGTCGCGATTGCCGGTGTCGCTGCCTGGCTCTATTTTCCAGAGCGAGAACCGCAGATTCGCGACGGCCAGAGGAGCCCGACACTACCGCCCGGGCTCAGTCGCTCTCTCCCGGCACAAAGAAAATCCGGTCCGGTACATCACCGGCCACACCTTGAACATCGACGGCGGCCTCGGCGGCGCCGCTCCAATGGGCCACAGCGCCGACCGCACCGTGGTGATGAAATGATGGCCGTCGGCGCGCTGGACCGGCAAGTCAAAGACGTTGCTGTGCCCACCGAAGCGACAGCCGCCGGCGCGAAGGCTCCTCCGATCCCGTGAGCAGCCGCTCGCCGCCGGCAGCGGGACGGGTGCCATCCGGCGCGACGCTGCAAACTTTGAGTCAAGCTCCGAAAGTGATCGCCGCGAGCTGGTGATCTCCAGCGTCATAGGCCGTCAGCTCGGGGATTTGCCGAACATGATCCAGCCGCCATTGCTTGGCGTGGTGAATGCCGCCAGTGCCGTCTCTGCCCGAACCCTGACCTGGCGGGCGCCAGCCGTGCCGCGGAGCTGCTCGATGCTGTCGGTGTACATCGCGGTACGGGTGCGGCCGGTCCCCAGATTGCCGCCGCTCGAAGAGAACGGGTGCGGCCCCTCGACCCGGATATCGCCCGCGTAGAACGCAAAGGCATCGCCGCGCTTGACGCCGTGCCGCTGGAAGGCCCCCAGGAAGAACTGCGCCATCGGTGCATAGCCGTCGTAGGGATTGAATATATCAACGTCCTCGGGCCCAAGCCCGGCACCCTCGTACATTCGCTTGGCGGCGCGGTCGGTCCAGTCCTCGATCTCGTCCAGATCTTCCTGCGTAGTGCCCACTGCCTGAAGCTGTGCTGTGATTGATTGAGCACATGGACGGGCGGCTGCCGCATGTCGCGGGCGCGCTCGGCCGTCGTGAAGAGATACGCGGCCGATGCATTGACCGGCCGGTCGCGAATCTTCGGTGAACACTGGCCTTCGAGGCGCGCCGGCGGCGCGGCAAGGTGCGGCTTAGGTAGAGGAAATCAGCGCAAAAGGGCACGATTTGCGGGGATCAGCGCTCTTTGAGGCGCTTCAACCCGTCAAGGAAGCGGGAGACCTCAGCGCGCGTCCAGCTCGCCCCCTCGTTCCAGAACTCCAGCAGCGCGTCACGGTTGAGAGCGACCCACGCGCAGACCAGCGGAGCGCGCTGTCTGACGACGTGGTCCGGCAGGCTGTTCGCCACCACCCCTGGCGGGTCGGCGATCGTCACCGAGCAGCTCGGCTGCGCCTCCCCCGCCCGGCCATCGAAGTACTTCACGCGCGGCCCGTGCCTGCCCATGCGTGTCGAGACGAAGATCGTCCCGGGGATCCCGGTATCCTCCTCCGGGAGGTTCGCCATCTCGACTAGGTCCTCGTCCACTAGCTCGTCGGCTAGCGGCGCATCTGCGGGGACATTGGTGACGGTGGTCATCGGCATGGGAGGGCCAAAATAACGTCGTGGTCTCTAAAAGTAAAGGTCGGCCCGGATACGGTGGCCAAAAGCCACAGTTCGAATGAGGATTGAACGGCTATGCCGAGCTCACCTGAAGGGCCGGGCGGCGGACCTCGAGGCGCTCGCGGATACCCTGGTGCGCGTCTCGCACCTCGCCATGCACCTTGAAGGGCGCAGAGTTGGACATCAATCCGCTCATGGTACTGCCATCAGGTCAGGGAGTGAAGGCGGTAGACGCCCTCGTCGTGTTTCGCGGCACATAGTGGTCAAAACCGATGCTGCGCTTGCCTGCGCAGGCACTATGATGACGGACAAGTACGAACGAAACCTGGGACAAGACATGAAAGAAAACAGCATAAGGCGGGCGGTGCGCGAACGGCGGGCGGCGCTGGGCACCGGGCTCAAGGAATTCGCATCACGCGGCGTCCCCTGGATCATCGAGGCGGCAGGCTTCGATTACTGCGCGATCGACCACGAACACGGGGCGTTCGACATGGAAACGATCGCAAATCTGGCGAGCTGGTTCCAGACCACGAATGTCTCGGCCATCGTTCGAATCCACAAGTCGTTCGCGCATCTCATTCCCGGCATTCTGGATCAGGGCATCATGGGCATCCAGGTGTCCGAGGTGGAAACCGCCGAGGAGGCGCGCGCGATCGCCCGCCTGGCGAAGTATCCGCCGATCGGCAACCGGGGCATCTCCGGCCAGGGGCCGCACACCGGATACAAGAGCTACGGCCCCCGCCACGCCACCGAATACGCGCCGTGGGCCAACGAGAACATCATCCTATGCCCGTCGATTGAGTCGCTCGAGGGCCTGGAGAATGTCGAGGAGATTGCGGCGGTCGACGGGATCGACATGATCGCCTATGGGCATTCCGACCTGAGCGCGCAGCTCGGGGTTCACCTCGACCTCGAGCACCCGAAATTCAAAGCGGCGGTGCGGCGGATCGCGGCGGCGTGCAACGCCCACGGCAAGCTCGCTCGGGGATCGGCGGAGACCGAGGCGCAGATCGAGGAATATTGGCGGCTCGGGTGCAAGGTGCTTAACCTGCCGGGGAACGATGTGAGCACGTATCTCGACGGGATGAAAGCGCGCGCCGCCCGCGCGCATGCGCGGTTGAAGTCGATCGGGGCGCCGGCCCCATGAAAGGATCCGGCGGCCACCCGATAATCCTTTTCGCCTCACCCCGCCCGTTCTGGGCGCCGCCACGAACACACTGACCGGAGGACACCCCCATGACCAAATATTTGCACACCATGATCCGGGTAAGTTCGCTGGAGGACACCCTCGCCTTCTTCGAGGTGCTCGGCCTGCGCGAGATCCGCCGCCGTCCGAACGAGAAAGGCCGCTACACCAACGTGTTCCTCGCCGCCCCCGGCGACGAGGCGGCTGCCGTGGAACTCACCTACAATTGGGATCCCGAGCCCTATGCCGGCGGCCGCAATTTCGGACATCTCGCCTATGCCGTGGACAATATCTACGACACCTGCAACGCCTTTATCGCTCATGGGGTGACGATCAACCGCCCGCCGCGTGACGGCCGCATGGCCTTTATCCGCACGCCGGACGGCATCTCCCTCGAGCTATTGCAGGCCGGCGAAGCGCTGCCGCCTGCCGAACCCTGGACCAGCATGGCCAACACCGGTTCCTGGTAAAGCGAGGCGCCTCTGGCGTGGCTGCTCGATCACGCGCCCGGAAGCGCAGGCGATGATTGCCGAGGTCAAAGAAGCCCGGTTGCTCCAGGGCTTTCGCGGCCGGCCGGCGGCGGACCTCGAAGCGCTCGAAGATACCCTGGTGCGCGTGTCGCACCTCGCCATGCACATGGAAGGACATTTGGCAGAGTTGGACATCAATCCGCTGATGGTGCTGCCGTCAGGTCAAGGGGTGAAGGCGGCAGACGCCCTCGTCGTGTTTCGCGGTGAACGTAGGGCGGAATAGCGAAGAGGCTGGGCAAGTATCCAGATCGAGATGAAGAATTGGCGACTCCTGCTCCCGCTTTCCCGACGAAAGCCGGGACCCATGGCTCGGCAGCCTCGAACTTCTCAAACGATGCGGCATCTTACCGACGGTCACGAGCTCGTGCCGCGGAACGATGGACCCCGGCTTTCGCCGGGGAGGACGGATGGATCGGTTGCTGAAGGATTCTTGCTCAGCCTCGAAGCGCATTCCGCCAAACCGTCGGGCGACCGTCACCGGAATCTCGGAATCCATGACGTTTTGGAGCAGGCCTCGCTTGACCGTTTCCGCGGCTTCAAAATACGCTCCTTGCAACAGGGTTCAGTCCGCAAGGCGCGTCTGCTTAGACGAACAGTCGCCTGGAGGGGATGCCGATGCGGGTGCGCGTCGAATTGGGTGTGGCTTGGATTCTTGCTGCAATAATCGGCATGCGATGCGATGCTTGGCTTATCCGAGCGGCGTTCGCCGACGCTCCGCCCCCCAATGTATCTTCATGTACCGCTCCGATTACCCCAATAAAAAATGGGAGTGGCAATTATGGAATTATCAACTTTGGACAATATCACGTAGCGCTACAGGGATATTTTGTTTGCGATAAGCAAGGGGTACCGTATCAAGCCGCGATCGGGCAGGTGCCCTTCTCTGATGCGGTGATAACAAGCGGTGAAGTAACGGATGTGAGCCCAACCACAATTTCGCTTCAGCTCGATGAAAAAATCGTTACCTATTCAATTCCGAAGGATGCACGTATTTGCCGAGACTTCAAGCCATCGAAGTTAACAGACATAAAGAAAGGACATGTTATCACGATATTGACTAAGAGTCCGGGAGGAACTGTGCTAAGTGTTCTAGATAGTCCAATCGGGTTCACGAGAAAAATGGATCTGGGAATGTTTGGGTGTGAGTAATGTTCAACATATGCCTAAGCATCCGGTGGAGTTACATTGCGATCTCGGCCCTTTTGATATTGCTGCTTGCCTTGCGCGTAAACGCGGATTTGTTGTACACTTATGATGAAACGGTCGTCGGGTTTCTGAGACACGATAGTTGGTGCCTTATGAATGCCCAATGGATACCGGGCTTCGCCGGCACGAGGCCGACTACCCACTACAATACTGCATCCGAAGAAGGAGCAATACCCCTAACTGTGAGATCGAGGGTGCCACGCTGGTCCAATGTGACGGAGTACGAGACTTGGGTTTTCCAAGATAACCGGAACGGAGCGAGCCCCTGGTTCGGGGTAACTAACGCTTTCTCCATGGGGTGCGGCGGTCTGACTGTCGCGGTAGGTGAAGCTGGAATACGAATGTTACGAATTCGCTTCCCGGATGACCACAAAAAGGAGATAGAAGATGGCAGTTATGGGCAGCTGAAAGTTATTGCGAATGAGGGCTATACCTGGCAGGGAATGAAGAAAGGAACTGGAGTCCTCATGCAGGGCCGCAAATGTTCAATTGTGGGAGCAGATGTTGCATCGCTTTCATTTCGGATGCACCTCAAAAACGTGGGTTCTAATCCTATTGTATTCGATACCAAAGAGGAGTTCATGTTTCTCATCAGTTCTACCGGCGACCTCGTAACCCCCCTTCTCGCACCAGGGCCTGAAAAACGTAAGATCGACCCAAGCGATGAGGAAGTCATCAAATTGCAAACGCCAATGGAGGGCTATGACCAACTCAATAACAATGAGTTCTTGTATTTTATGCATCTGGGGCGAGGATGGAAGTGGAAGGTACCTGTGCTCGATAAGGACCAGATAGCCTGGATGCGCTCGCCGCCTGATTGCGCGCAAGGGAAATAGAACAGATCGTAACTCTTCCGGGGAGGATTGAGCAACTGTCCGCGTAGCCCCCATAACCCCGCAGTTCACTCGTGTCCGCCATGTTGGCGCAGCAATTCCGCCACAGCCAGATGGCCGCTCTGGACTGCCAAACGCAAAGGCGTGTTGCCATGTTGATCTGTGGCGTTAATATCGGCGCCCTTGGTCACCAATAACTCCGCTAAGGGCAGACGGTTTGTTTCTGCCATATAGGGCGACTCCGCCACGGCATGCAGCGGCGTCCTCCCTTGGAAGCATTTGGCACTAACGTCGGCCCCTTTCGCTAGCAGCATTTCCGCGACCTCTTTATGCCCCCTCCAGACCGTCAAGCACAAGGGTGTATTTCCATCACCCTTATCGCCGAAAACTATTTCGGGATTTTCTGTCAGCAGCGACTTTACCATATCTAGGTCGCCATCGCCGAACGCGCGATCGAACGCAAGTATTTTCCCGTAGGGCAATGGCGGTTTCACTTTTATGCCGAACAGGGTGGCAATTTGTTCATTGGTTAGGTTTAAATCGACGTCCCTGATGAACCTCCACTCATTGTCAGCCTTGAGATAAGCCTTCCCAGCTTTAACACCGGCATCCTGTAGCTCGCGAGCAAGATCAGAGGCGATCCGGGCAAAGTCTCGAAAGACCCATACAGTGTCCGGGGTATCGGCTTGAGCGGTGAAAGCACCGTTTCCAGAATAAATGAGCTGGGTTGTTCCGATCCTAACTTCTGCTCCATTACCGACTACGACGACTGTCTGCACCTTGCTCGCCGCCGTAGGCCGTTCTGGATTACCCGTGGTCTGAGACAGAGCGATTGGTATGCCTGGAAATGCACAAAGGACACCTAATAATGTTATTGTGGCGTAGATCTTCAGTCGACTCTTAACGAGCTTGGCGGCAGGTAGCGCCAGGGGCAGCCGGTACGCAGCAGGTACAGGAAGGCGTTCATCGCCGGTTTTGAGCGGTCGTTCGCCCGGCCGGGCCGACGGGATCATTGGCTCCAACCGCGCCCACTGCACATCCCGCAGGTCGCTCGGATGGCCCTCGCCGCCCTCCCGCCGATAAATCCGGCGCTGCCCCTTCCGTCCACATCGCTGTTCGCCATCGCCTTGAGCCCTATAAACAGCGGATCATGCCATCCGGAGCGACGCTGCACACTTTGGGGTCAGGGTCTGAGAGTGATCGCCGTGAGCCGTGATCTCCGGTGTCGCCGGCCGTCAGCTCGGGGATTTGCCGAACATGATCCAGCCGCCGCTGCTCGGCGTGGTGAATGCAGCCAGCGCAGTCTCTGCCCGAACCCTGACCTGGCGTGCGCCGGCGGTGCCGCGGAGCTGCTCGATGCTGTCGGTGTACATGGCGGTGCGGAGACGCCCGGTCCCCAGATTGCCGCCGCTCGAACAGAACGGGTGCGGTCCCTCGAACTTGATATCGCCCGCGTAGAACGCGAAGGCATCGCCGCGTTTGACGCCGTGCCACTGGAAGCCCTCGAGGAAGAACTGCGCCATCGGGGCATAGCCGTCGTAGGGATTGAATATGTCGACGTCCGTGGGCCCGAGCCCGGCGCCCTCGTACATCCGTTTGGCGGCGCGGTCGGTCCAGTCCTCGATCTCGTCCAGATCTTCCTGTGTGCTGCGCTTCCTGAAATTGTGCTGCGAGTGATTGAGCACATAGACCGGGGGCTGCCGCATGTCGCGGGCGCGTTCGGCCGTCGTGAACAGATACGCGGTCGAGGCATTGACCGGCCGGTCGCAGTCCCACAGCCGGAGCGGGTTCAGGATGTAGCGCGAATTGACATAATCCTCGATCGTCAGCTGCGGCACATTGTGGCTGGCATTGTACCCCCACGGCGTCAAGAGCCCGTTCCTGTGCTGGTTGACGACAAAGGGGGCGAGGTCGTCGTGCTGGCCGCCGTATTTCAGGCAGTACTGATTGTGCGGGAAGATGTTGATGAAATCGTTGCCGCCGTGATTGCCCCAGGGTGCCGTCCATTGGCGCGCACCACGGGCGTAGTCGTCGGCGTTCTCGCCACCGCGACGATAGCGGCCTTCGAGATTACCGGTCGGGTAGATGACGAGACAGGTGTGGCATTGGCCGTCACCCACGGCCTGTGCCGCCATGCCCACCATTTCGCTGATGGTCGGCACGCCTGTCGGCGCGAATTTCACGTTGGGCAGGCGCATCTGCTCGATCAGCCACTGCGCGTTGACCAGAGTGAGGCCCAACTCCGAATCATAGGGCGGGGCGAAGTAGGGCCGTGGGGCCCACTGCGACGCGGAGCCGCCGCTGCCGCCGGCAATATGGCTGTCGCAGCAGACCACACCCTCGATCTGCTCCGGCGTGACGCCGGCCTCGTCCATCGCCTTTTTGCAGGCCAGGATGGAGTAGGCTCCCACCGTCTTGTCCATCGAGATCTCGTCCCAGCGACGGTCGACCGGCGAATGCCCGACGCCGGCCACCGCGACCTTGCCGCGGTGCTCCCATACGCCCTGCCCGTCCTTATCTCGCCGCCACTGATACCCGGCTGATGCGCTCATGGCTCCACCCTTCCTCTGTGCAACGGACGGCAAATCTCAGCCGATAGGAACGAAGTCGCCGTCGCCGAAACGTGTGCCGAAATAGAAGCGCACGTGCTTCCAACGGCGACGGTTCTCCGTGGGCATGTCGATGTAGACAGGGAACGCCGGGGAGGGGCGCGTATTGGCGTTGCAGAGATGCACTAGCACCATCTCGAACCCGTCCGCGATCGACGTAATCACCCCTGACATGAATGCGGATACAGCGATCACGGGGTGCTGGCTTTCGCGGAAATTGACCTCGATGGTGGGCGGATGTAGCTGGCCGTCCGACTGAACCTCAAAATCCTTTACCACCACGCCCTTCGGATTCTTGTGCACTAAGCAATCGCGCGTGTTGCGGACGAGCTTGAAGAAGGGCACCACCTGATCGAGAAACTTGGTGAACTGGTCGTCCTCGCCAATTTCGTGGCCGATCTTCTCACGCAATGAATCCCATGGAGTTTTTTTGATCTCTGGGTAAAAGAGTCGAACGACCTCGAGAAGAGCGCCCACCGCGTGATCGGCTTGTTGCATGAAGCTCTTAAAGCGCGATTTGACATCTCCGAGGAACGGCTGCTGCGCGGCATCCCCGGCACGGCGAAGGGCCGCGGCCTTTTCATAAGCGCCCTGCTGCGCAGCATCGAAATCCGCCGCGATAGTCTGCATCGCGACGACGGTGGATAAGGTTTCGAGCGAGAGCGAGATCGCCTGTTTGGCGTTCACCCCGTCTCGGACAAAATTACCCTTGTCGAGCAAGCTGATTGCCGTCAGCAAGATTTTTCCGGTGATCTCTGACTCAGATCCGATCGTGAAAACCTGCCGCGTCACAACCTTCGGCAAGTGGATATTCGTGCGGTCTCGATCGATCTGATCAGCCGTTTGCAGCGCGTAGATGGCCTTGGGCTTGATGATGTAGAGCGAATCGTCAATTTCCACCATCGCCTCGGTAACGCCTTCTTCAGGCGTTCCGAGCTCAAAGCTCATGCCGCTATCGCGTTTGATGTCTATGGGTCGTTTAGCGGGCATAAACAGCATTCCGATGGTCTAGGCGACGACCTGCCACTCGTGGATGAGTTGGCCTGGGGCCACCTCCTCGAACGTCACCTCGACGGCGGCGCCCACTGGCGCCTTGTAGGGCGGGGTGCCCGGGAGATTGGAATAGAAATTGACCCGCGGGTCGGCGTCCAGGGTCACCATTGCCAGGTTGTAGGGCTGATCGGGCATGCGCCGGTTGAGGCGGCCATCCTCGATCACGATGTAGGTCGCGACATGGCCTCTTCCCTCGACCTCTTTCCACGTCAGACTGGCGGCCGAGTTGCAGATTTGGCAGGCCTGCTGCGGCGGGTATTGCAGCCGGTCGCAGGCAGCGCAGTGCTGCAGGACAAGCCGCCTTTGATTGACGGCGTCCCAGAACGGCTGGCTCAAGGAGTTGGGGACGGGGATCAGCTTTGGCATCGGTTCCTCAGAGCCTGACGTTATAGGGTCCCTGCGAAGGCAGGGATCCATTGTGCGACCAACCGATCGCTGGTGAAATGGGTCCCTGCCTTCGCAGGGACCGGCACTTCACAAAAATTTTAGCAACTCCTAGCGCCTTGCGGCAACGGTCCTCCGCTTTATCGGGTCCCTGCCCACGGGTCCGGCCCGACGATGAACTCCGGCAGGGACCCATGTCGTCCGCCGCACTACGGCGACAGGGATGGGTAAAGATCAGCCCAATTCGGGTTTTCGCGTTCAATCAGATTGATTTTCCAGTCACGCTTCCACTTTTTGATTTGCCGTTCCCGGACCAGCGCTGTCTCAAGATGTTCATGGGTTTCGAACCACACGAGACGGTCCACGTTGTATTTGGCGGTAAAGCCGGGGATGGCGCGTGATTTGTGCTGCCAAACGCGGCGCGCGAGTTCGAAGGTCGAACCGACGTAGACAGTCCCATATGTTTTAGAGGCGAGGAGATAGACGAACGGCATCGTGCGCGGACCGGAACATGGGTCCCTGCCGGAGTTTATCCTCGGGCCGGCCGCAGGCCGGACCCGTGGGCAGGGACCCGGGGTTTGCGGCAAGCCTGGATCACAAAGGTCGGCCCATAGCCTCGCTGGTATTACACCGCCTTGCCGAAACAGTAGGTTTTCCCATTCTACCGGATCCCTGCGAAGGTAGGGACCCATCGTGCAACCGCTCGGTCACCGGCGAAATGGGTTCCTGCCTGCGCAGGAACCCCGAATTGCATCCCGTGTCACTCGCCGCGGCCGACCCACTGGCCGTAGACCGGGTACTGGCAGCAGATGAACTCGATATAGGCCGGGCGGCCTGACGCATTGATTTCGAGCGCGCGGCGCAGGGCCGGGATGATTGCGGCCGGCTCGCTGACCCGCTCGGTGTGGAAGCCGAGGGCGCCGATCACCTTCGACATGTCGACCTCGTCGGGCCCCAGCACCCGGTGGGTGAAGGGATCGTGTCCTGCCCCCCAGAAACCCGGTCCATAGCCCGCAAAGCCGCCATTCGAAATGTGCACGACGGTGACCCCGAGCTTCTCGCGCAGCAGAACCTCGAGGTTGCCGAGCATGTAGCCAAGGCCCGCCTCGCCGGTCACCGCGACGGATGCCCGCTGCGGAAACGCCTTTTTGGCGGCAATCGCGGCCGCCAGGCTGAAGCCCAATGTCGAGACATTGCCCCAGCCGAGGAAGCCGCGCGGGATCAGCGTGTCGAAGACGGTCGATAGCTGGTCGCGCGTGTTGCCGCTCTCGTGCGTCACGAACGAATTCTTCAGATCCAGCACCTCCATCAGATCGCCGTACACCCGGTAGGGGTTGATCGGCGTTTCGTCGGAGTTCATGACCTGCCGGTATCGGGCGAGCCCCTGGTCGCGCGCTGCCTTTACCTCCGCCGCCACATCGCCCGCCGCCCGTCCGGCGCCGGAGGTGCGATCGGACACTTCCTGGCGCAGCGCCTGCAAGGTCAGCCGCGCATCGCCGATCACCGCGTGCGCCGTCGGATACATCTTGTTGATGTGCAATTCGTCGACGTTGCAGTGGATGATGGTCTTCGTCGCCGGATCGGGAATGCCGTGGCTGAAACGGCCCGGCGACAGGCTCGTGCCGATGGCGAGGATGGTGTCGCTTAGGTTCAGGTAGTGCGCCACCTGATCGCCGCGCACGCCGACAAACAGCGGATGGTCCTCCGGGAATGCCCCTTTGGCCTTGAGGGTCGTGACCACCGGCACATTCACCAGCTCCGCCAGCGCCTTCAGGTCTTCCGCCGCACCCGCGTAGATGACCCCCTCGCCGGCGTAGATCAGCGGGTTGCGGGCTTTGAGGAGCAGATCGACGGCGGCGCGCACATCCGCCGGGTCGGGTGCGGATTTCCAGCCTTTCACCGGGCGGTAGGGGTCGGCGGTCTCGTCGTATGTGGCCGTGGCATTGGGAATCGCCAGGATCACCGGGCCCGGCCGGCCGCTGCGCAGCATGGTGAAGGCGCGGCGCATCAGCTCAGACGTGCGCTCGGGCTTGTCGAGATAGCCGAACCACTTCGACACGGTCTTCATGGCCGATGCGACATCGTACTGGCTGTTGCCTGAGCTGCCGGCCGGCACGCCATCGGTGATGCACAGAACCGGCGAGCCATCCTCATAGGCCTGCGCCATCCCGGCGTAGGCGTACTGCATGCCGGCGGCATTGACGCCCCCTTGGAAGGTGGCGACCCCGATCCGCGAGCCCGCGGTGATGCGCGAGAACGCGTCGGCGACCGCGACGGCGTAGCGGTCGTCGCGCATCATCAGCATCGGCACCCCTTCGCGGCCGAGCGCGTTGTTCACCCGGCAGACCGGGAAGGTCGAAACCCAGCCCACACCCTCCTCTTTGAGAATGCGGGCAATGCCGGTCGCTACATCGATCGTCATGGGTGTGGTCTCCTTTGCATGGAACCGAGTGTGATCGGCCTCGCAATCTCGGGCAATCCGGAAAATGACCGGCGCCTGTTGCCCCGACAAAAGGCGGTCGGGCATGAGATCATCCCAAGCACACACCAGAACGGCTGCGCGAACGAGGCAAAGACTGGCCTCACGCTCGGGCTCTTCGTGATGCTGTTTCAGGACGTCGTGTTCGGCTGACCGGAACCCGGGGGAACGCCTTGTCTAGCCAGGAAGGTCTGGGAAGTCGCCGGCCTTCTCGGCCGTTCCTCGGGCTACAAGACGACGGCACGGTAGGCGAAATTCGACCCGGATCACCACCTTGCCGAGGAGTTAGGGCGATTGACGGTCATTTCGCGGATTTGGGTCTCGCCGCCCTTCCGCCGCGCGCAACCCACCCCTGCGTGTTAGTGACGCCGAGGATGGGTCCGTATCCTATTGGAAAGATGGTGGAGCCAACCGGGATCGAACCGGTGACCTCTACAATGCCATTGTAGCGCTCTCCCAGCTGAGCTATGGCCCCAGGCCGCCGGAGGCTCGTCGTGGAACTCCCGGCTGCCGGCAAAGACTAGGAAGGCGACCGCGCCCGGGCAAGCGAAAAACGCAGCCGCAACACCGCCACTGGGTCAGCGCTCGTCCTCTTCGACATTCTCGATGACCTCGGCCATGTCGTCCTCGTCCTCGCCGAGTTCGGAGGCGTCTTCCAGCAGCTCCTCGTCTTCTTCTTCGGCCTCCTCCAGCGGGATAGCTTCCTCTTCCTCGACGACGGCGTCGCCCTCCTCGGTCTCGACGTCGGTGTCGAGCTCGTCGCCGCCGACCGGTTCAACTTCCTTCTCGACCGGGGCCACCGGCCGCGCCCGGCGCGACTTCAAAAACGCCTCAGGATCAAAGGGCGTGCTGCATTTCGGGCAGATCACGGGCTTATGCAGCAGGTCGTAATAGCGGGTGCCGCAGCTCGGACAAATCCGTTTGGTGCCCCATTCGGGCTTCGCCACCTCTTCACTCCATCTGTCTCGGGGATCAATCGACGCGCCATTGCCACAGAGGCGCCAGCCTGTCAAAAGCAAATCCCTGCGGCGGCGCGCCGCCGGCCTCCCGATATGGGCTGCTGGTGCGGCCGCCGCAACCGTCGTCCCTCTATTCGCAAGGTTGTGTTCGGCTATGGCTCACTCTGCCTCGCTCCGCCAACCCGCGCCGTTGGAATCGACGCGGCCGGCAGCACCGCTCGCCGGCACGATCCAAGTGCCGGGAGACAAGTCGATCTCGCACCGGGCGCTGATGCTGGGCGCGCTCGCGGTCGGCCGGACCGAGATCACCGGGCTGCTCGAAGGCGAGGACGTGCTCGCGACCGCCGGGGCGCTGAATGCGCTCGGCGCCTATGCCGCGCCCGACGGCGACGGCAAATGGGTGGTCGACGGGGTCGGGGTCGGAGGGCTGGCAGAGCCCGAAAATCTGCTCGATCTCGGTAATTCCGGGACCTCGGCGCGGCTGCTGCTGGGCATCTTGTCGACCCATCCGCTGACCGCTTTTGTCACCGGCGACGCCTCGCTGCGGCGCCGTCCAATGGGGCGCGTGACCGAGCCGTTGTGCCGTTTCGGCGCGCATTTCCTGACCCGCGAGGGGGCCCGCCTGCCGCTCGCGGTGACCGGGGCGACAAGCCCGATCCCGATCGAATACCGGTTGCCGGTGCCCTCGGCGCAGGTCAAATCGGCGGTATTGCTCGCCGGCCTCAATACGCCCGGCGCGACGACGGTCGTCGAGCCGCAGGCGACGCGCGACCACACCGAGCGGATGCTGCGTCACTTTGGCGGAACGGTACGGACCGAGCCTGCTGAGGGCGGCGGTCTGCGCATCACGGTTGAAGGTTTTCCGGAACTGACCGCGGCGCCGATCGTGGTGCCGGGCGACGTTTCCTCGGCCGCTTTTCCGCTGATCGCGGCGCTGATCGTGCCGGGATCGGAGGTCACAATCGCGGGAGTGGGCGTCAATCCGCTGCGCGCCGGATTGCTCGACTGCCTGCGCGAAATGGGCGCCGATATCGCCTTGGAGAACGATCGCGAGGCGGGCGGCGAGCCGGTCGCGGATCTGCGGGTGCGGGCCGGGACCTTGACCGGCGCCGACATTCCGGCCGACCGCGCGCCCAAGATGATCGACGAATACCCGATCCTGGCCGTCGCCGCGGCGTGCGCGCGCGGCCGCACGGTCATGCGCGGGCTCGCCGAACTGAGGGTCAAGGAGAGCGACCGGCTGGCGGCGATCGCCACCGGGCTCGCTGGCTGCGGCGTGACCGTCAATGTCGACGGCGACAATCTGATCGTGGAAGGAAATGGCGGGCCGCCCGAAGGCGGCGCGATAATCGCCACCCAGCTCGATCACCGCATCGCGATGGCGTTTCTGGTGCTCGGCCTCGCTGCCCGCCGACCCGTACGCATCGACGACGGCGCGCCGATCGCCACCAGCTTCCCGGACTTTGCGCCGCTAATGAGGAGGCTTGGCGCCGCATTCTCCGCTCCCGGGTGACGCGGCCGCGACAAGGATCGGCGACCAGCCGGCGGTCTCGCCGGAACCTTGTTGGCCCACTTTCTTGGCCCGCAGACAGCATCTCGATGGAGGCAGGCATGCCAAAATGGCAGCTCACCAGCGACTACTTCGAAAATTGCAACTGCGACGTGGTATGTCCGTGCCTGGCCTCGACGGCGGCGCCGCTGACCTCGCCGCCGAGCCGCGGCGCATGCGACGTCGCCCTGGTCTTTCATATCGACAACGGGAATTACGGCGGCCTCGCGCTCGACGGGCTCAATGTCGTGCTGGCGGCGCATGTGCCGGGCCCGATGGCGGAGGGCAACTGGGCGGTCGCGGCCTATATCGACGAGCGCGCCGACGATCAGCAGACGGCGGCGCTGGGCGCCATTTTCACCGGTGGGGAGGGTGGACCGATGGCGGCTTTCGCGCCGCTGGTCGCCACCCACCTCGGTGTCAAAAAAGCGCCGATCAGCTATACGATCCAGGGAAAAATGCGATCGGCGGAAATCCCCGGCATCATGCAAATGGCGGTGGAGCCGATCCCGACCCTGCATCCGGGCGGCGAGATCTGGACTGCGCTCGGCCACCCGGTGGCGCCGGACCGGCTCGCGCTGGCGGTCGGCCAGGATGGCAGCACCTTTTCCGATCATGGCATGCGCTGGGACAATTCCGGCCGGAACGGCCATTACGCACCGATCAGCTGGTCGAATTAGCGGGCGCCCCAGCGGGTCGGGACGGCTGCAAATGGACCGCGGGTTGCTCGGCTTGCCATCGGCGCAGCGCAATCTGATACTGTTCCTGCTGTTGGCGGCGGCGGCGGCGTGCTGGACCCTGATCCTGGCGCAAAGCGGCGCCGGCCGGGGCATGAGCATGACGATGGCCTCACCGACGATGGGCCTGCCCGCACCCGCCTTTGTAAGCGTCTGGGCGATCATGATGGTCGCGATGATGTTTCCCTCCGCCGCGCCGATGGTCCTGACCTTTCACCGGATCGAAGGCGCCAAGCGCGACCGCGGCGAGGCCTTTGTCTCGACCTGGCTGTTTGTCGCAGGCTATATGGTGGTGTGGGGGGCCGCGGGGGTTGCGGCCTATGCCGGCGCGCTCGCGGCCGAAGCGGTCGCCGCCCGCGCCGCACTGTCGGCCGCCGCGGCCGCCCGCATCGGCGGCGCGCTGTTGATCGCGGCGGGTCTCTACCAGCTGACGCCGCTCAAGAATGTGTGCCTGTCAAAATGCCGCTCGCCGTTCGGCTTTATCGTGACGTCGTGGCGCGGCGGGCCCGCGGGCGCATTGCGCATGGGCCTGCGGCACGGCGGCTTGTGCTTTGGCTGCTGCTGGCTATTGATGGTTGTGCTGTTCCCGCTCGGGATCATGAACCTCGCGGCAATGATTTTGCTCACATTGATCATCTTCGCCGAAAAAGCGCTCGCCTGGGGGCGGCTGACGGTCTATGGCGTCGCCGCCGCGCTGGTGATCTACGGCGGCGTGGTGGTGGCGGCCCCGCAGGCGCTGCCGACCTTTGCCGCACCCGGCGCGGCGATGGCGATGCCGGGAATGGCCACGCCGAAAACAGCACGGCCGGCTGCCCGGATGGCAGTGCCGATGGACATGCCGGGCGGCGCCGGCGCGCCGGCGGGGCATTAGTTGCGGCAAACCTTTGTCATCGCGATCGACGGACCGGCGGCGGCGGGCAAGGGCACCTTGGCGCGATGCCTCGCCAAGCATTTCGGCTTCGCCCACCTCGATACCGGCCTGTTGTATCGGGCGACGGCGCTGGCCGTGCTCGACAGCGGCGGCGATCCGGCCGACCCGGCCGCTGCCGAGGCTGCGGCCCGCCGCCTCGATGCCGAACTGCTGGCGAACCCGCGATTGCGCGACGAAAACGTCGCCGGGCGTCCTCGGTCGTTGCCGCCAAGCCCGCCGTGCGTCGCGCATTGCTCGAATTCCAGCGCGAGTTTGCGGCGCACCCGCCAACGGGGCGCAAGGCGCCGTGCTCGACGGACGCGACATCGGATCGGTCGTGTCACCGCAAGCCGACATCAAGCTGTTTGTCACCGCCGCGGCCGAAATCCGCGCCCGCCGCCGGCTTGACGAGTTGCGGGCGGACGGCGTGCCGGCTATATACGAAGATGTCCTGCAGGAATTGAGGGAACGCGACGCGCGCGATGCTGGGCGCCGGGTCGCTCCGCTGACCGCGGCGCCCGATGCCGTAATAATCGATACGACGTCGCTCGACGCTGATGCGGTGTTCGCGCGGGTGTCGGAAATCGTCGCGCGGGCGCTTGCCCTTTCGCGCTGACGCCGCGCGCGAAACTCGTGTAAAGTCTCTGGACGAGCCGCCGGCGGCCGGCGACCCTTGGAACCGCAGGGCGGGGTCGATGCGGCTGCGCCCGAATTTCCGGCGGCTGCGTGCTCCGCGCCGATCCCGGCGGAGCCAGATGATGGATCGGGGTCGAGGAGAAGGAATGGCATTGGCAACGCAAACCGCGGAGGCGCCTGCGAGGGAAAGTTTCGCCGCGCTTCTTGATAAATCCTTGGGCATGGTCAACGGTCTCGAAGGCACGGTCGTCAAGGGCCGGGTCATCGCCGTCGAGAACGACATCGTGCTGATCGACGTCGGCCTCAAATCCGAAGGCCGCGTCCCGCTGAAGGAATTCGCCGCCGGGGACGCCACCCCACCCTCCACATCGGCGACACCGTCGAGGTCTTCCTCGAGCGCATGGAAGACAAGAACGGCGAGGCCCGCTGTCGCGCGAGAAGGCGCGGCGCGAGGAGGCCTGGACCCAGCTCGAAAGAGCTTTCAAGCGAATGAGCGGGTGACCGGGGTGATCTTCGGCCGGGTCAAGGGCGGCTTCACGGTCGATCTGAGCGGCGCCGTCGCGTTTTTGCCGGGAGTCAAGTCCATCCGCCCGGTGCGCGACATCACCCCGTTGCTGGGATCGCAGCAGCCGTTTCAAATTCTGAAGATGGACCGCTCCCGCGGTAATATTGTCGTGTCGCGCCGCGCCGTGCTCGAAGAGAGCCGTGCCGAGCAGCGCTCGGAACTGGTCGCGAGCCTCAAGGAAGGCCAGATCCTCAACGGCGTTGTCAAAAACATCACCGATTACGGTGCGTTTGTCGATTTGGGCGGGGTTGACGGGCTGTTGCACGTCACCGACATCGCCTGGCGGCGCATCAACCACCCGTCCGAAGCGCTCAATATCGGGCAGAACGTCAAGGTTCAGGTCATCCGCTTCAACCCCGAGACCCAGCGCATTTCGCTCGGCATGAAGCAGCTCGAAGCCGACCCGTCGGAAGGCGTCGAGTTGAAATACCCGGCCGGCGCCAAGTTCCACGGCCGTGTCACCAACATCACCGACTACGGCGCCTTTGTCGAACTGGAGCCGGGGGTCGAGGGGCTGGTGCACGTCTCCGAAATGAGCTGGACCAAGAAGAACGTGCACCCCGGCAAGATCGTCTCGACCAGCCAGGAGGTCGAGGTCATGGTGCTCGATGTCGACCCGCAAAAGCGGCGTATCAGCCTCGGCCTCAAACAGACCCTGGCCAATCCGTGGGACAGCTTTGCCGAAGAACACCCGATCGGCAGCGAACTCGAAGGTGAAATCCGCAACACCACCGAGTTCGGGCTGTTCATCGGCCTGCCCGGCGAGATCGACGGCATGGTCCACCTGTCCGACATCGACTGGAACCGCCCGGGCGAAGACGCGCTCGACAACTACCACAAAGGCGAGGTCGTCCGCGTCAAGGTGCTCGACGTCGATGTCGAGAAGGAGCGCATCAGCCTCGGCATCAAGCAGCTCGAAGCCGACCCGTTTGAGGCCGGGATGACCAAACTGCGCAAGGGCGAGGTCGTTACCGGCACGGTCGCCGGCATTACCGAAGGCGGCGTCGAGCTCACGGTCGGCGACGGCCTGCTCGGCTTCATCCGCAAATCCGAGCTGTCGCGCGACCGCAGCGAGCAGCGCCCTGACCGCTTTGCCGTCGGTGAGAAGGTCGATGCGAAAACCACGACATCGATCGCGCCACGCGCAAGGTGACCCTGTCGATCAAGGCTCGCGAAGTTGACGAGGAAAGCGGGCGATGGCTGAATTCGGCTCGTCCGATTTGGGCGCCAGCCTCGGCGACATTCTCGGCGCGGCGATCAATCGCGCCCGCCGCCAGGACGCCGAGCGGCAGAGCGAGACCGAAGACAAAACCTGACACCGGCAAATCCGGCCTTTCCGCCGGCGGGAGGGTCGGGCCGGGCTTGGACCGTCAACTAACCGGGAATGGTCGACAGGCGAGGCACTTAGCCTTACCGGCGGCCGCGCTTTGGCACGCTCGCCGACTTGTCTTAAGCGTGGGGCGGCGTTAGCGATGACCAAATCGGAGCTCGTGCAAAAGCTGTCGGAGACTAATCCGCATCTGTACCAGCGCGATGTCGAGGTCATCGTCACGGCGATCTTCGAGGAGATCGCAGCGGCGTTGGCGCGTGGCGATGGGGTGCGAGCTGCGCGGGTTTGGGGCGTTTTCGGTCAAACGGCGCGATGCCCGCGTCGGTCGCAATCCCAGGACCGGCGACAGCGTGCGCGTCGCCGAAAAGCATATTCCGTACTTCAGGACCGGAAAGCAGCTGCGCGACCGTTTGAACCAG
>CAWHZD010000004.1:0-1521385 GCA_963833745.1 uncultured Alphaproteobacteria bacterium | reverse complement strand
AGGCTGGCCAGCGCGTCAGCATGTAATCGATCGCCCTGGCGGTCTCGGCGTGGCGCGACAGCCGGGCGCGTTCGGTCCGCATCCATGTTTCCAGCTCGGCGACCAGCGGCTTGCTGTCACGCTGGCGAGCCGCCAGACGGTCGCCGACCGGCAAGCCGTTGATCCTGCGCTCGATGGCGAAGATCGCGTCGATGCTGCGGACTGCCTCGATCGCCAGCGGCGCCTTGCGCAGATCGGCCAGCTCGAAGAAGTGGCGCCGGCCATGGCTCCAGCACGCCGCCTCGGTGATCGGGCCCGGTTTGCGCTTTCCATCGTAGAGGTCGCCGAACCCGGCATAAGCATCGGCCTGCAGGATCCCGGCGTAGCCGGCGAGATGTCGGGCGGGGTGTTCGCCGCCGCGATTGCGCGAGTAAAAGAATACCGCCGCTGGCGGGTCAGGTCCGGCGAACGGCCGATCGTCGCGCACATACGTCCATAGTCGGCCGGTGATCGTCTTCCCCTTGGCCAGCACCGGCACCGTGGTGTCGTCGCCATGGATGCGTTGGGCGCCGAACACGTAGCGGCGGATCAGCTCGTGCAGCGGGCTCAGGGCGACGGTGCCGGCGCCGACATGATCGGCCAGCGTCGAGACGTCAAGCGCGACGCCCTCGCGAGCATAGGTTTCGCTCTGCCGGTTGAGCGGTTGATGCTCGCCGAACTTGGCATGAAGGATCATCGCCAGCAGGCTCGGCCCGACGTGACCGCGCGGGATGACGTGAAACGGGGCCGGCGGCTGGGTGATCTTCTCTGTAAAGGTAGCGACTTAATCTGACGGTTGCGGGAGATCGGTGGGAAAGATCAAGCTGGGGGACTCCCCCGCTTGGCGCGAAGTGCGGACCCCCGATGACGCAAGCACAGAAGGTGATCCGGGCCAAGGTCGGCCTGTTGGAACTGGCCAAGCAGCTCGGCAACGTGAGCCAGGCGTGCAAGATGATGGGTTATAGCCGCGACAGCTTTTACCGGTTCAAGGAGCTCTACGATAAAGGCGGCGAACTGGCGCTGCAGGAGATCAGTCGCGCAAAGCCGATCCTCGCCAACCGGGTGGATTCGGCGATCGAGGCAGCGGTCATCGAGTTGGCGATCGAGCAGCCGAGCTGGGGGCAGCTGCGGGTATCGAACGAGCTCAAGAAGCGCGGCCAGTCGATCTCGGCCTTTGGCGTGCGCGGCGTCTGGCAGCGCCATGACCTCGAGAACATCAAGAAACAACTCAAGGCGCTTGAGGCCAAGATGGCGCAAGAGGGGCTGGTGCTCACCGAAGCACAGGTCACAGCGCTGGAGAAGGCCAAGGCCGAGAAGGAAACCCACGGCGAATTCGACAGCGAATGCCCCGGCTATTGCGGCGCCCAGGATACTTTCTACGTCGGCACGCTGAAGGGCGTCGGCCGGGTTTACCAGCAGACCTTCATCGACACCTATGCCAAGGTGGCGTTCGGCAAGCTCTACGACCGCAAGACCCCGATCACCGCGGCCGAGCTGTTGAACGACCGGGTGATCCCGTTCTTTGACGAGCACGAGATCCCGCTCTGCCGGGTGCTGATCGATCGCGGCACCGAGTATTGCGGCAACCCCGAGCACCACGAATACGAGCTGTACCTGGCGATTGAGGACATCGACCACACCCGCACCAAGGCACGCAGCCCGCAAACGAACGGAATTTGCGAGCGCTTTCATAAGACTGTGCTCGATGAGTTCTACCGCATCGCCTTTCGCAAGCGGATCTACGCGACGATCGAGCAGTTGCAGGTCGACCTCGGCTTGCGCAAGATGCGGCACCGCGGACGGCTCAAGGTCGACTGGCAATTCACTTTGGCGATGGCCGCCTATGACCTCGTGAGACTGCCCAAATTGCTCGCTCAGGATGTCCAATGACCCGACAAACCCACCAACCGGGTATTGCTGCTCGGCCGCGCACCATTCGAGCTCTCCTAACACACGCGCCCACCACCCCAAACCCGGTCACTCCAGAAGCCAAACCGCGCCGAACTTCAGCATTTTTCAGCACCCTGCTAGGCAGTCACCGCCCCGACGGCGCCACCGCCTCAGCCTCCTCCTCCAGCCTCTGCGGCAACGCGGAGCAGAGAACGATCCGCGACCCCTGGTGCTCCGTGCCGGCTAAGCAGCTTGTCCGGGCGCTCCCGAGCTATTCAGCCCCGACGGGCAATCTGCCTCACCCACCGGGATGATCTGCGGTGGTGCTGAAGCGCACGCGCTCGACTTCCCCAGGATTGCTCGCGGGCGCTGGAACATCGGTTTCGTCCCCCCAGCCGTCGTAATACCACGCTCTGGGGGAAGTCTTCACCGTCTCCGCCGCCTTGGCCTTGGGTTGGGCTTCAGCGGAGATAGGGCTCGGGCAATCGACCCGGCAACCGCTACCGCGGTCCGGGCGCTCCAGAGTTGGGCCAACGCTGCCCGGGACGTCGACGACAACACCTGATTCATCTGGTTGACCCCCGGTTCGGCGCAACAGCTCACGCTTGAAGGAGCGATGCCTGCCACTTGAGCGAAACTTCCGAGCTACCGCGAGGGCTCTCCTACCGTTGCGGGCATGGTTGACCTCCCATCGTGGCGAGTGGCGCTGATCCTCTGATCGTCATATCTGGTCACGATAGCCTATTTCCTCGACGCCACGTCGGCGGCTGCCTTCGTCGCGCGGTGGTGCGCCGGGTCGAAGGGTCGACATCGGCGGGGGCGCATTCCGCGTGCGTGACGATCCGCCCGGGCTCGTCAGGATAGGATGTAAAGCGCTTGCAGCGCGTGGTTGCCCGCATGTTGCTGTGGAACCCACTCGGCCTGATCACCGGGGTCTTCGACACCAGTCTCGAGACCCGTGTCAAAGATTTTCAGCAGGCCAACGGCTTGACGGTCGATGGGGTCGTGGGACCCTTGTAGAGCGGATCAGCCGGCCCGGCCGTGGCCTGGCTGCAGCAAGCGCTGAGCGGCGCAGACGTGGTAATCCAATTCCAGCCCTATACGGGCGCAATTGACGGCATCGATCAGCCGACGGCGAGGGTCGCGGCCACGCCGCACCGGACGCCGTGAGCGAAGCCAGAGCCGCGAGATGGTGAATATCCCCTGCGACTGTGGATAACCCGGTGCACAACCCGGGAAGCACTCGTCATGTCCCAGCAGACACAAACGGTCTCGGCCTAATTGCCCAAAAATTAGGCGGTACGCCTAACCCATTGCAACGCCCTGCGGAACTTGGTGAAATGGCGAAGCAAATCCGTGACATTCTGAAATTCAACCATATTCGCAGCCCGGCCAGAGCGAGGCGTAGGGGGGTGCGTACTCCTCGCGGCCCCGCCTGCGATGTGGCCAAGTGACCCACGGAATGATTGCCTGTTCGCAACTTCATCACCTAACCCACAGCGGCAGAGCCGCCGGCCCCTGGAGACCCCCGACATAACGACACGACTGCTCAAGGAGAAGGCCGCCGCCCCGCTCATGGCGGCGAGGCTGACGTCCCTGCTGAGTTACGATCCGCTCTCCGGGAATGGCACTGGCTGGTCAATCGCACCGGGTCGGCGGAAGCCGGGGGCGCCCAGGCTGGCCGCATCAACGCCCAAGGTCATCGCCATTTTCATAGATGAGCATCCCCATTACGCGCACAGCTTGGCCCATCTCTACATCGAAGGTATTGGCCACCCGACAAGCCCAGGTGGCGTCGTCTCCTGCCCGTGCTCTTCGCGCTCGCGATCGTGGCTGGCGTGTTCAGTGCAACTTTTTTTGGGGACGTGCTGCTCGTCCTTGCCGTCATCCCTCTCCTCCTCGTCATCCTCGTCGCCCCGCTTATCCCCGGCTTGGTCTCCATCCGGCTGCCGTCTCAGAAAAGAGCACCCGCTGATGCTCACCGCCTCCTCATCGTCCTCGGCCCTGGCCTCTGCCTGGGTTCCTCTGGGCCGCCCTGACGATCGCAGTGTGGCGGACTGCGCGGCTCTCTTGCGCCGCCGACCTTAGCGGCACCTACCGGCGAGCGCGCTTTGCCGCCGGGATGCGCCCCGACGCCTCGACAGGCTCTCAAAGACACGCGGTACTATGGGCCGAAGGGGCTGAAGGTGCCAGAGGTTGCGGCGGGGCCCCGCGGGGGAGAAATTGAGCGACCGCTGCGCCAGTCGCTGCCCGATACCCGGCAGCGCCGCCGCGGCGAGCGTGCGGCTGATGGGGATGAGCTTTGGAGCCTCGCCCTATGTTGCAGGGCTACAAGACACGGTGCGGGCGTGTATTCGGCGGATCCGCATGGGGGTCTCCCGGCTTGGGCCACGTGCGATCATCGATCATGTCCGATGCGAGACGAGGAAGAAGTGTACCCAGTCCGTCCGGGAGAGGAGACCAATTGGCAGGCACCGAGAGGGGCGATTTTAACAATGGCTTGACCGGTGCTTAGCTCAACGATCGTTGGGCCGCCTTCGTCGAAACCAGAACCCGCCGGCATATGCATCCACGTCGCGAATGTGCCGCGTGATCCACGCCTCCGCATCTACCTCGGTGGCAAACAGAGACACCTTGGTCGGGTAGCTTCCCGGGATTGCGCATCAGCGTGCGCCGCATCACGCTCGCCATGCGACCGCCAATGGGCGACTGGCGTTCGGCATTTTTGCGGCCTTCGCCGAGTTCGAGCGCGAACTGATCGCCGAGCGCACCACCGCCGGGCTGGCTGCGGCAAGAGCTCGCGGGCGCATGGGTGGCCGGCCGCGCAAGATGGACCGCGCTACTCTCGCCATCGCGATGACCGCGATGGCGGACCACAAGGCGGTGGCGGCCCAGGTGGCGAAGCGGCTCGGTCTCACCACCACCACACTCTACGCCTACGTCAACGGCGACGGGACGCTGAAGGCGGCGGGCCAGGCGCTCCTCGATGGGAGGCCCCCTGATCGCATGTGCGTCGCCGACACCGCGGCAACGCCGCCACCCCGCCCTGTGCAGCCTCGCCAACTCGAAACCGGCGGCGTGTGATGCCGATGGGTGTGGGCGTGCCGATCGAGGCACTCGCGACACTCCGCCGCCATCTCGCCTCGCTACCCGCGCGCCACCCCCAGCGCGGCGTGCTGATGAAATCCACAGCACAGCTCTACGCGGTCAGCCGCGCCACGCTTTATCGCCTGCTGCGTGGCGACCGCCGCCCGAAGGATGCGCATCGCGCTGATCGAGGCTGCCCGCGTCTGATGCCGGCGGCCGAAATCGAGCGCTGGTGCGAAATCGTCGCCGCCATGAAGATCAGGACCACCAACCGCAAGGGGCGCCACCTCTCGACGACACGCATCCTCGAGCTGCTGGTGGAGCACGGGGTCGATACGCCCGACGGCTTCCAGAAGCTCGCTCCCGGCAAGCTGACCGTGTCCACCGTCAACCGGCACCTGCGCCGCCTCGGCTACGATCACGAGCGGATGATCCGCCCACCCCCGGCGGTCCGCTTTCAGGCTGAGCATTCGAATGCGCTGTGGCACTTTGACATGAGCGCGTCGGACCTGAAGCAGCTGAAGGCGCCGCCCTGGATCGATCAAGATCGGCCGGCGCGCCGACCTTGATGCTGTTCTCCGTCGTCGATGACCGCTCGGGTGTCGCATATCAGGAATATCGCTGCGTCTACGGTGAAGACGTCGAGATGGCGCTTCGTTTCCTGTTCAACGCCATGTCGCGCAAACTCGATGACGGCGATCCCTTCCAGGGTATCCCGATCTACCTCGATAACGGGCCGGTCGCGAAGTCGGGGGTGTTCAGGCGTGTGATGGAGAGCCTCGACGTCGAGGTCATGCCGCATATGCCGGCCGGGTCTGATGGCAGGCGGACAACGGCACGCGCCAAGGGCAAGGTCGAGCGGCCGTTCCGCACGGTCAAGGACGCGCACGAGACGCTCTACCATTTTCACCAGCCCGACACGGAAGAGGAGGCAAACCTCTGGCTGGCGCGCTACATCGCCACCTATAACCGCGGCGACCATCGCTCCGAGCCGCGTTCGCGGATCGACGACTGGCTGGCACATCTGCCGGCCGATGGTGTCCGTCAGATGTGTGCCTGGGAGCGGTTCTGCGCCTTCGCTCGCGAGCCCGAGCGCCGCGTGGTCGGCATCGACTGCCGCCTGACGGTTGCGGGGGTTGCCTACGAGGTTGATGCTGACTTCGCCGGCGAGACGGTCGTAGTCTGGTGGGGATTGTTCGACCAGGAGCTCTGGGTCGAGCACGGCGAGGAACGCTGTGGACCGTTCCTCCCGGCCGGGGGTCCGCTTCATCAATACAGGAAGCACCGGAAGTTCCGGCGCGAGGTTCGGGCCGACCAGGTCGGCGAGCTGGCCGGCAAGCTCTCGCTGCCTCGCGCGGCGCTTTCGGGCGAGGCCGACGTGGTCATGATCGGCACCAAGTCTCCGGTTGCCGTGCCGGTGCGCCCGTTCCGCGATCCCGACCCGTTCCGCGAACTCGGCTTTGCGAGCCCGCTGGCTGCCAAGCGCGCGATCGCCAACGAGATCAGGCTGCCATTAGCGAAGCTGTCGGACGATGACCGCGCCTTCATCGACGCGCTGTTGGCCAGAACCCTGGCGCGACCCGAGATCCTCGCGGCAGTGCGCGAGCGGTTTCCCCAAGGACGTAGAGGAGGCGTTGGCTGATGCTCACGGAAGTCATGCGCCACTACGGCCTGGTGCGCCCGCCGATTGACGCCGGCTTCTTCGAGACCGAGCACCATGCCCAGGTGTCGCGCGACATCCGCGCCGCGATCGTGGGTGGCTGCCTCATCGCGCTTACCGCCGTCATCGGCTCGGGGAAAACCATTCTGTCGCGGCGCCTGCGTGCCGATCTCGAGCGCGAAGGCCGGGTGATCGTGTCGCGCTCGCTCTCGGTCGACAAGGCGAAGATCACCGTCCCGCTGCTGCTCGCCGCGCTGTTCTACGATCTAACGCCCGAGAAGACCGTCACCATCTCAAGCCAGTCCGAGCGGCGCGAGCGTGACCTGCAGGAGTTGTTCCGGCGGGCCAAGAAGCCGGTGGCTCTGTTCATCGACGATGCCCACGAACTCCACCCGAGGACACTGGTCGCACTGAAGCGCCTGATCGAACTGGTCGCCGAGGGCGGCGGGCAGCTGTCGATCGTGCTGGTCGGGCATCCCAAGCTCAAGAATGATCTGCGCCGTCCAAAGATGGAGGAGATCGGCGACCGCACCACCGTGTTCGAGTTCGGCGGGCTTCGCGACCGGCAGCGCGACTACATCGACTGGGTGCTGAAGAGCTCGCTCGACGAGCTCGTCGCGCCTGACGACGTCGTCACCGACGAGGCGGCAACGCTGCTGGCGACCAAGCTCAAGACGCCACTCCAGATCGGCCAGCACCTCGTGCGTGCCTTCGAGGCCGGGTTTGAGGTCGGGGCCAAGCCGATCGACGTGGGTGTCGTCGAGACCGTCCTCTCGCGCCAACTCGACGACCTCGAACCACGGCTGATACGCAACGGCTACGACGTCAGGAGCCTGGTCGAGCAGTTCGATGCGAAACCAGCCGAGATTCGCCAGCTGCTACGCGGCGATCTCGACCCGGCGCGATCGCAGGAGCTCATGGACGAGATGCGCGCCGCAGGCCTGCCAACCTGACCCGTCTCAACTATCTTGCGTCGAGATGCACGATCTCGCGTCCGTCTCATCGACCGTGCGCCCAGTCTCAGATAGCGTGCGTCGGCCGCGCGCTTCAGTCTCACTTAATGTGCGCCGAAAAGTCGGCTTGATTGCGCGTCGGGTCGTACATCATTGTGCGTCGCTACAGATATGGCTGCTCTCGAACACCGTGCCGACCTTGACCGTGAATTGCTTCCGGCAGTCGTAGCACTTCAACAAGCCGATGCGTGCTGCCTTGCCTGCGAGCCGGCTGCTGTGACCGATCGAACCACAGTGCGGGCAAACCGGGCCATGCGGCCAAATAATGCTTTCGAGCATCTCGTAGGCGGCGCCCTCATCGTGAAAGTAAGAACGGTTAAGGATGCTTGGCATGGCCGCAACCCATTGCGCTATAACCATAATCTAGGGGTTGCGGGTGGGTTTGTCAAGTATAATATCCCTGACCATGCGCGCTGTCTTCCGCCTCACGTTACGGCACACCGAAGGGCTCATCGGCTCCGTCATCGCGCTTGTCGGGCTCGATCTCACCGTGCCGGACCATTCGACAATGAACCGCCGCAGCAAAACGCTGAAAATGCCACTGCTCCGCCGGTCTGCCACCGGTCCGCTGCATTTGCTCGTGGACAGCACCGGCCTGAAGCTCGGCGGCGCCGGTGAATGGCTGGTTGAAAAAGCACGGCACGTCGCGCCGCCCATCCTGGCGTAAGCTGCATATCGGCATCGATGCCGAGAGCGGCGAAATCGTCGCCATTGAACTGACCGGGAAAGAGATCGACGACGCCGCGCGGACGGGCGCGCTGCTTGACCAGATCACCGATCCCGTCGCGTCGTTCACGGCTGACGGTGCTAACGACCAAGCCATCCGCCGAAGGCCAGAAGACGGCCTCGAATTGTTGGACCTCACCCCAGGTTAACCTCTTCACTGCATTCGAACAGTACAGAGAGTCGCGCATACAGTATCTGAGCAAGAAACGGCTCCGGATTGAATTGCAACTGAACAAGTCGGACCTCTCTGGCACCGAGAGGCAAAGGCTCATGCAAGAACAAGCTTATTGGGATACAGCCTTAAAAAAGGTGATCGCTACACCTTAAAGGGGGCGAGAGCCGCTTCGCCGCGCGCTTCTGATCCTCACCCCAAACCGCTGGTCTTCGAGATGCCATGAAGGTCGAAGACAAGCCTCTGAGCATGCGGCCGCCAGAAAAGACGGAGGACATCTGACAACCTGAAAATGATTTCCGGACGGGCTTTCTGGCGGTTTTGCAGCTTCCAAGGCCGGCTTGGCGCCGCCGCCAGGAAACCGCCCGTTTTCCGCGGGGATCAGGCGGCAGCCCGACGCCCCGCGACGCCATCCGTCTCACGGATGTTGTGTCGAGCCGCTCGATCTCGCGTCCGTCTCACCGATCGTGCGCTCAGTCTCAAACAGCGTGCGTCGAACCCACCCTCCGGGGCACCGTCAAGTTGACCGAGAGCAGGCTTGGTCGGAGCCGAGTGGCCGAGGTAGACGGGCGGGATGACGACGCCTCGATCCCCGGTTTACGCCGGTCATCGCTACCCCGCTGCGATCATCAGCTACGCGGTATGGCTGTATTTTCGGTTTCCGTTGAGCCTGCGCATGGTCGAGGAGATGCTGGCCGCACGTGGCACCTCTGTAACCCACGAGACGATCCGGCAATAGGGTCTCAAATTCGGGCGGGAATTCGCCAACCGTATCCGGCAGCGAGCGCCTCGCCGCGGCGACAAATGGCACCTGGATGAGGTCGGCATCCACATCGCTGGGAAAAAGCATTGGCTCTGGCGTGCGGTCGACCAGGACAGCTTCGTTCTCGATGTTCTCGTCCAGAGCCGGCGCGACTAGAAGGCCGCCAAACGCCTGTTCCGCACGCTCCTCAAGAAGCAGGGTCGCGCCCCTCGTGTGCTGGTCACCGACAAGCTGAAAAGCTACGCCGCGGCCAAGCGAGATCATGCCCGGGGTCGAGCATCGCCAGCACAAGGGCCTTAATAACCGGGCCGAAAACTCTCATCAACCGACCCGACGACGAGAGCGGATCATGAAGCGGTTCAAATCGCCCCAGCACGTCCAACGCTTCCTTTCCACCCATGACCAGGTTGCCAACCTTTTCCCCCGCCGCCGAGACCACAACTCCGCCGCCACCCTCCGGTCCGGACGCACCCAGGCCTTCGCCACCTGGGCCGATGTTACCGGCGTTGCGATGGCGGCATAACCACTCGTATCGCCAGGCATCGCTCAGCTCATCGCACTTTCCGTCAATCTGTAGATGCCAAGTTGACGGTGCCAACGAGAGCTGCTGGTGGCCGTGAACCACGTCGAGGGTGTCGTCGATGTCGAGGGTCACGGCATCGCGCGCCGTGGCGTAGCTGGCGCAATAGAGATCGATCATGACCCCGATCAAGCGAACAAGGTTGCGCAACGTGGGCGCGTTCTCCCAGCGCGAGACGGTCGGCTGCGAGCACAGATCGGTGCCGCTGTCGGGGCAGTTGTCCGCAAGCGAGCTTGAACCCTGGATCGGTGCGCAACCGGTCGATATCGTCGGCGTCCTCGTAGCCGCAGGCGATGGCGAAGATGCGGGCGCGCAAGATATCGGGCAATAAATGGGTAACCGGTCCGGGTCGCGGACGTCCGGGATCACCCGGGCGAGCCGATCGGCGATGCCGAGCCGCCGCTGCGCTTGGGCGAGCAGCATGACGCCACCGTCCGAACTTATCCGCCCGCCGTCAAACGCGGCGGTGATCTTTTTGCCCGCGACGGCTGGAAACGAGAACGGCAGCAGGCTATCGTCAGTCATGGCGGATGTGGCAGGCTCCGGTGCCGGAACGGAATGGCTTCGACACCCAATTCCTACACCACATCAGGCGCTTACGCTATGTCCACCAGCCCTCAACCAGGCCCTCATGATAAGACGGGTTAGCACTACCGACGACAACCGGAGGCAAACCGAGGAACGCATTAGCGAGCAGGATTAGCAATCGGCGGCCGGGGAACAGGCGGATTGCCAATGCCGCCCCTCACGGCAACCCGACAACAGCGGCAACGACCGTGGTGGAAAAACTGACCGTCAGAGCGATTTGACCGGTGCGTGATCGCACCACTTTGATCGTGTGGGCAGTACCTTAAAGCCCGATCGCCAAGGAGAAAAACATCGGGGCCGGGTGACGCCAGACAATTTCCTCTTGTCGGACACTCACCACGAGGAGAGTACCGTCTGTCAGGTCAAGTCCATACTTACACAGCAAAGGGCAGCTTCCTGCAAACCCTAGCCCGGATTTCTCAAAGGGCGGGTGCATCGGGACCTTGGATCTGAGAAAATCGAGTTGCACAAACGGTTTATCTCAGGGCCAGGGGGGTCCCGATGCGGACAGAGTGTAGCGCGGATCTGTTTGGCTTTGCACCCGTCGAAGGGCACAAGGTGGTGGCGGGGTTTGACGGCGGGCGGATGACTTCGGAGGCCGGAGCGCTGCTGCTCGGCGCCACCGATCGGCAGATCCGATTGATCGAGCGCTTTGCCGATTGTTTTACCGATCACCGTGCCGCTGATCTGGTGGAGCACACGGTGCCGGGCGTGGTGGGTCAGCGGGTGTTTGGGCTTGCGTTGGGCTACGAGGATCTGATCGACCACGACCAGTTGCGCCACGACCCGGTGATGGCGGTGCTGGGCGGCAAGCTGACGGCAACGCGGTCGGATTGTGCGCCGCTGGCCGGCAAATCGACGCTCAATCGGCTGGAACTGAGCCGCGCCGAGCCGACCCGCTATCACAAGATCAGCTATGACGGGCGGCGATCGAAGCTGTGTTTGTCGACGTGTTTGTCGATGCCCCTGCGGCGCCGCCGGCGCAGATCATCCTTGATCTCGACGCCACCGACGATCCGCTGCACGGACATCAGGAGGAGCGCTTCTTCCACGGCTATTACGACAATTACTGCTATCTGCCGCTCTATGTGTTCTGCGGCCGGCATCTGTTGGCGGCCAAACTGCGCCCGGCCAACATTGATGCCGCGGCCGGCAGCGTCGAGGAGATGGCGCGGATTATCGGCCATATCCGCCGGCGCTGGCCCAAGGTTCGCACCCTGCTGCGCGCCGATTCGGGTTTTGCCCGCGAGGCGCTGATGGCGTGGTGCGAGACAAACGACGTCGATTTTCTGTTTGGCTTGGCCAAGAACGCGCGGCTCAACGCCGAGATCGCGACCGAACTTGCTGCCGCGCACGAGCAGAGCCGAGTGAGCGAGAAACCGGCACGCCGCTTCAAGGACTTCACCTGGCGAACGCGCAACAGCTGGAGCCGCGCGCGCCGGGTCGTCGCCAAGGCGGAATGGACCGGCGGCGAAGCCAATCCGCGCTTTGTGGTGACTTCCCTGGCGCGCGAGGAGCACGAGGCCCGCCACCTCTACGAGAACGTCTACTGCGCCCGCGGCGAGATGGAAAACCGCATCAAGGAATGCCAGCTCGATCTTTATGCCGACCGCACCTCGGCCCACACCATGCGCGCCAACCAGTTGCGGTTGTGGTTCGCCGCAATGGCCTATGTCCTCGTCTGCGCCTTGCCCCGCATCGGTTTGGCCCACACGCAATTTGCCCGCGCTTGCTGCGGCACGATCCGTCTCAAGCTGTTGAAGATCGGGGCGCTGGTGCGCATCAGCGTGCGCCGCATCAAGCTCGCCATGCCGTCCGCCTTTCCCTATCAGGCCGAGTACCGCGCCGCGCATGCCGCGCTCACCGCCGCCGCGACCGCCTGACCCAACTTCCGCGGTTTTGGGTGATGCGGTTGCTGGGGATCGCAGAAATGCTGGGGTTGCGACGACACCGCTCGCATTGTGGTGCTAAATGATCGACATTTTTGTGATTGAGACGGTTTATTTATCTTGAGAAGTGGCGACGAATCGTGGTGCCCTTGCCGCAAGCAGGGTGCCGCGCCATGTTCGTCCGCGTCAAGAAGATCGGAGCCTATGAGTACCTCTACCTCGTCGAGAACGCACGCGAGGGCGGGTGCCACGTTCAGCGCGTCATCAAGGCGCTCGGCCGGCGCGACGAGGTCGAAGCCTCCGGCCTGATCGACGGGCTGATCGCCTCGGCGGCGCGGCATTCGCGACGGACGATCGTGCTGTCGAGCTTCTATCGCGGCGAGTTGCCGGAACTGCGCCGCGTCAGCATCGGACCCGATTTGGTGTTCGGCCGGTTGTGGGCCGAAACCGGATGCCGCGACGTGCTCACCAGCCTGCTCGCCGACCGGCGCTTCGGCTTCGATGTCGAGCGGGCGGTCTATCTCACCGTACTGCATCGGCTGACGGTCTCGGGTTCCGACCGCCACGCGAGCGAATGGCGCAACGGCTTGCGCGTCCCCGGCGCCGAAGGGCTCGGGCTCGACGAGGCGTACAAGGCGATGGCCTGGCTCGGCGAAATCGACGAGCACGGCCGCGGCACCGCCGAGGCGATCGAGGAAGCGCTCTACCGGCATCGCCAGCCGCTGTTCGGTGCGGTGTCGATCGCCTTCTTCGATACGACGACGTTATGGTTCGAGGGCGCCGGCGGTGAGAACCTGGGTCAGCGCGGCCATTCCAAGGACTACCGAGGGCACTTGAAGCAGGTCGTGCTCGGCATCGTGCTGGATGACGCCGACCGGCCGATCGCCTCGTTCCTGATGCCGGGCAACACTGCCGACGTGACGATGTTGTTGCCGGTGGTGCGCCGCCTGCGCGATCGCTTCGACATCGCCCGGACCTGCATCGTCGCCGATCGCGGCATGATCAGCGCCCACACCATGGCGGCGCTCGAAGCCGAGAAGATCGAGTACATTCTCGGCGTGCGCGAGCGCACCAGCCGCGAGGTGCGCGCCGAGGTCATTGAGGATGATGGCGTCAGCGTGCCGCTGCTCATCCGGCGGCAGAAGGGCGAGACTGAACTCGCCGTCAGGGAGACCACAATCGCCGGGCGGCGCTACATCATCTGTCGCAATGACGAGGAAGCCAGAAAGGATGCCGAGGCGCGCGCCGAACTGATCGCCGGCCTCGAGCGCAAGCTCGCGCAAGGCGACAAGGCACTGGTCGCCAACAAGGGCTTCCGCCGTTTCCTCAAGACGCCCGTGGGCGACGGCTTTGTCATTGATCGGGCCAAGGTCGAGGCCGACGCCCGCTTCGACGGCCTGTTCGTGCTGCGCACCAACACGAAAATCTCCGCCCTCCAAGTCGTCCTGCGATACCGTAACCTCCTCGCCGTGGAGGACGCCTTCAAAACCGCAAAAGCGCTGCTTGCCACCCGGCCGATCTTCCACAAAACCGATGCCGGCATCCGCGGCCACGTCTTCTGCACCTTCCTCGCCCTGGTGCTGCGCAAGGAACTGACGGACCGTCTGGCGGCACGCCGCAGCAAGCTCGAATGGCAGCGCATCATCGATGATCTTGCCGACCTCAGTGAGATCGAGGTCGAACAGGATGGTCGCCGGGCCCGACTGCGCACCGCTCCCGGCGCAACCATTGATCCGATCTGCCGCGCTATCGAGATCACCCTGCCGCCCGTCTTCCAGGAGATGCCGCCCGCCCGCTGAACCCTCAAGAAAATGTGGTGCCTAAATCTGAAAATGGCCTCCAAGCCGTTGATAATCAGCCGTCTTCAAATCCAAACTGCGGAAGTTGGGTTTGGATGCTCGAGAAAGAACCGTGCAATACCCACTGCTCCAGCACCGGACTTCCGTTCCTGTCCGTCTGGTAGGCCGTATGGTGCGAAGTTCGGCCCGTCGCCAATGACCGCCAAGCAAATCGCGCCGTGCCGGTGGAACGCTCGCAAATTGGCCTGCGTTCGCGGCCCTGTTAGTTAGGGCGGGAGATGGGCGTGCTGACGATCAGCGAGGCGCAGAAGCGGACTCAAGCTTTTCTCGTAGGGCAGATGCTTGAGGCGCTACGCGCGGTCGAATATGAGCTACCAAGTTTTGACGAGGAGCCGCGCGACGTCGAACTGTCCGACGTTGCGTGCTCGCGCGTCGAGATTCGCCATGTTCGCGGCGCCTCCGATGCGACCTATCTAGTGCAAGCATTCGGTGACGAGCTGTTGATGCAATTACAGCTCAATGTGCATCGGCTGGTCGTCGTCTATCGCGTCCCTGCGCTCGACGCACTCGATGCCGCCACCTTGGCGGTGCGTCTGGAACGCCGGCGTCTCGGCGCCGAGCACGCCGGCTGGAAGTTCGGTTGGCGCGACGCGCCGATTGCAGGCGATGTTAGCCGCCGTTTTGTCGAAACATACTGCTACGCCTTCGGCGGTACCGATTTTCTCGAGGACGAGCAGCAGCAGCTCTATTGGCGCACCGACATCGTGCAAATGACGCGCTAGCTGGAGGCGGCCCGATGCGGCATCCGCCTGTCGCCGCGCCGCGCTGGGTTTCCGGTTTAGAATTCACCGGCCGCTCTGAGGCCCCCGCTCCGGGTGGACAACCTTTATAGCGGTGGTTAAGGCGCCTCCGGCGAGGAAAGGCGCGCCCGGGCAAGTGCCGCGAAGTGGCCGTTTGGATGTTGTTCTAGGTAGGCTTGCAGCTCCTCGCGCCGGTTGCTGTCCTTGATTGAATCCCAGAAAGCGAGATCGAGAGCGTCGGCGGCGATTTCCGCAGGTGTTTGAACCGTGGCTCCGCTGGCAGATGACAGCGCGGCTGTGTCAAGCCGGGTTCGGGCGAGCGAGGCGAAGGTCCCCTTGGGATACTGTTCGAGGTAGGATTCGAGTTCGGCAGGACTGCCATCCTTGACGCTGTCCCAAAGCGCCAACTCAAGCGCAACCTCGTTGTCGGCGGACAGGTCAGAGAATGCCGACGGAACCGCAGGCAGTTCTGATAGCTCAGGGTTTTCCCCGGGGCTCGGGCTCTCCTGATCGGATGTTTCCGGGCCGACGCGGAGCCGAAAGGCTCGGATCGGGTGGGCGATGTTCTTGACCAGCTGCTCGCCTAGATCCTCGAACACGAAGCTCCCGCGGTGTCGCAAATGATCGCGTACGCCGCGCGAGACGCAGATCTCACCGCCCTTGACCAGCCCCTCGAGCCGAGCAGCGACATTGACGCCGTCGCCGAAGATGTCACCCTCCTTGGCCATCACGTCGCCGACATTGATGCCGATCCGGAAGCGCATCTGTCGCCCTTCCGGTTCACCGTCATTCGCTGTTTGAAGCGCCTCCTGGATCTCGACCGCACAGTGAACCGCGTCGACCAACTCATAAATTCGGCAAGGACGCTATCGCCGGCGGTGTTTGCGATGCGGCCTCGATAGCGCCCGATGAGTTCGTCAACGACCGCGCGACGGGCGGACAATGTCGCCAGCGTCGTTTCTTCGTCGCCGTGCATCAGTCTGCTGTAGCCCTCCACATCGGCGGCCAGGATCGCCGCGAGATGTCTCTCGACCGGAGGAGCCTCCATCTCAGCCTCTATTCTTTGGGAGCTGGTCGTACTAAACGCCCGAGTGCGCCTTCGAGCTGGTCGATAATCGAGATCAGCTCGGAGGTCTCGAGATAAATGATCGTCCCGCACGGGCAGCTAAATTTGTTATTCTGCCTGAACCACGCCACGGGCTTCTGTATCTGTGCGCCACACTTCGGGCATATCACGGGAAGCGCCGTGTTATCTATAATATGCAACATTTATTTGTGCCGTGAGGTAAATAAAGCTGATCATTTCGTTGCGAGGATCGTTACCCGGCCAGCTCCGAGTCCATTGCGTATTTGCGGCAATGTTCGAGATAGGCGCCCTCGTGGCTGGCAACCAGCTCGACGATACTCGACCACAACCAACCCGGCGCGTCCAAATTCGCAGACCGGTTGCGGCTGAGCTCGTCACGCCATTTTGCCCGCGTCACGACGTCCATCTGGCGGGCGTGCGCCTTCCCCACCACCATTGCCAGATAGCGGGCCGCCTTCATTGCTTCCTCGCGACTGATCTTGTCGACTTCGAGCTTGAGGTCTTCGGGAAGAAGCTCGCGCATGAAGATCGCACTGTCGAGGAAGGTCGCGGCCAGCATACGATCCCCAAGCGCCGGCGATAGATGCCGGGCGCCTTCGACAACGCGCTGCGCCTGGTCCCTCGGCATCGTGGCGTCAGGGTAGTGCGGTGCTGCCGCCTGCACGGCCTCCTTGATGTCGACCAGGCAAACCCCGCCCTCTTTGGTTTGGGTTTTCCCCACCCCGAGCAACACCGCGAAGCGCAGCCGACCGAGGGAGCTACACCCTTTCATCCAGTAGGCGGCGTCGAGCACTTCGACGCGTGCGTCGTTTTCGCGCGAGCGCAATGCCGTAACCAGCAGACGCACGTCCTCGGTCGCAAAGACGCGTTCTATCTCGTCCCTTTCTTCTTCGCTGATCGGCCAGAACCGCTTGCCCAGCGGGATCGTCGGGCTGGTATCCTCAAGACGCTCTTTTGCCAGGTGGGCCCAGGTCCGCCCCACCGCCTGGCGCATCACGACCCGGACGCACTCCGGGCGCCGGCTGCGCAGGTCCGGGTCTTTGTCGACGAGCGCTTCCTCATATCCCTCTACCATCTGCTCGATCATTTTGGCCGTAGTTACCCCCGGCAGGTCGGAGCCGCGGGCGGCCGTGGCCAGCGACAATCCGAGGCGGATCAGATCGTGCGCCGGATTGCCGATGACGGTCTGATCGAGGTCGCGGATCTCGATATCGATCTGGCCATCGGTATCGGCCAGGGGGCCCAAATTTCCGATATGGCAATCGCCGCAAATCCAGATCGACGGGCCCTGGGGCACTTTGCTGCTGTCCGCGGCGGCAAGCCATTCGTAGGACTTCAGGGTGTTCCCTCGGACATAAGCATGCGCAGAGCCCGCCATCTTCAGATTGCGGGATTGCCGAAGCGCAGAACCCCGCTCGGAAAAGGACTTAATCTGAGACGAGGCCTTCGCCATTAAAATTCCCGATCAGCCTTAAGACCTCAACGGTTGAAGTCCGTTGACAAACCTCGTTCGAACCTCAACCCAAGATCACGTGCTCAAATTAGCTAAACCCCGCCCCCGATATAGAGATCGCGCTCCGCGGCGACTTGCTCGGGAGTGTAAGGCGGTGCGCTTTCGTCAAAAGACGTCCAGCCGGTCTGGCGATAGGCGGACCCACGAACGGCCGGGTCGACCCATTTGTGCCGTTGCAGGATTTCGCGGGCCATCGATGCCCGAGCATCGTCGACGCGGGCGGTGACAAGGGTCCCACCGCGCCTGACGCCCTCGGCATAAAAGTTGGCGTCATGTTCGGGGACTCCGGCCCCGGTGAGCGAGCCGACGATTCCGCCGGCCGCACCGCCTACGACCGCACCCCCCGCGGCGCCCACGGCGGTGGCAACCAGCCAGCCGGCAGCCACCACTGGTCCCACACCCGGGATTGCCAACAGGCCCAGACCGGTTAATAGACCGCCAACCCCGCCCACTGTGGCCCCGATGCCGGCGCCCGTCCCGGCGCCCGTGGCAGCATTTGTCGGATGATCCTTGTCGTATCGGTGATCGACGTTGTTCGAAACCAAGCTGATGTCGGCATGAGCGATGCCGGATGCCTCGAGATCATTCACCGCAGAGACCGCGGCGTCGTAGGTATCGTAAAGCGCTGTGACCGTTTGTGTCATAACATTCCTCAAATCAATGAGATAAGTTGATTAGCAGCTCAACGACGCCGGTTACTTCGGGACGACGTTCCCTTGAAAGTCGAGCGCAACGTCGACGGTGGCGTCGCCTTTCGCAGCCTTGCCTCTCCAGATCCCGTCTTTATCCTTGATCAGATCTGCAACGTTGGTGTAGCCGGCTTTCTCAATGCGAGATTTCGCCTCCGCTTTGGTAAAGCTGTTCGCCCCGGCGACAGGCGCTCCTGGATTGTTCACATCGGACTTCGCGATAGCGGGGGTGCCAGCTTCGTGATTGGCCGGAGGCCCCGCGTTCTGGGCCATAGCACCACCCGCGAGAGACCCACCTGCCATGACCGTGATAACGGCTGCAGCCAAAAAACGCTTCATACCAATTCCTCAATCATTTGGTTATGCATCGGGCCAAACAATTTTAAGGAATGTTTCGTTCCAAAATCAGTGAGACGCATCCATTAAATTATGTGCTCACAGTCTAACAGAAAACATTGCGGCTAACATTGCCGGAGTTCGTACCCCAACATTTTCCTTGCAAGGAAGTCGCTCGACGGACGGCCAACCCTCCCACGATCCGACATTCTTCGCGCGATCGCCTCAAGAGGCCATTGATACCGGCTTGAGCGCAGGGGGTCGCAGCCCGGCGGCAAGATCGGGATCCGCCGCTTCTCTGGCGGCAGCGGTGACCTGGGCGATCGCTTGGTGTAATTGCGTCGCGACGAGATCGGCCCCGGTTTTTGCGAGCGCATTGCGCTCATCGGCCTCATCCGTCTTCAGGGTCCAGAACCCGTCGACGATGATCGCCTTCGGCAATTTGCGTCGTAATCGCCTGACGAGGTAATGCGGGTTGGTAAAGCTGCCGGGCTCAAGATAGCAGAGATAGGCCATCTGCACGCCCGCCGCATCGAGGGCAAACAAATTGGGTGGCGAGACCGCGGCCGATGGCACGACGCGGGCCCCGATCCCATGTTTCTGCAGCAGCTGGGCCAGCATTGCCGCGGAGGCCTCGTCGAGCGAGCCGCGCCCCGCCACGCACAACACCGGTGTCCCCCGCCAGCTCGGCGCCAACTCCTCCGCGGAAAATATGGGCGCCGGCACCGCTCCGGACCCAGCAGCTGGAACGTCGTCATGGTCGCACAGGTTGTCGATAACCGCGTCGACGGCTCCCTTGAGCCTGACCCGTTGCTCATGATCGAGCATGCCCCGGTTGACGTCCAACTGAGCCAGCGCCAGGCCGCGGATGGCGATCTGGTCGTAATAGGCCGACAACGAGTTCTCCTTCAGGAACTCTTCGGCCAGATGTGATGCTTCGTCAGGGTCGTCGGCCAGAATACGCTGATAAAAGCTCTCCTCCGGCGCGAGTGCCGGTTGGTCGCCGAGCAACACCTCGAGAAACTGCAAATGCTCGACATGGCGCCCCAGCACAACGAGACACATGGTGAGCGGCGTCGACAGCAGCAGGCCAATGGGCCCCCAGAGCAACGTCCAAAAAGCGGCTGCGACGACGACGGCGATGCCGGAAAGCCCGGTGCTGTGGCCGTAGAGCCAAGGCTCGATCACCTGCCCGGTGGTAAGCTCGACCACCACGAACAAACCCGTGGTCCACAGCAGCATCGACCAGCCTGGATCGACGGCGAGCGCCACGATCATCGGCAGGACCGCGGCGATGATCGGGCCGATATAGGGGATAAAGCGCAGCAGCATCCCAAGGATGCCCCAGAGTCCTGGGTTCGGGACGCCGATGAACCACAATCCGCTGCCGACCAATACGCCAAAGCTCGCGTTGACCGCTGTCTGCGTCAGCAGATAGCGGCTCAGGCGTCTGGCCGCATCGTCCAGCGCCACAGTCGTGCGCCGAAGATCGCCGGCCCCGGCGAGCCGGATAAACCGGTCGCGCAGATCTTCCCGCTGGAGCAAAAAGAAGATCACAAACACGACGACGATGCCGGCCGTCGCCAGGGGCTGAAGCAGAGGGGCGGCGACTCCGTAGATCAGCTGCAGTGGCGTCGCGGCGGCTTGGCGGACCTCGACCGGGACAGGGCTTTGCTGCTTGGCGTTCGGCGGCGCGGCGGCCCCGGTTCTGTCACCCGTCCCGGCTGGCTTCTCGATCTCCTTGCCGAGATTTTGTACCATCCTCGAGGTACGGTCGACCACCCCGCCCTTACCCGTCGAATCCCGCAGCGAGTGGATTTTCTGCGAGATATTGGTTTGGTATCCGGGTAATTCCGCGGCCAGATGCGCGAGTTGGGTCCCGACAAACGTGCCGATCCCGCCGATCAGTGAGAAGGCGAGCAGGACGGCGACAATAACTGCAGGCAACCGACCGAGGCGCCAATGGCGCAGCAGCAGAACCAGCGGCCCGAGCGCGAAACTCAGAAGCACCGCCAGGGCCATGGGAACAAAAACTTCCCGCCCAAAATAAAGACTTACAACAATGACGACGGCAACCGCCAGGGTCCCAAGGCTAGTAGGGGGAGTCCCTGAGGTACGGACCTCCGCCCGATCAGCGCCGACGTTACTTGGCACGATCGACCGCCTCACCCAGAGCAGCGCGGCCGGCAGACATCAGCCACGGCTCTGCAGTCCCGCATTCGCTCGCCCGCCCTCGTATCGATGTTGTCGCGACCGCGGTGGTGAACGCGCCCCTCAACATCAATTTTCTCCCCTAGTCCGGCGCGCGACACGCCTGTTATTCACTTTGGATCGCGAAATCTCCGGCAGCATGTGATGCGCCGCCGGAGGCTCCAACAGTTACTTCTTTGCCGCGTCCCGGACGACGTCCTTGGCGCCGCCGACAGCGTTTTGAACCTTCCCTGCCGCTTTCTCCGCGGCGCCTTCGGCCTGGGTCTTGGCGTCGCCGGTGACCTTGCCGACAGTCTCCTTGACGGCGCCTTTGACCTGGTGAGCGGCGCCGACGACTCTATCTTTATCCATGGTTTTCTCCTGACCAGTATAGCTATCAACATTGCTTCGAGAAAAAAGTTCGGAGGATCGAAATTGATTCCAGTTAGCTCGTCCTCAAAGAGATCAGCTCATGAGGTTCTGACGGCGTTTATTGTGCAGATAAATCGATTGTCCCACCAGCGCAGTGGCTAACATCAGCACATTGGTAACAACGAACACCCAATTTCTAAGCATCCAGCTATAAATGACGAAACCGACGGAGGCCATGATCTGCCCGACAAACAGCCACTTCGACACCCCTTGCGAGCTTTGGTCGCGCCATTGCGAGTAGACCTGCCGGCCGATGGTCGCCAGCAAAATCGCGGCGGCAACCCAGCCGATCAGTTCCGTCGTCATAGGGGCGCGGTAGAAATATTTAAACGGATGTTTCTGGGCGAAGGGCGAACAACAGGAGCGATCGTCCGGTCGCACCGTAGCTATCACCCGTCGCGAAACCTTCCGATTCTGCTTCTTCGACGAGATTGGTGTCGACCAGCAGCGACCACTCGTGACCCCCCGCAGTCTCTGGGAGAGTGAACTCCACCAGATCGTGATGGGCGTTGAGCACCAGCAGCAATGTCGCATCCTCGCCGCGGCGGCGGATGCCGGTTGGTTGCGCCCGCCCATCCATCAGCATGCCAAAGCAATGCATATTGCTGTCGTCCCACTCCTCGGGGTGCATCTCCGCGCCGGAGGCGTTGATCCAGGTCACGTCCTTGAGCCCGAGCTCCTCGTTGTATTCGCCCGTCAGAAAGCGGCTACGGCGCAGGATCGGGTACCGGGCGCGCAATTGGGTCAGTTTCTGGACGAACTCGGTCAGTGATCGGCCTTTTTCCTCGATCCCCCAATCGAGCCAGCTGATCTCGTTGTCCTGGCAATAGGCGTTGTTGTTGCCGCGCTGAGTACGGCCGAACTCGTCGCCGGCAAGCAGCATCGGGGTTCCCTGAGACAGCAGCAATGTGGCAAGGACATTCTTGATCTGGCGCTCTCGCAGCGTGCTAATCTCTTGATCGTCCGTTGGACCCTCCGCACCGCAATTCCACGCGCGGTTGTCGGAGCTGCCGTCATTATTGTCTTCGCCGTTGGCCTCATTGTGCTTTTCGTTGTAGGTGACGAGGTCCCGCACCGTAAACCCGTCATGGGCCGCAACGAAATTGATGCACGCCCAGGACTTGCGGCCGCGATGGTTGAAGCAGTCGCCGGACGCGGATAGGCGTGGCGCCAGCGCGCTCGCCGGCACTTCGCCGCGCCAGAAATCGCGCACCGTGTCGCGGAATTTGTCGTTCCACTCGGCCCAGCCTGGTGGGAAGCCGCCGACCTGGTAGCCGCCGGGGCCGCAATCCCACGGCTCGGCGATCAGTTTAACAGCGGCGAGTGTCGGATCCTGGCAGCAAGCCTTCAAAAACCCGCTCTGATTGTCGAAGCCGTTCGGTTCACGGGCGAGTATTGTGCCGAGATCAAAGCGGAACCCATCGACATGGGTCTCGGTCACCCAATAGCGCAGGCTGTCGGCGACCATCTGGATAACCCGCATGTGGCTAAGATTGAGCGTATTTCCGGTACCCGTATCATTGATGTAGTAGCGCGGTTGATCGGGGATCAGGCGGTAATAGGAGGCGTTGTCGATGCCCTTGAACGACAGGGTCGGGCCGTGCTCATTGACTTCTGCCGTGTGGTTGTAGACGACATCGAGGATCACCTCGAGGCCGGTCTCGTGGAGGCAAGCCACCATCTCTTTGAACTCGCGCAAGGTCTGCTCACGCTCATGCGCATAGCGCGGATCGGGCGCAAAGAAGCCGATCGTGTTATATCCCCAATAGTTGGTTAGACCGCGCTCGAGCAGGTGGCTGTCATTGATGAATGTATGTATCGGCAAGAGCTCGACCGAAGTTACGCCAAGCGACTTTATGTAATCGACCACCGCCTTGTTGCCGAGTCCCTTGTAGGTCCCGCGGTGTGGCTCAGGCACCTCGGGATGCAGCTTAGTAAAACCGCGCATATGCGTCTCATAGAGGACGGTCCGATCCCACGGAACGGCGCGGCCCCGGGGTTCACCCTTCCAGTCGAAATTAGGGTCGACGACGACGCATTTGGGCATAAACGGTGCGCTGTCGCGTTCGTCAAAACTTGTGTCTTCACCTGACTCGATCTGGTAGCCAAAGACCGCCGGATCCCATTTCAGCTCGCCGAAATGCCCCCTCGCATACGGGTCGAGCAATAGCTTGTTCGGGTTAAACCGGTGCCCCTGTTCCGGCTCGTAAGGGCCGTGAACGCGATAGCCATAGATCGTGCCAGGTTCGACCCCCGGCACGTAGCCGTGTCAAATCTCGTCGGTGTATTCGGGGAGGTCGATGCGCGCGGTTTCGCGCTCGCCGTTCTCGTCGAACAGGCAGACCTCGACCCCGGTCGCGTGCGCCGAGAACAGCGCGAAATTGACCCCTTCGCCATCCCAGGTCGCGCCGAGAGGATGTGGTAGCCCCTCGCTGATCTTGGCCGTGTTCATCTCGTCTCAGGTCTCCGGGGGGCGGTTGCTTATGCCAACACACGAGTTTGTCGTTCAGTTGCTGCCAGACATCTTTTCCGCGTAAGAGTTCCCTGCCGCCCAAAGCTCGTTCGTGACAAACGGCGGCGAAATGTAGCCGCTACCTGGGGGGCTGCGAAGAGGGGGTGAAGGATGGCTCGTTATAGCCGATATACGACGACGGTTGTCGGTGCGCACAGCGTGCCGCGGTGGTATGAGGCCCTGGATCGTCTTGCCACTCTAGGACAACTGTCGCCGGCGGATTTTGCCGACGCGCAGTTTCGCGCCGGTCAGGCGGCGATCCTAGAACAAGAGGCCGCCGGCATCGATGTGATCACGGGCGGCGAGATGCATCGGCGAACCCATAATCGCCATTCTCCGCCAAATGCGATGCTGAACTATTTTTGGCAAAAGATACCGGCGTTCCAAGGCATCACCCGGCCAAAACCGATCAGCCGGCACGACCCGAACGTCTTCCATCCAGCCGCAATTTGCCGTGCGGCGATCGACGACACGACCGATCTCGGCCTGGTCGACGAATTCCGGATGGTATCTGGCTTTGCGCGCCAGCCGGTCAAAATCACGATGACCGGACCTCATCTTTTGGCAGCTGTCGCGTATGACGAATACTACAACGATATGCCTCGGATGATGCACGACATTGGCAAGCTGCTGCACCAGAACTTTGCGCGTCTGGTCGCGGCCGGATGCAAACATATTCAGATCGACGAGCCCTATTTTACCGCCGCCGAAGACGCCGAAGTCCGAGCTGCGACCGGCGCAATTAACATCGCGATCGAGGGGCTCCCAGAGGACGTACACGTTCTGGTCCATATCTGCCAGGGCAATTACGCGGTCGGCCCTGATTACGACGGGCAGATCGGTCATCGCTATTTCGATACGGGTCGGTACAAGGCGGATTTGATCTGCAAAATCGAATGCGATGGTTATTTGATTGAGCATGACATGACTCCGCATTTCGAGTGTTTGCTTGGTGACAAGCAGCTGGGAGTGGGCGCGGTCGATGTGCAGGACCCGAATATCGAAAGCGGTGATCAGGTTGCCGAGCGCATCAGAGCCCATCGTTGGCTTGCGCCGGAGCAGACCTTGATCACCAGTTCCTGCGGCTTCAATCATCTGCCCCGGCATGTCGCCCTAGGGAAGCTTCGGGCGATGAGCGCGGCGAAGGCCATTCTGGAGGGCGAGTTGGGATGATTGCACCCGCTTTTCCCGTGGTCGTCGAATGAACGAGCCAATATCGGACCCGAGTTCTGATGCATGGATCCGCGCGGCACAACTAGCCGGCGGCACCGGCACGTTCAAACTCGATCTCGTCTCGATGGAGTGGGAGTGGACCCCGCAGATTGCGGTGCTTTTTGGGATTGATCCGGGCAGCCGCAGAGCGCGTTTTGAGGACTGGGAAAGCGCGATCTTCGTCGACGACATGCCGAAAGTACGGGGCGCTCTCGAAGCAGCGAAAAGCGGAGGCTCCTATTATGTCGAATTGCGAGTACGTTATCCGGATGGAAGCCTCCACTGGCTGGCCGGCAGAGGCAAGGTGGAGCGGGATCCATCAGGTGGCACGGACTACCTGTTCGGTTCCTACTCTGACATAACCGATCGTAAGGCACTCGATGCGCGCTTGCTGGCGCTCAATGAAACGCTCGAAGAGCGCGTTCAAGAGCGTGCTCGGCAGCTTGAAGCGAGTTACCAGCAACTCCGTGAAAGCGAGCGAGGCTTCCGTCTCCTCGTCGAAGCCGTTACCGATTACGCGATTTTTATGCTCGACCCAGCGGGCAACATCGTCAACTGGAACACCGGCGCGGAGCGAATCAAAGGATACCGGGCCGAAGAAATCATCGGCCAGCATTTCTCTCGCTTCTATACCGATGCGGACAAACGCAATGGTAATCCGGAGAGAATCCTCGAAGCTGCAGCGCGAACTGGGAAATGCGACGCTGAGGGTTGGCGGGTACGCAAAAACGGCGGCGTTTTCTGGGCAAGCGTTGTTGTAGAGGCGATCCGCGACCCGACGGGTGAGCTGCTGGGTTTCGCCAAAATTACCCGTGATTTGACCGAGAAGCGCAATACCGACGAGCAGTTGCGGCAGGCGCAAAAGATGGAAGCCATCGGTCAGCTGACGGGCGGCATAGCCCACGATTTCAATAATCTGCTCCTCGTCATTTCCGGCAATATCGAGACCCTGCTGCGTCATCTTCCCGAACCCGGCGGCCGGCTCGAGCGATTGGGTAATGCAGCGCTGCGCGCCTCGACCCGGGCAGCAACCCTGACGCACCGGTTGCTGACGTTTGCCCGCCGCCAGACGCTCATACCGACATCCCTATCGGCCAACACGCTGATCGCCGGCATGTCCGAAATGCTACGCCGCACACTGGGCGAAAACATTGTGATCGAAACGGTTCTGGGGGGTGGGCTATGGCGGACCTCCGTGGATGCCAATCATCTCGAAGGTTCGCTCCTCAATCTCGCGATCAATGCGCGCGATGCAATGCCAGAAGGCGGCAAATTGACGATCGAAGCCGCGAATGTTTACTTGGATGACACCTACGCGGTGACCGCGGAGGTTTCGCCAGGCCAGTATGTCGGCATTTTTATCAGCGATACCGGCACCGGGATGACGCCAGAGGTAACAGCAAGGGCGTTCGATCCATTCTTTACTACCAAGGAGGTCGGACAAGGTACTGGGCTCGGATTGTCGCAGGTCTATGGCTTCGTCAAGCAGTCCGGCGGCCACGTCAAGATTTACAGCGAGGTCGGTTCAGGCACCACGGTCAAGCTATATTTGCCACGAGATTACTCAACCGACGATGTGGCAGACACCCAGTTGAATGCGGCGGCAATCCCGCGTGGAAATGGAGAAACCATTCTATTAGCCGAAGATGATCACGATGTTCGGAGTTTCGCAGCCGATGGGCTCCGCGAATTGGGCTACCGTGTCGTCGAGGCAATGGATGGCCATGTCGCTCTACGATTGCTCGACGCCCATCGCGAGATTACACTTCTGTTTACGGATGTGGGATTGCCGGGCGGCATGAACGGTCGGCAATTGGCCGATGAGGCGCTGCGGCGCAAGAACGGGCTCAAGGTTCTGTTCACGAGCGGCTATGCACGAAACGCCATCGTGCATCATGGCCGCCTCGATGCTGGCGTTGAGCTTCTTGTCAAACCCTTCACTTTTACGGCTTTAGCGACAAAGATTCGCAGTATCCTGGATAGTTAGGGTACAATCGAAACGGCGTGTGATTCTTTTGTCTCTTGGTCGGCCGAGTTTATTTCAGCCTCGGCGCGCAACCAATGTTCGAGCTCCTTGCCCTTCGGGTGGCCCTCTTCTTCCCAGATTGCGTAGGCTTGCTCACGGATGGCTTGCTCTTTTTGCTCCGGCATCGTGCACTCCTCTATTTGCTGTAGCGTGTAATATTTAGACGATCTCGTTTCTGTGGGGTGCGCTCACCGAGAGCACCGACCACACAAAAGCTGAGAATGGGGGCGGAATTAATTCGTTCACCGCTTGCGGCGGGCGTCCCATTCATGCCGCCTCGCGCTCGGAAAAGACAGACTGCACGCGCACATGAGCCGCAGCGGTTTCTTCACGCATTCCCATAAGTATGCGCAGCGTCTCGCGACCGCGCGACAGCCGGGAACGCACGGTGCCGATTGGGATGCCGAGGATCGCGGCGACTTCCTCATAGCGCATGCCCTCGAGACCCACCAGCAGGATTACCTGGCGCTGTTCGTCGGGAAGTCGGCTCATGGCCCGCTCGAGATCGCGCAATTCCAACGACGCCCCGACATTCGAAGAGACTGGCAACTCGGCAGCAACCTCTTCGACCGGGATGGATGATCCTTCGCGTATCGCACGCCGCACGTCGTTGACATGCTGATTGTGCAGTATCGTAAATAGCCAAGCCCGCAGATCCGTCCCTTCCTGCCATAAATGCTGTTTGGCGATGGCGCGGACGAGGCAGCTTTGAACCAGGTCGTCGGCCCGCGACGCATCGCGGGTCAAGGCCCGCGCGTAGCGCCGCAAGCGGGGAATTTCGCCTTCGAGCAGATGTGCAAAATCGGTCATCAGGTCCACCCTCGATATGTCCGGCCCCGGTCGCCGCTCGGGCCGTTGGATGTCCCCGGTATAAATCGTCGTTGTGACCTCTTGATGTACCGACGTCTCTAATTGGTAAAATGTTGCAGTCTTTTAGTAAATGGGTGTGTCTGAACTGAAATCGAGAACGCATTTAGAAACGGTCTGTTGCCATCCACCTCGAGGGATGGAAATGTGAGGGCGGGTGTTGACCAGTAATTGCATCACCCAAAAAGTGAAAGAAGACCTTGATGTCGCCACCTCACATTGCGGACCATCCAGTGCGGGTCGCAGCCGAGCCGGTGCGGCGCCTGCCGGTCGGCGCCGAGCCGCAGCCCGACGGCGTCCATTTCCGTGTCTGGGCGCCCCGCTGTCGTGAGGTCGTCGTCGAGATCGAAGGCCTCGCACCCGCGTCATTAGCTTCAGAAAGCGAGGGCTATTTCTCGCTGTTGAGCCTGTCGGCACGAGCCGGCATGCGCTATCGCCTCCGTCTCGATCGGGGCGAGGCGGCGCTGCCCGACCCGGCATCGAGATTTCAGCCCGACGGGCCGCACGGGCCTTCAGAGATCGTCGATCCCGGGCACTTCGCTTGGACCGACCACACGTGGCGCGGGCTGGCCCGGGAGCATCTCGTCATCTACGAGATGCATGTCGGCACCTTCACCTCAGAGGGAAGTTGGGAAGCGGCTCGGCGCGAGCTGCCGAGTCTTGCCGAGCTCGGCATCACCTGCCTTGAAATTATGCCGGTGGCGGAATTCGCGGGCCGGTTTGGTTGGGGATATGACGGCGTCGACCTTTTCGCGCCAACCCGGCTCTACGGCCGTCCCGATGATTTCCGCCATTTCGTCGACTGCGCGCACGCTCTCGGCATCGCCGTTATCCTCGATGTCGTCTACAATCACATCGGCCCTGATGGGAACTATCTCAAATCGTTCTCCACGGCTTATTTCACTGATCGCGATGAAAACGAGTGGGGCGAGGCGATAAACTTCGACGGACCCGTTGCTGCTCCTACCCGAGAATTCTTTATCGCCAATGCGGGTTATTGGATCGACGAGTATCATCTCGACGGGTTGCGGCTCGACGCGACGCAGGCTATTTTCGATCGATCGGACGATCATATACTCGCCGCCATCTCTCGGCAGGTGCGCGCGGCGGGCCGCGGTCGAACCACCTTCGTGGTCGGCGAGAACGAGCCGCAACACGCGAAATTGGTGCGGCCGGCCGAGCGGGGCGGATACGGGCTCGACGCGTTATGGAATGACGACTTTCATCACAGCGCCATGGTGGCGCTTACCGGACGTCACGAGGCTTACTATTCGGATTATCGCGGTCGCCCGGTCGAGTTCATCGCTGCCGCCAAACACGGTTTCCTTTATCAGGGGCAGTACTATCCGTGGCAGGAGAAAGCGCGCGGTTCGCCGACCCTCGATCTCCCAGCGGAATGCTTTGTTGTCTTTCTGCAGAACCACGACCAGATCGCCAACTCGGGCACCGGAGAACGCTGTCACGCGTTGACGAGCCCGGGCCGGCTTCGCGCGATGACTGCTTATTTGTTGCTGATGCCGGGCATTCCGATGCTGTTCCAAGGACAGGAATTCGCCGCGTCTAGCCCGTTTTTTTATTTTGCCGATCCCGGCATCGAGCTGTCGCCTGGTGTCCGGGAAGGGCGCCGTACCTTTCTTGCGCAATTTCCCAGTCTCGCGACGAGTGAGATGCAGGCCCAGCTCGCCGATCCCGGGGACATCGAAACCTTTCGCCGATCCGTGCTCGATCTCGGCGAACGGCAACGGCATGCTTCGATCTATGCGCTGCATCGCGACCTTCTGGCGCTTGCGGCGCACGGATCCGGTGCTCGGAGCGCGGCCATGCCGGATCGATGGCGCTGTGCTGACGGATGAAGCCTGGATGCTGCGCTTTTTCTCAGAGGGCGTCGCCGACCGCTTACTTATCGTCAATCTCGGTCGTGACCTGCTGCTTGGCCCGACGCCGGAGCCGCTGCTGGCGCCGGTCGAGGGTCAGGCTTGGCGGCTGTTATGGTCCAGCGAAGCGGCGGTTTACGGCGGCTCAGGGGGCCCGGCGCAGGATGCCGACGGAAATTGGCTCATTCCAGGACAGAGCGCCGCCGTGCTCATCCCTGGGCCGTCAACCGCCGCAACCGGGGCGGTCACCCCTGATCTCCAAGAAGCGAATGGTTGACCCGCGCCGTGCCCTCCGACACGAGAACTCGTTACCGGAGGCTCCGCGTGAGTGGCTTGTGGCGAACGGGTTGGGCGGCTACGCCTCGGGGACGATAACGGGGGCGATCACCCGGCGCTACCACGGCTTCCTGATCGCCGCCCAGCCGGCTCCGCTCGGTCGCATGGTGGTCCTTAATGATCTTGAGGTCGACGTCGAGCTCAAAGACGGCAGCGTCGTAAACCTTCGCGAGAAGGGCCGCTTCCTCGATTTTACCTTGAACATGGGCCTGCCAAGCTGGCGCTATGAAATCGATGGGATCGTCATCGAGAAGTCGATTATCGTGCCGTCGCGCCAGAACATCGTGCATTCCACTTTTCGCTCGCTCGGCGACGGCAAGCGCGTCCGCCTCCGGGTGAGGCCCTGGATCAACTTTCGGGCGCTCGAAGCGCCGGTTGGCGAGACGCTGTCCGCGGCCTATACGCTGACGATCCAGGGCGACCGATACGAGATCAGCGCGGGGCCCGATCTGCCGACACTACGGCTGGCCATGGAGGGCGCTGAAAGGCCGACCTTTACCGCCGATGGCGGCTCGCGCCACGAGCGCTTCTACGACATCGAGGCGCAGCGCGGTTACGATTCGCGCGGCTGGCTGTGGAGCCCCGGCTACTTTGCCGGAGAGGTCCGCGGGGGTTGCCCGCTCACCCTGATCGCGGCGACGGAGGCTTGGCATACCGTATTGGCACTGAGCCCCGACGACGCGCTGACTTTCGAAGGCGAGCGGCGTCGGCGTCTCGTCGGAATGGCGCCGGCGCCTACACAAATCGGTTTCGCAGCCGAGCTCGTCCTCGCCGCCGACACCTTTGTCATCACCCCGGTCGGGCGCATTGCTGATGGGGCGCGGGCGCGGGCCGAGGGAGATGAGATCCGCACCGTGATCGCTGGCTATCACTGGTTCACCGATTGGGGGCGGGACACGATGATCTCGCTCGAAGGACTGACCCTGGCAACCGGTCGAGCGATCGAGGCGCGCTGGATCCTGCGTACCTTTGCTCACTACGTGCGCGATGGACTGATCCCAAACCTGTTCCCCGAAGGACAGAACCAAGGCCTCTACCATACCGCTGATGCGACGTTGTGGTTCTTCCATGCGCTGCACCGCTATGTCGAGCACAGCCGGGATAAAGCGACCTTGGAGCTCCTGCTGCCGATCCTGAAGGACATCGTACGTCACCATCTCGAAGGCACCCGTTTCGGCATCAAAGTCGATCCGCATGACGGGCTCCTGGCTCAGGGGGCGGAGGGCTATGCGCTGACCTGGATGGATGCGAAGGTCGGCGATTGGGTGGTGACCCCGCGGCGCGGGAAGACGGTCGAGATCAATGCGCTCTGGTACAACGCGCTTCGCCTGCTGACGGATTGGCTGCACGATGTAAAGGACCCGGAAGCCGATGCGATGGCAACCCATGCGGGCAAGGAGCGCGAATCATTCAATCACCGCTTTTGGCACGCGGCCGGCGGCTATCTCTATGACGTCGTCGATGGCGAGAATGGTGACGATTCCGCTTTCCGACCGAACCAGATCTTCGCGATTGCGCTCGCGCACCCGGTCCTCGAGCGGGAACATTGGGATGCGGTGGTTACCGCCGTGCATAAGAAGCTGGTGACGCCGGTTGGGCTGCGCTCCCTGGCGCCGGGCGAGCCCGACTACAGACCGCGCTATTTTGGCGATGTGCGCGCCCGCGATGCCGCCTATCACCAGGGCACCGTGTGGGCCTGGCTGATCGGCCCGTTCGTCGATGCCTGGCTCAAGGTCCATCCCGATGACAGCGCAGCGGCCCGGCGCTTCCTCGACGGCTTCGAGGCACATCTGGCTGAGGCCGGCATCGGCTCGATCAGCGAGGTCTTTGACGCCGAGCCGCCGTTCACCCCGCGCGGCTGCGTCGCTCAGGCCTGGAGCGTCGCCGAAGTGCTGCGTTGCCTGGTAAAAACCGCATCCAATCAAAATGATATTCGCGCGGCGTAGCTGGGCGGACTGAAACCTGAGCGAGGGAACGGCACGGTACCTTCGTTGCAATAGCGCATTCGGGGGTATGCGCTGCGCTGCATTATCCAGCACCCCCTTCGCCGAGCCGAGGCAATCTTCTCAGTCTCTTATCTTCGCTCCTCGCAACACACTGCCATGCGCCAGAGAAGCTCCCTTCGTCGACGCGACCGTAAGCGTCCGGTCTGAACCGGCCTGCGGGGTGTGGTCGGGGAGAGCGCGCTGAGGGAAGCTGGGTCCTTCTGGACTGTCCAGAAGGAGTCCTTGGGGTGGATGGCGAGGTTGTTGTTGCGCGCCGCCGGCAGTGGACGCCGGAGGAGAAAGTGGCGCTGATGGCTGAAGTGGATGCCGAGGGTGGCCGAGTTTCGGTGGTTGCCCGCCGGCACGGGATCTCGGATAGCCTGCTGTATAACTGGCGATCGGCATGGAAGGCGGCCGCACTGGTGGCGCGGACCGCGGCGCCTACGCCGGTGGGTTTTGTCCAGCTCGGCGTCGTCGCCGAGGCGTCAGGCCCGAATTCGCCGGTGCCAATGGCTGGTGCAGTATGGCCGCGAGGTAGGGGTGTGGCTTTGGCGGAGCGCGTCGGGGTGATCGAGATCGATCTGCCGACTGGGGTCCGGGTGCGCGTGGATGCCAGTGTCAACGAGAAGGCGCTGCGGCGGGTGCTGGCGGCGGTGCGGGGGCCGGGATGATCGGCCTGGCGCCGGGGACGAAGGTGTTTCTCGCTTGTCAGCCGATCGATCTGCGCGCCGGGTTCGACGGCCTGGCGGCCAAGGTTCAGCAGATCATCGGCGCCGACCCGTTCAGCGGCCATGTTTTCATCTTTCGCAGCAAGCGCGGTCATTATCTGAAAGGCCTGTACTGGGACGGCAGCGGCCTGTGCCTGTTCGCCAAGCGGCTGGAACGCGACAAATTCGTCTGGCCGCCGATCGTCGACGGCACATTGACATTGACGCCGGCGCAGTTGGCGCTGCTGGTGGAGGCGATGGATTGGCGGCGGACGATAGCACCGCCGGCGCCGCGGCGACCCATGTTGGTTTGACAGATCAGGGATTCTCTGTTTGTTCTGGTGTCTGGCGGCGGCATTCGATAGAGGCGGGGTATGTCGCTGGCCTCGGCCGATCTGCCCTCCGACCCCGACGCGCTACGGGCTTTTGCCCTGGCCTGCCAGAGCGAATTGGCGGCGGCGAGCGCGGAATTGCAGGCGGCAAAGCTCGCCGTCCAGCTGCGCACGCTGGAAATCGAGAAGCTGAAGTTCCAGATCGCCAAGCTGCGGCGGATGCAGTTCGGCCGCTCCTCGGAGCGGCTGACCGGGCAGCTCGAGGAGCTCGAGCTGCGGCTCGAGGAGTTGGAAGCCGGCGAGGCTGAAGAGATCAGCAAAGCTGCCGCCGAAGACCAGCCGCTGCCGCTGCGCGAGGGGGTACGGCCAAAGCGCAAGAAGCTGCCGGACCACCTGCCCCGTCAGCAGGTCGTGCACGAGCCGGAGCACGATGGCGCCTGCACCTGTCCCGCCTGCGGCGGCGACATGGCTCGGCTCGGCGAAGACGTCACCGAGGTGCTCGACTATGTCCCCGGCCGGTTCCGGGTGATCCGGCACGTCCGGCCGAAATATGCCTGCCGGCACTGCGATGCAATCACCCAAGCGGCGGCGCCGGCTCTGCCGACGCCGCGCGGGCGCGCCGCCCCGGGCATGCTGGCGCATCTCTTGGTGTCGAAATATACCGATCACCTTCCGCTATACCGTCAGAGCGAGATCTACGCCCGCGAGGGGGTCGACCTCGATCGCTCGACCTTGAGCGACTGGGTGGGCCAGGCGGTCTGGCTACTGCAGCCGATCGTCGAGGGGATCTGCCGCCACGTGTTTGCTGCCGAAAAGATCCACGGCGACGACACGCCGGTCCCGGTGCTGGAGCCCGGCCTCGGCCGAACCCGGACCGGGCGATTATGGGTCTATGTCCGTGACGACCGGCCGTTCTGCGGCCCCGCACCGCCGGCGGCGGTCTACTTCTACAGCCCCGACCGTGGCGGCGCGCACCCGGCGGCCCATCTCGCGCACTTCACCGGGTTTCTGCAGGCCGATGCCTATAGCGGGTTCGCAGCGCTGTACGCGCCGCGCAAGGCCAGCCCGGGGCTCCCGGCGAGGCCGGCGATCACCGAGGTCGCCTGCTGGAGCCATTGCCGCAGGGGCATCTTCGACGTGTGGCAAACGACGAAATCGACCGTCGCCAAGGCGGCGCTCGACCGGATCGCGCAATTCTATGCCGTCGAGGACAAGGCTCGCTTCGCCCCGCCAGACGAGAGGCTGGCACATCGCGTCGCTACCATCCCCTTGCTCGATGCGTTCTTCGCCTGGGCGCAGGCCGCCGAGCGCAAGCTCTCGGCTCGATCAGAGCTTGCCGAGGCCTTCCGCTACATCATTAAGCGCCGCCCCGCGCTTACCCGCTTCGCCACCGACGCCCGCCTCGAAGCCGACAACAACATCGCCGAAAATGCAATACGCTGCATAGCTTTAGGAAGACGCAACTGGCTCTTCGCCGGCAGTCATTCCGGCGGCGAGCGTGCCGCCGCGATGTACTCGATCCTGCAGACCGCGAAATTGAATGGCCTCAACCCGGAAGCCTACCTCACCGACACCCTCTCCAGGATCGCCGCCGGGCATCCGATCAACCGCATCGCCGAACTGATGCCTTGGGCCTTCCACTCTCCGCCGGGTGAGACCGCTGCCTGATCACGGCGTATACCGGACGCTTACACGCGACCTGATTGCCTCATAGTCGCTGGCGCCGGACACGGCCGGGTTCAGCATGAGATCTGCTACTACAAGATCGTGATAAGGAATCCGGGAACTGCTCGCTCGAGGGGTTGTTCAACCGGTGAGCGCTAAGCCAAAAGTGGGGGGTTCCCATGGCGATTGTTGCCAGGTCGTTTTTGACGGGATTGCGCTGCTTTTCGCCGCCGTTACAGCTGAAGCGGACCCCGTATATGTAAAACACACTTCAAACCTTAACTTCACTTCCCCCGCTCCGATCGATTACGTCTATTCCCAATACGCTTAATCGAAGCGACGCCCTTTGAGATCAACTCGCCCTTCCTCTCTGGCGAGCGTTTCCGTCACTCCCGCCTTCGGGATCTTGGTCTAACACAGTCGAGTACTTGGAGAACTCACGCGGTGCTATCAACGGTTAATTGTGTGCCAATCCTCTATACTCTCGTCGCCTCTCAAGCCGCGATTTATCGCCGCCGCAAGATTCGATGCGCTAATGGACCGAACAACGGCTTTCGTCGGAAGAATGTCGACTTAAAAGGAGAGGGGACCGGATGATCAGCATGGAGCCTGCCAATCGAGAGGGCGCCTTCGATAAACCTGGCAGAGTCCGGCGACGCATTGGAACCTCGCGGCGAGACGTAGAGGCCCTTCGAGCGGCCGTTCAGCTTGGATGACGCGGCGATCCGGACCGCCGACCGTGCTGCCCGGATATGGGAAGCCAGCGAAGCGGGGCCGATTATTCTTGGCAGCGAGGGGCACAAGAGAGCCTTCTGCCGCATGCTGATCGACACCCACAACCCCTACAGACCGATTATCGATTGGCCGATCCTCGATCCCGAGGCGCGAGACCGGCTTGTCAAGCTGCCGATCTGGGACATCGCGATGCAGACCGAGGGCAACGCAAGCCTGCGGGTGCTGAGTTTTGCCCAGACCATCGAAGACCCCTTGCTGCGGGAGGCGGTCGAGATCGACGGCTTCGAGGAAACACGGCACAAGCAGGTGCTTACCAATCTCGTGCAGGCATATGGCATCCCGCTCGCGCCGGAACCGGAATATCTGCCTCCGCGACATCCCGAGTGGGCGTTCCTGCTCGCCGGTTTTTGCGAGTGCGTCGACACCTTCTTCGCCTTCGGCCTGTTTGCGCTGGCCAAACAATCGGGATTTTTTCCGCCCGCCCTTGTCGACACCTTCGAACCGGTGGTGCAGGAGGAGGGTCGCCATATTCTGTTTTTTGTCAATTGGGTTGCTTGGCATCGGCGCAACCTGCCGCCGTGGCGACGCATTCTCTTCGCGGTCAAAATCCTCTCGGTCTGGGCCTTTCTTATTTGGGAGCGGATCGACCTCGCCCGCGAAGGCACCCGCGGTGCACGGGCGGGAACAGGACCCCAGGACAACAACTTCGTCTTCACCGGCAGCAAAGCGATCGGGGGTATCGACATCTCGGCCGCCACGCTGATTGACGTGTGCCTGAGTGAACACGAGCGACGCTTTTCCGGCTATGACACGCGCCTGTTGCGGCCGAAGTGATGCCGTACCTGACGCGCTCCGTCAGCCGCTTATTTCGCTGGCGTCACCCGGCAGCGGCAGATTAACTGCCCGTCAGACTGGAGATTGCGTCGGTGGGTCGATCGCACTCATGCGCGACGGCGACATCATCGATATTGACCCTTCTCCTCCTTGGCGGCCGACGTGAAAGGTACAGCGCCGCCGTCGGGCCAAGACAGACCTACCGGACCCCTTCAAAGGAGAGAAACAAAGTGGACTTGATCCTCATAATTCTCGTGCTTGTCTTACTATTCGGAGGCGGGTTCGGCTATTCGCGCTACGGTTACCGTGGCGGAATCGGCATTGGCGGCATTCTGCTGATCATTCTGATTGTGTACCTCCTGCTCGGCCGCGGGAGGTTCTGACCCAACTTCCGCAGTTTGGATTTGAAGACGGCTGATTATCAACGGCTTGGAGGCCATTTTCAGATTTAGGCACCACATTTTCTTGAGGGTTCAGCGGGCGGGCGGCATCTCCTGGAAGACGGGCGGCAGGGTGATCTCGATAGCGCGGCAGATCGGATCAATGGTTGCGCCGGGAGCGGTGCGCAGTCGGGCCCGGCGACCATCCTGTTCGACCTCGATCTCACTGAGGTCGGCAAGATCATCGATGATGCGCTGCCATTCGAGCTTGCTGCGGCGTGCCGCCAGACGGTCCGTCAGTTCCTTGCGCAGCACCAGGGCGAGGAAGGTGCAGAAGACGTGGCCGCGGATGCCGGCATCGGTTTTGTGGAAGATCGGCCGGGTGGCAAGCAGCGCTTTTGCGGTTTTGAAGGCGTCCTCCACGGCGAGGAGGTTACGGTATCGCAGGACGACTTGGAGGGCGGAGATTTTCGTGTTGGTGCGCAGCACGAACAGGCCGTCGAAGCGGGCGTCGGCCTCGACCTTGGCCCGATCAATGACAAAGCCGTCGCCCACGGGCGTCTTGAGGAAACGGCGGAAGCCCTTGTTGGCGACCAGTGCCTTGTCGCCTTGCGCGAGCTTGCGCTCGAGGCCGGCGATCAGTTCGGCGCGCGCCTCGGCATCCTTTCTGGCTTCCTCGTCATTGCGACAGATGATGTAGCGCCGCCCGGCGATTGTGGTCTCCCTGACGGCGAGTTCAGTCTCGCCCTTCTGCCGCCGGATGAGCAGCGGCACGCTGACGCCATCATCCTCAATGACCTCGGCGCGCACCTCGCGGCTGGTGCGCTCGCGCACGCCTACCATTAACCCGTTAAGGAGAATGGACATTGCTGACCCATCCAATGCTCGATCAGCTCACCCAGCTAGGGCTTCCCGGCATGGCACAAGCCTTCGCCGAACTCGAAATCTCCGGTGACGGCGTGACGCTGACCCATGCCGATTGGCTCGGCCTGCTTGTCGATCGCGAGGTCACCCATCGTCGCGACAAGCGCCTGGCCGCCCGACTGCGCTATGCCCGGTTGCGCCATCACGCCGTCGTCGAGGACGTCGATTACCGGGCCCCGCGCGGCCTCGATCGCGCGCTGTTCCGCAACCTCGCCGCCGGCGAATGGATCGACGCGCACGACAATTTGATCCTGTGCGGGCCAACTGGCGTCGGCAAAAGTTGGCTGGCCTGTGCCCTCGGCCACAAGGCCTGCCGCGACAACCGCTCGGTGCTCTATCACCGCGTCCCCAAGCTCTTCGCCGATCTCGCCCTGGCGCACGGCGACGGGCGCTATGCCCGCATCATGCGCAGCCTCAACGGCGCCCAGCTCCTGTCCTCGACGATTGGGGCCTCGAACCCCTCGACGCCGGCGCCCGCCGCGATCTGTACGAGATCCTCGAAGAACGCTACGACCGCCGCTCGACCATCCTGACCAGCCAGATCCCCATCGACAAATGGCACCAGGTCATCGGCGAGCCGATGATGTCATAAAGCCTCTTCCTTTGATCGATTGGTGCGCCGTACTTGTGTTCTCAACTCAGCGATCTGCGGGTTGGAGAGCGTGATTTGCCAGGGCATTCCCCTGGCCAGTTGGCGACCCGACAATCGCCCTTTCCGAAGCCATTTGAAAACGGTCTGGGTAGAAACCGAGAGCGCCGCAGCTGCTCCTTGAACAGAATATGTCCCGTCAAGCCATTGCGGAGGATTATGTTCTGTTCCGTTGATCTTCACCGTCGGGATCTTCCAACGCTTGCGCAACAAATGCACCTCACCGCCGCTGAACGGGTGGCCGTGCGCGGACAACAGGCTCTCCGCGGTAAGCGTCGTTGCAATTTCGCGGTCGATCTTTTGCGCGGCGGCAAGATCGCGGACCCGGGCTTCAAGCGTCCCGATGTCGGCGTAGTTGCGGTAGCTGTTCACCGTACGTCGGACCTTGTGCTCGCTGACGGCGCCGGTCTGCCAGACGACGCGGATCCAGACCTGTCCGCTCGCGGGGCGCTGATCGAGGATCACCTCCTTGATGACGAGCCTGAGGATGTGCTTGCGCTCGACCGCAGTTGCCGCGCCCCACAGCTTGGGAAGATCTTCGCCCAACGAGAGGATCTGACCCCGGTCGGCCGCGGCCAGCGATGTCGGTTGCTGCCGACGCCAACTCTCATATTCGGCGTCGATCTGCTCGACTTGCCGCAGCCTGTCCTCCCAGACGCGCTCCAAGGAGCGCGCCACCAGGCGGTTCTCAGGCTCAACGGCATCGTATTGCCGGCGGGCTCGCTCCGCCTCGTAGCGCGCCCGCTCGCGCTTGAGCGACCATTGACGCTCGAGCGCACGGGCTTCGTTCTCAAGCTCGCCGAGCGCGGCAATCGCGAGAGCAAGACGATCCGGCGTCAGCGCTTCAAGCAACAATCTTTCGACCGCAGCATCGATACCCAGGGCACGCACCTCCTGGCAGCGCGGCCCGCCATGCTGATGCTGGTCGGCGCGACAAACATAGACAGGGTAGCTGCCGTGCGGTCCGGAATAATGCAGCCCCATGCGACGGCTGCAGCGGCCGCAGACGGCAATGCCCTGCAGCAAGGCGTTGCCCCGCCGCGGCACCCCGTGGCGGCCTATGTCGTAGCGATTGAGGTTGTCTGCGAGCCGCCGCTGGTTCGCCATGAACTCCTCCCAATCGACATATCCCGGAAAGGCGTCCTTCAGGCAAACCGGCCAATCCTGGATTGCCACGGCTTCGGTCGCGCCTCCCTGTAAACCGGAACGCCGGCCGATCGGCGTGCGCCGGCGTCGGCCATAAACATACGCCCCCGCATAAGCCGGGTTCTTCAGAACCTGAAGGATGCGGGCGCTGCTCGCCGGCCGCCACACGACTTCGTGCGGTGATGGTCCGTCGAGCGGTCGCACCGGCAACAGCAGGTTGGCTTCCTGAAAATGGCGCATGACCGCCTTGGCACTGCGAAGCTCGCGAAACTTCGCAAACAGGTGATGCAGCCGCGCCTGGACCTCTTCATCGGGATTGAGGGCGATCCGGCCATCCCGGCCGTGCGCCAAGCCCGCCGGCAGCGGCAGCCGCAACTCGCCTCGCGCCGCCTTCTGTCGCTCGCCCTGGTGCAGCCGCAGCTTGATCTGATGCAGCTCGGCTTCGCTCATGATCCCGGACAGGCCGAGCAACAGGCGATCATGGTAGGCGCAAGGGTCGTAGAGGCGCTCGCCATCGGCGATCAGCACCCCGAACAGCGAGCACAATTCCAGGAGCTGATGCCAATCCCGGTTGTTGCGGGCCAGCCGCGAGGCATCCAGGCTTATCACCAAACCCGCCTTGCCGAGGCCGATCTCGGCGATCAGCCGCTGGAAGCCGCCGCGGCCGTCGCTTGAGGTACCGGACTTCCCAAGGTCGTCATCAATGACTTCAATCCGTTCCTTGGGCCAACCAAACGCCGCCGCCCGATCGACCAGCCGGTACTGCAGCTCCGTGCTTTCCTGATGATGGCGGACCTGACCGGCGGTCGACTGCCGTACGTAAATGTATGCCAGCTTGGCGCGGTGCGACGTCGTCACCGGACTTTCTAAATTGAGCAGCATGTTCATCCCGGCATCCCCCTCGCAATGCGCCGGCGTCAGCTGCGGCAAGAACTGTCCGGAGCAGCTGCGCCAACCCTTGCGCTAGCTGCTGCTGCGCTCTCGGCGTCATCATCGGCCACACCCTGGGGGCGAGGATCAGCGAGCGATCCGGCAATGCCGGTCCGAACGGCAAGGTCAGCTGCCGGGCCCGATGTTCCATCGACCTCCTCTCGCGCAGCGGAAAGCCTTGCTCGCACGTATTCCGCCAAGGGAAGCAGGGTGCGTACCGATACCGCCGGCAGATCACGATTCGGCCTGGCCTCACAAGCCGCATCGTCGAGATCAGTGGCCTTCCGCGCGATCCAGCGGTGCCGGCCGTCGGGAAGAACGACCCGGATCCAGCCGATCCGCCGACTCGCCTCGCCTGCGCCGATCGCAAGCCGCTGACCGTAAAGCGGGTGGGTCGCATCGATGACCCGCACGCCGGCTGGCAGCTGTTCCGATCTTGAGGCATCGTGTCGTATTCGGCGAGCCCACTCTCGCCGACGCCATCCTCGACCGCCTCGTCCACAACGCCCATCGCATCGATCTCGCCGGCGACAGCCTGCGACGAACCCGACCAAGATCAGCCGCAAAGGATTGACCCGCAGCTCGCTTCCCGCCAAAACCCACCCACCAGCAGGACGCCGCTCAAGCGGGCGACATCATGTCGGAACACCGAGCGACATGATCTCGGAACGACCGGGCGACATCACCGGAATCAGCATGAATTTCAGCCTGGCTGAAGATTTCGCAATGATTGCCCTTGAGCGTTATCCGGGCAACTGAAAAGCCATAGATCTTGGTGCTGCTGCCGAAGGAAAAGGTGACCGTGTCGCCAACCGCAATCCGAGCAGGCAGGCGTATGTGATGATAAGTCCGGAGGGAGCTGGCGACTAACCAGTCGATCCGTTTGGTCAGCACGCCGGCGCCGCCGAGCCTGACTGCATCAACCGTTTTCGACTGAGCCGCGGCGCCGGTACTCGAAGCAACAATTATGAGCGCCGCCGCGCATCTACGAAGCAACATGAGCGTCCTTCAGCAGAACAGAGGCCGCGGGCATAGGGCAAACCTTCGCCTTGGTGACATCAATTTCTCTTCCTCATCGACCGCCCTGCTCTTGTGGGGCCGATTTCTCGGCCCGCTGATGCCTGTGAATGGGTGGTCGAATGAAGGAGGGTGGTGTCATGATCGAGGCCGTCGTGTTTGTCATGCATGGTCACCACTGCTGCCGCCCTCATGGGTCTTCTATTGCTGGGCCTTACCGCGCAAGATGCGTTCGAGGTTATGCTGTTGCCGCGCCGTGTGCTGCGGCGGGTTCGCTTTGCGAGTTTCTTCTATCGTTTGACCTGGGCCGCATGGTCCGCATTAACCCAGCACTTTCCGCCTAATAGTCAGAGAGAACACTTTCTTGCCGTCTTCGGCCCATTATCCATGGCGCTGCTTTTTGGCGTTTGGGTCACTGGTTTGACACTGGGTTTCGGCTTCTTGCTGTGGGCCGTGGAGAGGCCGGTGCTGTACCAGCTCTTCTCGCGTCGAGAGGCGGCGGTGATCCGGCTTGACGGCCGCGCCGGGTCGCCGCCGACGGCGTCAGGCTTGTTGCGGCGTCATGGCGGCGATGATGGACCGGGGCAGATCGCGATGCTCCTGCGCGAGTGGGAAAACTGGGGCTCCGAACTCCTGGAAAGCCATCTCTTCTATCCAATGCTGGCTTATTATCGGTCGCAGCATGACGATCAGTCGTGGCTGGCGGCGGTGGCCGTGATTCTTGATTGCTGCGCTCTGATCCTCGTTGGGATTGATCGAGTGCCGCCACTGCAAGCCCGGATGACATTCACTATGGCGCGCCAGATCCTGGTCGAGATGGCCAAATCGTTTAATGTATCGCCGTCGCGCTACACCGGAGGTAACCGGCTGGACCATGAAGTTTTTCTCTGCCTCGAGAGAGACCTGATCAACGTCAACTTCAACTGGGAAACCGCCGCCGAGGCCGAAGAAATGCTTGCCGCGCTGCGCGCCACCTATGAGCCGCTACTCGACGGGCTCGGATCCTATCTCCTGCTGTCTCTCCCTGGCTGGGTCGTCCCCGATGACGCCCGCGATCATTGGGTGCGCGGGCCGCGCGGCACACTGGCGGGCCGTCTTGTTGAAGAGCTGATGCTTCCAGGCGCAACGATGGAGCCCGCCGGCGCCGGCAGCTCGATGTGGAGACGTCTTCGATCCCGACTTCGCAAAGAATAAAAGTGCTCGAGAAAGAGGTCGAACCCAGGGCCCACCAGGTGAGCGATGAGGGGAAGGCGTTTGTCGCGGTTGGTTAGAGTTTTTGCCGCGCACGAGACGTTGTTGCACGGGTGGGCTGGTTGCCGGCCAGGGCTCGATCGGCGCAGGCTGGAACCCGGTAAATAACCGGAAACCCCCGCGGTGCCGTTCAAACACCACGCCGAACACCGTCATCATATCGCGAAACCGCGCTATCGGGTCACGAACGGGCCGGAATATGACGCGGCATTGAGGCGGCGAGGCAGTCTGACGGTGTGGTTCACCGACGAGGCGATCGCGGCGTGGCGGGCGGAACCCCGCACCACGCCGGGCGGCCAGCCGCATTATTCGGCTCTGGCGATCGTGACAGCGCTAACCATGCGCGCTGTCTTCGGCTTGGCGTTACGGCAAACAGAAGGGCTGATCGGCTCCGTCATCGCGCTTCTCGGGCTCGATCTCACCGTGCCGGACCATTCAACAATGAGCCGCCGCAGCAAGACGCTGAAAATGCCACCGCTCCGCCGGTCTGGCGCCGGCCCGCTGCATTTGCTCGTGGACAGCACCGGCCTGAAGCTCGGCGGAGCCGGTGAATGGCTGGTTGAAAAGCACGGCACGTCCCGCCGCCGATCCTGGCGTAAGCTGCATATCGGCGTCGATGCCGAGAGCGGCGAAATCGTCGCGATCGAGCTGACCAGAAAAGAGATCGACGACGCTGCGCTGACAGAGGCGCTGCTCGACCAGATCTCCGATCCCGTCGCGTCGTTCACGGCTGACGGCGCCTACGATCAGGACAGAGTGTACGAGAACGTCGCCGAGCATGCTCCGGATGCCGCCGTCATCGTGCCGCCACGTTCGACAGCGGTCCCGAGCGCTGCCGCCGAAACCGCTCCGACACAGCGCGACCACCACCTCCAGGAAATCGCCGAACGTGGCCGCATGGGCTGGCAAAAATCCAGTGGCTACAACCTTCGGGCCAGGGTCGAGGCGTCGATTGGTCGATACAAACGCGTGATCGGCGATGCGCTACGATCTCGAACCGACGAGACCGAGGCCACCGAAGTCGCCGTCGCCGCCGCCAGCTTGAACCGGATGCTGGAGTTCGGACGCCCGAGCGACACGCTCGCCTTTGACCCAACTTCCGCGGTTTTGGGTGATGCGGTTGCTGGGGATCGCAGAAATGCTGGGGTTGCGACGACACCGCTCGCATTGTGGTGCTAAATGATCGACATTTTTGTGATTGAGACGGTTTATTTATCTTGAGAAGTGGCGACGAATCGTGGTGCCCTTGCCGCAAGCAGGGTGCCGCGCCATGTTCGTCCGCGTCAAGAAGATCGGAGCCTATGAGTACCTCTACCTCGTCGAGAACGCACGCGAGGGCGGGCGCCACGTTCAGCGCGTCATCAAGGCGCTCGGCCGGCGCGACGAGGTCGAAGCCTCCGGCCTGATCGACGGGCTGATCGCCTCGGCGGCGCGGCATTCGCGACGGACGATCGTGCTGTCGAGCTTCTATCGCGGCGAGTTGCCGGAACTGCGCCGCGTCAGCATCGGACCCGATTTGGTGTTCGGCCGGTTGTGGGCCGAAACCGGATGCCGCGACGTGCTCACCAGCCTGCTCGCCGACCGGCGCTTCGGCTTCGATGTCGAGCGGGCGGTCTATCTCACCGTACTGCATCGGCTGACGGTCTCGGGTTCCGACCGCCACGCGAGCGAATGGCGCAACGGCTTGCGCGTCCCCGGCGCCGAAGGGCTCGGGCTCGACGAGGCGTACAAGGCGATGGCCTGGCTCGGCGAAATCGACGAGCACGGCCGCGGCACCGCCGAGGCGATCGAGGAAGCGCTCTACCGGCATCGCCAGCCGCTGTTCGGTGCGGTGTCGATCGCCTTCTTCGATACGACGACGTTATGGTTCGAGGGCGCCGGCGGTGAGAACCTGGGTCAGCGCGGCCATTCCAAGGACTACCGAGGGCACTTGAAGCAGGTCGTGCTCGGCATCGTGCTGGATGACGCCGACCGGCCGATCGCCTCGTTCCTGATGCCGGGCAACACTGCCGACGTGACGATGTTGTTGCCGGTGGTGCGCCGCCTGCGCGATCGCTTCGACATCGCCCGGACCTGCATCGTCGCCGATCGCGGCATGATCAGCGCCCACACCATGGCGGCGCTCGAAGCCGAGAAGATCGAGTACATTCTCGGCGTGCGCGAGCGCACCAGCCGCGAGGTGCGCGCCGAGGTCATTGAGGATGATGGCGTCAGCGTGCCGCTGCTCATCCGGCGGCAGAAGGGCGAGACTGAACTCGCCGTCAGGGAGACCACAATCGCCGGGCGGCGCTACATCATCTGTCGCAATGACGAGGAAGCCAGAAAGGATGCCGAGGCGCGCGCCGAACTGATCGCCGGCCTCGAGCGCAAGCTCGCGCAAGGCGACAAGGCACTGGTCGCCAACAAGGGCTTCCGCCGTTTCCTCAAGACGCCCGTGGGCGACGGCTTTGTCATTGATCGGGCCAAGGTCGAGGCCGACGCCCGCTTCGACGGCCTGTTCGTGCTGCGCACCAACACGAAAATCTCCGCCCTCCAAGTCGTCCTGCGATACCGTAACCTCCTCGCCGTGGAGGACGCCTTCAAAACCGCAAAAGCGCTGCTTGCCACCCGGCCGATCTTCCACAAAACCGATGCCGGCATCCGCGGCCACGTCTTCTGCACCTTCCTCGCCCTGGTGCTGCGCAAGGAACTGACGGACCGTCTGGCGGCACGCCGCAGCAAGCTCGAATGGCAGCGCATCATCGATGATCTTGCCGACCTCAGTGAGATCGAGGTCGAACAGGATGGTCGCCGGGCCCGACTGCGCACCGCTCCCGGCGCAACCATTGATCCGATCTGCCGCGCTATCGAGATCACCCTGCCGCCCGTCTTCCAGGAGATGCCGCCCGCCCGCTGAACCCTCAAGAAAATGTGGTGCCTAAATCTGAAAATGGCCTCCAAGCCGTTGATAATCAGCCGTCTTCAAATCCAAACTGCGGAAGTTGGGTTTGAGAAAGACCTCGATGGTGCGCGGCGTCAGCCGGACCTCGACCTCGCGGCGGGCGAAGCGGTAGGGGACGCTGTAGAAGTGGGCCTCGACCTCGACGTGGTAATCGATGCCGACGCGGCGCAGCCGCCATTCGGCGAAGACGTAGGGCTCGCTCGGCAATGCCTTGAGATGCGGCCGATCGAGTTCCTCGAGCAGCGCACGGCGGGTGACACCGAGCCGCCGGATCGGCCGTTCCTCGTTGAGCTGCCGCAGCAGCTCGCCAATCGCTGCGTTGAGATCGGCCAAGCTGTAGAAGCGGCGATGGCGTAGCCGGCCGAGCACCCAGCGTTCGATGATCAGCACCGCCGCCTCGACCTTCGCTTTGTCGCGCGGGCGACGCGGCCGAGCCGGCAGGATCGCGGTGTCATAGTGCGCCGCCATCTCGGCGTAGGTCCGGTTGACCTGCGGCTCGTAGAGGCAGGCCTTGATCACAGCGACCCCCGCCTTCGCGAGGGCAGGCTCTTGGTGTTGTCCGGCACCAGCAGGTTCGGCACCCCGCCGATCGCCTCGAAAGCGCGGGAATGGGCGCCGATCCAATCAGCCAGTGTCTGGGTCCAGCTGGCCTCGGCATAGAGCCTGCCCCGGCGAAGGACGGGGTGAAGTTGGAAGCGCCGAGCACCGCGACAAAGATTTGCGCCGGCCGGGTCTTGCCGGTCAGCCGGTCGACAATCACCGGCACCGTGTCGCCGGCGTAATCGACAAACAGCTTGTCGCCGCCGGCATGGGTCTGCCGCATCGTGACCGAAATGCCGGACGCCCAGCCGCGATACAGCTCGCAGAACCGCGAGTAGCGGTAGCCGTCGGGATGCCGCTCGATGTACTCGTCCCACAGGATCTGCAGGGTGACGTGCTTGCGCTTCAGCTCGCGGTGCACCGCCGCCCAGTCGGGCTCGGCGAGACGGCGGTGACCCTGCTTCTTGCCGACCGCGGTAAAAAGCTGTGCTTCCAACGCCGCGTCGATCAGTTCGACCGGCAATGGCCAGCCGAGCCCGGCGGCGGCAAGCCGCTTCAACGTCAGCCGGACGGTCGATGGCGCCACGCCGACCCGGCGGGCGATCTCGTTGCCGGATACCCCGGCGGCGTTTTGCTGCTGGTATCAGCTACGCGCGTGCGCGCGAGGCCAAAAAGCGTTATGATGGCGTCAAATGACGGGCGACAGCGAACAGCATCTCGCAATCATGCAGGCGCGGAACAAGGCGTTCCGCTGGCCGAAGGGCCAAACTGGCCGCACGCCCTCGGCGAAGCTCTACCATGAAGCGCGCGCCATTGCGCGCAAAGCGTCGCCGCAAGCGATGCGAGACTTGGTGGAACTGTCGCGCAGTGCCGAAGATGAGAGGGTCCGGTCTGTTTGCTTGGTTGCGGTTCTCGACCGCGCCGGTGTGCGGCCGATTGATTATGACCCAAGCGAAGAAAAAGTCGAGCGACCAAAATTCAATCCGCGTGATTTTTCGAGCGAAGAATTAGATCAGATCGAGGCGGTTCTGCGGCTGCTGATGCGCCCGCCGGCCGCGAAACGGGACCGCGCTTCTGATCAATGCCAATCCGAGGTGCCAGCGTTTTGAAGGCGATCTCCGGTTCTTTTTTTGAGAGGCTCATCTCCCCCGCCGAATTAGGCAATGATCGGATTGCCGGGTCGCCAAAATTGCCCTGGATGATTACTTCTATTACGCGATGCGCGTAACCGTCGGTGCAAAACCGACGGTCCGTAAAGCAAGCAAGATCGCGAGCACGTCGTCACGCTCACCCGGTCGAAGCCAGCGGCCTGTGACCAGCAGATCGACGGCGTTGCGCGAGCTCTCGCCTCTGGACCAAAATGGCAAAACGGTGTGTTTGGTGCCTTTGGTGGATTTCCGCCTACTAGCATAGGAAAGTGTCAGGTCCTCACTGTAGCTGACAGTTTTATAGGTGGGAGCAGCGAAAGCCACCAAACCCACCATATCCACCGCTCTATACCCAATTCCCATCCTGCAGCTGCTGCAGCCGGTACCGGCCGACGCCTTCGAGAATGCCGTCGGAAACGACTTTGTGAAGCCTCGCCTGCCTTTCGCCGACGGGACGCCTGCCGCCGTCCGGTGTCTTCTCGACGAGAAGTTGCTTTAATGCCGGCACGAGACGCCCACGCCGTTCTCGCTCGGCCCGCCAGCGGCGCGCGATCCTCGCAATCGCGGCGCATTCCTGACGTTGCGTTCGGCGTGCACGCCATTCGTCTCGGACGTTAAGGACGCGCAGCCTGATCAAGAATGTCGCGATCCCGACCGAAAAACCCAGAAAACCAGTGATCCCGATCGGTGCTCGGCGCCGGAGGAGGGCGTCGATTAGGTCAAAGCTGGGTAGGGGCGTGCGAGAGGGCCGGTCGATTTGCTGTGGCCACCGCAGTCGGTCGATGAACCGTGGCCGAACGTCCGAAAATGTGATGTCAGGATGCTGTCTATGGCAACTGATACCGACCTCGGCTGCGCCCGCCAGCGCGCCGGGGCCGCTTCGTTCGGGCGGCATCGGTCATCCCAGCGATGCGCGTACAAGTTCGTCGGCGCGGCTGGCATAGGTCCGTTGGGCCAGCCAGCGCTCGACATCGGCCACCCGGTATGCGACGCGCCTTTTTCCGAGTCTAACGAAGGCGGGCCCGTCGCCGGACGCGCGCCACCGCTGAGCGGTGCGCGGCGGGATCAGGTACCGCTCGTAAAGCCCGTCCTCATCGATGTATTCGCTCGGCCGGTGATCTGACGCGCTTTGTGTAGTCGCCATGCTGTTCTCTACGTCGCCAGTTGAACGTGAGGGCACCCATAGCGGCGATTGCGAACTCCGTCGAATTGACGCTACCGAGACGGTACAGCTAAGGTTGTGTCCATACGGGTGAGGATGCGCTGCACATGCTTGCCAAGTGCGATATCTGGTCGTGTCCCTTGGAGTGGTGTAGGAGCTGTGGATAAGTAGCCCGCCGCCGTGGACCGCCACGAGTTCAGGCGGCGGCGGGCTACTTATCCATAGCGGCGGTCATCGCGGGTCTTCGGTAGGGTTTTGGTCGCCAACTTCAACGCGAACCAAGGACCCGACGATGACCGACGAGATGATGAGCCTTCGCACGCTTTTGGAGAAGAGTTCGGATGCCGAGCTACTGCGCGAGATGGTGGGTTTTGCGGCGCAGCGGCTGATGGAGCTGGAGGTCGAGGGCTTGACCGGCGCCGCGCACGGCGAGCGCAATCCCGAGCGCCTCAACCACCGCAACGGGTACCGCGACCGGGTGTGGGAAACGCGCGCCGGCACGGTCGAGCTGCGCATCCCCAAGCTGCGCCGGAGCTGCTACTTCCCGGCTTTTCTGGAACCGCGGCGGATGGCCGAGAAGGCGCTCGCGGCGGTGATTCAGGAAGCTTACGTCCACGGCGTGTCGACCCGTTCGGTCGACGATCTGGTCCAGGCGATGGGCATGACCGGAATGTCCAAGAGCCAGGTCAGCCGGCTGTGCGCCGAGATCGACGACAAGGTCGCTGCCTTTCTCAACCGGCCGCTGGAAGGCGAGTGGCCCTATCTGTGGCTCGATGCGACTTACCTGAAGGTGCGCGAGAACGGGCGTATCGTCTCGGTCGCCGTCATCATCGCGGTGGCCGTCAACGGCGATGGCCGGCGCGAGGTGCTGGGCATCGCGATCGGCGCGTCGGAGGCCGAGACTTTCTGGACCGACTTCCTGCGCTCGCTGGCGCGGCGCGGCCTGCGCGGCGTCAAGCTGGTGATCTCGGATGCGCACGAGGGGCTGAAGGCAGCGGTCGCAAAGGTGCTGCATGCGTCCTGGCAGCGCTGCCGGGTACACTTCATGCGCAACGTCCTGGCCCATGCCGGCAAGCAGGGCCGCCGCGTCGTCGCCGCCTTCATCGCCACCGCCTTCGCCCAGGAGGATGCCGAGATGGCCCGAGCCCAATGGCGCCAGGTCGCCGATCAGCTCAGGCCCAAAGTGCCCAAGCTCGCCATCCTGATGGACCAAGCCGAAGCCGACGTCCTCGCCTTCATGAGCTTTCCCAAGGATCACCGGCCCAAGATCCACAGCACCAATCCGCTGGAGCGGCTCAACGGCGAGATCAAGCGCCGCACCGAGGTCGTCGGCATCTTCCCAAACGAGGCCGCAATCACCCGCCTCGTCGGCGCCATCCTGCTCGAACAAAACGATGAATGGGCGGTCCAGCGCGCTCGCTACATGACCCTGGAAACTATCGGTTTCGGTCCTCGCTCCACGACAAGCTCGCAGCGTGCCCGGTCGCGCGCTGGAAAGCGTCGGCAAGAACACGAACAAAAATATGGAAGGCCACCATCCTTGTAGGCCCGCCTTTGTCCACCTTAACGCGGTCCCTGCCTCGCCCCGCGGCCTCGGCGAGGCCACCCAAGCAATCGAGCGTTGCAGGCGCAATCAATGTGGCCATTGGCTCTGGTGGGTCAGCTATTGAGCGGTCCCAGGGAATCGCTTGATTGAGTGCCAGCCTCAACTGCTCTAAGGCGGTTGCTGCGTCCGCGGCTCGCCTTGCGAGCAACTCCATTTCTTTGCGGACGATGCTGGCCCGCTTCGGCGGAGCTGTATGCAGACATAAGGCGAGGAACACTGCATCGGTGATCGCCGATCGAAACTCATCGCTCGGCTGTTCCAAGCCAACCAATGCCTCGCATTCGCGCCATTCGGTTTCCGAAAATTCGGCACGGACCCGCTGCCAGTTCACGCCCAAGCGCAGATTGCCGGCAATTGACGCGCGAGCGTGATCGGACAGTCTGCGATTACTGTTCACGGATGCGCCTCCGCTGGCGCTTCCGCAGGGCAGGACGGCGCGGCGGACCGGGTTCGGAAATCCCGGCTTTCGGCTCGCGACTTCCAAGCCGTGCCGACCACAATTCTACCGCGACGCGGTGCGCAGCGGGATCACGTTCTCCATCGCGGACCCGGTGACGTGCGCCGCCCATGCATCGAGCGCCGCGGCGCGCTCGCGGGCGAAATCGTGGCGCTGGTAGACCCCGGCAACCCCGAGCAGCTTTGCCGGCTGGTGCGCGAGGATCTTGTCGGCGATGATCGAATTGAAGCCGAGCCGCGCCAGCGTCGAGACGCCCGAGCGGCGCAGATCGTGCGTGCGCCACTCGGCCAGCGGTTCCGGCTTGCCCTTCGCTTTGGCCGCGGCTTCCGCTCGCGGCTTGACGATCGCCGCGTCAAGCGCCGCCTTGGCTTTGGAGAAGCCGGAAACCGACGTCTTGCCGGTGGTGCTCAACACGAAATCGCAGCTTTCGTTCCGCGGGATGTCTCGCAGCACCGCGCGCGCCGCAGGGGACAAGTGCACGTCATGAAGCTTCCCGTTCTTCATGCGGGCGGCGGGGATTGTCCACAGGCTCAGATCGGCCGCGAGTTCCGACCAGTGCATGCCGGCGACTTCCTCGCGCCGCTGCAATGTCAGCATGGCAAGGCGGAAGAACGGGCCCCACGGATAGCCGAGCGTTCCGGCCGCTTCCCACGCTTCCGCCAACTCCCCATCGCTCAGCACGCGCTCGCGCGCGCTGGCGCCGGCTGATATCGGCAGCCCCTGAAACGGATTGGCCGGCACCTTGCCGCGCTTCTCAGCCCAGCGGAACGCCGCGCGGGCATAGGCGAGGGTCCGCCCGGCCATCGCCGCTTTCTCGGCCTTGACCAGCTTATCGAGCGCGTTCACCGCGTCCGCCTTCGTGATCCGCGCAGCCGGGCGCTTCAACAGATCGGGGAACGCACGCCTAAGCGCCCGGACGGCTTCGGTGCGATAGCGCTCGCGCCGCTGCGCCAGATGCAGCGCCGCCCATTCATCGATCAGCGCGCCAAAGGTCAGCGCCAGCTCGGCGCGCTCGCGCTCGGCTTCGTTGCGCTGGCGCTCGCGCTTGGCTCGCGGGTTGATCCCCTTGGCAACCTCGCCGAGCCTCGCCCGCACCGCCTCGCGTGCCTGATTGATGGTGATGTTGCCCCAAACCCCGATCGGCTCGCGCACCTTCCGGCGGGTCACCGGATCGGTCCATTGTGCGATGAAAGTCCGCGTCCCCTTGGCGGTCACCCGCACGCCCAAGCCACGGCAAGCGGTATCGAACAGCAGCCGATCCTTGCGCCCGTCTTCAACCTTCACCCCGGCCAGGAAGCGATCGGTGAACTTTGGCATGCGACCCTCTTATGTCGATTTGCGGACCCCACGCGGACCCGGCAGTCGGGTCCGTGACGGGTCCGCAAGGCGGTTCGTGGCGACGTTAAATCAGAAGGTCTATCCAGAATGCAAGGGAAATAGCGGATTACGGCGATGATTGGCGGACCTTGGCGCGGTCAAAACGCTTACTCTTAATCAGCGGGCCGCAGGTTCGAGTCCTGCTGCACCCACCAATTAAATCAAGGACGTAGAACCAAGCATCACCGAATAAGCAAGGACCCGAATAAGCGATAAATAACCAGGACGGCCGAACAACTCGCGCCGCTGCGGCATCCTATGGCACTCTTGCCATCACCGCGATGGGCAACCCCATCTTGCCGGGATGCTCCCAGAACTCACCGAAGACGAACCTGTGCGCTCGCGCAACTCGTCCGCCGCACGATCGATCGCTAATTCTCTGCACCAAAGGTTACTCGCATAAACGCCTTTGAAATCCTTGCAGACAATAGGAATAAATTGACGCACTCCAATCTCATTGCCGGAGTTCCAGATTAGATCGCGCTTTACAAATGTGATAATTCGGGCCGTACAATTCTTGCCGAAATACTTCCAGCCGAACTTAGCTGCGTTGCGGATGACACGATGACATATTTTAACTATGGTTGGGCGTAGTCAATATAATCGGCTTTGAGATTTTGGGCTGGCAGAGAATGCCGGGCAATCTCGTCTTCCGCGAATGGCCCGGTAATCCGCCGTTACCCCACGAGTTGGATTACGAGTCCGGATCGTGACAGCAACTCATCCCCAGTGTAGGTGGTGAGCGGCTACAAATCGGCCGCCGATGACGCTCGGCAATGCCGCTGCGACGCGCGTGCGGCTGATCGTCTGGTGCCTCTATTGCCGGCATCAGGTCGAGCCCGATCCCGCTGGATAGCCCACCGCTACGGCGCCGAGACAGCCGTCCGGACCGGCACAGGCGGCTCGTGTGCGATATGGTCGTTACCGGGACTGAGCGGCGCTTTGCTGCAGGCCGTCATCTTCTGCGGGTTCGTAAGGCTCTATATAATAATAAAATCGATCGGGTTCGGGGCGAAAGCCCATAAGCTGAGCAATCTGCCTTGTTTGCTCATCGTCCAACGCATATTCACCGAGGCCATCATCTTGCAGCTTAAAACCCGCGACCTTTTTAACTTCTTCAAGGATGACCGGTGGAACCGAGAGGTATCCCTTCATTCGCTCGGTCGAGCGATCATAGGTCACAACGCGATAGATCATCTTAAGGCTCCACATGCCGCGTAGGGTCCGGTGGCCCTACTTGCCTGCCATCCGACGGGTCAAATTCGCCGAGGTGCCTACGACCCGAAGCATCGTATACTTCCACGGTATCGTGCAGGTAGTCACGTTCTATGATCCTGCCGTCACCGGTCTTCCATCGGCTTCTGCGGCCTCCGCCGCTGCGCGGCGTCTTGGCTCGGACCTTTTCCGCATCGGGGAAGCCAGGGAGCGTATCTCCTTTGGGGAACGGTCGAGTGATGCGATCTGTTCCAAGCGGAGCCCTTCCCGTTGCTCGATCTTCTCCCACGAGCGTTAACCATTGGTTGATTTTCTCCGATGACGTAATCAAAATGCACGTGCCGCAATGCAAAGCACACGCCTCAGCGATTATCCGCAAGAACGGGGCCAAAGCGCGGCCGGGTGATGTTGAAATCGAGGCCCGTTCGGTTCGCCATCATGCGCAAAGGAAAAAGCCCGGCCGAGCGACCGGAGTCTCCTGGCGGGATCAGGGCAGAACGCTCAGAGCGGCAAGGACAGTACAGGCAAGCAGATAAATGAAATTGGCAGGCGCCACGCCCGTCGGGCTAGCCCGACACCGCCAAAGAAAGCCACAGCGATCAGAATCTCGGCGGTATCGGAGATAATTGCTGGCGGCTAACACACCCGCTGTCAGGGAACGTCAACGAGCGCGACGGCGGCGACCGACGTTTTGAGCAGGCGAAAGGCGAGGATATAGGCGCTCTCAAAGAAATCGAGATCGTCGGTGCTACAAGGTAACAGCGACGCAGCGTCGCTTCCGGCGCATCTCCTACGCTGATAGCTGCGGAACGGCAAGAACCGGCGATTTGGGTCGGGCTGCGTCCCGGCCGCAACAATCCGCTTCGATCCCCCGGGCGCGAGATGAGGCTTTGCGTCAGACCGGTTTGCGTTTGTTGATCGCGCACCAGACACGCTCAGGGGTTGCCGGCATCGGCAGGTCGGCGACGCCGAGCGGGGCAAGAGCGTCGAGGATCGCGTTCATCACCGTGGGTGTGCTGGCGACGGTGCCGCCTTCGCCGACACCTTTGGCGCCGAGCGGGTTGGTGGTGCTCGGGACGGGGCTGAAATCGATCGTGATCGGAGGCAGGGTATCGGCGCGCGGGATGCCGTAATCCAACAAGGTGCCGGTCAGCAGCTGGCCGCTGTCGCGGTCGTAGACGACGTCTTCGAGCAAGGCCTGGCCGGCGCCTTGCGCCACGCCGCCTTGGATCTGCCCCTTGGCCAACAGCGGGTTGATCACCGTCCCGCAATCGTCGACGACGGTGTAGCGGTCGACCGCAACGGCGCCGGTCTCCGGGTCGATCTCGAGCTCGCAGATGTGGCAGCCATTGGGAAAGCTCGGCACATCCGAGTTGAAGGCGCCGGCACCCTGCAGGCCGACCCCGAGGGCCGAGGGCAGGCCGACCGGGATGAACGACATCTGCGCCACCTGCCCGATCGGCATCGACCGGTCGGTCCCGGCGATCGTGAACGCGCCGTCGGCAAAGGCGATGTCGGCTGTATCGGCCTCCATGAAATGGGCGGCAAAGCGCTTGCCGCGCTCGATGACCTCGTCGGCCGCGCCGCGCAAGGCGCTGCCGCCGATCATCATGCTGCGCGAGGCGTAGGTGCCGCGGCCGATCGCGACCTCGTCGGTGTCGGCCTGCGCCAGATGGATCTGGTCCTCGGGCACGCCGAGCCAGTCGGAGACCATCTGCGCATAGGTCGTCTCGTGCCCCTGCCCGTGCGACAAGGTGCCGGCGAGGATCGTCAACTCGCCCGACGGATCGAAGCGCACTTCCATGCGCTCGTTGAAGACGCCGGTATTGTCGACATAGTAGGTGACGCTGCGGCCGCGGTATTTGCCCCCGGCTTTGCTGTCGGCGTGCCGCGCGGCATAGCCGTCCCAGTCGGCCAGGGCCTGGCATTTGGCCAGAGCGGCGGCATAATTCCCGGTGTCGTAAGTCCAGCCGGTGGGCGTCTGATAAGGGTAGGCGCCGGGCTGGATCAGGTTCCTCTTGCGCAGCTCGGCCGGGTCGATGTGCAGCTCGCGCGCCGCCTGGTCGACGAGGCGCTCCATGATGTAGACCGCCTCGGGGCGCCCGGCGCCGCGATAGGGTACGGTCGGCGCGGTGTTGGTGAAAACGAGGCTGCTGGCAACCGCGACCGCCGGGATGTCGTAGACGGTGGAGGCAAGCTTCAGCGAAAAGATGATCGGGATGGCGCCGGCGCCCTCGATATAGGCGCCGGCGTTGTGCGAGCCGGTCCAACGCAGAGCCAGAAACTTGCCGGCAGCGTCGAGCGCCAGCTCGGCGGCGACCTTCTGGTCGCGCCCGTCATAATCGCCGAGCAGGGCCTCGGAGCGCGTCGGGATCCATTTGACCGGCCGGCCGGTGCGGCAGGCGGCCCACACGGTGACCGCCTCTTCCGGGTAGACGTTGCCCTTCATGCCAAAGCCGCCGCCGACATCGCGGGCGACGACGCGGATCCGGCTCTCCGGCACATGCAGGATTTGATGCGCCAAGGTCTGGCGCACGCCATGCACGTTTTGCGTGCTGGTGTAGAGCATGTAGCGACGGCTGCCGGGATCATAGTCGGCGATGCAGCCGCGCGGCTCCATCGTGACGGCGGTGATGCGGTTGTTGTAGAGCGTGAGCCGGGTAACGTGAGACGCCCGGACGAAGGCCGCATCGGCGGCGTCGGGGTTGCCGATGCGCATCGTAAACGAGGTGTTGGCGGCGGCACCGTCATGGACCAGTGGCGCGCCGGGGCGGACCGCGTCCTCGGCGGTGACCACCGCGGGCAACAATTCGTAATCGACTGAGACCAGCTCGGCCGCGTCGCGCGCCTGCGCTTCGCTCGCGGCGATCACCACGGCGACGCGCTCGCCGACATGGCGCACGCGACCCTGCGCCAATGGCGGGCGCTCGGTGCGGAATCCCTTGGGTCCGCCCATATCCTCGGGCATCGCCTCGGGATCGAGGGTGCCGAGCCCGTCGGCCGCCCAGTCCGCGCCGGTCAGGACGGCGTAAACGCCGGGCATCTGCTCCGCCGCGGTCGTGTCGACCGAGCGGATCCGCGCGTGGGCATGCGGCGAGAATACGAAAACCGCATGCGCCTGGCGAACCAGATCGATGTCCGCGACGTAGCGCCCCTGTCCGGTCAGAAAGCGGCGGTCCTCCTTGCGGGTCGCCGGCTGTCCAATGCCAAAGCGCATGCTGCCCTCTTCCTCAACCTCGTCGGTGAGAAGCTACGCTAAGGACTGCGCGATTTCGAGCGGCGGATCAAAGGAGGCGTCGATCGCGTGTTCCCGCGCGGCGTGGTTGTGGCCAGTCGGGCCGTCCTCCCTGTAGACTGGCGACTGCCGGGCAAAACCGGTCGGAGGGAGGGGTGAATGGCGCTGGAAGTACGGCGGATCGTCACCGGGCATGACGCAAACGGCAAGGCCATCGTCGCCACCGACGAGCGGCTGAGCGCGGTTCCACGGCTGAACCGTCCGCATATTTCGGGCTGCGAGATCTGGTCGACCGACAAGATGCCGGTCGACAATTCCAAAGCAGCCGAGGCGCCGCAGCGGGCGGGTTTCGTCAAGCGCTACAATTACGTCGGCACCGGCCAGGGGACCGTGATCCGGGTCACCGAATTCGCCCCCGGCGCGCCCAAATTCATGCACCGCACCGAGACCGTGGATTACGCGATCCTGCTGTCGGGCGAGTGCGACCTCGAATTCGACAGCGGCGAGATCGTGCACATGAAGCAAGGCGACATCTGCGTGCAGCGCGGTACGATGCACGCCTGGGTCAACAATGGTGCTACCCCGGCGGTGTTCGCCTTTGTCCTGATCGACGCCGAGCCGGCCGAGGTCGACGGCGAGATGCTGCGCACCCATTATCCGGCGCCGTGATGCCGCGCACGATCGCAATCGCCGGCGCCAGCCTCGAACTGGTCGAGCGCGGCGCCGGCCGCCCGCTGCTGTTTCTGCATGCCGGTGAAGGCTTGATGCCGGAGCGGCCGTGGCTCGACCTGCTCGCCCGCCGCTATCGCGTGATCGCGCCGTCGCATCCGGGCTGGGGCAATTCTCCGCTAGTCGACGGGATCGGCTCGGTCGACGATCTCGCCTACCTCTATCTCGATCTAGCACTCGAGCTCGGGCTGGAGGACGCGGTGCTGGTCGGCGCCTGCTTTGGCGGTTGGGTCGCCGCCGAGCTCATGGTGCGCTCGACCGCGCGCTTCTCCCGCCTCGTCCTCATCGATCCGCTCGGCGCCAAGTTCGGCGGTCGCGAAGAGCGCGACATCACCGACATGCACGCGCTTCCCCGAGCGGAATATCTGCGGCGCGCCTGGGCCGACCCGGTGCAAGGCGATGTCGATTTCACCCAATTGCCGGAGAGCGAGCTCGCTGCGATCGTGCGCGGCCGCGAGGCTTTCGCGCTTTATGGCTGGAAGCCGTACATGCACAACCCGCGCCTCAAGCGCTGGCTGCATCGCATCGACCGGCCGACCCTGCTGTTGTGGGGCAGTGAAGACCGGATCGTCACGCCGGCCTATGGCGAGAGCTGGCGCCAGGCGATCCCGAATGCCCGTCTCGAACTGATCGCCGATGCCGGGCACTTCCCGCATTGGGAGCAACCCCAAGCATTCGTCGACAAGCTCGCCGTTTTCGTCGACGGCAACAGCTGACTCGATCGAACGAAAACGGCAGTGGATATGAATTGTCACTCGTCATACCCGCAACAGCGGGAATCGAGGATTGCAAGCGCCTCGACTGTCGCACCTGGACCCCCGCTTTCGCGGGGGCGACGAAAAATTGAGAAGCAGTCTACCCGACTTTTGCGCTGTGATTGGAGCAACACTATGCGCGTTTTTTACTTCTCCGAGATGGCCTATCACCCGGCCTGGGAGGAAGGACTGAAGCGCGGCTCGCTGCGCGTCGTCTTGCCGAACAGCAACTACGACCCGCGAATCGGCCACCACTTGCTGAACCGCTATCTCGACGAGTTCGCGCTGTGCGACGAGGTCGGGCTCGACATCATGGTCAACGAACATCACAGCACCGCAACCTGCCTGACCATATCGGTGCCGATGGCGTTGGCGATCATCGCCCGCGAGACCAAGCGCTCGCGGCTGTTGTCGCTCGGCACCCCGATCGCCAACCGGCCGGACCCGGTGCGCGTCGCCGAGGAGATGGCGTGGCTCGACGTGTTGTCGGGCGGCCGGCTGGAGATGGGTCTCGTCAAAGGTGCGGCCTACGAGATCGCGCCGGCCAACAGCAACCCCGCCACTCTGATGCGCCGCTATTGGGAGGCGCATGATTTGATCCTGAAGGCGCTGTCGACGGCCGACGGGCCGTTCAACTGGGAAGGCGAGTTCTTCCATTACCGCAATGTCAACGTGTGGCCGCGGCCCCTGCAGCAGCCGACGCCGCCGGTGTGGATGACCGGGGTCAGCCCCGAAACCGGGCGCATGGCGGCCGAGCGCGGGCATGTCGTCGGCACCTTGCTGTCGGGTGCGGTCGCGGGGCCGTTGTTCGCGGCTTATCGCCAGCGCGCCGAGGAGCTGGGCTGGACCGCCGGCCCCGACCGCTTTGCCTATGCGGCGGTGGTCGGCGTCGGTGCAACGCGCGAGGAGGGGCGGCGCCGCGCCAATCTCGCCGCCGACTATGTGCGCACCTCTCCGGTTGTGCTTGAGCCGTTCACCAATCCGCCCGGCTACAATTCGCTCGGCGCCAATGTGGCGATGCTCAAAGCCGGCGGCAAACGCGGCGGGTTTGTGCGCGACCGTGACGGGAACCCGATCGACCACACTACCGCGACCTTAGACCAGTTGATGGAAGGCGCCACCGTTTTTGCCGGCACACCAGACGATGTCTACAACCAGATCAAGGAGCTGAACGACCGCGTCGGCGGGTTTGGCAATCTCTTGTTTTTCGGCCAGGGCGGCTTTCTCGACCATGCCGACACCGTCGCCAACATCACCCTGATGGGCAAAGAGGTGTTGCCGCGGCTGCGCGAGCTGAACCCCGCGCCGGCGAAACCCGCCCTTGTCGCCGCCGCGCAATAGCGGTCTGCCGCAGCCACCTCTGCTGTCATCGCGAGGAGCGACGCGACAAAGCGATCTCGTTGCCGGCGCAACCTCCCCATCGAGATTGCTTCGCTTCGCTCGCCATGACGACCCCATGGAGATCGAGGAAAAACCAATGCCGAGCCTGCACCCGCAGATCGTCCAAGTTCTCGAAGCGATGGCCAAGGCCGAATTGCGGCCGATCGAAGATATGACCCCGGCTGAGGCGCGCGCCCAGGCGGAGGCGACGGCGCGAGCGCGCAAGGCCGAGCCGTTGCCGGTCGCGCGGGTCGAGGAGCGGCAGATCCCCGGCCCCGCCGGCGAAATCCGCCTGCGGCTCTACTGGCCCGATGCGGTGGGGCCGGTGCCGGCGATCGTCTATTATCACGGTGGCGGCCATGTCATCGGCAGCCTCGACACCCATGACATGGTTGCCCGCAATCTGTGCTCGGGGGTCGGAGCATTGGTCGCCTCGATCGACTACCGGATGGGGCCGGAGCACAAATTCCCCGCGGCAGTCGACGATTTGTTTGCGGCATTAACCTGGGTTCACGCCAATGCCGCGAGCCTCGGCGCCGATCCCGGCCGCATTGGGGTGCATGGCGACAGCGCCGGCGCCAACCTCGCCGCGGTCGTGGCGTTGATCGCGCGCGACACCGGCGGTCCGAAGCTGCGGCTGCAGTCGCTGGTTTATCCGGTCGCCGACTACACGTTGTCCGGGGCCAGCTACGGCAAATTTGCGCAAGGCTACGGTGTGTTGACGCGTGACGCGATGGCGTGGTTCGGCCGCCATTATTTACGCTCGGCGGCGGACGCCGAGGATTGGCGGGCCTCGCCGATCAAGGCCCCGAGCCATGCCGGCGCCGCCCCGGCGGTCGTCATCGTCGCCGAATGCGACGTCCTGCACGACGACGGCGAAAGCTATGCCGAGGCGCTGCGCCGGGGCGGCGTCCCGGTCGAATACCGGGAATATCCCGGGATGATCCACGGCTTTTTGGGCATGGTGCCGGTCGTCGACGACGCGATGGCCGCCCAGCGCCAAGTCTGGGCCGCGTTCAAGCGCGCCTTTGGCTGAGGCGCCCCCGCATCATCCGGCGGCGATGTCGGTCAGTGCAAAATCGTGGCCTTTGAACAACAGCGGCTCACCGGTGGCCTTGGCCAAGGCATAGGCGAAGCAATCACCGATGTTCCGCCGCGCCGGGTGTCGCCCTCTCCCGAAGCGGCGAAAGCCCACGATCGCAAGTTCCGCCTGCGCCTCGGTGACGGCCACGACCTCGGCCTGGGTGAGACGAAAGAACCGATCGAGGCGTTCGCGACCAGCCTCGCCCTTTCGTCCCTCCATGACGAATGCCGCTTCAACGCGGGTGACCGCCGAGACGAGACGAATGCCGTCTTCGGCGATCAGGCTATCTAGACTCGCGTTCGGGCTCGTCGAAGAGAATCGCGACAATGGCCGATGTGTCGATGACCATCAGCGCCAGAGGCCGTCTTCGTCATAGCCGATGATCTCATCGGCCGATCGCGTATCGAAATCCGGCAACGCCGCACATTCCTTTGCCGGAGCGTCGAGTTCGGCGGCAAGTCCGCTGCGCGGTCGGCCGCGGCGCGGGCGTTCGCGCTCGAGCCGTTCGGCCAGGGCCTTGCGCACCGCCTCGGTCAGGCTTTCGCCGGTAAGCTTCGCCACCTCGGGGGCGAGCCGATCGGTCTCCGGATCCTTCAGGCTCAATGCCATTGAGAAAGTCCGTTTCTATAAAATGGCGAGTTATTCTATATAGAATGCGCCGTGAGCACCACTTTTCCGTCGTGCGCGTCACGGGGCAGTGCGGGCGAAGGGCCGGCGAGCGGGACGCGGCGCATCCCGGCCTCTCGTCACCTCACCTTGCGTTCGTCGACGCGCGTGGCGGTCGCGGGATCATTGGGGTCGTCGCGCCACGTCGGATGCGTGAAGTGAATCACAAAGTCGCCGTTATACGATGCGACCGCGTTGTCGAATGCCATTCTGCCGATGCGGCGCCAGTTGGCGAAGGTGCGCCGCTGAAAAAAGCTCGGGCCGCGTGTCGACCCGTCTTCGGTCACCTCGATGTGAAAGGTGAGCGTGCGTTTCGGAGCAGGGTCGCCGCGATCGAATATCTGGGCCATGATTTCGTCGCGAAAATCCAACGCTTCACCAGCAATTCTGGGCTGCGTGGGATCGACAACCAGGCGCATGAACGCCGGGCTGCGCGTCGGTTCGCCGTTCGGCTTGCCGAGCTCGGCGATTTGGTAGAGCTGCCGGATCGTCGGGTTCTTGTCGACCCGGCTGAAGACAATCCCGGTGACCAGCAGCACCGGCACACCGAAGCCGCGGTGCCAAGCAGTGGTGTTGGGAGCGTTGCGGGTTTCGGCATCATTGATGTAGTCGGTGCGGTCGCCGCCGATGTCCTGCTGGGTAATGAAATTGGCGGTGCGCAGCGGCTCGCTGTGGTTCGGGTCGGCGGTTGGAAACAATTTGCCGACCAATGACAAGGACCGCTCTCGGCCACGCCGGGTCGCGTTGCAGCAGGTCGAGTAGCGTCCGATTACGAGGGCATGGCTGTCTTTTCGGAAATAGCCCGAATATTGCGTTTCCTCGCTAATTTCCCAAAGGCCGGTTAGGCAGATGCCGTTGGGATGAAGCAAGCGTCGAAACCCTTTGCCATCGGCGCCCCAGCGCAAATCGGCCCTTGAATCGACGGCCCGCGCCACCGCCTGCCGAAAAAAGTACGGCAAGCCCAGTGGCAGAACACCGCGCAGCACGCTCCGCAAAGTGACTTCGTAAGCCGGCCAGGTCGGCTCGCCGGCAGCACCCCACACCCTCTGGTAGGGGTTGGCGAACACCGCGTCGCGAACCTCCGAAAAACGCGATCCGCCATACGCGCGGTCTTCTTCGGTTACCTGTTCCGTCCCGAAATAACGCGCTTCCATCGCGAAGTCCTCGCCCCGCCGCCGTCAGCCACCCGCGACTGCTGAGGCGGAAGAGGCAGGAGTTCGAACCTACCGGGGACGCCTTCGCGCCCCCCAACGGTTTTGAAGACCGCGCGAGTCACCGGACCCGATACTCTTCCCGTGGCCGTCAGCCGAAAGTCTCGGCGCCGCGCAGGACGACGCGTGCGTCGCCGATGCGGCGGGTGGCGCCCATTCTATCAAGATATTCGAGAATCTGGATCGTCAGATTGCGGCCGACGCCGGAACGGTCCTTGAAGGCGGCTGCGGTGAAGCTGCCGTCCGGCGTCTCGCCGGCCAGGTCGCGCGCGATCGCGGCGAGGTGTAACAAGGTTTCCGGAAGAAAAAAGCGATTGTCGGCGACCTTGGCCGCACGGCCGAGACGCTCGGCACGATGCAGGAAACGCTCGACCATTTCGGGTTCGAGGGCGAGGGCTTCGGCGATCTCGCGTACCCGCGGCGGGCGCGACTCGGCCGCGGCGAGCAATGGACGGATACGGGCCCACAATTTCTCGTCGGCGTTGGTCAGCCGCGGGCGATGCCCGGGCAGCCGCCACATTCCCCCTTCGCGCACCGCGCCCGCGGTGGCGGCGAGCTGGGACAACGCCGCATCGAGCGCCGGCTCCGGAGCAACGCCGCGCAATTGCGCGAAGAGCGCCGGCCGGGTCGGGCCGAGCATGTCGGGCTGGGTCTGGTGCGAGGCAGCGAGCGTCTCGGCGATCTTGTCGGTGAGAATGGCGAGGCGCTCGCGGGTGATCGCGACCGGCACCTGTGCTGACCCGACTCGCAGGAAATAAGTGTCTTCGCTGTCGGTCAGCGCATCCAACTCGGCGGGCGTCAGATTGCGCACGATCGCGAACTGGTTGAGATCGACGAACCCTTCGACCGCGAGCATTCGACGCAATGCCGTCGCCGGGTCGGCCGGGGTCATCGCATCGAGCAGGGCGAGTCGCGGCGGGAGCCGGCGTCCGCGGCGCGGCGCCAGCGGGTCGACGACCCGGCCGCCGGCGAGTGTCGTGCGGCCGGCGTGGTCGCGCAGCACCGCGCGGTCGCCGTGCAGCGCGCCAATCGGCTGCTCGAGGTCGATCTGCACGAGGCCGGTCTCGCCGGGATCGATCGCCCGGCCGCGCAGCACCGCGACACGGCCGACGACGTCCTCGGTGCCGAGATGCAGGTGCACCGGCAGCCCGTCGCGCAGCGCCGTTTCGGCGTGGCGCGAGGCGCGCACGAAGAGGTCGATCCGCCGCACCGGGAGATGCCGCTCGGGCGCCAGCAGCCAGTCGCCGCGCCGCGGCTCACCACCCTCGGGGAACGAGCCGGCGATGTTGACGGCACAACGTTCGCCTGCGCCGGCTGTGTCGATCGGATGGTTCTGGGTGTGCAAGCCGCGTACCCGCACCGGGATGCCGCGCGGGCTGACCGTCAGGCGGTCGCCGACCGCTACCGTGCCGGCGCTAACCGTGCCGGTCACCACGAGCCCGATCCCCCGCAGGGTGAAGGCGCGGTCGATCGCCATGCGAAAAAGACCGGCCGGCGGCGTCGCGGCGCGGGCGTGCTCGGCCACCTGCGCGCTTTGTTGCAAATGCCGGGTCAGGCTGTCGACACCGTCGCCGGTGTGGCTCGACAGCAGGAAGATCGGACTGTCGGCATAGCCCGCGTCGGCGAGCATGCCCGCGACCGCTGCCGCGACTTCGGCAGCACGCTCAGCGGCCACCCTGTCGATCTTGGTGATGATTCCGGTGATCTCGGCGACCTCGATCAATTCGAGAATGTCGAGATGCTCGATCGTCTGCGGGCGCGGCCCGTCATCGGCGGCGACGACCAGCAGCACGCGGTCGATCGACAGCACCCCCGCCAGCATGTTGGGTAGAAAGCGCTCGTGCCCGGGAACGTCGACAAAGCCGAGTTCGCTGCCATCCGGCAAGGCCGTATAGGCAAAGCCGAGGTCGATCGTCAGCCCGCGCTTCTTTTCTTCGGGCAGCCGGTCGGCGTCGATCCCGGTCAACGCCCGCACCAGCGCCGTCTTGCCGTGGTCGATGTGGCCGGCGGTCGCCAAGATCATTGCGGCGCGCCACCCAGTCCGTCGAGCTGGGCGAGGAAGGAGGCCTCGTCTTCGAGGCAGCGCAGATCGAGCACGACATTGCCGGCTTCGATCCGGCCGATGACCGGGATCGGCAGGCCGCGCAGGGTGCGCGCCAGGTCTTCAACGGCGGCACCGGATTTGGCCGTACCGGCGGGACGCAAGGCCAAGCCTAAACTCGGCAACAGCGACACCGGCAAGGCGCCGCTGCCGATCTGGCTGCGGGTCTCGACCAGCCAAACCTCGGCGATGCCTGTGAGCGCCGTTGCGACGGCCGGCAGCACGCGTCGTGCGACGCCTTCGATCTCGGCCTTCGGGCGGGTGAGCAGGCGCAATGCCGGCAGCCGCTCGGCCAGGCGATCCGGGTCGGCGTAGAGCCGCAGCACCGCTTCGAGCGCGGCCAGCCGGATTTTGTCGAGCCGCAACGCACGCTTCAGCGGGTTCTTGGCGAGTCGGGTGACGAGGTCGGCGCGACCGACGACCAGACCCGCCTGCGGCCCGCCCAGCAATTTGTCGCCGCTGAAGGTGACGAGGTCGGCGCCTTGCGAGAGTGCTTTGGTGACGGTCGGCTCGCGCGGCAGGCCCCAGGGTTCGAGATCGACCAAGGAGCCGCTGCCGAGATCCTCGACAAACGGAATGCGGTGCTCGCGGGCGAGTGCGGCCAGCTTTGCCCCCGGTGCGGCGGCGGTGAAGCCTTCGATCGCGTAGTTGCTGGTGTGGACCCTCAGGATCAGGCGGGTGTCGGGACCGATCGCCGCGGCGAAATCGGCGAGATGGGTGCGGTTGGTGGTGCCGACCTCGCGCAGCCTGGTGCCGGAGCGGGCCATGATGTCGGGTAGGCGAAACGAGCCGCCGATCTCGATCAGCTCGCCGCGCGACACGATGGTCTCGCGGCCGTCGGCCAGGGTGTTGAGCGCCAATACCAGGGCGCCGGCATTGTTGTTGACGGCGAGTGCCGCCTCGGCCCCGGTCAGGCGGGTAAGCCAGCCGGAAATATGGTCGTCGCGCTCGCCGCGCCGCCCGGTTGCGGGATCGTATTCGAGGGTCGAGGGGTCGCGCATCGCCGCCGCGGCGGCCTCGATAGCTTCCTGCGGCAACGGCGCGCGGCCGAGGTTGGTGTGCAGGACGGTGCCGGTCAGATTGAAGACCCGGCGCTGCGAAGGGCGCGTCAGGCGCGCGAGTGCTGCGGTGCTATCGGCGACAACGGCAGCGATCGACCCGGCGTCGCCGGCCTCCCGGCGCGCAGCGAGCGCCGCCCTAACCGCGTCCAGCACAAGGGTCCGGCCGTATTGCGCGATCAACCCGACGCCGCCTTCGGAATTCAGGATCTTGTCGACCGCCGGCAGTGCGGCGCGGCCCTGACGCGGGGCGGCGGTCATGACGCGACGACCGGCTCGGGTAGGGAGAGCGCGCCGGCGCCGGCTTCGAAACGGACGCTGGGCTGGTGGCCGTTTGCCGGCTCGACACGGCCGATCGAGGCGGCGCGACTGCCGTGCCGGCGCAGTTCGTCGAGGCACTGCCGGGCGCGGTCGGCCGGAATTCCCGCGAGCAATCCGCCGGCGGTTTGCGGGTCGATCAGCAGCGGGGCGAGCGGATGCGATTGCGCGGCGTCGTCGAGCGCCGCGAGGGCAGCGAGATTGTCCGTATGCAACGAGCTGGTGATCCCCTGCGCCAACAGCGCCAGCGCGCCGTCGAGCGCCGGTATCGCGTCGGGGTCGAGCACCGCGTCCATCTGCGAAGCGCGCAGCATTTCAAGCAGGTGCCCGAGCAGCCCGAACCCGGTCACGTCGGTGCACGCGCGGGCGCCGTGGGCGACGAGACCGGCGGCGGCGGGCGCCGATGATTGCAGCATCGCCGCAATCGCGTCATCGACCGCTTTTGCCGGCGCCAGCGCACGCCCGTCGGCGGCAAGGATCACGCCGGTGCCGAGCGGCTTCGATAGGATCAGCCGGTCGCCGGGACGCAACCCCCCCTTGCGCAGCAATCTCCCGGAGCCAGGCGCGCGCCCGGTCACGGCAAAGCCGAGCGCCAGCTCGGCACCCTCGGCGCTGTGCCCGCCGACCAGTGCTGCGCCGGCCGGTTCGAGTACGTCGAGCGCGCCGCGCAGCATGTGAAACAGATCGTGCTCGACGATCGCCGAGCGCGCCGGCGGCAAGGTCGCAATGGCGAGCGCGGTGTCGGGCACGGCGCCCATCGCATAAATGTCGTTCAGCGCATGATTGGCGGCAATCCGCCCGAACAAATACGGGTCGCTGACCATCGCCCGGAAGAAGTCGACGGTCTGCAACAGCGGCGGGGCCCCGGGGAAGGTGATCAGCGCCGCGTCGTCGGGGCTGTCGAGGCCGATCGCAACCGCGTCGTTCGGTGTCGGGTCCAGCCGCTCGATGACCCGGCTCAGCACCGCCGCCGGCACCTTGGCGGCGCAGCCGCCGCAGCGCATCGGCGCCTCACCCGACTGAAGCCGCATCTCCGGAAATTCGCTATAGTGCTGCATCCAGCGCCGGTCGATCCAGTCCTTGAGTCGCCACAAATAGGCGCCCTGCGCCGCAAGTGGTCCGCGGGAAGCGACGGCGTATTTGTCGCCGGTGCCGATCAGTGCCAGCCCGCGCCTTTGCGGGATGGCGCGGCGCGGCGGCTTGCCGGCTAGCACGCGGCGCAGATTGGCGGCGAGCGGCGGCCCCTGGCGCACCGCGTAGACGCCGGCTTTATCGCGCGGATGGGCGAGCATCGTCGCCACGTCGCCGGCAGCGAAAATGCTGGGGTCGGCAGTCGAGCGCAGGGTCTCGTCGATCGCGACAAAGCCGCCCTCGGTCAATGGCAATCCGGTTTCAGCTAGCCATGGCGCCGCCCCCGCCTCGGTCACCCAAAGCGCCTCGTCGAACGCGATCCGGCCGCCGTCGTCGCAAATCAATGTGCCGGGCTCGACCCGAATGACGGTGCTGCCGGCGACGAGCGCAATGCCGCGCTCGGCAAAAATGCGCTCGAACCGGCGGCGGACGCGGGGGTTATGCGACGCCAGCAGGGCGTCGCGGGTGACAAGCGTCACCTCGACCGTGCCATTGCACAGCCGCCCCAGCCGATAGTGCGCCGACAGGGCCAGCTCGACCCCGCCGGCGCCGCCGCCGACCACGGCGAGCCGCAGCCGCGGTAAATGCCGGGCGCGGGCCAGCAGCGCTTCCCAGCGCGCGGCGAACCGGGCGATCGGCTTGACCGCGACGGAGTGCTCGGCCGCACTGGGAACATCGTCGTCGCGTGGTGCGGAGCCGATGTCGAGCGACAGCAAATCCCAACGAATCGGCGGGTGTGCGCGGCATAGGACGTGGCGCTCGGCGCGGTCAAGGCCGACCGCCTCGTCGCGGATCAGCCGCGCATCGGCAAAGCGCGTCAGCCGGCCGAGGTCGATATGGCATTCGTCAAAATCGTAATGGCCGGCGACCCAGCCCGGCAGCATGCCCGAATAGGGCGTCTCGACATCGCGGGCGATCAATGTGACCCGCACTCCCGGCATCGGCCGCATGCCAAAGCTCTTCAGCACATGGACATGCGCATGCCCGCCGCCGACAAGCACAAGATCCTGGGCGATGGCGACAGGCTGCTGCATTGCCCTCTTTATGCCGCACCGCCGCCCGGAAGACGAGCCATTGGCAGCATGCACCACTCTCCTCGGTTCCGGGACGACCCGCCTCGGTTCAATCAGGGTGAGAGCGACGGTCGTGGCGTTAAGGGCTTCGGGCGGTGTCGCCATGTCGCTTGCGACCCGAAGAGCCAAGGGTTAAGAGATTCTCCGGCATGATGCCGGTGAGAAATCGCTGTTCGCTTTGGATCTGGTCGGTTTTGCCGGCTGTCGTGATCGCGCTGGCGTCATGCAAGCCGGACACCAAGGCGCAAGCCCCCGATGTGCGCCCGGTCCGGACGGTGACGGTCGTCAAATCGGCGACGGGCGAGCCGGTGGTGCTAACCGGACACATCCAGGCCGAGGACGAGGCAGCTCTCGCCTTCCGCATCGGCGGCCGGATGACAGCGAGACCGGTCAGCGTCGGCGATCGGGTCGCGCCGGGGCAGGTGATCGCAAAACTGGACCCGGAAAGCGAACTCAACTCCCGGCGCTCGGCCGAAGCCGCCCTGACTGCGGCACAGGGACAATTAAACTACGCGCGAAATCACTTCGACCGACAACGACAGCTACTGAAGAACGGTCATACGACGCGGGCCCGGTTCGACCAAGCGCAAAAAGCGCTGCAAAACGCCCAGTCCGGGAACGACAACGCCACGGCGCAGCTGCAGATCGCGAGAGACCGTGTCGGCTACACGACGCTGAAGGCCGACGGCGCGGGAACCGTGACCGCCCGCGGTGCCGAACCCGGTGAGGTGGTCCAGGCGGGACAAATGATCGTTCGGCTGGCTCGCGAGGGTGGCCTTGACGCCGTCTTTGACGTGCCGGCCCAATTGCTGCGCGCGGCGCCGAGAGACGCGAAGATCACTGTGAGGCTCACGGACGACCCTGCCGTGACGGCTACCGGTCAGGTGCGCGAGGTCGCACCTCAAGCCGACCCGGTGACTCGGACGTTCGAGGTCAAGGTCGCCCTCCAAGACGTGCCACCGGCGATGCGGCTCGGCGCTACGGTTGCCGGCACCGTGACGTTGGATTCCGCTCCCGCCATCGAGATTCCTGCTTCCGCCCTGACCCAGTTTAATCGCGAGCCGGCGGTGTGGATCGTCGACCCGAAAAATCATACCGTGTCACTGCGAAATATCGAATTGGCGCGCCACGACCCGGAGGCGGTCGTCGTGGCGCAAGGGCTCGACTCGGGAGATATCGTCGTGACCGCCGGGGTTCAGGCGCTTCACCCCGGCGAAAAGGTCAGGCTGCTTGGGTCGCCGTCCTAGATGCAGCTCAATCTCTCCAAATGGGCGCTCGAGCATCGCTCATTCGTCGTCTTTTTGATGATTGCGGCGACGATTGCCGGATCGTCCGCTTTTTTTCGGCTCGGGCGCGACGAGGACCCGCCGTTTGTCATCAAGACGATGATCGTACAGGCTGCCTGGCCGGGCGCGACCTTGGACGACACCTTGCAGCAGGTTACCGACCGGCTCGAACGCACGCTTCAGGAAACCCCGAACCTCGATTTTCTGCGCAGCTTTACGACCCCCGGCGTGACGACAATCTTTGTCAACCTGAAAGGGTCTGTCCGCGCCGCGCAGATCCCCGACATCTGGTACCACGTGCGCAAAAGCGTCGGCGACATGCGCCACACATTGCCCCAGGGCGTCGTCGGCCCAGCCTTCAACGACGAATTCGGGGATGTTTTCGGGATCATCTACGGCGTCACCGCGGACGGGTTTACCCAGCGCGAGCTGCGCGATCATGTCGAGGATATCCGCTCGGAGCTGATGCATGTTCCCGACGTCGCCAAAATCGAGCTGCTCGGCGCCCAGGACGAAAAGATCTTTGTCGAGTTTTCGGTCAAGCAGCTGGCCGGGCTCGGGATCGACCGGTCGACGCTGACCGCTGCGCTTGCCGCCCAGAACATCGTGCAGCCGGCGGGAATCATTCAGACCGGCAATGAACGCCTGCTGCTGCGCGTATCGGGCGCATTCGAGGCGGTACGGGACATTCTCGCCGTCAACTTCGTCGCAAACGGCCGCCTGATCCGATTGCGCGACATCGCCACCGTACGCCGTGGCTATGCGGACCCACCGCAGCCGATGTTTCGGGTGAACGGGCAGAGCGCCATCGGCATTGCGATCTCGATGCGCGAAGGCGGCGACATTTTGACCTTGGGCCGCAATGTCGAGCAGGCGATGCACGGCATCCGGGCCAATCTGCCGATCGGCATCGAGCCGGTTCTGGTGGCCGACCAGCCGGCCGTCGTCGACCATGCGATAAGCGACTTCACGACCTCGCTGTGGCAGGCGATCGCAATCATCATGGCGGTCAGCTTTGTCAGCCTCGGTGTTCGCGCCGGCGCCGTCATCGCGCTGTCGATCCCGCTGACGCTTGCGATCGTGTTCCCGGTCATGGAATTCACCGGGATCGATTTGCAGCGCATCTCGCTCGGCGCGCTGATCATCGCGCTCGGCCTGCTCGTCGACGACGCCATGACCACGGTCGATGTCATGACATCGCGCCTTGCGGCAGGCGACAGCAAGGAAGATGCGGCGACGTTTGCCTATAAGACGCTGGCGCTGCCGATGCTGACCGGCTCCTTCGTCACCGCCGCGGGCTTTATCCCGATCGGCTTTGCCAGGAGCTCGGCCGGCGAATACACCTTTTCGATTTTCGCCGTCGTATCGTATGCGCTGATCCTTTCGTGGATCGTGGCCGTGCTGTTCGCGCCGTTGCTTGGTGTCGTGATTCTGGCGAAACCGAAGGCAAAGCCGTCCGACAAGCCCAGCGCGATCCTCGTCTATTTCCGCAGGCTTCTGATTGGCGCGATGCGGATGCGCTGGATTACGATCGGGTTGACGCTCGCCTGTTTTGTCGCGGCGATTATGGTGTCGCCTTTCATCCCGCGGCAGTTTTTCCCGCCCTCGGACCGTCCCGACCTTCTGGTCGATCTCACCCTGCCGCAGAACGCCTCGATTTTTGCCAGCGAAAGCGCGGCAGAACGCCTCGACGGCCTGCTCAAACGAGACCCCGATGTCGGTCACTGGAGCACCTATGTCGGCCGTGGCGCGATCCGCTTTTACCTTCCCCTCAACGTCGAATTGGCGAATGACTTTTTCTCTCAGGCAGTCGTCGTCGCCAAGGACGTGGCGGCGCGCAAACGGCTCCAGGAAAGGCTGGAGAAGGAGCTGCCCGACGCGTTTCCGAGCGCGGTCACCCGAGTGTCGCCGCTCGGGCTCGGCCCGCCGGTCGGATGGCCGGTGCAATACCGCGTCAGCGGTCCGGACATCAGCGAAGTACGCAATATCGCGCTGCAGCTCGCCCAGGTCGTTTCGACCGCTCCCGGCGCCAAGGACGTCAATTTCGACTGGATGGAGCCGGCGCGGATGGTCCGCATCCAGATCGATCAGGATCAAGCACGGTTGCTGGGGCTGAGTTCGGCGGCGATCGCTTCGGTCATGAACACGGTCGTGACCGGTACGCCGGTGACGCAAGTCCGCGACGGCATCTTTCTTGTCGACGTCCTGACGCGGGCGACCGACGAGCAGCGTCTGTCGCTGGCAACGTTGCGCAACCTGCAGATCCCGCTGCCGAACGGCCGCACGGTGCCGCTGAGCCAGATCGCAACCTTCGACTTCGGTCAGGAATTTCCGTTGATCTGGCAGCGCGACCGCGTCCCGACATTGACCGTACGGGCGGATGTCCATCCGGGGGTTCTGCCCGAAACCGTGGTTCAGGCGCTTGCTCCGGCAGTCGACAAGCTCAACGCCAGCCTGCCGCCGCCCTTTCGGATCGCGACGGGGGGCACGGTCGAGGAGAGCCAGATATCCCAGGCGTCGGTTTTTGCGGTTGTGCCGCTGATGCTGTTCGCGATGGTTACGTTTCTTATGATCCAGCTGCAAAGCTTTAGTCGACTTTTTCTGGTCTTGAGCGTCGTGCCGATGGGTTTGATCGGCATTGTCGCGGCGCTTCTGCTGTTCCAGAAGCCGCTGGGATTTGTTGCAATTCTCGGCATCCTTTCGCTGCTTGGCATGATCGCGCGCAATGCGGTCATCCTGATCGAGCAGATCGACTTCGAGCTTGCGCAAGGTCTGGAAACTTGGAATGCGGTCATCGAGGCGAGCTTGTCCCGGTTCCGCCCGATTATGCTGACCGCAATCTCAACGGTCCTCGGACTGATCCCGATCGCAATAACAATCTTTTGGGGCCCGATGGCTTATGCCGTCATGGGCGGGTTGTTGGTCGCGACGGTTCTGACCCTGATCTTTTTGCCGGCACTCTACGTTACTTGGTTCCGCGTCAAGGAGCCGATGGTGACGAGAGGTGCGGTGCGGGCGAGCCCGACGGCGACGGGCGCAGCGTGAGCGCTGCATCGGGGGAGATCCGGTGACGGGAGCCAGTACCACCCAACTTTCGCATCTCGCGCGATCCGCAGCGGAACGCGCGTCGGGCCTTATGATCGTCTGGATCGTTCTTTCGGGTAGCGGCGCCGCCGCCGATCTCTTGCCCGGCGCGTTGGCGGCGCTGGCGGCGACGTGGGCCAGCCTGCGTCTGCTGCCTCCCGGCGAGAACCGCGTGCGGCCGGTCGTCTTGGCCAAATTCGCGTTGCGGTTTTTAGGCCAGTCCGTGATCGCCGGAGCGGATGTCGCGCGCCGCGCCCTCGATCCCCGGCTGCCGCTGAATCCGGGGTTTGCGCACTATCCGGTGGGCCTTCCTCCGGGTCCGGCGCGAAACACCTTCACCACGCTGATGAGCCTGCTGCCCGGCACGGTGCCGATTGGGCCGAATGCGAGCGGGTCGCTGGTGATCCACTGTCTCGACGCCGGTCAGCCGGTGACGACGCAACTCGCTGACGAAGAAGCGCGGCTCGTCCGGGTCATGGGCAGGACACCCGGCGGTGGCTGATTTCCTGCTCGCCGCAGCGGCCTTTGTACTGGCGACGGTGGGGTTGGGCTTACTCCGCATTCGATGGGGACCGGGCAGGGCCGACCGCATCATGGCAGCACAGCTGCTCGGCAGCGGCGGCATTGCCGTGCTGCTGTTGCTGGGGCAGGCGACCCCGACCCCCGGGACGGTCGACGTCGCCCTCGTTCTGGCGTTGCTCGCGGCATTCGTCTCGGTCGCCTTTGTCAAGGCAATCCGGCACCCCGCGGACGGTCCTGAGCAGACGGACGCGCCGTGAGCGTCGCGCTCGACTTTCTGACCATCGCCTTGGTTTGCGCGGGCGCATTCTTTTTTCTCGCCGGTACGGTCGGGCTGTTGCGATTTCCCGATACGCTGAGCCGCCTGCATGCGCTGACCAAGGCGGACAATCTCGGGCTCGGGCTGATCGTGCTCGGATTGTCCGTGCAGGCAACCGGGGTGCTGCCCGCGCTGAAGCTGATCACGGTCTGGCTTCTCGCCCTGCTGGCCGGCGCCGTCGTCACCCAGCTGATTGCGCTCGCTGCCCGGCAGGACGGGCCCTCCGCGTGAACCTCGCCTTTGGCTTTGACGCCGGCCTCGCAATTTTGGTCGTTGCCGTTGGCACTTGGACGATCGCCGCACGCGACACATTCGCCGCCATCGTCGGCTTTGTCGCCTTCGGGCTGCTGCTGGCGCTGGTCTGGCTGCGTCTGGCCGCGCCCGACGTAGCGCTGACCGAGGCCGCGATCGGCAGCGGCGTGACCGGTGGGCTGCTGGTCGCCGCATCCGCCCGGCTGCGCCGGACCGAGGCGGCGGCGGATGCGGAAAAGCCAAGCGCGATACTGCGTCTGGCAGCCGCGGTCGTCTCGTCCCTGGTGTCGGCGGGGCTTGGCGCAACCGTGCTGCTGCCGCCCGAACCGGCCCCGACCTTGGCGCCGCTGGCGGCGGCGCATATCGCGCTGACCGGCCTTGGCAATCCGGTTACCGCCGTTTTGCTCGCCTACCGGGCGATTGACACATTGCTCGAGACGGTGGTGCTGGTGTTCGCGCTGATCGGCGTCTGGTCGCTGGCGCCGGACCGCTTTTGGGCCGGCCGGCCGGGGCTGCGCCAGCACGAAGACGCCGACGGGGTATTGGTCTTTCTCGCCCGGCTGTTGCCGCCGATCGGAATCCTTGTCGGCCTACATTTGTTCTGGGTCGGGTCGACGGCTCCTGGGGGAGAATTCCAGAGTGCCGCGGTGCTCGCCGCGATGTGGATCCTCGCGATGACGGCCGGCCTCGTCGACGCGCCTGGGATTGGACAGCGACGGTTGCGGCTCGTGCTGATCGCCGGGCCGGCGGCATTCCTTGCGATCGGGATATCGGGCTTCGCGATGGCAGGTGCGTTTTTGGCGTATCCGCCGGACTACGCCAAATCGATTATCATCGCGATCGAGGTGCCGGCCACATTGTCGATCGCGGCGGCGCTCGGCCTGTTGGTGGCGGGGCCGCCGGAACGGGCGCCGTCGGGATGAGCGCCGCGACCCTGTTCGGATTGTGCAGCGCGGCGCTGGTAGGCCTCGGCTTGTTCGGCCTCGTCGTGCATCCCCAGCCGCTGCGGAAGATCCTTGCCTTCAACCTCGTCGGCGGCGGTGTGTTTCTGATGTTTGGCGTCATCGCCCGCCGGGGTGCCGCAGCCGGGTTTGGCGGCGATCCGGTGCCGCAGGCGCTGGTCATCACCGGCATTGTCGTCGCCTTCGCGGCAACGGCGCTGGCGGTGGCGCTGTTGTTGCGGCTCTTTCAGGAGACCGGAAATACGACGCTGCGGTCGGAACCTCCGACCAGCGTGCGTATCGACGACGATCGGCAACGCTGATGCCAAATGCAGCGATGTTGGCCGCGGGGACGACGGCGGGCGGGTTCCTCCTCGTGCTCGCGATCATGCTGCCGGTTGCGGGCGTGCTCTTCTCGCTGCTGTTTGGCAGGCGCTATGCGGAGCGGGCTGCCCTCGCCGTGATGCCGCTCGGGCTTGCCGTCGCCGCCGCGATCGCCATCGGCGTCTGGCGCTCCCGGAGTGCGTTGCAGTATTTCGTCGGCGGCTGGGATCCGCCGCTCGGTGTGGCATTGCGGGCGGATGGTTTCTCCGCGGTAATGGTCGTGACCGCGGCTTTGCTGATCCCTGCGATCGGTCTGTTCGCGCGCGCTCAATTCCGCGCCCCGCCAGCCGTGGAGGCACGCGGGCCGCTGGTGTTCTGGACAATGCTGCTGGCGAATTGGGCGGCCCTGAACGCGGTCTTTCTCGGCGGCGACCTGTTCAACATCTATGTCGCCCTCGAACTGTTGACTTTTGCCGCAGTGCCAATGGTCTGCCTCGACGGGCGCGCCGAGACGCTCGCGGCAGCGCTGCGTTACCTGCTTTTCGCGTTGCTCGGCTCGATCCTCTATCTGCTGGGCACGGTGCTGCTGTACGGCGCTTACGGGACGCTCGATATCGTCATGCTGTCCACTCGGGTTCGAGCGGAGCCGGCCGCCTGGACGGCGCTTTCGCTGATGACGGCGGGACTGTTGGCCAAGGCGGCGCTCTACCCGTTCCACCTGTGGCTGCCGCCCGCTCATGCCGGCGCTCCGGCTCCGGCCAGCGCATTGCTGTCGGGGCTCGTCGTAAAAGCGCCGTTCTTTCTCGTGGTGCGGCTGTGGTTCGACGTCATGCCCGGGCTTCCGGATTACGCCGCAGCGCAGGTACTCGGCGTCCTGGCGGCAGCGGCGATCTTGATCGGCAGTGTGATTGCCCTGCGGCAGGCCCGGCTGAAGCTCCTGATCGCCTACTCGACGGTCGCTCAGATCGGCTATCTTTTTTTGATATTCCCGCTTGGCGCGGGTCCCCAGACCGGCCATCCCTGGAGCACGACCGCCTGGACCGGCGGGGTGCTTCAGGCCGTCTCCCACGCTTTTGCCAAGGCCGCGATGTTCATGGCAGCCGGGCTGGTCTACGAGGCGTTCGGACACGACCGGATCGCAGGTCTCGCCGGGATCGGTCGGGCTATGCCGATCACGGTCTTTGCGTTTGGGCTCGGTGGAATGTCGCTGATGGGGCTGCCGCCAAGCGGAGGTTTTGTCGCGAAGGCGATGTTGCTGACGGCGGCGGTTGCAGAGGGTCAGTGGTGGTGGGCCGTGGTCATCTTGCTGGGCGGGCTGCTCGCGGGCGGCTACGTGTTCCTGGTGCTCGCCCGGGCTCTGGCCGATCCGGATGAGCTCTTGCCCTTGCCCGCAAACATATCTCGATCGCGGCAGGCAGTGGTGTTGGCGGTGGCGCTGGTCGCGGTGCTGCTGGGCTTCGTACCGCTCCGGCCCTTGGATCTGCGGCAAATCGGCCGCTCGGATACGGCCACTGTAGGCTTTCAAATGAACCGTAGCGGGTCGTCAGCTCCCCGGCCGGCGCCGGCGGTTAGGCTGACATTCGCACGGAATTTCCGGCTGTGATTGCCCCGGAAGCGTTGCTCGTCGCGGCGCTGGCCACGCCGTTGGCAATGCTGGCGGCCTGCGTGTGTCGACTTCTGCGAGACCGCATGCCGGCGCTGTTGGCGTTCGCACCGGTACCCGCCCTTGCGGCGGCGCTGCTGGCTCCCGGCAGCGCCCCGCTGGTGTTGTTCCCGCCGCCGTTGCGCCTGACTTTGACCCTCGACGTGCCCGCGGCCATTTTGCTCGGGGTCGCGGCTCTCTTGTGGATCGTCTGCGGTGGCTACGCGGCGACGTATTTGCGCGGCGAGCCGAATGCCGGTCGTTTCGCGGAGTGGTGGCTGTTGACCCTGACCGGCAGCCTCGGCGTCTTCATGGCCGCGGACCTTGTCAGCTTTTATTTGGCGTACTCCGTCGTCAGTCTGGCAGCCTATGGCCTTGTCATCCATGACGGCACAGCGGGTAGCCGGCGGGCCGGCACGGTGTATGTCGCGCTGGCGGTGCTGGGCGAGGCATTTCTGTTGATGGCGTTTGTGTTTATGGCGGAAGCCACTGCGAACGGCAGCTTGCTGATACGCGATGCCGTGGCGGCGCTGCCTGCTTCGCCGTGGCGCGACGCCTCGCTGGCGCTCCTGATCCTGGGCTTCGGGCTTAAGATCGGACTCGTGCCGGGGCACGTGTGGATGCCGCTTGCCTATAAGGCGGCGCCAATCCCGGCCGCTGCCGTGCTCAGCGGCGCCGCGGTCAAGGCGGGGGTGATCGGGCTGATCCGCTTTTTGCCGCTCGGCGTGGCGATGCCGGCGTGGGGCGAAGCGCTGGCCGCTGCCGGCATGTTCTCGGCTTTCTACGGTGTGGTGGTCGGGATTACGCAGCACAACTCGAAGACCGTGCTGGCCTATTCGAGCGTCAGCCAGATGGGGTTGCTGGCGGCGGTGCTCGGAATGGGATGGGCTGCGGGCGACCCCAGCGCGGTGCTCTCGGCGAGTTTTTCTGCGGCGCACCACATCCTGGTTAAGGGCGCGCTGTTTCTCGCGATCGGTATTGCCGCCGCGACCCGGCCGCGCCTGTGGTCGGTCCTGGTGCCGGCCACGGTCTTGGCCCTGGGGCTCGGCGGGCTGCCTCTCACCGGGGGCGCCTTGGCGAAGCTTGCGGTGAAGGCGGAGCTCGGAAGAGGTCTGATCGGCGTGCTGGCGTCATTGTCGGCAGCCGGCAGCACAGTGCTGATGCTGCATTTTCTGCGTCGACTCGCGGCAATCGCGGCGATGGGCTCCGAGGAGGTGGCGCCAGCAGGATTCGCGCGGCCTTGGCTGGCGGCAGCGTTGGCCGCGGTTGCGGTGCCCTGGGCGCTCTATCCACTGGCCGAAAGCGGCACTCGGGTCGAGGTCCTTGCCCCCGGCGAGATCTGGGCAGGGCTGTGGCCGGTTTTGCTCGGCGGGCTTTTGGCAATCGGGCTGTGGCGCTGGGGATACCGGCTGCCGCGGCTTCCGGAAGGGGATATCGTGGTGGCGGGTGAAACCGCGGTCCGCGCCACCGCCGCCTGGAGCGAGGCGATCGAGCGGGCCGACGGCTGGTTGCGGCAATGGCCGGTGGCGAGCCTGTCGCTGGTGGTCGTGGCCGTCGTGCTCGGCGCCGCGATGCTGGCGTGGCGCTGACTTCCGACTGATCATTGCCGGCCGTGGATCACGATAGCCCCTCGAATCCCGCCGGCGACCGCACCCTCCGCCTCGCGGCGCTGATTTGCGCCGTGATCCTTTCGCTCGCAGCCTTGTCTCTGGCGCGCAGCGTGATGACGCCGGTGGCCTTCGCGCTGTTCATCATCGCGCTGGTCTGGCCGCTGCAACGACGGTTGAAGACGCGATTGCCGCAGCTGGTTGCGATCCTGCTGACGGCTGCCGTCGCGCTGCTCGCGATCGGTGTCGGCTGTTGGCTGATCGTATGGGGATTTGGCAGGATCGCGCAGTGGGTCATCGCCAATTCGGCGCGGCTGCAAGACCTCTACACGCATTTGGCCGATCTTTTGGAGCAGCGCGGCCTGTACGCTGCCGAGCTGATCGCCGAGCAATTCAGCGTGTCGTGGATCGTTGGTGTCGTGCGCGGGATCGGCGGCAGCCTGCAGGGCGTCGTCACCTTCGCCGTTGTGACCTTCATATTTGTCATCCTGGGCCTGCTCGAGCTGGAACCGCTGGGCCGGCGGCTTGGCCGGGTCGGCAACGGTACCTTTGGCGCCAGCACGATTGATGTCGCGTCGGAGATCGCGGGCAGACTGCAGACTTATATGCTCGTGCGCTTTGGCATGAGCGTGCTCACCGGGTTGGGCTTTTGGGCTTTCACCGCGCTCTACGGGCTCGAGCTCAGTCGCGAATGGGGTGTCATCGCTTTTGTGCTGAACTTCATTCCGTTCATCGGATCCTTCATTGCCACTTTGCTGCCGATGCTGTTTGCCGCAGCGCAATACGAATCGTTGTCGGCAGCCGTTTGGGTATTTATCGGACTTAACGTGGTTCAATTTGTCGTCGGTAGTTACATCGAGCCGCGTGTCGCCGGCGCCGCGGTTTCTATTTCCCCGTTCATGGTACTTTTCGCGGTGTTCTTTTGGGCGATGCTGTGGGGCATCGCCGGCGCCTTTATCGGGATTCCCATTCTGATCGCATTGGTGAGCCTGTGCGCGAGAAATCCGGCGACTCGCGGCATTGCGGCGGCGCTTTCGGCGGATACCGCGGTCCATGACCGGGCCGACCGGTAGGGTGCAACAACGCCCGAGCGTTACCAGACCAACAGCCACGGTATAGCGAATGCGTCGATTGCAAGCGCTCGGGTTTCTCGCAGCACTGCTACTGTCCGCTTGCGCCTCGCTCGCTGTCCCGATGAACGAGCCGCTGCACTCAAACCGCGGAAACGCAGAGTATCGGCTGCTCGACGTAAACCGTCAGGGCGGGGCCGACAGCGCGCTGGTCTTGGTGGCCCTTTCCGGCGGCGGCAAGCGCTCCGCGGCGTTCGCGTTTGGCGTGCTGCGCGGGATGCGGGAGATCCGCGTGCGACCCGAAGAAAAGGACAGCACTTTGCTCAACGAGGTCGACTTGCTGGCGGGCGTCTCCGGCGGATCCTTCCCGGCGGCGCATTTCGGGCTTTATGGCGAAACCTCGTTCAAGATCTTTCCCGACGAGTTCCTCTATCCGGATATCGAGGCCTATATCTGGGGCACCTTCCTGCTGCCGTGGCACTGGGGCTGGATATTCAATCCGCTGGTCGGCACCAACGACCGGATGACCCAAATCTACGACAGGCTGATGTTCCATGGCGCCACCTTCGCGGATTTCTTTCAACGCGGCCGACCTCAGGTCAGCATCAACGCCACCGACATCAGCTTTGGCAGCCCGTTCGGCTTTCTGCCGCAGACTTTCGACGTGATCTGCTCGGATCTCGCGAGCCTGCCGATCGCCCGCGCGGTCGCCGCGTCGAACGGCTTTCCTGTGCTATTCGGCCCGGTGACTTTGCGCAACTATCGCGGTCCGGATTGCCCGCTGCCCTCGCCCGTGCCGCCGCGGGCGTGGGAGCGCGCTCAGAGTGATTTGCGCACGCGGGCGCTGTTGGAAAATCTCTATCGTTATTCGAGCGAACAGCGGGTCCAGTGGATTCACCTGATGGACGGCGGGATCTCGGACAATCTGGCGCTGCGGGTGCTGCTCAATGACATGCTGTTGCTGGATACCCGGATGGACCGGTTCACCGCCGATCTGATGCCGGTTCGCCGGATACTGGTGATCAGCGTCGACGGTCAGTCGGCGCCCAACCCGAACTGGCCGCGCCAGCGCATCGTCAGCGGGCTGGGGCAGATCATTTCGGCGGTCACCAGCGCGCAAATCGGGGCTTACAACATCGAAACGCTGATCGCGGTCGAGAGCACCGTCGACGACCTCGTCGACAAGCTGCGCGCGATGCGCTGCAGCCAGGCTCCCGTTATCCAAGGACATGCATGCGGCGACGTCGCCGGCGAGGTGCTGCGGGTCAGCCTCTCCGACTATCCCGATCCCGAGACGCGGGCACGGCTGCTCACGGTCCGCACCGGGCTCACCTTACCGCGACAACAGGTCGACGAATTAGTGGCCGCCGGGCAAACGATGATCAGACGTGACGCCGGCACGATCGCGGCGTTTCTGGCGCCCGCCTCAGCAAGCGGGGTGATGGCGCGCCGGCGGTAGCGAACGGGGTTCGGGACTGCGTCCGTTCGTTCGCGCTATGACCCTCGGCTACGCAGCGACGGAGCGCAACCGAACTGAACTCGCCAGACTTGTCTGATGGTTATTCAGACGGCTTGGGCATCCGGCTGGCCCGCGGGCTGGGTCGCCGATGGTGCCGGAATTGCTGGTTTCTCCCTCGGACATGACCTCGCTCGTTGTCTGCGTATCAGCCCGGGGTCGGAGCGTCCGGGTGGAGCAAGCCGGCATCACGCAGGTCGGTCCACAGCCGCGCCGGGATCGGGTGGCGCAGCAATTCAAGATTGGCCTGAAATTCGTCGGCGTTCCGCGGGCCTGGGATGATTGCCGCCACCGCCGGATGGGCGAGCGGGAATTGCAACGCCGCCGCAGCGAGCGGCACCCGATGGCTGTCGCAAACGGCCTTGATGGCATCGACCCGGGCGACGACCTCGGGCGGTGCAGCCCGGTAGTTCCAGGTGTCGCGGCCAGCAAGGATGCCTGAGTTCAACGGGCCGCCGACCACAATCGATGTCCCGGCTTTGAGGCATTTGGGCAGCAGGTCCTCAAGCGGCGCCTGTTCAAGCAGGGTATAACGACCGGCGAGAAGGATGCATCCCAGGCGCCCCACTCCAGCGCCTCCAGCAACACCTCGCGCTCGTTGACCCCGATGCCGATCGCCCGCACCGTGCCGGCGCTCCGCAAGACTTCGAGCGCGCGGTAGCCGCTGTCTCGGAGGGTGCGCATGACCCGAGGATGAGCCTCGCGCCCATGCTGCATCGTACCGATGTCATGCACATAGAGAATGTCGATTTGGGCAAGGCCCAGCCGCTGCAAGCTGTCCTCGAACGAGCGCATGATCGCGTCGTAGGAATAGTCGAACTCGGGGTCGAACGGCAGCGGCCGCCGGCGGTCCTCGGTCTTGGCCGGCGTCAGACGAGGGCGAAGAAGACGGCCCACTTTCGTCGACAGCACCCAATCGTCCCGCGGCACCCCGCGCATCGCGTCCCCGACGCAGCGCTCGGCCTGGCCGACACCGTAATACGGCGCCGTATCGATATACCGCACCCCGGCGGCCCAGGCTGCGCCCACGATCGCCTCCGCCTCCTCGCGGCCGACCTCGACGCGGCTACCGCCGAGGGTCGCGCATCCGAGACCCAGCGCCGTAACTTCAATCGGCGTCCGTCCGATCCTGCGTTTCTCGAAACCGGGCATCGTGCCTCCTCTGTTATCGTCCCCGGCGTGTGCTTCCGACCGGAGCGTACTCCTTGATACCAGAAGCCGCGATCGACTACCCGTCACATCCAAACGCGGAGCCGGAACGAGTTGTCACCTGGTACTCGGTGAGGCTGCGACGTGCACCGGCGGCGGCCTAGGCGGTCGGGTATTGTCGCGCACTCAACAGGCAGGGGGAAACCCGCTCAGGGTGGCGGGCTGCGCGTGCGTCGTGGGCTGCGCGAGGGGGTCGAGGCGAGTCCGGCGCGCGGCTGTTGGCCGGCGATCTGGCGGCGCGGTTTCTTGCGGCGGCGCTGAATTTGCCGTGGGTCAGGGCGCTCCGGTCCGACGACCATATTTCGGCAGACACCCGGATCGACGTTTTCGGCTCCGGCTCAATAGACGTCTTTTTGGTAGCGGCCGTCGCGGGCGAGACCGGCGAGATAGTCCTTGGCGGCGGCGGCGGCCATCCCGCCTCCGCGGGCGATGATGTAGGCGAGCCCGGCCTCGACATCGCGCGCGAGACGCTGGGCGTCGCCGCAGAGATAGAGGTGCGCCCCGCCGGCGAGCCACGCCCACAGCTCTGCCGCATTCTCGAGCAGCCGGTGCTGCACGTAGATTTTGCTCTGCTGGTCGCGCGAGAACGCGGTGTCGAGCCGGGTCAGCAGCCCGTCCCGACAAAAGTCGCCAAGCTCAGCCTCGAACAGAAAGTCGCAGGCGCGGCGCTGATTGCCGAAGAACAGCCAGTTGCGGCCGCGCCCGCCGATCGCCCGCCGTTCCTGCAGAAATGCGCGAAACGGCGCAATGCCGGTGCCGGCGCCGATCATGATAATCGGCGTGTCGGGCGCCGCGGGCAGCCGGAAGCCCGGTGAGCGATGGACAAACGCGGCGAGCCGGTCGCCGCCGGCGAGCCGGTCGCTGAGATAGGTCGAGGCCACCCCGAACCGGCGGCGGGCCCGCTTTTCGTAGCGTACCGCCTCTACCGTCAGGTGGATCTCGCCTGCGGCCATTTTCGGCGACGAGGCGATCGAATAAAGCCGCGGCCGCAGCGGGTCGAGGGCCGAGATCAATTCGGCGAGAGGCGGGCGCGCCGAGGGGAACGCTTCGAGCAGGTCCAAGAGGTCCGCGTCTTCGGGACCGGCGCCCGGATAACCTTCGGCCATTGCCTGCAAAATCGCCGACTCGCTGCGGTCGGGCGCGCGCGAAGCCAGCACCTCGATCGCCTGATCGGACACCTGCCGGATCTCGCACTTTTCGGCGAGCGCCTGGGTCAACGAGCATTCGCCGCCCTCGGGCGATAGAACCGGGATGTCGGGCGAAGCACCGAGCCGCTCGATGATCGCGGCAACGAGAAACGGAGAATTGCGCGCGACGACACCAAGGCTGTCGCCGACCTCAAAGGCGGCGGCATCGATGTCGAGCACGACATGCCGCGTATCCTTTTCAGAACCGGGGCCGTTGAGGTAGATCGCGGCACGAAATCGCGCCGGGAAGATCGCCTCGGCGGGCTCTGCGGCGACGGCCGGCGATGACGCCGCTGCCGCGGACGCGGATCGGACAATCGGCAATCGGGCCGTCGGCGATGCCGAGGCTCCGGCTAGCTCCTTGAGCTTGCGCGAGGTCGCCTTGCCGCCGGGCACGCACCGGCCGAGGTTGGTGTCCGCACCGCTGGCGATCGCTGCGGCATAGCTGTGGCAGAGATAGCCGCACTGGCCGCAATCGAGCTGGGCCATCGCCGCCATGAAGAGATGCTCGCCGCGCCGGTCTGCGGCGCGTGCGAGCCGCTCGTCGAGGGTCAGCGCCGGATCGTGCCAAGGAAAATCTTCTTCGTCTGCCGTGATGACCGCGGACGCGATCGGCTCGTCGCGGCGAGGCCACCGGTCCACGCCGACCAGCCCGGCAATAAATCCGTCGAGCCAGGCCCGCTGACCCGGCGAGAATGGCGCCGTATCCGGCAGCCGCGGGATCATCGCCCCCTAGCCCTGCACCGCACCGCCGCCGCCAAAGATCGCGGCCAGCTCTTCGACGGTGTGGCGATTGGCAAAGGCGTGAAAGCTTTCTTCGGGAAATCGACGCGCGAGGTACGCGCACAGCATCGCCTCGATGCGCGCCGGCATCTCGTCGGCGGGCACGCCGGCGCAGATCTCGCGGCCGAGGGCGGTCTCTGCGCCGCTGCCGCCGCCGATTAGAACATGATAGCCCTCGACTTCATCGTCGCCGCGCTCGACCTTTGTCGCCAGCAAGCCGATGTCGCCGACGTAATGCTGGGCGCAGGAATTCGGGCATCCGGTAAGGTGAATGTTGATCGGACAATCGAGCGCGAGCCGCGCTTCGAGGTGCTCGGCCAGCGTCAGCGCATGGCGTTTGGTGTCGCTCAGCGCGAATTTGCACCCGGCGTTGCCGGTGCAGGCGACCAGGCCGCCGCGCACCGCGCTCGCCGCGACACCGAGGCCGATCGCCTCGATGTCGCCGACCGCGGCCGGCAGCGCCGCCTCGGGAATGTCGGAAATCAGCAGGTTCTGCCATACAGTCAGCCGCAGGGCGCTGGAGCCGTAGCGCTCGGCAATGTCGGCGAGCGCCTGCAATTGAGCGGCCCGCAGGCGTCCGACCGGCAAGACGACGCCAATGTAATAGAATCCGGGCTGCGCTTGCGCGTGAACCCCGACATGCCCGTGCTTGGCGGCCGGCAGCCGCGGCTCGCAGGCATCGAGCGGCACCCGGCGCCACGTCGCCGGCAATTCGGCGGCGGCCTCCAAAAGGAATTTTTCGATGCCCCAGCGCTCGATCAGATATTTGAGCCGCGCCCGCTTGCGGTCGGTCCGATCGCCGTGGGCGATAAAGGTGCGGATGACCGCGACGGCGGCTGGGACGAGCTCGCGCGGTTCGAGCAGCACGCCGCTGTCTTGGGCGAAGGTGCCGTGTCCGGTGATCCCGCCGAGCAGCATACGGAAATAGACGCCGGTGGAATGGATGCCATCCGGCGGCGCCTGGCCGGCGCCGATGCGAACCGCGGCAAAGCCGATGTCATTGGTTGCTTCGAGCACGGCAACGCGGCCGCCGCCGTCGATCGCGACGTTGAACTTGCGCGGCAGACCGTAAAGCTCGCGGTGGCGCAAAATGTGGTGATGCAATTCGCGGCACAGCGGCCGGGTGTCGATCAGCTCCTGCGGGTCGATCCCCGCGGTGGGACTGCCGGTGATGTTGCGGATGTTGTCGGCCCCGGCGCCGCGCGAGGTCAGCCCGAGCTCGTCGATCGCGATCAGTACGCCGATCGCGTCAGAAGCGCCGATTTCGCGAATTTGCAGATTGGCGCGCGTCGTGACGTCGACATAGCCGCCGCCGGAATGTTCGGCGATGGCGGCAAGCCCTCTGGCCTGGAAAGCCGACAGGATGCCCCCCGGCAAGCGCAACCGCAGCATGAATGAATTCTGATTTGGGGCGACGTAAAAGAGCCCGTGGAACTTGTGCAGGAAGACATCGGCGCCCTTGGGAAACCGGCCTGCCGCCGCGTTGGCGAGGATTTCGTCCCACATGTCGAACGGGTTCTTGGCGCGCTTGGCGCGCTCTTCCGGCGCCAGGGTTCCGCCGCGCGCGATTGCCCGCTCCTGCGCTTCCAGATGGATTCGGCAAGGGTCCGCAATGGCGTCGGATTGGGCAGCGCTCTCGCCCGCTGCGGCGGCATTGGGCATCTCGGCGCCGCGTTTCTTGACGATCGCGGTGATGAACCCCTCAAGATACTGCTTTTGGGCCTCGGAAAACCCGTCTGTCGTCACCGTTCCCCTGTCTGCATTGCGGATCTGCTCGCCGCAACGCAGCAACGGGTATGCCAAGCGTCGAGGATGGCGCGCCGGAGGCTCTTTGCCTCGACCCAAGAGGCGATCATAGTGGCGCGCCTCGACATCCGACGGAGGAAGGTTATGGCCATCACCCTCTATGATCTCGCCGGCGCCGAGGCGGACCGGCGCTTCAGTCCGTTCTGCTGGCGCGCGAAGATGGCGCTTACTCACAAGGGATTGGAGGTCGAGACCGTGCCGTGGCGGTTCACCGAAAAGGACAAGCTGCCGCAGCCCAATCAGGGCCGGGTGCCGGTCATCGTCGATGGCGGCAAGACCGTCCACGACTCTTCGGCGATTGCCGACTACCTCGAAACTCAATACCGCGACCGCCCGTCCTTGTTCGGCGACGCGACCGGCAAGGCGTTGACCCGCTTTGTCCAGAATTGGACCGAGACAGTGCTGCAGCCGGGGCTGGTCGGGTTCCTGGTGCTCGACATCTGCCGCCATTCGGCGCCGCAGGATCAGGCCTATTTCCGGCAGTCGCGCGAAGAACGGCTCGGTACGACGCTCGAAAATGCCGTCGCGGATCGCGAGGCGCGGCTGCCGGCTTTTCGCGAGAGCCTGGCGCCGCTCCGGCGCACGGTGGAGCGGCAGCGATTTCTCGCCGGCGATGCCCCGGCCTATGCCGACTACATCGTGTTTGGCGCGTTTCAGTGGGCGCGCGCGATCAGCGCTTTCGAACTGCTCGCCCCAGACGACCCGGTCGCCGCCTGGCGCGGGCGGCTGCTCGACGCCTTTGGCGGCTACGCGCGCCGGTCCCCCGCCTACGGTGGCTGAACGATGGCCGCCGGGGCGGGGCTCGCAACCCTTGCGCTGATCGTGCACGTCCTTGCCGCCCTAGTCTGGGTCGGCGGCATGTTCTTTGCGCATCAGGTGCTGCGGCCGGCCGCGGCGGCCCTCGACCCGGGTCTGCGCCTTCCCCTGTGGTCACGTGTTTTCGACCGCTTTTTCGCCTGGGTCATCGCGGCGATCGTGCTGCTGTTGGCGAGCGGGTATGCGCTGGTGTTCGGTCGCTATGGCGGTTTCCGAGCGCTGCCGCTTTACGTCAACCTGATGCAGGGCCTCGGCATCGTCATGATGCTGCTTTTTCTCCACCTTTATTTTGCGCCCTGGGGCAGATTTCGAGCGGCGGTGGCGCGCCAGGACTGGGCCGAGGGCGGACGTCAGCTCGGCCAGATCCGGACCCTCGTGACGACCAACCTTGTCCTCGGGCTCGTTGTCGTCGCGATCGGCGGCAGCGGGCGCTATTGGGGCTGAGCGTCAACGCGCGGCGGCGCGGACCAGGAAGGACGACGGGTCGATGCGCCGCAGCCCGGCCTTCATCTTGGTCGTCCCATCGGGCGAGACCCAGGTCGCGCCGAGCCCGCCGTCCTCTTGGGGTCGAAGGCGCAGGGTGCTTTCACCCTTCCGTGCGAAAACCAGCTCGTCGCCGTCGATCCGGCCGGCTCGCCGGCTCCATTCGGCCGGTTCGCCTTTGTCGATGCCCGGACCGATTGCGTAGACGGCAGACAAATTGCGTCCGCTCACCGCCTCGATCGCGACCAGCACCTCGCGTCCGTTCGGATAAAATCCGTACCATGTGTCGTCAGTCGACGGGACGCCGTTGATCGTGGGGGCCGGGAAGGAGGCGCGCGCCGAGGCGCCGAGGAGTGCCGTCAGCTTGGGAGCCGGCGCCTGCCGGTGGACGAGTTCCTGGGGCAGGCGCAATTCGGCGCTCGGCGCCTCCCCCCAGACCGGTTGACAGACGAGTTCCCCATGCAGCGCATCGTCATTGGCGAATTCGCGGATGCAGTCGCCAAAGCGGCGCAAAAATGCCCCGCTCGACGAGATCCAATGACCAACGAGGTAGGCGGGCTGGTCGACGACCACAAAACCGCTCCCGTGTTGGGACAGGATCGAACGGGCCTCAACCCCGCGGCCGCCCGGGTCGAAGTCGTCCCCGTGAAAGAAAAACAGCATCACCCGGGCCCGTCTGATGTGATCCAGCAGAGGGTAAAGCCGCGCCGCGTTGAGCCGCCAAGTGTCGTAGTATCCCTGAAAGTCGCCAAAGGCGGCCGGTGCAGTCGCGACGACCGCGTCAACGGCGGCGGAATCATCTGCCGCCATCAGGGCGAGAAACGCGCCAAAGGATTGCCCGGCGAGCACGATCTGGCGATAACCCCGCTGCTTGAGCCTGGCGACGATGTCGACCAGCCGCTGGGCACTCCGGCTCAGCGTGTCCCCGTCGCGCAGCCTGTCGAAACGCAGCACGTCCCAGCCCGAATCACGCAGCACCCGAAGATAAGGCGGCGTCGGGGATTCGTAGTCTTCGCTGTCAAGCGAACGGCCGTGGTTCCAGACGACAACCCCCGTTGCCCTCTGTGGTCCGAGCAAGCTTTGGTGAAATGCCGGATCCAGCCCGATCGCCGCTGCCGGAATACTTGCCAGCGCCATCAGACCTAGGGCCAGCACAGATGCGCCGGCAAAGATAAATTGCCGCATTCTTCAACACCCCCCAACCCTCGCCTTGGCTCGGGCTTTGGAGGGAGTTTAACGAAGTGCTTTCGTTTGTGTCACTTCGTAAACCCGACGCCATCGCGGCAGATTGGCGCGGGAGAGCCGGCAATCCTCACGTCTTGGGGCTGCGACGAACCGGCGCACCAACCACCCTGAAGCCGATTATTCCGTTCTGAGGGTCATCAAGACGGCCGCTGCGAGGAGCACGCCGAACGCCTCGAAGCCGGCGTCGATCTGTCCAAATGCCATACTCAACAAGGTGGTAGCGACCGTGGCGGCTCCGATCAGGAAGGGCATAAGAGGATTCCGGTCATTGGATCTGCGGTGAAATCTTGGCTAAAACGACTGAGCGACAGTCGCTATTCCTGCGGAGCAACGGGAGAGACGCGATGGGATCCCTTTATGTAGCGCGGAGCGCCAAGCTTGCCCGTTGGGGGTCCGACGTCGGGCTCGGGCGCCATATCTTTAAGGTCGGGGTGTGCGACACCGACCCGAATGCGCTCGCCGCCGAGGGCTGGGCCGGCGAATCAGATTGGACGATCGTCCGCAAGCGCACGATCGAGGATCTCAGCGAGGAAGAGGCGTTGGCGCGGCTAGCTGCCAAGGAAAAGATGATCGACCCCAAGCTTTATCCAAAGCTCAAAGGGGCAGCCGGCATCTTCCGGCTGACCGCACCACGGGTCGAGAATCACCTGTTGGTAACGCGCGCGCTTGCCGGCGGCGGCGCTCCCATGGCATTCAAGCTGAAGACGGGCGACTTCGCCGACTACCTGATCCACAACGCATCGCGCTAAAAGCCCGACGAATCTCGGAGAGCCGCTCGCCAACCGCGCCCGGTTTATCGCCGAGACATCGGCATAACGAGGCGCCGGCCCACCCAGTCGGGCCGCGGCAAAACCGCGTGGGCGGCGGCGGCGGCCACCACCTTGCTGCGCACGATGGGCAGAAACGGCACGACCCGGCGAAGACCAAGATCGATCGACAGAAACATCAGCTCCTGCGTTGCCGCGCGCCGGTCACCAGCGAGGCGGAACATCTCGTGCGCCAAATGCAGGCGCTTGTCGTCGGCAGCGATAATCTGGGTGGCGACCCGCACCTGCTCGCCGGCCAGCAACTCGTGCTCGTAGAGATTGTGGGTTTCGACGACAAAGGTGCCGTGATTGGTCTCGCGCTTGTAAGCCCTGCCGATGCCGATCGTCTCGAACAGCAGGTCGGTCGCGTAATCGAACAGAACCGTGTAGTAGGCGAGGTTCATATGCCCGTTCAGGTCGATCCATTCGGGGACGACCTCGCCCCGATAGCAGTCGAACGGCGCCGGGATGTTCATTTCCCCGACCCGGCGACAAGGCGCGGCAGCGGCGATCGACGCACTATCCACTCGTTACCAACCGCACCAGGCAGCATCGGCGGCTCCCATCTGTCGAGCGGATTGCCCGCCGTCAAATTGTGCAGAAGTTAGGCCCCGGCTCGGAAATTCGTGTCGACGCGGTCAACTCACCTTCGCGGGTTTGCTGCTCCTGCAGCGGATCAGCAGCTAACCGCGAACTTTCCCCGAACCGGCGAGCCGCCTCGCCCGCGCAATTCGCCGGCCGCCCGCACCCCGTCGAGCCGATGTTTCAGGGCACGATGCCGTATGTTTGTGCTGTGGTTGAAGCTCGTTGGATCATACACGACAAATGTCAACAAAGCAATGCGATCATGGCAATCGCGCCGCGCCGGCCGCTGCCCTTTGCATCGCCGCCGTCGGCAATTTCGGCCGCCGCCGGGTGCTACGGGTCGCGCCCGGCTACCGGCGGGCTCGCTTCAGCCGGCGGCCCGGCGATTGAACGCGGCAAGGCCGCGCAACACATCGAGCGCCTGGGTCAGCTGCTCGTCGCTTGCTCCGCCCATGTCGCCAGTTGCAACCGACGGGGCCGGTTTTGTGGGCGATGTCGCGCTGGCACCGGCCGGTATTCCGCTCGCGGCTGGTTTGGTCGCCGGAGCTGGTTGGCTTGGGGCAGCCGGAGCCGTTCCAGCTGCGGACGCAGGCTGATCGGGGTTCTTCAGCGCGCCCGGCAGATCGGCCTCGTGCAGCCCCTCTTCCTTGGCCAGTCTTTCGATCTTGAGCGGCGTCACGACGAGATCGGGGTCAAGACCTTTGCCGTCGATCTCCCGCCCGCCCGGCGTCGTAAAGCGGGCGGTGGTAAGCCGGATGGCGCCGCCGCTGGCAAGCGGGATCAGGGTTTCGAATGCACTTTCGCCAAAGGTTTTGGTGCCGAGCAACAGGGCGCGATGATTATCTTGCAGCGCGCCCGCCACCAACTCGGCCTCGTCGGCGGTGCCGCCGTTCACCAACGCGACGATCGGCATTCCTTTGACGAGGTCGCCCGCGGTCACGCTGATGTGCTTGGGGCTGTCGGAATTGCGCTTCTTGACGAGCGCTACGTCGCCCTTGTCGAGAAAGGCGTTGGCGGCGGCGACCGCGTCCTGGAAATTACCACCGGGGTTGTTGCGCAGGTCGATGACGATGCCGCCGAGCTTGCCCCCGGTCTGCTGCCGCAGATCTTCCACCGCCGCGCTAAGCGCCGCCGGGGTGCCGTCGTCGAACCCGGCCAGCCGTAGATAACCGATATTACCGTCTTCGACCCGCGACGAGACGGTCTGCAGATGCTCGGCGGCGCGCTTGACGTTGAGCTTGAGCGGGGCGCCTTCGTCGCCGCGCAGCACGGTAAGCTTTACCGTGCTGCCGGCGGGGCCGCGCAATTTCTGCTCCGCCTCTGCCAAGGACAGCTCATAGGTTGGCCCCTTGTCGATCGCCAGGATCAGATCCCCCGGTTCGATCCCCGCGGCAGCCGCCGCTGAGCCGTCGCGGGGCGAGATCACCTTCAGCTCGCCTTTGGTCAAGGTCAACGCCGCGCCGATCCCAACGTCGCCGCCCACGACCGGCTCTTTCAACGCCTTGAGCGCCGCCGGGTCGATGTAGGAGGCGTGCGGATCGAGACCGGTCAGCATGCCGGTGATCGCGGCGCCGACGAGCTTGCCGTCTGGGACCGGGTCGACGGAGTCCTGGCGAATTCGCTCGAACGCCTCGTCGAACAGGTTCAGCTCGTCGTAGACGGCATCCTTGCCACCCTGCTGGGTCTGTTGCTGGGCGAGCACGGCGCCCGGCGCGACCGAGGCCGTCAACAGCATAACCATCGCCAGTTTACGCACGCGCATCGCCCTCCACTGCCCGTCCACCGGTCGAAATGCCGCCTGCGGCATATCTTTCCGAGCAGCGGACGGATCTCCAGGTTCGGATTCGAACCTACCCTACCAAAAATGGCATTACCATGGTTCTAACCGTCGGCTGTGCGGCGGATCATCACGGTAAGGGCGATCGGATGGACCTGCTTGCGCGAATCACCGAAGCTCCGTTGCCGTTTGCAGCACTGCTCGGCATCGAATTCGTCAGCGTCGCCGCCGCGCGGATCGTCGCCCGGATGACCGTCCGTGACGATCTGTGCACCCGTCCGGCCGTGCTGCACGGCGGCGCGATAATGGCCTTCGCCGACACTCTGGGCGCGGTCGGCACCATCGTCAATTTGCCGGAAGGCAGCGGGACGACGACGATCGAGAGCAAGACCAACTTTGTCGCCCCGGCACCCGCCGGCACGCAAATCATCGGCGAGGCGACCCCGGTTCACCGCGGCCGGCGGACGATGATCTGGCAAACCCGCGTGACCAATCCCGAGGGCCGGCTGGTGGCGCTCGTCACCCAGACCCAGCTGGTCCTCTGAGCCGCTGCGCCGACAATATCGACGGACCGGACCCACAACCTTTCGCACCGGCGAAGGCCGGTGCCCGCGTGCGTGCCGATGAGGCTGCCGCTTCAAGAAGCTCCCCCAAGATCGTGAAGAATTTCCTAGAGGTAGCTCGACGGCGGATAGAAATAGATCATCGAGAGCGTCATCGAGATGGGTCCCGGCCTTCGGGTTTGTGAAGCAATCCTGAAGTGGGTCATTCCGGGGCGCGGGCGTCGTCCCGCGAACCCGGAACCCATGAACACCGCGCACGAATATAAAGGCGACCCGCCGGTTTCATGGGTTCCGGGGCTGTCCCTTCGGGACATCCCGGAATGACCGAGCTGCGGGATGGGATTTCTTCACAAACCCCTTCGCCGGGATGACCAAAACAATCGGGATCACCCAAACGATCATTCGGTGGCGGCAAGTGTCCGCCCTGCATCGCTACAGGTAATCCCGCACACGCTCGAGCTCGTCGAGCGCGCTGGCCGGGGAGATGGTCAACACTTCGTCGAAGCCGATCTGCTCGATCCGCTTCAGCCGCGGGCGGGCGTCGTCGGGTAGGCAGACCAGCGAGACTTTGGCGCGCTCGGCAAGGCTGCCGGGTTCGGGCCGGTTGTTCAGGTCGACGACGACATTGGCAAGCACGGCGTTGGCGCCGCCCGCGTCGCGGTAGATCCGCATGCCGTTTTCGAGGTCCTCCCAGCTGCTGTAGAGCCCGGAGGCGATCCAGCCCTGGCAGTGCTTGGCGGCATAAGTGATCCAGCGCGGGTTGCGCCAGGCGCCGAGCAGCACCGGCGGGCCGCCCTCGCTTCCCGGCCACGGCGTCAACGTCCCGCCATTCACCGCGTCACCCCGCCAGGTGCGCCGCATGATGTCGAGCGAGCTCATCAAGGTGCGAAAGCGTTGCGCGTAATCGGCGCCGAACAGGTCGAAATCGGCCTGGGTCGAGCCGCTGCCGACGCCGAGCCGCAAGCGGTTGCCCGACAGCGCCTGAACCGATTGGACGCGATGGGCGAGGTCGACCGGATGGCGCAACGACACTTGCAGCACCGCGGTCCCCAGCTCGACCCGCCTGGTGACGGCGGCGAGCGCCGCCAGCGCCACCATCGGGTCCAACGTGGCCCGGCCGCGGCCGAGCGAATCCGTCACCCAGATGCCCGGAAACCCGGCGGCCTCGATCCGCCGCGCGTAATTGGCGATGCGGTCGAGCGACTGTCCGCGCACCTCCGCGCCGGGCTGCATAAAGGTCACGACACTCAATCGCATGGCCGAACCCCCAGCGGAGATTCTGCGGTCACGAACCCCTCCTGTGCCGAATGGACGAACTTGGCTCGACAATGCCTGATCGCCGCGAGCTGTGCCAATGGGGGAATTGCCTGGCAAGACGCAGCGCAAAGAGCATTCAACCCGTGCCAAGGGCCGGGGCAGCGCATACCGTCTAAAACCATCGCCGGCTAAAACCATCGCCGGCGACGTCACTCCGCAGCCAAACGGACCCTGCCCGCAAGTGACGCCCGCCGCGGAATTGGCTCACTCGGCCGGCGCGCGAAAGACGATGGTCCCGCCGAGCGCCGGCGGCAAGGTTAGGGCGACGCCATCGGCGACGGGCCGGGCGGCGAGGCCGGCCGCGTCGAGCAGCCGGCTCAGCCGGGCGAGGCCGGCAATCTCGATTTCACTGGCCGCGAGATAGGGCGGCGGCGGTCCGGGCGCGATGCCGAATTCGTGCTCCAAGAACTCGGGCGAGGCGAACCGCAACGCCCCGCGTTCGAGTGCGATCGTCGCGACTTCGCCGTCGCGCCGCGACGGGCGGCCGGTGAATTGCGCGAAGCGACGGGCGGGTTCGTCCGGATCGGCGGCGGCAATCCACAATGCCGACAGCGCCTGCGCTCCGTTCGGGTGGTCGAGATAAGGTTCGCGCCACACCAGGTTCTCGGTGTGATGGGTGAGGAACTGCATCCGGCCTTCCGCCATGGTGCCGGCGGCGATGCGGGCGATCGTGAACCGCGCGTCCTGCTCGCCGTCTGCGGTCGCGACCGGGCGGCGCATGTCGACGAGCGGCAGCACTGGAAAGCCGGCACTGGCGAGCCGGCGCCGCTCGCCGCCGGCGTCGGCGCTGCTGAAGGCGGCGAGATGAAGGCCGACATGGTGTGCCAGCCGCTCGTCGAGCTGGCGCGCGAGCGGCGTGTCCTCGGTCGCGACGAGGATCTCGACATAGCCGCACCGCAACATCGCGCAACGGTTGCCGGTCCCCGCCGCCACCGGTGTGCCGTCGACCCGGTTGGTTTGGAGGGTGAACCGTGTCAGCCGGAAACCGCAGCGCTCCAGCGCCTCGGCGGCCGGGTCGATCGCCGGCACAAAATGGGCCACATGGTCGAGAAAGACCCCACCCGGTTCGGGCAATTGTCGGCGCACGTTTTTCCTCCACTGCTCGGACCCGCAGCAACCCCATGAAGCCGGCCTCCACCAGGCAAAGATCTGTTTTGGCTGCCCTTGTCCGCCACCGGCAATTACCCAGATGCAGCAGCAGCTGCACCGGAGTATCTCCAGGGGCTCACCCTCTGCGGTCGCTTCGCGATGTCGATTGCCTTTACCCGAATATCCATTTCGACACGAAGGAAACTGGCTTCGATCCTGCTGGCGGTGGTGATTTTCGCACTGCTGGCAGGCTTGGCGACGCTCGCGCAAGGCCGGCCGCCGGCGCTTGGCGTGGTGAACGCGATCCTGGTCGGCACCGGGGTCGGGCTGTTCGAGCAGTTCTATGTGCAAAGCTTACGCGGGCGGTGGTTCCGCAACATGCACCCGTTGCCTTCGATTGGCATTTATACCGTCGTCGTCGCGATTTTGTTTGTCCTCGCCATCAACCTGTCGCATCTGCTGCTGCATCGTTTTTATCCGACGCCGGTGCCCTATGGCCGGCTTCCGTTCATCCTGCCGGTCATTGTGGCTTTTTCGGTGATCGGCATCGTCGTGATGCGCGCCGTGCACTTCATCGGCATCGAGACCTTGTTCCATCTGATGATCGGCACCTACCACCGCCCGGTGGTCGAGCAAAAGGTCCTGGTTTTTATCGACATCAACAATTCGACTGCTTTAGCCGAGCGGCTCGGCGCGCTGAAGATCAAATCCCTGGTCGGCAAGTTTCTGTTCGACATCTCAAAGCCGATCACCGATTACGGCGGCGAGATCTACCTCTACAAGGGCGACGGGCTGATCGCGATCTGGCATTGGCGGGAGGCGGTGCGCCACGACAAGATATTGCGCGCGATCGACGCGGTGTTTGCTGCGGTCCGCCGGGAAGAGAGCCGCTATACGGCGCAGTTCGGTGCGGTCCCAGCCTTTCGCATCGGGGTCCATGGCGGCGATGTCGTGGTCAGCGAGCAGGGCGACACCAAGCGCTCGATCGGCATCTATGGCAGCACGATCAACATCGCTTCGCGCATGGAGGAAGCGGCGAAGGCGCACGGCGTCGCCTGCGCGATCTCGGGGGACGTGGCGCAGGCGCTTTCCGGCTCGTCGGGGCGCCTACAGCAAATCGGGTTCGACAAGATCAAGGGAATTGCCGCCGAGATCCCTGTCTTCGAATACCGGGAGGCCGGGCCCGACCTAGGCTCGCTGTGGCGGGGCTGGCGCGCGGGAGGTCGCGGCCGGGCGCGAACTGCCCAGGTTCTCCAGGCGCCGATGCAGCCGCCCGATTAGCGCCGATCAGCCCGATTAGCGCTGATCAGACGGCGGGCCGGCTTCGAGCGCGGGCAATGGTGGTCGCGGCTTTGTCTTACAACCGGGACGCGGCACCGGTCCGCGCCGCTCCGCGGGCACTTTGCAATTGTCAACGCGCTGGGCGTCCGTTGCCTTGTCGGACAGCCGCTCCTTCAGTGTCCGCGTCTCCTGGGCCGGCGCAGCAGCGGCAGCGGCCAACGTCAGCCATGCCGCCGCAATGCAGCCCAAGCCCACGATATTCATAACGCTTTTCGGAATGTCAGATTGATGCGGGCAGCGCCGGTCAGCGGGTGCTCGCCTTCGGCCAGCGGGGTGATGCCGTGATAGACGAGGCGGGTGGGGCCGCCCCAGACGACGACGTCGCCGCTCTCGAGCCGAACCCGGCGGACCTGGTCCTTACGGCCGAGGCCGCCCCACAGAAAGGTTGCAGGTATGCCGAGCGACACCGAAACGACCGGTGCGGTCAAGTCGCGCTCGTCCTCGTCGCGATGCAATGAGAGCTTTGTCCCGGGCTCGTAACGGTTGATCAGGCAGGCGTCGGGGGTGAACCGGCTAAAGCCACCGGCTGCCGCCGCCCGCCCCGCCAACGAGCCTAGCACCGGCGGCAATGCCGGCCAGGGCCGCCCGGTCACCGGGTCTTCCGGCGAATAGCGATAGCCGCTGCGGTCGGTAATCCAGCCCGTGTCGCCGCAATTCGTCATCGCGACCGACATGCGGAACCCGCCGGGGGTGACCATGTGGCGGAACGGGGAAATCGCGGTGATGTCATCTATCGCCCCGACCAGGGCTTCCGCTTCCGGCCGGGCAAAGCCCCGCAGAATGACCGCCCCCTCGGCCAGCCGCTCGGTTCCGTTGCCCGGCGCGGCGCCCGGCCCGGCGCCGGCGAAGAGGTCGCCGATCGCGGCCGAGCGGAGGGTCGTCACCCGAGCGGGATTGCGCGCAGCGCCGTCGTGTCCTGACGGGCGCCGGCGAGCACGTAGTTGACGTCGGTGCCGGCGATCACAAAGCGCGCGCCGAGGCGGACCAGCTCGCCCTGCAGCCCGACATTGTGACGGATGCCGCCGACCCCCAGCGCCTTGCCGTGACTGCGGCAGGCCTGCGCCACCCGCTCATAGGCCTCGCGCAGCCGTGGATGGTCGACCTGGCCCGGGATGCCGTAATCGGTGGTCAGGTCGCCCGAGCCGATCAGCAATACGTCAACCCCCGGCACCGCGGCGATGGCGTCGGCATTGTCGATCCCGGCGGCGGTCTCGAGCATGACGATGACCGCGGTTTCGGCGTTGAGCCGGGTGTTGAATTCGCCGAGCGGCAGCGCGCGGTAGCCGAGCGCCGGCCCCAGCCCCATCACCGAGCGCTTTCCCAAGGGCGGAAACCGGCAGTGGCGCACAACCGCCTCGGCCTGGGAGCGGCTTTCGACATCCGGAACGATGATGCCTTGGGCGCCGCCGTCGAGCATTCGGCTCATCCACTGCCCGTCATGGCTCGGGACCCGCACCAACGGCGTGATGCCGACGCCGAGCGAAGCGGCGCAGATCGTCGCCGTCGTCTCGACCGAGTAGGGGGCGTGCTGCATGTCGACGTAAAGCGCGTCGTAGCCGCCGGCCTTGGCCACCATCGCGATGTCGACGCTGCGCGCCAGCCGCAGGTTCATGCACAGCACCAGCTCGCCCGCCGCAAGCTTCTGCTTCATCAGGTTACGGCTTGCGTCCTCCGCCATCGCATCCTCCCATCCTTAGCCGCATCACCTCGAAGGCTCGAGCTGCGAGCAAAGCACCCAGGAGCCCCTTGCCCGAACTTGACCCGGGCAGCCACGTCTTTCCTGTGCCAAGAAATCATGGGTGGCCGGATCAAGTCCGGCCACGGGGAACCTATGGTTTTTTTAGCCAAACAGCCATCCGCTGGGATGAGCCTACCCGCAGGCGACCGCGTAGACGTCGCGGACCCCTTCCGGCAGCCGGGTCTCGCTCCAGCTCTTGCCGCCGTCCTGCGTGCCGAAAACCTGGCCAAAGCGTGACACGCCATAGACCTGGTTTGGGTCGTTAGGATGGACGCTCACGCCCATCATCGTCGCCTCGGCCTTGATCCCGTGGTCAAAGCGCTTCCAGCTGTGGCCGACGTCGTCGCTGCGGTAGATCGCACCGTCGGTGCTGCGCGCCGCCGGGCTGAGGCAGGCGTAGAGGACCTTCGGGTCGTGTGGCGACACCCGGATGTCGCGCCCATAGGTCAATGGCGAGAACCGGTTGATCTCGATGTCCTGCCAGCTTTGGCCGCGGTCGTTGCTGCGGAACAGACCCATGCGGTTGGCGAGGAACACGGTGCCGGGGGCGGCGGCGCTGCACGCCAGCGCATGGCCGTCGAGCATGCCTTCGATCTCGGTCTGGCTGCCGATCCGACTTTTATATTTGGGCTGCTCGCAAAAGCGGATCAGGTCGGCGGTGCAATCCTCCCAGCTCTCGCCGCCGTTGCGGCTGCGCATGGCACCATTGGCTTCGAGCGTCGCATAAATGTCGTCGGGCGCGTTCGGGTCGACGTCGAGCCGCATGACCCGGCATGCGAACGCCATGATGACGCGGTCGGGGAGCCCGGGATCAGCGGTCTTGCGCCAAGTGTCGCCGCCGTCGTCGCTGCGGTAGACCGCGGGTGGCGTGGCGCCGGCATAGATGACGCGCGGGTTCTTCGGATGAATGCAGATCGACCAGATGTCGGCGTCGTCGGGCAGGGCGAGCCGCTGCCAGCCGTCGCCGCGATTGGTGCTGCGGAAGCTGCCTTTGGTGGTGCCGATATAGACCGTGTTCGGATGCTGCGGATGCACCGTAATCGCGTGCACTTCGGCGCCCTCGGGCAGACCGTTGCCGAGGCGCTGCCAGCCGCCGCTCTCGCCGACGGTCTGGCGGAAGACGCCGCCCATCGAGCCGCCATTTGTCGCCGCCGCACCGGCGTAAACATTGGTTGCCGCCATAATCTCCTCCCTCGGATGAATCCCGTACGGATCATACGCTTGCCCCGGCGCTCGCCGCAAAGCTTTAACGTGCCGGCAATGGCGCCAGATCGGGCGATGCCCGACGGCCGGATCGCGCGTCGGCTCAGGCCGCGCTCGCTCCCCCCACACTCGCTGGCTTCATACGTGCAATCGGCTGAGGCTTTGGCTCGTGTTTTCTTCCTTGCACACCGGCGAAGGCCGGTGCCTATGGTTGGGACGGCTCCGAGCTTGAACTCACCGTCGAGTTGGCGGAGACAAAATCTATGCGTTGCGGCGACGGAAACTGGCGCACTTGGATCCGATTTCCTTCACGGTCTGAGGCTTGGGCAAAGGTCCCGCCAGTGTGGGTTGTCCCGTTCGAGCAAATTGATCTTCCAGTCGCGTTTCCATTCCTTGATTTGTTTCTCGCGGCGAAGTGCGGCAGCCGCGGATTCGTGAGCCTCAAACCAAACGAGTTGATCGACTTGGTACCGCTTGGTAAAGCCGGGAATGAGTTTGTTCTTGTGCTCCCAAACTCGCCGCGCCAGATCGGATGTCGTGCCGATGTAAAGGGTTCCGTAGGGTTTGCTGGCGAGTAGATAGGTGTAGAACATCGATATTGGGGCCGACATGGGTCCCGACCTTCGTCGGGATGGTCTTATTACCCCACTTTGCCCGCCTGGGCTTGGTGACAGGGGCGATCCGTCGTAGAAGTTCGTACTACAAAAGCGCTCGGGAGGGCCTACCGATGGATTTTGCCGACAGCCCGGAACACGCCGCGTTTCGCGCCGAGTTCCGGCAATGGCTTGAAACCAATCTCCCTGAAGAAATCAAAGTCGATGACGCTGCCGACCAGCGCGTCGCGCCAGACCGCGAGATCTTGGAACAGCGCGTCGCCCGGCAGAAGAAGATGCACGCGGCCGGCTGGGTCGGGATTTCCTGGCCCAAGGAATATGGCGGGCGCGGCGCCAATTTCATGCAGCAGGTCATCTTTGACGAAGAGTATTTTCGCGCCCGCGCGCCAATTCTGCCGGGGGCGAGCGCCATCAACCTGCTCGGTCCGACCCTGATCCAGTGCGGCACCGAGGCGCAGAAGCAGCGCCATCTGCCGCGCATCCTTGCCGGCAAGGAGCGCTGGTGCCAGGGCTTCTCCGAACCCGGCGCCGGCGGCGACCTGGCGAGCCTGCGCACCCGTGCCGTCGACCACGGCGACCACTTCGTCGTCAACGGCCAGAAGGTGTGGACCTCGGGTGCGCATTTCGCCGACTGGTGCTTTTTATTGGTGCGCACCGACCCGGACGCGCCCAAGCATCGCGGCATCAGCTATCTCTTCGTCGACATGAAGACGCCGGGCGTCACCGTGCGCCCGCTGGTCTTGCTCAACGGCCACCGGCATTTCAACGAAGTCTTCTTCGAAGATGTCGCGGTGCCGAAGGAGAATTTGGTCGGCGAGCTCAACAACGGTTGGAGGGTCGCGATCACGACCCTGATGTTCGAGCGCAGCGGTGCCGGCGGGCGCGACCACGCCGCCCAGATCGCCCGCCTTGCCGAACTGGCCAAGCAGTTCCCGAGCCGCCAGGAGCCGGCCTGGAACGACAGCCATATCCGCCAGCAGCTGGCGCAGCTGATGATCGACGTCAAGGCGTTGCAAGTAACGCGGCTGCGCGGGCTGACCCGGCGGCTGCGCGGCGAGCCGCCCGGGCCCGAGGGCTCGATCCTGAAGCTGTTCGGCTCCGAATTGGCGCTGCGGATCGCCGATTTTTCCTCGACCCTGCTCGGCCCCAACGCGACCGTCGACGCCGCGACCGAGACGGTACCCGACGCCGCGCGCTGGCACCACCGCGTGCTCGGCGCCCGCCAGTACACGATCGCCGGCGGCACCAGCGAAATTCAGCGCAACATCATCGGCGAGCGCGTGCTGGGATTGCCCAAGGGCTGATCTCCTCTTGGGAGGAATGGATGATGCCAACAGGCGCCGCCATATCTTCGGCGAGCCGAGACACAATCTTGAACCGCTCGTCCGACGACACGGCGGTGAGGAGGCAGCGGGTCAGGCGATTGAAGATGCGGTCAACGCTGCGTTTGACGGTGGCGATCTGATCATTGATGACGACGGGCTGTACCAGCAGGTGTTCGATATCGGCGGGGATTCGGTTACGGTCAGCGGGCGTGTAATCGACGGCACGGTGCACGTTGGGACGGCATGGATCCCGCGGGAAGAGTAGGATTAAATTGGAAACATTATCCACGGTAGAATCGCACATAATTCGATCGATGCTTGTGAAACAATACGGACTTCGTTCGCCGTTTCTGGAACAACTTGCGGTCGCTCGCGTCGAACATCGGCGGATGACCGGGGTCGGGATTTTTGTGGACCTGCTAATCGCTGGAAAAGCTGCTTGCGTTGAGCAAATCAATAAAGAAATTTCCGAAGGTTATCGGACACTTCTAGACGCTCCATGCGATCTCGTTGGCTTTACCCTGTTCATCCGCAAGGGTCACCTGAGTTTCCTGGAAGGCTACACATTCGGCGATGTCCAGTGGCCGACTGAGCCGATGGAGGACTGGCTGGTGGTTGACGACGCTGCGCATAGTCGCTCGTCCGATTAGTCTGGTCTCGGACCTGGTCATGCGTCCGCGCGAACTGGTCGTCGCCTTTGTCGAGGCGTTCGACCGAGGCGATCCTGATGAACTGGCGGCTCTCTACACCGAGCGTGCCGTTAATCACCAGGTTGCGCTGGAGCCGGTAGAGGGCCGCGCGGCGATCCGCGAGATGTTTGCTCGCGAATTCGCCCAAGCGAGGATGGTCTGCATTGTCGAGAACATCTTCGAGGACGGCGAATGGGCGATCCTCGAATGGAAAGACCCGCTCGGGCTGCGCGGCTGCGGCTTCTTCCGCATGGAAGACGACAAGATCGCCTTTCAGCGAGGATATTGGGACGGGCTCTCCTTTCTGAAGGCGCGCGGGCTGCCGCTCGAGGCCGGTTGAAGAGAGGGGTAGGCGATGGATATCGGGTTTACCGAGGAGCAGGAATTGCTGCGCGAGACCGCGCGGAAGTTCCTCGACAGCGAATGCGACAGCCGGTTTGTGCGCGCGCGAATGGCCGAGCCGGCGGCGGTCACCGATGAATTTTGGCGAAAGCTCGCGGATCAAGGCTGGCTCGGCATCGTCTATCCGGAAGCCGATGGCGGCAGCGGGCTCGGCCTCGTCGATCTCGTCGTGTTGATGGAGGAGATGGGGCGGCGGGTCATGTCCGGGCCGTTTCTCTCGACCGTATTGCTGGGCGGTGCGGCGATCGCCGAGGCCGGCTCGCCGGCCCAGCGCCGCGAATGGCTGCCGCGGATCGCCGCCGGCGAGGCCAAGGCGGCGCTCGCCTGGACCGAGCCGGCGTTGCGCTGGGACGCTGCGGGCGTCACCCTGCCGGCGCGCGAGACCGGCGGCGGCTTCACCCTCTCCGGCACCAAGCTCTTTGTCGGCGACGCACATCTCGCCGATGTTCTGGTGGTCGCCGCGCGCACCCGCGACGGCAGCACGATGGAGGACGGCGTCAGCCTGCTGCTGGTGCCGAAAGACATTCCCGGCCTCACCGTCACCCTGATGCCGACGATCGACGAGACCCGCAAATCATGCGAGGTCCGGCTCGACAACGTCGTGCTGCCGGCCTCGGCCGTGCTCGGCGAAAAGCACGCCGGCTGGGCGCCGCTGTCGCGGGTCGTCGCACGGGCGACGGTGGCGTTGTGCGCCGAGATGTGCGGCGGGGCGCAACAGGTGCTCGACATGACCGTCGACTACGCCAAGCTACGCGTCGCCTTTGGCAAGCCGATCGGCAGCCATCAGGGGGTCAAGCATCAGGCCGCCGACATGCTGGTGGCGCTCGAAAACGCCAAGTCGCTGACCTATTACGCCGCCTGGGCGGTCGACGAGGGCGAGGCGGACGCGCCGCTCGCGGTGGCGATGGCCAAGGCCGCCGCTTCCGACATGGCGCGCAAGGTCGCCGGCGCCGGGATCCAACTGCATGGCGGCATCGGCATGACCTGGGAGCACGACCTGCAGCTCTATTTCAAGCGCGCCAAAGCCTGCGAGGTCGCGTTTGGCGACGCCACCTGGCACCGCGAGCGGGTCGCCCGCCTGTTCAACCCATGATCGGTGCCGGCGGCTGAATTGCCGACCGCGATCGCGAGACATAACAATTTCGACGCACTGCGGCTCGTCGCCGCGATCGCGGTCATGTTTTCGCACGCGTTTCTGATCGCCGACGGCACCCAGAAAAACGAGTGGCTGATCCGGCTGACCGGCAACCAGTCGATCCTCGGCCTCTGCGGCGTGTTCGTGTTCTTCGCGATCAGCGGCTATCTGGTGACGCAGAGCTTCGAGCAGACCGGCGACCCGCTGCGCTTCATGACGAAGCGGGCCTTGCGCATTTTCCCCGGTCTGTTCGCCGCCGCTCTGCTGTCGGCTTTTGTGCTCGCCCCGCTCGTCACCACCCTCCAACCGGGCGCCTATTTCAGTCAGCCGGCGCCGTATCGTTATGTCGTCGGCAGCACATTGCTCGACCCGACCGTCCACGAATTGCCGGGCGTCATGTTTGTCAACAATCCGGTCGGGCTCGAAATCAACGGCTCGATGTGGACCTTGCGCTTCGAGTTCATGATGTACGTCATGGTGCTGGCGCTGGGCGTGCTGCGGCTGTTGAACTTGCCGGTGATGTTGGGATTGCTGGCGCTCGGCCTTGCCTGCCTGCGGTTCAACACGGCGCTTGATTTCCTCGGCGGTTGGGGCTGGCTGCTCGCTTTCTTTGCCGTCGGCATGATCCTCTACAGGCTGCGGGCGACACGCATATTAAACGGCCGGGTCGCAGCGCTCGCCCTCGCCGGACTTGTGCTCAGCGTGCCGTTGCACGAGTTCATCCCGTTGTTCCCGCTGTTCGGCTGCTATCTGGCGCTGTGGCTGGCGCTCAACCCGAACCTGCCGGTGATCCCCGCGGCGCGGCTCGGTGATCTCTCCTATGGCCTCTACATCTATGGCTGGCCGGTCGAAGAAGGCGTGATCTGGGCGCTCGGCGGACGGGCGTTATGGTGGCAGGTGTTCGCGCTGGCTTTGCCCGCGGCCATGGCGATTGCCTTTTTGTCTTGGCATCTGGTCGAGCGGCCGGCATTGCAGCTGAAGCCCGGGGCGAGGCGGCCGGTGTCGCTCCGCGCGTCTTCGCCGGCTGCGGCGCAACGCGCCTGACCCGCCGCGATCAAGCGTCGAGGGGCTGGCGCCGGGGTTCGGTCCGCCGTTAATATGCGCAGCAACAGCCAATTGCGATGGAGGGGCGCGATGCGGGTTCATAATCTCTATGCCGATACGAACGGCCAGTCGCATTTCCGCGACATCGAAATCGAATGGGTCGAGGAGACCAACTCCGGAAAATTGTCAAAGCGGCTGCCGGCCAACGGCATCATCTTTCGCGAAGTGCCGCCGACCTATGATCTCGACTGGCATCCCGCACCCCGCCGGCAGTACATCATCAACCTCGACGCCGGCGTCGAGATCACCGCGAGCGACGGCGAAGCTCGCAAGATCGGCGCCGGCGAGGTGGTCCTCGTCGAAGACACCAGCGGCAAAGGGCACTTGTCGAAGGCGCTCGAGGGCAAGATCCGCAACTGTATTTTCGTACCAATCGAGTAACGGGAGGCTGGCATGAAGCTGGTGTATTTCGACGACTACAAACTGGGCGTGGTGAAGGGCGACCGCGTCGTTGACGTGTCGGCGGTGGTGCGCGACATCCCGCATACCGGACCCGGCGACTTGATGAACGGGCTGATCGCACATTTCGACCAATACAAGGGCAAGCTCGCCGACGCCGCGGCGAGCGGGCAGGGCGTGCCGTTGGCGTCGGTCAAACTTCGCGCGCCGTTGCCAAAGCCGGACAATATCGACTGCATGGCGGTCAACTACATGGAAGACGGCACCCGCAGCGCGCCGGCGCCGATCAACGCATTCCAAAAGACGGCGAACGCTGTCTGCGGACCAGGCGACACGATGGTATTGCCCGATGCGCCGGCGACAATCTTCGAGGGCGAGGCCGAATTGGCGCTCGTGATCGGCAAAAAGGCGAGCAACGTCAAAGCCGCCGACGCGATGGATTATATTTTTGGCTATACCTGCTTTATCGACGGCTCGGCGCGGGGCCTGCCGGCTCCCGGCTTTTTTGCCATGAAGTCGCGCGACACCTTCGCCCCGATCGGGCCGTGGATCGTGACCAAGGACGAAGTCCCAGACCCGCAGAAATTGCAGATCCGGCTGTCGAACAACGGCACCTTGATGCAGAACTTCAACACCAGCGACATGGCGCACAAGATCCCGCGCTGCATCGAATGGCTGACCTCGATCCATGCTCTGGAGCCGGGCGACATCGTCGCCACCGGCACCAACCACCGCGGGCTCAACCCGTTTATGGACGGCGACAAGGTCGAACTCGACATCGAGGGCGTCGGCAAGCTCGCCTTCACCGTCAAGGATGAGCTGAACCGCAAGTGGGAGCGGGTGACGCGGCTGCAGATGCACGAGCGGGCGGCGCAAAAGACACCGGGCGCCTATCCCGACATCACGCCCCAGGTGTCGGGCAAGCACGCCCCGGCACGCTGACCTGTGGAGGCCCCTCACCCCAGCCCTCTCCCCGCATGCGGGGAGAGGGAGGGACCCGCGCAGCGGGAGGGTGAGGGGCAACTCGCCTGACGTCAGTCCGCGCAGCCAGCCAATCCAAAAGGAAAAGACGCCATGGCCGCCACCGGTTTTGCCTACAGCCATTTGTTCGCCAAGGACCTGCCGGCGCCCGCACCGCGCTGGACCGGATTTCCGAAATACAATTTCATCGGCGGCCACAACGACCCGGAGCACGTGCCGGCGGCGGAATTGGCGGCGGCGGCGGCGGCGGCACTGCGCCGCGACGGCGCCGATCTGGCGCTCTACAACCCGCACGGCCCGCAGGGTTTTCGGGGCATCCGCGAGTTTGTCGTCGGCAAGGTCAAGGGGCGCGGGATCGTCTGCACCCCCGATGACGTGCTGATCACCTCGGGCTCGGGGCAGGGGCTCGACCTCGTCAACCGTGTGCTGCTCGAGCGCGGCGATACGGTGATCCTCGAGGAGTTCACCTATGGCGGCGCTTTGACCAAATTGCAGCGGCTCGGCGTCAACGTCGTCGGGGCGCCACTCGACGATGACGGGCTGCGCATCGACGCGCTGGGGCAGATCCTCGACGACCTCAAGCAAAAAGGGATCGTGCCCAAATTCATCTATACGATCCCGACCGTGCAGAACCCGACCGGCTCGATCCTGCCGGTCGCGCGCCGCGAAGCGCTGCTCGCGCTCGCCAAAAAGCACGGTGTCGCGATCTTCGAAGACGAATGCTATGCCGACCTGACCTGGAGCCCCGACGCGCCGCCGGCGATCTACTCGATGGACCCGACCCAGGTGATCCATGTCGGCTCGTTTTCCAAGACCCTGTCGCCGGCGTTGCGCCTCGGCTATGTCGTCGCCGATTGGGCGGTGATGAGCCGGCTCGTCGGCCTGAAGCGCGAGACCGACAGCGGCACCGCCGCGCTCGAACAGATGGTCGTGGCCGAATATTTCTCGCAGAAATTCACCGAGCATGTCGGCGAACTCAGCGGCGTGCTGAAGGAAAAGCTCGATACGATGGTGGACGCGCTCGAACGCGAATTCGGCACCACCATCGAAAAGATGTGGCGGCCGAAGGGCGGCATTTTTTTGTGGATCAAGCTCCCCGACAAGGTCGACGTGACCAAGCTCGTCGCGCCCGCCGCCAAGGAAGGGCTGGTTTTCAACCCCGGGCCCGAATGGTCGTGCAACCCGGCCGAGTCGAAGTCGCACATGCGGCTGTGCTTTGCGCTGCCGTCGAAAGACGTGATCCGCAGCGGCGTTGCGACCCTGGCGCGCGTCTGCTACGAGCAGACCGGGCTACCCGAGCAAAGCGCCAACATCCGCCGCAGCCCAGCGGCCGGCTAAACCGCTGGCGCCTCTACTTTGCTTTCCGGTATACGCCACCCGCATTTTGTTCACCAAGGCGCTCGCGTAAACGACGACGCCGCGACAGCCGGCAGAACCCCTTACTGACTGGCAGCAGCCGGCTTGATCTGCGCAATCTGGTTCTCGCTTAGCGCACGGATGAAATCCGGTAGCGGGATGAAGCCGACGGGCGAAAGATACTTTGGGCTATTGCCGCCGGTGACGGAAATGGCCCACCGCAGGAAGGAGCGCAGCGCATCGGCGGTGGCGGCGTCGGGCTGTGATTTCGACACGACGGCGTATTCGTAGTTGATCAGTGGATAGCTGTCGTCGCCGGGGGCGAAGACGAGGCTGATGCGTTCATAAGGCGGCGTGCGCGGGTCGAGCTGGGCGGCGGCATTGGCGATCGTGTCCGGCGTCGCGAACAGGAACTGGCCGGCCTGGTTTTTGATCATGGCGGTGCCGAGACCGGCCTTGGCGATCTGGTCGGCGTAGCTGACGCCGACATAGCCGATCGCGTCCGGGGTGGCGGCGAGCGTCTGAACGACACCGGTATTACCGGGCGCGGCCTTTTCCGCAGCGACGCTCGGCCAGGTGATGTCGGTGCCGTAGCCGGGGTTGTTTTCCCAGCTCTGGGTCGAGAAATCCAGGAACTGGGTGAAGACGAAGGTGTCGCCTGAGCCGTCGGCGCGGCGCACCGGGATGATCGCGTGATGCGGGAGTGCGGCGCCCGGGTTCATCTCCTTGATCGCCGGGTCGTCCCACTCGGTGATGGCGCCGCTATAGATCGCCGCGAGCGTCGGGCCGTCGATTTTGAGGTGCGCCCCGTTCAGGCCGGCCAGGTTGTAGTTGATTGCCACGGCGGAGATGGCGAGCGGAATATCGAGGATCTGCGGGTTCTGCGCCGCAACCTGGTCGGAGAGATAGGCATCGGAGGCGCCGATGCGGACGGAGCCCGCGATCGCCGCCTGATTGCCGGCGCTAGAGCCGGTGGCAGCCGCGGTCATTTCGACGTCGGGCTTCACGCTCTTGTAGCTGGCGATCCAGGCCTGGAAGAGCGGGTACAGCAGGGTCGAGCCGGTTTCGTTGAGGGTGATACCTGCGGCGTGCGCCGGCCAGACCGCGAAAGCCGATAGGATGGCGGCGCCGGCCAGCGCGCGGCGAAAGTTCTCGGTCATGACTGCCATCTCCAGGAAGGTTCAGCGTCCGATCCGGTCGAGATTTACGCCGGTGGTTTCGATACGGAATATCCAGGTCACGATCGCGCCGAGCACCGAGCTGACCGCGAGGCTATAAAGCAGCGTGCGGGTGCCCATAGATATCAGCAGGATCGGGAAGCCGAAGGTGGTGGCGACCGCGCCGACCTTGCCGATCATCGCCGCGAAGCCCGCGCCCATGCCGCGAACCTCGGTCGGGAATACCTCGCCCGCCAGCAGGTAGGTCTGCGCGTTCGGGCCGAGATTGGTCATGAAGTTAAACAGCATAACGCCGGCCATGATGAGATATAGCTTGGCCGCGCCGCTCGCGCCGATCGACAGCGTGGCGATGACGAGCCCGACCGCGCAGCCGAGGAAACCGAAGATCTGCAGGCGGATCCGACCTAACCTGTCGGAAAGCGCGATCGCGACGACGATGCCGACAACCAAGAGCGAGGTCGTGAGAGCCGCGGCCTCGGCCGAGTGGATGCCGCTGGCGATCAGGTCGGCGGGACTGCGAATCTTGTCGGGGCCGCTGCCGAGAGCGGCGGCGATCAGGGTGGGGGTGAAAACGCCGATGCCGTAGGTGCCGAGATCCTGCAGGAACCAGGGCGCCGACGAAAAGATCGTGGCGCGGAGGTTGTGCCCCCTGAACAGTGCCAAGAAGGACTGCTTCGACGCGCTCGCCTCGTCGGCGACATGGCGGGCGAGCGCCACCGCATGCGGGTAGAGCGGCTTGCGGTAGAGCAGGCGCGTCACGGCTTCTTCCGCCTGTTCATGCGCGCCGCGCACGATCAGCCAGTTCGCGCTTTCCGGGATAAAGAAGCGGGCGACCGTGATCAGCACTGCCGGCACCAGCGCGGTCGCGTACATCCACCGCCAGGCATCGAGGCTCGGGTCGAGCACGAGCACGAAGGCGCCGATCGCGATGCCACACATGGCGCCCACCGCCTGGAAGGCGAAGGCGCCGAGCACGAGGCGGCCGCGCGAGAGGCTCGGGATGTTCTCGGAGATGATCAGGTGCGCGGTCGGGTAGTCGCAGCCGAGCGCCATGCCGATGGCGAACAAGCAGATCACCAGTGACAGGAAGTTCCCCACCATGATCAGGAGCGCAAGGAACAGGCAGAAGATGATCATCTCGGCGACGAACATGCGCTTGCGGCCGAAATGGTCCGCTAGGGTGCCGAGCAGAAGGGTGCCCACCAGGATGCCCGCGAGGCTCGCCGAGGTGACGAATCCGGTTTGGGAGGCAGCAAGGTGAAATTCGCGGGCGATCAGCGGCACCGTCACGCCGCCCATAAACACAACAAAGCCCTCAAAGAACTTGCCGGAGGCGGCGAGCGCCCAGATCCGCCGCTGCATACCCGTCATCGGGGTAGATTTCAGCCGGGTGCCGTCGGACCACACCGGCACTTCGTCGATATATTCCTGCACCGTCCGCGCATTCGCCTGAGCGGGTCGGATGGTGTCCACGATGTCGGCCATTGCCGAACTTCCCCTGCTGGTTACCGGTCATGACGAAGGGTCCCGGCGTCGGATCTTCGGCGGACGGGGCTGCAAGCGCGCGCAAATGGCCACAGCCCTCTTCCTGAGGCACATGAAGTTTTGATGACAGGATCGGCGGCCGTCGACCCGCCGGCTTTGGCATGGCCGCGCAATAGCCGCGCCGCCGCTATTATGGGATAATTCCACGGCAAGCAGGGGAGTTTGCGATGGGGATGCGCACTTTCGGATTGGTTTTGGCGTTGCTCACGCTGGTCGCGACGGCAGGCGGAGCTGTCGCGGCCGACAAGACCTTGCGGGTGGTGCCGCATGCCGACCTCAAGGTGCTCGATCCGCATACCAACACGGCGACGATCACGCTGATGCACGGGGCGATGATCTACGACACCTTGTTCGCCTGGGATTCGAAGATCCGGCCGCAGCCGCAGATGGTCGACACCTATCAGGTTTCGCCGGACCGGCTGGTCCACACCTATACCCTGCGCCCAGGACTCAAATTTCACGACGGGCGGCCGGTCACGACCAAGGACGTCATTCCGTCGATCAAACGGTGGATGGTCCGCAACACGCTCGGCCAGAGCTTGGCAAAATTCGTCGACAGGATTGAGGCGACCGACGACAAAACCTTTACCATTCGTCTTAAAGAGCCGTTCGCCTTTGTCGAATTTGCGCTCGGTTCGCCCGACGCCGACATCATGCGCGCCCAGGACGCTGCCACCGACCCGTTCAAGGCGGTCACGACGACGATCGGCTCCGGCCCGTTCCGCTTTGTCAGTGGAGAATGGAACCCGGGCGCTAAAGTCGTTTACGAGAAAAACCCCGATTACGTTCCACGCTCCGAGCCGCCCGACGGCCTCGCCGGCGGCAAGGTGGTCAAGCTCGACCGGGTCGAATGGATCGTGCTGCCCGACTCATTCACCAAGTCGGGCGCCCTTCTGCGCGGCGAGGTCGACATGGTCGATCAATTGCCGCAAGACCAGATCCCGGTTCTCGAACATGCACCGGGCGTCGTCATCGGCCGGGTCGGCGTGCTCGATACTTACGGCATCATTCGGCCGAACAGCCTCTATCCGCCGTTCAACAACCCGAAGGCGCGGCAGGCGCTGGCGCTCGCCGTCAATCAGCGCGAATACGCGAGCGCCGCCTTTGGCGACGAGCGCTGGTGGCGCCAGTGCTGGTCGTTTTTTGTCTGCGGCAGCGCCAACGGCACCGAAGCGGGATCGGAGAATTATCGCCATCAGGATCTGGCGCGCGCCAAGGCATTGTTCGCTGAGGCCGGGTATAAGGGCGAAAAGATCGTCATGCTGACGACCCAGGAGATCCCTAGCATCTCCGCGCTCGGCGACGTCACCGCCGACAATCTGCGCAAGATCGGCGTCAATGTCGACGTCGCGACCAGCGACTGGGGAACGATGCTGGCGCTACGGGCGAAAAAAGACCCGCCGGGGCAGGGTGGCTGGAACCTGTTCCACACCACGGTCGGCGGCACTGCGATGTCGTCGCCCCTGTCCAATTTCGCGATCAATTCGAGCTGTGACGGAAAGAACTGGTTTGGCTGGCCGTGCGATGCCAGGACCGAGGAATTGCGCGCGGCCTATATCCGGGCCTCCGACGAAGGCGCCGACCAGGCGGCGCTCGAAGCGCTGCACCGGCATCTGTGGGAAGCATTACCCGACATCCCAATCGGCCAGTACACCCAGCCGTTCGCTTGGCGCTCGAATGTCACCGGGGTATTGCGCTCCCCTCTGTTGGTGTTCTGGAACATTGACAAGAACTGAACCGGCGCCGGGCGGCCGTTTCGCCCCGATTGGTCAGGCGATCGGCACGCGGCGCTTGGCCAGCTCGGATTCGTCAATGCGTAGGCCGAGGCCGGGGTCGGTCGGCAGGTGAAAGAGGCCGCCGGTTGGCGTTGGCGGATTTTCGAAGACCGCGTGCTGGCGCGGCGACGGGTCGTTCAGTTCGCAGGGCTTGGTCATGTGCAGCAGGCTCGCCGTCAGATGCAGGTTCGCCACATGGCCGATCACCGGCTGAGTCTGGTGGGGTACCAGCTCGACGCCATGCGCCTGGGCCAATGCGGCGCACCGCGTCAGCCCGGTAATGCCGCCCATCTTGACAATGTCGGGCTGCACCATGCGCACGCCGGCATCGACAAGATCGGCAAGGCCCGACAACGTGTAGGTCTGCTCGCCGGCGGAGACGGTGATGTCGAGCCGGCGGGCGACTTCGCCCATCGACTTGACGTGGTAGTGCTGCACCGGCTCCTCGAACCGCCAATAGCCGAGTTCTTCGAGGGCGCGGCCGACGCGGATGGCGCCGCCGACCGAGTAGCCGTTGTTGGCGTCGAAGGCGAGTGGGAAGCCGTCGCCGACCAGCCGCCGCACCGCGCGCGCCTTGGCGATGTCGCCGGGAATGTCGAGGTCCGGCCTGGTGCGGTCGTTGTCGAAGCGGAGCTTGACTGCCGCCGGCTGGTCTTTGAGCCGCGCCTCGACAATGCGCAAAACCTCGTCGACGCTGCGCGCGCCATTACCCCCGATCGAGGCGTAGAACGGCAACTCGGTGCGCCAGGCGCCGCCCAACAGCTTGTAGACTGGCTGGCCGAGAAACCTGCCCTTCACATCCCACAGCGCGATGTCGAGCGCCGCCAATGCGCCGGTCAATGCGCCTTCGGGGCCGAGCTTGGCGAGATTGTGCAGCATCGTGTCGTGCAGTACCGCGTGATCGAGCGGGTCCTGTCCGACCAATGCGGGCGCCAGATCGCGCGCGATGATGCCGAGTGAGGCCAGCCCGCCCTGCATCGGCGACGCCTCGCCAATGCCACTGAGACCGTTGTCGCAATGCACCCTGACCCAGGCGCTGCGTTGCGCCGGCTTGTCGTCGGGCGCCCACTGCACCTGAAACACCTCGACCCCGCGAATTTTCATTCTTCCCTCCCGTCAGAACTGTTTCGCCAAGCCTGCTTGCTTCAGGATCGCGTTAGCGGTATGGCGCGACTTGATTTTGTTGTCGACCACGATCGGACGACGCGAGTTTGGGCATAGCCAGATCTCGTGATCGCCTCTTCCGTAACGGTCGAAGCGGCAGCCAGCGCGACGCAATGCCTCGCGCACCGGCTCGGCATAATCCGCCATCAAGCCGCGGCGAGATCGATCTTGTCACGACGCAGCAAGGTGACGCGGATTTCAGGTAACAGCCCCGCGGCAAGATCCGGGCTAAAAGATAGAAGCTCCGGAACCATGACCCGCACTTTCTCGAACAGACCTTCGACCGTCTCCGCCTCGGTGACGAGGCCGGGCAGATTGGCGCTCTCGGCGACCCAGACCTGGGCCTCGTCGTCCCATTGCGCCCTGATCCTAACCGCGGCTTTCTTTTTGCTCATATCATTCGCTCCCGTATAACCGGAAGAATCGTGCCGTACGCCGCGCCGCGCAAGGGCGCGTCACCACGCGGCCGCCCAGCCGTCGCGGCGCGGGTCGGAGCCGGCGAGCAGCATGCCGCTCGCAGAGTCGCGGCGGATGATCTCGACGCTGCACGGCCCGTCGAGCTCGCCAACCGTCGCGACCGGGTGGCCGCGCCGTGCGAGCTCGCGGCGCACCATCTCGGGAACGCGGCGCTCGATCGTCAGCTCGTTGGCCCCGTCATGCGGCCAGTTGGCGTATTGCCCGGACACGTGCGAGGTCCAGCGCGGCATTTCGGCCGCCTGCTGCGGGTCGAGCCCGAAATCGATCATCGCCGTCAACACCTGCAGATTGACCTGCACCTGGTTGTCGGCGCCGGGCGTGCCAAAGACGCACCACAGCGCGCCGTCCTTCAGCACGATCGGCGGGTTCATCGTGTGGCGCACCCGCCGGCCCGGCACCAGCCGGTTGGGATGGCCGGGTTCGAGGTGCCAATAGGCCATGCGGTTGTTCAACAGGATTCCGGTGTCGCCGGCGATGATCCCTGCGCCAAAGCCGCTGTTGATGCTCTGGATACCGGAAACGGCGTTGCCCTCGCCGTCGGCGGTGCAAAAATAGGTCGTGTCGCCGGCGGCATCCTGCGCAAGCCCGGTTGGCGCGGCACGGCGCATGTCGATCCGGGCGGCGAGCGCGGCCGTGTACTCGGGCGACCACAGCTGCGACAGCGGCGTCTCGATCGAGTGTGAGTCGGCGCCCCAGCGTTCGCGGTCGGCAAAGGCAAGCTTTTTGGCCTCGACCAGCGCGTGGACCAGATCGGCCGACAACAGTCCCATGCCGGCAAGATCGAGATGTTCGAGAATCTTCAATTCCTCGAGCAGGACGAAACCGGTCGAATTGGGCGGGGCTTCGAGCACGGTGTAGCCGCGGTAGTCGACCGCGATCGGCTGCTGCTCCTCGGCGGCGAAGGCCGCGAGATCGTGCGCCCCGACCAAAGCACCGGCGGCGGCGAGACCGGCGGCCATTCGGCGCGCGAGGCGGCCGCGGTAAAGGGTTTCGGCGCCGTCTGCGGCGATTTCTTCGAGCGTGCGGGCGAGATCCGGCTGCACGATCGCGGCCCCCAGGGCCGGGCGGCGTCCGTTGGCGAGAAACAGGGCGGCCGCGTGCGGGTCGACCAGCAGGGTCGGGCGGTACTCGTCGGCGAAATGGCAATACGCTCGGGTGGCGCCAAACCCGTCGCGGGCAAAGGCGATCGCCTCGGCGAACAGATCGCGCCACGGCAGCCGGCCAAAGCGGCGATGCATCCGGTCGAGCGCCGACAGCATCCCCGGCACCGAAACCGACAGCGGGCCGGTGCGCGGAATGCCGCCGGCATAACGCTCCGGCGTGGCTGCGGCGGGCGCCGGGCCGGTGCCGTTGAACACGACTGATCGGGCGCTCGCGCGATCGAAGACGTGATAAAAGGCGTCGCCACCGAGCCCCGACATCATCGGCTCGACGACGGAGAGCACGAGCCCGGTCGCGACGGCGGCGTCGACCGCATTCCCTCCGGCGCGCAACACCAAGAGGCCGGCCTGGGCCGCCAGCGGGTGGTTCGCCGCGACCGCGCCGCGGCGCCCGATGATCAACGGCCGGTAGGCTCGCATCTCGACACCCACATCGATCTCCCAAATTGCCCGCAACCGCATACTATCGGACAAACCAGCAGGAGCGAGCATGGGCGAAAAAGCGATCAAACCTCGGCGTATCGCGTGCCGTCTCGCCTTGATCGGCCTGCTGCTGTCGTTGACCGGCTGCGCCGGCAGCAGCGCCGATAATTCGAACAGAGGCAAGAACGGCGGCTTCTACGGCGGTGCGTCGGGCGGCTGGAGCCATCCGTGAGCGCGGCGAAAACCAGCTGCGGGGTCATTGTCGGCGACGGCGAGCGCGTCCTGCTGGGCCATGCGACCCGTTCGCCGCGCTGGGACATTCCCAAGGGCGAGGCCGAGCCGGGCGAGGATTTTACCGCGGCTGCCGCGCGAGAACTGCAGGAAGAGACCGGGCTTTCGGTGCCGCTGGGCGAACTTAGCGCGCTCGGGGTGCATGCTTATTTGCGCGGCAAGGATTTGGCGCTGTTCGCCTGGAGGCCCGCGCCGCTGCCCGATCCCAAGAGCCTTGTCTGCAGCTCGACGTTCACTTTGCCGAACGGGTCGGCATTGCCCGAATTCGACCGCTTCGGCCTGTTCTCATGGGACGAAGCGTTGCGCCGGGTGGGCAAGAACATGGCCCGGGTTCTGGCCAAGATCGGACGGGACGCGCTAAAGGACGCTTCGGAATGACGCGCCGGTCGTGCTAAGCTATCGTCAACCGCAACGCGAGGAGGTTCCCATGCCCAAGCTGCGTCACATCGCCATTGCCGCCGAGGATCCGGAAGCAATGGCCGAGTTCTACAAAAAAGCCTTCGATTTCGTCGAAGTGGGCCGGCCCAACGGCGTGCTCGCCGACGGCGTCTTTTTGAGCGACGGCACGCTCAACATGGCGATCCTCAAATTCAAGACCGACCAGCTCGGCAAGGGCATGGATTATCGCGGCATCCATCATTTCGGCGTGCTGGTCGAGGACGTCGACGAGTTTTCGAAGAGGCTCGAAAGCCTTGGCGCCCAGCATTACATCGACCAGGGTCAGGGCGGGCACCAGGCCGGTTATTTCGAGAAGAAGTTCTACGGCCCCGAACACATCCTGTTCGACATCGCCGAGCACGGCTGGGCCGGCGCCGCGCCGTTGCCTGTCGAAATCAAGGAAGCAGCCGAATAACGAGCGAATATCCTATCCAACCAGCCAAACCCGTCATTCCCGCGAAGGCGGGAATCCCGACGCTGCGCGTGCTGCCCCCTGTCCATGCCAGGGGCAAGCTCTGGCCCCCGCTTTCCAAGGGACAAGCCCGTGGGCTGAAGGCGCACGGGGCGACGAACCAACACCCAACCAATGAAAGGAGGCCCTGATGGCCAAGCTGCGCCACATCGCCATCGCCGCCAAGGATCCGGACGCGATGGCCGAGTTCTACGTAAAGGCGTTCGACTTCAAGATCGTCCGCTCGAATGACGGGCCGCTCGCCTACGGCCACCATCTGAGCGACGGCACGATCGATCTCGCGATCCTGCGGTTCAAGACCGACCAGATCGGCAGGGGGCTCGACTACACCGGGCTGCATCACTTCGGGATCCTGGTCGAGGATGTCGAAGAGGCCGGCAAAAAGCTCGAGAGCCTCGGCGGCAAGCACTACATGGACCAGGCCGAAGCCGCGCGGATCGGCGGGTTCGAGGTCAAGTTCTACGGTCCCGAGGGCATCCTCTTCGACGTTGCCGAGCATCCCTGGACCGGCACCGAGCCGCTGCCGATCGAGCGGGCCGAGGCGGCCGAGTAGCCGGCTTCCTTAGCGTTGTGGTGGGCGTCGCAAGACGCCTGCTTCAGAGGAACGTTTTGCGGTCGACCCCGTATTGACGAGGTTTGACCAAACCCCGTGACACCCCACATTTAAGGGCGAACGAGGTGCAGACCGCGCCGCCGGTCGATTACCGGCGGCGCCATCGTCTGATGCACCGACTGCCGCTTTGCGGGGTGTTCTTTGCGATGAGCGAAGCCAAAAATCTATTCGCGGCGCTGCGTCAATCCGCTGATCCCGGCATCGTCGAGGCCATCGAGGCGCTGGTTCGCGACGGCTCGGACCGTGCGCTCTGCCGGATCAACGTGCTCGATTTCGCGGCAAAGAATGCACTCGACGAAGAGCGGGTGATTGCCGCCTTTCTCCACGCGGCGCGGCTCGGACTGTTCGAGCTGTCGTGGAACGTGCTGTGCCCGGGCTGCGGCGGCGTACTCGATACCAGTGCAACGCTGAAGAGCGTCGACAAGGACGAATACACCTGTGCATGGTGTGCGGCCGGCTACACTCTGACGCTCGACGAGATTGTCGAAGTGACGTTCACGGTCAGCCGCCGGCTGCGCAAGATCGCCGCGCACGACCCGGACGAGCTGCCCTTCAACGAGTATTTTCGCCAGGTGTTCTGGGGCTCGGGCATCGACGTGCCGGATGATTTCGAGCTGCTGCTCCAGGACATCGTGCTCGACTCGATCGAGCTTCCGCCGGGTGGGAAGGCGCTGCTTTCGCTGCAATTGCCGGCCGAGTTCGTCATCGTCATCGACCCGGTCACGCACGGCACCCAGTTCATCGACGTCAAGGGCGAGCCGACGCGCGAGCGCCAGAACCTCTCCATTGTGTTAGATCGGGTGCGCGCACCGACCGGAACCTTGGAGCTGCATCCCGGGCCATTGCGCCTGTCGCTGGAGAACCACACCGACACGAGGGTTTTGCCGGGGCTGTGGGTTGCCAACGACAAGCTCCACGATTTGCTCGGCCGCCGCAAACCCTTCCTCACCGCCAAGCGATTGCTTTCCAACCAAGTGTTTCGCGACGTTTACGGCACCAACACGATCGATGCCGATCAGCGGCTTAAGATTACCAGCCTGACCTTTCTGTTCACCGACCTTAGTGGCTCGACCGAGCTTTACGAGCGGGTCGGCGACCTCGTGGCGTTCGACCTGGTGCGCGCCCATTTCAAGGTCCTCAACGAGATCGTCGCCGCCGAAGCTGGGGCCGTCGTCAAGACCATCGGCGACGCGGTGATGGCAACCTTTTCGACCCCCGACCGCGCCATCGCTGCGGCGCTGCGCATGCGCGAGGCGATGCACCATCTGGGCAACGGCCACAACGGCCACAATGGCGAGGACCTGCTGCTCAAAATCGGCATCCACGAAGGGCCGTGTCTGGCCGTGGTGTTGAACGACCGCCAGGATTATTTCGGGCAGACCGTCAACATCGCGGCCCGAGTGCAGGCGCTCGCCGACACGCGCTCGATCCTGGCGACCGGAGCGGTCGTCGCCTATCCGCAGACTTCGAGCCTGCTGAAGACGCGCGGCCTCCAACCGGTAGCGCAGAACCGCGCCTTGCGCGGCATCGCCGACGAAGTCGCGGTCTACGAGATCCCGTGATTATCGCTTGTCGCCGCTAGCCGCCGCCGCGCCCAGCGGCGGCAGCTGAGTGAGAAGCTGACTCGCGGAGACGATGCCGGCAGTGGTCACCGGCAGCCCGGCGGCACGCAGCGCTTCTGCCGTCCAGGTGTTGCAGGTGTTGGAGGCATCGTAGGTGCCGGTAGCGGCGTAAAAGGTGCTTTGCGGATAGGGGCCGGGGCCGATGCGGTTGGGGGCGCCGTTGCGGTCTTTCGCGACGCTCGTCCACAAGAATTGGGCAAGGTCGGCGGCACCGCTACTGGTAACCGTGATCGGCCAGACGTTGGCGGCGCTAAAATAGGCAGCGGGCGCGATCGCCAGCGGAGTGACCAGCAATACCGCCGGTCCCGGAAGGGCAGCGCGCAGCAACTCACCGAAGCCGGGGTTTGGCGCCATGTAGAAGCCCTGCGCACCCCAGCCGAAAACCAAAAACCGCGCCCCAGGAAGCCCGCCCGCCAGCGCGGCCAAGTGGCCGCTGATAGCAGCGTTCGGCAGAGCGATCTCGGTATGCCACCCGCCAGCGATCACGTAGATGATTTGGTCGCGCGTTGCCGCCGGATAGGCCTCGGCCGGCGTCACGACCCACCCCCCGAGGACGGCGAGAAAGCACAGCACCCCGTTGCCGAAACCTCTCCACGGAGGGCCCATTAGATCCAGCTCTGAGCTTGACTACATCCGCATGCGGTTCGATCGGGTGACCGACGTCTCCTCTGCGATGCCGGAAAGCATGAATGGCAGGTTCGCGGGCTCGGCGTGATTGGCCGTGAAGAGCGACCTGTTCAGGCTCACACGTCCAGATTCGCCACGCTGAGGGCGTTGGCTTGGATGAAGTCGCGGCGCGGCTCGACGAGGTCGCCCATCAGGGTCGAGAAGGTTTCCTCGGCCGAGTCGGCGTGGCTTACCCTGACCTGCAACAGCGCGCGGACGTCGGGGTCGAGCGTCGTTTCCCATAGCTGGTCGGGGTTCATCTCGCCCAATCCCTTGTAACGCTGTACTTCGATGCCGCGCCGGCCCAAATCCATGACCGCCTCGACCAGCCGCACCGGGCCGCCGATCGGCCAGCTCTTGTCGCGCGCGGCAAGAGTGCCGGCGCGGTCGTAGGCCTCGCGCAGCTTGGTGCCGTCGGCGTCGAGCCGGCGCGCTTCACTCGACCGCAGCAAAGCCGCCTCGATCAGGCGCCGCTCGTCAACCCCTTGGCGGGTGCGCGCCAGCACCAACCCGTCGATGCCCGCCGACCCGACAACGATCTCGCCCTGCCAACTGCGCTCGGTCTCGGGCGCGAGGCGGTTGAGGCGCTCGGCGGTGCGGCGTGCCGCTGCCAGCGCCTGCGCCGGGTCGGCGAGAAGATCGAACGACAATGCCCCGGCAATCGCCGCTTGCTCGACAACCTCGATATTGCCGACCTTGGCGGCCAGCGACTCCACTGACCGGCGCTGGCCCCGCGCCTCGTCGAGCAGGGCGCGCAAATCGTTGGCGGCGCGCTCGACACCGTCATATTGGGTGAACACCGCGTCGCGCAGCGCCGCTTCGACGCAATAGGCTTCGAGCGCCGGATCGTCCTTCAGATAGACCGCCTTGGCGTTGCCGCGCTGCAACCGGTAGAGCGGCGGCTGGGCGATATAGAGAAATCCCTTGTCGATCAGGCTCGACATCTGCCGGAAGAAAAAAGTCAGCAGCAGGGTGCGGATGTGGCTGCCGTCGACATCGGCGTCGGTCATGATGATGATGCGGTGGTAACGCGCTTTTTGGGGATCAAAATCCTCCGGGCCGATGCCGGTGCCGAGTGCCGCGATCAAAGTGCCGATTTCGGCCGAGCCCAGCATTTTGTCGAAGCGGGCACGCTCGACATTGAGGATCTTGCCCTTGAGCGGCAGGATCGCCTGAAAGCGGCGGTCACGGCCCTGCTTGGCCGAGCCGCCGGCGCTGTCGCCCTCGACGATGAACAACTCGCTCTTGGCCGGGTCGCGCTCCTGGCAGTCGGCGAGCTTTCCCGGGAGGTTGGCTATATCGAGGGCGCCTTTGCGCCGGGTAAGGTCGCGCGCTTTGCGCGCCGCCTCACGCGCGGCAGCGGCTTCGACAACTTTGGCGACAATCTTCCTGGCGTCGGCCGGATGCTCCTCGAACCATTGCACGAGTTTGTCGGCGACGATGCCCTCGATCGCCGGGCGGACCTCGGAGGAGACCAGCTTGTCCTTGGTCTGCGAGGAGAATTTCGGATCCGGCACCTTGACCGACAGCACGCAGGTCAAGCCTTCGCGCATGTCCTCGCCGGTCAGCGCAACCTTTTCCTTTTTGGCGATGCCGCTGTCATTGGCATAGGCGTTGACGGTGCGGGTCAGGGCGGCGCGAAAACCGGCGAGATGCGTCCCGCCGTCGCGCTGAGGAATGTTGTTTGTAAAGCACAGCATCGTCTCGTGATAGCTGTCGGTCCACTCCATCGCGATTTCGAGGAGGATGTCGTCGCGCTCGCCGCGGATCGCGATCGGCGGCGCGTGCAGCACCTGTTTCGAGCGGTCGAGATAGCGGACAAAGGCTTCGAGACCGCCTTCGAAATGCAGGGTGACGGATTTCGCCTCGACCCCGCGCGCGTCGTTCAGGACGAGCGTCACGCCGCTGTTGAGAAAGGCGAGTTCGCGCAGCCGATGCTCGAGCGTCGTGAAATCGAAGTCGGTGTTGGTGAAGGTTTCGCGGCTGGGCAAAAAGGTGATCTCGGTGCCGGTCGCCGGTCCATGGCGGTCCGACCCCTCGGGCAACGACGGCGCCGGGCCGATTTCGGCCAGCGGCGCTTCGGGCACACCGTCGCGAAAGCGGATGAACCATTCCGAGCCGCCGCGAAAGACGTGCAGATCGAGCCGGCTCGACAGGCCGTTGACGACCGATACCCCGACGCCGTGCAGCCCGCCCGACACCTTGTAGGCGTTTTGGTTGAATTTACCGCCGGCGTGAAGATGGGTCATGATGACCTCCGCGGCGGAAACTCCTTCCTCGTCATGGATGCCGACCGGGATGCCGCGGCCGTTGTCGGTGACGGTGACCGAGCCGTCGGCGTTCAACGTCACCGTGACGGTGTCGCAATAGCCGGCCAGCGCCTCGTCGATCGCGTTGTCCACGACCTCGTAAACCATGTGGTGCAGGCCGGACCCGTCATCGGTGTCGCCGATATACATTCCCGGCCGCTTGCGCACGGCCTCAAGCCCGCGCAGGACCTCGATCGACTGCTCGTTATAGGTTTCGTCCACGCCGTCGCCGCCATTCGCCGGAGGCGCGCCGTTACCACCGGCGGCGGGGATGTCTGCGGGGGGAAAGCCGGCTGGAGCGGACCCGGAGGCGGCCCCCGTCGGCAAATGCGGATCGGGTATCGGGATGTTTGCCATGTCTTCGTTGTTGAACTTTCCCAGATTATGCGAAATTTAATGTCACGGTGCCGTCGCGAACCGACAGGAACTGAGCCTGGTGGCGCAACGGGGCGAACACCGCCTCGTCGGTGCCGGTCAGCCAGACCTGGCTGCGAAGCCCGGTCAACGCCTCGAACAGCGCCGCCCGCCGGCTGGCATCGAGATGGGCGGCGATCTCGTCGAGCAGCAGCAACGGCGGTTCGCCGCGCAATGCCCGTTGCAGCTCGGCGTGAGCCAGCAGGATGGAGACCAGCAAAGCCTTCTGCTCGCCGGTCGAGGCGAATTCGGCGGCAACACCGCTGTGCGCCAGACTGACCGCAAGATCGCAACGGTGCGGTCCGATTGCGGCGCCGCCGGCAAATGCGTCGTCGCGCCGGGCGCCCGCGAGCGCGGCAGCGAACTTTGCTTCCGCGGCAAGCGCCGGCATCTCGTCGAGCCACCCCTCGACGGCGCCGACCAGCACCAGCCGGCCGCGCGGAAACGGGCCGTCGGCATCGGCGCAGACGCGGTCGAGCCGGTGCACGGCACCCCGTCTGGCAGCGGCAACCGCGACGCCCTGCGCCGCCATGACTTCTTCGAGCGCAGCAAGCCAGACCGGATCGGACGGACCCTCGCGCAACAGCCGCGCCCGTTCACGCAATGCCTGCTCATAGGCGCCGACGCGGGCGGCATGCGCCGGATCGAGCGCCAGCACCAGCCGGTCCAGAAACCGCCGTCGAGCACCCGGGCCTTCCTGAAACAGGCGATCCATCTGCGGGGTCAGCCACACGACGCCGAGTTGTTCGCCGAGGGCGGCTTGACCGCGCACCGGCTGACCGTCGATCCGCACCACCCGACGGTCGCCTTCCGCCGCATCACGCCCGGTGCCGACGCGCAACGTGCCGCGCCCTGTGGTAACGGTTGCGGCGACCGCCCAGCCCTGGGTTGCCGCGGCCGCCGCGGCGCCGGGGACATCGCGACGGCGGTCGACTTCGGTCAGCCTTGCCCCGCGCAGCCCACGTCCCGGTGCCAGAAACGAGACCGCTTCGAGCAGGTTGGTTTTGCCGGCGCCATTGGGTCCCGTCAGGACCACCGGGCCGGCGTCGAGCGCCAGCCTTGCTTCGGGATAATTGCGGAAATTGGTCAGCGCCAAACGGGTAACGCCGACGCTTCGAGCGGACGCTGTGGTCCCCGTGGCACCGGCGCTCCAGCGGGCTTCCTGTGCCTCGGTAAGCATGCCGGTGATATGGGGTTGCGGGTCCCTTATATCCACTCGCGCGGCCTTGCGGCCAAGGCGGCGGCTCAAACCCGCATCGGCATCAGGACATAGAGCGCGCTCGGATCCGCCCGGTCGCGCACGATCGTCGGCGAGGCCGAATCGGACATGACGAATTGCGCTCCCTCACCCCCAATCTGCGCGGTGATGTCGAGCAGGTAGCGAGAATTAAACCCGATCTCCAGCGGCTCGCTGAGGTAGCGCACCTCCAGCTCCTCGATCGCGGTGCCGTTTTCCGGGCTCGTCGCCGACACGGCAAGGCTGCCGCCGTTTGCCCCCGGCACGATGGCGAGCTTGACCGCCCGGCTTTTTTCGGTCGAGATCGTCGACACGCGGTCGACCGCCTCCGCGAAATCCTTGCATTTGACCTCGAGGACTTTGTCGTTGGCCGTCGGGATCACCCGATCGTAATCGGGGAAGGTACCGTCGATCAGCTTGGAGGTCAGCTCGGCCTCGCCGGTGGCAAAGCGGATCTTGGTCTCGCTCAAAGCGACCTGGATCTCGGCATCGCTCTCCTCGATCAACTTGCGCAATTCGAGCACGGTCTTTCGCGGAACGATGACGCCCGGCATCCCGGCCGCGCCCTCGGGCAGCACCATCTCGACCCGGGCTAAACGATGCCCGTCGGTCGCAACCGCGCGGATCACCGGGACCTCGTCGTTTTTGGTCACGTGCAGATAGATGCCGTTCAGGTAGTAGCGCGTCTCTTCGGTCGAGATCGCAAACCGGGTGCGGTCGACAAGGCTCTTCAGCTCGGTCGCCGTCAGCGCGAAATGATGGGCCAACTCGCCGCTGGCCATGATTGGATAATCTTCCGGCGGCAGGCAGGCCAGGGTAAAGGTCGAGCGTCCGCAGCGCAGGACCATCGTGCCGCGCTCCCCGCTTGCTTCGATCTCGATCTGCGCGCCGTCGGGCAATTTGCGAACGATGTCGTACAGCGTGTGGGCCGGGACGGTGATGCGCCCCGACCGCTCGATCTGGGCCGGCACGCGCTCGACGATTTCGAGGTCCATGTCGGTCGCGCTGAGCGCCAGTGCGCCGCTTCCCGCTCCGCTGCTGTCGGCGCCCAGCATCACATTCGAGAGAATCGGGATCGTATTGCGCCGTTCGACGACGCTCTGCACATGTCCCAGAGCCTTGAGAAGAGCGACCCGTTCGATAGTGAGTTTCATATTGGCGACACGCGGGTTGGCGATGCGGGCGGCGCCGACGCGGTACTGGGCCGGCGTCCCAGTCGCGCAGCCTGAACGGCCGGCGGACGGGATCGCATCCTAGCACAAACCCGCGCGCCTCGGCGACCGCCGTAGCGGCGCACAACGCACCGGCTCGCGGCGCGGCGAAGGTGCGGCCGGTCAGCTCTGCAGCATGCGGCGGAGCAGCTCGACATCTTCGGCGAGGACCGGATCGGTGTCCTTCAGCTCTTCGATGCGCCGCACCGCATGCATCACGGTGGTGTGGTCGCGGCCGCCGAATTTGCGGCCGATCTCCGGCAGCGAGCGGCTCGTCAATTGCTTTGACAGATACATCGCGACCTGTCGCGGCCGAGCGACGATGCGGGCGCGCCGACTCGAGGTCATCTCGGCAAAGCGGACATTGAAATGCTCGGCGACGCGTCGTTGGATCTCGTCGATCGTCACCCGCCGTTCTCGCGAGCGCAACAGGTCGTGCAACTCTTCCTGCGCGCTTTCGAGCGTGATGTCGCGCCCGACGAGCTGCATGTTGGCGACGATGCGATTGAGCGCCCCCTCCAGCTCGCGGACGTTCGACGTGATCTTGTGGGCCAAGAGCTCCATTACTTTGCGCGGGATGCGCATATTGGCCTGCTCGGCCTTCGACTCGAGGATGCCGAGGCGCAGTTCGTAAGTGGTCGGGTGGAGATCGGCGACCAGCCCCCAGCCGAGCCGGGAGCGCATGCGCTCTTCCATCCCTTCGAGATCCGAGGGCGACTTGTCGGCGGAAATCACGATCTGGCGGTTCTGGTCGACCAGCGCGTTGAAGGTGTGGAAGAATTCTTCCTGGGTCAATTCCTTGCCGCTGATGAATTGAACATCGTCGATCATCAACAAGTCAACCGAGCGAAATTCTTCCTTGAAGTCCATCGTCGACTTGAAGCGCAGAGCGCGGATGAACTGATGCATGAACTTCTCCGCCGACAAGTAGATCACCTTGCGGGCGAACGCGTGCTTGTGCACGTGCCAGGCGACGGCATGCATCAGATGGGTTTTGCCAAGCCCCACGCCGCCGTAAAGGAAGAGCGGGTTGAACGGCACCAGGCGCACCGTCCCGGCGCAAGCCTCGGCCACCCGACGCGCCGCTGCGTGGGCCAGCTCGTTCGGCTTGCCGACGACGAAATTCTCAAAGGTAAAGCGCGGATCGAGGCCGAAACGCTGCCGCTGGTCTTCCCCGATCTCCAACCCATGCACAGCTTCGGCAGTTGGAGCAAGCGCCGTCTGCGCCGTCACCGGGACATCCTCGCGACTTGCTCGATCCGCCGGACGCCCGTCGTCGGTCGCCGCAGCGACCACAACCGACACCCTCTTGACTTGGCGGTTCACCGCGCGCCACAGCGCCAGTATCCGATCCGCGTAGTTCGACGCGACCCAATCGCGATACACTCGGGCAGGCGCAGCGATAACCGCTTCGCCGCCATCGATCCGCTCTACATTGATTGGCGCGAGCCAGCTGCGATAAGCGGCCTCACCGATTTCCTCTTTGAGTTGCCCGAGCACGCGGCGCCATTCGATTTGCGTCGTCGTCGCGTGATCGATGCCATTTCCGTGACCTGCTTCTGCCACCACCACATCCCCCCGATCAGGACGGCAGCACCGCCCGGTTCAACGCCGGTGAATTTACTGTCTGATTCAGTTGATAGTTCCGATGTTGTCGTTAATTTTTGCAGGTAACATCGATCCCCCAGAGCCCACCATTATTGTCGTTTAACCAGGGCAATAAGAAGGTATCTTCGCCCCGACCGACTTTTACAGGGCGCCAACGTGATTCTTGGCGTCGCAATACGGCAATACTAACTTGGATGCCGAAACGATAGCAATGCGTCCGAAAAGTGAACGCAAAAAGTTTTTTGGACGCCGCGATGACGGCAGCGCGCAGCGAGGTCGCGGGGCGCGCCGAGATCGCAGGGCGCGCCGAGATCGCAGGGCGCGCCGAGATCGCAGGGCGCGCCGGCCTCGCCTTGTCTCAAGGCGAGGTATTTTGCGGAGGGGGAGGGTGGTTCAGAGTGCGTTGATGCGTGTCGCAAGCCGCGACAGCTTGCGAGAGACCGTGTTCTTGTGCATCACGCCCTTGGTGATCGCCCGATGCAGCTCGGGCTGAGCGAGCTGCAATGCCGATTGCGCTGCCGCCCTGTCGCCGCTGGCGATGGCGGTTTCGACCTTTTTGACAAATGTACGCACCCGGCTCACCCGGGAGCGGTTGATCGCGGTGCGTTTCTCGGTCTGGCGCATGCGCTTTTCCGCCGATTTGTGGTTCGCCATGCTCTCGTGCCGAATTGCGGAGGATGCGCTTTCTATCTGCCGGCCGCGCATACGTCAATCAAGAACGGCGCCGCTGCCGGCGGCGGCGGTCCGTGGCAGGAGGCAACAAAAGCTCGCTGTCGAACACCGATCACGATATCGTGGCTGGCCGCGCTGTCGGCCGAGCAACGAACCGCGGAGCAACGCGACAACCGACAAGGAGAACAATCATGGCGTCCATCCAACATGTGCACGTGAAGAGCCAGGATCCCAAGCAGACTGCGCAATTCTACGTCGACAACTTTGGCGCAACGATGAAGGCCGAAATCCCGGGCCGAGGCTTTCGCCTCGATCTGCATGGGCTGCAACTCAACATTACCGGCTTGATCGCCAGCCAAAAGCACGAGCAGCATTACGGGATTGAGCACATTGCCGTGGATACCGAAGACTATGACGGCACGTTGGCCCGGATGCGCAAGAACGGCGTGCGCATCCTAGAAGAGATGCCGCCCAACAACGGCCGTCGCGTGTGCTTTGTCGAGGCGCCCGACGGCGCGCAGATGGAATTGATCGAGAAAGTCTGAGCGCTCTTACTTCCGAAGCTTTCGAAGAGGCGGCGAGCATGGCCCTGAAAGATGAAATCGCGCTCGGCATCTCGCTGCCTCACCGCTCGCCCCAGCCGATCGGCGTCGACGTCGTGCGCCGGGTGGCGCAACGCGCCGAGACGCTAGGTTTCCGCGATTTGTGGGTCACCGAGAACACCCTCGACCACGGCTTTTGCTTCGACCCGGTGGCGGTGCTGAGTTTTGCCGCCGCGGTCACGACCAAAATCCGCCTTGGCGCGTCGGTGGTGGTGCTGCCGATCCATCACCCCGCGCATGTCGCGCATCAATGGGCCTGCCTCGACTATCTAAGCGGCGGGCGCGCGATTCTCGGCGTCGGGCTCGGCCGCGAGCACCACTATGCTCAGTTCCAAATCCCCCGCGAGGCCCGCGTGCGGCGTTTTCGCGAGGATGTCGAGCTGATCCGGGCGTTGTGGAGCCAGCCCCGCGTCGACTTCCAAGGGAGGATATATCAGCTCGAAGGCGGCACGATGATGCCCAAGCCGGTGCAAAAGCCGTGTCTGCCGATGTGGTTTGGGGTCGGCCACCCGAATGCAGTGCGCCGCGCCGGCTTTCTCGCCGATGGCTGGATGGGCTCGGGCGGATCGAGCATCGCCGCCTTCGGGCAATCCGTCCCGATCCTGCGGGCGGCGCTTGAGGAGGCGGGCCGCGACCCGGCGGACTTCCCGATCTCGAAGCGGCTGTTCATGGCGGTCGACGAGCGTCCGGAGGTGGCCCGCGCCGAACTCCACCGCTGGTTTACCGAGGTCTACCACAACCCCGAGGGAACCGACGCCTCCGGCATCCACGGCACCCCGGAGCAGGTCCGCGGGCGGCTCGAAGAGCTGGTGGCGATGGGTGCCAACCATCTGCTCTTGAACCCGGTCTCACGCCATGCCGAGCAGGTCGAGGCGCTGGCCGCGGTCGCCGGATTGGCCTGATAGAGCCAAGGAAAAGAAGGACATCGCCGATGTCGTCACTGCATTCCGACCCGGTTAAGCAGCAGGTCGCGGCCCATTGGGACCGTCGAGCGGCGCATTTCGACGAGGATTTCGGCCATAGCATCCGCACTGCTGCCGAGCATGCGGCCTGGGATCGCATCTTTGGTCTCGTCCTGCCGGGAACAGGCGCGCTCGACGCTCTCGACGTGGGCTCCGGCACCGGCTTCCTCAGTCTCGAACTCGCGGCGCGCGGGCATCGTGTGACGGGCGTCGATTTTGCGCCGTCGATGATCGCGCGGGCCGAGCACAAGGCGGCGGAGCGGGGTCTTGCGGTCCGCTTCGAACAGGGCGACGCCGAACAATTGCGGTTTGCGCCGGCGAGCTTCGATCTGGTGATCAGCCGGCATGTGTTGTGGACCTTGCCGCATCCCGAGGCGGCGATCGACGAATGGATCCGTGTGCTGCGGCCGGGCCGGCGGCTCGTCGTCGTCGACGGCGCGGTGCTCGACGGCAGCGACCGCGTCGCCGGCGCGCAGCCGGGGTGCCAGGAAAACGCCCGTACCAGCCCCGAATATGCGGCGGTCGGCGCCCGGCTGCCGTTTCTCGGCGGCCGTCCGCGCGAGGAGATCGAAACCTTGTTGCGCCGCCACGGTCTCGTCAATGTCGCGAGCGACCCGTTGGCCGATCTGGTCGAGGCGCAGGTCCAGCGCATGATCGAGGAGGGGCTGGAGCCCCGGCGGCGCAACCGCTACGTCGCCTGGGGCGACGTAGCGCGCTGAGCGAGCGCAGCGCATTCGAGCGAGACCGGCATGCAGCAGGGCCGCGGCGGCATGGGGAGCCATAAGCACGGCATCTCTGGCCACGCCTCGCAAAGCCCGCGTCTGCGCCTTGCCAAAAAGCTCGCCGCCGAACGTGGCGAATACGAATCCCGGACAACCCGCCGCCCGCTGCGTCCGTCCTTCAAGAGCGTTCGCGACGCCTTCGACACCAGCCGCAAGCCGCAGCGGCTTCGACCCACGCGCCGCGATTAGCGGTTGCGAAACGCGGGTTTCCGCTTTTCGATAAAGGCGGCCATTCCTTCCTTGCGGTCTTCGGTGGCGAAGGTCGCGTGGAACACCCGGCGCTCGAACCGCACCCCTTCGGCCAGGGTCGTCTCGTAGGCGCGGTTGACCGCCTCCTTGACCATCATCGCGATCGGCCGCGACATTTGGCTGATCCGCTCGGCGATCTTGACCGCTTCGGTCACGAGGTCGGCCGCCGGCACGATGCGGCTGACGAGGCCGGCGCGCTCGGCCTCGGCGGCGTCCATCATGCGCCCGGTCAGGCACAGATCCATCGCCTTGGCCTTGCCGACAAAACGGGCCAGCCGCTGGGTCCCGCCCGCACCCGGGATCGTGCCGAGGGTGATTTCGGGCTGGCCGAAGCGGGCGGTGTCGGCGGCGACGATGATGTCGCACATCATCGCGATCTCGCAGCCGCCGCCGAGCGCAAATCCGGCGACCGCGGCGACGACCGGCTTGCGGCATTGCGCGACCCGCTCCCAGCCGGTGGTGATGAAATCCTCGAGATAGGTTTGGGGATAGGTTTTAGCCGCCATTTCCTTGACGTCGGCGCCGGCGGCAAACGCCTTGTCGTTGCCGGTCAGAACGATCGCCCCGATCACGTCGTCGGCCTCGAGCTCGTCGATCGCTGAAGCCAACTCGGAGATCAGCGCAGCGTTCAGCGCGTTCAGCGCCTGCGGACGGTTCAGAGTGACAATGCCGACCGCGCCGCGCCGCTCGACGAGGATGTTTCGGTGACCGTGATTCTCACTCATTGGGAGTCCTTGTCGAAGCGGGTGCGACAGGCTGTCATTGCGAGCGCAGCGAAGCAATCTCGTTCTCGATTGTCCTCGACGGAGCGGGAATGCGTCGTCGAGACGCGCTCCTCGACGATGTCGGTCTTTGGCTAGCGCTGGCGCTTGGCGCAGAAAAAGGTCGAGCGGCCGGATTGGACGATGCGGCGCACGCCTTCGCTGCAATTGCAGCCGGGGCAGGGCTCGCCCTCGCGGCCGTAGACCGCCCAGCGATGCTGGAAATAGCCGAGCTCGCCATTCGCCTGGACATAATTGCGCAACGACGAGCCGCCGGCCTCGATTGCTTCGTCGAGCACCGAGCGGATCGCTTTGACCAGCCGCTCGGCTTGGCTGCGGCCGATCGTTCCGGCGAGCCGCCGCGGCGACAATCGGGCGCGATAGAGCGCCTCGCAGACGTAGATGTTGCCAAGTCCGGCGACGACGCGCTGGTCGAGCAGCGCCGATTTGATCGGCGTCATCTTGCCGGCGAGCTTGCCGGCGAGATACGCGCCGTCGAAACCCGGCCCGAGCGGTTCCGGGCCGAGCCCGGCCAACAGCGGGTGCCGCTCCGCCTCGCTACGCCGCACATAGTCCAACAAACCAAAGCGCCGCGCGTCGTTGAAGCGGACGACGGTGCCGTCGTCGAGGGTCAGCACGACATGGTCGTGGAGGGCCTCAGGTGCCGTCCCGTCACCGGCGGTGATCCGGCCCGACATGCCGAGATGCAGCAATAACAGGCCGTCGGCGTCGAGCTCGATCAGGATGTATTTGCCGCGCCGGCGAAGCTCGCCGATCTCGGCGCCGCCGAGGCGCTCGGCCAGTTCCGGCGGAAACGGCCGTCGCAGATCGGGCCGGCGCAATTCGGCGCGCACGATCCGCCGGCCGGTCATCTTCAGAGCCAGGCCACGGCGCACGGTTTCGACTTCAGGCAGCTCGGGCATTCTCCCCGCCGTCATTCCTGCGAAAGCAGGAATCCAGGGCGGCTCCCCCGGAGGAGGCCCTGGACCCCCGCTTGCGCGGGGGTGACGATATCCTGCTCGCGTTTCTCGTTGTACCGCGACATCGGCCGCGGCGTGACGCGGGCGGTCCGATGGCGGTATCTTCCTGCCTGATGAGTGAGAAAGAGACAAGCGGCGCCGCAGCGCGAGATTATCGTCATCTGCCCGAGGACGAAAAAGCGCCTGCTGTGCGCGCAATCTTCGACAGGGTCGCGCAGCGCTACGACCTGATGAACGATCTGATGAGCGGTGGTATCCATCGGTTGTGGAAAGCCGAGATGGTGGCGTGGCTGAAGCCGCGCCCCGGTCAATCCCTGATCGACGTCGCCGGCGGCACCGGCGACGTGGCGTTGCGTGCGCTGCCGCGACTCGCGCCCGATCCCGGCATTCCCACCGGGGGTGGCGTAGTCGTCTGCGACGCCAACGAGCGCATGCTCGAAATCGGCCGCGCTCGCGCGCTCGACCGTGGCATCCTGTGCGGCCTCGAATGGCTGGCGGCGGATGCCGAGCGGCTGCCCGTCGCCGACCGCGGTTTTGATCTCTATTCGATTGCCTTTGGGCTGCGCAACGTGACCCATTTCGAGGCGGCGCTCGCCGAGGCGCGGCGTGTGCTGAAGCCGGGCGGCCGCTTTATGTGCCTCGAATTCACGCCGCGGGTAATGCCCTTGTTGCAGCCGCTTTACGATCTCTACAGCTTTCACGTCATGCCGTTGCTCGGTCAGGTCGTCACCGGCGACCGCGACGCGTACACTTATCTGGTCGAAAGCATCCGCGGTTTTCCGCGCCAGGGCGAGCTTGCCGAGATGATCGCGGGCGCCGGGCTGGAACAGGTCCGATACCGCAACCTCACAGGGGGCGTCGCTGCGCTTCACTCGGCTTGGCGGCTTTGACGCGGCACAGCCTAAATTCGGGCTGTTGCGCAGCCTGCGCAACCTCGCGCGCCTCGCCGCCATCGGGCTGACCCTCGCGCGGCACGACGCGCTGTTTCTGTTCGCCGAAGCTCCGGGGATCGCGTTTTACGTGCGAGTTGCTCGCCTGTTCGCGCGACGGCGGGGCTCGGTAGCAGCACGCCCCGGTCAGCGGCTCGCCGCCGCCCTCGACGAGCTGGGCCCGGGTTTCATCAAGCTCGGCCAGATGCTGTCGACGCGGGCCGATCTGCTGGGCGAGGAGATCGCCGCCGACCTTGCGAGCCTGCAGGACCGGTTGCCGGCCTTTCCGGGTGCTGCCGCACGCGCCGCGATCGAAGCCGAATTCGCACAGCCGCTCGACGCCCTGTTCCAGTCGTTTGACGAGACCGCGATCGCCGCCGCCTCGATCGCCCAGGTTCATTTTGCCTGCACCACCGATGAGAAGGAGGTTGCGGTCAAGGTGCTCCGACCCGGCGTTGCCGCCGCCTTCGCCCGCGACCTCGATCTGTTTTTGTGGCTCGCGGTGTTGCTCGAACGCCTGCACCCGCCACTGCGCCGGCTGAAGCCGGTCGAGGTCGTCCGCACCTTGGCCGAGATCGTGCGCTTCGAGATGGATCTGCAATTCGAAGCCGCAGCCGCGTCCGAACTTGCCGAAAATTTTGCCGGTGACCCGAGCTTTCACGTCCCGCGCATCGATTGGTCGCGCACCGGCCGCGGTGTGCTGACCCTGGAGCGGATCGAAGGGGTGCGCATCGACAATCGTACCGAGCTGATCGCCGCCGGGCATCGCATCGATGACGTCTTGCTGAAGGCGGCGGAGGCGTTCTTCAACCAAGTGTTCCGCGACGGGTTTTTCCACGCCGACATGCATCCCGGAAATATGTTCGTCGATCCCTCGGGGGCGATCGTCGTCATCGATTTCGGGATCATGGGCCGGCTCGACCGCGCCACCCGGTGGTATCTCGCCGACATGCTGGTCGGCTTTCTGACCGGCGATTACCGCCGCGTGGCGGAAGTGCACTTCGCCGCCGGCTATGTGCCTTCGACAAGATCGATCGACGCCTTTACCCAGGCCTGCCGCGCCATCGGCGAGCCGATCCTCGGCCGGCCGTTGCAGGACATCTCGGTCGCCCGCTTGCTGGCGCAGCTGTTTCGCGTGACCGAGCAATTCGACATGGAGACCCAGCCGCAACTGCTGCTGCTGCAAAAGACGATGGTGTTGGTCGAGGGGGTGGGCCGCCACCTCGATCCCGCAGTCAATATCTGGGCGATGGCGCAGCCGCTGATCGAAAGCTGGATGCGCGACAATCGCGGGCCCGAAGCCCAATTGCGCCAGCGGCTCGAAACCGTGGTCGACATGGTCGAAAGGTTGCCGCGGCTTGTCGCAAGCCTCGACGCGTTGGTCGGCGACATGTCGCGCGACGGCGTGGTTCTGCACGCCGAGTCGATCGCGGCCCATGCGGAACAACAAGCCAAACGCGCCTATCTCGCGGTCATTCCGCTGTGGCTCGCCGCGGCGGCCCTGCTGGCAATCGCAGCCGTCCTGCTGTTCCGGCATTAGCATGCTATTGTCGATCGGCGCAGCGACGGGGGAGGGAGAAAAGCCGTGAAGATATCGAGCATCCGGTCGCAGATCCTGGTTTTGCCCGAGTCCGACCCGTTGGCCAATACGCCGGAGAATCCGAACGCGGCGCGGCCGATCGTGATCGTCAGGATCTGCACCGACGACGGTATCGAGGGGATCGCAGTGACTTTTTACGGTGGGGCGATCACCAGCGCGTTGAAACGCGCGGTCGACGACCTCGGCGCGTTGACAATCGGCGAGGACCCGCATCGGGTCGAAGCAATCGCCGCCAAACTGCGCGCTGCGGCCGGCGGCTCGGGCCCCGCGGGCATATTCACCCTAACCTTGTCGGCGATCGACATCGCGCTGTGGGACATTCGTGGCAAGGCGCTGGGCCTGCCGTTGTGGAAGCTGCTCGGCGGCGCGCGACAACGAGTTGCTACCTATGCCAGCGGTGCGCTCCGGCGCAACCTGACCCTCGACCAGGCGGTGGCCGCCGCCGGCCGGCTCCAGGAAAAGGGCTTCCGCGAGGCCAAAATGCAATTGGCGCTGCCCGGCGACACGACGCCCGCCAAAGAAGTCGAGCGGGCGGTCAGGATCCGCGAGGCGCTCGGCCCCGACATCAAGCTGATGTGCGACATCAACCAGCGCTGGCGGCCGGAGCAGGCGATCGACATCGGCAAACGGGTCGAGGATGCCGGGGTCGGCCTCTACTGGCTCGAAGACGTGACGACCCACGACGACTACGCCGGCATCGCCCGGGTCAACGCGGCGCTGGCAACGCCGATCTGCGGCGGCGAGCTGGTTTGGGGCATCGTCCCGTTCCGCCACATGATCGAGCAGCGCTCGGTCGATTACGTGATGATCGACCTCGCCCGGGTCGGCGGCTTCACCCCGTGGCTCAAGGTTGCCGGCATGGCCGAGGCCTTCAACCTGCCGGTCGTCAGCCACGTGATCCCCGAGATCCATGCCCATCTCGTCGCCGCGGCGCCGAACGGGCTCACCGTCGAATACATGGGCTGGATGCTCGAACTGTTCGACGGGGTCGCCGAATTCGATCCCAAGAGCGGCGAGCTCGTGCTGTCCGACCGTCCCGGCCTCGGCCTCGCCTTCAACCAGGCGACGGTCGACCGCTACGCGGCGTAGGGGCTGTCCATGCAATCCTCCGCTTCCATGCCGGCGTCATTCGAACGAGCGCAGCAATCCGGCGGATGGGGCGAGGGATATACCACGACGCTGGACTATGTCTTTGGCTATAACCGCGAACTGAACCCCGTCTGCCTACCGCTCGCGTTTCTGGAGGCGGGCCTGGTGCCGCCCGACGTCCGGTCAGCCTGTGAGCTGGGTTTTGGACAAGGATTTTCGGTCAACATACATGCTGCCGGCTCAAATTGTGCGTGGTACGGAACCGACTTCAACCCAGCCCATGCCGCGGTTGCGCGGTCATTGGCGTCGGCAAGCGGTGCGAGCGCGCAGCTCTTCGACCAGTCCTTTGACGAGTTTTGCCGCCGCGGCGACTTACCGGACTTCGATTTCATCTGCCTTCATGGCATATGGAGCTGGATATCGCACGAGAACCGGCAGGTAATCGTCGATTTTGTCCGACGCAAGCTAAGAGTTGGCGGGGTCCTGCTCATCTCTTACAATACTCAACCCGGCTGGGCGGCGGTGCTGCCAATACGGGATCTGCTCACCCGCCATATAGAAGTAATGACGGGAACGGGGCATGCGATCGATCCAGGCATCGCCGACGCCTTTGCTTTTGTCGAGAAATTGCTGGTTCTCGCTCCAAAGTTCGTGCGGGCGCATCCGGTCGTCGCCGAATGGATCGAGCAAACGAGGAAGCGGGACAGCCGTTATCTGGCTCACGAATACTTCAATCGCCATTGGCACCCGACACCCTTTGCCGAGCTGGCCGAGTCGCTGACCGGCGCGAAATTGACGTTTGTTGCGTCTGCAGACCCGCTTGAGCGGGTCACGGCATTACATTTGACGTCGGCGCAGCAGGCTGCCCTCACCGAAATCCCAGATGCCGTGTTTCGCGAAGCGGTGCGGGATTTCATGGTCAACCGGTTGTTTCGGCGCGACTATTGGATCAAGGGGCCGCGCCGGCTATCGGCGGCAGAACGCCTCGAAGCCATCCGACAACAACGAATCATGCTGACAACCCATCGGCCAGACGTGGGCCGCACGGTGTCCGGCGGATTGGGCGGGGGCGACATGGCCGCCAATATTTTTGAGCCCCTGCTCGATGCGCTTGCCGACCACGCGCCGAGGACTGTCGGTCAGATCGCGGACGCCATGGAACCAAGAGGGTTGCGGTTCGGGCAGGTGTATGAGGCCTTGACGGTTCTGGAAGGCAAGCGCGACGTGTTTCCAGTGCAGGATGACGCGGCGCAGACGGTCGCCGAGCCACGGACCGAAAAGTTGAACCGGTACATAATCGACAAGTCGCGCAGCAACCCGGAGTGGTTGGTTCTGGCAAGCCCGGTTACCGGAGGAGGGGTACCCGTCCCTCGCGCTCAGCAGCTGTTTCTGCTGGCGCTGGCGAACGGCCGGAAGACGCCCGATGAATGGGCCCAGACCGCTTGGCAGGTTTATTCGACCCAAAAAGAAGGGGTGGTGAAAGACGGAAAGCCGCTGAAGACCGCGGAGGAAAACGTGGCTGAGCTGACCGCTCGGGCGCACGAGTTCGCCGCCGAGCGGCTGCCGATTTTGCGGGCATTGCAGATCGCGTAAGCGGTAGAGGCCATCCCATCTCGGGGCAAGCCGAACCGTTGGCATCGAAAAGAAAGGCGCGCTTCGATGAAGATAGTGTCGCTCCGCACAGATATTGTCCTGCTGCCGAATGACGAGCCTCTGGCGGGGTTCTCGGAAAACCCGAACGCCACCAATCCGATCGTCACACTGCGGCTGCGCACCGACGAGGGTGTCGAAGGGCTTGGCGTCACCTATTTCGGAGGTGCGCTGACCCGCACCCTGCGCCACGCGGTCGACGAGCTCGGGGCGCTGACGATCGGCGAGGACCCGATGCGGGTCGAGGCGGTCGCCGCCAAGCTGCGCGCCGCCGCGGTCAGCGCCGGCCCCGCGGGGATCTTTATGATGGCGCTGTCGGCGATCGACGTCGCGCTGTGGGACATCAAGGGCAAGGCGCTCGGATTGCCGTTGTGGAAACTGCTCGGCGGCGGGCGCGACCATGTCGCGACTTACGCCAGCGGGGCGTTGCGCCGCGGGCTCAAGCTCGACGAGGCGCTGACCGCGGCGCAGCGGCTGCGCGACAAAGGCCATCGCCAGACCAAAATGCAGCTCGGCCTCCCGGGGGTCACCTCGCCGGCGCGCGAGATCGAGCAGGCCCGGCTGATCCGCCAGGCGGTCGGCCCCGACATGGATCTGATGTGCGACATCAACCAGCGCTGGCGCCCGGAGCAGGCGATCGACATCGGCAAACGGGTCGAGGATGCCGGGGTCGGCCTATTCTGGCTCGAAGACGTGACGACCCACGACGACTACGCCGGGCTGGCGCGGGTCAGCGCAGCGCTTTCGACGCCGGTCGCCGGCGGCGAGTATTTGTACGGCATCGCGCCGTTCCGCCACATGCTCGAAGCGCGCTCGGTCGACATCGTGATGATCGACCAGGTGCGCTCAGGCGGGGTGACGCCATGGCTCAAGATCGCCGGCATGGCCGAGGCCTTCAACCTGCCCGTGGTCAGTCACGGGGTGCCCGAGATCCACGTCCATCTGGTCGGCGCGGCGCCGAACGGGCTGACGGTCGAATACATGCCGCGCCTGTTCCATTTGTGGGAGGAAGTCCCGGTCCCGCATAACGGCCTGTTGGCGATGCCGACCGCCCCCGGCCTCGGCCTCAACTTGAGCGAAGACGCGATTAGGCGCTTCGCCGTCGAGTGAAGCCCGCCGCCCGTCCGCCCGCGCCCGACGGGAGCTGCGACGACGGTGAAGGTGGGAGAGGGCAGGGGCTCCTATCGCGAGATGGCGTCGTCAGTGGCGGAGCAGCATGAAGAACACGCCGACCGTGGCGGCGAGATTGAAGCCGGCCATCCGGATCAACAGCTTGAGTTCGCCTTCGATCTTGGCGAAACGCTGATTGAAATCGCCCTCCATCTTGGCCAATCGCCGATCGATCGCCGTGAAGCGGTTCTCGTAGCCGGCGACCGCTTCGGCGGCTTTACGCGCCTTGTCCTCCGGAGACCCGGCCGCCAGCAACGCGTCATAGATCTCGGCGATCATCGTGGTCATGATCAGGATTTCGGGTCGGAAGACGCGCCGTGCGAGGCGTCAGCGCACTCAGCAGGGATTGAGTGTGCGCCGATGGATCACCGGGCGAAGCGGAAGGTGGGGCCGTCGGGGACGATGTGGCCGGCGGTGCGGCCGGCGAAGTGGGTGCCGATGACCAAGACCGGCGCGTCCGCCAGGCGGGTTAGCATCTGCTCGCGGGTGAGGCGCGCGGCGTCGGGGTCGGAATTGGCGGTCGAAGACCAGCCGGGGCGGGCGATCTGGCAGGGGTGGTGCATAAAATCGCCTGATATCAGCGCCTCCTCGCCGTCCGACGCGATGCGCAGGCTGACATGGCCCGGCGTATGGCCGGGGGTCGGCACCAGGCTGACTTCACTGCAGATCCGGTGATCGGTCTCGACGAGGTCGACAAGGCCCGCCTCCCACACCGGGGTCACCGAATCGGCGACCACCACGTTCATGTCCTCGCGTTCGCATTGCGCCGTCCAATGCCGGTATTCGACCCGGCCCATCAGGTAGCGCGCGTTGGGAAAGGTCGGGACCCAGCGTCCGTCGACCAGCATCGTGTTCCAGCCGACATGGTCGACATGCAGGTGAGTGCAGACGACCGTGTCGATCGCCTCGCGGGGATAGCCGGCGGCGGCGAGGTCGGCGAGAAAGCTCGTCTGCATCCGGTTCCAGGTCGGGATGCGGCGGTTTTCCTTGTCGTTGCCAAGGCAGGTGTCGACGATGATGCGCCGGTCCGGGGTTTCGACCACCAGGGCGTGGATGCTCATTTTAAGCCGGCCGCGCTCGGCGGCAAAATCGGGGCGCAGCCAATCGATCGGCAGGATCGCCTCGTAGGTCGCCTGGGGCAGCAGAAAACGGCTGCCGCCGGTGATCTCGAGCTCGACGATCTTGGTGACGGTGACGCGGCCGATCCGCCAGTTCATATCCCGCTCCGATCCGATGCCGGCGAAGCTTAGGGCCGGCACACGCATTTCCACGCCGCCGATTTGCGCAGCGCTCGGCTCACGCTGAGTGCTCCCGGCGCGGGTCAGATGCCAAAACCCGCCGGGCCGGACATGTTTGTTCGATTCCTTGCATAAAAACAAAAGTGGTCCAGCATTCCAAATGGATCGCCGGGCAATTGGGGAGTTCGAACGGTGCGTTATAGAGGCGTTGCGGCTGTAAGTCTTTTGATGGCGAGCGCGATCGTCTTGCCGACATCCGAGGCGTCGGCGCGGTGCTGGCACAACGGGTGGGGGTGGCGCTGCGGGCCTGGTCTGCTGGCTCTGCCATTTGTTGCCGCCGGCGCGGTCGTTGCCGGTGCGGTGGCGGTCGCGACCGCACCCGTGCGGGCGATCGTCGGGCCGCCCTATTACGCGCCGCCGCCCGCTTACTACTATGCACCGCCGGGTTATTACACGCCGCCCGCCTACTATTATGGGCCGCCGCGATGATCGGCGGCGGGGGATTTCCCGGCCGCTCGTCCCGCGCTTACTGAACCTTCAGCAGCTGCACGTCGAAGATCAGGGTCGCGTTGGGCGGGATCGCGCCGCCGGCGCCGCGAGCCCCATAGCCGAGTTCGGGTAGGATGGTCAGGGTGCGCTCGCCGCCGACCTTCATGCCGGCGACCCCCTCGTCCCAGCCGGCGATGACCTGGTGCGCGCCGAGGGTAAATTCGAACGGCTGCCCACGGTCGAGCGAGCCGTCGAATTTGGCGCCCTTGGCCCCGTCCTTCCACAGCCAACCGGTATAGTGGACCGACACCTTGTTGCCATCGGCGGCGGTGGCGCCGTCGCCGATTTTGCTGTCGGTGTATTTCAGTCCGTCGGGCATTTCGATCACCTGGCTTTGCGCCGCGACGGCATGCCCGAAAGGCGCACCGGCGGCGGTCAAGGCGAGCGCCACGACGGCGCCAGCAATTCGGAGCGGTATCATGATTTTGCGGCGGTCGATAGCGAGCATGCGTTTCCCCCGTTGTGGCGGCGCTTGTTGTAGGCCATTGCGACCTCTGGCGCGAAACTCGGCATTCCCGGCGCGGCGAGAGGCCGCGGGGAATGACAACAGCGTTCAATGAACGCATTGCATAGAATAAATGAATATGCTGCATGAATATTGCGTGACGCATCGGTTTTTATGAGAAAATGTTGCTGGGCCGAAATGCGAGGCGTAGCATCTTGTCGCAGCTTACGAAGGCTGAAAAGGCGGGTCACAAGGCCCCGGTTGGGAAAGGGCCCGCGGCGACGGCCCCGGGCTCGTTCGGAGCCGGGTAACGAGGAGAAACAATCATGGCGTATGATCTGCTCATCAAAAACGGGCGCGTCGTGGACGGCTCAGGGGAGCCGGCGTTTGCAGCCGATGTGGCGGTGCAGGACGGCAAGATCGTCGGGGTCGGCAAACACGCCGGCGCTGCCGCCAAGCGTACGATCGACGCCGCGGGTCGCGTCGTGGCACCCGGCTTTATCGACCACCACACCCATTTCGACCCACAGGCCGTGTGGGATCCCTATTGCGGCTCGTGGGTGCACAACGGCCACACCACGGTCGTCGTCGGCCAGTGCGGCCAGGTCATCGCCCCGGTCCGGCCCGGCGACAGCGAGTGGTATCTCGAATTCTTCTCCGACGCGGAACAGATCCCGCTCCCGGTCATGAAGGCCGGGGTCGATGTGACCTGGGAATTGGTCGGCGACTATCTGAATGCCCTCGGCAAGCGGCGCGGCATCAACGTCGGCACCTTGGTCGGCCATTCGGGCATCCGCCGCTATGTGATGGGCGAGGCGGCCTCCGAGCGGCAAGCAACCCCCGAGGAGATGGCCGCGATGCAACGGCTGATCCGCGAGGCGATGTATGACGGCGCGCTCGGCTTCTCAACCGCGCCAAAGGATCGCGGCGACCCGGCCGGTGTCGGCGACGATGCCGAACGTTGGGCGTTGGCAAGCGTGCTCGGCGAGCTCGGGACCGGCGTGTTCCAGGTTGCTGGCGGCGCTCCCGGCGGCACCAAGCAGACCCGGCAGGTCGCCCGCGAACTCGCGGCGCGGACCGGGCGTCCCTCGATCTACAACTTGATGTCGGATCCGATCGGCAATCCCGATGAATGGGTCGAGCATCTGAAATGGCTTGAGGACGGGTTTAAGAGCGGTGCCCGCTGCTACGGCTCGTGCCTGTCAACCGTCGCTGGCGCGATCTTTGATCTGCAGCGCGGCCTCAACGTCCCGCAGGACGAGGACATCACCCATCCCGAGGGCGTCTTCCGCGGCATGCCGACCTGGGACAAGGTCATGGCCCTGCCCTATCAGGACCGCATGCGCGCCTTCCGTGACCCCGAACTGCGCAAGGCGCTTTCGGCCGAAGCGGTCGAGGGTACGGTTGAGCAACAAGGCGGCATGACTGACCGGCGCGGCCGCGCCCGCGGCTTCTTCAACCGGCGCTGGGACCTCGTCCAGGTGTTCATGACGACGAAGGGGCAGAACCGTCATCTCGAGGGCAAGAGCATCGAGCAGATCGCCAAGGAGCAGAACAAGGGCATCATGGACGCCTTCCTCGATCTGTCGCTCGATGAGGATTTGCAGACCTGCTTCCAGGCGATCGACCGCAACCATGATCCGAAGACGCAAAAGCACATCCTCGGCTCGCAGTTTACCGTGATCGGCACCAGCGACGGCGGCGGCCGGCCGCACACCGCTGACCGGCATGAGACCAGCACGAATCTGCTGAGTCATTGGGTGCGCGAACAGCAGGTGATGACCCTCGAAGAGGCCGTCTATCGTTTGACCGGCAAGACCGCGCTGATGCACGACATTACCGATCGCGGCTTCATCGCCGCCGGCAAAGTCGCCGACATCACGGTCTTCGATCCCGACACGATCGCCTCCAAGCCGCGCGAGCCGGTCGCGACATTGCCGGCCGGGGGCATCGAGGTGAAGCGCGGCGCGGTCGGTATCGACTATGTCGTGGTCAACGGCAGCGTGCTGCTCGACAAGGGCGAACTGACCGACGCGTTGCCGGGCCAGATCATCCGTGGCCCGCTCTATCAGGGCGCCGGCGCGTAACCTGCCGAGTGGCATTGCCGGTATGCCCGAACTCGTTCCGGGCATACCGCAAAGCTCGACAGCATCACATTTAATACCCCGTGGCGAATACCCGTGGCCGGGCTTGTCCCGGCCACCCACGTGTTTGCGGCTGCTGACTTCAGTCGTGGATGGCGGGATCAAGTCCGGCCAAGGGTATCTGCTCTTCTACCCAGAGGGAGGAACGCGATGGCCGAATCGGCAAAGCGAATCGAGCGATTGGCGCCGGAGCTGGAAGGGATCGTCGCGATCTCGCAGCCGATCCAGGAATTGGCCGACGGCTTTGGCGGGCCGCACGGCCCAGCCGAGGGGCCGCTGTGGTGGCATGAGGGCGGCTATCTCGTCTTCAGCGACATCCACAACAACCGCCGCATGAAATACGAGACCGGCAAGGGCGTGTCATTGTTGTTGGAGCCGACCAACCGCGCCAATGGGCTGACCCGCGACCTGCAGGGGCGGCTCGTCGCCTGCGAGCACGATTCGCGGCGGGTCACCAGGCAGGAGCTCGACGGCAGCATCACCGTCGTCGCCAACAGTTTTCAAGGCCGCCAGCTCAATCGGCCGAACGACGTCGTCGTCAAATCCGATGGCTGCATCTATTTCACCGATCCCTGGACCCACCCCGCGGCGGCGCAACAGTGGGATCTGACCTTTTCCGGTGTCTATCGCGTGACCCCCGATCTCGGCCAGCTGACCTTGTTGGTCGATGATTTCATCGTGCCCAACGGCCTCGCCTTTTCACCTGACGAAAGCGTGCTTTACATCAACAACTCGCGCCATGGCCACATCCGCGCCTTTGACGTTGCCCCGAACGGCACGCTCGCCAAGAACACCGACCGCATTTTTGTCGACCTGCGCGGCGCCGAGTCCGGGGTTCCCGACGGCATGAAGGTCGACGTCGAAGGCAACGTCTATTGCGGCGGCGCCGGCGGGTTGTGGATCATGGACGCTAAGGGCAAAAAGCTCGGCCGCATCGTCCACGGCGCATCCGCCACGACCAATTTGGCCTTTGGCGGCGCCGACTGGAAAACGCTCTATTTCACCAGCCGCAATCACCTCGGCGCGGTCAACGTCAAAATCCCCGGCATCCCGGTCCCGGTCGGCAAAAACTAAGGGTCGCCATCTGCTTTGGGGAAGATGACTCCCTCGCTCGACTAAGGTGCGGGCGTGCGCAGAGGGCGCGAGCGGAATCGTGCTTCCTCAATGACGATATACCGACCGAAGAGCCTCTCGCCGAATTGCTCGAATTCCCGGCTTTCAGCCGGGTCCACTTAAGAAGTCGACGACGTTCGGGCCCGATCCGTAGAAAAACGACACCGGGATTGTCTCTTGCAAGCGGAAGACAAGCTCTCCAAAGTCCTTATCTTCCGTAAGCAGAAGCCGGCCTTCGTGACAGGCGCGCCGTATCACTTCTTCATCGGTCGCGCCCGAAGCCCCCTCTGCGATATAAACTTGAGTACCTTCCTCTGCACTGCTGGAATACCGCTGCTGTAGCGGGCCAAACTAGATGGAGGGTAACGATGACCGGGAAACTAGCGGGCAAAGTCGCTGTCGTCACTGGCGGCAGCTCCGGGATTGGGCTCGGCCTCGCCGGGCATTTCGCCGAAGAAGGGGCTCGGGTATTTATTGTCGGGCGCCGTCAATCACAACTGGATCAGGCTGTCGCCTCGATCGGCGGTGACGCCGCAGCTATTCAAGGCGATATCTCCAACCTCGCTGACCTCGACCGCATCTACGCCACTGTTGAGGCGCAAGCCGGGCATATCGATGTGCTGGCGGTAAACGCCGGGGTTTACGAATTCGGCAAGCTTGGCGAGATCACCGAGGAGCAGTTCGACAGGACGTTCAACACGGACGTGCGCGGCGTGCTGTTTACCGTGCAAAAGGCGCTGCCATTGTTGAGCAAGGGATCCTCGGTGATCCTCACCGGCTCGATGGTATCGATCAAGGGGTTCGCCTCCTGCTCGGTCTACAACGCGTCGAAGGCCGCCGTTCGCTCGTTCGCCCGTACCTGGATCGTCGACCTCAAGGGGCGCGGCATCCGCGTCAATGTGTTGAGCCCCGGATACACCGATACACCTGGCCTCGCCCATTTCGTGACGGAGCAAGAAAAAACCGAAATGGTTGCGTCCGTTCCGCTTGGCCGGATCGGGACACCTGAGGATCTTGGCAGGGCTGCGGTGTTTCTCGCTTGTGACGACAGCGCCTACATCACCGGCATCGAACTCTTCGTCGACGGCGGCGTCGCACAAATTTGAGCAAGTGCATTGAGCCGTCTTGAAACGGGGAGCCCGTCACATGCGGATAGGGATCAGGGACACCCGCTGCGCCGCATCCGATACACCGCTTTTAGTAAGAGCATCGACAAACGCCTGATACATTGGCCATGGATGGAGTCCGAGGAGGAGAGGCCGACAAATGTCTGACGCACCAGCCAAGCCAATCAGCGATGCCAACGGTAAGGACAAGGATGCGCTCGTCTCTATCGTCAACGAGATGACCGAATCCATGACTGGAGCCCAAAGCACGCGACACTGGGCCGAGGATGCCTTATGGTTCGACATCCCACCCTTTGCCTCGCGGGGTATTCAGCCTGCACTGAAGTTTTTTGACAGGGTGTTCGGCAGTTTCCAGTCTTGCAAGGTGGACATCCTCGAAATGGATGTCGTCGTGAACGGCAACATGGGCCTCGTTTGCACGATTCAAAGAGTGAGCGTCGTGCTAAAGACGGGCGATGCGAAACGCCTCGTGGTGCGCGAAACTGATTGCTTCGAGAGGCGAAACGGCGAGTGGAAATTGATTCATCAACACGCCTCCGTCCCATCTGGCGGAGACTGGGACGGCAAAGTCACCACGGCCTAGCTCAGGGGCAGCAATTCAAAGTAGCCCACTATCATAACTTGGTTTCCCTTGCCGAATACCCGGAATCCACATTCGCACGACGAAGCAGCATGAACGCCATGTAGAACACTCCGCCGCGTTGCACTCTGAAAAGTACCGATTTTTCCAGATTTAGAGCGGCTACGGCATCGCCTAGCCGCTCGTTACTTGGCGGATGACCGATAAAATACGTCATGTTCCGCGCCCCGAAGCTCGCCGACGAGCCCTGCATCGACGCATTTGTCGGCAATGATTTCCTCTTCGGCGAGATAGTCGGCGGCAACCGCCTGCGCTGCTCGAACGTCGTCAAGGGTCAGCCTTGGATGATCGACAAGGATCTCTTCCGGAGCCATGCCGGCTCCGAGCTTGCGCAAGATCAGTTCCACCGGAACACGTGTGTCGCGGATTCCCGGCGTGCCCGCCATGATCGCAGGATTGATCTCGATCCGCTCGTGGGCCATCAGGTGCAGGCGGCGACCGCGCGGCGGGCCATGACGCCGACGAGATGGGCGCGGTATTCGGCTGACGCGTGGATGTCGGCGTTGAGGCCGTCGTCGGGGATCGTGATGTCCTTGATCGCGTCGGGCGCAAACGACTTCGCCAGCGCGGCTTCCATTTCGGGCACTCGGAACACGCTGGGTCCGGCGCCGGTCACAGCGACGCGCACGCCATCCGGCCTACGCGCGACAAAGACGCCGACGATCGCATAGCGCGAGGCCGGGTTGCGGAATTTCTGATAATTCGCGGACTGCAATTTTGGAAACCGCACTGAAGTCACGATTTCGGTCGGCTCCAACGCGGTTTCGAACATGCCGGTGAAGAATTGCTCGGCGGGGAGTTCGCGCTTTGTCGTGTGGACGGTGGCGCCGAGTGCCACCAATGCCGCCGGGTAGTCGGCTGCGGGGTCGTTGTTCGAGATCGAGCCGCCGATCGTGCCGCGGTTGCGCACCGCGGGGTCGCCGATCATGCCGGCCATTGCCGCCAAGGCCGGGATCCCCTGCTTCACGACCGGCGAGCGGTTGACCTCGGCATGCCGGGTCATCGCGCCGATGACGATCGCGTCACCGGCATCGGTGATGCCGCGCAATGACGGAATCGCAGCGAGGTCGACCAGATCCGACGGCTTGGCGAGCCGCTGCTTCAGGGTCGGGACTAAGGTCATGCCGCCGGCGACGAGTTTCGCCTCCTCGTTGGCGCCGAGCAGGTTCGCAATCTCGTCGAGGTTCGCGGGCTTGTGATAGGTGAATTCGTACATCGGGGCTCTCCCTTGTTATTCGTCGTTCCCGCGCAAGCGGGAATCCAGGGCAGCCCGTACGGCGCTTACCCCTGGGCCCCCGCTTTCGCGGGGGTGACGATTATGAGTGGACGACCTAGGCTTCATCCTGGCTGATCACGCGTTAATCCGCGGCGAGCGGCTGGCGGTGCTGTTGGATGACGCGCCACAGCTTTTCGGGGGTTGCCGGCATGTCCAAATGGCGGACCCCGAGCGGCTTCAACGCATCGACGATCGCATTGGTGGTCGCTGCCGGCGCGCCGATCGCTCCCGCTTCGCCGCAGCCTTTGACCCCGAGCGGGTTGTGCGTGCACAGGGTCACATTTGTCGACAGCGCGAAGTTAGGTAGATCGTCGGCGCGTGGCATCGCGTAATCGTTGTAGGAGCCGGTCAGCAGTTGGCCGGTGTCCTTGTCGTAGACGCAGCCTTCGAGCAGGGCCTGTCCGATGCCCTGGGCGAGCCCGCCATGTACCTGGCCGGCTACGATCATCGGGTTGACGATGCGGCCGAAATCGTCTGACGCGGTAAAATTGACGACCGTCAGATTGCCGGTTTCGGGATCGATCTCGACTTCGGCGACGTGCGCGCCCGACGGATAGGTGAAGTTTTTCGGGTCGTAAAACGCAGTCTCGTCGAGCCCCGGTTCCAAATCGTCGGGGTAGTTGTGCGGCACATAGGCGGTCAGCGCCACCTCGCCAAAACTCTTCGAGCGGTCGGTGCCGGCGACGCTGAACTTGCCGTCGGCGAATTCGACATCGGCCTCGGCGGCCTCGAGCAGGTGCGCGGCAATCTTGCGGCCCTTGGCGACCACCTTGTCCATCGCCTTGACGATCGCCGAGCCGCCGACCGCCAGCGAGCGCGAACCGTAAGTTCCCATGCCATAGGGGATCTTGTTGGTGTCGCCGTGGACGATTTCGATGCTCTCGATCGGGATGCCGAGCCGGTCGGCGACGAGCTGCGAAAACGTCGTCTCGTGCCCCTGGCCATGGCTGTGGGAACCGGTCAGGATCGACACGCTGCCGGTCGGATGCACCCTCACCGCCGCACTCTCGTAGAGCCCGGCGCGGGCGCCCAACGAGCCGACGACCGCCGAGGGTGCTATGCCGCACGCTTCGATATAGGTGGCGATCCCGATGCCGCGCAGCTTGCCGCGCCCCATCGCCTCGCGCCGGCGCGCTTCGAAGCCGGCGTAGTCGGCCGCCTTCAGCGCCAATTCCAAGGTCGCGCCGTAGTCGCCGCTGTCGTATTGCAGGGCGACCGGCGTCTGATACGGATAGGCGTCGGCCGGGATGAAGTTGCGACGGCGCAATTCGGCCGGGTCGATGCCGAGCTCGTCGGCGGCGAGGTCGACGACGCGCTCCAACAGAAACGTCGCCTCCGGCCGGCCGGCGCCGCGATAGGCGTCGACCGGGACGGTATGAGTAAACACCGCCTTGGTCTCGACGTAGATCGCCGGGGTCGTGTAGGTGCCGGCGAGCAGGGTCCCGTAGAGATAGGTCGGGATGCACGGGGCAAAGGTCGACAGATAGGCGCCCATATTGGCGATCGTCGAAACCTTGAGCGCCAGGAACCTGGCCTGCGCGTCGAGCGCCAATTCGACATGGGTGACGTGGTCGCGGCCATGGGCGTCGGACATAAAGCTTTCCGAGCGCTCGGCGGTCCATTTGACCGGCCGCCTGATCTTGCCCGCGGCCCAAGTCACGATCGCTTCTTCGGCGTAGTGGTAGATCTTCGAGCCGAAGCCGCCACCGACATCGGGAGCGACGACGCGCAGCTTTGCCTCCGGGATGTGCAATACAAAGGCGCCCATCAGCAGGCGGATCACATGCGGGTTCTGGCTCGTCGTAAAGAGCGTGTGCTCGCCGGTCGCACGGTCGAACTCGCCGATCGCCGCACGCGGCTCCATCGCATTGGGAACGAGGCGATTGTTGACGAGGTCGAGCTTGACCACCCGCGCCGCCTTGGCGAAGGCGGCATCGACCGCGGCCAGGTCGCCGAGGCTCCAGTCGTAGCAGAGGTTGCCCGGCACATCGGCAAAGACCAGCGGCGCGCCGGGCTTCAATGCGTCTGCCGGATCGACAACGGCGGGTTCCTCGATGAAATCGATGTTCAGCTGGTCGGCCGCCTCGCGCGCCTGTTCGAGGGTCTCGGCGATGACGACCGCGACCGGGTCGCCGACATGGCGCACACGATCGACCGCGAGCGGGGGATGCGGCGGCTCTGCCATCGGCGAGCCGTCTTTCGAATGGACCTGCCAGCCGCAGGGCAGCCCGCCGACGCCGTCAGCCACCATGTCCTGCCCGGTGAATATGGCGGCGACCCCGGGCGCTTGCGCCGCTGCGGCGGTGTCGACGCCCGATATCCGCGCATGCGCATGCGGGCTGCGCAGGATGTAGGCGTAGAGTTGATGCGGGCGGTCGATGTCGTCGGTGTAGGTGCCTTGTCCGGTCAGGAAGCGGTAATCCTCACGCCGCCGGACCGGCGTTCCGACCGTGGTCATTGCGCTACTCCGCCGCCGCCCCGTGGACGTTGGCGGGCGGCGCCTCGCCGCGCATCACCGCCGCGCCTTCGGCGATCGCCAGGACGATGTTGTGGTAGCCGGTGCAGCGGCAGAGATTGCCTTCGAGATATTCGCGGATCTCGCGTTCGGCCGGGTTCGGGTTGTTTTTGACAAGGTCGAGCGCGCTCATCACCATGCCGGGGGTGCAGAACCCGCATTGCAATGCGTGGTTGTTGCGAAACGCCTCCTGCATCGGATGCAACGTGTCGCCGGTGGCGACCCCTTCAATCGTCAGCACCGAGCGGCCTTCGGCCTGAAGCGCCAGCAAGGTGCAGGATTTGACCGCCTCGCCGTCGACATGGACGACGCAGGCGCCGCATTGGCTGGTGTCGCAGCCGACATGGGTTCCGGTCAGCCCGAGCTGCTCGCGCAGCAGCTGCACCAAGAGGGTGCGCCCCTCGACCGTCGCCGATACCGGCTTGCCGTTCACGGTCAGGCTCACCGTCTTTTGCATAAATACCTCCCTCGATCGCGCATCACGGCCGTCGCCCGACGGCCGCAGCGGGGCGGAGTTTCGTGTGCCGGGCCCCTTCGGTCAAGGCGTTCGCGGGCGTCAGTGGATGCCGTTCTTGCGGGTGAAGTAATAGAGCATCAGGGCGACGATCGCAGTCAGCCCGGTGACCCACACCGCCGGCGACAGGCGGGGCGAGACGGCGCTCTCCGCGGTCGCGGCGCGGAGCTCCTCCGCGGCGGGGGCGAGGGCGACGCGCGCCACCGCCGCCGCGGTTCCGTTCGCATCGGGTGCGCCCACCGCCCCGTTCGCCTCCGCCGGCGGCGACATCACCGCGACAAAGCGGCTGAAGAAATCCTCTGCCATCTTGCGCGAGGTGGCGTCGATCAGCCGCGAGCCGATCTGGGCGAGCTTGCCGCCGACATGCGCCTGAACCTCGTAGCGCAGCACGGTCGTCTCGCCGCCGTCCTCGTCGAGGCTGACCTTGGCGCTGCCCTTGGCGAATCCGGCCACGCCGCCGTTGCCTTCGCCCGAAATCGTGTAAGCCTTGGGTGGGTCGAGATCGGTCAAATTCACCTTGCCGCCAAATGTCGCCCTGACCGGCCCGACCTTGGCGACGACCTTGGCGGTGAATTCGGTGTCCGAGACCTTTTCGATGGTCTGACAACCCGGGATCGCCTGTTTCAGGATTTCGGGATCATTGAGCCCCTGCCAGACGCGCTCGCGCGGCGCCGGGATGCGAAATTCGCCGGTCATTTCCATCGGCCAATCCTTTCCTGCGTGTGTTGAATGTGCGGCCCGGCGGGGGCGATTGCAACCGTGATCGCCGCGTCGCGCCAGACAAGTCGGGTGGCATGGAATAAACTTCCACCCGCAGCGGTCAGCGCTGACGTGGGGCAGAATCCGCCGATGAACTGGATCGCGGAGCGGCGGCAGCGTAGTCGGTTCGAAAAGGTGGCGCTGCCGCATCTCGACGCCGCGTATTCGCTTGCACGCTGGCTGACGCGCAACGACGCCGACGCCGCCGACGTCGTGCAAGAGGCCTATTTGCGGGCGTTTCGCTATTTCGACAGCTATCGCGAAGGCGACGCCAGGAGCTGGCTGCTCAGGATCGTGCGGCGTACTTGCTACAGCTGGCTCGAACGCAACCGCCCGGCGGAATTGGTGGCGCTCGAAACCGCTGACGATTTCGCCGAACCGGACGCGGCGGCCTCGGCACGGGCGGGCGACACCGAAGCGCTGTTGTCGAGCCGGTCCGACCTGCGCCGGCTCGACCGGCTGCTCGAAGCGCTGCCGCCGCCGCTGCGCGAGGCGATCGTGCTGCGCGAGCTGCACGAGCTCGGCTACCGCGAGATCGCCGAAGTGACCGGCGTGCCGATCGGCACGGTGATGTCGCGGCTGCACCGCGCTCGCACGGCGTTGCGCCAGGGATGGGAAGGAAAGGATCTTGGTGATGGAATGCGATGAGGTCGGCCCGCGCCTTGGCGCCTATCTCGATGGCGAGGTTGGCGCGGCGGAGCGGTCGGATCTCCGGCGGCATATCGAAGGCTGCGCCGAATGCGGCCCCGAGGCGGCGGCGCTCGAACGGCTGCGCGACGGTATCCGCCAGTCGGCGCCGGTCTACCGCGCGCCGGCGGGGCTGCGTTCGCAAATCCATTCGGCGCTTCGCCGCGAGGCCGGCGGCGCTCCGTCGATGGCGCGCGGACCGCGCTGGCTCGCCTTTGCCGCCTCGATCCTGATCGCCGTTGCGGTCGGATCGAGCGGGACCTGGCTGATATCAGGCGAGCGCCAGGAAAGCGCGGTCGCCAACGAGGTCATCGACAGTCATCTGCGTTCGCTGTTGGCCGACCATCTGACCGATGTCGCGTCGTCGGACAAGCATACGGTAAAACCGTGGTTTGCCGGGCGCACCGAACTGTCGCCGCCGGGGGTCGACCTCGCCGCGCAAGGCTTCCCATTGGTCGGCGGCCGGCTCGACCTGATCGCGGGCAAGCCGGTCCCGGCGCTTGTCTACCGGGCCGGCAAGCACGTCATCAACGTCTTTGTGCTGCCGGCTGCTTCCGACGATCACGCCGAGACCATCACCCGCCGCGGCTATACCTTGCGCCACTGGAGCGACGGCGACCTCGGCTATTGGGCGGTCTCCGACGCGTCCGCCGACGAATTTTCGAAATTCGAGCGCGCCTTTCGGGCCGCCACCGGCGGTTGACCGCCTACCAGACCCGCGCCAGCTGACTTGAGCACGAGGGCGCCGCCTCTTTTGGCTGTGTGAACCAGGTAACTTTGCTGCCACGCGGCGGGTCATAAACTCGACGGGCGTGATCATCCCCGGCGGAGGACGGTGCTGGGGATCAGCCTTAAACCGCCACGCGCTATTGGGATCGGTGACGCGGTGTCGACCAGCCCTTCATTTTGTCATGCAGCTGATACCGCTGGCGCTGATCGAAATTGTATACCGGCCAAGTTCAGAGGCCGGGGTCGAGCTCCTGACATTATCCTGCGGATTTACGGCTGCGATCGGGTTCCGTCGAAACCGGGTTCGGGGACGAACAGCTCCTGCGGTTGGGCGACGCCGCGCAAGGCGTAGCGGCCTATCGAGACCAGACGGCGGCGTGTCTCTTCATCGAGCGCTTCGGCAAAGCTTGCCGACAGCAACACGTCCTGCTCGACCGACCGGCTCAGCGCCAGGATGCGGCTGACCTCGTTGACGGCTGGACCGACTACGGTAAAGTCGAGGCGGTCCTTGCTGCCGACATTCCCGTAAAAGACCTCGCCGACATGCAGCGCAAGATAGACCTCGGCCGTCGGCAAGTCGTTTTCGGCACGGTTGCGATTGAGCTTGGCGGCGGCGGTGCGCACCCGCGCCGCGGCGGCGAGCGCGCCGACGCAAGCCTGCGCGCGATCCGCGCCGGCAAAGATCGCGAGAGTTCCGTCGCCGATCAGCTTCAACACATCGCCGCCATGGTTATGGACCGCGGAGACGACGACATCGGCATAGTCGTTCAACAGCGGGATGATCTGCTCCGGGGGCGCGCTGTCGCTGATGTGAGTATAGCCGTGCAGATCGCTGTACCACAGCACGGCGCCGATCTTCTCCGCGATCCCGCGTGCAATGCGGCCGCTCATCACGCGCCGCCCCGGGTCGCGGCCGAGGTAGGTTTCGGCGAGCGTACCGGCCATGCGCGCGAGCGCGGCCGATTTGAGTGCGAGCTCGAGGAAGGGCGTCAGCCGTTGAACTGCGATGATGGCGCCGTCGTCAAATCCGTTCTCCGCATCGGTCGCCCACGACGAATAGACGCAATCCATCTCGCCGATGACGCCTTCGGCGGCAAAGCGATGAACCAGCGCCAGGTAATCGGTCATCCCCTCATCGCGTACCTGCACGATCCCCGGAAAATCGGCTGGTTCGCCGGCCGCCAGCCGGCGCCGCAACGCGTTTTCGCCGGACTGAAGGAGATGGAAGAACGGGCTGCGCTGCCAGTTCTCGGCCGCCTCGCCCTCGTTGGTGCGGCCGTAATCCACCGCCTCGACATCCTCAGGCGCATCGACGCGCCAGCGGAAGACGCGGCCCTCATAGATCGGGTGAAGCGTGTCAAGAATGACCATGGCTCGGGCCAACGGGACGCCTGCATTGACGATCCCACGGCAGAATCCGGCCATCAGCTCGCTCTCCGGCCGACCCATCAACCCGGCGTTGGTCACCCAGCCGGCAAGCGCGTCGAAGGCCGCCTCCTTCATCTGCAAGCTCCGCGTCTAGTCAGAGGCTTTCGAACGGATCGGGGTGGGTGGCGTGCTCGGCAGCGAGCGCCGCGGCCGCCGCGATGTCGGCCGAGTCCGCCGGCTCGATGCCGAAGTGCCGGGCGAGGACCTCACCGAACTCGCCGGCGCCTTTGAGGATGCGGCGCTCGGCCGTTCCGTCGAGGTTGCGGACGGTGAATTTGTCGTTGAAGAGGGTGTAGCGGCGATCCTGGCCGGCGCGGCTGGCGGTCAGATTGCAAACGAACAGCGACTCGGGATGGGTCGAGGTGAACCAGTTTGCGACCGCATAATCCGCCGCCGTCTGAACTTGCAGCGAGAACCGGTAACGGCAGCTCCATGTCTCGCCGAGCCTGGCCTCGAGGTCGAGTTCGCCGCCGGCCGCCACGAGGCGGAAGGTCTCATGCGGCGTCGCCTGCTCGCTGCCGGCATTCAGCGCCAAGGGTGCGGTCGGGGTCAGCCCGCCCAGCCCGACATCGGCGATGTAGTTCCCTTCCGCCAGATCGACGCGCAGCAGCATATGGGTTCGCGCTCCGAACGCGCCTGTCGGGCGGTCCCTCCGCACCCGCGCGGCGAGGCCCTCGGCGCGAAATCCGAGGGTGCACAAAACGTCGAGCAGCAACAGGTTGTGCTCGAAGCAATAGCCGCCGCGCCCGCCGTGCACGAGCTTTGCATAAAGCGACGGGGGGTCGAGGCGGGTCGGCCGTTTCAGCAGGACATCGAGGTTTTCGAACGGAATTGCCGTCGCATGCGCCAAAATGACCGCCCGCAACACGGCGAGCGTCGGTTCGCGCGCGCCGCCATAGCCGATCCGCGCGCAATAGGCGTCGATATCGCCGGCAACGACGCTCATCGCAGCCGCTCGGAGAATTTCGTCGTGTCGATAACGACGCGAGAATGCGAGCCGCTGCCAATCTCCTTGCCGCCTTCGGTGGCGCGCACCGTAAATTCGATGCGCCTGCCATCGACATTGGTCACCAGCGCTTCCCAGCTGACCCGGCGCCCGACCGGGGTCGCCGCGAGATGCCGAATATTGACCGCGGTGCCGACGGCGCTCTCCCCCGGATCGAGATAGAAGCGGACTGCGTTCAGCGCGGCGTTCTCCATGACCATGATCATGACCGGAGTTGCCAGCACCGGCGGCAAGGTCGCGTCTTTGAACCGGTTCGCCAGATGCTCGGGCTGGACGAGCAGCGTAAACGAACCCTTGGCCCCAAGCGGAATCGGTCTCATTGCACTTCTTTACGCATTTTCGCAATTTCAACGTCGCGGCTCGGTCTGCAACCGGGAATGCCGCTCCTCGACACCGGTTACCCGACGATGTCGAAATGGGCATGGGTTGGCTGCATCGCGAGGCCGTTGACCGGCAGCATATCCTGCGGGCAGGCCGAGAAGGCGACGACGCAATCCATTTCCGCCCGCAACGAGACATGGCTTCCCGGGGTGCTGACCGGCGGCCGCACCTCGACCCGGTTGCCGTCGACCACCGGGATGTTCATGAACAGGTTGAGCGGCGCCGGCGTTTCCGGCGGCGCGAGGCCGAGTTCGGCGAGCCCGGCCCCAAGGTTGTGGGTGCAATTGTCGTGGTAGCCCTGGCACCCGAGCAGCTTGTAGCGCCAGCGGTCGCAGGCGGCGAACAGGGTGTCGTGGATGCCCCCGGAGGTATCTTCGACAAGGGTCAGGATCGGCCGTCTGTTGTTGGTGACGAGGGCGTCGCCGACCGCCGGGATGATATGCCCGATCGCGACGCGGCTGTGCTCCATCGACATGAATTCGCGCAGATCGGCAGCGTTGAACGCCCAGGCGTCGACGACCTGCTGCCCGGTGGTGTTGACGATCTTGACGACCTGCCCGTGGCGCAGGCGAGCGGCCTTGCCTTGGCGCGCCGGGATCTCGATCATCCGCCTCTCCGTCAGCTCGTCCCGGTGACGAGTGTAGCAGCAATCCCGGCCCCGGCGGGTCTATCTGTTGGCGGCGGGAACCTCGATCGGCGCGCAATTCGACCGCCCGGACATCAGGCAGTCTTCAAGCTCTGATTCCTTGCGCAGCGCGTGCACCAGGTAGACCGCGGCAACGACGAGTACAGCAACGATCGCCAGTCCGATCAGTGCGCGCGATCGCGATTGGTCGGGGTCATGCTCGCGCTCGTCGGGCGGCTGGGTCAAGGATAGCCTCCGGTGCAGCAGTAAGGCCCGGCCGCAACCCTGCCCGGACCCGGTGTTATAAGCGGCAAACCAGATCTACGTTTCCCCGGAACCCTGCTTGTCAACCGCGGTCACCATGAGCAAGAGTGCCCGGCGTGCTCGGAAAGACTCGACGCCGGCCACCGAAGCCGCCGCTCTCTTCGCCCCGCGCCAAAATCGCAGAGGATGCCGTGATGACCGAACCGCGCTCGCTGACCGCTCGCGAGGCCGCCCGGCAGATCGCCGAACGCCGACTGACCGCCGCGGCGCTGGTCGCGTCGTATCTCGAGCGGATCGAGGCGCGGGAGAGCGTCGTCGGGGCCTGGCAATATCTCGACCGCGAGCAAGCGTTGGCCGAGGCGCGGCAACGCGACGGCGAAGCCCCGCGTGGGCCCCTGCACGGCATTCCGATTGCGGTCAAGGACCTGATCGACACCGGCGACATGCCGACCACCTACGGGTCGCCGATTTACCGCGGCCATCGGCCGGCCGCCGACGCCTCCTGCGTGGCGCTGGCACGAGCCGCCGGCGCCGTCGTGCTGGGCAAGACCGTCACCACCGAATTCGCGACTTTCACTCCCGGCAAGACCGCCAATCCGCACAACCCGGCGCACACCCCCGGCGGTTCGTCGAGCGGCTCGGCCGCCGCCGTGGCCGACGGCATGGCGCCGCTCGGCTTTGGTACGCAGACCGCCGGATCGGTGATCCGCCCGGCGTCGTTCTGCGGCATTGTCGGCTACAAACCGAGCTTCGGGGTGATCAACCGCAGCGGGGTCAAGCCGCTCTCCGACAGCCTCGACACGGTCGGCGTCTACGCCCGCACCGTCGACGATGCGGCGTTTTTCGCCGGCGTGCTGACCGAGCGGCCGGCATTGCGTCATCTGGCGATCCTCGACCGGGCGCCGCATTTCGGCCTCTACCGCACGCCGATGTGGGCCGAGGCCGAACCGGCCAGCGCCGCCGCTCTCGACGCGGCGCGGGCGGCGCTCGACCGCGCCGGCGCCCGGGTCGAGGAATTGGCGATCGCCCCGGAGCACGAGGGCCTGACCGAGGCGCAGGACAAGATCATGGGCTTCGAGACCTCTCGCGCCCTCGCCCATGAGCGCATCCGGCACAGCGCCGAGCTGTCGCCGCGGCTCGCCCAGCTGCTCGATGCCGGGATGGCGGTCGGCGCCGACGAATACGATGCTGCGCGTGCCTTGGCCGAGACGGCGCGGGCCGGTCTCGCACGATTCTTCGGCGGCTGCGACGCGGTCCTGACGCCGGCGGCACCCGGCGAGGCGCCGGCCGGGCTCGGCTATACCGGCGATCCGGTCTTCAACCGCATGTGGACCCTGCTCGGCACGCCCTGCGCGACCATGCCGGCGCGCTGGGGAGAGAGCGGTCTGCCGACCGGCGTCCAGCTCGTCGGCCGCCGCGCTGACGACGCGCGGCTGATGGCCTGCGCCGCTTTTCTCGAACACGCGCTCGCCGCCTCATCGTGAGAGCCACCGCAGCACTCGTCCTTGCAGCGGCCGCGGGGCTTGCCGGCTGCTCGGCGCTCGACCCCTACCCGACCTACCCGCAACAGCCGGGAGCCGGCGTCAAGGATCCGGGACCGCGGGTCGCGATCTGCTACGACCTGCTCGCCAGCTCGCACGACACGGTGCAAAAAGCGGCGCAGGACGAATGCGCACCGAACACGGTAGCGGCGCGGGTGGACACCGACTGGAAGCTCGATTTTTGCCCGCTGCTGCTGCCGTCCCGCGCCACCTTTGTGTGTAAGCCCAGGAAATAGACACCGCTGTCGGCTGCGACACGTCGTCTAGCCCGCTGCAGCCACAGAATATGCTATGAAGATACGACCTTTCAGCATGGCAACGATGGACTACGAAGCCTTTTTCTCTGAGCGCCTCGATGCGCTGCATCGCGAGGGGCGGTACCGTGTGTTCGCCGATCTCGAACGGCGCTGCGGCGCTTTTCCGCGCGCCTTCGATCATCGCATCGGCGCTGAAGTCACCGTGTGGTGCTCGAACGACTATCTCGGCATGGGCCAGCATCCGGCGGTGCTCGCCGCGATGGCCGAGGGGTTGGGCGCGCTCGGCGCCGGCGCCGGCGGCACCCGCAACATCTCCGGAAACAGCCACCTGCACCTGCTGCTGGAGCGGGAGCTTGCGGATCTGCATGGGCGCGAGGCGGCGCTGGTTTTCACCTCGGGCTATGTCGCCAACGAAGCGGTGCTGTCGACCCTGGCCCGCGAAATGCCGGGCACGGTGGTGTTGTCCGACGCGCAGAACCACGCCTCGATGATCGCCGGAATCCGCAACAGCCGCGCCGAAAAGCACATCTTCCGCCACAACAACCCGGATGATCTCACCCGCCTGCTCGCCGCCATTGCTCCGAGCCGGCCCAAGCTCGTCTGCTTCGAATCGGTGTATTCGATGGATGGCGACATCGCCCCGATCGGCCAACTGTGCGACGTCGCCGACCGTTTCGCGGCGATGACCTATCTCGACGAAGTGCACGCCGTCGGGCTTTATGGGGCCCGCGGCGGCGGGATCGCCGAGCGCGACGGCGTCATGCACCGCCCGACGGTGATCCAGGGCACGCTCGGCAAGGCCTTTGGCGTGATGGGCGGCTACATCGCGGGCTCGGCGGCGCTCGTCGATTTCATCCGCAGCCATGCCCCTGGCTTCATCTTTACGACCTCGCTGCCGCCGGCGTTGGCTGCTGGCGCGCTCGCCAGCATCCGCCACCTGAAACAAAGCCAGGCCGAACGCGACCGCCACCAGGAACGCGCGGCACGGGTCAAGCGCCGTCTCGCCGAGGTGCGGTTGCCGGGGATGGCGTCGCCGAGCCACATCGTCCCGGTCATGATCGGCGACGCCGAATTGTGCAAAGCGGCGTGCGACGCGCTGCTCCAGCGCCACCGCATCTATGTGCAGCCGATCAACTACCCGACCGTGCCCAAAGGCCGCGAGCGCCTGCGGCTGACCCCGACGCCGCTGCACAGCGACGCGGATATCGAGGCGTTGGTGCAGGGCCTTGCCGACGTGTGGCAGCGGCTGACCCTGCCCCGCGCCGCTTGACGCAGTTGCCGGACTTAGAAACGAGGTTCGCCGAGATCGAAAAGGGTCTCGCCGTTATCGAATGGATGCTCGGCGTCGCGATCGCCGGCGTCGCCCTTTATCGTCATGAAAGCATTCGGCTAACATACCGGCCGGTTGGCGTGCGAATGACGCTTCACGGATGGGCGTGAAGGAGGACCTGAGTCGCGGTCCAGATCATACCGCCGACCGCCAATGCGGCGGCGACGCCAACCCCGATCATCCATTTGACCAGCCGTAACTCGACTTGAGCGATCCGCATCTCGATCTCGCCGCGCAATAGAGCTAAATCGCTCTTCGTCGTGAGGTTCGAAACGTCGAGATCCTGCGCCAGGCGTAGCGCGCGCGTCACCGCTTCCGCTTGTGCGTCGGTGAAACCCGACGCCTTCAGGTCTTTGACCAATTCGTGCGTGTCGAGGGTGCCTATCAAAACCTATCAACCTTCACCGGGCGCTTGAGGATCTGGCTCTTGAAGAGGTTAAGCTCTAGGTGAGGCACCGGTTCCGATCCTGCTAGGGCAGGGCTAATCTTCTCCGGCGATCAGCCCTCAATAGATGTGCTGGCCGCCGTTGACGGAGATCTTGGTGCCGGTGACATAGGCGGCGTCGTCGCTGCACAGGAAAAAGATCGTGCCGGCGACGTCGGACGGGATGCCGAGCCGGTGCAGCGGAATGCGCGGCAGCAGCACGGCGGTCTCCGGCGACAGCATCGCGGTCTCGATCTCGCCCGGCGCCACCGCATTGACGCGCACCCCGAGACGAGCAAAATCGGCGGCCATCTCACGGGTCAACGCCGACAGTGCCGCCTTCGAGGTCGAATAGGCCGAGCCCGCAAACGGATGCACCTGGTGACCAGCGATCGAGGTGATGTTGACAATCGCGCCCGTGCCGCACGCCAGCGCCGATGCAAATGCACGAGACAGGATCAGCGGCACGAAAAAATTCAGATGAAACACCCGATGCCAGTCTTCGAGGTCGCCGTTGAGCGTGCCGAGCCGCTCGCGGTCCGGCGATTTGGGCGATACCCCGGCGTTGTTGACCAGCGCATGCAGCGGGCCGTCGAGAAAATCCTTGGCCTCGGCGACAAAATGCTCGAGATCGCTGGGATCGCCGAGATCGGCGGTGATGTGGTGGGTCCAGTTCGGGTCGCGCTTGCACTCCGGCGGCACCACCTCGCGCGAGCATGTGATGATCCGCCAGCCGGCGTCGCTAAAGCGTTTGACCGTCGCGTGCCCGATGCCGCGGCTGGCGCCGGTCAGCAACAGCACCTTGCGCGCGCCGCTCATTGTGCATCGACTCGCCGCGGAAAATTCGCGCGCGGCTCCTCGACCCCCTCGGGGTCCTGGTGGATGATGATCTCGGCGTTCGGGTAGGCCGAGCGCAGTCTGAATTCGACCTCGTCGGAGATCTCGTGGGCTCGAATCAGGCTCATCGCGCCGTCCATTTCGATATGAAGCTGGATAAAGGCGGTCGGTCCCGCAACTCGCGTGCGCAGATCGTGCGCCGCGGCCACATCCGGGTGCGATTGCGCGATCTCCCGGATCTTTTCGCGCTCGTCATCGGGCAATTCCTGGTCCATCAGCTGGATCAGCGAGAGCCGCGCCAGCCGCATGGCGGAATAGATGATCCAGATCCCGATTGCGCCGCCGAACAACGGGTCAAGGATGTGCAGGCCAAAGAGGCCGCCCAAGATCAACGCGGCGATGACGCTGCCGTTCAGGATTACGTCGCTGCGGTAATGCAATTCATCGGCGGTGATCGCGATCGAGCCGGTGCGGCGCACGACGTGACGCTGAAAAGCGACAAGCGCGATCGTCACGATGATCGAGAACACCATCACCGCGATGCCAGCCGGCGGGTTGGCAACCGGGATCGGATCGATCATTCGGCGCACCGCCTCGGCGAGCAGCAGCAGGGCGCTGCCGGTGATAAAGGCCGACTGGCCGAGCACCGCCAGTGGCTCGGCCTTGCCGTGGCCAAAGCGATGCTCGCGATCGGCGGGCGTCATCGCATGGCGCACCGCGACAAGATTGAGCAGCGACGCGGCGGCGTCGAGCATCGAGTCGATAACGCTCGACAACAGCGCGACCGAACCGGTCTCGAGCCATGCAACAAACTTTATCGTGACCAGCAACAGCGCGACTGCGACCGAGGCATAGGTTGCCCGCCGCCGCAACCGATCCGCCTGCGGCCCGTAAATCATGGGAACAGCAGCTCCCGTCGCCATTCGCTGCCCTCGCGAACAAACAACCAACGGTCATGCAGGCGCGAGGGCCGCTCCTGCCAGAATTCGATCCGCTGCGGCACCACCCGAAAGCCCGACCAAACGGGCGGCCGCGGCACCTCGGTCTCGCCAAACCGTCGGGCAAAGTCTTCGACCCGCCGCTCGAGCACGGCCCGGCTGGCGAGCGGCCTCGACTGGTCCGACGCCCAAGCACCGATGCGGCTGTCACGCGCCCGGCTGGCGAAATAGGCGTCGGCTTCCTCGGCCGACACCGGCTCGACCGCACCCTCGACCCGCACCTGGCGCCGCAGCACTTTCCACAGAAAACACAGCGCCGCCTGCGGGTTGCCGGCCAGTTCGTCGGATTTGCGGCTTTCAAGGTTGGTGTAAAAGACAAAGCCCCGAGCATCAAAGCCTTTCAGCAGCACGGCGCGCGCCGAAGGGACCGCGTCCGGGGTCGCGGTCGCCAAGATCATCGCATTGGCGTCGGGCTCAGACAGCGCGGCGTCGGCAAACCACCGCTCGAAGGGCGCCAGCGGTTCGGCTTCGGCGATCTCGTCCATGATTCGCTCCCCCGCGCCTATTCAGACCCGATCTTTTTCCGGATCGGATCGGCCGCGCCCTGCCAGCCGTGCCGGCGCCTTGCTCCGTCGTCCACAGGCTCTGCGATCAGAGAGCCGATTGTCATCTGCATCGCCCCAGCTTCGGCTCGGACGATCCGTTCGATCGCCGGTGCAATTTGCCGCTGCCACGGTGCCGTGACGTTGCCCAGCCAGCTGCCGGCGAACGGAAGGTGCAAGGCATCATAAAGGTCGCGCAAGGTGGCGGTTTCGGGGTTCCATGCCAATACCCAACTCCCCGCTTGCGTATGAGCGACAAATCCGGCCGAGGCCAGCGGTTTCATATGCTCGTCGATGACCGTCGTCGCAACCCCGAGGTCAGTGGCAAGTTCTCGCGTCGCCGGTACCGCGCCCGAACGCTGCGCTCGCGTCAACGCCGCGATCAGCGCCAGGCTCAGGCCCAGCTGCACTCCGCCGAACCATCTCATTCCGATACGCTCGTCGATCCGCCAATGCGGCACAGCCGCGGCTACCTCGGCGCCGAGCAGCACCGCCATCCACGAAATATACATCCACAGCAGAAAGATCGGGATGGCCGCGAGCGCCCCGTAGACGGTCTGGTAATAAGACATCGCGCCGATATAAATCGTGAACCCGACTTTCAGAATTTCGATTGCCGTCGTCGCCACCAGAGCGCCGAGGGCGGCGTCGCGCCAGCGCACGGTGCCATTCGGAATGAGCCAATAGAGCAAGGTCAGCGCGACGAATTCGAGCAGCGCCGGCACCGTGCGCGCAGCCCCATGCAGCCAGCCGCTTTCGAGCCATTGAAAGGCTTCCTGGCTGAACCCGGCGCGGCGCGCGGCGATCTCGAAATAGGTCGACAACGACAGACTGAGCCCGATCAGAAGCGGGCCGAGGGTGATCAGAAGTCCAATAGGCCAGAACCCGCTGTCCCCAGGGACGCGGTGCAGTCACCCGCCAGATCAGGTTGAGCTGGTCTTCGACTGTGACCAGCAACAGAACCCCGGTAGCGGCGATGCCGATGACGCCGATCGCGGTTGTCTGTGCCGCGGAATTGGCGAAGGCGCGAAACCACCAACCCGCCTGCTCGCCGATCGAGGGTATGAAATATTTGAATACGAGCCCCAGGATCTGGTCGTGCAGCTGTCCGAAAATCGGAAAAACCGACAGTGAGCTCAGCGCAATCGCCGCCAGCGGCACCAGCGACACCAACGCCGTATAGCTCAAGGCACCGGAGGCGGCAAAGCAGCCATCGGCGCTGAACCGGCGCAGCGAATAGAGCCCAAAGGCGGCCGCCGTCGCCGCCATGCCCTGCGGTCCGCCTCCCCCTCCGCTCTCCCGGCGCTCTTCCGCCTCAGGCAACATCCCGGGAACCTCCCAGCGTCTGATCTGGTATCCAGGCCGGTGCCGCGCGATTATCCGCGCCTCACCGCCGCGGCACCATTGCCATTCGCGATCGCCCTCATTGGCCCTCTCTGCCGCCTTTGTATAGGATGAACCGCGAAGCGAGAAACGGGGATGACCATGCCGCTGATGGCGGGAAAACGCGGGCTGATTATGGGTGTCGCCAACGAGCGCTCGATCGCCTGGGGCATCGCCAAGGCGCTGCACAGCCACGGCGCCGCCCTCGCCTTTACCTACCAGGGCCAGGCGCTCGGCAAACGGGTGCGCCCGCTCGCGCAGAGCCTCGACAGCGACTTTGTGCTGGAAGCCGATGTCGCTTCCGAGGAAAGCCTTGATTCGCTGTTCACTGCGTTGGCGCACCGTTGGAAACAGCTCGATTTTGTCGTCCACGCGATTGCCTTTTCCGACCGGGACGAGCTGAAGGGCAAATATCTGCAAACGACGCGAGCGAACTTCCTGCGAACCCTGGAGATATCCTGTTACTCGTTTACCGAAATCTGCCGCCGTGCGGCGCCGCTGATGACCGAGGGCGGCAGCCTGCTGACCCTGACCTATTCGGGTGCGGAAAGAGTGATGCCGCACTACAATGTGATGGGCGTCGCCAAGGCGGCGCTGGAGGCGAGCGTGCGTTACCTGGCGGTCGACCTCGGCGGTGACAACATCCGCGTCAATGCCATTTCGGCCGGCCCGATCAAGACCTTGGCCGCTTCGGGAATCGGCGATTTCCGCTATATACTGAAATGGAACCAGCTGAACTCGCCGCTCAAGCGCAACGTCACGATCGAGGACGTCGGAGGCAGCGCGCTTTACCTGTTGAGCGATTTGTCGGCCGGCGTCAGTGGTGAAGTGCACCATGTCGATTGCGGCTATCACGTCGTCGGCATGAAGGCCGTCGACGCGCCCGACATCTCGGTGGTGTGACCGACGGTTGGTGGGACCGGTGTTGACTTCGAACCAGTTTATCGTCGCCCGCGTGCAGGCGGGGGTCCAGGGTGGCCGACGAGGCGCCGGGACCACTGGGTTCCCGCTTTCGCCGGAATGACGGTTTTAGCCGATCGGTGGCAGCAAACATGGCCGGCAACTCCTTCGGAACCCTATTCCGCTTTACCAGCTGGGGCGAAAGCCACGGGCCGGCGATCGGCGTCGTCGTCGATGGCGTGCCGCCGCGTCTGCCGCTCGCCGAGCCCGACATCCAGCGCTGGCTCGACAAGCGCAAACCCGGTCAGTCGCGGTTTACAACCCAGCGTCGCGAGGAAGACCTTGTCCGCATCCTGAGTGGTGTTTTCGACGGGGTGACAACCGGCACCCCGATACAGCTCATGATTGACAACACCGACCAACGCTCACGCGATTACCGCAACATCGCTGACCGTTTCCGCCCCGGCCACGCCGACTACACCTATTGGAAGAAATACGGCGTGCGCGACTACCGCGGCGGCGGCCGCGCCTCGGCGCGCGAGACCGCGTCGCGAGTTGCGGCAGGTGCGGTCGCGCGCCAGATCCTCGGACCCGATATCGCGATCCGCGGCGCTCTCGTGCAGATCGGGCCGCATGCGATCGACCGCGCTGCCTGGGATTGGCGGGCAGTCGAGGACAATCCGTTCTGGTGCCCGGATGCGGCGGCGGCGCTCCGCTGGGCCGACTATCTCGATCGGACGCGAAAAGCCGGTTCGTCGGCCGGCGCCGTGATCGAAATCGTCGCCAGCGGGGTGCCCGCCGGTCTCGGCGAGCCGATCTACGACAAGCTCGACGGGGACCTCGCGCGTGCGCTGATGACAATCAACGCGGTCAAGGGCGTCGAGATTGGGGCTGGTTTCGGCGCTGCCGCGCTCACCGGGGAAGAGAACTCCGACGAGATGCGGATGCAGGACGGACGGGTTATTTTTTTGTCGAATAATGCCGGCGGCGTCCTCGGCGGCATCTCCACCGGGCAGGACATCGTCGCGCGTTTTGCGGTCAAGCCGACCAGCTCGATCCTGACCTCGATGCGTACCGTCGATGTTGACGGCAATGAGGTCGAAATCGCGACCCATGGCCGCCACGATCCCTGCGTCGGCATCCGTGCGGTACCGGTGGGCGAAGCGATGGTCGCCTGCGTGCTCGCCGATCACCTGCTGCGCCAACGCGCGCTCGGCGGCGAAATCTGACCGATGCGCCGCCTGCTGGTCGGCTTGTTTGCGGTGATCGGCGTCCTGACGGTTCTGTTCATTATCGCTGCCGCGGTGGCGATCAACCGGCTTCAGCCCGGCAAGCCGTCGCTCCCTGACAACATCATCCTGTCGGCAGATTTGACCCGAGGGCTGGCCGAGGGGCCCGGAGAGGAGAATTGGCGGCGGCTGATCCTGGGTGGCAAGCCGAGCCTGCGCGACTTTCTCGACGCGCTGGAGGCCGCCGGGGCCGATCCCCGGGTAAAGGGCGTGCTCGCACGCGTCGGCGATGACGAAATCGGTCTTGCCGAAGCTCAGCAGGTGCGCGACGCGATCGCCGCGTTCCGCGCCAAGGGCAAGTTCTCGATCGCGTTCGCCGACAGTTTTGGCGAATTCGGCGCCGGCACCCGCCCGTACTATCTGTCGACCGCCTTCGACCAGATCTGGCTGCAGCCGATGGGCAGTCTCGGGCTGACTGGGCTGTATGCCGAGTCCATGTTCTTCAAGGGCACCCTTGATCTGCTCGGGATCGCTCCCGAATTCGACCACCGCGGCCGCTACAAGACTGCCGCGAACGTTCTGACCGAAACCAAGATGACCCCGCCGCAGCGCGAAGAAGTCGAAGATTTGCTCGCCTCGATCTCCGGGCAGGTGGTCGACGGGATCGCCCAGAACCGTAAGTTGCCGCCGGGTGCGGTACGCGCCGCGCTCGACCGCGCGCCCTTGCTCCCCGGCGAAGCCTTGCAGGCAAAGCTTGTCGACCGGCTCGGCTATCGCGACGAGGCGATTGCCGCGGCGCACGAGCGTGCCGGATCGGACGCCGAGATTGTCAATCTCTCGACCTATCTCGACGGCGCGGGACGGCCGCATCGCAAAGGCGAGCGGATTGCGCTGATCTTTGGATCAGGGCTGATCGTCCGCGGCGGCGGTGCGGCCAACCCGTTGGCGGACACCGGTCAGATGGCCGCGAACGACATGACGCGCGCCTTTCGCGCTGCGGTGCGCGACCCAAAGGTGCGGGCGATCCTGTTCCGCATCGACAGTCCAGGCGGTTCGGTCACCGCCTCGGAAACGATCTGGCACGATGTCGTTTTTGCCCGCGAGCGCGGCAAGCCGGTCATCGTGTCGATGGGCAACGTGGCGGGCTCCGGCGGCTATTACGTCGCCGCGCCGGCCGACAAGATCGTCGCCGAACCGGCAACCTTGACCGGGTCGATCGGGGTCCTGGCCGGCAAGCTCGACGTGGCCGATCTGTTAAAAAAGGTCGGGGTGTCGACCGATGCGGCGCAGTTCGGCGCCAATGCCGCGATGTTCAGCGCCACCTCCGATTTTTCGCCGCTAGCCCGCGCCCGCCTGCAGGCGTTTCTCGACGCGACCTACCAAGGGTTCAAGGACCATGTCGCCGCCGGCCGCCGCTTGACCGCGGACGCGGTCGAGGCAGTCGCGCAGGGCCGGGTTTGGTCGGGCGAGGAAGCCAAAGCCAACGGTCTTGTAGACGCGCTGGGCGGCTACGAGGTGGCGCTGCGCCTGGCCAAGGAAGCCGCCAACATCCCGGCGGCTACGCCGGTCGAGCTGACCGTCTTTCCGCGCGAAGAGGGGCTTGCCGCATTTCTCTACGATCGCCTGACCGGCAAGCAGCGCGAGGACGACGACATCGGCGTCACCGTCCTCGGCCGTGCGATCGAAGCGGCGCAGCCGATGCTCGAGCGGATCGAGGCGCTGCTCGACAACACCGGCATCCTGATCATGCCGCCCCTCGGCCAGCCCCGCTAGTCCAAGTCCGGGAAATCCTCGCTAGCCCGTCGTGACCGTGATCCGCTCGCGGATAACGGCGCCGATCCGCCCGATCGCGAGCCGGGCCTCCGGCATCATCGATGCGAACAAGTGCCACACAGGTGGCATGCGCGGTCAGATTTCGAGAGCGACTTCACACCCGGCAGCCCGCAAACGATCCGCCATGCGGCTTGCGTCTTCGCGCAGCACTTCGTCGATGACGACCCGAGGATGCTGCGGGTGACTGGCGTCAGGTGCGCACCACTCGTCGTGGCGAGCGGCAACGATGACGGCAACCCAACAGGTCAGTCGAGCGTCTGGCGGAGCTGGCGGACGGCGACGACGAGCAAGGCCAGGTCGGGATTGGGGCTGGCGCGCAATTCACGAGCGAGCGCGTCGCTGGCGGCGAGTTCTGCCGATCGCGCCGCCGTCCAGGCGACGAGCGGGTCGCCATCGTCGGCATGCTGCAGCACCCGCTCGGCCAGATCGCGCTGCAACGCGTATAAATCGTCGATCAGCGTTTCGGCGGCGGCCTTCTGCCATCTGGTCTCGGCCGGCAGCCGGCGCGCCGCGTCGCGCATGTCGTCAAGCGCGAACCGGGCGCCGACGCTGTAGAAAATCCGCGCGGCGCCCTCGATCGGCTGAGAGGTGCGCTCGGCGAGGTCGCCGACCTCGAGCGCGGTGGTAAGGAAAATGATCCGGCCGATCCGCTCGGCGAGCGCTGCCGGTACCCCGGCGGCGGCAAAACGCGCTGCGCGAGCTTCGAACAGCACCCGCTCGCCGGACGGCAGCAGCTCCGCTACGATCTCGCCCAGACGCGCGACTGCGGCTGCCAACCGGGCTGATTCCGCCCTCAGATCGAGCCGGTTGCCGCGCAGCAGCCAGCCTGCCGTGTGTTCGACGAGCCCGGCGATGTCCAGCAGCATTTCGCTTTGCAGCGCCGCCGGCACTTGGTTGTCGAGCGCTTCGATCTCGGCCCACAGCCGAGGCAGTTCGAAAATCTCGCGGACAACCAGATAGGCCCGGGCGATATCGGGCGCCGGCCGCCCCGTGCGTGCGCGCATGTCGCTGACAAACGTGATGCCGGCACGGTTGACGACGTCATTGGTGACGATCGTTGCCGTAATCTCGCGGCGCAGAGGATGAGTCGGGATTTGCGGGCCCAACCGTTGGCGCAGGGCCGTTGGGAAATAGCCGCGCAGCTCGTCCGCAAGCTGCGATGCGTCGGGCAGCTCGGAGGCGAGCAGTTCGCTGTCGAGCGCCATCTTCGCATAGGCCAGCACCACTGCGAGTTCCGGACGGGTCAGACCCTGGCGGTGCGCCGCCCGGCTGGCCAAGGTCTCGTCGTCGGGCAGGAATTCGAGCGTGCGATCGAGCCGGCCGGACTTTTCGAGCTCGCGGATCAGCCGCACCTGGCGATCGAGCGCCGCGGCGCCGCGCGCTTCGGCCACCGACAAGGCCTCTCCTTGCCGGTAATTGTCGCGCAACACCAGGGCGGCGACATCCTCGGTCATGGCGTGGAGCAACGGCTCGCGCTCGCCCGCCGGCAGTACCCCCACGGCGATAGCGCGGTCGATCAAAATCTTGAGGTTGACCTCGTGGTCGGAGGTGTCAACCCCGGCCGAATTGTCGATCGCATCGGTGTCTACGCGTCCTCCGGCGAGCGCATAGGCAATGCGGCCGCGCTGGGTGACGCCGAGATTGGCGCCTTCGCCGACGACTTTTGCCCGGATTTCGTCACTGTTGATGCGCAGCGCGTCGTTGGCGCGGTCGCCGACCTCGGCATGGCTTTCCTGCGGCGCCTTGACATAAGTGCCGATGCCGCCGAACCACAGCAGGTCGACCGGGGCGCCAAGCAATTTGCGGATCAGCTCGGGCGGGGTCAGCCGGTCGGCCTCGATGCCGAAGGCGTGCTTCATTTGCGGGCTGATCGGAACCGATTTGGCGCCGCGCTCAAAGACGCCGCCGCCTTCGGAAATCAAGGCCGGGTCATAATCGGCCCAGCTCGACCGCGGCAGGCGAAACAGCCGCTGGCGCTCGGCAAAGCTGCGCGCCGGATCGGGGTCGGGATCGACAAACAGGTGGCGATGGTCGAAGGCGCCGAGCAGCCGAAGATGGCGCGACATCAGCATGCCGTTGCCGAACACGTCGCCCGACATGTCGCCGACGCCGACGCCGGTCAGATCGCTCGTCGCGATGTCGCGCCCGAGCTCGCGGAAATGGCGTTTGACGAGTTCCCAGGCGCCGCGCGCGGTGATGCCCATCGCCTTGTGGTCGCAGCCGGTCGAGCCGCCTGAGGCGAACGCGTCGCCGAGCCAGAACCCGTATTCCTCGGAGATCGCATTGGCGTAGTCGGAGAAGGTCGCGGTGCCCTTGTCGGCCGCGACTACCAGGTAGGGGTCGTCGGCGTCGTGGCGGACGACACCCGAGGGCGGCACGATGAGGTGTCCGTCAGCGCCGTCGGCGACGATGTTGTCGGTCAGGTCGAGCAGACCGCGGATCAGAATCTTGTAGCATTCGACCGCTTCGTCCCCGAGCTGATCGCGCGCCTCGGGCGGCCTCTTGACGACGAACCCGCCTTTTGACCCGACCGGCACGATGACCGCGTTCTTGACCGTCTGCGCCTTCATCAGCCCGAGGATCTCGGTGCGGAAATCCTCCTTGCGGTCGGACCAGCGGATGCCGCCGCGAGCCACTTTGCCGGCGCGCATATGCACGCCTTCCATCCGCGGGCTGTAGACGTAGATCTCGAACAGCGGGCGCGGCAGCGGCAGGAGGTCGATCTCGCTGCTGGCGAGCTTGATCGCAAGATAAGGTTTGGGCGCGCCCGACGGTGACGGCTGAAAATAATTCGTCCGCACGGTCTTGAGGACGAGGGTCAGATAGCTGCGCAGGATCCGGTCTTCGTCAAGGCTCGCGACGGCGTCGAGCCCGTGGTCGATCGCCTGCACCTCGCCCATGAGGGCAAGCCCGCGGTCTGCCGCCGCGGCGGGATCAAAGCGCGTCTCGAACAGCCTTACGAGTCGGGCCGCGATGTCGGAGTGCGCGCCGAGTGTGTCCTCCATATAGGCCTGGCTGAAGGCGCTGCCGGCCTGCCGCAGCACCTTGGCGTAGAGGCGGAGGACGCTGATTTGCCGGGCTGAAAGACCGGCGGTGAGGACGAGGCGGTTGAAACGATCGTTTTCGACGCGGCCGGTCCACAGCGCGACCAGCGCCTCCTCGAACCGCGTTTTGACGGCATCGGGCACCGCGGCCGCGGCAGCTTCGCCGGCGAGCTGGAATTCGTGGACCCAGACTGCGTCTTGGTCGACGCTGTCGACGCGAAACGGCTCTTCGGCGACGACCCGCAACCCGAGATTTTCGAGCATCGGCAGGACGTCGGACAGCACGACCGGGTCCCGGGCGCGATAGAGCCGCAGCCCGGTTCGGCCGCTCTCCGCGTCAGGATGCAGCGACACTTCGAGCGGCGCGCCCGCCATCACCTTTTCGATGCGCGGCAAATCGGCAATCGCCTGGGCCGGCTTGGTCAATGCCTGATAGGCAACCGGGAACGGCTTCAGGCGGCGCAGCCGACCAGGCGCTTCGGCCTCGCCGAACGCCGCCGCCGCTTCGTCCGCGAACCGGTCCGACCAGCTGCGGCCGGCGTCGGCGAGCTGATGTTCGAGCGCCGCGACATTGACCGCCGGCACCGCGCCGCGAGTGGTTTGGATGATGAACTGGACGCGCGCCAGCACCGAATCGTCGAGATGCGTGTAAAACGCCGAGACCCTTCCGGCGAAGGCCTGTTCAAGGACCGCCGCGAAACGCCGGCGCAGGTCGCTGTCGTAGCGCTCGCGGGGAGCGAAGACGATGCACGACACATAGCGTTCCAGCGGATCGCGGCGGACGAACAGCGCAATGCGCTGGCGTTCCTGCAGATTGAGGATGCCGATAACCGTATCGAACAGGTCGTCTTCGCTGCCCTGAAACAGCTCGTCGCGCGGCAGGGTGTCGAGGATGTGCGCCAGGGCCTTGCCGTCGTGGCTGGTGGACGACAACCCGGAGCGCGCGACGATGTGGCGGACCTTCAGCCGCAACAGCGGGATCGAGTGCGGATTGCGACTGTAGGCGAGCGAGGTGAACAGGCCGAGAAACAGGCGGATCCCAACGACCTCGCCGCTTGCGGTGAAGCGGCGGACGCCGATCGCGTCCATATGCGCCCGGCGGTGGACGGTGGCCCGACGGTTCGACTTGGTGACGACGAGAAGCTCGCGCCGGCGGATGAAGTCCTGCACGTCCGGCGGCAATGACGACAAATCGCGCAAGCCGTCGAATATCCGATGGTTGGGATCGACGAGGACGCCAAGCGCCGGCCATGCCGGATCGGAGGCGCCGTCGAACCGGTATTCGCGATAGCCGAGAAAGGTGAAATTGTCGTCGTCGAGCCAGCGCAGGAAATCCTGCACTTCGGCCAATTCGTGCGGCGGCACCGGCGGCGCCGGTGGTCCCGGCAATTCGTCGAGCACCGCGTGCAAGGTCTGCCGTATCGCCTGCCAGTCGGCGACCGCGGCGCGCACATCGGCGAGGACCCCGGACAAGGCTTCGGTCAGCTGCGGCAGTCCGGCCGGATCGGGTTCGCGGGTAATTTCGATCTGCATCCACGATTCGCGCAGCCCGGCGGCGTCGCCGTCGCGAACCTCGCGCAGCCGCCCACCCCCGTCGCGGTCGACGGCCAGGACCGGGTGAATCACAAGATCGACGACGCGATCGCCGGCATTGACCGCCGCGGTGACCGAATCGACGAGAAAAGGCATGTCGTCGTTGACGATTTCGACAATCGTGTGCGGTGACGACCAGCCGTCGACATCGGGCTCGGGGTTGTAGACCCTGATCTTGGCCTGGCCGGGACGCCGGCGCCCGGCGAAGCGCCACAACGAGAGCGCGGCGCCGCCGAGATCGCGGGGGCTGCGCCCGGCGACATCGTCGGGCGGCACGTGCCGATAGAATTCCGCGATGACGCGCCCGGCCAGGTCGCGCTCTGCGAGGTCGAGGCTCTCCTCGGCCAGGACAGTCGCCTTGCGGATCTGCTTGGCCTTTTTCGTCTCCGCCGAAGCGTGTGCCTTGTCGGGTCGCCCGCGAGCGTCCAGCGGCTCGGTTTTCGGAGGCAGGGTGAGGTTGATCGTGTCGGTCATCGAGTTTTAAACACTGGTGGCTCGGCGGCGTCCCGGCAAGTTGTGTAACATATCAGGGATTGTGGAAAAATCGGGCAAAGTAGGCGATAATCGGCGGCGCCGGCTTTTGCCATCCCGGGATCATCGTTCAAATTTGGCGCTCGGCAGCTATGCGCATTTGGGCCCAGTTCCGCCGCGGCGCCATCTATCTGCTGCCGCTTGCCGTGTTGCTGGCGGCGATCGGGGCGCGCGTCGCTGCGCCCGATCTGCTCGACCGCTTGTCGCTGATCGCTTTCGATTTCTACCAGCGCGCCGCGCCGCGCCAGCCGGGCAACGCCCCGCTCCGCATCGTCGACATCGACGACAACAGCCTCGCCAAGATCGGGCAATGGCCGTGGCCGCGCACGGTCGTCGCCAAAATGGTGGATCGCCTCGCCGAAGCCGGCGCTGCCGTCGTCGCCTTCGACATCGATTTTGCCGAGCCTGACCGCACCTCACCAAATCAGTTGCTGCCGCTGATCGCACAGAACGGGGTCGGCGCTCCCGACGCCGAAAAATTGCTGTCAGCCTTGCCCGACCCCGATCAGGTTCTCGCGACGGCAATGCGGAAAATCCCGGTGGTGACCGGCTTCATTCTAAGCAATCGCGGCCTAAGCAATCGCGGCGAGACCCGGCCGCCGACTGAAAAGGCCGGATTCGCCGCCGTCGGGACCGACCCGCTCGGCCATGTCGACAGCTTTTCCAACGTGGTGCCGAACCTGCCGGTGCTCGAAGCCGCCGCCGCGGGCGATGGTTTTCTGAACCAATATCCCGACTGGGATCATGTCGTGCGCCGCGTGCCGTTGATCCTGAAATTGAACGAAAAGCCCTATCCCTCGCTCGCCGCCGAGGCGCTGCGGCTGGCCTTTGGGGCGACGACCTACATTGCCCGAGCCGCCGGCGCCAACGGCGAGAACAATTTCGGTCAGGATACCGGGCTGACCGCGATCCGCATCGGGCCGGTGACAGCGCCGACCGACGCCGCCGGCCGGGTCTGGCTGCATTATGCGCGGCGCGAGCCACAGCTCACCATCTCGGCCGCCGATATTCTGGCCGGAGAATTCGACCGGGCACTGGTGGCGGGGCATATCGTGCTGGTTGGAACTTCCGCCGGGGGGGTTATCAATGACCTGCAGGCGACGCCTCTCGATGCCGCTGTGCCAGGCGTCGAGATCCACGCGCAGCTGATCGACGAGATCCTGCAAGGCGATTTTCTGACTCGGCCCGATTGGGCGGTCGGAGCCGAGATTCTGTTTACGCTGGTGGTCGGCGCCGCCCTGATCTTCGTGCTGCCGCGGATTGGCGCATTGCCGAGCGCAGCCGTCGGCGGCGCCTCGGTCGCGGTGGCGCTCGGCGGCTCGTGGGCGGCGTTCAAATACGCCCATCTGCTGCTCGACCCGGTCTACCCGTGGGCGGTGATGACGCTGGTCTATCTGGTGGCGAGCCTGCTCGGCTATCTGCGCACCGAAGCGCGCCAGCGCGAAGTCCGCAGCGCCTTCTCGCGCTACATGTCGCCGCAATACGTCGAAGAACTCGCTGCTCACCCGGAAAAGCTCGTGCTCGGCGGCGAGATGAGGATGATGACGATCATGTTCTGCGACATCCGCGGCTTTACCAGCCGCGCCGAGGGGATGGACGCTCAGACGCTGACGCAGTTCATGAATACCTTTCTGTCGCCGATGACCGAAATCATCACCGAGCAGAAAGGCACGATCGACAAGTATATCGGCGACTGCGTCATGGCGTTTTGGAACGCCCCGCTCGATGACCCCGACCACCCCAAAAACGCCGTGCGCGCGGCTCAGTCGATGCGCCGCAAGCTGGTCGAGCTGAACCATGGGTGGACCGCGGAAGCGGCGGCGGCAGGCAAGCCGTTTCGGCTGGTGCAGATGGGGATCGGCGTCAATACCGGCGAATGCTGCGTCGGCAATTTCGGGTCGCAGCAGCATTTCGATTACTCGCTGCTCGGCGACCCGGTAAACTTGGCATCGCGGCTCGAAGGCCTCGGCAAGGTCTACGGCATCGACCTGGTGATCGGCGAGGAGACCGCCGTCCGTCTCGACGAGCCGGCGCTGATCGAGGTCGATCTCGTCGCGGTCAAAGGCAAGTCCCAGGCAGGGCGGGTCTATACGTTGCCGCCGGAGCGCATCGAAGAAGGCGAGTTTGCCAACCGGCACTCGGCGCTGCTGAGCGCCTATCGCCATCAGGATTGGAGTGCTGCGCTGCGGCTGCTCGACGACGGCAGGCTGGCCGCGGCGCGGCATCTGGCGCCGGTATACGACCTCTACCGGCGACGAATCGCCCACTTCCAAAGCGAAGCGCCGCCGGCTAATTGGGACGGCGTGTTCACGGCCGAGGAGAAGTAGCGCCGAAGCGGGCGAAATTAATTATTCGGGAATCGTGCGCCGGGCGGGATTTAACCACGAAAGCTCTCAGTTTGTGTCAGAGCGTAACAAAACGGACTTTATTTGAGCGAGTTTCCGGACGATAATAGGTCCCACGGGAGAACACACACTAGGCATCGGGGGATGAAACCCGCCATGGCGGCCGTTGTCGCCCAAGGAGCGCAAATGGACGTGGTTATGGAGTTTCAGGTCTGCCGGCGCGGCCGTCAGGCACGGTGGGTGGTCACACTCGGCAATGCCGTGTACGGCGCCTATCTCGACAAGGAACAAGCGCTGCTCGATGCGGTCGACGCGGCGCGCGACGCGTTGCAGGCGGGCCACGAAGCCCAGGTGTGGGTCAGAGACCGAACGACCGCCGCGCGCGTTTTCTGACGCCTTCGGCCAATAGCAGGGGTTAATCGTACCTGAGCTGTTCTCAGAAATTAAGCTGTTCTCAGAAATTAAGATGTCGGGAGCGGGCCGCACGCCTAGTCCAGAGCGGCGAGCATCTCGGCGGTGACGAGGGTGACGCCGCCGTCGCTGCGGTAAAAGCGCTTGGCGTCGAGGTCAGGGTCCTCGCCGATGACCAGCCCTTCCCTGATCCGAGTGCCGCGATCGACGACGACCTGTGTCAGACGAGCGCTGCGGCCGATCTCGACGTCGGGGAGCAGCACCGCTTCGTGCGTCGTGGCGAACGAATTGACCCGGCAATTCGAGAATAAGAGCGAGCGCCGCACCGTGGCGCCCGATACGATGCAGCCGCCCGAGACCATCGAATCGACCGCCATGCCGCGCCGGTCGTCGTCGTCGAACACGAATTTTGCCGGCGGCAATTGCTGCTGATAGGTCCAGATCGGCCAGTTCGGATCGTAGATGTCGAGCGACGGCGTCGGCATGACCAGATCGATATTGGCCGCCCAATAGGCGTCGATGGTGCCGACATCGCGCCAATAGGCTTCAGCCTCGAACGTCGTCTTGACGCAGCTTTCTTCGAAGGAATGGGCGACGGCGAGCCCGCGGCTCACCAGGTTCGGGATGACGTCCTTGCCGAAATCGTGGCTTGATGTCGGGTCGCGGTGATCGCGCTCGAGCTCGGCATAGAGAAATTCCGCGGTGAACAGGTAAACCCCCATGCTGGCGAGCGCGCGGTCGGGCTTGCCGATCATCGCCGGCGGATCGCGCGGCTTCTCCCGGAAATCGACGATGCGCATCGATTGGTCGACCGCCATCACGCCAAAATCCGAAGCCTGGTCGAGCGGCACCTCGACGCAGGCGACCGTGCAGTCGGCGCCCTTGGCGACGTGGTCGGCCAGCATGTTCGAGTAATCCATCTTGTAGATGTGGTCGCCGGCCAGGACGACGAAATATTTGGGACCCGCGGCTCGCAGGATGTCGAAATTCTGGAACACCGCATCGGCGGTGCCGCGATACCAGGTTGCCTCGTCGAGACGCTGCTGCGCTGGCAGAAGATCGAGAAATTCGCCCATTTCCGGGCGCAAAAACGACCATCCCATCTGCAGATGGCGCAACAGGCTGTGCGCCTTGTATTGGGTGAGGACGGCAATGCGGCGCACGCCCGAATTGAGGCAGTTCGACAATGCGAAGTCGATGATGCGGAACTTGCCGCCAAAGAACACCGCGGGCTTGGCGCGCCGGTCGGTCAATTGCTTGAGGCGGCTGCCGCGGCCTCCGGCCAGCACGAGAGCGAGCGCCTGCCGCGCCAGCCGCTGTTGTATGGGCGCGTCCGACAGCATGTTCCTCTCCCTCAGGCCGGCCGCGGCGGCGCGCGGCTCCTCCACACAACAGCGCTCGGCCGCGGGCGCCGGATGGCGGTCGCAACAGCGCCGACGCCGCGCGTTTTGCGCCGATGCCGCACCGGATCGCGGTTACGGTGCTTCGGGTAAACCCGCACCGTAGCGCTGCCGGTTCCAAAACCGGCATGCGGCGGCACAAATAAAGCTGCGGCCTAACCCGCGGCTTCCACCGCCTCTTCGAACGCGGCGAGGGTCTTTTCGATCGCCTCGCGCGGCAGGTCGCGGGTGATGAAGACCATGCGCGTGCGGTGGTCGTCGCTCGGCCATTGCGGCAATAGCACCGGCGGGTGAAAGAGGTGCTGCACCCCGTGCACGACGACCGGTTCGCCGGGCCGGTCGCTGAGCGCCACGATCGCTTTCAGCCGCAACAGATCGTCGCCGCGCATCGTCGCCAGCGCATCGAGCCAGGTCGACAGCGCCGCCCACGAGATCGGCTGGTCGCGGGTGATGCAGAAGGCGCGGATGCGGTCGTCGTGGCGGTTGACGTCGAGTTGCTGGTGGTCGTGGTAATGCTCGTGCTCCACCGCAAAGGCTTCGTCGCGCAACCAGCGCTGGACATCGACGCTCTTGGTTTGCGGGTCGTAAAAGCCGAGGTTGAACAACAGCGCCGGGTCGACCTCGCCCTGTATCACCGGCATTATCGGGGCGCTCGGGTTGAGGGCGGCGAGCCGCGCCTTCAATGCCGCTTCCGGCGCCGGATCGGCAAGATCGGCCTTGGTCAGCAGCAGCCGGTCGGCGACCGCCGCCTGCTTGACCGCCTCGGGCTGGCGGTCGAGGGTGCCGGCGCCGTTGACTGCATCGACCGTCGTCACCACCCCGTCGAGCGAATAGCGCGCCGCGATCAGAGGGTCCGATATCAAGGTGTGGAGGATCGGCGCCGGGTCGGCAAGGCCGGTCGTCTCGATCACGACGCGGGAAAAGTGCGGAACCTTGCCCTTGGCCCGGTCGACGAACAGGTTCAGTAAGGTGTCGGCGATGTCGCCGCGCACCGTGCAGCACAGGCAGCCGCTGTTCAGCAGCACGACGTCGTCGGTGGCGCTCTCGACCAGCAGGTGGTCGATTCCGATCTCGCCGAACTCGTTGACGATGACCGCGATCTTGGCCATGCCGGGCTGTCGGAGGATATGATTCAGCACGGTCGTCTTGCCGCTGCCGAGAAACCCGGTCAGCAGAGTCACTGAAATCAGCGGCGAGGGTTCGGTCGGGTTCATCGCGAGGGTGCCCTCCGCTGTCAACAATCGGCTGATTGTCGTTCAAATCGCGGTCGCGGTCGAGTTCCGCGGTGACAACTCGCGATCACCGATTTTCGCATTATCGTGACTGGTGCTGACCGAATTCCGGTCGAAATCGCTGACGACCCGCACGTTCGCGAACAATGCGGCAGCCTCAGCGAGGATCTCCTCGGGTGGATAGCGGCCGGAGATGTGCGTGAGCAATAATTCGCCCGCCTCCGCGTCGCGCGCCAGCCGGGCTGCGGCCGCGGCGGTCAGATGCCCGTGCGAGCGCGCCAGCGCCGCATCGCGGTTGAGATAGGTCGCCTCGACCACCAGCACATCGGCGCCCTCCACCTGCGGCGTCAGCGAAGCGACATCCTCGACATCGCCGATGACGACGAGTTTGGCGCCGGCGACAGGCGGCCCGCGCACCATCTCCGGTGTAACCACCCGGCCGTCGGCAAGTGCTATCGACCTCCCCTCGGCGAGCTCACGACGGCTGGGCCCGACCGGTACGCCGAGTTCTGCAAGGCGCCCGGCAAGCAGCGGAGCACGCGCGTCCTCCGTGAACCGGTAGCCAAGGCTTTGGGTCCCGCGATGCGGGACTGCAAACGCCTCGAGCCGCCACCCCGGCCATGATCGCACCGGGCCCGGCTCGACCGCGCATAGCCGGTAGCCCGCCGCGCGTTCTCGTCCCACCGTCAGCGCCAGGTAGTGCCCGACATGGGTGACCGTTTCGCCGCTGCCGATAATCTCGACCGGTTCTTCGATCCCGAACAGGGCGCGCGTCGCAACCAACCCCGCCAGCCCGGCGATGTGGTCGAGATGCGCGTGGGTCAGCAACACGTGGCGCAGGCCGCGGAAGCCGAGCCGGGCGCGCATCAGCTGGCGCTGGGTGCCCTCGCCGCAATCGACCAGAAACCGGTCCGGACCATGGCTGACGTAAAGCGAGGGTGAACCGCGCTCGGCCGAAGGCACCGCCGCCGAGGTTCCGAGAAAGACGAGATCGAACATGCCCGGCCCAAATAGCGATGATGGTAATCTGCGCCCGAGATTTGTTTTCGCTAATCTTCGAGCCCGATAATGGCACATCTCAACGTCGAAAACGCCACGATCGGCGAGTTGCAGCAGGCGCTGGCGGCCGGCAGCACGACAGCGCCGGGGCTGGTGGGCGCCTATCTCGCGCGGATCGCGGCGTATGACCAGGCCGGCCCCTGTCTGAACGCCGTGCGCGAAATCAACCCCGAAGCGACTGCAATTGCAGCGGCGGCGGCCCCGGCGGCGCGGCGGCCGCTCGAAGGCATCGCGATCCTGGTCAAGGACAACATCGCGACCGCCGACCGGCAGCACACGACCGCCGGCTCGCTCGCTTTGGCGACAGCGCGGGTGCGGCGCGACGCGACGGTCGTCCGGCTGCTGCGCGAGGCGGGTGCAGTCATCCTCGGCAAGGCCAATCTGACCGAGTTCGCCAACATCCTGGCGGTCGACATGCCGGCGGGCTACAGCTCGTTGGGCGGCCAGGTGCGGAACCCCTACGCGCCGCAACTCGACGAGCACGATGTGCCGGTGGTCCCGCCCGGCGGGTCGAGCTCGGGCTCGGCGGCGGCGGTCGCGGCGGGTTTCGCGGCGGCGGCGATCGGCACCGAAACTTCGGGCTCGCTGTTGTCGCCGGCCTGCCAATGCGGCCTGGTCACGCTCAAGCCGACGGTCGGCCTCGTCAGCCGCGCCGGCGTCATCCCGATCGCGCACAGCCAGGACACGGCCGGCCCGCTGACCCGGACCGTGCCCGACGCGGCGCTCCTGCTGAATGTGCTGGCCGTCGCCGATCCGCTCGACCCGGCGACCACGGGCCTGCAACGCCCTGTCGACTATACGAGGGGCCTCGAACAGGACGGGCTCAGGGGCGCCCGCATCGGCGTGCCGAGCGACCCCGCCGACCCCGCCAACGACGTCTATTACCGGCCATTGCCGCCGCGCGCCGCGGCGGTCATGGCGCAGGCGATCGCCGCCATCGCTGATCTCGGCGCCACGATCGTGCATGCCAACATGCCGACCGCGGGCTGGATCGGCGGCCCCGGCACCGAGATCGCGATCTTGAACCACAACCGCGAAAGCCGCACCTGGCTTCAGCCGGTGCGCCGGCCGCTCGTCTTCATCTACGAGCTGAAGCACGATCTCGATCTTTACCTGCGCGACTGGGCGAGCGAGACCGGGATGCGCGATCTTGCCGACATCGTCGCCTTCAACCAAGCCCATGCCGACCGCACCCTGCGCTTTGGCCAGGATCTGTTTCTCGCCGCGGCAGCGACGCGCGGCGACCTCGGCGAGCCGGAATATGTTTCAGCGCGGCAGATGGATCTGCGCGCAGCGCGCACCCTCGGCCTCGACGCCTATATGGACCGGCACCGGCTCGACGCGGTGCTGTTTCCCGGCGCCGCTGGTGCTTCGATCGCCGCCAAAGCCGGCTATCCGAGCGTCGAGGTGCCGGCCGGTTTTGTCGGCGGCGAAGAGACCCCGGAATACCCGTTCGGCGCCACCTTTACCGGCCGCGCCTGGAGCGAGGCCCTCCTCCTCCGCCTCGCCTACGCCTTCGAGCAAGCCACCCAAGCCCGCCGCGCACCCCCGAACCTGCCATCGCTCAAAACCGCCGAACTCGAGTTAGTCGAGCCGCTTCTCGGGGGTGTCCGGATATAAAGGAGACAACATTCGCGCGGTTGATATGCACGCTGAAGGGCGTAGTCTCCTGGAAGGTCAATGGGTCCTGTGGGTGTCGCCTGGGGCACGCTCGATCTCTAGGGTGATAAGCCTCGTAAAGGAATCATGGGGACAACACATGAGCTCGCTGTACCTGGGCCGACTATCACAACAAGAGCGTCAAGCACTCCAAGCGCGGTTATGGTCGCAACAGAATGGAAGATGCTTCATTTCAGAGAAACCCATCGATCTTGATCTCGATGAACTGGATATCGATCACATCATCCCGACGCGGGACAACGGAAAAGACGATCCCTCGAATTTTGCTCTAACCCTCGCGAGCTACAATCGCTCCAAGCAAGCCGCCGATCTCCGCATTGCCCGCGCGCTCGCGCGCTTCGACAAAATCAAGGAATCAGCTGATTTCGACGACCGCGGCGCGAACCTCGACGACATTTTGAACGCCTTTGGAGGCGCACAGAGCAATCTTCGGGTAAAGATAGATGCGACATCGGTGACCTACGTCGCTTCAACAAAAGGTGGAGAAGAAAAAGTTACGGTTCCTCTGTATGAAGATAAACTGTCGGGGATGCGCCATTTCTTCGCGATGCTGCCGATCGAGGCGCTTCACCACGACGAACGTATAAACCCGCGACCGATCGGCGCCAACTTGCGTGGTCTCGTTGAAGAATTTCACAAGGGTCGACCCCAATTACATGTAGCCCTCGCTTGGATCGAAACATCGCAGGCCCCGGAAGTGCGGGTCCACGTCTTCGACGGGCAACACAAGGCTGCGGCGCAGGTTCTCCTCGGTGTGAGAGAGCTTCCAGTCCGAATCTTTGTCGATCCGCAGGAGCAGGTTCTGCTGACGGCTAACACGAACGCCGGCACGACTCTGCGGCAGGTTGCTTTCGACAAATCCGTACAGCGGCGGCTCGGGTCCTCTATCCTGCTCGACCGGATGGATCGATATCGCTCGGAAAAGAGTCTTCCCGCTGACTTCGAAGACTTTTCGGAGAAGGAGTTGGTAGAACATTTCAGGGGTGAACAGCGCGCGATGACGCGGTATGTACTCGACGGCGTGCGCAACACGATTACCCACTCGACCGATAATAGGTTACGAGATTTTGTTGAGTACGCAGGAAAGAGTGCGGAAAAACCATTTTCGTATAGCGCCATCGAAAGGACGTTCTACAGCCGATTTATCTATGGAAGGATGCTCGAAACGCCCTGGAATTTCCGTGCCGACGTTGGCGAAAAGCCACGTGAACTCGAAAAATCACAGATCGTGCGACTGATGAGCCTTATCGCCGAGAAAATTTATATCGGCAAGTATGATGATGAACTCGGGACGCGTCGCCTCGAAAATAAAATCCAGGCTGGTGAAGACGTTGCCGAACCCCATTTGCGTGCCTTTCGGATGGCCAAGGAGGAAATCTTATACTGCTGGATCGGCTACATCGGTCAAATTATCGAGAATCATCATTTAACATTAGGAAAAGTAGTAAATCGAGATAAGCTCTTTCAATACCCTCTTCCCGAACAATTGTGGACCAACATCGGCAGCTTCATTGATAATCTCGCGCGTCGGCCAATCTGGATAGATCGACCTGCCTCATCGACCATCTTCGGAAGCAAGCAGACTTACAGTTTTTGGGAAGCGATATTCGAGACCGGTACGAGCACAGCGGGCCACAAAGCCATGTCGTCCGGCCTCAACATTATGGAAATGATCAAAGCATAAGGGAAACTGCCATTCCTCGAGGATGACGCACCGCCGCGATCGCGGTGCCGCTGTGTGGCCTTCCGGTGCTCAGCTGAACATCTCGATCGAGCCGTCGAGGGCCATCAGACCGGTCTCGACGGTAAGTTGGGGTTGGTGGTGCGCGACCGCGCTACGGAACTCGGCCAATACCTCGCGGTGGGTCTTGGTCTCGATCTGCGGGCTGGCGATGCTGTCATCGCCGTACGCGATCCTGGCGGCGCCGCAGTCGCGATGGTCGATCGCGATCACCGTGTTGATGCGGTGCAGCTGGAACGAGGCTCCGAGATTGTCCCAAAACGCCGGCCGCCAGGCCTCGAATTTGGGGGCGACGACGGCGATCGCCGCGCCGGCAATGCAGAATTGACTGTATTTGCCGCCAAGCCCGCGCCCGTCCATGTATTTGTAGACTAGGCTGACCATGCGCGGGTCGATGCACGACACCAGCATCGCTTCGTAGTCGCCTTCGGCGGCGCGCGCGGAAAACGGCAGTGATGCAGCCATCGCCGCCATTCCGAACGAGCGCAGCAACTGGCGGCGGCCGACTCCTCGGTCGGACGACACAGCGTGGCAACAGCAGGGATTATTGGAACGCATCGATTTCTCCTCGCAGGGCGACGGCTGCGGCCAACCCGACACGCTGCGCGCGGGGCGCCGATTTTGGAGTGGTGAGCGGGACGATTGCAAATAACATTTGCCGGGCGGCGAGAACGAACCCGTCACCGGTGACGAGACTCAGCTGACAGGTTCTCCAACGGCGACCGATCTATATCGGCCGGGAACTATACCACGACATCTACTAAATATTGATTTAAGTATCATTAACTTTTTATTTTGGCACGAGGACCGTTTCTTGCGTTGACGTCGCCCGCCGGCGGGGTAAGCTGGCGACGCCAACCCTCAATTCGGACTTCTCCAATCACAGCGGATCGTCGAGTATGGGCTGCTTCCGGTCGGCGGCAATCGCGTTGTTGCTGAGCTTGGTCATTGTTCCGCCAAGTTTTGCGGGCGCGCGAAAGTCCTCGCGAGCCGCGCCGGCGGCGGCGGTCGCCAATCCCCTCGATCGCGTCGCCTATGCGGTGGATGGTGCCGAATCGAGCCACGGCGCCGATCAGGCGATGTGGCGCGCCGACCCGGTGGGTCCGCAAGGGCCGATGCAGGTCAGCGCGGCGGCGGCCGCCGATGTCGGCGGCGGCGACCGCTTCGACCTGGACCAGAACCGCGAGATCGGACGCGCCTATCTGGCGCAGCTTTATCGCCGGTACGGCGATTGGCCCGATGCGGTCGCCGCCTACAATTGGGGCATCGGCAATCTCGAATCCTGGGTCAAGGCAGGACGCCCCGCCGACGGTCGGGAGTTTGAGGTCGCCGCCTATTTGGGCCGCATCCTGCACGACAGCGGCCTGTGCGATGACGCCGGCTCGGCGGGACCGCGCCGGAAAGCGGCGTGGGTGCCCTCGCGCTGCCAAGACCTCGGCGCCTGGGGTGGCCTCGCTACGGATGGCAGATTGCTGTCGGGTCTCGGTTCGCCGCGGTTTCACGACCAACTCGACAAGGCGCTGCACCTCGCCATGGAGCACGCGCGTTCGCGATAGGCGGGGCCCGTTACAGCCCCGCGCCGGCGGCCCAACGGCCGAGAAGAAGAGCCAGCCGAAGCGCAAAGTTCCACATCATCAAGACCAGCGCGACGTTCGACAGGATGGCGGTCGAAAGCGGCAGCTTCCCTTCGAGCGGATGGGTCTGCAGCAGCATACTAATCCTTCCCTCCGCCACTCCGATCTTCGACCGGTCAAAGCCGGTCAGCGCGACAACAAGCTGCAGGCCACACGACGCAAGATCTGTACCACCATCTATCGGACTGTGATTCCTTCTTTTTTTCTCACAGGCCACGAAGCATTGTAAAGCATTCCGACGGCTGCGGCTCGCGGCAACGACGCGCGCCTTAAGCATTTCTGTAATGCTGTCGGGATATACTCGGGTGACCCAGTCGCCGCCCGGTTCCGCCGGGTGTCGCCGCGGGCGAGGTATTTTATGACCGAAATTCTGGCCACTGAAATGGCGGCCTTGCTCATCGCCTTGGTCAGCATTGGCGCCGCCGATTCTCTTTATTATGGCGGGCGAATTACCCAACGCCTTCACTCGATCTGGGTGTCGCTCTCGATCGCGGCTATGTGTCTGCCGGTGCTGAGCTGGGTCGCCGTCATTTTTGTCGGACCCGGGGTGCTGGGGCAGAGCCTCGTCGGCGTCTTTGTGGCGGCGCTGTTTGTCGCCCTGTACCGCAATCTGCGGGCTCTTCCCGCGATCCGCAAGCTCGGGTATCGCACGCCGCCACCGCCGGTCGAAAAAGTACAACCGCCGGCGAGCGGCTGACGGTCCCGGCGCTGCATCGTCGCCAACCGGCCGCGGCGCGGTTCGCGCGTCGCCCTGCGGCTCGGGAGGGGCCGGGGGGATCCCTCCCGATGCCGGCCCGCTCAGGCTGCCGTGTAGCCAGCCGGCGCGGGCTCGTCCTTGTCGAAGTCGAATTCGACCTTGGCGCCATGCGGATCATGGAAAAACAGCTGCCAAATGCCGCCACCGGGCAGCCGCCGCAACTCGTATTGCATGCCTTCGCGCTTCAGGGTCTCGACAGTGCCCGGCAGGTCCTCGGCGCTGAACGCCATATGGTCGAGCACGCCGGCACGCTCTTTGGGCAGCGGGTTCTGGTGGATCACATGCAGGATCGCCCGGTCCTCGCCCTTGGCGTACAGCCACCAGCCCGGAAACTGAAAGGGCGGCCGCCAGCCGACCTCGAAACCGAACAGGTCGCAATAGAAACGGCGAGTGGCCTCGAGGTCGTCGCTCAGGACCGTGAAGTGATTCATTGCCGCTACGCTCATGCGGAAGCTCCTTGCCTGCAAATGACGGTCCCGCACGGGCAGCGCCCGTCGAGCCTCGGCAGAGATTTGGTCGAAGTAGCGGCGGCCGTCAACGGCGAGCAAGATTTGTCTGTGACGAAGCAAGATCGATCTCGGCGGCGCTGTGCGGATCTGCCGGCCAGCCTGCCTAGCGGCCGATGCGGACATGGTGGGCACGTCTCGGATTGAACCAGCGACCCCTATGCTGACACCGTAGCTGGCAACGGTCCGGGGTGGAATGCGCCGCGCTTTTCCGCCCGACTTTCTCTCGAAGGCGTCAGTCGCGACGGATGTAGGGGCGAACGGCGTCAAGCAGCGCTGCGGACGGGGCGAGGCGCGGTCCTTCACCCTCGTCGACCGGCGGGACGATTGTCACGCCCCAGCCGTGCAATCTCTTCAGCGACGCCTGCGCCTCGGGATGGTTCAGCAGCGGCGCGTTCAAGGATGGGCCGACGATCACCGGCGTAAGCCGCCCGATCGCCTCGGCGACCACGGACAGCGCGAGGTTGTCGGCGATGCCGTGCGCCAGCTTGTTGAGCGAGTTGAAGCTGCACGGCGCGAACAGCACCACCCCGCGCGGCGGGCGCGGGCGAATCGCAAGGTCGAAATACGATTCGACGACCTGCACGCCCTGGACATCGGCGAGGTCGCGCAGCGCGATCACGCGCGACGCATTCGGGGTCGGCAACGCGATGACGGTTGTCAAACCGAGCCCGACCAGCCCGCGCAACAGCTCGGGACAGCGCGCCGCCGTCGTCGTGCCGCTGAGAACCAGGTAGGCTACATCAAAGCTTTCGGCGCCAGCGAGCACTCGGTTTCATCCCTTGCGATCAGCATCCCAACGGCTCCAGCCGCCGCCGGCGGGCATCATCGTGGTCGTGACCGGCGCGCGAACCGCGCGCGAATCCACCGGCAATCGGGAGCTGGCGGCCGGACGTCATCTCTATCATCAGATCACTCCGCTCGCCCGCGGCGGTAGCGAGACGCTCAGCACCCAGTCTCTCACCTTCCTTGGTTTTCACCTATGCAAAATGGTCTGCCGACGTCCCGATTAACCGTTACTCCCCGAGCCGTTTTGGTCAGATCTTTTGGAAACTGCAACCTGTTGACGAATTGAGCATTACAGAATTTTCCCGAAAGTGTTAAACTCTGCGACCAGACAGGAGCCGGGCGACCAGCTTGACATGCCAAAGGCCGAGAGTGTCCCAGGTTCAATTGCTGACGACACTCGTGACTTCACCTTTCATGGTGAACTCATCGCGGATGTCCCGGTGCACGATGCATAAGACACAATATGTCAAACTCGCGGCTAAGTCTTGTTTTACGGCTTTTGGTGGGTAGCAGCGCGCGCCAAGTATTTTTCACCAGTGCGCGGCACAAGAAAAACTGACGAGATCTATTTGGAGCGCGGCCCCGGCTCGTCGGCCTTCGGCTTTGCCGGGGCGGAGCGGTCGGTGGCCAGCGCCTCTTTCGAGGCGCTTAAGTACTCCCCCAAGGTAGCGTCCAAGCGCGCGTAAAGCAGTCGATCAAAGCTCGCGGTGCCGCGACCGGCCTGCGCGTCCTGTAACGCGGCGATGTAGGCCGGGCGGTCTCCCGGGCGCACGGCTACCGGGGGATAGCCACCCCGGAGCAATATCAGATTCATCATCAGCCGCGCCGTGCGCCCGTTGCCGTCATTGAACGGGTGAATTTCAACAAGGCGGCGATGCGCGGTGAAGGCGGTTTCCGGTGTCGGCGGGGCCGCGCCAAGCCATTGCGCGAAGTCGCCCATCAGCGCCGGGACTTCAGCGGGCGACGGGAAGCTGCGCCGCCCGCTATCGGTGACGACAAAGCGGCCCTGATCGGCATAACGCCCGGCGATGTCGCGATTGGATCGATGCAGCACGATGCGATGCAGGCTACGAATGTCGGCTTCGCTGAACGGCTGCGCTTCCCGCGCCAGCGCGCGCACATAACGAAGCGCGTCGAAGTGATCGAGGGCTTCGAGGTGATCCTTGAGGGGCTTGCCGCCAATCGTGATGCCTTGCTCGATCACAAGGGTAGTCTCGGCGGCGTTCAGCTTGTTGCCTTCTATCGCGTTGGATGTGTAAGTCAGTTCCAAGTCATGCGCATGGGCAAGATTATCGAGCGCGCCGGGCGCACGGTTTCGCAGGCCGTCAAGTTCGGCTTTTTTGGCGATGATCGCCGCGCGCACTCGCGCCAGATTGTCCAGTTCGTCAGTCACGGGTCGCCATTACACCATACGAGGTCAAATCAAGATGTTGTGGTTTGACTGTAGGCGCGGAAACTCAAAAAGACAGCTACTCGACCGTCACCGCGCGGCCGTTGTCTGACGCCTCTTTGATGGCGTCGACGCAGGCGGTGCAGGTCAGACCGCGGTCGCGAAATTTGGCTGCCGGCTGTTGCCGTTACTGATCGGCTGATCTCGAATCGCTTGGGCGAACAGCGTGTACATCTGGCCGACGTTGAAGGCTTCACCCGACGGCGTGGCGGGTGCCGCAATGGTGAAGCGCTGCGGCACCGGCATCGGCGCCAAGGTGTTGCCGCCCTTCGCCCCGTGCAGGGAAACCTCGCCCAGCTGCGGCGAATCCTCGCCGGATGCGACCAAGGTCCCGTCGCGCCCGTAGATTTCCATGCGGTAGCCGCTGCCGGCGAACGGAATGGCGCCGATGTGGACCGACGCCACCGCACCCCTCGCCAGCCGGCCGCTGAGCAGCACGTTGTCGGGCGAGGTGACGTCCAACAGCGTGTTTGTTCCGGTGTCGAGCCACTGCTTTGCCTGGGTCGTCACCACCGCGGACAGCCGGCTGAAATCACCGGCGACAAAGCGCATGGCGTCCACCGTGTGGCCGTTGGCAATGGTCAAGGTGTTGGCGCCGAGCTCGGCGTCGCGCTGCCAGGTGCGGTTCGACGGCCGGGACAGGACCCCTTCGCGCATCAGGCTGACGTGGACCGCCATGATCTCGCCGACATAGCCGGCCTCGAGTAGTTCCTTCATGTACATCACGGCGGGATTGACCCGGGCCTGCAGCCCGACCGCGGTGACCAGCCCCTTGGATTTGGCCAATGCCGCCAGCTCCACCGCCTCCACCGTCGTCCGCCCCAGCGGCCATTCGCAGTAGACGTGCTTGCCCGCCTCCAGCGCCGCCTTGGTCGGGGCGTAGTGCGACGGCACGCGCACGACCACCGCTACCGCGTCGATTTCCGGCGAGGCGACCATCCGATGGTAGTCGTCGAAGGCCAGCCGGGCGCCATAAGCCTGGCGTGCCGCCTCGGCGCTGTCGGCTCTGGTGGTGCAGACCGCCGTCAACTCCACCTCCGAGCTCGCCTGCGCGGCTGGCAGGTGCGAACGGGACGATTAGGTACCCCTGACGCTGGCGCCGATCAGACCCAGCCGAATCTTGTCTGCCATCTCGCTTCCCTCCCAGGAATTCCGGACTGCGCTCTATCTCGCGGTATCTTATGGGCTGTTGGGGCAGCGTTTGCTCATTCCCTGGGGAATCCACCCAGATCGAGCCCTCCCGAAGGATCTTTCAGGTAAATCCGAACCGAAGAACACCAAAGGCTGACAAATCGCAGATGCCCTGCGGGAGATCAGTGGCTCTTTGCCGCCTGCCAGTGTGCGAGCGCCGCGTGCGGCTTCGACACCGCGGGGTCCATGATTTCGCCGTGCGTGCCGGTGGCGGCGGTCAATTCGATGACGTAGCCGTTGGGGTCGCGAAAATAAATCGAGCGCACAAAGCCATGGTCGACAGGCCCGCGGACCTCGCGGCCTTCCGCCTTCGCCTTCCGCAGCATGCTGTCGAAGGTCATGGGCTCGACGCCGAGCGCGATGTGCAGGTCCAGCGAATCCTGCTTCTTGAACTCGAACGGCGAGTCGGGCACCTCGAAAAAGGCGAGGCAGGAGCCGTCATCCATCTCAAAAAAGGTGTGCAGCGCGCGGCCCTCGTTGATCTCGAACGCGCTGACCAGCCGAAGCCCGAGAAAATCCTCGTAGAAGACCCGCGTTTCCTCTGAATCCCGGCAACGATAGGCATTGTGGTGCAGACCCTTGATCATCGGATTCTCCCGTAGGCGTCGCGCTCACAAGATATCTCCAATCGGCGACTGAAGCCACTCACTCGCATGCTGAGGTCGTTCAGTGGTGCGGGTGGTCCCGGCACGGAAGCCCGGCGAACCCTTATCTTAAAGCCGCGCTAGCCACCCGTGACGCCTTGCGCCTCGACATAAAGCGAATAGACCGACTGGCTCGCGGCCATGAACAGGCGGTTGCGCTTAAACCCGCCAAAACAGACATTGGCGCAGCGCTCGGGCAGCAGGATGCGCCCGATCAGGTCGCCGTCGGGCGCGAAGACGGCGACGCCGTCCTCGCCCTCGCCGCCCGAAAAGCCGCACCACAAATTGCCCTCGGCATCACAGCGGATGCCGTCGGCATAGCCCGGCATCGCATCGAAAAAGACGCGGCCGTCAACCGCCCTGGCGCCGTCATCGACCATATCGTAGACATGCACGGTCTTTGCACCGCCGGGCGTGTCGACGACATAGAGCCGGGTTTCGTCGGGCGAAAACGCGAGCCCGTTCGGCCGCTCCATGTCATCGACCGCGATCGTGACCGCCCCGGTCCGCCCGTCGATCCGGTACACCCGGTACGGCAGTTCCGGCGTGCCTTTGTGGCCGAGGTAGTTGCCGCGGATGCCGGCGCCGTTGTCGCTGAACCAGATCGAGCCGTCGGATCGAACGACGACGTCGTTAGGCCCGGTGAGCTGATTGCCGTCGAAGCGCTCGGCCAGCACCGTGATCGTGCCGTCATATTCGGTGCGCGTCAGCCGCTGGGCATCCATTTCACAGGTCACGAGCCGGCCCTGGCGGTCGCGAGTATTTCCGTTCGCATAGTGCGACGGCTTGCGAAAGACGCCGACGGCCCCGGTCTCCTCCTCCCATTTCATGATTCGGTCGTTGGGGATGTCGCTCCACAGCAAAAAGCGGCCGTCGCCGAACCACACCGGTCCTTCGGTGAACCGACAGCCGGCCGCAATGCGCTCGATCGCGGCGTTGCCCAGGACCAGCGCCGAAAAGCGCGGGTCGAAAATCTTTATGCCGGGGTCGGGATAGCGGATTGGTTCGTCGGGCATTGCGTTTCTTCCCTAGTATTTCCTGATGGCAGTCGGGAGAGTATGGCGAAGTCAATTTTCACCGCAAAGGTCGCAAAGGATGCGCGAAGGTCGCTGAGGGTTTCCTCACGGCTCGCGTCCTTTGCGATTACTCTGCGTCCTTTGCGCTGAAGCGTTCTTGCCTCAGGAATTCGGGCCGCGCTCCATCGACACCGGCTGCCAGCGCTTGAGATCGCCCTTGGCCAGCACTGACGGGTTGACGCAGGACATCGGCCATTTGCCCGACAGCGCCAGCGACAATTCGAGACCCACCCGCCGCCGGCGCGCCGGGTCGAACCGGGCCGTGGCCGAGGCGACATGCGCGGTCAGGATCACCTTGTCCATGCGCAGCAACGGGTTGTTGCCGCCGGGGGGCTCCCGTTCGAGGACGTCGAGACCGGCCCCGGCGATCATCCCCTCGTCGAGCGCCTTGATCAGCGCCGCCTCGTCGGTCGTCGGCCCGCGCCCGGTCGAGACATAGATCGCAGTCTTTTTCATCTGCCGGAAATGCTCTTCGCGAATAAGCCGGTTGGCGCTTTCGGTTGCCGGGGTGTGCATCGAGAGGATGTCGGCGCGCGCCAGCAGTTCGGCGAGGCTGACCGGCTCGACGCCGCGCTCGACCATGACGATCTCTTCGATATACGGGTCGTAGGCGATGACGTGCAGGCCGAACGGCTTGGCGCGCTCGGCAACGGCGCGGGCGACGTGGCCAAAGGCGATCAGGCCGAGCGTCATGCCCCGCAGGCGCGGGATCTTGAGCAAGGCCGGCCGGCCTTCGGACCAGCGGCCGTCGCGCACCATCCGGTCCTGTTCGATCAGCCGGCGATGGGTGGCGAGGATCAAGGTCATCGCGTGGTCGGCGACTTCCTCGATAAAGGTGTCGGGGCAATTGGTGACCGGAATGCCCTTGGCCGTCGCGGCCTCGACATCGACCGAGTCGACGCCGACGCTGCCGAGCGAAATGATTTTGCAGCGCTGCAGCCCGTCGATCATCTTCTTGGTGATCGGGCGACCCTTGGCATAGAGGGCGTCGGCGTCCTTCGCAGCAGCAACGAACTCGTCCTCCGATCCGGCCGGGATCTCGACCATCTCGGCGTCGATCGGCGTCAGCGCCTCCATTTCGTAGCCATAGCCGCCGCCGGCGACCGTGAAACTTGCCCCCGCTGGTGTCGCGATCCTGTACTTGGCCAACGCCCCCTCCTGATTCATGAGATGCTGAAGCCGATCAGACCGTCGCCGAAGCCCCTTGTCAATCGCCGGCGGCGGGGGCTGGGGAGGGCTGCGACAGCGGGATCAGCGACAGGGCGAGGGTGACGACAAACAGGATCGACAGCCCGCCCATGACGCCGACCAGGCGACTGAAGCCGGGGGCGATCGTGTCCGGCGGGCCTTGGCCCTGCAGCATGCTCATCAGGTAAGAGAACATCGCCTGGGTTCCGATATAGCTGACGCCGGTCGTCCCGGTCTGGATTTGCGAGCACAGCCAGATCCCGGGTGGGATCAGTGCAATCCACAGCAGGAAGTCGTCGCCGACAAAGGCGAGGCAGGCGAGGCCGACGAGCGCGCCGATCAGGCAGCCGATCAGCCGGTGTACCCCGCGCTGGATGATGGCCCGGTTGTCGGACTGAATGATCGCGGTCGTCGGGATCGACATGACAATAACCGCGGTGACCCCCATCGTGACCGGGCTCACCGGCGCGATCCACTCCGCCAACGCCGGCAATAGCATAACGGTCAGCCCGCCGCGGCAGGCATGCACCAGCAGCGGCCGATTGGCGGGAAGCCAGCGCCGCAGCTCGGCACCGTAGCGCCGGCGCCAAAAGGCCAGCGGCGGCGGTTCCAGCAGGCTGGCGGGGGGTGCAACTCCACCGGGCGGCAATGGGCTCAGCGCGCAGACGACCAAAGACGCCGCCGTTCCGATCATAACGTCGATGACCCGGTTGACGGCGGTGTCGAATGCCGCTTGCGGCTGGTCGAACGACATCAGCATGACCAGGCACGCCGTCACCGCGCCAACCAGCCAGGCATAACCGTATCGCGAAGTAACAAAGCCGAACAGGCCGACGCAAGACGAAAGGAAAAGACAGAGCAAAAACGGCAATGACTGGTAAACAAACAGCCGCAGCACGACGAGCGCGGCGAGCGCGCCAATGATGCTGCCGGCGACCCGCATTACGCTGCGCGAGACCGCCTCCGCCGGCGCGGCGCGGGTTACCATGAAGGCGGTGATTGCCGCCCACCAGGGCTCGTCGGAATGCAGCGCCAGCGCGGCGAGCACCGCCAAGCTCACCGATGCCGCCGCCTCCGCCGCCTCCAGGCCGCGGCGGCCGCGCCACTCGAGCGAGCGCAGTTCAGTGGCGAGCGCTCCGGGGATTTCGCGCAGCACTGGACCGCCTCAGTAAAACATCAGCGTGCGCGCATCGGAGCCCATGTGCAGGGTCACATCCGTGTTCGGATTCCGCAGCAACAGGGTCACCGGAAAGCGCCGCTCGAGGCGGATCCAGTCGGTGGTCGGCTCGACGTAGGGAAGCAGGGTGTTCGGCGTCTTCCGGCGACTGATGCCTCGTGCAATGCCTTGAACCATGGCGCGATGAACATGCCAAGGATAGGCATCAAGCCAAACCCATGCAGTATGCCCCACCTGCATGTGGCGAATGACGCTTTCCTTGTAGTTTGCCATAATCCGCCAGGCATGAGCGTCGACGCAAGCCGAGCAGCGGCTGGTTCGCCACCGCCTGGTCGCCGGTACGCAAGGTCAAATTGGTAATCGTGCCGTCGGTCGGCGCCAGCACCTTGGTTTGATCGAGCTGCCATTGCAGATAGGCGATCTCGGCGGTGATCGACCGGATCGTCGCCTCGTGCAACGCCTCCATCTGGCGCTCTTTGGCGACCGCCGTTTCGGCGTCGGCGAGGGCGGCGGCGGCCTCCTGCGCCGTGGCCGTCGCCGTGTCGAGCGCCTGTCGCGACAAAAAACCGGCGCCGGCGATCGGTTGGTCGCGGTGCAGATTGTCGCTTGCGAGCCGATCTTTGGCGGCGGCCACGTCACGCGCCGACTTTGCCGATTTGACGAGGTCGTGATCGACGGCGAGTTGCGCCTCGGCTTCGCTACGCTTGGCGACTTGCTTCGCGAGGTCCAGCTGAAATGGCGTCGGGTCAATCTCGGCGAGCAGGGTTCCCTTGGCCACGGCCTGGTTGTCGGTGATCGGCACGGCGACGATGCGGCCGGTGATCTGCGGGGCGACGGCGACGAGATCGGAGGTCACATAAGCGTCGTCGGTATAGGCGAAGACATAGCTCGAACCCCAATAAAGGCCGAACGCCAGCACCAACCCGAGCAGCACCAGCAGCACCCGCCGCCGGTAATGCCCCGCTGCCGCAACTTTCGGGTCGGAGACAACCTGATCCGGCGCTGCCTGATCCGGCGCTGCCTGATCCGGTACGGCGCGAAGTACGGTCGGAGACTGCCCCGGCATCCGCGCTTGGATTGCGGCAACTCCGTCGCCTGAAGGCGGGTTTGGCTGATTGCCGTCCGGCATGAAGACCGCTCAACCTCAATAGTGAGGAGCGAGGATGTCATCGCCCGAGGCGCTAATTATAGCATCGGCACGCTGTGCCCGCAGCGGTGACAGGGGGCGGTCGCTCGTGCATCACAAAGCCGGTTTGGGGCGCTCGTTTTTTGCATACCGGGGAAGATGGTCCGCGGTGTCGAACCATGATATCCGGCTATCGGTCCACAGATGCAGGTCGGGTGCGATCGTCGCGGGCTCGTCGAGGGTGGAGATGGCGACATCGACGAGAGACAGGTTCGCTACGGATTCCCAGGTGAGGGGCGTGCCGCATCGACCGCAGAAACAGCGGATGGCTGTATGCGAGGATTGGTAGGAGCAGGGCCTCCCTGAGGTGACGCTGAAATCTGCGCGCGCTATGCTGAGCCACGCCACAACAGGGGCGCCGTGGGCGCGCCGGCACATGCGGCAATGGCAATAGAGCGCCTCCGCGGGGGCGGCGTCGATGCGGTAGCGTATGTCGCCGCACAGGCAGCCACCGGTCAAAATCTCGCCCATTCCTTCGCCTTATCCGCTTCCGCTACGGCCACCGCGAAACCTAAGGTGCGGGTCTGCGTTTCTTCCATATCGCCCCCAACCGAAAGTCCTCACGATGACGATCGACATAGTGGCCATACAACCGCTCGTCGCGCTGATCGCCGGCATCCTGATCCTGCTGGTTCCACGAATCCTCAATTATGTCGTCGCCATCTATTTGATTCTGATCGGTCTTATCGGCTTGTGGCCACACATCCTCCTTCACGTTCCGCATTAATTGGGCGGGAGTTAGCCGCTCTCACGAAAGAATAGGCTGAAGAGAAGGTTAATATCCCCCGAATAGCGGGAGCGGTGCTTGGCTTCTGTCGTCGCTGCGAGAGTTAGCGGGGGACAGAATTCTCGTGCCGCAAGCTAGCCCGTGCCGGTTCTAGCCCGTGCCGGTTAATGTGGCGGGTCGATCCGCACGATCGGCGATGTCTGGCCAGCCGGTAACGCCACGCCTGCGAAGGGCAACGCCCGCGGGCGCGGGATCGGTTCCCGGCTTGTCGAAACCTTGACGGCGATCAGCCCGGCACCACGCGGCGATACAGGTGCCAGGTGGCGTGGCCGAGCACCGGCATGACGACGGCCAGACCCAGGAAAAACGGAATCGACCCGACCACCAGCCCGGCGGCGACAACCATCCCCCAACAGGCCATTGGTCCGGGATTGGCGAGCAGAACCCGCACCGACGTCGCCACCGCCGTGTCGAGCCCGGCGCCGCGGTCGAGCAGCAGGGGGAACGAGACGGCGCCAATCGCCAGCACGACGAGGGCAAACAGAAAGCCGACGCCGATGCCGACCGCGACCATGGTCCACCCGGCATAGGTCGTGAACACGTCCCGGATGAAGGCGCTCGCCGATATCGGCGGCTCGGGACCAAGCGTCAGCATGTAGACCGCCTCGGCGGCGACCAGCCACAGCAGAAAGATCGCCATCAGGACGATGCCCAGCAGCACGATTGCCGCGATCGACGACGAGCGGATCACACCAAGCGCGTCGGCCCACCCGATGTCCGCCCCGTGCTCGCGCCGCCGGCTCATCTCGTAAAGACCGAGCGCCGCGAACGGCCCGACCAATGCAAAACCCGATGCCAACGGAAACAGTAACGGCAGCATCCCATAGCCGAAAGCGAAGCGCACCAGGAGAAGCCCGAGCGCAGGGTAGATCAGACACAGGACCGCAACGTCGGTGCGACTTGCGGCGAAATCCTTGAAGCCGGCGGCCAGCACCTCTTTGAGGTCGGCTGCCCTGATCCGCACAACCCTCGGCGCCGGCGAATGCAACTCCGCCTGGGCGCGCCGAACGGTCCGCCCGGCCTCTTCAAAAGCCTCGGCGGCGTGCTTGACTTGATCGACGCTCCATTCGACCGGATTGCGAATGGTCAACATCTCCGCATCCTCCCGAACCATAAGCTCGAGGGCCACGGACCGCCCGTGACGGCATACCTATTCGCTCGCCGGTCACGAGCGAACGCGCGACCCGCTACAAAGGAGATGTGTGCATCGTTGCTTCGCCGCGCTATGCCGCCGTCGCTTTTTTACGTACCGCTTGGAAAGCCGGTCAGCCGTAACGCTCAGCGCGACCAGTCGAACTCGACATCTGCGGCGGCCAGTAAATCTGGGCCGCAGCGCTCGGCGATTCGGCCATGCTGTACCGCCGAGGGCTCGACCCGATAGCGGCGGTGCAGATTTGCCGCTAGCGCCGGATCGACGTCCGCCACATGCCTTGCGATCAGCCCGCCGACCTTGCGCGAGAACGGGCCGGTCTGCTGCTCGATGTAAACGACGCGCAGCGCGCCGGGGCGTGCGGGTTCACCCGCCATCCGCTGGCCGAGCCAATGATCGATCGTCTCCAGCCCGCGCAGCGGGTCGCCGGTTGCGGGGTCACGGCCATAAAGCCCGTCGAACACAAAGAGCTCGCCGGGCGGCCGACTCGAATCCGAGATCGCGTCGATAGCGGGCATGCCGCCGCCCGAATGCGCAGTCAGGATAAAGCGATCCAGGCCGAGCGGTTCGCAAGTCCGGGAGGGCAGCGCCGCAGCGAAGCATCCGAGCCCATAATCGACCAGCCGGTCGATACCACCTCCGAGCAAGGCGGGGAAATCGTACCAGCTGTAGCGCAGCCAGTTGCCGCGCGGCAGCAGCGCCAGCGTGGGGCGGGTCCGGCGCGACAGGTCGAGCCCGCTGCGCGGCACTTTTTCAGACAACGGCATCACCGCGCCGCTGCGCGAGAATCCATGTAGATGGACGACGACGTCGATTGCCTGAACTTCGGACGGAACCGCATTCCAGCGCAAGAACAGATCGGGTTGGGCGCCGGCATGCGCTTGCAGGACCGGGGTGTCGCTCAGGTAGGCCTCGCCGGGCGCAATTCTCCCTTCCGATAGCGCGAGTTTGAAATTCTTCATCTGCTCGGTCGTGTCCCCAAAGTGGTGCAGGAGGGCAGGGCCCCGCGGTCTGCGGCAGGATCGGCCGGGGTAGCCGGGGTGCCGCGGCGGACACGCCGACGATGGGATCGTCGCTCACCGGCGCCCTGGTTTCCAGCGTCCCGGAGCAAGCCCGCGGCGCAACCCTCGCTGCCTGCAGAGCGTCAGACGGTCTCCTTGTTGCGTCGGGAGCGACTACCCACGGTCACCCTATCGTGTTATCAGCTTGTATGTTATCAGCTTGCCTGCACCGGTCGAGATCCACGCAGCGGCCGTTGGGGGATCGTCTAACGGTAGGACAGCGAACTCTGACTCCGCCAGTCTAGGTTCGAATCCTAGTCCCCCAGCCAATCTTTTCAATTTCTTATGTTGGAACGGTCGAGTGGGGCCGCGATCATGTCGGCACTATGTCGGCACCGGATCAAAAAACCGGTCGGCGAATGGCGCAAGCTTACCCGATGGGTTGCTGGTTTTTCCGCCGGGCCAGCATGGAGTCCCGCCTGGATTTTGCTCAATTCGTCGCAGTGCAATAAACTTCGTTGCTTGAGCCGGATCGAACGGCGCCCGCGACGAATTCCACCTCGCCGCCACCGCCCAAAACCTCCGCAAGCTCACCAAGCTGATCCCGGTGCCGGCGCCGATCGCAGCGACCTGAGGGGGAACACAGGTCGCCCGCGCTCAGCCACTTCAGGCTCGGCCCCCAATCGTCCCGCCGCTATCCGAAGCTTCTTCAACACAATCGGGCAACACCGAGCATAGCTTGCCGGGGTAGCCGCGGCCCCGCCGGGTGGCAGGGCCGCGAACCTCCGTCAGAGCTCGACCTGCTCTGAGATGCTGAGAACGTCGTCGACCTCGATCCCGAGGTACCGGACGGTGCTTTCGAGCTTCGTATGTCCGAGCAGAAGCTGAACCGCTCGAAGGTTACCGGTCTTTCTGTAGATCTGCGCCACCTTCGTTCGGCACATTGAATGTGTTCCGTAGGCCGAACTGTCGAGCCCAGCACTCTCGACCCAGGCATGGACGATGCGAGCGTATTGCCGGATAGAGAGGTGCGGTTTGGACTTGCTGCATTTTAGTGGAGAGGCATTGGGTCATAGGGCGGCCAGTTTTTCGAACTGCACTGGGCTTGTGAAGTCGAGGGCGGAGTGGCGCCGGACGGGATTGTAGAAGCCATCGATGTAGCGGGCGATGGCCTGGATGGCTTGCGGGCGGGTGAAGAAGATGGTCCGCCAGACAAGCTCGGATTTCAACGTCTTGAAGAAGGTTTCGACCATCGCGTTGTCGTAACAATTTCCTTTCCCGGACATCGAGATCAGGATGCCGTGCTTGCTAAGCTCGGCCTGATAATCGACCGAACAATACTGCTTGAGTTCAACCGGTCGTCGCAACAGCAGTGTGCGCCGATTTCATAATCTCGTCCAAAGCCTCGGCAGGTGTTCTCCATCCAAGCGTCTTGCGCGGGCGACCATTCAGCGTTGCCGCCACGGCGGCAAGCGCGTCGACGCTGTGCATGCTCAGGTCCGTGCCGAGCTATGCGCGGAAGTTGGTGACGGGCTGACGGGATGAAGGCGGCGTATCGTGGGGGTGTTCGCGCCTCCACTTCTCCAGCAAAGGAGTGATACGCCGTGTCCGATGCTAACGTCGTCAAGCTGCTTCAACCAGGGTCATTCGCCGACCCGCTCACCGAGGTGCTGCGCAACGGAGCGCGGGCCCTGCTGGCCCAAGCGATCGAGGCCGAGGTGGCCGAATTCCTCGCCAAGCATGTCGATCTGAGGACCGCTACTGGCCTGAGCCGCGTGGTCCGGCACGGGCACCTGCCTGAACGCGAGGTGATGACCGGCATCGGCCCGGTCGGCGTGCGCCAACCCCGCGTGCGCGACCGTGGCGCTGCCGATGATGCCGGGCGCATCCGCTTCACACCCGCGATCCTGCCGCCGTATGCGCGGCGCTCGCGGAGCCTGGAGGTGCTGATCCCGATCCTTTACCTGAAGGGCATCTCGACCGGCGATTTCGAGGAGGCGCTTTCTGCCCTGCTCGGCAAGGATGCACCGGGCCTGTCGGCCTCGACTATTGCTCGGCTGAAGGAGGTCTGGATCGACGAGCACGAGCACTGGAGGAAGCGCGATTTGTCGGCCAAGCATTACGTCTATGTGTGGGCCGACGGCATTTACCTGCAGGCCCGTCTTGAAGACGCCAAGCAATGCATCCTGGTCATCATCGGCGCGACGCCGGAGGGCAGGAAGGAGCTGCTCGGCTTTATCGACGGCGCGCGCGAGAGCGCGCAGGATTGGCGTGAACTGCTGCTCGATTTGAAGAACCGAGGTCTGGCGGTCGCGCCCGAACTCGCCGTCGCCGACGGCGCGCTTGGCTTCTGGAAGGCGCTCGGCGAGCTGTGGCCGATCACACCCGAGCAACGCTGCTGGGTGCACAAGACCGCCAACGTCCTCAACAAACTGCCGAAGAGCCAGCAGCCGAAAGCCAAGCGGGCATTACAGGAGATCTGGATGGCGGAGACGAGCAAGGACGCCGAGGCCGCGTTCGACGCCTTCATCGCAGCCTACGAGTTGAAATACGATAAGGCCGCCGAGTGCCTGGCAAAGGATCGCCAGGCCCTGCTCGCATTTTACGATTTCCCTGCCGAACACTGGAAACACCTGCGGACCTCGAACCCGATCGAGAGCACCTTTGCCACCGTGCGGCACCGCACGATCCGCTCGAAGGGCTGCCTCTCGAATAAGACGGCGCTCGCCATGGTGTTCAAGCTGGTCGATGCGGCGCAGAAAAGCTGGCGCAGGCTCGATGGCCACAACCAGTTGCCCAAGCTCATTCAAGGTGTCAGGTTCACCGACGGGATCGAAGTCGCCGCCAACCCCGCGTCCTCGCAATCCCAAACCGCCGCCGCCTGATCCCTCAGGCCATCACCAAGATTTGGCGATAGCTCCCGTGCCCTTCGGAAAGTATTGGCGCAGTAGCCCATTGGTGTTCTCGTTCGTCCCTCTCTGCCAAGGACTGTGCGGATCGCAGAAGTAGATCTGAACGCCAGTCTCAATCCGCAGCTGGGCATGCTGGCTCAACTCTGCTCCTTGGTCCCAGGTCAACGATCGTCGCAGTTGCTCAGGCAGGGTCGTGATCGTGCGCCTGATGGCGTCGCGTACCGCCCCGGCGCCGTGGCCTGCGAGTGCGGGGCCGTTCTTGACGCGAGCTCCAGGACCGTGGCCATCCATGGGAGGCAGGTGCAGCAGCATCGTGAACCGCTTCGTGCGCTCCACGAGGGTTCCTATGGCCGAACTTTGGACCCCGACAATAAGGTCGCCCTCCCAGTGCCCCGGCACTGCCCGGTCATCCGCTTCGGCAGGGCGTTTGCTGATCATCACCTCGGGACCAATGAAAGCTTTACCCCGACCGCGTGCGCGCGCCCGAGGAACACGGAGCGCTCGACCGGTCCGCAGGCATGCGGTCAACTCGCGCCGAAGCCCGCCGCGGCCTTGCACATATAGCGCCTGGTAGATCGCCTCGTGGCTAATCTGCATCGTCTCATCGCGAGGAAAGTCGTGCCGCAAACGCTGCGCAATCTGCTGGGGCTCCACGCCATACCCCATCGCCGCTTCTGTCGCGGGCCATGCCGGCGGCCCTTCCACGGCACGATCGGCCCGCGAACCGCAGCTCCGTCCTGGGCTACGACCTGGCCGGCCAGCCGATCCTGCACATACGCCCGCAGCGCCGCGTTGATCGCAAGTTTTGCGCGCTTTGATCGACGGGCCCACCGCTCAGCGTGCCATTGCGCCGTGCTAGCCCGATACTCGAGACCGCCGCTTCGCGTCGCCGCGTTACGCCTCAATTCTCGCGAGACGGTCGATGCAGCTCGACCAAGTCGGCGGGCGATCTCTCGCACTCCAAAGCCCTGTGCAAGCGCGAGCGCGATCTCCTCCCGCTCGGAAAATGCCAGATAGCGCCCAGACAGCAGCTTCGACGATGGCGCAAATGTCGAAGAGGGCATGCCACCAGCCTCCCGAAACCAACGGGTCCCGACCGGCGGCGACACCCCCGCGCCGATCGCCGCGTCCTCGCTTGATAGACCAGCCGCTATCAACGCCCAAAAGCGCAGCCGATCCTCACGTCGCGCCATCCCCGGCCGCCCGGGCGACCTCAACTTGTCCCGTAACGCTCGATCCGACCGCCGTCTCCCTGCCATCGCAACATTTCTTCCGGTTGTGTTGCGACGACCAGTTGATTCCGCCCTGACTGCCACGGTCCGAGTGATGGATCAGCCCGGCGGTCGGGCGGCGCATGGCCAGAGCTGTGCGCAGGGCAGCGAGAGCCAGGTCGCGATGCAACCGGTCGCCAGTCGCCCAGCCGACCACCCGGCGGGCGAACAGGTCGATGACGACGGCGAGGTACAGCCATCCTTCGCGGGTCCAAATGTAGGAGATGTCGGCGCCCCATTTCTCGTCAGGCCCAGTTGCCATGAAGTCCTGATCGAGCAGGTTCGGAGCGACCGGCCAGGCGTGATGGCTGTCTGTGGTCCGTTTGAACCGCCGTTTCTGCCGAGCCCTGAGGCCGTTCTCGCGCATCAGGCGGGCCGTCCGGCGGCGACCGACCAAAAGCCCGGCGTCTTGCAGCTCCCGCGTCATCCGCGGACTTCCATAGGTGCCGTTCGACCGGGCAAAGGCCGACCGGACATGTGCCAAGAGCACCATGTCGTCGCGTTGGCGGCGGCTAGCTGGCCGGTCCCTCCAGGCGAAATAGCCGCTCTGGCTGACGCCGAGCACGCCGCACAGACGATGGAGGGGGAATTCCGCTTTCGCCGTATCGATGAGCGCGAACCTCATCGACTTCCCTCCCGGGCGAAAAAAGCGGTGGCCTTCTTCAGGATATCCCGTTCCTGCCGAAGGATCTCGTTCTCCCGACGCAGCCGCTTCAGCTCGGCCGTGACATCGCTCTCCGCCACCGTCGCAGGATCGACAGCGCGCCGATCCCGGCTCCGGCCGATCCACCGCACCAGCGTCGACAGGCCAATCCCGAGATCGCCGGCAATCTCGCGCTGCGTCCGCCCGCTGGTCACCACCAAGCGCACCGCTTCGTCCTCAAATTCCTTCGTAAACCGTCGTTGCTGCATCGTCGAGTTCCTCTTCGATCAACAGGAACTCTCCTCTTTTCCGAAGCAAGTCCACTGCGCTTCCCGTTCGAGCCGCCGGCTCGACTGGAGGCGGTTGAGGTAGCCGTAGAGGTAGATCTTCAGCAGCGTCGAGGGATGATAGGCCGGCCGGCCCGTCGCTTCCGGTATCACGCCCGCAAAGCCCAGCACCGCCAAATCCAATTCAGCAATGAAGGCATCGACGATGCGGACAGGGTTGTCTTCCCAACGTAGTCGTCCAAGCAATCCGGTAGCAAGGTGAGCTGGCTCCGGTCTTGGCCCTCAACAAAACGCTTCATCCCGGTCCCCCCGAACCCCCGGGAATAATACCAGATTAGGTGTTTTCACACGGCCTCGAACTCATAACCGTCATTCGGGGATACGCAGGAATTTCATCTGCCCGCCACCTGGACACCGGGGGCTGCCCGCCGCGGGCGAGTCGCGCTGCCAAGGCTGAGTGCCCGCTGTGGGTTCAGAAAGGAGATGATCGCCGGAGTAAGCCGCAACGGACGAGACGCGCCGAAACCGGTCATAGCAGGAGAATGGGCCACAACCTGCAGTTACCACCCGTGACGAATTGGGTACCCGCTGCTTCAAGATTCAAGCCCTCTTGAGGCCAGCGATGATCTCTCGGATATGTTCGCGATTCGTGCAACAAACCCGCTTGGCCGTGACAATGAATATTGGCCCACTTATGCTGACGAATTCTGGCCCACCCCCGGTGTCTTTGACCTGCTGAGCCGGGCCGAGGCCGGGCTCAGCAGGTCAGCGTCGCTTTTCCATCCTCTCCTTCACGTTTTGCCGCCCTTTCGTTGTGCCGTGGTCCGGCGGAACCGGTAGGAGTCCGCGCCGGTGGTGATGATGTGCGCCTGGTCGGTCAGACGATCGATCAGCGCCTTGCACAGCCGCGGATTGGGGATCACCTGCGACCACTCGGAGAATGGCAGGTTGGTGGTGACGATCACCGCCGCTTTTTCGGCGCGGTCGGCGACCACCTGGAACATCAGCTCGGATGCGGTTTCGGCGAGCGGGACGTAGCCCAGTTCGTCGATACAGATCAGATCGAGCCGTTCCCACCGGCCCAACGCGCGGCTGAGTTGGTTGGCATGCGTCGCCTCCGCCAGTTCGTTGATCAGCGCCGTCGCGGTGGTGAATCGCACCCGCCGGCGCTGGCGGCAGGCCGCCACGCACAAGCCCGTCGCCAGATGGGTTTTCCCCGTCCCGGCCTCGCCGACCAGCAGGATCGGTTCAGCCTTGGCCACGTAATCGCCCTCAGCCAGCGTGCGCAGTTGCGCAGCCGAGACGCCGGAGTGGTCAAACTCGAACCCATCCAGCGTCTTCATCCGCGGCAGCTTCGCCTCATGCAGCAGCCGGGTGATGGCGCGGCTCTCCCGCTCCTCCATCTCGGCCGCCAGCAGCGCCTCGAGGTAACCCAGATGGGATTGGTTTTCTCGCGTGGCGGCATCGGCCAGACGGGAGAACTGCGTGCCGATCGTTGGCATCCGCAACGTCTTGCAGTGCTGACGGATGGCCTGATCCTGAAGCTCGGCCATCATGCCGTCCCCGCGCAGGGACCCGACAGCAGCGTGTCGTAGTCGGCGAGATATGGCAGAGGCCGGTCGTAGCGGGCCAATGCACCGACATCGATCGGCTCGGGTTTGGCCTTGTGCAGCCCTGCTTCGGTCAGCAGATACCGCACCGCCGCCACGTCGCAGGCACCGAGCGACACCGTGGAGGCGACCGCCGTGCGCAGCCGGTCGTGGCCAAACTCTTGGCCTAGCGCCAGCACAGCCACCATGGCGCGGGTGCCGTTCTGCTTGCCGTGCCGCCCTTGCAGCCGGGTCCAGAGCTCGTCGTAACAAGCAGGCCAGAGACCCGTCGCGCGCCATTGCGCCAACGGTTTCGAGCCTGCGAACGCGCCCGGCTTGTGGCTCAGCACGTCGAGGTAATGCTCGAGGTCGAGGACATGCTGGCGGCGGCTGTGACAACGTTCATGACGGGCAATCAGGCGCCCAGCGTGCCAGATCTCGACATGCAGCGGATGGACGCGTGCCTCCACCCGGGTGCCCGCACGGATCGGCACCGAGTAGAAGTTGGTTTTCACCGTGACGCAGCCTTGCTTGTCCACCAGCGGGAACACGATCTCGGCCAGGTCGAGACCCTCGGCCGCGCAGGCCAGCAGGTGGCCACGCTCGACCGCCATCGCAGCGCCGATCGTCTCGCCGCGTCCAGCCAGGATCCGCGCTTCGTCCGCGCGGCAGGCCGTCACCAGCAGCGCGTTGAAGGCGTCGAGGTCAGCAACACACGGAACGGGCACCAGATGGTTGCGCCGGAAATAACCGCCTTCGCCCTCAACACCGCCCTTCTCATGCCCTTCACCAGGCGTGCAGAATTCCGCGGCAAACCGCCAGTGCGAGCGGAATGCCATGAACCGCACCGTTTCTTCTCGGCGGTGACCGCGCAGGATCTTGCGCACGGCGCTGGCCAAGTTGTCGTAGCGCAGCAGGAGGAAGACGCCGCCGAAGTAGGCGAAGGCGTGCTCGTGCGCTTCGAGGAAGGCCTGCTGCGTCGCGTGCAGGTAGGCCCGGTGGAAGGCCGCCCCGCTGGCCATCGAGCGCATGGCGAACACCTGGACCTTGGTCCGCTCGTCGCCGAGATCGACCCAGGCTTCATACCAGTCGACCTGTGCTTCTTGAGCCCAACTGTAACTTTGCGGCACAAACGTCTCCCGCCGCAGAAGCCCCAGCTGGTGTTTACGTTCACGGACGTGGTTGCGCACCGTCGACTCCGCGACCGTGGCGTCCGGGAACTCGGTCAGGATCCGGCGATAGAGCCGCCGCGCAGTGTGACGCTGCTTGCGCGGCGCGTGGCGATCCTCGTCCAGCACCTTGTCGATGAAGGCCGCCACCGCACTAAGCTTCGGCTTGGTCCTCGGCGGGTAGTGGTGCTTCGGCGGCAGCGCGCTGCCGATCGCCTGGCGCACAACACGCCGATGCACTCCGAACTTCGCGGCAACACCCGCGATCGTGCCGATCCCAAACTCATGCTCGCGACGAAGCTGCTCGAACAAATCCACTTTGGCTCTCCAGTCCACTCCAGGTCCCCCGATCCAATCGGGGCGACCCTAGGTTGAGGGGCGGGGGGTGGGCCAAAATTCGCCAGCATTGCTGGGCCAAAATTCGATAGCAGAGCCACCCGCTCGCGGCCCTATACTTCCAGCCCTAGCGCGGCCAGCGCGGACCGTGTGCTCTCGTATCCTGTATGGTGGATCCCGTGCATCCCCAACCGCTGCGCGACCTCCACGTAGAGCGCCTGATCGTCCAAAAAAGCCACCTGCGCCGGGTGCGCCTGGCTCATGTCCAATGCCATGTGGTAGATTTCTGCCTCGGGCTTACGACAGTGCACAAAGCTCGATACCACAAAAAAATCAATCACCTCAGTGAGAGCAAACTGTCGGATGCGATGCACGGCGAACTCCCTCCCATCATTGGTCACCGCCGCGACCTTCAGCCCATAGCGCGCCCCGAGCCGCGAAAGTTGGTGACGGGCTGACGGGATGAAGGCGGCGTATCGTGGGGGTGTTCGCGCCTCCACTTCTCCAGCACCTCGATCGCTTGGGCCAGCAGGGCCCGCGCTCCGTTGCGCAGCACCTCGGTGAGCGGGTCGGCGAATGACCCTGGTTGAAGCAGCTTGACGACGTTAGCATCGGACACGGCGTATCACTCCTTTGCTGGAGAAGTGGAGGCGCGAACACCCCCACGATACGCCGCCTTCATCCCGTCAGCCCGTCACCAACTTCCGCGCATAGCTCAGGCGCTATTGGGTCCATTGCCTGCGCCCAAAGCCGACCAGGCGGACTATCGGGCATGGCCGAAAACGTTCGCAAAGTGGCTCGATAGCACTGACCACATCGCCATCCGATACAGCATAGACTACGATGGGGCTGATATCCGTAAATTGTCTCCGGGCAACCAGCCCTGTCCGGCGTTCTTGCCCAATACGGCGGCAGCCGCCGGGGACGCTCAACACATCCGGCGCAAGAGGTCGGGTTCGGGGCATCAACAGCGGTCGCCGCCGCCAAGGCCGAGCGGCCGTTGTGGGTTCGGTGAAGGGACTTTCGCCGGAATCCGCGGGAACGGGGAAGATGCGCCGACAGCGGCCGTTCCCACGACGATGACCTTAATCATTTCACATCCGCGTTCGCGCGGTTCGAGCCGGTCCATCTATTTTTTCGGACGAGGTCCAAACGCCCGGTATTATGGCGCAACCGCCACTAAAGCTCCAGAGCAACAGTGTTGCCCTATTACCACATAGATCGGTGGGCGATTGGGTAGGGAGGCGCGCCGTGTGCGCGCATTTTAGCTGATAACGACTGGGAGAGCGCCGAACCTATAATTGTCGCTGAAACAACAACGGCAGAAAGAGACGATAGAACCAAGGAAATCGTCCCCGGAATTTACAGATCAGATATGGGTTATAAGAACTAGACAAGAACCACAGGGATTACACGAGATATGGGATCATCAATTGATGGATCTTGTGAACACAAATCGCGATAGTCTGTCGGATCGGATGTAGTTCTTATTTGGCGTCGTCGCCGCTACTGCGCGCTCCTGTTGCCGATACCCTCGCTGGTATGGCATAAACTGCCGCGCAGCTAGTCCCAACTTGCGCAGAGACTGTCTGGCCCAACTTCCGCGGTTTTGGGTGATGCGGTTGCTGGGGATCGCAGAAATGCTGGGGTTGCGACGACACCGCTCGCATTGTGGTGCTAAATGATCGACATTTTTGTGATTGAGACGGTTTATTTATCTTGAGAAGTGGCGACGAATCGTGGTGCCCTTGCCGCAAGCAGGGTGCCGCGCCATGTTCGTCCGCGTCAAGAAGATCGGAGCCTATGAGTACCTCTACCTCGTCGAGAACGCACGCGAGGGCGGGCGCCACGTTCAGCGCGTCATCAAGGCGCTCGGCCGGCGCGACGAGGTCGAAGCCTCCGGCCTGATCGACGGGCTGATCGCCTCGGCGGCGCGGCATTCGCGACGGACGATCGTGCTGTCGAGCTTCTATCGCGGCGAGTTGCCGGAACTGCGCCGCGTCAGCATCGGACCCGATTTGGTGTTCGGCCGGTTGTGGGCCGAAACCGGATGCCGCGACGTGCTCACCAGCCTGCTCGCCGACCGGCGCTTCGGCTTCGATGTCGAGCGGGCGGTCTATATCAGCAGGTTCGCGGCGCGCCAAATGTCGATCTCACGAACCACGGGCCGCGCCTGTCACTGGCACCGATCTTTTATCGAACACTTCGTCCAACACTCGTTGCCCATGGCTGAGCAGAACGAGACCTCCACGGCAACGTGCTGGTCAATGAAGTCGGCGAAATCGTCCAAGTCCTTCTGGCTGACCCTGGCGTGCCGCGGCTTCATGTACCTCAGCAGCCAATACTTCCCGCCAACCTCGATCGCGTCGTCCGGGTCGAACTCAAAATAGTCAATGATGTCTTCGTTAATTTTGCCGTACTCAAGAGCTTCCTTGTAATCCGTCACCCGCTTGCGATCGACATAGCAGGTCAGCGATTTGATGATCGCTGGTCCCGGCCCCGCATTCTGGATTGCTATTCCGACCGGCAGAATGTCGGTGTCGTCCTCTGTGTCGAAGTCTACGTGGGGCCGGATCGAAAGGAGCAGTTGGTTGTGAGCCTCGTGCCACAGAAGCCCGGCGAAGCCAGCCGAAGCTAGGGCAATTATCAGCGAGATTACTGATAGCCAGCTGCCGGTAGGACGGTACCAAGGGCGCGGAGTTGCGGGGTCGGTCATCAGGTGAGATCACGGCTGACCGCATCCTATATCATTCGGTCATGAGCCTCGACCTGACCGATGACGAGGCCCGGGCAGCCCCGCCGGAGTAATCTTTACCAAGCTGTGAACGGCTTTACAGCCGCAGGGCATGGGATGCCGGTATGCTCGCGTCGAGCACCTGCGGAGGCATCACCATGCCCAGCTTCAAGAGCGCCAATGCCAATCGGGAGTACATTCGGCGCTACATGCAGAACCGGCGCATGCAGGCCAGGGTCGAGAAGGCCGCCCGCTTGCGTCAAACCCGCACCGCGTTCCTCGCCCGCGAGCTTCAGCTCCGATTGTCCCGCGAGATGCGGAACATCGTCGAGGGCAGACCTTGACCGCCGCCGCCGAGCACCCTTGCGTCGATTAGTTCAGCCGGGACTGAGCCGGCCCCCCGGAGGACAGAACTCAAAATGCCGCCATCTCGCAGGCGTCGCCCCAGGCCAGCCGTCTCGCCCACGCCCAGGGCCGTCGAACCAGCCCCTCTCCCCAAGCGGACAGGAGCGAAATGGAGGAAGGGCCTGGAGGGCTGGAAGAACATATGGGCAGTTCTTGGACCGGCTGTCGCCCTGACTGGGTTCGCCTTCTTACTGTGGCCGCAAGTGAAGATTGATCCCCTCGTCAACCTGAACCCGAAGGACGCGCTTACTGCCCAGTTTGCCATAGCCAATTCTGGCAAAGTGCCAGTCTATGACCTGAAGTTTGAATGCATGTTCGGGAGTAGAGGTGACATCCATATTGGCAATATGGTGACATCGGATGAAACTCTCGCGCCGATTCCATTGCTACCGCCCGGCAAGTCTAGAACAAGAACTTGTGTAGTCTCAAGCACCGGATCGGAAGTTCCAGACCTCCAGATCACCGCGCACTACAAATGGCCTCTCATCCCGAAGGAAAGCGAGATGCGCGCCTACTTCAGAGTGGCCCGCGGAGTGAACGGCGACGTTTTCCTTCTCCCGGATGAGCGGCCAATCCCCTGACCCGGCCCACAGAACCGACCCATCCGCGGCGAAGTGACCCACCCGCCCCGGGTGACTTCGGTTGCGGGCCGCGCCCCCCGTCGGCCCAGCGCCGGCCCAGTTCGGTCGGGATTTCTGAGAGTGCCCGCGCCGCCCTGGACTGCGTGGTTAAGCTCTACTGCCGAAAGGCCCAAGAACATCGCACGATTAGACGCGAAATTGACGCCCTCGTAGTGACAAAACCGGAACAATACCGCTGGCTCACTTGTCTCATGGGACACTGCATATGTCTCATACGGGTTAAATCAACTGTCTCAGGTTGTTGGCTTCGTGCTGAGGGGGGATGCTTCGTCCAACAGTCCCTTGAAATGTCACGCCGATCAGTCGCGCACCCGACGATGGCACAACAATTGCCCGATGAGGCATTAGTGCCTGAGGAGGGACGATGAACCAGATGATCGATGTCGCCGCCTACGAAACGGCAATCGGACGCAAACCGCGCGGCTATGGACTGTGGCGTTTCATGATCGGCGCGATGACCTACCGCCACACCGGGACCTTTGCCAATGCCGCGAAATCGGCGCTGGCACTGGCGGTTCATTGCAACGTGAGCAATATTAAGCTCTTGCCTCCCAACGCTTCTGGCGCATCGTGAGACGCCGCCGGGCTACGCCGGCCCCTTAATAGTGGCCGGCATTCGCGTTTTCATGGCGGTTTCGTCGATCAGCCAAGTTCAGTGGTGCGCACTCGATACACCCTATCGCCGATCCCGATTTCCGAATGCTCGCCGTCGCCGACATCTCGCCGGAACATGCCTTGCCGGCCCTTTCAGATCGCCGGCTCGCCAGGTTGACGTATAGGCACGATGGGGCCTGAAACCGGGGCCTGACGTACCCGCCCACGCTGGCTGGCCTTGAGTGGTGATGTGGTGGTCATCGGTTCTAATCCTCTGGTTGCCCGCGTGGCTTGGATTGATCTCGGTTAGGTTGACGGTCGAGGCGAGGGGCATGTGGGAGCGGTCATAATCGATCGCATGCTGGAGCAGCCGGACGAGCGCCAGCTTCTCTTCATCGGTAAGGTCAAGCGTCATTGCGCCTGAGATTTGGCGATTACCCAGAAACCTTACGCGGGGTCGAATTTAAGGCCCACGATACAATGACACTAGGGCAGTCGCCGCCGCTCGCCTACCGGAACACCGCCGCGCATGCTATCGCGATCGTCAGGACTGTGACGAAGGCGATGGCCCCGGCGACCACCACGGTGTCAAAGTCGAAGGAACACAGCCTTGCGGAAGTGGGTTGTCGAACCCGCAGCAACGCCAAGCCGGCAGTGAGCATGGTCCTCGCGCTCCCTCGGGTGCAGGCGATAAATGGGCCGGGAGGCGCTGGGTGGCGGTTCCGCCCAGCCAGTTCCCCGAGCCAACAAGTTGGGAGACAAGAGAACTTCGGGGAGCCCGGATGTGATATCAGCGATAGACCCGCCTGGGTAAGCTCGGAAACCGGGCCGCAACCCCTGACCCCCCCTCGCGGATTTCGCGCGGCTGCGACACTCGCCCAGGACCTCGGAGACCGTGAGCTGAGTACAAAGCAGCAACTCGGCAGCCCAACACCGCGGCGGCTACCCACCGTAGCCGTGATCCAAGCGATCAAAGGTGCCCTGAGCGACATGGGGAGGGTTCCCCGCGGAAGCCCTGCTTACCGCGCAGCGGCCGAGGCCGTGCGGCGCGGCAAGAACGAGCTGGCCCGCCGCTTCGCCGCGATCCGCGGCTGGCGCATCGGTCGCCATTTCGACCTTCGCTGTCTTGCCCGACGAGGCCGGCTGGCGCGAGCCGCATTCCCTGTCGCTCACCACCACGAGTTCGACCACCCCTACTTCTTCCGGGATGCCTCAGGCAGAGCTGCTGCGATCGCGTCGCACCTTTACGGCTACGATGCCTCCGAGTGCCTGGAGCTTGCCGAGCGTTTCGGGTTGACCGTCTCCGTGGTCAGGGACTTCCCGAGTTGGCACTTCCCCGGCCGCACGACCCTGGTGCTTTGGCAACCGCGGGCCGCTCGAGACGGTGATGCGCGGGAAACGCCGCGGTCCTGGGTCGAACAGTTCGGGGATTGACGGTGTCCGGCGAAGCTTCGGTCTTGCCAATCCGATGCGAAATCGGCAGGCTGCTCGTACAGCACAGAACGGGAACAGGATGGCCGCAAGCTCCAAGCTGATGATCGCCGAGGCAGAGCGCCGCTTTCCTTGCCGGATCAAGCTGGGCATTCCGACCGGCGGGTTCGGCAACCTGCTCACCGAGATGCACGGCTGGCTTGACGAGAATTGCGGGGCCGCCGGATGGGCCATGACCTCGGCCGGACTGCGCGGCGTCGTCAATGATGCGCTGGCGGTCTACTTTCTCGATGCCACCCTGGCGGTAGCCTTCGTCGCGCGGTGGTGCGCCGGGCCGAAGGTGGATATCAGCGAGGGTGCGTTCCGGGTGCGTGACGATCAGCCGACGGCGAGGGTCGGGGCCGCGCGGCACCGGACGCCGTGAGCGAAGCCGGAGCGGCGGAGCCGGCGATATCCCCCACGGCTGTGGATAACCCGGTGCACAACCCCAGACGCACCTCGTCATATTTAACCGGACACAACGGTATCGGACCAATTGCCCAAAATTTAGGCGAACCCCACCAACCCATTGCAATGTCCAGAGGAAACTTGGTTAATGTTGTAACGAACTCGTAACATACTGAAATGTCGTGGTATTTGGGGGATGGCGCGGCATGCGGTCTAAGGCTGTGCACAGATGCGCTCGGCGGCCGCGGCTTCCCGCTCCAGCCCGCGCGGCGGAGACTACCGCGGGAATCCGCCCGCCTCGACCGGACAAGTTGTCGCGCCGTGCGCGCCCTGACCGCACAACGGGGCCGAGCGCGGCGATCAGACGGAAGTGGCGATCAGGACGATGCCGCCCGCGACGAACACCCCGCCAACTATGATCCCGAGGGAGCGTTCACGGGCAGGCAGGAAGACAGCAACCCCCCATACGAGCATTCCCCAAAAGACGAGAGATGCTCCAGCGATCCTTCGCAGTCGCGCCGTCCTCAGCAACTTCTCAGCCGCTCGATGACGGCTCCTCATTTCCCAGGTCCCGGAGACGTGAAGCTCACCCTGGGCCAACCCTGGGCCGCGGGGTATCTATCCAGTCCGGGACGAGCACGGCGGCGATGCCCCGATTTTGACGCGAATTTGACGATCTTGCTGAGGGGTGGCGTTTGCCTACGACTACCATCTCACCCACAGCAGCAGAGCCGCCGGCCCTGGAGGCCCCGACATGACGACACGACCGCTCAAGGAGAAGGCCGCTGCCCCGCTCACCGCGGCGAGGCTGAAGTCCTTACTGAGCTACGATCCGGCCTCTGGGGAGTGGTGCTGGCTGGTCAATCGCACCGGGCCGGCGGGCGCCCAGGCTGGCCGCGTCAACGCGCACGGTCATCGCCAGATTTTCATCGATGGGCATCCCTATTACGCCTGCAGGTTGGCCTATCTCTACGTCGAAGGCTGTTGGCCACCCAACAAGCCCCACTGGCGTCGTCTCCTGCCCGTGCTCTTCGTGCTCGCGCTCGTGGCTAGCGTGTTCAGTGCAGCTTCTTTTGGGGACGCGCTGCTCGTCGCCGCCGTCATCTCTCTTCTCCTCGTCATCCTCGTCGCCCTGCTCATCCCCGGCTTGGGCTCCTTGCTGGCGGCCGTCTTAGAAAAGAGGCTCCGCTGATGCTGGCAACCCTCCTCATCCTCCTCGGCCCTGGCCTCTGCCTGGGCTTCCTCTGGGCCGCACTGACTATCGCAGTGTTGTGGATTGCGCGGCTGTGCTGCGCCGCGATCCTTATTGGCACCAACCAGCGAGCACGCTTTACGGACGGTCTGCACTCCGTCGGGCGGCCGTGGACTTACAATGTATATTTTTAGTGCATATGAAACTAGAATTTATGTAACTTTGTAACATTGAATAACGATTGTTGCTAAGGTAAGTAAAAATGGAACGAACCCCTCGTCAACTCGGTTGTTCATATATATAACGAGAACGAGGTGTCAGAATGTGGTCCGTTGAGGTCCGAATATGCAAGGATGACTTCTCGGAGGCAATGGACCACATGAGATTGTGGCTGGACCACAACAAAACCGGCTTGAAGAGCTTCAGGTATGTCCGCGAGGAGGGCGACACGGTTGTCGTGGTGCTGACCTTTGCCGACGATGTCGAGGCCGATGCTTTCGCCAAGGTCTTCAACGGCAATCTGCGATGATATTTTGGAAAACACAGACGCCGCGGCGCTGAGCCTCTCGAGGGGGCGCGGGCCCAGCCCAGGGCTGGAAATCATCGCCAACTTCGCTGCGGCGAGTTGGCCGGGTTTCGTCCTCACCGACCGGCGCGCGTGCGTCATTGCGGGCTTGGGTCAGCGCCACTCAATGCCAATCAGTAAAGCCGCCCAGGGTTTGCTGATCCGATCCCGAGATGGAGCCGACGCTGCCCCGGCGATTACCAGCTCAGAGCGCGCTTGCTTCGGCCCTCGCCGATATGGCCTCCTCTGGCCACGCGACCTCCCGGAGACCCGACATGCCCCGCGCAAGCTGGAACGGCTTCCTCCGCCTCTCCTTGGTCGCTTTCCTGGGCTAGTCGCGCCGGCCACCTCCGAAGTAAACGCATCCAGAGGAGGAAGATTGCTCCGGCTCGCGTGCCTGTTTGTGCTGCCGAGAGTGAGCAACCTCACACTCGAACTGGCGTATTTCGTGCCAAACCCTCCGCCGAGTGCAAGGGAGACCGCACCATGTCCAAAGGCAGGGCAGAACTGATTAATGGAACAGGCAGTGTCGTGGCGACATTCAATGAGACATGCCATAATCACGGGACTACCGTCGCCACAGTTCGACTTCACGCGCCGTTAGCGCCGTTCACGCTCCACGGCACCGAGAGCCTCGCAATCTTCGCGAAGGGTAATAGTCAGGCAGTGATCTCGGTGGAGGCGAGCGACCCTGCGGGAACCGAGATTTATGAATTCCACGGGACGAGCGGGACCGGCTGTGTACCGGACCATACCGAGGTCGCGTTGGTAAGGAGCCCAGGCGGAGACCTCGGGACCCTTGTCATCGTGCTTGCGACAGGAACCGTGAAACCCGCACCGTTAGGCCGGTCCCCAGCCTGTTGTCTATCACGGAGCCAGGCCAAGCTGCGCGCCCGGAGTTCGCCGGAGCCCGGTGACGGAACCGTCGGCAAGGGTCCGGGTTAGCCTGAAAGAGATTGTCCTGTCCTGACAATCTCAGTCTCTCTGTCAACTTGGCCGGGGTCCTCACACCGCCCCGGCCGTTCCTTTGATCACCCCTTCGTTTGCCGGTGTTCGGGTCCCGTGACGACCCCCCGGTCGCCGAATTGTCACCGTCCTGTCAGGGCAGCGCCGTATCTTTCTGGGGCCAGTCAGCAGCCGCGGGTATCCCTCTGAGCCTCCAGGGAGGTGTCATGAAATCTCATGCGGTGATATGGCACATTGCCGCCCAGATTATTGAGGGCAACGAAGCCGAGGGCGCGGCGATCGAATGTTCGAATTTGATGCTCGACCACGGCGAACGGGACAGACAGGCCGAATGGCTGCGCGTCCGTACTGCGATTGTGATCCTCAGGGATAATTCGCTCGGGCAGCCTCAATGATGGCGGCCGCCCGGAGCTAACTCCAGAGTGCCATTTTCTCGGCATCGCATTTCCGGGTCGACGTGCCTTCCCGCGCCGAACTCGACCACGCTGACGACCTCGGGCGAGCGATGCAACACCACTGCGGTCAGCGCGACCGGATAACAGGAGCACCTTCCTTATGCGCTCGGCGCAGGTGGCGGATCGTCGATCGGCGCGGGCGGTGGCTCGGGCCGCGGGATCAGTATTGGCGACGGGCGATCGGTCAATGGCGGCCGCGTCGGATCGGGCGGGGGCATCGGCGGCGTCCCCGGCGGCGGGTTCGGGTTTGGGCTTTGAGCACGCATCAAGCGGCTCGCGCGGAGCGCCGGCTACCGGGGCGTGGTGGTCGTCGTCGACTGCGTCGTCGTGCCCGCGCCCGTGGGGTCGGTCTCTGTCTTCGAGTGGGTTTCCGAACTGCCCGTGACGCCCTGCTTGTAGCTGTCCTTCTTGGTGACCGCATCCCCGTTCCACCCGGTCCCTTGCTTGGTCGTGGACGTGCTCGAACCGCCATTGGGGCTTGAGGTCACGGTGGTTGTTGAGGCGCCGGAACCGGGCGTGCCCTGTGCCAGGGCCACGCTAGTCAACAAACCCAGGGCGGCCACACCGGCCAGTAGATGCTTGGTCATTCGTGATTTCCTACTGTTGCACTGTGCGGGTAAACCGCCGGCGCTTTGCGGCGGTTCCCGGTGGCGGCGGGCGAGGGCTCTGGGGTCAACCCACCAGCGCACCGAGCAACGCGATCAGGTGTCGCCCGCGCCGCGCCGCGCCAGGATGCGATGGACGGTGGCCTCTCTGGGCTCACCCGCGTTCCGCTCGATCTCATCGGCCGCGTCGGCTAGCTCGACAGCCCAGCGGCGGAGCTGCTCAATAGCCGCGAGGTCTATCGAAGACTCCGCACGCTCTCGACACCGTCGCGCTAGCACTCGCAATTCCTGCGGATCTCGCTGCATGCGTCTCCTCCGAGAGAACAGATGCCGACCCCCCCCAATGCGCGGTCTTTAACTTCCCCTGTCCTAGCCTATCCTTCCAACAGTCATCTTCCGGTCGCAGTTCCCACGGAAATGTTGCTCAAAAATTAAGCCGTTTGCTTGCTCTTCGGGGAGCATTGTCTCCGCGATGCTGTCAGCGTTGTGGTTCGCCGGGTGTCTAGATCGACGTTCGGATCGTTTTCGCTGCTCGGTCGTTTACAGGCAGATCAGAAAAGCTGTGAGGGCAGTAATGGACGATATTCGGTTTGGCGATCAGGCCCAACTTCCGCGGTTTTGGGTGATGCGGTCGCTGGGGATCGCAGAAATGCTGGGGTTGCGACGACACCGCTCGCATTGTGGTGCTAAATGATCGATATTTTTGTGATTGAGACGGTTTATTTATCTTGAGAAGTGGCGACGAATCGTGGTGCCCTTGCCGCAAGCAGGGTGCCGCGCCATGTTCGTCCGCGTCAAGAAGATCGGAGCCTATGAGTACCTCTACCTCGTCGAGAACGCACGCGAGGGCGGGCGCCACGTTCAGCGCGTCATCAAGGCGCTCGGCCGGCGCGACGAGGTCGAAGCCTCCGGCCTGATCGACGGGCTGATCGCCTCGGCGGCGCGGCATTCGCGACGGACGATCGTGCTGTCGAGCTTCTATCGCGGCGAGTTGCCGGAACTGCGCCGCGTCAGCATCGGACCCGATTTGGTGTTCGGCCGGTTGTGGGCCGAAACCGGATGCCGCGACGTGCTCACCAGCCTGCTCGCCGACCGGCGCTTCGGCTTCGATGTCGAGCGGGCGGTCTATCACCGTACTGCATCGGCTGACGGTCTCGGGTTCCGACCGCCACGCGAGCGAATGGCGCAACGGCTTGCGCGTCCCCGGCGCCGAAGGGCTCGGGCTCGACGAGGCGTACAAGGCGATGGCCTGGCTCGGCGAAATCGACGAGCACGGCCGCGGCACCGCCGAGGCGATCGAGGAAGCGCTCTACCGGCATCGCCAGCCGCTGTTCGGTGCGGTGTCGATCGCCTTCTTCGATACGACGACGTTATGGTTCGAGGGCGCCGGCGGTGAGAACCTGGGTCAGCGCGGCCATTCCAAGGACTACCGAGGGCACTTGAAGCCGGTCGTGCTCGGCATCGTGCTGGATGACGCCGACCGGCCGATCGCCTCGTTCCTGCTGCCGGGCAACACCGCCGACGTGACGATGTTGTTGCCGGTGGTGCGCCGTCTGCGCGATCGCTTCGACATCGCCCGGACCTGCATCGTCGCCGATCGCGGCATGATCAGCGCCCCCACCATGGCGGCGCTCGAAGCCGAGAAGATCGAGTACATTCTCGGCGTGCGCGAGCGCACCAGCCGCGAGGTGCGCGCCGAGGTCATTGAGGATGACGGCGTCAGCGTGCCGCTGCTCATCCGGCGGCAGAAGGGCGAGACTGAACTCGCCGTCAGGGAGACCACAATCGCCGGGCGGCGCTACATCATCTGTCGCAACGACGAGGAAGCCAGAAAGGATGCCGAGGCGCGCGCCGAACTGATCGCCGGCCTCGAGCGCAAGCTCGCGCAAGGCGACAAGGCACTGGTCGCCAACAAGGGCTTTCGCCGTTTCCTCAAGACGCCCGTGGGCGACGGCTTTGTCATTGATCGGGCCAAGGTCGAGGCCGACGCCCGCTTCGACGGCCTGTTCGTGCTGCGCACCAACACGAAAATCTCCGCCCTCCAAGTCGTCCTGCGATACCGTAACCTCCTCGCCGTGGAGGACGCCTTCAAAACCGCAAAAGCGCTGCTTGCCACCCGGCCGATCTTCCACAAAACCGATGCCGGCATCCGCGGCCACGTCTTCTGCACCTTCCTCGCCTTGGTGCTGCGCAAGGAACTGACGGACCGTCTGGCGGCACGCCGCAGCAAGCTCGAATGGCAGCGCATCATCGATGATCTTGCTGACCTCAGTGAGATCGAGGTCAAACAGGATGGTCGCCGGGCCCGACTGCGCACCGCTCCCGGCGCAACCATTGATCCGATCTGCCGCGCTATCGAGATCACCCTGCCGCCCGTCTTCCAGGAGATGCCGCCCGCCCGCTGAACCCCCAAGAAAATGTGGTGCCTAAATCTGAAAATGGCCTCCAAGCCGTTGATAATCAGCCGTCTTCAAATCCAAACTGCGGAAGTTGGGTCAGGTGAAGCGCGGCGTCGCAAGCGCGATGGATACCGCGAGCGACTTAGCCGGAAAGGCGCAGACGGCAGCGGCCGAGGCGGGGAGCACGATCCAGGGTGCGGCGACCGAAGCTATCAAGCAAGCCAGCGACGTCGCGTCAAAGGCGTATGGACACCTCGAATAACGGAGTTTTGAGCGTGGTTGGGGGTGTGTCGAGGGTCGGATGACTGGCATTGGTGGCGGCGACCGATACGCTCAAGGGGCAGGGTTCGGTGTGAGCCGTGATTTTGTGGGTTTACGATCAGGCAGGCGCGGTTTGGCCAGTAATCCAGACCAGGCGGGTAAAATTGTAGGCGAGATTGGCGAGGCCGATCTTGGCCCGGGCTCGGGCCATGCCGATGGTGCGAACGATCAGGCCAAGCCGGCATTTCTGGACGGCGAAGACGTGCTCGACGCGCGAGCGCACCCGGGCGCGGGTGGCATTGCCGCGGGCGATATGGGTCGGCATCTTGCGGCCGCGCGGCTTTTTGCGCTGGAACTGCGGCTTGAGACCGCGGCGCTCGAGCAGGTCGAGGTTGGCGGCCGAACGGTAGGCGGTGTCGGCCCACACATCGCTGGCGGTGTTGTCGCGGTCGAGCACGGCGCCGAGCTGCCCGCCGTCATAGGCCGCCGCGTGGGTGACGACATAGCGCCGCAGCAAACCATGCTCGCGATCGATGCCGACATGGTTCTTATAGCCGAACATCGGCACCGCGATCTCCGGCCGACGCTGGTGGCCCGCACCCGGCGGCGCCTGGCGCTTGCCCCCACGCTTGATGGTCCAGCGCCCGTCGCGGTCGATCTGGGCGCGCCGCGCCGGGGTCCAAGCGGCGGGCACCCCGCCGCCCTTGATCGTCTGCTTCTCGGCCCAGCTCAGCCGTGGCCGGCGCGCCTCGATCACCGTTGCATCAACGATCTGACCGCCCATCGCCAGCCAGCCCTTGGCGCGCAGGATCGCGTCAAACCGCGCAAACAGCCGCTCGACCGCACCGGCTCGGGCCAATTGCTCGCGAAAAAGCCAAATCGTCTTGGCGTCCGGCACCGGGTCGTGCAGCGCCAGTCCGACAAACCGCATGAACGACCACCGGTCCTTGAGCTGATACTCGGTCTGGTCGTCCGACAAGGTGTAGAGCGTCTGCAATACCAGCACCTTAAACATCAGCACCGGATCGTAAGGCGGACGCCCACCCTTCGCCCGATCCGATCGGGCCAGCGTCGCCTCCAGATCGGCGCGAAACACCTCAAAATCGACCACCGCCGCCAGCCGCTCCAGCGGATCGCCCGCCGCCGACAGGGCCCTCAGCCGCTCCTCGCCATCGAAAAATCCGGCTTGTCTTGCCATTGCCCAGCCCCCGCATCCCCCAATCTCAAGAGCGGGCGATTCGTCATCAAAAACAACCGGTTCTTAGAGGCGTCCGTATGGACAGCGCGCGCAGGCGGCCGAATATTTGGCCCGAAATACAGCCGAGCAGCCGTTACTGGCGCTCCTACTAGCTGGCGCGGTCGGGTACGCAATCGCCTATTTGATCCATTCCCGCTAGCCGCCGCTGGCACTAGGTCATATTCTGCGGTGACCCCTGGCCGGGCTCCCCGCCGCACAGGCCCGGCCAGAAGGGGGGCTTTCTCATTCCCGCCGCTCGGTTGCGATAGCGGCGACCATGTCGAACCCGCCGGCCCACACTACGGGCCGGGCGTGCCTGTGCGGGTCAGCCGCCTAGCGGCCTTGCTGCAGGGGCTGCCTGTCGCGGCCTCAACCATTCTGCATTCACAACCCCGGAGCGTCAGGCAGCGCCAAGCCCCGGGTGGCAGATGGCGACGAGCGGTCAATTTCTGCCCGCTCTTGCGCTTTACTTCACCTGGCCACGGATGAAGTTTTGATCGACAGGCGGCGCACAAGATGCGGACACACGCAGAGGCCAGCGATGCCTACCAAAAGAAGGAGCAAACTGCTTGGCTCCGGGACAGCAGCGGCGGCAACACTGAAGGCGGGGAAGGTCGTACTAGAAAAGACGCTATCAGGCGAAGAGTTGGCAGTGTAATTTAAAAGAATAGGGTTTAGCGTAGTTGAGTTCCATTCCAGAACAAAGTCATTAGTGCCAGGAGAAGCGATGCCAACGCCATTTAAAGATCCGCCGATGATTTGAAGTCCAACAGAAGAAATGAAGCCCACGTCGCTGAGCAGGTAGGTATGCCCCGCGATCGTTAGGCTGATCGAGGTCAACGAGTTGATATCCGACATGGTCGAAGCCGCGTCGTAACCAATCGACCCGGTAACCGGGTCGGTTGGCGCACCGACGCCAAATCCACTGACCGTAAAGGATGCTGTTATCGGAATTGCGGACGCAGGCGTCAGAGGGCAGACGGATAGCAGTAAAAGGACAAATACTGAGCCGATCAGTCGGTTGGCCACGAAAACTCCCCCGAACAGCCTCAAGCAGTGCAGGGCAGGTTACAGCAAATCTCTCGCGCTGAACAAGAAAAATTTTCATGCTTGTACGGAGGACTGACACCGCAACTAATTATGGCAAGCTGCCAGCGGTCGGGATGCATTCTCGACAGATGCCAATGCAGAGGCCATCAACGCCGCCGCGTTGGCTGCTTGGCCTGCTGCTGGTCTTGTCTCTGGAAACGCCGCTATGGCCCGCGTCAGGTTCACTCTCGACCTGCTCGAACTCGGCGGACCCCACGGGCCAATGTCCAATTCCGCTCGGGCGCGCGAAGGGTGCCACTGACGCTCGTCTTTCATCACGCCGTACCGAGAGCGGCAACTTGCCGCAGTGCTGGCCGCTCCAGCTTCCTGGACAAATCCGCCGTTCTGTGACATTTATCAGTCAACGGTCGCTCCCCGCTGGCGGCTGCGACGGTAGGGTGAGGCGGGGCCGAGCCTGTGCTTGGCCGTAGGTACATTGCGATAGTTCAGTCCTTTGAGTTCCGGCAGTGACGACGACGGCGGGAGGTAACTCTCGCCGTTTTCGCGCGAAGCTCTGGAGCGAGAGGTTGCTATCGAGCGATGCGGTTCGTTAGCCCGTTTTGCAAAAGTCCTAACAATCTACCCGTTGCAGATCCAGGACAGGATTAGGCGTTATCATGCGTGCTCTTATTGCCTCCGATGATGTTTCTACCGCCGCCAACATCAAGGTGCTTCTGACCAGCGAGGGCTTTACTTGCGATACGACAGGAACTCGGTGACGATTGCGTGGAGATCAGCAAACTCTACGATTACGACATCATTCTCCTCGGTGTAATGTTGCCTGACGTCCAAGGTTATAAGATGTTGCAGCGGCTGCGCGCCGGGCGCGTGGTTACTCCGATCCTGATCCTCTCGGATCTCGCCGCACCCGACCACAAGGTCAAGGCTCTCGATTTCGGCGCCGACGACTTCCTGACCAAGCCGTTTGATCCTCGTGAGCTGATCGCGCGCGTCCGGGCGATCGTACGCCGCTCCAAGGGGCATCCAGCATCGGTCATCCAGACGGGCAGGCTCGTGGTCAATCTGGACACCCGCATCGCTTCGGTCGATGACCGTCAGGTTCGCCTCACGGGGAAGGAATACGCCATCCTCGAGCTGCTGAGCTTGCGGAAAGGCACAACCGTGACCAAGGAGACTTTCCTCAACCATCTTTACGGTGGGATCGACGAACCCGAGCGGCCGACGATCGACGTCTTCGTCTGCAACCTGCGCCGAAAGCTCGCTCTGGCGACTGGCGGCAGACATTACATCGAGACTGCGTGGGGTCGCGGCTATGTATTGCGCGATCCGGCGGCAATGGCGGCCCCGACACTCGTGGCGGGCCAGGACAATCTCGGTGCGTGCCGCGATGACGCCGGGACGAGAGCCGCTGACCAACGCACCGGCAGGCAGGCTTCCCGGCCACGACCCCAAGTTGTGCAGCCGCTCGATCGGATCGAGAAACGACTAGCATCTCGGCGGGATGGCGTCCGCGATAATCCGGTCGGTCGGCGCCGCGCGCCGCGAATTGAGCTTAGCTCTGCGCCGCGGCGTGCCTCTGCCCCGGTCGAAATGCGGTTCGAGGACGTGGTCACCAAGAATGGCGGCCCGCTGCATCTGGCGTGGCCTGATCCGGGGCGCTCGCTCTTCGGCTGAGCGCGACGGCTAGGTGCCACGACTAGTTCAGGTCCGGCGGCAACGCCGCTGCGGCGAGCGAGCGGGGTCTGGTGCCTCGGGCGAACGGCGATAGCGCCGCGGCGAAGTAACCGCTTCTGCCAACAGGCTTCGGCCCCGAGAAGACCCACCATGCGCATCGTTCTCACCCTTGTCGGCCCCCTCTTCTGCCTGTACGCCCTGATCGCTTACGGGCTGTGGATCGCGCGCAAGCTCCGTCTCGGCTGGGGCCGCTATGTTCTCCGCGGCGGGGGTTACGTTCTCGACCCCGCGGCGGCCGGGCGATCGCCCGGCGCGAGGTGAGCCTGACGGACGGCGAGCGGCTCAGCGGCGGCATGCGTGTCCATCCCCGGAGATGCCGATCATCCCCGCGATCCGAGCCTGAACTAGTGGGAGCCCAGTCCACCCGCGCGGGCCACGCCCGCCTTCGCCCCGCGTTGTTGGCCCCGGCAGATCACAACCGGATCATCTCACCGCCGGCCAGCGAGGCTCAATCGTTGCGATAGGCTCGATACTCCCGCCAGCGGGCGGATGCCGCCCACAGCGCCAAGACGAGCACTGCCACACCCGCGAGCCGGCAGATCGCCATCGCCGGGGTGCCGGTGACGGCCGCGTAGTTGCTGAGAAAATGAAGGAGGATGGGTACCGGCACGGCGATCATCACCGCCCCAGCAACCGCAACTGCGAGGTAAAGTGCGATTGCCAAGATCATGCCCACAAGATCAGACGCGCGCTTGCTCGTGCGGCCGAGCCGTCGCCAGCCTTCGCCTTTCCCGCGCACTACCGCCCTCTCCCCACCTGAGCCACGCTGCGTGGCCAATCTTGATGGGGTGGACGGCCCCCGCTCCCGGCATCGATGTGCCACAACGTGGTCGTCCGTGAACGCCACAAACGAGAGGAGCCGTCCACCATGCAGATTACCACCATCGGTTTGGATCTCGCCAAACACTGGTTCCAGGTCCACGGCGTCGACGCCAATGGACAGGTTGTCGTTCGCCGGCGGTTGTGGCGCAGCGGGGTGATCCCCTACTTCGGGTCGCTCGAGCCGTGTCTGGTCGGCATCAAAGCCTGCGCGACAGCGCACTATTGGGCGCGTGAGCTGATGGCGCTCGGGCATACGGTGAAGCTGATGCCGCCGGCCTATGTGAAGGCCTACGTCAAGCGCAACAAGAACGATGCCGCCGATGCCGAAGCAATCTGCGAAGCGGTGGCGCGGCCGTCGATGCGGTTCGTGCCGGTGAAGGACGCCGAGCAGCAGTCGGTGTTGATGCTGCATCGTTTGCAGGATCGAGCGTGCGAGCTCCGGGATCCTTTTGTCGTGAGAAATTGCTTTTGTCAGGATCTCGACGTGTCTGAGACCCTGCGGCGCGATGATGCCGAATTCGGCCATGTGAGCGCGCAAGGCATTGACCAGCATCGTGCATTGCCGGACCAGCAGGCCACGCGCTCGATCAGGCCGAGAGTTCGCCGCCTGGCTGGGGATGACGCCGCGGCAGAATTCAAGCGGCGGCAAGGAACGCTTGGGGCGGACCAGCAAGCGCGGCGACAAATACATCCGCAGCCTGCTCACCGCCGGCGCGGTTGCGGTGCTGCGTCATGCCCGTAACCGACCAACCCGCGATGGCGAGTGGGTTCGAGCTTTGCTGGCGCGCAAACCGACCAAGCTGGCTGCGGTCGCACTGGCCAACAAGACCGCTCGCATTGTCTGGGCGGTGATGATGCGTGGGGATGGCTATCAGCCTAAGGAAGTTTTCGGGCAGCCGGCATAGCAGCCGCCAGCCCATTCAGCATGCGAGGGTGAAGAGGACGTGATGGCGAGCGGTCGAGCCGCGGATCGGAAAGACCCGAATAATTCAAAGCGCCAAGCAGCGCGTAATCTTGGTCAGGTGCAGTCATATGTCCGGCCCTTTGGTGCGGTGCCTATGACCGCTGGCCCTGATGGAGTTCGCTGATCGGATCCCGATCATTGGACGGCCCCCGCCTGCGAAGGATGTTGAGTTCAGTTTCGGTGAAATCGATTGTCGACCAGTTGAACGGCACGATGGCCCGCATCCGGGAGATCGAAGGGCGCGTCGCCAGGTGGCATCGGCAGAGAGGGTCGGCTCCGCGAAAGCGCTCAGGGTATGCTCCCACGAGACCAGCGATTTCGGCGATCTCCAGCCCGCTTGGTGGGATCGGATGTAGGCTTGAGCGGCCTCGGCGAACGTTGTGGCTTTGGCTGCGGCGATCCGGCTCGCCTGCTGGGCTGCCTGCCGCTCCGCCAGGGGGTCCTTGCCGTCAGCGAGCTGCTCTCGAAAAGCCTGCGCCTTTTCTCGCGCTCGCCTCAGCGGGACCGCATTCAGTGATCCCAGCCCGATCTCACTCACCTTGCCTCCCCGCCGCGACCGAAACACCCAAGATCGCCCGATCCCGTTCGCCGAGATCGCGGCGTAAAGACCGCCGCCGTCAGCGTAGCGCTTCGGGATGGGCTTTCCGGTGTCTGGGTGCGTGCCGGGAGCCAGCTTCCCGAGCCCCACAGCAGATAGGAGGTTCAATCCAGTGCGTCTTGCCATCGCCCGCCCACTGCTTTCCACCACTGATTCCGCCAAGTTGGGTGCGATGTAGGGAGTCTTCAAGAGACCAAATGAGTCGATGAGAGTCGGAAAACGGTGGGATTGCTTGGCTTAGCGAGGCAAGAATGGCAGATTTCCGAGCCAGAGGGGCGGAAGAGGCAGGAGTTCGAACCTACCGGGGACGCCTTCGCGCCCCCCAACGGTTTTGAAGACCGGATCATCAGCCTCTATGCCCGCGGGTTGTCGGTTCGCGAGATCCAGGCCCATCTGCAGGAACTTTACGGGGTCGAGGTCTCGCCCGATCTGATCAGCCGGGTCACCGATGCGGTGCTCGAGGAGGTCCGGGAGTGGCAGAACCGACCGCTCGATCCGCTTTACCCGGTGATTTTCTTTGACGCGCTGCGGGTCAAGATCCCTGACGAGGGCCTGGTGCGCAACAAAGCCGTCTATGTCGCTCTCGCCCTCAACAGTGACGGCGAGAAGGAGGTGCTGGGGCTGTGGATCGAGCAAACCGAAGGCGCCAAATTCTGGCTCAAAGTCATCAACGAACTGAAGAATCGTGGCCTAAACGACGTCTTGATCGCCGTCGTCGACGGGCTCAAGGGCTTTCCCGAGGCGATCGGCACGGTGTTTCCGCTAACCACGGTGCAAACCTGCATCGTTCACCTGATCCGCAACTCGCTAGCGTTTGTCTCGTGGAAAGACCGCAAGCTGATCATGCCCGATCTGAAAGCGATCTACCGGGCGGAAACGGCCGAGGCTGGCGCCGCCGAGCTCGACAATTTCGAGGCCCAATGGGGCAAGCGCTATCCGGCGATCGGCCAGGCCTGGCGCCGGGCCTGGGAATACGTGGTGCCGCTGTTCGCATTCCCGTCGGCGATCCGCAAGATGATCTACACAACAAACGCCGTCGAAAGCCTGCATCGCAGTCTGCGCAAGATCATCAAGACCCGCGGTAGCTTCCCGACCGACGAAGCAGCCCTAAAACTGCTGTTTCTGGCGATCCGAAACGCCGGGGTTAAATGGCGCCGGCGGGTTGAATGGACCGCGGCGATGGGGCAGTTTGCCATCCTGTTTGGCGATCGTTTTGAGCCTTCAGCGCGCTGAAGGCTCAAAACCATGAGACACGGCTCGCCTTACACAAAATTCCGGACACTCCCTAGAAAGTATCCTGGGCGCCGCAATAGCCGGGGCATTCGCTGTCGAATTCGCCGTGGGTTTCCTTCTCGGCCTTGGCCTTCTCCAGCGCTGTGACCGGTCGTGTCCCTTGGAGTGGTGTAGGAGCTGTGGATAAGTAGCCCGCCGCCGTGGACCGCCACGAGTTCAGGCGGCGGCGGGCTACTTATCCATAGCGGCGGTCATCGCGGGTCTTCGGTAGGGTTTTGGTCGCCAACTTCAACGCGAACCAAGGACCCGACGATGACCGACGAGATGATGAGCCTTCGCACGCTTTTGGAGAAGAGTTCGGATGCCGAGCTACTGCGCGAGATGGTGGGTTTTGCGGCGCAGCGGCTGATGGAGCTGGAGGTCGAGGGCTTGACCGGCGCCGCGCACGGCGAGCGCAATCCCGAGCGCCTCAACCACCGCAACGGGTACCGCGACCGGGTGTGGGAAACGCGCGCCGGCACGGTCGAGCTGCGCATCCCCAAGCTGCGCCGGAGCTGCTACTTCCCGGCTTTTCTGGAACCGCGGCGGATGGCCGAGAAGGCGCTCGCGGCGGTGATTCAGGAAGCTTACGTCCACGGCGTGTCGACCCGTTCGGTCGACGATCTGGTCCAGGCGATGGGCATGACCGGAATGTCCAAGAGCCAGGTCAGCCGGCTGTGCGCCGAGATCGACGACAAGGTCGCTGCCTTTCTCAACCGGCCGCTGGAAGGCGAGTGGCCCTATCTGTGGCTCGATGCGACTTACCTGAAGGTGCGCGAGAACGGGCGTATCGTCTCGGTCGCCGTCATCATCGCGGTGGCCGTCAACGGCGATGGCCGGCGCGAGGTGCTGGGCATCGCGATCGGCGCGTCGGAGGCCGAGACTTTCTGGACCGACTTCCTGCGCTCGCTGGCGCGGCGCGGCCTGCGCGGCGTCAAGCTGGTGATCTCGGATGCGCACGAGGGGCTGAAGGCAGCGGTCGCAAAGGTGCTGCATGCGTCCTGGCAGCGCTGCCGGGTACACTTCATGCGCAACGTCCTGGCCCATGCCGGCAAGCAGGGCCGCCGCGTCGTCGCCGCCTTCATCGCCACCGCCTTCGCCCAGGAGGATGCCGAGATGGCCCGAGCCCAATGGCGCCAGGTCGCCGATCAGCTCAGGCCCAAAGTGCCCAAGCTCGCCATCCTGATGGACCAAGCCGAAGCCGACGTCCTCGCCTTCATGAGCTTTCCCAAGGATCACCGGCCCAAGATCCACAGCACCAATCCGCTGGAGCGGCTCAACGGCGAGATCAAGCGCCGCACCGAGGTCGTCGGCATCTTCCCAAACGAGGCCGCAATCACCCGCCTCGTCGGCGCCATCCTGCTCGAACAAAACGATGAATGGGCGGTCCAGCGCGCTCGCTACATGACCCTGGAAACTATCGCTCCATTGAGCGAGGATCCTATCGTCAGGCTGCCCGCCCTATCCGCCTGACACCGGCCGACCCCGCCGGAGAGCGCGATACTGCCGCCGCTCTTACACCACGTCCTGGGACACGATCGCTGTGACCTGTGCTTCGGTGAGCACCAGCCCCTCTTGCGCCATCTTGGCCTCAAGCGCCTTGAGTCGTTTCTTGATGTTCTCGAGGTCATGGCGCTGCCAGACGCCGCGCACGCCAAAGGCCGAGATCGACTGGCCGCGCTTCTTGAGCTCGTTCGATACCCGCAGCTGCCCCCAGCTCGGCTGCTCGATCGCCAACTCGATGACCGCTGCCTCGATCGCCGAATCCACCCGGTTGGCGAGGATCGGCTTTGCGCGACTGATCTCCTGCAGCGCCAGTTCGCCGCCTTTATCGTAGAGCTCCTTGAACCGGTAAAAGCTGTCGCGGCTATAACCCATCATCTTGCACGCCTGGCTCACGTTGCCGAGCTGCTTGGCCAGTTCCAACAGGCCGACCTTGGCCCGGATCACCTTCTGTGCTTGCGTCATCGGGGGTCCTCACTTCGCGCCAAGCGGGGGAGTCCCCCAGCTTGATCTTTCCCACCGATCTCCCGCAACCGTCAGATTAAGTCGCTACCTTTACACTTCACGCGACATGGAGGAGGAGGGGACATGGACTATCCCTATGATCTCGGCTGCTATTCCCGGAAGGTGACGACCGCCTCGACCGAGGCTCAGCGCTGGTTCGACCGTGGGCTCAACTGGTGCTTCGGCTACCACCACGAGGAAGCCGTCGCCTGCTTCGAGAAGGCGCTGGCGGCGGACCCAAACTGCGCCATGGCGCATTGGGGCGTCGGCTACGCGGCTGGACCGAACTACAACTACCCTTGGGAGCTGCACGACCCCGCCGGCAAGACCGCGGCACTCGCCCGCGCTCATGACGCGGCCCGCGCGGCGCTCGTGCTGGCCGGTCGGGCCACCGCGCCGGAACGCGCGCTGATCGAGGCGCTGCCGGCTCGCTATCCGCAGCGCGACCCGACCGACGACCAGCGCCCGTGGAACGACGCCTTTGCCGACGCCATGCGCCTCACGCACCAAGCGCATCCGGATGACCTCGATCTACGCGCAATCTTCGCCGAAGCGCTCCTCAACCGTACGCCCTGGCGCATGTGGGACCTGCGCACCGGCGAACCCGCGCCCGGCGCCGGCACGCTCGAGGCCCGCGCCGTGCTCGAAGCCGCGTTTCGCGATCTGCCGGGGCGACGGACCATCCCGGCCTGCTGCACCTTTACGTTCATCTGATGGAAATGTCGGCGCATCCGGAAGCCGCGCTGGCGAGCGGCGATCGGCTGCGCGAGCTGACTCCGGATATGGGCCACCTCGTGCACATGCCCACCCACATCGACGTGCAATGCGGGCACTACCGCGACGCGATGCACTGGAATCGGAAGGCGATCATTGCGGATCGCAAGTTCTACGACCGCGCCGGGCCGATGAACTTCTATTCGGGCTACAGGGTGCACAATTACCACTTCGCCGCCTATGGTGCCATATTTCTCGGCCAGTACGCGCCCGCCATCGCCGCCGCCGACGAGCTGATCGAGACGATGCCCGAGGAAACGCTGCGCCTCCCGTCGCCGCCGATGGCCGATTTCTTCGAGAGCTACGTTTCAATCCGGCAGCACGTGCTGATCCGCTTTGGCAAATGGCGCGAGATCATCGCGCAGGATCTGCCGGCCGACCGCGACCTCTACTGCAACACCGTGGCGATGATGCACTATGCCAAGGGCGTTGCGCAGGCGGCGCTAGGCGACGTGCCGGCCGCGGAGGCCGAACAGGCGCTGTTTCTCGAGGCCGCGAAGCGGGTGCCGGAGTCCCGCTACCTCCACAACGTACCCTGCCTGCAACTATTGGCGGTCGCCGAGGAGATGCTGGAGCGAGATCGCCTACCGCCGCGGCGAGCACGATGCGGCCTTCGCCTGTTTGCGCGCCGCCGTCGGGCTCGAGGACAACCTGCCCTACGACGAGCCTTGGGGTTGGATGCAGCCGATCCGCCACGCGCTCGGCGCGCTCCTGCTCGAGCAGGACCGTAGAGCGGAAGCCGAGGCGATCTATCGCGAGGATCTCGGCCTCGACGGCGCTTTGCCACGCGCCCAGATCCACCCGGACAATCTCTGGGCCCTGCGCGGGCTGCTGGACTGCCTCCAGCGCCGCGGCGAGAGCGGGGAGGCCGCGCTGATCCGCCAGCGCGTCGACTTCGCCGCCGCCCGCGCCGATCTGCCGGTGTCGGTGTCCTGCTTCTGCGCGCGTGGCGAGACCGGCTGAACGGCGCGCGGCCGCGGAAACCCCGGAGCGCTAGATCAGGTGCCTAAAGGCGGAGGAAGGGCGTACGGATTGCATCGGCCAACCCTAGCGCAAATTCCTATACGGCAGATGGATCAGAACGGAGTCTGGTGAATGCGTGCCGGGACGCTGGTGGTGACTTATCCGCTGACCGGGCGCAGCCGGGCGATCGTCGTGGAAGAATTGAGCGGGGCCGCCGAGGCGATCTATCTCGTCGATCTGGTGCCAGCCGACCGCGCCGCCGCGCTCGGACGTGCCGGGGCGGTGCTGTCCCACGACACGTCGAAGGAATTGCAGCCCGACGAGATCCCACTGATCCGCAATGCTCGGCTACTACAGTTCACCGCCGCCGGCGTCGATTGGGTGCCGACCCGCGACCTGCCGCGGGAATTGCCCATCGCCGCCAATAAGGGCGGAGGGGCCGAACCGATGTCGGAGCACATCGTCGCGCTGGCGCTGGCCGCGGGGAAGCGCCTGTTCATCGAGCACGCCAACCTCAAGCGCCGTGAATTCAATCAGGGCAGCGCCAACCGGATGCTGCGCGGCGGCATCTGCGGCATCCTGGGCTTCGGCAATGTTGGCGTCGCGACGGCGCGGCTGATGCGCGCCTTCGGGATGAAGGTTCACGCGATCAACCGCCGCGGCGTGAGCGACGAGCCGACTGACTGGATCGCGACGGCCGACCGCCTCGACGAAATGTTGCGCGATGCCGATGTCCTCGTCATCAGCGCCGCGCTGACAACCGCCACCGAGGGATTGATCGGCGCCCGCGAACTTGACCTGATGAAGGAGAACGCGATCCTGATTAACGTCGCGCGCGGCGAGATCATCGACGAGGCGGCGCTCTACGCGCGTCTTGTCGCTCATCCGCAGTTTTTCGCCGGTATCGACGCATGGTGGGTGGAGCCGGTGCGGCACGGCCGCTTCGCGATGGGTCACCCGTTTCTCGACCTACCGAACGTGATCGGCTCGCCGCACAATTCGGCGGGCGGCGGGGCCTGGCGCGACGAATACCTCCGGCGCGCCGTGCAAAATTGCCGGCGCGCCATCCTTGGCGAGACGCCGCGGAACCTGATCGGCCCCGACGAGCGGATGCTCTAAGGTAGGGTGAGTTGCAGCCATTCGAGCGTGGAGCTAGGGCATCGGCGGCCGGTGGCCCACCACAGCGTCACCGGTCTAGACTAATCGCGCCGTAACCGCCCGTTGAGCGAGAAAACCGCTGGGGAAATATATTGAGCGGGAATCATCGGGACCTGATGCGGAACATACTGATAGCCGAGGGGACGCCGGCCGCGTGGCAGGCCGAGCGTGCGGATTTCGGGATCCCATCGAACCATTCGCTCTTCGCCGCCGCCCTTCACCTGCATCGCTCGGACATTCGCTGCACTGCCCTGAACATCGCCGATGGCGCGCCCTTTCCGCTCGGCACCACGCTTACGGACTTCGATGGCGTGATGTTTCCCGGCTCGCCGCTCCACATCTATGACCGGACGCCCGCCGTCACGCGACAGATCAATTTCGCGCGCGCCGCCTTCGCCGCCGGTGTTCCTGTCTGGGGCAGCTGCTGGGGTTTGCAGATTGCGACAGTGGCACTCGGGGGATCCGTCCGGCGTAACCCGCGCGGACGCGAGCTCGCGATTGCCCGGGCGATCACCGTCACCGAGGCCGGTCGAACCCACCCGCTGCTGGCCTCACGCCCTCTCGTGTTTGATGCGCTGTGCTCGCACCTCGACGAAATCGAAACGCTGCCGCCGAACGCGGAGGTTCTCGCGGCCAATGAACTCTCCTCGATTCAGGCGATGGCGGCACGGACACCGTGCGGAGGGAGCTTCTTCGGTACGCAATATCATCCGGAACACACCCTGGCGGTTTCGGCAGCACTCATTGAGATGAGGACGACGGAGCTTGTCGACGAAGGTTTTGCCATTGAGCCCGCCGAGATTATCGCCATGGCGGCCGACTATCGAACCCTGGCTGCAGAGCCTACGCGCCGCGATCTGATTTGGCGGTACGGGATCGCGAGTGAGATCATCGATCCCATTCGCCGCACGACCGAGATCTGCAATTGGCTGGAGACTGTCGTTGGATCTCGCCGGCTCGTGGCATAGCGCCTGTTCTCTAAACGGTGGCGGATGGCACAGGGATATGGAACCTATATGACACAGCCGGGCCGAAATTCGGGCCCAGTTCGAACATCGTAGGGGTGATGGAGCATGGGCAAGCTCGAAGGGAAGGTCGCGCTGGTCACCGGATCGGGGCGCAATATCGGCCGTGCGACGGTGCTGAAGCTGGCCGGCGAAGGCGCGCATGTCGTGGTCAATGCGCGCTCCAATCAGCAGGAGGCGGAGGCCGTTGCGCGCGAGGCCCGGGATCTCGGGGTGAAAGCTGTTTCCGTTCTCGCCGACGTCGGTAAAAAGGCCGAGGTCGAGGCACTGGCCGCCAAGGCGCTGACCGAGTTCGGCCGGGTCGACATCCTGATCAACAACGCGGCGATCCGGCCGCACAAGCCGTTCACTGAAACGACCGACGCGGATTGGGAGTTGATCCGGAGTGTGGTTCTTGACGGCCCGCTCTACCTGACGCGCGCGCTGATCGAGCCAATGGTCAGGGATCGCTACGGGCGGATTCTGTTCTTTGTCGGCGACGGCGCGATTTCCGCTCGCGGCAGCGGCCGCACTCATTTATCCGCAGCGAAGATGGGGCTGATCGGCATGGCACGCGGGCTCGCCTCGGAATTCGCTCCGCATAACATCCGGGTTAATGTCGTTTCGCCTGGCAGCATCGATACGCGGCGCGACAATCCGGAGTGGTATCAGGATCGCTTGCCGAACGCCGCCGGCGTGCCGCTCGGCCGGCAAGGCAGCGTCGACGAGATTGCCTCGACCTGCCTGTTCCTCGTCAGTGAGGATAGCGGCTTCATCACCGGACAGACGATCCACGTCAATGGCGGCGCACACTATTACTGATTTGCACTCTGACAGCGATGAGCGGGCTGCCGCCGATCATGACAACGGAGGACGGCATCATCCAGCGATTGATTGCGCTTGACACAATCTGTCGCGGCCGAGGCTCTATTCCGTTGTCGTCGCGCGAAAGACCGCAATCCGGCCACACGCTGTGTTCAGGACGGCCAGGAACCACCGGTTGGGGCATATCCCGTAGATCGCCGACACCTGCCCTCAAGAGCACCCGGCCGGCACTATGCGGTCGCGAGACAGCCCCTCGGTAGCGCTGAGGCGCGCCGGCGCGGGTTACGGATCACCGACCCGAAAAGATGAGCTGCGAGAGCCGTACACCCACCGGCGGGGCTACAGCTCCAGAGCGGCGCCTTCCTCAGACCTTCTCGATCAGCTCCATCTGCGCGCCGTCGGGCGCGGCAACCCAGCACACATGCCGACCGTTGTTAAATCGCTCCTCTAGGACCTGCGCGCCGTTCTTCTTAAGGTTCGCGAGGGCGCCGGGGTAATCGTCGGTCTCGATCGCGATGTGCTCGATGCCGACATGCTGCTCATGGTTCTGGTCGGCGTTGATGGTCGTCACGTTGAGCTGCACGCCGTGGAGGTCGAGCTGGCAGCCGCGGCCAGGAGTTTCCCGCTTCACGGTCGCCCCGAAATTGTCGATGTAGAACTTTGCGACCTTTTGCGGATCCTCTCTGGTCTTGATGTGGACGTGCCCAAGTTGCATGGCCATGTCCGTCTCCTCCGCTAGGGATTTATCCGAGGCCCGCCGAAGCGGCGCCTGCCCCTATAGCCTGACAGCACGATCAGAGGAACTCAACCGATATTCGCCAGGAGCCTCCGCGGTTCACAGAGGCCGCGCGCTTCCAGGCCTGGCTCGAAGTAAAGTGCGGCCCTGGCTGGGCAAGCTCGCCATCCGGCGTTAGCACAACCGGGTCAGACGGTATCCCGTTAGGCTCGATGGAGCGAGGGAGCATCTTCCGGCCGCCCGGCAGAGTTGCTAGGCTTCCCGCCAACGACCGGGCTGTGCGGGAGGACACCATGAACGTCGGCGGCGTGCAACGGATCGACATCACGGAACGGGAAACGCCCGTATTCGGCGGCGCGGAATTCGGCGCCCTCGGGGCTTATGAACGGCTGCACGGCACGGTGTTCGGCGAACTCGATCCGACACGCCTGAATGCCGGCACCGTCAACCTCGCCAGGGCCGCGCGCAACGCACGGGGTAACGTCGAATACCAGAGCGACTTCCGCATCCTAAAGCCGGTCGATCTCGATCGCGGCGAAGGTTGCCTGCTATACGACGTGCCCAATCGCGGCAACCAGCCGATCATGCCGCGGCTCAACGGCGCGCCGGAGGGTGGACACCCGCAACACGCCGGCAACGGCTTCCTGATGCGCCGCGGCTTCACGCTCGTGTGGAGCGGCTGGCAAGGTGACGTGCCGCCTGGCGCCGATCGCCTGACTGCGCGCTTTCCGATCATCCCCGGTATCACCGGCATGGTGCGGGAGGAGTTCATCGCCGAGAACACCGGGCTGCTCGGCGACAATAACATCCAAGAGCTTTCCGAGGAGCGCTTCGTCGGCACGCTCGTCTATCCGATTGCCGACCCGCACGGTGCGACATTGACGGTGCGGGAGCGCGAGGCCGATCCACGGGTCACGCCGGCCGGTCTTGCTTGGCGTCTGATCGACGACCGCCATGTCGAGATCACGCGACCGACCGGACCGGGCTTCGACCGCGGCGCGATCTACGAGTTCCTCTACCGTGCGCGCGATCCGATCGTGATGGGCATCGGCTTTGCCGCGATCCGCGACCTCGTGTCGTTCCTGCGGCACGAAACAAAAGACAATCCGCTGGCGCCGCAGGAGCGCCCGCGCATCCGGCACGCGCTAGGTTTCGGCATCTCGCAGAGCGGCCGCGTACTTCGTGATTTGGTGCATCTCGGTTTCAACCAGGATCTTGCGGGACGCCGGGTGTTCGACGGCATCCTTCCGGTTGTGGCGGGATCGCGACGCACCTGCGTCAACTGGCAGTTTGCGCAGGTGGGGCGATATTCGCGCCAGCACGAGGATCACTCGTACGGCGACGACCAGTTCCCTTTCAGCTATCCGACGTTGAACGATCCGATCAGCGGCCGGACCAGCGGCATACTGCAGTGCGCCCGGGATGCCGGTGTGTGCCCGAAGGTGCTGCATCTCGATACCGAAAGCGACTTCTGGCAGGCACGCAGTTCGCTGATCGCGACCGATACGAGCGGCGGCGACATTGCCATGCCGGACGAGGTGCGGGTCTATACTGTGAGCGGTGTGTCGCATGCGCCGTTTCGGCCCTTGACCAAGCCGGTTATGCAGCTGCCAGGCAATCAACTCGGTTACGGCGCGTTCATGCGTGCGCTGCTGGTCGCGCTGTTTGAGTGGGTGGAGCACGGCACCGTACCGCCGGACAGCCGCTTCCCATCGCGCGCCGCCGGCACGCTAGTGCCGCTCGCAGAGGCGCGTGCGACATTTCCCAGGTTGCCGAAGGTGAACGTCCCGAACGTCATGAACGAGCTGCGGTTGCGGGACCACTCGGTTGAGCCGCCGATCGAGAGCACGGCCTACCCGGTGTTTGTGCAATCGACTGATGCCGACGGAAATGCTCTCGGTGGCATCCGCCACCCGCTCCTCGCGGCGCCTCTGGCCACGCATGCCGGCTGGTCGGTGCGTGCGACCGGCTATGGCGAGGGTGACCTGTTCACCATCCAGGGGTCGATGATCCCGTTCGCGCACACCGAAGCCGAGAGGCTGCGGGCCGACGATCCACGGCCCTCCCTCGAAGCGCGCTACGCATCGCGCGATGCCTGGGCCGCGCGGCTGGCCGAGGCCACGGATCGCCTCGTCGCCGAGCGGCTGCTGCTCGCTGAGGATCGCGACCGGCTGGTGGCGGCGGCGCGCGAGTTGTGGGACGTGTACCAGTCGCTGTAGGAGCCAGCATGGAAACCGTCGGGCTTGGCCTGTATTTCGAGCAGCTTCCCTGGTGAGCAGGCCCCGCATAAGCACCTTGCGGCCAGGGTCGCCGGCCACCAGACGGACTATCCACCACGGCGGGCCATAGGTCGTCATCACGCCAAACAACTTTATGTGAGTTAGGAGCGGCTGGATCCGCCCGGCGGCGAGGTCGCGCTTGAAGGCGATCCGGGGTGCCGGTCGTACCGCTTTACGCTGTAGGATTTCAGCAAACAGCCTGCGGGGGTCCATCTAATGGTCCTCCGAACGCTCGGCGACTGGCATTCGTTCAGTCGACCATCTTTACGAAGGAGGTCGATTACAATGCGGCAATGCTTCAAGCTGGCAGTGACCACAGGGATAGAGATTGGTCGCCATCACCATTGCCCGAGGTAAGGTGCCGCGGCGCGCGCAAAAAGCGTAAGCGGTTTGGGGAGCAATATATGAAACATAAGATTCTTGCCTGTTTGCTGATGCTGTCCGCGATCGCGGCCGCGCCGGCGGCGGTCTCACAGACCGCCGCTCTGGACTACGCTGCGATTGTCGCCGCTCCCGACCGAAGCGAGGTGGATCGCAAGCTCGACACCAACCGCGCGCCGGCGCGGTGGCTAGCGTTCATCGGCGCGAAGCCCGGCATGAAAATCCTCGACATCTTCGCGGTATACGGGTGGAAAGCAGAACTTCTGGCGCGCGCGGTAACGCCGGGTGGCAAAGTTTATGCCCAGAATTCGGAAGCCGCCTTTACGCGCGTCAAGGATCGGCTCGATGCGCGGCTGAAGACCCCGGCAGCCGCCAATATCGTCTCAGTAGTGCGACCATTGGAGGATCCTGCGCCACCGGGTATGCATGATTTCGATCTTGTGACATTCTTCTATGCCTATCACGACGTTACGTATCTTGATGTCGATCGCGCCAAGATGAATAAGGCTTTCTACGATGCGCTGAAGCCGGGCGGCCAATTGGTCATGGGCGATTACTCAGCCAAGCCCGGAGCGGGCACGAGCGTCGTCAAGACCCTGCACCGTTCGGACGAAGCGCTGGTCACGTCGGAGATCGAGGCGGCCGGATTCAAGTTGATCGACCGCGGCGATTTCTTGCGCGTTCCCCGGGATGCCCGCGACACCCACTCGCATTCCTCGGCTCAACCGGTGGATATCTACGTGCTGAAATTTCGCAAGCCGGGCTGACCCGCACAAGAGCGCTGGCAAGGGATTGCGGGGCTTAGCTTCCGTGCGGATTTCCTGATTTCTGCACACGACCGCTTCCGGGTGGATAGCGGGCCTTCGCCTATGCCTGCACCGACGGCGAAGTAGCGCCGATTATTGGTGCCGATCGTCGTCGCCTCCGGGTGTGCCTCATGCACCTGACGCAGCATCGCCGCCTTCAGCGCGCGACCAACTCCTCGACCGCGCCACGGGCGCGCAACAGCGGTTAGTTGCTGACGCACAATGCTGGGGGCTCGGATGTCCCATCCTGCCTCGCTCAGTCCGGCGACGCTGCTATCGGGCGCACGCAGCAGGACAAGATGATGCGCGCCGCCTACCCGCTCCAGCGTCTCGTACCACAGGTCATAGCCATTCATTTCCCAGCGGATAGGCCCGGTCTCCAGCCCGCCGAGCGGCACATCGGCGAACAATTCGGTAAAGACGGGTAGCAAGGCGACGAGCGCATCACGAGGCACTCGACCTGAATAGCGCTCCCAGGCCAACCCCTGGGAAAACGCTCTGTCCTCCCATTGTCGAAGGACGGACCAGTCAAGGTCTGCGAGGACGGCGCGCTGCTCCACCGTGGAATGCTTCTCAGCTGCACCGACATACTTGATGAAGGCGTGACCTGCTTCGGTTTGCGCGGTCATCGTCAGCACGATCACGAGAGCATGCATCAGTTGGTGTACCTCGCGGAGCAGCAGAGTGCCGATACCGCGCCGTCGCGAGCTTGCCCGGACGCCACCACCCGCCCACAGAAACCGCGCATAGTCTTTCTCGTCGGGCGTACCGGGTCGGCGGAACGCGGCTCTAATGGAGCCTGCAACCTCGCCGGCCTCCATCGCCACCCAGCGCCGGACTTCGACCATCGGGTTGGTCGTCAGGACTTCCCGGCGGGTCTCGGCGTCATCGAGGATGGGTTCGTCCGGCCAGCACTCGCGTGCGATGGCGCGCCGTGTTTCGTTAAATGCGGCCCACAATTGATCGCTGGCAGTATGCGGATCGAATGGGATGATGCGGATGGTCATGACTACCTCTCGGATTTCTGGGCGACAAGGACGTTGATGTCGAAGGTCACGGTGAGCGGGGCGGTGCCGACATCGAGGATCGACGGATCGAGATGGCGGGCGCTCGGCCCCATCAGGATCACCGCGCGTGCCGCCGCCGGATCGAGAACCGCGCGGTTGTGAAGCCGGGTGACGGATGGCGGGCCGATGAAGCGCGCCGCCATCTCAGCGTAGCGCCCAGGGCTCTCTTCGTTCTGGCGCAAAAGCCCGAAGCGATCCCGAAGCTCGATCAGGTGCTCCGGACCTGGATAGGCGAGGGCAAGGCATCCGCCGGGCCGTAGCACACGCGCCATTTCGCGGAAGTTCTTCGGCGCGAAGATGCTGACGACGAGATCGACAGTCGCGTCATTCACCGGCCACTCGGCCCAGAGATCGGCCACGGCGAAGGCATGCGTTAGCCAACGCCGCGCAGCCTGACGCGCCGCATCCTTCGAGATATCGAGTCCCAGGCCAACACCCCGCCCGATCAGCTTCGCAGCTATCCATGCAAGGTGATGGCCGGTACCGAAACCGGCGTCGAGGATGCGTTCACGCGAGGATCGCTCGACTCGGCTGACGATTGTCGTTGTCAGCGCATCGAGGTGACCCGCGTCGAGGAATTCCGCGCGATGGCGAAGTTGCGCCGGATTGTCGCCGCCCGCACCCGGGCGGCGTCTCCTGCCCGGCAGGAGATTGACGTAGCCCTCGCGGGCGAGATCGAAGCTGTGCCCGTTCCGGCAGACGAGTGCGCCTGCCGCAGCGGTGAACCCGGATTTACAAAGCGGGCACCAGAGCAGCCAGTGGCCGGGCCGAGGCTGGAGCGACGACACGATGCCGCTCCGGCACCAGGAACATGAAACAGGTCATGATCAGCGCCTCAAATCGACGATTGTGCGCATGATAACCAAAACGTGCGATACGTTGAAGGCCATCAGCCGGATGACGGCTTTGGGGCATGAAGACCAGTTCCGGCTGCCGAGCCTGAACGGCCGCCGTCCATTCGGTCTACCGACCTTCGCTGGGGCGACCGGCAACGGGCAGGTAGCGCCGTTTTCGGCCATTCCCGTGGCCGATCATCTGCCACCGAGTAGGGTGCTAAGGATAGCGGGGACAGCTGCGAATCATTGCGGAAGCCAAATAAGCAACGGTTCGAAAAACGACGTCGATCTACGCTAACCTCGCGAGATGGAGAAGCGAAGGTCAAGCGCCCTATTTCTCTAGTTCGCTGATAGGCGCCGCCAGCAGCCTTCCCCACGGTCCCCTTCGGATCAAATACTTTCGAAGACTGGCCACGCGATACGAAAAGGACGCCGCAAACTTCCTCGCCATGCTCAAACTAGCCGCTACCCACCTCTGCTTGGCCATACTGAGTCCGTGACCTAACCCCCGAAGTCAGGAGGAAGCAGATGAAGGCGCATATCGTCGGTGACGGCTTCGGCGGACTGGCGGCAGCCGCGCTTCTCATCCGGAATGCTGACGTGGCCGGAGCCGACATCACGATCTACGAGGCGGACGATGTGCTGGGCGGCGGATTCTTTCTTAGCGGCAGCGCCGCGGGCGGCTACAACCTACCTGGCTCCGTCTTTGACAAGGAATTCCGCTGCACCTTCGATCTGCTGAAGTCGATCCCTTCCGCACGCAACCCGGCAATTTCCGTCACGGAGGACTTTTTCGCCTTCAATATGGGCGAGCCGTACCAGGACAAGGCGCACATCCTCGATCGCGACGGCCGCATCGTGCATGGCCCGCGTTTCGGCCTTAGCCTGGGCGACGGCCTCAGCCTCGCGCGGGTCGTGCTGACGCCCGAAGCGATGCTGGACGGGCGGCGGATCGAAGAGTTCTTTTCCCGGCAATTTTTCTTGACCGAATTCTGGTTCCTCTGGTCGACGCTCATGGGATCGCTGCCCCAGCACAGCGTGATCGAGTTTCGGCGCTACATGAATCGCTTCCTGTACTTGTTCCCGGACCTGTCAGACATGAGGGGCGTGATGCGCACGCCCGTCAATCAGCACCAATTTTTTATAGAACCGCTGGTCGCGTGGCTGCGCCCACGCGGCGTCAACTTCCTCACCAACACCTTCGTGCGGGACATAGGCTTCGCGGCGGCGCCCGCCCGCACCACCGTCAATCGTCTCGACTATGAACGGCGCGGCACCGCGACGTCGGTTGAAGTCGCGCTGGAGGACCTCGTGCTCGTGACCACCGGCTCGCAAGCGGCTGATCTTTCCGCGGGGTCGATGACCGAAGTGCCTAGCCCACGGCCGAGCGGGCGCTCCTGGGCGCTGTGGGAACGCCTTGCACAGGGGCGCAGGGATTTCGGCAATCCCGACGTTTTCTTCGGTACGGCCAGGATACCCGACTCGCTGTGGGTAACGTTCACGGTCACCGACACAGAGCCCGAATTCGTCAATCAAATCGCCGTGTTGACCGGAAGCGAGGCGGGACTAGGCGGAACTCGTGACGTTGAAGGACTCGGGCTGGGTGCTGTCGCTGTCCGTCTTTCACCAACCGGAAATTATCGGCCAGCCCAAGGGCACGAGCGGTGGGGCTACGGTCTGTATCCCGAGCGCAACGGCGATTTTGTGCGCAAACCGATGACGGCGTGCACCGGCGCGGAAATCCTAGAGGAGACGCTGCAGCAACTGCGGTTCGACAGGCAATTGGCCGCTATCAAGGCGTCATCGATTTGCGTGCCTTGCTACATGCCCTACGTCAACAACATCTGGCTTCCTCGGAGCCGCGGCGACATGCCTCCGCCGGTTCTGGAGGGGGCCACCAATCTCGAACTCATCGGTCAGTACGTCGAGGTTCCTAAGGAAATTGCCTTCACCATCGAATGCTCCGTTCGCACGGCCTGGGAAGCGATTTACCGCGTGCTCGACCGCGGCCCCGCGCCCCCATCCGTCTATCAAGGCCAGTACGATCCGAGAGCGTTATTCGCCGCGCTGAAGGTGTTTGTCAGTCGGTGACGCCATCGATTGTTGCCTATTCGTGGGCGCGGCCGGGCCAGCAGGTGGGGTCCTGGTGCCGGTCGAGCACCGGGTCAACGGCGTCTCAATCGTGCAGTGCGAGGCGGTCGAGCGGGTCGCGTACTTCCACGTCAAACTCGACAGCCACGATGTGATTGTGACCGACGGCCGAGACCTTTGCCGATTGCGATAGCCGGCGGATGTTCCGTAACGCCGTCGAGTTCGCCGTTCTCTATCCCGGCGAGGAATTGCCGCGCTGGGTCTTCTGCGCGCCGCGCCTCGACGACGACCCGAAGGTCGAGGCGGTGTCGCGGCGGCTCGCCCAGCGCGGCGGCATCACGGTCGCGACTGGCCCGCTGCAAGGCTGGCTCGACACGGCGGAGGCAGGGCTGGTCCGAGACTGGACCCGCGACGCCGCGAATTCGGACATGCCGGTGCCGGTCGAGGTCGTCGTCGACGGCGTCGTGCTTGGGTCCACGCTCGCCAACCAATACCCGCGCCGATCTCGCAACCGCCGGCTATGGCCGCGGCCGGCACGGTTTCGAATTCCGTTTTCCCGCGCCACTCGCCTCTGACCGGCCGCATTGCTCGTTGCCCGCCCGCAACCGATCGCGCCCGCTCACCGGCGCGCCGCGACTGTCGCCGAGCGCCGCAGCCCGAGTCCGCGGTGCAGCTTAAGGTCGCCTCATCGCGCAAGAAGGAATGACGGCTACCGTTAAGGGTTTTCGGACGCCTGCCAGGGACGGGGGTGGACGGATGCGCGGAGGCAGGCGTCGGAAAAGCCCCGAGGGAGGAAACCGCGGGGGGAGTTTGCGCTGGCGGTGGTGTCAGTCTATGGGGATTTAACGCGAATGTTCGGTCTGATTTCTCGGTGCCGGACAAGGACGACGGCTGAGCAAGTATCGTGAGGCTGGTTTTGGTCGCCCCGGATGCGATCGGAACGGTGACGTCGTGTTGAGTGATCTGTGTTTTGGCGGTCAAAGGGAGCGCTGACGGTTGCCGTTGGCGGAGCGCGGCCGTTGCCGATGAGATACTGGCATGGGACGGGCGCGGTGATCGGGGATGGCGACAGGAGCGGGCTGGTCATGAGCTGTCGAGCCCGATTGATGGGGTGGGCCAGAGCCGAGGCTGGCAGCCGGGTTCGAAGGTCTCGACGATGACCATACGCCCGCCGCAGCAAGGGCAAGAGTTCCGCTCTCCGTCTGCATGACCCCCTTCGGCGCCATCGCTCTCGCCGCGTGTTGGGGCTGGGGGCATGAAATACGGCTATGCGCGGGTATCACCGGGCGGCAAGAGCGAGAGCGTTGACGCACAGGCACGGCAACTGACCAAAGCCGGATGCAAGACGGTTTTCCGCGACGTGCATGTGAGTGGAGCCAAGACCGATCGCGCGCAGCTTCGCCGTGCGATCGCAAAGCTTGAACCCGGCGACATGCTGATGGTGACGCGTCTCGATCGACTCGCCCGATCGACACGCGACCTGTTGAACACCCTCGCGGCGATCGCCGATCGCAAAGCGGGATTCCGATCGCTTGGCGATGCATGGGCCGACACCACCACATCGCACGGGCGGCTGATGTTGACCGTTCTCGGCGGGCTTGCGGAGTTCGAGCGCGATCTAATCCGCACCCGCACCGGGGAAGGCTGGGCGCGCGCAAAGGCGAACGGTACGCATCTCGGCCGACCGTTCAAGCTCACGCCGCACCAGCAAAAAGAAGCGATCAAGCGCCGCGAGCGGGGCGAAGAAACGCTCGGGGAGTGTCAGGAATTTCGTGCGTGGTTGGGCATGATGGGAGCGAAGGAGACCGCCCATGCCGCGACGCAAGCCACCTCTTATTCCTGACGCCATTCTTGACCAGCTGCTGGCGGGCGCCGATGCGAAGACCGCCTTTGACCCGAATGGTCTGCTCGACGATCTGAAGAAGGCGCTGGCCGAGCGGGTGTTGAACGCCGAGATGGATCATCATCTGGCCGGCGAGGAGCCGGGTAACCGGCGCAACGGCTATGGTCGCAAGACCGTACTCACCGACACCGGCAAAATCGCGCTGGCGGTGCCGCGCGACCGCCAGTCGAGCTTTGATCCGCAGCTGATCGCCAAATATCAGCGCCGCTTCCCGGGTTTCGACGACAAGATAATTTCAATGTACGCCCGCGGCATGAGCACCCGCGAGATCGTCGGCCATCTGCGCGATTTGTACGGCATTGAGGTGTCGCCCGATTTGATCAGCGCGGTAACCGAGGCGGTTCTGGACGAGGTCGCCGCCTGGCAGGCACGCCCGTTGGAAGCGACCTATCCGCTGATTTTCTTTGACGCCTTACGGGTCAAGATCCGTGACGAAGGGCTGGTCCGCAATAAGGCAGTGCACATCGCGCTCGGCGTGCGCGCTGATGGCGCCAAGGAGATCCTGGGGCTGTGGCTCGAGCAGAACGAAGGCGCCAAATTCTGGCTGCGCGTGATGAACGAGCTGAAAAATCGCGGCGTCGAGGACGTGCTGATCGCCATCGTCGACGGCTTGAAGGGCTTTCCCGAGGCGATCATCGCGGTCTTCCCCCAGGCAACGGTGCAGACCTGCATCGTTCATCTGCTGCGCCACAGCCTCGATTTTGTTTCTTGGAAGGACCGTAAGCCGGTCGCAGCGGCCCTCAAGGACATCTACCGGGCCGTGGATGCCGTCGCCGGCGAAACCGCGCTCACTGCCTTCGAGGAAGGCTACTGGGGCCGCAAATACCCGGCAATCGGCCAGAGCTGGCGGCGCGCCTGGGGCGAAGTCGTCCCGTTCTTTGCCTTCCCCACCGACGTTCGGCGGATTTTGTACACCACCAATGCCATCGAGGCGCTCAATTCCAAGCTCCGCCGGGCGGTCCGGGCCAGAGGCCATTTCCCCAGCGATGAGGCGGCGACAAAGCTCCTCTTCCTGGTCTTGAACCGTTCCGAAAAGGAGTGGATCATGCCGCCGCGCGAGTGGTCCATGGCCAAGTCGCAGTTCGCTGTTCTGTTCGGCGAGCGCTTCACACGAGCCATGGCGTAGTCAGTTGAACCGCCCCGCTGCGCACGAAATTCCTGATAGTCCCAACGCTCGCCGAGATCGGCCGCAGCTACAACGTCAGCCCGGCGACGATTTCCCGTCTAATAAGCTGAGCAGCCCCGGAATCCGATTTTCCCATGCGCGCCGTCGTCGATAGCAATTTCTTACAGTGTGACGGACTTCGAGCTTATCTCTCGAAATCGCCGGCCAATATGGCCGTTTTGACTGACTACGCGGCTATGGAGGCACACAAAGCCGACACTCTCGAAATGCTGTACCGTTCCATGGCGATTGTTGCTGAGTTTCCCAAACAGGTGATTGTCCTCAAAGGGACGCAAGCTGTATGCACATTGAGCGGGCGCGCTTCGGGTCTTCAAAGGCGGATGATCGACCACGAGCAAACCCGAGGCTTTGCCGAATACTCTAGGCACCTCGCCACCGCGCGACGCGGAGACCTCTCCCTTCAGGCTCAGCTTCTAGACCGCGCGCGCGAGGCAAGACTCCAGATGGAGCGAATTCTCCACGATGTGCAGGATTTTGCCGGTGCTGTCGAAGGACTCGCCGATCAGTTTAAAAATGATGAAATCCAAATCATACGAAAGGGCACCCCTTACACGCGGGAAATGGCGGGCAAGATGATGCAGCAGATTTTGATGATTGCGCGCGTGTTGTTCGATCGCCATCCGAGAGTGACGAAATTACCGCCGATGCGCGAACTGCCCAACACGTTTTTGTTCCGCACGGCGCTTTGTTCGTATCTCCTAGCGAAGCGCTGGATTTCCGTGGGCGGCGCGCAGCAGGCAAAACTGGAGAGAATTCGTAACGACCTGGTCGATGTAAATTTTGCGGTCTTTGCAACCTACTTCGATGCCTTCTTAACGGCCGATAGAAAAATAAATGAACTCTATCGCGAGACGGATTGGGTTCTGTCAAATATCTTTGTCATACCTGAGAATTAAGCGTTACGTTTCCCCGCCGGCCAAAAACAAAGATGAGCAAAGAACCCAACATCCTAACGATGATTACGGCTCTTTTGGGCATGGTAATCGGCACTGCTGGATTTGTTATTAGTCTACTCAACTATTTCAGAGCTCGTCCCAAAGTAATAGTTACGCTAAATTGGAACAGTGTTGCATTTGATGCAAACGGTGAACAGATCAAATGGAGTGGAATTAGTGTAACAAATATTGGAAGACGACCAATTTTTGTAAGTCATGCTCATTTGCATTATCCAGATACGACACGTGTTTCCCTGATAACGGAAAGTTTTGATGGTGCGAAACTGCTGGAGGGCGATCCACCAAAAACATACCTGTTGGACGATACTGCCAACCTCCGCCGGTTAGAGAAGTGCGCCGCCGAATGGTGGAGGGTGCGTGCGCGTATCGCGGATCACACCGGAACGAACTGGTGGTCTGCCCGCGTGACGGAAAAGCCCGGTTGGGGTACGGGGCCGTCGCCTACCTATTGGCAATGGGTTCGTTATCGTTTTCTCACAGAAGTGCCAGTCGTCCGCTCCGTTCACCGCCGATCCGTCCGGCAGAAGCAAGACACGCTTTAACAACAACATGCTCCCGCGCGATTTCAGGCGAGTTGACGGCAGGAGCCAATCGGACACCTCGAATAACGGAGTTTTGAGCGTGGTTGGGGGTGTGTCGAGGGTCGGATGACTGGCATTGGTGGCGGCGACCGATACGCTCAAGGGGCAGGGTTCGGTGTGAGCCGTGATTTTGTGGGTTTACGATCAGGCAGGCGCGGTTTGGCCAGTAATCCAGACCAGGCGGGTAAAATTGTAGGCGAGATTGGCGAGGCCGATCTTGGCCCGGGCTCGGGCCATGCCGATGGTGCGAACGATCAGGCCAAGCCGGCATTTCTGGACGGCGAAGACGTGCTCGACGCGCGAGCGCACCCGGGCGCGGGTGGCATTGCCGCGGGCGATATGGGTCGGCATCTTGCGGCCGCGCGGCTTTTTGCGCTGGAACTGCGGCTTGAGACCGCGGCGCTCGAGCAGGTCGAGGTTGGCGGCCGAACGGTAGGCGGTGTCGGCCCACACATCGCTGGCGGTGTTGTCGCGGTCGAGCACGGCGCCGAGCTGCCCGCCGTCATAGGCCGCCGCGTGGGTGACGACATAGCGCCGCAGCAAACCATGCTCGCGATCGATGCCGACATGGTTCTTATAGCCGAACATCGGCACCGCGATCTCCGGCCGACGCTGGTGGCCCGCACCCGGCGGCGCCTGGCGCTTGCCCCCACGCTTGATGGTCCAGCGCCCGTCGCGGTCGATCTGGGCGCGCCGCGCCGGGGTCCAAGCGGCGGGCACCCCGCCGCCCTTGATCGTCTGCTTCTCGGCCCAGCTCAGCCGTGGCCGGCGCGCCTCGATCACCGTTGCATCAACGATCTGACCGCCCATCGCCAGCCAGCCCTTGGCGCGCAGGATCGCGTCAAACCGCGCAAACAGCCGCTCGACCGCACCGGCTCGGGCCAATTGCTCGCGAAAAAGCCAAATCGTCTTGGCGTCCGGCACCGGGTCGTGCAGCGCCAGTCCGACAAACCGCATGAACGACCACCGGTCCTTGAGCTGATACTCGGTCTGGTCGTCCGACAAGGTGTAGAGCGTCTGCAATACCAGCACCTTAAACATCAGCACCGGATCGTAAGGCGGACGCCCACCCTTCGCCCGATCCGATCGGGCCAGCGTCGCCTCCAGATCGGCGCGAAACACCTCAAAATCGACCACCGCCGCCAGCCGCTCCAGCGGATCGCCCGCCGCCGACAGGGCCCTCAGCCGCTCCTCGCCATCGAAAAATCCGGCTTGTCTTGCCATTGCCCAGCCCCCGCATCCCCCAATCTCAAGAGCGGGCAATTCGTCATCAAAAACAACCGGTTCTTAGAGGCGTCCAATCCGACATCGATAGCAAAGGCGGCGGATTTTCCATAAGGCCCATTCTGCGTCTTTTTGATGAGACGCGCAGGGTCCGCGAGATGTCTGAGCTTGCGGATCGGTACCGGGCTAACCAAGTCCAAGTTACCAAAATCAACGAATCCGCTTTTCGGTACGTGAACGGATAAGCCCGTTCGGAGGAAATCTTGCTTGGCCGAATACAACAACCGCCCCCTCGCGGCGACGATCGCGAGCGGATCACCAGAGCGCGTCAAGCGGCCGAGGCGCTGTTCGCGCCGAAATGGCGAGTCGCCGTGCCATCAGTTTCCGAGTCCTCACCCGCGGACCAATCGGCGCGGAAGCCGCGCGTGCTGGGAATCTCGCCGGCGGCGCCAGTTTGTCACGACAAGCTCCCAACTCCGATCGCACCCGAGCCGCAGTCGACGCGCGAGATCCCCCCGTCGCAATTTGCGCGCATCCGCGCCTTGGCGAAATACGGCATGACGGTTCCTCAGGTGGCCAAAGTCTACGGGGTTCCCATCGGCGAGATCGAGCGCGTTCTGCGCAAAGACTGACTGCGATTAGGCTTCTGGCCGCCGCTAGTTGGGGCGAACTGGTACATGGAAAGGTTTAGTGCGGGGAAGTTATCAAAGGGTTCATTTTTGTGGCGGCCGGAAATCCTGATCGAGGAAGGCCGAGACGGTCGGGATCCGGATCACGATCATCGGGTGGCCAGCGCTTTGGTGGCATGCGTTGCACGACGCGGTGAGGTCGGCGTAGGCCTTGGTAAAGGCGGCCGCGTCCTTCGCTTTGATCGCCGCGTCGAGCGCCGCCATTGGCTTCTTGACAGTCGATGCGATCATCTCGGGGATCGGCAGATTGTCGTGTTTTGGCACGAGCTCGGCGATGTCATCGAACGTCTCGGTTAATTCGCCCAGCTCGTAGGCGGCATAGGGCCAGTCCCGCTCGGTCCCGGCGAGGCCGAGCTTGATGTGACGCGGCTGGACGAAGGCGGTCATCAGCTCACCGAGGCCAGGATAGTAAGGCGCCGCGGATTTGGTTTCGGCCATGTTCATGCGCTGCTGTGCTGCCCCCAGGTCGGGCTCGACCTTGACCAGCAGGACCACAAAGGCGAGGACCGATCGGGGCAAGCAGATCATGGCCGACGATCCTTTATCGTATAGGCAGGCAATGTACCAACGTACCGGCATCCGTGCGCGCGGGAGGGAAGATGGACGTAGGAAAATTCTTGAACGACTACGCTGTCGCAGTGGCCGGGGGCCTGACTGTCGATCCTGAAGGAGGACTCCATGGTACTGGAGCTCTCGGGACTTTCGAGCGACGGGTTACTGAGCCCATGGTGACGGCCCGGCTCACAACGTCATGCCCCCCTTATATCGCCCTGTAATACTGTCAGAGGGACGACGGTTAAATCAGGGAGGCTGCTATGCCACGGGCGAGCTGGAAAGGCTTTTTGCGCCTCTCGCTGGTTTCCTGTCCGATCTATCTGTCACCGGCAACCACGCGGACGAAGTCCATCCGCCTGCACCAGGTCTGGCAGGCTAAGACGACACGCGGCGCCTCGGTCGAGGACGACGAAGAGGATGAACAGCCCTATCGGGCGTCGCATTCCGTGAGCGAGGATATTCGCGGCGATACATCGGCGGAACCGCCCTCTCCTACCCGCGTCGCTCTTCACCCGCATGACCCGCATACCGGCGAGGAGATCGAGCGCGAGGAGGTCGTCAAGGGCTACGAATACGAGCGCGGCCGGTTTGCCACCTTAACCGCCGATGGGTATAGCTCGCGCGCGTCAGCCCGGTCAGGGTCGGGCCGGGTGCGATCGCATTGACACGGATCCCGTGCGCCGCCAGATCGACCGCCATCGCCTGCGTCAGCGAGCGAGCGCCGCCCTTCGAGGCGACATAGGCGGCGCGCTCCGGCCGTGCCACCTCGGCGAGCTGCGAGGTCACGTTGATGATGCTGCCGCCGCCCGTTTTGACCATTTGCCGCGCCGCCGCTTGTCCGACGTGAAACATACCGGTCAGGTTGACCGCGATGATGCGGTCCCAAGTTGGGACTATCAGGAATTTCGTGCGCAGCGGGGCGGTTCAACTGACTACGCCATGGCTCGTGTGAAGCGCTCGCCGAACAGAACAGCGAACTGCGACTTGGCCATGGACCACTCGCGCGGCGGCATGATCCACTCCTTTTCGGAACGGTTCAAGACCAGGAAGAGGAGCTTTGTCGCCGCCTCATCGCTGGGGAAATGGCCTCTGGCCCGGACCGCCCGGCGGAGCTTGGAATTGAGCGCCTCGATGGCATTGGTGGTGTACAAAATCCGCCGAACGTCGGTGGGGAAGGCAAAGAACGGGACGACTTCGCCCCAGGCGCGCCGCCAGCTCTGGCCGATTGCCGGGTATTTGCGGCCCCAGTAGCCTTCCTCGAAGGCAGTGAGCGCGGTTTCGCCGGCGACGGCATCCACGGCCCGGTAGATGTCCTTGAGGGCCGCTGCGACCGGCTTACGGTCCTTCCAAGAAACAAAATCGAGGCTGTGGCGCAGCAGATGAACGATGCAGGTCTGCACCGTTGCCTGGGGGAAGACCGCGATGATCGCCTCGGGAAAGCCCTTCAAGCCGTCGACGATGGCGATCAGCACGTCCTCGACGCCGCGATTTTTCAGCTCGTTCATCACGCGCAGCCAGAATTTGGCGCCTTCGTTCTCCTCGAGCCACAGCCCCAGGATCTCCTTGGCGCCATCAGCGCGCACGCCGAGCGCGATGTGCACTGCCTTATTGCGGACCAGCCCTTCGTCACGGATCTTGACCCGTAAGGCGTCAAAGAAAATCAGCGGATAGGTCGCTTCCAACGGGCGTGCCTGCCAGGCGGCGACCTCGTCCAGAACCGCCTCGGTTACCGCGCTGATCAAATCGGGCGACACCTCAATGCCGTACAAATCGCGCAGATGGCCGACGATCTCGCGGGTGCTCATGCCGCGGGCGTACATTGAAATTATCTTGTCGTCGAAACCCGGGAAGCGGCGCTGATATTTGGCGATCAGCTGCGGATCAAAGCTCGACTGGCGGTCGCGCGGCACCGCCAGCGCGATTTTGCCGGTGTCGGTGAGTACGGTCTTGCGACCATAGCCGTTGCGCCGGTTACCCGGCTCCTCGCCGGCCAGATGATGATCCATCTCGGCGTTCAACACCCGCTCGGCCAGCGCCTTCTTCAGATCGTCGAGCAGACCATTCGGGTCAAAGGCGGTCTTCGCATCGGCGCCCGCCAGCAGCTGGTCAAGAATGGCGTCAGGAATAAGAGGTGGCTTGCGTCGCGGCATGGGCGGTCTCCTTCGCTCCCATCATGCCCAACCACGCACGAAATTCCTGACACTCCCCTGCCGGGTACACTTCATGCGCAACGTCCTGGCCCATGCCGGCAAGCAGGGCCGCCGCGTCGTCGCCGCCTTCATCGCCACCGCCTTCGCCCAGGAGGATGCCGAGATGGCCCGAGCCCAATGGCGCCAGGTCGCCGATCAGCTCAGGCCCAAAGTGCCCAAGCTCGCCATCCTGATGGACCAAGCCGAAGCCGACGTCCTCGCCTTCATGAGCTTTCCCAAGGATCACCGGCCCAAGATCCACAGCACCAATCCGCTGGAGCGGCTCAACGGCGAGATCAAGCGCCGCACCGAGGTCGTCGGCATCTTCCCAAACGAGGCCGCAATCACCCGCCTCGTCGGCGCCATCCTGCTCGAACAAAACGATGAATGGGCGGTCCAGCGCGCTCGCTACATGACCCTGGAAACTATCGCTCCATTGAGCGAGGATCCTATCGTCAGGCTGCCCGCCCTATCCGCCTGACACCGGCCGACCCCGCCGGAGAGCGCGATACTGCCGCCGCTCTTACACCACGTCCTGGGACACGATCCGAGACCGACGGCTACTTCTCCCTGTGGAGCAGGCCGGCGCGAGCCGGCATGCGCTATCGTTTCCGTCTCGATCGGAGTGAAACGGCACTGCCTGACCCTGCGTCGCGATTTCAACCCGACGGGCCACACGGACCTTCCGAAATCATCGATCCCCTGGCTTTTACTTGGACCGACGGCGCCTGGTGCGGGGTCGCGCGTGAGCATCTCGTCATCTACGAGATACATATCGGTACGTTCACCTCGGAGGGAACATGGAGGGCCGCGTCGCGTGAGCTGCCGGCTCTTGCCAAACTCGGCATCACCTGCCTTGAAATTATGCCCGTGGCAGAATTCGCGGGCCGTTTCGGCTGGGGATATGACGGCGTCGACCTTTTCGCGCCAACCCGGCTCTACGGCCGTCCCGATGATTTCCGCCATTTCGTGGACCGTGCTCATGCCCTCGGGATCGCCGTCATTCTTGACGTCGTCTACAATCATTTCGGCCCGGACGGGAACTATCTGAAATTGTTCTCAGCGGCTTATTTCACTGACCGCCACGACAACGACTGGGGTGAGGCGATCAATTTCGACGGTTCCGATTGCGGATCGACCCGCGAATTTTTTATCGCCAATGCGGGCTATTGGATCGACGAGTATCATCTCGACGGGTTGCGGCTCGACGCAACGCAAGCAATTTTCGATCGATCGGAAGATCACATACTCGCCGCCATTGTTCGGCAGGTGCGCTCAGCGGGGCGCGGCAGGATCACCTTTGTCGTCGCTGAGAACGAGCCGCAGCACGCCAAGCTGGTCCGCCCGGCCGATCAGGGCGGTTCGCGGGGTTTGCATCGACCCCGTTCGGTGCGCTGCCGGCTTCGACGCCGTAGACTTCCAAGTTGAAATTCGGGAATGCTGGACTTTCGCCGAGCTGGAAATCGTCCGCGGTGATGTATGCCGTGCCGGAATAATTGATCGCGTTATTGGGATAATTTGCATCCCAATATGGGTCGGTGCCTTGCCCGTCGCTCCCAAGAAACAGAGAGGAAAACCCTGTCGTCGTGTTCGAAGTCTTGCCCTTGTTCGGCGCGCCGGTGACCGGAAATTGCGCGCCTTCTACGGTCGTGACGGTCTTGTTGTACCAGAGGAGGCCCCAATTCGCGATCGGCCCCTGGCAGACGCCAACCGCGAAATCAACTGAATACGTCGTGCCTGACCCGCCGCTCTTGCCGCCTCCTGCCTTGCCGCCACCGCCGCCCTTCCCCTTACCGCTGCCACCCGATGACTGGAAATTCTGATAATCGAGCAGATTGGTTGCGAGCCGCCCGGCGCCATAGACAAGTGGGATAACACCGCCCTTTTGCGACGTCTGGTACCGCAGCGAGGCGACGACATTTTTTGTTTTGGCGTTGGAGCCTCCGAGAATGCCGGTCATTCAGCCGTCGCGAATGGAGAATAGAACCTAACCGGTCGACCCGCCAATAACGGCTGCGTCGCGTCGCCCCGCATTGTACCGCCATGATGCCAGGCGTGAATCAGTCGCGGCCATGCAGTCACGATAGCTCCATGCGAGAAGCAGCGCCCAAAACGAAACAACACGACGTCGCCGGGTCGGCCCGCATCAACCTCGCGCGCGCCATGCTCTAGCAGACCTTCCATGTAGCGCTCGACGCCACGGTGAAGGTGCCAGTCCGGCGGATAATAGGGAATTTCGACATGGCCGGCGATCCCCACCCGCTCATAGACTTCGGCGATCAGGGTCAGGCAATCGCATCCGATGCCTTTGAGGCGAGCCATGTGGTGATAGGGCGTGCGCAACCAACTTTCGGCCTCAGCAACGACGGCTTCGCGGCGAGGATCACTCATACCGCATTTTCCGGGGCTGGGATGAACGGCATGCCGCCGAAATGGATTTGGTTATTGAAGGTATTGGTGCACGTCGCGAGCGAGCGGTCGCAACCCGGCAAGAGCTGGAATTGGTCGCCGGGCTGCGGCATCGACAGGAAAGCCAGCTTGACGGCGACAGTCTGGCCGGATTGAAACCCTGTGATCGTGCGCGTCTCGCCGGCATTGGCGCCAGTCACGCCGATAATCGTTCCTTGCACGAAAGGAACGCCGACAGGGGATGGGGCGCCGTTGATAACGGTCTGCGTCGAACCGTCAGCGCACGAAAAGTTGATGGCGAGGCTGGCGCGGTTGAACTGGCACATTGCATCGCCGAAGACATGCGAGCAGCTCTGTTGCCACAACCGCCGCGGCATCTGGATATTCAGTAATTCGATATGCGACCGGCATTTCATGTCGATGCCGGTTCGGCTGCAATCAATATCCGAGATTCGGCCGGCGAATAGCACGACCGTCCCGACGACATTTCCGTAGGGCTGCATAAAGGCGCGCTCGACCTGCAATACCGCACCATCGAACTGCCCGGTCCAAGCCGCTTGCAACCACGGAACAGAGCCCAGCAGATCAGTTGGCTCCGGGTAGATCTTCACGTCGAGTTCGTCGACTTGCACCCCGATCACCGTCTTAGTCTTTGACCGCTCGAATTTCGGACCGAGTGCAAAGGTGACGCCGTTCGCGAACAGAGCTGTCGTGCCGGCCGAATAATTGTAGACGCCGCCGCCGACCAATGTGAAAGTGTAGAGGTCTGCCATAATGAACTGCTCGCTCGAATTGAGCAACGCAGTCAGCGCGGCTGACGCTGGCCTCATGGGAACACAGTGATGAATGTCAGCTTTTTCAACTGCCAAAGCTGATACATGAAATTCTCAAATTGATAACTGTCGTCAACGAATCGGCAACGGAAACAGAACACGAAATCCGCCGTGATCTGTGCTCCCGCCAGCGGCGGCGTGACGAAGGTCAACAGACCAGTCGAATTCAGCCCGGTCGCGCAGCTATACGTCGCCGGATTTTGGGTGACGCCGTTTAGGTAGACGGCTGTGATCTGTTGGACCGCATAGACCGGGCCGACGAAAAACGGGTTAAAGCCCCATTGCGACTGCAATTGAAATGAGGTCGTGCTGCTGTTCCCGGTTCCGACGGGTGTCCCGACTCGGTTGCTGTCGGTCGGGTCCAGGAAAAGAAATGTGCCAAACGCGCCGCCGCAAGCGAGATACAGCCCGTACAGGGTGCGCAGCTCGTCATAGCCAGTGCCAAGGCCGTTGCCAATGCGAGTGTCCTGGCCGTCCCGCAAGAAATTGAAGGTGAGTTGGAATTGCCATAATGGTGAGGGGTAATCTTGAGCGCGTAGTTCTCGGCCGGAAACGGCGCGTTGAATGCGTGTCTGGAATGTCGGAGACTTGGTGACAGACCACCCGATACCAGGCACAAGCAAGTCACCTGGCTCCAGCACCAAGCCAGACGCCGTAAGCGACATAAGACCGATGTCGTTGGTTGCCATCAGCTCGCGACCCCGCGCAGCGCTGCCCCGTTCCGCATCGCCTGGTTGATGCCGGCGACCACCGCGGCGCCGTTGTTCTTGAAGAAGGCCGCGACTGACTGGCTGTCCATCGCCGAGACGCTAAAATTGGCGTTGACGCTTGGCGTCGAGCCGCCACCGGCGATCATCCCCTGCAGGCCCTGGCTGATATTAGCTGGCAGCACCATCTCATTGGTGTGCAACATCGCCAGCGAGGTTGATGGAACCATCCAGCCGCCGGCCGCCGACGGCACAATACCGCCGTGCTCAAAGCTAAACAGCGACCCAACACCTTTGAACAGGCTGCTGAAAATTCCGCCGCCCGAAAACAGACTACCGAAACCCAAAGCCCCGAAAAGCCCACCAGATCCGAACAGCCCTTCCGAGATCCCCCCGCCGACGATACCCTCGCCAGCGCCGGTGATGCCACCGGAGAAATCCTGGTCGCTGGCACCATCTCCGCCCTCACCTCCAGAGAAGCTTCCTCCGAGAAGACTGCCAAGCCCGCCAAAAACGTTTTTGATAGCAGAGCCGACAAAGTCCGAAATGATCGACTGGGCGAGATTCGACAGCGCCTTCTGCACTGTCGTCGTACCCATGATAATTCCCGTGATTGATGTGTCCAGTGAGCGCTGGATCGGCTGAAGCAGGCTATCCCACTGCTTTTGGCTGTTCTGCACTGCTTGGGCGTCTAGTTTGTCCTTGTCGGTTAGGTATTTCTGATAGGCAAGCGCCTCCTGGTCCGTCAGCTTTTCCTGGGTTTGGGCGTCATTCTCGGCTGCGACCAGTTTCTTTTCGAAATAATCCTGATCGAGTGCCCACTCGGTATCGAGCGCATCTTTGAGGTCGGCAATCTCTTCGCTGTTCGAGATTTTACCGAGTTCGGCCTCCTCTTCGATTGCTGCCTTCTTCCGGGCATAGGCGGCGTCCATAACTTTTTCACCGGCGGCAAGCGACGCGAGCGTGTCACGCTCCCTTTGTACCGCCGCCTGTTTTTCTAGCTGATAGATATTGTTCTCGACTGAAAGTTGGTCTTTCGATCCCGCTTCGGTGAGTGCGAGCTTATCTTGCCAGAACGCCAGTTCTTCGGCTTTCGAATCATTGAAGAACGACTGCTCCGCTGTAAGCTGGCTTTGCAGGTCGGCGCGCCAGGCTTGCAACCGAGTCGCTGACCCACCGCTTCCTGCGCCGCTGCCTTGTTGGCTGACTGAGATGCCGGAAACCTGGGCACCGGCCTTGAGAGAACCGCCGGTTTCTCCAGTTGCGCCGCTCACTGATCCGGCGAGGCTGGCTGTTTTGGCCTGCAAAGCGCTAATCGTCGAACCGATCTGCGCCGCGGCCGCGCCGATATGAACCTGAGCCTGCTGCGCGGCGGTGCCGAGATCGGCGAACTGGGCCTTCATTGCCCCGGTAGCCGCCCCTACCGAATCAACCCCTCTCTCCATCCCTGATTGGAGATCCTCGGTATGGGCGGTAATGGCAACGCTGGTTTCAATATCCGCCACGGCCATCCTCTTAACAAAGAGAGCGCTCCAAGGCGCCCGTTTCATGCAGCCGCAATGCCCTGCCCAATTCAATTCGCAGGGTTGGACCTCCGCCGCAATTCGGTGAAATCGAGCACGACAGGATGTAGCCCGGCGTGCACGTCACCGCTCGTGAATGCCGGCCCCAACTGGGCGAGAAGGTGTCCGACATTGAAGCCCGGACCTAACCCTGCTGCGGGTTGCATAGTCGGCGAGCCTCGACGCCCGCGCCGTTCTTTAGCAATGCCAAGATAGGCAGCCATCATTAGGTGCGGTGGTGGGTGGTCGGTCCAGTAACGTGTGAGTTCTTCTACGTCGAAGAGCGTCATCGCGTCGATTACGGGGTAGCTGTATCCGCAGGCGGTCGCAAGGAGTCCATAGATAGATCCCCAGCTGTCGTCCCAGTCGGCGTTATCGCCCCCGAGCCTGGCCCGGGGGCTGTGACTTCCCCCGATGGGTGAGTCCTCGGTTTAAGACCCGAACCCGTCAGCACCGCATTCAAGACCGGGCCTGCATTGCCGAGGTCTAACAAATTCTCGACTGTCTCCGGAGCTATGCGCGGAAGTTGGTGACGGGCTGACGGGATGAAGGCGGCGTATCGTGGGGGTGTTCGCGCCTCCACTTCTCCAGCAAAGGAGTGATACGCCGTGTCCGATGCTAACGTCGTCAAGCTGCTTCAACCAGGGTCATTCGCCGACCCGCTCACCGAGGTGCTGCGCAACGGAGCGCGGGCCCTGCTGGCCCAAGCGATCGAGGCCGAGGTGGCCGAATTCCTCGCCAAGCATGTCGATCTGAGGACCGCTACTGGCCTGAGCCGCGTGGTCCGGCACGGGCACCTGCCTGAACGCGAGGTGATGACCGGCATCGGCCCGGTCGGCGTGCGCCAACCCCGCGTGCGCGACCGTGGCGCTGCCGATGATGCCGGGCGCATCCGCTTCACACCCGCGATCCTGCCGCCGTATGCGCGGCGCTCGCGGAGCCTGGAGGTGCTGATCCCGATCCTTTACCTGAAGGGCATCTCGACCGGCGATTTCGAGGAGGCGCTTTCTGCCCTGCTCGGCAAGGATGCACCGGGCCTGTCGGCCTCGACTATTGCTCGGCTGAAGGAGGTCTGGATCGACGAGCACGAGCACTGGAGGAAGCGCGATTTGTCGGCCAAGCATTACGTCTATGTGTGGGCCGACGGCATTTACCTGCAGGCCCGTCTTGAAGACGCCAAGCAATGCATCCTGGTCATCATCGGCGCGACGCCGGAGGGCAGGAAGGAGCTGCTCGGCTTTATCGACGGCGCGCGCGAGAGCGCGCAGGATTGGCGTGAACTGCTGCTCGATTTGAAGAACCGAGGTCTGGCGGTCGCGCCCGAGCTGTCGACCCCGGTGGATAGTGACTGCGTCGTCGTGTTCGCATCTTTGACCAACAGGGTCACTGACCAGCTCCTTTTGCTCGGACATCAAGTATGCGGTTTGGAGGGAATTGCCTCTGACAACTGGCCGCTAATTTGACGATAGACTTCGTAGATTCCTTCTCCGGCCATCGGCGCGACAAGGTCGGTCAACGCCCAGACCAGAGCGTCGACCCGGTCCGGAGAGAATCGTGCCCCGCGGCCATCGACGCCGTCATGCCCACCGCGAACAAGGCTGCACATCTGGTCCTCAAGCTGCGGAAACGCGCCGATATGATGTACTCTTCCTTGCTCGTAGAGCGCGGCGACTGGTTCGGCGCGCGTAACCTTGCCGCGCGAGGCCCGCACCCCCACAACGGGCAAGTTTGGATCGATCACCCGCAAGGTCGCCTCCACCATTTCCCCACCATTGTTGACTTCGGCGACGATCCGGTCAGCACAGTGCGCGCGATACGCTGCGATTGCGGTCTTCGCCCATTCCGTGGGCCGGTAGCGTCCGGAAAGGTCGGCTAAAACCCAACCATGACCGACTACATCCTTGCCGGCGACGATAATGCCCGTTTCATCGGCCATCTCACCCGAAGTCACCGCGGGATCAATGGCGACCACGATCCTAATCAACGAGGGAGCGCTGCGAACGCGCGCCGCCTCTATGATCCCCCGGTTCCACAAACCACCCGGCACATCGTCAAGGATCTCGGCCTCGATCTCCTGGCGGCCGAGCCGGGTTCCTTCATATTTGCGGACGATCTGCTCCACGAAGTCTGGCGCCAAGTTAGGCCGGTTCTCATAAGTGGTACCGCGCGTCACGGCGACCGCCGGATCCGCGACCAGCGCTCGCAGTAAGGTCGTTGGCCGCGGCGTCGTGGTGACGACAACACGCGGATCCTGGCCCAAGCGCAAACCGAACATCAGCATGTCCCAGGCTTCAGGATAGCGCCAACTTGTAAGCTCGTCGCACCAAGCGGCATCGTGCTGTGGCCCGCGCAGCCGTTCAGGCTCATCCGCACTGTAAAAGGTCGCGATCGCTCCGTTGCGCCAGGTCAGCCGGCGCTTCGAGGGCTCGTAGCGCGGCCGGTCCCATTGCGGCGAAATCGCCAGTATGCCGCTCTCGCCTTCGACCATGACACCGCGTGCGTCGGCAGCGGTCGGCGCCACCAGGGCCAAGCGGCGCGCCGTCCGCGCCGCAACTCGCGCACGCACCAGTTCGGCCCCGGTTCGTGTTTTGCCGAAGCCACGCCCGGCGAGCAGCAACCAGACCCGCCAACTACCTCTCGGCGGCAGCTGATTGGGTCGAGCCCAGAACTGCCAATCGTACAGCAACGCAAGCGCTTCGTTTGGGTTCAGCGTGGCAATAAGGCTATGCCTCAGCGCTTCCGGCAGCGAAGCAAGCCAACTCGCTGCAAGCACCTCACGCATCCTCCGCGATATCGGCCGGCGCCCGCTCCTTACGGCGCCGAGGCAGACGCAGGAAAGTTTTGTAATGTCGCCCACCGCCGTTGAGCCTGGGCCTTTCCCCGCACGGCCTCACCAATCGCTCGCACGCTTCCAGCGTATGCAGCGGACATATTCGAGACTGCTACGCAGGCGCCGCGCTCCTTTTTGGGCGTCTGACCTTTATTGACTGCGGGTGCGCCAATGGGCCGTGTGACAAGTGTGTATCCCTGTACCTGCGGGGATGAGGCCGAGGAATGCACAATGCCGACGCGATTGCAGTCACCGATTGCGCCGCCGGCTTTTGCGAATTTCGACGTCTTATATCAGAACGATCCGGATTTGTCAATCGCAAAATCTGATTTCCGCAACGTCCGCTGACGATGATAATATGTTTCCAGCGCACCAAGCGCGGCGATTAGAATACCCGAAGCGGCCTCCTGGCTGACCCGGCGACCATTCCAACCTTGTTCGAACGCCCATTCTTTTAGCGAGCACTCCCAGCCGACGACATGCCATAGACACGATCCGCCGGGCGATTTCGGACCGCCGACTGCGACAACCGCCCGCCAGACATGCTCACGGGCGCTTTCGACCCGCAGCCCCGGTTCTCCTCCGCCATTTACCCGGGCCGTTTTGCCATATCTTGGTTGCGAATAGTCAAGCGCCCGCAAAGGATCAAGCTGCGCGGTGCCAAAGCGCACGCGAAAGTCTGCTGCCGCCTGGCGCATTCCTGGGGTGATGGACCCGCGCCTTTCCATCGCCGCCAAAGTGTCAACGGCGCGGTAAGGGCGCGCGGGGTGACCGGTGTCGTCGGCAATGGGCCGATCGAGTCGTTCGATCGTTCCCTGCCGGTAACGCTCCTCGGTAGGTGCGGATGCAAGGTCAAGGACCGCCGAAGGGCCTTTTCGTCCACGATTCCGTTGGGTTATTCTCATTTCGAACAAACCATGAACAACGTAGTCATGAAAAATCACGTACTGCATGCTCGAGCCGTCTTAAAAACCGTCGCGGCGGCTCACCGCCGTCGCGCGCTCGGCGCCCACCTACGGCGTTTGCCAGCGCCTCGACCTCGCGCAGACGCCTTAGTCCTTCGGAGGATCCACAAGAAACATGGCAAAGCGCGTGATGCTGCGGGCAGTAAGATGAGTTGAGGCGCCGCGGCGCCCCGCAAGTTCGGCGCTGGCCATTATCATCGAAGATGTAGGCGCAGCCGATATCGTCGCAGTGATGCTCCGAATGCGGCCGGATAGACAGCTCCTCCATGGAGGCCCTCTCCTTGCCAGTCAAATTCACTTGTTATCGTCGCATCAGGATGATATCATCATCAGGATTGTTGACAATATAGAAATTGCTTGAGTCTCACACATGGACGCATCGTGGTTTCACCAAGCACTAGAGCGGATCGGCGCCACCCAGGCCGACCTCGCCCGGCACTTGCGGCTCGCGGCCTCGGCGGTTTCACGCATGCTCAAGGGGGAGCGTCAGATGAAGCAACTGGAGACCGTGCAGATAGCGGCATTTCTTGGGGTGACCGCGGACGAGGTGTTGCGCCATGCCGTCGCTGAGACTGCAGCGGCTCCGGCCGTTGATTTGCCGCGGGCCGGACGCGGCCGCCCTCCTTCTGCATCATCCTCCGGGATGTCGCGCTCCGTCGATGTGATCCCGATCCGCAGTGCGGGGCGCGGCGGCAACGACCAGGAGATGTTTCTGGAAGATGGGGTCGGTTACACCCCGCGCCCGGCTAACCTCAGCGGGGTGCGGGCGGCCTACGCGATCTACATGGTCGGCGACAGCATGGAGCCACGCTATGAGCAAAACTGGCTATTGCACGTCAACCCGTTCAAGCCACCGAGGCGCGGCCGTGATGTCGTCGTCTACAAAAAGGGACAGGTAGTGCTGATAAAGCAGTTCGTCGGCTGGGAGGGCGACACCCTGGTGCTTCGGCAACTGAACCCGCCCGATACGTTGCGGATTCCGCGCGCGGAAGTGGAGGAATGCCACCTTGTCGTCGGCGCCGATCAGGAAGGCTGAGCACGCGATATCCCCAATACCAAAGCCGAGCCTTGGCTGAGCCCGATCGGCCCGGGATCGGTTGTCAGGCAGCCTCAGCCCTTGCCGCCTCCTCGATGACCAGACCACCCTCACCGGCGGTCACGTGCACCATCGATCCGTCGCGAATACGTCCTTCCAAAATCAGCTGCGCCAGCGGATTTTGCAACTCCCGCTGGATCACCCGCTTTAGCGGGCGTGCCCCGTAGATCGGATCATAGCCGGCGTTACCCAGCCAGGCCATTGCCGCCGAATCCAGCTCGATCACGATTTTTCGATCGGCCAGCAGCTTTTTCAGGCGCTCGACCTGGATCGTCACGATTCCTTTCATGTCGTCGCGAGACAGCCGGCCGAACAACAGGATCTCGTCGAGCCGGTTTAGGAACTCGGGGCGAAATGCAGTACGCACCGCCTCCATTACCGCCTCCCGCGCCGCCGACACGTCAGCGCGCTCCGGCAAACGCGCTAGCGCCTCGCTGCCGAGGTTGGACGTCAGGATAATAAGCGTATTCCGAAAATCCACGGTGCGGCCTTGACCGTCTGTCAGGCGACCGTCGTCAAGTACCTGCAACAGCACGTTGAAGACGTCGGGATGTGCCTTCTCGACTTCGTCGAACAAGATCACCTGATAGGGTCGGCGGCGTATCGCCTCGGTCAGACTGCCACCCTCGTCATATCCGACATAGCCCGGGGGTGCGCCTATCAGACGTGAAACCGAATGTTTCTCCATGTATTCCGACATGTCGATGCGCACCATCGCGCTTTCGTCGTCGAACAGGAATTCGGCAAGCGCACGCGTCAACTCGGTTTTGCCGACACCGGTCGGACCGAGGAAGAGAAACGAACCCAACGGCCGGTTCGGATCCTGCAAACCGGCACGAGCTCGGCGGATCGCGTTTGACACGGCGGTCACCGCCTCGTCCTGACCGACCACCCGGCGCTTCAGCGCATCCTCCATGTGCAGAAGCTTTTCGCGCTCGCTCGACATCATCTTATCGACGGGAATACCCGTCCAGCGTGACACAACCCCGGCGATGTGTTCCTCGGTCACGGCCTCTTCGAGCATGCGTCCGGCTTCGGCCGCCTCGACTTCTTTCAACTTTCGCTCAAGCTCGGGGATCACACCATAGGTGAGCTCGCCGGCACGACTCCAATCGCCGCGCCGTTGCGCACCATCAAGCTCGGCGCGCGCCTGCTCCAATTGCTCTTTGAGCTTTTGTGCGCCCGCAAGCTTTTCTTTTTCGGCACGCCACTGCGCGGTCAACTCGGCGGACCGCTCCTCCAAATCCTCCAGTTCCTTGACGAGCCTTCCCAAACGATCGCGCGAGGACGGGTCGTTTTCTTTCTTCAGCGCCTCGCGCTCGATCTTGAGCTGCACGATACGCCGGTCCAACTCATCGATCGCTTCGGGCTTGGAGTCGACCTCCATGCGCAGCCGCGAAGCCGCCTCATCCATCAAATCGATCGCCTTATCGGGCAGAAAGCGGTCGCTGATGTAGCGGTTTGATAGGGTCGCGGCCGCGACGATCGCGCCATCGGTAATGCGCACGCCGTGATGCAGCTCGTATTTCTCCTTGATGCCCCGCAGGATCGAGATCGTATCCTCGACCGACGGCTCATTGACAAATACTGGTTGGAAACGGCGCGCAAGCGCGGCATCCTTTTCGATATTCTTGCGGTATTCGTCGAGCGTCGTCGCGCCCACGCAATGCAATTCGCCACGGGCGAGTGCCGGCTTCAGCATGTTCGAGGCGTCCATCGCGCCTTCGGCCTTGCCGGCGCCGACCAAAGTGTGTAGTTCGTCGATGAACAGGACGACCTCGCCGGCTGCTGCCGTGATTTCGGTCAGAACAGCCTTCAGTCTTTCCTCGAACTCGCCACGGAACTTGGAGCCGGCGATCAGTGCGCCCAGGTCGAGCGCCAGCAGACGCTTGTCCTTCAACCCTTCCGGCACGTCGCCATTGACGATGCGGAGCGCCAAGCCTTCGACAATCGCCGTCTTGCCCACGCCCGGCTCGCCGATCAGCACCGGATTGTTCTTGGTACGCCGCGCCAAAACCTGGATCGTGCGGCGGATCTCCTCATCGCGGCCGATGACCGGATCGAGCTTGCCGTCGCGCGCCGCCTCGGTCAGGTCGCGGGCATATTTCTTCAGCGCGTCATAGCCTTCTTCGGCTGAAGCGCTTTCTGCTTTTCTACCCTTGCGCACTTCTTCGATCGCCGCGTTGAGCTTCTGTGGCGTGACGCCGGCGCTCTTCAGAGCTCTGCTAGCCGCCGTTTCATTGGCCAACGCCAGCGCCAGCAACAGCCGCTCCACCGTGACAAAACTATCTCCAGTCCTTTGAGCGATCTGCTCGGCCTGCTCAAACAGGCGCGCGATTTCGGGAGACATATAGACTTGGCCGGCCCCCGATCCTTCGACCCGAGGCAGCTTGGCAAGTTCGGTTTCGACAGCGTCCAATGCGACCCGCGGATCCCCCTGCGCCGCACGAATGAGGTTGGCCGCGAGGCCCTCCTTATCTTCCAGCAACACCGTCAGCAGGTGTTCCGGCGCAAGTCGTTGATGTCCCCTGCGCAGCGCAAGCGTTTGCGCAGATTGAATAAATCCCTTAGCCCTTTCGGTGTATTTTTCGAATTCCATGACCCGCTCCGGTGAGCTGGCCGCGGCGCCCCTGACGGCGGCCTCCGCGATCCCTCTGGCGCCTATATGGCGTTATCGAGCGGCCAAGCAACCCCGCAATGCGGTGCGGCGGCGACTTGTCAATACCCGCCGTCGAGGCCCCATAACGCTTGGTGCGTCCGCCGGTTTAAAATCGTGAAGCCTGGTTTTCGCCTGGCCCGATCGGTAGCGACGGCTGAAGCATGTCTTCGTCGCTTTCGCTGTGACCCGGCTCGGGTTCACCCATCTCAATGTCCGCGGGAGTCATCGGCCGCGGCGCGCCATGCTGGTTGGCGTCGCCATTAGCGTTCATTACCCGAAAGTAGTGCTCGGCATGCTGGTACAGATTCTCTGCCGCGATCCGGTCGCCGCTCGCCGCGGCTTCGCGCGCCAACGCGACGTATCGTTCAAAGACCTGATAGGCATTACCGCGAATTTTGACGCTTGGCCCGTTACTGTCGAAAGTCTGACTACGATGCGGAATCCGCGGGCGATTGTGATTCGGATTGTTCCCATTATTGCGGCCGCGCGATCGCTTGTTTGGGCCCGGTCTCATGACACCTGTCTGATCTGGGTGGATACTGTCGGAACCAGTCCGATCGGAGCGTTCTTCGTTCCCTCAACGATCTCGATCAGGGCGCACAGCAGCTATATCCAGCGTGCGCCCACGCAGCATCGAACTCTCCACTCCCCCACCCTAGACGTGGCGACAGCACATTCCAAGCTTTTTTTGACCGCTAACAGACGGCTCCGCCTGTCCACCAGCAGGCTACCTTGCCACGACACAGCGCTCAATTCCAGCGAGATCGCGATCGATCGCCTCAAGCGTCAGACCGCAGTCCTTCAGAATAGCGGCTACGGCCGCGGCCTGTCCGGCCCCGACTTCAGCGACGAACATGGCGGAAGGCGCGAGCAACCCAGGAAGATGTGCGGCGATGCTGCGATACGCGGCGAGGCCATCTTCACCCCCCTCCAGCGCGCGCCGCGGGTCATACCCGCTGACTTCGTCCGGCAACTCAGCGAGTGCCGCGGTGGCGATATAGGGAGGGTTAGCAACGATCACGTCGAACCGCTGGGCGAGTGCGCCGCTCCAGTCGCCGACAAAAAAGCAAGCCCGACCGGCAAGCCCCAGCGTTTCCGCATTTCGACGGGCAGTCGCCGCTGCTGCTTCGGAAAGATCGACGCCGAAACCCGTGGCGGCCGGAAACTCCGACAAGAGTGCCAGCAAAAGACAGCCGGTCCCGGTCCCCAAATCGAGGAACCTGAACGGGCTGAGCTGATCGCAAACTCGCGCCAGAACGGCCTCGATGATTGTTTCACTTTCCGGCCGCGGATCGAAGGTCTCGTTTGACAGGGCGAAATCCAGGCCCCAGAACTCGCGCCGGCCCAGCACTCGGCTCAGCGGTTCGCCGCGGGTCATCCGGTCGACGAGACCAAGTAGGCGACCGGTATCGGAGCGACCAAGTACACGCTCCGGATACAGCAGCAATTCCGCTGCAGGATATTGAGCGAGCCCACAATCAGTTGGCGCGCTCGCCGGCGTGGCTCATCACGACCGGCTTTCGCCAGCGACGCAGTGGCCTCGGCGAGGATCGATCCAACAGTGTCCGCCACCTGCGGGTTAGCCTTCTACCGCGGCCAGTTTCGCTGCGCGGTCATCGGCGAGGATCGCATCGATGATCTCATCGAGCGCTTCGCCGCTCATCACCTTATCGATCTTGTACAGCGTCAGGTTGATGCGATGGTCGGTGACGCGGCCCTGCGGGAAATTGTAGGTACGGATGCGCTCCGACCGATCGCCGCTGCCGACCTGGCTTTTGCGCTCGGCGGCGCGCGCAGTGTGGCGGGCCTGTCTCTCCATCTCATAAAGCCGCGAGCGTAGCACTTTCATCGCTCGCGCCTTGTTCTTGTGCTGCGATTTCTCGTCTTGCTGAATAACGACAAGCCCTGTCGGCAGATGGGTGATGCGCACCGCGCTGTCCGTTGTATTCACCGACTGGCCGCCAGGCCCGCTGGCGCGGAACACGTCAATGCGCAGATCTTTGTCGTCGATCTTGACATCGACCTCCTCGGCCTCCGGCAATACCGCGACGGTGGCAGCGGAAGTATGAATCCGGCCGCCCGCCTCGGTCTCCGGTACACGCTGAACGCGGTGCACCCCCAACTCAAATTTCAGTCGAGCGAATACGTCGCGCCCTGCGATCGACGCGCTTGCCTCCTTAAATCCGCCAAGTCCAGTCTCCGAAAGGTCGAGTATCTCAAAACGCCAGCCACGCACCGCCGCATATCGCTGATACATGCGAAAAAGCTCAGCGGCAAACAGTGCCGCCTCGTCGCCGCCGGTTCCGGCCCGCACCTCGATGATCGCGTTACGCTCGTCATCGGCGTCCCTCGGCAGCAAGCACAGCTTGACCTGGTTTTCCAAATCAGGAAGCCGCTCGCGTAGAGATTGTAGCTCTTCCTCGGCGAGGGACTTCAGCTCCGGATCCTCGGCGGATCGTATCATCTCAATCAGCGAAGCAAGTTCATCTCGCGCCCGGCCGAGCGCGCCCACTTCTTCGACGATCGGGTTGAGCTCGCTATATTCTTTAGAGAGCTTGGCGAACTCGGTGCCACCTAGCGCGCTGCCGCTCATCGCGTCGCGCAGCTCGGCATGCCGGCGAAGCAGCTGCTGCAGGCGAGATTCGAGACCGGATTCCATGCCGCCTCGATCAGCCTATCAACGGGGCAAGCTTGGCGGGCAGCTCGGCCACTGCTACCTCGGTCTGGCTCCCGCTGTCGAGGTCCCGTACCGTCACAACGCCGCGCCCAATCTCGTCCTCGCCGATCAGCACGGCGGCACGCGCATCGAGTTCTATTGGCCCGCCGCAAGCGCCGCGCGAGATTTCCTGAATAGCCCAGATCCACGACATACCCCGCAGAACGCAGGTCTTCGGTGATCTTCAGCGCCATTGTTTCTGCCGCTTCGCCGATTGGAACCACTGCAACCGGCCGCCGCGGCGGTGGTGGCTCGGCGATCAGCATGGCTAGCCGTTCAATTCCAGCGGCCCAGCCGACGCCGGGCATCGCCGGCCCGCCCATCATCTCGACCAGCCCGTCGTATCGTCCGCCGCCCATTACCGTGCCCTGCGCGCCGAGATCGGCGGAAATGAACTCGAAAGCGGTATGAGTGTAGTAATCGAGGCCGCGAACAAGACGCGGATTCAGTTGATAGTCGATCCCGAGCCGATCGAGCCCGTCACAGACCTGAGCGAAAAACTCTCGTGACCACGAATTCAGATATTCCGCGAAGGGCGGCGCACCCGCAGCGATGCGCTGGTCGGCTTTGTCCTTCGAGTCAAAAATTCGCAAAGGGTTGCGCTCGAGTCGTCGCAGGCTGTCCTCGGAAAGGTCCGCGACATGCCCCGAAAAATACGAAATGAGCGCTTGACGGTAGGCTGCTCGGCTTTCCCGATCACCAAGCGTGTTGAGTTCGAGAGCCGTGTGCTCACGAACGCTGAGTGCGTCGAGGATGCGGCTGCCAAGCGCGATAACCTCGATGTCGGCCTGTGGTTGCGCGACCCCCATCAGCTCAACGCCGATCTGATGAAATTGGCGGAAGCGGCCTTTTTGGGGCCGCTCGTAGCGGAACATCGGACCGTTGTAGTAAAATTTGAGAGGCGCCGCTTGCGTCAGCCCGTTCGACAGTACGGCGCGAACGACGCCGGCAGTATTCTCGGGCCTCAGGGCAACCTCTTCGCCGCCCCGATCTGTGAAGGTGTACATTTCCTTAGAGACAATGTCGGTGGTTTCTCCGATCGGGCGAGCGAATACCTCGGTGAACTCGAAAATCGGCGTCGCGATCTCTGCAAATCCATAGAGTTCAGCCAGCGTCCACGCGGTGTCTTTCACCCGCCGATGGCGCCGCGTCGCCTCAGGCAGAAGATCCTGGGTACCGCGCGCCGGCTGCATAGGTTGCATACAAAACTCTCCGACGCCGCTGGTCTGGGGCGCCCGAAACATAGTAAGCCAATCGAACCTGTCGACTTGGCCTCAATCGTCGATCAGCGAGTGTTGTGCCTCACCCTCCGACCAACGTCGTCGCCCGATTGAGGGGCCACCACCGGGGACAATCACAACGTGGTGTCGACAATCGCAATTATTAGACCGCCTCCAGAGCCGGCTCGACAGCCTTGCGCTGCGCCTCAACCGCAGCCGCTTTCTTTTCGATCAGCTCGACGAGGTGATCGACGATGTCCGCGTCTTTCAGCCGGTGGTCAGTGAGGCCGCTGATGTACACCTGATGGGTGCCGTTGCCGCCGCCGGTAAACCCGATATCGGTCTCGCGCGCTTCGCCGGGACCGTTGACGACGCAGCCGATCACCGACACCGTCAACGGAGTCGTGATATGAGCCAGACGCTCCTCGAGGCGCTCAACCGTCTTGATCACCTCGAATTGCTGGCGCGCGCAGGACGGGCAGGAGATGACGGTCACCCCGCGCCGGCGCAGGTTCAGTGACTTCAGCATTTCGAACCCGGCCTTGACCTCCTCGACCGGGTCGGCCGACAGCGACACCCGAATCGTGTCGCCAATCCCGGACCACAGCAGCATGCCGAGACCGATCGAAGACTTGACCGTGCCGCTGCGCAACCCTCCGGCTTCGGTAATTCCGAGATGTAGGGGGTAATCGCAGGCTTCGGCGAGTTGTTGATAGGCGGCCACGGCGAGAAATACGTCGGACGCTTTGCAGGAAATCTTGAACTCGAAGAAATCGTTGTCTTCAAGGGTCTTGGCATGGTTCAGCGCGCTTTCCACCATGGCCTCGGGACAGGGCTCGCCATACCGCTCTAGCAGGTCGCGTTCGAGCGATCCAGCATTGACGCCGAATTCGCATCGAACAGCCGTGGTCCTTGGCCGCCTTGATCACTTCCCGTACCCGAGCCGACGATCCGATGTTCCCCGGATTGATGCGCAGGCAAGCGGCGCCACTTTCGGCAGCCTCGATCGCGCGCTTGTAGTGGAAATGTATGTCGGCGACAATCGGTACCGTCGCATGGCGGACGATTTCCTTGAGCGCCAGCGCCAATTCCTGGTCGGGGCAGGAAACGCGGACGATGTCGGCACCCGCCTGTTCGAGCGCCCGAACCTGGGCAATAGTAGCCTCAACATCGCTGGTGACCGTATTGGTCATCGATTGCACCGTGATCGGGGCGTCGCCGCCGACCGGCACCTTGCCGACGTAAATCTTGCGGCAGCTGCGGCGGTGAATGTCACGGTAGGGCCTGACGCTCATCCTCGACCTCGTTCGGGTGATCTCGATAAGAGATGGTGATCTCAATAAGGGATATAGAACGTTTCGGCGGCCCTCAAAAGGCGGTGCAGAGATACCGGAGACGTTTCAATCATGAACCCCGCCCTCAGCCATCATCAATTGGGGATCGAGCGGCACATTGCGCACGGCACCCATCGGGCCCAGTGAAGGCGCCGGTTTGCCATCGACAAGGATATCGAGACCGCCCGCATTGCCGGCCCGCATCGTCAAGCCCTGCCGGTCAGGCACGCGATAGGTGTCCCCCGGCTTCAACAAGCCAGCAAACAACACGGTACGGTCGGTATCTCGAATCTGGATCCAAGTGTCGGAGTTCGCGCGAAGGACAATGCGATAGGGACCGGCCGCGCCAAAAACGCGTGGCGATTGACCCTCCGGCGATGGCGGTGGCGCCGCCAGCGCTTCTGTGGGATCCGCCGCAGGAAAAGCAGCCGGCGCCGGCGCGTTGGCACCCGCAGATGCTGGTGCGGTGGAGCCCAGCGGCGTAGACGCCGGAGCGGGTGCCGAGGCTAGTGGAACCGAAGCCGCATTTGGAGCGACCGAGGGAGGGCTCGAGTTTCCGGCAAGTGCGGAGCCCGCCGAGGCCGGCAGGCGGGATGCGCGCAACTCGGCCGAAACGACGGTCTGACCCGGGCTCGGCCCGTTGTTGGACGCGGCAGAAGGGGAACCGACAAGCGCCGCAGCGGCTCCTCCTGTTGCTGAGGCCGTCGCCGCGGGAGGGGACACAATGGACGATTTTGGTGACTTGGGCTCTGGCGGCAACAGCGTCACGGGAACTTCAGTGACACGCTCCGGTCGTGTCCGCTCGGCGGCGGACCAGGAATACCAGGCGCCATATCCACAGATCGTCAGAACCAAGGACACCAGCAAGATTCCGCGTCCCGGCACGCTGCGCTCGCTGAGCGGCACCGGAAACGTAAGGTCGGGCTTCGCGTCGAACCCCGAGGCCTCAAGTTTGACGCGCCGCAGAATCTCCGCGTTGTCGAGACCGAGATACGTGCTGTAGGTGCGGATGAAGCCCATCGCGTAAGCGGCCCCGGGAAGGAGATCGGTACGCCCCTCCTCGATCGCGGAGAGGTAGGCAGGCTTGATCTTCAGCGCTGCCGCAACTTGAGGGAGATCAAGGCCGAAACCTTCGCGCTGCTGCCGTAGGGCATCCCCCGCAGATCGCAACGCCGGAGAAATTGGAGTTTGATGCTCGGGCCCGTTCTCCACACGGGAAGGCTTGATTCGCTGAAAGAAGGCCATATGTCGCGCTCACCGCTGGCCCCAATTTAACCAGAAACGTCGCATTGTCCAATCGCGAGGTAGCCGTAGTAAGTTAGCATTAGGGGCGATGATTGATTAGGTTATTTCTTTGTAACGCGACACGGCCCCGATCGCCTCCCTGGCGTCGTCCCCAGCTGAAGCATCTTACAATGTAATCGCGTGGTCTCGGGCATAGGCTTCGAGTTTGGGTCTCAAGGAATGATCCGGCCGAGTGCCAATCTCGCAGACGTACTCTGCAAGCGCTGCGGCATCGAGGCTGCGGATCATTGTTTTGACTGGGCCGATCGCCGTCCCGGTCATCGACAGCGTGCGAAAACCCAGGGCGATCAGTACCATTGCATCTAACGGACTGCTGGCCATTTCTCCACACATGCTGAGTGGCACCAAAGATGCACCCGTCTGCGTGACGACGTCGCGTAACAGCGCTAGCATCGGCGCTGACAGCGGATCGTAGCGGTCGGCCAATCGCGGGTTGCCGCGATCGCAGGCAAACAAAAATTGCAACAGATCATTGGTGCCGATCGACAGGAAGTCGATCCGTTCGCATAGGCCGGGGAGCTGCCACAATAAGGCCGGCACTTCGAGCATGACGCCGATTTTGACCGACGCGGGCGGCATCCGTCCTTCGTCGGCGGCGCGCGTAAGCTCCATATCGAGCAAGCCGTGGGCGCGTTCGAATTCGGCAATTTCGGCGATCATCGGGAATTTCACGTTCAGATGACGACCCTCGGCGGCTCGCACGAGAGCGCGTAACTGCTCGCGCAGCATCGCGGGCCGGTCGAGGCCGATGCGGATCGCCCGCCAACCCATCGCCGGATTGTCCTCGGCCGCGTGCGATAGGTACGGCAATAGTTTATCGCCGCCGATATCGAGGGTGCGAAAAACGACGGGCCGGTCGTCCGCCAGGTCGAACACGCGGCGGTAAAATTCGGTCTGATCGTCCACAGCAGGAAAAGTGTCGCGCATCATCAGCGGCAACTCGGTGCGGAACAATCCGATCCCTTCGGCCCCTGCTGCCGCTAATTGCGCCACGTCGATCAGCAACCCGGCATTCAGCATCAGCTTGATTCCGATACCGTCACGGGTGACGGCCGGAGCGGATCGCAGACTATCGTAATAAGCGCGTCGGCGGGTTTGTGCCTCGATCGTCGCCGTTACCGATTGCCGTATATCCTCGCGCGGCCGGATTAGGATCTGTGCATGGTTGCCATCAACGATGACTAGATCGCCGGCGTCGATCCGGTCGGTTGCGCCTTCAACTCGACCGACGACCGGCATGTCAAGTGCCCGCGCCACGATCGCGACATGCGCGGTCGGCGAGCCTTCTTCGAGCACCAGGCCCATGATGCGACGATGGGTATAGTCCAGTAGTTCGGCTGGGCCCATCGCACGTGCAATCAAGATGAATTCGGGTGGGAGCTCGGTCAATACAGTATTCGGCCCCGGAGCCGCCAGGTGCCGCTGCAGGCGATTGGCAAGGTCTTCGAGATCGACGAGCCGTTCACGCAAATACGGGTCGCTTGCCTGCATCATACGGCGGCTGGTCTCGTCACGGACCTTCTGGACTGCCGCCTCGGCGGTTAAGCCGCTGCGAATCGCATCCGCGATGCGGGCCACCCAACCGCGATCGGCCGCGAACATTCGGTACGTTTCGAGAATGTCACGGTGCTCGCCGGTGCCGAGCCCATCGCCCGCCGCGACCAGCTCATCGATCGCATCGCGCATTGTCGCGACTGCATGCCGTAGGCGCTCTATCTCGGCAGGGACATCTTCGGCGACGACCTGGTAAATCAGCAATCGGGGCTCGTGCAACACAGCTGGACCGATCGCGAGCCCGGGATTGAGGCGAATACCGGCGAGCCGGACGGGAAGCATTCCACCCACACGGCTTTCCGCGATTTCGAGCGGGTTGACGAGTTCACCGCTAGCCACCAGTTCGGCGACGATCATCGCAATCGTCTGCAGGACCTCGATCTCGTCTTCGTCGTAGTGGTGCGAGGTCCAATTCTGCACGAGGAGGACGCCGCGAACCCGCCCGCCGCGCAGTATCGGCACACCCATCAGCGAGCGATAGATCTCTTCTCCGGTTTCCGGACGGTAGGCGAACGCCGGGTGCGCTTGGGCGTCGGCCAGGGCCAATGGACGCGCCGTCGCCGCGATCAATCCGACGAGGCCTTCGCCGACGCGAAGTCGCGTGCGATGTACGGCTTCTGGCCGCAGCCCCTCTGTGGCGAAGAGTTCAAGCACCTCGCCGGCACGCATTACATAGACCGAGCACACCTCGGCGATCATTTCCGTAGCGACGATGCGGACGATCCGGTCCAGCCGCTCTTGAGCGCTGCCTGAGCCCGCCATCGTGTCGCGAAGGCGGCGCAACAGGCGGCGGGTTCCGCTGACGACCCCCGGAGCGTCGCTCATTCCCGCGCGCTTTGCCTCTCAGGTGCGGCTTTCAGTGGCCAGCCCATCGGTTGAGAAACGTGCTCGCCCCGTGCGGCCAAGGCGGCGACCGCCTGGTTCACCAATTCGTTCAGGATTTCCGTAGTCGTCTGCTCGCGGGTGACAAAGCCGACGCTTTGCCCGGCCATCAGCGACCCCGCTTCGACGTCCCCGTCGATCACCGCGCGGCGCAATGCGCCGGCCCAGAAATGCTCGATTTCAAGTTGAGCCTCCTTTTGCGACAGATCCCCCCGCGTGAACCGGTCAATGAGTTGCCGCTGTACAGCGAGAAAGCGCTTGATCGCCGGATTCGTCAGAGCGCGAACCGGTATCACCGGAAAACGCGGATCAAGCTGCAGCGACGCCACGGCATCGCGCGCCGCGGCGCGGATGAACGCTCGCTTGAACCGGGGATGGGCGATCAATTCTCTGGCGCAGACAAACCGCGTCCCAAGCTGAACACCGGCAGCGCCCATTTCGAGATAGGCCAGCATCGCCTCACCGCGCCCAATGCCGCCGGCGACAAACACCGGAAGTTCGGTCAAATGCGGCAGAATTTCCTGCGCCAATACCCCGGTCGAGACCGGTCCGATATGCCCCCCAGCCTCGCTCCCTTCGATGACGATCGCGTCGGCGCCCATGCGCGCAAGCCGGCGCGCCAAGCCGAGCGACGGAGCAAAGCAGAAAACGCGCGCACCGCTGTCCTTGATCCGGCGCATCGCCACCCCGCTTGGCAGCCCGCCGGCCAGCACGACGTGGCCCACCCGATGCGCGGCGCAGACTTCAATCAGCTCGGCGAGCCTCGGATGCAAGGTGATCAAATTGACCCCGAAGGGCCCCGCAGTCAGCGCTTTCGTCGCAGCGACTTCGGCGGCGAGCACCTCCGGCGACATCGATCCGGAGGCGATCACGCCGAACCCGCCGGCGTTGGAGATCGCCGACACCAGGCTCCGCTCTGAAACCCAGGTCATCGCCCCGCCCATGATCGCGAGATCACAGCCCAGCACCGCGCGTCCGCGCGCCCATAACCGATCGAGTCTGGCGCGATACCGCTGTGTTTCGACACCCGCCTCTGGCGCTGAGCGCGTCTCCCCCCCGAAAGATCCGCTAAGCCACCCGCCTCGGTCATCCGTCGGCGTCGAGCCTGTAGGCAGTATGTAACGCTCGTAACGCGAGCTCGGTATATTCGGCCGCGATCAGCACGCTGACCTTGATCTCGGAGGTCGAAATTACCTGGATATTGATCCCCTTCTCGAACAGCGTCTGGAACATTTGCTGGGCAACCCCGGCATGGCTGCGCATGCCAACCCCGATCACCGAAATCTTGACCACATTTGAATCAGGTTTCAGCGCGGCGAAGCCGAGCAGCGCACGGCTCTCCTCCAGTACCGACACGGCTCGATCAAGATCGGCGCGCGCCACCGTAAACGTCAGATCCGCGCGCCCGTCTTCTGATACGTTTTGCACGATCATGTCGACATTGATCGCGTTGACGGCAAGCGGGCCGAAAATCGCCGCCGCAACACCCGGCCGGTCGGGCACCTTCTGTACCGTGATCTTCGCTTCGTCGCGGCTGTAGGCGATGCCGCTTACGATCTGCTGTTCCACGATCTCGTCCTCGTCGACCACAAGCGTACCCGGAGCGTCGACAAAGCTCGACAAAACTTGTACGCGCACGCGATGGTTCATCGCCATCTCGACCGAGCGCGTCTGCAATACCTTCGCGCCCTGAGATGCCATTTCCAACATTTCTTCATAGGTTATTTTATCGAGCTTGCGCGCCTTCGCGACAATCCGCGGATCGCTGGTGTAGACTCCGTCTACATCGGTGAAGATGTCGCATCGCTCGGCCTCGAGCACCGCGGCGAGCGCCACGGCAGAAGTGTCAGAGCCGCCGCGGCCGAGCGTCGTAATCCGTCCGCACATGCCCACTCCCTGGAACCCGGCGACGACAGCAACCTGGCCGAGGCTAAGCCGACGTCGCAGTTCCGCCACTTCGATCGACTGAATGCGCGCCTTGCCGTGCACGTCGTCGGTGCGGATCGGGATCTGCCAGCCCAGCCACGACCGCGCGTCTATCCCCAGATTCTGGAGCGCTAGCGCCAAGAGGCCGGCGGTGACCTGCTCCCCGGAGGAGACGACGACGTCGTACTCGTGCGCGTCGTGCAGGCTACTCGTCTCGCGTGCCCAGGTGACGAGTTGGTTCGTCACCCCCGCCATCGCCGAAACGACGACCGCGACCTCGTGGCCGGCGTCAACTTCGCGAACGATGCGCATGGCGACTAGCTTTATTCTCTCCATATCGGCGAGCGATGTGCCGCCGAACTTCTGAACAATGCGCGCCATCTTCTCTGATCGCTAATCGGGCGGTTGCCGGGCTGACAAGGCTACCACATACTCCTTTGCGCAAGATCCGGCCATCCTACCGTCGAATTGATTGCCAGGGAGCGGGCGGTGCAGGCGAGCGACACCACGATCGACATTGACGAGATCGGTCGCTTTGCCGCCCAAGCTAAAGCGTGGTGGGACCCCGAAGGCAGCTTTAGGGCATTGCATCGGCTCAACCCGACCCGGCTTGCCTTCATCCGTCGGCGGATGCTGGACTATTTCCGCCGCGATCCCGCTCTGTTGCGGCCATTTCTAGATCTCCGCCTGCTCGATATCGGGTGCGGAGGCGGGCTCATGGCAGAGCCGATGGCCCGGCTCGGTTTTGCCGTGACCGGTATCGATGCCGGCAGCGAAGCCGTCGCCGCCGCAAGCGAGCATGCCCGCAACGTCCAACTCGATATCGAATATCGGGTAGCGACAGCCGAATTGCTTGCTGATGCCGGCGAACGCTTCGATGTGGTATTGGCGCTTGAGGTCATCGAGCACCTCGCAGACCGCGACGCCTTCTGGCGGTCACTCGGCAGACTGGTGGCCCCAGGGGGGGCTTTCATCGCTGCCACGATCAACCGTACTGCGCGCTCGTTTACCCTGGCGATCGTCGGCGCCGAATATATACTGGGCTGGATCCCTCCGGGCACGCATGCCTGGCGCAAATTTGTGCGGCCGTCGGAGCTAATCCTCGGGCTGCGCCGCAACGGACTGCACCCGACGGAGATCGCCGGGCTCAGCTACCAGCTAGGCTCGGGCGAATGGGTCCTGTCGCGGGACATCGAGGTCAACTACCTCGTCATGGCAGCGCGGCGGTGAGAGTCGCATGCCCTCATCCGTCGGTCGGCGGGACCCAAGGTATCTGGCCAAATTTGATTCCTTCATCAGCCAGTTCGCGCGACTCGATATCAGTCGCCTCGCCATAAATCCCGTGCGGATCGGTTTCGCCATAATGGATGCGGCGCGCTTCCTCGGCAAACCGGGGACCGACGTAGTCGCAATGAGTCTCGATCTGCTGTCGCATTTCGCTCAATGCCTTGCGCATCTGCGCGAGTGCCACGGCCGGCGGCATCGCCTCGCGCGAGCGGGTAAGACGCGGCGCCATCACCGCTTTCTCAACCGAAGTGTCGCCGCAATGCGGGCAGGCGATCTCGCCGGCGGTGTGCTGCACCTCAAATCCATCGCCGTCACGAAACCATGCCTCGAATTCATGGTCGTTGGCGCAGCGCAATGTGAACAAAATCATCGCGACGACCTCCTGCCATCGCTTCTATACCGGAAACAACGCGCTTCGCAATTCTCCGCCGACAAAGTTGATAAATCGCGCAACACCCGGCTTGTCAGCTTCAACGAAGCGACCGACGGTGACCGGTGAGCCGCAACGGCAGCAAAGGAAGGCGAAGCTGGGCTGAACGCAATCACGAAGGCGATGAACGCCGCATCACTCGGCGGCGAGCGGACGCGCGGCAGCTTCCGGCATCGTGAACGGCCGATCGTGGTTCAAAGACGGGACCATGCGGCGCACCTCGGCAATGCGCGCCGGGTCGATACGCGCGCTGACGACGCCAATGCCTTCGCCGGCATCGGCCAGCACCTCGCCCCACGGGTCGACGATCAGCGAATGACCATAGCTGCGCCGTCCGGCGGTGTGCTCGCCCCATTGCGCCGGCGCGAAAACAAAGCACCCGTTCTCGATCGCTCGCGCGCGCAACAGTGCATGCCAATGAGCGCTGCCGGTGGGCGCGGTGAAAACCGACGGGACCGTCAGAAAACCGGCGCCGGCCTGCGCCAGCGCGCGATAGAGGTGGGGAAAGCGCACATCATAGCAAATGCTCAGGCCGAGCCGGCCCCACGGCGTTTCGGCAACGGCGGTGCCGCCGCCGGGCCGGTAGGCGTTGCTCTCGCGATAGCTCTCGCCGCCCGGCAGGTCGATGTCGAACATGTGGATCTTGTCATAGCGCGCGACGATCGCACCACCGGCATCGACAAGAAAAGACCGGTTTGCCAGCCGCGTCTCGCCCGCGGGGGCACCGGGTTCGCCGGCGGGGTCGATGACCAGCGAGCCGATCAGCAACCATGCCCCGGTCTCGCGCGCGAGAGTGCGCATGCCGGCGAGGAAGGGATCGTCGGCTTCGCGGCGCGCCTTCTCGCGGCGGCGCCTTCCGCTCTCGATAAAGTTCGTTGCTTCGGGCGTCATGATGAAGTCGGCGCCACCCTCGCGCGCCCGGCGAATCAAGTCGGTGACCACCCGCAGATTGGGCTCGGGGTCGGGGCCGGCGGTAAACTGGACGCAGGCCGCGGTGAAAGGAGCGGTCATCGCCCGATCTCAAGCTTAGGGTCGAGTTTGCCCGCGCGATCGAGCGCCACGAGGTCGTCGCAGCCGCCGATATGCTCGCCGTTGATGAAGATCTGCGGCACTGTCGCCCGCCCGCCCGCACGCTGGATCATCTCGCCCCGACGCTCGGGATCTTCGGCAATGTCGACATCGACAAAGGCGACGCCCTTTTTCTGCAACAGCGCACGGGCGCGCGTGCAATAGGGGCAGAACATCGTCGTGTACATCTCGACTTCAGCCATAATCGCCGTCCTTCCCCGACCGAACTTCGTTAGACCGATTATGGCCCGACCCGCAATGCCCGCGCCAGCGTCAGCACGTCGACCGATACCGCCCCGGCGCGTTTCAACACCCGCGCGCATTCATCACCCGTCGCCCCGGTCGTCATCACGTCGTCGATGACGACGAGCCGCCTCCCGGCGACCTCGGAGGGGCGCGGCACGGTAAAAGCGCCCCGGACATTGCGCTCGCGCGCCACGGGCCCGAGATGTCCCTGCGATGGGGTTCGGCGGCGGCGGACCAGACAATCGGCGGCGACCGGCGGACCGCCGGCGGCGCGGATCGCGTTCGCCAGCAGCGCCGCCTGGTTGTAGCGGCGCCGAAACAGCCGGGTCCAATGCAGCGGCACCGGCACCAGCAGTTCGGCGCCGGCGAGGACCTCGCCGCCGGCGCGCTGCATCCAGCGGCCGAAGGCGCCCGCGACATGGGTGTGGTCGGCATGCTTGAGCCCCAAAACCAGCTGACGGCTGCTTTTGTCGTAGCGCAGCACCGCCCGCGCCCGGTCCCAGGCGTGCCGCTCGCGGGCGCAATCGGGGCAAACCGCGTCCTCGCCCATCGGATGCGCAAACGGCAGGCCGCACCCGGCGCACCACGGCGGCGCGAAAAAGGTGATCCCGCCCCAGCACCGGCCGCACAGCGCGTCTGGCTCCTCGACGATCTCGCCGCAGGCGAGGCAGCGCGGCGGCAACACGACATCGACGAGCCCGCGGCCGATCCGGCGCAGCTGCCCCAGAGTTCGGGCGGGGAGGGTTGCCGCCGCAGCCATCAATACACATGATCAGGGTCGAAGCGGGCCGTCAACCCGCAGCGGCAGAAAGCCCACGATGCCGGCATCCGAAACCTCCCTGACACTGTTGTTCGACCGGCCGGCCTGGCGCCGGCACCGCGAGCGCGCGGCGGGGCGAGGCTGCGTCGATTTTCTGCATGCCGAAGTCGCCGCGCGCCTTCTCGACCGGCTCGACGACGTCGGCCGGCGGTTTCGCGTGGCGCTCGATCTGGGCGTGCATTGCGGGGCCGTGTCGCGGGCCCTGGCGGCGCGGCCCGGCATCGAGCGCATCGTCGCCGCTGACCCCGCGCTGTCGTTTCTAGCGCAAACCGGCGGCCTGCGGGTCGCCGCCGACCCCGAGCTGATCCCGTTTGCCGACCACAGCTTCGATCTCGCGGTCAGCGCCCTGGCATTGCACTGGGTCGCGGATCTGCCGGGCGCGCTGGTCCAGCTGCGCCGGGCGCTGAAGCCCGACGGGTTGCTGCTGGCCGCGATGCTCGGCGGCCGCACCCTCGCCGAGTTGCGCACCGCGCTGATCGAGGCCGAGCTCGCCGAAGAAGGCGGTGCCAGCCCGCGGGTGTCGCCGACCGCCGCGCTCGCCGACGCCGCCGCCCTGTTGCAGCGCGCCGGGTTGGCGATGCCGGTCGCCGACGCCGACACGATCGAGGTCACCTATCCCGACCTGCCGGCGTTGATGCGCGATTTGCGCGGCATGGGCGAGACCAACGCGCTCGCCGCCCGCCGGCGCACGACCTTGCGCCGCGCCACCCTCGCCCGCGCCGCCGCGATCTATGCCGAGCGCTTCGGCCTCCCCGATGGCCGGATCCCGGCGACCTTCGAGATCCTCTATCTGACCGGCTGGGCCCCCGCTGCGAGCCAGCCCAAGCCGCTCAAGCCGGGCAGCGCCACCCGCCGCCTCGCCGACGCCCTCGGCACGGTCGAGTTGTCGGCCGGCGACCAGGCGGCGCCGCCAAAGCCCTCCGACCGATGAGACCGGTGTCGCCGCACCCGGCCGTTTACAACCAAATCGTTTATCCCATTTTTTATCGCGCTGCAAATACAGCGAATCTACAGCAAAACTCGCGGCCTAGTTGAAGAACCAAGGCGGCGAAGTGCAGCTGCACCGCCGCTCGCTCGGTCGTCGTCACCGCAAAAGCGGGGACCCAGAGCCTGCCCCTGGCTTGAACAGGGGGCAAGCGCTGAGGCCTGCGGCTCTGGATTCCCGCTTGCGCGGGAACGACGGTAAGGCCCGAAACAATTGAACCCATTTCACTCAAGCGGACGATGGCGATGCCGCGCATCATAGCGCAGGATTGTGGCGAGAAACCGCAGGCGCATTTGACCTGGGCGGTCGGGCAAGGGTCGGTTGGCCGCGCTCGCGTGGACGGTTTTTTGACCATGACTTGTTTACTCCTCGCGGCTACAACCACGACAAAGCGGCGGAACGAAAGGGGGACGGGCATGGCGCGCAACGCGGCGCGGTCGGGGCGTACCGAAACCTACAAACACCCGCAAGCCGACCTGGCGCTGCGACCCGAGGTCGGGACCCAGCCGCAGTTCCGCAAGCGGAAGCCGCCCGCGACCTACCGCTATGATTCCTCGCTGGCGCCGGCGCTCGATTGGGACGGCAGGAACAGCGTTCGCGAGCACGGCGAATGGCTGCTGGCGCTGATCGAGGAGGCTTCGCGCCTGCCCGCGCCGCACGAATTCGGCGGGCCGCGCGAATTCCGCGGCGCCGACGGCAAGGTGCTGGCGAATTGCCGTGGCCTACATGACGCGGTCGAGCAATTGAAAAGGCTCGGGCGGCCGTTCCTTGACTGGGCGGGCAAGGCCGAGCGGTTGTCTTTCGACGTGCCGACCCTGCCCTTGTTCGTGCACGAGCGGCTGTCGACAATGGCGATCGTCGAGACCTTGAAGGGCCACACCAAGGAAGCTCGCGGCCCGCAATTGGGCATGTTCGAAATGTTCGGCGACCCGCGGCATCCGATCGCCGACCAGGTGCTGAAAGCCTACGAATACCGCGACAAATGGGTCAACCGCATGATCCTCGGCAACTCCTTGGTCGTGATGAACTCGCTGCTGCACTACGAAGGCCTCGGCGGCCAGGTGCAGATGATCTACATCGACCCGCCCTATGGCGTGCGCTTCGGCTCCAATTTCCAGCCCTTTGTCAGAAAGCGCGACGTCACCCACAACGACGACGCCGACATGACCCGCGAGCCCGAGATGGTCAAAGCCTATCGGGACACCTGGGAACTCGGCCTGCATTCCTACCTGACCTATCTGCGCGACCGGCTGCTGCTGGCGCGCGACCTGCTCCATCCGAGCGGCAGCGTGTTCGTGCAAATTGGCGACGAGAATTTACACAACGTGAGAGAATTGCTTCAAGAAATCTTTAGTGCCGAAAATTTCGTATCTGTCATTTCTTTCAAGAAAACCACGAGTGCAACCAGCGAATTGCTCCCGAGCGTTTCCGATTATCTTCTGTGGTTCGCGCGCGATCGGGAGCGAATAAAATACCGGCAACTCTATCACGTAAAGCAGGTCGGCGGTGATGGAGCTGACCAATACGTGTGGATTGAACTGGCAGACCGCACGCGCCGCAAGGCCACCGAGGAGGAACTTTTGGATCCTCCGAGAAACTCGCGCTTCTTTTGCCACGACCAGCTGACGAGCCAACGACCGCCTGGTGATTTTCCGGTTGAATTTGAAGGGAATATCGTCCGACCGGCCCGGGGCTATTGGAAGACCGGGCAGGAGGGCATGGAGAATTTGAAGGCCGCTCAGCGCCTTATGCAGATCGGGAATACGCTGCGATACGTTCGCTTCATCGGCGATTTTCCGGCATTTCCACTCACCAGCCTTTGGGAGGACACGGTTACATCGGGGTTCGCAGACCCAAAACGATATGTCGTTCAGACCCACCCACTGGTGATCCAACGTTGTCTACTGATGACAACTGACCCTGGTGATCTCGTTCTGGACTCGACCTGCGGCTCCGGCACTACGGCCTACGTGGCCGAGCAATGGGGTCGGCGGTGGATCACGATCGATGCCAGTCGCGTACCGTTGGCGCTGGCGAGGCAACGGCTCCTAACAGCGACGTTCCCCTACTACGAACTCAAGGACGAGGCGCGGGGACCCGCGGGGGGCTTCCTGTATTCGCGCCGACAGAACCGGCGGGGCGAGGAGATCGGCGGGATCGTCCCTCATGTGACGCTCAAGAGCATCGCCAATAATGAGCCGGCTGACGAAGAGATATTGGTCGATCGCCCCGAGAAGGAAAGCGGCATTACCCGCGTGGCCGGGCCGTTTTGCGTCGAGGCGACGATCCCGATGCCGGTGGACTGGGAGGGCGACGGCGGCTCGGTGGCGCGCGGCGGGGCGCAGGATTGGGGCTCGTATCTCGACCGCATGCTCGATGTGTTGCGCCGGGCGCCGGTATTGCAGCTCGGCGGCGGGCAGAGTGTGACGTTGCGCAATATCCGGCCGCCGGCGAAGTCGCTGGCGCTGTCGGCCGAGGCGGTGGTCGAGGGCGATCTTGCGGCTTCACCCCCACCCCGACCCTCCCCCATCGAGGGGGAGGGAGGAAGAAGAGGACCCGCCGCCATCGAGGGGGAGGGAGAAGAAGAGGACCCTCCCCCATGATGGGAGAGGGAGAAAAGCCGGGTGCGGGGCCGCCGGTGGCGCTGGTGTTCGGGCCGGAGAACGGGGCGGTCAGCGAGCGGCTGGTGGCCGAGGCGGCGCGCGAGGCGCACGGCAAGGGCTACGCACATCTTTATGCGATCGGGTTTGCGATCCAGCCCAATGCGCGCGCACTGGTCGAGCAGTGCGAAGCCGTCTTTGGGGTCGCGGCGACTTATGTCCAGGCGACACCCGATTTGATGATGGGCGATCTGTTGAAGACAATGCGGTCGAGCCAGATTTTCAGCGTCTGCGGCATGCCCGATGTGCGGCTGCGCAAACTGTCGCCGGAGGTGGGGGAGGAGGCGCGGTGGGAGGTCGAACTGCTCGGGCTCGACGTGTTCGACCCGGTGACGATGACGCCCGACCATTTGAAGGGCGACGACGTGCCGATGTGGCTGCTCGACACCGATTACAACGGGCTCGTCTTTCACGGCAATCAGGTGTTTTTTCCGCGCACCGGCGCCTGGGACCATTTGAAAAAGGCGCTGAGGGCGAGCCATGACGAGAGCGTGTGGGACCATTTGGCCGGCACCGTCAGCGCGCCGTTTTCGGCCGGCGAGCACCGCCAGGTCGCGGTCAAGGTCATCGACGACCGCGGCAACGAGCTGACCGTGGTCAAGGGGTTGGGTGAGGCGGAGTGAGAGGGGGCAGTCGGGTGCGCGCGGCGGCATCACCCCCACCCCAACCCTCCCCCATCGAGGGGGAGGGCGTGAGAGGTTGGGGGAGGGTGTGAGAAGGTCGTTCTTGCCCTTTGCGACCCTCCCCCTTGATGGGGGAGGGCTGGGTGGGGGTGACGACGGCCGATGACGCGCAAGCTCGCATGAAGAAGCACCCGAGCAACGGCGCGCATGACCGAGCGCGCGTGCTGCGACGGCAGATGACCCAAGGCGAACGGCGCGTCTGGCAGATGTTGCGGATGCGGCAGGTCAGCGGGTGCCGCTTTCGCCGACAAGTGCCGATCGGTCGATATATCGCCGACTTTGTATGTCACGAAGCGCGGCTGATCATCGAAGTCGATGGCGGCCAGCACGACGCCGACTCTCCACAGGAGGCCGAGCGCAGCCGGTTTCTCGAAGGCCAGGGTTATCGGATGCTCCGGTTTTGGAACAACGAGGTGTTGGCAAATCCGGAGGGAATCCTGATGACGATCATTGCCGCGCTCGCCGTCGCGTCACCGCAAGAGGTCACCCCCACCCCACCCCTCCCCCATCGAGGGGGAGGGAGAGAGGTGCGACCACCCTCCGCCATCGAGGGGGAGGGAGAGAGGTGCGACCACCTTCCCCCACCGACGGGGAGGGAATGAAGGTTAGAGCGGAGGGATCACCTCCACCTTCCCCAGTCGAGGGGGAGGGAATGGCGGGCGAGAGAGCAATGAGAAGCCAAGGCAGTGTGACCCCCTCCCCCTCGATGGGGGAGGGTGGGGTGGGGGTGATAACGGCCGGCTTGCAGGATCGAAGCGATGGAAAATTTTGAGGTCGAGACGCCGATTTTGAATACGCCGTTCGACGCGCCGGCGGCGTATTGGCTGATCGAAGAAGGGAAGCTGCCGGAGCGGATGCGCGGCCGGCGGCCGGCCGGGTATTGGTACCGCTCGCCGAAGATGCCTGAGGATGACGAGCACGCCGCACGCGGCGAATGGCGCGAGTTGGCGCTGGTCAATCTGGTGCGCGCGCGGATGGCGGAATGGCGAAGCGCCGGGCGGCCGGGGATCACGCGGACGACGCGCGAATTGATCGAATACTGGAGCCGCGAGGGCCGACGGCACCGGCTGTTCTATGCCCAGCGCGAGGCGGCCGAGGCAATTATCTTTCTGAGCGAGGCACGGGCGGATTTTCTGCAGGGGATAGCGGTGCCGCTCGACGAGCCGAGCGATGAGCGCACGGCCGAGGGGTGCAAGGCGTTTCGCCGGCTCGCGTGCAAGATGGCGACAGGCTCGGGCAAGACCACGGTCATGGCGATGCTGGCGGCGTGGAGCATCCTGAACAAGGTCAACGACCGCTCCGACGCGCGCTTTTCCGATGTCGTATTGGTGGTGTGCCCGAATGTGACGATCAGGAGCCGGCTCGGCGAATTGGACCCGCGCAACGGCGAGGCGAGCCTCTACCGCACCCGCGACCTGGCGCCGGAGCGGCTGATGCCGGATCTGACGCAAGGCCGGGTGCTGGTCGCCAACTGGTACGTGTTCGAGCCGCAGGGGAGCGGCGTCGGCGGCACCGGCGCGCGCGTGGTCAAGGCGGGGAAGGCGGTGCCGACTGCCGAAACCTTTGTCGTCGCCGGCAAGACCACGTCGTTTCGCGGCACGAGGTACATCACGCCCGCGGTGCTCGATGCCCGTACAGCCACCGGCGAGTTGCGGATCATTGAAGACAAGACGGACACAAACGGCCGGCGCACAGTGAAAGTGATGGGTACCGCCTATGTCGAGAGCGACATGGCGCTGGTCAATCGCGTGCTGAAGGAGGTCGGCGGCAAGCAGAACATCCTGGTGCTGAACGACGAGGCGCACCACGCCTACCGCATCCGGCAGGCGGAGGACGAGGGCGAAGAGGAAAACGGCGAAGGCGGCATGGGCGAGGACGAGGAGTTCTTCGTCAAGGAAGCGACGGTGTGGGTCGACGGGCTCGACCGGGTCAACAAATCGCGCGGCATCAATTTCTGCGTCGACCTGTCGGCCACACCCTATTTCATCGGCCGCGCCGGGGCCGCGACCAACACGATCTTTCCGTGGGTGGTCAGCGATTTCGGGCTGACCGACGCGATCGAAGCGGGGCTCGTCAAGATACCGCAGCTCGCGGTGCGCGACACCACCGGCGCCGACATTCCCGGTTATTTCAACATCTGGCGATGGATTTTGCCGAAGCTTACCGCGGCCGAGCGCGGCGGCAAGAAGGCGAACCCGAAGCCGGAGGCGATCCTCAAATACGCGCACGCACCGATCGCGATGCTGGGCGGGCTGTGGGACGAGCTGCGACGGGAATGGGCGGAGAAGGACGACGAGAGCCGGCCGCCGGTCTTTATCCTGGTGTGCAAGAACACGCGGATCGCGCGGGTAATTTACCAGTGGGTCGCCGAGGACAAGCCGCCCGTCGGCATCCCGTCGTCCGGACTCGACGAATTGCGCAATCGCGACGGCCGCACGGTGACGATCCGGGTCGACACCAAGGTCGTGCAGGAAAGCGACGACCTCGACGGCGCCAAGAGCGACGAGACGGCATGGATGCGGCTCGTGCTCGACACGGTCGGGCGCGAGGACTGGCCGCGCGACACGCAGCAGCGACCGATCTATCCCGGCGGCTTCGAGGAACTGGCGGCAAAGCTTGGCCGTCCGCTGCACCCGCCGGGCCGCCATATCCGCTGCATCGTCAGCGTGGCGATGCTGACCGAGGGGTGGGACTGCAACACCGTCACCCACATCATCGGGTTGCGGCCGTTCATGTCGCAATTGTTGTGCGAGCAGGTCGTCGGCCGCGCCCTGCGGCGGCGCAGCTACGATGATTTCGACGATCAGGGGCGGCTCAGCGAGGAGGTCGCCAAGGTCTTTGGCGTGCCGTTCGAGGTGATCCCGTTCAAGGAGAACAAAGCCGGGCCCCGGCCGCCGCAACGGGAGCGGCGCCACGTCCATGCGATCCCGCAAAAGGCCGGTTTCGAGATCCGTTTCCCGCGGGTCGAGGGCTATCGCCAGGGCGTTTGCAACCGGGTCGCGGTGGATTGGCCTTCATTGGCGCCGTTGCAGGTCGACCCGAAGGAGATCCCAACTGAGGCCGAGGTCAAGGACGCGGTGACGATGGCGGGCCGGCCGTCGCTGCACGGGCCGGGCGCGTCGGAGGTCGTGACCCTGGCGCCGTTCCGCCGCGGCCAGCGGCTGCAGGCGGAGATCTTCAGAATGGCCGCCGGGCTGACGCGCGAATACGTCGAGCGCGGAGATTGCGAAGCGCCGGCGCACGTGCTGTTCCCGCAGCTCGCCCGCGTGGTCGAGCGCTACGTCAGCGAAAAGGTGATCCTCGAACCGCCGGCCGATCGGCTCGATGTTTTCCTCTCTCCCTATTACGGTCGGGTCATCGAGCGGCTGACTGAAGCGCTCCACCCCGACGCGGCGACCGGCGAGGCGCCCGAATTGCCGATCCTCGAAAAGAACCGCGGCGAGGGTTCGACCGGCGAAGTGAGCTTTTGGACCACACGCGAGGTGCGCGAGGTCGTGCGCTCGCATGTCAACTACGTCGTCGCCGATACAAGGCAGTGGGAGCAGTCGGCGGCCTATCTGATCGACACGCATCCCGCGGTCGATGCCTTTGTCAAGAATGCCGGGCTCGGATTTGCGATCCCGTATTTCCACAACAGCCAGCCGCACGATTACGAGCCCGACTTCATCATCCGGTTGGCAGGCGGCGGCGAGCGGTTTCTGATCCTCGAAACCAAAGGCTACGACAAGCTCGCCGAGGTCAAGGAACAGGCCGCGCACCGATGGATCGGCGCGGTCAACGCTGAGGGCCGGCATGGTTTGTGGCAATTCGCGATGGTGCGCCGGGTCGGCGACGTGATCGCCGCGATCGACGCGGCAGAGCTCGCCGACAGTCCCTGAGCGATTCCGAGAATTCGGGCTAAAGCAGGTCGCGGAGCATGGCGAGGAGGGGCTTGTCGGCGGGCGGCATCGGGTAGTCGGCGAGGCGGGCGGGGCGGACCCAGGAGAGGCGCTGACCCTCGCGCGCGATCGGGATGCCGGCCCATTTGCGGCACACGTAAAGCGGCATCAGCAGGTGAAAATCGGGGTAGGCGTGCGAGGCGAAGGTAAAGGGGGCGAGGCAGCTCGCGGCGACGTCGATGCCGAGTTCCTCGGAGAGTTCGCGGATCAGTGCCGCCTCGGGGGTCTCGCCGGGATCGACCTTGCCGCCGGGAAACTCCCACAACCCGGCCATCGCCTTGCCCGCCGGACGCTGGGCCAACAGCACGCGGCCGTCGGCGTCGACCAGAACCACTGCGGCGACGAGGACGAGCGGCGGGCCCGAGCCCGATTGCGCCTCCACCGCCCTAACCCTCCCCCGCCTGCGGGGGAGGGGATGGGAGGGGGCCTCGGCGCCAGAGATCAGCTGCGGTAGCTGCCATTGATGTCGATATAGCCGTGGGTCAGGTCGCAGGTCCACACCGTCGCCCGGCCCGGCCCGATGCCGAGATCGACCGCGATGTCGATTTCGCGGCCGCTCATATGCGCGGCGACCGGCGCCTCGTCATAGCCGGGGACCGGCTCGCCGCGGGTGACGATCGCGATCCCGCCGACTGCGATCGACAACAGGTCGCGATCGGCCTTCTCGCCGGCCCTGCCAACGGCCATGACGATGCGGCCCCAATTGGCGTCGCCGGCGGCAAGTGCGGTCTTGACCAAGGGCGAATTGCCGATCGTCAGGCCGATGCGGCGCGCCGCCGGCACGCTCTCGGCACCGGTCACATTGATGGTGACGAATTTTTGCGCGCCCTCGCCGTCGCGCACGACCTGCTGCGCGAGATCGACCGTGACCCGGTCGAGCGCTCGGCGGAACGCGTCGAGGCGGGGGTCGGCGGCGCTCGTCACCGGCCGATGCCGGGCCTGCCCGGTCGCGCACAGCAGCAGGGTGTCGCTGGTCGAGGTGTCGCCGTCGACGGTGATCGAATTGAACGACCGGTCGGCCGCTTGCGCCAGCAGCGGCCGCAGCACCGAGGCCGGCAGGGCGGCGTCGGTAAAGACATAGGCGAGCATCGTCGCCATGTCGGGGGCGATCATGCCGGAGCCTTTGGCAAAGCCGTTGAGCCGCACCGCGACGCCGTCGATCTCGGCGGTCGCGATGGCGCCCTTGGGGAAGGTGTCGGTGGTCATGATCGCGCGCGCCGCCGGTTCCCACGCCTCGGCCGAAAGATGCCGGACCGCCTGCGGCAATACCTCGACGATCTTCTCCGCCGGCAGCTTTTCGCCGATCACGCCGGTCGAGGAGACAAACACCTGCCGCGGGTCGCAGCCCAAGAGACGCGCGGTCGTCGCGGCGGTGGATTCGACTGCTTCCTTGCCGGCGCGCCCGGTAAAGACGTTGGCGTTGCCCGAGTTCACCACGACGCCGCGGACCTGGCCGCCTGTCAGGCACTCGCGGCACCACAGCACCGGGGCGCCCGCGGTCGAGGATTGGGTCAAGACGCCGGCGACGGTGCTGCCCGGCGCGAGTTCGGCCAGCATCAGGTCGTCGCGCCCGGTGTAGCGGATGCCGGCGGCGAATGCGGCGAGCCGCACGCCCGGGATCGGCGGCAGCACCGGAAAACCGGCGGGTGCCAGCGGGGAAACGGCAGCGGTCATCTTTGTCCTTCGAATTGGGTTGGAACGAGTAGCGCGATTCGGGGGAACGAGCAGCGCTATTTTGCCGTCGCCAGCGGCTTGCCGTCGAGCCCGAAGGCCTCGATCTTGGCCGCGCCGCGCAGCTCCTTGACCTTGGCTTCGACGATGCCGCGCGCCAGCAGGCGGCTGACCTGCTCACGCGCCTCGTCAAAGGTCGGCGGTTTTTTGGTCCGGCGATCCTCGACCAAAATCACGTGCCAGCCGAACTCGGTCTTGACCGGGGTTTTGGTGTACTGGCCGGGTTGCAGCGCAAAGGCGGCGGCGGCGAATGCCGGGACCATGTCGTCATGGCCAAAATAACCGAGATCGCCGCCCGAAGCCGCCCCCGGGTCGGTCGAGTATTTCTTGGCGAGGGTTGCGAAATCGGCGCCCTTGTTGAGCTGGTCGATGATCGACTGCGCCTCGGCTTCGGTCTTGACCAGGATATGGCGGGCATGGACCTCTTCGCGCGCCGGCTTTTGCTGGATGAATTTCTGGTAACCCGCCTTGAGCTTATCGTCGGTTTCCGCACCCTTTAGGATTTGCTCGATATAGGCCTGTTGGACCAAGCGGTCCTCAAACAGCTCGAGGCGCTTGCGGACCTCGGGGCTTTGCTCCAGATGCTCCTTGCGCCCAGCCTCGGTAACCAGCATTCCGTCGATCATCCGGTCGAGCAGCATGGGGTAGATTTGAGCCAGCGGCATCTTCTGCGCCTCGGGCGGCAGGCTTTGCTGCGCCGCCGTGACGTCGGACAAATGGAGCTCGACGCCATTGACGTTGGCAACGACCGGGTTCCCCGGCGGCAAGCGCCCGGTTTGAGGCGCAGCCGGCGCCGGCAGTGCGGTCGCCGGACCGGCCGCATGCGCGGTCAGCACACCGGCTCCGGCAGCGGACGCCAACGCCAGCACCGCGGCGAGCAGAGAGCGGGAGAGCATTTCGAGATCCTCGGCAGGCGGCAGCCGCGGATCGCTGCGGCTCGGCCCGGCATCAAGACATATCGGCAGCGCGCGAACAAGCGACCGAGTGAAACGGCTGAGCTGGCGGGCAACAAGCCGCGGCGCTGGCGAATTGACACTCACTTCCCGGCGGCCTATCTGTCCCTGGTCGCCGTGCGCATGCATTTCCGTTGTCATACCCGTTTTTCGAGGCCGCCATGTTAGGTGCCTTAGCTCGGCGGCTGTTCGGCTCCGCCAACGATCGTTACGTCAAGAGCCTCGGGCATCTCGTCGCCGCGATCAACGAGATGGAGCCGCAATTGGTGGCGCTGTCCGACGACGAGCTGCGCGAGCGGACCATACAATTCAAGCAGCAGCTCGCGGACGGCGGCGAGCTCGACGATATTTTGCCCGACGCGTTTGCGACCGTGCGTGAAGCCGCAAAACGCACGCTCGGCCAGCGCCATTTTGACGTGCAGCTGATGGGCGGCATCGTGTTGCATCGCGGCATGATCGCCGAGATGAAGACGGGTGAAGGCAAGACCTTGGTCGCCACCCTTCCGGTCTATCTCAACGCGCTGACCGGCAACGGCGTGCACGTCGTCACCGTCAACGACTACCTCGCTCACCGCGACGCCGAGTGGATGGGCCAAATCTACCGCTTTCTCGGATTGACGGTCGGCTGCATCGTCCATGACCTCGACGACATCCAACGCCGCGAGGCCTACGCCGCCGACGTCACCTACGGGACCAACAACGAGCTCGGCTTCGACTATCTGCGCGACAATATGAAGTTCCGCCTCGAGGACATGGTCCATCGGCCGTTTAATTATGCGATTGTCGACGAGGTCGATTCGATCCTGATCGACGAAGCGCGCACCCCGCTGATTATTTCCGGGCCGACCGAGGACAATTCCGAACTCTACATCCAGGTCGACAAGCTGATTCCCGGGCTCGAACCCGACGATTACGAGAAGGACGAGAAGCAGCGCACCGTCACCCTGACGGAAGAGGGCGTCGAAAAAATCGAGGAGATGCTGCGCCAATCGGCCCTGATGACCGCCGGCACTCTCTACGACATCCACAACGTGTCGCTGGTCCATCACGTGAACCAGGCGCTTCGGGCCCACAAGCTGTTCGCGCGCGACACCGACTACATCGTCAAGGACGACAAGATCATCATCATCGACGAGTTCACCGGCCGGATGATGGAGGGGCGGCGCTATTCGGAAGGGTTGCACCAGGCGCTCGAAGCCAAGGAAGGCGTCACCGTCCAGAACGAGAACCAGACGCTGGCGTCGATCACCTTCCAGAACTATTTCCGCCTCTATCCCAAGCTGGCCGGCATGACCGGTACGGCGATGACCGAGTCGCAGGAATTCGGCGACATCTACAAGCTCGACGTTATCGAGATCCCGACCAACGAGGAAGTCCGCCGCGAGGATACCGACGACGAGGTCTACCGCACGACCCGCGAGAAATACGACGCGATCGTGCAGCATGTGCTGGAATGCCGCGAGCGCATGCAGCCGGTGTTGGTCGGGACGGTCAGCATCGAGAAATCCGAAGCGCTGTCGGCGTCGTTCAAAAAGAACAAAGTGCCGCACAACGTGCTCAATGCGCGCTACCACGAGCAGGAAGCCCACATCATCGCCCAGGCCGGTCGCCCCGGCGCGGTAACGATCGCGACCAACATGGCGGGGCGCGGCACCGATATTCAGCTCGGCGGCAATCTCGACATGCGGCTGCGCACCGAGCTCGCGACGATCCAGGACCCGGCCGAGCGAGACCGGTGCGCGGCTGTGATCCGCGAGGAGACCGAAACGGCACACGAGGCGGTGGTGCAGGCCGGAGGTCTTTTCGTCGTCGGCAGCGAGCGGCACGAGAGCCGGCGCATCGACAACCAGCTGCGCGGCCGGTCAGGGCGGCAGGGCGATCCCGGCGCCTCCAAATTCTTTGTTTCGCTCGAAGACGATCTGATGCGGATCTTCGGCTCCGAGCGGATGGATTCGATGCTGCAGCGCCTCGGGCTCAAGGAAGGTGAGGCAATCATCCACCCTTGGGTGAACAAGGCGCTGGCGAAGGCGCAGCAGAAAGTCGAAGCGCGAAATTACGACGTCCGCAAGCAGCTGCTGAAGTTCGACGACGTGATGAACGACCAGCGCAAGGTCGTCTACGAGCAGCGCCGCGAGATCATGAATTCGCGCGATGTCGCGGTGACCATCGCCGACATGCGCAACGAAACGATCGACGAGGTCGTGGCGGTCGGGATCCCGGACAACGCGCTGGCCGAGCAATGGGACGCCGCCAGCCTCCACGCCGAATGCCTGCGGCTGCTCGCGGTCGACCTGCCGCTCGCCGAATGGGCGAGGGAGGACGGGATCGACCGGGACGAAGTCCGCGAGCGCATCATGGCCGCGGCCGACCGCAAGATGGCCGAAAAATCGGCGAATGCCGGTCCCGAGCTGATGCGTATGGCAGAAAAGAGCCTATTGCTGCAGCTGTTGGACCAAATTTGGAAAGATCACCTGCTGTCGCTCGACCATCTTCGGCAGGGCATCAATTTGCGCGCTTACGCCCAGCGCGACCCTTTGAACGAGTACAAGCGCGAAGCCTTTGAGCTGTTTCAAGGGATGCTGGTCAATCTGCGCCAGCATGTAACCTCCGTACTTTCGCATATCGAGCTCCGGGTGCCGCAGCCGGCCTTCGCCGAAGCAATGGCGGAACCCGAGGAGGTAATGGCAGAGGAGTCGCTCGCTACCGGCACGAGCGGGAGGCCGCTTTCCAACCGGGCGCGCGCCGCACGAAGAAGCAGTTTGGCTAACGGCGCCGACGGCAGCGGGCCGTCGCCGCGACCGTCCGCTACGCGTGCCCCGTGGTCTGGCACCTCGCGCAACGCCCCTTGCCCGTGCGGCTCCGGCCGCAAATTCAAGCATTGCCACGGCCGGGTCTGATCGGCCCGCCATCTCGACAGACCGCGGCGGTTTTGCTATAAAGCGCGTCCCGCGACGGGTGCATAGCTCAGTTGGTAGAGCAGCTGACTCTTAATCAGCGGGCCGCAGGTTCGAAGTCCTGCTGCACCCACCAATTAAATCAACATGGTAGGTGGTGGATTAGAAGGCGGTTTGCTGACTTCAAAAGTTTGCGGACCTTACGCGGACCCCACAAATATAATTTCGGGTGGGATACCATGCGGCGGCAAACGCCTCGGGAAAGCTCGATGTCTCATCTGGAGACGCTCGTGGCAGGCGCGTGCGGCCGACGCAAGGATGCGGCGAGCAGCATGCACTTCAGGCTCAAATCGTCGAGATAGACGGCGCGACCCTCGACGAGCCGCTGCGTCGTCGGCCGCAGCGGTGCCGCCCCGATCCAGGAATTTGACCTCGGCGACGAGCTCGGGGCGTACCCAATGCACGTCGCTGAGAACGAGCGGCGATCCGAAACGGGTTGAACGCGGCGGCGCGACGTGGAGCGGCATCTTGTCGATCGCCAGCGGTTGCAGCCGCCGCCATAGCCGACCGAGCTCGGCCTGGTTGATCCCGGTGCCGACACGACCGGCATAAACGAGTTTTCCGTCAGGATCGTAGTAGCCGAGCAGCAGGGCGCCGAGAAACGGCCGCGAGCCCTCGGGATCGGTCCACCCGATCACGACGAATTCCTCGCGGTTGAGGTATTTGACCTTGAGCCACAAGCCGCGATTGCCTGGTGCATAGGGCGCATCAACACGTTTCGAGACGATCCCTTCGACCGACAAGGCGCAGGCTTTCTCTCAAAAAGCCGGGCCCCGTCCGATCTGGTGGTCGCTGTATTGCAGCGGCGAGCCCGCCGATGCTGATTCCGACGGAAGTCGCCCGCGAATCCGAGATGACGTCGCTCACCGTTCCGATTTGATCTCGCTCGGCGTTCCGAGATGATTTCGCCCGCCATTCCGGGATGATGTCGCCCGGGTAGGCGCCGGCCGAACGGCGTCTCTGCTGGCCGCATAGCGTCTCTTTTTTGGCTTGCCACGGGAGAGGACGATGCCAGCAGAGAGGATCGCGATGCGCCAGGTGCGCGACGTGCTTCGGTTGAAGGCCGCCGGGGTATCCGGCAACGAGATCGCCCGCCGGGTCGGCGTGGCGTCATCGACCGTCCGGTTGACGTTGCAGCGGCTCGCTGCCGCCGGTCTCGGCTGGCCATTGCCGACCGAGATGACCGACGCTGTGCTCGAAGCACGGCTCTTTACCGCGGTCGGCACCAAGCAGGGGCACCGTCGCCGTGCCGAACCCGATTTCGCCGCGATCCATCGGGAGCTCAAGCGCAAGCACGTCACGCTCCAGGTCCTGTAGGACGAGTATATCGAACAACATCCCGACGGCTATCGCTACTCGCGGTTCTGCGAGCTTTATCGCGGCTGGGCATCGCGGGTCTCGGTCACGATGCGGCAGACCCACGCCGGCGGCGACAAGTTGTTTGTCGATTACGCCGGCGACACGGTGCCGGTGATCATCGATCGGCTGAGCGGCAAGACGCGAGCGGCGCAGATTTTTGTCGCCGTCATGGGCGCCTCGAACTTCACCTATGCCGAGGCCAGCTGGACCCAGGCACTCGTCGACTGGATCGGTGCCCACACCCGCGCGTTCGAAGCGATCGGCGGGGTGCCCAACCTGTTGGTGCCGGACAACACCAAGAGCCTGCCCTCGCGAAAGCGGGGGTCGCTGTCATCAAGGCCTGCCTCTATGAGCCGCAGGGGCGCTTCAGCGCGACGAGCGTCTTCGGATGCAGGTCGTGGGCGTCGTCGACGAACAGCGCCACGGGCTTCTTGGCCCGCCGAAACAAGTCCCGCAGGTCGCGTTCGCGCCGCTCGGAGTTGTTCGAGATCGCCACATTCTTCTCGGGCGAGAGATCGTAAAACAGGGCGGCCACGAGCAAGGGCATCGCGATCCTGGTCTTGTCCAGGGACAGCGAGCGCGACACGATCACCTTGTCTTCACGCTCGAGTTCGGCGCGCAGGCGGCGCGTCAGAACAGTCTTGCCGGCACCGATGATCGCGGTCAGCGCGATCAGGCCGCCGCGCGTGATCGCGGCCTGGATGTCGCACGCCACCTGGGCGTGGTGCTCGGTCTCGAAAAAGCCGGCGTCGACCGGCGGACGGGTCAAGCCATAGTGCTGCATCACTTCGGTCAAGCATCAGAGCTTCCTGCGGGTCCCCGGCGGAAAATGTTCGCGCACCGCCGCCAGGACCTCGGCACGGGCCAGCGTCCTCGCGAGCAGCGCATCGACGAAGGCGCGATCCTCATCCGACAGCTTGGCGAGCGGCAGCCTGATCTCGTCAGCAATGGCGCGGCGGGCGGCCAGCGGGCCGGCAAAGGTCAGTTCGTGAAACGGGTCGGGGTCGCGGAAGGGCTGCATGAGGATTGCGGCGGCGGTGCGCACCTCGACCACACCATCCTCGCCGGAGACCGCCGCGCGCGGCAGCACCAGCTTGTCGGCAAGCACCGCAACCTGCTCGGCTCGCATCTCCCGACGCGATTTCCGGTGCTTGCGATAGCGGTGCAGCGGGATGGGGCCGCCAATGGGATGAAACGGTCCAAAGCGCTCCTCGCCGCGCTCGACCCAAAGCTCCTGATCGAACAGGCCCCACCAGACCACGACGGTCTCGCCGGCGAGTTCCGGATCGACCTCGTAGGCAACGCCGGCGACGCTCAAGCGGCAGTCGATGCCGACCAGACGCCGTTCGGGCTCGCGCGCAAAGGCGCAGAACCGCTCCCAGACGCACATCTGGCGGAGGCCCTCGACGGGCAGATGCGCCAGCCAGTCGTCAACCCGCGAGTGCGGCTCGCTGCGATGATCCTTGGCGTTGTAGGTGTCGATGTACCGCGCCAGCCATTGGTTCGCCTCTTCCTCGCTCTCGGGCTGATGAAATGGCTCTGCTATCGAATTTTGGCCCAGCAATGCTGGCGAATTTTGGCCCACCCCCCGCCCCTCAACCTAGGGTCGCCCCGATTGGATCGGGGGACCTGGAGTGGACTGGAGAGCCAAAGTGGATTTGTTCGAGCAGCTTCGTCGCGAGCATGAGTTTGGGATCGGCACGATCGCGGGTGTTGCCGCGAAGTTCGGAGTGCATCGGCGTGTTGTGCGCCAGGCGATCGGCAGCGCGCTGCCGCCGAAGCACCACTACCCGCCGAGGACCAAGCCGAAGCTTAGTGCGGTGGCGGCCTTCATCGACAAGGTGCTGGACGAGGATCGCCACGCGCCGCGCAAGCAGCGTCACACTGCGCGGCGGCTCTATCGCCGGATCCTGACCGAGTTCCCGGACGCCACGGTCGCGGAGTCGACGGTGCGCAACCACGTCCGTGAACGTAAACACCAGCTGGGGCTTCTGCGGCGGGAGACGTTTGTGCCGCAAAGTTACAGTTGGGCTCAAGAAGCACAGGTCGACTGGTATGAAGCCTGGGTCGATCTCGGCGACGAGCGGACCAAGGTCCAGGTGTTCGCCATGCGCTCGATGGCCAGCGGGGCGGCCTTCCACCGGGCCTACCTGCACGCGACGCAGCAGGCCTTCCTCGAAGCGCACGAGCACGCCTTCGCCTACTTCGGCGGCGTCTTCCTCCTGCTGCGCTACGACAACTTGGCCAGCGCCGTGCGCAAGATCCTGCGCGGTCACCGCCGAGAAGAAACGGTGCGGTTCATGGCATTCCGCTCGCACTGGCGGTTTGCCGCGGAATTCTGCACGCCTGGTGAAGGGCATGAGAAGGGCGGTGTTGAGGGCGAAGGCGGTTATTTCCGGCGCAACCATCTGGTGCCCGTTCCGTGTGTTGCTGACCTCGACGCCTTCAACGCGCTGCTGGTGACGGCCTGCCGCGCGGACGAAGCGCGGATCCTGGCTGGACGCGGCGAGACGATCGGCGCTGCGATGGCGGTCGAGCGTGGCCACCTGCTGGCCTGCGCGGCCGAGGGTCTCGACCTGGCCGAGATCGTGTTCCCGCTGGTGGACAAGCAAGGCTGCGTCACGGTGAAAACCAACTTCTACTCGGTGCCGATCCGTGCGGGCACCCGGGTGGAGGCACGCGTCCATCCGCTGCATGTCGAGATCTGGCACGCTGGGCGCCTGATTGCCCGTCATGAACGTTGTCACAGCCGCCGCCAGCATGTCCTCGACCTCGAGCATTACCTCGACGTGCTGAGCCACAAGCCGGGCGCGTTCGCAGGCTCGAAACCGTTGGCGCAATGGCGCGCGACGGGTCTCTGGCCTGCTTGTTACGACGAGCTCTGGACCCGGCTGCAAGGGCGGCACGGCAAGCAGAACGGCACCCGCGCCATGGTGGCTGTGCTGGCGCTAGGCCAAGAGTTTGGCCACGACCGGCTGCGCACGGCGGTCGCCTCCACGGTGTCGCTCGGTGCCTGCGACGTGGCGGCGGTGCGGTATCTGCTGACCGAAGCAGGGCTGCACAAGGCCAAACCCGAGCCGATCGATGTCGGTGCATTGGCCCGCTACGACCGGCCTCTGCCATATCTCGCCGACTACGACACGCTGCTGTCGGGTCCCTGCGCGGGGACGGCATGATGGCCGAGCTTCAGGATCAGGCCATCCGTCAGCACTGCAAGACGTTGCGGATGCCAACGATCGGCACGCAGTTCTCCCGTCTGGCCGATGCCGCCACGCGAGAAAACCAATCCCATCTGGGTTACCTCGAGGCGCTGCTGGCGGCCGAGATGGAGGAGCGGGAGAGCCGCGCCATCACCCGGCTGCTGCATGAGGCGAAGCTGCCGCGGATGAAGACGCTGGATGGGTTCGAGTTTGACCACTCCGGCGTCTCGGCTGCGCAACTGCGCACGCTGGCTGAGGGCGATTACGTGGCCAAGGCTGAACCGATCCTGCTGGTCGGCGAGGCCGGGACGGGGAAAACCCATCTGGCGACGGGCTTGTGCGTGGCGGCCTGCCGCCAGCGCCGGCGGGTGCGATTCACCACCGCGACGGCGCTGATCAACGAACTGGCGGAGGCGACGCATGCCAACCAACTCAGCCGCGCGTTGGGCCGGTGGGAACGGCTCGATCTGATCTGTATCGACGAACTGGGCTACGTCCCGCTCGCCGAAACCGCATCCGAGCTGATGTTCCAGGTGGTCGCCGACCGCGCCGAAAAAGCGGCGGTGATCGTCACCACCAACCTGCCATTCTCCGAGTGGTCGCAGGTGATCCCCAATCCGCGGCTGTGCAAGGCGCTGATCGATCGTCTGACCGACCAGGCGCACATCATCACCACCGGCGCGGACTCCTACCGGTTCCGCCGGACCACGGCACAACGAAAGGGCGGCAAAACGTGAAGGAGAGGATGGAAAAGCGACGCTGACCTGCTGAGCCCGGCCTCGGCCCGGCTCAGCAGGTCAAAGACACCGGGGGTGGGCCAGAATTCGTCAGCATAAGTGGGCCAATATTCATTGTCACGGCCAATGAAAGTGATAGAGGGTCTCGTGGGCTTCTTTCACGGTTCGGAAGGGCCGCTCGACTTTACCCTTGGCGCGGGCCGTCGTGCGGCGGCCGTCAGACCCGGCAGGCATGTGCGGGATAACCGCGACGCCGAGGCTTTCCATCACCCGTTTGAAGACCCCCGACTTCGCGACGGGGCCGTTGTCGAGGTGGAGGGTGGATGGGATGCCCTGCAAGGGATTGCCTTGGTTCGCCTTGGGCGCCATGGCGTTGAACAGAAATTTGAGAGCCGCCTCGACCTCCTCGCCATAGACGCAGCGGTATTCCTGATAGGCGGTGCCCGAACGGTCATCGACGACGGAAAACAGCATCAGGCTCGGCGCGCCCTGGCGATCCGGATCGATCCACGGCGGTACCCTGAGCTGCTTCAGGTCCGACGGGCTCATGTCGAAGTGCCAGAGCGCGTTCGAATGCTCCGCCTGGGAGCGAACCGCCGGCGGCTCGCGGATCATGCGCTGGTGATCATAGCCAAGCCGGCTCAGATGCCGGTTGAGGGTGGAGGCGGTGATACGGTTCTTGTCGAGCTTGACGAACCCATCCGGGGTGTCGACCCCGTGCTTCTCCAACAATTCCAGCACCCGCACCGTCGACAGATGGCGGCCTTTTCGGTTGGTCGTCCTGATCTTCATCGCGGCGACGATCGCGCACAGCCGCTCGATCTCGTCGGCCGGTGTGACCGCCGGAGTGATTCTCCCCAGAAGCGCCGTTTGAATATTCCCCAGGTGTGATGCCCGGCTTTCCGGGGCGCGCCCCGGGAAGCCGGGCGGCGCGTCGTCCGATGATCCCTTCCGCAGTGGCGGGAGGGGGGACGGTGATCCAACTGGGGGAGCTCGTCATGATCTTGGATCTTCACCGGCAGGGGCTGAGCGTATCGGTGATTGTAGCGCGGCAATCAGGATGGGAAGACGGCGACAATCAGGATGAGAATCCCGGCGTCGCGGCGCGGCTATGATCGTCGCGTTGTTATTGTCGCGCAAGAGGGCGCGCGGCGATTTGAGTGTCGCGGCGCGACACTGAGATGCCAGTCTTGCTTGTCGCTGGGCCGTCAGCTGAAGCCGCGTTTGCGTTCCAGGGCGGTGCGGCGTCGATAGCTCTCGACGTTCATCTCGAAGATCGTGGCGTGGTGGACCAGGCGATCGACGACGGCCAGCGTCATCGCCTGGTCGGGGAAGATCTTTCCCCATTCGCCGAACGGCTGGTTGGCGGTGACCAGCAGGGATCGCCGCTCGTATCGGGCGCCGATCAGCTCGAATAGGACGCTGGTTTCGGCCTGATCCTTGGTGACATAGGCGAGGTCGTCGAGGATCAGCAGATGGTATTTGTCGAGCCTGGCGATGGCAGCTTCGAGAGCGAGTTCGCGGCGGGCGATTTGCAGCCGCTGGACGAGGTCGGTGGTCCGGGCGAACAGCACGCGCCAGCCATTTTCGACGAGGGCGAAGCCGAGAGCTGCCGCCAAGTGACTCTTGCCGGTGCCGGGCGGCCCGAACAGGATCAAATTGGCGCCCTTGTCCAACCAGGCATCACCGGCCGCCAGCGCCATGACCTGGGCCTTGCTGACGACCGGGACGGCCTCGAAGTCGAAGGTGTCAATGGTCTTGCCGGGCGGTAGCCGGGCTTCGGCGAGATGGCGTTCGATGCGGCGACGGCTGCGCTCGGCCATCTCATGCTCGGCCAAGGCGGCAAGGAAGCGGGCCGCCGGCCAGCCCTCCTTGTCGGCCTGAGCGGCGAGGTCGGCCCAGACCTGCTTGACGGCGGGAAGTCGCAACTCGGCGAGGAGCAGCGCGAGACGGGCGGCGTCGATCGGATCGGTCGTCTTCATGCTGCACCCCCCAGTGCTTGGTCCAGGGGCCGGACGGTGCCGAGCTCGTCGTAAAGATGCAGCGGCACCAATTCGACGGCGATGTCGGGAATGGCGGCGGGATCGGGCGCGAAGCGTCGTTCGAGCAGACCGAGATCGGGCAATCTGCCGGCATCGAGCTCGGCCTCGATGGCCTCGGCGAGTTCGGCCTCGCAAGCCCGATCATGGGCCAGCGCCAGCAGCCCGACCATGGTGCGGCACGCCGGCTTCTCGCCGCCGCCCTCCAGCAGCGCTTCGAAGGCGCGCTGATAAGCACGGCGCGGAAAGAGCTGCTCGCGATAGACCAGGTTGAGCAGGGCCATCGGCTTGCAGCGCAGGGCATGGATGACGTGCCGGTAATCGACCACGTGACCGTGCTTGCGGTCGGCGTGCGGACGTCCGCGCCGCAGCGTCATCAGCGGCGTCGCGCCGAGGAAGCATTCCAGCCGGTCATCGTAGAGCCGCACGCGCAGCCGATGGCCGATCAGGCGCGACGGCACCGAATAGAACACCCTCTTGAGGATGAAGCCGCTCGTCGAGGTGACACTGACGAACGTCTCCTCGTAATCCGTCGTCCACCGCGCCGCCAGCAATTGCAGGGCCGAGCGCTCGAGATCGAGGCGCTTATTGTTGCGAACGTTGCGCTGCCCGACGATCTCGTCGATGAAACGACGATAGGCATTCAGATCGACGAAGTCGCGCGTGCCCCGCAGCAGGAGCGCGTCCTCGATCGCCTGCTTGAGATGGCCGTGCGGGCTTTCGATCGAGCCGTTCTCGTGCGCCACGCCGCGATTGTTGCGGGTCGGCTCCATGCCGTAATGGGCACACAGCGCCTCGTAGCGACGCGTGAGATCCTCCCGCGCGTCACGGTCGAGGTTGCGGAAGGCCGCCGACAGGCTGTCGCTACGATGCTGCAAGGGTGCGAGGCCGAGCGCCCACAGCGCGTTCTGCAACCCCTCGGCCAGCGCCACGAAGCTTTCGCCGCCGAGCACGACATGGGCGTGCTCCCAGCCCGAGAAGGCCAGCCGGAAATGGTAGAGCCGATGATCGAGCGGCGCGCCGGCGATGCTGACGCCGCGATCGCGCATCTCGGTGAAATCGGACAGCCCGAGCCGGCCTGGCGGATGTTCCTGCCGGAAGATGACGTCCTGCTCGGCGCCGTACAGCGCCCGCCACGAGCGGATGCGCCGCTCCAAGGTGCGGCGGATGCCGGCGCCAGTCTCGGGATGGCGCCGCCGGATCTCGTCGAAAATGGCGATCGGCCGCAGGCCCGGGGCGCTCTTGAGCAGGGGCACCACCTCACTATCCCAAACCGCAGCGAGCGGGTCATGCCGCCGGCGCCCGCGCGGTGCTTTCCGTTGTGACGGGAGCCGCGGGTCCTGTTCGATGCGATAGGCGGTGGCGGCGCTGAACCCGGCTTTGGCCGCGGCAACGCTCGCCGTTTCGGTCTGGCGGAAACTCATGAACAGCCTCATCTGGCAATCGGTGATGTGGCGACCGGGCAAGGGGCGGTTCCTCATCGGCATGAAGAACTCGCTTCCTATCCGGCCGGCCGCGACCGCCAGACAACGCGCCCCTTCCAGGGGCACACCGTTCGCCGGATTCGCAACGTCAGTCGGGCTACGCCCTCCTGCTGTCACGCATCCGGCGACACTTTCTCATCCTGATTGACGCCCGCCTCTCAACCTGTTTGCCGCGCCGCAGGTGATCGCGCGTCGGGTCGGCATCGACCGCAAGACAGTGCGTAAATACATCGAACGCGGTCTGGAGCCGCCGAGCTATGGGCCGCGCAAGCCGCGAGCGCGGCAGTTGGAGCGGTTCGAGGCGTATCTGCGGCGGCGGGTCACCGCGTATCCGGGCCTCACCGGCAGCCGGTTGCTGCGCGAGATCCGCGAGCATGGCTATACCGGCGGCTACACCGCGGTAACCGACTTTCTGCGCGAGGTGCGGCCGTCACCGACCCCGCCATTCGAAGTACGTTTCGAGACCCCGGCGGGCGAGCAGGCCCAGGTCGATTTTGCCCATTTCGAGGTGATCTTCACCGACGAGCCCAGTGCGATGCGGGTCGTTTGGCTGTTCTCAATGGTGCTCGGCTACAGCCGGCTGATCTGGGCGCGTTTTGCCGCCCATCAGGATCTGCAGACCGTGCTGCGTTGCCATATGGCGGCCTTCTCGGCCTTGGGCGGAGTGCCCCGCCAGATCCTTTACGACCGGATGAAGACCGCGGTGATCGGCGAGGACGACCAGGCCCACATCATCTACAACCGCGCGCTGATCGACTGTGCCGCACATTACGGCTTCCATCCGAAGGCCTGCCGCCCCTACCGGGCCAAGACCAAGGGGAAAGTCGAGCGGCCGTTCCGCTACATCCGCGAGGACTTCTTCCTCGCCCGCTTGTTCCGCGATCTCGACGACCTGAACGCTCAGCTCGCCCATTGGCTCGGGACGGTGGCCAACCCACGGGTGCATGCGACGACCCAGCGCGTCGTCAATGAAGCCTTTGCCGAAGAGAAGCTCGTGCTCCAGCCCTTGCCGCTGGTGCCGTTCCGCGCCGTGCTCAAGCTTGAGCGGCGGGTCTCGCACGAGGGGATGGTCAGCATCGGCGGCAATCTCTACAGCGTGCCGGACGCGACCCGCAAACGCATCGTCGAGGTGCACAGCCTGGCCGACGAGATCCGCATCTTCGAGGCGGACCGGCTGATTGCTGTCCATCCCGTGCTCGAAGGACGCCATCAACGGCGCCTGGCTCCCGGCCACCGCAAGATGCCGATGCTGACAGCAACAGAGATCGGCGCCGGAGCAGTCCCGATCAGCCGGACCGGCGATGTCGTTGCGCACCGATCGCTCGACTTCTACGAGGCGGTCGCCCGTCGGCTCGCCGGCGAAGGCGGTCGGCCATGATTACGTCGGGCGAAAGCCTGCCTGTCCTCGAGCGCATCCGGCGCACTCTGGTCGCCCTCAGAATGCCGCGTGCCCTGGAAATGCTCGACCATGCGGTGCGCCAACTCGAACGCGGCGAAACCAGCGCGCTCGAGCTGATCGACATGCTCCTCGTCGAGGAGCTGACGGTGCGCGAGAACAGTCGTATCAAGACGGCGCTGCGCATGGGCCGCCTCGCTACGATCAAGACGCTCGCCGGCTTCGACTTCTCCTTCCAACCCTCGCTCGACCGCGAGCGCGTCTTCGCCCTCGCTGAGCTTCAATTCGTCGATCGCCGCGAGGTGGTCCACTTCCTGGGCCCGCCCGGCACCGGCAAATCGCATCTCGCCGTGGCGCTCGGCGTCGAAGCGGTCAAGGCCGGCCGCAGTGTTTACTTCACCACCCTCGCCGACATCGTCGGTGCCCTCGCCAAGGCCGAGCGCGAGGGGCAGCTGCGCGAACGCATTCGCTGGTTCTGCCGATCCGCGCTGCTCATCGTCGACGAAATCGGTTACCTGCCGGTCGCCCATGGTGGCGGCAATCTGTTCTTCCAGCTGGTCAACGCCCGCTACGAAAAAGGCGCGATGATCCTGACCTCCAACCGCGGTTTCGCCGAATGGGGTGAAGTCTTCGGCGATCCCGTGGTCGCCACCGCGCTGCTCGACCGCCTGCTCCACCACGCCGTCGTCATCCAGATCGAGGGGTCCAGCTACCGGTTGCGCCAGCACGCCAACCTGATGCCCGAGCACCTCCGCTCCAAGGCGCTCATCAGCCCACCCTTCCCGGCAGCCGTTCCGCGCCGCCGCGGACGACCGCCAAAATTGCAGCCACTCGATCAGCCGGCCGGCTGATCCGGAAACTGGGGAATTTTACTTCGGCACAAATGGGGAAAATTCATTCGGCATTGACAGTCCGGAAAGCCGAGACAGAAAAGGACAATCCCCAGATGCGCCAGTGCCACGATCCGAGGGTGGGTTCCGGTTTGACGGACGAGCGGGTGATGTGAGTTCGGATCGTAAAGCGTAAGGACCTCTTCGAGGTGCGATCGAGATGTCGCAAACCTGCCCGCGTGCATCAGGTTGCGGCCAGATGAGATGTGACCCAGAACGAGCCCGGCGGAATCCTCGCGCTGACGACTAAGGCGCAGCAAATCCTGATCCAAGCGCAGCGCCAAATCCAATTCGCCGCGGAACTGGTGATAGCGAGACTGCCCAAACGGAGCCTGACGGAACTCCGAGGGGGAACCCAGCCGCTCCCATAGCTCTCGCGCGCGGCTGTAGGCATGCCCCGTTTCCGGCGCGGCGTAGCCTTTTACGGCCTGCAAGACCGCGCCTTGGGCACTCCAAAGTTCGAGCTCCTGTCGCTGCCGTGCGGCGTCGTCCGGCAGCAGCGCCAGCTGGTCCAGCCCCTTTCGAAATTGCGCAGCCGCTTCCGCCATCGCCGAACGGGCGACGGACCGGTGACCGGCCTTGCCCCAAAAGGCGACAGCCTTTTCGACTAGACCGGCCTCGGCGTAATGCTGCGCGAGGAGCTCGGGCTGGCTTTCTGTAATTTCTGGGGAATGGTTTTTGAGCGCTTCAGCGATCTGGGCGTGCAATTGCTGACGGGCCTTGCGCAGCAGGCTGCCGTGCGCCGCGTCCTGCACCAGCGCGTGCTTGAAGCTGTAGACCGCGTCGGGCGGCGTGCCGCGCTGAAAGACCAGCTCGGAAGCGACAATCTGGCCGAGAGCGGTTTGCAGCTCGTCTTCGGGAAGTCGCGAGACGGCGTGCAGCACCGGATAAGAAAACTGGCGCCCGATCGCAGCACCAATCTGCGCCACCCGTCGCGCCGACGCCAGGCGGTCGAGCCGCGCCAAAAGCGAGGCGTGCAGGGTTGCAGGGATCGCAAGCGGCGGCAACCCGCGGTCGAGCACGTAGCGATCGTTCTCCTTGCGCAGCAGACCGCTCTCCAAGACGCTCTTGGTCAATTCCTCGACAAACAGCGGCACGCCGTCGGTGCGGTCGGCGATCGTAGAGACGACCTCGTCGGGCAACCTCTTGCTGCCGGCGATCTGCGCTACCAGCGCGGCGCGGTCACGCCGATCCAAACGGTTGAGAGCCAGCATGCCGACCTGCGGCTGGCCAGCCCAAGGCGGCTGGAACTCAGGGCGGAACGTCACGATCAGTAGCACCGGCAGGCTGCGGACATGCTCGACGGTGAGGTCGAGCAGCTCCCGCGAGGTGGGGTCGAGCCAATGCGCATCCTCCCATACCATAACCACCGGTTTTTCGTGCGCCAGACCCTGGAGCTGACGGATCAACGCCTCCAGCGTCCTTTCCTTTTTCCGCTGCGGACTGAGATTTGGCAGAGTGTGGCTCTCCGAAGCCGGCAATGACATCAGATCGGCGAGGAAAGCCACTTCATCGTCCGGCGGGGCGGCGCGGGCCAACAAGGCCTCGAGTTTCTCCAACTTTGCAGTGGGAGGATCGTCGCGCACGAACTCGGCTGCCCGGCCGAGTTGGTCGATGATTGGGAATAGTGCGCTGTCCTGGTGATAGGGCGAGCAGAAATAGCGCAGGCGGAAATGCGGCTCGGTGTGCAAGCGTTCTTGAAATGCCGCGACGATCCGCGACTTACCGATGCCGGGTTCGCCGGAAGCCAGTACGATCTGGCCATCCCCCGTCTTGGCACGCGCCCACCGGCGCAGCAGCAGGTCGATCTCCTCGTCGCGACCGACCAGCGGGGTCAATTTCGATCCGCGCAAAGCCTCGAAGCGGCTTGCCACGACACTCTCACCCACCACCTGCCAGCGGCGTATCGGCTCGGTGTCGCCATCCGTGTCGTGTCCACCGAGATCGCGGCAATCGAACAAGTTGCCGATTAGACGCCAGGTGGTCGGCTCGATCGTCACGGTGTCCGGTCGCGCGGATACCTGTAGCCGCACCGCCAACTCTGGGGCGTCTCCAATAATGCCGAGGTCCCGGGGCCCGCCGACCCCGACGAGATCGCCGACGATGACCACTCCCGTCGCTATGCCCACTCGGCACCGCATCGGCACGTCGGCAGCGGGTCCCAGGCTCCGGACCGCCGCACACAATTCGAGCCCCGCGTGGATCGCCCGCTCGGCGTCGTGCTCGTGCGCCGCGGGACAGCCGAAAAAGACGAGGGCGGTATTCCCGAGACGGCCAGCAATAAACCCGCTGTAGCAACTAACGATCTCGGAGACGCAGTGCTGAAAGGCGCCGGTCGCTTCGGCCAAATCCTCGAGACCGGTCCCGTCGGCTCGCGCCGCCACGCCGATGGCTTCGCACGACATGGCGGTGATTTGCCGACGTTCGGCTTCATCATGCTTCGTGACCGACATCTCGTCGGTAAATTCCATCACGAGGTTCGTAACCTCGGAGAGCGCGGCCTCTCGGCCGATCAGTTCGGATATGCTCTCGGAGAGGTTGGTCGCAGGGCGGGGCCGGGCGGGAACGGCGAGGGGCTCAGGAACCGGTCGCGCGCTGACGCCTGCCCCGACCTCGCGGATCTCGCCGGCGAATTGGTAGCCTCGCCCGGAAACCGTCCGGATCAGCTCGCGGTCCGCCCCGAAGGCTTTGCGTAGCGCCCAAATCTCATTCTGCAGCCGGTTTTCCTCGACGATCCGGCCCGGCCAGATCCGGCTCAACAGCTCTTCCTTGCCGACCACAGCCCCTGGCGCCTCGATCAGGGCCAAAAGCAGGTCGAAGGCGCGTCCGCCGAGCCTTACCGGCCGGCCTTCGGCGAGCAATTGGCGGCGATGCAGCAAGATGCTGAAGTGGCCAAATTCGATGATCGCCGGCGGATCAGACAGGCGAACCATGACAGGCAAGCATAAACCATATTGCCGAGGAAATCATTAACTTTCGCAGCCCCGTCAGTGCTGCCGTGCACGGATGAACGTGTTTCAGTTTGGTAACCAAGGAAACGCTCGTCCGCAAGCGTCTCGGCGGGAACCGGCCCGCCCGTACTCGGAGAGCGCGCGACTCTCGCTTGCGAACTCGTAACCCGATCGGCAACCGTCGGAATCGGCTCGCGGTCGATGCTAAAGCCTCTTGCGCAGCGCGGCAATCTTGTTCCCCGACTGCCGGTTCTCAGCGACGATCCCTGCCTTGCCAGACGCGGCTCGAGAGCGCGTCCGTACTGACCACAGCGCCCGACGCCTCAATCAGCGCCAGCGGCACGTCGACGGCGCGGCCGTCGAGCCTTATCGGCGGGCCTTATCGGCCGCCCTCGACCCAAGATCCCGAAACGGCCGAACTCCGCCATCGCGGGTGGGATCGCAGAGGCGAATTACGGGCGATGATTAAAATCGATATTTTCAGAGAAAATCACAGATTTTCGGATTAGCCCCCGCATCTGGGGCTGCATACGTTGTCAACGCGGCCAACCTTGGCCGCCGGCCGGCGCGCCGCAAATACCCGCGGGAGCAGAACCGGCTTCCGCAGTTTGTGTAAAAGGAGATTGAGATGGCTATGCTTTACGTATTCTACCAGGGACAACAAGGCAGTTCGGTTGATGGCAATATGTTTTACCAGCGCTTCGATGGCACCTTCTGGTATGGAATTCAGCACGTTGCGCCGTCAGGTCAGCCGGTAGGTATGTCGTGTGCACCCTCGCCGGTAGTCTGGAACGGTGGGCTTCTTCAAGTCTTCCACCAGGGGTTGCGTCAAGACGGACAGCTTTGGACCACGTGGACCAAGGATGGCTTAAACTGGGGTTCTGGCGCCCCAGAACAACAGCCAGTTCCGGGCGTAGGTATGTCGTTCTCACCCGCGACGGTAGTCTTCAACAACAAACTTTACGTCTTCCACCCGGGCTACGGCCAAAACGGAGAGCTTTGGTACACGGTCGCCGATGGCACAAGCTGGTCGCAAGATCAGCCGATCTTAATTAATCGCACCCCACCTGGCTGGGAGGTGAATAATGGTCCTATGTCGCTCTCACCCTCGGCAGTGGTCTGGAACAACGTAATTTATGTCTACTTCCAGCATGCGGTGCCCTCAGAGCCGTTTGGCTGTGAGCCTGGCGATCCGGGAGATGGAGCGCTTTTTGTTGTATATTCTAAGGATGGTAAAATCTGGGAGAATGTTGACGACGACCAACAGCCAACAGCGCAGCTTCAGAACGTAGGTATGTCGTTCTCACCCTCGGCAGTGGTCTGGAGAAACATGATTCATGTCTTCCACATGGGGTCCGACCGAGATTTCCAGCTTTGGTACTCGTACCATGATGGACAGAACTGGCATCCCGATCAGCCAGTTCCGGACGCCAACGGCAATCCGGTAGTTATTGGGGACCCAGGTGACTACGGATCAGTTGGCACAGGCGGCGTAGCTCCGATGTCACCCGCGGCAGTTGTCTTCAATAACAATTGTTATGTCTTCTACTTGAACGCCCAGCAAAATCTCAGCTACAAGTTCGCCGATGGAACAATCTGGTCGCAAGAAGCGCCGGTCCCGGACGTACCTTCACAGTGTGGATATGTGGGCTGTGTAGTTTTTTGAGCCCAAAGCCCGGCGGAGTTGCGTAATGATCATTGACAGCTGGATAACTTCGCCGGGCAATTTCGACTCACAGCGCCGCCCAGAGCACATTGACAAGCAATCTAAACAAGAGATTGTCCAATTCTGGAAAAGACGTCGATTAACAGGACTCTGGCAATGATTTTCACATTACCACGCCTTGTTACCGCTTGCGAAGATTATCTCCTCACCCAAGAGGTAGATATAGCTTGCGAGAATATCACCAAAACCCTTGCTTGGTATCTCAAAAGTGTCATCTTTGTTAAGGATACTATTCCTGACGAAATTAATGGAAGGCATACTGCTTACGAGCGATACAAAGGGTTGACGGTTCTGGCCCATCATCATCCAAAACCTGTTGCTAGTAGACCTCACGATCACGGGTGTACCTGGGCGATTTACGGGGTTGGGGCAGCTAAGACCGCTATGTACGAATGGGAATTGGTAGAACCGGCTAACGACGGGCAAGGCGGTAAGATAAAACTCAAGCGTTCATATTGGATTATGCCGGGTATGGCTTTTTACTTTCCGCAAGGGGTGATTTATTCCCATCAAACTTACGATGATTCTAAACTGATCCGTATTGAAGGTATGAATATTCGTAGCAATCACTTCAAAGTAGGCGGAAAGTTTTTTGAGCCCATTTCTACTGAAGTGGATTTAACATGCCGATCCAAGCGTTCGGCATGAACCCAACGGGTCGAACGTTGCGGCCCAAATCGCGACCCCGTGAACGACCGAAATCGGGTGCGCCGGGAGACTGGCAAGGAGCTGATGGTGCGAGTCCATCACGATGAAGGAGTAGCGATCCACATCGGCCCCGAGTTCATGCGCGGGCGGTCGTGAGGCCGTACGTGAAGCGTTGACAGGGGAGTGCGCAGGCCAGCCATTGAGCCACGAAAAGGTCGATATTCCGGGTGCCGACGCCGTCCGATACGCGGAAGGCCACACGAAGGGGCGCGCTATCGCAAGCTCCCCGACGACCCGGCGTGGTCGGAGACCCTGGCATGTGCAGACGCTCCTTGTTCGGGAACCGGGAGGTCTCGTGGCCGACCAAGGCGGCATGCCGCGATTGGTCCGCATCGGGAAGGCGAGGAGCCGAAGCCGATGATGCACGGCCGCGAGAAGTCTGATCCTGCCATAGTAGCGAAGAAGCCTGCGAACAATGCCGGGCAACCGGCGGCGGAGCGGGTGGAGCGAAGGGCGGGAACCGAGGGGAACGCGGGCCAGCAAAGCACGTGCCGGGCGCAGGACCGGGATAGCGTGTCACAGGCGCTGGAGCGCGTACGGCAAGCCGCAAAGCAACGGAGGAAGGAGCGGTTCACCGCGCTCTTCCACCACATCAACTCGGCAATGCTCCGTACCGCGTTCTTCGCGCTGAAGCGGGACGCGGCTGCGGGCGTCGACGGGGTGAGGTGGCAGGACTACGAAGCCGATCTCGATCGCAGGATCGAAGATTTGAGCGATCGGGTCCATCGGGGAGCCTATCGGGCGCAGCCCTCGCGGCGTCGCTACATTCCGAAGCCCGATGGGCGGCAGCGTCCGTTGGCAGTCGCGGCCCTTGAGGACAAGGTTGTCCAACGGGCCACCACTGCGCTGCTGAATGCGATCTACGAGGAGGAATTCCTCGGGCTCAGCTATGGATTCCGCCCGGGCCGTGGCCAGCACGATGCGCTGGACGCGCTCCATGTCGGGATCGACAGCAGAAAGGTGAACCACATTCTGGACGCCGATATTGCCGGGTTCTTCGACGCGGTAGGCCAGGACTGGCTCATCCGCTTCGTCGAGCACCGGATCGGCGACCCGCGCATCATCCGCCTGATCCGTAAATGGCTCAAAGCGGGTGTCCTGGAAGACGGGGTCGTTACGACAAGCGAGTGGGGGACGGGGCAGGGATCGGTGATCTCTCCGCTTCTGGCCAACATCTACCTGCACTACGTCTTCGATCTCTGGGCGGCGCGCTGGCGACGGCGCGAGGCTACTGGCGACATGGTGATCGTGCGTTATGCGGACGACATCGTGGTCGGCTTCGAGCACGAGGCCGACGGCCGACGCTTTCTCGACATGATGCGCGAGCGGTTGGCGGAGTTTGCGCTGACACTGCATCCGGAGAAGACCCGGCTGATCACGTTCGGCCGCCTCGCAGCGGCGCAACGTGCCAAGCTCGGGCTCGGCAAACCGGAAACGTTCGATTTCCTTGGCTTCACTCATATCTGCGGACGGACCCGGCAGGGCCGGTTCCAAATCCGTCGCAAAAGTCGGCGGGACCGCCGATGGGCGAAGCTGCGGGAGATCAAGGACGAGCTACGCCGGCGCATACTGCAGCCCATCCCCGAGCAGGGGAGATGGCTGAAGCTGGTCATCACCGGCTACTATGCCTACCACGCCGTGCCGACCAACTCTCGTTCGCTTGGCGCGTTCCGTGATCATGTCGTCAGGCTTTGGGGGCGGACGCTGCGGCGCCGCAGCCAGAAGCACGCGTCGACCTGGGAGCGGATAGGCAAGGTGGCCGACGACTGGCTCCCACAACCGCGCATCCTTCACCCTTGGCCGAGCATTCGCTTCGCCGTCAAACACCCAAGGTAAGAGCCGGATGCGGGAAACCCGCTCGTCCGGATCTGTGCGGGGGGCGTCCGGTGACGCACGTCCCTACCGCGAACGCGTCCTTCCCGTTCCCGCTTCCTCCGGTGGAGGTCGGCTAACTGAACGGACACCGGCCGTTCAGCGTAGGCGGCGGGAACGGGTCAAAGTGCCCCATTCCAGCCATCTGGCTGCCGCGACTGGAGTTCTCTCCACGGGGTGGGAAGCAAACGTTGAGCGAAGCCGTGGGCGAGGATCGGCGTCCTGCTTTTGGTTGCTGGGACAGGCCGTGTGCAATCATCTCCCCCCGGTCGGCAAGTTGTGCTGGCGAGCGCCGAAGCCGGCGCAACCTTGGCAGGACGTGCGGACCGCCGGCAAGTTTGGTCCGGAACGGATGCAGACTGCGGGCCGAGTAGTTGCGCACCTCGGCGAGACGGATGCCGCCGGGACCGCTATCCTTGACCTCGACCGCACCGACGACGATGATCTGGCGCTGGTGACAGCGTCCGCCACCACCAGTCACCGGACCATGCTTTACTGCGGCAGGGCGATCTCGGTTTCATCGATCTCGACCAGTCCGGCGAGCGGATTGCGGTTCGGTGCCACCATGCTGTGGCGCAGCTTGGCGCAGATCACCCAAGCCGACTTGTACGAGCCGAGAGCGAGCTAGCGTTGCAGTTGCAGTGCCTAGATGGCGTTGGAGTGGGCGCCATCAGATAGGTCGCCCAGAACCAGGGTGGCCGGCGGCAGCTTGGAACGGTGCATGATGGTGCCGGCTCACCGAGGTCTGTCGATGGCAACCGGCGCAGTCCCAGGTCCAAGACTTGGTGTGCAACTCCCAGGCTCGGCGGGTGGCACAGCCGGGGCACACAAATCCTTCGGGGCCAGCGCGCTTTGAACAGGTACCCGCCGCAGGCCGCCTCATCTGGAAGGCGCTGTTGAAACTCGATCAGGGAGCGGGGAAACGCGGTAATGCCAGCCTCGTCGCAGCCTGTGTTCGATGTTTGTTCTTGACGGTGACCCGCCCTCTTCATCACAATTAATTGAACGGCTTGATGCAGAGGGATAAGCCGCCGCATTTGTTCGAAGAAAAGTAGCGAGGAGGAACTCTGCTATGCCGCAAGCGAAACGCAACTTGAAGGTAACACGTCCAAGCAACGTTGTATCCGTTGTCGGAGTTGCCGGCGCCTTTCTGGCGTCATCGACCAGCGGAACGGTGGCGGATATACCGCCGCAAGGTATGGCGCCGTTTCAGGTCCTCAACCTGGGTGAGGAGGAAATCTCCGACGTCAGCCTTGCGACTTTCCATTTCGTTGACGGAGAAAGCCCGGAAACGCTGCTGCCAAGGATACAACTCGCTCGAGGAGGCTGCGGCGGCGGCTGCGGCGGACGCGGCGGCTGCGGCGGACGGGGCGGCTGCGCCGGCTTTAGAGGCTGCGCCGGCTCTAGAGGCTGCGGCGGCTGCGCCGGCTTTAGAGGCTGCGCCGGCTTTAGAGGCTGCGGGAGGGGCTGTGGGTTTGGCGGCTGCGGCGGCTGTGGTTGGGGCTGTGGTTGGGGCGGCTGCTGCTTGTCATGGGGAGGGTGTTTCCTGTGCTAACCGGGCTACCTCTCGACTACATAGATACCCACAGGTCGTGAGAGCCGGGTTGGACCACGTTCCGTCAGGCAACGAAGCAGAGCTGCGAAGGTGGCGCGCGCCAGGCGTGTGCGCGGCCGCCGGTGTTGGGCGGCCAATTTTCCCGAGAAATTCTAGCCTCAGAAGAGCTGGTGTACGATCCCGGTAATGGAGCGCTGGCAATCGAAGAATGCGTCTGGCGCGCGAGTCCATAAGCCGTGGCGAAGGTGCGCGCGCTGACCGCATGACAGGCGATCAGGGAAACAGCTTTACCCAGCAAAACGGTAAGGACATTCTGCAGTTCGCGCCGAATTTCACCGTCTATGTGCTGCCGCCCAATGTCGTGTGCCTCTATTCGGAGGACCGGAAGTTTTTGCTTCACGGCGAGCTCTATTGTGCGCTCGCCTCCGCGATAGCTAAGGGCGGAAAAACTTCTCGGGAGCTCGTTCGCGAGCTGGAGCCGGATTTTCCGTCCGACAATATCCACGAGGCCTTAACGCGGCTGCTCGACCGCCACTATGTCATCCCGATGTCGCGCTGTTCGAATGGCGCCGCGGCCGCCTATTGGGCGAGCCTTGGGTTATCGCCGGAGACTGCGGAGCGAAATCTCCAGAAATGTCGTGTGCGCATTCAATCGATCAATGTGGAAGGAGCAACGGAACTCGGGGCCGCCCTGAGCGAGCTCGGCGTTCGCGTCGTCAAGCGCTCCCCCGGCCTGATGGTCACGTTGGTGAACGATTATCTCGAAGCGCAATTGGCAGAGTTGAACGGGCGGCATTTGTCGGACCGCACTCCTTGGGTGCTCGTCCAGCCTTCCGGCATTTTCCCCCTGGTGGGGCCGGTGTTCCGCCCAGGCGAAAGCGCCTGCTGGATGTGTCTTGCCGAGCGGATGAAAAGGAACCGGGAGGTCAAGGCGCTCCTCGACCGCAGACAGGCCCGGTGCGTCGCCGTTTCGCCACTGGCCCGGAACACGTTCGGACAGAGCGCCATCCAGCTTGCGGCCGTCGAGATCGCCAAAGCAATCGCCACAGGTTTTCGCACTCAATTGAGCGATCACATCATCAGCCTCGACCTGTTGGGCTCGACCATCGTGAAGCATAATGTGGCCCTCCGTCCGCAATGTCCGAGCTGCGGTAGCGAGAAGCTGCGTGATCCCTGCCGCGAGCCAGCGCCGATCGAGCTTGGCGCGGGCAACAAGCTGGTCATGACGAGCGGCGGGTACCGTAGCGTTTCGCCGTCGGCCACGGTTGCGCGTTTTCGCAGGCACGTGAGCCCGCTCACCGGCGTTGTCTCGCGTCTCGAGCGCATTCAGGCCGATTTGCCCTTGAACACCAACTACCATGCCGCGCACAATTTTTCAGGACCGTCCGAGACGGTCAATGAGCTCAGGGTGGGGTTGAGCAGCGGCAGTTTCGGCAAGGGCAGCACTTCCGAACAGGGCGAGGCCAGCGCGCTCATGGAGGCGATCGAGCGCTATTCCGGGATTTTCCAGGGCGACGAGATCAGAGCAAAGCGGCGGTTTGCTGATTTCCCGGCAGGCCAGGCCATCGCCCCGAACAAAGTCCTGCTGTTCAGCGACGCGCAGTTGCGGCGAAGCTGGATGCCGACGCCGGGTTCGGACGACGTTGATGGGATACCGGCGTTATTCGATCGATCGGCCGAGATGGACTGGTCGCCGGTCTGGTCCCTGCGCGACAGGCGCTTCAAACATCTTCCGACCAGCCTGTTGTATTTCTTCTACAAGGGTCCCGGTCGTGTCCCTTGGAGTGGTGTAGGAGCTGTGGATAAGTAGCCCGCCGCCGTGGACCGCCACGAGTTAGGCGGCGGCGGGCTACTTATCCATAGCGGCGGTCATCGCGGGTCTTCGGTAGGGTTTTGGTCGCCAACTTCAACGCGAACCAAGGACCCGACGATGACCGACGAGATGATGAGCCTTCGCACGCTTTTGGAGAAGAGTTCGGATGCCGAGCTACTGCGCGAGATGGTGGGTTTTGCGGCGCAGCGGCTGATGGAGCTGGAGGTCGAGGGCTTGACCGGCGCCGCGCACGGCGAGCGCAATCCCGAGCGCCTCAACCACCGCAACGGGTACCGCGACCGGGTGTGGGAAACGCGCGCCGGCACGGTCGAGCTGCGCATCCCCAAGCTGCGCCGGAGCTGCTACTTCCCGGCTTTTCTGGAACCGCGGCGGATGGCCGAGAAGGCGCTCGCGGCGGTGATTCAGGAAGCTTACGTCCACGGCGTGTCGACCCGTTCGGTCGACGATCTGGTCCAGGCGATGGGCATGACCGGAATGTCCAAGAGCCAGGTCAGCCGGCTGTGCGCCGAGATCGACGACAAGGTCGCTGCCTTTCTCAACCGGCCGCTGGAAGGCGAGTGGCCCTATCTGTGGCTCGATGCGACTTACCTGAAGGTGCGCGAGAACGGGCGTATCGTCTCGGTCGCCGTCATCATCGCGGTGGCCGTCAACGGCGATGGCCGGCGCGAGGTGCTGGGCATCGCGATCGGCGCGTCGGAGGCCGAGACTTTCTGGACCGACTTCCTGCGCTCGCTGGCGCGGCGCGGCCTGCGCGGCGTCAAGCTGGTGATCTCGGATGCGCACGAGGGGCTGAAGGCAGCGGTCGCAAAGGTGCTGCATGCGTCCTGGCAGCGCTGCCGGGTACACTTCATGCGCAACGTCCTGGCCCATGCCGGCAAGCAGGGCCGCCGCGTCGTCGCCGCCTTCATCGCCACCGCCTTCGCCCAGGAGGATGCCGAGATGGCCCGAGCCCAATGGCGCCAGGTCGCCGATCAGCTCAGGCCCAAAGTGCCCAAGCTCGCCATCCTGATGGACCAAGCCGAAGCCGACGTCCTCGCCTTCATGAGCTTTCCCAAGGATCACCGGCCCAAGATCCACAGCACCAATCCGCTGGAGCGGCTCAACGGCGAGATCAAGCGCCGCACCGAGGTCGTCGGCATCTTCCCAAACGAGGCCGCAATCACCCGCCTCGTCGGCGCCATCCTGCTCGAACAAAACGATGAATGGGCGGTCCAGCGCGCTCGCTACATGACCCTGGAAACTATCGCTCCATTGAGCGAGGATCCTATCGTCAGGCTGCCCGCCCTATCCGCCTGACACCGGCCGACCCCGCCGGAGAGCGCGATACTGCCGCCGCTCTTACACCACGTCCTGGGACACGATCAGGGTCCCGCCGCCTTTGCAGCGGATTCCAACGGCTGCGCCGCCGGCAATACGCTCGAGGAAGCAATCGTCCAAGGATTCCTCGAGCTAGTGGAAAGGGATGCATACGCGATCTGGTGGTACAATCGATTGCAACGGCCGCAATTAGACCTCAGCCAGTTTGATGACTCCTATGTCCGCGATCTGCAAAGGCAGCTGGCCGAAAGCGGTCGCAACGTTTGGGTGCTCGATGTCACCAGCGATCTCGGGGTTCCGAGCTTTGTGGCGGTAACGCATTGGATGCAAAACGGGCGGGAAAATATCGAATTCGGATCCGGCGCGCACTTCGATACGAAAATCGCCTTGTTGCGAGCGCTGACGGAGCTCAACCAATTTCTGTCCCTGGGTCTCATGGGCGGCGGGAGCGGGGAGAAATCGAGCCTCGACGGCGCCACTCCATTGCGCCTGCAAGACTATCCCTATTTGACGCCAAGCGGAGAGCCACTGGTCCCTGCGGACTTCGGCTCGAAGTTTGGCGATCTCGACACGAGCGCGCAGGTGAGCGCCTGCGTGCGCCTCGCCAAGCAAGCCGGCCTGGACTTTCTTGTCCTCGATCAGACTCGTCCGGACATTGAGGTGCCGGTCGTTAGAGTCATCGTTCCCGGATTGCGGCATTTCTATCGCCGCTTCGGGCGTGGCCGGCTTTACGATGTGCCGATAAAGCTCGGATTGTGCGACATGCCGCTCAAGGAAAAAGAGCTCAACCCGATTCACCCCCACACCTGAGGGCCCTCGCTTGCGCGCTCCCGGACCAAAGAGAGTGCGAGGAGCCGCGCCAGCAAATCTTTCTGCCCGGCTCCGCAGCAATGTCACGCTCGAAACGCAGGCGGAGGGAGAAATCGCCGTTTGCTTCGAGGGCTATTCGGTGGGCTTGGGACGATTCAGCGCGGGCGCCGCGGATCGCGCGCAAAACCTGCGCACAGGCCTGCCGCTCGCCACGTTCGCGTCCAACAGGCGCAACATCGACAAAGAGATCGATCTACTGGTCCGGCGATTGGCAAGGCGCGGTTTATTGGAGTACCGCCTCGGGGGCTCGCGCATCGGCGAAGACCAAGTCCTCATCGAAACTCAGATGCCTGATTATTGGCCGCGAACGCCACCGCTCGGCAACGCGGATGCTGTTGTCTTGTCGCGCTTTGCATATATGCGACGGCGCGGTAACGAAATGATCCTCGAATCGCCGCGCGCCGGCGCTTTGTTCAAAATCTGCAATCCGAAGATCGCCGCCGTCTTAGCCATGCTGTCTACACCGCAACACATCAAACAGTTGCGCCGGCAGGACGATTTTCCGGGGCTCGAGCTTCTCGCCCTGCTCCTCGATTGCCAAATCCTTTTCAAGGTCGACGCTGCTGGCGGCAGCGATCTTCGACCGGCCGAGGGCGATCACAATCTCGCTCTTTGGGATTTTCACGACCTTCTGTTCCACACGCGCAGCACGGAAGGCCGGAACGCCAACTCGCTGGGCGGAGTTTATCCCCATGCCGGCGCCATTTCTCCGCTGCCGGCGGTGCGGCCCCGCTGGCCTGGAAAAAAAGTTAATCTGCGCAAGTTCTCGGCCGCGGATCCGGAGGCAATCTCCCCGGTCGCCAAGCTGCTGCGGCAAAGACATTCGACCCGTAGCTTCGACAACCAGCAACCGATCACACTCGCCGAACTTTCGCAGTTCCTCGGCGGCGCCGCGCGCGTCGTATCGATATCGAACGCCAAGTTCGACCTCGACGACGGCGGCCATGCCGTCAGGCCGTATCCGTCGGCGGGCGCCGGCTACGAGCTCGAGCTCGATTTAGCGGTCGACACGTGTGAAGGACTGGCGCGCGGTTTCTATCATTACGACGCCGGCGCTCACGCGTTGGCGCCGATCGGCGTTCCCATGCATGAACTCGAAGCGCAATTGATGGGAGCCGGATATTCAATGGGTTCGACCGCTGCGCCCCAGATCTTGATTACGATCGCGGCGCGCTTCGGCCGGATGTCATGGAAGTACAGCTCGATCGCCTATTCGCTCATTTTGAAAGACGTCGGTGTATTAATTCAAACATTCTACCTTATGGGCACCGACATGAGGCTCGGCGGATGTGCGATCGGGATCACGAACATCGACCTGTTCGCGAAGATGACCGGGATCGAATTTCACGTGGAGGGCCCGGTCGGTCAATTTGCGATCGGCCGCGGCGCCACATCGGGGGCTTCCGTCTGACGATCGCGCGGCGCCCGCTGGGCAACAGCTGCCAGATGGAATAACCGGTACTAAGACCCTCGGCGGCCGCTCGTCCGAGTGATCGCGCGATGCGCTCGAAATAAAATATCCGATGGCTTTGCGCTTGCGCCTGTCCAGCAGCGCGAATATGGCGCCCTGCGGGTCGGTGCAATGAACGATCCAGGCGCCGCCCGGCACGGCAGTTGGGCCATAGAGGATTTGGCCGCCGCCGGCCTCCACGCGCTGCGCCGCCGTCTCGACGTCGTCAACGTTGAAATAGTAGAGCCAGAACGGAAACGGCAATGCCGGAGGCTTCGTGAGCATGCCGCCGAGCGTCTGCCCGTCGGCGGAAAACTGCTGATACGTGCCGATCGCACCAGCGTGGGCGCCCGCCTTTTGCCAGCCGAATAGCTCGCTATAAAAAGCGAACGCCTTTTCCCAGTCGGCGGCGAGCAACTCGTGCCAGCCGACGCGGCAGAGCGCGCCCAATTCGGCGGACTGAGCCTGGTCGGCGTTCATCCCTTTGACCAAAGCAAGCGTCGCCATTTGCGGATCGGCGATGATGGAAAAGCGGCTGATGCCGGGGACGTCGGTCGGTGGGATGTGCACCGCTCCCCCAAGCTGCCTGATCCGGTCGACCGCAGAGTCCACATCGTCGACTCCGACATATCCAATCCAGTGCGGCGGCGCGCCTGTTTTCTGCCCGTCCTCCGGCATGTTCATCAACCCGGCGACGGGGCGGTCGGCGACAGTAAACAGACTATAGCTCAAACCGGCCGCGAAGGCGTCTCGGGCGCCCCAGCCCACGACATTGGCGTAGAAGAGCTTGGCGGTTTTCATGTCCGTCGTCATCAGCTCGTACCAGACGAAACGGCCGTGAGAATTTCCCATGTCAGTGTCTCCATTCGAGCTGGCAAAGGAAGTACGCGCCCATTGGTCAAACCCGAGCCTGGGCTCAGTCTCAAACAGGTGCGTCGGATGTACCCCTCAGTCTCAGCTAATCTGCGTCGAAAACCACCTTTGATTGCGCGTCAGACTGTTCATCATTGTGCGCCGCCACACCTAGTCACGCTTTGCGGCGGCGCCGCGGCGGGACCGTTACGGTTGCGGGCGCTGCGGTGTCCTTCTTTCTTTCCGTTCAATGGCAGCAGCCTTGCGTTTTGGTTTTGCCGTGGCGACAGCTTCCTGAGCTAGGCCGCGCCTAAGCGCAGCCATAAAATCGTGGACCGGCGCCGGCGGAGCTATCTGTTTCGGTTTAACCGGCACGCCGTTCATTTTCGCCTCAATCAGCTCGCGCCGCGTCTCCTGATGGCGATCCCGGAAGGTGGTTGGATCGAAGCGGCCGCTCCGCCGCTTGATGATCGTCTCGGCGACCGCCACGATGTCGGCGTCGATATCGGTGTCAGGCTTTTCGAAAGCGGCCGCTCTTATACCAACCTGATACAGGCGCTATGCCACGAGCCGGCGGAATCCAACAACAGTCTCCAGCCAATTGCCGATCTCGGTCGTGCGGCGAATGGGATCGATGATCTCACTCGCGATCCCATACCGCCAAATCAGGTCGCGGCGCGTAGGCTCTGCAGCCAGGGCCCGATAGTCGGCCGCCATCGCGATAATCTCGGCGGGCTCGATGCCAAAACCTTCGTCGACAAGCTCCGTCGCCCTCATCTCAATGAGTGCCGTCGAAACCGCCAGGGGTAAGCGTCCGGTCTGAACCGGCCTGCGGGGTGTGGTCGGGGAGAGCGCGCTGAGGGAAGCTGGGTCCTTCTGGACTGTCCAGAAGGAGTCCTTGGGGTGGATGGCGAGGTTGTTGTTGCGCGCCGCCGGCAGTGGACGCCGGAGGAGAAAGTGGCGCTGATGGCTGAAGTGGATGCCGAGGGTGGCCGAGTTTCGGTGGTTGCCCGCCGGCACGGGATCTCGGATAGCCTGCTGTATAACTGGCGATCGGCATGGAAGGCGGCCGCACTGGTGGCGCGGACCGCGGCGCCTACGCCGGTGGGTTTTGTCCAGCTCGGCGTCGTCGCCGAGGCGTCAGGCCCGAATTCGCCGGTGCCAATGGCTGGTGCAGTATGGCCGCGAGGTAGGGGTGTGGCTTTGGCGGAGCGCGTCGGGGTGATCGAGATCGATCTGCCGACTGGGGTCCGGGTGCGCGTGGATGCCAGTGTCAACGAGAAGGCGCTGCGGCGGGTGCTGGCGGCGGTGCGGGGGCCGGGATGATCGGCCTGGCGCCGGGGACGAAGGTGTTTCTCGCTTGTCAGCCGATCGATCTGCGCGCCGGGTTCGACGGCCTGGCGGCCAAGGTTCAGCAGATCATCGGCGCCGACCCGTTCAGCGGCCATGTTTTCATCTTTCGCAGCAAGCGCGGTCATTATCTGAAAGGCCTGTACTGGGACGGCAGCGGCCTGTGCCTGTTCGCCAAGCGGCTGGAACGCGACAAATTCGTCTGGCCGCCGATCGTCGACGGCACATTGACATTGACGCCGGCGCAGTTGGCGCTGCTGGTGGAGGCGATGGATTGGCGGCGGACGATAGCACCGCCGGCGCCGCGGCGACCCATGTTGGTTTGACAGATCAGGGATTCTCTGTTTGTTCTGGTGTCTGGCGGCGGCATTCGATAGAGGCGGGGTATGTCGCTGGCCTCGGCCGATCTGCCCTCCGACCCCGACGCGCTACGGGCTTTTGCCCTGGCCTGCCAGAGCGAATTGGCGGCGGCGAGCGCGGAATTGCAGGCGGCAAAGCTCGCCGTCCAGCTGCGCACGCTGGAAATCGAGAAGCTGAAGTTCCAGATCGCCAAGCTGCGGCGGATGCAGTTCGGCCGCTCCTCGGAGCGGCTGACCGGGCAGCTCGAGCGAGCTCGAGCTGCGGCTCGAGGAGTTGGAAGCCGGCGAGGCTGAAGAGATCAGCAAAGCTGCCGCCGAAGACCAGCCGCTGCCGCTGCGCGAGGGGGTACGGCCAAAGCGCAAGAAGCTGCCGGACCACCTGCCCCGTCAGCAGGTCGTGCACGAGCCGGAGCACGATGGCGCCTGCACCTGTCCCGCCTGCGGCGGCGACATGGCTCGGCTCGGCGAAGACGTCACCGAGGTGCTCGACTATGTCCCCGGCCGGTTCCGGGTGATCCGGCACGTCCGGCCGAAATATGCCTGCCGGCACTGCGATGCAATCACCCAAGCGGCGGCGCCGGCTCTGCCGACGCCGCGCGGGCGCGCCGCCCCGGGCATGCTGGCGCATCTCTTGGTGTCGAAATATACCGATCACCTTCCGCTATACCGTCAGAGCGAGATCTACGCCCGCGAGGGGGTCGACCTCGATCGCTCGACCTTGAGCGACTGGGTGGGCCAGGCGGTCTGGCTGACTGCAGCCGATCGTCGAGGGGATCTGCCGCCACGTGTTTGCTGCCGAAAAGATCCACGGCGACGACACGCCGGTCCCGGTGCTGGAGCCCGGCCTCGGCCGAACCCGGACCGGGCGATTATGGGTCTATGTCCGTGACGACCGGCCGTTCTGCGGCCCCGCACCGCCGGCGGCGGTCTACTTCTACAGCCCCGACCGTGGCGGCGCGCACCCGGCGGCCCATCTCGCGCACTTCACCGGGTTTCTGCAGGCCGATGCCTATAGCGGGTTCGCAGCGCTGTACGCGCCGCGCAAGGCCAGCCCGGGGCTCCCGGCGAGGCCGGCGATCACCGAGGTCGCCTGCTGGAGCCATTGCCGCAGGGGCATCTTCGACGTGTGGCAAACGACGAAATCGACCGTCGCCAAGGCGGCGCTCGACCGGATCGCGCAATTCTATGCCGTCGAGGACAAGGCTCGCTTCGCCCCGCCAGACGAGAGGCTGGCACATCGCGTCGCTACCATCCCCTTGCTCGATGCGTTCTTCGCCTGGGCGCAGGCCGCCGAGCGCAAGCTCTCGGCTCGATCAGAGCTTGCCGAGGCCTTCCGCTACATCATTAAGCGCCGCCCCGCGCTTACCCGCTTCGCCACCGACGCCCGCCTCGAAGCCGACAACAACATCGCCGAAAATGCAATACGCTGCATAGCTTTAGGAAGACGCAACTGGCTCTTCGCCGGCAGTCATTCCGGCGGCGAGCGTGCCGCCGCGATGTACTCGATCCTGCAGACCGCGAAATTGAATGGCCTCAACCCGGAAGCCTACCTCACCGACACCCTCTCCAGGATCGCCGCCGGGCATCCGATCAACCGCATCGCCGAACTGATGCCTTGGGCCTTCCACTCTCCGCCGGGTGAGACCGCTGCCTGATCACGGCGTATACCGGACGCTTACCGCCAGGGTGTGTTCCGGATGATATTGCGTACCGAAGAAGCTCCCTCCACGAGGTGTCCGTGCCGCCATCGCCTAAATCGAGGAGAGTTGGCCGTGACAATGAATATTGGCCCACTTATGCTGACGAATTCTGGCCCACCCCCGGTGTCTTTGACCTGCTGAGCCGGGCCGAGGCCGGGCTCAGCAGGTCAGCGTCGCTTTTCCATCCTCTCCTTCACGTTTTGCCGCCCTTTCGTTGTGCCGTGGTCCGGCGGAACCGGTAGGAGTCCGCGCCGGTGGTGATGATGTGCGCCTGGTCGGTCAGACGATCGATCAGCGCCTTGCACAGCCGCGGATTGGGGATCACCTGCGACCACTCGGAGAATGGCAGGTTGGTGGTGACGATCACCGCCGCTTTTTCGGCGCGGTCGGCGACCACCTGGAACATCAGCTCGGATGCGGTTTCGGCGAGCGGGACGTAGCCCAGTTCGTCGATACAGATCAGATCGAGCCGTTCCCACCGGCCCAACGCGCGGCTGAGTTGGTTGGCATGCGTCGCCTCCGCCAGTTCGTTGATCAGCGCCGTCGCGGTGGTGAATTGCACCCGCCGGCGCTGGCGGCAGGCCGCCACGCACAAGCCCGTCGCCAGATGGGTTTTCCCCGTCCCGGCCTCGCCGACCAGCAGGATCGGTTCAGCCTTGGCCACGTAATCGCCCTCAGCCAGCGTGCGCAGTTGCGCAGCCGAGACGCCGGAGTGGTCAAACTCGAACCCATCCAGCGTCTTCATCCGCGGCAGCTTCGCCTCATGCAGCAGCCGGGTGATGGCGCGGCTCTCCCGCTCCTCCATCTCGGCCGCCAGCAGCGCCTCGAGGTAACCCAGATGGGATTGGTTTTCTCGCGTGGCGGCATCGGCCAGACGGGAGAACTGCGTGCCGATCGTTGGCATCCGCAACGTCTTGCAGTGCTGACGGATGGCCTGATCCTGAAGCTCGGCCATCATGCCGTCCCCGCGCAGGGACCCGACAGCAGCGTGTCGTAGTCGGCGAGATATGGCAGAGGCCGGTCGTAGCGGGCCAATGCACCGACATCGATCGGCTCGGGTTTGGCCTTGTGCAGCCCTGCTTCGGTCAGCAGATACCGCACCGCCGCCACGTCGCAGGCACCGAGCGACACCGTGGAGGCGACCGCCGTGCGCAGCCGGTCGTGGCCAAACTCTTGGCCTAGCGCCAGCACAGCCACCATGGCGCGGGTGCCGTTCTGCTTGCCGTGCCGCCCTTGCAGCCGGGTCCAGAGCTCGTCGTAACAAGCAGGCCAGAGACCCGTCGCGCGCCATTGCGCCAACGGTTTCGAGCCTGCGAACGCGCCCGGCTTGTGGCTCAGCACGTCGAGGTAATGCTCGAGGTCGAGGACATGCTGGCGGCGGCTGTGACAACGTTCATGACGGGCAATCAGGCGCCCAGCGTGCCAGATCTCGACATGCAGCGGATGGACGCGTGCCTCCACCCGGGTGCCCGCACGGATCGGCACCGAGTAGAAGTTGGTTTTCACCGTGACGCAGCCTTGCTTGTCCACCAGCGGGAACACGATCTCGGCCAGGTCGAGACCCTCGGCCGCGCAGGCCAGCAGGTGGCCACGCTCGACCGCCATCGCAGCGCCGATCGTCTCGCCGCGTCCAGCCAGGATCCGCGCTTCGTCCGCGCGGCAGGCCGTCACCAGCAGCGCGTTGAAGGCGTCGAGGTCAGCAACACACGGAACGGGCACCAGATGGTTGCGCCGGAAATAACCGCCTTCGCCCTCAACACCGCCCTTCTCATGCCCTTCACCAGGCGTGCAGAATTCCGCGGCAAACCGCCAGTGCGAGCGGAATGCCATGAACCGCACCGTTTCTTCTCGGCGGTGACCGCGCAGGATCTTGCGCACGGCGCTGGCCAAGTTGTCGTAGCGCAGCAGGAGGAAGACGCCGCCGAAGTAGGCGAAGGCGTGCTCGTGCGCTTCGAGGAAGGCCTGCTGCGTCGCGTGCAGGTAGGCCCGGTGGAAGGCCGCCCCGCTGGCCATCGAGCGCATGGCGAACACCTGGACCTTGGTCCGCTCGTCGCCGAGATCGACCCAGGCTTCATACCAGTCGACCTGTGCTTCTTGAGCCCAACTGTAACTTTGCGGCACAAACGTCTCCCGCCGCAGAAGCCCCAGCTGGTGTTTACGTTCACGGACGTGGTTGCGCACCGTCGACTCCGCGACCGTGGCGTCCGGGAACTCGGTCAGGATCCGGCGATAGAGCCGCCGCGCAGTGTGACGCTGCTTGCGCGGCGCGTGGCGATCCTCGTCCAGCACCTTGTCGATGAAGGCCGCCACCGCACTAAGCTTCGGCTTGGTCCTCGGCGGGTAGTGGTGCTTCGGCGGCAGCGCGCTGCCGATCGCCTGGCGCACAACACGCCGATGCACTCCGAACTTCGCGGCAACACCCGCGATCGTGCCGATCCCAAACTCATGCTCGCGACGAAGCTGCTCGAACAAATCCACTTTGGCTCTCCAGTCCACTCCAGGTCCCCCGATCCAATCGGGGCGACCCTAGGTTGAGGGGCGGGGGGTGGGCCAAAATTCGCCAGCATTGCTGGGCCAAAATTCGATAGCAGAGCCAGAGAGTTCGTTGGCCGCGAGAACCTCCGCGTTCGGCGGCAGCGTTTCGACTTCGTCGAGGTGCGAGCACAGCGCATCAAATACGAGAGGGCGTGAGGCCAGGAGCCGGTGGGTTCGACCGGCCTCGGTGACGGTGATCGCCCGGGCGATCACGAGTTCGCGTCCGCGCGGGTTACGCCGGACCGATCCCCCGAGCGCCACTGTCGCAAGCTGCAAACCCCAGCAGCTGCCCCAGACAGGAACACCGGCGGCGAAGGCGGCGCGCGCGAAATTGATCTGTCGCGTGACGGCGGGCGTCCGGTCATAGATGTGGAGCGGCGAGCCGGGAAACATCACGCCATCGAAGTCCGTAAGCGTGGTGCCGAGCGGAAAGGGCGCGCCATCGGCGATGTTCAGGGCAGTGCAGCGAATGTCCGAGCGATGCAGGTGAAGGGCGGCGGCGAAGAGCGAATGGTTCGATGGGATCCCGAAATCCGCACGCTCGGCCTGCCACGCGGCCGGCGTCCCCTCGGCTATCAGTATGTTCCGCATCAGGTCCCGATGATTCCCGCTCAATATATTTCCCCAGCGGTTTTCTCGCTCAACGGGCGGTTACGGCGCGATTAGTCTAGACCGGTGACGCTGTGGTGGGCCACCGGCCGCCGATGCCCTAGCTCCACGCTCGAATGGCTGCAACTCACCCTACCTTAGAGCATCCGCTCGTCGGGGCCGATCAGGTTCCGCGGCGTCTCGCCAAGGATGGCGCGCCGGCAATTTTGCACGGCGCGCCGGAGGTATTCGTCGCGCCAGGCCCCGCCGCCTTTATATGCGCTTATAACGCCGAATACACGTCACAATAACTTGGTATCGAGACGTTGGCGCGGCGCCCTGGGCGCGGCTGCCGGAATTGTCGGCGGCTTCTGCGGCACATTATTCGGAGCCGGGGCGGGCCCGATCTATGGGCTATGTTAGACTTTACAGACCCAGCCGCCCGCGAACTTGGGTGCGAGGAAGACGAAGCTGCGTTCGATGAGAAGCTGAAACGGATCGCGCAAGCAAAACTAACGCCCAAAAAAACGAAACCTCCGAAATGACCCCGCGGGTGCTTTCGGTCTACCCCTAGCGGCTGGGTCTGTAAAGTCTAACATTGCCGGATTTTCGGCCAGCGAAATCTTGGAAACCTCGAAGGGATAGGGGGACTAGGGCCAGATTTCGGCGATGGCGATTCCGCTTTCGCCGGCCACCGCGTAAAGCAGGTAAATTTGCCCATCTTCCTCGAAGATCGCCGGATCGCGAAGCTGGTTGACGTGGCCGTAGGCGGTGCTGCGTACAGACGGGATTAGCGGCGCGTCGGCGCCCTCCCATAAACGCTCGGGCCGGAGCACGTTGACCGCTGCGCTCTCTTTCCAGCCGTCCCAATCGCCGCTGATATCGATGCGGCTGCACAAAATGCGCTCCGGAGCCTCGCCCACTTGCGTCCAGAACACCAGCAGTTCGTTGCCGCGCTTTAGCACCGCTGAGTGGCGCATGTTCGGGTTGAACAGCACAGGGCCCGGCTCGAAGCCGTGCAGCCCGTCCTTGGAGCGGAAGAACTGCCCCGGCATCGCCACGCCATAGGTCATGTCGTGGTGCGGAAAAACCGCAAATAGGAAGGGCCGAGGATCTCCGGCTGCGCCTCGAAGTCAATGCCGTTATGCGAGATCGCGACGCGACTGACCTGTGTTGCGACGTCTTCGAGCCCGTGAAAGTACATGACGATCCGCCGGAGGACGGCATCGACATGCACATCGGGCGAAGCGATATGCGGTGTCGTGATCTCCGACAAGGCGTCATGCGATATTGGCGTGCCCCGCTCCCTCAAGCGCGCTTCGAACCGCGCGACTTGTACCGAGGAGTTGACAGGAGGCTCGGTTAAAAAAAGCGATTGCGCAAGGTTCAGGCTGCCCACGGCCCCACCAGGTGATCGGCGTAGGCAAGACGTATGAAACTGCCTTTGTGGTCCGCGAAATAGAAGTAATACGCGCTGAGCCGGGTGCCGATCCAGTCGGGCACCCGGATCATCGACGGACCCTGGATATTGACCCCAATGGACGGATGAAGATGGGACGTAACGATCGGCCGATCTAGTAGACGTTGGGTGCGCATCGCCGACTCCTCCTGCTACGACGCCATTGGGATATCGCAGCATTGATGCCCTCAGCGAGAGCTACGATGTGAGGAAATCCCGTACGCGTTCGATTTCCTCGATTGCGCCGAATTGCGAACCGATCAGGATCTCGTCGAAACCCATTTGCTCGACGCGTTTGATGCGCCGGCGTGCCTCCTCCGGTGGGCAGATGAAATTCACCGAGGCGAGCTTCGCCAGTTCGGCCGATTCGGGACGCTCCTGGAGATCGATCGAGCAATTGGCAAGCACGGCATTGGTGCCGCCCTGCTCTCGGTAAACGTTCATGCCGTATTCGAGGTCTTCGAGACTGCTAAAGCGGCCGGACGGGGTCCACCCCTGCGCCTGTTTCGCGGCGTAGGTGATCCATCGCGGGCTGCGCCAAGCGCCGATCAGGATCGGGGGCCCGCCTTCGCATCCTGGCCAGGTCGCTAGCATCCCGCCATTGACCGGTTCACCTTTCCACACCTTGCTCATGATTTCGAGGTCATTTCTGAAAGTGCGGAAGCGGTGGTCGTAATCGTAGCCGAGCAGCTCGAAATCATCGCGCGTGGAGCCGCTGCCGACGCCAAGGATCAGGCGGTTGTTCGACATAGCCTGCAGCGATTGTACCCGGTGAGCCAGTTCGACCGGATTGCGCAGCGGCAATTGCAGGACGCTGATTCCGAGCTCGACCTTAGAGGTCACCACGGCAAGCGCCGTCAAGACCTGAAGCGAGTCCAACGTCGGCCGGCCACGGCCCATCGAATTGCCGATCCAGATGCCAGGAAAGCCGCGAGCTTCGACCTGCTGGCCGAAATCGGTAATGCGGTCGATCAGCGCGCCATCGGCCGCTGCGTTGGTCCGGATCATCGTGCTGACGCGCATGCCCTTTAACCTTTCGAATTCGGAAGGCCACAGCGCCACCGCCGCCATCGCGTCGGCACAGGACGCGGTGCCCAGGATCTGGGAGGAGGCATCAGGCACGAGGCGCTTTGCCTGACGATCGTGTGGTACGCGGAGCCGGTGGAGGCTTCTGAGCCTGCCACCGGGGTCGCGGTGACGCTACTCGGCGGCGGCCAGGTTCGGGGTGAACTCCAGCGGCAAGCCCTTGTGACCGGTCAATCTTTCGCCTTCTTCGTACATTTCGAAGGCCCGCTTCTTCAGCGCCGGAAGAATTGCAGCGATCTGTTCCAGGTCAAGATCGGTTGCGATGCTCGGGTAACCGGCGCGTTCGATCATTGCGCCCAGATTTCTATTTTCGAACTGCTTGAAGGTCCACTCCAACGGGTCGTCGATGACAGTCAGATCCCAATTGGTCCGGTGGTTCTTGTTGCGCGGACCATAGTGGTAATGCGGGTTCTTCCAGAAGCAATCGAATGCCAAAAGCTCTGTCTCTTCGACGTATGCCTTTCCTCTTGATCCTCCCACATCGGCGAGAACATGGACCGCAAGGCCACCGTCCCCGTTTTTTAGCCGCCGCATCTCAAGGCCGAAGCGGATGTTGCCGGCTTCGAACATTTCGGTGCCACGGTTGTGTTTGACCGTGTTCCGCTGGGAGATGAAGGTCTCTCTTGCACAGGCCTCGACGTCGGGCAGGACGTCCTGCACCATACTCAGGACGGTCGTCTCCGCGACTTCTTTGTACCCGGCCCGCTCGAGCATTTGTGGAAGTTTTCGACTCAGAGTTCGGATGGTCCAGCCAATGGGATTGCCGTCGGCAACCGGATCCATTCGGCAGTGCACGCCCATGCCGCCTCCGACGCGACCGGCGGTCGTCATTTCGGGATTCTCAGGCCCATAGACGTAGCTTCTCTCGAGGTCGAAGCAGTTGAAGCGCAGCAGGGTCGTTTGCTTACCGTCGATCTCCGCCGCCACGTCGATTGATACACCCTGGTCCGAATGATCCTCGACATTGGCATCCCACAACTGCTGCCGAACGACGAAGGTCAGGGGATCGGCCGTGAATTGGATTCCTTGCGATTGGGGCATCCCGGGTACTCCTGCAGAAAGGACGTACACGAGCTTAGGGAGAGGCCGCGGGGGTCGCAAGAGCTCTGCACTTGGTGCTTTGCGCATGGTGTCTGCATTCGGCGCTTGTGGGTCGAACGTTGCAGGCGGGAATGCCGGGGCTGAACGGCGGCAGCGACGCTGAGACCCGTCGGTCGGATAGATTTTCCCTCGCCTGCCAGTTGGTAGGCGCTGCGGAGGGTGTGGTCGGCTCTACTGAGGCGATAGCAGGTTGAGGGGCTGCGACCTTGTGCAGCTGCAAGTCAATGATGTCTGCGCCGGCGGCCGGATTCGAGACCGTGCCACCGTCATTCAGAAGAAGACAGGCCGGGCCAGTCCAATCCGAGCTCACCGAGCAGACCCGAGCATCGATTGATGACTGGCTTTCGAGCCTCGCCGCGCGTAACCGGCAATACCTCTTCCCGAGCCGCGTCGGGGAACGGCCGCACCTTTCAACGCGACACTATGCTCGGATCGTCCATGCCTGGGTCGCGAGCGCCGGACTGGGACAACGCCGCCTACGGCACTCACTCGATGCGGCGGACGAAAGCAGCCCAGATCTACAAGAAGACGGGGAATCTGCGAGCGGTTCACCTGCTGCTTGGACACGCAAAGCTCGAAAGCACGCTATTTCGGCATCGAGGTCGATGACGCGCTCAGCATTTCCGAGCAAATCGAGCTGTGAACTGAAGTGGAGGATGTCGCTGCCCTGTGAGAAGCGGGGCTGCGATCCTCCGGGCGCAATGGGTTTCCGCGCGCGCACCATCGGCCGTTACCACCGACGAAACGCCTGTTCACCATCCGGGCCCTAAGCCGCGAGTTCGGGTGGAAAAGACCTTTGTCGAGAGAAAGGCCGCAATATCGCGTCGGCAACACGCAAAAGGAGAACAGGCTAACCGACAGGGGGCGTGGCAGGGTCCGGCCGGACACAATGTCGCTTCGCGCAGCCGATGAAGTGCCGTTCTCGACATTCATCGGTGTCAAGATCCAGCAGGGGGTCCCCAGGGATACCTTGGGAATACCTAGGCGGCAGCGTCGGATGCTGATAATCCGGTCAATCCTGTGATTTTATTGGTGAGACCGCCGGGATTCGAACCCCGGGACCTACTGATTAAAAGTCAGCAACTGTCCTCCGGGTGCTGTCGCGATGTGTGTTGGAATTGATGGCGCGGTCTCCAGTAGGGATGAGGATGCGGGGTCAGGCAGCCAAGTCAATCGGCCGGTCAGCAAGGTTCTGGTTTAGGGTCTGCCACCCGTCGACTTTGCGCATTGCGATCTGACCAGCGGCGAGCAACGCCCAGAACAACATGGCTGCGGTCTCGGCCGAAGGCAGCACCGTCTGGGTCTTGATCCGGCGCTTGAACTCCTCATGGAGCCGTTCGATTGCGTTGGTGGTGCGTGCGCTTTTCCATTGGCTGAGCGGCAGTCGGATGAAAGTAAAGAGCCGGTCACCGGCCTCCTCGAGGCTGTCGGCTACCGCCTTGCATTTGAGCCGCCATTTGCGGAGGAAGGCACGCCGGCGCTCCTCGATCTCTGCAGCCGAGGCGGCGTAGATCATGTCGTTGTAGTCGGCCGAGACCTCGTCGTGCAGCCGCTGGGGCGCGTGGGCGAGCAGGTTGCGGTGCTTATGGACGGTACAGCGCTGGGTCGGCACATCGCTCCAGAGCGCGGTCAACGCCTGCTCCAACCCCGTCCCGCCGTCGACAATCAGAAACTCTGGCTTGCGCAGCCCGCGCTTGACGAGGTCGTCGAGGACGGCGCGCCAAGCCTCGCTGGTCTCGCCCGCCATGTTTTTGATGGCCAACAGCACCTTTTGGCCGTCCTCGCGCACGCCGAGCACGACCAAGAGCACGATTGAGGTGGCCTTCCGGTCGAGCCGGACCCGCACCACAGTGCCGTCGAGGATCAGGCGGACGATCGGTTCTTCGCCGAGCGCGCGGGCATTCCAGGCGTCCCAATCACCCTTCACCTTGCGCCACACCCGGCTCACCGTGTCCTTGCTGACCGCGCCGCCGAACACGGCCGACAGCGCCCGCCGCACCCGACGTGTGTTGGTACCGCCAAGATAGGCACCGGCGATCAGCGAATTGGCCTGCTTGGTGCGCCGCTGGTAAGCTCGCAGCGCCTTGCTCTTCCATTCCGTGGTCTTGCCCTCTGCGGTGTCGAGCCTGGCCCGCGGCACCGCGATCTCCACCCGGCCAAAGGTCCCCAGCAGTGAGCGCGATCGGTGGCCGTGCCGGTGGCCAGTGACATTGCCCGCGTCATCGGCATTCGCGGCATCCGCCTTGGGCCCGCGAGCGTACCGTGAGCGTGAGAGCACCGCCTCAAGCTCGCTCTCGATCATCGTTTGGATGAGCTCGCGCACCCGGTCGCGCAAACCGGTCTCGATCGGATCAAACCAATCGTCGAGAAGATGCACCGCCGTCTCGGCTTCCGAACCGTGAAGCGGCGACTTTGTGATATTGTTGGTCATGGCGTGGTCTCCACCGGCGCTCAACGCTGGGATCGTTTGGGTTTCAGCACCCGGAGACTACGCCACCTTCAATTCCAACCACATCCCGGACGGCACCGTCCTCCGGGCCGAATTGCGCCTGTGGAAAGGTGGGTCCGCTGAGCGTCGATGGGATCACAAATTCGCTGCCGAATGCCGCCTATAGGTCCGCCGTCGTCCACGGCCGTTCAGCCACATCTTTGTGAGAAATTTGTGAGACGCTGGCCGCTCTAGGTCCATAGAGTATTGATTTAATTGGCGTCCCCAAGGGAGCCCCCACTTCTGATACAAATCAATGCACTACGAAGGAGGTGGGACGCTTTGTGTCTCGGCGTTTCTCGCACGTTTTTGGAATAAGTGTCCCACTGACCGTGGCGCAAGGAACTACCAGTAGGCGATTCGACGAGATCTGATCGCGGCGCGCTCACGGCCGCAGTCTACGGCCGAAGCCGGCGACCCTTCAGGTGTTTCGCCATGACGATAATGGCGGCGGGAGACCTCGCCAAGTGAAGCTGCCGTGATCCCGCACTCCGGATCGAAGATCTACGGCAAGTCGACAAGAGTCGCCAATCGGTACGAGGATTTCGAAAATTTGCGGAACCGTTGCCACCTTCGTCACCCTCTCCATCCCGCTTGCCCTCAGGTTGCATGGCAGGAAGTCGGTCAATAAACGTCGGTCGTGGCGCGCCGGTCCCGTGCCAGCGGCGAAGGGCTGTTGTGGCTTCGGTGAAGAGACGTTCGCCAGCCCCCACCTGAACGGGTAAGATACGCCGATGAACCGGCCTTTCGGCGAGATGGGCGGCGGGTTCCGCCATCCGGTCGCTCTTGTTCAGCGAGGACATCTCCAGGTTCCGCAGGCGGAAGCCGTGGCGCGCGCGGATTGCTAGGGTGCTGTGCGAGCGTTGTGCTCGCAGTGAGGTCTCTATCCGAAGAGCTTTTGGTGAACCGAGCGTGGAAGGCGACGACCCTCAGGCTCCGTCTCGCTGATCCGAGCACGATAATACGGTCTCGGGCCGCTCTCGGAGCGGTCCGCCGTTTCGGGCGCAGCTCGGGCGCGCTCGCGGCGCAGTTCCTCCAAGCGCGCTCGAATTACTGCAAAATCGTCAGCCGCGCGGGGTGGGATCATGTTTCCTCCTGCTCATGATGCTTTGGCCACGTTCCGGGTCAATAAGTTGACCTTGCGATCCAATGCCGTGATCAGACCGTTGACGCCCTCGCGCTGAAGGATCGAATGGAACTCCGATCGTTGTGTCGCGAGTTGGCTGATCGTGCCGTCAAGGTAGACGTCGGCTATTTGCCACGAGCCCCCGTTGGCGCGCATCCGATAATTGAGAGTGACCGGATCGTCGCTCGCCCTGACGATCTTGGTTTGGACGATAACTTGCGCGCCGTAGGGTTGCTCGCCGATGACCTGTAGCTTCTCACCCGAATAGTTGTCGAACCGGTCAGCGTAGGTCGCGGTGATGTAGTGCGCAAAGGCCTCCGTTACCTGTTGCTGCTGGGTCGGAGACAGCGTCTCCCAGGATAGACCAACGGCGAGCCGGGCCATCGCGGGTACGTCGAATAGCCTGTCAATCACGGGCGCAAGCCGCGCATACCGTCCGCTTTCTCCGAGCGTCGCGCCAGCCTTCATTGTGGTCAGCAACGTGTCGTAGAAGCTGCGCACACTGTCTTGCGGATTCGGAAGCGCGACGGCCCTCGCCGCTATCCCGACCGCGAGCAGCAGCGCGAGGCAGAGACTCGCGATCCGGCCTCTCCAAGTAAGGGATGGGGTCAGGTTGCTCATGGTTTGGTCTCCGTACGAGTCTGCGGAAGCCCCGCAGCGCCAAGGCAAAGCCGGTTGTCGGGACCGGGGTGGCCCATCTGCTACTGCAGGTAGTTCGAAAAGAGTAGCACCCAACGAAGATGGTTTAAGCGGCTATCTATCAAATCAGTGCCTGCGTCCCAGCCAGTTGTAACAATGATAACGGCCGCTCCTGTGCAGGATACTGTCATTGTTAAGCGGTCAACCGGCTTGAGATGATCTTTTCCGACCGGTCTTGCTGTCAGCCGACTTGAGGTTGATATTCATTTAACCTCACACATACCGTCAGTTTTGTCGCAGATCACTTATAGCGACCTTGTTTGGAAATAACGACTTGTTCTGGAAAAAATTGCAGGCCGGCCGGGGCAAAAATGTGTCGTAGCGACCGGCCGGATTTGGCGCACCGGCTCGCCGTCGTGCCGCAGCAGCGACTCGTCCCGGTGGTGCTCAGCGTCGAGGAGGTGACGCTGCTGCTGCAAGCGGCATCGGCGCCGAAGTACAAGGCGGCATCGGCGCCGAAGTACAAGGCGGCATTCGCCACCGCCTACGGCGCCGGGCTGCGTGTCTCGGAAGTTGTCGCGCTCAAGGTCGGCGACATCGATTCCGAGCGCATGCTGCTGCGCGTCGAGCGCGGCAAGGGGGGCAAGGACCGCCACGCGATGCTGTTCGCCGCAGCTGCTCGAATTGCTACGCGCCTGGTGGCGCGAGGGGCGGCGGCGCGGCCTGCTGCTGCCGGGAGACTGGCTGTTCCCCGGCCGCGACCCGGTCGAGCCGCTGTCGGTTCTCCCGCGAGTGACCGATAGCCGTCGCTCAAGGACACTCTCCGCCGCCAGACATTATCGGCGACAAGCTACTTGGCCGACAACTTCTCAAACCCGTCGGCGCTCCAATCCTCGCTGCCGACCCCGTGATGCACGAAAAACAGCCCGTTGGGGTCGTATTTGTCCTTGATTTGCCCGACGCAACTCCAGGGCCGTCGCGGATTAGCTACGCGCGCGCGCGAGAGCTAGAATAAGGTTCGAGACGTGCTATAATAGGTTGCATGAGCGGCGACAGCCAACAGCATCTCGCAATCATGCAGGCGCGGAACAAGGCGTTCCGCTGGCCGAAAGGTCAAAGCGGCCGCACGCCCTCAGCGAAGCTCTACCACGAAGCGCGCGCTATCGCCCGTCAAGCATCGCCCGAGATGATGCGCCGGTTAGTCGATCTGGCGCAGAACTCCGAAGATGACCGAGTCGCTTCAGTCTGCGCCATAGCTGTTCTTGACCGCGCCGGCGTCAAGCCGATCGACTTCGACCCTGCGGAAGATAAGCAGAATAAACCGCGCTTTGACCCGCGCGCTTTCGCTCCGGCAGAGCTCGACATTATTGAGCAAGCACTACGATTGCTGGTGCGGCCAAACGACGAGATCAGTGTGGCTGATGAGTCAAGAAGCTAAATTTGTGGACGTACTACCTCGGGCATTCATCGCAATAATAATCGAAATCCCGCTTACCATCGACACTCAGCAAGTAATAGGCTAATATCATCCTGAAAACACGACGATTTTCAGGGTGAAGTAATGCCTCGTAACCGCGTGCAGCACCAGAAGGGCCTCTCGGACGATGCGTTCGAGCAGCGCTATCCGGACGAAGAGGCATGCCGCAAGGCGTGGTTCGTCTGGCGCTGGCCGGAGGGCTTCAAGTGTCCGCGGTGCGCATCGACAAAGTATTCCGAGATCCAGGGCCGTCAACTGCTTCAGTGCCGGCGATGCCGGTACCAGACATCGCTGATCGCCGGCACCGTTTTGCAGGGCACCAAGCTGCCGATGCGGCTGTGGTTCCGCGCCATGCATCTGCTTGGCCAGGGCAAGAAGGGAATATCCAACATCGAGTTGGGCCGGCGGCTGGGGATCTCGACCAACGCTGCCTGGCGGCTTCAGCACAAGCTGATGCAGGCCATGCTCGAGCGCGACCGTCGTTACAAGCTCGGCGCCGCCGGCCCGCGGATCGAGATCGACGACGCTTACATCGGCGGCGAGCGCACCGGCGAAGGGTCTGGGCGCGGCCGGCGCGGCCACACCCCTTTTATTGTCGCGATCGAGACCTCCGATGACGGTCGGCCGCTACACGCTCGCTTGCAGGTGGTGCGTGGCTTCCGAGCCGGTGAAACCAAGCGTTTGTGCTCCGCTGTCGAGGCCGGAACCACCGTTGTCAGCGACGGCGGCCAGTGGTTTCGCTGCATCGCCGAACAGCCGGGCATCGTCCATCAACGGCACGTCACCGGCTCCGGTCGCAGGTCGGCGCGCCACCCTGCCTTCCGCTGGGCGAACACGGTGCTGGCCAATGTCAAAAACAGCCTCTTGGCCACCCATCGCGTGGTCGGCGCCAAACATCTGCCACGTTACCTCGCCGCCTTCGCCTGGCGCTTCAACCGCCGCTTTGTTTTAAAAACCATCCACGAGCGCCTCGCCATCGCGGCAATCACCACCCCACCAATGCCATACCGCCTCCTCAAATTGGCTGAGGCACGATGGTAAGCGGGATCGAAATTATCTGACGGTCCGCTGTGAAAAACGTTAGGCATCGCGTAAGCTAATTTATTAACAGGGATATAACGGATTCCGTGTCGGGCGCCGGAGCTATGTGCGGAAGTTGGTGACGGGCTGATGAGATGAAGGCGGCGTATCGAGGGGGTTCTCGAGCCTCCACTTCTCCAGCAAAGGAGTGATACGCCGTGTCTGAAGCTAGTTAGTGCCCGTCCATAAACGCTAAGTTTCTGTAATCGCGTGGACAATCACGACTTTGTAAGGGTAAGGCCCGGCGGTTTCGGGTAGGCTGCGGGTGCATGCCACTGCATCCCAAGCACGACCCGCACCGCCGGAGCCGACAATGCGACAGGAACGCACCGTCCAGGCCACTATATTCGAGGTTTTTGCGCGGCACGAGATCGGCTGCGAGTTGAAAGCGATCTCGCAATGGCTGGATGGGCAGCGCCCGCTGGTGAGCCTGGTGGCGGGCGATCTGCGCCGCTAGGGGGTGCGTGAGACCGGACGGCAAGGGTTGCCGGCGGAGACGGTTCTGCGCTGTGCGCTGCTCAAGCAACAGCGGCAGCTGAGTTATGAGGAGCTGGCCTTTCATCTCGAAGATTCGGCGTCGTTTCGTGCCTTTGCCCGCTTGCCGCTGAAGTGGTCGCCAAAGAAATCGGTGCTGCACCAGACGGTCAGCGCGATTGGCGCGCTGACTTGGGAGGCGATCAACCAGGTATTGCTGGTCAGCGCCCAACAGGCCAAGCTGGAAAGCGGCGCCACGGTGTGCATCGACAGCACGGTGAGCGCGGCGCTGATGCACCCGCCGAGCGACAGTACGCTGTTATGGGATGCGCTGCGGGTCATGACGCGGCTGCTGCGCCGGGCCGAACGGCTGCCGCAAGCGCCGGCGATGCGGTGGCGCGATCGCCGGCGTCTGGCCAAGAAGCGGTCGCGCGCGATCGACTACAGTCGCGGCCAAGCCAGGAAGCGCCAACTCTATCGCGAGCTGATCGCTGCCGCCCGTGCCACGGAGAACGAGTTACAAGCGGTCACCAAAGGGCTGGCCGAGATCGCCGGGACAGCGGCCGAGCGGTGGCGCGCCCAGGTCGATCATTACCTGCCGCTGATCGCGCGCATCATCACCCAGAGCGAGCGCCGGGTCCTCAAGGGTGAGGCGGTCCCAGCCGGCGAGAAGCTGGTCAGTCTGTTCGAGCCGCACGCCGACATCATCGTCAAAGGTAGCCGTGGCGTGCAGTACGGACACAAGCTCAACCTCACCACCGGTAAGAGCGGCCTGATCCTCGATGTCGTCGTCGAGGCTGGCAATCCCGCCGACGCCGAACGTTTCCTGCCCATGCTCGATCGCCAGATCGCCCGCCGCGGTGCGCCGCCGCGGCAGACCGCCGCGGTGCGCCGCCGCGGCAGACCGCCGCCGATGGCGGCTATGCCAGCCGCGACAATCTCAACCAAGCGAAAGCGCGCGGCGTGCAGGATGTCGCCTTCCACAAGAAGTGCGGCATCGCCGTTGCCGATATGGTCAAGAGCCCTTGGGTGTATCGCCGACTGCGCAACTTCCGCGCCGGGATCGAGTCCGGCATCTCCTGCTTCAAACGCGCCTATGGGGGAGCACGCTGCACCTGGCGCGGGCTCGATCACTTCAAGACCTACATCTGGTCCGCGGTGGTCGCCCACAACTTGGTGCTGTTCGCCCGCCTCAAACCGGCATAGCTCCAACACAACAGCCCGCACCGGCTGCCGGGAGCCGGCATAATCGGCTTGACCGGCCCTACTCGCAGCGCGAGTCCGTCGCCTGCTGTCTCCACGGATACGCGAAAACGCGCCGACCCTGCCCGAACCCGCCACACCCTCCGCCTTGCTACACCGCTGAAAATCATGCGTTTATGGACGGGCACTAGTCTAGGGCGTGTCGTCAATTGAGCCAAATGATAGCGGCGGCGAGGTGGATGGCAGCGAGGAAATTTTGTGCGGTCTTGTCGTAGCGGGTGGCGATCGCACGGAACTGCTTGAGTTTGCAGAAGAAGTTTTCGATCCGGTGGCGCTCTTTGTAGAGATCGCGGTCGAAGTCGCGCGGCGCGAGGCGGTTTGGCCGCGGCGGGATGACGGCGGTTTTGCCGGCGCCGGCCAGGGGTTCGAGGACACGCGCGTCGGCATCGTCGGCCTTGTCGGCGATCAGCCGATCGGCCGCCATCTGCGGCAGCAGCGCGTCGGCGCCGACGAGATCGTGTGTCTGTCCCGCGGTCAGCCGAAAGGCCAACGGATTGCCGAGCGCGTCGACCAGCGCATGGATCTTGGTGCTCAGTCCGCCGCGGCTACGCCCGATGGCCTGATCGTCATCTTTTTTTGAGAGCGCCGACGCTGTGCTGATGCGCCCGCACGATGGTGCTGTCGAGCATCGCATACTCGTTGTCGGCATCGGCGGCGAGATGCTCGAAGATTTGTTGCCAGACCCCGGTTTTGGCCCACCGACTGAACCGGCGATGGGTATTCTTCCAGTCGCCGAAGCGCGGCGGCAGATCGCGCCACGGGATGCCGGCGCGGTAGCGATAGAGCACCGCTTCGACGAATCGACGATTGTCTTGAGCGGTCGCGCCAACGTGGCCGATCCGCCCCGGCAGCCAGTCCTTGATCCGCTCCCACTGGTCGTCGCACAGTCCATATCGCGTCATGGGTCAGCCTTTTGCCAAAGCCGACCTTCCATTGATCACATAATTTCAGACTCGGGTAGACTCGCTTTACGATCTATACCTTAGCGTCAACTCGTTTTACGTGCGGTCTTGTAATAATTGACGACACGCCCTAGTCTGCTATTTCTATCGAGAGGCAATCGGAACCAAGCCGGGCCGCGCGGTGTCCGCATGAAGGAGGCTGACCGGGCATCTCGGCGCCTATCTGCAGCGATCTCACTTCGGAGCTCACTATGGCAATCCCTCAGTCACCCGGCCAAAAGCGGACGGTCGAACGCGTAATGCACGAGTTCAAGCACGGCGAGCTCAAGACTGCGCGCGGGGCGAGGAAGGTCAAAAATCCGAAACAGGCGATCGCGATCGCGCTGCATGGGCCGGCGCTTCCAACCAGGAAAGCAGTCAGGCCAACGCCCGCAACCTGCGCCGTACCAAGTCAAAGGAACGACGTGGCGAAACCTACCAGGACGAGACCGAAGGCCATCGTTCCACCCAGAGAACCTATGCCGACGCGACCGCACGCCTTCGGGACCGCAAGAACGCCAGCGGTCAGACGCGCGCCGACCTTTACGCCGAGGCCAAACGCCACGACATCCGCGGCCGCTCAAAAATGAGCAAGGCTGAACTCGAGCGAGCCCTGCATTATCGCTGATCTGGCGCAAACGCTGCCCGTCATGAGTTGCTGCGCTGGCGACTGGCAAAGCAATTTATGCAACCGATTTCCGTTTCGAACTCCTGCACATGAACGAAGCATCAAACGATAGCGCACCCGCATCAGTCGCTGAGAACATCGACAAAATTATCCGGGTCGAAAGCAACGCCCTCGAGCGCCGTTCCGGTCGCGAGGCAGTCACAGATGCGATCGGTGGGTTTGTCGGAACCGTCGCCTTTGTTGTCTGGCAAGTGGTTACCTTTGTCGGCTGGATAGTTGTGAATGCGGGAAAGATCCCTGGGATCAAGCCTTTCGACCTTTTCCCCTACCCGTTGTTATCTTCGATCACTTCGCTCGAGGCGGTATTGCTGGCGGCGTTCGTGCTGATGAAGCAAAACCGAATGAGCGTCATCGCCGATCGCCGGGATCATCTGGATCTGCAAGTCAATCTGCTAACGGAGCGAAAGGCAACTCAGATCATTCAGATGCTCGATCGGCTGAGCCTCCATGTCGGTATCGAACAGAATCCCGACGCCGACAGCCGCGAGCTGGGGCGATATGTCGCGGTCGAGCACCTGGTAGATGCGTTGGAGCGCCGTTTGCCCGACATCCCACGGGTCGAAACGCCTTCCTAACGCCGAGCACCTCCGGCTTCGATGTTCGCTAATCAATGTATAACCGGATCACCTCCCCCTCCCGCCCCGCGGCAGGGATCATCGGACGGCGCGCCGACTAGGCTTCCCGCGCCCCGGGAAACCGGACATCACACCTGAGGAAAATTCAAACGGCGCTTCTGGGGAGAATCACTCCGGCGACAACAGCGCATACGCGACGTGCAGCCCGCCAGATGTCGAGTTCAGCAACATGTGGCCCAATTGCTGACGCCGGCTTCATCAGCAGCAGGCCGCTCGCTCCATGTGCGTCGCAGGCTCAAAGATCAAAGGAGCGCCGCGCGGCGCCCCTGTGACAGCGTCCATCGCTGCACCAAGAACGACCTACCCTGCACGCTGCAAAATGCTTTAGTCGACAGCGAGGTGGGCCGCTCAACCGGCTCACCCCTTCCGGACATCAGGTTTAGCGTATCGTATATGCATCTTGCCCGACTCGGGCGCGGCGGCATCCTTCAACCGTGAGTGTTAGGTGCCCCTATATCTGGCGCTCTGGCGGCCCAGTCGAGCCGGTGTCGGTGAGCAAATGAACGTCAAACGACCCGCAGCAGCCGCCTAATCTCTGAGATAAGCTCTTCGTCCTCGACCGGCTTGCGCAACACGGGGCCCAGCGCCTCGTCCACCACCCCGGGAATATCGTAGGCCGTCATGTAAATCACTTTGAGGTTTGGCCTCCGCATCCGCGCCATGCGTGAAAGCGCCAAGCCGTTGACACGCTGGGGCATCACGATATCTGTTAAGAGTAGATCAATCGAACGCTCGCTTTCAAGTTCCTCCAGCGCAAGCCGGTAGTCGGGCGCGACCACAACGCCGAAACCTCGGGCGTACAGCAATTTGGCTATCGCCGAGGCCAGGGCCGGGTCATCGTCGACGAGGAGTATTCTCGGCATAGTCAGTGCCACCCGTCGGTCCGAAAAAGTTTCCGCAGCGTTAGGTAGGCGATCGGCTAGGTTACCCGGTCTAACATCTGCCCGCAACCGTGGGAGCCGCTTTTCGCTGCGTGCGACGTGAATTATCGAGCGAGAGACCAAGCAGCGCAACGTCTGAGGAAACGATGGAAGCAAAAAGGACGACGACACTTCCGCAACTTTTGAGAGAAAACGAGCAATCTCTGCTCACCGAGTGGTTAGAATCGCAAAAAAAATCAGGCGCCCTACGCAGCGGACAGATCAGCGAGGCGGACCTCGGCGAGAATTCCAGTCGGCTGCTTGCTGCCCTACGTGAAGGCGTGGCGGCCGGACAGTTGCTAGATATCACGACTCCACCGTGGGATCGGACTCGGTCCGTGCTGGAAGAGGTGTCGCGGTCTCGCGCCGCGCTCGGTCTGACGCCCTCGGAGACAGCTACCTTTGTATTTTCGATCAAAGAGCCGCTGTTCGACTTGCTGCAGCAAAAAATCGGGACCGACCCGGGCCGGCTCGCGCATGAGATCTGGACGGCGACGACGCTAATCGACAGGCTCGGGCTCTATACCGTCGAGGCATCCCTGAAGAACCGCGAAGATATTATTTTGCGCCAACAGCAGGAGCTGCTGGAGCTGTCCACGCCGGTCGTGCGGCTTTGGGAGGGGATTCTCGCGCTGCCACTGATCGGTACGCTCGACAGCGCCCGCACGCAGACCGTGATGGAGAACCTGCTTGAAGAGATCGTCGCCGCTGGTGCCGAGATCGCGATCATCGACATCACGGGGGTGCCGACGGTTGATACGCTGGTGGCTCAGCACCTGATCAAGACTGTGGCGGCCGCTCGTCTGATGGGGGCAGACTGCATCATCAGCGGTATCAGGCCACAGATCGCGCAGACCATTGTCCATCTCGGGCTTGATCTTGGCGTCGTTTCGAAGGCCACTATGGCCGATGCTTTCGCACTGGCGCTGCGTCGCCTTAGTAAGACAGTGGTCGATGTCGTGTCGCGCCAGGAGGCCTGATCCTCATGGCGGAAATCCCGATATTGAAGATCGGCGACTGTCTTCTCGTTTCCATCCAAGTCGATATGCATGACCGCCTGGCGACGGCGCTGCAGGAGGATCTTACCAACCGGATAGTGGCCGACCGAGCACGCGGGGTAATGATCGACATCTCGGGACTCGAGATCGTCGATTCCTTCATCGGCCGTATGCTCAACAACATCGCTGCCATGTCGCGCGTGCTCGACGCAGTAACTGTAGTTGTCGGGATGCGGCCCGCGGTCGCGATCACTTTGGTCGAGCTTGGTCTTTCGCTGACCGGTGTGCGCACGGCTCTCAACGTCGATAAAGGCCTCGCGGTAATCCGTCAGGCCATCGACGAGCGAGGGGGACCACTTGGTCGTCGAGACGTCTGACACGGTGGCTTTGCAAACCTCGGACGATGTCGTACGAGCTCGTCAGACGGTGCGGGCGAAGGCCATAGCGGCTGGGTTCGGAATCGTCGACCAGACGAAGCTAGTGACCGCAGCGAGCGAAATTGCTCGCAATACGGTGGACTACGGAGGTGGCGGGATCCTTCTGATCGAGATCCTGCGCGATGGGACCCACCGTGGTGTGCGGTTGACCTTTTCCGACAAGGGCCCCGGCATCGCTGACATGAAGGCGGCGATGACCGATGGCTATACGACCGGCGGTGGGCTCGGACTGGGCCTCAGCGGTGCAAAGCGCTTGTCGAACGAATTCTCGATAGAATCAACTCCGGGCGAGGGGACGACTGTCACGCTCGCGCGTTGGAAGCTATGATATGAGTGTCATCAATCGGGTAGGCGATCCAAGCCAAGTCGGTGAAGTCCGGCGAACCGTAACCGAAGTTGCCCGCCGGAACGGCGTCACGGAGAATGTGGTGGGGCGTGCCGCCCTCGTCGCCACCGAGATTGGGACCAACCTGTTGAAGCATGGTGGCGGCGGGATGGTGGTGTCCCGCTGCTTGGGGCCGGCGAAAGGCTCGGGTATTGAACTGCTCGGGCTGGACAGCGGGCCCGGAATGGCGGACGTGGGACGTTGCCTCGCCGACGGGTTCTCGACGGCCGGTAGCCCGGGGACCGGCCTGGGCGCAATCGCGCGCAATAGCGATCACTATGCGATCTATTCCCGCCCGGGGCAGGGAACTGCTGTGCTGGCGAGGTTCCAACCCGCGAATGCAGCAGGGCTGCCCGGAGCGGAAATCGGCGTCATAATCGATCCGTATCCTGGCGAAAGCGTTTGTGGCGACCGCTGGTCGATGGTTCATGACGGATCGAATGCGACACTAATGGTCGTCGACGGCTTGGGTCACGGGCCGCTCGCGGCGCAAGCCGCCGAAATTGCGACGCGCGCGTTCGCCGACAACATCGATAAGGACTGTGTGCCGCTGGTCGAAGCGCTTCACCGAGCGCTTTCCCCGACGAGAGGTGCAGCGCTTGCGGTCGCGCGTATAGACTCGGATGCGCGCTTGGTGCGCTTCGTCGGCATCGGCAATATCAGTGCCGTGCTCGCCGCCAATGGGCAATCTCGCCGAATGGCATCCTATAACGGCATCGCTGGGCACATTGCACCGCGCATCCGCGAGTTCACCTATGCGTACACGGGCAAGCCACTGGTAGTCTTGCATTCCGACGGCATTTCGGCTCGTTGGGAGATGGATGGTTACCCCGGACTTGCTGCGAGCGATCCCTCGCTGGTGGCGGGTGTCCTTTTTCGTGATCACCGCCGGGGCCGCGACGACGCCTCCGTGGTCGCAGTTCGGGTTTCGCAATGAACGCCCGGCTGCTCCTCGTCGCGCTCGAGCGCGAACCTGATATTGTTCTCTTGCGGAAGCGAACGCGGCGGCTCGCTGAGCTCCTAGGCTTCGATCGACAGGATCAGACGCGGGTAACCACCGCCGTTTCGGAACTTGCGCGCAATGCTTTCGAATACGCTGGCGGCGGCCGTGCGGAATTCCGAGTCAAGGACGGTCCACTGCGGCATTCCTTCGAGATAGTGATCAGCGACAACGGACCGGGCATCGAGGATGTGACAGCGGTACTCTCTGGCGGTCACCGATCTGAGAAAGGCATGGGTGTAGGACTGCGCGGTGCGCAACGACTAATGGATCAGTTCGACATTCAATCGCCTGCCGGGGGTGGCGCCTCCGTGCGGATAGCAAAATTCCTCCCGGCAAACGCGCCGGTGGTGACGGGAGAGCTGATCAAGCACATCGGTCGTGTGCTCGCCGCGGACGAGCCGGCCGATCCGGTCGAGGAAATCCGGCGCCAGAATCAGGAGACCGTCCTACAGCTCGAGGAGTTGCAGGATCGGCAGCGGTCCCTCGTTCAGCTGAACCAAGAACTACAGGACACCAATCGCGGTGTCGTCGCGCTATATGCCGAACTCGACGAGCGCGCGGATCATCTCCGGCGTGCCGATGAACTCAAGTCGAAATTTCTTTCGAACATGAGCCACGAGTTTCGTACCCCACTGAACTCGATCCTTTCCCTCGCGCGTCTTTTGCTAGCCCGAACCGACGGAGAATTGTCGCCGGAACAAGAGAAGCAGGTACAATTCATTCGGAAGGCTGCGGAAAGTCTGACGGAACTAGTCAACGACCTGCTCGACCTCGCGAAGGTGGAGGCGGGCAAGACGACGATAACGGCGGTCGAATTTACCGTCGAGAGCTTGTTCGGCACGCTGCGCGGCATGCTGCGGCCGTTGCTCGTTGGCAATGCTGTTGCGCTAATCTTCGAGGACGCGACGAACTTACCGCCGCTCTGCGCCGATGAAGGAAAAGTTTCTCAGATTCTGCGCAATTTTTTGTCGAACGCGATTAAATTTACCGAAAAGGGCGAAGTGCGAGTATGGGCGGACACCGATCCCGACAGAGGAATGGTGACGTTTTATGTTCGTGATACCGGCATCGGCATCGCCGCGGCGGACCTAGACGTCATATTCGAAGAATTCGGCCAAATCGCTCATCCGATGCAGTCCCGCATCAAGGGCACTGGTCTTGGTTTGCCATTGTCGAAGAAGCTGGCTGAGCTTTTGGGCGGCGAGATCACGGTCGAGAGTGCACTGGGACAGGGCTCGGTTTTTTCAGTGACGGTGCCGCGACTTTGTCAGGTTGCGGAGGCGGAGGAAGCCGTCGAAGAAGGGTGGACGCTCGATCCTGCCCGTGTCCCGGTTCTGGTCGTCGATGACGACCCCGCCGACGCGTTTGCCATGCAGCGCCTTCTTGCCAACACCCGCTATCAACCGATCGTAGCGAGGACTATCGCTGCCGCGAAACGAGCGCTTGATCGCGTAGGACCCGCTGCGATCCTTCTCGATGTGGTGCTATTCGGGGATGAATCCTGGCGAATGATCCTCGGGCTTCGGCAGGGGAAGGCGACAGCCGACATACCGATCGTCGTCACCTCTTCAACCGGCGAGACGCGCAAAGCACTCCATCTTGGCGCCGACGCCTATCTCGCCAAACCGATCGATCCTGAGTTGCTATTTGACGTGCTTGATCGTCTTACCGGCAACCAGTCGGTTACCAGAGTGCTGATCGTCGACGATGAGGAGGTAGCGCGATATCTCGTGCGCCAATTGCTGCCGCGCGGCGTTTATGACGTGCGAGAAGCTACAACCGGAACCGAGGGGTTGGCTCAACTGCGCAACATCCCGCCCGACGTTTTGCTGCTGGACTTGAAGATGCCGGAAATGACTGGCTTCGAGTTGCTTGAGCATATAGCGGGCGACCCCGGCCTCGATGATCTTCCGGCTATCGTTCTTACGTCGGCGATCCTCAACCCTTACGAACGGCAGCTTCTCGGCCGGGCGTCGCGCATCATGTCGAAATCGGATCTCTCTGCAGTCGCACTCACCGAGACCATCGAGCAGGTTTTGGCTAGACGCTGCTCGGATCGTGTCGGAGGACAGGATGAACGACGAAGTTAGCCGCATCCTGATCGTCGACGACGATAAGGCGACGCGCTACGTCAAAAGCCACGTTCTTGGGCGGCAAGGATTCGACATCCATGAGGCGGGTTACGGACGCGACGCGCTCGCCTTGGCGGAGGCTCATAACCCCCATTTGATTCTGCTTGATGTCAAGTTGCCGGACGCGAGCGGCATCGAGATTTGTCGCGAAATTAAATCGCGTTTTCCACAGATTATAATATTGCAAACCTCCGCCGCCTTCACCGGAGTTGCCGACCGTGCCCGTGCGCTCGACGGCGGTGCCGATTCCTATCTTGTGGAGCCGATCGAACCCGACGAGCTGATTGCCACCGTCAACGCGCTGCTCCGGATGCGAAGGGCGGAGCAGGATGTCCGTCGGATCAACCAGCATCTCGAACAATTGGTCGCCGAGCGGACGCAAAAACTGTACGAGGCCAATCAGGTACTTGCCAAGGAAGAAGCTGAACGGCGGGCGGCGGAACTGGCGCTCTGGCACGCGCAAAAACTCGATCTCGTCGGCCAACTAACCGGCGGCATCGCCCACGATTTCAACAATCTGCTGACCGTTATTTCAGGAAACTTAGAGTTAATTCATTACGCTATCAAACAAAGTGATGCTTTCTATCCGCCGACGCAGCAAAGGCTCCTGCAACGGCTGGCGAATGCGGAATCTGCTAGCGAGCACGCCGCAAAGATCACACAGCAACTCCTCGCCTTCGCTCGACGCGGCACGCTCGCACTCGAGGCCGTCGACTTCGTCGATTTTATGAGCGCTGGAGCGAGTTTTCTGCGCCGGGCGGCCGGCGAGGCCGTCACAATGGATTTTGTGCATGTGATGGGGCTATGGCATTGCAAGACCGATCCGATTTTGCTCGAGGCTGCAATCCTGAACCTTGTCGTAAATGCGCGCGATGCCATGCTCGATCAGGGCAGTCTGCTCATCGAAGCGGCGAATGTCTCGGTAGATCCCGCCAGCTCGGAGGCCGGCCGGGGTGTCCTCGCCGGAGAATATGTGCGGATTGTGGTATCGGATACCGGACACGGAATGCCCCCTGAGGTGGCCGAGCGCGCCTTTGAGCCGTTTTTTACGACCAAGGAAGCGGGTAAAGGCAGCGGCCTCGGCCTGAGCCAGGTTTACGGTTTTATCCAGCAATCGAAGGGGCACGTACTGATCGACAGTTCATCCAGCAAGGGCACTGCGATCAGCCTCTATCTGCCTCGTATCGTCGTTGGGGCCGAACCTCTTCTGGGGCCGAAAGTAACCACAGCGGATGTCGCGGGCGGAAGCGAAACCGTATTGATCGTCGAGGATAATGAACTGGTGCGCGACACTATGGAGATGATGACCGAGAGCCTCGGGTATCGGGTCCTAAGCGCAGGGGGTGCGGGCGAAGCGCTTCACGTGATCGACGGCAACTCTCCAATCGACATAGTGGTCAGCGATATCGTAATGGCAGGTGGCATCAACGGTTCGGAGTTGGCGAACCGGATTCGAGCGCGTCGCCCCAATATGCCCATTCTTTTGGTGTCAGGCTATCCTACCGCCGAGGTTGAGGAAACAGCGAAATACCCAATCTTGCGCAAGCCTTACCGCCGCGGAGAACTGGCGCATCAAATTCGAGTTGCTCTCGACAATCGGATTACTGTCGGAAGACGCCGCTCGTAGGGCTCAGCGGTGCGTTGGAAGTACGCCTCTGAGGTCGCTGCAGACAAAAGGTATTCCAGAGGTTCCTGAGGTCCCGACTGACATAGTGAGTTGGGCCCTATTCGCTTGATCCGCGTTATACGCACGGCCGCGCGAGCGGACCTTGCGCGAGTTAAGGAACCTCTGCAAAAGTGGTCTGCTAGCTGTATAATGTGAGCCGGGGTGACCGGGGCACAAAGGGTTGGGGAATGCAGCAGCTGAGCTTGGCGACGGCGGGGTTTGAGCGCTATGCCCGGACGACCCGGCGGGCGAGGTTTTTGGCCGAGATGGAGCGGGTGGTGCCGTGGCCGGCGCTGTGCGCGGTGATCGAGCCCTACTATCCCAAACCCGGCACTGGCCGCCCGGGGTCGAGCGGATGTTGCGGCTCTACTTTGTGCAGCAATGGTTCAACCTGTCGGACCCGGGGGTGGAAGAGGCGCTTTACGATTCGCAGGCGATGCGCGGCTTTGTCGGCATCGATCTCGGCCGCGAGCCGGTGCCGGACGAAACCACGGTGTGCCGCTTCCGCCACCTGCTCGAAGCCCATGGTCTGGGCCGGCGGCTGTTTGATCAGGTGCAGCCGCACCTGGCCGAGAACGGGCTGCAGGTGGCCACCGGCACGATTGTCGATGCCACCATTATTCACGCCCCGTCCTCGACCAAGAACCGCGCCAAGGCGCGCGACCCGGAGATGCATCAGACCAAGAAAGGCAACCCGTGGTACTTTGGCATGAAAGCGCATGTTGGCGTCGACAGCCGCACCAAGCTGATTCACGCGGCCGTGGCGACCCCCGCCAATGTCGCCGACAGCCGGGTGCTGCCTGAACTGCGGCATGGCCGAGAGACCCGGGTGTGGGGCGACCAGGCCTATCGCGGCCAGCGCGCGGTGATCCGGCGACACGCCCCCAGGCCCGGGACTTCACCAACCGCCGCTACCGCCACCGCGGCGGGGTCGATTTGGTCGAGCGCGCCAAAAACCGCACCAAATCGAAAGTAAGAGCGAAAGTCGAGCACTCGATCGGGGTCGTCAAACGGGTGTTCGGCTTTGCCAAGGTGCGCTATCGCGGGCTTGCCAAAAACGCCCATCGCCTGCTGGTGAGCTGCGCGCTGGCCAATCTGTTCATCGCCCGGCGCCATCTGCTGCGCCACCAAACCGCGTAGTGCGCCCCTACCACCCCCGAAAACCGCGCCAACCGCCCGATCCAACCGCAAAATCGTCTCCGTTACGATCCCGGCGCCGGGCCGCACACCTCTCGATCGAGATGATCCCCGCACAACCCGCTTATTCAGACATTCCCTAATGGAGATGCTGGCGCACCCGCACGAACCCCGGGCTCAAGTCAGACCCAACTTCCGCGGTTTTGGGTGATGCGGTTGCTGGGGATCGCAGAAATGCTGGGGTTGCGACGACACCGCTCGCATTGTGGTGCTAAATGATCGACATTTTTGTGATTGAGACGGTTTATTTATCTTGAGAAGTGGCGACGAATCGTGGTGCCCTTGCCGCAAGCAGGGTGCCGCGCCATGTTCGTCCGCGTCAAGAAGATCGGAGCCTATGAGTACCTCTACCTCGTCGAGAACGCACGCGAGGGCGGGCGCCACGTTCAGCGCGTCATCAAGGCGCTCGGCCGGCGCGACGAGGTCGAAGCCTCCGGCCTGATCGACGGGCTGATCGCCTCGGCGGCGCGGCATTCGCGACGGACGATCGTGCTGTCGAGCTTCTATCGCGGCGAGTTGCCGGAACTGCGCCGCGTCAGCATCGGACCCGATTTGGTGTTCGGCCGGTTGTGGGCCGAAACCGGATGCCGCGACGTGCTCACCAGCCTGCTCGCCGACCGGCGCTTCGGCTTCGATGTCGAGCGGGCGGTCTATCTCACCGTACTGCATCGGCTGACGGTCTCGGGTTCCGACCGCCACGCGAGCGAATGGCGCAACGGCTTGCGCGTCCCCGGCGCCGAAGGGCTCGGGCTCGACGAGGCGTACAAGGCGATGGCCTGGCTCGGCGAAATCGACGAGCACGGCCGCGGCACCGCCGAGGCGATCGAGGAAGCGCTCTACCGGCATCGCCAGCCGCTGTTCGGTGCGGTGTCGATCGCCTTCTTCGATACGACGACGTTATGGTTCGAGGGCGCCGGCGGTGAGAACCTGGGTCAGCGCGGCCATTCCAAGGACTACCGAGGGCACTTGAAGCAGGTCGTGCTCGGCATCGTGCTGGATGACGCCGACCGGCCGATCGCCTCGTTCCTGATGCCGGGCAACACTGCCGACGTGACGATGTTGTTGCCGGTGGTGCGCCGCCTGCGCGATCGCTTCGACATCGCCCGGACCTGCATCGTCGCCGATCGCGGCATGATCAGCGCCCACACCATGGCGGCGCTCGAAGCCGAGAAGATCGAGTACATTCTCGTAGCGAGGCCCGCGGATGTTGGGGTGAAGGACCGGGACTGTGTCGGCACGGGGCGGATTGGCGACCTGGCGGTCGAGCTTGTTGTCGAGGATCGAGCGCACCGAGCCGTAGGTCAGGGTGCCGATCTCGATGGCGCGCATCGCTGCTGCTTCGAGACGCTCGATGCCGAACGGCCGGACCAGGCGCACGATACCCAAGCAGGAGCGGAAGCCTTGTTCCGGGTGCGGCCGGCGCTCCAGGATCAGCTCGCACAAGCCGCCGTCGCCGGCCCGATCACGGTGGCCTCCTGGCGAATGCGCTCGACGGTCCAGTCGGCATAGCGCCGGTGGCTCGATGGCATGTGATCGGCGACGGTGGTATGGCGGTGATTGCCGCTGGAGCGCAGATGCGCGGCGATATGTAAGATCGCCTGAATGACCAAGTTTGAGACACCCAAACTTGGCGAGATGGCATCCCCTGCAACACGGTCGCGTGCGCGGTTTTTTTTAAAACTGATGCCGTGCCGCTAGCGCCAGATCGCGGAAATCGATGCCGACGCGCCGCGCTCGCCCAGCCGGTCTTGGGTCTCCGCCAAGGTCAGTTCGGGCGTCTCGGCCACCACCTGCAACAGCCATTCCCGCTGCCGCTCGATGGCCGCCGAGCGGCGATCACCTTGCGGCTGCGCTGCCACCGTTCCGCGCCGGCGCCAGGCTTGGCTCAGCTTCACCACAAAGCTCGGACTGACCGTGAACAGCGCCGCCACCGAGCGCACGCTCGCACCCGCCGCTACGTGCTGCATCACGCGCTCGCGCAGATCCATCGAATACGGTCGTGTCATCCCTCACCCCCCCAGATGTGGGAGCATTCTCATCTATTTCGACCACATCTGGGAAGCCGTCGGTTCTGTCAGATCGGCAACCGCTCTAGCTAAGTCACTGCCGCCGACGGAGTTTCTGAGGCCTTTAGGATCCCGAGCCGACCACAGTCAACTCCTGCGACGACGCGCGATCGAGCGTGAAGACCGGGGCATCACTGCCCCGGTAAGATCGAGATTATTTCTTCGTCCGGGCTTCCCCACTTTTCCCGTGCGCGTCGGTTGTGTGACGATGAGCCTGAGCGGAATGTTCGTGAGCCTTGGTTAACTCCTCGTGACCCTTATCGTGATCGCCCTTCCCATGATGCTCCGCAGCGGTCCGATGCGCCTTGGCCGCATTCTCGTGATGCTCGGCCGCCCTCGTATGGGTTTCCTTCGGCATTTTCGCTCCTTTGCTATGAAAAACCGCCCGCATTTTGCGAGCGCAATAGGTAAACGTCGGAGACGCTGGCAAGGTTTCTCTTTGCCGTACGCATTTATTTACAACAAATAGATCGCTCAAGCCTAGACAGTTTCTATTCCGGTAGAACCCCATATTATTTTAACTGAACCCACCAAACGCCGCGCGATACGCCATATTCCGCACGGCGGCGGTTGCGACCAGACTGTCGCTGCTAAGCGTGTAGGGGTCAGGCCGGCACACCGGCGATGAGCCGCCGCGGGAATCTCATGCTGCAGCAAGGCGGCGATCAGGCCGTCAATTGCATCCGCACCCTCGCCGACAATGACCCCGTCCTGCGCCTTGAGCTCACCCAGAGCGCAAGCGTCCAGCAGCAGCAAGCCGTCGCCGATTGCCGCGATCGGTTTTCCATGGCGGTACGCCTCATTGACGAAATGGATTGCCAAGCCCGATTTTACCAGCTCGGCTGCGGAGGCTCCACCCGGTATGACCACGGCGTCATAGACGACCGACGGTGCGTTGGGAGCCGCGCGGTTGACCTTCTGGGCCTCGCCTGCGGAATCCGTAATCGTCCCGGCATGTGCGGCAATCAGTTCGACGAGCGCCTCTTGCGCCATCAAGGCCTGCGTCACCGCCTTCAACTGCTTTGCATCGATGCCTTCGCCGCCGAGAATGGCGATCTTCCGGCCCTTGATCGTGTCGCCGGGTGTGTCCTGGCTGAGCGCCGCTGACGAAAGTTTCTTCCCCTCCGGGCGCAGGGGTCCGGAAGGGGTCGGCGCGGACGGAGTGGGATTCTCCGGCGTTCCGACCGGCGCGACCTTGATGCCGGTCTGGGCGGAGACCGCTTGGGCTAACGCATCGGCGATGTTGACCAGAAGCTCGTTCATCACGTGATGCCGGACCTCCTCGCTTTCGACCTGGTTGAGCTCGAAGGCAAAGGCCTCGGCGATGTGCGCTTGCTCCCAGTCCGACATGCTGTTCCAAAATTGGGTTGCCTGGCTGAAATAGTCGGAGAAGCTGTCGCTGCGGGCGCGGATCTTCGCGCCGTCGACTTTCTCGGCGTAACTGACAAAGGCATCGGCAGCCCCTGGAGAATGCATCGGGCAGCCGCCGCCCAGGCGGTTCGGAAAATAAGAGACGCGCCCCTTGTCGATTACTGTCCGTGCCATCGCATCGCGCTGGTTATTGTGGACGGGATCGAGAGGTCGGTTGATCGGCAGTTCGGCGAAGTTCGGTCCGACGCGGCGGATCTGGGTGTCGATGTAAGAGAACAGACGTCCCTGCAGGAGAGGATCATTGGTGAAGTCGATCCCCGGCACGACGTGGCCGGTATGGAAGGCAACCTGCTCGGTTTCCGCGAAATAGTTGTCGGGATTGCGGTTCAGCGTCAGCTTGCCGACCCGCCGCACCGGAACGAGCTCCTCGGGAATGATCTTGGTCGAGTCGAGGAGGTCGAAGTCGAATTTGAACTCGTCCTCCTCCTCAAGGATCTGCAGGCCCAGCTCCCACTCCGGATAGTCGCCGCGCTCGATTGCCTCGAACAGGTCACGACGGTGAAAGTCAGGATCCTTGCCGGAGATCTTCTGCGCCTCATCCCAAACCAGGGACTTAACCCCCTTGATCGGTTTCCAGTGAAACTTGACGAACCGGGCCTTGCCCTCGGCATTGACCAGCCGGAAAGTGTGGACGCCGAACCCCTCCATCATCGCAAAGCTACGCGGCAGGGCCCGGTCGCTCATCACCCACATCAGCATATGGGCGCTTTCGGGGGTCAATGACACGAAATCCCAAAAGGTGTCGTGGGCCGAAGCCGCCTGCGGGATTTCGTTGTTGGGCTCGGGCTTTACCGCATGGATCAGGTCGGGGAACTTAATCGCGTCCTGAATAAAGAAGACTGGCATGTTGTTGCCGACGAGGTCCCAGATCCCTTCGTCGGTATAGAATTTGACCGCAAAGCCACGGACGTCGCGGGCGCAGTCGGTCGATCCACGGAAGCCGGCAACAGTCGAGAACCGCACAAAAACCGGCGTCTGACGCGACGGCTCGGTCAGAACGCCGGCCATCGTCAGCTCCGACAAATCCTCATAGACCCGGAACACGCCGTGCGCCGCTGCACCGCGCGCGTGGACCACGCGCTCGGGGATACGCTCGTGATCGAAGTGAGTGATCTTTTCGCGGAGGTGGAAATCCTCCATCAACGTCGGACCACGTAGCCCGGCCTTCAGCGAGTTCTGGTTGTCGGAAATCTTGATGCCCTGATTCCCGCTCATGACCTCGCCGGGTTCGATGGTGTCGCGCGCGAGGTCGGCCGTCTTGGCAGTTTCCCCGTGGAGGGACTTTTTGTCAGCGGCCGAAGCGGACTGGCCCGAAGTGCGAGCTGTGGGCGGCCGCGCGCGGCCATGGGATATCCTGGGCATTGGAACTCCGATAAAGCCCGACCCGGCAGATCGGATGGTCGGGGTGTTACGGTGCTACTGAGGGTCAGCGCAGATTCCGGGGATAGCGCTATCAGTCTGCGCTGTTTTCGTCGACCGGCTCTCCTTGTTCGAGCGTGTGGCCGGTGAAGGTGCGCGTCTCCGGCGCGGGGATACCGCTCGTCTTATATTCAGCCAGAATCGCCTCCTTCCGCGCCATCAGGCGATCGCCAAGCTCGGCCATATCAAGACCGGCAGCCCGGGCTTGGAAGAAGATTCCATCCGAGCGTCGCTCCTCCTCGTGAACGTGATGCTCTATCTGCTCAGACAGCACCTTGACCTTGGCGTCATAGAATTCCTCACTTGGTGCGCTCGCGAGGAGCTCGGCTATAAGCACCTTGCTGCCGTCGTGCTCGACATACCCCTCATTCAACAAGCCTTCTTCGACCTGGCCCCGGCAGGCCGGATAGAAGATTTCCTCCTCGATCACCGTATGCGCGCTGAGTTCGGTGCAAATTTGACGGACCAGGGTCTGTTTTTTGGCCGCGCCCTGGGCAGCTTCGAATTTGGCGAACAAATCCTCAACCTCGCGGTGGTCGGCTTTAAGCAGGGCGATGGCGTCAAGGTGGTTTTGGCCGGGCATGACCGCTCCTTTGGGGAAAAGCAGGGTAGACGAATGGCACGCTCCCGGCGGATGGCCTGGGACCGTCAGTGATTGAATGCTTAACAAAGAGCGAAGGTTCCAGTTGGCTAGTGCGATAGGAGCACATGGTTTTCTCAATTCAGGATTCGTGTCTGCAAAAACGGTTTTTTAATTCGGTGTAATCCTGTCGAAGCTATCGACCCGATTCACTCAGCGTTGGTCAAATTGGAACCCGCGGATTTTCGCGAAAGAACCGCAGCATCTCGCGACTTGCATCGGGTCCACGGGGGTCGGTGCAGGAGCCGGCGGGACTCCCGCCCGACCAGGCGTGACCCACTCCATGCAATACCCACTGCTCCAGCATCGGACTCCCATTCCCGTCCGTCTGGATAGTACACGTGTATTTGACACCTCCTGTAGATTGACCGCAACTGATCGTTGAATGAAACTCCGCCGCCGCTTCGACTGGGCGATAACTTGATCCCCATTTACAGGGCTGACCGTAGTGTCGCGGTCGCCACGAAACACAATGGTCGGTAAAGGATGTTTTGCGCCTTCCATCAGATGTGAACCGCCCTGTCGCATTGCGGCGAATGCCGAGGGCATGTCCTTTGCCGCCGTCGATCCGGCGCAGGTCGTTCGCGGTCAATATGCCGCCGGTACGGTCTTGGGCAAGCGGGTGAAGGCCTATCGCAAAGAGCCCGACGTCGCGTCGAATTCAGAAACGGAAACCTATGTCGCACTGAAATTCGAAATCGACAATTGGCGCTGGGCCGGGGTGCCCTTCTACATCCGAACGGGCAAGCACTTGTCGCAACGCAATACGGAGATCGCGATCCGCTTCAAGCAGGCGCCCTACGCGGCGTTTCAGAGTACCCCTGTGGACACGCTGCGGCCGAACTGGTTGGTGCTGAGCATTGCACCGGATGAGAGCATTACCCTGCAATTTGAAGTTAAGCGCTCAGGGCCCATAGTGGACCTCGCCGCGGTAAAAATGGATTTTCGCTACGACGATTGGTTCCCCAAGGAGCCAAATGTTGGATATGAGACACTGATATACGATGTGATGATCGGCGACCCCACACTGTTCATGCGCGCTGACATGGTGGAAGAGGGCTGGCGCGTTTTGCAGCCAGTGCTCGATGCCTGGGCGGCGAAGAAGGCCGATGTTCCCACCTATCGCTCCGGCAGCGACGGCCCAGCCGCGGCCAATGAATTACTAATGATCGACGGAGCACGCGAATGGCGGCCGATAGGCCATCCGTCGGACTAATACGTCCTGAGAGCCGGCAGAAGCCGCCCGCCGCTCGCTCGCGGACGGACAAGACTGCCAGGTGAAGAAGCGCTGCAGTTCGGCGTTCTCTCTTTCGGGTTATAGATTCGCGGAAGGCGCGCAGGAGCACCGATCTCTGACCGTACCGCATCGATCTTAGGGAGCCCAATTCGAGTATCCGGTTGATGGCGAGTAGATATTCACTAGATGACTTCTGGCGAGGAAAGGCGCGCCCGGGCTAGGCGGGCAAAGTGGCCATTTGGGTGTTGTTCAAGGTAGGCCTGCAGCTCCTCGCGCCGGTTGCTGTCCTTGATGGACTCCCAAAAAGCGAGATCGAGAGCGTCGGCGGCAATTTCCGCAGGTGTTTGAACCGTAGCTCCGCCGGCAGATGAGAGCGCGGCTGTGTCAAGCCGGGTTCGGGCGAGCGACGCGAAGGTGCCCTCCGGATACTGCTCGAGGTAGGATTCGAGCTCGGCAGGACTGCCATCCTTGACGCTGTCCCAAAGCGCCAACTCAAGCGCAACCTCGTTGTCGGCAGACAAGTCAGAGAATGCCGCCGGAGCCGCAGGCAGATCGGGCAGCTCGGGGCTTTCCTCGCGGCTCGGGCTCTCCGGCTCGGATGTTACCTCGCCGATGCGGAGCCGAAAGGCTCGGATCGGATGGGCGATGTTCTTGACCAGCTGCTCACCGAGATCCTCGAAAACAAAGCTCCCGCGGTGTCGCAAATGATCGCGTACGCCGCGCGAGACGCAGATCTCACCGCCCTTGACCAACCCCTCGAGGCGAGCAGCGACATTGACGCCGTCGCCGAAGATGTCGCCCTCCTTGGCCATCACGTCGCCGACATTGATGCCGATCCGGAAGCGCATCTGTCGCCCTTCCGGTTCACCGTCATTCGCTGTTTGAAGCGCCTCCTGGATTTCGATCGCACAGTGCACCGCGTCGAGCACACTCATAAATTCGGCAAGGACGCTATCGCCGGCGGTGTTCGCGATGCGACCTCGATAGCGCCCGATAAGCTCGTCGACGACCGCGCGACGGGCGGACAATGTCTCCAGCGTCGCCTCTTCGTCGCCGTGCATCAGTCTGCTGTACCCCTCGACATCGGCAGCGAGGATCGCCGCAAGATGTCTGTCGATCGGAGGCGCCTCCATCTCAGGCGCCTATTCTTCGGGAGCTGGTCGTATTAAACGCCCGAGTGCGCCTTCGAGCTGGTCGATAATCGCGATCAGCTCGCCGGTCTCGAGATAAATGGTCGTGCCACACGGACAACCAAGTTCGCTATTCTGCCTAAACCACACTACGGACGTCTGTATCTGTGCGCCACACTTCGGACAGACCACCGGCAGCACAGAGCTATCCATAACACTCATGATTTGTTTCCTTGAACCAAATAAAGCTGATCATCTTAATTGTGAGGTCGTTACGCGGCGAGGTCCGGGTCCATTGCGTATTTGCGGCAATGTTCGAGATAGGCGCCCTCGTGGCTGGCAACCAGTTCGACAATGCTCGACCACAACCAACCCGGCGCGTCCAAATTTGCAGACCGGTTGCGGCTGAGCTCGTCACGCCATTTTGCCCGCGTCACGACGTCCATCTGGCGGGCGTGCGCCTTCCCCACCACCATTGCCAGATAGCGGGCCGCCTTCATTGCTTCCTCGCGACTGATCTTGTCGACTTCGAGCTTGAGGTCTTCGGGAAGAAGCTCGCGCATGAAGATCGCACTGTCGAGGAAGGTCGCGGCCAGCATACGATCCCCAAGCGCCGGCGATAGATGCCGGGCGCCTTCGACAACGCGCTGCGCCTGGTCCCTCGGCATCGTGGCGTCAGGGTAGTGCGGTGCTGCCGCCTGCACGGCCTCCTTGATGTCGACCAGGCAAACCCCGCCCTCTTTGGTTTGGGTTTTCCCCACCCCGAGCAACACCGCGAAGCGCAGCCGACCGAGGGAGCTACACCCTTTCATCCAGTAGGCGGCGTCGAGCACGTCGACGCGCGCGTCGTTCTCGCGCGAGCGCAATGCGGTAACCAGCAGACGCACGTCCTCGGTCGCAAAGACGCGTTCTATCTCGTCCCTTTCTTCTTCGCTGATCGGCCAGAACCGCTTGCCCAGCGGGATCGTCGGGCTGCTATCCTCAAGAGCTCTTTTGCCAGGTGGCCCCAGGTGCGCCCAACCGCCTGACGCATCACCACCCGCACGCACTCCGGGCGCCGGCTGCGCAGGTCCGGGTCTTTGTCGGCAAGCGCTTCCTCGTATCCCTCTATCATCTGCTCGATCATCTTGGCCGTGGTTACCCCCGGCAGGTCGGAGCCGCGAGCGGCCGTGGCCAGCGACAACCCAAGTCGGATCAGATCGTGCGCCGGATTGCCGATCACCGTCTGATCGAGGTCGCGGATCTCGATATCGATCTGGCCGTCGACATCGGCCAGGGGCCCCAAATTTCCGACATGACAGTCGCCGCAAATCCAGATCGGCGGGCCCTGGGGCAGCTTGCCGCTGTCCGCGGCGGCAAGCCATTCGTAAAACTTCAAGGTGTTCCCCCGGACATAAGCATGCGCAGAGCCCGCCATCTTCAGATTGCGGGATTGCCGAAGCGCAGAACCCCGCTCGGAAAAGGACTTAATCTGAAGCGGGGCCTTCGCCATTAAAACTCCCTATCAGCCTGAGACCTCAATGGTTGAGGTTCGTTGACAAACCTCGTTCGAACCTCAACCCAAGATCACGTGCTCGAAATTAGCTAAACCCCGCGGCCGATATAGCGATCACGCTCCGCGGCGACTTGCTCGGGAGTGTAAGGTGGTGCGCTTTCGTCAAACGAAGTCCAGCCGGTTTGGCGATAGGCGGAACCACGAACGGCGGGGTCGACCCATTTGTGGCGTTGCAGGATTTCGCGGGCCATCGATGCCCGAGCATCGTCGACGCGGGCGGTGACAAGGGTCCCGCCGCGCCTGACGCCTTCGGCGTAAAAGTTGGCGTCATGTTCGGGGACGCCGGCCCTGGTGAGCGAGCCGACGATTCCGCCGGCCGCACCGCCCACGACCGCACCACCTGCGGCGCCCACGGCGGTGGCAACCAGCCAGCCGGCGGCCACCACTGGTCCCACACCCGGGATTGCCAACAGGCCCAGACCGGTTAACAGACCGCCAACGCCGCCCACAGCGGCTCCGATGCCGGCGCCCGTCCCGGCGTCCGCAGCGGCGTTTGTCGGATGATCCTTGTCATATCGGTGGTCCACATTGTTCGAAACGAGGCTGATGTCGGCATGCGGGACGCCGGATGCCTCGAGATCATTCACCGCAGAGACCGCGGCGTCGTAGGTGTCGTAAAGGGCAGTGACGGTTTGTGTCATAACATTCCTCAAATCAATAAGATAAGTTGAGCAAACCTAACAACGGTGGGTCACTTCGGGACGACGTTTCCTTGAAAGTCCAGTGCAACATCGACGATGGTGTCTCCTTTGGACGCCTTGCCCCTCCAGATCCCGTCTTTGTCCTTGGCCAGGCTGGAAACGTTGGTGTAGCCGGCCTTCTCAATGCGTGTTTTCGCCTCGGCCTTGGTAAAGCTGTTCGCCCCGGCGACAGGCGCTCCCGGATTGTTCACATCGGACTTCGCGATAGCGGGGGTGCCAGCTTCGTGATTGGCCGGAGGCCCCGCGTTCTGTGCCATAGCACCACCCGCGAGAGACCCACCTGCCATGACCGTGATAACGGCCGCAGCCAAAAAACGCTTCATGGATTCCTCAATCATTGATTATACACCAGATAAACAACCTTAAGGAATGCTCCGTTCCGCGAAATCGTTGAGCCGGGTGGGTTAACTTGCGCCATCCCAGTCAACGATAAAACTGCGGCCAAAGTGTTTCAGGTCGATATTCGTCGAGGAGTTCGGGCGCTGAAAATTTTACTTGGAAAGGAACCAATCCAGAGGACGGTCAACCCTCCCACCGGTCGACATTCTTCGCGCGGTCGCCTCAGGACGCCATTGATACCGGCTCGAGCGCAGAGGATCGCATCCCAGCCGCAAGATCGCGGTCCGCAGCTTCTCTCGCGGCAACGGCAACCTGGGCGATCGCTTGGTGTAATTGTGTCGCGACGAGATCGGCCCCGGTTTTAGCGAGCGCATCGCGCTCATCGGCCTCATCCGTCTTCAGGGTCCAGAACCCGTCGGCGATTGTCGCGTTCGGCAGCTTGCGCCGTAATCGGCGGACGAGATAATGCGGGTTGGTAAAGCTGCCGGGCTCAAAATAGCAGAGATAGGCCATCTGCACATCCGCCACATCGAGCGCAAACAGGTTGGGTGGCGAGACCGAGGCCGATGGCGCTACGCGGGCCCCGATCCCATGTTTCTGCAGCAGCTGTGCCAGCATTGCCGCCGATGCCTCGTCGAGCGAGCCGCGACCCGCAACGCACAACACCGGTGTCCCGCGCCAGCTCGGCGCCAACTCCTCCGCGGAAAATATGGGCGCCGGCACCGCTCCGGCGCTCGCGCTGGACCCAGCGGCTGGAACGTCGTCATGGTCGCACAAATTATCGATACCGCGTCGACGGCTCCCTTGATCCTGACCCGTTGCTCATGATCGATCATGCCCCGGTTGACGTCCAACTGAGCCAGCGCCAGGCCGCGGATGGCGATCTGGTCGTAATAGGCCGACAACGAGTTTTCCTTCAGGAACTCTTCGGCCAGATGGGATGCTTCGTCAAGGTCGTCGGCGAGAATGCGCTGATAAAAGCTCTCCTCCGGCGCGAGTGTAGGTTGGTCACCGAGCAACACCTCGAGAAACTGCAAATGCTCGACATGCCGGCCCAGTACAACGAGACACATGGTTAGCAGCGTCGACAACAGCAGGCCGATGGGCCCCCATAGCAATGTCCAGAAAGCGGCTGCTACGACGACTGCGATGCCGGAAAGGCCGGTGCTATGGCCGTAGAGCCAAGGCTCGATCACCTGCCCGGTGGTAAGCTCGACCACCACGAACAAACCCGTGGTCCACAGCAGCATCGACCAGCCCGGATCGACGGCGAGCGCCACGATCATCGGAAGGGCCGCGGCGATGATTGGCCTGATATAGGGGATAGGGGATAAAGCGCAGCAGCATCCCGAGGATGCCCCAGAGCCCCGGGTTCGGGACGCCGATAAACCACAATCCGATGCCGACCAAGACGCCAAAGCTGGCGTTGACCGCTGTCTGCGTCAGCAGACAGCGGCTCAGGCGTCTGGCTGCATCGTCTAGCGCCACGGTCGTGCGCCGGAGATCGGCCGCACCGGCAAGCCGAATGAAGCGGTCCCGCAAATCTTCCCGCTGGAGCAGAAAGAAGATGACAAAAACGACGACGATTCCAGCCGTCGCCAGGGGCTGAAGCAGAGGGGCGGCGACTCCGTAGATCAGCTGTACCGGCGTCGCGGCGGCTTGGCGGACCTCGACCGGGACCGGGCTTTGCTGGTTGGCGCTTCGCGGAGGTGCGGCAGGTTGATCGGGTACGGTTTTGTCGCCGGTCCCGGCTGGCTTCTCGATCTGCTTGTCAAGATTTTTTACCGTCTCCGAGGTGCGGTCAAGCACCCACCCTTACCCGTCGAATCCTGCAGCGAGTGAATTTTCTGCGAGATATTGGTTTGATATCCGGGCAAGTCCGCTGCCAGATGCGCGAGCTGGGTGCCGACGAACGTGCCGATTCCGCCAATTACTGAGAAGGCGAGCAGGACGAGGGCGATTACGGCGGGCACCCGACCGAGGCGCCAGCGGCGCAGCAGCAAAACCAGCGGCCCGAGCGCGAAACTAAGAAGGACCGCGAGGGCCATGGGAACAAAAACTTCCCGCCCAAAATAAAGGCTTGCGACGATGACAACGGCAACTGCCAGTGTCCCAAGGCTGGAGGGGGAGCGCCGGAGGTACGGATCTCTACCCGATCATCGCCGAGTGGGCGCGTAACGTCATTTGGCACGATCGGCAACCTCACCAAATCAGCGCACCCAGACTGGCGTCACCAACGATGCAGCATGGCCAGAGACATGCCGCCGCTGCGAACAAGGACCGCGCCGATCACATCCAATCCCCCTTCGTCAGGCGCACAACGCGCCTTGTTTTATTCGCTCTATAGATACGGCAGCATAGTGCGCCGCCGGAGGCTCCGACAGTTACTTCTTTGCCGCGTCCCGGATGGCGTCCTTAGCGCCGCCGACGGCGTTTTGCACTTTCCCTGCCGCTTTCTCCGCAGCTCCTTCCGCCTGTGTCTTGGCGTCGCCGGTGACCTTGCCGACAGTTTCCTTGCCGGCGCCTTTGACCTGATGAGCGGCGCCTACGACTCTATCTTTATCCATACTATTTTCTCCTAACTAGTGTCACTACAGCTATTAACACCGCCGCGACAAAAAGGTTCGGGAGATAAGATTAATTTTAGTTGCTCGCCATAAAAGACAAGAGATCACCTTATCGGCTTCTGACGGCGTTTATTGCCGCTCAGTTCCATCGCCATAGGGTCGTCGAGAACCTTTTAAGTGGAGGTTTCCGGGCGGAGGGCGAACAAGAGGACCGATCGTCCGGTCGCGCCGTAGCTATCACCCGTCGCGAAACTTTCCAGTTCTGCTTCTTCGGCGAGATTGGTGTCGACCAGCAGCGACCACTCGCGACCGCCCGCAGGTCTCCGGGAGGGTGAATTCGACCAGATCATGATGCGCGTTCAGCACCATCAGCAATGTCGCATCCCCTCCGCGGCGGCGGATGCCGGTCGGCTGCGCCCGGCCGTCCATCAGCATGCCAAAGCAATGCATATTGCTGTCGTCCCACTCCTCGGGATGCATCTCCGCACCCGAGGCGTTGATCCAGGTCACGTCTTTGAGGCCGAGCTCCTCGTTGTATTCGCCCGTCAAAAAGCGACTGCGGTGGAGGATCGGGTACCGGTCGCGCAATTGGGTGAGTTGCTGGACGAATTCGATCAGTGATCGGCCTTTCTCGTCGATGCCCCAATCGAGCCAGCTGATCTCATTGTCCTGGCAATAGGCGTTGTTGTTGCCGCGTTGGGTACGGCCAAATTCGTCGCCGGCGAGCAGCATCGGCGTGCCCTGAGACAGCAGTAGCGTGGCAAGGATATTCTTGATCTGGCGCATTCGGAGCGCATTGATCGCCTCATCCTTGGTTGGACCCTCTACACCGCAATTCCACGAGTGGTTGTCGGAGCTGCGTCATTGTTGTCTTCGCCGTTGGCCTCATTATGCTTTTCGTTGTACGCGACGAGATCGTTCACCGTGAACCCATCATGGGCCGCAACAAAATTGGTGCACGCCCAGGACTTGCGGCCGCGATGGTTGAAGCAGTCGCCGGACGCGGATAGGCGTGGCGCCAGCGCGCTCGCCGGCACTTCGCCGCGCCAGAAATCGCGCACCGTGTCGCGAAATTTGTCGTTCCACTCGGCCCAACCCGGCGGGAAGCCACCCACCTGGTAGCCGCCCGGCCCGCAATCCCACGGCTCGGCGATCAGTTTAACAGCGGCGAGCGCCGGATCCTGGCAGCAAGCCTTCAAAAAGCCGCTCTGATTGTCGAAGCCGTTTGGCTCGCGCGCCAAAATGGTACCGAGATCGAAGCGGAACCCATCGACGTGGGTCTCGGTCACCCAATAGCGCAGGCTGTCGGCGACCATCTGGATAACCCGCATATGGCTCAGATTGAGCGTATTTCCGGTGCCGGTATCATTGATGTAGTACCGCGGCTGATCGGGGATCAGGCGGTAATAGGAGGCGTTGTCGATGCCCTTGAACGACAGGGTCGGGCCGTGCTCATTGACTTCTGCCGTGTGGTTGTAGACGACATCGAGGATCACCTCGAGGCCGGTCTCGTGGAGGCAAGCCACCATCTCTTTGAACTCGCGCAAGGTCTGCTCACGCTCATGCGCATAGCGCGGATCGGGCGCAAAGAAGCCGATCGTGTTATATCCCCAATAGTTGGTTAGACCGCGCTCGAGCAGGTGGCTGTCATTGATGAATGTATGTATCGGCAAGAGCTCGACCGAAGTTACGCCAAGCGACTTTATGTAATCGACCACCGCCTTGTTGCCGAGTCCCTTGTAGGTCCCGCGGTGTGGCTCAGGCACCTCGGGATGCAGCTTAGTAAAACCGCGCATATGCGTCTCATAGAGGACGGTCCGATCCCACGGAACGGCGCGGCCCCGGGGTTCACCCTTCCAGTCGAAATTAGGGTCGACGACGACGCATTTGGGCATAAACGGTGCGCTGTCGCGTTCGTCAAAACTTGTGTCTTCACCTGACTCGATCTGGTAGCCAAAGACCGCCGGATCCCATTTCAGCTCGCCGAAATGCCCCCTCGCATACGGGTCGAGCAATAGCTTGTTCGGGTTAAACCGGTGCCCCTGTTCCGGCTCGTAAGGGCCGTGAACGCGATAGCCATAGATCGTGCCAGGTTCGACCCCCGGCACGTAGCCGTGTCAAATCTCGTCGGTGTATTCGGGGAGGTCGATGCGCGCGGTTTCGCGCTCGCCGTTCTCGTCGAACAGGCAGACCTCGACCCCGGTCGCGTGCGCCGAGAACAGCGCGAAATTGACCCCTTCGCCATCCCAGGTCGCGCCGAGAGGATGTGGTAGCCCCTCGCTGATCTTGGCCGTGTTCATCTCGTCTCAGGTCTCCGGGGGGCGGTTGCTTATGCCAACACACGAGTTTGTCGTTCAGTTGCTGCCAGACATCTTTTCCGCGTAAGAGTTCCCTGCCGCCCAAAGCTCGTTCGTGACAAACGGCGGCGAAATGTAGCCGCTACCTGGGGGGCTGCGAAGAGGGGGTGAAGGATGGCTCGTTATAGCCGATATACGACGACGGTTGTCGGTGCGCACAGCGTGCCGCGGTGGTATGAGGCCCTGGATCGTCTTGCCACTCTAGGACAACTGTCGCCGGCGGATTTTGCCGACGCGCAGTTTCGCGCCGGTCAGGCGGCGATCCTAGAACAAGAGGCCGCCGGCATCGATGTGATCACGGGCGGCGAGATGCATCGGCGAACCCATAATCGCCATTCTCCGCCAAATGCGATGCTGAACTATTTTTGGCAAAAGATACCGGCGTTCCAAGGCATCACCCGGCCAAAACCGATCAGCCGGCACGACCCGAACGTCTTCCATCCAGCCGCAATTTGCCGTGCGGCGATCGACGACACGACCGATCTCGGCCTGGTCGACGAATTCCGGATGGTATCTGGCTTTGCGCGCCAGCCGGTCAAAATCACGATGACCGGACCTCATCTTTTGGCAGCTGTCGCGTATGACGAATACTACAACGATATGCCTCGGATGATGCACGACATTGGCAAGCTGCTGCACCAGAACTTTGCGCGTCTGGTCGCGGCCGGATGCAAACATATTCAGATCGACGAGCCCTATTTTACCGCCGCCGAAGACGCCGAAGTCCGAGCTGCGACCGGCGCAATTAACATCGCGATCGAGGGGCTCCCAGAGGACGTACACGTTCTGGTCCATATCTGCCAGGGCAATTACGCGGTCGGCCCCGACTACGATGGGCAGCGCCCGATGACCTTGCCCTCCAGGATATCGAAGGCGGCGAACAGGGTGGTGGTGCCCCCCGCCTTCGCGAGGGCAGGCTGTTGCGCTTGTAATCGTGGGTCATGGTGGCGCAGCGCCCCTTTTTCATCGGCAGCCCGGGCTGGGTGCGGTCGAGCGCCTGGATCTGGCTTTTCTCGTCGATGCTCAGAACCATGGCATGGGCCGGCGGATCGACATAGAGGCCGACGACATCCTTGAGCTTGTCGGCGAATTTGGGGTCGTTGGAGATCTTGAAGGTTCGCACCCGATGCGGCTGCAACCCTTGTCCCGCCCAGATCCGCCGCACCGAGGAGGGGCTGATCCCCACCGCCTTGGCCATCGCCGGCGCGGTCCAATGGGTCGCCGCGTGCGGCGGCGCCTGGTTGGTCAGCGCCACGACCCGATCGACGGTGGCGGCCGGCAATGGCGGGATGCGCGACGGCCGGGTCTTGTCGCGGGTCAACCCTGCGACCCCGTCGTGCATAAAGCGCTCCTGCCAGCGCCACACGACGGTTTTGTCCTTGCCGAGGGTGCGGGTGATCGTGTTGGTGCCCTCGCCATCGGCCGTGAGCAGCACGATCCGGGCGCGCCAGACGTGCTTCTGCGGGCTGTTGCGGTCCCGTACGATCGCCTCCAACCGGATCCGATCAGCAGGCGTCACTGCAATAGATGTTCCCTTGCGCATCGCCCAGCCTCGCACAAAAGCGCGGCGCGCGAAATCGCAAATGGGAGTCTTTTGTTAGGTGGTATCCACTAGCCGGCGGCACCGGCACGTTCAAACTCGATCTAGTCTCGATGGAGTGGGAGTGGACACCGCAGATTGCGGTGCTTTTTGGGATTGATCCGGGCAAGCGCAGAGCGCGTTTTGAGGATTGGGAACGTGCGATCTTCGTCGACGACATGCCGAAAGTACGGGGCGCTCTCGAAGCCGCGAAAAGCGGAGGCTCCTATTATGTAGAATTGCGAGTACGTCATCCGGATGGAAGCCTCCACTGGCTGGCCGGCAAAGGCAAGGTGGAGCGGGATCCATCAGGTGGCACGGACTACCTGTTTGGTTCCTACTCTGACATAACCGATCGTAAGGCGCTCGATGCGCGCTTGCTGGCGCTCAATGAAACACTCGAAGAGCGCGTTCAAGAGCGGGCTCGGCAGCTTGAAGCGAGCTACCAGCAACTCCGTGAAAGCGAGCGAGGCTTCCGTCTCCTCGTCGATGCCGTTACCGATTACGCGATTTTTATGCTCGACCCAGCGGGCAACATCGTCAACTGGAACACGGGCGCGGAGCGAATCAAAGGATACCGGGCAGAAGAAATCATCGGCCAGCATTTCTCTCACTTCTATACCGATGCAGACAAAAGCAATGGTGTTCCGGAGAGAATCCTCGAAGCTGCAAGCGCGAACCGGGAAATGCGACGCTGAGGGCTGGCGGATACGCAAAAATGGCGGCATTTTCTGGGCAAGCGTCGTTGTCGAGGCGATCCGCGACCCAACAGGTGAACTGCTCGGTTTCGCCAAAATTACCCGAGATTTGACCGAGAAGCGCAATACCGACGAGCAGTTGCGGCAGGCGCAAAAGATGGAAGCCGTCGGTCAGCTGACGGGTGGCATCGCCCACGATTTCAATAATCTGCTCCTCGTCATCTCCGGGAATATCGAGACCATGCTGCGTCATCTTCCCGAATCCGGCGGCCAACTCGAGCGATTGGGTAATGCAGCGCTGCGCGCCTCGACGCGGGCAGCAACCCTGACGCACCGGTTGTTGGCATTTGCTCGCCGCCAGACGCTTGTACCGACATCCCTGTCGGCCAACACGCTGATCACCGGCATGTCCGAAATGCTACGCCGTACCTTGGGCGAAAGCATCGTGATCGAAACGGTTCTCGGGGGTGGGCTATGGCGGACCTCGGTCGATGGCAATCATCTCGAAGGCTCGCTTCTCAATCTCGCGATCAATGCGCGCGATGCAATGCCGGAAGGCGGCAAATTGACGATCGAAGCCGCGAATGTTTACTTGGATGACGCCTACGCGGTGTCTGCGGAGATCCCGGCAGGCCAGTACGTCGGCATTTTCATCAGCAATACCGGTACCGGGATGACGCCAGAGGTTACAGCAAGGGCGTTCGATCCATTTTTTACGACCAAGGAGGTCGGACAAGGTACTGGGCTCGGATTGTCGCAGGTCTATGGCTTCGTCAAGCAGTCCGGCGGCCACGTCAAGATTTACAGCGAGGTCGGTTCAGGCACCACGGTCAAGCTATATTTGCCACGAGATTCCTCAACCGAGGATGTGGCAGACACCCAGTTTGAATGCGGCGGCAATCCCGCGTGGAAATGGAGAAACTATCCTATTAGCCGAAGATGATCCCGATGTTCGGAGTTTCGCAGGCGACGGGCTCCGCGAATTGGGCTACCGTGTCGTCGAGGCAATGGATGGCCATGTCGCTCTACGATTGCTCGACGCCCATCGCGAGATTACACTTCTGTTTACGGATGTGGGATTGCCAGGCGGCATGAATGGTCGGAAATTGGCCGACGAGGCGCTCCGGCGCAAGAACGGGCTCAAGGTTCTGTTCACTAGCGGCTATGCACGAAACGCCATCGTGCATCATGGCCGGCTCGATGCCGGTGTCGAGCTTCTTGTCAAACCCTTCACTTTTACGGCTTTAGCGACAAAGATTCGCAGTATCCTGGATAGTTAGGGTACAATCGAAACGGCGTGTGATTCTTTTGGTTCTTGGTCGGCCGAGTTTATTTCGGCCTCGGCGCGCAACCAATGCTCTAGGTCTTTCCCGTCCGGGCGGCCTTCTTCTTCCCAGATCGCGTAAGCCCGCTCCCGGATGGCTTGCTCTTTTTGCTCCGGCATCGTGCACTCCTCTATCTGCTGTAGCATGTAATATTTAGATGATCTCGTTTCTGTGGGGTGCCCTCACCGAGAGCACCGACCACACAAAAGCTGAGAATGGGGGAAACGAATTCGCCTTCTTTATCTGCGATTTATCCCCACCGGTCGGCTTGTGGCGGGTCCCCCATTCACGCCGCCTCGCGCTCGGAAGACGCAGACTGCCGGCGCGCTGAGCCACAATCTTCGCGCATTCCCATAAGTACGCGCAGCGTTTCACGCCCGCGCGACAGCCGCGAGCGCACGGTGCCGATCGGGATGCCGAGGATCTCTGCGACTTCCTCATAGCGCATGCCCTCGAGACCCACCAGCAGGATTACCTGGCGCTGTTCGTCGGGAAGTCGGCTCATCGCCCGCTCAAGATCGCGCAACTCCAACGACGCCCCGACATTCGAGGAGACTGGCAACTCGGCGGCGACCTCCTCGATCGGGGCGGTTGATCCTTCGCGTACCGCACGCCGCACGTCGTTGACATGCTGATTGTGCAGTATCGTAAATAGCCAAGCCCGCAGATCCGTCCCCTCCTGCCATAAATGCTGTTTGGCGATAGCGCGGACGAGGCCACTCTGCACCAAGTCGTCGGCCCGCGACGCATCGCGGGTCAAGGCCCACGCGTAACGCCGCAAGCGAGGAATTTCGCCTTCGAGCAGATGTACGAAATCGGTCATCTAGGTCCATCCTCTATATGCTCCAGCCCAGGTCGCTGCTCGGGCCGTTGGATGTCCCCGGTATAAATCGCCGTTGTAACCCCTTGATGTACCGTCGGCTCTGATTGGTAAAATGTCGTAGTAGTTTAGTAAGCGGGTGTGTCTGAACTGTAATTGAGAACGCATTTAGTAAACGTGGATTGCCGCGGTCACGGCCATGAAGTGCCCGTTGCGGTAATCTCACTCGGCCGCGGCGGTCGAATGCGCCCAGGAATCGAGAATCGGCCGCGTTGCCTAGAAACGGCCGTTGCTCCATCCAGAAAGCGCCGGCCCTTGGATGAAAATGTGAGTGGTGACGTCAAAAGGTTTGTGTCAGCAGGAGAGGGGTGCTGATGCCCTGGTTAGAGTTTTCGTGATTGAAGACGGCGAAGAGAATGCGGTCCATCGAGGTTCGGTCGGAGAAGACGCCCATTGGCCTGGTACGCCGTCTGACTTCACGAAAGCGGCGCTCGATGGCATTGGTGGTGCGAACGGCTTTGCGCTGGCTGAGGGATTTGTAGCGCCAGCAAGCGAGCAGTTCGTCGAGGTCGTCACGCAGGCAGGCGACCGCCCGGGGATAATCGGCTGCCCAGCGGTCGGCGGAAGCGACGGGCTGCCGACCGCGCCCGCGGCACCGTGCCGGCATTCATGACGGCGTGCAGATCGGCCTTGACCGCCGGCTGGTCGGCAACCCGCACCTTGGCCAGGACATTGCGGATCTTGTGCGCCCAGCAGCGCTGCACCGGAACAGCCGGATAGGCGGTTGGCAGGGCGGCGAGCAGGCCCGCGCCGCCATCGACACAGATCATCTCGAGCGGGTCTCCGATCAGGCCGCGGCGGATCAGGTCGCCGAGGAAACGCTCCCATTCGGCGGCACTCTCGCTGGCTGCCAGGCGGAAATCGATAACCTCCTTCTTACCGTCGGAACGCAGGCCGAGGGCAACCAGCACGGGGCGCCGGATCGCGCCGGCGCCGGTCTTGCGAGCCAGCACCACGCCATCGAGCATCAGCACCCGATACTGATCGTTAAGCGGCCGCGCGTGAAAGGCGGCCACCACCGCATCGAGCTGCTTGGCCACCGTGCTGACGGTAGCCGGGCTGATCGGCCGCCCGAGGATCGGCAGCAAGGCCTCGCCGACTTTGCGCACCGAAAGCCCGAGGACAAAGCACGCCAGGATCATCCGATCCACTTGCTCGGGACGCCGCGCATAGGCGCGCACGACCGCAATCGGGGCGAACCGGCGGGTGCGAGGCACCGCCAGCTCGATGTCGCCAAGCTCGGTCAGCAGATGGCGCCGATAAGAGCCATTGCGCCGGTCGACTTCGTCCATCGCCGCCATCCGATCGAGGTGCTGATCGATCGCCTGCGCCATCTGACCCTGCAGAATGGCGGCGATCGCCTCCCGGCCGAGCCCCCGGTAGCCCTCGCCCCATTCCAGTCCTTGCGCTTGCATGGCCTTCACGAACTCAAATGCCCTCGGTAAGCTTCGGATCGTCACAGCCTGTGGCATTGGGGGTGCTCCATCTTGCGGACCTCAGCAATCCGCCGAGTACCCCCTCTCACCGCCCTGACACAAATCTCCGTACATCACCAATGTGAGTGCCGATGTTGACCAGTGATAAGTCCTACGCAAAAATGAGAAGACCGTGATTTCGCCATCTCACATTCCAGACCATCCGGTCCGGGTCGCAGCCGAGCCGCTCCGGCGCCTACCGGTTGGCGCCGAGCCGCAGCCCGCCAGCGGTGTCCATTTTCGTGTTTGGGCCCCCCAGTGCCGTGAGATCGCGGTCGAGATCGAAGGCCTCGAACCGGCGTCATTAGAATCCGAAAGCAAGGGCTATTTCTCGCTGTTGAGCCTGTCGGCACGAGCCGGCATGCGCTATCGCCTCCGTCTCGATCGGGGCGAGGCGGCGCTGCCCGACCCGGCATCGAGATTTCAGCCCGACGGGCCGCACGGGCCTTCAGAGATCGTCGATCCCGGGCACTTCGCTTGGACCGACCACACGTGGCGCGGGCTGGCCCGGGAGCATCTCGTCATCTACGAGATGCATGTCGGCACCTTCACCTCAGAGGGAAGTTGGGAAGCGGCTCGGCGCGAGCTGCCGAGTCTTGCCGAGCTCGGCATCACCTGCCTTGAAATTATGCCGGTGGCGGAATTCGCGGGCCGGTTTGGTTGGGGATATGACGGCGTCGACCTTTTCGCGCCAACCCGGCTCTACGGCCGTCCCGATGATTTCCGCCATTTCGTCGACTGCGCGCACGCTCTCGGCATCGCCGTTATCCTCGATGTCGTCTACAATCACATCGGCCCTGATGGGAACTATCTCAAATCGTTCTCCACGGCTTATTTCACTGATCGCGATGAAAACGAGTGGGGCGAGGCGATAAACTTCGACGGACCCGTTGCTGCTCCTACCCGAGAATTCTTTATCGCCAATGCGGGTTATTGGATCGACGAGTATCATCTCGACGGGTTGCGGCTCGACGCGACGCAGGCTATTTTCGATCGATCGGACGATCATATACTCGCCGCCATCGTTCGGCAGGTGCGCTCGGCGGGCCGCGGTCGAACCACCTTCGTGGTCGGCGAGAACGAGCCGCAGCAGGCAAAATTCGTACGTCCGGCCGATCGGGGCGGATACGGGCTCGACGCCTTATGGAATGACGACTTCCATCACAGCGCCATGGTGGCGATGACCGGACGCCACGAGGCCTACTATTCGGATTACCGCGGTCGCCCGGGCGAGTTCGTCGCCGCCGCCAAGCACGGTTTCCTCTATCAGGGGCAGTACTACCCGTGGCAGGAGAAAGCGCGCGGTTCGCCGACCCTCGATCTCCCAGCGGAATGCTTTGTTGTCTTTCTGCAGAACCACGACCAGATCGCCAACTCGGGCACCGGGGAACGCTGTCACGCGTTGACGAGCCCGGGCCGGTTTCGCGCGATGACCGCTTATTTGTTGCTGATGCCGGGCATTCCGATGCTGTTCCAAGGACAGGAATTCGCCGCGTCTAGCCCGTTTTTTTATTTTGCCGATCCCGGCATCGAGCTGTCGCCCGGTGTCCGGGAGGGGCGCCGTACCTTTCTTGCGCAATTCCCCAGTCTCGCGACGAGTGAGATGCAGGCCAAGCTCGCTGATCCCGGCGACATTGAAACGTTTCGCCGATCGGGACTCGATCTCGGCGAACGGCACCGGCATGCTTCGATCTATGCGCTGCATCGCGATCTTCTGACGCTGCGGCGCACGGACCCGGTGCTCGGACAGCGACCATGCCGGATCGATGGCGCCGCGCTCACGGATGAAGCTTGGATGCTGCGCTTTTTCTCAGCCGGCGGAGTTGATCGCTTGCTGGTTGTCAATCTCGGCCGAGACCTCCTGCTCGGCCCGGCGCCCGAGCCATTGCTGGCCCCGGTGGAGGGTCAGGCTTGGCAACTCTTGTGGTCGAGCGAAGCGCCAGTCTACGGTGGTTCCGGGGGCCCGGCGCAGGATGCTGCAGGGGATTGGCTGATCCCGGGACAGAGCGCCGCCGTGCTCATCCCTGGACCGTCAACCGCCGGAACCGGGGCGAAAGACTCGTGATCTCCGAAAAGCCAATGGCGGAGCCGCGCCGGGCCATCCGCGACGATCACTCGTTACCGGAGGCTCCGCATGAGTGGCTCGTGGCGAACGGGTTAGGGGGCTACGCCTCGGCGACGATAACGGAGGCGATCATCCGGCGCTACCACGGCTTCCTGATTGCCGCTCAGCCGGCGCCGCTTGGCCGCATGGTTGTCCTCAACGACCTTGAAGTCGACGTCGAGCTCGAAGACGGCAGCGTCGTAAACCTTCGCGAGAAGGGCCGCTTCCTCGATTTTACCTTGAACATGGGCCTGCCAAGCTGGCGCTATGAAATCGATGGGATCGTCATCGAGAAGTCGATCGTCGTGCCGTCGCGCCAGAACATAGTGCATTGCACTTTCGCTCGCTCGGTGACGGCAAGCGCGTCCGCCTCCGGGTGAGGCCCTGGATCAACTTTCGGGCGCTCGAAGCGCCGGTCGGTGAAGCGCCGTCCTCGGGCTATACGCTGACCATCCAGGGCGACCGATACGAGATCAGCGCGGGGCCCGATCTGCCCACATTACGGCTGGCCATGGAGGGCGCTGAAAGACCGACCTTTACCGCCGACGGCGGCTCGCGCCGCGAGCGCTTCTACGACATCGAGGCGCAGCGCGGTTACGATTCGCACGGCTGGCTGTGGAGCCCCGGCTACTTTGCCGGAGAGGTCCGCGGGGGTTGCCCGCTCACCCTGATCGCGGCGACAGAGGCTTGGCATACCGTGCTGGCGCTGAGCCCCGACGACGCACTGACTTTCGAAGGCGAGCGGCGGCGGCGGCTCGTCGGAATGGCGTCGGCGCCGGCACAAATCGGTTTCGCAGCCGAGCTCGTCCTCGCCGCCGACACCTTTGTCATCACCCCGGTCGGGCGCATTGCGGATGGGGCGCGGGCGCGGGCCGAGGGAGATGAGATTCGCACCGTGATCGCCGGCTATCACTGGTTCACCGATTGGGGGCGGGACACGATGATCTCGCTCGAAGGACTTGCCCTGGCGACTGGTCGAGCGATCGAGGCGCGCTGGATCCTGCGCACCTTCGCCCATTACGTGCGCGACGGGCTGATCCCAAACCTGTTCCCCGAGGGGCAAAATCAGGGCCTCTACCATACCGCTGATGCGACGTTGTGGTTCTTCCATGCGCTGCACCGCTATGTCGAGCACAGCCGGGATAAAGCGACCTTGGAGCTCCTTCTACCGATCCTGAAGGACATTGTACGTCACCATCTCGAAGGCACCCGTTTCGGCATCAAAGTCGATCCGCATGACGGGCTCCTGGCTCAGGGGGCGGAGGGCTATGCGCTGACCTGGATGGATGCGAAGGTCGGCGATTGGGTGGTGACCCCGCGCCGCGGCAAGGCGGTCGAGATCAACGCGCTGTGGTACAACGCGCTGCGCCTGCTGAGGATTGGCTGCGTGAAAGGCAGGATCCTGAAGCCGCCGAGATCGGAGCCCACGCCGACAAGACGCGAGAATCATTCAATCGCCGCTTTTGGCACGCGGCCGGGGGGTATCTATACGATGTCGTGGACGGCGAGAACGGTGAGGATTCCGCTTTCCGACCGAACCAGATCTTCGCGATTGCGCTCGCCCACCCGGTCCTGGAACGGGAACGTTGGGAGGCGGTCGTTACCGCCGTGCATGAGAAGCTGGTGACCCCGGTCGGACTGCGCTCCTTAGCCCCGGGCGAGGCCGATTACAAACCGCGCTATTTCGGCGATGTGCGCGCCCGCGATGCAGCCTATCACCAGGGCACGGTGTGGGCCTGGCTGATCGGCCCGTTCGTCGATGCCTGGCTCAAGGTCCATCCCGATGACAACCCAACCGCACGACGTTTACTCGACGGCTTCGAGCCGCATCTGGCTGAGGCCGGCATCGGCTCGATCAGCGAGGTCTTTGACGCCGAGCCGCCGTTCACCCCGCGCGGCTGCATCGCTCAGGCCTGGAGCATCGCCGAAGTGCTGCGTTGCCTGGTAAAAACCGCATCGAATCGTCAATGATCATTCGCGCGCGTATCTGGGCGGACTGAAACCTGAGCGAGGGGAAAGGCACGGTACATTCGTTGCCATAACGCATTCGGGGTTGCGCCGCGCCGGGTCGTGTCCCTTGGAGTGGTGTAGGAGCGGCGGCAGTATCGCGCTCTCCGGCGGGGTCGGCCGGTGTCAGGCGGATAGGGCGGGCAGCCTGACGATAGGATCCTCGCTCAATGGAGCGATAGTTTCCAGGGTCATGTAGCGAGCGCGCTGGACCGCCCATTCATCGTTTTGTTCGAGCAGGATGGCGCCGACGAGGCGGGTGATTGCGGCCTCGTTTGGGAAGATGCCGACGACCTCGGTGCGGCGCTTGATCTCGCCGTTGAGCCGCTCCAGCGGATTGGTGCTGTGGATCTTGGGCCGGTGATCCTTGGGAAAGCTCATGAAGGCGAGGACGTCGGCTTCGGCTTGGTCCATCAGGATGGCGAGCTTGGGCACTTTGGGCCTGAGCTGATCGGCGACCTGGCGCCATTGGGCTCGGGCCATCTCGGCATCCTCCTGGGCGAAGGCGGTGGCGATGAAGGCGGCGACGACGCGGCGGCCCTGCTTGCCGGCATGGGCCAGGACGTTGCGCATGAAGTGTACCCGGCAGCGCTGCCAGGACGCATGCAGCACCTTTGCGACCGCTGCCTTCAGCCCCTCGTGCGCATCCGAGATCACCAGCTTGACGCCGCGCAGGCCGCGCCGCGCCAGCGAGCGCAGGAAGTCGGTCCAGAAAGTCTCGGCCTCCGACGCGCCGATCGCGATGCCCAGCACCTCGCGCCGGCCATCGCCGTTGACGGCCACCGCGATGATGACGGCGACCGAGACGATACGCCCGTTCTCGCGCACCTTCAGGTAAGTCGCATCGAGCCACAGATAGGGCCACTCGCCTTCCAGCGGCCGGTTGAGAAAGGCAGCGACCTTGTCGTCGATCTCGGCGCACAGCCGGCTGACCTGGCTCTTGGACATTCCGGTCATGCCCATCGCCTGGACCAGATCGTCGACCGAACGGGTCGACACGCCGTGGACGTAAGCTTCCTGAATCACCGCCGCGAGCGCCTTCTCGGCCATCCGCCGCGGTTCCAGAAAAGCCGGGAAGTAGCAGCTCCGGCGCAGCTTGGGGATGCGCAGCTCGACCGTGCCGGCGCGCGTTTCCCACACCCGGTCGCGGTACCCGTTGCGGTGGTTGAGGCGCTCGGGATTGCGCTCGCCGTGCGCGGCGCCGGTCAAGCCCTCGACCTCCAGCTCCATCAGCCGCTGCGCCGCAAAACCCACCATCTCGCGCAGTAGCTCGGCATCCGAACTCTTCTCCAAAAGCGTGCGAAGGCTCATCATCTCGTCGGTCATCGTCGGGTCCTTGGTTCGCGTTGAAGTTGGCGACCAAAACCCTACCGAAGACCCGCGATGACCGCCGCTCCAAGGGACACGACCTGCCTCCATAGCCGCTGGCGCCGGACACGGCCGGATTCAGCATGAATCTGCTACAACAAGATCGTGATAAGGAATCCGGGAACTGCTCGCTCGAGGGGTTGTTCAACCGGTGAGCGCCAAGCCAAAAGTGGGGGGTTCCCATGGCGATTGTTGTCAGGTCGTTTTTTTCGGGATTGGGCTGCTTTTCGCCGCCGTTACACCTGAAGCGGACCCGGTATACGTAAAACACACTTCAAACCTTGACTTCACTTCCGCCCCGATCGATTACGTCTATTCCCAATACGCTTAATCGAAGCGACGCCCTCGAGATCAGCTCGCCCTTCCCTCCGGCGAGCGTTTCCATCACTCCCACCTTCGGGCTCTTGGTCCAACACGGTCGAGTACTTGGCAAATTTACGCGGCGCTATCTACGGCTCATTGTGTGCCATCCTCTATACTCTCGTCGCCTCTCAAGCCGTGATTCGTCGCCGCCGCAAGATTCGATGCTCTAATAGAGCGAACAACGGCTTTCGTCGGTCAGAAGCTGGAGCGGGAATTAGAGCGGTATCGCACGCTTTTGAGGCTCGCGACTGATGAACGGGCGCTTGCCGCCCTCAAGCAACTAATCAGGGAGACGATAGATCGGCTAAAGCTAATTAATAACAATAATCAGAAAGACTCCTTATGAAAATACGCCTGTACAACTTTAGACGCCATAGCAAAATAGAATGAGCGCTCTGTCGAATTGGCCTCGCAACCGGCTTTTGCTCGCCCTGCCCTCCTCCGATCTCCAGCAGCTTATGCCGGAGCTTGAACCGATACGCTGCGAACGAGAACAGGTCCTGATGGACGCTGATAGTTCGCTCGATCATGTATTCTTCCCCGACAGCGGTGTCGTCTCGGCGGTGGCGGTTTACGCGGACGGCAACATCATCGAGATGGCAACGATCGGTAGGGAGGGTTGCACCGCTGTGCAAGCCGTTTTGGGCGCTGAGAGTTCGTCTATCCGACTGCTCGTCCAGCTCCCCGGAAGCGCGGCAAAGATGTCGCGCGCGCCGTTCGCCCAGGCCATGGAGTCGATACCGTCCTTTCGAAGTCTGATGTACGCCTACGTTCAAGCCTTTCTCGAGCAAGTCCTGGTGTCGGTAGCGTGCAACGGGGCGCACAACCTCAAGCAGCGGCTCGCGCGTTGGCTGCTCACGATGCGTGACCGCAGTGACGACGACGCACTACAGATCACTCAGAACCTGCTCGCCGAAATGCTGGGTGTCCACAGGCCCACCATCACGAATGTTGCTCGGGAGCTCGAACGCGCCGGTTTGATTGTTCGCGGCCGACAGCAAGTCACGATACTCGATCGGCAGGGCCTCGTGGCGGAATCTTGCGAATGTTATCAGTTGGTCCGGACGCGCATCGCCTCTCACCTTCCCAAAACCTACTCGTAAAAAAGCTAGGCCGCGCGGTGTTGGTAATGTACATTACCGACGTATCATTTCAACACACTCACAATTAGGAGGAGCTAGCTAGCCACGGGGTGGTCGGGTGAAGATGGGCCAGCCAAAGCATATTCTCATCGTCGATGACAACGATGACGTGCGGGAGGTGATCGTGAACCTGCTCCAGGAGCACTCCTACCGTGTCAGCAGCGTATCGGGTGGGGCCGCGCTGCGCGATTTTCTGGAAGCCGGCGACACGGTCGATTGCGTCATCCTCGATGTCCTGATGCCGGGAGAGTCAAGCGCTTCATTGGCGCTTCATCTGAAGCAAAGAGGCATTTCTGTTGTGATTATTTCTGGAAGTCCCGAAGCCATGAAGTACGCCGAGGATAATGGTCTCCAACTCCTGCAAAAACCTTTTCGCGCGGAACAGCTTTGCAACGCCATCGAGACCGCGCTCAGCAGTGGCGAGCCTGGTCAGCGGGAGGGTTGATTGCGAGATTGACACCCGTGGCGGCCAATTCGCACTTGACCAAAAAGACAGTCACTCCCTTCTTCAACGCGCCCAATCTGTCTCATTAGCGCTGATGCCGGACATCTAGAACACTGAAATTGAACCTAATGGTTTGCCACGGTGTTGTTTGTCAACGGCACCCTCATTGCGGGGCCACGGAGGAAACACGAATGAAATTCATGTTATTGCCGGCAGCCCTTGCCTTTTTGATCACGGCCGGCTGGGTTGCGGCGCCGGCGGACGCGGCGGGCTGCCTAAAGGGCGCCGCGGTCGGCGGCGTTGCCGGACATCTGGCAGGACATCACGGCGTTCTCGGCGCCGGGGCCGGCTGCATCGTCGGCCATCATGAGGCGGCCAAGGCGGCTCGGGAAAAGACCCAGCAGCAGCAACCGTCAGGTTCAAGCAGCGATGGTCAAGCCAATTCCAATTCTGGGCACTGACACCCAGATTTCGTGTCGGAAAAGACGACCTGGCTCGCGACAAATCGGCCGCCGCCTCTAATAATTAAACGAGGCGGCATCGGATGATCGTGCTCGCGCGACCTTCGGGGCGACCGGCCGTAGTCGCTGTTTCGCCCGCGCGGCTGTGTGCCCAGCCTTTATCCGTTTGATCGTCATGACCCCTCTCGAAACTCAACCGTACTCTTGCCGGCTCTGTTGCAAACTTCCAGCTGTGGCGCGTGATGCGCCTGCGCGAGGTCGTGCTCGCGCTCACGCGGCCTCGAGCCGCTCACCGACCAGCTGGACGGCTTCGGTCAGCGCGCATGCGCCGAGGCCGAAGGCGCGCTCGACCAGGCGCGCCTCGCCAAGGATGTCGCGCGTGAGGTTGAAGATCGCCGCCTGACCCTTGCGGAGCGCACGCATCACCTCAAAGCCCTTGATCGTCGCATAGGCCGTCTTCATCGACTTGAAACCGCGCACCGGCCGGATCAGCTGCTTGAGCTTGCCGTGGTCGGCTTCGACGATGTTGTTCAGATACTTGACCTGCCGGTGCTGGGTGTCCTTCGGGCATTTGCCTTCGGCCTTCAGCGCGGCGAGAGCGGCGGCATAGGTCGGCGCTTTGTCGGTGTTGATGACCTCAGGCTGTTCCCAATCCTTCAGCCCCCTGAGAGCCTTGGCAAGCAAACGCTTCGCCGCCATCGTGTTCCGCGTCGGCGAGAGATAGAAATCGATCGTGTTGCCCAGCTTGTCGACAGCTCGGTAGAGGTAAGACCACTTGCCGCAGACCTTCACGTAGGTCTCGTCGACCCGCCAGCTCCGCGAGCGCGGCCAGCGCCAGTGCCAGCGCAGCCGCTTCTCGATCTCGGGCGCGTACCTCTGCACCCATCGGTAAATGGTCGAGTGATCGACCGACACGCCGCGTTCGGCCATCATCTGCTCGAGATCGCGATAGCTGATACCGTAACGGCAATACCAGCGCACCGCCCAAAGCACGATCTCACCCCCAAAGTGGCGCCCCTTGAAGTCCGACACGGCCCCGCCCCCCTCGCTCGAGGCGTCCATCGCAGAGCGCCGAAGGCTTTGCAACAGAGCCGTCGGCTTCGACGATGTTGTTCAGATACTTGACCTGCCGGTGCTGGGTGTCCTTCGGGCATTTGCCTTCGGCCTTCAGCGCGGCGAGAGCGGCGGCATAGGTCGGCGCTTTGTCGGTGTTGATGACCTCAGGCTGTTCCCAATCCTTCAGCCCCCTGAGAGCCTTGGCAAGCAAACGCTTCGCCGCCATCGTGTTCCGCGTCGGCGAGAGATAGAAATCGATCGTGTTGCCCAGCTTGTCGACAGCTCGGTAGAGGTAAGACCACTTGCCGCAGACCTTCACGTAGGTCTCGTCGACCCGCCAGCTCCGCGAGCGCGGCCAGCGCCAGTGCCAGCGCAGCCGCTTCTCGATCTCGGGCGCGTACCTCTGCACCCATCGGTAAATGGTCGAGTGATCGACCGACACGCCGCGTTCGGCCATCATCTGCTCGAGATCGCGATAGCTGATACCGTAACGGCAATACCAGCGCACCGCCCAAAGCACGATCTCACCCCCAAAGTGGCGCCCCTTGAAGTCCGACACGGCCCCGCCCCCCTCGCTCGAGGCGTCCATCGCAGAGCGCCGAAGGCTTTGCAACAGAGCCAAGCGGGTTCATCGGTCCTGGGGTAAGAATTCGCGGCAATTTCCTGTGCCAGAATAATACCGGGCCGTGCGAAGCATGGCTGGGCCAGGTCGATGGCAACGCTCAGATCCAAATAACAGCTCGGCCGGGGCCTCTGACGTCAGTCTCAGTACGATCGGCGGAAATCTTCAATGCCAACAGAACACGCCGGCTCCGACGCATAATTTTGGACCCGACTGGGTCACCGGCAACCTCCAAGGACAATGCGCGTCGACCCAAGGGTTCGCGGCCGTCGGCACATCCATCGTGTCCCCCGGTACGCCCGCAGGGACGCCGGTGGCGTGTGAAGACCTGGCAAATCTCACGAATTTTCCGGTTCCGAATACGCAAATCACCTCGGTAAAGTTAAATCTCGCGACAACGACGTTACCCGCGCACTGTCAGGTTGATGGCATCATCAATGCCCGCGTCGGCAGCGACGGTTGCCACTACGGCGACAGCTTCGAGGTACGCCTACCAATGGCCACTGCCTGGAACGGCCGGTTCATGTTCACGGGTGGAGGCGGGACCGACGGCACGGTGCCGGCTGCCACCGGAAGCGCCGGAACGCTCTCACCGACGCTAGCTCACGGTTGGGCGGTAGGGAGCCAGGACGGCGGGCATGAGAACAGCCAGCTGGCACAATGCGCCTCAGGAAGCCCAAATCAGTTCTACCTCGATCCGCAGGGCCTGATCGATTTCGCGTATCAATCTATGCAGGTCGCCACGCTAACCGCCAAGTATGTGATTGCCGCCTACTATGGCGAGGGACCGGATCATTCTTACTGGGTCGGGTGCTCGACCGGCGGTCGTGAAGCGATGGCGATGTCGCAGACCTTCCCGCAATACTACGACGGGATCGTCGCCGGTGATCCAGTTTATGACCTCGAAGCGATTTCTTTCAGCGAGCTTTGGGGTCTGGAAAAGATCGACGAAATTACGCCGACACCCATACAATTTACTCAGACAACCCCGCCCCAACCACTTTTCTTCCCGGCGTTTCCGACAGCGGATCAACAGCTCTTCACGACCGCGATCCTACAAGCCTGCGATGGTCTAGACGGCACTGTGGACGGCGTCATCGACAATTTGCCGGCATGCCAGGCAAAATTCGATCCCGCGACATATGTCTTCACGGACACCCATCAACCCCTCCAGTGCACCGGGGCCAAGCTTCCGACCTGTTTGACTGCGGCGCAAATAAACGCCGTCAAACAGATCAACCAGGGGCCGAGGACTTCCCTGGGAGCTACGATCACGGTGCCGGCGGGTGCAGTTGCTCACGACCACCCCGACAACACAGTTCTCGGCTACGCATATGATGGGGGGTACATGTCTTCTGCCGGGATTCCGGCGCGAAAGATCGGTACCTCGCCAACGACGCCCCCCGGGGATTTCGGCCAGGGTGCGAGTCAGATCGGTTATGCGTGGCTTACGCAGCCCGATCCCAGCTTTGACATTCTAGGTTTCAACTTCGATACAGATCTCGATCAATTGCTAGCCTCGTCACCGGTGGCTACCAACTCCGAACTCGTTGGATATTTCTAAGTTCGTCAAAAACAACGGTAAAATCATCTGGTATCACGGGTTGAGCGATCCTGGTCCGCCGGTGCTCGGAACGATCCATTACTACAACGAAATGGCAGCTCAAAATGGCGGCTTGCAAGGCGCCGCAGCATTCTCCCGGTTATACCCGATCCCGAATATGGGACATTGCGCTGGGCCAGCGACGGACCAGTTCGACATGCTCAGCCCGCTCGTCCAATGGGTCGAGAATGGGATTCCGCCCGGCCCGGTGGTTGCAAGCGGCACTAATTTCACGAGCGCGCCGACCACGCGCAGCCGGCCGCTTTGCCCCTATCCGCAGCAAACCCGCTTTATCGGGGGGGCAGGGGGTAACCTTAGCGTCGCGGCGAACTACACGTGTATCATGCCGCCAGGCCAATAAGGTGAACGGTACGGCGCGAGAGCCCTAAACGTCCACAAGGCGGATTCTGATCTACGCAAGTGTAAAGAAGGGGCGGGGGTATGACCCCCGCCCCTTCATCGGCGCTCCCAGCTGGAATCACCGCAATATAAGACGGTACGAAACGAAGGGTTCAAAAGTTAACGAGACGGTTTGCCATCGCCGATGCCGCTTTATGGCTACGCCCGGCCTCGCGGGGTACCGACTGCTTCCCGCGGGGACCGAGTGCGGCATCTGGGACGCCGGCGGCGGTAGCCGAGTGACTTTGCCCATTTGTTGCTGTCCTGTTGACGGCGTTGTTCGGAATACGTGCCCTATGCGATAGTCGCAGTCAGTGGCAATGGTCGCGTTTTTCTTGCGACCCACGATGGCGGCCCTTATATTTCGCGCATGACGCCGCAGGAACTCACCCAATTACGGACCCGAATGGGGTGGGATCGCAAAGAGTTCGCCCGCCGGCTCGGGATCAGCCTCTCGCGGCTTGGTGATTACGAGGCCGGACGGACGCGCGGCCGGCAATCGCGCCCGGCATCAATCCCCAAGCTGGTCGAGCTAGCTTGCCGCTATCTCAGCGGCGAGCGGGCGCCGCTGTCCGAGGCCGAATGGATCGCAGCCTGGCGCGACGTCAGCCATCTGCCTGACCATCGCAAGATCGCGGGGTTGCCGTCGCTCGAGGACGCGGCAATCAGCCGTGAAACGATCTACGGCGCGCGCGGCCGATGAGTGTTCTGATCGATACCAATCTTCTGTTGCGGCGAGCCGAACCGGGACATGCCGAACACGAAACCGCGATCGAGAGCCTGATTCGACTGCGGCAGACCGGCGTGGCATTGCAGGTCACGCCGCAGAACATCGCCGAATTCTGGAGCGTTGCGACGCGGCCGATAGCAAATAATGGGCTCGGCCTCTCGATCGCCTTTGCTCATGCCGAGGTCGACCGGATCGAGCGGCTTTTCGTGCTGCTGCCCGATACGCCGGCGATCTATGAGACCTGGAAGCGTCTGGTCGTCGAGCACGGGGTGAGCGGCAGTAAGGTGTTCGATGCCCGCCTCGTCGCCGCGATGAAAGTGCACGGTGTCGATCGCATCCTAACCTTCAACATCGGCGATTTCATGCGCTATGGCATCGATGTGATGCATCCCTCGGCGGTGCCGTGAGCGGGGCGCTGCGTTGCACACAAGGAGACCCACCCGCCGATATCCGGGCGGACCTACCGCAGTCCACGGCCGTGCTGGAGGCCATATACCATTAGGAAGATTAGATGACTTTAGAGGTTGAAGGCCCCGGCGAGATCCAACGCGGCGAGCAGAGTTCCGGACCAATTATCTTCGATGCTGAGGTCGTTGCCGGCTTTCGCTACGCAAACTGGGCGCTCAAGTATCAGCTTCCAAAAATCGAACCCCGCTTCTCAGAAATTAGAGGCTGCCATCCCGGCAGCATAAATCTCAGACTTGATAAAGGTCTTCGCTTCAACAGCCCTGACTATACTACACCACCAATCGCGTGGCACCCGCAGGATCCACGAGTGGTCGAGCGATTTAGCCTTATACGGGTTCAACTTGAGCATTGGCGGGATGGGGTGAACCACAAGGCGTGGATATACATCCCCCATAACTCGCCGTACCTGTTTGACCCATTCCGCGTCGAGGTGATCGCAATGCTTATCGTGGGTGTCAGGTACGGCGACCGGTTCCGGCTATACATCCCGCCACGGCCCCATAGGACCGGCGAAATAATCATTATCGCGTAAGGACAATCGCCGAAATGCCGGCGTAAGTGCGGCCGTTCGAAAGGTTCAGCGTGGAACAGCGCTGCGCTTGTGGGTCGTCCTCAACCCTCAACCATGTCGGCGGGCCGCTCGGCATCGGGCCTTACAAGGACAAGAAAGCCGACACCTTTGCGCAGTGGAAGGCCGGCATCACCGAGGTCGCAAAGTCTCAAAACGTCGTCGTCAAGCGCGGTGGTCTCGGCATGCCGATCGGGATGTTCGAGTTCTATGCGCGCGAGAAACCACCTTCCTCGGAGGAGCTGGCGACGGCCTACAAGCCCTACATCGAAACCAGCATCGCGGCTTTCGGAACGGATCGTGGGATGTTCGAGAGCAACTTCCGCCCGACGGTGCCAGCTCGAGCTATCCGATCTTGTGGAACGCTCTCAAACGGCTGGCGGCCGGATACTCACCATCCGAGAAGGCGGCGCTGTTCAGCGGCAACGCAAAGCGCGTCAACCGCCTGGCCTAAAAATCATTCCCCGGAATCGGCCCGCCGTGGCGGTTGTACGACCACAAGAGAAGGTGATTTCGGTGGCTGGGGTCGGTCGTCGCCCAAAGGAAACAAATGCGCCCAATAACCCGGAGGAAACAGCATGCTCCCGTCATTTACCGGGGCCGCCCTGATCGGCCTCATCGCTATTCTCTCCTCACCCGCCTGCGCCCAGCTCATCACCCATCGCGATCTCTCCTATTCGATCGCCAAAACAATTGCCGAGACGGCGGTCGCCAGTTGTGGGCGAAGGGGTACGGCGTGTCCGCCGTGGTGGTCGCAGAGCGCTCCGCCAGCGACAACCCGGTCGTCCGTCAGCAGGTGACGCTGCCCAGCGTCATCGCCATTCCCGGCGGGCTGCCAATCAAGGTTGGGAACGAGGTGATCGGCGGGGCCGGCGCCTCCGGGTCGCCCGGCGTCGAACGCCGCCGGTCGAAACGGCAGCGCACGAAACACGGGTAGGCCACATCAAAGGGTTAGGGCATCGATCTCACGATTTTCTGTGACAATGCTGAGCGAGGCGTTGCTGACCAGTGTATGACGAAGATGGAATTACCGTCATTTTGACTGGCACAATCGAGACTGCCGTAATGTAGTAGACATTAACGATAAATTCATCCTACAGCGGTGCCGCACAATGGGTGCAACCGCTCGGGAGGATATCGTGCCGAAATTTACAACATTCCGTCATATCGCCGCCGTCGTCGCCCTTTTCGGCGGTGTTGCCGGGGTTTCGGGGATCGCTGCCGCGGAGAAGATGCAGGACAATGGTAAGTTAGTCGAACGATCGCGCGCCCCCTATCAAGAGTACTCAGATAAGTATACCTGTATTCGAGGAAATTTCTCGAACTTCGAATGCACCATCGATTTTAGCGTTGTTCCGCCAATGTCACGATTAGAAATTACCAACGTGTCATGTGATATCTCGGCAGGAAGTGGCGCGCTGTTCAAACTCCACTCTGAAATCGCAGATACTGACGGAAGTACCCCTATTATCGTAACGTTAGTGCCACAGTTGATCGATCAATTTGTGTATGCATCGAACAACACGGTGTTCGAGTTTGCTAATAGCGGTCAGCATTTCCGAGCGGAAGCCGATATCCATGATCAAGGGGCATCTTTTATGGGATGCCACATCAGCGGCTCCTTGGTGAAGCTCGGCTAAATCGGGTGGGCGCGGCGCGGCTGCCGGTGCATTAACGCCGCCCGTGCCGGCCCTATTTCGCCACCATCCGTGATCGGTTTCTTGCCCTGGCGACGGCGGGCCGCGCGCGCCGCGTGACCAGGACGGAGTAAACCGCTCGACCTTGCCGGCAGGTTTGGCGAGCCTTGCGGGGCTGAGTGACTGTTGCAACACCTGTCCGAATGGCGGCACCGGCTCGCGGGTTTCGCTTCGCTCTCTGCGTCGGCCTTCGCTCCGCGAAGGCTCCCCTACGTGTAGCGGCTTGAGATTATCGGCGGCCGGGCGCAATCATCGGCGATTTGGGCGCACGCTTGGCGAGATTATCGGGCGCGGCTGGCTCACGCTCGGTGATCCCAGGCTCATAATGATTGAGACGGACTTGCAATCATCGGCACCGGCTCACGCTATTTGAGACGGATGGCACGGCAGGAAAAGGAGGGTTTTTTTCAGCCTCATACCGGGAGGCCCGCGACGAGCATCTGCTCGGTGAGTTCGCGCGAGCGGGCGAGGTCGAGTTGGCCCTGGAGAAACAGGCGCACGTCGGCCGGCTTGATGTGGAATTCCTCGGCGATGCTCCTCACGTCGTAGCCATAGCGGGTGAACCGCGGCTCGAGATCGTCGATCCGCGTGGGGAGAGCACGGTTTCGGCGAGGGTGGCGGTGACGACCTTCTCGCCGGCTTCAAAGTTCTTGGGGTCACCGGACGATTTGCTCAAAATTGCACGCTAACAGGTGTTCGCTTGATGATTGCCTTTCAGACGGGCTCTGAAAGAGGGTTTTGAAAGGAGATTTCCCATCATTCGCCGTCTCCATGCGATCACTTGCGCAAACGAGCGTTTTTGAAAGCCGCTGATTTTACTCAGCGTTCAGCTTAGCGTGCGATTTTGAGCAAATCGTCCGATGACCCCTCTTCTCGAAAACGCGCGTCAGATATTGTTCGATCTGCAGAGGCGTGCGCAGCCGCGCGGCAAGCAGATCGACCGCTGCCGACTCGATGATCGTGGCGGGTTCGGCGTTCTCCGCTCGGCAACGTTCGAGCAGCCAGGCGATGTAGTCGGCTTGGTGGCCGGCCATGCCTTCGAACGGAAAGACGGCGAAGCGGGAGCCGATTTCCTCCGCTTGGGGTGGCCCGCGAGCACGATCGACAGCATGGCGCCGCCGTCAGCCACCACCTCGCACAGTTGTTTCAGGCCTCTTAGCGTCCGGAAGTGGAGGGCGTGGGCCTCGTCGACAAACAGCACGACCGGCTTTTTGCTCTTGCGGACGAGTTCGCGCAGCGCCCGTTCACGAAATTCGCTCTGGGTGGGGATCCTCGTAAATGCGGGGGCCCCCGGCGCGGTTCAGCGCGTCGCGCTGCAGGTCGAGGTTCTGGTCCTCGGTCGATACGCGGGCATAGCCGATGGCGGCGGTCGGCATTGCGGCAGGAAATCCGTTCAGGCTTCAGGTTTGCATACCTTGAAACCCTATACGAATTTCTTGTCCGTTGAGAACTGGCAAAAGCGTTCTACCGATCGGCGATGGCTGTCAGGCAGGAAACGTGCCATCCGTCTCAAATAGCGTGAGCCGGGGCCGATGATTGCAAGTCCGTCTCAATCATTATGAGCCTGGGATCACCGAGCGTGAGCCAGCCGCGCCCGATAATCTCGCCAAGCGTGCGTCCAAATCGCCGATGATTGCGAGCCCGGCCGCCGATAATCTCAAGCCGCTACAGATAGGGAAGGGGTAGCCTTCGGGTTGCCCCTTCTTCCCGCTATGAGGGCCGGTTTTCCGGCCACTGGTGCGTTTGTCAGTCGCCCTTGGCCCTCACCCTCACCTTGCCGCTATTCATCGCCTTAGCGAGCACGTCAGCATCCCCAGCCTCGATAGCCCGACCCAACGTGTCATTGCTGCGCTGGCCTCGATCCAGCGCAGCAAATTCCCGGTGCGCGGGTTTCCTATGGACGAATTTAGGGGTCCGAGTCAGGGAGGGCAGTTGTAATGCCCGGGGTCCCCGTCATCCTCACCTTCCCAATCGTCATTGGGGGCACAAGTCTGGGTCTTCGGCCTCGCGTCTGCCGGATGTGGGACAAAGGACGCACCAAGGGTGAAGGCCATAACGGCCAAGGCCAGGGGGCTCTGTTGCAAAGCCTTCGGCGCTCTGCGATGGACGCCTCGAGCGAGGGGGGCGGGGCCGTGTCGGACTTCAAGGGGCGCCACTTTGGGGGTGAGATCGTGCTTTGGGCGGTGCGCTGGTATTGCCGTTACGGTATCAGCTATCGCGATCTCGAGCAGATGATGGCCGAACGCGGCGTGTCGGTCGATCACTCGACCATTTACCGATGGGTGCAGAGGTACGCGCCCGAGATCGAGAAGCGGCTGCGCTGGCACTGGCGCTGGCCGCGCTCGCGGAGCTGGCGGGTCGACGAGACCTACGTGAAGGTCTGCGGCAAGTGGTCTTACCTCTACCGAGCTGTCGACAAGCTGGGCAACACGATCGATTTCTATCTCTCGCCGACGCGGAACACGATGGCGGCGAAGCGTTTGCTTGCCAAGGCTCTCAGGGGGCTGAAGGATTGGGAACAGCCTGAGGTCATCAACACCGACAAAGCGCCGACCTATGCCGCCGCTCTCGCCGCGCTGAAGGCCGAAGGCAAATGCCCGAAGGACACCCAGCACCGGCAGGTCAAGTATCTGAACAACATCGTCGAAGCCGACCACGGCAAGCTCAAGCAGCTGATCCGGCCGGTGCGCGGTTTCAAGTCGATGAAGACGGCCTATGCGACGATCAAGGGCTTTGAGGTGATGCGTGCGCTCCGCAAGGGTCAGGCGGCGATCTTCAACCTCACGCGCGACATCCTTGGCGAGGCGCGCCTGGTCGAGCGCGCCTTCGGCCTCGGCGCATGCGCGCTGACCGAAGCCGTCCAGCTGGTCGGTGAGCGGCTCGAGGCCGCGTGAGCGCGAGCACGACCTCGCGCAGGCGCATCACGCGCCACAGCTGGAAGTTTGCAACAGAGCCAAGCTTGGGCACTTTGGGCCTGAGCTGATCGGCGACCTGGCGCCATTGGGCTCGGGCCATCTCGGCATCCTCCTGGGCGAAGGCGGTGGCGATGAAGGCGGCGACGACGCGGCGGCCCTGCTTGCCGGCATGGGCCAGGACGTTGCGCATGAAGTGTACCCGGCAGCGCTGCCAGGACGCATGCAGCACCTTTGCGACCGCTGCCTTCAGCCCCTCGTGCGCATCCGAGATCACCAGCTTGACGCCGCGCAGGCCGCGCCGCGCCAGCGAGCGCAGGAAGTCGGTCCAGAAAGTCTCGGCCTCCGACGCGCCGATCGCGATGCCCAGCACCTCGCGCCGGCCATCGCCGTTGACGGCCACCGCGATGATGACGGCGACCGAGACGATACGCCCGTTCTCGCGCACCTTCAGGTAAGTCGCATCGAGCCACAGATAGGGCCACTCGCCTTCCAGCGGCCGGTTGAGAAAGGCAGCGACCTTGTCGTCGATCTCGGCGCACAGCCGGCTGACCTGGCTCTTGGACATTCCGGTCATGCCCATCGCCTGGACCAGATCGTCGACCGAACGGGTCGACACGCCGTGGACGTAAGCTTCCTGAATCACCGCCGCGAGCGCCTTCTCGGCCATCCGCCGCGGTTCCAGAAAAGCCGGGAAGTAGCAGCTCCGGCGCAGCTTGGGGATGCGCAGCTCGACCGTGCCGGCGCGCGTTTCCCACACCCGGTCGCGGTACCCGTTGCGGTGGTTGAGGCGCTCGGGATTGCGCTCGCCGTGCGCGGCGCCGGTCAAGCCCTCGACCTCCAGCTCCATCAGCCGCTGCGCCGCAAAACCCACCATCTCGCGCAGTAGCTCGGCATCCGAACTCTTCTCCAAAAGCGTGCGAAGGCTCATCATCTCGTCGGTCATCGTCGGGTCCTTGGTTCGCGTTGAAGTTGGCGACCAAAACCCTACCGAAGACCCGCGATGACCGCCGCTATGGATAAGTAGCCCGCCGCCGCCTGACTCGTGGCGGTCCACGGCGGCGGGCTACTTATCCACAGCTCCTACACCACTCCAAGGGACACGACCCACCGGGCGCGAATTGGTCAAGTGCCGAGACGAGCCTGCCGATCTCCTCAGCTTGCCAACTACCCCTTCTGTTGTCCGGATGCAGGCGCGCCATAACGGCGGCGACTGTGTCTGAACCCCGCGTCCCGTTATTGCAAGTTTCGCAGGCACCGTACTCCATGGCACCCGGCCGATGGCGGTTCCGGAACATCCCGAGCGGCGGCATGTGCTCCAATGTCAACGGCGGCGGATTAGGGCAGTAGATGCACCGTGGCTCAGAAGCGAGCACCGCCTCTCGCGTCCGGCTTCTCAGCTTGCTTTGTCCCATCCTAATGAAGCGAAAGAGGTTTTCCTCACCGGCATCCAACATAGATGGTGCTAGCGGCTTCCTGGAGCAGGGTTTTAAGCAGTAGCGTGCGAAAATTAAACAATTTCGACAGCCCGAAATACACTCTCAGGCGCTTCCGGTTCAGTGCGTCGGCCCTCGAGCGATGGGGCCATTGGAGCGCGCCCCTCACGGCCACACCGGAAAATCCTCGTCAGCGAGATTGACCGATAAAAAAGGGCTATCGTGGTCATTGCCGACTGCATCGTCGACTGAGAAAAAAAGCCAATAATTATCAATGGGAGGGTCAACACGCCTGAGGTAATCTACAATCTCCTTTCCGTTAAGTATGATTGTTATTGAGTGACCGGGGAGTACCTCGGCCGGTAGCGTGGACGAGCACTCCAATATCCACCCGCCACTAAACGCCCCGGTACGAAAAAACAACTTATGATGGCGCAGTATATAGTGAACGTATTTCGATATATGTGTGGGCAACCAAAGACGACGACAACGGGTAAGGTAAAGCATCAGGCTTTTGATAACAATGGGCCGTTCGCCGGCAAAGGCTTATGCCTTTGCTTCCGGTGAGATCAACATGTTGTAAGGCAGGGGCGGGTGGGCTGCGGCGATGCCGAGCAAGGAACGGAATGCGGCATGCCGGGTATGGCGGCGATTGAAGCGGAAGACGAACTCGTCGAGATAGATCTGGAGGTGCTTGCGGCGCAGGCCGTGATAGACGCCCAAGGCCCAGATCTTGAGATTGGAGAAGACGCGGTGCGCCCAGGGCAGGATGATATGGGCGGCCATTTTGCCGACGACGTGGGGATCGTGATTGACACCGGGGGCGCCGGGATATCCCGACCATCCGTCGGTCTTAGCGGTGGCGCCGGGCGCGAGATTGGCTTTGAGAAAAGAGTGCAGACTGTGAGCCGAGTAATCGGGCACCTGGCTGAGGCGGATACGGCCGGGGGCTCTGCCATCCTCGATCTCGACCGCCCCGACGACCAGGATCTTGCCCTGATGACTACGACCGCCGCCACCGGTGAGCGGATCATTCTTGCTGCGGCAGACGATCTCGGTCTCGTCGACTTCGACCCAGCCGGCGAGCGCGCTGCGGCCCGGCGCCACCATGCTGCGGCGCAGCTTGGCGGCCATCAGCCAGGCCGATTTGTACGAGCCCAGAGCGAGCTGGCGTTGCAGTTGCAGTGCCGAGATGCCGTTGGAATGGGTCGCCATCAGATAGGCCGCCCAGAACCAAGTGGTCAGCGGCAGCTTGGAATGGTGCATGATCGTGCCGGCGGTCACCGAAGTCTGTTTGCCACAGCCGGCGCATTCCCAGGTCCAGGCCTTGGTTTGTAGCTGCCAAGCTTTGCTTCCGCCGCAAGCGGGGCAGACAAAGCCGTGCCGCCAGCGTGCCGTGAAGAGGTAGGCGACGCAGGCCGCCTCATCCGGAAAGCAGCTCTGGAACTCGATCAGGGAGCGCGGAAAATCGGGCATGATGGCCTCGCGAACCGGACATTGTTCGCTTTATGTTCTAACACTGTCGAGGCCCTCACGCCACCACAAATAGGGCTCCCGGATGCAGAGGGATAAGCCTTCGCCGGAATTAGCGATATGAAGTTCAATAGTGGGGTTGGCAGTCTCTAGACGCCCCATAGCGAATGAAAAAGAGGCCCGCCACCGCTTAGACCGGAGCATGTTGAGAAAATTGGCAGTCGATAAGAAGGCGCCGTACAGAGCCACCACAGCTGTCAGGATTTGGACGAGGGTCATTACCGGGCGGGCGCTCCAAATGTGCGATGCGGGTGTATCTCACTAATTTATAAGGCCCCCGGGAGCTACCACGATGGTGAGCAAGGTTAGGGAGGGCCGCCCTGCACCCGTTCACAATTCAAGACTTCTGCAACGTGATCGGGCCCCTGTTAGATCAATGGTTTGCATGTTGCGGAAGTTAGGTTCGAAATCACAGCGGCCGCGAGCCGAGCTTGCCTATATATCCAAGAAGAAGGTGTGGGCCGCGGCTTGCGCCGCGGCCCACGGGCGACGTGCGTCCCCTGGAGACCTCTCCGGAAATCCGAACACCATCGGCACCGGCTGTTACCATGTGCAGGGGTTCCGCGTCGGGGCAGTTCCCTCGACGCGGCGCACGTCTAGCCGTTCAAATCCGAGTTCCGCCGACCCCGCGGCATCTCGACTTGACGCTTCGCGCGTTGGCGCTGTTCCCGCTCTTGGCGGAACTCCGGTTCGAGCGCTTGCACTCGTGCAATCAGCCCATCGAGATGGTAGATGTTGCTGTCGTAGTCGCCCGCGGCTTTCTTGCGGATTTCGCGATAAATCAATCCGGCCTGCTCAAGCGCGCGCATGTTGATCTGGATCGTCTTGGCGCTCACGCCCATCCGTTCGGCGATTTCGACCTTGCGGGGAAAGGGAGGCCGCGTCGGATCGAAAAAATAGTAGGAGCTGAACCAGGATATTCATTTGCAGCGGCGTCACACCGAGGCGGCGTTGCGCCTTAATCAGGATCGACGGCACGCCGGTATAGCCGTAATTGCGCACGGCCTTCCCCCAATTCGCTCGGTCGATGACTTGACCTTCTCCGCTTTGGGAAAGGGTACGACGTTGGGCTCGGCGGATGTCGTCATGATCGGTTACCTCCTGCCCGATACCTGTGGGGATTTTGACGCCATTTCAATTAGCTGAGCCGAAAGAGGTAGGGAAGCAGAGGGGGTGACCTCGATATCCCTGTTTGCGATGCATCGCCATAGGGTATGACCGGAAATTGCCATACCCGCCCGTTAAATCGCTATCCGTTCGACCTCATCGAGGCTGACCTCATCGCGTCGGCGATCGTAGAGCTGCGTCGTTCGCGTCGAGGCATGGTTTGCCATCGCTGCCGCCTTTTCGAGCGTGCCTCCGTTCTTGAGATAGGCGGTGGTCGCTCGAAAGCTGTGGTTGCCGAGCTTAGTTTCGATCCCAGCCGCCGCGGCACGCCGGCGGATCATCGCATAGGCGTTCGCCTGCGGCAGCACCGTGCGGGTGAGGCGGCCAGTGCCGCGACCGATCGTGCGGAACAGCGGCCCCTTGGGATCGTCGCGCAGGCTCGCGCCGTCGAGATAGGCGACGAGGTATTCGTCGAGGTTGTGGTGACACGGCATCGCGTGTCGCTTGCCGCCCTTCTCGCGCAGGCGCACCCAAAGCCGGCGGTTTTGGGTGAACACGTCCTCAACCGCCATGCCGAGCGCCGCGCCGATCCGGGCGAACGAATAGACCATAAGCCCGATCAGCGCGCGGTCGCGCAGGCCGGCATGCGTCGAGACATCGATGCTGTCGAGCAGCGCCCGCGCCTCGGCTGGATCGAGCACCGGGGTTTGCCCACAGGTCACGACATGCCGGGGCCCGCGCACCGAGCCGGCCGGATTGACCGGCACGACCTGGCCGGTGACCAACCAGTCAAACAGGTGGCGGATCGCGGCGAGCCGTTGCTTGACGCTTGGCGCGGCGAGTTCGCGCATTCCGGCCTCGATCCAGGTAGCGACATGCACCGGCTGGACGGCGGCGATCGACGACACGCCTGCGTCGACGCACCAGGCCAAGAATTCCTCCGCAGCGCGGGCATAGGCCCGGCGCGTGTGCGGGTTACGGATGTTGGCGGCAAAGAATTCAAGGAAGCGGAGGCCGGCGCGCTCGCCGGCGGCGGCGACGAGCGCAGGCAAAGTCGAAGAGTGAAGAGGGACGACTTGATTCACGAGCGCCCTTCACCGGTAAACTGAACCGGCCCTAGATGTGCGTACCGCTTCAGCGGTTCAGCGCGCGCCCGCCGCATCATGTCTTTCAGCAGCGCTAGATTGCACTGATTGTACAAAGGATCGGACGGTAAATTCGATGCCAAGCTTCGCCCGCTCGGCGGCGTCATAGCAAGCACGGCTTCCGTCTCTGCCAGCCGATATGCGACGGAAAACATCACAGCAATACCCGCTGCGAGGCAGACACGCTCCCATTGGTCAGGCTCGCGGTGCTGCGCTTCGATACTAGCCAGCGCCTCCTCAAGAGCTGCAAGAGCATCTTGCCTCTCGGCTTCTCGTTCCCGAAGCTCGGCTTCTTTGAGTTCATTCACTTTGAGCACCCCTCTATCCACCAGTGTACTTTGCAGCCAAAATTATGTCCGGCATCTATGCCAGCGCCGAGCGCCCCAATGCCGCCAACGAGCGTTCCAACCGCGATCATCACCGCACCTATCGTTTGCCAGACATTGAGATCGAGCCTGCTCCGTGTCTGGACTTGGCGACCGTCCCAATAAAGATGCCCGTCGCGGCCGACACCGATCCGCCCCATGTTGGCCCATGACAGCGGTTCGACACCTTCTGGCCAGCTTGACCGGTCGAGTTCCGTCCTCCCCGCACCAGTCATCACCCTCCTCCCTCCACGCGCGCATAGGTATCTGATAAAGGACATCCCGCTTACCATCGTGCCTCAGCCAATTTGAGGAGGCGGTATGGCATTGGTGGGGTGGTGATTGCCGCGATGGCGAGGCGCTCGTGGATGGTTTTTAAAACAAAGCGGCGGTTGAAGCGCCAGGCGAAGGCGGCGAGGTAACGTGGCAGATGTTTGGCGCCGACCACGCGATGGGTGGCCAAGAGGCTGTTTTTGACATTGGCCAGCACCGTGTTCGCCCAGCGGAAGGCAGGGTGGCGCGCCGACCTGCGACCGGAGCCGGTGACGTGCCGTTGATGGACGATGCCCGGCTGTTCGGCGATGCAGCGAAACCACTGGCCGCCGTCGCTGACAACGGTGGTTCCGGCCTCGACAGCGGAGCACAAACGCTTGGTTTCACCGGCTCGGAAGCCACGCACCACCTGCAAGCGAGCGTGTAGCGGCCGACCGTCATCGGAGGTCTCGATCGCGACAATAAAAGGGGTGTGGCCGCGCCGGCCGCGCCCAGACCCTTCGCCGGTGCGCTCGCCGCCGATGTAAGCGTCGTCGATCTCGATCCGCGGGCCGGCGGCGCCGAGCTTGTAACGACGGTCGCGCTCGAGCATGGCCTGCATCAGCTTGTGCTGAAGCCGCCAGGCAGCGTTGGTCGAGATCCCCAGCCGCCGGCCCAACTCGATGTTGGATATTCCCTTCTTGCCCTGGCCAAGCAGATGCATGGCGCGGAACCACAGCCGCATCGGCAGCTTGGTGCCCTGCAAAACGGTGCCGGCGATCAGCGATGTCTGGTACCGGCATCGCCGGCACTGAAGCAGTTGACGGCCCTGGATCTCGGAATACTTTGTCGATGCGCACCGCGGACACTTGAAGCCCTCCGGCCAGCGCCAGACGAACCACGCCTTGCGGCATGCCTCTTCGTCCGGATAGCGCTGCTCGAACGCATCGTCCGAGAGGCCCTTCTGGTGCTGCACGCGGTTACGAGGCATTACTTCACCCTGAAAATCGTCGTGTTTTCAGGATGATATTAGCCTATTACTTGCTGAGTGTCGATGGTAAGCGGGAAGGACATTATCAGTGCGCCGGCGAAACCGGCAAAGAGTAGAGAGTGAAAGTCTCTTGCAGTGAAGGTATAGCGAACCACACTGGCCCCCGAGTCATGCGGCGACATCTGCGAAGATGGCGGCGAAGCGTTGGCAGGGGAACGTATAGGCCAGCCATTGAGCCGCGAAAAGTCCTCGATCCGGAGGCCGACGTGCTTGATAACACGGAAGGCAACACGGGCAGGTGCGATAGCGCGAGCACCCATCGCTCCGGCGTGGTCAAAGACCCTGGCATGTACGGACGCTGTTTTGCACGGGAACCGGGAGATCTCGGGTTCGGCCGGCGGATGGACGCCGCCGGTCCGCATCGGGAAGGCGAGGAGCCGTAGCCGGTGATGCACGAATCCGAGAAGTCTGACGCCGTCGTAGTAGCCGTGAAGCCGGCGAACAAGGCGGAGCGATCCGCCGCGGAGTTGGTGGAGCCAAGGACGGCGACCAAGGGGAACACGGATCAGCAAAGCACGCGCCGGGCGCAGGACCGGGCAAGCGTGTCACAGGCGCTGGACCGCGTACGGCAAGCCGCAAGGCAAAGGAAGAAGGAGAGGTTCACCGCGCTCCTGCACCATGTCAATCCCGCCATGTTGAAAACGGCATTTTACGCAATGAAGCGTGATGCCGCGCCCGGCGTGGACGGCATGACATGGGAGACCTACGAGCAGGACCTCGATCGCAAGATTGAGGCTCTGCACGCGCAGGTCCAAGCAGGAGCGTACCGGGCGCTGCCGTCCCGGCGGAGCTATATTCCGAAGGAAGATGGCAGCAAGCGGCCGCTGGCGGTCGCGGCGCTTGAAGACAAAATCGTCCAGAGAGCCGTGGCGGCCGTGCTGAGCGTGATCTACGAGGAAGATTTCCTCGGGTTCTCGTATGGGTTCCGACCGAACCGCAGCCAGCACGATGCGCTGGACGCACTGATCGTCGGGATCAGCAGCAGGAAGGTGAATTTCATTCTCGACGCCGACATCCGGTCGTTTTTCATGGAAGTTTCCCAGCAATGGGTTGTCCGCTTCCTGGAGCACCGGATCGGCGACAAGCGCATCATCCGGCTCGTCCAGAAATGGCTGCGGGCCGGCGTCCTCGAAGACGGGATCGTGACGATCGAGGAGAAGGGGACGGGCCAGGGCTCGGTGATTTCGCCGCTGCTCGCGAACGTCTATCTCCACTACGCTTTCGATCTCTGGGCTGAGCGCTGGCGACGGCGCGAGGCCTCGGGCGACATGATCATGGTCAGGTACGCCGATGACACAGTCGTGGGCTTCCAGCATGAGAGCGACGCTCGCCGCTTCCGGGACGCGATGCACGAACGGCTGCGGGAGTTCTCGCTGTCGCTGCACCCGGACAAGACCCGCCTGATCGAGTTCGGCCGCCATGCGGCGCAGAACCGCGAAAAGCGCGGGCTCGGTAAACCGGAGACCTTCAAATTCCTGGGCTTTGTGCTGATCTGCGGCAAATCCCGGCGGGGCGATTTCCAGATCCGGAGGAAGTCGTGCGCGAAGCTGCGGGAGATCAAAGAGGGGTTGCGGCAGCGGTGGCACCTGCCGATCCCGGACACCGGGAAATGGCTCGGCCAAGTCGTCGCCGGTTATTTCGCTTACCACGCCGTGCCCACGAATAGCGCGGCGATCGGTGCATTCCGCTACCACGTCACCGTTCTCTGGCACCGGCGTCTCAGCCGGCGCAGTCAGAAGGCGCACCTGGTGTGGCCGCGGATGGCGAAGCTGGCCGATGATTTTCTCCCTAGGCCGCGGATCCTTCATCCTTGGCCCAATGTGCGCTTCGCCGTCAGACACCCGAGGTAGGAGCCGAGTGCCCGAATTGGGCCCGCTCGGATCTGTGCGGGGGGCGTTCAGCCATGAACGTCCCTACCGCGAACGTATAGAAACAACAGGGTAGAGCACTGGAGACCAAGAGGTTTACGGCGGTATAAAGCCGTCGCGGATACCGGTTTGGCTACAACGTGGCCGACTGCCGCGGACGTCCCCGCCGCTTCGGTGCGGGTGGCGTCTCGACTGGGGCCGGCTTGCGGCCGAGCCCGATCTCCCTCGCCATCGTCGAACGGCGAGCCGAATAGGCCGGCGCCGTCACCGCATGGTCGGGCGATAGTTTCCAGCGGGCGCGATAGTCGGTGACATCGAGCCCATGCCGCACCCGTAGATGGCGGCGCAGGGCTATGCCGCGAAACCCGCATTCGAGGCACACGACGTAGTCGGGCTGCACCGATCGCCTGATCGACACAGCCCGCACCAGCGGCCCCGGTACGGGCGCAGTTGCGTTCTCGCCGAGGCCGCTGAGGGTGCGATGCACCATCGTAATCAGATCCCCAATCTGATCGACGCCAATGCTATTTTTTGCGACATAACTACTGACGATCTCCGCAATCAGGCTGGGATCGACCTTCTGCGCATTGCTGTCATCGGCCATATCTTCTCCCTAAACCTCGTTGATTGAGCCTTATTTAATCGAGAGCGGTTCGTTTACAATTTCGCAAGCGTGAAATATTTGAAGATTACCGCGTCGTTTGCGAATCGACTGACCGTCGAAATTACCGCGAAAGTTTGATTGCCAAGAGCCTTGGTCAGAGGTGAAAAGTGGAGGCACTATCGGAGCGTGATCCTCACCAACTGGAGCACCAATCTTAAGGCGCCTCGGAATGCGAATGCTGCTTTGACGTTCTATCGATTCAGCCGCCCAGGCGGGACGCGCCCATAATAGCAGGCGAGAGGCCTGTCTAAGCAGGCAAGGGACGAGATGCTGCGAGGACCCTGTCGATGAGGCGTAGAATTACTGAGCTCTTGATCGCCGCGGCTGCGCTATTGACGATTGCAGCGGCTCGCCCGGCCATGGCCGACCACGGGGGTGGCGGCTGGCATGGGGGTGGCGGTTGGCACGGGGGTGGTGGCTGGCATGGGGGTGGCGGTTGGCACGGGGCCGGTGGTTGGCACGGGGGTGGCGGTTGGCACGGGGGTGGCGGTTGGCACGGGGCCGGTGGCTGGCATGGCGCCGGCGGCTGGCATGGCGCCGGTGGATGGGGGCGGCCGGGGTTCGTCGCTGGAGGCGGGGCGGATTGGTTTCATGCCTGGGGCTGGGGTGGCTGGGGCTGGGGTTGGGGCGTAGGCTTTTGGCCGTGGCCCAGCCTGCTGGTCAGCGCGTCGTTCGGCGTCATCATCGCGCCGCCCTTAATTATCGCGCCCCCACTGATTTATGCGGCACCACCGCCGATCGTCCTCGGACTGCCAGCGATAGCTCCAGCGCCGATCGTCTCGGCCGCGCCGCCTGTGGTGGCGGCCGCTCCTGCAGGTTCGGCCCCGCCCCCGCCGTCGACTGGTGCGCTGATAGGTGCGGCGTCGCCGCCGCCGATTGTGGTCCTGCCGCCGCCTGTCGTCGTCGCGGCAGTCGCGCCGCCCCCGGTGATCTTTGCGCCGCCCGGGCTCGCTATCGTGATCGCCCCTCCCGTCCTGGCGTTCGCAGCAATCGAACCCTTCTGGTGGGCGCCCGGCTTCATCGGTGGCGGCTGGCACGGGGTCGGCTGGCATGGCGGCGGTTGGCGCGGGGGAGCGGGTTGGCACGGCGGCGGTTGGCGCGGGGGAGCAGGTTGGCACGGCGGTGGCTGGGCCGGGGCCGGGGGCTGGCGCGGCGGCGGGCACCAAGGATGGCGCGGTCCGGGCTTTGGTGGTTGGCGCGAGGCACGGCAAGGCCCCGGCTTTGGCGGCGGGCGGGGTCACGGCCGGTGACTAATCGATAGAGAGGTCGATATGTTCTCGCCATCGGCATTGCGCGGCGTCGTCTTGGCGATTTTGCTGGCGCCGGCCATCTGCTCTGTGCAGGCGGGGTCCACGGTGGCCGCCGTGACTGGCGAGACCGCGCCTGCGACGGCTCCACCTCCAGCCGACGCTGTCGCTCAAGCCACTGCGCCATCGGCGCCCCCAGAGATGTCCGCCTCGACCCGAGCCGCCGTCAATCAGCGGATCCGTACGCTGCAATCACAGCTCGGCGTTACCGAGGCGCAGATGCCGCTGTGGGTGGCCTTTGCCCAGACGATGCGCGACAACGCGGCAAGTACGGATGCGCTCTTTTCCCAACGCGCTGGCGCCGTGTCAGAGATGAACGCGGTCGACAATATGCATTCCTACGCGCAGATCGCACGCGCCTATGCCGACAACACCGAGCATCTCGCGACAGCGTTCGACAGCCTCTATGCGAGCCTGTCTGACATCCAGAAACGGACCGCCGACACGTTGTTTCGACAGCAGGCGATCGCCGCCGTCAAGGCTCAGCCCCGGCACTGACGTGCAGACCGGCTTGGCAATCTGGTCTGGTCGCCGCTGGGTGCGGCGAGTCGCGTATGTTTGGCGATCTGGCGCATCTCGTTGAACGCCCTGGAAACGATCGAGAACTTCATAAGGCGCAAGATCGGCCTGCTGCTGCTCGACTTGGGTGATGTCACCGACAGCAGCATTGCTCAACTGATCGCGTCGGTTCTGGCTGCCTGCGCGCAGTTCGAGCGCGCACTGATCAGCGAGCGGCAGGGCGATGCCAAGGCGCGGCTGCGACGCCAGGGCCGACACCAGGGCGGAACCCGTCCGTTCGGCTGGATTGTTGGAGCCGCGAGCAGCCACGCCACGGCGTTGATCAGGGACCCCGGCGAGCAGGCGGCAATCGCCGAGATCGTCGCCTTGCGCGACGGCGGTAGCAGCCTGATGGCGATTCGCGACGCCATCCGGGGTCGAGGACATCGGATCAGCCACGAAACCGTCCGGCGAATCATCGAGCGCCACGCGGCCACAGCGGGGGCGGCGGCATGAGCGAGGAACACCTCGCCCGGATCGAGACGGCGCTGGCCGGGCTCGCCACCAAGGCCGAGCTTACTGAGGCGATCGCTGGCGTCGACAAAAACATCGAGATTGCCGGGCTCGGCAATCAGGTTCTGACCTTGACCGCACAGCTCCGCGACCTGCAGCGGCGTTTTACGGCGATAGAGTTGCGGCTTGGTGCTCTCGAAACCCGCTTTGGTGCGCTGGAAGGCCGCTTTGCCGTGCAGGAAGAGCGCATGACCGGGATGCTGGCGCCGCTTGTCCGCCTCGCCGAGCGGATCGAAGGGCCGGCACCGCCGCCGGCAGGTGCGGCATGAGCGCGAGGAGGAGCGGCATGAAAATCGAGATCGAGCGCGAAGAAGATGGCCGTTGGATCGCCGAGGTTCCTGAACTGCCCGGCGTCCTGGCCTATGGCGCAACCGAGGCGGAAGCTCGCAACAAAGCAGTCGTGCTGAGCTTGCGGGTGATCCCCGATCGCCTCGAAGCGGGCGAGCCGGTGCCGTTCGACCGCGACGCTTTCTTTGCCGCCGCAGAGTAGCTGGTCCGGCACACCGGCACGGCGCGTCTTGCGCGCGCTGCTGCGAAGCGGCTGGATCGTCAAACGGCACCGCAGTTCCCATCGCATACTGTCCCGCACCGGCTGGCCGGATTACGTCTTTGCCTTCCACGACAATGAGGAAATCGGCCCACGAATGCTGGCGCGGATCGCCAAACACACCGGGTTACGTCCCGATGATCTATAAATCAATTTCGGCAAGCCAGTGAGCGAAGGAGCGGGCGGCGATGCCGCGCAGCGGTGCCTGGCGGCTCTCTGACGTGGCCGCGGCCGGGCACCGGCAACTCGACGTGGCGTGCACGAAATGCGACCGGGAGGGCCGGCTCAGCGTCTTGCGGCTCTTGGCTGAGCACGGGCCGGATATGTCGCTGCCGGACCTGCGGGAGCCCTTTGAGCGCTCCTGTCCATTGTGCGGCAGGGTCTGACTTCGAGATGAGCTTCGGCCTGACCTCGCTGGCAGCGCCCCAGGCGGCGGCGTCCGGTAACCAAATCAGCGCTACGGCTCGGTTTGCCTGAGCTCGGTCAGCGTTGAGGAGAAGCCGGCAAATGTAGCCTGACCGCTATTTACTGCGGCGGCAGGCGAACACCGCCGGGGCCGATTAGACCAGGATAAGGCGCCTTGAAACGCCAGAATGTTCCGCTCGTTGCCCCCTCGAAATAGACGAATTGATTATCGGGCCCGCCAAAAGCGAAGTTGGTTGTGGCGGGGTCGCCATTCGGAATCGGCACGAAGCCGAGGATCAGACCGCGCGGATTGATTTCCACGATGCCGCCGAGAGGGGGCACGCCGGCCCACACATTGCCCTTGACGTCGTAATGGATGCCGTCAGGGCCGCCATTGCCGGGGATATAGGTGCCGGCCTTAACCCCGGCAAAGGTCATGTGCAGCGGATCCCGCGGGCATTGTGGGCAGCCCATATTGGGGCCGATCTCGAAGCCGGCATACCACATGCGACCTGCCCTGAAGTCGCCGACGGCCAAGGTGGTGTCGTCAGGCGAGACCGCGATCCCATTCGGAAACATGCTGCTGTCCATCACTTTGCGCAAAACGCCGTCGCGCGAGTACTGGTAGACAGCCCCCGCGCGGTCCGTTTCGTTGGGTCCGGGACCGGTTCCCCAGGGATCGGTGAAGAACAAATTGCCTTCAGCGTCGAAGTCGAGATCGTTGGGACCTTTGAACAACTGGTTTCGATAAGTATAGACCAGTGTCGTCAGCTGCTTGGTCGACGGGTCGTAGACCAGGATGCCGCGGTGCCGCGAGGTCAGGTAGAGCTTGCCGTCGTGCCAGCGCGAGCCCTGCGGCTCGCAGGTCTGCCCCAGCTCGGGCGGCGGATTGCAATTGACCACCGGTACCAGCTTGCCGTCGGGCGTCAGGTATGAAATCCAGCCCGAACCGATCGCCACGAACCACAGATTGCCCTGGGTATCGAATGCACCGCCTTCCAGGAACTTACCCTGCGGCGTGCCGCTGACATCAGCGAATTTCTCGACCGGCCCGACCTCCGCCGGCAACGGCGGCAACCCCCAAGGCTGGACCGGCATCGACGGCGCGGACGGCGCCTGAGCCTGTGCCACGCCTCCAGGCCCTGTGATAGCGCAAAGGGTTCCGATGACCACGATCCCCAGAACTTGGCTCAGGGTGTAGCGAGTAGGCATGACATTGTTCCTCCCTTCGTGCTTGTGTTACGTTAGGAACGGGATTTTTGATGAACGCAACTCTATAGCTGTACAATCGCGGCGACTAGCGGAACCCATCTTTGTCCGGTTTCGCGGTTTCTGTGAGATCGCGGCGGCGGTACTAAAGCAAATCATGGTGCCGATCACCGCCCAGTGCGCCCGTGGGAATTCGCTACGCGCAGGCATCAATGGAACCGCAGATTGGGAATGTCTCTTTTCCACTCGACCTCGATGCTTCTCCCTCGCGCCGGCAAGGTCGGTTAAGGGTCGAACTGACCCGTTCACAGCCAACGCTCCGAATATCCGCTGATTGGCGCTGAGCCGGCCTTGGATCACCACGGTTGTTCAAACGGCACGCCGCCGGGAGCTGCAGCCGTACGGACGTGCCGACACTCAGATCGGGGAATACTAACGCGCCATCGATCATGATTGGCGAGAAGGCGGCTGACATGGTGCTGCAGCACGCCGCTGCCTCACCGTGAGAACGCCCCGATCGTGGCCACGACCCTCGATAGGGGAAATAGGCTAGCCCTATTGCGCGATATAGCCGCCGTCGATCACCAGTTCGGTACCGGTGACGAACGACGCTTCGTCGGAGGCGAGGAACAGCACACCGTAGGCGACCTCGATTGGCTCGCCGAGCCGGCGCAGCGGGGTCAGCGCGATCTTGTCGGCGCGCTCGTTGGCATTGGTCGCATTCAGCATCGGCGGCATATAGCCGGGATGCACCGAGTTGACGCGGATGCCAAGGGGGCCATAGCGCACCGCTGCGGATTTCGTATAGATCCGCACCGCGCCCTTTGAGGCGCTGTAAGCCGGATGGCCGCTCGGCCCGCCGATAAACCCCATGATCGAGCTGATGTTGACGATCGAGCCGCCGCCGGTCTTCGCCATTTGCTCGGCGGCGAGCTTGGTACCGAGAAAGACGCTGGTCTGGTTCACGGCGATGACCCGTTCCCAGCCGTCGAGTCCATCCGGATCGCCTACCGAGCTGCCGGAAATCCCGGCATTGTTCACCAGGATGTCGAGCCGCCCGTAGGTCTCCACCGTCTTTGCGATCAGCGCTACCCAGGCGGGCTCGCTGGTGACGTCGATTGTCGCGGCGATGGCGGCTGCGTTGCTCGCGCGAATTGCGGCGGCGACGGCCTCGGCCCGGTCGCCCAGTATGTCGGCGACCACAACCTTGGCGCCCTCCTCGGCGAAGAGCCGCGCCTCGGCCTCCCCCATTCCGTGCGCTCCGCCTGTGACGATTGCGACTTTGTCTTCGAGGCGCATGCGTCCCTCCTCAGTTCCCACTCTATACTGGCGGAGACGACGACCAGAAGGCCACGAAAAACCCCCTTGGGTTTACCATGCGAGGGCGTTTCTCATTCATATCTACGTTCGGATTCGCGCGTGAGCCGGAAAGTGAGTATTTGCTGCGCATGGCGAAGACGAAGCGCAAACTGCCGGAGGTTCTCAAGGCGACGAGGTGGAAGCCAGGCCAGCGTGGCGGTCCCCGCCGGATCGTGGCTAAATAAGTCGCGGGACACGTGCGCAACAAAATACGGGAGGACTTCATGACCGAAAGCGCCCTTGCGGCCGAGCCGGTACCCGTATTCAAGCTCGCGAAGACGCTCGGCGTTCTGGCGATCACGGCGTCCGCCGTGTCGGCCGAATACGGCTCCGGCATCAACTACGTCTCGGTGCAGAGCCTCTCCGTTTACCCCGATGTGAAGGGGCTCGTGCCGCTGGCGATGTTCGTGTGCGGCATCGCGATGCTGCCGAAGGCTTATCTCTTTGCGGCCTTCTCGCGGGTCATGCCGCGCGCCGGCTCGAAGCACGTCTGGCTGTCCCGCAGCGTCGGCATGCCGGCGGGCTTTCTGATCACGTTCACCTACTGGGCGACCGGCCCCGCCGGATTGGGTTTTCTCGGCTTCGCCTTCGGCACCTTCCTGGGCCAGGCGATGCTGCCAATCAGCCCGGCTTTGGGGCATTTCCTGCTGTCGCATACCGGCCATCTGCTGAGTGGTCTGGCGGCGATTTGGCTGACCTTCTGGATCAACGCGGCCGGCATTCGCCATTACGGGACATTCGTCACGATCCTGATGTTCGTGATCGTCGGGGTGGCGCTGTTGATTACCGCTTACGGCTTCCTGACCCCGCCCGAGACCTTCGTCGCGGCGGCCAGCAAGGTCGCGAAGGTGCAATTCACCGCACCGACAGCGGCGGCGCCCGCAAGCCTGTTCCATTTCATTTCCGTCACCTCGCTCTTCGTCTTTGCCTATGCCGGTCTGGGCGCCGGGCCGGCTCTTGGCGGCGAAGTGCGGCAGGCGGAAACGAAGGTGCCGCTCGGCATCATGTGGGGCTGGCTCATCGCGCTCGTCCTGTTTACCGCGGTCGCCGCCGCGCTGTTCCACGCTGCCCCGTGGTGGGCGGTCGTCGGTCTGATCAAGGCCGGCAAGACGAGCTATGCAACGGCGCCCGGGCTCATCGGCCTGGTCGCGCCGAGTTGGCTGACCGTCATTCTGAACCTCCTGGTCGCGCTGATCGTCGGCAAGACGCTGGCACCGGGCCTGATGGTGGCGTCGCGCTTCTGCTTTGCGCAGGCGCAGGACCGAATGCTGCCCTCGGTCTTCGCCGAGACCTCCAGCCGCAAGGTGCCGCTCGCCGCGCTGTTGCTAATCGCCGGACTCGGTTCACTGTTCCTGGTGCAATCGGTCTTCGCCGGCTGGGCCATGGGCGTCGCGGTGCGCTCGCTCGCGGTCCTCGGCATGTGGCTGGCGCTGGCGATCGGTGCGCTCAATTTCTACTGGCACAAGGAATACCGCGAGACCGCCTGGGCCAAGGGCGTCAAGGAGCAGCCGCTCGTCGTCCCGACGGCGATCGTATCGATCGTTCTGGCGGTGCCGCTGATCGTCTCGCTCGCGATCCTGCCGAACACGGCGCTGGTGTTCCAGCCGCTCTTCCAGGGTGCAGTGGTGCTGGCGATCGGTGTGGCGATCCTCGTCGCGGCGGGCGCCAGGGCCAAGAGCCGCGGCGATAGCTTCCGCACGATCGCCGAACAGCTGCCGATCGAGTGACAGCAGATCGTCATTGCGAGCGCAGCGAAGCGATAGGCGAATTGCCGTGACCGAGATGAAGACCCGGTAGCCGGTCTGGGTAGGAGGGAGCGGCCGGCGTCGGGCAAACCGCGCTTGGCTCCTCACCTCGCTTCAAGGGAGCGACATATGAAATATAAGTTTCTTGCCTGCCTGCTGACTCTGTCCGCGATCGCGGCCGCGCCGGCGGCGGTCTCTCAGCCCGCCCCGGACTACGCTGCAATTGTTGCCACTCCCGACCGAAGCGACGCGGATCGCAAGCTCGATACCAACCGCGCGCCGGCGCGGTGGCTGGCGTTCATCGGCGCGAAGCCCGGCATGAAAATCCTCGACATTTTTGCGGTATACGGGTGGAAAGCGGAACTTCTGGCGCGCGCCGTGACGCCGGACGGCAAAGTTTATGCACAGAATTCGGAAGCCGCCTTTGCGCGCGTCAAGGACCGGCTCGATGCACGGATGAAGACCCCGGCAGCCGCCAATATCGTCTCGGTGGTGCAACCATTCGAGGATCCCGCGCCGGCGGGCATGCATGATTTCGATCTTGTGACATTTTTCTATGCCTATCACGACATTACCTACCTCGGTGTCGATCGCGCCAAGATGAACAAGGCTTTCTACGATGCGCTGAAGCCGGGTGGCGAATTGGTCATGGGCGATTACTCGGCCAAGCCCGGCGCGGGCACCAGCGTCGTCCACACCCTGCACCGTTCGGACGAAGCGCTGGCCACTTCGGAGATCGAGGCGGCGGGATTCAAATTGATCGACCACGGCGATTTCCTGCGCGTTTCCGGCGATGCCCGCGACACCCCCTCGCATTCCTCGGCTCAACCGGTCGACATCTACGTGTTGAAATTTCGTAAGCCGAGCTGACCCGGCGCAAAGGCATCGGCCCTCATCCCATCGTCACGACCGCCGGGATTCCCATCCTGATTGTTACTGTCCTCCCAGCAGATCGCCGAGCTACAAGGGACGAACGCAGCTGCGACCCGTCCCGTCCGGGACACGCGGTGCGGCCGGCCTGGCTCGGCGAGGACCGGCCGCCGTGCCGCCTGAAGGCCTCTGCGACTGCTCATAAAGAGAGGTTCTGATGGACATCCGGCCAGCCCGGTTCGGCGCGATGATCATCGCCGATGTGAGTGCGGCGGCGGGGCGCAACCAGATCCCGCTCGGCATCGCCTACACGGTCGGCTCGACCGTGATGTTCGCCGGCGGCAATGCGGTCGTGAAGTGGCAACTCGCCAACTATCCGCTGGGCGAGGTTGCGTTCGGGCGCACCTTGTTCGCGTTCCTGACCACTGCAGCGATCGTATTGCCGCGCGCCGGGTGGGGCGTCTTGCGGACGCGGCGCTACCGCGAGCATCTGCAGCGCGGGCTATCGCAATTCGGCTCGATGCTATGCTGGCTCCTTGCGGTCAGCGTGCTGTCGCTCGGAGCGGCGACGGCGATCGGCTTCGCGGCGCCACTGTTCACGACCCTGCTGTCGATCGTAATCCTGAAGGAGAAGGTCTGCAGGCACCGCTGGTCGGCGCTGATCGTCGGGTTTGTCGGCGTCCTGATCATCACCCACCCCGGTGCCGGTACGCTGACTTACGGCGCGCTGTTCGCGCTCGTCAACGCGGTCCTGATCTCGACCGTGGCCATCGCCATCCGCCGCATGAGCATGACCGAATCGACCGGGACGCTGACTCTCTACCAGATGAGCATTATGACCTTGTGCACCGCCGGCCTCTTGACATTCGGGTTCCGCGCCCCGCATTGGCGCGACGCGCTGATGGTCGCACTCGCCGGGATCGGCAACGGAATCGCTCAGTTCTGGTGGACGCGCTCGCTGTCGTTGGCGCCGCCCTCGGCAGTGGTGCCGTTCAACTACCTGTCGCTGGTATGGGCAACGATCCTGGGCTTTGCGGTGTGGGGCGACGTACCGAGCCCGGGTCTGCTCGTCGGTTCTGCGATCGTTGTCGCCTCGGGCCTTTACATTTTGTGGCGCGAGACCTTGCGCCGCCGCAACCGGGCGGTCCCGGTCCCGCAGCGGGCATAGTCCCGCGGCATGCGGCAGAAGGAGGTCGAGAACCGACCCTTCATCCGCGCTCGGCTTTCGGCGAGGAGTTCGATCGTCGAGCAGATCGAGACCGTGCTGCGGCCGCTCATGGAGCCGCGGACAACGGCGGTGCCGCCCGCCGGGTCGTTGCGATTGCGTTCCGGCGGGCGGCAGTTCAGCCGTTCGTGATCACAGGGCAAAGTGTGATTGGATTTCGGAGTGGGGCTGATTGGTTGAACCCGCTGGCAGGGTCGCCGCGAAGGGCGGTCTGCAGTCTTCTAATCAGTGTATCGTGCAGGATGTCCCGACCACACGGTAGGTTGAGAAATAGCCGACCGTGTGTGTCGAGATGCGCAAAAAAGCGTATTCGTTAAAACCGTGCCTTAGCTGATCGACGACGTCGAGGCGGCAAGTATTGCCCGGCAGCAGGGTGATCGTCATCGTGCGCGTGCTTTGGGGATCGTCCTGCACCCGCACGAGCCGACCGTCGGAGGCGGTGTGCCACGACGCATAAGCTCCCTCGTCGCCGGAGCTACCCAACACCTGGACCATGCCGTTTTGATCTTGAAAGGGCCCGGCGCTGCGGTTGCGGGCCTCGGCAAGACTGCCGCCTCCCGCCAAGCTGATCTGAAGATTGTGATGCACGGCGATGCCGGGATGGACCTCAGGGCGCACCATGTCCATCACCGAGTCATAGGTAAGATCGATGAGGGTATTGGCCGCGGCGGTTGCCGCAAGCCCGGATATCACCGACAACGCGCCAGCGACTAAGACTGCGACACGAACAATCCTCGATGCACCGGTCATCCGAACCCATCCGCTTATCTGTTAGTCCGGTGAACATTGTCTTGGTGGCGCCGGGATGGCCAGGATGAACGGACCGGAGCCGGGCCGAGAGGACGAAGTTAGAGGCTATTTCAGCAGGGCCCGCCGATTCACACATTGCGGCCATTCCCCGACGCCGACCTTGACTCCGCATTGGGTGGTTTGCGGGCCTTCCCCGGAACGCTTGTGGACGGCGAGGTCGCGCCGCCCGGAACGCTCGTGGACGGCGAGGTCGCGCCGTTAGCCGACATAGCCAGCAGGTCACCGCAGAGCGTTCAGATTTTGGCGGTCGAAACCCACCAACCGACTTCGTCCTCTGCGATCATCGGCCGCGTTCCCATTCATCCAGCGCGCCCCGCGCGACCTGATAGTCCACGTTCCGCCAAGCGACTTTGAAACCCACCCGTGCGTTGATTGACAAGATCGGGGCGTTTACCTCGGCATTGTTTGTGCCGATCACGGTCGCTTCGGGGTGCGCCTCGTGGACCCCACGCAGCATCGCCGCCTTCAGCGCACGACCAACTCCGCGACCCCGCCACGGGCGTGCGACGGCTGTTAGCTGCTGGCGCACAATGTTGGGGGCTCGCACATCCCATCCGGCCTCGGTGAGCCCAGCGACACTGCCATCGGGCGCACGAAGCAGAATAAGATGATGCGCGCCGCCGACCCGCCCCAGCGTCTCGTACCACAAGTCATAACCGTTCATCTCCCAGCGGATGGGCCCGGTCTCTAGTCCACCGAGCGGTACATCAGCGAACAATTCGGTGAACACGGGGAGCAGCGCCACGAGCACATCGCGCGGTACGCGACCGGCGTAGCGCTCCCAGGCCAGTCCTTGAGCGGTGCCTCCATCCTCCCACTGCCGGAGGACGAGCCAGTCGAGGTCGGCGAAAATCGCGCGCTGCTCCACCGTGCAATGCTTCTCGACCGCGCCGACATGCTTGATGAAGGCGTGACCTGGCTCGGTCTGCGTGCTCATCGTCAGCACAGTCTTGTCGAGAGCGTGCATCAGTTGGTGCACCTCGCGGAGCAGCAAAGTGCCTGCACCGCGCCGCCGCGAGCTTGCCCGGACGCCGCCACCTGCCCACAAAAACCGGGCATAGGCTTTCTCGTCCGGCGTACCGGGTCGGCGGAACGCGGCTCGAATGAAGCCCGCGAGCTCGTCTCCCTCCATCGCCACCCAGCGCCGGAATTCGACCATCGGGTTGGTCGTCTGGACTTCCCGCCGGGTCTCGGCGTCATCGAGAACGGACTCGTCCGGCCAGAACTCGTGGGCGATGGCGCGGCGCGTCTCGTTGAACGCCGCCCAGAGCTCATCGCTGACGGTATGCGGGTCGAATTCGATGATACGGATGGTCATGACTTCCTATCGGATTTTCGGGCGAAAAGGATGTTGATGTCGAAGGTGACGGCGAGCGGGTGCGGGCCGACATCGAGGCTCATTGGATCGACGTGGCGGGCGTTCGGTCCCATCAAGATCACCGCGCGGACCATCGCCGGATCGAGAACCGCGCGGCTCCGTAGCCGAGCGACGGTGGGCGGGCCGACGAAGTGGGCCACCATGTCGGCGTAGCGCCGAGGAGCCTCTTCGTCCCGGCGCAGAAGTCCGAAGCGATCCCGAAGCTCGATCAGGTGATCGGGCCCCGGATAGGCGACCGCAAGCCATCCGCCGGGTTGGAGCACGCGCGACATTTCGGGGAAGTTCTTGGGCGCGAAGATGCTGACCACGAGGTCGATGGCCGCGTCATGCAACGGCCACTCAGCCCATAAATCGGTGACCGCGAAGGCAGCTGTCGGCCAACGTCGCGCAGCCTGCCGCGCCGCATCCTTCGAGATATCGAGGCCCAGGCTAATGATGGAGCCGGGCAACCTCGCAGTTATTCGCGCTAGGTGATGACCCGTGCCGGACCCGGCGTCCAGAATATACTGAGGACCTCGCGCCGATCGCTCGACTTGCCTGACGATCGTCGCCGTCAGCGCGTTGAGATTCCCCGCGTCGAAGAATTTCGCTCGATGCCGAAGTTGCGCCGGGCTATCGCCCCTAAAAGCCCGGCGGCGTCTCCTACCAGATCGGAGATTGACGTAGCCCTCGCGGGCGAGATCGAAACTGTGCCTGTTTCGGCAGACGAGCGCGCCTGCCGCCGCGATGAACCCAGCTTTACAAAGTGGGCACCGAAGCAGCCGATGGGCGGACCGAGGCTGGAGCGACGACACGATGCCGCTCCAACAGCAGGAAGAAGAAACGGATCATGGTCACAGTCTCCAATCGACGGTTGCGCCCATAATAGCCACAGCGGGCGATGCCGTGAAGCGGCACCGTCGATGTCTTCAAATTGCAAATCAGTGCAGGGGCCACTGCGGACAGCAGTACGGCTGGCAGACGATCATGACGGGGTCTCCCGCGACACCGTCCCGCATCCGGTAAAGTTCCGAACTCACCCTCGGCCGGCTAACCCTGACTATCGGTGAGAAGCGCGCCCTTCGATGCGCAAAGCCGCATATTTTCGCTCCTCAGTGAGCTCAAAAGGGGCAGTTCACTCCCTTGTCCAAGACGCGGGACGGGGCAATCATTGCTTCCGACAAACCGGATTCGGGGGATGTCGGACAATACGGCGCGCGGATTGCGCCACGAGGGGAGAATATGGCCGGTCGGACGTCCCACGAGCTTCTAGCGCTGCGCGACATCGGCATGGAATACGGCGCCATCCGCGCGCTAGCCGAGGTCGACTACGCTGTGGCACCAGGCGAGATCGTCGGCCTGATCGGCGACAACGGCGCCGGCAAGTCGACCTTGGTCAAGATCATCGCCGGAAATTTCCCCCCGACCCACGGGACCATGCGCTTCGACGGGCGCGAGGTGCGCTTTCGCGGACCCGAAGATGCGCGCAACGCCGGGATCGAGGTCGTCTACCAGGATCTGGCGCTCGCCGACAATCTCTCGGGCGCCGCCAACGTCTTTCTCGGCCGGGAGCTGCGGCGGCGAGTCGCCGGCGTGCGCATCATGGATCACGCCGCGATGACGGACCGCGCGGCGCAGCTCTTCGCCGAGCTGAAATCGGAGACGCGGCCCGAGGCCCTCGTGCGCACCCTCTCGGGCGGTCAGCGCCAGGCGGTGGCCATAGCGCGCACGCGGCTCGCCGCGGCCAAGCTCGTGTTGCTCGACGAGCCCACCGCGTCGATCTCGGTGCGTCAGGTGGCCGAGGTGCTCGATCTGATGCGTCGCATGCGCGACCACGGCCAGTCGGTGATCTTCATCAGCCACGCCATGCCGCACATCTTTGCTGTCGCCGACCGGATCACCGTGCTGCGCCGCGGCCGGAAGGTGGCCGACAAGCCGATGCGTGCGACCTCGCCCGAGGAAGTGACGGCACTGATCACCGGCGCGCTCGAGCAGGCATGATGACAGAGACCTCGGAACCCCCGGCGGTGCGGCTCGTCCGCCGGCACCTCGGATGGTGGCGGCGCGGCATGCCGCAGACCCAGATCGCCTATGTCGGCGTCGCTTTTGCCGCCCTGATCATCTTCATCTGGATCCTGGCGCCGGTCTTCATGACGCCGCGCAATCTCCTCAACATCTCGAAGAACTTCAGCTTTATCGCACTGATGTCGCTGGGCGAAACCTTGGTCATCATCAGCGGCGGCATCGACCTTTCGGTCGGCTCGGTCTGCGCGCTGAGTGCCGTCGTGACGATGATGCTGATGCGCTTCCTGTCGGCGACGGCGGCGGCGCAGGTACCGGGCGCCACAATCGCGCTCGCGGCACTGCTGGCACTGACGCTCGCGTCACTGATCGGCCTGGTCAACGGCCTCTTGATCGCCCGTGTTCGCCTCTCGCCGTTTGTTACCACGCTCGGCATGCTCTCGGTCGCCCGCGGCATGACCTACGTCCTGACGCAAGGCCGCGCGCAATATCCGGTAGGGCCCGATGTCGCCCTCTTTACCCGCTTCACCAATGGCGCCGTACTCGGCCTGCCGACGCAGCTCGTCTATCTCCTCGTGCTCGCCGTGCTGATGGCGCTGGCATTGCGCCATTTCGTTTGGGGCCGGCATCTCTATGCCGTCGGCGGCAATGCGCAAGCGGCGGCCTTGACCGGCGTGCGCGTTCCGCGCGTCATCCTGTCCGTCTATGTGCTAAGCGGCCTTGCCGCCGGGTTCAGCGGCGTGCTGATCGCCGGATGGCTCGGCGCTGCACCGGCCAATCTCGCGACCGGGTACGAACTGCGGGTAATCGCCGCCGCGGTGATCGGCGGCGCCAATCTCGCCGGCGGGGTCGGAGGTGCGGCCGGTGCGGTCCTCGGCGCCGCCCTGATCGAAGTGATCCGCAACGGCTTCGTGCTGATCGGCGCCAACACCTATTGGGAGGAGGTCTTTGTCGGCGTAATCATCATCATTGCCGTGCTGGTCGATCAGCTACGCACTCGGCGCGTCTTCTGAGTCACGCGAACCGGGTGCCGCAGAGCAGAGGAGGAGAGCCATGAAACGTCTGATTTTCGCAATACTCGCCGCGACTGTGCTGGCAGCCCCGACCGGGTTCGCCCAGAAACTCAAATTCGCGGTCGTCCCCAAAGCGATGAACAATCCGTTCTTCGACTTGGCGCGCGACGGGTGCATGAAGCGCGCCGAGGAACTCGGTACCGTCGAATGCGTCTATCGCGGGCCGATCGAGCACGAGCCTGCGACAGAGGTGCAGATCATCCAGGATTTGATCACGCAGCGGGTCGACGGCTTGGCGATCTCGGTCTCGGACGTCGGTGCCTTGACCGGCGTGATCAAGGCGGCGCGCGACGCCGGCATCCATGTCATCACCTTTGACGCCGACGCGCCGGGCTCGGCGCGCGAGGCCTATATCGGCACCAACAACAAGGATTTGGGGAGAGCCCTGGGCGAGATGCTGGTCAAGGCGCAGCCCCACGCCGGGCTCTACGCCATGGTTTCGGGCGGCCCGGCCGCGGCCAATCTCAACGAGCGCCTCGATGGGGTCCGCGAGGTTGTGGGGAAGGCCGGTTGGAAGGAGGTGTCGGGATCGCCCACCTACTGCAACGACGATCCGGCGCTGGCGGTCCACCAGCTCAACGACCTGACGACGGGGCATCCCGATCTCAACGCCGTTGTCGCCGTCGGCGGCTGGCCGCTCTTCGTGCCGGAGGGCTACCGGAATTTCTTTAACAGCAATGTCGACCGCTTCAAGAGCGGCAAGCTGGTGGCGGTTTCCGCCGACACGCTGCCCTCCGAGCTGCAGCTCCTCAAAGAGGGCGACGTCTCGGCCCTCGTCGGTCAGCGTCCGTTCGAGATGGGCGAGAAGGTGATGGACACCTTGCTCGCTCTTCACGACGGTAAGCCGGTGCAAGCGATCATCTACACCGGCGTGGATCGGGTGACGAAAGACAATGTCGGCGAGTTCCTGAAATAATGCCGCACCACTCGACGGGGATTGCTTATGGAACACCGCAGATTCGGCAATACCGATCTCACGGTATCGGCTATCGGTCTTGGCTGTTACGGCATGTCGGGCGCTTATGGGCCGGCTGACGACGCGGAGTCGATTGCCACTATTCGCTCAGCACTCGATCTCGGGGTCAATTTTCTCGACACCTCGGCCAGCTACGGCAACGGACACAATCATCGCTTGATCGGCGAAGCGATCCGCGGCCGCAGGCATGACACGGTCATTCATTCGAAGAGCGGCAGCCCACACGACGGCAGCCCAGACGCCGTGCGCGGCGGAGGCGATCCGCGCTATCTGCGTCAAACCTGCGAGCAGAGCCTGAAAAATCTGGGCATTGAGACGCTCGATGTCTTTTGCATGTCGCGCGTCGATCCGAACGTCCCAGTGGAGGAGAGCGTCGGGGAAATGGCCGAACTCGTCAAGGAGGGCAAGACGCGGTTCATCTCGCTCTCGGAGTGCTCGGCCGAGTCGCTGATGCGCGGCAGTGCCGTTCATCCCCTCGTTTCGCTGCAGATGGAGTATTCGCTGTTCTCGCGCGATGCGGAAGAGCAAGGGCAAATCCAAGCCTGCAAGGTACTCGGCATGGCAATGATGGCCTATGCCGTGCTCGGGCGCGGGCTGCTGAGCGCCCAGGTTCCCAGGGCGGACGAATTGGCGCCGGACGACATTCGTGCGCGGCTGCCTCGCTTTCACAGCGAAAATATCGAGAAAAACCTCCCGCTGCGGTCGGCGCTCGAAGCTATCGCGCGGGACAAGAACGCCACGCTTGCCCAGCTCGCCATCGCTTGGCCAATAGCCCAGGGCGCAAGTGCGGGAGTCTTCATCGTACCGATACCCGGTGCCAAATCGCGCAAGCACCTCGAAGAGAATGTGCGCGCCGCTGACATTTTGCTCACGGCAGACGACCTCGCGTGAATCGACTGCATCGTTCCGGCCGGAGCCGCGTCCGGCACCCGCTATCCGATAGGACAGATGCACCGGCTGAACGTTTAAGGGCAGTGCACACAATCAAAGTACCCCGCGGCGGGGTTCGCCCCCCGGGGGCGTGCCCGTCCGTCCGCATCTTAAAGTTGAGACCTTTTGGATTAGCTCAACACAACCAGTCTGAAGTGTTTTTACCGCGCCAACCTTGCCTCAGAACAACCGACCGTACTACGGAGCCGGCCCCGGCCAATTTCGTCACGACAGTGTGTTACAGGCAGGAAGACCCCTGAGTGACGCCGTCATTGCCGCTTTGAGAACCCTCTCGCGGTGCGTAAGAGGCAGGGCATTAACGGGCGGCGATGCGGCGCCCCTCGACCAGCCCCGGCGTGCTTCTCACCGGAGCGGTCATGATGATGCGAAAGCCTTGCTGCAGGCGCATCGCCACGTCATCAGCCGTGGCTCCCGTCGCACAGGGGACGCCGAACTCTTTGCAGGCGGCCAGGACGCGCAGCAGATTTTCTTGCACGGCTGGATGGCTGGCTTGGCCCCGCAATCCCATCGACACCGACATGTCCCCGGGGCCTGCCCAGATGGCGCCGATGCCCCTCACCTCGCGCAAAATGTCGCGTATGTTCTGCACCCCTTCTGCTTCTTCGACGATGCCCATCAGTAAGATATTGCCGTCCGGGTCCAGGGGCCAGAGGTCGGCGGCGTCGTAGTATTCCTGCGAGCTCAGGCCCCAATATCGGGAGGCGATGCGATTGCCCCAACCGCGCTCCCCAGCCGGCGCAAAGTCTTGCACCCCCTGCACCTGGGGATACCGTGCCGCCGCGACTGCGGCTTGGGCGTCCTCCACTGTGCTCAGGTGGGGCAACACCAGACCATACACGCCGGTGTCCAACGCCTGCTTGATCACCCACTGGTTGCGCTCGCGAGCGTTAGGAGGAATCCGGACCATCGGCACCACGTCGGGTTGCAGGTTGCCCTTCTCGGCAATCCTTTTGCGGTTCAGCAGTACTTGCAGGGAGGTACGCAGGGTGGTGAAGCTAAAGCCCTCGTGCTCCATTTCAATGATGACCGCGTCGTAGTCGGCATCAGCAATGTAGGTCAGATCATCCAGACTGCCGTTAGGGACCGTGCTGGTGCTGAAAACCGGCTTGCCGTGCTCGAGGAGGTCGATAATCTTGTTATAGCGCATTTTGTCAGCCATGTTTTCCCCCTTCCAGTTTCCGGCTTGGCTGCTGGCCACTCCCTACTGTAGGCCCCTGCTGGTGTGAAACAGCCTTGGCCTATCAATCGCTTCCAACGAGCATGAGCGAGCCGGTTTTCAGGGCGAAATCATTATCCGCCGCCATCGGGTACACGACCCACTGGAGGAGGCTAATCCGCTAAGGGCACGATAGCGGCCAGGCGGTCCCCACCGACGCTCCGGCTGGTGTGCCCTTGTCCAGTGAGGTCTTCGAACAGGACGGCGTCTCCAGGGCCGAACCGCCGGGTGGTCCCGTCGCCGATCACGACCTCCATCTGGCCTCCGGAGAGGAAAATGGCGTACTGGCGGCGCGGCGCATTGTGCCAATCGCTGAAACGGCCGTTGGGCGAACGCGTGAAGGTAATACTGCTGGCGGCCTGCTCGATCGACCTCTCCATGTCAGGTGGGAGCAGGTCCAGGTCCTCAAAGTGTGACTGACCATCCGTGCCGGTATAACATCTGACAAACGCCATGGGGATTCCTCCCGGGGGTCCCAGTGAAGGCAGCGAAGTCCATAGGGCCTTGCTCTCGTATTGTCGCGCGGATTGTCCAGGCACACAACGGCCAGCACACCCTCCGGGGCATGCCCAGGCGGGCCGGCGGCGTGGCTCCCGGCGGCCCCACTGCGAACTCATACGGAGAGTACTCTTTATTCAAGAGGGACGTGCAGCGGTCGGCGAATGACACAAATGCGGCAGGAAGAGCGGTTCCCGGCACGAAGGCTGAGGGTCGGCTTCGGGTCGAACTCTTGCGGTTCGATTAGGGTCCTGCGAACGGCCGGAATCAGGCGCGAAACGGATGATTACGAATTTCCGCCTCCAACCCTAAATAGTCCACGAAGCAGTTGACGGCCATCGGGCCGGCTCAGATGACACCGTCTTGTTTGAGCGTCGCGATCTCGGCGGGCGACAATCCGAGCCAGTCGCCATAGATCTCGCGATTGTGCTGGCCGAGCTTCGGGCTGGGCACGGTGTCGACCGGGTCGGCGCCGTGGATGCGCAACGGCGTCGTCGGTACGACGATACGGCCGATCTCGTCGTGCTCGATCCACTCGAGCATGCCGCGCTCGTGCATGTGGCGGTCGGCCATGACCTCGTCAACGTCGCGCACCGGCGCGAGCGGGATGCGGTGCTGTTTGGCGATCGCGAACGCCTCCATCTTGCTGAGCGTGCGCGTCCACGCCGCGACCAGCGCGTCGGTCGCCTCGCGATTGGCGACGCGCGCCGCATTATCGGCGTAGCGCGGGTCGTCGCGCAGATCCTCGCGCCCCATTGCCTTAAGCAGGTTGTGCCAGTGCTCTTCGACCGCGATGTTCATCGCAACGTAACCGTCCTTGGTCGGATAGACGTTCAGTGGCACGCGGCCATGGCTGGCGTTGCCGGTCCGCGGCGGTGCCTTGCCGGTCTCGAAATAGGCGTGCAGTTGCGAGGTCAGGGTGGCGTAAGCGGCCTCCTGCATCGCCACCTCGACCAGACGTCCCCGGCCGGTGCGCTCGCGCTCGAACAGTGCCGTCAGGGTGGCGGCATATAGATGGATCCCGGAAATGAAATCGACGACCGCCGGGCCGGCCTTGACCGGCGGCCCTTCCGGAAAGCCGGTCGCCGCGATCAGCCCCGACACCGCCTGGATCGTCAGATCCATCGCCAGATTGTCGCGGTCGGGTCCCGTCAGGCCGTAACCCGAGCCCGAGGCGTAGACGAGACGTGGGTTGACCCGGTTTAGCACCTCCCAACCGACGCCGAGCCGGTCCATGACCCCGGGCGCGAAATTCTCCAGCAATACGTCGCCGCGCTCGACCATCCGGAACAACAGAGCGCAGCCGCGCTGATCTTTCAGGTTCAACGTGACCGCACGCTTGTTGGAGTTCAGCATCGCGATCGGAAAGGTCGTGCTTTTGCCCGGCGGGGCCCGCCGACGCAGCGGCTCGCCCTGCGGCGGCTCGATCTTGATTACGTCGGCCCCGGCCTTGGCCATTAGCAGGGTCGCGTACGGTCCCTGATACACTTGGCCCAAGTCGAGCACGACAATGCCGGCGAGCGGCCTGTTGGCGCCGGCCGGCATCAGCGGGGCGACCCCCGCGGTCCTGCAGCACTCGTCGCCAGAAGCCTTCGCCAGTGCCATAGGGGGCAGCTTGCGGGCGCCGCAGCGCAGGTGTCAACGCCGCTTGACGGCTGAGCCGTTCAAGTTCGTTATCGCGCCCGACCGGAGCGACTGTACCGTCCCAGCTTGGTTTTCGACGCTGCCTGCAGCACGCCATATCGTCGCTATATGAGCGACGGCTCCAATTATCTCGATCCAAACCGGCCCGACGCCGCACGGCTCAGCGTTGGCGAGGCCCGGGCACTCGGCGACGCTGCACTCGCTTGCATCGGATACGGAGAAAACGACGCCCGAATCATCACCGACCAACTGATAGACAACTCGCTTTGCGGCTACCGGTTCGCCGGGCTGCCGCGCATCCTCGCGATCGCTCGCGAGGCGAAGACCGGGAACGCCCGCACTCCCGTCGCCATCGTACACGAAACACCGGTTTCCGCCCTGGTCGATGGCGGCAACAATGTCGGCTATGTCGCCGTCTATCGCGGCGCCGAAATCGCGATTGCCAAGGCGAAACAGAGCGGGATTGCGGCGGTCGGCGTCTACAACAGCTATTTCAGCGGGCGCAACGCCTATTACCTCGAACGCATCGTCAATGCCGGACTTGTCGGCCTTCACACTGCCAGCGGCGCGCCGCACATCGTACCGCCCGGCGCCAGTCGCCCGGCGCTGGGCACCAACCCGATTGCCTTGGGCTTTCCGTCGGTCGACGGGCCGGTCATCTTCGACATCGGCACGGCATCGTTGATGTGGGGCGAGGTATTGCTTGCTGCCGAGACCGGCGAGGAGTTGCCAGCGGGCCCGGCATTCGACGTAGACGGGAACCCCACCCAAGACGGACGCGCAGCGGCAAGGGGCGGTGTCTCTGCTTTTGGCGGACACAAAAACTATGGGCTGGCCTTCGCGATCCAGGCCTTGGGCCTCCTCGCCGGCGCAGCGATCCCGCGTGGCCAGGTGCAGGATTACGGGTTTCTGTTTCTGGTTATAGATCCCGGGGCACTCCTACCCAGTAACCTATTCGCAGTGCAGATGTCGGAACTGGTGAAGGCGATCCAGGCGACCCCGCGGCGGCCGGGGGTCGAGGAAATCCGCATCCCGTCGCAGCGCGCCTTCCGCGAACGCGAGCGCCGCCGCGCCGAAGGCATCCTCGTCGACCGTGCGGTGATCGCTGCCCTCAGCGCGTTATCCGAGGATCGATGAACGAACCATTGCATTTCGACTTGGTGGCGATCGGCGGCAGATTCGCCGGCCTGTGCACGGCGGTGCGCGGCGCCGAATTGGGGCTGCGCACGGCAGTGCTCGAAGCCGGCGCCGACGAGAGCTACCCTTGCAGTTCGCGCTGGGCCGGCGGTATTTTTCATGTCTCCTACCACGATGTGAAGCTGAGCCCCGATGAGCTGCTTGCCGCTATCAACTGCGAGACCAGCGGTGAGACGGATCAGGAATTGGCCGGGACAATTGCCGCCGATGCGGGCCGCACGGTCGACTGGCTCGCGCGCCAGGGTGCCGCCTTCACCCAGGCCAGCCCGATCAGTTGGCACCGCTTCACCTTGGCCCCGCCGCGCCTGCCGGTGGCCGGGCAGGATTGGCAGGGACGTGGCCCAGACCGGCTGCTCGGCGAATTACATCGTCGGCTCCAGGAGCGGCAGGGCCGGCTCCTTCTTGGCACCAGAGCGGCATCGCTGCGCCTAGAGCGCGGCCGGGTCGTCGGCCTCACGGCGCACCAGGATGGCGAAGTGCTGGAGATCAGCGCCGACGCCGTTGTGATCGCCGATGGCGGGTTTCCCGGCAATGCCGAGCTGTTCCGCAAATTTATCGGGCCGCGGCCCGATCGGGTGCTGATGCGCCACGCCGGCACTGCGATCGGCGACGGCCTGAAGATGGCCGCTGACGCGGGCGCGGCACTGGTTGGGCTCGACCGGTTCTACGGCCATCTGCTGAGCCGCGGCGCGATGGGAAATCAGGGGTTGTGGCCCTATCCGCAGATCGACGCGGTTGCGACTGCTTCTATCGTGGTTGATCAACGCGGCGACCGGATCCTTGACGAGGGGCTGGGCGGTATTTCAATCACCAATGACCTAGCCCGGCTCGACGATCCGCTATGCGCCACGGTGATCTGTGACGCTCCGATCTGGGAGACCGCCGGCAAGGCCGCGCAGATCCCGCCGAATCCGCAACTGCTTGCCGCCGGCGGCACGTTGCACAGGGCCGATACGATCGAGGCGTTGGCGGAGGCGGCGGGGCTGGCGCCGGAAAACCTGGCCGCGACCATCGCCGAGTACAACGACGCGATTCGCTTCAACCGGCTGCTGACATTGTTGCCCGAGCGCTCGACCCGTAGCGGCGCACCGCGGCGGATCGAGACGCCGCCATTCTTCGCGATCCCGATTTGCGCCGGCATCACGAACACGATGGGTGGTATCGCCATCGACGGGCACGGCAGAGTAAAGCGGCCGGACGGCTCGGCGATTGCCGGGCTATACGCTGCCGGAGGCACCACCGGTGGGCTCGAAGGTGGCGGTGCGCTGGGCTATGTCGGCGGGCTGATCAAGGCCTGCGTCTTCGGTCTGCACGCTGCCGAACACGTTGCGGGCCGGCACGGTTGATTCGCGGCACCGGCCTTCTTCAGCCGAAGCCGGAATGGTGACCGGCAGCGCCGCGCTGGCCGACGGCCGACCTGACAGTCGATGGCGGGATATCCCCCGATGCGGCCATTCAGTTGGATCGTCCCGAGTCCTTTGAGGGGCAGCGCGTCCCGGCTTTCCAGAGGGCTTCGAAAGGATACCTTCGGGCGCCCTTGCAATCACGGGCAGGTTGGTGGGGGCACAGCCGCTATTGCGGCGAGGTCCTGGCTCGCCCTCATGAACAGCATCTCCAGCGATATGGTCCCCAAGCCGGGAATCGAACTCGGCTTCTTGGGCGGAGGAAGTGTCAGCGCATTTAGGATGTCCAGGTAGGGGACTTCTAGATATTGCACGATCTCACTGCCGCACACTCCCGCACCTGCTCCCATCGTTCCGCCGTAGTAACTTGCGGCCGGCGTCCCGCTGAAAAAGACTGTCAGCACGTTGTACGCGGCCTCTTCGGGGGTGCAAGGCGTTGGCCCGGTCGAACATCCTTCCTTCCGTTTCGTAATTTGTTTGCCGGTAACGGGATGATCAAATTCGGCCGCGCCGAGCACGGCCGGTGCCTGCAGTGAAAGCAGCTTCACGCCGGCAACACCAATGCCAAGTCTGCCGTCCGTAACCGTAAGGGAACTCGCCGAGGTCATCCCACCGACCCGCGCCACCTTCGCATTGGGACCGTCCTTGCCGCCCTTGTGGAGGAAGTAGGACAGAATGTTCGTTTTCGCAGCGCAAGAATACGGATCCTCCGGGCCACTCGCATTTGCCGCATCTGCACACTCAATGTTGTATAGCGGCTGGTCTAGGATCGTTGTCTGCAACTCGGGCAGGTAATTGCCCGCGTCCGGGCTGAGAACCAGGGTCACGCCCGAAAAAATTTTCTCGTAATCGTCAATTGTTTGCGTCCACGCGTCAACGAACGCCTGGTCCGAGTTCCAGTAATTGGGGCCGGCGTTTGGAAAAGAATGTTGAATGAGGAATTTCCACGCCTTGTCTGCCTCCACACCTGAGGCCGTCGCGTGGTAGGCGGTGGTCGGGAGAATGATCTCGTCTGACGCACCGTTCGGACGCGCGACGGCGATAGAGACAAATGCGGGATTGGTGAGGACGTTGTTGTATCGGTCGTTAAGAAGCTGCAGGAAACTGTTCCACCGAGACCTATAGACATGATGCCAGGGCAGTGGAAACACGTCGCCGTCGGCTCTTTGCCTTTCTTGTTGGAAATGGTTGAAAGTCACCTTCCCGCAATCGAGCGGGGCGGGGCCTGTGCCGGAAGGAAAGAGGGGATCGCAAGAGTTGATTTCCGAAAACACCCAGGGCGGCGTATCTACTCCTGGAGTAATGATCAGTTGTACGGATTTGCCGGCCGCGTTCGCCGCTGCGAAGGCGTCGTCCAGGTAGGTCCAATCCGTACCAGCCTGGACGCAGAGCTTGGGGTCAGGGTCAGAAGTTAAGTAACAGTCCGGGGAGGAGAGCTGGATGTTATCCCAGTGCTCTCCGACCGTCAGCCCCGAGATGGCCGGATTCATGAACAGTTGCTGGTAGAGACCTTGGAGGCAAGAATGAAAATCTGATGATGACGCACACGTCGTCGCTATCGCGTCTTCGATATCAATCTTCGCATAGACGCCCGAAGGCTGGGAATACACGGGTGCGGTGGCATCCGCCCGAGCCTGACTTGCGCCTGCTAAGAGCAATACCCAACATGCGCTGGCGGCAATGCGTCTACGAAACATCGCTGTGTGGACCTCAATCTTGACGGTCCCGCGGGCGGGAACGGCCGCAACCGGTAGAGGACCGATCAACCATCGGAGTGTACAGCAAATCGTCTTGCTCGCCAGCGAGGTCGCGGCAAATGCGCCGTATCGCCGTCAGAACCCCGACTGCGCCACGGCAGTTGAACCCTCTCGAAGACGAGGATTTCGAAAGGGGGCGGTGTATGCGGAAAATTCCGCAAGGAAAATGACTGAGATAGATGCGCTAGCGCGGCCTTGAAAGGTGCTTAGGGTCGTGACCAACTCGCCCGACTGTCAACCGCGTGTGACGTTTACTGAAAGCTGCGAGTGCTGCGAGGCGAGAACTCGGTCGCGGTGAGGACTGAATAGAGGCGAAAGGCGGCCTGCCTTGGGGCTTATCACTACGCCGTGTGGGCCGAACTCGGCCAATTGTTCGCCACCCGAAGAAGGTCCGGTACCGGCGCACTGGCGTCTTCCAGAAACGCGCACATCGGGGCCGGTGGGACTGGGGCCTGCGCGTACTCGGCTGTTGCGCTCCCTTCTTTGCGGCCCCACCATAGGTGCGATGAACGTGGTCGAAGATCCCGGACTGACGCCCACGGAATTGCGGGATTTGGGTCTCCTTGCCGCCTTCATGGTGCCCGCCAGCGCTGAATACGGCGTTCCGGGCGCGGATGATCAGGTGATCTTTGCCGACATCGTCCGCTCCCTCGGACGCGACAGGGACGCCGTCCGCAAGGCGCTGGCCATGCTGCGCGAGATCGCCCGCAGTGACTTCGCTGGCCTCGATGAGGCAAAGGCGGAGGCGGCAGTGACGACGTTTCTCAGCCGCGGAGACCCGGTAGTGACGGCACTCGGCCGCGCCGTGTTGCAATGCTATTACCGCGACGACCGCGTGATGCGCGCGCTCGGTCTCGAACCGCGGCCGCCTTATCCGCAAGGCCGCGTGTTGGAACCGGGCGATTGGTCCCTGCTGGACGCAGTGCGCGGCCAGCCAAGAATGTGGCGCGACATCGACGGCACGGGGGCGTGACATGGCCGCAGCACCAAGTCCCGCAGAGTCCACCCCCAAGGGCGCCCGACCGACCGACGAGATCGTCGACGTTCTGATCATTGGCGCCGGCGCTTCGGGTGCTGCGGTGGCGTGGAGCCTCGCCGAGACGCGGATGAAGATCCTGTGCCTCGAACAAGGCGACTGGATCAAACCCGCCGAATTTCCGAGCAATGGCCCGGACTGGGAAGCCCGCCGCTACGCCGATTTCGACATCAGCCCGAACCGCCGGGAGCGGGATGCGGACTACCCGATCAACGACGCCGACTCGCCGATGAAGATCGCCAACTTCAACGGTGTTGGCGGCGGCACGATCCTCTACACGGCGCACTACCCGCGAATGCATCCGTCCGATTTTCGGGTGCGGACATTGGACGGGGTGGCGGATGACTGGCCGATCGACTACTGGACGCTGGAACCCTATTTTGCCGAGAACGATCGCATGACCGGCGTGGCCGGCCTGGCGGGCGATCCTGCCTATCCGCCGCATCAGCCGACCATGCCGCCCGTGCCATTGGGGAAGACCGGCACGCGCTATGCGCGGGCAATGAACCGGCTCGGTTGGCACTGGTGGCCATCCGACATCGCCGTGGCCACGACCGAATATGACGGGCGCGCCAAGTGCATCAACCTTGGTCATTGCACGCCCGGTTGCGCGCAAGGCGCCAAGGCGAGCGTGGACGTCACCTACTGGCCACATGCGCTGCGCGCCCGGGTGGAATTGCGCACGCACTGCCGGGTGCGGGAGATCGCGACCAACGAACGCGGCATGGCGTCCGGGGTCATCTATTACGATCCGGCAGGGGTGGAGCGGTACCAGCCGGCGGAGGTGGTGATCCTGGCCGCGAACGGTATCGGCACACCGCGGTTATTGCTGAATTCGGCCTCGGCCCGCTTTCCCGCTGGCTTGGCCAATTCCTCCGGCCTGGTCGGCAAGAACCTGATGCTGCGGGACTATCAGGAATTTCGTGCGCAGCGGGGCGGTTCAACTGACTACGCCATGGCTCGTGTGAAGCGCTCGCCGAACAGAACAGCGAACTGCGACTTGGCCATGGACCACTCGCGCGGCGGCATGATCCACTCCTTTTCGGAACGGTTCAAGACCAGGAAGAGGAGCTTTGTCGCCGCCTCATCGCTGGGGAAATGGCCTCTGGCCCGGACCGCCCGGCGGAGCTTGGAATTGAGCGCCTCGATGGCATTGGTGGTGTACAAAATCCGCCGAACGTCGGTGGGGAAGGCAAAGAACGGGACGACTTCGCCCCAGGCGCGCCGCCAGCTCTGGCCGATTGCCGGGTATTTGCGGCCCCAGTAGCCTTCCTCGAAGGCAGTGAGCGCGGTTTCGCCGGCGACGGCATCCACGGCCCGGTAGATGTCCTTGAGGGCCGCTGCGACCGGCTTACGGTCCTTCCAAGAAACAAAATCGAGGCTGTGGCGCAGCAGATGAACGATGCAGGTCTGCACCGTTGCCTGGGGGAAGACCGCGATGATCGCCTCGGGAAAGCCCTTCAAGCCGTCGACGATGGCGATCAGCACGTCCTCGACGCCGCGATTTTTCAGCTCGTTCATCACGCGCAGCCAGAATTTGGCGCCTTCGTTCTGCTCGAGCCACAGCCCCAGGATCTCCTTGGCGCCATCAGCGCGCACGCCGAGCGCGATGTGCACTGCCTTATTGCGGACCAGCCCTTCGTCACGGATCTTGACCCGTAAGGCGTCAAAGAAAATCAGCGGATAGGTCGCTTCCAACGGGCGTGCCTGCCAGGCGGCGACCTCGTCCAGAACCGCCTCGGTTACCGCGCTGATCAAATCGGGCGACACCTCAATGCCGTACAAATCGCGCAGATGGCCGACGATCTCGCGGGTGCTCATGCCGCGGGCGTACATTGAAATTATCTTGTCGTCGAAACCCGGGAAGCGGCGCTGATATTTGGCGATCAGCTGCGGATCAAAGCTCGACTGGCGGTCGCGCGGCACCGCCAGCGCGATTTTGCCGGTGTCGGTGAGTACGGTCTTGCGACCATAGCCGTTGCGCCGGTTACCCGGCTCCTCGCCGGCCAGATGATGATCCATCTCGGCGTTCAACACCCGCTCGGCCAGCGCCTTCTTCAGATCGTCGAGCAGACCATTCGGGTCAAAGGCGGTCTTCGCATCGGCGCCCGCCAGCAGCTGGTCAAGAATGGCGTCAGGAATAAGAGGTGGCTTGCGTCGCGGCATGGGCGGTCTCCTTCGCTCCCATCATGCCCAACCACGCACGAAATTCCTGACACTCCCGATGCTGCACCCGTGGCCGCAGGTGTTCGGCTATGTCGACGAGGAGGTCGACGGCGACCATGGCCCGCAGACCGTGATGTGGAGCAAGGAGTTCTACGAGACCGACCGCTCGCGCGGTTTCGTGCGCGGCTACACCTTGCAGTTCACCCGCGGCACCGGCCCGGCGAACGAGGCGATCACCAGCATGGCGGCCGGCCGCCTGCCGTGGGGCAAGGACCATCACCGCGTCTATCGCACCTTGCTCTATCGCCGCCTGCTGATCGGCGTCGCCTGCGAGGACCTGCCGGAGGAGAGCAACCGCGTCAGCTTGGACCCGGTGCTCAAGGACAGCCACGGTATTCCGGCGCCGAGGATCGATTACACGATCAGCGAGAACACGCGGGCAATGATGGAGCACGGCATCGCCCGCGCGTCGGAGATCCTGGCGACAGCCGGGGCAAAAAACATATCCGCCTCCCGCACCGTGCTGAACAGCCCGGGCCACCTGCTAGGCACCGCGCGCATGGGCTTGGATTCTGAGCGTTCCGTGGTGAACGAGTGGGGACGCTGCCACGACGTGAAGAACCTCTTTGTCGTCGACGGCAGCATCTGGGTTACCGCGGGCGGGGTGAACCCTACCTCGACCATCCAGGCACTGGCGCTCTACATCGCCGACAACATCAAGACGCGCCTGGCGACACTGTTCGACTGACCCCCTGCTTCGCGGCGTTCTGGTATCCGTTCCCTACCCGCGGGTGCTCGGCACAGCCGCCGACCGGCTCGGGACGCCGCCGCTGCTGGCGCCCTGAGATTACTGCCCGCGGCGCTCGTACCAGGGATGCGGATTGCCGGGCACCTTGACGCGCAGCGTGTAGACCGAGGTGTGCGCGCAACAGAACAGAGTGCGCAGGTCCGGCCCGCCGAATGCGAAGTTGACGGCCTGCTCCGGCCACCGGATGACGCCGATGCGCGTGCCGTCCGGCGCCATGACCCAGATGCCGCCCGGCCCAGTGCAATAAACCCGGCCGCTGTTGTCGACCTTGACACCATCGGGGATGCCCGGCTCGCTGCCCTCGTTGAGATCGGCGAAGATGCCGCGCCCTACCATATTGCCGGCCGCGTCGAGCCGGATCGCGTGGATGTACTGCGAGGAACGCGTGTTCGCGACGTACAGCGTGCGTTCGTCCGGCGATAGGGCGAGCCCGTTCGGGTATTCGCAATTCGCCAGCGCGCTCAAACCGCCGTCCGGCGCCAGGCGATAGACGCGGGCGCCGTCCCACAGGTTGTCCTCCCCCGCCGGGCCCGGTATCTCGCGCTCGTGGTAGGGACGGCGTTTGTCCGGGTCGGTGAAATAGAGACACCCGTTTGAATGACAGATTACGTCGTTCGGCCGGTTGAAGCGCCCGCCTTTATAGTTGTCGACAAGCGACTCGACCTTGCCGTCCGGGCCCGTTCGCGTCAGGCGCCGGTCGTCTCCTTCGCAGACGATCAGGCGGCCTTGCAGGTCGAAGGTCGTGCCGTTGCCGCCGATGGTGGTCCTGACCAGCTCCGGCTCCTTGCCGGGTGTCAGGCGCAACAGCTGATTGCGGCGAAGATCGACGAAATACCAGTGGCCGTCCGGATGCCACAGCGGCCCTTCGGTGAAAATGAAGCCGGTGGCGAGGCGCTCGGGTTCCGTGGTTTCAAGCACTTCTGGCAAATAATTGACTGCTGGCATGACTAATCTCCCGAACTGACACTCGTCGGCGTGAGGTGGCTATGCCCAGGCCGAGATTGCCGTCGCAATGACGTGGTTCAGCGCGAGCAGATCCATCGGATGGTCCGTCTCGTTGCTGACCGCAACAGTCAACCGGTGGCGGCGCAAGACGAAGATACGCTGGTCGGAAGCTCCCGATGCCCAGGCGGTGTCGGGTGGGAGATCGGGAAACAGGCGGTCGATATTGGTGCGGAAGCACGCCGCATAGCTGGTCCCGGTATGTGTCGCGGTCAACGCGTAGTCGGTCCAACCCTGCGGCAGGAGCCGCTCGCCGTCCCACATGCCGTCCTGCAGGTACAGCACACCGAGCTTCGCGTAGTCCCGCAGGGTCGCGAAGCCGGCGCCCGATGCGATCAGATTGCCCGCGATGTCGGCGGAATGTTGGTAGCTCGCCATGCCGAGGCGATCGACCAGCAAACCATATAAGGTCTCGTAATACGCCAGCCCGCGCCGCTCGATCTGGTCGCGAACGATGGCACCCACCACGTTGAGCCCGCTGTTGATGTACCGGAACACCGCACCGGGCACGGTGGCGACGATCGAGCGCTGCGCCGCGGCGAACGCATCGCCGGCGTCCTGATATACCGCGCTGTTCTCGAAGCCGAGCGTCACGCGCCCGTCGCCGTGCGACACAGGAAACGCGAGCCCCGAGCGCATACGCAGCAGCTGATCGAGCGTGATCAGGCGGTGGATCGCGCGTGGATCGCGCCACAGCGGCGCCGGCGCCGGGTCATAGACCGAGGCGAGCCAGCCTTCCTGGATCAGGCGACCGATCACGGTGCAGCTAATCGCTTTCGTCATTGACCAGCTCGGGGTCGCACGACCAGCGGCGCCAAACTCGCTGTAACGTTCGCACAGGATGCGCTCCGGAGTGGCGATCAGGACGCCGTATGCGCCGGCCGATCGGGTGAAGAAGGCGTCGAGCGCGCGGGCAAGGTCGACGGGTGGAGCCGGCGGCGTCTCGACGGCGTCACCGAACGGCCAAGCGCGCCCGGGCTGCGATCGACCGCGGGAGATCGCCTGAGGATCAAAGCGCAGGCTCGCGTGCGGGCCCAAGACGATACCGCCATAGCCGAGCCGCACAACAGCGGCGCCGACAACCGGCTCGCCGAAACCGGCGTCGTTCCAGCGGACGATTACGCGTCGATCGGCATCGTCCATCTCGACAACGATGTCGCCGCAGCGCTGGGCGGCGGCGAGTTCCGCTTGGCCATCGGGCGCAGCGCGGAGTCCGAGCCCGCCCGGCGCCGCCGCCGGGCGCCAACGGAAATGCCGCTCGGCGGTGGTGCGGTCGAGCCCGCTAACGTAGCGCATGTCGACGAGACGCTTGGCGGCAAAGTTCACGGTGCGCTGACGCAGCGCCCGCGGCGAGGCGTCGTAGACCAGCGGGTCCGGCGGACCGTCGCCAAACGGCTGCGGCGTGCGATCGAAGTAAGGTTCTACCGGTACCGCCGATTCCCGCCGCTGATCGCTCATCTCCCCGCTCCTCCCTGCGATTCCACGGTGACAGAGTGCCGCTTTCGCGACCATGCAGCAATTGGACGATCCACGCCAAGTGAGCGTGGCAAGACGGGCGGCAGGATCAAAATTGTTATCGTCGCGCCCTGTCCGGGCCCGTTGAACTCGTCATGGGGGATGCCCGGTGCGACTGGATCGGCTGGCCGCTTTCAGCCGGCGACAACAGGTGGCGCAATTGGAGCTGCCTGCCGGACCGGCGATCCTCAGCCTGTCGCGAGCGGGATGATCGTCGTGGCGAACCACTCCAGCCGATCGATGCTCTCATTGATGGACTGGCCGCGGCAATCGAAGATCAACTCGTGCACGCCGATTGCGGCGAAGGTTCGAATGTCGCTGGCGATTTCGTCCGGCTCGCCGGAGAAGGGGCGGCGGGACCCGTCCGGCGATGGGACGCCGGTGTCATAGAGCGGCGCCTTGTAGGAGATCGTCAATACCGAGAAATCCCGCCCCTCGGCTTCGGTCAGCTGCTTCAGCGTGTCGAGATGCGCGCTCATCTCCTGAGGTGGCAACGGCGAGGCGGCGATGCCGCCGACTGGGTGCCAGCCGTCACCATGCCGGGCCGTGCGTCGCAGGGCGGCACGGGAGTGCCCACCGACCCAGATTGGCGGGTGCGGCTTCTGCACCGGGAAAGGCTCGCAGCGGATATCGGAGTATCGGTAGAAACGACCGTTGAAGCTGGCGGGCGACTGCGACCAGAGTTGCTTGAAGATCGCGATCCACTCATCGGTGACCGCGCCGCGCGCATCGAAGGCGGGGCTGTTCAGCGCTTCGAATTCTTCCTTCAGCCAGCCAGCGCCGACGCCCAACGTGACCCGGCCGCCGGACAAGACATCGAGCGACGCCACCATCTTTGCGGTCAGCACCGGATTGCGGTAGGGCAACACCAGCACCGAGGTGACCAGCCGCAGCCGCTCCGTTGCACCGGCCACCACGCCGAGGATGGAGAAAGTCTCCAGCGCGTCGCCCACGCTCGGGTGCTTTCCGTCCAACGTGTATGGGTACGTGGACTGGCTCTCGACCGGGAACACGATATGGTCCGCGATCATCGCCGAGTGCAAGCCCAGCCGCTCGCCTTCACGTGCCAGGGCGAGAACGCCGTCGCGCGTAGCGGTCGGGCCGCGGGTGGGGAGATAGAAGCCGTAGCGCATTCGGGGTGTTCCCTTATTCGACCGTTCGCAAATCCACCCGATGAACAGGCTGCTACGGGTCGCGGTTGTTTCGTCGATCAGTGCACGGCGCCCAACCCGGCGATGGGAATGCTTGAGGAGCCTCGATGACGACCGTTCAGCATCCGGCGAGCATCGTCCGGGCGACCCGCGCCGAGATAGGCCTTCAACAGCGTGAACTCCACCACATCGAGTTGTGCACGGCTACCGCCGATGCGTTCGAGTTCGCCGGCAATCGGCTCCAGCGCGTCGATAGCGGCGGAGAAGTCGCGCCGTTCGAAGGCGGCGAAGCCGCGCGATATTGCAGGAACGATGGAGCCGGATGGATAACGACCCGTGCGCGCGAGCTCGTCCATCTGGCGTCTGCGCGCCTCTAGTGCTGCGTCTTCGCCCTCCACGACCTGCGCGAGCGCGATGTGCATGTCGGAAAAGGCAACGCCGGCGCGCGGAGCCACGCTATTCGCGAGCCCGTGGATCATCCGCCATGCTTCGGCGACACGCGGATGCCCGGCGAGTTCCCAGCGCCACTGAAAGGAAACCGCATCGTTCACCTTCCCGCGCGGCGGCCCACTGTGGACATCGGGCGAAAAGGCTTCCGTGAAAAGCTGGTACGCCGCCGCTGAGTTGCCGGCCTCGAGGTGTCCGAGCGCGAGATGCCAACTCAGGTGGCTATATAACGAGCCGTTCCGCGGATAGGTGGTAAGCCAAGATGTCAGGAAGGCGCGGGCCGCGTTTGGATCGCCCTCCTCATAGCAAAGATGCGCGCAGGCGTGCGCCGCCCAAGGGTTGTTCGGGCTTTGAGCGAGGGATCGATCGATCTTTGGGCGGGCGGCGTCGCGCTGTCCATTCTCCGAGAGCGCCATGCCATGATGGGCGGTAAACCACCAATCGTCGCCGTAGCTCGGGGCAAGCCTGTCGAGCAGATCCAACAGCGCACGTTTCTGCCCGGCACGGCCGGAACTACCGAACAGGCCGTTGTTGAATGCGGTGGTGGCGAGGACCAGGGTATCGCGCGGCCACGCATTCACGTGGACGAGCACTGAAGCGAGCGCGGCTTCAGCGTCGCCCGTCGAAAGCAAGTCGAAAAACGCAATATAGCTGGCTTCCCGCGGGGACAGACCGGCGGTGCGGGAATTGGCCGCCTTCATCGATGCGCGTGCCGCCGGCACATCCCCCCGTTCGAGCAACAAATGCGCCCTGGCGGTACAGGCGAGGGCAAAGCCGGGATCTGCAGCGATAGCACGATCGAACGCCTCGATCGCGCCGGGGTACATGGTCAGCTTCGCCTCAGAGCCCTGTACGTAGGCGTCCCGCGCGGCGGACGACTTTGTGGACAAGAAAAGTCCGTATCGGTCCGTCAACATGATGGGTCCTCATCGCGGAATGAGGCGTAAACGATACGATCAGCCTTGGCTCAGGCGGAAGAGGAACAAGTCTGGACCACGCCGTGGCGCCCGCTTCGCATGACGCGCTTTCCACAGCCTCGGTCGAACTCGGCGGTTCCATCGTGGCCTCAACGGCCGGAAGTGGCACGAAACCCGGCGTTCTAGACCACGGCATTGAGCGGCAGGGTAGGGTGGTTTTCTGCCCTTCGCCAGGACGCGCCCAGCGGGGAAGATGCGCCGACTCCAGACCTTCCCGCCCTCGCTCCGGAACGGGGAGGTTCGACCCGAAGCCGTCATTCACGCCGGTTCGGCCGGGCGCTCCGTCGTGACGGCCTGCTGGGCCGCCGCGAAGACGTCGCGTGCGCGCGTCGTCCCCGCGACGTGCTCCGTGCCCTGGACGCCGAGGTCCATCCATCCCGCGTTCACGGCCTCAAACATTTCTTCGGCAGGTCCGGTCTGGCCCTTGGGGATGCCGAACTGCTCGAACGCCGCCGCCCACCCGGCCCGCGGGACGGCGAAAGCCTTGACATCGCGCTGCATGACTTCACCCAACTGAGCCGCGACCTCATCCGCGCTGACCATCGAGCCGAGCTCGACAACGCGCTGCCCTGACCAGGCTGGCCCGGTCAAAAGGGTTGCTACCTCCGCGCCGATGTCGTTCGTCGCGACCATGGTCGATTTCCGGTTTGTCGGATTGTAGTAGACCGGTAGCGTTCCGCCCTGGGCAACCTGCAAGCCGTAGAGGAAGTTTTCGAAGAATCCACCTGCGCGCACAAATGCGATTGGGGATGTCAGGTCGCGAAAACCTTGCTCCAGAAGCGATAAGGCCGTGATCATCCCGAGCCCGCTGGTTCTGTTCGCACCCATCGACGAAAGCGCAACCACCCGCGGCGGCGCTGCCTTCGTGAGCGCCTCGACATAGTTTGCAATCACGCCCTTGGCTTCTTTGTAATCGGGCGAGGGCGCCCAGACAGCTGGCAACATGACAAACGCGCCTTCGACGCCTTTGAGCGCTTGCATAATGGCTGCCGAATCATTCCAATCGCCGTCTACCAGTTCCATCCCCTGGTTCGCCCAGTTAGCCGCCTTCCCGCGATTGCGGACGAGCGCGCGTACCTCCTTGCCGTGCGCCAACAGATGTTCTGCCGTTGCGCCGCCCACTTTTCCCGTGATTCCCATTACTAAAAACATGCACTTTCTCCTGATCTTGAGGGACAGAGCACTGCCCCTGTTGGTTCAACGGATGAGCGGCAGAATGGCCCGGATACGAGGATCGCGCGCGTAGAGGCCGCTCCATGTCATCGCGCCCAGAAGCAGCGAAATGATTTCCGGCGGCGATCCCAACTCACCGATGCGAACATGGGCGCAGATGGCGCCTCCCAGAAAGCCGGTCACCAGGATCGCGCCGAGGACAGAGGTGGCTGGAATGGCGTAAAGGATGGCGCAGACGAGTATGACCGGACCCACGACACGGGTCAGGTCCATCGCGAACCCGGTTTCCTGCAACATGCTCGCAATCTGTGCCGGCGCGAAAAGCTGAATAGTGCCGTCTGCCACCAGAGCGATAACGACAAACGCGCTCATTATCCGGCCGGCCCACAGGGCGCGATGCAAGGTCATAGTGTCAGGCACCTGATGCAGGTTCATAGTTTCAGACATTTGTCGTTCTCCGATGAGTTATGGTTTGGACCAAATAATTGACCAAGCATCTCAGCCTTTAACGCCCAAATTGAATCGATACCATGTACGATGAGGCTAGTTTATGTCGATGGGTTGTTTGTTCCGAGTTGATTGGTAACAAAATAAAGTGTTTTTAATTCTTGGGTAGAGGTCCACAAGGACTATTGATTATTTATTGAACAATCCGCCGGCCGTAAGGAGTTCCCCCTGTCTAATCCGGCACTGGCGCAGCGCAGTGGGGTGGAGCAGGCCGGTACTCGCGTCGGGGGTCACTATCGCTCTGCGCAATGATGACGCACTGCTAGGGAAACACTGAAAAACAACCCGGCGGCGGGCGCTGGCATCGGGTAGAATGGGGCGGTCCGGGGGGACCAGAGGCGGGACGATGCAGCGGCAGGGGAGTTTTTCGCAGGCGGAATACGCCGGCAAGAAGAAGCAGACGCGGCGCGACAAATTTCTGGCCGAGATGGAGCGGGTGGTGCCGTGGACACGGCTGGCGGATCGCCTGCGCCCGCACTACCCGAAAGGCGAGCGCGGCCGCCCGCCGATCGGGCTGGCGCGGATGCTGCGGATCTACTTGCTGCAGCAGTGGTACGGGTTGGCCGACGAGGCGCTGGAAGATGCGCTGTACGACAGCCAGGCACTGCGCGGCTTTGCTGGCATTGACCTGACCCGAGACCCGGTGCCCGACGCGACGACGCTGTTGAAGTTCCGCCACTGGCTGGAGCAACACGAACTGACCCGGGTGCTGTTCGAGGAGGTCGGAGCGGTGCTGGAGGAACGCGGCCTGCTGATGCGCCAGGGCACGATTGTCGATGCCACCATCATCGCCGCGCCGCCCTCGACCAAGAACAAGGAGAAGAGCCGCGACCCAGAGATGCACCAGACCAAGAAAGGCAACCAGTGGCACTTCGGGATGAAGGCGCATATCGGGGTGGATGTCACCTCGGGGGTGGTGCACACGGTGGTCGGCACCGCCGCCAATGAAGCCGACCTCAACCAGATGGCGGCGGTACTGCACGGCCGGGAGGAGGCCGTGTTCGCCGATGCCGGCTATACCGGAGCGGACAAGCGGCCGGAGCATGAGGATCGCGACGTTTCCTGGAACATCGCGATCAAGCGCAGCATCATCAAGGGTTTGCCCAAACCTCTGCGGGATTTGGCGGAGCCGGTCGAGCGCGCGCTGACGCAGGTGCGGGCCTGGGTCGAGCATCCCTTCCACGTCGTGAAAAACCTGTTCCGCCATAAGAAGCTGCGCTACCGCGGCCTGGCCAAGAACACCGCGCAGCTCTACACGCTGTTTGCGCTGGCCAACCTGGTGATCGTCAAGAAGACCCTGCTCGTGCAACCGCTGGCCTGACGACGCCTGGACTCCGCCTCGATCCGCGAAACTGCCCAGGAGAGCCCCAGCTCAGCCCCGATGGTGCTGCCGAGACCGTAAACAAGCCGCACGCCGCCGTCGGAAATCACGCCGCGGCCGCCACACCGCCAGCTACCAACTTTGTTCAGTCTTTCCCTAGGCGCGATCACGATGTATCGTACCGAAACTCGGCCTTTCACTGACAAGCAGATCGCGCTCCTGCAAAACTTCGCCGCGCAGGCGGTGATCGCGATGGAGAATGCTCGTCTTGCCGAGCGCGTCCGGTTACACCGCGATGGGTACGGTGTGCAACTTGCCCGCTCGGCTCTGCGCTGAGGCCAAGGACGGGCAGATATTGATAAGTGGCCGCGTCGCGGCCGCGGTAGAGGAAGCGATTCCTCTCGAAGACCTCGGTGGCTTGGCTTTGAATGGTCTCAGCCGATCGGCTCTCCGAGTTATCGAAGGGGGACCGCCGAGCGATTGACCAACGGCTGCTGTGTGCTTTCGCATCGCCCTCGCCCCGATGACGGCAAAGGGGTGATTGTGTTGAAAAAGTCGATTGGGCATCTTCCGCCAGTCGCGGACGAGGGCGGCTCCGGCCGGATCGCGCCGCAAGGGGCCTTTGCTGGCGCCTTTGGTGCTACGCCGTCGTCAGCACCTCCGGCCGCGTGCATCGATGGGCGCGTGTCGCTCACGGACGAACGCGGATGACCGTCTTCCCCCTGCGTCGCTCGGTCGGGTTTAAGGCGGCGACGGCATCGTCGAGGGTCGAGACGTTGCCGATGTTCGTCCGCAGTCGTCCGTCCCGCACCCGCTGGACGATCTCACTCAGTTGGGCACGATCGGACTCGACAACGAAGTCGACCGCCAAGCCGTCGGCGGGCCGCGCCTCGGCCGGCCCGACGATGGACACCAGTGTTCCGCCAGCTCGAATCAGGCCTGCGGACCGCTTCTGGATGTCGCCGCCGATGACATCGAACACCAGATCGATGCCACCGACGTCTTCCAGCGTGTCGTTGTCGAGGTCAACGAACTCCTGCGCGCCGAAGTCGAGCACTTTCTGACGGTCGGCCGCGCGTCCGGTGCCGATGACGTAAGCGCCGAACTCACCTGCGAGCTGCGTCACCATCGTCCCGACTGCGCCTGCCGCGCCGTGCGCGAGGACGCTCTGCCCCGCCTGAAGGTGGCCGAGCTGGAACAGTCCCTGCCACGCGGTGAGGCCGGAGATTGGCAGGCTCGCGCCCACCGTGAAGTCGACGTCGCCCGGCAACGGCGCGAGGTTGCGTGCCTCGATGGCTACATACTCCGCCAGGGTGCCGTCGCGATACCAGTCGGCGAGCCCGAACACCCGCTGTCCTACCGACAGTCCCGTCGTGCCCCAGCCGAGGGCGGTGACCACTCCGGCGAGCTCGTGGCCGGGGATCGACGGTGTTCGGTCACGGTCGCGGCGATCGGTCCAGGTCGAGGGCCACTCCATCTCAGTCGGGACGAATCCCGACGCATGAATCTGAACGACGACGTCGTTTATCGCTGGCTGCGGCTCGGGCCGCTCCACCAGCTTCATCCCGGCCGTTCGCGCAGCCTGCTCCGTTACCACGATTGCCTTCATGGGAATTGTCTCCTTGGTCATTTGCTATGACATCAGTTCTTGCAAGGGATCGTCAGCTCTGTCTCCTTCGTGTCGACCACGAACACCGCGAGGAGCTTGGCCGGCCTCGTATTGCTGGCATTAGCGCTAACGCCGTGGCGCTCGCCGGGCAGCTCGGAAAAGCTCTGCCCGGCCTTGTAGGTCGTCACCGGTCCGTCGTTGACCTGACTGCGCATCGGCCCCTCAAGTACCGTCGTGTAGATGAAGTCGGACTTGGGATGGAAATGCCTCAAGGCGAGTAGCCGCCCGGGCCGTATTCGACGAGCACGCCCTTGATGCTCTTGCCGGGAACGTTCGGCAGCTCATGCTGGTAGACGAGGGTCACCTTGGCGCTCTTTGACAGTCGGCGCAGCCGCAAGCACGCCGCCAAACGGCAGGGTGACGACAAGCACCAAACAGAAAATGCGTTTCATGGAGCCCGATCCTTCGACTGGCGCATGCAGGATCAGCCCCCAGCAGGTGAGCGCCGAAGCCACTCGTCCAAACCGATGCGGCCGAGACGCGCCTCGCCCACCGGGACAAGCGAGTGCTCAGTGACCCGGCCGCCCCAATATTGAGCTTCGGGGTCGCGCACGACCTCACGCGGGTCACCTACCACCTTCAGATAGCGGGCGACGATTTCGTTGAACGGCGCTCGTTCCGGGCCCGCGATCTCGACGATGCCGTTCCGCGGCGCTGCGAGCGCCACCTCGGCGACGACAATAGCAACGTCGTCCGCCGCGATGGGCTGGAACAAGACGGGCGGAAGCCGAGCCACATTGCCGGCCACACTTGAATCGGCGATGCCGCCGAGGAATTCCAGGAATTGGGTCGCGCGGATGATGGTGTACGGGATGCCGGAGGCCACGATCAGTTTCTCTTGGGCGACCTTGGCGCGGAAATAGCCGTTGTCGGTCCGGTCGATGCCGACGATGGATAGCGCGACATGGTGCCGGACGCCGGCTGCGGCCTCCGCCGCGGAAAGGTTGCGGCCGGAGGTCTCGAAGAATTCCAGTACCGCCTTGTCTTCAAATGAGGGCGAATTGGTGAGGTCGATCACCACCTGCGCGCCGGCCATCGCCTCCCTGAGGCCCTCGCCGGTGATGCTGTTGACCCCACTCTTGGGCGAGGCGGCGACGGCCTCATGGCCGCCCCGGCGCAGAATGGCGACGGTCTTCGAGCCGATCAGGCCGGTGCCGCCGATGACGGCGATCTTCATGATTTACCCCCTGTCGACGGCCCAAAGCGGCAACCCCTGGCGCAAAATCGTCGGTGGATTCCCGCAGCAACGTAAACACCGAGCCGGTCGGCCTGGTTCAACTAAGTCTGCAACGCTCGGGATATTGGCGGTGCGTGCGGCGGGAATGTATCCATAGAGCATCGCCGGCAAGACGCCGAGACGGTGCGATTTGAGTTGTGCCAATGTCGGGATCGGCGAGCATTGCCTTGGCGGCCCCGATGTCGTCCTCCGTGAGTTTTGGCGAACCTCCAGTGCGCCGTGCCGCCTATCCGTCCTCTTCGCGTTCCGTCCACCCCTGTTCCTGGCGGTCTCCGACATCTGGCTCCAGCGCTCCGATTCTGGTCAGGTCCAGAACCGGCGTCCCGTCCTTGGCCGTGGTCAGGGCATCGGAATAGCGCAGGCCGAAGCGTATCTCCTTCGCCGAATAATTGCGGAGGTCGTGGACCGTTGTGGCGAGCATTGGGTCTCGAACCTCGATCGTCACAAACACTTGCGCGTCAGCCTCGATCGCTCGCGTCGCATCGTAGCCGTGCAACGGGCTGTGCTCGTCCAACACATGCATCAGGGTCCAAAAGAGCGGAAAAATCGGAAGGTGCGCTCGCTCGAGCCGCAGCTCCTGTGCGCGATGAAACACCTGGCCGTCGACCCCGATCTCGGACAGCAGGACGCTGAGGCGCGCCACCGCATCCGTCAGAACGGCCGCCCGCCCATTGCCGATCCTCACCATCAACGTCGGTTTGTCGTGGTGCGTCGTGATGACCGGGTTGGCGGCAAAGATCAGCTTGGCCCGCGGCCGCGAGAAGCGAACGAAGGTCAGGCCGGTCAATATTGCCGTGAAGGCGAGCCCGCAGACGATCTCGGTCGACGCAATCATGTGACCGTACAATGTTGCCGGATACATCTCACCATAGCCGACGGTTGCAACCGTCTCTATGCTGAAGAAAAAGTCGTCCAGGAAACTACCCGGTCGGGCATGCTCCACCGACCCGGGAACCAGCCAGAACAAAATGGCGAAAACAACATTGATGAAAAGATAAAGTACGAGTAACGATACGAGGAATTGCGGCCAGGTCAGGGCGATGGCGAGATGGTAGGGATCACGCAAGTCGAAGCGCGAAACCCCCTTCTTTTTGAACTCGTAGGAGCCGAGACGAACCCGCGCCATTTTTTGACACGTCTCCAGCCGATCGATCGGAAGGGCGGAAACCCGAGTCTTTCGATGCCGCGTCCCCGGAACTACTTTCGATGTCGGGTCGGTCGTCATCATTTGGTTGCTCGAATTCGCCGCGGGTCCGACAAGAGCCGCAGCCGCTCTTGGTCGTTCAGTGATCGCCCGCAAGCCGGCTCATTCAACAACATGGTGAGCGCCCTTCTCAGCCACCGATCGCTTCATGAACAGAACCACGAACACGAGCGCAAACGTCAACACCGCAAACATCCAAAAGCAGTCGAAGTAGGCGAGCGAGGATGCCTGCTGCTGGCGCAGATTTTCGAGTTCCTGTACGGCTAGTTGACGCGCCGCCACCGGATCGGCGGTCTGCTGGAGAAAGAATGCCTGCGCGCGCGCGATGAAGGAGTGCGCGGCCGCGTTGAAGGGATCGAGGTATTCCCCCAGACGCAGAAGGTGGAATTGTTCGCGCCGCTCCTGAAAGGTCTGGCTTAGCGAGGTCCCGACGCTGCCCCCCTCGTTGCGCAGCAGACTCAGCAAACCGACCGCCGCCCCGCGCAATTCCAACGGTGTATAGAGGTAAGCCGCGACATTCGCAGGGGCAAAACAGATCGACAGTCCCAGGACCACCAGCACCCGCGGCCAGATGAGCTGGCCCGGGCTGACCTCCAAGTTCAGCTGTGACATCCAGTAGTTTCCTGCCGTCATGACCAGCAGTCCGGCGACAATCAACCACCGCGCATCCGTCCTGCGGCCGAGCAGGAGGCCGACGACCGGCATCGCCAGAACCGCGAAGGCCCCGGCCGGCGACATGACTAGCCCGGCACGCAGCGCATCGTAGCCGAAGAGGGACTGAAGCAGGCCGGGCAACGAAGTGCTGGCGCCGTAGAGCGCGAGATAAGCGCAAAAGATGATGATGCAGCACCCGGCGAAATTGCGCTCGTGCAACACCCGGAAATTGACCACCGGGTTGCGGTGCCGCAACTCCCAAAAAACCAGCATCATTAAACCCACGACGAAGAAAGTTGCCAATGTCTGCACACGCCAGAAGGGATCGCCCAGCCAGTCCCATTCCTGGCCCTTGCTCAGCATCACCTCCCAGCTGACCATGACGATGACGAGCAGGGACAAACCGATCGAGTCAAAATGGAACGGCTTCTTCTTCAACTCCATGCGTTGCGTGGTCAGGTAGGCCGGGTCGCGCAGCAGGGCGTAACAACCGACAAACGCCAGCAGACCGACCGGCAGGTTGATCAGAAACACCCAGCGCCACGAATAGGTGTCGGTCAGCCAGCCGCCCAGGGTCGGACCGACGACCGGCGCGATCAGGGCAGCGAAGCCAAACAAGGTCATCGCCATGCCCTGTTTCTCAACTGGAAAGGCGTCCAGCAGCACTGCCTGGCTGCTCGGCTGCAGACCGCCTCCCGCCAGCCCCTGGATCACCCGGAACAGGATCAGCTGACCGAGACTGCCGGCGATGCCGCACAACCCGGAAGCGAGGGTGAATACCGCGATCGACAGCAGAAAGTAGTTGCGGCGGCCTAGATGGGCGCTCAACCAGCCGGTGATCGGCAGGATAATCGCGTTGGCCGCGAGGTAGCTGGTGAGAACCCACTCGCCATCATCGACCGTAGCCGACAGGCCGCCGGCGATATAGCGCAGCGCTACCACCGCGATCGTGGTGTCGAGCACTTCCATAAAGGTCGGCACGACGACGACGGCGGCCACCAGCCACGGGTTGCCTGCCGCAGCGGATCTCGGGGAGGAAAGTGCCGCGACTGTCATTTGTCGGCGCCGGGCGAACCCCCGGCAGAACCGATGGCTTGCGTTTGAGGCAGAAGGGTTTGCAGAAACTTCCCGGCATCGGGCCCGGTGGGCGGCTTGTTGATGTAGACATAGGGGACAACGGAGGTGCCGACGAACAGGGGGTCCTTGTCCGGGTTATATCCTTCGAGATCGATCCGGACCGGCAGCCGCTGGACCACCTTGACGAAGTTGCCGGTCGCGTTCTCCGCCGGCAGCAACGCCAGCGTCGATCCGGTCCCCTCCGTAAAGCCGGAGATCCGGCCCTTGAACACGTGCCGGCCGCCGTACATGTCGACATAGAGATCAACAGGCTGTCCGATTCGTAAGTCGTCTAGTTGCGTCTCTTTGAAATTCGCCTCGACCCAAATCTCTCGGAGGGAGCGGATCGCCATCAAATTCTGCCCGACTTGAACGTAATCGCCCGGATTGACGTTCCGGCGCGTGATGACCCCGTCGATCTTCGCGACGATGTCGCAATAACGCAGATTCAATTCGGCCTGGGCGAGCTCGCGTTTGGCGAATTCAAGCTTGGCCTCCGCCTGCTTGACGGCCGGCGCCTCGGCCTCCAGCCGGGCGAAGGTACGATCGATGTCGCCCTGTTTTTCAAACTGCTCGAGCATCTGCTTTGGGCTCTGTTCAACGGAATGGATCACGCCAAGCTGAGCTGCCACCTGAATCAGGTCCGCCTGCGCCACGAGGACGGAAGAATAGGTCTGATCGAGATCCGCCGGGACCTGGTCAAGGCCTTTGCTGCCATCGGGTTGCGCTGCCAGTCCCAAAGAGGCCCGAACCTGGTAAACTTCGGCCAGCGATTCGGTGACTTGTGCGTTGGCGGTAGATACGGTTCTTTGAGCCCGGTCGAACTCCTGACGGCTTTCGGCCGGGGTCCCCAGCAAGCGCTGCGCCCGATAGAAGTCGGCTTGTGCGAGCGTTAAATCGGCCTCGCTCTTGTCGAGAGCAGCTACCCGAGCATGCAAAAGCGCTATTTTGTCGTCGACATCCTGTACGGCGTTCTGCAGTTCCCAGCGCCGGGCCCATGCTTGTGCTTCGATATCCCGCGCCGCGGCTTTAGCCGCGCGCTGGTTCGCGGCTGCGGTATCGACGGCCGCTCTTTTCACCGCAACCGCGTCCTCAAACGGCTCCTTGTCCAGTTCGGCAAGGAGCTCTCCTTTCTGAACACGGTAATTGTCATCCACCAGAACCCGGGAAATCTGGCCGCTGACGCGGGGAGCGACGAAGGTCACATGGCCGTTGACGTAGGCGTCGTCGGTCGAAACGGTGTTGAGCGATACGAGGATCCAACGGATACCGAATATGCAGACGACCACCAGAACGAGGGCGGCGAGCGCGCCGATCAGCAACCGTCGTCGCCGCGAGGGCCGCTGATCCGGCGGTGAGCTTAGAGATTGTCGCGACTTGTGCTCGCCCGATTCCCTGTCACTTGCGGGGGGCGCGTCGACCGGATTGGCTTCGCCCCTGCTCGCTCCCGTCTTCTCGGTCATCTCAACGGGCATGGCGTCCACCACCGTGTTTGAGCCCCGTCCCCAATATCGGGCGTATTTAAATCATCATTAGCCCTCAGGGAGCCGGCGGCACCCGTACGTCCCGCATTTGTGCGCCCCGGGCTATCGACACCGCGAGTTGACCGCGGCGAGGCGCCGGAACGTGCTTCGCCGGTCAGCGGGCAAGACCGTCAATCTTCGCAGCAGCAACGTCGAATGACCGGTTTGGGTTCCTTTTATGAACTCCCCTCTCGTTCGCATCGTGCGGCAGCTTTGGGGCAACTCCGAGCCTAGCCGAGCGGAGGCCGAAGGTCTCTTCAGGGTCGAACTGACCCGTTCGCACCCAACGCCCCGAATATCCGCTGATTGGCGCTGAGCCGACCTTGGACCACCACGGTTGTCAAAACGGCACAACGCCGGAGCGCTGGGCCATCCCGGTGGGTCGATCTCCAGCGACGAAGCGCGCGGACACCATGCTCGACCGCGGTGATGATGAGGGACGGCTCTTGTGGGCGCGGATCAGGCGGGCGATCGAAGCGCTACAGGCGCAACCGAGCAGCAAGCCGAATTGACACCGGATCCGTTGACGCGTGCGCTGGCTGTACCTGACGCTCGTTAGCATTCTCGCTGTCGCGACCCTCATCTTTGCTATGCAAAACTTGGAGATCGACAGCATCGACTTTCTGTCGTTCAGCGCCCGCACTCCGCTCGCCTTCCTGGTTGTTGCCGCTTACCTCATTGGAATGGCGACAGGCGAGAGCTTTTTGGCTCTGATTCGCCGATCGGTTAAGGGAGCCTGGATAAGCGGGACCGGCGAAGGATGGCTTGGCGGACTGCTTGGGCATCGGACGCAGCCCTGGCGCCAGTGGGGATCGGGGTTCGTATGTGTGCGCACCGCTTCAGTGAAGCCGCGAAGCTGGATCGTGCCGGTCAGGCGCAACAGGTCCGGGGGATAGCGCGCTGCTGCCTCGGGCCCGATGCAGATCGCCGACCCATCGGACGCAGCGCCGGCGGATTGCCGATCGGCGCGCAGATCATCGGCGGTTTCTCGACGACTGCACGACGATTGCCTTTGCCGACCTGATCGAGCGCGAGTTCGGCGGTTTCACTCCGCCGAACCTGTAGCGAGATCCTTCGGCAGCAACTGCAGCTTCTGGGCGACCGGGATCACGGCCCATCTCGAGAACGGCGGCACGTTGGAAAAGGCCGCCGCGATGGCGAACCATGCGTCGACCCGTACACGCATTTCCTACTATCGCCGGTGCGGCGAGGTCATCGTCGATGAGGTTCAAGTCGGGGTTTGAGGGTTTTAGGAGCGACCTTCCCCGGTTCCAAGTGGTTATCCCGACGACAATCGCATGTCGCGCCATCCCGCGCTGCATTCGACTATCATGGGGCATCAAGAACCCGCCCGGAGCCATCCGCCATGAGCACTGTAGATACAAACCGTGTAATCCTGACCGGCGAGAATTCGGTCATTCGGCTCAGCAATAACGACAGCGACACCTTCACGACGAATGCAACCTTCTGGCGCATCCTGTCTTCCCCAAGTGGGCCTGGCCATGTTCTCTATCTGAAGAGCGAGCTGACAGAAGCTCGCTGGCGAATATACTCGGACAACATCGCGATGGCGCGTTGGCTGCAGTCCACCGTGCTGGGCGCAATCAATGCCGAGCTTCTCGACCTGACCATCGCCGTGACCGATGCGCGCTTCAACAAGGCCGGGGACGCCCGCGATTTCTGGACAGAGTGTCTGGACAGCCGCGATGAACAGATTGTGCTTACCTGGTATGAGATGGGCGAGCCGTTGTTGGTCCACACCCAGCCCAATGCGATTCCAGGGCGTCCGTACGGAATGTGCACGGTGCTGGTCCTGGCCCTCGGTGCGCGGCTGACCCGCAATGGAACCGAGGCCCAAGGTCGGCCTTGGCCGAGAGAGCGCGAAGGGCATCCCTCCAGCACGTGCGTACTGGGGTTGTGCGAGAGCTGGACGCAGGCCAGATAGCCGATCCTGGCGTCGCCACTCAGCGGCCTTTCGCCGGCTCAGTGCCAAATGACGAACTTCGGCGCAGCCTCGCCACGCCAAGGGTCATCGACATCGGCCGCGCGAGCGCGCCTGCCGTGCCGCAAACGGCGCTGGCCCCGGGGCAAGCGATTTTCGGCTCGCGCACCCGCGCTTCGCACTTATGATGACGGCCAGAGCACAACCGGCGGCAGGGCGACGAGGCGCAGATGGCATCGATGGCGGTCGAGGCATGGGACGAGCGGTGGGCAACACCGGAGGGCCGAGCAGACTGGCTTGAGCCGAACCCGGCGGTGGCAGCACTGGTTTATGCTGACGGGTGAATACGACTATTCCTGCACCGTGGAATTGTCCAAGGCCACGGCGGCCGAAATTCCCGGCGTCCGGTTCCAGGCGATGCAAGGCATCGGACACTTCCCGTTCGCGGAGAACCCCAGGCGCTTCGCCGAGTACTTGCTGCCAATCCTGGCTGAGCTAAAAGGCTGACCCGCGCTCAGTGCCGATTTTTCGGCATGGAGTGTGGACGCCAACCTAAGGAAGAGAGGCCTGCGATGCCAAACGATCCCTTTGTCGATGTCGGCGGACTCAGTTCGCTCGGCGCGCTGCGGTATCTCGATGTGCGGGATCAAGCGGCGTTTGATGCCGCTCACGCTCCCGGCGCGGTGCGTGTGCCGCTTGACGAATGGGACGCCGCCGCCAAGGCCGCCGATACCGGCTTCGCCAAGACTGACTACTGGGACAACGAGCTGAGCACGCTCGGACTTCGCGCCTACATCGTCGCCGGCGCGCCCGAGCAGACCCGGCCGCTCGGAAGCTTCGAGGGCTGGTCCCGCCTGGTGCGCGATGCGCTGGTATGGCTCGGAGAGCCAGACCCGGTGCAGACCATTGAGCGCACCCGAACGGAGGATCCGCAGCGCGAGGCCCTCGCGGTCGTCCTGGCACAGTGGCGCGCGCTGCTCGGCCTCCAGCGCGTCTCCGTCAAGGGCGTGATCGACAAGGCGACGGACTTCGATCCTCCGGGGAATGGCGTGGACTTAAATCGAAGACGATTCCTTCACCCCGAATTCCGGGAGGCCCTACTCGGGGTCGCAGGCGATGGCGGCAATATCAGCGGGAGGCGCCTGGGAAAGTGGCTTTCCAGTAATAAGGGCAAGGTGGTTAGCGACTTGCGCGTCGTTTCCGACGGCATTCTCGAAGGCGTCGGCCGGTACCGGCTGCAGCAGCTGCAGGATGGGAATTGGGTATAGAGCGGTGGATATGGTGGGTTTGGTGGCTTTCGCTGCTCCCACCTATAAAACTGTCAGCTACAGTGAGGACCTGACACTTTCCTATGCTAGTAGGCGGAAATCCACCAAAGGCACCAAACACACCGTTTTGCCATTTTGGTCCAGAGGCGAGAGCTCGCGCAACGCCGTCGATCTGCTGGTCACAGGCCGCTGGCTTCGACCGGGTGAGCGTGACGACGTGCTCGCGATCTTGCTTGCTTTACGGACCGTCGGTTTTGCACCGACGGTTACGCGCATCGCGTAATAGAAGTAATCATCCAGGGCAATTTTGGCGACCCGGCAATCCGATCATTGCCTAATTCGGCGGGGGAGATGAGCCTCTCAAAAAAAGAACCGGAGATCGCCTTCAAAACGCTGGCACCTCGGATTGGCATTGATCAGAAGCGCGGTCCCGTTTCGCGGCCGGCGGGCGCATCAGCAGCCGCAGAACCGCCTCGATCTGATCTAATTCTTCGCTCGAAAAATCACGCGGATTGAATTTTGGTCGCTCGACTTTTTCTTCGCTTGGGTCATAATCAATCGGCCGCACACCGGCGCGGTCGAGAACCGCAACCTTCGATCGCCGGCTGATGCTGCAATTTCGCGGCTCCGCGATCATAGTGGTGCGCTCATTTTCGGGGTGAACAGCTGGAGGGATCCGAATCATGGCAGCGGCACCACAGACGCGCGAATCCGGGTTCAAAACCAATCCTGACTACAAGATCACCTTCGAGACGTCGCCGCGCCGCGTGCGCGTCAAATTCAACGGCGAGATGATCGCCGACAGCACCAACGCGCACCTGTTGTTCGAGACCCGGCATCTGCCGGTCTATTATTTTCCGCGATCGGATGTGCGTACGGATCTGATGACCCCGACCGATCATCACACCTTCTGCCCGTATAAAGGCAGCGCGTCGTACTGGACGATCAAGGTCGGCGATCGGACGGCCGAGAACGCGGTCTGGGGCTATCCCGACCCGTTCGACGAAGTCGCCGCGATCGGCAGTTTCGTCGCCTTTTATTGGGACCGGGTCGATGGCTGGTACGAGGAAGACGAGGAGATCTTCGTCCACCCGCGCGATCCCTATAAGCGGATCGACGCAATTCAGTCATCGCGCCCGGTGCAGATCATTGTCGGCGGCGCAGTCGTGGCCGAAACCCGGCGCGCGCATTTTTTGTTCGAGACCCGGTTGCCGACGCGCTACTACATCCCACCCGAAGATGTGCGTATGGATCTGCTGATCCCGAGCGCGAAGACCACCGCCTGTCCGTACAAGGGCCACGCCAGCTATTATTCGGTCAAGATCGGCGATCGGCTGTACGAAGACCTTGTCTGGAGTTATCCCGACCCGATCCCCGAATGCCCGAAGATCAAAGGCCATTTGTGCTTTTTCAATGAGCATGTCGATAAAATCCGGGTTGACGGCAAAGCGGTGCCGAAGCCGATCACGCCCTGGTCGAAGGACTGGAACGAAAAGGCGGCGACAGTCCCCGACTCGCGCGGCCCGATCGTTCGGCCGTAGCGGCGGATCGTCGCCGGCCCTGGGTTTTACCTCAGGCGGCGCGTCCGTCGGGTTGCGTGAATGCCCGGATAAAGGTGTCACCGCGCTTCTCGACGACATCGTGGATTTTGGGCTGACTGGTCTCGGCTTCGAGGCGCAGCAGATAGCGCAACTGAATTTCGCCGCGCACCAATCCGACGATTGCTCGTTAACAGTCAAACCACGGTTTGTCGGATAACGCAGGTGCGCCACGGCGTTGACCGCGATGACCGCTCAGGGGCCATCGGCTGCCGAGCTATGCGCGGAAGGTGACGGGCTGATGAGATGAAGGCGGCGTATCGAGGGGGTTCTCGAGCCTCCACTTCTCCAGCAAAGGAGTGATACGCCGTGTCTGAAGCTAGCTAGTCTAGGGCGTGTCGTCAATTGAGCCAAATGATAGCGGCGGCGAGGTGGATGGCAGCGAGGAAATTTTGTGCGGTCTTGTCGTAGCGGGTGGCGATCGCACGGAACTGCTTGAGTTTGCAGAAGAAGTTTTCGATCCGGTGGCGCTCTTTGTAGAGATCGCGGTCGAAGTCGCGCGGCGCGAGGCGGTTTGGCCGCGGCGGGATGACGGCGGTTTTGCCGGCGCCGGCCAGGGGTTCGAGGACACGCGCGTCGGCATCGTCGGCCTTGTCGGCGATCAGCCGATCGGCCGCCATCTGCGGCAGCAGCGCGTCGGCGCCGACGAGATCGTGTGTCTGTCCCGCGGTCAGCCGAAAGGTGCGGCGCGGCAAACAGGTTGAGAGGCGGGCGTCAATCAGGATGAGAAAGTGTCGCCGGATGCGTGACAGCAGGAGGGCGTAGCCCGACTGACGTTGCGAATCCGGCGAACGGTGTGCCCCTGGAAGGGGCGCGTTGTCTGGCGGTCGCGGCCGGCCGGATAGGAAGCGAGTTCTTCATGCCGATGAGGAACCGCCCCTTGCCCGGTCGCCACATCACCGATTGCCAGATGAGGCTGTTCATGAGTTTCCGCCAGACCGAAACGGCGAGCGTTGCCGCGGCCAAAGCCGGGTTCAGCGCCGCCACCGCCTATCGCATCGAACAGGACCCGCGGCTCCCGTCACAACGGAAAGCACCGCGCGGGCGCCGGCGGCATGACCCGCTCGCTGCGGTTTGGGATAGTGAGGTGGTGCCCCTGCTCAAGAGCGCCCCGGGCCTGCGGCCGATCGCCATTTTCGACGAGATCCGGCGGCGCCATCCCGAGACTGGCGCCGGCATCCGCCGCACCTTGGAGCGGCGCATCCGCTCGTGGCGGGCGCTGTACGGCGCCGAGCAGGACGTCATCTTCCGGCAGGAACATCCGCCAGGCCGGCTCGGGCTGTCCGATTTCACCGAGATGCGCGATCGCGGCGTCAGCATCGCCGGCGCGCCGCTCGATCATCGGCTCTACCATTTCCGGCTGGCCTTCTCGGGCTGGGAGCACGCCCATGTCGTGCTCGGCGGCGAAAGCTTCGTGGCGCTGGCCGAGGGGTTGCAGAACGCGCTGTGGGCGCTCGGCCTCGCACCCTTGCAGCATCGTAGCGACAGCCTGTCGGCGGCCTTCCGCAACCTCGACCGTGACGCGCGGGAGGATCTCACGCGTCGCTACGAGGCGCTGTGTGCCCATTACGGCATGGAGCCGACCCGCAACAATCGCGGCGTGGCGCACGAGAACGGCTCGATCGAAAGCCCGCACGGCCATCTCAAGCAGGCGATCGAGGACGCGCTCCTGCTGCGGGGCACGCGCGACTTCGTCGATCTGAATGCCTATCGTCGTTTCATCGACGAGATCGTCGGGCAGCGCAACGTTCGCAACAATAAGCGCCTCGATCTCGAGCGCTCGGCCCTGCAATTGCTGGCGGCGCGGTGGACGACGGATTACGAGGAGACGTTCGTCAGTGTCACCTCGACGAGCGGCTTCATCCTCAAGAGGGTGTTCTATTCGGTGCCGTCGCGCCTGATCGGCCATCGGCTGCGCGTGCGGCTCTACGATGACCGGCTGGAATGCTTCCTCGGCGCGACGCCGCTGATGACGCTGCGGCGCGGACGTCCGCACGCCGACCGCAAGCACGGTCACGTGGTCGATTACCGGCACGTCATCCATGCCCTGCGCTGCAAGCCGATGGCCCTGCTCAACCTGGTCTATCGCGAGCAGCTCTTTCCGCGCCGTGCTTATCAGCGCGCCTTCGAAGCGCTGCTGGAGGGCGGCGGCGAGAAGCCGGCGTGCCGCACCATGGTCGGGCTGCTGGCGCTGGCCCATGATCGGGCTTGCGAGGCCGAACTCGCCGAGGCCATCGAGGCCGAGCTCGATGCCGGCAGATTGCCCGATCTCGGTCTGCTCGAACGACGCTTCGCGCCCGATCCCGCCGCCATTCCCGACATCGCCGTCGAATTGGTGCCGCTGCATCTTTACGACGAGCTCGGCACCGTCCGGCCCCTGGACCAAGCACTGGGGGGTGCAGCATGAAGACGACCGATCCGATCGACGCCGCCCGTCTCGCGCTGCTCCTCGCCGAGTTGCGACTTCCCGCCGTCAAGCAGGTCTGGGCCGACCTCGCCGCTCAGGCCGACAAGGAGGGCTGGCCGGCGGCCCGCTTCCTTGCCGCCTTGGCCGAGCATGAGATGGCCGAGCGCAGCCGTCGCCGCATCGAACGCCATCTCGCCGAAGCCCGGCTACCGCCCGGCAAGACCATTGACACCTTCGACTTCGAGGCCGTCCCGGTCGTCAGCAAGGCCCAGGTCATGGCGCTGGCGGCCGGTGATGCCTGGTTGGACAAGGGCGCCAATTTGATCCTGTTCGGGCCGCCCGGCACCGGCAAGAGTCACTTGGCGGCAGCTCTCGGCTTCGCCCTCGTCGAAAATGGCTGGCGCGTGCTGTTCGCCCGGACCACCGACCTCGTCCAGCGGCTGCAAATCGCCCGCCGCGAACTCGCTCTCGAAGCTGCCATCGCCAGGCTCGACAAATACCATCTGCTGATCCTCGACGACCTCGCCTATGTCACCAAGGATCAGGCCGAAACCAGCGTCCTATTCGAGCTGATCGGCGCCCGATACGAGCGGCGATCCCTGCTGGTCACCGCCAACCAGCCGTTCGGCGAATGGGGAAAGATCTTCCCCGACCAGGCGATGACGCTGGCCGTCGTCGATCGCCTGGTCCACCACGCCACGATCTTCGAGATGAACGTCGAGAGCTATCGACGCCGCACCGCCCTGGAACGCAAACGCGGCTTCAGCTGACGGCCCAGCGACAAGCAAGACTGGCATCTCAGTGTCGCGCCGCGACACTCAAATCGCCGCGCGCCCTCTTGCGCGACAATAACAACGCGACGATCATAGCCGCGCCGCGACGCCGGGATTCTCATCCTGATTGTCGCCGTCTTCCCATCCTGATTGCCGCGCTACAGAAAGGCCAACGGATTGCCGAGCGCGTCGACCAGCGCATGGATCTTGGTGCTCAGTCCGCCGCGGCTACGCCCGATGGCCTGATCGTCATCTTTTTTTGAGAGCGCCGACGCTGTGCTGATGCGCCCGCACGATGGTGCTGTCGAGCATCGCATACTCGTTGTCGGCATCGGCGGCGAGATGCTCGAAGATTTGTTGCCAGACCCCGGTTTTGGCCCACCGACTGAACCGGCGATGGGTATTCTTCCAGTCGCCGAAGCGCGGCGGCAGATCGCGCCACGGGATGCCGGCGCGGTAGCGATAGAGCACCGCTTCGACGAATCGACGATTGTCTTGAGCGGTCGCGCCAACGTGGCCGATCCGCCCCGGCAGCCAGTCCTTGATCCGCTCCCACTGGTCGTCGCACAGTCCATATCGCGTCATGGGTCAGCCTTTTGCCAAAGCCGACCTTCCATTGATCACATAATTTCAGACTCGGGTAGACTCGCTTTACGATCTATACCTTAGCGTCGACTCGTTTTACGTGCGGTCTTGTAATAATTGACGACACGCCCTAGCCTGCTATTTCTATCGAGAGGCAATCGGAACCAAGCCGGGCCGCGCGGTGTCCGCATGAAGGAGGCTGACCGGGCATCTCGGCGCCTATCTGCAGCGATCTCACTTCGGAGCTCACTATGGCAATCCCTCAGTCACCCGGCCAAAAGCGGACGGTCGAACGCGTAATGCACGAGTTCAAGCACGGCGAGCTCAAGACTGCGCGCGGGGCGAGGAAGGTCAAAAATCCGAAACAGGCGATCGCGATCGCGCTGCATGAGGCCGGCGCTTCCAACCAGGAAAGCAGTCAGGCCAACGCCCGCAACCTGCGCCGTACCAAGTCAAAGGAACGACGTGGCGAAACCTACCAGGACGAGACCGAAGGCCATCGTTCCACCCAGAGAACCTATGCCGACGCGACCGCACGCCTTCGGGACCGCAAGAACGCCAGCGGTCAGACGCGCGCCGACCTTTACGCCGAGGCCAAACGCCACGACATCCGCGGCCGCTCAAAAATGAGCAAGGCTGAACTCGAGCGAGCCCTGCATTATCGCTGATCTGGCGCAAACGCTGCCCGTCATGAGTTGCTGCGCTGGCGACTGGCAAAGCAATTTATGCAACCGATTTCCGTTTCGAACTCCTGCACATGAACGAAGCATCAAACGATAGCGCACCCGCATCAGTCGCTGAGAACATCGACAAAATTATCCGGGTCGAAAGCAACGCCCTCGAGCGCCGTTCCGGTCGCGAGGCAGTCACAGATGCGATCGGTGGGTTTGTCGGAACCGTCGCCTTTGTTGTCTGGCAAGTGGTTACCTTTGTCGGCTGGATAGTTGTGAATGCGGGAAAGATCCCTGGGATCAAGCCTTTCGACCTTTTCCCCTACCCGTTGTTATCTTCGATCACTTCGCTCGAGGCGGTATTGCTGGCGGCGTTCGTGCTGATGAAGCAAAACCGAATGAGCGTCATCGCCGATCGCCGGGATCATCTGGATCTGCAAGTCAATCTGCTAACGGAGCGAAAGGCAACTCAGATCATTCAGATGCTCGATCGGCTGAGCCTCCATGTCGGTATCGAACAGAATCCCGACGCCGACAGCCGCGAGCTGGGGCGATATGTCGCGGTCGAGCACCTGGTAGATGCGTTGGAGCGCCGTTTGCCCGACATCCCACGGGTCGAAACGCCTTCCTAACGCCGAGCACCTCCGGCTTCGATGTTCGCTAATCAATGTATAACCGGATCACCTCCCCCTCCCGCCCCGCGGCAGGCCCAACTTCCGCGGTTTTGGGTGATGCGGTTGCTGGGGATCGCAGAAATGCTGGGGTTGCGACGACACCGCTCGCATTGTGGTGCTAAATGATCGACATTTTTGTGATTGAGACGGTTTATTTATCTTGAGAAGTGGCGACGAATTGTGGTGCCCTTGCCGCAAGCAGGGTGCCGCGCCATGTTCGTCCGCGTCAAGAAGATCGGAGCCTATGAGTACCTCTACCTCGTCGAGAACGCACGCGAGGGCGGGCGCCACGTTCAGCGCGTCATCAAGGCGCTCGGCCGGCGCGACGAGGTCGAAGCCTCCGGCCTGATCGACGGGCTGATCGCCTCGGCGGCGCGGCATTCGCGACGGACGATCGTGCTGTCGAGCTTCTATCGCGGCGAGTTGCCGGAACTGCGCCGCGTCAGCATCGGACCCGATTTGGTGTTCGGCCGGTTGTGGGCCGAAACCGGATGCCGCGACGTGCTCACCAGCCTGCTCGCCGACCGGCGCTTCGGCTTCGATGTCGAGCGGGCGGTCTATCTCACCGTACTGCATCGGCTGACGGTCTCGGGTTCCGACCGCCACGCGAGCGAATGGCGCAACGGCTTGCGCGTCCCCGGCGCCGAAGGGCTCGGGCTCGACGAGGCGTACAAGGCGATGGCCTGGCTCGGCGAAATCGACGAGCACGGCCGCGGCACCGCCGAGGCGATCGAGGAAGCGCTCTACCGGCATCGCCAGCCGCTGTTCGGTGCGGTGTCGATCGCCTTCTTCGATACGACGACGTTATGGTTCGAGGGCGCCGGCGGTGAGAACCTGGGTCAGCGCGGCCATTCCAAGGACTACCGAGGGCACTTGAAGCAGGTCGTGCTCGGCATCGTGCTGGATGACGCCGACCGGCCGATCGCCTCGTTCCTGCTGCCGGGCAACACCGCCGACGTGACGATGTTGTTGCCGGTGGTGCGCCGTCTGCGCGATCGCTTCGACATCGCCCGGACCTGCATCGTCGCCGATCGCGGCATGATCAGCGCCCCCACCATGGCGGCGCTCGAAGCCGAGAAGATCGAGTACATTCTCGGCGTGCGCGAGCGCACCAGCCGCGAGGTGCGCGCCGAGGTCATTGAGGATGACGGCGTCAGCGTGCCGCTGCTCATCCGGCGGCAGAAGGGCGAGACTGAACTCGCCGTCAGGGAGACCACAATCGCCGGGCGGCGCTACATCATCTGTCGCAACGACGAGGAAGCCAGAAAGGATGCCGAGGCGCGCGCCGAACTGATCGCCGGCCTCGAGCGCAAGCTCGCGCAAGGCGACAAGGCACTGGTCGCCAACAAGGGCTTTCGCCGTTTCCTCAAGACGCCCGTGGGCGACGGCTTTGTCATTGATCGGGCCAAGGTCGAGGCCGACGCCCGCTTCGACGGCCTGTTCGTGCTGCGCACCAACACGAAAATCTCCGCCCTCCAAGTCGTCCTGCGATACCGTAACCTCCTCGCCGTGGAGGACGCCTTCAAAACCGCAAAAGCGCTGCTTGCCACCCGGCCGATCTTCCACAAAACCGATGCCGGCATCCGCGGCCACGTCTTCTGCACCTTCCTCGCCCTGGTGCTGCGCAAGGAACTGACGGACCGTCTGGCGGCACGCCGCAGCAAGCTCGAATGGCAGCGCATCATCGATGATCTTGCCGACCTCAGTGAGATCGAGGTCGAACAGGATGGTCGCCGGGCCCGACTGCGCACCGCTCCCGGCGCAACCATTGATCCGATCTGCCGCGCTATCGAGATCACCCTGCCGCCCGTCTTCCAGGAGATGCCGCCCGCCCGCTGAACCCTCAAGAAAATGTGGTGCCTAAATCTGAAAATGGCCTCCAAGCCGTTGATAATCAGCCGTCTTCAAATCCAAACTGCGGAAGTTGGGGCAGGGATCATCGGACGGCGCGCCGACTAGGCTTCCCGCGCCCCGGGAAACCGGACATCACACCTGAGGAAAATTCAAACGGCGCTTCTGGGGAGAATCACCGGCGGTCACACATGCCAGCGAGGGTGTCGAGGTGGCGCCGTCCGAACGCGCCGCCTATGTCGCCTGGAAGGGCACGCCCTCTCGCTGACGCATGCGATGGCAGTCGATCTCGTCGCACGGTATCCGCGTAAACGCGATTGCGCCCGGCTCAACGCTGACTGGGCTCACGCGCGCGGGCTATACCGACCCCGAAGCACGGCGTCCGATAGAGGCGGTGATCCCGCTTGGCCGGCTCGGGCAGCCCGACGATTTCGTCCTCCGACGGGTCGCGCTGGGTAACCGGCAGTACCTGACAGTGGACGGCGGCTACCTGGCGATCTGAGGAGGTGTCAATAACCGGCGATCAAGCGCATGTCACTAACTGCCTGGCGCAATTCGTCGCCGGCTCGCGATGGGAAGCCATCCCGCCAGAAGTGCGGTGCGAGGGCGTGCGCGGGCTGCTGAACTTTGTCGGCTGGGCGATTGTGGGATCGGCGTGGAATAAGGACCCTGTTTAGGGGTGATCGGCATCCAATCGGGACCCCCTGATGAGGGGTCCACAGTGGCTTCCATGGGGGACATGGGGGCCGAGCGGGGATGCTGGTGGTGGAGACGATCGCAAAGATCCGGCGCGCATATTTTGTTCAGAAGAAGCCGATCAAGGCGATCTGCCGCGAGTTTCGGCTGTCGCGCAAGGTCGTGCGCAAGATGATCCGGTCGGAGGCGACCGAGTTTCATTATGAGCGCGGCCGACAACCATTGCCGCGGATCGATCCGTGGCGGGAGCAGCTCGATGCGATGCTGCTGGCCAACGAAGACAAGCCGGGGCGCGAGCGGCTGACCTTGATCCGGATCTTCGAGGAACTGCGCGGCCTGGGTTACGAGGGCGGCTACGATTCGGTCAGACGCTATGCCAAGGCATGGCGGGTGACGCGCGGGGCGGCGACGGCACAGGCCTATGTGCCGCTGAGTTTTGCGCCGGGCGAGGCCTACCAATTCGACTGGTCGCACGAGGTCGTGCTGATCAACGGCACGACGGTGACGGTCAAGGTGGCGCATGTCCGGCTGTGCCACAGCCGCATGTTGTTCGTGCGGGCCTATCCGCGCGAGACCCAGGAGATGGTGTTCGACGCGCACAACCGGGCCTTTGCCTTCTTTCAAGGGAACCTGCACGCGCGGCATCTTTGACAATATGAAAACGGCGGTTGAGGCGGTGTTCCTGGGCAAGGACCGCCAGTTCAACCGACGTTTCCTGCGGCTGTGCGGACATTACCTGGTCGAGCCGGTCGCCTGCACGCCGGCGGCGGGCTGGGAGAAAGGACAGGTCGAGAACCAAGTCGGGGTGGTGCGCGAGCGCTTCTTTACGCCGCGGCTGCGGGTGGCGAGCTATGAGGAGCTGAACGCCTGGTTGCTCGACCGCTGCGTCGCGTATGCCAAGGCGCACCGGCATCCCGAGCTGGCCGATCGCACGATCTGGCAGGCCTTCGAGGCGGAGCGCCCCAAGCTGGTGCCCATCGGCGGCCCGTTCGACGGGTTCCATGCGACGCAAGCCTCGGTCTCGAAGACCTGCCTGGTGCGGTTCGACAACAATAAGTACTCGGCCAGCTCGCGCGCTGTGGGCCGGCCGGTCGAGATCCAGGCCTATGCCGATCGCATCGTGATCCGCCAGGACGGCACGATCGTCGGCGAGCATTGCCGTCGCTTTGGTCGCGGCGAGACGATTTACGACCCCTGGCATTACGTGCCGGTGCTGGCCAGGAAGCCCGGCGCCCTCAGAAACGGCGCGCCGTTCAAGGACTGGTTGTTGCCGGCCGGTCTGGAGCGGGTGCGACGCCGGCTGAAAGGCTCCGACGACGGCGATCGCCAGATGGTCGAGATCCTCTCGGCGGTGCTGACCGATGGCCTCACCGCGGTCGAGGCGGCGCGCGCCGAGGCGCTTGCCGGCGGCGTCCATTCCGCCGACGTCATCCTCAATATCCTGGCGCGGCGGCGCGATCCCGGACCTTCGGCGACAGTATTGACGGGACTATCAGGAATTTCGTGCGCAGCGGGGCGGTTCAACTGACTACGCCATGGCTCGTGTGAAGCGCTCGCCGAACAGAACAGCGAACTGCGACTTGGCCATGGACCACTCGCGCGGCGGCATGATCCACTCCTTTTCGGAACGGTTCAAGACCAGGAAGAGGAGCTTTGTCGCCGCCTCATCGCTGGGGAAATGGCCTCTGGCCCGGACCGCCCGGCGGAGCTTGGAATTGAGCGCCTCGATGGCATTGGTGGTGTACAAAATCCGCCGAACGTCGGTGGGGAAGGCAAAGAACGGGACGACTTCGCCCCAGGCGCGCCGCCAGCTCTGGCCGATTGCCGGGTATTTGCGGCCCCAGTAGCCTTCCTCGAAGGCAGTGAGCGCGGTTTCGCCGGCGACGGCATCCACGGCCCGGTAGATTTACCTCGTTCCTTGCTGACGGTCGATGGTAAGCGGGATTCCCTTTAATATCTGTACCCAGAGCCCGGCGATCCAGTCATCAGCGACAACGGCAGGTAGCAGATTGGCCGCCACCATCTCCATCATATCTTCGCTTTCGAGCGTCCCCGGGACCAAGGTGAGCGCGGCCGGCGGTTTGCCGGCGCCAACCAACTGCGCGTTTAGCCTTGTCAGGCTGTCGTAAAAGCTCGTCGATTTGCGCACCGCGATGTTCATCCCGGACAGCGCCTCGGCGTTCGGCGAGATTCGGCTCGCCGGCGCCGGTGACGACGATTTCCTTGACGTTTGCCAACACCGGGGTTGTAAAAGCGACCCGCTTGCGACGATCCTCGGTGATCGTGATGTCACCCGCCGCGATGTCGCCCTCGCCGGCCAGCAGAGCGTCAAACAATCGATCTCGGGAGGTTGGGATTAAGGCAACGGTCAGCGGCCGGGCGCCGAGCTTGAAGGTCTTATTGATCCATCCTTCAAACAACTGCGCCCCGTCGGCCGCTGTGCCGTGCTCGGCAAGGTGATCAATGGTACGATAGTTCGGCTGATGATGTTCCAATCGCCGATGGTGAAGGGCAGCACCGGCTGAATGTTCAGGACATTCGCGGTCTTGTCGTGATTGGGACCGGCATTGAAAAACGTGTTGTTCTGGAACGGCAGGCTATACATCGCCGCGACCGGGTTTTGCGCCGCAGCGGCGAGCGCCTGGGTGGAAGCTTCGGTCGAAGCCTGAGCCCCAACTGGCTCAGGGCTGAGCAGCAAGATACAGAGAGGGGCTGCTTGCAGTCCTGCTCGCAGGACGCCCACAGTATTTGTCGAGATTGGATGACGGCCTGAGGGCGGGATAGGTTGGTTTATTCGCCTCAATAGCCATAATTGGGGGGATAGTATTGATAGGGTGGCGGCGGTGGATAATAGGCAGAGGATGCGGCGGCGGCACTGGTCGCCATCGCCGCTACTCCGACGCCAACTGCAGCGCCCGCAGCGACACCGCCCCAGTTGGGACCATAATAGCCACCGCCGCTGACTGAGACGCTGCGGTTTACATTGACGTTTCGGTTCACATTCACGTTACGGTTCGTTGAAAAGTTGCGGTTGGTCGACACGTCGCGGTGAAAGTTGGCGCTGTTGAAATTACCGCGGTTGACGTTGCCGCGGTTGAAGTTGCCACCACCCCGGCGCTGCACCAGTACCAATGGCGCGCCCTCCCTGGCGCCGGCCCCCGTGCCAAAAGCCTGAGCCGTAATGCCACCCCATCCGGATGATGGGGCGGCCGACGCCGGGACCGCCAGCAACGCGACAGGCACGATGTAGATCGCTAGCTTGTTCATCGGTGGCCTCCTCACTTGCCGAGATATTTGGCCTGGATCTGCTTCCAGCCTTCGATTGCCTGGCCGCAGTCGGCCTTGTCAAACGGGTGTCCGGAGCCGTAGCCGAGGGCGCCGACAAAGTTAAAGGCGGCCCTTAGTCCGAAATGGACGGCGATCAGATCGGCCAGCTCCATCGCCCGTGATATCTGCGCCTGCCTATCCGCGTCGGGAGAGCATTCGACCCACTTGCCCAGCCATTACGCCAACCCGGCGCAGCCCGGTTAGAAAAGACTGATCCGCATCGGGCGGCGTCGGCACGTTACTAGTGGGCGCGGCGAGCGCGGCCGGCGGGGTTTGGGCGAATACCGTACCGGCCAACATCAAGCTGGGGAGCATCAACAGGGCCAATCGCTGGTAAGACGATCTCATCGGTTTTCCCTTTCAAAATGCCGCCACCGACAATCGCGCGAAGCGGCGGAACGTAAGACGGATCTCGAGCTGGGTTTCTGTGCGTCATCGCAGATCGGCGGCTTCGCCGCCTGTTCCGACGCCACCGGTGCCGGGCCGCTCTCCGTGGCCGTCGCTAAGGTCAGCCAAGTCGCGTTCGAGGAAGAAGTTCAGAAAGGTTCGTATCACTGCGATCGCGCCGAGCTGGCCGACCTCCTGCCAGCTCGGCGCGATCGACGTCTCGATGATGTCGGCTGCGAGCTGGAAAGTGAGGCCGGCGACGAGCCAGCGTCCGTAGCGCACCAAGATCTCGCGGAACCGACGGTGGGCTGCCGACGCAGGAAATGCCACCCACAGTCCGGTGAAGAATGCCTCGAAGGTTCCGACGGCGACAAGGATCAGCGCCATCGCATCGATGATGATGACGATGTCTTGCGTGACGAGGTGAAGCCATTCCTCCATCGACCGCTCCTCCTAGTCGCACTCGGCGCCGGCCGGATGCCCCGACCGGCGCCCGCGGCTATCCCGCAAGAGACCGCCGAGTTCAGGTATGGCCGCCGTGCTTCGACACCATCTCCAGCACCGAGTCCAAGTTGAACGAAGCCGGCTTCTGGCGCGGCGGGAACTTGACGAAGTTGTCGATCTCCGCCGCGACCGTCGCTTGCATGAGGTACATCTGAGGGATGTGATCAACCAACCAATCCCAGTAAGTGTTCGAGTTGTAGTCGGCCCGCTCGAATGGGTCACGGCGCAGGTTGTAGATCAGCGGGACCCTCAGCTTCACCAACGGCTCCGCCCACACCATCATTCTCGTCGCGTGCTGAACCGCTAAATTGAACTTGTAGTCCCCGACCCGGACAGCCATGACTTCGCCGTCGTCGCTGAAGTACATAATGGCGTTTCTTGGGCTCTCCTTCGCCGCGCCGGTCACGTAAGGAATGATGTTGTGGCCGTCGAGATGGACCTTGAAGGTCTTGCCGCCAACCGTGCAGCCATTCAGGAGCTTTTGGGTCACGTCCGGATCGCCGGCGGCGGCCAGCAAGGTCGGGAACATATCGATGTGAGAGACGATGCCATTGAAGACCGAGCCGGCCTTGATCTTGCCCGGCCAGCGCAGGAACGCCGGCACGCGCCAGCCGCCTTCCCAGTTGGTGTCCTTCTGAGAGCGGAAAGGCGTGTTGGCGGCGTCCGGCCAGGTGTCGTTCTCAGGGCCGTTGTCAGTGGAATACATGACGATGGTGTTGTCGGCAATGCCGAGTTCATCGAGCTTTTTGAGCAATTCGCCGACTTGCTCGTCGTGGGTGACCATCCGATCGCTGTAGTCGTCCTGCCCGCTCTTGCCGCGGTTCTTGTCGGCAAGGTGGGTCCTGAAATGCAAGGCGGTGGAATTGTACCAGAGGAAGAATGGCTGCTCCGCCTTGGCTTGTTTCTCCATCCAGGCCAGAGCCCCCGAAGTGATCTCCTCGTCGATGGTTTCCATGCGCTTCTTGGTCAACGGACCGGTGTCCGTAATGGTCTGCCCGCCCTTTCCGTCGGCCAAACAGTGGAGCACGCCGCGCGGTCCAAACTTTTTCTTGAATTCCGGGTCCTTCGGATAGTCGCGCAGCTCCGGCTCCTCCTCAGCGTTGAGGTGATAGAGATTGCCAAAGAATTCGTCGAATCCATGCACGGTCGGCAGATACTCGTCGCGGTCGCCCAGATGGTTCTTGCCGAACTGGCCGGTGGCGTAGCCGAGCGGCTTCAGCATTTCCGCGATGGTCGGGTCTTCTGCGTGCAACCCGACCGTGGCGCCGGGCATGCCGACTTTGGTCAGGCCGGTGCGGATCGGATTCTGACCGGTGATGAAGCTCGCGCGGCCGGCTGTGCAGCTCTGCTGGGCGTACCAATCGGTGAAGGTCGCCCCTTCTTGCGCGATGCGATCAATGTTGGGCGTTTGGTAGCCCATCATGCCCTTGCTGTAGTGACTGATGTTCCAATAGCCGATGTCGTCTCCCCAAATGATCAGGATGTTCGGCTTGGCGCTTGCTCTGGATCTAGCCATCTCGATCTCCTTTCGTTGGTCGGCTGGTTTCGAAAGTATTCAATAGTCTCCGTTTCTTGGTCTGGACGTCTAGGTGAGGCGGAACAGCACGGCAAAGAAGGCGAAGAGACCGATCAGGATCAGGAGAATGGCGACCGCGATAACCGGCGATTGCTTTCCCTCCTTGGTCATGCCCGCGATCGCGGCGAACTCCACGCCCCACAGGTAACGAACGGTCCACAAATACTGCCAAAGCGAGATGACGAGCGCCAAGATGCCGCATGAAATCAGCGCCAGCCCCAAAAGCTGCGGCGCGTCCGGAAGATAGGCGGATCGGGATCCGGGGATCTGTTGCAAGTGTTCGAGGTACTGCACGATCGCGAAGCCAAACCCGATCAGCGCCGTCGCCGTGCGCTGCCACGACATCATCGTGCGTTCGACGCTGAGGCGCGTTCGTATCCAGCCGAAATGGCTGTCTGCCGTTGCTCTTACTTCGAACCTCCCCGCGCCCGGGGCGGTGGATGAATCTGCCATGCCGGGTGCCCTTTTCCTGACTGTTCGCCGCGTCGCGCCTCATGGTTGCACTCTTGCCGCGTGGCTGCGCCTGCGCCAGATCAGATACGGAATGGACAGGATCAAGCCGACGAGAACGTGGCAGACGACGACAGCCAGCACCGCCACCTTCTGGTCCGGAAAATTGACGCTGGCGATCGCCATTGCGAGACCCGGATGACGGATGCCGGTGGCGAGCGCCAGCACGGTGCGATCGTCGGGGTTGGGCCCCCCGAGGAAATGCCCGATCGCAATGCCGACGAGTGTGAACAGCGCCAGCACGACGAGAACGCCGTGGCCGATCATCCCCCAAATCGCCTCCGATAGGTTGAAGAGGACGATTAGCGCGGCAACGACGAGCAACAGGTTGGCAAACATCGAGACGGGCTTGACGATCCGCTCGGTGAGTTCAGGCGCAACATAGCGAACGAACATACCTGCGGCGAGCGGCGCGATTACCGAGACCGCGACGATCGCAGCCACCTGGTGGAACTGCATATGCGCGTCGGCATGGAAATAGACGCCCAGCACCTGGACGAAGAACGGCATCAAGACGATCGCGAACAACGCTGCCGCTACCATCAATCCTATCGCATAAGAACCCGAACCGCCGGCCATCTGCTGCCTGTTCGGCAGGAGGGGCGGCACCGGCGATACGGCAAGCGCCAGGATGGCGATCTTGATTGCCGGTCGGAGATCGAAGACCGAGGCGATCACGACGACGAATGCGACCATCAGGATGGCCATCGCCAGCATAGAGCGAATCAAAAGTCGGGGCTGCCGGAACACGGAGATCGCATCTCGCCAGCCGGCGTGCAGCCCGAGTGCGAAGACCAAGAGAACAATGCTCAGTTTGATCGCGATCGGGATCAAATCCGCGAAGGTCATCTACAAGCCCCCTAGTTCAAGCCGTTGGCGCCGTGGCGGCTCGAAAATTTTGGCACGCCTTCCGCAGGCATTTCGAGCAAACCGCTTTCGATCTTCGCTCGCTTGCACGGAACCCTCTCAACCAAAAGGCCAGACATCGAAGGTCATGCTGATAATCGCCATAACGCCGATGGCGAGCAGCAGCACGGCAACAATCAGCGTGTAGGAAGTGGGAAACATACTCTGGGCGTGGATCAGCCCGGTTTCGGCCATTTCTTGCCGCTGGGCGCGCAGGCCGAGCATAAACAAGATATGAAAGACGATCCCGACAATCAGCATTGCGACGCCAAGAAACACGAGCGAGAGGCCGAAGTTTCGTGGTGCGCCGGGATGCGTCACGGTGCCGGCCTCCTTCAGCTTCTCGAAGAACTGGAAGATCGTGAAGCCAAACCCGATCAGCGAAAGCGAGGTGCGGATGACCGACATCAAGGTGCGGTCGGCGCTCATCCGCGTTCGCTGAAACGACATGCCGGTGCGGCGCGCCGACAGCTCGACCGAGATCTGCTCATCGGGTGATTGTGAGGTGATCTCCATGGTCTTGCGGTGGTCCAGCCCTATGCCTCCGCGTGATCGACGCCCGCCGGAGCGGGTCGCCAGGATCGTGGCTCAGGTGCCCGCCTTTGGCCCCGCTCCCCCGCCGGCACCCTTCCGCTGCCAGGTCGCGTCATAGACGCAATTCCCGGTAACTCGGCCTCTGAGCACATAATAGGGATCTATTTTGTCCTTGGAATGTTTGGCCTGTCGGCGCCTGCATATTCAATTGACCTTGGGTAGTCACATACCCTTGAAAGTTGAGATCTAGCGCCGCGAAGCTCGCAACGCCATTGTTTATGGTCAACACCGGGGCAACCGTATAATTCGGACATTGCGATCCCGGGGCACTCACATTCTGGGCAAAACTGCCGTTGTACGTTCCGTCAAAGAACGTCGTCGCATTGCCGGGCGCTGCGACTGCGGCCGCTGGCGGCGGCGCCGGTTCAGGGGCACATGCGGAGATTGCGAGCAGCGAGATGCCCGCCAGGAATGACCGTCTCATTTTTGTTCCTCCTCTGAGCATTCCATCGGAAGCCGAGATGGCTTTTTGATGTATCGACAGGTTGCGTCTAGTCGGCAAAGCGCCACGCGACCTCGCACTTCGAGTGCCGTATTGAGCGCATCGGCGAGAATGCCGTCGATACTCCCATCTTCGATCTCACTGGTAGGCGTGATGGCGATTTGCGAGATGAGCGGATCGCCGAACGCCTCTTGCGGCTCGAAGTTGACGCTTCCACCGCGCACCAATTCAGGGAGCAGATCCGGAAAACCCCACCGGACACGCTCTGGTCACAGGTTGCATTGCTAGATCTCCCTCGCGACGATCCCTCCGGTACGAGCCGAAGGCGGGAGATTGTGGCAATTGTCTAGATCGCCGGGCTATCCGAATTCGGCAGATAGATGCTGGCGCTACGGTGGGCGATGAAGCGTCGAAGAAGGGGGTTCCCCGAATAGGGACTGGTATTCGCCGGCGAAGCGGCCGAAATGCCAGAACCCATACCGGGTAGCGATCTCCGTCACCGTGACAGCGTCTGGCGATGCCCCGCGCAATGCCCGTCGCGCCAGATGTAAGCGGCGGATCTGCAAGTAGCGCTTTGGCCCTAACCCCAACTGCTCCTGGCAGCACACCCTCAGGGTCCGGTCGGATACCCCGATCGTCTGGCAAATTTCCGGGATATAGAGTGGTCGGTCCGGGCTCTCTTCCACGACGCGGCGGAACCGCCGCATGATCAGTTCATGCTGCCGCTGCGCTACGCTGTCCTCGCGGGCGTCGTCACTGCCGAGGCAGCCAACCATCGCCTCTATGAGGGCCTGTTCCAGCCCGCGCGCGGCGTCGGGATTGGCGATGATTTCCGGGGCGGTTTCAGCCAGATGCGCAGCCGCCGCGTGCAGCCGCTGAAGTTTTGTCATCGCGGAAGGAGGAGGAGTGACCAGCATATCGCGCGGCGGCGTCAGGTCACGGCCGGCCATCGCTCTCCCGACACTGGCCATATCTTCCAATGATAGCGACGCGGAGGCAAGATTCGCCGATCCGGATGATCGCTGATAATGGCCTTGACCTTGGCTAAAGCGGACGATGCCGCTTGGCTGCAGCTCCAGGCCGTTAACCAGCAAGCTTGGTCCTGCCTCAGTGCGAAAGACGATGAAGGCTCGACCGCCCCACTCGTCCACATGGTATATCCGCGGCAGGTTATCCGAGGAGCGCTGCATCCATAGGCGATGAAGGTCGATCTTGATAAGTTTCGCGGCGAAATTCCTCCCCTCAGTGACCGTCATCTCGACGGTTACATGACGAAATGCGGCGGCGTAATCGTCCGCATCCGAGAAGGTTCGAACAGCGCTCGACGGCATCCGAACCTCGCCGGCAGGTTTCGATGCACGTGCTTACGGTTGCCTTTGAGCTCAGACTGATGGCCCTACACGAAACTTTCAAGCACGGCTGCCAAATATAGGGGCTGCCATGCAGTGATGTCGTAGCAAAGTGACCGAGGGCAATTCGCCGTAAATGGCTCGGTAGTTCGCCGCAAAGCTACCGAGATCAGGGAACCCGTATTGGCGGGCGACGGCTGGCACACTTACCGTATCCGGGTTTTCGTCGCGCAGCCTGCGATGTACCCGCTGCATTCCGCGGAGGCGGCGGTAAAGGCTCGGGCCGATGCCTAAAACCTTCTTGCAGCATTCGCTCAGCGTCCGCCCCGACACTCCGAGCGCGGCACCGATTGCGGTAACGCTGGGTGGCGGTTCGGCGTCGAGCAATTCCTCGATGCGGGCGAGGATGCCGCGATGCCGGCGATCTGCCGCCGTTTCCTCGTAGATTGGCCCCGCTGACATGGACTCGACGAGGGCATGGATGAGTTGCTGCTCCAACCCGTGCACTGCCTCTCTGTCGGTGAGCGCTCCTGATCGAGCTTCGGCCGTACGGACTGCCGCTTGATGGAGGTGGCGCAGCTGCCGCAAAGCTGCGCGCGGTGGTCGCCAGTGTGCGACGGGCGGGATAACGAAGCCGGCTCCCCTCAGGGCTCCCGCATATCCGACGAACTCCTCGGCAGATAACTGGATGGCGCCCCACCGGGAGGATCCGTCGGTTCTCGCGTGTACCCGCTGGCCCGGGCCAAGAGTGATCATTTCTCCCGCTCGCATCCCTAGGTCGCCCCATACCGGCGAGGGTCGATCACTGAGGGGCAGCGAAACAAGAAGCATGTCCTCGGGCACCGCAACAAAGGCGATCCGCGGCAGATACTCGTCGGCAGCGGACAAGCGCAAATGATGCAATTTGACCCGCGTCAGCCTCGCTCGAAACTGGCCTCTCCCGGTGACCAGTAAGTTGAGGACGCCGTCTTCGCGCAACGCCGCCTGAAATTCGTCCGGCTCGCTGAAAAGCGACATGACGCTGCCCGGCATACTGCCCGACCAGGGGTTCAATATCCATCCAACATTGCGAGGGTGTCGCGCTTTGGCTAGCCAGTTTCGGCAGAAGGACCGGTGATCACCGCTCGCACGCTGGCGGTCATGTTAGGCTGTGGCCGAGAGCCCCGCTCTCTGAAAAAGTCGGCTGCGTCGCGGCGCCTGTTTTATTCGGCCGCGGAGCACCCGCGGTCCTTGGCCGAGCCGCCACCGCACGATATCGATCAGCTGGAAACCTCCGAAAGCCGAGGAGAGGAACGAAAATTCAGCCGCGTGCGGGGATGGGGTGATATCGCGACGGGCTTGGATCTCGGGTCGGGCTGAGCAGCCGATAACGCTCAGGTTGGTGCGATCCGTGAGGTAAGCCAGACCATTCGCTGCAGATGAGGTTGGCGAGACCGATTTTGGTTCGGGCACGGGCGATGCCAATGGTGCGGTGCGGATGAACAGGCCCATCGGCCCCTTCTGGCGGGCAAAGACATGCTCGACCGCCGCGCGTGACGCTGACTTGCGGGCATCGGCTCGGGTCGTGCGGCGTAGCATCGGTCTGCCCTTGGGTTTCTTGCGGTGGATCTGTGAGCGCTGAAGGGCGGTCGGCCAGAGCAGCTTGTTCCCCCGGACAGGGCGGCGGCAGAAAGTCTCTCTTTCGGTGGCTTTTCTGTCGAGCGTCGGGCGGCCAGCAAAAGGCCGCTATCGGCGCGTTTGAGCCATTGCCGGTGGCTCCAGTGAAGGTCTCTTCTCCGAACCGACAGCGGTCGCTCGGTCTGTAGCGCGGGAACCGCGCCACCAGCTCAACCCAGTTTTGTTGAGTCCACGACCTATCCTGGCCGCCTGAGGGCGAGCCGGATAGAGGCCAGAGTCATGAAGGTGGCCAGGGTTTCGGCAAGGTTCTCGGGACTATCAGGAATTTCGTGCGCAGCGGGGCGGTTCAACTGACTACGCCATGGCTCGTGTGAAGCGCTCGCCGAACAGAACAGCGAACTGCGACTTGGCCATGGACCACTCGCGCGGCGGCATGATCCACTCCTTTTCGGAACGGTTCAAGACCAGGAAGAGGAGCTTTGTCGCCGCCTCATCGCTGGGGAAATGGCCTCTGGCCCGGACCGCCCGGCGGAGCTTGGAATTGAGCGCCTCGATGGCATTGGTGGTGTACAAAATCCGCCGAACGTCGGTGGGGAAGGCAAAGAACGGGACGACTTCGCCCCAGGCGCGCCGCCAGCTCTGGCCGATTGCCGGGTATTTGCGGCCCCAGTAGCCTTCCTCGAAGGCAGTGAGCGCGGTTTCGCCGGCGACGGCATCCACGGCCCGGTAGATGTCCTTGAGGGCCGCTGCGACCGGCTTACGGTCCTTCCAAGAAACAAAATCGAGGCTGTGGCGCAGCAGATGAACGATGCAGGTCTGCACCGTTGCCTGGGGGAAGACCGCGATGATCGCCTCGGGAAAGCCCTTCAAGCCGTCGACGATGGCGATCAGCACGTCCTCGACGCCGCGATTTTTCAGCTCGTTCATCACGCGCAGCCAGAATTTGGCGCCTTCGTTCTGCTCGAGCCACAGCCCCAGGATCTCCTTGGCGCCATCAGCGCGCACGCCGAGCGCGATGTGCACTGCCTTATTGCGGACCAGCCCTTCGTCACGGATCTTGACCCGTAAGGCGTCAAAGAAAATCAGCGGATAGGTCGCTTCCAACGGGCGTGCCTGCCAGGCGGCGACCTCGTCCAGAACCGCCTCGGTTACCGCGCTGATCAAATCGGGCGACACCTCAATGCCGTACAAATCGCGCAGATGGCCGACGATCTCGCGGGTGCTCATGCCGCGGGCGTACATTGAAATTATCTTGTCGTCGAAACCCGGGAAGCGGCGCTGATATTTGGCGATCAGCTGCGGATCAAAGCTCGACTGGCGGTCGCGCGGCACCGCCAGCGCGATTTTGCCGGTGTCGGTGAGTACGGTCTTGCGACCATAGCCGTTGCGCCGGTTACCCGGCTCCTCGCCGGCCAGATGATGATCCATCTCGGCGTTCAACACCCGCTCGGCCAGCGCCTTCTTCAGATCGTCGAGCAGACCATTCGGGTCAAAGGCGGTCTTCGCATCGGCGCCCGCCAGCAGCTGGTCAAGAATGGCGTCAGGAATAAGAGGTGGCTTGCGTCGCGGCATGGGCGGTCTCCTTCGCTCCCATCATGCCCAACCACGCACGAAATTCCTGACACTCCCCACTGGCCGACTGCGATTTCAACCGAGCCGCGCTGCGCCCAGCTGACCCCATCAAGTGCCGAACGAGCACGTAGAGAACGCAGACACCCGAGGCGCCGAAATCGCTCAAAACGAGCCGCTGCCCATTGACCCATTAGAGAACAGAATCCGCCGATAGCGGTCGTCCGCGCCACGGCTCCATCGTCATCTCCAAAAGCGATCAAGATCGCTAGTCGAATATATTGGAGAAATGGCTCCGCCGGATCTATCTCATCGGGAGAGGAAAGGAGCCCGCAGATGATCAACCAAACTCTGCTCGCCACGGTGCCCGATACCGATAAGGAAGACGGCAGTCCGCGCCGCCCGGCGAGCGACCCCGGGGGACCAACAGGCCGACTTGCGACCTGGCTTGCTGATACTGAGTTGGACCATATTCCCGCCCCCGTCCGGGAACGCGCCAAATATCTGCTGCTCGACGGGATCGCGTGTGCTCTTGTGGGTGCGCAGCTGCCTGTGTCACGCAAGGGCGTGGCAGGTGTCACAGCGCTCGACGGCACCGGGGGGCGCGTCGCTAATCGGCTGGGGTGATCGCACCACGAGCCCGCCGTCAGCTGCGATGCTCAACTCCAGTTTCATTCAAGGGTTTGAGCTGGACGACTACCACCCGATAGCCCCGTTGCACAGCAATTCGCTGGTCCTGCCCGCGATGCTTGCTGCGGCCCCGCACATCGGACACGTTCCCGGAAGGCGATTGCTGCTTGGTGCGATCCTCGGTTACGAAACGGGACCCCAAGTCGGTCAGGCGCTGGGCGGCCTGGAGATGCTCTCCCGAGGCTGGCACTCGGGTACGGTGTTTGGTCCGTTGCCAGCCGCCGCCGCCGCAGGATGCCTCTATGGACTGGATGCCGCCGGGTTCGAGGACGCCTTCGGCATAGCGGCGACGCAATCCTGCGGGCTTATGTCGGCGCAGTTCGAATCGATGGTCAAGTGTCAATGCCGAATGAATTTTCCCCATTTGTGCCGAAGTAAAATTCCCCAGTTTCCGGATCAGCCGGCCGGCTGATCGAGTGGCTGCAATTTTGGCGGTCGTCCGCGGCGGCGCGGAACGGCTGCCGGGAAGGGTGGGCTGATGAGCGCCTTGGAGCGGAGGTGCTCGGGCATCAGGTTGGCGTGCTGGCGCAACCGGTAGCTGGACCCCTCGATCTGGATGACGACGGCGTGGTGGAGCAGGCGGTCGAGCAGCGCGGTGGCGACCACGGGATCGCCGAAGACTTCACCCCATTCGGCGAAACCGCGGTTGGAGGTCAGGATCATCGCGCCTTTTTCGTAGCGGGCGTTGACCAGCTGGAAGAACAGATTGCCGCCACCATGGGCGACCGGCAGGTAACCGATTTCGTCGACGATGAGCAGCGCGGATCGGCAGAACCAGCGAATGCGTTCGCGCAGCTGCCCCTCGCGCTCGGCCTTGGCGAGGGCACCGACGATGTCGGCGAGGGTGGTGAAGTAAACACTGCGGCCGGCCTTGACCGCTTCGACGCCGAGCGCCACGGCGAGATGCGATTTGCCGGTGCCGGGCGGGCCCAGGAAGTGGACCACCTCGCGGCGATCGACGAATTGAAGCTCAGCGAGGGCGAAGACGCGCTCGCGGTCGAGCGAGGGTTGGAAGGAGAAGTCGAAGCCGGCGAGCGTCTTGATCGTAGCGAGGCGGCCCATGCGCAGCGCCGTCTTGATACGACTGTTCTCGCGCACCGTCAGCTCCTCGACGAGGAGCATGTCGATCAGCTCGAGCGCGCTGGTTTCGCCGCGTTCGAGTTGGCGCACCGCATGGTCGAGCATTTCCAGGGCACGCGGCATTCTGAGGGCGACCAGAGTGCGCCGGATGCGCTCGAGGACAGGCAGGCTTTCGCCCGACGTAATCATGGCCGACCGCCTTCGCCGGCGAGCCGACGGGCGACCGCCTCGTAGAAGTCGAGCGATCGGTGCGCAACGACATCGCCGGTCCGGCTGATCGGGACTGCTCCGGCGCCGATCTCTGTTGCTGTCAGCATCGGCATCTTGCGGTGGCCGGGAGCCAGGCGCCGTTGATGGCGTCCTTCGAGCACGGGATGGACAGCAATCAGCCGGTCCGCCTCGAAGATGCGGATCTCGTCGGCCAGGCTGTGCACCTCGACGATGCGTTTGCGGGTCGCGTCCGGCACGCTGTAGAGATTGCCGCCGATGCTGACCATCCCCTCGTGCGAGACCCGCCGCTCAAGCTTGAGCACGGCGCGGAACGGCACCAGCGGCAAGGGCTGGAGCACGAGCTTCTCTTCGGCAAAGGCTTCATTGACGACGCGCTGGGTCGTCGCATGCACCCGTGGGTTGGCCACCGTCCCGAGCCAATGGGCGAGCTGAGCGTTCAGGTCGTCGAGATCGCGGAACAAGCGGGCGAGGAAGAAGTCCTCGCGGATGTAGCGGAACGGCCGCTCGACTTTCCCCTTGGTCTTGGCCCGGTAGGGGCGGCAGGCCTTCGGATGGAAGCCGTAATGTGCGGCACAGTCGATCAGCGCGCGGTTGTAGATGATGTGGGCCTGGTCGTCCTCGCCGATCACCGCGGTCTTCATCCGGTCGTAAAGGATCTGGCGGGGCACTCCGCCCAAGGCCGAGAAGGCCGCCATATGGCAACGCAGCACGGTCTGCAGATCCTGATGGGCGGCAAAACGCGCCCAGATCAGCCGGCTGTAGCCGAGCACCATTGAGAACAGCCAAACGACCCGCATCGCACTGGGCTCGTCGGTGAAGATCACCTCGAAATGGGCAAAATCGACCTGGGCCTGCTCGCCCGCCGGGGTCTCGAAACGTACTTCGAATGGCGGGGTCGGTGACGGCCGCACCTCGCGCAGAAAGTCGGTTACCGCGGTGTAGCCGCCGGTATAGCCATGCTCGCGGATCTCGCGCAGCAACCGGCTGCCGGTGAGGCCCGGATACGCGGTGACCCGCCGCCGCAGATACGCCTCGAACCGCTCCAACTGCCGCGCTCGCGGCTTGCGCGGCCCATAGCTCGGCGGCTCCAGACCGCGTTCGATGTATTTACGCACTGTCTTGCGGTCGATGCCGACCCGACGCGCGATCACCGATACGCTCAGCCCCTGCCGGTGAAGATCCAAGATCATGACGAGCTCCCCCAGTTGGATCACCGTCCCCCCTCCCGCCACTGCGGAAGGGATCATCGGACGACGCGCCGCCCGGCTTCCCGGGGCGCGCCCCGGAAAGCCGGGCATCACACCTGGGGAATATTCAAACGGCGCTTCTGGGGAGAATCACTCCGGCGGTCACAGTCAAGCGCATGCAGCACGGCTTCGCCTCCCGCAACGGTCTCACCGCCGCCGCGCTCGCCGCATCTGGGTACGTCGGCATCAAGCGCGTGTTCGAGCGGGAGTACGGCGGCTGGCTGTCCACCTTCGGCGAGGGTCACCACACCTACCCTGAACAAATCTACGCCGGCTTAGGCAGCGTCTGGGAGACCGATCGCATCGCCGTAAAGCCCTATTCAGCCATGGGACTACTGCACGCGGCGATCGATGCCGCCCTTCAACTCCGCTCCGAGGTGAGCATCGGCGAAATCCAACGGATCGACATCGACATGCCTGAAGCCGCCTACGGACATGGTGGCTGGAAGGCAGAGCGTCCGCTCGAGGCGATCGGCGCACAAATGAACGTCGCGTACGCCGTCGCGATCGCCCTGCTGGACGGGGAGGTCCTCATCGACCAGTTCTCCCGCCAGAAGATCAACGGCGACGACGTGTGGAACCTGATCGGCCGGACGCAGACCCATCACGAGCAGGCCTACGACCGGCTCCCGTTAGACGAACGGCTCACTACCCAGGTGCGTCTGACGCTCACCGACGGCCGCACTCGCGCCAAGACAGTCACACATCCGCGTGGTACCGGCGACCGAGCACTCGCCAACGCGGATATTCTCGACAAGTACCGCAAGCTGACAGACCGCGCCATCTCGCCACAGCGCCAGACCGCGATCGAAAACTCGATCCTCAACATCGACACTCTCGACGACATTGCTCACCTGACGACCCTGCTCACCCCGACCGTGCAGTCGCCACTCGACTGATCAGCCTGGACTTATACCGTCCGAAGAACTTCACCGTCGCCTGGCCGCTCGTGGCACGCGCGCAGCAGCCGACGATGCCCATCGATAGTTCAATAGGAGACTATGATAAACCGCCGGACCTTGATCGGGGCTGTCGCTGCTAGCGCCGCCCTTCCGTTGCTCAATAGGGTCGCCGGCGCCCAGACATCGCCCAAGACGAAGAATGTCGTCTTCGTGCACGGACTGTTCGCAGACGGCTCCTGCTGGTCGAAGGTCATCGCCCGCCTTCAGCAGAAGGGCGTCATCTGCACGAGCGTGCAGAACCCCCTGACCTCGCTGCATGAGGCGTCGGAGGCCGCGCGGCGGGCGATCGCGGCGCAGCCGGGCCCGACCGTGCTCGTTGGTCACTCCTTCTCCCGGATGATCGTGACGGATGTGGGCGTGAACCCGAAAGTCACCGCGCTGGTCTACGTTGCCGCGCGGGCACCCGATGCCGGCGAGGACTATACGGCGCTGGCGAAAAACTATCCGACGCCCCCGGCTACGGCGGGCATTGTCTTCAACGACGATTGGGGCCGGTTGTCCAAGGAGGCCTTCCTCCACGACTTCGCGGGCGATTTGCCTTCCGAGGAGGCGCGCGTCCTCTACGCGGTTCAGCAGCCGTTCAAGAGGTCGCTGACGACGGAAAAGACGACGAATGCGGCCTGGCGCACCAAGCCGACCTTCTATGCCATCTCCACCCAAGACCGGACGATCGATCCCGACCTGGAGCGCTTCATGGCCAAGCGAATGGGTGCGAAGACGATCGAGGTCGAGGCGAGCCACCTGGCGCTGATCTCGCACCCCGATACGATCGCGAACCTGATCCTTGAGGCGCTCGCCGTCTGAGACAGTTGGATGCTCGTTGCGCGCGCAGCACTCGGTGGATGCCGGCAATCGATTTCTCGGCTCATCCGTCACGAGACCGCGCGCGCCACGAAATTTTGCACGACACGAGAAGTATCACCGCGCCGGGTAGCGAGAACCAGCCGCGCCACGGGAGCCCGGCCAGCAAGTTCTCGATAGACCACCCCGGCGACAGCCACCTGACTCATCGAAGCCGGTACGATCGAAAAGCCAAGACCGGCCGCCACCAGGTTGACGAGCGATGTGATTTGCGGCGAGGACTGGCCGAGTTCCGGCTCGAACCCGGCTTCTCGGCAAGCAGCGAAGATTGCGTCGAACATCATTGAGCCGGACGCGCGGGGGAAAAGGAGTAGAGGCTCTTCCTTTAGCATTGCGAGCTCAATCTCGGGGTGTACTGCAATGGGGTGGGCCGACGGGAGGACAACCATCATCGGCTCTTCCGAGAGGAGACGGAGCTGCAGCCCTTCGCTGCCCGTGTCTCCGGGACGAAGGAAGGCCGCGTCCAAGATCCCGTCTCGCAATCCCTGCGACAAGGGGATTGTGTTGGTTTCCGCCAGGGACAAGGCTACGCCCGGGTAAGCGCGGCGGAACGCGCGGATAGCAGATGGCACCACCGGGTTGAAGGCGGCCGAGGCGGTAAAGCCGACCCGCAATGAGCCCACCTCGCCCCGCGACGCCCGCCTGGCGGCATTCTTCCCCTGCTCGGCCAGCGCCGGCATCCCTTGTACCGTTTCCAGGAAAGCCTCGCCGGCCGGAGTCGAGTTCGGCGCCGTGTGCCAGGCGGCGGAACAATGCCGCGCCGATTTCTGTCTCGAGGTCCTTTATCTGCTGGCTGAGCGGTGGCTGGCCGATCCCGACTTTCGCCGCTGCGCGCGTGAAGTGCCGCTCCTCGGCGACGGCGAGGAAGTAGCGAATATGGCGGAGCTCCATCCGTCATCTCCAAAACAGATTACGAATGGCTGAATCATATATTGGAATGGCGACGGATGGGTACCCAAGTCCTGAACGGACAGAAGGACGCCCACAAATGACCCATCAAACGCTGTTACATACACGGGGCTGGCTTTTCACCCCGGGCACACGGCCGGAGCGCTTTGCAAAGGCCCTCGCGGTGAGTGCCGACGTCCTCATCATCGACCTGGAGGACGCCGTTGCGCCGGCCGACAAGGACAGCGCGCGGGCGACGGCACTCAAGTACCTCGCCGCGCCGGGAGAGGGCGGGATTGCCCGAGCACTGCGGGTCAATGCTCTGGACACGGCGGCAGGGCTCGCTGACCTTTCCGGCTTGCTGGCCTCGCGCGCCGTTCCCGATTTCATTGTCCTGCCGAAGACGGAGTCCGCGGCGCACCTGCGCATTCTCGACAATCTGCTCACTCGGTCGGGCAAGGCAGCCCGTTTGGTCGGATTGATCGAAAGCGCCCGAGGATTGGCCGCCGTCGAGACGATCTCCACGGCGACCCCGCGTCTTTACGCCTTGATGTTCGGTGCCGCCGACATGGCCGCCGATTTGGGTGCCGTAACCGCGTGGGAGCCGCTGTACGGGGCCCGCAGCCGCCTGGTGGCCGCCTGCGCTCACGGCGGCGTGTTGGCGATTGATGCCCCTTTCTTCAACGTGCGCGACGAGGCCGGCTTGAAGCAGGAGGTCGCCACGGCTGTGGCGCTGGGCTTCGGCGCCAAGGCCGCCATTCACCCAACCCAGATCGCCGCGATCAACGCGGCGCTCACCCCGACCGCCGCGGCGGTCGAGAAGGCTCGATCGATCCTGGCCGAGAACGCCAAGGGCGTCGGCACGATCGACGGCCAGATGATCGATGAGGCGATCGCCCGCAAGGCGCGCCGCGTCCTTGCCGCTGCCGGGCTCGAAGCGTGAGCTGACAGCGGACTTAACCTCACAAATCTGACCAAGGAGATCTACAATGGAAACGTTGCTACCCGCCTATAAGGCCATCGGCGAGCGCCGGTACCGAGAGACCTCGGGCCTTTACTGGGAGGATTTCGAGCCCGGCGACGTGTTCGAGCATCGCCCCGGCCGCACCGTCCTCGATGTCGACAACACCTACTTCACATTGCTGACGCTCAACATTCAGCAAGTCCATTTCGACGCCGCCTATGCCGCCAAGACCGAGTGGAAGAAGATGCTCGTCGATTTCAACCTTCACTTTGGCGCTGCTCACCGGCATGAGCGTGCGAACCGTCAGCGCCAAGGTCGTCGCCAACCTCGGCTGGGATAAGGTCAAGGCCACCCACCCGGTATTCGCCGGCGACACGCTCTATGCCGAGAGCACCATCCTCTCCAAGCGGGAGTCGAAGAGCCGCCCGACCCAGGGGATCGTGACGGTGTCCACGCGCGGCATCAATCAGGACGGCAAGGAGGTGATGAGCTTCGAGAGGACCATGCTCGTCCATCGCCGCGGCCATTCCCCGGAGGAAGCCGCCAATTACTAAACGCCGTGCCGCAGTGCCCGGCCGCGATGCCGGGGCCGGCCGCGATGCTCTCAAGGTATGGAGCTTCACATGGATAATATTTCAGTCTACCGGTCGAAATTGACAACGGCCGAAGAAGCAGTGGCGGCCATCCCTGCAGGCAGCCGCCTGTCGATGGGCATGGCGATGACCGAACCACCGGCGCTGCTGAAGGCGCTCGCTAATCGCGCCGCGTCCGGGCTGGTCGAGGATCTGCGTCTCTATTATTTCGAGGCGACCTCGATCGCCGCCAAAACGGTGCTGCAGTACGAGTTGAATGATCGTATCAAACCCTACTGCATGTTTGTCACTGGCACCGAACGTGCGCTGATCAAACGCGGGGTGGAGGATGGCGACCGCAAGGTTGTCAACTACGTCCCGAACAATTTTCATCAGGCGCCGCGGCTGCTCAGTGAAGACATCGGCATCGACACGTTTCTCGTCACGGTCGCGCCGATGGACCGTCACGGGTACTTCAGCTTCGGCCTGGGCAACGATTACTCTACCAAGGTTGCCCGATCGGCCAAGCGGCTGATCGTCGAGGTCAACGAGAATATGCCGCGTGTGCACGGGTCGGGCGCGGAGCTGCACATCTCGGAAGTGGGCCTGGTGATCGAAAACCACGTGCCACTCCTGGAACTCCCCGTGCGCAACGGTACAGCAGAGGATCAGGTGATTGGCCGCACGATCGCCGGCCTTGTTCCGGACGGGGCCTGCTTGCAGATGGGCGTCGGCGCGCTGCCCAATCTGGTCTGCGCCGAGCTTACCGGTCGCAATGACCTCGGCATCCATACCGAAGCGCTGTGTCCCGGCCTGGTCGATCTCGCGCGGATGGGTGTGGTGAACAATCGCGCCAAAGCCATCAACCGCGGCAAAACCGTGTTCACCTTCGCCATGGGGCAGAAGGCGATGTACGACTATCTCGCCGAGAACCCCTCGGTCGAGAGCTGGCCAGTCGACTATGTCAACGACCCGCAGGTGATCGCCCGCAACGACAAGGTCGTCTCCATCAACGCGACGATCCAGATCGACCTGACCGGCGCCTGTAACTCCGAACATATGCTCGGCCATCAATACAGTGCGTCCGGCGGCCAGCTCGACTTCGTCCGGGGTGCCTACGCCTCAAAGGGTGGCATCTCGATCATCGCGGCGAAAGCAACGGCGGCAGGCGGCAAAGTCTCACGCATCGTACCGAAGCTCGATGGCCCGGTGACGACGCCGCGCATCGACACGCACTACGTCGTCACCGAGTTCGGTGCTGTAAACTTGAAGGGTCTTTCGTCGACCGAGCGCGCCCATGCCTTGATCGGCCTCGCCCATCCTGATTTTCGCGATGAATTGATGCAGGCAGCTAAGGCGCAGCATCTGCTCTGAGCGCCACTCGAATTGCGGCCCTCCAACACCGTCATCTGCTGCTGTAACCTCACGCGAGCGAAAGGGCGAAATCATGACCACGGTTGCGGATCAATTCGCCGAGATACTCGCCGCGGCAGGCGTAAGGCGTATTTACGGCATCGTCGGCGACAGCCTGAACGGGCTGACGGACGCCATCCGCCGCCAAGGCAAGATCGAATGGCTGCATGTCAGGCACGAGGAGGTGGCCGCCTTCGCGGCGGGCGCCGAGGCGCACCTCACCGGCACGCTTGCCGTCTGCGCCGGGAGCTGCGGGCCGGGCAATCTCCATCTCATCAATGGTCTGTTCGACTGCCACCGCTCCCGCGTGCCGGTGCTGGCGATCGCCGCCCCATTCCCCTCGGCTGAGATAGGGTCGGGTTATTTCCAGGAAACGCACCCCGAGACGCTGTTCAAGGAGTGCAGCCATTACTGCGAGCTTGTCTCCAGCGCGCGGCAGATGCCGCGAACCGTCGAGATTGCAATCCGCGAGGCGGTCGGCAAACGCGGCGTGTCGGTCATCGTCATCCCGGGCGACGTATCGTTGCAGCCGGCCGAGGCCGTGGTACCGGGGTCGATAGACCTCCAGCCGCCGCAGCCGACGATCGTGCCGAAGCCCGCCCAGCTAAAGGCGCTCGCCGAGTTCCTGAACAGCGCCGGCCGGGTGACCATCCTGTGCGGATCGGGCTGTGCCGGGGCGCACGATCAGCTCGTCGCTCTGGGCGCCAGGCTGAAGGCGCCGATGGTCCACGCCCTCAAGGGCAAGGAGCATGTGGAGTGGGACAACCCTTACGATGTCGGCATGACCGGACTGATCGGTTTCTCGTCCGGCTATTACGCGATGAACGACTGCGATGCCCTGCTGATGCTCGGGACGGACGGCGGGAATTGCTCTTCATGCCCCCACAGCTGCCGTTCCCGGTGCCGGCCGGGATCGTCTCAGTTGGGTGGATTCCGGTCCTTCGCCGACGCGCGCACCAACGAGGAGGTAGCGCCAACTCGGGACCTTCCCGCCTTAGCCTGACTTCACCGATTGGAGCCGGGTTTAGCGAATTTTGGCGGATCAAGGGACGGAGTTACAAGGGGTTAACCCGGCCGCAAGAGACAAAATCGGGTGTCGTGCCGACCAAGCCGATCCACCGGTGCAGTATCTGGTCGGCACGCCGAAGGGGCGTCTCACCCGGCTGGAAAAGGCTCTTATCGCCAAGCCCTGGCAGGAGGCCCGGCCGGGCGTGCAAGTCAAGCTGCTGCCACAGGATGGCGAACTCTACGTCTTCGCTCAAAGCGCCGATCGGGTCGCCAAGGAACGAGCGATGCGCCGCCGCCAGCTGAAATGGCTGTGGGGACGGTTCAAGCAGCTCGCTGGCATGAAGCTGACGCGCGAGGAGCTGCTGATGCGGCTCGGCGCCGCGCGCAAGCAGGCCCGGACCGCCTGGCGCCTGCTCGCGATCGAGGTGGCCAAGGACAGCGCCACCTTCAGCTATCGCCTTGATCGCGCCAAGCTGCGCCGATCCCGGCGCCGCGAAGGCCGCTACCTGCTGTGCACCAACCTCACCGACGACGATCCGGCGCGGCTATGGGGCCTCTATCTTCAGCTCGTCAGCGTCGCGGCCTTCCGCAACCTCAAAGGCGACCTCGCCATTCGGCCGATCTTTCACCAGGATGAGACGCGCATCCAGGCGCATATCTTCATCGCCTTCCTCGCCTATTGTCTACACGTCACACTTGGCCGGTGGCTGCATGCTTTGGCGCCCGGTCTGACCCCGCGCAGCGCCATCGAAAAGTTCGCCGCCGTGCAGATGATCGATCTGCATGTCCCGACAAACCGACGACCGCGAGCTGCTCTTGACGCGATACACCGAGCCGGAGCCTGAATTCGCGCTCCTCCTTCACACACTCAAATTGCTCCTGCCCGACCAGCCAAGGCCCAAAATCACCGCTTCGCCGAGCCCGCCGCCCACCCCAATGTAGTGCCGACCTTTGCCGGTCGGATCAAATAAAACAACCAGTTACGTCGTCTCGACCCCGCCAATCGGCGAAGTCAGGCTAACTGCGGAGCGGCGAGGACCTCAGCGGACCTTCAGCGCGCTTCCGACTGCCACGCGAAAGATGATGGTCACGTTCGGCTCGGCTACCCGAACAAAATCTCCCGACACCCCAGTCGAGCCTCTGTACTAATTTGCGATTAGACTCGGGAATAAGTGTGAGCCAAGGCGTCGATTTGCCTTAATGACCTGCGCTCTGGCCCCCATCGACGTGAAGGATTTCGCCAGTCACAAAGGGTGCCGACTCGAGGTAAAGGATCGCGCCAACGATGTCGGAGATTTCGCCCATATGGCCGACGGGGTGCAGGGCATCGAGTTGCGCATACGTGTCGACGGGGTTCATCGGCGATTTGATGATCCCCGGCGCGACGGCGTTCACCCTGATACCGCGCCTTGCATACTCGATCGCGAGCGATTTGGTCGCAGCGGCCAGGCCGCCCTTCGTAAGGGACGCGAGCACCGAGGGTACGCCGGCGATCGGATCGGGACAAAGCTCGCCCAGTTGCTGACCCATCCGGCGGCGACCTCGAGGCGCCGGCTCAAAGATGTCGAAGCCGAGAACAAAAGATTGCGCGAGGAGATCGCGAGACTGACGGCGCGCGCGATCAGCGCCTCGACCTGAGCGGCACTCGTCACGTCACAGGTGATGTCAATGGCGTGGTGATCCGCCGCGCGCAGGCTGGTCAGCGACCACCGGGCTAGCCGACTTCGGCATCGCCAGCGTCCGCATGAAATTGCCAAGGTTGTACCCCGCGCATGGAGCTGTAGACGCACGGCATTGGCGGCGAAGGTACGGCATGATAGCCGGGTCCATCTGATGGACCATCATGCCCAACAGCCCGGGAATCTGGCGAATGTCGGCTCAATCCGCTGATATTCTGATCGATCGAAATATCGCAACGGGGGTCGCGATGGTGAACCAGCTGAGTCGGATCGACCACATCGTTCATCTGATGCTGGAAAATCGGTCCTTTGACCACATGCTCGGCTTCTTGTACGCCGACAGCGGCAACCGCTCGCCATCCGGGCAGGATTTCGACGGGCTGACCGGCGAGGAGTGGAACCCGGACGACCTCAGCCGCCAGATCAAGGTCTACAAGATCCAGGCCGAGGGCTCGAATTGCTACCTGATGCCGGGCGCCGACCCCGGCGAGGGGTTTCAGAACACCAATTACCAGCTCTATTCGAACGACGATCCCGGGACGGGGGACGTCCCCGACAACAAGGGGTTTGTCCTCAATTTCAAATCCGCGATCGCCTCCGATCTCGCCATGCATTACAGCGACACGCTCCCCGGCACCGAGGCCTCACAAATCATGGGCATGTACACGCCCGAGCTGTTGCCGATCCTGTCCGGGCTCGCCAGAGGCTTTGCCGTCTGTGACGCCTGGTTCGCCTCGGTGCCGACCGAGACGTTGCCCAACCGGGCGTTTGCGCTCGCCGGGACTTCGCAAGGCCATCTCGACGACCACATCAAGGTTTTCACCTGCCCCAGCATTTTTGGCCGGCTGTCAGACAAGAACATCGATTGGGCAATTTATGGCTACAACCGCGACCCGCTGACCCGCCTCGACTACCCGGATACGCAGGACGCCGACGAAAGTCATTTCGGTCACTTTCGCGACTTCCAGGAGCGGTCGAGCTCCGGCGCGCTGCCGGCCTACACATTTCTCGAACCAAGTTGGGACGCAAGCGGCAACAGCCAGCACCCGAATTACAACGTCGCCGCCGGCGAGCAATTGATCCACGACGTCTATTACGCGCTGCGCAACAGTCCGAACTGGAACTCCACCCTACTGATCGTCACCTATGACGAGCATGGCGGCTGCTACGACCATGTGGCCCCGCCAACCGACGCGGTACCGCCCGGCGACGGCACGGTTGGCGAATTCGGGTTCGACTTCACCCGGTTCGGCCTGCGCGTGCCGGCGGTGCTGGTCTCGCCGCTGATCCCGGCGGGCACGGTGTTTCGCGCCGCGCAAGGCCGGATCGACCATACTTCTGTGTTAACGACGATCGCCGAGCGCTGGGGCACCGATCCGCTGACCAACCGCGACCGGGCGGCGGCTTCGCTAGCCGATGTCTTGACCCTGGCGCAGCCACGCAACGACGATCCGCTCGAAGGGGTCGCGATACCGGTTGCGGCCGGCCCCTATCCGAACGCCTCCTCGCCGTCGAAAATCGACCGCATCCATGCGGCGAAGGTCGCGGCCCTGCCGATCCGCAACGAGAAGGGCTTTTACGCGGAGAGTTCGCCGGTGCTGACATCGGCGGCTGAGTTGACCGACTTTATCCGCGATCGCACCGCCGCCTGGAGCCAGCATATCGAGCGCCGGCGCCGCCGCCGCCAACACAAGCAAGGCCAACCACGGTAACAGCCTGCGAAGAATTTTTGCAGGGCACCGTGCTCATAGGTTCGGGACCCGCCGCAACGGGCATCACGGAATCAAATTCCTCGACCCATCCGGCTTTGCCACCGCTGCAAGCGCCGGAAGCCTTGCCGGCGCCGGGTCGGGAGGCGCTCTATGACCGCCGCAACCGAGCTACTCCGCGACCGCCGCGCGCGGTTTGCGGCCACGCCGCTGTGCGGGAGGCGATGCGATCACCTCAGGAGCCGGCGTCGAAACGGCGACGTCCTGCGCTTTTCGACCAAGACCAATCGCCTTCGCCATCGTCGAACGCCGCTCCGAATAGACCGGCGCAACCAACGCGTGATCGGGCGACAATTTCCAGCGGGCGCGATAAGCTACCGGTTCGAGCCCGTGCGCGGTGCGGAGATGCCGGCGCAGGGTTAGGCCGCGAAACCCGCAGTCAAGGCACACGACGTAGTCGGGCTGCACCGATCGCCGGATCGGCACCGTCGGCACCAGCGGCCCCGACACAAGCGCAGATCCGCTTTCGCCGAGGCCATTGAGTGTGCGATGCACCGTGGAAATCAGGTCGCCGATCTGATTGATGCCGATGCTATTTTTCGCGACATAATTACTGACGATCTCCGCAACCAAGCTCGGATTAACCCTCTGCGTACTGCTGTCATCGGTCATAATCTTCTGCCCTCACCACGTTGAATGGGTTTCATGTAGTAGAGCGCCGTTCGCTTTCAATTCGTTAATCATAACCATTCGTACTTCTCTACGATATTTTGGAAATGATCGGCGCTCCCATGTTCCAGAACGTCTGCTATGTACCAATCCTTGTAGAGCCCGCTCAAAATGTCGCCCCGGTGCCCGCCGCAAGTCCACCGCCAGCGGCATCGAATGCGTTGACGATCACTTGGCCTCATTTCAGAGTGGGAGCATTCCACCACCCCAGGAACTCAAGTGAGCAGCAGAGACAGAGATTTTCGCCCGGCCCGGCGCCATGGCTTCGACGATGACAACTTCGAACCACCCCGGCGTAGTTTTGGATCGACATCGGGATTTAGCGCCCAGAGGCTTGACGCGCCCTCCGGTCCTCCAGCCCAAGCCGTCGTCAAATGGTACAACCCCGACAAGGGGTTCGGCTTCGTCCAATTTGCCGATGGGTCCGCCGCCGCCTTCCTGCACGTGAGTGTACTCGAGCGCAGCGGCCACGGTAGCCTACCGCCCGGCGCGACGCTCGAGGTCCGCACCGGTCCGGGGTCTAAGGGGCCACAGGTGACCGAAATCCTGAGTGTCGACAGCAGCACCGCGCAGCAAGAGCAACCCCGACGCGCGCGACCGGAGCGCTCCTTGTATCCGCCGGCTGACGGAGCCGTCGTCGAGGAGGCCGGCACGGTCAAGTGGTACAACGCGATGAAGGGGTTTGGCTTCATTGGCTCGGATCGGGGCGGCAAGGATATCTTTGTACACGCCTCGGTGCTGGACCGCGCCGGGATCGCCGGCCTGACGGAGGGCCAGCGGGTCGCAGTCGACGTAATCGACGGTAGGAAGGGACCGGAGGCGGCCGGTTTACGCTTGATCTAAAACGACAGCTCTCTTTTCTGGGGAAACCAGCGCGGCGCTTTGCTCCGCAACGCAGTGCGGGAAATATGCTCGTGGGCGAGAGGTTGACGGTCACCAACGGGAACTCCGTAGACCTTCGCGATCTGCGCTTATGCCGTAATTTCAGGTTCGGATTTCGCGGGATTGCGACCGTGTAGAGCGTGCCAAGCGACTGAAGCACTGTGCACGATGAAACCGCCAGTCAACGAGGCCATTGGTTTCGGACATCCCCGCCGGCCGACTAATATAAGCAAGGCGTCCTGCTCCTGAGGTTTGGTCCGTTCACCAAATCGAAATGAGATTCGCTAAATTTAGAAAGGACTTGAGGAACCAAGAAACCGATCCGCAAGATCCCGTCACCGTAGCCACGGTGCTCGCTCAAAAGACGCAGAAACGAAGAATAAATGCCGAGCGGTAGAATGACGACCCGAGCGCGAGGTCGTCCCAGTTACAGCGTTGGTCGTGTCCCTTGGAGTGGTGTAGGAGCTGTGGATAAGTAGCCCGCCGCCGTGGACCGCCACGAGTTCAGGCGGCGGCGGGCTACTTATCCATAGCGGCGGTCATCGCGGGTCTTCGGTAGGGTTTTGGTCGCCAACTTCAACGCGAACCAAGGACCCGACGATGACCGACGAGATGATGAGCCTTCGCACGCTTTTGGAGAAGAGTTCGGATGCCGAGCTACTGCGCGAGATGGTGGGTTTTGCGGCGCAGCGGCTGATGGAGCTGGAGGTCGAGGGCTTGACCGGCGCCGCGCACGGCGAGCGCAATCCCGAGCGCCTCAACCACCGCAACGGGTACCGCGACCGGGTGTGGGAAACGCGCGCCGGCACGGTCGAGCTGCGCATCCCCAAGCTGCGCCGGAGCTGCTACTTCCCGGCTTTTCTGGAACCGCGGCGGATGGCCGAGAAGGCGCTCGCGGCGGTGATTCAGGAAGCTTACGTCCACGGCGTGTCGACCCGTTCGGTCGACGATCTGGTCCAGGCGATGGGCATGACCGGAATGTCCAAGAGCCAGGTCAGCCGGCTGTGCGCCGAGATCGACGACAAGGTCGCTGCCTTTCTCAACCGGCCGCTGGAAGGCGAGTGGCCCTATCTGTGGCTCGATGCGACTTACCTGAAGGTGCGCGAGAACGGGCGTATCGTCTCGGTCGCCGTCATCATCGCGGTGGCCGTCAACGGCGATGGCCGGCGCGAGGTGCTGGGCATCGCGATCGGCGCGTCGGAGGCCGAGACTTTCTGGACCGACTTCCTGCGCTCGCTGGCGCGGCGCGGCCTGCGCGGCGTCAAGCTGGTGATCTCGGATGCGCACGAGGGGCTGAAGGCAGCGGTCGCAAAGGTGCTGCATGCGTCCTGGCAGCGCTGCCGGGTACACTTCATGCGCAACGTCCTGGCCCATGCCGGCAAGCAGGGCCGCCGCGTCGTCGCCGCCTTCATCGCCACCGCCTTCGCCCAGGAGGATGCCGAGATGGCCCGAGCCCAATGGCGCCAGGTCGCCGATCAGCTCAGGCCCAAAGTGCCCAAGCTCGCCATCCTGATGGACCAAGCCGAAGCCGACGTCCTCGCCTTCATGAGCTTTCCCAAGGATCACCGGCCCAAGATCCACAGCACCAATCCGCTGGAGCGGCTCAACGGCGAGATCAAGCGCCGCACCGAGGTCGTCGGCATCTTCCCAAACGAGGCCGCAATCACCCGCCTCGTCGGCGCCATCCTGCTCGAACAAAACGATGAATGGGCGGTCCAGCGCGCTCGCTACATGACCCTGGAAACTATCGCTCCATTGAGCGAGGATCCTATCGTCAGGCTGCCCGCCCTATCCGCCTGACACCGGCCGACCCCGCCGGAGAGCGCGATACTGCCGCCGCTCTTACACCACGTCCTGGGACACGATCTACAGCGTTTAAAGTTGGGGGTATTTGATATTACTTGCTAGCTGCTGCACTGAAGAACTGATAAGTCGCCGAATAGCGCATGCGTACTTGCTGCGAAACATGGCTCGTGTCGCAACCGGTTTTGGGCGCTAGTCCGCCCTTGGTGTTCGTCCGGAGAATAAAAGCCGCCTGAGCAAGGGCGCCCGACCCCTCATGGCTTTTAGCGCGGAGCAGGAGCCATTGAACTGCATTCGGTTCCGGTGCATCGGCCTTCGCCGCGACCGTACCGACGACCTCGGACCCGTCGACCATCTTCCACGTCGGACCGGAGAAATGAGTGCCGATCTGCCGACCCTGCTTATCGAAAAGAGTTGCCTCGGGTGCCCTGAATGACCATTCAAAGCCGCTTCCTTTAGCTTCGCAGGCATAGATCTGGACCCCGTCTGCGACGGTCTCGAGCAACAGCGCAGAACCCTGAGGGGGTGCAACAGCCGTCTGGTCTGCATTTACGGCAGAAGCACTCATACCGATCAAAATCTCGGTTGCGACAACAAGAACCGTACTCCTCATAAAATCTCCTATTGCCTACAACCGTCCGGACCTCCCGGCTCAGTATTGATGGGGTGGACGGCAACTAAAAGTAAAGACAGGGCGCACTGCCCCGCGGCGCTCGAACCAAAAAGCAATTCGCGGGTAGAGCGAGGGGCGAAACCCGGGGCACCTCATCATCTCGATTCCTCGGGGGAGATGAAGCGATGTCGAGCCGTCCAGCTGTGCTACATGCGGTGCGCGATCTACCGTTGCCCAAGACGTCCGGACGGACGATCCTGGCCCACAACAGCCCGAAATTCGGGGTATGTCGGATTAAGTCATTCGATAATCTCGTCGGCGCGGGCGAGCAGTGATGGCGGGACGTTGAAGCCCATCGATTTTGCTGTCTTTTCGTTGACGACGAAGCGAAAGAGCGTCGGCTGCTCAAACGGCAGCTCCGCGGGCGTCGCCCCCTTGAGAACCCTACCAACGAGAGACGCCACGCGACCAAAACTCTCGGCCTCGTCAGGGCCGTAGGCCATCAGGCCGCCGTCGTGGGCTAGAAAGGCGAGCTCATAGATGGCCGGCAGGCGATGCGATGCCGCGAACTCGAAGACCCGCTGCCGATTTAGAATTGTCAGCGAGTCGGTGACCATCACAACTCCGTCCGGCATATCACGCTGCATGCATCGCTCCGAACGCCTGGTCGAAATCGTTGGGCTGGCGCACGCCCAGCGGCTCGACGCTGACGGCGAGCGCCTTGGCACCGGCCTGCAACGCCCGGTAACGCAGCGTCATTCCGAGATCATCGGCATTCCACAGCACCGCCACCCGCCGTAGATTGGGCGCAAGCTGCTTGAGCAGCTCGAGCCGCTTGGGCGCGAGTTCGGCCGAGACGTCCGAGATTCCGGTCAAGTTGCCGCCCGGGCGCGCCAAGTTGCGGACCAGTCCGGTGCCGACCGGATCACCGGCATAGACCGACACTACCGGAAGGGTCGTCCCCTGTTTGGCGGCGAGAGCCGATGGATACCCGCTGGTAACGATGACATCGACCTTGCTGGCCACAAGCTCGGCGACGAGCTGCGGCAGACGGTCGACACGACCGCCCGCGCCAAGACGCTCGAATGCCAAGTTTTTGTCGACGATATAGCCGTCCTGGGCGAGACCGTGGATCAGAGCCGCCCCTAATGGACTGTTCGCGGCGAACGGCGCACCAAGACTGAGCAGACCGACGCGATAGACCTTGGCCGCGTCCTGGGCGAACGCAGCCGACGGCCAACAAACCGCCGTGCCGCCGATCAGCGTTATAAAATCCCGTCGCTTCATTCGATCACCTCGTGGGCGCCGATGCCCATGCTCGCAGAGCGGTGTTACATCCGACTCGGAGGCGATTCCTATGATCCGTTTTTCTTAAATTTTGACAACGCCTAATCACTTTATCGTACGCTCAGCTTTTTTGAAGGAAGAACGCTCGGTTTCCATACCGCGCAGATATTCGTCAAACTCCTCTGTAAGCGCGACAAAAACTAGTTTCGCCAAATGCGCGAGAGGTGGTTGCGCGAGAGGGGTAAAGTCTTTCGGCGCATCGGTATTCCCCTGCCGATCGCGTGAATGTTCCCGCCGGGCAGCGCCGAATGGGGCCAGCGATCGCTGCCTTCGGGCTGGAGCACTGCGCACCGCGCTTGGTATTATCTCGAAGCCTTCGTGTTTGCCGACCTTTGTGCCTGGGTGCGGCGCTGACGGTTCGGCCGCAGCAATGAGGGGTCGCGGAGTCCGTCAACCGACGGTCGGTTCTGCCTGATTTGTTGCGATCCGCGCCGCCCGGCGCATGATCAAGGTAACCGGCGCGCACAGCACGATCAAAAGGGTGCCGAGAATCACAAAGCTCTGGCCCGCGCCCCAATGGTCGGCGATCGCACCCATCGCTGGTGGGATTACGATCGCCGCCAGGCGGTTCATGGTCTGCCGCAGCCCGACCACCGAACCCTGGCGGTGAGGACCGACGGCTTTAGCTTGCACCGAAAACATCATCGGCTGGACCACCCCTGCAGCCAGCCTCGCAAGGCCTGCGCCACAAACAAGAGCGCGAAAATGCCGCCGGTAAACGGTGTCACGCAGATCAGCAAGATCGATACCACGGTGCCGCTCAGCATGGTGCGCTGCGGATCGCCGAGCCGCATCGCCCGCCCCGCGAACAGCGAGCCGAGGCCGCTGGTTATCTCGATGGCAGCAAATAGGACGCCGATCGAGATGCCGGTCAGCCCCATCCCTTTCAAATAAACGACGTAGAGTGAGCTCTGCACGCCGTTGGTGGCGGTGCGTAAAAAGATGATGGCCATCGTCGTCGCCACCGCCGGGATCGCCATCAGCGCAAAGCAGCGCACATAGTCCGGCAACCGGGGGAGCACGTCGCTGAAACGGAACCGGACGCGCCGATACGGATCCCGGCCGACGCTGGTGGCAGTCTGCGCCTCAGGTGCCCGCAGCAATGCAACCGTCAGCGCCACACCCCAAGCAAAGCCAAGCGCGTAAGAGGGCCAGGCGCCGCCGAGATCCCAGGCCACACCGGCAATCATCGGCGCTGCGGTCGTCCCAAATCGCGCAAAGAAGCTGAACCGGCCGAGATATTCGGCTTCTCCTTCGGCCAACTGGGCGATCAAGGTCTGCGAACCCGACCAGGCAAACTGCAGCGCGCCGCCATTGACGATCTGCAACAGCAGCAACGGCCAAAACGAGCGTAGCAACGGGAAGACTGGCGCCAAGGCCATCGCCGTCCAGACGAAGAACAACGTCACCCGGCGAGTGCCGAAACGGTCCATCAGCACGCCAACATGGATCGACAAGAACACAGCCAGCAACGAGCGCGCGCCGACGAGCATGCCAATCTTGCCGGCACTCATCCCCAGCGATAGCCCATAAAGCGGGATCAGGAAGTTATAGACCTCGGTATAACCCATGGCGAAGGGCCCGGCGACGTAGAGAGAGGCCGGTGGTCCCGTTCGCAAACTAGGCATGGACAGAGATTAACCCGCCCGGCTGACACTGGACAGCGGCCTTTGCTCGATGGCAGTGCGGGTCGGGCATATCAGCGTCGTCTAATGGGGCGACGACTGTGACTGCCACGGAGAGAGGCTCCCGGGTCTACTCCCCTGCCACCGCCAATTTGCCGAGGGGCGGAACGGCCTCGATCGGGCGGTCTGGCCGGATCCAAAAGGTCACGACGATGGCGAACAGCAACAGACCGACGGAGACCGCGAACGGCAGCGTCCAGCTCCCGGTCAGCTGGAGAATCACGCCGAATGCGGCCGGCGACAACATCCCGGCGACGGCGCCCGCGGCATTCATCAACGCGCTGGCGGTGCCGGCGTAAGCCGGCGCGATGTCGATCGCCGCGGTCCACAGCGGCGCACCCGCTATCCCCATGAAGAACAACGTAAGCGTAAAGCCCGCCACCCCGACATAGAGATTGTGAACAAGGATCGCCGGCAGCAGCGCCATTATGGTGAGAACCCAGCTGACGGCGATCAGCCTCGCGCGCGCGATCACCACGCTCCGGGTACGGCGCAGCAGATAGTCGGTGAGCACGCCGCCGAGCAGCTCGGCGAGAAACCCGCAGAACAGCATCGCCATGTATAGGAATGCCGATTTCTTAAGATCGACGCCATAATTCTTTTGCAACAGTGACGGCATCCAGGTCGCAAACAGCCAGGCGGTCCAGCCCTGGCAAAAGTAGATGATCATCATCGGCGTCATGCGCGAGATGAGGCGACGCCACGGCACCGGGCCGTAAGCGATCTCCCTTCCGGGATCGGCGGCCGATAATGCGGCCAATTCCGCGCTGGTGATGCCGGGATGCTCGCGCGGATCCTCATGGAAATACCGCCACCACAGGGCCGCCCAAACCAGCGACACGATACCGAGCGCGACGAATGAAAAACGCCAGGAAAACCAGATAATCAGAAAGGCGACCACCGGCGCCGTAATCGCCGAACCGACGCGGCCGGCGGCGTGGGTGATACCGATCGCCGTGCCGCGCGTGGCGAGCGGGGTCCAATTGGACAACGCACGCGTTGCCGCCGGCAAGGTCGCACCCTCACCCATGCCGAGCACAAAGCGCAGGGTGGCCAGCGAACCGAGCCCGTTCACCGCGGCGGTCGCGATTGTCGTGATCGACCACGCCAGTCCGCAGACCGTCAAGGTGCGCCGCGCGCCGAAGCGGTCGGCAAACCAGCCCCCGACCATCTGGAACGGCGCGTAGGAGTAGTTGAAAGCCGAGAAGGCGAGACCGAGCGCGATATTGCTGAGGCCAAGGTCCTTTTGTATCGTTGTCGCCGCGGCCGCCAGGTTGATGCGGTCGAGAAACAGGACGAAGTGCATCAGGCACAGCAGGCCGAGGAAATTCCTGGTGGCGCGCCCGTAGAAGGCCAACCCCATGATGCCCTCTCCTTCCTAAGTCGACGCGCTTCGAGCCCCGCACATCCGTATGCTGCCGCGCTCGGCGATAATTTTGCCATTAAAACCAACTGCCGACGCACAAGCCAGCTTGCTTTGCCAGAATAGTTTTGCGCTTCCGAGCAGAGTTGGGTGAACGGCCCTCAAAGCGCCGGACCTTTAACGGCCAAGCCTCGCCCGACGAGCTCGTCGAGCACCGCCCTGCCAATTGGTCCGCTAATCTCGTCGGGTAGTGTGATCGCATGGGGCCATGCGCCGTTTTCGTCGCGGAACATGGGCAGACCGATCCGGGTCCCGATTGGGTGGACACGAATTGCGCGAACCCCATGAACGACGACCAGCACGCCGTCGATATCGACCTCGACGGAAGCGAGCGCAAAGATCCTGCCGAATTTTACTGGCTTAACCGATAGGACGGTGATCGAGACGGTGCTCTTCGATGAGGGATGATGTTCCGTGTCATCGGGTGGCGTTCCCATCAACCGATCCGGATAAAAGCCACCCGCCGGTTTCCCTTGAACAGTGACATCGAGGCGGTCGTGTGCCGCACCTTCGGCCTGATCGCAGCACCCTGAACGACTTCATGGCCTGGATGCAATTGCATTGCCGTCAATTCGTGTCGCATTCAACAAATTCGCAATATCGGGCATAGCGCCACCCGCAGCGTGGTGTTCGGTCCCGAGCCGAAACAGCCCTCCGGGCGGTCTCGAACCCGAGTAATGGCGAGGGTGTTTGTGTCTGAGCGCAGTTGGACCTCTGCGATGACGAACAGACGACATCGACAAATCGCTTTCGCTGGCTGCCTCGATTTCGATAGATATTAGCCAGAGGCAACAGCCTGAGGCCGAGCTTTCATGAGCGATGGGCCTTCGTCTCGCGCACGATCCCGACCGTCGAGCTTTGACAGCGCTCTCGGCCAGAAAATCATCGACTTACATATCTGGGCGGTGCGCCAGGGACTGGACGGAGCACCGGCCGATATCTTGCTCGACGGTCTCTGCAACCGCCTGCGGGAGGCTGGCGTGCCGCTGTCGCGCGTGTTTGTCGGCATGCGCACCTTGCACCCGCAATGGGGCGGCTACGGTTACACTTGGCGACCCGACCTCGATGCGGTCGAGCCCGCGCAATTTGAGCGTGGTGGCGAGTATGAGGAGAATGTCGCGAATAGCCCCTTCGGCCATTTAATTCGTCAGTTGGAGACCGCCGGCCGCGAAGCCGAGCCTTGGCTGCACCTGCGGCGGCGGCTCACCGGGCCGCTGCCCCAGTTTGATTTTCCGAACCTCGAGGGTCATGCCGCCGCCGGCGCCACCGATTACTTCGCAGAGGTCTTCCGCTTTGGTGCCGACGGCGACCCGTCGCGCGGAACTGGCATCGGCTATTCCTTTACCACCGACCAGGCCGAGGGTTTCGCCGACGACGACATTCTGCTGCTGCAAGCCGTGCTGCCCGTGATCTCCCTCGCGATGATGACGCATGCGGGCCACACCATCGCCGCAGGTCTTCTCGCGGCTTATTTAGGCGCCGACGCTGGCAGGCGGGTTCATGCTGGCGCTGTGGCGCGTGGCTCGGTCGAAACCGTTCGCGCAGTGCTGTGGTACGCCGACATCCGCAGCTTTACCGCGATCGCCGACGGCACGCCGGGGCTCGCCCTTATCGAAATGTTGGACGAGATCTTTGAGACCCTGACCGCGCCGCTGCGGGCTCGCGGCGGCCAGGTGCTCAAATTCATCGGCGATGGGATGCTGGCAATCTTTTCGTCTACGGCTGCAATGCACGAAGAGACCTGCCGCCGTGCGCTCGACGCTGCCATCGAGGCGATGCAGGCGATCGACCGGTTAAATGACGCGCGCCGCGCCGCCGGCAAGTCAGTTGTCGCGGTCGACTTGGCCCTTCACCTGGGAGAGGTGTTTTACGGCAATGTCGGCGCCGCCGACCGCCTTGACTTCACCGTGATCGGGCCGGCGGTGAACGAAGCTGCCCGCATCGAGACGTTGTGCGAGCCCTTGGGTCATAAAGTATTAGTCTCAGCCGAGTTCGCAGCGGCGGTGACGGGCGACACCCGTCTGCGGCCTCTCGGTTGGCATCGCCTGCGCGGGGTACGGGAGGAGCGGGAAGTTTACGCGCTGGATCTCGGCGCATAAGGCTTGTGGCAACAATTGCGACACACCAGGACGTAAGCGTAGCCGATCCGCATGATCGGTGTTGACAAACCTCAGCGAGGATCGTCGCTCGCACATAGATTTTCATCGCGGGATACGCGGCGCAGAAAAACGCAGTTTCCGGTGACGCTGATCGGGTTGGGCGGCGGCGTTGCCAGTCGTTTGTGCGACACCAGAACGAGGCCCAAGGCATCGCCGAACCCAATTAGTCGGGCAGGCGAGGCCAATAACGTCCTAGTCGGGGGCGCGGCGCATCGCCATTAGCTCCATCTCGCGCAAATGCACAGCCTCTGCCGAGACCAGGCGCGTTGCATATTCCTCAAGAACGACGGACTTATCTTTGACAATGGTGAGTAATTCTCGATAGAGTTCTACGCCATCTTCCTCACGCTGGATTGATTCGGCCAGGATCTCGTCAATCGTATTGTGCCGAGTGGTCGGCAACGCCGCGATGCCGAGGGTCGGCCTCTTGTGTAATCGCATGATCATTTGACCCGCCTCTTGAGCATGGGCCAACGATTCCGTCGCGTTATCGCGCAACCACGCGGTGATCGGAATCCGCGCGTGGCCGTAGATCATAAAGGAGTAGTGCGTGTAGTAGATGACTGCGGCAAGTTCCATCTGCAGAATGCGGTTGAGTTGTTCGACGACGGTATCGACGTCAAATTGGAACACCCTTGCCATCGCGGTTCTCCTTCCCCGTGGCGAGATTTCGGATCATCGATGCGATACTATCGGGTTTTTACCGACTGGCAACGAGCGAGCGGGTTCGACCCTCGTTCAGGTGATCCTTCCTCGGCGTCGCGCCGGACGCGGTGATGCACTTTTTTGCATCCGCAAGTTCGATCCAGGTAGGGGCATGATTGTTCGCATGCTCGCGGCCGCGTACCTCGCGGTCGACCCCGGCCGCTACGAGGCGGCCGGCGATCGATGGGCGAGCAGCAGACGATCAATGCGCAGTCCGGCGTTGCGGCGGAACGCGTTCCGGAAATCTTTCCGGAACGCGTAGATCCGCACGCTCCCGGAACAGGTGAAGCCTAACCCAATGAGTTTCCTAAAGGCGACGAACAGCGCCGTTGCGGTGACCGCAACGACAACAATGGTGCCGGCAAATCGACCGGCTTTCTCATACTGCTCCTGAAAACGCTCTCATATTCGGCCTACTTTGGGATTGCACAGGGCATTTGAATAGCGTAGACAGCTAGAGAGCGGTTGGGACTATCGAGCAGCCTCGCTACAAGCTGCAAGGGGGGTAAACTATGCCTATCCCGGGTGGTACTTGGCAAATTACTGGCGGAACCCAAGTCGGAACGCTGTCATTCAACACTTTTACCGGCGCCGTGACCGGAACCATTTTTGGAACGGTTCCTTTTGTCGGTTTTTTTGATGAAGCCTCGCAAACCCTGACCTTATACGCCAATCCGCAGGTAACCGCCGAGGGCTCTTTCAGCGACGTGTTGGCCACCCCGTTTACGGTTTTCCGAGGATCGCTGTTTCCGCCGTTTACGGCGCCGACCCCGCCGCCGGCAAAGCAAATTCATGTGCTGGCCGGGGTGTTCTTCTCGATCAGCGGCACTAACGCTCCAGTGTATACGACATGGTATGCGCAAAACCCGGCGCCCCTTAAAACCGGTAAGGAGGGCAAGGACGTCGGCAAGGATCATAAAGATCATAAAGACAAGGAAAAGGAAGGCAAGGAAACGTTGATCAAGGAGGCGTTAATAGAAAAGCTCCCTGAGGTCGTGGCGAGTGGCGCGACCTCGTTCGGTTTCCCGTACAGCGAACCTGCCTCCGAGCCGGGATTGGCGGTTGGCCGATCATTCATCGACCCGGCAGAACGTCCCGCGGTCGGAGAGGCCGCTGTCCGCGAGCTCTCAGAAGGGTGAGCCCTCGACCCGTTGCTCGTCGTACTCGCCAGTCGGCATGACGTAGCTGCTCGGCAATTGGTGGAGCGCTGGGAGCCATACGGCGCATGCCTCCTGACATGCCGGGATTTGTCCGAACCCGGATGGATATATCGCCTGGCTGATCCCGCCGCGGCGAGCGCAGTGATCGGTGGTCGGCCGGTCGGTGCGGGCGAAATACACGGTGTGCTGAATAGGCTACCGTGGGTAACCGAAGATGAATTGCCGCACATCGTACGGAGCGACCGCTCCTACGTAGCTGCAGAGATGTCGGCCTTCCTTATATTCTGGCTTTCCGAGCTGACTTGCCCGATGCTTAATCGGCCTTCCCCAGGCCGCTTGAACGGGCCTTCTTGGCGACGTGAGCAATGGATTGCTCATGCGGCACAGGTCGGGTTCCGAGTGGTTTTCGAAGAGGAGCAGCTGAACATGGCAGCGGGCTTGCCCCCGCGCCAGCCTTCGCCCACATGCTCGGTTACGGTCGTCGGCGATCAATGTATCGGAGCAGCGGACTGGATTTTGCGAGAACGATTGCGCGATCTTGCAACATCAGCAAATGTCGATTTACTTGGTGTCTCGCTCCGTGGTTCAGGACCTGATGCCCAGTTTGTCAGCGCAACAGTCTACCCGGAGATCGGTTGCGCTGAAGTCAGCGACGCCATCCTCCGATATTTTCAGCGAATGTAGGCGCTATCGAGTTGGCGCTGCGCTCTGCCGCAGCAATCTGGCGATCGCCACGTCGATGGCTTGCCCCGTCGCATTTTGGTAGTAGCTGAAAGCGGGGGATGGGTTGACCTCAAAGCAGTACCAACGACCGTCTGGGCGCTGGCGCAAATCGATGCCGGCGACAGGCAGACCAAGGCCGGATGCGAGCGAGCGACAGCGGTCGGCGATCTCTGTTGACGGCGTGTGCGGTCGGATCTCCGCCGTCGCCCCGAAATGATGTGCGTATCGATAATCATCAGCAGACGAACTAATCTCGGAAGCGAACAACTCGTCGCCGACCACATGAACCCGATAGTCTATCCCGGGAATGTATTCCTGGAACTGGGTTGGACACCAGCGCACGTGAGCCAGCCTGTCGGCATGTTGCGGAGTGAGCCTCGTGACGATACTGCGTACGCCGCTGATCGATTTGTAAATCACGGTACCGTGTCGGTCCCAGAATTCCTGGATCGCGAGTGCATCGGTCGTAACCAGGGTATCCGGAACTTCGAACCCGTGCTGCTGAATTAGGCGAAGCTGATAGGGCTTGGAGCCATTGCTCTCCATTGCCGAGGGACGATTGACAACGAGGATAGGAGTTAATTCGATCCAAGCCAAAAGGGCTTCCATGATGCCAAGCGCATGAGCCAATAATGGATGGTGCTGATCGAGCTCGCGGAGCCCGGGCAATTGCTGCATCCCGTAAAGCCTCATATAGACGGCCGTGATGCTATCGAGCTCAATCACTTGGCGGTCGAGAAGCAGGGTCCCTTGCCTATCCGAGCCCAGGGCAAGATCGAGTTCGGCCCCGCGCAGGTCTCGCTGGTCGAAAAAGATGGCCGGGTGTCCCAATTGTTCCACGGCAGTACGGACCTGCGCCATCGGCGTATCGCCCGGAAGCCCCCACAGAAGAATCATAAAATCACCGCAATCCCGCTCCCACCCGCGTCGGTTCAGATTTATTTGCCTTGCTTCATCGGTGGGCCTACCCTTCTCGTCAACCAAATAAGCTCCACGGCGAATGAACCGATCTTGGGCCCCCCGGACTTTTGAGATCTTTGAAACACTGTCACATCGTGCTGGCACAGATTCTTGTTCTTGATCATGTCGGATGTGAGCGCGCGTCGACGGAGGTACGGCGCCTCCGCTCGCAGTGGATCCCTCGCATGCCGCCGCCGGCATCCTTTTTTACCCTGGGTGTCGCGAGCTATCAAGATCTCTCCAGTCCTGTACCCGGTGCAGCGGCACATGACTATTATCAGGGGGCGCCGATATATAATGCGATAATTCTGAACCGGCTCTCGTGGCTTCTCGAACGCGTGCGCAGCACTCTGGAATGCTGGTTGGATGCACCGGCCCATTTTAGTGAGCGCCTTGCAGTACCTGGATTTCATATTTTTGAAGAGCCGGCGATCCCCAGAGCGGACGTTGCATCGATCCATTGTGACCTGCAATATCAGCTCATCAACTGGAACGACGGTGCCCCGCCACCGGATTTGATTAACCCGATCTCGTTCACCTTACCCATAGAACTCCCGAGAGGTGGCGGAGGCCTGAATTGCTGGGATCTCTCGTACGAGGAGGTTCCTGCTCTACTGCGACAGCACGGCGTATCAACAGTGGGAGAGGTAACCCGGCACAGAAAGAAGACATTCCACCCCTATTCCCTCGGTGTTATGGCCGTACATTCCGGCCATCAGGTGCACCAGATCGGTCCATCGCCGGTCGTGCAACCCGAGGACCAAAGGATAACCCTACAGGGACATGGGCTTCGCAGAAATTTGGAGTGGGTGTTGTATTGGTAGGGTGCTCTTCTCCTCGAACCTATCGCCCACGCTTTTCGATCGGTTGTCACAACGACCATCGGGCTTTGCCTCAGAACCAGCATTTTTTTGCTCCGCTCGGTGGAATCGCGGGTTCGCACAATGCCCGACGGATTGAGAGCTCGAGGATCGAGTAATCTCCGTTAGCACGTTCCAACATCGTAGGTTGGCGCAGGCCCGCCTCCGTGTTGCTGATGATCCGCGGCGGCCCTTGGTGTTTCATACCTCTGTTATGGAACAGGAACGGGTGAGCCAAGACAACGTCTCCTGCTGCACCGGTAACCTCATAGAAGTTGCCAAGGGGTTCGCTAAGCACCTCCGTAAACAGCTCCAGATGTGCAACCGGCCGGGAGTGCTGGGCGAGGACGCGCGCCGTCCGCTTGTGGGAGCCAAGGGCAAGAATAGTGCCGCCGCCGCGGGGCATGATGTCGGTGAACAGGCCGATCAGCAACAAGCCCTGTTTGGGACAGTCGATACTGTGCAGAAACCAATTCCCGTCGATATGCCAGCCCCAGCTTGGGAAATCGTAGGGTTCGCCGGCGCCGACCGCAAAATTAACCGGCCACAGCCCCCATTTGCGAACACCGCACCAGCGGCCTTGACCCAAGAGTTGTGTTACTGCCGCAGCAAGCCGATCGGTAAAGCACGCCACGACCTCGGGGTTGGCCAGATGCTCCTCGATGTCATAACAGGCCGGCCAGGTGGTCGGATCGTCTTCGCGGATTCCGGCCTTCTCCTCCATTCGTTGCCACACGCGGCTACGCGCCGCCGTGGCCTGTTCGGCCGTAAAGGCCCCAGGCAAGGTGCAATACCCCAACTCAACAAAGCACTCGATTTCGGCCGGTCCCAGTATATTGATGGTCATGAAGTTGCCCTCACAGCAAGTCGCCCTCACACCGCAACTCGCGCTGCTTCGCGAGGAACAGGCCGCCGTTTTGACGTGGATCGTCTGGCCGGTGGTGTCGTGGCCTTTGAGCTGACCAGAAAGCACACCATCGCGGCGTCCCCTCGAGCGGGCGCTGGCCGTGTGGGAGGTGGCCGGCGTGGCTGCCCCCGGTCGGACCGTCGGCCGAGGGCCCGCGAATCGCGTCGATCGAAGCCGAGCCGACGTCGTTAGCAGCATGTTGTGCGGCACCAATTCTATCGCCAACCCGCGCGCGATGACTTTGCGAGTAAGTGCTTCGGCCTCGCCATCGATTGGCGTTTTCGGCCGCGAGCATGATGCGGTGGCGCGAGCCCTTGTGCTTGCCGGCCGGATTGCCGGATTGGGCTTTTTTGAACGGGCGTCCCCGCTGATTTCCCGCTGTACTTGCAGCGAACATAAACCAGTCCCTCTGTTCGGCAGTCATCGACCGACGCAGCGTCCCGCGTCATTCTTATACCAACCGCCCGAATGGGTGACTCGCGATTAGGTATCCTGCGCGGGGGATCTGATCGAGGGCCCGCAGGTGGTCGCGGATTACCATCAGCGAGGCGCCGGCCTGGCGCCTCGATGCCGAGTCTTTGACGAGGAGGCTACTGAGCTCGAGGCCGCGGCCAATCGGCACGAAACGCGCAAAATCGACCCTCAAAGCAATTCCGTTACCTCCCCTACCCGGGCGGGCGTTTCACCCCGGTTTTGGTCATCACGTCCCCGAAAATCGGCGCTGAAATCGGGCGGAGGTTTCCAGCGCACCCGCCGCAACGGCACCGCGGCGCTTTCCTCGTAGGTCCAGCGCGCCAGCTCGTGCAGCGAGCGGTAAGTGATGATCTGCGGCGCTAACTCGAAATATTGTTCGATCGCACCACCGATCTCTTTCAATTGTGCCGGGGTCAGTAGCGAAGGGGTACCGCCGCCTATGAAGATGGTATCCACCAGCGGTCGGCCGATATATTCGTGTTTTAGCGCGAACTCGTCTAGCAACGCTTCAACGTATTCGCTTATCTCTGATGTCCCCTTGTATCTCTCTCGCTCGAAGGGACAGAACGTGCAGATCGTCTCGCAGAAGGGGATATGAATGTATACCGCTCTTCTTCGAGCAGCAGCCTCGGTCCGGCTACGGTAGGGGAGTGAGCGATCTTTGATCAAATCCGATTCGCGGCTGAGTGGAGTACGAGCGCCAGCAGGCCCCGGGCAGAAACCGCTCGCCGACTAGCAGCAGACCAATTGCCATGAGCGGCACCGCGATCGTGCGCTCAAGGTGGTGATCCGAAACACACCAGCAGCCGCACCGCAAACCATACGGCGGTGATGCCGCCGAATCAACGAGTGAGCATCGGTTCGTGATCGAAGACAGCGCACGGCCGCGTATCTGCTTTTTTAAAAGATGGCGAGTCCGAGGATTACGATGGCTACGACGTGTGAGCCGCTTATTCGGCGGCGGGACTAGGAGCGCGTGCACCGCGCGGCTTGCGCAGCAGCAACAGCAAGGGCGCTGACAGAAAGGCGATAGCCATCATCAATTTGAAGTCGTCAATATAAGCGACCATCTGCGCCTGGCGCGTCACCTCGGCATTGAGCGCGGCAATACCGGTAGTCGTGCTCAGGCTGTAGGGCGCCATTAGATAGGGCGCGTGGGCCAGCGGGTTGTCCGGACGCAGTTGCTCGACGAGGCGCGAATGCACGGTCTGGGTGTTCTCGATAAACAACGCCTCCAAGATCGCGATGCCGATGCTGCTACCGATGTTGCGCGTCAGGCTGAATAAGGCGGTGCCTTGGGTCAGGACCGAGCGCGGCAGGGTCGCAAAGCTGATCGTACTCAACGGCACGAACACAAAGCCCAGCCCGAAACCTTGAACCAGCCCCGAGACGATAATCGGCTGCATATCCATGGCGAGCGAGAACCCGCTCATTTGATAGAGCGACAGAGTAGTCAGCGCGAGCCCGCTGAGGATGAGCAGACGGACATCCACCAGGTTGATGATGCGGCCGACCAGGAACATCGCAACCATCGTACCGATGCCGCGCGGCGCGATGACAAGACCGGCGCTCGCCACCGGGTAGTGCATCGATTGCTGCAGCATCGGCGGCAGCAGCGCCAGCGTCGCGAACATAATGACCCCGACAAAGAACATCAGCACGAGGCCGGCGACGAAATTGCGGTCGCGCAACAGGTCGCGGTTGAGGAACGGGGGCTCTCTCGTCGTAATTGTATGAACCACGAACAGATAGAGGGCGAGGCCGGCGATCGTCGCCGTGACCCGGATCTCGGTCGAGTGGAACCAATCCTTGAGCTCGCCGCGGTCGAGCAGCATTTGCAACGCGCCGATCGCGATGCCCAGCGCGGCAAAGCCGAAAAAATCGAAGCGCTCGCGCTGGGTCTGACGGGTCTCATGAATGAACGCAAGGATGCCGAGGAAGGCAATGATGCCGACTGGCAGATTGATGTAAAACACCCAACGCCAGTTGTAATGGTCGGTCAGCCATCCGCCGAGCGCGGGACCGACGATCGGACCGACCATGGCTCCGGTGCCCCATACCGCCATCGCTTGGCCATGCCGCTCGGGTGGGTTGATGCGTAGCAGCACGGCTTGTGACAACGGCATCAATGCCGCGCCGCAGATCCCTTGCAGCAAGCGAAAGAGCACCATCTGCACGAGGCTGTCGGCCATACCGCACAGTGCTGAAGCCACGGTAAAGCCGGCGACCGAGATCAAAAAGACCCGTTTAATGCCGAAAGCGCCGGCCAGCCAGCCGGTCAGCGGGGTCATGATCGCCGCGGCGACGATATAGGAGGTCAGGACCCAGGTGATCTGATCCTGCGCCGCGGAGAGGCTGCCCTGAATGTGTGGCAGCGCGACGTTAGCGATCGTCGTGTCGATCGCCTGCATAATCGTCGCCATCATGATCGAGATCGTGATGGCGGGCCGATTGACCGTGGGAGCTGCGCGATCTGGCGCTCCGCTCACCGCTGGTGCGCGTCCGCTTGGGCAGCTCCGAACAACCGCCTCACTGTGCAGTCGAGCCACATCGGCCACAGCCGGCGGTCTTGCCCATCAACTTCGACCGGGGCGCTCGGCCGGCCATGCCTGCGGGCATACGTTGAGCGCGAAGAGCGAGCTCTCCTGAATGATCCGACCTGTAGCAAGCGCATCACCTTGAGCGCTCGTCAGGCGTGCCGCCGGTGTCGAAGGCCCTTTGATCTCATGCATTCCGTTTCGCTTAACCCGCGCTGCGCGTGCGTGCCGCCGGAACCATGAAATTGCCGGCAATCAGCTTAAGCCGCTCGTCTTCGCTCGCGAGGCTAGTCTCACGCAGGGCCCGGATAGCAGCACCAGCCGCGGTCTCGTTCCAGAACCAGTCACCGAGCTGGAGGCTCGACGGCTTGGCGGCTCCGGCGGCCGCCGCCTCCAAGTAGTAGGCCTTCAGATCGTCGACCGCGAAACGCAGCGCCAATGGCGCCGAGAATCCCTCGCGCGGGCTTGGTGGCGCCTGCCCGCGGAGCCACTCGGCGACAAAGCGCCCGCACTCAGCCATCGACAGCCCGCTCAGCCCGACTGTCGTGCGGCCATGCTGCGCGACCCAATGGTCGTGCGCGTCCCGCAACTGCGCGATTTCGCTCTCCAGCCGCGCCGACATCGTCTCGGCCGCGGCAGCGGCGGTCGTCGCGGGGAGCCGCGGCTGATGCCAGGCAGGATCGGGTTGCCCGCGCGGATCGTCATCCGGGAAATCCTCGATGATCACCGGGCCGTTGTCGCGTTCGAGCATCCGCAGCGCGCTGTGAACGACTCGCCTTTGGAATGCCGCATCACCTGGAGGGCCGAACGGCCGGCCCAACTCGAACGGAACCCACAGCGCGCGCGGCGGTCTGGTATTTTCAGTCTGCGGCCGGATCAAGCTGATCGCGACCGTGGCAACCCCCTCTTCCTCGAGATAGTGAGCCAGCGCGCTCACGGCGCGCGTGCACACCGGTCAAACGGGGCAGAGGAGGACGGCATCGACCTGGTCACGCTTCAGATGCCCGGCCAACTCGCGCGCATGAGGCTCCATCTGGAGCGGATCGCTGGCCCCCATGAACGAGTAATGCGTCGCGGCAACCGAGCCAATCACACCTTCAGCCGCAAGCTCCTTCAGCCGCTCGAGCGGGAAGGCGACATTCCAATCCTCCTGCAGACCGGTGCGGTCGAAATTGATCGAGATGTGGCTGACCAGCAGCTCCTCCGGCTTCGTGTCCGCCGGGATTGCCCGGTAATCCGCATCCCGCCCGCGAAACGGCATCTCGCCCCTGACAACGAGACCGGCCGAGGATACGATTGCTACTCGTCGCTGCGATAAGGCAGGCCCGGTTACCCAGGGCGTCGTCTCGAATTTGGGACACTCGGCCTCGGCGAGGCGTTTCGCCTGTTCCGGCGGTAGGGCGGTTAATCGCGTCACTGCACCTCTCCTCTGGCTACCGCGCGGCGGTCGCGGCGGACCGTCCAAGCAAGATGCTCTTCGACTCCTTGCTGACGGTCGGCTGGACATTGATTACGAACTCCGCCCGTACGGCATGCGGCTCCTGTTGCAAACCCATGACCCACCCCGCATACCCTTTTTAGATCGTTCGCACTAAAATGCACTGAGCTCGCAGTTTCGGCAATGGCTTTCGTGCGTCACCAATCCTCGGCACGGGAATCGAGCGCGGGTCGACCGAGCCGTGCCGCTTTAGGTTGTCTTGCCGTTCTGGTTCAGACGTTCTAATACGCAAGCGATGGAGCCCCCCGACACCTGCAGTCCGGATGGCGGGCGCGGCGTGTGAGGCGTTCGATGGCGCGACCGAGAGAGTTTGATGAGGTCACCGTGCTCGAAGCAGCAATGAACTGCTTCTGGGCGCAGGGTTTTGAAGCGACATCGATTCGGGACCTCGCGGAACAGATGGGGATCACCGGGGCCAGCCTCTACAACGCGTTTGGTGACAAGCGATCGCTGTATCGTCAGGCGCTGGCTCATTACCTTGAAACGAGTGTCCACGATCGGGTTTCCCGCCTGGAGCAATTGCCACCATTTCCGGCAATCCACGCGTTTTTTGAAGAGGTCATCCAGCGATCGGTAACGGATAAACAGCGCCGCGGGTGCATGCTCGTGAACTCGGCGCTCGAACTGGCACCTTATGACGCCGAGTTTCAGAAGATCGTCTCCCGAGAGATGATCTTCATCGAGACATTCTTCCACCGATGCATCGTGGCCGGGCAGAAGGACGGCTCGATCGCGCCCACTCCTCCGGCGTCCGAACTGGCCAAAGTCCTTTTGAGTGTCCTTCTCGGCATTCGAGTTCTGGCCCGGACTCGTCCGCCGCACGCGGTGCTGAGGGGTGCCGCGCGCGGTGTATTGGAACTGTTAAAGATCACTACTTAGCTAAGGCTGTGGGCTGATCGATTTTGCGGTAATCCGTGCGCGTCTCGAAGAACTACGCCGGTCGCGCGTGCCCGCAGCAGAGCCGGCGCGCGATCGCTTGCGCCACGGCCATATCACACGTCGAGCGCCGTGACGCCGAACGCCGACCCACGGCGTCTGCCGCCGGCGATACGCCAAAAACTTTTACGTGATTAACCCGGTGCATCTCGTGGCGCGTGCTGGTCTTCCAACGCCTGTCCTGGCACCGGATCCGCGCGTGAAAAACAGCCCGCAAGATACCAAAAGCCGATCACAGGAGGGAAAGGGGTTACGGGTCAATTTATGGGTCAGGCCACCGACAGTTCGGCGCTGAGCACCGTGCCTCTGGTCTCGGGACCAAGCAGAACCGCCGCGAAGGCGCTGATGCAGCCCAACGTGGTGCCGACGAGCATGGGGATCGCAAACCCCAAATGCCAGTTGATGGCGAAATAGGTTATGACCGGTGCGACCAAACCACCAAAAATCGCCCCCTGGTGATAGACAAAGCCGCTTGCCGTGGCGCGGACCTCGGTCGGAAATCGTTCGGAGAGATAGGCTGGATGGAGAACGTGCATGCCGCCGGCGCCGAACGCGCCCTGCAATGTGAAAAACACGACGATCATCGTGTAATTGTGGGTCAACAGATAGAGCGGCGCGATCGGGATCGTCAGCAGGACTGGCATCATGATTGCCCAGCGGCGGCCGATGCGATCCGCCAGCCAGCCCCAGAGCGAACCCGACAAAAAGAACACCAGGCTCTGCAGCATGACCGGCAGTGCTACGAGGCCGGGGCTGAGGAGCAGATCCTTTTGCAAATAGGTAGGGAACAGCCCGCCGATCGAATACCCGACGACAAACGCGCTGGCCATCCACCAGCACGCGGTCAGCGTGTTGTAGAGCATGCCCCGCTTAAAGATCTTGAACAGCGGCACTTTGACTTCGCGCTGCTGTAGGCGCTGCAGCCTTCGGTTCTCAACCCAGACCGGCGGCTCTTGCACAAACTTCCGCACATAGACGATCGAGAGGGCCGGCAGGACGCCAATCATCAACAGGCCGCGCCAGCCGATCGATGTATAGAGCAACCCGTAGGCGGCGCTCGACAGCAGGGCGCCGAGGCCCCAGGAAGCCTGCAATACACCGGCCATAAAGCCTCGTGAGCGGATCGGCCAGCTCTCCATCGCCAGCGACGCTCCGCAGGGCCATTCCGCTCCCATGCCGATGCCCAGCAATGCCCGGAACAGAAACAGGAACCAGAACGCCGGCGAAAAAGCGGCGATGAAGTTGCACGCCGAGTACCAGGCGATCGAGATCATCAGCGGTTTTTTGCGACCGATCCGATCGGCCAGCCAGCCCGATCCGGTCGCCCCGATGAGCCGCATCCACAGGGTTAGGGTGAAGACCGCAGTCACCGCCGTCAGCGGGACATGAAATTCCTGCGAGATCGGCAGCATGATCAGCAGGAAGATCGTGAAATCAAATGCGTCCAGGGTCCAGCCCAGCCACGCGGCCGACCAAGCCAGCCATTGCTCCTTGGTCGGCTCCTTCCACCATGGGATGGGCTTCAAACCTCCGGCGACCATTGTCATCCGCTCGTTCCTCCCCTTTGTGAAGGGACCCTTAACCAGGGCCTTGCTGAAACTGTAGGGCACCAGAGCGCGATCACCCCACACTTTTTTATGGCGGCACCTCTGCTGACCACCTCTTCAAGCCAACGCCGGTACGCCCTCGGTGACGGTTTCGAGTTGGCCGACGGTCTCACGGCCAAGGAGCAACGGGATGAAGGCACCAATCGCCACCACGACCAAAATCGTGCCGAAGAAGATCGTCGGCGAGCCGGTATGCGGCACCATTAAAAACGGCACCAGCACGCCGGCGAAGAGCCGCGCGAACAACTCGCTGAAGATGTGCCCACGGCCGCGCAATGCCGTCGGGAACTGCTCAGAGACGTAGACCCGGGTGGCGCTGAAGGCCGACAATACCGTGAAACCGGTGATCAGCGCACCCGTGACCATCGCCACCGTCGCGAATTGCCCCAGCCGGTGCGCCATCAGCATCAAGAACAGGCCGGGCAGCGATCCGGCGAGCGCGTAGGCGATCGTCCACCGCCGCCCGATGATCTCCATCAGAAAGCCCGTGAAGGCCTTTCCCGGAATGCTTGCGAGGTATACCAGCGAACTGAGCCCGAAACTGAAGGCGACGGCGGCACCCTGATCGACGATCGCCTTTGGCAGCAGCACGTGAATCATAAAAGAAGCGGTACCGGCGCAGATGCCGATCAAGATCCCGACCGTGGTCCAGCGCAGCTGCCCCCGGCCGAACAAAGCCCAATAGGGCGGAAGCTGCTCGCGTGTGGTCTGCTCGCTGTCCCCGAGCACTCCCACCGTCAGCGGCGGGACACGGTCTCCGGACCGCCGGATGATCTGATTGACGGTGTCTACCGCCGCCTGCAACCGGCCTTTGCGCAAATGCCAGCGCGGGCTTTCGGGAAGCACGAAATAGATCAGCACCGGCACGACGGTTATCACCAGCCCGCCCGGCAACGCCAGAAACCGAAAGGCGTTCGGGTTGCCCGCGAGCAGAAAGGCGATAAACGGCACCAACGTAAAGGAGGCGGCCAGCCCCATCTCATAGATCGCGCCGTAGGTGCGCCGGTGCTGCGCCGGCATCAATTCGGCGGCGATCGGGAACGCCGCCGAAACGGCGCCACCGGCGCCAAGGCCGGTCAGCAAACGCAGGATGATCAGCTGCTCGGCGGTTTGCACCAGCGGGATCAGCAAGGTAAAAAAAGTGGTAGCGATGACCCCGATTTGCATGACGGTCTTTCGGCTCCAGTGGTCGGATACCGCCGAAGACGCGAAGCCGCCGACGCACAGCATGAAGGTCGGGCCGACGGCGAGCCAGCTGATGTCTGACCCGGTCAGATGCAGCGGCGCTTTGGCGAGCACCAGCAGCGAGCCGGTGATCGACAGGTCGTAGCCCTCGACAAACCCGACGAGGGCCAGCACGGCGATGATCAGCATGTGGTAAGCGCTGAATGGGATGCTGTCGAGCTTGCGGCCGAGCACAAAGCTGGCGGCCGTTGGCGATCGGCGGCCGATCCGGCGGATTTCTGCCATGGTGACCTCCTGGTCGAACCCGGGGGACCATGCGGGAGCGCAAAACGGGCGAGAGGCCGGCGCGTCGCTTTATCGAGGAATCAGTTTATGTTGCTCGCTCGGTGTTGTGACTACGCCTCGCAGATTCTATGCAGTCGCATGAGATGCAGCCCGGATCGACGTGTTTTTCCTATTCATGTTTGGCGGCATTCTTTTTGTTGCTCGCCTATTGACCCCTTGAGGCCATGAAATCAAAGCGAGAGGCTGAGGAAGACCCTTGGCCATTGTCCCACTGTCGGTTCGCAGAGGCCGCGGATCACCCGTCGCATCACGCCCTGCTCCGTCCGAGAGAAATCGCGACTCGTCATACATTGCTGCGCGGTTGCTCACCACGTCAGGATCGTAGCCGGCAGTCGTCGTGTCCCTCTCGCCTCCCAGACGCGAGGCCCTCGCGAGGTCATAGCGTCACGCTCGCCTCTCCTGTTGCGCGCGCAGATTTGTCCGCGCCTTGCGAAAATAGCATAGCTGATATGATAGAACCACAGATATCTGTTTGGTCAGCATCATTTCCGGGGTTTCACCCGAAAATGGCGTTGCGGTGCAGTCGCCCGGGCTTGCGGCATGACGTGGTGAAGCTTGCGGATGGCCGCTCGGCTCCCAGCTTGCCTAAATTACATTCATGCGTGAGGTGCCAGGGTCGGTCAGAGTGTCATTTTGAAAATTATCTGGCGCAGAAATTTGAACAATAAGTCGCGCCGCGCTGATTGCTCGACGAGGCTCCTCTCGTGCCGCTATTGCCGGTCGATCACATCGGTAGCGATAATCCATGCATGGCGCGCCGCCGGCGTCCCCGCCTACTCCGCAGCAATGCGGGGAGTCTCGTCGGGGGTCGTGAAATAGCGCCGGCCGCTGGCGCGCTGGTTCTCGTAGATCGAGCCTTGATACTCGGCCGGGGGTAGCGGCATCCGCACCGGCAGCGGCACCAGCCGCGGCGCGAGGCTCGGCTCGCCAACAATCAGCTGCTCGTTGAATTTCTCGATGCCCTCCTTGAGCCCGAGCAGCGGCCAGGCATCGGCGGCGCGATACTGGTACAACAGGAAGCGGCGCGACCGCCCCGAGAAATTGGTCGCCGAGCCGTGTACCGCGCGGACGTGGTGGATCGTGATCGAGCCGGCCTTGCCAAGGCACGGCACGGCATGCAACAGGTCGACGTCGCAATTTTCCGGGTCGATCGCGCCGCAGAACCGTCCGTCCGGGCCATGATGGTCGTGGATCGGCCCCTTGTGGCTGCCTGGCACGACCATCATCGGACCGTTCTCCATGTCGACATCGTCGATCATGATGCCGACCGCGGCGAGATCCTCGTTGGTATGCGGATAGAACGCCCAATCCTGATGCCATTCGATCGGCGCGCCATAGCCGGCCGACTTCATGTTGAGTTTGCCCGAGTTGTAACGCAGGCTCCCCCACAGATCGGTCAGCAGTTCAACGACCTTGGGGTTGCGGCTGGCGCGCATGTAGAACGGGTGGATCGCATGTGGCGCCTTCAGCCGGCGCACCCGCGGCTCGTCCACCGAGTGCGTCTCCTCAAGGTCATAAATAGAGTCGTTGGCCGTCACCGTCGCCGACGCGGACACGAACTCGTCGGTCACCCGACGCAGCTCCGCGATCTCCGCAGCCGAGAAGATGTCGGGGACGACGATGAAGCCGTCCCGATCATAGGCGGCGCGCTGTGCATCTGTGAGCATTCGGTTTCTCCCTCAAGGCGGCTTCTCCCGCCAAGGAGCGCGGTGTCGAAGTAATTAAAGCACAACATTGCCAGGATTGCGCCTGGCGCACACCGGTCGAAGGCTTTTTACCACCCTCACATGCGGGCCATGGCCGCGCGGTTTCTCCCGAGCTGAAGGCCGAAGGCAAGTGCCCGAAGGACACACAGCACCGGATGGTCAAGTATCTGAACAACATCACCGAAGCCGACCACGGCAAGCTCGAAGCAGCTGATCCGGCCGGTGCGCGGTTTCAAATCAGATGAAGACGGCCTACGCGACGATCAAGGGCTTTGAGGTGATGCGCGCCTTCGGCCTCGGCGCATGCGCGCTGAGCGAAGCCGTCCAGCTGGTCGGTGAGCGGCTCGAGGCCGCGTGAGCGCGAGCACGACCTCGCGCAGGCGCATCACGCGCCACAGCTGGGAGTTTGCAACAGAGCCGTCCTGTGTGCTTTGAGCTAGGAGGACCTGCGCGTCCGTCTTCAGGCGATTGCCCCATCCCCGGACTCCCGCTGAATGGGACGAGATCCCGAAGATGGCCGAGAGCTTTGGCGCGGCCGGGTACGCACGACGACTCCGGACGGCCGGTGCCGTGAACTGGCGGCGGCGCTGAAGCGGCGCGGCACGACCCTGATCGAGGTCGCCGTCGGCGAGATGCCCGACCCGTAGAAAGTCCTGATCCCGCCCCGGGTCCGCGGTAAAAGATAGCGCCGACATGGGTCATCGGCACTCGAAGGGCCGCGGTGGCCCGGCAAGGACGAAACGACGAGGAGGCGTCATGAACCAGGATATTCCGGGCACCACGATATTCACCGGCGAGCGCTCTCGGCAGGGCTACCGGCTCAACCGGATGGCCAATTCGCTATCCGATCCCGTCGGCCGGGAGCGGTTTCGCGTCGACGAAGCGGGCTACATGGCCGGGATGGGTCTGAGCGACGCGGAACAGGACGTCGTGCGCCGCCGCGACTGGGCCGGGATGCTCGCGCTGGGCGGCAACATCTATCTGTTGCTGAAGGTTGCCGCGACGGTCGGCCAGTCGGTGGCCGACATGCAAAAGCAGATGCGCGGGGAGCACTGAGATGGCGCGCATTATCGGAGGGCTCGGCACCTCGCATTCGCCGCGGCTCGCGCACGCCTATGACCGGGGCTGGCAGCAGGACCCGGCCTGGGCCCCGATCTTCGACGGATACGCTCCGGCCAAGGATTGGCTCAAGCGCTCTGCGCCCGATCTGCTGGTGTTGATTTACAACGACCATGTGAACCAGTTCTTCTTCGATGCGTATCCGACCTTCGCGCTCGGCGTCGGCGAGCGGCACGGGCAAGCGGATGAAGGCTGGGGCAAGCGCGATCTGCCCGATCTTCAAGGCGATCCCGATTTCGCCTGGCACCTCGCCCGCTCGCTGATCGGCGATGAATTCGATCCGACGATCTGTCAGGAGATGGCCCTCGACCACGGCGCCATGGGACCGCTGCCCTTACTGTGGGACAGGCCGTGGCCGGCGGCGATCGTTCCATTTGCGGTCAACGTCATCCAGCATCCGCTGCCCACGGCCCGGCGACTGTGGAAGCTTGGGCGGGCGATCCGCTGTGCTGTCGACAGCTATCCCCGGGACATCAAGATCGCGGTGGTCGGCACCGGCGGCCTTTCGCATCAGGTTCAAGGGGCGCGGGCCGGCTTCGTCAATCCGGTATGGGACAACGAATTCCTCGACCTGCTCGAAGCCGATCCCGAAGAACTGACCGGCCTCGACCATCACGCCTACATGGAACGGGGCGGCGCCGAGGGGGTCGAGATGATCATGTGGCTCGGCATGCGCGGCGCGCTCAGCGACAAGGTCCGCCGCATCCACCGCTTCTACGCAGCACCGGCGACCCTGGGCTACGGCGTCGCGGTTTACGAAAACGCCTAGCGAGAAAGAGGGAAGCCTGAGGAGTTCCGGCGTCGATCTGCGAAACCTGCGCTCCTGACGTTTCGCCGGCCTGTCACGTCAGATGCGCGGCGAGGTGCTTGCTCATCTCGAACATGGTCACCTTGTCCTTGCCAAAGACCCTCCGGAGCTGGTCATCGGCCACGATTTCGCGACGGTTCTCCGGGTTCTGCAAGTTGTGCAAGCGGATGTACTCCCAGATCTTGCTGACCACCTCGCCCCGGGGCAGCGGACCCGAGCCGATCACCGCGGCCAGCTCCTCCGACGGCTGTAGCGGCTTCTGCAGAGCATTCACCTTGCTTCCGATAGTCTTTTTCTCCTGCGTTTTGGTCGGCATTGATCTCCTCCGGAGTTGCTGCGGGTCGCGCATTGCTCCGCCATGCCTGCATGAGGTTTGGGCGACGTGCAATGCTGTACGGCCCGACGCGCAATCAAAATCGGTTTCGGCCGCACATTAGCTGAGGCTGAGCTCAGGAAGACTTAACGATAAGCAGGATATTTTCTCCAGGTCCGGCCGCGCCGGGCGCGCGCAGCCACGAATCGTCAGAAAACCGTCGCTCGGGGATCCGGGCGCGTCTGCCAGCGGGTGGCACGGTCCTCCAACGCTCTTAGGCGTAAGCGCTTGAGCATCACGCCCAACTTCCGCGGTTTTGGGTGATGCGGTCGCTGGGGATCGCAGAAATGCTGGGGTTGCGACGACACCGCTCGCATTGTGGTGCTAAATGATCGACATTTTTGTGATTGAGACGGTTTATTTTTCTTGAGAAGTGGCGACGAATCGTGGTGCCCTTGCCGCAAGCAGGGTGCCGCGCCATGTTCGTCCGCGTCAAGAAGATCGGAGCCTATGAGTACCTCTACCTCGTCGAGAACGCACGCGAGGGCGGGCGCCACGTTCAGCGCGTCATCAAGGCGCTCGGCCGGCGCGACGAGGTCGAAGCCTCCGGCCTGATCGACGGGCTGATCGCCTCGGCGGCGCGGCATTCGCGACGGACGATCGTGCTGTCGAGCTTCTATCGCGGCGAGTTGCCGGAACTGCGCCGCGTCAGCATCGGACCCGATTTGGTGTTCGGCCGGTTGTGGGCCGAAACCGGATGCCGCGACGTGCTCACCAGCCTGCTCGCCGACCGGCGCTTCGGCTTCGATGTCGAGCGGGCGATCTATCTCACCGTACTGCATCGGCCGACGGTCTCGGGTTCCGACCGCCACGCGAGCGAATGGCGCAACGGCTTGCGCGTCCCCGGCGCCGAAGGGCTCGGGCTCGACGAGGCGTACAAGGCGATGGCCTGGCTCGGCGAAATCGACGAGCACGGCCGCGGCACCGCCGAGGCGATCGAGGAAGCGCTCTACCGGCATCGCCAGCCGCTGTTCGGTGCGGTGTCGATCGCCTTCTTCGATACGACGACGTTATGGTTCGAGGGCGCCGGCGGTGAGAACCTGGGTCAGCGCGGCCATTCCAAGGACTACCGAGGGCACTTGAAGCAGGTCGTGCTCGGCATCGTGCTGGATGACGCCGACCGGCCGATCGCCTCGTTCCTGATGCCGGGCAACACTGCCGACGTGACGATGTTGTTGCCGGTGGTGCGCCGTCTGCGCGATCGCTTCGACATCGCCCGGACCTGCATCGTCGCCGATCGCGGCATGATCAGCGCCCACACCATGGCGGCGCTCGAAGCCGAGAAGATCGAGTACATTCTCGGCGTGCGCGAGCGCACCAGCCGCGAGGTGCGCGCCGAGGTCATTGAGGATGATGGCGTCAGCGTGCCGCTGCTCATCCGGCGGCAGAAGGGCGAGACTGAACTCGCCGTCAGGGAGACCACAATCGCCGGGCGGCGCTACATCATCTGTCGCAATGACGAGAAAGCCAGAAAGGATGCCGAGGCGCGCGCCGAACTGATCGCCGGCCTCGAGCGCAAGCTCGCGCAAGGCGACAAGGCACTGGTCGCCAACAAGGGCTTCCGCCGTTTCCTCAAGACGCCCGTGGGCGACGGCTTTGTCATTGATCGGGCCAAGGTCGAGGCCGACGCCCGCTTCGACGGCCTGTTCGTGCTGCGCACCAACACGAAAATCTCCGCCCTCCAAGTCGTCCTGCGATACCGTAACCTCCTCGCCGTGGAGGACGCCTTCAAAACCGCAAAAGCGCTGCTTGCCACCCGGCCGATCTTCCACAAAACCGATGCCGGCATCCGCGGCCACGTCTTCTGCACCTTCCTCGCCCTGGTGCTGCGCAAGGAACTGACGGACCGTCTGGCGGCACGCCGCAGCAAGCTCGAATGGCAGCGCATCATCGATGATCTTGCCGACCTCAGTGAGATCGAGGTCGAACAGGATGGTCGCCGGGCCCGACTGCGCACCGCTCCCGGCGCAACCATTGATCCGATCTGCCGCGCTATCGAGATCACCCTGCCGCCCGTCTTCCAGGAGATGCCGCCCGCCCGCTGAACCCCCAAGAAAATGTGGTGCCTAAATCTGAAAATGGCCTCCAAGCCGTTGATAATCAGCCGTCTTCAAATCCAAACTGCGGAAGTTGGGTCACGGTCGTAGCGCGCCAGATATCGATCTCCGGGATCACCGTGTAGAACCACCCATCCCCATCTATAAAGCTTTCAAGCATCGTCTACGATGCGGTGATCGAACTCTTAAGGCTTTGCCGATGCAATGGGTGTTTCTCGTCCTTGCCTTGTTAGCCGCGTTGGCCGAGTTGCATACCGGCACCTTCTATCTCGCCGGCGGCGCTGCTGCCGCCCTCCTCACCGCTCTTATGGGCTTCTGGATTCGGGGTGATCTACTGATTTTTGCGTTTGTGGTTCTTTGTGCGATCCTGACGGCCGCAGTCATGCTGGGTCGGCGGCATCAAGCACGCACAAAAGGTCTCGCGGATTTCGACATCGGCCAGACCGTGACGATACGTGACGTCTCTCCGCAAGGACGTCGCCTCACGGTCAGTTATCGCGGGGTGAACTGGCAGGCCGTGATGGAAGACGGCTCTATCCCCGCTCGGGGCAGCACCGCCATCATCAAACGGAAGACCGACAAACTCCTCCATCTCGACTTTCTGGCCGATACGGCGGAAAGATAAACATTGGGGAGGTAGTCCATGTCGACGGAGGTCCTGACCTCACTGATAACCCTCCTTCTTCTGCTATTCTTCGGAGTTGCCATACTGCGCTCAGCACTGCGCATCGTGCCGCAGCAGCAATCATGGATTGTCGAACGTCTCGGCCGCTTCCACAGCGCCCTGTCGCCGACTGAACGTGCTTGTGCCTTTCATGGATCGAGTCGCCTACCGCTTCGACCTGCGCGAAGTACCCTCAGAAGTGCCGGCTCAGGTTTGCATCTCTCTCGACAACACCACCCTCACCGTCGATGGCTTCCTCTATCTCCAGATCACCGATGCGGTGAAAGCGGCCTATGGATCGAGCAATCCAATGAGCGCCGCAATGCAATTGGCGCCGACCAGCATCCGCTCGGAGATCGGCAAGCTACATCTCGACCAAGCCCTGTCCTCGCGGCAGATGCTGAATGCCGCGGTCGCTGCGGCGGTAGAGGAGGCCGCGGTCAATTGGGGGATCAAGGTCCTGCGCTATGAGATCAAGGACATCACGCCACCGCAGGCGATCCTGCATGCCATGGAGCTGCAGATCACAGCGGAACGGGAAAAGCGCGCGATGATCTTCAAATCGGAAGGCGAGCGCCAGCAGCAGATCAACACGTCCGAGGGCCAGCGTCAGCGAGAGATCAACCTCGCCGATGGGCGAAGGCAAGCCGAGATCCTGCGCGCCGAGGGCGAGGCCAAGGCCATTGAACTGGTTGCCTCGGCCACCGCCGATGCCATCCGAGCCATCGCTACAGCGGCGGTCGTCGACGGCGGCATCGAAGCTCTGCAGATGCAACTTGCCAAGGACTTCATCGACAAATGGGGCAATCTCGCCAAGCAAAGCACAACCATGATCGTCCCGGCCGATCTCGGCAATATCGGCGCAGTCGTGGGAACTGCTCTGCAAATTGTAAAGGGAAACTCGGGTGCATCGCACACGGCGTCGCACCGGCCTGGCGGGTCAGTGCCGCAGGCGGGGTGACTGAGCCGCGCGCCGGGTTTAACGACTGCAGGAATACAGCACCTCATAAGGGGATCTTTCGATGCCGAGTGGCAATAATAGATTGGATAATCGGGAATTGCGAGAACGCGCTCTTACTCACTTCCCTGATATATATTTTGTATCTATTGGCTTTACACAAAGCACGGTATTGGGTGTTATAGCATTGAAAATCACAGAAATATTGAATCATCAATGGCCCAACAATTTGGCAGAATTCAAGGAGTTTACTTTCCATCTTCTAAATGCGTTCGGTATATGCCTTGGCTTGATTATTGTGGTCTCAGAATATTCCAGATTTATCGTGTTGTTCAGGCGAATGATCGAAGTGCGGGACATCGCTTTCCCGTTGGCACTCGGGCTTAGCCAGTATCTTGTTGCGGTTAACATCGATGAGCCTCATGACGCCTGGTGGGCGTGGATGGGTCTATTTGCATTTGTTGGATCACTGACACTGCGCAGCAGTTTGACGCATTGTAAATTAGAGCTCTTCCATGAAGGAAGTGAATGGGCATACGAGGCAACAAGATATAGTGTCAAACGGTCAATGCTGTTGCACGCAGCAATGTCGACTATATTGTGGATGATGTGGTTCGTTATACGAGTTTTTCAGCCCACCGGCTGGGAAATAGTAGCAACTAAAATATCAGCTTACACCGTGCTGCTGTATCTCTCGATACTCGTACTGATTGACAGCACCTGCTTTATCCCGAGGCTTTTACGCATATGGGACCAACACAGCGTGCTGGAGTCTGCGGATCAACCTTACGCCGCAGACGGATCGGATTGAATTCGCGCGCGCCTTCGCGGATGATTCGCCATGCCCTGTTCGCCGATTGGCGGTTGAGGGCCATGCGGACCTTCGATCGAATGGCAGTCGTCCACCTCGATGACGATCGCGCCGTCTCTGCTGGCCCGGCGGATGTCGTGATCGAATAATGGGAGCCGCCGTTTCGTGCTCGACCCCGCCGGTTAGCTAGTCGTGCCTTGTATTCTTCAATGGGCACAGGCATAGCCCGGCCGTCTACGTCGGTGACGATAAACCGTCCTGCCCCCGTAATATGCACGTCGAATCCTTCGACGCTGATGGTCGGTTCTGGCGGCACTGGACGCAGCGGTTCGGCACCATCCCCTCCCGTTAGCGAAGGTTTGGTAAGTGCCCCTCCGGCGAAGGCCGCCTTTCGTCCAGCGGTATGATCTGGTGTGATCGGGCATCGGTGCAAATGAGGGTGTTTGCACCAGTGCAAGAGACAATGCGATGGCGCGAGTTGAGGTGATCACCGGCCCCGAACGACGGCGGCGTTGGAGCGCGGATCAGAAGCGAGCAATCATTGCTGCGAGTTTGGTGCCGGGCGCTGTGGTCAACGAGGTGGCCCGCCGGGTTGATGTCTGCCCGGGGCAAATCTATCGCTGGCGGAAAGAGCTGCGCGCGGCGGCGGACGGATTTGCCGAGGTGCTGATTGCGCCGGCGGCGAGCATGGCATCGGACGCCGGGGCCGGCTCGGTGTGTTGCGCTGAGCCGGTGATCGAAATCGAGTTTGCGGGGCAAGCTCGTGCCCGGATACCGGGCTCGATTCCTGCGGCACTGGCGGCGGCCGTGGTGACGGCGCTGTCGCGGCGATGATCCCGGTTCCCTCCGGGGTACGGGTGTGGTTGGCGGTCGGCCATACCGACATGCGGCGTGGCATGAACAGCCTGGCACTGCAAGTTCAACAGGCATTGGAGCGCGATCCGCACGCGGGTGACTTGTACGTTTTCCGGGGCAAACGCGGTCATTTGCTTAAAATTCTGTGGCATGACGGTATCGGCATGTCGCTGTACGCCAAGCGGCTGGAGCGCGGCCGGTTTCTGTGGCCGTCGCCGGCCGAGGGGATCGTCGCGATCAGTGCAGCGCAACTGGCCTATATGCTCGACGGAATCGATTGGCGGAACCCGGTTCGGACGTGGCGACCGGCGGCCGCTGGGTGAGGCTGCGTCTTTTTGACTCACCCATTGGTTGAGACAAGGAGGAAATTCGACGCCGTGCGATAATCGGCCTCGTGACGACGCCCGGAACCCCTTCCGAGGATGAGATCGACGCGCTGAAAGCGGCGCTTGCCGCCGAGCGCGCCGAACGGATCGCCGCCCAAGCCCTGGCGGCGTCGGTGCAAGCCAAGCTCTCCGACGATCAGGCCCTGATTGCCCATTTGAAGCTGGAGATCGAGAAGCTTAAGCGCGAGATCTACGGCCAGCGTTCCGAGCGGTCGGCGCGCCTGCTGGATCAGATGGAGCTGCAGCTCGAGGAGCTGGAGGCCTCGGCCAGCGAAGATGAACTCAGGGCCGAACAAGCGGCGGCGAAGACCACGGTGGTCAAGGCGTTCACCCGCCAGAGGTCGTCGCGCAAGCCGTTCCCGGATCATCTGCCCCGTGAGCGCGTCGTCGTTCCCGCCCCGAGCGCGTGCGCCTGCTGCGGATCGACTAAACTCGCCAAGCTGGGCGAGACCATCACGGAGACCCTGGAAAGCATTCCGCGCCAGTGGAAGGTAATCCAGACGGTGCGGGAGAAATTCACCTGCCGGGAATGCGAGAAGATCACGCAGCCACCGGCACCGTTTCATACGATCCCGCGTGGCTGGGCCGGACCGAGCCTGTTGGCCATGGTTCTGTTCGAGAAGTTCGGCCTGCACCAACCTCTCAACCGGCAGTGCGAACGCTTCTCCCGTGAGGGTGTCGCGGTGAGCTTGTCGACCCTGGCCGATCTGGTCGGGACCTGTGCCGCCGTGTTGAAGCCGCTTTATAGCTTGATCGAAGCCCATGTGCTGGCGGCCGAACGCCTGCATGGCGATGACACCACGGTGCCGGTCCTGGCCAAGGGCAAAACAATCACCGGTCGATTGTGGACCTATGTACGCGACGATCGGCCGTTCGGCGGCCCGGCACCGCCGGCGGCAATGTTCTATTACTCACGGGACCGCACCAGCGAGCACTCCCAGCGCCATCTGCACGCTTATGCCGGTATCTTCCAGGCTGATGCGTATGGCGGATACAACAAGCTTTATGAGCAGGGACGCCAGCCTGGCTTGGTTCGGGAAGCGGCGTGTTGGGTCCATGCCCGCCGCAGGTTCTTCGTCCTGGCCGATCTGGCTGCCAGCGCCCGGCGCAAAGCACAAGGCAAAAGACCGGCCGTCATCTCGCCCGTCGCTTTGGAGGCGGTCCGTCGCATCGACGCTCTGTTCGACATCGAACGTCGGATTAACGGCCAGGGCGCCGACCAGCGCAGAGCCGTGCGCCAGGAATTGAGCGCGCCGCTGATCGCCGAGCTGGAATCCTGGATGCGTGAGGAACGCGCCAAGCTATCGCGTCACAACGACGTCGCCCAGGCGATGGAATACATGCTCAAGCGCTGGGTGGCGTTTGCACGCTTCCTTGATGATGGTCGTATTTGCCTCAGCAACAACGCCGCCGAGCGCGCGTTGCGCGGGATTGCGCTCGGACGACGGGCATGGTTGTTCGCCGGCTCCGATCGCGGTGGAGAGCGGGCAGCGTTCATGTATAGCCTCATCGTTACCGCCAAGATGAACGACATCGATCCTCAGGCTTGGCTGGCCGACGTGCTCCGTCGAATCAATGATCACCCGGCTGCCCGGCTCGACGAACTCCTGCCTTGGAACTGGGGTGCCCCGCTCGCCGAAGCCACCGCCGCTTAACCGCGATTCGCCGCTGGGGTGCCCCGTTGCCGGTCAGTATGCGGCGCATGTTCCCGAGCGTATCAACGCGGGGCGGCGATGCTTGACACCCGCCGGCGCCGATCATGAACTGTCGGCACTTCGGTCAGCCGGAGGCCACCTTGAACGATGTCCTTCCGCTGCGCTTGTCGCGGGGTTCGCTTGCCCTCCCCTATGACGAAAGCGACATTCGCCGCTGCCTCGGGTACGAACTCGATAAGGGGCGCTCGTATCAACGCAGCGGCGCGGTGCGCGATCTGCACGCCGACAACGGTGGGCAGCGGCTCATCGCCGACGTCCAGGGGACGCGCAAGCGGCCCTACCACGTCTTTGCCCAGATCAAGCTGGGTCCACGGATCCGGCTGTCGGGCCAGTGCAGCTGCCCGGTGGTCATCGATTGCAAGCACGTCGCCGCGGTGCTGCTGGAGGCGCTACGCAACCCGCCGCAGGGGATCGCCGCCGACCCGCTCGGTGGTTCGGTTGCTGGCTGGCTCGATCGGCTAAAGCGCGGGTCGAGCAAACCCGCCCGCACCCCCGAAGAGATCGTCTTCCGTGTCGATACTTCGCCCCGTCCGGGCCAGCCCTTCGCGCTCGATCTGCGCGTCGCACGGGTGCTGAAGAGCGGAGCTTACGGCAGCGACCGGGCTTGCCCGTCCGAACTCGAAACCTCGACGGCAAAATATGTCCAGCCCGAAGATCGGCTGATCGCCCGGTTGATGCGGAGCCTTTCCTTCGGATCGCCGCAGCTTCCTGACGATCCCGGTACGCTCCATCTGGTGATGGAGCACATCATCGCGACCGGCCGGTGCCGCTGGCACGAGATCGCGAGCCCGCCGCTTGCACTCGGGCCGCAGCGGTCGGCCCGACTCGGCTGGCAGCTCGGCGAGAATGGGCACCAGAGCGCGGCCATTGTCGACATCGAGGGTGGGGCGATCGGCTTGCCCTGCGCCGCGCCCTGGTATGTCGATCCCGAGGCCCGCCTTGCCGGGCCGCTCGAATTCGATCTGCCGTCAGGGCTGTCGGCGCGTTCCTGGCGGCACCGCCGATCGACCCCGTGCAGGCGGCAGCGCTCGGCGGCGTTTTCGAGTGCGATTTCCGCGATTTCGCCCTGCCGCGCCCGCGCGCCGACATCGCCGAGGAGGTCCGAGATGCCGCGCCGGTCCCGGTGCTGCACCTAGCCAACCGGCGGCGCAATTGGGGTTATCGGGTGCCGTCGCGAGAGGCCGACGAGAGCGTCGATATCGCGCTGCTCGGCTTTGCCTATGACGGGCGGGTGATCGATCTCGCCGCCGCGCCCGAGGAGATGCGCCGGGTCGAAGGTGGGCGGCTTGTGGTACAGCGTCGGGACATCGCCGCCGAACGAGCGGCATACGACCAGCTGCGACGGTTGGGTCTGGGACTAGCCTGCGATTTCAGCAAACGCAGCAGCGATGGCGCCTATCTCGCGTTGGGTTTGCACGAGGATGCGGCAGGATGGCCGGGCTTCGTCTACGAAGCGGTACCGACACTCGAAGCCGAGGGTTGGCGGATCGAGTTCGAGGACGGCTTTCGCCATCGCGTCGTGGACGGCAGCGGCGAGTGGACGGCCGCGGTATCCGAAGGCAGCGGCTGGTGGTTCTCGCTCGATCTGGGCATCGATGTGGGTGGCGAGCGGGTGACGCTGCTGCCGGTGCTGACCTCGCTCGTGCGGCAGCTGCCTCAGCAGGGCATGGCCGACAGTCTCGATGCGCTGGCGCATAACGGCATCGTGTTCGGCACCCTCGCCGACGGCCGCCTTGTTGCCCTGCCTCTCGACCGCACCAAGGCGATCCTGTCGGCGCTCGTCGAGCTGTACCACCCGGAAACCCTGTCACCGGGCGGCGGGCTCGACATCTCGGTCGGGGAAGGCGCCGCGCTCGCCGCAATCGAGGCCGCGACGCGCCTGCGCTGGCTTGGCGGCGAGCGGCTGCGCGCGTTGGTGCAGCGTCTCAAGGCCTTTGCGCAGATCGAGAAGGTGGCGCCGCCCGCCGGGCTCAAGACGCAGCTCCGCTTGTATCAACAAGCCGGGCTCGACTGGCTGCAATTCCTGCGCGCGTTCGATCTCGGCGGCATTCTCGCCGACGATATGGGCCTCGGAAAGACCGTGCAGACGCTCGCCCATGTCCTTGTCGAGAAGCGCGAAGGGCGGCTTGACCGGCCCTGCCTTGTCATCTGCCCGACCAGTGTAGTGCCGAATTGGTGCGCCGAGGCGGCACGTCTCGCACCGGAGCTGCGCGTCCTCTCGCTGCATGGCTCCGACCGCGCCAAGCGGTTTGGTGAGATCGCCAACAGCGACCTCGTCGTGACCACCTACGCGCTGCTGCCGCGCGACGCCGACCGGCTGCTGCCGATCGCATGGCATATCGCAGTGCTCGACGAGTCGCAGGCGATCAAGAATGTCGCGGCCAAGGCTACGCAGTTGGTGTGCCGGCTCGACGCCCGCCATCGCCTGTGCCTGACCGGTACGCCGGTCGAGAACCATCTGGGCGAGCTGTGGTCGCAATTCGCGTTTCTGATGCCAGGCCTGCTTGGCGATGCGAAACGCTTCGGCCGCGTGTTTCGGAACCCGATCGAAAAGCGCCAAGACAGTCATCGCCGCGCCGTCCTCGCCGCGCGCGTCAAGCCCTTTCTCTTGCGGCGGACCAAGGCGATTGTCGCCGCCGACCTGCCGCCGAAGAGCGAAATCCCGATACCGCTCGAATTGGCGGGGCCGCAACGCGATCTCTACGAGACGGTGCGTCTGGCAATGCACGAGAAGGTGCGGCAGGCGGTGGCGGCCAAGGGCTTGGCCCGCAGCCACATCGTCATTCTTGACGCCCTCTTGAAGCTGCGCCAGGTGTGCTGCGATCCGCACCTCGTCAAACTCGCGGCCGCGCGCGGCGTCAGTGTGAGTGTCAAGCTCGGCCATTTGCTGGAGATGCTGCCGCCGCTGATCGAGGACGGCCGGCGTATTCTGCTGTTTTCGCAATTCACCAGCATGCTCGACCTGATCAAGCCGGAGCTGGCGCGCGCCGGGATCGACTATGTCGAGTTGCGCGGCAACACGACCGACCGCGCCGACCCAGTCGCGAGGTTTCAGAAGCGCAAGGTGCCGCTGTTCCTCATCAGCTTGCGTGCCGGCGGCACCGGGCTCAACCTGACCGCCGCCGATACCGTGATCCACTATGATCCCTGGTGGAACCCCGCGGTGGAAGACCAGGCTACCGATCGGGCGCACCGCATCGGTCAGGACAAGCCGGTGTTCGTCTACAAGCTGGTAACCCAGGGCACGGTCGAGGAGCGCATAATCGAGCTGCAGGAGCGCAAGCGCGCCTTGGCTTCCGGCATTCTCAATGCGCGCGATGCCGCCGGGCCGCTGCTCGATGCCGCTGACATAGAGCGCCTATTCGAGCCGCTTGCGGGCTGAAGGGCTTGTCTCCGGCATCGGCCCAAGAGCTGTCGAATACGGGGGGCTCAGGGTCAACACCCTTCACCGACGCTTGCCGAGCCCTGGCATTGGAAAAGCGCCGCCATCCACGCCGCCGCCTGAACGCAACGCACCGCGGCCTTCGCCGGATGCTTACCCCGTTTGTCATCGATCGACCGATGAACGGCGCCATCTTCCAGGCCTATGTCGAGCAGTGCCTGACACCGACCCTCGCGCCCGGCGACATCGTCGTGATGGATAATTTGCCGGCCCACAAGGTCCAGGGCGTGCGCCGGGCGATCCGCGCCGCCGGCGCCGAGCTGCTCTATCTGCCGCCCTATTCGCCCGACCTCAACCCGATCGAACTGCTCTTTGCTGCCGGCTACGTCTGATCGGAAAATGCTCTAATTGGCGACTTTAGATACTTGAAGAAGACGATATTCCGCACGCACGGCACGTCCACACCGGTGGTCAGCAGGTCCACCGTCGTAGCGATAAAGTGGCTACGTGAAGAGGCCCGCAAGTCCGGCAGTTGATCATTACCACTGCCGGCGGCGGTACACTTAAAGGCGTAATGCTCCAGCCGCTGCTTTCCGTCATCGGCGCACCACTTGGCATAGAGATTGTTCATGCAGACCGCCACGTCATCAGCGTGCCGGTCGCGTGCACAAAAAATGATGGTCTTCTGCTCGGCGCCTCCGGTCTCCAACATGTAGGGGTGACGCCATAGAACGGGCAGAAAACCACGCTAAGCTGACAAATAGTGAACGCTAGGCGGCGAGGCTCTCGATCACCGTCCGGAGCGCCCTAAATTCCGCTGGGCCTGGTATAGCTGTCGCACCCCACAGATAATCTCCGGTGAGGTTGATGTGCTGCCAGCCGAGGGGCGCCAAGTGACCTAGTGGATCGAATCTAACACTTGGTACCCGCGGTTTGCCGCGGCGATGATGCGGTCGGGATCGGCGGTCCAGGCGAACGGCTTTGGACTGTGGTTGTGTTCGGCAAGGTAGCGATTGATGGCGGCCTGGAGGTCGACGAGGGAATGGAAGACGCCGCGCTGCAGTCGCCGGCGGGTTAGTTTGGCAAAAAAGCCCTCGACCGCGTTGAGCCAGGACGCCGAGGTTGGGGTGAAGTGGAGCGTCCAGCGCGGGTGCCGGACAAGCCAAGCCCGGACTTTGGGGTGCTTGTGGCTGCCGTAATTGTCGAGGATCACGTGGATCAGCCGGCCGGCTGGGATGTCGCGCTCGAGGCGACTGAGAAAGCGCAGGAATTCCTGGTGCCGGTGCCGCTGCATGCACTGCCCGATTACGGTGCCGTCGAGGACATTGAGGGCGGCAAACAACGTGGTCGTGCCCCCCGCCTTCGCGAGGGCAGGCTGTTGCGCAGATAATCGTGGGTCATGGTCCCGGCGCGGCCTTGTTTCATCGGCAAACCCGGCTGAGTGCGGTCGAGCGCCTGGATCTGGCTCTTCTCGTCAACCGAGAGGACCAGGCTGTGCGCCGGCGGATCGAGGTAAAGGCCCACGACATCGCGCAGTTTGGCGGCAAACTGCGGGTCGCGGCTGAGTTTGAAGACCCGCAACCGATGCGGGGCGAGACCATGGGCACGCCAGATCTTTTGCACGGTGCTGACCGCCAGCCCCACCGTCTCGGCCATCGCACGGCTCGTCCAATGGGTGGTCTCGCCGGGCGGTGCGCCGAGCGTGAGCGCGATCAATTGCGCGACGACCGGCTCGCCGATCGGCGCTTTGCCGGGCTTGCGGGTCTTGTCGTGGAACAGGCCATCGACCCCGGCTTCCATGAAGCGGCGCTGCCAGCGCCACACGCAGGGTTTCGAGACGCCGGCCCGGCGCATGATCTCCGCCGTGCCGCAGCCTTCGGCGGTGGCCAGGATGATCCGCGCCCGCCACGCATGCTTCTGAGTACTGTTGCGATCGGCCACGACTGCCGCCAACCGCTCCCAATCCCCCGGTCCGAGCCGGATTTCAACATCTCTGCGCATCGCGGCATCATGACACAAAGGCTCGATTTTGGGAATCCTATGTTTCGGTCAGACCACTAGCAGCTCGTCGGGAATGACTTTTCCCTGGCGGCGCAGCGTTTCAACGGCGCGCCCGAGATAGACGGTATTCCAAAGGATGATCGCGGCCACGACCAGGTTGAGCCCGCTGGCCCTGTGCTGCTGAGTTTCTCGGGTGCGGTCGCGGACCCGGCCGAGGCGATGGAAGCAAACGGCGCGGGCAAGCGCGTTGCGGGACTCGCCTTTGTTCAATTCCGCCGTGGCCTGGCGGCGCAGCGCCGGATCCTCCAGCCAGTCGAGCGTGAACAGAGTCCGCTCGATCCGGCCGACCTCGCGAAGCGCCAGGGCAAGGCCGTTCTGGCGTGGATAGGAACCCAGCCGCCGCAACATCAGCGACGCTGGCACGGCGCCGGTTCTGACGGAGGTCGCCAACCGGAGGATGTCGTCCCAATGGGCCTGGATCAGCGCCTCGTCGATCCGGCCCGCGATAAAAGGCTCCAGCGCCGGCCATTGGGCGGCGGCGCCAAACGTATAGAGCCGACGGTCATGGAGATTGGGGATGCGCGGCGCGAAGCGAAATCCCAGGAGGTAACAGAGCGCGAACACGTGATCGGAGACGCCGCCACCGTCGGTATGGTGGACGGCCGCGCTCAGATCGGCGCCGTGATAGAGCAGACCGTCCAATACGTGAAGCGCTTCGCCATCAGCGACCGAAATCGGCTTGCTGTGGTAGGGCGCGTAGCGGCCGGAGATATGCGTATAGAAGCTGATGGCTGGTGCGCTTCCCTTGTGAGGGTCGACGGCTCCCGTGGATTCTCCGCGCCCGCCCAAGGGAAAGTGTTGGCCATCTGAGCTTGAGGTGGTGGCCTCGCCGAACGCGGCGGCGAGCGGATTGGCCTGTTGTGCGGCCACGATCCGCGCCAGGGCGCGGCCGTAGGTCTCTTCCCGCAGATGCCAGCCAGCGGTCCAGACCAGCTGCTTGTAGGTTGCGACGGAGCAGGCCTCGGCCATGCCGGTCAAACCGAGATTGGTGGCATCGGCCAACACCGTGGTCAGGATCACCCGGTTGTCCTCAAACGGAAGGCCGGATCGTAGATGGGTGAAGCAATCACCGAAGCCGGTCCACGCCGCGATCTCGCCGAGAAGGTGGGTGATACGGACCTTGGGCAGAAGTCCATACAGCCGGTCAGCAAGCAGCTCGGCCGCCTCCGGCGCCTCCAGCTGGTCCTTCGCTGCCTTACCGGCGACCAACCGCAGCCGTTCATTGAGTAGTTCCTGCCGCTGTCGCAGATGGATAGCGCATTCGATCGGCGCCGAGACAGGAAGCGGGCCGGCTTCCTTCATGGCGGCGAACAGCGGCTTTGCGATGAGCTGATCTTCGACGGCGCGATACTGCCGGCTGCCGGCGACCCAGATATCGCCGGCGCGGAGCCGATCCCGCAATTCGGCGAAGAAACAAAGCTCGTAGGTCGCGCCGTCGATCTTCCCGCCCGGCATCACGGCCTGCCGCCAGCCCCGGCGGATAAAGCCGGTTGGCAAATCTTTGGGCAGGCTGCGCCGATTGCCCGTGTAGAAGGGGCGCAGCATCTCGATCGCGCGAACCAGGCCGCTCACCGCGGCGACGCCGTGAAAGGTGAAGGCGCCCAGAAACAGCGGCCCGATCCGGCGCATAAGGGCATGGTTGCGTTCAGCGAGCACCAGATAGTCCGGCCCATCGGGCCGGATGAGCCCCTTCGCTTCTTTAATCATATCTACGAATTGGGCCCAGGGTATGACCCTGGCCACGGCGCCGAAGGGTTCCTCGCCGGATTCCTTGGCGCTGATCAGCACCTCGCCGACCTTGATGAGCAGTCGGACCTTCTCGTTGATGGTTCGGGCGTCTCGCTGTAGGTCCGCCGAGGCCCGGCGCTCGGCGCGCCGAAATAGGCGCCCAATCAAACGGTCAAAGACGCCGATGGCGTCGTCGGTCAGGCGCTCTGTGCTGTCGAGCACGGTCACCAACAGGATGGCGCGCCGCCGCGCCGACGACAGCGCCCTCAGATGTTGAGCTGTGAGGCGTGCGCCCTCCTGCGCGAGTTGCTTTATCCGATCGGGATGGACGGCCGCCCTTACGCCAGGATCGAGCCCGATCTGGCGCAGGTGATCAAGCTGGTCAATCAGACGCGCCAAGGACCGAAAGCCTGGTGCGCCGGGCGACTGACGCGCCCAAGCCAAGGTGCTGATCGCTGTTTTGTCACGGATTTCCAAAAGAGCGTCCAACGCCGCCCGCTGCAATTCCGACAAGCCACGGATCAGCTGTTCGGCGACCTTTCGTTCCGCGCCCAGCATCGCTGTCGCCACCATTCGGTCTATGACGGTGAGGCCAGGCGCGGCGATCCCTCGCCGGCGCAGTTCGACCATCAGCGCCTCGGCCACAGACACCGCGCTTGCTGTCGTCATGGCGATCGGCAGCAGCCATTGTGACAGGGCCCGATGATCAGGCTGGGTGAAGCCCCGAAAGCCGAAGACCTCGCGCAATGTGTCAAGCTGCTCGTATCGGGTCTGGGCTCGGATCGCGTAGTCGCTGATCGCGGCGGGATCGATATCGAGTTGCTCGCCGAGAAACCACGCAACTTCCATCGGCACCGTCTCGCCGGGGCGGACCAGCCGGCCGGGGTAGCGCAGGGCACAAAGTTGAAGTGCGAAGCCAAGGCGGTTGTGCGGCCGCCGCCGCCGCGCGATCACGGCGAGATCATCCGGGCTGAGCGTGTAGTGCCGAATGAGATCGGCCTCGCCCGTGGGCAGTGCGAGCAAGCGGTCAAACTGGACGTCCGTGATGACATGGCGACGCGGCATTGCTGGAGAGTCCCAATGGAGGTGCGGTCAGGTTTGGAAGTAAGACCGTAGCTCGCGCGCCTCCCCAGGGTAGAGAAAAGGTCCACCTTTTTTCCGCTCTTCACGGCGGCAACAAAATCAGTGCATTGTCACGGACGAAAGGTCTCAGACAAAATGCGCGTCGGCTACGCCCGAGTTTCAACAGATGATCAGAATCTCGATCGTCAACGGGCTGCGCTCGCCGAGGTCGGCTGTGCCGAGGTCGTTGAGGAGATCGAAAGCGGGGTGAAAGCCCGCAACCGCCTGGCCGCCCTGCTGTCTCGTTTGACCCTCGGGGACGAACTGGTTGTGAAAAGCTTGGACCAACTCGGCCGCCGCGCCGGCGAATTGGTCGTCCTTCTCGATGAGCAGCACAGGCGCGGCGTCCTGGTGCGGATTCTGGACATGCCGTGGCTGGGCTATTCCGCCCCGATCGGCCGGTTCATCGCTCAGACCTTTGCGGCGCTCGCTGAACTTGAGCGGGAGCAAACGCGAGAGCGCCAGCGCGGCGGCATCGAGGCCGCCAAGCGAGCCGGTCGCCACCTTGGGCGGCCGCCGAAGCTCTCGGGCGCGCAGATCAGAGAAGCGGAAAAGATGCTGCTGGACGATCGGCCCGCTTCCGAAGTCGCCCGGCTGTTCCGGGTCCACCCGAAAACGCTAAAGGCGGCGACACGGCGTTGAGGGCCATCCTCATTCCAACGAATGAATGCCCCATGCTCTTGGGGGCTGAAGGCGGATCCGCCGAGATTCGGGTGTAAGGCAGACCTTGGCTCTTGGGGATGCTATCCCATTCGGAATGGCCGTGAGGTGATCCCCGTTCATGTTTTGTCTGCTTAGCGTGGTTTTCCGCCCGTTCTATGGCGTCACCCCCTTCCTGCCACAAATGCTGTTTGGCGATAGCGCGGACGAGGCCACTTTGCACCAGGTCGTCGGCCCGCGACGTGTCTCGGGTCAAGGCCCGCGCGTAGCGCCGCAAGCGGGGAATTTCACCTTCGAGCAGATGTGCGAAATCGGTCATCAGGGTCCACCCTCTATATGCTCCGGCCCAGGTCGCTGCTCGGGCCGTTGGATGTCCCCGGTATAAATCGCCGTTGTAACCTCTTGATGTACCGTCGGCTCAAATTGGTAAAATGTTGCAATCTTTTAGTAAGTGGGTGTGTCTGGCCTGTAATTTAGAACGCATTTTGTAACTGAAACTGCGCAGTGGTGGATTCGACTATTTGCGCTGCGGTCGCCGTGGTGGAATCGCCATTGGTGGCATTCTGCTGATCATTCTGATTTGTGTGCCTCCTGTTTGGCCGCGGGAAGGCATCAGTCAGGTGCATCGCAACATGCGGCCCCAGCTCGCGGCTGTCGGCGTCGGGGTGCTGCTCAACCCCAACATGGAGGCTCGGCCGATCGAGCATCTGAATAGCTGGATTGCCCTTCGCTCGGTCATATCGCCGCGATTTCGGTCGCAAGGGCATCACCTTGCGAGTACCTTGAAAAGGCTTCAGAGAAGCGGAACCCGCCAGGCGCAGCGAACGCCGAGCGGGCTCCTAACCACCATCGCGAGAGGAGCACGACAATGGCTACGCGCACCCTACGTAATTCTCCGATGCCCGTTCAATTGGCCGCCACGCCGCGCTGCTACGCCTATGCTCGAGTTTCGAGCGCCGGCCAGGCCGAAAGCGGTTTGAGCCTCGAAGAGCAGACCAGGCGCTGTGCAGGCCGCGCTTTGGAAAACGGCTGGACGATCGCGCATACCTTTGTCGACCGCGCCGTCTCGGGCTCGATCGCGCTCGCCGCCCGCCCTGAAGGCTCGTGCTTGCTGCCGGTGCTGAAGCCCGGTGATCAGGTGATTGCCGCCAAGCTCGACCGGGTGTTCCGATCAGCATTGGACGCCCTGGAGACGATCGCGAGCTTCAAGCAGCGCAAGATCAGCTTGCACCTGCTCGATTTGGGCGGCGACGTCTCGGGCAACGGAATTTCCGAATTGGTGCTGACGATCATGTCGGCCGTGGCGCAGTTCGAGCGCGCCCGCATCGGCGAGCGCATTGCCGACGCCAAATCTGCCATGCGGCTCCGCGGCGTGCATTTGGGCGGCGCTCGCCCGTTCGGCTGGCAGCTTGGCGAACCTGTCGGGCCCGGCCGCGGCCGTCGGCTGGTCGAGGATCCGGGCGAACAACAGGCGCTCCGCGACATGAAGAAGATGCGGCACGACGGAAAGTCGCTGATGGAGATCCGCGACGCCTTGCGCGCCCGCGGCTTTTCGATCTCGCACCAGTCGATTGCCAAGATCCTGGCGCGTACAGTGAAGGCGGCGGCATGAGCGAAATCGCAGACGAACTCTTCCTGATGACTAATCTATGGCCGGCCGATACCGGGTTGCCGATGGTGATCTGGGTGGGGCCGAGCTATGGCGCCCCGCACGACGCGCGCATCAAAGTCATGATGGCGCACGGTCAGCGGATGGATCCGCATAACCTTGCGGTTGTCGCCGTTCGGCCGCGGCCGCACCTTGTCGCTGGTCGGCTTTCGACCGCCGATCTGCGGGCGGTCAGTCAGTGGATCGTCTTGAACGAAGCGGTGATCATGGATCATTGGAACGGTCTGACGAGCGGCCCGCAGCTGTCCCGGCAACTGCAGCCGTTGTCGCCGCCGATCCCGCCGTGACGATCGCTGCCTGGCTCATCCAGCCTAAGAGCCGTTCCTTTCCGATCCAGTATGCTGCTCGCAGCGGCTGCGATCTATCCGTCGTCTATGGCGGAGGGGAGTGGCGGTGGCTGGTGCGCAACGGTGACCTCGTCATCGCGAGAGGTTGGGCGAGCAGTCCTTCCGCTGCCCGTGCGCAGGCCGAAGCCGTGGCGCTCTCTGCGGCCGCGAACTTATTGTTGTGACCGCGCTCGACCTCACCGACGACGAGGAGCGGGCGCTGAGCGCGCTGTTGCGGCGGGCGATCGATTACGACCCCTATCCGCTTGCGCCCCGCCTGGACCCGCTCAAAGCGATCCTGGCGAAGCTCGATCCGCCGAAGCCTCGCCCGGAACCGCTGCCGCCGCTGAGGCCGGGCATGGGGCCGAGCCATGGGCAAGGGAGGCGGAGATGGCGCGGGTGATGTCTGAGGACGTAGAGCTAAAGGTTGGCGACGTCGTAGTCCTCAAAAGCGGGGGGCACAAAATGACTGTAGCTTCTACCGATGGGAGTTCTGTTACCTGCGATTGGTCCGTGAGGGGAGATATCAAGTCCAAATGCTTTGCCGTCGCCCAACTGACAACGGACATACCGGAGGCGCCACTTACTCTCGAACAGCTCATCGCAGGGTCGGAAGCCATCTCAGCAGGATCTGACTCGACCTGACATGGCAACCCCGGTACAGCGGCCCGCCGATGACGCTCGGCAACGCCGCGGCGGCCGAGGTGCGGCTGATCGTGTGGTGTCTCGATTGCCGGCACCAGGTCGAGCCCGACCCGGCCGAGATGGCGGCGCGCTACGGCGCCGACATGCCCGTGCCCGACTGGCATAAGCGGCTGGTCTGCGGTCAGTGCGGCAGCCGGCAAATCGATTTCGTCGTCACCGGGCGCCCGTACCGGCTGGAGGAAACACGATCATCGTAAGTGTTGGATTGTTTGCGATCTGACACTTAAGCTCGGTCGATGTCGCACGGACTGGGCACAACTCAGCGAGCTATCCTTTTCGCCCTCGCTCGCCTCGAGATCGCCGCTGCTGAGGCGTCGGCCGAGCGGCAACAGCCTTACCGACCGCCAAAATGGCGCACCATTCGGCAGGTGCTCCACAACGCCGTAGAGCACGAGCTGCGCGCGGCGGCCGCTGGTCGGCTGCGCGCTGAGTACGACCGGCAACAAGGAATAGAGGATTTGCTGAGGGAACATGCGCAAGCAAGCGACAAAGACGCCAAACGCTTATTCGCGCTGCGCCGGAAGGTCGGCATGTTCGATCCAAACCAAAAATTAGCGTGATAAACTCGACGATGCCTACAATCCCTCTCGGGTGTTGCGCACGCTGCTACGGCGCGGGTTAGTTCGCACGCACGGACCGATCTTCTCCTTCGCCCATGGCGTCGCGCTCCAGCCTGCAGGGCTGGCGCTCGCCTATCGGCTTGGCGGCATCAATTCCGAGATTGTCGATGTCGATCAGCTCATCAGTGGTCACTGGGCCGAGAACTGGAACTGGGCAGAAAGTCCCGGTGGCCGTAGCTACCGGAACCAGCGCCGCCACCATGACCGCTGGGCGCCGAGCAGCGACAGCAGGGTTTCGACCTCCTGCCGCAAATAGGCGATCGTCACATCCTTGCCGGCGAGCTGTTCGCGGAGCGTCTCGACCGCGCGCGACAATGGGTCATCTGTCCTAGGGAGCGGCATAGGCCTTGTCCCAGGGGCATCTGTGGCTGGCCCGGGGTCTGTCCCATAGGCCATGGCCTGGGCTGGCCCTGGGTCACGAAACCCAACAGTTTCTGCTAGGTTTACGGTCTCTGGCCGAGGGCCAGTCCGCAGCTGTCCCAGGGGGACAATGATGCGGACAATCCCGTCATTGCCGACCTGCCTGGGCCAATGATGGCGGCGCGCAAGCCGTGTGGCCGAGGCCAGCGATATCCTTCTGGCCTGGGCCAATTCGGCATAGGTCATGCGGCGGGCGCCGTCGCCGACCGCGAGGCTGATGTCGAATGCCATGAATTCCCCCTTCCCTGCAGCCACGCCGGCCAACCGAAAGCGTCGGGGGGAACGATGCTTTCGGGCAGTGCTGGCGGGCTTTACCACAGCCTCACGCATATGGCGAAACCTGTTACACGCGCTGTCATAGGGGAGATTGACGCAAAACTCGGCAGGTCGGTCGCCTTCCGGGTGGGCTCCCGCGCGCCGCCGTTGCGTCCGATGCCTGGTCCCGACCCTGGCCCAACTTCCGCAGTTTGGATTTGAAGACGGCTGATTATCAACGGCTTGGAGGCCATTTTCAGATTTAGGCACCACATTTTCTGGGGGGTTCAGCGGGCGGGCGGCATCTCCTGGAAGACGGGCGGCAGGGTGATCTCGATAGCGCGGCAGATCGGATCAATGGTTGCGCCGGGAGCGGTGCGCAGTCGGGCCCGGCGACCATCCTGTTCGACCTCGATCTCACTGAGGTCGGCAAGATCATCGATGATGCGCTGCCATTCGAGCTTGCTGCGGCGTGCCGCCAGACGGTCCGTCAGTTCCTTGCGCAGCACCAGGGCGAGGAAGGTGCAGAAGACGTGGCCGCGGATGCCGGCATCGGTTTTGCGGAAGATCGGCCGGGTGGCAAGCAGCGCTTTTGCGGTTTTGAAGGCGTCCTCCACGGCGAGGAGGTTACGGTATCGCAGGACGACTTGGAGGGCGGAGATTTTCGTGTTGGTGCGCAGCACGAACAGGCCGTCGAAGCGGGCGTCGGCCTCGACCTTGGCCCGATCAATGACAAAGCCGTCGCCCACGGGCGTCTTGAGGAAACGGCGGAAGCCCTTGTTGGCGACCAGTGCCTTGTCGCCTTGCGCGAGCTTGCGCTCGAGGCCGGCGATCAGTTCGGCGCGCGCCTCGGCATCCTTTCTGGCTTCCTCGTCATTGCGACAGATGATGTAGCGCCGCCCGGCGATTGTGGTCTCCCTGACGGCGAGTTCAGTCTCGCCCTTCTGCCGCCGGATGAGCAGCGGCACGCTGACGCCATCATCCTCAATGACCTCGGCGCGCACCTCGCGGCTGGTGCGCTCGCGCACGCCGAGAATGTACTCGATCTTCTCGGCTTCGAGCGCCGCCATGGTGTGGGCGCTGATCATGCCGCGATCGGCGACGATGCAGGTCCGGGCGATGTCGAAGCGATCGCGCAGGCGGCGCACCACCGGCAACAACATCGTCACGTCGGCAGTGTTGCCCGGCATCAGGAACGAGGCGATCGGCCGGTCGGCGTCATCCAGCACGATGCCGAGCACGACCTGCTTCAAGTGCCCTCGGTAGTCCTTGGAATGGCCGCGCTGACCCAGGTTCTCACCGCCGGCGCCCTCGAACCATAACGTCGTCGTATCGAAGAAGGCGATCGACACCGCACCGAACAGCGGCTGGCGATGCCGGTAGAGCGCTTCCTCGATCGCCTCGGCGGTGCCGCGGCCGTGCTCGTCGATTTCGCCGAGCCAGGCCATCGCCTTGTACGCCTCGTCGAGCCCGAGCCCTTCGGCGCCGGGGACGCGCAAGCCGTTGCGCCATTCGCTCGCGTGGCGGTCGGAACCCGAGACCGTCAGCCGATGCAGTACGGTGAGATAGACCGCCCGCTCGACATCGAAGCCGAAGCGCCGGTCGGCGAGCAGGCTGGTGAGCACGTCGCGGCATCCGGTTTCGGCCCATCACCAGATTGGCCCAGTCGAGATCGGAATCCCTCAAATCCTCCACGTTGCGGTCGACCAGCCGACACTCCCGTGACGGCGGCAGCAGCGCGGCGACGGTGACCAAGCCGAGCGGCGCCGCGAGGACGCGCGCACCATATGATTGGCGGAATGCTGCCGCAGAGGCCCGATGCACTACAGGTCATTGAGCGGGCGCAGCGCTTCGGCAAACCGGTCGTGGTCGGCGGCCCGGACGTGACTTCGTCGCCGGAGGGTTTACGAGGCTGCCGATTTCCGGGTCCTCGGCGAGGCTGAAGGCGCGATCGGCGCGTTTATTGCGGCGTGGAATTCGGGGGTCCGCGACGGCGTATTCGAGGCTGAAAAATTCACGATTGACGTCACCAAGACCCCGATCCCGCGTTTTGATCTGTTGGAGCGTAGCCACTACGACTATTTCGGCGTGCAGTTTGCTCGCGGTTGTCCGTTCAAATGCGAATTCTGCGACATCATCGAGCTGTTCGGCCGCGTGCCGCGGGTCAAGACGGCCGAACAGATATTGGCCGAGCTGGAGGTGCTTTATCTGACCGGTTACCGCGGCCCGCTGGACTTCGTCGACGATAACTTCATCGGTAATAAGAAGGCGGTGAAGGCGTTCCTGCCGCACCTGATCGCGTGGCAGAAGGCGCACGGCTACCCGTTTGCATTTTCGACCGAGGCGTCGATCAACCTCGCCGACGACGACGCCCTGTTGGCATTGATGCGCGCGGCGAACTTCTTCTTCGTTTTCATCGGTATCGAGAGCCCGGACACCGACACGCTGGTGTCGATGCAAAAGAAGCAGAATACCCGTCGGGTGATTGCCGACAGCGTGCACAAGGTTTATCGCGCCGGGATGATCGTAACCGCGGGGTTCATTCTCGGCTTCGACAGCGAAAAGGGACCGATCGCCGAAGCGATGATCGAGTGCATCGAGGCGGCCGCGATCCCGATTGGCATGATCGGGCTCCTCTACGCTCTGCCCGGAACCCAGCTGACCCGTCGCCTCGCCCGCGAAGGGCGGCTATATTCGCTAGCCTACGCGTGGGAACGGTTGGCGCAGACGGGGGGCAGCGACCAATGCGTCACCGGGCTCAACTTCGAGACCGCGCGGCCGCGACGCGATATCCTTGCCGATTACTGTGCAGTGCTCGAGCGCGTATATGAGCCCGCAGCCTTCTTTCGGCGGCTCCGGTCGTTCGCGTGGATGCTGGAGCCGCGCGAGGTCGATCGCAGCGCCGGCACGGACCCACCGCCTCGGAAGGTTTTCGGCGTGCCGGCGCGCGACCTCGTCATGCTGTGGCGGCTCGTGTGGCGGCTGGCGGTGCGCCAGCCGCCCGCGCTGTGGCATTTCGCCAAGCTATTTTGCGAGTGCGTTGCCAACCGCCCCCATGCCTTGCCGGCGGTGGGCCAGCTGACCGCCTTCTATCTTCATGTCGGCCCTTTCTCTCGCTTCGTCATCTCCGCAATCGGGCAACAGATCGCCGAAATTGACACTGGCGAGTGGCGGTCGCCACCGATCGCGGCGGCCGAGCAGGCGGTCCCTGCCGGATTGCCGCAGCGACAATCTGCCTAGTATCCGGCGCCGCGGACTGCGGATTCAGATGATGCCGGCCGGGCATTCCCGATTGATGTCGGCCCCCTGCCCACCCTGCGGTCCGCACAGGCTTGAGCTGGGTGTGTGCCGTGTGTATGTGTAGCCCGGCATGAACAGCCGGGACATTATCCGGGCGCTGGAACGAGACGGCTGGAAACAGGAACGGGTAACCGGCAGCCATTTCCATTTTCGGCATCCGACAAAGCCCGGCGTGGTCACCGTACCACACCCTCGCCGCGACGTGCCGATCGGCACCGTGCGCTCGATCGAACGGCAAAGTGGCGTGAAATTGCGCTGAGGGCTCATGGACTACATCGCCATTATCCACAAGGACCGCGACAGTGATTTCGGGGTCAGCTTTCCCGATTTCCCCGGCTGCATAACTGCCGGCCGCACCCTCGACGAAGCCAAGGACATGGCCGCCGAAGCGCTGGGTGGACATATCGAGGAGATGCGCGCCGGCGGGGAGGCGGCGCCCGGACCTTCCTCGCTCGACGAGGTGATGAACAACCCCGATTTTCGCGACGGCGTGGCGTTTCTGGTCAGCGTCAAAGAGCCTGCCAAAACCGTGCGGGTCAATATCACGCTCAGCGAAGCCGAACTGCAGCAGATCGACCAGCGCGCGCGGGCGCACGGGCTCTCCCGCTCGGCGTTCCTCGTACAATCCGGGCTGCGGGTTCAGTAGTCGTTCCACTTTTGGCACAAAGGTTACGACAAGGCCAGAATCGGCGAGCCGGTCGGGAAGGGATGAGCAACATCAACGAGACGCTGCAGCTCTCCACGTTGGTTACGACAAGGCTAACTATCCCATGACTTCACCACGCAGTGCCCGAGCCCCGTATCGCAGGTCCGCCGCGTCTCGAGCGCTCTTCCGTGCCACCTTCGCAGCAAGTGCCTTGCGTTGGGTGGGGCGTAAGCTGGCGGCGGCGCCCCGGGCAATCCGGGTCGTCGCCATTGCTGCGACCGTCCTCGCCGTCTTTTCCGCGACGAACTTCATTTATCGGCTCTGTTGCAAACTTCCAGCTGTGGCGCGTGATGCGCCTGCGCGAGGTCGTGCTCGCGCTCACGCGGCCTCGAGCCGCTCACCGACCAGCTGGACGGCTTCGGTCAGCGCGCATGCGCCGAGGCCGAAGGCGCGCTCGACCAGGCGCGCCTCGCCAAGGATGTCGCGCGTGAGGTTGAAGATCGCCGCCTGACCCTTGCGGAGCGCACGCATCACCTCAAAGCCCTTGATCGTCGCATAGGCCGTCTTCATCGACTTGAAACCGCGCACCGGCCGGATCAGCTGCTTGAGCTTGCCGTGGTCGGCTTCGACGATGTTGTTCAGATACTTGACCTGCCGGTGCTGGGTGTCCTTCGGGCATTTGCCTTCGGCCTTCAGCGCGGCGAGAGCGGCGGCATAGGTCGGCGCTTTGTCGGTGTTGATGACCTCAGGCTGTTCCCAATCCTTCAGCCCCCTGAGAGCCTTGGCAAGCAAACGCTTCGCCGCCATCGTGTTCCGCGTCGGCGAGAGATAGAAATCGATCGTGTTGCCCAGCTTGTCGACAGCTCGGTAGAGGTAAGACCACTTGCCGCAGACCTTCACGTAGGTCTCGTCGACCCGCCAGCTCCGCGAGCGCGGCCAGCGCCAGTGCCAGCGCAGCCGCTTCTCGATCTCGGGCGCGTACCTCTGCACCCATCGGTAAATGGTCGAGTGATCGACCGACACGCCGCGTTCGGCCATCATCTGCTCGAGATCGCGATAGCTGATACCGTAACGGCAATACCAGCGCACCGCCCAAAGCACGATCTCACCCCCAAAGTGGCGCCCCTTGAAGTCCGACACGGCCCCGCCCCCCTCGCTCGAGGCGTCCATCGCAGAGCGCCGAAGGCTTTGCAACAGAGCCCCTTTGCCCGGCTCCAGACCCCAGCCCAGGCCCCAGACGACGCCGGTCACCGCATCTCCGTCGCTAGCCCCCAGACACTGGATACCCGGGTGCTGAATTGCGATATGAGGATGGAGCCAAAGCCGAGCAGTTTCTGACTGCAATCGCGAACCGTGCAATATGGCGAGTAGGAAACTGGCAAAATCGGCAGCCGTTGTCTGGAGCGACCACGCGGCATTGCCTTCGCCGGGCTTACCGCCGAGAGCCGGCCGGCCGAAGGCGTCGTGCGGATAGGCTCGGTTCAGGTCGAAGCGCCAATCCCAGATGAAACTCGATCGAGCCATCGCAAATGGTTGTAAGACCAACCGTTCGGCGAGAGCGTGGATTTTCTCCCCGGTGATCGCTTCAACCGCTTTCTGGAGGTAGAGAAACCCTTCACCGGAGTAGCTGAACTGCTCGCCGGGCTGAAAATAGGTCTTCAGCGGCAAATCGGCGTTGCGCCAGTTCGGGAAACCACCGCTATCGCTAAGGATGTGCCTGGGTGTGATCGACGATACGCGATTGTCGGTAGGCACATAATTCGGCAGGTAATCGCCGACTGGAGCGTCTAACGATAGATATCCCTCATCCGCTAGTTGCAAGACGGCATGGGCGAAGACCGGTTTGCTCAACGAGGCCGCGTCAAAGACGGTGTGTTCATCGACGGGGCCGGTGCCTGCGCACTTCGCGTGCCGCAGCAGACGTAACCATCGAGCCGCCCATCCCGAATGATGGCCGATGCCATTCCGGCAACGGTCGCCTCGGTGATGAGGCGCAGACAATCGGCCTCGAACGACACGGACCTCTCTCTCTGCACGCCTGCACAAAGCCGTCAGAGAGCATCAACAATAATCGGTATCTCCGGTCAACCGCTGACATGTATCGGCTGGAGCGGCCAGGCGATGCTGAGCGCCGAAGGTGCAGAAGTCAAGATTTTCGGGAATTTGACCGAATTAGGCAACTGAGAGGTCTTTTTCAGCGGCCACTTCATCCGAACCGCTTCCATGCGGCCTGCCGCGAGACGGCAAGCGCTTGCCCGATCGTCGCCCAACTGACCTCGCGCTCGCGCAGGATGTCGACGATGTCCTGCATCGCCGCGTCGATCCTCTCGAAAGCGCCGTTGTGTCCAGCGACGGTCTTCAGCAAGGTTTCGGTTGGTGTGTTATCCGGCAACAGCGGATTCAGCACTTCTCGCGGTGCCGGCGTTGCCATGTTCTTGTCGATGATCGTCTGACAAAGCTGCACGCATTCATCGCAAATGAACACGCCGGGTCCCGCGACGAGCGTCTTTACCTCCATTTGCGCCTTCCCGCAAAAGGAACAGCGATATAGCCGCTTGGGGGTTTGGGTAGCCTCCGCTTCTGGCACGACCTTCTCCATCGTCAATGTCAGGATGACAGTCAACCATTCGTTGACATCCCATGTCAACTCTCCATTGACGCGACATTCCGTGTCGTGGATTAGACAGCAGCTGCCGGCCGATGCAAGCCTAGGCGATCCTGTCGCTGAGCGATCCTTGACAGACGCTCACCTCAGACCCAACACTATGCTCCGTGCTGTAGGGCGCAACGACCTTCGGGGTCGGACGGGCCATGCCCGCCTACGTATCGTCAATCGTAGTGCGCCTCATGCCCAACCTTGGGAACCTGAAAAAGCAAGCGAAGCTGTATCTGCGCTGGCACCGTGACCGGTATTACCCGGTTGCGGCGCGGATTAGAGCGGTGCTGCCGCGCTATCGCCATTTGCTGGATCAGGAAGTGCTCGCCCACAGCTTCAAGCTGTCCGACGCGCAGGAACTGATTGCCAGAAAGGCAGGGTTCGAGAGCTGGGCGGCGCTCCGCAAAGGAGTCCAGACCATGACTGACACACAAGTCCAAACTCTGTCTAAACCAGTTCTTCTCGCTGCTGAGCCTCAACTCTTCGTCACTGATATCGCTGCGTCCTGCGAGTTCTACACAAAAAAGCTCGGGTTTTCGGTGACCTTCAGCTACGGTGAGCCACCGTTCTATGGACAGGTATTTCGGGACGGCGCGCGGCTGAACCTCCGCTGTCTCGACAAGCCGGGCATTGATCCCGAGCTTCGAGACAGAGAGCGGCTGCTTTCGGCATCGATCACACTCGACGATGCGAAACCACTCTTCCTCGAATATCAGGCTGTCGGCGTGCCGTTCGCGCAGGCGCTCAAGACGGAGCCGTGGGGCGCTCGGACATTCATCGTCCGCGACCCTGACGGCAATCTGATTCTATTCGCGGGTCGAGGAGAGTAGCCGGCGATCCGACGGCTTCGGAGCCGGCTGTTTTCACGGAAGGGGCCGCCTTGGTGGCGGCCCCCGCGACCGGGGTTCGCTCCGTCGCGGGGGTGGACTTCGACAGTCGATCAGGTCAGCAAGACGCGTGCGATGTCCGCACCTGTTTCGGCGTCAAGCACGACGAAGGCCAAATCTTCGGCAGCCCAACCCCGGAGTTGCTCTACCGAGACGTAGCGCCGGTTCTCGGCGTCGTAGAGACGGCTGAGCGCATACCGCTTCACAAGGATCGGCTTCGGCTTCTCGGAACCTAGCATCGCTCCTTCCATGATGGCGAGCACTCAACCACGCCAAGCTGTTCAGAAAAGGCCTAGCCGCCATTGGTTCGAAAATCAAGATTTTCGACAATGCCGTTTGCTCATTGGCGGTCAAGGGGTTACGTTTGCCGCAACATATGCCCGAAACTCGTTTGTAAAGCGACTACACCCGGGTCAGCACCTCCAGGGGACGCTCCCTCATGCGCGGGCTCGTCCCGCGCATGAGGTTTTTTCGGCTCTGTTGCAAAGCCTTTGGCGCTCTGCGATGGAAGCCTCGAGCGAGGGGGGCCGGGCAGTGTCGGACTTCAAGGGGCGCCACTTTGGGGGTGAGATCGTGCTCTGGGCGGTGCGCTGGTATTGCCGCTACGGCATCAGCTATCGCGATCTCGAGCAGATGATGGCCGAACGCGGCGTGTCGGTCGATCACTCGACCATCTACAGATGGGTGCAGAGGTACGCGCCCGAGATCGAGGAGCGGCTGCGCTGGCATTGGCGCCGGCCGCGCTCGCGGAGCTGGCGGGTCGACGAGACCTACGTGAAGGTCCGCGGCAAGTGGTCTTATAATGACTCCTCCTCCCGAAATCCTACACTAACAAGTCTCAACGGTGAAAATATAACATTTGATACACGCGGGCTAAGGCCGGTGTCGACCCCCCAGCGGACCCTCGGCCCTTGAGCCGGGAACCGCTTTCTGCCCGAGGCCGTGGGAAAACGCGCGGGGGGCCGACGCGCAGTTTTTCGCGGCGTAAGGGCGGAGATGCCGATAGACAGACCGGCGCGTACGGCTTGAGCGCGACGATCAGGTTTTGATCGCCGCGATCAGCGTTCCGACACCGAAGATCGTGATCATTCGCTTGAGGTTATAGGCCAGGACGTGAAGGCTCATCTCGGTTCGGACCTTGTCCAGGGTCCGGGTCAGGAAGTGGGTGGCGCCCATCCAGGCCTTGAGGATCCCAAACGGGTGTTCGACGGTCTGTCGTCGCACGGCCATGGCGTCGGGCATGCGGTCGAGCCCGGTCCTGCATCTTGTCGAGCACGTCCTCATTCACCCAGCGCTTAATGCGCCGCAGCTTGGTCGGCGTGCACTGGGATTTGAGCGGGCAGGTGAAGCAGGCGCTCAAGTGACGATAGAAGTCGAAGTCTTCGGTGTGATCCGCCCGGCGTTTGGCCTTGGTGAGTTTTGCGCCCGCCGGGCAGGTGTAGTGGTCGTGCTCGGCATCGTAGATGAAATCCTGCCGGGTGAAGAAGCCGCGCTTGGTCCCGCTCGACGTCAGGGTTTTGGGCACGATCGGCGCGACGCCTGTGCCTTCGCACAAGAGGACCTGGTCGCCATTGAAGTAGCCGCGGTCGGCCAGGGCGGTGATCTGCTGGCAGCCCGTGGCCTGCTGTACGTTGAACGCCATGGGCGCAAGCTGGTGGCGGTCGTACCCCTGATTGATCACCTCATGGGCGACGATCAGATGGTGCTCGGCGTCGACGGCGATTTGAACATTGTAGCCGACGGTGGCGGTGCCTTTGCCGCTGGTGGCCATCGAACGGCGTCGGGATCGGTCAGCGAGACCTGCTGGTCGGGCGCATCCTGAACGGTCTGCTCCATCGCCTTCAGGGCCTGCATCTGCCGGCGCAGGCCGGCAATCTTCTCCTTTAGCCGGCCTGACTTGGCCTCGGCGATATCGCTCTCTGCGCGGTCGGCTTGGTCCAGTGCCCTCAGATAACTTGCGATGCTGGCATTGACCTGCTCCATCCGCCCGGTGACCTTGGCCACGGTGCAATTCATGTCGCGGTTGTTCACCGCTTTGAACTTGCTGCCGTCAATCGCAACCACCGCTCGGGTGAACAGACCCAGCTGGCGGTACAACGCCACAAACTGGGAACACACCGCCCGGATCGTTGCACCGTTGTCGCGGCGGAAGTCGGCGATGGTCTTGAAATCCGGCATCAGTCGCCCGGTCAGCCACATCAATTCAATATTACGCTGCGTTTCGCGCTCCAGCCGCCGGCTGTCAATGCCGAATGAATTTTCCCCATTTGTGCCGAAGTAAAATTCCCCAGTTTCCGGATCAGCCGGCCGGCTGATCGAGTGGCTGCAATTTTGGCGGTCGTCCGCGGCGGCGCGGAACGGCTGCCGGGAAGGGTGGGCTGATGAGCGCCTTGGAGCGGATTGCTCGGGCATCAGGTTGGCGTGCTGGCGCAACCGGTAGCTAGATCCCTCGATCTGGATGACGACGGCGTGGTGGAGCAGGCAGTCGAGCAGCGCGGTCGCGACCACGGGATCGCCGAATACGACACGATGCCTCAAGATCGGAACAGCTGCCAGCCGGCGTGCGGGTCATCGATGCGACCCACCCGCTTTACGGTCAGCGGCTTGCGATCGGCGCAGGCGAGGCGAGTCGGCGGATCGGCTGGATCCGGGTCGTTCTTCCCGACGGCCGGCACCGCTGGATCGCGCGGAAGGCCACTGATCTCGACGATGCGGCTTGTGAGGCCAGGCCGAATCGTGATCTGCCGGCGGTATCGGTACGCACCCTGCTTCCCTTGGCGGAATACGTGCGAGCAAGGCTTTCCGCTGCGCGAGAGGAGGTCGATGGAACATCGGGCCCGGCAGCTGACCTTGCCGTTCGGACCGGCATTGCCGGATCGCTCGCTGATCCTCGCCCCCAGGGTGTGGCCGATGATGACGCCGAGAGCGCAGCAGCAGCTAGCGCAAGGGTTGGCGCAGCTGCTCCGGACAGTTCTTGCCGCAGCTGACGCCGGCGCATTGCGAGGGGGATGCCGGGATGAACATGCTGCTCAATTTAGAAAGTCCGGTGACGACGTCGCACCGCGCCAAGCTGGCATACATTTACGTACGGCAGTCGACCGCCGGTCAGGTCCGCCATCATCAGGAAAGCACGGAGCTGCAGTACCGGCTGGTCGATCGGGCGGCGGCGTTTGGTTGGCCCAAGGAACGGATTGAAGTCATTGATGACGACCTTGGGAAGTCCGGTACCTCAAGCGACGGCCGCGGCGGCTTCCAGCGGCTGATCGCCGAGATCGGCCTCGGCAAGGCGGGTTTGGTGATAAGCCTGGATGCCTCGCGGCTGGCCCGCAACAACCGGGATTGGCATCAGCTCCTGGAATTGTGCTCGCTGTTCGGGGTGCTGATCGCCGATGGCGAGCGCCTCTACGACCCTTGCGCCTACCATGATCGCCTGTTGCTCGGCCTGTCCGGGATCATGAGCGAAGCCGAGCTGCATCAGATCAAGCTGCGGCTGCACCAGGGCGAGCGACAGAAGGCGGCGCGAGGCGAGTTGCGGCTGCCGCTGCCGGCGGGCTTGGCGCACGGCCGGGATGGCCGGATCGCCCTCAATCCCGATGAAGAGGTCCAGGCGCGGCTGCATCACCTGTTTGCGAAGTTTCGCGAGCTTCGCAGTGCCAAGGCGGTCATGCGCCATTTTCAGGAAGCCAACCTGCTGTTGCCGGTGCGACCGCTCGACGGACCATCACCGCACGAAGTCGTGTGGCGGCCGGCGAGCAGCGCCCGCATCCTTCAGGTTCTGAAGAACCCGGCTTATGCGGGGGCGTATGTTTATGGCCGACGCCGGCGCACGCCGATCGGCCGGCGTTCCGGTTTACAGGGAGGCGCGACCGAAGCCGTGGCAATCCAGGATTGGCCGGTTTGCCTGAAGGACGCCTTTCCGGGATATGTCGATTGGGAGGAGTTCATGGCGAACCAGCGGCGGCTCGCAGACAACCTCAATCGCTACGACATAGGCCGCCACGGGGTGCCGCGGCGGGGCAACACCTTGCTGCAGGGCATTGCCGTCTGCGGCCGCTGCAGCCGTCGCATGGGGCTGCATTATTCCGGACCGCACGGCAGCTACCCTGTCTATGTTTGTCGCGCCGACCAGCATCAGCATGGCGGGCCGCGCTGCCAGGAGGTGCGTGCCCTGGGTATCGATGCTGCGGTCGAAAGATTGTTGCTTGAAGCGCTGACGCCGGATCGTCTTGCTCTCGCGATTGCCGCGCTCGGCGAGCTTGAGAACGAAGCCCGTGCGCTCGAGCGTCAATGGTCGCTCAAGCGCGAGCGGGCGCGCTACGAGGCGGAGCGAGCCCGCCGGCAATACGATGCCGTTGAGCCTGAGAACCGCCTGGTGGCGCGCTCCTTGGAGCGCGTCTGGGAGGACAGGCTGCGGCAAGTCGAGCAGATCGACGCCGAATATGAGAGTTGGCGTCGGCAGCAACCGACATCGCTGGCCGCGGCCGACCGGGGTCAGATCCTCTCGTTGGGCGAAGATCTTCCCAAGCTGTGGGGCGCGGCAACTGCGGTCGAGCGCAAGCACATCCTCAGGCTCGTCATCAAGGAGGTGATCCTCGATCAGCGCCCCGCGAGCGGACAGGTCTGGATCCGCGTCGTCTGGCAGACCGGCGCCGTCAGCGAGCACAAGGTCCGACGTACGGTGAACAGCTACCGCAACTACGCCGACATCGGGACGCTTGAAGCCCGGGTCCGCGATCTTGCCGCCGCGCAAAAGATCGACCGCGAAATTGCAACGACGCTTACCGCGGAGAGCCTGTTGTCCGCGCACGGCCACCCGTTCAGCGGCGGTGAGGTGCATTTGTTGCGCAAGCGTTGGAAGATCCCGACGGTGAAGATCAACGGAACAGAACATAATCCTCCGCAATGGCTTGACGGGACATATTCTGTTCAAGGAGCAGCTGCGGCGCTCTCGGTTTCTACCCAGACCGTTTTCAAATGGCTTCGGAAAGGGCGATTGTCGGGTCGCCAACTGGCCAGGGGAATGCCCTGGCAAATCACGCTCTCCAACCCGCAGATCGCTGAGTTGAGAACACAAGTACGGCGCACCAATCGATCAAAGGAAGAGGCTTTATGACATCATCGGCTCGCCGATGACTTCACCCCATTCGGCGAAACCGCGGTTGGAGGTCAGGATCATCGCGCCTTTTTCGTAGCGGGCGTTGACCAGCTGGAAGAACAGATTGCCGCCACCATGGGCGACCGCGAGCGGCGCGCAGAAGCAGACGAGATCGCGTCCGCACAGCTCGTCGAGCGCGCGGAGCAGATGATGCTGGTCGGCGAACCAGCGCTCGTGCTTTGCGATGACGGCGGCGCGGTCGCCGTCGGGGCCGATCCGGAACGGATTGCCCCATTTCGAACCTCGACCGATGTAAATGGCGCCGGCCGGGACGCCGTGCCGATGCTTGTTCAGAACCTTGCACATCGCCTTGCCTCCTGATCCCGTTGCGGCATCTGTCGGCCGGGCGCCGTCAGGCCGCGCGGGTCACGCAAGACCTGAGGTCGAAGCGGGAACGGCTTGCCCGTTGACCCGCGCGACGCGGCGCCCTGAGAGGAAGAGCCGCAAAGGGATCAGGCTGCGGACCGATCCGGCAGGGGTTCGGACGGCGGCAGATAGGCGTCGTGAATGGAGTTGTCGTCGAACGCGACGTCCTCGATCACGGCCTGGCGGCGGTCCGGCGCGATGCGATCGATGAAGGCGATGACGCCCTCTCGTCGCTCCTCAATCTCGATGTGCTCGGGGTAAGCTGAGGACGCCATGACCGTCTTCGCGGCCACCTTGGACTTCTCGATTGCTTGCGCATCGGAGTTAGCCTCGACTGAAGCCGTCATAAGCGCGCAGCCAGAAACCGATCTTGACGACGTATTCGGTCATGGCGCAGCTCCCTCGATGTCCGATCAGCCGCTCCGGCGAGGATGGCCTCGGTTTTGGCGATCGCGGCCTCTGCGCGCCGGCGCCAGAATGGCGGGTCCGAAGATCGCGCAAGCGTTTCGTGCGCCAGGACTTTCAAAATGCCGAGCAAGGTTTCGAAATGGCCAGCCTTGCGCTGCAGCGTTTCGCCGAAGTGGGAGGGAACGGAGAGCGCGCTGACCCGGTGGGCGGTGTCATCTCCTGGCCAGGCGCCGGTGACGTAGGTCTCGCCAGAGGATTCGTAATCCTCTTCCTGCTCGGACCAGTCGTCGTCTTCGACGGCGCGCCGGCAGGCTTCCTCAAGCGTCGCGGCTTCATAGGTGCGCTGCCGATAGACAGGAAGCCAATAGGTGGTTTCGATGGTGAAACACGGCATCATAAGCTCCTGAAACGAAGCCGCCCGGCGCGATGGCCGGGCGGACTGGGATGGATGAAGAGGTGAGCGGGACGGGCCACGCCGCCCCGCTCCCGTTGGTCACTCGGTGGCGATAACTGCGGGCTGATCGGCCTCCTCTTGGCCGGCGACTTCCTCGTCGTTGGCGAGGAAGGCCGGCAGCGCTTTGGCGTCGGTGTCATCGCTGGTCGGCATCGGTTCGCCCTCGGCCGCATCGGGGAGCAGGCGAAGCGGCTCGGGGAGCCAGCCGGCGCCCTCGAGCAGCCGTTCGGCTTCCTTCGCCATGTCCGTCTTTTTCAGATGGTCGATGAGCTGAGCCGATTGCTCGCCCTTCGCCCCGCGCACGGCTTCGAGTATGCGCAGTTTCGGAACCCGTCCGAGATAAGTGTCGACGGTCGGACGCCAGCCGGTGGCCACCATGTCGAGACCGACCGCACGGGCGACCTGCTCGCCATGTGCGAGCGCGGCCGGCCGGCGGTTCCAGGGCTCCCTCACCACATTGACCGTGAGCGCGGCACAATGCGCGAAGAGTGCGGCTTGACTGTCGCCGTCGAAGCCGGTCAGCGCGTCCCATAGATCAGCCGGCTTCTCCGGCAGTTGCTTGCGCCATTGCTCATGACGTGCATCGATCGCCTTGGCCGAAGCGGTCTCGGCCAGACCCGGCGCTTGGGCCGAGAAGCTCGACGACTTGCCGACGATCTCCAGGCAGGTGTCGAAGCCGTGGCGGTAGGAGGCCATCAGGTTGAGTGCGTGCAGCACAGCCTGGAAGGCGATGTGCGGGTCCTGAGCCACGGCGTCGCGGAGCGCCACGGTGCAGCGTCCAACCCCTCCGGGCGCGGCCTCGTCGTCGTCGAGCGAGGAGCGATCAAAAGGGGATGGTCAGCGCCCCGCGACCCGGTGAGTCTCGAGCGAGCAATGATGCCGAGGGCGCTTGACCCCGGCGGGGGTCGGATCCTGTCGCTGCCTCGCCTATTGACCGAGGCGGAAGTCGCTCTGGCGCTGGGCTGCTCGACGCAGACCGTCAAACGCGAGCGACAGCGCGGACGGCTCGGCTACACCCGTATCGGTCGCAGCCGCATCCGATATACAGAGGAGCAAGTTGCCGCGTACCTCAAAGACCAGCGAGAGGGACCATGCACGACGGAGAAGGCCGGTTTGGCCAGATCGGCGGATATTGGCTCAGCCGGCAGCGGAACAGTGCGGCCTGGTGTCGGACTTGGTTCGACCCGTCAACCCGACAGACTTGCCGCACATCGTTTGGCACAGATGATCTTGATGAAGCCAAGCTCGCGCTCGCCGCGTGGATAACCGCCAACGCCAACCCGGAGCGGACGCAGCCTCAGGACGCCCCGCTCGAAACCTATCTAGTGCGGTATCTCGAGCAGCACGCGAAGTACCTGCCGAGTGCTGAGCCAACACGCTACGGGCTTGTAAAATGGTCCGAATTCTTCGCCGGAGCTCTCGTCTCGGAAATCACCCCTCAGAGGCAGCGCGAATTCGTTGCTTCACTCCGTAGCAAGGGGCTTAGCGGCGGCTATATCCGCCGGATCCTCTCCGTTGGACAAGCGGCATTGAACCGGGCGCATCGGGAAGGCGAGATCACGGCGGTGCCGCGGATTTTGCTTTCGTTAGCCCCGGAAGCGGAGCCGCGGGAACGGCTGTTGACCCACCACGAGGCGAGGGCGCTTTTCGACGCCGCCACGGAGCCGCACCAAGTCCTCTACCTGATGTTAGCCTTCGCCACGGCGGCTCGGCCGGCGGCGATACTTGAGCTGACCACGTTCCTGGTGGATAGCGATGCGCGCCTGATCCGGTTCAACCGCGCCGGCCGCGCGCAGAACAAGAAGCGCCGCCCGACATTACCGATTTGCGACGCGTTGTTGCCTTGGTTGCGTGGCCTCCCGGCCGGCCCGGTCGTGCAATACAGGGGAAAACCGCTCGCCGGGACGAAAATGCTTTTTCGCCGTCTTACCAACCGAGCTTCCCGCAAGATCCGGCATGAGGCCGCTGCGGTGGCCCGCACGCATCGGCGTGCGAACCGGCGCAGTGAAGCCTGGCGTGTAATCGAGGAGGGCCGCCGCCGATCGGCCGAGATCATGGAGGTGACGGCCTACACGATCCGCCACACCATCGCTGCGGAAATGCGGAAGCGCGGCGTGCCCGTCTGGGAAGTCGCCGGCCTTCTCGGCCATTCCTCGGACTACAAGACGACGGAGCGGTAGGCGAAATCCGACCCGGATCACCTTGCCGAGGAGTCAGAGCGATTGACGGTCATTTCGCGGATTTGGGTCTCGCTGCCCTTCCGCCGCGCGCAACCCACCCCCTGCGTGTTAGTCTCGCCGAGGATGGGTCCGTATCCTATTGAAAAGATGGTGGAGCCAACCGGGATCGAACCGGTGACCTCTACAATGCCATTGTAGCGGAAAAGTAGGATGGGCGGCTAACGCCGCAGCAGCGCGGTGCTGTATCGAGTTGATATAACACCATTTTATTATGTTGCCGCCCACGGCTAATTCGAGTACCCTTGCCGCCGAAACGCCTCGCGGGGCTTCCGTGGGGCTTCCGCGAAAGAACGCACCCCGGAGGGCATGGGTGGTGGCAAAGCTGACCAAGAGGACGGTCGAAGCGACACGTTCCGGGGAGCACGAGCGGTTCATCTGGGATGAAGACCTTCCGGGCTTCGGGCTCCGTATCTTCCCATCGGGGCGAAAGTCCTACGCGGTGCAGTATAAGCTCGGCGGACGGGGCGGCCGAACCCGGCGGATTGCGCTCGGCTTGCACGGAGAGTTAACCCCGGATGAAGCGCGCAGGCGGGCGGCAAAACTGCTCGCCGCTGTGGCGGATGGTGCTGATCCCGCCGTCGAACGCGCCGAAGTCAAGCGGGCGATGACTGTGGCAGAGCTGGCGGACCTCTACCTGTCGGAAGGTCCCGCGGAAAAGCTGAACAAGAAGGCGTCGAGCTGGGGAACCGACCGCTCGAATATCGAACGTCATATCAAGCCACTGTTGGGGCGCAAGTTTGCCAAGGCGCTCACGCCAGCCGATATCGCGAAATTCCAAACCGATGTCGCGGCGGGGAAGAGCAAGGCGGATATCAAGACGAAGAAGCGTGGCCGGGCCATAGTTGATGGCGGCCCCGGCACCGCGGCGCGCTCTCTCGCGGTCCTGGCCGCGATGCTGCAATTCGGCGTTGGGCGAAAGGTGGTCGCGGCCAACGCGGCTCGGGGTGTGCGGCTCTTGAAGGGCGTCAAGCGCGAGCGGTTCCTCAACGAAGCCGAGGTCGCGAGGCTCGCGGACGCCGTGGCGGCGATGGAGGCCGCGCACCGGCTTAGCGCCACGGCCGCAACCGCCGTCCAGTTACTCCTTCTGACCGGTTGCCGGAAGTCTGAGGTGCTGTCGCTGCGCTGGGATTGGGTCGATTTCGAGCGCAGGATGCTTCGGCTCCCCGACAGCAAGACCGGTGCGAAGGTTGTGCCTCTTGGTGCCGCGGCGAGGAAGCTGTTGGGCAAGCTGCCGCGCCGATCCGAGTTCGTCCTGCCGGCCGCGAAAGGGTTCGGTTACTATGTTGGCTTGCAAAAGGACTGGAAACGCATCCGTGAGCGGGCGGAGCTGCCCGGCCTCCGCATCCACGACCTGCGGCACTCCTTCGCCTCCTTCGCTATCGCCGACGGCAACACGCTGTTCATGGTCGGCAAGGTGCTCGGGCACAAGCAAGCGCGCACTACGGAAGTCTACGCGCACCTTGCAGATGACCCGGTGCGTGCAGTAGCTGACCGCACCGCGGCCCGGATAGCGTCGGCGATGGTAAAAAAGCAGTCGACGCGGCCTCGTAAGAGTTGGAATGCGCCGCCTCGCCCGCCCCAACCCAGGATTTCCGCGGGCTAAGAGGAGTGGTTTTAGCAGCCCCACGCGCGCTTCTGCCCGACTGGTCGGGAGTTTTGGCGCACCGAACGCGAGTTCACATGGGCATCCGGCCGGTTTTACGCACGTAGCGACACGCTCAGCCGCTCCAAGCCGGCCGACCCGCTCGCTCGCGTCTCCCGGCCGCCCTGGGCTTCTTTCCTTGTAATCCGCTCTAGAACGGATATAGAACTCTGGAGGAGGCAGCCGTTAGCTGGAGGGCGTCCATGTTCTTCACCTTCCCCGAGGACGCGCGCTGGAATGCGGACGAGCAGGCTGTAGAGTTCGGGGTTGAGATCGGCGAGTATCGCGGCGTGGCCCGGGTCTCGCGGCGCGTGCTCCAACGATTGCTGCCGGAGCGGCCAACCCCCGAACGGTGCCTCGAAGCGTATTACCTCCAGCGCACCCGTTTCGAGCGCATCGCCGAGCGCAAGCTCCGCCTGCGCCAACTGACTGAGGACGGCAACGTCGAGATCAGCGGGCGGGACCTGCGAGAAGGCTCGCCGAGCACGTCCGGCGCTTTCCGCCCACATTCCGATAGAAGGTAAATGAGCGACCGTCGGCAGGGCCACCCCTGTCAGCTACAAGCCTTGCCGTGGTCGGGCCGCGCACCCTGAGCCTTGGCCTGCGCTTCAGACATAAAGTCCCCTCGCTTGGTCTTGCCGTACCATCGGGTCCCGGGGCAGTGGTAGACCTTGCTGGCGGTGTTGACCCAGACTTGACCAGGCGCTTCGGCGGCCACTGGAGGCTTGGTACTCTTGCTTCTTGCGGAGGTAGTTGGTGCCGTGCTGATTGCTGCCGCACCCCAAGATTGAACGCCTCCATGACCGCGACATGCGCCGGAACGTGTCGCCCCGCTAAAAGCCGTTCCGTCCTTGCAGGTGGCCGTTACCGTATTTGCGGTTTGCGCATCGGGCGCGACAGTCGGAAGCAGGAGCCCTGCTACTAAGATCGCCGAAAGCAAGAGGTTCCGCATCTCCGCCGCCTCCAAGACAATGTTGGTTCCGATCGCACGCCTGTATCGCAAAATCAAGCCCGCACTGACCCAAAGAACGGGTTGGTTCAAGGTCTTGGCTGCCGCTAGCAATGCTGGAACGGGTTGGTTCAAGGTCTTGGCTGCCGCTAGCAATGCTGGGTCACCATAAATGGCCAGCTTGACCGCCGAAATCGAACTGGCCGATCGCCTCACGCGGTCGTCCGGCTGGTCCTGGAAGTAGCGATCCATCGCGAGCCGGGTCGGGTGAGCCGGCTTCGGCTCCCTGCGAAGCGATGCGGCACGGAGTGAAAGGAGGGGATGCCCGTTATCAGTTCTGAACGCTGGAGGACTAACTTTTGCAGATTATCTATCGCGCGCTGTTCACGGCCCTGCTCGCCGGCGCAATTTCACAGCAGGCTCATGCTCAAGCGCAAATTACAGTACCTGGGGTTGGTCAACTTACAGTGCCGGGATACGGCCAAGCGCCACCGCCGCCCGGTTACCAAGCGCCGCCTCCGGGTTACGGCCAAGCACCCCCGCCCGGATATGGTCAAAGCGAGAGGTACGACCATCACCGCTGGGAGCATTGCCAGCGACTTGAGAATAGGGAACACGAACTCCGTGAGCGCCTGGAGCATGCCGCCTACGCTGAAGATCGCGAACGAATGCAGTATCGCCTTCACCAAATCCATGAAGAACGTAGGCAGCAGTGTTGGCGCCATTGAGATGACGAGTTCGCTCAGCAAACCGACAGCCTCGCCGTCGTGCTTACGAGGAGGTCCCGGTAGAGTGATTACGCGAGGAAACGGACCGCAGCAGCGCAATGCTCACGAGAGACATTCTCTTCGGGATGAACATCCTGACCCTGGTGGGGCTCATTATGACTGGGTTCGGCCTTTCAATGCGTCGAATGGCGAAGGCCGGTCTGCCGTTGTGCTTCGGCGTGATGGGCGTTGGGACGGCTCTGGTGCTAGCTGGGTTGTTCGCGGGCGGATGGCCGCGCTGAACACGAGCTGCCGCTCCCGAGCGGACCCGCGTCGCGGGCTGAGGTGTTCCGTCGCCGGGCGCTTGGCTGAGCCGGTCCCCTGTATCGAGCCGCACTCGCGTGCGCGCAAAAGTCCCCCAAACCCTAATATTATCATCATAGGCGTCGGGGGATTTTTCGGCTCGACGCTGGGCCTGCGCCGAGGGGTGCCACGCCCGCTCCCTCGCCGTACACCACTGGTCGCGGCGGCCAGGAGGTCGGCAGCAACTCGGGTTCGTTACAGCGGGTGCCTCGGCCGCAGATCGCGCAGCCTCCTGCCCTGGGACGGGGAGGCGGCCGTACTTTGAGCGGCTGCCTCGCGGAAGTATGATGTGAAGTGGAGGCGGATGATGGAAGCCGAGGTCAGCCAGCTCAAACGCGCGGTCGAGCAGGCGCACGGCGGCGCCGCGACTTTTGTCCGATCGGTCCCCATCCGCGAGGACATTCCGGCGGCGTGTGGGAGGGTAGGGTCTGCGTCTTCGACCTCGCCGGCCATCCGACCGCGAACCGCGCCTGGGTCGCGCCGATCGCGAACCTTTGCCATGTTGCATCATCTGCCGGTCGATGGGCCGCAAGCTGCGGTTCGTGAGCAGCTCGTCGCGGGGCATCGGGAGCGGTGATGGCGGAAATCGACACGGCGGGCGACGACCTCGAACGCAAGCTGGCGACAATCCTCTCCGCCGACGTGGCGGCCTACAGTCGGCTCATGGCGGAGGACGAGGAGGGCACGCTGCAAACCTTCCGCGGCCACAAGGAGGTGTTCGAGAAGCTCGTGCCCCTGCATCGCGGTCGCGTCTTCAATACCGCCGGTGATGCTATCCTTGCCGAGTTCAGCAGCGCCGTCGAGGCCGTGCGTTGCGCCACTGAAGTCCAGGCCGCCCTTCGGACCCGCAACGACCAGCTCCCGGAGCAGCGCCGCGTCGAGTTTCGGATCGGCGTCAATCTCGGCGATGTTATGGTCCAGGGTGTGGATTTGTTGGGCGACGGCGTTAATGTCGCAGCGCGCTTGCAAGCAGCGGCGGAGCCCGGCGGTATCTGCATCGCCGGTAGCGTCTACGACCAAATCCGCAACAAGCTGTCACTGTCGTTCAAGCCGCTGGGTGAGGTGAACTACAAAAACATTCCTCAGCCGGTGCGCACCTTCGCCATCGTGGAAGTTGACGGTCTGGGAGTGCTCCCTTTTCCGACGCCGCATCACACCGCCCTTGGGCGACGTCATTGGGTGCTCGTTGCCTCTGTTCTGGCCATGATTGCAGGAGGTGGGGCCTTTTGGGGCGCCTCGCGCCGCGACCGTAGTCCGGCTGATAACGCCCCTGCTGCCGAATTAACAACAGCGCAAGAGGCACTGGTTAGTCAGCGACGGAATGAGAAAGAAGCGCGACGTTTGGCCAAAGCTGATCACAAGACGGCTGAAGCCGAAGCGTTGGCTACGCTTGAGCCCGCCCCGGCCCAGCCCCGGCGCGACCTGTCGAGCAACCCGTCCACCGCCGCAACGTCGGCTATCTCTGACGATCTGAACGGTCTCTATCGCGGTCAGATTTGTTATGGAGCAACCGAGGCGCTCTCGCCTCACTGCTTTACGGCGCAAGCCGTCATCACACACAATAAAATCTCGGGGCAGTGGCCTGCCGCCAATCCCGGCGCGACCATGTATCTGGCGGGCAACATTGCCCGTACCGGGGACGTTACGATCCATATGCACGCGGAACGAGCCGACGGATCGCGCGGGCCAATCGCCGATATGTTCGGAAAGATGCGTGATGGGCATATCGACGCTACCGGAAGCTTCCTTAATGGGCGCAACGTCACCCTGAACTGGAGCAAGGATTAGCGGGCTGCCACCTTCAAGCAGTCGAGAAGCCGCCGGATTGCAGCACGGCCCAATTCGTCAATCTCCGCGCCCGATGGGATCAGAAAATCCTCCTGAACGCGGACCAGCCGCGCCCGCATATTCGTCTCGTCATAAATTGGCGAGCCGTCGCGCGCGCCGACCGCCGATGCCGCATAGACCTGAAATGTTGTCCCCGTTGGTACGTGCAGCAAAGTTCCCTGGCTGACGTCGCATCGCCATTCGCGGGGCTCGGGCATCGGCTCACCGGGGGCGAGCCTGAGGCGGATTTCTGGGCTGATCGCGTCCATGCTGCCTATTCGGCAGCGCAGATCGCCCGCGGTCAACCTCGCGCCCGGCCGCTGCGGCGACCGCGTCCGGCGTCGATGATATTGCGCCGAGCCAGCCTTCTGTCGATGTGATCCGGGTCACAGACCTGCGGGCAGCCCGGGGTTATGGGTGCACCTCGCGACACACAGAGCCAAAGACGCATCAATGCAACTCTCCGAAGAGCCCGAAGCGCGGGCGCGCCGCTACCGGAGTAGGGCTGCAAATTTGCGGCAGCAGGCCGATGCAGCCGCGCTCGCCGGCGAGCGGGCGGACTTGCTGGACATCGCGGACCAATACGATCGCATTGCCGACCGGCTCCTCCGCACTGGCGCAGGGGCTGGGTTATCTTGCGCTCAGAGCGCCGATGGCATCAGACGTGATCGGGTACACCTATCGCCAAGACCGATCTGACGCTCAGCCTTTGACCGTGATCGACCGGCAGCGCGTCTTGAGCGCAATCAGGCTTTCTTCCGTCGCCTGGGCGCGGGCGGGGCGCTCGGCTCAGCAGCCGCCGGCTCGTCCTTCTTCCTTCGCCCGCCCGAGACCGGCAAGAGGATCGCCGGCTGCCGCCGATCGGGAGCGGATCGCGCGCGTCCGGGCCTCGGGGCCGGCTGGGCCTGCGGCGCTGCAGCCTCCTGTGCGAGGCTGCGCTTCGGCGGGTCCATCAGGTTGATGACTTGGGAGGGCTCGGCGATCTCGCGCGGCGAGGACGATGCCCGGCCGGCCTGCTCGCCAGTGGCATGGCGAGCCTACTTGCGCAAACTGGAAAGAGCCGCCAGCGATCCGGGCCTGGAGATCATTGCACCGATCAAGCTGCGGTAGCGCCAAGCCTTCCCGATAATCACCATCAGCAAACTGACATGGCTGCTTGATCCGTAGCCGGTTAGCGGCCACTGCGGCGCGGCAAACAGGTTGAGAGGCGGGCGTCAATCAGGATGAGAAAGTGTCGCCGGATGCGTGACAGCAGGAGGGCGTAGCCCGACTGACGTTGCGAATCCGGCGAACGGTGTGCCCCTGGAAGGGGCGCGTTGTCTGGCGGTCGCGGCCGGCCGGATAGGAAGCGAGTTCTTCATGCCGATGAGGAACCGCCCCTTGCCCGGTCGCCACATCACCGATTGCCAGATGAGGCTGTTCATGAGTTTCCGCCAGACCGAAACGGCGAGCGTTGCCGCGGCCAAAGCCGGGTTCAGCGCCGCCACCGCCTATCGCATCGAACAGGACCCGCGGCTCCCGTCACAACGGAAAGCACCGCGCGGGCGCCGGCGGCATGACCCGCTCGCTGCGGTTTGGGATAGTGAGGTGGTGCCCCTGCTCAAGAGCGCCCCGGGCCTGCGGCCGATCGCCATTTTCGACGAGATCCGGCGGCGCCATCCCGAGACTGGCGCCGGCATCCGCCGCACCTTGGAGCGGCGCATCCGCTCGTGGCGGGCGCTGTACGGCGCCGAGCAGGACGTCATCTTCCGGCAGGAACATCCGCCAGGCCGGCTCGGGCTGTCCGATTTCACCGAGATGCGCGATCGCGGCGTCAGCATCGCCGGCGCGCCGCTCGATCATCGGCTCTACCATTTCCGGCTGGCCTTCTCGGGCTGGGAGCACGCCCATGTCGTGCTCGGCGGCGAAAGCTTCGTGGCGCTGGCCGAGGGGTTGCAGAACGCGCTGTGGGCGCTCGGCCTCGCACCCTTGCAGCATCGTAGCGACAGCCTGTCGGCGGCCTTCCGCAACCTCGACCGTGACGCGCGGGAGGATCTCACGCGTCGCTACGAGGCGCTGTGTGCCCATTACGGCATGGAGCCGACCCGCAACAATCGCGGCGTGGCGCACGAGAACGGCTCGATCGAAAGCCCGCACGGCCATCTCAAGCAGGCGATCGAGGACGCGCTCCTGCTGCGGGGCACGCGCGACTTCGTCGATCTGAATGCCTATCGTCGTTTCATCGACGAGATCGTCGGGCAGCGCAACGTTCGCAACAATAAGCGCCTCGATCTCGAGCGCTCGGCCCTGCAATTGCTGGCGGCGCGGAGGACGACGGATTACGAGGAGACGTTCGTCAGTGTCACCTCGACGAGCGGCTTCATCCTCAAGAGGGTGTTCTATTCGGTGCCGTCGCGCCTGATCGGCCATCGGCTGCGCGTGCGGCTCTACGATGACCGGCTGGAATGCTTCCTCGGCGCGACGCCGCTGATGACGCTGCGGCGCGGACGTCCGCACGCCGACCGCAAGCACGGTCACGTGGTCGATTACCGGCACGTCATCCATGCCCTGCGCTGCAAGCCGATGGCCCTGCTCAACCTGGTCTATCGCGAGCAGCTCTTTCCGCGCCGTGCTTATCAGCGCGCCTTCGAAGCGCTGCTGGAGGGCGGCGGCGAGAAGCCGGCGTGCCGCACCATGGTCGGGCTGCTGGCGCTGGCCCATGATCGGGCTTGCGAGGCCGAACTCGCCGAGGCCATCGAGGCCGAGCTCGATGCCGGCAGATTGCCCGATCTCGGTCTGCTCGAACGACGCTTCGCGCCCGATCCCGCCGCCATTCCCGACATCGCCGTCGAATTGGTGCCGCTGCATCTTTACGACGAGCTCGGCACCGTCCGGCCCCTGGACCAAGCACTGGGGGGTGCAGCATGAAGACGACCGATCCGATCGACGCCGCCCGTCTCGCGCTGCTCCTCGCCGAGTTGCGACTTCCCGCCGTCAAGCAGGTCTGGGCCGACCTCGCCGCTCAGGCCGACAAGGAGGGCTGGCCGGCGGCCCGCTTCCTTGCCGCCTTGGCCGAGCATGAGATGGCCGAGCGCAGCCGTCGCCGCATCGAACGCCATCTCGCCGAAGCCCGGCTACCGCCCGGCAAGACCATTGACACCTTCGACTTCGAGGCCGTCCCGGTCGTCAGCAAGGCCCAGGTCATGGCGCTGGCGGCCGGTGATGCCTGGTTGGACAAGGGCGCCAATTTGATCCTGTTCGGGCCGCCCGGCACCGGCAAGAGTCACTTGGCGGCAGCTCTCGGCTTCGCCCTCGTCGAAAATGGCTGGCGCGTGCTGTTCGCCCGGACCACCGACCTCGTCCAGCGGCTGCAAATCGCCCGCCGCGAACTCGCTCTCGAAGCTGCCATCGCCAGGCTCGACAAATACCATCTGCTGATCCTCGACGACCTCGCCTATGTCACCAAGGATCAGGCCGAAACCAGCGTCCTATTCGAGCTGATCGGCGCCCGATACGAGCGGCGATCCCTGCTGGTCACCGCCAACCAGCCGTTCGGCGAATGGGGAAAGATCTTCCCCGAGCCGATGATGTCATAAAGCCTCTTCCTTTGATCGATTGGTGCGCCGTACTTGTGTTCTCAACTCAGCGATCTGCGGGTTGGAGAGCGTGATTTGCCAGGGCATTCCCCTGGCCAGTTGGCGACCCGACAATCGCCCTTTCCGAAGCCATTTGAAAACGGTCTGGGTAGAAACCGAGAGCGCCGCAGCTGCTCCTTGAACAGAATATGTCCCGTCAAGCCATTGCGGAGGATTATGTTCTGTTCCGTTGATCTTCACCGTCGGGATCTTCCAACGCTTGCGCAACAAATGCACCTCACCGCCGCTGAACGGGTGGCCGTGCGCGGACAACAGGCTCTCCGCGGTAAGCGTCGTTGCAATTTCGCGGTCGATCTTTTGCGCGGCGGCAAGATCGCGGACCCGGGCTTCAAGCGTCCCGATGTCGGCGTAGTTGCGGTAGCTGTTCACCGTACGTCGGACCTTGTGCTCGCTGACGGCGCCGGTCTGCCAGACGACGCGGATCCAGACCTGTCCGCTCGCGGGGCGCTGATCGAGGATCACCTCCTTGATGACGAGCCTGAGGATGTGCTTGCGCTCGACCGCAGTTGCCGCGCCCCACAGCTTGGGAAGATCTTCGCCCAACGAGAGGATCTGACCCCGGTCGGCCGCGGCCAGCGATGTCGGTTGCTGCCGACGCCAACTCTCATATTCGGCGTCGATCTGCTCGACTTGCCGCAGCCTGTCCTCCCAGACGCGCTCCAAGGAGCGCGCCACCAGGCGGTTCTCAGGCTCAACGGCATCGTATTGCCGGCGGGCTCGCTCCGCCTCGTAGCGCGCCCGCTCGCGCTTGAGCGACCATTGACGCTCGAGCGCACGGGCTTCGTTCTCAAGCTCGCCGAGCGCGGCAATCGCGAGAGCAAGACGATCCGGCGTCAGCGCTTCAAGCAACAATCTTTCGACCGCAGCATCGATACCCAGGGCACGCACCTCCTGGCAGCGCGGCCCGCCATGCTGATGCTGGTCGGCGCGACAAACATAGACAGGGTAGCTGCCGTGCGGTCCGGAATAATGCAGCCCCATGCGACGGCTGCAGCGGCCGCAGACGGCAATGCCCTGCAGCAAGGTGTTGCCCCGCCGCGGCACCCCGTGGCGGCCTATGTCGTAGCGATTGAGGTTGTCTGCGAGCCGCCGCTGGTTCGCCATGAACTCCTCCCAATCGACATATCCCGGAAAGGCGTCCTTCAGGCAAACCGGCCAATCCTGGATTGCCACGGCTTCGGTCGCGCCTCCCTGTAAACCGGAACGCCGGCCGATCGGCGTGCGCCGGCGTCGGCCATAAACATACGCCCCCGCATAAGCCGGGTTCTTCAGAACCTGAAGGATGCGGGCGCTGCTCGCCGGCCGCCACACGACTTCGTGCGGTGATGGTCCGTCGAGCGGTCGCACCGGCAACAGCAGGTTGGCTTCCTGAAAATGGCGCATGACCGCCTTGGCACTGCGAAGCTCGCGAAACTTCGCAAACAGGTGATGCAGCCGCGCCTGGACCTCTTCATCGGGATTGAGGGCGATCCGGCCATCCCGGCCGTGCGCCAAGCCCGCCGGCAGCGGCAGCCGCAACTCGCCTCGCGCCGCCTTCTGTCGCTCGCCCTGGTGCAGCCGCAGCTTGATCTGATGCAGCTCGGCTTCGCTCATGATCCCGGACAGGCCGAGCAACAGGCGATCATGGTAGGCGCAAGGGTCGTAGAGGCGCTCGCCATCGGCGATCAGCACCCCGAACAGCGAGCACAATTCCAGGAGCTGATGCCAATCCCGGTTGTTGCGGGCCAGCCGCGAGGCATCCAGGCTTATCACCAAACCCGCCTTGCCGAGGCCGATCTCGGCGATCAGCCGCTGGAAGCCGCCGCGGCCGTCGCTTGAGGTACCGGACTTCCCAAGGTCGTCATCAATGACTTCAATCCGTTCCTTGGGCCAACCAAACGCCGCCGCCCGATCGACCAGCCGGTACTGCAGCTCCGTGCTTTCCTGATGATGGCGGACCTGACCGGCGGTCGACTGCCGTACGTAAATGTATGCCAGCTTGGCGCGGTGCGACGTCGTCACCGGACTTTCTAAATTGAGCAGCATGTTCATCCCGGCATCCCCCTCGCAATGCGCCGGCGTCAGCTGCGGCAAGAACTGTCCGGAGCAGCTGCGCCAACCCTTGCGCTAGCTGCTGCTGCGCTCTCGGCGTCATCATCGGCCACACCCTGGGGGCGAGGATCAGCGAGCGATCCGGCAATGCCGGTCCGAACGGCAAGGTCAGCTGCCGGGCCCGATGTTCCATCGACCTCCTCTCGCGCAGCGGAAAGCCTTGCTCGCACGTATTCCGCCAAGGGAAGCAGGGTGCGTACCGATACCGCCGGCAGATCACGATTCGGCCTGGCCTCACAAGCCGCATCGTCGAGATCAGTGGCCTTCCGCGCGATCCAGCGGTGCCGGCCGTCGGGAAGAACGACCCGGATCCAGCCGATCCGCCGACTCGCCTCGCCTGCGCCGATCGCAAGCCGCTGACCGTAAAGCGGGTGGGTCGCATCGATGACCCGCACGCCGGCTGGCAGCTGTTCCGATCTTGAGGCATCGTGTCGTATTCGGCGACCAGGCGATGACGCTGGCCGTCGTCGATCGCCTGGTCCACCACGCCACGATCTTCGAGATGAACGTCGAGAGCTATCGACGCCGCACCGCCCTGGAACGCAAACGCGGCTTCAGCTGACGGCCCAGCGACAAGCAAGACTGGCATCTCAGTGTCGCGCCGCGACACTCAAATCGCCGCGCGCCCTCTTGCGCGACAATAACAACGCGACGATCATAGCCGCGCCGCGACGCCGGGATTCTCATCCTGATTGTCGCCGTCTTCCCATCCTGATTGCCGCGCTACAGGCCACAGTTCGTGACACTCAGCTTAGAGGCGGGGGCCAAGCGAGGAAGCGGCTGGACGGACGGGACCGGTTGGCCCTCAGCGATGGGGGCCATTTTCTTGTCGGGAGGATGTTTTGACAGAACCGACTGCGCCTCCCGAACGAACCTGCATTGCCTGCCAATCTCCCCTCGCGACAAGAGCGACCGTCTGTCCGGTATGCAAATCGTGGCAAAGTCGATGGAGGAATGCCTTGGTGTTCCTTGGCGGGTCAGCCGGCTTTCTCGCCATCCTCGCTACAGCTATCACTTATGTCACCAATACCATTTACACGGCTGTCTCACAGAGGGAGGATGCACAGGTTCTTCAATTGCAATATCCGGGTTATCAGATTTTTGACAACTCAGGAATTATTCCTATAATGCTGTCACATTTCGAATTATATTGGAATAGCCACAATAAACCCATAATTATTGGGGCACAACTTGAACCAAAGCAAATGTACTACCATGCGGATGCGCTTGACGATTTGCGTAAGTCGTTTCCATCAGCAGCATACGTGGCGAACGCCAGTGGAGATGGAACTTCATTCTTATATAAATCCTCTGCCGATCCGAATAGTTGCTACATGTTAGTATTCTTTTATGACAATGCTCCAGAGATAGGACAGTTGAATAGCTTCTTCGCTCCAGGCAAAGTGAAATTAGCAACCGTAAATCTCAACGCGGCCCTATATTATTATTCAACCAATGATGCCATGCTGCATTCGAGGCCATTTCGCGCCGTCGCCGCGTTTATGACCTCAAAAAGAAAGAGTGCTCGCAGCCGACTGCCGCCCAGCGGGAGCAGCATAAGCAGCAACCCTGACCCCCACGAGGGCGTCGGGGCGGCCAAGACCGCTTTGGTAACCTGCCGCAGCCGGAGGCTAGGTTGAGCGCAGGCGCCGGTGATTTTCCGATACCGAAATTCGAGAGCCGGTAGGGTAGAGGCCCTGGCGGACCTTGCATCGCCCGGAGAGCGTTTAACCGCACTGTGACCGAGGATTGAGCCCAATCGCCGGCTCTCCACGCCCTATCAATTCCTAACCTCACGCGCGTACAAGGTGACACAGTCTGCTACCGAACGCGGAATTTCCCCGATATATGGTGCTGAGGAGCAGGATGGTGAGCATGTCAGTGGGTCCTTCGGCAGCCGGGACGCCGCGCCGGCGGCTTGTCAATCGCACGCAAATCAGCGTAGACCTCCGGCCAGATGTCCGCGACAAGCTCACACTCATGGTGCAGAGCGTCTAGCCCGGGGTTACCGGCGTCGCCCGGGGGGCACGTAAATATCAACGTGCTTTGCCCTTCGGGTACGGCGGTACTCCAGTGTGACGCCGAGCCGCTGCGCGAGCGCATCGCAGAGCCGCCGGGTCGGTCTGGCGGGCCGTGCGGTCATCGCGGTTCCTTCGAGGCGGCTGCGAGCATCAGAGCAATCCCTTCCGGGCCAGAGGCGCAGCCGCGATGCCGGCGGCAAGCCCCTCGAAGTAGTCGAGGACCCGCAGCAGCACGGTGAAGGGCACGCTCGTCCCTCGGACCTCGGTCTCGCGCTGCCGCCTGCGGCGGACGCCGGGAAACTCGACGACAACAGCCATTCAGGATCGCCTACAGGTTAAAAACGAGAGAAGTCGCCGTAGGTACGTGGCTCTGCTATCGAATTTTGGCCCAGCAATGCTGGCGAATTTTGGCCCACCCCCCGCCCCTCAACCTAGGGTCGCCCCGATTGGATCGGGGGACCTGGAGTGGACTGGAGAGCCAAAGTGGATTTGTTCGAGCAGCTTCGTCGCGAGCATGAGTTTGGGATCGGCACGATCGCGGGTGTTGCCGCGAAGTTCGGAGTGCATCGGCGTGTTGTGCGCCAGGCGATCGGCAGCGCGCTGCCGCCGAAGCACCACTACCCGCCGAGGACCAAGCCGAAGCTTAGTGCGGTGGCGGCCTTCATCGACAAGGTGCTGGACGAGGATCGCCACGCGCCGCGCAAGCAGCGTCACACTGCGCGGCGGCTCTATCGCCGGATCCTGACCGAGTTCCCGGACGCCACGGTCGCGGAGTTGACGGTGCGCAACCACGTCCGTGAACGTAAACACCAGCTGGGGCTTCTGCGGCGGGAGACGTTTGTGCCGCAAAGTTACAGTTGGGCTCAAGAAGCACAGGTCGACTGGTATGAAGCCTGGGTCGATCTCGGCGACGAGCGGACCAAGGTCCAGGTGTTCGCCATGCGCTCGATGGCCAGCGGGGCGGCCTTCCACCGGGCCTACCTGCACGCGACGCAGCAGGCCTTCCTCGAAGCGCACGAGCACGCCTTCGCCTACTTCGGCGGCGTCTTCCTCCTGCTGCGCTACGACAACTTGGCCAGCGCCGTGCGCAAGATCCTGCGCGGTCACCGCCGAGAAGAAACGGTGCGGTTCATGGCATTCCGCTCGCACTGGCGGTTTGCCGCGGAATTCTGCACGCCTGGTGAAGGGCATGAGAAGGGCGGTGTTGAGGGCGAAGGCGGTTATTTCCGGCGCAACCATCTGGTGCCCGTTCCGTGTGTTGCTGACCTCGACGCCTTCAACGCGCTGCTGGTGACGGCCTGCCGCGCGGACGAAGCGCGGATCCTGGCTGGACGCGGCGAGACGATCGGCGCTGCGATGGCGGTCGAGCGTGGCCACCTGCTGGCCTGCGCGGCCGAGGGTCTCGACCTGGCCGAGATCGTGTTCCCGCTGGTGGACAAGCAAGGCTGCGTCACGGTGAAAACCAACTTCTACTCGGTGCCGATCCGTGCGGGCACCCGGGTGGAGGCACGCGTCCATCCGCTGCATGTCGAGATCTGGCACGCTGGGCGCCTGATTGCCCGTCATGAACGTTGTCACAGCCGCCGCCAGCATGTCCTCGACCTCGAGCATTACCTCGACGTGCTGAGCCACAAGCCGGGCGCGTTCGCAGGCTCGAAACCGTTGGCGCAATGGCGCGCGACGGGTCTCTGGCCTGCTTGTTACGACGAGCTCTGGACCCGGCTGCAAGGGCGGCACGGCAAGCAGAACGGCACCCGCGCCATGGTGGCTGTGCTGGCGCTAGGCCAAGAGTTTGGCCACGACCGGCTGCGCACGGCGGTCGCCTCCACGGTGTCGCTCGGTGCCTGCGACGTGGCGGCGGTGCGGTATCTGCTGACCGAAGCAGGGCTGCACAAGGCCAAACCCGAGCCGATCGATGTCGGTGCATTGGCCCGCTACGACCGGCCTCTGCCATATCTCGCCGACTACGACACGCTGCTGTCGGGTCCCTGCGCGGGGACGGCATGATGGCCGAGCTTCAGGATCAGGCCATCCGTCAGCACTGCAAGACGTTGCGGATGCCAACGATCGGCACGCAGTTCTCCCGTCTGGCCGATGCCGCCACGCGAGAAAACCAATCCCATCTGGGTTACCTCGAGGCGCTGCTGGCGGCCGAGATGGAGGAGCGGGAGAGCCGCGCCATCACCCGGCTGCTGCATGAGGCGAAGCTGCCGCGGATGAAGACGCTGGATGGGTTCGAGTTTGACCACTCCGGCGTCTCGGCTGCGCAACTGCGCACGCTGGCTGAGGGCGATTACGTGGCCAAGGCTGAACCGATCCTGCTGGTCGGCGAGGCCGGGACGGGGAAAACCCATCTGGCGACGGGCTTGTGCGTGGCGGCCTGCCGCCAGCGCCGGCGGGTGCGATTCACCACCGCGACGGCGCTGATCAACGAACTGGCGGAGGCGACGCATGCCAACCAACTCAGCCGCGCGTTGGGCCGGTGGGAACGGCTCGATCTGATCTGTATCGACGAACTGGGCTACGTCCCGCTCGCCGAAACCGCATCCGAGCTGATGTTCCAGGTGGTCGCCGACCGCGCCGAAAAAGCGGCGGTGATCGTCACCACCAACCTGCCATTCTCCGAGTGGTCGCAGGTGATCCCCAATCCGCGGCTGTGCAAGGCGCTGATCGATCGTCTGACCGACCAGGCGCACATCATCACCACCGGCGCGGACTCCTACCGGTTCCGCCGGACCACGGCACAACGAAAGGGCGGCAAAACGTGAAGGAGAGGATGGAAAAGCGACGCTGACCTGCTGAGCCCGGCCTCGGCCCGGCTCAGCAGGTCAAAGACACCGGGGGTGGGCCAGAATTCGTCAGCATAAGTGGGCCAATATTCATTGTCACGGCCATAGGTACGGAGCGCGGCCGACGTAGAGATGAGCCAAGCTGTGCGCGTAATGGGGATGCCCATCTATGAAAATCTGGCGATGACCGTGCGCGTCGACGCGGCCAGCCTGGGCGCCCCCAGCTTTCGTTGACCCGGTGCGATTGATCAGCCAGCGCCATTCCCCAGAGGCCGGGTCATAGCTCAGCAGGGACTTCAGCCTCGCGGCCGTGAGCGGGACAGCGGCCCTCTCCTTGAGCGGTCGTGTCGTCATTGTCGGGGTCCCCAGGGACCGGCGGCCTGCTGTGGGTGCGATGGTACGCCACCCCCGGCAAGATCGTCAAATTCGCGTCAAAATCGGGGCATCGCTGCCGTGCCTGTCCCGGACTGGATAGATACCCGCGGCAGCGGCCCAGGGTTGGCCAGCGTGAGCTTCACGTCTTCGGGACTGGGAAATGGAGAGCCGTCGTCGAGCGGCTGAGAGGTTGCTGAGGACGGCGCGACTGCGCAGGATCGCAGGAGCATGTCTCGTCTTTTGGGGAATGCTCGTATGGGGGGTCGCTGCCTTCCTGCCTGCCCGTGAACGCTCCCTCGGGATCATAGTTGGCGGGGTGTTCGTCGCGGGTGGCATCGTCCTGATCGCCACTTCCGTCTGATCGCCGCTCGGTCCTGGTGACGACCATATCGCCGCGCCGGCTCCCGCTCACAGCGACCGGTGCAGCCCGGACTTGACCCGCGCCGTTGCTGACTTGGCGCTGCTCGGCGAGCCCGGCGGCCTCGCGTTCTTGTGTCGGGCCGTCAAAGCTGAGCGATGAGCGCTACTCCGGCTTGGTGACCACTCATCACCCGCCGCTGCCGCAATGGGCCGCAGAGTAGCCGCGGGCGTCAGTCCGGGACGGTCGAGTGGAAATCGCCTCGGCGCACCGCCAGAGAGCCCTCATGCTCGCCCGTGTGTCCGAGTTCCTTGCTTGGTGCTGGAGCGTGGGCGACGGCCCCACTCCGTTCAGCTAGCCGCGCGCAAGTGGCGTTTAGCGCTCGGAACTCTCGCCGCCCGCTCGCTGTTGGCTGCACCAGGCAAACAACCTATGAGGTTCAGTTATGAAGATCGTTGGCGGCCGCCTTTTTGCCCTTCTACTCGGCTCTTTGACGCTGTTCACAAACACCAGCCGCGCTGACTACTATCACAATCACCACGCCTACTATCACCACCACCACTACGTTCCTCACCACTATTATCACCGTGCCCGTTATTGGCATCACGACTAGTGGCAGGGTGGCCGACCAATTCAGGGCGTACGGTGCGGCGCGGCAGCCGTCCGGGGGAACGCCCCGTCGCTGATCTCCGTCTTGGCCCCTGCGCACCAGCGCGCTACGAAAGCAACCGCGAATGTGGCGTCGAGGAAATAGACCGCAACCGCATCGTTGATGACGCCGCGTAGGCCGGCCGGGGTCATGGCCCATCCGTCGGCCCCGCAATTCTCGTCCAGCAAAGCGTGCATTGGTCAGGAACGAGCCCAGCCCGCCCCAAGCTTGGTCCGGCACCGGAAAAACTTACTGCCGTTCTGCGCGCGCCACGCCCGTCAGGTCCATTGACCAGGGCAAGGCTGAGCGACACCAACCCTGCCGGATCGGCGGCTCAAACTGCGCCCGCTGGTCGATACCGCCAACGCGCAGTCCAACGGTCGAGGGGTTCGGCTCGGGCGCAGCGGAGTAGATTGGCGCACCGCATTCGGGACAGAAGGCGTGGGCGCGCTTGTTCCCGCTTTCGGTGGTCTTGATGTAAATCTTCGGGGTCCCGCTCTTGAGCGCGAACGTCCCCGACAGGCTCGCTATGTTAGTACGGAACGCCGTGCCGGTCAGCCTCTGGCAGTCGGTACAATGGCAAACCCTGACGGTCGCTGGATCGACCTCGGCCTCATACGTGATCCGCCCGCAATGGCACCCGCCGGTCACTTTCATCGTGTTCTCCGTGCTAATCCGCCCCGCCGCATCGGGCCGCTACGATTAGTACCGATCGGCGCGGCCCCGCAACGTTCGGCGACGGTTCATCCTGAGGCTTTGATGGATCAAGCTTGGCCAGGATCGCCGAGAAGGGTCTAGCCGCGATGCGAACCGGCAAGGGTCGCCGTCGGGGGCGTGTCGCAGGTGCGTGGCGGGCGCGCGGGTCTCGGCATCGGTCAGGTCGAAGGTCATGATCCTGTGATATGGCCAACCCGCGCCGGCGGCGATGAACTGGAGAAGGTCCGATGATCAAGATCGTGCTGATTAGGACGATAGGCGGCCCTGCCGTTGCCGCAGCATTCGCTCTGCTCGCCGCCTGCGCCCCGAACCCGGGGCCGGTCCAGCCAATCCCGCCCGGCCCGACCCCCGAGGAAGTGGCCAATTACGCGAGAGCACAAATGCAATACCGCTTCGGGCTGGCAACAGGCGACGACGACGCGATCGCAGAGGCGAATGAGACATTCTGGCAAATACCCGAAGAAATTTTCTCACGGCAGGACCCGCGGCTGTTCGAGGCGGAAGTAGTTTGCGAGCGATATCAGGTAGCCGGGCCAGCCGCCAGCCGCAGCCCGCCCATACTTTTTGACCCGCAATGCCAGAACATCGAATGGCGCTACAACGAAGGAACCGGCGCTATCCGGCGAGACGTGGAGACGCGGATCACCGCTGCCGATTTCGCGACTATCGCGCAAGCGGGCGACACGCCCCGATCCCATTGACCACGAGTTAGGTGGCTTCTGCACTGCGCAGAGCCGCGGCGGCTTTGCCCCGCCTCCCGGTGGGGTGGTGACCATAGTGCGGTAGGACCTGCCGCGGCTTCATCCCCGCTTTTGTCGTCCGCGTGGTCCCGTGCCGGGCTTAGGCGGCGGTAGGGCTCGGGCAGTCTGCGCTGGCGGTTCCAGCTTTTCCGGGCGCTCCCGAGCTATTCAGCCCCGACGGGCAATCTGCCTCGCCCACCGGGATGATCCACGGCGGACTTGCTTCGGAAAAGTGGAGAGTTCCTGTTGATCGAAGAGGAACTCGACGATGCAGCAACGACGGTTTACGAAGGAATTTGAGGACGAAGCGGTGCGCTTGGTGGTGACCAGCGGGCGGACGCAGCGCGAGATTGCCGGCGATCTCGGGATTGGCCTGTCGACGCTGGTGCGGTGGATCGGCCGGAGCCGGGATCGGCGCGCTGTCGATCCTGCGACGGTGGCGGAGAGCGATGTCACGGCCGAGCTGAAGCGGCTGCGTCGGGAGAACGAGATCCTTCGGCAGGAACGGGATATCCTGAAGAAGGCCACCGCTTTTTTCGCCCGGGAGGGAAGTCGATGAGGTTCGCGCTCATCGATACGGCGAAAGCGGAATTCCCCCTCCATCGTCTGTGCGGCGTGCTCGGCGTCAGCCAGAGCGGCTATTTCGCCTGGAGGGACCGGCCAGCTAGCCGCCGCCAACGCGACGACATGGTGCTCTTGGCACATGTCCGGTCGGCCTTTGCCCGGTCGAACGGCACCTATGGAAGTCCGCGGATGACGCGGGAGCTGCAAGACGCCGGGCTTTTGGTCGGTCGCCGCCGGACGGCCCGCCTGATGCGCGAGAACGGCCTCAGGGCTCGGCAGAAACGGCGGTTCAAACGGACCACAGACAGCCATCACGCCTGGCCGGTCGCTCCGAACCTGCTCGATCAGGACTTCATGGCAACTGGGCCTGACGAGAAATGGGGCGCCGACATCTCCTACATTTGGACCCGCGAAGGATGGCTGTACCTCGCCGTCGTCATCGACCTGTTCGCCCGCCGGGTGGTCGGCTGGGCGACTGGCGACCGGTTGCATCGCGACCTGGCTCTCGCTGCCCTGCGCACAGCTCTGGCCATGCGCCGCCCGACCGCCGGGCTGATCCATCACTCGGACCGTGGCAGTCAGCTTGAGTTCAACCGGTCGTCGCAACAGCAGTGTGCGCCGATTTCATAATCTCGTCCAAAGCCTCGGCAGGTGTTCTCCATCCAAGCGTCTTGCGCGGGCGACCATTCAGCGTTGCCGCCACGGCGGCAAGCGCGTCGACGCTGTGCATGCTCAGGTCCGTGCCCTTCGGAAAGTATTGGCGCAGTAGCCCATTGGTGTTCTCGTTCGTCCCTCTCTGCCAAGGACTGTGCGGATCGCAGAAGTAGATCTGAACGCCAGTCTCAATCCGCAGCTGGGCATGCTGGCTCCTCGCCCGCCTGCGTGTGGTCAAGACACCCGACGAGTTCCTAGCCCTCATCGAGGATATCTGCGCGGCAGCTCTCACGAACGATTTCTGGTCGATCACGCTTCCAAGCGATCTCGCGACATCGGCAGCCCGTGGCCCTTCGATGTTCGCGTTCTTCGCGGCGTTGAATGTCCTCGATGCGAGGGCGCTATATTCCAACCATCAAGTACGCGAGCTGATGGACCCGGCTATTCATGGCACGCGGAGCAGCCTTGAACGCCATCACCTGTTCCCTGTCGCGTATCTGAAGACCGAAGGGATCACGGATCAGCGCGAGTACAACCAGATCGCTAACTACGCGATCGTTGAATGGGGAGACAATGCGGCGATCTCCGACACGCCGCCAAGCGACTATGTGCCGGCGCTTGAGGCCCGGTTCGACCCCAAGCTGCTGCAGGAGATGTATCGGCAGCACGCATTGCCGCAGGGCTGGCACGGCATGGCTTATGATACGTTCCTGCGAGAGCGGCGCACGCTGATCGCTCAGACGATCCGCGCCGCCTACGAGACATTAGCGGGCAAGGCGAAAGCCCCCGCCCCGATCGTCAGTGTGGCCGATTTGATTGCGTCGGGGGAGAGTAACGCCATCGAATACAAATCAACCCTGCGCACTAACCTCCATACCGGGGAAAAAGACTCCCGGATGGAGATGGCAGTCCTCAAGAGCATAGCAGGCTTCCTGAACGCGAAAGGGGGCACCCTCATTGTCGGCGTCGCCGACGATGGAACACCGGTAGGATTTGAAAAGGACGGCTTTGCCGACGAGGATAAGATGTCCCTTCACCTGATCAACTTGCTGAAGGATCGCCTTGGTGGGCAACACGCCATGAATGTCCAATCGAGGTTCGATAACCACGATGGCGTTCGGGTCCTGGTTGTGGAGTGTTCGCGATCACCCACCCCAGTATTCGTCAAGGACGGCCCTGTGGAGAAGTTCTTTGTCCGCTATGGTCCTTCGACGCAGGAGCTTACCGGCTCAGCAGCCCAGGAATATATGAAGCAACGCTTTTAACTTTCCTGGGCCTGTGCTCGCGGTGCGCGCCAAACGGGGCAAGCACGGAAATCGCGGGCGAAGAAATACGCTTGGCTGCCCGCGACGGCATTGCGGTTGATCTCGACAAGGTTTTGCCGGGTTATCATGCCGTTGGGTGCCGGCGACGCCAGGCATCTCTTGGGCGTGATCGGGATGACGGTATGCCAAGCCCAACTTCCGCAGTTTGGATTTGAAGACGGCTGATTATCAACGGCTTGGAGGCCATTTTCAGATTTAGGCACCACATTTTCTTGGGGGTTCAGCGGGCGGGCGGCATCTCCTGGAAGACGGGCGGCAGGGTGATCTCGATAGCGCGGCAGATCGGATCAATGGTTGCGCCGGGAGCGGTGCGCAGTCGGGCCCGGCGACCATCCTGTTCGACCTCGATCTCACTGAGGTCGGCAAGATCATCGATGATGCGCTGCCATTCGAGCTTGCTGCGGCGTGCCGCCAGACGGTCCGTCAGTTCCTTGCGCAGCACCAGGGCGAGGAAGGTGCAGAAGACGTGGCCGCGGATGCCGGCATCGGTTTTGTGGAAGATCGGCCGGGTGGCAAGCAGCGCTTTTGCGGTTTTGAAGGCGTCCTCCACGGCGAGGAGGTTACGGTATCGCAGGACGACTTGGAGGGCGGAGATTTTCGTGTTGGTGCGCAGCACGAACAGGCCGTCGAAGCGGGCGTCGGCCTCGACCTTGGCCCGATCAATGACAAAGCCGTCGCCCACGGGCGTCTTGAGGAAACGGCGGAAGCCCTTGTTGGCGACCAGTGCCTTGTCGCCTTGCGCGAGCTTGCGCTCGAGGCCGGCGATCAGTTCGGCGCGCGCCTCGGCATCCTTTCTGGCTTCCTCGTCATTGCGACAGATGATGTAGCGCCGCCCGGCGATTGTGGTCTCCCTGACGGCGAGTTCAGTCTCGCCCTTCTGCCGCCGGATGAGCAGCGGCACGCTGACGCCATCATCCTCAATGACCTCGGCGCGCACCTCGCGGCTGGTGCGCTCGCGCACGCCGAGAATGTACTCGATCTTCTCGGCTTCGAGCGCCGCCATGGTGTGGGCGCTGATCATGCCGCGATCGGCGACGATGCAGGTCCGGGCGATGTCGAAGCGATCGCGCAGGCGGCGCACCACCGGCAACAACATCGTCACGTCGGCAGTGTTGCCCGGCATCAGGAACGAGGCGATCGGCCGGTCGGCGTCATCCAGCACGATGCCGAGCACGACCTGCTTCAAGTGCCCTCGGTAGTCCTTGGAATGGCCGCGCTGACCCAGGTTCTCACCGCCGGCGCCCTCGAACCATAACGTCGTCGTATCGAAGAAGGCGATCGACACCGCACCGAACAGCGGCTGGCGATGCCGGTAGAGCGCTTCCTCGATCGCCTCGGCGGTGCCGCGGCCGTGCTCGTCGATTTCGCCGAGCCAGGCCATCGCCTTGTACGCCTCGTCGAGCCCGAGCCCTTCGGCGCCGGGGACGCGCAAGCCGTTGCGCCATTCGCTCGCGTGGCGGTCGGAACCCGAGACCGTCAGCCGATGCAGTACGGTGAGATAGACCGCCCGCTCGACATCGAAGCCGAAGCGCCGGTCGGCGAGCAGGCTGGTGAGCACGTCGCGGCATCCGGTTTCGGCCCACAACCGGCCGAACACCAAATCGGGTCCGATGCTGACGCGGCGCAGTTCCGGCAACTCGCCGCGATAGAAGCTCGACAGCACGATCGTCCGTCGCGAATGCCGCGCCGCCGAGGCGATCAGCCCGTCGATCAGGCCGGAGGCTTCGACCTCGTCGCGCCGGCCGAGCGCCTTGATGACGCGCTGAACGTGGCGCCCGCCCTCGCGTGCGTTCTCGACGAGGTAGAGGTACTCATAGGCTCCGATCTTCTTGACGCGGACGAACATGGCGCGGCACCCTGCTTGCGGCAAGGGCACCACAATTCGTCGCCACTTCTCAAGATAAATAAACCGTCTCAATCACAAAAATGTCGATCATTTAGCACCACAATGCGAGCGGTGTCGTCGCAACCCCAGCATTTCTGCGATCCCCAGCAACCGCATCACCCAAAACCGCGGAAGTTGGGCCAAGGCACATCTGGCACGACGAATTCGCCTTCCTGCGCCTCGATGATTCCCCAGCGGGTCACAGCCAACGCGTTTTGGGCATAGCGATAGGTCCACGTCCTTAGCAGCATTCCGTTGAGCTGCCGGGCGAGAAACCGCCCACCGGACCTCGCGAACATCATGCGGCGCTTTTCCAGTAGCTCTTCTTGGTTTCTGGAGAGGCCCCCGCCGGTTATGCCCCTCGCCTGAATTTCCTGTGTCGCCAGCGTCCGATGCCGAGAACGCATGTACCAGAGAGCAAAGAATTCATTGACGACGCGCTTGTCCGCCTCGCCGATTGTCGAGACCTGCCGATCGACTACCCCGTTAGCCAGGTTTTGGAATGCATCCTCGATCTGTCGCATGAAACCGGTTTCGGAGCCGTGGTCCCAGGCTCGCTTGGCGCAAAAGATGTCGTCCTTTGGCCCGGCGCGGCGAACCCTGTTCCGCAGCAGATCATGCACGAGAACGCGCCGGTCAGGGCCGCAGAAGCGTTCGATGCTGGCGGCTGGGAACGTGTGCTGGTCGATCGTCAGGCGATGCGGGTTTCCCCGCTGCGTCTCTTCGTGTCTCTCAGGCCTCGCCACTATCGTCCTGCCCTGTTGCCCGGCAAAAGATTGGCCCCGCGCGATCGTCGCGGCGCTGCGCCTCGGTTAGAACCGGCTCGAACACCGCCCGCCCGTTTTCCATAAGGCGCTTATGCGGCTTTCGTCGAAGCACGCTATCTTGGCGAACGAGCGCGCGCATGTGCAGGCGGCTTCGTCGTCTAAAGAAACCTGCTAGTGCTCAGACACAGACGCATGATTCACCGCCTCTTGTCGAGATACCAGGGCTCGGGCGGTCCTTCGCGCGTGACGCTGCATCTTTTGAATGCGCCTGAGCACTAGGTGTCCCTTGCCAACCCGCGCATAGGTGGCCGAGCGCAGACATACGCTGCGAAAAGAGAGTCCTTGAATCTGTAATACCTCTCGCGAACACGCTCAATCTCCGCGCCAAATTCCTCGGTGACTAGCCCATGTGGTATCAGCTTCGCGCGTGCGCGCGAGGCCAAAAAGCGCTATGATGCCGTTCAAATGAGTAGCGACAGCCAACAGCACCTCGCGATCATGCAGGCGGGAAACAAGGCCTTCCGCTGGCCGAAGGGCCAGACCGGCAATCCGAGTGGCATGTCGAAGTTCTATCACGAGGGACGCAAGATCGCGCGCAAAGCGGCGCCGGAGATGATGCGGGTATTGATCGACTTGGCGAATGACCCCAAGGAAGATTCTCGCGTGCGCTCGGTCTGCGCGATTGGGGTCCTTGATCGCGCCGGCTTGAAGCCGATCGACTTCGATCCTGCCGAAGAGAAAGAATCGAGTCCGCGCTTCAACCCGAGAGACTACACGCCAGAAGAGCTCGATGTGATTGAGGCCGCGTTGAAATTGATGCTGCGGCCGCCTACAGCGGCGGCAGCTGGAGCGGAGAACTCCACCTCGTAAGCCGAGCCGGCGAATTCATCATTAAATTCGCGCGGCGAAGGCCGGCCGATGTTTTATTGCGCGTCAGTTCGCCCGTGTTCCGTCACGCGACGTAGATCGACCCGCCGGAAAACCGGCAGTAAACGGCTGCGATCGCAGCGCTATCGCGCTGATGATCACCGCGGACCCAACCGTGCGCGACCAGCCTCTTGACCGTGCTCTGTGGAATTTCAGCCACGAAGATTACCCCGTCATGCGCCCCTGCGCGCGGGGTTACGCGCAACTTGAGTGCCTGATCGATAAATTCGGCAAGCGCATGGATGACGGCGCCTTTGTCGTCGTTACGCTGTGCGACAAGCCAGCCGAGCGCCGCCAGCTGCGAGATCACGGATTGGGGGATTTGCAGGCTTATGATGATATCCCCTTTCTGGCGCCGCTCGCGGCTTCGCCGCATGCGCAATGCGGCAAGCGACGGAGCGCGCTCCGGTGGTCCCAAAGTCATGGCGGCTCATAGCCGGGAGGCGCTTCGAGGCCGAGCGCCCGCAGTCCGGCAACCGCGGCGCCGTGCCACCGCCGACCGAAGCGGATCAAGCACTCATTCTTGTCACCAAAGTGGATGCGGTTTCCATCCGCCAGCGTCAGCGCTGACAAGCCGTCGATCGGTTCGTCGCAGCCGGCGCACTGCCAAGTGGGCCACCGTCGGCCCTGGCTCTCTCGGAATTCGTCGAGGAGTTCGCCGAAGGCCAAGCATCGGGCTTCTAAGTGCGACCGATAGCCGCCAAGTTCCCAATGAATGGTGCGAATCGTGAAACGACCGTGCCACCAGGCTGCGTCGACCGGATGGGTTGTCCTGTCCGCGGTTTGCGATGGAGTATGCGCACCCGTGGCGAGCGCTGCGATCAGATCGGGCTTCGCGGCCCGCAGCCGAGCCATAAGCGCCGCCGGTATGCCGGAGGCGCCGGCGCGGACCACGAGGCGATCACCGTCTGGGGCGACGCTGGCTCCAAGCTCGGCGAGGCAGCCGAGAAGTTCCTCTGCGGCGTCGGTCACAGGACGACCTCCTCATTGGGAGGTAAACCATCTTCGGCTACGAGCGGATCGATTACCCGGTCTTGTCCGTCGCTCGATGGGGTGTTGGCCCCCCTATGACCCCTATGACCCCTATGCTCTGGGAGGTCGCCGGCGGAATCGGTAGCGTTCTGCTGCACCGCATAGGTCGCGACGGCCCACTTTCCGTCACCTCGCTGGACGGTCAGCATGAACCCGCCGACCCGGGTCCCGACCATCTTTTCTACGGCTGCTGCCACGAACTGGCGTCCGCGACCCTGAGGGTCGATGAGGGCACGCACATCCTGATGGATGTCCGCAACCTTCACCGGCGCGCTCCCGTGGCTCGCCCACCATGTGGTCAGGATTTCCGCGATCCGACGGCGCCGCTGATCCTTGCCCTTGACCTCCGCGATACGTTCCACCGGGTCGGCGCATCCTAACGTCATGAGCGGGTCCCGGACCCAGTCGCACCAAACCTCGTAGCTACCGAGCGGCCTGCCCCGCGTGAGTACGGCGGGATTCTGTCGGTCGAACCGCCATATGGTTAGGATGTCGGCCAGTAGTTCGGCGCGGCGCTCCTGGATCGATGCAAGAAATCCGGGTGGGAACGGCCGCTCCTCTGGATCCTCCATCTTCGCGTCAAGCTCGTCGGTAAGAAAGCGACGGACAAGGTCCTCTGCGACGGTCAAGGCGTTGCCGGTCACGACCACGAAGATGGTTGAGTTTGATCGGCAGCATCCTCAACTTGCCGAAGTCGCGCACCTGGGCAGGCCGCTCGGTCATGGCGCTTGCGAGCGTGGGGGAACGCAATGCAGTGCCGTTCGCGTTGTCAAGGAACAGCACTGGCTCAGCTTCGAGCAGCGCCGCCGCGATGCGCTTCTCAAGCTCTTCGCTATCGTGGCCGACCGTGAACGGTCGCGGTGCTCGCCCAAAGGCAATGATGCAGATGGCGCGCACCAACAGGCCTTTGCCGGTGCCCGCGCCCGATAACTGCGGCGCAACGAGCAGAAAGCCTGGCGCAAGCCATAAACTCGGCCTGCAGACGGCGGTCATCAAACCCATGAGGAAAGCGGATTCGTCACATCCGGGTGGCTGGCCGATGTCGACGACCTCCACCCTCAGTGTTGCGTCCCATACACGCGGCGCATCGGCGAAAGGAAACGTATGGAAGGTAGCGCGCACGCGCAAAAGCGCTGCGGCCGCGAGGGGCATAGGGACCATAGGGGGCATAGGGGGGTCTCGACCGCGTCGCACCACAATCCGGTGCCCTCGTCGTAGCCGTGTCGCCCAAGCACACTCCCATCGCTTGACAGAATCGGAGCCGTTGTGATTCCATTCAGCACGCGAAGGTTCCAGTCGCCCCTCATGTCCAGATAGAGGCGCGCGACGCGATTGGGCAGCGTGACTGGGACCTCGAGGATCGAACCGTCCGCATTCATCCTCTGTTTCACCGGATACGCGACCCGGTGCGCCTCGTGGACGACGCCCTCTACCGTGAGCTGCCGCGCAACCATGCCGCCGCTCATCGCGTCGCGCACGAGTTTGACCGGCGTTCCTCGATCAAACAGGCCCGCCCGCTCGGCCAACCGGTCGCGAAGCGCTCGCGCGGTACGCGTCAGATCGGCATCGTCGATAATCAAGGCCGGGCGGTCGTCCACTTTCTGATCGGGCCCCGCCGACGACGGGGCGATGACTTGTTGTGGGATCGGCTGCGCAACCTCGAGCAGCGCGTCCAGCCTGACGACGAAGTTCTCAGGGTCGGCTAGATAAAGCGCGGAGACGTCTTTCGTATCAGGCGGCATGTGGACGAGGCGAACGCGCGGTGCAATCCGGGAGCGGGCGAGCGACGCCAGTAAGGCCTGTCCGCCTTTGTCGGGCTCGATGATAGCGTAGATGACGGGCACATCATCGAAGAGCGGCGCGTCGCGCTCTTCGTTCCAGGTGCCGCCACCGGGCAGGCCTAGGCCAGGGATCCTGTGCCACCAGATGGTATGGCAGTCGCTTTCGCCTTCAACGAGAAGGCTGAGGCCGGCAGCTTTCAGGTGCTTGGCGTCGTGGGCGCCGTAAAGGCAGAGCCGCGACCATTTGCGCCAACGGAACTTGTCCTCGCCTTCGAGTGCAATGCGGAAGCGCATCGCGACCACGCTGCGGTCAGGAGCGTGGTATGGGATCTTGATGGCGGGTGCGCCCCGATAAGTGATTTCAGCAATGCCGAGGGAGCGAAGAAAATCTATCGGCAATCCCTTTGCTTGGGCGTAGTCGGCGAGTCGACAGCCCGCCGGGCCCGGGCTATCCGAACCGGCCGCGGAGGTCTCTTCGTCCGGTGGACGTTTCTTCTGGCGCCGTACTCGGATTAGGTCAGTTCGTTTGAGAAGTTCGGCCGCGCGCAGCTTGGCAACATAGAAATCGATCCCCTCGACCTTCGTCAGGACATCTAAAATCGAGTGCGAACCGCACGTGCAGATTGCACGATGCTTGTGCTCGTCCCAGCGCCATGACGGATTGCGGTCTTGGTGATCGCGGTAAGGACAATTGATATGCGGCTTACCGCTACGCCAGGGGATACCTAGCCCGTCAAGAATTTCGGCTTCACGGCCCTTGATCGCCTGCCGGATGTCACTAGTGATGACGAAGCGCTCGCCGTTGCCGGTGCTCACGAACGCGCCCCCGACGGCTCGTTCGTGCTACGACGCGTGTGCCGGCGGTCAGACCGCCCGACATCGGACGTCGAGGTGCGTCGGCAGGTGTCGAGCCATGCGTCGAGGTCGTCTTGGTCATAGACGACGACCCGCCCGAGCTTGCGATAAGCAGGCGGGTCACCACGGATGCGCCATTTGGCCAGCGTGCTTTCCGCCACGCCTATATATTCAGCCGCTTTAGGCGGCCGGAACCTTCGGGATACGGGAGTCGAAATAGTCACAGCGCATCGCTCCGGGACGTAAACGATGCACCAAGATCCTACGTGCGGCATTGCCGCGCTGGCGAAAACCCGATGCCACCCCGAAAGCTAGCTGACCAGGCTCAAGGTTTTTCGCCGTGATGCCGCAGGAAATCAGCCAAAGACGGGCGGTTCCGCTCTAGCTCTACCTGTTCCCAGTACCACCGAAGGGCGTAGGTCGCGGCCTCGTAGGGATCTTTCGAGATTTCAAGCCACTGGAATACGCTGTGCACTAGGTCTCCAAACGCTGTCTCGCTGCTGCGACCCGCCTTCGGCATCTCGCTCGTTGCCCGGAGCCAATCGAGAGCGAGTTCCATAACAAGCTGATGGCGAGAATCCTCGCTCGGTCGACCTCCTTTGCGCCTCTTCGCGCCAGCACCTCGAACTTCGCCGAAGATCACTGGTTCCATTCGGGGTGACGAGCGCTTCCCATGACCACGGTTACGGCCCGTGACGATTTGAGCGCCATCAGCGGTGAGAACAGCGAGGGCGCGAACGAGCCTGTCGCCGCTCGCCTTGTCGGCCCAGGTGAGAAACCCGCAGCGTTCCAAGAAGGAACGTTCTACGAAGGGGTCTTGGGGAAACAATTTAGGGATAACTCGCGGAGCGCGGCGGTCGATATATTCCAGGGCGGCTCCCCGCAGCGCCTTTACCCGTGCTCGCATTATGGCAATAGGCGGATCATCTTCGTGCGCGAGGAACCAGATCTCTCGCAGGGCATCATGTGTGTCCCGGGGGCGCTGGCTCGGCTCGATTGCGCTGAATCGCGACAGGGAGTGCTCGATATCGCTAACGAGTCGTTCAAAAACTCGCGGCAGTGAGAAATTGGCCTTATTCAGACAGTCACGAACTCGGGCACGTTGCTCCTCGTCAAGGCGGAATCCGGGCACGGACGAAAGGCCTTTCCTGTCGAGTAGGATACCGAATCTGGTTACGCGTGATTGCTATGTGATTGCTGATCCGCTTGTTACTTTGGCTTGGCAACCAGTATCTTACTGAAAAGAATGGCGCGCCCGAGAGGAGTCGAACCCCTAACCCCCAGATCCGTAGTCTGGTGCTCTATCCAATTGAGCTACGGGCGCGTATGCTTTAGCCGGCCGACGGCTGCGGGGCGCAACAACTACTCCAGCAGCGAGCTGAAAGGCAAGGAAGATCGGCCAAGAGCCCGTCACATCGGCGGCACTCGCCAAAGGCGGGCGGCGACGGCAGAATGGCGCTCGGCGGTACAGATCGGAAAGGGGGGTGCGGTGGACAACGGGACACTCGTCGCCACCGAGCAAGTTCCCGACGATCCCGCAACCCGCCCGGCCGTCGCCCTATTGTCGGCGCGGCACAAGCGCGCCGAAGCCGGCCATCCGTGGATCTATTCGAACGAAGTGGTGATGGACGACGCGGCGCGGGCGCTTGCTCCCGGCACGCTCGTCACCTTACGCCGTGCCGACGGCGGCGCGCTCGGTGTGGCGATGTTCAACCCCCACAGCCTGCTCGCCGCCCGCCTGCTCGATCGCGATGCCGGCCGGGCGATCGGAGGCCGCTTTCTCGCCCGCCGGATCGATCGGGCCTTGCGGCTGCGCGAGCAGCTGTTCGATGAGCCCTATTACCGCCTCGTCCATGCCGAGGCCGACGGACTGCCGGGGCTCGTCGTCGATCGCGTCGATGATGTCGTCATCGTGCAGTCAAATGCCGCCGGCATGGCCCGGCTCGAACCGCTCGTCCTCGAAGCGCTCGCCGCCGCGCTGAAACCGCGGGCGATTGTGCTGCGCAACGACAGCCCGGTCCGGGCGCAGGAGGGCGTGCCCTCCGAGACGCGGGTGGCGGTGGGTGCACTCACCACGAGGGTGCTATTGCGCGAGAACGGCGCGGTTTTTCAGATCGACCCGCTCACCGGGCAGAAGACCGGCTGGTTTTTCGACCAGCGCCAAAACCGCGGCTTTGTCGCAACCCTCGCCAGGGACGGCGCGCGTGTTCTCGATCTTTATTGTTACACCGGCGGCTTTGCGGTGCAGGCGGCGCGGGCCGGTGCCGCAGCGGTTGTCGGGATCGACCGCTCCGAACCGGCGCTGGCACTCGCCGGCGAGGCCGCGATACTTAACGGCGTCGATGCGATCTGTACTTTCCACCGCGGCGAGGCTTTTGCCCAAGCCGATCGGCTCGCCGCCGACGGTGAACGTTTCGACATTGTCATCGCCGACCCGCCGGCCTTTGCCAAATCGCGCAAGGACACACCCGCGGCCTTGCGCGGCTACCGCAAGCTCGCGCGTCTCGCCGCCGCCGTAACCGCCCGCAGCGGTATCGTGTTTCTGGCCTCGTGCTCCTACAATGTCGGCGAGGCTGAGTTTGCCGAAGCAGTGCGGCGCGGGCTCGCCGATGCCGGCCGCAGCGGCCGCATCATCCGAACCGCGGGAGCCGGGCCCGACCATCCGGTCCACCCGTCACTGCCGGAGACCGCCTATCTCAAGTCGGTGACACTGTCTCTCGACTGATCGCGGCCGCGCTGCGGCTGCCGGCGGGAGCCGGCAGGGTCAGGCGCAACACCGTCCCCGCACCGGTGCTGGAGACCAGCGCCAGATCGCCGCCATGCGCCCGTGCCAATTCGCGGGCAATCGCGAGCCCAAGCCCGCTGCCGCCGGGGCGGGCCGAGCCGAAAAACGGCCGGAACAGGTTTTCCCGCGCCTTCGGCGGCAAACCGGGGCCGTCATCGGCGACGTCGACTGCGATCACGCGGTCTGCGTGTGTCGCCGAAATCCGCAGCCGGCGGGCGCCGGCTTCAACCGCGTTGCGCGCGAGGTTGGACAGGATGCGATAAAGCTGGTCGCGCTCGGCCTCGACCTCGAGGTCGGGCGGAACGGCGCAGTCGAATGCGAAATCCCCCGAGACCGCAAGACCGGCACCGACCTCGTCGATCAGCGGTGCGAGGCGGAAACGGCTCGGCGCCAGCGGCGCTGCGTCCTCGCGCGAAAAGTCGAGCGTGCGTGTGCACAGAGCCACCGCGCGGTCGATCGCATCGACCAGACGCGGCAGGATGCGGCGCACTTCTGGCGCGGCGCTCGCGGTCAGCCCGTCGGTGACCAGCCGCGCCGTCGCCAGGATGTTGCGCAGATCGTGGTTGATCTTGGTTACCCCGGTGCCGAGTGCGGCGAGCCGCGCGCGTTGCGCGAGCGCACGGCGCACGGTCAGCTGCATGGCCGCCAGCTCACGCTCGGCAACGCCGATCTCGTCCTTTCGCCGACTCGCGGCAATCATTCGGGAGGCGTCTTCCGGATCCTCGCGAAACGCCATCATGCTGGCCGTGATCCGCCGCATTGGCCGCACCAGCAGCCATTGCAGGCTGAGATAGACGAGCGCGGCGGTGATCAGCGACAGCACGATCGACAATTCCAGAATGCGGATCCCGAAATCCCACATCTCGCGCCGCAGCGGCGCTTCGTCGAGCAAGACCTCGACGGTCTCGCCGCTGCCGGTCGGCGACGGGCCCAGCACCCGCAAAATGCGATTGTTGGTGCGCGCCAGAGCCATCAGCGAGCCGCGGATCGCCGCGAAGATGCTGGGATGGGTCAGGTCGATCGTAACGTCCGGTGTTGGCGGCATCGGACGGTCGAGCATCAGTACGACCCCGTCGGCGCGGTGCAGGATGACGCCGTGGGCGCCGACTCGGACGAGCAGCTTGCCGACGAGATTGCGGTCGAGACGGCCGGTAGGACTTGCTTCGAGGGCCAGGGTTGCAAGCTCGCCGGCTGCGATGCGGTTTTCAAAATATGTCATGCGAAAGCGCGCAACCGACGGTACGAAGATCAGTATCTCTCCGACCATCACGAAAAAGATGGTCAGGACGAGCAGTCGGGCCGACAGGCTTTGCAACAGCACGGGGTGCATCCGTGTTAGCCGAACCGCGCCAGAAAGCGCACAATCCGACGAGTGCGCGCCGAAAACAATGCCGGCGTATAAAAACCGCCGGCGGCACGCTTGCCGGCCTCGCCGCGTGTTGGATAGGGCACGATCAGGTTGGCAAGAGCGCCTATCTTGAGCTTTTGCGAGATCGCCAACGCCCACGGCAGGATCAGGTCGCCGGCGGCGGCGCCGAGGATCGAGGCGCCGAGAATGCGGCCGTCGCGCCGGGTCACGATCTTGACAAGCCCCGCGGTGTCGCGATCGGTGTGGGCGCGGTCATTCTCGGCAAAAGGCCAGCGCAGCACCCTTACCGTGCCGCCGAGCGCCTGCCGTGCTGCGATTTCGGTCAGGCCGACCTGGGCCAGCTCCGGATCGGTGTAGGTGACCCACGGTAGAGCCCGGTAATCGACTTTGGCCGGCAGCCGGAACAGTGCGTTGCGGATCACGATCCCGGCATGATAGAGCGCGATATGGGTGAATTGCGGCCCGCCGGCAACATCACCAATTGCGAAGGCGCGGCGGTTCGTCGTGCGCAGCCGGGCATCGACGCCGATCCCCTGCGCACCGGCCGCAATACCCGCGGCGGCGAGATCAAGCGCTTCGACGCTCGGGCGCCGGCCGGCGGCAACCAGCAGATGCGAGCCCTCGATCCGCTCGCCATCGCCGAGCTGAACGACGAAGCCGGTTCGGTCGCGCGCGACCGATTTGATCGCGACCTGCGAGCGGAGCGCGCTTCCCTCGGTGGCCAGCTGCGCGCTGAGAAGACCGACCAGCTGGGGGTCGTCGCGCGGCAGCAGCGGGCCGAGATCGAGCACGGTGACCCGCGCGCCAAGCCGGCAATGCGCCTGCGCCATCTCGATGCCGATCGGCCCGCCCCCGATTACGATCAGGTGGCGCGGCAGCACCCGGTTGGTGAAAACGGTTTCGTTGGTCAGATAGGGCATCTGGTCGAGCCCGGGGATCGGCGGAACGGCAGGATGCGAACCGGTGGCGATCACGAAACGCCGCGGCCGGACCTCGACAGCGCCGGCGCGCAGGGTGCGCGGGCCGGTGAAGCGCGCCTCGGCCTGCAGTACGGTGACGCCGAGACCCCGAAACCGCTCGACCGAGTCATTGGGCGCGAGAGCCGAGACGACCCGCTCGACGCTGTCGCCGATCGCGGCGAAATCGATCCGCGGCGGCCCATAGCCGATCCCGAATGATGACGCGCGGTGCCAAAGATCTGCGAGCCTGGCGGAGGCGAGCAGAGCCTTCGACGGCACGCAGCCGAAATTGAGGCAATCTCCACCCATCGCGCCGCGCTCGATAAGCACGACATTGGCGCCGAGCTGAACCGCGCCGGCGGCTACCGCCAGCCCGGCGGGGCCGGCGCCGACAACGCACAAATCGGGGGTCAATGCCCGGCTCATGTGCTCCTTTTGTGCTGGCGCCGCTTGTACCAGACCGGGATCAGCGCGAGCAACGCGAGCCCGATGAACGGCCCCAGCACGCTCGGATGGAAGACGATCGCCAGATCGGGCTCCTCGACGACTTTGCCGAGCCCGTTGCCGAGGCTGGCGTAGACGAAGGTGCCGGGGATGATGCCGATGAAGGTGGCGAGCAAAAACGTCAGCAATCCGACGCCGGCCAAAGCCGGCACGAGGTTGACGAGCCAGAATGGAAACAGCGGGATCAGGCGCAGGAAGAGGAGGTAGTTGAAGGCGTTGACCCGGAACCCGGCTTCGAGGTTTCCGAAGAACGGCCCGGCGCGCCGAGCCAGTCCGCCGAGCCCGGCGCGCGCGGCAAGGAAGATGCAGGCCGCGCCCGCGGTCGCGCCGACCACCGCGCACAGCCCGCCGAGCCAGGTGCCGAACAAAAAGCCGCCGGCGATCGTCAGGATCGCTCCGCCGGGAACCGACAACGCAACCACCGCGGCATAAGCCACGATGTATGCCAATGCAGCAACAAAACCCCAGCGGGACACCAAGCCGCACAGCGCGGTGCGGTTCTCGGCCAACGCTGCGAAGGTCAAATAACGGTGTCCGCCGGCCACGACGAAGATCACGCCCGCGGCGAGGAGAATCCCCAGCGGCACCAGACGGCGCGAGGAAACAGCGTGTTGCGGCGAGACAGCGTCGGGCATTCGGTTCCGTTCAGCCACAGACCGTGGCGACGCTAGCATCGCGCGCGGTACGAAGTGCTCACCTTCGCGTGAACCAGGCTTGTCGCTTCCCGACGCTCGCAAAGCGTGTCTTGATAGATTGGTAGTTAATATATGAGATATCTATTGCAACAATACCGGACATGCCACATTATCCGCCTGCATCGTGATGTCTCCCTGATGGTCCTCCCGACGATGCAGATGGTCCCCGCCTTTTCCTCCGGGGCGGGCCGGAGAAACCCCGGTCATCTCGACCGGGGTTTCGCTTTGAAGAGCGTCGAGTCCCGCCTCGCCGCCGTGCCCGCGTGACGCCATAAGCGTCCGCTTTCGATCAGCTGGTAGGACCCCAGCACCGGCACGCCGATCACGAAGTCTCGCGCGCGCTTCAGCAAGGACAGGGCGAGCGCAATTTCGGGTGGCAGGCCAAAGCCCGCACCGAGCAGTATATAGGCACCCTCCTGCAACCCGACAGCGTTCGGCACTGCAAATGCGACCGAGCGTATTGCAAAAATCAGGCTCTCGATCACCAGCACCACACCAAAGCCACGCGGCGCTCTCATGAACCGCAACGCCAGCCAAATCTCGGCGCCGCTTGCGACCCAGCAAACAAGGTGCAGAACGAAGCTGGCCCACACCGCCGCCGATCGACCATAGATTGCGGAGATTGCGGCATGCAGCGCTCCGGCGCCGGCTGCCGTCCGCTCTGCCCAGCCGCGACCGAGCGCGCCGGCGAAGCGATCGAGCACACCGAAACCGCGGCGCTGCGCTACCAGAAACCCGCCGGCGAGACCGAGGGCGAGGATGAGGCCCGACGCCACCGGGAACGCCAACTTGGAATAGGGCTCGAGATGCAGCAACCACAGCAGCGCGATTGCGGTGTAAGCGAGCTGGGCGAAAACTTCGAGAGTGACGTCGACAATCGTACTGGCCGCTGCGGTGTTGCCTGAAACCCCGCAGACGGCTAACGCCCGGGCGCCCAACACATAGCCGCCGACTTGGGACAAAGGCAGCACCTCGGAAGCCGAGTTGCGCACAAGGCGTCCGCAGATCTCCGCCCAGGGACTCGTCCCGGGCAGCAACAGTCGCCAGGCGATCCCCATCACCGCGATCAGCACAAGGTGAATAAAGCAAATAGCGGCGAAGCCGATGCCGCCGACCGCCAGCAGGGAGCGGGTGACGGGACCGGCGCCGAAATGGACGACCAATGCTGTAATGACCGCCAGCCCGATCGCCGCGGCCAGTATCGAAACCAGTTTCACTGGCGGCTATCGCGAGCGGCGGATTCCCGCTCCGAGACGGAGCCCCGCAAGCACGACGGCGGCGAGCTGCGGCAAAAACCGCGCCTGCAGCAGGTCCGGAGCGAACGATCGCATACGCCGGGCATGCTCCGCACAACATTCCCCGACCAGGAGGCGCAGCAAAAAGCCGTCGATAAAGACGCTCGCCTGCGTCGGCGAAAAATCCGTCCCGCCGTTCGCCGTCTGTCCGCGCCGCACGATGCCGAGGAGCCGGCCGATGGTTCGCAGATAATAGCGTGCGGCGACCGCTGAGCGCAGCCACGGCGCGGCGCGGCCGCGGCGTCCCTGTTCCCACACCTGCGGCATGACTGCCCGCTGAACCAGAGGGTCGTCAACCGTGGCGCCATAAGCCTCGACGATGGCACCGGCGCGCCGCTCCGTGTGGAGCACCCCGGGCCAGAACGGGATGGCGCGCACCCGTCCGAGCGCCCCCTCGTCGAGCTCCGGCCAAGGCAGCGATTCCGGGTCGTGGGGGTTTTGGCTCGCGATGAAATCGTCGCAGGACCGCTGCTTGTGCTCGTCGGTTCCGATTTTCATGCGGTTGCCGGCGCATTCCTCCGCAGCCGCATCAGCCAGTGGGCGAGGCGCGCGAGGCGCGGCACGACAGTGGGCCGCAACAGTTGCCGGTCATAGCCACTGAGCCGCCGGTCGTTTTCGGCCAGGCAGATTTCAGCCAATTCCGGCAGCGAGAGATCGACGTCACCGACAGCCTTGCTGCCGTTCAGAGTGAAATTGTTGTCCTGCCGTGCCGATTGCGCGGTATCCCCACCCACGGCACCTGCGACCCCGCGAGCAATGTCGATCCGCTCCCAGATCAAAAACGCCCAGACCGCGAGAATCCTCAATGCGAACAGCGGGCGCCGCCATACCGGCAGCTGCCGGCGGTGCCATGCCACCCAATTGACGAAGAACAGGATGTGCCGGCCCTCTTCTTGCATCACCGGCTCGAAGGTGTCGACGAGCGCTGGTGGAAAGAAACCAGAGCGTTTCGCCAATGCAAACAGGCCAAAGGCGAAAAAGCTGTCGATGCACTCACTGTAGCCCGTTACCATGAACGCCCATTCGGGATCGCGGGGGCGCACATACTCCGGCTCGGGCTCGAGCCGAACGCCGTAGGCTCGAACAAGGTTGGAAAGAACTTCCTTGTGCCGGCCTTCCTCGAACCCGTCGAGTTCGATGGCTTCACGCAGCAAGGGGTCCGCGACCTTTTCGGCATAGCTCGCGACGCGCAGCCGGGCCTTGCCCTCGGTCTGCACGGCTATGTCCCAGATCGGCAGGTTGACAAGACGGTCGCGGGCTTCGGGGTCGAGCGCCGGCCAATCGATGACCGCCGGCTTGTAGCGGTTATGGGTGTCGAGCAGCATCCGGCAAAACGCGACCTTGTGCGCCTCGCTGCCCGGGAGAATCGGGTCCCCGCCGGACGCCTTCCACTCGCGAGCGGCACGGTCGGCCGCTTCGACCGTCGCGTTGTCAAACATCGGCGATCACGCTGACCCTCCCCTGACCCGCCATTCTCCCCGACATGGTACACTGCGCGCCGCCGCTCAAGACGAACGCGTCGCGAACCACAGCCGTTCCCGAACCGTTGACTTGCACGGCCGCGTCCCCTATATAGCCGCCGGCGCTCGAAAGAAATGCTGTAATCGGAGCCGGGCCGTGAAGCGCACCTATCAGCCGAGCAACCTTGTTCGTAAGCGGCGCCACGGCTTCCGCGCGCGGATGGCGACGGCAGCGGGCCGCCGGGTTCTGGCGTTACGCCGCGCAAAGGGCCGCAAGCGGCTGTCCGCCTGAGCCGACAATTCGAGCCGCGTGCCGGCGCGGCGGCAAACTCCGTGGCCGGAAAGCTTGCAACGCTCAAGATTCGCGCCGACTTCCTGCGGCTAGCAGCGAGCCGCCGCAAGGCGGTTACATTAGGTTTGATCTTACAGGCCGCGGCTCGGCCACCCAGTTTGGAAGGCCAAACGGTGCGGGTTGGGTTTACCGCCAGCCGCAAAGTCGGCAATGCCGTGGTGCGCAATCGGGCAAAGCGCAGATTGCGTGCCGCCGCGGCGCGGATTCTGTCGGGTGACGGGCGGCCGGGGACGGATTATGTGCTGATCGCCCGCGGCACAACCGCCGCGCGGCCGTTCGCGGCGCTTGTCGAAGATTTGGAGACGGCTCTAAGGCGCGTTGAGACTGGCGCCGAGCAGCGCCGTGCGCGCGGCAGCACAAGAGGAGCAAGATGAAACCGCCCTATCTCGGGAGGGTCGTAAGCGGGACGATACAGGGCGTCGTCCGCGCCTACCAATTGCTGGTCTCCCCGCTGCTGCCGCCCGCCTGCCGCTATCTGCCGAGTTGCTCGGATTACGCGCTCGAGGCGTTGGCTCGGCACGGTGCGCTGCGCGGCACCGGCTTGACGCTGCGGCGGCTCTCCCGCTGCCATCCTTGGGGCGGCAGCGGCTATGACCCGGTGCCCGGATGCAAATCCGCCAGAGCTGCCAAAACCGCCACGTGCGGGCGCGCTTGCGCTCTCCATTGAGATAGCTGGTCCCCGGCGAAATGGAACAGCGCAACCTGTTTATTGCGATTGTGGTGTCGGTCGGGATTTTGATCGGCTTCCAATTTGTGTTCCAACGGCTGCACCCGACCGTGCCGCACGTCGGTAGCGAGGCGACGGCGCCCGCGACCCAATCGGCGACGCCCGGCGCGACCGCCAGTGCACCGGGAACCACAGCACCGGGAACCGCTGCGCCGGGAACCACTGCGCCGGGGGCGGTGGCGGCAAGAGCGGCCGAGTCTCTCCAGGCGGCGATCGCCGGCCAGCCGCGCGTCAAGATCGACACGCCGCGGCTGCATGGCACGATCGCCCTGACCGGGGCGCGGTTCGACGACCTGACGCTTGCCAGATTTCACGAGACGGTCGACCCGAAGAGCCCCGAGGTGCTGCTGCTGTCGCCGCCCGGGACAGCCAACCCTTATCTCGCCGAATTCGGCTGGGTCCCGGCCGAGCCAGGCACCGCAAAGGTGCCGGGGCCCGACACCGTGTGGAAGGCCTCAGACGAGGCGCTGACACCCTCGAACCCGGTGACCCTGACCTGGGACAACGGCCACGGGCTCGCCTTTACGCGCACGATCTCGGTCGACCCCAATTACATGTTTACGGTCCGCGACGAAGTCCATAACACCGGCGACGCCGCGGTAAGCCTGCTGCCCTACGGCTTGATCGGCCGTACCGGGACGCCGCAGGTCGCCGGCTATTACATCCTGTTCGAAGGCCTGATCGGCTATCTCGATGGCTCGTTGCAAGAGGTCAAATATTCTTCGCTGAGCGCCGGTCAACCGATCGACTACACCTCGACGGGCGGCTGGCTGGGCTTTACCGACAAATACTGGCTGACGTCGCTGATCCCGTCGCAGAACGAGCCGGTAAAGGCGCGCTTTACGCACACGCAGGAGAACGGGGTCGATCATTACCAGACCGACTACCTCGGATCCAAGATCACGGTCGCCCCGAATGCGACCCATGCGATCACCACCCGTTTCTTTGCCGGCGCCAAGGAGGTCGATCTGCTCGACGCGTATGCCGCCTCCGGCATCCCGCGCTTCGACCGCGCCATCGATTTCGGCTGGTTCTATTTCCTGACCAAGCCGATCTTCCTGATCCTCCAGTTCTTCGACCGGGTGCTCGGCAATTTCGGGCTGGCGATCCTGTTGCTAACCTTGTGCGTCAAGCTGCTGTTTTTTCCGCTTGCCAACAAATCCTACCAGGCGATGAGCAAGATGAAGCTCTTGCAGCCTGAGATTCAGAAGTTGCGCGAGCGCTTCCCGGACGACAAGGCGCGCCAGCAGCAGGAGATGATGGCGCTCTACAAGCGCGTCGGCGCCAACCCGTTGGCCGGCTGCCTGCCGATCGTGATCCAGATCCCGGTCTTTTTCTCGCTCTACAAGGTGCTGTTCGTCACCCTCGAGATGCGGCATGCGCCGTTTTTCGGCTGGATCCACGACCTGTCGGCGCCCGACCCGACCTCGTTTGCCAACCTCTTCGGCCTCTTGCCGTTCAATCCGCTTGGTATCCCGGTCGTGGGGTCGTTTCTGATGATCGGCGCCTGGCCGCTGATCATGGGGCTGACGATGTTCGCGCAGCAAAAGCTGAACCCGCAGCCGGTCGACCCGATTCAGGCTCGCATGTTCATGATCTTGCCGGTCGTGTTCACCTACATGCTGTCGCATTTCCCGGCCGGGCTCGTGATCTACTGGGCTTGGAACAACACGCTCAGCGTCGGCCAGCAATGGGTGATCATGCGGCGCGCCGGGGCGGCCTGAGAATTGCGCCGGCGATGGCGGACGACAGCCCGGCCGACCTGTTTCCCGCACGCGACATCGAGCCCGATCTCGTTGACGCCGGCCGGCGGCTCTTCGCGCGCGAGGCACGCTTTGTCGCCGGCGCCGCCGATCCCGCCGCGCTGCCGGCCGAGACGTTGCCGGAAATTGCCTTTGCCGGCCGCTCCAACGTCGGCAAGTCGAGCCTCGTCAACGCCTTGACCGGGCGGCGCGTGCTGGCCCGCACCTCGAACACCCCCGGCCGCACGCGGCAGTTGAACTTCTTCGATTTGGGCGGCGAATTGATGCTTGTCGATCTGCCGGGCTATGGCTATGCCGAGGCGTCGAAAGCAGCGATCGAGCGCTGGACCGGGCTGGTGCGGCGCTATCTGCGATCGCGCGCCTCGCTACGCCGGGTGTGCCTGTTGATCGACGCGCGCCACGGCGTCAAAGAACCCGACCGGCCGGTGCTGCAAATGCTCGACCAAGCCGCCGTATCCTATCAGGTGGTGCTGACCAAAGCCGACAAACTCCGCGACGCCGAGTTGATCGCTACTGCCGGGCGGGTTGCAGCCGAACTCGCCGCCCACAGCGCCGCCCATCCCGAAATCCATCTGACGAGCGCCGAGAAGCACCGCGGGATCGCCGCTTTGCGTGCGACGCTTGCCGGCTTTGCGTCCTCCCCGGCGGTGCCCGCGATGGCGACGCCCGGACCACCACGCCCGAGACAACTACGATAGTGTGCCGAACGCGATGAGCCCGACCGCAAATCCCCGCAGCATATCCGCCGAATTTGACCCCGTGGCCAAAGCCGCGGTGCTCGCCGAGGCGCTGCCCTATATGCGCCGCTACGCCGGCCGCACCCTGGTCGTCAAATATGGCGGCCACGCAATGGGCGAAGGCGGCGATTTGTTCGCGCGTGACGTCGTCCTCTTGAAGCAGGTCGGCATCCATCCGATTGTCGTGCACGGCGGCGGACCGCAGATCGGCCACATGCTCGAGCGCCTCGGCATGGAAAGCCGGTTTGTCGACGGTCTGCGGGTCACCGACGCCGCAACGATGGAAGTCGTCGAGATGGTCCTGGCCGGCACCATCAACAAGCAGCTGGTCGCGGCGATCAATGCCGAGGGCGGCTGCGCGATCGGCCTGACCGGCAAGGACGGCAGTCTGATCCAGGCGAAAAAGATGCTTCTCCGTAAAACCGAAGACGGTACCCGGACCGAAATCGACTTGGGTTTTGTCGGCGAGCCGCAGCGGGTTGCAGCGGGCGTCCTCGACACCTTGCAGAAGTCGGACATCGTCCCGGTCATCGCCCCGATCGGCGTCGGCACCAAGGGCGAGACCTACAACATCAACGCCGACACGGTCGCCGGCGCCGTCGCCGCCGCGGTCAAGGCGACCCGGCTGCTGCTGCTGACCGATGTCGCGGGTGTGCTCGACGCCGACAAGCGGCTGCTGTCCGAGATTACCGCCGACGCAGCGCGGCGGATGATCGCCGAAGGCGTCATCTATGGCGGGATGATCCCCAAAGTTGAAACCTGTCTCGACGCGGTCGATGGCGGGGTCGAGGCGGCGGTGATCCTCGACGGGCGCGTGCCGCACGCAATCCTGCTCGAATTGTTCACCGACGCCTCGGGGGCGGGCACCCTGATCCGGGCCGGCTGAGGGTCGGGCGATGCCCGCCGGCGGTCGGCCTTTGCGCGAGATCGAGACCTGGATTTTCGATCTCGACAACACGCTCTATCCAGCCTCGTGCCGCCTCTTCGACCAGATCCATGCGCGCATGCAGCGGTTTATCGCCCGGCGGCTGGGGCTGTCGTTGGAGGCGGCGCTCCTCGTCCAAAAAGCCTATTTCCGCGAGTACGGGACGACGATGCGCGGGCTGATGACGGTCGACAAGATCGATCCCGACGAATTCCTCGCCTATGTCCATGACATCGACTTGAGCTGCGTCCCGCCCGACCCGGTGTTGGCCGCGGCGTTGCGGGCCTTGCCGGGACGCAAGATTGTCCACACCAACGGCTCGGCCGCCCATGCCGGGCGGCTGCTTCGCCATCTCGACATCGCGGGGTCGTTCTGCGGCATTGTCGACATTGTCGCGGCCGGGTTCGAGCCAAAGCCGGCGCTCGCCGGCTATTGCGAACTGCTGCAGCGGCACGAGGTCAGTCCGCACACCGCGCTGATGATCGAAGACATGGCAAAGAACCTCGTCCCCGCCGCGGCGCTCGGCATGACCACCGCCTGGATGCGCGGCACGGTCGACTGGGCCGCCGCCGGTTCCGAGGGCGACCATATCCATTATGTCGTGGATGATCTCGGCCGTTTCCTCGCCGAGGCCGCCGCGCTCAACCCCGCCGCGCTCGACCCCGCCGCCATCGAGGCCTCCGACAAATGTCCGTCGCCGACACGATCCGCCGCAAACTGACCGAACGCTTGGCGCCGGCGCGACTCGACATCGTCGACGAGTCGCACCGCCATGCCGGGCATGCCGGCGCGCGACCGGGAGGCGAGACCCATTTCGCGGTCACGGTGGTCTCGGCCGCCTTTGCCGGCCAGAGCCGGGTGGCGCGCCAGCGCCTCGTCTACCAGACGCTCGCCGAAGAACTGGCGGCGCGCGTCCACGCGCTGTCGCTGACGACCTTGACCCCGGAGGAAGACACCAGTGAGAAGGCCCCTCACCCCGGCCCTGTCCCCGCTCGCGGGGACAGGGAGGGACCCGCGTCAGCGGGAGGGTGAGGGGGAGCGCGACGCGCGGGCTAAGCCGCCGCGGCGAGGAAGTCGCGGAGCTTGTCGCCGGGGGCGTCCTTCATGACCACGGCGTCGCCGATGCTGCGCGGGAGGATCAGCGTGATCTTGCCGTCGCGGACCTTCTTGTCCTTGCCCATATGCGCTAGCAGGCGATCCGCCGGTGTGTCGGAAAGCCCGACATCGGCGAGCCGCGTCGGCAGGCCGGTCGCCGCGAAATGCCGGCGCACGCGTTCGCCCTCGGCCTCGGCCACGAGCCCAAGCCGCACCGCAAAATCGAACGCCAGGGCCATCCCCAGCGCCACCGCCTCGCCATGCAAGAGCCGGCTCGAAAACCCGGTCTCGGTTTCGAGCGCATGGCCAAAGGTATGGCCGAAGTTCAACAACGCCCGGTCGCCCTCCTCGCGCTCGTCGGCAGCGACGACCTTTGCCTTCATCGCGCAGCTGGTCACGATCGCGTGGCGCAGCGGATCGGGTTCCAGCGCGCACAGCGCATTGCCCTGGCGCTCGCACCAGGCGAAGAATTTGGCGTCGCGGATCAGCCCGTATTTGACGGTCTCGGCATAACCGGCGAGCAGCTCGCGCCGCGGCAGGCTTGACAACACGTCGGTGTCGGCGAGCACGAGACGCGGCTGATAAAACGCCCCGATCAGATTTTTGCCGGTTCGCGTATTGAGCCCGGTCTTGCCGCCGACCGAACTGTCGACCTGGGCCAAAAGGGTTGTCGGGATCTGGACGAAGTCGATGCCGCGCAGTAATGTCGCCGCAGCGAACCCGGTCATGTCGCCGACAACCCCGCCGCCCAGCGCCACCAGCATCGACCCGCGCTCGATGCCGCACGCCAGGATTTCTTCGGCGAGCCGGCCGAAGTGGTCGAGATCCTTGGTCTCCTCGCCGGGGGGCAGAACGACGGTATGCTGCGCAATGCCGGCCGCGGCGAGGCTGTCGCGCAACGGCGCCAACCAATGCCCGGCGACATTCTCGTCGGTGACGACTACGGCATGCCGGCGGCGCATCAGCGGCAGGACCTCGTCCCCGGCCGCCTCGATCAGCCCTGGGCCAACGACGATGTCGTAGGCGCGATCACCCAGCGCCACCCGCAGCCGCTCCGATGCGGTCTTGGATATGGTGGTCATCAGTCGTACTCCGCTTGGGGCGGCGCCAGCGCGAGCCGGCAGGTGGTGAGCGCCGCAATCGCCCGATTAACCGTCGCTTCCGGCGAACCGTCGCCGCTGTCGATGGCAAGGTCGGCTTCGCCATAGATCGGGTGCCGCCGTTCGATCAACTGCGCCAAAATGGCGCGCGGATCGCCGGCGTTCAACAATGGCCGGTCGCTGCGCCGCGAAACCCGCTGCACCAGGACGTCGAGATCGGCGCGCAGCCACAGCGACACCGCATTTCGCCGAATGACCTCCCGGGTCAGCGGATCCATGAAGGCTCCGCCGCCGGTCGCCAGCACATGGACCGGCTTTGCCAGCAGCCGGGCGATAACCCGCCGCTCACCCTCGCGAAAGACGCGCTCGCCGCGATTGGCGAAAATCTCTTCGATGGTCTCGTCGGCCGCGGCTTCGATCTCTTGATCCGAATCGAAAAACGGCAAGCCGAGCCTGATCGCGAGGCGGCGCCCGATCTTGGTCTTGCCGGCGCCCATAAGCCCAACCAGGACGACGGTTCGGCACGGGACAAAGCGCCGCACCGCCAAAACTCGCCGTTCCGATCCGACCGCGTCAGTCTCCACCCCGATCCTCTCCGCGGGTGCTGCTCTTTTTCGCGGCATCCGGGGACGGTACTAGCATATCGTGCGGCGGGTTCGTCAATCGGCGAGACCGGTTCCGCCCGGTCGGCCGGAACGTTTCGGTCAAGGGACTAGCGAGCCGCAGCATGGGAAAGCTGACAATTGGGTTGGTTGTCGTCATCATATTGGCGGTGCTCGGCGGCGCGGCGTTTCTCGCGCTGTGGAACCCTCCGGCGCCGACGGCGCCGGTCGAAAAGGTGCTGCCCGATGCCCGCTTCCCGAAGTGAGCGGCGGGGACGCACCGGCGCGGACCCGGCGTCCGGCTTTTCGAAGCATCTCGAAGCCTTTCTCGAAATGCTGACGGCCGAGCGCGGCGCCGCGCGGCTGACCATCGCCGCTTATCGCAACGACCTGCGCGATCTCACACGGTTCCTTGCCACCTTTGGGGTTGCGCTCGAAACCGCAGACGAGGCGAACCTGCACGCTTATCTCGCCGCATCGGCGACAGCGCGGCTCGCGCCGCGCAGCCTCGCACGACGGATCTCGGCGATCCGGCAGTTCTACAAATTCCTGATCGTCGGCGGGGTGCGCCAGGACGACCCGACGGCTGGTCTCGACACCCCGCGTCTCGGCCGCCCGCTGCCAAAGCTGTTGTCGGAAAGCGAAGTCGAGTCGCTGCTGACCGCAGCGCGCGACTGGCCGGGAGACGAGGGCGGTCGCGTGCTGTGCCTGGTCGAGCTGCTGTATGCGACGGGGATGCGCATCTCGGAACTCATGACCCTGCCGCACGCGGCGGCGGTGCGCGACCCGCGCTTTCTGCTGGTGCGCGGCAAGGGCGGACGCGAACGGGTGGTGCCGCTCGGCGAACCCGCGCGCACAGCGCTCGCCGCCTATCTCGACCGTCGCACGGGTTTCCTGCCCGACGAAGGCCCGTCACGCTGGCTGTTTCCGTCGCGCGGCGGCGAGGGACATCTGACCCGCCAGCGCTGCGGCCAGCTGCTCAAAGAATTGGCGCTGAAGGCCGGGCTCGATCCGGCGCGGCTGTCGCCGCATGTGCTGCGCCACGCTTTTGCCACCCATCTGCTCGACCACGGCGCCGATCTGCGCGGGGTGCAGCAGATGCTGGGGCACGCCGACATCGCGACGACGCAGATCTACACCCACGTTCTCTCCGACCGGCTGCGACGGCTGGTGCACTCCGCGCACCCGCTGGCGCGGCGCAAATGATGCGTCATTTCCTCGATTTCGAACGGCCGATCGGCGAGCTCGAGGGCAAGATCGAAGAGCTGCGGCATCTCTCGACGACGAGCGAGCTCAATATTGCCGAAGAGGTTGGCCGCCTCGAAGCCAGCGCCGCGCGCTTGCTGCGGCAGACTTATGGACGGCTGACGCCGTGGCAAAAGGTGCAGGTGGCGCGCCATCCGGAACGCCCGCACGCGCTCGACTATATCCGCGGGCTGATCAGCGAATTCGTGCCGCTCGCCGGCGACCGGGTCTTTGCCGAGGACAAGGCGATCGTCGGCGGCATTGGGCGTTTTCGCGGGCGCAGCGTCATCGTGCTCGGCACCGAAAAGGGGGCCGACACCGAAACCCGGCTCGCTCATAATTTCGGCATGGCCCGGCCGGAGGGTTATCGCAAGGCGCGGCGGCTGATGCGCCTCGCCGAGCGTTTCCGCTTGCCGGTGTTGACTTTTGTCGACACCGCCGGCGCCTATCCCGGCATCGACGCCGAGGCGCGCGGCCAGGCCGAGGCGATCGGACGCGCGATCGAGACCTGCCTCGACCTCAAAGTGCCGCTCGTGGCGGCGGTGATCGGCGAAGGCGGCTCGGGCGGGGCCATCGCGCTCGCCGCCGGCAATACCGTGCTGATGCTGGAGCACGCGGTCTATTCGGTGATTTCTCCCGAGGGGTGCGGCTCGATTCTGTGGCGCGACGGCGAGCATGCCCGCGAGGCGGCCGAGGCGCTGCGGCTGACCGCCCAGGATCTATTTCGCCTGGGGGTCGTCGACCGCGTCGTGCCGGAACCGCTGGGCGGCGCGCATCGCCTACCAAAGGCGGCGATCGAGGCGCTCGGCGAAGCCATCGATCAAGCGCTGCGGCCGCTGATCGGTGTCGAAGGGGCAAGATTGCGCGCGCAGCGACGGGAAAAGTTCCTGGCAATGGGCAGTCGCGGGCTCTGAACCGCACTGAGCGCCTGTTCAGGCTCGATCGACGGGGATTTCCAGGGTCATTGACCGCGCACCCCTGCTCCCCACATCTAGGCCGGCGCGCCGGCTCATCTCTCAAAAGGTTCGGCGAGCGCTGGTGCTCTTCATCAGGGGAGCGCCGCTTTTCCTCAGCGGAAGGCAACCATGACGCCCCAGGAACGCGACCTGCTGACGACCCTGCTGACACGCCTCAAAGGCACGGCAGGACAATCCAAGGATCCCGACGCCGACGGGCTGATCCGACAGGCCATGGCCGAGATCCCGGATGCGCCTTATTACCTGGCGCAGACCGTGCTGATTCAGGATCTGAGCCTGCACAATGCGCAAAACCAGATTACCGAGCTCGAACGCCAGCTGACCGATGCCCAGCAGCAGGCGGCGCGCCCGGCGGCGACGAGTTTTCTCGGCAGCCTGTTCGGCTCTCGACCGCCCCAGCCAGCGGCGGCTCCGCCCGGCGGCGGCAGCGTTCCGCAGGCCGGACCGTGGGCCCGGGCGCCCCAAGTCGCGTCGGCGCCACCGGCACAGCCCTACGGGCAGCCCTATCCGCAGGGCCAGGGCGGTTACGGCCAGCCACCGGGCGCCGGCGGCCTTATGGGTGGGGGCGGCCTTATGGGCGGCGGCATGGGTGGCGGCGGCGGCTTCCTGCGTTCGGCGGCGACGACGGCAGCCGGCATCGCCGGCGGCGCGCTGCTGTTTCAGGGCATCGAATTGTTGTTCGGCCAGCATGCCAGCGCCGGCATTCTCGGCGGGCAGGGCGTGACGCCTGGTCTCGGTGAGTCCGTCGTCAACAATTACTATGGCGACGCGGGCGCCGGCCAGGGCGGGACCGACCAGGATTTCAGCGGCGGCAGCTTCGATCCAAGCGGCGGCAACCAAGACCAGGATTTCAGCGGCGGCGATGCCGCCGGCGACCAGGACTACAGCTCCGACCAGGATTTTAGCGGCGGCCAAGACCAAGATTTCGCCGGCGGCGACAGCAACCAGTGCTGACGCGTCGAGGGGTCCGCTCAGATGACGCCGGTGCGGCGGAATTCGGCGATTTCGCTGGCTGAGTAGCCGTGTTCGGCGAGGACGGCGTCGGTGTCGGCGCCAAATTGCGGCGGCGGGGTTTCGATGCTGGGGCCGCCATGGGCGAATTTGAACGCGGCGAGCGGCACGCCGAACGGGCCGTCGACACCCGGCGCCGACTTGTGGTGGTGAAACACGCCGCGGGTTTTGAAATGAGGGTCCGCGACAGCCTCAGCCATCGTCCGCACCCGCGCCGCCGGAACGTGCCGCGCCTGAAGATAGACCTCCCACTCGTCCGCGGTCCGGGTCTTGATGATGTCGGCCAGCACCGCCGCCTCGCGGGCGCGATCGGCCTCGCGCGCCTCGTTGTCGTCCTTGATCAGATCGGGCCGCTCCAGCACCTGCCACAGACGGCGCTGCTGCCCTAGATTGCTGGCGCCGATCATCACCAGCCCGTCCCTGGCCTCGTAGCAGCTGTTGGTGGCGAAGGGCTGCTTGTTGCCGTGCGGCCGCGGCTCGGCGCCGTTGCGCATGTAGCCGGTCAGGTGCGACCCCATCAGCATCATCGCGACGCCGACCATGGCAAGGTCGATGTGCTGGCCCTCGCCGGTGCGTTCGCGTTGGAACAGCGCGCTGGCGAGCGCGAACGCCCCCATGGTGCCGGTTGCGTAGTCGACCGCCGGCGCGCCGAACTTGATCGGATTGACCTCTTCGGTGCCGGTCATCGCCATCAGCCCTGAGGTCGCCTGAATGACATGATCATAGGCTGTCTGCTCGCGGCGCGGACCGTCCTGGCCAAAGGCCGAAATCGAGCAGTAGATCAGTCGCGGGTTCAACAGCGACATTGCCTCGTAGCCCAGTCCCAGCGCTTCGAACGCGCCCGGCCGGAAATTTTCCACCAGGACGTCGGCAATGGCGACGAGCCGTCTGAGGATGTCGCGACCCGGCTCGGTCTTGAGGTCGAGCGTGATCGAGCGCTTGTTCGAGCCCTGGGTCAAAAACGAGGTGCCCATGTGTCCGCGGTTCAGGGCGCGGTCGGTGCCGCCGTCCCGGCTTTGATCGGGATCGTCGGGATGCTCGATCTTGATTACGTCGGCGCCGAGCACGGCGAGCTGGTAGGCGGCGAACGGGCCGGCCAGGACATGGGTGATGTCGATGATGCGAATGCCCTCGAACGGTCGGGTCATGCCTGGCTCCTGAAGCGTGGGTCACGGAAAGCTTAGCCCATGGCGGGCTTGGGGTCGCCACCCCAAAAGAACCAGAACTCGCCGTCGCGCGGTCCCGAAGCCGGGACGAGCTTGCCGTCGAGCGTCAAATCAAAGGCGGCGTAGCCGAGGTCCGCCAGAAAGGCGAAGGCGTCGCCGACGCGGTTGTCGGCGCGACCGAGATGCTGGCTCAACAATTCAATCACCAATATCGGGTGAAATCGCCGCAAGGTCTGTTCACCTCCGCGCAACAGGGCCAGCTCCCAGCCTTCGACATCGGCCTTGATAAAATCGAGCCGGTCGAGATCGAGCGCGGCAGTGACTGCATCGATCGTCGTCAACCCGACCAGCTCTTGCGCCACGGCGGACCAGCGCTCTTGCGGGCTCCCCAGGTGCGACAGGCCAAAGCCAAAGCTGCCGCGCGTCTTGACCGGCACGCTTAGCGTGTCGACCCCGCACACGGCGCCGAGCGCCATCGGCACCACCGAGACATTGCCCAGCCGGTGCAAGCTGACCACTGTGCGCAAGATTGTGCGCGCATAGCTGCCCGGCTCAAAAGCATAAACCCGGCCGCAACAGGCAGCGCGCGCGAACAGCTTGGTGTACTGCCCGGCATGCGCGCCGACATCGAAGACGACGGCCGACGATGGCACGAAGCGCGCGATCGTCGGGAACAGGTCGCGATGGTGCTGCTGCATCGTCGCCTTGAACAAATGGGCGACGAAGCTTCCCGTCAACCGCCAGCGATAGGGTTCCAGACGCACCGGCCGCCGCGATCAGCGGGCGAGGCGGTATATGGCGATCAGATCCCAGTCGAGGTCGAGCCCCGGCCTGTCGGGCACCTCGATCGTGCCATTCTCGATCCCTGGGCGGTTGCGGATCATGCCCGCCCACAGCGGGTCGCGCTCGGAATCAGGGAAGCATTCGACATAGGTCCCGTGCGGCACTGCCGACAGCATGTGTGCACTGAAATCTGTGGCTCCTCGTCGTGCGCCATCTCGATTCCGTGAATTGCGCCCATCGCCGCGGCGCGCCGCCATTCGGTTAACCCGCCAGCCTCCGAGGCATCGAAATTGGCGAGATCGACCGCCTCGGCGCCGATCAGCAGCGGCGCCAACTCGTCTTCGACGACATGCGCGATCGTGCGCCCGGGGACGCGGTTGTCGCCGTTGTAGACCTCGCTGACGAGGCCATCGGCGGTGTGGATGCGGGTGATGACGGTGCAACGGCTGTCGACGCGGTAGCCGCTGCCGGAAAACACCTGACGCAGCGGAACTTCGATCGGGATCGCCTCGACGTTGTCGATCAGCACAGGCCTGCCTCCGCGAAACGAGAGGGCAGTCTACTCGCCGGCCGGGCCGAGGGAAGCGCTATCCTAACCCGGAGCCGAGTTTGCCGGTGCTTGCCAGCGGGATCGCCGCCGCTATAGTCGCCGCCGCCAGTCGTGGTCTTGCCGAGGATGCCGATGCCGCTTCGATCGCTCGCCCTGCGGGCTGGGATTATGCTCGCCCTGCTGCTCGCCGCGGTGTCCGCTTTTGCCGCCGAGTTTACCGATTCGGCCGGGCGCCGGGTGATGATCCCCGACCACGTCGCGCGGATCATGCCGGCGGGCCCGGCCTCGGCGGTGTTTGTCTACGTCCTCATCCCGTCCAAGCTGATCGGTTGGCCCCTGGCGTTGTCTCGCGCCCAGCGCGCGCTGATGCCGGCGAAATACGCGCGCCTGCCGGTCGTCGGCCAGCTTGGCGGGCGGTACCCGACGGCAACCGCCGCCGACGTAATGCGGCTGCATCCCGACCTGATTGTCGGCTATGGCGTGATTTCACCGCCGACGGTCGCCCTCGCCGACCGCATTCAGAAACAGAGCGGCACGCCCTACATCCTGCTCGACGACAGCATCCAGGTCATGCCCCAGATGCTGCGCCAAATGAGCCCGATTCTCGGCGCTGGGGAAAACGGCCTCGCCGTCGCCAGCTATGCCTTTCACGCGATCGGCGCGCTGCGCGGGCAGCTGCTGATCACCTCTCCCACCGATCGACCGCTGGTTTATTACGGCCGCGGCGCGGACGGGCTTGAGACGGCTCTGCCCGGGTCGGCGGAGGCCAGCATGATCGAACAGGCGGGTGTCATCAATGTCGCAGGTGAACTGGGCCGGGGTGGGCTCGCGCGGGTGACGCGGGACCAGATCTTTGGCTGGAATCCACAGATCGTCATCGCCGAGCAACGCAGCTTCTATAACGCGCTGTTGCGCAGTTCCCTGTGGCGGGGGTTGGCGGCAGTGCGCAGCAAAAAGGTTTACCTGGCACCCGCCGATCCGTTCGGCTGGATCGACAATCCACCGGGGGTCAACCGCGCGATTGGGATGTACTGGCTGTCGAGCCTGTTCTACCCGGATCTTTACCAGCAGGATCTGCGGACGGTCGCGCGCGAGTTCTATCAGCTCTATTACGGCGTCCAGCTGACCGACCGCCAGCTCGAGGCGCTGATACGTCCGGCCGAAGGCGCCGCCGGACAGACCCAACGGCTGGCTAACGTCCCGATTCTTGGGGCTGAGCCAGCGCCTATGCCCAACCTCCCGTCCGGCAACGGCTTGGGAACGCCACCTGCCGGCGGACGCGGCGGTCAGCGCGGCGGCGCCCAACCGCCGCTGCCCACGCCGAAGCTGCCCGGCTCTCCGTAAACGGCGATAGCCCAACCCGTTAACCGCCGGGCTCACGACTCGGTTACGCGCACGAAACACATGATCCCGCGCTGCGGGGTCCAGCAGACGATGGCGTGGCCCGTCGGATTGTCGGTGCGCTGCAAGATCTTGTCGGGCGGCACGGCGAGCCAGTTGTCGCCGACCAGCACTTCGTAATGGTCGGCCTTGATCCGGTATTCGGTCGGGCGGCAATCGGCCAGCGAGCAGCACGATATCGTCGTGCCCGGCTGAAGCAGGCTACGGAACCACGGCGCCAAGGCAGGATCGGCGCTTTGCGGAGGGGCCGCGGCGGCGGAGGTCGCCAGCGACAATGCCGCCGCATAGGCAACCCGCCTCATCGGCGGCGCTCGGATCGCTGCGACAGAACCAGGGGCATGCTCAACAACCGTATGTGAATCCCGCATCGCGATCGCGCCGCGGCACCAGCTTAGCGCAGGCCGGCGTCCAGACGGAAAGCCGTTTGATTAATAGCGACAAAACTATGTGTGTTAATTTCTATTGACATTGTGATCTGGAGAATCTCTTTTGAGAGAGACGCTCGACCTGTGAAATTATGGGCGCCGACGATCCGGTCAGGAGGTTCCGATGCCGTTGGATTCCACTTCCGCCTTCCTGGAAGACGGTGGATACGCGCTGTCGACGCTTGCTCCCATCGTGGTGATTGTCTCCGATCCCTCTCGTCCCGGTGAAATGACCCCGCCGCAGCGGTCAGCGCTGGCCGCGGCGGATGTCGTATTGCTTGAAGAGGATGTTGATCCGCCCCCGCTCAATTTCGTTGCGCGAGGCGCTTTCGTTGAGCCGGTCGAGGCCAACAGGAGCCCGATGCCTGCAAGAGCTTCCGGGATCGCCCGCGCCCGCAAACTGGCCAGCGAGGGCTGGCGAGTGGTGTGGCTCGCCGCCGGTAACGCGGAACGGCTGGCGGTTGATTTGGCCGATGCAGGGCTCGTGATCGAGGGTCGCTGCGCCGCAGACGCTTTCGCCGCCGCTGGGCGCCCGCCGCACTTGTTGGCGACCCCCTTGAACGGCCGCGCCGGTTAGCCGAGCACCCGCTTTACCGCGCGCGCAACAGGCGCAAGACCCGGTCGAGCTGGTCGAGGTTCTGATAGTGCAGGGTCAATGCGCCGCCACGGGTTTTGGGCTCCAAGGTGACGCGCAGCCCGAGTTCGGCGCCAAGATCGCGCTCCAGCACCAGCGTGTCGGCGTCACGTAATGGACGACGCGGCGACGAAGGTCGCTGGGCGCGGCGCTGCACCAGGCGCTCGGTCGCGCGCACGTTGAGACCACGGCGCACGATCTCGTCGGCGAGCGCCGCGGGTTCGGCTGCGGCAAGCAGAGCGCGCGCATGTCCGGCCGACAATTCGCCCTCGTCGAGGCGCTCGCGCACCGCCGGCGGCAAGGTCAACAGCCGCAAGGTGTTGGTGACGTGGCTGCGGCTCTTGCCGACGGCCTCGGCGAGGCTCGCCTGGGTGCGGCCGAATTCGGTCACCAGCCGCTTATAGGCTTCGGCCTCTTCCAGCGGCGACAAATCCTCACGTTGCAAATTCTCGACCACGGCGATTTCGAGCGCCTCGGAATCGGCCAATGCCCGGACGATGACCGGAACCTCGTGGAGACCGACCCGCTGCGCCGCGCGCCAGCGGCGCTCGCCGGCGACCAGCTCGAACGCCGCGTCCGCATCGGCGACCGGGCGCACCAACAGCGGCTGCAATACGCCTTTTTCGCGGATCGACCGGGCGAGCGCGTCGAGCTCGGCCTCGGCGAACCGTCGGCGCGGCTGCAACGCGCTCGGCCGGATCAGCTCGATCGGGATCCGGCGCTGGCTCGCCGGATCGATCGAGGCGTCCCCCTCGGTCTCGCCAAACAGCGCCGCCAGACCGCGGCCGAGCGGGCGGCGCCGGGCACGCTCGCTCATTGCGGCAGTGCGCCCGAGCGGCCGCGGCGTAGAATTTCGGCCGCCAGCTGGATATAGGCCTGCGCGCCGGCACAGCGATGATCGTAAATCAGCACCGGCTTGCCATGCGACGGCGCTTCGGACACCCGGACATTGCGCGGGATCATCGTGTCGAAGACCTTGGCCCCGAAATGGCCGCGCACGTCGAGTGCAACGGATTCGCTGAGGTTGTTGCGACCGTCGTACATCGTCAGCACGACGCCCTGCAATTCGAGCCGCGGGTTGAGCGCGCGCTGCACCCGCTCGATCGTGCGCATCAACTGGCTGAGGCCCTCCAGCGCATAAAATTCGCACTGCAACGGCACCAGCACCGCATCGGCAGCGACCAGCGCATTGACCGTCAGTAAATTCAGCGACGGCGGGCAGTCGATAAGCACCTCTTCCCAGTCGCGCACATGGCTGCGAACCGCCCGGCTCAATAAGAATTCGCGGCGCTCGCGCGTCATGAACTCAAATTCGACGCCGCTCAGATCCTGCGACGCCGGGACGATCGACAGGCCCGGGACCTCGGTCGGCGACACCGCGTCGGCCAACTCGGCCTCGCCGAGGATCAGCTCGTAGCTGGTCAGCCGCCGCTGGCTGCGCTCGATGCCGAGCCCGGTGCTGGCATTGCCTTGCGGGTCGAGGTCGATGACCAGCGCGCGATGGCCGGCGGCGGCCAATGCCGTCGCCAGGTTGATCGCAGTCGTGGTCTTGCCGACCCCGCCCTTTTGGTTGGCGACCGCGACGATGCGCGCGCGGTGAGCGACCGGGCGCGCTTCCGGGCGAGCCTCAACACCCGTGAGGCTCACGAACAACCTTGTGCAAACGCAGAACGACCCCCCGCGGATCGGCGATGCTGTGGTGCATCGACAGGGTCATTGTCCAGCGTTTGCGCGCGACGGTCAATTCCTGCTCCACCCGCTCGCCTTTGGAGAGCAGGCACACGGTGCCGGGGCCAATAAACGGCCACGCCAGATCGAGCAGCCGATCGAGCGGCGCCAGAGCGCGCGCCGTCACGACATCGACCGGGTGCGGCGGCACAGCGGCAATGCGGCACGGGCGAATCGCAACCCTCGCCTCGACGATGCGCGCGGCTTCGCGCAGGAACGCAGCCTTGCGGGTGTCCGCCTCGACCAGCTCGACCCCGGGCACGCCGAGGACCGCCAGCACCAGACCGGGAAAGCCGGCGCCGCTGCCGAGATCGATCAGGCTTTGCACAGGGTCGGGGACGAGCGAGCGCAATTGCGCCGAATTGAGCATGTGACGGCGCCACAAATCGGGGAGCGTGTCGCGGCCGACAAGGTTGATGCGCGCCGACCAGCCGGTCAGCAACTCCGCGTAGGCTTGAAGCCGCGCCAATGTTTCACGTGAAACAGGAAAGATCCCGGCAAAGCCCTGCGCGTCGAGCGGCGGCTCAGGCCGCACGGCCCCCTCCCATCCCCTCCCCCGCGAGCGGGGGAGGGTTAGGGTGGGGGCGAGCCGAGGATCGAACAGGCATCCGCCGGACATGCTTTAACAATGCGACGAGTGCCGCCGGGGTGACGCCCGAAATGCGCGCGGCGGTACCCGAAGTCGCCGGCCGGGTGGCGGCGAGCTTTTGGCGGATTTCGTGCGACAGGCTGCCGACCGTCGCGTAATCGAGATCGGCCGGCAGTCCCAATCCCTCGTCGCGGCGAAAGGCGGCGATGTCGCGCTCTTGGCGCTCGAGATAGCCGGCATAGCGCGCGTCGATCTCGAGCTGCTCGGCGATCTCGGGTGCGAGCGGTCCCAATTCCGGCCAGATTGCAGCAAGCCGCGTCAGATCGATGCCGGGGTACGCCAGCAATTCCGCGGCACTGCGGCTGACGCCGTCCTCATCGACCGCAATCCCGTGGCGCTTCAGTGCCGGCGGCGTCATCTGCAATCCGGCAAGCCGCTCGCGGGCCTCTGCCAATGCGCGCATCTTGGCCGCGAAACGCGCCGCCCGGCCGCTCCCGATACAGCCGAGGCGCAGCCCGATCGGGGTCAGCCGCTGGTCGGCATTGTCGGCGCGCAGGATGAGCCGGTATTCGGCGCGCGAGGTAAACATGCGATAGGGCTCGCTGGCGCCGCGCGTCACCAGATCGTCGATCAAGACGCCGATATAGCCGTCGGCGCGATCGAGCACCAACGGCTCCGTACCGCCGGCGGCGCGCGCCGCGTTGAGCCCGGCGACAAGGCCTTGCGCCGCCGCCTCCTCGTAGCCAGTGGTGCCGTTGATCTGACCGGCGAAATAAAGACCGGGGATGCGGCGGGTTTCGAGGCTCGGATAGAGTTCGCGCGGGTCGACGAAATCGTACTCGATCGCATAGCCCGGCCGGCGCATGACGACCCGTTCGAGACCGGGGATGGTTTGCAGCATCGCCTGCTGCACGTCGCGCGGCAGCGAGGTCGAGATGCCGTTCGGATAAATCGTGTCGTCGTCGAGGCCTTCAGGTTCGAGAAAAACCTGGTGCCGCTCGCGCTCGGCAAAGCGCACGATTTTGTCTTCGATCGACGGGCAATAGCGCGGCCCGATGCCGGTGATGCCGCCCGAATACATCGGCGAGCGATAAAGATTTTCGCGGATCACGGCGTGCGTCGCTGGGGTCGTCATCGTGATGTGGCAGGTGATTTGCGGGGTCGTGATATGGTCGGTGACAAACGAAAACGGCGGCGGCGGGTCGTCGCCCGGCTGAATGTCGAGCCCGGACCAGTCGATCGTGGTGCCGTCGAGGCGCGGCGGCGTGCCGGTCTTGAGCCGCCCCAGCGCGAAACCGGCGCGGTTGAGCGTTTGCGCCAATCCCCGCGAGGGCACCTCGCCGACCCGTCCGGCCGGGATTTTCTCTTCGCCGATATGGATCAGCCCGTTCAGGAAGGTGCCGGTCGTCAGCACGACGCGGCCGGCGTTAATTTCCCTGCCGTCGCCGAGCACGATGCCGGCGGCGTGTCCGGCCTCATCGAACAGCAGATCCTCGGCCGCCCCTTCGACAACATCGAGGTTCTGCATTTCCGCCAGCAGGTCAGCGACCGCGCGGCGATAGAGCTTGCGGTCGGCCTGGGCGCGCGGTCCGCGCACCGCCGGCCCCTTGCTGCGATTGAGGATGCGGAACTGGATGCCGGCGCGGTCGATGGCGCGGCCCATGATGCCGTCGAGCGCGTCGATCTCGCGCACCAGATGCCCCTTGCCGAGCCCGCCGATCGCCGGGTTGCACGACATCTCGCCGATCGTCGCGCGCTTGTGGGTCAAGAGGAGGGTGCGGGCGCCAAGCCGCGCCGCGGCCGCGGCCGCTTCGCACCCGGCATGCCCGCCGCCGACCACGACGACGTCGTAAGCCCCCGAAAACTCGATCATGGCCGCGGAATGTACGAAGGCGCGCCCACGCTGTCGAGGTTTCACGTACGAAACAAATCGGGCTCGGCAACGGTCCTCTGGCCGCGGCTCGTCTACCCGCCCGGCTCGTTCAGAAGTTCGCGGCATCGCGCGCTTCGCCATCCCGACGAAGGTCGGGACCCACCGCTGCCGTGGGTACCGGCCTTCGCCGGTATGACAAACACAAGTCGCGCAAGCCGAAACAAATCCGGCGAGTTTTCAACGGCGAAACTCGCGGGGCGTCGAAGGCAGCTCACGAGGGTTTGGCCGACGATGCCATCTCGCCCCACGGGCGGGCAAGCCCTCCAACTCGATTACGTCGCAGCGATGATCGCGGCGCGCAGGATTTCGGGGATGTGGTCGATCGTGGCCTCGGGGGTCATCAGCGGCGGGGCGACGCAGATCGTGTCGCCGATCGCCGGGTCGGCGCCGCCGGCGCGCAGCCGCGGCAACAGCCCGCGCGCCATTGCCTCGCGGGTGATCTTCGGCCCGAGCCCGAGCGCGGGAGCTTTGGTGACGCGATCGGCAACGAGTTCGACGCCGCACATCATGCCGAGCCCGCGCACGTCGCCGACCGCCGGCAGGTCGCGCAAGGTTTCTAGGCCTTCCAACAGCCGCTTGCCGATCACCGCCGCGCGCTCAACCAAGCCTTCGCTTTCAATGATCTCGACATTGCGCAGTCCGACCGCACAGCACACCGGATGGCCCGAGTAGGTTGCGGCATGCATGAATCTGCGGTCGGCGGGGGCGCTCTCGATCGCGTCGTGCACGCGTTTCGACGCGATGACCCCGCCCAACGGCAGATAGCCGCTCGTAACCCCCTTGGCGAAGGAGACGAGGTCGGGCTCGACCCCCCAGTGGCCCAGCGCGAACCATTTGCCGGTGCGGCCAAAGCCGGTGATGACTTCGTCGGCGATCAGCAGGATGTCGTGGCGGTCGCAGATCTCGCGCAGCTTTGGAAAATAGGAGGGCGGCGGCACGATGACCCCGCCCGCACCCATGACCGGCTCGGCGATGACCGCGGCGACGGTGTCCGCACCCTCGGCGAGGATCGCCTTTTCGACCGCTTCGGCGGCGCCGACGCCCGGCTCCTCGTTGCCGGCCCAGCGATAGGCATAGGGTGGGGCCACCTGAATAAATCCCGGAACCAGCGGCCCGAACATCTTGTGATACGCCGCCATGCCGGTGGCGCTCATCGCCGCCATCGTCACGCCGTGATAGGCGTGGATGCGCGAGATGATCTTGGTCTTGTTGGGCTGGTCTTTGACCTTCCAGTAATAGCGCGCGAATTTGAATGCCGATTCGTTGGATTCGGCCCCCGCGGTGGTGAAGTAGACCGCCGCGGAATTCGCGTAGGCGTGGCCTACGATCTTTTCGCTGAGCCGCACCGCCGGTTCGTTGGTGGCGCCGATATAGGCCGACGCGAAAGCGATGCGGCGCATCTGCGCTGCCGCGGCGTCAGCCAGCTCGCCGCGGCCATGGCCGACATTGACGTTCCACAACCCCGACAGGCTGTCGATGTACTCGCGGCCGTCGGCGTCATACAGCATCGCCCCCCTGCCCTCGACGACGACCAGCGGCTGCCGATGATCGTCGGGATGGTGCAGCGGGTGAACCAGATAGCGCCGATCGGTCTCGATCAGCTGTGCCGTGCCGTCCATGATTGGCTCCTGTAACCCTGCCTCTTGCCGACAACCTAACCGCGACGGCCCCGGCGCGACAACCGCGCCGTTCGCCGGGCGCGCCGCCGCCACATCGTCACGATTCCGCAATCTCGATGACCCGGATCGGTAATGCCGCGCGGGTAGGTTCCCCTCGCGGCGTGCCTGCGCCGTGTGTCGCAAGATCGATACGGGGGGAGTTTGACGTGACGAGAATTTTATGGCTGGCCGCCGCCGTGGCAGCGGCGGCGTTGGGCTGGCCCGGGCTCGCGTCGGCGCAACAAAGCCGATGCAACCTCGGCAACGGCGTCAAGCATGTCGTCTACATTCAATTCGACAATGTTCATTTTCGGCGCGACGACCCAAACGTCCCATCCGATCTTGAGCAAATCCCCAATCTGCTGAATTTTCTCGAGGGCGCCGGCAACTACAAGGGCAACAACACTGGCGCGGTTCTGACCAATCATTGGACGCCATTGATCTCACATTCTTCGGTCGACATCACGACGGCGCTGACCGGCGTTTACGGCGACAAGTTCGGCTTCTCGATCGGCAACAGCTTTGGCTTGTTTCAGAACGGCGTCGCCGGGTTCCACAGCTCCTTCACCTATTGGACCGACGTGCTACCCGACGGCAAGTACCAGATGCTCGCCCCCGACGGTAAGAATGCCCCGGCGCCTTGGGTTCCGTTCACCCGCGCCGGCTGCGACGTCGGCGCCTTTTCGATCGCCAATATCGAGTTCGAAAACATCACCAGCGACATCGACAACGTGTTCGGCTCCAAGTCGCCACAGGCGGCGGAGGCGACGTCGAACCCTACCAAGGCGGTGGCCGATTTCGAGGACATCCTGGTCCACTGCGCCAAGGGCAGCGCGCTGTGCGCGCAGAACAGCGCGCCCGACATCCTAAAAGACGAACCCGGCGGATATGCCGGCTTCAATGCTCTCTACGGCAACGGCAACGTGCAGCCGCAGATCTCGCCGGGCGGCCCCGTAAAGGATCTCGACGGCAACGTCGTCGCCGACAGCCACGGCAATCCCGGCTTCCCTGGTTTTGACCCATCGCCCTCGCAGACTTTGGGCTATTTGGCGACAATGCTCGAAGCCGGCGTGCCCGTCGTCTATGGCTATATCGAGGATGCCCACGACAACGAAGGCGTCGCCCTCTCCGGCGTCTCGACCTCGGTCGAGGAAACCTTTGGCCCCGGCGAGGCCGGCTACGTCACCCAACTCCAAGCGTTCAACAAGGCGTTCGGCGCGTTTTTCGCGCGCCTCGCCAAGGACGGCATCACGACCGGCAACACGCTGTTCATCATCACCGCCGACGAGAACGATCACTTTGTCGGCGGCCCACCCTCGCCGGCGAATTGCGATGGCGTGACGACGCCGTGCACCTACGCAAAAAAGGGTGAGATCGATGCCGATTTGAGCCCGGTCTTCAATACCGAGTTCCGCAATACGACGCCGTTCAGCGTCCACAGCGACGACGCGCCGACATTCTACATCAACGGCAACCCCGGCCAGAACAGCAGCACGACGCGGACGCTTGAACATCAATCAGGCGCACTTATGGGCTTCGACATCGTCGACGGGCCCAACGGCAGCACCAACAACGTGACCGAGGCACTGGCGGACCAGACCGAGCAGTCCTTGCTGCACATGGTCACGGCCGACCCCAACCGCACGCCGAACTTCATCCTGTTCGCCAACCCCGACTATTTCCTGTCGGCGTCGGGTCATACGACGCCGCTGTGCACGCCGACGCAGAATGCCGCAACCTGCTTTGTCGTCGAAGAGTCGGGATTTGCCTGGAACCATGGCGATTTCCAGACCCAGATCACCAATACCTGGCTCGGGATCGCCGGACCGCACGTGCAGAATTTGGGCGCGACCGGAGCGTTCTTTTCCGATCACACTGACATCCGGCCGACCTTGATGACCCTGACCGGGCTAACCGACGACTACGCGCACGACGGCCGCAGCTTGATCGAGGTCATGACCGACGACGCGCTGCCTCCAGCCCTTGTCGGACACCGCGCCTCGTTCTCACGGCTTGCCGGCGCCTACAAGACGGTCAACGCGCCGCTCGGAGCGGTCGGCATGAAGAGCCTGCAGGACGCGACCGCGGCGATCGAAGGCAGTGACGGCGCCTATCTCGGGTTCCAGGCGCAATTGAAGGCGTTCACCCAGGAGCGTGACGCCGTCGCCCTGCATATGAGCCAGATGATGGAGGCCTCCGAGTTCGGCGGGGCGCCGTTCAACGACATCGCCGCACAGGTGGAAGTGACGCTGGGGCAGAGCCTGCTGCGGCAAGTGCCGTGATTTCCGCTTGCTTAACCGCGCGCGCGGGGGCAAGCATGCGCCCGCCTTTCGACCCCCCGTTCAAGAAGCCGTTCGGATCCAGCCGATCGGCAGAAAACACTCCGGAGGAAACGTGACCCGACCCCGCGCTGCCGATGATTTTGCCACGATCAACACGCGCCTGGCTGAACTGCGCCGCGAGCGCGAACTGGCCGCGAAACAAGATTCGCACGGCGATGACACACCCGGTTTGGACGCCCCGAGGATGGCGAGAGGTGCCGAGGGAAGATATCGTCCCGACAAGGGCGAACTGCCCGGTCTCGGCGTCGGTCGCCGCTACCTACCGGTGCGCCAGCGCTGACAGCCCGGCGACCCGGATCGGGGCTCAGCGGTTGAGCAGGTCGAGCGGGTAGATCGGGCGGCGCAGCTTGGTGAACCGCAGCTGCCCGTAATCCGAGGTGCACACGCCCACCCCGGCGCATTCGACGACGGCGGTTGCTAATTTGCCGAGCCCGGCGCGCCAATGGATGCGGCTCTTCAGCATCACATAACGCTTTTGCATCGGGTCGATGCCGAGCGCCACCAGGCAGTTCAGATCCGACGGCTCGACATGGCGCGAGATCAGCGCGATCTCGACCGCCCCGGTATCGAGCACGACCGCCGCCCCCATATCCATCTGCACGCCGCGCGCCATCGGCCCGCGGTTGCGATAACGCCCGTTCGAGATGGTTTTGACGGTGCCGGTCACGGTCAGCGGCGGGCTGGCGGCGGGGATCGCCGGCATCGCGATCTTGCCGCCAATCGTCAAGGTCACCTGAGCGCCGACACCGGCGGCGATCGCCTGCTGCACCGCCCCCGGATCGTAGATCGCAAAGACGGCGACGTCTTCGAGCCCCTGGCGCATGATTTCGGCCAGCACCGCGGTCGTGTCCATCGTCCCGCCCGAGGCGCAATTGTCATAATGGTCGAGCAACACGATCGGGCCTTCGCCTGGGCCCGGCGCCGGCATCGCCTCGGCGCGCGCGACCGAACCTTCGAGCGGCTCGATCCGGTAGACAAAGGCTTCGCGCTCGACCCAGGCGCGGTCCAGCAGCTCGTCGCGCAGCCGCTCGGCCAGCTCGCGGTCGCCGTCGGTGACCACAACGGCGCTGAGCCCGGCATTGGTGATGTCGGCGTGGGGGAAGCCGGTGAACAGGCTCGCGGCCAAGGCCCCCTCGTCGCTCATCGCGGCGCAGCGATGCTGCAATTCCTTGTTCGGATGGTCGTCGGTGCCCTGGCGCATGACATGCGGCAGCATCGGCGCGTTGCCCCAGGCCATGACCGGCCGCAACTCGCCGCGGATCGCGCGCAACAGGATCTCGCCGGCGAGCCGCGCGGTCTCATAGGTGTCGACATGCGGGTAGGTGCGATAGCCGGTGACGACGGTCGCGTTGGCGACGATTTCGTCATAGAGGTTGGCGTGCATGTCGAGCGCGACCGCGATCGGCGTCGCCGGTGCGATTGCGCGCAGCCGCTTCAGAAACTGCCCTTCGCCGTCGTCGAGGCTTTGCGTCACCATGGCGCCGTGCAGGTCGAGCATGATCCCGTCGAACCCGCCTGCGGCGGCGGCGGCGCAGATCCGGTCGGTGATCTCGGCATAGGCGGCGTCCTCGACCGGGCCGCTCGGCGATGCGCCGGCGGCGACCGGCAGTACGATCTCGGCTCCCTCGCGCGCGGCGAGATCGAGATAGGCGCCGAGCCCGGTCCCGGTGCCGCGATAGGCGCGCACCGCCGCGTCGCCGTAAAGCGGCCCCAGCCGGTTGCCAAAGCGCGCGAGCGGCGTCGGCACCGGCGAAAAGGTGTTGGTTTCGTGCTTCATCATCGCGATCAGCAGGCGCATGTTTAGACCTCCATGACCTCGAGAGGTTATGCCCCTTCTCGACGTACCGAGCAATTATGACTATATATATGGCCGTATTGCAAAGTGGAGCCTGAACGTGACCGCATACAGTGTAGCCGAGGCCAAAAACACCCTGCCCAAGCTTATCGACCGCGCGCGGCAAGGCGAGGAAGTCGTCATCACGCGGCACGGAAAGCCGGTCGCCGAGCTGAGGTCAGTGCAACCACCGCCGGCACCGCCCCGCGGCACATATGAATGGTTGCGAGCGCGCCGCGACGCCCGTCCGGGCGTTGGCCTGACATCGGTCGAGATTTTGGACCTGCTATATGAGACCGACGATCGTTGACCTGTTATCTCGACGCCAGCGTCATGCTTCCGATCCTGGTCAAAGAACCGGCGAGCGTCATGGTGGACGCTTTTATGGCGACCCTCCAGCAGCAGCCGTGGGTGAGCGACTTCGCAGCCGCAGAAGTGGCGTCGGCGCTGTCGCGGCTTGTTCGCACTGGGCGCCTGCAGGCGGTCGACGGGACAGTCTGCTTGTCCGATTTCGACGTTTGGCGAGCAGCGATGACCAGACCTGCGGAAATGCACGCCGCGGATGCTCGCCTCGCCGATGTGTATGTGCGGCGCTTCGATCTCGGGCTGCGAGCGCCGGACGCGCTGCATCTCGCGGTCGCCCGACGTCTCGATGCGACCCTAATCACGCTCGATCGGTGCTTGGCGACCGCCGCGCGAGAAATGGGCATCGCCGTCAAATTGCCGACAGCCAGCTGAGCCAAGAACGCGGAGAAGCCAATGACAAACACCCCAAACCCGGTCGAAGAGCATTACACGAGCGCTGATCTCGGGGCGGCGATCCTCGCGGCATTGCAGGGGATGGGGAAGGACGTCGACGCATCTGACCCCGGACGATCTGGCGCCGGTCGACGAGTTCCACGGCGGCCAGCGCCCGGCCACTGTCCGGCTCGCCGAGCTGCTCGGCCTCTCCGGCAGCGAACGGGTACTCGATGTCGGTTCCGGCCTCGGCGGACCGTCACGGTGGCTCGCCTGGCGCTATGGCGTTCGGGTCAGCGGGATCGATCTGACCGCCGAATTCGTCCGGACCGCCGATATGCTGACCCGCCGCACCGGGCTCGAGGGCCTAGTCGACTACCGCCAGGGCAATGCGCTCGACCTGCCGTTCGACGATGCGAGCTTCGACGCAGTGTGGTCGCAAAACGCGGCGATGAACATCGCCGACCGCGACCGCCTCTACGGCGAGATGCGACGGGTGCTCAAACCCGGCGGCAAGCTTGCCCTGCAGGAGGTCGCGGCCGGGCCCGGCGGCGCACCGCATTTCCCGGTGCAGTGGGCGCGCGAGCCTACGATCAGCTATTTGTTTTCCACCGAAGAGACGCGGGCCAAGCTCGAAGCCGCCGGGTTTCGGGTCGTGATCTGGCAGGATACGACGCCGGACGCATTGGAAGCAGCCTCGCGGCGTACCCGCAACGCCGAAGCCGCACCACCGCCGCTCGGGACCCACCTGATCCTCGGCGACGACTGGCGCGCGATGTTTAAGAATTCCGCCCGCAATCTCGAGGAGCGCCGCACCGAACTCTTCAACGCCATCCTCGAACGCGTCGACTAATCCCGCAATGACCACGCACCAATTCGACGAAAAAAATTGTTTCCGACTGCAAGCACCGTCGATCGACTCAGATTTTGTCTCGGCGTATCGCCAAGTAAAAGCCGCCACAGAAATATAAACCGGTCACGTGACGCGCCGCTCGCATTATAAACACACGCAGCGGCGCGAACGGCTGTAAGGTTAAGACAAGACTCAAAAATTACCTTAGTGGAGCAATTCTGACAGATTACACCCAAAAATCTTTGCCACACCGGCCCACGGGTCCGGCCTGCGGCCGGCCCGAGGACAGGCTCCGGCCGCTGCCCATGGCGCCATGGAGCCTTCGCCGGGAAGGCGACCGGAGGACGCCGTGGGGCACAAGCGTCGGGTACGAACATTAGATATAATCTTTTAGAAAAATGACCTTTTATGATCTCCTTAAGGGGAAGCATTTTATGCCTAATGGAAGACCGACCTTGAGTTGGCGCTCGGCCCATATATGTCTGCTGACCCTGTGCTGCGTGCTTTTTGCCATCTATATTGGCTGGGTCCATTGGACTATAATAAATACCCCAGCACAGCTAGACTTCGGTGAGGGTGCGGTTCTCAAGCAGGTACAGGGTATTGTGGCTGGAATCGGGATTTACAGCACCGAGGCCCAGCCCGACTACCTCAACATATACGGGATCGGCCATCCGCTGTTCCACACGATCGTCTCCCAGCTTATGGGCAACACCTTGCAGGCGGGAAGACTGGCTTCCGCGGTGCTGATCGTGCTTTCGAGCCTGTTGATGCTCGCAATGACATGGCAGAAAACCTCATCGATCAACGCGGTCGTTCTGACGACCTTCTTTTACGCAGCTTGCACCTACTGGCAGACGCCTCTGGATAAGCCCGACGCGCTCGGATTGTTTGTCTACATCACCGGCATAACCTTGATCGAAATGCTTGGGCCGTCGATTCCGGCTCTGCTTGGAGTGACGGCGCTTTCGCTGGTCGGATTTCTGATCAAGCCATATTTCGTGCTGATCGGGCCTTTGGCGATATCGTATGTGTTCTTCCGACACTCGAGGGGGCTTGGGCTTCTCTTCACCGGCATCTGGCTCACCGCGTTCGCCACGCTTCTGCTGGCCGTCAATGCGACAATGCCCTTTTACTTTACCGACGTCGTTGCCGCTCAGTCGGTCGCTGCCGGAGCCACCACGATCACTCTGGCGTCTACCGAATATATGCTTCGTCAGGTCGTGGCCTTCTTCGTTTTTGTTGCAGGAGTTGTGTGGCTGGTCCTTCTCGGCGCGCTGGTTCGCCTCGCACGATGCTTTGCCTGGAAGAGCCTAGGCTGGAGATGGTCCTTTGCGACCTATGGCTCGCTCATAACCGGCCTGATTCTTGTGGGAAAGCTGGGGCATAACGAGGGCAACTGGCTGGTTTACTTCTTCCATCTGCTGCTTCCGTTTTTCGTGATCTGGCTGGCGGAGCAGGCGCCGCAGCTCGACGACCTGCCGCTACCCATATCTGCCCTGGCGATTATCGGAATTTGCGCAAGCGCCGCCTTCACCTCGTATCGCGGCTTGTGGTCTCCTCGCGAGGTTCGGCAGATTGCGGCGGCGTGGGAAGAGGTCGACCAGGTGATCCGGCCGTATGCTCGGGTCCTCGGATCGCCAGCCATTACGGGGCTTCTCGTCGCCCAGGGCCGGGAGGTTTTCGATTCCGGGCTCACCGGATATTTCCCTTTAGCAAATGCTCAGGGAGCATTCCGGCTTGGCAGCCTGACCGAACCAAGAGATAGAATTATTGAGATTTGGGATCGGTATTGCATACATTTGCGGGCGCTGATCGCTGACCGCCAGTTCGACATGATCATTCAGAGCCCGGTCGACGGACACAACAACAGCGAGCCGAGTTGCTTCCGGGGCATCCCTCTCACCTATCGCCTGTCCTCAGAAATTCAATTTCACGTGCCCTGGGTCAAAGGGCTCAAGGTCTGGCTGCCGACGACGCCCAGATGAACGCCCGCGCCGGTTGCGACGCCGGACAGAGTTTGATCGACTAGTCGAAACCAAACTCCAGCGACGTCGGCGCCGCGATGCGATCCGCTAGTCCAGCGGCGGCACGTCGAGGCGGACAACGAGGCCTTCGAGCGAGGGGCTGGGCGCGGGGTAGCGGCGCATGACTAGGGGGTCGTGGCCGGGGATGATGTGTTGCGGCGAGGGAGCGGCGGCGCGCAGCGCGTCGTAGGCGTCGAGCATGTCGCCGATGTTGAAGGCGGCGGTGAACGGCCGGCCCTTTTCCATGTTCTCGTAGTAATGGCTGACGTCGGAGGCGAGCACGACCCAGCCGCGGCCGGTGTGCACGCGCACGAACTGCATCCCCGGCGTGTGGCCGCCGACCGGGTGGATGGTGATCCCCGGCGCCAGCTCGGCCGGCCCGCTGTAGAGCCGCACGCGGCGGGCAAAGTTGAGCCTAACGATGCCGCAGACATCCTCGACCTCGAACGAGCGGGCGAGGAACGGATGGCGCATATGATGCCCGGTCGTGTAGTGCAGCTCCTTTTCCTGCAGATGAAACTCGGCCGCCGGAAAGCGGTGGAAGGTGCCGACATGGTCGTAATGCAGGTGGGTCAGGATCACGTCGGCGACGGCGTTGCGGTCGAGCCCGACCAATGACAACGCTTCGGCCGGGCAGCGCAGATGGCGCCGGCCGCGCGCCGCGGCGACCTCGGCGGTAAAGCCGGTGTCGATCACAAAGCTGCGCTCGTGCCCGATCGCCGCCCAGACAAAATAATCCATCGGCATCGGTCCGTCATGCGGGTCGCCGCCGATGAAATGATCGCTGCGCCGCGCGTCGCGCTCGGCATAGCGGATCGCAAACAGCTCGTATTCGCGAGGGTTGTTGTCCATGGGGGCGACCTCTTTCAGGCGAAGTGATTGCGCGGCTGCGGCGGTGCGCGCCTATAGTCAGCGCTTATATCCGAGCGCAGGAACCCGAACCATGCCGCCATCGCCCCCCGGCCCCTACCAGATCGTGGCCTTCAACACCGCCAAGGAATCCGAAAACAAAATCCACGACGACGCCGTCGCCCGCCGCTTTGGCTTCAAGGGCGGCCTGGTGCCCGGCGTCGAGGTCTACGCCTACATGACCCATCTGCCGGTTGCCCGCTGGGGCGGCACCTGGCTCCAACGCGGTACCGCCGAGTGCCGTCTGTTGAAGCCGGTCTATGACGGCGACACCGCCACCGTGAGCGCAACTGAAACCGCGGACGGGCTCGAACTGGAGCTGGAAAGCCGTGGGGAGATCTGCGCCACCGGCCGCGCTTTCTTACCGGCAGGCCCGGTTGCGGCGCCGTCCATCTTTGCCGAGGCGCCGACGCCGCCGAGCCCGCCCGCGAGGCGGCCGCCGGCGGACGAGATGACGCTGCCGGTCGGGAGGTGGTTCGCAATCCACCCGTTCCGGGTCAGCAGCGACGAAGCACGGCAATATCTGCTCGATGTGCGCGAACGCTCGTCGCTGTACGCCGAGGCGGGGCTGGTCCATCCCGGCACCCTCCTGCATATTGGCAATTGGGCATTGCGCCACAATGTCGTGTTGGGGCCGTGGATGCATGTCGGCAGCCGGATCGAGCATTTCGCCGCCGCGCATGTCGGCGACGAGCTGTCGGCCCGCGCCCTCATTACCGGCAATTATGAACACAAGGGCCACCGTTTTGTGGCGCTCGACGTGCTGGTCTATGCCGACGGCGCGCGCCCGGTGGCCCGCATCGCCCACACCGCGATCTATCGCCCGCGCCAGCTCGCCGCGGCGTGAACCGGCCGCCTCGGTTAGCCGGCGGGCGGGGGTGCGGGGGCGGCGAGTTCACGGGTCTCGGTTTGCGGCGCGTCGCCGAAATGCAGCCTGATCCGGTATTTCTGCCAGTCGCGCCGGTACGCGACCGGATCGGGCAATTGGATCGACGCGCTCGACACGACCGCGAGCAGTTTCGTCTGCGTGTTGGGCGCCGCACCGACAACACTCGGCGACAAGGCGTTCGAGCCGATGTTGGCAACCCCGAAATTGGACCCCGAGTAGGGACCGCTCGGGAATTCCTGAGAAAAGCTCTCGGTCGGCGCCGGGTTCGCGGTAATCGACAAGGCGGGCGTCGTGTGGCCGTCGGGGGCGACCAGTTCGGCGGAGCGCAGTGGTAAACGGTCAGTCGCACTGACCTCGATCTGGTCGGCGACGCCGCCCGCCAGAAAGCGCGCCTGAACCAGGTCGCCCGGCGCGGGCCCAGGACCCGCACCACCACAGGCGGTCAGCCACAGAAGGATCAAAAGACCGGCGATGCGCAGCATGAGCTGGATTTAAGCTCGAATCGGGCGGCCTGGAAGAGCGGTGCCGCACCGCCTGGCCCAGTCCGTGACATCAATACGTCCAGCGTGGCACAATTTGCCGGCTAAACGGAGGGTCAGGAGGGTCAAACGTATGTCCGCCACTTTCGCCGTGCGCACCGCCGATCTCGGTATGGTCGAGGACAGGCATTTCCCGATCCGCGACTTTCGCCTGCAAAATGGCGAGGTCATGCCTGAGGCCACCCTCGCCTACGAGACCTACGGCCGGCTCGCGGCCGGCGGCCATAACGCGGTGCTGATCACCCACGGCTACACCAGCAGCCATCATGCCGCCGGGCGTAACCCGGCGAACGGCAGTCAGCCGGGGTGGTGGGATGGGTTGATCGGACCGGGCAAGGCGATCGACACCAACCGATTGTTCGTCGTCGCCTCGAACATGCTGGGATCGTCGTTCGGCTCGACCAACGGGGCGAGCCTCAACCCTCGCACCGGCCAGCCCTATGGCGCGGATTTCCCGGCGATCACGGTGCGCGACATCGTCGCCGCGCAAAAGGCGTTGCTCGACAGCCTCGGCGTGCGCCACCTCGTCGCCGTCGCCGGTCCGTCCTACGGCGGCTATCAGGCATTCCAATGGGCCGTCGCCTATCCCCTGATGATGGACGCGATCGCTGCTGTCGTCACCGCCCCCCGCTCGCAGAATGCCGAAAAGAGCTTGGCCGAGCTCGAGGCGCGGCTCGCCACCGACCCCGAATGGCATAGCGGGCATTATTACGGCCGCGGCGGCGCCAAGGCGGTTCTGACCCAAATGCGGTTCGAGACCCTGATGCGCTACGGCTATAACGAGCAGCTCGCCGGGCGCTATCCCGACCGGGCCGCGCGCGAGCAGGCGATCCGTCAGCTCGCCGCCGACTGGGCGCGGAACTGGGACGCCAACTCGATGGTCATCCTGCGCCGCGCCACGGTCGGGTTCGACACGGTCAAGGACTTCGCCAAGATCCGGGCAAAGCTGCTTTACGTGCTGTGCCGCAGCGACGTGCTGTTTCCGCCGAGTTTGGCGCCGGGTGTGATGAAGGATCTCGCCGCGGCCCGGGTCGACGCCCGCTATTTCGCGCTCGACAGCGATCTCGGCCATTCGGCGAGCGGCCCCGAGCACGCCAAATGGTCGCCCGTACTGCGCGACTTCCTGGCGCCGCTTATCGCCCGCCTCTGATGCGCTACTGGCTCAACCCTCTTCGCGCATCGTCGCCAGCAGAAGCCCGAACTCGCCGCCGTCGCGCGCAATGATCGCGGCGATCGCGGAGCGCTGGGCCAATGCCATGCTGACGCCGTCGATGGTGACGTCCTCGATCTTGTAGAGGCCGTCGCTGACCCCGAGCCGCCAGTCGATGGCGAGCGGCGGGCCCCATTGGCGAATAATCCGGCTCGTCACGATCACGCCAGCCGGATCGCTCCGGCTGCCGGTCACGAAGAAACTTCCATCGCCGAATTGCGCAAGCCGCTGCCCATAGAAGCGAACCAGGTGATCCGCAAAAAGATCGCAGAATTCCTGCCGTTCCGCTGGGCTCGCAATACGCCAATAAGGGCCAAGCTCGAAGCGGGAGATGCCGCTGAGGTCGAAATCCTGGTGGATCATCCGCTCGAAATAAGCCGCTTTCCCGGCTGGCGGGATGTCGGAGGTGATCACCGCGAGCGCTTGATTTCCGAGATCGCGGATGAACCCGATCGGCGCTGCGGCCGGCGCTTCGTCAGCCGCGGCAGGACGCGGCCCCGCCGAGAGACCCGCGATCACGACAGCGGCGATGGCAAAGCCCTTTGCGAGCATCGCAGGCGCCGTGCGGGCCGGTTTAGCTGCATTTTTGTGCTGCGTGAGATGCGCGGGTCTGCTCTCTTGGTTGCGCCGCCGCAGGCTCGCAGAATCGGTGATCAGCCGTTTGTCGCTCATGTCGTTGTCTCCGCGACCCAGGTCCGCCGGGCAACCGGTCACGACGCCGCGGCGGATAGGTCATGAAAAGCGCCGCCCACCGGCGCTGCTCGCAAGCTGGGCGGCTATGCGCCGCAACAACTCCTCGACCCCTTTCGGGTCGACGCGGTCGGCGGCCATCAGAGCTTGAACGATCGGGTCGGCGAGCGCTTCGGACACCCCGCGCGACAACCCGGTCGCCGCGGCCTCGGCGACCCTCTCAGCCGCGGAATCGAGGGAGGCTTCGCCGCCGTCGATGCCGAGTTCGCTGATCTGGGAATCCATGAGAATCGCCTCCGGGCCTTTGGGACTGGAAAACGCGTGACCGGCGCCTTACCTTGTGGTACTGACCGGTGACACCCGCCTTAGGTACTTACCGGTCACTAATTGTCAAGGGGCGAACACCAATGCCACCCGAAATCGCGAGAGCGGACCTTGCCAAACAGGCAACTACTCCGCCGCGCGCGCGTATTCTGAACGCGGCCCGCGAGCTGTTCTATCGATACGGGATTCACGCTGTCGGCGTCGATACGATCGCCGAGGCCGCCGACACCAACAAAACGACGCTCTACCGTCACTTCGAATCAAAGGACGAACTGGTCGCCGAGTGCCTGCGCGGGGTGGGGCAGGAGTTCGATACGGCCTGGGCCGAGATCGAACGGACCCATGCCGGCAAGCCAAAGGACCAGTTGCTCGCCTGGCTGCGCTTCATTGCCGAATTCAAGCTCGGCCCAAGCGGGCGCGGCTGCGCCTTCGCCAATGCGGCGGTCGAATTGCCGGATGCCAATCACCCAGCCCGGCGCGTGATCGAGGAATGCAAGAGCCGGCACCGCGACCTGATCATCGAGCTTTGTCATAAGGCGGGGCTGCGCGATCCTGAGCTTCTCGCCGATGAATTGTTCCTATTGGGCGAGGGCGCCCGCATCACCATTCAAAGCCTCGGATCAGGCGGCCCCGCCAAACGCCTCGCCGAAATGTTCCAAACGCTGGTCGCGGCGCATGCGACGTCGGGATCCCAGCTTTCCCCACGGATCAAGTCCGGGGGCTGAAGACCCATAGGAAGGCACTCTCTCTGATGGCGGTTTCAATCGGGGGTGGGCCCGCGGTCCGGCCCCACCCGCCGTCAGCCCGAAATGACGTCCCACGTGCGCCTCGGGCTCAGCGCGGCGGGAGGCCGAGGCGCGGGATTTCGATCGCCGGGCAACGGTTCATGACAACCTTGAGGCCGCAGGCTTCGGCGCGGGCGGCCGCGGCGGCGTCGCACACGCCGAGCTGCAGCCACACGAATTTGGCGCCGATGGCGATCGCGTCGTCGACGGCGGCGCGCGCCAGCTCGCTGCGGCGGAATATATCGGCCATGTCGATGGGTTCGCGGATATCCGCGAGCGAGGCGTAGCAGGCCTCGCCGAGGATCGTATCGCCGGCGGCATTGGGGTTGACCGGGATCGCGTGATAACCGCGCCGTTGCAGGTAGGCCATGACCCGGTGGCTTGGCCGCTCGCGCCGCGGGCTGGCGCCGACGACGGCGATCGTCCGCACGCTCGTCAGGATCTCGCGCAGATAGGCGTCGGTATAGCTGTCGTGGTTCATCGCGGCCTCAGTGTCCGACCGAGAATGAATCTAATAATGTCAGCACGTTATTCGTAATTCCTGCGAAAGCGGGAACCCAGGGCAAAGGGGTGAGCGGTTGCCCCCTGTTCAAGCCAGGGGCAGGTTCTGGACCCCCGCTTTCGCGGGGGCGACGGTAACCCATTGCAAACACGCACGTCATTTTCGGCCAGGGCCTCAGCGGTCCTGCCAGACGGGCGCACGCTTGGCGAGAAACGCGTCGATGCCTTCTTTGGCGTCCGATGCCAGCATGTTCGCCGTCATGACCTCGGCGGCATAGCGGTAGGCGGCGGCGAGGTCGAGTTCGCCCTGACGGTAAAACGCCTCCTTGCCAATCGCAACCGTTAAGGCGGATTTGCCGGCGATCTCGCGCGCGAGGCCGTCGACCGCCGCGCGCAACCCGGCGCCCGGCACGACGCGGTTGACAAGGCCGATTTCGCGCGCCCGCGGGGCGTCGACCAGCTCGCCGGTCAGCAGCATTTCCATCGCCGCCTTGCGCCCGACGGCGCGGCTCAACGCCACCATCGGCGTCGAGCAGAACAGCCCGATGTTGACGCCCGGCGTCGCAAAACCTGCCTCCTCGGCCGCGACCGCGAGATCGCAGGTCGCGACCAGCTGGCAGCCGGCCGCGGTCGCGACCCCGTGAACCTCGGCGATCACCGGCTTGGGCAAGCGGGTGATCGTCAGCATCAACTCGCTGCACAATGCGAATATACGCTCGTAGGTTTGGCGGCGCGGATCGGCGCGGATCTCGCGCAGATCGTGGCCGGCGCAAAAGGCGGGGCCGGCGCCGGCAATCACGACGACCCGCGCCCCCCGATCCTTTCCGGCGCGGCCGAGCGCATCGACCAATGCCTCCATCAGCCCGACCGACAACGCATTGCGCGCCTGCGGCCGGTTCAAGGTCAGGCGCAGCACGCCGTCCTCGCCCGGTGTCTCGAGGAGAACGGGAGCGTCTCCCACGCTTTTCGGCATCGCGCTCATTGCCGTCTTCGCCCTTGCCTACCCGATCCGGAAACGCGACTCTCGCGCCGGTGGGGTTCGAGCAGCAACAGATATCTTCGGGGACCGCGGTGGAGGACGGCGCCGCGCCGTTGCGCGAGGCCTGGTACTACGCGGTTGCCGGCGCGCGCCTCAAACCGCGGGCGATGCTGACAAGGGTCATGCTCGGCGAGCCGGTGCTGATCGGCCGCGACGCCGCCGGGATGGCGTTCGCATTGCGCGACATCTGCCCGCATCGCGGGATGCCGCTCAACGCCGGCCATTTCGACGGGCGCCGGATCGAGTGCTGCTATCACGGCTGGCGTTTCGACACCGCCGGCCAATGCATCGCGATCCCGGCGCTAACTCCCGGCCAGTCCTTTACGCCGCAGCGCGTCCGGGTCCGCAGCTACCCGGTGCAGGAGGTGCAGGGCAACATCTGGGTGTATGCCGGCGACGACCCCACCGCCGCGCCTGAAATCCCCACTATCGACGGGTTCGAGGGCGCCGGCCCGCGGCTCGTCGAGAGCGTGCGATTTGCCGCGGCGCTCGATCATGCCGTTGTCGGGCTGATGGACCCGGCGCACGGACCGTTTGTCCACCGCGCATGGTGGTGGCGTTCGCGCCGCTCGATCCACGCCAAGGCCAAGGCCTTTGCCCCCTCGCCCTGGGGGTTCACGATGACCCGGCATGCGCCGTCGACCAATTCGCGCGCCTACCGGCTGCTGGGCGGCATGCCCGAGACCGAGATCGTCTTTCGCCTGCCCGGCGTGCGCATCGAGCACATTCGCGCCGGCCGCCATGCCGTGTGCAATATGACGGCGATCACCCCGATCGACGACAAGACGACCGAGATCAACCATTGCATCTACTGGACGGCACCGTGGCTCAGTGCGCTGAAGCCGTTGCTGCGACCCTATGTCCGCGCTTTTCTGCATCAGGACCGCGCGATCATGGAGCGTCAGCAGCAGGGCTTGCGCTGGAGCCCACCGCTGATGCTGATCGACGACGCCGACACCCAGGCCAAATGGTATTACCGGCTAAAGCGCGAATACCGCCGCGCCCGCGCCGAGGGCCGCCCGTTCGACAACCCGATCAAGCCGCGCACCCTCGAATGGCGCAGCTAAAATCGAGGCGGCTCCCGATTACGAAAAAAGCGGCGCCCAAGGGCGCCGCTTTGCTTCGACGGATGACGGTTTCTTTTACGGTGCCTGACGCCGGATGCGGAGCGCGCCCAAACCGATGAGGGCGGTACCGAGCAGTGCGATTGTGTTGGGTTCCGGCACGGACGGCGGCGGCGGGTCTGTCGGGATGAAATTGACCACCAGATCGTTGATCGCGATCGTCGCCGGCCAATCCTGAAAGTCGAGCGTCGTGGTATTGGCCGGGAGGTTCAAGAGGCCGCTCGACCCGAGCAGCTGCGGCGCCTGTTCGTTGCTGTGCGAGCCGCTGTCCGGCGAGTGAAGGTAGGGCGAAGCGGCGATACCATTGCTGTTGCCGCTGCTGCCCGGCGTCAGGCCCAACCACTGCTCGACCTGGCTGCCGTCGGCGAGCAAGGTCAGGTCGGGCTGGTTCGGGTTGTTGCTGCCGCCGCAATTGTTGCCGGACAACGAGGTGCAGGTGTCATCGGGGAAGATTTCAAGGTCGAAGCTGACGCTCGCAATCGTCAGGCCGGTGAACGACATCAGGATGTCGTCGGAGGCCGGGTTGCCCTCGCTGTTGTTCATGATGAAGGTGCCGTTGTGCGCCGAATTGAGATTGGCCAAGGTATAGGAATTGCTGCCGTTCCCGGAACCGGTGACGTGGCCGTCGGCGTTGTAGTTGTTGGATCCGACCGCGCCGGTCACGGTGACCGACCCGTCTGAACCGAGCTGCGTATTCATGTAATTTTGGATCTGGGTGTCGGTGGCGCCGTTGGACAGCGAGCCATAGGCGAAAGTCACCGAGGCGGCGGTCGCCGGCGAGGTCAGTGCCGCCACCGCCACGATGCCTGTGGCGGCTGCGAGGAGCGGTATGTTGCGTCTCATCATGCTCACATTTTCTCTTATCGGTTGTCGTACGATGATTTGCACACTTTATGCCATATGTGACTTTCCAATGCGTTAGATCCATATTCGTTAATTGCTAAATCAGGAATGTAAGCAAATCCTACAGTTAATGTGTGACATTCACCTGCTGTAAGCAGCCTTACGTAAGCTGTAACTCATTGTTTTGAATGGAATTAGGGAGCTTTGCCTGACGAATGTCGCGGTGTCAAAAGTCGCGACACCCGGGCTTGGTCTGTCGCTACGGCTTCGCAATCGAGATGACGGATGGCGGGGCACCGGTCATCAGTCGACTATCTGCGACGACGATCCTAGCCCTTGACGCCGCCCATCGTCAGCCCGGCTGCCATGTAGCGGCGAAGCGCGTAGAAGATCGCGATCGGCGGCAGCGAATAGACGGTAGCAAGCGCCATCATGTAATTCCACGGCGCTTCGTCGGCGTCGAAAAACTGCTCTATCGCCACCGCCACCGTCCAGTTTCGCGTCGATGACAGCAGCAAGTACTGATACAAATACTCGCCCCAGGCGAGCAGCAGCGCGTAGGTGCCGACTGCCGCGAGCGCTGGCGCCATCAGCGGCAAATAGATCTTCAAATACACTTGAACAGGGGACGCGCCGTCGACCCGCGCCGCTTCGTCAAATTCGACCGGGATCAACTTGCCATACTGCAGCAGGATCAAGACGGCAAATGGCGTGGCGAACATTACTTCTGCCGCGATGACGGCCCACAAATTGTCGGAGAGACCGTAACGCTGCACGATCCGGGAAAACGGGATCGCCAACAGTGATGCCGGCACGAGGTAAGTGAGGAGTGCCGCGTTGGTCAGCAGCCGTCCCTTGGTCAGCCGCATCCGGCCGACCGCGAAACTCGCCAAGGAGCCGATCAGAACGGTCAAGAACATAGTCAGCAGACCGATATAAAAGCTGTTCCCGAATTGCTGCCAGAAATGTTCAAGATACCAGTAATCTTGGGTAAATACCGCATTGAAGCTCTTCAACGACGGCTCCGGCGGCCACAGAAGGCCGGCGAACTCGGTCTCGCCCTCGTCGGGATCGAGCGCGATCAACAGCATGTTGTAAACCGGCATCAGGGTCCAGACCACCAGGACGAGGCCAAAGGCTGCCGAGGCGGCTTTGGTCAAAAGACGCCGGCGCCGGTAATGCCGCGGTCGCACCCGCCGACCGGAAACCGAGGCCACGCTCACAGCTGAACTTCCCGGGTCTGGACCTTGCGCATCAGCACGATCACGAGCGGGATCAGCAAGGGCAAGGCCGACATCGCCGCCGCCACGCCGAGCTCCGGCCGGCCGCCGTCAAAGGCGTAGTGGATGCTGAGCGTGGCCAGCACTTCGGTCGACAGCGCCGGCGCACCGCCCGAGACCAGCGACACGGTGGTAAAGTCGCCGAGCATCCAGATCGTGCAAAGCAACGTGCAAACGAGATAGAGGTTGGCCAACAGCGGGAAGGTGACATGGACAAAGCGGCGGGTACCGGTCGCGCCGTCGATGTCGGCCGCTTCATAAATGTCCTGCGGGATCGCCATCCGACCAGCAAGGAAGACCAAGGTCCAGAACGGCAGCCATTTCCATACATAGGATACGACGTTGGCCCCGAGTGCGAGCCCGCGGTGGCTGAACCAGATCGGGCCATCGATGCCGAACAATGCCGACAGAAGGCTGTCGACAAAACCCCGCTCGCCGATCAGCATCCAGTGGAATGAAATGAAAGCGGGGATCGCCGGCAATGCCCACGGCAGAAGCGAGATGACGAGGACGGTATTGATCCACCAGCCGCGGCCCATGAAGAAGCCGGAGACGAGCAAGGCGGGAAACATCGTCAGGTTGACGCCGAGCGCGACGAACAGCAGGGTATTGACCGCCGTTTGCAGGTAAAGCGGATCCCCAACCAGATCGGCGTAAAGCGAGGGCGCGCCGGCCATCCAGATGGCGTAGGCGACCGGATAGACGGCAAAGGCCAGGAGCACCGCCGCGTAAGGGACGACAAAGGCGATCGCCCAGGCGAGTTCCGAACCATGCAACTGGGTGTGCCAGCGGGACCGCCGCGGCCCCTCCCGCTCCCGCCTCGCCGTCTTTGCTGTTATTGGCAGCGAAAGATCAGACAATCGACCTCCGGGGAAACCGGTTTCAAGAGCCGAAGCATCATGCGAATACGGCCATTTTCCGGCTATCTCCCCCTTGTGTGAAGATTACCCGGTCGCGATTTGTAAAAACCTCGGCTGCTTGCCGAGCGCTCCGTTGGGCACCATCATAGCGTCCTTTCCCGACCGGAGGTCACGCACCGTGATTGCTATGGCGCGGATATTGGCCCGGTGGGAGATATGAAGCTGCTCGTCGTTGAAGATGACTATGAAACGGCCTCGTATCTGGTCAAGGGACTGGCTGAAAGCGGCTACACCGTCGATCGCGCCGGCGACGGCCGCGAAGGGCTGTTCCTGGCGAGTTCAGGCACCTATGGCGCGATCGTGCTTGACCGCATGCTGCCCGGGATCGACGGGCTTACCGTATTGGGCGCGCTGCGCGCCGCCGAAATCCGCACTCCGGCATTGATCTTGAGCGCGCTCGGCAGCGTCGACGATCGCGTCAAAGGCCTGCGCGCCGGCGGCGACGATTATCTCGTCAAGCCCTTCGCGTTCAGCGAATTGCTGGCGCGGGTCGAAGCGCTGCTTCGGCGCGGCTCAGCGGCGCCGACGACGACGACGTTACGGGTTGCGGATCTCGAGCTCGACCTGTTGACCCGCACGGTCAAGCGCAGCGGCAAACCGGTCGACGTGCTGCCGCGCGAATTCCGCCTGCTCGAATATCTAATGCGCAACTCGGGCCATGTGGTGACCCGTACCATGCTGCTCGAGCATGTTTGGGACTATCATTTCGACCCGCAGACCAACGTCATCGACGTGCATGTGAGCCGGTTGCGGCAAAAGATCGACAAGAATTTCGAGAGGCCGCTGCTGCATACGGTGCGCGGTGCCGGCTATTGCCTGCGGCCGCCTGACTAGCTGCGGCGCCAACCAGGCCTGTTGATGGTTGCCGAAAAGCTCCTCCTGCCCGCGACACGGTCGTGGCCCTGGCCGCGGCGGTTTTTCGAGCAGCAGCGGCGGTTGGTGCGCACCCACGCGTTTCGCCTTGCCGTCCTCTATTTCCTCGTGTTCGCGGCCTCGATGCTGAGCGTCTTGTTCTTTGTCTACTGGACGAGCGCAAATTTTGTCGAGCGCCAGACCGAGGCAACGCTCGATGCCGAAATCACCGGGCTCGCCGAACAATACGCCCAGCGCGGCCTGAGTGGGCTCGTTCAGATCGTCGCCGCGCGCAGCGCCGGCGACCGCGGCGACGCAATGCTGTATCTGGTGACCGACCCCAACGGGCGCCCGCTCGCCGGCAACATTGCTGGATGGCCGTTGGGGGTGCCGGCGCGCAGCGGCTGGCTGTCCTTCACGGTCGAAGTCGAGGTTCATGGCCGTATCGTGACCCATCCGGCGCGCGGCTCGCTGATCATCATTGCCGGCGGCTACCGCCTGCTGGTCGGCCGCGACATCAGCGATGCGGCGTCGTTTCGCGACCGGGTCAAGCTGACCCTGACGTGGTCCGGGCTGGTGGCGCTCGGCGTCGGTGTGCTCGGCGGGGCGGCGATGAGCCGCAATTTGCTGCGCCGCGTCGAATTGGTCAACCGCACCAGCGAGCGGGTCATGGCCGGCAATCTGTCCGATCGCGTGCCGCGCGACGGCACCAGCGACGAGTTCGACCTGCTTGCCGCCAATCTCAACCGAATGCTCGACCAGATCGAGCGCTTGATGACGGCGATGCGCGAGGTTACCGACGACGTTGCCCATGATTTGAAAACGCCGCTGTCACGGCTGCGCGCGCGACTCGAACTGGCGCTGATCGGTCCGGCTGACGCGGTTGCACAGCGCGAGGCGATCCGGGCCGCGATCGACGAGGCCGACCGGATGCTCGCAACATTCAATGCGCTGCTCCGGATCGCCGAAGCCGAGGCAGGTGGCGGACAGAACCGCGGTGAGGCGCTCGACCTCGGCGAAGTCGCGCGCGCCGCGGCCGAATTCTATGAACCGGTCGCCGAGGAAAAAGGGTTTACCCTGAGCTCGGCGATCGAGCCCGGGGTCGCGGTCCACGGCGACCGGCATTTGATGTCTCAGGCGCTCGCCAATCTCATCGACAACGCGCTCAAATATGCCAATGGGGGCGAATTGATGGTCCGGGTCTTCCGCGACGGCGAACGCGCCGTGCTGGAAGTGACTGATAGCGGGCCCGGCATTCCCGAAGCCGATCGCGAGATCGTATTCGATCGTTTTGTCCGGCTCGAACCGAGCCGCAGCACGCCGGGGAACGGGCTCGGGCTCAGCCTCGTTCGTGCCGTCGCGCACCGCCATCACGGCACCGTGACGCTTGCCGACAACCGGCCCGGCTTGCGCGTCCGGCTCGAATTTCCAATGCCTGCAGTCTGACTATTCGCTCAAGTCGCCAGAGACGTCGCGCCGGTCGCGAACCTCGATGCGGCGCGCCGTCGCCACCATCATTTCGCGCAACTCATCCGTGTCGAGCCCGGCGCTGCGCAACACGGGCTCCATGACCTCGTCGGCAAGCAGGTCGTCGAGGCTGGGCCGATAGCGGCAGCAATCGAAATGCCCGTCCATATGTCCCTCCGTGTCCTTTGTTCTATGCATCATTAACGGGAAGCATGACCGCTTTATGTCCTTGGATCGGAAATTTCGCGGCATTAGACCACGCGAACTGCCTTTTTCCCGTCCCAATGGAGTGGCGGCTTCGGTGTTATTGGAAATTCACGTAAACACTTGGCGGATAATATGGGTTGTAAACCGTGACCGGGAACAACACGACCCGGCCTGGCCTGCTGGGATCGGCGCTCGACACCGGCGCGGCGCCCGGAACCGGGGGCGCGGCCGTCCCGGCGCGGGGCTGGGTGTATGTGGCGGTGACGGCGGGCGATGCGCCGCAGCGCTTTTGTTCGCCCAGCGACCCGAGATATTCCTGCCGACTTTGCAGGGCGGTTACCTCGGTACTTGCCGCACCCTGGAAATCCATCCCAAACCACAAGGGCCAGATAAAAAGGCCAGCCACCCCTGCCGCGACGTTTTGCGCGACCTTTTCGCCTCTTTCGGAGGCTAAGTCCTGAATTTTTGCATTATTCGCCTGGACGTCAGCCGCTATTGCAACACAGTCCATGAGATTGTCTTGGGGCTGAACGACCGCAACCGGCTGCGGTGCCCTTCCCGCGCACCCCGCCAATCCGACGCTCGCCCATACCACAATAAAGAGCCTCACAATGCGCACGTTTCCAACCCCTCCTGCTCGATGCGAAACCCGTCACGAGGGCACCATCCTCGGTGGCGTTCGTTAATTGCGCGGGAGAGGGGTTGAGAAATTGTAAAGATCGCGGCGGCAATGCCCGGCGATATTGGTTAAGCCGGCGGGTCGCCGTAGCTGGCGAGCTTTATGCCGAGTGTGGCGATGCGCTCCCGGACCGCCGGGCTCAGGAGGGCCGCCAGCTCTTCGGTGTGGCGATAGCCGGGCATCGCCGCGACCAGGGCCGGAGTGCGCTTGGTGGCCGGGTGGAAGTAGATTTCGCTAGTCCCGTCGGGCAAATGCGGCAGCAGCCGCAACGCCCGTTCCTCGATCATGTTGCCGCTCCAGGCGAGGCCGAAGACATGGTCGTTGACCGTGAGCCCGGCGCGCAGCAGGCGCCGCCTCAGGTGTTCGATCCACGGCCGATAGAGCGGGGTCCGCCGGCGTTCCTGCGGAAAGGCGCGGCGCAGCGGCGCCACCGGCTCGGCCGGGACGCGCACCGCCTTCATGCCGTAGTCGCGGCCGATCTCGACGACCAGTTCAGCGACCATCGGATGGAGCTGCATGTGCTTGTGGGCGTTGACATGGTCGAGCGTGAGGCCGGTCGCGCGAAACGCCTCGAACTGCGCTCGGATCTCCGCCGCCAGCTGATGCCGCACCTGAGGCAGCGCGAAAAACCGGATGCCGGCGCGCGCCATGTTACGATCGAATTCGCCGTCGGGGCCGACGAGTGCCTCGACCTGATCAGTCGGCAGAACCGGCCGCCCGTCGACGAGGACGAGGTGGAGCCCGACCCGCAACCCGGGCAGCCGACGCGCCCGCGCCGTCGCGTCCGCCGCCGCCGATGCCCCGACCATCAGGCTGGCGGTCGACAGGATCCCGTCGCGACGCGCCTCCTCGACCGCCGCGTTGACCGCCGGGTCGAGCCCGAAATCGTCGGCACAGACGATCAGGCGCTTCAATCTCGGAGTCTTCGCTTAGCTTTTACCCGGCCATCTCGCGGTGGCGCAGGAAATGGAAGAATTCGACGCCCTCGCGCAGGCGTCGCCGCATCATATGCGGGCTCTTGACCATTTCAGCGACCAGTGAGGCGATCTTTTGGCGGCGGAAGTAGAAGCGTTTGTAGAAGGTTTCGAGCAACTCGAAGATCTCGGTATGCGACAGATGCGGATAGTGCAGCGGCGCGATCTGCACCCCGCTTTCGTCGATCAGCTCGGCATGGGAGGTGTCGAGCCAGCCGTTTTCGACCGCCTGGCGGTACAGATAGGTGCCGGGATAGGGGGCGGCCAGCGACACCTGGATCGTGTGCGGGTTGATCTCGCCGGCAAACTGGATCGTCTCCTCGATCGTCTCCCGGGTCTCGCCGGGCAGGCCGAGAATGAAGGTGCCGTGGATCGTGACGCCGAGTTCGTGGCAGTCCTTGGTAAAGCGGCGGGCGACGTCGATGCGCATACCCTTTTTGATGTTGTTCAGGATCTGCTGGTTTCCTGATTCATACCCGACCAGCAGCAATCGCAGCCCGTTGTCGCGCAAGATTTCGAGGGTCGGGCGCGGCACGTTCGCCTTGGCGTTGCACGACCAGGTGACGCCGAGCTTGCCCAGTTCGCGGGCGATAGCCTCGGCCCGTGGGCGGTCGTCGGTAAAGGTGTCGTCGTCGAAAAAGAATTCCTTGACCTGCGGAAACCAGCTTTTGGCGAGGCGGATCTCGTCGATGACGTGGCCGACGCTGCGGACCCGGTAGCGGTGGCCGCCGACCGTCTGCGGCCACAGGCAAAAGGTGCATTTCGAGCGGCAGCCGCGGCCCGTATAGAGCGACAAATAGGGGTGCAGCAGATAGCCGATGAAGTAGTCCTCGACCTTGAGGTCGCGCTTGTAGACCTCGCTGACAAACGGCAGCTGGTCCATGTCTTCGAGGATTGCGCGGTCGCGGTTGTGGGCTATGGATCCGCCCCCGTCGCGATAGCTGAGCCCGTCGATCGCGTCGAAGTCGCGGCCGTCGGCTACCTCCTTGATCGTAAAATCAAATTCCTCACGGGCGACAAAGTCGAGGGCGGAGGACGCCTTCAGGCTGTCCTCGGGCTCGACCGCGACCTTGGCGCCGACCATGCCGATCTTGAGCCGCGGATTGGCGTCCTTGAGCGCCTCGGCGACCTTGACGTCCGAGGCGAAGGACGGGGTCGAGGTGTGCAGCACGACCAGCTCGTAATCGGCGGCGAGCGGCACCATGTCGCCAAGCTTCAGTCGCGCCGGCGGCGCATCGACGAGCCGGCTCCCGGGAACCAACGCCGCCGGCTGGGCGAGCCAGGTCGGGTACCAGAACGAGCGGATCTCGCGGCGCGCCTGATAGCGCGAGCCTGCACCGCCGTCGAAGCCGTCAAAGGACGGCGGATGCAGAAACAAGGTCTTCATCATATGCCTTTTTCTCCATCGACGACGGTCATGCGGCCGTTCGGCTCGACACGGAAATTCTGATCCCGCCAGTAGACCCGCCGACCAAAAAAGCTGGCAATGAACACCGCAAACGACAAGACGTCGCGCAGCGGGAGAAGCCAGAACCCAGAGACGGATAGTCCGAGCGACCGCGCGACGACCCCTGCCGCCGCCCATCGGAAGAGACACGTCATCCCAAGCAGAATGCAGGGGGTCAAGCTCAATCCGGTTGCGCCAGCGGCAATCAGCGCGAGAGGGAGCGGATAGGTTACAACCGACCCAACAAATCCCACCTTGGCGATCCCCCGCACCGTGCGCGTCCAGCGCAGCTCGTGACGCCACAGCGCGGTAAAAGAAGGCTCGAACACGCGCGCCTCGACGAGATAAGTCGACAGCACCACCGCCAACCCCAGCGCCCGCACGGCGTCGCCAATTCGATGGTCGTCGGCGAGCTCGTCGCGCAGCGCCGCGAAACCGCCGGTGCGGCCGAGGGTCGCACGGCTGAGCACGATCGTGGCGCCAAAGCAGCCGCGGCCGACAGCCAGCGCCTCGCCAAGAAGCGCGTTCGGCAGGAACCCGAAATTGATCTGCAACGCCCCGAGATCCGACCACAGCCCCCCGGTCGAAACGCCTTTGTAGAGGCAGGTGACGATGCCGGTGTCCGGATGGGCCAGAGGTGCAGTGATCGCGGCGAGATACCGGGGATCGACCCGCATGTCGCTGTCGGCCAGCACCAGGATGCCGTGGCGCGCCGCCGGCAGCATGTTCTCGAGGTTCGAAACCTTGTGATTGCTGCCGCGGATGCGGCGATCGACAACCACCGCCACGTCCTCATTCGGAAAGTCGCGAATCAACGCGCGCGCGGCGTCGAGTGCTGCGTCCTGCGGGTCGTCGACGCCGAGCACCATCTGGACAGTCGAATAATCTTGGGCCAGGAAAGACCGCAGGTTCTCATAAAGACCGGGCTCGGAGCCGTGCAGCGGCTTCAGGATCGACACCGCCGGCCGCTCTGCCGCCGCCGGCAGCGGCTGCCGGGTAAAGCGCAGCGCGGCAATCGCCTGCCCGGCGAGGCACAGCCAGCCGGCGAGGAGCACCACGACAATTGCCCACGTCAGGCTCATTCAACGAGCTCCACAGCCGTGCCGGGAAACGGACGGCGCCGCGGGGCGTTTCCCGCGGACAAGCCGGGACGGATTGCAGGTGCAGGCCGGCGCAATTTGTGGCAGTGAACCCGAACCCACATATAATCCGATGCATTGGCAGGCAGGTCCTGCCGGGTGAGGCAACGAGGCGAGAGATCATGCGGGTCGTGCTAGCTCAGCCGCGAGGGTTCTGCGCCGGGGTCGAACGGGCGATCGAGATCGTCGAGCGTGCGCTCGAAAAATACGGCCCGCCGATCTACGTCCGTCATGAAATCGTCCATAACCGGCACGTTGTCGAGCGGCTGCGCGCAAAAGGCGCGCAATTTGTGGATGAGATCGACGAAATCCCGCCCGGCAGTGTGACCATCTTCAGCGCCCACGGCGTTGCCAGCGCGATCGAGAAGCGCGCCGGTGCGCGGGGGCTTCCGGTAATCGACGCCACCTGTCCGCTCGTCTCGAAAGTGCATATCGAAGGCCAACGCTACGCCAATCAGGACCGCGAGATTATCCTGATCGGACACGCCGGCCACCCCGAAATCGTCGGCACGATGGGCCGAATCGTCGGCCGAGTGCATCTGATCTCGACCCCGCAGGAGGTGGCGGATCTGCGGGTTTCCGATCCGGACAAGCTGGCCTTTATCACCCAGACGACACTGAGCGTCGATGACACCCGCGCGGTGATCGAGGCGCTAAAGGTGCGGTTTCCGACAATCGTCGGCCCCGACACCAAGGACATCTGCTATGCGACGCAGAACCGGCAGCGCGCGGCGCGCGAACTCGCCAGGATCGTCGACGTGGTGCTGGTCGTCGGAGCCCCTAACAGCTCGAATTCGAACCGGCTGCGCGAAATCGCCGCCGAAAGCGGCGCGCCGAGCTATCTGATCGAAGACGCCGAGGCGCTCGATCACCGCTGGCTCAAAGGCGCCACCTCCGTCGGCATCACCGCCGGCGCCTCGGCCCCGGCGGAACTGGTCGAGGCGCTGATCGACCGGCTCCGCGAGGTAACCGAGATCGAGCTCGAAGAGTTGCCGGGGGTCACCGAGAACGTCCGCTTCCGCATGCCGGCACAGCTCGCCGAGGACGCGGCCGACTGACATCCGCTCAAATTTCAATTTTCAGCGAGGCTGTCTCGTGGCCATTCCATTGCGCCAAACCGTTCGCGTCGGAGCCTATGTGCTGGGGCGTCATTTGCGCGGAGTCGAGCGCTATCCGCTGGTGCTGATGCTCGAACCGCTGTTCCGCTGCAATCTCGCCTGCGCCGGCTGCGGCAAGATCGATTATCCCGATGCGATCCTGAACCAGCGTCTGAGCGTCGAAGAATGCCTGCAGGCGGTCGACGAATGCGGCGCGCCGATCGTGGTCCTGGCCGGCGGCGAACCGCTTTTGCACCGGGACATCGGCGACATCGTCAAAGGCGTCATCGGCCGCGGAAAATTCGTCTACCTGTGCACCAACGCGCTGTTGCTGGAGAAAAAGATCGAGCAATTTCAGCCACACCCAAATTTCGCCTGGACCGTGCACCTCGACGGCGACCGCGAAGAGCACGACCGAACGGTGTGCCAGGACGGGGTCTATGACCGGGCGGTCGCGGCGATTGCGCTGGCGAAACGGCGCGGCTTTCGCGTCAACATCAACGCCACCCTGTTCGATACGGCTGAGCCCGAGCGCGTCGCCCGCTTTTTCGACGATGTGACCGGGGTCGGGATCGACGGGATCACCGTGTCGCCGGGCTACGCCTATGAGCGCGCGCCCGACCAGGAGCATTTCCTGAACCGGCGGCGCACCAAAGAGCTGTTCCGTGGCATTTTCGAGCGCGGTCTCAACCGCTGGTCGTTCAACCAATCGACCCTCTTTCTCGATTTTCTTGCCGGCAACCAGACTTATCGCTGCACCCCGTGGGGCAACCCGACGCGCAACGTCTTCGGCTGGCAGCGGCCCTGCTACCTGCTCGGCGAGGGCTATGCCAAATCGTTCAAGGAATTGATGGAAGAGACCGACTGGGACTCGTACGGCACCGGCAATTACGAAAAGTGCGCCGATTGCATGGTGCACAGCGGCTATGAGGCGACAGCGGTCGTGGATTCGGTGCGCCATCCGCTGAAAGCGCTGGGATTGGCGCTGCGCGGGGTACACACCGAAGGCGAGATGGCGCCGGAAATCCCGCTCGACCGGCAGCGACCGTCAGAATACGTGCTCTCCCGGCACGTCGCCGAGGCGATGGCGCGGTTAGGCCGTCGCAACGAGACCGTGCAGAGCGCGGGCAGGCAGGACTAACGCCGCCAGCGCGGCCCGCGTTTCGCGGGCGAGCCCGAAGAGTGCTGCGAGCTGTCGCGGGCGCCGAATCACGCAGGCCAGGACGCGGGTGAGATCTGGCGCTCCGTCCTCGGCGAGCGGAATAAGCGCCGCCGGCGGCAACTCGCGATGTGCCGTGTCGGCGATTGTGCGCACGACGACGAACGGGATACCGGCCGAGGCAGCGACGCGCGCCACGACATCGCTCTCGAGATCGACCGCGAGCGCGCCGGTTGCTTCCCAAATCCGACGCTTTTCGGACGAACTCGCGATTACACGACGGGCGCCGAGCACCGGTCCCTGGATCGCACCGATGCCGCCGGCCAGTCCGGCGACACGCAGGCGAAAGGAATCCTCCGCCCGCCGGCGGCCGCCGTCGGACACGACCTCGGTCGAAATCACCACGTCGCCGGGGCGCAATTGGGGCGCCAGGGCGCCCGCTATGCCAAAGCTGACCAGACAATTCGCCCGACGGACCGCTTCCTCGACGAGTGCTGTTGTGCGATCTCGATCGCCGGCGCCAATCACCGTCGAAAAACCCGCGGCGCGCGCAATCCTGGCTTCGGCCGCAAGGCCGCAGACACACAACAGCTTTCTTCCGGTTTTCGGCAACGTTGACTAAAGCCCGAGCATTGAACAGCCCCGCGGTCAGAGCCCAAACGGGATTCGCCGCGACTTGCCGGTGGTCAGACGGCGGTAGCGGGCGAGAGCCCACAGCGGGAAATACGCGGGATAGCCGTGGTAGCGCAGAAAGAACACCCGCGGAAAGCCGACTGCGGTGAAATACGGCTCATCCCAGCCGCCGTCCGCGTCTTGGGTGTCGATCAGATAGGCGATGCCGCGGGTGACCGCCGGGTTTTCGGCCTCGCCGGCGGCCATCAGGCCGAGCAACGCCCAGGCGGTCTGCGACGCCGTGCCGTAAGGCGCTTCGCCGTGCGGTGCACCGGGCCAATATGATCTCTCGCTCTCCCCCCAGCCGCCATCGGGGTTCTGGTGGGAGCAGAGCCAGGCGACGGCACGGCGCATCTCCGGTGCCGTATGATTTAGGCCGGCGGCGTTGAGGGCGGCGAGCGCCGACCAGGTCCCGTAGATGTAATTGGTCCCCCAGCGGCCAAACCAGCTGCCGTCGGGCAGCTGCTCGCGCCTGAGATAGGTCAGCGCAGCGGCGGCGGCATCGTTGCCGGAATCGCCTAACTGGGCCAACAGGCCGAGGCAGCGGGCGGTGACGTCGGCGGTGGGCGGGTCCAGCAACGCCCCGTGATCGGCAAAAGGAATATGGTTCAGATAGTAATGCGTGTTGTCGGCGTCGAACGAGCCCCAGCCGCCGTTGCGGCTTTGCATGCCGACGACCCACTCCGCAGCCCGCCCGATAGCGGGACGCCATTGCTCCCGGTTGAAGCGATCGAGCGCCAGGGCGGCAACGGCGGTGTCGTCGACATCGGGGTAGTACGGGTTCTCGTACTGAAACGCCCAGCCACCGGGCCGCAAACCGGGTCTAACGGCGCCCCAGTCGCCGACAACCTCCAGCACCTGCTTGTCGGCGATCCAGTCGAGCGCCTGCTCGATCACCGGCCCCAGTCGCGTATCACCCGTCTCCATCAGCGCGTGAGAAGCTAGTGCGGTATCCCACACCGGGGATAGGCAAGGCTGGCAATAGCTGCGCTCGGGGTCGAGCACGAGCAGCTTGCGGATCGCCGATTCTGCGGTCCGACAAGAGGGGTGGTCAGGCGGATACCCCAGGCAGTCGAACATCATCAGCGAATTCGCCATCGCCGGATAGATGCCGCCGAGACCGTCCTCGCCGTTGAGCCGTTCGCTAACAAAGGCGACCGCCTTGTCGATCGCGCGCTGCCGCGAGGCTTGTGGAAACATGGGTTCGGCGGCGCGCAACAGGCGGTCGAGCAGCCCGAACCCTGCGGCCAGAGGCGAGCGCGACGGCCCGCTGATCCAATCCCGCACCGATGCCGGGTCTTCGACAAACAGCTCGCGGATCGTGACCCGCTGCGGATTGCGGGCGCGCGGGCGCCTCGCCATCAGCACCAAAAGGGGAACCAGAACCGCGCGCGACCAGTATGAGACCTTGGTGACGTGGAACGGCGACCATTGCGGCAGCAGCATGATCTCGACCGGCATGACCGGCACCGCGCGCCACGGCACTTCGCCAAACAGCGCGAGCAGGACGCGGGTGAAGACATTGCTGCGCCGCGCCCCGCCCCGGGCCAGGATCGCCGCGCGGGCGCGCGCCATATGCAGCGCGTCAGCCGGGTCGCCCGCCGCCTTCAACGCGAAATAGGTCTTGACCGAGCAGCTGAGGTCGAGCTCCCCGCCGTGGAATAGCGGCCAGCCGCCGTCCGCGCCCTGCTGGGCGCGCAGAAAGGCCGCGATGCGGGCCTCGATCGCCGCTTCGACACGGCCCCGATAGTGTTGCAGCAGGATGTATTCGGCCGAGATCGTCGCATCGGCTTCAAGCTCAAAGAGCCAATGCCCGTCGGCGTGTTGCGCGGCGAGCAGAGATTCCGTGGCGCGGCTGATCGCATCGTCGAGCCGGCCGGCGCGGCCGTTTCGGCTCGATGGCGGTTTTTGTCCCGCCGAGATAGCTCCCAGGCTGCCGTCATTCATGAGAAGTCGTGTTGCGGTCCCTGCCGAGTTTTCGGGTTGGCTGCGGCTGATGATCGCCTGCCCGCTGTTCTCACCGGAGGCGGCCTCCGGCGGCCGCGAGCGAGCGTGAGCCGGGCGGCCGTAAACCCCGAGCCAATAGCGCCCTCGATCGTCGCGGGCAACCCGGTAGCGGTGTAGTCGCCGGCGAGCAACAAATTCCGCCACTGTGTCGCAGCCGCGGGCCGGCGCAACAACTGCTCGGGGCTGGCGAGAAAAGTCGCCCGGCGTTCCTTTACGATGCGTGCCGACGGGGTTGGAGCAAGCGGAATTTCAAAAGCCATCGCGACATCGCGCCACAGCATCTCGCCGAGTTCCTCGGCCGATCGGTCGATGATCGGCCGGGCGGCGCTGACCGTTACCGACAACACCTCGCGTTTTCGAAAGATCCACTCTGCCGTCCCTCCGATTACACCGATGAACAGCGGCGATTCGGGCGGCGCGGTGCAGCGGAAATGCGCGTTGACGATCGGTGAATAGCGGTCCGGCACGACCAGCCCGGGCACCAGGCGGGCCGCCGCCGCCGCCGGCGTCGCCAGAATCACATCGTCCCCCTCGTCAAGCTGGATGGATGCGACATCGAAGACCAAAGCAGCAACGCGGTTTCCGGCGAATTGGAGAGCGCGCAGGCGAGCGCTGAGGCGCCACTCGGCGCCATGCCGGCGCAACGTTTCGATCGCCGGATCGACAAATGTCTCGGACAGACCGTCGCAGGGCACCAGCGGCCGGCATGCGGCACCGCCGCGCCCGAGCGTTTCGGCGAGGACGCACCAGAACAGCCGCGCCGACGCCTCTTCGGCACCGGTGTTCAGCGCGGCGACGGCGAGCGGCTCCCACAGCCGGGCAAACAACGGACGCGCTGGGTCGAGCACCCCGCCCACGGTCGCCGCAGCGCCGGCGCGACGCAGCGCCAGCGGTGCGATGTAATCGAGGGCACTCGTGTCCGGGACTCGCCACCGCCGCCGGAATATCCACCACGGAAGACGCCCGCGGTTCGGCCGCAAAATCCAACGCCGCCGGGTCGCCGCGTCGATAAACGGGAAGACGGCTTCGTTCGGCCCGGCGATCGTGTCGAGGCCGCCGATCAACTCGAGATAGCGCAAGGCGTGGTGGTTGCCGGCGAGCAGCAAATGGTTGCCGTTGTCGATGCGGCAGCCCAGTTCGGCGTCGAAATAGGAGCGGCAACGCCCGCCCGCATGGCCGCTTGCCTCGTACAGCCGCACCTGGCGCCCCGCCGCGGCCAGTGCCACCGCCGCGGCAAGCCCGGCCAGACCGGCGCCGACGACATAGGTCCGGCCGCCGTCCGACCCGGTCATACCAGGCCATGGCGCAGGACCAGCCAGAGCTTCAAGGTTCGCGACAAAGCGACGCGCGCTGCCGGGTCCCGCCATTCGCCGCGCAACAGCTCGCGCAAGGTCGCGCGATAGACCGTGCCCATCACCGCAGCCGGCCGCATGGCCCGGCGCCGGCATTGCGTCATGGCTTGCTCGGCGTCGTGGAAATGCCGTTCGGCAATCGCGGCAACGTCGCGGCAGACCGCCGGCAATGCCGGATGGCGCAGCACCTCCCTCGGTTCGCTGCTGCGAATGCCGTGACAGTCGAGGATCTCGCGCGGCAGGTAAAGCCGGCGGCGCTGGGCATCTTCGTCGAGATCGCGCAGGACGTTGGTCAATTGCAGGGCGCGGCCCAGCGACTCGGCGACACGATGCGCGGCCGGGCGCGCATCACCGAAAACATGGACCGACAAATGCCCGACCGCACTCGCGACCCGGGCGCAATATAGGTCGAGCGTAGCGAGGCCGGGGGCGCGGATGTCCTCGCGCGCATCCATCTCCATGCCGTCGATGACCGCAAGGAAATCCTGCCGGCGCAGCTGATATCGCAAGGTCGGCGCAGCCAAGGAGCGGGCAACGAGCTGGCGCGGATGCCCGGCATAGAGTGCCGAGATCTCGTCGCGCCAGGCGGCGAGGGCCGCGAGCTTGCGCGTGACCGGCCAGTCGCCGTCGGCAATGTCGTCGACCTCGCGGCACCAGGCGTAGACCGCATACATGCCGTTGCGCCGATCCTGCGGCAGCAGGCGCATCGCCCAATAGAACGAGGTCCCGGCGGCTTCGACCCGCCGGCGGATCGCTTCGCGCAGCGCCGCGTCGTCCGGCGGCTCGGCTACGGCGTCGAAGGCGGTGTTGCTCACCGTCGGGCCCCGCGAACGACGCCTTTCACAAAAGCGGCAGCGAAATCCGACTTGCCGAGTCCGACCCGACCCGCCAGCGGGTCGCGCTGGCGCAGCCGAGCCAACAGCCGCGCCGCCAGCTCGACGATCACCGCGCATTCGCGGCGCAGCCCCGATGCGGCGACACCGGGCGCCAGCTCGCGGGCGGTCACGACGAGAACAGCGGTTCGGTCAAGCAGGGTGTCGAGCACCCGCCGCAAGGCGGCGCTCGCGTTCGGCTCGGCGAGCGCTTCAACCCCGATCCCGGCCGCCGCGAGGTCGTCGAGCGGCAGATAGACGCGGTCGAGCCGGCGGTAATCTTCGACGCAATCCTGCAGATGGTTCAACACCTGCAAAGCAGCGCAGAGCGCGTCCGAGGCGGGCCAGGTTGCTTGGCTCTCGCCGTGCAGATCGAGCAATTGCCGGCCGACCGGGGCCGCGGAATAGCGGCAATAATCCATCAGCTCGTCCCAGTCGCGATAGCGCCGCCTTTCGGCATCCTGTCGGAACGCGCGCAACACGTCGTGGCAATGCTGCGCGCTCACGCCGGTCGCGACGAGGCTCTGCCGCATCGCTGCGGCGGCCGGCGAATCGTCGCCCGGCGCGCCGTCGAGCACCGCTGCCATCCGGTCGAGCCGGCGGATCTTGTCGGCCGGCGCCAGTCCCGGGTTGTCGGCGATGTCGTCGGCGTTGCGGGCAAAGCGGTAGAAAGCATGGACATGGACGCGCAGGTCGCGCCGGATCAGCCAAGACCCAACCGGGAAATTCTCGCCCTCACGCCATTTCCCGGACGGCGTTTCGACACTGCCCTCGACGCGCGCATGGGGCGCGGACATGACCGCGCTCATCTTACCGGCCGAGGCTTGCACCCGCGTGTCGCCGGTATTCTCACGATCCCTGCGAATTCATGCGATCGAAAACCTGCTTGATGTCGAGAAAAACAATAATTCCGCTGACCACAAACAGAGCGATCCCGCCATCGTGCAGACTGCCATAGGACCAGGCGCTGGCGATGAACAGGCCGATCAACCCGATGATTGCGAAGGTCGGGATCGCCACCACCAAGCTCTTCATGTTGTCGACCAGAAGAAAACTGCGCCAGCCCGAACGGCCGCCGTCAAAGCGTTGCTTGAGCCGCAGAAAGGCCAGCAACAAAGCGCAAAGGATCAGCACGATCCCCGCCGCGTAACCGCCCGGCTCTTCGGCTCGGCTGGCGGCGAAGGCGCCGATCACGACGCAGAGGCCGAGGAGCAGAAATTGCACCCAAAAGCCGAGCCATGACCAGAACGCCCGTTCCGCCGGTTCCAGCTCCCGGCTGGTCTCGACCATCGCCACGCCACCTCCCACCGCCGCAATTCGGCGCGACAATGCACGCCGGCCCCGTGCTGCCGCAACCAATTATGGCGCGGCGGCGGCACCAAGGGTCACCAATTTATGGCGCCTCGGTGGCGCCGAGGGTCAATTGCGAACGATGTGATTGCTGGCTTCGTCCCAGCGCGCGCGGACGCGCATGCCGACCGCAAGAGCAGGGCCCGATCCAGTACCCTGGTTCTGCTGGTAGGCAATCAGCGGCTCGTTGTTTCCGAGCCGCAGATAGAGGTGGCTGACAAAGCCGTGGTAGACGATCTGCTCAACGACGGCGGCGGCGCTGTTGGGGGGTGGCTCCGCCTCCCACTCAGGGAGCGGTTCGACCATCACCGCCTCCGGCCGCAATGCCACCGTGACCGGGCTGCCGAGCGGACGCGACACGGGGACCGTAAGCAAAGCACCGCCATCGACGGCAATACGCGATCCCTCCGCCACCCGGTCTACCCGGCCGTGGAAAAAATTCGCGGCGCCGAGAAAGCTCGCGACGAAGCGCGAGATCGGCCGTTGATAAACCTCGACCGGCGATCCGGTCTGCTCCAGCTGGCCGTCACGCATGATCGCGATCCGATCGGCCATCGTCAGCGCCTCGTCCTGGTCGTGGGTCACCATGACGGTCGTAATGCCGAGACGCCGCTGCAATGCGCGCAATTCGACCTGCATGCTTTGCCGCAAGCTCTTATCGAGGGCGCCCAACGGCTCATCGAGCAACAGCAGCGCCGGCTGGACAACGAGGGCACGGGCCAATGCCACCCGCTGTTGCTGACCCCCGGAAAGTTGCGTCGGCATGCGCGCACCGAAATCGTCGAGCTGCACCAGCTGCAGCGCCGCCGCCACCCGCGCCGCCCGCGCGTCGCGGCTGATGCCGCGGGCCTCCAGCCCGAAGGCGACGTTCTCGGCGACGTTCATATGCGGGAACAGCGCGTAATTCTGAAACAGCATGCCGATGTTGCGGCGATGCGCCGGCAGCTGGGTGATCGGCCGGTCGTCGAGAAAGATCTCGCCAGCGCTCGGCTCGACGAGGCCGGCGATCATCCGCAAGGTCGTCGTCTTGCCGCAACCCGACGGACCGAGCAGCGCCACCATGCTGCCCGGCTCGATCACTAAAGAAAGCCGGTCGACCGCTCGGGCTTCTCGGAACAGCCGGGTCAGCTCGCGCAGGCGCAGCGATACCGCATTAACGCCGCCCTCAGGAGACGAAGACCTGGTTGTACTTTTCGAGGAGCTTTGGGCGGAGCGGATTGATGAAGTTCCAGTCGGGGCTAAAAATCGCCATCTCGTCCATCTTGCTTTCGGGATAGGCAATATATTTGGCGACATCCGGTTTGAACTCCAGCCCACTGATGGTCGGCGCGGCAAGGGTCGCCTCGGCTAGCCCCTGCTGCACTTCGGGATCGAGCATCCAATTGATAAAAGCGATGGCGAGCTCGCGGTCGGGCGCGTTCTTGACCAGTGTCAATGTGTTGAGCCCGGCGAACGTCCCCTCGCGCGGATAGCACATCGCGACCGGCGCACCGTTGGCGTTGTAGGGGTTGACGCTCTTCGAATAGAACAAGCCGGCGACGTCGGCTTGCCCTTGCAGGATCTGCGTCACCGCGGTCTCGTTTTCGTAGATGCTGAGCACGTTGGGCTTCAACGCCGCCATCTTCGGCCAGGCTTGGTCAATCAAGTATTGCGCCTGGGCGTAGGGTTTACCGGTTGCGAGCGTCACCGCGATGATCAACAAATAAAGACTCTGCGTCGCCTTTGGCGTCTCCATAAGGAATCGCTGGTTGAATTTCACGTCCCACAACTCGGCATAGGTCTCGAGCGGCTTGGTCGTCTGGGTGCCGTAGGCTAGACCTGCGGTTGACATCGCAAAAGCAGCGCCGTAGCCGTCGTAATACAAAAAGCGCTTCAACAGCCGCTTTGAATTGGGGATCTCGTCGAGCGGCAGCTTTTCGATCAGTCCCTCGCCTTTGGCGAGCGGCACACCAACATCGTCGACGAACATGACGCTGTAACGCGGCGTGTGGCGCGTGGCGCGCAATATCGCGATCTGTTCGAGGGTTACGCCCAAGGTCGTGTAGACCTTGCAATTGTGCTTGGCCTCGAAGGCGGGAATGATCTGGTGGCGGACGTGGTCGCCCTGCTTGCCGGTGTAGATGCCGACGGTGATCGAGCGCTCGGCGGCATTGCCGCGATCCCCGATCGCAAACGGGGCGGCCAGCGCCGCGGCCCCGCCAAGCACGGCGCGCCGCCCGATTTTGATGCTCAATGCTGTTCTCCTGTTGGTTGGGGTTACATCGCCAGTCCGCGGCGCAGTCCGGCTACTCGCTCGACCACCATCACGATCGCCATCGCAAACAGGATCAAAAGGGTCGAGATCGCCGCCAGCGACGGCTCGAACAAATTGGCGATACGCTGAAAGATCAGCAGCGGCACCGGGTTGTGCTGGGCGTCGGCGAGCCACATCGAAATCGGGAAATTGTCGAACGACACCATGAAGGCGAAGAGCGCTCCGGCGGATAGACCGGGTGCGATCTGCGGCACCGTGATTCGGCGAAAGACGCGCCAATGTGCCGCGCCCAGGGTGCGCGCCGCTTCTTCGAGCGTCAGGTCAGCCAGCATCAGGCTCGCCGTCACCGTGCGCACGACATAGGGCATCGTCACCAGCACATGGGCGATGAACAGGTTGAGCGCGGTGTTGTCGGAGCGCAGCATCGCGAACAGCTGCAACAAGGCGACGCCGGTGATCAGCACCGGAAAAATCAACGGCGACAACAGCGTCGCCGTAGCCGCCTCGCGGCCCGGGAATTGCCCGCGGACCACCGCGAACGCGGCCGGTACGCCGAGCAACAACGCACCGGCAGTTGCCGCCAATGCCAGCTCGGTGCTGAACACGAGCGAGTCGAGAAACTCGCCGTCGTGGAGGACTTGTCCGTACCATTTGATCGTGAAGCCGCGCGGCGGAAACACGACAAAAGCGGTGTCGTTGAACGAGATCGCGATCGTCACGACCAGCGGCGCCAAGGTGAAGACCAGCACCACCCCCGTCACCGGCAGCAGCAGCCAGGCAACCGGTCCAGTCAGCCGGCTGTTCATAAGGCGCTCAGCCTTCTGCGCCGATCCAGAATGCGCATGGAGGCGATGTTGATCGCCAGCACGATGACGACGAGGACGGTTGCGACCGTGGCGCCGAACGGCCAGTCGTAGACCGTCAGGATTTGCTGATCGACGAGCATGCCCAACATTTGCGCGGCGCTGCCGCCGAGAATGGCAGGTGTTACAAACGAGCCCGCGGTCAGCGAGAACACCAGGCTGCCGCCAACCGCCAGACCGGGAAGGCTGAGCGGAAAGGTGATCCGGCGAAAGCGACGCCAAGCGGTGGCGCCGAGCGTCGTCGCGGCGTCGTCGAGCGACGGGTCTATCTTGCCGAGGGCTGAAGCGAGCGGCAGCACCATCAGCGGAAAAAAGACGTGCAGCGAGCCGATTACGACCGCGGTATCGGTGTAGAGCAGGCGCAGCGGCCGGTGGATCAACCCGGTGGCGAGCAACAGCCAGTTCAAGACCCCGTTCGGGCCGTTGCCGAGGATCACCTCCCAGCCATAGGTGCGGACGACGACGCTGACGATCAGCGGTGCGATGACGATCATCGTAATGACCCGCGCCGCTGCAGCGCTGCTGCGGACCATTACCAGCGCCACCGGATAGGCCAGCATCGCCGCCGCCGTCGTCGTCCACAGACTGATCCGCAACGTCGTCCACAAGACGTGCGAATAAAGCGAGGTGCCGAAGAAATGCTGGTAATGCGCGAGGGTCAGGGGCAGCCCGACCGAGCCCTGCGCCGACTGCGTCAAAAAGCTGTAGGCAAACAAAGTCGCCGCCGGCAGCAGGAAAAAGAACGCCAGAAACAGCAATGACGGCCCGAGCTGCGCACCGGCGATCAGGACACCGGGCGACGATCGGGGCAATCTGCCGCGAGCGGATCGGGCATACGGCAACGTTCGGGCAGCAGCCGGAGGGGCGGCCATCGACAGGGCACTCCAATTGTGCGCACCAACATTCCTCCCCGCCAATGTTGCAGCGCAAAATCCATGCCATGGCGCAAAAGGTCGACAGCGGCGACCGCCTGGCGTATCTCCGCGGGCGCGTGCCGACACCGTCACAGGAGCGGATCTCTGCCGCCCGAATTTCGCCCGCGCCGCAGCCTGCTGTTCATGCCGGGTTCGAACCCGCGGGCGTTGGCGAAGGCGCGCACCTTGCCGGCGGATGGATTGATCTTCGACCTCGAGGACGCAGTCGCTCCCGGGGCCAAGGACGCGGCCCGCCGGGCGGTGGCCGACGCCCTCGCGGCCGGCGGCTACGGCCGGCGCGAGCGGGTGTTGCGGGTCAACACCCTCGACACACCGGGAGGCGAAGCCGATCTCGCCGCCGCGGCTGCTATGCCGATCGATGCCGTGCTGTTGCCGAAGGTCGAAAGCCCCGATCAGGTGCACCGCGCGGTGTCGATGCTCGATGCGCTCGGAGCGTCGTCAACCCTGGCGCTTTGGTGCATGCTGGAAACACCGCTGGGTATTCTCGAATCGCGCACGATCGCGACGTCAAGTCCACGGCTTGGGGTTCTGGTGGCCGGCACCTCCGACCTGACCAAGGATCTGCACGCCCTGCACACACCCGATCGTCTGCCGTTGACGCCTGCACTCGGCCTCGTCCTGCTCGCCGCCCGCGCTTACGGGCTGGGCGCACTTGACGGCGTCCACCTCGATCTGTCGGACGACGACGGGTTTGCCTCGGCCTGCCGTCAGGGTCGCGCGCTCGGCTTCGACGGCAAGACCTTGATCCATCCCAAACAGATCGAACCGGCCAACGCCGCCTTTGCGCCAAACCCCGAAGAGGTCGCATGGTCGCAGCGCGTCATCGCGGCGCATGCCGAGGCCGAAGCGCGCGGTGTCGGCGTCGTGCTGGTCGATGGACGGCTCGTCGAAAATCTGCATGTCGAGAATGCGCGCCGCGTGGTGGCGATCGCCGCGGCGGTCAACCAGATTGAAGCGGAGCGCCCGTCAGCCGCGAGCAACTCAATCGGGGTTGCGCCGAGCCTCCGTTGACACCCTCCGGTACCGGGTCTAAGTCACGCGCCGCGACGATCTCCACGCGAACGCGACATTCGCCAGGATGCGATGCCCCAGATCTCCCGCCGCTCGGTAGTCACCATGCTAGCGCTCGAACCGGGGTCAGGCGAAGAGTTGCTGCAGCCGAGAAGCCTCAGAAAGAAGGCCTTTGGATGAAATCAGCCGAGCGGCCGCTGTCGCCGCACCTGCAAATCTATCGCTGGCAGCTCACCTCGGTAATGTCGATCCTGCACCGCGCCACCGGCGTCGCGCTGGGCGTCGGAGGCGTGCTGCTGGTGTGGTGGCTGGTTGCCGCCGCCAGCGGCCCGGAGGCCTATAGCGGGTTCGAGGATTTCCTCGGCTCCTGGCTTGGGGTCGTGCTGCTGCTCGGCTGGACCGCCGCCCTATTCTACCACCTGTGCAACGGCATCCGGCATCTGGTCTGGGATACGGGCCATGCTCTGGGCCTTGGCGCGACCTATATCGGCGGCTGGATCGTCTTGGGGGCGACCGCAGTCCTTACCGCGATCGCCTGGGCCGCGGGCATTTCGCAGTGGGTCCGCTGAGATGGCAGTATCGCGAATGCGTGAAGCGTCGGCGATGCGCTCGCCGCTCGGCCGCGCAGTCGGGCTGGGCTCGGCAAAGGAGGGGGTCGAGCACTGGCTCGCGCAGCGGATCGCCGCGGTGGCGCTGGTGCCGCTGGTACTGTGGTTTGTGATCGCCGTGATCCAGCTGGTCGGGGCTGATCTCGACGCCGTCCAGGATTGGGTCGGCCGCCCGCTGCCGGCGATTCTCTTGGTGCTGCTGCTGATCGCGACATTTTATCATGCCGCCCTCGGGCTGCAGGTCGTGGTCGAGGATTACGTCCATTTCGAGCTCGCGCGGCTCGGGCTGGTGATTTTAGCCCGCCTGGCCTGCATCGCTCTCGCCGTCGCCGGCATCGTTGCCGTGCTGACCCTGGCGCTCGGAGCCGCGAGCTAACTGATCGGGAGTTGCGATGCCGCCCGCCTACCCAATCACCGATCACGTTTACGACGCCGTTGTCATAGGCGCCGGCGGCGCCGGGCTGCGGGCGACCCTCGGCTGCACCGTCGCGGGTCTCGAGACCGCATGTATCAGCAAGGTGTTCCCGACCCGCAGCCATACCGTCGCGGCGCAAGGCGGGATCAGCGCCGCGCTCGGCAACATGGACGAGGACGATTGGCGCTGGCACATGTACGACACAGTCAAGGGCTCCGACTGGCTCGGCGACCAGGACGCGATCGAATACATGTGCAAGAACGCAATCCCCGCCGTCGTCGAGCTCGAGCATTTCGGCGTGCCGTTCTCGCGCACCGAGGAGGGGCGGATCTACCAACGGCCATTCGGCGGCCACATGATGGATTACGGCGACGGCGATCCGGCCAAGCGCGCCTGCGCCGCGGCCGATCGCACCGGCCATGCGATCATCCACACGCTCTATCAACAATGCCTCAAGCATAACGCCCAGTTCTTTGTCGAATACTTTGTGCTCGACCTGATCACCGATGAGGAAGGCGCCTGCCGCGGAGTCATGGCGTGGAACCTCGAAGACGGCACCCTGCACCGCTTTCGCGCCCACATCGTGATCCTCGCGACCGGCGGATATGGCCGTACCTATTTCTCCTGCACCTCGGCCCACACCTGCACCGGCGACGGCAACGCGATGGTGTTGCGCGCCGGACTGCCGTTGCAGGACATGGAGTTCGTGCAGTTCCACCCGACCGGAATCTACGGTGCCGGTTGCCTGATCACCGAGGGGGCGCGCGGCGAAGGCGGCTATATGACCAACAGCGAGGGCGAGCGCTTTATGGAGCGCTATGCGCCGCACGCCAAGGACCTCGCCTCGCGCGATGTCGTCAGCCGGGCAATGACAATCGAAATTCGCGACGGGCGCGGCTGTGGGCCGCTTCACGACCACATTCTATTGCATCTCGAGCACCTGGCCCCGGAAGTGCTGCATCAACGGCTGCCGGGAATTACCGAAACGGCCAGAATCTTTGCCGGAGTGGATCTCACCCGAGAGCCAATCCCGGTATTGCCGACCGTGCATTACAATATGGGTGGGATTCCGACCAATTATCACGGCGAGGTGCTGGGTCCGACGATGGACGATCCTGAGCGGATTGTGCCGGGGCTGATGGCGATCGGCGAAGCGGCTTGCGTGTCGGTGCACGGCGCCAACCGTCTCGGCTGCAACTCCTTGCTCGACATCATCGTCTTTGGCCGTGCCGCCGCCAACCGCGCCATCGAGCTGGTGCGCCCCGGAACGTCGCAAAAGCCGCTGTCGCCCGATGCCGGCGAAGAGGCGATCGCCCGGCTCGACGCGGTGCGTCAGTCGCACGGGTCCCGCAAAACCGGTGAGATCCGGCTCGACATGCAGCGCGTCATGCAAAGCAATTGCGCCGTTTTTCGGGACGCCGAGGTGTTGAAGGAAGGCGTAAAAAAGATCGACGGGGTGGCCAACAGCTTCGCCGATCTCGGCATTAGCGACCGCTCGATGATCTGGAACAGCGATCTTGCCGAGGCGCTCGAGCTCGAAAACCTGCTGGAGCAGGCCGTCGTGACGATGCATTCGGCGGCAAATCGCACGGAAAGTCGTGGCGCTCATGCTCGCGAAGACTATCCGGAACGCGACGACGTCAACTGGCTGAAGCACACGATCGTCCGGCTCGACGGCGAGGGTGCCGTCAAGACTGGCTACCGCCCGGTCCACCTCTACACCTTGTCAAACGAGGTGCAGGCCTTCCCGCCCAAAGCCCGGGTCTATTGAGCATCCGACCGAAGCCCAGCGATGGCCAAGTTTACCCTCCCCGCAAACTCCAAGCCTGGACCCGGCAAGACCGTCGCGGCGCCGCCCGAGACAAAGCGCGTGCGCGAGTTCAAGATCTATCGCTGGAACCCCGACGACGGCAAAAACCCGGTCATCGACAGCTTTTCGCTCGATCTCGACCAGTGCGGCCCGATGGTTCTCGACGGGCTGATCAAAATCAAAAACGAGATCGACACGACCCTGACCTTTCGCCGCTCGTGTCGCGAAGGCATCTGCGGGTCGTGCGCGATGAACATCGACGGCGTCAACACGCTCGCCTGTGTAAAGGCGATCGCGGACATCAGGGGCCCGGTGCGGATCTATCCCCTGCCGCACATGCCGGTGGTCAAGGATCTGGTCCCTGACCTAACTCATATTTATGCGCAATACCGCGCCGTCGAGCCGTGGCTGAAGAGCTCGAGCGCGCCGCCGCCCGATCGCGAATTCCCGCAATCGGTCGAGGAGCGCGAGCAGCTCGACGGGCTGTGGGAATGCATTTTGTGCTTCTGCTGCTCGACCGCCTGCCCGAGCTATTGGTGGAACGGCGAGCGCTATCTGGGGCCGGCGATCCTGTTGCAGGCCTATCGCTGGATCGCCGACAGCCGTGACGAGGCGACGGGCGAGCGGCTCGACGCGCTCGAAGACCCGTTCCGGCTCTACCGTTGCCACACGATCATGAATTGCACCCGGACCTGCCCCAAAGGCTTGAACCCGGCCAAAGCCATCGCCGAGATCAAAAAGCTGATGGTATTGCGCCGCTGACCCGGCCCGGTCCGGTCGTCTCTCACCTTGTGGCGGCGCGCCTCGGCGATTGGCTGGAAAGCTCAGAAATCGGGCTTCGGCAGCGGCCGGGCGGGCGCGCGGATGGTAACCGGTGCCGGCGCCTCATCATCGATCGCCGCCCAGCCCCATTCGAGCAACGGCGTGATCGTATGGGTAAACCCGATGATGTGGTCGACGATGGTCGGCGATTGCATTTCCGCGTCACTCAGCGGGGCGTGGACGGTGAACGATTTCCGGGCGACATACTCCGCCGCCGGCGTGCCCTTGGCCGCTTCGAAACCGCGCGGCAGGCGGCTCAGCCGGTCGTCGCCGGAAACCGGATGACCCGCCCGCTCGAGCCGGGCAGCGAGCGCAAGGAACGCGTCGGCATCGGTGAGGATGCTGCGCCGTAACTTCGCGAGGAGATCGGGCTGCGGATGCCAGAAGCCGGCCGCCGCCATCGACTCACCCGGTGCCACGTGAAGGTAAAGCAAACCGGGGTTTCGCTTGTCGCCAGAGCGTGTCAGCACCGCCCCGGCATGCGTTTTGTACAGTCGCTTGTCGGGTGAAAAGCGTAGGTCGCGATAGATGCGAAAGATGCCGCGCTTGGGGTCGCCGACCAGCGGCAACCCGGCCTGATAGAGCGCGTCGCCGACCGCGACGACAAGCTCGCGGAGCGGGGCCAATACTTCGGCCTCGTAGACCGCCCTGCGCGGCTTGAACCAGGCGGGATCGTTGTGGTCGCGCAAGCCGTCGAGGAACTCGAACGCCGCCGGTCGAAACCCGGCAAACCCGCTGGTTGCGGTCATCATGTTCAAGCCTCTCAAAGAATTGCCCGCCTGTCGCGCGAAAGCCGAAGCCCAAGGGGCGACCGACTCTGCCTCGCCGCTGGGCTGAAGATCAGCCTTGCCACGGATCAATCAGCGGCACGCCCGTCGACCCGACGTCGCGGGTGTTTCTCGTAACGAGCGTCAGGCCGCGGGCGATCGCAGTCGCAGCAATCAGGGTATCGATGACCGGCAGGTTGCGGGCCGCCGAAAGCTCGCCCCAGATCCGTGCGACGGCGGCATCCACCGGCAGCACTCGATCGGCAAATGTGGTCTCGATACCGTCCACCCAAACGCTGAGTTGCTCTGCCGATATCGGATCGGTTTGGCGGCGCGCGGCGACACCCCTGCGCAGTTCGCCCAGCGTCAGCACGCTGAGAAACAATTCCGTGGAATCCGCGGCTTGCAGGAACGCGGCTACACCCGACGCCGGGCGGGTTCGGCGCGTTTCCGAAACGACATTCGTGTCGAGCAGGTAGCTCGCCGCCATTCTCAAAGTTCGACGGGGCGGGCGGTGTCTCGATCGCGCTCGATGGTAAAGTCATCGACCTTGGGACCGCCGAGCAAATACGCCGTGAAGTCGGGCTTTCGCGCAACCAGCGCGCGGTAATCTTCGATCGACAGCACGACCGCGCGCTCGGCACCGTGGCGGGTGAGTGTCTGCGGCCCCTCGCGCCGAGCCCGTTCGATCACCTCGCTGAGATGAGCCTTGGCTTGCTGAATTTGCCAAGCCGTCATTTGCGCCTCTCGGCAATCTGACCATAATTCTAGTCTGTTCTGATCAGAATTCAATTCACCTTCAAGAATCCCGCAAAGGGTCTGGTGCTCTGCTAGTGGGCGCATCGGCTCGTGCTATAGTCAGCCAATGTGTTCGACCAGGGTGGGATGCCGGAGCCATGGCCTCGACCCGCCGTCTCGCCGCGATCCTCGCCGCCGATGTGGTGGGCTACTCGCGCCTAATGGGCGCCGATGAGGAAGGCACGCACGAACGCTTCAAGGCGCATCTCGTCGAGCTGATCGATCCGAAGATCCGCGAGCATCACGGCCGGATCGTCAAGACCACCGGCGACGGCGTGCTGGCCGAATTCGCCAGCGTCGTCGACGCGGTGCGCTGCGCCGGCGAAATCCAGCGGGCGATGGCCGATCGCGATTTGGACCTCGCCGAGGAGCGGCGCCTCAGATTTCGCATCGGGGTCAATCTCGGCGACGTGATCGCCGATGGCGACGACATTTATGGCGACGGCGTCAACATCGCGGCACGGCTGGAGGGGTTGGCCGCACCGGGCAGCATCTGCGTCTCGGGCACCGTCCGCGACCATATCGGCGACCGGCTCCCTTACGCCTTCGAGGACATGGGCGAGCAGAGCGTCAAGAACATCGCACGGCCGGTTCGAAGTCTATGCGTTGCGCCCCGAAGGCGTAGCCGGCTCATCGGCGGCAAGGGTGTTGTCCACCGTTCCAGGTTCGTCGCCCGCCCTTGCGCCACGCCTGTCGATCGTGGTGCTGCCCTTCACTAACCTCAGCGACGACCGGGAGCAGCAGTATTTCGCGGACGGGATCACCGAGGATCTGACCACTGACCTTTCGCGGATCGCGGATATGTTCGTGATTTCGCGCAACACCGCGTTCACGTACAAGAACAAGCCCATTGACGCCAAGCAGATCGGCCGCGAGCTGGGTGTGCGCTATGTGCTCGAAGGAAGCCTCAGGCGATCTGGCAACCAGGTCCGCGTCAACGCCCAGCTGATCGACGCCGCGACCGACGCGCATCTTTGGGCCGAGCGGTTCGAGCGCGACATCGGCGACCTGTTCGCCCTGCAAAACGAAATTACCGGCCGGCTCGCCAACACGCTCGGCGTCGAGCTGATCGCCGCAGAGGCCGCCCGGCCGACCGAGCATCCCGATGCACTGGACTACATTCTCCGCGGACGTGCTGTGGGGTTTAGGCCGGTTTCGCGCGACAGCTTTGCAGAGCGGATTAGCCTATTCGAGCACGCGTTGGCGCTCGACCCCCGGTCTGCTGACGCACAAAGCTTGTTGGCAATGGCGCTCGCGGCCCGCGCACTGGATGGAATGACCGACTCGGCCGCGGCCGACATCGCACGCGCGGAAGGGTTGGTCGACCAGGCCTTGGCGGCATCGCCCCGCAATGCGTATGCGCATCTCGTCAAAGGCCAGGTGCTGCAAGCGCAGAACCGATGGGAGGAGGCTGTTTCCGAAAACGAGGCGGCGCTCGCGTTGGATCGTAATATGGTGGCCGCATTACACTATCTTGGCTGGTGCAAGCTCTTCACCGGGTCGATAGAGGAGGTGATCCCGCTCGAGGAGCAAGCCATCCGTCTCAGCCCCCGCGATCCCGATATCGGCTCTTGGTACGATTTGATCGGGACCGTGCATCTGCTGCAATCGCGCACCGACGAGGCAATCGTCTGGCTCGAAAAAGGGCGCAGCGTCCAGCCTGACATACCGTCCCGTCACAGCCGCCTCGCCGCCGCTTATGCGCTTAAAGGTGAGACCGAACGCGCCGCCACCGAACTCGCCGAAGCCCGCAGGCTGGATGTGGGCGGTCTTTTTTCAAGCATCGCCCAAGTGAAAACCGTTGGATGGCGCGCGGTGCCGAAGACCCTCGCCTTGTTCGAAGCTACATATTTCGCCGGGCTGCGCAAGGTGGGGGTGCCGGAGGAATGAACGCCGAAGGGCCGACCGGGCGCAAGATCATCATCGACACCGATCCCGGCATCGATGATGCGGTGGCGATCCTGCTCGCGCTGGCCGCGCCCGACGAATTGGAGGTGCTGGGGATTGTCGCGGTCGCCGGCAATCTGCCGTTGGCAGAGACCGAGCGCAATGCGCGGCAGGTGTGCGAATGGGCGGGGCGGCCCGAAATTCCGGTTTATGCCGGCTGCGCGCGGCCGCTGCTGCGTCCGCTCGTCACCGCCGCCGCGATTCACGGAGACTGGTTGGGCGAAAGGCTGGGTTTGCCGGAGCCGGCGATGCCGCTGCGGGCGCAGCACGGCGTCGATTTTATCATCGAAACCTTGCGGGCGGCCGAACCCGGTTCCGTCACGCTGTGCGCGCTCGGTCCGCTGACCGACATCGCGATGGCATTGGTCAAGGCACCCGATATCGCCGCCAGGATCGGCGAGTTGGTGATCATGGGCGGCGCCGCGTTCGAGATCGGTAATGTGACACCCGCCGCCGAGTTCAACATCCATGTCGATCCGCACGCGGCGGCAATTGTCCTCGAGTCGGGCGTCCCGATTACGATGATTCCGCTCGACGTGACCCACCAGGTGTTGAGCACGCCACCGCGCCTTGCCGCCCTGCGCGCGCTCCCCAACCGTTGCGGCCCTGCGGTCGCAGCCCTGTTGGCCGGCTTCGAGGCGGCCCACGCCAGCCGGTTCGGAGAGCGCGGCATGGCGTTGCACGACCCGTGCGTGATCGCCTATCTGCTGCGGCCGGACTTGTTCCGGGGCCGCGAGGTCAACATTGCCGTCGAAACCGCGAGCCCGCTGACCTCGGGCATGACGGTCGTCGATTGGTGGGGCGTCACTGGGCGATCGGTCAATGCGAGATTTTTGACCGAAACCGATGCCGATGGGTTGTACGAGCTCCTGACAAAAACGCTCGACTGCCTGCCATAGCACGCGTAACGCGAGACGGTCTGCCATGCCCACCGACAACGCGCGCTGAGACGCAAATACGGCATTTCAGAGACGCATTCGCTACCGCGTTTTTGCGGCGGCTGTCATTTTGGGCAAACTCGCCTGCCCGGTGACGCAAACTCGCCTAATCGCGGGACCGCATTTTTGTAAAGTACGATAGATCATATGTGTTACATTTCGATACAATGCAGATACGGTGCGGTTACAAGATGAAATGCTACTCTACTACTTACGGAGTAATTTGTGAAAATTCTGTGATTGTGGTTAAAAGTGGCTTGCGGTTACCGCGTATCCAGCACATTAACCGTTAAATCCGACAAACAGGGGTGGATTATGGGTGAGACAGCTTTTGGGGACCGCGCCTCGCGTCACGGTTTCGCTTGGACGTTGGCTCTTGGTGCGGCGGCGGCGATAACGCTCGCCTGGAGCGCGCAGACGGCGCACGCGACAACCTATTCCTTTCAGGACATCATCAACAACAATGATGTCACGTTCAACCAAGAGCTGGGCATTAACAGCGGCGGCACGATCGCCGGGTATTTCGGCAGCGGTGCCGCGGGTCACCCGAACATGGGTTACACCGTCGGGCCGCCTTATGGCCAGGCCAACTTCACCAGCGAGAACTTCCCCGGCTCGGTGCAGACCCAGGTTACCGGGATCAATAATGCCGGCGTGATCGTCGGGTTCTGGTCCAACACCAATATGGGCGTGGGCCTCGACAGCAATTTCGGGTTCGCCGATGTCGGCGGGACCTTCACCAATGTGAACCACCCGGGCGGACCGGCGACGGGCCTGTTTACCGACCAGCTGCTCGGCGTCAACAACAGCAATGTCGCTGTCGGCTTTTAGGTCGATGCTGGAGGAGCCACGCACGGCTATACCTACAATATTGGGACGATGACTTTTTCGGGCAATATCGATGATCCGAACGGGATCAACACCACCGCGACGGCGATCAACAATTCCGGGGAGGTCGCCGGCTTCTTTACCCAGGCGAACGGCGACATGTTTGGCTTCATCGACAATGGCGGCACATTTACGACGATCGATCCGGCTGGGTCGACGGCGGTGATGCTGCTCGGCCTCAACGACAATGGCTCGGCAGTCGGCACCTATGTCGACGCGGCCGGCGTCACGCACGGTCTCCTCTACGACCTGACTAACAACACCTTTCAAAATGTCGACGACCCGTTCGGCGTCGGCACGACGACGATCAACGGGATCAACGACCTCAACCAACTCGTCGGCTTTTACGTCAACGGCGGCGGCAACACGATCGGGCTGCTCGCCGACCCGGTGCCGGAGCCGGCATCCATGCTGCTTCTGGGCGCCGGACTTCTCGGCCTTGGCGGCTTCGTGCGGCGGCGCCGCGCCCAATAACCGCCCGCAGGAAGCCCGGGGCGTGGGGTTTGACTCGCTCCCCCGCACCTCTAGAATGCGCCGCGCCGAAAACTCTTTGGGGAGAGGTCGATGATCTTTGAGATGCGCACCTACCGGCTGCAGCCGGGCTCGGTTCCGGAAGCCGAAAAGCGGTTTGGCGAGGCGTTGACCGAACGCGTCAAGGCATCGCCGCTCGGCGCCTTTTTTCACACCGAAGTCGGGCCCTTGAACCACATCATCCACATCTGGCCCTATGACGACCTGCAGCACCGCACCCGCGTGCGCTCGCAGTCGATCCCCGGCTGGCCGCCGAAGATCCAGGAATTCATCGTCGAGATGGAGAGCAAGATCGTCGTCGCGGCGCCGTTCTGCCCGGCCTTCACCGCGCGCCAGCACGGCAACCTCTACGAGATCCGCACCTATACGATGCTGCCCGGATCGGCCCCGGCCGTCGTCGAGAAATGGGCCGAACGCATCCCCGGCCGGGTCAAGCTGTCGCCGCTCGCCGCCGCCGGTCACACCGAGCTCGGCCCGCTCAACCAGTGGATCCACATCTGGGCCTACAAGGACGCCAACGAGCGCGCCCATATCCGCGAGGAGTTGCGCAAGGACGGCAGCTGGCCGCCCGCCACCCGCGGCATGTTCGTCAAGCAGGAGAACATGCTGGTCGTCCCGGCCTCGTTCTCGCCGCTGCATTAGGTCAACCATCGCAACTGCCCCGTCCCGCTCCCCTTGTGGGAAGCGGGACGGTGCCGTCCGCTGACAAAGGTCTTGTGGGCGCGTCCTGGTGGCGGCGCTCAGGCGTCGAGGTGTGATGTTTATTTCTCTACCTCATCTTTCCTAATCTGTGTCGATTTATCTGCATCGGCGAATGACAGTTGTGCGGTGTTCGTTAAATGTATTACTCTGATAAGCAAAGCCTCGATATCGCCAATTACCATGTGAGTTTTTGCGATATTACTGCTGGCCATCTTTTTCAATCTCTGACAGCCATTTTCGTCTGTACCTTTGAGCGCTTCTCTTAAACCGAACTCTTAAAGTTGCAGAATATGCGCCGATGCGCGCAAGCAGGTACCGGCTTTTTTTGTCATTCCCGCGCAAGCGGGAACCCACGGCAAGTGTCGTGCGCTCGCCCCTGGACCCCCGCTTTCGCGGGGGCGACGGTAAGGTGTCGTGATCGTTTGCTTCATTTCCGGGCCGGACGTTTAGATTAGGCCAATGCCGGGCTGCCGCGGACACCCGATCTCATGTCTTCGGGGCGACCGCACTGCGCGGGTTGAGGCTCTGGATGTGGCCGCTCTCGGTGCCGGCCGTCGGGTCAATGACGGCGTTGATCAGCGCCGGCTTGCCTGACGCTAGCGCCTCGGTCAGCGCCTTGGTGAGGCCCGGCGTATCAGTCACGTGGTAGCCGGCCCCGCCGAACGCCTCGATGATCTTCTCGTAGCGCGCGTCGCGCAGCAGGCCGGTCGGCGAGTAAGGATTGCCGGGGGCATCGCCGCGGTAGACGCCGTTGTTGTTGAAGATGACCGTCGTCACCGGGAGCTGGTAGCGGCAGATCGTCTCGATCTCCATGCCGCTGAAGCCAAAGGCGCTGTCCCCCTCGATCGCGACGACCGGCTTGCCGGTCACCGCGGCGGCGCCGATGGCGTAACCCATGCCGATGCCCATGACCCCCCAGGTGCCGCTGTCGAGCCGGTGGCGGGGCTTGTCCATGTCGATGATGTTGCGGCCGAAATCGAGCGTGTTGGCGCCCTCGTTGACGATGTAGACATCCGGCTGGGTGGCCAGCGCGTTGCGCACCGCGCGCAATGCGGAGGAAAAATTCATCGGGCTCGGATCGGCGTTGAGCCGCGCCGCCATGCGCTCGACGTTCTGCTGTTTGCGCTTGCCGATCTCGTCGGCCCAGGCCATCTGAGGCCTGATCTGCCCCGGCTTCATTGCGGCGTTGAACGCCGAGAACACCGATTTGATATCGCCAACGACGGGTGCGGCGATCGCCCGGTTGCTGTCGAACTCGGTCGGCGAGATGTCGATCTGCACGAACTTCGTGTTCGCGTTCCACAATGGCCCTCTGCCGTGCGATAGCAGCCAGTTCAGCCGCGCCCCGGCCAAAATCACGACGTCGGCGTTGCCGATCGCATAGGAGCGGGCGGCGGCGGCCGATTGCGGGTGCTCGTCGGGAAGGAGGCCCTTGGCCATCGACATCGGCAAGAACGGCATGCCTGTCGTCTCGATGAACGAGCGGATTTCCTCGTCTGCCCGCGCATAGGCGGCACCCTTGCCGAGGATCGCGAGCGGGCGCTGGGCATTCGCCAGCAATTCGATGGCGCGCGCGACCGACTCGGGCGCCGGGGGCTGCGGCGGGGCCGGGTCGACGACCCTGACCAGCGACTTCTTCGCCGTTTCCACATCGAGGGCCGAGCCCAACACCTCGGCGGTCAGGTCGAGATAGACGCCGCCTGGGCGGCCCGAGGAGGCGGCGCGGATCGCCCGCGCGATGCCGATGCCGATGTCTTGCGGGCGGTTGACCCGATAGGCTGCCTTGGCATAGGGGCGGGCCGCGGCGAGCTGGTCCATTTCCTCGTAATCGCCCTGCTCGAGATCGACGATCGCGCGGTCGCTCGACCCGCTGATCATGATCATCGGGAAACAGTTGGTCGTCGCGTTGGCCAAGGCGACCAGCCCGTTCAGAAAGCCGGGGGCCGAGACCGTCATGCAGATGCCCGGCTTCTGGGTCAGATACCCGGCGATCGCCGCCGCGTTCCCGGCCGACTGCTCATGCCGAAACCCGAGGTAACGTATGCCCTCCGCCTGCGCCAGCCGCAGCAGATCGGTAACCGGGATCCCCGCCACCCCAAAGATCGTGTCGACCCCGTTCAGCTTCAGCGCCTCCACCACCAGGTGAAACCCGTCCGTCATATCCGCTGCGGTCACATCGTCTGCGCTCATATCGTCCACCCTCCCGAGATGGAGCAGGGTCTAACCAGAGTTGGCCGGAGTGTCTAGATTCCGAAGCGCGCACGCCTTATCGGGCCGAGATTTCAAACTCCGGATCGCGACTTCTCGCGGTTCGCCGCGTTCGGTCAAGGTTTCTCCGCGAGAGGGTTCGTCCATTTGAGCCCGGCAAACCGCGAGAAGTCGCGATCCGTCGTGCAGACCGCAGCGCCGTGTTCGAGCGCGATCGCGGCAAGGACGGCGTCGATGACTAGCGGACCGGCAGCCTGTCCGTCGCTCACAAGACCGCACGGGATTCCCCAGTGCCGCTCGCCCGGATCGAGGATCCCCGCGGCCGGCTGGCCGAGCCAGGAGGATATCGCCGCCTCGGCTTCGGACGTGGAAAGCGGGCGCTCGAACACGCGGGGATTTGTTGCAATCCTGAGGAAGGCCCACAGTGTCAGCCAAGCGAAGCGAACGAGGTCGGGCCCCGAGAGCACGGCTTCGAGCCAGGCTCGGCTGGCCGCGTGCTGCTCCGCCCGCGGATGATAGGCATAGAGCAGCAGGTTCGGGTCGACCAGGATCACCGGTGCAGCGAGCCCTCCGCCCGCTCGATGAGCTCGGCAATATTATCGAGGGAGAGACCCGGCTTGAGATCACCGAGATGGCGCGCCGTCACCTCAAAGGCCCGCCGCTGGCTGGTGGCGCGCCGGCTATCCAGCCCCCGGCGCAATGTATCGTTAACGATCTCGCGGAAGGGTCGGCCGGCACGCTGCGATTCAATCTTGAGCTTGAGCGCCACGTCGTCATCGAGAGTTAGCGTCGTCCGCATCTGCTGGTGCTATGATCAAGACATCAAGATGTCAAACGGCGCGCCGCCGATTCGTTGCACGCGTCAGCCGGCGCTCCAATCGCGCGCGGCGCCGGAGCGCGCGCAGCCGGATACGCACCCGCCGCGCGATTTGCACAGCCTCGCCGGGCGCGATGTTGCCGCGGGAAACAGCCGCCAGAACGGCGGCCAGCGCCTGCCGGAAATCTTCGGCCGTGCACAACGACGACAGGTCGATGCCAAGACGCTCAGCCGGATCGATGGCAGCGAGCGGCGGCGGCAACAGTTGCGCGGCAAGGGGCAGCAACAGATCAGGTTTGCGGTCGATCAGATCCGATAATGCCTTTGCGCTCAGCGGCCGGGCGATGAGATCGGGGAGACGCCGCTTGGGATTGGGGATGCCGCGCGGGTTGCCGGAGCTTCCCGTGGCAAAGCGCCCTCGCGCGTCGCGCGCGCGAGGCGACGAGGGATCAGGACCAAGCGATTGATATTCCGCGAATCCGGGTCCCGAAAGCAGCGGAGAACGCGACGTAAAAGGCGGATCGGTGATTATTTCCGGCATAAAGGGGGTCCAGCGGATAGCGGGTCAGGCCCGGAGCCGCGGAATGTAGATTCTTGGTTTGTTCGGAATAAGGCCATCGCCAGACCGCGGTCCGTTTGCGGCGTGACCTGGCCGTCTCTGCACGATCGGGTGGAAATAGGGCCAGCGGCAAAATTATTGCGAAAGAGGCCGATTCCATTACGATCAAATTTCGGGAGAGTTGGTATGTCAAATGTAACACTGGATCACTTTGAGCGAGCCGTGGCCGATGTTAGCGCACACGGAGATAATGATACCCTGCCATTTGATATAGATAATCGGTTCATTTCCGACAATAAAAAAGCGCTGGCAGAAGTGGCCTTTCGATACTGTCATGAACTGGAAAAGGGCAGCAGAAAGAGTGCGAAGAATGCAATCGAAAGCCTCGCCGTCTTCTCAGAGAGGCTACTCGTTCCTGCAGGTGCAGCGGGGTTTCGTACTACCACCAAAATCCATCCATTTTGGAATCTATACTTCAACGGACTGGGTGCTGCCATCGCGGAGGCTTTGGAGCCAACCCGCAGCGAGCGGGCACACTCTTACAGGTTTTTGCCTGCTGGGGACGCGCTATTTGATCGCAACGCATCGTGGCGTGCATTCCGTGAGGCGAGCATTCGTGACTGCGAAGCACAGCCAGACACCGCAATGATCGTCCAAACAGATATTTCCAGCTTCTATGAACACATCTCCCACCACCGAATTGAAAACCTCATTGATGATCTTTTTGGAGCGGCGTCCACCATCGCAACCCAAGTGGATCGTTTCCTGAGCAAATTTTCATCGGGCCGATCGTTTGGTTTGCCCGTAGGAGGCCAATGCTCGCGTATCCTAGCCGAGCTCCTGCTTTCATCAATCGACCGCAGGCTAGCCGAGGCGAAGGTCGTATGGCGGCGGTACGTGGACGATTTTGTCCTGGTCATGCCTAACCAGGCAGCGGCGTACCGCGCTTTGGCAATACTCTCAAATGCGTTAGCGGATTATGGCCAAATCGGTCATCAGCGCAGACCGCCGACACGCCTCTCATTATCGTGGACCAAGACGCACGAAAGGCATGGAGGTTTTTGGAAGACAGAAGTGTCGCGCACAACTGGAATGCTGCCTCTGGGTTGTGTAGCTTCAGGGTCCTTCCGATCTGAGTGATCAAGAAGGTGTCAGGCTGTGACTTACGGAGTTCGCTATCCAGAAGGGCGTGGATGTCTATGCTTTCCACGATCTCCTTTAATTCGTCGTAATCAGATTCCGCTGTGTCAGAGTATGGGCCCGACGCCTCCTATCTCTATGGGGCGTTGCACGAGGGCGCCGACCCGGAGTTCAGCACCTTTCGCACCGCGCCGGTTGGTCGCGCGCCGTTCACGTTCACCAGCTTTGGCGATCAGGGCACGCCGACCATGGGCAAAAGGTTTCAGCCGCCCGAGGGTATGACGATCGCGAACCCGCCCTATGTGAACGACAACATGGGCTCGCCCTGGGGCGGCGACACCACTGCCGGCGTCGAGCGGCTGCAGCCGTTGTTCCACCTGTTCAACGGCGATCTCTGTTACGCCAACATCGCCACCGACCGGGTGCGCACCTGGTGGGATTTCTGGGACAACAACAGCCGCAGCGCCCGCAAGCGCCCGTGGATGCCCTCGGCCGGCAACCACGAGAACGAGCTCGGCAACGGACCGATCGGCTATCAGGCTTATCAGACATATTTCTCGGTGCCGAAAGCACTTGGCCAGAGCGATGTCACCCGCGGGCTGTGGTACGCCTTTACCGCCGGCTCGGTGCGTGTGATCAGCATCGCCAACGACGACGTCGTCTACCAGGACGGCGGCAACTCCTATGTCCGGGGCTATTCGGCGGGCGCGCAGAAGGCCTGGCTGGAAAAGGAATTGGCCGCCGCCCGGGCCGATCACGGCGTCGACTGGATCGTCGTGTGCATGCACCAGGTCGCGATCTCGACGGTCGACAAGTTCAACGGCGCCGACCTCGGGATCCGCGAGGAGTGGGTCCCGTTGTTCGACAAGTACGGCGTCGACCTCGTGGTGTGCGGGCACGAGCACCACTACGAGCGCTCGCATCCGATCCGTGGCCGGCAATCGAACCCGACCCTGACCCCGGTCCCCGCGGCGACCGCCACCGATGTGATCGACACCACCAAGGGTACGGTGCACATGGTCATCGGCGGCGGCGGCACCTCGTCCCCGTCGAATACGCTGTTCTTCAACCCGCCGCAGTGCCGGGTGATTACCGCCGTCGGCATGCCCGACCCGAAAACCGGCAAGCGCCCGCCTGTCTACATCAAGGAGGAAGCGCCCTGGTCGGCGGTACGAAACGCCGCGAATTCCTACGGCTTTGCGGCTTTCATCGTTGATCCGGGCGCGCACCGCGGCGGGCTGACGACGATCAAGGTCACCTATTACGACGTGGTCGGGAGAGATGGTCAGCTGGCCGCGTTCGAAAATTTTACCTTGCGCCGCCCGCGCCGCGACTAGTCGCTGGCTGCGGCAAGCAAGCCTGTGCCGCGCTCAGGCGGGATATCCCGGCGAGGGGCCTCGGTGGTAGAACCTAAACTCATCGGACGGAGAACCGAGCCATGCCCCTGACCACGGACGAAAAACTCTTGGCATTGAGCCGCGAAACCCTTGCGGTGTTCGACAAAGAGAATGGCGGTGTTCATCCCGGGTTCCGGCCTGCGCATGCCAAGGGGATCCTGCTGAGTGGCGTGTTTACGCCTGCGGCGGAAGCCGCCTCGCTGACGCGAGCGCCGCATGTCCGGCGGAGCTCCACCCCGGTAACGGCGCGCTTTTCCAATTTCGCGGGAATCCCGACCGTCCCCGACAGCGACCCTCAGGGTGCCAGCCCTCGCGGCTTTGCGGTTCGCTTCCATCTGGCCGAGCATGTCCACACCGACATCATCGGTCATTCGGTCGACAGCTTCCCGACGCGCACCGCGGAGGGACTCCTCGAGTTCCTCAATGCGCTGATTGCCACCGACCCTGCGGGGCCGCACCCGAATGCCATTGAGCGCTTCCTTGGCGCGCATCCCGCGGCCTTGACCTTCGTGCAAACTCCGAAGCCGATTCCGAGCAGCTTTGCGCAGGAGTTGTTTTTCGCGATATCCGCATTCAAGTTCATTAATGCGGACGGCGTGAGCCGCTACGGGCGCTATCGGGTGCTGCCGGCAGCGGGCAGCGAATACCTCGACGAGGTCGGAGCGGCCGCGCAGGGTCCGAACTTTCTGTTCGACGAGATCAAGGAGCGGGTGGCGAAGGCGCCGGTCAGGTTTCAGATCGTCGTGCAGCTTGCAGAAGACGGCGACACTGTTGACGACGCCACGGTCCGCTGGCCTGAGGACCGGTCGCGGCTCGTTTTCGGCGAAATCAGTTTGACGGAGATCACTCCGGACAACGCCAGCGAGCAGCAGCACATTATCTTCGATCCGATCCCGCGAGTGGATGGGATCGAGGCCTCGTCCGATCCTCTGTTTGAGCCGCGGGCAAACATCTATCTGATGTCCGGGCGGCGACGCAGGGCGGCCGAGCAACATTAGGCCGCGGGCGGATCTCAAGCGATCTGTCCGGCGGGTTCGATAGGGGAGCGGCCCGCGGATAGTCGACTTGCGAGAAACCCGTGCGATGATCGCGTTGATTTTGTACACTCTCTTCAGCCTTCACAAAAAGGAGTGTCCGGGCATGGCACAAGCAGCGCAGAAGACAAGATTTGCGGCGGGTCCGTTGACGTTCGTCGTCAGACACGAGTTGTGGGACGGCAACATCCACGATCACGCCGACCAGGGGGTGTCGATCGACGTGGCGGCGGATGTCGCCGGCAAAGAGACGGCCCTCTTGCGGTTCAACTGCTTCGACCTCGAAAAAAGCTACGTCTACGGGCCGGAAAATCCCGATCCGCCGGCGGCAGCGCCGATGACGTCCGACGACCTGCCGCAAACCTTGAGCGACTCGGTCCAGATCTACCGGATGGATCCGATCGCCGACGGGAACCCGATCGGCTGGACCGTCAGGACCTTGGAGAAGAAGCTGCCGAAGATGCTGGAACGGGCCGGATACAAAGAGATCGCTACGAGGACCGATCTCGCGGAAGTCGGGCAGGTCCTTCCCGAGGTGGAAGCCTGTGCCAGGGCGCTGTTCGCCGCCAAGCGCAACACGGTCAAGCACAATCGCGGCACCGACATCTTCGACGCGGGCAATGTCAGATTTGGCCTCGAGATGCGGCGCCAGGCGGGGGGAGACGGCGGTCTCGCCGTCCACGTCCTGACCGATGTCGGCGGCTCGACCGGCAAGGCCTATGTCGAAGAAACCGAGATCCTCGCCTTCGACTGTTTCTGGCAGTTCCCGCATTACCATTATGGCCCGCGCAACAAGAACCATCGCATCTTTTGGGACAAGACCTTGGTCGACGACCCGCTCGGCTGGGTGTTCGATCAGCTCGAAAACCGAAAATTGGGCGCGATGATCGAGCGCGCCGGCTACCCGGGGGTCGCGGCCGATCTCGACCTCGAAAAAATCGCCGCCATTCTGCCGGTGGTGAAGAAGAAAGCCCGCGAGATGCAGGCCGAAGGCGAGCGATTGACCGGTCATCCGGGGTTGCCGTTGGCGATGACCCCGAACCTCGCCGCCCAATAAGCGCACGGGACGGCCGTGGGGTGGGTGGCCCCGGCGAAAAGCCGAGGTGGCCGCCATCGGTTCCGCGGCCGGTAGGGCGGGTGCACCCGCCCTACACAGCAATCACGAAACCGGGTTGCAGGGTTCTCTGGTATACCATATACCTCGGGCATGTCCGAAGCCGGCGCGCGCCCCGTCGAAAAATTGGAACGGCCCACCCTCCCGAGCCCGATCCTCGACGTGCCGCGGCTCGACACCGGCGCCAGCTTCGCCAAGGAAGCCTATGCCGCGCTGAAGCGGGCGATCACCGCGATGGACATCTACGGCCACGGCCAAGAGATCCGGCTCGACGAGCGGCGGCTGTCGGAGGGGCTCGGGGTCAGCCGCACCCCGATCCGTGAGGCGATGACCCTCCTCGAGCAGGAAGGGTTTGTTCGCACCCGCCCGCGCCGCGGCATCTTTGTCTTGCGCAAATCGAAGCGCGAGATCGTCGAGATGATTTGGGTCATGGCGGCCCTCGAAAGCATGGCGGCGCGGCTCGCCGCCGGGCGCGCGACCGATGCGGAGATCGCCGATTTGCGCCGGCTGATGGCCGAATTCCGCACGGGTAACGATGGCGAGCGGCTCGCCGAGTATTCGGATGCGAACATCGCCTTTCACCAGGCGATCATCAGGATCAGCGGCTGCGCGCTGCTCGCCGAAATGACCGAAAACCTGTTCATCCACATGCGCGCGATCCGCAAGATTACGATCCATCAGGACAACCGGGCGGCGCGTTCGATTGCCGACCATATGCGGATCATCGAGGCGCTCGAACGCCGCGACCCCGGACTCGCCGAGCGGCTGGCGCGCGAGCACACGCTCGGGCTCGCAGCACATGTCGAGCAGCACGGCGATTTCCTCGACGCGACAGGCGAAAGCGGGGGCCAAGAGGCGCGCGACGCAGCGGTGGCTGTGGGTTCCCGCTTTCGCGGGAATGACGGATCAAGCGGGAATGACGAATTAAGGTGAGGCGAGAAATGAGCAAAGCGCTGGAGGGAGTCCGCATCCTCGATTTCGGCCATGTCCAGGCGGGCCCGACCGCGACCCAGCTGTTGGCGTGGATGGGTGCGGATGTGATCAAGATCGAGATGCCGGGGCGCGGCGACATCACTCGCGGCCAGTTGCAGGACGTGAAAGGCGCCGACAGCCTCTATTTCACGATGCTGAATTCGAACAAGCGCAGCATTACGGTCAACCTGAAATCGCCCGGCGGCCGGCGGATCGTCGAGGATCTGGTCAAGCGCTGTGACGTGATCCTCGAGAATTTCGGGCCGGGGGTACTCGACCGCCAGGGCTTTACCTGGGAGCGCTTCCAGGAGCTTAACCCGCGGGTGATCTACGCCTCGATCAAGGGCTTTGGCCCCGGCCCCTTTGTCGACTGCAAGGCCTATGAGAACGTTGCGCAGTGCATGGGCGGCTCGGCCAGCACGACCGGCTGGGACGACGGCCCGCCGACCGTGACCGGTGCTCAGATCGGCGACAGCGGCACCGGCGTGCACACGGTCGCCGGCATCCTCGCCGCTCTCTTCCAGCGCGAGCGCACCGGCCGGGGCCAGCGCGTCGAGGTGGCGATGACCGACGCCGTCCTCAATCTGTGCCGGGTCAAGATGCGCGACCAGCAGCGGGTCATGAAGGGCCCGCTGGCCGAATACCCGAACAAGGAATTTGGCGACGCCGTGCCGCGCGCCGGCAATGCGTCGGGCGGCGGGCAGCCGGGGGCGGCATTGCGTTGTGCGCCGGGCGGTCAGAACGACTGGGTGTACGTCATCATCCAGCCGCCCTGCTGGGAGCCGCTGATGAAGCTCGCCGGCCGGCCCGAGCTGATCACCGACCCCGGATATGCGACGCCCCAGGCGCGTTTGCCCAAGATCCCCGAATGCTTCTCGATCGTCGAAAAATGGACGATGACCAAGACCAAATTCGAGGTCATGGAGGCGCTGAACGAGGTCGACGTGCCGTGCGGACCGATCCTGTCGATGAAGGACATCTACGAGGACAAGTCGCTCTACGACCGCGGCTACCTGGTCGAGCTCGACCATCCGACCCGCGGGCGCTATGTCCAGGTCGGCTCGCCGATCAACCTCTCGGATTCGCCGGTCGAGGTGAAGCGCTCGCCACTCTTGGGCGAGCACACCGACGAAGTCCTCGGCTGGCTCGGCTACGGCACGGCCGCGATCGAGCAGCTGCGCGAAGAGAAAGCGGTGTAGCCGATGTATTGTCGTTGCGAGGCGCCGCGAGGCGGCGAAGCGATCTCGGGCGCGGTCGACGTCGGTCAGGCGGGATTGCCGCGCTGCGCTCGCAATGCCGAGGTGGCTTGAGGGGTCCCTTCGTGGCGCTGGCAACAAAGCATGATCGCCGCATCCATCCGGGATCGGGCCGGCGGCGAGGGCTCGACCACCCGAAGGGCCGGCAGGTCGACCCCGCAGCTTTGGACGAGGTCCAGGCATTGCTCGGGGAGCGCGAGCGCCGCCGCGACCTGTTGATCGAGCATCTGCATCTGCTGCAGGACCGGTTCGGCTGTCTCCACGCGCGCCATCTGGCGGCACTGGCCGAGGAGATGCGGCTGGCGTTGGTCGAAGTCTACGAGGTCGCCTCGTTCTACGCCCATTTCGACATCGTCATGGACGACGAGACGCCGCCGCCGGCAGTTACGGTGCGGGTGTGCGACAGCCTCAGCTGCGAGCTCGCCGGTGCGTTGCCGCTGCTCGCCGACCTGCAAAACCGGCTCGGCGGCCGGGTGCGAATCGTCCGCGCGCCGTGTATGGGCGGCTGCGACAAGGCCCCGGTCGTCGCCATCGGCCATGCCTTGCACGAGCACGCAACGCCCCAATCCGTCGCTGCCGCCGTTGCCGCCGGCGCGACCCACCCGCCGGTCCCGGCCTATACCGGCCTCGACGCCTATCGCGCCGCGGGCGGCTACCGCCTGCTGCAATCCTGCCTCGCCGGCGAGCGCACCCGCGACCAGGTCATCGAGGCGCTCGAGCATTCCGGGCTGCGCGGGTTGGGCGGCGCCGGATTCCCGACCGGACGCAAATGGCGGCTGGTATGTCAGGAGCCGGCGCCGCGGCTGATGGCGGTCAACGGCGACGAGGGCGAGCCCGGCACCTTCAAGGACCGCTATTTTCTCGAAACCGACCCGCATCGTTTTTTGGAAGGCATGCTGATCGCTGCGTGGGTGGTCGAGGCCGCGGACGTCTACATCTATCTGCGCGACGAATACCCGCAATGTCTGGCGATCCTCGACAGCGAGATTACTGCCATTGAGAAAGCCGGGCTGTCGCCGCGTGCCCACCTCCACCTTCGCCGGGGTGCGGGCGCCTACATCTGCGGCGAGGAATCGGCGATGCTCGAAAGCATCGAGGGCAAGCGCGGGCTGCCGCGGCAGCGCCCGCCGTTTCCGGCCCAGGTCGGCCTTTTCGGCCGGCCAACCCTGTGCAACAACATCGAAACCCTCTACTGGGTGCGCGACATCGTCGAAAAGGGGGCGGACTGGTTCACCGGTCAGGGTCGCAACGGACGCAAGGGGTTGCGCACCTTCTCGGTGTCGGGGCGGGTGCGCGACCCCGGCGTCAAGCTCGCCGCGGCCGGGATCACCGCGCGCCAGCTGATCGACGAGTTCTGCGGCGGCATGGCGGCGGGCCATGTGTTCAAGGGCTATCTGCCGGGCGGCGCCTCGGGCGGCATCCTGCCGGCGGCGATGGCCGACATCCCGCTCGATTTCGGCACGCTCGAAGCGCATGGCAGCTTCACCGGCTCGGGCGCCGTTGTGGTTTTGTCCGACAAAGACGACATGAAGGCGGTGGCGCTGAACCTCTTACGCTTTTTCGAGGACGAGAGCTGCGGCCAGTGCACGCCCTGCCGCGCCGGCACCGAAAAGGCGGTCAGGCTGATGACGGCGCCGCATTGGGACGAAGAGCTGCTGAACGAGCTGACCCGGGTCATGGGCGACGCCTCGATCTGCGGCCTGGGGCAGGCGGCGATGAACCCGGTCAAGCAGGTGCTGAAACATTTCCGCGAGGATCTCGCGTGACCGGGATGCCCGTGATCCCGTCAACTCGTCATTCCCGCGAAAGCGGGAACCCAGGGCCATAGGCGCCGACGGCCGCCCCCTGTTCAAGCCAGGGGCAAGCTCTGGACCCCCGCTTTCGCGGGGGCGACGATACGAGTTAGAGGCTGGCGATGACCGATCCGATCCGCGTTTCCCTCAACGGCGCCGAGGCGGCCTCGCTCCCGCCTGACGTTGCGTTGGCGGAAGAACTGTCGAGCGACGTCGTCGTCGACATGGCGAACCTCACCACCGCCCAAACCGGGATAGCCGGCACGATCTTTATCTCGACGGCAATGGGAGCGCACGGGCCCCGGGTTAAATATTTCTTACAGCCGGGACGGACGCAGCCCAGCTTTTCCGTCTCGATATCAGATGCGCCTGCCGTCGTCGCCAACAGCCTGCCGGCGAGGGTCGTTCGCCAGGTGTCTGGGCAAGTGATCGACTGGGTATCGAGCAACAAGGATGGCCTGCTCGATTTCTGGCATCATGGCGATACCTGGACGCAGCCCGAGGTCAACGACTTCATGCAAAAGCTTTGGCGCGTTTGAAACAAGGATCCGACATGACCGACCCGATCCGCTTCTTTCTCGACGGCGCCGAAGTCGAGGCTACGCCAGGCGAGACCATCTGGCAGGTCGCCGAGCGGCAGGGTACCGAGATCCCGCATCTGTGCTGGCTGCCCAAGCCCGGCTACCGCGCCGACGGCAATTGCCGCGCCTGCATGGTCGAAATCGAAGGCGAACGGGTGCTGGCGGCCTCCTGCGTGCGCCAGCCGGCGCCGGGCATGAAGGTGCAGACCGCAAGCGAGCGCGCCCGCTTTTCGCGCAAGATGGTGTTCGAGTTGCTGGTCGGCGACCAGCCGGCGCGCACCGCCGCGCACGACCCGAATTCGCGCTTTTGGCAATGGGCGGACCGGCTCGAGGTCAGCGCCAGCCGCTTTCCGCAACATGCCTCGCCGATCCCCGATCGCAGCCATCCGGCGATGGCGGTGCAGCTCGACGCCTGCATCCAGTGCAATCTGTGCGTGCGCGCCTGCCGCGAGGTCCAGGTCAATGACGTGATCGGTATGGCGGCGCGCGGCCACCACGAGAAGATCGTGTTCGATTTCGACGACCCGATGGGCGCCAGCACCTGTGTCGCCTGCGGCGAATGCGTGCAGGCCTGTCCGACCGGGGCCCTGATGCCGGCCACCCTGGTCGACGCCAACGGGGTCTACGCCAACGCTCCCGACCGCGAAGTCGACAGCGTGTGCCCCTATTGCGGCGTCGGCTGCCAGCTGACCTACAAGATCCGCGACGACCATATCGTCGCCGTCGACGGCAAGGACGGGCCCGCCAACCACAACCGACTCTGCGTCAAGGGCCGCTTCGGCTTCGACTACGCCCACCATTCCGACCGGCTGACCGAGCCGTTGATCCGCAAGGAGGGGGTGGCGAAGCACGACACCGATATCGACCCCGCCAACCCCTACACCCATTTTAGGAAGGCGAGCTGGGACGAGGCGCTCGCCCTCGCCGCCGGCGGCCTCGCGCGCATCCGCGACAGGGACGGCAAGCGGGCGCTCGCCGGCTTTGGTTCGGCCAAGGGGTCGAATGAGGAGGCCTATCTCTTCCAAAAGCTGGTGCGCACCGGGTTCGGCAGCAACAATGTCGACCACTGCACCCGGCTGTGTCACGCCTCCTCGGTCGCGGCCTTGATGGAGGGGATCGGCTCGGGCGCCGTCACCGCACCCTTCACCGCGGCACTCGATTCAGACGTGATCGTCGTCATCGGCGCGCGGCCGACCGAGAACCACCCGGTCGCGGCGACCTTCTTCAAGCAGGCGGCCAAGCGCGGCGCCAAGATTTTCGTCATGGACCCGCGCGGCCACGGCTTGGTTCGGCATGCGACCGCGACCCTGCGCTTCACGCCCGGGCGCGACGTTGCGTTGCTGAACGCGCTGCTGCACACGATTATCGAGGAAGGCCTGACCGACCGGCAATACATCCAGGCGCACACCGAGGATTACGAAAAGCTGCGCGAGCACATCCGCGACTACAGTCCCGAAAAGATGGCGCCGATCTGCGGGATCGACGCCGCGACCCTGCGCTATGTCGCTCGTACCTACGCGCGCGCCGAAGCGGCGATCATCTTTTGGGGCATGGGGATCTCGCAGCACACCCACGGGACCGACAATGCGCGCTGCCTGATAGCGCTCGCGATGGTGACCGGACAGGTCGGGCGCAAGGGCACCGGCCTCCACCCGCTGCGCGGCCAGAACAACGTCCAGGGCGCCTCCGACGCCGGCCTCATTCCGATGGTCTACCCCGACTACCAGTCGGTCGCGAACCTGGAGGTCCGCGCCAAGTTCGAGGCGCTGTGGCAGACCCCGCTCGACGACAAGCCGGGGCTGACCGTGGTCGAGATCATGGACGCGGTGCACCGCGACGAGATCAAGGGCATGTACATCATGGGCGAGAACCCGGCGATGTCCGACCCCGATGTCCAGCATGCCCGCGACGCGTTGGCCCATCTCGAGCACCTCGTGGTCCAGGACATCTTTCTGACCGAGACCGCGAAATACGCCGATGTCGTGTTGCCGGCCTCGGCCTGGCCGGAGAAGGACGGCACCGTCTCCAACACCAACCGCCAGGTGCAGCTCGGCCGCAAGGCGTTGCCGTTGCCGGGGAACGCGCGCGAGGATTGGCGCACGATCCAGGAGATCGCCCGGCGGCTGGGCCTCGACTGGTCCTACACCCACCCGCGCGAGGTCTTCGCCGAGATGAAGCAAGCGATGCCGTCGCTCGACAACATCACCTGGGAGCGGCTCGAACGCGAAGGCTCGGTGACCTATCCCTGCGACGCCCCGGACAAACCCGGCAACGAGATTGTATTCGGGGACGGCTTCCCGACCGCGACCGGCCGCGCCAAGCTGGTGCCGGCGGCGATCATCCCGCCGGCCGAGATGCCCGACGCCGACTATCCGATGGTGCTGACCACCGGCCGCCAGCTCGAGCATTGGCACACCGGGGCGATGACCCGCCGCGCCAGCGTGCTCGACGAGATCGAGCCCGAGGCGGTTGCTTCGCTGGCACCGGTCGAGTTGCGCCGGCTCGGCATCGCCGCCGGCGAAGAGGTGCGCGTCACCACCCGCCGCGGCGTGATCGAATTGAAGGCGCGCGCCGACAGCAATGTGGCGCCGGGGATGGTGTTCATCCCGTTTTGCTATGCCGAGGCCGCCGCCAACATCCTGACCAACCCGCAGCTCGACCCCGTCGGCAAGATCCCCGAATTCAAATTCTGCGCCGCCAAGGTCGAACCTGTTGAGGCACGGGCGGCGGCGGAATGAGCTTTGGGTAATCTCCCTGGGCCCTCGGCGACGCAATGGCAATGCCGTTCGACACCTTGAGGCTGGCGCGCCGGCTGGAAGCCGCCGGTTTTGCGCCGCAGCAGGCGGGCGACATGGCCGAAGCCATCGGCGAAGCGGTGGCGCAGCTCGCGACCAAGGCCGATCTCGCCGCCCTCGAGGCTGCTGTCAAAGCGGATATTGCCGCCTTGCGTGCCGAATTGAAGGCCGATATCGAAATCCTAAAACGCGATATGACGATCCGGCTCGGTAGTATGATGATCGTTGCGGTCGGGGCGATCCTCGCCGGTTTTAAGCTGATCCACTAACGGCTTGCGCACCGGGCGATGAAGCGGCGCCAAAGCGCTGGACGAGATCGAGCCCGAGACGGTGGCACCGCTCGCTCCCGCAGAACTGCGCCGGCTCGGCTTCAAGCGAATTTGGCGCTAGCGCTGTCGTCGATGGCGCTCGTCGGCTGCGCTGCGTCGCCGGCGCCACCCACACCCCCATCGTCGCCGCCCGCTCCTTATGCCTGTCTGTTGCCGTCTGAGCAGCGGATGCTGGTCGCCGAGCTGTTCTTCGGCCGCCATATCAAGGGGCGCAACCCGCTGACCGATGCCGAATGGGCCGGGTTCGCGGCGCAGACCATCACCCCGAACTTCCCCGACGGCTTCACCGTCTTCGACGGGGAGGGGCAGTGGCGCAACCCGCAGTCCAGGCATATCGCCCGCGACCCGACCAAGATCCTGCTGGTCGCCGCCAAGCGATCGCCCGATCTTGCGCGACGTCTGTCGGCGGTGATCGACGCCTACAAGGCCCAGTTCCACCAGCAATCGGTCGGCGTCATCACCCGCGACTCGTGCGCCGCGTTTTGACGTGGTTCTGTTGCCGGGGCGCCTGATAGACTAGACTCTCCGAGCTTAGCTTGGATCGCGCGACGCCACAAGGACCCCTTCGATCGCTTGCTGGTTGCCCAATCGGCGGGCGAGGGCATCCTGCTGCTGACCGCCGACCCGGTCGTCGCCCAATACCCTGGCCCCGTCCGCAAGGTATGATCGGATCACGGCATGAGCGAGCGTCCAGCGACACGGGTTTACATGACGCAGAGGCTGGCGGCGGGTGCGAGCATCGAGCTCGCGCCCGGGCCGGCGCATCATTTGCGCACCGTGCTGCGGCTTGGCCCCGGCGCGCCGGTCGCGGCGTTCAACCCGCGCGACGGCGAATGGTTGTGCCGGATCGGCGATACCGGCAGCAGCCAGACATCGCTGGCCGTCGAGCGCTGTCTGCGGCTGCCCGAGGCGGAGGGTGACCTTTGGCTGCTGTTTGCGCCGATCAAACGCGCCCGGCTCGATTGGCTCGTGGAAAAGGCAACCGAGATCGGTGTGTCAGCGTTGCTGGCGGTATGGACCCGGAACACCCAGAGCAAACGTCTCAATCTCGACCGGCTGCACGCCCATGCGATCGCCGCGGCCGAGCAAACCGAACGCCTGTCGGTGCCGGAGCTGCATCCGCCGGCGGCGCTCGATGCCGTTCTCGCCGCGTGGCCGACGGGGCGCCGGCTGATCGTCTGCGACGAGACCGGGGCCGGCGAGCCGATTGCCGACGCGTTGAGGCGGCTTGAACCTGGACCGGCCGCGCTGCTGACCGGCCCCGAAGGCGGGTTCGCCGAGACGGAGCTTGATTATCTGAGCAAACTCTCTTTTGTTATGCGCGTCGGGCTCGGGCCGAGGGTGCTGCGCGCCGACACCGCGGCACTCGCGGCATTGTCGGTGTTTCAAGCGATCGCCGGCGACTGGCGTCGCACCCGTCCTCGTTGACCAGGCCTGCCGCGCTGCCATGTAACCAGGGCTGCCGTTCTTTTGGTACTGCGTACCGCTGGGAGTTTCGCCGAGCATGACGACCACGCCGAGCACGCCCGGAGAACCGATCACCGACAAGCGGCAGCTTGTCGAATACCTCGAATCCGGGTCGAAGCCGCCGGCGGCGTGGCGCATCGGCACCGAGCACGAAAAATTTGTCTTCCGCCGGTCCGACCTGCGCCGGGTGCCGTATGAGGGGCCGGACGGCATCGCGGCATTGCTGCACGGGATGACGCGGTTCGGCTGGAAGCCGGTCGTCGAAAACGGCAACACCATCGCATTGTCGAACGACGCCCGATGTTCGATCACGCTCGAACCCGGCGGCCAGTTCGAGCTGAGCGGCGCACCACTCGCAACCGTGCACCAGACCTGTGACGAGGTGCACGAGCACCTGCGCCAGGTGCGCGAGGTTTGCGACGAGCTCGGGCTCGGCATGATCGGGCTCGGCTTCGACCCGAAATGGCGGCGCGAGGACATCTCGTGGATGCCCAAGGCGCGCTACCGGATCATGCGCGACTACATGCCGAAAAAAGGCCGGCTCGGCCTCGACATGATGCAGCGCACCTGCACCGTGCAGACCAATCTCGACTACCAGTCCGAAGCGGACATGGTCAAAAAATTCCGCGTCAGCCTGGCGCTGCAGCCGGTGTCGGTGGCGCTGTTCGCCAACTCGCCATTTGTCGAGGGCAAGCCGTCGGGGTTGTTGAGCCAGCGCAGCCTGGTGTGGACCGACACCGATCCCGATCGTTGCGGCACCTTGCCGTTTGTCTTCGAACCGGGTTTCGGCTTTGAGCGCTATGTCGACTACATGCTCGACGTGCCGATGTACTTTGTTTACCGGGACGGCCGCTACATCGACGCCAGCGGGCTGTCGTTTCGCGATTTCATTGCCGGAAGACTGGCGGTGTTGCCCGGCGAGATCCCACGCCTGGGCGACTGGATCGACCATCTGACGACGGCTTTCCCCGAGGTCCGGCTGAAGACGTTTCTCGAAATGCGCGGCGCCGACGGCGGCCCATGGCGGCGGCTGTGCGCGCTGCCGGCTCTTTGGGTGGGCATTCTTTACGACACGACGGCGCTCGACGCCGCCTGGGATCTGGTCGCCGACTGGACCGCGGAGGAGCGCGAGGCGATGCGCCGCGACGTCCCGCGGATGGCATTGGCGACGCCGCTGCGCACTCGCACTTTGCGCGACGTAGCGCTCGAAATGCTCGACATCGCCCGCGAAGGGCTGCATCGCCGCGCCCGGCGCAGCACCTTTGGCGAGGACGAAACGCATTATCTCGACCCGCTGTTCGCGGTCGCCGGCTCGGGCCGGACCCCGGCCGAGGAATTGCTCGAAGACTTCCGCACCCGCTGGCACGCCGAGATCGACCCGGTCTTCACCGATTACGCGTATTAGACTAGGTCGCCGCCGATGGCCGGCCGTAGCCTCAGATCCCTGACAGGGAGATCTCTGGAGGACGTCACCGTTTTCGTGTTCCCGGCGTAGGCGTGTGTGAAGAAATCGCGCGGCTTGTCCAAGTTCGTCGCCCCGTGCGCCTTCGGCCCACGGGCTTGTCCCGTGGGGAAAGCGGGGGTCCAGAGCCTGCCCCTGACATGAAAAAGGGGGCAAGCGACTTAAATCCCCGCTTGCGCGGGAACGACGGAATTGGGACTTGTCGGGCGATGGAGGGAATTTTCTCTCACGCTGGCAGGCCGGGACCCACTTCGACCATGGGCACCGGCCTCCGCCGGTGTGGCGAGAAGAGCGGCCGGGATTTTCTTAGAATTTATTCGCCGTCGCCATACGCGCCGACGGATAGGCAGACTGTTGCTGCCTGAAAACGACCAACCCGTGGCCTCTCAAGTGGCGCGGCCCTCTCAAGATCTCCACTATTCGCGGTCGAGGGCGGCGCCGTGGGCGAGCTCGGCGTAAAAGTGGAACGAGTCCTTCGGGCGGCGCTCTTGGGTCTCGTAGTCGACATGGACGAGACCGAAGCGTTTGCCGTAGCCCAAGGTCCATTCGAAATTGTCGAGCAGCGACCAGACGAAATAGCCGCGCACCGGCACCCCGGCCTCGATCGCATCCTGCACCGCGCCCAGATAGGCGCGCAGATAGCCGATGCGCTGCTCGTCGCGGATGCGACCGTCGGCCTCGACCCGGTCGGGAAAAGCGGCGCCGTTTTCCAGGATGTAGATCGGCAGGTCGCCGGCATAGCGCTCCTTGGCCTCGATCATCACCGCGCGGAAGGCGTCGGGGGCGATCTCCCAGCCCATGTCGGTGACCGGGGCGCCCGCTGGCGGCGGCAATGTGCGGGCTTCGAACGGGTGGTCGGGGTCGCGACGCACCCGCGAGCGTGAGTAGTGGTTGAAGGCGAAGTAGTCGAGCTTTTGCCGGATCAGTTCGAGGTCGCCCGCCTGGACCAGCGGTTCGACCATCTCGGCGGCGAGCGGCTCGGGATAATGCCCGAGCATCTGCGGGTCGGGAAACGAGCGGTTCCACAGCGCATCGAGCGTTTGCGTGGCGATCTCGTCTTCCTCGCGGTCGCTGGCGGGCTCGTAGGGATGGAAGTTGAAGATGTTGCCGAGCAGCAGACCGGCGCGCTCCGAGCGCATCGCCTCGATGCCGCGTCCGTGCGCCAGGTTCATCACGTGGATCGCGGTCAGCGCGCTGAGGTGGCCGCGAATGCCCGGCGCATGCTCGCCGTCGCCATAGCCTTTGACGCAAGCGCAATTGGGCTCGTTGAACGTCGCCCAATGCTTGACCCGGTCGCCGAGCCGCCGCACTGTCAGCTGCGCATACTCGGCGAACCACGAAGCCGTGTCGCGGTTCTGCCAGCCGCCGCGATCCTCGAGCGCCTGCGGCAAGTCCCAATGGTAGAGGCAGATCCAGGGATCGATGCCGGCTTCAAGAATGCCGTCGACCAGGCGGTCGTAGAATTCGAGACCTTTGAGGTTGGGCGCGCCCCTGCCCTCGGGCAGGATGCGCGGCCAGGCCACCGACAGCCGGTAGGCGCCTAACCCCATTTCGCGCAGCAACGCCACGTCTTCGGGCCACCGATGATAGTGGTCGCAGGCGGTGTCGCCGGTGTCGCCGCCGGCGATCTTGCCGGGCAGGCGGCAGAAGGCGTCCCAAATCGACGGACCGCGCCCGTCCTCTCTGACCGCGCCCTCGATCTGATAGGCCGCGGTCGAAGCGCCCCACAAGAAGCCGTCGGGAAAGCTCGTCGCCATCGTCCCGCCTCACCGATCGTTGTGCTGGGCGCGCATGTTAATCAAAGGGCGCGTGTCGCGGCGACGGGATCAGCCATGGACGCGCGGCGGCATGATCGGCGTGCTTTCGATCATCCGCGGGCCGTCGCCGAGGCGCATCGTTCGCCACCCGCCCGGATCGCGCAACGCCGCGGCGGGCGGGCGGCCCGACAGCGACATCCAGCGATCGCGATCCCACGAGGTGACCGCGGTCTCGACGCGCAAAGAGGCGCCTGCGGAGGGTGGCGCCAGGACGCCGAGCGCCGGCCACGGGATCAGCGCCTCGGCGGTGATGCGCGGCTGGTCGGCGCCGAAATAGACCGCTTGCGCGTTGGCAACCGGAGCACAGCCGTCCTCGATCGCGTTTTCCGCCGCGCCGGCGCACAATTCGGCCGCCATCTCCGGGTAGTCGTGGATCTTGGTCCGCGGCGGGATAAAGAACAGGGTGAAGCGTCGCGGCCCACCGCCGAGATCGACCCCAAGCTCGACGCGATAGGCGTCGGTCAGCGGAAACCGCCCGTCATAAGCCAAGAGATCGATGTCGAAATAATCCTGTCCGATCGTCGCCAGCTGCAGACCGCGCGCGCTCCACGACAGGTAGATCTCGCCGAATTCGACGGCACCCGGCGATGCGGTCAGCCGTGGCGTCAGGCTCGCCGGCTTCGGCCAGTCCGACAACGAGCGGTTGCGCAGCTCGACCTCGGCCCGCGGAATGACGAATACCCCCGATCGGGGCGCCGGCACCGTCGCCTCCTCATGAATTTCGGAGGCGCGCCGATTGGCGGTCGCCAGCGCCGCGGTCAGCTGCCGGTAGGGCAGGTCGTCGATGTCGACGAGCCCGAAATCGTAATCCTCGCCGTCGGGCCGCCCGCCCTTTGGATGGTCGTAATATTGGAACCAATGGGCGCCGATGATTTCGGGGATCGCCGCGAAGTTCTCGGTCGCGACCGCCGCGCCCGTCGCCCGCTCGGCCTGGGTGTCGACCGTCATCAAATGGCCGTTGTTGCGGTTGCCGGTGCGGTTTTGCCGCGCCGCATAAAACCATTCGGAGACCAGCACCGGCTTTCCCCCGGACAGTTTGCGCAGCCCGTCGAAATAATAATCGGCGATCCAGCCGTCGCCGCTGTCGACATTGTAGTTGGTCGCGATCGCATCGACATAAGGCGCCATCGCCGTGATCGCCGCCGGATCGTAATAGATCGGCAGGCGGTCGCCGAAATAAAGCGCGTCGGGATCGGCGGCGCGGATCGCGCGCGACGCCAGCGCGTAGTAATGGCGGGCAACGATGCCGCACCACTCGCGCACGACGTGGATGCCGGCGCCGCCGGGCCGCATTCGCGTCATCCCGGTGGCTGCGAGCAGCGCGTTCCATGACGCGACGCCGGGCGGCGGCAGGAAGTCGGCGGTGAAGCGCGCCCAGTCGCCGCCGTAGTGGTGTTGCAAGGTTTCCACCCAACGCTGCTTGGTCGCCGAATCGGCCGGCTTCGCCGAATAAAAGACAAACAGCGCCCCGGCCCACCAGCCGACCTCGTTGTCCGAGAAATACCCGATCCGGTAGGGGCTGTCGCGATAGGGCGCGACCAGTTCACGGGCGAGCGCCATCATCCGCGCCTCGGTCTGCGGCGCGAACGGATCGAACCAGTGAAAGCGCGCACGGCGCCCGAGCTCGAGGTTGACGACGGTCGGCAGGCGCAGCTCCTGCGGCGGCAGGGCCCAGCCCCCGGCACTGTTGAAGCCCCAGGCGGCGAGGCGGCGGCGGGTCGCCTCGACCCACGCCGCCCGGGTCGCAGCAAACGCCGTCCAGCTGTAATAGATCTTGCCGTCCTTCTGGCGGTACGGATAGCCGCCGTCGAGGGCGTTGACGCCAAAGCTCAGGAAGCGCTGGCCGCACGGCGTCACCAGCCATGACACCCGGTTCACGGTGGCGACCGACCAGCGGGTCGTCGGTGCTTGCGCGAGGTCGGCGCAGGCCGTGGCGCGGCCTGCCGGCAAAGCCGCAGCGACGATCGCCGCCAGCGCCAAGCCCCACCCGCGGCGGCAAAGCGGCACGATCCCCCCCGGGACGCCGACGCCCGCCGGCGGCAAGCCTCAGGCGCCGGTGCCGCCGACGGTCAACCCGTCCATCCGCAACGTCGGCTGGCCGACGCCAACCGGCACGCCCTGCCCATCCTTGCCGCAGGTGCCGATACCGTGGTCGAGAGCCAGATCATTGCCGATCATCGTGACCTTGGTCATCGCGTCGGGGCCGTTGCCGATCAAGGTGGCGCCCTTGACCGCCGGCCCAACCTTGCCGTTCTCGATCAAGTAGGCCTCCGACGCCGAGAACACGAACTTGCCGGAGGTGATGTCGACCTGGCCGCCGCCAAAATTGACCGCGTAAAGCCCGCGGTCGACCGAGCCGATGATCTCCTGCGGATCGCGCTCGCCGGCGAGCATGTAGGTGTTTGTCATTCGCGGCATCGGCGCATGGGCGAAGCTTTGGCGGCGGCCGTTGCCGGTCGGCGCGGCGCCGAGGAGGCGGGCATTCATCCGGTCCTGCATATACCCTTTGAGTATCCCGTCCTCGATCAGCACGGTGTAGTTGGTCGGCGTCCCCTCGTCGTCGACGGTCAGCGAGCCGCGCCGGTCGGGCAACGTCCCGTCATCGACGACGGTCACCCCTTTGGCCGCGACCCGCTCACCGATCATGCCGGAAAAAGCCGAGGTCTTCTTGCGGTTGAAATCACCCTCGAGGCCGTGCCCGACGGCTTCGTGCAGCATGACGCCGGGCCAGCCCGGGCCGAGCACGACAACCATTTCGCCAGCCGGCGCCGGCACCGCGCCGAGATTGACCAACGCCTGGCGCAACGCCTCGTCGACCTGTTCTTTCCAGTGCACCGGATCGAGATAGCGCTCATAGGCGATCCGGCCGCCGGCACCCGAGGAGCCGGTTTCCATCCGGTCGCCTTCGCCGACGACGACAGAAACGCCGATCCGCACCAGCGGGCGAATATCGGCGACCCGGCGGCCGTCGGCGCGAATGATCTGCACCGCCTGCCACACTCCGCTCAACGACGCTGAGACTTGCTTGACCCGCGGATCGAGGCTGCGCGCATACGCGTCGATTTCGGCGAGAAGGCGGGTCTTGGCACCGAGATCGACCAGACCCAGCGGGTTCACGTCGGTGTAGAGGCTGCGGTTGGTGCCCGGCGGCGGCCCGGCCATGATCCCCGCGTAACCACTCGCTACCGCCCGCACCGTCACCGCGGCGCGGCGGATCGCCGCCTCGGACAAATCGGAAGCATGGGCATACCCGGCCGCCTCGCCGGCGACCGCGCGCAACCCAAATCCCTGTGTCGTGTCGAAGCTGGCGCTCTTGATGCGGCCGTCGTCGAGCGACAGACTCTCGGATTGGCTGTACTCCAGGTACAACTCGCCGTCGTCCATTCCGGCCAGCGCTTCGGCGACGATCGCCTCGACCCGGCCGGACTCCATGCCGGTGCGCTCAAAGAACAATTCGTCGGTAACGGCGAGATCGGTCATTCGCTGCTCCTTACGTGCTGCCCCCAATATGGTCGCCGGCGGGCACGAGCGGAAGGCACGATTGCGCCTCGGCGTTGGCTCAGGGCGCGCCCCGTGGCTTGCTGCGGCGGCTTGACGCAATGGGTTAGGCCCGTTGTGGCGCGCCGCGGCGATGGTGTAGGCTCGCCACCACTTGGCCGCGTGCGGCCCCGGCCAAAGCACCTCAGACGGCGCGGGCAGGGTCGAGCGGAACGGGAGCCGATGGCACCGCTTTGACCGTCCGTTGCGGAAAAGCCGCCGCAAGTGGGTCGGCGGGACGGCTGATCGGCCGGTGGGGTGGATCAATGGCGGCCGGAAGATGAGGCGGTTGACCGATTTGCTGACAAGAAAGCGGGGGGTGCGGGCGCTGACCGTACTGGCGGTGGCGCTGATCGTCGTTGGCGCGGTGACGGCGAGCGCCTGGGCCGCGCAGCCGCATCCCTGGCAATTGGGGATGCAGCCGCCGGCGACCCCGGTCAAGGACCGGCTGAACGCGTTCCACAACGAATTGCTGGTGATCATCTTTTTGATCGCGGCCTTTGTGATGACGCTGCAGCTTTACGTGATCGTGCGCTTTAACCATCGCCGTAACCCGGTGCCGTCGCACACCTCGCACAACCCGGTCATCGAGATTCTCTGGACGGTTGTGCCGGTGCTGATCCTGGTCATCATCGCGATCCCTTCCTTTAAGCTGATGTACTACATGGACCGGGTGCCGAACCCGGACATGACGATCAAGGTCACCGGACACCAATGGTACTGGTCCTACGAGTATCCGGACCAAAAGGGTCTCGCTTTCGACAGCAACATCATTCAGCAGGCCGATTTGAAGCCGGGACAATTGCGGCTGCTGGAGGTCGACAACCCGCTGGTGGTGCCGATCCAAACCAACGTCAGGGTGCTGGTGACCAGCACCGACGTGATCCACAGCTGGTTCGTTCCGTCCTTTGGCGTGCAGGAATACGCTATCATCGGCCGGCTCAACGAGAGCTGGTTCAATGTCGAGCGCGAAGGCACCTATTACGGCGAGTGCAACCAGATCTGCGGCGTCAACCACGCCTTTATGCCGATCAAGATCGTGGCGCTGTCAAAGGAAGCGTTCCAGCGCTGGCTGGTCGACGCCGGTAAGAAGTTTGCACATGATCAGACCAACGGCGGCGCGGTGCGCGTGGCCGCCGTGCCGGCACCCGCCGGCAACTGAGAGCGAGAGGGTCGTTGATGACTTACGAGCGGGAAGCGCACGCCGTCGAGGTTCACGGCTACGGCGCGCATGGTCAGGATGGCCATCACCCGGGGTTTTTCACGCGCTGGCTGTTCTCGACCAACCATAAGGACATCGGCACCCTCTATTTGATGTTCGCCATCGTCGCCGGCGTGATCGGCGGCACCTTCTCGATCATCATGCGCATCCAGCTGATGCATCCCGACAACCACTTCATCACCGATCATCAGATCTACAACGTCATCATCACCGCTCACGGCCTGATCATGATCTTCTTCACGGTCATGCCGGCGATGATCGGAGGCTTCGGCAACTGGTTCGTGCCGCTGATGATCGGCTCGCCCGACATGGCCTTTCCGCGCATGAACAACATCAGCTTCTGGCTGCTGGTGCCGTCCTTTGCGCTGCTGCTCGGCTCGACCATGGTCGAGGGGGGCGCCGGGGTCGGGTGGACGTTGTACCCGCCGCTGTCGGGGCCGGTCGGCAGTCCCGGGCCGGCGATGGACATGCTGATCTTCTCGATACACCTCGCCGGCGCCTCGTCGATCATGGGGGCGATCAACTTCATCACCACGATCTTCAACATGCGCGCACCGGGCATGACCCTGCACAAGATGCCGTTGTTCGTGTGGTCGATCCTGGTGACGGCCTTTCTGCTGCTGCTGTCGCTGCCGGTATTGGCCGGGGCGATCACGATGCTGCTGACCGACCGCAATTTCGGCACCGCCTTTTTCAACCCGGCGGGCGGCGGCGACCCGCTCCTGTTTCTGAACCTGTTCTGGTTCTTTGGCCATCCCGAGGTCTACATCCTGATCCTGCCGGGTTTTGGCATGATCTCGCAAGTCATCTCGACCTTTTCCAAGAAGCCGATCTTTGGCTATCTCGGCATGGTCTACGCCATGGTCGCGATCGGGGTGGTCGGGTTCCTCGTCTGGGCCCACCATATGTTCACGACCGGAATTTCGATCGACACGCGGGCCTATTTCACCGCGGCGACGATGGTCATTGCAGTGCCGACCGGGGTGAAGATCTTCTCGTGGATCGCGACGACCTGGGGCGGCTCGATCGAGTTCAAGACCCCGATGCTGTGGGCGATGGGGTTCATCTTTCTGTTCACCGTTGGCGGCGTGACCGGCGTGGTGCTGGCCAATGCAGGCGTCGATTTCGCGCTACACAACACCTATTACGTCGTCGCCCATTTCCATTACGTATTGTCCTTGGGCGCGGTGTTCTCAATCTTTGCCGGATTTTACTACTGGATCGGCAAGATGTCCGGCCGGCAATACAACGAGACCTTGGGAAAGATTCATTTCTGGACGACGTTTCTCGGCGTCAACCTGACTTTTTTCCCGATGCACTTTCTCGGGCTGGCCGGCATGCCGCGGCGCATCGCCGACTACCCCGACGCGTTTGCCGGCTGGAACTTTGTCGCGTCGATCGGGTCGTACATTTCGTACGGCTCGACCCTGCTCTTCGTCTTTATCGTGCTGCAGACCCTGATCGCCGGGAAGCGGGTTGGGGCCAATTACTGGGGCGAAGGGGCGACAACGCTCGAGTGGAAACTGCCGTCGCCGCCGCCGTTCCACAGCTACGACGAGCTGCCGATTATCGCCTGAGCGGGTAACTCACCCTGGAGATCGCGCCCTTCGTGTCCGATTTGTCCGAGACCTCGCCGCCCCTCCTGTTCGCGCCGACGGGGACGTCGACTGCGGCGGTCGGCGACTACGTCGAAATCCTGAAGCCGCGGGTCATGTCGCTGGTGGTGTTCACCGGCTTTGTCGGGCTCGCCGTGGCGCCGGGACATCTGCACCCGGTGCTGGCCGCCGTCGCGGTGTTGTGCATTGCCGTCGGCGCCGGAGCCGCCGGCGCCATCAACATGTGGTACGAGCGCGACATCGACGCGGTCATGCGCCGCACCGCCGCCCGCCCGTTGCCGGCGGGCAGGATGCTGCCGGGCGAGGCGCTCGGTTTTGGCGTCGTGCTCGCCGTCGGCTCGGTGTTGGTCATGGCGCTGGCGGTCAATTTGCTCGCGGCTGGTCTGCTGGCGCTGACGATCGCCTTCTACGTCTTCGTCTATACGATCTGGCTCAAGCGGCGGACCCCGCAGAACATCGTCATCGGCGGTGCTGCCGGCGCGTTCCCGCCGCTGATCGGGTGGGCCGCGGTGACCGGCGATGTCGGCTGGGGAGCGATATCGCTGTTCGCGATCATATTCTTCTGGACCCCGCCGCATTTTTGGGCGCTGGCGCTCTATCGCGCCGGAGACTATGCCAAGGCCGGCGTGCCGATGCTGCCGGTCGTCGCCGGGCCGCGTGCGACCAAGCGCCAGATGCTGATCTACACGCTGGTGCTGTGGCCGGCGAGCCTGGCGCCGTGGCTTCTGGGGGTCGCCGGCGCAGTGTACGGCGTCGGAGCATTGACACTGAGCGCGCTCTTCACCGCCGCGGCGGTCCGCGTCTGGCTGGACGACGGCGAGCGCCGCGCCAAGTCGATGTTTGGCTTTTCGCTGCTCTACCTTCTGCTGGTCTTCAGCCTTCTGCTGGTGGACCACGCGGGCGCCGGGTTGGCTCGCGGGGCGTGGCTGTGACGGCGATGGACGAGCCGCAACGCGGGCGCGAGCGCACGATCCGATCGCGCAACCGCGCGCTCGTCGCCGTGCTGGTGGCGCTCGTCGCGTTGTTTTACGCGGTCACGATCGTGCGAATGGGAGGTTAGGACGTGGCCGGCCCCAACGCGGTGCCTCGGCGGCGACAGCGCGGCGCCACCGTGCTGATCCTGGTCTCGGTGGTCGCCGGGATGATCGGACTGACCTTTGCCTCGCCGTCGCTCTACCGGGTCTTTTGCGGTGCTACCGGGTTCGGCGGGGCGACGCAGCGGGCGCAGACGGCTCCCGAGCAGGTTTCCCGCAAGCTGGTGACGGTCAGCTTCGACGCCCAGACCGCGCCGGGCCTCGACTGGGAGTTCCGGCCGCTGACCGCGGCCGTCACAGTTCATCCGGGGGCGCAGACCCAAGTCTTTTTCCGCGCCGTAAACCACAGCGCGCAGCCGGTGACCGCGCGCGCGGTTTACAACGTGACACCGACCAAGATCGGGATCTACTTCGACAAGCTGCAATGCTTCTGCTTCAGCAACCAGACCCTGCAGCCGGGGCAAAAAGTCGACATGGGGGTCGTGTTTTTTGTCGACCCGGACATGCTGAAGGACCCCGACACGCGCGAAGTACGCTCGATCACCCTGTCCTACACGATGTTTCGTGCGGCCGGCGCGCCGCTGCCCAGTGCTGAAGCCGCGCCCGCCCGGCGGCCGGCGGCACCCTCTGTAAATTGACCGATCGAGGCCCTGCCGATGAGCGAGATGCACGCGGCGCACGGCGCGCACGCAGCCCCAAAGCACCCCTATCACCTTGTCGATCCGAGCCCATGGCCGATCCTCGGCGCCATCGCCGCCGGCATCCTGTTCGGCGGCGCCGTCCTCTACATGCACGGCCACGGCTGGACCTGGATGATCGTCGGCGTTCTGTGCGTGCTGGCGATCATGGCGGTGTGGTGGCGCGACGTGATCCGCGAGGCGACGTTCGAGGGCTACCACACCCCGATCGTGCAGCTCGGCATGCGTTACGGCATGGCGCTGTTCATCGCCTCCGAGGTGATGTTTTTCGTCGCGTTCTTCTGGGCGTTTTTTGCCTCCAGCCTGTTTCCGGTGGGTGGGGTGTGGCCGCCCAAGGGCATCCACCCGTTCGACCCGTTCGAGTTTCCGTTTCTGAACACCCTGATCCTGCTGCTGTCCGGCACGACGGTGACCTGGGCGCATCATTCGCTGCTCGACGGCGACCGCAACGGCATGCTGCGCGGTCTGGCGCTGACGATCTTTCTCGGCCTGTGCTTCACCTCGGTCCAGGCCTATGAATACAGCCACGCCGCCTTCCATTTCACCGGCGGCATCTTCCCGTCGACCTTTTTCATGGCGACCGGGTTTCACGGCTTCCACGTCATCATCGGGACGACTTTTCTGATCGTCTGCCTGGGCCGGGCGTGGCTCGGGCATTTCAAGCCCGACCACCATTTTGGTTTCGAAGCCGCCGCCTGGTATTGGCATTTCGTCGATGTCGTCTGGCTTTTTCTGTTCGTCTGCATCTATTGGTGGGGCGGCGGCGCGGAAGCCGGTCCGGGGATGGGCTGAACGCAGGTCGCCCGCACACTCGATGGCAGAGCCCGGCAGCGTCGCCAGGAACTGGGCCCCGGTTTCCTGGTGGCGTGCGGCGCTGAGCTGCCGCTGCCCGCGCTGCGGTCAGGGACGCCTCTTCACGGGGCTGCTGAATGTCCGCCCGGCCTGCGAGGCGTGCGGGCTCGATCTGTCGGCGCAGGATGCCGGCGACGGTCCGGCGGTGTTCGTGATCCTTTTCCTCGGGCTGATCGTCGTCGGCCTGGCGGCGATCGTGGAGATCCGGTTTTCACCGCCGATCTGGGTTCACCTGTTGCTGTGGACGCCGCTGATCCTCGGCGGCGCGATGGCGATGCTGCGGCCGTTCAAGGCGGGCCTGATCGCGCTGCAATTCCGCCATCGTCTGCTGGGCGCGTCGCCGCCCACCTAGGCGCCCGGCCGCGATGACCGGGTTTCGCCCGCAGTTTTGGCCGACCGTCTTTGCCCTCCCGACCGTGTTGTTGTGCCTCGGCCTCGGCTCGTGGCAGATCCAGCGGCTGTTCTGGAAGGAGGGTTTGATTGCCGCGCGCACCGCAGCGGTCGCAGCACCCGCGGTCCCCGTGCCGCAGAATGCCGCGGCGGCCCGCGGCATGGAGTTCCGCCACGTCACCGACACGGGCGTCTTTCTCAACGGCAATGAGATCTTCCTCGGCGCCACCTCGGAAGGCGGGGTCAACGGCTATCAGGTGTTGACGCCGTTGCGCGAGGACGGCGGGCGCGTTGTCTTTGTCAATCGCGGCTTTATCCCGGCCGAGCTCAGAGACCGCGCCAAGCGGCTGGCCGGGGAGCCGAATGGGCCGGTACGCGTCGAAGGGCTGCTGCGGCTTCCGCCGGACGGCCGGCCGAACTGGTTTCTACCCGACAACCGTCCCGATCTGAATTACTGGTTCTGGGTCGACCTGCCGGCGATGGCGGCGGCGGCCAGGTTCGACCGGGTGGCGCCGTTCTATGTCGACGCCGATGCGGCCCCCAACCCTGGCGGCTGGCCGCAAGGCGGCGTAACCCGCCTCGCACTGCCCAACAACCACCTGCAATATGCGGTCACGTGGTTTTCCCTGGCCGTCGCGATGATCGTCATTTATGTCCTTTTTCATCGTCGCACAGCGGAGCCCCGATGACCGCCTATCAGCAGCTGGAAGCGCGATTTCGCCGGCTGGGCGCGCTCGAAGAAACGATCAGCGTGCTCAATTGGGACAGCGCGACGATGATGCCCCCGGGCGGAGCCGTCACCCGCGCCGAGCAGCTGGCAACGTTGAGCGTCCTGGCTCACGAGCAGCTGACCGCCGCCGAGCTCGACGATCTGCTGGCCGAGGCCGAGGTCGAAAGCGGGGCGCTCGACTCGTGGGAGCGGGCCAATTTGCGCGAGATGCGACGCCGCCGCGGGCACGCCGTAGCGGTGCGGAGCGATCTGGTCGAAGCGGTCGCCCGCATCTCCTCCGAATGCGAGATGGTGTGGCGCCAGGCCCGCCCCGCCGACGATTTCGCCGCCGTCCGACCTTTGCTCGAGGAAATGCTGCGCCTGCAGCGCGAGGTCGCCATGGCCAAGGCGGAGCGCCTGGGGGTAAAGCCCTTCGAGGCACTGCTCGACCGCTATGAGCCCGGCGGCTCGATGGCGATGATCGACCGCTTGTTCGACGAAATTGCCGGCTTTCTGCCCGCTCTGATCGAAGCGGTTCTCGCTCGCCAGGCCGCCGCGCCGCAACTCCCCGATCCGCCCGGTCCGTTTCCGGTCGCGGCACAGCGGCAAGCAGCGGCGCGGCTGATGGAAGCGGTCGGCTTCGATTTTGCGCATGGCCGGCTCGACGTCAGCGCCCATCCGTTTTGCAGCGGCGCACCCGACGACGTGCGCATCACGACGCGCTATGACGAGCGCGATTTCAGCAAAGCCCTGATGGGGGTTCTGCACGAGACCGGGCACGCGCTCTATAAGCGCAACCTGCCGTCGCGCTGGCGGCTGCAGCCGGTCGGCGCGGCGCGCGGCATGGCGGTCCATGAGAGCCAATCTCTGCTGCTCGAAATGCAAGCCTGCCGCAGCCTGGCCTTTATGAACTTCGCGGCGCCGATCCTGCGCGAGGTGTTTGCCGGCAACGGTCCCGGTTGGGACCCTGAAGCGTTGTACCGTCGCCAGATCCGGGTCCGGCGCGGCCTGATCCGGGTCGATGCCGACGAGGTCACCTACCCCGCGCACGTGATCCTGCGCTACCGGCTCGAACAGGCGATGCTGGCCGGCGATCTGGCGGTGCCGGATTTGCCCGGGGCCTGGGCCGAGGGGCTGCAAGAGCTGCTCGGCATCACCCCCGACAACGACCGCGACGGCTGTCTGCAGGACATCCACTGGTTCGACGGCTCGTGGGGTTATTTCCCGACCTATACCTTGGGGGCGATGATCGCGGCGCAGCTGTTCGAGGCAGCCCGCGAAACGATGCCCAACCTGATGGCGTCGATTGCCGCCGGCGATTTCAAACCGCTGTTCGCTTGGTTGGGCGAACGGGTGCACGGGCAGGGTTCGCGGATGTCGACAGCCGAACTGGTCGAGAGCGCCACCGGGTCGCAGCTCACCACAGCCAGCTTTCGACGCCATCTGCGCAGCCGCTATCTCGATGGCCGCAACGAACCGGCGTAGGGAACGTTGACCGGAACAACGACACAGCTCTGGGGGACACCGTGTTCGACAATGCCGCACCGCAGCCTGATGGCTGTACGGACCGTCACGCTGCACTCGCCCGGTTCGACGCCGTACGACAAGACAGTGAGGCCCTCGCCGCCAACCTGACACCCGAAGACCAATCGATTCAGTCGATGCCCGATGTCAGCCCGACAAAATGGCATCTGGCGCACACCACCTGGTTCTTCGAGACCTTTGTCTTGAGCCGCTTCGATCCGGACTATCGCGTCTTTGACCCGGCCTTCGCCTATTTGTTCAACTCCTATTACGAGGCGGTGGGACCGCGCCATCCGCGGCCCGCGCGGGGACTGTTGTCGCGCCCGACCGTTGATATTGTCGGCGCCTACCGCGATCATGTCGCGGCCGCGGTGGCGCGCTTTCTCGAGCGCGCGTCCGAGCCGGTGTGGCAGGAGGCCGCAGCGCTGATCGAGCTCGGCCTGCATCACGAGCAACAGCATCAGGAGCTGATCCTGATGGACATCAAGCACGTCTTTTCGATCAACCCGCTGCTCCCTGCCTATCAGGCGCCGCGGCCGCAGGTCGCCGCGCCGCCGGCGCCGCTCGGCTGGGTGGATTTCGCCGGCGGGCTCGTCGAGATCGGGCATTGCGGCAATGGTTTCGCCTTCGACAACGAGACGCCGCGGCACAAGGTGTGGCTGGAACCTTTCCGCCTCGGGGCGCGTCCTGTGACGTGCGGCGAATTCCTCGACTTCATCGCGGCGGGCGGCTACCGGCAGCCGGAATTCTGGCTCTCGGATGGCTGGGCGGCGGTACGCTCGGAGGGCTGGGAGGCGCCGCTCTATTGGTGTCGCGAGGAGAACGGGTGGTCGATCTTCACGCTCGGCGGCTTGCGTCGGCTCAACCCGGCCGAACCCCTTTGCCATGTCAGCTTTTTCGAGGCCGACGCCTTTGCCAAATGGGCCGGCCGGCGGCTGCCGACCGAGGCGGAATGGGAAGTCGCCTCGGCGGGCGCACCGCTCGCGGGCAATTTCGCCGACCGCGGCAACCTCCACCCTTGCGCCGATCCAGGACCGATCCCAACGGCGGAGACCAGCCCGCCGCCGCGCCAGATGTTCGGCGATGTTTGGGAATGGACGGCAAGCCCCTATATCCCGTATCCGCGGTTTCGCGCCGCTGCGGGTGCCGTCGGCGAATACAACGGTAAGTTCATGTGTAACCAGATGGTGCTGCGCGGCGGCGCCGCCGTCACCCCGGCCAGGCATCTGCGTGCGACCTATCGCAATTTCTTTCCGCCCTCGGCGCGCTGGGCCTTCGCCGGGTTGCGGCTCGCGGAGGATATTTGATGAGGGACGAAGCGCGCTTTGCCTTTCACGACTTGACACCGGGCGAAGAAAGCTTTCGCGATGCCGTGGTGAACGGCCTCGGCCGCCCGCGCAAGGCAATTCCGTGCAAATTCTTTTACGACGAGCGCGGCTCGGCGCTGTTCGAAGAGATCTGTCGCTTGCCCGAATATTATCCGACGCGCACTGAGATCACGATTCTCGACGAAAATGCCGGCGAGATCGCGGCACAGATGGGCGCATATTCCCGGATTATCGAGTTCGGCAGCGGCGCCATTCAAAAAGCCCGTATCCTGCTGCGGGCGCTCGATCGACCGGCGGCCTATGTCCCGGTCGACATCTCGCGCGAGCATTTGCGCGAGGCAGCCGCCTCGTTGGTCGCGGACTTTCCGGAATTGCCGGTGACGGCGGTGTGCGCCGACTACACCGGTCCGTTTGCGCTGCCGCCTCTGCCCGGCCCGGCCGGCAAGCGCGTCGGGTTTTTTCCCGGCTCGACGATCGGTAATTTCGAACCGGATGGGGCGGCGCGTTTTCTGACGAACTGCGCGCACATCCTCGGCCCCGGCGGCGAGATGCTGATCGGCGTCGATCTCAAAAAGGATATTCGCATCCTCGAAGCCGCCTATAACGACCGCGCTGGGGTAACTGCCGCGTTCAACTTGAATTTGTTCGAGCGCATCAATCGCGAGCTCGACGCAGATCTAGACATCGACCTGTTCGAGCACTTCGCCTTCTACAGCGAGAGCAAAGGGCGCGTCGAAATCTATATCCGCAGCCTCGCCGACCAGCGGGCGACGATCGCCGGGCGTCGTTTCAGCTTCAATGCGGGCGAGCTGATCCACACCGAATATTCCTATAAATACTCGGTCTCGGAATTTCGCGACCTCGCCGCTCGCGCCGGTTTCCGCCCGGTCGACACCTGGACCGACCCGGCCGAATTGTTCAGCGTGCACTATTTCCGGCTGCGCTGACCGTTTCGCCGCGCCGCGGTCCGTCAGCCTTCCGACTCGCGATCCTCGCTCGAGACGGCTGCGAGGTAGGCCGGCAGGTCGGGCCAGCCATAGGCGAGCCCCTCGACCCGACCGCCGCCGACGGGTATCGGCTTATGGCTCACCAGCCGGCCGCCGACCCGCTCGTAGAAAAAGCGCGACGGGTTGTCGCGCAACACCCACACGATCGCCGCGTCGAGGCCGGACGCCGCCAGACGCCGGAACAACGCGATCAGCAACCTTCGGCCGATCCCCCGGTTCTGCCAGTCGGGAGCGACATAAAGGGTGAACACCTCGCCCGGAAAGTGGCGCTCGCTGCGGCTCGGCCCGCAGCTTCCAAAGCCCCGGATCAAGCCCGCCATGTCGACCGCGACGCGCACGTCGCGGGGCTCGCGGATGATCGCCATTCGCCAGCCGACCTCGCGCCGGCGCTCCGACAGCCCGACGAGATAGCTCGCCGCCAACACCCCGGCATAGGTCGTGCGCCAGGTCTCGACGTCGAGCCGGGCAATGGCACCCGCGTCCGTCGACCGCGCCGGGCGGATCATGATCTCGTCCATCACCCATATTGTGCCCGGTTTTGCCGACCGAGGGGAGGGTTATGCGCCCGGCCGCTCGATCTGCTAGTATCGGCAAGTCACCGTTGCGCCGGGAGCGCTCTGATGCCCAGCGACTATTTCGCGGTTCTTGCGCAACATAGCGCCTGGGCCAACCGGCGGCTCTTCGAGGCCTGCACGCCGCTTGGCGCGGCCGATTATTTGCGCGAGCGGACGACAACCTTTGGCTCGCTGCACGCGACCCTGAACCGGATCCTGGTCGTCGGCCGCATCTGGAGCGCTCGCATCGAGGGCCGCACTCCGCCACCGCTCGACGAAAATCAAATTCTTTACCCCGACCTGGTTGGCCTCAGGGTTGCCTGTCTTGCCGAAGACGATCGACTGCGTCACTTGATCGGCGGCCTCTCCGAGGCAACGCTGGACCAATCGCTTCATTACCAAAACCGCAGCGGCGAGCGGCACCGGGCGCCGCTCCGCCTCGTGCTTGCGTATTTGTTCGATCATCACGCCCGGTGCCGCGGCGAGGCGTTGGCGCTGCTGTCGCAAGCCGGGATTCGCGCGCCCGCCATCGACCTGCTTGCCTTCCTGCACGAAGCAGGGACCTCGTCTTCCGGTTGACCAGCCACCGGTTTCCCGACTGCAATTTCATGGAAGGGTCATGACGATATTTTGGCTAAGCCGTCTCAGCATTTTGGTATTGCCAACACTTTTCCTGACGTTGCCGGGCCGGGCGGCGGGGCAGGACAAAGATCACGCACCTGCAAAGCATGCCGCAGCCGGGCCGGTGGCGCAGCGGCTCGGCGGGACCGGAGCGTGGAACGCCTTCCTCCATAAGGAAAAATCCGGGCGGGTGTGCTATCTCGCCGGCGGTCCTCAAAAAAGCGAGCCCCCAAGATTGAAGCGCAAGCTTCCGGCGGCGATGGTCACGCACAGACCTGAAGAAAACGTCGCCAACGTCGTCAGCTTTGTCGAGGGCTACCCGCTCAAGGAAGGCAGCGACGCTTCGCTCGACATCGACGGCACGCATTTCGACCTGTTCACCAAGGGCGACACCGCCTGGTCGCGAACCTCCGATCTCGACAAGACGATTGTCGAGGCGATGGCCAAAGGGCGGCAGGCCGTCTTCAGGGCGACACCGCAAAAGGGCCCGCCGACGACCGATACCTATTCCCTTTCGGGGTTTGCCCAGAGCCTTAGCTTGATCGACAAGGCTTGCGGCATCAAGCGTTAGCGCGGGTCATGGCATCGCGGCCGGCCCGCCGCCATATTGCAGATAATGCCAATCGAGACCTCCTCTGCCGCGCCGCGCCGCAATCTGGTCGGGCTGGGCCGCGACGCCCTCGCCGTCGAGATGGCGGCGTTCGGCGCCGAGCCGTTTCGCGCACGCCAGTTGTGGCACTGGGTCTATCATCGCGGCGCCACCGATTTTGCGCAGATGACCTCGCTGTCAAAGGCGTTTCGCGACCGCCTCGCCGAGCACTACGAATTGCGCCGGCCGGCGGTGTCGCAATGCCTCGCCTCGGTCGACGGGACGCGCAAATGGCTGCTGCGCTTTGCCGACGGACAGGAGGTCGAAACCGTCCACATCCCCGAGGAGGATCGCGGGACGTTGTGCGTTTCCTCGCAGGTCGGCTGTACGTTGAACTGCACCTTCTGCCACACCGGCACGCAGTTGCTGGTGCGCAATCTCGGTCCCGAGGAAATCGTCGGCCAGCTCATGGTCGCGCGCGACGCGCTCGGCGAATGGCCGTCGCCGCCGGATGGAGCTGGCGACGACCGCCAGGTGACCAACATCGTGCTGATGGGGATGGGCGAGCCGCTCTATAATTTCGCCAACGTCGCGGCGGCCATGAAGATCGTCATGGACCCCGAGGGCCTGTCGATTTCACGGCGCAAGATCACCTTGTCGACTGCCGGGGTCGTGCCGATGATCCGGCGCTGCGGCGCCGAGCTCGCGGTCAATCTCGCGATATCATTGCATGCGGTGCGCGACGCGGTTCGCGACCAGCTCGTGCCGCTCAACCGCAAATACCCGATCGCCGAATTGCTCGAAGCCTGCCGCGCCTATCCCGGCGCCAGCAACGCCCGGCGGATCACGTTCGAGTACGTCATGCTGAACGGGGTCAACGACAGCCCGGCCGAAGCGCGCGAGCTGGTGCGGCTGATCGCCGGCATCCCCGCCAAGGTCAACCTGATCCCGTTCAACCCGTGGCCGGGGGCACCTTACGAATGCTCGACCGATGCGGCGATCGCGGCCTTCTCCGACATCGTCTTTGCCGCCGGCTATTCCGCCCCAGTGCGCACGCCGCGCGGCCGCGACATTCTCGCCGCCTGCGGCCAGCTCAAATCGGCGAGCGTCAAATTGCGCCGCAGCGACCGCGACCACGCAGTCGTGTCGGCATCTTAGTCAACGGACGCCAGAGCCAGCCGACTGCCTCATGCCGCGGCCGGGCGGGCGTAATGATCGGCGAGGACCTGGGCGATGACCGTGGTGACGCGCCGGCCGGTCGGGATGTGCAGGAATTCGTTGGGGCCGTGCGCGTTGGAGTGCGGGCCGAGCACGCCGGTCACGACAAACTGCGCCTGCGGGAATTTCGCGCCGAGCATCGCCATGAACGGGATGCTGCCGCCTTCGCCCATATAGGCGGGCGGCGCGCCAAACGCGGCCGCCGACGCGCGCGCCAGGGATTGCCCGAGCCACGGCGCCAACGCCGGCGCGTTCCACCCGGTGGCGCTCGACCCGAGAGCGAATTCGACATGCGCGCCGTAGGGCGGGTCTTTTTCCAACAAGGTGCGCAGCATGGCGCCCGCACCTTCGGCATCGAGGGTCGGCGGCAGCCTCAGGCTGAGCTGGGCTCGCGTGAAGGGCAGCAGCACGTTGCCGGCGTCGCCCGGGCTCGGCAGACCATCGACGCCGATGACCGCCAATTGCGGCCGCCAGGTGCGGTTCAGGACCAGCTCGGTCAAATCGTCGGCCGCCGGCGCCATGCCCGGCACAAACGGAAACTTGGTGTAGACCGCGCCGCCAAGCGCCGCCGCGGCCTGGCGCGCCTGCACCACCCGCTCGGCCGGGATCTGGGTGTAAAATTCGGACGGCCGGACGGTCCCCGTTTCCTCGTCTTCGAGGCGCGACAACAGCCGGCGCAGGATGCGAAAGCTCGACGCCACCACGCCCGAGGCGTCGCCCGAATGCACCCCTTCGTCGAGCACCCGCACCTCGAGAGTGCCGGCGGTCATGCCGCGCAGCGACGTCGTCAGCCATAGTTGGTCGTAATTGCCGCAGCCGGAATCGAGGCAAACCACCAAGGACGGGTTGCCCAGCCGGCCTGCCAGATGCCGGCCTGCCAGATGCCGGCCTGCCAGATGATTGACGTAGTAAGGCAGGTCGTAGCTGCCCAATTCCTCGCAGGCCTCGATCAGGATCACGCAGCGCGCGTGCGGCGCGCCCTGCTCGCGCAACGCCAGCAGCGCGGCGAGCGCCGCGAACATCGCATAGCCGTCATCGGCGCCGCCGCGGCCATAGAGCTTGTCGCCTTCGAGCCTCGGGACCCAAGGGCCAAAGCCTTCGGTCCAGCCCACCATCTCCGGCTGCTTGTCGAGATGGCCATAAAGCAGCACGGTGTCGCTGCCGGCACCCGGCACGTCGATCAGGATGACCGGGGTGCGGCCGGGAAGCCGGACGGTTTCGAGGCTGGCGCCGGGCAGCGCCGGCAATTTGGCGCGCGCCCAGCCCTCAAACAGCGCCACCGCCGCCTCCATGTAGCCGTGCGCCGCCCAATCGGGATCGAAGGCCGGCGACTTGTTCGGGATCCTGATGTAGTCGGCCAAGGTCGGCACGATTTCGTCACCCCAGCACTGGTCGACAGATTTTTTGGCCTTGGCGATGTCGATCATGTTCACGATTCCCGTCAAGCCGAAGTCGCGGTGGTCGCCCTGTGCCGCCGATCGAGGGATCTCGCCGCGGGCCGCCGGACTCTTATATGATCTCGATCCATCGGATAAAGCCGATCAGCCACACCTTCTTGGTACGCGACCGCGCGGCGGTGGAAATCGGGTGCACTCCGCTCGCCGCGCGTTTGCAAAGACCTGCCGACGGTCACCCGCCGCGGCGCATCGCAGGATTGATAAGGAGTCGCCTATGGGCGGCATCGAGCTGAAACAGCGGTCGAGCCCACCGGAAGCGATTCGACGGCACGTAGTTGTAAACAAGGCGTATGCGGGTTTTTGGGGCGACCGTCGTTCCGGCAGTCGGCTGTTGGACGAGCACGATATCCTTGGGTGACGTCGAATTTGCGTCAATCGCGTTACCCGCACCCTCACAATCCAAGCCGAGCTCGGCGAGCCGTTGCTTTGCGAAAGCATAGGCGCTTCCGACAAGTTCCGGCACCGGAATGTCCGCGCCGACATTGACACGCCGGAAACTCACCACCGGAAGATCGAGATTTGGGTCGGCAGTCGATAGATCGAACACCGTCGGGGGGATTGCATGCCCGGCAATCTTTTGCGCATGAAGCTGAACCAGGGAGACGACGCGGCTATATTTCTCCCAGAGATCGCTCAGCTCCGCGTCCGGCGGCAGATCGTCGAAAAAGATGCGATTCTCGCGAGCGAACTCGATGTCGTTGCGCCGCGTCATATATTTGAGCCTAAGCCGTGCGCAATCGGTCAGCGCCATCTCTCGGTCGGCGACCTCCTCCTGATTCACCTCCGGCAGTGCGAGCGTGTTGTAATCCGCGACCTCGCACTCGTAGCCACAAGGGTTTGCGCGCGCAATCGCGGGGAAATCCTTGAGTTGTTTGATGACGTCGCCGGCGTCGCTGACGTAGGATAGTTGCTCGTCCTGCCCGGCGCGTTGATACATCAGCACCGATACCTGACTTTTACTGCTCTCGGACCGTTGTGACTGGTCAAAGGCGCTCTTGAAACCCCCGGATCCGAGCAATCCTTGGCATTCGGCCTGGAACGCAGCGCTTAGCGAGGTTTGGGTCTCCTGACTGGTCGAGGTCACCTGCATGACCACGTAAAACTCGCCACCGGTCTGTAACCCGCGGATGAATGAGGTCCCGAACGCCGTCTTGAACTTGTTTGGTTGCTCCAACAGCGGGCGCGCTTCCGGCAACAGTTCGACCCGATCGATCATCACGAACGCGTTCTGCACCCGGCAGCTCGCCACGACGAAGGTCGAGGTTGCGTTGAAGTTTGATTTTTCGGCCAGTCCGAACTTGCCTTCGGCAGAGAAGAGCCCGTATCGACCGCTCGCCTCGGCGGAGAGACCCAGGCTTTTCATCAGCGAGTCATGCGTCTCCGTTATCTGAAATTCATACGTCGCTTCCCCTCCGGAAACCGCCTCCTCTTTGTCGATGACGTTTAACGCTTTGCCGACAAACTCGCCGGTCAGCGTGTTCACGCCGCGTCCGAGCGTTCCGGAGCCCCGGAAGGGCATGCGTTGGATTTGGGACATGGATGCTTCCTTGTTCTGTCGGCGGCCTACCTCAACGGACAGGCCGAGTGGCTTAAAGCTGATTGAATGTTCCGGTTCCGTCGGCCCGGATTGAACCACGATAAATGGCGGTGCTACTGCTTCCAACGGGACGGTAATCAACCTCGACCGTGAAGGGAATTTCGTAGGCTTCCAAATCAGTATCGTACGGTCGCGGATTGTCGAACCGCACCCGGATCGATACGCGCACCGTTGGGTCGAGCGAAATCACGTTCTTCGTCAGATACGCCTCGATGATATATTGTTGAGCTTGCGAATGTCGCCAGCTGAGGACAAGCTGAATTTCAGCGAGTACAGATCCGACGATCGCCGACTCTTTGTAAAAGACTTGACGCATTTCGGCGTCATACCAGGGCGCGTAGGTATCGACGACGGTTCCCTCCAAACCGCGCGGAACGGCATAGGCCATTCCGAGCCCGCGCGCATCGACGCTCATCCTCACTTCGCCGTTGTTAAAAATCTCGTGTGCGGCTTTGAGGATCTCGGCTACCTCTCCCATTGCATCGCCTCCTGTGCAACGACGCTTCGCAAATGGGCCGATCATTCCCTTCGTCAATATTACAATTAGCTGACATATACGGAATTCATAAATTCTCCTTATCTTTATGGCATCATCTTGTCATCCTGCCTTAAATATTAAGGAGGCCGCCAAAGCCGATCCCGACGGCCGGCGATCGGCGCAGCTTTGGCGGGAAGCGCTGCGCCGGTTGACGGCTTCGCCTAGGGAGCGATACGCTGATCGCGAGAGAGACACCCGCCGCGCGCGGGAAGGAGGAACGGGATGGCCAAGATCGTCCTCGGCATCGCCACGTCGCACACGCCGATGCTGAATACCCCGGCCAAGGACTGGCCGAGCTTTATCGACCGCGACGGGGTCCGCGACTTTCTCGACAAGGAGGGCGAGCCCGCCAGCTACGCGGAATTGCTGCGCCGTCCCGACCCGAGGGCGCTGCCGGAATTGACGCCAGAGCGCTTTGCCGCGCGCCACGACGAGGCGCAAAGCGCGGTCGAGCATTTGAAGCAGAGCGTGCGCCGCGCCGAGCTCGACGCGCTGATCATCCTCGGCGACGACCAGAAGGAATTGTTTCACGAAGACCACCTGCCGGCTTTTGTCGTCTATTACGGCGACACGATCCGCAACGTGCCGCTGTCCTCGCATTTCAAGGGCCCGGAATGGTCGCGGCTCGCCACCGCGCGCTATTACGAGGAGAAGGAGCCGCGCGATTACCCGGTTGCAGCCCCCCTGGCGCTGCACCTGATCGACGAGTTGATCGACCGCGAGTTCGACATCGCCTCGTCGAACGGGTTGCCGCCGGGGCAGGGCGAAGGCCACGCTCACGCCTTTGTGCGCAAGCGGCTGATGGAAGACCAGTCGCTTCCGGTCGTGCCGGTTTTCATCAACACCTACTACCCGCCGAACCAACCCACACCGCGGCGCTGCTACAAATTGGGCCAGGCGATCCGCGAAGCGGTCGAGAGCTGGCCCGGCGATGCCCGCATCGGCGTCGTCGGCTCGGGCGGGCTCAGCCATTTTGTCGTCGACGAGGAGCTCGACCGCGGGGTCATCGACGCGCTGGCGAAGAAGGACGGCGAGGCGTTGCAGTCGTTACCGCGGCAAAAGCTCAATTCGGGCAGCTCGGAGATCCGCATGTGGATCGCGGTCGGCGGCGCCGTCGAGCACCTCGACATGGCCTGGTCGCATTACGTGCCCGGCTACCGCACCCCGGCCGGCTCGGGCACCGGGCTCGGCTTCGCCCTGTTTTCGTAGCCGGGTAGCGCTGCTCCGAACGGGGCCTGGAGATCGAGACGAGCGCCTATCTCGTTCCGAGAGGAGCGGGCTTACCCTGCGCGCGTCGGATCGCCGCGAGGACCCGCTCGGGGGTCAGCGGGGTCTCGTTGACCTCGGCCCCGAGTGCTGCGAGCGCATCCCGCACGGCATTGGCGATTGCCGCCGGCGGCGCCACGGCACCGCCCTCGCCCATGCCCTTCATGCCGTATTCGGTCGCCGTCGCCGGGTTGTGGATATGCCCGATCTTGATCGGCGGAACCTCGAAGGCGCCGGGAAGATGATAGTCGAGCAGGCTCGCAGCGAGCGGTTGGCCGTGCGCGTCATAAGGGATCTCTTCGAACATCGCGGTGCCGATCCCCTGCACCGCGCCACCGCGGATCTGACCCTCGACGATCATCGGGTTCACCATCGTCCCGCAATCCTCGGCGACGGCGAAGTCGAGCAGCTCGACCAGACCGGTGTCGGGATCGACCGCCACGACGGCGCCATGGGTCGCGTAGGAAAAAACACCGGTGCTGATGCCGGGCTCGTAGGTTGCAACCGCCTCGAGCAGCGGTTCGACCCCCGCCGGGAGCCCGTCCATGCGCAGATGAGCGACCTTGGCGACCTCGGTGATCGTCACCGAGCCCTGCGGCCCCAGCACCCGGCCATCGGCGCAGCGCGCCTCGCCGATGTCGCACTGCAACAGGTGAGCCCCGATGCGCAAGATTTTGTCGCGCAGCATACGGCTCGCGCGGGCCACAGCACCGCCCGACATGACCATGCTGCGCGAGGCGAACGTGCCAAAACCAAAGGCGCTGGTTTCGGTGTCGCCGTGACGGACCGAAATGCGCGCGGGTTCGATCCCGAGTTCTTGATAGGCGATCTGCGACAGCGTCGTTTCGAGCCCTTGGCCGTGCGACTGGATGCCGACCATCAGAACCAAGCTGCCGTCGGTCAGGATGCGGGCCGTGCAGCTCTCGTATCCGGGTATGATTGCGGCCCCGCGTGAAGCGAACTCGGCCGCACCGTGGGCGGTCTGCTCGGTGAAGCTGGCAAAGCCGATGCCGATCAGTCTGCCATCGGGCTCGGCATGCCGTTGCCGCTCGCGGATCGCGTCGAGCTGCAGCAGCTCGGCGCACAGCCCGACGCTCGCCGAGTAATCCCCGGTGTCGTAACGCATGCCGGTGATCGAGGTGAACGGCATCTGTCCCGACGGGATCATGTTCGCGGTGCGGACCTCGACCGGGTCGCGGCCAACCGCGCGCGCCACCTCGTCGACCGTCCGCTCGATCGCGAAACAGGCGCCCGGGCGGCCGACGCCGCGATAGGGGCCGAGCGGCGCCTTGTTGGTCGCGACCGTAAAGGTTCGGGCCCGATAGTTGGCGATCGTGTATGGCCCCGGCAGGGTGCGCGCCGCCATATTCGCCTCCTGATAGGGCCCCTGCGGCCACAGCCCATAAGCGCCGGCATCGACCACGATCTCGGTGTCGATGCCGAGGATCCGGCCGTGCCGGTCGGCGTAAGCGGTCAGCTTGTAATGATGGTCGCGGCAATGCGCCGCCGTCAGCAGATGCTCGTTGCGATCTTCAATCCAGCGCACCGGGTGGTCGAGGTGGAGCGCCAGCGCGGTCAGGATGATCTCTTCCGGATAGAGCCGGGCCTTGGGACCAAACCCGCCGCCGACATCCGGGGCGACGACGCGAAGCTGACGCTCGTCGACGCCAAGCGTCTCGGCGATCGCCACCCGCACCGTGTGCGGGGTCTGGGTCGAGGCGTAGACCACTGTCTGATCGAGCCGGTGGTCGCGATAGGCGAGCACCGCGCGGCCTTCGAGCGGCGACCCCGACTGCCGGTTCATCCGGTATTCGCGGGTGACGACGATTTCGGCGGCGCGCGCCGCGGCGTCGATGTCGCCGCCCGCGATGGTGCGCTCGATATAGAGGTTGTCGCCCCAGTGGTCGTGAACCAAGGTCGCCCCCGGATCGAGCGCCCGAGGCGCGTCGACAACCGCGTCGAGCGTCTCAAAATCAATCATCACCGCTGCTGCGAGGTCTTCGGCCTCGGCCCGCGTCGGCGCGACGCAGGCGGCAATCGCTTCGCCGACATAGCGCACCTTGTCGGTGGCGAGCGGCGGCCAGGCCGGCGATTTAGCTCCGGTCGCGTGCGATACGATCCGGATCGGCCCCATCCGCGGCAGGTCCGCTGCGGTGAAGATGTGATTTCGGGCGTCAGGCGGGGCGGCGAGCGAGCGAATTCGCGCATGCGCGTGCGGGCTGCGCAGGAACACCACCTCGGCGACACCGGGCATGCGGACGTCCGACACGAATTCGCCCCGGCCGCGCAGGTGCCGGGCGTCTTCCTTGCGCAGCACGGAGGCGCCAATGCCGAATTTTTTACTGGGAATTTCCGAGTTCATCCGCCCCGACCCGCCAATTGATTTAAGGAGCCTTGCCGAACGCCAGCCGAGGATTGCATCGGGCCGCTCGCATCGCAAGGCGCGCGATTTTTGCCAAGGTTCTTGACCTGAGGCTTACCCAATCCGCAAAGTCATCGGCAGAGATAACGGGCGTCGTCAGAAACCGTGCCGCCACGACAGTGAGGAAATCATGAGCAAGCACAAGGACAGCGAGGATCTGGTTCGCGTCGGCCCCGGCACGGTGATGGGCGCGATGATGCGGCAATATTGGCTGCCGGCGGCGATGTCGTCCGAGCTCGAACGCGACGGCGCCCCGATGCGCCTGTTGCTGTTGGGCGAGCGGCTGATCGCGTTCCGCGACAGCTCGGGCCGGGTCGGGGTTCTGGACCAGCGCTGCCCGCACCGTTGTGCCTCCCTGTTCCTCGGCCGCAACGAGCAAGACGGCCTCCGCTGCGTCTATCACGGCTGGAAATTTGACGCGCAAGGCAATTGCATCGACATGCCGAACACACCCGCGCACCAGGACTACAAGGCAAAGGTCAAGGCTAAGGCCTACAAGGTCGCCGAGCGCAACGGCCTCGTTTGGGTCTACATGGGCGAGCGCGCCGAGGCCCCGCCATTGCCGGGGATCGAGGCCTCCCTGCTGCCCGAGAGCGAGCTGCAAATCACCTTGGCGCAGCGCGAATGCAACTGGCTGCAGGCGCTCGAAGGCGACATCGACACCTCGCATTTCGGCTTTCTGCACGCCGGATCGGTCGATGCGGCCGATATTCCGGCCGACAACCTGATCCGCTGGACGGTCGCCAACCGCGCCCCCGAATACCACGTGACCGACACCCTATGGGGCACGATGTACGCCGCCTACCGCCCGGCCGAGGCGGGCCAGACCTATTGGCGCTTTGCCAATTTCCTATTCCCGTTCTGGACGCAGACGCCGCAGGGCGCCTTTGACCGGGTCAACAGCCGCGCCTGGGTCCCGATGGACGACACCCACACGATGTTTGTCAGCCTGACCTGGAAGAGTTTGCCGGCGGAACGCGCGGCACTCAGCAATACCCGAACCCTTCCCGGCTCGAAACTGACGATGGATTTCGTCCCCAACACGACCGACTGGTACGGCCGCTGGCGGCTCGCCGGCAACGAGACCAACGACTGGCTGGTTGACCGCGAAGCGCAAAAAAACGGCGGCATATTCACCGGCATCACCGGCATCCAGGCGCAGGACCAGGCGGTCACCGAAAGCATGGGTCCGGTCACCGACCACGATTTCGAGAATCTGGGGCCCAGCGACATCATGGTCGCGCGCACCCGCCGCCGCCTGCTCCGCGCCGCCCGCGCCTTCAAAAAAGACGACACAATCCCGCCCGGCGTCGACAACCCCGAAGTTTATACCGACGTCAGGAGCGGCGACTTCCTCGCCGACGCCAAGCTCGCCTGGCGCGACGCCTACACCACCCAATTGCGCGCCGCGATACGACCGTTAGCACAAGCGGCGGAGTAAGCGCTTCGCCGAACAGAAGGAAACTGATCCTTATAGGCGGGGATCTAAAATGCAAAGCGATAAACGGTTGATTTTCTACATAGATGCCTATTCGCCAGAGACCATTCCGATGGCGAAACTGGCCGAATATATGACTGACTTCGCTGCCCTCCTTGGCAAAGAGCACGCTGTTCATTTCGATCATCTTGAGAACGGGAGCACCAAGATCGTTAGCCGAGTAGAATTTGAGGACGTGCCGAAAATCACAACCCGCCTGAATGAAGTGCGGAGTGGCAGCGCACCGAAAGAACTGGTTCGGCTTGTCGCGCAGATCGATGACCGTCTCGCCAATGACAACGCCATCGGTCGCGTCCTCTTCGAGGCAGGAGAGCATGGGATTACCGCAGAGCTGCTAGCTTTCCCCGGCCGGGATCGGCCAAAGGCGCAAAGCTATGGCCCTTTTAACCAAGAGGGGCATCTGGACGGGGTGCTGATTTCTGTCGGCGGGAGAGACGAAACTATCAGCATTCGCTTGCAGAACGGAGAGGCGACTTACAGCGGTTGCGAGACGACCCGCGCTATAGCCCGCCAACTCGCCAAACACCTGTTCGAGCCTGTCCGGGTTTACGGCACTGGCCGGTGGATACGCGAGGCGCACGGACAGTGGAACCTACGCCATTTCCGGGTGCACCGATTTGATGTTCTCGGGACGGACAGCTTGCGGGAAACGGTGGCTGCCCTTCGCAACGTGCCCGGTAGTGGTTGGAAAGACATCGATGATCCCCTTGCCGAGTTGGACGACCTCAGGCACGAGAAAGACGAGCTGCATTGACGGTGGTTTTTGACGCCTCAATTCTGCTTTTCGTTCTTGATGCAAACGTGAAGGCGTCGGTTACCAAGGCGAGAGAGCGGGTCGAACACCTAATCGACACCCTTTCTAAGACAGGGGAAAGGATTGTCATTCCGACCCCGGCATTGAGCGAGTGCTTGGTCCATGCTGGTCCCGCGGGCCCGGAATACCTTAAACATCATCGGCAGGCAATCCTGCTTCCGAATTGCCAGCTTTGATGAGCGGGCGGCCGTAGAGGCGGCCATCCGGACCTATAACGCCCGGCAGCGCGGGCAGCCGAGGGGCGGAAGCCCAGACGCCGCCAAGTCCAAGACAAAATTCGACCGACAGATTGTCGCGATCGCCACAGTCGAAAGCGCCACCGCTGTGTATTCGGATGACAGTGACGTAATTGGCTACGCCCACGAGGCTGGGATGATAGCCTATCGGCTTTCAGACCTCCCGGAGCCGCCGGAAGACCGCCAAGGGGATTTGCCCTTCAATAAATCCATGGATGGATGAAGCCTTATATCGTTGGTAAATTAGTTCGTAATGTTACTCTGCTGTTCTACTAAAGCCCGAATTCGGGTGTAGTTTAGCGCTACTCCGTCACAAAGCCGTTTTCGAGATCGGCGGCGATCGCTTTGGGCTCGCGGTTGGCGGGGTTGCCCCAGCCGCCGCCACCGCCGGATTCGAGGATCAGCACGTCGCCGGGGCGGATCATGAGGCCGGTTTCCTTGGTCTTGATCGCGCGGAGCGGCCGGCCGTCGGAATAGAGGGTGTAGCGGTGGGGCAGGCCGTCGGCGCCGCCGAGGATGCCGCAGGCGCCGTGGCGCACGCCGTCGCCGGCGGTGTTGGCGACCGCCGGCCCGGAAGTCTCGACGACCATCTCGACGATCCCGCCGGGGCCGCCGCGATACTTGCCGACGCCGCCCGAATCCGGGCGGAACTCATGGCGGCGAAAGAACAGCGGAAAGCGCACCTCGGTGACTTCCAGGCTGCCGAATTTGATCCCGCCCGCCGCCTGCCATTCACCCGCACCCGGCCAGCCGTCGCCGGCAGGCGAGGCGCCGCCGCCGGGCCGCGCCTGAAAGAAATGCCAGATGAACGGCTTGCCGCCGGGGGCATCGGAGCGGGCTTTGGCCGGGTCGGATAATTGTTCGTCGCTCGCGCGGGTGGCCCTGGGTTCCCGCTTCCGCGGGAATGACGCGTCGACTGCCGCTGTGCTGTTGGTGGACGCGTGCGGGTCGCGGCCCTGGATCGCGATCCGAAAGCGCCGGCCCCAACCCGCCATCGCCCGGTCGGGGCAGGCGGGTGCCAGCGCCTTGACGATCGCCTCAATAATCTCCTGGCCGCAATGATTGGTGGCCAAGGTCACGGGCATGCCGGGGTTGGCCCACACCACCGTCCCCGGTTTGGCGATGACCGTGATCGGGCGGAAGGTGCCGTCGTTCTTCGGGGTGTCCGGGTCGATCAGATAGGACAGCGCCACGACCACCGCCGAGCGCATGTTCGGGTACGACGAATTGACAAAGCTCGCGACTTCGGCGTGCGAGTCCGACAGGTCGATCACCAGGTCGCTGCCGCGCTTTTCGACCTTGGCGCGAATGTGGATGTCGTCATGGCCGCGGCCGTCGTCGTCGAGCAAGGCTTCGCCGTGGTAGACGCCATCCCGCCATTGCGCGATGACCGCCCGCGTCTGGCGTTCGGCGCCGTCGAGCACCGCCTCGATCGCGGCATCGGCCACGGGCCAGCCGAACTCGTCCGCCAGCGCCACGAGGCGCCGCTCGCCGGTATGGGCCGAGCCGATCATCGCCGCGAGGTCGCCGCGAAAGTCGCGCGGGTGGCGCACGTTGGTCGCGATCATTTCGAGGAGGTCGCGCCGCACCTCGCCGCGGTCGTAGAGCCGCAGCGGCGTGATGCGGATGCCTTCCTGCCAGATGTCGGTGGCGGCGGCGTTGTAGGCGCCGTGCGTCGCCCCGCCGATGTCGCTCTGATGGGCCCGGTTGATCGACCAGAAGCGCGGCCGGTTGCCGGCAAACACCGGCACAAACACGGTCAGATCGGGCAGGTGGTTGCCGCCGTGATAGGGGTCGTTTAGCAAAAAGACGTCACCCGGATGGATGTCGCCGGTGAAAAACCCGGTCACCGCCTTGGCCGCGTAGGGCAGGGCCCCGACATGGATCGGCACATGCTCGGCCTGGGCAATCAGGCGGCCGTCGAGGTCACAGATCGCAGTCGAAAAGTCACGGCTCGAATTCAAGATTTGCGAATAAGATGTGCGCAGCATGGCCTCGCCCATCTCTTCGACAATCGCCAGCAGACGATGCCGGATGACCGAAGCGACGATCGGGTCGACGATTTTTTTCACAGGAATTCACCCGCAGTTCGCTCGCCGCCCGCCGGCAAGCCGATAGGAGCAACCTCTGATGCCGTACCGACCCAACTACCGGATCGAACGCGCCGAGCGCGACCGCCTCAAAAAGGCGAAGAAGGAGGAAAAGATCAAGCAGCAACAGGAGCGTGCCGCGCTGCGCAAAGCCGGCACCGGCGACGACGCCCCGCCCGACGAGCCCCCGCCCGACGAGCCGGAAAACCCCTGAGCCCAGCTGCTCACCAGGTCGCGAACATCGCCGCGACGACGGCTCCCATGACGCCGGTGGTCAGCCAGCCCATCGCCGCCAGCCGCGGCGAAATCGTGAACCGCCCCATGACCCGCTGCTGGCGCGCCATGACCATGATCACCGCCATCAGCGGCACCGCCACGACGCCGTTCAGCACCGCCGACCAGAACAGCGCCTTGATCGGATCGAGTCGGACAAAATTGACGAAGACCCCGATCACGGTCGCGACCGCGATCGTCCCGTAAAACGCCTTTGCATCCTTTGGCGGACGGCTGAGCCCGGTCGGCCAGCCCAAGGCCTCGCCCACCGCATAAGCGGCTGAGCCGGCCAAAACCGGCACTGCGAGCAGGCCGATCCCGATGATGCCGGCGGCGAATACGGCAAAGGTGAACTCGCCGGCGATCGGGCGCAAAGCCTCGGCCGCCTGCGACGAAGTCTGGATGTCGGTAACGCCGTGCGCGTTCAGCGTCGCCGCCGCCGTGATCATGATGAACAGGCTGATCAGGTTGGAAAATCCCATGCCGAGATAGGTGTCGAGGCGGATGCGGCCGATCTGCGCCGGCGCCTCTTCGGGAGCGTCGATCAGCCGGTGTGCCGTGGGGTCGATTTCTTCGTCCTCCGCCTCCTCCGAGGACTGCCAAAAGAAGCAATAAGGCGTGATCGTGGTACCGAGGACGGCGACGACCGCGACGAGGTAGTCCTTGCTCCAGACAAGGCTCGGCACCAGGGTGTGAAAGACGACCCGGCCCCACGGCACGTCGACCGCCAGCGCCGTAGCGACGTAGGCAAACAGCGACACCGCGGTCCATTTCAGGATGCGGACGTAATTTTCGTAGCGCGAGAACACTTCGAGCAGCGCGCAGACGACCGCAAATCCGACGACGTAAAGATGCGCCGAGCCGTGCAGCAGCAGCTGCAACGCGGCACCCATCGCGCCAAGATCGGCGCCGAGATTGATAACGTTCGCCGCCAGCAGCAACGCCACGATGACCAGCAACAGCGGGCGCGAATAGTGCTCGCGAATATTGCCGGCAATGCCCTCGCCGGTGACCCGGCCGATGCGGGCGCTGATCTCCTGGATCGCCGCCATCAGCGGCCAGGTGAACAGCATGACCCAGGCCATGCTGTAGCCGAATTGGGCGCCGACCTGCGAATAGGTCGCGATGCCGCTCGGATCGTCGTCGGACGCGCCGGTGATCAACCCCGGCCCGAGAAATGCCAGCAGCCCGCGCTGGCGCGGTCGGCCGGGCCGCCAATGACCGGCGATCCGTCCGGCAAGGGTCAGCGGCGCGGGTGCGTGCGGCTGTCCGGGCCTTCGCCGGATGGGCGGCGTCGGGGTCAATCCTCGAGCGCCTCGGGGAATTGGAGGCGGAATTCGAGGCGCATGCTCGGCTCCTGGTACCATTGCGGCAACGGCGGAAAGCGGCCGACGGCACGGATCATCTGCTCAATCCTCTCGTCGATATCCGGATAGCCCGAGCTCAGCCCGACGCTGAGCATCGCCACCGTACCGTCGTCGAGCACCAATACATTGATGATCGTCTCCCCGCGCCGGCCACTGACAAGAGAATGCGACAACAGGCCGATATGTTGGCGCGCGAGATAGGCGAGATAGGCAAGGTATTCGTCGCGGGTGGCGGCGGGGCCGGGATACCTCGCCGAGCGCGGAACGAGATGCGCCCGCTCGGGCACGGGCCGGATCGGCTGACGCGCGGCCAGCGACGGTTTCCGCGGCGGCTTGGGCGCGGCCACCTCCTTGGGCTCGGGCGGCTTTGGGAATTCGAGTTTGGGCGGCTCGGGCAAGGATGGCGGCGGCGGCAGGAAAGCCGTTTGTTGCGGTGCTTCGAGCGGCGATTCCATGGTCGTCGCCGGCTCCTTTTTGGCAGTCGGCTCCTCGCTCTTGGCTTGGTCGTGCCCCTTGACCTGGGTGTCGCCGAGGTTTTCCGACGCGATGCGTCCGGGCGGCGGGCGCGTCTCCGGCTTCAGCTTTAACTTCGGCTTGGCCACCGGCTTTGGCGCAGGCGGAGGAGGTGGCGGCTGAAAGACCAGCTGGACCGGGATCGGCGACACCTCGGCCGGCGGATGCATCGGCCAATTGAGCAGCAGCAGCAACGGCAGCAGATGCAGGATCAGCGAACCGATCGGCCCGAATGGGCGCCGGCGCTCCTCCGAGCCGACCGGTTGCTCGCGACTGGGCTGCTCAGCCGACGCAGGCAACGGCACGAGGCTCGCGATCGCCGGCTCGCGGTGATCGGTTGGCGCCGGTGCCGGGGTCAGCGACAGCCGCGGCCGAAGAGCTCCCGGAGCCGGCGCCAGAAGAGGCTCAGTACGAGCCTCGTCGATCGGAGCGTCGATGCGGAACACCGCCGGCGATCATCCGGCCGCGCCGGCCTCGTTGGCGAGCGCCAGCCAGGCGGCTTCATCCAGCACGATGACGCCGAGTGCGGTTGCCCTTGTCGCCTTCGAACCGGGATCAGCACCGGCAACGACGTAATCGGTCTTGGCCGAAACCGAGCTCGTGACATTCGCACCCAGCGCTTCGGCGCGTGCCTTCGCCTCGGATCGGCTCATACTGTCGAGCGACCCGGTGAATACGATGGTCTTTCCGGCGAGCGGCGAGGCCGCGCGCCGCGCCGGCGCTTCGTAATCGAGCACGGTGACCTCGCGGGCGAGGTCGTCGAGCACCGCGAGGTTATGCGGCTCGGCGAAAAAGCCGATGACGTCGGCGGCCATGTCCTCGCCGATGCCGTGAATGTCGACGAGCCCGGTCCGCGCCTCGCTTTCGGGATTTTGCGCCGCCTCCATCTCCGCGCGCCACCGCGCCAGCGAGCGATAATGGCGCGCGAGCAGCCGCGCCGTCGCCTGGCCGACCTGCGGAATGCCGAGCGCGTTGACAAAGCGTTCGAACGAGATGCGCCGGCGCTCGTCGACCGCGGCGACGAGCTTCTTGGCGCTGACTTCACCCCAACCCTCGCGGCTGGTGATGATCTCGGGATCGAGTCGGAAGATGTCGCCCGGCAGACGGATCAGCCCATCCTCCCAGAATGCCTGGATATGTTTGGAGCCGAGCCCGTCGATGTCGAAGCTGTCGCGGGCGACAAAATGCTTGAGCCGCTCGACCGCCTGCGCCGGGCAGATCAGCCCCCCGGTGCAGCGCCGCGCGACCATCCCGGGCTCGCGCACCGCGAGGCTGCCGCAGACCGGGCAATGATCGGGGAATTCATAGGGTTGCGCATCGTGCGGGCGGCGCTCGGCCACGACCCCGACGATCTGCGGGATCACGTCGCCGGCGCGCTGGACGATAACGGTGTCGCCGATCCGGACATCCTTGCGGGCAATCTCGTCCTCGTTGTGCAGGGTGGCGCGCTGCACGACGACCCCGCCGACGGTGATCGGTTCGAGCGCGGCGACCGGGGTCAAGGCGCCCTGCCGACCGACCGAGATCAGAATGTCGCGCAACACCGTCTGGGCCTGCTGCGCCGGGAATTTGTGGGCGAGCGCCCAGCGCGGCGCGCGGCTGACCATGCCGAGCCGCTCCTGCAGCGCCAGATAGTTGACCTTGTAGACGACGCCGTCGATGTCGTACGGCAACGACGCCCGATCGGCGGCAATGCCGTGGTAATAGGCAAGCACCTCGCCGACGCCGCGGCACAGCCGCGAGCGGTCATTGACCGTCAGCCCCCAGGCGCCGAATTTCGCCAATGCCTCGGCATGGGTGCGGGCAAACGGCGCGCTCGCCTCGCCCCAGGCATAGGCGAAGAATTTGAGCGGCCGGCGCGCGGTGATCGACGGGTCGAGCTGGCGCAGCGAGCCGGCGGCGGAATTGCGCGGGTTGGCGAAGACCGTTTCGCCGGCGGCGACGCGCTCCTCGTTCAACGCGAAAAACCCGGTGCGCTCCATGTAGACTTCGCCGCGGATCTCGATCACTTCGGGCCAGCCCTCATCGGCGAGCTGTTTGGGCACGCTTGCCAGCGTACGAATGTTCGTGGTCACGTCCTCTCCGGTGACGCCGTCGCCGCGCGTGGCGCCCTGCACCAGCTGGCCGTGCTCGTAACGCAGGCCGAGGGAAAGCCCGTCGATCTTTGGTTCGGCCATGATTTCGATCGTGTCTTCGGCGACCAACGCCTGATCGGCCGGCCGGCTGAAGAAGTTGCGGATGCCGGCGAAGAAGCCGCGGACATCGGCTTCCTCGAACGCGTTTTCCAGCGACAGCATCGGCCTGGTATGGGTGACCTTGGCAAAGCCGGCGGCGGGGGCGGCACCCACCTGCCGTGACGGGCTGTCGCCGCGGATGAGTTCGGGGAAACGCGCTTCGAGGGCGGCGTTGCGCTGGCGCAGCGCATCATAGTCGGCGTCGGAGATTTCGGGCGCGGCATCGGTGTAATAGCGCCGGTCGTGATGGCGAATCTCCTCGGCCAGCGCCGCCAGCGCGTCACGCGCCTCCTCCTCGGTCAGCTTTTCGACCGCAGGCAGTTCGATCGCCTTGGTGCGACGGCGCGTTGCGCTCACGCGCGGCCTCCCGAAATCAAGCTGGCCGCCGCGGCGCGTGCTTCGGCGGTGACAGTGCGGCCCGACAGCATGCGCGCGATCTCCTCCTGTCGCGTCACCGGGTCGAGCTCTTCGACCAGGGTTACGGTCTTGCGTTCGGAAAGGCTTTTGGCAACCCGCCAGTGATGGGCGCCGCGCGCCGCCACCTGCGGCGAATGGGTGACGACAAGAACCTGCAGGCTGGTGCCGAGGCGCTGCAACCGCTCGCCGACCGCGGCTGCGACGGCGCCGCCGATGCCGCTGTCGACCTCGTCAAAGATCAAGGTCGGAACCGAGGATGTGCCGGCAAGCACCAGCTTCAAGGCCAACATAAAGCGCGACAGCTCGCCGCCCGAGGCGATGCGCGCGAGCGGCCCGAACGGCGCGCCCGGAATGGTGGCAATCTCGAAATGCACGCGCTCCCAGCCATGCTCGCCCCAATCGGGTTCGTCGAGCGGCGTGATTACGGTGCGGAACTGGGCTTTGTCGAGCCGCAACGGCTTCAACTCGGCCGCCACGCCGGCATCGAGACGGCAGGCCGCTGCCGAGCGCACCCGCGACACCCGCTCGGCCGTGGCGACATAGTCGGCGCGTGCGGCAGCGGTCGCCCGCGCGAGGGTGGCGGCGCTGTAGGCACCCGTCTCGATTGTCGCGAGCCGGGCGGCAATCGCATCGCGCAGGTCAGGCAGATCGGCCACCGTCACCTGATGCTTGCGCGCCGCAGCGCGCAGCGCGAACAGCCGCACCTCGACGGCTTCGAGTTCGCGCGGGTCAAGATCGAGGTTGCGGGCGGCGGCTTCCAGGACGGCAAGCGCTTCCGCGGTCTCGTTGGCGGCGCGTTCGGCCGCGGCCAGCGCCTCGTCGAGCAGACCTTGGGCACGGCCGCGGGCCCGCTCCAGGCGGCGGGTGGCGCGGGCCAGTGCAGCTTGCGCGCCGGCCGTGCCGGTGAGTTCGCCGATCGACTCGTTCAGGGTTTCGGCCAGGCGCTCGGCATTCTGCAGCAAGGTCCGGCGGGCCGAGAGGCGATCCTCTTCGAGGGGTTCGGGGGTCAGCGCATCGAGCTCGGCCAAGTGGTGGCGCAGCAGCTCTTCCTCCTCGCGGCTGGAGGCGACGAGTTCTGCGGCTTCCGCTTCGGTGTGCCGTGCCGTGTGCCAATTCTGCCAGGCTTCGGCCAAAGCCGCAGCGCCGCCCGTATGCTCGGCGAAGGCGTCGAGGATCATGCGATGATTTGCGGGGTCGAGCAGGCCGCGCTGCTCGAACTGCCCCTGGATTTCGACCAGGCTGTCACCGAGCTGGCGCAGCAAGCCGATGCTCGCCGGCTCGTCGTTGACAAAGGCGCGGCTGCGGCCGTCGCTGCGCAACAGCCGGCGCAGAACGATCGTCTCGCTGTCGGTGTCGAGGCCGGCATCGCGGAGAATCGCATATGCCGGATGATTGCGACCGACGGTGAATTCGGCGGTGACCGACGCCTCGCCGGCGGCGTCGCGCACGAGCCCAGCCTCGGCGCGCTTCCCCAGCGCCAGCCCCAGCGCGTCCAGCAAGATCGACTTCCCCGCCCCGGTCTCACCGGTCAACACGCACAGCCCCGGACGAAACGCCAGATCGAGCCGATCGATCAGGACAATCTCGCGTATGGTCAGGCCAAGCAGCATTCCCCCAATAATATAGGCGCCTTCGAGGTCAAACCAGCGCCGGCCGCAACGGGACTAAGCGCGGATTTCCTGGCGCTGGAAGACGACGTAGGCGATCGCAAAGATTACGATCATCATCGCGACGAGCCCGGTCAGCTGCGGCCAAATCAACAGAAGGCTCTGTGTCGCCGGCAGCGGGGTGCCGAGCAAGGCACCTTGGATCTGGCTGTAGAAGACCGGGCCGAGCGCGCGGGTCGCCGGCTGGAGCAAGGCCAACGCGCTCTCGGCGTAAAGCGTGTTCGGCGAAATACGGTCAATGATCTGCGAGGTTTGCAGATAGGCGAGGTTCGGCCCGAAGATGGTATCGGGCGGGCCGGCGAACAGTGTCGACACCAACGGCGTGACCACCGACCAGAACAGCGCAAACAACAGCCACATCCCGAGTGCCGCGAGTGCTGCGGTGGCCGGCGCCCGGAACACGACCGAGAACAGCATCGCCAGCGCCAGCCACACGCCGCCATAAGCGAGGGTGGCGACAAAGAAGCCGGCCATGCGGATCGTTTCTTCACCACTCGGCGGCAGGCCGAGCAACAGCAGGCCCAGCCCGATCACCAGGAGCCACAGCGAGACGAGGCCGATCGCCAGCGCCAGCAATCCCGCGAGAAATTTGCCCAACAGCAGCGCGTCTCGGTAGATCGGCTGGGCCAGCACCCGGCTCATCGTCCGGCGGCTGAACTCGCCGTTGATCGCGTCGAAGCCGATCGCAATCGCCACCAGCGGGATCAGAAAGCCCAGCAACGACATGAACGACGGCAGCGGATCCTGCGCCATCGTGAACAAACGCAGAAACAGAAACGGGCTCTCGCCGATCGTCGTGCGGATCGACAGGATCGCGGCATAGGCGGCACCGATCGCGGTCAGAAAAACCAGCGTCTCCAACAGCCAGATGCGGGCGCCCGACAGATAATCGGCGGTCTCCTTGGCGAGGACGACGCCGATTCCGGTCAAGGGCGAACCCTCACGCCGCATCGCGCGCCTCGTCAAAATAACGGGTGTAGACTTCATTGAGACTGGGCTCGGCAAAGCGCAGGCCGAGCAGCGCCGCGGACGGGGCCAGCTCACGGGCGATCTCGGATCGCAGGTCGCGGGCGCAATCGACGCGATAAAGTTCGGGAGCCAGCATCTGCACCCGCACGACGTCCGACAGGCGCCGCAGCCGCTCGGCAACCCCGGGGCCGCGCACTTCGACATCGATGACATGCCCGCCGCCGAGAACCTGCCGGGCAAGATCGGGCACGCTGCCGGCGAGCGCGATCCGCCCGCGATTGAACAGCGCCACCCGGTCGCACACGCTCTGCACCTGATCGAGATGATGCGAGGACAGCAGTACCGTCGTGCCGTCAGCCTTGAGCCCGCGGATCATTGCGAGGAACTCTTGGGTCGAATGCGGGTCGAGGGTTGCAGTCGGCTCGTCGAGGATCGCGATCTGCGGGTTTTTCATCAGGATCTCGGCGAGGCCGAGCCGCTGGCGCATGCCGCGCGAAAACGTCGCCACCCGCTCGCAGCCGACATCGGGCAGCCCGACGCGGATCATTGCCTTTTCGAAACGGTCGTCAATCTCGCGCCGTGGTAGTCCGGCAAGCCGACCGGTGTAGGCGAGGTTGTCGCGCGCCGAGAGGCTGTCATAAAAACCCACCGAATCGGGCAGATAGCCGACGCGGCGCTTGACTTCGAGCGGCGCGCGCAGCGGGTCGAACCCGGCGACCTCGGCGCGCCCCTCGCTGGGCTCGGTCAGGCCCAGCAGCATCAGGATCGTCGTCGTCTTGCCGGAGCCGTTGGGACCGAGGATGCCGACGATTTCGCCGGCGCCGACTTCGAGGTCGACATGCGTCGACGGCGACAACGGTGCCGTAACGCTTGGTCAGCCCCTCGGCACGGATGACGACGCCGCCCGCCATCGCCGCCTCGCTAGCGCCGGCCGTAACGCGCGACCGCAAAGACGACGACCAGCAGGGCGACGGCGATAACTCCGATCCCGACCATGCCCCAGACGGTCGAAGTCAGGACGGTAATGCGGAAATCGGCCGATTCGGACTGACCGCCCCCGGCGTCGGCGCGGATTGTCGTCTGGTAATCGCCGGCGATGGCGCGCTCGGAGGGGGTGAAGGTGACCTGGACCGACTGCGATTTGCCGGCGGCGAGCATCGCCAGGTCTTTCGGGTCGAAGCTCGTCTTCCACCCGTCAGGTGCTGTGGCGCTGAGTTGGACGTCGCGCGCCGCTTCGCTGCCGTCATTGCGGACGACGACAGTCAGCGGGCTGGCTTTGCCTGCATAAGCTTCGCCGCTCAGCCTGCCGCCTTCGCCGGACAGCGCCAAGCGCGGCTGACCGAAGATCGTGATGCCGAGCGGCAGATCGGCGGATGCCGCCTCGCTCTTGGCGTGCATGACGAGCTTGTAGTCGCCTGCCGGCGTGTCGCGGGGCAACGCTGCCGAGGCGTCGATGTCTTTCGACTTGCCGGCGCCGATCGGGATGCTGGTGATCTGCTGGCTGCCATACGCCTCGGTAAACGTGACCTGGAAATTTTTTGGCGCGTCGGCGGTGAAATTGATCGTCGCGTCGCGGCCGCTGTCATTGGCGACGGTCACGGTGAATTTGAACGAGGTCGTCGCCGTACCGCGCAGTGCCGGAAAATTGGTCGACAACTTGAGCTTGGCGGGCAATTCCTGACCGACGGTCAAGGTGATCGGCAGTCGCAACTCGCCGCTGACACCCCGCGCGGCGACCAGGAAATGATAATCGCCGGGTCCGGCGCCGGCCGGCGGTTCGAGGCGCAGCTGCAGCTTTGCATCAGTGTCCGGCCCAACCATCGCCGCCGAGATCGGCTGGCCGCCGCCAAGGATCGTCGCCTTCCAGCCATTTGCCACTTGCGGCACCGTCAACGTCAATTGCTGCGGCGGCAGATGGTAGTTGTCGAGCGTCAGGTCGATTGTAGCGGTCTCCCCGGCCCGCACGCTCAGGGCCGGATACTGGGTCGACAGGTAGACGCCAGTCACCTGGTTGGTTGCGGCGGGTGTGGCAGGCTCCGGGTTGAGGCCTGGTCGGCCGGCCGCAACGCCGGTACCGCCAACAAAGACGGGACACGTCACCAGCACGAGAAACCAGACCGCGAGAAGCCGTCGCCGCATACCGGACACTCCGCCGCTATCGTCGCCGCAACCGGTCGGACGCTCCGCGCCAGGTCGCCGGTGGCGGCCAACCAATCGCACCGGCGGATTGACATAAATCAGCCTGCCGCCGTACCGAAATGAACAATTTGTAATATGATCCGTTGTCTTCCGGCGCAGCGGCCGGCGGACGATCGACTCAGAACAGGCGGCCGAACCAGCTTTGGGCCTCGGCGTCCGGCTCCTGGCTCCCTTTCAACAAGGCATAGGCGTCGCCATACCATTCGCTGCCAGGATAGTTGTAGCCGAGCACTGCAGCGTTTTGTTTGGCCTCGCTGGTCAGCCCGAGCGCCATGTCGCACTCGACCAGCCGTTCGAGCGCTTCGGGGATGTGCGTCGTCGTCTGGTATTTGTCGATGACCCGCTTAAAGCGGTTCATTGCCGCCAAATATTGGCCTCGTCTCAAGTAATAACGTCCAATCTCCATTTCTTTTCCAGCCAAGTGATCGCGCGTAAAATCGAGCTTGAGCTTGGCGTCTCGCGCGTATTTGGTGTCAGGGAATCGACGAACGACGTCGTCGAGCGCCTTTAAGGCGAGTTCAGTCGTCTTTTGGTCGCGTTCTACATCGACAATTTGGACGTAGTACGAGATCGCCTTGAGATAGTAGGCATAACCGACATCGCGGTTACCCGGATGCAGCTGAATAAAGCGGTCCGCAGCGATAACGGCTTGCCCATAATTACCGCCTTCGTATTGAGCGTAGGCGGCCATCAACTGGGCTTTCGTCGCCCAGATCGAGTACGGATGCTGACTCTCCACCTGGTCAAAGCCCGTCGCCGCCTGGCTGTAGCGCTCTTCGACCATCTGGTCCATGGCCTGATTGTAGAGATCGTCAACGGGCTTTTCGATATACGCGTCTTTCTTGTCGCCGCCGCACGCCGCGAGCGAGATCGCCAACGCGAGCAGACCCAACCATCCCGAAAAGGGCAATGAGCGCATCACCGGTCCCGACACATCCCGATGAATTTATGCCTGCCGCACAACACCCGCGCAAGGTCGGTCAAGCTGGCGCGGATTTACGCGCTTATCAGCAGCGCCTCGTCCCGGCGATCGGATGGGCGGGCGTGGGCAGCGGCCGCCGCGCTCGTGTAGGCCCAAGCTTCGTCATCGGCAAACAGCGCCGCCAGCAGCAGCCGGTTATGAGCATGACCCGACCGCATCCCATGGAAGTGACCAATCAGCGGCGCGCCGGCGAGATAGAGATCACCGAACGCATCAAGCAGTTTGTGGCGGACGAATTCGTCCTCGTAACGCAGGCCGCCGCTATTCAGCACCCGGTCGCCGTTGACGACGATGACGTTGTCGAGCGAACCGCCGCGCGCCAACCCGGCAGCCCGCAGGCGGTCGACGTCGTCGAGAAGACCAAAGGTGCGGGCGCGGCTGAGCTCCGATTTGAACGAGCCGCCATCGACCGTCATGCTCATGTCCTGACGGCGAATCACCGGGTTGTCGAAGTCGATTTCAAAGCTCATCGAAAGCCCGTCCGCGGGGTAAAGCGCCGCCATTGCGCCTTCTTCGACGACCCTGATCGGCTTTAGCACCTTGATCGCGTGCCGCGGCGCATCCTGCTCGACGAGCCCGGCGCATTCGATCAAGAAGACGAACGGCGCAGCACTGCCGTCCATGATCGGCACCTCGGGTCCGTCGAGCTCGACGACCACATTGTCGACCGCCGCCCCGGCCAAGGCCGCCATCAGGTGCTCGACGGTTCCGACCGTCGTCCCCTCGCCATTCGACAGCACCGTGCACCGCGCCGAATTCGACGGCGTTCTCCCACACCGCACTAACCTCGCCACCGGTATCCGTGCGGCGAAAGATGATCCCGGTTTCCGGCGGCGCCGGCACCAAGTTGATCGCTACCCGCTGTCCCGAATGAAGGCCGACCCCCCGGCCTCCGATGACAGTTTTCAGCGTCTGCTGAAGCGGCCCCGTGATTTCCCCCAACATGTAACTACTTCTCGATCATCAACCCCCAACTGAAGGAAAACCTAACGGTAGCCCCGAACCGCCACAAATCACTCTTTGTTTCAGATTGTTGCAGCATAATTGGCAAGAACCTGGCCTGCATCAATCACTTAGGAACCCATAACCACACGCGCCGAGGGATCGCGCCCGTTGCCGCGGCCCGGTTTGGTTCCTGCGCTTTAGCTGACCGATCAGTTCGCTTGGCGGCGCAGGAAGGCAGGAATATCAAGCAGATCCTCTTCCTTCGAACCCGGCCGATCCTCCGCTTCCAGTGACGCAAGCCGAGGTTGTGCGGGTTTGATGGCGGGCGGAATCGGCTGCCGTGCCGGCTCTGGCGGCGCCGAGCGCGCCCGACCGACGCCGGTAACACGCTCGATCAAGCTCGGCACCCGCCCCTTCGGCTTTGGTGCGGGATCGCGCATCTGCGCGTTCACCGGGATCGCCGGCTGGGTCAAGGGTAGGGGATGCGACGGGCCGGCATCGGCCGGCTCGGGAGCGATAAAGGCGCCCCCCCGCATCGCCGCCGCTTCGGCCGTCGCCGCCGCCGGCAGCACCGCGTCGCCCTCGACCTCGCCGCGAGCCGTGCCAGCGGGCGGGTGCGCCGCATTCTGGGTCAGCACCGGCTGGGTATAACCTCCCGAGGTCGCCTCGCGCCGCAGCGGCGCCGCAGCGCTCTCGCGGCTGCTGACCAGACTGATCGGCGGCCGCGCCTGGTGCAGCGCCTCGGCGTCGATTCCGGTGGCGACGACCGAGATCCGCATCTTGCCGGACAGCGTCTCGTCAAAGGTCGAGCCGAAGATGATGTTGGCTTCAGGGTCGACCTCTTCGCGGATACGGTTGGCCGCTTCATCGACCTCGAACAAGGTCATGTCCGGGCCGCCGGTGATGTTGATCAGCACACCCCGGGCGCCCTTCATCGACACGTCTTCGAGCAGCGGGTTCGAGATCGCGGCCTCGGCGGCGTCAATCGCGCGGCGATCGCCCTCGGCGTCGCCGGTACCCATCATCGCCTTGCCCATCTCGCTCATGACCGTGCGGATGTCGGCGAAATCGAGATTGATCAGTCCCGGCATCACCATCAGGTCGGTGACCCCGCGCACGCCCGAATGCAGCACGTCGTCCGCCATCTTGAAGGCGTCGGCAAAAGTCGTCCGCTCATTGGCAACGCGGAACAGATTCTGGTTCGGGATGATAATCAAGGTATCGACGAATTTTTGCAGTTCCTCGATACCGGCCTCGGCGATCTTCATCCGGTGGCTGCCCTCGAAATGAAAGGGCTTGGTCACGACGCCGATCGTCAGGATCCCCAATTCGCGGGCGATGCGGGCAATGACCGGAGCGCCGCCGGTTCCGGTGCCGCCGCCCATGCCGGCGGTGATGAACACCATGTTCGAGCCCTGCATCGCTTCGAGGAGCTCGTCGAGCGCCTCCTCGGCGGCGGCACGGCCGACATCGGGGCGCGATCCGGCGCCGAGGCCGCGGGTGACGCCGATCCCCAACTGGATCTTGCGGTGCGCGCCCGATTGCTGCATCGCCTGAGCATCGGTGTTGCAAACGACGAACTCACAGCCGATCAAATTCGAGCGGATCATGTTGTTGACGGCGTTTCCCCCAGCGCCGCCCACCCCGACCACCGTGATGCGGGGTTTCATCTCCTGCTCGTCCCTCGGGATGCTGAGATTGATCATGCGTCCTCCACTCTCCAGCCTCGATCACGCCCGGACGAGTCCGGACTTCCCCCTCGTTTGGCCGATAATGATGTAGCGTTTTTTCTCCTATGCGGATAGCGGCCCGGTCGTGACGCCCCGCAAAATCGGCTCACATGTTTTCCTTCAACCAGTGACCCACCCTGCCGAATATCCCGCTTGGGGCCCGGGCCGGGACGCGTCCGGCGCGCGGTGGCTCGGCGCGTTCCGACAGCGCAAAGTGCAACAGCCCGACAGCCGACGAAAAGGCCGGACCGGCAGTCGCCTCGGCCAGCCCCGCGACCCGCAGCGGCCGTCCGATACGGACCTGCTTGTCGAGGATCAGGCCGGCAAATTCGCGGACGCCGTGCAATTGGGCAGCACCGCCGGTCAGCACCACGCGCCGACCGGCGACCTTGTCGAACCCGCTTGCCTCAAGCCGGTCACGCACCAGCTCGAACGTCTCCTCGATGCGCGGCGCGATGATGCCGACCAGCAGCGATTTCGGCACATGATTGACATGCCCCTCCTCCTCTTCGCCGATTTGTGGCACGGCGATCATCTCGCGCTCGTCGGTGCTGGCGGAAATCGCCGTGCCGAACAGTGTTTTCATGCGCTCGGCATGAGCGACCGGCGTCGACAAGCCGCGCGCGATGTCGTTGGTGACGTGGCCGCCGCCGACCGGAACCGAATCGGCAAAGATCAGATTGCCGTCGAAGAACACGCCGATCGTCGTCGTGCCTCCGCCCATGTCGATAACCGTCACGCCGAGCGCGATCTCGTCTTCGACGAGGCACGAAAGCCCGGCGGCGTAAGGGCTGACGACCAACGCCTCGAGTTCGAGGTGCGAGCGCCCGATCGCGGCGCTGTGGTTGCGAACATTGGCCCCGTTCGCGGTGACGACGTTCATGTTGACGCCGAGGCGCTCGCCGAACATGCCGCGCGGGTCGCGGATGCCGCGGCTGTCGTCGATCGAAAACCCGACCGGAACCGAATGGACAATCTGCCGGTCGCCCGGCTCGCGCAGCAGGTAGCCCTGGTCGAGCACCCGCTGCAATTCGGTCTCGCCGATCTCGCGCCCGGCGACGCCGATCTCGGCTTTGATGATCCGCGACGCGGCAAAACCGCCGGACAGATTGGCCACGACCTGCTGGATCGTCTCCCCGGCCATCTCCTCGGCGGCGTGCACCGCGGCCGCGACCGAGGCACCCGCGGCTTCGAGATCGACGATCGCCCCGTTGCGCACGCCACGCGAGATTTGGTGACCGATGCCAACGACCTGCGGCCGCTCGGGCTCGACCCGTGCGATAAAGCAGCACACCTTGGTCGTGCCGATGTCGAGCGCCGCGACGAGGCTGCCCCGCGGCCGATTTGGCGGTCTCGCCGGCCGGCGCGGCTTGCCTTGTTTGATTCTGCCGCGCCCTGCGGTTTTGGCGGCAGTCTTCGGCGGCTTCTCGCGTGTCCGCATCTCCTCGATTGCGGTCATGTATTTTTCGCCGGCGGGCGTCCTTTCTTGGCTGGCGGTGTTTCTTTTGGCGGCTCGGGGGCGACACGGACGACGAGCCGGTCCGGCAGACGCAAGTCGATCGCCTGCACATCGCGTTGCAGGATCGCGCTGTTGCGCTGCAAGCGGGCTAGATCGGCCCACGCTGCGGCTGGATCGTCCGACGGCAGCAGCACGTCGATCGAATTGTCGATGCGCAGGTTCCACCGCCGGCCGCCGACATCGACCGCGGCGGTGACGCGCGCGGCAAGATCGGGCTCGCTCGACAGCATCGCCAGCAACCCGGCGGCATGGCTCGCAGCGTCTTCGCCGACGACCATCGGCAATTTCGCAAATCGGTCGAGGCGCGTGACCGGGATCACCGCGCCGATGTGATCGATCAATTCGATCTTGCCGCCATGCTGCCACAGGGCCATCGGCTCGCGCTCGACAAGGCGAACGTAAATCGTGTCAGGCAGGCGGCGCTCGATCAGCGCGGAGCGGACCCAAGGCAGGCTTTCGAGCTGCTGCTTCGCCCGCACCGGATCCACGGCCAGGATCGCCGCGCCGGGATGGGCGCCGAGCGCCTCGAGGATCGTCTCGCGATCGGTGGTTGCACGTCCCTCGACGCGGATGTCGGAGACCCGAAGGCCAAGGCTGGCGCTCGCGTCCAGCAGGCGCCGCGAAACGCCGTGCAAGACCGATTCTCCACCCGACCCGCGGGTCGCCAGTATGGTGCCGTAAGCGCCGGTCGCGAGGATGACCGGAACCCCGATCCACAGGATGCCGCGCCGCCACCGCGCGGTCCAGCGCCGGCGCCGACGCTTTGCCGCCGCGGCATTCATTCCTTGCACGCGGCGTCCTCCACCATCCACATCACCAACTCGTCAAAGCCGATGCCGACGTGCCGGGCGATGTCGGGGACCAGCGAGGTCGGGGTCATCCCGGGCTGGGTGTTGACCTCCAGCAGATAGACGCGGCCGTCGCCGTCCGGGGTGTCGTCGTAGCGCAGATCGGCCCGGCTGACGCCGCGGCAACCGAGCGCGATGTGCGCACCCAGTCCGATGTCGAGCGCCTCGCGATAGATCCGATCCGGGATCGGGGCCGGGACCAGATGCTCCGACCCACCGTCGGCATATTTCGCCGTGTAGTCGTAAAAGCTGCCGCGCGGGACGATCTCGCACACCCCGAGCGCACGATCGCCCATCACCGCCACGGTCAGCTCACGGCCGGGAATAAAGCGCTCGACCATGATTTCGGCGCCGAAATCCCAGCCGGCGACCTCCTCGTGCCAGGAATTGTCGCCGACCCGCACAATCCGCACCCCGACGCTCGATCCCTGGTTGACCGGCTTGACCACGAACGGAGCCGGCATCGGGGCTTTCGCGGCGAGTTCACCAGGGGAGGCGACGACGCCATCGACGACCGGCAGACCGGCGGCGCGAAAAACGAGCTTCGCGGTCGGCTTGTGCATCGCCAGCGCCGAAGCGAGAACACCCGAATGGGTGTAGGGAATGCGCAGCATCTCAAACACGGCCTGGAGCGTGCCGTCTTCGCCGCCGACCCCGTGCAGGGCATTGAAGATCACGTCGGGACGCGGGTCGAGGGCGCGCAATAGGGCCGGCAGATCCTGCCCGACATCGATTGCTCTGACCCGGTAACCGCGATCAACGAGCGCCTTGGCGCATTCCCGCCCGCTCGACAGCGACACCTCGCGCTCGGGTGACCAGCCGCCCATCAGCAACGCGACGGTCTTGCTCATTTCGTGCTCTCACCGGATCGATCGCCAATTGGTTCAAATCCGCAGAGCGGGCGGCCGATCCGGCGGATTTCCCATTCGAGCACGATGCCCGAGGCGTTGTAGACGCGCCGCCGCACTTCGTCGCCCAAGCCCTCCAAATCGGCGGCGGTGGCGGTGCCGGTGTTGATCAGAAAATTCGTGTGCTTGGGCGAGACCACCGCCCCGCCGCGCTGGAGACCGCGGCAGCCGGCGGCATCGATCAGCCGCCACGCCAAAACGCCCGGCGGATTCCTGAATGTCGAGCCGCCGGTGCGAGCGCGGATCGGCTGGGTCGCTTCGCGCGCTGCACGCATCTCCGCCATTCGCTGCAAGATCATGCCAGGGTCGCCGGCGGCGCCGTGCAGCCGCGCCTCGACAAAGATCCACTCGGGATCGACGGCGCAATGGCGATAGGAAAATCCCATCGCCGCCCCCTCGACAATGTGTTGACCGCCGGCGCGATCGAGCGCTGTCGCCGAGACCAGCACATCTTTGATTTCGCGGCCGTAGGCGCCGGCGTTCATCTGCATCCCGCCGCCGATCGTCCCTGGAATCCCCGAGAGAAATTCGAGACCGGCGATGCCGGATTCGGCCGCGAACAATGCGATGTTCAAATGCAGCGCCGCGGCGCCGGAGACTGTCTGCGCACCTTCGGCCGCAGTACGGGCAAAGCCGCCGCCGAGACGGATGGTCACCCCGGCAATGCCGCCGTCGCGAACCAGAATATTGGCGCCGCCGCCAATTACCGTGATCGGCACTTCTTTTGGCAACGCTGCAAGAAAGGCCGCGAGGTCTCCGCTATCGGCCGGCTGAAACGATACCTCTGCAGGGCCGCCGACGCCGAACCAGGTGTGCCGGCCGACCGGTGCACCGGCAGTGAGCCGCCCGCGCACCGCCGGCAGCATAGCGAGCGGCGCCGCAGCTGAACCACAGAGCGGCGCGCTCATCCGGTGGCGCTCCGCTGCTGTAGTCCCGCCAGCTCGGCCGGCAGGCGGTTGGCCCAGCCGGTGATCGAGCCGGCACCCAGGCACACGACCATGTCGCCGGGCCGCGCCAGCTCGGCCACCAGCGATGCCAACTCGGCAAAATCGGGGAGGGGGCGCACGTTGCGATGCCCGTGCTCGATCAGTCCGGCGACGATCGCGTCTCGCGTCACCCCCTCGATCGGCTCTTCGCCGGCCGCGTAGATGTCGGCGACGAGGACGATGTCGGCATCGTTGCAGCACGTACAAAAACCGTCGAGCAGGTGCAAAACCCGGCTGTACCGATGCGGCTGCACGACCGCGATCACCTTTCCCGAAACGATCGCGCGCGCCGCCTTCAGTACAGCCGCAATCTCGACCGGATGGTGGCCGTAGTCGTCGATGACGGACACTCCGTTCCATTCGCCGGTCTTGGTAAAGCGCCGCTTGACGCCTTTGAAACCGCGCAGTGCCGCGCGCAATGCGTCGTCACCCAGGCCCAGCGCCTCGGCCACCGCGGCCGCGGCCAGCGAATTCTGCACGTTGTGCTGGCCGAACATCGGCAGATACAGATCGGTGATGATCCGCCCGTGCTCGGAAAGCGCATCGGCGACAATGATGTCATAGCGCGCGCCGTCGCGGCCGAGCCGCAGATCGACGGCGCGGATGTCCGCCTGCGGGCTCATCCCATAGGTCAGGACGCGGCGATCGGACAATTTGGGGATCATCCCTTGCACCACCGGGTGGTCGATGCACAGAGTGGCAAAGCCGTAGAACGGGATGTTGCCGACAAAGGTCTCGAAAGCTTGCCGCAGGGCGTCGAAGTCGCCATAGAAATCGAGATGCTCGGGGTCGATGTTGGTGACGACGGCGATGGTCGCCGGCAACCGGGTAAAGGTGCCGTCGCTCTCGTCGGCCTCGACCACCATCCAATCGCCGGCGCCAAGCCTGGTATTGGTGCCATAGGCATTGATGATGCCGCCGTTGATCACGGTCGGGTCGAGCCGGGCGGTTTCGAGCAGGGCACCGATCATCGAGGTGGTCGTCGTCTTGCCGTGCGTCCCGGCGACCGCCAGCGACCATTTGAGCCGCATCAACTCGGCCAGCATTTCGGCGCGGCGCACGACCGGCAACCGGCGCGCGCGGGCAGCGACGATCTCGGGATTGTCGGCCCGGACTGCGGAGGAGACGACGACGACCTCGGCCGCACCGAGATGGGTGGCGTCGTGCCCGACCGCGACCGGGATGCCGAGATCGATCAAGCGGCGGACATTGGCGCCGTCGGCTCGGTCGCTGCCCTGCACGCGATAGCCAAGGTTGTGTAAAACCTCGGCTATGCCACTCATGCCGATCCCGCCGATGCCGACAAAATGCAGCGGGCCGATGGTCAGCGGCAATGCCCTCACGCCGCGCATTCCTGCAATTCGCCGCCGCGGTCGAGCGCCAGCGCCAGGCTCGCCAGCTGGCGGGCGGCACCGCGCCGACCGAACGCCGCCGCATGCTGCGCCATCAGGGTCAGCGCCGCGCCGTCGCCGAGCAGCTTCTCGATATCGGCGGCCAGCGCTTCGGTGCGCAGACCGGCCTGTTGGACGACCCGCCCGGCGCCGGCGATGGCAAAGGCGTCGGCATTGGCGGTCTGGTGATCGTCGGTGGCGTAGGGATAAGGTAGCAGCAAGGCGGGCCGGCCGATTGCGCCAAGCTCGGCTACGGTCGAGGCGCCGGCGCGACAGATCGCCAGATGCGCCCGTGCCAGCCGCTGCGGCACGTCGGTGAAGAACCTCTCGATTTCGGCTGAAATTGCGGCTTCGGCGTAGGCCTCGACGACCGCGGCGATGTCTTCGGGACGAGCCTGCTGGCTGACATGCAACCGCTTGCGCAGCCCTGGCGACAACCTCGCCAGCGCCGCCGGAACGATGTCGGCCAGGACATGCGCGCCCTGGCTGCCACCCAGGACCAGCAGTTCGATCGGTCCGTCGGACCCAGGCGGGCAATAACCGACATCGCCAAGAGCGAGGATCTCCCGGCGGACCGGGTTTCCGGTATGGACGGCGCGGGCGTAATCGCCGGGGCGCAAGCCGGCAGTTTTCGGAAAGCCGGTGGCAATCCGCCTGACACGCGATGCCAGCAGCCGATTGGCGCGGCCGAGGACCGCGTTCTGCTCGTGGATCAAGGTCGGCAATCTCAGCGAGGCTGCCGCCAGCATCGTCGGAACCGAGGGGTAGCCGCCAAAGCCGATCACCACCGCCGGGGACAGCCGGCGCAGCAGGCGGCGAGCTTGCACGGCACCCGCGGCGAGCTCGGCCAGGCCGTAGGCGGCGCGCATCGGGCCGCCGCCGAGCCGACCGGCCCGCACGTTGTGGATCTCGACGCCGGGAATGTGCCCGGCAAACGCATCGGCCCGCGAATCGGTCAAGAAATGCACCTGCCGCCCTTGGGCCACGAGTTCGCCGGCCAGCGCCTCAGCCGGAAACAGATGGCCGCCGGTGCCGCCGGCGGCGAGGACAAACGGCCCGCTCACACAGCGCTTCCGGCGAGACGGCGGCGGGTCAGGGCCAGCAACATTCCCATCCCCAAACCAAGCGCCAGCATCGAAGAGCCGCCATACGACAAAAACGGCAACGTCATGCCCTTGGTCGGCATCATGTGCAAAGTCGAGGCCATGTTGATGACCGCCTGCAAACCGAACTGGATCAACAGGCCGGTTGCCGACAGCAGCACAAACAGGCTGCCTTCCTGCGACAGTCGCGAAAAGCCGCGCATCACGACAAAAGCGAACAGCCCGACGACGACCACGCAGACGACCAGGCCGAACTCCTCGCCGGCGACGGCAAAGACGAAATCGGCATGCGCGTCCGGCAGCACGTATTTGACCGTGCCTTCACCGGGCCCGCGCCCCCACAGCCCGCCATTGGCAAAGGCTTCGAGCGAACGGTTGACCTGGTAACTGTCACCCGCCGCCGGATCCAGAAAATGGTCCACCCGCACCCTGACATGCGGCAGGAAGGTGTAGGCGCCGGCCAGAGCGCCGAGGCCGCCGAGGCCGAACAGAACCATCCAATAAAGCCGCAAGCCGCTCATGTAGAATTGGCCGAACCACACCGCCGCGACCACGGCCGCCATGCCGATGTCAGGCTGCGCGATCAGCATCGCGACAATCACCAGCAACAGCGCCAGCGCGATCAGGTTTCCGGGAAAGCCGCGTCGCAATTTTTGTTCCGAAAACAGCCAAGCGGTGATGACCGCGAAACACGGTTTGACGAATTCGGAAGGCTGCAGCGACAATAGCGGAACGTTGATCCAGCGGCGGGCACCCTTGATCTCGGCGCCGACAACAAGGGTCAGCGCCAGCAGCACGAGGCCGACGGCGAAACCGATAAAGGCGATGCGTCGCACCGTGCGCGGGGTCTGCAGCGAGACCAGCCACATGACCCCGATCGTGAACGGCAGCAGGCCAAGATAGCGGCGGATAAAATGGCCGCCGTCATAGCCGATGCGTTGGGCGACGGCCGGGCTCGCCGCCAGACACATGACGACGCCAAAGCCCATCAGGATGCAGAGTGCGGCGAGGCTCCATCGATCGACGGTCCACCACCAGCGCGCCACCGGGCTCTGATCGATGCGGGCGAACCTCATCCGGGTCGGTCCTCGCCACATAGGCGGGTGGTGCCGATGACCCCCCGCCTTGCGGTCAGAAAGTATATATTGTTGGATCTATCGCGCCTAGCTACTAATTGTGCGATACCTTCGCGGATCACAGCACATCACCGCAGCTTCAGGGTGGCGAGCCCGGCGATCGCCAGGATCGAGGCGATGATCCAGAAACGGATCACGATCGTCGGCTCCGCCCAGCCCTTTTGCTCGAAATGATGATGCAGCGGCGCCATGCGGAACACGCGGCGCCCGGTGATCTTGAAGCTGGCGACCTGGACGATCACCGAGACCGCCTCGAGCACGAACAGCCCGCCGATGATCGCTAGCACCAGCTCGTGCTTGGTGACGACGCTGATCGCACCGAGCGCGCCGCCGATCGACAACGACCCGGTGTCGCCCATAAAGACCATCGCCGGCGGCGCGTTATACCAGAGAAAACCGAGGCTCGCCCCGACCATGGCGCCGCAAAACACGGTCAGTTCGCCGGCGCCGGGAACATGGTGGATCTGCAGGTAATTGGCGAAGATCGCGTTGCCGACGAAATAAGCAATCAGCCCAAGACAGCCGGCGGCGATCATGGCCGGCACAATCGCCAGACCGTCGAGCCCGTCGGTCAAATTGACCGCGTTCGACGCACCGATGATGACTAACACCGCAAACGGCACGAACAGGCCGTCGAGCGGGATCAGCACATTCTTCAGGAAGGGCACCGCAAGCGTGTTCGCAAGAGGTGCGGGGCTGACGTGGTCGAACGCGATGCAAGCGAGCACGCCAACCCCGATTTCGAGCGCGATTTTGGTCGCGCCGGCAAGCCCGCGGTGCGAATTGCTGGTCAGCTTTTTATAGTCGTCGAAGAAGCCGATCAGCCCGAAGCCGACGGTGACCAACAGCACGATCCAGACATAGGGGTTGGCCAGATCCGCCCACAGCAGGGTTGCAACCGTCAGCGCCAGCAGGATCAGGAAGCCGCCCATCGTCGGCGTTCCCTTTTTGCGGACCAGATGGCCGGCCGGCCCGTCGAGGCGAATCGGCTGACCGTTGGTTTGCTTAGAGCGCAGCCAGGCAATGATCGGCCGGCCGAAGACAAAGCTGATCAGCAGCGCCGTGACAACCGCCCCACCCGACCGAAACGTGATGTAGCGGAACAGGTTGAAGGCCTGAAACTGATCGGCGAGCGGGTAGAACAGCGCGTACAGCATAAGGTCAGGTCTCGAACTTTGCAGAGTCGGCGAGTAGCCGCTCGACGACGCGACCAAGGCGCACGCCGTAGGAGCCTTTGACCGTCACCACGTCGCCCGGTTCAAGAAAGCTTAACAGCGCAGGGATAGCCGCTTCGGCAGATGGCCACAACCCGCCCCGGAGCGGCGCCGGCAGCACCTCGTGCAGCGTCGCCATTTCCGTTCCGACCAGGAAGACGCGATCAACCTCCGCGGCGATCAACGGCTCGGCCAATTCGCGATGCAAGCGCTCGCCGGCGCCGCCCAGTTCGAGCATGTCGCCGAGCACCGCCAGCCGCCGGCCGCCGGCTTCGGGAGCGGTGGCGCCAAGCACGCAGAGCGCCGCAAGCATCGCCGCCGGGCTCGCGTTGTAGCTTTCGTCGATCACGGTCAAAATGCCGCCGTGCCAAGGCAATTCATGGCGGCGGCCTCGTCCGGGCAGCGCCTCGAGGGCGGCGAGGGCCGCGGCGGCACGCCCGGCGTCGCAACCGGCGGCGACGGCGGCTGCGATTACCGCAAGCGAATTCGCAACCCAATGCCGGCCAGGGACATTCAGGCGGAAGCGAAGGGCCTTGCCCGCGACCGTGGCGTCGACCGTGCTGCCGCGCGCCTCCAGTACGCAATCGACGAGCCGAACCGTGGCCTGCGGGTCGGTGCCAAAGCCGATGATTTCTGAGGCCCCGGCTTCGAGCGCCACCGAGGCAAGCCGCGCGTAATGCGGATTGTCGCGGTTGAGGACCGCAACCCCGCCCGCTTCGAGACCCAGAAAGATCTCGGCCTTGGCGTCGGCAATCGCTTCGACCGAATGAAAAAATCCGAGATGGGCGGGCTCGATCGTGGTGATCACCGCGACTTGCGGGCGCACCAGACGCGTCAACGCGGCAATCTCGCCGGGATGATTCATGCCGAGTTCGAACACTCCATATTCGAAGTCAGGCGGCATGCGGGCGAGCGACAGCGGCACGCCCCAATGGTTGTTGAGACTGCTCGGCGAGGCAAAGGTCCTGCCACCGGCGCCCAGTGCCAGGCGCAGCGCCTCCTTGGTCCCGGTCTTGCCGACACTGCCGGTCACCGCAACGATGCGCGCTCCGCTGCGGGCCCGCGCGAACCGGCCGAGCGCCGTGAGACCGGCGAGCGTGTCGCCGACCCGCAGCAGCGGTGCCGTCGTGGGCGCCGCCGCCATGTCGCGGTCGACCATCGCTGCCGCGGCGCCCCGCGCCAATGCCGCACCCACAAAATCGTGACCGTCGTGATTGGGTCCGCGCAATGCGACGAACAGATCGCCCGGCACCAGGCTGCGCGTATCGATCGAGACGCCGGTCGCGACCCAATCGACAGCGCCGCTGCCGCCGGTCGCGCGCGCCGCGTCGGCAGCGGTCCACCGCGCCGTCACGAGCCACTCCGCCGCGGGCCACTCCGCCGCGGGCCATGCGACTGCCGCTCGGCGATCTCGCGCGCGATCTCGGCGTCGTCGAACGGGAATTTCTCGGTGCCGACAATCTGCCCGGTCTCGTGCCCCTTGCCGGCGATGACCAGCACATCGCCGGGACCGAGGCCGGTGATTGCGGTCTCGATCGCGCGGCGGCGGTCGGCAATTTCAATCGCTTGCGGGACGGCAGCAAGAATTGCGCGACGGATCCCGGCCGGGTCTTCGCTACGCGGATTGTCGTCGGTCACATAGACGCGGTCGGCGGCACCCGCGACGACGCGGCCCATCAGCGCCCGCTTGCCCGGGTCGCGGTCGCCGCCGGCACCAAACAGCACGGCGAGCCGGCCCGGCGTGTGCGGGCGAAGGGCGGCAAGCACGGTCGCCAGCGCATCGGGAGTGTGGGCGTAGTCGACGACAATGCCCCCGCCGACCGCGCCCTCGGCGACGAATTGCAGCCGACCCGGAACCCCGGTCAGCTTGGTCAGCGCGGCAATCCCGGCCTCCGCCGGAACGCCGGTGGCAAGCGCCAGCCCGAGGGCGGCGAGCGCGTTCATCGCCTGGAACTCTGCGAGCAACGGCAGGAACAATTCATGCCGCCGCCCGAATATCTCGATCACCAGATCCTGGCCGCGGTTTCGCGGCCGTGCCGAGACCAGCCGCAGTTCGGCCGCGGCATCGCCGCCAAAAGCAAGAACCGGATGACCGCGCTCGCGACACAGCGCCGCCAGGCGCGGGAACTCGCCGCTGGCGCAGTTCAGCACCGCCGGCCGACCCGACGCCAACAGCGCGGTGAACAGCCGCTCCTTGGCGGCGCGGTAATCGGCCATGTCGCGATGGTAGTCGAGGTGGTCCCGGGTCAAATTAGTGAAGGCCGCGGCTGCAACCGACAGGCCGTCGAGACGGAATTGGGCGAGCCCGTGGCTCGAGGCCTCGATCGCGACATGGTCGATCGCTTGTTCAGCGAGCGCGGCGAGGTCACGATGGAGTGCGGTCGGGTCGGGGGTCGTCAACGCGCCGGCGCGCCGGGCGGAGGGCGTGACCACTCCCAGGGTGCCGAGGCTCGCCGCCGCGTGGCCGGCCGCCATCCAGATCTCTCGGGTGAAATGGGCGACCGAGGTCTTGCCGTTGGTGCCGGTAACGGCGGCAATGGTTCGCGGTTGCCGGCCGTAAAACCGCGCTGCCAGTAGCGCCAGCCGGCGCCGCGGGTTGACGTCGGTGACGACCGCGATGCGCCGGAGCGCTTCCGCCGGGAGGTCGAGCGGGGCCTTGTCGTCGGTCAGGATCGCAACCGCGCCGCGCGCCGCCGCCGCCGCCGCAAAGTGGCGGCCGTCGAACCGCGTACCGGGTAGTGCCGCAAACAGGAACCCCGGGCGAACCGCGCGTGAATCGGCGGTGAGGCCGGCGATGTCGGGGTCGCAGGGCGGGAAGGTGGTTCGGGGCGGGTCACCGGCCCCGATCAGCTCAGTAAGTTTCAATCCGCTTGCCTTGCAGGCTCTCGGGCGTCAGTGCGCGAGCAACTTCGGGAGAGGATTCGTCGACCGGCTGCACCCCGAGAAGGGGTGCCATACGCACAATCGTGCGGCCAACCGCCGGCGCCGCCGTCCAGCCCGCCGTGGCGTAGCCGTGGCTCGACTTGTTCGGGTGCGGTTCGTCGACCATCACCAGCGTCAGATATTTAGGCGCGGTCATCGGGAAGACGCCGACAAAACTCGAAAGCAATTTCTTTTCGGCATAGTGCTTGCCTTCGACCTTGTCCGCGGTACCAGTCTTGCCGCCGACGACATAGCCAGGCGCGTCGACCATCTCGCCGGTGCCATATAAAACCACCATTCGCAGCAACTGGCGCATGTGCCCGGAGGTTTCGGGCGAAATCACCTGGATGCCTTGCGGCGCCCCTCCTGGGGGCAATTTGAGCAAGGTCGCCGGGCGCAGCACCCCGCCATTAACCAGCGCCGACGCCGCGGTGGCGATCTGCAACGGGGTCTCGGAAATGCCGTGGCCAAAGCCGATGGTCATGACGTTGACCTCGCGCCACTTTGCCGGGAAGTGCGGTTTTCCGATTTCCTTCAGCTCAAAACTCGGTGAAGTCAGCAACCCGAACCGACGCAAATATTCCTGCTGCCGAACCCCGCCCACGGCAAGCGCGATCTTGGCTTCGCCGATGTTCGACGAATACATCAGGATTTCGGGAACGCTGAGCCAGCGGTGCTTGCCGTGATAGTCGGAGATCGTGAACCGTCCGATATGGATCGGGTTGGTGGCGTCGAAGCGGCCCTCCATCGTGGTTGCGCCGGAATCCAGTCCCATCGCCGTCGTGAAGATCTTGAAGACCGAGCCGATCTCATAATCCCCGAGCGTGACCCGGTCGAACATGCGCTCGGCGACGGTCACCTCCGGATGAGTTGGGTCCCGCGTGTCGGGGTGGCTCGGATCGAAATCGGGCACCGACACCATCGCCAGAACTTCGCCGGTGTTGACGTTCATGATCAACCCGGCGCCGCCTTTGGCGGTGAAGTCGTCGACGACGCGTTGCAATTCCTCGTGGAGGATGTATTGCAATCGCAGATCGATCGCCAGTTGCACGGGCTCCCCCCTTCCGCGCAGGCTGTCGTCCAGGCCGCGCTCGATACCGGCCTCGCCGTTGTCGTCGATACCGGTATAGCCGACCGCATGCGAGAGCAGCGCGCCAAAGGGATAGACGCGGCGTTCCTCGTGCTGGAATTGCAGCCCGGGCAGCCCGAGTTGGTTGACGGCGAATTCCTGGTCGGGCGTCAGATGGCGCTTAACCCACACGAAACCCTTGCCCGAGGTCAGTTTGGCGAACAGCGCCGCTCGATCGAGCCCCGGTAACGCGGCGACGAGTTTGTCGGTGGCCTCGGCGGCGTCGAGGATCTGCCGCGGATTGGCGTAGAGCGACGGGCTGTCGAGCGTGGTCGCCAGCAACTTGCCGTGCCGGTCGATAATGTCGGCGCGCCCCGGCGGTGGGGGCGGAACCGGGTCAAAGCGCGCAATGCGCGGGACGGTGACGACGCCCGGCAGCAACGTGACTTGCGCCAGGCGACCCGCGATCACGACAAAGGCGAGGATAAACGCCATGCTGGCGACGAACAGCCGCGTATGACAGCCGTCGAGCGCCCGTCTCGCCGGACCATCCGGGACGACCGGAACACAGGGCGGCGGCTTGAAATGGCGCGGCCGGCACGGATTGTCGTCAAATTGAAAGGCGGCGCTCATCATCGGCTCTCCGCGATCTGCGCAATCAGCTCGTCGAGCGACGCGGCCCGGCGCGGCAGGGTCGTCCGGGCGACCGCCTTGACGAGCACAGGCTTGACCGATTGGGACGCGACGTGCGTGTCGAGCGCCACCCTCACAACCCGGCTTATGCCATCCGCCGCCCGCATCCGCGCCGGCGGGGTCTCAACCTCGGCGGGTCGGCGTGGCGCAACGTCGGCATCCGGCGGCGGCGCGGCGGCGGGTGGTGCCGGCGCGAGCGTCGCATCGGCGACAACGCTCTCGGCCGGCGGCGGTGGCGGCGGTGGCGGTGGCGGTGGCGGAGCCGGGCGCATCGGGACATCGGTCAGACTGGTGCGCAGCTGCTTTGTCGCGATCGGCACCAGCGACAAAATGCGCTGGTTCATCTGCGCCAGTGCGTCCGGCCGGTTCAGATAGGCCCATTCGGCATCGAGCACCCGAATGTCGCGCTCGGTGTCGTCGTCCTGTTTAACGGTTCGGGCGAGACCGTCGGCGAGCGCTTGAACCTCATATTTGACCGCAAACATTGCAAAGCCCGCGGTCGATACGACGACCAGCCAAAACAAGGTCGAGAGCCTGATCATGCAGTCCACCGTTCTCGCCGGTCCGGGCCCGGCGACCAGGGTTGTGCAGCGGTGCGTTCTGCCGCGCGCAACCGCGCTGAGCGCGCGCGCGGGTTCTGACTGATCTCCTCCGGACCGGGCTTGCGCGCCCGGCGGTGCAGCAGCCGAAAGCTCGGCGGAGACGCCTCGGCGGCAAGTGGCTCATGACGCGAGGCACGGGGCGCAGCATCGCTTCGCTGCCGCAGGAAGTGCTTGACCCGCCGGTCCTCGAGCGAATGAAACGAGACGACGGCAAGTCTGCCGCCGGGCATCAGCAGCCGCTCGGCCGCGATGAGCCCGCGGTCGAGCTCGCCGAGCTCGTCGTTGACGGCAATGCGCAACGCCTGAAAGGTGCGGGTCGCCGGGTCAATCCCGGGCTCTGCCTTGGGGATCGCGGCGCGCACGATATCGGCGAGTTCATGCGTCCGCCGGATCGGCTTCTGCTGCCGAGCCGAGACGATCGTGCGCGCAATCCGCCGGGCATGGCGTTCCTCGCCAAAATCGCGGATGACGCGGGCGAGATCGTCCTCCGACAAGGCCGCGACGAGGTCCGCCGCAGCACGGCCGGTGCCGCTCATGCGCATGTCGAGCGGTCCGTCGAAGCGAAACGAAAACCCGCGCTCGGGTGTGTCGATCTGGAACGAGGACACGCCGAGGTCGAAGACGACGCCGGCAATCGGGCCGGGTGCGTGAGCCAGGAGTTGCTCCAAGTCGCCGAAATTTCCCTCGACGATTTCGAGCCGCCCGTTATGAGCCGCGGCAAATTCGCGGCCGCGCCGCACCGCCTCGGGGTCGCGGTCGATCGCGACGACGCGGCAATTGGCGATGTCGAGCACCGCTCGGCTGTAGCCGCCGGCGCCGAACGTCCCATCGACGTAAAGCGCATCGTCGCGCGGCGCCAGCGCCTCGACAACCGCTTCGATCATGACCGGCACGTGGCCGGCGGCTTGGCCGGTCGTGGTCAGAGCGGTCCCGGCCGGAATTTCGCGCCGGGCGCGCAGGCGAGGCTGCCGTTTCATTCGCGGCGCCGATCGGGCGAATGGGGAAGCGACGGGATCCGGGTCCCCTGCCGCCGCGCCCGCTCGCGCAACGTCGCGGCGTGCTCGGCAAACCGCGCCGGCTCCCACAGTTGAAAGTTCCGGCCGACCCCGACAAAGGCGACACTGTCGGTGATCGCGGCATGCTCGGCTAGATCCGGCGGCAAGGCAATCCGCCCCTCGGGGTCGAACGACAGCTCCCGTGACGAAGCGAACAGCATTTCCAGGTTTTCGTGCTCGTCGGAAAATTTGTCGAGCGTGTCGAGCCGGTTGACCAGCTCCTCCATCCAGTCGCTGCTGTTGGCTTCGAGTGCTGGATACTTGTGCGACGGAAAGACAAAGATACCGGGAAAGCGCTGGGCCGCCAGCGTTGTGCGAAAGGTCGCCGGCACTGAAACTCGCCCCTTGCGGTCGACCTTGTTCACATAAGTGGACAAAAACATGCCACTTCTTCCCCCAACGCTCACCCATGGACGCTCGGCAAGGGGCGCCCGATAGGTGCTGCCGAAGTTCCCCCCATCGGCCACACCCGTCCCTGGGTTGATCTGGGGTACCATGGGAAATCATGGGTGTCAATGGACTCATGATAATAAAACTTGCAATTTTAGAGATTGTGTGGCCATAGCAAGTCACCACATCATATAGTCCATGGCGTCGAATGAGCGTCGGGGGCGGTGAACACTGTCTCATCCACAACGCGAAGGATTGCGGCGTCATGTTTCAAAACGGAGGGCGAAGACGACCACGACCGCGCCGGCTTGGCATCCGGGGCTACCGGATCGCCGTAATATCCCGGCTTGGCAGGCGTGGCGCGATCTCCAGCGCTCCCTGGCTGAGCAGCAATTTGCAATGATCGTAAATGGCAACCCGCGCCGCCTCGGTACGGTTGTTGCCGTAGAGGCCGGTTTCGACCAGACGGTCGAGATACCAAACGGTCTGAGCATTGACCGAGAGGGTGATGAGCTCGGATTTCAACGGGTTCGCGTCTCTTGCCATCATGGCCACCGATTGGAAACAATGGCAAAAGAATGCCATAAGAAAGGCGAACCACGCGAGCACAATTTTGCGCGTCATGCGACAAACTCGGGGATTCCATCCGCCGAGCGCGCTTTGGCGGCCGGTTCGCGAGACCTACACTTGCCGCGCCGCACGGCATTATCCCCGTAGTTCAGGTCGGACCGCGGACGGCAGACGCCTGTACACGAAAGTCGAAACCGGTCGCCGACACCAGCAAGCCAAAACAACCGTAAGCCAAACCTCGATCGTCAAGAACGGCTCATCCTCTTTCGTTTATCGCTATAGTCGGGGTGGGGGCGATCGGCCAATCGTCTGTTCGCCAAGGCCGCATCGATGGGGCGCGCCGTTGGCAGCTGAAACGGGCGACCCCTTCCGGATCGCCCGCTCCATCCCCCGAAGTGTGGCGCCGCGAGCCGGCAACATGCCCGCGCGGTCTACGCCGGTCACCGCACCGCGGCTGCAAAGACCAGCCTCTCGACCACACGAACCGAGCCTAGCGCGGCAGACGCCGGACACAATCGCGGAAATCACGACTCACAGGTTTCTCCCCTGGAAACCGGCGTTATTCCGATTTGATACGCCAAACCATCCACCGGCCGAGCGTCCGCCAGGGCGGGGCGACGACGCCCCTTGCTGATCTGCAAGATCGGCGTCGCCAGGAGCGAGACGAGGCCAGACGGCGTGTAAGCCGGGTTCTGTCCCGCCTCGCGAGCAGCCATGCGGCTACCCGTGGCAGCGGAGACGGCCATTCCTCTGGGACGCCCGTCACCGGGCGCCTCGTGCGACCGACCCGAGCGGCGGCGCGGAGATCCGCCCGGCGTCACCAATCCCGGGTTTGGTCCGAGCCGGCGACGCCTGCCGCTCCTACTTGGTCTTGCTCCCGGTGGGGTTTTCCATGCCGTCGCCGTTGCCGGCGGCGCGGTGCGCTCTTACCGCACCGTTTCACCCTTGCCGCCCGCCCGGTTGGCCCGAGCGAGCTCGGCGGTATGCTTTCTGTGGCACTTTCCCTGGGGTCGCCCCCGCCGGGCGTTACCCGGCACCGTACCTCCATGGAGCCCGGACTTTCCTCTCCCCGCCCTGCGGAGAGCGGCCGTCCAGCCGTCTGGCGGAAGAGATTTGAGCGACCGCGGTGCGTTTGTCAAAGGCGATTGCCGGAGGGCGGCAGCGCCACAACGGAAAAAGCGCTGCTCAAGGCGTCGTCGTCACGCCGACCGCCGCGGCAAATTCTTTTTTTACGTCGCCGCCGAACAGCGGATTGACCAGTTGCGTCGTGGTCCCGGAGACGGCATCGACCGCCGTCGCACAGGCCATGTAGGGTGAGATGAACGTGTTGTGAGCGGCGTTGCGCGAAGCGATCACCAGACAAGTCGGCGCCACCTCGAGGTCCATCGCATCGATCGTATTGGCAAAGCTGTAACCGTTTTCGATCAGCAAGCCCGCCCCGCCTTTGGCGCCCGCCGACCCGGCCCCGCCGAGATGGGAGATCTGGGTCTGCTCCAGCGCAATTCCCGCAGCACCGCCGGCGGAGTTGGCGACGGCGAAGATTTGCGAGCTCAGCACGTAATTCAGTTGCAGCCCGCCCGCCCGCGGTCCGGCGTTGGCGTTGTTGACGATCAGATGGTCGATCTTGATCGAATTGTGCGCGTCGGAAAAATCGCGCTCGCCGATAACGACGGCATAGCCGTCCGTATTGGCGTTGACGAACAAGGTGCCCTGCTCGTTGAAGTAAAAGCAGCCCTTGGGCGCGTGCGGACTACCGCCGGTGCAGACGATTTCGAGCGCCGGCGCGGAGGAGATCGACTTGCCGTTGATGATGGCGCCCATCGAGATCAGGCGGAAACCGGTGTCGGAGCGGGTCTTGTAGTCGATGACGACAGTGCGGGTGACCCTGAACGTACCGTGCGGGAGAAACAGAGGTTGGTCGGAGGCGAGGGCCGCGGCGAGCGCGCGGTTGATCGCAGCGGTATCGTCGGTGACGCCGTTTCCGGTGGCGCCGTAACAGCGCACGTCGATCCAGGAAGGGTTGGCGCAGGCGGAGGCGCTGACCGTCGCTGCGTTGCCTGGGGCCGGGGCGGCGTGCAGCGGCATCGGCGTCATCCCGAACATAAAGAGAACGACATAGAGGCAGATGTTGGGGCGGCGGGCCATGCTGTCTCCTTTTCTCGAAGAGGTGCCCCAGAGCGGGCAGCCTGAAAGGGCGCTTATCGATCGTTTACCCTAATTACGGGGCTTATATCGTATCTCGGACGCATTATCTCTAAAATTTCTCGGAAAACTCGATAAAGTTTCTACAGATATCGATTAGCGTGTAATTGGAACGCCTTCGATGGCGCCAGCATCGAGAGCACGCTCCTCGCCCCGTCGACTGCCGGGCTCAGCCCGGGTTCGGCTTGCGGGAAAATCCGTGCAAAACAATCCCCGAAAGGATCAACCCGGCGCCGACCGCCCTTCCGGCGGTGACGCGCTCACCCAGCACGAGGACGCCGACAAGGATCACGGTGACCAACTCGCAATTGGCAATAATCGCGTAGCTGGCGGGACCGAGCCGCGGCACGCTATAGGAAAATAGAGTGACGGTCAGCGCCCCCGGACCCAATGCGATCGTCACCAACAACAGCCAGGCGCGCGGCGCGACCGGAACGTCGAGGCCGAGATAGAGGCTGGCGCCGCCAAAGCAGACCGCGAGCCCAAGATAGAGAAACACCGCGCCGATCAGCGGCGGGTGACGCCGCATCAGCACCGAATTGGCGGCGAGATAGAGCGCGTAGATCAGCGGCGACGGCAAGATCCACGCGAGCCCCCGCGGGTCGAGGCTGCCGCGCACCCCCGGCAAGGCGATCAGGCCGGCGCCCGCAAGGATGATCGTGACGCATAGCGCCGCCCGCAACCGGATCGGCCGCTTGAAGATCAGTCGGTCGAGCCCCAAGGTCAGCGCCGGATAGGTGTAGAACAGCAGGATCGCGATGCTTGTTTCGAGAGTGTGCAGGCTTTCCCAAAAACACAGGGTCTGCCCGGCCCCGAGCGTTGCCCCGACCACGGCGATCCGCCATGCCCCACCCCGTAAGGCGGCGCGAAAGTCGTGGCGTGCCGCTGCCGCCGCGAGCGCCAGGGGGACCAGCGCCAGGCCGTAGCGCCAGACCAGCATCGAAGAGGCGCTGATCCCGGCCTTGTAGAGCTGCAAGGCGATGATCGGCATAAATCCGACCATTACGCTGCCGGCAACCGCAGCGCCTGCCGGGCGCCACTTTGGCGCTTGTCCTGCGGCGATCTCGCAAATCTCGGCGGATTCGCCGGTCGCGGCCATCTGTTTGGCCTGGAGCCGTTCAGCCGGAAGCGTCCATCGCCTTGCTCAGCACGGATTGCCGGCCGTCATTCGCAATCGGCGCAGCGAGCCGCGCCGGCGGCGAGCCACGCCTACTCGGCCGGTTTCTCGTACCACACCCGCCCGTCCTTGATCGTCAGCTGGGCGATCAGACGGCGCTTGGCGGTAACGGTATTGCCGTCGCTGTCGCGCAACTGGAAATTGCCGTCGCGCAGCTCGAACACGGCGATGTCGGCATTGGCGCCGGGCGCGAGAGTGCCGACCGTGCCCTCGTAGCCGAGGATCTTGGCCGGCGCCGCGGTCGCGCGCGTCACCAGATCGTCGAGCGGCATGCCGAAATGCAGCAATTTCGACATCGTCGTCGGCAGGTCCCACACCGGCCCCTGGGTCGCACTGGCAAAGGTCAAATCGGTCGAGATCGTGTCCGGCAGGAAACCCTGGTCGAGCGCCCTCTCGATCATTGGAAAGCTGAAATGGTTTCGACCGTGGGCGCAGTCGAAGATGATGCCGTGGCGCTGCGCCTCGACCACCTCCTTGAGCACCAGCTGCTTCTGCTGGCCCATGATGCCGTGCGCCCGGCCGTGATAGCAGTGGGTGACGATGTCGCCTGGCTTCATATGCGCAAGCAACTCGGGCAGCGGGATCGGCGAGTCGGTGATGTGCATCATCATCGGCACGCCGCCGGCCATGTCCGCGGTCTTGCGCGCCAGTTTGACCGGCTCCGCGGTGTACTCCCAGACGAGGCCCGGCCCGTAGCGCAGCTTGACGCCGATCGCGAGGTCGGGATTTTCGCTGATCGTGCGGGCGCAGCCCTCGGGGTCGGCATAGGGGAAATGCGACAGCTCGCCGCCGCGCGAGGTGCCGACGATGCCGATCGCCGACAGATTGACAAAGGCGCGGGTGCGGGTGCGCACCTCGCGGTCGATGACCTGGCGCAGCCCGGCAAAGGTCGCCGAACCGGCGCTGCCGGCGTCGCACAAGGTGGTGACCCCGCTCGCCCGGCAAAAACGGTCGGTGTCGCCGGCCATGTCATGGGCGTTGACGAAAATATGGGCATGGATGTCGACCAGCCCGGGCGTCACCAACCGTCCCTTGGCGCTGATCGTGCGGCGCGCCTCTGCGGCGGGCAGCGACGGCGCCACCGCGACGATCTTGCCGCCGGCGACGCCGATGTCCATCACGCCGCGCAGCCCGGCGCCAGGGTCGAGCACCTCGCCACCGGTCAGCAGAAGATCGTATTTCATCGCCGTCTCCTTCCATCCGACCAAGCCGGTCATGCTCCGCCATCGCCGTGCCGCTGGCAACCCCGGCCCGCTGGTGCGCAGGACAGCCTCCCGGTGGACGCAACCGCTCGTGCATTGTCCTCGTGCGACCCATCCGCCATAAAGTCGGCCCTTTGCCCAAATCGGAGGCACCATTTGGATCAAGCCCTCGCCCCGCAACGGCCCGCGGTTGCCGTTCCGCGTCGGGGCATGGTGCTGATGGCGGCGCTGATGGCGACGTTCATGGCCGCGGTCGAAAGCAGCATCATCGCCACCGCGATGCCGACGATTGTCGGCGATCTCGGCGGGTTTCGGCTGTTCAGCTGGGTGTTCGCGGCCTACCTGCTGACGATGGCGGTATCGGTTCCGATCTACGGCAGGCTCGCCGACATATACGGCCGCAAGCGGGTGTTCTTCATCGGCACCGGCATCTTTCTGGTCGGCACCACCTTGTGCGGCTTGGCCCGCAGCATGGTCATGCTGGTGGTGTTTCGCGCTGTGCAAGGGATCGGCGGGGGGGCGATCCAGCCGATCGCGAGCACCGTCATCGGCGACATCTACACCCCTGCCGAGCGCGCCCGGGTGCAGGGCTATCTGTCGAGCGTCTTCGGCGTCTCGGCGGTGATCGGCCCGGCGCTCGGCGCCTTTCTGGTCGAGCACGTGCATTGGGCGCTGGTGTTCTGGGTCAATCTGCCGATCGGCGCGGCCAGCATCGCGATGTTTGCGATCTTTCTGCCCGAGCGGGTCGAGCGTCGCCGGCACCGCATCGATTACCTCGGAGCGGTGCTGCTGATTGTCGGCGTCGGCGCCCCGATGCTGGCCCTGGTGCAGGCCCGCAGCCTCGACCGCGGCGGCGTCATCTGGCTGGTGGCACTGGGAGTGGCCGCGCTCGTTGCTCTTGGCGTGCAGGAAAGCCACACGCCGGAGCCGATGGTGCCGTTTCGGCTGTGGCGCAGCCGGGTCATCGCGCTCTCCAACCTCGGCATCTTTGGTACCGGCTCGACGATGATGGCGGTCAGCGCCTTTCTGCCGACCTATGTGCAGGGGGTGATGGGCCGCAGCCCCAGCATCGCCGGGCTGGTGCTCGGCTGCATGTCGGTCACCTGGATGTTTGCCTCGTTTGGCGCCGGGCGGCTGATGATCCGCACCTCCTATCGTCTTGCCGCCTCGCTCGGCGGCGTCGCCCTCGTCATCGGCGCGGCGATGCTGACCCAGTTGCAGCCCTCCAGCGCCGTCGCCTGGGCGGCGACGGGTTCCCTGGTCATGGGCGTCGGCATGGGTTGCTGCAACACCGCCTTTCTGGTGTCGATCCAGGCCAGCGTGGGCTGGGGCGAGCGCGGCGTCGCCACCGGCGCCAACATGTTCATGCGCATGATCGGCCAGTCGTTTGGCGCCGCACTTGGCGGCGCGGTGCTCAATTTCGGGGTCTACCGGCACGTTCCCGATGCGGCCGACGCGGTCAACCGGCTGCTGGAGCCGGCGCTGCGCCGCGGCCTCGGCGCTGGCGAGATCGCCCGCCTGAGCGCTGCGGTCGCAGCCTCGCTGCACGACGTCTACCTGATCGCGACCGTGACCGCGGCGCTGACCCTGGTCGTGGCACTGGGCTTTCCGGCGCGGTTGAGCCCGCTGCGCCCGGCGGCGACGGCGGCGCGTTGAGCCGCCGCCGCGTTGCCCTATAATCGCGGCAAATCCCTGGATGGAGGAGAACGCCATGGCGGTCACGCTCGGAACGGACGGCTACCGGTATCAGGTCGTCGACGATTGGGCGAAATTGCCCGAGGGCTGGAAATGGGACGCCGACGTCGCCGCGGTCGGGGTCGATGCGCACGACAACGTCTATGCCTTCAGCCGCGGCGCCCATCCGATGATCGTGTTCGACCGCAACGGCAATTTCTTGCGCTCATGGGGCGAGGGCGTCTTTCATCGCCCGCACGGCGTCCACATGGCGCCCGACGCAACCGTCTTCCTGACCGATGACGGCGACCACACGGTGCGCAAATGCACCCTCGAGGGCAAGGTGTTGCTGACCCTCGGCATCGCCGGCAAACCCGCCCCTTATATGAGCGGCGAGCCGTTTCACCGCTGCACCCACACCGCCCTCTCGCCGCAGGGCGACATCTACGTCTCCGACGGCTACGGCAATTCCCGCGTTCACAAATACTCGCCCGATGGGAAGTTGCTGATGTCGTGGGGCGAGCCCGGCACCGACCCCGGCCAGTTCAACATCGCGCACAACGTCTGCTGCGACCCCGACGGCTGGGTCTATGTCGCCGACCGCGAGAACCATCGGATCCAGGTGTTTGACGGCAACGGCAAATACGAAGCGCAGTGGAACAACATGCACCGCCCCTCGGGCCTCTACATGGAAACCGGCACCAGGACGCCGCGCTTTTTCGTCGGCGAGATCGGGCCGGACATGGCGGTCAACATCGACCTGCCGAATTGCGGCCCGCGGGTCAGCATCTACACCCAGAAAGGCGAAGTGCTGGCGCGGCTCGGCCACGCCCATGCCGGGCTCGAGTTGGGCCAGTTCATCTCGCCGCACGGGCTCGCCGTCGACTCGCGCGGCGACATCTATGTCGGCGAGGTGTCGTTCACCAATTGGGGCCGCCGCGTGCGCGCCAAAGGCGAGCCGATCCCGCCCGGCCTGCGCGCCATGCAAAAGCTCGCCAAGGTGGGCTGACCCTTCCCCGATGCGAATTCGCGGCCTTCGGCTCGGTAGCTCCACAGGCCGGAGCCGGCGCGGCGCATCTTCCGCAGGCAATCGCCAAATGACGGTGCATTCAGCCACCTGTCGCGACCTCCGTCATCCTGAGGAGCCCGCGAAGCGGGCGTCTCGAAGGACGCGCGGCGGTGGCGTCTCTGATCAGTAGAAACCGTGAGCGCCTACCTCTACATCCTCCGCTGCGCCGACGGCTCATACTACGTCGGGACGACGGTCGGCAGCCTGGAGACACGCGTGGCCCGGCATCAGGCGGGCGTCTACGATGGCTACACAGCTCTCCGTCGACCAGTCGAGCTGGTGTTTCATCAGCATTTTGAACGGCTGGACGACGCTGCCGCCGCCGAGCGCCAAATCAAAGGCTGGCGGCGGGAGAAGAAGGAGGCGTTGATCCATGGCGAATTTGCGGCTTTGCCGTTCTTGTCCCGCCGTGGCGGAACCGCGGTGCGTCCTTCGAGACGCGGCCAGCAGGGCCGCTCCTCAGGATGACGAAGGGCCTTGGGACACCTTGCAGCAGTCAACAAGGCGCGCTGAACGATGCCCGTCAACCCGCGATGGAAGCGCCATCCGCCGGGCTCCGCCTGGGCGATCGAGGACCGGAGGATCGCCCCAAAAATTGCCGCTATCTCGATGCATGATAAACCGCATCGGAGGCCGGCAGACAGCGCGCGAGACTGGAAATTTGCTGCTGATTTGCTGCAGAGGCAGCAGAATTAGGGGAGCTTGACGATGCCCGAAAACCCGCGCTGGAAACGCCGCCCGCCGGGCTCGACCTGGGGCGATTGGGGACCCGACGACCAGCTCGGCCGGCTCAACCTGTTGACCTCGGACAAGGTGCTCAAAGGCGTCGCCGAGGTGCACGAAGGTCGGACGTTCTGCCTGAGCCTGCCGCTTGACTATCCGGGCGGCACGGTTGTCAACCCGCGCCGCAACCCGCCGCGGCTGATCGCGAACCAGCGCAACGGCATGCCGTATATGACCTATCCGCTCAACCGCGAGGACCCGCGCCTCGTCGATGTGATCTGCGACGACATCGTCGAGATGACCCTGCAGTATTCGACGCAGTGGGACAGCCTCGCTCATGTCGGCCAGTTGTTCGACGCCGACGCCGACGGCGAGCCCGAGATCGTATTCTACAACGGCTACCGCGCTGGCGAGCACATCAAAGGGCCGATCGACTATAGCGGCGGCCGGGCGGTCGCAGCCGGCGAGCATGTCGGCGCCACCGCGCTCGGGGTCGACAACATGGCGGCGCATCCGATCCAGGGCCGCGGCGTGATGATCGACCTCGAAGCCCATTTCGGCCGCGGCGCCAAATTCGTCAGCTATGACGAGCTGATGCGGGTCATCGAGGCGGACAAGGTCGAGGTCGAGGAGGGCGACCTCGTCTGCTTCCGCACCGGCTACGACCGGGTGATCCTCGGCATGAACAAACATCCCGACGCCGCAACGCTCGAACAATATCCGTGCGCCGCGCTCGACGGGCGCGACGAGCGGGTGCTGAACTGGATCACCCGGTCGGGCGTGGTGGCGCTGATTTCGGACAACCGGGCGGTCGAGGCCTCGCCGTCGCGGCCCTGCGAGGAAGACCACTGCGCCTCATTGCCGTTGCACGCCCATTGTCTGTTCAAGCTCGGCGTCTATCTCGGCGAGATCTGGTGGCTTTCGGAACTCGCCGACTGGCTGCGCGCCGCCGGCCGCTCGCGCTTTCTGCTGACTGCGCCGCCCTTGCGCCTCCCCGGCGCCGTCGGCTCCCCGCCAACGCCGTCGCCACGGTTTGAGCCTCCAGCTCCAGCCCGAACTGCACATCGCGAAACCGTGGGTGAGCCGCTCGCGGTCGGCCGTGTTGCGAGCATCACTCCGCTATGCCATTTTTGGTAAATGATCTTCACGGTCCGTCCGATGGCATGCTTCCGGATCCCGCTTCTCGCCCTGCTGACCTTGACCCCCATCGCCGCGGCTCAGGCGGCGATGGACTGTCCGGCCCCGCCACAGAGTGCTGCGAGAGAGCTCGTGAATGACACCGAGGCGAGTGCGAGCGGGCTTGGCTCGCTGGTTGGCGGAAGCCTGAAAAATAAAACGGAAGTGACGGTCAAAAACTTGTTCGCAAAATACCCCAACGCAGACCGGCTTTCGATCGCAACACTGTTGATGAGCCAGTTTTGCCACCAAATAGACGCTAGTACAACTCTGTCAGATGAACAAAAACTGGATCGGTTGCAAACTGAAAATCAAACGATAGTTTCGCTGATTTTAGGTGGTCACTGATGCGGTGGTATGGTCCTCGCAGGTTGGTTTGGATCAGCGCGGTCGTTCTTGGCCTGCGTTGCGCAACCGCCGTAGCCTTTGATTGTCCGCATCCAAGTGAGCAACTCGCTCAAAACGTTAGCAAAGATGTCACAACGTTATCCGGGGCAACCAAGGACAGCTTCCAAAAAAAAGCCGATAGCGTTACGCGTGACGTGTTCGAAAAGTATCCCAATGCCGATCATCTAGCAATTGCGACGACCATGCTGAGCATGTATTGCCAAGTCATATTGGCAAGCAGCATGACCGATGCCGAGAAGCTTGACCGTCTGGATAGGCTCGAAGGAGCCGTTACGAACGAAAAGGGCATATCGGTTCCGCTCGACAAGTCAGTCGGGTCGGAATGCTCGACGGCACCGGCCGAGGTCCTCCGGCCGATTGAAGCCTTATTCCAGGCATGGGGGGCACTGAACGTCGATCAATACCTGGCGCAGTGGGGGCCAAACGCGATCGCGCGATCAAAGTACTACGTCTACAAGGTTGCGGATCTCGGCCCTCATCGCCGTGCGAATTTTGCACAATATCGTGCCGTTGACGTCGTGGAAATGGTTCCCACGATAATCTTTGCCGATCATATTAAAGCGGTAGTGAAAAACGTTTACACGATGCGATTTGTGAGAGTAGATGGTAAAGTTATTGAGGAACATAACGTCGGTGAGAGCTATGTCCTGGAATGTTCGGCCCAGGACCAGAAATGGTTGATCCGAGAGAACAATGATTATCTATCAACGGATTAGAAACGGCCTATGAAGCCGATGCAATCGCCTTCTTGGATTGTCATCATTCCTAGGACACCATTTCGATCATGGAATAGTTGACAGCCGGCAGACAAGCTGGGACACCTTGATTACAAAAATCACAGGCGGGAGGTGGGGCAAGCGGGGTCTCAACAGGAACGCCGCGGGTGACGAGGCGAGCGCAGCAGCATCTTTCGGCGCGGGACCCTCATCGGGATAGCAAGCTGCGAAGCAACAGGTCGGATTCTCAATGAACGGCATGTCTCAACAGGGGACCCTCAGCAAGGTCCCTGAAGTCACCCTTGTATTCTGGGTCATCAAGATCGCCGCGACGACCCTGGGCGAGACCGGCGGCGACACGGTCACGATGACGCTCAACTGGGGCTATCTCGCCGGCACTGCTCTTTTCTTAGTCCTGCTCATCGTGCTGGTGAGCGCGCAAATCCTTGCCAAAAAATTCCATCCTTTCCTGTACTGGGCGACGATTGTCGCCTCGACCACCTTTGGCACCACGATGGCCGATTTCGCCGACCGCTCGCTCGGCATCGGCTATACCGGCGGCTCGACCTTGCTTTTTGTCAGCCTGATGGCGGTCCTCGGTTTGTGGTACTGGTCCCAGGGCTCGATCTCGGTCAACACCGTCAGCACGCCCAAGGTGGAAGCATTCTACTGGGCGGCCATCACGTTTTCGCAGACGCTCGGCACCGCACTCGGCGACTGGGCGGCCGATACCGGCGGGCTCGGCTACGAGGGCGGCGCGCTGGTGTTCGCGGCGGGGCTCGCCGTGATCGTCGGGCTTTACTACTGGACCGGTTTCTCGCGCGTGCTGCTGTTTTGGGCGGCCTTCATCCTGACCCGCCCGCTCGGCGCCACGGTCGGCGATCTGCTGGACAAGCCGCGCGCCAGCGGCGGTCTTGCGCTGAGCCGCCCGCTGGCATCGGTGGTGATCGCAGCGTTTATCATCACCTGCGTTATCGTGCTGCCGCAACGCGCCGGACGGCATCCGGGCGCGCCCAAGCCGGTCGCGCAGGGCGGTTAGCGGTATCGTCAGCGGCGCCGCGCCGCATCCGACCCGTTCCCGACCCGGCGCACACCGCCGGGCCGGGAAGCGCGGGCGAAAGGTCAGCTGGGGTGGAAGACGAGGGTGCGCAGTTCGATGCTTTCGCGCGGGAAAGCGTCGGGCGGGGTGGTCGGGTCGGTAAACGAGGTGTGCGGCATAAAGCGCGCCCGCCCGTCGGTCTTGGTGTCCGCGATTTTCAAGAGCAGCGCCTGGTCGCGCCGCATCTCGGGCACATAATACCACTCGTGCGCCGGGTTGAACGTGACCGAGTAGGTCTCGCCGACCCGCTCGCGGTAGACGAGATCGGACGGCACGAGGTCGGCGGGATCGACGGTGCGGGCGTCGCATACCGCGAGCGGCGCGTCCTGCAATGGCCCGCGGATCGGGCGCCACAAGTTAATCACCTGGACGCGGCCTTTGAGCAGTTCCTCGGCCTCGTCGCCCATCAAGTCGCGTACCCGCTGCGGCCCGGAGCGCGCGGTGTGGTCGACATGGACCCGGGTCGCCGGCTGGCGCGGTCCGGCCGCCGAACGGTCGGTCAAGCCCGGCACACGGCGGCGCTGGAGATAGTCGAAGATGAAGACGCGGCTGGCACCGGTCTTCTCGGCGATAAACCGCTCCGCTTCCGGGTAGTAGACCCGGCGCACCTCGTCGTCATCCCAGAAGTCGCAAACCGCGGTGTTTTGCTCGACCAGCGCAAAGCCCTGCCGGTCGAGTTCGATTTCCGAGGCGACCGGCCGCATGTCGCGGATATGCACCCGGTGCGCCTCGTGCGCCATGTTCGAGCGCTGCTCGCCGGGCGCCACCTCATAGGCGTAATAGCGCGGGCGCTCGGACATCGGCGCCAGATAATTCAACTCTCCCTCGACATAGGGCAGCTGGGCGAAACTGGTCACGGTCTTGTCCTCCTCGGTGGTCGGGTGGCGAAGTGTCTCACTATCGCGTCGTTGCGGTGGAAGCCGAAAGCGGAGAGCTGGTCCGGCGTAGCGATTGAAAATTTCCTCGTTCTTCAGCTGCCTCAGAAGAGTGGAAACTTGGGATACACCGGCGGTACATCGGGATGGGCCGGCGTGGTCGGCGGCACGAGAGCCAGCATAACGCGACGGACCAGCTTGCCGATAGGCCTGCCGACCAAAGCCAAGATCATCATCATTCCCTCCAGAAAGGCTTGTCGCTCAAAAACTGGGCCTCGGCTCGGGTGATGCCGATATCGGCAAGCATCCTGTCGTCGAGCGTCGCGAGTTGGGCGCGGTCCTTTGCGCGGCGCCGCCACTCATGGAACCTCGCGACCGCCCGCGCCCCGGCGGCGCTCGCCAACTCCCGGGCGGAATGCCGCCGAACCTCGGCGGCGGACCCTCCCGCATCCTCGAAGCGGATTGCTGTCATATGAAAACCTCTAAACCGTGAAAGCGCTCGAATGCGCTTGCAGGGAACCGTCTTGACGCTTAAATGCGGGCTTGGGCATCGATCCGCAAACGAGAGTTTTTCAGCCCTCGGATTAGAATTTCTCATTGTCATGAACGACCATCTGCCACCGCTTTCAGCCCTGCGCGCCTTTGAGGCAGCGGCCCGCCATATGAGCTTTACAAAGGCGGCCGAGGAGCTGTTCGTCACCCCGGCCGCGGTCAGCCATCAGATTCATGCCCTCGAAGAAGATCTCGGGATCAGGCTGTTCCATCGGCTGAACCGCTCGATCGAGCTGACCGCGTCGGCGCGGGTATTGTTGCCGGGTCTGTCGGAGGCCTTTTCCGGGATTCGCTCGTCGGTCAGGCGGCTGCGCGCCCATAACGACACCGGCAGCTTGACCGTGACGGCGTCGCCCTCCTTTGCCGCCAAGTGGCTGGTGTTGCGGCTGCACCGGTTTCAGGAGCGCTGCGCCGAGGTCGACGTGCGGATCTCCGCGACCGACGAGGTCGTCGACCTCAGCAAGGGCGATTTCGACATCGCGATCCGCTACGGCACCGGACATTACCCCGGGCTCGAGGTCGAAATGCTGTTTACCAACGAGGTGTTTCCGGCATGCAGCCCGCAACTGCTTGGCGCCGGCCGCCCTCTAAGCACACCCGACGATTTACGCCACCACGCGTTGATCCACGATCATGCGATCGAGCGCGATCCGCTGGTGCCGACCTGGCCGATGTGGCTCAAGGCCGCCGGGGTCAAGGATGTGCCGGCAACCGCCGGCCTCAGCTTCAACAATATGAGCCTGGCGCTCGACGCCGCGATCGCCGGCCACGGCGTGGTTCTGGCCTACAGCACCATCGCCGCCGCCGACATCGCCGCCGGACGGCTGGTCCGGCTGTTCTCGTTGGCGCTGCCGGACCAGTTTTCCTATTATATCGTCACCGCACCCGGTGCACTCGAACGGCCCAAAATCCGGGCGTTTCGCAATTGGCTGCGCGAAGAGGCCGATACCCAGCCGAAGGCTGCCGTCAACGCCGATTGACGGCCCGCACCTTCCGGGATCAGCCCATCGTGGAGTTGAAGGCGCCGCCGTCGAGCAGCAGGTTCTGGCCGACGATAAAGCCGGACGAGGCGGCGCACAAAAAGGCGCAGGCGTCACCGAACTCGGCCGGGTCGCCGACCCGGCCGGCCGGGTTGGCCTGGCCGCGCTTGGCAAGCAGTTCTTCGAACGAGATGTTTTGCCGCCGCGCCTCGTATTCGATGCCCGAACGCAGCCGGTCGGTCAAAAACGGGCCGGGCAGCAGGCCGTTGATCGTCACATTGTACTTCGCCACCTGGCGCGCGATGCCGGCGGAAAACGCGGTCAGCCCGGCGCGCGCCCCGTTGCTCATGCCGAGATTGGCGATCGGCGATTTGACCGAACCCGAGGTGATGTTGACGATGCGGCCAAACCGGCGCTCGCACATGCCGTCAATCGTCGCCTTGATCAGCATGATCGGGGTAAGCATGTTGGCATTGACCGCCTTCTGCCAGTCCTCGACCGACCATTCGCGAAAATCGCCGTGCGGCGGCCCACCGCAATTGTTGACGAGGATGTCCGGGGCGGGACAGGCGGCGAGCGCTGCGGCGCGGCCGGCTTCGGTCGATATGTCGCCGGCGACCGCGGTCACCTTGGCGCCGGTCTCCTTGCGGATCTCCTCAGCCGTTTGCTCGAGGGTCTCCCTGGTGCGCGCGGTGATCGTCAATTCAACCCCGGCTCGGCCGAGTGCTGTCGCACAGGCCCGCCCCAACCCCTTGCTTGCCGCGCAAACCAGCGCCTTGCGTCCGCGAATGCGCAAATCCAGCATGTTGTCCTCCGCCTCGGTAGATTATCGCGTCGGCAACGGTGTACCCTGAATGGCCGATGCCGGGAATGGCCCTTGCCGGCGATTGGCCCGCGATTGGAAGAATGGCACGAAAGGGGCGGCGATGAAGCTGACCTTGGTCCTCGACCCGGCGTCCGCGGGCGTTCTCGCGAGCCTGATCGAGGAATGGGACGAATTCGGCAATGTGGAAACGATGGCGCCGATGGTCCGTCATTTCGATTCCGACGAGCAGGCGGTCGTCTGGGGCCGCTCCCTGGCGCGCCGCCGCGGTCTCGCTCAGATCTTCCTGACCGACAACCGCAAGACCGGCGCGCACTGAGCGCGGCGGCGACTGGCGCGCCCGGCCAAGGGGCGGCGTCAGTACGGCCGGTAATAACCGGGCGGCGGGCCATAACCCTGCGGCGGGCCATAACCTGGCCCCCCGTAAGGCGGCGCCCCCGGCGGCGGCGCAAAACCCGGGACCTGGTTGCCGTGCGCCATCATGCACTCGCCGTAGATGGTGTCGAATTGCTGCTGCAGCGACATTTGCGCGTAGGCCGAGTTGTTGGCCCCCACCACCGTGCCGAGACCAGCGCCCGACGCAGCGCCGATCCCGGCGCCCCGGCCGCCGCCAACCGCCCCGCCGATGGCGGCGCCAAGCGCGGTGGTGAAGAGCGCGGTGCCGACCGCCTGGTTGTTCGCCGCGGCCGCCGCGCCGGCGGTTTGCGAACTGGCGTACTGAGCGCAGAAATTCTGGTCGGCAGCAAAGGCGTCAAACGACTTGCCCGGCCCTGGCGCCACCGGGATCGTCGGACCTGGCGGCGGGACGACGCACGCCGCCAACGTGGTCACGAGCGCCAAGGCGGCGACGGCGCGGGGATCGATACGTTTCATGTTCACGTCCTGTTCGGTAAGCGCAATGCGATCTTGCGGCGGCTGCCGTGCTCCTCGCAAGCGATAAGAAGGTTCAGATCAGGTTACGAGCGGCGGCACGGGTTTATGCGGGGCGCGCGCCTGGTCGATCGGCAAACTCGGGCATCACCTCGCGGGCGAAGGTTCGCAGCGCGGACAGCGAGCCGCCGACGTCGATGACCATGACATATTCGACGCCGCCCGCCTGCAGCCGTTTGATCCGGCCGACAATCTCTTCGGGCGGGCCGATCAGCGCGTCGGTTTCGGTCGCCCGCCGCATCTCCTCGGGCGACATCGCCCGGCGCGGCCGACCAAGGGTCGGCGAAGCACCGGTCGGCGACAGCGACAATTGCTGGACGTTGCGCATAAAGGTCATGCGCAATTCATGCGCCGCCTCACGCTCCGCCGGCGTCGCCGCGATGTGCAAGGCGCGGGTCAAGCCGACGCTCATCGGGTCGAAGACGCGGCCCTGCGCCTCGACCGCCTTGCGATAGATCCCGATATTCTCGGCCACCAGCTCCGGGCTGCCGGCCTGGCCCAAGAGCAGGTTGAAGCCGCCTTCGGCCGCCCCGCGGATCGACGGAGCGCTCTGGGCGCCGATCCACAAGGGCGGATGGGGGAATTGCACCGGGGCCGGCTCGACGACAATGTCCTCGTAGTGCCAGCGCTTGCCGTGATGCGAGAAGCGGCCCTTGCTGGTCCACGCCTTGCGCAGAAATTCGACGGCCTCGTCGTAGCGCTCGGCGGCTTCCTCCATCGGGATGCAGAAGCCGTGGAACTCGCCCCAGCGATAGCCCTTGCCGATGCCGAGATCGAGCCGGCCGTTCGACAACAGGTCAAGTGTCGCCGCCTGCTCGGCGAGCAACGCCGGATTGTGCCAGGGTAGGACCAGAACCGCGGTGCCGAGCCGGATCTGCGTCGTCTTTGCCGCGAGATAGGTCAGAAAGCTGAGGGTGGCCGAGATCTGCCCGAACCCAGTGAAATGGTGCTCGACCAGAAAGACGCTGTGAAAACCCAGCCTTTCGGCTTCGCAGATGTAGTCAACATAGTCGGTGTAGATCCGGCTGTCGCTCGCCTGTTCACCGATCTCGGTGCGCGCGCCGCCAAACAATCCGAAACGCATGTGTGTTTCCTCTGCGCGTTGGCACTATTTCCGATGTTCCTCAGTCTTCAGATGCCCAGGGTCCGGGCATAAGCCTCCGGGTAGCGCAGACCGGCGGCCGCCCCCGGCCGAAAGATTTCGTCGAGCGCCCGCAACGTCGCCGCGGAAAGGGTCATGTCGGCCGCCGCGGCGTTCTCGTCGAGCCGGTGCCGATGGCTGGTCCCGGGAATCGGCACGATGTAGTCACCACGCGATAATACCCAGGCGAGCGCGAGCTGCGCCGCGGTGCAGGCTTCGGTGGCCGCGAGGCGCCGCAATTCGGCGACGAGGTCGAGATTGAGCCGCAGGTTCTCGCCTTCGAAGCGGGGCATGTTTCGCCGCGCATCATTGACGCCGAGATCCTCGGGCGCGGTTATTGAACCGGTCAGAAAGCCGCGGCCAAGCGGGCTGTACCCGACAAAGCCGATGCCGAGCTGCCGGCAAAGCGGCAAAATGGTGTTCTCGACATCGCGTGACCACAGCGAATACTCGATCTGCACGGCGCTCATCGGATGAACGGCGTGCGCACGACAGATCGTTTCCGGACCGGCTTCCGAGATGCCGAGATACCGAACCTTGCCCTCGCGCACGAGGTCGCTCATCGCGCCGACCGTCTCCTCGATCGGCACCCCGGGATCGACGCGGTGAATGTAATAGAGGTCGATGACATCGGTCTCGAGCCGTACGAGGCTCCGCTCGCAGGCGAGCCGCAAATATTCCGGCCGCCCCTCGCCGGCCGCCGATCCGTCGGAGTTGCGGCCCATATTGCCGAATTTGGTTGCCACCACGTATTTGTAGCGGTGCCCTCTCAGCACGCGCGCGATTAGCTCTTCGTTGCGGCCCCGGCCGTAGGCGTCGGAGCTGTCGAGAAAGTCGAGGCCGATCTCGGCCGCGCGCTCCAGGGTCGCGATCGCGGCGCCGGGGTCGGGCTCGCCATAGAATGGCGTCATCGTCGCGCAGCCGAGACCGATCGCGGACACTTCCAATTCTCCGAGCCTGCGGCGCTGCATCTGGTTCCTTTTTGGTATCGAGCACGTTGTGGGCCGAGACGTCATCCTAGCGCGCTGCCAAGGCGTTCCAAGGAGAATGCGGCGGCCGCATTTACGCCGCGCTCGATGATGACAGTTTTGCGGCCGCGCACTAAGCTTTGACGCATGGATGGCGATCTGCCCCGCGGGGTTTTCGAGCTGCAAAGGCCGGCGGCCGAACGGCGGCCGCTGATCCTCGCCTCGCCGCATAGCGGTTCGGATTATCCGGCCGCCTTTGTTACCGCCTCACGCCTCGATCCGCTGGCGCTGCGGCGCTCCGAGGACAGCTTTGTCGACGAACTGTTCGCCGCCGCCCCCGGCCTCGGCGCGCCGCTGCTGGCGGCCCAGTTTCCGCGCGCCTATCTCGACGTCAACCGCGAACCCTATGAGCTCGACCCGGCGATGTTTTCGGACACGCTGCCGGGCTTTGTCAACGTGGGCTCACCGCGGGTGCGGATGGGGTTGGGGACGATCGCCCGCATCGTCGCCAGCGGCGAGGAGATCTACGCCGGCAAGCTGCTCTTTGCCGAAGCCCAGCGCCGCGTCGATGGGCTCTATCGTCCCTATCACCTGGCCCTCGGGCGGTTAGTCGAGGAGACGGAGGCCCTGTTCGGCGGCTATCTGTTGATCGATTGTCACTCGATGCCGTCGGGTGTCGGCTCGCTTTGCGGGTCGGACGGAGCCGACATCGTGCTGGGCGATTGCTACGGCACCGCATGCGCGCCGGCTATCCTAGAAGCCGCTCGCCGGTTCTTCGTCGCGCGCGGCTTTGGCGTTGCGATCAACACGCCGTATGCAGGCGGGTTCACCACCGAGCATTATGGCGATCCACGCCGCGGCCGACACGCCTTGCAAATCGAGATCAACCGCGCGCTCTACATGGACGAGCGCAATTATCGGCGAAAGCCGCGTTTTGCCGCGCTCGCCGCTGAGCTGGCCGAGCTGACCCGGCAATTGAGCCGCGCCGCCGAGGGTTGTTTGATAAAAGCCGCAGCCGAGTAAGGCGGACGCCAGATCCCGATTGACCCGCCGCACCGGCGTTCTCACCTAAAAGGGGATGCCGGTAAAGGAAGATGCGAACGCGGGGCGTTTGATGATCGACGTCGGGCCCGAGGCGGCCCCGAATTTCACGATCGAACAGGATTGGCAGAGTTACGGCGCGGACGAGCACGCCGTCTGGCGGTTGCTCTTTGAGCGCCAGCAGAAGCTTCTGGTCGGACGCGCGTGTCGCGAATATCTCGAAGGGCTGGGCACGCTCGGCGTGGTGGCCTCAGGCATCCCGGATTTCCGGCGGCTCAACGAGGTGCTCGACCGCACCACCGGATGGCAGGTCGTCGCGGTGCCGGGGCTGGTTCCAGACGTGGTGTTTTTTGCCCATCTCGCACAGCGGCGCTTTCCGTCGACCTGCTTCATCCGCCGCCGCGACCAGCTCGATTATTTGCAGGAGCCGGACGTCTTTCACGACATCTGCGGCCATGTGCCGCTGCTGATGAACCCGATCTTTGCCGACTACATGCAGGCCTATGGCCAAGGCGGACTCAAGGCGTCCGGTCTCGGCCATCTGCAGCGGCTGGCACGCCTTTATTGGTACACGGTCGAGTTCGGGCTGCTCGCGACCCCGGCGGGATTACGGATTTACGGATCGGGAATTTTGTCGTCGGCAGGCGAATTGGTCTACTGCCTCGACGACCCGCGGCCAAACCGGATCGGCTTCGACTTGCGCCGCATCATGCGCACTCGCTACCGCATCGACCGGTTTCAGGATACGTATTTCGTCATCGACGATTTCGAGCAGCTGTTCGAGGCGACCAGACCCGATTTCGGGCCTATCTATCGGGAGGTGTCGGGCCTGCCCGATCTCGATTCTGGCCAAGTGCAGGACGAGGATCGAATCGCTCCCTGCCGCGGTGCCGGCCCGGGATAAAAAAATGGGCCGCAGCTGAGCTCGGCCCAAGTTTAGGGAGGAAACGCCTAGAAGACGTACGGTAAGACCACAACCGGCGATCGTTACCGCACTGCACAATCTAATACGTTGCGCCGGGATGTCAAGCCGCTTTTTTCGAAATGACTGGCATCGTTGAGGGTTTCCGTTCAGATCAGACGTTTAGCCCACACCTCCGCGGAGAGCCATGTGCATCGCACAAGGACGGGTCTTTGACGCAGCCGGAAATCCCGACTTTGCCGGCAACGCGGCCACCACCGCCGCGCGACGACCATTCGGCGCTGTTTCTCGACATCGACGGCACCTTGCTGGAAATCGCTTCGCGTCCCGATCGCGTCCGCGTCCCGTCCGATATGCCGTCCCTATTGCACGACTTGACGTGGCGGCACGGCGACGCGCTGGCGTTGGTCAGCGGCCGTCCGCTGCGGGAAATCGATCGCCTGCTCCACCCCTGGCGAGGGGCCGCAGCCGGGCTGCACGGCATCGAGCGTCGCAGTGCCGACGGCACCCTCGATTCCACGGTGGACCCGATGGCGGCCGCTGCCCTCGATCGGCTGCGCCCGCGTCTCAAAGCTTTTGCCGGCATCGGCCGCGGCCTCGTCCTCGAAGACAAGGACAAGACCCTGGCGCTGCACTACCGTGGCGCGCCGGAACGCGAGCCAGAAATCCGCATCTGCGCCACGCAGATGGCGCGGCAGGAAAGCGCGTTGCGCCTGATGGCCGGCAAAATGGTCGTCGAGTTTCAGCCCCGCGGGGTGAATAAAGGGATGGCGATCGCTGCGTTCCTGGCCGAGCCGCCATTTGTCGGCCGCCCTGCGGTCTTCATCGGCGACGATGTAACGGACGAAGACGGTTTCGCCGAAATTTCCCGTCGTAACGGGGTTGCGATTTGGGTTGGGCCGCCGGCGCAAACCCGGGCCCGATATGCCCTAGCGGACGTTCGAGCGGTCCATGCCTGGCTCGCTCTAAACCGACAAGAGGCTTGAAAATCAAGCTTCTGCAGGAACATCCCCGACCTTTCAGCGTTGGTCAAAGCGAATGCATAAGGGGAATGAGGATGACGGAGGGAGAAATCACGACAACGAAGACGGCGAACGCAAATCTGCCAGTCGGGAGAGCAGAGGCGGTGTCGCTATGCGCCGCCGGAGGAAACCGGCGGTTGGTTGTCGTCTCCAACCGCGTTGCCGTCGACAGTGAAAAACCCGATTCCGGCGGCCTTGCGGTTGCGATCCGCGCCGCGCTCGAAAGCAGCGGCGGTATCTGGTTCGGCTGGAGCGGAGCGGTAGACGATGCGGCCCCGGGCGATCTCAGAACGGTTGTGCGCGGCCCGTTGACCTATGCGACGCTCGATCTGTCGCAGCGCGATTTTGACCAATACTACCTCGGATTCGCCAACCGCGTGTTGTGGCCGCTGTTCCATTTGCGCGCCGGGTTGGTCGACTATTCACGGCACGACTTTGCCGGATATCTGCGGGTTAACCGTATGTTTGCGCGGGCAATGGCGCCGATGCTGCTGCCGCAGGATCTGGTGTGGGTCCACGACTACCATATGATCCCGCTCGGGCGTGAATTGCGTCGGCTCGACCAGGGCCAGAAGCTCGGCTTTTTCCTGCATACGCCGTTTCCGCCGGCCGAATTGCTGCGGGTGCTGCCGAACCATCGGGACCTCGCCGAAGCGCTGTGCGCTTATGACCTCGTCGGTTTCCAAACCAAGTCCGATCTGCACGGTTTTTGCGACTACCTGCTGCGGTGGGCCGGGGCCGAGAATCTCGGCAATGGCGTCTTGCGCGCCTTCGGCCGGATCGTCCGTGTTCAGGTCTTTCCGATTGCCATCGATGTCGCGACAGTAGCGAAACAGGCGGAAGCGGCCGAGGCCAGTCGGCATATGCGGCGTCTGCGCCAGAGCCTCGGCGAGCGGACCTTGATGATCGGCGTCGACCGGCTCGACTATTCAAAGGGTCTGCCGGCGCGGTTCGCCGCCTTCGGGCAGCTGCTCGAAACCTATCCGGAGACGCGCGGCCGCATCGTCTTCATGCAGATCGCCCCGCCCTCGCGCTCGGAGGTTCCCGAGTATCAGGAAATTCGTCGGACCCTCGCCGCCTCAGCCGGAAACATCAATGGCCGCTATGGCGAATTCGACTGGACGCCGCTGCGCTACATCAATAAGAGCTTCAGCCATCGGATCCTGACGGGGTTTTTTCGGGCGGCGCGGATCGGGCTGGTGACGCCGCTGCGCGACGGCATGAACCTTGTGGCCAAGGAATACGTCGCCTCGCAGCCGGCCGATGATCCGGGCGTGCTGGTATTGTCCTGCTTTGCCGGAGCGGCGCAGGAGCTTGGGGAGGCCGTGGTGGTCAACCCGCACGATATCGAGGGCATGGCCGACGGCATCCGACAGGGCCTCAGCATGTCGCTCGGCGAGCGCAAGGAGCGGTGGACCGCGATGATGGCGACGATCGAAAGCAACGACATCACCCGGTGGCGCGAGAGCTTTGTCACCGCCCTGGCGGCCAGCGGCGCGCGCGGATGAATGCGGCGAGCGACTCCGATGTTGAGCCGGAGACTTGGCTCGTCGGCGACATCGGCGCCACCAACGCCCGCTTCGGCCTGGTGTCTCCCGACGGCAAGGTGCTGCACTGGCGCAGCCACGCCTGCGAGCTTTATCCGACGATCGACGATGCGCTTACCGAATATCTGAGCGACCGGCGCGGATTGCCGCTGCCGCGGCAAGGGGCGATCGCGATCGCATCCGCGGTTACCGGCGACCGGGTGGCGATGACCAACCACCCGTGGAGTTTTTCGATCACGGCACTGAAGGCTCATTTTGGCTTTGAGCGCCTTGAAGTCATCAACGATTTTACAGCACAGGCGCTGGCGCTGCCCCGTCTCGGTCTCGACGATCGGCTAACTGTCGGCGGCGGCACCGCAGTTTCCGGTGCGCCGCTCGCGGTGCTGGGCCCGGGATCGGGTCTCGGCGTTTCCGGCCTCGTCGCCGGCGCCGCCGGTCGGGTGGCGCTGACCGGCGAGGGCGGCCATGCCACGATGGCACCGGCGACCGATCGCGAAAGCGCGGTGCTCGATCACATGCGCCGCAGGTTCGATCATGTTTCAGCCGAGCGGGTGCTGTCGGGGCCGGGGATCGTCAACCTTTACAATACCCTGTCTGAAGTCGATCGCGCCCCGTCGAAGGGCTACACCGCGGCTCAGATCACCGATCTCGGCATGCGCGGCGAGGATCCGGTCTGCGTCGAGGCGACTGCGATGTTCTGTGCCATGCTGGGCACCGTCGCGGGCAATCTGGCGCTGACCTTGGGTGCGCGCGGCGGCGTCTTCATCGCGGGCGGAATCGTGCCGCGGCTTGGCCAACACTTTGCCGATTCGCCGTTTCGCGCGCGGTTCCAGGCAAAGGGCAGATTCGAGCCCTATCTCGCCGCGATCCCGACCTACGTCGTAACCCAGCCATTAGCGGCCTTTCTCGGCTGCGCTGCGTTGCTTGCGAGCTAGAACGGATCACGAGCCGCGCCCGGCAAGATTCAGGCCGGCCACCCCGACCACGATCAGCGCCAAGCACGCAAGCTTCCAGGTGCCGGCGGACTCGCCGAACCACACAATGCCGATGGCAGCGACGAGCGCCGTCCCGACCCCGGACCACACCGCATAGGCGGTCGACAGGTCGATCCCGCGCAAGGCCAATGACAGCACCGCAAAGCTCGCCGTATAGCAGATGACGACGACGCTCGCCGGGCCGAGGCGAGTAAATCCGTCGGACAGCTTCAATGCCGTCGTGCCGCAAATTTCCAGCAAAATGGCGGCGGCCAGATAGAAGATGCTCATTCGATATCCCTCGGCCGGGTCAGTCGCCGCCGGGTGGCCGCTTTGACGACCGCTGCCGATCGGCGGTAAAATTAGCCATTCGGAATATGGATCGTTGTGATGAGCGCAGCAATTGATCGAAGCATCGCGGCCGGCGCGCGCGAGCGTCGGCGCATCCGCGCGGGTGAATTTTCCGGTGCGACCGCCGGGCTCGCCGCCGGCAACGTTCAGGCGAACCTGGTGATCCTGCCAAAGGCGCTGGCGCATGACTTTCTGCGTTTTGCGCAGGCCAATCCCAAGCCATGTCCGGTATTGGCCGTCTCGGAGCCGGGTGATCCGCGGCTCGCGGGACTGGGCGAAGATCTCGACATCCGGACCGATCTGCCAAAATATCGCGTCTGGCGGTACGGTAAACTGGCCGAAGAGCCAACCGATGTCACCCACGTCTGGCGCGACGATCTGGTCAGCTTTGCACTCGGCTGTTCGTTTTCGTTCGAGCAGGCGCTGGTCGAGGAAGGAATTGAGTTGCGCCACATGACCTGCGGCTCGAACGTTCCGATGTACCGCACCGATATCCGCTGCGTGGCGGCAGGCCCGTTCAGCGGCCCGCTCGTGGTCTCGATGCGGCCGTTGAAACCCGCCGATGCGATCCGGGCAATCCAGATCACCTCGCGCTTTCCGTCGGTCCACGGCGCCCCGGTGCATTTGGGTCTGCCCGAGGCGATCGGCATCAAAAACCTGCGGCGTCCGGATTACGGCGACGCGGTTCCGGTGCATGACGGCGAATTACCGGTGTTCTGGGCGTGCGGGGTCACCCCGCAGGCGGTCATCGCCGAAGCCGAGCCGGAATTCTGCATCACCCATGCACCGGGGTCGATGCTGATCACCGATCTCTTGAACGCCAAGCTCGCGAGCCTTTAGCGGATGCCGGCGATCGCGTCGCCAGCCGAGATGCAAGCGTTGGTCGCTGATATCGAGTGCGCGGTGCAGACCGAGGTCGGGCGCAACATCGGCGCCTTGTGTGAGGCCGCCCGCGGCGGGCTATGGGGCGCCGCTTCGGTTTTGGCGGCGGCCCGGCCATGCCGGGTGGGATTGATCACCGGGTTTTTCGTACCACTGGGGTCGCCGCCAGCAGCCGAGACCGACGGTCCGATTGGCACGGCGCTGTTGGCCCGCGGGCTTGCCGAAATTGGCATCCCCTGCCGGCTCGCCACCGACGCGCCCTGCCGCAATGCTTGCGCAGTGGCATTAGCGGCGGCCGGCGCGCCCGGTGTGGCGGTCGACGCCGTCGCGATTGGCGCGTCGCTGGCACCCTTGATCGAGACTTGGCGCATCGACGGCGTTACTCATGCGATATCGATCGAACGCTGCGGGCGCAGCGCTGACGGCACGCCGCGCAACATGCGCGGCCAGGATATCAGCGCCTTTACCGCGCCGCTCGACGAGCTGTTCGCGGCCGGGCCGTGGGACACGATCGCGGTCGGCGACGGTGGCAACGAGATCGGGATGGGGGCTTTGCCGCGAGCCCTGATCGCCCAGCACATCACGCATGGCGACACGATTGCTTGCGTTACCCCGGCGCGTCACCTGGTCGTCGCCGGGGTTTCCCATTGGGGCGCCTATGCGCTGCTCGGCGCGCTCGCCGTTGTCCGCGAGGACTGGCGCTCGCGTTTGCTGCAATGCCTCGACGAGGTGCTCGACCGCAAAATTCTCGAAGCCACCCTGCATGACGGGCCGGCGGTCGACGGCGTGTCGCGGGTGCAGGCACCGACGATCGATAATCTCGACCTCGCCGCCCATCATGAAAAACTGCGCACGATCCGCATGCTCGCCGAGGGCGGGCATGCGATATAAAGAATTCATCTTCGAGAACTACCGATATGATCCGGCGGATGCTTCGCTGTTATGCCGCTATCGGTTCCTTGGCGGGCCGCATTTCGAAGAAAGGCTGATCTTCGATTTTCCCGCGCGGCCGCTCTCTCGCCCCGCCGAGGCGGTGCTTGACCGAATTTTCCACCTGGTCTTTTTGCTGTCGGGCGTCAGCTATTACAAGGCCTTCGTGCCGGAGATCCTGCGCTGCGAGGCGTTTCCTCTCGATCGGACAACCGCTGCGTTTCTGCAAGATTTCTACGAGAAAGGCCTCGCTGAATTTAGCTGGCGAAACGAGATCACTCTGCGCGGTCATTGCCGGTTTATTTCCGATCAATTTTCACCGCCGCCGCCGGTGGCGCTTGAACTGCCCCAGCGCACCTGCGTACCGGTTGGCGGCGGCAAGGATTTAGTCGTTACGCTCGAATGTCTGAAGGCCGCCGGTCAGGATGTCGTGTTGTTTTCGCTGGGCGACGCAGAGCCGATTGCGGCGTGCATCGCGGCAGCGGATTTGTCCTTTGTTCGGGTGCGCCGCCGTCTCGACCCAGGGCTGCTGAGGCTCAACGAGCACGGCGCGCTGAACGGGCATGTCCCGATCACCGGCATCCTCAGCGCAATCGTGCTGGCCTGCGCCGTGCTCGCGGGTTTCGACACCGTCGCGATGTCAAACGAGCATTCCGCCAGCGCACCGAACCTCTCGGTCAATGGCGTTGAAATCAATCATCAGTACAGTAAATCGCTCGAATTCGAGAGCAATTTCGCCGCTTACATCGCCAGCCACATCACCCCGAGCATCGCCTATTTTTCCCTGTTGCGGCCATTGTCGGAAATCGCGATCGCCCGGCGTTTTGCGCAGCACCCGCAATATTTGCACAAGTTTCGCAGCTGCAATACCGCTTTCCGGCAATCGCCGGCCGAGCGCGGACGGAACTGGTGCTGCAATTGCCCGAAATGCCGATTTGTGTTCCTGGCGCTGGCGCCCTTTATTGCAAAGCCCCAGCTGCTCGCGATCTTCGGCCGCGACATGCTCGACGACGCAGCCCAAACCGACGGATTTGCGGAGTTGTGTGGATTGCGCGAGCACAAGCCGTTCGAATGCGTTGGCGAAATCGCCGAAAGCGCAGCGGTAATGACGTATCTCGCGAGCGATCCCGACTGGCGCGACGATGCCGTCGTGCGACGGCTGCACCTGGACTTCCCGTCGTTGCGGGAATGCGGTCCGACCGAATTTCTGGCGCTGCTGACCGCCCGGCATCCGCACCGGGTCCCGGACGCCTTCCTGGCCAAGCTCGATGCGTGCGGCTGACCTCGGCGCGGCACGGGTCGCGATTTGGGGGCTCGGCAGGGAGGGCCAGGCCGCGATCCAATTTCTGCGCGCCCGGCACCCGAACCTCCCCTTGCTGGTGTTGGACGACGCGGAGGACGCGCAGCTACCGCGCGAATTCAGCAACATCGAGTGTGCGTTCGGCCCTCAGGTCATCGCTCGCGCCCTCGACCGTATCGACGTGCTCGTCAAGTCGCCCGGCGTCAGCCTTTATCGCCGCGAGATCGCGATTGTCCGGGAAAATGGCGTCGCGGTTACCTCGCTGCTGAACCTATGGTTCGGTGAGGCGCTCGGTGTCAGGACGATTTGCGTCACCGGAACCAAGGGGAAAAGCACGACGGCCTCGTTGATCGCGCATATCGTCGGCCGGTTCGGCCGCAAGGTGGCGCTCGCCGGCAATATCGGCGTTCCCGTCACCGAAATCGACCACACCAAGACCGATTACGCGGTCATCGAGGTTTCAAGTTACCAGGCCGCAGATTTCGACGGGGTCTGCGACATCGCGGTGCTGACATCGCTCTTTCCCGAGCATCTCGACTGGCACGGCACACTGGGTGCCTATTACCGCGACAAGCTCAATCTGCTGCGCCACAGCCAATGCGCCATCGTTGACGGGCAGACGACGGCTGCGCGCGGCCTGGCCCAATACCTCTTTAATGACGAGGTTGGGCTGCATGCCCGAGGCGGGGCGATTTTCGACGGCTCCGCGCCGATCGGAACGGTAGGCAATGGCTATCTTGCCAGGCCCCACAATCTTTCGAATGTCTGCGCCGCGCTGTCGGTTGTGAAGGTGCTCGAGCTCGACCCGGTCGAGGCTCTCGCGGTGACCGACGACTTTCGCGCGTTGCCGCACCGCCAGCAGGAGATCGGCGAAATCGACGGTGTGCTGTACGTCGACGACAGCATTTCGACCGCTCCGGAATTGACGATCGCGGCACTTGAGGTTTATACCGGGCGGGCGATCACTGCCATCGTCGGCGGCTACGACCGCGGCATCGATTACAGCAAGCTTGTCGCCAGGTTTGTCGGCGGCGGTGCACAAGGGGTCGTCTGCCTTGGCGCCAGCGGGGGCCGCATCTACGCCGCGTTGCGCGCCGGTGCCGGCGAGCCGCCCGAGGCCGCTTCCGCGCGGTCGATGGAGGAGGCCGTCAGCCTGGCGAAACGAATGACCTCCTCGGGCGGCGTCATACTGCTGTCGCCAGCCGCACCCAGCTACGGCTATTACCGTAACTTTGCGGAGCGCGGCCGAGATTTTGCGGCCAAGGTGGGCCTCGCCCCAAACGAGACGGAAACGCTTCGATGAGAGCGGGTTCACGGTGGGTCGAGATCGGGCCGCTGTCGCTGCTCCTGATCCTCGGGGCGGCATGCGGTTGCGCGCCAAAGCCCTTTCTGTCCGAGGGTAATGCAAACGCCGCCGAGGTCGGCTACAGCGGCGACCTCGCCGCGGCGACCGAAGTGGCCAAGGAGCATTGCGCCCGCTACGAAAAAGTACCCCGCTACCTCGACTCGGCGGAAGACATCGCCTATTTCGCCTGCGAACATCACTAACCCTGCGGCTTCCCGGAGTCGCAGCCATGCCGACACGGACCGCGTCCAACCCCAAATCTTTCTCTGCCTCACACCTGCACCTCGCGGTGTTGTGGCTGGCGGGCAGCAATTTGCGGCTGACGGTGCTCGCGGTACCGCCGGTATTGCCGCTGATCCACCGCGAGTTCGCGCTCAGCGAACGGGCGATCGGGGCGCTGTCCGGACTGCCCGTGCTGCTGTTCGGTCTCGCCGCGATTCCGGGGTCACTGCTGATCGCGAAACTGGGCGCCGCCGTGCAGCGATCACGGGGCTGCTTGTCATCGCCGCGAGTTCGGCCGCGCGCGGCGGCGGCCCCTCTCCGGCGATGCTGTTCGCGATGACCTGCGTCATGGCGGCGGGTGTCGCGATCGTGCAGCCGGCATTGCCGGCGCTTGTCGGCCAGTGGTTCCCGACGCGGCCGGGTTTTGCGACCGCGGTCTATGCCAATGGGCTGCTGATCGGCGAGGCAATACCGGCGGCGCTGACGATTCCGCTGGTCCTGCCGCTGGTCGGCGGCAGCTGGCCGGCGAGCTTTGTCGTCTGGGCCGTCCCGGTCGCGGCGACGGCGTTGCTGACCGCGCTGTCCCCTGGCGCTGCGAAATCGGCAACCTCGAGTTCGCCTGAGGCGCCGTCGCGCTGGTGGCCCGATTGGCGCAGCCGCGAGCTTTGGCAACTCGGCTTGATGCAGGGCGGCACCGGCGGGCTCTATTTCGCCTCGAACGCCTTCGTTCCGGATTACCTGCATGCGATCGGCCGGCCCGAACTGGTAACCGCCGGGCTCAGCGCGCTCAATCTCGGCCAGTTGCCGGCCTCGCTGCTGCTGTTGCTGATGGCGCAACGTCTCAGCGTCAGCAAACCCGCGATCGTCGCCGCCCAAATTGTCGGCTTCGTCGGCATCGCCACCCTGCTGGCGGCGGGGCCGTGGTTCACGATTGTCGGTGCCGGCATCATCGGCTTTTGCTGCGCGTTTACCTTGATCGTAACGTTGGCCCTGCCGCCGCAATTGGTCGCCGCTGACGATGTTCACCGGCTTTCGGCCGGCATGTTCACGATCGGCTATGCGCTCTCATGCCTGGTCCCGCTGGCCGGCGGCGCGCTGTGGGACGCCACCGGCCTGCCGGCGGCCGGGTTTGTCGCCCCGGTTGTCGCGACCGGGATCGTCCTTGGCGCCGCGCTCACCTTCCGCTTCCCGGATTGCCGGCCCGTCTGACCGCAGGCGGTTGCCCGCGCTCGGCTCGATCCGCTACACCTTGGCCCGGTTTCCGCGGGCCCGGCACCGCGGGTGTCCTGAACCTGACCAGTAGAGAGGCAAACCTGCGATGACCATCGAACTGCACACCTGGAACACGCCGAACGGCCGCAAGATCAGCGTGGCGCTCGAAGAGATGGGGTTGCCCTACACCGTCCACCCGGTCAACATCTCGAAGGGCGAGCAGTTCGCCCGGCATTTCTAAAGATCAGCCCGAACAACCGCATCCCCGCGATTGTCGATCCCGAGGGACCGGGCGGCGCGCCGCTCAGCATCTTCGAGTTGGGCGCGATCCTGATCTATCTCGGCGAGAAGACCGGCAAGTTCTGGCCCAACGATCTGCGCCGGCAGGTGCCGGTGTTGGAGTGGCTGATGTGGCAGATGGGCGGCTTTGGCCCGATGCCGGGTCAGGTGCACCATTTCCTCGCGGTCAAGGACGAGCAGGACCGGCGCTACGGGCTCGAACGCTACACCAAGGAAACCCGCCGGCTCTACGGCGTGCTCGACAAGCGCCTCGGCGAGGCGGAATTCGCCGGCGGCGACATCTCGATCGCCGATTTCGCGATCCTCGGCTGGGCTTGGCGGCACGAGCGCCATCTGGTCGACCTTGCCGACTTCCCAACGTCAAGCGCTGGTATGAGACCTTGATGGCCCGCCCCGGCACCAGGCGCGGATTTGAGGTGGCGTTGAGCTGACCTACGGCTCCCCGACGCCTCGCCGACAACCGCGAGGCTCGCGGCGGCGAAAATCGCCGACTTAGAAACCGCCGCCGTGCCAGCTGATCGGTCCGGGTGGTTCGCATTGGTAGGTGGACGAGCCGGGAGCGATCTGGCAATGCCGCTGGAGCATGCATTGGTTGAACAGGCCGCCTGACATCCCGCTCGGTGCGGCGGCTGCGGCGTATTGCCGGCAGAGCTGCTGAACCATGGTTGTATAAGCGTCCGCGGGGCCGGCTTGCCCGGCGGCGGGGACGCCCACGACCGACCAGGTCAACGCCGCCACCAGGCTGGCGCGCCGAGCGCTGCGCCATACCGGGTCTATGCTACCCACCCTTATCACCGGCGCAAGCGAGGTCGCGCGGCAGCGGGCGATAGAGCGCCATTCCCGGTTCCGACGGGAAAAACCGGGATTCCCCCCGCAAAACGGCAATTAGGCGGCGAAAATAACAATCTAAATCATGTCCTTGCAGGCAAATTACCGTACCCCGGATAACCGGGAATTTGCGGGCGCTTAATCGGGAATTAAATCCGCTGAACCGGGAATTTATCGCGAAACCCCGAAATCGCGCCCAAGTCGCGCGGCACCACCGCCAACACCGAAAAACCCACACCGTTTCGCCTCACCGAAATCCCGGAGCTGCTGATCGTATCGCCGAACATCGCCCTTTGTGAGGCAGATCCGCCAGACCGCGCACGTAGGGTAGGGTCCGCAGCTCGACTCGCGGAATTTATAGTATGACTTGCATCGTGCTTTCTAAACGAACCTTACATAACACTTACCTTATCTTGATAATTATCACGCTTGTCGCTAACCGCAAGGTTGACCAGAGGTTGTGGCTCGGAGCACAATCCGACGGGTGCGAAAGCGCGAAAATCGTGGGGGTGCAGGAACATAGGGTTAATGAGTGGCCGGCGTCGAACAGCTCGGGGTTTCGGGCTGTTCTTTCCTGCCGGTTTTCTGGTCCCGTGTTCCGATTTAACGGAACGGCTTCGGCTTAAAATGATCCAAGGGGAGTGAAAAGAATGCCGGGTAAGACAAGGTTCCCGCGGGCCGACGCCTGCGGCGCGATCGCTGCCGCCATCATTGTAGTTCTGCTCGCCCTGACGCCGACCGCGATGGCGCGGGTGTCGCGGCTCAACATTGCCTGCGGCCCCACCGTCACCTGCCCGGTGGGCAGCACCGCCGTCGCCTTTGGCGGCGCCAGCTTCGGTTCGGTAGGAACCTACGAGGTCGTCACCGGCACCTTCACCGGCAAAATCGACCCGGGCGATCCGCTCAATTCCGTTATCGTCGACATCAAAAACGCACCGCGCAATCCCGACGGCACGGTCAGCTACAGCGCAGATTTCCAGATCATCCGCCCGAGCGATTTGTCGCAAGGGGCGCATCGGGTCATGTACGACTTGCCCAACCGCGGCGGTCCCGGCGCGCTGAGCACGCTTAACGCCGGCATAACCGCCACCGGCACGCCCATTACCGCTGGAGGCAACACCGCTGTCCCGCCCTCCGCGGGCACGGCCGGCACCGGGTTCTTGATGAATATGGGATGGTCAATCGTCGAAGTCGGCTGGGATCTCACCGCGCCGCAAGGCGGCAAGCTGTTCGGCGTCACCCTGCCGGTGGCGAAGCACAAGAACGGTTCGGCGATTACCGGCCCGACCACCGAGGAACTCGTCGTCGACCTCGGCACGACGCCGGCCGACCTGCCGCTGACCTATCCGCCAGCGAGCCTCGACCCGTCCAAAGCCATGTTGACCGTGCGCGAGAATTACGGCGACAAGCCGCAAGTGGTTCCGGCTGCGGCTTGGATGTACACCACAGCCTGCACACCCCAAACCGACTTTTTCTCTACGACATGCGTCAAGTTGACGGCAGGCGATTTTGGTGCGCCCGGCACCTTTGGGCCAACCGCGCTCTACGAATTTACTTATGTCGCGCAGAATCCGAACATCGCCGGGCTCGGCCTTGCTGCAATCCGCGACTTCGCGACCTTCCTGCGCGACGCCAAGACCGACGATTACGGCACCGCCAATCCGCTCGCCGGCGATGTCAAAGATATTTATACGATCTGCAGTTCTCAGCCGTGCCGCACGACCCGCGACTTCGTGCTGTTCGGCTTCAACGAAGCCGATGTTCCGGCCGGCGCCAGCCAGCATAAATGGGGCGATCTCAGCTGGTGGAACCAGTTCTGGCTGCGCCCGCCTTATCACGAAAAAGCGATCGACGGCATGCTGAACTACATCGGCGGCGGCGACGGCATTTACTTGAATTACCGCTTCGCCCAGCCGACCCGCACGTCACGCCAGCATATCGCGCGCTGGGACCCGGAGTTCCAATTCCCGTTCGCCGATGTAGCGTTCAAGGACCCGGTGACCCACGAGACCGGCGGACGGCTGGATCGCTGCCAGGACACCAACACTTGCCCCTACATCCTTGAAACGAATTCCGAGAACGAGTTCTGGTCGAAGGGCGGCTCGATGCTGACGACCGACGGCCAAGGGCACGACCTCGATCTCGCGAAAACGCCGAACGTCCGCTATTACGTGCTCGCGAGCTTTCAGCACGGCACCGGAAGCGGCACCTCCGAGGGCATTTGCCGGCAACTTCAAAACCCGCTCAATTCGGCCTGGGTGGAGAAGGCGCTGCTGGTCGATCTGGACGAATGGGCGAGCAACGGCACAGCACCCCCCGCAAACCAAGTACCGACTATCAAGAATGGAACGCTGGTGCCGTCTTTGCCGCAATCCGGAATGGGCTTTCCGAGCATCCCGAACTTTAGTTGGGGGACGAACTCGAACATTACCGGCGTCTTCACCTACGCCGCGACCGGACCGACCACGAACCCGTCGCCGGCGAACCCGTCGCTTCCGGCGACCACGAACGTCTTTTACGACGGCATCCATCACACCGGCGACCTGTGGGATTTTGGGCCCAGATTCTACGAAGGAATCGTCTCGATCTCGCCACCGATCCTGCTCGGCACGCCCTATAAGGTCTTGGTGTCGAAGACGGACGGCGACGGCAACGACATTGCCGGCGTTCGCGTGCCGAGCGTCTCGGTGCCGATCGCGACCTATACCGGATGGGCCCAGCGCGCCGGGAGTAATTCCGATCCCGGCGGCGCGACGAGCATGGTTGACGGGTGCGACGGCAGTGGCCAGTACCTACCGTTTCCGGACACAAAGGCGCATCGCCTGCTAACCGACGACCCGCGGCTCTCGCTGCAGGAGCGCTATGGTAATGCGGGCGGCACCAACGCGAGCTACGTCGCCGCGGTCACGACCGCCGCCAATGCGCTAGTGTCGCAGCGCTTCCTGCTGGCGGAGGATGTCGCGACCTACGTCACGCCGGCCACGTTGATGCTCATTACCGCCAACCCTTGAACTTTCGTTACGACGGGCGTCGCTTTGCGCGGTGCCCGGCACAATGACGCCGATGCGCGGGTCGAGCCCGCGCAAGGGATGTTTTCTTCATCCGCTCGAAGGCGCATGGCACGGCGGCAAGTTACCGGGATCGTTCGCCTCATCCCGGGTCTGACATTTGAGCGGATTTGCCGCGTTACGCAGAATCGCCGGGCCGCCATACGCGGCTAAGTGCGCTGTTGGCATAGGGATTGCGCGTCCTTCGGCTTCGATCGCGCCGAGCGGAGGGATTGCCAATGTCGTATGCCGCCAAAGTCGATTTTGCCGGGCCTGACGATGCGAGGGTCGCGTCCACCCGCCGGCGCGCGATCCTGGCCTCCGCGGTCGGCAATTTCTTTGAGCTGTTCGATTTTACGATCTACGGCTATTTCGCGGTTGCGATCTCGCGGGCGTTTTACCCGTCGGGGTCGATGTACGGGACCTACGCGGCATTCGCCGCAGCGTTTTTGATGCGCCCGGTTGGCGCCATCGTCATCGGCGCTTATGGCGACCGCCACGGCCGCCGGGCCGCGCTGGTGATCACGATCGGCATGATGGCGGCGGCGACGGGCTTCACCGGCCTGATCCCGACCTATCGGTCGATCGGCGTCTGGGCGCCGGTCGCGCTGATCATCTGCCGGCTGGCGCAAGGCTTCTCCACCGGCGGCGAATGGGGCGGGGCGGCGACCTTTCTGGTGGAATACGCGCCGACCGGCCGGCGCGGGCTGATCGGCAGCCTGCAGCAGGTCAGCACCCAGATCGGGGCGCTAAGCGGCGCACTGTCGGCGGCGGTGCTGGCCTCGGTCCTGTCGCAGGCGGATTTCTATGCCTGGGGCTGGCGTCTGCCGTTTGTGTTCGGGTTCGTCTTGGGTCCGATCGGCTATTATCTGCGCCGCAAGGTGGCGGAAACCCCGGCATTCGCGGATGTCGCCGAAAACCGCACGATCGAGCGTTCGCCCTTGGCCACCGCGTGGCGCGACTACCGCAAGCCGATGTTGCAGGCGTTTGGCCTCAGCATCATCGGCTGCATCGCCAACTTCATCTTTGTCGTCTACCTCGTCGCCTACATGATCAACACGATGAAGCTGCCGCCCGGCTCGACCCTGTCCTGCGCGGTCGTGGCCGGGGTGATCATCGTCACCTTGATACCCTTTGTCGGCCATTTTTCCGATCGCATCGGCCGGCGGCCGATGATGCTGGCCTGCACGCTGCTGAACCTGGTGTTTGCCTATCCACTGTTTTTGCTCGCCATTCGGGTCGGCACTTTCGGAGCCTTGCTGCTGGTGCTGGTATGCCATGCCCTGTTCCAGGTGTTCTCGACCGGCGTCATCGCACCGATCCTGGCCGAGATGTTTCCGACGCGCGTCAGGTACACGGCGCTGTCGGTCAGCTATGGTTTTGCCGTCGTCCTGTTCGGCGGCTTTGCACCGCTGATCGCGACGTGGCTGGTCTCGGTCACCGGCAACCCGCTGGCGCCCGCCTTTTACGTCATGACCGGAGCTGTCATCAGCGCGATCGCGGTCCTCAGCATGAAGGAGCACCTGAACACGCCGCTCGACTGAGGGCGGTCGAGGCGAAACGAAGGTTTTCCGGCGAAATACTTCCATCAGGATCACCGGTCGTTGCGCCATTGGAAACGGATCGCACTGACGCAGAGAGAGTTTCTCAGTCCTCTCGAACGGGCTCGACCAGCTCCGCCCGGCCATCACGCCTTCGCGCATCCGAGACAAAGACCTGCGTCCACGGTTCACATTCGACCGGCGAGGCGACCGGCGAGGCGACCGGCGAGGCGAGAAGATCTCGCGCGGAGAAGCGCGGCTGATAGACTGGCTGCCGACAGCTCGGAAAAATCCGGCGATGGGGGGAGAAAAACGCCATGGAGCTGCGGTTTACCAACCCTTGGTGGGTGGTGGTCGGTGCGGTCACCGGATTGTTTGTGTGCAACGGGCCGGTGCTCGGCTTTACGTTTGGCGTGTTTCTGCAGCCGATCATGGCGGATATGGGCTGGGAGCGCGGTACCGCCTCGGCGGCGTTGTCGGCGGGACATGTCACTTCGGCCCTGGCGGTGCCGGCGCTCGGCTACATGATGGACCGCTGGGGCATTCGGCGGGTGGCACTGCCCGGCCTTGTGGTCTATGCCGGCTTCCTGTGCCTGCTGGGACTTTCGCCCCACTCATTGCCGATATTCACCCTGCTCGTGGCGCTCGCCGGCATGACCAGCGCCATTCAAACGCCGCTCGGCTATGCCAAGGCGATCGCGGCCTGGTTCGACCGCCAACGCGGGTTGGCGCTCGGCGTAGCGATGTCGGGCGTCGGGCTCGGGGCCTTTGTCATTCCCCAGCTCGCCCGCATCCTGATCGACCGGCTGGGCTGGCGCGGCGCCTACATCGCGCTCGGATTGTTGACGCTCGCGATCGCGTTTCCGGCGGTGGCGCTGTGGATCCGCGAGCCGCGGCCGGGCGAAGGCGAGCGGCGGGTCCCTGTCAGCGCCGCGGCACTGCCCGGCCTGGGCGTGGGCGAGGCCGCTCGCACCGCGAGGTTCTGGGTAATGGGCGGCGCGTTCTTTCTGGTCGCGGTGGCGATCAACGGCACCGTCGCGCATGTCGTGCCGTTGCTGACCGACCACGGTCTGTCGCGAGCGGCGGCGACCGCCACGCTTGCCGTCTTCGGGCTGGCGACATTGAGCGGGCGGCTGCTGGCCGGTTGGCTCGTCGACCGGATTTACGCGCCTTATGTGGCCTCGGTGTTTTTCCTGGCGCCGATCGCGGGTTTTGTGCTTCTCGCCAGTGCGGCCGGTGCGCTGCCGGTGGTCGGCGTCGCGTTGATGGGGCTCGGGCTGGGTACTGAGATCGACCTGATCGCGTTTCTGATCACCCGCTATTTCGGCCAGCGCGCCTTTGGCCAGATCTACGGTTATTTCTTTATGATCTTCGGCCTCGGCTCGGGTGTCGGGCCGTTTCTCGGCGGCGTCACCTACGACCGCGCCGGGTCCTACAATCCGGCATTGACCGGCGCCGCCTTCACCCTCGTCGCCGCGGTGATCCTGATCAACCGCCTCGGCGCGTATGTTTACCCGGTCGACCACCAACTCGAGCCGGATTTCGCGCCCGAGCCGGCGGCATAGTGAACCGGCGGCACGGTGTCGGAGCCGGTGGAGACGTCTTTGGAGATGATGGCGGGTTTGGAGATAATGGCGTGGATGCGCGGTTGCCGTCGCCGACCCGGCCGGCAAACGCCGTGCCGGCTGCTCGAATTTCTACGGGGGGATGGTGGAGCCGAGGGGGATCGAACCCCTGACCTTCGCATTGCGAACGCGACGCTCTCCCAGCTGAGCTACGGCCCCGATCGCGCGTCTTGAACCCTTGCCGGGTGCCGCGGACTATGGTCAGCACACTGCCGGCTGTCAAGGGTGGCCCCCGCCTGCAAGCAGCGCTAAACACTTGCCGCTCGCTTGCGGACCCCGGCGGCTGACGTTACGGTCGCGGCTCCACTTGGCGTCGAGGTTGCGAGGGAATGTACGCGTTTTTGAACCTCGTCGACACGGTGATCAGAATCTACATCTGGCTGCTGATCATTCAGGCTGTGCTGAGCTGGCTGATCGCCTTTGGCGTCGTCAACCGGCACAATCGCATCGTCGGCATGATCGAGGATTTTCTGTGGCGGGTCACCGAGCCGGCACTGCGCCCGATTCGCCGTTTCCTGCCCACCCTCGGCGGTATCGACATCTCGCCGATCATCCTGATCCTTCTGTTGTATTTTATTCGCAACCTGATGTTCGAATATCTTGCCTGACGGCCCGCTAAGCCCGATGCGCGACGGGGTGCGCGTGGCGATCCGCCTGACGCCGCGGGCAAAGGCGGACCGTGTCGTTTCGGTCGCTGCCGCGGCCGGGGGCGGGCAGGTCGTCAAGGCCAAGGTCACCGCCCCACCCGAAGACGGGCGCGCCAACGAGGCATTACTGCAACTGCTGGCGAGTGCGTGGCGGGTGCCGCGCCGCGACCTGGCGATCGTCGCCGGCGCCGCCAGCCGGCAAAAGACGGTCTGCATATCGGGCGACCCGCAGCCGCTGCTCGATCGGCTCGGCGCTCTGATCGCGGCCCTGCCGGGACGGTAAGACCAGGGTGCCGGGATGAGCCACGCGCTGCTGTCGCTGGTCATCGCCGGGGTCGCCTTCTGCGGGTCGCACGCCCTACTGTCGAGCACGCGGCTGCGCGGCTCGTTGCGCGACCAGATCGGCGAACAAGGCTACCTGTTGATCTATTCGCTGACCGCCCTTGTCACTTTTGCCTGGTTTGTCGTCGCCTATGCGCGGGCGCCGTCGATCCCGCTGTGGCTGCCGCCACGGTGGACCGCCTATGTGCCGATAGCGGTCATGCCGCTGGCGACGTTGCTGCTGGTTGCCGGGTATTCGACCGCGAACCCGACCGCGGTCGGCATGGAGCGCGCCGCCCGCGCCGACGACCCGGCCCCCGGCGTCATGCGGGTGACCCGCCACCCGGTCATGTGGGCGGTCGGGCTGTGGGCGCTGAGCCATCTCGCCGCCAATGGCGAGCTGTGCTCGATCTGGTTTTTCGGCATCCTGGCGGCGTTGGCGCTGGGCGGCACCGTGTTGATCGACCGCAAGAAGCAGCTGGCGCTCGGCAGCCACTGGCAGCGCCTGGCGACGATCACCTCGAACATCCCGTTTGCCGCTCTCCTCAGCGGCCGCACCCGGCTGCGCTGGCGCGACATCGGCCTGTTACGGCCGCTGGCGGCTTTGCTGCTCTATGCCGTCCTCTACCTCGCCCACCCGATCTTTGCCGGCGTGCCGGTGATGGTCCCGTAGCCCGCCCGCGACTAGACTGCGCCGCTTTCCACCCGCTTTCGAATAGGGAGGACACGCCATGCTGCTGCCGCTTGCCGGACGCCGCCTCTACTACGATCTCGCCGGGCCCGAGGACGGGCCGGTCGTTTGCATCACCCATTCGCTCGCCTCCGACGGCGGCAGCTGGGCCGAGCAGATGCCGGCATTGTTGCAGGCCGGGTTCCGCGTGCTGCGGCTCGACATGCGCGGGCATGGCGGCAGCGACCCGGTCGCCAGCGACTACACGATGACGGTGCTGGCGGGCGACGTCGCGAGCGTGCTCGAGGCACTCGGCTTCGCACGGGTGCATTACATCGGGCTGTCGATCGGCGGGATGATCGGCCAGGCCTTTGCCCTCGAGCACGGCGACAAGCTGATCTCGGCATTGTGGTGCGACACCCTGCCGGCGAGCCCGGCCGGTGCGGCCGGCATCTGGGGACCGCGGATCAAGACGGTGCGCGCGGCCAACTCGTTGGAACCGATCGCCGAAGCGAGCATGGACCGCTATCTGAGCCCGGCTTTTCAGGCCAAGAACCCCGGCCGCTGGAAGCAGTTGCGCGACACCGTCGTCGGCACGACGCCGCAAGGTTATCTCGGCTGCTCGGCCGCGATCCTCGATTTCGACTTTGTCGCGCGCCTGCCTTCGCTCAAATTGCCGGTGCTGGTGGTCTGCGGCGAGGAGGACGCCGGCACCCCCGCGAGCGAAAACCGCCGCCTCGCCGGGCTCGTCCCCGGCGCCCGCTACGAAGAGATCGCCGGCATGCGCCACTTCCCCAATGTCGAAGACCCCGACGTTTTCAACAAGATCATGCTCGGCTGGCTCGACGCGCAGCGCCGCACACATTAGCCTAGCGCTCTAGGCAACAGGCTCAGGTCGGGAACTAACAAGTGCTTTCACCCGCTCGAGCAGTTGATGGCGCGCTATCTCGATCGGCTCTGGTGAGGTTTTCCGGGACAAGGCTGCGCGCGATTTTCGGCCGAGGAAGAATGCGATCCGCTCGGCGTTAGCTCCGCTGGGGTGGGGCAGGCCATCGAAGATCTTCAATGGGTCAATTAAACCTTGGTCAGCGAGGTAATGGAGTGCCCTTGCCGGCTTTGGCCCCAGCGGAATCCATAACGGGTCCGGCAGCCGACGCGCATCCTCAGCCAGGGTTCTATTGACCCAGTCGCGTAGCATTTTCACGCGTAAGAAGTCTGGCGCTCCCGCATAATTAGCGCCGTTTACGAAAACTGGGTAATGCAGCGCTGAAGTGAAGTGCGCAAGCCCCACGCCGGGCCGAAAGAGATCGGCGCACGTGTTCAAGCCGAGAGCGTTTTGTAAGCCAATGCTATCAAGCATCATGACCAAGTTGGCACGAAGAGGACCGCCGAAGCTGGCGGTCGTCTTGACGCGCTCGACCGCCTCATCAAGCGCAAGCCCTTCCGCGAATGCATCGCCAAATGCGGAGATGGCGCGTTCCGCCTGAAGGTGCCCCGGAGTGATCCCAACAAGCACGACGCGAGCCCCCTCCCGCATGTAACCGAAGGGCGCCCAGACCACCCGGATCTGGCCTTCCTGTTCGATCGTGAGCGCGTCGGTAACCTCGCTTGTCAGCCGGAGAGGTCGGGATAGGCGACGTAGCACCGGCAGAAAGCGCTCAAGCATCTCCGAGTGCAAGGAACTGGCAGTCCACCTCATCAAGCGGGCCCATTCATGGGAATGTGCGGGCCAATCGTCGAAAATTAGCGATCGCGTCCTGCGGCGAGGCGGAGTTGGAGGGCGTTGAGCTTGATGAAGCCTTCGGCGTCGCGCTGGTCGTAGACCGCATCCTCTTCGAAGGTGACGTGGGCCTGGCTGTAGAGGCTCTTGGGTGATTTGCGGCCGACGACACTGGCCGCGCCCTTGTAGAGCTTGAGCCGCACGACGCCTTCGACATTCTCCTGGCTCTTGTCGACCAGCGCCTGCAGCATCGCGCGCTCGGGGGAGAACCAGAAGCCGTTGTAGATCAGTTCGGCGTAGCGGGGCATCAGCTCGTCTTTCAGATGCGCGGCACCGCGGTCGAGGGTCAGACTTTCGATGCCGCGATGCGCCGCCGAGAGGATCGTGCCGCCGGGGGTCTCGTAGACGCCGCGCGACTTCATGCCGACAAAGCGGTTCTCGACGAGATCGAGCCGGCCGACCCCGTGCCGGCCGCCAAGCTCGTTCAGCCGCGTCAATAGTGCCGCCGGCGACAACATCTCGCCGTCGATCGCGACAGCGTCGCCGCGCGCGAACGCGATCTCGACATAGTCGGGCGTATCGGGAGCGGCTTCGGGGGCGACGGTGCGGCTGAAGACGAATTCCTCGGGCTCGGCCCATGGGTCTTCGAGAACTTTGCCTTCGGCCGAGACGTGCAGCAGATTGGCGTCGACCGAAAACGGCGCTTCGCCGCGCTTGTCGCGGGCGATCGGGATCTGGTGCTGGTCGGCGTAGTCGAGCAGCCGGGTGCGCGAGGTCAAATCCCACTCGCGCCAGGGCGCGATGACCTTGATGTCGGGGGCGAGCGCGTAATAGCCGAGTTCAAAGCGAACCTGGTCGTTGCCTTTGCCGGTGGCGCCGTGGGCGACGGCGTCGGCCCCGACCTCGCGGGCGATCTCGATCTGGCGCTTGGCGATCAACGGCCGGGCAATCGAGGTGCCGAGCAGATAAGCACCCTCATAGAGCGCGTTGGCGCGGAACATCGGAAAGACAAAATCGCGCACGAACTCCTCGCGCAGATCGTCGACGAAGATCTGGGCCGCACCGAGCAGTTCGGCCTTTTTGCGCGCCGGCTCCAATTCCTCGCCCTGGCCGAGATCGGCGGTAAAGGTCACGACCGCGCAGCGATAGGTCTGCTGCAGCCAGCGCAGGATCACCGAAGTGTCGAGCCCGCCGGAATAGGCGAGCACCACTTTCTTGATCGCATCCGGCATGATTCGTCCCCTACCGTGTCAAAGCGTCGCCCTAGTCGAAATCGGCGCGTGCGGCAACGGCTTCCGTCTCGGGCGGGCAAAGCTGGCGCTCGATAAACGCAATCGCCGCTTCAAGGGCGCCAAATTGGGCGAGGTTTTCGTGGCCGGCCTCGGGTGAAAACCAGCCCTCCTTGGCCACCGTCGCGGCGGCGAGCAGGGCGCGCCCGTGGCGGACGGGCACGACCATGTCGCGTTCGCCATGCAACACCAGCAGCGGCGCCGCGATCCGGCTGATGCGGGACAGCGAGTCAAATCGATCGCGGATCAGGAGGGCGGCGGGGACGAATGGGTAATGCCGCTGGGCAGCGGCAGCGACGCTGGTAAAGGGCGCTTCGAGGATTAAGCCGGCGACTTCGCGGTGCGCGGCCAGGTAAACGGCGACGCCCGACCCCAGCGACTCGCCCCACAGCACGATTTCGGACGGCTCGATCCCTGCATCAGTGAGGAAATCGAGCGCCGCGTCACCATCGGCGAAGAGCCCGTTTTGGCAAGGAACCCCCGGATTGCCGGCGTAACCACGGTATTCCGCGAGCAGCACCCCGTAGCCTTCGCGGGCAAAGCGGCGCAGACGCTCGGCACGATAGCCGACATGGCCGCCATTGCCGTGAAAATAGGTGATGACCGGCCGTCGAGGGCGCGGCGGCAGGTACCACGAGAACAAGGTGAGCCCATCCTTGGTGGTCAGCGCGATCTCGCGCACCCCGAGGATCGCGAGATCGGCCAGCGCCGGTCGCGCCGGGCTAGGTCGGTACAGCAGTTGCCGCTGAAACAGAAAGAGCCCCGCCACAATGCTGCCATAGGCGGCGAGCGCACCGCCAAAAACCGGTGTGAGCACAGGGATGTCCTTCGAATCCCAGGATCGCGGGCTCTACCGATACCAGGAAATACTGACTGATCGATAATAGCGCCGACCGCTAGCGCTCTCAGTCGTCATCACCGGGCAGGTCCAGGCTCGTCCCGATGATCCACGCTTTTTTCCGGGGCTCGGTCCTTTCGGCTTCCAAGACGTGGATGCCTGGATCAAGTCCGGGCAAAGCATTCTTGAGGTTGAATAGCAGGCAATCAGCTCGATCCTGCGCCGAGACCACCGCCTAACCGGGCCGCGGTGAAGCAAGCCCGGCCATGCCAATGTTGCCCGCTGTCCACCCTAACCGCCCCGTCGTCGCAGCGGCGGCTCAGTGGGTGACGAGGCGGCGCTCGATGGCGGCGGCCTTAATCGCCTTTTGCAATTTTTCGAAGGCGCGGACCTCGATCTGGCGCACCCGCTCGCGCGAGATGCCGTATTGCTGCGACAAATCTTCGAGCGTCGTCGGGTTGTCGCGCAGCCGCCGCTCGGCGAGGATGTGACGCTCGCGGTCGTTGAGATGCGTCATCGCCTTTTCGAGCAAATCGCGGCGCAGACCCAGTTCCTGGCGGTCGGCGAGCCGGGTTTCCTGGCTTTCGCTTTCGTCGACGAGCCAATCCTGCCATTCGCCCTCGCTGTCGCTGCGCAGCGGCGCGTTCAATGAATGGTCGGGGCTTGCCAGCCGGCGGTTCATGCTGACGACATCGGCTTCCGGCACGTCGAGCTCGGTCGCGATCTTTTTCAGATTCTCGGGCGACAGGTCGCCCTCTTCCATCGCCTGCAACTGACCCTTTAATTTGCGCAGATTGAAAAACAGCTTTTTCTGCGCGGCGGTGGTGCCCATTTTAACAAGCGACCACGAGTGCAGGATGTATTCCTGGATCGCGGCCCTGATCCACCACATGGCATAGGTCGCGAGCCGAAAGCCGCGATCGGGGTCAAAGCGCTTGACCGCCTGCATCATCCCGACATTGCCCTCCGAGATCAGCTCGGAAAGCGGCAGCCCATAGCCGCGATAGCCCATCGCAATCTTGGCGACGAGCCGAAGATGGCTGGTGACGAGGCGGTGCGCGGCCTGCGGGTCCTCGTGCTCTTTCCAGCTTTTGGCGAGCATGTACTCCTCTTCCGGTTCCAGCATCGGAAACTTGCGGATCTCCTGGAGATACCGGGTCAGGTTTCCTTCGGAGGAAATGGAAGGGACCGAAAGGGTGGCCATTTTAGTTTCGTTGCTCCGGTTTGCGCTTCAGTCCTGGGTAAACGTCGAAACGCGCGTTGTTGTCCCGTCCGTCGGGGACTGACGCGCATACCCTAGTAATATAGTCAGGTTTTGTCCAGTTTAAAACTGCTCTAAATCGATAAACAGGTCGTGAAGGTCCCCCGGCAACGCACTGTCGAACCCCATGAACGCGCCGCTGACCGGATGGGCGAAGCCGAGCCGGCGGGCATGCAGCGCCTGCCGCGCAAAGCCGGCGACCCGCGCTCCGACCGCACCGGAGCGGGCAACGGTGCGGCCGGCGCGGGTGCCGTAGACCGGGTCGCCAATCAGCGGATGGCCGGCATGCGCCAGGTGAACCCGGATCTGGTGGGTCCGACCGGTGGCGAGCCGGCATTCGACAAGCGCAGCCTGGGTCTTGAACGCGCGCTCGACGCGGTAGCGGGTCAGCGCCGGACGCCCCCTGCTTTCGCCAACGACCGCCATTTTTTTGCGATTGACTGCGCTGCGGCCGATATTGGCGGCGATCTCGCCGGTGAGCGGGCGCAGCACACCCCAGACAAAGGCGGCGTAGGCGCGGTCGATCCGGCGCAAGGCGAAATCGCGCGAAAGCGCCTGGTGGGCAGCCTCGTTCTTGGCGACGACCATCAGCCCGCTGGTATTCTTGTCGAGCCGGTGGACGATACCCGGCCGCCGTACCCCGCCGATCCCGGCAAGGCTGGCACCGCAATGAGCGAGCAGCGCGTTGACAAGGGTGCCGTCGGGGTTGCCGGGAGCGGGATGGACAACGAGCCCGGCGGGCTTGTCGATGACGAGCAGATGTGCATCCTCGAAACGGATGTCGAGCGCCAGCGCTTGCGCCACCGGTACCGCATCCTGAATATCGGGGAAGAAGACGACAAAATTCTGACCGGGACGCACTCGCTGGGAAGGATCGCGCGATGCGGCGCCGTCTAGCACAACGCGGCCCTCTTCGATCAGCCGCTTGAGGCGGGTGCGCGACAATTCCGGCAAATGGTTCACCAACATGCGGTCGAGACGCATCCCGTCTTCCCCCGGCGCGACGCTGATCAGCGCCGAGCCGCCGGTGGTGAGCTGCGCCGCCGTCACCGGCGGCGCCGACGCGGCGCAACGGGGACCGAGCCCATGGGCGCGCTGAAGATTGTGGTGGTCGTCATGGGCGTCATGCTCGTCGCCGGCTTTGCCGCACTGATCCTGGTCATCGCCGGCCGGGTGTCGCACGGCGGGCCGGGCGCTCCCGTCGACCGGCCGTTCCCCACGAAGGCGGTCGAGATCCCGCGCGGAGCACGGATCGAGGCAATGACGACCGCGCCAAATCGCCTGATCCTGGATCTGGTGTTGCCCGATGGCGAGCGCCAGCTCGTTGTCCTCGACCTGGCGTCAGGCGCGCGGCTCGGGACTATCGAACTGCACCCGGCCCCGTAATCCCGAGCGGTAGACAGCGCGTCTCCGATTAGTTCCCACCTTTGCTTGCCCAGGATAAGAGGCGGTCGAGAAATTCGCCGCCGGCGGCGAGCTGGGCCCGAGTGATGTATTCGTTGGGCTTATGGGCCACGTCGATCGAGCCGGGGCCGCAGATCACCGCCGGAATGCCGGCGGTCTGGAACAGTCCGGCTTCGGTGGCGAAGGCGATCGTCGTCGTCTCGTTGGCGCCAGTCAGCTCGCGAGCCAGGGCCTCGGCCGGCGAGGCGGGATCGGGAACCAAAGGCGGGACCAAAGCCGCGGTCTCGGTCAGCACCGCGGCGCCGGGGTGCGCGGCGCACATCCGCGGTAGTAAATCGGCTTCGACGAAATGCTCGATCCGTTGGCGCAGAGTCGCGTCGTCCTCACCCGGGACGGCGCGAAATTCCCATTCGAAGACGCAGTCGCGGGCGATGATGTTGACCGCAGTGCCGCCCTCGATCCGGCCGATGTTGAAGCTGGTGTAGGGCGGGTCGAAGCGGCTGTCAGGCCGCACCACAGCCCGGCACTCGGCGGCGAGCCGGCCGATTTCGCCGATGATTTCGGCCGCTGCGGCAATCGCGTTGACGCCGCGTTCGGGCGCGCTCGAATGCGCCTCGTGCCCGCTCACCCGCGTGCGCAGAAATTGGATGCCCTTGTGCGCGTTGGCGACTGCCATCTCGGTCGGCTCGCCGATGATCGCCAAGCGCGGGCGGGCGGCGCCTTCGGGCAGGGCGCGGATCAGCGCCGGCACGCCGAGACACCCGACCTCCTCGTCATAGCTCAGCGCCAGATGCAGCGGAACTTCGAGCGGCCGAGAGATAGCCGCCGGCACCAATGCCAGCGCCAGCGCGATAAAGCCCTTCATGTCGGCGGCGCCGCGGCCGTAAAGCCGATCGTCGCGGGCGACGAGCCGGAACGGGTCGCTGTCCCAGGCCTGGCCCGCGACCGGCACGACATCGGTGTGTCCGGAAAGGATGACCCCGCCGCGACCCTCGGGACCGACCGTCGCGAACAGATTGGCCTTGCCGCCGTCGACGCTGCGGATCAGCGCGCTCTTGACGCCGCAGCCGTCGAGGTAGTCGGCAACCCAGTCGATCAGCGCCAGGTTCGAATTTGCCGAGATCGTGTCGAAACCAACCAGATGTTCGAGGATCGCGACCGCGTCGAGGCCCATCTCCCGTGACCGCTTCCTGACCCCCGCTTTCGCCCGGTCAGACGTTGTCGAGCTTGGCGCCGCCGGGCGTCCCGACCATCGCCAGCACCTCGCGCCGGGTTGTCGGGTCAGTGCGGAACACACCGAGCATGCGACTCGTCACCATGGTCACGCCAGGCTTGTGCGTGCCCCGGGTCGTCATGCATTGGTGGGCTGCTTCGATGACGACGGCGACACCCTTGGGCTGCAACACCTCGTCCAAGGTGTTGGCGATCTGCGAGGTCATCTTTTCCTGGATCTGCAGCCGTTTGGCATAGACGTCGACGAGCCGCGCCAGCTTTGAGATGCCGACAACCCGGTTGTTCGGCAGGTAGGCGACGTGGACCTTGCCGATGATCGGGGCGATGTGGTGCTCGCAATGCGACTCGAAGCGAATGTCCTTCAGCATGACGATCTCGTCGTAGCCGTCGGTCTCTTCGAAGGTGCGCTGCAGCAGCGCCACCGGGTCCTCGTCATAGCCGCTGAAAAATTCGCGGTAGGCGCGCACGACGCGGTCAGGGGTGCCGAGCAGACCTTCGCGTTCCGGGTCGTCGCCGGCCCAGCGCAACAAGGTGCGGACCGCCTCTTCCGCCTCGGCACGGCTCGGCCGGGTCGCGACGGCGTGACGAAGGCCGTTCTGGGGTACGGACAGTTGCGGAGCAAGAACAGGCGACATCAATTTATCTCGTTTTCTGTTGGAAAGGATATGGCCGATACGGGCGGCGAGGCCCGCGGCCGGATTTAGTTGAGCCGGACCGGTTGATGCGGGCTGTCGAGCGAAAACGCCGGAATGCGGATCGAAAAGCTCTCGCCGGTCCGGGTTTCCATCTCGTAGCTGCCGACCATGATCCCCGACGGCGTCGGGAGCGGCGTGCCGCTCGTGTACTCAAAGCTTTCGCCGGGCCCGAGCACCGGCTGCTCGCCGACGACGCCGGGGCCGCGCACCTCCTGCACCTGGCCGCGGCCGTCGGTGATCTTCCAGTGGCGGCGGCGCAGCTGGACGGTTTCCGCACCGCGGTTCTCGATGCGCACGTGATAGGCCCAGACGTAATGGCCTTCCGTCGGAGAGGACTGATCCTCCAGATAGAACGGCTTGACCGTGACGCTGATCGATCGGGTGGTTTCGGAATACATGGCCGAGTGTCCTCGCTGTGCCGGACGGCGCGCTCGCCGCGGAGCCGTTATCGAGATCGGCGCGAAGAATGTCGGGCGAGTACCGGAAACGTCAAGATCGCCGCGCCGGCGCCAACAGCTCGAGGACCCGCTCGTCGACAACGGCACGCGCACCCGGCGCATTGATCGGCTGGACGCAGACATGGTCGGCGCCGGCGTCCCAGTGCTCCTGGATGCGGGCGCGGATCGCGGTTTCGTCGCCCCAGGCGACGATCGCGTCGATAAAGCGGTCGGAGCCGCCGCCGGCCATGTCGGCATCGCTAAAGCCCTGCTGCTTCCAAGCGTTGACGTAGTTTTCGAGCTGCAGGTAGTGCGACAGAGCCTCGCGCGCCGCCCGCCGCGCCGCCGCCGGGTCGGTTTCGAGCAAGACCCAGACTTCGGGCGCCAGGATCTTGCCCGGTCCGAGGATCCGGCGCGCCTCGGCGGTATGTGCCGGGATCGTGTTGTAGGGATGCGCCCCGTCGGCCAGTTCGCCCGACAGCGCCATCATCCGCGGGCCGAGCGCCGCGACCACGGTCGGCGGGGTCTCGCGCGCCGGCGTTGCCTGATAGGGCGCCTCGCGCATCGCCCGCAGATAGCCGCGCATCGTCGCCACCGGCTTGCCGTAGGTGTGGCGGCGCAGCCCCTCGACCATCGGCCGGTGCGACACGCCGACGCCGAGCACAAACCGCCCGTCCGACTGCTCGGCGAGGGCGCGCTGGCCGTTCGCCATCGCCATCGGGTCGCGGGCGTAGATGTTGGCGATACCGGTCGCGACGACCAGCTTTTGCGTATTGGCGAGGAGCCATGCGGAATGCACCAGCGCGTTGCGCCCGCGGCTCTCCGGCAGCCACAAGGCGCCGTAGCCCCATTCCTCGACCCGCCTGGCAAAAGCCGCGCCCGCCGCCGCGCTCATCCTGTCCATGCCCAGCCAGACGCCGAGCTTGCCGAGTTCCATCGCCGACCCCTCCTGTGCGCGAACGCCAATTCGCCGAGTGTGAATCGCCAACGGGCCGCCGTCCAGTCCGCTCCATTTTTCGGCTATCAGGTCAGACCGTCAGCGGCGACAGGTCGATCCAGCGACGTTCCGGTATCGCTTATTTGCGGAATTATGTAGCTGTCTCACCACGAGTCGCTATTTAGTAGCTCGTTTATAGCCGACCACAACGAAATCAACATCTAGAATTGGTCAGCGCAGCAGGCGGTATCTACCGCCTTGACGCGGACAAGCGTTTGCGCTCTCTTCGTGGCTGGCAATCGCGCCACGCGATCACCTCCCGTTCGAGCCCCGCACCCCACAGGCGTCCTTACGCGCGGGGCGCGATGGGGCGCTCCGGGGAGACAGGACCGATCCTGTCGTCTCGAAGCGGAAGGAGGTGACTCTTGGCCGCTTTTGTCAATCGCCCGTGGGGACGTGCGGTTTCCGTGCGTTCGTACCTACGGCATCGCCTCGGCAAGTGGGAGGCAGTTAGAAGCCACTTGCCGAAATGGCCCCGTGCTACCGAGGCCAAATCCTAGTACTTTGCGCATGGGCGGGCGGCTTTTTGCCGCCCGTCTTAGTTTTGTAGCAACTCAATCCCTTACGAGTTCGATTCGCTATCCGCGCGTATCTGATGCCACGATTAGACTAGGTCACGCAAGCAGAATTTGGTACCAATTGGTGCAAATGGTACCAAGTGGGCGCGGCCGCTATGACCTCGGCGACCCCGTGAATGGGGAATTTGCCGATTTCTGCGATGCTATGGACGACGCGACGCAAAAAACGGTGCTTCGGCGAGCGTTCACGGAATACATGAAACGTATGCTCAAAGAAAATGAAGGCATCCGCGAGCGATACGAGGCCCTGAGGCACGCACGTCGGGAGCGCAATGGAACTATTCCGAGGCTGGTGAAACCGGCGAAGGAGTGCTAGCTGCCGAGTGGCAGCAGCCGCCATTTCCCCGGCCACGTCGTCCGATCGTAGGCGACGACAGGGTTCTTCTGCCGAGAAAAGGAGCTATGGATCGTTTTGGCGAGCATGGCGATGGCCCGCTCGCTCGGTTCTCTCTCCATCCGCTCTAGGATCAGGCCGGCAAGATCGGGGGCTGTAAGCGCCACGCCGGTCTCGCGGAGGATTTCCAACGCCCTACGGCTTCCGCTGCCCTTGGGAAGACCAGCGGGGTTTTTGTCGAGCGTCACCTTGGGCGCGATTGATTCCGGCTGATAGTCCGCCTTGAACATGCGGATGCACAAATCGACGCTGGCGAGCGCTTTCTTCATCCGCCGCACCTCGGTTTCCTTCGCGCGCAACTCGCCGGCGAGGCGAGCCCGGCGCTCGATCAAGGCGAAGACCACGTGTTTCTCAGCCATGGCGGCCTTCCTGCTGCCAATAGCCGCGCCGCTGCTCGCTCATCGGGTGCCGCAGGGCTGCTCCGGTGATCCGCCGCCATTGCAGGCCGTTTGGCTCGCGCCGATGGTCCTCGCGCCACGCCATTTCGTTCGCGTAGGCTTGGAGGTGCTGACCGCTGATACGGTGATGGACTCCATATTCCGACCGGCGAAGGCGGCTGAACCAACTCTCGGCTTGGTTCACTGTAGCGCGGCAATCAGGATGGGAAGACGGCGACAATCAGGATGAGAATCCCGGCGTCGCGGCGCGGCTATGATCGTCGCGTTGTTATTGTCGCGCAAGAGGGCGCGCGGCGATTTGAGTGTCGCGGCGCGACACTGAGATGCCAGTCTTGCTTGTCGCTGGGCCGTCAGCTGAAGCCGCGTTTGCGTTCCAGGGCGGTGCGGCGTCGATAGCTCTCGACGTTCATCTCGAAGATCGTGGCGTGGTGGACCAGGCGATCGACGACGGCCAGCGTCATCGCCTGGTCGCCGAATACGACACGATGCCTCAAGATCGGAACAGCTGCCAGCCGGCGTGCGGGTCATCGATGCGACCCACCCGCTTTACGGTCAGCGGCTTGCGATCGGCGCAGGCGAGGCGAGTCGGCGGATCGGCTGGATCCGGGTCGTTCTTCCCGACGGCCGGCACCGCTGGATCGCGCGGAAGGCCACTGATCTCGACGATGCGGCTTGTGAGGCCAGGCCGAATCGTGATCTGCCGGCGGTATCGGTACGCACCCTGCTTCCCTTGGCGGAATACGTGCGAGCAAGGCTTTCCGCTGCGCGAGAGGAGGTCGATGGAACATCGGGCCCGGCAGCTGACCTTGCCGTTCGGACCGGCATTGCCGGATCGCTCGCTGATCCTCGCCCCCAGGGTGTGGCCGATGATGACGCCGAGAGCGCAGCAGCAGCTAGCGCAAGGGTTGGCGCAGCTGCTCCGGACAGTTCTTGCCGCAGCTGACGCCGGCGCATTGCGAGGGGGATGCCGGGATGAACATGCTGCTCAATTTAGAAAGTCCGGTGACGACGTCGCACCGCGCCAAGCTGGCATACATTTACGTACGGCAGTCGACCGCCGGTCAGGTCCGCCATCATCAGGAAAGCACGGAGCTGCAGTACCGGCTGGTCGATCGGGCGGCGGCGTTTGGTTGGCCCAAGGAACGGATTGAAGTCATTGATGACGACCTTGGGAAGTCCGGTACCTCAAGCGACGGCCGCGGCGGCTTCCAGCGGCTGATCGCCGAGATCGGCCTCGGCAAGGCGGGTTTGGTGATAAGCCTGGATGCCTCGCGGCTGGCCCGCAACAACCGGGATTGGCATCAGCTCCTGGAATTGTGCTCGCTGTTCGGGGTGCTGATCGCCGATGGCGAGCGCCTCTACGACCCTTGCGCCTACCATGATCGCCTGTTGCTCGGCCTGTCCGGGATCATGAGCGAAGCCGAGCTGCATCAGATCAAGCTGCGGCTGCACCAGGGCGAGCGACAGAAGGCGGCGCGAGGCGAGTTGCGGCTGCCGCTGCCGGCGGGCTTGGCGCACGGCCGGGATGGCCGGATCGCCCTCAATCCCGATGAAGAGGTCCAGGCGCGGCTGCATCACCTGTTTGCGAAGTTTCGCGAGCTTCGCAGTGCCAAGGCGGTCATGCGCCATTTTCAGGAAGCCAACCTGCTGTTGCCGGTGCGACCGCTCGACGGACCATCACCGCACGAAGTCGTGTGGCGGCCGGCGAGCAGCGCCCGCATCCTTCAGGTTCTGAAGAACCCGGCTTATGCGGGGGCGTATGTTTATGGCCGACGCCGGCGCACGCCGATCGGCCGGCGTTCCGGTTTACAGGGAGGCGCGACCGAAGCCGTGGCAATCCAGGATTGGCCGGTTTGCCTGAAGGACGCCTTTCCGGGATATGTCGATTGGGAGGAGTTCATGGCGAACCAGCGGCGGCTCGCAGACAACCTCAATCGCTACGACATAGGCCGCCACGGGGTGCCGCGGCGGGGCAACGCCTTGCTGCAGGGCATTGCCGTCTGCGGCCGCTGCAGCCGTCGCATGGGGCTGCATTATTCCGGACCGCACGGCAGCTACCCTGTCTATGTTTGTCGCGCCGACCAGCATCAGCATGGCGGGCCGCGCTGCCAGGAGGTGCGTGCCCTGGGTATCGATGCTGCGGTCGAAAGATTGTTGCTTGAAGCGCTGACGCCGGATCGTCTTGCTCTCGCGATTGCCGCGCTCGGCGAGCTTGAGAACGAAGCCCGTGCGCTCGAGCGTCAATGGTCGCTCAAGCGCGAGCGGGCGCGCTACGAGGCGGAGCGAGCCCGCCGGCAATACGATGCCGTTGAGCCTGAGAACCGCCTGGTGGCGCGCTCCTTGGAGCGCGTCTGGGAGGACAGGCTGCGGCAAGTCGAGCAGATCGACGCCGAATATGAGAGTTGGCGTCGGCAGCAACCGACATCGCTGGCCGCGGCCGACCGGGGTCAGATCCTCTCGTTGGGCGAAGATCTTCCCAAGCTGTGGGGCGCGGCAACTGCGGTCGAGCGCAAGCACATCCTCAGGCTCGTCATCAAGGAGGTGATCCTCGATCAGCGCCCCGCGAGCGGACAGGTCTGGATCCGCGTCGTCTGGCAGACCGGCGCCGTCAGCGAGCACAAGGTCCGACGTACGGTGAACAGCTACCGCAACTACGCCGACATCGGGACGCTTGAAGCCCGGGTCCGCGATCTTGCCGCCGCGCAAAAGATCGACCGCGAAATTGCAACGACGCTTACCGCGGAGAGCCTGTTGTCCGCGCACGGCCACCCGTTCAGCGGCGGTGAGGTGCATTTGTTGCGCAAGCGTTGGAAGATCCCGACGGTGAAGATCAACGGAACAGAACATAATCCTCCGCAATGGCTTGACGGGACATATTCTGTTCAAGGAGCAGCTGCGGCGCTCTCGGTTTCTACCCAGACCGTTTTCAAATGGCTTCGGAAAGGGCGATTGTCGGGTCGCCAACTGGCCAGGGGAATGCCCTGGCAAATCACGCTCTCCAACCCGCAGATCGCTGAGTTGAGAACACAAGTACGGCGCACCAATCGATCAAAGGAAGAGGCTTTATGACATCATCGGCTCGGGGAAGATCTTTCCCCATTCGCCGAACGGCTGGTTGGCGGTGACCAGCAGGGATCGCCGCTCGTATCGGGCGCCGATCAGCTCGAATAGGACGCTGGTTTCGGCCTGATCCTTGGTGACATAGGCGAGGTCGTCGAGGATCAGCAGATGGTATTTGTCGAGCCTGGCGATGGCAGCTTCGAGAGCGAGTTCGCGGCGGGCGATTTGCAGCCGCTGGACGAGGTCGGTGGTCCGGGCGAACAGCACGCGCCAGCCATTTTCGACGAGGGCGAAGCCGAGAGCTGCCGCCAAGTGACTCTTGCCGGTGCCGGGCGGCCCGAACAGGATCAAATTGGCGCCCTTGTCCAACCAGGCATCACCGGCCGCCAGCGCCATGACCTGGGCCTTGCTGACGACCGGGACGGCCTCGAAGTCGAAGGTGTCAATGGTCTTGCCGGGCGGTAGCCGGGCTTCGGCGAGATGGCGTTCGATGCGGCGACGGCTGCGCTCGGCCATCTCATGCTCGGCCAAGGCGGCAAGGAAGCGGGCCGCCGGCCAGCCCTCCTTGTCGGCCTGAGCGGCGAGGTCGGCCCAGACCTGCTTGACGGCGGGAAGTCGCAACTCGGCGAGGAGCAGCGCGAGACGGGCGGCGTCGATCGGATCGGTCGTCTTCATGCTGCACCCCCCAGTGCTTGGTCCAGGGGCCGGACGGTGCCGAGCTCGTCGTAAAGATGCAGCGGCACCAATTCGACGGCGATGTCGGGAATGGCGGCGGGATCGGGCGCGAAGCGTCGTTCGAGCAGACCGAGATCGGGCAATCTGCCGGCATCGAGCTCGGCCTCGATGGCCTCGGCGAGTTCGGCCTCGCAAGCCCGATCATGGGCCAGCGCCAGCAGCCCGACCATGGTGCGGCACGCCGGCTTCTCGCCGCCGCCCTCCAGCAGCGCTTCGAAGGCGCGCTGATAAGCACGGCGCGGAAAGAGCTGCTCGCGATAGACCAGGTTGAGCAGGGCCATCGGCTTGCAGCGCAGGGCATGGATGACGTGCCGGTAATCGACCACGTGACCGTGCTTGCGGTCGGCGTGCGGACGTCCGCGCCGCAGCGTCATCAGCGGCGTCGCGCCGAGGAAGCATTCCAGCCGGTCATCGTAGAGCCGCACGCGCAGCCGATGGCCGATCAGGCGCGACGGCACCGAATAGAACACCCTCTTGAGGATGAAGCCGCTCGTCGAGGTGACACTGACGAACGTCTCCTCGTAATCCGTCGTCCTCCGCGCCGCCAGCAATTGCAGGGCCGAGCGCTCGAGATCGAGGCGCTTATTGTTGCGAACGTTGCGCTGCCCGACGATCTCGTCGATGAAACGACGATAGGCATTCAGATCGACGAAGTCGCGCGTGCCCCGCAGCAGGAGCGCGTCCTCGATCGCCTGCTTGAGATGGCCGTGCGGGCTTTCGATCGAGCCGTTCTCGTGCGCCACGCCGCGATTGTTGCGGGTCGGCTCCATGCCGTAATGGGCACACAGCGCCTCGTAGCGACGCGTGAGATCCTCCCGCGCGTCACGGTCGAGGTTGCGGAAGGCCGCCGACAGGCTGTCGCTACGATGCTGCAAGGGTGCGAGGCCGAGCGCCCACAGCGCGTTCTGCAACCCCTCGGCCAGCGCCACGAAGCTTTCGCCGCCGAGCACGACATGGGCGTGCTCCCAGCCCGAGAAGGCCAGCCGGAAATGGTAGAGCCGATGATCGAGCGGCGCGCCGGCGATGCTGACGCCGCGATCGCGCATCTCGGTGAAATCGGACAGCCCGAGCCGGCCTGGCGGATGTTCCTGCCGGAAGATGACGTCCTGCTCGGCGCCGTACAGCGCCCGCCACGAGCGGATGCGCCGCTCCAAGGTGCGGCGGATGCCGGCGCCAGTCTCGGGATGGCGCCGCCGGATCTCGTCGAAAATGGCGATCGGCCGCAGGCCCGGGGCGCTCTTGAGCAGGGGCACCACCTCACTATCCCAAACCGCAGCGAGCGGGTCATGCCGCCGGCGCCCGCGCGGTGCTTTCCGTTGTGACGGGAGCCGCGGGTCCTGTTCGATGCGATAGGCGGTGGCGGCGCTGAACCCGGCTTTGGCCGCGGCAACGCTCGCCGTTTCGGTCTGGCGGAAACTCATGAACAGCCTCATCTGGCAATCGGTGATGTGGCGACCGGGCAAGGGGCGGTTCCTCATCGGCATGAAGAACTCGCTTCCTATCCGGCCGGCCGCGACCGCCAGACAACGCGCCCCTTCCAGGGGCACACCGTTCGCCGGATTCGCAACGTCAGTCGGGCTACGCCCTCCTGCTGTCACGCATCCGGCGACACTTTCTCATCCTGATTGACGCCCGCCTCTCAACCTGTTTGCCGCGCCGCAGTTCACGTTGGCCCCGTCCGCCGCGACGTATTCGGTCGAATGGTTGACCCGGCGCATGTCGTAGGAGGCATGCAGCATGTCCCATCCCGATGCTTCGTCCGCGTGAACGATGGTCCCGGAGGCCACGTGTCTGCGGATGAACGGCACTGCGGCGCTCTCGCGCGGCACGACGAACGGAAGGGTGCGGCCCATGACTTCGCAAGCCACGACGACGACCTGGCGCTTGCCGGTCCGCTCCTCAGCCACCCGGCGGTCAACCCGCTCGGCTTTCTTGTTCTCGGGCTTCCTATGGCCTCCGGTGTACATGCCGTCGACTTGCACTTCGCCCGACAGCTCGCTGCCGTCGTGGACCTGCGAACCCAGCGCCTCGCGGAGTTTGTACGCGATGACAAAGGCGGTCTTGTACTGGCAGTCGAGATCGCGACTCAGTTGCAGGGCGCTATGACCCTTGGCACCGTTTGCGAAGATGGCGATCGCGAGCAGGTAATCTCGAATTGATCGCTTACGGTCGGCGAAGATCGTCCGGGTCGTCACGGAAAACTGATACCGGCACCCGGCGCACTTCCACAGCTTGCGCGTCGCGAAAGGGTAGACCTTGAGGCAACCGCACTTCGGGCAATACGGTTGCCCGTTATTGTCGCCCCACCGGATTCCAACGAATTTGGCGTGCGCTTCCTCATCCGACATGCGCGCAACGGCGCTCAGCGAGAGCGTCCTAGCGGCTGCGGAAAGGAGGAAGTGTTGCGGCATCGCCGTATCCGGTGACTAACATCATCGAATATGGTGATACGCTGGCCCCTTGTCAACGCTAATATCATCATATGTCGTGATGATCAGCATCGGATCAGATGATGAAAACAACGCGCGATTGGCAAGCTCAGGCGAAGGGAATCATCCGGGGCGAGCTGAAACGTCGTAACCTGAGCTACAAGGATTTGGCTGACCGGCTTGCCGCGATTGGTGTCAAGGACACCGATCGGAACATCGCAAACAAGATCGCCCGTGGGGGGTTCTCAGCCGTCCTCTTTCTCCAATGCATGGAAGCAATTGGCGTCCATGCCATCCACCTCAACGGTGAATAGAGGCTTCCTTCATTCTCCGTGGTTATCTTCCCACATATCGGGTACAAACGCCCGTTGGGGACCAATTTAACAGGAGGGATGCAACATGGCCGCGCGAAAGGTGTTTTTCGGACCGAAACCGGATCATCCGGAACTGGACCGCTTGCTACAAAAAGCCCGCAACGTCCATGTGACCGATGCGCAACTCCGCGAGCAGGCTGTAAGTTTCGCCTATGGGAATGCGCCAGACTCTAGTCGCATAACCAAAGAATCTGTCCGTGACACATCGAAGCGGTTTAGGGTTTCGCACGACTAAGTTTGCAAAGGAGGGAGGTCCGGAATTGTCCGGACCTCTTGTCAGGATATGATAATATTAGAAGATGATGATCCGGAGTTTTATGCGCGAATCCAAGAAATAAATCTGATACGCCAATACGCTCTTTTGACTAATTGTATAGAAATTGGTTTACGGCAAGGGCCGCTTGCGTTCGACAAATACATGCTTTGGTCTCTAAATCACGTTGCGGTCGCCAATATCTCAATTAGGCGGCAGATTTAGACAAGAGCCTATTTATGTGGGAAACCATATTCCGCCACATTTTAACGAAATCTCAGAATTAATGGATCGGTTTGTATCGTTTATTCATGAGAACTGGTACTCTGCGTCGGCAGTACAATTGGGGGCGTACGCATTATGGCGGTTGAATTGGATTCATCCCTTCATTGAAGGAAATGGTAGGACGGCTAGAGCTGCGTGTTATTATCTCATGTCGGTGCGAACGGGGAACTTTCTTTCTGGAAACAAAATAGTCCCTGAGCGTATCAGAGAAGACCGGGGTCCGTACATAGAAGCGCTTCGCGGCGCGGATCGCGCCTGGGCGCAAGGCAATCTGGATCTTAGCCTCATGGTAACATATTTGGCTCGCCTCTTAGAGGCACAGCTGAATGAGGGCGCGGACGATTCCGTCTCCGAACAATTGCCGACTAATGGGTGAGACAGCTACATAATTCCGCTTATTTGCCGAGGCAGAAGTCGCGGAAGATCACGTCGAGCAGGTCTTCGACATCGACCGTGCCGGTGATGTGGCCGAGGCTGCGCAGCGCGAGGCGCAAATCTTCGGCGCGCAGCTCGGGAAGATCGGCGGCGAGGGCGCGGTCAAGCGACGCGGCGGCGGCTTCGAGCGCCTGGCGGTGCCGGGCTCGGGTCAGGGCCGGCGCCTCGATGCGATAGGTCGCGGCGACGCGGGCGGCGAGGGTTGTGAGCAATGCGTCGAGGCCCTCGCCGGTCAGGGCGGAGACGGGGAAGCAATCTTCCGACGTTCTGGCGTGACAGACGCCCTCGATCCCGATTTCTCTCCCGTGGCCGGGATTGACCCCGCCATCCACGTCTTCACCGCAGGCCGCAGCGCCCGTCGTCGTCTCGTGGATGCCCGGACCAAGTCCGGGCAAAGCGGTCGTTTGTTGGGAATCCGGGTGATCACCGAATGCTAGCAAGTCGATCTTGTTGGCGACCAGGATCGTGTCGGGGCCGGGCCAGGAGGCGGCGCCGGCGGCCGCGCCGGGGTTGCGCGCGTCGAAGACGAAGAGCCGGATTTCGGCCTCCGCAGCGCGACGCAAAGCACGGCGCAATCCCTCCTGCTCGACCGGGTCGGCGCTGTCGCGCAGGCCCGCGGTGTCGGCGAGCACGACTGGATAGCCGGCGAGGTCGATCGCCACCTCGACGATGTCGCGCGTCGTGCCGGGGATCGGCGAGGTGATCGCCGCTTCGCGCCGGGCGATGCGGTTCAAGAGGCTCGACTTGCCGGCATTGGGCGGGCCGACGATCGCGACCATGATCCCGTCGCGCAGCCGCTCGCCGCGTCGGCCGTCGGCGAGATGAGTGTTGATTTCGCGGGCGAGCACCCGGATGTCGCCAAGGATCCGGTCCTCGATCGCGGGCGGCAGATCCTCGTCGGGAAAATCGATCGCCGCTTCGAGATGGGCGAGGGTGCGGGTCAGGCGGGTCGACCAATCGCGATAAACGCTGCCCAGCTCGCCGTCGAGCTGGCGCAGGGCCTGGCGCCGCTGAGCGTCGGTTTCCGCCGCGGCGAGATCGGCGATCGCCTCGGCCTGGGTCAGGTCGAGCTTGCCGTTCTCGAAAGCGCGACGGGTGAACTCGCCGGGATCGGCGAGCCGCAATCCGAGACCCCGGAGCGCGTCGACGACCGCGGCGAGCACGGCACGGCTGCCATGGAGATGAAGCTCGGCGACATCTTCGCCGGTAAAGCTCGCGGGTGCGGGAAACCACAGCACCAGCGCGTCGTCGAGCGGTTCGCCGGCATCAGGGTCGACGCAGCCGCCGCCGTCGCGCGGTTCGCGGCGGCGGCAGACTGCCGGCCAATGACGTGAGCGCCCGCGCCGCATCCGGCCCGGACAGCCGCAGCACGGCGACAGCAGCGCGTCCCGCCGCGGTCGCCGGCGCGTAGATTGTGTCGCTTAAAGAGGGCTGAGTGGTCAGTGGGCCGGCGGCTTCTGGTCGGGCTGCAGCATCAGTCGTTCAACGCGGCCGCCCTCGACCAGATGCTTCTGGACGATCTCGTCGACGTCCTCGGTGGTTTCGTAACGATACCACACTCCCTCAGGGTAGATGACCATGTTCGGACCGAATTCGCAGCGGTCGAGACAGCCCGCGGCGTTGAGTCGAATGTTCTCGACACCCGCCGCGCGCGCCTTTTCGCGCATGTAGCCGCGTACCTTCTCGACGCCGCCAGCGTCCCCGGCGCGGGCCATGCAACAGCCGCGGGGATGGCCGTCCGGCCGCACGTTGGTGCACATGAAGATATGGCGCGTGTAGAACAGCTGCGGATCGCCGGGTGCGTCTGCCATTTCTCATTCTCCGGTTAGCTTTGGGTGGCGGAGCGAATGACGCGGTCCGCCGTTCTGGGAGTAGACTGGAAATCCTAAACCGTCAGGGCGGCGAGGGCAATGCGCGCCGGCGCCCGGCACCCCCGACATTTGCGCACGCCAGGAGCCGCAATGGACCGCAACCGCCTCGGCGACGAGACCAGCCCCTACCTCCTCCAGCACCGCGGCAACCCGGTCCACTGGCAGCCCTGGAGCGAGGCGACACTGGCCGCGGCCAAGGCCGCCGACCGGCCAATCCTCTTATCGATCGGCTACGCCGCCTGCCATTGGTGCCATGTCATGGCGCATGAGAGCTTTGAGGACCCGGAGATCGCGGCGCGGATGAACCGGCTGTTCGTCAACATCAAGGTCGACCGCGAGGAGCGCCCAGACCTCGACCAGGTCTACCAGCACGCGCTGGCGCTGATGGGCGAGCAGGGCGGCTGGCCTTTGACGATGTTTTTGACGCCGGACGGCGAGCCGTTCTGGGGCGGGACCTATTTCCCGCCCGAATCACGCTGGGGACGGCCGGGGTTTGGTCAGCTGCTGGAATCGATCAGCAAGGCCTATGCCACGAAACCCGACGACGTCGCCAAAAACGTCGGCGTGCTGCGTGACGCGTTGCAGCGGCTCGGCCAGCCGCAGCACGGCGGCGCTGTCTCCCGGCATGAGCTCGACCCGATTGCCGAGCGACTGCTGCGCGAGACCGACCAGATCAACGGCGGCATCGGCAGCGCCCCCAAATTCCCGCAATGCGGCATCTTCGAGCTGCTGTGGCGAGCCTGGAAGCGTACGCGCCAGCCGCCCTATCGCGATGCCGTGCTCAAAGCACTCGATGCGATGTGCCAGGGCGGCATCTACGACCACTTGGGCGGCGGCTTTGCCCGCTATTCGACCGACGCGCGCTGGCTCGCGCCGCATTTCGAAAAGATGCTCTACGACAATGCCGAGCTGGTCGACCTGTTGACCATGGTCTGGCAGGAAGCGCGAAACCCGCTCTACCGACAGCGGATCGAGGAAACCCTGAACTGGGTTGGGCGCGAGATGCTGACGCCGGGGGGCGGTTTTGCCAGCAGCCTCGACGCCGACAGCGAGCACGAGGAAGGCAAGTTTTACGTCTGGTCCGAGGCTGAGATCGACGCGGCGCTGGGCGACCGCGCAGCTTTGTTCAAGCGCTTTTACGACGTGACCGCGGACGGCAATTGGGAGGGCCACACGATCCTCAACCGGATCGCCACGCCGGCCCTGGCCGACGAGGCGACCGAGCATGAGCTTGCTGCGTGCCGCGCGCTGTTGCTGCGGGCCCGTTCGTCACGGGTGCGGCCGGGCTGGGACGACAAGGTGCTCGCCGACTGGAACGGGCTGATGATCGCGTCGATGGCTGAGGCCGGCATCGTTTTCGAGCGGCCGGACTGGATCGCGACGGCGCGCACCGCCCTCGATTTCAGCCGCAGGGAAATGACGACACCGGCCGGGCGGCTGGCGCACAGCTGGCGCGAGGACCGGGCGCGCCATCCCGCCAGTGTCGACGACTACGCCAATCTCTGCCGCGCCGCGCTGGCGCTGCATGAAGCCACCGGCGGTGACGGCCTTGTCGCCCAAGCCCAGGCGTGGATTGCGATCCTCGACCGCCATTACCGCGACCCGGCAGGCGACGCCTATTTTTTCTCGGCCGACGACACCCCGGCGCTGATCGCCCGCACCAAGACCGCCGGCGATGCCGCCACCCCCGCCGGCAACGGCACCTTGGTCGGGGTCATGACAAAGCTCGCGATCCTGACCGGCGACGACGCCTACCGCCGCCGCGCCGAAGCCATCGTCGCGACATTTTCGGGTGAGCTCGGGCGGAATTTCTTTTCGCTCGCGACATTGCTGAACAACGCCGAGTTGCTGGCCGAACCGGTCCAGATCGTCATCGTCGGCGAACCGGAGGAAGCTGGCTTCAGCGCGTTGCGCCGAACGGCCTACGCCGTTTCGCTGCCCAACCGGGTGATGCTGACGCCGCAGCCGGGCAGCGATCTTCCGGCCGGCCATCCGGCGCACGGCAAAGGCCTCGTCAATGGCCGTGCCGCAGCCTATGTCTGCGTCGGGCCGGTCTGTTCTCTGCCGTTGACGGGCCCGGAAGAATTGCTCGCCCGCCTTGGTGAAATTCGTTAGTGTTCTTGTTGTGTGCCAAAAAGGGGTTGGGTCATGCTGTGCTCGGTAGCAGTCGACAGCCCGGTCGGGCGGCTCACTGTCTCGGCGACAACGGATGCAATCGTTTCGATCGCCTGGACGGATGACCCGCAGGATGACCCGACAGCCTTGCTCGTCGAGGCGCGCTGCCAGCTCCAAGCCTATTTCGAGCGCCGGCTGACCGGTTTCGACTTGCCGCTCGCGCCGGCGGGTACGCCTTTCGAGCAGCGGGTCTGGCTGGCGATGCGGCAGATCGCGCACGGGCAGACGCGCAGCTACGGCGAGCTGGCGATGGAGGTCGGCTCGGCGCCGCGCGCGGTCGGCCGCGCTTGCGGGCATAACCCGATCCCGATCGTGATCCCGTGTCATCGCGTCTTGGCGCGCACCGGGCTTGGCGGCTACAGCGGCGGCTGCGGGCTGGAGACGAAGCGCGCGCTGCTCGCGCTCGAAGGGGGGCCGGCGCAGGTGTCATTGCGAGCAAAGCACGGCAATCTCGCAAGGACAAAGGAGTTGCGTTTCTTCGGGATTGCCGCGTCGCCCCGCTCCTCGCAATGACGCCTTGTGATCTCGATCATCATTGCTCCTCGCAATGACGCATTGTGATCTCGAACATTATCGGAAAGGAATCACCATGGTTCACGCAATCCGTTTCGAGAAGGCCGGCGGCCCCGAAGTGCTGTCGTGGCAGGAAGTCGAAATCGGCAGGCCGGGGCAGGGCCAAGTGCGGCTGCGCCACACCGCGGTCGGCCTCAACTACATCGACACATATCAGCGCAGCGGCCTTTATCCGATGCCGATGCCGAGCGGGCTTGGTTCCGAGGCGGCCGGGGTCGTCGAAGAGGTCGGGCCGGGGGTCGGCGGGCTCAAACCCGGCGACCGCGTCGCCTATGCCGGCGGGCCGATCGGCGCCTATGCCGAGGGCCGGGTCATGCCGGCCGACCGCCTCGTCCCGGTTCCCGCCGGCATCACCGACAGCCAGGCCGCGGCGATGATGCTCAAGGGCATGACCGCGTGGTACCTGGTGCGCCGCACCCATCCGGTGAAGGCCGGCGAGACGATCCTGATCCACGCCGCGGCCGGCGGCGTCGGGCTGATCGTCTGCCAATGGGCGAAGCACCTCGGCGCGACGGTCATCGGCACGGTCGGCGACGACGACAAGGCAGCGCTAGCCAAGAGACACGGCTGCGACCACCCGATCGTCTACCGGCGCGAGGATTTTGTCGCGCGGGTCAACGACATCACCCACGGCAAGAAGCTGCCGGTGGTCTACGATTCGGTTGGCAAGGACACCTTTTACAAATCGCTCGACTGCCTGGCGCCATTGGGGCTGATGGCTGCGTTCGGGCAGTCTTCCGGGGCGATCGGACCGGTCGACATCGGCATTCTGGCCGGGAAGGGCTCGCTGTTCCTGACCCGGCCGACCCTGAACACCTACACCGCGACGCGCGAAGATTTGCTGACCGCGGCGCGCGAACTGTTCGAGGTCGTCGGGAGCGGCGCCGTCAAGATCGCGGTCAACCAAACCTATCCGTTGCGCGAGGCGGCCCAGGCGCACCGCGACCTCGAGGGCCGCAAGACCACCGGGCAGACGGTGCTGACGGTTTAGATCCCGCCGGTGACCGCACGCCGATGAGGACGCCGGCGGACTTGTTGCCGAGTCTTTTTGGCGCGTGGTCCCGCGCGACCGGGGGCAAATGGAAAGAGGATAGCCCGGCCTGCGGCCAGTGCAGCGCCAGTGCCCTCGTCGTCCAGGATCTCTTCGGCGGAGAAATCCCAAAGACACGCATCAACGGGGCGTGGCATTTCTACAATCGGATCAGGAGCTCGCGGTTCGACTTCACCGAGAGCCAGTTCGGCGGGCCCATCTCCTACGAGGACCGCGAAAGCGATCGCACCGAGGCGATCGCCGACACTTCGGCCGAGTGTTACACCACGCTGCGGCGCAATCTCGGCTTGGGCTGAGAGTTCAAGCTGACAAACGACCCCTTGCCCAGACTGGATGCACGGCTGTCCAGTTCAGCTCGACCCACAATCGAGGATAAGTCACTGTTGTATCAGATACAACCCTAAAACCGCTTTGCCCGGACGTGATCCGGGCATCCATGTGTGGACATCGGGTAATCGCGGCGGCTGGCTGACTTGCCGATAGTGCCGCGCTCCGGGCTGTAGCCCGGTCGCTTTCACCATCGGAGGCTGTGCGATGACCCACTATGTTGGCTTGGACGTGTCGCAAAAATCGACCGCGATCTGTGTCGTGAACGACTCCGGTCGCCGACTGTGGCGTGGCCAGTGCGCCTCTGATCCGGAACAGATTGAGCGCGCGGTGCGGAGGCATGGCGGCGAGGATGCCCGCATCGGTATCGAGACCGGTCCTATGACGCCATGGCTGGTGCACGAGTTGCGCGGTCGCGGGCTCGCCGTCACGTGCCTCGATGCGAGGCATGCAAGGGCTGCGCTCAAAATGCAGATCAACAAGACGGATCAGAACGATGCGGAGGGACTGGCGCAGATCATGCGCACGGGATGGTATCGGTCGGTGCATGTAAAGTCGTTCGATTCCCATCGGGTGCGGGCCTTGCTGGGGGCACGAGCCCAGCTCGTCGGCATGACAACACGATTGTCGAACCATATCCGCGGTGTGCTCAAGACCTTCGGCATGCTGCCGGGAGCAGGGCGTGGACTGCCGTTCGACCGGCGCGTCGAGACGCTGCTTGTCGACCGGGCCGAAGTGGCGCCGATCGTTCGGCCCATGCTGGCCGCTTGGCGGCAACTGCGCCAGCAGACCGCCGCCTTCGACAAAGCGGTACGCGCGCTGGTGAAGTCGAGCCCCACGTGCCGTCACCTGATGGGTGTGCCCGGGATCGGAGTGCTGTCTGTGCTGGCCTATGTCAGTATGATCGAGGATCCGGCGCGCTTCGGCCGGTCACGATCGGTCGGCGCGCACCTCGGGCTCACCCCAAAACGATATCAATCGGGCGAGATAGACCGCAGCGGCAGAATATCGAAGTGCGGCGACACGCTGGCTCGCACGCTGATGTACGAAGCGGCGGTGGTGCTGATGTCGCGGGTCAAACGGGCTTCAGGCCTGAAAAACTGGGCCCAGGCGATTGCCAGACGATCAGGCGCTGGCAAGGCGCGCGTGGCGCTTGCCCGAAAACTCGCTGTGATCCTGCACAGCATGTGGCGGTCGGGCGAGCCGTTCCGCTGGTCCGAGCAGCCGGCGGCCGTCTGACGATACCTTCACCAGGATCCATCCGGGCGCCGCCTCGGATGTGATGGTTGCCCGACGGGGCGAGGGTGCAGGCGACTGCGACGGAGGGCCTTGGGCCGCGTAAAACACCACGCGAGCCCGCTGTGGACATTGCAGCGCCTGTGCTTCGAACCAGATGTTGCGGCGGACGCTTCCGACCGCGGAGAGAACCGTGACCCCGGTACGGCGACAGAAGCGTTCAAGATCCAGTTGACAGAGGAGACGCGATTAGAGAACGGCCCCTTGGATGCAAGGGCGCTGCGCCGATTTGGCGGCGGTTCGCGTGCGGTCATGTGTCCGGCCTTGTGGTGCGGCCATGGCCGCGGGCCCAGATGGGTTCCGCGGACGCTTCCCAAACACGCTCAGCGGCGTTGGATGCGCCGTTGGATGCCACGGGGTGTCTCGTCCGTCGGGTCGACCGATCGCCATCTTGTGCTGCGCCCTCTCACCCGCGGCGATGACGAGCGGTCAGGCGGTTGCCGACGGTTGCCGGTACGCTTCGCCGTTCGTCATCATGGCCCACACAATGCGAGCCATCTTGTTGGCCAGGGCAACCGCCGCGACCCGGCGCGGCCGTCGCCCGAGCAAACCGGTCAGCCACACCGTGGCGTGTCGGTGGCCGGGTTTGGCGACCTTGATGACCGAGGTCGCGCCGAGCACCAGCAGTTGGCGCAACCGCTCGTTGCCTTCCCGGCTGATGGCGCCGAGGCGGTGCTTGCCGCCGGTCGAGTGCTCCTTGGGCGTAAGCCCGATCCAGGCAGCCAGATGTCGCCCCGAGCGGAACGCCTTGGCATCGATCGTCAGCGCCAGGGTCAGGGCGCTGATCGGCCCGATCCCGGGAACCTCGGCCAAAAGCTGGCTGAGCGGGTTGGCCCGATGCAGCGCCGCGAGCGTGCCGCCGAGCTCGGCCAGCCGCTGGTCAAGGTGCTCGATCTCGCGGCCCAGCAGGGCCATCATCTCCTGCGCTGCGGCCGGCACGGCGGGATCGGCTGCGGCGCGCGCGGCCAGGGCCGCGGCGTTGCCCACCCCTTTGGCGGCAATAATCCCGAACTCGGCGGCGTGCCCCCGCAGCGCGTTGACCAGCTGGGTGCGCTGCTTGACCACAAGCTCGCGCACCTTCAGCACTGTCAGCTCGGCCTGTTGCTCGGCCGATTTGACCGGCACAAAGCGCATCGTCGGCCGTGCTGCCGCCTCGCTGATGGCCTCGGCGTCATTGCGATCGTTCTTGCCGCGCTTGACGAACGGCTTGACGTATTGCGGCGGGATCAGCTTCACCCGATGGCCGAGCGCGCTCAGTTGCCGGCCCCAGTGGTGCGCGCTGCCGCAAGCCTCCAGCACCACTTCGCTGGGTTCCTGCTTGCCAAAGAACGCCGCGACCTGGCTGCGCCTCAACTCGCGCCGCAACACCGGGCGCTCGGCCTCATCGACCCCGTGCAGGGTATAGACATGCTTGGACGTGTCGATGGCAATGCGCTTAAGCTTCATGACGGACGGTCCTCGTGTTTGCGTCGTGACGACCAAACATTGGCACACTTCGATGCCGTGGGGCCGTCCACCCCAACACGTCTTGGCAACCGAGCAGCCCGCGCCCAAGGAAGGCGTGGATGCCCGCGGATCTAGTCCGTGGGCTGAAGGTCCACGGGCCAAGCCCGGCCATCGGAGTTCGTGTATGTCGTCCAACCGTCTCGTTGCTTTGAACGCGGCGCACCGCCCGGCAAGACAACCGGATAAATTAGGTGTTCATTGCGTCGAAGAACTCGGTGTTGCTCTTCGACTCCTTGAGCTTGTTGATCAGGAATTCGAGACCGTCCACGGTGCCCATTGGCGTCAGCACGCGGCGCAGGACCCACATCTTCGACAACACGCCGCGATCGACCAAGAGCTCTTCCTTGCGGGTGCCGGATTTGGTGATGTCGATCGACGGGAAGGTGCGCTTGTCGGCGACCTTGCGGTCGAGCACGATTTCGGAATTGCCGGTGCCCTTGAACTCTTCGAAGATCACCTCGTCCATGCGCGAGCCGGTGTCGATCAGCGCCGTCGCGATGATCGTCAGCGAGCCGCCTTCTTCGATATTGCGGGCCGCACCAAAAAAGCGCTTTGGCCGCTGCAGCGCGTTGGCGTCGACGCCGCCGGTCAAGACCTTGCCGGAGGACGGCACCACGGTGTTGTAGGCGCGCGCGAGACGGGTGATCGAATCCAAGAGGATCACGACATCGCGTTTGTGCTCGACCAGCCGCTTCGCCTTTTCGATGACCATCTCGGCGATCTGGACGTGGCGCTGGGCCGGCTCGTCAAAGGTCGAGCTGATGACCTCGCCGCGCACCGAGCGGGCCATGTCGGTGACCTCTTCCGGCCGCTCGTCGATCAAGAGCACAATCAGGTAGACCTCGGGGTGGTTGGCGGCGATGGCGTGGGCGATGTTCTGCAGCATCACCGTCTTGCCGGTGCGCGGCGGCGATACGATCAGTGCGCGCTGACCCTTGCCTAGCGGCGTGATCAGATCGATGACCCGGGTCGTCAGATCGCGCCGCGACGGGTCCTCGAATTCGAGACCCAGCTTTTCTTCCGGGTAAAGCGGGGTCAAATTGTCGAAATTGATCCGCTGGCGCAGCCGGTCGGGCTCGTCGAAATTGATGCCGGAGACTTTGAGCAAGGCAAAGTAACGCTCGCCATCACGCGGAGAGCGAATCTCGCCCTCGACCGTGTCGCCGGTGCGCAGTCCGAAGCGCCGAACCTGACTTGGGCTGACATAAATGTCGTCAGGCCCAGCGAGGTAGTTGGCTTCGGGCGAGCGCAGAAATCCAAAGCCGTCGGACAAAACTTCGAGCACGCCGTCGCCCGATATCGGCACGTCGTTCTCGGCCAGTTGCTTCAGAATTGCGAACAGCATGTCCTGCTTGCGCAGCGAGGACGCGTTTTCGATTTCAAGCTCTTCGGCGAATGCCAACAGCTCGGCGGGAGTTTTTCGCTTGAGTTCCTGGAGATTCATGGAATGTCGCGCAGAGATGGGACAAGGCTCGCCCGTCCAGACGGATTCCTGCGAAAACGGCTCGCAGGATACTAAGGTTCAGGCGAGGGATGGCGGGGATTGACGGGAAAGGCAGGTGCCGCTTCGCCATTCCCCTTAGCCAAAGCAGATAGGCAAGTCAAACCCGATATCAAGACCCCGCGATTCTGCTAAATACACGCATACAAATCAAAATGGCTTGACGACGACGAGTACGACGATCGCAATCAGCGCCAGTGTCGGCAATTCATTGACCATCCGGAAAAACCGCGGCGGGTGCCGGTTGCGATCCTCGGAAAAAGCGCGCCGCCAACGAGCCAATGCGCCGTGATAGGATATCAGCGCCGCCACCAACGCCAGCTTCGCCCAAATCCAGCCCTTCTGCCAGTCGACGACGCCCGGCGTCGCGGCGAGCAACACCCCCAAGATCAAGGTTGCGATCATCGCCGGGTTCATGATGCCGCGCAGCAGCCGGCGCTCCATGGTCTTGAACGTTGCCGAGCGGTTCGAGCCGACGGGCGCCATCGTGTGGTAGACATACAATCGCGGCAGATAGAGCATCCCCGCCATCCATGCGATGACTGCGAGGATATGGGCCGCCTTGACCCAAAGATAGGCGGCGGTGAGCCAAGCACTCAACGCGTCGCTCCGACGAGAGTGCAACGGCCTCCGGTCGCAGCCGCGCATGCCTCACCTCGCTCAGCTGTCGTCACCCGGCGTACGACGGCCGCAAGCGCGGTGATGAACGCCGTTGCGACGCCGACGGTGGGCACGCGGACATAGGCCGGAACGCCGCAATTCTCAGCAATCCGGCGATAGTCGAGATCGAGTTCGACCAAAGTCTCGGAATGCTCCGAGACGAATGAAATCGGAGCAACGACGAGCGGCACCTTGGCGGCACCGGCGCGACGAATTTCGGCGTCGGTAGCGGGGCCGATCCATTCAAGCGGACCGACCCGGCTTTGATAGCAGACGCGCCAATCGAGCCCAGGCCGGGCAAGCGCCGCAACGACCTCCCGCGCGGTCAATTCCACCTGACTGGGATAAGGGTCGCCGGCGTTGACGATCTTTTTCGGCAGACCGTGCGCGGTCAGCAGCAGACGCGGCGGATTTGGAAAACCCAACCCCCGGTCAAGCGCCGGACGGATCAGCCCGGCCATCGCCTCGACAAAACCGGATTCGGTCGGATAGCAGCAGACGACGCGCGTCGGACGGTCGAGGCCCTGCCGGGCTGCCGCCCGGCGCCAATCGGCAAGCGACGAGGCGGTGGTCGTCGTCGAGAATTGCGGGTAGAGCGGCAGACAGACGATCTCGTCCGGCCCCCAATCGGCAATCGCGCGCGCGGCATCGGCGCTGGTCGGGCGCCAGTGACGCATCGCGACAAACGAGCGATATCCGGTGCCCAGCTGTTCGTCGAGCGCCCGCGCCTGGGCTTCGGTGTTGGCAAGCAGCGGCGACGCGCCGCCCAGCCGTGCGTAGATCTCCCGCGCCGTCCGGGCACGCCCGCGCGCCACCAGACGCGCCAACGGCATTCGCAGCAGCCATGGCAGGCGAATGATCGCGGGGTCGCTGAACAGGTTGAACAGAAACGGCTCGACGGCGTCGAGCGAATCCGGACCGCCGAGGTTCATCAACACGATCGCAGTGCGCGTCATCTCAGCCGGAGAGCATCGGCTCGCCCAGCACGCGGGCGAGCGCCGTCACATGTTCCGGCGGTGTTTCGGTCAGCACGCCATGGCCGAGGTTGAATACCCAGCGTCCGCCGCCGAGCGTCCGCCGAAGCTCCCCGGCCGCTGCTTCGAGCGCTGCACCACCGGTCAGCAGCAGCACCGGATCGAGATTGCCCTGAAGCACCACACGCGGCGCCAGCCGAGCACGGGCGTACGCCGCCGGCACGGAAGTGTCGAGCCCAACCGCATCGACCCCGGTCTCAACGACGTAGCGCTCGTACAACACCCCGGCGCCGCGCGGGAACCCGATGATCGGACATTCGGGAAATCGGCCTTTCAATCCCGCTACGATCCGCCGCGTCGGTTCGACAACCCAGCGCACAAACCCCGCCTCGGGCAACACGCCAGCCCAGGTATCAAAGAGCTGAACCGCCTCGGCGCCTGCTGCGATCTCGCCGGCCAGCCATTCGATCGTCGCCTCGGTCAACACGTCGATCAACGCGCCAAAACCTTGCGGGTCGCGATAGCTCCAGCCTTTAACCCGCCGGAAATCACGGCTGCTTCCACCCTCGACCATATAGGTCGCGACCGTCCACGGCGCCCCGGCAAAGCCGATCAACGCCGTTTGCGGGCCGAGCATCGACCGCACGCGCCGCACGGCATCGAGAACAGGTTCGAGCCGGGCAACAGCACCGGCGGCATCCAGCCGCGCGACGCCGGTACTGTCGGTGATCGCGTCAAGCACCGGCCCTTCGCCCGCGCGATAGGCGAGCCCCTGCCCCAGCGCGTAAGGCAGCATCAGAATGTCGGAAAACAGGATCGCGGCATCCATGCCGAACCGCCGTATCGGCTGCATCGTCAGCTCGGCAGCCAGCGTCGGGGTCAGGCACAATTGAATGAAATCCTCCGCTTGGCCCCGGACCTTCCAATATTCGGGGAGGTAGCGGCCGGCTTGCCGCATCAGCCACCATGGTGCCGGCGCAACCGCTTCTCCAGCAAGCACACGCAGCAGGGGCTTGGATGAGGGGCTCGCCATCAAACAATTCTCCTCTCATCAATATATGGTTTCTTAGATAGTAGAAGGTTGAGGGGACGGTGGGTCACGGGGATTAGCAATTTGTCCAAGTATGCTGCACATGACTGATCCGGCGAAGAGCGGTGGGCTCGTATCCGTGCATCAAATTGGGAATGATGCTCCGAAGCATGCTGAAAACCGAGCTTGTGGACGGGTTGAAAAGCGGGGATATGACCGACTGCGATTGAATGGATCCCCGATTTTCCGTGCCCGTGGAGCGACCGGGCCCTCGTTGCCGAAACGCTGTTGGTGAACGTGGCGAAACGGGGATAGATCTTGGTCGTGTCGGCTGCCGAGGGCGAGCCCTGTGTATGACCAACGAGCTTTGCACATCCTGCTGGGGATGATCGCGTTCGAACGGGTCGCGCCGCGGTGACGCGCTTCCACCTCCACCTCGTCTCCGATTCGACCGGCGAGACCGTGCATTCGGTGGCTCGCGCGTGTCTTGTGCAATTCGACGATGTGCAGCCGGTCGAGCATGTCTGGAGCATGGTGCGCACCCGCAACCAGATCGATCGGGTGATCGTCGGGGTCGAGGCGAACCCCGGTGTCGTTCTGTTCACCTTGGTCAGCGAACAGCTGCGTCAACTGCTGCAACAGGGTTGTCGCCGCCTCCAAGTTCCGGCAATCCCGATCCTCGATCCGGTGATTGCCGCCCTCGCCTCGCATCTCCACCGGGAAAGTCGCGGCGTGCCCGGCAAGCAGCATTTGCTCGACAACGAATATTTCGCGCGCATCGACGCGATGACCTTTGCCCTCAATCACGATGACGGGCAATCGAGCTGGGGCTTCGACGATGCCGATGCGGTTCTCGTCGGCGTTTCGCGGACGTCAAAAACGCCGACCTGTCTTTACCTGGCGAACCGCGGCATCAAGGCCGCGAATGTGCCCTTCGTGCCGGGTGTGCCGCTGCCGCCCGAGTTGATCAACGCCAAACGCCCGCTGATCGTCGGGTTGACCAATGATCCCGAGCGGCTGATCCAGCTTCGTCGTAATCGATTGAGCATGCTGCATCATGACGAGAGCACCGAATACACGGATCTCAATTCAGTACGTGCAGAGGTCCGTGAAGCACGGCGGACCTTTACCGAACATCATTGGCAGGTCATCGACGTCACCCGCCGTTCGATCGAGGAGACCGCGGCGACGATCATGAAGCTCTTGGCCCGGCGTCATGGCATGCCCGAATGACCGGCTGATCCTTGGAGGGGGAGGCATTCAACTGTTCGAGCGGATCGGCGGCGACTGTTTCGCGGTCCTGGGATTGCCTTTGATCCGGTGCTCGCGTTTTTGCGGGAACAGGGCCAACCCACCCGCTAGCGGTGCGAACCAAACAGATGGTCCCCACCCTTGGTTCCTTGTCGCCCCCGCGAAAGCGGGGGCCCAGAGCCTGCCCCTGGCCTGAACAGGGGGCAAGTGAGGAAGCGGTGGCCCTGGGTTCCCGCTTTCGCGGGAATGACGGAAAAGGAGCGGGTAACAAGCGTCAGAATTGCTCCGCTAGCGTCTTCCAGTGAAAGATGGCGTCGTCGACCGGCGGCATGCTAAATATTGCGTCATGAAGATGACTGGGGCAGCACGCCTAGCCGGCATTATGGGATGGCCGGTTGCACATTCGCGTTCGCCGTTGCTGCATGGCTTTTGGCTCGACGAGACCAAGGTCGATGGTGCCTACGTGCCGTTGCCGGTGCGGCCCGGCGATCTCGAGCGGGCGTTGCGGGCCTTGCCGATCCTTGGTTTTCGCGGCTGCAATCTAACGATCCCGCATAAGCAGGCGGCGCTCGAGGTGGTTGACCGCGTCGATCCGCTGGCGCGCCGCATCGGTGCGGTGAATACGATCGTCGTTGCAGCGGATGGCAGCCTCGACGCCAGCAATACCGATATTTACGGCTTCCGTGAAAACTTGCGCGATTGCGCGCCCAAGTGGAGTCCGTCGGCCGGTCCCGCTGTTGTCTTTGGCGCCGGCGGGTCATCTCGGGCGGTCATCGCCGCTCTCGGCGATGCGGGGATCGGCGAAATCCGCATCGTCAATCGTACGCGCAGCCGCGCCGAGACCGTCGCCAACGAACTGGCCACCTCAGCCACCCGAATTTCGGTTCACTCATGGGACGCGGTGCGCGAGGTGCTGGACGGGGCCGGGCTGCTGGTCAACACGACGAGCCTTGGCATGACCGGCGAGCCACCGCTCGATCTCGACATCTCGCCATTGCCGCGATCGGCCCCGGTCGTCGACATCGTCTACGCGCCGCTCGAAACCGGGCTGCTCGCAGCGGCGCGGCGGCGCGGCCATCCGGTCGTTGATGGTCTCGGCATGTTGCTGCATCAGGGACGCCCCGGCTTTGAGGCGTGGTTCGGTGCCGAGGTTCGGGTTACTCCAGAACTCCGGGCAGCGGTCGTCGAGACCTTGGTGCCGCCGACGTGATCGTCGTTGGTCTTACGGGATCGATCGGGATGGGGAAAAGCGCCGCCGCGGCGATGCTGCGGCGAATGCGAGTGCCGCTGTTTGACGCCGACCAGGTGGTGCACCGGCTGCTGGCGCCGGGCGGCAGAGCGGTGTCAAAGGTTGAGGCGGTCTTTCCCGGCATGCGCGCGGAGGACGGCGGCATCGACCGCAAGCGGCTCGGCCAGCGCGTCTTTGGCGATTCCAAGGCGCTTGCCCGGCTCGAAGGCATCCTGCATCCAATGGTGGCCGAGGACGAGAAGCGGTTTCTGGCTCATGCCCGCGCCCGCCGCTCGCCGCTCGCCGTGCTTGACATACCGCTATTGTACGAAAGCCGCGGCGCCGCCCGTTGCGATTATGTCATCGTGGTGTCGGCGCCGGCTATGCTGCAGCGCCAGCGTGTGATGCGGCGGCCGGGGATGACCGCCGCGCGCTTTGCCGCGATCCTGAAACAGCAGATGCCTGACGCCGAAAAGCGGCGGCGCGCGGATTTCGTCGTCCCTACTGGTTTGGACCGCGGCTTCGGCATGCGGCGCCTGCGGGCGATCATCGGCGGGTTGCGCGGCCGGGGCGTACCGCCTGCTCGCCACGGCCTGCGTACAGCGAAGAAACGGTGACAGGGACGATAATGCGCGAGATTGTATTGGATACGGAGACGACTGGTCTCGACCCGGCGGCGGGCCACCGCATCGTCGAAATTGCCTGCGTCGAGCTGATGCACCACATCCCGACCGGCCGGGATTTTCACTGCTATGTCGACCCTGGTCGCGACATTCCGGCCGATGCCTATGCGGTTCACGGCTTGACCGAAGAATTTCTCGCGGCACATCCGCCGTTTGCCTCGATCGCCGACGGGCTGCTCGACTTCATCGGCTCGGATCCGCTGGTCATCCACAACGCCGAGTTCGACCTCGCCTTTTTGAACATGGAGCTGGCGCTGGTCGGGCGTGCGCCGCTCGCGCCGACGCATATCGACACGTTGACGATGGCTCGACAGCGCTATCCCGGCGCCCCGGCCAGCCTTGATGCTTTGTGCCGGCGTTTCGACATCGATCTGTCGGTGCGCGTCAGTCACGGGGCGAAGATCGATTGCGGGCTGCTGGCCGCTGTCTACCTCGAACTTATCGGCGGCCGCCAGCCGGGTCTAGATTTCGTAACGCCCGAAAGCGCCGCGGTGAGCGCCATCCGCATCGCCCGCGTGCCGCGGCCGCACCTGCCGTCGCCGGCCGAACTCGCCGCGCACGAAGCGATGCTGGCGCTGCTTACCGCGCCCTTGTGGCGCGCCGAAGCCTGAGCCTCAGACGAACGGTCCGCCCTCCGCGGCCGGCTGCTCAGGCAATTGCCGGCGCCGCATCAGCTCGGCAAAGTCGATCGGGTTGATCAGCAACGGCGGAAAGCCGCCGTCGCGCGTCGCATTGGCAATGATGGCGCGAGCAAACGGAAAGATCATCCGCGGCGCTTCGACCAGCACCAGAGTGGCGACCATTGGCTCCGACGCGTTCAGAACCGTCACCACTGCGGCGTAGGCGAGCTCGACCAGGAATACCGGCTCACCCTGGGCGTTGGCGTTGACGTTGATTGTCAGCACGACCTCGTAGGCGCCGGTGTTCAGGTTGCGTGCCTTGACGTCGATGTTGATCGCCACATCAGGCTGGGCCGCCGGCTGAATCGAACTCTGCGGCGCGCGCGGGTTTTCGAACGACAAGTCCTTGACATATTGGACATTGACGAACATTTGCGGGCCGTCCCCAGACGGCGGCAGCGCGTCGCTCTCGCCATTACCCCTTACCTCTCCCGCCATGACCTTCTCCTGCGCCGGGCGTTGCCTGACGGCTGGCTAACATGGAACTCGGAGACGCATCAACTTCCCATGCCCGTTCTTGTTACGGAGCCGGCATCAACAGCAGCTTGGCCTCGCGATCCGGGGCGGTCGGGATCGAGGCGGAACACCGCGCCGTTCAGTGTCCGCAGACCGGCCAGGGCGCGGATAAAGCCCAAAATGTGATGATTGCGACATTTGAGCAGCCGCCGCGAATCATGGTCTTCCTCGGCTGGGGGCCACCGCGGAACCAGCAGATGGTCGAAGCCAAGTTGGGGACCGGCGGGTGCGTAACTCGGCGAGCGGCGAGCCGATCTCACAGCTCGAGGCAAACCGTTCTGCGACCGTCGATGGCTGGCGGGCCACGGCCGATGATGATGAGCACTACGTCTACGCCATAGCCCTCTAATGGGTGATGTGGCGCCTCGCGCGGCAGCTATTCGATGGTGCGACGCCACCCGGCCCCGTGAGATAAACGCTGCGGTGGACGAAAATGGACCGCGGACATGGCTAGAGCTAAACAGTGGGTGCTGAAGACACGCGTCGATCGCCCGGAGCCGCCGGAAGAGGCGGAGAAGCATGCAACCGTCGTGGCTTGCGAGGCTTTCATTAAGAATGTCTTGAAGCCGCGCTTCCTGCCCCAGATCAGGCCGACCGAGTGGAACTATGTGATCGACATCCACGGCGCTTGGGCGGCCGGGCGATATCGCTTCATGCAACGCTACCGATCGGGCATGGAGCACAATCGCGGGGAAGAGTTCGATGCGCCGTTCGCCCGCATCGACCGCATGGGGCCAGACCGCTTTGATATCTACTGGATGCGGCACACCGGCAAATGGTGGCGGCTCCACGTCGGCGTGACGCTTGCCGAGGCGCTTCAAATCCTCGAAACGGATGGTGTCCTGCACCCCGTCTGACCCCCTCCCAGGTGGCCACGACCATGAGCGAATACCAGTACTACGAATTCCAGGCGATCGACCGTCCACTTAGCGGAGCGGATCAGGACGCTCTGCGGGCCTTGTCGACCCGAGCGCGCATTACGGCCACCAGTTTCACGAACTCGTATGAGTGGGGCGACTTCAAGGGCGATCCGGCCAGGCTGATGGAGATGTGGTTCGACCTGCATCTCTATATGGCGAATTGGGGCTCGCGCCGGCTGATGCTGCGTTGGCCGGCGCATCTGGTCGATCGGCATCTGCTCGACGCCTTCCTGGGCGAGGTTGATTACGCCACGCTCCGCTGCGGCGGCCAGAACCTGATCCTGGACATCAACATCGACGAAGTGGAGTCTGAGGACTGGGATGATGGCTCGGGTTGGCTGGCGGCGCTCGCGCCGCTGCGCGCCGACGTTCTCGGGGGCGACCTGCGGCTGTTCTACCTCCTCTGGCTGAGCGGGGTCGAGGCGGACATGTTCGCGCCGGACGAACCGGAGCCCATGCCGGGAATCGGGCCGATGACCGGCGCCCTGGAAGCCTTCTCCGACTTTTTCCACATCGATCGCGACCTCGTCGCGGCGGCGGCCGAACGATCCGCTGACCCGCTCGCGGAACAGCCCGCGTCATCGGAGACGGTCAGGCCGATCATCGCCGCGATGGCCGACCGGAAAAAGACCGACTTGCTCGCGCGGCTGGTCGACGGCGACGCGCATGTGGCGAGCGAACTGCGCTCGTTTGTCCGCCAGCGTCTGATGTCTCACATCGACGCCCCGCCCATCGCCACGCGCACGGTTGGCCAACTGCGCGCCCGCGCCGAGGCGATCCGGCAGGCGCGCGAACGCGCCCGAGCAGAAAAAGTCGCCGCCGAGCAAAGACGGCGCGACGAGGAGGCCGAGCAGTCGCGCCGCACACGCCTTGACGCCATCCGCCGACGCGGCGAAAGCGTCTGGCGCGAGATCGACACCGAGATCGAGCGCCGCAACGCAACCGGTTATGACAAGGCCGTCAGTCTGCTCCTCGATCTACGGGCGGTCTCCGAGGAAAAGGGCACGCGCGAGGATTTCGTTCGTCGCCTGCGAGAGATACGCGACCGGCATGCCCGCAAGGAGCGGTTCATCGAACGGCTGACGAAATTGGGATAGCGTGACGGGTCGCTGAACAGGTTGGGCGGGTGGGACTGGCCCGGGATGGGATGGCAGTCATTCAAGGGTGTACCCCAGTGCCCGATAGCCCGTTCGTCGCTTTGCCGCCATTCGCGCCAACATGGGCACCGCTTCATCGACGTAATCGACGACGACAACCTCGGTCTTTCCGCCATGTTGGCGATGCAGGCGGCCAACATACTGGGCCAGAGTACCTTTCCAGGAAATGGGCATCGTCAGGAAGAGCGTGTCGAGTCTGGGATCGTCGAAGCCTTCCCCGATGTAGCGCCCGGTCGCCAGGATGAGGCGTTCTTGATCATCGGGTACACTCAATGCCGTCTCGGATGCCCTGCGCTCGGTGGCCGACATCCCACCCCGAAGGACAACGAGATGGCGCACAAAGCGCGAAAAGCGCCCTTGCAGGTATTCGAGATGATCTCTGCGCTCGGTCAGCACGATCGGTGAGCGCTTCGCCTCTAGCGACTTGAGCACATCGTCGAAGATCATCTCGTTGCGCGGCTCGTCCCGTGCGAGGGCTGCATAGACCGCCGGCATGGCGGGACGATCCGACCCATCCAATGGCGGCGGCAACTGAAATCTTGTCGCCCGATGCTTGACGCGGTGGGCAACGCCCCGCTTGGCGGCCTGCACGCGAGCATCGACTCGGTGTCGAACCGGGCCGCATTGCATAAAGATGATGGGATGATGCCCATCCTTGCGCGCGACGGTCGCGGACAGGCCGAGCACATATTGCGCCTTGGCGCGTCTCGCCACCAGCTCAAAGCTCGCTGCCGAAAGGTGGTGGCACTCGTCAACGACCAGGTGGCCGTAATCGGCAACCAGATCGGACACCTCACCTCGACGCACAAGGCTCTGGATCAGCGCGATATCTATGACGCCCGTCGGCTTGCGTCGGCCGCCTCCGATGACTCCGATTTCCTTCGGATCGATGTCGAGGAATGTTTTGAGACGCTCAACCCATTGGGTGAGCAATTCGCGGCGATGGACGAGAACCAGGGTATTGCGCCCGCTCGGCGATGAGCGCCGCGGCCACGACTGTCTTGCCGAAGGCGGTGGTCGCCGCCAGCACGCCGGTATCATGCGGCGCGAGTGCGTCGAACGCCTTGACCTGCGGCCCATATAGAGCGCCCCGGAACCGGACCCCAGCCGAAAGCGGCGCCCCTGAGGTTCGCTGATCCTTCATCACCGCTTCGGCGCCATGGGCGCGGATCAACTCAATGACCTCGTCAAGACACCCACGTGGCAAGCCCACATGGCGCGGGTGAAGTTCGGCGCAGGAGATTATCCGGGGCTTGTCGAAGGTCGGGAAGCGCATGGATTGCGCGCGGTAGAACTCCGGGTTTTGGAACGCCGCCAGACGCATCAACCGCGCCGTCATCGTCGATGGCAGTTCGGTCCGATCAATGTAGACCTGATCGGCGATGACGACGCCGACCTTGCTTGGCATGGGCGCATTGATCGGTCCGGGCTCCCGGCGCCGGGAAGGCGTCATGCGCCATGGCTCGTCGGCGTCCTCATCCTCTATCGGCATGCGCACGCCCAACACCCGGCCCCGCGATTCCGCGTCGGCGACCAGGTCCAAGACCGCGTCGCCGGACAGACGCGGAACCGACGACAAGAACGCCCATTGATCGTCGTAGGGTCGAAGGGCTTCATCGATAAAGACGCTGTTGCCGCGCTCACGGGCCCTGCGTTGCAAGGGTAGGGCGATCAGATTGCCGAAGCCGCCGATCGGCATGGTGTCCTGGCTTGGAAAGAAGCGGTCATAGGAGGCGAAGCCGATTTCTGGCCGCCTTTCCATCGTCTCTGTCATGATCGCGGCGCCGAGCTGACGGGCGGCGCGCGCCGGGACCGGCTCCGAAAAGAAGATCCAGACATGGGCGCCGTTGCCGGACCGGGAGCGTTCGAGGGCGGCGGGCACGCCTTTCGCCTTGCAGGTTTCAACCATCGCCGTGGCATCGGCCGCCCAGCTTTCCTTGTCGAAATCGGCGGCCAGAAACCAGCAGGTTTCATCCGGCAGCATCGGATAGGCCCCGACGACAAAAGCGCGTGCCCCATCGCCGCCCCCCAGATGCTTGTCGCTGATTTCGTCCGTGACGGGGATGAAGGCCTGATGGGGGCACTCCCCGCATTTGACTTGCGGCTTGCCGCAAACGCCTCTGATCCATTCATTGGCGCAGGCGGGCGCATAACCCGCCTTTCCCGTCTTTGCGTTCTCCCAGCGGAGCGGGAACACGTCGGATCGGCCGGCGAAGAGCCGACGAAAGAGCGCAACTTTGTCGGCCGTTGACGACGCCGTGGTCACGGTCGGATTGTTCGCGGCCAAGACCGAGCAGGCACTGATAGCTTGCGCCCCCACCTTCCACCGCTCGATTTCCGCAAGTGAAGCTTCGAGTCTGGCCCGTTCGACTTCTAGCGACGCCAGACGGGCTCGGATACGGTCGATCTCGATTTCTTCATCCCGATTATCGACTACCACCGGCGCCTCCACTCTGAACATAGCGGTTTTACATCATCGCTGGTGGAAGGGGGACGAGGACTGCTATCCCAAACGAAACTGCGGTTTTGCGAGAACCCGAACTGCAAGGCCGATCGCGAAGCAGGAATCCTGCTCGATTAGGGTTGCGGACCGAAGGCCGGCTGTGATCGCCCGCCGGTCGATGTTTTGGTCGTCGGCGATCGTTCGGAAGTGGCTCAACGGATTGCGGAGGCTCATCAGTCGTTCGAGGTCGCTGGAGTCCTGGCCGGAGATCAGATTGCGATCCTGGCAGCGCTGCAACGTGTCCCTGAAGGCGATCCGAGGCGGCAGATCATCCATCATCAGGCCGGCGTGGAGGAAGGCGGCCAGCAGGTTTTCGACGAGAGATTGGCAGAGAAGGATCGTAGCGGCGAAGTTGCCATGGACAAACGAAGAGCGCGCTTCCGTCCAGGCGTTGAACGTCGCCGCACCACCGAACAGCATGGTCCCCTGAGTGCCAAGCGCGCCGCCAAGGTCTGCGAGATGGCGAAACCGGGTAACCTTGCCGGGTAAATCGTCGTGCAGATCGGCCAACAGATGATTGACCGCATCGAGATCGGAGATGCCGGAAATGAGGTCTGGCTGTGATTTGTCGCCCCTGGAATCGGTCATTGGGCGGCTGCCGCCAGGGCCGTGCGATATCGGTCAGGATGTTGCTGGCATTCCTCGCGCACGCGGATGAGCCAGGTTTCGTACCATGACCAGACCTTGCCGACCGCCACCGCGCCATAGCCCTTCGCCGGGTTTCGCGCGTCGAGGCGTTTCCATAGTTGCGCGTGGCTATCCATCGTGAAGCGATCCCAGCCTTCGCCTTTGATGATCGCCACGATTTCGCTGGGCAGATATTTTCGTTTCTCCACCTCCTTCAGTGCCAGATTGAATTTTTCCGCGATGTCGATCCAGGCGGCACCAGTTCCACAGCCAGATCCGCGCCGGGCGCGCGGTTGGCGGTCTTGTGAACCATGAAGACGCGGAAGGCGAACCGGGGGTCCGCCTCTTGCTCCGGCGTCAACTGGCGCTCGAAGGGGTCCATCATCGTCTCAACATGGCGCGGCAGGGTGGCGGCCTTTTTCAGCAGGGCGCGCTGATCGGGGCTGAAGGTGACGAATTGCAGCGCGATCGGCAGGCGGCGTTCGAGGGTGTATTGCGCGCCGAACAGGCTCTTGATGGCGTCGTTGAAGTTAATGCAGCAGGCTTGCAGCTTGGCGCTGACCGTATCGTCGATTCGGCTGGTCGAGCGGTGCTCGATTTCATGCCGCAGTTCCAGCAGGAAGGTCAGGTTATCCCGCGCGCCGGGTTCGACCGGGCACTTCGCGTGCTTCAGGCATTGCGACAGTTCCCAGTATTTTTCGGCGCCGCTCGGCGTCTTGATCACGACCCGTTCGCCGTTCTGGTTCTTGGTGTGCCGATAGTCGATCCCCTCGCGCTTGAACCATGCGTGCAGCAGGTAGGTCCAGGCAATGATGGCGGTGACGATGAACAATTCCGCACGGAAGGTCAGCCCCGCGCTGTTGAAGGTGTGGACCGCCGCGATCATCGCCTCGCGCGCCTTGATCAGCAGTTCGTCGCCGCGCAGCGACAGGCCGGTTTCCGCGTCTACTTCCGGCCAGGAGGCAATGAAGCCGTCCAACTCATCGACTGTGGTGGCCTTCACAGCCGCATGCTTCGCGCCAGTTCGGATTTCGGCGATGGCGCGGTGATTGATGGAGCGGGTCGGGCGGGTGAAGTGGGCGAGGATATTCTGATCGTTCGGCCACCGCCCATCGGCAACCATGGCCTTGATCAGGGCGATCTCCCAGCGTTCGAGCTTATTGCCCCGCCTGCGCACCGGCATCGCCGTCATTCCCCGTCTGTCTCGTCGTCGTCCCTTGGCACGTCCCCGGTCTCATGGAGCGGTGGACTCCCTCCGATCGTATGTCGCTGAGAAAATGGTATCAGCCAGCCACCGCTTGAATTCGGGATTGTCGCTGAACTGCTTCAACAGTTCCGTGTCGTCCTTCATCAACCCAATGAAGACGTTCCCAAGTGCTTTGTCGTGCTCGATGCGAGCATTCTGCTTATCGGAATTCTGCTTCGCGTTTTGATAGGCTGCGTTTGCGGCGACCTTGTTGGGGATTTCGGTCGCGATCAGTTGCCGGATGCGGTCGCCGTCCTCCCAAGTAATATTCCCGAACAAGTCGTTGAACCCTCGGATGATGTTGGAAAGCCGGTCGAGTTCCGGGTCTGCTTTGTGCCCGCCCCGTCGGTAGGGACGGGGTCGATCTCGACATCCTGATCCGTCAGTTGAACGCGTTGCACCGCTTGCTTCTCGACGCGGTAGCTATCCATGTCGATCGCTTCGAGAATGCCCTTGGACAGATCTTCCTCGCGCGGCGCCGGCAGCTTCGGCACCAGGAAATTCAGGAAGATTGAGAGCTTTTCCCATTCCGAATTCGTGAAAGGCAGGATTGCCGAGATGAATGCGTAGGTCCTGGCAAAGGCCTTGGCCCTGCCCTTGAAGTCCACCTGTCCATCTTCGTCCAGGTCCGAATTGTAAATGGCCACGCACGCATCCAGAATGGGGTCCAGCCGATCCCGATCGGCACCCGCCAGATAGAGCTCAACGAGCTGATCGATCTGGTTCGCCCGGTAGACTTGATATTCGTCAAGCGCTGCTTTGAGGTCGTGCAGCCGGTTCGGGTCGGTTTCGTCGCTGAGAATGGTCGTGCGATAGAAGGTCTCGAACGATGCGCGGATCGTCTCGCTATCGTTCATAAAGTCGAGCACGAAGGCGTCATGCTTCTGCGGGTGCGCCCGGTTCAGCCGCGACAGCGTCTGCACCGCCTTGATGCCGGAGAGCGCCTTGTCGACATACATCGTGTGCAACAGAGGCTGGTCGTAGCCCGTCTGGAACTTGTCGGCACAGATCAGGAAGCGATACGGGTCTTTCTCGATCTGATCGACGATGTCCTTCGACGGGACGCCGTTCAGGCTGGTTTCCGTCACCTTGGCCCCGCCGAATTCGTGCTCGCCCGAGAAAGCGACAATCGCACGGTACGGGCTCTTGCGTTCGATGAGATAGGCGCTGACCGCCTGAAAATACTGGATGGCGCGCTCGATGCCGGAGGTGACTACCATCGCACGCGCCTGGCCGCCGATCTTGTTCAGCGCCAGCACCTGTTCGTGAAAATGATCGACCATGATCTCGGCTTTGAGGCGGATCGCGTGGTCATTGCTTTCGACATAGCGGCGCAGCTTCTTTGTGGCGCGCTTGGTGTCGAACTCCGGATCGGCGTCGACCGTCTTGACCAGCCGGTAGTAGCTGTTGACCGGCGTGTAATAGCGCAGCACGTCGAGAATGAAGCCCTCTTGGATCGCCTGCTTCATCGTATAGCTGTGAAACGGCCGATGCTTGACCGCGTCGCCTTCGGGAAAGGCTTCGCCGAATATCTCCAGGGTTTTATTCTTCGGCGTCGCGGTGAACGCGAAATAGCTCGCGTTCGGGAGCATCTTCCGGCTCTCCATGAGAGCGTTGATCTTATCTTCGACGGTCTCGTCCTCGTCACCGTCATCAGCCCCGGTCAGCGCGGCGTTCAGCGCGGCGGCGGCCTTGCCGCCCTGGCTGGAATGGGCCTCATCGATGACGATCGCGAAGTGGCGATCCCGATGTAGCGCGCCGATATCGTCGAGGATGAAGGGGAATTTCTGAACCGTCGTGATGATGATCTTCTTGCCATCGGCAATGAAGCGCCGGAGATCACCGGAGCGCTCGGCATGGCCGACCGTGGCGCCAACCTGCGCGAACTGTTCGATGGTGTCGCGGATTTGCTGATCGAGAATCCGGCGGTCGGTCACCACGATCACCGAGTCGAACAGCTGCCCTGCGTCGTTGGCGAGCCGCACCAACTGATGCGCCAGCCATGCGATGGAGTTCGACTTGCCCGATCCCGCCGAATGCTGGATCAGCACACGCCGCCCGGCACCCTTCGCCTGGGCGTCGGCCAGTAGCTTGCGGACCACATCCAGTTGGTGGAACCGTGGAAAGAGCTGATCGCGCTTTACCTTGCCGGTCTTCGGACCCCGGCGCTCAACGATCTGGGCGTAGTTTTCGATGATGTCGGTCACGCCGAGCGGCGTGAGGATGTTCCCCCAGAGATAATCCGTCTTCAACCCCGCCGGGTTCGGTGGATTGCCGGCCCCATCATTCCAGCCCTTGTTGAACGGCAGGAACCATGATGCCTTGCCCTTGAGATGGGTGCAGAACATCGCCTGCGCGTCATCCACCGCGAAGTGGACCATGCAGCGGCCGAATTCGAACAGCTTCTCGCGTGGATCGCGGTCGCGCTTGTATTGCTCGACGGCGTCGTCGACGGTTTGTTTGGTCAGGCTGTTCTTGAGTTCGAACGTCGCAACCGGCAGGCCGTTGATGAACAGAGCCAGGTCCAGGGCGTGGGCGGTGTCGTCCCGGCTGTAGCGAAGCTGGCGGGTGACGGAGAAGCGGTTCAGCGCAAAGCGCTCGGCGGCCTTGGGATTGCCGGGCGATGGCGTGCCGTAGAACAGGTCGACATCATGCTGCCCATGCTTGATTCCATGCCGCAGCACATCGATGACGCCGCGCTTGCTGACCTCGCCTCGCAGCCGGGCCAGGAATTTTTGGCGCGTCGGGCTGTCTTGATCGAGATCGAGCGCCGTCAGCAAGGGTGGCTGCGTCGCGGCGATGAACGCGCGCAGTTGGACAAGATCGACGGTCCATGCCCGGTCATAGGCCGTTGGGTCGCCCAGCAGCCAATTGTGCAAACCGACGAAGGGCTCCGGCTCCTCGGAAAAGCCGCCGCCAGCCGGAGCGGTAGCCCGCCCCGTCATGTCGGCGACGATGAGGGCCTCAAGGCCCTTTTCCGAGGTGTCGGCCTTCATGCCGCTGCCAGCCACCCGTTCGCGCGAAGGGTCTCGAAGGCGATGCCGATCTGCCGGGGCGAAAAGCGCTTCTTGCGTTCGTTCCAGGCATAGACCTTCGCCGCCGCATCCTCGGCGTCGGTCGCATTCTCGCGCGTCGTGACCCAATGGACGGTCGCCAGCAATTCGAGCCCGAATGGCGTCTCGAACCCCTCGACCAACTTGCCAACCCGATCGAAGCGGCTCCGTGTGTCGCCGTCTTCCGCCAAGAAGGCTTCGGCGTCCTGCACGGCGCCCGGAACCAGCTCAAGCTGCTTGTCCGGTGCGTCGCCGCCATCGTGATACCCGGACACGAGATGCCCTTCGATCTTCGTCAGCACATGGCGCAGATTGTCGGCATAGGGGCCGTAATGGTGCTTGATGTAGTTCAGCCGGAGCGGCTCGCCCGCCTCCTGCATGAAATACATGAGCTTCTGGACCTCGATCAACGTCACGAACGGGTCCATCAGGCCGCCGAGATAGCGGTTCATCAGCACGACCAGCGCGGCGCGGCCGGGCGTCATGTTCGGGACTTCCCGGGATTTCGTCGCCACTGGAGCACTATTCGGCTCGAAGATGATGACGTGGAGATCATTGATCCCCCGCAGCGCGGCTTCGATGCGTGGGCGCACCTCGGCCCAGTTCAGCCCGCCCAGGCCGCTGCCGAGTGGCGGGATGGCGATGGAGCGGATGCCGCGATGACGAATTTCTTCCACAAGCGCCTTCAGGCCCGAGTCGATATCCTCCATCCGGCTCTTGCCCTTCCAGTGACGCTTGGTCGGGAAGTTGATGATGAACTTCGGTCCCGTTAGCTCGTGGGTCTCGAACACGAACATCTTGCCCGGCCGCACTTCTTCCCGCGCGCAGGCGGCTTGATAGGCCTGGAAGTTGGCGGGGAAGTCGTTCTTGAACTGAAGGGCGATACCCCGGCCCATGATGCCGACGCAGTTGACCGTATTGACCAGCGCTTCCGCGTCGGCCCGCAAGATGTCTCCGGTCGTGAATTCGATCATCGCCATCTCCCTTCAGTAGTACCAGTCTCGTTTGATCTCGATCGTCGGTCGATGAGCGGCGCCCTGCATGGCGCTCGCGACCCTGGGCGCAATGCCCTGGGAATGCACGCCGATGCGCTCCACCAGATGCCAAGGGAACGAGTCCTGGATCAGAAACTCGGCCTGCTTGGCTTCCTTGACATCCGCCGGACGAAAATCGGTCGCCGCGACGGCGTCCCAGTTGATCTCGCCTAACTGACCCAACCCCGAGCGGAACTGGGTATAGAAGGCCCCCGCGTTCGAAAGCGAGAACGCCCAGCGCCGCCCGTTCGCCGCCGCCCATTGCACGACCCTGTGCAGATCGGACTCCAGATGGACGATCGGCTGCTGGCCGCCCCGATAGGCAAGTTCGAGATGGTTCGCGCAGTGGATGACATACAGCATAATCGAGTGCGAACAAGAATAGAACGGCACGCAATCCCCGACGTGCAGCCCTTGATGGCAGGAGACGGGGAGGCCAAAGCGGCGCTGCTTGATGCTTCCCATGCCGATGACCGTGCCGCCTTGCCGCTGAACCATCACCGCGTCCGACCACAGGCAACCGTCCGCGACGATCGACGCGAGGTTGTCCACATGGACGATGTGGTAGATTTTCGGTTGGGCCGGAACGGGCATGGTCAGGCGGCGACCTCCTCGTTCTCAGGGGCTTCGACGATTTCGTCGAGGTCATCGCCCTCAGCAAGATCGTCGATGGCTTCGGGCTCAATGGTCTCGGGCAAAGTCGCGGCGAGCGCCCGCACGTCGAGCTTGCCGGTGACGACATCGGCGATCAGGCGGGTGCGGAACTCCTGGATAAGTGCGATTTCTCTTCCGGTGGCATCGATCGAACGGGTTAATTCTGTTGTGGCTACATCGCAGCTTTCAATGATTGCTTGCTGTAGTTGCCCAGGAGGAACTGCGATTGAAATTCCCATAAGACGATCCTGCGTCAGCTTGGGTTGCGCGGCGCCGGATATCCATGGAATAAAGTTCAATCCCTCAAGAACTGCTGCGAGAAAACGGATGTCGCCACGGCGAGGTTTTAAAATGTGAGCGTGGTTGTTTACCCAAAACTTACCCTCTGCAATGATAGCCAAGGGGAGGTTCCTAAGAACCAGATTTGCGCCATCTTCCGCAATCAGCAATAGTTTGTCATCGAACAAAAACTCGTCGACTTTATCTATCGCCCCAGATGCTCCGTAATAGTCGTACTGTCGAATGGTCATTCGCCCACGTTCTGTACTGCTTAGCGGAATCCGACGATAATTTAAGCATTGAAACTCAGTCTTGACGCGCGAGACTTGCCAACTCTCTGGCACATCGCCCAGCCATGGAACGCCTGAGGGTTTGAGTTTTACGTTCGGATCGAGGCCGCGCGTGACGGCGCGGTGGATGATCGCCTGCTTCTGCTCGTTCAGCAGGGCGATGATCTTCTTCTTGGCGCGGACCAGCTTCGCCGTCTGCGCGCCATGCCAATCCAGAAACCGCACGATCAGCCACTGCTCATCGAGCGGCGGATAGACCGATGGCATCTGCTTGAACGACTCCCAATAGAGCCGGTTGCGATCAGGTACGATGCCACGCGAGAACACGTCGATCTCGCGCATATAGGCGGCGGTCCGGAACAGATATGCGTAGTAGGCCGCTTCGATCTCGGGGAGCGGCCGTGCGACGACATAAGCGGGGCTGACAAGTCCATCTGCCGGCGCAATTCCGACCGCGCCTTGCCACATGCGCATCATGTTGTAGGCGATATCGCCCCGCATGGCCCGCTGATACTTGGATCGGTCGGCCATCTCCTGCTTGCGTACGCCATTGTCGAAATCGCGAATGCGCACGCCGCTCCGGATCGACACCTCGAGGATGGGCAGGTCCGAGAAGCCCGTCTCGCGCCGCGCGCCGAACAACCGCCCATTGCGCCGCACGTCCCAATGCGTGGGCATAGCGCCAAGCCAAGGCAGTCCGCTCGGCCTTGTCTCCGCATAGGGGCGAAGCCCGTCGATCATCGGCTTCCCCCGATGATCTCAACCATCAGCCCTTCGGTTTCGCGTTCCAGCGCCAGGATGTCAGCACGGATCGCCTCCAGCGGCCGCAGGGTCTCAGGCTTGTAGAAATAGCGGGTAAAGCTGATCTCGTAGCCGATAGTGGTCTTCGCATCGTCAATCCAGGCGCCGGATGCGTGCGGCAGCACCTCTCGGCGGATGAACTCTTCAATCCCGCCAGACTCCTTAAGCGGCACCGTCTCGGTATCGCGCAGGTCACTGTCGGGCTCATATTCGACGACGCAGCGCTTGCCGTCGATCGTCACCGAGAAAAGCCCGCGCAACGGATCGGCGGTCACTTTGCTGGGCTTATGAATGCGCCGGATGATGGGCTTCCCTGCCTCGGATATCCGGCCTTCTTCTTTCAGCGCTTTGATCTCTTTCGGCGCATAGGCACGCGTCGCGTCGATGCCCGTGGCGCGCAATGGGCGATCGACCGTCACCTTCGAATAGCCGAACTCGGTGTTGTCGAAGATGCGCGACTGCTCAGTTTCCTCGAACGCCAGGAACGTCTCGACGATACGTTCGATGTCGGCGTCGGCCAGCTCACAGTTCTTCTTGCCGAGGTTCTTGCGCAGCGGCTTGAACGACGCCGTCGCGTCGATCAGTTGCACCTTGCCGCGCCGATGGCCGGGCTTGCGGTTGCTCAGCACCCACACATAGGTGGCGATGCCGGTGTTGTAGAACATGTTCAGCGGCAGCGCGACGATGGCCTCCAGCCAGTCGTTCTCGATGATCCAGCGCCGCACATTGCTTTCGCCGCTGCCGGCATCGCCGGTGAACAGGGATGAGCCGTTATGGACCTCCGCGATGCGGCTGCCGAGCGGCGTGTTGTGCTTCATCTTCGACAGCATGTTCGCCAGGAACAGCATCTGCCCGTCGCTCGACCGCGTGACGAGGCTGTATTCGGCGTCGCCCGCATGCTCGATCACGAGGCGGGGATCGCGCATGCCGCCCTTGCCGCCCATGCGCTCCTGATCGCTTTTCCAGCTTTTGCCGTAGGGCGGATTGGACAGCATGAAATCGAATTCGCGCGACGGGAACGCGTCGTTCGCCAACGTCGACCATTCCGGCCCGCCGACGATATTGTCGGCTTCCTCGCCTTCGCCCTTGAGAAGCAGATCGGCCTTGGCGATGGCGTAGGTTTCGGCGTTGATCTCCTGACCGAAGAGGTGGGTTGAGACCTGCTTGCCGTGCTGCTCGGCGAGTTCGTTCAGCGTTTCTTCGGCCACCGTCAGCATGCCGCCAGTGCCGCAGGCGCCGTCATAAAGCAGGTACGTGCCGGACGTGATCTGGTCAGCGACGGGCACGAAGATCAGCTTCGCCATGAGTTTCACAGCGTCGCGCGGCGTCCAATGCTCGCCCGCTTCCTCGTTGTTCGCCTCGTTGAAGCGGCGCACGAGTTCCTCGAAAATCGTGCCCATGGCATGGTTGTCGAGGCCCGGATGCTTCACCGAACCGTCGCCGCTCAGCACCGGCTTGGGGCCGAGATTGATCGACGAATTGAGGAATTTTTCGATCAACGTACCCAGCACATCGGCCTTGGATAGCTTTGGAAGCTGATTGCGAAACTCGAAATTGTCGAGAATTTCCTGCACGTTCGGCGAGAAGCCGTCGAGATAAGCTTCGAAGTCGGCCTTTAATTGCGCCCGGCTCGCGCGGTTTCGGAGGTCGCGCAAATTGAAGCGTGACGTGTTGTAGAATGCCTGTCCGGCTGCTTGCCGAAGGGCGGCGTCCTGGTTCGTGATCCCGGCCTTGTCGAGATTGTCTTTCATCGACAGGACGGCGGCTTTGGTGGGTTCCAGCACGGCGTCGAGACGGCGCAACACCATCATCGGCAGGATCACATCGCGATATTTGCCGCGGACATACAGGTCCCGGAGCGCATCATCGGCGATGCCCCAGATGAAGTTCGTGACCCAGTTCAGATCGCCGTTGCTCATGCTTGTTCCGTTGTTCCGCGGTTGCCGATACGCTTGGGGTCGGCGCCATCGGATTGCGTCGGCGCAGCATTGGCGCTGCCGTGCAACCGCTTGTATTCTTCCACAGAGATAACCATCACCACGCCGCGCCCGTGCTTCTCGATGAGCACCGGCTCCGCGCGCGCGGTGTCGATCATCAGGCCGAAAGCGTTCTTCGCCTCCCGCGCCGACATGGTTTTCATGGCCGAATCCCGTGGCGATCAATTGCGCCATTTTGGACGAAATGGCTCTTTTAGGAAGTGCGACTTTTTGCGGTGGGTGGCGGCTTGGGAGGTGGATTCTGGCGGCTGTTTTCGGAGTTGAGGGTGATGGCATGATAAAGCGGATTTTCAATCCGCGCTCTCTTCGGTCGTAAGTGGTTGTCTGCACATTGTTTTTGAACCGTTTTACGGTGTTGTAGCGGCGCTCCGAACGGTGTGCGTGGTGTCGCAAAAGATACTTTTCTCTTTGTTTTCAATGCGAAAACGGGTGGCGGTCGCAAGGTGTGGCATGGCACGTCCCGCCGTTTCTACGCTACAGCAAGTCTTTTTACGCCACACTACGATGAGTGCTTTTGAGGACTTGCACATCCTGAATCCGATGCTGATCGTCCTGTCATGGCAGGCAATGACGCAGACGATTTCCGCATCAAACCGGGGCGGTCCCCTACCCAAAGGACGCGCGTCCGTTCGCACGACCTGCCGTTCCTGCAACAGGTCAAGGCGGCCGTCCGCAGGGCCGGCGGCAACCCCAACCGGATCGGCCGGGGATCGGGATCGGCGGGCAGCCGGAAAGGGGAAGGCGGCGGGCGGTTCAATGCGCACGGCCGGGGCGCGAAGGTGGTGGCTTCCTTTCCGAGAGACGGCGGCGGATGGAGCCGCGACGGGAAGGGCGCGCGGTTTCGCTCGCGCCGCGTGGTGGTCAAGGCGCGGGTGGTCAAGCTCAACCCGCAGCGCGGCTCACGCGGCCTGAAGATGCGCGGCACGGTGAGCAAGGCGGCCGACGCCCACCTGCGCTACCTCGAACGCGACGGGGTGATGCGCGACGGCGAGATGGGCCGCGCCTATTCCGCCATCGAGAACGAGGCGGATGGCCGTGCCTTCGTCGCGCGCGGGCGGGAGGACCGCCACCAGTTCCGCTTCATCGTGGCAGCCGAGGATTCCGTCGAGATGAGCGACCTTCGCGGCTTCACCCGCGACCTCATGCGGCAGATGGAAACCGACCTCGGCACGAAGCTCGATTGGGTCGCGGTCGATCACCACAACACCGGCCATCCCCATACCCATGTGATCGTTCGGGGCGTTCTCGACGACGGTCGTATCCTCAACATCGCCGGCGCCTACATCGCCCATGGCGTCCGGCAGCGGGCGAGCGAACTGGTGACGCCGGAACTCGGGCCGCAGACCGAGCTTGATGTCGCCCGAAAGCTGGCGACCGAGGTGGATGCCGAACGGCTGACCCGGCTCGACCGGATGCTGATCGCCGAGCAGCAGGAGAACGGTGTCGTGGACCTGCGGCCAGACGCCGCCGAGAGCTACACCGTCCGCGCCAACCGGCATCTGCTCATCGACCGGGCGAAGAGGCTGGAACGCTACGACCTCGCCACTGAAACCGAGCCGGGACGCTGGGCCATCTCCGAGAAGGCTGAACCAACGCTAAAGGCGCTGGGCGAGCGCAACGACATCATCAAGACCATGCACCGGGCACTGGCCGATCATGGCATCGCAGACGAGCGCGGCCCGAGCCAGTATGTTACCCACGGCAAGCAGATCGCCCATTCCGTCGTCGGGCGCGTGCTCGCCAAGGGGCTGACCGGAGACGAGATGGGCGACCGGCTGCACCTGGTCATCGACGGGGTGGACGGGCGCACCCACTATGTCGAGACGGTGGATGCGGCCAAGCTGGATGAGATCAAGCGAGGGCATATCGTCTCGCTCGATCCCGTCCCGACCAAGGCCGAGCCGAGGCCCGCCGACCTCAATATCCACACGGTCGCGGAAGCAAATGGTGGCATCTACCGACCGAGCCAGCATCTGGAAGCCACGCGGGACATCATCGAACGCCGCCACGGCGACCCGGAGGCGTTCATCCGTTCCCATGTCCGCCGTCTCGAAGCCTTGCGCCGTGCTGGTCATGTCGAGCGCCTCGACGCCGATCACTGGAAAATCCCCGCCGACATCGCCGAGCGCGGCGTCGCCTATGACGCGCCGGGGCGACCCAAGGACTTCGCCATCCGCACGCTCTCGACCCTCGACTTTGAACGGCAGATCGGCAGCGACGGCGCGACCTGGCTGGATCGGGAGCTTGTCGCCGACAAACGGACACCGCTGGCCGAGGCGGGCTTCGGCCAGGAGGTGAAGGATGCTCTCTATCGGCGCGCCGAGCGGCTGGTGGAGGTCGGCCTCGCCACGGATAATGGGAAGGCCATCACCATCCCGCGCGGGGCCGTGGCCGCGCTGGAGCGCCAGGAGGTGGAGCGCGTCGGCAAGCAGATGGCGGCCGAGCGTGGCCTGCCCTATGCGCCAAGCGGGCCGGGGGAATATGTGACCGGGCGGCTGGCGGGCGTCGCCACCCTCACCAGCGGGCGCTTCGCCATGATCGAGGACGGATTGGGCTTCCAGCTCGTGCCGTGGCAGCCCGCCCTCGAAAAGCGCATCGATCAGTATCTCAGCGGCGTCCGGCGCGATGACGGCGGTATCGAATGGGACCTCGGGAGAAAGCGCGGGCTGGGACTGTGACGGCCGGAAACCTTCCTGCTTGTGGCGAGTGGACCGGACCGGCGCCAGCCCCTCAAGGCCAAGCCGCTGCGCGGTGGCGCGTGCCGCGCCAGCCTTGACCGGCTGTCACTGGCCCGGCAGGGGCTCTCCAAGCAGAAAAGGCTGATTGGGAGCGGGAACGCTCCAAGGCCGAAAGCGATGGCGACCATCGCTATATAAGCCCTCTCATCATTCTTGAAATATACGGCATTTTGCCGTATATGAAAGCCGAAAGGAGCACCCCCATGCCCAAACCACTTGCAGAAGCCGATACCGCCCGATTAGAGGCCCGCATTCCAGTGCAGGTCTACGACCAGATGCAGCGCGCCGCGCGCCTGCGGGGGATGACCCTGACCGGCTACCTGATCTCGACCGCAGGCGAAGACGCTCGGCGCGTCGTGGAGGATGCCGAGATCATGCGTCTCGCGCGTGAGGACCAAATCCGATTCGCCCAGGCGCTGATCGATCCGCCCAAACCGAATGACCGCCTGACCCGCGCCGCGAAGCGCCATGCCGAACTGATCCAGCGCAGGTGAGTGCCCGGTTTGCTATCGAACCGCTGGAAAAGGCGCACAAGCGTTCGGACTTCACCTGCGGCAACGATCGGATTGACGGCTATTTCCGCGAGACTGTCTCGCAGGATGTGAAACGGAAATATGCCACCTGTTTCGTCGCGCGTGATTTGGCGACGAACCGGGTGGCGGGTTTCTACACGCTGTCATCCAGCAACGTGCCCTTGAACGAAGTGCCGGAACCGCTGGCAAAGAAGCTGCCACGCTATCCGACTGTCCCGGCGGTGCTGATCGGCTGGCTCGGCCGGCATAGCGACTACGGCGGGCTTGGCCTCGGCGAAGCCTTACTGTTCGACGCCATCAAAACGGTAGCGATGGCTCCCATCGGAGCGCACGCGATCTTCGCCGACGCCATCGACGATAAGGCCGTGTCCTTCTATGCGGCCTTCGGATTCGCACCTTTAATCACGCGACCACAAACGCTCTATCTGCCGATGGCGACGGCAATGGGTCTGCTGGCTCCCGGAACGTAAGCAATGACGCTATATCGCAACGAGCAGAAATGGGAGGCCGTGCCATGATCACTCCGCACGAGCCACCCTAAGCCGCGTCGCGCTCCTCTGCCTCCGCACCCCGCAAGTATTTTTACGCCCCGTTGCAAATCGTACCTTGGCGTAAAATTGGGCTATTCTGGCTTTGGACTGATCGCGCGATCCTGGGATGTCCGGAACGCGCAACCATCAACGCAAAGACCGTCGCGACTACCCGCATCTGGGCGTTCCGCCCGACGATCTTTACATCCAGTTGGAGCCGTGGCCCCGCATCGGCCGTCCGCCGAAGCACGACGTTGCTATGTGGGCCGTCACCGACGACTGGCCCCGGCGCGTCCCGGTCACGGAGGCCGAGGTGGACGTGTTCGAGGCATGGTTCGGCGAGATCTTCGATGAACTGTTCGGGCCGTGCCGATGATCAGATAAGGAGACACCTGCCATGACCGTGCCGTTGCGCGCCGCCCTATATCTGCGCGTCTCGACGGCGCGGCAGGCCGAGCATCGAGCATAATGTCTCCATCCCCGACCAGAAACGCCAGGGCGAAGCCTATTGCGCCTCTCGCGGCTACCAGCTTGTCGAGACCTACGTTGAACCCGGCGCATCGGCGACCAACGACCGCCGCCCCGAATTCCAGCGCATGATAGAAGCGGGCACGTCAAAGCCCGCGCCCTTCGATGTCGTCATCGTCCATTCGTTCAGCCGCTTCTTTCGCGACCACTTCGAGCTTGAGTTCTACGTCCGCAGGCTCGCCAAGAACGGCGTCAAGCTGGTCTCCATCACCCAGGAAATGGGCGACGATCCGATGCACGTCATGATGCGGCAGATCATGGCGCTGTTCGACGAGTACCAGTCCAAAGAGAACGCCAAGCACGTCCTGCGGGCCTTGAAGGAGAATGCCCGTCAAGGCTTCTGGAACGGCTCCCTGCCGCCGATCGGCTACCGCATCGTCGCGGCCGAGCAACGTGGCGCGAAGGTCAAGAAGAAGCTGGAAATCGATCCGCTGCACGCCGACACGATTTGGCTGATCTATCGGCTTGCGCTGGAAGGCGACGGCACCGGCGGCCCAATGGGTGTGAAGAACATCACGGCCCATCTCAACCGCCACCGCATCTTCACCCGCGACGGTGGACGCTGGGGCATCGGGCAGGTTCACCGCATCCTGACGCGCCGCACCTATATCGGCGAGCACGAGTTCAACAAGCGCTCCAAGGCCAAGGAACTGAAGCCAGTCAGCGAGGTCGTCACGGTCGCGGTCCCGCCAATCATCGATCAGGCGACCTTCGACGCCGTGCAGGCGCATCTTCGTTCACGAAACCCCAAGGTAACGCCGGCCCGCGTGGTCAGCGGCCCGACCCTCCTTACCGGCATCTGCTTCTGCGCCAACTGCGGTGGAGCCATGACGCTCAGGACCGGCAAGGGCGGACGCTATCGCTACTACACCTGCTCGATCAAGGCACGGCAGGGCGAGACCGGCTGCAAGGGCCGCTCGATCCCCACGGAGAAGCTCGACGCCCTTGTGGCCGGCCATATCGAGGACAGGCTGTTGCAGCCCGAGCGGCTTGAGGAAGTGCTGGCCGCCGTTCTGGACCGCCGTCAGGAGCGCTCGGAACGTCGCCGCGAGCATATCGCCGAACTGAACAAGCGCGCCGCCGAAACCGACCTTCGGCTCAAGCGGCTCTATGACGCCATCGAGTTGGGCGTGGCCGATCTGGGCGACCCGGCGCTGAAAGACCGTATCGCCGGCCTCAAGGCAACGCGCGATCAGGCGCAGGCAGACTCCGAGCGCGCTCAGGCCATGCTCGAAAGCTCCGGCCAGCAGGCGATCACGCCGCAGATGGTGCGTAAGTTCGCCCGGACGGCGCGAGAGCGGATGCGGATCGACGGCGGCGGTTACCGCCGTGACCATCTCCGTGCGCTCGCCCAGCGGGTCGAGGTTGCCGATAAGGAAGTCCGCATCATGGGATCAAAGGGCGATCTGCTCGGAGCCCTTGCCGCTGGCGTGGGTGTAGCGCCGGCTACGCCCGGCGTTCGCAGTTCTGTTCTGAGTTGGCGGAGAGGGAGGGATTCGAACCCTCGGTCCCCCGCAAAGGGGACAACGGTTTTCGAGACCGCCCCGTTCGACCGCTCCGGCACCTCTCCACATAAGCGGTATGGCCGAGTTACTGTTTCGACGCTGAGAACGCAAGGACACTTTGGAACCCAGGTTGGCCCCAAAGGCTCATTCGCAGAGCGGTTTGCTTCCCGCTCGCGGCCGTAATCCGGTAGTCTCAGCCGGTCCGGCGTTGACCGCGCCGCGCACATCTCTCGGAGAAATTCCGATGACCTACGCCGCTCCAATTGCCGATATGCGCTTTGTGTTGGAAGAGGTGGCGGGGATCGCGGAGGTGATGACGCTGCCCGGATACGAGGCGGCCGATCGCGATCTTGTAGAGACGATTCTCGGCGAGGCGGGGAAATTCGCCGCGAGCGTATTGGCGCCTCTGAACCAGCCGGCCGACCGCCTTGGCAGCGTTCTCGAAAACGGGGTCGTGCACACCCCACCGGGTTTCCGAGAAGCCTATTTTCGCTATGTCGAGGGCGGCTGGGGCGGGCTCGCCGCCGACCCCGGGTTTGGCGGGCAAGGTCTGCCGTTTGTGCTCGCCGCGCCGGTTTCGGAAATGTGGAATTCGGCATGCATGGCATTCGCGCTGTGTCCGCTGCTGACGCTCGCGTCGACCGAATTGGTGCAGGCCTACGGCACCGGCGAGCAGAAGCGGCGCTATCTCGGGCGGCTCGTCTCCGGCGAGTGGGCCGGCACGATGAATTTGACCGAGCCGCAGGCGGGCTCCGATCTCGGCGCTTTGACGACGCGCGCGGTCCCGGCCTACGAACCACAATGGGGCGACCATTACCGAGTCACCGGACAAAAGATCTTCATTACCTACGGCGACCACGATCTGGCGCCCAACATCGTCCACGCGGTGCTGGCGCGCACCCCAGGGGCGCCGCCTGGCAGCCGCGGCATCTCGTTGTTCCTGGTGCCCAAATTTCTGCCCGACGGCGAGGGCCATCCGGGACTGCGCAACCAGATCCGCACCCTCAGCCTCGAGCACAAGCTCGGCATTCACGCCTCGCCGACCTGCGTGCTCGCCTACGATGAGGCGATCGGCTGGCGCATCGGCGAGGAAAACCGGGGCCTCGAATACATGTTCACGATGATGAACAACGCCCGGCTCAATATCGGGGTGCAGGGCGTCGCGATCGCCGAGCGCGCTTATCAGCAGGCCCGTGAGTTTGCCCGCACGCGGGTTCAGGGCCGCCCACTCGGTGCTGCGGGCGATGCCGGACCGCTGCCGATCATCCACCACCCCGATGTCAAGCGGATGCTGCTGTCGATGCGGGCCGCGACCGAGGCGATGCGTGCGCTCGCCTATTACGCGGCGGTAATGATCGACCATGGCCGCCGTCATCCCGAGCCGGCCGAGCGGACCCGCGCCCAGCGCCGAGCCGACTTGTTGATCCCGGTGGTCAAGGCATGGTGCACCGATTTGGCGGTCGCGGTGGCCTCGACCGGTGTCCAGGTGCATGGCGGAATGGGCTATATTGAGGAGACCGGGGCAGCCCAGCATCTGCGCGACGCGCGCATCGCCCCGATCTACGAAGGCGCCAACGGCATCCAGGCGAACGACCTTGTCGGCCGCAAGCTCGCTCGCGACCATGGCACAGCGGCGGCGGCGCTGTGCGCCGGCATCGCCGTGACGGTCAAGGATTTGAAAGACGTGCGCGGTGCGGATCTGGCCGCCATCGGCGCGGCGTTGCGGGCCGGGCTCACGGCGTTCGAAACCGCAACCACTTATCTCGTCGACGCCGACGCGGCCTCGGCGGCGGCGGGTTCGACACCGTACCTGCAGCTGTCGGGCACGGTTTGCGCCGGCTGGCTGATGGCGCGCCAAGCGCTTGCCGCTTCCCGCCGTCTCGCCGCGGGCGAGGGCGATGCGGCCTTTCTCGCCGCCAAGATCGCGACCGCGCGCTTTTACGCCGACCATTTCCTGGCATTGGCGCCGGGACACCTACCCGGCGTTCGTAGCGGCACCACTATTCTCGATTTCGATCCCGACCAGCTCTGATCCGCCGTGCTCTCGAGAAGCGTGACGGCGCCGCGGCCCGCCCGATCCCGCCCGGTAACGTGACGCTGTTTACAGCGCACGGCGGGCGTTCAAGGCGGCAGTCAGGGTGCCGTCGTCGAGATAGTCGAGCTCGCCGCCAATCGGGACACCTTGGGCCAGTCGCGACAGCTTGACCCCGGCGCCGGCAAGGCGGTCGGCGATGTAATGCGCGGTGGTCTGGCCTTCGACCGTCGCGTTCAGCGCCAAGATCACCTCCTGACCGGATTTGACGCGGGCGACCAGCCGGTCGATCGTCAGATCCTCGGGACCGACCCCGTCGAGCGCCGACAAGGTGCCGCCGAGCACGTGGTAGCGGCCGCGAAAGGCCCCGGTGCGCTCCAACGCCCACAGATCAGCCAAGTCTTCGACGACGCAGATTGCGCTGCCGTCGCGCCGCGGGTCGCGGCAGATCGTGCAGGGCTCGACGGTGTCGAGATTGCCGCAAACGGGACAGGGTTGGATCGCCTCGGCCGCCGCCGCCAAGGCCGAGGCGAGCGGCGTCATCAAACTCTCGCGCCGCTTGATCAAATGCAATGCGGCGCGCCGCGCCGAGCGCGGCCCGAGCCCCGGCAATTTCGCAAGCAGCTGGATCAGGATGTCGAGTTCGGACAAACGCCGAGAGCCCAGTCCGGTATAAAGCTAAATCACTACGGCGCCGTCACCCCGTGCGCCTTCAGCCCACGGGCTTGTCCCGTGGGGAAAAGCCGGGTCCAGGGCAGCCGCGACGTACTCGGGTCCCTGGATTCCCGCTTTGCTCGGGAATGACGAACACGAGTCGAATATTCCAAGACGGTTTAGGGCCACGATCTCAGAACGGCAGTTTCATGCCGCCAGGCAGCGGGAGGCCACCAGTCAGTTTTTGCATTTCCTGTTCGGCGTAGGCGGAAACCTTGCGCCGCGCGTCGGCGAAAGCGGCGGCAATCAGATCCTCCAGCACCTCGCCCTCGGTGGGATCGAGTAATGACTTGTCGATCTTGATCTTTTTCATGTCGCCCTTGCCGTTCAGAGTGAGCTCGACCATGCCGGCGGCGGCGGCGCCGGTCATCTCGACGGCTTCGAGCTGAGATTGCATCTCGGCCATCTTTTCCTGCATTGCCTGCGCCTGCTTCATGAGCTGGCCGATGTTTTTCATGCCCGATCCTCTTCTGTGCTGGCTTCTTCGATATCAGCCTCGTCGATGCCCGCCTCGTCGACGCCGGTCGCTTCGCCTTCGGCAGGTGCGGCGAAGCGTTCGCGCACTGCCGCGATCACAGCACCGGGAAACGTCTCCAGCACCGCCTGCACCAGCGGGTGAGCGGCAACGCCGCTGCGCAACTCGGCCTCGCGCCGCTCCTGGCGCTGGCGCGGGGTGGGCTCGCCTTCGGCCTCGGAGACCGCGATAAGCCAGCGCGCACCGGTCCATTCGCTCAACAGCAGGCCCAAGCGGTTGGCCAGGTCGCGCGGTGCCCCTGCCGCCGGCCGGAACTCGATCCTTCCGGGCTCGAAATGCACCAGATGCAGATGCATGGCCAAATGCGAACGCAGCACCGCTTCGCGCCTTTTGTCGAACAGGGCCAAGACCTCGTCCAAGCTCTGCGGCATCGGCTCGAGCGCCGCAACCGGCGGTCCCGACGGGTTGGCCGGAGCCGCCTCGACCGCTGCTTCGGCAAGCTCGACCGGCGCTCGCAGCCGGCCCCCGGCGGGTGGTCGCGAAGGTGCAGCCTTAACCGGCGCCGCCGCCTCACGGCGCACGGGGCCCGGAGAAGCGGGTTCGGCGGGCGCAGTCGTGCCCCGCAACGAGCGCACCAGGTCAACCGGGGCCGGCAGGTCGGCGACATAGGCGAGCCGCACCAGCACCATCTGCGCCGCCTGGATCGGCGACGGGGCCGCTTGCACCTCGGCCAACCCTTTCAACAACATCTGCCAGACCCGGGCCAGTGCCGACATCGTCAGCTTGTCGGCGAGGGGACGGGCGCGTTCGCGGTCGCCCTCGGCAATCGGGTCGCCGGCGCCGGCCTCGGGAGCGAGCTTCAATCGGGTCAGGAAATGCGAAAGGTCGAGCAAATCCTGCAGTGCCAACAGCGGATCGGCGCCCTCCTGATAAAGCCGGTCGAGTTGCGCCAACGCCGCCGCCGCGTCGCCGCGCAACACCATCTCCAGCAGGTCGAAGACCTGCCCGCGATCGGCGACGCCGAGCATGTCGCGCACCGCGGTTTCCGCGACCCGATCGCCCGACAGCGCGATCGCTTGGTCGAGTAGGGAGAGCCCGTCGCGCACCGAGCCGTCGGCCGCGCGCGCGATCAGCGCCAGCGCCGCGGGCTCGGCCTCGACCGCCTCGGCCGCGGCGACCCGGCGATAATGCTCTGCCAATAATTCGGCCGGCACCCGGCGCAGCGAAAAGCGCTGGCAGCGCGACAAGACCGTCACCGGCACCTTGTGGATTTCGGTCGTCGCGAACACGAAGACCACGGCGGGGGGCGGCTCTTCGAGGGTCTTCAACAAGGCGTTGAAGGCATTCTTCGAGAGCATGTGGACTTCGTCGATGATGTAGACCTTGTAGCGCGCCGAGACCGGGCGATAGCGCACCCCGTCGGTCAGTTCGCGGATGTCGTCGACGCCGGTGCGCGAGGCGGCGTCCATCTCGATCACGTCGACATGGCGGTCCTCGGCGATCGAGCGGCAATGGACGCACTCGCCGCAGGGCGCGGCGGTCGGTCCGCCGGTCCCGTCCGGGCCCACGCAATTGAGCGCGCGGGCGATGATGCGTGCGGTCGTCGTCTTGCCGACCCCGCGCACCCCGGTCAGGATGAAGGCATGGGCGATGCGCCCGGTCGCGATCGCGTTCGACAGGGTGCGGACCATCGCCTCCTGCCCGATCAGCTCGGCGAAAGTCTGCGGCCGGTATTTGCGGGCGAGAACGCGATAGGCGTTCGCTGGATCGCTCATGTACGGAACCTGGATCGCGGTGGGAGACCGGATCGACGACCCAGGCCGCAACTCGTTACGGCTGCTTCCTTCCGGACCTGACCGAGTTGGCGAGAGGCCTGTCCGCCGCCGGGCTCCCGCCCCACTATATCAGCTGTCGCGGATCGCGGGGCAATGTTCCGCCGCCGGCGAGCTTTTGCGAGGGCGCTGTCGATTTCGCAGGGTCTCGATCGTCGTCTGGGTAGCGGCGGCGATTTTGCCCGACCGCCTGTATGAAGGAGAGACCAGCCATGCCCGATTTCATCCTGTTGCTGCATCGCCCCGCCGGACCGCCGCCCGCGCTACCACCGGAGCAGGCCTCGGCCATCACCAAGGAATATTTCGGCTGGGGCAATCGGCTCCGCTCGGAAGGCCGCCTCAAGGCCGGCGAAAAGCTGACCTTCGATCCCGGACGGGCGATGCGTCCGGCAGGCGAGCGGATCATCGTGACCGACGGGCCTTACGCCGAGAGCAAGGAGTTGCTCGGCGGGTTTTTCGTGATCGCCGCGAGCGATTACGACGAGGCCTGCCGAACCGCCGAAACCTGCCCGCATTTCAAATATGGCGGCAGCATCGAAGTCCGCCAGATCGACCCGATGTAAAGACAGTGTCCCGGCCCAAGGCGACCGACAACACAAGAGTTCGTCGTTGCGAAGAGTCCGCAGAGTTTTTCCCTCGCTAGAACAGTGGGGCGACGCGACAATCTTCAAGCAGCCGATGCGTTGTCAAGGGATTGCTTCGCGTTGCCCTCAATGACGAATCGCTTTTTTCCAAGACACTTGCCCAAATCGCCCTCAGATGGAGACGAAATATGTCCGAGCTTCAGATTATCGGCGCACCGCAGAGCAATTACGTCTGGGTCACGCGGATTGCCTGCATCGAAAAGGGCGTGCCCTACACCCTCATGCCGGTCATGCCGCACACGCCCGAGGTCGACGCGATCCACCCGTTCGGCAAAATCCCGGTGATGCGTCATGGCGACTTCACCTTGTGCGAGTCGCGCGCGATCTGCAGTTACATCGACAATGCCTTTCCGGGCCCGCCGCTGGCGCCGCAAGACCCTGTCGATGGCGCGCTAACCGAGCAGTGGATCTCGCTCGTCAACACGCATGTCGACCCGCTTCTCGTGCGCCAGTATCTCGGCGCCTATTTCTTTCCGCGCACGCCTGACGGACGGCCCAACCGCGCGGTCATCGACGCGGCGCTGCCCAAGATGGAGCCGCATTTCGCAGTGCTCGACCGCGCCGTCGCCAAAACCGGTCATCTCGTCGGAGACAGCTTTACGCTCGCCGACATCAACCTGCTGCCGATCCTGTTTTATTTGGACAAATTGCCGGAAAGCCGGGTGCTGCTGCGCCGCGCCGCAAGCCTCGACGCGTATTACCGGCGCCACATGGGACGGGCGAGCGTCGAGCAAACCACGCCGCCGCCTTTCCCGGGCCGCTCTTCCTGGGAAATAGCGGCCTAACCAGGAGAAGTGAAGATGCGCTACATGTTCCTGATCTACAGCCGCGAAACCGAGATGGCGGAAGCTTCTGCCGAAGACATGCTCAAGGTCAGGGCAGGACATTGGGCCGTCATCACCGAAACCCAGAAGAAAGGCGTCCACTGTGCCGGCGAACCGCTGCGTCCGACCGCCACGGCGACGACGATCCGCATGGAAGGCGACAAGCCGCTCGTCCTCGACGGGCCGTTCGCCGAGACCAAGGAGCAGCTCGCCGGCTATTACATCCTCGACTGCGAGAACCTCGACGAGGCGATCGACTGGGCCGTAAAGATCCCGACTTCATGCAAAGGCGGCAAGGGCTGCGTCGAGATTCGGCCGATCAGCGAGATCCCTCCGCTCTAGGGGGGCCGTCGAACATGATGCCGCAGCAATCAGAAATCCGCGCCACCGCGGAATTGGTGTTTCGCCGCGAGCATGGCCGGATCATCGCCAGCTTGATCCGGCTGTGCGGCTCCTTCGACCGCGCCGAGGAGGCGATGCAGGAGGCATTTGCCGCAGCGCTCGCTCATTGGGCCGCCCGCGGCATGCCGACAAATCCCGGCGCATGGATCACCGCCGCCGCCTGTCGCAAGCTGATCGACGCGCGCCGCCGCGAGCGCCTCCGCCGCGAAAAGCAGACGTTGCTGGAGCAGGAGCTCGTGCCCGCAACGATCGAGGAGCCGGGCTATCCCGAGGACGCGCTTGCCGCACTTCCCGACGACCGCCTGCGGCTGATCTTCACCTGCTGTCATCCCGCTCTCAATCGCGAGGCGCAGATCGCCCTGACCCTGCGTACATTGGGCGGCCTGTCGACCGGTGAAATCGCGCGCGCCTTTCTCGTTTCCGAGCCGACCCTGGCACAGCGGCTGGTGCGGGCCAAGCACAAGATCCAGGACGCGGGCATCCCCTATCAAAGTCCCAGCGGAGGACAAGCTCGGCGAACGCCGTGCCGCGGTGCAGGCGGTCATCTATCTGATCTTCAACGAGGGTTATCTCGCGACCGCCGGCGACGCGCTGATCCGCTGGGAATTATGCGCCGAGGCGATCCGCCTCGCCCGCATGTTGTGTGAGGTGCCGACGCGCCGGAGCCGGAGAATTTCGGGCTTCTCGCTTTGATGTTGCTGCACGATTCGCGCCGGCATGCCCGGATCGACGCCGTCGGCATGCTGGTGACGCTCGAAGAGCAGGACCGCTCGCTGTGGGACCGTCAGCAGATCTGCGAGGGACTTACGCTGGTCGAAGCGGCATTGCGGCGCGGCGGGATCGGCCCCTATCAGCTGCAGGCGGCAATCGCCGCGGTGCATGCCGAAGCCGACACGCCGGAGGCGACCGATTGGCGCCAGATCGCGGCCCTCTACGGCGAACTTGCGAGGGTCGATCCCAATCCTGTCGTGCTGTTGAACCGCGCCGTCGCGATCGGCATGAGCGAAGGCCTGCGCCACGGATTGGCATCAATCGACGCGCTTTGCGGGCTCGACCACTACCATTTGTTTCACGCCGCGCGCGCCGACCTCTTGCGCCGTCTCGGTTCGCGCTCGGCGGCGGCCGAGGCCTATCGCCGAGCGCTCGCGCTGACCGCCAACGGCGTCGAGCGCGCCTATCTCGAACGCCGCCTCGCGGCGCTGTAGGGTCTGCGCGCGGCTTGCCGCGGCACCGGCGGGTGTGCCACTGTCGGCGCATGAGACCGCATAATTACTATGCATCGCCAGGGTTCGAGCGGGCCGCGCTGCGCCGTCGCGAGAGCGGCTGGATCGTCGACCGGATCGCCGATCCGGCGAGCCTGTTTGTCCCGGTGTGGCGCAACCAGAATCTGGTTGTCGAGATCGAGGGCGGCGAACCGCGCGCGGTGGCGCTGGGCTGGGTCGGCATTGGCGAATTGCTTGGCGAGATCGGTGCTGCCGAAGAGCGGCTCGGCCGCGGCGAGATCGTTTTTCTCGGCGTCGTCGAGGAGCGGGCGCATTTCGCGCTCGACCTGTCGCCGATCGAAGCACCGCTTGACATGCTGCGGTCGCCGGCCCGCGCGGCCAGCGGCATCGAAGCGGCAGCGGTTCGCTTTGCCGATCTGCGGCAATTGGGTGGGCGGCTCGACCGCCGCGAGGCGGGATTGCTGGCGCACGCCCGCGCGATGCTCTATTGGCATGCGCGCCATCGCTTTTGCGGGGTTTGCGGCAGCCCGACCCGCGCCGAGGAAGCGGGCCATATGCGCCGCTGCACCGATCCCACCTGCAATTCGATGCATTTCCCGCGCACCGATCCCGCCGTGATCATGCTGGTGACCCATCGCGACAGCGCGCTGATGGGCCGCTCGCGGCATTTTCCGCCCGGCATGTATTCGACCCTGGCCGGGTTTCTCGAACCGGGCGAAAGCCTTGAAGACGCGGTCGCTCGCGAGGTGCGCGAGGAGACCGGCATCGAGGTCGGCACCGTCGACTACCATTCCTCGCAGCCCTGGCCGTTCCCCGCCAACATCATGCTGGGCTTTCACGCGCACGCTCTGACGACCGAGCTCACGATCGATTTCGGCGAATTGGAAGACGCCCGCTGGGTTGAGCGCGGCTGGCTGTTGTCGCACGACGACGACGACGGCTTTCGCCTGCCGCGGGTCGATTCGATCGCCCGCCGGCTGGTCGAAGACTGGCTTTACGACCGCGTTTCGGGCGGCGGCAGCTGAAGCGGAGCTGCTGCCGCTGCCGCCGCCGCGGCATCCGCGGGGGCGAACGGCGGCGCGCCGATCTTACGGCCGAGCGCCTGGATCTTTGGCAGGCAGCGGGCGCGGGTCACCGCCACTGCCGCGCGGCATTCCTCGGCGCGGCCCCATTTGGATTCGGGACGTTCCGACGAGGCGAATTTTCGGTAACGCAGGCGCCACTGGGCGAGAAACGGCTGGATGCCGTCGGTCAGCAGGCCAAAGGCCAGCGCCTGGACTGTGTCGGCAGCACCATTCGACCGCATCGGGGGCATCGCTTTCAGCCCCGCGCGGATCTCGCCGGCAAGCGCATCGAGTGAGGCGATCGCGTCGCCGAGTGCACCCGGACCCGAGCGCATATCGAGCGCCGGAATGCGGGTTGCCGCTTCGACATAGACCCGCCAACCTGCCTGCAGCGACGCCGGGTCCGGCGGCGCGCCTCCGGCAGCCTCGGCGCCGGCGATTTCATCGCGCGCCATCAGCGCCGGCACCACTGCCGGCCGTTCGGGCAGCAGCCGCTCGAGTCCCGGCACGCCTAAGGCGATGCCGAGCTGCCAACAGCGCTCGACGAGGCGCTCGCGAGTGCGCGCCAGATCGCTCCGGCACGGCGCGAGCAATGACCAATCGGCCGCCGGCGGTGCCGGATCGCGCCGTGATTTGAGACGAGACTCCCAGCGGCTCAGGCACGGTTGCAGGTCGCGCGCCAGGATCTCCAGCGCAAAGATTTGCGGCGGCTCGGCTCCGTCGAGTGGCGTCGGTGCCTGCGGCGGGCTGATGGCAACGCGTTCTCGCACCCGGTCGGCGAGGGTCCGCAGGGCCGTGAGTCCAGCTTCCGGCGGGACATCTGCCGATCCCAGCTCGCCGACCGTCGAAATCGTCTCGGTCAGGATATGCCACAGCAGGGTGCGGCTTTGCGGACCGAACGGCGACACCACATCGGCTGCGCCCAGGCGCAGCGAACTGTTCGTCAGCCGCGCCCAAGTCGCGATCGCGGCGATGCCGCGCCCCAGCGCGCGAGCGGGCCGCGAGGCGGCCGGCGGCAGCAGATGCCGGGGGACGGGAGAGCGAGCCGGCTCGATCGGGTTGGTCATAGGTGCTGAGCGATCCTGCGATTCCCGGGAGTTCTGGCCGACCGATCCCTTTCGGCTCCTTCGCGCCCCGTCAAGCGCGGGTGCTCGATCTTAGTGCCCTTCTGCGGTCAGTACCGAGCGCGGGCGGAGCACCAGCGGTATCAAGGTCAGGCCGCAGACGAAGAGCCCCCCGATCATCATCAGCATGTCGTTGTAGGTCAAAACCAGGGCCTCTCGGTGCACGAGATTGCCGAGCATCGTGACCGCGGCTTGGTGCGTGTCGCCCGGGATCAGCGAATCCAATCGGTTGGTCTGGGCATCGATAAAGTGCTGCACCGCTGGACGCGCCGCGTTGACGTCCTCGACCAGACGGTTCCAGTGAAATTGCATCCGGCCGTTCATGATCGTACCCACCGAGGCCAGCGCGATCGCGCCGCCGAGGTCGCGGGTCAGACCGTAAAGACCGGAAGCGTTCTTCAGCTTGTCTGTCGGGACCGACCCGAGCGCGATCATATTGGCCGGAAGGTAGCAGAGCATCAGCGAGACGCCGCGCACCGCCTGCGGCACCATCAGCTCGGGAAAGCTCGCCTGATTGGTGAGGCCGGCGGTCAGGTACATCGAGAAGGCGAACAGACCGAGGCCGATCGCCAGCATGATGCGCAAGTCGAGCCGTCGAGCGATCTGCGTGCTGAACGGCGACATCGCCATCTGCGCGATCCCGGCGACAAAAACGGTCTCACCGATCTGCAGCGCGCTGAAGCCGCGCACCTGGGAGAGAAACAGCGGGATCAGGTAGGTAGTGCTGTACATGCCGGTGCCGACCAGGAACGTAAAGAACGATCCCAGCGCGAAATTGCGGTTGGTAAATGCGCGCAGATCGACGATCGGCTGGCGATAGCTCAGCACACGCCAGAAGAACAGCACCGAGCAGACGCTTGAAGCGACAATTGCGGCGCGGATCGTTGCGTCATCGAGCCAGTCCCAGCGCGGGCCTTCCTGGAGTGCGTATTGAAGACAGCCAAGGAAGGTCGCCATCAGCACCAACCCGATCACGTCGAAATAGCGCAGCAAAGACAGGTCGGGCTTATCGATGTCGATGCAGACCCAGACGACCGCGGCAACGGCAATGCCGGGCACGATGTTGACGAGAAAGAGCCAATGCCAGGAAAGGGTGTCGGTCAGGAAGCCGCCGATCGTCGGGCCCAGGGTCGATGACAGGTTCAAGATCACCGAGATCATCACCATCAGCCGGGTCAGCGGCGGCCCGCGAAACCGGGTGTAGACGACTGGAAAAACGCTCGGGGTGATCGCGCCGCCGCAGAAACCCTGTATCGTTCGATAGACGATCATCTGGTTGAGGCTGGTCGCGGTCGCGCAAAGCCCGCTCGCCGCGGTGAAGCCGAGTGTGGCGGTGACGAACAGCACCCGCGTCGACAACAGCCGCGACAACGTCCCGCTCAGCGGCACCATCACAACGTCGGCGATCAAATATGCGGTTTGCACCCAGCTGATCTCGTCGGCGCTGGCCGACAGCCCGCCCTGGATCTGAGTGAGCGAGCTGGTCACGATCTGGACGTCCATGATCGCCATGAACAGGCCAACCGACATCGCCAGCACGCCGAACCAATCGCGTAGACCCGGCTTGCTCCCGGTTTGGACTGGCGGCGTGGCGGCGGTAGCAGCGGGTCTTGCCGGCGCCCCTGGCGAGCGCGGGGCCGGAGAGCGGCGCGCCCAACTTGCCCGCCGCAGCGCTGCCGGCGCCCAGGTCATCGCGGTGGTGCTGCTTCCGCAGCGGCCGGCTTGGCCTCGGCCGTCCCGACGATGCCGTCGGCTGCCTCGGCAGCACCCTGGTCGCGGGTGTCGACGGTTACTGTGACCGACAGGCCAGGGCGCAGCAGCCGGGCGAGCGGCCCCTCGCGCGGCAACGCGATCCGCACCGGCACGCGCTGCACGATCTTGGTAAAGTTGCCGGTCGCGTTGTCGGGCGGCAGCAGGCTGAATTGGGCGCCGCTCGCCGGGGCGAAGCTGTCGATCCGGCCGGCTAGCGGATGGTCGGGATAGGCATCGACCGAGACTTCGGCGCGCTGCCCTGGCCGCATCTGCGTCAGTTGCGTTTCCTTGAAATTCGCGGTGACGTAGACCCGCGGCAGCGGCACCACCGACAACAAGTCGGCGCCGGGTTTGACGTATTGGCCGACCTGACCGGCACGATTGCCGGCGACCCCGGAAATCGGCGCGCGGATCACCGTGTTGTCGAGATCGTTCTGGGCGAGCTTGAGATTGGCGCGCGCCTGCTCTCGCCGCGCTTTCTCCTCGCGGCGCTGCGACTGCAATACGCTGAGCTGGCTTTGCGCCGCGGCGAGCGCTGCCCGGCTCTTGGCGGCCTCGGCCTCGGCCTTGCGGGCGTCGGCCTGGGCCTGCTCATAGCGCTGGCGGCTGGCGAAATCTGTCGTCATCAGGGCGGCGTAGCGCTTGAAGTCCTGTTGGGTGCGGACGAGATCGGCCTCAGACGACTGCACCGTCGCCTGAGCCTGGGCGATCATCGCCTTTTGCAGATCGAGCCGGCTCTCATAGGTCACGACCGCCGCCTCTTCGGTCGCGACTGCCGCCTCAGCCTGCGCGACTTTGGCGGCAAAGTCGCTGTCGTCGATGACGAACAGCACCGCGCCTTTTTTGACGGCCTGGTTCTCGCGGACTTCCACCGCTTTGAGGTAGCCTTCGACCTTCGGGCTGATCACCGACACGTCGCTGGCGACATAGGCGTCGTCGGTCGATTCGAGAAACCGCAGCGCGGTCCACCAATACCAGCCGCCATAGCCGCCGAACGCCAACGCCAGCACGACGGCCGCGATTACGATCTTCTTGCGCATCCTCTCTGAACTAAACCGTTCAGTTCATTGTTGCGCAGAAGTTAGGCCGTCTGTAGTATTTGTCAAGTCGGCGGTGCCGGATGGGACCCGTGGCCAGCATGATGGAGCGCAACGAAGCGTCGGCCGGCGGCAAGGCCGAGAGCATCCTCGCCGCGGCCAAGCGGACATTTCTGGCGGGTGGTTTCGGCGCCGTCAGCATGGACACGATTGCGCGCGAGGCGGGCGTGTCGAAGGCAACGGTCTATGCCCATTTCGCCGGCAAAGAGGAGCTGTTCGGGGCGGTGATCGGGCGTGAGTGCGAACGGTATTTCGCCGGTTTCTCGGCCGGCGAACTTGACCCTCGCGACGTTCGCGCCTCGCTGACGACACTCGGTCGTAGTTTTCTCGAGCTTCTGCTGTCCCCCGACGCGATTGCTCTGCATCGCATCATCCTCGGCGAGGTCACCCGCTTCCCGGCGCTAGGCGATGTGTTCTGGCGCGCCGGCCCCGAGCGCAACCTCGCCCAGATCGAAGCCTTCATGCGGAGCGCCGCCGCCGCTGGCTCGCTGGCGCTCCCCGATACCCGGCTCGCCGCCGAGCAGTTCGTCGGACTGGTGCGCGGCGAAATCCAGCTGCGCCATCTGCTCCGCCTCGAAGCCGACGCTGGCGAGCCCAGTATAGGCGACGCGGTCGCCGGCGCCGTTGACACGTTCCTGCGGGCGTTCGCCAAACCCGGCGGACAACGATAGGAGCGTCGCTGAAGCGTTCTCTTTTTTCATGTTGCAGTGCGTAACACGCAAAGACGTCGGGACAATCTTGTTGATGCGCGAGTTGACCCGGCGCCGGCCGGCACCCTACGATCGCGCTTTCGCAGAGGAGCGTGGTAATGGCTGAGATTCCCCGCCTCAACGGCGTGATCCGCGCCCTGGAGCAGGAAAGGCCCGCTTTCACCACCTTTGCCGCGGCCGAAATCAGCGTCGCCCAGGCGGTGGGCGCCGCCGCTTATGACGGCGTCGTCTTCGAGATGGAGCATCGCGCCTACGACATCCGCGCCTTGCGCGATTGCCTGCAATACATGCTCGACCGCCGCCAGATCGCGCAGAGCGGCAGCCTGGCGCCGGCGGTGACGCCGTTTGTGCGCATTCCGCCCAATGGCGGCGAGGCCAGCCAGTGGGTCGCTAAGCAGGTGCTCGACCACGGCGTCTACGGCATCGTCTGGCCGCATGTCAGCACCGTCGACGAGGCGCGCAATGCGGTCACCGCCTGCCGTTATCCGCGCCCGCGCTCGGCCGCGTATTACGAGCCGGCCGGGCAGCGCGGCGACGCGCCAGCCGCCGCCGCGCGCTATTGGGGGTTGTCGCAGCAGGATTACTACGCCCGCGCCGACGTCTGGCCGCTCAATCCGCAGGGCGAGATCCTGGTCGCGATCATGTGCGAGGAAGTGCGGGCGATCCGTAACCTGCCGAAGATGCTCGAAGAGGTGCCGGGGATCGGGGTCGTCATCATCGGCGAAGGCGACCTGTCGCAGGATCTGGGATTTCCCCGGCAATACGAGCATCCGAGCGTGGCCGCGGCCATCGACGAAATCCTGGCGATCTGCAAGGCGCACAACGTCGCGTGCGGCCACCCGCATGTCGACAGCAAGAACATCGAGACATTGCTCGAAAAAGGCTTCCGCTATCTGATGCCGGCCCCGGTCTACTCGTTTGCGGCGCTGGAACTCGGCCGCAAAGCCTCCGGCCGCGCTTAGCCCGTAAGCGGAGCGCTTCGGATCCGCGGCGAGGCTGATTTGTTTACGACGTCCCGAGGATATCCCCGAAGAAGCCATCCCCGTTGAGCCGAGGTGCTGCTGTCCCGGCTCAACGGGCACCACGGGGCTGCACTCTGCGGCGCGCGCCGATACTCGTTGCCAAGAGCGCCTGAACCTCCTAGGCTTACGTGAAAATTAATACGGGAGGTTTGGGAAATGGTCGACGAAGCCAAATTGCATCAATTCATCGGACAAATGCTGTCCGATCTCGGCGGCGCCGCCAGCATCGCTCTGGTTCGGATCGGCGATGCGCTCGGCCTTTACAAGACGATGCACGATCGGGGTCCGATGACGGTGGCCGAGCTCGCCGCCGAAGCGGGGGTCAACCCGCGTTATCTGCGCGAGTGGCTGTCGCATCAGGCGGCCTCGAACTACGTCTCTTACGACCCGGTGACCCAAAAATTCACCTTGCCTCCCGAACAGGCCATGGTCTTTGCGATCGAGGAGAGCCCCGTCTACATGGCCGGGGCCTTTGCCTGCATGGCGTCCATCCTCGACAATCAGCCAAAGGTCGAGCCGGCGTTCAAGACCGGCGCGGGCGTCGGTTGGGGCGACCAGGCCAGCTGTCTCTTTTGCGCGACCGCCCGGTTTTTCCGCCCCGGCTACCTGAACAATTTGGTGAGCAATTGGCTGCCGGCGCTCGACGGTGTCGTCGCCAAGCTGGAGCGGGGCGCCAAAGCCGCCGATGTCGGCTGCGGCCACGGCGTGTCGACCGTGATCATGGCGCAGGCTTTTCCCAACTCGCAATTTGTCGGCTACGATTTCCATCCGAGCTCGATCGAGCATGCCCAGGCCCACGCCCGCGAGCATGGCGTCACGAATACCCGCTTCGAGGTCGGAACGGCGAAGGACTATCCGGAGAAGGATTTCGATCTGGTCGGATTTTTCGACTGCCTGCACGACATGGGCGACCCGGCGGGTGCGGCGGCGCATGTCCGGCAGTCCCTGAAGCCGGACGGCTCGTGGATGGTCGTCGAGCCGATTGCCGGCGACCGGCTCGAAGACAATCTGAACCCGATCGGGCGCATCTACTACGCGGCCTCGACGATGGTGTGCGTGCCGACTTCACTGGCCCAGGAAGTGGGTGCGGCGCTCGGCGCGCAGGCCGGCGAAGCGAAGCTCCGAGAAGTCATCACCGCCGGCGGCTTCCGGACCGTCCGGCGCGCCACCGAGACACCGTTCAACATGATTCTCGAAGCGCGGCCGTAATTCTCGATGCGGCCGCCAAGCTGCGAAGATCAGCAGCGGTTCGTCATCGCGCCCTTGCGATGAGGCGCGGCCAATCGATCGGGGCGCCGAGCTTCAACGAAATCCCGGCTTCGGGCATCGGGTATTTGAGGCCGCTGGCGCAGTTGAACAGCACGACGCGCTCGTCCGGCCGGACCCGGCCGTCGGTCAAGGCTCGTTCATAGGCGGCGTAAGTCGCGGCCCCCTCGGGGCAGAGCAGCAGCCCTTCGGCCTGCGCGACCTTTTGCCAGCCGCGGGCGATCGCGTCGTCGTCGACGGCAATCGCGAAGCCGCCGCTGTCGCGCACCGCGCGCAGGATCAGAAAATCGCCGATCCCTTGCGGCACGCGGATGCCGGCGGCAAAGGTATGTGCATTCGGCCAGCGCGGCGCATGCTCGACCCCATCCTCCCACGCTTTGACCATCGGCGCACAACCGGCGGCCTGGACCACGACCATGCGCGGTCGCCTGGGCCCGATCCAGCCGATCTTTTCCAACTCGTCGAATGCCTTCCACATCCCGATGATGCCGGTGCCGCCGCCGGTCGGGTAAAAGATCACGTCGGGCACCTCCCAGCCGAGCTGCTCGGCCAGCTCGATCCCCATCGTCTTCTTGCCCTCGATGCGATAAGGCTCGCGCAACGTCGAACAATTAAACCATCCGACCGCCTTTTCGCCCTCGACGACGAGCCGCCCGCAATCGTCGATCAATCCGTCGACGAGGAACACCTGCGCACCTTGCATCGCTATCTCGCGGACATTCACCGCCGGCGTGTCGTCCGGACAGAAGACGTAGGCCTTGATCCCGGCGCGCGCGCAATAGGCGGCCATCGCCGCCCCGGCATTGCCGTTGGTCGGCATCGCCATGGTCTCGACCCCCAGTTCCTTGGCCATGGCCACCGCGAGCACCAGGCCGCGCGCCTTGAACGACCCGGTCGGCAGCCGGCCTTCATCCTTGACCAAGAGCTCGCCGCCGGCCGCCGCCAGCCGCGGCAGCGGCACGAGCGGGGTGACGACTTCGCCCAGCGACACGACATTTTCGGGCCGGCGCACCGGCAACAGCTCGCGATAGCGCCACAGGGTTCGCGGCCGGTCGGCGAGCGCGCCACGGTCAAGCGCCCGCCGAGCGCCGTCAAGATCGTAGCGCACCAGCAGCGGCCGGCCGGCTTTGGACAGGGTCTGCAAGGTGTCGGCGGGATAGCGCTCGCCGGTCAAGCTGCATTCGAGATGGGTGACGAAATTCGGCAGATCGCCGCCTGTCCATTGATGATCGAGCATCGATGATCCTCCGCCCCGACCGGCGGAGTGGCCGATCGGCGGCGATGATTATGCCGCAGCAACAGGGTGGCGGACCACCACGTCGGGTGCGCGATATTTTGCGTCGGTCGGCAACCGGCCCGATATCAGTGCGCTCGATCGGGTCATCGGGTTCTCCTCCACCGGCAACCGGTCGCAGGCCCGCCAGTCGCCCCGCATGCCGCTCGACGGGAAGCTGTCGGCAACGGCTAAGTTAGATTAGAATGATTTTAATAGAGCAGTGGAGGAAGCGATGCGGACACCTCTCTATTCGTCGCTCGATGACACCCTCGATGAGATCGCGCCTTACGGCATCGAACTCAAAAACGGCAACAGCAACCATGCGCCGATGGTCGCCGAGGCGCTGTGCGCACTGGGCCGCCCCGAAGTGGTGACGCCGTGGGTTACCCGCTATCGCGAGCGCATGCAGCCGCGGGCTCCAGCCCGGGAGCGCATCCACAGCGACGGCTGGCGCGACGCGCTCGGCCGGCGCGAGCGGTTCTCCGATTGGGCATCGTTCTTTGCCGACGAGCTTGGCGACGCGCCGTGGCAGCGGGTGCTCGACCGCTGGGTGGCGCGGCTCGCACCCGGTTTTTGCGCAGCGGCAATCCACGGCGTGATCCGCGTCGGGCATGCGGTGCGTGGAATTGCGGAGCACGAAACCCCGAGCCGGCGGCGCGAGTTCGCCGACGCGCTGGCTGGCTGGGCCGCCACCTGGCAGCAACTGCCGCCAGGTGACCCGACTGCTACCGGCATGCTGACGCCGCGCCAGGCGATCGCGCGGGTGCCGATCGTGCCGCCGGAGCGAAGACTTCCCGGCAATATCGTCGCGGCGCTCGCGGGACTCGGCGATTTCCCCGAGTTTAGCCCGGTAATCGGCATGATCGACACCGATGGCCCGGTCATGCCGCTGATTGCCAAGCTGACCGAGTTATTCGCGCGGGTTTATGTCGCGAACGCCCGCAACATCCCGACGACGATCGCCTTCATCCACGCCGTCACCAGCCCCGCCGCCCTTGGCAACATCGCGCCGCATGTCGACGCGGCGACAGCGCGCACCACACTGCGCTACGCGTGGCAATCGGGCTGCGCGCTCTACGCCTGTTATGGCGGCGGCACGGCGACGGCCGAAGACATCGGGCCGCCTGCCGTAGCAGGGGACGAACTCGTAAATCGCGCGATCGCCAATGGCGACGAGCATGTCATCAAATTTACCGAAGCCTGCCTGAGCCGGCACGCTGCCGCGCCTTCTCCGGCTTATCTCGCCGCCGCCGACCACGTGGCCGGGATCATCCGGCGCCGCTGACTGGACTAACTCTCACCACAATGTGAACACGCGCTGCCCTGATCTCGTCTTAAGAGTTACAAGCGTCTTACGAGTCGTAGACGCCGTGTCGCACCGACGCTTCATTTCTGGCGCGGGAAACCCGAACGGGAGGATACCATGAGCCGGCATAAGCTCGTTAAAGCAGGCGTAGCAGTTGGTTTTGCCGCGCTGTGGTGCGGGCTGGCGCATGCGGACGGCGGCGCGGCAAATTCTGAGGCGTTCTCCGCGCGGTTGTCCGGGTTCAACGAACTCGGCGCGCTAAACGCTGAAACCGGGGCAATCCTGACCGACGGCACCGGCACGCTTCGACTCGATCTCAACGAAAAATCTCAGACGGCCAGCTACACGCTGACCTTTTCGGATCTCAGCTCGCCAGCAACGCAGGCTCACATCCATTTCGGCAAAGTGCATGTGCCCGGCGGCATCTTCGTCTGGCTCTGCCAGACGACGGCGAAGCCAAGCCCAGTGGGGTCGCTGACCCCGTTCTGCCCGACGCCGCCAAACAAGACGGTAAGCGGTATGATTACCGGCGCCAGCATCATTGCGCCGGCAACCAGCCCGCCAACGAGCCAGGGCATAACGGCGGGTGTCTTTGACGTTCTGACTGAGGCGCTGGATTCCAACACCGCCTATGTCAACGTCCACACAACGAATTTTCCTGCCGGCGAAATCCGCGGCCAGATTCACTCGGACGACCACCAGAAGGATCACAACTAGACGGTCTTCCGCTAGGCAACTTCTTCATCCGCTAGGCCGAATACCCGTCGGGTCGCGGCAAAGCCGCGGAGCGCGAATTCGCCGATCTCGGCGAATTCGCCCAGGCGATGACGTGCGAAGTCTTCGGAGGCAAGGATCGTCCGCGCCAATTGCCCGGTCAGCTTCTCGATCCGCGCCGCCAGGTTGACGGCCGGACCGATAGAGGTGAAGTCGAGACGGTTGCCGCCGCCGACATTGCCGTACGACACCTCGCCCAAATGCAACGCCAGGCCGAACCGCAATCCCAATGTGGTCAACTCTGGGAGCGCGGCAATGTTTGCCCGCGCCCGCCGCGCGGCTGCGAGGGTACGGCTGCAGACCTCAACCTCATTCCCAGGGACCGGGAAAATCGCCAGCAACCCGTCACCGATAAATTTGAGCACCTCGCCGCCGTGCTCGATGATTGCCGGGACCTGGCAGTCGAAGTAGCGATTGAGGAGGTCGATCAATTCTCGCGGCGGCATGCTGTCGGCCAGCGCCGTAAATCCGCGCATGTCCGACAGCCAGATCGCGGCACGGATCTCTTCGACATCCCCACGGCGGATTCGTCCGTCGAGGATGCGCTCTCCGGCGTGATGCCCGACATAGACGTCGAGCAGATTGCTCGCCGTTCGCCGCAGGACGCGGATTTCTGTGACCCGGGCCAACGGCGGCATGACCGTCTCGATCCCGACGATCTGTGCTTCGGAAAAGCCGCCCGGCTGCCGCGTCGTCAACGTCACCACCTGCACCGCGCCGTCGGTGAAGACGAGCGGTAACGCCAGATAATCCGTTACCCCTTCGTGACGCAGGGACGGAAGGATCGGAAAGTCGATCGCACAGTGCGCGTCGGCGAGCCGGCGCCGGAGTGCTTCGCGCGTCGCATAGACGCGTGCGACCGGGTTTTCGAGGAAATCTGCGGTCTCGAAGGTTTCCAACGAAGCTTCGCCAACCTCCACCTCGTCGCCCGGCCGCCACACAAACCGCCGGCCCATGATTTGCGGATGAAGGGTCCGCACGAACACCGCGACGCGCCACAACGGGATGCCGCACCCAAGCAGCCGTTCGGACAATTGCGCCAGCACCTGCGGCGGATGCTGCGCCGACCGGGCGCCATCCATGAGCCACGCGACAATCGGCTCGATATCGCACATCGCGAACACGATCGTCCTCCTGCGACATTGCTTGACGCTGACCGCCAAGACGTATATTTAACACATGCGTTAAATATGGCCAGTCCACGATGCCCATTTCTCGGCTCGACCACACCTTTGGCGCACTCGCCGATCCGACCCGCCGGGCGATCGTCGCGAGGCTCGCGGCCGGCGAGGCAACGGTCAACGAGCTCGCTCGGCCCTTCGCGATCTCGCTGCCTGCCATCTCCCGCCATTTGAAGGTGCTGGAGCGGGCGGCATTGATCGTCCGCCGCCGCGACGGCCAACACCGGCGCTGCCGCCTCAACGCGGGGGCGTTCGTCGAGGCCGAAGAATGGCTCGCCGTCCAGCGCCGCTTCTGGGACGAAAGCTTCGACCGCCTCGCCGAGCATCTGCGCGGCTCCGCCAACCCGCAGGAGGGCCCAGATGGCCAATCCTATAATCGAAAGTGACGCCGATCCGGGCTTGACCCTGATCCGGATCTTCGACGCTCCGCGCGAGGCCGTGTTCCGGGCGTGGGTCGACCCGGCGCAAATCGCCCGCTGGATCGGGCCACGCAGCATCAAGGCCGAAGTCGACAAGATGGACGCACGGCCGGGCGGCGCCTATCGCATCATCATGCACGGGCCAACCGGTGAAACCTACACGGTTCAAGGCGCCTATCGCGATCTGGCGCCACCGGAACGGTTGGTCTTCAGCTGGGCCTGGGAGGACCAGGCCGGTCGACCCCAACACGAGACAACCGTTGCGATCAGCTTTCGCGCGGTCGGCGACAAGACCGAGATGACACTGCGGCACGACCGGTTCGAGAACAAGGAAGCCCGCGACAATCATGATCACGGCTGGACCGGGTCGTTCGACAAGCTCAGCGAAGTGCTGGCCGGCGGACCGGGCCGGGTCTGACCCTCCTTGGCGATCCGCGGTCGGGGCGCTGAGAGCAGGCGACGGCCGCCTTAGACCCTGACCGGGGTCTTTACGTGTTCGGGGCGAAAGCCGAGACCGACGATGCGCGCCGGGAAGCGCCGCAGATAGGGCCACCGGCTCAACAGGCGAAGCAGCAACGGTGCTTTGATTCTTTTGCGGGTCTCCAGCACGCGGCTGATCACCCGGTTCTGCACAAACACCTGCAACGTCTGGGTGGCCCGGGTTGGAAACTCGCGGCGGCGTTGGACGGCACCCAGATCGTCCTCGCTGACCATCCCTTGCCGCAAAGGCGCGGCGAGGATGTTGGCGGCCGCGACCGCGTCCTGGATCGCGAGATTGATACCGACGCCGCCGATCGGCGACATCGCGTGAGCGGCATCGCCGATGCACAAAAGCCCCGGCCGACACCATACCCGCAAACGGTCGACCGCGACGCTCAACAGCTTGACATCGTCCCAATCGCGCAATTCGAGGGTTCGCTCGCGCAGGTAAGGGACGAGCCGGGCGATCTGCTCGCGGAAGGCCGGCAGACCGCGCCGTCGGATTTCGTCGAAGCCGCCCTTGGCGATGACAAAGGCGCATTGCCAATAATCCTCGCGGTTGAGCATCACCAAGATGCTGCCGGCGTCGATGCGACCCAAGGTCTGCCCGGGATCATCCGCATGGCGCGACAGCCGCATCCACAGCACGTCCATCGGCGCGCCGAGGTCGTCGACGACGAAGCCGGCGCTCTCTCGCACGGTGGAATGACGGCCATCGGCCCCGACCACGAGGTCCGCGCGGACCGTCAGACCGCCGTCGGGGGTTTCGGCCCGCACCCCATTCACCCGGCCGTTCTCTTCGATCAGAGCGGTGACCTCGGCTTCCATCAGGAGTTTAAAGGTCGGATAACGCCGGGCGTTCTCGGTGACGAAGTCGAGAAAATCCCATTGCGGCATCAGGGCGAGAAAGCGGCAATGGGTCGGCAGATGGGTGAAATCGGCGACGTTTACAAAATCGTCGCCGATCTGCGCGCCGAGGGCACGGGTTTCCTGATGCGGCCGGCGCAGGAATTCGGCCAAGAGGCCCAGCTCGTGCATGATTTCGAGCGTCGAGGGATGGATCGTATCGCCGCGAAAATCGCGCAGAAAATCCGCGTGCTTTTCCAACACGAGCACCGAGACCCCGGCGCGCGCCAACAGCAGCCCCAGCATCATGCCGGCCGGGCCGCCTCCGGCGATGCAGCAGCGAACGGAAACCTCGCCATCGGCCATTGGAATGCCTGCAAAACAGCGGTCGAGCGAAACTCGCGCTCGTCACAAGACCGGTTCGTCGCCCGTGCTTACACCACCGGCGAGGGCCACGCATGGAGTAGATGGCGCAGGGATTTGACCTTTTCCAGCCGCGCCGTCTCCTGGGCTGCAACATAGTCGCGATAGGCGGCGCGGTCGGCATCGGCCACGATTGCCTGGGTCGGGACGGCGCAGACTGTCGGACAGCGAGTGACTTCCTTGGTCAGTAGGAACTGGGCGACTGCGGTTTCGTAATCGGTCTGCGACATGACCGACGCTCCGGCTGGTTGGGGGGTAACCCGGTGATAAACTCATCTGGTTAACGACAGGTTTAGAAGAAGACCGCCAAAAAGCCGTCAAACGAGCGGGAGACCACTTCAGCCCATATAGCTTTTTTTGTGAAACAAGACGATATAGGAGGTTCGAGGGGCGACAGGATTAGGACGCGGACCTTGGTCCAGGAGTACACGGTGCGGTTTTGGGGCGTGCGCGGCAGCATCGCTTGCCCGGGGCCGGACACCGTGCGTTACGGCGGCAACACCTCTTGCGTCGAGGTCCGTTGCGGCGACCGCCTGATGGTGTTCGACGGTGGCACCGGGCTGCGCCTTCTCGGCAACGAGCTGATGCGGGAAGGAAAGCCGGCTGAGCTCGACATTTTCTATAGCCACACGCATTTCGACCATATCTGCGGCTTGCCGTTCTTCTCGCCGTGCTACGACCCGAACAGCAGGATCCGAATCTGGGCCGGCCATCTGAACGGGCGCGGCATCGAAACCGTGCTCAACAGCATGATGATCGAGCCGCTGTTTCCGATCCCGATGGGCATCTTTACCGCGAAGCTCGACTTTGTCGATTTCGCCGCCGGCAAAAAGCTGACGCCTAATCGCGGAATTCGCCTCGCGACCGGGAAGCTCAATCATCCCAACGGCGCCACTGGCTACCGCATCGAATACGCCGGCAAGGTCGTGGCCTACATCACCGATACCGAACATCGCCCGGGCGGCCTCGATCCCAACATCTTGGGATTGGTCGACCGCGCCGACCTGATGATCTACGATGCCACCTACACTGACGCCGAATATCCCCAACACAAGGACTGGGGCCACTCGACCTGGCAGGAGGGCGTCCGGCTAGCCGATGCCGCGGGTGTGCGCACCTTGGTGATTTTCCACCACGACCCGGGCCACGACGACGCCTTTATGGACCGCGTCGCGGCGGACGCGGCGATCGCACGGCCCGGCACGATCGTCGCCCAGGAGGGGCTGATCCTGCGTCCGTGACGACCGGACGCGCCTAGAGCTTGGTTCGATCATATCGAACCATCCTCTCGTCACCCTTGCGAAAGCGGGGGTCCAGGACAGCCACGCGTCGCTCGCCCCCTATTCAGGCCATGGGGCCCTGTTCAGGCCAGGGGCAGGCTCTGGGTTCCCGCTTTCGCGGGAATGACGGTTCCATGTGATTGGAAAGCGCTCTGGCGCCGCACCGATCGCCCCCCGTGGGGCTCAATGATAGGGGTCGGCGGCATCGCGCAGCCCGTCACCAAAAAAGTTGAAAGCTAGCACCGCGACGATCACGGTCGCCACCGGGGCCATCAGCCACGGATAAAGCGCCACGACGTTGATATTCTGCGCGTCGCTCAGCAGCACGCCCCAGCTCGTCATCGGCGGTCGCACGCCAAGCCCGAGAAACGACAGCGCGGTCTCGCCGAGAATCATGCTGGGGATCATCAGCGTCGCCGAGGCGATCAAATGGCTGGTAAAGCTCGGCAGCAAATGCCGGGCGATGACCCGCGCCGGGCGCGCGCCCATCAGCACCGCGGCCGTGCAAAAATCCTCTTCGCGCAGGGCCAGCAGCTTTGAGCGCACGGCGCGGGCGAGATGGGTCCAGTCGATCATCCCCAGGATCAGGGTGATCCCGAAATACACGAGGATCGGGCTCCAGCTGACCGGCAATATCGCCGACAGCGCCATCCACAGCGGCAGGTGGGGAAAGGACTGAATCACCTCCATCGCGCGCTGGATCAGGATGTCGGTCCAGCCGCCGTAATAGCCGGCGACGCCGCCGATGGCGATGCCGAGGGTCAAGCTGACGGCGACGCCGACAAGCCCAACGGTCAACGAGACGCGCGCGCCGTAGATCATCCGCGACATCAGATCGCGGCCCAACCGGTCGGTGCCGAGCAAAAACAGCTGCCCACCCTCGGCGGGACAGACCAGATGCAAATTTCCGGAAAACAATCCCCACAGCTTGTAGTCGTCGCCGCGACAGAAGAACCGCAAAGTTTGCCGCTTTTTCGGGGCGGGCGTGTACATCCGCTCAAGGCGCTTCATGTCCAGCCGATAGTCGAACCCCAAGACAAAAGGCGCGACCAGCCGGCCCTGGTAAAGGATATGAACCGGCTGTGGCGGGGCGTAAATGAAATCGGTGTTGCGGACGTCGACGCCGTAGGGTGCGAGGAACTCGCTGACCGTGATTCCGAGATACATCGCCAACAGGATCACTCCGGCCGCGACGGCAACGCGGTGCCGACGCAGCTTCCACCACACCATCCGCCATTGCGAGGCGACGTAGAAACGCTCCTGCGCCGGCGTCATCCGCTCGACGGCGTAGGGGTCATAGGCTGCGGTCGAGACGTAGTGCGCCAACGGCTCGGCCGTGTCTTCGGCGGTGCCGTGCCGCCGTCCCGGAACGAAGGTCAGATCGCTCATCAGCGCCGGCCCGCCTGCAGCCTGATGCGCGGATCGAGCAACGCTAAAGCGAGGTCGGACACGAACACGCCGATCACTGTCAGGAACGCCATGAACATCAGAAACGAGCCGGCGAGGTACATGTCCTGGCTGCGCAAGGCGCTGAGCAGCATCGGTCCGGTCGTCGGCAGCGACATGACCACCGACACGATCGCCGCGCCCGAAATCACTTGCGGCAACAGCGAGCCGATGTCGGAAATGAACGGGTTCAAGGCCATGCGCAGCGGATATTTGAACAATGCCTTGAGCGGGTGGAGGCCCTTCGCTCGCGCCGTCACGACATATTGCTTTTGCAATTCATCCAACAGGTTGGCGCGCAGACGGCGGATCATGGCGGCAGTCCCGGCCGAGCCGATGACGATGACCGGAATCCAGATATGCCCCATCAGCGACAACGCTTTTCCCCAGCTCCATGGCTGATCGAGGTATTTCGGATCCATCAGGCCACCGATTGAAATGCCGAAATACACGTTTGAAAGATAGAGCAGAACCAGCGCCAACAGAAAGCTCGGTGTTGCCAGACCGAGGAATCCGAGCAAGGTCAACAAGTGATCGCTCACACTATATTGATGTGTTGCCGAATATATTCCAATCGGAAATGCGACAAGATAAGTGAATATGATCGTCGTGATCGAGACTATTGCAGTCAACAGCATCCGGTCGCCGACCACTTTGTCAACCGGAAGGTCATAAGAAAAAGAATATCCCATGTCACCATGAAGAAGACCGCCGACCCAATAGAGATATTGCTGCCATAGCGGACGATCAAAGCCGTATTCCTTTTCGAGGAACTCGATCTTGGCGAGATCATTGGTTTCTCCCGAACCCTGCAGCTCGGCAATATAGGTTGTAAAATAGTTTCCCGGCGGCAGATTGATGATGGTGAAGATAAGGATGCTGATCGCGATCAAAGTCGGGATCATAATCAGAATACGATGAATGATATAGCTCAGCATTGGGCTTGTCCCAACCGCGTTCGAGGTGTCGGACGCATCAGCTTGCGACTGCTACGCGTTGGGCAGCGTTTCGGGTCAAGATCACGCCTCTCCGCCAACGACTGGTGATAGCGACTAAAGTCTTAAGATAAGGCCCCTCCCGCCGCGCCGGGAGTGGTGCCTGACCGGTGCCGCTCGGCATTTGGCAGCGCGGAACAGAAAGCCGGCGCCGGGTGTCTGGCACCGATGTGGACATCACTGACCCGGACAAGCGAGGTCTCGCGACTTCAAGGGCTCGCTGCCGCGGGACCGCTGTCCGCCGAGGCGGATTTGGCGCGAGGTTCGGTCTCGAACCAGAAATGATCAGGCCGGTAAACACCGAAAAAGGCTCCCGGATCCCAATTGTAGATGCCTTTGTCGGGAATATTGCGCAATTTGTCGTTCACGACGATGGGCTGCAACACGCCGCCGACAGTCCCGATCGAGAACACCTCGTCGGCCCAGATTTGCAGCATCTGGTGCCAAATGCCGGCCTGCTCGTCCTGCGACGCCGTGCCGAGCCATTGGTTGAAGAGATCGCGCAGCCGAAGGACCGAGGGAAGATCGGACGGTTCGCCGGCGCGTCCCTTTGTCTCGTAATATTGGCCCCATTTCGGCCACTCGAGCTCCTGTTGCGTCGTCGGGGCAAATTCCCATGGCGAAGATGCCGCATTCGCGAGACCGTTCTCGATTCCTTTGTCCAGCGCCATCAGCGCCTCGCCGGAAAACACCCGCCCGCGAAACAAGGTCAGCTGTGCCGGCTTGGCGAACAGCCGGATCCCGATGTGAAGCCACGAGTCGCGAATCGAGCTCGAGAACGTCGGGCTCCTCGGCGAGCTCGCCCGAATATTCGACGATGATCTCCATCGGCCGGCCGTCGGGAAGCAGCCGGACGTCGTCGCTGCCGCGTTTCGTCAGCCCGATCAGATCGAGCATCCGGTTGGCCTCGCCCAGGTCGTACTGCGCCCAGGCCTGGCGATAGGCAAAATCATAGAGCGGGCTTTGCGGCAATAAGGTGTTCTGGCCCTCGATTGCCAAGCCGAAATAGATCACCTGATTGATCTCGTGCCGGTTGACCGCAAGCGACAGGGCGCGGCGAAACCGCAGGTCGCGCATCAGCTCGCGCCATACCGCGTCATTGACGTTGAGATTGGGGTAGAGCGCGAACTGGCTGCCGGGGCCGGTGCGCCACAGCCGCACATCAAAGTGGTTGCGGTCCTCGCTCTGCCGCAAAAAAGTATAGTCGTCAAAGCTCAGATAGCGGGCCTGCAGGTCGGTTTCGCCAGCCGCGGTCTTGGCCGGGATGATCCTCGAGTTGGCCAGCGACAGGATCACCCGATCGATATAAGGAAGCTGATTCCCCAACTTGTCGACACGGTAATAATACGGGTTTCGTTCAAACACAAAACGCTCGGCTGGCGGCTTGGTCTTTAGAATCCACGGATCCAAACTCGGCAAGTCCGGATTATCATTCTTGTACATCGTATTGAGTTTATTGTGCAAGGCGGCCCAACTACGGACCCTTGCTTTCTTCACCAGCGCGTCGAGCGTGGCCTGATCGGCATATTTCTCGTGAAAATGCTTGAGGTAGTGAGAAGGACAATAGATGAACAGCGGGTCGGGACCGGCAATATCAGGCAGGAACAGCGGGTTCGGCCGCGACCAGCCATAGCGCACCGTGGTCTCGTCGAGGACCTCGAAATGCGGCTTCTCGCCGTTGGGCAACAAATTCACCGGCAGCCCGGCGGGCGCCAGGTGGCGATTGTTCGCGACATCCTCAAACCAGTAGCGGAAATCCTCGGTGGTGAAGGGCTGGCCGTCCGACCATTTCATTCCGCGGCGCAGGTGCAGGGTGAAGACGCGGCCGTCCTGCACGTCGATCGCTTTGAGGATGTCCGCAGCGAGATTGAAAGACGGGGTCAAACCGACCAGCCGGGCATAGCCGTAGACCACCATCATGCGGGTGTCTTTGGGGCTCGACATCAGCATCCGCAATTGGCCGCCGGGCTTGCCCGACGAATCCACGATAGCGGGCTCCGCCGGAACTCGGTCGTCGATTTTGGGCAACGCGCCGTCCGCCACCGCTTTGGCGAACAACGGCGTCTCCAAGAACGCGGCCCACCCGGTGCCGGGCACCGCCGACAGCAAACCCGGGAGCAGCAATGAGCGGGCGACAAAAACCCGCCTCGTCATCGGACCTCCCCGCCGAACGGGCTGGGGCTCGGTCATTGGCGCCGCGTCGCGGTCACGCGCGGGCGAGGCCGCTGGCTCGAAACGGCAACGCCGGCATTGCTCTTGCCTCGACGACGTGGCCAGGGGCGATTTCGAGCAGCCGCAATGGCCTTGCCGGTTCGCGGCGGAATGGTTCGGGCCAGGCCGCTGGGTTGGAGGCCCGGTCTTCCATCAGGCGGGCGAAGTCGAGCGGCTGCGCCAGGTCGGGTGTCGGCACGGCTGCGAGCAGCGCCTGCGTGTAGGGGTGCACCGGGGCCCGGAACAACGTCGCCCGGTCGGCGACCTCGACGATGCGCCCGGCGCACATGACCGCGATACGGTCAGCGATGTAATCGACGACCGCGAGATTGTGGGAGATGAACAGATAGGTGAGCCCCAGCTTTTGCTTGAGGTCCATCAAAAGGTTCAGGATCTGCGCCTGGATCGATACGTCGAGGGCCGATGTCGGTTCGTCGCAAATCACCAGATCAGGGCGCAATGCCAACGCGCGGGCGATACCGATGCGCTGGCGCTGCCCGCCGGAAAAGCTGTGCGGGTAGCGCCGCAAGTGATGGCGATCGAGACCGACGAGGTCGACGAGCTCCTCGACCAGCTCGCGGCGCGAACGCCCGTCGCCGATGCCGTGGATCGCCAACGGCTCCTCGATGATGTCGTAGACCGTCATGCGCGGATTCAGCGAGCCGAACGGGTCCTGAAAGATGAACTGGACCTGGCGCCGAAACCGCTTTAGCTCGCCCGCTTCGAGGGCCAGCACGTCGACCTGCTTGCCGCGATCGTTGAAGGTGATCGAGCCCGCATCCGGGGTGACCGCGCGCAGCAGGACCTTGCTCAAGGTGGTCTTGCCGCAACCGCTCTCGCCGACCAGCCCAAGACATTCGCCGCGTTCGATCTTCAAGCTGACGCCGTCGACCGCAACCACTCGCGCCGCCCCCTTGGCGCTGCCGAAGAGGCCGCTTTTGCGGATAGCAAAGGCCTTGCGCAGGCCGATGCATTCGAGCAGTGGTGCCGAGGGTCCCGCCGGCCATTGCGTCTTTGCCGCCATCAAATGCGGCGCATCGCCCGCTGCCACCTCGCGGATCGGCACCAGCCGCTCGCCGGGTCCCATGTCGAAGCGCGGCACCGCGCGCAGCAAAGCTCGCAGATAGGGGTGTTCCGGGTGGCGGAAAATGTCTTGCAGCGTGCCGCTTTCCACGACCTCGCCGCGATACATGACGACGATCTCTTCGGCGACATTGGCGACGACACCGAGATCATGGGTGATCAGCAGCACCGCCATGCCAAATTCGTGCTGCAACTCGAGCACGAGCTTAAGGATCTGCGCCTGGATGGTCACGTCGAGCGCGGTCGTCGGCTCGTCGGCGATCAGCAGCGCCGGGCGGCAGACCAGCGCCATTGCGATCATCGCGCGCTGCCGCAATCCGCCCGACAATTCGAATGGATAGCTTCTGAGCGCTCGTCGCGGATCGGGGAAGCCTACGAGGCGCAAGGTCTCCTGCGTCAGCTCGACGGCTTCCGCGGCGCCGACCCTGCGGTGCAGCCGCAACGCCTCGCCAACCTGATTGCCGACGGTGTGCACCGGCGACAGCGAAGTCATCGGCTCCTGGAAGATGATCGAGATCCGGCCGCCGCGGATCGCCCGCATCTCGACGCTGTTGACGGGCTTGCGGGCGAGGTCGACGGTGGTACCGTCGCCCCGCGGGTCGGTGAACAGGATCTCGCCCTGGGTGATCTGCCCACTGCGCGGCAGAATGCGCATGATCGCCTGGCTGACGACCGATTTTCCAGAGCCGGATTCGCCGACCAGCGCCACCGTCGAGCGCGGCCGCACCCGGAACGACGCCCCCCGCACCGCCCGGATAAAGCCGCCCGGCGCGGCAAACCGAACATGGAGGTCGTTGATCTTCAGCAGATCGCTCACGCCCGGCCTCCGGCCATGCCGGCGAAGTCGGAGACGACCGGGGTTCGGACCCCAAGCGCCTCGAGATTGGCCAGCGTGGCCGCGCTCAGCTCCACCCCCCGCACCGTCGCTGCAAGCATCGACTGCTCGACCAGTTTGCTGAACCCCGCGATCCGACTGTCGAGGCGGATTGTCGAAACGCCGGCGCGCAGCTCCAACTGCATCCAGCCGTCACGCCGATCGCGCCGGGTCGAATAATAGGCGAGTTTCATGCAATCGAGCTCGGCCCAGCGGATCGTGGTGGAAAGTGGCCCCGATGCCGCCAGTCCGGTTTCGGTCGCTTCGATCCGCGTTGCATGGCGCAGCCCGGTGCGAAAGCCGAACAGCGCGAACAGCGCGCCAAGGCCGGCCAATATTACGGTGGCGACGGGGCCGGCCGTGGCGATGGCCAGGATCACTGTCACCGGCACGAGCCCGGCGGCGGCGCGCACGTAATCGCCAACCATCGCCGAGTTCGGATAAGCGTGCCCGGTCATGTTTGTCTCGCGGACCCCGCGATGGCGACAGCCGGCGCGAAAACCTCGCCGGCACCGAGCCAGCCCGCGGCCGGATGGCCGCACGTCAGCTCGATCAGCCGGTCAAGAAAAGCGCCCGTCGCCTCGTCCTGGACGAGATGGTGGGTCAGGATCCCGGTAGGCTCGTCGAGATCGACCTCGCCGCAGCGGCGCGCCCGCAAATGCCCGACGACCCCGCCGAGCGCCGCCGCGCCGCCGACAAACCCCCGATCGCCGCGCCAAGCGACCAGATCGACGTGGACATTGGCGGCAAATACACCCGGCGCCGGCCACGCCGCCGGGCGCGCCTTGACTCGCGAGATTGCGCCGATGCCGTTTGCGGCAAGGAGCGACAGCGAGTCGTCGTCGAACCGGTTCCACGGCGGCGCCAGGACGGCGAGCGCGCGGGCACCAAACAGCGCGATCAGCCGCGTCCGCCCTTCGGCAAGATCGGCCGCCATTTGCGCTCGGGAGCGCGACGGCGGGAACTCGCTCTTCTTGCCCCCGCTCGCATGGTCGACATGACGCCAGCCATGTTGCAGGACGCACACTCGCGACCCTGCGGATCGGCCGAGACGCGCGGCGAGTGCCGGATCCGCAAGAGCCGGGATCACCGCGAGCGCCACCGGAACCTCCCCGGCCGTCGCCAGCAGGTCGTCGAGGCGCGGCGAGGGTGCCACTGCGTCGTCGTCACGCCACCACAGCGTAGCAATCCTCCCTTGTTCTCCCCATCGATCCAACTCGTCTGCCAGATCGGTCCATTGCGCCAAGGCAACCGCGGGGTTGTCTTGAATAGTTACCATTTGCCGACCTGATTGTCACCTGACGGCATGTTGAATTTCCACCCTGCGCCGGATCTCTCCCGTTCGGCGAGCATCTCGGCAATCGCGAGCGCGGTGCGCCGGGCGCCGGCGGTGTCGACCCTGAGCGCCGCGGGCCGGCGGCGGACCGCACGCTCGATCGCTGCGGCCAGTCGATCGGGAGAGAGCGCCGTCGGCGACAACACCTCGACCGCCCCACCGGCGGCCAGCCGCTCGGCGCGCAAGGTCTGCTCGCTCTCGCGCAGGTCGGCGAACGGCACCAGCACCGCCGGGGCGCCGGCGACGAGAATATCGAGAACCGTGTTGTAGCCCGCCTGGCTGACCGACACCCGGCAGCGCCGCAGCAATTGCGGAAAGTCGGCGCGATAACGCTCGACAACGACACCTCCGGGCAGATCCGCGGCTAGTGCGGCAAACTCTGTCGCCGGCAAATTGGGCCCGGTGAGCAGTCGCCAGCCACATTCGGCCTCGCAGCCCGACCGTCGCGCCGCGAGCGCCGCTCTGAGGAGCGTACCCCCCACGGCACCGCCGCCGGCGGAAACCAACACCTCGCCCGCGCCTGCGGTGGAGTTGTCCTCCAAAGGCAGATCGGGTGCGGCGACATAGCCGGTATAAACCAGCCGGTCGGCGATTTTGGAGGTGATCGGGAAACTTGCCTCGAGCGGGATCAGGCCCGGATCGCCATGCACCAGCACCGCGTCGAACTCGGCGCGCACGCGGTCGACGATGTCGTGCTGGCGCGTGGCGTCTTCGGGAGCGACGATGATGTCGCGCAGCGAACACAGGACGAGTGCGCGCGGGCGCCGGGTGCGGGCGGCGGCGATCAGCGGCTCCAGTTCGAAGCGAAAGGCGCGGCGGCCGAACGGATAGGCCTCGATCAGCACGGCATCGGGCCTGGCCTCCTCGAACGCTGCGAGCAAAGCCCGGCACCGGGCGGTCCGGAGAGCGTCGTCGACCGGCCGGCCGTCCGCCCCGACCAAATTCCTGAAGGTGGAGTCGTTCGTCCGGATCGGCGCCAGCTGGACGACGCGCCGGGCCGCAGCATCCGCCAGCTCGGCCAGGGGCTCGCCACCGGAGACCAGGGTCACGGCGAAGCCCGCCCGCGCCATGCCGTCGATCAGGTGGAGCGCTCGGCGCAGATGCCCAATGCCGAGCAGGTGCTGGACGTAGAACAAGACGGAGCGGGTCACGGCGCCTCGCCCGGCGGGACCGCCACGTTCGCGCTATGCGGCATGCGCCGGGCGAAGCGTTTCAAACATCGCAGCGAGGCGGGACGCGGCCGCAGGCAAATCATGCTCGGCCAACACCTGGTGGCGCGCCGCCTCGCCAAATCGCCGGCGCAAATCGTGGTCGACAAGCAGCCGTCGCACCGCGGCGGCAAAGCTGGCGGCATTTCCGGGTACCACAAGCAGCCCGGTGCGCTCGGGCGTGACGACCCCGGCAACTCCGCCGCTGGCGCCGGCCACCACCGGCAATCCGCTCGCCTGCGCTTCGAGCAGCGCCATGCCAAAGGCCTCGTTGACCGCCGGCCACACGCAGAGATCGGCATGCGCCAGATGGCGGACCATCGCTTGCGGACCAAGCGCTCCCGCCCAGATCACCCGGTCGCCGAGCGCGGCCAGCGCCGCCATAACCTCGTCGCGAGCAGCCCCTTCGCCCGCAACTTCAAGAGACCAGTCGAGATCGAGCAGGTGGAGCAGGGCATCGCCGAGAATGCGGTAGGAGGCGAGCTTGTCGCCGGGCCGCATCATCGCCGCCGCGATCAGCCGGAGCTTGCCGCCGGCTTCCCGCCTCCGCGGCCGATAGAGGCTGGCATCGAGAAACGGCTTGATCGCGACCCAGCGCCAGGGTTCGGCGAGCAAGGGCAGCACGCAATCGCGGTCGGTCGGGTTGAGGCCGATGACCGCGTCGGCGCGGCGGATCGCCTGTCCGGCGGCCCGGTGGCCGGCGGCCCAACGGCCGCGCGCCTGCTTTGGCGCAAACGAGGCCTCGGCGGCGACATAGGGAATTCCGAGCGCGCCGGCGACCCGCGGGCCGAGCCAATCGGGCGCCTTGTGGTAGATGTGGTAGGTGAACCACAATTGCGGGGCCACCGCGGGCACAGCGCGGCAGCGGCGCACATATCTTTCCGCGAGCTGGTGGCCGAGGGCAGCAAGCCGCGCCTGCCGCCGCGGATCGCCCTGCCCCTCGAAGCTGCGCAAGCGCGACGCCAAAATCGGCTCGTGCCCGGCATGCCGCAGCGCATCGAGGAACAGCTGGGCAACCCGCCGGTCGCCCGACGGCACGGGATGATCGGGCGATTTCAACGGCGCATAGAAAGCGATGCGCATGAGTTTGCGGGCTAACTCGCGTCGACCATTTCGCGCAGCTCGCCGCGTTCGCCGCCGGCAGCGGCGGCTGCCAACCCGAAGCGTTGAGCCAGGAAATCGATCCCGGAGGTCATCGAAAACCGGGTGCGCACCCGGTGCTCGCCGGCCGCGCCGAGCATGGCTCGCCGCCCCGGGTCGCAGATCAGCGCGGTCAGGGCCCGGGCCAGCGCCGGCGGGTCGGCGGGCGGCACCAGCAGCCCCGTCGTCCCGTCTTCGATCAGCTCCGGGATCCCGGAAATCTTGGTCGCAACGCAGGTCAGGCCTTGGCTCTGCGCTTCCAGCAGCACATTGGGGAGCCCGTCGCGGTCGCCGTCTTCGGTGACCTTGGCGGCGAGCGCGAACAGATCGGCTTCGCGATAGGCGGCCAGGACCTCGGGCTGGGCCAGCGCGCCGCGCCACTCGATCCGCTTGGCGAGACCGAGGCTCGCGGCCCGCTGGCGCAAATCCGCGGCGAGGGCGCCACCCCCGACATGGATAAGGCGCCAGGCCAGATTTGGCGGCAGCAGCGCCAGTGCCGCGAGCAGGTCGTCATAGCCCTTTTTCGGCACCGCGCGGCCGACCGAGAGGATCACAACCGGGTATTCTGGGTCGCTGCCGTCGCCGCCCGGCGGTCGGAGCGGAGACGGCGAAAAGCGTTCGAGATCGAGCCCGTGATAGCACAGCTCCACCAGCCGCGGCCACGGCGCGAGCCCGGCCAAATGGGCGCAGCCGGCGGCGGTGCAGGTCACTGCCCATTGCGCCGCGGCGAGCTTTTCCCGCTTTTCCCAATCGGGGATCGTCCAGATGTCCTTGGCGTGTGCCGACACGGTCCAGCCAAGGCCGATCACCAGCGCGGCATAGCGCGCGACCGAGGCCGGCGTGTGCAGAAAGTGAGCGTGGAGGTGACCGATGTCTTGCGGCAGCTCGGCTGCCAGCACCAGCGCCTGGCCAAACCGCCGCAGCCGGTTCGGGGTCGGGTCTCGCAGCAGATCCGCCAGCCACGCTCGCCACGCGCGGCGGTAACCCTCCCGGCGGCGCGCCACTCGCCACCCGCGCCAGACGCGGGCCGGCTCCTGGTGCAGGTATTCCGGCAAATACAACCTTTCGGCGCCAATTGCGCTGTGCACCGGATGCGTCCTGCGATCGGTCGGGTGCCGCAGCGAGACGATCAGAATTTCGAGGCCGCGCTGTTCGAGGGCCAGGATTTCCTGCGCGACAAAGGTTTCGGACAGCCGCGGGTAGCCCTTTAGGACAAAGGCGACCCGTCCGCGTCGCACCGCCGCGTGGGTCACCTTACGCCCTCATGCGGGCCCGCACCGCGACCCGTCCGGAGCGGCCCCGGTCGAGCCATTTCTTCGCCAGGCGATTGACGTTGGCCATCCCGTCGAGCAGACCTGGAATCACCGCATTGGACGGAGGCGGCTGGTTTGTCAGCCGGCGCAGCGCCACCGCCATCACCTGCGGGTCGCGGCCGCGTTCCTCGGGGAGCATTGCGAGAAGGCCCAGCTCCGCGGCGCGCGCCGCGCGGATGAACTGCTCGAGGCGGGGGGCCGTGCGCGGGACGATCAGGGCCGGCTTGTCGAACGACAGAATCTCGCAAAAAGTGTTGTAGCCGCCCATCGCGACAACCGCCGCGGCGCGCGCGATCAGCGCTTCGAGCCGTGCGTTGAAGGTGATCGCATGGACATTGGGCAGCCGCGCCGCGCGCGCTTCGAACCCAATCCGCTGTTCTGGCGCCATAAACGGGCCGAAGACGACCAACGCCGGCAACGGAATGCCGGGATCGTGCTCATAGGCGGCCAGCACGAGATCGACCAGCGCGTCGCCGTCGCCGCCGCCGCCCGGCGTCACCAGCAGAAACGGATTTTCGACGATCTCCTGGAGATCGGGTGTCAGCACCGGATCGGTCGCGGTGCGGCCCAGATAACCCGTATAGATCATGCGCCGGCGCACGCTCGGCGGCACCGGCAGCCCAGCGAGCGGATCGCAGATCTGCGGCAGTCCGTAAACCCAGAGCTCGTCGTAATATTCGGACAAGGCCGGGACCGCGTTCTTGCGCTCCCATTCGTTCTCGAGCGCTTCGGGATCGTCCATCACATCGCGCAGGCCGAGGATCACCGTCGCCCTCCGGCGCTGCATCAATTGCAAGGTGTCGCGCACCTCGCCGCGCAGCCCGAGCGGCTCCTTGTCGACGATCAGCATGTCGGGGTCGAAAATGTCGGCGGTGTGCCGGATGATCGAGGAGCGCATCGCCAGCGTCTCCTCGATGTCGATATGAAGGTTGAGCGAGACGTACTCGCCGTTGCGCAGCTTGATGACCCCGGGCACGCGCACGAAATCTACCCGGGAGCGGAAATCGAAGCTGCCGATAATCGGTGAACCCGACAGGATCAGGATCGAGAGTGCCGGGTCTGCCTCGACCAATGAATGGGCAATCGCCCGGCAGCGGCGTAGATGACCGAGGCCGAAGCTGTCGTGGCTGTAGATAAGCACGCGCTTTTGGTGACGGCGACTGGCCATTTAGGCGAACTCGCGCATATGTGCAGCTTGACTATTGCATAGCGAGTTCGGGCGGCGGAATGATCTTTTTATGAAGCTCGCGGCGATCAAAGGCATGGCTGCCGCCGTCGGAAACGTCGAAGAGACGCTGCCGGCGCGGCGCGGCCGACCATGGCGCCGGCTCAGCCGGCGCGAGCGCAAGCTCGCAGCGCCGCCCGTCGCGCCGCCGGCGCCCGGTGACCCCAACGCCCTCGAACCATCGATCTACCGCTTCATCCTGCGCCACAGCCTGCGTCAACAATTGTGGTTGCTGGTGCTGACTTTGATCTCGTTCCCGTTTCTCTATTATTCGCTCGAGCTGCCGAAGACGATCATCAACCGGGCGATCAAAGACCATCATTTCCCCCTGCGGGTGTTCGGCTTTGCGTTCGATCAGATTCCTTATCTGCTTGTCTTGTCCACGATATTTCTGGTGCTGGTGTTTATCAATGGGGCGTTCAAATATCACATCAACACCTTGAAGGGGCAACTCGGCGAGCGGATGCTGCGGCGGTTCCGCTACCAGCTTTATCATCGGCTGCTGCGTTTCCCGCTCGATCAGTTCAACAAGACCTCTTCGGCCCAAATCATCCCGATGATCACCGCCGAGTGCGAGTTGTTGGGCGGTTTCATCGGCAACTCGTTCGTCACGCCGGCTTTCCAAGGCGGGACGCTGCTGACCATCGTCCTTTTTATGTTCATGCAGGATCCGGTGCTGGGCGCTGCCGCGGTCGCGCTCTACCCGCTCCAGGGCTATGTGATCCCGCGGCTGCAGCGCAAGGTCAACCAGCTTAACAAGCAGCGCGTGCGCACGGTCCGTCAAGTGGCCGACCGGGTCCATGAATCCGCCGCCGGCATCGTCGACATCCAGAGCAACGACGCCGTCAAACTCCAGCTCACCGGGTTCGCTCATCTGCTCGGTACGATCTATGGCATTCGCTTCGAAATCTACCAGCGCAAATTCTTCGTCAAATTCCTTAACAATTTTATCGCGCAGCTGACCCCGTTCTTTTTTTATTCGATCGGTGGCTATCTGGTGATCCGCGGCACCCTGTCTTTCGGCGCTCTGGTGGCGGTGCTCGCGGCCTACAAGGACCTCGCCTCGCCGTGGAAGGAGCTGCTCGATTTCTATCAGATGAAGGAGGATTCGCGGATCAAGTACGAGCAGATTGTCGAGCAATTCGCACCTCCCGGCATGATCGACACCCATTTGCAGCTCGACGAGCCGGCAGCGGTCGCGCACTTCGAAGGCGAGCTCGCCGTCATCAATTTGTCGCTCGCCGAGGACGACCGTAGCCGCATTCTCGACGGGGTCAGCTTTACCGTACCGATCGACCGTCAAATCGCCGTCATCGGTCAGGGCGGGAGCGGCAAAAGCGAGCTCGCTCTGTTGCTGGCGCGACTGATCCAACCGAGCGGCGGCCGGATCACGATCGGCGGGACCGACATCGCCAGCCTGCCGTCGGCGGTGCTTGGTCGCCGGATCGGGTATGTCGGCGCGACGCCCTATCTCTTTGCCGGCAGCTTGCGCGACAATCTGCTGTTCGGGCTGCGCCACGTCCCGGTGCGGCCGGCGCAATACGAGCCGGATGTCGCCCGGCGCCGGGCGCGGCAACTGACCGAGGCGGCCCGGTCCGGCAACATCGACTTCGACATCCACGCCGACTGGATCGATTACGCCGGCGCCGGTGTTGCCGATCGCCCGGCATTGCTGCAGCGCATTACCGAGGTCCTCGCCCGCCTCGAGTGCGAGAACGACGTCTACGGCCTGGGGTTGCGCTGGCGGTTGGATCCCGACGCCGAACCGGAGGCCGCCCGGCAACTTCTGGAAGCGCGCAGGGCGCTGGCCCAGCGGCTCGCCGACGACGGGATCAGCCATCTCGTCGAAACCTATGACGCCGGGCGCTTCAACCGCAACGCGTCGGTGGCGGAAAATCTGCTGTTCGGCACGCCGATCGGCCCCGCCTTTGATTTCGAGGCGCTCGCCGACAACAACTACGTGCTGCAGGTGCTGGGCAAGGTTGGACTGGTCGACGATCTGGTCGAGGCCGGCCGTGAAGTCGCCGAGACCATGGTCGAGTTGTTCGCCGATTTGCCGCCCGACCATGCCTTTTTCGAGCAGTACAGCTTTGTCGACGCCGACGACCTGCCGGAATTGGCGGCAATTCTGGGCCGCGCCGAAAAAGGCGGAACGGCGGCGCTCGACAAGCCTGACCGCGCCAAGCTGTTGTCGTTGCCGTTCAAGCTGATCCCGGCGCGGCATCGGCTCGATGCAGTCGACGAGCAGATGCAGCAGCGCCTGGTCGCGGCGCGGCGCGTGTTTCGCGACGATCTGCCGCACGAGGGGCGGGCGCAGATCGAATTTTTCGATGCCGAGCGCTACAACGCCGCCGCCTCGGTGCAGGACAACGTGCTGTTCGGCAAGATCGCCTTTGGCGAGGCGGACGCCCCGCTGCGGGTGCCGGCCGCACTTGCCGAAATCATCGACGCGCTGGCCTTGCGCCAGACCATCATCGAAGTCGGGCTCGATTACAATGTCGGGCCGGGCGGCTCGCGGCTGTCGCTCGCGCAACGCCAGGTGGTCGGGATCGCCCGCGCGATGCTCAAACGCCCCGATCTGTTGATCCTCAACGAAGCGACAGCGGCGCTCGACGGTCAGGCCCAGGCGAGCGTTACCAAGGGACTGAGGGAGGAGTTCGCCGGCCGCGGCATCATTTGGGTGCTGCATCGCGCAAGCCTCGCTCGCCACTTCGACCACGCGCTCGTCCTCAGCAATGGCAAATTGCAGGAGCAGGGCGCGCCGGCCGAACTTGCCGAGCGCAAGGACTCGCTGCTCACGCTTCTGGCGGCGGCGGAATGAGCAAGGCCGGAATGAGCAAGGCCGGAATGAGCAAAGCAGGGTGCGATAACCCGATGGAGGGAGGCAAATGAGCCTGAAACAGGAATTCGAATTGTTGCGGCGGGTGCCGTTCTTTGCCGAGATCGAGCCGGCGAAGCTGAAGCTCCTGGCGTTCATGAGCGAGCGGGTCGGGTTCGACGCCGGCAAGACGCTGATGCGCCAGGGCGATCCCGGCGATGCCGCCTACCTGATCATCGACGGCGAGGCCGAAGTGCTGGTGGAGACGCCGGCCGGGCCGGTGACGGTGGCCATGCTCGGCGCCAACGAGATCGTCGGCGAAATCGCCATCCTGTGCAACGTCCCGCGGGCCGCGACGGTGCGCGCGAAAAATCGTCTGATCACGTTGCGCATCGCCAAGGAGCCGTTCATCCGCATGGTGCGTGAGTTCCCGACGATGGCCGTCACGATCATGCAGGAGCTGGCGCATCGGCTGGAGGCGACCAACAACCAGCTGCGCATCGCCGCGGCCGAGAACAAGCGCTTGCGCGAAGAGAACAACCGTTTGCGTGAGCAGATCGGCATCGCCGCCTGATCCGCGGACAGTGAGCCGTCTCGACAGCTTCATCCGCCGGCTCGAGGCGCAGCGCGCCTGCCTCGACCTGGCGGCGGCGCTGGTCCGCGGCCTCGACGGGCCGGCGCTTGAGCTCGGCCTCGGCAACGGTCGCACTTACGATCATCTGCGCGAATTGTGCCCCGACCGGGACATCTTTGTGTGCGAGCGCCGGGTCGACGCTCACCCCGACTGCATTCCTCCGCCCGAATTCTTGTTGTTGGGCGACATGCGGGAGACCTTGCCGGCAGCGCGCGGGCTGCTCGAAGGCCGGGTCGCGCTGGCCCACCTCGACCCCGCAACCGGCGATGTCGAGACCAGCCGAGCGCTTGCCCTGGAGCTCGCGCCGACCGTCGTGCCGCTGCTGCGTCGCGACGCTATTCTGGTAAGCGAACCTTCGCTCGCTTTGCCCGAACTCGCCCCCTTGCCGCTGCCGGGAGGTGTAGCAGCGGGCCGCTACCACATTTATCGCCGCATCAGCTCCCGATCGTGACCATCACCGGGACGTGGTCGGAGGCTTTTTCCCAGCTGCGGTAGTCGCGCAATACCCGCGCCTCGGACATTTCACCGACCAGCCCCGGAGTTGCCCAGACATGGTCGAGCCGGCGGCCGCGGTTCGAGGCCGCCCAATCGCGGGCGCGATAGCTCCACCAGGTGTAGAGCCGTTCGGGCGGTGGGATAAAATGCCGCACCGCGTCAACAAAGCCGCCCGCTTGTCGTAGACGGCCGAGGCGTTCGACCTCGACCGGAGTATGGCTGACCACGGTCAAGAGCTGCTTGTGCGACCAAACGTCGGCTTCGAGGGGTGCGATGTTGAGATCGCCGACCGCGACCATCGGGCGGCCGTCGCGGCGCTCGGCAGCAAACCACGCTGCAACCTCGTCGAGAAATTGCAGCTTATGAGCGAATTTCGGGTTGACATCCGGGTCCGCGACGTCCCCGCCGGCGGGGACGTAGATGTTGTGCAATTCGATGCCGCCCGGGAGCACGGCGCGCGCGTGGCGGCAATCCTCGCGCGCGCACCAGCTGGGAGTCCGAGGCGTCTCGAACGGCACCCGCGAGAGGATGGCGACCCCGTTGTAGCCCTTCATCCCATGCACCAGCCGGTGCCGGTAGCCGAGCGTCTCCAACGCCTCGCTCGGGAATAGCTCGTCCGGGGTTTTCGTTTCCTGCAGGCACAGGACGTCCGGAGCCCACTCCCCGATCAGCCGGCAGACGTTGTCGATGCGCAGCCGCACCGAGTTGATATTCCAGGTGGCTAGCCGCAGCGGCACGGCCAACCCTCTCGAGGTCGGGCGGCGTAAGGCCTGGGTCCCGAAACGCAATGGCGCCCGGTCGGGGGGAGACCGGGCGCCTGCATGTCAGAAGCGTTTGGGGGAAATCGGGCCCGCAGGGGAGACGGGACCGTTTTTGAGAGAGCATTATGCTCTCCCCGCTTCTGGAAATTTGAAATGGGGTGCGAATCGGGCAAAGCAATCCCCCGATTCGCGCATGCCCGGAAGAAAAAAATATCATGCGCCGGCGCGGAACGAATTGAGACTCGCCTAGGCCGCGCGCGCCGCCGGCGCCGATCCCGCAGCGGCTGCACGGCAAGCCCGGCCAAAGGCTGCAAACAGCGCCGCGGAGATCGGATTTTCGAGCACCCTATACTCCGGATGCCATTGCACGCCAACGACAAAACGGGCCGGCGGCAAACTGACCCCTTCGATCTGCCCGTCGGGCGCCACCGCCTCGACGCGGAGTCCCGGAGCGGGACGGTCGATCCCCTGGGAGTGCAGCGAATTGACCATGATCTCGTTCGCGCCGAAAAGCGCGGCGAGCAGCCCGCCGGGCGTCAGAGCGACGCTATGGGCCGGTGCATAGGGACCGTCGGGCGATCCCTTGGGCGGACGATGGCTGATCCGGTTCGGCATCGCGCTCAGCCGTTGATGCAACGTCCCGCCGAGCGCGACGTTGAGCTCCTGGATGCCGCGGCAGATCGCCAGCACCGGCAAATCGCGCCTTACCGCCTCGCGAATGAGCGGTAGGGTCGTCGCGTCGCGCTCCGGGTCGTGCAGGATCTCAGCGTCGAGCGGCTCGTGGCCGTATTCGCTGGGATGGACGTTGGAGGGACTGCCGGTCAGCAACAGCCCGTCGAGCCTGTCGAGCACCGCGGTGATGTCGATCTTCGACCCGACCGCCGGGATCGCGATCGGCAGGCAGCCGGTCGCCTCGATGATCGCGGTCGGATACTTGTCGGCGACCGTGTGAATAACCCGCTCGTTGATCGTGCGCATGCAGGCGGGAATGCCGATGATCGGCAATGAACGGGCTGGCATCGGCTGCTGCTCAGTTATCGTTGGTGCGGTGCGAAGTGTACGGGTTCTGATATACAAACAGGTTAGGGTCGAGCGCCATACCGAATTGCTGCTGCGACAGCGACACCGTCGTGACGTAGCGTTGTTGGTCGACGATCGTCCACTGGCGCAGAGCGAGCGGCTGATTGCCGAAGACCATCGTCAGACTCCCATTGTCGGGTGCGGCTGGATCGACGACGGTGACCCGCAGCAGGTTGTCGGCGCGCTCGAAGCGGGTGACGACGAGGTCGCTAAAGCTGATCGGGGCCCGCAACAGAAACCACGCCGGGGTTGATTTCAGACCAACCTGCGAGACCTCGGCCAGTTGCGTATCGACGTAATAAACATAAAAGCGATCGGCGAGCAGCAGAATGGGGCTTGGCGGATCATATTGGAAACGCATCCGCCCCGGACGCTCCATCCACAACCAGCCGTCGGCAGTACCGCCATTTCCTGAATACTGGTGAAAGCGAGCCGTCATCGTACCGATACTGTTCAGATAGAGGGCGACCTTCTGCAGATCAGCTTGGTCCTGGGCAGACAGCGCCGCCGGCCGCGGCGGCATATCAGCGCCGGCAACGCCGAGGGGCGCCAGCACCGCCAGCGCCAAGCCCACCGCCAGCGCCAAGCCCAGCGCCAGCAGCGGCGCTCGCAACCATCCTCCGCCCGGCATTCCCGCGCGCCCTCGAGCTTTCTCGATCCGCACCATTCCGACCTTTCGCGGCCGCAACCCGCCCGTGCGGCGGCGCGCGAGGACATGAGGTCGCAGGCGACCCGCGTCAATTGCGCCTATTCGCCGCCGCGTGCCAGGACCTCGCGTTTGCCGACATGGTTGGCGGCGCTGACAATCCCCTCGGCCTCCATCCGCTCGATGATTCGCGCGGCGCGGTTGTACCCGATTTGCAGATGGCGCTGGACAAAGCTGCTCGACGCCCGGCGCTCGCGGCAGACGACCGCGACCGCCTGCCGGTACAGGATGTCGCCCGCGTCGCCGTCGTCGTCGGCAGCCAGCGTGTCGAGCGCTCCATCCTCGTCTTCGGTGATCTCGTCGATGTAATCGGGCTCGCCGCGCGCCTTCAGAAAGGACACGACGCGTTCGACCTCCTCGTCGGAGACAAACGGGCCGTGGACGCGGGTGATGCGGCCGCCGCCAGCCATATACAGCATGTCGCCGCGGCCGAGCAGCTGCTCGGCGCCGCCCTCGCCGAGGATTGTGCGGCTGTCGATCTTGGAGGTAACTTGAAAACTGATCCGGGTTGGGAAGTTTGCCTTGATCGTCCCGGTGATGACGTCGACCGACGGGCGCTGGGTCGCCATGATGATGTGAATCCCGGCGGCGCGCGCCATTTGAGCCAGGCGCTGGATCGCCGCCTCGATTTCTTTGCCGGCGACCAGCATCAGATCCGCCATTTCGTCGACGACGACGATGATCAGCGGCAATTCGGTAGTGTCGAAAGGCTGGGGCTCGAAAATCGGCTGCCCGGTCTCGTCGTCGAAACCGGTCTGAACTTTGCGGACCAGACTTTCGCCTTTGGCTGCGGCTTCAGCGAGCCGGGTATTGAAGCCGTCGATGTTGCGCACGCCGAGCTTCGACATTTTGCGATAGCGGTTTTCCATCTCGCGAACCACCCATTTGAGCGCGAGCACCGCCTTTTTTGGGTCGGTGACGACCGGCGCCAGCAGATGCGGGATGCCGTCGTAAACCGACAATTCCAGCATCTTCGGATCGACCATGATGAATTTGCAACGGTCGGGCGGCATCCGATAAAGGATCGACAGGATCATCGTGTTGATGCCGACCGACTTGCCGGAGCCGGTGGTGCCCGCGATCAACAGATGCGGCATTTTGGCAAGATCGGCCAATACCGGCTCGCCGGAAATGTCTTTGCCGAGGATCAGCGCGAGACGCCCCGGATGCTTTTCATAGACCGGCGAATCGAGCAGCTCGCGCAGATAGACCGTCTCGGCCTTGCGGTTAGGCAGCTCGATGCCGATCACGCTGCGCCCCGGCACCACGGCAACGCGTACCGAGATGGCGCTCATCGAGCGGGCGATGTCGTCAGCGAGCCCGATGATGCGCGAGGCCTTGATGCCGGGGGCCGGCTCCAGCTCGTACATGGTCACGACCGGACCCGGGCGCACCTGCACGATCTGGCCCCGTACGCTGTAATCCTCCAGCACGGTTTCGAGCATGCGGGCGTTTTTTTCGAGCGCCTCCTCGTCGATCGCGGCGGTCTTGGCGGCGGGCGCTCGCTCCAGCAGTTCGAGCGGCGGCAGCACCGGCTCTTCGTCCGGGACGAGGTCGAGCCGAGGCTGACGCTCCTCCTCGGCCCGCCTGCCCGGCACCGCCGGCGGGGCGTGCGGCGCGATAAAGCGGATCAGGCCGCCGCGCTCGTGTCCCTTTTCCGGCGCTTGCGGTGCCGGGGCCCGATTGAGACGCGGCTCGCGCCGGTCGGGGAGCGGCGTCACGACTCCCCGCGCCAGCGGTTCGGCTGCGGCCGCCGCTGCGTCGTCGGCATGCCCGAAATGCGCCCGCCACCAGCACCATAGCGCCCGTCCGCCGAACCCTGCCGCGGTCGCCGTCCCACGCCCGGACAAAACCGCGAGGCGCCCCGCACCCCGGCCGGCGCCGCTGCCCAGCTCCCGCCAGTCGCGCCATGACAGGCCGAGGATCATCAACAGCAGCAGGCCGAGCACGGCCGCCGCCGCCATCGACAGCGGCAAGGTCAGCGGCCCAAGCCCCGCCAGTACCAGGAGCCGCTGCATCTCCCAGCCGAGCGCGCCACCATAGCTGGCCCCGCCCGAATCCGAGCCATGATCCAGCACCGATAAAGCCAGCGCCGCTAGAACCAGAACCGCGGGCAGCAGGCCCAGCTTGAGCGCCAGCGACTGGAGCGGGCGATCGAGCAGCAGGCGCAACGACCAGCCGGCCAGCACCAGCGGGATCACGAATGCGGCCAATCCCAGGCTCTGGCGCAGCAGGTCGGCGACCACCGCGCCGTCCTGACCCAGATAATTATGCGGCCCGGTATCGATCGCCGTGTTCAGCGACGGGTCCTGCGCATCATACGAAACGAGCGCGGCCGCGATCAGGAGAGCCGCCAGCAACAGGCTGAACCCCAGCGTTTCGAACAGCCGCCGCTTGAGCGCCGCCCAAGCGTCCGTCCAGGCGCCCAGGCGGCGTGCTCCGGCACCCGCGGTCAAACCAATCGATCTGGCCATGCTTCCCCCGATGCCGGCCCATCCCCAAGCCTTACGCGGTCCCCGGCGGCACCCGCCATATCCACGCAAAGACAGCCCCCAGCATATCCTCCCCGTTGGCGAGCGCCAGTCCGTTGCGACGGTGTCGCCGTTGCCAGCAGGAATATGCGTCGTTAGCATACCGATCCTAAAGGTCAGCCTCTCGTAATGCGCAGGTCGAAGGATGGTTCGCGTCGTTGTCCTAATTGGTGTAGCAGCGTGGCTCGTTGCGGCCCTGGCGGGAACCGCGTCGGCGCAGTTCCGCGGCCCGCCGCCGCCGGGCTTTGGTCCGCCGCCGTGCCCGGCGGTAACCGCCGGGCCTTTGAGAGGCGCCGCGCGTGGTGCAGCGGGCGGCGCCCTGTTTGGGGCGATCGGCGGCAACGCCGGACGCGGCGCTGCGATCGGCGGCGCCATTGGCGGGGTTGCAGGCGCCGCGCGCCGCGGCGCGGCGCGCAGCTCCGGAGCCTGCTACTAAGACCAGCACGTGCCGGGGCGCGACTGTTTGGACCGATTAGGATAGCGGGGGAGACGGCGATGAAACGGGTTTTGGTGATATTGCTCGCTCTTTGTTCGGCGGCCTACGCCCAGCAACCGCCGCCGCCCTCGGCCGCCGCTCCGCCGCCCCCTGCTCCGCCTCCGGCACAGGCGGCCGCCGCCCCGCCCTCGGACGCTCGGGTCGCACCCCGCCAATGGGACGTGGATCGGGTCCGCTGCTCTGATCTGCTGGCCGCGTCCGATGACGATCGCGCCTCAGCAGCCATGTTCTACTACGGCTATTTGGCGGCCAAGGCGGGCATCCGTGTCATCGACGTCGGCCGCATTAGCGATAATATCGCGAAAGTCATGCAGAAATGCAAAGCGACACCCGGCTTGACGGTGCCGCAGGCGTTCCGACAAGCGCTTCGCCCGGCCACACGCAGCTAGGAGTATCGCGCACCCGGCGCCGCACGGGATGACCGACGACATGGAGCTGCTGATCGCCGGCGGCGGCCTCAACGGGCTGTTGCTCGGCATCGCCTGCGCCGGGGTCGGACTCCCCTGCGCGGTGGTCGACCGCGAAGATCCGGCGGCGATGCTCGAGACGGATTTCGACGGCCGTAGTTCAGCGATCGCCTATGGCTCGCAGCAGGTGCTGAGCGCGCTCGGTCTATGGCCGGCGATCGCGGCCGAGGCCGAGCCGATCCTCGAGATCCGCGTCGCCGACGACAACGCGCCGCTGTTTGTGCACTACGACCATCGCGAACTCGGAACCGGTGCGCCGCTCGGCTGGATCGTCGAGAACCGGGTGCTGCGCCGCGCGCTCATCGACGAGGTGAGCAGATTGCCGGCGATCGCACTTATCGCCCCGGTCGCAGTCGAAGCTGTCGAGACCTCACCGGCCGCCGCGACCGCAGTCCTCTCCAACGGAAGACGGGTGACCGTACGCTTGGTCGCCGCCGCGGACGGCGCCAAATCGCCGCTGCGCCGCGCCGCCGGGATCCGCACCGTCGAGTGGCGCTACCGCCAGACCGCGATCGTCACGACCGTGCGCCACGAGCGCCCGCACGCCGGCATCGCGGTCGAGCATTTTCTGCCCGCAGGCCCGTTTGCAATCCTTCCGATGACCGGCAACCGATCGTCGATCGTGTGGACCGAACGCGAAGACTTGGCGGCGCGGCTGGTTGCACTTCCCGACGCCGACTTTGCGGCTGAGCTGGCGGCCCGGTTTGGCGATTTTTTGGGGGCGGTCGAACCGATTGCACCGCGCTGGTCCTATCCGGTCGGTCTGATGCTGGCCGAACGCTATGTCGACCGGCGGTTGGCGCTGGTCGGCGAAGCGGCGCACGTGATCCATCCGATCGCCGGGCAGGGCCTCAATCTCGGCATCCGGGATGTGGCCGCCCTCGCCGAGCTCGTCACCGACACGCGACGGCTCGGGCTTGACATCGGCGACGACGCGCTGCTGCAGCGCTATCAGCAATGGCGGCGCCTCGACGCGATATTGCTCGCCGCCGTCACCGACGGGCTCAATCGCCTGTTCTCAAACACCATAGCCCCGTTGCGCTTGGTCCGCGATCTCGGCCTCGCCGCGGTCAATCGGCTGCCGCCCGTCAAGCGCCTGCTGATGCGCGATGCGATGGGCGTCACCGGCGACCTTCCCCGCCTTCTGCGGGGCCAGCCGCTGTAAAGGTTGCACCGCCGTCGGCCCGATCGTTCAACGCAATGGGGGCGTTACAGCCGCCGGCTTCGCGCCCTGCGCCGCGGTGCAGCCGATGCCGCTGCGAAACCGGACCCTATTTTCGCCGCCTCTGCGGCTGGCGACCCGATTTATCGAGGCCCGGCGCGCGGGCCCCGGCAAAGTTAATCGTCGATGTGTGACGCCGCTCACATTTCGTTGCCGCCCGGCGCGATATTGATCAGCTCCGCCTCCGGCCCTGGTCGGGAGCGAGTGCGCTATGGAGGGCGCCATGCCGAAAACAGACCGACTGAGCAACAGCGTGCCGCGGGTCGAGCTCGACCAGCGAGCGCGCGACGCCGCCGCCGGCTCGAGCAGCTGGAGCGAATGCTCGTGCCGCGAGCCGCAGCGACGGCTTCCTGGCTCCGGCGGGTCCTTTTTCGCGTCAGCTGCGGCATATTCGGCAACCACTCGCGAGGTAGCCGGACCAGGGGACCGCTGAGCAATCGGCGGTCTTCCCGCACACCCCAAATTCACCAGGTCTCGCTCGGCGTGCGCAGCTCATTCTGGCGCGCGCCGGGGCTTTTGCTTGATCACCCTTCCACCGGATGACAGGTGCGGCGAGGGGCGGTCTCGGCGCTCGCATCCCGACCAATAGGCGGGGACGGCGTTAGGCCTTCCGGAGCATGCGTTCAATCTCGGCGATGGCGACCCCGTAGACCTCCGCAACTTGGGCGACCGTCATGCCGTATTTCACCCAGGCGTGGATGCGAGCCAGCTGTGCCGCGGGGATCTCGGCGGCTGCCGGCGGGTTGCGGGCGTCGGGAGGCCGCAGCGCCTCGCGCCGAACCACCACCGCCGTCGAAAGCCGGCGCGGGGCGGGGGCCGCTTGCCCGGCGGGCGGCTGGCCGGACGAAACTGACGTCTCGGTGGTTCGCGGTTTTGGAGCGAACAGCGCCTCGGCCGCTTGGCGCGCTCTGTTGATACGCTCGCGATCATCAGGGAACGACTCGCCCGACCTGGCGCTGTGAAGTCCTGGGCGGAGAGGCGGGCGATGATCGGCCATGGCTTGCGTGATCGATAACCCATTTACGAAGTGTGCGCTCGCAGAATTTCCGCGTTCTGTGCATGACGTTCGTCGTAAACGGGCCGCGCGCAACTCGCGTGCGACGGTCTCAAAACACGAAAAGCTGCGCGCGGGCGGGGCGCGCGCATTGCGCAAGAGAGCGCGATAGACCATCCCGGGGCCGCGTGCAATGCCATGTGCGCGCCTTTATCCTAGCTTATCAATTCTCGCGCATCCGAGCGAGCGGGTGGGGGAATATCAGTTCGGTTGAATTCCCGGTCACGGGCGATTTTTCCCGTTTAGGTCGGCTAGAATTCCCGGTTGCCGAGCGACCTGAATTGATGTCTAAGCTATTGATAGAACCTGATATTTTGGCGGAAATGGCGGGCGAAATCCGGTTTAATTCGCGGTTCGACGGGAATTTCGCCGCAACAAGTGCCGGTCCGCCTGTCTGGCGACGATCGACCCCGCCGGCATGGCGGTGGCGGAACCGCCAATTTATCCTAAACTCGGGCCATAGGGCCCGCACACGGAACGGTCGCATACGGATATGGAGGGGGCGGTGGCTGACTTGCAGGACATGGTCGTGCTGGTGACCGGGGCGGGCGCCGGGATCGGGCGGGCAACGGCGCTCGCGATGGCCGAGGCGGGGGCTTCGGTGGCAGCAGCCGACATCGACCTCGCGGCGGCGAACCGGACAGCGGTGGAAGCGGCCGGCAACCGCCGGCGGGCGATCGCGATCGAGGCCGATTGCGGCGACGTCGCCAGTATCGACGCGATGATTGCCCGTACGGTCGCTGAACTCGGGCGGCTCGACGTCATCGTCAACAATGCCGGCGTCACGCGCTACGCCGAGATCATGGATCTGACCGAGGCGGATTGGGACCGCATCCACCGCGTCAACGCCAAGGGCGTGTTCTTTTGCCTGCAGCGCGCAGCGCGCGAAATGATCGGGCAGGGCGGCGGGCGGATCATCAACATCGCGTCGATATCCGGCCGCGGCTATCCCGGTGCATCGAATGCCGCCTACGCCGCGAGCAAGGGCGCCGTCATCGCCCTGACCAAAACCGCAGCACAGCAGCTCGGGCGCCACAACATCAACGTCAACGCGATCTGCCCGGGTGTCACGCGCACCGAATTGGGTGCCCGCAACGCCGTCGCGCGCGCCGCCGAGCGCGGCGTCACCGCCGCCGAACTGCAGGCCGAGCAGGATGCGCGCATCCCGATCGGCCGCGCCAACTTGCCCGAGGACATTGCCGCGATGGCGGTGTTTCTCGCCTCGCCCGGGGCGCGCAACATCACCGGCCAGTCCTACAACGTCGACGGCGGTCTGGTGCCGAGCTGAACTCGTGGGATGCGGCACTTCTCGCGCCATCCCGGCGCAGGCGGGAACGACGCAGGCAAAGGATCACCTCGGTTTCGATCCCGCGGGTTGCCGCAGCTGCTCAGTGCGCGGCTGCCGTTTTTCTATGGCTGGGTTGTGCTGGCCTGCTTGTGTTGCGCCGGGTTTTCGCGCCAGGGCGGCGCCACCGCCACGTTTTCGGTTTTTGTCGAGCCGCTGACCCGCGAGTTCGGCTGGTCGCGCACCGCGATCTCGGGAGCAGCCTCACTGGGCGGGGTTCTCGCGGCCCTGCTGTCGCCGCTGATCGGCCCGCTGCTTGATCGGCACGGCTCGCGCGTCGCGCTGTGTCTGGCCGTGCTCGGCACCGGGATTGCGGCGCTGCTGTTGTCGCTGACCCAGTCCTTGCTCGTCTTTTACCTGCTGTTCTGCATCGCCCGGCTGAACTGGGCCAGTCCGTTCGAGCTCGGCATCTACAGCGCTTTGAACAATTGGTTCGTGGCGCGGCGCCCATGGGCCAATTCGATTGCAACGGTGGCGCAGATGGCGGGGCTGGTGGCGATGCCGCTGATCGCTCAGCTGGCGATGCGCGGCCATGGCTGGCGGGCCGGCTGGATCGCCATCGGCGTGACGGTGTTGGCGGTCGGCTTTGTGCCGACCTGGCTGTTGATGGTCCGCCGTCCAGAAGATCTGGGGCTGTTGCCCGACCACGCCGCAGCGCCGCCGGTGGCAGGCCGCGGCAGTCCGGCGGCCTCTCATTTCGACCCGGCGGCTCCTCATTTTGAAGCGACGTTTTCGCGGCGGCAAGCGGTCCGGACCCCGGCCTTCTGGTTGCTGCTGAGCTACACCGTGCTGGTCTACCCGGTGCAGGCCGGCGTCAGCCTGCACCAGGCTGCCAATCTGATCGAGCACGGCATCGCAGCAACGGTCGCGGCCTCGATCGTCAGCCTGTTTTCGCTGATGTCGGGCGTCGCCAGCGCGCTTTGCGGGTTGACGCCGCGATCGCTTCCGATCCGCTATCCGATGGCGGCGAGCGGCGTGTTCCTGACGATCGGCTGCTTGGCGATGATCGACATCAACTCGACCCGCCAAGGGGCCGTCGCCGCGGCGCTGTTTGGGCTCGGCATCGGCGGCATGCTGACCCTGCTGCCGATCGCCTGGGCTGATTATTTCGGCCGGGCGAATTACGGCGCGATCCGTGGGCTGGCATTGTCGGCGCAGGTGTTGGCCCAGGCCGCCGGCCCGCTGTTGTCCGGCGCGCTGTATGACTGGACCGGCAGCTACACCCGCTCGCTCGAATGCTTCGCCGGCCTGTCCTTCCTCAGCATCCTCGCGGGATTGGCCGCTCGCCGGCCGCGGATCGCGCCCGGTTGAGGACCGAAAGCCTTAGGCGCGCCGCGCCGCACCCGCCTTTTCCAGCAGCTGCACCAGCACCTCGTAAGGCTGGGCGCCGACCACCCCATAACGTTGTGCGACAAAAGTCGGAACGCCGGTGACGCCGTAGGCGTGCGATTTTGCCCAGTCGGCATCGACCTCGTCCTTGAACCGGCGCTCGGTCAGCACCGCTCGCGCCGCCTCCACCGGGAGCCCGACCGATTGCGCGATCTCAACCAGGATGTCCGGGTCGCCAATGTTGCGCGCATCGACAAAATAGGCTCGGTAAAGGGCGTCGTGAATCGCCTCGCCGCCCGGCTGGGTGTCCGCCCATTTGCCGAGCTCCTGGGCCAGCCGGCTGTTGTAGCTGTGGGTCCGCCAGCCATAAGGCAGCCCCTCCGCATCCATCAACCCTTTCATGCGGGCATACGTCGCCTCGGGATCGATGTTGCGGCCCGCGTAGAACTCCGCCATCGAGCGCCCCTCGGGCGGGGTCTCAGGATGCAGCGGAAAGTGGACCAGCTTTGTCTCAACTGCGAAGGCCTGCTGCAGCTTTTCAATACGCACGGTACTGAGATAGCACCAGGGTCAGACGTAGTCGGTAAAGATCTCCAGCGTCACCGGCGCCGCCATCGGCACCCCTCCCTCAAATCTGACTGTTCTTCGTTATCCTAGACCGGGCCGACGGGTCGGGAAAGGCTTAGATGTGCAAACGGGTCGCGAAAGCGGACACCGCATCGGTGCATCAGGCGAGCCGCGCCGAAGTGGCGCTGCACGTGCTCGACGGAGATACCGCAATCGACCGGCCGATCGTCGATTACGCAATGCCCGGGATGAACGGCGTTGAGACGGTGCGCCAGGCGCGGCAGCGGCGGCCCGGCTTGAAGGCGCTTATGATCAGCGGGCATATGACGGTGGCGCAAGATGCCGGGGCGCTGGCGATTTTGCAATAGCCCTTCAGCCCGGCCGAGTTGGCGCGCACAGTCGTCGAGCTCGTGGCGGAATAGAGGGCAACGCGGTCGCCCGCTGCGCCGGACGGGCTGCTAGACTGCGCTGCAGGTCAATTCGGGAGGGAAAACTCATGCCGACGGCGGTCGAGGACAAGGACGCAATCCGCGAATTGATGGCCGAGTACTGCTTTCGCCTCGATGACGGGCACTACGACGACATGGCGGCGCTGTTCGCCGAAGACGGCACCTGGGACACGGCGTTCGGCAAGGCGACCGGCCGCGCCGCGATCGCCAAGCTGGCGGGCGACATCCGCGCTCGGGCCGGCGCCAACCGGCCGCGGGCGGCGCATCTGGTGACGAACATCGTCATCGCACTCGACGGCGCCCGCGCCCGGGTGCGCTCCAACTGGATGGTGATGCAGAACACCCCGGAGGGGCCAAAGGTCGGTTCCGGCGGCGCCTATGCCGACGAGATCGTGCAACAGGACGGGCGCTGGCTGTTCCATTATCGCAAGATCGACCGCTTTATCGCCGGCTGACCGCGGGCTACAGCGCGTTGCTGCGCAGCCTATTGCGGTGCGGGCGGGTCTCCGCGATCAGGCGAGCGAGCGCGGCATTCAGCGCGACGTCGATCTCCGGCCGGCCCTCGACCCGGTTCAGCAGCAACGCCGCGGCTTCGATCGTTGACAATGCTTCGCGGCGCGGCTCGCGGCGGATGCGGTTGTAATCCGACGGGCGCTGCGGATTGAGCACCAGCCGGCGCAATTTGAGCAGCCACGGATTGCGCCACCACAGCGCCTTCGCCTCGCTCCAGCTTCCGTCCAGCAATACCGCGCCGTCGAGATCGCGCAGTATTGTCTGCTGGTCGGTTTCGGGCGCGCCGTGGCGGTCGACGGCGACGAGGTCGCGCCGCAGGGCAAACGTCCGCGGCCGCGCCGAGCCGAGATAGAGTACCGCCCAGCGCCGCGGATCGGCGGGCCGGCCGAGCGCAGCGCCCAAATTCGCCCAGGACAGCCCGACCACCAGCGCCGCGCGCCGCAGCATGGCGACAGTCGGCGCCGCCGTCGCCAGCGCCTCCTTCTTTTCGCGCGGGTGTTGTAGGATCAGAAGAAACAGCTGGTTGTCGATCGATTTGCCGTCGTCCATTCCGTCGCCCGCCCTCGGTTCCAATGCGCCGTTGCGTTGGATTTTGGGAGTGTCCGAGGTATTTGCACGTTAGCATAGGCAGCGCCCAGCTTGGCGATGGGCTTCTCAGTGTGGCACAACTCTTGCGCGGTGCTCGGCGCAGCACATTATCGAGGTTCTGATGCATCAGCGTATTCGCAAAGCGGTTTTTCCGGTTGCCGGGTTGGGCACCCGATTTTTGCCCGCGACCAAGGCGATGCCCAAGGAAATGCTGCCGATCGTCGACAAGCCGTTGATCCATTATGCGGTTGAAGAAGCCAAGGCGGCCGGCATCGAGCAGTTCTTTTTTGTCACCAGCCGGGCGAAGGGCGCGATCGACGACCATTTTGACCGCGCCTTCGAGCTCGAGGCGACATTGCGCCAGCGTGGCAAGACCGACCTCGTCGAGGAGCTCGAGTCGGGTCTGCCCGAACCCGGTCAGATCGCCTATACCCGCCAACAGACGCCGCTCGGGCTCGGACACGCGGTGTGGTGCGCACGCGGCCTCGTCGGCGACGAGCCTTTCGCCGTGTTGTTGGCCGACGATCTGATGGTGTGCGACACGCCCTGTTTGGCGCAGATGGTCGAGGCCTACGAAGAGGTCGGCGGCAACATCGTCGCCATCATCGACGTGCCGCGCGAGCACACCCGGCGATATGGCGTGCTCGATGTCGTCTCCGACGACGGCAGATTAGTGCGGGCGCAAGGGGTCGTCGAAAAGCCCGAACCGGCGGCGGCGCCCTCGACATCGACGATTATCGGCCGCTATATCATCCAGCCGGAGGTGTTCGGCCATCTCGCCCGCGCCGAGGCCGGCAGCGGTGGGGAAATTCAATTGACCGACGCACTCGAGCGGCTGATCGAGGACGGCCAATCGTTTCACGGGCTGCGCTTTTCCGGGCGGCGCTACGATTGCGGCGACAAGCTCGGCTTTCTCGAAGCAACAATCGCGCTGGGCCTCGCTCATCCGGAGCTGGGCGCGGGACTGCGGCGGATCCTGACCACCTATCTTTAACCCGGAGCACCGATGCCGCACCGTTTTGACCCGACGATCCTGCGCGAATACGACATCCGCGGAATTGTCGGCGAGACCTTGTCCACCGCCGATGCGCGCGCGATCGGCCGCGCCTATGCGCTGACGCTCGCCCGAGCCGGGGGGCGCCGCGTCGCCGTCGGTTACGACGGCAGGCTGACCTCGCCCGACCTCGAAGCCGCACTGGTCGACGGCCTCGCCAGCGAAGGCGCGGATGCCGTGCGCATCGGCCGCGGGCCGACGCCGATGCTGTACTACGCCGCCGCCACTCTTGGCGTCGACGGCGGCGTCATGGTCACCGGCTCGCACAACCCGCCCGAATACAACGGATTCAAATTCGTCCTCGGCGGCAAGCCATTTTACGGGGCGGCGATCCGCGCGCTCGCCAGCACGGCGCTCGGGCTCGGTTCGGCGCAGGCAGCGCGGGGCCGCGTCGAGGTGAGCGACATCGAGGACGCCTATGTCGAGCGGGTGGCGCGTGACTATGACGGGTCGCGCCCGTTGACCGTCGGCTGGGATCCGGGAAATGGCGCCACCGGCGACATCGTGCAGCAGCTGACCGCTCGCCTGCCGGGGCGCCACGTCCTGCTCAACGCCGACATCGACGGCAACTTTCCGGCGCATCATCCCGACCCGACCGTGCCGGCGAATCTGGTGCAATTGCAGCAGGCGGTGGCGCGCGAGCATTGTGATCTGGGCATTGCCTTCGACGGCGACGGCGACCGCATCGGGGTTGTCGACGCGCAAGGCGAGATCTGGTGGGGCGACCAGCTGATGATCATCCTGGCGCGCGACGTGCTGGCCCGCTATCCGGGGGCGCCGATCCTCGCCGACGTCAAGGCGAGCCAGGTCTTGTTCGACGAGATTGCCCGAGCAGGCGGCCGCCCGGTGATGACCGCGACCGGACATTCGCCGATCAAGGCCAAGCTTGCAGAAACCGGCGCGCCGCTGGCCGGCGAGATGAGCGGACACATCTTTTATGCCGACGGATATTACGGCTTTGACGATGCGGTTTATGTCGCCGTTCGGCTGCTCGGCATTCTCAGCCGAAGCCCGCAGAGCCTGGCCGAGCTGAGGCGCGAGCTGCCGGCCGTCGTCAACACCCCGGAACTGCGCTTCCCGTGCACTGAAACGCGTAAATTCGAGGTTGTGAGCGAGGTTGCGGAGCGGCTGCGCCGGGCCGCGGCCGAGGTCAGCGACATCGACGGCGTGCGCGTGCGCACCGTGGACGGCTGGTGGCTGCTGCGCGCCTCGAACACCCAGGATGTGCTGGTGGCTCGCGCCGAGTTCGACAAGCGAGGACGGCCTCGCCCGCCTCAGGGCCGAGCTCGCCGCCCAGCTCGCTGCGTCAGGAGTTGCATTGCCAGAGGCGTGACGCGGTTAGCGGAGGGACAGCCGCCTCAGCGGGCGGCGACCTTTGGCGAGGTCGGTGAAATCACCGAGCATTCGATATTTTTCTTATGCAGCTGGGCGCATGCACTTTGCGCCTCTCGCGGCGTGAAGTTGAGCAGACGTGCGCGGTAGAGGCGGTCCTTGGCGGCTTTGCCGGGCTCGACGATCTGCATCGGCTTGCCCTTGGCCATCGAGAAGTTCGCCGCGTCGCGCGCCGCCTTTTCGGCCGCCGCCGGAGCGTGAAAGGCGCCGAGCTGAATGCCCCAGCGCTCGGCGCCAACCTCCGGGCGCGTCGCTTCATGCGGCAAGGTCGCCGCCTCGGCCTTGCCGACCGGCGACAAATGCGCCGCAAGACGCGCCGCCGCCTTGCTGAAGATCCCCGGCTTGGTGTGCGGCGCCGGGCGTGGCGACGGCGGCTCGACCGCAGCGGCGAGCGGGCCTTGCGGCGCCAAGCCCACCACCGGCGCCGGCGCCGGCGCCGGCGCCGCGCGGTACCCGACCATTGTCGCCGGCGCGACCCCGAGCGAGCTAAATCCCTGATCGAGCAACGCCCCCATCTCGCGGTCGCGAGCCCCGCCCGAGGTGCCGCCGAGAACGACGCCGATCAACCGGTGCCCGTCCCGCGCGGCGGAGGTCGCGAGGTTGAAACCCGACGCGCGGATGTAGCCGGTCTTGATGCCGTCGGCGCCGGGATACCAGTCGAGCAGGTGGTCGTGACCGACAATGAGCCGGCCCTCGAAAACAAACTCTCGGGTCGAGAAATATCGGTATTCGCGCGGGAAGTCGTGATAGAGCGCCAGTGCCAGCTGGGCAGTGTCGCGTGCCGTCGTGTGCTGCATCGTATCGGGCAGTCCCGAGGCGTTGCGGTAGAACGTGTTCCTCATTCCGAGCTGCTGGGCCTTGCGGTTCATCACGTCGGCGAAGGCGGTCTCGCTGCCGGCAATTCCTTCCGCCAGCACCGCCGCGGCGTCGTTTGCCGACTTGGTGACGATACCCAGGATCAGATCCTGCACCGCCACCGATTGTCCCGGCCGGAGGCCGAGCTTGGTCGGCGACTTGCTCGCGGCTTCGAGGCTGACCGCGAGAAGCTGATCGAGCCGCAGCCGGCCCGTGTTCAGTGCCTCGAAGGTCATGTACAAGGTCATCATCTTGGTCAGCGAGGCCGGGTAGGTAACCGCGTCGGCATTCGCTTCGCTAAGGACTCTTCCAGTGTCGGCGTCGAGGACAATCGATTCGCCGACGGGAGCCGGCGCAAAGCCGACGGTGCCGAGCCAAAGATGGTGCCGCACATGCTGCGCCGCCTCAGCTCGGCTCAAGCCCGAGCCGAGTGCCGCCACGGCGCCAATCGAAACGATGGCGACAAAGAATTTCGACGAACGGGAACCGCCCCCGCGGATCCCGCCGCGCTGCTGCTTCACGATGTTCACTGCAACCCCCAATTCCCCCAAAGGCGCGCGAAATCACCGACTGCGCGCGACCATCGCAGACGACAGTAGGAAAAACCAGCGAAACTGTCCACTTTTCGCAGATTTCGCGTCGGGAATTCTTATCGAAGTCCGATCTGTCTTATCGGCGCCGGCAGAGCGCAAAGTGATCGCCTTGGGCAAACCGAATTTCGGCGGCCTTCTTGTGCAGCGCACAAATTCCGTTGCAAAGACCGGCAGATTCAGACTACAAGCTGGCGTGCGTCGCAACAGTCGTGATGTTCGGTAGCGAGGACCACAAATGGAAAGCAGAGGTAGACGCAGCCCGCGGATGGCCGCGCCGGCGGACACGCCACCTTCGCACCCGGCGCTCGAGGCCATGGACCCGGTCAGGGCGGACGAGCCCTTGGATGAACCCCCGCCGCCGGATGTGGTTGTACAGCGGATCGCGCCGCCCGTGTCGGAACCATTGCCGGCGCCCGTCCCGGCCGCACGGCTCGGAGCCGAGACTGAGCCCGACATTTTTGCCGCCATCGCCGAATCGCGCGCGGCGCTTGCCCACGGGGTCGAGTCGATAAGCGAGGCGTGCGCCAGCTTTGCACGGCACAGCATCGACACGACGGCGCGCTGTGCAATTCAGATGTTGGGGATAAAGACCTGGGCTGACGCGGTCACGGTCAACACCGGCTTCGCCCGGACCAGCTTGGACCTTTGGCTCGACAGCACAGCCAAAGTCTCCGAACTCGGCGTCAAGCTCGCCGTGGAATCGTCAAAGCCATTTGTCGGCAAATTCGGCAACGCTCGGGGCAAGGCGCACCCCGGCCGCTGATCCGCCATCAAATCGAACGCACGCGGCGTCTTTACCGTCCCCGATCTGCCGCACATCCCGACTGCGGCGCCCGCGACGGCGCCGGAGTTGCCGGCGGCGATCGCCTGGCGGGTGACAACCCGGCTTTACCAGCCACGGCCCGCCCCGAGCGGCCGACCAGGGTCTTGCCTTCGCCGCGGGTGCGTGCACAATTCGCCGGCCCCAGGGCGGCGACAGGCGGCAGGGCCGGTGCCGCGGGTGATTGCGAGGACGAGATGAAGGCGCTGGTCGCGGTCAAGCGGGTCATCGACTACAACGTCAAGATCCGGGTCAAGGCGGACCACAGCGGCGTCGAGACCGCCAATGTGAAGATGTCGATGAACCCATTCGACGAGATCGGCATCGAAGAGGCGCTGCGGCTGCGCGAAGCCGGGACCGTCAGTGAGGTCGTCGCGGTCTCGCTCGGCGCCGCACAATGCCAGGAGACGATCCGCACCGCGCTCGCGATGGGCGCCGACCGCGGCATCTTGGTACAGACCGACGCCGAATTGCAGCCGCTCGCCGTCGCCAAATTGCTCAAAGCGGTGATCCTCGAGGAAAAGCCCGAGATCGTGATCCTCGGCAAGCAGGCGATCGACGACGACTGCAACCAAACCGGCCAGATGCTGTCGGCTTTGCTCGGCTGGCCGCAGGCGACCTTTGCCTCCAAGCTCAAGATCGGCGACGGGCACGCCGAGGTCACCCGCGAGGTCGACGGCGGCCTCGAAACGGTCGCCATCAAACTGCCGGCGGTCGTCACCACCGATCTGCGACTGAACGAGCCGCGCTATGCCTCGCTGCCGAACATCATGAGGGCGAAGAAAAAACCGATCGCGACGATGACCCCCGAGGCGCTCGGCGTCGACGCGGCGCCTCGGCTCATTGTGCTGAAGGTTGAAGAGCCGCCAAAACGTCAGGGTGGGCACAAGGTCGGCTCGGTTGCCGAACTGGTCGACAAGCTCAAAACCGAGGCGCGGGTGATCTGATGGCTGCTCTCGTCGTCGCCGAACACGACAACCGGGCATTGAAGCCCGCAACCCTCAATGCGCTCGCCGCCGCCAAGGAAATCGCCGGGGCCGATGTCGATGTCGTCGTCGCCGGCAGTGGTTGCCGCGTCGTCGCCGAGGCGGCGGCTCAAATTCCCGGCGTCCGACGCGTCCTGTTGGCCGAGGATCCGGCCTATGAGCACGGGCTCGCGGAAAATCTAGCGCCACTCCTGGTCAAGCTCGCCGAGAACTACAGCCACCTGATCGCACCGGCGACAACCGCGGGCAAGAATTTGATGCCGCGGGTCGCTGCATTGTTGGACGTGATGCAGATTTCCGACATCAGCGCGGTGGTTTCGCCCGATACCTTCGTGCGGCCGATCTATGCCGGCAATGCGCTGGCAACGGTGCAGTCGAAGGACCGGGTCAAGGTTATCACCGTGCGCGGCACCGCCTTTCCGCCGGGTGCGGCCACGGGCGGAGCGGCGGCGATCGAAGCGATCGCGTCGACCGGCGAGGCGGGGCTTTCCGAATTCCTGCGGGCCGAATTGTCGAAATCCGAGCGGCCCGAATTGACCAGCGCGCGCGTCATCATTTCCGGCGGGCGCGGCATGCAGTCGGGCGACAATTTCCATTTGCTCGAAAAGATTGCCGACAAGCTCGGCGCCGCGGTCGGCGCGTCGCGCGCCGCGGTCGATGCCGGCTTTGTCCCGAACGACTACCAGGTCGGCCAGACTGGCAAGATCGTGGCGCCCGAGCTTTACATTGCGGTCGGGATTTCGGGTGCGATCCAGCACCTCGCCGGCATGAAGGATTCGAAAGTCATCGTCGCGATCAACAAAGACGAGGAGGCGCCGATCTTCCAGATCGCCGATTACGGACTTGTCGGGGATCTGTTCAAGATCCTGCCGGAGCTCGCCGACGAGCTCGAGCGCCGCCAGTGAGCGCCGCCGCACCCTCGCCTGCTGCACAGCCGCTCGATCGGCTGCGCCGGATCGGGATCATCGGCGCCGGGCAGATGGGCGGCGGGATCGCGCATGTCTGCGCCCTGTCCGGGCTCGACGTCGTGATGGCCGACGTCAGTGAGGAGGCGGTGCAGCGCGGGCGCGTGGCGATCGAACGTAATCTTGCGCGCCAGGTCGCCCGCGGCCGGATCCGCGAGGAGGAAAAAGACGCGGCCATGGCGCGCATTGCGACCGGGCTCGACTATGGTCTGTTCGGCGACTGCGACATGGTGATCGAAGCCGCGACCGAAAAAGAGGACATCAAGCGCCAGATCTTTAGGCGGCTGACCCCGAAATTGCGCCCCGACGCACTGATCGCCACCAACACTTCGTCGATCTCGATCACCAGGCTCGGGGCCTCGACCGATCGGCCCGAGAAATTCATCGGCATGCATTTCATGAACCCGGTGCCGGTGATGACCCTGGTCGAGTTGATCCGCGGCATCGCCACCGACGAAGCAACCTTTGCGCTGACCCGCGATCTGGCCCTCAAGCTCGGCAAGACGCCGGTCGCGGCCGAAGATTATCCCGCCTTCATCGTCAACCGCATCCTGCTGCCGATGATCAACGAGGCGGTCTATGTGCTGTACGAGGGCGTGGGGTCGGTCGAAGCGATCGACACGGCGATGAAGCTCGGAGCCAACCATCCGATGGGGCCGCTCGAACTCGCCGATTTCATCGGACTCGATACCTGTTTGTCGGTCATGCAAGTGCTTTACGAAGGGCTGGCCGACAGCAAGTACCGGCCCTGTCCGCTGCTCGTCAAATATGTCGAGGCCGGATGGCTCGGACGCAAGACTGGCCGCGGTTTCTATGACTATCGCGGCGACCAGCCGGTGCCGACCCGCTGAGCTGCGAAATAGTGCCCCCTATTCTTGTCCGCCCAATCTTGTTCCAGACGGGCCGATCCGTTATCAAGCTGTCACGATCCCGTGCTATCCCGCCCTACCATTGAAGACGAGCAGAACGGTTTGCTGGTGACGGCCTGCTTGGACAATTGCCCGGCCCTGGTGCTCAACGCGGATTTCCGCCCGCTGAGCTACTTTCCGCTGTCCTTGTGGTCCTGGCAGGACGCGATCAAGGCGGTGTTTCTCGACCGCGTCAACATCATCGACCATTACGACGTGCGGGTGCACAGCCCGTCGCTCGAAATCCAGCTGCCGAGCGTCGTGTCGCTGAAAGAGTATGTGCCGGCGGCGCGCCATCCGGCGTTTACCCGGTTCAACGTCTTTTTGCGCGACCGGTTCAGCTGCCAATATTGCGGCGAGCCGTATCCCTCGCACGAATTGACCTTCGATCATCTCGTGCCGCGTTCGCGCGGCGGGCGCACCACCTGGATCAACGTCGTCACCGCCTGCGGCAGCTGCAATCTGCTGAAAGGCAACCGCCTGCCGCGCGAAAGCGGCATGTATCCGCGCCATCGCCCGGTCCAGCCGACGACCTATATGCTGCAGCAGAACGGGCGCGCCTTCCCGCCCAACTACCTGCATCACAGCTGGCGCGACTATCTCTATTGGGATACCGAGCTCGACCCGTTCTGAGAGAACGGCGGTGCGCGAACTCCGGTTTGCATTGCCCCTTGTCACCCGGTGTTGGTTCAGGCTTAACTTTAGCGTCACAAATCGCGGCGTAATGCCGCCCGCTCAATTTCGTCGCGCCACTGGCGTCGGCCGCCGACGAGACGAGGAGGAACAGGGTCGATGCTGGCGGATCTGCCGGCTAAGAAGCAACGACTGCTCGGCATCATCCGCCGCCGCTCGCTGTTGCAGGACCGGGATTTCGTCTTGTCCTCGGGGCGGTCGAGCAGCTTTTTCTTCGATATGAAACGAACCGTGCTCGACCCCGAGGGTGCCGTCCTTGTCGCCGACCTGCTGTTCGACATGATCTGCAACGAAGACGTCGACGCGGTTGGCGGACTGGAAACCGGGGCGATCCCGATCGTCGCCGCAGTGTGCGCCCGCAGCTGGCCGGAAAAGCCGGTGGCCGGTTTTTTCGTGCGCAAGGAAATGAAGGGCCACGGCACCGACCAGCGGCTCGACGGCCTGCTCGAAAAACGCTCGCGGGTCATTTTGTTCGAAGATGTGACGACGACCGGCGCCTCGGTCATGCAGGCGGCGGAGCAGGCTTGGCGGCAGGATTGCACGGTCGTCAAGATCATCAGCGTCGTCGATCGCCTCGAAGGCGCCGCCGACAATTTCAAAAAGGCCGGCATTGCCTTCGAAGCCCTGTTCACCTGGCGTGATTTTAGTTGAGCGAAACGATCGTCGACCTGGCTGCGGCCCATCTAAAGCGTCAATTCCTAAATCAGACGCAGCGCAATCGTTTTGGCAATCTTGAGGCATTGCTGGAACTGGCGATCTACGCTCGCGGCTGCATTGGTTCGTCGTTGTCGTCGAGCCGGGTCACCGTCGCCTTTGTGCTCGAGCGCGTGCTAAACAAATGCGGCAAGGATCTCGACGGGAGGCCGGTGCCGATTTCGGAAATCGCCGATCTCGGCGACCGCCTGCATCCGCCGGTCGAGCGCGCCGTCGACTTCCTCGCCGGCGCGCAGGACGATCCTATCGAAATCGCGGCCGCCCTGATCCGGGCCTATCCGGCGGCGGAGCGATAGCTCGACCGGCTTATTTCACGTTCAGGCGAAGCACGAAAGCGAGCCGCACCCCGGCCTTGGCCAACTGCTGCCTGACCGCGGCGATCGCGCGATCCTGATAGGCGGCGTCGACCCGATAGACCGCGGCTGCATCGCACGAATCCGTCTCGCCCTTACGGGCCACCGCGGCGCGTTTGCCGGCCACCGCGTCAGCCGGATAACTGTAGGCGACCGTCTTGGCCAAGTCATATGATTCTCGGGCCCAGGATTCGAGCGTCCCGTCCGACCATTGAGCGATCTCGGCGGGTGTGAGGCCGGCGACGATCTGATCGGCGGCGGTGACCGGGTCCCTGCCCTCGGCCAGGGTGACCAATGTGTCGTTCCAGTAAGTGCTGAGCCGCACCGGCGCCCGCGATCCCGGCGGCAGAACCGCGATGCAATTGCCGCCATCGTCGCCGTGGTCGATCGCGTTGAGCGGTTGGTGCAGATCGCCCGTCAGGTTGAGCAGGAATTGCAGCGCGATCAGCCGGGCGCCGACCGAAGTGCTGGGATCGCTCAGGTCGCGGGCAAACTGGTTGATCTTGTCGATAATGCACGCCTTTTGCGGACCGTGGGCGGCGGGCGTCATCGGCGGTAGATCGGGATGGCCATAGCAGGCCTTGGCGAAATCGGGACTGGCGGCGCCGAGCTTGAGGTAATGCCATTGCCCGGTCGCCGCTCGCCCCTCCGGGCTTTTTGTAAGCAACACGTTGGCCCAGGTCGCCTCGCCGGCGATGTCGGTCTTGGTCCAGTCGTTGTCTTTGTCGGTGGCGAGGATCGCCGCGACCTTTTTGTGCACGACGGGGTCATGGGTCTGCAGCAACCGGTCGGCGACGAGCGCGACGACCATGTTGCCCTCGGTGCCCCAGGCTGCGGCTGCTCGCGGCGCCGCGAGCAGCAACAGGTGCACCATGCAGGCCGCGACCAAGGAAAGCCGTAACGGTTTCATCACGATCTCCGATAATCTCGGATGTTAGCATCGCCGCGCCGGCAACGGCAGCGCGGCCCATCGCTGACGCGAACGATCGAGCGCTTCCGTATAGCGGTTTGACGGTTGGGAGAGGACGGCCGGATGTACCCGCAGGACCGCGCGATCCATTTCCGCTCCGACGGCGTGGCGCTGTCGCCCGGCGAATATGCGCGGCTGCTTGCGCGGCTCGCCGAGGAGCACGGGATCGCCGCCGACGAGTTTTCCTTGGGCGGCGCCGTTGAACGACTCGAACAGCGGATGGCGGGATTGCTCGGCAAGGAGATGGCGGTCTTCATGCCGACGGGGACGCTGGCCAATCATGTCGCGGTGCGCCTCTTGGCGCGACGCGGGCGGCGAGTGCTGGTCCAGCGCGAAAGCCACCTCTACTGCGATTGCGGCGACTGCGTACCGGAGCTGAGCGGACTGAATTTGGTCCCGCTGGCGCCCGGGCGCACGAGTTTTACATTCGACGAAGTAACAGCCGAGGCTGCGTATGAAGACGAGGGCCGGGTCCGCACCCCGATCGGCGCGATCTCGATCGAGTTGCCGGTGCGGCGGAGGCAGGGCGAAGTCTTCGACCATGCCGAGATGCAGCGCATCATCGGCTTCGCCCGCAAGCGCGGCATCGGGCTGCACCTGGACGGCGCGCGGCTGTTTCTCGCCGCACCCTATACCGGCATCGCACCCGCGATTTACACCGCACCCTTCGATACGGTCTACGTGTCGCTCTACAAATATTTCAACGCTGCGGCTGGGGCGATCCTGGCCGGGCCGCGGCGTCTGCTCGACGGGCTCCACCACCAGCGCCGCATGTTCGGCGGCGGACTGCGCCAAGCCTGGCCCTATGCAGCGGTGGCATTGCACTATCTCGAAGGCTTTGCCGAGCGTTTCGCCGAAGCCGCGGCAATGGCGGATCAGCTGCTTCTCGCATTGGGCGAGCATCCCGGCGTCGAGGTGCTGCGCTCGCCGGGCTCGACCAACGTCACCCGCCTGCGCATCGACGGCGCCGACGCCGCGGCGCTGCCCGAGCGGCTGGCCGCTCGCGGTGTGTCGATCCGGCCGCCGGTTGCCGCCTCGGCCACAGCCGCCGAGTTCGAATTGATCGCCAACGAGACGATCCGGCGCCGGCCTGTCGCGCAGACGATCGCAGACTTCTCGGTCGCGATCGGCGGCGGGCGTCCATCGGCTCGCGGCGGTCGGCGGCTCTCCGATTGACGGTGCGCGGCACAGCCCTTATCTAAATTTTTGTCCCATGGCTGTGCTTCCGATCATTACCGCCCCCGATCCGCGGCTCAAAATCAAGGCGCGACCCGTTGCTGCCGTCGACGACGGGGTCCGTCGACTGATGGACGACATGCTCGAAACGATGCGCCAGGCGATCGGCATCGGGCTCGCCGCACCGCAAGTCGGTGTCGCGAAACGGGTCATCGTGCTCGACGTGGCGCGCGAAGGGCAAAAGCCGCAGCCGATGATGCTGGCCAACCCGGAGATTCTGTGGCGCTCGCCGGAGCTGGCGACATTCAGCGAGGGCTGCCTGTCACTGCCCGAGCATTATGCCGACGTGACCCGCCCGGCCGAGATCCGGCTGCGCTATCTCGATTATCAGAACGAGATCCGCGAGACCGAGGTGTCCGGGCTGCTGGCGACCTGCATCCAGCACGAGATGGACCATTTGGACGGCGTGCTGTTTGTCGACCATATCTCGCTGGTCAAGCGCGGGATGATCCTGCGCAAGCTCGCCAAGGCCAAACGCGCTCGCAGTCCCGTCACCGCCTAACGCCGGTGGCGGGCCCCGTTGACCGGAGCGCGCCTTGAACCTCGCCTTTATGGGCACGCCGCCCTTTGCCGCGACGGCTCTCGACGCGCTGATCGCGGCCGGGCATCGCCTGCTTGCGGTCTACACCCAACCGCCGCGCCCTGCCGGCCGTGGTCACCGCTTGCAGGCTTCACCGGTGCAGCTGCTCGCCGAACGGCACGGGATCGAGGTCCGTTGCCCGGTGCGCCTTCGTGCCGAAGAGGTCCAGGCGGAATTTGCCGCGCTCGGTGCCGAGGCCGCGATTGTCGCCGCCTATGGGCTGATCCTGCCGCCGCGGATGCTGTCGGCACCCCGCCGGGGCTGTCTCAACATCCACGCCTCGCTGCTGCCGCGCTGGCGCGGTGCGGCGCCGATCCAGCGCGCCTTGCTCGCCGGTGACGCCGAGACCGGGATCACGATCATGCAAATGGAGGAAGGCCTCGACACCGGCCCGATCCTGACGCAGCAGGTGCTGCCGATCCGGCCCCAGTCCACCGCCGCCGGGTTGACCGCGGCGCTGGCGCGGCTCGGCGGCGAGCTCATCGTCAAGACGCTGCAGGAGGCCGCGCTCGGCAACCTCGTCCCGCGACCTCAACCGCAAGAGGGCGTCACCTACGCGCCGAAGATCCGGCGCGAGGAGGGCCGGCTCGATTGGCGTCATCCCGCCGAAGAACTGGAGCGGCGGGTGCGCGCCTTCGACCCGGCGCCCGGCGCCTCTTTCGAATGCCGGGGCGAATCCGTCCGGGTTCTCGCTGCGGTGGCACTGCCCGACGGCGCCGGCAAGCTGCCGGGAACGGTGGTCGACGACCGGCTCTCGATCGCCTGCGGGTCGGGAATGCTGCGGCTGGTGAAACTGCAGCGGCCGGGCCGCGGCCCGCTCGATGCGGGCGCATTTCTACGCGGCTATCCGATCCCGTCCGGAACCTTGTTGCCATGCCGCGCTACAAGCTGACGATCGAATATGACGGCGCCGGGCTCGTCGGCTGGCAACGCCAGCCGCAAGGACTGTCGGTTCAGGCGGCGCTCGAAACCGCGGTGGCTAATTTTTGCGGCGAGACCGTGACGGTGTTCGGCGCCGGTCGCACCGACGCTGGCGTCCATGCGCTGGGCCAGGTCGCGCACCTTGACCTTTCGCGCGAGGCGTCGGCCGGCGTGCTGCGCGATGCGTTGAACCATTACCTGCGTCACGCCGCGATCAGCGTGCTCGTTGCCGAGCTCGCGCCGGCCGGTTTCGACGCCCGGTTTTCCGCCATCCAGCGCGTCTACGTCTATCGCATCCTCAATCGGCGGGCGCCGGCGGCGCTCGAGCGCGGGCGCGTGTGGCGGGTGGCGCCGCCGCTGGATGCCGAGGCGATGTCCGAAGGAGCACGGCATCTGGTCGGCCACCATGATTTCACCACTTTTCGCGACCGGCTGTGTCAGGCGAAGTCGCCGGTGCGCACGCTCGACCAGCTCGATGTCAACCGTGTCGGCGACGAGATCCGCATCGAGGCGCGGGCGCGATCCTTTCTGCATCGACAGGTGCGCAACATGGCGGGGACACTCGAACTCGTCGGCATCGGACGCTGGCCGCCGGAGAACGTGGCGACAGCCCTCCGCGCGCGCGACCGCCGCGCCGGGGGTCCGACCGCCCCGGCCGAGGGGCTCTACTTGGTCGAAATCCGTTATCCTGCCCTTATTCGGGGCTAGCGCTGGGCGTGCCGCCGGCCGGCCAATCGATCGAGCACGGAGCGGGTGAGGCAAGAGATGCGCGGGAGAATAATACCTAACCTCTCTATTGCGCCTTCGCGCGAGCCCCGACCGGAGCGGGCGGAGCCGCGGTTGCTCCCGGCGAATGCGCCGCTGCCGTTCCGCCGCCCTGCAACCGCGAATCCGGGCATTTTGTCTGCAACCCGGGAGGATGAAGCCAAACCAATGTCGCCGGCACTCTCCGTTGCCGACCGCCGTCCTGCTCCGGCCACAGCGCGTCCGCGGCGTGGCCTTGCTTATTTTGCCGTCGCCGGGCTGATCGCCATCGCCGTCAGCGCCGCCGCCGGCGTGGGGTTCGTGAGGTTTACCGCGCCCTCAAAGGAAACTGTCGCCGCGGTCAGGCGCGATGCGGCCGAGCCGCCGCAAGCAGACCGCCAGCCCTGGCCAATCTCGCCCGAAGCGACGCCGCCGCACCTGGCTGCACCGGCAGCGATACCCAGCCCGCCTCTCGCGCAGCAAGCGGCAGCGGCTAATGTCGAGCCAAAATCGCAGGACAATGCCGCGCGGGCGCTACTCCCGACACTGCCGAGCAGCGCCGCGCCGGCATCTGCTGCTCCGGTCTCCGGTCGCGCGGTGAGCCCGACCGCCCAGGCCGCCGCGCCGACATCGGTTGCACCCCTACCGGCACCTGCGGCGGGGGATTCCCCGCCTGATCACCCCGCGGCGCCCCGGCCAACCGGCAATCATCGAGCGGCTCACGCTCGAACGGCGGAACGGCGCATCCATTCTCGATCTCTCTCCGAGGTCCGGTCGCCGGAGCCGCATTCTCGTCCCGCTCACTCCTCGACATTGCCGCAGGCAGAGCAGGCGACTTCCTTCGACCGGCTCGTGACCCGGCTGACGGCGCCGCCCGCGCCGGTCGACGAAGCGTTGACCCCGCCCGCGCCGGGAGCGGCGGATCCATTTGCCCAGCCCCCTCAGGACGGAAAATCGGCTCAGTAAAGGCTGGCGGCGGCGCGGGTGATCAGCACGCCAAGCACGAGATCGACGAGGACGACCAGGGTTGCTGCCGCCCCACTCGTCTCCAGCGCGACCCGGGCGATGTACCATTCATAGACGAGGACGGCGACCGCGGCGGCGATCTCGATCGTCTGCGAGATCGGATCGCTCAATACTCCGGTCTCGGATTGGAGCCCGACCAGCACGAACAGAACGCTCTGCGGCAGTTGGCACCAATTGTACGGGACCATGAAGTCGAAGAACCGGTGCTCGCGCCCGATCCAGCGCAGGACCGACAGCATGAGGAGCGGAAACGCCACCCAGGAGATCACGTAGCCGATCAATTCGACCAGGATAATGTGCAGGCCGCCCGCGGCGTTCCAATCGGCTAGGCTGACGCGCATCATCAGCAGCACGAGAAAGAACGGGTAGCTGAGAAAGGCGGACAAAAACGACCGCCAGAACCCGTCGAGCGACCGGTCAAAGTAGGCGAGGCCGCCGCGATCGCCGCGCGCCAGCCGCAGGCAGCCGACCAGTGCCCAGCGCACCTCGGCCCATGTCGTTACCGGCATAAACCGCTCGCCGATTGGTCAGGTTTTCTCAAAAAACAGGTCGAGGAAGGTCCGGTAGATCTCGGTCAAGGCGGCGAGATCGGCGAGATCGACCCGCTCGTCGATCTTGTGCATCGTCCGGCCGACGAGACCGAATTCGGCGACTGGGCAATAGCCGTGGATGAAGCGCGCATCCGAGGTGCCGCCGGTGGTGCTGAGCTCTGGTGTGCGGCCGGTGACGCGGCGGATCGCCTCAGCGAGCGGGTCGCTGACGATGCCGGGCGCGACCAGGAACGACTCGCCGCTGACCGAGACGTCGAGCGAGTAACGACCGCCCTCGGCTGCCACATCGAGCCGTTCGGCGAGCCACTCCCGCAGGCTTTCGCCGCTCCAGCAGTCGTTGAAGCGAATGTTGAAGACAGCCTTCGCCTCGGCCGGGATCACATTCGCCGCCGGGTTGCCGATGTCGATCGTCGAGACTTGCAAGGTCGAAGGCTGGAAATGCGCCGAGCCCCGGTCGAGTTCGGCCGTGGTCAGCGCACGGAGTATCGCAACCAGGCGATGGGCGGCGTTGTCGGCGAGCTGCGGGTAGGCGGTGTGGCCCTGTACGCCATGAACCGTCAGCCGCCCGGTCAGGCTGCCGCGCCGGCCGATCTTGATCATGTCGCCGAGAGCGCCGGCCGAAGTCGGCTCGCCGACGACGCAGGCGTCGAGCGCCTCGCCGCGCGCGGCGAGCCACTCCAGGACCTTCTTGCTGCCGTTGATTCCCGCCGCTTCCTCGTCGCCGGTGATCAACAAGCTGATCGAGCCGTCAAAACCTGGCGCGCGCCCGGCGAGCCAGCGCTCAACCGCGACGATAAAGGCGGCAATCGCCCCCTTCATGTCGACCGCGCCGCGACCCCACAGCGCACCGTCCCGCACGCCCGCGCCAAATGGGTCGAGCGACCATGCGTCGCGCGCCCCCGGCGGCACGACATCGGTATGCCCGGCAAAGCACAGATTGGGCCGGCCCGTGCCGCAGCGGGCATAGAGATTGACGATCGCGTCGCTGCCGTCGTCGCCGCCAAAGACCAGGCGATGGCAAATAAAGCCGAGTTTCGCCAGATGCCCGGCGACGATGTCGAGCGCGCCCTCGTCGCGGGGCGTGACGCTCGGCCGGCGGATCAGTTCGGCGGCGATCTCCGCCGGGTCGAGGGCGGCATTCCTCATTCGCGCAGCAAGTCGTTGATCGCGGTTTTGGCGCGGGTCTGCTCGTCGACGGTCTTGACGATGACCGCGCAATAAAGGCTTGGGCCGGCGCTGCCATCGGCGAGCGGCCGACCCGGCAACGAGCCCGGCACGACCACCGAATAGGCCGGTACCCGCCCGAAATGAATTTTCCCGGTGTTGCGGTCGACAATCTTGGTCGTGGCGCTGATAAACGTGCCCATCGCCAGCACCGAGCCCTGTTCGACGATGACGCCTTCGACAACTTCGCTGCGCGCTCCGATAAAGCAATTGTCCTCGATGATGACCGGTTCGGCCTGCAGCGGCTCGAGCACCCCGCCGATGCCGACGCCGCCCGAGAGATGGCAGTTCTCGCCGATCTGCGCGCAGGAGCCGACCGTCGCCCAGGTGTCGACCATTGTGCCCTTGTCGACATAGGCGCCGACATTCACAAAGCTCGGCATCAACACGACGTTGGGCGCAATATAGGCTGAGCGGCGCACGATGCTGCCCGGCACCGCGCGGAACCCGGCATCGCGAAACCGGTTCGACGACCAGCCGGCGAATTTGGACGGTACCTTGTCCCACCATTTGGCCGCCCCGCGTTCGGGATCGACCGGACCGCCCGGGATTTCGACCATGTCGTTGAGGCGAAACGACAACAGTACCGCCTTTTTCAGCCATTGATGGACGCGCCAGCCCTGTGCGGTCTGCTCGGCGACGCGCAGCTCGCCGCTGTCGAGCCCGTCGAGCGCCGCCTCGACCGCATCGCGCCAGGCGCCGCGGGTCGCAGGCGAAATGCCGTCGCGGCCTTCCCAGGCGGCATCGACGGTGGCGGCGAGGTCAGCATCGGTCATGATGTCTTCCGAAGGTGGGGCCGATGGGATCGACTGCGGCGCACCATGATCGACCCCACCCCACGGTGTCAACCAAGGGGCGGTGCGTGCCGCCCCCTATGCCGCACCGGTCGGCCTCGCGAGATATCCGCCGCACATGACAAATCAGCTGGACGGCGCCGAGCACTGTCTGGGGACCTGGCGTGGCCGCCAGCGGCACCCGCGTCGTGCATTGGCGTCGCGGACGCGAGTTGAGCCGGCGGCGGTGAAACGATATCTTAAACCGATCCCGCGATCATTTGATCATGCGTCACGGTCGCCCGGAACTCGATGGCGACGCTGACCGACGCCTTTTCCCGAGATCCCCAGAGGCGAGACTAGTGCCGTGTCATTCGTGGTGAGCGACCCACTCCTCGAAGATAGGATCCAGCGCCGTCATGTCGCTCAAGACAGAGGGGAGCACGATGTGACGGCCCTCGAACAAGATTTGGCCGACCCGCCCGTCATGCGCCCGGCGATCCTGCTGTCCTTGATCGTGCCGACGTTGAACGAGCGGGACAATATCGAACCGTTGCTGAAGCTGCTGACGGCGGCGCTGCCGTTCGCAACCTGGGAGGTGATCTTCGTCGATGACGATTCGCGCGACGGAACCGCCGATCAGGTGCGCGCGATCGCGCGTCACGATCCGCGGGTGCGCTGCCTGCAGCGGATCGGCCGGCGCGGCCTGGCAACCGCCTGCATGGAGGGAGTGCTCGCCTCTGCCGCTCCCTACGTCGCCGTCATGGACGCCGATCTTCAACACGACGAGCAACTTTTGCCGCAGATGTTGGCGATGCTCGACAGCGGCTCCGCCGAACTGGTGATCGGCAGCCGGTATGTCGATGGTGGCGGGGTCGGCGAATGGGATCGCGGCCGCGCCAGGATGAGCGGGTTCGCGACCCGCCTGGCTCGGATTATTTGCAAGGCCGATGTTGCCGACCCGATGAGCGGTTTTTTTATGTGTCGGCGCGAAATCTTCGAGCGGGCGCTTCGCCGTATGTCGGGACAAGGGTTCAAGGTCCTTCTCGATCTCTTGGCCTCTTCGCCCGATCCGGTGCGCGTGGCCGAACTGCCTTACGTCTTTCGTCGGCGGCAATTCGGCGAGAGCAAGCTCAATTCTCTGGTGGTGTGGGAATACGGCATGCTGCTGGCGGACAAGCTTGTCGGCCGCGTGCTTCCGATCCGGTTTGTCCTGTTCGCGCTTATCGGGGGGCTCGGACTCGGCGTCAACCTTGCCATATTGTGGGTGTGGCTCAACCTGCTGGGGTCCGGCTTTGCTGTCTCACAGGCGGTCGCGACGTTTGTGGCGATGACCTCGAATTTCTTCCTGAACAATCAGTTTACTTATCGCGACCTGCGGCTTCGCGGCATCGATCTCCTGCGCGGATTGTCGGTCTTCTATCTGATCTGTGGGTTGGGCGCGATTGCCAATGTCGGTGTCGCGTCATACGTCTTTGCCGAAAACCCGGTGTGGTGGCTCGCGGGTGTGGCCGGTGCCATGATCGGCGCGGTGTGGAACTTCGCGATGTCCTCGGCCTTCACCTGGAAGCGCCGATAGCCGACGGCCGCAGACAGCCGTCAAAGACCGCACTCCATCCTCGGTGAGCACTTAAGCCGAAAGCAGTACGGCGGACGGCCGATCGGCGTCGTGCAGAAACCCGGTCGACCGCCCGCTCCGGCCGCCTTGCGCGCGAAGCGCTAATCCGAATATCTATCTGTGCGCAATTGCTGAGGGGGAAAACCGTGATGAGGTTGGCCGCTTTTTGTGCCGTGGCCGGTCTGGCGCTAGGGGCGGCCGGATGTGTCAGCCCGCAACAGCAGGTGTCGCAAAAGGAGGATCTGCTCGCCGCGGCCGGGTTTCAGGTCAGGCCGGCGGATTCGCCGCACCGCGTCGCGGCGATGAAACGGCTGCCGCCAAACAAATTCGTCGCAAAGGTGGTCAACGGCCGCCCGGTCTACCTCTACGCCGACCCGCTCGACTGCAACTGCATCTATTTCGGCACCCAGCAGAACTGGGACGCCTACAAGCAGGAAATGTTCGCCAAGCAACTCGCCGACGAAGCCCAGATGACAGCGATCATGAACCAGGAGGAATGGGACATGGGCCCCTGGGGCTGGCCGTAAACACCGGTCTCGGCCGGCCTTCTTGAACCCCGTGGCGCGCATTCAGCCGTCCACTGCCTAACGAGGTACGATTTTCGTCCGCTCTCAATCGGCGCCGGTTTTGTATGTTGTTTGCCGGCGAAGCCTGCCGGAAACCGGCTAATCCCAACGAACCAGACCGGGCCCGGTATGAACCAGACGGAGCAAGCCGCCCTGCCCGCCGGCCTCGGTTTTCGCGAGTACCCGGGCGACGTGCGTCTTCGCAGTGTTCGGACTGATCCTGAGCCGCGCGGCGGCCTGTTGAAGCCCTCGGCCCGACAGCAGAGCTGTTAACATCGACGCCTCTGCCCTGGTCAGGCCGTAGAGCCGTGTGAGCACCGCTTCGGGAGTTTCGTCCCGCTCCGGGTCGGTGACGAGCACCACGGCTGCCGGGATCAATTCATTTATCCATCCGAGACAGGCTCGTGGGGGGAGCGTGAGCGCCACGAGCGGCGTGAGGCCATGACGGCGTATCGGCAACAGCGTGCTCCGAGGTCCGCCATGCTCATCACCTGGCATCATTGCCCGCGTGAGCGCGCGGTCGAGTTCTTTCCGCTGATCGTCAGTCACCGTTCGTAGTCTGCCCGCTTCGACCGCGAGCGCCTCACCCGAGGCGAGGACTTCGTTGGCTCGCAGATTTGCGAACAAGACCTGGCCGAGGGCGTCCAGAATCATCACCGCCGAATTCAGCCGGTCCAATAGCCCGGAAGCCAGCCGCCATCGCATCTCAGCTCGAGCGATTTCTCCGCGGATTCGCATTGCCCGCCGCAGGTGGGGGACAAGGGAGGCGAACAAGCCGATTTCCGATCTTGCAAACCCGGGACTGTCGGCGGGCCGGACGGCGCCGAGGAAGATCTCGCGGGCGCTGTCCCGAACGACGCAGGCGCTCAGCCGATGAAGCGGGTCGGCGTTTTCAAAGCGGGCGTCGCGATGTCCTTTCCAGAGCAAGACCTCTGCGGGCGCCAGAAGCGCCGCGAGCACATCGCGTGGGAACGACGGGTCCGGAAACAGGCTCGCTGCCGTGTATATGCGGTCGATCGCCGTATCCAGCAGGCTCGGTGCCACGGCCGAACCCCTTCCCCTGATCGAGATTACCCGCGACTTCTTTATCGTCGCAAAATTATGAGTAAAATACCATAAGCCTGTAAAACGAATTCGGCGCTTTCCGGGCGCTGCCTCCTGCGTACCGGTGCTCAGCATCCATGTCCCCGCACGTTGAGGGAATCAACATGGCCAACAACAACGACGCAGACGGGCTGATCGCGAAAATTTACGATGCCGCGCTCCGGCCAGGATTGTGGGACTCGGCGCTGGAGGCGATCAGCGACGGGCTGGACGGCGCCGGTCTCAATATTCCAGTCATCGATTCAGCGCACAATGCGCGGTTCTTTCTTGGCACGGCGCGGCTCGATCCCGATTGCGGCGAGCGCTTTCTGAACAACCCGATCTACGTTGAACCGTCGAGCAACAGGTGGCTGCCCGGCCTCACCGCTTCGCCGGTCGGCACGATCGTATACCGGGAGCAGATTTGGACCGATCGAGAGTACCGGATGTCGCTGATCTTCAACGACATCGTTCGACCGCAAAAGCTATGGCACTGGGCGTTTGCGCCGCTCATTTTGGAGCCGGACATGTTCGTGCCGGTCGGCTTGCTGCGTGGCACCGGAGCGCCGCTCTTCGACCGGCCCGGCGCCGATCTGATCTCCCACCTCTTGCCGCATCTCGCGCGCGCCCTCCAGGTCTCGTTGCGTCTCGACATTCTTCGGACGCAGGCGGAGACGATGGAGGCTCTGATCGACGGCCTACCGATTGGGACGATCTTGGTGGACGAGGCCGGAGGAGTGGTGCAGGTCAACCGCACGGCCGACGCAATTTTGTCCGGCGGCGACGGGTTAACCGCGTCCCGCGGTCATCTGAGTACGACAACTGCACGTCAAACAGCGGCGCTGCGGCGCCTGATCGGCGACGCCGTGCAAACCGGTCGAGGTGTGGGCTCGCAACCGGGCGGAGCGCTGTCGGCGTCGCGTCCTTCGGGAAAACGCCCTCTCGCCATTCTCGTGGCCCCGTTGCGGGCCGAAGCCGGGGGTTTCGAAACACCGCGGGCTGGCGCGGTCGTTTTCGTCAGCGATCCCGAGCAAAAGCCGCGCCTACCCGCAGAGCCGCTGGCCCAGCTTTATGGGTTCACGCCGCGGCAAGCCGCGTTGGCAGGCCGCCTTGCCGACGGCGACACGCTCGAAGCCGCCGCCGAGGCGCTCGGCATCAGCCGTAACACCGCCCGCAGCCATCTCCGTCTGATTTTCGACAAGACCGGTACCAAGCGGCAGACCGAACTTGCACGGCTTTTCTACGGAGGCCCGATCGCGATCAGCCTGTCCTGACAACTGACAACTCAGAACTCATCCGATCGGGTGACGCGGGCGGCCGGGCCGACCGTTAGAGTTGCAAGACCGACTAATTTTTCTGCCCAAAGGGGGAGAAAATGAGCAAAGATCGTAAGATTCAGGTCCTGATTACAGTATTTTTTTCTTGCCTTTTGGCCTCTCAGACGCGAGCGGCAACTATTATTACCACACTCCAGGGCCTTCAAAATATTCAAAATAACCTCTTCGCCAGTTACGTATTGGGAAGCGACATCGATGCATCCGGCAAAGCCTTCACTCCGATAGGCACGATCGCATCGCCCTTCGAGGGAAGCCTGAACGGCAACGGTTACACCATCCACAACCTTTCCATTACGAGCGGAGCGGCCAATGTCGGACTGTTTGGCGGCGTGGGGGGCAGCGGACTGATCCAGAATCTGCGGCTGGCCAACATTCTCATCGTCGGCACCGCCGGCGGCGCTGAGACCGGCGCGACAGGGGGACTCGCTGGGTATTCAGCCGGCAGAGTGTTGAGCTGTTTAGTTATGGGAACGATCGAAGGCACCAGTACGGGCAACTTTGTGGGCGGCCTCATCGGAAGAAATGCAGGAGCCGTCAGCGCATCCTTTGCAGCTGTCACGGTCAGCGCGCCCGGTTATGGAACAGCCGGAGGAGGGCTTGTCGGTTTGAACACGGGCTCGGTCGAAGACAGCCACACGACGGGGATCGTGACCAATCCTACAAATTACGGCGACCTCGGCGGGTTGGTCGGCGCGAATGAGGTGGCGGGTTCCATCACAAGTTCTTATTCGAAAGCCACAGTGATTGGTGCCTCTAGTGCGACGGTCGGCGGTCTTGTCGGGTTCAACGGAAACGGCGCCGGGGTGCCGACAATCAGTTTGTCCTACGCTACTGGAGCCGCGACCGCAGGCACGTCTTCGCTGGTGGGCGGGCTTGTCGGGTACAATTACAGCAATGGTTCGATCGGCCAATCCTACGCCACAGGTGCAGTGAACGATGCCTATGGCGGTGCGGGCGGCGGTATCGTCGGCTACAACGTAGGTGCGATCCAGCAAAGCTTCGCGACCGGAACGGTGGGGATAATAAGCGAGGGCGGCAATCAAGGTGGTCTTGTAGGCATCTTAGCAGGAGGTTTAATTCTGCAATCTTACTCTACCGCCACCGTCGTTGGCCAGAACTACGCGGGCGTCGGCGGACTTGTCGGAACTATCGAGGGTGCCGCACAAATTTCTCAATCCTATGCGATCGGACCGGTAGTCGGTGTTCCTGCCACCTGCGTCGGAGGGCTCTTGGGTTGCCTCGATAGTGGATCGACAACATCATCATATTGGGACACGCAGACGACGCTGCAGCCGAATAGCGCCAGCGGGGTGGGCGAGACCACAGCCCAGCTTCAATCCGGCACGTTGCCGGCGGGCTTTAGCTCGACCGTGTGGGCCGCGAAGCCGGGCTATTTCCCGTATCTGAGATGGGAAGGGCCCTACTCGTATTGATTCGCCAGGAACCGCTCCCAGCGTCGATTGCTGGGACCGCTCCCTTATCTGTCGCCCCAGGAAAATCCGGCGAGGACCGGCAGTTGGACTGCGAACTCGGGCGATATGACCATCATCAGCCCGCCTTGGTGAAGCCTTTGGCGCGCATGCAGGCGTTGAAGGCTTGATCGACGGCGGCGGCGGTCTGCTGCTGCATTGTTTGGTTTTGTAGCCCGGTCGTGTTGCTCATCGCCCAATTGCGGCCGAGTGTGGCGCTACGATCTTGGTTGATCCCCTGCTGGGTGTTTTGCGCGGCGCTCGCCTGGGCCTGGCAGTCGTTGACTTCGCGCGTCACCGCGGCGTCGTCGACCCCGGCCTTGACCCAACGCGTCTGAGCCGGCGGCCCGGCGCAGGCTGTCAGCAGCACGATGGCGGCGATTGCCGCCGCGCTGCACCCGAGCCTCGTGCAGCGAACCAAACTTCGAGCCATCATTCCGAACTCTCCGCCGCCCGGCGAGCCGCGATGCGCGCCAGGATTGCGCGCTTGTCGGTCGCATTCGCCTCGTACCAAGTGGCGATTTCGTTGATGTCGCGCAAGCAGCCGTGGCAGCGCCGGGTTGCCGGGTCGATCAGACAAATCCCGATACAGGGCGAAGGCGGAACGGGCTCGGCTGCGGCCGGGTCAAGCGGCCCCACGCTTCACGATCCTTTGGCCGGCTCAAGCAGGTCGGCGAGCTTGGTCTCCATCATCTTGGCCTTGTACGGCGGGATCGCATAAACCCAGCGCCTGACCCGGCCGTCGATCTCTTTCGCAGCGTCGGCGGCCTTACCCGAGCCGCTCGCAGCGACCGCAATCCAGTTCTTGTTGTCGTGCTGGAACAGTTTCACGTCGACCGTCAGTCCGTCGAAAGTGGTGTAGGTCGCCGTCGTCACCGCCTTGTCCGGAACCGGCAGGTTCGCCGCCGGCTGCACGTCTTCGAGGTCGAGCGTTTCGAGCGCCATCGCCGGCTCGCCCAGCGCGGTGTCGCTTTTGTATTTTGCGTCCTTGGGCGGGTTGTCGAGCGTGAATTTCGCGTCGGGCTTGGCACGGCCGAGGGTCAGGGCGGCGCCGTCGGGCTGGGTCAGGGTCACCTTGGCGACCTTGCTGTCGGGAATGTCGATGATCCGCCGAACGAGCCAGTTGGGCGTGTCGTCGGAGAAATCGAGCGAGCCGCGCGCCAGCCAGGATTGGGGATCGCCGGGCTTTCGGACATAGACGCCGTCATTGCCTTCGCCGAGCCGGTCGTAGCTGCGCTTGCCGACGATCAGTCGGGCAATGTCGGCCCCGGACTTGTCCTTGACCGCGACCAGGGTCGACTTGCCGTGGCCCGGATCTTCGACCTCTAGGTGCGGGTAGAGGTCGGGCGCGCTGGTCTTGGGCTCGACCAGGGTCATGTCGGCCAATGCCAGGACGATGCGGCGGATCTTGCCCGGGTCCGCGGGGTAGTTGCTTTTCTGTGCGACGAGCCAGTTGTCGCCGTCGCGGACAAAGCTCAGATCGAGACCGGTGCGCCGGACCTCGACCGAGGCGACGTCACCGAGCCGCGCCGACAGCGCGGGCAGCGCGCGCTGGTCCGTCCCCACTCGATCAACGCCGGCGCCACCGGTGGCAAGCGCTGCGACCGCCAGCACCACCATGACCCCGGTTGCGGCCATCAGCAGGATCAGGTTGCGCTGTTGCATCGGCCGTCCTCGTTTACGCCTCGGCCGAGCGCCGACGGCGGCGTTTTCGCCGCAGCGCCCCGACGATCACTGCGACGATTGCGACGACGATCGGGATCAGCGCGATGTCGAGGAATTCGAGGCCGCCCTTGAGCCGCTGAATGTCGCTGCGCAAGGCGGCGCGAACATCGCGCAACTGGCGCCGGGTCTGCAGCATGTCGGTTCGGAACTGCGTGATCGCCTTGGTCTGCTCGGGCGCCAAATTGGCCGGGGTGTCGGTCTGATCCTTGCCGGTCAGATCGGCGAGCTTCGCCTCGGTCGCCTTGAGTTTTTGCTGCAGCGCGTGCTCCTCGGCGCTGTAGCGCGCCTGGGCCTCGCGCTGAATCTGGTTGACGACCTCAAACGGCCGGGCCGCGCTGCCGCGACTGCGCAGGCCGATCAAATCCTCGCCGCCGGCCAGCACGTCTATCGCATCGGACACGAAGTCGCCATTGTTGGCGATCGGCACGACGACCCGTTGGCCGAAGAAATCCTGGCTCTGCACCCACACCCGGTCGTCGAGGATGTCGGTGTCGGCGACGACAACGACGTTGATCGGATGCTCCGACTGCTTGAGCCATTTGGGCGACGGCGCCGGTGTCGCCGCGGGCTTGGCCTCGCCGGGTTTCGACATCGGCGGCTCGGCCGGCTTTGGCGGACCGTTGGGAAACGCGGTCCCGGTCATGCCGGTGACATGAGCGGCAAGCACGTAGCGCTTGCCGTCGGGCTTGAAATCGGCGAGCAGGGCGGCGACGTCGGGGACTCCGTTGAGCTTGTCAGCCGGGATCTTTGTCGATTTGGGCGAGGTCGTGATCAGCGGCTCGAAATTGGTCTTCGCGCCGGGCAACGGTTCGAGGATCCCGGCCGAGGCCATCGCGATATGGCTCAGGTCGGCGGTAATCATGTCGTCGTGATTGAGGTTGGCGGTCTTCAGATCGAGCCAGGCGATATAGTCGAGCGGCTCCGCGCCGCGCCCCGGCACCGAAACGCTGACCTGCTGCGCGTCGCTTCGGTCGCCGGCGACGACGTTTGGCAGCATCTCAAAACCCCAGGCCTTGAACAACGGCGCCAGATTGCTCGAAACGGATGAGCCCGGCTGGCTCGTCCCACTCGGCTGTGCCGCCTGCAATTCCGAATGCGGGTCGACAAAAATCAGCGCCTTGCCGCCCCTCAGCACAAACTGGTCGATCGCAAACAAGGTTTTTGGCGGCAGGTTCTGCGGGTGCACCAGCATCAGCACGTCGACATCGGCCGGGATCGCATCGAGGGCGGCGCCGAGCGGCTCGACCTTGTCGAGCTGCTGCAATTGATCGAGCACCGCCATCGGCTGGCTCGGCCGGCCCTGCATCATCGCCGTCATGTCGCCCTGGAGCGGCAGGCTGCTGATCAGCCCGACGACGGTCTTTTTGGGAACCGCGAGGGCGTGGACGAGCTTGGTCAAATCGTATTCGAGAAAGCGCTCACGCTCGGGCGAGAAGAACGGGATGACCTGCTGGTCGTCGGTCGAGTTGGTCGCGGCGAGGCCGAAATAGACCTGGTCGCCTTCGCTGTCGAGCGGCACGGCCTGCAATCCGAATGCCACCGCCCGATCCTCGACATCGGAAAAGGGCTGTGGGTTATAGGTTTCGAGGCGGATTTTGCCGTCCGCTGCCGCGACGTACTGAGCGAGCAACTCGCGCACCCGCTGGGCATAGACTCCGTAGGCCGGGACCTCGTCACCCAGCCGGTTCGAATAATAAAAGCGCAGGGTAATCGGCTCGTCGATCTTGGCGAGTGTGTGCAACGTACCGGGCGACAAGGTGTAGAGGTGCTCGGCGGTCAGATCGAGACGCGCCGAAAAAAAGCGGCCGATGACGATGTTGGCTGAGATCAGCAGGATCGCGATGCAAATTAGCGCCGTGATCGCCGTCGCCCGGCGCGAGGCGAAGAAGCCGCGGGCTGGTTCGGAAGAATTCATCTCACTCTGATTTTTCGAGGTCGACGAGGATGGCGTTGGCGAACAAAAACGCAATCATGATCGACACGAAATAGGCGACATCGCGCAGGTCGATGACGCCGCGGGTAATGGTGCCGAAATGGCCGAGGAAGCTCATCTGCGCAAACGCTTGGATCAGCCATTCCGGCGCCCAGCCCTGCAGCACGCCAATCAGCGCCGGCGAGCCGGAGGCGGTGAAAACGAAAGCGACGGCGGCGGTCACGACAAAGGCGATGATCTGGTTCTTGGTCGCAGCCGAGATGAAGGCGCCGACCGCGAGCAGCGCGCCCGCCATCAGCCAGCTGCCGATATAGCTCGCCAGGATCACGCCGTTATCGGGATGACCGAGAAAATTGACCGTCAGCCAGAACGGAAAAGTCAGCGCCAACGCGATCCCGGCAAAGCACCAGGCGGCGAGGAATTTTCCGACGACGGCCTCGGTCATGCGGATCGGCAGGGTCAGGAACAGCTCGATCGTCCCCGACCGGCGCTCCTCGGCCCACAGCCGCATCGACAAGGCCGGGATCAGCACGAGGTAGAGCCAGGGATGGAACGCGAAGAAGGGCTGCAGATCGGCCTGCCCCCGGCCAAAGAAATTGCCGACGAAAAACGCCAGCACTCCCGCCATCACCAGAAAGATGACGATGAAGACATAGGCGAGCGGAGTCGCGAAATAGCTGACGAATTCGCGTCGAAAGATGGTCAGGACGTTGCGCATGCCCGGGCTCAGGCCGCGACCGCGAGAGTGCCCGGGTCGGCGGGGGCGGTGGTGATCTCGCGAAAGACGTCGTCGAGCCGGCCGTGCTCGACGCGCAGCAAGCTGACCTGCCAGCGATGGGCGCGCGCCAGGTCGGCAACATCGGCGACGATGTCCTCACCGCCGCGCGGGAAGATCAGCAACCCCTCTCCCTCGCTGTCCGCGACGGCCTCGACCGTCGCCACCGCCGGCAGCCGCGACAATTCGGCTTGCAGCTGGGCGGGCGTGGCGCCGGTTGCGGTGAGGCGCACGGCGTTATGGCGGCGCGAGCGCCGGGCGAGCTCCACCGGCGTCGCATCGGCGAGAATTCGGCCGTGAGCGATGATGATTGCCCGGCTGCACACCGCCTCGACCTCTTCGAGCAGATGGGTCGAGATCACGATCGCCTTGTTCGCCCGCATCTCGGCGATGACCTTGCGCATCTCGTATTTCTGGTTGGGGTCGAGCCCATCGGTCGGCTCGTCGAGGATCAGCACCTGCGGATCGTGCAGCAACGCCTGGGCGACGCCGACACGCCGCCGATAGCCCTTCGACAGGGTCTCGATCGGCTGGTGCATGACCTCGGCAATGTGGATCGTCTCGACGATCCGGCCGATGCGCCGGTTGGCCTCGCGGCCCGAAAAGCCGCGGATATGGGCGATGAAATCGAGAAACTCGGCCGGCGTCATGTCGGGATAAGCGGGCGCCCCTTCGGGCAGGTAGCCAATACATCGTTTCGCCGCGATCGAAGATTGGGTGATGTCGTGGCCGCAAATGACCGCGGTACCCGCGTCGGGTGCCACAAAGCCGGTGATCATCTTCATCGTCGTCGACTTGCCGGCGCCGTTCGGGCCGAGAAACCCCAGCACTTCGCCGCGCCCGACCGCGAACGAAACGTCGTCGACCGCTATCAGCGGCCCGAAATGTTTGACCAGATGGTGGATCTCCAGCATAGAGCAGACCCCTAGCATGGCGGCGTCTTTCTGCCACTCTTCGCCGGTTCGCGCATTGCGGCGCAAACGCGCAGCGGTGAGATGGGCGGGCGCGCCGAACAACGGCGACGCGCCGGTACGGCGGTCCTCGCATCGGGAAATTCAATGATCCGGCGACTGCGGCTTTTTTCGGGCCTGGCGATGCTCGTCTACGTGACGATGCACCTGTTGAACCACGCCATGGGCCTGGCTTCCCTGCGGGCGATGGACGAGGTGCTGGCCTGGGTCTTCTGGTTCTGGTCGCATCAGCCCGCAAAGGCGTTGCTCTACGGCGCCTTTCTCGTTCATTACGCACTCGCGCTGTGGGCGTTGTGGGAGCGGCGGACTTTACGCCTGCGCGCCGGCGAATTGACACAGGTCGTGCTCGGCTTCGCGGTGCCGATCTTGCTCGCCCGTCACGTCGTGATGACGCGCATCTCCGACGATTTCTTCGGGACGTACGATCTTTATTACCTCTATTTCCTTTGGATCTACTTCGTCGCTTCGCCGTGGCACGGCGTGTTGCAGATGGCGACATTGGTCGTGGCTTGGGCGCACGCGATGTTCGGCCTGCATTTCTGGCTCGAGGTCAGGCCGTGGTATGCTCGGGTTCAGCCGATAGCCTTGGTCGCGGCGGTGCTGGTGCCGGTGTTGTCGATGCTCGGCGCGATCGAAGCCGGCCGTCAGGTGGCGGCACTCGCTGCCGACCCCGCCTGGGCCGGCGCGGCCTTTGCCCAGATGCAGTTGCCGTCGCCGGCAGCGGCGCAGACCCTCGACCGGATTTCGACCACCCTCAGCTGGCTGTTTGGCGGCACGGTCGCGGCTGTGCTGCTGGCGCGGCTTGCCCGCCGCATGTGGCAGCGTCGCCACGGTCTCGTTCGCATCGGCTATCCCGACGGCCGCTTTGTCGAGGTGACGCCCGGCACCAGCGTGCTTGAAGCGAGCCGAATTGGCGGCATTCCGCACGCCCATGTCTGCGGCGGCCGCGGGCGCTGCTCGACCTGCCGGGTGCGGGTGCGCGGCGACATCGGGAGCATCGATCCGTCCGGCGAAGCGGAACGGCGGGTCTTGCGGCGTATTGCCGCCACCGCAAACGTCCGGCTCGCCTGCCAATTGCGGCCTAAGGGAGCGGTCGAGGTGACGCCGCTGTTGCCGCCTTTTGCCTATGCGCGGGACGGCCGCCGCCGGGTCGATTTCGCCCAGGGCAGCGAGCGCGAGATAGCGATCCTGTTCGCCGACATTCGGGGATTTACCGCGCTCTCGGAGGGGCGGTTGCCTTACGACGTGGTCTTCATCCTCAACCGCTATTTCGCCGCGGTCGGGCGATCGGTCGAGACCGCCGGCGGGCGCGTCGACAAATTCATCGGCGACGGCGTGATGGCCTTGTTCGGGATCGAGAGCGGCGTGCAGGCGGGCTGCCGCGGCGCGCTCGCCGCCGCCCGGCTGATGTCGGAGCGGATGACCGAGCTGAACGTCTCGCCGCAGGACGAAATCGACCAGCCGCTGCGCATCGGCATCGGCATCCACACCGGGCCGATCATCATCGGTGAGATGGGCTATGGCGGGGCGTCGTCGATCACCGCGATCGGCGACGCGGTCAACACCGCTAGCCGCCTCGAAGAGCTGACCAAAGAATATGGCTGCGAGCTTGTCGTGTCCGAGGCGGTGGTCATGCGCGCCGAGCTCGACCTCTCCGCCTTTCCGCGGCACGAGATCGAAATCCGCGGCAAGCGCGAGACGCTGGCGATCAGGACATTGCCCCGCGGCGCCGAGCTGCCCGCGTCAGCCGCCGTCACCGAGCTGCGCGCTGAGCCCGCCTCGATCCGAGTCCATACCGCCCGGTAGCGCGCTGAGGGTGCGCCCAAATCGGACAGTGCCGCTCAACGAGCCGGCGGTGGCAGCAGTTTCTCGATTTCGCCGGTGATGCGGCGGTCGATGGGGGTGACCCAGGAGGGCCAGCCACGGGCCAAATCGCCGTCGGGGGTGATCAGGTATTTGTGGAAGTTCCAGCGCGGCGTGCCGGCCTCGCCCAGACTGTCCGCAACCCAGCGGTAGAACGGGTGCGCCTCGCTGCCGATGACCCGGCATTTCTGCGCGAGCGGAAAATCCACGGCGTAATTGGTCTCGCAGAACTGCCTGATCTCTGCCCCCGACCCCGGCTCCTGCTGGCCGAAATCATTGGACGGAACACCAAGCACGACGAGGCCGCGGCCGCGATAGCGCTGCCATAAAGTTTCAAGCTCGCTGTATTGCGGGGTGTAGCCGCAGAACGAAGCGGTGTTGACCACCAGCACCGGCTGGCCGCGCCAGGCTTCGAGCGGCAATTTTTCACCGTCGATCGACGTGAACTCGAACCGATAGGCGTTGTCGGAAGCGGACATCGGCAATCTCCAGGAGGCGGGAAACCTCATGCGGTGCAGCATAGCGCGCCCTCGGTTGCGGTAAAGCGGGCCGCATTTTGCATTGCACCCTCCCGGCGGTTCCCCGAGATTGCTCTTCCTGGTCGCCCGAGGCGCGCGATGCTTTTTTACTTCCTTCTGAAAGGCATCGTGGTCGGCGTGGTGATCGCCGTCCCGGTCGGCCCGGTCGGCATCCTGTGCCTGCAGCGGACGATTTTCGAGGGCCGGCTGTCGGGACTGGTGTCGGGGCTCGGTGCGGCCACCGCGGACGCGCTGTTTGGAGCCGTAGCCGCCTTTGGCCTCACCTTTGTTTCCGATTGGCTTCTCGATTACGAAGTTTGGCTGCGCGCCGGCGGCGGCGTTTATCTGCTCTATGCCGGCGGCTCCGCCTTGCTTTCCAAGCCGCAGGACAAGATTGCCGAGCAATCGAGCCCGGAGAGCCTGTTCCGCGACTTTGCTTCGGCCTTTGCGCTGACCGTTACCAACCCGGTGACGATCCTGGTCTTCCTCGCGATCTTCGCGGCTCTGGGGCTTGGCGGCCGACAGGCGACGCTCGTTCACGCGGCGGTCCTGGTGCTTGGGGTATGGGGCGGGTCGTTCCTGTGGTGGCTGGCGCTCGCCTTGGGCATCGGGGTGTTTCGCCGTTCGATCGAGCCGCGCCATCTGGCGTGGATCAGCCGCGGTTCGGGCGCGATCTTGTTTGCGTCCGGGGCAGCATTGCTCGTCACTACCGTGCTAAAGCATTTGGCCTGACCGACGAGAAGGGTGGTCCCGTGGTTTACCTGCCCCCCGCTTTCACCGAGGCGCGGCCCGAAGTGTTGGTCGCGCATATCGAGCGCTACGATTTCGCGCTGCTCGTCAGCCACGGCCGGGCCGGATTGGTGGCGAGCCATATCCCGTTTCTGATCGAGCGCGACGCCGACGAGCTGCACCTCGTCGGCCACCTCGCCCGGCCCAACCCGCAGGTCGCCGATTTGGCGCAAGGCGGCGAGGTGCTGGCGATCTTCGGCGGCCCGCACGCCTATATTTCGCCGCGCTGGTATCAGAGCGGACCGGCGGTGCCGACTTGGAACTACGCCGACGTTCACGCCTATGGCGCAGTGCGGCTGATCGACGACGCCGAGTGGCTGCGCGGCTTTCTGAGACGCCTGTCACAGCGTCACGAGGCCGGCAGCGAGACGCCATGGCGGATGGATGAGCAACCGGCCGGCTATTTGGCGGGAATGCTGAAAGGAATCGTCGGCCTCGACATCGCCGTTACCCGCCTCGAAGGCAAATTCAAGCTGAGCCAAAACCGTCCGGCGGCCGACCGCCCGCGGATCATGGAGGCCTTGGAAGGGGGAGGCGACGCGGCGGCGGTCGCCGTCGCGTCACTGATGCAGGAGCGCGAGCGCAGCTGAACCGCCAGTATAGAGGTGGAAAAGCTGACGTTCGCTGACGGTAGATGAGCAGGGCGAGGGGTTCGCCGATGTGCAAGGCGGTATGGCTGCTGCTCACGGTCTTGGCCGCGACCCTGCCGGCCCCCGTGCGAGCGGCGGCGCCGGCCCCCGTGCGAGCGGCGGCGCCGGCCCCTGCTGCCGCGGTGCAGCCGGCTCCCGCTTCGGTCGACGAGCTGCAGCGGCTTGTCGACACATTGCAGGAGCCGAGCGCACGGGCAAAGCTCGTTGCTCAATTGCAAGCGCTGATCGCAGCGCAGCGCCATATCGAGCCCAAAAAGCCCGAGGGCATCGCGCTTCTCGGCCGGTTGTCGCACCAAATCGACGCTTTCACCAGCGAGCTTTTGGCCGGCGCCGCGATCCTCGTCGATGCGCCGCGACTGGTCCGCTGGGCGCACGAGCAGGTGCTCGATCCCGGCGCGCGGCAACGCTGGATCGATGCCGCCACCGCTTTTGTCCTCGTCTTCGGCGCCGCTGCGGCGGCGGAATGGGCATTGCGCTGGATCATCGCTCGAACCCGACCCAAATTTCCGGTGCGGCGGCGCGACACGCGCACGGTCAGGGCCTTGTTCGCGCTGCTCGGGTTCGTCTTCGACCTTGTGCCGCTGTTCGTGTTCGCCGCCATCGCCTACGGCGCGGTGGCGATGGCGCTCGACCCGATGACCCCGACCCGCATCACCTTGTCGGTGCTGGCGGTGGCGACGATTGAGGCGCGCCTGATCCTGTGCCTGGCCAGAGCCGTCCTGCTCCCCGCCGATGAGGGCGTGCTGTTTCTGCCGATCGGCGCCGAGACCCGGCACTATCTCTATATCTGGGTCAAGCGCTTCACATTTTGGGGGATCTACGGCTACGCGGTGCCCGAAGCCGCGTGGTGGCTCGGCATCCCTGGTGCGCTCTACACCTTGATGCTGAAGCTGGTGGGATTGGTTCTGGCGCTGCTCGCCATCATCTTCCTGCTGCAGAACCGGGCGTCGATCGCAACCTGGGTCGGCGGTGAGGCGTCGGCGACGACGGGCTGGGGCCGGATCCGTCGCACCCTCGCAGAGATTTGGCAGTTGCTGGCGATCTTTTACATCGCCGGCCTCTACGCGATTTACGCGCTGCATATCGAGGGCGGGTTTGTCTATGTGGCGCGCGCCACCGCGATGAGCGTCGTCGTGATCGTGGCGGCTCGGGTTCTATCGCGCTCAATCCGCAGCCTGAGCCGCCGGGGCTTTGCCGTCTCGACCCAACTCAAGACGCAGTTCCCGACCTTGGAGCAGCGCGCCAACCGTTATGTCCCGATCCTGACCGGGCTGGCGACTGGCGTCCTCTACATTCTTGCCGGGCTGACGGTGTTGCAGGCCTGGGAGATCAGCGGCTTTGCCTGGCTCGATACCGATCTCGCCCGCCGCCTGGGCGGCGATCTGTTGTCGATCGGTGCGATCGTACTGGCATCGCTCGCGATTTGGGAGATCTTCGCCTCGGCGATCGAGCGCTATCTCGGCAGGATCGACGGCGGCGCCGTGCCGCGGCGTACCCGCATCCGCACCCTCTTGCCATTGCTGCGCACGGCGATGCTGTCGCTGATCGTCGTCATGAGCGCGCTGATTATCCTGTCGCATCTCGGCATCGACATAGCCCCGCTGCTCGCCGGAGCCGGCGTCGTCGGCGTGGCGATCGGCTTTGGCAGCCAGGCGCTGGTCCGGGACGTCATCACCGGCCTGTTCATCCTGCTCGAGGATCAGCTTGCAGTCGGCGACATCGTCGATGTCGGCAAGGGGCATGCCGGTGTGGTGGAGGCGATCAGCGTGCGCACGATCCGGCTGCGCGACCAGGCCGGCACGGTCCACACCGTGCCGTTCAGCGAGGTCACGACCGTCAAGAACATGACGCGCGACTTCGCTTATGTCGTCGCCCGGGTGACGATCGGCTATGGCGAAGACATCGACCGCGTCGTCGAGATCCTGCGCGAGGTAAGCGCCGAATTGGCCGAGGACGAGACCTTGCGCGACCTGATCCTCGACCCCTTCGAATATCTCGGCGTCGATGCGCTCGACGAGTTCTCGGTGGTGCTGCTGGTCCGCATCCGCACGGTGCCGGCCAAGCAATTCCCGGTCGGCCGCGCGTTCAATCGCCTGGTCAAGATCGCCTTTGGCAAGCACGGCATCGCCGCGCGTGATCCGGCCCCGCTTGCGATCATTGGACCATCTAGCCAGGAAGGCGAGGACCCGGATGAGGCGACGCCGCAGCGGCGGCGGCGCGCCTGACCTTCGCTACCGCTGTTTGGCGATGATAAAACCGGCGGTCAAAAGAAGCGCCGGTAATGTACTCCGGCGATCGCCGGCACCAGGCATGCGACCGGCAGCGCAGTACGATCGCGGCCAGGCTGCTCAGCCGAGCCCGTTTCGAGCGAGTGCCTCGACGGCGTCGATATCGCTGCAAGCCAGTACCGTTTCGGCGATCCGGCGGCCGAACCCGGCGCGCGCGAAGCAAGAGAGTTCGCGGGTGTGGTCGGCAATACCGCGGCGATAAGGTCCGAGCCGGCGGCGGCGGGCAAAGGCGCAGGCGGCGACGAGGTCGGGATCGCCGGCATCGTCGCCAAGGGCGGCCAGCGCCTCGGCCGCGACCGAATTTTCGACGCCCTTGGCTGCCAGCCGGGCGCGGATCTTCAGCACAAACTCGCCGCGACGATTGAGCGACTGCACCCGTTGCGCGGCATAGGCGGCGTCGTCGAGCAAGCCGGAGCGGCAATACCGCTCGACCAGCAGATCGATCAGAGGTTCCGCCTGCCGCACTGCTTCTGAACCAGCGGGCGACCGGCGCCGGACACGACGCAGCAACACCCGCCGCAAATTCTCCGCCGAGCTGGCGAACCGGCTGAGATACGCGAGCGCCCAGCGTTCGAGAAGCTCCGGGCCGATTTCGCGATCATCCACCATTGGCGCCCCACCGCAGCTCGACGATCGGCTATGGTCCCGCCATTGGTTTGTGTCAACGACAAGGGACAGGACCGCGGATGGCGCGCTGCGTCGGTCAACCTGCGGCGAACCCGCGCGCCGGCGTCTTGGGCGACCAATCGGTGGTGCAACCGCGAAGGAGAGGCCGGTGAGCGAGAGCGGTCTTCAGGCCGCCGGTCAACAGTCGCGGCGGGCCATTGTCATCGCGTTGATCGTCGGCTGCGCCTTTTTCATGGAAGGCCTCGAACTCGACGATGATCGCCGTGTCGATCCCGGCGATGGCCAAGAGCCTTGGCCAGAATCCGCTGCGTCTCAGTCTGGTGATCACGACGTACTTGTTGAGCCTCGCCGTATTTATCCCGGTAAGCGGCTGGATCGCCGACCGGCTCGGGGCGCGCGTGGTGTTTTGTTCGGCGATCGCCATTTTCACGACCGGATCGGCGCTGTGCGGACTGGCGCCGAACCTGCCGGTGCTGTTGGCGACGCGCGTGATCCAGGGGTTCGGCGGGGCGATGATGACGCCGGTTGGCAGGCTGATCTTGCTGCGCAGCTTTCCCCGCGCCGAGCTTGTCTCGGCGATGAACTGGATGACGCTCCCGGCGATGATCGGTCCCACTGTCGGCCCCATCATCGGCGGCTTCATGACCAGCTGGATTTCGTGGCGCGCGATATTTTTCCTGAACCTGCCGATCGGGGTGCTCGGCTTGGTCTTGGCGCTGCGCCTGTTTGAGAATTTTCGGGCACCGGCGCCGACTCGCTTCGACCTGCGCGGCTTCTTCCTTTCCGGGCTTGGTCTGGCTTTGCTGCAGCTGGCCATCGAGAACCTCGGCCGCCCGATCATTCCGGGTGCGCTGGGAATGGCTTTCTTCCCGGCGGCGCTGGCGATCCTGGCGCTTTACGGCTGGCATGCGCGACGGCGCGAGGATCCGGTCCTCGATCTTGGCCTGTTCCGCATCCGTACCTTTCGCATCGGCGCCGTGACCGGCGGATTTTGCCGCATCGGGCTCGACGCCGTGCCGTTCTTGCTGCCATTGCTGTTTCAGGTGGGGTTCGGACTGAGCCCAATTCAATCGGGCCTCTTGTCGTTCTCGTCGAGCATCGGGGCGATGTTGGTGCGCACCCTCGCCGGATCGCTGCTGCGCGTTTTCGGTTTCCGCCGGCTGCTTGTCGTGACCTCGTGTCTTGCCGCCGCGGTTACCGCGGGCTGCGGGTTGCTGCAGGCGGACACGCCGGCGTGGCTGATCGTGGTGCTGGTGCTGCTGTCGGGCTGCGTGCGCAGCGTTCAATATTTGGCGCTCAACGCCGTCAGCTATGCCGACATACCCGGGCCGCTGCTAAGCAAGGGCACCAGCGTCGCCGGTGTCGCACAGCAGGTGGCGCGCGGCTTTGGCGTGGCGATCGGCGCGGCGCTGCTCGCCGTCATCGCCGGCCCGACGAAAGTCACCGTTGGCGACTTTCGCCTCGCCTTTTTTCTGGTCGGGCTGATCCCGCTGATCGCCGCGGCCGGCTTTTTGCGCCTGACGCCCGCTGACGGGGCCGCCGTCAGCGGGCACGTCCAGCCGCAGCGCCGCGCCGCATGATATGATCGAGACGACCGAGCGGGCGAGGAACCTCCGGCGCGTCCAAAAACGATCGCGCCGGGGGCGAATGCCGGGGCGACGGGGCGAAGATAGCGGAGGCGAAAAATGGCGAAGATGCGCGCGGTGCAGGTGTCACAGGCAGGCGGGCCCTTGGAGCTGGTCGAGCGCGACATCCCGGAGCCCGGCGCCGGAGCCGTCCGGATCAAGGTCGAGGCGTGCGGGGTCTGCCACAGCGACAGCTACACAAAGGAAGGGCTCGCGCCCGGCATTGAATATCCGCGGGTCCCGGTCATGAGGTGATCGGGCATGTCGACGCGGTCGGCGCCAATGTTCTGGAGTGGGCGCCGGGACAGCGCGTCGGGGTCGGCTGGCATGGCGGGAATTGCGGCTATTGCGACGCCTGCCGCCGCGGCGACGCTTTCGCCTGCGAGACCGAGAACCTGGTGACCGGGATCACCTCCGACGGCGGCTATGCGGATTACATGGTCGCCCCGGCCGAAGCGCTGGCGCGGGTTCCCGACGGGTTGTCTTCGGTCGAGGCCGCACCTTTGATGTGCGCCGGCATCACGACCTTCAACGCCCTGCGCAACAGCGGCGCGCGGCCGGGCGATACCGTGGCGGTGCTGGGCCTCGGCGGGCTCGGCCATCTCGGCGTCCAGTTCGCGGCAAAGCTCGGCTTCAAGACCGTCGCGATCGCCCGCGGCCAGGACAAGGTGCCGCTGGCGCGCCAGCTCGGCGCCCACCACTACATCGACAACGCGGCCGAGGACCCGGCAGCGGCCCTGCAGAAGCTTCGCGGCGCCAAGGCCATCCTGGCGAAGGTGACGAGCGCCGAGGCAATGAATTCGGTCCAAGGAGGGCTCGCGACCAACGGCACGTTACTGGTGATCGGGGCCGTCGACCGGCTCGCGGTCGACGCCTTGCAGCTGCTCCGCGGGCGGCGGTCGATCAAAGGCTGGTATTCCGGCACGTCGATCGACTCGCAGGAGACCTTGGCGTTCAGCGCATTGACTGGGGTGCGCTCGATGAACGAGATCCTCCCCCTCGAGCGCGCCGCCGAAGGCTACGAGCGCATGATCAGCGGCCGCGCCCGGTTCCGCGTCGTGCTGACGACCGGCAATTGATCTGGCCCGCCGCAGCCTTCATGCTTGGTGGCAAGGAGGATCGACCATGCCCGTCAACCCGGCAAAGCTTTACGAAGAGGACTTTGTCCGCTGGACCGAGCAGCAGGCGGCGGCGCTGCGCCAAGCAACCGGGCTCAGCACCAACCTTCCACTCGACTGGGAGAACCTCGCCGAGGAGATCGACAGCTTGGGCCGATCGCACCGCCGTGAACTGCGCAGCCGCATCGCTGTCATTATCGAGCACCTGATCAAGCTCGAATGCTCGCCGGCGACAGATCCTCGGCGCGGATGGATGGAGACTATCGGGCGCGAGCGGTCGGAGATCGAACTTCTGCTGGAGGATAGTCCGAGCCTCAAGAGCGAGACAGCCGGTATGGTCGCGGTGGAAACGACGCGAGCTATACGCTACGCAACCCAGACACTCCGCCGTCATGGGGAAGCGACCCCGGACGCGATCGGCAAAATTACGGCCAGCAAGTACACCGAGGAGCAGGTGCTCGGCGACTGGTTTCCCGGTGACGCCGCTCACTCCGGCCCTCTCCCCGCGAATGGGGAGAGGGGGTAGTGCCACGAGCGGAGGACGGGACGCCGCTTACCCGAGGTGCTTTTTGAAAAAGGCGGTAATCGGGTCGTACGACGCGTTCGTCTGCCGCTTTTCGTTGTCGATGTAGACGATCTCGATGTCGCCACCAGCTTTGCGGTAGTTCGAGATGAACCGCTCGGGCTCGTTGCCGGGGAAATTCGAGTCGTCGTCATGGTAGTCGTGGACGATGTCGGGTCTGCCCTGAACCCACAGCGCTGCCGGCATCGTTACCTTTTCGCCGCGTTCGAGCATCAGCATCGGGTTGCCCTCGGCCATCGCGGCTTCGGTCTTCCAATAAAGATCGTGCTTTTCCTTCATGCCGATCGAGAAGGCCGGCGGGTTCGGGGTCTTCGCTGCCTTCTGTGCATTGCGATAGCGCGACAGCGGGTTGATGACCGGCCACGACATCGCGACCGCGCGCACTGTCGCATCGACCGCCGGCGAACCGGCCGGCAGCGGCGCTGAGGCATAGCGCTGGTCATTGGGACGCATTGCCGCCAACATCGCGAGATGCCCGCCGCTCGAAGCACCACCGCTGCCGACCCGGTTGGGATCGACCTTGAGCTCGCGAGCATGCGCCTTGATCCAGCGGATCGCGTGGTTGATGTCGATCAGCGAGGTCGGATAGCCGTCGGCGTTGTGGCGGAATTCGAGCGAGGCGACGACAAATCCGTTTTTCGCGAGCGTTTCGTCCAGGCCCTGGGTCCCGGTCAGGTCGCCGCTGGTCCAGGCGCCGCCATGCAGGTCGACGACTGCCGGGAACGGCCCGTCGCCTTTCGGCTTGTAGAGCCGCGCGATCAGCTTCTTGTCGCCGTGGCGGAGATATTCGACATCTTCGGTCGTGATTTCATAGGTTGGCATGATCACTCCCTCCCGGAGTTGCGTGCTGCGGCATCTCGGTGATCGGCAGGACAGCGTCCCGATCTCCGCAGCCGGCGCCGCAGCCTACTCGCTCGCACCGCCGCCGAAAAGGCGGCAGGCACCAGGGTTCGCGGTAAAGGCTCGCAATGGCGCATGAAGAAGTGACCTTGGCGGTGCCCCCTACCAAAGCGCGCGACCCGGTGTGCGGGATGCCGGTCGATCCGGCAGTGGCGACGCATCGCGCCGAATATGCCGGCCACACCCATTACTTCTGTGGCAGCCGTTGCCGCGAGCGGTTCGAGGCTGACCCGGCACGCTATCTGACGCCGGCGCCTGCCGCGCCGCTGCAGCCGACGAGCGGCGCGGCCCGGTGGACTTGTCCGATGCACCCGCAAATCGTGCGCGCGGAACCGGGCAGCTGCCCGATCTGCGGCATGGCGCTCGAACCGTTGACGCCGGCGGCCGGCGAGGCGGCCAACCCGGAATTGCGCGACATGACGCGGCGCTTCCGGGTCGGCGTGGCGCTGTCGTTGCCGTTGGTCGCGATCGCGATGAGCGAGCATGTGGCAGCGCTGCTTCCGCCCCGCCCCGCGGTGTGGGTGCAGCTCGGGCTCGCGACGCCAGCGGTGTTGTGGTGCGGCTGGCCGTTTTTCGAGCGCGGCTGGGCGTCGCTGGTTCACCGCCGGCTCAACATGTTCACTTTGATCATGCTCGGCGCCGGCGTCGCCTACGGCTACAGCGTGATCGCGTCGCTGCTGCCGGGATTGTTTCCGGCGTCGTTTCGAATGCCGGACGGCACGGTGCCGGTCTATTTCGAGCCGGCGGCGGTCATCGTCACCCTGGTGCTGCTGGGACAGGTTCTGGAATTACGCGCCCGCGCCCAGACCGGCGGCGCGATCCGCGCCCTGCTCGACCTCGCGCCCAAAACCGCGCGCATCGTCGGCGACGACGGCGCGGAGGTCGACGTCCGGCTCGAACGGGTCGTCCCCGGCGACCGGCTGCGGGTGCGGCCCGGCGAAAAAATCCCGGTCGACGGTCTCGTGACCGACGGCGCGAGCAACGTCGACGAAGCGATGATCACCGGCGAGCCGCTGCCGGCCAAAAAGGTGCCGGGCGACACGGTCACCGGCGGCACGGTCAACGGCACCGGGTCGTTCGTCATGCGCGCCGATCGCGTCGGCAGCGACACCTTGCTCGCGCAAATCGTCCACATGGTCGCCGAGGCGCAGCGCTCGCGCGCGCCGATTCAGGCCTTGGCCGACACCGTCTCCGGCTGGTTCGTTCCGGGGGTGATCGCCGCCGCCGCGGTCACTTTCGTCGTGTGGTCGCGGTTCGGGCCGGCGCCGGCAATGGGCTTCGGATTGGTCAACGCGGTTGCGGTGCTGATCATCGCTTGTCCTTGTGCGCTCGGCCTGGCGACGCCGATGTCGATCATGGTCGGCACCGGCCGCGGCGCCCGCGCCGGCGTGCTGGCCAAGAATGCGCAGGCGCTCGAATTGATGGAAAAGGTGGACACTGTCGTCGTCGACAAGACCGGGACCCTGACCGAGGGCAAACCGCGCCTTCTCGGCGTGGTTGCGGTGCGCGCCGGCGGCGAGACCGAGTTGCTGCGCCTGGCCGCCGGCCTCGAACAGGGCAGCGAGCACCCCCTCGCCGCCGCGATCATCAGCGGAGCCGCGGACCGTCAGCTGATTTTGGCACCTCCGGCCGAGTTCGGCTCGCTCACCGGGAAAGGGATTGTCGGCGTGGTCGCGGGGCGGCGCGTCGCCGTCGGCAACCTCTCCCTGCTGGCTGAACTCGGCATCGACGCCGCGGATTTGGCCCAGCGCGCCGAAGACCTGCGCGAGGCCGGCGAGACGGTCATGCTGGTGGCCGTCGACGACCGCGCGGCCGGGCTCATCAGGGTCGCCGACCCGGTCAAACCGAGTGCCGCCGATGCACTGGCGGCATTGCGGGCGGAGCGTTTGCGGGTGGTCATGCTGACCGGCGACAGCCGCACCACAGCGGACGCGGTCGGGCGGCGGCTCGGCATCGACGAAATCGTCGCCGAGGTCCTGCCCGATCAGAAAGCACGCATCGTCGGCAATATGCAGCAACAAGGCCACCGCGTCGCGATGGCCGGCGACGGCATCAACGACGCGCCGGCATTGGCCCAGGCGGAGGTCGGTATCGCGATGGGGAACGGCGCCGCCATCGCCATCGACAGCGCCGGGCTGACCCTGGTCAAAGGCGATCTGAACGGGATCGTCCGCGCCCGCCGGCTGTCGCGCGCGGTCATGCGCAACATCCGGCAGAATCTGTTCTTCGCCTTCGTCTTCAACGCGCTGGCGATCCCGATCGCCGCCGGCGCGCTCTATCCGGCGTTCGGCCTCTTGCTCAACCCGATGATCGCCAGCGCCGCAATGAGCATGAGCTCGGTCCTGGTCATCGGCAACGCCCTGCGCCTACGGTCCGTGCGTCTATGATTTAAGCCCCGGCCGGGCTCGATCCGACTACCGGGTCGTACCATTGGCTGACGCCAGCGGAGCGCGGGAGCCAGGCGCAGAGACAACGAACCGACGTTTGCGAAGCATCGGTCTTTTCCCGGCGTTCGCCGCCGGCGTAATCAGTCAAGACGCTTGCTCGTTTTGCGCACCTGCGAGGCGAATCATCACGCACACCGCAGGCTAAATCGCCTGTTGCTTTCGGCACCGCGACTGAAGCCGTGACCGTTCGCGTTTGTGGCCGCGCCGTTTCAACACTCGAACCCCCGCGCCAGCAGGGCTCCAAGTATCGTAAGATAGTTATCGAACTGTATTGCTTCCGGTCTGCACCTTCTTTTGCGCGTTTGCGCGGAAGACCTGATCGGCGAGTTGTTTCTGCGCCTCGGGCATCGCGTTGTACAGAGTTTCGAAAGCCGGCACGAGCTTCTGAAGATGCTGGGCGTGCGCCTCGGAGATCTGCTCGTAGGACTGCATGTTCTGCAACGCGTTCATCGTCGGATATTGCTGCATCCGCTGGGCAAACGCTTGGTCCATGTCGCGGGCGTTGTCGCGCATGACGTTGGCGAATTGCTCCCATTGCGCCTGCTCGGCCGAGGTAATCCGCAATTGCGAGTGAAGTTCTTTGATGTGCTCCTCGACGCGCTGCTCGGCGCTGTTGCCGGGAACGGCGTGCGATGACGTCGGCGAGGCAGCGGCGGTCGCGGGCGGCGGCGTCGCGGGCGCCGACGGCTGGGCGGGTTGCGCCGGTGCTGCCGCAGGCAGCGCCAGCAACGCGGCGACCGCTGCCAAAGCGAGATAATTCGAGCGAATCATGAGGTCCAATCCTCCCCAAGGGGCTGTCGACAAGAGTGCAAAGCTAAATCGCACGGCGTGATCACGGGCCGGCACGGGTCTGCCGCCCGAGGCCGCGCGAACGCTCAGTAGCCGTAGTACACCGGCGGCGGCGGCGCGTAGTAATAGCTGGGCGCACCATAATAAACCGGCGGTGGCGCGGAATAACCATAGCCATAGTTTGACGCGGCCGCAGCGCCGAGGCCGAGACCAATGATCCCGCCGGCGATCGCCGCACCAACAGCTGCCCCGCCGCCCCCGCCGCCGCCGCGGTGGTAGTAACGGCCATGCCCGCCGCCACCGCCATGGTGCCAGTCGGCGGCATGGACGGCAGGGGCGAGTACCAGCGCCGCGCTAACGGCGGCGGCGGTCAGAACACGTGTATTCATGACGTTATTCGACTCGTTGTGGCGTTCCTTCTGAGAAACCACCGCAGCAGCCGAACAGTTCCGGGCGGCCGCGGCGCAAAGCGCCCGAACCGGCCGGTGGTCGGTCGATCCCAAGACCGCTTATCTCACCCGCAGATCGCTCAGTCGGGCGGAATCAGCGCCGCAGCGACGCGGCGGTCCTCGGCTAAAAGGACGTTGTAGGTGCGGCAGGCAGCACTGGTGTCCATCGGCTCGAGCGCGATTCCCGCCTGCCGCAGCGCCGCGCGCAGCTCGCCGGCGATCGTCGGCATTCGGCGGCCGAGCCCGAGCAGCAAAATCCGCACGCCGCCATGCTCGACGACCGGCTTTAGGCTCTCCACGGTTACCGCGGCGGGCGCGGCGGCGGTCCACGGCAAGGTCAAATCGGGAAATACCAGAACCGACCCGCGCCAGATCACCCCGGCGACGCGGAACCCGCTCGGCCCGTAGCGCTCGATGACCTGGCGGCCGGCCGGGATCAGCGGGGTCAGATCCATCGCCGCCCCGCCGTCCGCTAGCGCGCCCGCGACGCCGGCGCCGTGACCGTCTCGCCCGAGCGCGCGATTGCGGCACGGTTCGGCCGCACGTAGTAGAGCACCGGCGCGGCGATGAACAGCGACGAATAGGTACCGATGACGACACCCCACAGCATCGCGATGCTGAACCCGCGCAACACTTCGCCGCCGAGAAACAGCAGCGACAGCACCGCCAGCGCCACGGTGCTGACGGTCAGGATCGTGCGCGACAAGGTCTCGCTCAGCGCCAGGTTGATCAGGTCCCTGAGCGGCATCCGCGGGTATTTGCGCAGCGATTCGCGCATCCGATCATAAATCACGACCGTGTCGTTGACCGAATAGCCGGCGACCGTGAGGATCGCCGCCAAGGTCGTCAGGTCGAATTCGAGGTGGAACAGCGCAAAGATCCCGACCGTGGTGATCACGTCGTGCAAGGTCGAGATCATCCCGCCGACGCCAAACTGCCACTCGAAACGGAAGCCGATATAGACGGCGATCGCGACCAGCGCCAATGCCGTCGCGGTGACGCCGGCGCGGACCAATTCGGCGCCGACGCTGGGACCGACGACCTCGATCCGGCGATAGTCGATGCCCGGGCCCAGACCCTGGCGCGCCAGCTCGACCGCCTTTTCCTGGGCCGCGTCGCCGCCGGGCTGGCGCGGCAGCCGGATCAGCACATCGGTCGGCGGGCCGAATCCTTGCAGCGAGGCGTCGCCGAGATGCAGCGCATCGAGCTTTTGCCGCATCTCGGCGAGGTTCGCCGGGCCGGGCGTCACCCGCACCTCCATCAAGGTGCCGCCGACAAAGTCGATCCCGTAATTCAGCCCGACGACGAGGAACAAGCCGATCGAGGCCAGGGTCAGCAGCGCCGAGAAGGCAAAGCCGAGCTTGTGCCATCTCATAAAGTCGATTTTCGGCGTACGCCGAATGACGATCAGCGGTCTCAACATTGCGTGGTCACAGCAAGATCAACATTGTCGGGTCACAGCAAGAAGTGTCCGGTCAAATCGGTATCACCCGCGGCTTCCAGCGCCGTGCCCAGGTGACGATCTGCAGCCTGGTGACGAGGATCGCCGAAAACAGCGAGGTCAGCACGCCGATGCTGAGGGTCACGGCAAAACCTTTGACCGGGCCGGAGCCCAGCCAAAACATCAAGGCGCCGGCGACGAGCGTCGTTATGTGGCTGTCGAGGATCGTTCCGAAGGCGCGCTTGAACCCTGCGTCGAGCGCCGAGAGGATCGTGCGGCCGCCACGCACCTCTTCGCGGATGCGCTCGTAAATCAACACGTTGGCATCGACCGCCATGCCCATCGTCAAGGCGATGCCGGCGATGCCGGGCAAGGTCAGGGTAGCGCCGAGCAACGACAGGCTGCCGAGCATCAGGCATAGGTTGAAAAACAGCGCGACGTCCGCGAAGACGCCGAAGAGGCCGTAAAAGAGGATCATGAAGATGACGACGAGCGCCACCCCGACGACGCAGGCGGTGGTCCCGGCGCGGATCGAATCGGCGCCGAGGCCGGGGCCGACGGTGCGTTCTTCGAGAATCGTGATCGGCGCCGGCAGCGCACCGGCGCGCAGCAGCAGCGCGAGATCACTCGCCGACTGCACGCTAAAGCTGCCCGAGATAATCCCCGAACCGCCGAGAATTGCCTCGCGGATGACCGGGGCGCTGATCACCTTGTTGTCGAGAACAATTGCAAACGGTTTGCCGACATTCTCGCGGGTGGCGTCGCCGAACCGCCGCGCGCCCTCGGCGTCAAACCTGAAGCTGACAACCGGTTCGTTGTTCTGAAACGTCGGCTGGGCGTCGACCAGCATGTCGCCCCCGACCATCACCCGCTTGCGCACCACATAGCCGCCGGCGCCGATGCGCACGGCATTGGTCTCCGCACCCGGCAGAACTTCGTCGCCGGGAGGCATATGGCCGCTGCGCGCTTCTTCGAGCGACGCGCCGGTGTCGACCAGCTGAAAGGTCAGCTTGGCGGTGCGGCCCAGGAGAGCCTTCACGTGCTCGGGATTGTCGACGCCCGGCAGCTGTATCAGGATCCGGTCTTGGCCCTCGCGCTCGATCGTCGGCTCTTTGGTCCCGGTTTCGTCGATGCGTCGGCGGATGATCTCGATCGACTGGTCGACCGCCTGCTGGCGGCGCGTTTCGGTCGCGATCGCGCTGAAGCGAACCGCGCCCGATCCGTCCGACGCGATGGTGACGGTAAGCTCCGGATCAATCTTCGCCAAAGCCTGACGCGCGTCGTCGATGCGCTCGGGCTGGCGGATCTTGAACACGATCGCGTCGTTTTGCACGGCAAGGCCGGTGTAGCCGATATTGGCGCCGAGCAGCGCGTTGCGGACATTGTCGACCAGCGAATTGAGCCGGTCGCGCTGGGCGGCGGCGACGTCGACTTCGAGCAGCAGATAGGAGCCGCCGCGCAAATCGAGACCGAGCGCCACCTGCTTGCGCGGTATAAAGCTCGGCAGCCCGTCGAGCACCGACGGGCTCACCAGGTTCGGTGCCGACAGCAGCACGCCGAGCGCGCAAATCGCGCAGATCAGCAGAACCTTCCAATTGGCGAAGTAAAGCATTCTCCAATTCCGCGGACCGGCAGCGGGTCAGCCGGCGGCCCGATATTCCGGGGTGCGGTTCAGCGCCGCCAATGCCCCCGGACCCAAACCCAGCGATAGCCGTCCCAGCGCCAATGACCGGGCACCCAACGCCAGTGGTAATGGCCCCCTGGATAGGGCGCCCGCTCCTCGTGCGGCGGCGGCGGAGGTGGCGGGCGATGATGGTATCGCGACGGGCCGCCGGCCGATGGCGGCGGATTTCCTGGCGGCGGTGGATTTCCCGATGACGGTGGATATCCTGGTGGCGGCGGATTTCCGGACGGCGGCGGATTTCCCGACGGCGGCGGCCTGGGCGGATAGGCCGGCTGCGCCACCGCGGCCCGCAACGGATAGGCTAACGCCAACAGCGCGGCCCCCAGTATTACTCGTCGATTGTGCACTGACACACTCCGCTTCCGGCGAGGGATTGCCCGCCTGCCGGCCCACAACGCTGGTTTGAACCGAGCGCATCCATTCGATTTTGTAGATTTGGCGTCCGGCGTTGTTTTCGGCCGCCTGCGTCACTCCTTGGTTTCCGCCTTGGCCCGCGCCTGGTCCTTCTGCCGTGCAGCCTCGCGCGCGGCGGCGGGATCGGGCTTGGCGAGGACGCTCGTTATCGTGCTGCGCACAACGCGCACGCGCACCCCGTCGGCGATGTCGACGGCGACCTCGTCCGGGCCGTCGACCCGCACCACCGTCCCGATGATGCCGCCTCCGGTCACTACCCGGTCGCCGCGCCGCAGCGAATCGAGCGTCGCCCGGTGCTCCTTCGCCTTCTTTTGCTGCGGGCGGATCAGCAGGAAATAAAACACCACGAAGATCAGCACCAGGGGCAGGAACTGCAACAGCGTGCCCTGATTGTCCAAGATGCCCGACAAGCCGGTTCCCTGGGCATAGGCGGTCGAGATCAGCATCGGCATCGGGCCTCGAAACCATGCGCCGTGTCGATATGAGGAGGCGCGCGCACCAGCGGCGGCGGATCGACCAGCCGCTCGGCAGGGGGATAGGTACGCGATGCCTGGTTAAAGAGCAATGGGCGGGTGTCCCGCGGATTTCCCGTGCTGCGGGCGTGTGGTAGCGTCCGCGGCTTTTTCGACCGCATCCGCCCGAAATCATTAGAGTAACCGATGACCGAGCCCGATACCGATTTGCTGCCGTTGCTGACGCGGATCGCCGCCGCCCTCGAACGTCTCGCCCCGGCGCCGGAGCCGCCCGTCGATCTCGCCGCCGCCGATGCTTTCGTGTGGCATGCCGACCGCAGCTGGCTCGAACCGGTCGGCGAGGTCAACCGCATCGAGATCGGTCTGCTGCGCGGAATTGACCGGGTGCGCGACATCCTGATCGAAAATACCCGCCGTTTCGCCGCCGGCCTCCCCGCCAACAACGTGCTGTTGTGGGGCGCGCGCGGCACCGGCAAGAGCTCGCTCGTCAAGGCCGCTCATGCGGCGGTCAATGCCGAGCGGCCGCATGCGCTGGCCCTCGTCGAAATCCATCGCGAAGACATCCCGAGCCTGCCCTATCTGTTATCGCTGGTCCGGCATTGTCCGCGGCGCTGTCTGTTGTTCTGCGACGATCTTTCCTTCGACCAGCACGACACCAGCTTCAAATCGCTGAAGGCGGTTCTGGAAGGCGGCATCGAGGGTCGGCCGAGCAATGTCGTCCTCTACGCCACCTCGAACCGCCGCCATCTGATGCCGCGCGACATGATCGACAACGAGCGTTCGACCGCGGTCAACCCGGCCGAGGCGGTCGAAGAGCAGGTCTCGCTGTCGGACCGGTTCGGGCTGTGGCTCGGGTTTCACAATGTCGACCAGGACACCTACCACGCAATCGTGCGCGGCTATGTCGAGCGCTACGGGCTCGACCTGCCTGTCGACGAGCTCAAGGCCGCGGCCAACGAATGGTCGATCACCCGCGGCGCGCGCTCGGGCCGCGTCGCCTGGCAATTCGTCCAGGATCTCGCCGGCCGCCTCGGCAAGCCGCTCGCCTGAGCGTTAGCCGATCAGCTCGAGTGCGCGTCCTTGGTCGTGGCGGTCGACAGCGGCGCCAGGTATTCGTTCGGGTCCACCGGCTTTTTGCCGCGGCGCAGCTCGAAATGGAGCTGGGGCTCGCTGACGTTGCCGGTCGCGCCGACACGAGCGATGACCTGGCCTCGCGCAACCTTCTGCCCGGTCTTGACGAGGATCAGGTCGCAATGCGCATAGGCCGAGATCCAGCCGTTCGCATGCTTGATCAGGATCAGATTGCCGTAGCCGCGCAACTCGTTCCCGGAATAGGCGACGACACCGCCGTCGGCCGCCTGTACCGCCGCGCCGTGGGGTGCGGCGATGTTGATGCCGTCATTGTGGGTGCCCCCCGGTCCGACGCCGTAGCCTTCCAGTACGCGCCCGCGCACCGGCCATAGAAAGGTGCCGGCGTTGTGCTGCGGCGGCTCTGCCGCGGCTGCCGGGCCGGGCGAAGCTGGGGTCGCTCTCACCGCTGATGCGGCGGGCGGCGGGGCCGCCGACGGGGAGAAAGCTTCGGCTGTCGGCGGAGAGACAGCGCCCGGATGGGTCGGCGATATCGGTGGATTCGCCGGGGGCGATGCTGCGGGCGGCGGCATCAGCACCACCGGCCCGGCGGCCGCAGGCGGCCGCGCCGCGGCAGCCAGCGGCGGTCGATCGAGCGGAATCGCCAGGGCCGATACCGGCGGGGCTGATACCGGCGGGGCTGATACCGGCGGCGGGGGCGCTGCGGGAACCGGTGGCAGCGCGTAGGAGGGCGGTGGCGGCACCTGCTCGGCGGTGGCCACCGCCGGCCCGTAGGGAGATGGCCCGCCGCCGCCCGGGATGATCAACGCCTGTCCAATCAGAATGCGATAGGGCGGCGACAGGTGGTTCGCATCGGCCACAACGCTCATCGGAACACGATAGGCGTGAGCGATGCCCGACAAGGTCTGCCCGCGCTGGACGATGACCTGCACCGGCGGCGGCGGCTGGTCGCCGCTGACCATCGGCGCCGGCCCGCCGATCCGCGGCCCGCACGCCGCCAGCATCATCGCGAGCGACATCAGCGCGCCCGCCGCCCCTAAATCGCGTCGCCGCAGCCGATCATCTTTTTCCATCTTCCCCCCTGCGCGCCCCCCGACGCGCAAGCCGCACCAGCTCTTGGTACTCTACGCTGAAAACATGTCAACCCTTGGCTAGGCCGTGGATTGGGCTAAAGTCGCCCGATCGCTTCATCGTCTCCCGAAAGAATATCACGGAGAAGGTGCCGCGGCTGGGCTGATTGACGACTGACTCGCCAGCTCGCCCGGCGAAAGTGGCCCTTCACGTCCACCCAAGCTCAATTCGATCGACCTTTTGCGCTCGCCTGGCGAGGCAGGCCGGCGACGAGCGGCACGAAGCGCACCAGGCCCAGATCCTCGGTTGCAAACCCGTCGTCATGGCGGCGGATGCGCACCAGCTGCTGGTCGCGGCGATCGGCGCCGACCGGCGCCACCAGCACCCCGCCCGGCGCCAGCCCGTCGACAAGAGCCGCCGGCACCTCCGCGGCGGCGGCCGTGACGATGACCCGGTCGTAGGGCCGCTGCTGGGGCCAACCCTTGGTGCCGTCGCCAAAGCGAAAGACGATGTTCCGCAGGCGCAGCGCGTCGAGCCGCGCCTCGGCCTCTTGCAGCAGCTCGCGGTAGCGCTCGATCGTAAACACGCGTCGGCAGAGGCGCGCCAGGATCGCGGTCTGGTAGCCCGAGCCGGTGCCGATTTCGAGTACGTTGTGGCGCTCGTCGGTTTCGAGCTTCTCGGTCATCAGCGCCACGACATAGGGCTGGCTGACCGTCTGCCCGTGATCGATCGGCAGCGCCACGTTCTCGTACGCCTGGTCGGCAAAGGGCGGCTGCACGAACCGCTCGCGCGGCGTCTTTTCGATCGCACCCAATACCCGCACATCGCCAATGCCGGCGCGGCGCAATTCCATCAGCAGCCGCAGCTTGCGCTGCACAAGTCCCGGGTCGGGGGTGGGCTCAGCCATGGCGCTCGATCCGTTTCTGCCCCGCGAGATAAGGCTGCAGAGCGGGCGGGATCGACACGCTGCCATTCTCGTGCTGGCAGTTTTCGAGGACCGCGATCAAGGTGCGGCCGACCGCCAGCCCCGAGCCGTTCAGGGTGTGCACCGGCCGCGTCCCGCGGCCTTCGGCCGGGCGATAGCGCGCCTGCATCCGCTGCGCCTGAAACGGCCCGCAATTCGAGCAGCTCGAAATCTCGCGATAGGTGCCCTGCCCCGGCAGCCACACCTCGATGTCATAGGTCTTCTGCGCCGCAAACCCCATGTCGCCCGACGACAGCAGCATGACCCGGTAAGCAAGCCCGAGGCGTTTCAGCACTTCCTCGGCGCAGGCGGTCATGCGTTCATGCTCGGCCGCCGACTGTTCGGGCGTCGTCACCGAGACCAGCTCGACTTTCATGAACTGGTGCTGGCGGATCATGCCGCGGGTGTCCTTGCCTGCCGCCCCGGCTTCCGAGCGAAAGGACGGGGTCCAGGCGGTAAATCGCAACGGCAGGTCGCGCTCGTCGAGGATCTCGTCGGCGACGAGGTTGGTCAGCGGCACCTCGGCGGTCGGGATCAGCCACAACCCGTCGGTGGTGCGGAACAAATCCTCGGCGAATTTCGGCAGTTGCCCGACGCCGAACACCGCCTCGTCGCGCACCAGCAGCGGCGGCGAGATCTCCTGATAGCCGAATTCCCGGGTGTGCAAATCGAGCATGAATTGCGCCAGCGCCCGCTCGAGCCGCGCCAGATCCTGCCGCAACACGACAAAGCGTGATCCCGACAGCCTGCCGGCCCGCCGGAAATCCATCATCCCGAGGCGCTCGCCGATCACCTCGTGCGACGCCGGCGCGAAGTTGAAGCGCGGCGGCTCGCCCGCACGGCGCAGCAACAGGTTTGCGGTCTCGTCGGGGCCGTCCGGAACGTCATCGGCTGGCAGATTCGGCAGCGCGGCCAGGATCTCGTCGATTTCTACGCGCAACCGGGATGCGTCGGCTGCAGCTTCCGCCTCGGCACCCTTGTCGGCCTCGACCTGGCTCAGCAGCGGCCCGATGTCCTCGCCGCCGCGTTTGGCGGCGCCGATGTCGCGCGAGATGCGGTTGCGCCGGGCTTGCGCCTCCTGCGCGCGGGTCTCGGCGGCGCGCCAGGCGCCGTCCAACGCCAGCACCTCGCCGCCGCGTGGCGGCAGCCCGCGTCGCGCGAGACCGCGGTCGAATGCCGCCGGGTGCTCACGGATCCATCTGATGTCGTGCATGGCCGAACTAAAACACAAACGGAACACGGGTGATAGGGAGACCCCATCCGGCGATACTCGGTCGTCATTCCCGCGCAAGCGCACTGCTGTATTCCCGCGCAAGCGCACTGCTGTCCGCGATTTTGCAGTCATTGCCCGGGCGCCAGCAAGAGGGCGATCTGCGGGCTGGGGTTTCGGAGCTGCGGAGGTTTGGGTTGCGGGATCGCGCGTTTGGTAAGATCGAACGGGTCGAAGAGCGCCGCCTTGAAACGGGCGAGGAGGGCGCTGGCCCCTTGTTTGTGGCTCGAGGCGGCGGCGGTTTGGAACCAACGCAGCAGACAGAACGCGATCAAGGCGACATAGATTTGAATTTTGACCGCGTTTTCGGAGCGGCCGAGAAAGGATTTCCCGCTTACCATCGTGCCTCAGCCAATTTGAGGAGGCGGTATGGCATTGGTGGGGTGGTGATTGCCGCGATGGCGAGGCGCTCGTGGATGGTTTTTAAAACAAAGCGGCGGTTGAAGCGCCAGGCGAAGGCGGCGAGGTAACGTGGCAGATGTTTGGCGCCGACCACGCGATGGGTGGCCAAGAGGCTGTTTTTGACATTGGCCAGCACCGTGTTCGCCCAGCGGAAGGCAGGGTGGCGCGCCGACCTGCGACCGGAGCCGGTGACGTGCCGTTGATGGACGATGCCCGGCTGTTCGGCGATGCAGCGAAACCACTGGCCGCCGTCGCTGACAACGGTGGTTCCGGCCTCGACAGCGGAGCACAAACGCTTGGTTTCACCGGCTCGGAAGCCACGCACCACCTGCAAGCGAGCGTGTAGCGGCCGACCGTCATCGGAGGTCTCGATCGCGACAATAAAAGGGGTGTGGCCGCGCCGGCCGCGCCCAGACCCTTCGCCGGTGCGCTCGCCGCCGATGTAAGCGTCGTCGATCTCGATCCGCGGGCCGGCGGCGCCGAGCTTGTAACGACGGTCGCGCTCGAGCATGGCCTGCATCAGCTTGTGCTGAAGCCGCCAGGCAGCGTTGGTCGAGATCCCCAGCCGCCGGCCCAACTCGATGTTGGATATTCCCTTCTTGCCCTGGCCAAGCAGATGCATGGCGCGGAACCACAGCCGCATCGGCAGCTTGGTGCCCTGCAAAACGGTGCCGGCGATCAGCGATGTCTGGTACCGGCATCGCCGGCACTGAAGCAGTTGACGGCCCTGGATCTCGGAATACTTTGTCGATGCGCACCGCGGACACTTGAAGCCCTCCGGCCAGCGCCAGACGAACCACGCCTTGCGGCATGCCTCTTCGTCCGGATAGCGCTGCTCGAACGCATCGTCCGAGAGGCCCTTCTGGTGCTGCACGCGGTTACGAGGCATTACTTCACCCTGAAAATCGTCGTGTTTTCAGGATGATATTAGCCTATTACTTGCTGAGTGTCGATGGTAAGCGGGAAGGATTTTTTCAACCCCTTCTTAAAGTCGACGACCTCATTGTTTTGCTCCTTCTCGAAACAAAAACATCTAGATATTGCGTTGCCTCGATGAGGTTGCCTTGAAATGGCTTACTGTCGGCATCGGAGTATGTTCCCAGGCAACCACCCAGCGGTCTTTAATTGAATTGCGGTGATACTGTAAATCGCTATGGTTCTTTCTCCGTTCAGCCCCGAGGCCATGGCGTTTGCGGCGCCACGCTTTCGGATAACCACATTATCTCAAGAAAGCTCTAACTCGTCTCGCACAGACGTGATTTTCATTTCAACCTCCCGCTACTGATGGCGCCGCTTACGTCAGCCACTCATGCTTGGCAGAACCCTCACACGAAAGGGACGTAGTGAGCGGCATTTTGCAACCTCAGGGAGGTTTTGGTCCATTTTGGTTCTTTAGTCTGCGCTCAGCATCGCGTCGGCGATTTTTTCGGCGGTCATCAGGGTCGGGAAGTTGGTGTTGGCGCACGGCACCACCGGAAACAGCGAGGCGTCGACGACCCGCAGACCGGCGACGCCGCGCACCCGCCCCTGATTGTCGGTCACCGCCATCGGGTCGTCCTCGGCACCCATGCGGCAGGTGCAGGTCGCGTGCCACACCCCGATCGCGGCCTTGCGGATAAAGTCTTCGAGCGCCTCGTCGTCGCGCATCAGCTGGTCGAAGCGATAGCCTTCGACGATCACCTTCTCGATCACGTAACGCCGCAGCCAGGCTGGGCCGTCGAGCAGCTTGGCGATGACGTCTGTGATGCGCTTGTTCTTGGCGTTGACGACGCCGATCTTGCGCACTCGCTCGGTGTAGCTCGCCGGGAACGGGTCGCTCGTCGCTTCGCTGAGCGCGGCGCTGATTTGCATTGCTCCCAGCCGGCGAAAGGCGTCCATCAGCCGTTCGAGGTCGCGCCGGTCGGACAAGAGGTTGAATTCGACCACCGGCTCGGCCCGCCAGTCGCGCGAGGCGAGCCTGACCTGACCGGTCTCCGAGAACGTCTTGTAGACCGCCGCCAGCAATGACGCGATCTGCTCGCCGACCGCGTGCCAGGCCGATTTTGAAACGCTGGCGACGAACATGTCGCCGGCCGGCGCCTCGCCGATCCCCGACGAGTAGCGCAGGGCAAGCAGAATATGCCGGCGGGTCAAGTCGTTGAGCCGCGCTGGCGGCTTGATGAACGACGACACCGAGACCGACGGGTGGTCCATCAGCCGTTGGCCGACCCCCGGCACATTGGCGACGACCTCGATGCCGAGATCGCGCAGATGGCCGGCCGGGCCGACCCCGGCGCGCAACAGATGCGCCGGGGAGTGGATGGCGCCCGACGAAACGACAACCTCGTTGCCGCGGAATTCCGTCTCCCTGCCGTCGACCAGTGCTTTGACGCCGACGCAGCGCGTCCCTTCGAACAACAGCCCGGCGACCTGGGTCAACGGCGAGATCGTCAAATTGTCGCGCAACCGCGTGCCGGGATCGAGGTAACCGATCGCCGCCGACACGCGCCGGTCGTAGAGGTTCGAAATCGTGATCGGGAAATAACCGTCCTTGTATTCGCCGTTCTGGTCGAGAATGAATTCGAACCCCGCCTGCTCGAATGCTTTAGCCACCGCCTTGGCGTGGCCATTCCACAAATCGGGAAAGATTTGGCGGACCGGGATGCGGCCGTCCTTGCCATGCCACGGCCCGTCAAAATCCATGTCGCGCTCGACCTTTTTGAAGTAGGGCAGCACGGCATTCCAGTTCCACCCGGCGGCACCGCGCGCCTCCCACTCGTCGTAATCGGTCGGCGCGCCACGATTGGCGAGCTGGCCGTTGATCGACGAGCCGCCGCCCATCACCCGCGCCTGCTCGTATTTGCGCAATGGCGGGCGGTTTTCCTCAGGCCGGTTGTGCGAGATCACCTCGGTGTGGACCTTGAGCTCGGTCCAGTGAAAGCGCGGGTCGAAATAGGCGGTGCCGGGACAGCTGTCGAGCACCTCGGGCGGCACCTTGCCATGCGGCGTGTCCTGACCCGCCTCGCACAGCAACACCTTGTTGGCGCTTTTTGCCGACAGCCGGTTGGCCATGACCGACCCGGCCGAGCCGCCGCCGACGATGATGTAATCGTAATTCATCTACCTCCCCCACGGGCGCTCTGCCGTTATGCTTCGGGCGCGACCTGACGCGACCCGCGCAGCCACGACTTTTTCGTAGCAATGATGTAATGCAATCGCCCACGGCCGGGTCAAGCCCGGCCATCGCGTTGTGAGGGGTGGCTTTGAGCGCAACCGATTTTGCCGCGCCGATCGAAGACCGGTATTTCGAGGACTACGCGCCCGGCGCCGTCCATGAATACGGTAGTATCGCCGTCACCGAAGCCGAGATCATCGACTTCGCCCGACGCTATGACCCGCAGGACATGCATGTCGACCCTGCGGCCGCAGCACGCGGCAATTTCGGCGGGTTGATCGCCAGCGGATGGCAAACCGCGACGATCATGATGCGGCTCCTCGTCGATCGGTTTCTGTCCAAAGTCGCCAGCCTCGGCTCGCCCGGGATCGACGAATTGCGCTGGACCCGCCCGGTGCGGCCCGGCGACGTGCTGCGCATCCGGGTGACGGTACTCGAAGCGGCCCGCTCGCGCTCCAAGCCCGACCGCGGCATGGTGCGCACTCTGGTCGAGGTGCTGAACCAGGATGGCGAGCTCGTGATGAGTTTGAAGCCGATGAACCTGCTGCGCTGCCGGCCCACGGATCGAGAGACCTCGGCGTGAAGATCGGCATCGTCTCCGATCTGCATTGCAATCATCATGGCCTGTTGCGAGCGCTCGACATCCTCGGCGATGTCGACGAGCTGATCTGTCTTGGCGACAGCATTTACGAGTATCGGTTTTCGAACGAGGTCGTGCAGCTCCTCAGAGACCGCGGCGCCCACACGATCCTCGGCAACCACGAAGAGGGCTTTCTCGCTCCGCATGGCGCCCGCGCCCGCGGCGCAGACTGGATCGACGCGGCGCTCCTGGGCTGGCTCGGCGGCCGCCCGCACCGCCTGGAGCTCGCGGTCGGCGGCAAGAAACTGATGCTCGTGCATTCGACCCCATGGGAGCCGCGCGGCACCTACGTCTATCCGCACAGCTCGCTACTGGAGCGCTTTGCCGAGGCCGACGCCGATTTCGTCTGCTACGGCCACACCCATCATCAGCTTGTGCGCCGCGTCGGCCGGGTGCTGGTGGTCAACCCCGGCTCGGCCGGCGAGGCGCGCGACACCAGCAACGGCCGGCAGCTGAGCTGCGCCGTGCTCGACACCGCGACCGAGGAAGTCGTCGTTACCGATTTCCCGGACGGCCGCGGCTAGCTGCCTCAGCTTTGTTCACGCCGATCCTTTGCGGCTGAGGAAGTCTTTGAAGCCGTCGCGCGGGTGGCCGGCGGCAAGCCAGGTGCCGCGGGCATCCTCCTCGGTGGCGTAGCAGTCGCGCCAGCCCATGCCGATCTGCTCGTGCAGCAGGCGCTTGATGCCCTGCACCATCCGGGCGTCGTTTTTGGCGATCATCTGCCCGATCTCGACCGCGGTTTCGACCAGCCGCACCGCCGGCACAATCTGGTTCAAGAGGCCAATGCGCTCGGCTTCGTCGGCAGCCACGACCCGGCCGGTGTAGAGCAACTCCTTTGCTTTGGGCAAGCCGACCAGCAACGGCAACGACCAGGTCGAGTTGACCCGGCCATAGCTCGCCGCCAGAAACCGGAACTGGGTTTTCTCGCAGCCAATGCGCAGGTCGAGCGTCGAGGACAGCAATGCCGCACCGCCATAGGCGAGACCGTTGATGGCGCCGATCAGCGGCTTTGCAAAGGTCGCGATGTGCCAAGTGGCGTCGCTGCGGAACGCCTGGCGCTGGGCCAATTCCTCGTTCGACAAGCCGGCCATCTCGTGGATGTCGGCGCCGGCGGAAAAGGCGCGCTCGCCCGCACCGGTCAGAATGACCGCCTTTACCGCATCGTCCTTTTCGTAGTCGGTCAACGCCTCGTCGAGCTCGCGCGCCAGGCCAAAGCTCAACGCATTGAGCTTGTCGGGCCGGTTCAGGGTGATGACGGCGACACCGTCACTGCATTCGGTCAGGATGAATTCGTGGGCCATTGCGGCATTCCTTTGCGGCTCGTCGAGCGTTTGACACTAAACGGGACCGGGTGTTAGCTCAACCGCAACGCCAATTTGGCGCGGCGCAACGGCGAGGAGGCGGCGATGGGCGGAGCTCTCGACGGGATCAGGGTACTCGAACTGGCGCGGTACCAAGCGGGTCCGCGCGGCGGCATGATCCTCTCCGACCTCGGCGCCGAGGTCATCAAGATCGAAAAGCTGGGCGGCGAGGAAACCCGGCAGTCGCCGCCCTTGGTCCGCGGCCAGAGCGTTTATTTCTCGGTCTACAATCGCGGCAAGAAGAGCCTGTGCCTCGATCTTCGTCATTCGCGCGGCAAGGAGGTCTTCGCTGAGCTCGTCAAGACTGCCGACATCGTATTGCAGAATTTTCGCCCCGACGTCATGGACAAGATGGGGTTCGGCTATGACCGGCTGCGCCAATTGAAGCCGGACATCATCCTGGGCTCGGTGTCGGCCTTTGGCCAGTACGGACCCTACCGCGAGCGCCCGGGCTTCGACCCGCTCGGCCAGGCGATGAGCGGGCTGATGACCCTAACCGGGACGCCGGTCGGCCAGCCGCTCGGCACCGCCTCCTCGATCGTCGACCGCTACACATCGTTGCATGCGACTATCGGCATGCTCGCGGCCTTGCATCATCGCGACCGCACCGGCGAAGGCCAGGTCGTCGATGTCTGCCTGATGGATTCGGCGCTGACGATGGTCGAGATCCCGACCTCCTACTACCTCGCGACCGGACAGGAGGGCGGCGAAGGCGGCCGGCCGCCTTACAAGGCCAAGGACGGCCATGTCGTGATCTCGGCCTCGGGGCGGGCGATGGGCTCGCGGCTGCTGCAGATCGCCACCGGCAACCCCGAGGCGGTCGCCAACACCGGCGCCTTTACCGGCCGCATGAGCCTCGGCGACTCGCCGCGCCAGGCGGTCGCGGCGTGGTGCCTCGCGCATACCGTCGACGAGATCGTGACAGCGCTGGTCGAGGCCGACATCCCGGTCGCCCCGGTCAAGACCATCCCGCAGGTCGCCGAGGACCCGCATCTGTGGGAACGCGAGATGCTGGTCAAGATGGAAGACCCGGTCGCCGGCGAAATGTACCTGCCGGGCGCCACGATCAAGATGTCGAAGACGCCCGGCCGGATCGGCCCGGTCCCCACCCCCGGCCAGCACACCGACGAGCTCCTCTCCGGCATCCTCGGCTACGACCGCGCCATGCTGGCGGAATTGCGGAAAGCGAAGGTGATTGCCTGAAGCGCACCGTCTCACGTTGCGAATCCGACGCGGACACCCGATGTTACGGTTGTTTGCCGCTGACAGAGGCTCGGCGCGATGACTGTGATGCTCTCGAAGACCTACGACGCGCTGATTTCGGCCGGCGCTCCGGAAGAAAAGGCTCGCGCTGCAGCCGAGGAGCTGGCGGCCTATGAAACTCGGTTCGCCAAGATCGACACGGATCTTGCTGTCATCAAGTGGATGCTGGGGGTCGTGATCGCCGGTGTTGCGTCTCTGATCATCAAAGCATTCACCTGAGTTCGCTCACGCAGGGAGCGGCCAGAGCCACTCCTCCTTAGGACACCGAGGTTTATTTACGGCCCGAAAATACGATGCAGGAGCATAGCTTTCTTGAGCCAGCAACAGACAAATAAAAAGAAAGAAGAACGAAAATTTATTGAATGTGTAAAGGCGAACTATAAGAATTTTCCCATCGGTTTGATCACTGACGCCGATCCGCCGGATTTCATCGTTCAGGCTGAGGGCGGCATCATTGGAGTGGAGATCACCCGGTACCCGTATACCCATTTAGACGATGCCGCTCGAAAGGCACGGCGCCAGGAGGCAGAGTGGGATAAGGCTGTCCACAACGCGTGCAATGCCTGGATATCGCGAGATCTGCCGCCAAATGACGTAGCCGTCATTTTTAGCCCTCATTTTGACGTAACCCGGACGCGCCGGAGAGCGTTAGAATCATCTCTGCTAGAATTGGTAACTAACAATCTGCCCAAGATGGGCTCTTTCGTCTCACTAAAGCACGACGGCAAAATTGGTGCTTTTGTCCCCAAGGAGATTCTTTCAATAAGAATCGCGCGGTTTGAAGTTATGACGCGTAGCCATTGGGCCGTGCAATCTGGCGGATGGGTAAAACCTTTCCTTTCATCCGAACTTTTACAGATGGTTCGAGAAAAAGAGAAGAAGCTGTTACGGTATCGGAACACAGTGATTCAGGCTTGGTTCGTCTGCGTTATCGAAGGGTTGCGTCCATCGTCATTTGCAGAAATACCGCATACCGTATTAAAACAGGTGTATACAACGAAATTCGACAAGCTGTTGCTGTTAGAGTATTTTGATCATAGAGTTTTAGAGCTGAACACGATGACCCTCGACGATTAACCTGTTCCAGCTTCCTTATCGCGCGGCACCCCCGGCTCGACCGTCTGAATGACCTCGAAGCCCTCGAATTCGGGATGGCCGAGATAGAGCGGCCGGTTGGAGCCGGCGTCGCGGTGGGCGGCACGGAACGCCTCCGACCGGGTCCAGGATTCGAAATCCTCTCGGCTGCGCCACAAGGTGTGCGAGGAGTAAAGCACGTGGTCGTCGCGCTCCGGGCCGCGCAACAGGTGGAAGGCGATAAAACCAGGTACGTCGCCCAGGCGGCTGTCGCGCGTCGTCCAAACCTGCTCGAACGCCGCCTGAGACCCGGGAACGACCTTGACCCAACTTCCGCGGTTTTGGGTGATGCGGTTGCTGGGGATCGCAGAAATGCTGGGGTTGCGACGACACCGCTCGCATTGTGGTGCTAAATGATCGACATTTTTGTGATTGAGACGGTTTATTTATCTTGAGAAGTGGCGACGAATCGTGGTGCCCTTGCCGCAAGCAGGGTGCCGCGCCATGTTCGTCCGCGTCAAGAAGATCGGAGCCTATGAGTACCTCTACCTCGTCGAGAACGCACGCGAGGGCGGGCGCCACGTTCAGCGCGTCATCAAGGCGCTCGGCCGGCGCGACGAGGTCGAAGCCTCCGGCCTGATCGACGGGCTGATCGCCTCGGCGGCGCGGCATTCGCGACGGACGATCGTGCTGTCGAGCTTCTATCGCGGCGAGTTGCCGGAACTGCGCCGCGTCAGCATCGGACCCGATTTGGTGTTCGGCCGGTTGTGGGCCGAAACCGGATGCCGCGACGTGCTCACCAGCCTGCTCGCCGACCGGCGCTTCGGCTTCGATGTCGAGCGGGCGGTCTATCTCACCGTACTGCATCGGCTGACGGTCTCGGGTTCCGACCGCCACGCGAGCGAATGGCGCAACGGCTTGCGCGTCCCCGGCGCCGAAGGGCTCGGGCTCGACGAGGCGTACAAGGCGATGGCCTGGCTCGGCGAAATCGACGAGCACGGCCGCGGCACCGCCGAGGCGATCGAGGAAGCGCTCTACCGGCATCGCCAGCCGCTGTTCGGTGCGGTGTCGATCGCCTTCTTCGATACGACGACGTTATGGTTCGAGGGCGCCGGCGGTGAGAACCTGGGTCAGCGCGGCCATTCCAAGGACTACCGAGGGCACTTGAAGCAGGTCGTGCTCGGCATCGTGCTGGATGACGCCGACCGGCCGATCGCCTCGTTCCTGATGCCGGGCAACACTGCCGACGTGACGATGTTGTTGCCGGTGGTGCGCCGCCTGCGCGATCGCTTCGACATCGCCCGGACCTGCATCGTCGCCGATCGCGGCATGATCAGCGCCCACACCATGGCGGCGCTCGAAGCCGAGAAGATCGAGTACATTCTCGGCGTGCGCGAGCGCACCAGCCGCGAGGTGCGCGCCGAGGTCATTGAGGATGATGGCGTCAGCGTGCCGCTGCTCATCCGGCGGCAGAAGGGCGAGACTGAACTCGCCGTCAGGGAGACCACAATCGCCGGGCGGCGCTACATCATCTGTCGCAATGACGAGGAAGCCAGAAAGGATGCCGAGGCGCGCGCCGAACTGATCGCCGGCCTCGAGCGCAAGCTCGCGCAAGGCGACAAGGCACTGGTCGCCAACAAGGGCTTCCGCCGTTTCCTCAAGACGCCCGTGGGCGACGGCTTTGTCATTGATCGGGCCAAGGTCGAGGCCGACGCCCGCTTCGACGGCCTGTTCGTGCTGCGCACCAACACGAAAATCTCCGCCCTCCAAGTCGTCCTGCGATACCGTAACCTCCTCGCCGTGGAGGACGCCTTCAAAACCGCAAAAGCGCTGCTTGCCACCCGGCCGATCTTCCACAAAACCGATGCCGGCATCCGCGGCCACGTCTTCTGCACCTTCCTCGCCCTGGTGCTGCGCAAGGAACTGACGGACCGTCTGGCGGCACGCCGCAGCAAGCTCGAATGGCAGCGCATCATCGATGATCTTGCCGACCTCAGTGAGATCGAGGTCGAACAGGATGGTCGCCGGGCCCGACTGCGCACCGCTCCCGGCGCAACCATTGATCCGATCTGCCGCGCTATCGAGATCACCCTGCCGCCCGTCTTCCAGGAGATGCCGCCCGCCCGCTGAACCCTCAAGAAAATGTGGTGCCTAAATCTGAAAATGGCCTCCAAGCCGTTGATAATCAGCCGTCTTCAAATCCAAACTGCGGAAGTTGGGCTTGAAGCGGTTCATCGCGATGAACATGCTAACCTCCCAATACCGTGAGACCCAACGCCCCGGCTGCCGCGCGCAATTCGCGGTCTAGCGAAGCGAGCGGCAGATTGCGACGGTGTGCAAGCTCGAGATAAGCGGCGTCGTAGCTGGAGAGATTGAACCGTTCGGCGAGAGCGGCGGTCGCAGTCCACGCTTGGCGTGCCGTCTCATCATCGAGCTTGACCGGCAGCGCGACGAGAAATCCGGCCAGAATATGCCGTCTTGCAGCATCGAGACGACCCCGCCGCTCGGCAACCAGAAGCCCGTTCAAGGCTTCGAGCGGCCAGAGCATCGGTGCCAGCGCGCCCGACTGGCCTAGCTGTTCGAGTAGAGCCGTCGTCGCCGGTGTCCGCTCATCTTCGAAGCACCAAGTCAAGGCTACCGAGTTGTCCAGGACGAAGCTCATGAACGCCCTTCGTCGATCAGATCTTTGATCTTGAGACCGCCGAGGGTGAGACCGCGGCTCGCCTCGATCAAGCCGGCTACGGCACGGCGAGCCTTTTCCTGGTCGAAATCCGGCCCCGCCGGCACCAACCGGGCCACGGGTTTGCCGCGCCGGGTAATCAGGATCTCCTCCCCCCGCTCCACCCGGTCAAGCAGAGCACCGAGCCGGTTCTTCGCGTCGAACGCACCCACTTCTTGCATTGGATGGGCCTCCAATCTAGCTTACATCCTAGCTTACTGTCCGCGGGCTCGGACGACAATATCCTTTGCTGCCGCTTCCCGTCCTTGCTCGCCTGCTCTACGATTGGTCGCAACGGCCATTCATAAGCGGTATCGGGATGTTCGACAGCAGCGACAACATCATCGTCGACACCGCGACGCGGATCTTTCGCGATCTGTGCGAACCCGCCACGATCAACGACGCCGAAAACGGCGTGTGGCCGCAGGCGCTGTGGGGCGCACTCGAGGAATTGGGTCTGCCGCTGGCCTGGGTGCCGGAGGATCTGGGTGGCGCCGGGGCGACGATGGCCGACGGGTTTGCCGTGTTGCGCGCGGCCGGCCGCTTTGCGGTGCCGGTGCCGCTTGCCGAGACCTTGATGGCGGGCTGGCTGTTGGCGCGTGCCGGGATCGCGATGCCGGCCGGGTCGATGACAATCGCCCCGGTGCATGCCGACGGCCATATCGTTCTCGGCGCCGACGGAAGGCTCAGCGGCCGCGCCCGCCGGGTGCCGTTCGCCCGCAACGCCGGCCACATTGCAGTCCTCGCCCATCGCGGGAACGAGCGGATGGTGGCGCTGGTCTCGACCGCAGGCCTGCCGATCAGCCAAGACAAAAGCCTCGCCGGCGAGCCGCGTGACACGGTGTCCTTCGACGGCGCCACACCCGAAACAGCCAAACCTGCCGGTGTCGACGAGGACATGATCCAGCGCTTCGGCGCCGCGGTGCGGCTGCAGCAGATGGCCGGGGCGCTCGAAAAGATCCTCGAGCAGTCGGTCCAGTGGGCGCTTGACCGCTCGCAGTTCGGGCGCCCGATCGCCAAGTTCCAGGCGGTCCAGCACAACCTCGCCACCCTGGCCGGCGAAGTCGCCGCGGCGGGTGCGGCCGCCGATCTCGCCGCCGAAGCTTGTGCCGGCACGGAACTCGGCGCCGCCGAGGTCGCGATCGCCAAGGTGCGCGCCGGCGAGGCCGCCGGCACCGGTGCTGCGATCGCCCATCAGGTGCACGGTGCCATGGGCTTTACCTACGAGCACACCTTGCATCATGCAACGCGCCGGTTGTGGAGCTGGCGCGAGGAGTTCGGCAATGAGTCGGTATGGGCAACCCGTCTCGGCCGGATGGTCGCGGCCGAGGGCGCCGACCGGTTGTGGCCGTTCATTACCCAAGACTCCTAATTTCCCGAAAAATTATGCGTAGCGCCGAAACCCTGCCGTCAGTCCCGGGAAAGCGGGAATCCAGGAGCCCGAGCCGCCGCCGCCCGCCCTGGACCCCCGCTGTCGCGGGGCGACGACCAACCCCTTGAGGCCCCGATGACCATGAGCTTCCGCTTTGATCCGGTCGAGCTGCCACCCGAGGCCAAGGAGCTGCGCCAGGAAGTCCGGGTCTTTTTGCGCGAGGAGGCCGAGGGCGGAACCTTGTCCGCGCATCGCGGCAAGGGTGGCTTCTCGCGCGAATTCAGCCGCAAGATGGGGGCCAAAGGCTGGATCGGCATGACCTGGCCGAAAAAATACGGCGGGCATCAACGCTCGCAGCTCGAGCGCTATGTCGTGACCGAGGAGATGCTGGCGGCGCATGCGCCGACCCGCGCCCATTCGACCGCCGACCGGCAGAGCGGCCCGGTGATCCTGCGCTACGGCCAGGAGGAGGTCCGGCAACAGATCCTGCCGAAGATCGCCGCCGGCGAATTGTGCTTTTGCATTGGGCTCTCCGAGCCGAATTCCGGGTCGGATGTGTTTGCCGCCTCGACCCGCGCCACCAAGACCGTCGGCGGCTGGCTCGTCAACGGGCGCAAGATCTGGACCAGCAACGCGCATGAAGCCGATTACATGATCGCGCTGCTGCGCACCTCGCCGTCGACCAAGGAGAACCGCCGGCACGGGCTGACCCAGTTCCTGGTCGAGATGAAAATTCCCGGGATCACGATTCGCCCGATCATCAACTTGACCGGAAGCCATGATTTCAACGAGGTCGTGTTTGACGACGCCTTTCTGCCCGACTCGCATCTGATCGGCGAGGTCGACATGGCGTGGAAGCAGGCGACCGACGAACTCGCCTATGAGCGCAGCGGCCCCGACCGCTGGATCGAGACGTTTTCGTCATTGGTCGAACTGGTTCGGGTTGCCGGCGAGGAGCCGAGCGAGCATCTCGCCGAAGGCATCGGCCGCCAGGTGGCACACCTCGCCACCCTCAGAAGGATGTCGTTGTCGGTCGCCGGCATGCTGCAGGCGGGCAAGACGCCGGCCGTCGAATCCGCCGTGGTCAAGGACCTCGGTACCAATTTCGAGCAGGCCCTGCCCGACAAGGTCCGCCTGTTGGCCCCGCCGGTCGGCGACTCGCAACCCGAGAGCAATGACGACCGGTTCGAGGAGGCGCTGCGCTACACGACCTTGATCGCGCCCAAGCTGACGATCCAGGGCGGCACCCGCGAGATCCTGCGCGGCATCATCGCCCGCGGCCTCGGCCTGCGCTAAGAAACAACTTCACCGCGGAGGACGCCAAGGATGCGCTGTGGACGCACGCTGTGCGCGCATATTGCGTCCTCTGCGACGCCTCTGCGCCCTCTGCGCCCTCTGCGTTGAAAGGGTTTTTTATTGCCTGACCTTCGTCCTCTTTTCTCTCCGGACAGTGTCGCGATTATCGGCGCATCAGGCGACACGCATACCTTGCGCGGCCGGACCACCGAGTTTCTGATTTCGCACGGCTACCCTGGCCGCATCTACCCGGTGACCCGCAGCCAGCCCGAAGTATTCGGGTTGCGCAGCTATGCGACCGTCGCCGAACTGCCGGAGGCGCCCGATCTCGCCGTAATCGTGGTACCGGCGGCCTTTGTCGCGGCGACGCTTGAGGATTGCGGCAAAAAGGGCGTGCGCGCCGCGGTCATAATCAGCTCCGGCTTTGCCGAGGAGCGCGGTGCGGCGGCGCAGGCGCGCGACACGGCATTGCGCCAGGTCATCGAGCGCTATGGGATCATTGTCTGCGGCCCCAATTCCGAAGGCATCGTCAACCCGCTGAAGCCGCTTGTCGCGACCTTCAGCCCGGTGTTCCACGATCCAAAGCAAAGCCTCTTCCCGCAGAGCAGCAAGAGCCGGGCGATCGCGGTCAGCTGTCAGAGCGGCGCCTTGACCTTCGCCTTTTTGAGCCGCGGCCGGCCCCGGCAGTTGCGCTTTACCTACCAGGCCAGCGCCGGGAACCAGATTTGCCTTGAAGCGCACGATTACCTCGATTGGCTGATCGATACCGATGGCGCCGACGTTTTCATCGCCTATCTCGAAAGCATCCAAGACCCGGCCCGCTTCCGCGCGATTGCCGAAAAGGCGGCCGACGCCGGGAAGCCGATGATCCTCGCCAAGGTCGGCCGCTCCGAGGCGGGCCGGCGCGCCGCTGCCTCGCACACCGGCTCGCTCGCGCATGCCGGGGCCGTCGACGACGCGATCTTCCGCCATCACGGCATCATCCGCGGCGAAGACCTCGACCATGCGCTCGACATCGCCGCCGCCTTCGCCTTCTGCAAACTGCCGAAGGGCAACCGGGTCGCGGTGATCACCGGCTCGGGCGGCAGTGCGGTGTGGATGTCCGACATCCTGTCGGCCCACGGGCTCGAGCTTCCGGTGCTCGAAGAGAGCCTGCAACAGCGTCTGATGGCGCTCCTTCCGTCCTACGCCTCGGCGCAGAACCCGATCGACGGCACCGCCCAGGCGATCCACGAGGTCGGCTACGCCAAGCTCGTCGAGATCGTGCGCGAGTCGCAACGCATCGACACGATCCTGTTGATCGGCTCGCTCGCCAATGAGGCGACCGCAAAGACCCGCGCCGAAGAGCTGGCCGCCGTCACCGGCTCGACCGGGCAGCCGATCATCCTGTCGACCTACACGACCGCGACCGAGGGTGCCATGGCGGCGTTCGCCGAGGCCGGCATCCCCTGCTACACCTCAATGCCGAGCTGCGCCCGCGCGATCCGGGCATTGGTCGATTACGCCCGCTTTCAGGCGCAGCGGCACCGCGCCTCCCCGCCGATAACCCCGCCATCGGTCCGCGACGAGACCGCCCGCGCGCTCGCCGCCGCCGGCCCGGTCCTGACCGAGAACGAGGCCAAGGCGCTGCTCGCCGGTTACGGCATCCCGCGCCCGCCCGAGGCATTGGCGGCTTCCGCGGACGAAGCCGTCGCCGCGGCCACGCGGATCGGCGGCGCGGTGGCGCTCAAGGTGCAGTCACCGGACATCACCCACAAGACCGAGGCCGGCGCCGTGGCGCTCGGGACTACGGGCGACGCGGCGGTGCGCGGGGCCTATCGCCAGGTCCTCGCCAGCGCCAAGGCCGCTCATCCCGGCGCCGCGATCCAGGGCGTGCTGGTCCAGCAGATGGCGCCGCCTGGTGTCGAGATCATTCTCGGCGTCACCCGCGACCCCGTTTTCGGCCCGATGCTGATGGTCGGGCTCGGCGGCATCCATGTCGAGGTGTTACGTGATGTGGCCTTCTCACCGGTGCCGATCGGACCCGACGATGCGCTCGCCCTGCTCGGCGCCCTCAAGGGCGCCGCCCTTCTCGATGGCGTCCGCGGCGCCCCGCCCGCCGACCGCACCGCTCTAGCCGAAGTGATCGCCGCCCTCTCGCGCTTTGCCGCCGACCACGCCGACCAGATCGACGAAATCGACCTCAACCCGGTCATCATCCACCCCCAGGGCCAAGGCCTGACCATCGTCGACGCCCTGATCGTCGCGCGCTGAGTCACGAACCCGTAAGGCCGCAATCGCGCAGTGGGCGACACAAATCCGCCATGGATGGAATCCGGTCCTTTGCCGATACGCGCGGCGACGGCTAGGCAGCGTCGAAAGCGGCCATCGGGCGGATCTCCTCCGCCGGCTTCCAGCGGGTAGTCTAGCCAATTCCCCCGTGTCTGCAGGCAGCGAGAAAGAACGCCACGGTTCGCGCGACATGCGGCGCGATCTCGGCGCGCAGCGCTGTGAGGCGCTCTCCGAACAGCGCACGCATGATCATCGGCAGCAGGGTCAGCTCGATAAAGTGGCGCGCGGTGGCGGCGCAGCGGTCGGCGGCGAACGCGGGTAGCTTGTCGGGTTCCGCGAGCCCGCTGAATAGTTGAGCGACCGCTTCGACCCAGCGTCCCTGCGCTATCCGACTGACGCTGGCCGCCACACCTGGAAACCGGCGTGCTTCGGCAACGGCCGCTCGGATTAGTCCAATCGTCTTGGCCACAAGAACCTTGCGCAGAATGCCGTTGCTGATGCTCGCCAGACGCTCCTCGATGGTCGCTCCGGTTGGCACAATGCTCTCGAACGAGCGGGTGATTTCGCGCACGTTGCGCGCCATCACGGCGGTGAACAGCGCCTCCTTGCCGGGGAACCGCGCATAGATTGTCGGCTTTCCGGCACGCGCGACATCGGCGATCTCGTCCACGCTGGCACCCTCGAAACCGCGCTCGAGAAACACCTTTGCGGCCGCCTCCAGGATCCGCTCCTCGACCTCGCCGGCGAGTGCGTGGGGCGGCCGGCCGGACCGGACAACGCTGCCCGCCGCGGAACGTTTTCTGGTCGCCGTTCTCTGCTTCATGACGCCCCTTTCACCTGGCGCCGGCCGGCTCGGCCCTCGCCCTCGATGCCCCTGATCTAGTCTCCCGCCTCGCCAATGTAAATAGGAACGATACAGTTTCGTTTCGATGCCTTGGATCTTCCCCGAGAAACACCTTCGCGGCCGCTTCCCGGATCCGCTGCTCGACCTCGCCCATGGGTTCGTAGGGCCTGCCGGATCGGGCAACGCCGCCCCCGCGGAACGCTTTCTGGTCGCTGCTCTCTGCTTCATGACGTCCCTTTCACTTCGCGCTGACCGGCTCGGCCCTCGCGCTCGCGATCCCCTTCGATTTGACCCTCGTTTTCGTGAACAGAACGAACCCGTATCGTTTCCTCTTGACGCTGCTGCAGGCTCGCTTATATGAAAGAAACAATACCGTATCGTTTCGATCTTACGAGGTGCGAGATGTCAGAGCGCAACAGTCGAGAGATGAGCGACCAGATGCTCCTGGAACCTCCGCGATCCGATCCCGCGGCGGCTCGCGAGAGGGACAAGCCCTGCGGCCCCGCTCCGAATGAGACGCTCCGGCTTCGCTCGCCGGTGCGCCAGGAGCCGCCGCTCGTCGACCGGCCCAGCCCACACCCGGCCTTCGAGGCTGACGTTGAGCACGAGCCGCAGGACGATGAGCGCGCCGAAACCCGCAGGAGCTGGTTCCGCCGGCATCCGATCGCGCTCGCCCTTGGTTTGCCGTGCATGCTGGCGGTGGCGTCGGCCGGATACCTCTACTGGGACAACGCCCGGCATTTCGAGACGACCGACGACGCCTTCATCGCAGCGCGCCAGTTCGCCGTCGCGCCCGAGGTGTCGGGCTACATCACCGCCGTCCCGGTCACCGACAATCAGCATGTCGCCGCCGGCGCCGTGATCGCCCGCATCGACGAGCGCAACTACCGCTTGGCACTCGCGGAGGACGAGGCGCAGGTGGCCTCGGCACGGGCCGGCATCGAGACCATCGATGCGCAGTTGAGGGTGCAGCAGGCACAGATAGTCGCCAACCAGGCCCTTCTCGATCAGGCGCAGGCGGAGCTGGTGTTCGCGCAGGAGCAGAAGGCGCGCTACCAATACCTGGCGCAAACAGGTGCCGGCACCGTCCAGAACGCCCAGCAATACACCGCGAAGCTGCGTGAGCAGCAGGCAACGGTGCAGAGTGCGCAGGCGACCCTCACATTGTCGCAGCGGCAAATCGAGGCGCTGAAGGCGCAACGCAAAGGCGCCGTCGCCAGCCTCGCGCAAGCCAACGACCAGCGCGACCAGGCGCAGCTGAACCTTTCCTATACGAAGGTTACGGCAGACCAGGCAGGGCGCGTCGTCCAACTCAGCGCCGCGATCGGCCAATACGCACAGCCGGGCACAGATCTGACGATGTTTGTGCCGGACCAAATCTGGCTCACCGCGAACTTCAAGGAGACGCAGCTTGACGCGATGCGGCCCGGGCAGCCGGTGACGGTCGAGATCGACGCCTATCCGGAACGCAGCATCCGCGGCCATGTCGCAAGCGTGCAGCCCGGATCCGGCACCGCGTTCTCGCTGCTGCCGGCCGAGAATGCCACCGGCAACTACGTCAAGATCGTACAGCGCGTTCCGGTCAAGATCGTCATGGACGATCCGCCGACCGACGTGGCACTCGGCCCGGGCATGTCGGTACTCCCGACCGTGCGGGTCAATCCGATCCCGTCGCTCTACGAGCGGCTGAGGGGGTGGCTGTGAACGCCGGCGCAACCCGAGCGGGCATTCCCGCCGCGGCAAGCGGCGCCGGCCCCAACCCGTGGCTGATCGCCCTCTTGGTCTCGCTCGCGTCGTTCATGGAGGTGCTCGACACGACCATCGCCAACGTCGCTTTGCCCTACATCGCCGGCGGCATGGGCGTGAGCCAGGACGAGGCGTCCTGGGTGGTGACCACCTATCTGGTCTCGAACGCCATCATCCTGACGGCGAGCAGCTTTCTCGCCCGGCGGCTCGGCCGCAAGACCTTCTTCCTGATCTGCCTGGCGCTGTTCACCGCGAGTTCGGTGCTGTGCGGCTTTGCCCAGAATCTCCAGGCACTGCTGCTGTTCCGCATCATGCAGGGTCTCGGCGGCGGCGGCATGGTGCCGGTCGCGCAGTCGATCCTGGCGGATTCCTTCCCGCCGGCGAAGCGCAGCCAGGCCTTCGCATTATTCAGCGTTGCCGTAGTGGTGGCGCCGGCGGTCGGGCCGACGCTCGGCGGCTGGCTGTCGGATAATCTTTCCTGGCACTGGGTCTTTCTGATCAACGGTCCGGTCGGCGCGATCGCGTTCGCGGCGATAGCACTGGTCCTGCGCGAGTCCGCGGCTGCGGCCGAGGAACGTAAGCGGCTGCGGCAGCAAGGGGGCGGATTCGATCTCGTCGGTTTCGTGCTGGTCGCGACCTTTCTCGGCACGCTCGAGGTCGTACTCGACCGCGCCCTCGACGACGACTGGTTCGCCTCGTCCTTCATCGTCGAGTTCGCGGTGGTCTGCGGGCTGGCGTTTGTGCTGATGATCCCGTGGGAGCTTACCCGCCGTAATCCCACTGTTGACGTCCGGATGGTGGCGACGCGCCAGTTCGGCGCCTGCTTTCTGATGATGCTGGCGACCGGCGCCATCCTCCTCGCGACTACCCAGTACTTGCCCCAGCTGGTAGAGGACGATTTCGGCTACACGGCGACCTGGGCCGGTCTCGTGCTGACGCCGGGCGGCCTCGTCATGATGGTGATGTTCGTCATCGTCGGCCGTCTGTCGGCCAAGGTCCAGCCCAAATATCTGATCGTTGTCGGGGCGGTGATCGTAGCACTCTCCGTGTACGAGCTGACCAATACCTATGCCGATCTCGGCTTCTGGTTCTTCGCGCGCACGCGGATGCTGCTCGGCGTCGGACTGCCGTTCGTTTTCCTGTCGATCACAACCGCGTCCTACGACGGCATTCCGTCAGATAAGACCGACCAGGCTTCGGCGCTGATCAACGTGGCGCGCAATACCGGCGGCTCGATCGGCGTCTCTCTGGTCTCCAATGTGCTGGCGCATCGCGAGCAGTTCCATCAGAGCCGGCTCGTCGAGCATGCGATCCCGTCGAGCGTCCAATATCAGGACACGCTGCAACAGATGACGAACTATTTCGCCCCCCATGGCAGCTCATTGGCACAGGCGCATCAGCAGGCCATCCAATGGATCGGACAGCAGGTGCAGGACCAGGCGTCGTTCCTCGCCTATATGGACGCGTTCTGGGTCCTGATGTTGATCGCGCTCTCGGCCGTGCCGCTGGCACTCGCCCTGCGCAGGGTCAAGCTCGGGGGCCCCGTCCCCGTGGGCGAGTGATACATATGGCATGAGAGGGCAACCAACGTGCAAATTGATTCCGCTATTCTCTCCGCGGCGTCCGCGTTGCTCGGCTCGCTGATCGGCGGGGGCTCGACCCTCGCTGCCTCCTGGTTCACCCAGCGCGGGCAGTTGCGGGCGCAGGTGCTTGTCCAGGGGGCGGTAAAGCGCGAGACGCTCTACGCCGAGTTCATCATCGAAGCATCCAAACGCGTCACCGAGGCCTGGGGCCACCAGGCTGAGAGCCCCGAAGTTCTCGCGGGTCTCTACTCTGCGATCGAACGGATGCGCTTAACGTCATCGGGTGAAGTGACCCGCGTTGCCGAGCAGGTGGTCCGCTTCGTGGTCGAGGCCTATTCCGCGCCCGACAAGAGTTTCGACGAGTTGCGGGAATTCGTAGGAAGCGAAGATATCCGCGATCCGCTGAGGGAGTTCAGCGAGGCGTGCCGGACCGAACTGCGCGCCTTGCGCCGCTGATCGCTGTGCCTAGCCGAATGACGGCCTCGGGCATCTCCAGCGGTTCGATTTGGGCGCAACGATGGCGGCTGAGGGTCGCGAGCGCGCGTCGGCGGTCGTTCATTACTGTGGACTGACGTAGGCCGGCTTCGTCACAGAAGTAACTTCGCTTGAGGTTTCGACAAATTGAGATTATGATATCTCAAGGTGTATCCGTTGGCCGGGAACGGTATGTATGCGACAATCTTGACCGGTTATGGCGAAAGGGCGGCGCGTTGGCAGGCAACCCGGTCCGATATGCCGAGGTTAGCGACAACCTACGCGTGCTATCCTGCAGCTCTTTTGCTGCTGATGCAGCATGGTGTAACATTCCACTAAATCTCACATTGTACCTTATCCGAAAAGAGGACCCTGCAATATGACCGAGACCCGCTCCTACCGTGAGATCGGCGTCAGCCGCGATGGGTATGTCGCGACTGTCGAGATGCGCTGGCCGCCGCGCAATTTTGTTGGACAAGCAGGGTGAGGGAAGCAACCCTGATATGATGCTAATTAACTAACTTGCAGTTTGCATTCTTGCCGAGGTCAGACCAATCGGAGGATTCGTGGCTGTGATTAAACGCTGCGAATCCTTCTCGACTTAATAAGCAGGTGGAATGGATGGCGGTTCGCCACGGCGCGATCCAACCGGCCGAATGCCGGCTGCCGCGATCAGGTCGATCGCGGCGTTGCCGGATGTGGAAACGCGGCATTTGGCGCTCACCCGTCTGCGGCTCGGATAAGACACGCTCTGCGCTGCGGATTGCGGATCGGCGCGTCAGGCGAGCTCCGACAACGCGGACGCCTGCTTGGGCGGCTGCGCGGTCACGGCCGCGATCGCGCGATCGAGCGCCGCCATCTGGTCGTCCCAGCGATAATTTGCTTCAGCCGCCGCACGCGCTTTGTCCGCCATTTCCGTGCGAAAGGCGGAATCCCGCAACAAGTGGATGACGAGTTCGGCAAATTCGGCGGCGTCATCGCTCACCAGGATGCCGGCCCCCTGGGGAACCACGGTGCCGCGCCACGCGGCGCTGGAAGCGACGCAGGGCAGGCCCATGGCCAGTGCCTCGAGCAGCTTGTTTTGAACGCCGCGAGCCACTCGCAACGGCGCTGCGAATACTTCTGCTGCGTCGAGATGGGGCCGCGTGTCGGGCACCCATCCGGTGACCGTGACGCCGCGCCGTTTCGCCAGTCGCCACACCGCGGCATTCGGGCGATTGCCGCAGATGGTCAGGTGCGCTTGCGGGATTTGCGCCTGCACCGCCGGCAATATCTGGTCGCAAAACCAAGCAACGGCGTCGACGTTGGGGAAGTAGTCCATGACACCAGTGAAGACGATCGAGCCCGGTTGTTTTCTTGCGCCGGACGGTCGGTAATAGTCGAGATCCACACCGTTGCCGACGAGCGAGACCGCGATCCCGGGGAACAGGCGCTCGAAATCATGCCTCTCAGCCGCGGTGCAAACCAAGGCATGGGAAAAGCGGCGGGCAATGCTCCTCTCATAAGCGAGCAGCCGTTCCGCTTCAATCCGGTAAATCCACCGCAAGAAAATGTTCGATCGTCCGGCGTATTGTGCCCATTTGAGCGAATCCAGGTCATGAAACTGCATGATCCGCGGCACGCCGCCAAAATGCTCTGCATACTGCGCGACATTGCAGCTGAACACGATAATCAGATCCGGTTGCACTTCGTCATGCTTTTGGATAATCGCCCGATGCAGCGCCGCTTCGTCGAAGGCGGCCACCGAAAGCGCCCGACCACCGACCAGCGCCCAAAGCGAGCGGAGCCGGCTCTTCAATCTCGTCACCGGCACGGCCGTCACACTCGCTGCGAGGTCTCGCAGGGCGGGAATGTTGGCGAGGTCGCCAGTACCGTCGGCGAGGCAGAAAATATGCAGCTCGTGCTTTTTTGAAAGATGGCGGATCTCGTGGAACGTCACGATTTTGTCCCCGCGATCCGGTGGATAGGGGACGCGCTGGCACACGAAAAAGATGCGCATCGATGACGTCCCCGGGGCCTCATCCGCTGATGGATACCGTCGCGGGGGCATTTTCCAGATACTCGATTTATGGTTGACGGCAAAGCGCAAAAACGCCGGCGCGACCGGCGCCCGGCTGTACCGTCGCACCGCGGCCAAGGCGTCGGCGCAGCCGGTACCCCAATCTCGCCCGGCATCGCGAAATGTGTCATAATACGCCGCGAGAGCGGCTGCGCCCTGGCATTCGCCCACGACGGCGGAGAACGATGGTAGCACGATGAAGGCGATCCTCGATTACCTCAGGCAGTCGCGCGACGTCGTGCAGGCCGCGCTCGACGACCCGGCGTTTTGCAACACCGTGGCCGCCATCGTCGAGATAACCGCGAACGCGCTCACCAGCGGTCACAAGCTGCTGCTCGCCGGGAATGGCGGCAGCGCCGGCGACGCCCAGCACATCGCCGGGGAGTTGTTGTCGCGCCTCAATTACGACCGCGCACCGGCGGCGGCGTTGGCGCTGACGACCGACAGCTCGGTGCTGACTGCGATCGGCAACGATTACGGTTACGACCGGGTGTTCGAGCGGCAAATCCAGGCCCTGGGCAATTCCGGGGACGTGTTCGTTGCGCTGTCGACCTCGGGCCGCTCGCCGAACGTCTTGCGCGCGATCGACGCGGCGCGCGACAAGCGGCTCGCAGTCGTCGGGCTCACGGGCCGGACCGGCGGGGAAATGCGCCGGCGCTGCGACATCTGCCTGCACGCGCCATCGGATTCGACACCGCTCATCCAGCAGATTCATATAATCGCCGGGCACATCATTTGCGGACTTGTCGAAGAACGACTGTTCCCGCGGCCAGGCTAAGTCGATAGCGGTCATCAATAACGGCTCAGCGGATTCTGGCGCGCGGGATCAGCCTGAAATCCAGCAGCGGCACCGCCCCTGCTGCTCGCCGAGAACGAGACGTTAACTTCCAGTCAACCGCGGCCGGAGTTCTTGTCGCGCAACCGGTCGAGGCTCCATAGTCCACCGCCGACCACCGCGAGGTAAAGAAAGACAAAGCAGTAGAGAATTGCGGATTCGCCGTTGTTCAATATCGGAAAGAAGTTTTTCGGCGCGTGCACCATGAAATAGGCAAACGCCATTTCGCCTGCCAAGATAAAGGCGACAAGACGCGTGTAAAACCCTAAGGTGAGCAGCAGGCCGCCGACCAGCTCCAACAGCCCGGCGAGCCCCGGGACCAAGCTGAACAGGCGGTATGGCATATGCGTCGGCGTCGGCGGGAAGTCGAACAGCTTGTTGAGGCCATGCTCCATGTAGAGCAGCCCGACGACGATCCGGAGGATGCTGAGCATGTGCGGCTCGATCGCGAGCCGCCAGCGGGCGGTGTTTGGCAAGGTGGCGTCCCCCCATCCCAGATTTCACGAGCCGGCCGTGGGTCGGCCTCGTTCCAGCGTAACCCCGCCACCGCCGATCCCGCAACGATTGTGCTGGGCACAACCGCGACGCTGGCGTCACGGCGCTTGCGCCCTTACATTCGACCTAAGGTTAAGGGTTGGATACGGACATGGCCGCGCAAGTTCGCACCGTGGCGTTTCACGGGATCGAGGTCATCGAGGTCGAAACCCAGGTGACGATCGCTTCCGGCCTGCCGGCCTTCACCGTTGTCGGGCTGCCGGACAAGGCGGTCGCCGAGTCTCGCGAGCGGGTGCGCTCGGCGCTGAACTCGCTCGGGCTGGCGTTGCCGCCAAAGCGCATCACCGTCAACCTCGCCCCCGCCGACGTGCTAAAGGAGGGCAGCCATTTCGACCTGCCGATAGCACTCGCGTTGCTGGTCGCGATGGAGGCTCTGCCGGCCGACGAACTCGCCACTATACGGCACTTGGGGAATTGTCGCTCGACGGCTCGATCACCAGCGTCGCCGGGGTGCTGATCGCCGGGTTGTTCGCCGCCGGCCACGACAGCGGCGTCATCTGCCCGGCGGCATGCGGCGGCGAGGCGGCGTGGGCCGGCGAGATCGAGGTCGTCGCGGCACCGAGCCTCTTGGCGATCGTCAACCATTTCAAAGGAACCCAGCTGCTGCCGCCACCCGAGCCGCGGCTCGTGGCCTCGGCCATAGCCGGGCTCGACTTGGCGGACGTCAAAGGCCAGGAAAGCGCCAAGCGGGCGATCGAGATTGCCGCCGCCGGCGGCCACAATCTCTTGATGGTCGGACCGCCGGGATCGGGCAAGTCGATGCTGGCGGCGCGTCTGCCGGCATTGTTGCCGCCGCTCGAACCGGCCGAAGCCCTGGAGCTCGGCATGATCCAGTCGGTTGCCGGCGGGCTGCGCGGCAGCGGGCTGACGCGCGAGCGGCCGTTCCGCGAGCCGCATCATTCGGCTTCGTTGCCAGCCTTGGTCGGCGGCGGCATGCGGGCGCGTCCGGGCGAAATCTCGCTCGCCCACCAGGGCGTGCTGTTTCTCGACGAGTTGCCGGAGTTCAACCGCGCCGCACTCGAAGCCCTGCGCCAGCCGCTCGAAACCGGCCGGGTGAGCGTCGCCCGCGCCAACGGCCACGTCACCTATCCGGCGCGCTTTCAGCTGATCGCGGCGATGAACCCATGCCGCTGCGGCCATTTCGCCGAGCAACCCTGCGGCCGCGCCCCGCGTTGCGCCGAGGAATATCAGGGGCGGCTGTCGGGCCCATTGCTCGACCGCATCGACCTGCATATCGACGTGCCGGCGGTGTCGCCGGCCGATCTCGCCCTGCCGCCGCCGGGCGAGGACAGCGTGGCCGTCGCCAAACGGGTTGCCGCCGCGCGCCAGCGGCAGGCGGCGCGCTATGCCGATCAGCCGGGCGACCACCGCATCCGCACCAACGCCGAAGCCGACGGCGCGCTCCTCGACGAGGTCGCGACCCCCGATCCCGAGGGCCGCGCCTTGTTGGTGCGCGCCGCCGAGCGGCTGCGCCTGTCGGCGCGCGGCTACCACCGCGTCCTGCGGGTTGCCCGCACCCTGGCCGATCTCGAAGGGGCGGCGATCGTCGCCCGCCGCCACATCGCCGAAGCCCTCTCCTACCGCCGCCAGCGCACCCTCCCCGAAACCCGCCCGTGACAGGTCAATGCTCCGGACTGGCCTGAAGATTTTCGCGAGAGAGGCTTAGCTGGATCGGGAAAGCCCTCCCCCTCGATGGGGAAGGGTTGGGAGGGGGTGATCCACGCGGAACGCCAACCGAGCCGATGAATGAAGAAATATCCGATTGACGGTACCTATGCACGGGCCCGTGTTCTAAGACAAACGATGACCGAGGCTGAGAAACGGGTCTGGCGAATTCTGCAGTTGCATCGAATGAACGGGTACAAGTTCCGCCGCTAGGTGCCGATCGGCCGAAATATCGCCGATTTTGTGTGCCACGAGGTGCGGTTGATCGTCGAAATCGACGGCGGCCAACACGATCACTCCGCCCCGCGGGAAGCTGAGCCCAGCGAGTTCCTGGCAATGAAGGCTATCGCATTCTGCGGTTTTGGAACGGCGAGGTACTGACAAATCTCGCTGGCGTCCATCGGACGATCGCCGATGCGCTGGGCTGCATCACCCCCCCCCGACCCTCCCCCATCGAGGGGGAGGGGGTCTGCATTAACGTACCGGCCGCCAGCGTGCTCTCCCCGACGCCGCCACCTGGCATTGACACAAAACGCGATCGCCACCCTGCTGTCGCGCCGAGATGACTGCACAATTTACTGAGGCTCACGGATGGGACGCCCGAAAAGCCTCGATCGTTTCATTCACCCGATCCATCGGGATCACTTCTGCGAGCCCGGAATTCTCTTCAAAGGTGATCCGTGGCCGATGCGTCTGTTGACTTACTGCCACATCGAGATAAGATTTGTAGCCGTGAACGACTCCGATAACATAGGCTGTGCGATTTGATTTAGTTCCTGCGATTGAGGTAATCTCTGGCTTTAGGATAACAGGACTTCCGCTGTTTCCAGGAAAGACGAATGAATCTAATAAAAATGTCATTGCCTTATCATCAAGCATTTCGCTGATACGCGAGATAATGCCTTCGCGAGCAATCACGTAATTCCGCTGAACTCCCGCTAAATTCATCGGGAATCCGAGTACGAACGTTCCGTCGCCAGCAGACGCACCGATCTCTTTCAACTTTTTGACATCTGCCATAGTTTCGTCACTTTCGACGAATGTTGCCCCAGATTCTTTGAGAGTTTGTCCGTTCAATCGCACTATTGCGATGTCATAGTCTGGGAATGTTGAGACCGTTTTCGGATCGAACTTAGGGTGAAAGAACCAAGTGTCTTCTTGGGCATTTCGATTGAACGGAATATTAAAGGTTTTACTCGGCGAGGTCGGGTCCTTCGAATTGATTCGAACAAAAAGATCCCCTTGCTGGCTTTCTTTAAATTCTGAAACAACATGACCAGCTGTGACCAAATAAATTTCATATTGTCTTTTTTGCACGTCAGGGTCGTCCTTGATTTTATATCCGTAGAAAAAGCCTGTTCCCAGTGTGACCCATTCGATTTTCGGGGATTGCCCGAGCGGAGCAGTGTTCACCATCGCGCCTAGCGCGACAACGCTATCTATCATTCCCGGCGGGAACAAAGCGGCACGCGCGGGAGAGAGTACGACCACAACGATAATCGCAGTGAGGCTGGCAATGACGTTCCTATACATCATCTCCTCACGCGGTCACTAAGCTCATTATCCTGATACAGTGTCATTGGCGTTCGAGGACTGGTTATTCACCTCGCTCGGCGACAGACTTTAACCAGACGCGCGGCGGGTGGCGCGCAGGCGCAGGCCGGGGGCGGGGCGTTCGAGCAATACCTCGCGGCGAAAGCGCACGAGGCGCGCGGGGCGGCCGCCGGTTTCGGCGCTGATCCCGCCGGTTTCCTCGACGAGGCCCTGCTGCTCGACGAGACGGCGGAAATTCTGCTTGTGCAGGCGTACGCCGGACAGCGCCTCGACCGTGCGCTGCAACTGCAACAGGGTGAAAGAAGGCGGCATCAGCTCGAACACGACCGGGCGGTATTTGATCTTGCCGCGCAAGCGCCCGATCGCGGTCGCGAGAATGCGGCGGTGGTCGGCCGCCAGCGGCATGCCCGACAGCGGCGCGCCGTCGGCGGAGGAGGGTCGCGGGCCGCCGCGGCGGGCTTCCTCGATCAGCCCGGCCTCGTAGAGAAGCTCGTAGCGCTCCAGCACCAGTTCCTCGTTCCACGAGGCGGCAAAGGCGAGACCGAGGCGTTCGCCGCGCAGCCGCCTCTCGACGTCGCTCGCGGCTGTGTCCGCCCAGCGCGCCAGCCAATCTTCGAGCAGTGCTAGTGCCGCGGGCTTGCCTTGGCGCCAGTCTTCCCACGGGAAATGGCGATACCAGCTTTGCCAGACGGCCTCGACCGCACCTCCGGGATGGGCTTCGCGCACCAACGCCAGATAGGCGACGGTCAATGCCCGGCTCGGCCGCGCCTCGCCGGTTTCGACGCGGTCGCGGTCGCCAAAAGTGTAGAGCTGCTCGACATAGCCGAGCCTTTGCCCGGTCTGGCGCTCGACCCAGGCGCGCAAGCCGACTTCGAGCGTGCGATGCTCGATTTCGAGCGGGCCCGAGGGCAACGCCTCGACCGGGTCATGCCCGATCCGCACCGTCAGCACCCGCGGCTCGTCGATCGTTGCGGCGACGATGACCGCGCTGAGTTGAATCGCCAAGGACGCTCCGCGCCCGGCGGTGCGCGCGGCCGGGCGGGGGATTGACAGCGCAAGGCCGGCCGTACCGCTCTCCATGCGCAGCTGTCGCTCCTGGGATGCAGAAGGCGCATCCTATCATAATCGGACGCACGAAACTGTGTGGTCCTGCTAGCCCTGAACGACCCGCATGTACCTTTCTTCGAGCGCGCGCCAGCGGGCGGTGCCGACGACGTCTTCGCGCTCCTCAAAGGTCGCAAGATCGGCTTCGACCCGCGTCGTGTCGCCGTCCTGCCTCAATACCGCCAGCACCTTTTGCGCGGCACGGATTGCGGCGCGATGGGTCTGCGAGGGATAGATGCCGAGGCGAAAGCCCATCTGTTCGAGTTCGGCCGCCGGCACCATCGGTGTTTTGCCGCCCTCGAAGACGTTGACCAATGCCGGCCCGGCAACGCGGCGGGCGACGAGCTTCAACTCTTCGACATTCTGCGGCGCCTCGACAAAGCCGACATCGGCACCCGCTGCGAGATAGGCGTTGACCCGGTCGACCGCCGCCTCGATCCCCTCGACCGCGCGCGCGTCGGAGCGGGCGATAATGATCAGATCGGGGTCCTGGCGCGTGTCGACCGCAGCCTTGATCTTGCCGACCATCTCGCCGACGGAGACCACCTCCTTGCCCTCGTAATGGCCGCATTTCTTTGGCGATACCTGGTCCTCGAGATGAAATGCGGCGACCCCCGATTTTTCGTATTCGCGCACCGTGCGGATGACGTTGAGCGCATTGCCGTTGCCGGTATCGGCGTCGGCGATGACCGGGATCCCGACGGCCTCGACCGTGATCCCGATGAAACGGACGTTTTCGGACAAGGTCAGCAGCCCGAGATCGGGATAGCCGTTCGCCCGCGAATAGCCGCCCCCGGTCAGATAGACCGCGTCGAACCCGGCCTGCTCGACGAGCCGCGCGGTCAGGGTGTCGTAGGCGCCTGGCACCATCGCGTAGCCGGCGCGCTCGATCAGCCGCCGCATTTGTTGTCGCATCGTCATCCGCGATCTCCTCTTCTGAGCTGGGACCTGCCATGGTCCTGGCGCGAATAGTGTCAGCATTGCGCGATCGGACCCGGTATAAAATTTTCCCCGCAGAGGGATGGGCTGGAAGGGGAGCGGCGTGGCCGACGCACGCATCATCGACGGCAAGACGATTGCAGCCGGACTGCGCCGACGCGTCGCCGATGCCGTCGTCAAACTCCGCGACGGACACAATTTTGTCCCCGGTCTCGCGACGATCCTCGTCGGTGACGACGCGGCGAGCCTCGCCTATGTCCGCGCCAAGGGGATCGCTTGCGCCACCGCCGGCCTCGCCTCGTTCGAGCGGCGTCTGGCCGGCGCCACTGGCGAGGCAGCTGTCATCGCGGAAATCACCCGGCTCAACGCCGACGAGCGGGTCGACGCCATTCTGGTGCAATTGCCGCTGCCGCCGCAGATCGACGTGCATCGCGTGATATCGGCGATCGACCCGCAGAAGGATGCCGACGGGTTTCACCCGGTCAATGTCGGGCGCTTGTGGACCGGGATTTCCAGTCTCGTGCCGTGCACGCCGCAAGGCATCCTGATGTTGCTGCGCTCGGTCCGCCCGGATCTTGCCGGCGCCGAGGCGGTCGTTCTCGGCCGCTCGAACATTGTCGGCAAGCCGATGGCGGCATTGCTGCTGGCAGCGGACTGCACGGTCACGACGGTGCACTCGAAAACCCGCGAAGCGGCCGCGGTCGCTCGCCGGGCCGACATTTTGGTCAGCGCGGTCGGCCGGCCGCTGGTGGTCGGCGCCGACTGGATCAAGCCCGGAGCCGTCGTCATCGACGCCGGCATCAGCCCGGTGCCCGGACCGGACGGTCGCAGCCGGCTTGCCGGCGATGTCGATTTCCCGGCGGTGTGCAAGATTGCCGGCGCGATCACCCCGGTGCCGGGCGGCGTCGGCCCGATGACGATCGCCTGCCTGTTGCGCAACACGGTGATCGCCGCCTGTCGCCGCCGCGGGCTCGCCGATCCGCTGTCCTAGCGAACCCCCACTGACCGCAGCTCGCGGTCAAGGACGTTGGCGTGGAACAATTACGCCGCCGGCCTCGTTCGCTGACATGACCAACATGCGAGGAGAGGACGGTCATGTTGCTTAAATCTATGACGACCCTGGCCTTTGCGACGGCCTGCCTTACCGCAGCGGCCGGCATTCCGGCTGCTCACGCGCAGTATGCCCCCGCAGAGCAAGTTATAACGAACGGCCCGCAAAGCAGTGGTGTCGAGCGATCGGGGACATGGTCGCCGCGCAAGAACGTCATCGAGAGCGAGCACTACAGCCACCTGGTGCAGACAAACGCGCACTTTCGTGCGCAGCGGATGCGCATGGAGTGCGGACCGATAACCGATGCCGAGCTGCACGCCCAGTGCGTCGACAGCTTTAACGGCGGCGGGGAACCGTCGGTAGGTTCATCGACGGCACCGCAGAATTATTCGACCGGCAACGGGCGATAATTGGCCGGCCGCCGTGACGGAGGCCGTCCGACGGGCGGCTTCCGTCAGCCGAGGATGTAGCGGTCGATCGCCGCGGCGAAGCCGTCTTCGTCGTTAGACAGGGTGACTTCCTGCGCCAGCGCCTTGACCTCGGGGGTGGCGTTGCCCATCGCGATCGCAAAGCCGGCGCGGCGAAACATCTCGACGTCGTTGCCCATGTCGCCAAGGACGGCGATCTCATCGCGCGGCACCCCCAGGCGCCCGGCCAACAGGTCGACGAGCCGGCCTTTGTCGATGCCCGGCGGGGTCACGTCGCAGTAATAGGCCTGCGAGCGCAACACCGTGGCACGGCTCTCTAATTCCGCCTGACCGGCGGTCACCGCCGTTGCGATGCGGTCGTGGTCCTTGCTGGCGCCGACGATCTTCGACACCGTGTCGAGCCGGCCATCGAATGAAGCGACCACAGTGGGCGGCGTCTGGATGGTGTGGATTTCCAGATCGACGTAATCGCCGGCGCGGTCGCGGATCAGCCACTCCCCGCCGGTGAAGACCCAGATGCTGGTGATGCCGTGCCCTTCCAGCATCGTGATCGTGTCACGCGCCGCATCGGAAGCCAGCAGCTTCTGCTCGACCGGCGACAGATCGGGATTGACGATCGAGCCGCCATTATAGCCGCCGAACGGCAAGGCTAGCTGCAACGGCTCGATCAGCATGCGTTGGCCAAAAGGCGGTCGGCTGCTGCAGATCGAAAATGCGATGCCCGCTTTGTGAAGGCGCCCGGCGGCGGCGATCGCGGCCGGCGTCAACGACTTTTGCGTGGTGACGAGCGTGCCGTCGACATCGGTGACGACGAGCGAAATCTTTCTCATCCGGGCTCCCTCGGGGTTGGGACCAGCACTTCGACCCCAGTGGCCGAGGCAACGACAACCATCGGGCCGCGCCCGACAAACAGCCCGCTTTCGACAGTCCCGACCGTCATCGCGATGCGTTTTTCGAGCATGCCCGGATCGGGGATGGGCCCGAACCGGCAGTCGAGGATAAAATGGCCCTCGTCGGTCACAAAAGGCTGCTCGCCGGTGGTGTAGCGCTGCTCAGGGACGCAACCCAGCGCGGTTAGCGAGGCGGCGGTCACCTGCCACCCGAACTCGGTCACTTCGACCGGCACTCGCGTGTGTTGGCCCAGGCGCTCGACCAATTTTTCCTGGTCGACGACGATGACCAGCCGCCGGCTCGCCGCGGCCACGATCTTTTCGCGCAGCAACGCGCCGCCAAGCCCCTTGATCAGGTTGAGCGTGCCGAGTTCGACCTCGTCGGCGCCGTCGATCGTCATATCGAGCTTCTGGTATTCGGCAAAGGTCGCAATCGGGATCCCGAGCCCGCGTGCCTGAACCGCGGTCCGCTCGGATGTCGGGATGCCGACGACCCGCAGCCCGGCCTTGACGCGCGCCGCCAGGCCTTCGACGACAAAGGCCGCGGTCGACCCGGTGCCGAGCCCGAGGACCATGCCGTCCTCGACCTCCTCGATCGCGCGCGACGCCGCCGCGCGCTTCAACTCGTCGCGATCGACGCTCATCGGGGCGGGTATGCCTGCTCGTCGACAAACCAGACAAGGTGGCCGGACGGCTGGACCCGCGCCGCCGGCAATACCTGGTCGTCGGCCAATACGCGCGCCAGCGGCTCCCGCTTGTCGGCGCCGGCGGCCAGGAATGCCGTGTGCCGGCTGCTTTCAAGAACCGGATAAGTCAGGGTGATCCGCTCTTCGGGCTTGGCGCCAATGACTTCAGCGACCCAGCGCTGCCGTTCGTCGAGCACTTTTGTTCCGGGGAACAGCGAGGCGGTGTGGCCGTCGGGGCCGAGGCCGAGCAATTCGATATCGAAGAGCGCGCGGGCCGGATCGAGGGTCTCGGCGCCATAGAAGGATTTGAGGGTCCGCTCATAAGCGCGAGCGGCAGTGGCCGGGTCACCGCCGGTCTCGATCGGATGAATGTTCGCCGCCGGCACCGGCGCGCGGGACAGCATCGCCTCGCGGGCCATTCGGTAATTGCTGTCCGGATGGTCCGGCGGGACAAAGCGCTCGTCACCCCAAAACCAGTGGATGCGGTCCCACGGCATCGCCTCGCGAAATGGCGGTTCGGTCAAAAGCTGATAAAGCCGGCGTGGGGTCGAGCCACCCGACAGACTGACCGCAAAGCGACCCTGGCTGCGGCCGGCGATGTCGGCGATCCAGTGCGCCGCCCGGTGGGCGAGGTCCTCCAAATCTTTCGCGATATCGATGCGGGTCTCGGTCGGCATCGGCACCTCTTCAGGATCGGCTCAGCGCCGAGTTGCGGATCGCGGTGATCGCTCGGGCGTAATCGGGGGCGTGAAACACCGCCGAGCCGGCGACGATGGCGTTGGCGCCGGCGTCGACGACCTGCCACGCATTCTCGCCGCTCAAACCGCCGTCAACTTCGATGACCGGATTGAAACCGCGCTCGTCGCACAGCCGCCTGAGTTCGGCGATTTTGGGCAGCATCTCAGGCAGGAATTTCTGCCCGCCAAAACCGGGATTGACCGTCATGATCAATACGACGCCACACAAATGCAGCACGTATTCGATCTGCGACAACGGCGTTGCGGGATTGAGCACGACGCCCGCCACTTTGCCGAGGTCGCGGATATGCGACAAGGTGCGGTGCAGATGGATCGTCGCGCTGGGTTCGCAGTGGACCAGCAGATGATCGGCTCCGGCCTTGGCGAAATCATCAAGGTAATGCTCGGGCTCGACGATCATCAGATGGACATCGACCGGTTTCTTGGTCGCCCGCCGCACGGCTTCGACGACCACCGGGCCGATCGTGATGTTCGGGACAAAGCGGCCGTCCATCACGTCGACATGGATCCAATCGGCACCGGCGAGGTCAGCTGCGCGCACTTCCTCGGCAAGCCGCCCGAAATCCGCCGACAGGATCGACGGCGCGACGACAACAGGGCGGGCCACTGCTAAGAGACCATCGCTAGGGGGACAGCGGCCGCCACTGCCGGCCGCTGCGCCACAACAGATTGTCGGCCCCGTCGGGACCGGCGCTGCCCGCCGGATAGAGTTCGAGCGGCACCGTCTTGTCCTCGCCCCACAGATCGAGGATCGGCTGCACCACCTCCCAGCCGGCCTCGACGCCGTCGGCCCGGTTGAACAGGATCGCCTCGCCGATCATGCAGTCGTAAACCAGGGTCTCATAGCCGGTGCTCGGCTCGGTGTGGAAATAGTCCTTATAGCGAAAATCCATCCGGACCTTGCCGAGCTCAATCCGCGGACCCGGCATTTTCGCCCCGAATTGCAGGGATATGCCTTCGTCGGGCTGGATCTGCAGGATCAGCACGTTGGGCGCCAGAATGTCGACCGGCGTGTCGCGGAACAGCGCAAACGGCGCCTGTTTGAAATGGATCGCGATTTCGGTGGTACGCCGGGTCAGCCGCTTGCCGGTCCGCAGATAGAACGGCACACCGGCCCAGCGCCAATTCTCGATGCCGAGCCGCAAGGCGACATAGGTCTCGGTCATGCTGTCCGGTTTGACCCCCGGCTCTTCGCGATAGCCTTGGACCGAGGCGTCGTTGATCGCTCCCGCCGCATATTGCCCGCGCACGACGTTGCGACGGACGGCTTCGTCGTCGAGCGGCTGCACCGCTTCGAGAACCTTGGTTTTTTCATTGCGAACCGCGTCGGCGGCGAACGAATTCGGCGATTCCATCGCCGTCAGACTCAGCAGCTGGAACACATGGTTCGGCACCATGTCGCGCAGCGCGCCGGTGACTTCGTAAAAATTGGCGCGGCGCTCGACGCCGACGGTCTCGGCGGCGGTAATCTGCACGTGATCGATATGGTCGCGGTTCCACAACGGCTCGAAGATCGCGTTCGAAAACCGCAGCGCCATGATGTTCTGGACCGTCTCCTTGCCGAGGAAATGATCCATGCGGAAGATCTGCGGCTCATCCAGGAACTTGAGGATGCGGGCGTTGAGCGCGCGAGCGGTGGCGAGGTCCCTGCCGAATGGCTTTTCGATGATGACTTGCCGCCAGCTGCCTTCTTTTTCCTTTGCAAGCCCGGCTTCGCCGAGCCGCTCGACGATCGTGCCGAACAATTGCTCGGCGACGGCGAGGTAGAACAGGACATTTCCGCCGGTCTTGTTCTTGGCCTCGATGTCGTCGAGCACCTTGGCGAGCCGGCTGTAGGTATCAGGCGTCGTAAAGTCGCCGGCGAAATGAGTGATGCGCCCGGCGATGACTTCCCAGGTCTTGGCATCGAACGGCTCGCTGGCGCCGCCCGACCCGGTGTCCGAGACAAAGCTCTTGACCCCTTCAGCCAGATAATCGCGAAAGGCGTCGGCCGGCTTGGGCGTGCGGTCGGCGGCGACGATCGCAAAATTGTCGGAGAGCAGCTTGTCCTTGGCCAAATTGTAGAGAGCCGGCATCAACAGCCGCTTGGTCAGATCGCCGCCAGCGCCAAAGATCACCATCGTGCAGGGTGGCGCCTGGGGCGCGCGCTGCGCCGTGCTTTGCTCCTTTGCCCCGGTCCGAGCGTCCATGGTTCAGTCCTTTACGATCGTTCCGGGTTCCTGATGGCCGCCGAACTCGTTGCGCATTGCCGACAGGATGCGCTCGGCAAAGGTGTGGTCCTGGCGCGAGCGGAACCGGGTGTAAAGCGCCGAGGACAAGACTTCGGCCGGCACCGCCTCCTCGATAGCGGCCTGGATCGTCCACCGGCCTTCGCCCAAATCCGCGACCTGCCCGGTGAATTTGGAAAGTTCGGGATCTTTTGCCAGCGAGATCGCGGTAAGGTCGAGCAGCCATGACGAGATCACGCTGCCGCGCCGCCACACCTCGGCAACATCGGGAAGGTTGAGCTGGTAGCGCCGGTTTTCCGGGACTGCCGGGATATTGACGTTGCGCAGGATGTCGAAGCCCTCGGCATAGGCCTGCATGACACCGTATTCGATGCCGTTATGCACCATCTTGACAAAATGCCCGGCGCCGACCGGGCCGCAATGGAGATAGCCCTCCTCGGCCCGCGGATCGCGTCCATCCCGCCCGGGTGTCGGATCGATATTCCCTCGTCCGGGCGCTAGGGTCTTCAGGATCGGGTCGAGGTGATCGACGATCTTCTTGTCGCCGCCGATCATCATGCAGTAGCCGCGCTCGAATCCCCACACGCCGCCGCTGGTGCCGACATCGACAAAATGGATGCCCTTCGGCTTTAGCAGGTCGGCGTGGCGGATATCGTCCTGGTAAAACGAATTGCCGCCGTCGATGACGATGTCGCCCGAGGCGAGCAGACCGCCCAACTCGGTAATCGTGGCATCGGTGATCTGGCCGGCCGGCAGCATCACCCAGACTGCGCGCGGGGCGGCCAGCTGTTTGACGAAATCGGCGAGGTCCTTGCTGGGCTTCGCACCTTCGCCGGCGAGCCCGTGCACCGCGTCAGCGCTCTTGTCATAGACGACGCAGCTATGGCCGTTCTTCATCAGCCGGCGCACGATGTTGCCGCCCATCCGGCCGAGACCGATCATACCGAGTTGCATGTGAACCTCCGCTTTCCCGCCTGACGCGGCGGCTTATTGCAAAGCCTGGTCGACGGCGTGTCCAAGCGCGGTGAGACCGGCGTCGAGATCGCCTGAAACATGGACGCGCAAAGCGCGCCGCCCACGCTCGGCCAGCACCTCAAAGTCGCCGCGCGCCTGCGCCGCCTTGACCACGCCAAAAGTGAATCTCTGCCCGGGTACCGGCAAATCCTCGGCATCGTCGCACGTTATCTGCAGAAAGACGCCGGTGTTTGGCCCGCCCTTGTAAGCTTGCCCGGTCGAATGCAGAAAGCGCGGGCCAAAGCCAACGCAGGTCGCCGCCCGGGTGCGGTCGCGGATCATGCGGCGGAGGCCCCGCATCGCTTCGATATGGGCCGGGTTGCGCTCGATGTAAGCGAGCAGTGCCGCATAATCGCCGGTGCCGATCCGGGCGAAATGCGCCTTCAGCGCCGCGGTCAGGCTCGTCGCCTTTGGCGCCAGCTCGGCCTCGTTGCGTGGATCGGCGAACAGCTTGAACCCGGCGCCACAGAGGAACGGCTTCTCGTCGGGCAACGCGCCGGTTTTTTCGTAAGTGGCGGTCAGATCGCGGGTCTTGACCTTGCTCGCCTCGACATCGGGCTGGTCGAACGGGTTGACGCCGATCACCGAGCCGGCGACCGCGGTCGCCATCTCCCAGCGGAAGAATTCTTGGCCGAGCTGCATCGTATCGGAGACGGTGATCCGAACCACCGGGTGACCGGCCTCTTCGAGTGCTGCGATCGCCTGTTCTTGCTTGCCGTCCTCGTCGGCGGCGAGTTCAGATAGGCGAAGACGCGGTCGTCGCCGTATACCGAGGGCGGCCCCAGCGGCTCGGCATCGACCGGTACGATCCCCTTGCCGAGCTTGCCGGTCGAACTCGGCGAGCAATTGTTCGAGCCAAGCGCCGAAATCGGCGATGCCCCTCGACGTTATGACTGTCGCCTTGTCGCGCCCGCGGCGCTGGCAGACGCCGAGAATGGCCCCCAGGATCACCCCCGGGTTCTCGACCGGCGGGGCGCTCGGCGCGCAGGAGCGCGCCATTTCGGCCGCGCTTTCGAGAAAGCCGCGAGGCGCGACGCCAATCGCCGCCGCCGGCACCATGCCGAAATTCGACAGTACCGAATACCGCCCGCCGACGCTCGGCAGCCCGTGAAAAACGGCGCGGAATTTTTCGTTGCGCGCGACCTTTTCGAGCGACGAGCCGGGATCGGTAATCGCGACAAAATGCCTGGCCGCCTCGGACGCGCCGATTGCAGCCTTGGCGCGTTCGAAAAAATACTGCTTGAAGATGTTGGGCTCGAGCGTGGTGCCGGACTTGCTCGACACGATGAACAAGGTATGCGCGAGGTCAACTCGGGCTTCGACACGGCGGATCTGCGCCGGATCGGTCGAATCGAGCACGCGCAGGGTTGGATAACCGGGCTTGTCGCCGAACGTGTCCGCCAACACCTCGGGGCCGAGGCTGGACCCGCCCATCCCCAGCAGCAGCACATCCCTGAACCCGGCGCGCTTCACATCGACTGCGAAATCCGCAAGCTCCGCCGCTGCCGATTGCCGCTCGGCGACATTCAGCCAGCCGGTCCATTTTGCCTCGTCGGTCCCGGTCCACAGCGACGCGTTGCCGGCCCACAGCCGCCGGATCTTGCCGTCGCGGCGCCAGTCTTCGAGCGCGTCCTGCACCTCCTTGTCAATCGGCGCCGGAAGCTTGCAGCTCATCGCATTGAGCTTGGCTCCGAGCCCGGTCCGGCGTTTTTTCTGAACCGCGGCATAGAGCTGGTCGGCAGCATCGGCAAACAACCGAACGCCGTCCTCGACGAGCCTTTCGGTCACCGCCTGGATCGAAATTCCGGCATCGGGCAGCGCCGCCATGACAGCCTGCGCGGCTCCGACATCCTCTTCGAGGCTCGGGCGCGGATGACCGTGGTCGCGATAGGCGTCCATCGTCGCCGGCGGCATCGTGTTGACCGTATCCGCGCCGATCAGCTCGTCGACGTAGAGCACGTCGCTATAGGCTTGGTTCTTGGTGCCGGTACTGGCCCACAGCAGGCGTTGGGTTTGCGCTCCTTGCTGCGCAAGCCGTTGCCAGCGCTCGGCGCCATAGATCTTCTGGTAATGCTGGTAGGCGAGCTTGGCGTTCGCGATCGCGATCTTACCCTTCAGCTTTTCGAGCCGCGCCTTTTCGGCGGGACCGGTCGCCGCGGCGATACGCTTGTCGAGCGCCTCGTCGACCAATGTGTCGATGCGGCTGACAAAGAAGCTGGCGACGCTCGCCACCCGGTGCGGATCGCCGCCGTTCCGGGCGAAGGCTTCGAGGCCCCCGATATAGGCGTCGGCGACATCGGCATAGACTTGCTGGGAGAACAACAAGGTGACGTTGACGTTGATGCCCTCGCCGATCAGGGCGCGGATCGCCGGCAGGCCGGCCTTGGTGCCGGGCACTTTGACCATCAGGTTTTCACGCCCGACCTCGCGCCACAAACGGCGCGCCTCTTCGATCGTCTCGTGCGTCTTCATCGCCAGATAGGGCGAGACTTCGAGGCTGATAAAGCCGTCGCGGCCCTGCGTCTGTTGAAAGACCGGGCGCAGCGCGTCGGCTCCTTCTTGGATGTCGCGCACCGCCAGTTCCTCGAACAGCGCGCCGGGATCGAGATCACCCTTCTGCCGTGCGGCGGCAATCAGCTCGTCGTAGTCGTCGCCATGGCCGATCGCCTTTTCGAAGATTGAAGGGTTCGAGGTGACGCCGCGCAAACCGTCTTCGGCGATCAACCGCGTCAGCTGTCCGGTCTTCAGCAGGTCACGGCTGACAAAGTCAAGCCACACCGATTGGCCAAATTCGTTGAGCGTGCGCAGCGGATTTGGCATCGCCATTACTCCTTGCGCGCGAGTTGCTCTTTGGCAGCCGCATAGACGTGGTCGGGGGTGAAGCCGAATTTGACCAGCAATTCCTTCAACGGCGCCGACGCGCCAAAGGTCTTCATGCCGATGATCGCACCCTTGGTTCCGGCATAGCGCTCCCAGCCGAGGACCGAAGCCTGCTCGACCACGACCCGGCGGGTCACCGCCGGTGGCAACACCGAAGCGCGATAGTCTTCATCCTGCTGCTCGAACAACTCCCAGGACGGCATGCTGACGATGCGCGCACCGACACCCTCGGCTTTGAGCTTTTCATAAGTGTCGACGCACAACGACACCTCGCTGCCGGTGCCGATCAGGATGACTTCCGGTGCACCGCTGCCGCCACCGGCGTCCGCCAGCACATAGGCGCCGCGGGCAACCCCGCTCGCCGGCAGATAACGCTCGCGGTCGAAGGTCGGTAGAGGCTGCCGGCTCAGGATCAGGCAGACCGGCTGATGCTTTCCGGCGAGTGCGACGCGCCACGCCTCGGCAACCTCGTTGGCATCGGCCGGGCGCAACACGATCAGCCCCGGAATGCCGCGCAATCCGAGCAATTGCTCGACCGGCTGATGGGTCGGGCCGTCTTCGCCGAGACCGATCGAATCGTGGGTGAAGACATAAACAACCGGCAGCTCCATCAGCGCGCTGAGCCGGATCGGCATTTTCATGTAATCGGAAAAGATCAGAAAGCTCGAGCCGTAGGGCCGCAGTTTCGATACCGCCATGCCATTGCAGATCGCGCCCATCGCGTGCTCGCGGATGCCGAAATGGAAATTGCGGCCGGCGCGGTCATCGGCCTCGAAATCGCCGGCGTCCGCAAAGGTCAGCCGGGTCTTGGTCGAGGGCGCCAGATCGGCTGCACCGCCGAGCAGCCAGGGCAGCCGGGGGGCGATCGCGTTCAGCACATGGGCCGCGGAATCGCGACTCGCGACACCTTTTGGGTCGGCCGGGAAAGCCGGAATGTCGCGGTCCCAACCGTCGGGCAGATCGCGCCGCTGCATGCGCTCGCAGGCGTCGGCGAGATCGGGGTACTCGGCGCGATAGCGCTCGAACAGCGCCGTCCATTCGGCGCGCAGCTTCTTGCCACGGGCGCCGAAATGGGCCGCGAAATGCTCGTAGACGCCTTCGGGCACGAGGAATTTCGCATCCTCGGGCCACCCGTAGCGGCGTTTGGTTTCCTTGACCTCTTCCTCACCCAGAGGTTCCCCGTGCGCAGCTGAGGTGTCCTGCCTGTGCGGCGCGCCATAGCCGATATGGCTTTCGACGATAATCAGCGTCGGACGGTCGCTGGTGCGCCTGGCGTCGGCGATCGCGTCGGCGATGCGATCGCGGTCATTGGCGTCGCTGACCCGCAGCACCTGCCAGCCGTAGCCTAGAAAGCGGGCCGCGACATCTTCGCTAAACGCGAGTGCGGTATTTCCTTCGATCGTGATGTGGTTGCTGTCGTAGATCCAGGTCAGATTGCCAAGCCGCAGATGGCCGGCGAGCGAGGCCGCCTCGCTGCTGACCCCCTCCATCATGCAGCCGTCGCCGCACAGCGCGAAAACGTCGTAATCGAAGACGCTGAAGCCGGGCCGATTGAAGTGCTTGGCAACCCAGTCGGCCGCGATCGCCATGCCGACACTGTTGGCGACGCCCTGGCCGAGCGGGCCGGTCGTGGTCTCGACGCCCGAGGTCAGGTGATATTCGGGATGCCCGGGGCATTTGCTGCCGAGCTGGCGGAAATGTTTGAGGTCGTCGAGCGCCACCGAGGGCGTGCCGAGACGCTCGTAGTCCGCGTCGACCGAAGTAACGCCGGTCAGGTGCAGCAGCGAGTAGAGCAGGATCGAGGCGTGACCCGAGGACAATACAAAGCGGTCGCGGTTAGGCCAGATCGGATCGCCAGGGTCATAGCGCAAAAACTGCTGCCACAGGGTGTAGACGACCGGCGCCATCGCCATCGGGGTGCCGGGATGGCCGGAATTGGCCTGCTGCACCGCATCGATGCACAACGTGCGGATGGTGTTGACGCAAAGCTCATCGACCGACCCGGCGGGCGCCATCATCGTCTCTCCATCATCGAGTGAACGCGGCTCACCAAGCTCGTTGCGCTGCGGGCCGGAGAGCCGAGACGATCTGCCCGACCATCCCGCCGACCGGCTGATCGATCGCGACCGTGATCGGGTTTTCGTCCGGACCCGGCGGCTCGAGCGCGGTAAGCTGGCTGTCGAGCAGGCTCGCCGGCATGAAGTGTCCGCGCCGGGCCGCGAGTTGTTCGGCGATCAGCTCGCGCGATCCGTCGAGATAGACGAGGCGGACGTCCGGCTGGTTGCCGATGATCGTCCGACGGTAATCCCGCTTCAGCGCCGAGCAGGTAATGACCCCGCAGGCGCCGGACGCGCGCCAAGTGCCAATCGCCTGCGCAATCGCGGCGAGCCACGGCGCCCGGTCGGTGTCGGTCAGCGGTTGCCCGCTTCGCATCTTTGCCACATTCTCCGGCGGGTGAAGCCGATCCCCCTCGATAAATTTCCAATCGAGCCGGTCTGCCAGGCACTCCCCAACCGTCGTCTTGCCGGTGCCTGCGACGCCCATGACCACGGCAATCGACGGGGTGTCCGGGTTATGTCGCACGTTGCGTGACCCCCGTCTTTGGCGGCGCACTATAAGGCCGACCTCCTCGCTGGTCGACCCGATATTCTTGAAGATAGTGCGACGGTGGCTCCAGAGCACTGACCTCGCGGTATCGACGCATCCTTGGTCGACCGGGCCTCAAAAAGCTTAAGCGGCCGGGTGCCTTGATCCAGCCGGTGCGCCGGCCCGGTTTACTTGGAGCCGTCGAGCTCGGTGCGAAACACCGATGCCCCGGTCGGGGTTCCCGCAAGCGTGCCGGTCGCCGGTTCGAGCGTCACCCATAGCTCGCCCTTGCCGGCCAAGAGCCTGATATTCGACGGGATCTCGGCGATGATCTTGCGGCCGGACAGCGGCATCAGACCGAGCGGCTCCGGCGCCGCCGCGCCCGGTGCGACGAGCCACAGCTGATAGCCTTTGCCGGCTGAAGGGGGAGGCGGGTTAAGGCTGTCGACGGCAATCTGATGCGCGGTTCGGGCGAGGCGCACCGCCCATGCCGGGTGTTGCCCGGTATCGCGCAACACGGCGATGACCGGCCGCTCGGCGAAATCGGGCGGGTCGCGCGCCACCAACGCCGCTACCAGCAAAGCAAGCGCCGTCGCGCCAAATACCGCGGCCGAGCTTCGCCAGAACCAAGCGCTGTCCCAAAGCCGCTCGACTGAACCGACGGCGGGCACGGCAACAGAGGTCACGGATGCGGCGCGGGCATAAAGCGCAGCGCCGCCAGGAGGATGCCGACGGATACGATCATCATGCCGCCGCCCTTTATGGTCAGCCGCTGTTCGAGATCGCGCAGCGCAATCGCTAAATCGGTTTTGGTGATTAGTTCCGCACCACCGATTGCCTCGGCAAGGGCTTCCGCGGCCTCTTCGGCGTGTTCGGGCGAGAAGCCGGCCTTATCGCGCAACCTGCGCGCCAGCTTCAACGTGTCGAAAGCGACCCCCGTCATCCCGGTCGCCTCACTGTTCCCTCTGCCCGGCGTGCACATGCATGTTGAAGAATATACCACCGAGGGGGGCAGCTTTCATCGCCATCTTGCGGGTGACAAGTCACCGCCGGGCTTTGGCGGCGACAGGAGAAATCAGCACCCGGTCGACGCGGCGGCCGTCCATGTCGACGACTTCGAACTGGTAGCCGTCGGTGGTGACGCGATCAGCGACCATCGGCACCCGATTGAGCCGCGCCATCAAATAACCGCCGAGAGTGTGGAAATCCGCAACTTCGCCGGTCAAGCGCAACAGGCCAAGCACCTGCTTCAGCTCGTCGAGGCCGACCATGCCGTCGATCAGCCAGGTGCCGTCCTCGCGCCGCACCACCCGCTGATCGGCGTCGGCCGAACCCGGTATGTCGCCGACCAGCGCTTCCAAAATGTCGCTCGGCGTCACCAGCCCCTCAAGATCGCCGTATTCGTCGACGATCAACGCCATCGGCTCGCTCGAGCTCTTGAACATGTCGAGCACGCGCAATACCGAGACCGTGTTAGGCAAGTAGAGCGGCAGTCGCGTCGCCGCACGCAAATCCAGCGGCTGCCCGGCGAGGCAACGGGCCAGCAGGTCCTTGGCCTCGACGATCCCGACCACTTGCTGCGAACCGCCTTGCACTACGGGAAAGCGCGAATAGGGGCTGGCGCGGATCTTGCCTTGGTTCTCGTCTTCCGGGTCGTCGAGATCGAGCCACTCGATCCGCGTGCGCGGCGTCATGACGGTGCTCGCCCGCCGGTCGCCGAGCCGCAACGCCATCTCGACGATCTCGGTTTCGGCCTGCGGGATATGGCCGGCAGCCGTTCCCTCGCGCAGCATAAAACTGATCTCTTCGTCGGTGACCGGCGTCGCTCCCCCGTGTTGCAGCGGCAACAGGCGCAAGACGAGATTGGTCGAGGCGCTCAAAAACCACTCGATCGGGGCGCCGATCCGCGACAATGCCCGCATGATCCGGGCAACCGCTGCGGCGATGCGCTCGGAATGAGAAATCGCGATCCGCTTGGGCACGAGTTCGCCAATGATCAACGAGAAGTAGGAGATCGCGATCACGACAATCGCCATGCTGATGACATGAGCGTAGCGGCTGACGAACCCCGGATACTGTTCGAAAACCATCTGCAGCCGCTCGCCCAGCGTCGCCTGGCCGAAGGTGCCCGACAGCACTGCGATCACGGTGATTCCGATCTGGACTGTCGCCAGTAGACGCGACGGATCGGATTTCAGTTCAAGGGCCGCCGCGGCGCCGGGATTGCCGGATTCGGCGACGCCCTTCAGGCGGGCGGTACGCGCCGAAATCAGCGCGATCTCGGCCATCGCGAAAAAGCCATTCAGCAAAATCAAAAGGAGGACGACCGTGAGTTGCAGGATGAGCATCGCAATAGTCCCGTTCGGTCGCCGGGCAAGCTGCGAGCGCCGAGGCGGGCGACGCGGTCGTAAGCAAGATCCCCTTTAAAACAACAACGTCCGCTCCTTGTCGCTGCCTCGGTGGGGAAGCGACGATGCAACCGACCCGCCGCCTGGCGGGTTAGGGCGATCGGCCGGTGTTGCGCACGGGCTCAGCGCGAATAGAACTCGATGACGAGATTTGGCTCCATCGACACCGGATACGGCACATCGGTCGGTTTGGGCGCGCGAATGAAACGGCCCTTCATGCGGTCATGATCGATCTCGACGTAATCGGGCACGTCGCGCTCGCCCGATCTGGATGCTTCGAGGACCAGTGCCATCGCCTTGGCCTTGGCGCCAAGTTCGATCTCTTCGCCGTCGCGCACCGAATAGGACGGGATGGTTACCCGCCGGCCGTTGACGCGGACGTGCCCGTGATTGACCAGCTGGCGGGCGGCGAATGGCGTGGGCACCAGCTTCATGCGATAGACGACGGCGTCGAGCCGGCGCTCCAACAGCTCGATCAGGTTGTCGCCGGTATCGCCGCGGCGCCGCACCGCTTCCTCATAGAGCCGGCGGAATTGGCGCTCGCCGAGATTGGCGTAATAGCCCTTCAGCTTCTGCTTGGCGGCGAGCTGGGTCCCGAAATCGGACGGCTTCTTGCGCCGCTGACCATGCTGGCCGGGGCCGTATTCGCGGCGGTTGAGCGGGCTCTTGGGCCGCCCCCACAAATTCACGCCGAGCCGGCGGTTGATCTTGTATTTGGGTTCCTGACGCTTGCTGCTCATGAAATTCGGGTTCCGGTGTGCGTTGTTGTCGTCCCGATAGGGCCATCCGCGCTCGCGCAGCGGGGCCGGGGCATTCGCCCACATTCTCGGGAACCGGCGGAAGATATAGCCGGCTCGCGAGCGAAGTCAAATGTGGGTGGCGGCTCGTAGCGGCCCGATCAACGGCTCTTCTCCAAGGTGCTGACCCGATTCTCGACCGCGAGGCGCCGCCGATATAGGCCAGGTCGATGCTCTCGTCACATTCCCCACTCGTTCAGCAAAGCTTGCGGTTCGGCGAGTAGAAGTCAATCTTCACGGCGCCGGCGGGGTCACTGTCAGCGGCCGCAGGTCAGCGGCGGGTCTTTGAGGTAGCCTTCGGCAAGCCGGCGCCCGGTTTCACGCATCAACCGCTTGTCGAGCTCGGTGGTCTCCGCCGCCGGCATGCGCATGACCGTGTTGTTGCAATAGGTCGGGATCACCCCGGCGCCGTTGCGGAACAGGCCGATCGGGTCATGACCCGCCGCCACCGCACGGATGCCGCGCCGGATCTGGTTGCGGAACATGCTGATCCCGCGATCGGTCTCGCTGAGGTGTTCCAAGCCGTGGATTGCGATCGGCCGCTGCGACACCTGGGCCTCGTAATCGCCGGGGTGGAGCTGGCCTTCCTCATAGGAATCAGCGGCGAGTTGGCCGGGCAGCATGACGTTGCGGTCGGCCCACCATTGCGGTGTCGTCGTGCTGTCGGTCTCGCACACATGGCGGAATTCGATCAGCATCGTGCTGGTGTCGTCGATCGGCAATGCCCAGCGGGTCATCATCGGACCGCTGAATGCGCGCTCTTCGCGACCGGTCTCCCAGATCGGCGCCACCTGCTGCAGGTTGGGCAACACGACCTCCACCATCCGCGTCCAGATGTTGTCGCCGATCCGCCGAGTCCCGACATAAACCATGCCGACCGGGGTCTCGGTGTATTCGAGCTCGGGCAACACGCCGAACTCTTCGGTAAATACCGCACCACTGACGATCGTGTGCAAAAACGCGGTATGGACCGGGTCCATCGTGTTTTCATGGATCTGCAGCCAGTTCGCCGGAAAGCAGTATTTCCGCCCCGGGATCATCCGGTAGCCCGGCCGGTCGAAGGTGTCGTAGAGCGGGAACGGCGGCTGCAGCTCGGGCGGACCCATATAGGCAAAGACGATCCCATTATATTCTTGGATCGGGTAGGCGCCGTGAAACAGCCGGTCCTTCAAGGTGCTGTCGGCGGGCTCGCCCGGGGTTTCGAGGATCGTCCCGTCGACATCGAACAGCCAGCCATGGTAGCAGCAGCGGATGCCCTTGTCGCCGACCAGCCCGAATTCGAGCGACGTGCCGCGATGCGGGCAATGCAGCTCCAAGAGGCCGGCGGCACCGCTCTTGTCGCGGAACGCCACCAGATCCTCGCCCATGATCTTGAGCCGCAGCGGCAGATCCTTCAGCTCGTCGGAAAAACACACCGGCTGCCAGAAGCGCCGCAGATATTCGCCGCACGGCGTGCCGGGGCCGACATGGGTGAGTTCAGCGTCTTCGTCGGGAATGTCGCGGTGAAAATAGCCGCCATTCCGCGTCCTCAAAAACGGAGCACGGGTCACCATCGCCAGCCTCCTGTTCACGATTACATCAGGCGAGCGGCTTTTTAACGGCTCGGCCTCAACGGTGTGTCCGCGCCGGCTGGCCGCCTGAACCGCTTCAAGCACCAACGAGAGTACCCGAGGTCGCCCGTCAACTCAACCCGAGGACGGCGCGGTGCGGTGCGTCGCGGGACGCACCAGGACGGCTATCTTGCCGGCGCCCGAGCGCACCTTCGGGTCGAACGATCTTCCAATCGAACTCGAGCGCTGGCCGCGATCGGCAAGCTTCCACCGCATCCACAGCCCAGGTCCGACGCTCACAACCAACTCATTCTCGCCTATGGTTGATCTTCCCCGGACAACCTCGGCGAAAGCGGGAACCCAGAGCCTGCCCCTGGCCTGAACTGCCCCTCGCCTGAACAGGGGGCAAGTGACGGGTGCTCGTCCCCGGACCCCCGCTTTCGCGGGGGCGTCGACAGGGTGCGCGGACTGGCTCTTTACTTTTGGGACGCTCACGCCTGCTTGAAAAAGCGGTCGGCGTTGCCGGCGAGGAGCTTTTTCTTGGTGTCGCCCTTCAGGCTTTGCCAGGCGAGGATGTTGTCGACCGAATTCGGGAACTGGCATTCCGAATGAGGGTAGTCGGAGGCGTACATCAGCACGTCCTCGCCGAGGAACTGGGTGACATGGGCGAACATGTCCTCGCCTTCGTGGTGCTCGATACTGCAAAAGAACCGGCCGCTCGCCATGTACTCGCTGGGCTTGTGCTTCAATTCTGCGGTGCCGCCGACGTAGACCGCCTGCTCGTCGAGGCGCTTGGCCCAGAACGGCAGCCAGCCAAAGCCGCCTTCGAGTACCCCCATGCGCAAGGTCGGGAAGCGGTCGTAAAGTCCGCCGCCGATGAACGAGGCAACAAACCGCATCGCCCCCCACGGGTGCGCGGCGGCGCGGCCGATAAAGATGTTCTCCCACAGATCGAGGTAGCCGGGATAGTAAGGCGGGTTCCACGTAAAGCTGTGGTTGGCGATCGGCAGATCGTGCTCGGCCGCAGCCTGCCAGATCGGGTAGAGGTCGGGGTGGTCGGCCGGCATGTCCTTGGCCAGCAACGGCAGGACCGCAACGGCCCATTTCGACTTACCCCATTCGCGAATCTCGCGCACTGCCTCGGGCACGACCCGCGACGAGGCGACGATCAGGCTCTTTAGACGATCGGGATGATTGGCCGTGAAATCGGCCATATGGCGGTGGTAGGCGCGGATCATGCCAACTTCGAGCGCCGGATCGTCGAGGCCGACGACGCTGAGCCACGAGGTCGGGATCAGGAAATGGGTGTCGACGCCTTCGTCGTTCATGTCGGCGACGCGGTTGGCCGCCTGGTCATCCTGAATGCCGGGCCGCGGCATCTTGGTGCCCCGCCAGCGGGTCTCCCGCCCGGTAAAGGCGTCGGCCGGCGCCTTCTCGCCCAAGACGCGGCGGTAATACTTGGTCCCGACCCGGTATTGGTGCATCGGGGCGCCGCCCTCGACCGCCGGGCCGCTCGGCAGCCGGTAGGGCGCCAGCTCCGGAAGGCGTGCGCGAAAGCCCGGATCGACATAGCGGTCGAGCACCTCGGCGCACGGGTTGACGTGGGTATCGGAATCGTAAGCACGAAAACCGTTTCTCATCTTGCTTCTCCTCGTTCGCCGCGCGCCGGCGCGGACCTCCCTCGGTGCTTTATGATATGACCGCGCGCCCGCGGCTGTCGACTGCCGCCTGAAGTCCGATTGTCCTTGTGTCGGCGGCGCAAGCGACGGCGATGCGGCCGCCGCCCACATCGCGAGCATCCCCTCTCGCCAAAAACCGTGATCGCGCGCGGCCCTCTCCGCGCCATTCGAAATCGACGATGGGGCTACCGAAGGCCGGCTCTTTCCACGCGAAGGAGCCGCTTCGTCCCCGCACCGTTGGCGGCTTGGTAGGTCGCTCGGTTGGTGCCGACATTGAAGGCGAGATGGCGGGCGCCCGGATCGTATTGCGGCCGGGCGAGAATACGCGCCGCCAGTTCGAGATGATTGCCGATGTCGAAATATTCGATCATCTCGCTGTGATATTTGCCGAATTGCAAAAAGGTATGGGTTCGTGAGGCGATCACCCGACAGCCGAGTTCGAGCGCCTGCGACATCGGGCCGGACGAAGATTGGCCGACTTCGAGATAAGGAAAAACTACGGTGTCGCAGATCGCCATGCCGTTCAAGAAATCGTCGTCGCTGGTCGCACCCAGAAAGTGAATGCGCTCCGACAAATCCTTCGGATGCTGGATCAGCAGATCGCGCATCGACCCGTCGACGGCAACCGAGACCATCGGCGTGCCCGGCGCCGGGTCGGCTCGGATCCGTTCGGCGACGTTGGTGTCGACGTAGCCGGCGTCGAACAGCTCCGAAACGACCGGGTCGATCGACTGGTGCGGTTTAATCTCGTTGGGGTGGACGCCGCCGAAAATCAACAGATGATGGTCGTGGGGCAGGTGATGCAGGGCGCGGATCACGGTGTCGAACCCTTTGTAGCGCCCGATAAAGCCAAACACCCCGACCAGGATGGTGTCGCTCGCCAATTCGTCGAGGATCGGAAACCTGCGGCGCGACGCCCTGGCGCGGATTTCCTTGGCTTCGACTTCGCCCAGAAACGACAGCGGGTGGTCGTGCACGTTTCGCAGGCCGTGGACATATTTCATGTGCCACATGTCGCGCCTCGTATGGACGACAATCGCCACCGGCTTAAACCGCTGGGCGCGGCGCAGACGCGTCGCAATCCCGGCAGACAGCAGATAGGTGCGGTTGTATTCGGCGCGCATCGCCACCGCTTCGGCAAAATTGCATCGCGAGATTGCTCTTAGCCATCTGGCATAGTCGAACGCTGCGGCCTCGAACATCGTGTGAAAGGTTACCGAGAGCCGCGGCGCCGCCCGCGTGATCCAGCTGAAACGACGGAAGATGTCGCGCGCGGTGCGGCCCAGGGTGCCGTGCTCGAGCTGCAGATTGACTGCATCGAAATCTTTGAGCTCGCGGCAGATTTCCTGAATGTGGCGGTCGCCGAATTTGCGGACGCGGCGGTGGACGCTGCGCAGCAGATATTGGTTCAGGTCGAAGACCCTGACCTCGAAGACGTCGCCCAACTGCTTTTCGAGACTGCGCGTGTAGGAAGCGATGCCGCACAACTCGCTATAGGTCGAGACCAGCGCCAGCCGCGGTCGCGCGGCCTGCCCTGCCAGGCGAAACGTCGGCGCGCCGACGCTGTCTTCGGCAAACAGCAGCGGGCGGGATGCTTCGAACTCGACGCTCGCCATGCTTTTCCCCTAACGACGCGCGGCCTAGAGGTGGTCCCTGACCGAGCGGACGGTCAGGCCGCCGATCGCCCAGATGACGAAAGCGGCAATAAAGACAATCCCGACCGACCGCACTCGGCGTGGGTAAAGCGGCTCCTCGGGCAGACTCGGCGGGACAAAATCGGCGACGTAAATCTGCTGGCGGTCGGCATTCATGCGCGCCCGGTCGAGCGCCTCCAGCGCGTGCTGATAAGCGGTCTCGGCGAAATGCCGCTCGCTTTCGAGTTCTTCATACGAGCCCATTACCCGCGACAGGGTCTCGTTGCGGGTTTTTGCGGTGTCGGTGGCCTCACTCTCGATCGCGCTCTGCTGGGCTTTCAGCGCGTGGATGCGAGCCTCGATGATCTTGAGGGTTGGCGCGTCGTCGCGCAGATACTCCCGGAGAGTTCGACAAGTTGGTGCCGGCGCGCACCAGTTCGTCGCGCAGCCTGCCGTCGAGCGCGGCGTTTGCGTCCGCCGCCTTGTGCGGGTCGAGCAGACCTTCTTTGTCGCGGAAATCGCGCAGGTGCGCGAGAGCCGTGGTCAGACGGCGTTCGGCCGCGCTTACGTCCCGTTCGGAATTGCGCACGGCGTCACCCCGGGCTCGTGCGGACAGATCGTTCACCAGCCGTTCGGAGGACCCGAGGATGCCTTGCGCCAAGGCCAGCGCGTCACCCGGCGCGAAGGCGCGCGCCCGGACCACGATCGTGCCGTTGATGGGATCGAAAAAGGCGTCGATCTGGCGCTGCCAGTAAACGATCAGCTCCTCGATCGACACCGGCAAGTGCAGCCGCGCCGGCCAGTCTGCTGTTGTGGTCGAGAACATTCGGCGCAAATCGAGCGTCTTGCCGAGGTCGTCGACGATCGCGCGGCTGCCGATATATTGCGCAACGGCATATGAGTTCGATCACGGTCTGCAGCGGCCCAGCGCTTCCCGGCAGAAACGCCCCGGTATCGGCGCGGACCGGTTCGGACGACCGCAGCCCGAAGCGAAATTCCGCCACGTACTGGTCGGCGGCGATCAGGAAATAGTAGGCGCTTGCGGCGGCCGACGGCACCGCCACAACCAGCAGAAACGACAGCAAGGCGAGAGGGACACGGCGGCCCCGTGCGGTGCGACCCAGTGCGGTGCGGCCCGCTGCCGCTCCTCCCTCGCGCAGCACGGCGAGTTCGCCGCCGGCGGCGTGCACCGGCAGCCCGGTCGCGGTTGCGGGTGGGATGGGCAGCGCTTCGCCCGGGGGGTTCGCAGCCGCGCCGCGCAGCGTCACCAAGCTCGCCGGCATCAGCCAGCCTCCTGCACCATCCGGTGATGCTGCGTCAGGGCCGCGCCGACATCCTCGTAGAGCGACAAGGCGCCGTTGGCGAGGATCGCTCCGCGGTCACAATACTGCCGCAAGGTCTGCGGGTTGTGGGTAACGAGAATGATGTCGGAGCGCGCCATGCGGGCGCGGAATGTCTCGGCGCATTTGCGGCGAAAGTGCTGGTCGCCGACCTCCGTCACTTCGTCGATCAGATAGACGTCGAAATCAATCGCAAGACAGGCCGCAAAGGCAAGTCGGGCGCGCATCCCTGCCGAGTAAGTGTTGACCGGCATGTCGAAATATTCGCCGAGCTCGGCAAACTCTTCGACATAGCCGACCGCCGCCCGCCGCGCGGCGCCGTAGACGCGGGCGATGAAGGCCGCATTCTCGCGGCCCGACAGGGCGCCGTGGAAGGTCCCGCCGAAACCGAGCGGAAACGACACCCGGCCGTAACGCCGAACGACGCCGCGATCAGGCAGCTCGGACCCGGCGAGCAATCGGATCAATGTCGACTTGCCGGCGCCGTTGACGCCAAGGATGCCGACATTGTGTCCGGCTTCGAAGGTGGCGCAGGCATTGTCGAGCACAATCTTGCGCCCGCCGCGGGTGCGATAGGCTTTGGATACGTGCTCGAGCCGGATCATAACGGCTCGTAAAGCTGGCGCCGCAGACCGCGCTCGAGGGCCAATCCGACGAGCAGGATCAGGCCGGCAAGGGCGGCCAGATAGGATCGGTCGAGCCAGTGCGGCGCGTAGTCGGCAAAAAAGCCAGCGCGGAACCAGTCGACGGCCTGCAACACCGGGTTCCAAGCCAGCGTGTCGCGGATCCAGTCCGGCATCATGCCGGGCACGTAAAAGATCCCCGAGCAGAAATACAAAACGCGGGTCAGCTGTGTCCAGATCTTGTCCCAGGATTTGAAAAACGCATTGACGACGGCATTGACGAAGCCAAACCCGCAACCCAACAGCCACACGGTTGCGATCGCCCCCGATACTCCCGCGAAATCATGCGGTAAATTGCCGAGGCCGACGGCGCCGAACCCGGCCAGAAGAATGACGGCGACGAGGATGTCGGTGACGAGTTCGAGCAGCCCTCGCGCCAAGATCACATCGAAGGTGCCGACGACGGGCAATTGCAGCAGCGAGCCGTTGGCCGTCACAGCATAAGTCATGCTGCTGCTGGTGTGGACGAAAATATGGTAAGGAATGATGCCGGTATAATAAAAGATGAAGAATTGCGTGCCGATCGGCGGCCGGCCGCGCATCAATACGGCAAACACCAACGACAGCATCAGTATATGCAAGATCGGCTCGAGCAATGCCCAACCGTAACCGAGGCTCGAATCTCCGAAACGGGTGCGCGTCTCGCGGATGATCAGGGCGTGAATGACGCGCCATTGGGTCTGCAATGACGGCCAAAAGCCTGGCTCGACCCGCGCGGTCCGCAATGGCGCCGGGCGCTCGCCCAGCACGACATAGTCGCCGTCGAGGGTGGCAAAACGGTGGTTCAATACATGCAATACCGCCTGGGCGTATTCGTCGTTGTCGGGGGCGGCGCGGATCAGCTCGCCACCCACCGACAAGGCCTCGCGAAACCGGCCGCTGTCGAAATAGACCGTTAGCTGCGAGCGCTTGGGTGCGGGGTTTTCCGGATCGAGTGCCGCAGCGCGGTCGAACGCGGCGGCCGCCTCCTCGAAACGGGCAAGCCGATACAGCAGATTGCCGCGATGCAGGTGGTATTCCACCTCGGCGACGGCGAGCGCCAATGCCCGGTCGATGGCGTCGAGCGCCGCCTCCGGCCGCCCCCGCAGCATCTCCGCCGCCGACAGCAGCCGGTGTCCAATCGCGTCGTCACCGTCGACGGCGAGCGCAGCCGATATGATTTCCACCGCCTTGTCGCAAAGATCGCAGCGCAGCAGCAGTTCCGTCGCATGGTGCGCGACGGGCCGGTCGGCCGGTGCCAGCGCATGCGCGCGCAGCGCCAAGTCGAGCGCCAGCTGACGATCGTCGACCGCGAGCGCGGACCCCGACAGATGCCGAAGCACATCGGCGTCGTCGGGCTCGATTTCAGCGGCGCGTGAAAAATAGCCGATCGCATCGCGGTGCAGCCCGGTGCTCGCCAGCAGGCAGCCGGCATGCATCGCGAATTCAGGTGAGCTCGGCTCGATCTCGCTCGCCCTGGCAGCGTGCTGGATCGCGCGATCGATGTCGCCCGCCGCGGCAAACGAGCCGCTGGCGTGGCGATGCCCGGCCCCCCAGCCGGGGCGGCATTCGATCAGGCGCTCATAGGCTGCTGCCGCCTCTTCGTGATGCCCACAATTGCTGAACAGCCACGCACAAAAATCGGCTACCGCCTCGCGCCGCGGGCGCAGCTCAAAAGCGGCGCGGGCGCAGTCGAGGGCATCCTCGGCGTGGCCGCGGTAATAAAATGCCTCGCCCAACCGGCAATAAAGAGCGGCGCGCTGCTGGCCGGGAAGCTCGTCCCGGCGCAACTCGGTGTGGCACGATACCAGATCGCCCGCAGCGATCGCACGCTCCACACGCACAGCGTCTGACGATAGCTCGATGTTGTCGCTCACCTTCGCGGTGCTCTCGATCATACGGGCCGTCGGACTGCGCTAGGCCTGGTGTCTCGGTCCGCCGTGCCGGCCGGCACGCCGCAGGCTTCCACGCTGGCGCACACCACCGGCCTTGCCCGTATGCCGGACCGAGGGATGTGCTTGCCAAATATCTCGCGGAGCCGTCAAAAACCTGTCGTGCGATTCGTCTATTGTGCGTCAAAAGCATGTGATTTCTACAGCCGCAGCCGGGCCGCCGCGGAGCCGACAAGAACCTCAGCCACCGACTCCCGGCGAATAAGCCGCGATCCGGGTCTAATATCCGGATCTAATATCTGGATCTAATATACTGGCACACAGCCATAATTTCTTGTGTGGCAACGGCGCCGCAACGCACCTAATGTGACTGGCCGACGCGGTCGAACGACATTCGGCGTGCGAACCCGGTCGGCGTCGGCGCATCGCGTCCGGCTATGCTGGGCGGCGATCGGTGGCCGGTGCGTGGCGAGAAGGAGAAAAAGATGCCGTTTGAGTTCGGGATGTTCCACGAGTTTCAATGCCCGGCCGGGACCAGCCAGCCGGCGGCGTTCGCCGAGTCGTTTGCCCAGGTCGACGCCGCCGAGCGTTGGGGTCTCGACGCCATGTGGCTGGCGGAGATTCACGTCGCCCCCGAACGCTCGGTCTGCGCTGCGCCGCTCACCATCGCCAGCGCGATCGCCGCGCGCACCAGCCGCATGAAAATCGGCACCGGCGTGCAGGTATTGCCGTTGTGCCATCCGCTGCGCATCGCCGAGGAAGCAGCCACCGTCGATCAGATCAGCCAGGGGCGGCTGATCTTTGGTGTCGGGCGCAGCGGGTTTCCGCGCACCTATGAGGCTTACGGCGTGCCCTATGGCGAAAGCCGCGAGCGTTTTGCCGAGACCCTCGAAATCCTGAAGCGCGCCTGGACCGAAGACTCGTTCTCCTATTCCGGGCAATTCTATAAGTTCGACAATGTGCGGCTGACGCCAAAGCCTTATCAAAAGCCTTGGCCCGAAATCCGCATCGCCGCCAACAGCCCCGACACCTTTCCGGCGATCGGCAAGCTCGGCCACGGCGTGTTCGTCGCCGTCCGCCTCGGCACGCTTGAGGAACTCGCCCCGAACATCAAGGCGTACCGCGAGGGGTGGAAGGCAGGCGGCCACCCCGGCGAGGGCAAGGTTTTCCTACGCGCGCCGGTCTATGTCGCCGAGACCGCCGAGCAGGCGCGTTCCGAGCCGGAAGAAAGCATCATGTATTTCTACCGCTATCTCGGCGAGCGTCTGGAAGACTCGGCGACCCGCGCCGGGGTGCGGGCGATCGAGGACCGTGCGGCGCGCGGCCGCCGGCTGCAGACGATCAGTTATGACGAGGCATTGCGCGATAAGATCATCGTCGGCACGCCCGACCAGGTGACCGACCGGTTGATGGGCCTGAAGGAAGAACTCGGGCTCGACGGGATCCTCGCTGAAATGAATTGCGGAACCAAGATCGCGAACCAGCGGGTCATGAAGTCGCTGCAGCTCTTATGCGAAAAGGTCAAGCCCCGGTTTCATTGAGGGTTTGATCGTCGCCGGATCCAGGCGCCGCCGAGCACCCGTTCGCCATCGTAAAGAACGGCGGCCTGACCCGGCGCCACTCCCGCCGCCGCGGCGTCGAGCACCAGCTCGGCTTCGCCGGCGACGATGCTCGGATAAAGCGTCGCCGGCACCGGCGGCTGCGCCGAGCGCAGCTTGACCAAGAGCCGGGCGCCGTCTGCGGCCGGCGGCTGAAATGGAAGCCAGTTCAGTTCGGCGAGCGCAACCCGGGTCTCGGCCAAGGCCGCCCGCGGGCCGACGACGACGCGCCGGCTTTCGGGCTCGATCGCCAATACATGCAGCGGCTCCGCTGCGGCGATGCCGAGGCCCTTTCTTTGCCCCACGGTAAAATGGGCGATGCCGCGATGACGGCCGAGTATGCGGCCGTCGCGGTCGACGATGTCGCCCGGTGCGCCGGCTTCGGGCTGCAGCCGTTTTACGAGGCTGGCATGCGACCCTTGCGGGACAAAGCAGATGTCCTGGCTGTCAGGCTTGTCGGCGACCGCGAGACCAAAGCGGCGAGCCAGCGCCCGGGTCTCGTCCTTGGCAAGCCCGCCCAGCGGAAAACGCAGAAAGTCGAGTTCGGCGCGCCTCGTCGCAAATAAAAAGTAGCTCTGGTCGCGGGCGGCGTCGGACGCGCGATGCATTTCGGGTCCGTCCGGCCCGCGAACGCGTTGCACATAATGCCCGGTCGCGAGGGCCGAGGCGCCCAGATCCCGCGCGGTCGTCAGCAAGTCGCGAAACTTGACCCGTTGGTTGCAGCGGATGCACGGCACCGGGGTCTCGCCGCGGCGATAGGACAGGGCGAAGTCGTCGATCACGTCCCGGCGAAAGCGGCTCTCGTAATCAAGGACGTAATGGGCAATGCCGAGCCGCTCGGCAACGCGCGCGGCGTCGTGGATGTCTTGTCCGGCGCAGCAGGCGCCCTTTCGCCCGATCGCCGTGCCGTGGTTGTACAGCTGCAAGGTGATGCCGACGACCTCGAACCCGCACTCGGCGAGCAGCGCCGCCGTCACCGATGAATTGACCCCTCCCGACATCGCGACCACGACGCGGTGCTCGGTTGGATCGCCGGGCAGATCCATCTCCGTCAGACGTTCGCTCATCGGTCCGAATATAGCGGCGGGCGGCGGGTTTTTCGACCCCACGCGGCGTCAGGTGAAAATCTAATCCCGGCGAGGAGGACCGGATCGCCGACGTTCAGTTCGTGATCGGCCGCGGTGTTTTTTGATCGTCGGGCTTATGCGCTAAACAAGATGGCCCTCGCGCCGGAAATTGGCGCTAGGGGTCGAGCGTCGGCAACAGACGGTGGCGCAGCGAGCGCGGCAGGATGCCGTTGCGGCGCGGGTCCTCGAACGACGCCGGGCGGCGGGCGTAAACGGCGAAACCGGCGCGCTGATAGGTGGCGAGCGCTTTTGGATGGTCATAGGTCGAGGTGTGCAGCCAAAAGCGGTCGATCGGGCGGGCCGTCCAGGCGCGGTCGATTGCCGCCTGCAGCATGAAGGGACCGTAGCCGCGGCCGATGAAATCGGGGATCAGTCCGAAATAGCACAGCTTGGTCTCGCGCGGCTCGGCGGTGTCGAGCTCGAAAAACCCCGCCGGCACGCCGCCGACGTAGAGCAAAAAGATCTCGATCGTCGGCTTGGCGATCAGCTTCGCCAGGGCGGCGTCGCCGAACAGGCGCCGCTCGAACCACAGCCACGGCTCGCCGACCGCGTCGTAGATGTAGCGATAGAACGACACCGTGCAGTGCTCGGCCTGCATCAGCGCGAGCTTGCCGGCAGGTAACGGCACTCGCCCGGCCGGCGGGCGCGCCGGCATTTCGAGATAGGTGATGGTGTCGGTCAGCAGCATCAGATCAAGTCTCGGCGGCGGCGCCGGTCGCGACCGGGGTGTCGCCCGGCAGCCCCCATTCCGACCAGCTGCCGTCATAGACCGCGGCCCCCGGATGGCCGATCAGATGCAAGGCGAAGGCGAGCGCGCAGGCGGTGACGCCCGAGCCGCAGCTGGTCACGACCGGCCGGTCGAGCGCCACCCCGGCATCGCGAAACAATGCGGTCAACGCCTCCGCACTTTTCAGCCGCCGGGTCTGCGCATCGGTCACCTGGTCGTAAGGCAGATTACGGCTGCCCGGGATATGGCCGCTGCGCAGCCCGGGCCGGACTTCGGCCGTGGTGCCGTCAAAGCGGCCGGCGGCGCGGGCGTCGACCACCTGCTCGCGCCGGCTCGCGACATTGGCGAGCACCGCGGCCTTGTCACGCACCAGCGACGGGTCGAAACGCGCGGTAAACCGGTGCGCCGGCGGCATCGGGATCGCGGTGGAGAGCGGGCGGCCTTCGGCTTGCCAGTTCGGCAGCCCGCCATTGAGCAAGGCCACATCCTGGTGGCCGAACATGCGCAGCATCCACCACGCCCGTCCGGCAGAAGACAGGCCGGCGCCGTCATAAACGACGACTTTGTCGTCGTCGCCGATACCGAGTGCCCCGATCTTTTGCGCGAACAAATCGGGCGGCGGGATCATATGCGGCAGGCTGGCGCCGGGCGCAGCGATGTCGTCGATGTCGAAAAACACGGCGCCAGGGATATGGCCGCGATCATAATTCTCGCGCGCGGTCGGGGTGACGCCGGGCAATGTGAACGACGCATCGACGATACGGACGCGCGGGTCATCAAGATGCGCGGCGAGCCACTCGCTGGCGACCAGCGCCTCGGGATGAGCGTACGGCATCGCGTTTCCCCTCCTTTAGCCGGCGAAAGCGATGATGATACGACGGTTCTGCCGGCCCTTGTTTTCGATTTTGGTGACCGCGATTGGACCGATCTCGACGGTGTTGCCGACATGGGTCCCGCCGCAGGGCTGCAGATCGACGCCGAAGATGTCCATCAGCCGGACCCGGCCGCTGCCGGTCGGCGGCTTGACCGACATCGTGCGTACCAGATCGGGCTGAGCGGCGAGTTCGTCATCGGTGATCCAGCGCGGCATCACCGGATGCGCCGCCACAATCAGCTCGTTGAGCCCAGCGGCGATCGCCTGCTTGTCGAGGCTCGATCCGGGCACATCGAAATCGAGCCGTCCGCGGCCGTCCGCTACCTGGCCGCCGGTCACCGCCCCCGGCACGACCGCGCACAGCAGATGCAGGCAGGTATGCATGCGCATCAGCCGATGTCGGCGCTCCCAGTCGATCTCGACGGTGAGATCGGCACCGGGCTCCGGCGATGTGGCGCCGCCAGCGAGGACATGGATCACCTCGTCGGAGGTGTCGCCCTTGACCGTGTCGACGATCGCGATCGTCTCGCCCGAAGCGAGGCGCAAGACGCCGCTGTCCCCCGGCTGGCCGCCGCCCGTCGGGTAAAACACGGTGCGGTCGAGCCGGACGCCGCGTGCATCGACCCCTACGACGTGCGCGCCGCAACTGCGCAAATATCCGTCGTCGCGAAACAAAAGCTCAGTCATGCGCTTTGACAACCTCCTCTCTACGCTTTCCCGGCGCAGGAGCATGTGAAAAAATTTCTCGCCGCTCATCCACTCGTCACCCCGGCGCAGGCCGGGGCTCATCGCTCCGCAACACGGACCGGTAATCATCAGATAGCAACTGCTTGAAAAGTCCCGAATGACCCAGGGATGGGTCCTGGCCTTCGCCGGGAAGACAGGGGAGTGTGCGCCTTATCACGACTTAATTCGATTCCTTTACAAGCTCGTAGGCCGGGACCCACCTTGCACCCGCACGGCTTTTTGTTTCGACACATCACGGTAAAGGTCGATCCAATCGGTCTACACTACAACATTTTGGGGTAAACCAGGAAACCGCCTTCACCTTATGCTCCCATACCCGCCGGACAAGATCCGCAGTCGACCCGACATACAAGGTCCCGTGCGGTTTACTGGCAAGCAAATAGACAAAGAGCATCGTACGCACTGCGGGGTGGGTCCCAGCTTTCGCCGGGACAGCGGTATTTGAGAGCGGACACTGCCGAGGAGCGTCTCACTCTTGAAATCACCCTTCCATCCACCGCGGCGCCGGCAGGTTGTGCTCCTTGAGAAAGGCCGGGTTGAACAATTTCGACAGATAGCGCGTACCCGAATTGGCGAGGATCGTCACGATCGTGTGGCCGGGGCCGAGCAGCCCGGCGAGGCGAATGGCGCCGCACACATTGATCCCGGTCGAGCCGCCGAGCACCAGCCCCTCATCCTCGACGAGGCTGAACAGCACCGGCAGCATCTCCTCGTCGGTGATCTGGAACTGGCCGTCGGGGGTGAAGCCTTCAAGATTTTTGGTCTCGCGGTTGTTGCCGATGCCCTCGCTGATCGAATTCCCTTCCGGCTTGAATTCGCGTCGGGCGTACCAGCTGTAGATCCCAGAACCCATGCAGTCGGCTAGGTAGACCTTGATGTCGGGGTTGCGCTCCTTGAGCGCGATGCCGACCCCCGACAGGGTGCCGCCGGTCCCGACCGAGCAGGCAAAACCGTCGACCTTGCCCGCGGTCTGGTCCCAGATCTCGGGGCCGGTCGTCTCGTAATGGCCGCGGCGGTTCGCGAGGTTGTCGAACTGGTTCGCCCAGACGGCGCCCCTCGGCTCCTGGGCCGCGATCTCGACTGCGAGCCGCTCGGAATAGCGCACGTAATTGTTCGGGTTGGTATAGGGTGCGGCCGGCACCAGGCGCAGGTCGGCGCCGCACAGAAGCAGCATGTCCTTTTTTTCCTGGCTCTGCGTCTCCGGCATGACGATGACCGTGCGGTAGCCGCGGGCATTGCCGACCAGCGCCAAGCCGATGCCGGTATTGCCGGCGGTGCCCTCGACGATGACCCCGCCCGGCTGCAACAGCCCGCGCTCCTCGGCGTCCTTGATGATATAGAGCGCGGCGCGGTCCTTGACCGACCCGCCGGGGTTGAGGAATTCGGCCTTGCCGAGGATCGTGCACCCGGTCTCCTCCGAGGCTCGCCGCAACTTGATCAGCGGGGTATTCCCGACCGTCCCGACAAAGCCGTCGCGGATCTGCATTACCTTCTCCCATCCGCCCGCGTTTTCCGGCTGCGGACTATCGGGTGCGAGCCGGCCGGACGCAAGCGCGGGCCGAAAGGATGGCAGACGTGACCGCCTCGATCGCGTAAAGCGGATGGCCTCGAGGCCCATTTCCCGCCGTAAATCGAGTGCTTAGACGACACCCGCCCGCTCACTTAACAAGACGAGCTCGGCCGATCGCAAGGAATTAAGCAATTTTTTCGTCAAGTTAACTACGACTTCGCTGCATTTTACCGGCACTTCGTCGTATCTTTTAGAAAATATTTACGCCGCGTGATCGGGTAGAAAGATGAGCTGGGGTTTGCTGCGGGGGGTTGTGCTGATCGGCATGCTCGGCGCGATCCTCATCGTGTTCTTCGAGGCTGGGGACCTTACCTGGCAAGTGCGCGATTATGTCCAGGATCATCTAACGGAAATGGAAAGCGCGTTTCACATGAAATGACCGCGGTGGACGCCGCAAGGCTGCGGAAATCCGGCGGCCGCCGCTCGGTGGTGAAACACAGATGATCCTTCCCGACGCCGTGGCGCCATCGCCCAAGGACCTCTGCGGGTCACAGCATCCCGAGTTCGAGGCGGGCTTCCTCGCTCATGCGCTCGGGGGTCCAGGGCGGGGTCCAGACCAGCTTGACCCGCACCTCGTCGACGCCGGCGACGCCGCGGATCGCGGTCTCGACCTCGCCCGGCATGCTGGCGGCGACCGGGCACGAGGGCGTCGTCAACGTCATCTCGACAAAGACAAGGCCGCCCTTCTTGACCATCAGCTCGTAAATCAGCCCGAGCTCGACCAGGTCCATCGGGATTTCCGGGTCACGCACGGTCTTCAATGCGTCGAGCACCGGGCCCATCAACGCCGGGTCGTCCTCGCCGCCTTCCGGGCGCTCGACATCGGCGCCTGCCTCCACGGCGGGCGTCTCCGGCGCGAAATCGAACGGGTCGCGATCCGTCATCCTGCTACTCCGTCTTGACCGGGGCGCCGTCGCCCTTCAGCGCGGCTTCGAGCGCGTGCCAGGACAAGGTCGCGCATTTGACCCGCGCGGGATAAGCCTTGACCCCGGTCAAAGGCTCGAGCCGCTCCATCTCCTCGGCCAGCGGCTCGGGGAGCGGGCTCTCCTCGCCGCCGGTGACGCGGGCGTGAAAATGGGTGAACAATTCGCGCGCCTCCTCGACCGTCCTGCCCTTCAACACCTCGGTCATCAACGAGGCCGCCGCGGTCGAGATCGCGCAGCCCCGCCCCTGAAACGCGACATCGGCGATGCGGTCGCCGTCGAGCGTCAGGAACACGGTCACCCGGTCGCCGCACAGCGGGTTATGGCCCTGCGCCGTGTGGGTCGGCTGCTCGATCGCGCGGAAATTGCGCGGATGGCGCCCGTGATCGAGGATGATGTCCTGGTAAAGTTCGCGCAGATCCATCAGCGAAACATCTCCTTTGCCGCCTCGATCGCATCCACCAGCGCATCGATGTCGCGCTCGTCGTTGTAGACCCCGAGCGAGGCGCGGGTGGTGGCGCCGAGGCCGAGCTTGTCGAGCAACGGCTGGGCGCAATGGTGCCCGGCCCGCACCGCAATATGATGCCGGTCGAGCACGGTCGCCACGTCGTGCGGGTGTATTCCGTCGAGATCGAAGGACAAGATGCCGAGCCGCCGCTGGCCGGCGCCGACCAATTGCAGGCCCGGAATGCGCGACAGCCGGTCGACGCCGTAGCCGGTCAGCGCCTCCTCGTGTTCGAGGATGTTGTCGCGTCCCAGCCCCTCGATAAAATCGAGCGCCGCGCCGAGCCCGATCGCACCCGATATGTCGGGGGTGCCGGCCTCGAAGCGGTGCGGCGGGTCCTGGTAAACCGTCTCGTCAAAGGTGACATTGAGGATCATATCGCCGCCGCCTTGCCACGGCGGCATCGTCGCCAACAGCTCGTGGCGCCCCCACAGCACGCCGATCCCGGTTGGCCCATAGGTCTTGTGGCCGGTAAAGGCGTAGAAGTCGCAACCCAAAGCTTGGACATCTAGCGGCAGCCGCGGCGCCGCCTGACTGCCGTCGATCAGCACCTTGGCTCCGCGCCGGTGCGCCAACTCAACGACGGACTCGACCGGGACCATCGCACCGGTCGCGTTGGCGAGGTGGGTGATCGCGACAAGCCGGGTGTGTGGCGTCAGGCGCGCGGCGAAAGCGGCGAGATCGAGCCCGCCAGTCGCGTCGATCGGCGCGACCACGAGGCGGAAGCCGATCCGGTCTCGCAGCAATTGCCACGGCACGATGTTCGAGTGATGCTCGAGCTCGCTGACCACCACTTCGTCGCCGGCTTCGAGAAAAGCGGCGCCCCAGCTCTGCGCGACCAGGTTGATCGCTTCGGTGGTGTTGCGAACAAAGATTATTTCGCGCGGGTCGGCGGCGTTCAAAAAGCGCTGCACCTTGACCCGCGCTTCCTCGAACAAATCGGTCGAGCGCGCGCTCAGCCGATAGACCCCGCGGTGCACGTTGGCATAGTCGGTGCGGTAGTAGTCGGCGACCCGGTCGATCACCGAAGCCGGCTTTTGCGCGCTGGCCCCGGAATCGAGAAAGACCAGATCGGGGTTGTTCTGGAAAATCGGGAATTGCTGCCGCAGCCGGCGCGGGTCGAACCCGCCCGGCAAGCGCTCGCTCCCGGGGTCGGGGTTCCTCGGATTGACCGTCGTCATGTTATTCCTCCAACACCGCCAAGCGGCGGGCGAGCCGCGCCAGCAGGTGCTCGCGCACCGCTGCGGGCTCGACGATTTCGACTGCCTCCCGAAGGAACGCCTCGATCAGCATCCGCCGCGCTGCCTCGCGGGGGATGCCGCGGGCGAGCAGGTAGAACAGCGCCGCCTCGTCGAGGTCGCCGACCGCCGCACCGTGGCTGCATTTGACGTCGTCGGCAAAGATTTCGAGCTCCGGCTTGGTGTCGATCGCGGCACCCGCGCCGAGCAGCAGATTGCGGCTCAGCATGTGCGCGTCGACCTTTTGCGCACCCGGCCGCACCGTGATCCGGCCCTGGAAAGCGCCGTGGGCGCGGCCGGCCGCGACCCCTTTGAAGATTTCGCGGGTCTCGCCGCGCTCGGCCATGTGGTCGACGGTGGTGACGATGTTCACCTCCTGGCGTCGTGACGCGAGGAAGGCGCCGTAGAGCCCGCAATGGGCTCTCTCACCGGCGCTGTGCACCGTCATCTCGTGCCGCACCGTGCGTCCGCCAAGCAGCAGTACAAAACTCTCGAGCCGCGAGTGCGCACCAAGGACGGCGTCTACCACGGCGAGATGCAGCGCGTCGCCGGCCTCCTCGACCAGCGCGACGCGGTCGAGCACCGCGCCGGCGGCGAGCTGCACGCCCAGCACGTCGTTGCGCCAATAGCGGCCCTCACCAGCGAAGGTTTCGATCAGACGGACGCGGCTCTGCGCACCGATCGTGACGAGGCTGCGGGTATGCAGCGACGCCGGCACCTCGCCCGACGCAAGATGCATGACCTCGATCGGCGCCTCCAACACGACCCCGGGCGCCACATCGAGGACAAAGCCGTCGGTAAAGAACGCCACGTTCAGCGCGGCAAAGGGCTGATCGGGATCGTGCGACACTGCGGTGAGCGCCGTTTCGACCAACTCCGGGCGGGTCGCGACCGCGTCGCGCGTCGCGCGCAACCAAGTCCCGGCCGGCAGCCCGGCGACCGACGACAGCCAAGGCGCAAACCGTCCGTCGACCAGCACCAGTCGATGCGCGGCATCGGGAAAGCCGATGTCGCCCGGAAGCGCGCGCGAAGCGCCGCCGACGGCACCGGCCGGCAGCAGCGGCGCCTGTTCGAGCGGGCGCAGGTCGAGGTAGCGCCAGGCTTCGCCGCGGCGGCTTGGAAAGCCCTGCTCGGCAAAGCGGGCGAGGCTGCGTCGGCGCTGCTGGGCGAGCCAGTCGGGCTCGCCGGCATGCCCCAAAGCGGCGTCCAGATAAGGCCGCGCCTCGGGTTTGACCGGGAAATCGACAAGGGTGGTCATTTGACGACCCTTGTCGTCCCCGCGAAAGCGGGGACCCAGGGCAACTCGAGGATTCCCGCTTTCGCGGGAATGACGAACCTGCTGCTCATTGCGTACTCTCGCCGGCTCAGGCCGCGTCGCCGAGGGTGCCGTAGCCGCGCCGTTCAAGTTCGACTGCCAACGTCTTGTCGCCGGATTCGACAATCCGCCCGTCCTGCAGCACATGCACCCGGTCGGGCTCGACGTAATCCAAGAGCCGCTGGTAGTGGGTGATCATGACGATCGCGCGATCGGCGGCGCGCTGGCGGTTGACGCCGGTCGCGACGACGCGCAGCGCGTCGATGTCGAGGCCGCTGTCGGTCTCGTCGAGGATTCCCAGACGCGGCTCCAGCATTGCCATCTGAAAGATTTCGTTGCGCTTTTTTTCGCCGCCGGAGAACCCGACATTGACCGCGCGCTGCAGCAAATCCTCGCCGATATCGAGCTCTTTGAGCCTGGCCCGCACCGCGCGCAGGAACTGCCCGGCATCGAGTTCGGGCTCGCCGCGGTGGCGACGGCCGGCATTGAGCGCGGTGCGCAGGAAATACATGTTGTTCACCCCCGGGATCTCGACCGGGTACTGAAACGCCAGAAACAACCCCTCGCGCGCCCGCTCGTCGGCCGGCATCGCCAACAGGTCGCGGCCGAGATAGGTGACGCTGCCCTGGGTGACTTCGTAGCCGTCGCGGCCGGCCAGCACCGCGGCGAGCGTGCTCTTGCCCGACCCGTTCGGCCCCATGATGGCGTGCACCTCGCCGGCCCCGACCACGAGATCGACGCCTTTCAAGATCTCGCGGCCGTCATGGAGGCGCGCGTGCAGATCACGAATTTCGAGCATTATCGGCATGGGACGTGCGCTAATTCCTGCCATAGCCGCCAAGAATGGTACCTCAGACCATGCGCCTCCCCGTCAGCCGCCCGGCGATGAGCGTCGTCGATGTCTCGGGCGAGGTTCTGACGCTCCCATAGGATCCACGCTCTGCGGCATACGGGATCTACGATGTCGCTGCCAAGGTTCTGCTCGATACGTTTCTTCCACTCTTCGGAGACGTAAAACTCATTGCTCATCTCGTTTCTCCGTTCGCCGCAATGGCGGTCCACCATATTTACTCATAATAAATGTATAATTCAAGCCGTCATTCTCGCTCGGCGAGCCGCACAATCAGCGACAACATCCGCGACATGCGCTCTTCCTGCACGGCAAACCGCCGCTCCATCGCGGCAAAGCGGTTTTCGAGGCCGGCGAGGCGGCTCTCCATTGCGGCGAACCGCGCCTCTAGCCCGTCGAAGCGCGCTTCTAGACCATCGAAACGCTGTTGCAGATCGCGCACGTCGGCCGTCAGCGCCAACAGGCGCGACCCCAGCATTTCAAGGGTGATCGTTTCACCGCTCATCCGACGCTGCCTTCGAGGCTGACCGCCAAGAGCTTCTGTGCCTCGACCGCGAACTCCATCGGCAGTTCCTTCAGCACCTCCTTGCAAAAGCCATTGACGATCAGCGACACCGCATCCTCGGCGGAAAGGCCGCGCTGACGGCAGTAGAACAGCTGGTCGTCGCTGATCTTCGACGTCGTCGCCTCATGCTCGACCCGCGCGGTCGGGTTGCGGATTTCGATATAGGGCACCGTGTGCGCGCCGCAGCGATCGCCGATCAGCAGCGAGTCGCATTGCGTGTGGTTGCGCGCGCCTTGCGCCCGCGGCTGCACCCGCACCAGCCCGCGATAGGTGTTCTGGCCGCGCCCGGCCGAGATTCCTTTCGAGACGATCGTCGAGCGGGTGTCCTTGCCGATGTGGATCATCTTGGTCCCGGTATCGGCCTGCTGGCGGTTGTTGGTGATCGCCACCGAATAGAATTCGCCGACCGAGTGGTCGCCTTCGAGCACGCAGCTCGGATATTTCCAGGTAATCGCCGAGCCGGTCTCGACCTGGGTCCACGAGATCCTGGCCCGTGCGCCGCGGCAGGCGCCGCGCTTGGTCACGAAATTGTAGATCCCGCCCTTGCCCTCGGCGTCGCCTGGATACCAGTTCTGCACCGTCGAATATTTGATCTGCGCGTCTTCATGCGCGATCAGCTCGACGACGGCGGCGTGGAGCTGGTTTTCGTCGCGCTGCGGGGCGGTGCAGCCTTCTAGATAGCTGACATAGCTGCCCTTCTCGGCGACCAAAAGGGTGCGCTCGAACTGCCCGGTCTTGGCCGCGTTGATGCGGAAATAGGTCGAAAGCTCCATCGGGCAGCGCACGCCCGGCGGGACATAAGCGAATGAGCCGTCGCTGAACACCGCGGAATTCAGGGCCGCGAAGAAATTGTCGTTCTGCGGCACTACCGTGCCGAGATATTTGCGGACGAGGTCGGGATGTTCGCGCACCGCTTCGCCGAACGAGCAGAAGATGATGCCGAGCTTCGCCAGCTCGCCCTTGAAGGTCGTCGCCACCGAGATGCTGTCGAACACCGCATCGACCGCGACCCCGGCCAGAATCTCGCGTTCCTTCAGCGGGATGCCGAGCTTCTCATAGGTGCGCAAGAGCTCGGGATCGACTTCGTCGAGGGATTTCGGCCCGGCGTTCTGCTTTGGCGCCGAATAATAGGAGGCGGCCTGGTAGTCGATCGGCGCGACATTGAGCTTGGCCCAATTGGGCGGCGTCATCTTTTGCCAGGCGCGAAACGCAGCCAGCCGCCATTCGAGCAGCCATTCGGGTTCGTCTTTTTTGGCCGAGATGAACCGAACCGTTTCCTCGCTGAGGCCGGGCGGCGCCTCGTCGGCTTCGATATCGGTCACGAAGCCGTATTTGTAGCCCTCCTGCGACAGCGCGCGGACGGTATCGAGCGTATCGATTGAAGCGGTCATGCGATTGTTCTTGGCTCGTCAGTTCGGAGCGGGGTGGGCGTTGCCCGCCGGGCGGCGCGGGACAAAGGCGGCGGGCGTCAACATCGCATCGATAGAAACCGCTGCCAGCGCCTGCTCGACGGCGCGGTTGATCGCGGTCCAATGCGGCCGCGTCGGGCAGTAATTGGTGCGCGCGCATTCGGCGACGTGGACCGAGCACTGCGTCAGCCCGATATCGCCGTCGATCGCGGCGACGACCTCGGCGACCGAGATCGCGGTTGCCCGGCGCGCCAGGCGATAGCCGCCGGCGGCACCGCGAGTCGCGGTCACCAGCCCGGCATGCGCCAGCGCCTTCAGGATCTTGGCGACGGTCGCGCGCGGCAGCCGGGTCTCCTCGGCCACCGCCGCCGCGGTCAGCTGCCGCTCGGCATCGACCGCCAAATGGGTCGCGACGATGACGCCGTAATCGGCGAGCTTGCTGAGGATGATCATAGCGTGGGACGATCCGGCTTCCGCGAGCAGCCCAATTCGGACTAATCTGGTACGCAATAGATCGTCGTTAACGGGGCCGTGGTCAACCCCAAAAAGCTGCCGCGCCTGCAAATGAGCCGGGGCGCTATTGCTTTCGGGAGACGACGACCTTAATCCGAGGCGGAACGGCGGCAGCGGACCAAGAGGCAAGGGCGGGCCAGGTGGACGACGGGGTCGAGCAGGCGCTCTCCGAGATCAAATTCGACCGCGACGGGCTGGTGCCGGCGGTCGCCCAGCAGCACGATTCCGGCGAGATCCTGATGGTCGCGTGGATGAACCGCGAGGCGGTGCGCGCGACTTTGATCGAAGGCCGCGTCTGTTACTGGTCGCGCTCGCGGGGGACACTGTGGCGGAAGGGCGAAACTTCGGGGCAGACGCAGTGGTTGCGCGAATTGCGCCTCGATTGCGACGGCGACACGGTGCTGCTGCTTGTCGACCAGCGCGGCGTCGCCTGCCACACCGGGCGGCGCAACTGCTTTTTCCGGGCCTGGCGCGAAGGCGGCTGGGCGGTCATCGCCGAGCCGCAGATCGACCCCGAGACGCTCTACCGGAGTGAGCCGCAGCGAAAGTGAGCAGCCGGCCCCTATTGCAGCGGCGGGCAGGCCAGATGCGTCTGGAGCTGGGCCATCATGTCGGCGTTGAAGATCCGGCTGGCGCATTGCGTGTTGTACTGGTTGACGTGGGCGTTGTAGCGCGCGGTGGCCTGATCGGCTTCGCCGACGACCGGGCCGATCGACGTCTGATAGGCTTGGTCGCGTTGTGACAACAGCGCCTTGTACTGCGCCTCCGATTCAGCGTTGTTGACGTCGATATGCCCGCGCGCCTGCAGCAGTTGCGCGTCGAGGTCGGCGACATGCTGGCGAGCGCCGGCGAGCGCCTGGGTCTTGGCCGACATGTCGGCCGACAAGGTTGCCACTCCCTGCTGCTGGCACAGGCATGCCGTGATTTCGGCCGGGTCGCTCGACATCTGCGCCCGCACCGGGCCTGATGCGGCGACAGCCAACAACCCGGCGCCCAGCAGCGCAGCGCAACCTGCACTAAAAAAACGTGCACCAAAAAAACGTGCCATCATCCCCTCCGGTCTAACAATTGATCAGGCGCGTGTGAAGAATTGCACTCAGCACTCGGTCGACCCGTGCGCAGAGCTTTGCGCCATCTCGCGCATGGAATTGGCGGCGCGATGGCCGAGCTCTTCAGCCTTGTCCCATAAATCATCGCGCGCCTGGGCCGCAATCGCGCGTTCGCGCCGGCTCGTCGGCAGCAGCATCGCGATCGCCGCGCCAGCGGCCAGCCCCGCGAGGCCGAGTAGCAGCGGGTTGCGCTCGGCGCTTTCAATCATCCGCCCGCCGGCCTGCCGCATCCGCTGGCCGGAATCGGCGGGATGCGAGATGAACTCACCCGCCTCTACGATCGCGGCGCCGCCGCGATCATAGACCGAGCGTAGAGCCCCTTGCGTCGCGCTCGCCGCCTGATGCAGCCAGCCATTGCCGATATGAGGTTCTTCCGGTCGGCCCGCGGGCAGCGCCACAATCGGCTCGGCAATCGGTGCGGCTTCGTCAGCCCGGTCGCGAACGAGGCCGTCGAGAAGACCGGCGTTTTCGGCGACGAGCCAGGCAGCGCCCAGACCGATCAAGGCCAAAGCCAGCGGATCCGCGCGGATTCCCCCGCCCAACCCGATGGCGCCGGACCGCCCGAGAAAACCGTTGACCATTTCTACTCCTTTTTCGACGACAACCCGCGGTGCCAATTCGGCGGCCAGCGCGCCGGCGGTATTTTCGAGCCGAGCGCGCGTGCGGGCGATCTCCAGTTCGATTTCATCCATCGAGCGATCGAGGTCAGCCGTCATGACACGCGATCCTTGATCCACGCCCGGTCCTCGCGCAGCGTGTTCAGAGTGCGGCGGGGGACCAGCTTTTGTGCGTCGAGCCAGCGCTTGCCGAGGACAAGCAACACCCCGCCGACGAGCAACGTCGCCACCCCGATGACCAGAGCCGCGAGCCACGGGGGCCACACGGTCGAAAGCCCGAGAACCGCGGCCGCGAGCAGAACCAGCCACGCGCTGAACGCGAGAAAGCTGCCGATCGTGACCGCCGTCAGCCCACGCGTCAGGCGCCGCAGCTTGTCGCTCAGCTCCAGTTTCAGCAGCGCGATTTCGAGCCGGAGCAGCTTGCGCAAGTCGTCGGCGAGATCGGCGAACAAGCTCCCGAAGGAGCGATCCGGCCGCGGCCGGTATGGGGCCTCCTCCGGCTCGGCGACAAAGTCGTCGGGTGCCGTCACGGCAGCTCTCGCGCTGCTGAAGGCCTCGGCCAATCCGCAAGCCTGCCGTTCCCGGCGGCGCTCGCAACGGCGGCGACAACCGTGCCTTCCGCCGCTCGGGCGGCGGGCGGCGCCGGCGGCTCGGTCCGCCGCGAAGCGGCCGACAGGAAACGCCCAGCCAAAAACCCCAGAGCGACTGCACCGGCGACGAACAGCGCCGGCCGCCGGCGCGCGACCTCGTCGACATCGGCGGCGAGTTGCGCCCAGCGGCGCTGGCGGATCGTATCGGCGAATCCCTCGATCTGCCGGGCAGCGCAGTCGGCATATCCCGCAACGACCGGGCTTTGCGATCGCTCGAACGAGCGCGCGGCCGCGCGCGCCGCCGCGGCGACGCCGCCGACTTGCGCCGCGGCGCGGGTCCGGTGCTCGTCGACAACCGACAAGGCGGCCGATCGGGCGGCGCAGGCGAATTCGGTCAGAATTGTTTTGGCCCGTTCGATGCCTGGCTGCGCCTCGTCGACGCCTGGTGTCGAATTGGTCTGCTCAGCCATGATAGTCGCTCCCGCGGTTGCGCTGCCGTTGCTGCGATCGGCAGAAAGCTCTGGCGACGCCCGTCACCCGTGATCGTCGTTAAAACAACCGCATACGCGTCGCAGTTCCAGAGGGGCGTCGCGGACGGATTGCCGCCGAACCACTGCCACAGTTTATCCGATAATAGCAGTAAGACGGGGTTGGCGGTGTTGCGTCCGGCGATAGGGGTGGCGACGGGGGTGGTTTTCCGCAACGCGATCGAGATGGCGGGTGGCGATGGCTGATCCGCGGCTGCGCGTCGATCCGGACGACCGTCCGGCCCCGCCGCGCGGGCGCACGCCCGCGTCTTCCCGGCCATCGCCGCGCCGGCCGCCGCCGCGCCGGTCCGGCAGCGGCTCGTGGCGCCGCGCCGCCGTGCGGTTCGTCGTTTTGCTGCTGTTGTGGATGGCGGTGCTCGGCGCTGGGGTTATCGGCTACTTCGCGCTCACCCTGCCCGACACTGGTCAATTGGTGCAGTCGCCGCGTCGGCCGAGCGTTACGATCCTCGCCGCCGACGGCAGCCTGCTTGCCACTTACGGCGACCTGTTCGGCCGGCCGCTGACCTTGAAGCAGATGTCGCCTTATTTGCCGCAGGCGGTGATCGCGACCGAGGACCGTCGTTTTTACCATCATTTCGGGATCGACCCGGTCGGTCTGCTGCGCGCGGCGATGGCCGATCTGGCCGCCGGCCATGTCGTCGAGGGCGGCAGCACGATTACCCAGCAGCTTGCCAAGAACCTGTTTTTGTCGCCGGAGCGCAGCCTCGCACGCAAGATCCGCGAAACCCTGCTCGCGCTGTGGCTCGAACATCGCTTCACCAAGAACCAGATCCTCGAAATCTATCTGAACCGGGTTTATCTCGGCGCCGGCGCTTATGGCGTCGATGCCGCGGCGCACCGCTATTTTGGCCTGTCGGCGTCACGGCTCGATCTCTATCAAAGTGCTATGGTCGCCGGCCTGCTGAAGGCGCCGGCGCGGTTCAATCCGACCCGCGATCGCGAGCTGGCTGCCGCGCGCACGGCACAAGTGCTCGCCAACATGGTCGAGGCGGGGTACATCAAACCAGCGGACGCCGCGGCGGCAAGCCGGGAGCAAAGCGCGCTCGACGCCATCGCCGTCGCCCGGCCCGGGAGCCGCTATTTCGCCGATTGGGTCGCGGCGCAGCTGACCGATTTTGTCGGCCCCGACAGCCGCGACCTGACCGTCGAGACCACCTTCGACCCGCGCGCGCAGGCCGAGGCGGAAGCGGCAATCGGAAGCACGCTCGCCCGCAACGGCGCAAACGCCGCGGTCAGCCAGGGCGCTTTGGTGGCAATGTCTCCCGACGGGGCGGTGCGGGCGATGGTCGGTGGGCGCAGCTACGATGCGAGCCAGTTCAACCGCGCCACCCAAGCCGCGCGCCAGCCTGGCTCTGCATTCAAGCCGTTTGTTTATCTTGCGGGGCTCGAAGCCGGGTTGCGACCGTCGGACCATTTCGTCGACGGGCCGATCCAGATCGGCACTTGGCGGCCACGCGACTACGGCAACCGGTACCTGGGTGACATGACGATGGCCGAGGCTTTGGCGCAATCGGTCAACACGATCGCGGTGCAGGTGAGCTTGCGCGCCGGCATCGACAACATCGTCGCCGTCGCTCATCGTCTCGGCATTACCTCGCCGCTGACGCGCGACGCGAGCATCGCACTCGGTACCGACGATGTGAATTTGCTCGAGCTGACTTCGGCCTATGCGCCCTTCGCCAATGGCGGCATGGGAGTATGGCCATTCGGCGTCGCCGAGGTGCGCGACAGCAGCGGCAAGATCTTGTTTCGCCGCGCCGGATCCGGCGCCGGGCGCGTCGTGAGCCCGGAATTCGAGGGCGACATGAACGAGATGCTGGCCGGGGTCATCGACCACGGCACCGGTCGCAGTGCGCAATTGCCGCGCCCGGCCGCCGGCAAGACCGGCACCACCCAGGATTATCGCGATGCCTGGTTCGTCGGCTACACCGCCGATCTCGTGACCGGCGTGTGGTTTGGCAATGACGACAATTCGCCGATGAACAAGGTCACCGGCGGCAATTTACCGGCGCAGACGTGGCGCGTCTTCATGCTGGCGGCGACCCGGTCGATGCCGGTCAGACCGCTGCCGAGCGCGCCGCCGTCCCCTGCTGTCGCCATCATCCCAGCTCCCGTCCGCGGTTTCTTCGACAGTCTGCTTGGCCTGTTCCGCCCACCGGCGCCGGCGGTGCCCGAACCTTCAGCCGGCTCGCTCTACCGTCCTTCGAGCGCGACGATTCGCTGATCTGTTGCACCGCGCCCAGCAGTCCGACAAAGTCCGAAATGGAAGAAATTGGCGGAGCGCCGGGTCATCAGAGCCGTCGCGGCAGCGCCGGCGAGGTGTTCTTGGTGGCGCTGCGGCTCGGGCTGACCTCGTTCGGCGGCCCGATCGCGCACCTCGGCTATTACGAGCGCACCTATGTTCGCCAGCGGCAATGGCTGTCGCCGGACGAGTACGCCGGGCTCGTCGCCTTGTGCCAAATGGTGCCGGGTCCGGCCAGCAGCCAGGTCGGCTATCTGATCGGACTGCGCCGCGCCGGCTGGGGCGGGGCGTTCGCCGCCTGGGCCGGGTTCACCCTGCCGTCGGCGATCGTGATGTTCGGCTTCGCGCTGTTGGCGCCGCGCCTTGAAGGGCCCACGACGGACGCCGCTCTGCACGGGTTGAAACTGGTCGCCGTCGCGGTTGTCGCCCAGGCGGTATTGAGCATGGCCCGCAATCTCTGTCCCGACCGGGCGCGCACCGCTGTGGCGCTGCTCGCGGCGGCGTTGCTGCTCGTTGTCAGCGGCGCTTTTGTCCAGATTGCAGCGTTGCTGATCGGCGCGGCGGGCGGCGCCTTGTTGTGCCGCGAGCTTCCTTCACTCCCCGAGCTGCCGGCAATGCCGGTCACCTTGCGGACGGGCGGGGTGGCGCTGGTGCTGTTTGTGGTCCTGCTGGCGGTATTGCCGCTCGCCGGCGCCGCAGCGCCGCACAGTTTGCTGGCGCTGGCGGGCATTTTCTACAAGGCCGGCGCATTGGTGTTCGGCGGCGGCCATGTCGTGCTGCCATTGCTGCGCGACGCGCTGGTGCCGCAAGGCTGGCTGTCGGACAGCGCCTTTCTTGCCGGCTACGGCGTCGCCCAGGCGATTCCGGGACCGCTGTTCACCTTTTCCGCCTATCTCGGCGCGATCGTGGCACCCGCCGGCGCCGCACTGCTGTGGTCGGGCGTCGCACTGGTCTTCATGTTTCTGCCAGGGTTGCTGATCGCCCTGGCGGGGTTGCCGGTGTGGCTGTGGCTGGGCCGTCACCCGGCCGCGCGGGCAGCGCTGGCCGGCGTCAACGCCGCCGTCGTCGGCGTTCTCGGGGCGGCGCTCTACAACCCGGTCTGGCTCAGCGCCGTCGGCACCGGCCGCGATGTCGCGATCGCTTTGACCGGCTTCCTGCTGCTCGAGCGCTGGCGGGCGCCGCCGCTCGCCGTCGTGGTCTTTTGCGTCGGCGCGGCCTTGGCATCGGCCTTGTTTTCTTGAGAATCGGCAGAAATTGCCGGTGCCGCCGGCGGGTCCGATTCGCCGCGAGCCGGCGGCTCGGTCGACACCATTTGAGCTGCTCGCGCCGAACGGGCGGATCTCGTTCTCCGCCATTTTCCTGCCGTGATTTCTGTCGCTGACTGCGACCGCGATGGTCTTGCGCCGCCGTGGCTGACGGGCGCCCGCGAGCGCGACGGCGGCGATGTTGCCTGGATCCTGGGATCGGGCTAAGCGACGGGGGCGCGATGGGCCGGCACCGGGGGGATGCGGCGATGGCGAGGGGGTTGCTTGTTCTGTGGCTTTTAGTGATCGGCGCGACCGGCGCACAAGCCGCCGCGCCGTCGGCGAGCGTCTATCTCGAAGACCTGACCTGGCCCGAACTGCGTGCCGATATAGAGGCGGGCAAGACGACGGTCCTCGTGCCGATTGGCGGCACCGAGCAGAACGGCCCGCAAATGGCGCTCGGCAAACACAATGTGCGGGTGCGCGTATTGGCGGGAAAGATCGCCGAGGCGCTTGGTGATGCGTTGGTGGCGCCGGTCATCGGTTATGTGCCCGAGGGCAACGTCGACCGGCCGGAGGGGCATCTGAAATTCCCCGGTACGATCACCGTGCCGCCCGACGCATTTGAGAAAACCCTCGAATACGCTGCAAAAAGCTTCAAGCTGGCCGGGTTCCGCAACATCGTCTTTCTCGGCGACCATGGCGGCTACCAAAAGGATGACGAGGCGGTGGCGCAACGCCTGGATCGCGAATGGGCGGCGGCGCCGGTGCGCGCCTATGCGCTGACCGAGTACTACCGCGCGAGCGAGGACGAGTTCGGGCAGCTGCTGAAGAGCAAGGGCTATAGCGAGGCCGAGATCGGCAGCCATGCCGGGCTGCTCGACACCTCGCTGATGATGGCGACCGATCCGAGCCTCGTCCGCGCCGGCATGCTGGGCAAGACCAAGCCCGGCGACGGGACCCACGGCGATCCGCGCCGTTCCAGCGCGGAGCTCGGACAGCTCGGCGTCGATTTGATCGTCACGCGCACCGTCGCGGCAATCAGAACCGCCACTTCCCACCGCTGACGCCGGACGTTTTGCGCACGGCTGCGGCTGACTTCTTTCGCCCCTTTTGTTGGGAGGTTGCCCTTGCGCCAACTGATCCGCCGCGGGATACGCGTCGCCCTGTGGATCTTGCCGCTTTTGGCGCTCGGCGCTTTGGTCTGCGAGCTGCCGATTTGGCCCGCCGGCGTCGCACAGGGCGGGTACGGACTGCTGTGCTCTGCCGCCGCGGCCATCCTGCGCGTGGCGCAATCCACAACCGGGCCGGCAGCAATCCCGGTCCCGGCCCACGCCGCCCCGGCTCTGGCGGCACCGATAATTCCGGCATCAATTCAAACCTTGCCGGGAATGCCGGCGGTCGCGAACCCGGCCAACCTCTACGCCGACGCCGGCCCCAACATGCTGAGCCCGGCCGTGGCCAGTGCGGTGCCGCGCATCTACGTGCCGAATTTACGGTCCGACGACGTCTATGAGATCGACCCTGCGACCCGCAAAGCTGGTCGACCACTTTGCGGTGGGGTTTCTACCGCAGCACGTCGTGCCCGCCTGGGACCTGCAAACCCTGTGGGTCGCCAACAACGGCCGGCGCCGCTCCGACGGCAGTCTGACGCCGATCGACCCGAAGACCGGCACGCGGGGCCCAAGCGTCCCGGTCGCCGACCCCTACAACATGTATTTCACCCCCGACGGCAAGGCCGCAATCGTCGTCGCCGAACGGTTGAAGCGGCTCGATTTTCGCGATCCCCAGACGATGGCGTTGCAGCAATCGCTGCCGACCCCGGGATGCTCGGGCGTCAACCACGCCGATTTCTCGATCGACGGCCGCTACGCGATCTTTACCTGCGAGTTCCGCGGCGGCGGTCTCGTCAAGGTCGACATGCGTCGACCGCAAGGTGCTCGGCTATCTGCGGCTCAACGACCGGGGCATGTTGCAGGACATCCGTATTTCCCCGGACGGCAAGGTGTTCTTTGTCGCCGACATGCTTGCCGACGGGGTTTTTGTGGTCGACGGCGACAGCTTCACCAAGGTCGGCTTCATCCCGACCGGGATCGGGACGCACGGGCTCTATCCGAGCCGGGACGGGACCAGGCTCTACGTTTCGAACCGTGGCTCGCACAAAATTCACGGCTCGCCGCATGGGCCCGGCAGCATCAGCGTGATCGATTTCGCCACCCGCACGGTCGAAAAGACCTGGCCGATCCCCGGCGGCGGCAGTCCCGACATGGGCAACGTCAGCGCCGACGGCAAACAGCTATGGCTGTCTGGCCGCTACGACAACGTCGTCTACGACATCGACACGACGACAGGCGCGGTCAAGCAAGTTCGCGTCGGCATCGAGCCGCACGGCCTCACAGTATGGCCGCAGCCCGGCCGCTATTCACTCGGCCACACCGGCAACATGCGCTAAAGCCGGGGCACCGGCCGGTGCGGTTTGTCGAACAGCTGGCGCTGAGCCCGCGTTGGCTGCCGCGGGTCGCCGTCGGCGCCGCCGGGCGGTGGTTTATCGTGCTTGGCGGCATCGAGTGCGATATCAATCTCAGCCCGATTTTGGGGATGACCATTGACCCCGGCCTACGACGAACTCCGCCGCCGCACCCGCGAGCGCGACCGCAGCCTGCGCGAGAAGGTCATGACGCTCGACGAGGCGGCGGCGCTGGTGCCGGACGGCGCCTCGGTCGGGATCGGCGGCAGCACCCTCTCGCGCACGCCGATGGCGATGGTCTGGGCTTTGATCCGGGCCGGGCGCCGCGACCTCGTTTGCGCGCGCGGCATCAGCTCGAGCGAGGGCGAGCTGCTGTTCGCCGCGGGCGCCAGCCGCCGCCTGATCACCAGCTGGTTCAGCCTTGGGATCGTCTGGGGCGTGTCGCGCATCATGCGCGCCTATACCGAAAGCAACCGCGCCCGCTTTGAGGAATGGAGCCACATGGCGATGGGGCTGCGCTTTCGCGCTGGTGCGATGGGCGTGCCGTTTTTGCCGATGCGCTCGATGCTGGGCTCGGACGTGCTCGCGCAACTGCCCGACGCCAGGGTGCTCGACTGCCCGTTCACCGGCGAAAAACTGGTGCTGGTGCCCGCACTCAACCCGGATGTCGCGCTGATCCACGTCCAGCGCTGCGACGCCTACGGCAACGCCCAGATCGACGGGCTGCCGTTTTTGGATCTCGATCTGGCCTTGGCGGCAAACCGGGTCATCCTGACCGCCGAGCGCATCGTCTCGAACGACCAGATCCGCCGCCGGCCGGACCGGACCAAGATCCCGTTTTTCGCCGTCGATGCGGTCGTCGAAGTGCCGTTCGGCTGCGCGCCGCATGAATGTTATGGCGTCTACGAGCCGCTGTTCGAGCATCTCAACCGTTACGCCGCCGCCCTCAAGCCCGATCCCGAGAAGGGTATCGGCGACTATCTCGACCGGTATTTTTACGGGCCCAATTCGTGGACAGACTATCTCGACCGCATCGGACTTGCCGAGCTGCTCGACGCCGCCCGCCGCGGGAAGAGCATCTATGACGACTGATCCCGTCTCCTATACCGCGAGCGAATTGCTGGCCGTCATGAGCGCACGGCTGCTGCGCGATGGCCAGGTGGTGTTTGCCGGCGTCGGCATTCCGTTGCTGGCCGCGACGTTGGCGCAGCGGCTGCACGGCCCCGGCCTGACCATCCTGTTCGAAGGCGGCGCGATCGGCGCCTATGTCGAGCCCGGCCAATTGCCGCCTTCGACCAACGAGCAGCGCTGCACCCGCCGCGCCAACATGGTGCTGGGCAGCACCGACATATTGCTGCTGCTGCAGCGCGGCTATGTCGATGTCGGCTTTATGGGCGGCGCCCAGATCGACCGGTACGGCAATCTCAACAGCTCGATCATCGGCAGCCCGCAGCGCCCGGTGACGCGCCTGCCCGGGACCGGCGGCGGCAACGACATCGCCAGCCTGACGCAGATGATCGTGGCGATGAAGCACGAGAAGCGCCGCTTTGTCGAAAAGGTCGATTTTGTCACCAGCCCGGGTTTTCTGGCGGGCGGCGCCAGCCGGGGCGAGGCCGGTCTCGCCGCCGGCGGCATGTTCCGGGTGGTGACCGATCTTGGCGTCTTGGGCTTTGACGAGCAGTCAAAGCGCATGACATTGCTGGCGTTGCACCCCGGCGTCACCGCTGCGGAGGTGCAAGCCAACACCGGTTTCGAATTGCTGACGGCGCCCGACCTGCCGGTTACCGACGCGCCGACCGAAAACGAGCTCGCGGTCCTGCGCCACCTCGACCCCGACCGCCTCTACACCGCTTAAACGAAATCCAGAGTGCAGCAACTTGTCCTCGCTCACCACCGTCGCCCCCGCGAAAGCGGGGGTCCAGGAAAACGGTGCAAGCCCTAGGCCCTGGGTTCCCGCTTTCGCGGGAAAGGCGAGTAAATCTAGGCGTGGATAGGCTAAGGCAAGCAATGACCAGCTTTTCGAACACCTTTGGTCTGGCGATGCGCAACTTCACGACCTGGCCGGAATTGCCGGACCCGCAGGCGCTGATCGACTACGCCGCCACGGCCGAGGCGCTGGGGTTCGACTCGCTCTGGGTGTGGGACCACATTCTGCTCGGGATCGACCCGCCATTCCCGATCATCGACCCGCTGACCCTGCTCGCCGCGGTCGCCGCCCGCACCGGCACCATCAAGCTCGGTACCGGCGTCTTGGTGCTGCCGTTGCGCAACCCGGTGGTGTTGGCCAAGGAATTGTCGAGCCTCGACCGGATCGCCGGCGGGCGGCTGCTGCTGGGCATGGCCTCGGGCTGGTACAAGCGCGAGTTCGACGCGGTCGGCGTGCCGTTTCACGAGCGCGGCCGGATCATGGACCGCAACCTCGAAATCCTGCGCCGGCTGTGGACCGAGGACCAGGTCAACGGCGAATACCCGCCGCATGTCTTGCGCGGCTCGAACATGTCGCCAAAGCCTCGGCACCTGCCGCCGATCCTGATCGGCGGCTATGTCGACCGCGTGCTGAAACGCGCGGCCGTGAACGGCGGCTGGCTGACCTATTTCTACACGCCCGAGGGCTTTGCCCAATCCTGGGCCAAGGTCCGCGGTTTCGCCGAGGCGGCCGGAAAGGACCCGGCAGCCCTGCTCAACGCCAACCAACTGGCGATCTATGTCGGCCGCTCGCGCGCCGCGGTCGAGCCGGCGATGATCGAATGGCTCGGCCAGGAGTGGGACTACGCGGCCTGGAGCCAGTCGACCAAGGATTTCGGCTATCATCGGCACCGTCGACGACTGCGTCGTGCAACTGCGCGCCCAGCTTTTCGTCGGCGTGCAAAAGCTGATCTTGATCCCCTACCGCTACCAGCCCGACCAGGTCGAGATCATCGCCCGCGACATCATCCCAAAGCTGCGGAGTTGAGGGCCCGCCAGCCATTCTCCGCGCCGGAAGGTTGCACTGTCATTGCAAAATAAGCATATTTATCCGTGACGTGGTCCGTTGTTTTCGGCAACGACGCGGCAAGGGCCGAGCTCGATGAGTTGCCTGTCGATATGCGCGCCAGTTTCGAGAGGATCGTCAGGCTGGTCCGGGCTTTCGGGCTCGAACAGGTGCATGAGCCCTATATCAAGCATATCGAAGGCCGTGTTTGGGAGATGCGATTGCGTGGGAGGGACGGAATTGCTCGCGCCCTTTACATGACGGCGGCAGGCAGACGGGTTGTGGTTCTGCGCGTATTTGCGAAGAAAACCCGAAGGACGCCGCGGCGTGAGATCGAGCTGGCGCTGGAGCGTGCCAAGGAGGTGGAGTGACAAGAAGGCTGATCCCTGTCGAGGAGTCCTTTGCCAAGTGGCGAAAGGACCCGAGCTACGTCGAAGCCTACAATGCCCTTGAGGACGAGTTCTCGCTGGCAGCGGCCCTAATTGAGGCGCGCGCCCGCGCTGGCTTGACCCAGGAGCAGCTCGCCGAGCGAATGCAGACGACACAGGCCGTCATTGCACGTCTCGAAAGCGGCCGGGTAAAACCGTCGACGCGCACGCTGGAGCGCTTTGCCGCTGCGACCGGCATGAGGTTGCGGATCACATTCGAGCCGGTGCCGGCGGAGTGACTACGCCGCCTGGAGCCGGTCGATCAAGGATTTGGCGGTCATCGGCACCGTCGACGAATGCGTCGCGCAATTGCGCGCCCAGCTTGCTGTCGGTGTGCAAAAGCTGGTCTTGTTCCCTTACCGCTACCAGCCCGACCAGGTCGAAATCATCACCCGCGACATCATCCCCAGACTGCGCGGAATTCAGTCTGGTAATTGAGCCGCAGTGTCGCCGATGCGTTGTGCCGGCTTGGCGGGCAACGTAATCTTTATGAACCGGGCGGCCTTCTCCTCGCGCGCCGAGCGAGGCGATGAGAGGCGCCGCCGCAGCTCGGCAAGGGAGGAACCGCATGGTCATGGCGATGGTTGAGACGCGGGGCGGGACCTCTGCGCCTCCGGGAAAGCCGTTGCTGCGGGGCATCCATCATCTGGCACTTGTCACTGCGGACATGCGGATGACGCTCGATTTCTATGTGCGCGTCCTCGGCATGCCGCTCGTGCATGGTCTGCGCACGCCCTCGCCGAAGCCCGATGCGGGGCCGGCGCATGGCGTCGGATCACCGCCCTTCAAGAACATACTCCACTACTTTCTCGACATGGGCGGCGACAGCCTGCTCGCGTTCTTCGAATATCCTAACGGGGTCGCCAAGACAGACCGCGACACGCTGGGCGCGATGCAGCATGTCTCGTTCGTGTGCGGGCCGCAGCGCTATCAAGAGATGCAGGCGCGGCTTAAGGCGAACGGCGTCACTATCGCTGCCGGGCCGCTGCTGACCATACCGCCGGCGATCCATTCATTCTATTTCTTCGATCCCAATGGTATCCGGCTGGAGATCGTATGCGACCTCGAGGGTGACGAGGAAGATCTGCAAGTCATCCGCTCCTGCGCCATGCCGGAGCCGGAGCTGCGCGCGCAGCTCGCAACTATCAGCGACGACAAAGTGTGGATCGCCGACATGGTCGCAGCGATGTCGCGTTAGCACGTAGGGCGGGTGAAGCGCAGCGTAACCCGCCGTGATTCCGCGGGTGGCTGCCGTTGCGGCGGCGGGTTGCACCCGCCCTACACTCGCTTAGAACGCTAGCGAACAATGGCGCGCATAATATCTGTCATTGCGATTCTTCTCGTCGCGTCAGGCTGCGCAACCGGTGTCCCCTCCGTATGGCAGAAAATTGGCGGATCCGATATGGACTAAGCGCGATAAATACACGTGTAGCCAAGAGTTCTCGCGTTGGATCGGTGGCCGGGACGGATGAGGCCCGTTTGTTTTTCTATGGTCAAGATAAGCTGGCCCAAATGGAAGCAAACCGTCTTTACCGCATGTGCATGGAGGCACGAGGCTGGTCCGCTGTCGAATAGCGCGAGCAAGTGGTTCTACTTCAAAACGCAACCGACACTAACCCCCTCCTAGCGCCACTCGACTCCGGGCAGCAAATCGGCTATCGCTCACTTCTGCTCCGGTCCGTCGAGGCCCTGATTTGAACAGTCAGATACCCCAAGACGGGTATCTGGAGCACCGTGCCCGGCCCGACCAAAAGAAGCGCTTTCTTCGGTCGGCGAGTGACGACATGCTGTTGTCATTCTACCGGGGGTTCACACGGATTCACCTGACGCGGTTCTAGAACGCCGATGCACCCATGAACGACGGCTCATTCGTTCGATGGGGGCCAACTCCGCAAACCTTTTGGGTCTGCGGCGCGCCGAGACCTGGAGGGAGGGCCCATGAGGCCTCATCTTCGGATCGTCGTCATGGTCAGGATCGACGTTGCGGCCTGCCTTTTTGCGCTCGCCGCACTACTGAAAATCTTGCTGTGACAAGTGGGGCCGGCGCGAGCTGGCCCCACTTTTCCGCGCCCGGACTAGCGGTCTCTCCCTCCCGTATAGCAATGTCACGCCAGAGCCCAGGCGAAAGTGTCTTGCAATCGCCAACACACGTACTCCCGTCCGTAGGTCAGCCGAGGGTCATCTCGGGCAGGGGCACGATCTGCACGCCGGCGGCTTCGAGGCCGTGGCGCACGGCGCGGGCGGCGATGACGGCCGAGGGCTCGTCGCCGTGCAGGCACAGGGTGTCGAGCCGCACCTTCAGCCGCTTGCCGGTGCGCGAGACGATCTCGTCGTCGACGACCATCCTGACCACCCGGTCGCGGATCTCGTCGGCGTCGTGCAATACCGCACCCGGCAGCTTGCGCGAGGTCAAATTGCCGTCGTCGTCATAGAGCCGGTCGCAGAACCCTTCGCGCGCCAACGGCAGGCCCAATTCCTGCGCCGCCTTTTCCATCTGCGAGCCGGCGAGCGCCACGTAGATCAGGTCGCGGTCGACCGTCTTCATCGCCCGCCCGATCGCCAGGGCCGGCTCCATGTCCTCGGCCGCGATGTTGTTGAGGGCGCCATGCACTTTCACATGCGTGACCTTGCCGCCGGCATAGGCCGCCATCGCCTGCAATGCCCCGATCTGGTAGGCGATCATGTATTCGAGCTCGCGCGGGTTCATGTCGATGCGGCGCCGGCCAAAGCCCCACAGATCGTTGAACCCCGGATGCGCCCCGATGCTGACTCCCTCGGCGGCGGCGAGGCTGACCAGCCGGTGCATGGTCACCGGGTCGCCGGCGTGAAAGCCGCAGGCAATGCTGGCCGAGCGGATGATCTTCATCAACGACGCGTCGTCACCCATCTCCCAGGCGCCAAAGCCCTCGCCCATGTCGGCGTTGAGATTGATCGCTTTTGCCATGCCCGGCTCCTCGCTCTATCGTCCCGCACCATATGTGGTAGCGAATTTGTAGCAGGGAATTCGATGCCGGTGCGTTTCCTGTCGGTCGGCGACCGCGCGCTCGCGGTCGAGTTCGGCGACATCGTCGACCGGGCGCTAAGCCGCGAAGTGCTGCGCCTCGACCGCGTCATCCGCGCCGCGCCGCCGGCCGGCGTGATCGAGACGGTGCCGACCTTCCGCTCGCTCCTGGTGCACTACGATCCGCTGTCGACCTCCCGCGCCGCACTCGAACAAAGGATCGCCGGGCTGCTTGACCGCGACGAAGGCGCCGACGCGGGCGCGCGGCTCTGGCAGATCCCGGTGTGCTGCGCCGGCGAATTCGCGCCCGATCTCGCCGAGGTCGCGCGGCTTACCGGGCTCGCCTGCGCCGAAGTCGTAAGATTGCACAGCAGTGTCCGGTACCACGTCTACATGCTGGGGTTTCTACCCGGATTTCCCTATATGGGCGACCTGCCGCCCGAACTGGCGCTGCCGCGGCGCGCCGATCCTCGCGTTCGCGTCCCGGCCGGGTCGATCGCGATCGCCACCACCCTGACCGCGGTTTATCCCTATCAGAGCCCCGGCGGCTGGCATCTGATCGGGGCGACGCCGATCCGCTTTTTCGACCCCGCGCGCGACCCGCCGTCGTTGCTCGCCGCGGGCGACGCGGTGCTGTTCGAACCGATCGACCCAGACGCGTTTGCTGCGATCCGCCACGCGGTCGAGAACAGCGGTTACGCCGTCGAAAGCCAACCGATCGCGGCATGAACCCCAGTTTGACAGTATTTCGAGACACGCGTCGTGAACGCCCGTGCCATCTCCTCTACCCCGGGACCGGACTTGATCCGGTCATCCACGTCTTGCAGCGCGGCAAGGCCGAGCCTAGGGAAGGCGTGGGTGCCCACGGATCAAGCCCGTGGGCTGAAGGCCCACGGGTCAGGCCCGGCCACGGGGACGCGTAGGTTGCTTTGAAGCACTCTGCCGTAACCAAATCTGCCGACCCGGGCAGCTATGCGCTAAAGGTGCTGACCCCCGGCCTGCACACGACGGTGCAGGATCTCGGCCGGGTCGGGTATCAGGCGCTGGGCGTCCCGGTTTCGGGGGCGCTCGACCCGGTCTCTTTGCGGCTCGGCAACGCGCTGGTCGGCAATGCGCCGGGGATGGCTGCGCTCGAGATCCTGTTGAGCGGCCCCGTCCTCGAAGTCTGCGCCGATACGGTGCGGGTCGCGGTCGCAGGTCCCGGCGCGAGCCTCGCGGTCCCCGACGGCGCGCAGGTCGTCCCCGCCTGGCACAGCGTCACCCTCTCCCGCGGCGCGGTTTTCCACATCGCCCTCGGCCGGGAATCGATCTGCGCCTATCTCGCGGTCGAAGGTGGAATAGACGTCCCCTCGGTGCTGGGCAGCGCCTCGACCTATGTCCGTGCCGGATTCGGCGGTTTTGAGGGACGGGCGGTGCAGCGCGGCGACCGCGTGCCGCTGGCGCTCGACCGCGCAACTGACCGGCCCGAGCTCAGTCTCGCCACGCCGCCCCTAGCCGGGTCCGGCCAGCCGATCCGCGTCATCCTTGGCCCGCAACAGGATTATTTCACCGGCGAAGCGCTGGCCGCCCTGCTCGACGCCGAGTTCCATATCTCAAAAAACGCCGACCGCATGGGCCTGCGCCTCGACGGCCCGGTCTTGCGCCATCGCCGCGGCTGGGACATCGTCTCCGACGCGATCGCCACCGGCGCGATCCAGGTGCCGGGGTCGGGCCAGCCGATCCTGCTGCTGGCCGACCACCAGACGACCGGCGGCTATCCGAAAATCGCGACCGTCATCTCTGCCGATCTCCCGGTCGTCGGCCGCCGCCGCCCCGGCGACCCGATCCGCTTCGCTGCCGTCCCGGTCGAGGAAGCCGAACAGCTCGCCCGCGACGACGAGCATCGCATCGCCGCGCTGATCGCCTCGCTCGAACCGATCCCCGACGGCGGCAACATCGACCTCGCCTCGCTTTACGCCGGCAATTTGATCAGCGGCGTCGTCACCGCCACCGAGTAAGCACGAGGAAGAGCCCCGGCGTGTCGCCGAGGCTTCCTTGCGATCAGCAGGTCAATACAGGTCAATAACCGTAGGGCCGGGCTGTCTTGCTCGCCGAGGGCGAGTAGTACTGGTCTGGTGCCGGGGTGTAGGTCCCATAGGGGTTATAGGTCGCGTCGGGGGGACCATAGCCGCTGTAAGTCGGGGCCGCGTAAGTCTGGCTCGGCGCCGGCATGTAACCGCCGGTTGCCGGCGGCGCCAGCGTCCCATAGGCGCTGCCGTAGCTCTGCGGCGGCGTGCTCGACCCCACCTGCGGCAACATTCCGCAGACCAGATCGCCGCCGGCGTTCTGCACCCCGCCGGTGCACCGGTCGGCCTGCCACAGCTGTGTCGTCTGCCAGGTGCCGTCCCCCCTGGCGCAGAACGCGGTCAGCGTGTCTTCGAGCATCCGGGCGTCCTTGCAGGTGCCGAGATAAGGGCCCTGCGGCAAGGTCGCCTGACCCATCTGCGGGTGCGGCATCGTCTGGAGGGCATAGGGCGACGACGCGGCCTCCCCCGCATAGGGCTGTGCCATCGGCTGGGACATTGTTTGCGCAGAGGCCGGCGCAGCGAGCAGCGTACCAGCGATCAACAGCGCAGGAGATGCAGCGAATATGGATTTCATGCTCCGCTCCTTAACGAGTTTCCATCATCGCCTAACAACGCCGCCGGCGATTTGATCCCGCGGCCGTAGCGGAAGGTCTACCGGCGTCGCCTCGGGCAACCCACGACCCGCCAGTTCGTCCGCGACAATCAACAGCGCCTCGCCACCCCAATCCGCCTCGATCGAGCCGATGCCGGGCGACGTCGGCATCGGCCTCGCGTCACTCTCGCCGGGACCCCGCGAGAGAAGCACCCGTCCGGGCGCGTACCAACGCGTACTAAGCAGATGGCCGAAAGAACCGTGACCGCCGTGGGATATGCGGTGCCGGCAACCCAGCAATTGCCATAATTGCATTGTATGTTGCGCAACCAATGCTTTCGAGCGGGCGCCGGACGGTCATTGAAGGCGTTGCAGACACCCGATCCCGGCCTGATACAATAGGTCGAAGAGGGCTGAACCGCGCGCAGACATTTCAACCAAAGCGGGCCTGTTCGCTGCAGATTTGCTGTAGATGCAGCGATCCGTCCTGGATGATACAATTTAAGAGTGCTGTTCTGTGCCGCCGATGCGGAGCTGAATTTGGATGCGAATGCCAATGACCCGGCTGAGCTATGTTCACGGCGCGAGCGCGACGCCGCTGATCGGCGAGACCATCGGCGCGTATTTCGACCGGGCGGCCGAGCTATACGGCAACCGCGACGCGCTGGTGGTGCGCCATCAGCAGATCCGCTGGAGCTGGCGTCGGCTGAAAGAACGGGTCGACGATTTTGCCGCGGGCCTCGTGGTGCTCGGGCTCGGCCCCGGTGAGCGGGTCGGCATCTGGTCGCCGAACAACGCCGAATGGGTCGTGGCGCAGTTCGCCACCGCCAAGGCCGGGCTGATCCTGGTCAACATCAACCCGGCCTACCGGGTCACCGAACTTGAATACGCGCTGAACAAAGCCGGCTGCGCGGCACTCGTCACCGCGGCGCGGTTCAGGACCAGCGACTACCTCGGGATGCTCGGCGAATTGGCGCCCGAGCTGGCGACGGCGGCGCCGGGGGAATTGTCCGCGGCGCGTCTGCCGGCGCTGCGCCTCGTCATCACGATCGGCGGGGAGAAAGTTCCGGGAACGCTGCGCTTTGACGCGGTCTGCGATCTCGCCGGAAACGCCGAGCGCGAGCGGTTGGCGGTACTCGCCGGTCAACTGCAGTTCGACGACCAGGTCAACATCCAGTTCACCTCCGGCACCACCGGGTTTCCCAAGGGTGCCACCCTGAGCCATCACAACATCCTCAACAACGGCTTCTTTATCGGCGCGGCGATGCGGCTCGGCCCGGACGACCGGCTGTGCATTCCGGTGCCGCTTTATCATTGCTTTGGCATGGTGCTGGGCAACCTCGCCTGCCTCACCCACGGTGCGGCGATGGTCTATCCGAGCGAGGGCTTCGACCCGCTGGCAACGCTCGAGGCGGTCGCGGCCGAGCGCTGCACCGCGCTCCATGGCGTGCCGACGATGTTCATCGCCGAGATGGACCACCCCGATTTCGCGAAATTCGATTTGTCCTCATTGCGCACCGGGATCATGGCCGGCAGCCCGTGCCCGATCGAGGTCATGAAGCGCGCGGTCGAGCGCATGCACCTTGCCGAGATCACGATTGCCTACGGCATGACCGAAACCAGCCCGGTCAGCTTCCAGTCCTCGACCGACGACCCGATCGAGCGCCGCGTCTCGACCGTCGGCCGGGTGCAGCCGCATGTCGAGGTCAAGATCGTCGACGCCGAGGGCCATATCGTGCCGCGCGGCGCGCCGGGCGAACTGATGACCCGCGGCTATTCGGTCATGCTCGGCTATTGGGACGACGAGGAGAGGACGCGCGAGACGATCGACCCGGCGCGGTGGATGAAGACCGGCGACCTCGCGACGCTCGACGATGACGGCTATTGCAACATCGTCGGCCGGATCAAGGACATGGTGATCCGCGGCGGCGAAAACGTGTATCCGCGCGAGATCGAGGAGTTTCTCTACCGCCATCCGAAAATCCAGGACGTGCAGGTGATCGGCGTCCCCGATCCGCGCTATGGCGAGGAATTGTGCGCCTGGGTGCGGCTGCACAACGGGGCGGCCGCGACCGCCGAGGAGATCCGCGCCTTCTGCGAGGGGCAGATTGCGCATTACAAGATCCCGCGCTACGTCAAATTCGTCGACGGCTTCCCAATGACCGTCACCGGCAAGGTCCAGAAATTCCTGATGCGCGAAGAAACGATCGCCGAGCTCGGCCTCACCGCGGACAAGACTGCCTAGCGCTCGCCGCCGGGCGCGGCTCGTCAGGCGAGCCCGGGAACCCCTTCGCTGACGGTTTCCAGCTGACCGACGGTTTCCTTGCCGAACAGCACCGGCACGAAGGCCCCGGTCAACGCCACGACCGCCAAGGTGCCGAAGAAGATCATGGGCGAGCCGGTATGCGGCGCCAACAGAAAGGGTGCGAGCGCTCCGGCGAAGATTCGCCCGGTCGCCTCGCCGAAATATTGCCCGCGCCCGCGCAGCGCCGTCGGGAACTGCTCGGACAGGTAGACGCGGACGGCCGGAAAGGTCGACAGCACGGTGAAACCGGTAATCAACGCGCCGGCGACAAACACGACGGTGGAATAGCTGGCGGCACGGTGCGCCGCCGCCATCATCAGGAGGCCGGGAAGCGAACCGATCAGGCAGTAGGTGATCGTCCACCGTCGCCCGATGATCTCCATAATAAATCCGGTAAACGCCTTTCCCGGAATGCTTGCCAGAAATACCAGCGAGCTCAAGCCAAAGCTCAGACTGACGGCGGCGCCCTGATCGACCAGAGCCTTCGGCAGCAGGATGGAGATCGCAAAATAGGATACTTGGGCGCAGACCAGGGACAGAATGCCGACCACCGTCCAGCGCATTTGATTGCGGGCGAAGAGCGCCCGGAACGGCGGCAGCCGCTCGCGTGCAAGCCCCAAATTCGTGCCCAGCGCGGCGGCGGTCAGCGGCGCCACGCGATTGCCGCTGCGGCTGATGATCCGGTTGATGACCTCAACGGCGGCGTCGCGATTGCCCCGCCGCAGATACCAGCGCGGGCTCTCGGGGATCAGGCGGTACACCAGCACCGGCACGACGAACAGCCCGAGCGCGGCCGGCAGGGCGATCAGCCGAAAGCCGTTGGGATTGCCGGCGAGCAGAAAGCCGGCAAACGGCAGCAAGGTGAACGAGCTCGCCAGCATGATCTCGTAGATCGCGCCATAAGTGCGCCGGTGCTGGGCCGGCAGCAGCTCGGCGGCGATCGGGAACGGCGCCGAGACCGCAAAGCCTCCGGCAAGACCGGTAAGCAGGCGAACGACGATCAGCTGCTCGGCGCTTTGCACCAGAGGGATCAACAGAGTGAAAAAGTTGATGGCGGCCACCCCGATCAGCATGATGGTCCGCCGGCTCCAGTGGTCGGATATCGCCGAGGCGGTGAAGCCGCCAAGGCAGATGGTTATGCTGGCCGCGACCGCGAGCAGGCGAATTTGTTCCGCAGTGATGTGCAGCGGCGCTTTGGCGAGCACCAACAAGGCGCCCGTCATCGCGAGGTCATAGCCATCAACCAGCGCCACCAGTCCGAGCACTAGGATGATCAACATGTGGTACCCGCTGAACGGAATGCTGTCGAGCTTGCTCCCGAGCACATGACTGGACGGAATTGCCGATACGCGGGTGTTGGGGGTTGCGGTCATGGCGTTCTCCTCGGCCTGTCCGACACGGTGCGACGACACGAAACAACTGGGCCGGCGGGCTTGCCAGCGGCCGCCGATTTTACGTGTCGCCGTCCGAGTTCAGGGCCTCAGGCGGGGTTTTCCGCTCATCTTGCCGATCGGGCGCTCCCCGGATCCGGGGAGCGCTTTTCTTTACGCGCGCGTCAGGCGAATTCGCCCGCAGCCTCGTTGAAGCTTTCGAGCTGGCCGACGGTCTCCTTGCCAAACAGCACCGGGACGCAGGCGCCGATCGCCACCGCTATGACCAGGGTGCCGAAGAACACCACCGGCGAGTGGGTATGCGCTTCCAGAAAGGCGGGCATTGCGACGCCGGCAAACAGGCGCCCGAACGATTCGCCAAAGAAATGCCCGCGGCCCCGCAACGCTGTCGGAAACTGCTCGGACAGGTAGACGCGCACCGCCGGGAACGAGGACAGCACGGTGAAGCCGGTGATCAATGCCCCGGCGCTCATCACCACCGTCGCCGCCGAACCCGCCCGATGCGCAAACATCATCAAGGCGAGGCCCGGTATCGCCCCACCGAACGCATAGAATATCGCCCAGCGCCGGCCGATGATCTCCATGATGTAGCCGGTGAAGAACTTGCCCGGAATGCTCGCCATGAACAGCAACGAGCTCAGCCCGAAGCTCAGCGCCACGGCAGCACCCTGATCGACCAGCGCCTTGGGCACCAGGATCGCGCTGGCGTAATAGCAGGTGCCGGCCGCGATCGAGCACAAGATGCCGACGACGGTCCACCGCAGCTGACCGCGCCGGAACAGCGCCGAGAACGGCGGCAATTCCTCGCGCGCGACTTCCAGCCGGGGTCCGAGGTCGGCGAGCGTCATCGCCGGCACCCGATTGCCGGTGCGCCGGATGAGGTCGTTGAGGGCGTCCACCGCAGCCTGCGCCCGTCCCCGGCGCAGCAGCCAGCGTGGACTGTCGGGGAGAGCAAAGTAAAGCAGCGCCGGCACGATGAACAATGCAAGGCCGCCGGGCAGCGCGATCAGGCGAAAGCCGAGTGCATTTCCGGCAAGAAAGAAGCTGATAAAGGGCAGCAACGTAAAGGCGCTGGCCAACATGACTTCATAAATCGCGCCGTAAGTGCGGCGATGCTGCGCCGGCATCAGCTCGGCGGCGATTGGGAATGGCGCCGAGATGGCAAAGCCCAATCCGATTCCGGTCAAGAGGCGCAGTGCAATCAATTGCTCGCCATTTTGCGCCAGTGGGATAAGCAGGGTGAAAAAGGTGCTGACGACGACCCCAATCTGCATGATGGTCTTACGACTTAGTCGATCGGACAATAACGCTGCACTGAGGCCGGCAATCGCGACCAGCAGGGTGGGACCGAGAACAAGCCAGCGAATGTCCGAGCCGGTGAGATGAAGCGGCCCCTTGGCGAGAACGATCAGCGAACCGCCGAGCGCCAAATCATAGCCCTCGACAAAGCCGACGAGCCCGAGCACGAGGATCAGTCCGATATGGTAGGCGGAGAACGGGATGGTGTCCTGTTTGCGCCCTAACGCTTCGATCGCGGAGGTCCCCTGGATTGGGAGGGGGGTGACTGCAGTCATTGATTTTTCCTCCTTGTTGTTCATTCCCTGGCCGTTCACCGGCTCTTTTCATTCATGGCGCGCTTTTTTAGACCGGGCACTCAACCTCAGTCGAGTGCCTTCCGCGCCGCCCGGCGAATTCGCTGGCGCGGCTGGCGGCGAGATCAACCGGAACCTTTGCTGCGAGCCGGCGTTCAGGATGCCGGGGAAAGGGAAGAAGCAACAGGCGGTCACCGTTATCCGGGTTGGGCGACGGTCACCGGCCGTCCCAGGCGGTTTTGTGCTCGCGGTTTTTATTGGAGAAGGAATCCAGGAGTGAAAGCGCGATCGTTTGCCGCCGGCGCCGTCGGCGCCGGCGTGATACTGGCGTTGGCCAGCTGCACCAACCCGTACGATCCGGCTCAGCGCGCGGTCGGCGGCGGGCTGCTCGGCGCCGGCGCCGGAGCGGCGATTGGCGGTGCCGCCGCCGGCGGCGCCGGTGCGGCGACAGGGGCAGCTGTCGGCGGTGCGGTGGGGGCCGTCGGCGGTGTCCTCACGACACCCCCGCCTCCGCCGCCGCGTTATTGACGCCGATTGCCCCCGGCGGTCGCGAGGATCGCCGGGGGCAAATCATCGATCAAGACCGCGGCGGCAATCAGTTCGGCCAGTTCGGCGACGTGGATTTGATCAAATCGGCGACTTGCCGCACCGCGGCTCCGGCATTGGCACTGGCCGGCGCCGCCGCCTCGATCACCCGCGGCGCGTTCGGCCGACTTGCCGGCAGCGGCGGCGTCAGTGCGGGGCTTGGAGCAGCACCAAAAGGCGGGCCGGCCGGGCAGGCGTTGCCGGATTTGCTGACCGACACCTTTGGCGGCGCCCCATTACCAGGATCGGAATAGATCATCCGCTCGCTGCAGCCGCCGGCGCCGGACCTCGTCGAGGTGACGACGACACCCGAGACTTCGCCGGACGCCAACGGCGGCGTCGACGAGATCGCCGCTGCGATCGCCGGGTTTGCGCCGACCTGCCAAACCGGCGCCGCCGCAATGGCCTGGGCCTCGGCAACCAAGCGGGCAAGAGCCGCCTGTCGACCCGCCGCGATCCGATACATCTCGAACGGTGACGGGGTCGCCACATCGGACGCTTGCGCCGCCCACAATCGAGGGTCGGCGCTGAGCGCATCGCCGGGGCTCGGCAGCATCACCAGAACGGCCGCCGGAAAACCGGGTTCGATCGCGTAGACGGGTGCGCCGCCGGCATCGCGGGCCGAGATGGCGGCCGGCGGCGGGGCAGAGGCTTGTAATGACTCTCCGCCGCCATTGGCGCAGCCCATCAGCAGCGGCAATATCGCAAGGCAGCCGCAGAGGGTCACCGCTCGCTGCTTCCACATCGAAACGTCTCCTCCGAGGTCGGTTCGTGGACCTATCAGTTATTCCGGATTTGGGCAATTTTTTGACCGGCGAAAGTAGATAAGGATCGAGCCGCGGTGGACCGGTCACGTACTCGCATCTTGCGGAGCCAGTCCGGGAACCCGCCAGGTTCGGTTCCGCGGGCGCTTGGTATGGTGCCGCGGCGTTTCAGCCCCGCGCTCCACAAGATCAAGGCGGCTGGCGATCTTTCCGGGACGGATCGCGTGGTCACATATAGTAATGGGTCGGTCACTGATGAGCAGGGCGAGCCGCTTGGAAACCTCTACGAAGACGAAGACTGAGGCCGATGCCGACAGCAAAGCCTTCGTGACCTTGCGCTTCGCCGGGGACGATCTCGACCCGGCCGACATCTCGGCGATCCTGCCGGTCAAGCCGACCCGCGCCCATCGCAAGGGCGAGGAATTCTTTGCCGGGCCGCATGCCGGCAATCTGCACGGCCGCACCGGGATTTGGTTTCTCGCCACCGACAAACTCGTGCCCGGCGACGATCTTCAGGACCATTTGGCTTTCGTGCAGAACCTGCTTTCTCCGAGGCCCCGGATCACCAAGCTTCGCGATATCCTAAAGCGCACCCGTTCTGCCGCCCACGTCACCTGCTTCTGGCGCGGCGAGCCCGGCGAACCCGCCCCACGAATCCCGGACCGCTTCAAGTCGGCCATCCAGCCCCTGGCCGTCGACATCGAAACCGACTTCATAGCGTCGGAATAAGATCTATTTTGCGGCCACCGAATGGGTACTCGCCGATGCCGACAGTAGCTCTCGAACTATCCTGCCCCGAGTAACGCGACTAGAGCGATCGTTAGTTGCTTGCAACGCCGCGCGCGCGTATTGCGCGAGATCAGATTGCATATCCAAGCCACTCGCATCCCCGAGTTTTTCAATTCGCTCGTATAGACCCTCAAGCGCTTCCCGTACTATCCGAGGCTGGAGGTTTAGCTTCTTGATGTTCATCAGGTAATCAATTTCCACGAAGGCAGTAAAGAAGTCCGCTTTCTTCCACAGCCGTGACGAACTTTGAAATGCGCAATTGCGAATGAATGCGATAATGTTTGAGAATCTTTCTCTCAGCTTCATATAGTCAGGGAACTCGTCATTGTATCTTTCGAGATACGGAGTAATTTCCTCGTCCCTGTTAAAATATTGCGACACCATTGTTACCAATAGCGAAAGAACGAACCTAAGATCGCCCATTCGCCTTACCTCGTTAGGACTAAAGAATTTGGCCTCCTCGAATAGTTCGCTTTGTGCCAACTCCTCTGCTAAATGCTTAAGTTCTCCATCGTACCGTGCATTGTCAATTTCCATTGCATTTAGGGCGTAAGATGTCGAATTAATTCTCCTGAATACCTCCTTAATCTGATCTATCTCTAATGCTCCTAGATCCCGGACTACCACCTCGTATTCAAGGAAAAGGCTTATCCCTCTGCATCCGGGAGCCCTATTTGAGTGAGGGCCTCGACAGTGTTAGAACATAAAGCGAACAATGTCCGGTTCGCGAGGCCATCATGCCCGATTTTCCGCGCTCCCTGATCGAGTTCCAGAGCTGCTTTCCGGATGAGGCGGCCTGCGTCGCCTACCTCTTCACGGCACGCTGGCGGCACGGCTTTGTCTGCCCCGCTTGCGGCGGAAGCAAAGCTTGGCAGCTACAAACCAAGGCCTGGACCTGGGAATGCGCCGGCTGTGGCAAACAGACTTCGGTGACCGCCGGCACGATCATGCACCATTCCAAGCTGCCGCTGACCACCTGGTTCTGGGCGGCCTATCTGATGGCGACCCATTCCAACGGCATCTCGGCACTGCAACTGCAACGCCAGCTCGCTCTGGGCTCGTACAAATCGGCCTGGCTGATGGCCGCCAAGCTGCGCCGCAGCATGGTGGCGCCGGGCCGCAGCGCGCTCGCCGGCTGGGTCGAAGTCGACGAGACCGAGATCGTCTGCCGCAGCAAGAATGATCCGCTCACCGGTGGCGGCGGTCGTAGTCATCAGGGCAAGATCCTGGTCGTCGGGGCGGTCGAGATCGAGGATGGCAGAGCCCCCGGCCGTATCCGCCTCAGCCAGGTGCCCGATTACTCGGCTCACAGTCTGCACTCTTTTCTCAAAGCCAATCTCGCGCCCGGCGCCACCGCTAAGACCGACGGATGGTCGGGATATCCCGGCGCCCCCGGTGTCAATCACGATCCCCACGTCGTCGGCAAAATGGCCGCCCATATCATCCTGCCCTGGGCGCACCGCGTCTTCTCCAATCTCAAGATCTGGGCCTTGGGCGTCTATCACGGCCTGCGCCGCAAGCACCTCCAGATCTATCTCGACGAGTTCGTCTTCCGCTTCAATCGCCGCCATACCCGGCATGCCGCATTCCGTTCCTTGCTCGGCATCGCCGCAGCCCACCCGCCCCTGCCTTACAACATGTTGATCTCACCGGAAGCAAAGGCATAAGCCTTTTCAAGGAATTCCTTCTTCGCTTTGTTGTCCAATTTCTCGTAGGGTAGCAGATCTTTCAGGCGTAATTCGTTATTGCCGTGAAAATAGTCATAAAGCGTTGTGAGCCTTTGCTGGCCATCCACTAGCATCAAGTTGCCTCGTCCGGTCTCCAGATCGACGTCACCCGAAGCGATATAGACCTCGGGAAATGGGTATCCTTCCAGAACTGTTTTGATGAAGGCAACCTTGTGCCTCATTGCCCAGACCAGACGGCGCTGGAATTCGGGACGCGGAACCAACGTGCCGTCACCAATGGATATCAGAAGTTCGCGAACGCGCTTGTTGGTTGCGGTGGTCTTCACGACTGGGTTGCCTGTTCCTCTTTGCACTTGATGATGCATTGTTCCTGGTATTTTTCTAGAAATATCCAGTCTCGATAGAGACCTGCCGAAATTCGAATGTCCCCGAACCTTCGGGAGTTCGATAGCTCTCTGAAGAAATCAAACCAGCTGTCCGTAAACTTGAAATCGGGGCCGGACGGAAGTTTGTCCGGTCGCACCCATCCTCTCACAAAGTAGCGTGCAAAAACACGACGATGCTTCCACGATGACGCGGAGTTGAGATAACCAAATACTTCTTGCCATACGTAATCGAAGAGCTTGGGGGAGATTATGGCCACATCAATATCAGAGCTGTCACCGAACGGACGAAATCGCTTACCAGGCACGATCGAAAAGCCTAGCTTTGTAGACCCAACGACTATTACCTCGCTCGGGTGAATGTCGAACTTCTCTGCCACGGTCGCCTTTAGCTTGTAGTAAGCGTCATCCGTGAGTTGCCTACAACTCCCAAAGATAATAAACCGGCGGCAAATGTCTAGGGCGGCGCGCATACGTAGTTCACTTTGGAAACTCGATACCTCGTCGTTCATTGGTCAGATGCGTTTTCGATACGGCTCAACCCAGCTCCACTAGCCGTGGCAATACCTCCTTCGAGAACAGGGTCAGGTTGTCGACGGTGTCTTCGTGACTGATGAGGCCGCCTTGGCCCATCATCAACAGGTGGCCAAAGCCGCCGACATGGTCGTAGAACGCCTTCAGCTGGTCGTACACGTCGTCGGGGGTGCCGGCAAAGGAAAGGCCGGCGTCGACCGCCTCGTCGACCGTCATTGTACGCGGGTTGATCGGGCGCCCGTCCTTGGTCTGGACCCGCGTCGCGCGCGCCGCCATCGCCCCGCCGCCCTTTAGCATCTGCGCCGCCGCGCGCGGCGCGACATACCCCGGCGGGTTGGCGAATTGGGGTGCGACGATGCCGGAGGTGCGGCTGTAGCCGAGGATCTGGTCGGCGCGTCGGTGACCCTCCGCGCGCGTATGGCCGACCCCGATCAAGGCCATGTAGGCGAGCCGGTCGGGCGTCGGCTCGCGGCCGGCCTCGCGGGCCTTCTTGCGATAGGCTTCGAAGATCGCCGGCGTGCGGGCCCAGCCGGTGTTGAGAACGCCGATCACCATGCCGCGCGCGGCGGCTTCGGTGGCGCTTTCCGGGCTGCCGACCGGCGTCCACACCGGCGGGTGCGGCTGCTGGTACGGGCGCGGCCAGACATTGACCGAGCGGTACTGGAAATGTGTGCCCTCCCAGTTGAACGGGCCATCGTGACTGGTCATCGCCTTCAGGATCAACTCGTACGCCTCCCAGAACCGCCCGGTCAGGTCGGCCGGGTTGGTGTTGGCCGGCGAGATCTCGAACGGCACGCCTTTGACAAAGCCCATATCGAGCCGGCCGCGCGAGATCACGTCGATCATCGAGTATTCCTCGGCGACGCGGATCGGGTCGTTGCGGTTGCCGATCGGCATGCCGAGCGCCAAGAGGCGCACCTTTTTGGTCTCGCGCGCCAGGATCGCCATCGGGATCGTGCACACCGAATCGCTGCAAGTCGCGGTCGCGTGGTGCTCGTTGGTCATGATGTTGATGCCGAGCTCGTCGCACAGCGCCCATTCGTCGAGATAGCGGTGGTAGAGGTCGGCGCCGATTTTGGGGTCGTAGAGCCGGCTCGGGATGACGACGCGGTACGAGTCGCCGAGATGCGGCCACGCCGGGTGGTAGGCCATCTCGCTGAAGTGCCAGGTGTGCATCATCGCCGGTTCTCCTGCGCGAAAGCTTCGATCCGATCGGCGACCGCGTCGGGGCGCTCGATCTGCGGGTAATGCCCGGCTCGCGCGATTCGTTCGAATTTGCCGTTCGGCAATGCGCCGCACAGCTTTTCGCCGTAACCGGGCGTGACGATGCCGTCGCCGTCGCCCCACAGAACGAGGGTCGGCACGGTTACCCGGTGCAGCCATTGGTGCAGTCCGGGGTTGTGCATGTAGGGCCGCCAGCCGTAGAGCGCCGCTGCCTGGCGGTCGCGGACGATCGCCGTCAGCTCCCCGTCGCCGAGCGCGCCGTAGTCGGGCAGCACCCGCGCGGGGTCGAAAAAGGTCCGCCGCCGCACTTCGTCTTCGGGCAAGGCGTGGATGTCGGCGATGTCGCGTTCTTCGCGTCCGCCGAATTTCAGCCCCAGCGAGTCGATCAGCACCAGCGCGGCGATTTTTTCGACCGATCGCACGCAGATCTCGAGCGCGATCCACCCGCCAAACGACGAGCCGACCAGCACGGCTTTGGCCGGACCCTGCCGATCGAGCCAGTCGAGGTAGAGACAGGCGAGATCGTGGATCGTGCGGAACCCGTCCGGCCGCTCGGAACGGCCAAAGCCCGGGTGCCGCGGCGCCGTGACCTGCCAGCGCCGCACCAGCCGATCGAGAAAGCTCGCATTCTGCGCGACGTAGTCGCCGCCGTGGAGGAACAGCAAGGGCGGACCCACGCCGGCAATCGAGCCGTCGAGCGCATATTGTCCGATTTCGATCCCCGCCATCCTCTTTCCTCCCGGCAGCCGGGATTCCTCATGACGAGGGCATCCCTCGTCCCAGTATCAGGGTCATTGCCGCCGTGGTCTACCCGTGCCGCGCTCGAGCGGTCGGCGCTTGCTATCCCGGCAAAGCCAAGCGACGTAGAAGGCGGGAAAGCTGGCCTGATCGATCGGAGGAAGCGGCGATGGAAGAAACAGCACAGCCGGCGCCGTCCGGTGCGATGACGCCGGTCTCGGTCGAGGAGATCGTGGAAGTCCTGGCGCTGGACCCGACCTTCAGGCAATTCGACCAGGCAGCGCTGCGGGCGATCGCAGCGCGCTGCGGCTCGGCGACCTTCGCGCCGGGCGTCACGATCATGCGCCAGGGCGATCCCGGCAACTTCGCCTATCTGATCCTCGAAGGTGAGGCCGATGTGTTTGTCGAGATCCCGACCGGCCGCATCCCAATGGCGACGATCGGTCGGCACCGCACAATCGGCGAGCTCGGCGCCTTTACCGACATGCCGCGCACCGCCACTGTCGTTGCCCGCACCGATCTCGTTACCTTGCGCGTCGACCGCGACACCTTGATCAGCCTGGCGGCGGATTTTCCGGCGATCCCGCTCGCCGTGATCGGCGAGCTCGGCCGGCGCCTACACAGCATGAACATGCCGCTCGCCTATTTGACCTACGCTGCCGGGGCATTGGCGCGCGACGAATATGACGCCGAAATGCTGACCGAGTTGACCAATCAGCAGGGCGAGCTTGCCAGTTTTGCCCGCGTGTTTGCCAACATGGCGGCGGAGATTCGCGACAAGCAGCAGCGCCGCCGCGAAATAGAGGCCGCCGCCGATCTCCAGAAGTCGATCCTGCCCGGACCGCTCAGGCATGACGGGATGGCGCGCGCCGTCGATCTGCACGCCGAAATGCATCCGGCGCACGATATTGGCGGCGATTTCTACGACTATTTCCTGGTCGGAGAGAAACGCCTTGTGGTCACCGTCGCCGATGTCTCCGGCAAAGGCATCCCGGCAGCGCTGTTCATGGCGGTCTCGCGTACGGTGCTGCGCTCGGTCGCCAGTACTGACGACATGGCCGGAGCAATGCGCGACGCCAACCGCCTGCTGTCCACCGAAAACGAAGCCTGCATGTTCGTGACGGTCTTTTACGGTGTGCTCGACTTGGCGAACGGGGTCTTGCACTGGTGCAATGCCGGCCACAACCCGCCCTACCTGCTGCATGCCAATGGTGGGCGCGAGATGCTGCGGGCGACGGGGATCCCATTCGGCATCGACCCCAACGGGTTCCATCGGGTCGGCGAAAGCGTGCTGATGCCGGGCGACGGGCTTTTTCTGTACAGCGACGGCGTCACCGAAGCCTTCAATCCCGAGGGCGAATGTTATGGCAACGAGCGCCTCGAGCGCGTGCTCGAACAAGCGCGTGGATGCCGCGCCGCCGAAATCGTCGGCGACGTCCTCGCCGACACCGCGCGGTTTGCCGGCGGCGCCGAGCAATCGGACGACATCACCTGCCTGGCACTGCGCTATCAGCCGTAAAGGCCGCGGCTGGCCGAGGTCCGGCCGCCATCAAAATTCGCTTCCGGATCTGCGGCATTTTGTCCTACCTTCGCCCGGAGATTGGCGGTCGATACGCGGCCGCCGCAACCCGGCGAGGCTGCCATGAATGTCGAAGCGATCCTGCGTGGCAAAGGGCGGGCGGTCGCGACGATCCGGCCTGACGAGACTGTCATTGCGGCTTTGGCAGCACTGCGCGACCGCAATGTCGGCGCTCTCGTCGTCAGCGATGACGGCGAGAGCGTCGACGGCATCATCTCCGAGCGCGACATCGTGCACGGGCTTGCCGATCAAGGCAGCGCGCTGTTGTCGGTGAATGTCGCCGAGGCGATGACCCGGCGGGTGGTGACCTGCGATCCCTCCGACAGCGTCGCCGATCTGATGGCCGAAATGACCAACCGCCGCATCCGTCACCTGCCGGTCGTCCGCGACGGCCGGCTCGTTGGCATCGTCAGCATCGGCGATCTGGTCAAGAGCCGGCTGGACGAGATCGAGTTCGAGGCACACTCGCTGCGCTCGTTCATCGCCGGCGCCTGACCCTTTCCGCCGATGATCGCGGAAATTTGCGCGCTGCCCGGGCGCCGAGCCTGAAAGCCGTCCGGACGGTCCCGGCTCCGGCGGCGCAGGGACGCTGTACTCGGCTCAGAAGGTGGCGTTCGACTGCAGCCAGTGGCGCACGATCTCCTCGCCGGTGGCAAACCACACGCCGTCATGGGCGCGGATATAGGCGAGTGCGGCATCGAGACCGGCGATGCGGTGCGGCACACCGATCAGATAAGGGTGGAGGCAGATCGCCATGACCCGGCCGGATTGTGCGCCCTCCGCATAAAGCGTGTCGAATTGGCGGCGGATCGCCTTTTCGAATTCGTCGATCGTGCCATTACGGTAGCCGATAAACGGCGCGTCGTTGATCTCGTAGGAGTACGGAATCGAGACCAAGGGCTTGCCGCCGACATCCATCAGGTAAGGCTGGTCGTCGTTGACCCAGTCGGCGACGTAGAGGCAGCCCTCATCGGCGAGGAAATCGAGCGTGTGCCAGCTCTCGGCGAGCCCGCTGCCGAGCCAGCCCAGCGGCTGTTTGCCGGTCATCTCAGCGATGCGGGAGAGGGTGCGGCGGATGGTTTCGCGCTCCTCCTGCGGGCTCAGCGCGTCGAGCCACACGCTGTTTGTCTGATTGTGCCCGAGGATCTCCCATCCGAGTTCGACCGCGGCGCGGACGATCTGTGGATGATGGTCGCAGATGTCGCTGTTCAGGGTGGGGCTGGCGCGAATGCCATGCTTGCTCAGCACGTCCATGATCCGCCAGATGCCGACCCGGTTGCCGTAGTCGCGCTGTGCCCAGGCGCGCACCGAGGGCGGATTGCCGGCGGGCGCGCCGGGTTGCGGCGGAATACCCCTTGTCAGCGGAAAGAATTCGATATTGGGGATCACCCAGATCGCGATCCGCGCGCCATCCGGCCAGCTAAGCTTTGGCCGTTCGTTGATTGGAAGATAGGGAAACGGCCCATAATCCTGCGGCTGCATGGCTGTATCCTGGGAGTTGTAACCGTGACCAGCTTGCCAAAAATGGCCACCCAATGGCAGCGCTTCGACGAGTTGTCGCCGGCCACCCTCTATGAACTGCTGCGCTTCCGCCAACAGATTTTCGTTGTCGAGCAGGGCTCGCCCTATCCGGATCTCGACGGCCTAGACCAGTCGGCATGGCATTTGTCGCTGCGGGCAGACGGCATGCTTGCCGGCTGTCTGCGCCTGCTGCCGCCGATCGCTGCTGCGGCAAAGGTCAGGATCGGCCGAGTCGCAGTCGCCATTGACGTGCGCCGACAAGGCCTCGGCCGCCAGCTGATGGCGGTGGCGTTGTCGTTCTGCCAAAAGCAATATCCGGGGCAGCCGATCGTGCTCAGCGCCCAGCTCCACCTCGAAGGCTTCTATCAAAGCCTCGGCTTTACCGCGACGGCGGCAGCGCATGACGATTTCGGCGTCGCGCACGTCGAGATGGCGATGCTCACCGAGGATGACCCACCCGCTTGAGCACACCAGCGATGTAGAGAATTTCGCTTGGAAGCGCGGAGCATTTCGCCCAACTGACATCACACCAATAAGCCGTCGTTCAAAGGGGTTTAGGGTGCCGAAAAAACAACCTTCGTGGCTGTACTTGCCGTTCGACATGTGGCGGGCGAGCCTGGAAGCGCAGCAGGTGATCGGCTTGCGCCTCTCCATGCTCGCGGGTGGCGGCGTGGCGGCCTCGGCCGAGATGAACCGCATGGTGGCGGAAAAGATGTCCGTGGCACTCGAGGCCCAGCACATGGCAACGACGGCCGCGCTGACCGGCCATGCCGCAGAGATTCCGTCACGGACCGTGGCACTTTATCGACGGAAGATGCGCGCCAACCGCAGGCGCCTCAACGCCGTAAAATCGCCGGCAGCGTCGCGCGCCCGTCGCGCCAAAGAGCGCCGGCCGACGTGACCGGGGAGCCCGGCGACCCGGCGCGGTCGCCGACGCGCCGATCCCCGAGGAGGCGCCGAGCCGAAGCCTCGTCGCCGGCCGGGTCTATCAAGCGGCACACCGTTGCCGGCGGCAAGCCTCGATAGGGTGCACAAAGCCCAATTCCTGACCATTGAGCTATTCGATACCGCGGCTCGATCGGAATCCCCCCGGCCCTCAGGGCGTCTGGCGGAAAGGAGGACTGCCGCCGCTCAAAGATCATCGACGAGCGCACCGCGAGCGAGCGCGTCGCGGCAGCGGAACCTTGGGACGGTTTTTGCATCGCCGATGTTGAACCGATCATCGGCCACTCCGCGCGGGGAGATCCAAATGCACATCCGGATCGGCTACGAGCTGACTTACGATTGCCCTCAGCCGACGCCGATGCTGCTGATGCTGAACATCCACCCGAGCCGGGCGCCGGACCTGCTCGTACCGGACCGCATGGTTGCCGAGCCGGAAGTCCCGATCCGCCAATACCAGGACGCCTTCGGCAATCAATGCACCCGAATTCTGGCGCCGAGCGGGCAAATCCAGCTGTCCGCGGACGGCGCAGTCAGGGACCTCGGCGAACCGGATGCGGTCGCCGCCGGCGCAGTCCAACATCCGGTTGAAGAGCTGCCCGACGGGGTCTTGGTGTTCCTGCTGTCCAGCCGCTACTGCGAGACCGAGCACCTGTCCGACGCGGCGTGGGGTCTGTTCGGCCAGACCGTCCCCGGATGGCCGCGCGTCCAGGCCATCTGCGATTATGTCCATCAGCGCCTGTGCTTTGGCTACGAGCACGCCCGGCCGACCCGGACCGCTCTGGAGGCACAGCATGAGCGCCTCGGCGTGTGCCGGGATTTCGCCCATTTGGCAATCGCTTTCTGCCGCAGCATGAACATCCCGGCGCGGTATTGCACCGGCTATTTGGGGGACATTGGGGTGCCGCCGGACCCGGCGCCGATGGATTTTTCGGCCTGGATCGAGGTTTATCTCGGCGGCGCCTGGCACACGTTCGACGCGCGCCACAACCAGCCGCGGATCGGCCGCATCTTGATGGCGCGGGGACGCGACGCGGCCGACGTCGCGATCAGCACGACCTTCGGCCCAAATACGCTTGCCGGCTTCAAGGTCGTGACCGAGGAGGTCACCCCGGGTTGACCGCGCCGCACCCCTGGGGTTGTCCGAACACCTGCGCCAGCGCGACGGCCGCGCAGGCCACCCGAGACGCTCGTCTCCGGCGCTCAAGGCTCGGGAAATGCGGCAGGTCAGCCCTCGCCGAGGAAGGCCGCGAGCAATGCGCGGGCGCCGTCGGCGGGGGTGCGCACACCCGCGACCACCTCGGCTTCGATTTCCGCGAGGCGGCGGGCGACGGAGGGTCGGGCGCGGAAGTGCTCGATCAGGCTGCTGTCGATCTCCGACCACAGCGCGGCGCGCGCCTGGTCATGGCGGTGCCGCGTCCACCCGCCGGTTGCTTCGAGCACGGTGCGAAAGCGCGCGACGTCATCCCAGACCTCGTAGACGCCTCTACCTTCAAGCGCAGATATGGCGCGCACCGGCACCTCCCATTCCGGGTGCGGCGGGCGGATCAGCTGCGTCGCGCTCGCGTAATCGGCGGCGGTGCGCTGCGCCGCCTCGGCAAGCTCGCCATCGGCTTTGTTGACGAGGATGAGATCGGCCAGCTCGACGATGCCGCGCTTGATCCCCTGCAATTCGTCGCCCGCCGCCGGCGCCAGGATCAGCACGAACATGTCGGTCATCTCGGCGACTGCGGTTTCGGACTGGCCGACCCCGACGCTCTCAACGACGACCGCGGCAAACCCGGCCGCTTCGCACAGCAGGATCGCCTCGCGCGTGCGCCGCGCGACGCCGCCGTGACTGAGGCCCGCCGAGGATGGGCGAATAAAAGCATGTGGCGAGCGCGCCAGCTCGGCCATGCGCGTCTTGTCGGCGAGGATGGCACCGCCGCCGCGTTTCGACCCCGGATCGACGGCGAGCACCGCGACGTGGCAGCCGCGGGTGACGCCGTCGAGGCCGAAGCGTTCGATAAAGGTCGATTTGCCGGCACCCGGCGGCCCCGATATGCCGATCCGGACGCTGTTGCCGGTGTACGGCAATACCGCGGCGAGCAGCTGTTCGGCTTCGGCGCGATGATCGGGGTGGGTCGATTCGACGAGGGTGATGGCGCGGGCGAGCGCCCGCCGGTCGCTGCGCCGCAGCGCTTCTGCCAAGGATGGCAGCGCCGTCACTCGTCGCGCGACGGGAAATATGAGCCGTCACGCCGTTTGCGGCGGACACATTCCATCGAAGCCATTGTCAGGATCTGATCGACGAGAGTCACCAGGTCTTGCATCCTGAACGGCTTCAGCAGGTAGAAACGCCGGCTCTGCTCGAGGCGGTCGGAGAGGCGGTGATCGCCGGTCGTCAGGATAACGCCGCAACCCTGCCGATGAGCGATCTCGGCAAGGGCGAACCCATCCTTGTCGCCGGGCTGGGTGATGTCGATCATGACGATGTCGAAGTCGTCCTCGTCGAGCTTGTCTTCCATCTCCGGGCCGGTCTCGACACTCGAAAACACAAACCCCTCCTCGTCGAAGACTTCACCCAGCAATTCGCGGATGTAATCATCGTTTTCGACGATCAACACCTTGCAGATACGCGCCATTTTTCGCCCCGCCGGTGTGGCTTACGGCTGCTGCTGCGGCGGGTCACGCCGGCGCCAGCACCGCCTCGCGCTGCGCCGCTTCCTGCTGGCGCCTCCACATATCGGCATAGATGCCATCCCGCCGCAGCAGTTCGCCGTGGTCGCCGCGCTCGACAATACGCCCATGATCGAGCACCAGTATTTCGTCGGCGTCGACAATCGTCGACAGCCGGTGGGCGATGACGAGGGTCGTGTGGTCGGCCGACACCTCGGCGAGGTTTGTCTGGATATCGCGCTCGGTCCGTGTGTCGAGCGCCGAGGTGGCCTCGTCGAAGACCAGGATCTTCGGCGCCTTTAATATGACGCGGGCGATCGCAACGCGCTGCTTTTCGCCGCCCGACAGTTTGAGGCCGCGCTCGCCGACCATTGTGTCGTAGCCGTCCGGCAACGATGCAACAAAGTCGTGGATGTGGGCGAGGCGTGCCGCGTCCTCTACCGCGGCGCGCGAGGCGCCCGGCCAGCCATAGGCGATGTTGTAGAAAATCGTGTCGTTGAACAGCACGGTGTCCTGCGGCACAACCCCGATCGCCCGTCTGAGGCTGTCCTGCGTCACCTCGCGGATGTCATGGCCGTCGATTTCGATGGCGCCGCCGCCGACATCCCAAAAGCGGAACAAAAGCCGCGCGATTGTCGATTTGCCGGCCCCGCTCGGGCCGACAATCGCGACCTTGGCCCCGGTGGGCACCCGGAAATCGACATCGAGCAGGATCGGGCGGCGGCCGTCATAGCCGAAATCGACATGGCAAAAGGCGACCGCCCCTGCGCCGACCGACAATGCCGGTGCGCCCGGCCGATCCTCGATCTCGGACTCGACCGCCATCAGTGCCGTCATCTGTTCGAGATCGGCGAGCGACTGCTTGATGTTGCGATAGACGACGCCGAGAAAGTTGAGCGGTGTGTAGAGCTGGATCAGATAGGCATTGACCAATACGAAATCGCCGACCGTCATGACGCGTGCCGCGACGCCTTTGCCGGCAAGGATCATGACCCCGACGAGGCCAACGGCGATGATTACGCCCTGGCCGAGATTGAGCGCCGCCAAGGTGGTCTCGCTTTTGACCGCGGCATGCTCATAGGCGCGCAAGGCGGCGTCATAGCGCCGCGCCTCGTGCTCCTCGTTGGCGAAGTATTTGACGGTCTCGAAGTTCAACAGGCTGTCGATCGCCTTGGTGTTGGCTTCGCTGTTGCGCTCGTTCATGTCGCGGCGAAAGCGCACCCGCCAATCGGTCACCAGAAAGGTGAACCCGATATAGAGCACGATCGTCGCCAGGGTGATGGCGGCGAAACGCCAGTCGTAGAGGCGCCACAGGATTGCGCAGGCCAGCAGGATTTCGAACAAGGTCGGGACGATGTTGAACGGCAGGAAGGACAACAGGAACTCGATGCCGGCAGTGCCGCGCTCGATCGCCCGCGACAGCCCGCCGGTGCGGCGCTCGAGATGAAAGCGCAACGCCAGCGCGTGGACATGGCGGAAGGCAGACAGCGCCAGCCGGCGCACCGCGCGCTGCGTGACCTTGGCAAAAGCGGCGTTGCGCAGCTCGTTGAAGCCCTGCGCCATGACCCGCGCGATGCCGTAGGCGACAACCAGCGCCACCGGCACGGCGACGACCGCCTTCCCTGGGGCGAGCGCATCGACCGCGTGCTTGTAGAGGAACGGGACCGAAATGTTGATGAGCCGGCCGGCGATCAAAAATCCGACTGCGAGCACGACGCGCAGCCGCAGCTCGGCCGATTCGCGCGGCCACAGATAAGGAGAAAGCGACCGAAGCGACCGAAGCTCGTCCTTGAGTTGGCCTCTTTGCGGCGGTGGGCCTGGCGTGATCGGCCGGCCACGCCGGCTCACCGCGCGGGACCGAGCGGCGGCTCGGGCTCGGTGAGCCCGGCCGAACCAAGCCGGCGAAACAAGTTCAGCGCCAGCAGAAAGGCGACAGCCACGAGCACCGCACCACACACAAACGGGCTGTCGCGGCCCAAATTGGCAAACAAGACCCCGGCCAGGACCGGGCCGATGACACGCGACAGGCTGCCGACCGATTGCGATACGCCAAGCACCTCGCCCTGCTCGGCGCGTCCGGCCCGGCGCGAAATCAGACTGTTCAGGGTCGGTTGCGTCAGCCCCATGCCGAGCGCCAGCCCGCTGACGCCAACCGCGAGGACCGGCAGATCGCGGGCGAACGGCAGCACCAGAAGCCCGATCCCGATCAATACGAGACCGCACAGCAGCAGGCGCTCCTCGCCGAAACGCTGGGTAAGCCGGCCGATCAGTCCGCCCTGCAGGATCGCCGAGAGCACGCCGACATAGGCGAAAACATAGCCGACCTGCTCCGGCCCCCAGTGGAATTGCCGCATCGCCCATAGGGCAAAGGTGCTCTCCATCCCGGCAAAGGCGAGGATGACCAGAAAGAAGACCAGGATCAGCCGCGACAGAACCGGGCGGTGCAACACCCCTAAAATCGCGGCAATGCGACCGGTGCGCGCGGCACTTCCGCGCTGGTCGGGCATCAGGCTCTCGGGCAGCAGAAACAGGACGCCGCCGAGGGCGAGAAAGGAAAGCCCGGCGGCGAGCCATGCCGGGGCTTGGAGGTTGGCGGTCAACGGGTCGTTCCCGGCGAGAAACCCGCCCACTGCCGGGCCGAAGATGAAACCCAAGCCGAAGGCGGCGCCGATCAGCCCCATGCCCTTGGCCCGATTCTCGGGCGTAGTGACGTCGGCGATGTAGGCTTGCGCGGCGGCAATGTTGCCGGCGCAGGCCCCGGCGAGCGCGCGCGCTGCGAACAGCATCCACAATTGCGAGGCGCGGCCGAGCCACAAATAGGCCAGCACCGAGGCCGCCATGCTGGCCATCAGCACCGGTCGCCGCCCGATCCGGTCGCTAAGCCTGCCCCACAACGGCGCAGTGAACAGCTGCATCAGCGAATAGACCGACAGCAACAAGGTCACCTGCTGCGGCGAGGCGCCGAACCGCACCGCGTAAAACGGCAGCAGCGGGATGACGAGGCCGAACCCGACAAGGTCGACAAAGACGATGAGAAACAGGGTCGGCATGTCTGCCGGCCTGATATCGCTCACCCACTGCGGCGGGGCAAGCGCCTCGTCGCCGCGGGCCGGCTATTCGACTGCTTAGCCCGGACGCCGAATGAAGGCGTTCGACGCACGCCGCTGCGTAGAGCGCCGACTTCATCGCGGACGATCGGCCGAAAGGTGCCGGCGTGTCTTGGCAAGGTTGCGGCACATACCGATTTTTGGGCGTGCCTGGGCAATCCATTCGAATAAGGCCTCGATGCCGGCGCGATCGACGCCGTCGCTCTTCATCACAAGGCCGACAAGCGGGTCATCTACCAGATCGGCAAGGGTCAAATTGCCGGCTCCAGTGCCACGATCGACGTCCCCGTTCATTTCAGTTTTCCAACTGTGCTCCGATTATTCGGATGGGTGGCATCTAAGTCCGCAACGCCGGGCCCCGCAATCGCGGAGCTTGCGGCGGGACCACGCCGCACCCGCCACTGCGCGCCGTCCAGCAGGTTTCCGAGATGTTCACGCAAAGGCGTGATCTACTCTTGCCGCTGCCGCTGGCGTCGCTCCGCGGCCGCGCGGTATAGTCGCGCGTCGCAGCGCGGAGCCAGCTGGATGCACCTCTTCAAGGAACAGGCGGTTCGCGATGGTGCGGCTGCGGCAAAGGCCATACCCGTCATCGATTACGGGCCCTATTTCGCCGGCGAACTGGGGGCGCTCGAACGCTTGGCCGCCGAGCTTGCATCGGCCTGCGAAAATATCGGGTTCTTTTACGCGCTGAACCACGGCGTCCCCGACGCGCTGGTCGAGCGCGCCTTTGCCGCCTCGCGCCGCTTTTTCGCATTGCCGCCCCAACAAAAGCTGGCGCTGCGGCTGAACGACAACAACATCGGCTATCTGCCGTTGAACGCCTCGGTGCAAGGCGCCTCGACCGTCCACAAGGCGACGAAGCCCAACCAGAACGAGAGCTTTTTCGTCAGCCACGACCGCGGCCGCGACCATCCCGACGTCCTCGCCGGCAAGCCGTTGCGCGGGCAGAACCAATGGCCGGCCGACATGCCCAGCCTGCGCGCCGACATGATGGCGTATTTCACGGCGCTCGGCACGATGTGCGACCGCATGCTGCCGCCGTTTGCCGTCGCACTAGGCATGCCGGCTGATTTCTTTGGGCCGTATTTCAACGACGACGGCCATGCCACCTTGCGCTTTCTGCACTACCCCCCGCAGGAAGCGAGCGAAGACAACACCTTTGGCCAGGGGCCGCATACCGACAACATCTTTATGACCGCATTGGCGCGCACCGAGGTGCCGGGACTGGCGGTGCGGCTGCCCTCGGGCGAATGGTTTGCCCCGCCGGTCGTTCTGGGTACGTTCCTGGTCAATCTCGGGAACATCATGCGACGCTGGTCGAACGACCGCTTTCTGTCGACCCCGCATGGCGTGCTGAACGATTCAGGATGCGACCGCTATTCGATCGCCTATTTCCACAGCCCGAACCCGGATCGGGTGATCGAATGCCTGTCCTGCACCGGCCCCGGCAACCCGGCCCATTATCCGCCGGCGGTCTATCGCGATCTCGTCCTCGAATTTTATCGCGCGAATTATTTCCACCAGAAAGGCCACCGCTCCGAGGCCGCGGCGCTGGCGGCCGAATAGCCGAAAACAAGGAGGCTCGATAGATGTTCGATCTCGATCGCTTCATCGCGGATTGCCGAGAGGCGATTGCCGGCGATCCGACGCACAACGCCGCCCGCGAAGTCGTGGCGCGTGCGGTGTCCGACCCCGCCGCGGTCCTTGCCGGGATCGGCGAGCCGCAGCGCGCCGGGGTCGAACCCCTCTATCGCTCGGAGACGCTGACGATCCTGAACGTCGTCTGGGGGCCGCGGATGACGGTCCTGCCGCACAACCACCTGATGTGGGCCGTTATTGGCGTCTATACCGGGCGTGAGGACAACATCTTCTGGCGCCGTCTGCCAGAAGCTGAAACCGGCCGCATCGAAGCTGCCGGCGCGCGATCCATCGGTGTGCGCGATGTCGAGCCGCTCGGCCGCGACATCATCCACACCGTCACCAACCCGCTGCCGCGGCTGACTGCCGCGATCCACGTCTATGGCGGTGATTTCTATGGGGTCACGCGCAGCGAATGGGACCCAGAGACCCTGACCGAGCGGTGCTACGACATCGAGCGCAACCGGCGCCTGTTCGAAGAGGCGAACCGCGCCCTGGCCGCGGCGTGAGGAGCAGAGGAGATGACCGAGGTGAGGAGCGGCGGCTGTCTGTGCGGAAGGGTGCGTTATGAGGCGGCAGGGGAGCCGCTGTTTTCGCTGCTGTGCCATTGCCGCGACTGCCAGCATCAGAGCGGCAGCGCCTTTATCGCGGCGATGCGCGTGCCGGCGGCCGGGTTTCGCCTCACGCAGGGTGAACCCAAGTTTTATGTCAGCACCAGCGACGCCGGCAACGAGGTGGCGCGCGCGTTCTGCGCGGAATGCGGCTGCCCGCTGTTCATCCGGGTCTCGTCGCGGCCGGACATCGTCGGGCTGCGGGTGGGCAGTCTCGACGACCCGAGTAAGTTTCACCCCGAGGCCGACATCTTTGTCGACAGCGCACAACCCTGGGACTACATGAACCCGGATCTGCCAAAGCATCAGACCTATCCGCCCGGTCGCGCCTATACGCCCGAAGCATGAGGGTCCGACATCCCGACAACAACCGGTTGATCGGGTGGCCGCGTTTCAGCGCTAGAGCCCGCTAAAGGCGCTGTAAGCGGAAAAGACCGTCCACACGACGAAAAGGGTGACCCCGCTCCAATAAATCCAACGATACATCCGGGCTCCTGCGTCGCGCCGCCGCGGCAATGGCTTCTCATCAGCGTCGGTATCGGGATTATACGGGAGCTGCGCCGTCGTGCTTCCCCGCACCTCGCAAGGCCGGCTGTGCGGGAGCAATCCACGATCACGGCGTCGCCCAAAGAGTTGGGCGGGGCCGGCGTGGACCGAATCGGCGCCGCGAGGGGCCGGCGGCGGTGAGGCGCATCTGGTCGAGGGCGACTGGCGCGCCGGCGCCGCCCGCAGGCTGGAGCGCGCGGCGTCAGCCCTCGACGCGGTCGTTGCGGTCGTGCCATCTTATTTGCGCGATGCAACTCAAATCATAACGGGGGGCACCGCCGCGAACGGCAGGCGCAAAACGCAACCCGCCTGTACAGGATCGGCATCGCGGCGCAAACTGCCATGCTCGGCCAGAGCGGGATCAGCATCGCAGCGTGACAGAGCCAGCACTACCCATAAGCATCACCCGGTCTGCCGGGAACCTTACCTCTATTGTCGCACGCGTCGGGGCCACAGCCGCAGCGGTGCTGCATCGGTCATGACCGATGACCGCCGCCCCCTCGCTCTGGTGACCGGTGCGTCGAGCGGCATCGGTGCCGAACTCGCCCGTGAATTCGCCGCTGACGGCCACGATCTCGTGCTCGCCGCGCGCTCGCTCGCCCCGATGCAGGCGCTCGCTGTGGAACTCGAGGCGCACGGCGCCAACAGCGTCGTCATCGCCGCCGACCTCAGCAGGCCTGGCGCCGCGGCTATGCTTGTCGACGCGATCGAAACCCGCGGGCTGCACGTCGATGTGCTGATCAACAATGCCGGGCTCGGCGCTACCGGCCGGTTCGACCGGTCGGACCCGTTCCGGATCAGCGAGATGTTGCACGTCAACATCATCGCATTGACCGAACTGACCCGGCTCCTGCTGCCCGGAATGGTTGCCCGCGGCCGCGGCAGGGTGATGCTGGTGGCCTCGACCGCGGGCTTTCAGCCGGGCCCCTGGATGGCGGTCTACTTCGCTACCAAGGCCTATGTGCTGAGCTTTGGCGAAGCGATCGCCTGCGAACTGCGCGGCACCGGCGTCACGGTGACCACATTGTGCCCCGGCGCGACGGCGACCAATTTCTTCAAGACCGCCGGGACCATCGGACCGGCCGCCCCGACAAATGCGCTGCACCCGATGATGAGCGCCTCTGCGGTGGCGCGCATCGGCTCTCGCGGATGCAAGTTGGGTCGATCGGTGGTGATCGCGGGTCTTGCCAACAAGATCCTGGCGCTGGGCACGAGATTTGTACCCCACGCTCTTTCGCTGCCGATCACGAGGGCGCTGATTTCGCGCCATTGAGCCCGCAGGTGCCTTGGCGGCTACCGAGGCTGGATTCGGCCGGGCAGCTTGTTCGGAGCCGCGACGGCACCGGCGAGCGCTCGACCGGGTAAGCTTTATTCGGCGGCCATCAGCGGTGCCAGCGCGCTGCCGGATCTTTGAAGTTCTTCGAAGCGGCCCTGTTGCACGAGCCGACCCTGATCCATGACGAGAATTTGGTCGAAGGCGGAAGCAAGGCGGGGGCGGTGCAGGCTGCAGACGAGGCTGCGGCCGTCGAGCTCGCGCTTAAGCCGCTCGATGATCGCGGTTTCGGTGACGCCGTCGAGCACCGCTGTGGCGTCGTTGAACACGACGAGATCGGGCCGTTTCAGCAGGGCAACAGCGATCGCGATTTTTTGGCGCTGAGCCTCCGATAAGCGCAATCCGCCGGTACCGACCGGGTAGTCGAGCCCGACCGAGATCAGGGTTTCGCGCAGACCGAGTTCGTCCAATACCTCGCTCATCGCGGCGTTGACGCGCTCGCGGTTGCCGACCTCGCCCCGCAGGATCGTGCCGAACAGCACATTCTCCTGGATCGAGGCGGCGGCGTTGTAGTGCTCGGGATCAAAAAATTCGACCGAGCCGCGCAGCTCCACTGGCAACCCTTCGGCGAACTTCCGCCGCGCCTCGAGAATGCGGCTCTGCAATGTCTCGTCGATCAGACCCAGCGGGTCGCGCGCTACGATCAGCCTCAACCCGACGCCGAGCAGGCGTATTCTCTCCTCCGGCAACAGGCTGTCGATCCCGGCCTTGTCGATACGTCCCAGGATGCGCTCAAAAACCGGCAGTTCGTCGGCGCCGAGAAGACCAAACTCCTCGAAGAATTGATGTTCGGGCTGCATGCCGGAGAACAATTCGACGCTCGTCCGCGCCAGCTTTTCGCCGATTGCGATCAAATCGCGCGGCAGTTTCAGACCGCTGAGGACCCCCAGAACATAATCGCTGCGGGCGAGCCGCTCGCCTTCGAAATCGGGCCCGATCGGAGTGCCGAACAACAAATTGGCGCCGACCGGCGAATTGACGATGTAGCGATCGGCCGCAAAGCGCTCGACAAGACCGGCCTGCTCACTTTTGGCGAGCCGCTCGGCCAGGACATGACGCGCCGCGACAAGGCGCTCGGCAATGTCGGGCTGGCGCTCGGGATCGATACGTCCACGCAATCCGAGAAGGTAGATGTCATCGTCGAGGTCGACGAGACGCAGCACCTCGACAATGCGAGCCTCCAGCGCCGCCGTGTCGTGGACGCCTGCCTGCTCGTAATCGATCCAGTCAGCGGCAATGTCGAATTCGCTGTTTGCCGATTGGCGCGCCTCTTCGAGGCGGCGAGCGCGCTCCGTCCTGGCTGCGTCATCGCGCTCCGCGTCGGACGCCTCGCGGGGGCGGTGGCGCAGGCCGAGCAGCAGATTGTCGCGCACGCTCGCCGACAACAGATAGGCCGTTGGCCCGACATAGCCGATGCGGCGGCCGGAACCGGCGAACGGCAGCGCCGTGATGTCGGCGCCGCCAATCGTCAGCCGGCCGTCGGTCGGGTTCTCGAGCCGCGCCATCAGCTGCGGCAAAGTCGTCCGGCCGCTGTTGCTGTGGCCGACGATGCCGATATCCGCGCCGATCGGAAAGGTGAAGTTCACGTCTTCGAGCAGGTGGATGCCGTCGGCGTCGACGACATCGACATTGGCGGCGGCGACCTCGCCGGTAAATGGTTCGACGCGCTCCGGGACGTCGAGCAGCAGGCGCCGGTCGATCATGTCGGCAACCTGGAACTGCTCGACGACCTGCTCGTATTTGATCGCGACATCCTGCTGGTTCTGGTAGTAATTGAGCAATTCGTTCCACGGTGCCGACATGTCTTTGTAGGCGGCAAGCACCGCCACCAGCGCGCCGAACGACAAGCTGCCTTTAATGACGAAATAGCCGCCGATCCCAAAAAAGAAAAACGGCGTCATGTTTCCGATTAAATTGTTCAAGAATTTCACAAAGAACTTTCGATTGTAAATTTCCAGCCGCAGATCATAGATTTCGCCGAGGCGCTGGGCGATTTCGGCAAGCTGGTATTGCGCGCCGTCATTGACGCGGATCTCGACGCGGGCAGCAATGGTTTCGCCGATGCGGTCGGATAGGCCTCTGATTTTACGTACCCGCAGCCGGCCGAGCGCGCGAATGACGCGCTGCATCTTCGGGATCAGATACCCTTGCAGCGGATAGAAAGCCAACGCCGCTGCCCCCAGCACCGGGTTCTGCATGAACATGAAAAACAGGATCGTCAGCAGGGTGCCGGCCTGCGAGATCGGCACCGCATAGGCTTCACCGACAAAGCCGCCGACCGGCTCTAGCTCGGCGGTGATCATGGCGACGATCTGGCCCGAGGCAACGCGATCGAAATGGTGCAACGGAAAGCGCAGCACGCGCTCGTAGAGTTCGTAGCGCAAGCGACGCAGCATACGCTCGCCGAGCTGCCCCTTCTTGACGTTGACATGCAGCTTGAACCAGCCGTTGACCAGGATCAGAACAAAAAAAACCGTGCACAGCAGCAGCAGATAGGGGATTTGATCGAGCTCCAGACCGAAATACGATTGGGGGAAATGCTTGCCTGAAATGGCACGATTGATGATCTGTTTCGGCAGATCGAGCGACCAATAAAGAAACGGAAACGAGAGCAAGGTCATCAGGACGACGTAGACTTGCTCACGCCAGCTGTAGCGCAGAATGAAGCCGTAGACCGAGGGTTCGAGCCCGTCCGTTTGGGCGCGCGGCAACAATCTCCGCGTCAGCGAGGCCAAAGGCAGCCTCGCGGCCATCTCTAAGACGACGCCTCGCAAAAATCGCATTTACGCCTCTCCGTCTGCCAAAATATTGCCGGTCCTTGCGCAGACCTGGTCTCGGCAAAGGCCGATTTCGTCATCTGGCGTCGTTCCGCCACAGGATTCCTCCACGCATGAACTTTTGCCACCGCGCGGCGATTTCTCCAACAGACGAGGTGGCGAAGTACCGAGCCGCGCCGAGCAAGCGCAGCGCGGGCGATCCCGATCTACCGCCCATAGCCCGCCAACCCCCGAAATCTGCAAGCCCGCCATACCTGCAAAACTGGCCGTCAATCGCCCGGCGCGGAGCTATGATGGCGGCGCGGCCTTTGCTGGGGTGCAAGTGATGGTGGATTTCGCGGGCAGCCATGTCGTCGTGACCGGCGGTACCGGGGCTCTCGGGCGCGCGGTTGTCGCAGCGTTGCGCGATGTCGGCGCCATCTGCCATGTGCCGAATTTTATACGCGCCGAACTTGCTGATTTTCCTTTTTCGAGCGATCCCGCGGTGCATGTTGCGCGCGACATTGATGTTGCGGACGAGGCGGCGGTCGATCGCTTCTACCAGGCGCTGCCGCCGCTATGGGCCTCGATCCACCTCGCCGGCGGGTTTGCGATGGCGCCTGTCGCCGAGACCTCGGCGGCCGATTTCACCGGCCAGTTCCGGATGAACGCGCTGTCGTGCTTCTTGTGCTCGGCCGCCGCCGTTGCCGCCTTCCGCGCCCGCCGGCAGCCGGGACCCGGCGGGGCCAAGGGCGGACGGATCGTCAATGTCGCGGCGCGACCGGCATTGGAACCGCGGCTCGGCGCCGGCATGATCGCCTATACCGCATCCAAATCCGCGGTTGCGGCGCTGACTGAGGCCCTGGCACAGGAAACCGTCGACGAGGAAATCTGGGTCAACGCGGTGGCGCCGTCGATCCTCGACACGCCGGCGAACCGGGCGGCGATGGCGGGCGCCGATTACAGCCGGTGGGTGGCGCCAGCGGATATTGCGCGACTGATCGTGTTTCTCGCCTCTCCGGAAAATCAGGTGACGCGCGGCGCGGTGATCCCGGTCTATGGCGGATCGTGACCCGGGCAAGGTCGGGGTGTCCATAGCCGAACGGGGGGGCGAAGCCCGAGGTTTCAGCGTTGGGGTTATCGCGATCCGTTGACGACGCGAGCGAGCCGATGCGGGTCGCGACATAGCAACCCGATTATCTCGCAGTGCAGCAATAGCCTTAACATTTTTGCATAACCGATTGCAAATTATGATGTTGCGTTGCAGCAAATCTGGTTGTATGAGCGAGCAAACGTCGGAGAAGCTCATAGGTGCTCGGATGAAACAGCGAATGGTCCGCCTTGATCGTATTGCCAGCGAGATGAACGCCTGGCTGCTCGCGGTCGCGATCGGGCTGGGCATGCTCGACCTGACAGTCTTGGTAGCCAAATGCCTGCCGCCGATGCCGGTCGCCGTTGCCGACGCATCCGCCGACCATTCGGCTTCCCCGAGCGCCTCACCGACTCCTCCGGCGGCGCGGAACTGACGCTAGGTCCGCGTAGTTGATCTAGCGCGGCGTGGCGCTTTTATTACCGAATAATATCGGCATTGAATAACGGCGACGGCTGCGACGAATTTCGACTTCATCCGCGCGCTGCCGGAGCGCTTCCTGATCAGCTGGGCTGACGGTTCCCTGCGTGCGCACGACGCATGCCGTCGGACACCGGGTAACACCATTGGTGCGGATAAAGGCAGCAACTTCGGCCTCGTATTCACCATGCGACATGTTCTTGCTCCCCGGATCGTCGGGCTATCTTGTCGATGGCCTAAGGTTATCCGGGGTAGCCAAAATCCTCCTCAAAATTGATGGTTAACTTTTGGGTAATGATGGTTAACGGGTTTCCCGCTTACCATCGTGCCTCAGCCAATTTGAGGAGGCGGTATGGCATTGGTGGGGTGGTGATTGCCGCGATGGCGAGGCGCTCGTGGATGGTTTTTAAAACAAAGCGGCGGTTGAAGCGCCAGGCGAAGGCGGCGAGGTAACGTGGCAGATGTTTGGCGCCGACCACGCGATGGGTGGCCAAGAGGCTGTTTTTGACATTGGCCAGCACCGTGTTCGCCCAGCGGAAGGCAGGGTGGCGCGCCGACCTGCGACCGGAGCCGGTGACGTGCCGTTGATGGACGATGCCCGGCTGTTCGGCGATGCAGCGAAACCACTGGCCGCCGTCGCTGACAACGGTGGTTCCGGCCTCGACAGCGGAGCACAAACGCTTGGTTTCACCGGCTCGGAAGCCACGCACCACCTGCAAGCGAGCGTGTAGCGGCCGACCGTCATCGGAGGTCTCGATCGCGACAATAAAAGGGGTGTGGCCGCGCCGGCCGCGCCCAGACCCTTCGCCGGTGCGCTCGCCGCTGCCGGTACCAGACATCGCTGATCGCCGGCACCGTTTTGCAGGGCACCAAGCTGCCGATGCGGCTGTGGTTCCGCGCCATGCATCTGCTTGGCCAGGGCAAGAAGGGAATATCCAACATCGAGTTGGGCCGGCGGCTGGGGATCTCGACCAACGCTGCCTGGCGGCTTTTCAGGATGATATTAGCCTATTACTTGCTGAGTGTCGATGGTAAGCGGGACGGGTTTTGTCACTGCGACGCACGATTTCTGTCTCCATGCGCTGCCGATACGGGATAGACGCTCCACGTTAGGGCACTACCACTAGCGGGGGGCTGAGCACGCACTTGGACCGCCTTCCGCCATCGGTCATGCGGTGGCCGCGCCCGGTGACGAATTGCCTTGGCCCGGGCTTGATGCGGCGCGGCCCTATCATATCCGCTCCATCAAAAACGGACGCCGGTGCTATTGTGGCACAGGGTCGCGTCCGAACCACCATCCGAGGAGAGCGAAATGGCAAAGCCGAGCTATCAATCAGCCCTGATCGTCGGCGCCGGGCGGGGTCTTAGCGCCTCCCTGGCGCGGCTTTTCGCCAGCGACGGAATGCGCCTGGCGCTGGCTGCGCGCGATGCCGAAAAGCTGGCGCCGCTATGCGCCGAGACCGGGGCCAAGGCGTTTGCCTGCGACGCCGTCGACCCGGCTCAGGTGGCGCGCATGTTCACCGCGGTCGAGGGTGCGATCGGCGCGCCGGAGGTCGTCGTCTACAACGCCAGCGCGCGCGCCCGCGGCCCGGTCGCCGAGCTGGTGCCGGCCGAGGTCGAACATGCGATCATGGTCAGCGCCTATGGCGGGTTTCTGGTGGCGCGCGAAGCGGTCGCCCGGATGATGCCGAAACGGCGCGGAGCAGTCCTCTTCACCGGCGCTTCGGCGAGCGTCAAGGGCTACCCGCTGTCGGCGGCGTTTGCGATGGGCAAATTCGCCTTGCGCGGGCTGGCGCAGAGCATGGCGCGCGAACTGGCGCCGCAAGGCATCCATATCGCCCACTTCGTCATCGACGGCGCCATCCGCAACCCGGGCCGCATCGAGCCCGCCGACAAGCCCGACAGCATGCTCGACCCGGACGCGATCGCCGCGAGCTATCTCAGCGTGCTCGATCAGCCGCGCTCGGCCTGGACGTGGGAAGTCGAATTGCGGCCGTGGGTCGAGCGCTTCTGAAATTGGCGTCAAGCCCGCGTTCCTGACGGATCGGCCGCGTTCCGCTGTCGCGACGCGCCGCCATCGGACATGGTGCGGTTTTTCGAGGATCCGGTCCGGGACGGCGATGTTCGCAGCTGAAGCCCGGTGGCTGTACGCCGCGCTCGACCGGTTTGCTCTCGAGCGGCTGTCGCCGCTGCTCAACCTTGGCAGCAGCACGGCCGTCTTCCGCGAACGGATCCAGCCCTGGACCGAGGACAGCCTGTTCCGCCCGCTGCGCGCCCGCGGCGTCGACATCGTGCATGTCGACCGGCGTGACGAGGCCGGTGTCGACCTCCGCGCCGATCTGACCGATCCTGCCGACTTGCCCCGGTTGTGCGCGCTGAGGCCGCAGGCGCTGTTGTGCTGCAACTTGTTGGAGCACGTAACCGAGCCGGGTCGGCTGGCCCGCCACTGCGTCGACATCCTGCCGAAATCCGGGCTCGCTTTCGTCACGGTGCCGTTCAGCTATCCCTATCACCGCGACCCGATCGACACGATGTTCCGGCCGAGCCCGGCGCAACTGGCGGCGCTGTTTGGCGGAGCGCGTCTCCTCGACGGCGCCATCATCGGCGCCGGCATGTCGTATCGCGACGAGGTTCGCCGGCGCCCGTGGCTTCTGCTGCGTCACGTCGCCCGCCTTCCGGCCCCGTTCGTATCGTGGGAAAAATGGAAGCGGTCGATGACCAAGCTCTATTGGCTGGCGGCCGAATACCGCATTACCTGCGCCGTCTTCGAGAAGCAATAGACCTGCGGTCCGCCGCCCGTAGGGAAGCGGCCCAGCCGCCGCGACAGGCTCCGCGGTATGCGATCAGGCGTTGTTCCGGCGCCGCGCGCATCGTTACAATCGGCCGATGCGCGTCTTGTATCACGTCTTGCTCTCCCCGGCCGCGCGCAAGGTCCGCATCGTGCTGCGGGAGAAGAACCTCGATTTCACATTGAAGGCCGAGAAGATTTGGGAGCGGCGACCGGAATTTCTCGCCCTCAACCCGGCCGGAGAAGTGCCGGTGCTGATCGAGCCCGACGGCACCGTGCTCGCCGACGCGGCGGCAATCGTCGAATATCTCGACGAGGTCTACCGGGAAAAGATGCTGATCGGCATCAACCCGATCGACCGCGCCGAGGTGCGCCGGCTGACCGCGTGGTTCGACGTGAAGATGAACCTCGAAGTCACCGAAAACCTGCTCGGCGAGAAGATGATGAAGCGCTATCTCGGCCATGAGCAGCCCAATTCGCGGGCGATTCGCGCCGGGCACGCCAATCTGCCGCATCATCTCGACTACATCGGCTATCTCGTCGAGCGCCGGCGTTGGCTCGCCGGCGACCATTTCTCGATCGCCGACATCACCGCGGCGGCGCAACTCTCAAGTCTCGATTATCTAGGCGACGTCCCTTGGGACGATCACGAGCCCGCCAAGGAATGGTACGCCCGGATCAAGTCGCGCCCAAGCTTCCGCCCGATTTTGGCCGACCACCTGCCGGGTGCGCCGCCGCCGCCGCATTACGTCGACCTGGATTTCTGAGCACGGCCGCCGCCACCGTTGCGCTCAAAGCACCTTTGCGCGCAACGCGTCCTCGCGGCGCTTGCGGCTCAACGCGGCCTCGCCGCCATTCGTCAGGCGATAGAGGTCAAGATGGTCGAATTCGTCGGCTTCCGGCGGCGCGATCGACAAATCCGTGTAGGACCAGCGGCCCGGCCCGGCGAGCGTTTCCTTCAGTATCCGCTTGGCGCGGCGATAGACCGACCAATAGCCCACGGCCTTGGCGACGATGTCTGCTGCGGCACGCGGATAAAACACCAGTGGGCTCTCACGCCGCAGCCCGTATCGCCGCTCGCGACGCGCCTTGCGGCGGAAGGCGCCGCCTTCGAGTGGATGGACCCCCTCGAACATCGCCATCAGCTTGAACCACAACAGCGTCGTCAACGTCGTCTGCGGCCGGCCGCTCGGTTGGGCCGCCGCGCGCCGTAGGATCGTGCGGATATGCTCAAAGCTGTAAAAGCTTTCCCAGGCGGCTCGGTAGGCCTCGTCCCAATCCGCATCGGACATTTGCGGATGGCGCATGACCCGATGGTAGAGATCGTATTTGTTCAAATCCTGGTCCATCCACGCGCCGTCCTGGCACAAGGTTCGGTGATCCTCCGAGCCAGGCAGCGGTGTCAGATAGAACAGCTCCAGGATGTCGAGCGGCAGCTCGCGCTTGATGATGTCGATGTCGCGCAGGATCGATTGCTTGGTGTCGGCGGGAAACCCGATGATGTAGCCGGCGCAGGTGATCGCCCCGTGCTCGTGCCATTTCTGCAGCATCGCGCGGTATTCGGTGATCTTGTTCTGGTGCTTCTTGCTGCCGATTAGATTGTCAGGGTTGATGTTTTCAAGGCCGATAAAGACCCGGCGCACTCCGGCCTGCGCCGCTTTCTCGATAAAATTCGGAATGCGATGGCACAGGGTGTCGACCTGGATCGTAAACCCGATCTTGAGCCCCTCGCCGAGCCGCAACTCGATCATCCGGTCGAACAGCGGTTCCCAATTGCGGTTGCGAGCGAAATTGTCGTCGGTGATGAAGAACCGGCGGATGCCCTGGGTGTAATTCTCGCGGATCGCCCGTTCGAGGTCGTCGGGCGAGCGAAATCGGCTCTTGCGGCCCTGGACATTGATGATGGTGCAGAACGAACACTGATAGGGGCAGCCGCGCCCGAGGTCGAGGCTCGACAACGCGCCGGAGATTCGCCGGATGTGGCGCGGCGGCAATATCGGCGGCGGCTCCGCTTCGAGCGCCGGCAGATCGCTCATGTAGTCGTAGAGCGGCCGCAGCACGCCGTCCCAGGCGTCGCGCATGACCTGGCCGAGGCGGCCCGCCTCCGCCTCACCGGCAAAGAGCGAAATGCCGAGCTCCTGTGCCTCGACCATCTCGGGGGTCATCCGGGGCAGCATCGCGATCGTGCCGGAGACGTGGAAGCCGCCGATGCACACCGGCAGGCCGGCGGCGCGAAATGGCCGGGCAAGATCGACGGCGCGCGGGAACTGGTTCGACTGGACGCCGACCAGCCCAATCAGGGCCCTCCCGCCGGCCTTGCGGATCGCGCGGATGATGCGCTCGGGATGGACGCGCTGGTTGGTCTCGTCAAAAGTATGGAGGCGGATATCCACCCCCGGTCCAAGAACCTGACGGCGCCGCGCGTCCTCGGCGAGCCCGTTCAGACAAGCAAGCGTGTTCGACGGAATCGCGGCCTTGACCCACCGGATCGGGTAGCCGTCGTCGTCGTAATGCGTCGGCTTGATCAGGACGAGATGAAACACCGGCGGATCGCCGCGCCTCGGCGGAGTCGGCATCGGCAGTCCTATCGACGTTTTTCTATCGGGAGAAACTATCACGTATTCCGACAAAAGCTTCCAAGCGCATAAATCCGCGGGGCTCGCCGCCGGCCTCAAATGGAGCACTGGGCGGCCGGGGCCTCGCTTGTTACCATCCGGCCGATGGATTGCCGTCCGAGGACGCTATGGGAAGGCCGTCGATCCGGGCGGCAGATTACGCTGCCCGTCCATACCCGATCACGCGATGAGACGATAGATGCCTTACGATCGAAACAATGTCTTCGCCCGCATCCTTCGCGGCGAGATCCCGTGCGATAAGGTCTTTGAAGACGAGCACGTCCTCGCCTTCCGCGACATCAACCCGCAAGCCCCGACCCACATCCTGGTGATCCCCAAGGGCGAATACGTTTCGCTCGACGATTTTTCCGAACGGGCGTCCGATGCCGAGACCGCGTCGCTAATTCGCGCGCTTGGCCATATTGCGAGGGAGCAGGGGGTCGATGAGACCGGCTATCGCATCCTGTCCAACACCGGAGCGGCAGCGCATCAGGAGGTGCCGCACTTTCATGTGCACGTTTTTGGCGGGCGCGACCTCGGCGCGATGCTGCCCCAGCGCTAGTCAGCGTCCGGCAGCGGAGATGAAGCGCGTGCCCTCGTAAATCGCCGCGAGCGGACAATCGAAGCCGATACTCTCCAAGGCCAGCTGATCCTCGTCGCCCATTGGAGACGAGTTTGCGGGCCAACCGCCATCCGGGTCGCGGCGGATCAGCTCGGCGGCAACCTGCGTCGAGCGCACCAACAGGATTTCGCGGACGGTCGGGATCGTCGTATAGGCCCAAACGTTTGCCCGGGTTTCGGCCTCGTTGCTTGGGGACAGTATCTCGACCAGCAGGATCGGCTCGATCAGCGCATGGCTTGCCGGATTATCAGGGACACAAGTGACGGCGAGATCGGGGACCCGCATATTGGCCGCGGCCCGAACCCGCGGAACAACGCCTGGCTCGATCACGACATCACAGCCGGTTCCGACCAGGTGATTGCCCAGCAATCGCGCCAGATTTGCTTGGATCCGGCCGTGCGTCGTGCTCGCTGGCGCCATCGCCTGCGGCTCGCCGTCGATCAGCTGATGCTTCAGCCCGCCGCCGTCGCCCGGCCAGTCGAGGAATTCCTCGACGGTCATTCGCGATACGGAAAGCTTGGGGAGCGCCGACATCGTGTTCCTCTCCCTCTAATATAACATCGACGCACCTCGGCAAGAAGACCGGTCGGCCTGTGGCCCAGGCCACCGTGGCCCAGTGCAGCGTTGCGGCGGGATCAAGTCGCCTGGATATCGTTGTCCTTGGTCTCGCGCAGGAACAGCACGCCGACGACCAGCGTCATCGCCGCGATCGCGATCGGATACCACAACCCGTCATAGATGTTGCCGGTGGCCGCCACGATCGCAAAGGCGATTGCCGGCAAAAACCCGCCGAACCAGCCATTGCCGAAATGATAGGGCACCGAGACCGAGGTGTAGCGGATCCGGGTCGGAAACATCTCGACCAGCAGTGCCGCGATCGGACCGTAAACCATTGTCACATAGATGATCAGGATCACGAGCAGCACGATCACCATGCCGTGGTTGATCCCCGCCGGGTCGGCTTTTGCCGGGTAGCCGGCTGTTTTGAGCGCCTCGTTCAGCGATTTGGCAAACGCTGCGCTCTTCGCCGCGGCATCGGGTCCTTTCGCGTCATAGCTCGGGATTACGGTTCGCCCGACCTTGATTTGCGCCGCGGTTCCCGATGGGGCGGCATCGTTGCTGTAGGGAATGCCGCGGGTGACGAGCGCGCTCTTCGCGATATCGCAGGAGCTGGTAAACTTCGACGTGCCGACCGGGTTGAATTGCAGCGAGCATTCCGCCGGATCGGCGACGACGACAACCGGGGCCGAACCGACCGCGGCTTCGAGCGCCGGGTTGGCATAATGGGTGATCGCCTTGAACAACGGCAGATAGGTGATAACCGCGAGCAGGCAGCCCAGCATGATAATCGGCTTCCGCCCGACCCGGTCCGACAGCCAGCCGAACAAGATGAAACCTGGCGTCCCGATGGCAAGTGCGGCCGCGGTTAACAGAATCGCTGTCTTGGGATCAACCTTCAAAGTCTGGGTCAAGAAGAACAAAGTGTAAAACTGCCCCGCATACCATACCACTGCTTGTCCTGCCGTGCCGCCGAACAACGCAAGCAGGACGAGCCGCAGGTTGCGGCCCTCGGCAAGAAACTCGGTCAAGGGTGCCCGCGAGATCCCGCCCTCGGCTTTGATCCGCTGGAACATCGGCGACTCATTGAGGCGCAGCCGGATGTAGACCGAGATGACAAGCAGCACGATCGACAGCAGAAACGGGATGCGCCAGCCCCACCCGTCAAAGCTTTGCGGGTCGAGCGTCTGTCGGCAGGCCAGGATCACGAGTAGCGACAAAAACAACCCGAGGGTCGCCGTGGTCTGAATCCACGAGGTGTAAAAGCCACGTTTGCCATGCGGCGCGTGCTCGGCGACATAGACCGCGGCACCGCCGTACTCGCCGCCCAGAGCCAAGCCCTGCAGCAGACGCAACGCGATCAGGATCACCGGCGCCGCAAGACCGATCGCGGCGTAGCCGGGCAAGAGGCCGACCAGGAAGGTCGACAGACCCATGATCGTGATCGTGATCAAAAAGGTGTATTTGCGGCCGACGAGATCGCCGATGCGGCCGAAGAGCAGCGCGCCAAAAGGCCGGACCGCAAACCCTGCGGCGAAGGCGAGCAGCGCGAAGATATAGCTCGCCGTCGGGTTGACGCCGGAAAAAAACACCTTGCCGATCGTCGCCGCGAGAGAACCGTAAAGATAAAAGTCGTACCACTCGAAAACCGTCCCGAGCGAAGAAGCAAAAATGACGGTTCGCTCCTCGCGGGTCATCCCGCCGGTCAGGCGGCGCGGGGCCACTGATATGTTGGCCATGGTTCCCCCCTTTTCGCTGATGCCGCAGTTTTGCGGCTGGCGCTCGTTTCAGCAAGGCCGCGCTGGTCGCCCGGCGATCGGGAGGAATAGCCTAAAACGCGAACGAACGTAAACCGGAAATCGGCTCGCCGTCAGCGCCCGCGGACTTGCTGTCCTTTCAGCATCGTCCGCATCGATTGAGGGATCGGTTCATCGAGAACGTGATCATAGAGAGCGTGCAGCAGCTCTTCCCCATTGTTGCTACCGTCGAGGAAAGCCGCGATCCGCGCCTCTACCGATCGCGCCGGCAACTCTGCCCGCCCATAGCGGCACCGAATATTTGCAGCCATAGTCATTGGATGGATAACATAGATCATATTGCTTCGCCGTCTTTTCGTTACCGATCTGATCGGTTCGTGTCAAGCTGGTGACGCCAGATCAACAGTCTGTAACAGAAGTTGATCCAATCCAAGGCGCGGACGCGATATGCGGCGATCGCATGGAACTTTTTCGTGTTCCGCAAATTGGCGTTGGCTGGTTGGTGCAGCGCCTCGGCGAAGGCCGCCGCCGTCTACGCTTGATCACGGGAAGCGAGAGGGATCGCAATGGTGTACCGGGGAACGTGCCGGACAATTCTGATCGGTGCCATGCTGCTCGCCGCGACCAGCGTAACCGCGGCAGCTGCGGCCGAGTTGCAGACGGTTCGGTTCGGTACCGATTGGAAGGCAGAGGCCGAGCATGGCGGGTATTATCAGGCGATCGCCACCGGCATCTACAAGCGCTACGGGCTTGACGTGAAACTACAGCAGGGCGGCCCGCAGGTGAACCACGCCCAATTGCTCGCCGCCGGCCGTCTCGATTTCAACATCGCGACCAATTCCTTTGTGCCGCTCAATTTCGTGCATGAAAACATCCCGATGCTGGCGGTGGCCGCGATGTTCCAGAAGGACCCGTCGGTGCTGATCGCCCATCCGGGCCGAGGGGATGACAGCTTTGCCGACCTCAAAGGCAAGCCGATCATGATCGGCTCGGACACCCGGATCGGCAGCTGGATCTTTCTGAAGAGCAAGTTCGGCTACACCGATGACCAGATCCGTCCCTACACCTTCAGCGTGGCCCCGTTCCTCGCCAATCCCCCAGCAATCCAGCAGGGCTACCTGTCGAGCGAGCCGTTTACAATCGAGGCGGCCGGGGTCAAGCCGGTGGTGTTGTTGATCGCGGACGCCGGTTATTCGAGCTACAGCTCGCTGATCGAAACCTCGAACAAGCTGGTGCGCGACGACCCCGAGCTGGTGCAGCGCTTTGTCAACGCCAGCATCGAGGGCTGGTACAGCTATTTATATGACGATCCGGCGCCGGCGAACGCGCTGATCAAGCGCGACAATCCGGAGATGACCGATGCGCTGCTGGCCTATGGCATCGCCAAGCTCAAAGAATATGGCATCGTCGACAGCGGCGATGCCAAGAAATACGGCATCGGCGCGATGACCGAGGCGCGCTGGCGCAACTTTTTCGAGACGATGGCCGATGCCGGCGTGTATCCCAAGGACATGGATTTCACGAAGGCGTTCACCGTGCAATTTGTGGACAAGAAAGTCGGGATGCGGCCCTGACCGCACCAACCGTTTTTCGCCAGGCGGCGGCGCCAATCGTTTCGTTGCGCGGGATCGGCAAGCGCTTTGGCACGGGCGTGACCGCGCTCGATCCGATCGACCTCGACATTAACCGCGGCGAATTTGTGAGCCTGCTGGGGCCTTCCGGCTGCGGCAAGACCACGTTGTTGCGGATCATCGCCGGGTTGAGCGAGCCGAGCGAAGGCGAACGGCATCTGACGTTGTCCTCCGCCGGTGGCGGGCCCTCGGCGCAAGGCCGGATCGGATTTGTCTTTCAAGACCCGACCTTGATGCCGTGGAGCACGGCGCTGGGCAATGTGCTGCTGCCGTTCCGCCTCAGGGGCCGCGTCGGCCCGGCCGAGCGCGAGCGGGCGGCGGCCGAGCTCCGCGCGGTCGGCCTCGCCGGTTTCGAGCGCGCCTACCCGCGCCAGCTGTCGGGTGGCATGCGGATGCGCGTTTCGATCGCGCGCGCGATGGTGACCGATCCCGACCTCTTGCTACTCGACGAGCCGTTTGCCGCCCTCGACGAGATCACCCGGATGACACTCAACGACGACCTCTTGCGGCTCTGGCAAGGACGTCGCGCAACGGTCGTTTTTGTCACCCACAGCGTCTTTGAATCGGTCTATCTGTCGACCCGCATCGCGGTCATGACGCCGCGGCCCGGGCGCATCGCCGCCGACCTCGCCGTGGACCTGCCGCGGTCGCGCGAGCGGGCATTGCGCACCACCCCCGGCTATGCCGCGATGTGCGCCGCGGTCTCGGGGCATTTGGGTCGGGCGATGGCGGCAGAAGAGACCCGATGAGGCGGCGCGGGCGGTTATGGCGGGTCGCGGCGCCGCTTGCGGTCGGAATGGTGCTGCTCGCGGGATGGCAGGCGATCGTCCATATCGAGAATGTCCCGCCCTATATCCTGCCCGGACCGCTCGCGATCGGTGAGGCGTTGTGGACCGATGGACCGAGCCTGTTGGGCTCGCTGCTCGTCACCCTGCGCATCACCCTGGCGGCGCTGGCGGCAGCGGTGATTCTCGGCGGCGCCATCGCGCTGCTGTTTTCGCTGTCGCGGGTCTTGGCGCTGAGCCTTTTCCCGTATGCGGTGATCCTCCAGGTGACGCCGATCGTCGCAATCGCACCGCTGATCATCATCTGGGTGCAACAGCCGTTTCTGGCGCTGCTCGTTTGCGCCTGGATCGTCGCCTTTTTCCCGATCGTGTCGAACACGACGATCGGGCTCAACAGCGCCGACCGCAACCTGCTGGCCCTGTTCCGGCTGTATGGCGCCACGCCCGCACAGACCTTGCGCTATTTGAAGCTGCCGACGGCGCTGCCGTATTTCTTGGCCGGGCTGCGGATCAGCGGCGGGCTGGCGCTGATCGGCGCGGTGGTCGCGGAGTTTGTCGCCGGCACCGGCGGCGCCGAAACCGGGCTCGCCTTCCGCATCCTCGAAGCCGGCTACCGGCTGGCGATCCCGCGGCTTTTCGCGGCATTGTTTCTGCTGTCGGCAACCGGCGTTGCGATCTATCTCGTCATCGATTTCCTGTCGCGGCTGATCCTGCGGCACTGGCACGAAAGCACCATCGAAGAAGAGGAGGAGTGAGCCGTGGCAGAGTTGCAGCGATCGCAATCCGGACCTTCTCCGCTAAGCGATTGTACGCCGCTAAAAATCACCCCCGTCCGACAAACGGCATTTTGGTCGCCATCACGGTGAGGAACTGGACGTTGGCCTCGGCGGTCACGGTCGACATGAAGACAACCGCGCGGGCGACGTTCTCGACGTTCATCGTCGGCTCCTCGATGACCGTGCCGTTGGCCTGCGGCACGCCGCGCTGCATGCGCTGGGTCATTTCGGTCAAGGCGTTGCCGATGTCGATCTGGCCGCACGAGATGTCGTATTTGCGCCCGTCGAGCGAGGTCGATTTGGTCAGTCCGGTGATCGCGTGCTTGCACGAGGTGTAGGCGACCGAGTTCGGCCGCGGCACGTGCGCCGAGATCGAGCCGTTGTTGATGATCCGGCCGCCCATCGGCTGTTGGTCCTTCATGATCTTGAAGGCTTCCTGCGTGCACAGGAACGACCCGGTGAGGATCGAGTTGACGACCGCCTGCCAGCGCTCGAACGGCAATTCCTCGATCGGCGCCGAGGCACCAAACCCGGCGTTGTTGAACAGCACGTCGAGCCGGCCATAAGTCTCTCTGGTCTTGGCGAACAAGGCGCGCACCGAGTTGGGGTCGCCGACGTCGGTTGGCACGCCGAGCGCTTTGCCCTGCATGCTCTCGACCTCATCGACGAACGCTTGCAACGGCTCCGGCCGGCGCCCGGCGACGACCACCGCAAACCCCTCCTTGGCGAGCGCCAGCGCCGAGGCCTTGCCGATGCCGCTGCCGCCGCCGGTAACGAGTGCCACCTTGCCGTTCGAATTCATCTTGCCGTTCTCCTGCTACGGACCGCCGATGTCTTGGCCACGATATCAGCTTATCCCGAGTGCGCTCCAGCGGCCTCGGCATGGGTGAATTCGCGCGAACCTAGAAAATAGCCGGGAATTTTTCAATTCCGCGGATATCGGGGTGACCCGCTCCGGGAATAGGATGCAAAATCAATAGCTTGTGGCCGAAATTCCGGTTGCCGCAGAACCGGGAATTTATTCCGGCCCAAACGGGAAATAAATCGGCGAAACCGGGAATTACAGCCCGCCGGCGAAATCTGCCATCGGCATCTCCTCGGCTTTGTTTGCGGCCCGCCCCCCGTCGCCGCGATCGGTTCTCAGGATGCCATGCGAATTGGGCAATTTTAGGTGTCCCCAACACCGACGCTGCCGCCTCGCCGAAGCGCGTCGGCCGAGCCGCAGGTCGAGCGAGCTTGAAGCCCTGGAGCGCCGGCGGCTTCCAGATCGCTGCACTGCCGGCGTCATTTCAGTGTAAGATTCTTCACGGGGAGGCTTTGTGCCGTGGACATTGCAAATTGGCTGAGCGGCCTGGGGCTCGCGCAATACGAGCCGGCCTTCCGCGAAAACGAGATCGACGCTGAGATATTGCCGAACCTGACTGCCGAGGATCTGAAGGATCTAGGCGTCACCTTGGTCGGACATCGCCGGCGGCTGCTCGACGCGATCGCTGCGCTCGTCGTCGTGGCCCCAGCGACGGCGACGGCGGTACCCCGCGACGTGCGGAGTCCGGCTGATGCCGAACGCCGCCAACTGACAGTGATGTTCTGCGACCTGGTCGGCTCGACCGCGCTCTCGACGCGTCTCGACCCCGAGGATTTGCGCGAGGTCATCGGCGCCTATCACCGCGCCGTCGCCGAAGTGGTCGGCGGGTTCGACGGGTTTGTCGCGAAATATATGGGGGACGGCGTCCTGGTCTATTTCGGCTATCCGCAAGCGCATGAGGACGATGCCGAGCGGGCCGTGCGCGCCGGGCTTGCGGTAATCGAGGCGGTTGGCCGATTGCCTGCTCGACAGGATTTGCGCGTGCGGCTCGGGATCGCCACCGGGGTCGCCATAGTCGGCGATCTAATCGGGGAGGGCGCGGCGCAGGAGCTCGGGGTCGTCGGCGAGACGCCGAATCTCGCGGCCCGGTTACAAGCCCTGGCCGCGCCAGACACCTTGGTCATTGGCGAAGCGACCCGCCGGCAGATCGGCGGGCTCTTCGATCTCGCCGATCTCGGCCCGCAGGCGCTCGCTGGCTTCGCCGAGCCCCAACTCGCTTGGCGGGTCATTGGCGAGAGCGGTGTGTTGAGCCGGTTCGAGGCTCTGCGCTCGGGTGAGACGCCGCTCGTCGGGCGCGAGGAGGAATTCGAGCTGCTTATCCGCCGCTGGCAACAGGTGACAAGCGGCGAAGGGCGGGTGGTGCTGATTTCCGGCGAGCCCGGTATCGGCAAGTCACGGCTCATGGCGGCGCTTGCCGAGCAGATCGAAACCGAGCCCCATATCCACTCGCGCTATTTCTGCTCGCCGCACTACCAGGACAGCGCGCTTTATCCCTTCATCGTCCAGCTCGAACGCGCCGCCGGGTTTACCCGCGACGACACGGTCGAAGCCAAGCTCGGCAAACTCCGGACGCTGCTCGCGTCGGGGACGCGGGGTGACGACGATATCGAGCTGTTGAGCGAGCTGCTGTCGTTGCCGAGTTGCGCGGCGGACCTCAACCTCAGCCCGCAGCGCAAACGGGAGAAGCTGTTCGAGGCGCTGTTGAACCAACTCGAAGGGGGAGCGCGACGCCAACCGGTGCTGATGGTCATCGAGGATGCCCACTGGGTCGATCCAACCTCGCGTGAACTGCTGGATCTGACGGTCGACCGGGTGCGGCGGCTGCCGGTGCTGCTGGTGATCACCTTTCGTCCTGAATTTCAGCCGCCCTGGGCTGGTTTGTCCCACATCACGAGCTTGGCGCTCAATCGGCTCGGCGAACGCGATGGCGAGGCGATGGTGCACAAGCTAGCCGGCGGTGCTGCGCTGTCCCCCAATATTATCGCCGAAATCGTTGAGCGTACCGACGGGGTGCCGCTGTTTGTCGAAGAGCTGACCAAGGCGGTGCTGGAAAGCGTCGGGCAGGGAGAACGGGTTGCCGCGGTGCTGGCCGCGACATCGCTTGCCGCGCTGTCGGTGCCCGCGACGTTACATGCGTCGCTGATGGCTCGCTTGGACCGCCTGGGCCCGATGCCCAAGGAGGTTGCTCAAATCGGCGCGGTGCTTGGCCGCGAGTTTGCCTATGAGCTGATCGAGCCTGTGGCGCAGCGTGACGAGAGAGAGTTGCAAACCGCGTTGGCGCAGCTCAGCGAGGCGGGATTGCTGTTTTGCCGCGGTACCGCGCCCCATTCCTCCTACTTATTCAAGCATGCGCTGGTGCAGGACGCTGCCTATGGCACGTTGCTGCGTGCGACGCGCCAAGAATTGCATGGCCGCGTCGCAGTGGTTCTCGAACAGCGTTTCGCCGATCTCGTCGAGCGCCAACCCGAACTCCTGGCCCATCATTTGACCGCTGCCGGCAACGCCCAGCGGGCGGTGGATCAATGGCTGAAGGCCGGCCAGCATGCCGCGGCGCGCCTAACCCATCTCGAGGCTATCCGCCATTTCGAGCGCGGTCTCGCAGCATTGGCGGAATTGGCCGAAGCTCCGCCTCGGGATGGATGGGAGATCGAGCTGCAATTGGCCCGAGGCCTTTCGCTTTTCACGGCTAAGGGGTTCCAGGCCGCCGAAGCGGCCCAGGCCTACACGCGCGCCCATACGCTGGCCGAGCAGCGAGGCGATCCGCACCAGTTGTTCATGGCAGCCTATGGCCTTTGGCAGTCGGCCAACGGCGCCGGCAGGATTCTCGACTGCCGCAGATTGTCGCGCCAGCTGCAGCAACTGACCGCTGACGACGGGGACGACGAATTGCGACTGCAGGCGCACCATAGCGCCTGGGCGACCTGTTTGTTCTCCGGTGAGCCGGTGGCAGCGCGCGTGCACAGCGAAGCGGGACGCCGTCTCTACGATGCCGAGCGGGACTGTCTCCACCGCCAGCTCTATGGCGGGCACGATCCCGGCATGTGCGCCCGCTACTTTGGTGCGCAGGCCCACTGGCTTCTAGGATATCCTGATAAGGGTCTGGCGCTCGGCGGCGAAGCATTGGCATTGGCCGAGCGGATCGCTCACCCGTTTAGCTTAGCATTAGCCTTGCAATATAACTCTATGGTTCACCTCGATCGAGGCGAGCCGAAATTGGCGTTGCAGCGGCTCGAGGCGGCCGAGGCGCTCGCCGCCGAACAACGGCTTGGCTTCGTGGTGGAGCCATATTTGCTGCGCGGCGCCGCCCTGACGGCGCAGGGAGGGCTTGAGGAAGCTCTCGCTTGTCTGCGCGAGGGGCTTGCCAGACCCGGCGCGTCGCGGGTGCGATGCTACGGCCTGGCTTGGTTGGCCGACACCCTGACACGCCAGGGCGAGCATGGCGCGGCTCTTGCCGCGGCGCGAGACGGGCTGAGTACCGCGGAGAAGACGGGCCACCGCCAATGGGAGGCGGAGCTTCACCGCCTCGAAGGTGTCTCGCTCCTCGGTCTCAATCGGCTTGACGAGGGCCGGAGCGCCATCGAAGAAGCGTTGCGCGTCGCCCGGAGGCAGCAGGCAAAATCCTACGAGCTCCGCGCCGCGACGAGCCTCGCCAGGCTGTGGGGCGAACAGGGCCGCCGCACCGAGGCGCACGAGCTGCTCGCGCCCGTATACGGCTGGTTCACCGAGGGGTTCGACACCGCCGATCTAAAAGGAGCCAAAGCGCTGCTCGACGAACTAACCTGAGCGGAGCCCCGACCTCTATCCCCGTCCGACCAGCGGATTGACTACCGCGAGGCCGGCAAAACGGCTGAAATCCCGATCCGCCGACCACAACTCCCGCACCCCGTGCTGCCGGCACAACGCCGCTACGCGGGCGTCATGAACCAGGGCTCCGGTCACCCGGCCAGCGGTGAGCAGCGCGCGCAAGGTCGGCCAGTGCGCCGCTGTCTCGGTCAGCAGCGCCAGTGTCGGCGATTCGATCCAGGCGTCCACCTGGTCCATCGCCTGCGCCTGGGGTGTCGGCGGCGCGTAGATCCGCGCATGGGTTACAATCGCAAGGAATTCGTGCAGACATGGCCAGGGAATTCCCCAGGCCGCTGGTCCTTCGGCGAGCTCCGCGACCCTCTCGAAGGCAGCCTGGTGAAATGGCGAATCTTCGCGATGCGCATAAACCAGGATGTTGGTGTCGACGGCGATCACGCGCCGCGGTCCCTGTAGACCAGATCGCGCAATGTCTCCCACGATGACAGGGAAAGCTCGGGCTGCCGCCCTTGGCCCGTGAAGCTTGCCCGGCGAAGCTTGAACGGCGCCTCGCGCTCTTTCTGCGTCACGACATGACGCAGCCCGCGTTCGACCAGTGCACGTAAGGTGACGCCTTCGCGGGCGGCCAGCTCACGCGCTTGACGCAGCAGCGGATCGGAGATTTCCATCGTGGTCTTCATCTCACCCTCTATATGTATATCGTAATATGGGTACCCATATCATGATTGAGGCACAGTACAAGTTCCAGAGAATGCGGACGGATGTAAGAGAGGCCAAAGGCGCTCGCGGAAGTCTGAGACGGCGGAGAAGGGGGGCGAGATGTTTGGAGCGATCGAGCTGAACGGACGGCATTACCGCAGGCCGGAGCGGCCGACCGTGGTGATTTGCGTCGACGGCTTTGACCCGGCCTATGTCGAGCGCGGCATCGGCGACGGGATTTTGCCGACGATTGGGGGTTTCGCGCGTGACGGCTGGCTCGGCACCGCCGACGCGGTGATGCCGACCTTTACCAACCCCAACAACGTCTCGATCGTGACCGGGGCGCCACCGGCGGTGCACGGCATCGCCGGCAATTACTACCTCGACCGCGAAACCGGAAGCGAGGTGATGATCACCGACGACCGGCTGATGCGCAGCGCGACGATCCTCGGGCTGATGTCGCAGGAGGGCGTTCCCACCGCCGCGATCACGGCCAAGGACAAGTTGCGGCGGCTGCTCGGGCGCGGTCTCGAAGGGGTGTGTTTTTCCTCGGAATGCGCCGATGGCGAGGTCGAGGCGATGGTCGGGCGCGCACGGCCCGACATGTACTCGGCGGATCTGTCGCTGTTCGTGCTCGACGCCGGGTTGCAGCTGCTCGCCTCGAACATCGCGCAACTCCTTTATCTGTCCCTATCTGACTACGTGCAGCACGGCCATGCGCCGGGCGAGCCCGAAGCCGACGCCTTTCACCGGGCGCTGGACGAGCGGGTGGCGCGCTTTGTCGAGTTGGGCGCCGTCGTCGGGCTCGTCGCCGATCACGGCATGAACGACAAACCGCGGGTGGTCTTTCTCGAAGACGAGCTGAACAAGCGCTTTGGCGCGGGTGCGGCGCGGGTGATCTGCCCGATCACCGATCCCTTTGTCCGCCACCATGGGGCGCTCGGTTCGTTTGTGCGCGTTTACCTCCGCGACGGCGCCGACATCCCGATGATGACGGCGGTGAGCGCCGCGCTCCCCGGCGTCGACGGGGTTTTCGACCGCACCGAGGCAGCGCAGCGCTTCGAACTGCCATACGATCTCGAAGCCGATTTCGTCGTGCTTAGCGACGCCGATACCGCGATCGGCGCCGCGCGTGCCGAGCACGATTTGTCGGGGCTCGCCGGCCGTCGCCTGCGTTCGCATGGCGGGCAGAGCGAGCAGCGCGTGCCGTTCATCCTGTCGCAGCCGTTGACCGCCGAATACCGGCACCTCGCCGGAACCCGGCGGCTGCGCAATTTCGACATTTTCGACTTCGCCCTGAACGGCGTCGCGTGAGTGTCTGGCTAGGAGGCACGAACTCCGATTGCCATTACGAGCGCAGCGAAGCAATCTCAAGCCACTGAGCCTCGACCGGCCGAGATCGCTTCGTCCCGAAAGGCGCTGCTCGCAATGACAGCGTGCTAGTGGTCCGACCCGGACAGATGGTTCCCATTTTCCCTTTCTCGTCGCCCCCGCGAAAGCGGGGGTCCAGGAAGCAGTTGGTGTGGTGGAGGCTGCCCCCTGCTCAGGCCAGCGGCAAGCTCTGGGCACCCGCTTTCGCGGGCACGCCGGAAGCGGGTGCCAAATGTCAAAATCGTACCACTAGCTCGAAACATGCTTCTAAAACGAAGATCCGCTAGACCAGCGTCTTTTGCATTTCGAGGTCGTCCTCGATAAAGGCCTGGACGGCTTCGTCGATGTTGGCGTCGGCGGTGAAACCGAGCGCGGTCGCGCGCGGGGCGGCGAGCGCCTGCGGCCAGCCGGCGACGATCGCCTCGATCTGCGGGTCGTGCTGCCAGCGAATGCGGGCATGAGCGGCCTCGCCGCCGGCGCGGCGCACCGCCTCGACCATGTCGCCGACCGCGACCGAAAAGCCGGGCAACTGCAATGAACGATTTGTACCAAAGGCGTCGCCCGGCAATTCGTGGGCGCGGTGCAGCGCGGCGACGACGCGGCGCGGCGAGGCCAAGGCCATGACCAGAGCGGGCGACACCGGACAAATCGTGTCCTTCCCGGCGAGCGGCTCGCGGATGATCGAGGAGGCGAAGGTCGACGCCGCGCGGTTCGGAAGCCCCGGGCGCACCACCACGGTCGGCAGCCGCAAGGCGCGCCCGTCGACAAACCCTTTACGGCTGTAGTCGTTGACCAGCAATTCGCCGATCGCCTTTTGCGTGCCGTAGGAGGATTGCGGCGTCAGCGCCGTGTCGTCGCCGACCAAAGGCGGCAGCTTGCCGCCATAAACCGCGAGCGAGCTCGCGAAAACGAGCCGCGGGCGGGTGCCGAGCGCACGGCACGCGTCGAGCACGGCGCGGGTGCCGTCGAGGTTGACGCGATAGCCGAGATCGGCGTCGGCCTCGGCCTGGCCGCTGACGACGGCCGCAAGATGAAACACCGCCGCCGCAGCTGGGATCAGCAGCCGGCGCACGGTGTCGCGATCGGCGATGTCGCCGGTGACCAACCTCAGACGCTTGTCGTCGGGCAGCGGCAATGCCGATGGTGCGTTGTCGAACAGCACCAGCTCGTCGATCGGGCCGAGGCTGCTGCCGTGCTCCAGCAACAACAGCGCGAGCCGCCGCCCGAGAAAGCCGCAACCGCCGGTAATGACGATCCGCATTTCCTGCCCCTCGTCCGGCTAGCCTTTGATACCGTACTGCGCGGCCCAGCCGAGCCCGGCGCGAGTTTCGCCTTTGGGCTGGTATTCGCAGCCGATCCACCCCGAATAGCCGATCTCGTCCAACAGATCGAACAGAAACGGGTAGTTGATCTCGCCGACATCCGGCTCATGGCGGCCGGGGTTGCCGGCGATCTGGATGTGCGGGTAGCGCCCGGCGAGCGTGCGGATGTGGTGGGCGAGGTCGCCCTCCATGATCTGCACATGGTAGAGGTCGAGCTGGAGCTGCAGACTGGGGTGCCCGACCCGGTCGATGACCTTCATCGCGTGCGTCGTCGTATTCAGGAAATAGCCGGGGATGTCGCGGTTGTTGATCGGCTCGATGATGACGGTGACGCCTTCGGGTGCGAGCCGCTCGGCGGCATAGCGCAGATTGGCGACATAGGTTCGCTCGCCTTCGGCCCGGTCGCGGCCCTGCGGCCACAACCCGGCCATCGCGTGCACCAGCCGGCAATTCGTAGCTTTGGCGTAAACGAGAGCCTTGTCGACTCCGGCGCGAAATTCGGCTTCGCGCCCCGGCAACGCCGCCATGCCGCGCTCGCCCGCCGCCCAGTTGCCGGGCGGCATGTTGAACAGCGCCTGGGTGAGCCCGTTTTTTCTGCAGCTGCGCCGCGGCGGTTTCCGGGGGATGGTCATAGGCGCCGAGATATTCGACCGCCTTGAACCCGCATTGCGCCGCGGCCGCAAACCGGTCGAGAAACCCGACTTCCTGAAAGATGAAGCTCAAATTGGCGGCGAATTTCGGCACGGGATGGTCCTCCCCGGAAGGATCGGTCGGATGGGCTGCCGGCTCGTTTGCGGCCGGCACGGCGGACCGCTACTCTTTCCCCGCGCGGAAGCGAAGGCAAGGGAGGCCGCAGGTGCCGGTATTGTTGGGAGCGATCGCCGACGATTTCACCGGCGCTACCGATTTGTGCAACACCTTGGTGCGCCGCGGCATGCGCACCGTCCAGTTGATCGACGTTCCGGCGCCGGGCTCTGCGATTCCCGATGCCGAGGCGGTGGTCGTGGCCCTGAAGAGCCGCACGATCCCGGTTGCCGAGGCGGTCGACAAGAGCCTCGCCGCCCTCGCCTGGCTGCAGCGAGCCGGGGCGCGCCAGATCCTGTTCAAATACTGCTCGACCTTCGATTCGACCGATGCCGGCAATATCGGCCCGGTCGCCGAGGCGCTGATGGCAGCACTCGACACCGATTTCACCCTGTTCTGTCCGGCCTTTCCCGAAGCGGGGCGGACGATCTATCGCGGCTATCTGTTCGTCGGCGAGGTATTGCTGTCCGAATCGGGGATGCGCGACCATCCGCTGACGCCGATGCGCGACCCGAGCCTGGTGCGGGTGTTGCAGCGGCAGAGCCGCGGCCGGGTCGGGCTGGTGCCGGAAGCGATTGTCGCCCGCGGCGCCGCGGCGATCCGCGACGCCTTTGCCGCGCTGCGCAAGGACGGTTTCTCCCACGCGATCGCCGACGCGATCGAGGATCGCGATCTCGAAGCGATCGGCGAGGCCGCGGCCGACTTCAAATTGATCACCGGCGGCTCCGGCATCGCTCTCGGCCTGCCGGAGAATTTCCGCCGCCGCGGCCTGCTCGGCGACAGTGCCGCAGCGGACAGCCTGCCAGCGATCTCGGGGGCTGCGGCAGTGTTGTCGGGATCGTGCTCGACCGCGACCCTGGCGCAAGTCGCTCATATGCGCGAACGGGCGCCGGTCTTTACGGTCGACCCGATCGCCGCCGCCGAAGGCGGGGTGGTGCCGCAGGCGCTCGCCTGGGCAAAGCCGCTGTTGGGCGACCAGCCGATCCTGATCTCGGCGACGGCGCCGCCCGACAAAGTCGCCGAAGCGCAGAGCCGGCTCGGCCGCGAGCGCGCCGGGGCGGTTGTCGAGGAAACGCTCGCCGCGATCGCGCGCGGTCTCGCCGATGCCGGCGTGCGGCGGCTGGTCGTCGCCGGCGGCGAGACGGCGGGAGCGGTGGTGCAGGCGCTCGGCGTCACCGGGTTGCGCATCGGCCGCCAGATCGCCCCCGGCGTGCCGTGGACGGTAAGTCTTCCCGGGCGTCTCGGCGAGCCGGCCTTGGCGCTCGCCCTCAAATCCGGCAATTTTGGCGCACCGGACTTTTTCCTGCGCGCCTTTCAGGTGCTCTCGGAAGAGCAATGACGACCGACCTCGTGCGTGGTCATTGCGAGCGCAGCGACGCAATCTCGATCCGCTCGTGCATCGATGGGATTGAGATTGTCGCGTCGCCTGCGGCTCCTCGCAATGACCGCAGACCTTATGGAGACGGCTGATGAGCGACGCGAAGCAGCGCGAGGCGATCTGCACGATCGGCGCCTCGATCTTCAACCGTGGCCTCACCGCCGGGTCTTCGGGCAATATCAGCCTTCGGGTCGAGGACGGCTGGCTGATGACGCCGACCAACGCCTCGCTCGGCCGGCTCGACCCGGCGCGGCTGTCGGAGCTGGCCGATGACGGGCGGCTCGTCGCGGGCGACCCGCCGACCAAGGAGAGCTTTCTGCACCGGGTCATGTATGAGGAGCGCGCCGGCACCGGTGCGGTCGTACATCTGCATTCGACCCATTCGGTCGCGGTTTCGTGCCTCGCCGAGATCGACCCAAAGGATGTCCTGCCGCCGATCACCGCCTATTACGTGATGCGCGTCGGCCGGCTGCCTCTCGTCCCCTATTTCAAGCCCGGCGACCTCGCGCTCGCCGAGGCGGTGCGCGGCTTTGCCGGCAGGCATCACGCGGTGCTGCTCGCCAATCACGGCCCGGTCGTCGCCGGCTCCAACCTCGACGCCGCGGTCAACGCGATCGAGGAGCTCGAAGAGACCGCAAAGCTTTACCTGCTGCTGCGCGGCGCCAAGACGCGCTATCTGACCTTGGCGCAAGTGGTGGAATTAGGCGAGTGAGGGTGCCGGACGATCGGATTTAGCCTTCCGGCGAGACTCGGAAGTAGACCGGACCTGCCCACTCGCGATATGGACCAGCCCGTCACCCCTGCCCTTTCTCCGCCCACGGGGAGAGGGGGGAGCCCGCGAACCGGTGCCGCCCCCGAAACGCCGCATCGGCGACGGTCGACCACCGGTTCCTACCCGGCCGCGATGCTGGCTTGCGTGGCGGCGATCACGGTGCTGCGGGTGGTTTGGCTCGCGGTGCAGCCGGCCGATCTTTATCCCGACGAGGCACAATACTGGTTCTGGGCCAAGCACCTCGCCTGGGGCTACTACTCGAAGCCGCCGCTGGTCGCCTGGCTGATCGCACTGACCACCGGGATATTCGGGGACAGCGAATTCGCCGTTCGGCTGTCGGCGCCGTTTCTCCATGCCGGTACGGCGCTCTTGATCTATGCGATCGGCGCGCGGCTTTATGAACCCCGCATCGGGTTCTGGTCGGCGCTCGCCTACGCAACGCTTCCCGGCGCCTCGGTCTCGGGCTTTATCATATCGACCGATGCACCGCTGGCGCTGTGCTGGGCGGCAGCACTCTATGCCTTTGTCCGCGCGCGCGAGGTCGATGGCTGGCGCTGGTGGATCGCCGCCGGCATCGCCGCCGGCTTTGGCTTGTTGGCCAAATACGCGATGGCCTATTGGCTGCTGTCGGCGTTCGGATTTGTTCTGATCGTGGGCGCCGAGCGCCGGCACCTCGCGGGCTCATTGGCCGCGCTCGGCGTGGCCTTTGCCATCTATTCGCCGAACCTGTGGTGGAACTGGAGCAACGGCTTCGTCAGCTACCTTCACACCCGCGACAATGCCGAGCTCGGCGGCAGCCTCTTTCACCCGCGCGCCTTTCTTGAATTTTTCGGCTCGCAATTCGGCGTTATCGGCCCGGTGTTTTTTGCCGGTCTGATCGCCCTCGCGGCACAGCCCCGGGTGCTGGCCGAGCCGCGCGCCCGCCTCCTCGCAGCCTTTGCCTTGCCGACATTGGCGATGATGCTGGTCGTCAGCCTGTTGTCCCGCGCCGAACCCAACTGGGCCGCACCTGCTTACGTCTCGGCAACGGTGCTGGTGGTCGCCTGGGCTCTGCGGCGGGGCTGGCGCGCGGCAGTGGCGTTCTCGATCGCCCTCCATGTCGCCGCCGCCGTGGTGCTGTTCACCGGCTACCAGACGTTGACGGCGGCGGGCGCCGAACTGCCGGAACGATACGACCCGCTGCACCGGCTGCGCGGCTGGCGGGAGTTGGGGGTGCAGGTCAGCGCCGAGCTCACCCGCCATCCAGGCTTCACCCTCTTTGCCGACGACCGGGAATTGGTGGCGGCGCTGGTCTACTACGTGCACCCCCACCCGTTCGACGCGGTCAAATGGGACCTGCTCGCCCGGGTCAAGGATCAGTGGGACCTGACCAACGACATGCGGCGTCGTCTGGGCGGCAATTTCCTGCTGGTGTCGGGGATCCCCAATCTTCCGGCCGAAATGCGGCCGAGCTTTGCCGCGCTGGAGCCGCTGACGCCGATCACGATCCGCGTCGGGCCGGGAGAGACCCGGGTCTACGGTCTCTATCTCGCCTACGGCTTCAAAGGCTATCCGCAGTACCGGCACTGACCCGGCGCAGCCGACGGCCAAGAAAGAGCGGCAAGCTCAGCGCCGGGCGGCCGGCATGGAGCACCGTCGCCGGGGGCAGCACCTCGATCGTCTCGAACAGCTTGCCAAAGCGGGCGGTGATTTCCGCCGGCGAGGTCCGCGGGGCGATTATCAGCACATCCGAGCCGGCATAATCGGCGACGGGCGCGATGACGCCGTACTCGCGCGGGTCGGGGCCGAGACACATCACTGGCACCCGGCCGCCCAGCGCATAGTCGATCTTGCCGGCGTCGAGCCAGCGCGTCGCCGCAACCACCAGACCCGGCCGACCGAGCAGGCCGCGGTGTGCCAGCTCGGTCCGCAACGAGCGCCAGTCGACGGCCGCCATGGCCGGATCGCGATCCGGCATGAACGTCCCGGTCATCACCGGTGGTAGCCAGTTGAACTCTACCTCGCTCGCGACCAGAGCCGCGCCGAGAACGGCAAAGACGCCGGTCGCGATGACGGATATGCGAATGCCGCGGCTGTTCGGCCAGCGCCGGCCGATTGCCTCGCCGAGCAGCGGCACCAGCATCAGATAGCCGGGTGCCGCCCAGTGGGGCAAGACGTGGCTCCACAGCGAGATCACGGTGAAAAGGAGGATCGGCGGCGCCGCCAGACACACCAGCAGCCAGCGCCTGCAATCGGCCGGCCCGCGGCGGAGCGCGTCAAAGCCGCACCAGACCAGAGGCAGCCAGATCCACGGCAGAAAGTAGAGGGCGGCGCCGCCGATCGCCGCCAATGGCCCGACTGCGGAGAAATGGCCGCCGGCGCGTCCGCCCTGGAACTGAAACGACATCCAGCCGTGCTCGGCGTTCCAGATCAGTGCCGGGAGGAACAGGCTGAGCGCCACAAGGCCCGCCGCATAGGGCTGCGGCCGCGACAGCCAGCGGCGGCTCGCCGGCTCGGTCAGTAGAAACAACAGTGCGCCCGATAAGGTCAGCGCCGCCGAATACTTCGAGGACAGCGCCAGCCCGGCGCAAATCCCGGCCGCGAGCCACCACCCCCAGGCCGCCCGGCCCCGCGCCGGCAACGCCCGAAGCAAGCAGGCGACCGCACCGAGCAGCGCCGCCGTCAACGGACCGTCGGGCAACACCCATGTCGCCGAAGTCAGGCCGAGCACCGGCGCCGCGTTGAGGACCGCAGCGGCGCACAGCCCGGCCCGCCGGTCGAACCGCGCCGACGTCACGCGATACATCAGCACCGTCGACACCGCAAAAAGGGCAATGAACGGGAGCCGGACGACGATCGCGCTGTCATTGCCGGCGAGATCGGCTGCACCCCATGCCAGCCACCACGCGACCGGTGGATGGTCGAAGTAGCTGAGCTGCAACTCGCGTCCGGCCGCGACCATGTAGCTCTCGTCGATCCCGAGCCCGAGAAAGGCGGCGAACAACAGCCGCGCCCCAAAGGTGGCGACGATCAGAACCGTCAGCCCGCCCGCCGGGGTCTTGACCCAGGCCGTGACCGCGCGAAGACGGCGCGCGCCGTGGGAGACGGAAGCCGTGTCGACGGGTGCAGCCATTAAAGTCGGGGTTTTGCCACCGCCGGTACGAGGTCATTGTGAGGAGCGCATTGACGAAGCAATCCCGACCAGCTGATCTTAAGCGGCCCGAGATTGCTTTGCTTTGCTCGCAATGACCAAATCCTAGGCTGGCGGTTCGATCAGACCGGAACGAGGCACTATCGCGGCCGAAAGTACTCGTCGTAGGGGGTGTCGTTCTTGATCAGCACACCGCCGTCCACGGTCAGCGCGACGCCGGTGATCATGCGGGCGGCGTCGCTCGCCAGGAACAGGATCGGGTCGGCGATGTCGTCGGGCTCGCACATGCGGCCAAGCGGTATCTGCTGCGCCCGCGCGGCCTTGCTCTCCGCGGTCGGCATCGCACCGCCAAAGGCGGTCGCGGTCGGGCCGGGACAGACCGCGTTGACCCGGACATGGTCAGGGGCGAGCTCGTAGGCGGCATGCCGGGTCAAACCCAGCAGCCCGGCCTTGGACGCACTGTAATTAGCGGTGCCGCCAAACGAAATCCGCTGGCCGGCGATCGAAGCGACGTTGACGATCGCACCACCACCGCGCGCCCGCAGATAGGGCAGCACCGCCTGGATGCCGTTGAAGGCGCCGGTCAGGTTGACGGCGAGGACGCGGTCCCAATCCTCTGCCCTCATATCGGCAATCAGCCCGCGCACCGTCACGCCGGCGCCGTTGACGAGAATGTCGACGCCACCCGCCGCTGCCGCGATCGCGGCGGCGAGAGCAGCGAACCCGGCGCGGTCGGTCACATCGAGCGGGTGCGCTGTGGCATTGCCGTGGTTTCCGGCGATCTCGGCCGCGACCTTTCGGGCCGCCGCCGTGTCGCGGTCGACGACCGCCACATGCGCGCCGCGAATGGCAAAGGCGCGGCAGGTCGCAGCGCCAATGCCGCTCGCGCCGCCCGTTACGACCGCGACCTTCCCGGCAAAGTCCTCAGCCATCCCGTCCCTCCTCTGTCGCCGGCCGCACCCTACAGCCGATCGGCGTTGTCGAGAATGGCTGTCGCCAGCGCGTTCGCCGGGCCGCGCCAGCTGCGCCCGCCGCCGGCAGCCCGGCCGCTTCGCTTCCGTCCGGTTGTGCCGCCCTCTACCCCCGCCACTCGCTGCCGGCGGGGGCTACCACAGCATTTCCTGCAAATTGGAAAGCGGCGGGACCATGTTGTCGGGAACCGGCAGCATTTCCCGGTTCCAGTCTTCCCACAGGCCGCGCAGCTCGCTCAGCAGGTTCGGGCGTTTGCCGGCCATGTCGCCCCGTTCGCGCGGGTCCCAGCCGATATCGAACAGGAATTCCCGGTCGCTGACCTTCAGATATTTCCAGTCGCCGCGGCGGATTGCGCGCTGACTGCGGTTTGCCATCCGCCAGTAGAGGGTGCGCTCGCCGACCGGCGCTTGTCCGGTCAGCACCGGCAGCAGATCCCTCCCGTCAAGCGGATGGCCGGCATCGGGCGCGACTTCGGCCGCGGCGAGGCAGGTAGCGGTCAGGTCCATGGTGACGCTCACCTGGTCGGTCACCTGGCCCGCTTTGATATGCCCCGGCCACCAGACGATCTGCGGCACCCGCAGACCGCCCTCCAGCAAATCCCACTTTCGGCCGACGAAGGGCCAGATATTCGAATACCGCTCGCCGCCATTGTCGCTGGTGAAGACCACCAGAGTGTCCTGGCCGGAACGCCGAGCCGCGTCGACGACCCGGCCGATCCCGGCATCGAGGATCTGCATCATTTCGCCGTAGATGCGCGGGCTGCCGCCCTCCATGATTTCCGCCCGATCCACCTCGCGCTCGCGCGCCGCCGCCTCGACCGAGGGGGCCGACCACGGCCAATGCGGTGCATTGTAGTGCAGGCTGAGAAAATAGGGTGCAGGGGCAGCGGCGGCGGCTTCCACAAAAGCGAGGGCGCGCTCGCTCAGCAAATCGGTGACATAGCCCGCCCGCTCGACCGGGAGCTCGCCTTCGTAAAGGTCGGGCTCGCCGCCCTCGCCTTTATGGGTGTAGTAGCCGGTGAAGCCGCCCATGATGCCGAAGAACTCGTCGTAGCCGCTCTTCAGCGGACCGTATTCCGGCAGAAAGCCGAGGTGCCATTTGCCGATCAGCGCGGCGCGGTAGCCGGCCGCGCGCAACAGCGCTGGCAATGTCGGAAAGCCGGGCGGGATACCCATCTCAGGCTCGCCGCGGTTGACGCCGCGCAGCGGCTCGACAAGGCCGAGCTTGAGGCGGTACTGGTAGCGCCCGGTGATCAGTGCCACCCGCGTGTTGGTGCACAGCGGCGCGTTGGCGTAGGCCTGGGTAAACCGAACCCCCTCTGCGGCCAGCCGGTCGAGCGCCGGGGTGCGGTAGCTGGTCTGCCCGGTGCAACCGAGATCCGCGTAACCGCAGTCGTCGACGACGATGAAGATAATGTTCGGGCGACCCGGGCTGGTCATAATGGGCTCCTCACGGCACCATCGGCAGTCTGTGCGGTTATCGGCTGCTCACGCAAGCTCGTCGAGCAGCGCCTTTGCGTCTTTCAGATCGGAGGTGTCGAAGCCTTCGGTGAACCAGCCGTATATCGGCGCAAGCAACTCGCGGGCTTCGGCCCGACAGCCCTGGTCGCGGAGGAGCCGGGCGAGGCTCGCGGCGGCGCGCAATTCCCAGAGCTTGGCCTCCTGCTCCTCGGCGATGCTCAGGGCTTTGCGATAGAGCTCCTCGGCAGCCTTTGAATTCCCCTGCCGCAGCAGCAGCTGGCCTTTGTGCCGATACAGCTCCGCCGTCAGCCAGCGCTCGCCTGTCCTTTCAACGGTCTGAAAAGCATCGTCTAGCAAGATAAGGGCCTCTTCAACTTGTCCTGCGATGTCAAATGCGTTGGCTAGGAGGGCGATATGATGGGGCGTTCTCTAATCGCGTCTCCTCTGTCAACTGGATCTTGAACGCTTCTGTCGCCGTACCGGGGTCACGGTTCTCTCCGCGGTCGGAAGCGTCCGCCGCAACATCTGGTTCGAAGCACAGGCGCTGCAATGTCCACAGCGGGCTCGCGTGGTGTTTTACGCGGCCCAAGGCCCTCCGTCGCAGTCGCCTGCACCCTCGCCCCGTCGGGCAACCATCACATCCGAGGCGGCGCCCGGATGGATCCTGGTGAAGGTATCGTCAGACGGCCGCCGGCTGCTCGGACCAGCGGAACGGCTCGCCCGACCGCCACATGCTGTGCAGGATCACAGCGAGTTTTCGGGCAAGCGCCACGCGCGCCTTGCCAGCGCCTGATCGTCTGGCAATCGCCTGGGCCCAGTTTTTCAGGCCTGAAGCCCGTTTGACCCGCGACATCAGCACCACCGCCGCTTCGTACATCAGCGTGCGAGCCAGCGTGTCGCCGCACTTCGATATTCTGCCGCTGCGGTCTATCTCGCCCGATTGATATCGTTTTGGGGTGAGCCCGAGGTGCGCGCCGACCGATCGTGACCGGCCGAAGCGCGCCGGATCCTCGATCATACTGACATAGGCCAGCACAGACAGCACTCCGATCCCGGGCACACCCATCAGGTGACGGCACGTGGGGCTCGACTTCACCAGCGCGCGTACCGCTTTGTCGAAGGCGGCGGTCTGCTGGCGCAGTTGCCGCCAAGCGGCCAGCATGGGCCGAACGATCGGCGCCACTTCGGCCCGGTCGACAAGCAGCGTCTCGACGCGCCGGTCGAACGGCAGTCCACGCCCTGCTCCCGGCAGCATGCCGAAGGTCTTGAGCACACCGCGGATATGGTTCGACAATCGTGTTGTCATGCCGACGAGCTGGGCTCGTGCCCCCAGCAAGGCCCGCACCCGATGGGAATCGAACGACTTTACATGCACCGACCGATACCATCCCGTGCGCATGATCTGCGCCAGTCCCTCCGCATCGTTCTGATCCGTCTTGTTGATCTGCATTTTGAGCGCAGCCCTTGCATGCCTCGCATCGAGGCACGTGACGGCGAGCCCGCGACCGCGCAACTCGTGCACCAGCCATGGCGTCATAGGACCGGTCTCGATACCGATGCGGGCATCCTCGCCGCCATGCCTCCGCACCGCGCGCTCAATCTGTTCCGGATCAGAGGCGCACTGGCCACGCCACAGTCGGCGACCGGAGTCGTTCACGACACAGATCGCGGTCGATTTTTGCGACACGTCCAAGCCAACATAGTGGGTCATCGCACAGCCTCCGATGGTGAAAGCGACCGGGCTACAGCCCGGAGCGCGGCACTATCGGCAAGTCAGCCAGCCGCCGCGATTACCCGATGTCCACATCTCGGTCCCAGTGGCGCGGAAAGCGGTCGAACCGCCCCGCAGAAGAGCTATTCCCTCCGTCACATCACCATTCGTGACTTTGGTCCACCCGCGATAGATGGTCGCCTCCGCATGCCAGACGGGGAAACCCTGCTCGGTCGCCATAGCATCGAACTGGTCTACCCACTGGTCGAGAACCGCGTTATTTCCGGCGAGCGAAAGCAGCCTGGCGCCATGTCCGAAGCACATAGCCAGAGTTGGCGGATGAGCCAGTCTCCGAGCTTCGGCAATTGCTGTGTTAATCCACGGCAATGCTTGATCGGGATAGCCGAGACAGAAGAGGACAGTTCCCAACAACCCCTGAAAGGAGACCTCGGGGTGGTATCCCACCTGTTGTACGAGCGAATCGTGGGAGATTGGATCATAAAGTGCAAAGGCCTTTTCGAGGTGCGATCGGGACAACGCTAATCGGCCACCGATGAAATGGTTTCGACTGGAGGACAGGTGGCCGAGAAAAAGCCCCTTAATATCGTTGCGCTGAAGACTCAGACGGAGCAAATCCTCGTCCAAGCGCTGCGCCAGATCCAATTCGCCGCGGTGCCCATGATAGCGAGACTGCCCATGGGGAACCCCAAGAAACTCCAAAGGGCAATCCAGCTCCTCCCACAGCTCTCGCGCGCGGGCATAGGCATGGCCGGTTTCCGGAGCCGACTGACCTTTGACGGCGTTCAAGACCGCACCCAGTGCACCGAAAAATTCGAGCTCCTGTCGCTGATGTTCGCGGTCGTCCGGCAATAGTGCCAGTTGGTCCAGCCCCTTTTGCAATTGCGTGGCCGCTTCCGCCATCGCTGAGCGGGCGGCGGACCGACGACCGGCCTTGCCCCAGCATGCGACGGATTTTTCAACGAGCCCTGCTTCCGCATAATGCTGCGCAAAGAGCTCGGGTTGGCTGTCCGTCAGCTCGGGGGATTGGGTTTCGAGTGCTTGGGCGATCTGCGCGTGCAATTGCTGCCGGGCGTTGCGCAGCAGACTGCCGTGAGCCGCGTCCTGCACTAGCGCGTGCTTGAAGCTGTAGACCGCGTCGGGCGGTGTGCCTCTCTGGAACACCAGCTCGGAGGCGACGAGGCGAGCGAGAGCGGCTTGCAGCTCGTCCTCGGAAAGACGGGAGACGGCGTGTAGGAGTGAGTAGGAAAACTCGCGTCCGATCGCGGCGCCGATCTGCGCCACCCGGCGGACTGATCCCAAGCGATCGAGCCTCGCCATGAATAAGTCGTGCAAACTCGTCGGGATCCCGAGCGGGGTCACACCGCTCTCCAAGACACTCTTAGTCAATTCCTCGACAAACAATGGCACGCCATCGGTGCGATCGGCGATCTGGGCGACAATCTCATCTGGGAGTGCTTTGCCGCCGGCAATTTGCGTCACAAGAGCGGTTCGGTCCCGCCGGTCCAAGCGATTGAGCGCAAGCATGGTGACCTGTGGCTGGCCGGTCCGGGGCGGCTGGAACTCGGGGCGGAACATCACGATGAGCAGCACCGGAAGACCGCGAACCCGCTCGACGGCGAGGTCGAGCAACTCGCGCGACGTTGGGTCGATCCAGTGTGCGTCCTCGAAAACCATGACCACCGGCTGCCGGCGCGCCAGACCCTCGACCTGCCGGATCAGAGCCGCCAATGTCCGCTCCTTCTTGCGCTGCGGATTGAGGTTCGGCAGCGGGTGGCGTTCAGAAGCCGGCAGCGACATGAGATCGGCGAGGAATGCCACATCCTCGGCCGGCGGCGTTGCACGGGCTAGCAAGGCTTCAAGCTTCTCCAGCCGGGAAGCGGGCGGGTCGTCGCGGGCGAACCCAGATGCCCGGCCGAGCTGATCGATAAAGGGATAGAGCGCGCTATCCTGGTGATAGGGCGAGCAGAAATAGCGCAGGCGGAGATGTGGCTCGGCGTGGAGGCGCTCCGTCAACGCGGCGGCGATGCGTGACTTGCCGATGCCGGGTTCGCCGGAGATCAGCACAACTTGGCCGTCGCCTGCCTTGGCGCGCGCCCAGCGGCGCAAGAGCAGGTCGATCTCCTCGTCGCGGCCGACGAGCCGGGTCAATGCCGCTCCGCGCAACGCCTCAAACCGGCTCGCGACAGCGCTCGGGCGCAATACCTGCCAAGCCGGCACCGGCGCAACGATGCCCCTTACGTCCACGGCGCCGAGATCGTGGTAGTCGAAGAGATCGCCGACCAGCCGGCGCGTACCGGCGGCGATGACGACCGCGTCCGGCTCGGCCAGGGCTTGCAGCCGGGCGGCGAAGTTTGGCGTCTCGCCGACGACCGATTGCTCCTGCGCGGATCCCTCGCCGATCAGATCGCCGACCACCACCAGCCCGGTGGCAATGCCGACCCGTGCTTGCAGCTTGACGGAATGGACATCCAGGCGACCGACGCCCTCGATCAGGCTCAGCCCCGCGCGGACCGCCCGCTCGGCGTCGTCCTCATGCGCGCGCGGGTAGCCGAAATAGACCAGGACGCCGTCGCCCATGTACTTGGCGACGAAACCGTCGAACCCGCCGACGACATCGGCGACGGCGCGGTGGTAGGCGCCGATGACCTCGCGCAGATCTTCGGGATCGAGACGCGCCGACAATGCCGTCGACCCCACCAGGTCACAGAACATCACCGTAAGCTGGCGGCGTTCCGCGTCGGCCGGCGCCGATGCATCTCGCAGTGCTACCGTTGCCACGACGGCGGGGGGCGCGGCAGCGGCGAGTGCGGCGATGGCGGCGAGGAGTTTGCGGCGGTGGCCGACCGAGGTCACGCCGATGCTGATCAGGTCGTCGGCCGTTAGTTGCGGCAGCACCTCGGCATCGACATCGTTGTCGCGGAACACCGGCGCATATTGTTCGAGCCCCAGACCGCGCAGCCATTCTGCGACATTCATCGCCGACACCCGTCAGTGAGGCGGACCCTCATAGTGTCTTACGCTTTCGCCCGGTTGGCTACGGGCGAGGACGGCCCGACGTGAGCCTGCAGGCGGAGAGCCGTGGCGAAGATTCCATGGGCCGGCGGAATTGGCACGCGCTTTGCTCGCCTGAAATGAAGCACGAGCAAGGAGGGGCCGATGACCCGTGACGAGCTGACCCGGAAGATTCTCGTGATCAAGCGCGCGAAAGGACTGAGCTGGAAAACGATCGTTGCCGAGATCGGCGGCGGCACGGCGGTCTATCTGACCGCGGCGTTGATGGGGCAGATGAAATTGCGGCCGGAGCAGGCCGAGCGTGCGGCGAAACTCCTCGGCCTTGACGCCGAGGAACAGGGCCTGCTGCAGGAAATCCCCTACCGCGGCTCGTTGCCGACCGCGGTGCCGACCGATCCGTTGATCTACCGCTTCTACGAGCTGGTGCAGGTCTACGGCACGACCTGGAAGGAGCTGATCCAGGAAGGATTCGGCGACGGCATCATGAGCGCGATCGATTTCGACATGGCGATCGAGCGCCAGCCCGATCCAAAGGGCGATCGCGTCAAGCTGACCCTGAGCGGCAAGTTCCTGCCGTACAAGGAGTACTGATCGAGCCGTGGCCCGGCTGCCGGGCCGTCAGTGGAGCTGGTCGAGAGCGAGGTTGAGTGCGAGGACGTTGACCCGTTTCTCGCCAAGGATGCCGAGAATCCGGTCGTGGGTTTGCTCGGCGACGAGGGCGCGCAGTTTGTTGGGGTCCAGATTGCGCGCCTTTGCCACGCGCGGCACTTGGAACAAGGCCGCCGCCGGGGTGATGTCGGGATCGAGCCCGCTCGCCGAGGTCGTCACCAGATCGACCGGGATCGGCTCGGACGGGTTTTCCTTGGCGAGCTTGGCGGCGTCGCCCTTGACCCGGTCGACCAGCGCCTGGTTGGTCGGCCCGAGGTTCGAGCCGCCGGAATTGTCAGCGGCATAAGGCACCGAGACCGTCTTTGTCGGGTCCTTCGGGTCGGGCTCGGTCGTCGCCGACGGGCGCGGATGAAAATATTTGTCGGCGGTGAAGTTCTGGCCGATCAGGGACGAGCCGATGACCTTGCCGTCCTTTTCGACCAGGCTGCCATTGGCCTGATGCGGAAAGATCAGCTGCGCGAGCCCGGTCATCCCGAGCGGATAGATAAGACCGGTGATCACCGTCATGACGACGATCATCAGGATCGCAGGACGGATTTGCCGCAACATGGGTGCAATCCTCAGGCAAGGCCAATGGAGGTGACGGCGAGGTCGATCAGCTTGATCCCGATAAACGGCACGACCAACCCGCCGACGCCGTAGACCAGCAGATTTCGGCGCAGCATCGCGGCGGCGCCGATCGGGCGGAATTTGACGCCGCGCAACGCCAGCGGGATCAGTGCAATGATGATCAGCGCGTTGAAGATGATCGCCGACAGGATGGCGCTCTCGGGGCTGTGCAGCCGCATGATGTTGATGACGCCAAGCTGCGGGTAAAACGCCACAAACATCGCCGGGATGATCGCGAAATACTTGGCAACGTCATTGGCGATCGAAAACGTGGTCAAAGCACCACGGGTGATTAAGAGCTGCTTGCCGATCTCGACGATCTCGATCAGCTTTGTCGGATCGCTGTCGAGGTCGACGATGTTGCCGGCTTCGCGCGCCGCCATCGTGCCGGTGTTCATCGCCACGCCGACATCGGACTGCGCCAAGGCCGGCGCGTCGTTGGTGCCGTCGCCGCACATCGCGACGAGCTTGCCGCTGGCCTGCTCCTCGCGGATCAGGGCCAATTTGTCCTCGGGCTTGGCCTGGGCGAGGAAATCGTCGACCCCGGATTCGGCGGCGATCGCGGCCGCGGTCAGCGGGTTGTCGCCGGTGATCATGACGGTGCGGATGCCCATCCGCCGCAATTCGGCAAAACGCTCGCGGATGCCGCCCTTGACGATGTCCTTCAGGTGAATGACGCCGAGCAGGCGATTGTCCCTGGCGACGGCGAGCGGGGTGCCGCCCTCCTTTGCGATCCGCTCGGCAATGACGGTGATCTGGCGGACCGTCTCGGAAACCGGGGCCGCGCGCAACGCCGCCTGGACGCCCGTCGCAGCACTGCGCCAAACCGGGGCGGTGGCGCCGCCTTCGGCAAAGGCGATGACCGCGTCAACCGCGCCCTTGCGGATCGAGACCCCGCCGACATCGATGCCGCTCATCCGGGTCTGCGCCGAAAACGGAACAAAACGCGCGTCGAGCGGCGCCATCTCGCGCCCGCGCAGCCCGTATTTCTCCTTGGCCAACACGACAATCGAGCGGCCTTCGGGGGTTTCGTCAGACAGCGAGGCAAACTGCGCCGCATCGGCAAGCTCGCTCTCCTCGACCCCGGGAAGCGCGATGAATTCCGTCGCCTGGCGGTTCCCCAAGGTGATCGTGCCGGTCTTGTCGAGCAGCAGAGTGTCGACGTCGCCCGCCGCCTCGACCGCGCGGCCCGACATCGCCAACACGTTGAAACGCACGAGCCGGTCCATGCCGGCGATGCCGATCGCCGACAACAAGGCGCCGATCGTCGTCGGGATCAGGCAGACAAACAGCGCGATCAGCACGACGACCGAAACCGCTCCGCCGGCATAAGCCGCAAAGCTCGGGATCGTCACCGTGGCAAAGACAAAGATCAGGGTCATGCCGGCGAGCAGGATGTTGAGCGCGATCTCGTTCGGTGTCTTCTGTCGTACCGCGCCCTCGACCAGCGCAATCATGCGATCGAGAAAGGTCGAGCCCTGCGCCGCGGTGATCTTGACCTTGAGCCAGTCCGAGGTGACCCGGGTGCCGCCGGTCACCGCCGAGCGGTCGCCGCCGCTCTCGCGGATGACCGGCGCAGATTCCCCGGTGATCGCCGAACTCGTCGACCGAGGCGACGCCTTCGATGACGTCGCCGTCGCTCGGGATCAGGTCGCCGGTCTCGACCAGCACCAGGTCGCCCTGCTTAAGCGCCGCTGCGTCGACAAGCTCGAAAGCGCGCGACTGCGCAGCCTCGATGCGCTTTGCCTTAGTTTCGGTCCGGGTGCGGCGCAAGGCGTCGGCCTGGGCCTTGCCGCGGCCTTCGGCGACCGCTTCGGCAAAGTTCGCAAACAACACCGTGAACCACAGCCAGACCGTAATCTGCCCGGAGAACAAGGCACTGCTGCCGACGACTTTGGTGACGCCCACGAACAGGTCGCGGACGAAGAACACGGTCGTCAGCACCGAGACGATCTCGACGCAGAACATGACCGGGTTCTTGACCAGAGTGCGCGGATCGAGCTTACGAAAAGAAGCCCAGATCGCCGGCCCGATCAGCGACCGGTCGAACAGCGACATCGGCCGCAGGTTGCGCCGGGCGAGCCCGCTCGGCGGCAGGCCGATGATGGGAGTGATGTCGGTCATCCTGGTATTCCTTGCAGACCCAAACGCCTACGGCCCGGCGAAAAGCTTGCCCTGGTTCATCGCGACATGCTCGGTCACAGGCCCCAACGAGATCGCCGGGAAATAGGTCAGCCCGCCGATGATCAAGACGACGCCAACCAGCAGCCCGACAAACAACGGCCGGTTGGTCGGAAAGGTGCCGGCCGAGGGTGCAAGCAGCTTCTTCTGCGCCAGCGACCCCGCCACCGCCAACAGCGGGATCACAAAGATGAAGCGGCCGATCAGCATCGCCGCGGCGATCGTCGTATTGTAGAATAGCGTGTTGGCCGAAAGTCCGGCAAAGGCGCTGCCGTTGTTGGCGGTACCTTCGGTGTAGGCATAGAGGATCTCGGAATAGCCGTGCGGCCCGGCATTGGCGATGCCGGCAAGCCCAACCGGCAACACCACTGCCAATGCAGTCCAGCCGAGGATCGACAACGGCAGGCTCAGAAGCGCGAGGATGGTCATCTTGACCTCCTTCGCCTCGAGTTTCTTGCCAAGATATTCCGGGGTGCGCCCGACCATCAGCCCGGCGACGAACATCGCGACGATCGCGAAAGCGAGCATGCCGTAGAGGCCGGAGCCGACACCGCCAAAGATCACCTCGCCGAGCTGCATGTTGACGAGCGGCACCATGCCGCCGAGCGGCAGATAGCTGTCGTGCATCGAATTGACCGCGCCGCACGAGGTGTCGGTCGTCACTGTCGCATAGAGGGCCGAAAGCGCCGGGCCGAACCGCACCTCCTTGCCTTCCATGTTGCCGCCGGCCTGCGTCGGGCTCGGCGTCGACTCGACATTGAACGCGGCAAAGGCGGGATTGCCCTGCGCCTCGGACCAATACGCGGTGGTCACGCCGGCGAGAAACAGCACCCCCATCGCAGCAAAGATCGCCCAGCCCTGGCGTTCGTCACGAACCATGCGCCCCAACACGTTGGTCAATGCCGCACCAATCGAGAAGATCGAGATCAGCTGAACGAGGTTGGTCAGCGCGTTCGGGTTCTCGTAGGGATGTGACGAATTGGCGTTGAGAAACCCGCCGCCATTGGTGCCGAGGATCTTGATCGCTTCCTGCGAGGCCACCGGGCCCTGCGCGATCGTCTGCTTGGCGCCTTCCAATGTCGTTGCGTCGACATAGGCGCCGAGATTTTGCGGGATGCCCTGCCACACGTAGAACAGCGCGATCACCACCGAAATCGGCAGCAGGATGTAAAGCGCGGCGCGTGTCAGATCGACCCAGAAATTGCCGATCGCCTTGGCCTCGCGCCGCACAAAGCCGCGGATCAGCGCCAGTGCCAAGGCGATGCCGGTCGCCGCCGAGACAAAGTTGTGCACCGTGAGCCCGGCCATCTGCACCAGATAGCTCATCGTGGTTTCCGGCACGTAGGACTGCCAGTTGGTGTTGGTGACAAAGCTGACCGAGGTGTTGAGCGCGGAACTCTGCTCGACCGCGGTCTGACCCTGCGGATTGAACGGCAGATACCATTGCAGCCGCTGCAGCGCGTAGAGCGTGACAAAGCCGACGACGCTGAACAGCAGCATCGCCACGGCATAGGTCAGCCAATGCTGCTCCTCGTTCTCGTCGACGCCGCAGCACCAATAGACCGCGCGCTCAAGCGGTCGCAGCACCGGCCACAAAAACGTCCGCTCGCCGGCGAAGACTCGCGTCATGTAACCGCCAAACGGGCGTGTGACGGCGATGACAATCAGGCTGAACAGCGCGATCTGAACCCATCCGTTGGCCGTCATCCCGCTTCTCCTAGAACCGCTCCGGGTTGATCAGCGCATAGACGAGATAGACCATGATCACGATCGTCACGATCGCGCCGAGAACGTAGTCGACCAACATCTCCGCCTCACATTTTCTCGCAGGCAAGGACATAAAGTATCGCGACGCCGAAGAAGGCGACGCCGCCCGCAACCATCAGGAAATCGAGCATGACGATGATCCTTGTGATCTCTCGGCAATGCGGACCGACGCGGGTATGCTCGGCCGTCATCGACCTTGCTGATTCTGCGATGACCGCCGCGACCCGTCCGGAAACGCCGACACCATGGCAGCACCTGAGCGTTGGCCTGCACTCGGAGCTCTCCTTCAGCGAGCTCGAGACAGGATCGCCTTGGACGCATCAGTTGCACGACCAGCCGTTAAGATTCGAGGGGAATTAGTGCGTCCGGGCATAAACCGCCCATAAAGATTGGGCGGCGGCCCCGGCTGAGGCTTCCTGCATCATGACGCGTGACCCGGTCGCCCGGCAGTTGGCGACGCAGACGGGCCGCCTCCACTGACGCGCGGATGCTGGATCGCGGCTAGCCGGCTCTACCCCATCTTTTGAGCCAGTCGCGGAAGCCGAGCGGGGCCGAGCGATGCGCCCTGTCCGGCGGCGAGGAAACCGACAGCCCCTCGCCATTGGGAGCGACGAGCTGGCGGGGCCAGCCAAGCTCCTGATGAATGACCGCATAGAACCCGTCGACCATCAACTCGATCGTCGCCGGCGCCTCGGCGCATTCCCTACGCGCGTAGTCGACGCTATCCGCCAAGCTCACCAAATGCGCCACCGGGTGCTGCGGCAGGCCGTGGACAGACCAGGTTCCCGCAGGATCGTGGACGATTTGCAGGCACAAACCCATCAGATGGACCTCTACGAATGATCGTCGGTCGCTGAGTGCGGCATGGCGCTGCGAGCCCGGGCGAAGAAGCAGCGAAGCAAAGCGATCCTGCTCGCAACAAGCGCCAGCGTCACCGTACTGGCAGTCCTCAGTGCATCATGGGTTCGCTTACCCATCAGCCGTTCGCCCGCAGCCGCTCGCCCACTGATCTTGGGTCGGCAGGGAGCGCCGGCCGGTCGTACCTCCCCTCGGCGAAATCAGTCATGCTCTTGGCCAATCGTTTGTCCTGGAAGGCGACACCGGCACCATCGAGCATGATCATCGGTCGGTGAAATCTCGCTCACTAAAGTTGTCGAATTCTATAAACAACCTGTAAAGAGAGCCGAGATCATACTGTCATAGTTGCGCAGGCCGCCGCGGCTTGCTCCGATGGATCAACAGTAAAAATTGGGCCCAAGGACGCTGATCCCGAAACCCAACACCAAGACGGCCCAAAACAGGGGACCTGCGACCTCCATCACCGCCTCCGCGATGTGGTGCGCCACCGCGACGGCCGGATCGGGCGTCTTCGCCGCGCCCTGCCGGAAATGGCAATGCTGGAGATCCCAGCTGCTAAAACGTGACTGGACAGGACCACTCGGCATCGCAACCACCTTGCATACCCGAGATCGGCTGCAAGCTTATTGCGGGCGTGCATAAAGAAGCGATGCCGATCGGCCGGCAGGTGGATAAAGATGCCATAAACGGCGATCGGCCTTGGCCGGCACGGGATTTAGGAAATCTGCTGCAGCACTGCAATCATTGCCACAATTCGCACGAGCGCGTGAAGCAACTCACACTCGCTGATCCCGCCGCTGTGGTATCTCAGACTTGATGCGGCGCGATCGCGCGACGTCATCGGTGGAAGAGAGGAGCGTCATGGCAAATCTCGGCTTCATGATCCCGCTTGATTTCAATGACTATTTCATTGGGCGCGGACAGCGCGTCAATTGGTGTACCACTCAGCAATGGTGGACCAACGAGAACATTGCTTTGACTGGTACGATCGACGCTACCACCGCTAAAATCGGAGACTCGGTAGTCATCCAGGTCGGAATCCAGGGTGTTGCCGACGTAGGCGGAAACACCGCTGCCGCTGCCATACAGAACGTACAGGCCTGGGTCTGCTATCCGAACTCGGTGCCCGGTGCCGCCGACCAGAGCCTTGTGGTTTCGTCGATGCAGGCTTCAAACCCTGCGTTTCAGAACCTAACAAACAACCCTCCGCTAGTGTTCGGAAGCACGAATGCCTCGGACTACCAGGACACAAGCGGAGTTTCGTTCAACCTGATCGACCTGCCTCCCTGGGTGCCGCAGGCGGGGGATCTCCTAGGGGGGACCGAAGTGCATTGCTGCATCGTGGTCGCCTCGTCGGGGCTGGCGGATGCGGATTTGGAGGCAAACCCGATCAACGGGGATCCCGTTGGCGTGTTCGTGCCCAATGATAGCGCGCTATCGGCGGACATCAACATTTGTACCGATCCCCATCAAGGCCAGCGCAACATTGCAATCGTCAATATGGGCGGTCACCATCGGGTCGGGCATGTATTGACCACCGGCTTCAGCTTTCTTTCGGGTGCCGCCAGGCGCAGTCAGCCCGCGGGCGTGACCGTCGAGGTGCGGGCGATTGATCAGGGTGCTCAGGTCGACCCGGCGCTGTTCAAGGTGCTGGCGACCGGACCCTATGCGGCCTTGCCGTTAAAGCCGGCCACCGCACCGCCGAAGGGCCTTCGCCTGCGCCGACAGGAGGATCGGTGGGAAGGTTGGCTTGCCAAGATCATTCACGAGGCCGAAGAGATCCTCGAAGAGTTGTTCGGCATGGCCGAGCATCCCTTCGGCGGCGGCCATCGTCTGCGACTGCGGCTGCCGGCGCACGGTTTGCAGCCGCTGCGGCTCGACTTGGAGCTCGATGCCGCCGAAGCGGTGGGGACGGTCCATGCGATCGACATCACACAGACCGATCCTGATAGCAGGCACGGTGGGATCCGCGTTGGAGCGGTCGTTACACCGTAAAAAGGGACGGGTGGTCTCGTACGGGACCACCCGATCTGGTATGCTCAAAAGACGGGTGCACCAAGGCAGCCGGCGGCCGGCCGCGGGTTTCCCGATTGCCGCCGCCTTTGCAGCGCCATCCCGGCAGGTTCTCCAGGCCGAAAGGTCGGGACGCCGGCTCGGCTTGCTAAGACACCGTGGCCAGGGCGTGCTTGCCGCAGGTCGGACATTCCGGATCCTTGGCAATCCGGATCGAATGAAAACGGGCGCGCAGCGCATCATAGAGCAGCAACGTGCCGTCGAGGCTGTCGCCGAGCCCTAGTAATTCTTTCAACACCTCGACCGCCTGCAAGGTGCCGAGCACGCCGGCAACGGCGCCGAGGATGCCGGCCTCCTCGCAGCGCGGCACGAGATCGGGCGGCGGCGGGTCGCGGAACAGGCAGCGATAGCAGGGATGGCCATCTCCGAGATAGGGCCGGAACGTCGACAACTGACCTTCGAATGGCGACAAGGCCGCCGCGACCAGCGGCTTTTCGAGGCGCGAGCACAAATCGGTCAGCAAATAGCGCGTCGCGAAATTGTCGCTGCCGTCGGCGACGAGATCATATCCGGCGATTAGCGCCTCGGCATTCTCCGGGCCGAGCCGTAGCGGAAGGGTCTCGACCCGCACGTCTGGGTTGATCGCGGCGAGTGTGTCGCGCGCGCTGTCGACCTTGAGCGCGCCGACATTGCGGGTCACGTGGACGATCTGGCGCTGCAGATTGGTGATGTCGACCCGATCGTCATCGACGATCCCGATCGTCCCGACGCCGGCCGCCGCCAGATACAGCAGCACCGGCGAGCCGAGACCGCCGGCGCCGACGACCAGCACCCGCGACTGCAGCAGCCGTTCCTGCCCCTCCTCGCCGACCTCATCGAGGATCAGGTGGCGGGCGTAGCGGCGAAACTGCTCCTCGCTGAGTTCCACGCGTTCCCCTCACAGCCCTTCGAACAGCGCCGTCGACAGATAGCGCTCGGCAAAGTCCGGCAGCACCACGACCAGCGTCTTGCCGGCCATGTCTGCCCGCGCACCGACTTCGAGAGCGGCAGCGAGGGCCGCACCCGACGAGATCCCGACCGTGAGGGCTTCCAGCCGCGCGGCCTCCCGCGCGGTGCGCATCGCGGTGTCGTTGCCAATGCGGACAACCTCGTCGATCAGCTTGGTGTCGAGGATGTCGGGGATAAATCCGGCGCCGAGACCTTGAATCCGGTGGGGACCCGGCGTCCCGCCCGACAGGACCGCGCTGTCCTCTGGCTCGACCGCAATCATCTTCAGCCCCGGTTTGCGCGGCTTCAACGCCGAGCCGACGCCGGTCAAAGTGCCGCCGGTCCCGACGCCGCTGATCACGGCATCGACCTTTCCGTCGGTATCCTTCCAGATCTCTTCGGCGGTAGTAAGGCGGTGGATCTCGGGGTTTGCCGGGTTCTGGAATTGCTGCGGGATGAAGGCGTCGGGCAGCGACTTGGCGATTTCCTCGGCCTTGGCGATTGCACCTTTCATCCCTTGCGCCGCCGGGGTCAGCTCGAGCTGCGCGCCGAGCAGCAGCAGCATTTTTCGCCGCTCGACCGACATGCTGTCGGGCATGGTCAAAATCAGGCGATAGCCTCTGGCGGCACAGACGAAAGCGAGCGCGATCCCGGTATTGCCCGAAGTCGGCTCGACCAACACGGTTCCGGGCTTGATCCGGCCGGAGGCTTCGGCCGCGTCGATCATCGATACGCCGATGCGGTCCTTGACCGAGGCAAGCGGGTTAAAGAACTCGCACTTCGCCAGAATGTCGGCCTTGGCCCCGGCCTGCTTGGCCAGCCGGTGGATGCGGACGAGGGGGGTCGCGCCGATCGTCTCGGTGATGCTGTCGTAGACGCGGCCGCGAAATTCCGCGCTCTGCGATTTTGTCCTACCGGCGGTGTCCATTAAATGCTTCTCCCAGATGGCGTGCGTGTTTTATGTGGGATCGACAGCGAGAACCTCAAATCTCGAAATCGGTGAATTCTGTGGTTCGGCCGGCGATCCCGCCCTGATGCGCCCGGGTGCACAAATCGTCGAGGGTCAGCGAATCGAGCCGCAGCATCATCTCATCCTGCAGTTCGAGCCACAGCGGACGGACCACCTGATGGCCGAGCGCGCTGCCCGCCGGGTCGCTGATCGGGTCTTCGGCCGTCTCCAGCGCCCGCACCGTGCGGACGATGTCGCCGAGGCTGATGCGACGCCGCTCGCGCGCCAGCCGATAGCCGCCGGACGGGCCGCGGATGCCGACCAGGATCCCGTGCCGCACCAGTTCCTGTAAGACCGGTTCGAGATAGCGGCGCGGAATGCCTTGCCGCGCGGTAATTTCGGCCGAGCGCACCGGTATCGGCCCGCCGTTATAGGCGATGTCGAGCACCGCCTCGATCGCAAAGAGGAGCTTTTTGGTCAGCCGCACCATGTCCGCTGGCCGCCCTCGCCCAAGATTCAGGATGTCATCGCGACGAGTTTCGCCCCGTTGGCCCCACCGGACAAGCGGCCTCGACGCCGGTCGAACCGTATCCGCCGGCGCCGCGGCTCTCTGGTGTGCGGCTGCTCCTGGAAAAAGAGGAAACGATCGTGAATTCCGGTCGCGTTACGCGGATGAAGACGAGCTGGGCGATCCGGTCGCCGGGCCGGACGGTTAGCGTGGCACCGCTCTCCGGGGGGTTGCGGTTCCAGGCCGAGATCAGGCACGGCCCCTCGTAATCGGCGTCGATCAGCCCAACCGAATTACCGAGCACCAGCCCTTCGCGATGGCCGAGGCCCGAGCGCGGCACTATCAATGCGCTCCAATCGGGATCGCCAATTCGAAACGCCACACCGGCCGAAATCAGTACCGCCGGCGCCTGCGGTTCGAGGACCAGCGGAGCGTCGAGGCAGGCGAATAGATCGAGACCGGCGGCGAGGCTCGATCCCCATAACGGGAACCCCCAGCTGGGAAGCCGTGGATCGAGGATTTGCAATTCGACGATCATCGGCGGGCCAGATGCCGCGCGATGCGCGCGGCGAGGCGGGCGGCGACCTCGTTCTTGGTCATGACCGGCCAGTCCTCGACGCCGTCCGCGTCGACGAGGTGGATGGTATTGTGGTCGCCGCCGAACGTGCCGGTGCCGGGAGAAACATCGTTTGCCAGGATCCAGTCGCAGCGTTTACGGGCGCGCTTGGCGCGGGCGTTGTCGATGATGTCATCGGTCTCGGCGGCAAAGCCGATGACCAGCGCCGGCCGGTCGTTGGCGCGCTGGGCGATGCTGGCGAGGATGTCGGGGTTCTCGGCGAGACGCAAGACCGGCGGGCCTTTGCCGTCCTTTTTGAGCTTGTGCCCGGCAACTGGTTCGACCCGCCAATCGGCTACCGCCGCCGCCATGATTGCGACATCGAGCGGCAGGGCCGCCTCGCACGCGGCCAGCATCTCGGCCGCGGTTTCGACCGGAACCAGCCGCACTCCGGCCGGCGTCGGCTCCTGGGTCGGCCCGGTGACCAGCACGGTGTCGGCCCCCAGCCCCGCGAGTGCCGCCGCGATCGCATGTCCCTGCTTGCCCGAGGAGTGGTTCGAGATGTAGCGCACCGGGTCGATCGGCTCGCGGGTCGGGCCGCTCGTTATCAGGGCCCGCCTGCCGGCCAGCCGGCGGTCCGGTGCGGTCAGCATTCCTTCGATCGCGGCTACGATCTCCAGCGGCTCGGCCATTCGCCCTGAGCCGACCTCGCCGCAGGCAAGCTCGCCCGAACCTGGCCCGATACGCACGACACCGCGCGCAGCCAGGGTCGCGAGATTGGCCTGGGTCGCCGGATGGCCCCACATCATCAAATTCATCGTCGGCGCAATCAGCACCGGTTTGTCGGAGGCAAGCAGCACCGTCGTCGCCAAATCGTCGGCGAGCCCCGCCGCCATACGCGCGATCAGATCGGCGCTCGCCGGTGCGACGACGACGAGATCCGCCTCGCGCGACAGCCGGATATGGCCCATTTCGCTTTCGTCGGTCAGCGACCAGAGGTCGGTGTAGACCTTGTCCTCGCACAGCGCCGCGATCGAGAGCGGGGTCACGAAATGCTGCGACGCCGCGGTCATGACCGCGCGCACCGCAGCCCCCCGCTCGCGCATCCGGCGGATCAGATCAAGGCTCTTGTAGGCTGCGATCCCACCTGAGACGATCAACAGGATGCGCCGGTCGTGCAGCAACTCGACCCTCCGCCACCATTCGTGCGCCAGTATGCTACATGCTACGGTGCGAAGACGAGGGCCAGTCGCGCGGGACCATGCGACGCCGCGCCCGGGGCTCCGGGGGTGCCGTGCTCCCCAAAGGTAGAGCGGAACAGGGCGACGTCAGCCGAAAGCAGGCGCCCGCGGCTTTTGGGTAAAATCGAAGCCGTCGAGCAGATTGTACGCCTGCGAATCACGCTGCTGCAGCGGCTTGAGACCGAACCGCGCCTGGATCAGGGCGAGAACGGAGGTCGTGTCGGCGACGCGGTGGTCGACATAGCCGCGCCGCGCCCAGGGGCTGATCAACAATGCCGGTACGCGGGTGCCGCAGCCATAAGCGTCGGGGTTCGGCGGCGCCACATGGTCCCAGAACCCGCCGCCCTCGTCATAGGTAATGACAACGGCGCTCTTCTCCCACAGCCGGCTTTCGCCGAGCGCCTTGAGCAGGCCGGTGACCCATTCTTCGCCCCACCGCGGGGCTGAATTCGCCGGGTGCTCGTCGCGCCCGCCCGTCGCCTTCAAAAAGGAGACTCGCGGCAGCCGGCCGGACTTCAGATCGTCGAGGAAATCCTCACTGTCGCGCATATGACCGGCTTTTACGTTGCTGAACCAGCTCGGGAGGTACTGGAACGGGTTGTGATGCGGCAGATACAGAGCTGGCGTGTCGACCACCACCGAGCCGTCGCCGGCGCCAAACGCGGTCTTCATCGCCCAGGGTTTGACCGCGTTCCAGCCCTCATTGTACCAGGCCCAGGGCAGCGAGGCGGCGTCGAGCCGGTCGCCGATATTCGGATAAGTCTGCTCAGCGGGGGGCGGGGCCAGATCGATCGACCCCATAAACGTCTCGGTCGGGCCGTTTACCGGCGGCACGTCGTTGATCAGGATTCCGTTTTTGTCGTAGGGCCGGTCGAAGACAGGCGGCGTCAGGCTGCCGGTCTTGGCCGCAGGCGGCTTCGACCATTGGGCCGAGCGTCCCGCCACCATGTAAAGCGCATTACCGGTCGAGCCACCCGACATGGCCTGAAAGAAATGATCGAATAAAACGTATTCGTCGGCCAGATGATGGTAGAAGGGCAAGTCCTTGCGCGTATAAAATCCTAGTACCGCGCCGGATGGTATCGACTGGGCGAACATCATTTGGGCCGGGTCACTTCCCGGCCCCTTATCGAAGAACACGCGCTTACCGAGCAGAGCCAGCGCCACGAAGCGATCCATCTTTCCTTGATTGATCTGCGCGAACATGCGGAAGAAATGGTGCATCGGGTCCCATGGGACATTTGCGTCGGGCCGGATGTATGGGGTCAGGTAAAACGGCCGATTTTCGATCAGCGCGCTGGCAAAGCCGGGCAGTTCATAGGGGAGGGGCAGGTAACCGTAGGGAACGCCGGCCGCGTTCTTTTGCAACCCGGTAAAGCGGGCATCGATCCGCCCGTTGCGATCCAGCAGACCGGCCACCGCACCGCCGCCGGGCCGCTGATAGGCTCCAAAATAATGGTCGAAGCTGCGGTTCTCCTGATAGATCACGATGATATGGTCGATCTTGTCGCGCAGCCCCTGCAGGTCCGGCCCCGTAGGCGTTGCCGCCTGCACTGGTGTCGGCAAGCGCGACGCGAGGAACGCCGCACCGCCGCCCGCTGCGACTGACCTAAGAAAGCTGCGGCGGCTTTGCCTAAGGATCGTCATCGTCGTCCCCCGATCGTTGCCCGCTCGCCTCGTCGGCAGTCGCGCGCTTCTCGGCGAATATCACGATTCTATGACAGTTGTGAGAAGTGGCGCATAAGCGCGCAGCACGCACCGACGCCGGGCGCCGCGGCCTTCGCCTTGCCAAAGCGCCGGGTGACCCGTACCTATCAATCATGCGCGGCCAAGTCGCGGCCGCTCTTCAGGGAGGTGTGCGCGATGAAGCTTTCCGATCCGAAGCTGTTCCGCCAGCAATGCTATGTCGACGGCGAGTGGGTTGACGCGATGTCGGGGGCGACGATCCGGGTGGAAGACCCGGCAACCGGCGCGACCTTGGGCACCGTGCCGCGGGTGGGCGCGGAGGAGACCCGCCGCGCGATCGAGGCCGCCGACCGGGCGCTCCCCGCTTGGCGGGCCAAGACCGCCAAGGAGCGCGCCCAGATCCTGCGCAAATGGTTCGACCTGATGATGGCGAACCAGGAGGATCTCGCCACCTTGATGACCGCCGAGCAGGGCAAGCCCCTGACCGAGTCGCGCGGCGAAATCGCCTATGCCGCCGCCTTTATCGAATGGTTTGGCGAGGAAGCTAAGCGCATCTACGGCGACACGATCCCGGCCCACATGGCCGACAAGCGCATTGTCGTCACCAAAGAGCCGATCGGCGTGTGCGCCGCGATCACGCCGTGGAATTTCCCGGCGGCGATGATCACCCGAAAATGCGGGCCGGCATTGGCCGCGGGCTGCACGATGGTTCTGAAGCCGGCGAGCGCGACCCCGTTTTCAGCCTTGGCTTTGTGTGAACTGGCTGAGCGGGCCGGGGTGCCGCGCGGGGTCTTTTCCTGCGTCACCGGCGCCGCCACCGAGGTCGGCGGCGAGATGACCTCGAACCCGATCGTGCGCAAGCTGACCTTCACCGGCTCGACCGAGATCGGCAAATTGCTGATGGAGCAGTGCGCCGCGACGGTCAAGAAAACCTCGATGGAACTCGGCGGCAACGCGCCGTTCATCGTCTTTGACGACGCCGACATCGAGATGGCGGTCAAGGGTGCGATCGCTTCCAAATACCGCAACGCCGGCCAAACCTGCGTGTGCGCCAACCGCATCCTGGTGCAGGACGGGGTCTATGATGCCTTTACGAAAAAGCTCGCCGAGGCGGCCGGGGCGATGAAAGTCGCCGCCGGTTTTGAGCCTGGTGCGGTGATCGGACCGCTGATCGACATGAAGGCGGTCGAAAAGGTCGAGGCCCACATCGCCGATGCGCTGGGCAAAGGTGCGAAAGTCGTGATCGGCGGGCACCGCAGCGCTCTGGGCGGCAGCTTCTTCGAGCCGACCGTGTTGACCGGCGTCACCACCGACATGGTCATCACCAAGGAGGAAACCTTTGGCCCGGTGGCGCCGCTTTACCGCTTCAAGACCGAGGCCGAGGCGGTCAAGATGGCCAACGACACCGAGTTCGGCCTCGCCGCCTATTTCTACAGCCGCGACATCGGCCGCATCTGGCGCGTCGCCGAGGCGCTCGAATACGGCATCGTCGGCATCAACGAGGGCATCATCTCGACCGAGATCGCCCCCTTTGGCGGCATGAAGGAAAGCGGCATCGGCCGCGAAGGCTCGAAATACGGCATCGAGGAGTTTCTCGAAGTCAAATACCTCTGCATGGGCGGCATCGACCGCTAGACGGTTTCGACAGCGCCGGAGGTGGTGAAAGATCTCTGAGATCACTACCTCCGACTCGCAAGCGCCGCTGCGGTAGGCTCAATTTTGAGTGTCAAGACTACAGGCGGACGCTCTTCTGTTCGGCACCCTAAGAAGCGTGCAAGATGTCGGCTGTGACGCGTTTTATGACGGTGAGCGTCACAACGCCGCTAACGTTTGCGAAAGTTTCATTGAGGATTTAGAAGAGTAGCAGCTTTGGATCTGGATCAAATGCTCCTTCCCCTCTCAATGATGTGGCATCGCGTTCATCTGGCGCGCGATGATTCCGACACCACTTTTTTCCTTCACCTGCTATACGCCGGTGAGATGCTCACGAAACTAGTCACGGCGGGCCTCCTCGCTGCGGTGACAGACGATCAGGAAGGGCATCGCTATCGGTTGACTCACAGGCTCATTCGCGCGGACGGACTCGGCGATTGGGTGCAGACGCTCGAAGAGGTCTTAGGCGGACCGCCCGCTCAATACCTGTTGGAGGGGGCGGCTGAGGACCGACGCTCGCTTACTGAAAGGTTCCGCTCGGGAACATGGCAGTATGACGCGGTCGATCTGCTGTTCCGCGCGCTACGGAGCGTGGCAGGAAACGTGGACGCGCCTCCAACCAGGGTACCCCTACGCCAGTGGTTCGCAGGATTTGTTACGTTACGGAATAGTACTCGAGGCCATGGCGCTACGACACCGGAGGTTTGTCGGAGGTTGTCATCGGATCTCGAGCAATCGATAAAGTTGCTCATCGATCACCTGCCGGTCCTCCAGCGACCTTGGGCATACCTTCATCGTAATCTTTCTGGAAGAATTCGGATTGTACCCTTGGGTGGAGATACATCTTCATTCGATAAACTGAAGAGTGCCGAGGGGGCCAATACCCCCCGATACCGCACTATGGGCGACGGCGTCTATGTGGATTTTCGAGAGTATGCGAAAGTACAACTCATCGATACGAGCATCGATGTGTCAGACTTCTTCTTTCCCAACGATGGCTTTAAGGGAACAACATTTGAGCTGCTCTCACTGATTTCCGACAACCGTAAGCACGGAGACGCTTCTCCATATCTTGCGCCGGCCGGCGAACGGCCACCAAGTGAGACAGAGGGGAAAGGCATCCTGGAAGTCATTGGCGAGACGTGGACGAATTTTCCGCCCCGATCAATGGATTACGTGCCCAGACCCCAGTTAGAGAAGGAACTATATCAGGCGCTGAATGATGATCGTCACCCGGTAATCACCCTCGTCGGGAGAGGCGGAATCGGGAAGACATCACTCGCTATTTCGGTCGTTAATCGTATCGCACTCGAAGGAACGTTCGAGCTGATTGTATGGCTGAGCGCTAGGGATATTGACCTGCTACCTGAGGGACCAAAAGTCGTTACACCCCGGGTGCTGACCCAAGCTGACATCGCAGACCAGTTTGTCAGTCTTTTGGAGCCTGCGGAAGCGAAGACTAATGAGTTTAAGCGTCTAAGCTACTTAGCTCAGTCTTTGGCGAGAAGCCCGACGGGACGCCCCGTTCTGTTTGTATTTGACAACTTTGAGACGGTCCGTAGCCCGAGCGACCTCTTCGAATGGTTGGATACTCATATTCGTTTGCCCAATAAAATATTAATCACGACGAGGTATCGCGAGTTTAAAGCTGATCCCGCTTACCATCGACACTCAGCAAGTAATAGGCTAATATCATCCTGAAAACACGACGATTTTCAGGGTGAAGTAATGCCTCGTAACCGCGTGCAGCACCAGAAGGGCCTCTCGGACGATGCGTTCGAGCAGCGCTATCCGGACGAAGAGGCATGCCGCAAGGCGTGGTTCGTCTGGCGCTGGCCGGAGGGCTTCAAGTGTCCGCGGTGCGCATCGACAAAGTATTCCGAGATCCAGGGCCGTCAACTGCTTCAGTGCCGGCGATGCCGGTACCAGACATCGCTGATCGCCGGCACCGTTTTGCAGGGCACCAAGCTGCCGATGCGGCTGTGGTTCCGCGCCATGCATCTGCTTGGCCAGGGCAAGAAGGGAATATCCAACATCGAGTTGGGCCGGCGGCTGGGGATCTCGACCAACGCTGCCTGGCGGCTTCAGCACAAGCTGATGCAGGCCATGCTCGAGCGCGACCGTCGTTACAAGCTCGGCGCCGCCGGCCCGCGGATCGAGATCGACGACGCTTACATCGGCGGCGAGCGCACCGGCGAAGGGTCTGGGCGCGGCCGGCGCGGCCACACCCCTTTTATTGTCGCGATCGAGACCTCCGATGACGGTCGGCCGCTACACGCTCGCTTGCAGGTGGTGCGTGGCTTCCGAGCCGGTGAAACCAAGCGTTTGTGCTCCGCTGTCGAGGCCGGAACCACCGTTGTCAGCGACGGCGGCCAGTGGTTTCGCTGCATCGCCGAACAGCCGGGCATCGTCCATCAACGGCACGTCACCGGCTCCGGTCGCAGGTCGGCGCGCCACCCTGCCTTCCGCTGGGCGAACACGGTGCTGGCCAATGTCAAAAACAGCCTCTTGGCCACCCATCGCGTGGTCGGCGCCAAACATCTGCCACGTTACCTCGCCGCCTTCGCCTGGCGCTTCAACCGCCGCTTTGTTTTAAAAACCATCCACGAGCGCCTCGCCATCGCGGCAATCACCACCCCACCAATGCCATACCGCCTCCTCAAATTGGCTGAGGCACGATGGTAAGCGGGAAGCTGATTATCCTATTGAAATCTCCGGTATGACGGAAACGGAGGCCGATCAACTCATAGATACCGCCGCGCACCGCCTCGGGATCTGACGTCATGGCCGAGACGCGCGATCTCGCGCGCCCAATGATGAGCGCCCGAGCCAGCCTCTATACCAACAAGGCAGGACGATAGGTTCGCCAAGAGCTTGAGAAAGCCATCGCGCGAAACCTTCCGCCGGATCGTAACCGCGCCCGACGCACTGACGCCGTGTACCTGGAAATACCGTTTGGCGATGTCGATGCCGATCACCTTCACGTCCATCATGTCTCGTCCCCTGCTAAACCGAAAAAGCAGAACCAGCCTGGCCCCGGTTCGCGAGGGGCGTCCATCCCATCATGTCGGTGGCGCCGGCCGTCAGCCAAACTCGCGTGCCCGCCGGCAAGCCGATCATCGCAGCAGCTCGATCACCTGCCGCAGCGTCTCGGGCGACACCTCGCCGCGCACGCACACCCGCGCCCCGCTGGCCAAGGTGATCTCGATCGTACTGCTGCGGCACGCTCGCGGGCGAGGCTCGCTCGCTTCCGGCCCGATCTCCACCGGCAGCATGATGACGCTCTGTTCCGCCGCGGAGCCGGCTGCTCCGCGCCCATCTCACGCCACCATTTGAACAGCTGGTTGGCGTTCACGTCATGACGCCGGGCCACAATCGACACCGACGCACCCGGCTCCAGCGTCTCGGCCACGATCTGACCCTTAAACCCAACTTCCGCGGTTTTGGGTGATGCGGTTGCTGGGGATCGCAGAAATGCTGGGGTTGCGACGACACCGCTCGCATTGTGGTGCTAAATGATCGACATTTTTGTGATTGAGACGGTTTATTTATCTTGAGAAGTGGCGACGAATCGTGGTGCCCTTGCCGCAAGCAGGGTGCCGCGCCATGTTCGTCCGCGTCAAGAAGATCGGAGCCTATGAGTACCTCTACCTCGTCGAGAACGCACGCGAGGGCGGGCGCCACGTTCAGCGCGTCATCAAGGCGCTCGGCCGGCGCGACGAGGTCGAAGCCTCCGGCCTGATCGACGGGCTGATCGCCTCGGCGGCGCGGCATTCGCGACGGACGATCGTGCTGTCGAGCTTCTATCGCGGCGAGTTGCCGGAACTGCGCCGCGTCAGCATCGGACCCGATTTGGTGTTCGGCCGGTTGTGGGCCGAAACCGGATGCCGCGACGTGCTCACCAGCCTGCTCGCCGACCGGCGCTTCGGCTTCGATGTCGAGCGGGCGGTCTATCTCACCGTACTGCATCGGCTGACGGTCTCGGGTTCCGACCGCCACGCGAGCGAATGGCGCAACGGCTTGCGCGTCCCCGGCGCCGAAGGGCTCGGGCTCGACGAGGCGTACAAGGCGATGGCCTGGCTCGGCGAAATCGACGAGCACGGCCGCGGCACCGCCGAGGCGATCGAGGAAGCGCTCTACCGGCATCGCCAGCCGCTGTTCGGTGCGGTGTCGATCGCCTTCTTCGATACGACGACGTTATGGTTCGAGGGCGCCGGCGGTGAGAACCTGGGTCAGCGCGGCCATTCCAAGGACTACCGAGGGCACTTGAAGCAGGTCGTGCTCGGCATCGTGCTGGATGACGCCGACCGGCCGATCGCCTCGTTCCTGATGCCGGGCAACACTGCCGACGTGACGATGTTGTTGCCGGTGGTGCGCCGCCTGCGCGATCGCTTCGACATCGCCCGGACCTGCATCGTCGCCGATCGCGGCATGATCAGCGCCCACACCATGGCGGCGCTCGAAGCCGAGAAGATCGAGTACATTCTCGGCGTGCGCGAGCGCACCAGCCGCGAGGTGCGCGCCGAGGTCATTGAGGATGATGGCGTCAGCGTGCCGCTGCTCATCCGGCGGCAGAAGGGCGAGACTGAACTCGCCGTCAGGGAGACCACAATCGCCGGGCGGCGCTACATCATCTGTCGCAATGACGAGAAAGCCAGAAAGGATGCCGAGGCGCGCGCCGAACTGATCGCCGGCCTCGAGCGCAAGCTCGCGCAAGGCGACAAGGCACTGGTCGCCAACAAGGGCTTCCGCCGTTTCCTCAAGACGCCCGTGGGCGACGGCTTTGTCATTGATCGGGCCAAGGTCGAGGCCGACGCCCGCTTCGACGGCCTGTTCGTGCTGCGCACCAACACGAAAATCTCCGCCCTCCAAGTCGTCCTGCGATACCGTAACCTCCTCGCCGTGGAGGACGCCTTCAAAACCGCAAAAGCGCTGCTTGCCACCCGGCCGATCTTCCACAAAACCGATGCCGGCATCCGCGGCCACGTCTTCTGCACCTTCCTCGCCCTGGTGCTGCGCAAGGAACTGACGGACCGTCTGGCGGCACGCCGCAGCAAGCTCGAATGGCAGCGCATCATCGATGATCTTGCCGACCTCAGTGAGATCGAGGTCGAACAGGATGGTCGCCGGGCCCGACTGCGCACCGCTCCCGGCGCAACCATTGATCCGATCTGCCGCGCTATCGAGATCACCCTGCCGCCCGTCTTCCAGGAGATGCCGCCCGCCCGCTGAACCCCCAAGAAAATGTGGTGCCTAAATCTGAAAATGGCCTCCAAGCCGTTGATAATCAGCCGTCTTCAAATCCAAACTGCGGAAGTTGGGTTAAACGCCTCGGTCCACTGCCGACGCTTGGGCCTGCCGGGTCGTCGCGTAGTGTTCGCTAAGCCGATAGTGGGCACTTCCGTCGCTGTCTCTGCCATGCCCCGATCATCGCGCCAGGCCGCGACCAGCGGCAGGCGCCCTTCACCGAGCGCTTACGCTCGGCCCAGCGCAGCAGGCGGACCTGTCAGCGACAATCGCATCAGGACATCGTGGATACGTCGGCATGGCAGGCACTGCCGCCAGACACGGCCAGCGCGTGGGGCGCCTAGCCAGCGTAAAACCTATTCCGTTACGGTACAGCGGGCGAACTCCGGAAACTACAAGAGCAACAGCAACCAGGCTTGACCCAACTTCCGCAGTTTGGATTTGAAGACGGCTGATTATCAACGGCTTGGAGGCCATTTTCAGATTTAGGCACCACATTTTCTTGAGGGTTCAGCGGGCGGGCGGCATCTCCTGGAAGACGGGCGGCAGGGTGATCTCGATAGCGCGGCAGATCGGATCAATGGTTGCGCCGGGAGCGGTGCGCAGTCGGGCCCGGCGACCATCCTGTTCGACCTCGATCTCACTGAGGTCGGCAAGATCATCGATGATGCGCTGCCATTCGAGCTTGCTGCGGCGTGCCGCCAGACGGTCCGTCAGTTCCTTGCGCAGCACCAGGGCGAGGAAGGTGCAGAAGACGTGGCCGCGGATGCCGGCATCGGTTTTGTGGAAGATCGGCCGGGTGGCAAGCAGCGCTTTTGCGGTTTTGAAGGCGTCCTCCACGGCGAGGAGGTTACGGTATCGCAGGACGACTTGGAGGGCGGAGATTTTCGTGTTGGTGCGCAGCACGAACAGGCCGTCGAAGCGGGCGTCGGCCTCGACCTTGGCCCGATCAATGACAAAGCCGTCGCCCACGGGCGTCTTGAGGAAACGGCGGAAGCCCTTGTTGGCGACCAGTGCCTTGTCGCCTTGCGCGAGCTTGCGCTCGAGGCCGGCGATCAGTTCGGCGCGCGCCTCGGCATCCTTTCTGGCTTCCTCGTCATTGCGACAGATGATGTAGCGCCGCCCGGCGATTGTGGTCTCCCTGACGGCGAGTTCAGTCTCGCCCTTCTGCCGCCGGATGAGCAGCGGCACGCTGACGCCATCATCCTCAATGACCTCGGCGCGCACCTCGCGGCTGGTGCGCTCGCGCACGCCGAGAATGTACTCGATCTTCTCGGCTTCGAGCGCCGCCATGGTGTGGGCGCTGATCATGCCGCGATCGGCGACGATGCAGGTCCGGGCGATGTCGAAGCGATCGCGCAGGCGGCGCACCACCGGCAACAACATCGTCACGTCGGCAGTGTTGCCCGGCATCAGGAACGAGGCGATCGGCCGGTCGGCGTCATCCAGCACGATGCCGAGCACGACCTGCTTCAAGTGCCCTCGGTAGTCCTTGGAATGGCCGCGCTGACCCAGGTTCTCACCGCCGGCGCCCTCGAACCATAACGTCGTCGTATCGAAGAAGGCGATCGACACCGCACCGAACAGCGGCTGGCGATGCCGGTAGAGCGCTTCCTCGATCGCCTCGGCGGTGCCGCGGCCGTGCTCGTCGATTTCGCCGAGCCAGGCCATCGCCTTGTACGCCTCGTCGAGCCCGAGCCCTTCGGCGCCGGGGACGCGCAAGCCGTTGCGCCATTCGCTCGCGTGGCGGTCGGAACCCGAGACCGTCAGCCGATGCAGTACGGTGAGATAGACCGCCCGCTCGACATCGAAGCCGAAGCGCCGGTCGGCGAGCAGGCTGGTGAGCACGTCGCGGCATCCGGTTTCGGCCCACAACCGGCCGAACACCAAATCGGGTCCGATGCTGACGCGGCGCAGTTCCGGCAACTCGCCGCGATAGAAGCTCGACAGCACGATCGTCCGTCGCGAATGCCGCGCCGCCGAGGCGATCAGCCCGTCGATCAGGCCGGAGGCTTCGACCTCGTCGCGCCGGCCGAGCGCCTTGATGACGCGCTGAACGTGGCGCCCGCCCTCGCGTGCGTTCTCGACGAGGTAGAGGTACTCATAGGCTCCGATCTTCTTGACGCGGACGAACATGGCGCGGCACCCTGCTTGCGGCAAGGGCACCACGATTCGTCGCCACTTCTCAAGATAAATAAACCGTCTCAATCACAAAAATGTCGATCATTTAGCACCACAATGCGAGCGGTGTCGTCGCAACCCCAGCATTTCTGCGATCCCCAGCAACCGCATCACCCAAAACCGCGGAAGTTGGGCCATGCATGCTGCCCTGTGCCGACACCGCCTGCATGCTGTTCTGGGCGTTGGTGGGCGAGATGAAGGCTCTTCTAGCCATCGACTTTACGTAGCGTGATCTGGCCGCTGGCCAAGCAATTACTTGATCAGGCCGCTTAGGCCCGTAACCTGACCACCGGAGAGGGCCGCCGTCGGCATTCCTACCAATTTCACGACGCGACCCGATTTCGTGATTCGCGCTGTCCCCGGAGACGTGCTTCTGATGTCAGTGATCGTCGCCCGCATCCCGAGTAGAGTGGCCCACAGGTATGGAGTCCTTCAGTCGTGCAGGATCACGCTGATCAGCGAGCTATGGACGCTCAACCGGTCATTGTACTCGATAAACCCTAGCTTGCGGAACCTGTTCAGGGAGACCCCGACCCGGGACCGCGTCGTGCCAATCATCTCGGCCAAGCCTTCATGGCTAACATTAGCAATTACAGATTCCTGTTTCCCTTCCCTTCCAAAGTTGGCCAACAGCAAAAGTGCCCGAGCCAAGCGCTTTTCGCTCGGACTGAATAGCTGATCTACGAGATTTTCTTCAATACGAATGTTTCGATTTAGCAAATGTGAAATGAAAAGGTCAGAAAACACCGGTTCCTCGTGGAGTACCGCGATCATCGCCGATTTTTCAATGCGGACAACGAAACACTCCGAGGCAGCGACAGCGCTCCCCATGCGATGTGTCTGGCCGGCGAGGCACCCCTCGCCAAAGAAGTCGCCGACCCCTAGAACGCCGATAATCGCTTCTTTGCCTTGCTTGGAAAACACCTTCAGCTGGATTTGACCTTCATGAATGTAGTATACAGCATCTGCCGGATCTCCTTGCGAATAGACTGTTTGTCGACGGCGAAAATTGGATCGTGTAGTTCCGGACCGGAACTTGTGTAAGAACGTCTTGGGTTGAAGGAAAATCTTCCGTTCTCCACCGACTTTCATAAAAGCTTCCCACCGAAGACGAGTTGCCCCGAAATTAGCCGAGGGTGGATGGTAAAGGGAGTCCCATAATTGCTAACCTGGTGCCTGCATCGCTCTCTCGCCCTTCGCGTCGGGAAAGTTTACAGATCGGTCGGTGCCGCGAGCATTATGGCTGAGCAATTCCGCGATCAGGTCGAAAAACGATTTTCAGCACGATAAGCTCGGTAAATGAGCATAGCCCGCATTTCTCAAAGGAGTAGTGCGCTGGGCTATTGGATCTGAGAAAAGCGTGTTGTCAGAACGGTTTGTCTCAGGATCAGGGGGAGCCCGATGCTAATAGAGTGTGGCTGTGGCGGCGCGCAATGATGAACGGTCTGACGCGCAATCAAGGGTGGTTTCCGACGCCGATTAGCTGAAACTGAGGGGTGCATCTGTTTGAGACTGAGTGCAGGCTCAGTGGAGCTATGACCGGAACTGGGTGATGGCGATGTGAGAAAGGCGGCGTATCGAGGCGGGTGGAAGCCTGCCTGAACCTCCCGAAGGGGCGATACGCCATGATGAGGAATAGCACCGTTGTTCGCCTGCGACAGCCCGAGGCGATTGACGATCCGCTGACGGCGGTTCTGCGGAGCGGCGCGCGCCGGCTGCTTGCCCAAGCCATCGAAGCGGAAGCCGAGGCGTTTCTGGCCCTGATGAAGGGCGTACAATTGCCGGACGGGCGTGATCGGGTGGTGCGGCACGGCCATGCTCCGGAGCGCGTGGTTGAACCGGGATCGGTCCGGTCGCGGTGCAGCGGGTCAAGCTGCGCGACCGCGGCGCCGGCAAAGGGGGTGAGCGCATCCGCTTCACCTCGACCATTCTGCCGCGCTGGTCGCGGCGGACCCGGAGCCTGGATGCGGTGTTGCCAATCCTCTACCTGCGCGGGGTCTCGATGGGCGATTTCCAGGAGGCGCTGGCAGCGCTGCTCGGGCGCGGGGCTCCGAACCTGTCGCCGTCGGTGATCGCGCGGCTGCGAGGCGATTGGCAGGCGGACTATGTTCGCTGGCAACGGCGCGATCTGTCGAGCCGGCACTATGTCTATATCTGGGCCGACGGCATCTACCTGCAGGCGCGCATGGAGCCCCAGGCCGAGTGCATGCTGGTGCTGATCGGCGCGACGCCCAAGGCAAGAAGTAACCCTCCGGTGAGGATCGCCTTGCCCTGGCCGGACCGAATATACGGGATGCTGGGTTGGAACTGGAGCTAGCCCGTCTTATTGATGACGGGTCTGAATTTGGGGGGTTCGGTTCCTGAAGCCAACCCTTTGCCGGGCTCGAGGCGCGCCACACCCGCCATGACCGATGATAACCTTCTGCCGTTCTCATTTCCAGCCGTCCACCGCAAGAAGATCACCGCCGCCTTTGACGGCGGGCGGATCAGTTCCGATGGCGGGGTAATGCTGCTCGCCCAAGCCGAGCGTCGGCTTGGCCTCGCCGCTCGGCTGGCTGAGGTGTCGCGCCGTCCCCTGCTCACGGCCGATCGCTGGTCCGCCCTTGTCGACATGCCGACAGACGAGGAGAGCCTGATCCGGCACTGCACGCTCAGTCGGGCCGAGATGGATCTGATCCAGGCCAAGCGGACCCCGCACAACCGCCTCGGCCTGGCCACTCAGCTCTGCTTTTTACGCTATCTCGGTCGGGCGATCCTTTTTGGCGAGACACCTGCGGCACCGATGGTTGCCTTCCTCGCCCAACAGATCGGCATCGACCCGGGTGCCTTGGCCGAGTATGGCCGGCGCGATACAAACCGGCGCGAGCATGCGGTCGAAGCGGAGCGGCATCTCGGCCTGCACCCGCCTGTTCGCGAGGACAGGCGGGCGGCCCTGAGCGCGGCGCTTGCGGCCGCCACCGCATCCGACAAGGGAATGCCGATCGCCGAAGCGATCATCGCCGCCTTCCGGGACCGCAAGTCGGTGCTTCCGGCGACCGATACGCTTGACCGGATCGGCCGTGCCGCACGGGTCGTCGCGCGCCGGCGGATGGAGGCAGCGCTGCTCGACGGCTTCTCCTCCGAGGAACTGGCCACATTCGACGGGCTGCTCGCCGTCGATCCCGCCATCCGGCAGACCCGCTTCGCCTGGCTGCGGGCCTTCCCCGAGGCGCCGAGCGAGAAGAACCTGCTCGCCCTCCTCGATCGGCTGAGTTTTGCGCGGTCGTTTGGCCTTGATCCGCAGCACCGCGGGCGCATCCATCCAGACCGATGGTCCCAGCTGGTACGCGAGGGTGCGGTGACGCCGAGTTGGCTGGCCGAAGACTTCAACCCGCGCCGCCGGTACGCGCTGATCACGGCGCAGCTGATCGAGCTGACCGGCAAACTGACTGATGCCCCGATCACCATGTTCTGCCGGCTGATCGCCCTCCTGTTCACCAAGTCCAAGGCCCGACAGGATCGGCGCCATCTCGACGCCCGCAAGGAAACGGGCCGTCTGCTGCGCATGTTCGGCGACACGCTGCGCGCGCTCACCGAGGCCAACGAGACCGGCGAAGATGCGTTCGACGTGCTCGATCGCGAGATCGGCTGGCCCCGCCTGGTTCAGGCCCAGGCGGATGTCGAGGCGTTGGCCACGACCGCCGAGGCCGATCCGCTGCTCGGCGCCGCTGAGCGCTATTCCCGGGTCCGCCGCTATGCGCCCGCGCTGCTCGAGGCCTTCACTTTCCGATCTACCCGAGCCCGTGACCCCCTCCTGACGGCAATCGAGCTCTTACGACAGCTCAATCGAAACGGTCGCCGGGCATTGCCGGCCAAGTGCCGGTCGGCCATCTCAAGGAGAAGGTCCGCAAACTGATTGCTGCCGACGACAAGCGGGACCGGCGCCTCTGGGAAATCGCCACCCTCGCCGTGCTGCGCGACCGCCTGCGCGCGGGCGACGTCTGGGTCGAGGGCAGCCGGGCCTTCCGCCCTCTGGAAGCGCAGCTGATGCCGAGCCCGGCCTTTGAGGCACGCAAGCAAGCGGCCGATCTGCGGCTCAGCGTCCCGCGCGAGGCCGATGCCTGGATCGCCGAGAAACAGCAGGAGCTGGATTTCAAACTGAAGCAACTGAGCTATCGGGCCCGGACCGGCAAGCTGGCCGGAATCCGCCTGGTCGACGGTGTCCTGACCATCGCGAAACACCGCGCTAAAGTGCCAAAAGCGAAGGTCGCCGCGGCGAAATGGCTGATCCTCGACCGCATGCCGCAATCGACATCCCCGACCTCCTGGCCGAGATCGACGCCTGGACCGGCTTCACCCATTGGTTCACCCATCTGCGCACCGGCGACAGGGTCCGCCTCGCCCCGGCACTGCTCACGGCGATTCTCGGGGACGCGACCAATCTCGGCGCCAAGCGCATGGCCGATGCGTCGGCCGGGGTCAGCGAGCGACAGATCCTCTGGGCCCGGCTATTCCACATTCGGCCCGAGACCTACAAATCGGCCCTGGCCGCGATCATCAATGCCCATCTGGCGCATCCTCACGCCAGGCTCTGGGGCAACGGCACGACCTCCTCCTCGGACGGCCAGTTCTTACGGGCCGCCGGCCGGGGCGCCAAGCGCAGTGAGGTCAACGCTCATTACAGCGGCGATCCCGGGAGCAAGTTCTACACCTGGGTTTCCGACCAGCACGGCCACTTTCACATCCTGCCGATGGGCGCCACCGAGGATGAAGCCGTCTATGTGCTGGACGGGCTCTATGGACATGAGAGCCGGATCGATATCGAGGAGCATTACGTCGACACCGGCGGCGCCAGCGATCATCTCTTCAGCTTGTTCACACTGGGGGAAAGCGCCTCGCACCGCGGCTGCGCGATCTCAAGGACTGGCGCCTGCACGCCTTTGAGACCGCAGAGGCCTACCCGACCTTCAAGCATCACATCGGCGAGCGGGTCGATGTCGCCGCAATCCGCGAGGGCTGGGACGAGGCGTTGCGCATCGGCATCTCGATCGAGGACCGCGTCCTCGCCCCCTCGACCGTCCTCAAGAAGCTCGCCGCCCTGCCGAAGACGAACGTGGTGTCGCGCGCGTTGCGTGAGATTGGCCGGATCGAGCGCACCCTGTTCATGATCGAGTGGTATTCAAGACCGGAACTGCGCGACCGCTGCCGGGTCGGGCTGAACAAGGGCGAGGCCGGCAACAAGCTGGCCCGGGCGGTGTTCTTTCACGAGCGCGGCGAAATCTGCGACGGGCTCCTTCGAGAGCCAGGCTTTTCGCGCCTCCGGCCTCAACCTGGTGGTCAGTGCCATCGTCTTGTGGAACACCGCCTATCTCTTGCGCGCCGTCGAGAGCTTGCGGGCCGAGGGGCACGAGTTGCCCGATGACCTGATCCGCCACATCTCGCCGCAGATCTGGGAGCACATCAACCTCACCGGCATCTATGACTGGCGGCGCGAGCCCCAGCCCAAAGACACCTTCCGGTCGCTTCGCACGGCCAAAGAAAAATTCAGCGCGGCCGCCTGATCCGACAGAACCGCTTGTTTCTGCTATGTTCTATAATGTCGTACAGCTACGCACAGCTCTTGTCGTGACCCCTATCTGCACCTGCTCGCCGGCTATCCGCCGCCGACCGCTTCGCCATTGGTGTCGACCACCTTCGCCGGCATCCGTCGTGCCCATCGCCGGCCATTGCGCAAAAAGACCGCCCTCGTCCTCGAACCGTTGCGCGTGACGCTAAGCGCGATCCCCGACACCTTGCCCGGTCATCGCGATCGGGCCTTGATCCTGGTCGGTTTCGCCGCGGCATTGCGGCCCTCCGAATTGGCCCGGCTCGATATCGCTGCGCTGACCCGCCATGAGGACGGCATCGCCCTGTTTCTGCCGTGGCGCAAGAACGACCAGGAGGCACACGGCACAACTGTGTGGCTGCCGGCTGGTCAGACCGATCTGTGCCCGGTAACGGCGCTCGAAGCTTGGCTCGCCGCGGCGGAGATTGTCGATGGTCCGCTGTTCCGCCGGCTGTGGCATTTGCCGCCGCCACGCGTTCGCAAGGGTACCAGGAAAAAACCGATAGCCGACCGCTGCCGGATTGGTACCCGCCCGATCGACACCGATTCGATCGCGCTGATCGTCAAAAAATGGACCGGGGAGGCCGGGCTCGACGCTGCCACCTTTGCCGGGCATAGCCTGCGGCGCGGGGCGATCTCGAGCGGCGTCGCGCAGGGCGTCCACATCGCCCGCCTCAAGCAGTTCTCCGGCCACGCTTCGCTCAAAAGCCTCGAAGAATATGTCGAGCTCGACGAACTGCGGCACAACCCATCCGCTCAAGGACGTGCTCTGACCAAGCTACGAGACCCGGTGGCGGTTGCTGAGTTGACCGGAGCGCGGATGTTATCGGGCCCCGGTGACGAGCCGCTGCGCGACCGACAGTCTCGGCGGTGTCCGCAACGTCTGGTAGATGACGCAGAACCGCTCGCTGGTTTCCACGAGCCGCTGCACCGTCGCCGCATCGGCGTCGGTATCCAACTCGAATGTCAACGCGATGTCGGTGAGACCGACCGGGGTCTCGCGGTCGACGCCGAGCGTGCCGCGGGCGTCCCAATGACCCTCCGCGATCACCCGCCCGCCGCGCAGCGTGACGCCCATCGCGGTGGCGACGGCGCTGATCGTGACCCCGGCGCAAGCGACCAGCGCCTCGAGCAGCATGTCCGCCGAGCAGGCGAGGCTTCCGTCGCCGCCGCCGGCCGGGTGCAACCCGGCCACGGTCTTACCGTCCCAGGAGGGTACCCGGCAGGCGATGCGGCCCAGATCCAGCACCGCTTCGGCGCGGGCCAGGATACGTGCGGTTTCCGGCTGCTCGCGATACTGCTTCTTTAAGGGCGCCTGCAGCGCGCGCAGTTGATTGGCGTCCATCCTGTTCTGATCCTTTGCTTCGGCCATCGCCACCTACGGTGTAGGTTCCGCTCGCGGCCGGAGCAAGCGCCACCCGATGCGCGACAGCAGCGCCGCCGCCTCAATGCCTTCGCGGTGAACTGTGTCGGCATACAACCCGCGCAATTGCTGGATCGAGCTGGCGCGGCTCCTCGAGTGCGGTAAAATTCGACGCGCTGGTTCTGCCAGACGTGCTGGCGTTTGACGACGCCGATCAGCCGGCGGCTACGAGGAGCCCGGTCTAAATGCCAACACAGGCTCTCGCTCGCAATGTGGTTATAGAGAAGGTGGCTGAGCCCCGCCGCGGTGACCCGCGGCGGGGCGTCGCGGTTAGCGGTCGCGCGGTTCCCAAAGCACGATGTGGGTGGCGCCGTCCTCAGCCGGGCGCTCGAGCTTGACGAGGCGGCAGCGTAGCCAGCTCGCGCCAAACTCGGGGGCGGCGACTTTGAGGTTCACATAGGTCTCGCCGCTCGATTTGGCGACCTGGCTCCAACCGGCTCCGATCTCGTAGCGCTGGCCGGCATAGACGCGGTAATCGGGCCCGTTATCGGAGGTCTTGTCGACGGGGACGATGGTCAGCGCCGCGGTGACGTTGAGGGTCTTCAGGGTCCCGGTGAAGCCGGCTGGCGACTGGGTGAACGTGCCGAGGGTGATGGCCATAAGTGCTCTCCTCTGGTGGTTCGCAGGGACCGTCCCTGCGATGTCTCGGCGCTCGGAGACCGCAAAGGCGCCGCCGACACCGCGCCCTCGGGGAGCGGCCGAAGCACAGCGGAGGACCCCGGAGGGGCAAGAATTTGCAGCGCAGCGGCCGCGAGGAGGCCCGCTTGCGGACCGGGGAAATTCTTGTCCCACAAGGGTTGGCGGCGGCGCCTGCGGGATCCAGCGATCACAGAGACCTGCAGGGACGGACTTGCGGGGACCCGAGAGGAAGAGAACATCAGACGCATCCGCCCGACCACATTCGCCCGCGGCGGCAGCCGATGCCGGAACCCGCTGCAGGTTCTCAAGGCCGTGCGCGACCGACGAATTTCCGCGGCGACACACGCCGATGGCGAGCGATCGGCTTATGTCCAGCAGCTGCGCGGATCGAAACCGTGCAACCGAGCGGTGCCAGTGCGGCAAATCAGCGAGACCGTGGAAACCCAGAAGCTCACCCGCGCGGCATCGGTTGAGGTTGAGCCGTTTTAGTGGAGCAGGTGAAGCGGCTCCGGACGGGATCAGCCGGGGACCGGACCCGGCGGGCGATCTCTTATCCGGCCGGGTTCACCCCGCTCTCGGCTGCTCTCTCACTTTTCCGGGATGGCCCCACCCAACTTCCGGTGCAGGCGAAGCTGGCGCGAACCAGCCCGGTGCGAGTCCGCCCCAGGTAAGGGTGGCGCCCGCCTGGTAGGGAGTGTTGCGTCGGCGGTGGCCATGCCGCGGGCGAAGCCGCACGGCAGCTGCCGTGGCGCCCCCCAAAGGAATGGCGGCTTGCGCTACGCTGTACACGCCGCGATCATCGACCAGAGAAGGTTTCGGGCGACTCACTCCTGGGAGAGGGGCGGCCGCGCCGACGCCCCGATGCCGGCGATCTGGCCGAACACGATCGGCGCGGTCGTCGGGTTGCCGCCGCGCGCGGCCCATGCCGTGGATGCCGCCGGTGACTTCACCGGCGGCGTAAGGCTGCGGGTTCGGCGCGCCCCAGATATCGATCACCTGCGCCTGCGGATTGACGCGCAGGCCGCCCGCGGTGAAATGCACGGCCGGTCGATGCGGAATCGCGTAATAGCGGCCGTCGGCGAGCGGCAGCATCGCCGCGGTCAGCGGCCGGCCGAAATCGCCGTCGCTGCCAGCGGCGAGAAATCCAGTGAAGCGCCTGGCGGTCTCGGCTAGCGCCTCGCCGCAAATACCGAGCGTCTCGCCGAGTTCCGCGAGCCCCGCTGCGCGACAAATGCGACCGCGGGCCAGCGCGTCGGCGACCTGGGCCGCGGTCTCTTCCTTTGCGGCTCGCGCCAGCATCGCCGCGCTAAAGATCGTATAGCTCGGGCGTCCGCCGGTGGCGACCGCGGCGCGCGAGATCATGTCGTGCGGCGACGCCTCGTCGACGAACCGCCGACCGGCACGCGACACGACGAGCGCGCCCTGCCGGCGCAGCCGCAACGCAAACAGTGTTGCGGTGTCGAGTGCGCCGCTGTCGGCATCGGCGAACGGATGGACCTCGATGAAGGCGAGGTGCAATGCGTCGGGGCCGACCGCCTCGGCGAGACGGATCACCTCGCCGGTGGGCCCGAATGACACCGTCGCCCCGACTTGCCGCCGATGTACGGGTCCGAGCCGTTCCACGTTCCGTCTTTTGCTCCTTGCGACGTGTTCCGTTGTTTTACAATTACTTGGCATGGGGCTGCCAGTCTCACATAATGTGCGTCGGAACGCTCGATCTCGCGTCTGTCTCTTTGTCTCAACGACCGTGCGCTCAGTTTCAAACAGCGTGCGTCCGACACACCTTCCACTCTCCGACGATGTGCGCCGGAAACCGCCCTTGATTGCGCCGCTATACCGAGCGGCTTTTTTGTGTCGCGCCCCTCCGACGGCAACGGATCGCTTATTTATTGACTGTCGTTTGTTCGCGGCCAATCGGGAGGCCTGGGCAGGCCGTCATGGTGGATGCGGTTTGGGGACGTTTGCGGTACGGCAGAGCTCGGCGGCGTAATCGGCGCAGCAGCTGGTTCGGGCCGCCGGTGCGACTCGTCGGAGTGCTGCGCTGGGTGGCGGTGCTGGCGGCGTTGCTGCTGCTGGCGTGGGGCGTCGCTTCCGAGGCTCGCACCTCGCTTGTCCAATCGCGAATCTTTTCGCAGCTGGCCCGCGGCATGAAGTTCATGGTCGCGCCGGAGCCGAGCAATGCGATCATCTTTCCCAAATATGGGCCCTATGACGAGCGCCTCGGCTATACCGAGCTGCCGCGCTTCATCCATTCGCTGCGCGAACATCAATTCGCGATCACTCGGCAAGCACGGTGGTCGCCTTCGCTCGAACATTTCGTCCAGAACGGCGGCTACGCGAGCTACCACGAAAAAGAGCGCGCCGGCCTTGCGCTGTACGACCGCGACGGCACCCCGCTCTATCGCACGAGCTATCCCGAGCGGACCTACGAGGATTTTGCGGCGATCCCGCCGCTCGTCGTCGCCAGCCTCTCCTTTATCGAAGACCGCGATCTGTTCACGCCGGACGAACCCGACCGCAACCCGGCGGTCGACTGGGATCGGTTCGCACTGGCCGCGGCGGGACGCATCGCCGGCGTGATCGACCGACGGTTCCGTGCCGGCGGAGCTAGCACGCTTGCCACTCAGACCGAAAAGTTTCGCCATTCGCCCGCCGGGCGGACGCCCGGCGGCATTGAGAAGCTGCGGCAAATGGTGACGGCGTCGGCGCACGCCTATCTCGACGGCCCTAACACGGAGGTGGCGCGTCGCCGGATCATGACCGCCTATCTGAACTCCGAACCGTTGGGTGCCCGTCCGGGCTATGGCGAGGTCATCGGCGTTCCCGAGGCGATGTGGCGCTGGTACGGCACCGATCTGGACGAAGCTGATCAGGTGCTGAGGGTGCCAGCAGCAACCGCGGCAGAACTCGCACGAACAGGCGAAATCTACCGTCAAGTCCTGAGCCTACTGCTGGCCGGCCGCCGCCCTGGGTACTACCTGATTGCCGATCCCAAGGCGCTGGCCCGCCTGACCGACCGTTATCTCCGCCTACTTGCCGATGCGGGCGTCATCGGCCTAGCGTTGCGCGATGCGGCGCTCGAGGCGCGGCTCGACTATCGCGACGACGTGCCCCCGCCGGCCGCGGAGCTGTACGTCGTCAACAAGGCGACCGATCGGCTGCGCGGTGAGTTGGTGACGTTATTGCACCTGCCTGACCTGTACGCGCTCGACCGGCTCGACTTGAGCGGGTGGTCGAGCATCGACGAGGCTGCTGAGCACCGGATCAGCGAGGTGCTGAGCCGGCTCGGCGATCCGGCTTATGACCGCTCTCTCGGCCTCTATGGCCGGCAGCTGCTCGGCAGCGCCAGTCCGACGCGGGTTGCCTGGAGTGCCGTGCTGTACGAGCGGGGCAAGGAATGCAACTTTGTGCGCATCCGCGCCGCAGCCTGAACGAGCCGTTCGACATCAATTCAGGCGCGAAATTGCAGCTCGGCTCGACCGCGAAACTGCGAACTTTGATCACCTATCTCGACATCGTCGATACGCTGCACCGACGCTTCGTCTCGCTGCCAGAGAGACGGCTGCGGGCGATCGCGGCGGAGACAAAGGAAGACCCGATCACCCATTGGGCCGCGGATTGGATGGCGAACACCAAGGACCGCGGTCTGCAGGCGATGCTCAACACCGCGATGCAGCGAACCTATTCGGCGAGTCCGGGCAGCTATTTCACCGGCGGCGGCATGCAGAGCTTTGCAAATTTCGAGAAATGGGAGGACCACGAAACCCCGACCGTTGCCGCAGCCTTTGCCAACTCGGTCAACAACGCCTTCATCCGGCTGATGCGCGATATTGTCAGCTACGAGATCTCGCAGGACGGGACACAAGTTAGCGAGCTATTGGGCGACCGTTACGACCCAGCGCGCGAGGCCTACCTGCGCCGCTTTGCCGACCAGGAGGGGCGTGAGTATCTCGACCGCTATTGGCACGACTACCACGGCCGCACTTCACAGGAGGCGCTCGATCTGTTGGCGAGCCGGACGAGGCCAGATCCGCGCCGGCTGGCGGTAGTTTTCCGCTCGGTGCACCCCGATGCCAGTCGCACGGCGCTTGGCACGTTTCTGACGCAGCATCTGCCGCAAGCGGAAATCGACGACGACGAGTTGTGGGACCTCTACCGCGGCTCGAGCCCAGACCGGATTTCGCTGCGCGACCGCGGCTACCTAGCCGGCGTCCATCCTCTCGAATTGTGGCTCGTCCAGTATCTTCAGGGCCACCCGAACGCGACGCGGCCCGAGGCGGCCTCGGCGAGCGCCGAGGCGCGGCAGGAGGTCTATACTTGGCTGTTCGACAGCCACAGTCCTCATCAACAGAATCTCCGCATCCGCATTCTGCTCGAAGAGGATGGGTTCGACAAAATCCTGCAGAATTGGCGGCGCCAGGGCTATCCGTTCGGACGGCTCGTCCCGTCCGATGGCACCGCGATCGGCAGCTCGGGCGACCGGCCGGACGCGCTTGCTGATCTGATGGGGATCATTGTCAATGACGGCGTGCGGCTGCCGACCGTCGACCTCGAGCGGCTCGACTTCGCGGCCGGGACACCATACGAGACCGATTTGGTCGCAGCGCCAAAGCCGCAGCCGGTAGTCGACCCCGAAGTGGCCCGGCAAGTACAGCGCGCGTTATCGTCTGTCGTGGCAGGAGGGACGGCGAAGGCGGTGAGCGGGATCTACCGCGCCCCGGATGGCGGGCTCCTCCCGGTCGGCGGGAAGACCGGTACCGGCGACAATCGCTACGATCATTTTGGGCGCGGCGGCCGGCTGATCTCTCAACGCGCGATCGATCGCACCGCCACCTTTGTTTTCTATCTCGGCGACCGCTTTTACGGCACGATCACCGCCTATGTCCCGGGCGCTGCCGCCGTTCAATATCAATTCAGCAGCGCGCTCGCAGTCCATCTGTTGAAGGCGCTGCAACCGCAGCTTCAGCCGCTGCTTAACTCGCCCATAGTGGCTTCGGCGCCGCAGCTGACCCAGTTGCCGAAACCCCACGTGTCGGAAGGCGTCGGCGGCGCTTCGGCGGCCCCGGATTGACAGGCCGGGCAAACCAAGCCTCGGCAGTTAGCGGGCGGAGAGCGTCGCCAGGCGCCGTCAACTTGGGATCCGCAGATTGACGGAAAGTGCGATGGACTGAGCGACGCGCGCGTACGCAAAAAGCATGGGTGCTTTTGACTGACTTCTGCGACTTGCAAGGCGTTGATTTCGCGACCGACGACCAGAATCTCGACTTCAGCGGGCCGCGCTGAAGGCCGCCGGCGGCGCCAAAACAAGATCTTCGACGACAAGATCATCGGCTCAGCGCGGCGCCGGAGTTTGCCGTTTATCCAGGAGTGCCCGCAGTGCGAGGTTTTCTGGACTGGATCCAGTCCGCGCTAAAAACTCGTCCACATCCGTATCGGTAACCCGCCCGCCTGACGAGAGATTGGGTTCATGTCTTACGAAGGAGCGCCCCGAGGTGGCATCGCGAATAAGCTGCCAGCGATCGCCGTTCGAACTTCTGTAGAAGTCTTCCGTCGATTGGGCCATAGGTCCTGTTCCTGTGATTTGCCAGGCGAAGCATACAACACCCCGGCAACAACGTTGATCCGCTTGCCAAGATCGGGGTTCTCGTCACTTTCGTGCAGAAAGTGACGAGAACCCCGGTATGGATTTCTAGTCTTCTAGCCGCGTCTACGCTGCGGAAAGGGCGCCTTTGGGTATGGTTACCACCCGGCCGCGCGGCCGTGGGGGTGGCCGGCGATTCATTCATGAACGGCAAACTAGGGCGTGTCGTCAATTGAGCCAGATGATAGCGGCGGCGAGGTGGATGGCGGCGAGGAAATTGCGTGCAGTTTTGTCGTAACGGGTGGCGATGGCCCGGAACTGTTTGAGTTTACAGAAGAAGTTTTCGACCAGATGGCGTTCCTTGTAGAGGTCGCGGTCAAAATCGGCAGGTGCAAGTCGGTTTGGTCGCGGCGGGATGACCGCCGATTTGCCGGCGCGCGCCAGGGGTTCGCGGACACGGGCGTCGGCGTCAAAGGCTTTGTCGGCGATCAGCCGATCGGCCGCCATCTGCGGCAGCAGCGCGTCGGCGCCAACCAGATCGTGGGCCTGTCCCGCGCTCAGGGTCGTGTCCCTTGGAGTGGTGTAGGAGCTGTGGATAAGTAGCCCGCCGCCGTGGACCGCCACGAGTCAGGCGGCGGCGGGCTACTTATCCATAGCGGCGGTCATCGCGGGTCTTCGGTAGGGTTTTGGTCGCCAACTTCAACGCGAACCAAGGACCCGACGATGACCGACGAGATGATGAGCCTTCGCACGCTTTTGGAGAAGAGTTCGGATGCCGAGCTACTGCGCGAGATGGTGGGTTTTGCGGCGCAGCGGCTGATGGAGCTGGAGGTCGAGGGCTTGACCGGCGCCGCGCACGGCGAGCGCAATCCCGAGCGCCTCAACCACCGCAACGGGTACCGCGACCGGGTGTGGGAAACGCGCGCCGGCACGGTCGAGCTGCGCATCCCCAAGCTGCGCCGGAGCTGCTACTTCCCGGCTTTTCTGGAACCGCGGCGGATGGCCGAGAAGGCGCTCGCGGCGGTGATTCAGGAAGCTTACGTCCACGGCGTGTCGACCCGTTCGGTCGACGATCTGGTCCAGGCGATGGGCATGACCGGAATGTCCAAGAGCCAGGTCAGCCGGCTGTGCGCCGAGATCGACGACAAGGTCGCTGCCTTTCTCAACCGGCCGCTGGAAGGCGAGTGGCCCTATCTGTGGCTCGATGCGACTTACCTGAAGGTGCGCGAGAACGGGCGTATCGTCTCGGTCGCCGTCATCATCGCGGTGGCCGTCAACGGCGATGGCCGGCGCGAGGTGCTGGGCATCGCGATCGGCGCGTCGGAGGCCGAGACTTTCTGGACCGACTTCCTGCGCTCGCTGGCGCGGCGCGGCCTGCGCGGCGTCAAGCTGGTGATCTCGGATGCGCACGAGGGGCTGAAGGCAGCGGTCGCAAAGGTGCTGCATGCGTCCTGGCAGCGCTGCCGGGTACACTTCATGCGCAACGTCCTGGCCCATGCCGGCAAGCAGGGCCGCCGCGTCGTCGCCGCCTTCATCGCCACCGCCTTCGCCCAGGAGGATGCCGAGATGGCCCGAGCCCAATGGCGCCAGGTCGCCGATCAGCTCAGGCCCAAAGTGCCCAAGCTCGCCATCCTGATGGACCAAGCCGAAGCCGACGTCCTCGCCTTCATGAGCTTTCCCAAGGATCACCGGCCCAAGATCCACAGCACCAATCCGCTGGAGCGGCTCAACGGCGAGATCAAGCGCCGCACCGAGGTCGTCGGCATCTTCCCAAACGAGGCCGCAATCACCCGCCTCGTCGGCGCCATCCTGCTCGAACAAAACGATGAATGGGCGGTCCAGCGCGCTCGCTACATGACCCTGGAAACTATCGCTCCATTGAGCGAGGATCCTATCGTCAGGCTGCCCGCCCTATCCGCCTGACACCGGCCGACCCCGCCGGAGAGCGCGATACTGCCGCCGCTCTTACACCACGTCCTGGGACACGATCGCGCTCAGCAGAAAGGCCAGGGGATTGCCGAGCGCATCAACCAGAGCATGGATTTTGGTGCTCAACCCGCCGCGGCTAGCCCGGATATCTCACCGGCGGGTTGCTGAGATGGCATTTCTGGTGAGGCAGGGCCGGCAATCGGTATTTGGCGGTCGGGCACTGGTATTTTGAGGGTGTTGAGGCGCGGCTGAGCGGTCGCGGTGCGACGGTTTCGGGGATTGTCTGGCTCGCCGTTTCTGGTTCGTCAGCGGGCGTCGCCGGTGAGCCGTAGGTGGGCCAATTGGAATTCGTTTTGCCAAGGGCAGCCCGACGCCATGGCGAGGTGGATGCGCCGAACGCTGATCCGCACCAGGGCGCCGATCTTGAGGAGCGCCAGGCGGATGGTGCCGCAGGTGGCGGCGGCGAACTGGGTATGGGCGAGGCCGATGCGGCGCAACGCGCAGATGAGGACATAGGCCATCGAGGCGAACCAGAGGCGCAACTGGTTGGCGCGCATGGTTGCAGCGGAGGTCCGGTCGGCGAAGAGGTCGAGTTGGCATTCCTTGATGCGATTTTCCATCTCGCCGCGCGCGCAATAGACCCTCTCGTAGAGGTAGCGCGCCTCGGCTGCTTTCGGCTTGAGGCTGGTGACGATGAAGCGCGGGTTGGGATCGCCCTTTGTGCATTCGGCCCCCTGCTTTCGCCAGGGGCAGGCTTTGCCGATGACCCGACGCCGGCGGCTCCAACTGTCGAGCGTTGTCCACATGAAGTCGCGAAAGCGGCGCGCCGACCGGCCGGTAGCTCGGCTTTCCGCGGCCGCCTGGGTCAGTTCGGCGGCGATCTCTGCTTCAAGCCGGGCATTGCGGGCCAGGCCGAACAGGTAATCGACCCGGTTTGCCTCGCACCACGCCATCAGCGCCTCGCGGGCAAAGCCGGAATCGGCGCGCAGCAATACCCGCACCCGCGGCCAGCGCGCCCGCACCTGGGCGATGATCCGGGCCACTTCCTCGACCGACCCGGCCGAGGCGTCGATGTCGGAACGGCGCAGCCTGGCCGCCAGCAGGTGCCGGCCGCAGAAAATGTAGAGCGGCAGATAACAGTAGCAATCGTAATAGCCGTGGAAGAACCGCCCCTCCTGGTGCCCGTGGACCGGATCGTCGGTGGCATCCAGAGCCTGCCCTCGCGAAGGCGGGGGTCGAGGATGATTTGCTTGGGCGCCGTCCGCTGCGCTTCCAGGAAGAGGTCCACGAACAGCCGCTCGATCGCCGCCGGATCGTGGGCGATCTTGTGGTAGCGGGTCGGCGCCGGCCGGCTTAGTTCCAGCCGGTTCAGCGTGCTCTTCCCGGCCAGCGGTGCGCAATCGGAACGCCGCGCCGCCAGCTTGCCGGCGAGCACCGCCATCACCGGGTCGTGGCGCAGGTGGTCGTGATCGCTCACGTCCTCGTAGCCCAGCGCGAGGCCGAACACCCGCTGTCCGACCAACGTCGCTACCTCATGCTCGACCCTTTCCGGTGCACGGCCATCGGCGAAGCAAGCGGCAAACCGATCCACCAGGCCGATCGCCCGATCGGTTGCGCCCAGCAGCAGCGCTCCAGCATCCGAGGTGATCGCCCCGCCAGCAAAATCGGCCGCCACCCGACGCCCTTCCACCGGTGCAAAAAGCATCGCCGTCGGGCTACACTCCGTTGGCATCGGGGACCTCCTCTACAACCAGATAACGCTTTGTCGCAGAAGAATTATCTCTCGTTCAGAGCCCCGATGCACCGACCTCAGTGAGATATCCGGGCTAAGCGCGGCCGTGGCCGCGGTCGACCCCGGATCGGCAGCCGGTATCGTCGCAGGATGACGCAATCCTTACGGCGCCCGCTCGCCCGATCAGCGGCCGCCCAGCCGGAAATCGTGTCAACCTGACCTATGACAACGCGTGTAACAGTTTTCGCCATATGCGTGAGGCTGTGGTAAAGCCCGCTTGCGCTGCCAGAAAGCCTCGTTCCCCCCGAGGCTTCCGGTTGACCGGCATGGCTGCCGGCCAAGGGGGAAGTATGCAATCCGATATCAGTCTTGCGGTCGGCGACGGTGCCCGCCGCACATGACCTATGCCGAGTTGGCGGATGTCAGGGGAATATCCGCAGCGTCCGCTGAGCGTCTGGCACGCCGCCGGCGCTGGGCGCGGCAGGCCGGCAATGATGGTGTTGTCCGGGTGCTTGTCCCCCTTGCAGAGGCGCAGAAATCCTCGCGGCGGACAACATCTGTCCGGACACGGACATCCGCCCGGATATCGGGGGGGATATCCGCACCGGATATCGGACATACGAGCGCGCCCTTGAGCTGCTCGAACAACAGCTCGAACGAGAGCGCAGCCGGGCCGATCGTGCCGAGGAGCGCGCCGCACATGCCGAGCAACATGCAGAAGCAGAACGCTCCCGCGTCGTCGAACTGCAAGCGGCGCTCGCCGAGGGACGGCGTCGGGTAGAGCGTGATCCTAAGAGTTTGAATCAAAAAGGTATTCCCACACACCGGGTTTTGTGGTTCAAGATGCTGGCTGGGGTTGGGGGCCAGCATCGAATGGCAAGACCCTATTGACGGGATCTGCGCGATCGGGTGGCGGCGGCGGTGGCGAGCGGTCGCACCTGTCGGGCGCCGGCGGCGCTGTTTGGGGTCAGTGTCGCCAGCGTGGTCAAGTGGTCGCAGCGCTGGCGGGCCACCGGCAGTGCCGCGGCCAAGCCGATGGGTGGGCGGCGGCCGCTGCAGTTGAAAGGCGAACGCGCGTGGCTGTTGGCGCGGATCGCCGAAAAACCGGACCTGACCCTGCGGGCGGTGATGGCCGAGTTGGCCGAGCGCGGTACGCCGGCAAGCTACGGGGCGGTGTGGCGCTTCTTCCGCCACGAGGGGATCACCTTTAAAAAAACGCTGCACGCCAGCGAGCAGGATCGCGTCGACATCGCCCGCCGCCGGACCCGGTGGAAGACGCATCAGGGCCGGCTTGACCCGCGCCGCCTGGTGTTTGTCGACGAGACCTGGGCCAAGACCAACATGACGCGCCGCCATGGCCGCTGTCGCCGCGGCGCCCGGCTGGTCGCCAAGGTGCCGCACGGCCGCTGGCGCACGCTGACCTTTCTGGCAGCGCTGCGACCCGACCGCATCGCCGCGCCCTGCGTCATCGACGGGCCGATCAACGGCGCCAGCTTTCGCGCTTATATCGAGCAGTTCCTGGTGCCGACGCTCAGCCCCGGCGACGTCGTCGTCATGGACAATCTCGGCAGTCACAAGGGTCAGGCGGTGCGCCGCCTGATCCGCGCCGCCGGCGCCAAGCTGTTCTTCCTGCCGCGCTACTCGCCCGACCTCAATCCGATCGGACACCTCGAATAACGGAGTTTTGAGCGTGGTTGGGGGTGTGTCGAGGGTCGGATGACTGGCATTGGTGGCGGCGACCGATACGCTCAAGGGGCAGGGTTCGGTGTGAGCCGTGATTTTGTGGGTTTACGATCAGGCAGGCGCGGTTTGGCCAGTAATCCAGACCAGGCGGGTAAAATTGTAGGCGAGATTGGCGAGGCCGATCTTGGCCCGGGCTCGGGCCATGCCGATGGTGCGAACGATCAGGCCAAGCCGGCATTTCTGGACGGCGAAGACGTGCTCGACGCGCGAGCGCACCCGGGCGCGGGTGGCATTGCCGCGGGCGATATGGGTCGGCATCTTGCGGCCGCGCGGCTTTTTGCGCTGGAACTGCGGCTTGAGACCGCGGCGCTCGAGCAGGTCGAGGTTGGCGGCCGAACGGTAGGCGGTGTCGGCCCACACATCGCTGGCGGTGTTGTCGCGGTCGAGCACGGCGCCGAGCTGCCCGCCGTCATAGGCCGCCGCGTGGGTGACGACATAGCGCCGCAGCAAACCATGCTCGCGATCGATGCCGACATGGTTCTTATAGCCGAACATCGGCACCGCGATCTCCGGCCGACGCTGGTGGCCCGCACCCGGCGGCGCCTGGCGCTTGCCCCCACGCTTGATGGTCCAGCGCCCGTCGCGGTCGATCTGGGCGCGCCGCGCCGGGGTCCAAGCGGCGGGCACCCCGCCGCCCTTGATCGTCTGCCTCTCGGCCCAGCTCAGCCGTGGCCGGCGCGCCTCGATCACCGTTGCATCAACGATCTGACCGCCCATCGCCAGCCAGCCCTTGGCGCGCAGGATCGCGTCAAACCGCGCAAACAGCCGCTCGACCGCACCGGCTCGGGCCAGCTGCTCGCGGTACAGCCAAATCGTCTTGGCGTCCGGCACCGGGTCGTGCAGCGCCAGTCCGACAAACCGCATGAACGACCACCGGTCCTTGAGCTGATACTCGGTCTGGTCGTCCGACAAGGTGTAGAGCGTCTGCAATACCAGCACCTTAAACATCAGCACCGGATCGTAAGGCGGACGCCCACCCTTCGCCCGATCCGATCGGGCCAGCGTCGCCTCCAGATCGGCGCGAAACACCTCAAAATCCCAACGGCATCTCGGCTCTGCAACTGCGGAGCCAGCTCGGCCTTGGCTCGTACCGAACCGCCTGGATGTTGCGTGCCAAGCTGCGCCGGGCCATGGTCAACCCGGAACGCGAGCCACTGTGCGGCGTCGTCGAGGCCGATGAGACGATCATTCCGTTCCGCACCAAGGAGGATCCGATCGTCTTGCCGGCGGGCCGCAGTGGGGGTCGGTAAGATGCTCGTCGCCGGCGCGGTCGAAGTCGACGGCGGCACGCCCAGCTCGTCACGCGTCATTATGGTGATCCGCCTCATCATTGACCTGGCCGATCAAAATCGGCCGGGAGCAAATCAAATGAGGCAACGGGTCAGCTACCGGCAGCATTTCAGGTGAGGTAATGCGCCGTGCGTTGTCGTTCTGCGTGGCGGCCCGCGAGTTGGCGCCGGAGCCATCGGCGGCCTAGCCGCCTTTCTCGAGGCCGCGCCAGACGAGTGAGTCCGTATCAGTGTTCGCTTATCGCCATCGTCGCATGATAACATAACACTTAGATGAGCAGAGGGCCAGGTCGGATCGAACGGGCGATCAGCACCATTCTCGCCGCGAGCCGAACAAACCTTCACCGTCGACGAACTGTGTTTGCGCATCTACCGACCAGACTTGTCCGGCAACTATCGCCGCCGGCTTCCGGCTAGCATGTACCGTCCCCAGCTGCAGCACCGGGTCGCGGCAATTCGAGCCGGCAAAGCTATCGCCGGGCGCGGCAACGTGGCGTGGCTGCGCAGCTTTCAGCGCGGCGGAGCACTCGTGTTCTACACAGCTGACAACGTCATGTCGTACGGTATGGCGCATCTCAAGGGCTGGCGAACCAACCAAACTGAGGATCAGCTTCACGCCCGCTTGACCGACGACCAGGATCAAGGAACACATATTCGGCCAGGTGGCATCTGGTGGTTGCACGTTCAGTTATAATTATTCATCGCCCAACGCGATGGCGAGGCCGAGCGAGCCGCAGAATTGCAACGCGCGATCGACCAACACACAGCCCCCAGATCGCCGGCCTACGGAATTTCCGCACTCGCGTATGACTGACCGCCTGACTTTGACTCGCGCCTTTGAATGCGCCGGGCTGCAAAGCGAGGCGGCCGAGCGAATTGATCGATTACGACCCCTTCCCGCTCGTCCCTCGCCTCAACCCGCTGAAGGCGATTTTGGCAAAGCTAATACCGCCGGCGCCCCAGACACCTCGCACCTTGCCGCCGCTGCCCAGGCCATCCTCGATGGGCAAACCGCGTTGCTCTCGCGGGCCAAAACGGAGACGATGGCCCTTGTGACCGGGGAACCCGGGGAATGTCGGGTAGGATGTTCTGGCTTTCAAGCGGCCCGATAGGCGGCAAGCCATCGTGCGATGGATTTTAGGAGTTGGTGTAAATGGTTTGGCAGGAGGACAACAACGGACGTGACGTATTTATTTATTACTCCTATAAGCCAGCAAAGACACACCGCAGAATATTAAAATTTAGTCAGTCACTTCAGAAGTTGCCCGCCGATATTGATTTTCACATTGTTACGTATGATAAAACTGGTAATGCTGGCACTCAGACAACGCGCGTCGCGGACATGGAGTTCCCTCACAGCGTCTACAATTTGGTATCAGTCCGCGCGAGTGGCTATCCGGCAAAGGTAATTCATTCGGCGTTTTTCGCCATTGCTGACATTCCGATCCTCCTGTTCTGGCGCGATCACCCGCAGTATCACCGATATTGGGTGATTGAGGACGATGTTGAATACACGGGTGACCTTGGTGCCTTGATAGAGAGATTGGGGACCACAAGCGGTAATGCTCAATTATTATGTACTCATTTGCGCTTCTTACCCGAAGATTGGGATTATATTCATGTGTTTTCGACGGGATGCGATTCATTACCGAGAGATCGTCTCCTTAGAGTGTGCTTTCTACCATTTTTTTGTGCCACCGCTGCGGCTTTGGCTGCGATTGACGGGGCTTATATGAGAGGATGGAGCGGACAATATGAAATGGTATGGCCGAACGTTCTGGATTTTGCCGGTATGCCTATCCGAGACATTGGAGGCTGCGGGCCCTTTGTGGCTCCAGCAGACCGCAATCAATGCTATATTGATTGCTCACCGGATGATTACCAGAAGCGCGGGAGCTTCGGGACGATAGATAGCCGCCTCACTCCGGGACGAGAACGAGATATACTCTGGCATCCAGTAAAAACATTACCAAATTTTTTAAATCATAAATACAAGAGAACGAGAGATTTTTTCAAATACTATGTACCATACAGAATACGTAAATTGGTTAATGAGTCAGTCGGTTAATAACTCCTTTCGTTGCCTACCATCAATCTTCAGCCAGTAATATGCTAATATCATCCTGAGAACACGATGATTTTCAGGGTGAAACAATGCCTCGCAATCGCATGCAGCATCAGAAGGGCCTCTCGGACGATGGGTTCGAGCAGCGCTATCCGGACGAGGAGGCATGCCGGGAACGTGGTTCGCCTGGCGCCGGCCGGAAGGCTTCAAGTGTCCGCGGTGCGCAGGGACAAAGTATTCCGAGATCCAGGGTCGTCAACTGCTTCAATGCCGGCGCTGCCGGTACCAGACATCGCTGATCGCCGGTACCGTTCTGCAAGGCACCAAGCTGCTGATGCGGGTGTGGTTCCACGGCATTGCGATCGCGCTATCATCCTTTCCGACATGGCGGCCGGCCATATCGCCTGAAGTGCGCGGCCCAAAACCATACCGTCAACGGCAATTTCGAGCGGTGCATCACCGTGCCGGCCGTGATCGAGGTCTGACGACCGCAGGCGAGGCATTCGTAGGTGTACGCCCGGCTCCTCAGCAACGCCGCGCGCCCGCCGCCGCAAACCTGGCACACGAAGCCTTCCGGCCAGCGCTGCCCAATCAGGAATGCCGCGCAACTCACCTCGTCCGGGAAACCCGCCTGGAATTCGCTCAAACTGCGCGCTCGCGCCATTGCAGGCCCCCATCGCGCCCGTCCCGACCGAAGGACCCGCGAGGCCACGATACCACATATTGATCACCCTGGGACAACGGGATAAGCCTTTGCCCGTGTATATATTTCTATTATTTTGCGGGATGCGGGGGTGTGTCGTCTCCGCGTCAGGACAGCTTTCGTGTCCAGCGGCTGCTATAACGCAGGTCCATTGCAGGTAGATACGATTGCCTTGCCCGAGTCACCATTGATACAAATCCACCCGATGCGCCTGGCCCAACTTCCGCGGTTTTGGGTGATGCGGTTGCTGGGGATCGCAGAAATGCTGGGGTTGCGACGACACCGCTCGCATTGTGGTGCTAAATGATCGACATTTTTGTGATTGAGACGGTTTATTTATCTTGAGAAGTGGCGACGAATCGTGGTGCCCTTGCCGCAAGCAGGGTGCCGCGCCATGTTCGTCCGCGTCAAGAAGATCGGAGCCTATGAGTACCTCTACCTCGTCGAGAACGCACGCGAGGGCGGGCGCCACGTTCAGCGCGTCATCAAGGCGCTCGGCCGGCGCGACGAGGTCGAAGCCTCCGGCCTGATCGACGGGCTGATCGCCTCGGCGGCGCGGCATTCGCGACGGACGATCGTGCTGTCGAGCTTCTATCGCGGCGAGTTGCCGGAACTGCGCCGCGTCAGCATCGGACCCGATTTGGTGTTCGGCCGGTTGTGGGCCGAAACCGGATGCCGCGACGTGCTCACCAGCCTGCTCGCCGACCGGCGCTTCGGCTTCGATGTCGAGCGGGCGGTCTATCTCACCGTACTGCATCGGCTGACGGTCTCGGGTTCCGACCGCCACGCGAGCGAATGGCGCAACGGCTTGCGCGTCCCCGGCGCCGAAGGGCTCGGGCTCGACGAGGCGTACAAGGCGATGGCCTGGCTCGGCGAAATCGACGAGCACGGCCGCGGCACCGCCGAGGCGATCGAGGAAGCGCTCTACCGGCATCGCCAGCCGCTGTTCGGTGCGGTGTCGATCGCCTTCTTCGATACGACGACGTTATGGTTCGAGGGCGCCGGCGGTGAGAACCTGGTCAGCGCGGCCATTCCAAGGACTACCGAGGGCACTTGAAGCAGGTCGTGCTCGGCATCGTGCTGGATGACGCCGACCGGCCGATCGCCTCGTTCCTGATGCCGGGCAACACTGCCGACGTGACGATGTTGTTGCCGGTGGTGCGCCGCCTGCGCGATCGCTTCGACATCGCCCGGACCTGCATCGTCGCCGATCGCGGCATGATCAGCGCCCACACCATGGCGGCGCTCGAAGCCGAGAAGATCGAGTACATTCTCGGCGTGCGCGAGCGCACCAGCCGCGAGGTGCGCGCCGAGGTCATTGAGGATGATGGCGTCAGCGTGCCGCTGCTCATCCGGCGGCAGAAGGGCGAGACTGAACTCGCCGTCAGGGAGACCACAATCGCCGGGCGGCGCTACATCATCTGTCGCAATGACGAGGAAGCCAGAAAGGATGCCGAGGCGCGCGCCGAACTGATCGCCGGCCTCGAGCGCAAGCTCGCGCAAGGCGACAAGGCACTGGTCGCCAACAAGGGCTTCCGCCGTTTCCTCAAGACGCCCGTGGGCGACGGCTTTGTCATTGATCGGGCCAAGGTCGAGGCCGACGCCCGCTTCGACGGCCTGTTCGTGCTGCGCACCAACACGAAAATCTCCGCCCTCCAAGTCGTCCTGCGATACCGTAACCTCCTCGCCGTGGAGGACGCCTTCAAAACCGCAAAAGCGCTGCTTGCCACCCGGCCGATCTTCCACAAAACCGATGCCGGCATCCGCGGCCACGTCTTCTGCACCTTCCTCGCCCTGGTGCTGCGCAAGGAACTGACGGACCGTCTGGCGGCACGCCGCAGCAAGCTCGAATGGCAGCGCATCATCGATGATCTTGCCGACCTCAGTGAGATCGAGGTCGAACAGGATGGTCGCCGGGCCCGACTGCGCACCGCTCCCGGCGCAACCATTGATCCGATCTGCCGCGCTATCGAGATCACCCTGCCGCCCGTCTTCCAGGAGATGCCGCCCGCCCGCTGAACCCCCAAGAAAATGTGGTGCCTAAATCTGAAAATGACCTCCAAGCCGTTGATAATCAGCCGTCTTCAAATCCAAACTGCGGAAGTTGGGCCTGGCGCCCTTCGTACTTTCGTTCAACACGATCTGGAATTGCTTTCGGCTATCCCAAATCGGATAAATATGACGACGCTGGCGAATGGATTCGCACGGCTTGAGGGACTTCGCGATTGAAGTATATTTTTACTCCAATAAACCGTCGCCGAGTTGTGCTCAGACGCATTCATCAGATTCAGGTCGCGTCGCGAAGTTGGTAGAAATGCCGACGGCGGGCATCTCCGGTGGTGGGGTCAAGCGGCCTGATCAAATAATTGCTCGCCAGGGGCGAGATGAAGGGTCTTCCAGCCGTCGACTTTACGTAGTCTAATCTGGCCGCTGGCCATCAACGCCCAGAACAGCATGCAGGCGGTGTCGGCACAGGGCAGCATGCATTGGGTCTTGATGCGGCGCTTGAATTCCTCATGCAAGCGTTCGACGGCATTGGTGGTCCGGATCGATTTCCACTGGTCGTCGGGGAAGCGCAGAAAGGTGAAGAGCTTTTCGCCGGCCTCTTCCAGGCTGGTTGCGACCGGGGGGCAGCGCAGCCGCCATTTGCGCAGAAAGGCTTTGCGCTTGGCATCCACCTCCGTGACCGTCTTGGCGTAGATCATGTCGGTATAGTCGGCACTGACCTCGTCGTAGAGCTTTTTTGGCGCATGGGCCAGAAGGTTGCGGTGCTTGTGGACCGTACAGCGCTGGACCGGCACGTCGTTCCACAGCGCGGCGACTGCCTTCTCCAGGCCGGCCGCGCCATCAACGATCAGCAGCCCGGGTGTTGCCAGGCCCCGGGCCACCAGGTCATCCAGGAGAGCGCGCCAGGCTGCTTGGCTTTCGCCGCCCACGAGTCTCCAACGCGCGCCAGTCCCCTCGGGGGCCTTGGCCACCTGGGCGTCTAGGTGTTTCGCCTAATTGACGCAGTCCCCCTCCCTGGTACAGTTGCGGCGAGCGAGACAGCGTTTCCCGAGCCACGCATTGAGCCAATGATACCCGGGAAGTCGGCAGGCGTCTTCACTGGCAGTGAGGTCACAGTTGTTTACTTGCGTTGCGGATGGCGAGGCCGACGCGGGCGCGGCGGGCTGCCTTTGCTGCCAACCGACGGTACGATCCGCGGATCGACGGATCACGCGGGAGCTTTCTCGCCGCGGTATGCTCGCAGGCGCGGCCGGCGTGCTCGCCGGCCTCGGTTTCGCGCCCAGGGCGAGCGCGCAGGCGGCGCGGGCCGCGCCGCCGACCGTCATCACTAACTTCCAGCTGTTCGACGGCAAATCCCTCGGTTTGCGCGGCGGGCAGAGCCTGCGGATCGAGGGCGGACGGATCAAGCAGGTCGCGGGGGCCGGCCAGGGCGCGCCCGAGGGCGCGCGGCTGATCGATTGCGGCGGGCGCGTGCTGATGCCTGGCCTGATCGACGCGCACTGGCACGTGATGTTCGCCAGCCTGAACCCGGCGCAGCTGCTGACGGCCGACATCGGCTTCGTCTTCCTTTCCGCCAGCGCCCAGGCCGAGCGGACTCTGATGCGGGGCTTCACGACTGTACGGGATCTCGGCGGACCGTCCTTCCCGCTGAAGAGGGCGATCGATACCGGGCTGGCCGTCGGTCCTCGTATCTATCCGTGCGGGGCGGTGATCACGACGACCGGCGGCCACGGGGACATGCGCATGAATTCGGATGTTCCGAGAAGCCCCGGCGGCCCTCAGAGCCAAATCGAAAGCATGGGCGCCGCTGCCATCGCCGACAGCGCCGATGAGGTGCGCCTGCGCGTGCGCGAGCAGCTGTTCCTCGGGGCCTCGCAGATCAAGATGATTGGCGGCGGCGGGGTCGCCTCGCCGCGTACGACCCTGGACATGGTGACCTTCACGGTCCCGGAGCTGCGCGCCGGTGTCGAAGCGGCCGCCGATCGCAACACCTACGTCGCGGTGCACGCCTATCCCCCGGCCGCCATACAAAGGGCGATCGATGCCGGGGTCCAGTGCATCGAGCACGGTCACCTGATGGACGAGGCGACCGCGAAGCTAATGGCGGACAAGGGCATGTGGCTCAGTACCCAGCCGTTCATCGACGAGACCGACAACGCGCCGATGACCGGCCAAAGCCGTATCAACCTGCTGCAGGTGCTGACCGGAACTCCCACTATGTACGGATACGCCAAGAAGTACGGGATCAAGACGGCGTGGGGAAGCGACCTGCTCTTCTCATCTGAAGTCGCCGAGCGGCAGGGGGTGCTTCTGACTCATATGTCGCGCTGGTACAGCAGCGCCGAGGCTCTCAGGATGGCAACGGCCGGCAACGCCGAGCTGCTGGCGCTGTCCGGCCCGCGCAATCCCTACCCTGGAAAGCTCGGGGTCATCGAGGACGGCGCCTATGCCGACCTGCTCGTGGTGGCGGGCGATCCCCTCCAGGACCTCAATCTGCTCGCCGAACCGGACAAGAACCTCGTCGTCATAATGAAGGACGGCAAGATCCACAAAGACGCTCGCGCTGGCGCGGCGCCAACAATGGGAAGTGTCATCGAATAAAAACAATGCATCATAGTGTGTTCGCGCTTCAAATGCGTTGCTGCCGCTGCGTAGGCGCGCCGATCCGCCGCCAGTAGAGGGTCATGTTCGGGTCTCGGGAAAGACCGCCATGAGGCTCCACGGGACGCTGAAGATCATCTCGACCGAGTTCAGAGCCGCGAAGAGCCGACTCCGCTTTGTCTGCTTTCCGGGCCATGCAACCGGCTGCAAAATCGTGTCTTGGAACTCGCTCCGAAAGGGTGTCGCAAAACGCCCGTCTGAAACTCGTCTAGCCTGAAATCGGCACCTCGCGACACCGCGACAATCACCGTTAGTAGGACAGATCGGTGTCTCGGGACTTGGTCTCAAAGGTCCGCTTCACGGCAGCGGGCCGAGGGCAGCTTTCCGCCGATTTTGTTGAAAAACGGCATGGCGAACGCGGTATAATTTGGCTTCACGACCGCTGGGGGGAGTCGATGATGGGGGAGCGGCAAGTCCATCGGGACGAGTTGTTCTACGAGTTTTCGCTCGAACGTCACGTGCCGACAGAGCATCTGCTGCGATCGATCGACCGGTTTGTCGAACTGGACGGGGTGCGGCGCGAGCTGGCACCGTTTTATAGCGAGGTCGGTCAGACCTTCGATTGATCCGGAGCTGATGATCCGGATGCTGATCGTCGGCTATTGCTTCGGCATCCGTTCGGAGCGGCGGCTGTGCGAGGAAGTCCACCTCAAACTTGGCGTATCTGTAGCGAACCGCAATCATCGGCGGCCGGGATCGCAATCATCGGACGGCTGGGCCCAAAATCATTGCAACGGGCCTGAGGGGCTGGACCCACAATCATTGCGACCGAGCGCATAAAGGCTGCACCTGGGATCGCAATCATCGGGGTCGTGCCCACGTTCATTGCAACTGCCGGCGGGCCGGGAGGGGCAGGAAAACGACCGGTTTGCTGCCCGGCCGCTGGACCGGTCCGAAAAGACTTGGCAGGTCGCGATATCGGGCATAGTACCCGGTCAGAGTATCTACGGTTAGATTCATCTCGTCTGCACGGGTTTCCTGACCGTCGAGGGGCCGCATGCTGATCGGCTACGCGCGGGTTTCGACCGATGATCAGAACCTCGACCTGCAGCATGATGCGCTGCGCCTGGCCGGTTGCGAGAAAATCTACGAGGACCGGATGAGCGGCGCGAAGGCGGCGCGACCGGGCCTTACCATGGCACTGGAAGTGGCGCGCAGCGGCGATGTGCTGACGGTCTGGCGGCTCGACCGGCTGGGGCGGTCGCTGCACGACCTGATTCTGCTCGGCAGGAAGCTCGACGAGATGGGCATCGGCCTGATGAGCGTGCAGGAGAAGATCGACACCAGCTCCAGCGGCGGCAGGCTGGTGTTCCACATGTTCGGCGCCTTGGCCGAGTTCGAGCGCAACCTAATGCGCGAGCGAACCCAGGCCGGGTTGAATGCCGCGCGGGCCAGCGGTCGCAAGGGTGGCCGGCCGAAGGTTCTGGATCCCGCCAAGCGGCAGCTCGTGGCGAAGCTCTATGCCGAGAAGCAGCACACGATCGGCGAGATCTGCCGGATGATGGGGATCTCCAAACCGACGCTCTATAATTACATCGCCGAAGCCAACGCGTGACATGCGGCGGCGGCGTCCCTCCGATGAGACACTGGTGAGGCTGCGCGGGAGGCTGGCGGACTTGCCGGCACGCTCGCCCGAGCGGCAGCGCCTGATCCTCGGCTGTGCCGACCTCCATGGTGTGTCGATTGCCACGATCTATCGGGCGCTGCGCGAGCAGTTCCGTCCCCGTTCGCTGCATCGACGCGATCGCGGGCGTCCGCGCAGGCTGTCCCAGCAGGACATCGAGCGCTTTTGCGAGCCGGTTGCGGCGATCAAGCTGCGCACGACGAACCTGAAGAACCGGCACCTTTCGACCGGCCGTACCATCGAGCTGCTGGTCGAGCATGGGATCGAGACGCCGGACGGTTTGGTGCGGGCACTGTGACCGCCGGAGTGATTCTCCCCAGAAGCGCCGTTTGAATATTCCCCAGGTGTGATGCCCGGCTTTCCGGGGCGCGCCCCGGGAAGCCGGGCGGCGCGTCGTCCGATGATCCCTTCCGCAGTGGCGGGAGGGGGGACGGTGATCCAACTGGGGGAGCTCGTCATGATCTTGGATCTTCACCGGCAGGGGCTGAGCGTATCGGTGATCGCGCGTCGGGTCGGCATCGACCGCAAGACAGTGCGTAAATACATCGAACGCGGTCTGGAGCCGCCGAGCTATGGGCCGCGCAAGCCGCGAGCGCGGCAGTTGGAGCGGTTCGAGGCGTATCTGCGGCGGCGGGTCACCGCGTATCCGGGCCTCACCGGCAGCCGGTTGCTGCGCGAGATCCGCGAGCATGGCTATACCGGCGGCTACACCGCGGTAACCGACTTTCTGCGCGAGGTGCGGCCGTCACCGACCCCGCCATTCGAAGTACGTTTCGAGACCCCGGCGGGCGAGCAGGCCCAGGTCGATTTTGCCCATTTCGAGGTGATCTTCACCGACGAGCCCAGTGCGATGCGGGTCGTTTGGCTGTTCTCAATGGTGCTCGGCTACAGCCGGCTGATCTGGGCGCGTTTTGCCGCCCATCAGGATCTGCAGACCGTGCTGCGTTGCCATATGGCGGCCTTCTCGGCCTTGGGCGGAGTGCCCCGCCAGATCCTTTACGACCGGATGAAGACCGCGGTGATCGGCGAGGACGACCAGGCCCACATCATCTACAACCGCGCGCTGATCGACTGTGCCGCACATTACGGCTTCCATCCGAAGGCCTGCCGCCCCTACCGGGCCAAGACCAAGGGGAAAGTCGAGCGGCCGTTCCGCTACATCCGCGAGGACTTCTTCCTCGCCCGCTTGTTCCGCGATCTCGACGACCTGAACGCTCAGCTCGCCCATTGGCTCGGGACGGTGGCCAACCCACGGGTGCATGCGACGACCCAGCGCGTCGTCAATGAAGCCTTTGCCGAAGAGAAGCTCGTGCTCCAGCCCTTGCCGCTGGTGCCGTTCCGCGCCGTGCTCAAGCTTGAGCGGCGGGTCTCGCACGAGGGGATGGTCAGCATCGGCGGCAATCTCTACAGCGTGCCGGACGCGACCCGCAAACGCATCGTCGAGGTGCACAGCCTGGCCGACGAGATCCGCATCTTCGAGGCGGACCGGCTGATTGCTGTCCATCCCGTGCTCGAAGGACGCCATCAACGGCGCCTGGCTCCCGGCCACCGCAAGATGCCGATGCTGACAGCAACAGAGATCGGCGCCGGAGCAGTCCCGATCAGCCGGACCGGCGATGTCGTTGCGCACCGATCGCTCGACTTCTACGAGGCGGTCGCCCGTCGGCTCGCCGGCGAAGGCGGTCGGCCATGATTACGTCGGGCGAAAGCCTGCCTGTCCTCGAGCGCATCCGGCGCACTCTGGTCGCCCTCAGAATGCCGCGTGCCCTGGAAATGCTCGACCATGCGGTGCGCCAACTCGAACGCGGCGAAACCAGCGCGCTCGAGCTGATCGACATGCTCCTCGTCGAGGAGCTGACGGTGCGCGAGAACAGTCGTATCAAGACGGCGCTGCGCATGGGCCGCCTCGCTACGATCAAGACGCTCGCCGGCTTCGACTTCTCCTTCCAACCCTCGCTCGACCGCGAGCGCGTCTTCGCCCTCGCTGAGCTTCAATTCGTCGATCGCCGCGAGGTGGTCCACTTCCTGGGCCCGCCCGGCACCGGCAAATCGCATCTCGCCGTGGCGCTCGGCGTCGAAGCGGTCAAGGCCGGCCGCAGTGTTTACTTCACCACCCTCGCCGACATCGTCGGTGCCCTCGCCAAGGCCGAGCGCGAGGGGCAGCTGCGCGAACGCATTCGCTGGTTCTGCCGATCCGCGCTGCTCATCGTCGACGAAATCGGTTACCTGCCGGTCGCCCATGGTGGCGGCAATCTGTTCTTCCAGCTGGTCAACGCCCGCTACGAAAAAGGCGCGATGATCCTGACCTCCAACCGCGGTTTCGCCGAATGGGGAAAGATCTTCCCCGAGCCGATGATGTCATAAAGCCTCTTCCTTTGATCGATTGGTGCGCCGTACTTGTGTTCTCAACTCAGCGATCTGCGGGTTGGAGAGCGTGATTTGCCAGGGCATTCCCCTGGCCAGTTGGCGACCCGACAATCGCCCTTTCCGAAGCCATTTGAAAACGGTCTGGGTAGAAACCGAGAGCGCCGCAGCTGCTCCTTGAACAGAATATGTCCCGTCAAGCCATTGCGGAGGATTATGTTCTGTTCCGTTGATCTTCACCGTCGGGATCTTCCAACGCTTGCGCAACAAATGCACCTCACCGCCGCTGAACGGGTGGCCGTGCGCGGACAACAGGCTCTCCGCGGTAAGCGTCGTTGCAATTTCGCGGTCGATCTTTTGCGCGGCGGCAAGATCGCGGACCCGGGCTTCAAGCGTCCCGATGTCGGCGTAGTTGCGGTAGCTGTTCACCGTACGTCGGACCTTGTGCTCGCTGACGGCGCCGGTCTGCCAGACGACGCGGATCCAGACCTGTCCGCTCGCGGGGCGCTGATCGAGGATCACCTCCTTGATGACGAGCCTGAGGATGTGCTTGCGCTCGACCGCAGTTGCCGCGCCCCACAGCTTGGGAAGATCTTCGCCCAACGAGAGGATCTGACCCCGGTCGGCCGCGGCCAGCGATGTCGGTTGCTGCCGACGCCAACTCTCATATTCGGCGTCGATCTGCTCGACTTGCCGCAGCCTGTCCTCCCAGACGCGCTCCAAGGAGCGCGCCACCAGGCGGTTCTCAGGCTCAACGGCATCGTATTGCCGGCGGGCTCGCTCCGCCTCGTAGCGCGCCCGCTCGCGCTTGAGCGACCATTGACGCTCGAGCGCACGGGCTTCGTTCTCAAGCTCGCCGAGCGCGGCAATCGCGAGAGCAAGACGATCCGGCGTCAGCGCTTCAAGCAACAATCTTTCGACCGCAGCATCGATACCCAGGGCACGCACCTCCTGGCAGCGCGGCCCGCCATGCTGATGCTGGTCGGCGCGACAAACATAGACAGGGTAGCTGCCGTGCGGTCCGGAATAATGCAGCCCCATGCGACGGCTGCAGCGGCCGCAGACGGCAATGCCCTGCAGCAAGGCGTTGCCCCGCCGCGGCACCCCGTGGCGGCCTATGTCGTAGCGATTGAGGTTGTCTGCGAGCCGCCGCTGGTTCGCCATGAACTCCTCCCAATCGACATATCCCGGAAAGGCGTCCTTCAGGCAAACCGGCCAATCCTGGATTGCCACGGCTTCGGTCGCGCCTCCCTGTAAACCGGAACGCCGGCCGATCGGCGTGCGCCGGCGTCGGCCATAAACATACGCCCCCGCATAAGCCGGGTTCTTCAGAACCTGAAGGATGCGGGCGCTGCTCGCCGGCCGCCACACGACTTCGTGCGGTGATGGTCCGTCGAGCGGTCGCACCGGCAACAGCAGGTTGGCTTCCTGAAAATGGCGCATGACCGCCTTGGCACTGCGAAGCTCGCGAAACTTCGCAAACAGGTGATGCAGCCGCGCCTGGACCTCTTCATCGGGATTGAGGGCGATCCGGCCATCCCGGCCGTGCGCCAAGCCCGCCGGCAGCGGCAGCCGCAACTCGCCTCGCGCCGCCTTCTGTCGCTCGCCCTGGTGCAGCCGCAGCTTGATCTGATGCAGCTCGGCTTCGCTCATGATCCCGGACAGGCCGAGCAACAGGCGATCATGGTAGGCGCAAGGGTCGTAGAGGCGCTCGCCATCGGCGATCAGCACCCCGAACAGCGAGCACAATTCCAGGAGCTGATGCCAATCCCGGTTGTTGCGGGCCAGCCGCGAGGCATCCAGGCTTATCACCAAACCCGCCTTGCCGAGGCCGATCTCGGCGATCAGCCGCTGGAAGCCGCCGCGGCCGTCGCTTGAGGTACCGGACTTCCCAAGGTCGTCATCAATGACTTCAATCCGTTCCTTGGGCCAACCAAACGCCGCCGCCCGATCGACCAGCCGGTACTGCAGCTCCGTGCTTTCCTGATGATGGCGGACCTGACCGGCGGTCGACTGCCGTACGTAAATGTATGCCAGCTTGGCGCGGTGCGACGTCGTCACCGGACTTTCTAAATTGAGCAGCATGTTCATCCCGGCATCCCCCTCGCAATGCGCCGGCGTCAGCTGCGGCAAGAACTGTCCGGAGCAGCTGCGCCAACCCTTGCGCTAGCTGCTGCTGCGCTCTCGGCGTCATCATCGGCCACACCCTGGGGCGAGGATCAGCGAGCGATCCGGCAATGCCGGTCCGAACGGCAAGGTCAGCTGCCGGGCCCGATGTTCCATCGACCTCCTCTCGCGCAGCGGAAAGCCTTGCTCGCACGTATTCCGCCAAGGGAAGCAGGGTGCGTACCGATACCGCCGGCAGATCACGATTCGGCCTGGCCTCACAAGCCGCATCGTCGAGATCAGTGGCCTTCCGCGCGATCCAGCGGTGCCGGCCGTCGGGAAGAACGACCCGGATCCAGCCGATCCGCCGACTCGCCTCGCCTGCGCCGATCGCAAGCCGCTGACCGTAAAGCGGGTGGGTCGCATCGATGACCCGCACGCCGGCTGGCAGCTGTTCCGATCTTGAGGCATCGTGTCGTATTCGGCGATCCCGTGGTCGCCACCGCGCTGCTCGACCGCCTGCTCCCACCACGCCGTCGTCATCCAGATCGAGGGGTCCAGCTACCGGTTGCGCCAGCACGCCAACCTGATGCCCGAGCACCTCCGCTCCAAGGCGCTCATCAGCCCACCCTTCCCGGCAGCCGTTCCGCGCCGCCGCGGACGACCGCCAAAATTGCAGCCACTCGATCAGCCGGCCGGCTGATCCGGAAACTGGGGAATTTTACTTCGGCACAAATGGGGAAAATTCATTCGGCATTGACAGGCACCACCCGGACTGCTGACCCGAACGACAGTGAACCGCTATTTGCGGCACTGAGAACTGGACGACGAGCGCCGGGGACGGCCGCCACCGGCGCGACGATTTCAGGCCGAGCACGCCAATGATTGCTGGCAATTCGACCTCTCGCCGTCGGACCTGAAGCAGGTTGCCGCGCCGCTCTGGGTCGAGGCCGGCCGTGGCTCGCCAACCTTGATGCGGTTCAGCGCCGTCGATGACCGCAGCGGTGTCGCCTACCAAGAATACCGCTGCGTCTACGGCGAGGACGTCGCCGCCGCGCTGCGCTTCCTGTTCAACGCCATGGCGGCCAAGGACGAGCCCGGCCTGGTGATGCAAGGCATCCCGGCGATGCTCTACCTAGTGTCTAATTGCGTAGATTAACGATAGTATATCGCAACTGGCTGCCGCTGACCTCGCGCTTGCGCCACAGAAAGGGGGCGGCGTTACGATTGTAGGCGTCGGTGAAGTCACGGATTGCCTGGACGAGTTGCGCGAAGCTGGCGCCGGCCAGCGCCTTGCGGCTGAAGATGCCGAACCAGATTTCCACTTGGTTGAGCCAGCTTGCCGAAGTTGGCGTGAAGTGGAAGCTAACATTGGGATGCGCCGCCAACCAGTCGTCGTTCTTCTTATGGGTGGAGAGGTTGTCGAGGATGACATGGATCTCCCGGTCGGGCGGGTGCTCGGCGACAAGCTCGGTCATAAAGGCCTGGAAATCGACCCGTTTCTTGGTGCCGGTGGTTTTCCCCCGAATAATGCCGGTGGCGACTTCGAGGGCGGCGAACAGGTTGACCGTGCCATGCCGTTTGTAAGTGCTCTGCAAGCCGCGAACCACCTTGCCGCTGCTGGTGAGGACATACCCCCGGGCGCGCTCCAGCGCCGGGATGGTCGGCTTCTCGTCGACGCTCAGGACCAGCGCGTTTTGCGGCGGGTTCAAATAGAGACCGACGACATCGGCGGCCTTGGTCGCAAATTGCGGATCGGTGCTGACGCACCACGAGCGCCGGCGGCGCAGCTGGATGCCCTCCCGGCGCAGCAGGCGCCAAACCGCATCGGCCGAGACCCCGAGCGCCGCCGCCACCGACGCCCCATCCCAACCGGCCAGCCCCGCGGGCGGTGGCAACTCCAATTGGTGCAGAACCCGCAGCCGCAAATCGGCACCATAGGTCGGGGTCTTTCCGGGCCGCGCCCGATCCCGCAGCCCGACCAACCCGGCGGCGGCAAAACGCTGGCGCCACAGACCAACCGTATTCGGCCGCACTCCAAGTTCGCGGCCAACCGCGTCGTTGCGTTTGCCCTCCACGCACGCCAGGACCATCTTGGCCCGTTCCACTAGGCGAGCCTCCTCTGTCCGACTTCGAGCAAGAGCCACCAGCTCAGCTCTCTGCTCCGCGGTGCAGCTTAGCGCGATCGCCACTCGTGCCATCGCACACCTCAGATGGTATGATCATCTGACGCATCCTACTTAATATCGTCTATCAACGCAATTAGATACTAGACAACGGCCCAGTCGCGAAATCCGCCACCTTCCGCCGCGTGATGGATGCTTGCCACCTGCGCGGCCGACAAAATGAAGGTCGATGCCATCCTCGATCCCGCGGCGGTAGACCTGCTGGCGTCGCGGGTGCGCACGCCACTGCAGATCGAGCAGCACCTGACGCTCGCGCTCGAGACCGGATACCAAGCCAGCGAGAAGCCGGTTGGCGAGGCAATTGTCGATTCCGTGCCGTCCAAACAGATCGACGACCTGGAGCCGACACCCGCCACGGCTACACCGCGAAGGTGCTGACCGAGATGCTGGGTACGAAGCCCGGTGAGATAAAGGCGCTGTTCAAGCAAACACTCGAGGTCGACCGCGCCCGTGAACTGAAGGAGCAGATGCTCGCCGCCGGACTGCCGATCTAACCCATGGGCCAACAAACCGGTCGTTTTCCTGCCCCCTCCCGGCCCGGATCAGAAGTGGGTTTACGGCAAAGATGTTAAAGCCTTTGCGCTGACCCATCATGCCAACCCAAAGAAGATAGATGAGGCGCATTTCTGGCAGACAACGGATGGAAACCTTTGGGCAATGTATAACCCGCAGGAAAAATCCTTTGTCGTTGCCACTCTGGAAGGCATCAAGAAGATGGGTTAGCCTAGCGCTCCGGCAATCATCTTGGCATCCCTCTGTGTCGCACGCAGCAGCTCAGGCCGGACTCTTAGTACCATCTGAGTAACATCGAGAGCCTCTGCGGCATGTCGCTCTTATTGCACAGTTTGTTTAAGTACATTTCCGTTTAAACATCAAACTTATTTCGTGGAATGTTTCTCTCAAGAGATTTACTCACATCCAGTCGACCGACATTACCTCGATTGCACACCATGCTGCGAGCGATCGCGAGTACAATTTCGGTGCCAAGCGCACAAAATTGGCGATCTCGGCTTCGAGGTGCCGGCTCAGCTCTTCTGGCTCACCCCCGAATTCCTCATCATCGAGGAGACATTTAGCTCCGATGCTGACAAATGCTTTCCCGCTTACCATCGACACTCAGCAAGTAATAGGCTAATATCATCCTGAAAACACGACGATTTTCAGGGTGAAGTAATGCCTCGTAACCGCGTGCAGCACCAGAAGGGCCTCTCGGACGATGCGTTCGAGCAGCGCTATCCGGACGAAGAGGCATGCCGCAAGGCGTGGTTCGTCTGGCGCTGGCCGGAGGGCTTCAAGTGTCCGCGGTGCGCATCGACAAAGTATTCCGAGATCCAGGGCCGTCAACTGCTTCAGTGCCGGCGATGCCGGTACCAGACATCGCTGATCGCCGGCACCGTTTTGCAGGGCACCAAGCTGCCAATGCGGCTGTGGTTCCGCGCCATGCATCTGCTTGGCCAGGGCAAGAAGGGAATATCCAACATCGAGTTGGGCCGGCGGCTGGGGATCTCGACCAACGCTGCCTGGCGGCTTCAGCACAAGCTGATGCAGGCCATGCTCGAGCGCGACCGTCGTTACAAGCTCGGCGCCGCCGGCCCGCGGATCGAGATCGACGACGCTTACATCGGCGGCGAGCGCACCGGCGAAGGGTCTGGGCGCGGCCGGCGCGGCCACACCCCTTTTATTGTCGCGATCGAGACCTCCGATGACGGTCGGCCGCTACACGCTCGCTTGCAGGTGGTGCGTGGCTTCCGAGCCGGTGAAACCAAGCGTTTGTGCTCCGCTGTCGAGGCCGGAACCACCGTTGTCAGCGACGGCGGCCAGTGGTTTCGCTGCATCGCCGAACAGCCGGGCATCGTCCATCAACGGCACGTCACCGGCTCCGGTCGCAGGTCGGCGCGCCACCCTGCCTTCCGCTGGGCGAACACGGTGCTGGCCAATGTCAAAAACAGCCTCTTGGCCACCCATCGCGTGGTCGGCGCCAAACATCTGCCACGTTACCTCGCCGCCTTCGCCTGGCGCTTCAACCGCCGCTTTGTTTTAAAAACCATCCACGAGCGCCTCGCCATCGCGGCAATCACCACCCCACCAATGCCATACCGCCTCCTCAAATTGGCTGAGGCACGATGGTAAGCGGGAATGCTTTTGTCAATTGATAATGATGAGTATCCCCGCCGGGAAGACTATCGTCATCAACGAAAATTTGCAGCTTGCGCTTGCGAAGGGCCGGACTGTCGAGGTGGGGAAGATAATATACCGCCGCACGCGTGGCGTGCATGACCGATTGATAATTCAAATGAATCTTTCCGAGTAACGACGGATTGCTCGCCACCTCTCATGGCAATGCGGCAAAACGACCGAAAAAGGGCATTCGGGACGCCCGATAGAGCTCAAGCAAAGTACGAATTAATTCGCCCAAAAGCGTCTACTAACGTCGGCATTGGCACAGGATGACCAGTGTTCTGACTCGCCGAACTACTTGGCATTTTCACTTTATCGATCCTTCGTATAAAAAAAGACAATAAAGATCTATTTAGGACACCGATAAAGCTCAATCACTCATCAAACATTTGGGCTGCCCTTTTGATTATCCGATGCGACTGTGGCAAGGGCGGCCTCGATATGTAAGCGCAGATCGTTGGGCCGAAAGGGCTTTCTGATGAGCGGATGAAGGTGTCGGTCACCCCCGCAGTTCGCCAGATCGGCGTAGCCGGACATGAACACGATTGGCATCAACGGGTGCAGGGCGCGCACCTGGTGCGCGAGTTCGGGTCCGCTCATTCCATTCATGACGACATCGGCGAGCAGGACGTCAATGATGCTGCCATTGTTGAACGCTTCGAGCGCAGCAACGCCGTCTGCCGCCTGTAGCACATCGTACCCTAGACCCGTCAGGATGTCGGTCGTGACCTCCCGCATGAAGTCGTCATCATCGACCACGAGCACCGCCACACGGCTTGCTCCACCCCGCTCGGATGTATCGCCGGGTTGGGAACGCGCCTGTTTGGCCCCCTCAGCGGTGCCCTTCACTCTGTCGGTCGAATTGTTGACACCATCAATCACTGGTGCACGCGAGTGGTATGACGCGAAGGGCCGGCTGTCGAAGGTTCGAATGATCCATATCAACTACGAAAGTTAGTATCCGCCTCCTCGCACAGCGGGAGGCATTCAGCGCGATAGACAATCTACCTCTTATGGATTAAAATGCAAGAAGCGCGCTACCCCCGTAAACACCCAGTGGACAACTTTGACGTTGTTCAGCTGATTAGTCAGCAGGCGTAGGTTGTTCATAAAGCCGATGGTTCTCCCAGCTAAGTTAGCGATAGGCTGGTTGACGATGTTTGTCGTTGGAACCGAACTCTTCGTTGTCTCGCCGCTGCTGCCGTTGATCGCAGCCACCTATCGCGTCGGGCCGGAAGTGGTCGGATTGTGCGTCACGTCTTTCGCAGTGGTCTACGTGCTGAGCGCGCCCCTCCTGGGCCTGCTTTCGGACCGACGCGGCCGGCGACGCGTGCTGATTTTCTGCCTGGTTGCATTTGCTGCCGCCAATCTCGCAACCGCACTGGCCGACGATCTGCCGCAGCTGATTGCCGCGAGGCTCTTTGCCGGCGCTGCGGGAGCCGGGATTTCGCCTTCCGTCTACGCGCTCGTCAGCAACGCTGCGCCGCAGGATCGTCGCGCGACCTGGCTTGCGTTTGTCGTTTCAGGTCTGCTGCTGTCGCTTGTGCTCGGCGCACCGCTCGGTACTATTGCCGCCGCGGCGATCGGCTGGCGCCCTGTTTTCCTTGTGCTGGCGGCGGCAAGCCTCGTCCTCGCGTGGCCGAATTACCGTCTGTGGGTAGGCGATCACGGCGCCGTTGCAGTAACCCCGCCCTCGGCGCTCAAGCCGATGGTTCTGGCTGTGCGCGTGCTGCCAATGGTTGTGTGGAGCACCAGCCTTTACGGTGTCTACACTTATCTGGGTACCGGCCTTAATCAGATCGGTTTCTCGGCGGGCCAAATAGCGCAGGCGATCTTGTTCTACGGCTGCGGGGCGATTGTCGGAGTCCTGATCGGCGGCCGAGCAGCAGACCGGGTCGGGCCGAAATTCATGGCGGGCGCCAGTTTGCTGGGGCTTTCCGGCTGCTTCTTGTTGCTGCGCCTTGCGCTCGATGCTGGCATCTTGTTCGTCTCGATGCTCGGCCTGACCGCGGCCGTGGCCCAGCTATTTTTCCCGGCCCAGCAGGCGGGGCTGGCGACCGACTTTGCCAGCTGCCGCGCCACCGCCCTCGCCTGGAACAACAGCGCCTTATTCCTCGGAATCACGCTCGGCTCGATATTAGGTGCGCAAGCCATCGCCATCTCTGGCATTGACGCGAATTTAACGGTTTCCGCCGGAATCGCCTTGATTGGCTGCGTATTAAACACCCTCATCGTGCCTGGACCAGCTCGACCCCTACCGAGCGGCACCGATCGCGTCAAATGAACCTGCCCACCAAGCTTCGCTCGGCGACTATGGCACCTGCGGCAGATGGGTTGACAGAGCAACCGACGCCGCGGCGTAATCTGCAATAATTGCCTCGACCAAAGCCGGCGCGTCAGGGTCCGGGCCCGCCTGCACCATCGTCTCGAGCTGTCGGCAGCGAGACGATAGCACAACCGCTCCGATCATCGCACTGCTTGATTTCAGTCGATGGCTTACATTGCATAGTAGCGTCATATCGCCGTTCGCGGCACCTACTTCTAGGCTTCGGAGGAGGGCCGGCGTCCTCTCAAGAAACAGTCGGATGGCCCGAGGAGCGAGGTCACGGATCTGGTTGAGCTCGGCGAGCACTTTGTCGTCGATAGGCGTGTTCGGCATCGTCGTCACGTCTGTGGGCGGGGAGCAATTGCCGCCGATCTGCGAGCCTACGAGCACAATGGGGTTGAGCCAATATTTCAGCATCTCTCCGAGCTGCTCTCTGGTATATGGTTTCGGCAGGTAGTCATCCATTCCCGACGCCAGACAGTGCTCGCGATCGCCTTCCACGGCACTTGCCGTCAGCGCGACGATCGGCGTTCGCCGCTCCCGCTCTGTTTCGCATCTCCGTATTTCAGCCGTCGCTTGGAATCCGTCCACTTCCGGCATCTGGCAGTCCATGAAGATGAGGCTGAACTCGCTCTTCCGATGGTGTTCGACCGCCTCAACCCCGTTCCTTGCGGTCTCAACCTCGCAGCCGAAGCTTTCGAGGAAACCGACGCCCACCGCGAGATTGACAGGGTTATCCTCGGCCATCAAAACCCGCGCGCCCATCGCAGCCTCCAACGGCGCCGCTCGCGGGTCCGCCCCTTTGGGCGCCAGGGACGTCGGATCTCCATCGATCGAGGCGATGCACTCCCACAAGGCGGAACGCCGGATTGGCTTAGTGAGGCGCGTGGTCACCCGCGCCGCGAGACCGCCGAGATCCTGATCGAATGAGGTCACCACCAGAAGCGGCAGATCCGCGGCTGCAGGATCGGATGCCATCATCCGCACGACCTCAGCCGCGTTCCTCTCGGGCCTCTCGAGGTCGACGACCGCCAGCCCGTAGGGCTCGCCGCGGAGGAAGGCGCTGCGCATCAGTGCCAGCACTTCGTCACGACTTGTCGCTTGATGCAGGGAAAGCTTCCAACTCGAAAGGTAATCGCTCAGGATTGCGAAAGTGGCCGCGCTCGACACGACAAGCAGAACTGGCCTTCCGCCAATCGGCGAAGAGGCGAACTCGGTCTGCTCGATCTCCCCCCGCTGGCGGCTGAGCCGTACAGTAAATCGAAACCGGGAGCCGCGTCCCGGCTCGCTCGACACGTCGATTGACCCCCCCATGGTCTCGCAAAGTTGCTTGGTGATAGTCAGACCGAGCCCGGTGCCTTCATAGCGTCGCGTCGTTGCGCTGTCGGCCTGCACGAAAGCGTCAAAGATGTGACGATGCTTGTCCGCGGGAATGCCGATTCCGGTGTCCATGACCTCGAACGAAAGCAAGACTGAGCCGGCTTCGACTTCGAGAGGGTCGATACGGACCCCAACCCCTCCGTGCTCGGTGAATTTGACCGCGTTACCGATCAGATTTGTCAAAACCTGACGCAGACGCGCGGGGTCTCCGAGAAGTGCCGTGGGTAGGCTCGATGGGACGAAACAGCTTAGTTCGAGCCGCTTTTCAGAGGCAATCTCCGCGAAGAGGTCGGTCGCGTCTTCGACGGTGTTGCGCAGGTCGAATGCCGTGGTCTCGAGATCGACCCTGCCGGCTTCAATCTTAGAGAGATCTAGAACGCCGCTGATAACGCCGAGCAGCGTCTCGGCCGAGTGCCGCGCGCCTTCAATATATTGCCGCTGTTTTGGGGCGAGATCGGTCCGTCGGGCCAGCTCCAGCATGCCGAGGACGCCGTTCAGCGGCGTTCGGATCTCATGGCTAACATTGGCAAGGAACCGCGACTTGGCCCTGTTCGCCTCTTCAAGATCGATCGTGCGCCGTTCCAGTGTCGCATTCAACCGACGCATTTTCCCCTCGGCGCGGCGGTGAGCGGCCTGTCGGAGGGCGAGCGCGTCCGCCATCTCGTTGAATGCCATACCCAGGCGGCCAATCTCCGAGCCCGAATGGCGCACCCGGAAGCGCGCCTTGTAATTATCGTCGCGCCATTGGCTCGTGACCTCGACTAGTTCGCCGATCGGGCGCTCTATAAATCTACGACCGAATCCCCAGACGGCAAACAACGCCGCGAAGAGACCGGCTAGAATGAGTCCGACCCCACGATTCGTCGCGCTATCGATCGCCGCAAACGCCTCGTCTTTTGATTGACCGGCACTCAAAAAGAAGTCCTTTGGGGGTAAGGCCGCCGGCACATACCCGAAAATTCGAGTGATCCCGTCGACGCCCCTTGCCTCTTCCCAGCCGGCCTTGTTGCCGTCCATAATCCTTTCATGAGTTTTCCGCATGTTCTTGCCGACGAGTTGCTCAGGATGCGGCAACCGAGCGATGATGTTGCCTTCTCTATCGGCGATCAGAATCGATGCAGTCGGCGACAGCCCGCGTTCCTTCAGATGCTCGGATAACCAGTCCAGATCGAGGCCAGCGTAGACAACGCCAGCAATTCTGCCGGCATCGTTTTCAAAGCGCGCTGCAAAGTGGATCATTTTTTTACCGTTGGTCGGATCGACCCAGTAATTTCCGACCGCCAACCTATCCTGTGCCATGGCCCGCTTGAAGAACGGCGCATCGGCCACCGATTTAACCGAGTCACCTCCGCTTTTACAAAAAATTTCACCCTCGGGATTGGCGGCTCCGAGCTCAGCATAATTTGCGTACCGCGCCTTCAAATTCGCAAAAAGCGAATTACAGCTCTCCGAGTTCCGGGATTCGACAGCGTCTAGCTGCGCGAGCGTTAACAGGAACTGGCGGGCGCCCTCGCGAAGCTCGCCAATTTCTTCGCCAAATTGGTTAGTGGTCTGGATGACCTGCTTGCGGATATCGTCCGCACGGGCCAATCTGAGGTAATATTCATTGACGGTCTGAATTGCCAGCGCCGGCAGCACCGCAATCGTCACAAGCAAGAACAATCGACCGGTCAGCGTGATGTGAAGAACGTGGCTCAGCCGCGAGCGGCTTCCAGTTTTTGCCTCAACAGGATTAGATCCATCGTGGGCGGGTTGCCCAATCATCGGAAGCTCCTTGGCGCATTGAGCCTGCCCTGGCCCGAGTTGCCGGGCCGGTCCGAGCGAGTGCGCTTAATAAGATGCTCGGTCCTTTAATACTAAAATAGAGGCCCGAGTGTCAATCCACAGTACGATCGAGAGAACGACGCTTCTACATGAGGTACAGGCCATTTACCTAGGTGTAGAGGCCGAGACGGAACTGTTCCTCGAGTCATCACTAGCTAATCGAATGGACTGTGGGTACCTCGAATACAGCCACGGGGCCTCGAGGCCAAAACCCAATGTTAGGTCTGCGAGCCTCGCCTGGGGTTGTCGTGCGCGGCTTTGCTGAGGGCTACTGGCCGAACCCGACGGTGCAGATTTCGCTACCTTTGACTATAACATTTGGATGATGTTGCACCGCTTGAGCTTTGCGCAAAGATACCCTTCGGCTCCATGCGACGGCGCGCGGGCATGACCCTGCTGTGCTCCGAGGAGCTATGTTCCCGGCTGCGGCGAAGGCGCAAGGTTATGTGGGTGCCGCGGCCGACCTCGGTGCTGATTGTCGCTATCCCGCTTGCTTGCCGAGCAAAATTGCAAACGATGCTCAGCCCGAGACCGGCCCCTTCGCCCGGTCTCTTTGTTGTAAAAAATGGCTCGAACGCGCGCGCGGCCACCTCGGGCGGCATCCCGGTCCCCGTATCGGAAATTTCGATAACGACGAAAGCGTCCCCCTGAACCCCGGCCTCGTTCTGCTCTGGCACGCTGTTTGCGGTTCGAATGTGCAGTCGGCCACCGCTGGGCATCGCGTCGCGAGCATTGGTCGCCAAGTTGATGATAGCAAGCTCAAGCTGGGCCGGATCCACATCTACCAGCCACAGATCGGGCGCGAAGTCGGTTTTGATTGTGACCCAGTTGCCCATACTGCGGACCAACAGTTCGGTCATACGGCGGAGTTGGACGTTGACATCGACCCGGGCGACCACCGAAGGTTGAGGCCGCGCGAACGCGAGAAGCTGCCCGGTCAGTTGTTCCCCGCGCTCGATGGTTCTTAGTGCAAGAGCCACTCGGGCCTGTAACCGGTCGTCCGTTTGCCGACCGCTTAGGGTCCCTAGGCAGTGGTGCAACACGGCCAGAAAGTTGTTAAAATCATGTGCGATCCGCCCGGCCAAATCACCGAGCGCCTCGATCTTTAGCGTCTGCAGAAACTCGGCCTCGACTGGTGCCCGCCGATTCATCCCAACTCTCTCGTCAGCCCTCACACCGTAACGTCGCAGCCGCCCTGCGGAAGCGACTGTTGACATATTAATATCATACCTAAAGGGATTTGTACAGTAGGATTAAGGCAACCGCGTCAAGTTGACGCGATTCGCTCCCGACGAAGACTTATAGTCAGGGTGCGCAGGCCGCCGACTATCTGAGAGTTTGACCCAAAATGAATTGAGTGATTTCAGTATCTTGTGATATCTGTCTAGTTGCGATGCTGGACAGGAGCGCAAGATGTGGACTGAAACCACCCAATTGCAGTATCGCCGCGACGGTCTTCGCTATGCAAGCGATGTAACCGATCAAGAATGGGTCCAGATCGAAGCCTTGTTACCCCCTCCCAAGAAGCTGGGACGACCGCGTACCACCACGCTGCGTGGGGTGGTCAACGCCATGCTGTACTTGTTGACCACGGGTGTCAGTGGCGGTTGCTGCCCAAGGAGTTTCCGCCGTTTTCGACGGTTCAGCGGTTTTCTACCGATGGCGGGACCAAGGGTTGTGGCAGACGATCAATCATTCTCTGGTGATGCGGGCGCGCGAGGCGACCGGCCGGGAAGCCAGCCCCACCGAAGCCAGCCCCACCGCCGGGGTCATCGACAGCCAGTCGGTCAAGACCACCGAGGCCGCTGGTCCCCGTGGTTGTGATGCCGGCAAGAAGATCAAAGGGCGCAAGCGCCACGTGCTCACCGACACCGCCGGCTTGCTGGTCGGGGCGGCGGTTCATCCAGCCGACATCCAAAGCCTGCCCCGGCGCAGGCCGGGGACCGCGATGGCGCGCCGCTCGTTTTGGCCGCCGTTCGCCACCTCTATCCCTGGCTGCGACACGTCTTTGCCGACGGCGCTTACACCGGGGCCAAGCTTGGCGCCGCCCTCGACAAAATCGGCCAGTGGACGATCGAAATCGGCAAGCGCTCCGACCTCGCCGCAGGATTTGTCGTCCTGCCGCGGCGTTGGGTTGTCGAGCGCACCTTCGCCTGGCTCAACCGCAACCGGCGCCTCGCCAAAGACTTTGAGGCTACCCTGGAAAGCGCCCTCTCATGGCTGTTCCTGGCCAGCGTCAAGCTCATCATGCGGCGACTCGGCAGAACAGCACAGCCAGGCGTTGTAATATGAGTCATACTCTAAGGGATCAAGGTTAAAGTCGAAGGCCTTTTGGAAAGCAGCTTGTTGGAAAGCAGCTTGTTGGAAAGCAGCTTGAAGTCGAAGCTGGCGCAGTATTCCCCTACGCCAAATTTTTAAGAGAACGCGTCAACTTGCCGCGGCGGCAGTGGTTGAAACTCGTGGACGAGCAGGTCAATATATGTCAATAATATGTCAACGGCCGCTCCCCGCTGGCGGCTGGGACGTCAGGGTGAGGCGGGGCCGGGCTAGCTCGGCGGTTAGAGTTCCGGCAGTGATGATGGCGGCGGGAGGCAACTCTCGCCGTTTTCGTGAGAAGCCTAAGGATGAGTGAAGAAATGGCAGCGCTAGATCCGAATTTGCCGCCGAGCGACACAGTTCGATGGTCGCCGTATCGCAAAGCCTCAGTGGTCGACGGCGTGCGCAACGGCGCGCTCAGTCTCGATGAGGCATGCCAACGCTATCAGCTCTCAGCCGACGAGTTCCTGGCTTGGCAGAGGGCAGTCGAAAGTCATGGTGTCGGCGCGTTAAGAATTACACGTCTTCAATACTACCGCGACCCCTCCGCCTCTGACGGCCGAGCACTGAGGGCGCGCCGGGGCCTGCTGAAGTCCAGGAACGACGGGATCGCGATTGCCGCCTCGCCGATATGATTTTTGTGGCGCGTTCGCATTGGGCGGGTGCGCGAGGTAGCGGTCGCAGCGGTAGTATGCTTACCCCTTTTTCGGCATCAACTTGCCGATCTTGATGGGTTTCATCATGGCCTCCTCCCGCACCGAACGAAAAATGCCGCAGTGCCCTTCTGCATCGGCCTGAAGCTCCCGCCACACTTGGGTTGCTGCGGTCGAAAAACAGCTGCTAGTCTTACAATAGTATGACGGATCGCTGAGTTGAGTATCGTCAAAGAGGTGATCATGCGTTCGGTATCAGCTATACAAACCGGCAAGCTAGTGGTCGACCCAAACACCCACGTCGCTTCGGTCGACGATCGGCCACTGCGCTTGACGGGTAAGGAATACGCCATTCTTGAGCTGCTCGGCTTGCGCAAGGGCACAACCGTGACCAAAGAGATGATGCTCAGCCACCTCTATGGCGGGATCGACGAACCGGAACTCAAAATCATCGACGTGTTCGTTTGCCATCTGCGCAAAAAACTCGCCCTGGCAGCTGGCGGCAAACACTACATCGCGACCGTGTGGGGACGCGGCTACGTGCTGCGCGACCCTGTGCCGGACGCTCCGCGCTATCACGAGGCGGGTGTAGAGGCGGAGCACCAACCCGTCAGCAGCGTCGCGTGACGACGGCTGCCTCTTCCTCAACAAGACTTGCTCGCCTTCGTATGACGCGATTTCGCCCTGGTCACACGAGAGCCCAGCGTGTGCAAAAGTGAGCAGCCCTCTGCCGAATTGGGTGCGCTCGCGCCTAGGCGCGGCTCTCTAGTTCGGCTTACCCTTCGGGCCATCCCGCCAGCTCCTCAGCCGTGATTTCGTGCTGCCGCTCCGGTTCCTCGGCGACACGGTTCCCGCCCTGACCGCGACAACGAACTCGGCATTCCGCTTTGAGGTCCAGCGAATTTCTCAACCACTCGAAATCGCGTCCAGAGTTAAGAAAATCAGGGCTAAGCCCAGCCCAAGTGCGGGGAGTTCAATCGCCACTTGAAGAAAGCCCAGCCGCGCTGCGCGCTGGGTTTCGCGAGCCGGGCTCGGCGATGCTTGTTCACAGTTGAGTTAAGTCCGGGGCGTCGCGTTTTATAGTGGCGGCCGCGGCCAACGCTATTCCGCTGATCATGATGAATATGGCTCGGCTCGGCGGCTGATGCAGCCGCCGCGCCGTCTCAATCTGACCCGAAGCGGCCTCGGCGCTGATGGGAACGGATTTTACGCTCTCGCCGAGCACCTCGGTGACGACCCCTTCCAGGCGATAAGTCGGCTCGCTGGGCGGGCGCGGGTTGGGATGATCCGTCGGCATGTTCAGTGCTCGTGTCGAGACGGGCCAATTTCGGCACCGTATCTGTTCCGCCATCCAACGGCTGAGCCGCTGGCCGAACCGTGAAGGTCGAACATCTGCTGCCAAATCTAGTCCAAAGACGACGCCGCGATGCCCGGCGCACCAACTCTCCTCCGATACTACGGGGCGACCGCCGAACATTCCGCGGCGCAACGGTTTCGGGTCCCCCTCATCTGCATCCACGAGAGTACTGGCCGTCAGGTCAAGTCCATACTTGTACATCTCATGGGTCGGGTTTCCGAGGCGAAGGAACCGCGCCGCACGCACGACCTCCCTGAGCCGGCGGTACCGTTGCGCCCGGTGTCGGCGCCGTCTGCGCCCACTCGATGGCGGTTTGCGCGCGGATGTGGCGCTCGCCCTTGTCCGTGGCAAAGCGTGCAAACCATTCCAGATATTCGGCCGCCTGTTCCAGCTTGAAGCCGAGCGAGCGGCGCAGCGCGAGATAGCGTTGGATGTCCTCGATCAGCATGCCGGCCTCTCCGCCCAGGGCTGGGCAATCTCGGAGAGGAGCGCGAAGTCGACCTTGGCGTAATGCATCGTCATCGTCTGATCGCGATGGCGAAGCACCGCGCCGCCGCCGGCAAGGCTGACACCGTGACGGAGCATCTGCGTCGCCGCGGAGTGGCGCAGAATATGGGCGCCCTGATGGGCGCTCTTGACCCCAGCCCGGATCAGCGCGTGCCGCACGATCCCTTTAACGGTGCAGCGGGTAATGGGTCGAATCGGCACGCGGTCCGTGATGAACAACCGGAGCGTCCCGACGCGCGGCCGGCCGCATTCGATATAGGCGAGGATCGCATCGCCGATCTCCTGCGTCAGCAGCAGCCATTCCGCGCGGCGCGACTTGCAGGAGACGGCAAGGCGCCCGTTTCCCCAACCGATATCGCGGAACTCGAGGTTGGCGACGTCGCTTGCCCTCAGGCCGAGACGGGCAAGGAGCAAGGCGACGGCCCGGTCGCGCAATCGAAGGTCGCCCGCGCAGGCTGCGATGAGGCGATGAGGCACTCGATCTCCTCCGAGCCGAGGAAGCCCGGCACCGATGTCAGCCGCCAGCTGGCGAAGCCGGGCACGGCATATTCGCGCCCCGCCGGGCAGCGGCCGGTCGCGACGAGGAAGCGCAGAAATGCGCGCGTCGCAACGGCGATTGACTTCGCAAGTGCTAAGCCGTGTGGTCGCGCGCGCTTGAGAACAAGGGCCCGTATCGCTTCGAACGTAAAGGTCTCGGGAGCGTCGCCCGGCGCCTCAAGGAGCCCCGCAATGGTCGTCTGATACGTGTCGAGCGAGGATTTGGCGATGCCGCGATGAGAGCGCATCCAGGCGCGAAACGCTTCGAGAATCGGCCGCACCTTCTACGGCGTGGGCCTCTCACCTCGCGGAACGATGCCGGGGTCTTGTAGTTGGCGGATAAACAATGCTGCGGCGTTGAGGACCTCCCTGCCTGTCCTGCGCTCTGTGAAAGCCACCTTGGATGCGTCAAAGGTGCTCAAGACCGTGTCGCTCGTGAAGCCGGCAGCGTGGGCCCAGTCGGTCCAGGAAGCGAGCAGCCGCACCAGCTCCTTAATAGTCGTCGTTTTGTATCCGCCGTCGCGAAGCCAGCACCTGAAGTCTTCGCGATATGAGGAGCGGCCATGTGTAGCCGCCCTCTCACACTTTTCCTCATTCCGCGGTTTTGCCTTGGCATGTGGCCTCCTCAGGTTGAAAGGACGCCGACTATGCCGTTCTTTCGGATTATCGAAAGTTCGTGCGAGCGGGCTGCCGGCGGGCGATCCGCCATCGCCGGGGGCGCACCCGAACCGAGGCCCTTCTTGACTGCCGGGGACCATCGCTCCTCTGCAGCCTGGTGCTGGCGGATCAAGCCCCGCGATGCGCTCGCGGTTGCTCGCCAGTCTTGATCCCGCAACGGCCGGTCTATGACTTCCTTCCCTGCGCTGCACGCATTGCTCGCGCGACAAGAAACTCTCGCTCGGCCGTCCTCCGCGGTGCTGCGGGCCTGCGGCTGTGGGCCGTGCGTCGTGGCGCTGTCGACCGCCATCAGGCCGCGATGGGCGTGGTCCTGAAACAGCAGTCAAGGAGGTCACGATGGCTCAAATCGGCAGCTTCACCCGCAGCGAAGGCGGCACCCTCAACGGCACCATCCGCACCCTCTCGCTCAACGTCAAAGCGCGGTTCGTCCCGACCGAGCCGTCCTCGAACGAAAAGGTCCCGGCCCTGCGCGTCTCCGCCGGCGACGTCGAGATCGGCGCCGCCTGGAAGCGGACCTCTAAGGACAACACCGTCTACCACTCGGTGAAACTCGACGACCCGTCTTTCCCGACGCCGATCTTCGCCAGCCTGGTCGAGGTTGAGGGCGGCTACGCGCTCGCCTGGTCGCGCTGATCCGCCGGCTGCGGCGTCGTGGTCGGTACGGCGCCGCCACTTCCCGCTCCTGGAATTATGCGGAGCGCACACCGCCCGAAGGCCGCGCGAAATCACGGCCCGAGCCCGCGGCTCCGCATAACGCTCAACTTCGCATAATCGGGTTACGGCCCGCCGCATAACCCCGAGTTTGGCGCGAATTGGCTACGCTGCCGCCTCGTCAAGCTAGAGCGCCCGGCTGAGGACGGCGCCACCCACATCGTGCTGTGGGAACCGCGCGACCGCTAACCGCGACGCCCCGCCGCGGGTCACCGCGGCGGGGCTCAGCCACCTTCTCTATAACCACATTGCGAGCGAGAGCCTGTGTTAGGGTTCACACTGCGGCGGCAGCTAGCCGCGGGCACCGATCGCGGAGGCTCGCCGCCGGCTGATCGGCGTCGTTAAACGCCAGCGCGTTCGGCAGAACCAGCGCGTCGAATTTACCGACTCGAAGAGCCGCACCAGCTCGCCCAGCAATTGCGCGGGTTGCATGCCGACACAGTTCACCGCGAAGGCCTGAAGGCGGAGCTGCTGTCGCGCATCGGGTGGCGCTTGCTCCGGCCGCGGGTGGAACCTACACCGCCGGTGTAGCGATGACCGAAGTGAAGGATCAGAACAGGCTGGACCCTCATCAACTGCGCGCTGCAGCGCCCTTAAAGAGGCAGTACTGCGAGCAGCCCGAAACCGCACGTATCCCGGCCGGCGTCGAAGCGGTAGCTGGATCTGGACCGCATCGCCTGCCGGGTACGCTCCTGGGACGGTGAGACCGTGCCCGGGCTGCACCCGGCCGGCGGCGGCGACGGGAGCCTCGCCCGCTCAGCGGACATGCTGCTCGAGGCGCTGGTCGCTTGCGCCGGGGTCACGATCAGCGCCGTCGCCACGGCGATGGGCGTCAAGCTGCGCGGCGGTCGGGTGATCGCTGAGGGTCATTGGGATGCACGCGGGACGCTCGGCGTCGACCGCGAGACCCCGGTCGGCCTCACCGACATCGCGTTGACATTCAAGTTGGATACCGACGCCGATGCGGCGACGATGCAGCGGCTCGTCGAAACCAGCGAGCGGTTCTGCGTCATCTACCAGACGTTGCTGACACTGCCGCGGCTGTCGATCGCTCAGCGGATCGCCGACGGGGCCGATAACATCCCGCGCTCGGGTCAACTCACCAGCCGCCTCGATCATCGGTCGTATTTTCTCAAGACGGATAATTGGGTCTCGAAGCTTGGTCAGAGGACGTCCTTGAGCGGATGGTTGTGGCGCAATTCGTCAAGCTCGACATATTCTTCCAGGCTCTTCAATGAGGCGTGGCCGGAAAACTGCTTGAGGCGAGCGATGTGGACGCCCTGCGCGACGCCGCTCGAGATCGCGCCGCGCCTGAGGCTGTGCCCAGCAAAAGCGGCGCCGTCGAGCCCGGCGAGCGCGGTCCATTTCTTGACGATCAGCGCTATCGAATCGGTGTCGATCGGGCGGGTATCAATCCGATAGCGGTCGGCTATCGGTTTCCGTTTGGCACCCCTCCGGCTATGCGGCGGCGGCAGATGCCACAGCCGGCGGAACAGCGGACCGTCGGTAATATTTGCCATGGCGAGCCAGGCTTCGAGCGCCGTTACCGGGCACAGATCGGTCTGACCAGCCGGCAGCCACACAGTTGTGCCGTGTGCCTCCTGGTCGTTTTTGCGCCACGGCAGCAGCAGCGCGATGCCGTCCTCGTGGCGGGTCAGGTGATCGCTCGTCAGGGCGGCGAGTTCGCTCGGCCGGAGCGCCGCCGCAAAGCCGACGAGCAGCAAGGCGCGGTCGCGCAATCCCCGCAAGCTGCCGGGGATCGCCCGCACCGCGGCGCGCAGCGGATCGAGCACCAGCGCGGTCTTTTTGCGCAACGGCCGGCGATGGGCGCGGCGGATGCCGGCAAAGGTCGCCGACACCAAGGCCGAGGCGGTTGGCGTCGGGTACCCGGCCAACAGGTGCAGGTAGCGCAGCCCGGCGTGGCGCAGACGCAGCGTGTTGACGGCGAGCCGCCCTCCCCGCCTCGGCGGCAAGAAAGGCCGCGACGGTCTCAGGCGCGGCCGGCAAGGCAGTCTGCCGCTGCGCGGCGCACCAGTCGGTAAAGGCGGCGACAGCGGCGCGGTACGCCCGTCGCGTATTCTCAGCGCGGGCAGCGCGCGGATTTTGTTGAAAAAATCGGCTTGAAGTTGCGAGCCGCTCGTGATTCCCTGCCAATGGGGCTCAGGGGGGCTAATCGCAATGATGGGGCGACAAGGTCACGATCAGACGAAGCTGTTCTACGAGTTTTGCCTAGAGGATCGGGTGCCGGCTGATCATCTGCTGCGCAAGATCGACCGGTTTTTCGATCTCAGCACTCTGCGGCAGGGACTGACGCCGTTCTACAGCCCGATCGGGCGGCCCTCGATCGATCCCGAACTGATGATCCGCATGCTCGTCGTGGGCTACTGTTTCGGCATCCGCTCGGAGCGGCGCCTTTGCGAGGAGGCCGACCTTAATCTTGCCTACCGCTGGCCTACCGCTGGTTCTGTCGGCTTGGATTGGAGGGTCGCGTTCCCGATCACTCGACGTTTTCAAAGACCCGTCATGGTCGCTTCCGCGACAGTGACGTTTTCCGTCAGCTGTTCGAGTTAGTGGTGCAGCGCGCAATAACGGAGGGCCTGGTCGGTGGTGAGGGGTTCGCCGTTGATGCTGGTTTGATCGCCGCCGACGCCAATAAACAGCGCTCTTTGGCCAGTACTGATCAGGTCGACTGGCAGGAGCTGGCGACCACGCGGCGCGCCGTACGGGAATATCTCGATACGCTCGATGAAGCCGCCTGGGGTGCAGCGAGCGAGGTTGTTCCGAAGTTCATCTCGCCGGCGGACCCTGCCGCACAGTGGACCGGCGCACACAAAGGCCACGCCTTCTTCGCCTACTCCGACAACTATCTGATCGACCTCAAAGCAGCGATTATCATGGATGTCGAGGCGACACGCGCCAGCCGACGAGCCGAGGTCGGCGCCGCCCAAACCATGCTCGACGGCACCGAAGCCTGCTTTGGCTTGAAGCCCCAGCGACTCAGCGCTGACAGCGCGTACGGATCGGCGGAGATCCTTGCCTGGATGGTGGAAGAAAAGAACATCGCACCGCATGTACCGGTGTGGGACAAAGGCGAGCGCACCGATGGTACCTTCAGTCGCTCCGATTTTGTCTTCGACCCGATCTCAAACACCTATACCTGCCCGGGCGGCAAAATCCTGTAGCAGTACCGCCGGCCCTACACCATCGAGCTATGCGCGGAAGTTGGTGACGGGCTGACGGGATGAAGGCGGCGTATCGTGGGGGTGTTCGCGCCTCCACTTCTCCAGCAAAGGAGTGATACGCCGTGTCCGATGCTAACGTCGTCAAGCTGCTTCAACCAGGGTCATTCGCCGACCCGCTCACCGAGGTGCTGCGCAACGGAGCGCGGGCCCTGCTGGCCCAAGCGATCGAGGCCGAGGTGGCCGAATTCCTCGCCAAGCATGTCGATCTGAGGACCGCTACTGGCCTGAGCCGCGTGGTCCGGCACGGGCACCTGCCTGAACGCGAGGTGATGACCGGCATCGGCCCGGTCGGCGTGCGCCAACCCCGCGTGCGCGACCGTGGCGCTGCCGATGATGCCGGGCGCATCCGCTTCACACCCGCGATCCTGCCGCCGTATGCGCGGCGCTCGCGGAGCCTGGAGGTGCTGATCCCGATCCTTTACCTGAAGGGCATCTCGACCGGCGATTTCGAGGAGGCGCTTTCTGCCCTGCTCGGCAAGGATGCACCGGGCCTGTCGGCCTCGACTATTGCTCGGCTGAAGGAGGTCTGGATCGACGAGCACGAGCACTGGAGGAAGCGCGATTTGTCGGCCAAGCATTACGTCTATGTGTGGGCCGACGGCATTTACCTGCAGGCCCGTCTTGAAGACGCCAAGCAATGCATCCTGGTCATCATCGGCGCGACGCCGGAGGGCAGGAAGGAGCTGCTCGGCTTTATCGACGGCGCGCGCGAGAGCGCGCAGGATTGGCGTGAACTGCTGCTCGATTTGAAGAACCGAGGTCTGGCGGTCGCGCCCGAACTCGCCGTCGCCGACGGCGCGCTTGGCTTCTGGAAGGCGCTCGGCGAGCTGTGGCCGATCACACGCGAGCAACGCTGCTGGGTGCACAAGACCGCCAACGTCCTCAACAAACTGCCGAAGAGCCAGCAGCCGAAAGCCAAGCGGGCATTACAGGAGATCTGGATGGCGGAGACGAGCAAGGACGCCGAGGCCGCGTTCGACGCCTTCATCGCAGCCTACGAGTTGAAATACGATAAGGCCGCCGAGTGCCTGGCAAAGGATCGCCAGGCCCTGCTCGCATTTTACGATTTCCCTGCCGAACACTGGAAACACCTGCGGACCTCGAACCCGATCGAGAGCACCTTTGCCACCGTGCGGCACCGCACGATCCGCTCGAAGGGCTGCCTCTCGAATAAGACGGCGCTCGCCATGGTGTTCAAGCTGGTCGATGCGGCGCAGAAAAGCTGGCGCAGGCTCGATGGCCACAACCAGTTGCCCAAGCTCATTCAAGGTGTCAGGTTCACCGACGGGATCGAAGTCGCCGCCAACCCCGCGTCCTCGCAATCCCAAACCGCCGCCGCCTGATCCCTCAGGCCATCACCAAGATTCGGCGATAGCTCTACACCATCCCGCGGAGCGGTGTCACCAAGAACAACATGAGGCTCTACCGAGCCCGTCAATCCGACTGTGAGGCCTGCGCTCTCAAGGAAAAATGCTGTCCTGGACAGCCGCACCGCAAGGTGCCGAGAAGCGTGCATGAGGCCGCGCGTGAGGTCGCCAGAGGCCTTGCCGGCACGCCCGAATATCTCCAGTCACGCCGCGAGCGGAAGAAGATCGAGATGCTGTTCGCCCATCTCAAGCGCATCCTCAGGCTCAATCGACTTCGGTTGCGCGGCCCCTCCGGCGCGAAGGACGAGTTCCTGCTCGCCGCGGTCGCCCAGAACCTGCGCAAGCTGGCCAAGCTGGTTGGAGAACCAACGGCGTGCGCCTCGTCCGGGAGCGTCAGCTAGGAGAACCCAAGCCACATCAACCGTGACGGCCGAATACCGCCGCCTGTCGGCGAGCCGGCACCCTCGCCCTGATCGGTGATGTCACTGCCAGAGCACACCGCAACCCTCCGCGGTCGACCTTTTTCAACGAAATCCGCCGGTAGTCGGCGGCGGCGGCCTCGGCGAACGTCAGGGCCGGCGCCGGCAAGTCGACAATGGTTTCGAACTCGAACCAGTCGCGGACCTCGTCGGGGTCCGACCCGTCCGGGAGACGCGACGAGAGCGCTTCGGCCATGCTCGCCGGCGCTCGAGCAATCGCGGTCTCCGGGCCCGCTTCGCCGTCCGGGCTCATCGCGCGAGTGCCTCCCGGTTGGAAAGGGGCGTTGTCCCCGGGCGCCGTGCATCGCTACGAGACCAAGGTCGCGAACTACGGTGGTCCCGGTCACCTCCGGGCATCAGGCTCGCCACTCCGCTTGGGCGGCACAGCGCCGCAGATCCGGGGTCACGTCCGTCAAGGTGGTGTAAATCGGAGTGGAGTTTGAGGTGGCCATCGGTTAGGCGGCCAGTGGTGGAAGTTTCGCGGGATCGGCGTCGATCAGCGGCGGTGTGAGCTCGGCCATCCCCTCGATCTGCATGTAACGGCACTGGGGCAGCCATTCATCGTTGTGCTCGAGCAGGACGGCGCCGATCAGCCGGGTAATGCTGGCTTCGTTGGGGAAGATGCCGACGACATCGGCGCGGCGTTTGACCTCCTTGTTGAGACGCTCAAGCGGGTTGGTGCTGTGCAGCTTGGTGCGGTGCTGGGCCGGAAAGGTGATGTAGGCCAGCACGTCATGTTCGCTGTCGTCCATCAGAGCGGCGAGCTTGGGCCAGCGTGCCCGCAGCTGGTCGGCGACATGACGCCAGGTCTGATGCGCTGTCGCGGTGTCGGTCTGTAGAAAAGCCTGGCGGATCGCGGCAGCGACCATGGTGTGCTGGCCTTTCGGCACGTGCGCCAAGGCGTTGCGCATCCAATGCACGCGGCACCTTTGCCAGGTCGCACCGAGCACGCGGGTGATGGCGAGGCGCAGGCCGTCGTGAGCGTCGGAGATGACCAGCTTGACGCCTTTGAGACCGCGCTTGACCAGGCCCTTGAGAAAGCTCGACCAGCCTTTCGACAGGCTCAGGAGGCTCGGCCTCCGAAGGACCGATGCCAAGCCCGATGATCTCGCGCGGGCCTTCGGTCGTAACCGCCACGGCGATTATCGCAGCCACCGAGACGATGCGGCCGCCGTCGCGGACCTTGAGATAGGTGGCGTCAAGCCACAGATACGGCCACTCGCCGTCGATCGGCCGCTCGAGGAAGGCGTTGACCCGTTCATCAATGTCTTTGCAGAGCTTGGAAACTTGGCTCTTTGAGATGCCGGAAAGGCCCATCGCCTGCACCAGCTCGTCGACGCGTCGGGTCCACACCCCACCGATCCAGGCTTCCTGGATGACCGTGACCAGCGCCTTCTCGGCGGTCTTGCGTGGCTCCAGGAAGGGTGATGGGGTGGACGCCCCGCGACGGCATCTGCGTGCCAAGGTGACGGCGTCGACGTCACAGAAGGAGCGTTCGTGGAGCAGGCTAACACGATCGGGTTGGACATCGCGAAGCACGTATTTCAGGTGCACGGAGCCGATGCTGCCGGGCATGTGCTATTCCGCAAACGGGTCACCCGCGCGAAGCTTATCGGCTTCCTGGCGACGCAAGCACCATGCATCGTCGCGATGGAGGCTTGTGCCGGCGCGAACTACTGGGCACGCGAGATCAGCAAGCTGGGCCATCGTGTGCAATTGATCGCCCCGGCCTACGTCAAGCCGTTCGTCAAGCGGCAGAAGAACGACGCGGTCAACCGCTCCGAGATTTCCGGAGGCAATTTGGCTTGGGTCAGGCGGCGATGGCCGGACCGGCGATCTGGGCATAGTAGCGCGCCTCGGCTTCGGCGGGAGGGATGTTGCCGATGGGCTCAAGCAGGCGCCGATGGTTGAACCAGTCCACCCACTCGACGGTAGCGAACTCCACCGCCTCGGCATGACGCCAGGGACCACGCCGGCGGATCACCTCGGTTTTGAAGAGCCCGATCACCGTCTCGGCCAGGGCATTGTCGTAACTGTCGCCGACGCTGCCGACCGACGGCTCGATGCCGGCCTCGGCAAGCCGCTCGGTATAGCGGATCGAGACATACTGGGCGGATTCAAGTGGTCGTCGCAACACCTTGGGAAGGAGGGTTGCGATGAAGAGACGGCGGCGGCCAATGGCGGCGGATTTGCGCGACGACCCGCGCCACCTCCTCGATCGCACCGGCACTCCCGTCGATGTTGGACGGGCGCAGCTTGGCGGCCAGCAGATGCTGGCCGCAGAACACGTACAGCGGTAGGTAGCAGTAGTTGTCGTGCTGCTGCGGTCCGATTCCGGCTTTGCCCGCGAGGCGCTGATGGCGTGGTGCGAGAATAACGGCGTGGACTTTCTGAATTCTGCCAGTCGATCGTCCCGCCGGGCGACAAAGCGCGGATTGGCTTCGCCTATCCCCGGAGTCGATCCGGGGAGCCATTCCGCCTTGCCCACAACCCGTCGCTGGCAGCTCCAACTGTCGCGCGTGGTCCAGGTGAAGTCCCGGAAGCGGCGCGACGCCTGGGCGTTCGGTTTTCCTTCCGCTTCGGCCTCGGCGAGTTCGGCCGCGATCGCCTCGACCAACCGGGTGTTGCGCGCCAGACCGAACAGGTCGCGCGATTATGAATAAACGGGGTTTGTCGGACGTTGCACGAGAGGCGGCCCTCGCGAAGCGGATTGTTGTGGCGTTCCCAGCTCTTTCCCTCTCCGCCCTGGTAGGGTCTCCAATCTCCGCTGTCGGAGAGGGCGGGTGTCATTACGAGGGAACGCCATGCGCAATCGTCGGGGCCGTCGCGCCGCTATTGTCGCGGCAGCAATCATGGCACTCGCGGCGCCGCACTCCGAGGCCGCCGACCCGCAGCCCTATACCGTGGATCTCGGCAAGACCGGCAACGACGCGGTCGATCAGGCCCTGCATGACGCGTCGAACCTGTCGAGCCTCGAGGAGAGCGCGCCCGTCGGGCCGTTCGCCCTGATTGAGCGGGCGCGCCAAGATGATGGCCGGTTTGCCGAGGTGCTGCACAGCTTTGGCTATTACAAGGGCGGCGTTGACATCACGATCGCCGGCCACAGCCTCGCGGACACCGAACTTCCCGACCTGTTGAGCCGCTCCTCGGCGAAGCCGCCGGTGAAGGTGGCGGTCTCACCCAAGCTCGGCCCGCTGTTTCACCTCCGTAAAGTCGAGGTCGTGGGCGCACTGCCGGCCAAGGCGCGGGCGCAGCTCGGCCTCAAACCCGGCGCGCCGGCCCGGGCTGAGGACGTGCTGGCAGCACAGGCGCGTTTGCTCGACGCGTTGCGCGACGAGGGTTACGCGCTCGCCAAGGCTCCGACGCCGACGGTGATCGAGGACCCTGCCGCCGACGCCCTCGACGTGACGTACCAGGTGACAACCGGGCCGCGGGTCGATTTCGGCAAGATCTCGGTCAATGGGCTGCGCACCGTTAATCGAGAATTTATCGAAAACTGTCTCCTGATCCACACCGGCGAACAATACAACCCGCAAGCGTCGAGAAGGCGCGCGCCGATCTCGTCTCGCTTGGCGTCTTCCGTTCGGTCCTGGTGAAGACCGCCGACAGCCTTGACACCGATGGCCGCATCCCGGTCGCGTTCGACGTCGTCGAAGGGCCGGCGCATGCCGTCGCCATTGGCGCAGCGTATTCGACCGATCTCGGCGCTAATCTGACGGCGAGTTGGTCGGACCGCAATCTGTTTGGCAATGCCGAACAGCTGAACCTAACCGCTGGCGTTCAGGGCGGCGGCACAGCCATCAAAGGACCGGCGAACTACTTTACGGCGCAGTTCGTCAAGCCCGATTTTCTCGACCGTAACCAATCCCTGCAAATCGATCTCAGCGCCGTCAGGCAAAATCTGCTCGCCTATTTCCAGAAAGGGGTGAGCGCCGACGTATTGGTGAAGCGGACGTTTTGGACGAATTGGAGCGGCTCGATCGGCATCTCAGGCGAAGCCGAGAACATTACGCAACAGGACGTGGCCCGCGACTACACGCTTGTCGGGCTGCCTATCGCGGTCAGATACGACAGCACCAACAGCCTCCTCGATCCGACGAGCGGCGTGCGGGCGGCGGCGACGACTGGCCGTGACAATGAATATTGGCCCACTTATGCTGACGAATTCTGGCCCACCCCCGGTGTCTTTGACCTGCTGAGCCGGGCCGAGGCCGGGCTCAGCAGGTCAGCGTCGCTTTTCCATCCTCTCCTTCACGTTTTGCCGCCCTTTCGTTGTGCCGTGGTCCGGCGGAACCGGTAGGAGTCCGCGCCGGTGGTGATGATGTGCGCCTGGTCGGTCAGACGATCGATCAGCGCCTTGCACAGCCGCGGATTGGGGATCACCTGCGACCACTCGGAGAATGGCAGGTTGGTGGTGACGATCACCGCCGCTTTTTCGGCGCGGTCGGCGACCACCTGGAACATCAGCTCGGATGCGGTTTCGGCGAGCGGGACGTAGCCCAGTTCGTCGATACAGATCAGATCGAGCCGTTCCCACCGGCCCAACGCGCGGCTGAGTTGGTTGGCATGCGTCGCCTCCGCCAGTTCGTTGATCAGCGCCGTCGCGGTGGTGAATCGCACCCGCCGGCGCTGGCGGCAGGCCGCCACGCACAAGCCCGTCGCCAGATGGGTTTTCCCCGTCCCGGCCTCGCCGACCAGCAGGATCGGTTCAGCCTTGGCCACGTAATCGCCCTCAGCCAGCGTGCGCAGTTGCGCAGCCGAGACGCCGGAGTGGTCAAACTCGAACCCATCCAGCGTCTTCATCCGCGGCAGCTTCGCCTCATGCAGCAGCCGGGTGATGGCGCGGCTCTCCCGCTCCTCCATCTCGGCCGCCAGCAGCGCCTCGAGGTAACCCAGATGGGATTGGTTTTCTCGCGTGGCGGCATCGGCCAGACGGGAGAACTGCGTGCCGATCGTTGGCATCCGCAACGTCTTGCAGTGCTGACGGATGGCCTGATCCTGAAGCTCGGCCATCATGCCGTCCCCGCGCAGGGACCCGACAGCAGCGTGTCGTAGTCGGCGAGATATGGCAGAGGCCGGTCGTAGCGGGCCAATGCACCGACATCGATCGGCTCGGGTTTGGCCTTGTGCAGCCCTGCTTCGGTCAGCAGATACCGCACCGCCGCCACGTCGCAGGCACCGAGCGACACCGTGGAGGCGACCGCCGTGCGCAGCCGGTCGTGGCCAAACTCTTGGCCTAGCGCCAGCACAGCCACCATGGCGCGGGTGCCGTTCTGCTTGCCGTGCCGCCCTTGCAGCCGGGTCCAGAGCTCGTCGTAACAAGCAGGCCAGAGACCCGTCGCGCGCCATTGCGCCAACGGTTTCGAGCCTGCGAACGCGCCCGGCTTGTGGCTCAGCACGTCGAGGTAATGCTCGAGGTCGAGGACATGCTGGCGGCGGCTGTGACAACGTTCATGACGGGCAATCAGGCGCCCAGCGTGCCAGATCTCGACATGCAGCGGATGGACGCGTGCCTCCACCCGGGTGCCCGCACGGATCGGCACCGAGTAGAAGTTGGTTTTCACCGTGACGCAGCCTTGCTTGTCCACCAGCGGGAACACGATCTCGGCCAGGTCGAGACCCTCGGCCGCGCAGGCCAGCAGGTGGCCACGCTCGACCGCCATCGCAGCGCCGATCGTCTCGCCGCGTCCAGCCAGGATCCGCGCTTCGTCCGCGCGGCAGGCCGTCACCAGCAGCGCGTTGAAGGCGTCGAGGTCAGCAACACACGGAACGGGCACCAGATGGTTGCGCCGGAAATAACCGCCTTCGCCCTCAACACCGCCCTTCTCATGCCCTTCACCAGGCGTGCAGAATTCCGCGGCAAACCGCCAGTGCGAGCGGAATGCCATGAACCGCACCGTTTCTTCTCGGCGGTGACCGCGCAGGATCTTGCGCACGGCGCTGGCCAAGTTGTCGTAGCGCAGCAGGAGGAAGACGCCGCCGAAGTAGGCGAAGGCGTGCTCGTGCGCTTCGAGGAAGGCCTGCTGCGTCGCGTGCAGGTAGGCCCGGTGGAAGGCCGCCCCGCTGGCCATCGAGCGCATGGCGAACACCTGGACCTTGGTCCGCTCGTCGCCGAGATCGACCCAGGCTTCATACCAGTCGACCTGTGCTTCTTGAGCCCAACTGTAACTTTGCGGCACAAACGTCTCCCGCCGCAGAAGCCCCAGCTGGTGTTTACGTTCACGGACGTGGTTGCGCACCGTCGACTCCGCGACCGTGGCGTCCGGGAACTCGGTCAGGATCCGGCGATAGAGCCGCCGCGCAGTGTGACGCTGCTTGCGCGGCGCGTGGCGATCCTCGTCCAGCACCTTGTCGATGAAGGCCGCCACCGCACTAAGCTTCGGCTTGGTCCTCGGCGGGTAGTGGTGCTTCGGCGGCAGCGCGCTGCCGATCGCCTGGCGCACAACACGCCGATGCACTCCGAACTTCGCGGCAACACCCGCGATCGTGCCGATCCCAAACTCATGCTCGCGACGAAGCTGCTCGAACAAATCCACTTTGGCTCTCCAGTCCACTCCAGGTCCCCCGATCCAATCGGGGCGACCCTAGGTTGAGGGGCGGGGGGGGGTGGGCCAAAATTCGCCAGCATTGCTGGGCCAAAATTCGATAGCAGAGCCAACGACGACGCCGACCCTTTCGCTCGGCAGCTCGCATGCGGTCTTCGTGCCGATGCAGCTCTCCGGATCGACCTATCTCGATCTGTCGTCCCTATGGAATAACTCCGGCCGCAGCGTCATCGCTTTGCGCGGCTTGCTGGGGGTCGTCGAAGGGGCAAGCCAGTTCGAGCTGCCGCCCGATCAGCGGTTCTACGCCGGCGGCAGCGCCACCGTCCGCGGTTACGAATACCAGTCGATCGGCCCGCAATTCCCCGACGGCACACCGGAAGGCGGGACCTCGATCGTTGCCGGCACCGTCGAGTACCGACAGCGCATCCTCGCCAATTACGGATTTGCCGCTTTTGTCGACGGCGGCCAAGTCGCTGTCCACGGATCCCCGTTCAGCGACGGGCTGAGATTCGGCGCCGGGCTCGGCTTTCGCTACTACACAAGCTTCGGTCCGCTCCGGCTCGATGTCGCCGTGCCGCTGACAAGGATCCCGAATGGCGGTAGCTTCGAGATCTATCTCGGTATAGGTGAGGCGTTCTGATGCGGCGCGCCTTGAGGTGGATAGGCTGGGGCGCTGCCGCTGTAGGCGCTTTGGTGGTGGTGTCGGTCGTGGCCCTCCTGGCCGGCGCCAACACGCCGCCGGGGCGGGCGGTCGTGGCGCGCCTCGTTCCCCGATTGACCGGCGGATTGGTTGCGGTCCGTGGGCTTTCCGGGCGTTTTCCGGACCGCCTCAGAGCGGCGGAAGCGAGCCTCCAAGACAAGAACGGCGTCTGGGTCAGGATCGATGATCTTGAGCTCGACTGGTCGCCGCTACGGCTCATCCGCGGTGCTGTCGCGGTCGATCGCTTCGCGGCGGCAAAAATCGTGGTGCTGCGCCGCCCGGTTCCCTCCGGAGCGAGCTCTTCGAGCGCTGGCGTCGCGCTCGACGTTGAAAGGCTGCATGTCGGCCGGCTCGACCTCGCGCCGGCGGTAACCGGAAACGCCGCCTCGCTCGCCCTCGATGGATCGGCCGCGGTCACCGCGACCGACGAGGGGCAAGTCCGCCTGGCAGTGAACGGCATTAGCGCTTCCGGGAGTTATGATTTGGCAGCGCGCCTTGGCGCGGCAGACCTCTCGCTCAGCCTGACGGGACAGGAGCCGACACATGGGTTGGTTTCCACCGTCGCCGGCCTTCCGGATCTCGGTCCGCTGTCGGTCGAGGGGTCCTTCGCCGGACCGCTTTCGGCCGTCGCCGGGCAAATCGACCTGGGGGTCGGCCCCGCCCGCGCCGCGGCGCACGGCACGCTCGATCTCGAACACCGCTCTGCCGATCTCATCGCGAGGGCGACCGCGCCCGCAATGACGCCGCGGCCGGATTTGGCGTGGCAGTCGGCGGCGTTCGACGCCAAGATTGACGGACCGCTCGCCCGCCCCGCGGTATCCGCCAGGTTAGACATCGCCAGGCTTAGCGCGGCGCAAGCCTCCGTCAGCGACGTGGCCGCTACGCTCAACGGCGATGCTGGATTGCTGCGGCTGCAGGCGGCGCTCAGCGGACTGCGCCTTCCCGGACCCCGCCCCGATCTCCTGGCGGTAGCGCCGGTTCGCGTCGCGGCCGAGGTCCGGCTCGACCAGCCGGACCGTCCGTTCCACTTTTCCCTGACGCATCCGCTGCTGACGGTTGTCGGCGATGCCGCGACGGCCGGGCAACTTTACGGCGAGTTGAAGTTGACCTTTCCTGACCTGGCGCCGCTGGCCGCGGTGGGCGGGCTCGACCTGCAAGGACATGCGGCTTTCGGCCTACGAACCGCAATCAATGGCGCCACAGCTCGGATCGACACCGAGGGGACCCTAGGCGTTACCGGCGGGACGGCGCCGGCGCCGTCACTGATCGGCGATGCGGCGCGTCTGAGCATGTCGGCGACAGTGTCCGGATCGACTGTCACCCTTTCGCGGTTTGCGATCGACGGTCGCAGAATCTCAGTCTCGACGGCGGGCCATATCAGCCCAGAAAAGCTGGAGCTCCATTGGCAGCTCGCACTCCCCGACCTGACGAGTGCTGTGCCGACACTCGCTGGCGGGCTCGAGCTGCGCGGCGAGGCGAGCGGGCCGATCGACAATATCACCGCCACGACCGATCTTTCCGGCACGCTCGGCCCTGCCGGCAGGCCCTCGGGCCCGATCGCCGCCAGGGCCGAGGTGAAGGGCCTCCCCGATCGACCCGCCGGCCGCCTCAACGCCGACGGCGTGATTTTGGGGTCGCCGCTGCGGCTGGCACTAACGGGCCTGGGCGGCGGCGACGACGGGCTCAGGCTTACGATAGAAGCGGCCGACTGGAAGAGTGCGCATGCCCAGGGGGCGTTTGCGCTCGCCGCCGGCGCCCGCTTCCCGCTCGGGCGGCTCGACTTGCGGATGACCCGCCTCGACGATCTGCGTCCGCTGATCGGCCGGACTCTCACTGGGGCGATCGCCGCCAACCTGACGACAGCCGAAACCGGCGGGCATCAGCGCGCCGACCTGCGCGTCATCTCGAACAATGTCGCGCTCACCGGCACCGCATCGGGCGGCCGGGCCGAACTCCGCGCAACGGTCACCGATCCGCTCTCTGATCCCGTCCTCACTTCGCAGATCACCGCCAGCGGCAGATCGGCGGGCGGCATGGCGGCGTCCGCCGGGATCGACCTCGCCGGCCCCGCGAATGCGCTGCGGTTTGACATGCGGTCCGAGATCCGCGACGCGAAAATCGGCGATGCCCGCCTCGCCGCGGCCGGCACAGTCGATGCCGGCGCCCGAGCCGCCGCGATTTCGCGCCTGCAGGCGGTATGGAAGGGCAAGGAGCTGCATCTGCTGGCGCCGGTCCGGTTCGGGTTCAGCGAGGGCTTAAGCATCGATCATCTGCGCCTTGGCCTTGACCAGGCGACGGTCGAGGCGAACGGCCGATTGTCGCCGAGGCTCGACTTTAGAGTGGCGCTGCGCAACCTTTCCCCCGACGTTGCCGCCGCGGCTGCGCCAGGTCTGGCGATCGACGGGGTGGTGCGCGGCGACGCCCGGTTGACCGGCTCGCTGTGGCGCCCGCTCGGACGGATCGCATTGGCGGCGACGGGTGTGCGCCTGCGCAACGGCCCCGGCCGCGCCCTACCGGCGGCCAATATTAGCGCGTCGGCCGGTCTCGCGGGCGGCGACGCGCGCATCGATGCGCGCCTGACCGCCGGCCCCTCCGCCTATCTGTCGGTCAACGGCCGGCTGTCGACCGCAGCCACCGGGTCGGTCGCGATGCATGCCGCAGGCTCCGTCGATCTGGCGATGTTCGACCCGCTGCTCACCGCCGGCGGCCGGCGGGTAACCGGAAAGATCGCGATCGACGGCGACGTCGGCGGCAGTCTGAGCGCACCGCGGATTACCGGCGCGGCTAGGCTGGCCGATGCTGCGATCGAGGATTTCGGCCTCGGCGTGCACATCACCGGCATCACCGGGCGCATCGACGCGTCCGGCTCGACGGTCAGGCTGACGAGCCTCAAAGGACAGGCCGGTCCGGGGACGATCGCGCTCGGCGGCGACATCGACCTGTCGACTCCGGGGATGCCGCTCAATCTTAAAATCATCGCGCAAAACGCACGCCCGCTGGCGACCGACCTGCTGACGGCAAACCTCAACGCCGACCTCACTCTGCACGGTGCGGCGCCGGGCGGGCTCGCGCTGGGCGGGCGGGTCGATGTGCTGGAAGCCAAAATCGGGATCCCGAAGACCATGCCGGCAACAGTGCCGGTTCTCACTGTCCGCTTAGCCGGCGCCCCGCCCCCGCCGCCGCCCGCGCAGCCGCTGGCGAGCGGCCTCGACCTGACTGTCGCCGCGCGGCATCTGGTCGTCCGCGGCCGCGGCATCCTTGCCGAGCTCGCGGGTTCCGTCAAAGTCGGCGGCAGCACGGCGGCGCCGCGTCCCTTGGGAAGCTTTCACATGGTCCGCGGCAGTCTCGACATCGCCGGGCAAACCCTGCGCTTTGACACCGGCTCGGTCAGTTTCAACGGCGGCAGCCTGACCGATCCCAGCCTCGATTTCGTCGTCAACAGCCAGACCCAGACGATGAGCGCGTCGCTGACGATTGGCGGCACCGCCAGCCACCCGAAGGTGACGGTGACGAGCATGCCCGAGTTGCCGGCAGACCAAGCTTTGGCGCGCATGCTCTATCCGAACAGCAACGGTACGCCGAGTGCGCTCCAGCTCGCCGCGATTGCGAGCTCTCTGGCAGAGCTGAGCGGCGTCGGCGGGGGCAGCAGCCCGCTCGAAGGGATAGGCCAGAGCCTCGGCCTCGAACAATTGTCGGTCGGCACCACCGCCAACGGCAGCTCGGCCTTAGTCGCCGGGCGCTACGTCGCGCCGGGCGTCTATGTCGGCGCCCAGCAAGGCGCCGGGGGCAACAGTAGCCAGGCCAGGGTCGAAGTCGACATTGCCAGGGGGCTCAAGGTGGTGGGGACGGTCGGCAATGGCACCAACACAACGCCGGGTGCCACCCCGGCCGAGTCCGCCGGAACCAGCCTCGGCCTCAAATACCAATTCGAATATTAGCTACGCGGTGGCCGAGGCGAACGGTCGAGTGGGAGAGGCTGTTCATTCTCGAAGCCGCGGCCGCCGTTGTGATCGGCATTCCGCCGGCATAGCCATGCTCGTCGCGAAGACGCTCGAAGATCCGCTTCGAGGTATGCGCTGCTTCCTCGGCCGGCCTTCATCCGCCGCCGCCAGGATCCCGTCGATGATCCCGGCAAACGGATCCAGCTTCAGACGGGCCGCTGGCCGGCTCCGCCGATACCCGGGCGGCACCGAAAACGCCAGCATCTTGGCAACCGTCCGTGGGTCGATCCCAAAACGCCGCGCCGCTTCCCGGCGGCTCAGACCCTCAATCTGAACCGCAAAGCGAACCTGAGCATAGAGCTCCGCGCTCTTCATCCCCCGGTCCTGCCGCTCTCCGACAAAGGCCATTTGCTGCCGGATTTTTACTCCGGCGCTCGCTAGTGTCTAATTGCGTTGATAGACGATATTAAGTAGGATGCGTCAGATGATCATACCATCTGAGGTGTGCGATGGCACGAGTGGCGATCGCGCTAAGCTGCACCGCGGAGCAGAGAGCTGAGCTGGTGGCTCTTGCTCGAAGTCGGACAGAGGAGGCTCGCCTAGTGGAACGGGCCAAGATGGTCCTGGCGTGCGTGGAGGGCAAACGCAACGACGCGGTTGGCCGCGAACTTGGAGTGCGGCCGAATACGGTTGGTCTGTGGCGCCAGCGTTTTGCCGCCGCCGGGTTGGTCGGGCTGCGGGATCGGGCGCGGCCCGGAAAGACCCCGACCTATGGTGCCGATTTGCGGCTGCGGGTTCTGCACCAATTGGAGTTGCCACCGCCCGCGGGGCTGGCCGGTTGGGATGGGGCGTCGGTGGCGGCGGCGCTCGGGGTCTCGGCCGATGCGGTTTGGCGCCTGCTGCGCCGGGAGGGCATCCAGCTGCGCCGCCGGCGCTCGTGGTGCGTCAGCACCGATCCGCAATTTGCGACCAAGGCCGCCGATGTCGTCGGTCTCTATTTGAACCCGCCGCAAAACGCGCTGGTCCTGAGCGTCGACGAGAAGCCGACCATCCCGGCGCTGGAGCGCGCCCGGGGGTATGTCCTCACCAGCAGCGGCAAGGTGGTTCACGGCTTGCAGAGCACTTACAAACGGCATGGCACGGTCAACCTGTTCGCCGCCCTCGAAGTCGCCACCGGCATTATTCGGGGGAAAACCACCGGCACCAAGAAACGGGTCGATTTCCAGGCCTTTATGACCGAGCTTGTCGCCGAGCACCCGCCCGACCGGGAGATCCATGTCATCCTCGACAACCTCTCCACCCATAAGAAGAACGACGACTGGTTGGCGGCGCATCCCAATGTTAGCTTCCACTTCACGCCAACTTCGGCAAGCTGGCTCAACCAAGTGGAAATCTGGTTCGGCATCTTCAGCCGCAAGGCGCTGGCCGGCGCCAGCTTCGCGCAACTCGTCCAGGCAATCCGTGACTTCACCGACGCCTACAATCGTAACGCCGCCCCCTTTCTGTGGCGCAAGCGCGAGGTCAGCGGCAGCCAGTTGCGATATACTATCGTTAATCTACGCAATTAGACACTAGTTTCGCATTAGCCGGGTTCATTTAGGTAATTTCTTTGCGTCCAGCGCCTCCTGGATCAAGCGCGCCTTGTGCCGCTGGAAACGCGGCGAGTTCCCTCGCGGCCCAATTCTCACACCTGCACATTGATGGTGCGACGCTCCAGCGAAGACAATTGCGCCGGTTTCTGATCCGGCCCAAGTCCCTCGCTCCGCTACGCAATGAACACGCCGATCAGATCAGCAACACTTTGGCTGCGCCCTCGGTCTGTGAGAACATGCACACCAGCAGCGCTTGTGGCTCATTCAGCCAGACTCCAGTCAACACGCCGCCGGAATGGCGGCTCGTTTGTCCGAAGGGCTCGCTCGGCTTGGTCTTTCCCTATGGCCGCGGTAATTTTTCCCTGAAGGACTGCAGGCGCGATTGGGAACATCTCGATCCAGGGACCTTTGACACCTACGGTCACCGGAGCCTCGAGGACGACCACGCGAAATTCACCGCGGCGAGCTGCAGATCCGCGCGGCAGGAGAAGTGCCATGAAAATCGAAATCGAACGCGAAGAAGATGGCCGTTGGATCGCCGAGGTTCCCGAGCTGCCCGGGGTCCTGGTCTATGGCACAACCGAGGCGGAAGTTCGCAACAGGGCGGGAGTGCTGAGCTTGCGGGTGATCGCCGATCGACTTGAAGCGGGGCGAGCCGGTGCTGTTCGACCGGGACGCCTTCTTTGCCGCAGCAGAGTAGGTGGTCCGCCGCGCCGGCTCGCCGTGTATCGCGCCCACTATTGCGAAACGGGTGGATAGGCCAACGACACCGTGGTTCACATCACCTACTCCCTCGCCCCGGTTGACCGAATTACGTCTTCGCCTTCCATGACAATAAGGAAATCGGCCCATGAATGTTGGCGAGGATCACCGATCACACCGGATCACCTCCCGATGACCTATAAGTCAAGTTCTTTGTGACCGCGGAATGATAATTTGAGGATCTGGCTCCTCGCTTTGACTGACTTTGGTGACGCCGCGGTATTGGCGCCGCTGGCGGCGGCAGTGCTGGCGTGGTTGCTATTTAGTGCCCCTCGCGCAGCGCCATGGTGGGCAACCTCGGTCGGCTTTTGTGTGGGCTTGACCGCCCTTTTAAAGATTTTCTTTTTCGGATGCCCACCCGCTTCCGATATGCATAGCCCAAGCGGCCACACCGCCTTCAGCATCTTGGTCTATGGCGCACTGACATTAGCAACTGCAATGCAAAGCGGGGGGCTGCAGCGCCTGCGGGCGATCGGCATCGGCATCGGCATCGGCTTGATCTTGACGATCGCAGCATCGCGTCTCCTGCTCGACGTCCACAGTTTGGCCGAAATCGGGCTGGGGATGGTAATCGGCGCGGCTTCTCTAGCCCTCTTTGCCCGGAAATTTCGTCAATACCCGCAAGCGAAACTGTGGCCGTTGTTGGTTGCCGCCACCCTGCTGATGACGCTTCTGCACGGTCACGAATTTCATGCCGAGGAATCCCTGCATCGGATCACCGGATACCTGCAAGTTAGCTGCAGCTGAGAGTGCATCTCTGGCTGCTACGCTACGGCTGAACCAGCCGCGGTCGTTCGTTGATGGCGGGGACGCGGATCCAAATAAGCTCGTCACTCTCGTCATGGCGCTCGTCGGGGCGGTCCCTGCCTTCGCCGGCAAAGAAAGTCCACGCCCACCTTCGACTGAGATCTCTATCATAACCGCCGGGACGCTCGCCGCGAGGCGGACCGCAGCCCCGCCCGATGCGCCCAAGGCTCTTGCGCGAGCGCGCTCTGCGCCAGACGCCCGCCGAAGGGGAGCACACCCGCTGTGTTATCCGCGCGCGTGCCTGGGGTACTCGCTGCAAACATCGTCAAAAAGTGAAGTTTCTGACCAGCGGGATGGATCGTCACGATGACTGTCGTTGTCTGCCTGATCGGCGGGCCAAGAAATTAATACCGCTGAGGCATGCCCGGCCTAGCCGGGTGGCTGAGCGCGTTGAGTTCCGGAGTGCGTCGCTCGGCGGCGGCAGAGTTGGCTTCGCCTTCGCTGGCGATCTGTACACGAGCTATGACCGGAACTGGGTGATGGCGATGTGAGAAAGGCGGCGTATCGAGGCGGGTGGAAGCCTGCCTGAACCTCCCGAAGGGGCGATACGCCATGATGAGGAATAGCACCGTTGTTCGCCTGCGACAGCCCGAGGCGATTGACGATCCGCTGACGGCGGTTCTGCGGAGCGGCGCGCGCCGGCTGCTTGCCCAAGCCATCGAAGCGGAAGCCGAGGCGTTTCTGGCCCTGATGAAGGGCGTACAATTGCCGGACGGGCGTGATCGGGTGGTGCGGCACGGCCATGCTCCGGAGCGCGTGGTTGAACCGGGATCGGTCCGGTCGCGGTGCAGCGGGTCAAGCTGCGCGACCGCGGCGCCGGCAAAGGGGGTGAGCGCATCCGCTTCACCTCGACCATTCTGCCGCGCTGGTCGCGGCGGACCCGGAGCCTGGATGCGGTGTTGCCAATCCTCTACCTGCGCGGGGTCTCGATGGGCGATTTCCAGGAGGCGCTGGCAGCGCTGCTCGGGCGCGGGGCTCCGAACCTGTCGCCGTCGGTGATCGCGCGGCTGCGAGGCGATTGGCAGGCGGACTATGTTCGCTGGCAACGGCGCGATCTGTCGAGCCGGCACTATGTCTATATCTGGGCCGACGGCATCTACCTGCAGGCGCGCATGGAGCCCCAGGCCGAGTGCATGCTGGTGCTGATCGGCGCGACGCCCAAGGCAAGAAGTAACTCCTCGGTTTCCAGGACGGCGTGCGGGAGAGCACGCAAAGCTGGCGCGAGCTGCTGGTCGGACCTTAAGGCGCGCGGCCTCGCCATCGCCGCTGAGCTGGCGACCGGCGATGGGGCACTCGGCTTCTGGAAGGCGCGCGAGGAGGTGTCGCCAACCACCGGGCACCAGCGCTGTACCGTGCATAAGACCGCCAACGTCCTCGACAAGATGCCCAAATCCGTGCGGCCGGCAGCCAAGGCCGACCTGCGCGAGATCTGGGCTGCCCGGACCGGGCGACGGCGCAGGCTGCGCTTGCAACCTTCGCTGAGAAGTACCGTACCAAATACGCGAAGGCAGTCACCTGCCTCATCAAGGACCGCGCCGTGCTCCTAACCTTCTACGACTTTCCCGCCGAGCACTGGGACCATCTGCGAACCTCCAACCCAATCGAGAGCGTGTCGCAACGGTGCGGCATCGCACGGTGCGCACCAAGGGCGCGCTGTCGCAGGATGAGCAGCGCGCCCTGTTGAGCCGCGTCGCGAGCGATCTGCGGCGCGAGGGGCTGCGCCGAACCGAGCCGCGGGGGCGGCCGGCGGAAACGGTATTGCGGTGCGCCCTGCTCAAGCAGCAGCGCCAACTCAGTTATCAGGAGTTGGCCTTTCACCTGGAGGATTCGGCGTCGTTTCGCGCCTTTGCCCGGCTATCGCTGGCGTGGTCGCCGAAAAAATCGGTGCGGCAGCGAACGATCAGGTCGCTTCGTCCCGAGACCGGGGAGGCGGTCAATCGTGCGCTGGCCGCCAGTGCCCAACAGGAAAAGCTCGAAGCCGGCGCGATGGTGCGGATCGATAGCACCGTCACCGCGGCGCTGCTGCACGAGCCGAGTGACAGCGCGCTGTTATGGGACGCCGTGCGGGTGATGTCGCGGCTGCTGCGCCCGGCGGCCAAACTGCCGGGAGCGCCAGCGATGCGCTGGCATGACCGCCGACGCATCGCCAAGCGCTGCGCCACAGACATCCAATATTGCCGCGGCAAAGAGGACCGGCGCCGGCTCTATCACAAGCTGATCGCCGCCACTCAGGCCATCCGAGCGGCGCTGCTGCGGGCCGTCAAGCAGCTAACCGGCCTTGCCGGCGTCGCGGTCGAACGCTGGCGCGCCCGGGTGGAGCATTATCTGCCGCTGATCGGCCGCGTGCTCGACCAGAGCGCGCGCCGCGTCCTGCGCGCTCAGACGGTGCCGGCCGGCGAGAAGCTGGTCAGCCTGTTCGAGCCGCATGCCGACATCATCGTCAAGAGCTTGCCCTCGCGAAGGCGGGGGGTGCTCGCGACGTGCAATACGGTCACAAGCTCAATCTGGTCACCGGCAAGAGCGGCCTGATCCTCGATCTCGTCATCGAAGCCGGCAACCCGGCCGACGCCGAGCGCTTCCTGCCGATGCTCGACCGCCACATCGCTCGCTGCGGCGCGCCGCCCCGCCAGATGGCCGCCGACGGCGGCTATGCCAGCCGCGGCAATCTCGATGCCGCCAAGGCGCGCGGCGTCAGCGATGTCGCCGTTCACACAAAAAACGCGGCCTGGCGGTCGCCGACATGACCAAAAGCGCCTGGGTCTACCGCAATGCGCAACCTCCGCGGCATCGAGGCCAGCATCTCCTGCTTCAAGCGCGCCTCTGGCGCCGGCCGCTGCACTTGGCGCGGGCTCGACCACTTCAAGGCCTACGTCTGGTCCGCCGTGGTGGCGCACAACCTCGTGCTATTCGCCCGCCTCAAACCGGCCTAGCCGGCTCCATTCCTCAAGACGAGCGGCGGCGAGCCATCCGACGCGCCTCACTGCACACGCTAAACGAGGCCTCTTCGCCGGACTGCTCGGCAACAGCGAAACGCCGCCTCTCATCACCTTGACAAACTCGCTTCTGCTCCTGTACCGCGCTGAAAAAACGAGTGTTTTTGGACGGGCACTAGCCTAGGAGCCTGTCTGAGTAAAATGGGCTGGCGAGGGGGAAGGAGGGTCTGCTACAAGATGTGGTATGAGCAAGACATTTTGTCCCTGGGATATAGATCAGATTTGGCTGCTGCCGCCCTCGGTGCAGGATTTGGTGCCGGCCGGCCATATGGCGCATTTTGTGCGCGACACGGTGCGCGTCGGGCTGGATCTGTCGGCGATCCTGGCGGGCTATGCCGAGGAGCGGGGGTATCCGCCGTACCATCCGGGGATGATGGTGGCGCTGTTGCTCTACGCTTATAGCCGCGGCATCTACTCCTCGCGGCAGATTGCGCGGGGCTGCGAGGAGCGGCTCGACTTTCAGGCGGTAACGGCAATGAACCGGCCGGACTTCCGCACGATCAGCGATTTCCGCAAGCGGCACCTTGAAGCGTTGGCCGGGCTGTTTCAGCAGGTGTTGCAACTGTGTCGCCGGGCGGGTCTGGTCGATTTTGGCCAGGTCGCGCTCGACGGCACGAAAATCAAAGCCAACGCCTCTAAGAACAAGGCGACGAGCGATGCCCGCATGGGCGAAGCCGAGAGCGATCTTGCTGCCGCGATCGCGGCCTGGCTGGGGCGCGCCGCGGCGGCCGATGCCGAGGAAGACAGCCTGCCTGGTACTGACCGGCGTGGTGACGAGCCGCCCGAGTGGATGCGCGACAAGCAGCGGCGGCTGGCGAAGATCCGCGCCGCCAAGGCCGAGCTCGAAGCGGAGGCTCGGGCGGCAGCCGCGGCCAAAGCCGCCACACCCCCAACCCTATCGCGGTGGCCGCCGGCCCAAGCATCCGCCGGGCTGGCCCAGACCCGAGGCGCAACGCAACTTCACCGATCCTGACAGCCGGATCATGATCGGCCGCGACGGGTTTGTCCAAGCCTACAACGCACAAGCCGCCGTCGATGGGCGCCGACAGATCATCCTCGCCCGTCGCCTGAGCAACAATCCCGACGACCACGCCGCCCTCGTCCCGCTGGTCGATGCGGTCAGCGCCAACACCGCTCGCAAGCCAGCCGAGGTCTCCGGCGATGCCGGTTTTTGTTCTGAGGCCAATCTCGCGGCTCTGGGCGGGCGCAAAATCCGTGCCTATTTGGCGACCGGCCGCGCCGGTCACCCGGCCGGCGACACGACAAAATTCCGCGGCGGGCCGCTCGTGCAACGAATGCGCGCCAAGCTCAAACGCGCCCGCCACCGTAGCCGACACCGCCTGCGAAAGCAGATCGTCGAGCCGGTCTTCGGCCAGATCAAACAGGCCAGAGGGTTTCGCCAGTTTCTGCTGCGTGGGATCGACAAGGTCGCGGTCGGATGGGCGCTGATCTGCACCGCCCACAACCTCAACAAGCTCGCCGCCGGGTGAGCAAGACAACGCCGCTCGACGCGCGCCCCCCTTTAAGCCAGCCGCAGCTCGCCAAAACCCACGCCCGCAATACAATCGCCCCCGCTATTACCCAGACAGGCTCCTAGCCCGGATTTCTCATACCTGGTTGGTTTTCGGGCAGCGGTGACGCGTTCGGCGGGTGAGCCGATAGCGAGAGTGGTGGTTGTGGGTTGAACCAGTGGGTTTCAGCTTTTCCGAGTCCTTATGGGGACAATCGTCCCTTGGGGTGGTTGGCGGGATTATTTTGACCGCGTTTTCTGGTTTGTCAGGCCCAACTTCCGCAGTTTGGATTTGAAGACGGCTGATTATCAACGGCTTGGAGGCCATTTTCAGATTTAGGCACCACATTTTCTTGGGGGTTCAGCGGGCGGGCGGCATCTCCTGGAAGACGGGCGGCAGGGTGATCTCGATAGCGCGGCAGATCGGATCAATGGTTGCGCCGGGAGCGGTGCGCAGTCGGGCCCGGCGACCATCCTGTTCGACCTCGATCTCACTGAGGTCGGCAAGATCATCGATGATGCGCTGCCATTCGAGCTTGCTGCGGCGTGCCGCCAGACGGTCCGTCAGTTCCTTGCGCAGCACCAGGGCGAGGAAGGTGCAGAAGACGTGGCCGCGGATGCCGGCATCGGTTTTGTGGAAGATCGGCCGGGTGGCAAGCAGCGCTTTTGCGGTTTTGAAGGCGTCCTCCACGGCGAGGAGGTTACGGTATCGCAGGACGACTTGGAGGGCGGAGATTTTCGTGTTGGTGCGCAGCACGAACAGGCCGTCGAAGCGGGCGTCGGCCTCGACCTTGGCCCGATCAATGACAAAGCCGTCGCCCACGGGCGTCTTGAGGAAACGGCGGAAGCCCTTGTTGGCGACCAGTGCCTTGTCGCCTTGCGCGAGCTTGCGCTCGAGGCCGGCGATCAGTTCGGCGCGCGCCTCGGCATCCTTTCTGGCTTCCTCGTCATTGCGACAGATGATGTAGCGCCGCCCGGCGATTGTGGTCTCCCTGACGGCGAGTTCAGTCTCGCCCTTCTGCCGCCGGATGAGCAGCGGCACGCTGACGCCATCATCCTCAATGACCTCGGCGCGCACCTCGCGGCTGGTGCGCTCGCGCACGCCGAGAATGTACTCGATCTTCTCGGCTTCGAGCGCCGCCATGGTGTGGGCGCTGATCATGCCGCGATCGGCGACGATGCAGGTCCGGGCGATGTCGAAGCGATCGCGCAGGCGGCGCACCACCGGCAACAACATCGTCACGTCGGCAGTGTTGCCCGGCATCAGGAACGAGGCGATCGGCCGGTCGGCGTCATCCAGCACGATGCCGAGCACGACCTGCTTCAAGTGCCCTCGGTAGTCCTTGGAATGGCCGCGCTGACCCAGGTTCTCACCGCCGGCGCCCTCGAACCATAACGTCGTCGTATCGAAGAAGGCGATCGACACCGCACCGAACAGCGGCTGGCGATGCCGGTAGAGCGCTTCCTCGATCGCCTCGGCGGTGCCGCGGCCGTGCTCGTCGATTTCGCCGAGCCAGGCCATCGCCTTGTACGCCTCGTCGAGCCCGAGCCCTTCGGCGCCGGGGACGCGCAAGCCGTTGCGCCATTCGCTCGCGTGGCGGTCGGAACCCGAGACCGTCAGCCGATGCAGTACGGTGAGATAGACCGCCCGCTCGACATCGAAGCCGAAGCGCCGGTCGGCGAGCAGGCTGGTGAGCACGTCGCGGCATCCGGTTTCGGCCCACAACCGGCCGAACACCAAATCGGGTCCGATGCTGACGCGGCGCAGTTCCGGCAACTCGCCGCGATAGAAGCTCGACAGCACGATCGTCCGTCGCGAATGCCGCGCCGCCGAGGCGATCAGCCCGTCGATCAGGCCGGAGGCTTCGACCTCGTCGCGCCGGCCGAGCGCCTTGATGACGCGCTGAACGTGGCGCCCGCCCTCGCGTGCGTTCTCGACGAGGTAGAGGTACTCATAGGCTCCGATCTTCTTGACGCGGACGAACATGGCGCGGCACCCTGCTTGCGGCAAGGGCACCACAATTCGTCGCCACTTCTCAAGATAAATAAACCGTCTCAATCACAAAAATGTCGATCATTTAGCACCACAATGCGAGCGGTGTCGTCGCAACCCCAGCATTTCTGCGATCCCCAGCAACCGCATCACCCAAAACCGCGGAAGTTGGGCCAAACCGCGCTGACTGAACAACGCCAGGAACTCCCGCCCAGTTGGCTGGCCGTCGCCACTAGCCAGATGGAACCTTTGCTGAACGCCAAGCATTTAGCCCACTGACGGCGTCCCGGTCGATCGGCCGTGGAGAACGCGTCGAAAACCGCTTTCTTGAAGGAAGCCGTCATGCCTGGCGAAAACCAGCTGGACGCTATCGCTCTGACGAAGGCCGCTGATTGTAAGCTCGAGAATCTGCCACTCGATATCGTCGGCAACAACATGCCGGTCTTTTTAATTCAGGACGCGATTAAGTTCCCCGACCTGATCCATGCGGTAAAGCCCGAGCCCAACAACGAAATCCCGCAGGCGGCTTCGGCCCACGATACATTTTGGGATTTCGTGTCGCTGACCCCTGAAAGCGCTCACATGCTGATGTGGGTAATGAGCGATCGGGCCCTGCCGTGCAGCTTTGCAATGATGGAGGGGTTCGGCGTCCACACTTTTCGGCTGGTCAACGCCGAGGGCAAGGCCCGGTTCGTCAAGTTTCACTGGAAACCGGTCAAGGGGGTAAAGTCCCTGGTTTGGGATGAGGCGCAGAAGATCTCCGGCAAGGATCCTGACTTTCACCGGCGTGACCTGTTCGAAGCGATCGAGCGCGGCGACTATCCGGAGTGGGAGCTGGGCCTGCAGATCGTTGAGGAGAAAGACGAGTTCAAATTAGACTTCGATCTTCTCGACCCGACTAAGATCATCCTGAGGAACTCGTTCCAGTGCGCCGCGTCGGCAAGCTGACGCTGAACCGCAATCCCGACAATTATTTCTCCGAGACCGAGCAGGTTGCCTTCCATACCGGCCACGTGGTCCCAGGGATCGACTTCACCAATGATCCTCTCCTGCAGGGACGTCTGTTCTCTTACATCGACACCCAGATCCGGCGTGTCGGGCCCAACTTCGCCGAACTGCCGATCAACCGGCCTCTCGATTCGGTCCACAATAACCAGCGAGACGCGATGGCGCGGACGGTGATCGACAAGGGGCGGGTCTCCTATTTTCCGAACCGCCTAGGCGGCGGCTGCCCGATGCATTCTCCGGAGACCGCCGATGCTTTTGTCAGTTACGCCGAGAAAGTCGACGGCGCGAAGATCCGCGCCCGCAGCGACAGCTTTTCCGACCATTTCAGCCAGGCGACCCAATTCTGGAACAGCATGGCGGACTGGGAGCAGGCGCACATCGCCGAGGCCTTTGCCTTCGAACTCAACCAGGTCGAAAGCGAAGAGGTCCGTCATCACGTGATGAACGAGCTTCTGGTCAACATCGCCGATGCATTAGCCCAAGCGGTCTCGGCCCAGACCGGCATCAAGGTCGCGCCGGTCGGAACTCCCGAGAATCCCACTCCGTCCGCGCCGACCCCGTCCGGACTCCTGCGCCCGCAGGCCAAGGGTCTTTCGTCTCCGGCGCTCAGCCAGGACAAACCTGGGGACACGATCAAGGGCCGTAAGATCGCCATCCTCGGTGGCAACGGCGTCGATGCAAAGCAGTTGGCGGCGGTGAAGCAGGCTTTGAGGGAGCTGGAGGCACTCGTCGAATTGATCGCCGCACATGCCGGGACGATTACCAATTCCGCCGGCGAGGCCCAGAAAGTCAACCGCGCGGCTCCCAACGCGCCGTCGGTCGTCTATGACGCCGTGGTCATACCGGGTGGAACCTCCGCCGCCGCGCTGGCAAAATCGGGTTTGGCAATCCATTTCGTCAATGAGGCGTTCCGGCATGGAAAGCCGATCGCCGCGATCGGCAACGGCTTGCTGCTGCTGGACGCTTGCGCTCTGGCTGAGGCCAAGCCTCAGGACGGGGTCATTGTCGGCGAGGGTGCGGATGCAATCGACGGCCTGATTGCCGCCCTGATGCACCACAGATTTCCCCGCCGGCTCATCGCCGGTGTGCCAGCCTGACCCCTCTGCACATTTAGCAGCGGCGGTCTGGTCGCAACCGCCGCCGTGCGGAACATGGGTGTTAGCGCTCGGCGTTTGGTGCGTTCGGTTAACCTAATATAGGTTCTGCCGGAATAGAAACTGTCTCGCGACTTTGGCTTAAGCGATCTATTTGTTCTAAACAGCATGCGTGCGACAAAGCGAAACCTTGCCAGCGTCTCCGACGTTTACCTATTGCGTTCGCATAATGCGGGCGGTTTTTCATAGCAAAGGAACGAAAATGCCAAAGGAAACCCATACGAGAGCAGCCGAGCATCACGAGAACGCGGCCAAGGCGCATCGGACCGCTGCGGATCATCATGGAAAGGGCGACCACGATAAGGGCCACGAGGAGTCAACCAAGGCTCACGAACATTCCGCTCAGGCTCATCGTCACTCAACCGACGCCCACGGGAAAAGTGGGGAAGCCCGGACGAAGAAATAATCTCGGCTTTACCGGGGCAGCGATGCCCCGGCCTTTCACATTCGATCGAGCGTCGTCGCAGGAGTTGACCGTGATGGCTCGAGAAGAAAACTCCGGCGGCAGTGGCTTATATATTAGCTGGTGCGATTGCCGCCGGAGAGAAAACCCGCCTGGGTCATCACGGCAGCTCTTCCGGGCGGGGAAAGTCTTCGTAGTTGCCGTACATCGCCAACCCGACGCGGTCAGAACGCTGACCGAAGCGGGATTCCCTAGCCCGATAGAGATGTGGCTTAAAGCCGTTCCGGCGTTTCGACGCCTTCGCTCTGTTCCTGACCAGGAGTCCGCTTCCCTTCAGCTCACCGAGATAGTTTCCGCCGGGTCCATAGATTTCAACCCCATGAAAGCGCCCGACGTGTCGCCCATCGACGGTCCAGAGATCGTCACCCTCGCGGTAGCCGAAGAGGGCGCCGCCGCGTGTCCACATCCAGCCCATCAATGCGCTTCCCTGTTGCCCCCTTGGCACTCTCTTCTGCGATGGAGGCCCGGTGCCGCCGGGCAATCTGGGGCCCGTGAACAGCCGCGAGTGAGCTACGCCGCGATCCCCGATTGCGGTTTGCGGCCACACAGCCCACGTTCTCGCCGCGTTCGGACCAGCCGATGTTCACGCTCGTGCACTTCCGTGCGCATCTGCCGTTTTTTGGGTGCGGCGCTCGGATGGGTCGGCTGCAGATCGCCGATTTAATTCGGCGTCGAGCTTGGCGCCCACCAGCACGACGATGATCGACACCCACATCCAAGTCATAAAGCCGATGATCGCGCCAAGAGAGCCATAGGTCTTGTTGTAGCTGCCGAAATGCGCAACGTACCAAGAGAAGAGGGCGGAGGCAGCGAGCCACGCGACGGCGGCAAAGGCGCTGCCCCAGGTGATCAAGCGCCATCGTGGTCCGCTGCGGCTCGGACCAAATCTATAGACGACGGATAGCGCCAGCGCGATCAGCACGAACAAGATCGGCCACCTGATTATGTTCAGCAGTACCCCGGTAATCCCAGGTTCAGGGATATGGTCGAGGATTAGCGGTAGCGCGATCAGGATGGCGAGCGACAGCAGCACCAGAACGATAATTCCGGCCGTAAATGCCAAGGTGATCGCATAGTATTGTACAAAGCCGCGCTTTTCCTTCTCTTCGTAGACTGCGGTGAGAGCTTCGAACAGCGCCGAGACGCCGGCATTGGCGCTCCACAGCGAAACCACCATGCTGACGGCGAAACTGACGCCGAGCACGGCTCTGCCCTGATGGGCGAGACGGGTTAGCTCCTCCCGCAGCACGTCAACGGCCCCACTCGGAGCGACGCCTGACAAGGTGTCGAGATGAGTGACGATCCTGCTCGGATCAGCAAACAGGCCGTAGATTGAAACAATCGCCCCAATGCCTGGGAACAGAGCAAGAATCGCATAAAAGGTAACGCCGGCGGCGACCAACAGGATCCGGTCTTCTGAAATACCGTGATAGAGGCGCAGCAGGACGTCCCGCCATCCTTGCCGGGAAACTATCGCTGACGCCGGGGGTTGGGATCGGCGCTCCGGCTCGTCGGAGGCGGCGTTCCCGATGGCGGCCATCGGACGAGGCCGCTGCCACCCGAAAATGCGGACCGCGACCAGAGTTACGCTAAGGAGAATGATCCATGAGGACGGCGGCCCATCCAGTCGCGGTGTAGCCGGCTGCCCCTGCGCATCGCCGGAGCCGATCGGCTCCCTTAGATCCTGCATGTTGCTTCCTTGCCGACAGCCGCGGCTGTCGCGTTCACGGACTTCAGGGAGTGCTGCCGAAGCCAATGCGGTTTGAAGCAGGCTTTTCAGGCGGCCGGCGGCGGCCGATCGGCGATTAAGTTCGTTCAGCCGACTTTCGACAGATGTTTTTCCTTCTCGGCGACAAACGCCTGGCCTAGCTCCTGCGCTTTGGTGTCATCAAACATCGCGCGCGCCTTGGCCCAGATTTCGCCTTCCTCCTCCTCGACATGGTGCTCGACATTTTCCTTGAGCACGGTGAACTTCGCTGCCCACTTCTCGTTGCTGGGGGAAAGCCGCGCGATCTCGCGCAACAGCAGATCGGCAACATGGTGTTCTTCGCAGCCCTCAAGCACGCTCACATGGGCGCTCTTGTCGGGCTTCATCGCCTCGTAAAAGACCTTCTCCTCGGCCCGTGAATGCGCGGTCAAGGCTGCCTTCATTTCCTCGAACAATTTCACCTTCGAGGTAGAAGCACGAGATGGCATTCCTTCGATTCGAGTCATCATCTCCTTGACCTGATCGTGGTCGTTCTTCAGTTCGTCGTAAATGATCATACGGCCTCGCTTTGCGTGTGCTGCGCTAACAAGCTTGGCCCGCTACACGTTCCTCGCGTCTGCAACGCGGCTCTTAGCCTTTCTTACTGACACCGGCCGTCACTGAGGTGGGGCTTCGAGATTCGAATTTCGGCCGCGGCCAAGGTTCCCGTGAACGGCTTCGTCTAGCATGCTGGAACGGCTACCACTTCAACTAAGCCGTCGGTTCCAAATCCGAGGGCCACCTGACACACCCTGACCTACTCCGAACTTTTCAGATGAACGGGCGTTGATGATGTGCAACCTCGAAGGATGGGATAAATAAACCTCGCATTGCAAACACAAGGGCTCGTTAAGCCCATCATCGGGAGGAAAATATAGGTCGAGGAATCCTGCTTTGGCTGTTGGGCGTACCCATTCCGATCATCATCATTCTCGCTCTGATCTGGCACTGATCGTGAAGCCCGCGAGCGGAGGACGAAAATGGTAGGCGCTCCTATAAACAGCCGTGCCGAAACTTATGGCGCCGGCGAGACGGCCATTGGCTGCCTGGCTATAGCAATAGTGCTGTCCGCGTCGGCAACGCTGCGTATCAACAGTTGCAAATCGATGTTTTCAGCGAGTTAATGGATACGCTTTTTGCCTGCAATCGCTTCGGCCTGGAATCCAACGACGATGCCTGGAACCAACAAACCGAGCTGCTTCGCTGGATCGGCTCAGTTGGGTGGACAAGGGACCTTTGCCGGTGGCTATCGCGGTCTTGCCGACGCTCGCGGCTTTGCGTTCGGATCACAGCAGACGCTCAATCTGGTTGAGGGACTGAATTCCCGCGAGATGCTGGCCCGGCATGCTATTGAACTCGACAGCGCCGATGCGGAAGCCCGCTCAGCTCTCGCTCATGTGTTGGCGGGTCGCGGCGACTATCAAGGGGGGCTGGTGGAGGCCAAGCGGGCGCTGGCAATGACGCCGACTTGTCCATCGCCCACGGAGCGCTCGGTTTTGTTCTGACATTTTCCGGTCACCCAAAGGAAGGATTGGGTTCACTAGAAACCGCCATAAGGCTCGATCCCCACGGCTCACAAGTAGCGGTTAAAATGAACCAAGTGGCGATAGCCCAATATTACTCCGGTGATTATGATGCGGCCGTCGAAACAGCAAGACAAGTAATTCGATCTTATCCTGATTTTCCGCATCCTTATCGCTGGCTCGCGGCGGCGCTCGGCCAGCTTGGCCGGACCGAGGAAGCAAGGGGAAGCGCTGGAAAAGGCCGTCGCCGTCGCGCCGGCATCGTTCGACATCTATGTCCGTAACCGCGTGCCGTGGATGCGACCCGAGGATCACGTCCACATGCTCGAGGGCTTGCGGAAGGCCGGCTGGGAGGGGTGAGAGTGGACCCGCGCCGAGTAATCCGCCGGAAGGTCGCATTTGGGTCGCAGGACTAAACCGCTCTCGCGGTAATTGGTTGCAAGACGTGGAGTAGCGGGAAGCAGGCATCCTGTCTTGAGATTGAGGGGCTTAGAACCTCACCCAAGACAGGAGCCCCCAATGACCGACAAGGCCATCAGTCCGTTACGTCGGCGGCTGATCGAGGACATGGCGATCCGCCGGCTTGGCCCCAAGACTCAGCAGCACTATATCCGCCACGTCAAAAGGTTTGCCGATTTCCTGGGCCAGTCTGCCGACAAGGCCACCGCTGAGGATGTCCATCGCTATCAGTTGTGGCTGGCGTCGATCGGAACGACGGTACCGACCGTCAACGTCAGCGCCACTGCCCTGCGGTTCTTCTTCAAGGTCACGCTGAAGCGCCGCGATCTTGCCGACGCGGTCGTGTCGGTCCGCGAGCCACGCCGCCTCCCCGTCGTTCTGAGCCCGGCAGAGGTCAGTCGGCTTCTCGCGTCGACGACGAACATCAAGCACAAGGCGGCTCTGAGCCTGACTTATGCCACCGGCCTGCGGTCATCGGAGGTCGTATCGCTCAAGCTCACCGCCATCGACAGCGACCGAATGGTCATCCGGGTCGAGCAGGGCAAGGGCAACAAGGATCGGTATGTCATTCTCTCGCCAAACCTTCTCGAGATATTGCGCGAATGGTGGCGCGTCGCGCGCAAGAAGGGATGGATGTCTCCCGGGCAGCCCTGGTTGTTTCCCGGCTACCGCGGGCAGCATACGAGTGCGCGCCAGCTCCACCGGATCGTTCGCCTGGCAGCGGGGCGTGCCGGCATTACCAAACGTGTCGGCGTTCACACGCTGCGGCACAGCTTTGCCACCCATCTCTTGGAGCAAAAAACCGATATCCGGGTCATCCAGGTTCTGCTCGGACACAAGAAGCTCGACACCACGGCGCTCTACACCCGCGTCGCCATCAGCGCGCTCGGCCAGGTGACAAGCCCGCTCGACTTCCTGTTAAAGATGCCCGGCTGACGCGCGGCCGTTGTCACCGCCGGCGGTCGAGGTGGCGGACATCTTCCGCCACCGTGGGCCGGTTTGGCGTGCGTTCCATGCCGGCCATGTGAGCCTCGGCCAACTGAAGGTCATGTCGGCGATCGAGCGCTGTCGAACGGCGGCGTTGGGCGGTCATGTCGAACGCTGCGAGGCCTGCGCCCACCTGCGCATCTCCTACAACTCCTGCCGCAACCGGCACTGTCCGAAGTGCCAGGCCGCGGCTGCCAAGGAATGGTTGGCCAACCGCCAAGCCGAACTCTTGCCCGTGCCCTATTTTCATGTCGTCTTCACGCTGCCCGGACCGATCGCGGACATAGCCTATCAGAACAAGGCGGTCGTTTATGACCTGTTACTCAAAACCGCCGCCGAGACCCTGATCACCATCGCCGCCCAGCCCAGGCATCTCGGCGCGCGCATCGGGCTCACCGCTGTGCTGCACACCTGGGGATCGGCACTCACCCACCATCCGCACGCCCATATCATCGTACCCGGCGGTGGCTTCTCGCTCGACGGCCAGCATTGGATTGCCTGCCGACCCAGCTTCTTCCTTTCCGTCCGGGTGCTCTCGCGCCTCTTCCGCCGCCTGTTTCTGGAACGGCTGACCGCCGCGTACCAAGTGGGGCGACTGGAGTTTTTCGCCGATCAGGCCGCCCTGGCCGAGCCTGCCGCCTTCAAAGCTCACCTCGCCGCGCTGCGCAAGCACGAATGGGTGGTCTATGCCAAGCGGCCTTTTGGCGGGCCCGACGCGGTGCTCGCCTACTTGTCCCGCTACACGCACCGGATCGCTATCGCCAACAGCCGGCTCGTCGCCTTCGACGGCGAGCGCGTGACTTTCAAATGGAAGGATTACCGGGCCAAGGGCGACGCCCGCTACAAGCTCATGACGCTCGACGCCGACGAGTTCATCCGCCGCTTCCTGATCCACGTACTGCCCGACGGGTTCCACCGCATCCGTCATTACGGCCTCTTCGCCAACGGAGGGCGTGCCGAGAACATCGCGCGAGCGCGTCAGCTGCTCAACGTACCGGCGCCACAGAATGCGCCCAGTGACGCCGACAGCACCGGCGATGGTGAGCCGCAGCCACCTTCGCATCCTTGTCCCTGCTGCGGCGGCCGGATGATCATCATTGAGATCTTCGAGCGCGGGCACGCACCGCGATATGGCCCGCCGGTTCCAAATCGGGTCGACAGCTCATGATCGCTATCACCCGGCCACCACACGCCAATGCTGTTCGCAGTTGCCGCCCCCCTCGATCGGCGGCGAGCCTGCTCGGCCAATGACCACAGTTGTATGCCAGCCTGCGGCCGCGGTAATGGCAATCGCAATTCGTTCATCGCTTCACCAGGCGCCGCCACCGCTTTATCCCGCGCCGGACCCCGTCTCGCAGTCACGACGGCCACATCGCAGCCGATCACCCGCGGCTCTCAAATCCCCATAGCTCCAGCGCGCCGCACCGCTGTACCCATACCGGCCCGCGGTTTCCTCCCTCGAGGCTTATCAGACGCCTGCCCTCGGAGCGCGCGGCACCGCCAGGTGACGGGCAGGCATCTGATAACCCTTAACGACTCCGGTGGTTCGATCGCCGTTTTACGAACGTCCGGAAGCGGGCGCATCCGGGACATTTGCGATCACGAAACGGGCGGCCTTATTAGTTATCGCGATGCACACCACGCGCTCACCATCCCACAGGTTGATATCGTCGCGAGCTTCCGACAGAGGGAGCTATGCGCGAACCAGAGATCGCAAGCGATTCCTGCGGACTCTGGTTAGGGAACGGCGATGCACCCGTGACGCGTCACCGACGGATCCGCGAGCTCGGTGTTGCGCGTCACCGGAGGTGGTGAACGAAGTATCGATACAAATCCTGTCGCACGGGACAAAGATCGTCACGGCTCCCAGTAGCCAACCATCCCTGGGGTTGCCGCTAACCCCTTCAAGCGGCAAAGCCTGTAGCTTAGCTTTAGCGATCGGGCTCTTGCTCGAACGGCGGGCTCAGGCCCATCGCTGCGAGCGCGGCCGTCGCCGCGCCGCGCCATCGATCGCCGTAGCGGATCAAGCAGTCATGCGTCGCGAAATGCACCCTCGTCCCGTCACCGGGGTCCACGGTTTGGGTATTCGTGATCGCCTCGCCGCAGCCCGAGTTGCGGCGGGCCGGTGGCGAGGCGCTGGTGGCGCCGGGAGCAGACCCCCTAGGGATGACCTTTGCTCTTGCCGGTGCCAATGATAGCCGCGATCCTTTCCGATGTGCGGTCGGCGACGGCGCGAAGTGGGTCGTCCTTCAAATGGGCGTATCGCTCCGTAGTTCGGGACTGACGATGCCCCAGCACTTTACCGACGAGATAGAGGCTGTCCCCGCCCGATACGGCGATGGAAGCGAAACTGTGACGAAGATCGTGAATGCGAACATCTTTTAGCCCGGCCACTGCTCGAATGCGTTGCCAGGGTTTCTGTATGCCGACGAAATGTCCGTTACCGCGTTCGGCCGGTAGAACGTACGGACTTTCTTCTTGGCGCGGCAACTCGACCAGCGACCGCAGTGCGGGCGCCCCAAGCGGCACGTTCTTGGCCCCGGTCTTACTGTCGGGCAAGAGCAGGCTACCGCGCTCGAAATCGATCCACTCCCACCGAAGTGAGAGGATCTCGGACAGACGGCACCCGGTGAGGATCAGGAGGCGGATTGCGGCGATTGCTGATGGCGGCTCCTTGCCATCGGCGTGTTTCAATGCCTCGCCGAGGCGCGCGAGCTCGTCTGCCGACAGAAATCGCTCTCGTCGGTGTTCGCCGAATTTTTCGACGTAACGACATGGGTTCGATCCCGGTGGGCGCTCACCCCAGACCTCGGCCATCCTAAATATGTGCGAGAGCAGGGCACGGCAGCGGTTGGCGTTTATCGGGGTGTTCCTTCCGCTAGCATGAAACTTCGCGATATGCGCCGGGGTGACGTCCTTGAGCTTCAGCATCCCGAGCGCTGGGTTGATATGTAGGCGAAGGTTTCGTTCGTCCTCCTGGACGCTACGCCGTTTCTTATAGGGGCTCGCATACTCGGCGACGTAGCGAGCCGCGAATTCGGCAAGCGTCGGGGCTTGCGAATCGGTGCGGTGAGCCGCGAGCTTCGCCTTTTTCTCCTTCGCCGGATCGACTTCGTTCGCCACCCGCCCAAGCAGGCGCTCAGCCTCTTCGCGCGCCTTGTCGGGTGTCCAAGGTGACCCGTGCTTGCCGATGGTGTAGCGCTGAGTGCGGGCCTCACGTCCGCCCAGGCGATATTGGATGAGGTAGATCTTGCTGCCGGCTGGGCTGACTTTCAGCCCGAAGCCCTTCAAGTCGGTGTCCCACAGGAACACGTCCCTCTCGTTCGCATCGATCGCGTCGATCGCGCGCTTGCTGATCTTTCCCCTCATCCCCAGGGAGCCCCTCCTGCGGCAGCTAGCAATCACATAGCAATCACCAGCAATCACACAAGGGGCATCAGGAGGAATGTTGCGGAACGAGGTTGTCTCAGATATGCTAGATAATTATACCTTGTAGCAGCCGTGCGGCACGATACGAAACCCCAAAAACACAGACTACGGATCTGGGGGTTAGGGGTTCGACTCCTCTCGGGCGCGCCAATCACTTCAAAGAGTTGGATGATGATCGGCGCCGTTGCCGGTGAAGAGGCGGCGCCTGCCGGGTCCGGGGTTGCCGGTCTCCATGTCGCGCCCTTTTTCTGTAATACCGAGTGGTCGAGACCCGCCATCGGGCGCGCTGACCGCGCGGCGGCGGGCGCCAATGTCCAGCCGCATCGCCGTTGCGGCAACACACGAGCGCAGCGGTCCTCCCCAACCTTCCCGAGGACCGTTGTGCCGAGTTGCTACAGGGATTGCCAGGGATGACGTCGGCGGACCCGCGGCGGCGAACGGGGCGATATCGTCGGGGCGGTGAAAAGGGCTAGTCTCGACCGGGACAGAAACGAGGTGGAGGAGACGATGCGCGGCGTGGTTTTTTCGGGCGAGAGCGAAATCGAGATGATGGAGTTCCCGGATCCGACGCCCGGGCCGGGCGAAGCCGTTGTCGAAATGAAGGCGTCAGGCATGTGCGGCAGCGACCTGCACCAGTACCGGCGCCCTAAAACCGGTGGTGAATCGATCGGCGGATTGCCGGTCAACCCCAACCCGGTGATCGGCGGGCACGAGCCCTGCGGCATCGTCGCGGCGGTCGGCCCCGGCGTCAGCGACAAGCAGGCCAAGGTCGGCCAGCGGGTTATGGTGCACCATTACAAGGGCTGCACCGTCTGCAACCATTGCCGCTCGGGATGGTCGCAGCTGTGCCAGGAAGAGCCGGTTCTGGTCTACGGCAATAACGCGCATGGCGGGCACGCGCGCTGGCTGAAGGTGCCGGCCTTTACCCTGGTGCCGTTGCATGACGAGCTGTCCTTTACCGCCGGAGCGGCGATCGCGTGCGGCACCGGCACCGCTTACGGCGCACTGCGGCGGCTCAATCTTTCCGGCAACGACACGATCGCCTTATTCGGCCAGGGCCCGGTCGGCTTGTCGGCGACCCAGCTCGCCTCGGCGATGGGGGCGCGGGTCATCGCCCTCGACATCAGCCCCGAGCGGCTCGAACGCGCCAAGGAATTCGGCGCCTGGGAGACCGTCAACCCGCGCTCGAACGACCCAATCGGCGCGATCAAGGATCTGACCCATGGCGGCGCCGACTTTACCCTCGACACCTCGAGCCAGCCCGAGGGCCGGATCGCCGCGGTGCGCAGCGCCAAGGTGTGGGGCACGGTCTGCTTTGTCGGCGAGCGCAACAATGTGACGATCGACGTCAGCCCGGACATGCTGCGCAAGCAGCTGACGATCGTCGCCTCCTGGACCTTCTCGTCGATCGGCCAGGCCGAGTGCGCCCAGTTCATCGTCGACCGCAAGGTCGATGTCGACCGCCTGTTCACCCACCAGTGGAAGCTCGACCAGGCCGAGGAGGCCTATCAGCTGTTCGACACCCAAACCACCGGCAAGGGCGTGTTCCTGATGTAGTCCGCTACCGGACTCTGGTGTGCGCACTAGCGAAATCGCGGCGGCGGGATCGCGATTGTCGTCCCCGCCCAACCCTCTCCCCCGCCGTGCACACCGCGGTTTCGGTGTCGGTGAAGGGTCGCAGTGGTGCTGCAAATCAACACCACGCGAGCCGGTGAGCGGCTATTTCAGAGCTCCTGCAGCCGCGGCATCAGCTCGACGAAGTTGCACGGGCGAAAGCGGTTGTCGAGCTGGTGGACGAGGATGCCCTCCCAGGCGTCGCGGCAGGCGCTGGGCGAGCCCGGCAGCGCGAACAGATAGGTCCCGCCAGCGACCCCGGCGGTTGCCCGGCTCTGGATCGTTGAGGTCCCGATCTTGTCGTAGCTCTGCCAGCGGAACACCTCGCCAAAGCCGGCGATCTCTTTCTCGTAGACCTTGTGGAACGCCTCGGGCGTCACGTCGCGGCCGGTGACGCCGGTGCCGCCGGTCGAGATCACCACGTCGACCTGCGGGTCGGCGATCCAGGCGCGCAGCTGGGCGACGATGGCATCCTGTTCATCGCGCACGATCCGCCGTGCCACGACATGGTGCCCGGCACTCGCCGCGAGGTCGGCGAGCGTGTTGCCGGAGCGGTCCTGGGCCGCGTCGCGGGTGTCCGAAACCGTCAGGATCGCGATGTTGACAGGCAAAAACGGACGGGTTTGATCGAGCCGGCCGGGCATGAGCGACGCTCCCTCTGGGATGCCGGCAGCATAGCCCGAACGCGGGGCAGCGGCTAGCCGGGCGGCGGCTCGGCGGCCAGCAACTGGTCGAGGCGGGCGCGCAACGCGAGGAGGTCGCGCCAGGCCTCGCGCTTGCGCTCGGGGGCGCGCAGCAGGAAGGACGGGTGGAACATCGGCACGGTCGGAACCGGCTGGTCGACGCCGGGGATCGCGAGGTCGAACCAACGTCCGCGCAGCCGGGTGATGCCGGGACCCGGCGGCAATAATGCCCGCGCCGCGGTGCCGCCGGCCAGCACCAGGACTTTCGGCCCGACCAGGGTGATGTGGCGCAGCACAAACGGCAGGCAGGCGGCGATCTCGTCGGCGGTCGGCGTGCGGTTGCCGGGGGGACGCCAATAGATCGCGTTGGTGATCAGCACGCCGCTCCGGTCGAACCCGATCGCCGCCAGCATGCGGTCGAGCAACTGGCCGGCGCGACCGACAAAGGGTCGCCCGATGCGGTCTTCGTCGGCGCCCGGCGCCTCGCCGATGATCATGACCGGTGCCGCCGGATTGCCGTCGGCGATGACGGTGTTGGTCGCGGTCTGTTTCAGCGCGCAGCCTTCGAACCCGGCGATCGCCGCCTCCAGCGCCGCCAATGAGACGGCCCCCGCCGCCAGCAGCCGCGCCGACTGCGCCGCCTCCCCGGGCGCCTCCGCATAGGCGGCCGGCAGCACGGCCGCCACCGGGCGCGCCGTCGCGGGCGGCGGCTTTGACAGCGCAACTGCAGGTTGCGGAGTCGGCATATCTGCCGGAACGGCAACGGCCACGAGCGTCCCGGCGCTGAAGCGGTCGATCGGCTGATCGCCGATCGCCTCGTCCGCTCCCATTGCGATATGCCAGCGCAACAGCGCCAGCGCCGCCTTGTGCGCTTCCGCCGTCACCCGCTGCGACCGTCCGGCATTTCCGACCTTTATCAGCCAGCGAACGTTAGATTGCCGCAAATCCAGCTATGGCGCCGACGGTCAAATCACGTCGTCGGAGCAGCGTAGCGCTCCTTTTTGAACAAGCCCCGCTGAAAGCCGAGATAAGCCTCCTTGGTCATCGCCGGCTCGAATTTATCGAGGATGTCCCGGGCCGGTGCGGCATCGGCATAGAGCAGGTCGATAGCGGTCATTGCCAGCAGCTTGGCCGGCGTCACATACCCGTGCTGCGGTTCGTTGATACGCCAGTCGGCGGCGTGGGCATGGCCCTCCGCGGCGACGACATAGGGGTGGATCACCGGCATCAGGTGGGCGAGGTCGCCCATATCGGTCGAGCCGGTGCGATGGCCGCCGCTCTGGAAGGTGTCCGGGCCAAAGATCGCCTCGACATTGTCGCCAAAGACCCGCCCCAGCCGCTTGTCGTTGCGCTGCGGCAAATACCCGGGAATGGTCTGGATCTCGACCTCGGCGCCGACCGCCATCGCACCGGCGCGCAGGCAGCGGTCGACCTTGCGGTTGGCGTCGAGGATCGCTTCGAGCGAGCCGCCGCGCACAAACGTCTCCATCGTCACCTCGGCCGGAACGACGCTGACCGCGTCGCCGCCCTTGGTGATGATCGGGTGGATCCGGATCGTGTCCCTTTCCCAGAAGGTCTCGCGCTGGGCGGCGATCGCGCTCATCGCGATCATCGCCGCGTTGAGAGCGTTGATCCCAAGCTGCGGCGCTCCGCCGGCATGCGCCGCCCGGCCGACAAAGCGGATCTGTTTGATCAGCGCGCCGTTCGATGATTCGGCAATTGCCGAGCGCGCCTTGCCGGCGTTGGCCGACCCGGTGTGGATCATCATCGCCAGGTCGATATCGTCGAAATGGCCTTTGGCGACGAGCTCCTGCTTGCCGAGCATGAATTCGATCTCGCCGCGGGCGACGCGGCCGAGCCGTTCCTCGACATCGATGAATTCCTCGGCGGGCACGGCGAAAAACACAATTTCGCCGGCGAGATGATCGGCGATGTCGGCGCCGGTCAGCCCGATTGCAGCACCCAGCATGCCGGCGATCTGGGCATTATGCCCGCAGCTGTGCGCCGCCCCGGTGACCGGATCGGCGAGCGGGTGATCGGAGGTGCGCAGACTGTCGAGTTCGGCGATAAGGGCGAGACGCGGCCCCGGAACGCGCCCCGCAACGCGGCCCTTGACCCCGGTCAGCGCCAAGCCGGTACGCGGCGCGAGCGCCAGCGCGCTCATCCGTTGGGCGACGAGGGCGGCGGTCTTGACCTCGTTGAACCCGGTTTCGGGGCTGTGCAGGATGGTTTCGCCGAGATCGATGATCGCGCCGGCATTGCGGTCGATCGCTTCGCACACGGCGCGCTTCAGCTGGTCCTTGCTGGTCATGGGTCCCCCGGGTTGCGGCGTTGTCGGCCGACGCGCTGGTTGAAAAGTAGAGACCGCGCCGCAGGCCAAGCTCGGCGCTTTCAGGCTCATCAACGCTGCGCCCGTGGCAGCCGAACCCAAGACCCGCGTGGTCGACGTAGATTGTCAAATCCGGCGGCGCGTGGTTGACCGCGCCGGCGACATCCATCGGGATCAACATGATGGTCAACCCCACAATCTCGGGCAGAGGACGAGGCCACCATGCGCCTTGGCGCGGGGCGTCAAGGGTCCAGCCGTCGGCTGCGGCGAGCGTGATGCTCCGGCCCATACTCCAACCGTGCTGCTCCATGCGATCGGATCGTCGTCGGTCGCCGCAGTATCCGAGGAAAGCGAACGCGGCGCAACGCCGCGCGTTTCTCCCGCGAAGGTCGTCGGCGAGCCATCCAGTCAGCTGGCGGCGATCGAGTACCGCGCGAATTGCCCAACCATCAAAAAGACGTCAACCACGGCACCATCCGGCGGGAAATTCGTCCTATCTTTCGTCAGTCTTTGCCCCTTTTATCAAATAAAAATCCCTCTGGATGTAGAAATAGTCATCGTAACGTCAGCAATTAGTCCCCGAAAAACGACCTTAACATTTGTGCACATGCAACCATGGGTCACATTGTTTTTAAAAATTAGAGTAAACGAATAATTTTTAATTGACATTGGTTCGATATATGTTAATGTTATCTCAATTGTTCGTTGTACCCAAATGACCGATGGAACTCGTACGATAATAGAACGAGATAAAAGCTGTACGGTGGTCCGGATAAAACCGACGTCTGGAGAACCCATTCAGTAATGCGAGCAACATTGGCTTTCTAAAGGCTTAGAGCGGCAGTCGACGGATCGTTCGATGCGGTGCGCCGCTTCAGAGGAGAATCCGATGGAACTGGTTTATCCGAATATCGTCCCGGAGAACAATCTACGTCTCCCGGACGCACTAACGATCAAGCATGGCCCGCCGCGTTTGTTGTCACGCTTCGTCCTCGAAGGCGACAAAGCCGCGCGGCAAATCGGCATCAGCTTGCGCCTGCGCCACGATTTTGACGAGTTGTTGTATTTTAACAAACAGAAAGTCAGCAACGGCACCTGGTATCCACTGATGCGAATGTTCAATCCGGAGTATAATGACCTGATCCCTGAAAACGCATACTGGATTTCAGGCGAAGACGAGCATGGTGAGATCGTCGCCACCCATGCCGGCCGTGTGCATTACTGGCCAGAGACGACATTGGAAAAGGAAGTTGATGGTCTGCTCTATGGGGCAGGGGTTGATGGACAACCCTGTATTGTGACTGCGCCGGACGCCAAAGTTATAACCGGGGTCGTCGTCTACGGCGGCTCGGCTTGGGTGCGACCGGATTTTCGCGGCAAGCGGCTGTCGCAGCTGCTTCCCCGGCTCGGTCGCGCCTATGCCCTGGCGCGCTGGCCGATTGATTGGGGCATTTCGATTGTCGCCCCTGTGCTGGTCCAAAAGGGGTCGCCGCCGGGTACGGATATAAGCGGGAAAGCCGCAGCATAATATTCCCTGGCGCGCCCTCCGGAGCCATCGAAAATGTGCTGGTCAGCGTCTCCGCCGAGGATGCCTACGACGATTTCTTTGCAATTCTTTCTAGAGGGTATCCGACCTCCGACGCCGCGGATTTGGCGGCGCCGTCGTCAGCCAGCTTGCGCGACAACATCGAGACCAGGACCTCGTCCGATGACGTCTTCCAGGGCAGCAGCAACCGCTCATAATGCGAGGTAAAGAAATTCGGCTTGCCGGGCGACACCTGGATCGCAGCGGTGACATGGTCATAGCGCGGCTGGCCGGTGCGAGCGACGTTTTTATAAAATTCCGAAACCCACTCGCCGTAATCCCTGTCGGGCTGATTCTCGACCCTTTGGACGATCCCGTTGAACTGATAGTTGCCTTCGAGCCAGCGGAATCCGTCGCCGATAAAGCGGAAAACCGGATCGGTCCAATCGGGCCTCATCCCGAAGATCATCAGCCGCGACAGCAATTGCTGGTTGATGGCAAAGGAGATCACGCTCGGATCAAAATGCCCGAACGACATTCGCCACTTTTGCGCCAAACGCTGAAGCGGACTTTCGTCACTGTCATATAATTTCGAAAACTCCTGTGGCTCAATCAGGAATTGGTCTTTTGCGGCGGGTACGAACTTTGGAGCGCATAGCTCGGACAACCGTGAAATCGCGAGATCACGGTCTGACAGAATTTCGGACTGCCATGAAGAGGTGAAGTATCGGATGCGGAATAACCGCACGTTCGAGGTCGTCAGCTGTTGCTGAACCGCGAGCAGCGCCGGAAGTTCCACCGCGTAAGGATGCAGCTCGATCTCGATAATCGATTGGTCGTGGATCTGAAACTTGACGAAACCCTGGTTCTTTACTGCGAACGACGCGGCGTCGTAATCGGGGTCGATGTCGCCCAGGGCGGCGAAAAACTCGACGCTGTTTTCGAGGACCCATTGCCCGGCGGGCGTGACCAGCATGGTAAGGCGATTCACCAAAGCCTCGCGTCGATAGCCTGCAGCTCCGCGGACGTGCATTCGCTGATCACCGATCCTACCCCGCTAAAGGTTAAGCAGGGGTGAACAAATCGGGTTCACGACATAGGCGCCGGCGGACGCCGCTTGAACATACAACCATGATTCTCGTGATTTCGCACGAAACCGGCCTAAGCCGATGCACTGGAGATCTGCAATTCGATGGCGCGCCGATCCTTCGCGAAAGTGGTATCTTTGGCATCTTTGTTTGCCGGAGGAAGGGCATGGCGAGTGCAGTTGCGGATGTCGCCGACAAGGCCGAAACCGGCATCCGGCGCGTGCCGGCCGGGACCGATCTGGTCGAATGGTATTTCGCGCAGGGCTGGACCGACGGGCTGCCGGTGGTGCCGCCGACGCGCGAGCGGGTCGATGAATTCGTCGAGGCTCTTGGCGGCGATCCGCACTTCGTCGAATGCAAGGTGCCGCCGCGGCATGGCAGCCTGACCCGCGAATTATTGGCGGTCAACATGGTGATGGCCGGCTGCAAGGCCGATTACGCGCCGGTGGTGCGCGCGGCGATGCTGGCCGTGACCGCCACGGCCTTCAACCTGAACGGGGTGCAGGCGACGACGCATATGGCGGCCCCGCTGTTGGTCGTCAATGGCCCGGTGGCGGGGGCGATCGGCATGAATGGCGGCGGCAACGCCTTTGGCTCGGGCAACCGCGCCAATGCGACGATCGGGCGGGCGTTGCGCCTCGTATTGCTCAATGTCGGCGGCGGCCGGCCGGGCGACCTCGACAAGAGCACGTTGGGCCACCCCGGCAAATACACCTATTGCGTCGCCGAGAACGAGGCGGCGAGCCCGTGGGCGCCGTACCATGTCGAAAAGGGCTTTGGCGCCGAAGATTCGACGGTGTTCGTGCTCGCCGCCGAGCCGCCGCACAGCGTCACCAACCACGTCGCCAACGACGCTGAAGGCATTCTCGACAGCATCTGCTCGGCGATGAGCACGATCGCCAACAACAACGCAGTGTCGAGCGGCCATTGCGCGGTAGTCATCGGCCCCGAGCATGCCCGCACGATCGCCGGCAAAGGCTGGACCCGTCACGACGTCAAGAGCTACCTGCACACGAACGCCTATAATCTCTTTTCCCAGCTGACCTTCGACGAGCGCTACGGCAAGATCTACAACCGCAACCTGCCGCGCTGGTACAAGCGCGAGCAGGGTTCGCGCATCCCGGTCGTTCCCGACCCCGACCATATCCACCTGTTTGTCGTCGGCGGCGAGGCCGGCCGCTTTTCGGCCTTCATCCCCGGCTGGGGTCACATGTCGTCGCCGGTCCTGCGCAGCATTGAAAGCGGCGCCGGACCGCGCCGCGAGCCCGTCTGCGTCGACGGCACGTGCTACTTATAGCGGACACCTCGGGAATCAGTTATGCGCCCAATCCCGGGGTCATTGCGCGGAGCGCGGTGACGAAGCAATCTCGATCTGGCGAGCGGGACGTCGGAATGGTCGGGAATGCTTCGCGGAGTTTATCCTCGGGCCGCACATAGCGCGGACCCGTGGGCTCGCAATGACAACGCTCGGCCATCGACAGGAGCAAATGCAATGACGAATGCATTGGGACTCGTCGTTTTCGACCCACGCGGCGTGGTTGAAGCAGGGCGAACCAGGCTCGCGCCGCGGCGGCGTGATCTTGCCGGACTGCGCCTCGGCGTGCTCGACAACACCAAGTGGAACGCCAACCGGCTGTTGCGCAAGACGGTGGCGCAGCTTGGCGAGCAGGCGGCGCTTGCCGCGGTCAATTACTACCGCAAGGAAAGCTTTTCGAAAGACGCCGACCCGGCATTGATCAAAATCATTGCCGCCGACAACGACATCGTCCTGACCGCGATCGGCGATTGAGGCTCGTGCACGTCGTGCTGTACGCATGACGCCGTCAGTCTCGAAGCCCTGGGCCGCCCGACGGCGGTCATCGTCACCACCGAATTTTTGCACGAGGCGCTGATGCAGTGCCAAGCCCTCGGCATGCCCGAACTCGCCCCGGTCGTCATCGACCACCCGCTCAGCACCCTGAGCGACGCCGAAATCGACCAGCGCGCTTGCCAATCTCTCGACCAATGCACCGCCCGATGGCTCGGGAAATGACCCCGGTGCCGAGGGACGCGTGCGAGTTTTGCGAAACCGGCGTTGACCGAAGGACCTCGTAGACCGACTAACGCACCGGCGCCCACAGCACGTCTTCGATGTCGGCGGCGGCGGTGGCGAGCATGACGAGACGGTCGAAGCCGAGGGCGATGCCGGCGGACGGCGGCAGTCCGGCTTCGAGAGCAGCAAGAAAATCCTCGTCGATCGGGTAGGTATCGCCGTAGAGCGCCTGCTGTCTGGCTTGGTCGGCGCGAAAGCGGGCGCGCTGCTCCGCCGGGTCGGTCAATTCGCCAAAGGCGTTGGCGAGCTCGAGACCGCAGACGTAAAGCTCGAAGCGCTCGGCAAGGCGCGGGTCGTCGGCGTTGGGGCGCGACAGCGCGGCCATCGATACCGGGAAATCGTAGAGGATTGTGGGGGCGCCGATGCCGAGAAACGGCTCGATCCGGTCGAGAAAGATGCGGAAGTAGAGCGTCTCCCAATCGTCGCCCGAATGCGGTTCGATGCCGATCCGGCGCGCCTCAGGGGCGAGCAGCGCGACATCGGGATTGAGCGGGTCGGGTGCGGTCGCCAGGATGTCGAGCCCGCAATGGGTACGGAAGGCCTCGGCGACGCTGATTTGTTGCCATGGCCGCCGGGCGTCGGCGCTACGGCCTCGCCAAGTCAGGGCTTCTTCGGGCGCCGCGAGTGGCCGGGTCAAGTGCGGCGATGACGATGAGGAAGAGTGAGCCGCCGCTTGGCAGGCGCGGAGCAGGCCGATGCAGTCGGCGATCAGATCGCGCCACCCGGCGGCGGCCCGATACCATTCGAGCATCGAAAACTCGGGATGATGGGTGGCGCTGCGCTCGCCGTCACGAAACACATGCGCCAGCTGCCAGATCCGCGGCATTCCGGCCGCCAGCAGCTTTTTCATCGCGAATTCGGGTGAGGTGTGCAGATAGCGCCGCAAAGTTCGACCGTCGCCTGGGTCGTGCAATTTGGTCGCAAAGGCCTTCAGATGCGGTTCGAGGCCGGGGCTGACCTGCAGGGCCGGGGTGTCGACACTCGACAAACCCTTGCCCCGCAAAAAAACCGCGCACCGCCTCCAGAATACGACCCCGCTGTTCCAGCCGCAGGCGGCGCAATGCAAAGCGCTCGGGCCGCCACCATTGCTCCATCGTCTCGGTGCTCCGTCTTGCCGTAACTTCGGCCCGTGCTAATGTCTGGGCGACAGCCGCCCAACCGCGCGCCAGCCCTACCAGGATCCGTGCCATGAAGATCAACGCCATCGACATCAAGCCGGGCAATGTCCTCGAGCACCAGGGCAAGCTGTGGATCGTGTTGAAACGCGAACTGGTCCAACCCGGCAAGGGCGGCGCGTTTGCTCAGGTCGAGATGCGCGATCTGCGCAGCGGGATCAAGCTCAACGACCGCTACCGTACCCAGGAGACCGTCGAGCGCGTCCGCCTCGACGAAAAGGAGATGCAGTTCCTCTACGCTGAGGGCGGCCAGGCGACGTTTATGGACAACGACACGTTCGAGCAGGTCTCGATCCCGACCGAGACGATTGGCGAGCCCGCCGATTTCCTGCGTGACGGGATGGTCTGCACGGTCATGCTGTACGAAGGTACGCCGCTCTCGGTTGAATTACCGCAGAGTGTTACGATGGCGGTGGTCGAGGCCGATCCGGTCGTGCGCGGGCAGACGGCGTCGTCGTCCTACAAGCCCGGCAAGCTCGAAAACGGCCGCCGGGTCATGATCCCGCCCTATATCGAGGCGGGGACCCGGATCGTCGTCAACACCGCCGACGGCAGCTACATGGAGCGGGCGAAGGACTGAGCCGGGCACCGGGCGGGAGGCCGCCGCGATGGCTTTGCGCTCGCCGATCCTGAATGTCATGTCGAACGCCGCGCTCAAGGCGGCCCGCGGCCTGTTGCGCGATTTCGGCGAGGTCGAGCAGCTGCAGGTCTCGGTCAAAGGGCCGGGCGATTTCGTCTCGACCGCCGACCTCAAGGCCGAACGCACGCTCAAGAACGAGTTGGCGCGGGCCCGTCCCGGTTACGGGTTGCTGTTTGAGGAGGGCGGCGCCGAAGCGGGCAGCGACCCGCGCCACCGCTGGATCGTCGATCCGCTCGACGGGACGACCAATTTTCTGCACGGCATCCCGCATTTTGCGATTTCGATCGCGCTCGAGCGCGACGGCGAGATCGTCGCCGGGCTGGTCTACGACCCGGTCCGCGACGAGATGTATTCGGCCGAAAAGGGCCTCGGCGCCTATGTCAACGATCGCCGGCTGCGGGTTTCGGCGCGGCGGCGGCTCGCCGAGGCGGTAATCGGCACCGGCATGCCGCTCGGCGTCCGCGGCGACCGAGCCACCTATCTGGCGACCCTGACGGCGGTCATGGGCGCGACCGGCGGCGTGCGGCGCGTAGGTGCTGCGGCGCTCGACCTCGCCTATGTCGCGGCCGGACGTTTCGAGGGGTTCTGGGAATTCGGCCTGGCGCCGTGGGACGTCGCCGCCGGGCTGTTGCTGGTCCGCGAGGCGGGCGGCTACGTCAGCGATCTGTCGGGCGGCCAGACGATGATGACGAGCGGCGACGTGCTCGCCGCCAACGATCACCTTCATCTACCACTGGCGGCGCTGATCCGCGAGGCGCTGCGGACCGCCCGGGCTGCGGCGCCGGCGGCTTTATACAAGGAAAGGTAGAAGACAAGCGATACCGCTCGCGGCATTTTTGTTGTCTTTAAATCATTCGATACGCTAATTTTTACTGTACTCGACGACGCCCGCGGACCCGCGCCGGGTGGCGTCCGAGTCGACGTGGCCAGGGTAGGATCAAGAATGTGCTTCGTGCTCGGCCGACGAATGCCGCCACGACAGGCCCTGTTTCCGGGCCCCCAGGGGTGAGACCGGCAAGGGCATTCCCGATCGGCGCTTTCTGCGGAGCGGCCCGATGAATCGCCCGCGGCGTTTTCTGGTGCGGATGGCGCTGTTCCTGGTGCTGGTGGCGGCGCTGGCAGCGGCGCTCGGCAGGTCGCTCGCGTCTGCGTTTATGGGTAACCCGGGTGTCAACGGGGTCATCCTCGGCATCCTCGTCGCCGGCATCGCTTACATCTTTCGCCAGGTGCTGCTGCTCGAGCCGGAGATCGACTGGATCGAGGGTTTTCGCCAGCAGCAGGCGGGCGAGGAGGGGGTCGCCGGCCGCCGCGGGGAGCCGCGACTGCTGGCGCCGATGGCCCGCATGCTGGGGGCGCGGCAAGGCGGCCGGGTCAGCCTGTCGACGAACTCGCTGCAGACCTTGCTCGACGGCATCGGTTCGCGGCTCAGCGAGACCCGTGAGACCTCGCGCTACCTGATCGGTGTTTTGATTTTTCTTGGGCTGCTCGGCACGTTCTACGGTCTGCTGGAGACGGTCCGCTCGGTCGGTGGCGTCATCAGCGGGTTGAGCGTCGGCGGCGGCGATCTGTCGCGCGCCTTTGCCAACCTAAAAGCCGGGCTCGAATCGCCGCTCGCGGGGATGGGGACCGCGTTCAGCTCGTCATTGTTCGGCCTCGCCGGAAGTCTCGTGCTGGGCTTTCTCGATTTGCAGGCGGGACAGGCGCAAAACCGTTTCTACAACGACCTTGAAGAGTGGCTGTCGAGCTACACCCGGCTGTCGGGGGGTGGCTTGGGTGATGCCGGCGACGCGCCGATTCCGGTTTATATCCAGGCATTGCTCGAACAGACCGCGGACAGCCTCGAAAATCTGCAGCGCATCCTCGCCCGCGGCGAGGAGAGCCGCATCGGCGCCAATTCGACATTGTCGAACCTGACCGACCGCCTTGGCATCCTCGGCGAGCAGATGAAGGCTGGCCAGATGCTGATGCTGCGGCTCGCCGAAAACCAGCTCGAGCTGAAACCGGCGCTCGCTCGCATCGCCGACGGCTCGGTCGGTCACGACGACGCGCTGCGCAACCACCTGCGCAATATCGAAGCCTACCTCGCGCGGCTGATCGAGGACATGGCCCAAGGTCGCGCCCAGAGCGTGCAGGAGCTGCGCGGCGAGATCCGTATTCTGGCGCGCACAATCGCAGCATTGGCCGAGGAAGGCCGCCGCTGATCCCGCAACAAACCGGCTGACAGATGGCCATCGCCCCGCGAAATTTCCGCCGACCGAGCATCGACATTTGGCCCGGCTTTGTCGACGCGTTGTCGCAGCTGTTGATGGTGATCATCTTCATCCTGCTGGTGTTCACCGCCGGGCAGTTTTATCTGTCCGCGGCGCTGTCCGGGCGCGAAGAGGCGCTGCACAAACTACAGCAGCAGGTCGATGCGCTCGCCAATCTGCTGTCGCTCGAACGCGGCGCAAATGCCGACCTCCGGCAGGGTACCGACCGGCTCGACGCGCAGTTGCGGAGCGCGCAGGCCGAACGCGGCAGGCTGAACGCCCAGATCGCCGACCTCGGCGCCAAGGCGGGCGAGGCGGCGAAGTTGCGCGAACGCTCCGCCGAGCTCGAAGCGAGCCTTGCCGCCGAGCAGCAGCAGGCTGCGGTGACGCAAAAGACGGTTGCCGCGGAAAAATCGGTCAGCAGCGAGGCGCTTGCCAAGGTCGACCTGTTGAACCAGCAGATTGCCGCGCTGCGCCAGCAGCTGTCCGCGATCGCCGCGGCGCTCGACATTTCTCAGGCCAAGGTCAAGTCGCAGCAGACCCAGATCGCCGATCTCGGGCAAAAGCTCAACGTCGCGCTTGCCAACAAGGTCGAGGAGCTCGCCCGCTACCGCTCGGAGTTCTTCGGACGCCTACGCGACATTCTCGGCAATCGTCCCGACATCCGCGTCGTCGGCGACCGCTTCGTCTTCCAGTCGGAAGTGCTGTTCGCGCCGGGCAGTGCCGAGCTGACCGACGGCGCCAAGAAAGAACTCGATCCGGTCATCGCCGCGCTGAAGCAGATCACCGCCGAAATCCCCTCCGATATCAATTGGGTGCTGCTGGTCAGCGGCCACACCGACCACAACCCGATCGCCACGCCGTTGTTTGCGTCGAACTGGGAGTTGTCGACGGCGCGCGCGCTGTCGGTCGTGCGCTATGCGATCGGCCGAGGGATCCCCGGCGACCGGCTCGCCGCCGCCGGCTTTGCCGACACTCAGCCGCTCGATCCCGGTGCGTCGCCGGAGGCCTACAGCCGCAACCGTCGCATCGAGCTGAAACTGACCGAGCGCTGATCTGCCGCAATCGCCGGGCTCTTCAACTCTGGAGTAGTATCAGGGACAATGGCCCCGGTTTGATAAGCGGAGACCTCAAATGCGCAATCTGGTGGGTGGCTTTCTTTTGATGCTCGGCGTCGCCGCTCCGCACTATGCGTGGGCGGACAGTCCAGGGGCGTCACCATCCCGCACCCCCACCGCCGGAGCGGCCAGCGATCAGCTGCGCGTTTTGCTCAAAAATCTCGACATCAGCCTGATCGCCAGGGCTTACGCGGCCGAATGCAAGGACGAAGGCGAGATCTGCAAGACCAACGGCGATTGCTGCTCCGGCCTCGAATGCAGCGGCGACCCCCAGACCACCTGCCGGCCCGAGGAGTAGATCGGCGAGCGCGCCTGATTCCGTCCCTCACCGGCGTCCCCGTCGGCAAGACTGGTTTGCGAGCAGAAAGCGGCCCTTAAAGAAATTGACGCCTGTCAAGGTCGCTCGTAACGATAAGATGCGATTGCGGCAGCGCGCGTCCGGCCGCCGATACCAGCTTTTGCGAACATAGTGTCGGGTCGAGTAGTTGAGGGGCGAAGACCATGGCGACTTTGCACATCAATGGCCAGACGCACCAACTCGATGTTCCCGACGACATGCCGCTGCTGTGGGTCTTGCGCGACGTCGTCGGGCTGACCGGCACAAAATTCGGCTGCGGCATCGCGCAATGCGGCGCCTGCACCGTGCATGTCGATGGCCGGGCCCTTCGCTCTTGCGTCCTGCCGGTGGCGAATCTCGGCAACCGGAAGATCACGACCGTCGAAGCGGTGGGTAAGACGCCGGGTGGCCGTAAGGTGCAGCAGGCCTGGCTCGACATCGACGTGGTCCAATGCGGCTATTGCCAATCCGGTCAGATCATGTCGGCAGCGGCATTGCTGGCAGCGAATCCGAAGCCGAACGATGCCGAGATCGATGCCGCGATGTCAGGCAACATCTGCCGGTGCGGCACCTATCCGCGGATCCGGGCGGCGATCCGGCAGGCCGGAACCTATGCGTGACCGGCCACAACGAGGAGCGCCGCCCGATGAGCTGTGATCCGCCCGGCGGCGCGGCTGCCGATCTTTCCCGCCGAACTGTCCTGAAAGCCGCGGCCGCGGGCGGCCTGTTGCTGGGTTTCCGCTTGGGTTCCTTAAAGGCGGCTGCAGCCGAGGCCTCCGACAACGCGATATTCGCGCCGAACGCCTTTGTCCGTATCGGCCGCGACGGCAAGGTGACGATGATCATGCCGCAGGTCGAGATGGGCCAGGGCACCTACACCTCGATGCCGATGCTGATCGCCGAAGAGCTGGAGGTCGACCTCGCGGAGGTCGCTCTCGAACCGGCGCCCGCCGACGACCGTCTCTATGCTAACCCGCTGCTCGGCTTCCAAGCGACCGGCGGCTCGACCTCGGTGCGGGCGATGTGGGAGCCGCTGCGCCGCGCCGGTGCGACCGCTCGCGTCATGCTGGTCGCGGCGGCGGCACAGCAATGGACGGTGGACCCGGCATCCTGCCATGCGCAAAAGGGCGAGGTTGTTCATGTATCAACCGGCCGCCGCGCCCCCTACGGGGCTTTGGTCGACATCGCCGCCGCCCTGCCGGTCCCGAGCGATGTCCCACTCAAGAGCCCGGACGCGTTCGAGCTGATCGGCAAGCCGGTCAAGCGGCTCGACAGCCCGATCAAGGTCGCCGGCGAGGCGCGCTTCGGCATCGACACGATGGTCCCGGGCATGCTGATCGCCACTGTCGCTGCCTGCCCGGTTCCGGGCGGCAAACTCAAGGGTGCCGACGACAGCGCGGCAAAGAAGATCGCCGGGGTGCGCCAGATCGTGCGGCTCGACGACGCCGTGGCAGTCGTCGCCGACAACATGTGGGCGGCCAGGCAAGGATTGGCGGCGCTCGACGTCGATTGGGACGAAGGCGCCAACGCCACGCTCTCCAGCGCCGAGATCGTCCGCCGTATGGACGCCGCCTCGCAGCAGCCGGGCGTCGTCGCGCGCAAAAACGGCGATGCCACCCAGGCCATGGGGCGCGCCGCGACCAAGATCGAGGCGGTCTATCAGGTGCCTTATTTGGCGCATGCGACGATGGAGCCGCTGAATTGCACCGTCCAGGTGCGCCCGGACGGCTGCGATGTCTGGGTCGGGAACCAGGTCGTCAGCCGCACCCAGGCGGCGGTGGCCGAGGCGACCGGGCTGCCGCGGGACAAGGTGCGGGTTTACAACCATCTGCTGGGGGGTGGCTTCGGCCGGCGGCTGGAGGTTGATTACGTCGCCCAGGCCGCGCGCATCGCCAAACAGGTCGCCGCGCCGGTCAAGGTCATCTGGACCCGCGAAGAGGACATCCAGCACGACATCGTCCGCCCTTATTACTACGACCGCCTGGCCGCCGGGCTCGACGACAACGGGATGCCGGTCGCCTGGACCCACCGCGTCACCGGCTCCTCGATCGTCGCACGATGGCTGCCCGCGGCGTTCAAGAACGGCCTCGACTTCGACGCCGTCGAAGGTGCGGCCGAGGAATTCTCCTACGCGATCCCCAACATGCTGGTCGACTACGTGCGCCACGAGATCCCCGGCATCACCACCGGCTGGTGGCGCGGCGTCGGGCCGACCCACAACATCTTCATGGTCGAAAGCTTTATCGACGAGCTGGCCGCCGCGGCTAAGCGAGACCCGGTCGAATACCGGCGCGCGCTGCTCGGCAAATTGCCGCCGGCCGGAGCGGAGCTGGACGCGGCAGCCGAAGCCGCCTGGGCGAGGCCGCATCCGCAGCCCACGCGGCTCGCGCGGGTGCTCGACCTGGCGACGCAGAAATCCGGCTGGGGCGGAAAGCTGCCGCCCGGCAGCGGGCGCGGCGTCTCGCTGCAATACGCCTTTGGCAGCTATCTGTCGCAGGTCGCTCAGATCAGCGTCTCCAAGGAGGGCGAGGTCGGGGTCGAGCGGGTCGTCTGCGCCGTCGACTGCGGCATCGCGGTCAATCCGGACACAATCAAGGCGCAGCTGTTCGGCGGCATCATCTTTGGTCTGACCGCGGCATTGTTCAGCGAAATCACCTTTGCGAACGGCCGCGTCCAGCAAAGCAATTTCAACGATTACCGCATGCTGCGCATCAACGACGCGCCGGTCGTCGACGTCTATCTGATCGAGAGCAGGCAGCCGCCCGGCGGCATCGGCGAGCCCGGCACGGCCGGTGCTGCGCCGGCATTGACCAACGCGATCTTTGCCGCGACCGGCAAGCGGATCCGTAAATTGCCGGTCAAGAACCAGCTGAGCGGCATATGACCGAAAGGCGTCGGCCGACGGCGCCGCGGAGATCATTGTGAGCCCGGCGGGCAAGATCGCCGCGATCGCGATCGTCGTGCTGGCGGCGATGGCCGGGGTTGGCTGGCTGGTGCTGCGTACAAGCGGGCCGACCAGCTTTGCCGGCGGCACCCCGGTCGAGCTCGCCGACTATCATGGCCCGGACCCGACCGGTGTTCCGCCCGAGCTCGGCAACGCCGATCTCGTGAAACGCGGTGAGTATCTGGTGCGCGCCGGCGATTGCGCGGCCTGTCATAGCGCCCCTGGCGGCGCGCCGTTTGCCGGCGGCTACGCCTTCAGGCTGCCCTTCGGAACGATCTATTCGAGCAACATCACGCCCGACAAGGAAACCGGCATCGGCACCTGGAGCGACGCCGATTTCCTGCGGGCATTGCATGACGGCGTCGGCAATGACGGCGAAAATCTGTACCCGGCCTTCCCCTACACTTCGTACACCTTGCTGACCGACCGCGATGTCTTGGCGATCAAAGCCTATCTGTTCAGCCTGAAGCCGGTGCATTACCGTCCGCCGGCAAACGATCTCGCGTTTCCGTACAATCAGCGCCTTCTGATGAAGTTCTGGAATGTGCTGTTCAACCCGGGACGCCGCTTTCGGCCAAATTCGGACCGGCCCCCGGAATGGAACCGGGGCGCCTATCTAACCGAGGCGCTCGGCCATTGCGGCGACTGTCACACGCCGCGGAACCTATTGTTTGCGCCGAGTTCGAGCCAGAAATTTGCCGGCGCGTTGATCCAGAGCTGGAAGGCCTACAACATCACTCCCGACCGCGAATGGGGAATCGGCGCGTGGTCGGATGATCAGTTCGCCGGTTACCTGGCCAATGGGCATGCGCCCGAACGCAGCTCTGCCGCCGGGCCGATGGGCGAAGCGGTCGACAACAGCCTGCGCTTTCTGACGGCGGACGATGTCGCCGCGATTGTCGCCTATGTAAAAAGCGTCTCGCCGATTGCCGACAGCAGCAACCCGGCGGCGGTCCGCACCCCGTTAGAGCCGCCGCACCCCGCGCCGCTGACCGTTTCCGCAGGTGCTGCGAGCCTCGGCCTGCAGGTTTTCGAGGGTGCCTGCGTTAGTTGCCACGGCTTTGACGGCAGCGGGACGATCTGGGCCCATGCCGATCTCGTCGGCAATCGAACCGTGAACGACCCGGCGGCGACCAATCTTGTTCAGGTGGTGATCCACGGCGCGAGCCTCCACACCCCCCACGGCCAAGTCTTTATGCCGGCCTTTGGCGAGGGCTATTCCGACGCCGAGATCGCCGCCGTCGTGAATTATGTGACGGGCCGGTATGGCACCACTCCGTCGAAGGTCACAGCGCCCGAGGTCGCCGCGCTTCGACGGGACGATTAATTACAAACGCTCGCGGCTCCGAAGCTTCGGCAGCGATCAGTCGAGAGCGATCTTCGCACCAGTGGCGCCGTTCAGCAGCCGCCGCAAGTGAAAGCCGACAAGATGGTCGCCGCTGTGCAGACCGAGAAGTGCGGCGAAGGCCGGCGTCGCCAACGGGTCCTCCGCTTCGAGCTTGGCGAAGGCGTTGAGGTAGGCTTGCGTCGCGGCGTCGTCATAGACTTCGGCCACCAGCGGTTCGAATGCGCGCAGCGGCTCCTTGCGCCCGCGCACGAGAAGGTCGCCGATCGGTCGTCCCTTGAAGCCGGCGACGCGGCTCGCGACACTTTCACCAATGCAGATCCGGGTACCGAGCTGCTTGTTTGCGGCTTCGAGCCGAGCCGCCGTGTTCACCGTGTCGCCATAGGCGGTGTAGTCGAAATATTTGCCGCCGCCGAAATTACCGACGATCGCCGGGCCGGCTTCGAGACCGAGCCGCGTCATGCCCAGCGTGATCCCGCGCTCGCGCCAGCGTGCGCGAAAGGCCTGGGCATAGATATCGAGCTCGATCGCACAGGCGACGGCACGAGCTGCGTGATCCGGCTGGTCCGCCGGGGCCCCGAACAGCACGTGCATCGCGTCGCCGATGATCTTTACGACGGTCCCGCCATGGCCGAAGACGACATCGGTCATCCCGCCGAGATAGTCGTTGAGCAATGGTGCGACGATTTCGAGGTCGAGGGTTTCGAGCATCGAAGTGAATTCGGCGACGTCGGTGAACAGCGAGGTGATCTCGCGCCGCTGACCGCCCAGATCGATCGCGTCCGGATCGCTCGCCAGCCGTTCGGCAAGATTGGGCGAGAAATAGCGCGACAACAGCGCCTGCGCGCGTTCGGCCTCCAGCTGGCGGCGCCGCGCTTCGCGCAGCCGCTCGATATGGGCGAGCGTCTTTTTGATCGTGGTTTCAAGATCGACAAAATCGATCGGCTTGGTCAGAAAATCGAACGCCCCGCGGTTCATCGCGGTGCGGATGTTGGCCATGTCGCCGTAAGCCGAGACAATCACGGTCGACAGCGGATCAGCGGTCTGCTGGATCTTCTCCAGCAAGGTCAGCCCGTCCATGCGCGGCATGTTGATGTCGCTGACCACCATGTCGACATCGCTGCCATTGGCCAGCATGTCGAGCGCTTCGACCCCGTCGCGGGCAAAGCGAAAATCGAACTCGCCGCCGCGGATCTGCCGGCGAAACCGCTGCTGCACCAGTGTCTCCAGATCGGGCTCGTCATCGACCACGAGGATCGTCGCGGTCATCCTTGTCCTCCTCTGCCGGCATCGGCAACGGCCATCGCGGATGGCAAGGTCACGATGAATTCGGTGAACGCACCCGACTCAGTTTCGACGTCGAAACTGCCGCCATGCTGTTTGACGATGATGTCATGGCTCAACGACAAACCGAGCCCGGTCCCCTCGCCGGCAGGCTTGGTCGTAAAAAATGGGTCGAAAATCTTTGCCCGCACCGCCTCCGGGATACCGGTGCCGTTGTCGTGCACCCGGATCTCGACCCGGTCGCCGAGCGCGCGGGTGGCGACCGACAGTGTCGGCTCATACGCCGGATCGTGGACGCTGCGCCGGCGTTCGCCCACGGCATAGAAGCCATTTGCGAACAAATTCAACAAGACTCGAGTCAGTTCTTGCGGATAGAGATCGAGTTCGCCGACCGCCGGATCGAGATCGCGGTGCAAAGTGATGTTGAAGTCGGGTCTTTCGGCGCGCGCGCCATGATAGGCGAGGTTCAGGCTCTCCTCGACCAGCGCGTTGAGATCGGCTCGGCGCCGCGCGCCGGCGCCGGCGCGCGAATGCATCAGCATGTTCTTGACGATGCTGTCGGCGCGCCTGCCGTGCTCGACGATCTTGACCAGGTTGGTGTTCAGCATTCGGGTCAAGTCTTCGATCTCGGCGCGCGTCGTCGCGGACAGCGACGCATCCTTGGCCGACAGCGCGCCCTTCAATTCGTCGATCAGCTCGGTCGACAGCTCGGCGAAATTGTTGACGAAGTTGAGCGGGTTCTTGATTTCGTGGGCGATGCCCGCGGTCAACTGGCCGAGTGCCGCAAGCTTTTGGGTTTCGACCAGTCGATCCTGGGCCTGGCGCAGCTCGGCGAGCGCCCGTTCGGCGGCGCGCCGGGCCTCTTTCGCGATCTGCTCGCTGGCCTGCAATGCCTCGGTGCGCGCTTCTACCTTGGCTTCGAGGGTTTCGTAGAATTCCTGCACCTTGGCTGCCATTTGGTTAAATCTCTCGGCCAAGATCTCGATCTCGTCGCCGGTGCGGATCACGATCGGCGCGCCGCGTACGCCCGAGCCGAGCCGGTCGGCCCCGTCCTGCAGCCGGCGGATCGGCACGACCATGCGCCTCGCCAGCATCACGCCCAAACCCGCCGCCAGCAGGAGGCCGAGAGCCAGCAACGCGGCCACCCGGTAGAGCGAGGCGTAGACCGGCGCCAGCGCCTCGCCAAGCGGCAGCTCGACAAAGACGACCCAGTCGAGCCGCGGCACCGGCGCGTAGGCCGTCAGCACCTTGGCGCCGTCAGGCGCCTCGGCGATGTGCAACCCTTGCGCCGGCGTGCCGCCATGCAGACCGGCCAGCGCTGCCGCCACCTGCGGTTCATGGGACCAGTCGGTGGCGCGCAGAACAAGGCTGAGGTCGGGATCGGCGATCAGCCGCCCGCGCCGGTCGACGACGTAGGCATATCCGCTGTGCCCGACCTGCATCGCGTTGATCAGATCCCAGATGAACTTCAGGTTGACCTCGGCGACGGTGACGCCGGCGTGATGCCCGGCATGGGCCACCGCGATCGTCATAAAAGGTTCTGACTGATTGCGAAAATAGACCGGGCTGAACCACACGCCCTTGGCTCTGGCTTCGGCAAAACGCGGGGCCGACGAAAAGTCGGCGCCGCTCGCGACCGCATCGGGGGCGGTGCGCGACAGCTTGAGCTGCTCCCTGCCCGAGCCGTCGATCTCGGCGATCTCTGAAATCGCCGGGACTTCGCGCAACAGCCGGATGAAATCGTAGCGGCGCTGCTCCAGCGGCAGCGCATCCCATTGCGGTGGCGTGGTCCAGCCGAGCTGCTGCTCGATGTCGGTTAGAAATTCCTCGATGCGCTGGGCGGCGTGCTGGGCTTTTTCCTGCTGGATCTGCACCGCGGCGTCTTCGGCGTCCCGGTAGCCGAGCCACATGTCGAGCGCGCCGTTCAGCACCAGAACCAGGCTGACCAGCCCAATAAAGGCGAGCGCCAGCTTGACCGCGAGCCCGAGCCGCCGATACCGAGCCGCAGGCCCCCCTTTGGCCCCCGCCAGATCGAATGCGGCATCGTGTTTGGCAATCACGAAGCGCCGGCTCCCGTCATTCGATCACGTCGTCAGCGCGGGCGAGCAGCGATGGCGGGAACGTCAGACCGATCTTCTTCGCCGTCCCAAGGTTGATCGTCAACACGAACCGGCTCGGCGTTTCGAGCGGTAGCTCGGCGGGGTTGGCCCCCTCGAGAATGCGCGTCGCGAGCTCGGCGGCGCGGTCGAACATCTCGGTGACATCGGGACCGTATGACATCAGACCGCCCTCGCGCACTAGAAAGTCGTATTCGAAGATCGCCGGCAGTTTGTGCTCGGCCGCGAAATCGATCACCCGTTTGCGATTCAACATCGTCAACACGTCGCTGACCATCAGGATTGCGTCGGGCGGGCGGCTCGTCATCGCCGCGAACGCCGCGTCAAACCCGTCGGGGGCGGTCACGCCGAGCGACTCGACGTCGAGGCCGAGGCTCCGGGCCCGCGTTTCGGCTGCCTTGTAGCGCAATGACATGCCGAGATCCTCGGCATTCCACAGCATCGCCACGCGGCGCACGCCCGGCACCGCCTCCTTCAGCAACGCCAGGCGCTTGGCGGAAAGCTCGGCGGCGACCTCGGACAAGCCGGTGACATGACCGCCGGGCCGGGCGAAGCTGGCGGCGAGACCGTCGGCGACCGGATCACCGGCCTGGACCGCCACCACCGCCAGGCTCGAATGCTCCTTGGCGGCAAGCGCTGCCGGATAACCTCCGGTCACGATCACCGCGACCTTGCTCGCCACCAGCTCGTCGACGAGCTGCGGCAGCCGGTCGAGCTTCCCATGCGCCGCGCGCCTCTCGAACTCGAGGTTCTTGCCGAGAACAAATCCCTGCCGCGCAAACCCGCGGATGAGCCCCGCGCCAAACGGGCTCTGGTCGGTCGGCTCGGCCCCGACCGACAGCAGCCCGACACGGTAAACCTGCGCCGGTGCCTGGGCTCCCGCCTCCCCGGAGCCGATCGCCAGGGCCAGCAGTAAAACAGCAAAGAAGACCGGCGATTTCATTTAACAGACCACGAAGCGCGCCCGGTGACCATACGACCCAGGGGCGGGATCGACCAAGCCGCGTGTTGAACAAGATGCCGTGAGTGGAGCCTCCGACGCATCGCCGTCTCACTCGATGATCTCGTCGGCGCGGGCGAGGATCGAAGGTGGAATCGGCAGGCCGAGGGCTTTGGCGGTCTTCAGATTGATTACCAGCTCGAACCTGGTCGGCTGCTGGACCGGCAGATCGGCGGGATTCGCACCCGCGAGAATCTTGCCGACATAAGCCCCGACCTGACGATATATGCCGGTGAGGCTCGGGCCATAGCTGATCAGGCCGCCGGCCGCAGCGAATTCGCGAAATTCGTAGATCGCCGGAACGGCATGGCGTGCCGCCAGCGTCACGAGCTGTTCTCGCCGGCTGAAGAAGAATGTATCGGCCGCAACCACAAGCGCGCCGGCATGCAGCTGGGCAAGAGAGTCGAAGGCGGTCTGAAATTCGCCTTCGGCGCCGGCCTTCAGGATATGGAGCTGCAAACTCTTCGCGCCTGCGGCGTCCTGCGCGTCTCGTATCGTGCGCCTGTTACTCGGATTGTTCGGGTTCACGAGCAAGGCGATCACGCCGGCCTGGGGGACGAGCTGGGAAATCAGCTCCAGCCGCTTGGGATCGAGCTCGGTTGCCATGATGCTCAGGCCCGTGAGGTTGCCGCCCGGTCGGGCCAGGCTGGCGACGGCGCCGGCCGCGACCAGATCGCCGCCGCCAAAGAAGACGATCGGGATCGTCGAGGTCGCGCTCTTCGCCGCAAGTATTGTAGGGGTGCCGCTCGTGGCGGCAATCACGTCGACCTTGCGGCTGACTAGATCGGCGGCCAATGCAGACAGCCGGTCGTCGCGGCCGTCCGCCCAGCGGTATTCGATCGCCACGTTTTTTCCATCGACGTAGCCAATATCGCTCAGCCCCTGGCGGAAAGCGGCCACCTGCGGTCCACGCGAGCCGGCCGACGCGCTGTTGAGGAAGCCGATCACCGGCAACGCCTTCTGCTGCGCACGCAACGTGCGCGCCGCGCTGATTGCGCCGCCCAGCGCCAGCATCAGCTCACGCCGCTTCATCGATCACCCCATCGGCCAGCGCCGCGGTCTTCATGTGACGAGGGATGAACATTCCTCCTCAATTCACCACGGAAGATTTCGTCATTGCGAGGAGCGCGTCGCGCGACGAAGCAATCTCGACCGGGTTAGCCTAAACTGCGCGAGATTGCTTCGCTGCGCTCGCAATGACAGCCTCTTGCCGTGACCTCCTTTTTTCTCTGGTGGACGCGGTTGTCAGCGGCTAACCCCGCACACCGAAGAGAGGCATACCGATGAGCGACACGAGCGAGACCGTCACGCGCACCCGCGCGGAATACGAGGCGCTGATCGAGCGCATCGAGGATGCCGACGACAATGCTGCTCTCGACGCGGTGGCGGCGCGCGAGCACGCGATCGGCAAGGACAAGGCGCGCGCGAGCTATCTGCCGGCCGGGCTTGTCCGGCGGCTCATCGACGGCGAGCACCCGGTCCGGATCTGGCGCGCCCATCGCGGCCTCAGCCGGAACGCTCTCGCCGCGGCCGCCGGGAGTGCGCCGAGCAATCTGAGGGAGATCGAAACGCGCCGCAAGCCCGGCAGCGTCGCGGCACTCGCCAAGCTGGCCGCCGCTCTGCGCGTCTCCCTCGAGGATCTCGCGGCATGGCTCGACCCGCAGCGCGAATAGACTGGGAGCTCATTCGATCACCTCGTCGGCGCAGAGTGGCCAGAAGACGGAAAGGCGCAACTCCCTCCAGGCCGTACTCACGGCATCATTGCTCGCCGGCAGTATAGAGAAAATCAGTTTGGTGTAATCTGCCTCCGGTAAAAATACCTCGCGATCCACCAGGCGGAGCGCTCGACAAGCTGCCGCGATCGCAGACACCGACACCCGGCTCTCGCCAGCGGTCCAAATTCAGCGCTTGGTCCGCTTTGCCGAGCCCAATCGAGCGAAGGCTCGAAGCTCGTCCCGTTCTGGGCCGCGGCACCAATCGTGCGGCTCTAACGCTTGATACCCACCATGCCTCGCCGTCATGCCCGCGAAAGCGACGCGAAAGCGGGTATCCAGGGGCGGCGGAGACCGAGCCTGTGGCCCCCTGTTCAGGTCAGGGGCAGGCTCTGGACCCCCGCTTGCGCGCGGGGGCGACGACGAGGGCGGGACGGGAACCATCTTTTTGATCTGCGGCGCTAGCAGCTCGGTGTCGGCTTCGTCCCAAACCGAGGAAGTGAGTCGGTGATCTCGAACCAGGGCGCTTTGACGTCGACAAAGATGTGCGCGCCAGGGCGGAAGCCGGGGTCGTCGTCCAACGTACCCGCCGGGACGTTGACTTGATGGTCGTCGACGATTGGTACCGGTCCGCCGCATGTCGTACAAAAAGCACGCCGATATCCGGGTGGCGTTCTCCGTACCGGAGCCTCATATGTCTTGACCAGTGAGGAGCCGGAGACCCACCGGAATTCGGCGGTACTGCAGATAATTTCTGCGGCGAACGCAGAGCCGGTGGCCTTCCTGCACCGCGAGCAGTGGTCAAATCCAAAGTAGTTCCCGGCGCCCGATATCTCGTACGCAACCGCGCCGCACAGGCAGCTTCCTTTCATAGTCGTAGCCTCACTCGCAAGACGCGTCCTCAAGCCGGTTCAATAGTATGCGTCGATGTTCATTCCAGGATCACTATGCGGCAATGGAGTGGCCAGACCTCATCGAGAGAGGCGCCGATGAGCGTCGGGGACGGGTACAAGCGCTAGATTTTCACGACTAGAATATTGCGCGCGCAATCGGCGGAGCCGGAGAATGACCGGATCATCCTATGTTCTGGCGATCGACCAGGGGACGACCAGCACCCGCGCGATGCTGTTCGACACGCAGGGCGGCGTGCGCGGCACGGCTCAGACCGCGCTGACCCAACTCTACCCGCGGCCCGGCTGGGTCGAGCACGACCCCGAGGAGATCTGGCGCGACGTGGTCACGACCTGCCGCGAGGTTGCGGCGGCGGCCGACGGGCCGATCGCTGCAATCGGCATCGCCAACCAGCGCGAGACCACGGTTTTGTGGGAGCGCGCCACCGGCCGGACAGTACACAAAGCCATCGTCTGGCAGGACCGGCGCACCGCCGAGCTTTGCGCGCTGTGGCAGCGCGAGGGACTGAACGAAGTGGTGGCGCGGCGCACCGGGCTCGTGATCGACCCGTATTTCTCGGCCTCGAAGATCCGCTGGCTGCTCGACCATGTCCCGGGGCTGCGCGGACGCGCCGAGGACGGCGACATCGCCTTTGGCACGATCGACAGCTTTCTGTTGTGGCGGCTGACCGGCGGTAAGCGCCACGCGACCGACGTGACCAATGCTGCGCGGACCATGCTGTTCGACATCGGGCGGCTCGATTGGGACACGGAATTACTCGATGCGTTCGGGATTCCGAGCGCGATGTTGCCGGAAGTGCTCGACACCGGCGCCGACTTCGGCACGGCCACGTCCGATTTGCTCGGCAGCGCGATCCCGATCGCGGCGCTTGCCGGCGACCAGCAGGCGGCGCTGATCGGCCAGGGGTGCTTTCGGCCGGGTATGATCAAGTCGACCTATGGCACCGGCGCCTTTGCGCTCGTCAATACCGGGATGGCCCCGGTGGCGTCGCGACATCGCCTGCTGACAACGGTTGGGTACCGCCTTGCCGGTCACACCGCCTACGCGCTCGAAGGCAGCATTTTCATCGCCGGCGCTGCGGTGCAGTGGCTGCGCGACCGGCTCGGGATCATCAGGACCGCGGCCGATTCCAACACGCTTGCCGAGCGCGCCGACCCGCGCCAACGTCTCTATCTGGTGCCGGGCTTTGCCGGGCTCGGCGCACCCTATTGGTCGCCGCAGGCGCGCGGCGCGCTGATCGGGCTGACCGCCGAATGCGGGCCGGCCGAGATCGCCCGCGCCGCGCTCGAAGCGGTCGGCTATCAGACCCGCGATCTCGTCGCCGCGATGGCGGCGGATGCCGGGGTCGAGGTTGCAACCTTGCGGGTTGACGGTGGGATGGCGGTCAGCGATTTGACGATGCAGTTTCTCGCCGACATCCTGCCGATGGCCGTCGAACGGCCGGCGGTGGTCGAAACCACCGCCTGGGGTGCCGCCTATGCGGCCGGGCTGACGCGCGGGGTCTACCCCGACCCTGAGACCATGGCCGCGCGCTGGCGGCCCGAGCGCCGTTTCACGCCGCAGATGCTCGCGGCCGAGCGCGAGGAACGCTATGCCGGCTGGCGCCGCGCAGTTGCCGGCGTCCTCGCGGCAGTGCCGCCTGCTCGTTCTGGAGATCGCAATGCCGAATGCTGAAACCTGGCCGAGCCTGCCGTTCGCGGAGTGGCGCGAAACCTGCGCGACCTTGCATGTGTGGACGCAGATAATCGGCAAGATCCGGATGGCGCAGGCGCCACTGATCAATCACTGGTGGCAGGTCCCGCTTTACGTGACGAGCCGCGGGCTGACGACCTCGCCGATTCCTTATCGCGAGCGGAGCTTCCAGATCGGCTTCGATTTTATCGGCCATCGCCTGGTGGTCGAGTCCAACGACGGTAGGACCGACGGCTTCGCCTTGCAGCCGATCGCGGTGGCCGATTTCTACGGCGAAGTCATGCAGCGGCTGCACGCGCTCGGGCTCGACATAAAGATCTGGACGACGCCGGTTGAAATCCCCGACCCGATCCCGTTCGAGCAGGACCGCACCCACGCCGCCTACGACCCTGATTATGCCAACCGCTTCTGGCGCGTGTTGGTGCACGCCGACCGCGTCTTCACCGCGTTTCGCGCCCGGTTTCTCGGCAAAACCAGCCCGGTGCACTTCTTTTGGGGCAGCTTCGATCTGGCCGTGACGCGGTTTTCCGGCCGCCGAGCGCCGCAGCATCCGGGTGCTCCCAACGTCGCCGATCGCGTTACCCGCGAAGCCTATTCGCACGAGGTCTCTAGCTGCGGCTTCTGGCCGGGCGGCGCTGGCATGGAGCAGCCGGTGTTTTATTCCTACGCCTACCCGCAACCGGCGGGATTTGGCGAGGTTCCGGTTCGCCCTGCCGCCGCCTTCTACAACCGGGATTTCGGCGAATTCATCCTGCCCTACGACGACGTCCGCCACGCCGCAGCACCCGACGAAGCCTTGCTCGACTTTCTGCAAAGCACTTACGAAGCCGCCGCCACGCTCGCCCATTGGGACCGCGCTGAACTAGAGCGCGCGGCGGCGCCGTGAACCTCTTCGCCCCGCCGCCGGACCCGCGCGCCGCCGAATCCGTCGATACGCTGCTTAACCAGCCGGACATTCGCATCGAGCGCATCGTTTCATTGGGGCATGCGAGCCCGTCCGGCTTCTGGTACGACCAGGACGAAGGCGAATGGGTGCTGCTGTTGGCGGGCGCGGCGCGCCTGCGCTTCGAAGACGAGACAGAAGCACGCCTGCTCGCCCCCGGCGACTGCCTCGGCATCGCACCACATCGCCGCCACCGCGTCGACTGGACCGATCCCGCGACGCCGACCGTCTGGCTCGCCGTCTTCTACCGCGACGAGTAGGACAAAGCGACAGCGATCAGGAAAGCCCGTATAGCTTGGCGGCGTTGTCGTGCGTCAGCTTGCGGCGCATTTCGGGCGACAGGTCGCCCATCTGGCGCTCGATCGCGGCGCGTGAATTGGGCCACACGCTGTCGGGGTGGGGGTAGTCCGACGCCCACAGCAAATGGCCTTCGCCAAAGAACGGGATCAGCGCCATCGCCGCGTAGTCTTCCTGGAACGTCGCCCAGATCTGCCGTTTGAACAATTCGCTGGGCTTGGTTTCGAGTGCCGTGCCGCCCTTGTCGACCCAGAACTCCTTGGCTTCCCACAGCCGCCAGTGGCGGTAGTCGAGCTCCTGCACGAGCCAGGGCAGCCAGCCGGTGCCGGCCTCGGCCATGACCATTTTGAGCTTTGGATGGCGCTCGAGAATCCCCCACGCAAACAGGTCGACAAACGGTTCGAGGAAGTTAGCCATAAAGAATTTGGTGTTCTCGAACACGCTCGCCGCCTTGCCGGCGACCCGGTCGCCGGGTTTCCCGACAAACACCGTGATGTGCCAGGAGAGGATGATCCCGGTGTCTTCGAGCGCAGTCCACAGCTTTTCCCAGGCCGGGTCGTCGAGCTTGGGGTTGACGTTGGCGATCATCAGGGTGACCTGGCGCACCCCACCCCCATTGGTCGACCATCGCGCGGCGAGGCGCAGCAATTCCTCGGTCGCGGCCGCGGGGGTCTCGGGCAGCATCGGCGCACCGATCAGCCGATCGGGAGCGGCGGCGCAGAACTCCATCAGCCAGTCGTTGTAGACCCGGTAGCAGGCGACGCGCAGCGCCGGGTCGTCGGTGCTGATTTGAAAGATAGGACCAAAGATCACCTGGGTCTGCACTCCGTCGCGGTCCATGTCGGCGAGGCGCAATTCGGCGACCGCCGGGCGGCGCGCACTTTGGTCATAGATGCCGCCGCGGTCGAAGGCGTTGTAGAGCGGCTTTGGCCGCGCCAGCTGCTCGTTCGAGGGCTGCTTGCCGCTCCAGCTGCCCCAGGCCTTGCCGTCGCAGACCCACATCGCTTGGCCGTCGCGCTCCTCGATGTGCGGCGCCCGGTCACGCAATGCAGCGGGCAGTCGCGTCATCCACAGATCGGCCGGCAACTGCCCCAGATCCATATGGTCGTCGCAGGAGATCAGCTCGTTGGCCATCATTACCTCTAACCCGAAACCAGGCTCCTCGTCATTCCCGCGCAAGCGGGAATCCAGGCGCCAGGGGCCGCAGCGGCTGCCCTGGACCCCCGCTTGCGCGAGGGTGACGAACCACTTGTCTATCTTGTCGCGCTGTCGGTCACGCCGCGGCGAGGGAGATGCCGAGCGCTTCGAGATCGGGGGCAACACGGTTGCTCAGCACCCCGACCTTGCGCAGGTTGCGGACGAGCCCGGCATGCAGGTCGCGGCGGAAGAATTTGCGGAACGCGGTCTCGTCGCCGCCGGCCGCGCGCTCACGGCGCAACTGCCGGATCTCCTCGATCTCGCCGCGGCTGAACCCGGTTTCCTCATACGCGGCGAGCGGAAAGATCCCGCGCAGGGTGCGGTTCAAGGCCCAGACCGCGAAATCCTCCATTTCGCGGCGCTCGGCCGCGGTGGCTTCGGCGACGACCGCCGGCAAGGACAGCATGCCAAAGCCCATATGGCGTGCCTCGTCCTGCAGGATGCGGCGGCAGATTTGACGCAGCACCGCGTCCTTCGACGATTCCGCGAGCATGCGGAACAACGACACCGCAAAGGTCTCGGCGACCAGCTGCAATCCGATCGTCTTCAGATACCAGGCCCCGGTACCCAGCAAAGTGTCGAAGATCTCTTGCACATTGTTGGCGAGCGGGTAGTTCCGCCCGTCGAGCCGCAACGCCATGTAGCGGTGCAGGACCTCGTTGTGCCGACCCTCGTCGACGACCTGCGTCGCCTGGAACAGCTTGGCGTCCTGGCCCTGGACGTTCTCGACCAATTGGCTGCACACCAGCATCGCCCCATGTTCACCGGCCATCAGGGTCGACAAGCGCCAGCGGGCGACGGCGCGGTTGACCTCGACCTGCCCGTCCGGCGCAAGGCGATCCCAAAACTTGGTGCCGTGGATGTCGACGAGGTCGTCGGCGATCAGCCCGCCATCGCCGTCGAGCGGCTGCGCCCAGTCGATGTCGGTCGCGGCGTTCCACTGGTCGAGCTTGGCCTGCTCGTAGAGGTGCCGCATATCCGCGTGCTCGCCGTCATAGTCATGGCGAAAATACGCGACGTTGCGGATGTCGACCTGGTGCCCGCGTTCCATTAGATCGCCTCCCGTTGTTTGGTTCTGTTCATTCGGTTATTTCTCGTCGTTCCTGCGAAAGCGGGAATCCAGGGCCAAACGCCCGTCGCTTGCGCTGGCCCCCCGCTCTTGCGGGGGCGACGATGAACATCCGTGATACGACAACACACTTCAGAAGAACGCCAGGGTGCGAATCTCGATGCTTTCGCGCGGCCGCGCGTTGGGTGACGTGGTCGGGTCTTCGAAGGCGGTGTGCGCGGTGAACCGGGCGCGGCCGTCCTTCAACGAATCATAGACCTTGAACACCAGGGCCTCGTCGGGTGCCATATGCGGAAACCAATACCAGCGATGCTCCGGGTTCCAGGTGATTGCCGAGGTCTGGCCAATGCGATTGGCATAGCGGCGCTCGGTCACCACCATGTCGTCGGGCGACAGGCTCTTCGCATCGGCGATCGCCAGGGGCCAGCTTTCAACCGGATGGCGGATCGGCCGCCACACCTGCACGATCGCAAAGCGGCGCTTCAGCAGCTCCTCCGCCTCATCGCCCATCAGATCGCGGACCCGCTGCGGGCCCGACCATTCAGTATAGTCGTTGTGGACCCGGCGTACGACCTCGCGGATCTTGGCTGCCTGGCGCAATTCATCGTCGGCGGTGCGCAGCGTATGGTCGAAGACGACGACGCGCTTGGCGCCGGCCTCGGCTTTGATCAGCGCTTCCATCTCCGGGTAGTAGACACGCCGGATCTCGCCCTCGTCAAAAAAGTCGGCGACCCGGGTATTGTGACGGACAAAGCGGAAACCGTTCTTTTCGAGCGCGAATTCGCCGGCATGGGGCCGCCCGTTGCGCAAGGTGACGTGGTGCGCCTCTGAATCGCCGCCACCGACCCGCTTGTCGGATTCGCCGGGCGCACCCACCAGGGTCACCGGCATCGCCTTGTTGTCGACGAAATAATTGAGGGTCGCATTGAGCGTTTCGCGCTCGGTATCGAGTTCGGCGAGCTGCACCATCAGGCTCCTCCACACGCTTGATGCGATGATAGATTGGCCTGCCGACCGACACAACAAGCGCCCCGCCGACGGCCGATCGGCCGAACAACCCGCCGACGGCCGATCGGCCGAACAAGAGGAGACAACCCCCGATGCACGACCCCGACGCCGACGCCCGCAGCGTTTTACGCCTGATCGGTCCCGATCCGCAGAACTGGGTCCCGGACCGGCTGGGCATCGACCACAATGTGATGATCGTCGGCGGCGGGCAGAGCGGTTGCGCTTTCGCTTTCGCATTGCGCCGCGCCGGGATCGGCAGAGTTGCGGTCATCGACCTGGCCGCGGACGCGGTGCAGGCCGGGATCTGGCTCAACGTGGCGCGGATGAACGTATTGCGCACGCCCAAGACCTTGCCCGGTCCCGAATACGGCATTGCCGCGTTGAGCTTTCAGTCCTGGTACGAAGCGCGGCACGGGGCGGAGGCCTACGCCGCGTTCGAGCGCATTCCGCGCGAGGCCTGGGCCGACTATCTCGCCTGGTACCGGCAATTTCTCGGCATCGCGGTGCGCTACCGCACCCGGCTCGTCCGCATCGAGCCGGAGGACGGGCATTTCCGACTGCATCTCGAGGTGGACGGTGCGGTTCGGGTCGAGACGGCGCGCAAGGTGATCCTCGCCAACGGGGTGGGCGGCAATGGCGGCCCCTATATCCCGGCGGTGCTGAGGGAAGGACTGCCGGCACGGCGTTATGCGCACACCGCGGAGGCTATCGATTTCGCCGAGCTGCGCGGCAAGACGCTGGCGGTCGTCGGCGGTGCGGCCTCGGCCTTCGACGCGGCGGGGGTGGCGCTCGAAGCGGGAGCGGCGTCGGTCGACCTCTTCGCGCGCCGCCTAGTATTGGCCTCGGTGCCGGTGGCGCGGGTGCGCGGTTATCCCGGCGCCTACGACAACTATCCCGAACTGCCGGACGCGGTGCGCTGGCACCAGGCGATCCGCTTTCGTCGCGCCGGGTCGACCGCACCCGCCGACGCGATCGAGCGGGTGTTGCGCTTTGCGAATTTCCGCCTCCATCTGGCGGCGCCGTGGCTCGCCGCGCGCGAGGAGGATGGCCGTATTGTCGCGCAGACAGCCGCCGGGGAATTCCGTTTCGATTTCGTAATCGCCGGCACCGGTTATTTTGTCGACCCCGGTGCCCGTCCCGAACTCGCTGGTTTCGCGCACGAGATTTTACTGTGGCGCGACCGGCTAACCCCGCCACCGGACGAGGAAGACGAGTATCTCGGCGCCCATCCTTATCTCGGCATTGCCCACGAATATCTGGAAAAGACTGCCGGCAATGCGCCCTTTCTGAGGGACATCCACATTCAGAACCCTGCCGGTTTCGTCAGCTTCGGGGTGCCGGTCGGCGATGTCCCGAGCATGAAGCGCGGGCTCCCCGCGGTCACCGCCCGCATCAGCCGCGACCTGTTTTTCGCCGATTTCGCCGCCCACGCTCAGCGCCTGACATCAGACATCGCCCCCGAATTCCCCGAAACCTTGTACGCGCGCGCATTATGGCCTCGGCAGTAAGTTTGCACGATTCGGATCGGCGGAACTCACTATGGTCCTTGACACCATATGGCGGCATCTCATTTGGTTCGGAGCGGCATGAGAGCCGAACTGCTGTTCTACCATCGGATCGATTACGACGATGGCGGGATCGTGGAGATGGTGGTGTGGCGCGTTCCGTCGCCGGTTCCTCCGTCGATGCACGATCTCAAATACTCGCTGTTCTACGGGCGATCCGGCAGCCGGGAGGTCGGGTACGACAACGAGAGAGGTAAAGCGATCACCGGCATTTGGAGGGGACTGAAACTCCCTATGCGTTCACCGGCGTGGAACAGTTGATGACCGATTTCTGGGCCGACGTGCATAGCTTGCGAGGAAAAAATGACTGACGTCAAGATCACGGTCGGCGGCGATTTCGAGGGGGATGCGACGCGCCGCTTCGTCGATGCCTGGCGCCGGGCCGAGCGCGGCGAGTTTTTCCGCGAGCACCATCTCGCCTTCGAGAGCTGGGATGCCCTTGCTCGCGTATTGACCGGGAAGCGACTGGAATTGCTGCGCTACGTCCGTCGGCACAAAGTCGCCAGTGTGCGCGCATTGGCGAAAGCGCTGGCGCGCGACTACAGCAACGTGCATGCGGATGTGCAAGCTCTGACCGCGGCGCGACTTCTCGACGCTACGGATGGCGGCCTACGAGCCGATTACGACGCGATCGAAACCAAAATCGCGATTTGACGGCTCCTCGGATCGTTGTAACCGCCGTTGCACTTCAACGCGTTAAGGCAACGTCTCCGACCGGGTGTAGCGGCGCCAGGCGCTCATCTGGATCTGCGAGGTGCGGCAGTGGACGACGACCGGCTTGGTCTTGACCGCGAAGGCATGGGCGATGCCGTCGGCGATCTCGGATTCCCTGGCGATCGTGACGCCCTCGGCGCCAAAGGAGCGCGCCCATTGCGCGAAATCGGGGTTGGTCAGCCGCACCCCTTCCATCAGCGGGCGCTCGGGGTAGCGCATGTAGGAATGCATGCCGATGGTGCCGTACATATTGTTGTCCGAGATAACCATGATCGGGTTGGCGCCGTATTGCAGGGCAGTGGCGAGCTCATTCCCGGTCATCAGCGCGCCGCCGTCGCCGACAAAGGCCACGACCTGCGTATTCGGCCGGCGCAAGGCCGCGGCTACGGCCATCGGCATGCCCGACCCCATCGCGCCGACGACCGACGCCAGAAACACCTGCCCCTGGCGGAAGCCGATGTAGCGATGGACGAAGCTGCCGAAATTGCCGGCGTCGGTGGTCACCGTCGCATTGGGGGCGAGATGCTTGTCGATCTCGCAGACGATTGCCGCGAAATTGACGCCGTCCGACGTCGGCTCCCATTCCTTGGCCAGCAGGCGGCGGTGGATCGCGTTGAGCCCGCCGACCCAGCCGCGGCGCTTGGCGGCGTCGGCGGGCGCGCCGCGGCGCAACAGCGCCCTGATCACCTCATAGGGGCTGCACGGCAGTCCGAGATCGGGCCGCCATACGCGGCCGACCTCGTTGGGATCGGGCCAGACATGGACGAAGGGCAGTTGCGGTTTGGGGGCTTGCGGAAAAGAGTAGGATTGGCTGACCGAGTTGGTCATGCGTTCGCCTAGCGCCACCATCAGGTCGGCGCGCTTCATCTCGCCGAGCAGATCCGGCGGCACCCGAATCCCCATGTAGCCGCCGAAATTCGGGTGGTTCGCGTCGAACAATTGCGGTCGGCGATGGGTCGGGCTGATCGGCAACACCCATTGCTCGGCAAAGCGGTTGAGGTCGGCAAGAACGGCGCCGTCATGCACCGCCTCGGCCAACAGCGCGCCGCCGACCAGCACCAGCGGCCGCTCCGCCGCTTCGAGCATCACCGCCAGCCGGTCGAGATCGTTGGGCCTGGGCGCGGAGACCACCCGCGGCCGCGCCGGGTCGAGGGCGGCGTCGGTCTCGGCGTCGAAAATGTCTTCGGGCAGGATCACCGCGACCGGACCGGGGGTGCCGCTCTCGGCAAGGTGAAAGGCGCGGGCGATCGCCTCGGAGGCCTGTTCCGGTTCGTTGACCTCGATGACCTCTTTGGTCACGTCCGAGAGCAGGCGCGAATAATTCTGCTCCTGCAGGGCGAGCCGGCCGAAATCCTTGCGCTCGACCTGGCCGACCAACATCACCACCGGGGTCGCGTCGTGGTAGGCCGAGTGCAACGCCACCATCGCGTTCGACAAACCTGGCCCGCGCGACACCATCGCCACCCCGGCGCGGTCGCGTAGCCTGCCGTCGGCCACCGCCATATAGCCGGCCCCGCCCTCGTGGCGGCAGACGACGACGCGGATCGAGTTCTTTTCGATCAGCGCGCTGGTCAGCCCGACATAGCTCTCGCCGGGCACGCAGTAGACCTGGTCGACATCGTGTGCTTCGAGGCTCTCCGCCAGCAGGCGGGCGACGGTCTGCGTCATTTTTGGAATGCCGGTTCACGGTTGTCGGAATTGCCAACCACTACAGGAAGTCCGCGAGGCGCGGAAGGCGCTATCGTTTTCATCAGCGGCCGTCGGCGCCGTCCACGACCGCGAGCCCTGGGCTGCGCTCGCGCATGGTTGGGAGGACGCGGTGAATCTCGCCGGACTTGCCGGGATCGCGTCGTTCGACCGAAACCGAGGTGCTGCACCGGCCGGCCGGTGCAGGACCGAACCGGTCTCTTGCCAGCTGCCCTCCGACATGCCCCAATTGCCCCCGAATGCGATCGAGCCTGATAACAGATCGCGAGAGGGTGCTCCACGGCTGGCCAGCAACTCGTGCGAAACACCGAAGAAACGCGGAGGGTTTATGCCAGTCCCCACTCCCTCACCACGATTGCGCAGGATGCAGTGGATCGCCATCGTGCTGGTCACTGCGGCGATCGCCTTGAATTACATGGATCGCTCCACGCTCGCGATCGGCAATTTGAAGATCCGCCAGGAGTTCGGCGTCAACGCGACGGCGATCGGCGCATTGCAGTCGTTCTGGGCGATTACCTACGGGCTCGCGCAGTTGCCCTCGGGATACCTTTTGGATCGGATTGGTCCGAAGGCCCTGGTCGGCGCCGCGATGGTGCTGTGGTCGCTGGCGCAAGCCGCGGGCGGCATCGCCGCCACCTACGGCCAGTTGCTGTGGGCGAGGATCGTACTCGGCGCCGCTGAAGCACCCTGCTTTCCGTCGGCGACGCGAGCGACCAGCGACTGGTTTGATGTCAAGGATCGCGGCCGCCCGAGCGGCGTCTATACGTCCGGAGCCTACGTCGGACCGGCGCTGGCGCCACCCCTGTTGACCGGGGTGATGTTGTCTTTCGGCTGGCGCACGATGTTTATCGTCATGGGCGTCGCCGGGCTGATCGGCGCAATCGTGTGGTTCCTGGTCTATCGCGACCCGAGGGCGGCGGAACTCGAGCCGGAAGACGAGGAATATCTGCATCCCAACCTGGCGGCGAAGTCATCGGTATCACTGCGCCAGTGGAGCACCCTGTTTCGCTTCCGCGCGATGTGGGTGCTGATGATCGGGGCCTTTTGCACCGGATACGTCTCGTGGATGTATCAGACCTGGTTGCCGGCCTATCTCGAGATGGAGCAACACATCAGCATCGCCAAGACCGGATTTCTGGCCTCGATCCCGCTGATCTCGGCATTCTTCGGCGCGCTGGCCGGCGGCTACGCGTCGGATTGGCTGGTCGACCGCGGCGTCGGCCTGATCAGCAGCCGGCGCTCGCCGCTGATCCTCGGCCTTTTGGCGTCAGGCGTCTTTACCGGCTGTGCCGCGCTTGCCACGACGGCCGTCGCGGCGGTGGCGTTTATCGCCCTGGCCATGTTCTTCATGCAATTCGGCATCACCTGCAAGTGGATCCTGGTGACCGCGGTAACTCCGCAAGCCTACACTGCCTCCGCGGCCAGCAACCAGAATTTCGCGGGTTTCCTCGGCGGCACGCTGTCGCCGGTTTTGACAGGTTTTATCGTCGATGAAACCGGGTCTTTTGTTCTGGCTCTCGGCATCGGCGCAGCAATTACCGTAATCGGGGCATTGATCTTCCAATTCTTCATGACGACGGTGATCGACGAAACCGAGTTGGAAAGGCTCGCGCCGGCGGTTGCGTAACCGGCAAAACCGGTAGTGGTCTTCGGCGCAGCCTGGCATAGAATTCCCCAGGCGAAGTGTCGCGCCCCACGAGCGCGATGCCGCCGGCAACCAAGGGAGCGAAGCGGTGAGCGGGCAGCAGCAGGAAGTATTCGAGGCCGATTTTGTGGTGATCGGCGCGGGGTCGGCGGGGTGCGCGATCGCGGCGCGGCTAAGCGAAGACCCGGCGACGCGGGTCCTGCTGCTCGAGGCCGGCGGTGAGGACAAGAACCGCTGGATCCACATCCCGCTCGGCTTTGGCAAGACCTTTGCCGATCCGTCGGTCAACTGGTGCTATGAGACCGAGCCCGATCCGGGGGCTGCCGACCGCCGCGTATTCTGGCCGCGCGGCAAGGTCTTGGGCGGGTCGTCGTCGATCAACGGCATGGTTTACATCCGCGGCCAGGCCGAGGACTTCGACCATTGGCGCCAGCTCGGCAACACCGGCTGGTCGTTCGATGACGTGTTGCCCTATTTCAAACGCTCGGAGCACCAGACGCGCGGCGCCAGTGCCTACCACGGCACCGGTGGTCCGCTCTGCGTGTCGGACGTGCCCGATCACCATCCGATCTGCGAAGCGTTTATCGACGGCGCGATGGGGCTGGGCTTTGCGCGCAACGACGACTTCAACGGCGCCGGGCAGGACGGCGTCGGCTACCACCAGACGACGACGCGCAACGGCAAGCGCTGCTCGACCGCGGTCGGCTACCTGCGCCCGGCGATGAGCCGCCCCAATCTGCGGGTCGTCACCAACGCGCTGACCGAAAAGATCATTTTCGACGGGCGTCGGGCGACCGGCGTCGCGTTTCGGCTCGACGGCGAAACCCGCACGGCGCGGGCGGCGAGCGAGGTCATCTTGTGCGGCGGTGCGGTCAACTCGCCGCAATTGTTGATGCTCTCGGGCGTTGGCCTCGCCGAGCATCTGGTGGCGACCGGCGTCCCGGTGGTGCACCACTTGGCAGGCGTCGGGCAGAGCCTGCAGGATCACTACTCGGCCCCGCTCAAGTTCAAATGCGCCTTGCCGATCACGGTCAACGACGTGATGCAAAGTAATCTCAAGAAGCTGAAGGCCGGGCTGCAATACTACACGTTCAAAACCGGACCATTGGCGATGGGCACCTCGCCCGCGGCGCTGTTCGCGCGTACCCGGCCCGAGCTCGCCTCGGCCGACATCAAATGCTCATGCTCGCCGTTCAGCGCCGACCGACCGCAAGACGGGTTGCATCCGTGGTCCGGGTTTACCACGATCGTCTATCAGCTACGGCCGGAAAGCCGCGGCCGGATCGAGTTGCGAAGCGCCAACCCGGCCGACCCGCCGGCGGTCTACCCGAATTACCTGGCGACCCCGACCGACCAGCAAACCATCGTCGACGGGCTCAAATTGCTGCGCCGGATCATGGCAACGCCGCAGATGCAGCGTTTTATCACATCGGAATTTCAGCCGGGACCAGCGGTGGAGACCGACGAGCAGCTGTTGGATTATGCAAGGCGGCGCGGCGGCACGGTCTTTCACCCGACCAGCACCTGCAAGATGGGGGTCGACGCGATGGCGGTCGTCGATCCCGAATTGCGGGTGCACGGGCTCGCCGGCCTGCGGGTCGCCGACGCCTCGATCATGCCGACGGTGGTTTCCGGCAACACCAACGCGGCGACGATCATGATCGGCGAGAAGGTGTCGGACATGGTGCGGCAGCGGATGCGCCTCGCGGCGTAGCCGTTGGCCCGTCCGATCCAGCCAGCAGCGGATCGGCTCCGGCGGTATTGGCCCGGTTTGAATTTCCGCCAAGAGTGGTCTTCTGCCGGTCCACTTCCGAGCCAGGACGCACGGAAGTCAGACATTCGCCTGATGGGCGGCTTGGGGCGCCAAACACGGACATTCGGCGGCCTCGATGATATTTTCCAGTTGGAAGGACGGCGGCGTTTGCACGGCAGGCGCAGCGCATGTCCGCATGACCGGAAAATCATGGTCTGGAAAACGCAGGCTTTGTGTGCCACGGTGAGGCTGAAATAATCGGAGGTGTGCCATGAGCCCGCTCGATGTCGCCGACAACAAAGTCGCGGACCCACACGACGGTACGGTCGCCTATGTGCCGCCGCTCGAGCGCACGGCAGGACAGCCGGAGCCGTTCGCAGCGCATGGCGGCCTGTCCTACATGGCGTTCGCCCGCGATGGCGATGCTGGAACCGCGGTGGCGCTCGACGACGCGCTCGCAGAGATCGCCTCGGGCGAGAGCCAGCGCGTTGCAGACATGATCGACAAGGCGCCGCCGGGCCCGATCAAGACCAAATGGGGGATCGGGTTCCGCGACTACGACGAATGCCTCAACTACATCCGCCAGTCGAACAGCATCAAGGCGCCGCCGGGTGGCGTGGCATTGCCGCTGCCCTATACGGTCTATGAGCGGCCGAGCTACTCCGTCGTGCCGTCCAACGCGATCTGGCGGGACCCGGCGCGCGCCGAGACAGCCATGATCCTGCGCACGAACGAGCGGGGCAACCGGCGCCGGGACCTTTATTTCCCGCAGGTGCTGCGCGATGCGCGGCGGATCGGCGAATACTACCCGGGCCTCTCGCCGAACAGTCCCGAATGCATGGACAAGCTCGGGGTGTCGCTGGCGCGCCTCGAGTCCAAATGCACGAACATCTACGATGCGGCTGAAGTGGAGCGGGTGTACTACCCCGAGATCGAGAAGCTGCTGCTCGAGTTCTTCCCGGACGCGACCGACGCCTTGGTCTACAATCACGATGTCTTCGACAAGGACTACCAGGGCGACCGCACGGAGGATCAGGACGGCAAGAACCCTGGTGTCAACGCCAATTATGCCAACCTCGTGCACAACGACCTGAACGACAATAGCGGCCGGGTACGCTGCCGCGAGCTGCTGACGAAGAACTTGCGTAATTTCGGGCGTCAGCAGCACTACACCGCGGAAGAGGCCGACGCGAAGATGTCGCGGCGGTTCATGTCGATCAACCTCGCCAAGCCGATCGAGACGATCGAGCAGTTTCCCTTCGTGCTCTGCGCCTGGCCCTCCTTCGCCGACCAGCCCTACATCAACAACTATCGGATCTACGACGACCGCGTCGGCGAGACTACCCGCTTCACCTACCGTCCCAACCACGAGTGGTACTGGTTTCCCCAGCAGAAGCCGACCGAGGTCTCGATGCTCAAATGCTATGACTCTGTGACCGACGGCTCCGTCTCGCGCTGGTCCTTCCATACTGCCTGTGTCGACCCGACCGCGCCCGCCAACGCCCGATGCCGCAAAAACGTCGTGGTCCGGTCCTTTGTCTTCTTTTAGGAAGACAGGGAGAGGCAGCGGGCAGAGGAAGCTGGCATCGGCGTCGTGATATGTGACGATCGGGAGACCACTTCGGCGCCAAGGCGCCGGCGAAGGGCTTCTCTGTGAACCTCCTCTTCTGGGATTACCTGAAAGGGCTGCTGAATGGCTGACTTGGGTAGGGTCGCAAGCCGAAATTCAAACTGAGACACAACCCTTCGGTCGTCCGGATCGACTTGCGGGTATCGCTGTGCAAAAATGCGACGTGCCGTCACAGGCCCACAGGGAGAGCCGTTCGATGACCGAGAAGACCACGCAATCCGTCGCGAATTTGGGCTATCACGCCCATATCTATTACGACCCGGCAAAGACCCGCGCTGTCGCCGAGGAGGTATGCGCTGCGCTCGGCGAAAAGTTCGCAGTCGAGATCGAAGAGTTCCGCGATACGCCGCGCGGACCGCACCCGATCAGCAATGCCCTGGTCATTTTCAAACCCGACCAGTTCGAGGACGTCGTGCCCTATCTGATGCTGAACCGCGAGGGGCTCGACGTGCTGGTCCATCCGCTGACGACAGACGCGGTCGAGGACCACAGCAATTATGCGATCTGGCTCGGCAACCCGGTCGAATTAAAGCTGCACACCTTGCCCCATGGCCGCGGGGGGCAGCTGCCCAGCGGGGTAAGCCCGTAGGCGCTTGGGGCGCACATATTGGGGCTGAACCTAAGCCCGCGGCGTAAGCGCAGGTTCGACCGCCGCGGCGCGCAAGCAATAGGCTACATGGCCTGCACTTAACGACCGCCCCAGGGGCGGCGCGGCGGCGCAAGCCGGCATCGCGTGAGTGCACCGCGGCGCAAAGCTGCAGCCCTCAGGCAGAACGGCGAGGTTCGGTGGCGCACCCGGGATCGTCGTCAGCCGGCTCCCGGGCTCGGCGCCGTGCAGATTCGCCGCGAGCAGGCCCTGCGTATAGGGATGCGCGGCCTGGCGGATTACGTCGCGCGCGGTTCCGGTTTCGACAAAGCGGCCGGCGTACATGACCGCGAGACGGTCACTGATCTCGACCGCGGCGCCGACATCGTGCGTGACGAAAATGACCGCCATGCCGCGCTCGCGCTGCAATTCGCGCAACAGCAGCAAAATCTGGATCTGCACGGTCACGTCGAGCGCCGTCGTCGGCTCGTCGGCCAGCAGCACGCTCGGGTTGCAGCACAAGGCCACCGCGATCATGGCGCGCTGGCGCATGCCGCCCGACATTTCGTGCGGATAGGAATCGAGGCGGCGGCGCGCCGACGGGATCTGCACCTGCTCGAGCAATTCCAGCGCGCGGCGGCGGGCGTCGCGGCGGCCCACGCCGTCGTGCTTAGCGATGGTTTCGGCGATTTGGTGGCCGATTGTAAAGACCGGGTCGAGCGCGGTCATCGGCTCTTGGAAGATCATCGCGACATGGCCGCCGCGGATTCGGGCGAGCCGGGCGGCGGAGGCGGTGCGCAGATCCTCACCGCCGATCGCGATGCGACCCTCGATTTCGCAGTTCTCGGGCAACAGGCGCATCAGCGCGCGGAGGGTGACGCTCTTGCCGGACCCGGATTCGCCGAGGATCCCCAACACCTCGCCGCGCCCAAGCGAAAAGCTGACGCCATTGACCGCGTGGACGGTGCGCTCGCGCTGGCGGAACCGGACGCGGAGATCCGCGACCTCGATCGCCGGCTCAGCCATCGGCTGGCGCCGGCTCGCGGCAGCGGCCGTGGCCTGAACCCGGCACCATCATATGGCAGGCGACTTCGTGATCGCCGGCGACCGGGCCGAGGCCGGGCGAGACTTCGGCGCAGATTGGCTCGGCGAAGGCGCAGCGGGTGCGGAAGCGGCAGCCCGAGGGCGGGTTGATCGGGTTGGGCGGATCGCCGGTCAAGGGCGGTGCCGCGGCGCGGCGGTCCGGGTCCATGCTCGGCATCGCCCGCAGCAATGCCTGGGTGTAGGGGTGCCGCGGCTGGCGGAAAAGGGCGGCGACCGGGCCGGCCTCGACGATGCGGCCGAGATACATCACGACGACCCGGTCGCTGACATGGCGTACGACGTTCAAATCGTGCGAGATGAAGATGTAAGTCAGCGCCAGATCGCGCCGCAAATCGAACAGCAGGTTGAGGATCTGCGCTTCGACCGATTTGTCGAGCGCCGACACCGCCTCGTCGAGGATCAACAGGCGCGGTTCGAGCGCCAATGCACGAGCGATGTTGACGCGCTGTCGCTGGCCGCCCGACAGCTCGTGTGGATAGCGCCTGGCATAGAGTGAGGGCTGCAGCCCGACCTGTTCGAGCAGACGCTCGGTGCCTTCGCGGGCCTCGCGCGGCCGCATGCGCTTTGCGCTGCGCGGGCCAAAGGCGATGATGTCGGCGATTGTCGCCCGCGGGTTCAGTGACGAATAGCTGTCCTGAAACACCATCTGCATCTGCAATCGCAGATCGCGGATTGTGATCCCTTGCGGCTCACCGACCCCCTCGCCGTCGAAGATGATCTCGCCGGCGTCGGGCCGGATCAGATGCAGCAGCAGACGCGCGGTCGTCGACTTGCCGCAACCGGATTCGCCGACGACGCCCAAGGTGCCGCCCTTGGCGAGGCTGAACGACACGCCGTCGACCGCCTGCACCATCTCGCGCCCGCGGCCGAACGGTCGGCGCTTGCCGGGGAAATGCTTTTTGAGACCGCGCACCAGCAGCAGTGGCTGCGCCGGACCGCCACGGTCGCGCCGATCTGTCGGCAAGGCGGCCCGCCCGTTCATGTCGGGAGCTTGACGTCCATCGCGCTACGCAGCCCGTCGGCCAAGAGGTTAAAGCACAGCGAGGTGATGACGATCGCCACCCCGGGCAACGCCGCCACCACCGGATCGACAAAGATCGCCTGACGCAACGCGTTCAGCATCAATCCCCATTCGGGATTGGGCGGGGTAACGCCGAGACCGAGAAACGACAGCCCGGCGGAAAGGATGATGCTGATGCCGACGAGGCTCGTCGCATAGACCAGGACGCCGCCGAGCACGTTGGGGACGATCTGATGGCGGATGATGGCGTGCATTGGGGCAGCACTGGCCCGCGCCGCTTCGACAAAGTCGCGGGTCTTGACCTGCGTCGTCAGGCTTTCGGTTACCCGCACAATCGGCGGGATGAAGACGACCGTCAGCGAGAGAATGGTGTTGGCGATGCCGGCGCCGATCACGCCGCAGATCGCGATCGCCAGCAACACCGACGGAAAGGCGTAGAACACGTCGATGATGCGCATGATCAGCGAATTGACCAGGCGGCCGCCGACACCGGCGACGAGCCCCAATGTGCCGCCGATCACGGTCGCCAGCAGCACCGGGGTCATGCCGCAAAACAGCGACAGCCTGCCGCCGTATACGAGGCGCGACCAGATGTCCCGTCCGGTCTCGTCGGTGCCGAGAAAATAGCCGGGCGTGCCGACCGGCTGCAGCCGGCGCAGCACGCTGCCGTCGAGCGGGTCATGGGTCGCCACCCACGGCGCAAAAGCAGCAAGGCCGAAAATCAGCAGCACAATCGCGCCGACGGCGACGCTCAGACGGTCGCGCCACAGCCGCTCGGCGACCGAGCTCCAATAGCCGGGCGGCTCGACACCCGGCCGCGCATCGGCGGGCGCCGCGGCTGTCGGCTGGAGCGCAGTGATGTCGGCCATTGGCCGGGCCTATCGCCGCATCCGCGGGTCGATCAGCGCCTGCACCAGATCGACCAGCAGATTGATCAGCACAAAAAAGCTCGCCAATACCAGCACCGTTCCCTGCAGCACCGGGATGTCGCGCCGGAAAATCGCCAGGTTCATAAACTGGCCGCAACCCGGCCAGTTGAACACGGTCTCGACCAGGATCGAGCCGCCGAGCAAATAGCCGAGCTGCAACCCCATGACCGCCAATGTCGGCGGTGCTGCATTTTTCAGCACGTGAACGAGGACATGCCGCGACAGCAACCCTTTTGCCCGCAATGCGGTTGGAAAGTCATTGCTGAGGATTTCGAGCACGGTCGAGCGCACCATGCGGCCGACGACGCCCATCGGGATCATCGACAGGGTCACGACCGGCAGGATCAGGTAGCGAACCGAATCCCGGCTTGTCGGAAATCCGCCGGTACTGCCCATGCCGGCCGCGGGCAACAGGTTCCAGAGCACCGCGAAAACAATGACGAGGACGATGGCGAGCCAGAAATGCGGCACGCTCAATCCCAGGATCACAAACGCCGAAATCAGCCGGTCGGTTAGCCTGCCGTAGTTGAAGGCAGCCAATGCCCCCAGCGTAATGCCCAAGCCAAAGCCTAGAAACGCCGACGGAACGGCAATGACCAGCGTATTGCCGAGCGCGCGCAGCAGATCCTGCGTGACCTCGCGCCCGGTAAACACCGAAGTGCCGAGATTGCCGTGCAATACCCGGCCGAGCCACGACAGGTATTGAATATAGAGCGGGCGGTCGAAGCCGAATTCGCTGCGCAGCCGGTCGACGACGGTCTTTGGCGCCTCGGGCGGCAACAAGATGTCGAGCGGGTTGCCGGGGATCATGTGAATGAGGGCGAACGCGACCAGCGAGACGCCAAACAGAATCAACACAGTATGCAACAGCCGCGCGGCGACGAAACGGGTCATGACCGAACCTGGCCCGATCGGCTCAGCTACTCGACCGTGACGTGGGTGAAATCCTGATACCAGCTCTGCGCCGGTTGGAAGCCCTTTACTTTTGGCGACATCGCCCGCGGATTGAGGTCGTGCACAATGAACAGCCAGGCTGCGTCGTCGACGACGAGCCCATGCGCCTGCGCCAGGTAGTTCACCTGCTCTTTGGGATCGAAACTCTGCTGCGCTTTGGTCAGCAACTCGTCAATCTTGGGATCGTAGAAATGCCCCCAGTTGATCCCGTTCGGCGAAAAACTGGCCTTGTCGAAATAGCGGAACATGACCGCCGGATCGGCAAAGCCGAGGCTGTTGTTGAGCGCGTCGTCGCCATGCGAGGCGGGCGCGCCGGGCGCGCTGCGCTTGGCGACCAGCATCGTGCCCCATTCGACGACGTCGAATTGCAGATCGAAGCCGAGCGGACGCACCTGCTGCTGGATGATCTCGTTCATCGGCAACGGCAGCATCTGCCCGGAGCCGGCGGTCGAAATCATGATCTTGGCCTTGACCGGGTGATCGGGGCCGTATCCGGCCGCCTTCAGCAGCGCCTTCGCCTTCTCCGGGTCATAGCCATAGCGCAATTCCGGCGACCCGAAATACGGGTGGTCGGGCGGATACAGGCCATAGGACGGCTTTGCTGTGCCGTTCAGGAATTTGACGATCGCGTCGCGGTCGATCGCATAGTTCAGCGCCTGGCGGACCCGTTGGTCGGCAAACGGCGAACCGTCGGTCACTTTGTAAATGTAGGGCCAGACATGCGGGTAGGGCCACAGGCTGATCTGAAATCCGGCCGCCTTCAACGACGGGATGGCATCGGGCGGCGGCACCTCGATCCAGTCGACCTCGCCGGAACGCAATGCCGAGAGCCGGGTTGTCGGCTCGGGCATCGGGATCACCACCATCTTTTCGAGCTTCGGGATCCGCGTCTTGTCCCAGTAATTGGCGTTGCGCGTCATCTCGGCGAACTGGCCGGGGATGACCTGGGTGATCTGGAACGGCCCGGTTCCCGCCGGGTGCTTGGCGAATTCGGGCCAGCTGCGCCCCGATTTCTCCCATTCGGCGGAACTGACGATCAGGATGTTGGGGACCATGTACGGGAAAAAGCTGAACGGCGATTTCGTGTAGATCGCGATCGTGTGGGTCGTCGATTTTTTGCCAGTGATCGAGCATGCTAACAAAGGAGCGCACGATCGCCGAGGCGGCGGGATCGAATTGCGGCGACTTCTCGTCGTAGAGCCGCTGCAGGTTCCAGACGATCGCGTCCGCCGTCACGTCGCTGCCGTCGGTGAATTTGACGCCCGGGCGCAACGTAAAGATCCAGCGGGTATGGTCGGCGGGATCAATCTGCCACGCGGTCGCCAGCCCCGGCGTCAACCCGGCGATCTCGTTCGGGTGCGTGAAATCCCAATCGACCAGACCGTCAAAGGCCGGGAAGCCGAGAAAGCGATAGCCCTCGCCGCCATTGTTCGGGATGCCGCTGGTGGTCGGGATGTCGGCCGCGGTCATCGCGATGCGGAGGGTTTGCGCAAACCCGGGCAGGCTTGCCGCAAGGCTGAGCAACAGCGCTGCGGCGATGCCGGTTAACGGAATTCTGCGGATCATCGATCACCTCAGGCCGAAGCAATGCGCAGTCCGGCGAAGTACGCATGTCCACTCGCCTTCACCGGGCCGCCTGTGCGATGATCCGTGCAACCTCCATGCCGAGGGCGCGCGGCCCGCGCGCCGTCAACCCCCGCTGGCCCGGTTATTGCCGGATGTTTGCGGCGTCAATATCCCTCGCCGCGCCGCCCAACCACGGAGAATGCGCTGATGCCATCTGAAATCTCGGACGAGGCTCTCGACTTTCTGCTGGACCGCGCCGGGCTCACCCTCAGCAGCGCGCAAAAGGCCGAGCTGAAAACGGTCTATGCCGGCATTGCGGCGATGGCGGCGCGAGTGCGCCAGCCGCGCGGCCGGATGGCCGAGCCGGCGCTGACCTACGGCTTTACCGAGGAGGACCTGCAATGACCGACGCGATCCCGACCATTGCCGAGGCGGCACGGCTGATCGCGGCAAAGCGCCTGTCGCCGGTCGAATTGACCCGCGCCTGCCTCGATCGGGTGCATGCGGTGGACAATCAGTTGCACGCCTTCATCCGGCTTACCGAGGAGCGCGCGATCGACGAAGCGCGGGCCGCCGAGCGGGCAATCATGGCCGGCGGACCGTCCGGGCCGTTGCACGGCATCCCGATCGGCCTCAAGGACATCGTCGACACCAAAGGCATTCCGACGACCTGTCAGTCGAAGCTCCTCGCCGACAACATTCCTGAGAGTGATGCCGCCTGCGCCGAAAAGCTCGCTGCCGCCGGCACCGTGCTGATGGGCAAGACGACAACCCATGAATTCGCGGATGGCGGGCCGTCTTTCGACGTGCCGTGGCCGCCGGCGCGCAACCCGTGGGACACCGGCCATTTCACCGCCGGCAGCAGCAGCGGCACCGGCGCCGGGGTCGCGGCCGGGCTGATCCTCGGCGGTATCGGCACTGACACCGGCGGCTCGATCCGCGGCCCGGCGGCGTTGTGCGGGATCGCCGGCATCAAGCCGACCTACGGCCTCGTCAGCCGCGCCGGCGTCGCTCCCGCGGCGTACACGCTCGACCACATCGGCCCGATGGCCTGGACCGCCGAGGATTGCGCGTTGATGCTGCAGGCCCTCGCCGGCCACGACCCGCGCGACCCGGCGAGCGCCGAGCGCCCGGTGCCCGACTACAGCGCATTGATAGGCAGCGGCGTCAAAGGCCTGAGGATCGGCGTCATCCACCATTTCCACGAGACCGATTACAAGGTCAGCGCCGGAACCCAGCGCGGCGTCGACGACGCGATCGCCACCTTCCGTGGGCTCGGCGCCGAGACCCGCGAGGTCCAATTGTCGCCATTGCAGGATTGGGGAGCGTGCGGCTCGCTGATCTCGATCGTCGAGCGCGCTGCCGCGTATGAGGAATGGTCGCGCACCAGGCTCGGCGATTTCGGCGAGCGCGTACGCAGCCGGCTGATGCTGGGCGCCCTGGTGTCGGGCGTCGATTACCTCCAGGCGGTGCGGCGCCGGCGCGAATTGCGCGCCCAGCTGCAGCGCGCGATGGCCGGGCTCGACGTCGTGCTGACCGCGGCCCAGCCCGCCGAGGCGCCCAAGATCGACGCCTTGCCGAAATGGGATGTGTTCCAGACGCCGAGCTTTACGATGCCGTTCAATGTCGCGGGCTACCCGGCGATCTCGATCTGCTCGGGGTTTGGCGAGGGTGGGCTGCCGGTGGCGATCCAGCTCGTCGGCAAGCCGTTCCAGGAGCCGACGGTGTTTCGCGTCGCCGACGCCTTCGAAAAAGCAACAAACTTTCGTAATAAGCGCCCGGCGCTGGTCTCCGCCGCCCCCGCCGCGGCCTAGCGGCACGCCGGTTTGCGGCGCTCAATGCTCGCCAACCGGGCTACCCTGTTGCGTTCGGACAAGGAAAACCGACCCTAAACCGCTTAGAGGGAGAGGCGTCATGGAGAAGCGATTTGGTGTGGTGTCCGCGGATGGTCATTGCCGGCTGATGCACCTGCCCTTCGACTTGTGGACAAAGCGTCTCCCCCGAAAATTTCAGGACGACGCGCCGCGGGTGGTGACGGGTGCGGACGGCGTCCGCCAGTGGATTGTCGAGGGGCGGCCGTGGAGCGGGGTCGGCTGGGCTGGCGTGGGCCGGGGCCCGGTCAACTGCTACACCCGGGCGGGTCTGGCGGAGGAGCCGGAGCCCGGCATCTTCCGCGCCGCAAATGCCAAATATCGCTGCGAAGACATGGACCGGGACGGGGTCGATGCCGAGCTCGTCAACGGTCCTTACGAGCAGATATCGGCGATCAAGGACCCCGAACTGCGCGCCGCCTGCGTTCGCGCCGTCAACGACTGGGCGCGCGAACTTTACGAAGAATCGAACGGCCGCTTCATCATGCTTCTGCCGCTGCCGTGCCAAACGCCCGAGGAAGCCGTCGCCGAGCTGATGCGGGTGGCCGAGTTCGGTCTGCCCACCGGGGTCGTCTTCGACTGGGCCGGCGCTCCCGAGCCCGTGCTGCACCAGATGTGGGAGCCGGTGTGGGCGGCAGCCGCGGAGACGCGCATGCCGGTCAATCTGCATGCAAACCCGCGCGGAGGCTCGCGCCAGATCGGGGTCGGGGTTTCGGGGCTTGAACCGCGCAACCAGTCGCTGATGACGGTTGCCAACTTCCCGATGGGGCTGATGGCGGAACTGATGAGCGCCGTCGTGTTCTCGGGCATCTGCGACCGCCATCCCCGGGTGCGTTTCGTCCTCGAAGAGGCGGGTGTCGGCTGGGTCCCCTTTATGTTCTGGCGCTTCGACCGCGAATACGATTTCGGCGGGCCGTCCAACCGCGTCTTCAAACCCGACATCGTGCTTTCCGACATGCCGAGCGAGTTCGTGAAGCGCCAAGTCTTCTTCACCTTCGAGGTCGAGGAGGAGGGCGGTTTTCGGCGGGCGCCTGAGGTTGGCCTCGGCAACTTCCTGTGGGCCAGCGACTTCCCCGGTCTCGACAGCCCGTGGCCGCACTCCAAGGCGATGGGGCACGCGCCGGCGGAGGCGGCTCTCGGGAGAGAAGCGCTGAACCAGCTGGTCTTTGAGAACGCGGTGAACCTCTACACGATTCCGGTCGCGCCGGCGCAAACGCGACCGCTCGCGTAGACGGTGCCCAAGCCAGGAAAGACCGATTTGGCGCCGGCGCCGTGGCGATGGCCTGCGTGGGCGATGGCCTGCGTGTCGGTGCGCGCCGTCTTCACCGTGATTTGATTGCGGGTTGCCTTGGCGCCGGCCCGATCCGTTGCAAATACCAGCGACGGCCTCCTCGCTCTGGACGCCGGCCATGGGAGAACGACGATGCGACGACACCGGCTGACGATCCCGATATGGCTCGGTCTGTGCCTGATCATGCTTGCCGCGTGCGCCCAGACTGCTCCAACCATATCGCAAGCGCAGGTTCCGCCGGTCAAACCGGGGATGGCGCGGGTCTGGTTTTTGCGCGGGTCGATATCGCCAAATCCCGCTGTCCAAGGATTTGCGCCGATGATCTACGCGAACGGCGCGCCGTTCGCCAACATCCCGCAAGGAACCGGGTTTTATCGTGACTTCGCGCCGGGGGCCTACCGGTTCACAGTCGAGCCCTTTGGCCTGCCGACCGGTCAGGCGACCACCATCCAGCTGGCTGCCGGAACCGAGAGCTATCTGCAGGTCGACTGGGTGGCCAGCTGGACCCAGGGCTATGCGCCGGCGAGCTGGAATTTTTCCCCCAACACCTTTGCCATCCTGGCGATGCCGCCAAAGGTCGCGCAGGCCTATCTGCCGACCCTGGGCTATCTCGGCGAGCGCTAATTTCGGGATCTAGTGGTGCGAATTTGACGCTTGGTACCCGCCCTCTTTCCGTCGTATCCGCGAAAGCGGGTACCCAGAGCTTGCCCCTGGCCTGAACAGGCAGCCAACTCCTTACCGACGGCCCTCGACCCCCGCTTTCGCGGGGGCGACGAACAAGGGAAAACAAAAACTATCCGTCTCGTTCAGACCACGAGTTAAGCCCAACTTCCGCGGTTTTGGGTGATGCGGTTGCTGGGGATCGCAGAAATGCTGGGGTTGCGACGACACCGCTCGCATTGTGGTGCTAAATGATCGACATTTTTGTGATTGAGACGGTTTGTTTATCTTGAGAAGTGGCGACGAATTGTGGTGCCCTTGCCGCAAGCAGGGTGCCGCGCCATGTTCGTCCGCGTCAAGAAGATCGGAGCCTATGAGTACCTCTACCTCGTCGAGAACGCACGCGAGGGCGGGCGCCACGTTCAGCGCGTCATCAAGGCGCTCGGCCGGCGCGACGAGGTCGAAGCCTCCGGCCTGATCGACGGGCTGATCGCCTCGGCGGCGCGGCATTCGCGACGGACGATCGTGCTGTCGAGCTTCTATCGCGGCGAGTTGCCGGAACTGCGCCGCGTCAGCATCGGACCCGATTTGGTGTTCGGCCGGTTGTGGGCCGAAACCGGATGCCGCGACGTGCTCACCAGCCTGCTCGCCGACCGGCGCTTCGGCTTCGATGTCGAGCGGGCGGTCTATCTCACCGTACTGCATCGGCTGACGGTCTCGGGTTCCGACCGCCACGCGAGCGAATGGCGCAACGGCTTGCGCGTCCCCGGCGCCGAAGGGCTCGGGCTCGACGAGGCGTACAAGGCGATGGCCTGGCTCGGCGAAATCGACGAGCACGGCCGCGGCACCGCCGAGGCGATCGAGGAAGCGCTCTACCGGCATCGCCAGCCGCTGTTCGGTGCGGTGTCGATCGCCTTCTTCGATACGACGACGTTATGGTTCGAGGGCGCCGGCGGTGAGAACCTGGTCAGCGCGGCCATTCCAAGGACTACCGAGGGCACTTGAAGCAGGTCGTGCTCGGCATCGTGCTGGATGACGCCGACCGGCCGATCGCCTCGTTCCTGATGCCGGGCAACACTGCCGACGTGACGATGTTGTTGCCGGTGGTGCGCCGCCTGCGCGATCGCTTCGACATCGCCCGGACCTGCATCGTCGCCGATCGCGGCATGATCAGCGCCCACACCATGGCGGCGCTCGAAGCCGAGAAGATCGAGTACATTCTCGGCGTGCGCGAGCGCACCAGCCGCGAGGTGCGCGCCGAGGTCATTGAGGATGATGGCGTCAGCGTGCCGCTGCTCATCCGGCGGCAGAAGGGCGAGACTGAACTCGCCGTCAGGGAGACCACAATCGCCGGGCGGCGCTACATCATCTGTCGCAATGACGAGGAAGCCAGAAAGGATGCCGAGGCGCGCGCCGAACTGATCGCCGGCCTCGAGCGCAAGCTCGCGCAAGGCGACAAGGCACTGGTCGCCAACAAGGGCTTCCGCCGTTTCCTCAAGACGCCCGTGGGCGACGGCTTTGTCATTGATCGGGCCAAGGTCGAGGCCGACGCCCGCTTCGACGGCCTGTTCGTGCTGCGCACCAACACGAAAATCTCCGCCCTCCAAGTCGTCCTGCGATACCGTAACCTCCTCGCCGTGGAGGACGCCTTCAAAACCGCAAAAGCGCTGCTTGCCACCCGGCCGATCTTCCACAAAACCGATGCCGGCATCCGCGGCCACGTCTTCTGCACCTTCCTCGCCCTGGTGCTGCGCAAGGAACTGACGGACCGTCTGGCGGCACGCCGCAGCAAGCTCGAATGGCAGCGCATCATCGATGATCTTGCCGACCTCAGTGAGATCGAGGTCGAACAGGATGGTCGCCGGGCCCGACTGCGCACCGCTCCCGGCGCAACCATTGATCCGATCTGCCGCGCTATCGAGATCACCCTGCCGCCCGTCTTCCAGGAGATGCCGCCCGCCCGCTGAACCCCCCAGAAAATGTGGTGCCTAAATCTGAAAATGACCTCCAAGCCGTTGATAATCAGCCGTCTTCAAATCCAAACTGCGGAAGTTGGGTTAAGCCACTCCCCCCTCGCCTTACCGGCGCAGGCCGGTACCTACTGCTGAAGTGGATCCCGACTTTCGTCGGGATGGGGAGGACAGAGACGGCGCGCGCTACCAGTTCGGGGCAGTACGGTGCGGAATGGACGCGGCGAGACCCGTGCCGGGGTGATCAGACGGTGTCGCCGGCGTAGCTCGTCAGATCGATGAATTCGAGTACGGTGCCGTCGGGATCCTGGAAATAGGCGCGCGGGCCGTTCAGCACGCCGCCCTGCCGGTCCTCCTCAAAGGTGATCTCGACCCCGTGGTCGCGCAAGTGATCGAGGGCGGCCTGGTACTCGTCGTGTGCGATGGCGAAGGAATGATGGACGCCGCCATGATTGTCGAGCACCGGGTTGACCGGCGGGTCGCGCTTGACCAGGATCAAACAGGTCCCGGCCGCGTCGAGAAACGCCATGCGCCCGCCCCCAACCGTCGACAAATGGCGGCAGCCGACGACCTCTGTATAAAAGCGCGTGCTTTTCGCGACATCGCTGACCGGAATGCTGAAATGCGCAACCGCCTCGATCGCCACCATCCGACCCTCCCTTCGAACTGACGGCACCATTATCGGACGGCCGCCCATTGGCGCGCCAGCGGCAAAGCTGATCATGCATGCGAAGGAGATCCAATCTTATGAAGAAGCCGCTTCCAAAATTGCGGACGGATGACGAGGCGGAAAGGTTTGTAGCCGAGGCGGATCTAACCGAATACGACCTCTCGGGCCTGCGAATGGTGCAGTTCGAATTCGAGCCCAAAGCGCGCGCGTCAATTTGCGGGTTCCAAAGGGATTGCTCGACGCCTTCAAGGCCGCGGCGGCAAAAGCCGGCATCCCCTATCAGCGTTATATCCGACAGACCCTCGAAGCCGCTGTCCAGCGACGCCGCAAAGGCGCGTAATCCAAGAATTTTGAAACATTAAAGGCCCGCTATCGACCCGTAGCCGACCCCGAGGCGGAGAAATCAAGACTATCGCCGTCCTGCCGCGCGCTTGACCGGTTCCAGCCCGGGCGAAGGCAGTGCCGCAGCGGCTTCGGGAGCGGGGCTGCGGGCGATTTTGACAAGTGCTTGCAACAGCCGGGTGACGCCCGCGAGGCGCTGCTTTTCGTCGTCCCAGTTGCGCAGGTAGACGAGCTTCTGGTCGGTGCGGATCTTTAAGGTGGCGGCGTTGCGCTGGATCAGGTCGACGAGCCCGGCGGGATTGGCAAACCGATTGCCGCGCAACGTGATGACGGCGCCCTTGGGGCCGGCCTCGACGCGCTCGACCCCGGCGTCGCGGCAGGCGCGCTTGATCGCGATGATCTGCAGCAGGTTTTCGACCTCGCCCGGCAGCGCGCCAAAGCGGTCGATCAGCTCGGCGGCAAAGGCGTCAATCTCGCGCCGGTCGCTGAGCGCCGCGATGCGCCGGTAAAGCCCGAGCCGTACGCCCAAATCGGCGACATAGCTTTCGGGGATCAGCACCGACGCGCCGATCGTGATCTGCGGGCTCCATTCCTCGACCGGTGCTGCGTCTTCGCCCTGGCTGCGCGCGGCAGCCACCGCCTCCTCCAGCATGTGCTGGTAAAGTTCGATGCCGACCTCGCGGATATGCCCCGACTGCTCGTCGCCCAACAGGTTGCCGGCGCCGCGGATGTCGAGATCGTGGCTCGCCAGCTGGAAGCCCGCGCCGAGATTGTCCAGGGTCTGCATGACTTCGAGGCGGCGCTGCGCCGTCGCCGACAATTTCTTGCGCTCGGGCAAAGTCAGATAGGCATAGCCGCGCACCTTGCTGCGCCCGATGCGGCCGCGCAGCTGGTAGAGTTGCGCCAATCCGAACATGTCGGAGCGGTGCACGATCAGGGTGTTGGCCGACGGGATGTCGAGCCCCGATTCGATGATGTTGGTCGACAGCAGCAGGTCAAAGGCGCGGTCGTCGAACGCGGTCATCACCGCTTCCAATTCGGAGGGCGCCATGCGGCCATGCGCCATCGCGAATTTCATTTCGGGCACGATCTGGCGCAGGCCTTTTGCGACCTCGTCGAGATCGGCAATCCGCGGTACGACGAAAAACACCTGCCCGCCGCGGTCGCGCTCGCGCATGATCGCCTCGCGGATCGTCACCGGGTCGTAGGGCATCACAAACGTGCGCACCGCCAGCCGGTCGATCGGCGGCGAGGCGATCAGGCTCATCTCCCGCACCCCCGACAACGCCAGCTGCAAGGTGCGCGGGATCGGCGTCGCGGTCAGCGTCAGCACATGGACGTCGGCCTTCAGCTGTTTCAGCTTCTCCTTTTGCGACACGCCGAAATGCTGCTCCTCGTCGACGATCAGCAGCCCGAGATGGGCAAAGCGTACATCCTTGGCGAGCAGTGCGTGCGTGCCGATGACGATGTCGAGGCGGCCGTCGGCCAGTTCTTGCTTGGCCGCGCGCGCCTCCTTTGCCGGAACCAGCCGCGACAATTGCCCGATGCGGATCGGCAGCCCGGCAAAGCGATCGGTGAAATTGCGGTAATGCTGGCGCGACAACAGGGTGGTCGGCACGACAACCGCGACCTGGCCGCCGGCCATTGCCGCGATGAACGCGGCGCGCAGCGCGATCTCGGTTTTGCCAAACCCGACATCGCCGCAGATCAGCCGGTCCATCGGCTTGCCCGAGGCCATGTCGGCGAGCGTGTCGGAAATCGCGTTCAGCTGGTCCTCGGTCTCGGGATAGGGGAAGCGCGCCGCGAATTCCTCATAGATGCCTTCCGGCGGCGTGAGCGTTTCGCCGGGGCGCAGCTGGCGCTCGGCGGCGACGCGGATCAACTCGCCGGCGATGTCGCGGATGCGCTGCTTGACCCGTGCCTTGCGCGACTGCCAGGCGACGCCGCCGAGCCGGTCGAGCTGGGCGCCCGCCTCCTCGGAACCAAAGCGCGACAGGACCTCGATGTTCTCGACCGGGACAAACAGCCGGTCGTCGCCGGCATAAAGCACGCGCAGGCAGTCATGCGGCGCGCCGGCGACGTCGATCGTCTCGAGCGCCTCGTAGCGGCCGATGCCGTGGTCGGCATGGACGACGAGGTCGCCCGGCGAAAGATTGGTCGCCTCGGCGATGAACTGGTCGAGATTGCGGCGTCGCCGCGGCGTCCGCGCGAGCCGGTCGCCGAGGATGTCCTGCTCGCCGAGCATGACCAGCGCGTCGGTCGCAAACCCCTGTTCGAGCGGCAACAGGGCCAGCCCGACCGACGTGTCCGGAAGCCCGATCAGCGCGTTGGCGTCGGCGACGCGGCGCAGATCGGAGGTGCCGCGCTCGCGCAAAACGCTGGCGAGACGGTCGGCCGAACCTTCGCTGTACGCGGCGATCGCGGTCTTGTGGCCGGCTTTGCGCTCGGTTTCGAGATAGTCGCGCACCGCCTCGAACAAGACGATTTTGGGGTCGGCGCGCTCGGCGGCGAAGTTGCGCGCCGGGCGCGCGCCGGCGTCGAACCGGTCGGCATCCCCCTCGGGGCTGGCGAACGGCGATATTTGGACCACCGGGAGGCCGGTCACCGCTGCCCGCCATTCGCGCTCGTCGAGATAAAGCCGGTCGGGGCGCAAGGCGCGATAGACCGGGCCGCCACCGCGCATGGCGCCGGTCACGTTGTGGCGCGCGGCGTAGAACTCGGCGATTTGGTCGAGGCGGTGGGCGCGGACTTCTGCGGCCTGATGGTCGCACGACACCCCGGCACCGGGCAGGTAGTCGAACAAGGTCTCGAGCCGCTCGTAATAGAGCGGCAACCAATGCTCCATGCCGACATAGCGGCGTCCGGCGCTGACCGATTCGTAGAGCGGGTCGTCGGTGCCGGTGGCGCCGAACTCCTCGCGATAGCGCTGCCGAAAGCGGCGGATTGCCTCGTCGTCGAGCAGCACCTCGCTGACCGGGCGCAGGCTCGCCTCGGTTTCGGCGCCGGTCGAGCGCTGGGTCAGCGGGTCGAAAGTGCGGATGCTTTCGATCGCGTCGCCGAAAAAATCGAGACGCAGCGGCTGCTCGGCGCCCGCCGGAAAGAGATCGACAATGCCGCCGCGCACCGCGAACTCGCCGGGCTCGCGCACCGTGTCGGTGCGGACATAACCGTTGTTGCGGAAAAAGCTCTGCAGCCGGTCGCCACCGATGCGTCCCCCCGGCCGCAGGGTCAACACCCGGCCGTCGAGCAGCCGCCGCGGCGGCACGCGCTGGACCAGCGCGTTGACCGTTGTCAGCACGACGAGCGCCCCCAGCCCTCCCTCCCCCGCCAGCGGGGGAGGGTTGGGGCTGGGGCCTGCGGGCGGAAGGTTGGGGTGGGGGCTTGCGGGGGAAGGGGTAGGCTGGGAGCGCGCCGCGAGGCGGGTCAGGGTGTCGATCCGCCGGCTGACGATCTCGCCATTGGGCGACACCCGGTCGTAAGGCAGGCAGTCCCAGGCCGGGAAGGTCAGCGTCTCGATCTCGGGGTGAAAAAAGGCGAGTGCCGCGGCAAAGCGCGCCATCCGCCCGTCGTCGCGACAGACATGCAGCCAGCGCCCGGCACGCCCCGCCACCGCCAGCCGGCCGACGGCCGCCGCATCGTATCCCTCCGGCGCGCCGTACAACACCACTGCCCGCGGCCGCGCGACGAGTGCGCGCGCCAGTTCATCGACGGCGGTCATCTGTGGCCTGGCACCGGTCGCCTTTCCCGGCCGCGCGGGCGGTGAAAGAGTCATAGGCCGAAGCACTTATGTCGCGGGCGGCGCGCAGCGGAACGCGAGCAGCAGCCGCATCACGTCGTGATCCTGCGCCGCCGGGGGTGCGGCCCGGCCGCTGACCCAGTCGAACAGATCGGCGTCGCTGCATTCGAGCAATGCCTCATAGCGGTCGAGCTGGCCGGCGTCGAAATCGGCGAGATGGGCCTCGGCGAAGCGGCCGAGAATGAGGTCGGTTTCGCGCGTCCCGCGGTGCCACGACCGGAACAGCAGGCGCTTGCGGCGGATATCGGTTGGGGCTGGCACGAAGGCGCTCTTGGCGGTGTCCAGAGAGGGATATAGAGATCCTCTGTCCCGCTGTCAGCCCGAACTTCGGTTGGTAACACCAGTCTTGCGTTCAGCCATCCTCGACAAGCTCTTTGCGCCGGTGACGGCACTCCCCGGTATCGGGCCCCAGCTTGGGCGTTTGTTCGAGCGGCTGGCCGGCCCGCTCGTCGTCGATTTGCTGTGGCATCTGCCCTGCGGCATCATCGACCGCCGCGCCGCGCCGCCGATCAGCGCACTCGAAGCCGACCGCGTCGTAACCCTCCAGCTCCGGGTCGAGGCGCACGAAGCGGGCCCGGGCCGGCGCCCCTATCGGGTGCTGTGCGCCGACGGCACCGGCACCCTCACCCTCGTCTATTTCAACGTCAAAAGCGACTACCTCGCCCGTCTGTTCCCGATCGGCGAGGAGCGCATTGTCAGTGGTCGGATCGAGTTCTACAACGGCGTGGCGCAGATGCCGCACCCCGACCTCGTGCTGCGCCCCGACGAGCTCGATCGCCTGAAGCCGATCGAACCGGTCTACCCGCTGACCTCGGGCCTCGCGCCGCGCATCGTCCAGCGCGCTGCGGCGGCGGCGCTCGACCGGGTTCCCGAGCTGCCGGAATGGATCGATCCGGGGCTGAAGCAGCAGCGCCGATGGCCGGGATGGGGCGAGGCGTTGCGCCACGCGCATGCCCCTGCCGGCGCGGCCGACTTGGCGCCATCGACCCCGGCTCGCGAGCGGCTCGCCTATGACGAAGTGTTCGCCAGCCAGCTCGCCGTGGCGCTGGTGCGCGCCCGCCGCCAGCGCCGTCGCGGGCGCGCGACGATCGGCTCGGGCGCTCTTGCCGCCAAGGTCGAGGCCGGGCTCGGCTTTGCTCCGACCGGGGCGCAGCGCGTGGCGATTGCCGAGATCAGCGCCGACATGGCCCAGCCCCGCCGCATGATGCGGCTGCTGCAAGGCGATGTCGGCAGCGGCAAGACCCTGGTGGCGCTGATGGCGATGCTGATCGCGGTCGAGAGCGGCGCGCAGGGGGCGCTGATGGCGCCGACCGAGATCCTTGCCCGCCAGCACCAGGCGACCCTGCGCCGCCTCGTCGAGCCGGCCGGGCTCGACATCGGCCTGTTGACCGGCCGCGAAAAGGGCCGGGCGCGCGACGCGGCACTCGCCGGTCTCGCTTCCGGCCTGACCCCGATCGTCGTCGGGACCCACGCACTGCTGCAGCCCGATGTCGTCTTTCGTGACCTCGCGCTCGTCGTAATCGACGAGCAGCACCGCTTTGGCGTCGAGCAGCGCCTGGGTTTCGCCGCAAAGGGAAGCAGCGCCGACACCCTGTTGATGAGCGCCACGCCGATCCCGCGCACCCTGATGATGACCGCCTATGGCGATCTCGACACCTCGCGGCTGACCGAGAAGCCGCCCGGACGCCAGCCGGTCGACACCCGCACGGTGCCGCTCGAACGCTTTGACGAAGTCGTGGCCGCGGTCGGGCGTGCTCTGGCGCAAGGCGCCAAGGCCTATTGGATCTGCCCGGTGGTCGACGAATCCGAGGACGCCGATCTCGCCGCCGCGCGCGAGCGGTCAAAGGCGCTCGAACCCTTGATGCCGGGCCGTGTCGGCCTCGTCCACGGGCGGATGAAGACGTCAGACAAGGATCGCGTCATGGCCGGGTTCGCCGGCGGCGAGATCGGCCTCTTGGTGGCGACGACGGTGATCGAGGTCGGCGTCGACGTGCCGGACGCGACAGTCATGGTCATCGAGCACGCCGAGCGCTTTGGCCTCGCCCAATTGCATCAGCTGCGCGGCCGCATCGGGCGCGGCGACCAGCCCTCGACCTGCCTGCTGCTGTACCAGTCGCCATTGGGCGAGGTCGCGCGCCAGCGGCTCTCCACCTTGCGCGAGACCGATGACGGCTTTCGCATCGCCGAGGAGGATCTGCGCCTGCGCGGTGCCGGCGAGGTGTTGGGGACCCGGCAGAGCGGGCTCCCGACCCTGCGCCTCGCTGACCTCGCCGCCCATGCCGAGCTGATCGCGGTCGCCGATGACGACGCCCGCCTCGTCCTCGCCCGCGACCCGCAGCTCGAAAGCGAGCGCGGCCAGGCATTGCGCACCCTGCTCTACCTGTTCCGCCGCGACGAAGCCGTCCACTACCTGCGCGCCGGCTAATTCCATCCAACGCGGTCATTCGGGCGGGTTTATGCTGACGCCGCTGCGCGATAGTCGGACAGGCCAGTGGTGTGATCCGAACAGATGGTACCGATTTTCTCTTTTTCGTCACCCCGCGAAAGCAGGGGTCCAGCATCCATGATCGAGATAAGCAAGGGAGGGCGCAGACAATGAAGGTGCTTCTGACAGGAGGTTCGGGGGATCTCGGCCGGACCCTGGTACCCATGTTGATAAACAGAGGTGATACACCGGTAATTCTGGATGTTCGAATTTCACCGGGCTTGAGACAGAAAGAAGTATTTATCCAAGGGTCTATTCTGGATCGGTCGCAATTAAAATGTTTTTTTAAGGGCTGCGATTGTATCGTCCACATAGCGGCATGGCACGGTATCCACGAAGTTAATGGTGCGAAAGATTCTTACGATTTCTTCGACTTGAACGTGCGTGGCACCTTCGAGGTTTTTGAGGCCGCGGCTTCCCTCGGTATCGACAAGATTATATTCATCTCCACGACCAGTGTTCACCGGCCGGAGACGCGGTACGGGCGCAGCAAGATTCTGGCTGAACATATTGCCGAGGATTTTGCAAAGCACGGCAATATGAACGTAATCACCCTTCGTCCACGAGCATTCATTCCGTTTTGGAATCGCGATGTGTACGCCAACTATAGTGACTGGGCGCGCTGGTTTTGGAGAGGAGCCGTGCACATTGACGATGTTGCTTTGGCGGTTACTCTGAGTTTGGATCTCATTTTCCGCCAGGAACTCGTACGGCAGCCGATAATCACGCTTGATGGTGCATATGAATACACGGATTCGGATCTCGCTCATTGGGACGCCGATGGTGCGGGTTCTACATTCAAGAAATACTATTCGCAATATTACGATCTTGCGCTCTTTTACGGACTTGATCCGGCCTTAAAACCAACCAAACTGGATGTTTCCGAGGCGGTGCGTTGGCTGGGTTATAAACCGTCGTATAGCCTGGCGAGCCTGTTATCGGAACTGGCAACCTACGGCGATAGCGGGCCACCGCAACTTGGCTAGTTGATAAAATCAAACAGATGATACCGCCGCGATACAAGGGAGTTCGCGCATTGCTTTGCCCACGTTGCCAGCCTCATCGACACGGGGCCGCACCGCTCCAGCTCCCTTTGTGGTTTCGATCATCTCATAAAATCGCCGGTTTCTCATTGCACACTATCGGTCATGCGCCGGGCCGGCTGGCGCTACCGGATGGAGACGGGTAGTTCAACTGTGGGGCGAGATCTGCTGTAGATTTGCTGTATTTTGAGCAACGGAGATTTGCTTATTCAACTGATGATTACTGTCGCGGCGACTCGCAGCGGCGATTCTCAGGCGGGAATTGCCGGCTCACGGCGACACGCGACGAGGCCACCCGAACGACGCGATTGCAATCCGTTCCGGGAAATCCCAATCGTTACCCTGCCGCCGTCGTGCAGGGCGTGCCGCGATAATTCGGGTGGTGGCCCCCGCACGAAATCAAGGGAGAGTGAGCGATGCCGATCGTCGACGCCCAAATCCACCTGTGGGGAGCCGGCCTGCCGAGCAACCTGTCGCATCGGCAGGTCACGCATTTCACCCCGACCGAGGTGATCGCGCTGATGGACGAAGGCGGTGTCGACGCCGCCGTGATTCACCCGCCGGGTTGGGACCCGAATTCGCCCGAGATGGCCCTGGCGGCGGTGCGGAACTACCCTGGCCGGTTCGCGATCATGGGCGCGGTGCCGCTCGACCGACCCGAATCTCGCGCCCGCGTTGCAAGCTGGCGAAAACAGCCGGGCATGCTCGGTCTGCGCTATGGGTTCCTCGCCGATCCGATGCGGCAATGGCTGCGCGATGGCACGCTCGACTGGCTGTGGGTGGAAGCCGAGAAGGCCGGGGTGCCGATCGCGGCGCTGGCGACGGATTCGCTGACCGAGCTCGGCCGGATCGCCGAGCGCCACCCCGGACTGCGCCTGACGATCGACCATTTGGGCGGCAGAGGCGGCACGAGCGCACTCAAAGATGCCGCGGCGATGACCCACATCCCGGCGCTGCTGGCGCTGGCGAAATTCCCCAACGTGGCCGTCAAGGCCACCGGTGTGCCGCACTATTCGAGCGAGGCCTATCCGTTTCCCGCGCTCCACCCCTATTTGCGGCAGGTTTACGATGCGTTCGGCCCCAACCGCATGTTCTGGGGCACCGACATCACCAAAATGCCGTGCTCCTGGCATCAATGCGTGACGATGTTCACCGAGGAACTGCCGTGGCTTAAAGGCCGCGACCTCGAATTGGTCATGGGCGAGGCGCTGTGCGCCTGGTGGGGTTGGGACCGAGCCGCCTGACAGGATGGCCCATCGCCCACATGTGCTGATCGTTGGCGCAGGTATCATCGGAGCCTCAATCGCCTGGCATCTGGTGCGCGCTGGCGCACATGTCACCGTGACAGACGCCAGCGAGCCAGGCGGCTTGCGACCCGACATTCGTGGGCCTGGATCAACGCCAATTGGGGCAATCCAGAGCCGTATTTTCGCCTGCGAGTTCGCGCAATGGACGAGTGGCGCAAGCTTGAGCAAGAGGTGCCACAAGTCAGCGTCGCCTGGGTCGGCAGTTTGCTGTGGGAGCTGCCGCCGGAGCAACTCAAGGACTTCGCAGCGGGCCACAGGGCTTGGGGCTATGACATTCGGCGGGTGGAGCGCGCCGAGATACGACGGATCGAACCATATCTCGCCAATCCGCCGGAATTTGCAGCGTATGCGCCCACAGAAGGGGCCGTGGAGCCTCTCGCCGCAACCCTGGCTCTCTTGGCCGCGGCGCAAGCCCTTGGCGCAACCGTCATTGTCAATAATCCAGTTCGCTCGCTCAATCTGCGTGCCGGTCATGTTACCGGTGTCGAGACGAGTGCTGGTTCTCTCGATGCCGACGAAATCGTCGTCGCGAGCGGGGTCGGAACGGCAAATCTGGTGGCCACCGCCGGACTTGCCATGCCGATGACGGCGTCTCCCGCGCTGCTTGTGCGCACCCTCCCCCATGCCAAGCGGCTGAACGGCCTGGTCATGTCACCGGCAATGCAGCTACGGCAGACACCGGAGGGGCGACTCGTTGCCGCGGTTCACTTCGAGGGTACCGGTGCTGATGCCGACGGCACGGAAGCCGCTGCTGCGGTGCTCGATGCAATGAGCGGTATGATAGTCTCCGCTAAATCCCTCTCACCAGAATCTCACGTCGTTGCTCGTCGTCCCATGCCGAGCGACGGATTCCCTGTGGTGGGTCGCGCCACCGGCATCTCTGGACTGTATATCGCGGTCATGCACTCCGGGATTACACTCGCTCCGGCAATCGGCAGGTTTGTCGCGGACGAGATTTTGGCCGGCCGACGCGACAATCTGATCGAGCCCTATGGGCTAGAACGCTTCTCCTAAATCGACCCTTGCCGCGGTGCGACGATGGTGGCGAGTTGCTATATTCGGCTCAATGGAGGGTACGATGGATAAGACCGTCGACGTCACGATCCCAGTCGAACCCGAGGCTGCAGCAGCGCTTGCCGACGCGCGCAATCGCGAGGCAGTTGGACGGCTTGTCAGCCGCATACTCCGCCCGGCCTGCAGCCCGACGCCATTGGCGCAGGCGATCGCCGAGATGAAAGCCGATGCGCGAGCGGCCGGTCTCAGCGATGCGGATATCGGCGCCGAGCTTGCTGCCTATAACGCTGAGCGTCGCGAGCGCGGCCCCACCGGTTGATTGTCTTCGATGCCTCGGCCGTCGTCGGCGCCGTGCTTAAGGCGGACAGCATCCCCGAACGCGCCTTGCTGCGCGCCGAAGAAGTCGATGTGTTGGCACTCTCCGCGGCCGTCGATACCGAATTAAGCGACGTATTTGGCCGACCGAAATTTGCACGGACCATTCAACTCGCGCGGCGCGACCGTTTCCTGAGAATTCTCCGGGATGTCGCCATATGGTTCGATCCCGTGGCGCGGGTCACCGATTGCAGAGATCCGAAGGACGACAAGTACCTGGAACTGGCTTTGGCAGCAGGCGCGGAAATCATCGTCAGCAGCGACGACGATCTTCTCGTACTTCATCCGTGGCGGGGCGTGCGTATTCTCAGCCCCGCTGACTATCTTGCGCTTGTCTGAGCCGGTCTAGACCCAAAAGCGCGGCGCTTTCCACCGATGCCCATAGCCGATTACGCTTTGCTGATCCGCCGTACAAGGTCATCATTCGGGCTAACGCGGTAAGCAAAAAGGGAAGGTCCTCGAATGAGCCAAAACTCCAAGGGTAAGCCGGTCGCGGTGGTGATCGGCGCCACTTCGAAGTGGCAGTCGGACGGTCGCAACACGTTGCTGGCGCACGGTCACACGGTGGATGACAGCGAGCTCCCGGTCGGCGTGCGCTGGGGCGTGGGGGGTGCCGTTGCGCAGAAATTCGCGCAGGAGGGGTTCTTCACCGTGCTGACGACCCGCAGGGAGGCCAACGCGTCGCGATTGGCGGCGGCGATCCGCGAACAGGGCGGCGACTGCATGATCGTGGAGCTGGATCTGGTCTTGCAGGACTCGATTGCGGCGGCGTTCGCCACGATCCGCGGCGAGGCCGGGGACCCGGACGTGCTGGTCTACAACGCGGGCTACCTCGAAGGCCGCGACCTTCCGCCCGAGAAAGAACTCCTCGAATATATCCCGGTCGAGATGTTCGACACGACGCAGCACATCGCCTGCCGCGGGCCGTTTCTCGTCGCCAAGGAAGTGCTGCCGGCGATGCGCAAGAAGGGCCAAGGGTCGTTCTTCTTCTCCAACAATTCGAGCTCGCTGCGCGGCAAAAAGCGGATGACCGGGCAGTCGCTGTACTACCCCCGGGTGATGATGCGCACTTTGGCGCAGGTGCTGACCGAGGAATACTCCGAGCACGGCGTGCACGTCGCCAACATCGTCATCGACGGCTCCATCGACTCGCCCGGCAGCCGGGCATTGCCCCGCAACCAGAACCGCCCCGATCTCCAGATCAACCCCGTCAAGATCGCCGAGGCGTTCTATTACCTGCACACCCAGGACAAGTCGTGCTGGACCCACGAGCTGCAGCTGACGCCGTTTCCGACCAAGCCCAGCTACTGACGGCGCGTCGCGGGGCTCACGTTCAGATCGCCATATTCCCCGCACCAGTTCAGAAACCGGCTCAGGGCGCCAAAGCGGGCGCCCGCGTCGGCGGTCGCCAGCGGCCGCCAGATGGGCAAGGTTGGCGCGCCGAAGCAGAGCCCGCCAACCGCGCGCGACGCCAAGACGCATCTTCGCTTGACGCGAGCGCAGCCCGGACAGTGTCCGGCTAGTTATCAGGGGTAACGACAGCAGCCGACCTGGCGGCACGCTTTTCAATGGGTCCATAATCTACTATCATAGAGATCAAAATACACGTTAATGTTTCGTCGATCATTTGGAGACGGCTTCGAATGAAACCTCGTGGTTTGGAGTTTCCGCAGCCTGCCTCAACCGGACACCCGGCGACATGGCCGGCCCCCGTGCCCGATTCCTGCACCGATCCCTGTCAGCCAGGCGCCAACGCGGCGGCAAACCGCGTGCATCTTCTTTTTTGCACCGACGCCGTCTACCTGCAGCATGTCGCCGTCTGTTTGGCTTCACTTCTGGTGAACAACCGGGACCTTTTCTTTAATGTCGTCGTCGTAGGGCGGGCAACCGAAACGCTCGACAAGGAAAAGCTGCGGCGCTCGCTCGCCCGCTTTCCGAACCATTCGCTGCTCTTCCGAGTGTTCACCGCTCCGGCGGGGCGTGTGCTCCCCCTCAATCCGCGGGCCCACTACACGGTCGACACCTGGACGCGGCTGTGGGTGGAGGAGTTCTTTCCGGCCGACGTGGATCGCGTGCTGTATTTGGACGGCGATATCGTGGTCGTGGGCGACATCGCTCCGCTGTGGAACGTGGATCTCTGCGGCGCATTGTTGGGGACGGTCGATATTCCGGGTTCGCAGCGCGGTGTCATTCACCTCGAAATGCGTGCCGAGGACGGCTATTTTAATGCGGGCGTGCTGCTCATCGATCTCAAGCAGTGGCGAGAAACCAAGGCCGTGGACGCAGTCCTCGGGTATGTCGATGCTTATCCCGAGCGAATGGCCCGCGATGTCGACCAGGAGGCGTTAAACGCCTGCTTTCACGACCGCAGAAAACGGCTCGATTACCAATGGAACGTGGTTTCGTCGTTTTTCCGGGAACCGCTGGCGCTGCCGCTTGCTCGAGAAGAGATCGAGGCAATATGCCGGGACGCTCGGATCATTCATTTCAACAGCAACCCTAAGCCATGGAGCTATTTCTGCGAACACCCGCGCAAAACCGAATATGAGAAATATCTGCGGATGACCGAGTGGCGTGATTTCATTCCTCCTGATCGAACTGCGCTGAACAGAGTGCGGAAGTGGGTTTCCCCGATATTGCCCGGCAGTCTGAAGGAGTTTCTCAAGACGATCGCGATCCAGGCTGCCAAGCTCCGCCGACCCGCCTGATAGAAATCCTAAGGGTGTAGAGCGCGAGGGAACCCTCCAGAATCGGGTGATCAGGTCGAACTCGCGGCCAGGGTCCGGCCACTACGGCGAGATCTCGGTGGCCGATGTCCTAGTGGTATGAACTATACAGAGATTCCCTATTTCCCGTCGCCCCGGCGCAAGCGGGGGTCCAGGGCCTGCCCCTGGCCTGAACCGGGGGCGACAGACAAAGGTGTCTGGTGGCTCTGGGTGCTCGCTTCCGCGGGCATGACGTGAAGGGGGCGGGCATCAAGTGTTAAATTCTCACCACGAGGTCCGTCAGATGCTTTGTTCGTGACCCGTTATCTCGAAGCGGTCCACCGGGAGCGGGTCGCCATGGCGGTCGGCTTGACGCCGCACGGCGAGGATCACGTGTTCGGGGAGAATCTCGCTCATGCAGACCCGGCCGTAATCGCAGTCGTTGCGCAGCCAACAGGGTGCGCAAGGCCCGCTCCAAGAGAGGTTCTCGTTGGCGGAGTAGCCGGATCGCGAGGGGTCCTCGCGTCCTCCGTAAATCACGACAGAGCGGCACTCGACGGCGCGTGCCAGGTGCACCAAGCCGGTGGCGAGGCCGAGAAAAAGATGAGATGCCGCCAGAACCGCCGCGGCTTGCCGCACCGACGTCTTGCCCCGGAGATCGAGGGCGCCGCACAGCTCCGGGTCCGACAATGCGCCGAGCTGCACGAGGTCGAAATCCTCTTTCAACACATCGGCAACTATTTGGAAGCGCTCGGCGGGCCACAGCTTGTTGCGCATCGGAGCGCGAGCGGCCAGGCTCGACGTCTGGACGGCGATTTGTCGGCGCTGCACCGTCTTTCCGGCGCGTCTTTCTGCGTCGGAGAGGTAGACACGAGGCCTCAGCTCGATCTCTCCACGAATGCCCACGCACTCGCACATCATGGCGATGAAATGCCTCGGCGGATGGTCGGGATAGTCGGCGTGGACGACCGGCCTACCGAATATTCGGCACAGCCGGTGAAGTCGGAAATCATCCGGTACTGCGACCAGGTCGGGATTGCCATGATGCAGCTCGGGCATCCGGGTGAACTGCCAGACTTTGCCGGCGCCACGCCTTTTTAGCTCCCTGGCGACGACGGTTTGCATGATGTCGTCACCCAGCCCGCCATGAAAATAGATCCCGATGTCGGGAAGGCCGCCAGCGGCGACCGCGAACGTCGCGGACCTTACAAACCCCGATAGCCGGGAAGGCGTCGGCACCCAGCTAGGGAGATTCGAGGGGCTATCTACCTGCATTTCGACCAGCGGACGCATGCCACCAGAGCAAGTCTTCGTTCAGAGGTAAGGTTCGTCTCTGGAAAGGTATTCCGAAACGTAATCCCTCACCGCCTCTTCGAGCGACGTGAACGTGCCGGTATAGCCGGCCTGTCGCAGTTTTTGCATCTTCGCCTCGGTGAAGTATTGGTAATTGGAGCGGATCGTCGCCGGCATGTCGACATACTCGATGACCGGCGGGCGCCCGCAGGCCGCCCCCGTCGCCTCCATCAAGTCGCGGAAGCTGCGAGCCCGGCCGGTGCCGAGATTGAAGATGCCGCAAACGCCGCGGTGACGCAGCAACCACAACATCACCGCGGTGCAATCCTTCACGTAAATGAAGTCCCGGCGCTGCTCGCCATCTGCGAAATCGGGCCGATGCGATTTGAACAGGTGGATCGGCTGCCCCGCGGCGATGCGCCGGTAGTTCTTGGCGACAAGGCTCATCATGTCACCTTTGTGGTACTCGTTCGGGCCGAACACGTTGAAGCATTTGAGCCCGGCCCAGAAGGGCGGGGCTCGGCCCGCCGCGTCTTGGCGCAGCGCCCACAGGTCGAAGGCATGCTTTGACCATCCGTAGAGGTTCTGCGGCCGCAAGCGCTTGAAGGCGGCGGCATCGCCGCAATCGTCGAAGCCGGCAGACCCATCGCCGTAGGTTGCGCCCGAAGAGGCATAAATCAACGGCTTGCCGGCACGCGCGCACCAGCGCCACATTTCGATCGAATAATTTAGATTGCTGGCGATGACCGCATCGCCGTCGGTCGCCGTCGTCGACGAGTTCGCGCCGAGGTGAAAAACCGCGTCAACCCGCTCCCCGAACCGCTCCAGCCAATCCCACAGCCGGTCGATCGCGACGATCTCGAAGAAATCGCGTTTGGCGATGTTGCGCCACTTCTCGGTCTCGCCGAAGCGATCGACGATGACGACATCGGCGTATCCGGCCGCGTTGAGATGGGCCGCGAGCACCGAGCCAATGAACCCGCCACCGCCGGTGACCACCAGCATCGCTCAGCCTTGGCTTCCTGGTTCGCGCTCGAACCAATCGATCGGATCCGACGCGCGACACCGGCGACCGTTCGGGGCTGTCGGGTGTCGCATGATTGCTCGACTATTTGGGCCCCAGAGACTGCGATGTCACGGCTTTTCGAATCATCGCGGTGCCTGATTTGTCGCCGAAGATTACCGGCTTTTCTGCTATGCCACCGCAAAATTCATCCACTGCGCGCTTGATTCCGACCCAATACGGGTTCGCGTAATCGTGCACGATAAGCAGGCCGCCGGGGGACAGGCGGGGATAGAAAAACTCCAAACCCGATTTCGCCGGCTCGTAGAGATCGCAGTCGATATGGACAAGACAGAACCGCGACATGTAGAGGTCGGCCGGGATCGACTCGGGAAACCGGCCCTGCACAAACCGCACGGCCTCGTCCCCGACGAGGCCTCGCACGTCATCGAGCGACGTGTCGGCGAATTCGACCGCCCTCGATCCGTCGCCGCCGACGAGGTCGCGCTGGTCAAATCCCTGGAATGTATCGAACAGGGAGACCTTTTTGCCGTATATTCGTGCATAATGGGCAAAAATCGCTGCCGAGTTTCCCCGGAAGACGCCCAACTCCGCCATGTCACCGGCGATGTCTTCGTCGAGAACCTGCTTCGTATTGAGAATCAACGCATATAATCTGGGCAGGTCGCCGGCGTTGTTATTAACATTGTCCTTGATCCATTTCTCTGACAGCTGTGCTATCTCGGGGTAACAAGAGAAAACCACATCGGAATCCGGTCGATATGCCACATAGATCTTTTCGCCGGCGTGCAGTCCGCGCGGCGGAGCGTAGGCGCCGTTCATAAATCCGTGGAGGCGTCGTTGTTCCCTCGCCGTAGCATTGGAAATCGGGCTGAGCATCGCCTGGATGGCAGCCCATTTGTCGCGCAGCGGCTTCCGCGCGAACCGTATCAGCTTGGTCTGAAGGAGTGCCGATCTTGGGCTCGTCATGACACCGGCTGCAACCTGGTCGCCGGTTTTTTGAGATCCCATGACCATTCGCTGGCCAGGCGCACCCCGGCACCTTTTCTGACAATAGTCCCGGGTGTGTTCGGGCCGGCAATGACTTCCACCTGACAGCAAGCCGGAAGATAGTCCAACGCATGGAAGTCGCCCGAACGGCAGCCGACATCCAAACTATAGATGTCTGGGGCGAGCGGCAGGGTTTCAACTGCCATCTCGACGGTGACTGTTCCGGAGTTGGACAGATCGGGCCGAAACCCTTCTTGAAAATCCGTCTCATAGGTGAGCAGGCGCGTGCCCTCGAAACTGGAGAATCCGATCCCGACCGTCACCGCCGACACCGCGGCTCGAGTGTTTAAGCAGACGCGGGCCCTGACCGGCTCTCCATGGCGCAGCGGCAAGTCGCACAGCCATTCCAGAGATTCCACACGAAGCCGGTCGTCGTGGCCGCCGTAGCGCCTCGGCACGCCATCCAGTCGCACGATCTGATCCCGGTCGGCGGTTCGGTGCGAGAGATACTCCCCGATCACCTCTCGCGCAGGACCACGCTCGCAAATCGAGCCGTGATCAAGCCAGATCGCCGTCGGGCACAGGCTGGTTACGATTCCCATATTATGGCTGACGAACAGCACCGTGCGCCCGTCACGGCGGGAGACGTCGTCCATCTTGGAGAGGCATTTCTTCTGGAATTCCGCATCGCCCACGGCGAGGACCTCGTCGACCACGAGGATCTCCGGTTCGAGGTGGGCCGCGACGGCGAAGGCCAGGCGCACATACATTCCCGAGGAATAACGCTTGACCGGGGTGTCGAGAAACCGCTCGACCTCGGCGAAGGCAACGATCTCGTCGAATTTCTTGCGGATTTCGGCGCGGCTCATGCCGAGGATGGCGCCGTTGAGATAGATGTTCTCGCGGCCGGTCAGTTCGGGGTGAAAGCCGGTGCCGACTTCGAGCAGGCTCGCGACGCGCCCGCGCAAGCTGACCCGGCCTGCGGTCGGCTCGGTGATGCGGGAGAGAATTTTGAGCAGCGTGCTTTTGCCGGCGCCGTTGCGGCCGATGATGCCGAGAACCTCGCCCTCCTGCACCTCGAAGCTGACATCCTTGAGTGCCCAGAATTCCTCGACCGCGTCGCCCGGCACGACCTGCCGCCCGCGCAAAAAATCGGCCGTCTTGCGCGCCGCATTGTGGATCTCGCGGCCCACGACATCGCGCAAAGATGTATAGCTAAAGAGCCCGCCCCGCTCGGCGATGTGGCCGACCAGGTAGCGCTTCGACAGATTTTCGGCGGAAATAACCGGAACCGGCATGGTTGCAGCTGTATCGTCCTTAGATCAGATCCGCAAAGGTTTTTTCAGTCTTGTAGAAGCGGCGAATGCCGAACCACAGGAAACACGGCCGCGACTAGGTTAGGCCTAGAAGGTAAAGTTTCCCTTACCCAGCCAGGATGCTCAAGCGAAACTCGTCGATGATCCCAACCCACCGGGTCGAGCGAACGGAGAAGCCGCCATTGCTCGGGACGACATCGGAGCGGAACCCGAGCAGCGCCTAGAGCCCGGCGCGGACGATGAAGAGAGCGCGCGAGGGGGATCGCGGTTTTTGACGGTGAGGCCGGTGAGCCACGCCGATGTGAGTTCCTGTGTCCTCGACGCCTCTTCCCGGTGAACAGCTCGGTACTTGATGCGGCCCCAGGCTTTACGCAGCCTGTTGCACGAGGGTAGAAAGTTACGGTTGCATCACGGCAAGGGCGAGCCACTCAAGGGCGGAAGGCAGTTGCCGAACTTGAGCATTGGCTTCCGAGCCCTTCGCCTGCATCGGCGTCGCCTGCCGCCGGCGCAGGCGCGGATCGAAGCTCCAACGGATGTCTGTGACGGATACCGCTCATGATCGTCGATGCACGTTCTGTTCCGGCCGGATCGATTGTCGAGACCGAATTGTGCATCGTCGGTGCCGGCGCCGCCGGCATTACCCTTGCGCGTGAATTCATCGACGCGCCGTTTCGCGTGGTGCTTCTCGAAAGCGGCGGCCTGGATTATGAGCCTGAAACCCAGGAGCTTTACGACGGCCAGAGCATCGGTCTGTCGTTTCCGACTTTGACGACGTCTCGGCTTCGCTTCTTCGGCGGCACGACGAACCATTGGGGCGGCTGGTGCTTGCCGCTTGACGCAATCGACTTCGAGGCGCGCGACAACTTCCCCTACCACGGCTGGCCATTCCCCAAATCGGTTCTCGATCCGTGGTACCGGCGCGCGCAGGACGTGTGCCAACTTGGGCCTTATGATTATCGTCCATCGAACTGGGGCATTTCGGCAAACGAGATCCCGCCCCCCTTCGCCGGCCCGGACTTTGAGACGAAGCTTCTGCAAGTGAGTTCGGTCCGGTTCGGGCCGGTCTATGGCCCGGAACTGCGTCGTGCACCGCATGTCACGGTCTATCTGTATGCGAACGCCTTCCATTTTGACGGCGGCGAGACCGACACCGAGGTCAAGGAACTGTCGGTCAAAACCCTTTCCGGGAACCATTTCACGGTTCGCGCCCGCACCTATATCCTGGCCGCGGGCGGTATCGAGAATGCCCGGCTAATGTTGGTCTCGGGTAAAGAGGGCGGCAACGGCCTCGGCAATGCGCACGATCTTGTCGGGCGTTTCTTCATGACGCACCTGGCTTACTCTGGCGGGATCATCGCTCCAGCCGATCCCCATATGAACTTCGATTTCCGCGCCGCCGGCGACTACGCGGGCTTTGGCGGCAAGCACTCGTACGTGTCCATTATTGGTTTGGCTGCGCCGAGTATGCAGCGCCGCCACCTTCCCAGCATATTCATTACGTGGGGCTACCAATTTTCGCCGGTGGTCCAGTCAGTCAAGGCGCTGAAGCGCCTGATCGACGGTGAGGGCCCTGGCGGAAGCGTGCTCGGCGATTTGACCGAAGTCATTGGCAATCTCGAAGGAGTTACCAGTTTTGCGGTGCGCAAAGCACTCTTCGGAGAGGGGATACCGATCGAGGCGCTAAAAGTAGAATGCGCTTCGGAACAGCAGCCGAACCCGCAAAGCCGGGTGTCGCTCGGATCGAAACGCGATGCTCTCGGCATGCGCGAGGTCGTCGTCGACTGGCGGCTTGTCCCCGACGACAAAAGCAAAGCCGCCGCGACCATTCGCCTTCTCGGGACCGAAATCGGACGGGCCGGGTTTGGCCGCCTCCGTTCGTCTTTGAGCGACGACGGTGTCTGGCCTGACGATTTTTTGGGCAACGAGCATCACATGGGGACCACACGCATGCACCATGACCCGGCGCTGGGCGTGGTCGACGAGAACTGCCGGGTACACACCGTGGCAAATCTTTACGTCGCCGGCAGTTCGGTGTTCCCGACCGGTGGCGCGAACAATCCCACCTTGACAATCGTCGCCCTGGCGCTGCGCTTGGCTGACCATATCAAGAAGCAGACCAATTAGGGCTTCAGGATGTTGTCTCGACGCAAGCTGCTCACGCTCGCGACCGGTGTCGGAGCGGCTTGGCTTGGCGAGCCCGCGTGGTTCCGCGCCGGCGATCACACTTTTCCCTCGACCTCCGGGTATACCGCTCTTGCCGCCTTGTGTCGGGATTTTCGCTGTCCCGACCCGATCGCGAAAGCCTGCTTGCGAGCTTTGCCGGCGATCGAAGGTTCGCCGGAATGTCTTGCGCGGCTGATCCTGGCGGAGATGTCGTCGGCCGGGAGAGATTGCACTTCGGCCCTTGCGCTGCGGCATGCAATCAGGGAACAGAGCCGGCATGATTTCGCCCACGGCAAAATCACCAATGTCGAAGGCTGGATGCTGTCCCTAACCGAGACCCGCGTTTATGCGCTCCTGGCGTTGGCGGAATTGCCCGGGGCGCAGAACGAACGCCGCGGCTCCGGCCGATCCGCCCGTGCGGCACCCTCGATCCCGTGGACCTGAAAGACCGGCTTGGTGACGCACGACCGGCGACGGTCGTTCTGGCCCCTGTCTGAGTGTCCGCCATCGCGATCGCCAAATCCCCCGGCATTCACGCTCGGTCCGCTCATTCGTCAAAAAAGCGCGATGACGAGGATGCCGACCAGCAGTAACCCGATCAGGGCCAGGTAGAAGTTGAGGTGCCCCGACTGGATCAGCCGCAGCCTCGTGGCAATGGTGTTGACCAGCCTTTCCAACGGCGCGAACAGATACGGTCCGAAGACCGGCGCGACATCATGCGTGAACACGAGCCGCCGCGTGAAATAGGGCTGGCCGTTTCCTTCGCGGGCCGGCTCGCGCTCGGTCGCGACCGTCGGGCGATAGATGAAGCTGTAGAAGGTGCGCAGCGCGTTCGAGAAAGTGAGCGCCGTCGTGGCTGCGCGGCGCGGATCCTGCTCGCGCCCGCCGTACCAGACCGGCGCCAACCGTACTTGCCGCCGCATCGACAACAGCAGCAATGCGATCGGCAACAGGGCCAAGAGTGGCATGGCGATGATCAGCTTGCTCGGCGAAATAAAGGCGAATTTTGCAGTCAACGGCACCAGCAGCCAGCCGTCGTGCATGCTCGACGCGGAGTCGGTCCCAAAAGTGGCGAGCACGACGGCCTCGATGCGGGTGAGCCAGACGGGCATGCCGACGGCCAAAACGAGAACGAGCAACCCAAGGATGCCGACGGCGATCGCGGTGGCGGCCGGCACCGACCCGGTGTGTCGCTCGGCCCGCCCGAGCAGCCCGATGCCAAAGACCTTGATAAAGGTCGCAAAGGCGATGGCCGCGGTCAGCGCCAGACCGGCGCCGCCGAGAGCCGCTGTCAACCGGCTCGCCAGGCTGGTCAGGTGGAAGCCTTGGAAAAAGGTCTGGAACAGATACCACTCGCTGACAAAGCCGGCCTGCGGCGGCATCGCCGCCAGGCTCATCGCGGCGAACAGCGCACCGAGACCGAATATCCAGGAGCTGCGGCCGAGAACCCCGCGCTGCGCCAGCGCATAGTCGCCGACCGCCCGGTAGACCCCGTCGGCCGAGAGGAACATCGCCCCTTTCGCCAGGGCGTGTCCGGCGAGGTGGAGGAGGGCGACGGTCCAGGCGAGACCGGCCAGATCCATCAATCCATCCTGACGGAACATCATGGCCGCACCCAGGAGGCAAACCGCGATTGATCCGTTCTCGGCCGAAGACAGGCTCAGCAGCTCGCGCCACCCCTCCTGCTGAAAGGCGTATAGAGCCGTCAGAATGGCGCTCAGAATGGCGACGGCGACAATGCAGATGCCGGCGACCGAGACCGGCAGCCCGTGATCGACCGGCAGCCAATGGATCAGGCCGCGGCTCAGCGCGAAAAAGGCCGCATTCAGGATGATCCCCGACAACAGGGCTCCAGTGGCGCCGCTGCCGGCGCCATACGCCCCGGGAAACCATTCGTAAAAAGGCAGCAAGCCAAGCTTTGCGCCAAACCCGATCACCAGCAGGAGCCCGACGAAGAGCTGCTCCGGTCGCGACATCGTCAGGGCGCCGGTTGCAAAATCGGCGAAGGACAGGCTGTTGGCACGTCCTGCCAACAGAATAAAGGCCAGCATCAGCGCGACGGCGCCGGCTTCGAGCAGCCCCAGCATGAAGAGGACCGGCCGCCCCTTTTCCGGCGCGAGGTCCTCGCCCAGGATCATTACCGCGCCACCCAGGCTCATGATTTCCCAGGCGACGAGAAAGCTGGCCGCGTCCTGCAGGCCGAAGACGCCAAGGGCGCCGACGAGGCTCGCCGCGGCACCGAAGATCCAGGCGCGCGGGCGCGCCGTCGGCGTCCCCAGCCATGAAGCGAGGATCGCCGCGGGCAGGCCAAAACCCATCAGCCAGAGCGCGTCGGGTGACAGGCTGAAGCTCGATGCGCCCATACCCAACGGCACCGAAACCGGACGCGTGCCTGCCGGCAAGCGGGTGACGGCGAGGACGAGGATCGCCACCCCGCCGAGGCCCAGAATTACGCGGGCGATTACGGAAAGGCGGCTGAAGAGCGCCAGCAGCGCGGCAGTCAACCAAGCCACCAGCCCGATGGCCAGAAGGTCAGTCGACAAGGCGCCCTGCCTTCGGCCGTTGCGGCAGGCGGTCGAGAAACATCAGCAACGCCTGGATCACGGCGGCGGGATTGGGTGGACATCCCGGCAAATACAGATCGACGGGGAGAACCCCTTCCAGACCGTTCGCGCAGGCATATCCGCCGCCGGCGACGCCGCCCGAAACCGCGCAGGTCCCGACCGCCATTACCCAACGCGGTTCCGGCATGCCTTCATAAGTCCGCCGCAGCGGGTCGCGCATCGCATAGGTGACGGGGCCCGTGACCAAGAGCAGGTCGGCAAAACGCGGCGATGGGGTGAAGAAGATCCCGAGCCGGTGTAGATTGTAGAACGGGTTGTTCAGCGCTTGCAGTTCGGACTCGCAGCCATTGCAGGACCCCGCGTCAACGTGGCGGATATGAAGGCTGCGGCGAAAACCGGCGCGGGATTGCGTGTCGCTGTGCTTTGCCGCCCGGGCAGCGCCGCCGCCCGACGTCACCAAGTCGGATCGCTCGCGGGCACCAAAGGCCCAGTCGAAGGATGCCGTCGCGGCACCCGCCGGACACACCTCCACGCACAGCTGGCAAACGACGCAACGCCCGTAATCCACCTCGAGCCGATCTTTGCCGGATTGGTCGGACTGAACCGAGATCGCCGCAGTGGGACAAACGGCGGCGCATTCGTCACACGACGGCGCACATTGCTGCGGCTGGAACCGTGGCATTCCGAGAACGCCTTCCTGGCCGGTTTGCTGGTCGCGCCCCGGCCAAGGGGTCGTGGCCTTTCCCTTTTTCAGGCCAAAGAATGTCCAAAGCGGCATGCGCCCCCCTAGCGGTCGCACCCCGCGACAGTGAGGCCAAAGCTCGCCTCGTTGATGGCGTAGTCCATCATGTTGCTGTCGTGGACGGTGAACGGGAAAACCCGCCAGTTGGAGAAGGAGGGCGATTTGATCTTTACCCGCGATAGTGTGCCGTCGCCGCCGACATGGACCGCGTAAAACAGCGAGCCGCGCGGTGATTCCACCCATCCAAGACCTTCAGAATGCGGGGAGGGTGCGCAATCGGCGCGTACCGGCCCCTCGGCGAGCAAGCGCAGGAACTCGCTGGATCAGCCCAATGCTGGCGTCGATTTCGGCAATGCGCACCTGGGCGCGGGCATGGGCGTCGCCGTTCGTCCTGACGGGCACGGCAACGGGCAACGCGTCATAGGCGGCGTAGGGGTGGTCCCGCCGCAGATCACGGTCGAAATTTGAGGCGCGCTGGACGGGCCCCGTTGCCCCCTGATCGAAGGCAATCCCGGGAGGGAGGGTTCCGGTGGTAATCAGACGGTCCAAATGGCTGTTCGTATTTTCCAGCATCGTGACATAGGTCGCGATCTCCCGGTGCAGCTGTTCGAGCTCACTGTTCAACCATGGTTTCGGATCGAGGTCGCGGCGCAGGCCGCCCGGGATCAGCAAGCTGCGCAGAAAGCGGCTCCCGGTCAGGCGCCCGTTGATCTGCTTGGCACGCTCCTCCAGGAGCTTGCCCTCGGCTTCGCCGACTTTGAGTGTCGTCGTATGCGACAAATGGCCGAGATAGTGAAGGTGGTTGTAAAGCCGTTCGAGCTCGGCAAGCAGGGAACGCAGCAGGCGGGCGCGCAGCGGCACGACGCAGCCGGCGGCGTGCTCGACCGCTTGGCAGAAGGCGAGCGCATGGCAGAAGCTGCCGACCCCCGACACGCGTTCCGCCAACACGACCGCGCTCGTGAGCGAACGGCCCTCGAAGCGCCGTTCCATGCCGCGGTGCTTGAAGAAAAGCTGAGGATGAAGATGGAGAATGTGCTCGCCGACGTAGAAAAAGATCAGCTCGGCCAATTCCACCACGTCGGCGCGCACCGGTCCGAAAGGCAGCCGCTGGACGTCGGCGCCCGCGACTTCCGGCAGCCCTCCATCCGCGGGCTCGAAGGGCAGCATCGTGTCGGCCGGATATCCCGGGTCGAAGGGTGGCAGGGCCGGATGCACGCCCTCGTGGAGGACCAGCCGATATGGTTCGGGCCGACCGTGGAACTCCACGCCGAACAGATCGGCGATTTCGCGCTCGTACCAGCCGAGCAGAGGGCTGATCGCGGCGATGCTGGGAACCGGTCCCCGAGGACTGCATCGCCAGATAAAGAAATCGTCCGTCTGGCCGTAATTGCCGAGATAGCGCAGCTCGATGTCGCCGGCACCGTTATGCCAGGCATAGGCCATCTGCATCCGGCCGCCAGCCTGGATCACCTCGCTCACGGCTGCGGGCAGACCATCGGGTTCGATCGGGATGATCTCGATCCCCGTGGCGCTGCTCTCCGAGACGGTGGTCACGGCGCGCCCGGCGACAGCGACTGCGCGATCGATGTCAGATAGGACCAAACCTCCGCCGGCCACCACAGGCCCAGCACCAGGAGCGGCGCCAGCGCCAACCACATCGGTGCGGCGCACCAGGCGCTCACCTCGCCGGGTGGCGCCGGGTCGCCGGAGGGCGGGCAATAATACATGGCGCGAAAGTGGTTCATGAACCCGATGAAGATCACGATCAACAGGATCGCCATAACGTAGACCGCCCAGGAGAAGGATGGCGTCAACCCGGCGCGCATGATCGTAAATTCGCTCAAGAACAGCCCGAAGGGCGGGGCTCCGGTGATGGCGACGGCGCCGGCGAGCCATAGGGCGCCCTGGACCGGAAAGTGTCGGCTGACGCCGTTGATCTGCAAAATCTCCTTCGTCCCGTAGGCGCGCATCATATTGCCCGCGCCAAAGAACATCAGGGACTTGTTCAGCGAATGATTGAGCATGTGATAGAGCGCGCCGCCGACACCGAGTGGACCGCCGAAGCCGAAGCCGAGCGCCACGACACCCATATGCTCGATGCTCGAATACGCCATTAGCCGCTTGATGCCGTGCTGGCGGACGATGAACAACGCACCGACCAGCAGAGACAGCGCACCGAATGCCACCAGGGCCAGCTGCGGCAGCTGCCCGAGATCGGCAGCCCTGGTGATCCTCAGAAATCGAACGATCCCGATCATCGCCGTGTTCAGCAGCGCCCCGGACAACATTGCGGACACGGGCGCCGGGGCTTCGCTATGGGCGTCCGGCAGCCAGCTGTGCATCGGCGCCAAGCCGACCTTGGTGCCAAAGCCCACGAGCACCAGCAGGAAGGCGAGAAGCACAAGGACCGGGTTCATCTCCGGCGCCGCCTTGGTCAGCACCGCCCAGGTCATCTGATAAGTCGGCCCGAGGACGAAGCTGCCAGCCCAGTAAAAGAGCACTGTGCCGAGAAGCGCCAAACTGATCCCGGCAGAAACCACCATGATGTATTTCCACGCCGCCTCCATGCTTTCGGCGACGCGTTCGAAAGCGACGAGGAACGTGCTGACCAGGGTGGTGAGTTCGATCGCAATCCAGTAGATGCCGATGTTGTTCATCAGCGGCCCGACCAATGTGGTCAGGCCAAACCCGGCAAACAGCGCATAAAACCTGAACAGCCGTTCATCCTCGTTCAGCAGCCGCATATAGCCAATGGCATAAAGCGAGGCGAGGAGGTAGACGATCGACGTGCACAGGACGATCCACGCCGCGGCTCTGTCGATGATGACGTAGTCACCCCAGAACAGCATCTCCCGCCCGTCGACAAGCAACGCCAGCGCCAGCGCGCAGCCAAACGACACCGCACTGGCAACGGCGTTGAAGGCCTCGCAGATGCGCGCAGAGCGTAGCACGAGGCAGCCGGTCACCGCCGCCAGCGGGGCAAGGCAGAGCGCCAGCAGCAGCCAACCGATCGTCGCACCCCCGGCTGTCAACCCCCCGGCCGTCACTCCCCCGGCCGTCAACCGACAAGCCTCTTTAAATCGAGGGTGCTCGTCGTCCCGACGCGCGTCATCAGGAACCCGACGAGCACCCCAAAACAGGCCACGATGATCAGCAGGTCGAACAGGATGACCAGCTCGATCAGCAGCGGCATGCCCGGCACCAGGATCTGGGAGCCGAGAAAGATCCCGTTCTCGAGCACGAGCAACCCCAGAACCTGGCTGACCGCCTCGTAACGAGCTGCGAGCATCAGAAACCCGATCAGCTTCATCGACAGCATCACCGTGAGCGCCAGCACCGCGACGGGGAGCTGCAGGTGAAACTCGGCGGCGACGCGGACCGACACCGACAAGGCGAACACGACAAAGAACGCACCGACGACGAGGCTGGTGCTGGGTTGCAGAATCACATGAATTTCGCGACCGACATCGTGGCGTCGAATGATCCGCCAAATCAAATACGGCAAAAACAGGCCGCGAAACAACAAGGTGAGGATCGCTATCAGATACAGCTCTGGATAGTTGCCGTAATAGGCGACCGCTGCCGACAGCGCGGCAATGATCCACGACTCGGCGGCGAAGGCGTAGAGATAATTCTTGAGCCAGCGTGATCCGAGCATGACAAACGACAACAGCAGGCAGGCAATCGCCAACAGGCTGAACAAGGATGACGCGAGCGGATCGAGATGCTGGATCAGCACGGCGTCAGCCCAGCTGGGTGCCGACGATCGACAGCACCGCCAAGAGAAAAGACGCGGCGAGGGGTTCTTGATAGCGATAGAAGCGTAAACGCGATTGTGCGGTCTCGACGAAGACGACGACGCAGGCGACGATCACGAACTTAACGATAAGCCCGGCGGCAGCCCCGAGCGCGCCGATCGCGGTGCCTTCGATCGACAGGCCCCAAGGCAGGAGGAGCACATTGGAGAAGATCGTGTAGAGGATGAACTGCTTCATGGCCGAAGCCCATTTGAGCAGTGCCAGCAACGGACCGGAATACTCGAGAATTCGACCCTCCTCGATCATGTAGACCTCGATGTGGGTGCTCGAGTGGATCGGCATGCGATCGGTCTCGACCAGCAGCAGAATGAAGAAGGCGGCGACGAGAAAGAGGTGTGCCGGGCTCCAATAGACCGGCCAACTCGAAACCAGAAGATGGTTGACGACAAAAGGCAGCATCGCCTTCGCCAGCAGGGTGATGCCGACGAACACCAGGATCAGGGTGGGCTCGGCGAGGATCGACACCATCACTGCCCGGCTCGAGCCGATGCCGCCATAGGCGCTCGAGGTATCGAGGCCGGCGAGGATGACCATGAACGAGCCGAGAGTGAGGATGAAGCCGCCGCCGAGGATGTCCCCCATGTCCGATTCCGGCAGCGGAAAATTGGTCAGCACCGGGATCAGGATCGGGACCGCCAGCATGCAGGTAAAGGCCACGATCGGGGTTACCCAGAACAGCCACGAGGCCGTCTGCGGCACGACGATCTGCTTGTGAAAGAGCTTCCACAGGTCGCGATAGGGTTGGAAAATTCCGGGCCCCTGCGACCGCTGCACGCGCTCCTCGAACTGTACGATGATGCCCTGGATCAGCGGCGCCAGGACCAGCACCGTCGCCACTTGGGCAATTTGGAGGAGGATGTCTCGCGCGCTCATGCCGCGCACCCTACCGCGGGCGACCGCATCGCTTCAGCCGCAGCACGCACGGGCGGGAAGTGCTACTTTTCCTGGGGGGCCGCCGGGGTCGCTCATGTATGCTCCTGCCGTCCGCAAAACGGTTGGGAAGGAGTCATCAGCCCCGAGGGCGGTTACAAGGTGAACTCCATCACCTTTGAACGGCCGCAGGATGGTGACCTCGCTCCGGGTTGTCAATCGCCAAGGCGCATCGGGCGCCAAGCCCGGTGGTCCTCTGACAATGCTGACGACCTCTGTTGACAGGCCTTCTGGCGAAGCAAAATCTGATCGCTGCTCGATCCCGGCCGGCAGTAACAACGGATGGACGACCCGTATTGCTCGTCGATCCAGTCTTCCTATTGCAATCAAGGAGGCGGTCCCATGAGGATTGGTCTGTTTTACCAGATTCAGGTGCCCAAACCCTGGACCCCATCCAGTGAATCCCAGCGCATCCATGAAGCCCTGGAGCAAATTCCGTATGCCGAGCAGCAGGGCTTTGCGAGCGTGTGGTTTTCGGAGCATCACTTTCGTCCGGTGTGGTCGCACAACAGCGCCCCCGACCTGACCCTTGCGGCAGTCAGTCAGCGCACCAGCCGCATCCGCCTCGGCGTCGGCGTGGTCCTGGCCCCGATCCACCACCCGCTGCACGTGGCGGCGCGCATGGCGACCCTCGACATCCTGAGCCGCGGCCGCGTCGATGTCGGCCTCGGCCGAACCGGGTATCCCTACCAGCTGACGCCGTACGGGTCGGACCTGCAGGACACCCGCGGCATGTGGCAGGAATTTGCCGACGTGCTGCCGCGCATCTGGACCCAACAGGAAATCTCGTATGAGGGGACCTACTATCAGATCCCTCGCCGCGAGGTTCTTCCAAAACCGGTGCAGCAGCCGCATCCGCCGCTGTGGTCCGCCTGCGGCAGCGACGAGACGGCGCGGCAGACCGGCAGCCTGGGGATGGGCGGGCTGTTCGGCAGCGAAGGCGGTCCGGATCGCGTCCGGCAGCTGATGGCGCTGTATCAGGACGCGCTGCGGACGGCGGCCTCGGGCAACACCGCCTTGGGCAACGGGGCTGAGCCCAACCGCCATACCGCGCTGATGACCGCAGGCTACTGCCACGAAGATCCGCAGGCTGTCGCCGGGCGCGGCACCGAACTCGTGGGCTGGTATCTCGAGCAGCAGCGCGAGCGCGCCCGGCTGGTGTGGCGCGACTATGACCCGAGCACAGTGCCGCCGGATTACCAGGGCTATTACGCACGCGACCAACGCCTTGCCAGCGGGCCGCATCCGGGGGAGCCCACGCCCCAGGAGGTGTGTGAGCAAGGCACCAAATTCTGCGTCGGCACGCCGGCCGACTGCATCCGGTTTCTCGAAATGTACGAAGCCCTGGGTATCGAAGAAGTGTTTCTGCTGTGCGCCATCGGGCCGGCGCGGCACCAGGAGGTGCTCAACACCATTCGCCTCTTCGGTGAGCAGGTGATCCCACACTTCGAGGCCAAAGAGCGGCGGGCCGCGGTGGTGCGCGCGTCGGCGTAATCTGCGGGTTGGCTATGGCAGCTCTCTGCCCGGGCAACGCGGATCGGGCGCAACTCCTGTCCCACCGGGCGCCGCGCGCCGCGGCCTTGCGAATCCGACCGGCCTTGCGGATCCGACCGGCCTTGCGGATCCGACCGGCCTTGCGGATCCGACCGGCCTTGCGGATCCGAGGTGAAAGAATAACTGCTGCCGGATGATGGTGACCGCTGTCGACAAGCTCGCCTTTGACACCGCCCAGGCGGCGCGGGTCGGCTGGTTCTTTGGCCAGAAGCTGCTGGCGGCACGGCTGAGCCGTCCGGTGCCAGTGCCCGCGGAATTGCGCGGGCGCCCGATGCCGGACCGGCAGCGCATCCTCGGCGACCTGCGCGCGTTGTTCGAGCAGGACTGGCGCAACATCGAGGCCGGCTGTTACGCGCCGCCGGCCCATGGTCCTGGCGGGCCGGTTGCAGCGGTGCGCCGCGCGCTCGATTTCTTTGCCGATCTTGCCGCTGTCGACGACCGCAGGCACGGTGAACACAATAACCGCCGGCTCGACGACCCGCCGCCCGGCCCCTACCCGCGCTATTACCTGCAGAACTTCCATTTCCAGAGCGACGGCTATCTGAGCGCCGCCTCGGCCGAACGCTATGATCATCAGGTCGAGGTGCTGTTCGGCGGCGGGGCGGCGGCGATGCGGCGCCAGGCGCTGGTGCCGTTGCGGCAGGCGCTCGCCGAATGTCGAGCGAAACAACGCCGGATGCCGCGGCTGCTCGACCTCGCTTGCGGCACCGGCAGCTTTCTGCGCGAGGTCAAGACCAACTGGCCGCGTCTGTCGGTCACCGGGCTCGACTTGTCGCCTTATTATCTCGCGGTCGCCAGGCGCGCCCTGGCACCTTGGTCGCGCACCCGGTTTGTCGAAGCGACAGCCGAGGCGACACCGTTCGCGGACGGCGAATTCGACGTTGTCACCTGCGTCTATCTCCTCCACGAGCTGCCGCCAGGGGTTCGCTGCGCCGTGGCCGCGGAAATTCGCCGCGTGCTGGGGCCGGGCGGGACCCTGATCCTGGTCGAACTCGCTGCAGACCGGCGACGAGCCCGATTACGACGCAATGCTCAATTCGTTCCCCGCGGCGTTTCACGAGCCGTATTACGCGAGCTATTTGCGCGAGGATCTCGACCGGCTGATGGGTTCAGGCTTTAGCGCCGCCGGGCGTTTCCCCGCCTACTTTTCGAAAGTGCTGAGCTACCGCCGCAAACCCGACGGCGCTTGCTCCGAATCGATTCGTTAAGTCGAGGGCGACACTGCCAATTTTTTGCCGCTATTTGGTGCCAGCGATGATCCGTCGCTGATGCGGGCTTTGTCCGTCGGTTCGCATGGGGGTGCGAAAAGGACTCAATCCTGCCTCATCAGCCACCACTAATAGATACCGGTTGCGGTACGAACACAAGGCTGCTACTTTATTTTGTGGGGGTGGATCGGTGATCCACAGAATGCGGGGGAATTGATGGACAACACCTGGACTCCGGAGCGGGTCGAGCGGCTGACGCTACTGTTCGAGGAGGGATTGCCGACCGCCGAAATCGGCCGCCGCATGGGCCTGACCAAAAACACCATCATCGGCCGGCTTTATCGCAGCGCGATGACCAGGCGCGAGACGGCGCCGAAAATAACGCCGCGACGCAATGTCTTCGAATTTGCCGGACCGAGCTGCCTGTGGCCCCACGGCCACCCGAACGACGCCAATTTCCATTTTTGCGGTGCCCGTCCGGTTCCCGGCAAGCCCTATTGCGCCGAGCACGCCGCCGTCGCCTACATCCGCCCCAAGGATTCAAACGCCGCCTGATCACCCGCGGCGCTTGAGGCGGCGCATGGCATGGTCGAGGCCGTCGAGGGTCAGGGGGAACATGCGGTCTTCGGTGATCCGGCGGATCATTCCGATGCTGGCGGTGCCGGTCCAGTATTTCTCCGGCACCGGGTTCAACCACACCGCGTGCGGATAGGCTTCGAAGAGGCGCCGCAGCCAGACCTCGCCCGGCTCGTCGTTCCAGCGGTCGATGCTGCCGCCTTCTTTTTCGACCTCGTATGGGCTCATGCTGGCGTCGCCGACCAGCACGACCTTGTAGCCGCGATCGTATGTGCGGATCAGCTCCATGACCGGCAATTGCTCGACATGGCGGCGGCGCGAGTCGCGCCAGACCCCGTCGTAAACGCAGTTGTGAAAATAGAAATGGACCAGGTGCTTGAACTCGGCGCGCACCGCCGAAAACAATTCCTCGCAGACCCGGACATGGTCCTCCATCGACCCGCCGACATCGAGAAACAGCAATAGCTTGATGGCATTGTGCCGCTCCGGCACCAGCTTCAGGTCGAGCCACCCGGCATTGTGCGCCGTCGAGCGCACGGTGCCGTCGAGATCGAGCTCCTCGGCCGCCCCCTCGCGTGCGAATTGCCGCAAGCGGCGCAGCGCCAGCTTGATGTTGCGGGTGCCGAGCTCGACGGTGTCGTCGAGATTGCGAAATTCGCGCCGCTCCCACACTTTGACGGCGCTGCGGTTTTTCCCCTCTTGCTGGCCGATGCGCACGCCCTCGGGGTTGTAGCCGTGCGCGCCGAAGGGCGAGGTGCCGGCGGTGCCGATCCACTTGCTGCCGCCCTGGTGCCGCGCGGTTTGCTCGGCAAGCCGTTGGCGCAGGGTCTCCATCAGCTTTTCCCAGCCGCCCATCGCCTCGACGAGCTTTTTTTCCTCTTCGGTCAAAAATCGTTCGGCGAGCTTGCGCAGCCACTCTTCGGGGATTTCGGCCTTGGGATCGGCCAGGGTCTCGATCCCCTTGAAGACCTGGCCAAACACCCGGTCGAAGCGGTCGAGATGGCGTTCGTCCTTAACCAGCGCGGTGCGCGACACGAAGTAGAAATCCTCGATCGCAAACGCCGCGACCCGGCGCTGCATGGCCTCCATCAGGCTCAGGTATTCGCGCAACGACACCGGGATCTTGGCCGCGCGCAACTCGGTGAAGAACGAAAAGAACACCGCTAGCCGACCGGGTCATTGCGAGCGCCGCGAAGCAATCCCGCGCCGCCGGAGTGCCCATCGCATCGGGATTGCGTCGTCGCCTCTCGGCGCCTTGCAATGACAAAGCCAAGCATCAGCCGCGCTCGCCGCGGCGGTGCAGAAAAGCGAGGCGCTCAAACAGATGCACGTCCTCCTCGTTTTTCAACAAGGCGCCGTGCAATGGCGGGATCAGCTTTGCGGGATCGCGGGTGCGCAGGATTTCGGGCGAGATGTCCTCGACCAGCAATAATTTGATCCAGTCGAGGAGTTCCGAGGTCGACGGTTTTTTCTTCAATCCCGGCGCCTGGCGGACATCGAAAAACACGGTCAGCGCCTCGTGCACGAGACCGTGCTTCAGATCGGGGAAATGGACATCGACGATTTTCTGCATCGTCTCGCGGTCGGGAAAGCGAATGTAGTGAAAAAAGCAGCGCCGCAAAAACGCGTCGGGCAGCTCTTTTTCGTTGTTCGAGGTGATGATGACGACCGGGCGGTGGCGGGCGCGGATGGTTTGCCGGGTCTCGTAGACGTAAAACTCCATCCGGTCGAGCTCGAGCAAGAGGTCGTTGGGAAATTCGATGTCGCCCTTGTCGATCTCGTCGATCAGCAGCACCGGCGCTTGATCCGCCTCAAATGCCTCCCACAGCTTCCCCGGCACGATGTAGTTGGCGATGTCGCGGACCCGTTCGTCGCCGAGCTGGCCGTCGCGCAGCCGTGCGACCGCATCGTATTCGTAAAGGCCCTGCTGCGCCTTGGTCGTCGATTTGATGTGCCAGGTGATCAGCTCCCGGCCGATGCCGCGGGCGATCTCATGTGCCAGGATGGTCTTGCCGGTGCCGGGCTCGCCTTTGACCAAAAGCGGCCGTTCGAGCGCGATAGCGGCGTTGACCGCGACCTGGAGATCGGGTGTCGCCACATAGCTGTCGGTACCCGCGAAACGTCGCATTCCCGTTGGGTCCTTTGCTGTTCCCCGTGTTCACATAACCCGAGGCAGAGCCTGACGCCAGCCTGAGAGCTGCTGCGCCGATTCACGGCGGCCGATCGCAGACGAAGGCGGAGACGGATCAATCCTCGACGACGCATACGGGCTTTAGACGGCGCAGCCGGGCGTATTGCTTCAGCTCGTCGCGGTTGAACCGCCGGCGGATCGCCGCCTGCGATTTGCGCAAGGCCGGGGTGGACAATCTGTGGCAGCCCCACAATGCCCATACATCGCCGGTCCATTCGTTGACGGCAAAATAGCCAAAGCCGCCGTTCGCCGGCGGCTTGCTGATCGTGTTGAAGACAATGAAGGCACCACTGTTGCTGTCGTAATCGTAGGCCTCCAAATACTCGTCTACTCCATAAACAGCTTCAGCCGCCAGACGCTTGGCAGTCGGCTCGTCGAGCTTCCACGGAATCTTCTTTTCGCCAGCGACAACTCCGTGACCCAAGATCACGCCGCACATCAATGCCAGGACATGCAGGCCGAACCGGTGCAGCAGCCTCAAATCTTCCTCCCTGCAACGATCGCGCGAAGGCCGAGAATTGTCCTGGCGACGTCGGGGACATAGGTCGGAACTTTCGCTCCGTTTTCATAGACCCCAAATTTACCGCTGTTCTGCAACGCGGCGGCGAACGCCTCCGGGTCGCTCTTGTCCCGAATAATGGCTCCCGAGATCGCCACAAAGGATTTCAGGCTGTCGGCATAGCTCGCGAAGGTGGAGAAGTCAGGCCCCGGTTTTAGGGGAGGCATGCGACCGTTTGCATGAGGTGCGGGGTAATTTATGCCGAAAAAGTTCTTCCCCTGAATTGCGATCCGAACTCGTTCCCCATCGTGACTCGAGAGCCGACAATCCGAGGATGTTCTCTACCGGCACCCCGAGCTGGTCGGCCGCCGCCTCGGTATCGCCCAGATGCGTATCGACGAAGCGTTCCTTCATGGCCTGAACATTGCTCGTCTGCGCCGCCGCGGGCAGGATATTGACATCAGCGGTCGGCACCGTTGCTGGCCGGACATGGGCGTCGGCTCCCTCTTCGTCGCCCTCGCTGGTCCACTCGCCGCCGCCGGGGCTGCCGGCGGGTACGCGCGGCTCGTCCGCCCAGTTGGAGTTATCCTTTTGCAGGGAAGCGGCATGCGCCAGGTTTGCCATGGCTTCGGGTGCGATCTGCGGGAACGCGAGCTGCACCGCGTGGATGCATGCCCGGCGCGCGCGCCGGCGGTCAGCAGTTCCCCTACACGGGCGAGGCCGCGCTGGCATCGCTCGATTTCGTCCGGTAGAGAGCCGTAGGCGAGGCGAAGAGCCTGCGCCACCTCCGACGCCGGGCGCAGGCGGTAGACCCGCCGGCCGCATCGGTCGATCACGGCCTCGACGAGCCGAACCGGTCCGAGCGCCACCCCGTCATCGTCGCAGGAAAGCCCGGCGCCGCGGGGAACCAGGCGGTAGGCGCGGGCAAACGCGAAGGTCATCCAACCTCCCTCGATGACATAAACGAAAGCGGCCTATATGTTCATGGTACGTTTCTGCTTCAAGATTGACGGCGGGCGAATTGACAGCGATGTTCACGATCACCATACTCCGCTGCTTTCCTGCCTGATGGCGAGCCGGCGACGCCGGACTTGCCGTGACGAGGAGAGTAGCGATGACGCGCGATCCCGGCGATATGCGCCGGCCTGGGGGGCGGGTGCGCAGGAGCGGGCCGGCGGGCTCGCGGCGACGACGATAATCCGGCGCCGACAACCCTCGTCACCCCCTTCTTTTCGCGCAGGAGAATCCCGTGATTACACCCGTTATGCCGACCTATGGCCGGTGGGACGTCGCCGTCGACCACGGCGACGGCTGCTGGCTCTATGCCGAAGACGGCCGCAAATTCCTCGATTTCACCAGCGGCATCGCCGTCACCGGGCTCGGTCATTGCCATCCGCATCTGGTCGAGGCCGTCCGCCGCCAGGCCGGCCACCTGTGGCACAGCTCCAACCTGTTCCGCATTCCGGGGCAGGAGCAGCTGGCCCGGCGTCTCGTCGACAACACTTTTGCCGACACCGTGTTCTTCGGTAATTCGGGTGCCGAGGCGTGCGAGCTGGCGCTGAAGGTCGCCCGCAAATACCAGCACGACACCGGCCATCCCGAACGCTATCGCATTATTGGCTGCGAAGGCTCGTTCCACGGCCGCAGCTTTGCGACGCTGGCGGCTGCTGGTAACGAGCGCTACCTCGAAGGCTTCGGCCCGCCGATGGACGGGTTCGACCACGTCGCCTTTGGCAATCTGAACGAGATGCGCGCCGCAATCGGCGGCGAAACCGCGGCGATCATCGTCGAGCCGGTGCAGGGCGAGGGCGGGGTGCGCCCCGGCTCGGACGACTATTTGCGCGGCTTGCGGGCGATCGCCGACGAGTTCGGCCTGCTGCTGATCTTCGACGAGGTCCAATGCGGCATGGGCCGGACCGGAAAATTGTTCGCCTACGAGTGGTCGGGCGTGACCCCCGACGTCATGGCGGTTGCCAAGGCGCTGGGCGGCGGCTTCCCGATCGGTGCCTGCCTCGCCACCGAGCGCGCCGCGATCGGCATGGTTCCGGGCACCCACGGCTCGACCTTTGGCGGCAACCCGCTGGCGGTGGCAGCCGGCAACGCGGTCCTCGATGTGATGCTCGATCCTGGCTTTTTCGATCGCGTCGAAGCTGCCGCCCGGCTGTTGCGCGGGCGGCTCGACGAATTGGTCAAAACCTATCCGAAGTTGTTTGCCGAGTTGCGCGGCTCGGGACTTCTGCTCGGTGTCCGCTGCGTCGTGCCGGCCGGCGACGTCGTGACCCGGCTGCGCGAGAACGGCCTTTTGGCCCTGACCGCTGGCGACAACGTGCTGCGGCTGCTGCCGCCGCTGATCGTCAGCGAAGGCGAGATCGGCCAGGCGATGGACACCCTGCACAAGGTAGCGCGGGAATGGCCGGCGTAAGGCGGATCGCGCGCCAGCCCGCCCCGGTCGGCGGCCGGCTCACCCCGCGCCACTTTCTCGACATCGACCAGCTCGACGGCGCCGAGCTGCACAGCATACTCGGTGTCGGGGTGGCCTACAAAAACGGCCGCCGCGACCGGCCGCTCGCCGGCAAAACCCTGGCGATGATCTTCGAGAAGCCGTCGACCCGAACCCGCGTGTCGTTCGAGGTGGCGATGCGTCAGCTCGGCGGCGACACGATCTATCTCAATACCGCCGACAGCCAGCTTGGCCGCGGCGAGACCGTCGCCGACACGGCGCGCGTGCTGTCGCGCTATGTCGATGCGATCATGATCCGCACCAACCAGCCGCAAAAGCTCGGCGAACTGGCGCAGCACGCGACCGTGCCGGTCATCAACGGGCTGACCGACGCTTCGCACCCATGCCAGGTCATGGCCGACGTGATGACCTTGCAGGAAAAGAAAGGGCTGCTCGCCGGCAGGATTGTGGCCTGGAGCGGCGACGGCAACAACGTCGCGGCGAGCTGGATCCACGCTGCCGTGCGCTTTGACTTTGCGTTGCGGCTCGCCTGCCCCGAGCCGCTGTCGCCGCGGCCGGGCTTGCTCGACTGGGCCCGGCGCGAGGGCGGCCGGGTCAGCCTGACGGCCGAGCCGGGCGAGGCGGTTGCCGGCGCCGATTGCGTCGTCACCGACACCTGGGTGTCGATGGGCGACGAGGCGGGCGGCAGCCGCCACAACCTGCTGGCCCCGTACCGGGTCGACGAGGCGCTGATGGCGCGGGCGAAGCCCGATGCGATTTTCATGCACTGCCTCCCGGTCAAGCGTGGCGAGGAAGTCACCGCCGGCGTCGTCGACGGCCCGCAATCGGTGGTATGGGACGAGGCCGAAAACCGCCTACACGCGCAAAAGGGAATTTTGACCTGGTGCCTCGGCTGAGCCGCCAGGCGGTTGTTCTCCGCGCGTCGCTTGCCGGACCCGAGAAGAGGATATGCGACCTTGACCGCACCCGTCGCCAGCGTGCCGGACAATCTCGTCCAGCCGTTCCGCATCGACCCGTTTGCGTTGCGCGGCCGGCTCGTCCGGCTTGGCCCGACGATCGACCGCATCCTGTCGCAGCACGCCTATCCCGAGCCGGTCGCGGCGATGCTGGGCGAAGCGATTACGCTCGCCGTGGTCTTGGCCGGCGCGCTCAAATACGATGGCGTGTTCACTCTCCAGACCAAGGGCGACGGGCCGATCCGGCTGATCGTCGCCGATGTCTCCACCGACGGTGCGGTGCGCGGCTATGCGCAATATGACCAGGTCAAGCTCGACGCCGTCAGCGACGCCGGGGCCGGCGGGGAAGAGGCGCTGTCGGTAGCTCGCCTGCTCGGCGCCGGCTATATTGCCTTCACCGTCGATCAAGGTGAGGAAACCGACCGCTATCAGGCGATCGTAGAGCTGGCGGGGACGACGCTGGCCGATTGCGCGCAGCATTATTTCCGTCAATCGGAGCAGATCCAGGCCGGGATTAAGCTTGCCGTTGGCCGGGCTGGGCCGGACGGCGCTTGGCGGGCCGGCGGTCTGATGCTGCAGCGCGTTCCGCCAGAAGGCGGCTATGGCGTAATTGCCGACGATGTCGAGGATGGCTGGCGCCGCGCGATGGTGTTGATGAGCTCAACCACATCGGGCGAGCTGGTCGATCCCGGTCTCGCCCCGCACCGCCTCTTGTTCCGCCTGTTTCACGAGGACGGCGTACGGGTCTACGACACCCATCCGCTCGAAGCGCGCTGCCGCTGCTCGCGCGAGCGGATCGAGACGATCCTGCGGGCCTTTCCCGCCGACGAGCTCGACGACATGCAAAAGGAGCAAGTGACCACCGTCACCTGCGAATTCTGCAGCCGTCGCTACACCTTCGACGCCGACGAGCTCAGCCGCCTCGCCCCCGCTTGAGCGAGCGGAACAGTTACACGGTACAGCTTCCCTAGGGCCGCGCTTGTCCCGGGCGTCGGGGTTAGCGAACGCGATAGCAGGGTGGCTTAATGCCTCCAGTCTTCGTCGTCACCGGGCGTGTCCCGGTGATCCACGCCTTTTGCCAGCCCCGACCCGGGCACCTGGATGACCGGAACAAATCCGGCCATGACTATCTTGATTAAGCTCAATTCTTTTCTCCGGTTCTTGGAGCGACTCGGTACATGAACGAAGTTTACGAAACCGAATGGCATGCCCGCTTTGGCGAGGCGACGGATGTGCCGGCTGGGCTCACCGATCTTCCGTGGTTGCGTCAGGTGTTGCTGCGCCGCACGCACCGCCGTTTCGCCCCAGGCGAGGTGCCGGAGGCGTTACTGCGGCTGCTGCTCGGCGCGGCGCTTTCGGCCTCGTCGAAATCGGATTTCCAGCAGGCATCAGTAATCCGCGTCGCCGAGCGCGGCCGGCGTGACCAGATGGCAAGTCTCGTTCCCGAGATGCCTTGGGTCGGTTCGGCGCCGGTGTTTCTGGTGTTTTGCGGCGACGCCCGCCGGCTCGAGCGCGTTGGCGAGCTGCGCGGGCACCCGAACGACAACGGGCGGCTCGAAGGGTTTTTCAACGCCGCGATCGACGCCGCCCTCGTCATGCAAACCTTTATCCTCGCAGCGGAGAGCGCCGGCCTTGGCTGCTGCCCGATCAGCGTGATCCGCAACCATGCGGACGCCGTCGCCACAATTTTGGAATTGCCGGACAAGGTCTTTCCGGTCGCCGGGCTGTGCGCCGGCTATCCCGCCGCCGACGGCTTTGTCAGCATGCGCCTGCCGCTCGCGGTCACCCTCCACACCGACCACTATAGCGAGTTGCGCCTCACCGAAGACATCGAAGCCTACGATCATCGCCGCGCCGCCCGTCATTCCCCGCCGCGTGAGCAACAGCGCGCCCCGGAAACTTTCGGCTATGTCGATTTTTACGGGTGGGCCGAAGACAAGGCCCGCCAAGCCATGGCGCAGGCCGAGGGTGAAGCCTTCCCGCGCTACCTCCGCGCCCGCGGCTTCCGTTTCGATTAGGCGCGGCAGCTTGCACCGAATGTCGGCGCTGACGCGCCCACCAGGGGCGCGGGCGACAATTGTTACGGTGCGCGGTCCGACGCGGCGGAACTTTGCCGCTGAGCCGGTTGAGATTTGTCCATAACCCGGTAGCTGGTCAGTCCCAAGCCCTTTGCCACGTCGCTGGCTTTACGCTTGGCCTCTTCTTTGGTCCGCACCAGAAAAATCATCGGCGGGCCGGCAATTTTGCCATCGGCATCGCGCTCGGAGATGGTGGCGACAAGCCCGTCACGGGAGTCTTCCAATTTCAATCGCACGAACATGATGCCTCTGTGTCCTCACTTCTCGGTCCGACACGGCGCCGCCGGCGCTGGGTTCATCCGGATCGGGTTACCGCGGACCTATCGGGTTACCGCGGACCTATCGGGTTACCGCGGACCTATCGGGTTACCGCGGACCTAACTGGGTTTCCCGGGCCATCCGCTCGTGCCCGTCGGCCGTGTTTTTAACTCGATATTGGGGCGTGCTTCCCTCGAGCGGGAGCAGTCGGACGATCGTGTAACGGCCTCGGCTCGCCCGGTCTACGCCAGGATCGGGGAAGAATTCGACCGCCTGACCAATGCGGAATTTGTGCTCTGCCATCGTGACCTCCGGAAAGCGCCGCCGCAGGCGGCGCCGGCCGGCGCCGCCTGCGCAGTTGACGCTTAGTCTGCGTTACCGGGATTGTGCGTTAGGCTGATTGGAGGTCCACGGCCGAGGTCTTGCCCTGCTGGCCGCGCTCGAGCTGATAGCTGATCCGCTGGCCCTCGACCAGATGGCCCAAACCCGAGCGCTCGACGGCGGAGATATGGACGAACACGTCCTTGGAGCCGTCTTCAGGCTGGATAAATCCATAGCCCTTCTGCGTATTAAACCACTTCACGGTACCGATAGTCATAGAGCTTCCTTAAGCATAGAGTTCCTGATCCGGCGCTCTCGCTGGATCAGATCACATTTCAATTTTGGGATGCACTGGTCGGTTTGCCCGCGAGCACACCGCATAGAGCCGTGCCCTGGTCGAAACACGATTAACCGCATGTGGGAATTTGCGAACGGGCGTTCAATGATTATTTCTTGTCTCAAAGATCTTTGCCAACGCTCACGTCCGCGCCTTTCGTCGATAGCGGCGGACAGCCCGTAAAAGATGCCGCCCTTGCCAAAGGCTGATCTGATTGTCGTATTGGGATGTCCGCCGTCCGCGCGGCTCGAGCGGCGCGTGGAGCGCGGGGTGCAGCTCTATCGGCAAGGGGTGGCGCCGGTGGTGCTGCTGTCGGGCGGCGGCAGCGGTCCGGAGCCGGAGGGCGAGACCATGCGGCGCGCGGCGTTGGCGCGCGGCGTCCCGGAGGCCGCCATTGTGGTCGAACCCAGCTCCCGAGACACCCTCGGCAACGCGCAGGAGACCGCGACACTGCTGCGCGCCCGCGGCTGGCGGACGATCGTGCTGGTCAGCGACGACGCCCATCTGCCGCGCGCGGCGCTGTTGTTCCGCCTGGCCGGGGTCGAGGTCATCGGGCGATCGGGCGTACGCTCGCGCTCGCGGGTGAAAGAAATCGGCGCTGCGGTCCGCGAGGCGATCGCGTTGCCGCGCAGCCTGCTGCGCGCGCTCGTCAGCGAGAGAGAAGGCCGCCGTCGACGGCCGGCGGGTGACCGGTGAGATGCAGCGAGCGTCGTGCCGCCGCTGAGGACGAGCGCTATCCTGTCGTCGACGCGAAACGCCGCGAGAGGATCGGCCGCGAGAGGATCGGCCGCGAGAGGATCGGCCGCGAGAGGATCGACAGTGCGATCCGGCACTTCCTCTTAGACCACGCCGGCGGCAAAACTCGGGATCGACCGCCAGAACAGCGCCGCGACGACAATCGTCGCGGCGCCGGTCAGCAGAAACAACCCCGGCGCCCCGACCCCGGCGGCGAGCAGCGCCATCGTCGCGCCGGCGGCGATCACCATCGCCGCCGAGTTGATGATGTTGTTGGCCGCGATCGCGCGGGCGCGCTGCCGGCGTGGGCTCGCCGCCTGCAGCAGCACGTAGAGCGGCACGATGAAGACGCCGCCCGACACCGAGATGCCGAGAAGATCGACAAGAATCCGCCAATGCGCCGGCGACGCGAGGAAGGTGCCAAGGCCGGCGAGAGTATCGCCACCGGCGGGCGCGACCGGGCTCGCCAGCCACAAATCGATCGAGAACAGGCCGATGCCGAGCGCGCCCCACGGCACGGTCCGAGCGCTGATCCGGCCTCTGAGAATGCGGCTGCAGAGCAGCGAGCCGAGCGCGATCCCGATGGTAAAGACGGCCAGGAACAAGGTCACCACCGCCTCCGCGCCGCCGAGCAGAAAGCGGACGTAGGCGGGGAATTGCGACAGGTAGACCGCGCTCGCGAGCCAGAACCACGAAATCCCGAGCATCGAGCGAAACGGGACTTTTTCGCGCGCGGCGTCGCGGACGACACGCGCTGTGGCGGTGAGCAGGTTCCAGCGCAATCGGCTGCGCGCCGCCGCCGGGCTGGTCGCCGGGATCGCCAGGCTCGATCCCCAGGCGGCGAGCGCGACCAGCACGATCAGCCCTGCGACCAAGGCGGCGCCGTGGCGCGAAGCAATCAGCACTCCGGCGATCGTGCCAAGCAGGATCGCGATGAAAGTCCCGGCTTCGACCAAGGCGTTGCCGAGCAGCAGCTCTTGCGGCGCCAGCAGGTCGGGCAGGATGGCGTATTTGAGCGGTCCGAGAAAAGCCGCCTCGATTCCCATCACGCCGAGGAGCACCAGCAATGTGGTCGTGCTCGCGATGAGCACGCCCCCCGCCGCGGCCGCCATCAGCGCGATCTCGGAGAGTTTGATCAGCCGGATCAGCCAAGCCTTGTCGTGCTGGTCTGCCAGTTGACCGGCGGTCGCCGAGCACAAAAAGAACGGCAGGATAAACAACCCGCCGGCGAGCGGGATCAGGATCTCCGCCGACATCCGAGAGGCGGTATCGGCGCGGTAGGCGATCATCAACACCAGCGCGTTCTTGACGGCGTTGTCATTGAACGCCGACAGAAACATTGCCGCGAACAATGGCCCAAAGCGGCGCGACGCCAGCAGCTGCGGCGTCCCGGCACCCGCGGGTTTGTCGCGCTTGCGCCCGGCGCCCGTCATGTCCTCTCTCTCGCATGTTATTAGCGCCGGGGCGAGCATCGCGTTTGCTTCGCCCCGCGCCGGCCGCCGGTTCCAGGAAATGAGGTCAGCCGGCGTTTCTTGCGGCTTTCGGCGGCCGCGGGTCGTCGTGCCCGGCAATTTGACGTCGGGCCTGCCCGAATTGACCTCGGGCCTGCCCGAACGCCTTGATCGGGAAATGCGGGACCGGAAATGCGCTCAACGCGAGCCGGACTGCAACACCGCCGCTGCGCGTTGTCGATAAACAAGCATGTCTGGCATGCAAGCCCCCAACAACCCTTGGCATGAGATAGAATGCGTCGGGTGGCGGTGGTCAGGGAGTACTCCGATGATCCATGAAATCCCGAGCCGCACGCTGGGTTTCGTCCTCAACGACGTGGCGCGCCTGCTGCGCAAGCGGTTCGAGCAGCTTGCGCGCGCCACCGCGCTCGGATTGACCCGAGCGCAAGCCGCAGTGCTCGCCAATCTCGCCCGCCAGGAAGGCATCAACCAGGTGAGCCTGGCTCAGATCCTCGAACTCGAGCCGATCACGCTCGCCCGGTTGCTGGATCGGCTGCAGGCGGCGGGCTTGATCGAACGCCGCCCCGACCCCAAGGACCGCCGAGCGCATCTGCTGTACCTGACCGAGTCCGCTTATCCGCTGCTCGACCGCATCTTCGCGCTTGCCGCCGAAGTCCGCGAAGAGGCGCTCGTCGCGATCCCCGAACCCGATCGCAACCTGCTGCTCGATATGCTGATCGAAATGAAGGCGAATTTGATCGAACGCGAGACCGAGTCGGACAGCGCCCCGGCGGCGGCCCCCGGCGAGCGCGCTTGCTGACACCGCGAACTGGACCAGGACGCTGCCGCCCGGATTATCGCGGCGGCAATCGAGGCACCACAGGATCAGGCTGAGCTTGGCCGCCGCGGGCTCGCCAAGGGCCATCGGCGGGGGGGATATGACGGTAATATTGAGACCGGGTGACGCTGAGCCCTCCGACACCGTGGATCTTTAGTGCCTGTCGCCACTCTTCAAACTCTTCGGCTGAAAGCCGGTAACGCCGGCATGCCTCGTCGAGGCTGATCAGACCGTTCCGAACCGCTTCCACCACCGAAGCTTTGCGCTGTGGCGACCACCGCGCAGTGTTGCTCGGCGGCAAACCGACCGCCGCGTTCTCGGTTGACGTCGCCACTTGTCCGCTCACGAAGTCGATGCCACGGTATAAACTTACATAAACATGAATGAGTGGCCAGCAGGATTTTGTAAATGCTCGCCGCCTCCGCCGCTGGCTCCCGCGAACACGCGGCCCATGCCACGCTTTGGCGGCGGCAAGGGTTCGGGCTGCGGGGCTGGCGGGCCAAGCTTGGCGAGGATCGCCCTGATTGGTGAACGGCGTGGAGCCAACGGGAACCGCTCACCCTGAGAGTTGCTGTCGCGTTCAGACGGAAAGTGAGGGTTTCTGTCGCCGTCGCCCAACCGAGTTGGGGGTGAGAACTCAAGGATTTCCGGGGATTTCGCTGGTGCTGCCGGTAAGGATTGAACTTACGACCTCCCCCTTACCAAGGGGGTGCTCTACCACTGAGCTACGGCAGCGTCCGGGGCGAAACCCGCTTGGCGCGAAGCCCCAACGAATACACAACTCGCGGTCGGGTGGCAAGGCAGGGGCCGGGCGGAACCCGATCGGACCGCGACCTTCGGTTCAACTCGGCAGGGGTGCGTTCGGTCGGTACAAGCAGCAATATGGACGGGACTTCAGCGACGCTCAATTCGGCGAACAAGGCGGCTGGCGACGCGGCGCTAAAGGCATTCATGGTGGCACGGGCGCACGAGCCTGCCCCTGGCTCGAACTGGGGGCGCTCCTCGGTCGAGTGCTATCGCGCCGGTGTTGTCGGCTGGCGCCGAATCCACCCCGAGCAATCCGCCGAGTATGCCGCCCAACCGGCGGCGGCGGAGATCCTGTCGATTGTTTTGGGTTTGAGGGTCGACGCGTAAGCCTGTACTTGACAGCGGTGCCGATCTTTTGTTGCATCGCGGCATGAGCAATACTCCGGGTCCGTCCTCGCCCAAACAGGCCGCGCGGGCGGCGCGTGATCAGCGGCTGGCGCGGGCGTTGCGCGACAATTTGCGGCGGCGCAAAGCGCAGGCGCGCGCGCAAGCTGAGCTTGCGGGTGCCGATGGCGATCCTTCCCCCGCCTTGAGCGGCGAGCCACTCTCCAGTAAAAGCAACCGCCACGGCGGTACGTCCGCCGATTGATCGCCCGACGCCGCCACGAACCGGTTGGCGGGGCGGGGAGCCGAGGCGATGGACAGGATCCGGATCAAAGGCGGGGTGCCGCTCGACGGAGTGATCGCAATTGGCGGCGCCAAGAACGCTGCCTTGCCATTGATGGCGGCGAGCCTGCTGACGCCGGAGACCCTGAGGCTCGAAAATGTCCCTAACCTCGCCGATGTCGCGACGATGTCGAACCTGTTGGTCCAGCATGGCGTTGCGATCGGAATAGATCAGGCGAGCGCGCCCGACGGCCACCGGCTCGAGCTGGCAGCGGCCCACATTACCTCGATCACCGCGCCCTACGACCTCGTGCGCAAGATGCGGGCGTCGGTTTTGGTGCTGGGACCGTTGCTGGCGCGCTGTGGACGGGCGCGCGTGTCCCTGCCCGGCGGCTGTGCCATTGGCACCCGGCCGATCGATCTGCATATCGACGGGCTGCGTCAACTCGGCGCCCAGATCGAATTGCACGGAGGCTATGTCGATGCGCGCGCGCCGAAAGGGTTGCGCGGTGCGGAAATCGTATTTCCCTCGGTATCGGTCGGCGCCACCGAGCACCTGCTGATGGCCGCGACCCTCGCCGAGGGCGAGACCGTGCTGATCAACGCGGCGCGCGAGCCCGAGATCACCGACCTCGCAGAATGTCTTGTCGCGATGGGGGCGCAGATCTGCGGAATTGGCGGCGACCGGCTGCGGATCGTCGGAGTCGGCCGGCTGCACGGCGCCACTCATCGGATCATCCCCGACCGGATCGAGACCGGAACCTACATGATGGCCGCGGCCGCGACCGGAGGCGAGCTGCGGCTGACGCGCACCCGCCTCGATTTCGTCACCGCGGTGGCGCGCGTTCTCGACAATGCCGGGGTCGAAGTAACCGCGAACGAGGACGGGTTTACCGTCCGCCGCCGCGGCGACGGTCTCGACGGGGTCGATGTGATGACCGAGCCTTATCCGGGCTACCCGACCGACCTGCAGGCGCAGTTCATGGCGCTGATGGCGACCGCACGCGGCGCCTCGATGATCACCGAGACGATCTTTGAAAACCGCTTTATGCACGTACCCGAGCTCTCGCGGATGGGCGCCAACATAAACGTGCACGGCGCCTCGGCGATGGTGCGCGGGGTGCCGCGGCTGACGGGCGCGCCGGTCATGGCGACCGATCTGCGCGCTTCGGTGTCGCTGGTCGTCGCCGGGCTCGTCGCCGAGGGCGAGACCGTGATCAATCGCGTCTATCATCTCGACCGCGGCTACGAGCGGCTCGAGGACAAGCTGTCCGCCTGCGGCGCCCGGATCGAAAGACTGCGCGATGGCGCCTGACGACAGCCCGCCGCTCAAGCTGCGGGCCGAGGACGCCGACGATCTTGCGGTGCTGTCGGCCTGTTTACAGGATTCGCTGGTCGCGGTCCGCGACCTTGGCTATGTCGCCGACGACCACAGTTTCATCTTTGTCGCCAACCGCTTTCGCTGGGAGAGCGGGTTGGGTCCGATGCCGGGCGAAGAGGGGCATCAGCGCGTCCTGTGCGCGGTGACCCTCGGCACGGTCTCCGGCGTTTCCTATCGCGGCTTTCGCCGCAGTGACGAGGACCGGATCCTCTGCCTGTTGGCGATCCGCAGCGAGCCCGGTCTTGCTGGCGGCGCGGCGATTCTTCTCGAATTTGCCGGCGCCGCCGCGATCCGGCTCGACGTCGCCCGAATCCTCTGCCGCGCCAAGGATCTGGGCGAACCCTGGCCGACCCGGTGGCGCCCGCGCCATGACGAGGACGCGGCGGAATGACGGGCAAAACCGAAAATCGCCTGATCATGGCGTTACCCAACGGCCGCATCCTGACCGAGGTGATGCCGTTGCTGCGGCGTATGGGGGTCGAGCCCGAACCGGCCTTTGAGGACCCGGATTCGCGGCGCCTGCGCTTTGCCACCAGCGACCCCGGTCTGGACCTGATCCGGGTGCGCAGCTTTGATGCGGCGACTTTTGTCGCCTTCGGTGCGGCGCAAATTGGCGTCGCCGGTAACGACGTGCTGATGGAGTTCGACTATTCCGAGATTTATGCACCGCTCGACCTTGATGTCGGCCACTGCCGGATCGCCGTCGCGGCCACCGCCGATTGGGTTGCGCGCCAGGATGAGACGCGGCCGAGCCATATCCGGGTTGCGACCAAATATCCCGAGATCACCCGCCGCCATTTCGCGGCGCGCGGGGTCCAGGCCGAATGCATCAAGCTCAACGGGGCGATTGAGCTCGCGCCGCGCCTTGGCTTGTGCCGGCACATCGTCGATCTCGTCCAGACCGGCGCCACCTTGAAGGCAAACGGATTGGTCGAGGTCGAACGCATCGCCAAGGTCAGCTCGCGCCTTATCGTCAACCGCCCGGCATTGAAGACGCGACCGGAGGAATTGGGCGGCTGGATCGAGCGCGTTCGCGCCGCGGTGGAAGCATGCCGCTGAACCTGTCGACGCGAGACCCCGGCTTTGAAGCCGCTTTCGTGCGGCTCGTCGATGCAAAACGCGAAACCGCAGCCGATGTCGATGCTGCCGTGGCGGAAATCGTCGACGATGTCGCGCGCCGCGGCGACGCGGCTCTGTTCGACTACACGAGGCGATTTGACGAGGTCGATCTCACCAATATCGGCCTGCGCTTGTCATGCCGGGAAATCGCCGATGGTGCGGCCGCAGCGCCGGACGAGACGGTCGCCGCGTTGCGGCTGGCGGCCGAGCGCGTCGAGAGTTTTCACCGCCGTCAATTGCCGGCTGAGATCGATTATGTCGATGCGTCGGGGGTGCGTCTCGTGGCGCGGTGGCGGCCGATCGATGCGGTTGGGTTGTACGTACCGGGTGGTACGGCGGCCTATCCCTCCTCGGTGTTGATGAACGCGATCCCGGCCAGGGTTGCGGGTGTCGAGCGGCTGGCGATGACCGTTCCGGCGCCGGGCGGAGCGCTGAACCCGCTGGTCCTCGCCGCCGCGCAGTTGCTCGGTATTGACGAGATCTACCGGGTCGGCGGGGCGCAGGCGGTGGCTGCGCTCGCTTTCGGCACGGCGACGATCGCGGCGGTCGACAAGATCGTCGGGCCAGGCAACGCTTACGTCGCGGCGGCCAAGCGGCGCGTCTTCGGCCGCGTCGGGATCGACATGATCGCCGGGCCGTCAGAGATCCTGGTCGTCGCCGATGCGGCCAACGACCCGGAATGGATCGCCGCCGATTTGTTGTCGCAGTCCGAGCACGACACCGCGGCGCAGGCGATCCTGATCACCGACAGCCGGGCTTTTGCGGAAGCGGTCGAGGCGGCGATCGAGCGCGATCTGGCACATCTGCCGCGCGCCGAGATTGCGCGGGCGAGCTGGCAGGCAAACGGCGCCGTCATCGTCGTCGCCGAGTGGCGCGAGGCGGCGGAATTGATCAACCGCATCGCCCCCGAGCACCTCGAATTGGCGCTCGACGAGGCCGACGCCGTGGCCGCGCAGGTCCGGCATGCCGGGGCGGTCTTTCTCGGCCGCTGGACGCCCGAGGCGATCGGCGACTACGTCGCCGGCCCCAACCACGTGTTGCCGACCGCGCGCAGCGCTCGCTTTGCATCCGGGCTCGGCGTCCTCGATTTTCTGAAGCGGACATCGCTGGTGCGCTGCGACGAGGCGAGCCTCGCCGCCCTCGCGCCGGCGGCAATCCGCCTTGCCGAGGCCGAGGGGCTCGACGCGCATGCGCTGTCCCTGGCGATCCGCCTCGGCCGGCGTAACCGGGCCTGAGCCCGATCGCGATGGCCGATCTCAGCGGCAATTCCGCCGACGACCAGCGCATCGCCGCCATCACCCTCGACGAGCACACGGTCGTCCGCCGCAACGCCGATATCGAGCATGAGCGCGCGACGGCAATCGCCGACCTGCTCGAAGAGAACTCTTTCGCCCCGGCTTCCGGGCGGCGCGGCCCGTTCAGCCTTCATCTGGCGATCGAAGAGAACCGGCTCAACCTCGACATTTGTTCGGCCACGGACGGTTCCAGCGAAGCGGTCGTGCTGCCGCTGGCGCCGTTCCGCGGCATCGTCAAAGACTATTTCATGATCTGCGAGAGCTACTACGAGGCGGTCCGCAGCGCCCGGCTGGGCCAGGTCGAGGCGATCGACATGGGACGGCGCGGGCTGCACAACGAGGGCTCGACATTGCTGATGGAGCGGCTCGCCGACAAGGTCGCGATCGACCATGCCACCGCCCGGCGCCTGTTCACGTTGATCTGCGTGCTGCATCTGCGAGGGTGAGGTTTGCGTGACGGCGCCGGTGTTGGTGTTGGCGTCGGCCTCGCCGCGGCGGCTCGAATTGCTGCGGCAGATCGGGATCGTGCCCGACATGGTCGAGCCGGCAGACATCGACGAGACCCCGTTGCGCAACGAGCTGCCGCCGGCGCATGCATTGCGCCTTGCCCGCGAAAAGGCGCTGCGGGTGGCGCCGCGGCATCCCGGCGCCTATGTGTTGGCGGCCGATACCGTCGTCGCCTGCGGCCGGCGCATTTTGCCCAAACCGGCGGACGAAGCGACCGCGCGGCGCTGCCTCGAATTGCTGTCGGGGCGGCGCCACCGGGTTCATTCCAGTGTCGCCTTGGTTATCCCCGACGGGCAGATGGCATTGCGCCGGGTCGACAGCCAGGTCGGCTTCAAACGCCTCAGCGCCGAGGAGATCGCCGCCTATCTCGCGAGCGGCGAATGGTTTGAAAAAGCCGGCGGCTATGCGATCCAGGGCCGCGCCGCGGCGCTGGTCCGGTTTGTCTCCGGCTCGTATTCGAATGTTGTCGGATTGCCGTTGTTCGAGACCGCGCAGCTGCTGGGCGGCCGCGGCTATCGCCCGCGATGCACCGCGGGCTCGTAATCTCCGCCGGGCCGGGCGAATGGCGCGCCGCCCTCGTCGAAGACGGTGAACCGGTCGAGCTGCGCGTCGAACGTGGCGCCGGCGGCGACGCCGGCAGCATCCATCTCGGCCGCGTCGTGCGCCTGCTGCCATCGCTTGGCGCCGCCCTTGTCGATATCGGCGGGGATCGCCCTGCCTTCCTGCCGCAGAGCGAGATTTTTCCGCGCGGACGGCGCCTCGACGACGGCGAGCGGGTCCTGGTGCAGATTCGCCGCGAAGCCCAAGGCGGCAAGGCGGCGCAGTTGACGACCGCGATTGTCTTGCGCGGCCGTTGGGTCGAGCTGATCCGCGGCCGGCCGGGCATCGTCAGGGCCGAGATGCTCTCGCCTGATGACCAGGCTCAGCTGGTTTCAGTCATCGCCGTAGCCCCTCACCCTCCCACACCTTCGGCGCGGGTCCCTCCCTCTCCCCGCCTGTGGGGAGAGGGCCGGGGTGGGGGGCTTTCCGAGCAATCTCCGTTCGGGCTGCGAATCATGGAATCCGTGCCGATCGAAGCGCTGTCTGCCGAAGCCGTAGCGCTGCGTCGTCGCTGGGACGACATCGCCGGTCGCGCGGCGCGTCTCGAACCGCCGGCGCGCCTTTACCCGGCCGCGAGCTTTGCCGCGGCATTGGCGGGCGTGCTCCCGTCCATCGAAAAAATCCTCGTCGACGAGCCGGCGGCAATCCCCGAGCTCCGCACCGCTTTTCCCAACACCGCGGTAGAGCACATGCCGGAGACGGAGTGGCCTCTCGATCTCGACGCGCTGTACGACGAGGCGCTGTCGGCGACGGTGGCGCTCCCCGGCGGCGGATCCGTCCACTTCGAGCCGGCACGCGCGGCCGTACTGGTCGACGTCGACAGCGGCACCCCGGAAACCGGGTCGGCGGAACGGACGGCGCTCGCAACCGATCTCGCGGCGGCCGCGGCCGTCGCCCGCCAGATCCGGTTGCGCAATCTCGCAGGCGGCATCGTCGTCGACTTTGTCGGTCTCGACGACCGGGGCGCGCGCGAGCGGGTGCGTACCGCTCTCAGCCGAGCGCTGGCGGCCGACCCGCTGCAGCCGAAGATCCTCGGCTGGACACGGCTCGGTCATCTCGAATTGGTCAGGCGACGCCGCGCTCGCCCGCTCGCCGATTTGTTGCTCGAACCCACTGCGCCCGGCGCCTTCGTCAAAACCGCGGTGACGATCGCGCACGAGGCATTGCGCGCGCTGCGGCGCGAGGCGCAGTTGCAGCCCGGGCGTGCCTGGCGTCTGACCGTCTCCCCGGATGTCGCCGCCGCGCTCGCCGGCGCCGCGGCCGGTGCCGTGCAGGCGCTCGAACAGCGCTTTGGCCGCCCCGTCGCGATCGCTGCCGATGGCGGTCTCGGTCGCGACCGGTTTCAAATCGCACCAGTATAATTATATCGGCAGTATCATGGATGATTCGCCGATCCCGCCGCCGCGCCGTTGCCCGATCTGCGGCAAGCCCGCGGCTCAACAGCACCGGCCATTCTGCTCGGTCCGGTGCTCGCAGATTGACCTCGGTCGCTGGCTCAAAGGCAATTACCGCATCGAGACCGACGAAGGCCCCGACGACAGGGACGAGGAGCGCTGAGCGCCGGTTGCATCGTGGTTGACCCGGTTCGCACCGGCCGCGAGCATGCGCAATACCCAGGCGCAAGGGGATCGAATGACCGCGGCGCTGCGATCGAACCATTACCGGGTAATCTACGCCGACCCGCCGTGGACCTTCACGACCTATTCGCGCAAGGGCAAGGGGCGCAGCGCCGAGGCTTATTACGACTGCATGTCGCTCGACGACATCAAGGTGCTGCCGGTGGCCGACTGGGCGGCGAACGACTGCGTGCTGCTGCTGTGGGCGACCGACCCGCTGCTGCCGACCGCGTTCGAGGTGATCCGCGCCTGGGGCTTTACCTATAAGACCGTCGGCTTTTATTGGGCAAAGCTGAATAAATCGGCCGAGCCGACAACCTACCAAGATGCCAGCTTCTTCACCGGGCTCGGTTTTTGGACCCGCGCCAATCCCGAGCAATGCCTGCTCGCCACCCGCGGCCACCCCAAGCGCCGCCGCGCGGACGTGCGCAAGCTGATCGTGTCGCCGCGCCGCGAGCACAGCCGCAAGCCGGAAGAGGCCTACCGGCGCATCGAGGCGCTGTGCGAGGGGCCGTATCTCGAAATGTTCGCGCGCTCGTCGCGGCCGGGCTGGGATTGCTGGGGCACCGAATCCGACTTGCGCCAATTCGGGCCGCGCCGCTGGCGCGCCGACGGCTATCCCGACACGCCGGCAGCCGCGGGTTAGACCGGACCTCCGCCTCAAAGCTGTCATTGCGAGCAAAGCGAAGCAATCCCGGCGGACCGAGAATGATTGCAACGGGATTGCTTCGTCGCTGCGCTCCTCGCAATGACGGAGGCGCGGACTCCTGGGACTGAATAACGGGGCGCCGGCGCCGCCCTATTTATTTACGCGGGATTAAGCGCTTCCGGGCACATTCCGACCGGGGCCTTGGCGGAGCGGCGGCATGGTCGGATGGGCACTGCGTTGGGTGATGTTGTGGTGCACCCTTGCGATCCTTTGCGTCGCGGTCATGGATCGCGCTCACTGGCTGCCGTCGATGGGCAACGTCCGGCCCGAGATCGGCGCAAGTCGCGGGACCCCGGCCGACCCCCCGCCCGCCGCGGCCGTCAACACCCTGGTTTACCCGATCGATGCGCGCGGCCGCGTCTTGCTCGACGCCCTGGTCAATGGCGCGCCGGTGCGGTTTCTTGTCGACACCGGCGCCAGCCTGGTCACTCTGACACCGGGAGATGCACGCGCCGCCGGTCTCAGCCCGCGCCAGCTCGCTTTCAACGAGCGCGCCAGCACCGCCAACGGCGAAGTGCGCATGGCGTCGGTGACCCTGCGCGAGATCCGCCTCGGTCAGCTTTCGGTCGGCGACGTCCCCGCCGCAATCATCGAAAACCTGAACGTGTCGCTGCTCGGGATGAGTTTTCTCAATCGGCTGCAAGGATACGAAATGCGCGGCGGCAGGCTGACGATCACCTGGTAGCCGGCCTATTTGCGCCCGAGGTTTTTGGGAGTGCCGGGGGCTTCACGGTGCAGACGGCAGGATCGCGCATTTGCGGCGCCGCCGGCGCCTCGGCGAGAGCGCTTGGCGGCAACGCTTTCAGTGCTTGGATCAGCCGCGCCGTGTCGATCTGTCCATCCCAGTATGCCACCAGGGCATCCCTGTTCAACGTCACCCACTCAAACACAAACTGCGCGTCAGCGGCCGGCAATCGACCTGCGATCAGCCGCGGCATCGGGCGAACGCCTACGACCACCGTGTTTTCGAGGTTGATCTGATGGCCGTGCGTCATGTTGACCGTGACCCGGACATCATGGCGAGCGGTTCCGCGTGGCGACACCCAAACCGTCATCGGCAGCCCCGTCGTGTCGGGGTAGAGATTTGCCATCTCAAACAGATCTCGGTCGTCTGCTTTAGTTGCTTCCTCGGGATCGGACCCGGTGATCTCTTTGCTTTGCATAGCCGGCTCGTACAACAAAGTAGCAACAAAGTCGAGCGGAGGTAGCTTGCAGTTGGCGCGCTGCCGCCATCGGGGTGAAACACGTTCAGATCGCGTACAGGTTTTCCGGTGCGGCGGCCCGCTTGCCGTGCTCGACCTCCTTGACCGCGGTAATCAGTTTCAGATGGGTGGATGCCGACACGCCGACTTCGGCGCCCTTGGCGGCGATCAACCCGTTGATGAAATCGATCTCGGTGCGCCTTCCCTTCAGCATGTCCTGGCCCATCGACGGGCGCTGCAGATCGCTGCGCGTGTTCGAGCCCGCCTCGGCGAGAATGGCCGATTCGACCTCATCGAGCGCCTTGGGATCGCCTTCGCCGGCCCGCGCCAAAGTTTCGGGATCGTGCATGCGGATGTGTTCGAGCTGATATCCCAGCGCCTGCCCGACCCGCACCGCTTCGCCGCCGAGCCGGATACTGAGCCGGCGGATCCGGTCGTGCCGGTCCATGCCGTTGCCGGAGAGGCCGGTAGCGGCGCCGATGCCGTTCCTCATGCCGTTGACGCACAGCTTTGACCAGCGTTCGCCCCACAAATTCGTCGTCGGCTTGACGGTGTCGACGGTGGCGATCATCGCCGCCAGTTCTTCGAGCCGCCGGGTGATGCGGCCATGGACTTCGCCGACCCGGTAGACGTCGTGGGTTGAGGCGCCTTTCGCCACCGTGCGGCGCACCTTCCCCGCGGCGTAGAGTTCGGCCGCGAGCAAGGCCGGGATCGCGCCGACGGTCTTGTCCCAGCCGACGATCCCGGCGATGCGCTCCTCGTTCATGCAGTTCTGCAAGGAAACGACATAGCCGTTCGGGGCGAGATATTGAGCGATCAGCCGCGTTGCCCATTCGGTGTCGTAGGATTTGACCGCGACCATCGCGATGTCGAACGGTTTTTCCTTGGCGACCCGCTGCACTTCGGTCAGGTGCATCGTCTTCGGCCGGACGCGCACAAATTCCTCTTGCGTCACACCTTCGATCGCCAGCCCGTTTTTGCGGATCGCCTCGACATGCTCCGGCCACGGGTCGATCAGCGTCACGTCGAACCCGTTATGCGCGAGCTGACCGCCGGTATAGCCGCCAATGGCGCCAGCCCCGATCACCGCAATGCGTTTTTCCATGATCTGATCCCTCTATGACCCGGCTCGGGCCATGATAAGCTGACCCTGGGCAACGGAAAAACAGCAAAGCCCGGCGCCTCGCCACTGCCAAATCATCCAAGGACGCAAACACCATGAACTGGACCGAGCGGCGCGAGCGGTTTCGCGCGATCCTTTCCGGAAATCGCTGTGTGCATCCGGGCTCTGTGTACGACGCGATATCGGCGCGGATCGCCGAGGATCTCGGGTTCGAAGTCGGGATCTTTTCCGGCTCGATCGGGTCGATGTCGGTACTCGGCGCCCCCGATCTGGTCGTCTTGACCTTGACCGAGTTTGCGAGCCAGGCCAACCGCATCTGCCGCGCCGGCAACCTCGCGCTGCTGGTCGACGCCGACCACGGCTACGGCAATGCGCTGAACGTGCGGCGCACCGTCGAGGAGCTGGAAACTGCCGGCATCTGCGCGATGTCGATCGAGGATACCGTGCTGCCGCGGCCCTACGGACCCAACGCCAAGCCGAGCTTGAGCTCGGTCGAAGAGGGTGTCGGCAAGATGAAGGCGGCATTGTCGGCACGCCAGGACAAGAACCTTGTCCTCGCCGGGCGCACCAGCGCGCTGGCGATCGCCAACGTCGACGAGACCGTCAAGCGCGCCAAGGCCTATGAGGCGGCCGGCGTCGACGCCGTGTTCCTCGCCGGCGGGGTGACGGTCGAGGCGGTCGAGGTGGTGTCGTCGGCGATCAAGATCCCGCTGATCCTCGGCGGCGGCAGCGGCCAGCTCGGCGATCTCGATTGGCTGGGGGCGCACCGGGTCCGGGTCGCGCTGCAGGCGCACGCCCCGTTCTCGGCCGCGGTGCAGGCGGTCTACGACACCCTGAAGGCGCTGCGCGAAGGTGTCGCACCGCGCGACCTCAAAAACATCGCCCCGCCCGAGCTGATGCGACAAGTCACCCGCGCCGACGATTATCAACGCTGGACGCGTGACTATCTCGGCGGCGTCTGAAGCACGCTCGGCGCGGCCCGCGCGCTCGGGACGAATTGTGCCCCCGCCAGCGTTCCGGTAGAAGGTTCCTGCCGTCTGATCAAACCCGGCGCGAAAGCGGGTGGCGGTTCGGCGGCGCGTGTGCGATCGGCGCGCGCCGGCCGAGCCGTGGTTCCCGCCGACCGAAAGAGCAAGTCCGTGCGATTGATCCTGTTGCCTATCGTGCTTTTTTGCGGCGCTGCGTGCGCGCCGCAGCAGCCGCCTCAACCGGGGACTTTATTGCTCAGCAACCCGGATTTTGGTCCGACCAATGTCGAAGCGGTGATCACCTCGAACCCCGATTGCGGGTCGCGCGGCCGCGGCTACCTCTCGACCCTCGAATTCGTGCTGCCAAACGACGGCACCAAAATCGTCGACGTGCCGCCCGGCGCCGAAATCTGCTGGCGGCGCGACCGCGATCCTTCGCAACCGGTCGCCGGGCAATGGTCGGGTTGGGACCGCGCCTTTGTCGAGCCGGGAACGACGATCGACTCGAATTTGTGACCGGAGGCCGGGAGCGGTCGAGCGTCGCGCCGGCCGCGCTTGCCTAGCGCTCCAGGCTGAACCGGATCGTCACCGAGACTTCGATGCGCGGCTGCGGCATGTCGGCGGGGAATGGCGGCAATGTCGCGCCCCGCATCATCTCTTCGACCGCCGCATCGAGATCGGAGTAGCCGGAGCTTTGGATCACCGCGAATTGCTCGACGCGGCCGCTGCGCTCGACCGCAAAGCGCAGCACGGCGCGGCCCTGCTCGCCCCGCTCGCGGGCATTTTCAGGATAGCGCTTGTGGCTGTTGAGCCAGGCGCCAAGTAGCGTCTGGTAATCCGGGCTGACGGCCGCCGCCGGAACCTGGGCGGGAACGCGCGCCGGCGCCAGCGCCGCCTGCCGGGTCGGCGCCGCCGGTGCTGCCGGGATCGGCGGTGCGGCGGCAACGGCCGGCGGCGGCCGCTCGGCGCGCTGCACCGCAGGTCGACGCCGCGCCGGAACTTGGGGCTTGGGCGGCGGCGGAAGGGGTATCGGTTCGGGGACTGCGACCGCTGCCTCGGGAGCGGGCGGCGGCGGCTCGATCGCAGGCGGCGGCGGGGGCAGCGCCGCTACCGGCGGGGGTGGGGGCGGCGGCGGTTCGAGCTGTGGCGGCGGTTGCGGCGGTTGGGCTTTGACCGGCGGCGTCTCGGGCTTGGGCAAGGACGGCGCGAAAGCGACCTCGATCCCGCTGGCGGGCGGCAGCGGCGGCAATGGCGGCGCCGGTGTCGGCAGCAGCAACAGCACCGCCAAGACGATCGCGTGCGCCGCCAGCGACAGCGCCAGCGGCAGCCTGAAGCGGCTCACTTTGATCCGGCCGCCTCGGCGACCAGCGACACTTTGGCGAAGCCGGCGCGGTTGACCTGGCTCAACATGTCCATCAGCTGTGCGTAGGTGATCGTTTTGTCGCCGCGGACGTAGACGATCCGCCCGGGGTCTTCGGCGGCGAGCGCTGCCAGGCGGGCCTCGAGATCGCCCGGCGCCACCCGGTCGTCGCCGATAAACATCTCGCCGCCGCGGTTGAGGCTCAGGATGATCGGCTCTTTTGGGGCGGTGATCGCCGCCGCCTGCGTCTTCGGCAGATCGAGCGGCACGCCCACCATCAGCAACGGCGCCGTCACCATAAAGATCACCAGCAGCACCAGCATGACGTCGACCATCGGCGTCACGTTGATTTCGGCCATCGGCTGATAACGCTCTTCGCCGTTTTCGCCGGAAGGGGGCAACGCCATCGCCATGGCTCAGGTCCCCGATGGGATGCGCGACAAAATGCTGCCCGAACGCGCGATCAGTCCGTTCATGCGCCCGGCAAAGCGCCCGAGGTCGACGGTGATCTTGTTGTAGGCGACAACCGCCGGGATCGCCGCGGCAAGCCCCATTGCGGTCGCGAACAATGCCTCGGCGATGCCCGGCGCCACCACCGCGAGGCTGGTGTTGTTGGCGGCGGCGATGCCGGTAAAGCTGCGCATGATCCCCCAGACCGTGCCAAACAGCCCGATAAACGGCGCCGCCGAGCCTAAGGTCGCGAGAAACGGCAGGCGCGCTTCGAGCCGCCGCAATTCGGCGTTGAGCGCGAGCCGCATCGCCCGCTCGATCCGCTCACGACGCTCGCCCAAGCTCTCGGGCGCGGGCCATGCCGCTTCCGCGCCCTCGGTCCAGCCGGCCGACAGGACGGCGCCCGCCGGGTCGCCGCCGTCGGCCCGGCCCGATGGCGCCATCAGCTCCGGCGCCGAGCGTGCGGCGGCAACCCGCGCCTCGTGCGCCCGCGCCGAGCGGCGCGCTGCGGCGAGGCGCCAGAGCTTGTCGATGATTACCGCCCAACTCCACACTGAGGCGGCGAGCAGCAGCAGCAGGACCCCCTTCACGACAACGTCGGCATGGATGAAGAGGGCGACAACCGAAAGGGTAGGGGTGGAATCGGTCACGGACGAGCCTCTGCAGATTGTCCTACTGGCAAGATGCCGGGATTGTACGGCGGGAACCGTTGCGTCAGTCCGCCCAATATCGTGCGAGATGGGCCGAATTGCGGCGCGCTGACCCTGACTGCAAATGCCTGGCAAAGAACGTCCGCCGTCTCAGAACTCCTTCTTGACGCCGAGGTAAACCGTGCGACGCGGGCCGTACTGGTTGGAGAATTCGCCGATCCCGGTTTGGCTGCGCAGCAGATAGATTCTGTCGAGCAAGTTGATAACGGCAAGACGCACGGTGACGGGACCACCGAAACTCGATGCGAAGACGTGCGATATGCCCAAGTTCACCTGCTGATAAGACGGCACGGTTTCTCCATTGTAGACGGGTAGGGCGTCGTCGGGCGCTTGCGTGCGCAGGCCGGAGCCTGCGACCATGTCGGCGGTAAACCGTGTGCCCCGCCACAGATACGCCACCCCTCCGGACGCGGTTTTGAGCTGGCTGTGATCGGTGTTGACTAACCCGCCATCGGCCGATTCGAGGTCGGATGCGCTGAAGTTGAATTGCGCCGATTCAATGCCCTTAGCCAACTGGTTTGCGATCGCCAGGTTGCCATAAAAGGTGAAGTTCCCGAGCGTATAGTCGGTGGTCAGCTCCACGCCCTTGTTAATGCCGATCTTGTAGTTGAATGGCGTCAGAATGATCGGCGCACCGAACTGCCCTTCGTCGAGGAGGTTGCGCGCGAATTTGTAATAGGCGTCAACGCCCACGGTCAGGCCGGTGAAAGCCTGCTGCTTCACTCCGATGTCGAGATAATTCGCACTCTCGTCCTGGATCGGCGAATTCTGCGTGACCTCGGGCGCCGCCGTCGTGTTCGCAAAGGGGACAAGATTTGCGGTCGAGACCAGCTCCTGCGGCGGCGGCGTGAAGTAGCGGGCGTATCCGGCGTGAAAAGTTGTCGTCGGCGTCGCCTGCCACACGGTGTTGAGGCGCGGACTGAATTGGCTGCCCTGCGTATAGCCGTTGACGACATCGAAGCGTGCGCCGTAGTTGACCGTAACCCTCGGCAGGACTTTCCATTCGTCTTGCATATAGGCGCTGTACGTGAAGCTGGTCTTGGCGCTGCTTGCAGCAATACTGGTCGGTGTGGTCGCGTAGATCGGATTTCCGAGACTGTCGGCGCCGGTCTGGTCGAGCACATCGGCGTTTGTATTCGACGTCACATGTTCGGCGGTGACGAGAATACCGCCGCGCAGCGTGTGGGTCGGCGTCAGCCGGTAAGTGCCCTCCGCCTGAAGGTTGTTGGCCAGGCTGGTGCGACCCGCATTCTCACCGATGCCGTTGAAGGCGAGATCGCCAAACAGATCCGGATAATAATGCAGAAAACTATACTTTGTTATGTCTGAGATTTGGAAATCAAGAGGCCCTTGCGAATGCAGGTATGAGATCGCCCCGAACTGGCTGCCCTCGACCTGAACCTCATCGAGGTAGGCCGAATTGAACACAGTAATCGGCGTATTGTTGATCGCGGTAATGCCGGGAAAGGTGGCCTGGCCCGGGTTGTTCGGTATCTGAAAGACGCCGTTGAAGCTACCGAACATCACGCTGACTTTGTTGTTCGCATCGATGATTTTGTCGACATAAGCGAAAACGTGGCCCTGCTCGGTATCGTCGTGCAACTGATTGTATTTCGCCGTGACGTCGTTGATGCCATTCTGGCTCTGCAAGTAGCTTCCGGTCACGAAATAGTTGTAGCCGTCGATGGCGCCGCCGGTTTCAAAGCTCGGATTGAGCGTCCTGTAACTTCCCCCATACATTTCGACCGAGCCTCCCGGATTGAAGAGGCCGCTTTTGCTCTGAATATCGATGATGCCGGCGGTCCGCAGACCATACTCCGCAGGCAAACTTCCGGTAATCAGCGTCATCGAATCGACAAAGCGAAGGCTTAAATCCTGTCCGAAGAAACTTACCCCGTCGGGAATAATGACGCCGTCGATGCGATACTGCACGTTCAGGTGCTCGTTGCGGATATGAAGCCCGCCATTGGCTAAATTGTCCTGGTCAACGCCGGGCATCTGCAGGATGGCGTTGTTGATTGGCGTGTTCTGCGCTCCGGGCAGGTTTTGAATGGCGGCTGGCGTCAGCGTGTAGGTCGAGGCGCCGATCCGCGGCTCGATATTGATGCGCGCCTGGTTGAGTTGTTGAGCAATGACGTTGATATCGGGGAGCGACACGCCGCCCTCCGACGCCGGCGGTGTGGTGCTGTCGCCGGAAGGGTTTGCGGCGAGAAGCAGCGGCGGATTTGGGCCGTCGTCATAACCCGTTCCCAACGGCCGCAAGCCGGTCAGCAGCACCGGCCCGTCCTGCGCTGTAGCGGGACCGGCAATGGTCGCCGCGATCCAAACGAGCGAAAGGAATACGGACGCGCGTCGCGCCTCCGCGAAAACGCGGTTCATCGGATGCCTCGCTTCTCGGATGCGCCGGACGGCGTGGAACGTCGTCAGGGCCGGAGATCAACTTACATGTTATATCATAACAACGATCGGCGAAACGCAACTGCCGCGATTCCGGTTGAGATCTCGGTTTTGGGAGGCCTTCCGCGGCGACCAGTCTCCGCCTATCCTGAGCTTCCTCGGATGGGAGGACGCCCGATGAGACCCTCGCTGGCCATCGCCGCCGCTGTGGCTCTTGGTTCGTTGACCGGAGGCGCACGCGCCGCCGGCGTCGAACTCACCGTGGTTCTCGCCGCCGACGTCTCGCGCAGCGTCGACGACGGCGAGTTCGAATTGCAGCGCAAAGGCTACGCCGCGGCGCTGACCGACCCGCGCGTCCTAACAGCGATCCATGCGACCAAAAGCAGTGCGATCGGCGTCTGCTTTATCGAATGGTCGGGGGAGGACGACCAGCAGGTCGTGCTGCCCTGGATCGAGATCCGCGACGAGGAGGATGGCGGCGGTGCCGCCGCGGCGATCCTCAAGGCGCCGCGCTCCTTTACCGGGCGAACCTCGATCAGCGCGGCGGTCGACTATGCGATGGGCTATTTCGCCAAGGCAAAATGGCCGGCGACGCGTCGCATCATCGACATTTCGGGGGACGGCACCAGCAATTCGGGCCGTCCGATCACCGAGGCGCGCGACCAGGCCGTCGCCGCCGGCGTCACCATCAACGGGCTGGCGATCATCAACGACAAACCCAATCTCGGCTATTCCGCCCACACCAACCCGCCCGGCGGCCTGCCGAATTATTATCGGCAGAACGTGATCGGCGGGCCCAACGCCTTTCTGATCGTCGTCAAGGATTTCAATTCCTTTGCCGACGCAATGGCGAACAAGCTCGCCAAGGAAATCAACGTGGCGCAGGCCGAACACGGCCGGCGCCGGGCCGGCGAGCGCGAACGGCTGTCGGCGCTGCCCTGACCGGAAGTTTCCGGCTATGGGATCGGCGCGCGGCCTTCTACACTTGGCGGGATGACGATCCGCCGCGACCTCTTTCCGCCAATCGAACCCTACCGTACGGGCGCGTTGCGCCTCGACGGCCGTCACGTCATGTATTGGGAGCAGTCCGGAAATCCGCGCGGCGTGCCGGCGTTGTTTTTGCACGGCGGCCCCGGCGCCGGTGCGACGCCGGTGCACCGCCGCTTTTTCGATCCCGATTACTGGCGCATCGTCATTTTCGACCAGCGCGGCGCCGGCAGGTGCCGACACCGCTCGGTGAGACCGCCGACAATTCGCCGGCCGATCTGGTTGCCGACATCGAACGGCTGCGCCACGAGCTCGCGATCGAGAATTGGCTTGTTTTTGGCGGTTCATGGGGCTCGACCCTGGCGCTCGACTATGCCGAGACCCACCCCGAACATTGCGCCGGCCTTATTTTGCGCGGCATCTTTTTGTGCCGGGCGGCGGAGATCGACTGGTTTCTCTATGGCGTGCGCCGGGTTTTCCCCGAGGCATGGCGCGCCTTCGCCGGGTTTCTGCCCGAGCCCGAGCGCGACGACATTCTCGCCGCCTATCACCGCCGCCTCATCGACCCCGACCCGGCCGTGCACATGCCGGCGGCGCGCGCCTGGGGCGGCTACGAGGGCGCCTGCTCGACCTTGCTGCCAAACCCGGAAACCGTCGCGGCCTTTGGCGAGGAGCGGCTGGCCTTGGGGCTGGCGCGGATCGAGGCGCATTTCTTCCGCAACCACCTGTTTTCAGGCGAGCGCGACCTGATCGCCCGGATCGGGCGTATCCGCCACCTGGCGGGGGTCGTCGTGCAGGGCCGCTACGATATGGTGTGCCCGGTCGGCAGCGCCGACGAACTCGCCCGCGCCTGGCCCGAAGCCGATTTCGTCATCGTCCCTGACGCCGGCCACTCGGCGATGGAGCCCGGCATCCGCGAGCAGTTGGTGTTGGCAACGGAACGCATGAAACGAAAATAACGCCCGCGCTGTTTTACTTGCGCGCACCAACGAGCCTTCTATGTTGGCTGGCGCTGAAACCTGCGCGCACAAGCGAGGGTCGAATTGAGCGCAATGATAGCCGGGCGCGCCAGGGGAATGATTTTGTTGTTTGCGCTCGCCGTCGTCGCGACAAGGCCCGCGGCCGCGCAAGTCACCTTCGGCTCGCCCGGGGACCCGCCGCGGATTGTGCTCGGCGGGGGCGCGTTCGATGTGCTGCCGGACGACAAGAAACCGGGACACGGCGCAACCGGATCGGCGTTGGGCGAGTATCGGTTTGGCGACGCGGTGTGGATCCTGTCGCCGTTCATCGGGGTAATGGGCACCGGCAAGGGTGCTGTTTATACCTATGTCGGGTTCGGGTTTGATATTCACTTTCCTGATAACGTCGTGTTCACGCCGAGCTTCGCTGGCGGATATTTCCACAGCGGCAATGGGATAGACCTGGGATATTGGTGGGAATTCCGCTCCGGCGCAGAATTGGACTATCGGTTTGCTGATGACAAAAGATTAGGCGTCGGGTTCTACCATATTTCGAATGCCGGCCTCGGCAGGGAGAACCCTGGCGCCGAATTCGTGACGGTCGTGCTGATGGCGCCGTTTTAGGAAGCGGCCCAGGTTCCGCGATCCCGCCACGGCCAGCCGTCCCGGCTGTGCGCCGTAGCGCCCGCAGCGGAAAGGAGCCAAATCCGCCGACCCGCTCGCCGCGATCCTGCGGCTGCGGCGGCAGCTCGGGTCAGGGCAAAGGCGGGCGGCGGTCGCGTTCGGGTGCAATCTCGTCGATCGCATGGGCGAGCTTGACGTCGAGTTCGCTGAGCCCTTCGACGTCGTGGGTCGACAGCACGATTTCGACCCGGTTGTAGACGTTGAACAGCTCGGGATGGTGGTCCATCTTTTCTGCCAACAGCGCAATGCGCGAGATGAAACCCCACGCCTCGGAAAAGTCGCCGAAATGATAGCTTTTGCGGATCGCGTCGCGGTCGGCGACCTCGACCCAGCCATGCAATTCGTGGAGTGCCGCGTGCCGCGCCGCGCCGACCAGCCGCTCGACCATGTCACCCTCCTATTCCCGTCGTCCTCTCTCGACGAAGTGCGCGCTGGCGCGGCTGAGGTCAAGCGCCGGGTGATGCGATGCCGGGTGATGCGATGCCGGGTGATCCGATGAGCGAGCGCAGCCCGCCGACGCTCGCCGACATCGAGGCGTTGGCAAACCGCGCCCTGGGCTCGATCCCGCGCCGGCTCAAAAAGCATCTCGGTCCGGTCGTGATCCGCGTCGAGGAGTTTCCCGACGAGGAGACCGAAGCGGCGATGGGCCTCGACAGCCCGTTCGACATCCTCGGCCTTTATCGCGGCGTCGCACTGCCACACAAAAGCGTCAGCGACCCGCGGCCCAATCTCGACATGATCTTTCTCTACCGCCGCCCGATCCTCGACTTCTGGTGCGAGACCGGCGAGGACCTCGCCCATCTGGTACGCCATGTATTGATCCACGAGATCGGCCACCATTTCGGCTTCAGCGACGAAGACATGGAGCGGATCGAAGCGTCCTCGGACTAAGCACTGTCCCGACTCGCGCACGCAACTCAGGCAGCGCCTCCGCCTCGAACCACGGATTGTCGCGCAGCCAGCGTGTCGTGCGCCAGCTCGGATGCGGGAGCGGAAAAACCGCCGGCAGAAACTCGCGCCAGCCGGCCACCGCGATGCTCATCGTCCGGGTCCGGACTGACGGCAGGGAAAGGCTGATCGCATGGCTGCCGACGAGCAGGGTCAGCTCGATTGCCCGCAACTGCGCGCGCAGCCGCGCGTGCCACAATGGCGCGCATTCCGGCCGCGGCGGCCGGTCGCCGCCGTTCACCGCGCGCCCGGGGTAGCAGAAGCCGACGCCCATGATCGCGACCCGGCTCTCGTCGTAAAAGGCGTCGCGGTCGAGCCCCAGCCAAAACCGCAACCGGTCGCCGCTGCGGTCGTCGAATGACAACCCGCTGCGGTGCACCAGCAGCCCCGGCGCCTGGCTGATGATCAGCAGCCGCGCCGAAGCCCGGCCGCGGACAACCGGGCGCGGCCCCAGCGGCAGCTGTGCCGCGCACACGGTGCAGCTGCGGATCTCGGCAAGCAGGGCGTCGAGATCGTCGCTCTCGGTGGTGGCGGCGCCAGCCGGTGCTCGCGTCATCTCCGCGTTCACGGGCTACCTGTCGCGATGGCCGGCGCACATCGCCTGTACCTCACTGGGTCAGCTGCTTCGGGTCGCTGAGGATGATTTCCGGCAATTCGTGCTGTTGTTGGATTTTCCCGGTCACGCACACCCGTTTGCCGCGCAGCGAGGTTTCCGGCGCCCCGAACTTGCTCCGGTCCGCGCCAAAGATCACGGCGGTGAAGACCTGATCGGGGTACGGCTTGGCGAAATCGAGGAAGGTCGGCTGCGATTGCAGCTCGGCGTCGAACTTGGCGGACGCGACCACGCCGCAAACCGTGGCGGTGTCGCCGACATGCTGCGCCGCGTCTTCGGCGCGCAAATCCGCGGCGCTCACCGAAAGCGCCCACAGAACCAATACCGCCGACGCGGCGATCGTCTTCGCTGCGCTCACGACGCGTTTCGTGGATTTGGACACAATCGCATTCCTGACATCAGAGCCGTTTCCGAGCGGGTTGGGGCAGGGCAGCGTCATTGCGAGCAGCGCCGCGGCGAAGCAATCCGATCAGAGGAGCCTCAGTGGCCCGGGATCGCTTCACGGCGTTCATCCTCGGGGCCGCGCACGCCCCGACCCGTGGGCTCGCAACGACCGATCCAAGGCTGGCGGTTCGCTCCGATCGAAAACCGCTCTAGGCACAATACAGGTCCCTAGCTTAGCTCAGCTCAATTCTTTCCAGAATTGGCATTTCACAAAAAAAGAGCCGAGGCGCCGAGCCGATCCCGTCGGAGAACACAGCGGTTACGCAGGCGCCGCGCGGCCGAGATGCGGCCCGGGCAGCGCCGAAGCGATGGTCGAGATCGTCGCTGATCGGCTTTCGTGCGAATTGGTAATTCCCTCGCGGCCGGATTATTTTCGCCAAAGCCCCGGCAGGAGGAGAGCGAAGTGAGCGACACGCCGACGATGGTAGCCCTCGGCGAGGACTACCCCGAGCTGCGCCTATCGATCCGCAAGATCTGCGAACGCTACCCTGGTGAATATTGGCGCAAGCTCGAAGCCGAGCAGGCCTATCCGACCGAATTCATCGCCGAGCTGACCGAGGGCGGGTTTCTGGCCTCCCTGATCCCCGAGGAATATGGCGGCTCGGGGCTGCCGTTGCGTGCCGCCGCGGTCATTCTCGAGGAGATCAACGCCTCGGGCTGCACCGCGAGCCAGGGCCACGCCCAGATGTACATTATGGGGACCCTCCTGCGCCACGGCAGCCGGGAACAGAAGCAACGCTATCTGCCCAAGATCGCGTCCGGCGAATTGCGGCTGCAGGCCTTTGGCGTGACCGAGCCGACCACCGGCTCCGACACCACCAAGCTCAAGACCCGCGCCGTGCGCGACGGCAACCACTATGTCGTCAACGGGCAGAAGGTGTGGACCTCACGCGCCCGGCATTCCGACCTGATGCTGCTCTTGGCGCGCACGACCCCGGTCGACGAGGTCAAGCGCCGCACCGACGGGCTCTCGGTGTTCCTGATCGATTTGCGCGAGAATGTGGGCCACGGCGTCGAGATCCGGCCGATCGAGGCGATGATCAACCACAACACGACCGAGGTCTTTTTTGACAATCTGAGGGTGCCGCCCGATGCGCTGATCGGCGAGGAGGGCAAGGGGTTTCGCTACATCCTCGACGGCATGAACGCCGAGCGCATCCTCGTCGCCCAGGAATGCGTCGGCGACGGGCGCTGGCTGCTCAAAAAAGGCATCGACTACGCCAAGGAACGGGTCGTGTTCGACCGGCCGATCGGCCAGAACCAGGGGGTGCAGTTCCCGTTGGCGCGCGCCTATGCCGAGCTCGAAGCCGCCGACATGATCTGCCGCCGCGCCGCGGCGCTGTTCGACGCCGGCGAAGACTGCGGTGCGGACGCCAACATGGCGAAGCTGCTCGCCTCGGAGGCGACCTGGCACGCCGCCGAGGCGACGATGGCGACCTATGGCGGCTTCGCCTTTGCCAAGGAATACGACATCGAGCGCAAATGGCGCGAGTGCCGCCTCTACCAGACCGCACCGATCTCGACCAATCTGATCCTCGCCTATCTCGGCCAGCACGTCCTCGGCATGCCGCGATCGTACTGATGCAAATTGCAGCCAGGCATCTTTTGTTGCTGTATGGCGAGGATTAAATAGTTCCCGGAAAGGAACGAATTTTGACCCAGCCGCAACGCTGACCCCGCGCGAAGTCGCCGAGCTTGCCAGCGCGCCGAAACGGGTCGTCGAAAAGGCCATAGAGGAGCGCGTGCTGCGGCTACGGATCGGTGCGCCCAGAGGCACCGCACGGCGCGCCCGCCGTCTGCTGCCGCCTTATGCCGTCGCCTACGTCGCGCTGATCGGGAAATTGGATATCCGGCTGACGAGAGCGCAGAAAAACCGGCTGGTCGGGGCGATGGCTCGGCTGAAGCCGGGTGAAATCCCGACGGCTAGGGTGGAGCTGGCGCCTGCTGTAGAGGTCGATGTCGGCCGGCTGATCGGGGATGTCATGGAACGCGCGGAACGCTATCGGTCGGTCCGCGACGCCGCGATCGTCATCGACGAAGCGATCATGGGCGGAACCCCTGTTATCCGCGGCACGCGCATCACCGTCTATTCCATCCTCGGTCGGATCGAGCATGGCGAGACCATCGACGATATCCTGGTCGACAATCCCGATGTGCCGCGGGAGGCACTCGAAGCCGCAGCCACTTTCGCACGCACGCATCCGCTGATTGGGCGCCCGAGCGGCCGCCCTTGGGCAAAGGCCGCGTGAGGCTGTACAGAGACGAATGTCTGTCACCTCAACTCGCAATCCGGTTGAACCAAACCGGGCGTCATGATGCAGCTCATCCGCATCGAGGTCGATATGTCGGGCGCAGTGTCGGTTACCGCGTTGCCGCCGACCCGGCGGTGATGGGCGCCAGCGCCTGAGCAACGTTCGACGCCGCCGAGGAATGGGCGCCGACGTCAACATGGCTAAACTCTTGGCGTCGGAGGCGACGGCACGCTGCCGAGGCGACGATGGCGACCTGTGGCGGTTTCGCTTTTGCCAAAGAGGACGGAATCGGAGAGATTCACGATGGGTGCGATCAAAATGCCCGAAGAGATCGACCGTCATCGCCGCCGCTTTCTGGGCACTGCGGCGATGACCATTGCGGCCGCCGAACTCGGCGTGATCGGGGCGGCGAACGCGCAATCCGGCGAGACACACCCGGCAGCCATACCGCCAATCAAGCCGGGGACGAATAAATCGTTCGGCTCTCTGAAGCAGATCGACGCCGGCCTCCTCAATATCGGATACGCCGAAGCCGGCCCCGCCGATGGCTCTGCCGTGATTCTCCTGCACGGCTGGCCCTACGACATTCACAGCTATGTCGACGTGGCGCCGTTGCTGGCGGCGGCGGGCTACCGGGTGATCGTCCCGTATGTGCGGCTGCGGCACGACGCGCTTCCTGTCGAATACAACGATCCGGAACGGCCAGCAGTCGGCAGTCGCTCTCGATGTCATTGCTTTGATGGACGCTCTCAAGATCGAGAAGGCGATCCTCGCCGGTTTTGACTGGGGCGCGCGGTCGGCCGACATCGTCGCGGCGCTCTGGCCGGAGCGCTGCAAAGCCTTGGTCTCCGTGAGCGGTTATCTGATCGGCAGCCCCGAAGCCAACAAGATGCCGCTGCCGCCAGAGGCCGAGTACCAGTGGTGGTACCAATATTATTTGGCCACGGAACGCGGCGTGCTCGGCTACGACAAATACCGTCACGATTTCGGGAAGCTCATTTGGCGGATCGCTTCGCCAAAGTGGGACTTTGATGATGCCACGTTCGATCGCACTGCGGCGTCGTTCGGCAACCCGGACTACGTCGCCATCGTGATCCATAACTACCGCTGGCGGCTCGGTCTGGCGCCGGGCGAGGCGAAATACGACGCTCTGGAAAAACGGCTTGGTGAAGGTCCGGTTGTCAGCGTGCCGACGATCACCCTCGAAGGTGATGCCAATGGCGCTCCGCATTATCCGGACGACACGCCTTATCGCAAGAAATTCTCGGGCAGATACGCGAACCGGATCATCACCGGCGGCATCGGCCACAATCTGCCCCAGGAAGCCCCGCAGGCCTTTGCCCAGGCCGTGGTCGACGTCGACGGTTATTGTCGGCGCTCGCCTGCCTAGGCCCCGTGGCCTGGCATACATAATCCGCGGGGCATCCGTGGCGACGACAATCGGATCGCCCTCATCGCGGGTTGCACCAACAGGCCGCCAAGATCGTCAAGGGTGCTCGGCTTAAGGCCTTATATTATATTGTTCCGCCCTATCCCGCCCCGACAAAAACTCTTCCGAGTAGTCGCCCCCAGTCGGCGACGTGGCGCGCTCGGGAACGGATACTGAAAACGCGACCTGTCGTTGGCCGCAATCCATACCGCTGGGTTCCGGAGCGCACGGCAGATTGCCCTTCGTACTGCCGGAGACTTAATGCCTGATTCGACGACACAAGGGAGCTTTTCGGCTTCCTTTCACGTGGCCGGTTCCCATCGCGGCACCGCGGCGCTGATCGCCACAATAACCGGAAGAAACCGTTAATCGTTCCTGTACTACGAGGTCGTTTTTTCGGTTAAGAAGTGATAACCAGTCTACGGAGCAGCTTCGTTGACACCGGATCTCTGGGTTTTCGCTGCGTTCGCCGACGTCTGTTTCACCAATCTACAATCCGAAGAGGAAGAGTGCGCGGCCCGCCGACACCGCAATCACCTGCCGTCCGTCCAGTGTGAAGGAGATCGGCGGTGACCAGGTGTCTCCCCCGAGGGGAACCCGCCAAAGCTCCTCGCCAGTTGCCGCATTCAGCGCAAACAGCGTTCCGCCCGAGGTCCCGAAGACCAACCCTCCGGCGGTTGCGAGCAAGCCACCGTGGGGGCCTGCTTTCGGGCGGTACTCCCACCGCTTTGCGCCCGTCGCGGCATCCAGCGCGCGGACGAAAGTGACCGGTGGTGTCGTTTCCGAGCCAGCCCCGTAGCCGCTGCCGAGAAACAGTCCTTGGGCCCCGCGCCGCACCTCCTTCGAATTCGTAAAGACCGATGCGCCTTCAGTCGCATCGACGAAAAACAATCCCGTTTCGGGATCAAAAGCCGACGGCTGCCAAAGTGCTCCGCCTGCGATACCGGGCCTGGTAAGGCGACCTCCACTCGTCGGGTCGCCTTCATCGGATGGGATGGGCCGCCCTGACGCATCGAGAGCCTTTGCCCAATTCTGTTCTACGAACGCCACCCCTCTCAGAAACTTTCCGGTCGTACGATCGAGCACATAATAAAAGCCGTTCCGGTTTGCCCAAAAGAGTACCTTGCGCTTTACCCTGTCGATTACGAGATCGGCCAGGATCGGGGTCTGCGCCGAATCCCAGTCGTGTTCGTCGTGCGGCGAAAACTGGAAATACCATGCCAATTTTCCGGTGTCGGCGCGCAACGCGATCACGCTGTTCGTAAAGAGATTGTCGCCGGGGCGTACGTCGCCGGCATATACCGGTCCGGGGTTGCCGACGCCCCAGTACAGCAGACCGAGCGACGGGTCATAGCTCCCGGTTGCCCAGGTAGCGCCTCCGCCGGTGCGCCAAGCATCATTGTCTCCCCATGTCTCGTGACCGGGATCGTGCGGACCGGGGATCGTATAGAACTTCCAGCGCTGTTGGCCGGTTGCCGCATCGTAGGCAGCGAGAAACCCGCGAATACCGTACTCGCCCCCGGACACGCCGACCACGACCGAATGGTTCACGATCAGCGGCGCGCCAGTCATCGTAAAGTGATCGGCGGCCTTTGCGACTTCGGTCTGCCAGATTACCTTGCCGTCGTTTGCGTCGAGCGCCACCAAATAACCGTCGAGGCTGGCGAAATAGAGAACGTGCCCGAGAATCGCCAACCCCCGATTTACCGAACCGCAACAAATCGCCAGATCAGCAGGAAGCGTACGATCATATTTCCAAATCTCGTCGCCCGATCTCGCATCCAAGGCAATGACGGTGGCAGGCGGCTCGGTGACGAATATCGTGTTGTCCACGACGAGCGGTGTTGCTTCGAATTTCGATTCGTTTGCGGCAAACTGGTGGACCCATCGCATCCGAAGCCGCGAGACATTCGCGACCGTAATCTCGCGGAGCGGGCTATGCCGCCAGCCGTTGAGCGATCCTGAATAGGTCAACCACTCATCCGGTCTGCTTGCCGGGTTTTCCAGCTGTTCGCTGGGGGCATGAATGGCAAGGTGAAATGCCTGAACTGAAGGAGGGAGCCGTTGCTGCAGCGTTCTGAGGTAGCCGATGACCTGCCAGCGCTCGACAAACGACAGGCCGGTCGGGACCATCGCAGTGCCGGTAATGCCGTCTCTCAGGACCTTGTACATGGCGAGATCGCTGTCGCCGTGCTTGAACCCCGAGTGAACCAAAGACGGGCCACGTAAACCGGTTCCGTCGCTGCCGTGGCATACGGCGCAGTCCGTGCCGAAGATGCGTACGCCGGCTTCGTGGTCGCTACGGGTGGTGTATGGATTGACGATGCCGGCCTCTACACTCCGGCCGTCGGCGATGACGTCCTCCAAATTGAAGCCGCCGTTCGTTCGCATGATCTGCCAAAGCTCGTACCACGACAGGTCGGGGATGTCGCGTTCGGCCTTTCTCAGGAAAAGCTGCCCGCGCCAGGAGATGGAGCGCCAGACATCGTGATGCGACGTCAGGTTTGTCCCGGCTCGATGCGCCAAAAAATAGGCTGCAGACAAAATTCCGACCAGCAGAATGACGAAAATAGCCGCCGCCCTTCTTGCGATAACGCTCTTTGACCCGTCCGACACCTTGGCAGAGCCCGCCCTTTATGGAAATGCCGGTCCGCGGTCGCGGCCTGACGGCGGCAGGGCCATACTTTCACCAGACGGGCGTGATGGCCGAGGCTGCGGGTCGCGAGTGGGCGAGGCCGGCCTTACGAAGTGCAACAGGTTGCCCACACGCGTCGAGCGGGCGCTCTTCGTGCTTGGCCTCATGCCAGCCAGTCTCGCCCGGCATCCCCGCCTCGACACCCTTGCCCGATCCCGGCTTTCCCGCCAAGCCAACCGACATAATGCGCACTCCGTCGACACTTAGTCCATTAGTTGCGCTTTTGCGCCAGGACGACCAAGGATTTGCCCAATCCAATCTTTTCTTTTAATCTGATCACATGGTCGGCGCCAATCATTTTCACCGCGGCTTTGTTTACCTTCCAAGAGTTGACTATGCGCGTTATACCCATGTTGCCGCCGGGGATGATTGTTTCACTACGCAACAGCACGAAATCATTGCGAAGAAGATCCTTGAGCTCTCGCATGTAGAGCCATCTAAACGGGGCTCTGCCCCGCATGTCGCCAGCAAAACGGGTTCGATCCCAAACAAACTTGTTTGGACAGATCAGGATAAGATAACCACACGGCGCAAGAACGCGCGCAACTCGATCCAAAAATGAGCGCTGGTCGTATACGTACGCGATGACATCGATAGAAACACAAACCTCGAATTCTCCCCCTAAGGGTTCTAATGTCAAGAAGTCGCCACAAATAAAATTCACGTATGGATATCGGGCCTTTGCCTCGGCAATCGCCCTGTCGGCGAGGTCAACTCCTGTAACTTTTCCGAAACGCGCGAGCTGGACGCTGAACCAACCATTCGCGCAACCAACATCGAGAATGCTGGGATTGGAAACGTTCAGAGACTTCAGCAATCGCAACGCGGTCTCGCCACGCCGTACGTTGTCGGGATTGTCCTCTCTTACATGTGTTTCGATCCAGATGTTCCACGCGTCGCGCCAAGCATCGATTGCCAGCTGAGGCGGCTGCAAGTCCGACATGGCGCAACTACTCCTTAATGCGCGGCACGAGATAGCTAACTTCCGGCTGCGATGCGCAAGATGTGATCGGGGCATCTCCGATGACCGGTGCGGATTTCCTGGCGAACGACCTTTGGAAAGCAATTTACCGGCCCAGTAGTATCTTGTTCCGACCAGACAGAGACAGTTTGGGCAGCCTCCCAACTATCGTACAACTCCTCACTGTCATAGCGAAACAGATCTGCGGAGAGATAATATACACCCGGACCAAAATTCATTTTCAGCTCAAACGTACAGCCCGAAGTGTCTGCCGCATTCAGCGTAACATTTCCGTGACCGAGGCGCTCGGTCGATGTCACAAAAAGTAGATTGTAATCGGTGTCACTGATAAAGAAGACGACGGCGCATCTCTTGCAAAGAGAGTTGGCGACGACTTCTATGTCAACCCAAGCTGTCTGTCCTGATTGGAACCTGTTGCACGGGCCGGACGCATCGCGGACGCGAACCTCGGAGATGACGACGGGCCGATCTCTGTCGGCGGCGCGGTGATGGCGCAGCAGCGTCATGTAGCGGGTAATCACATCGGATGTCGGCCCGACGGCGACGGCATGGCCGTGATCGACCAGCAACGAGCGCGAGCAGAATTCGGCGACGGTCTTCAGATTGTGGGAGACGAACAACACCGTGGCGCCGCCCCGGATAATGCTCCTCATGTGGTCGACACATTTTTGCTGAAACAGCGCATCACCCACGCTCAAGATCTCGTCCACAAGGAGGACCTCGGGGTTGACGTGTGCAGCGACCGCAAAGCCAAGACGCGCGTACATGCCAGAGGAATACCGCTTGACCGGTGTGTCGATGAATTCGGACAACCCCGCAAAATCGACGATCGCATCGAGCTTGACAGCAATCTTATGCCGCCTCATGCCCAGTATGGCGCCATAAAGGTAGATGTTTTCGCGACCCGTGAGGTCGCCGTGGAAGCCCGCCCCGAGCTCGATCAGCGCCGAAAAACTGCCGTTGACCTCGATTGAACCACAGGTCGGCTTCATCAGCCGGCTGAGGAGCTTGAGCATCGTGCTTTTGCCCGCCCCGTTGGGGCCGATAATCCCAAACGCCTCGCCTCTCCCGACTTCAAAAGAGATGTCCTGCAACGCCCAGAACTCGCGTTCCGCACGGCGACGTTCGGACGCACCTCCCAACATTCTGCCCACCACCGCCGGAATAAGATCCCGCAGCGAGTTGTGGCGCTCGCCCTTGCGGAATTTTTTCGACACGTGATCCACGCGGACGGCGATATTCGGCATCGACGAACCTCAAGACAACCAGTAGCACCCGGCGAATGTCGCCGCCGATGTAACATCACCGCGCATGCAAAAGTCGTAAACCGCAGCCTTCAGCCGCACGCTACCTCCATCAGATGCTCTCGGCAAACACGGGTTCGGCCCTTTTAAACAGGACATATCCCGTCGACGCCATCAGTACGGCGAAGGCGAGGCTGTACGAAAGCCAGTACCAGTCGGGTGACTGACCGCGCACGATCGAGGAGAAACCCTCCATCAGAGGAGCCGCCGGGTTCAACAGCAGCCAGCGCCCCCAGTTTGCGAACATGCTCACATCGAAAAACACCGGGGTAAAGAAGATTGCAAAGGTGAGGAAAACCTCGACGATATACCTGACGTCACGGAAGAACAGGCTGCCGGCGGAAACCCACAACGCAATGCCGATCGCCAACATGATCGCGACTGCCAACAATGGTCCAGCCCAAAGAAGCTGCGGGGTCAGGTCGAGGCGGACGACGAACATCAAACCGATCAAGACGCAACTGGCAACGCAAAGATCAAACAGTTGCGACAGCACGGCCGCGATTGGAAGGATTTCCTTGGGGAAATATACTTTGGTGACGAGGTTGTTGTTGAATGTCAGGCTCTGGCAGGAGAAGCGGATCGAAGAAACCAGGAACGCCCACACCACCGCCTTTACTGAGAGGGTAGCCAAATCCGTAAGATTCAACGGCTTATTAGAGACGATGGCATAAGCGTATCGGACGATGATGCCGGCGGAGACGATCAGCATCGGCATCAAAATCGCCCAGCAAAACCCCATCAGCGATTGCTTGTAGCGGACCTTGATATCGCGAAGCGCGAGCATGATCAGCAACTCGCGGTAACGATATAGCTCACCAAGTTGGGTTCTCATCGACTCCCGTTTCACCCGGTCTGCCGGGTTCCGCCGGCGTCGTTGACGACCAGAACCGGCTTGTGCAGCCCGCTAACCTCCACTGGCGGCGTACCCTGTCGACTGCGCTGCACCGCAATGTCGTCTCAGTACGCGGTGTCGCGCGATCCTAGAATCCGCATCGTCATCAGCAATATCTTAAGGTCGATCCAGGGCGACCAGTGCTCGATGTAGTAAAGATCGTGTTCGACGCGCGCTTGCGCCTTGTCGACGGTGTCGACTTCACCGCGCAGCCCATTGACTTGCGCCCAGCCGGTGATCCCCGGCTTGACGCGGTGACGATGAAAATATTGTTCGACGGCGTCGCCGAAAAGGCGATCTCCCGCCTTCATCGCAATCGGATGCGGCCGTGGGCCGACCAACGACATATCGCCGCGCAGTACATTGATCAACTGAGGCAACTCATCGAGGCTCAGCCAGCGCAGGACGCGCCCGACGCGGGTCACTCGGGGATCGTCGCGTACGGTCTGTTGCGCCCCGCTCGGATCTCCGCGGTCAACATGCATGGTACGAAATTTGAACACTCGAATAACGTTATTGTTAAATCCAAACCGCTCTTGGATAAAAAAAACGGGGCCTCCACTATCCAGCTTGATCAACACAGCAATAACCGCCATAAGCGGGGCCAGCCAGAATAACATAAGCAGACTCAACACCTTGTCTTCAATCCATTTGACCAAGCCACGCCAATTTTTAAGCGGCCGATCCGAGATTTCAAGAACCGGGGCCTGGCCGATGTAAATCATTCCACGGATGGTAAACATCCGAGCGATAGGCTCGACGCTGAGCCGCAGATCGACCGGAAGTTCCTGAAGCCGATCGATTACCGCGGTGATCCGGCCGCCGTCATCGAGCGGCAAGGCCACGATCACCTCGTCGACTTGCCCGCGGCGCGCGCGGTGAATTAGATCGTCTGTCGTGCCGAGCGCCGTCCGGCCACTCCCCGGCGCCGGCAGCCGCGAGCCCCGATCATCGTACACGCCGCAAATCGTAAACCCGGGATCGGGGCTGTTCTCGAGCTTGGCAATCAGCCGCCGCCCTTCGCTGCCAGCTCCGAGTATTGCGATTTTGCGGGCGAGACAGCCGGGCGGCAGCCACCGCGACAGGGCGAGGTGGAGAACGCCGCGCCCGGTCGGCAGCAGGGACGCGGCGGTAACGGTCCACACCAGCATCCAGCCGCGTGAGTAGGTCTGGGATATTTTGCCGACAAAGGCCAAGAGCAACAGCAGGCCTACAGTGACGGCCCAAATCATCAGGACGTGGGTCAATTGCCAACGCAATAAAATCAGCCGCTTTACCCGGTATCCTCCCGAGCGCTCGAACATCGCGACAAACATCGTCGCCGCCAAAAGGGCGGTCATGACATAGCGCGCTGGTTCGGGGGCAGAGCCGGTCACCCCGAAATACGTTTTATAGGCGACGATCCCGGCTGCGGCCACGAGACCGACATCGATCGCGGCAACAGCCCCAGCCACAATCTCCGATGGTATTCTCGGGCGCGGCCGAAAGCGCTCAAACCCGAAGAGATGCGCTCGATCCGTCGGCGGATCCTGCCGAGCAACCGTCGAACCGGTTTGCGGAGCCCCGAGCCAAGCCAAAATTCCGCACTCCTCAGGAAAATCGCGCGATTGCATTCGGCGGGCACGCCCTCCCGCCCGGCCAGTGAGCAGACGACCCACAGCGGCGATCGAGCGGACGGCCGCGGTCAGCCATTGGCGGCGTTGACGGGCGACGGGATCGGCAACAGAAGCGAGCCAAATCCGGGCCTGCCGCTCGGCAGGTCGCGGCGCGGCGAGCGCGGCAGTTCGACGTGCCCATGGGTCGCGGACGCATCCGATCACTTCCGTAGGCTTGTCATGTCGCCAAAGGCGACGAGACTCACCAAAAAACCCGGCATCGCGCCCAGCGGAGCCCACTCCGACAAGCTCGAATTAGCCGGTTGTCGAGTACTGGCTGGATTTGGCCCATGGCGGCAGGCAGCACCTGACCCCGGCAGTCAGGCGTGGTCGGAGGCGCAGCAAGCCCATAGCGGGCAGCAGCGTGGGGTACCTTCGAAAGCATCGTCGCTGGGGTTTGGCTCGTGCGCAGCGTGCAAGGTTCCGACCTTTCTCTGACAAGGCGCGGTGAAAAGTCAATTTAGCGTCAAATCCGCGCTAAAGCAAACCTATTCTGAGTATGGGCCAAGGTCAGCCCCGCGGACAATCTGTCGCAGGCAAATCGTCAGGAGATTAACCTTAATTTCAATCTTGGTTTTACAATATCAAAGCATTGAAAAGAAGTACATCTCTCGGCGGGTCTTTATCAAATCGATCGCGTGCAACGCGCTTGGCACAACCAGAGAAGTATGTCAATGACCGCGCGCAAAACCGGCTGTCGGCGCTCGCTGATGATCGTGCTTGCGAGGCCGAACTCGCCGGCGCCCGCGACGACGCGCTCAAGGCCGGCAGACTGCCCGATCTCGACATGTCGGGACGCCGCTTCGCATTCAATTCTGCCGCTATTCCCGACATCACGGTCGAACGGGCGCCGCTTACCCTCGACGACAAGACCGGTGTCACGGGTTGTTGACCGAGCGGCTGACGACGACACCGCTGATTACCGGTCCAGTGACCGTGTTTATCAGGGTGAAGATCTTTTGCAGCTCGGTCAACGGGGCATTGGCCACGTAGATGACATCCTTGTCTTCGATCGGGAAGCGCTCGGCGTAGAAATAGTTCTTGGCCTCGCGCAGATTGAGCCGGTAGACGACCGGAGAACTGCCGTCGGGGCCGGTGGCCAGCGGGGCGGCGCTCAGCGCGCCGACAACCGCGGATGGTTCGAAGCGGAACAGAAATATCCCTTGCGGATCGGCGCGCGCATCCTGCAGCCCGCCGGCTTTGGCCAGCGCTTGGGACAGTGTGATCTTGTCGGCGCCGAACGGCACCTCGGTATTTTGAGTGGTGGCGCCGAACACGGAGAAGGTTTGCGGCACCTCGACCAGGGTCAACACGTCCCCCGGCCATGCGTAGATGTTCTCCGCCGGGTCGGCGACCAGCCTCTCCATCGGGATCGTCATCGTGACCCCGTCGCGCGAGAGCCGGACGAAGGTCTGGTAAACCGGCGCTTTTGCCCCCCCGGCGGCGGCGATTAGATCGAGCAGATGATCGCCGCCGACAGAGAGCGGCACCCGGGCGCCATTGACGACCTCTCCCGACACTGTTGCGCTATTGGTCACGACCTTGGTGACGGTGACAATCACCTGCGGCTCGATCGCCTTCTCGGAGAGACGCTGCTGGATTTCGTTTTGGACTTGAAGCGGCGTATGGCCGGCGACCGGAACGCGGCCGGCGAACGGCACGCTGATCGCCCCGTCCGGCGCCACGACCTGGTCGGGAATGATCGCGTTTCTGGCGCCCCCGGCTGTGCCCCCGATACCGGAAGCGCCCCCGGCACCCCCGCCCAAATCCGCCGCGCCGAACAGACCGCCCCCCGACGCTTCCCAGATCGACACCGCGACCGAGTTGCCGATCCCGATGCGGGGAGCGGGAGGTTTGCCGTATGATTGAAACCGGATGTGAAAGCTCCCGGTTCGCTGCGCCAGCAGCGTCGCCACGACATGATTGTCGACGTTGACAAGGTCGAACTGGCGTTGCCCGTCGGTTACCGCTTGATCGAAGACTTGGCTCACGGTCGGGCCTGAGGTGGGGAGCGTCGAGCATCCGGCCAGCACGGCGCCGCCGAGGCAGACGAGGATGACGGCGAATTTCATTTGCGCGCAACAGTTACTAGATAGAGCGATATATTCTATCCATTTTGCCTCGGTTGGATCAAGCCATGGTTTAACAGCCAAGTCAAATTTGCACCGGGGCGAGAAAGAAACCGCCGCGGGTTCCTGCATCCTCGGGCGGGAAATCGCCGGTTCGGACGCCGACAAGACAGTCGTGTTCGAATACCGCCCGTTACTTCGACCGTCCCTCGCATTGTCGGAACGCCGGATCAAAACTGCGCTCACTGTCGACCAGACAATCATGGCAGGGGCGGCGTCGGTCGCAGCGTCGATCATGCGGCGAGAGCGGGCGGCGGACATCTCACTGCGTAACCGGGCGCCCGCAATAACATGCTACAGTTGTTCCTGGAGAAGCTGGCGAGGACGCTATGGCATACGACGTACCACCTCTTGAAAAACGGCCTGAGCCGGGATATTACTACCACTACAAACATGACTCGAACGGGCCGCTAAATAACTACGCCTATTACATTTATGGCATCGGCCACCACACTGAAGACGACTGCCGGCCGGAAGATGCCTTCATGCAAGTATATCGGCCATTATACGAGGCATATGTTTACCGGAATGGCGGAATGTTCGACCTGCGTCCCTATGAGCCGGCCAGGTGGAAGGGTAAGGAAGTGCAGCGGTTCACCAAGATCACCGACCCGGAGGTGATCTCGGAATTACGGGCGTTCAAAACCCGCATGTATCCGGACCCCTGATCCGCACAGCCGCCAACGCCCGGCCCCCAAGTGTAACGAGGGTTTAGAGCGGCGACTCCCCGACGATCTCCCAGCCGTGGCGCTCTAAAATCTCCGCCAACTCGCGCTCGTTCATCGATGCGAATTTGCGGCCCGTCCGCTGCTGCTCTTCGATCAACCCGCCTGCCCTGGCCGGAGTATAAAAAAACAGCACCCGCCCGGTTTCAGCACCGGTGCTCTTCCAGGCATGTGGTACGCCGCGCGGCATGAAGGCACAGGCGCCGGAACCGCCGACCGTGACCTCGTCGCCGATCCTGAAGGTGACCTCGCCGCTCAGGACGTAGGCTACCTCGTCGCTGTCGCGATGTAAGTGCAAGGTGCTCTTTGTCCCGGCGGGAATGGTCTCCTCGAACACCATGATGCTCTCGCCGGTCGCCCTACCCAGCAGCTTGAGGGTGATCGACCGGCCCGGGGTGCGGCTCGACACCGTGCCGTCTCCCGGCTGTACGACGATGTCTTGAGCGTCCATCGCTGGTTTCTCCTCATTTCTGTTGAGGCCAGAACTTCATTCGACCCGTTATGGCCGTCGTTCATGCCGGCTTGCGCTCTACCGTCCGAGGGTCGTCGACGTCGAGCTCGATGACCTCACTGGGAAAGGGTGTCGCTGTCATCAGTGTCACGCCCTCCGGAGAGTGAAAGCGGTGCCAGGCACCCTGCGGATTGACAGCCAGCATTCCGGCGCGGAGCGCGAAAGACTTGGGCGGCCCGTCGTCGCAGACGATTTCCAGGGTCGCAGTGCCGTCGAGGATGTGAATCAGCTCGTCTCCGGAGAGATGCGATTCCCAATGACCTTTTCCCGCAAACTTCGTGGTGGTGAGGGCGCCATCGCGGAAGGAAGCCAATCGAGCGGCACTCCCCCGTCGATCCGCCGTCGTCGACCGCGGGGTCCGCCCACGGAACATCGTCAGCTTCGCGAGTTGGGCGTTGAGGTCGATGATGCTGGGCGTCATCGCCATCGCTCCCGCCGGCGTACGCTCTACCGTCCGAGGGTCGTCGACATCGAGCTCGATGTGGTTTCCGGGAAAGGGCGTTGCGGTCATTTCTGTCTTGCCTTCCGCAGAGAGAGCGCGGTGCCACGCACCCTGCGGAATGACCGCGATCATTCCGGCGCGGAGCGCGAAAGACTTGGGCGGCCCGTCGTCGCAGACGATTTCCAGGGTCGCAGCGCCGTCGAGGATGTGAACAAGCTCGTCGCCGGTGAGATGGCGCTCCCAATGGTCGGTCCCCGAGGCCTTGATCGCCAAAAGGAGGCCGTCGCGGTAGGAAGCCAATCGTGCGACGCTCCCCTTTGTCTCCTCCCTTGTCGACTGTGGGGTCCGCCGGAACGTCGTCAGCTTCGCGAGCTCCGCGCTGAGATCGATGATGCTGGGCGGTCGGCTTTCCATCTCTCTCTCCATCTGTTGACGGCTGTTTGCATCGGAGCGGGTGACCGGGGGAATCGTAGCGCTATAGTTCAATAGCAGTGACCTCCGTTTTTGGAGACCGCTGGAACGTTTTCGTGGCACTCGATTTGATGGTATGCATCACCCTGTGAAGCCGGCACATTCAGCCTGGTGCGGATCCGTCGGGATTGCTTCGCTTTGCTCGCAATGACAGGGGCGTCATTGCGCGGAGCCCCGGGTCGGCGCCATGCGCCGCCCGAGGACAGGCTCCGCGACGAAGCAATCTCGTCGAACCAGGCGCTATACAAGGAATCTGGCATGGCTGCTCCCGGCGGATTGGCGCTCGCGGGGGGCGAAATGCGGCATAAGCCGCCTACCCGTGCGACACGGCCGAATGGCGGGGCGATGGACTGGGACGATGTCCGGGTGTTCCTCGCCATTGCCCGGGAGGGTTCGATGCGTGCCGCCGGGCGGGCGCTCGGGCTGAGCCAACCGACCATCGCCCGCCGATTAGCCGCGTTCGAGGCCGCTTTTGGCGGGCCGACCTTGTTCGACCGCCTGCCCGAGTGGCTGCGCCTCAACGCCGCCGGAGAGCACCTGGTCCCGGCGGCCGAGAGCGTCGAGGATGCGGTGCTGACGTTGGAACGGCGGCGGGCGGCGGCCTCACCGGTGTTGAGCGGCACGGTGCGGGTGTCGACCGGCGAGTGTGCCGGCGGGTTTCTGGCTCGCTGCCTGTCGGGACCGACAACGACCGCGCTGCCGTCCGGCATCACCTTGGAGCTGGTCGACGAGTTGCGACCGCCGGCAAACCTCGTACGACGTCAAGCCGACATGGCGCTGCGCCACGAGCCGCCGGAAGGCGGCGACTTCTACACTTCGAAGGCAGGCGCCTTCGCCTGCGCGGTCTACCGGCGCTGTGGTGCTGCTGCCGGTGCGTGGGTCACCTACACCGACGAGCAAGCCCACTATGCGCCGGCGCGCTGGGTCCAGCGCCAGATAGAAGAGACGCGCATGCCGGTGGCGCTGCGCGCCTCGTCGATGCTGATGCATTTGGAAGCGATCCGCGCCGGCACCGGCCGCGGCGTGCTGCCCTGCTATGTCGGCGATGGTCATCCCCTGCTCGAGCGGCTGACGCCCCCGATCCCCGAGATCGCCGCCCAATACTGGATCATCGTCCACCGTGATCTGCGCCGCGCCCCCTGCGTGCGCGCGGTAATCGATTGGGTCAAGGCGCTGTTTGCCGACCAGCGGGACGTGCTCGCCGGCGCCGCCTAGAGGTAGGGATCAGACAGATGCTACCGGTTTCTCGTCCTCGTCGCCCCCGCGGAAGCGGGGGTCCAGGGCCGCAAGCGTGGAGCGGGTTGCCTCCTGCTCAGGCCAGGGGCAAGCTCTGGGTGCCCGCTTTCGCGGGCATGACGGAAAAGGCGGTGGGTATCAAGCGTTCGATTGCGGAGCAAGCGGTAGCTTGCGTATAGCGCACCTATAAAATAGCCATATTCGCATCATACTCTTCGCGTTTTGCCAGTCACACCTGGGCCAAAACGCGCCGCTGTCGCGGTCAGGAGGAACGAATGTCGGATATCGCAACACGAAACCCGCGCGGGCCGGCGCGCGGGCGGCCGTTCACCAAAGGAAAATCGGGCAATCCGCGCGGGCGTGAAGTCGGTTGCCGCAACCGCGCGAGCCTTGCCGCCGAGGCCTTGCTCGACGGCGAGGCCGACGCGCTGACCCGGCGGGCTGTCGAACTCGCCATCGAGGGCGATCCGACCGCGCTCAAATTGTGTCTCGAACGCATCCTGGCGCCGCGCCGCGAGCGCGTCGTGCGGTTCGCGTTGCCGCCGATCGACGGCGCTGCCGACATCGCCCGCGCGATGGGTGCGGTCGCCGCCGCGGTCGCCGACGGGGCGCTGACACCCGGCGAGGCCGGGGCGTTGGCACAGGTCGTCGACATCTTTATCCGGGCGATCGAGACCAGCGATTTCGACCGCCGGTTGCAGTCACTCGAGGCCAATGCGACGTGCGCGTGAGGCGCAATTGGCCCGGCTGGCGACGCGCGCGACGGCAGCCGACGACGCCGCAGCCTGGCACAGCGCCGCCTTGCGGGCGCGCGTCAAGATCGGCGCGGGGCTCCGCCAAGCCCTCGGGCAATTGGGGATCGACCCGGCGGGCGTTGCGATGCTGCGCATCAGCGACGAGGCCACGCAAGAACTTGCCGCGATCGCGGACCGCCCGGAACAGCATCTTGCCGCCGCGACGCCTCACTCCGGCGACCGGCGGGGTGAGCTTTCCGGCGCCGCATTCGAGGAGCGAATCGATCGATTGGTGCGGCGCTATCGCGATGGACAGGGCGTCGATCTCGCCCGATCTTCGCTCGCCGAAGCACTCGCCTGGTGCCTCGCGCGCTTGTCGCCACCCGAGCCCTGCGGCATCTCGAACGCGCCCACCGCGCCCACCGCGCCCACCGCGCCCACCGCGCCCGCCACGCCCGCCGGGGCCGTCGAGACCGCGCATCGCGAGCCACCCGAGGACGAGGCTGTTTCCTGATCAGATCAACCCCGGCCCTATCCGACGGGCGGTCGCATGGCCGCCGCTCGAAGGATGCGGAGCGCCAACGGCGTTTATGCTGGTGCTCGACCTTTGCTGCTGATTTGCTGCAGAAGCAGCAGCAAAAGGATGGGCGTCGATGACATCAGCATCCAGTGAGGATTCGAGTATGGGGCAAATCTCGCGGCAGCATTGGTCGGCGGAGCGCTATGCCGAGGCCGCGCATTTCGTCCCGGCGCTCGGTGCTCCGGTGTTGCAACTGCTGGCCCCGATGGCGGGCGAGCATATCCTCGATCTCGGCTGCGGCGACGGGGTGCTGACCGAAAAGATCGCCGCCACGGGGGCGACCGTCGTCGCGGTCGACGCCGCCCCGGACATGGTTGCTGCAGCGCGCCGGAGCGGGCTCGACGCGCGGGTCGTGGCCGGGCAGAACCTCGACTTCGACGGGGCCTTCGACGCGGTCTTTTCGAACGCTGCGCTGCACTGGATGCGCCCGCCGGAAAAGGTTCTCGCCGGCGTCTACCGCGCCCTGAAGCCGGGCGGACGGTTTGTCGCCGAGATGGGCGGCCACAACAACACCGCGGCGATCATGGTCGCCTTGAGCGCGGTGCTCGGCGGCCGCGGGCTCGACGCGCGTCGCCTCAGCCCATGGTATTTTCCGTCGGCCGAGGCTTACGCCAAAAAGCTCGAAGCCGCCGGCTTTGCGATCGACGAGATCGGCATCGTCCCGCGGCCGACGCCGCTTCTGGCCGGCCTCGAAGTCTGGCTCGACGCCTTCACCGAGGACCTTCTCGGCGAATTGCCGCCGTCCGACAGGCTGGCGGCCCGCAGCGAGGTTGTCGAGCTGTTGCGGCCGGTGCTGGTGGACGAACGCGGCATCTGGATCGCCGATTACGTCCGCCTGCGTTTTCGCGCCGTTCGCCCGAGCTGAGTGCCGCACGACGTTTCGCTGATCTCGACGGTCGCGGTCGGGTTGGCGCTGGCCTTCGCCGGCGGCTTTGCCGCGGTCCGCCTCGGCGTGCCGCCGATCGTCGGTTATCTGCTCGCCGGCGTCGCCATCGGCCCGTTCACGCCGGGCTATGTCGGCGACACCCATCTGGCTCCACAGCTCGCCGAGATCGGCGTCATGCTGCTGATGTTCGGCGTCGGCATGCATTTCTCGATCCGCGACCTGGTCGCGGTCTGGCGGATCGCCGTGCCTGGCGCCATCGGCCAGATCGTCGTCGCCGCGGCACTCGGCATCGGGGTTTCGCGACTATGGGGCTGGACGATCGGCGCCGGGCTCGTGTTCGGGCTGGCGCTGTCGGTCGCGAGCACCGTGGTGCTGCTGCGGGCGCTCGACGAGCGCGGCATGCTGGACCTGCCCGATGGACGGATCGCGGTTGGGTGGCTGGTGGTCGAAGATCTGTTCACGGTCGCGGTGCTGGTGTTGTTGCCGCCCCTGGCGGCGGCGCTCGGCGGCGGCGCGATGGCGGTGGACGGGCTCGCTTGGCCGCTCGCCCTGACTTTTGGCAAGATTGCCTGCTTCATCGCGTTGATGCTGGTGGTCGGCGCGCGCGTGCTGCCGTGGCTGCTCGAACAAGTCGTGCGCACCGGGTCGCGCGAGTTGTTCACCTTGGCGGTCGTTGCCGCGGCACTCGGCATCGCCTTTGCGGCCTCCGAGCTGTTCGGCGTGTCGTTCGCCCTCGGCGCTTTTTTTGCCGGCGTCGTCATCAACGAAAGCGATTACAGCCACCGGGCGGCCGAGCAGGCAAAACCGCTCGAAGACGCCTTTGCCGTGTTGTTTTTCCTGTCGGTTGGCATGCTGTTCGATCCCGGCATTTTGATCCGGCACCCGTATCAACTGCTGGCCGTGCTGGCGGTCATCCTGCTCGGCAAGTCGGTCGCTGCTTTGGCGATCGTGCGCCTCGCCGGATATCCGGCGGCGACGGCGTTGACCGTCTCGGCGAGCCTCGCCCAGATCGGCGAATTTTCGTTCATGCTGGCGGCACTCGGCACGGCGCTCGGTCTGCTGAGCGTCGAGGGTCAAAATTTGATCCTCGCCGGCGCGCTGATTTCGATCACCTTGAACCCGGCGGCCTTTCGCCTCGCCGTGGCGTTGCGCCGGCGCCTCGACCGCAATCAGCCGGCCTGAGCCTGCTGCATCCCCTGGCCGGGCAATCGTGCTTCCGCACCCGCCGCCGGCAGCGCTGGTGAAGCCGTCGCCGCCATGTGCCCCTCGATGTCGGTGATCGCCCCGGCGAGCGTGGTCGCAACCGCATCGGCCGAGGTGACGGCCAGCCCCTCCGCCGGCGGGCCACCGGTCGCACCAAGCCCCCAAAAGCCGACCACGATACGCGATCGCGGCGCCCGCCGCCGCAGCCGGCGAACGATGTGGCGGGCGCGGGCGGCGGAGGCGGTGCTGATCAGCGACAGGCACACGACCGCCGCGTCCCTGAGCGCGACCCGATGCTCACCCAATGCCGCCGGCGAATCGGCTGGGAACACGTAGGCGGCTTGGCCGCGCGCCCGCAACCGGCTGGCGAGCAGCATCGCCGCCGCCTCGTCGAGCTCGTTGCGCCCGGCCATGCACACGACGAACCTGCTTTCCGGCCGGCCCTGGTCGCCTGCGGCGGCCGGGTCTTCGTCGACGACCGAATCGTCGAACAGGTTTTCGAGGATCTTGGCAAAGCCTTCCTTTACCGTCCCACGCCGCTCGGACGGCAAAATCCCGCTGTCGCTGTCGGCCTGCGCCCGGACCAGCACCGGGATTGCGACCTCCTCGGCAAACTCGTCGAGCGATCGTTCTTTGACGAACTCCTCGGCCTGCTCGGTGGCCTCTTCGGGGTCGTTGGCCAAGAGGCGTTGATAAAACGTCTCCTCGGGGGTCAGCACCGGCTCGCTGCCGAGCATCACATCGAGAAAGCGCAGCTGCGGCACATGCCGGCCGAGAACGAGCAGGCACGCCGTCAGCGGGGTCGAGAGCAACAGCCCGATCGGACCCCACAGCCAGGTCCAGAACACCGCGGCGGTGATCACCGCGACCGAAGACAGGCCGGTGCTGCCGGCATAGAGGCGGGGCTCGACCACATTGGCGACGATCAGCTCGGTGACGACGAACAGCAGACCCGTCCACACCAGCAGCGACCAGCCGGGGGCGACGGCGATGGCGAGCGCCATCGGAAAGACGGCGGCGATGACGATGCCGAGATAGGGGATAAAGCGCAGCAGGATCGCCAGGATGCCCCACAGCGCCGCGTTGGGGATCCCGATGATCGCGAGGCCGATCCCGATCAACGTTCCCTCGACGGCGTTGACGGCGAGCTGCGAGAGCAGATAGCGGCTGACCCGTTGCGCCGCCTCGTTCATCGCCTCGGTGGTGTGGTGGATATCGCCGCCGCCAGCGAGCCTGAGGAGGCGATCGCGCAGCTCTTCGCGCTCGAGCAGGATAAAGACGACCAGCACGATGACCAGGCCCGCAGTAGCGAGCGGCCCGAGCAAAGGGCCGATCACGGTCTCGGCGATCTGCAACGGCGTCGGCTCGGGCTGTACAATCTCGACCGGTGTCGGCTTGGCCGGTTCGGCCGCGGCGTTGCCCGAATTCGAGCGCGCCGCCGGCAGCGTCGCGGCGGATTTTTCGGACCGCGTCAGCTCGGCGCTGGCCTGGTGAAGCGCAGCGGCGACGCTCTGAAGCGGTATCGCCCGAGGGAGCGCGCGCAGCTTCAGCTCGATGTTGCGCCGATATTCCGGAAGCTGCGGACCGAGGAGCGAGATCTCCTCGGCAACGATCGCCGCGAACGCAAAAATGGCGAGGAAGGCGACGAGCGCCGTGGCGGCAACCGCCGTCACCCGGCCCGCCCGCAGCCGCCGCAAACCGCGCACCGCCGGCGCCAGCATGAAGCTCAGCAGTACCGCGAGCGCAAACGGAACGAGGACCTCGCGGCCGAAATAGAGTGCGGTGACAATGAGCGCCAATGTGAGGAACGTCAGCGCGCCGGCGAAGCCGCGTGGTTGGTCCTGGTCGCGGCTGCGCCCGGCGCCCGGCAGCGCATCGGCCATTTGCGTTACTCTCCCCGCGGCATTCGGCAATGCCCGGCGCGCCACAGCCGGCTCCGGCTCGAGCGACATCAAGCGAGCCGATACCTGAACGTTTATCCGCCGAGCTTTGATCCCCGGCGTTTGGCGTCGTTCCGCGCGCGGGCCCGAAGCCCGTGCACCCCAGCGGCAATGAGGAGGGGCTCATACCACCCCGGGATTTTCTCGGAACCGAAGATCGCGGCAGCCTGTTTCTCAGCGCGACCGGTTACTGGCGCGACTGGTTACTGGAACGAGGAAATCAGCAAATGGACAAGGATCGCATTGCCGGCGGTGTCAAAAAACTCACCGGTGCAATCAAAGAAGGTGTTGGCCGGGCCACCGGCGACCGACAAACCGAAGCCGAGGGCAAGAGCGAAAAGGCCGAGGGCCGGGTGCAGAGCGCGGTCGGCCATGTCAAAGATGCCGCTCGAGAGATTTTGAACAAGAAGTAGAAGCACTACGCCGCTCGAACGGAGGCATGCAAATGGGCAGAGGCATTTTGCTTTGGCTGCTCGGAATTCCGATTCCTATCATCATACTGTTGTATCTGTTTCACGTTGTATAGGGATCGGAACTTTAGTCGATAAGACATCGTTACTGGAACGTCTGAGTTCAAATTAGGAGGAATGCGTGACCAAATCGACTCTAACCGCCGCTGTCTCGGCGATCCTGATGGCGACCTCGCCGCTGGCCTACGCGCAGGTCAATACGGCGCCGCATGAGGTGGGGGCGACAGCAACGAACCCCACCGGAACCGAGATCCAGATCGATCAATTCCGGGCGAGCAAGATGCTCGGCAGCACCGTCTACGACGTCCACAACCGTGACATCGGGTCGGTCAAGGATCTGGTGATCGACAAGGACGGCCGGGTTGCCGATGCGGTGGTCGATGTCGGGACGTTTCTCGGCATGGGCGGCAAGTACGTCGCCGTCCCGTTAAGCACGATCAAGACCGACAACAATCGGCTGACTTTGGACATGACCAAGGAGCAGCTGCAGGCGGCGCAGGCCTACAATCTGGAAAACCCGAATACGGGCTCGGGCAGCTCGACCTCCCCGGTTACCGGCGGGCATCTCGGCTCGGCCAGCGGCAGCAATCGCTAAACTCACAGGACGCGGCGGGCGAAGCGGCGTAATCGCCGGGCCCGCCGCATCCGCATGCACGCGCGTCCTCGCCGCGGTTGCCCCGCCCGCGGCCTTGCGGTATAAGCGCGCCCGCGTTGGAGGGCGGCAGGATGAAGCAGGGCATTCACCCGGATTATCACGACATCACGGTCGTGATGACCGATGGGACGACGTATCAGACGCGCTCTACCTACGGCAAGGCAGGCGACACCTTGCGTCTCGAAATCGATTCGAAATCGCACCCGGCCTGGACCGGCGGACAGCAGCGCCTGCTCGATACCGGTGGCCAACTGGCCCGCTTTAACAAGCGCTTCCAAGGTTTCGGCATCAAGACCTGACCCACCGGACGAAGCTCAGTTCGCCCCGGCTGCCGGCCCCTTGACCCTACTTTTTTCGGCACTATGTAATTCGCGTGCGGTCGCCGATTTCGGGATTGCACGTGAACTGAACCGGCTTCCGGCGTTACTTGCGGATGCCGATCCCATGTTGCTCGATGGAGAATGTGGTCATGGACCGTTTCGATTTTTCCCCGCTGTTCCGTTCGACGATTGGTTTTGATCGCTTGACCCGCATGGTCGACGCCGCGAGCCGCGTCGACGGTGCCGCTCTCGCCTACCCGCCCTACAACATCGAAAAGACCGGTGAGGAGACCTATCGCCTGACGATGGCGGTGGCCGGGTTTGTCCCTGACGAAGTCGACGTCACCGTGCACGAAAACTCGTTGCTGGTAACCGGCAAGGCGAAAAAGGAAGAGGAAGAGGGCCGCTACCTGCACCGCGGCATCGCGCGCCGCGCGTTCGAGCGCCGCTTCAGCCTCGCCGACCACATCAAGGTCGTCGGCGCCAGCCTCGACAACGGCATGCTGCATGTCGACCTGGTGCTCGAGGTGCCCGAGGCGGCGAAGACGCGCAAGATCGAGATCGCCGGCAGTCATCCGCAGGTGGTTGAGCAAAAACAGGCCGCCTAACCCGCACGCCGGGCAAAAGCGCAGAAAAGACAAGCGCCCCCGGTCTCCGGGGGCGTTTTGCGTCGGGGCAAGGACTGGCTCAGATCCAGCCGCGGACTTTGAACCACACCAACGGCAGGATCGCGCTCAACACGATTACAGTCAGTCCGTAGGGATACCCCCAGGCCCAATCGAGTTCCGGCATGTTCTTGAAATTCATGCCATACAAGCTCGCGACCAGGGTCGGCGGGATGCCGACCACCGAGACGATCGTCAATACCTTGATGATGTTGTTCTGCTCGATGTTGATCAGACCCAAGGTGGCATCGAGCAGCAATTGAACCTTGGTGACGATATGCATGTCGTAATCATTGAGCGAGGTCACGTCGAGACGCACCGTGTCGAGGCGCGACTTGATATCGGGCGGGAGCCAGTCGGCGGCATGTGTCGCCACATAAGGTACGATCCGTCCGATCCCCAGCAGACCGTCGCGGATCTTCGAAGCGAGATCGCCGCTGTGGCCGATGCGGCGCAGGATGATCCGCAAATCGGCGCTCTCTCTTGCCGGAGGGCGCCGCCCGATCGGTTGCGTGGCCGGGCTGCGGAACAGCCGGTGCGACAGCGCGTCGAGTTCGGCGGCAATATTTTCCAGGACGTCGGCGAGGCGATCGGCGATCGCGTCCATCAGGCCGGCAAAAACCGCGGCGCTGCTCAGCGGATCGGTCTCGTCTGCGAGATCCTTGCCGATAAAGTTGGTAAATGACGGCAGCTCTTCGAACCGCACCGTGATCAGCCGCTCCGGGGTCAGCACGAACCCGATCGGCGTCGACATCGGAAGGTCGGAATCCCCGCGATAGACCAGCGGCGCGCTCAGATACATCGCGCCGTCCTGATTGCGCAGCCGGCTCGAACTTTCGATCTCGCTTAGGTCCTCGACGCTCGGCACGTCAAGGCCGGTGGTCCGCTTGACGAATGCGATTTCGCTCGCGTCGGGCTTCAGCAGGTCGATCCACGCGACATTTCCCGGCAAGCTCGCGCCGGCAAGGTCGTTCGGCCGTTCGCCGCGCCCGGCGCGGCTGTGATAAAGCGTCAGCATCGGCCGCATCTTATCGCCTCCGCCGCGTTTGCGCAGCTACGTCGCCACCGATAATACCGGGCGGCCTGCGCCGTCAATTTCCCGGCAGGGCGTAGAGGTGGAGTAACCAGGCGCCGCCATAGGTGATTAGCGGCAGCAATACCGCCTTGACTATGGGCTGGCTGGTGAGCGGCGCAAAGGCGCGTTCGTTCAGCTTGTCGATCTCGACCAGCATCATTTCCAACTGTTCGGCGTGAGGGCTGGTCTTTTCGTTGCGTTTCGCGGCAGTGATCCTGGCGGTGAGATGCCATCGCGCTTTCCTGCGCGCATCTTCAGCCGCCGAGCGATACGCCATCACCGAAGCGACGATCGCGACGACACAGATCCCTTGTGCGATCAACAAGATCGGCGGCATCGAAAAGTCATCAAACAGCCAGTTTCGTGACAGCATCAACATCGCCAACGCGATGAATGGAAAATAGACAAGCTGCGCTATGCATTGAGTACGCCCCTCTAGATATTTCATATCGATAAAATCCGAAAGACCATCTCTATTCCTCAGCTTAAATCTGTGCATGTATCTTGCGAAAGTCGTTTGTGGCCATTCTGTGCTGATTTCCGTCAGGCGCTTGATGAAGGCGTATGAATAAAGTGTGGCATCAACCACCAAGAAAACCAAGAACAGTGTGACTATGACGTCTATTATTGTCGTATAAAAATATATGTGACTGGTGCGAGCGCCACGGGTAGGCGCATACGGCTCGCCGAAAATCGGGGTTAGAATAAGCCACCATACACCGAACATCAATATTGTGTAGACAGAAACGCGACCTGCCCGGATATACCAGGCATTAGAGTAGCCTCCGGCTGTTATCCAACTAAACCAAATTTTCTTTCGTCCAAAATCATCCATCCCGAGGCTTATCCCGTTGTCCCAGGGTGATCAATATGTGGTATCGTGGCTTCCGGCGTCCGTCGATCGGGACGGGGGCGATGGGAGCCGGCAATGGCGCGAGCGCGCAGTTTGAGCGAATTCCAGGCGGGGTTCCCGGACGAGGCGAGTTGCGCGGCATTTCTGGTTGAGCGCCGCTGGCCAGACGGCTTCGTGTGCCCTGCTTGCGGCAGCGGGCGCGCGGCGTTGCTGAGGAGCCGGGCGTACACGTACGAATGCCTCGTCTGCGGTCGTCAGACCTCGATCACGGCCGGCACGGTGATGCACCGCTCGAAATTGCCGTTGACGGTATGGTTTTGGGCCGCGCACTTGATGGCGACGCGGGAGTGTCAGGAATTTCGTGCGTGGTTGGGCATGATGGGAGCGAAGGAGACCGCCCATGCCGCGACGCAAGCCACCTCTTATTCCTGACGCCATTCTTGACCAGCTGCTGGCGGGCGCCGATGCGAAGACCGCCTTTGACCCGAATGGTCTGCTCGACGATCTGAAGAAGGCGCTGGCCGAGCGGGTGTTGAACGCCGAGATGGATCATCATCTGGCCGGCGAGGAGCCGGGTAACCGGCGCAACGGCTATGGTCGCAAGACCGTACTCACCGACACCGGCAAAATCGCGCTGGCGGTGCCGCGCGACCGCCAGTCGAGCTTTGATCCGCAGCTGATCGCCAAATATCAGCGCCGCTTCCCGGGTTTCGACGACAAGATAATTTCAATGTACGCCCGCGGCATGAGCACCCGCGAGATCGTCGGCCATCTGCGCGATTTGTACGGCATTGAGGTGTCGCCCGATTTGATCAGCGCGGTAACCGAGGCGGTTCTGGACGAGGTCGCCGCCTGGCAGGCACGCCCGTTGGAAGCGACCTATCCGCTGATTTTCTTTGACGCCTTACGGGTCAAGATCCGTGACGAAGGGCTGGTCCGCAATAAGGCAGTGCACATCGCGCTCGGCGTGCGCGCTGATGGCGCCAAGGAGATCCTGGGGCTGTGGCTCGAGCAGAACGAAGGCGCCAAATTCTGGCTGCGCGTGATGAACGAGCTGAAAAATCGCGGCGTCGAGGACGTGCTGATCGCCATCGTCGACGGCTTGAAGGGCTTTCCCGAGGCGATCATCGCGGTCTTCCCCCAGGCAACGGTGCAGACCTGCATCGTTCATCTGCTGCGCCACAGCCTCGATTTTGTTTCTTGGAAGGACCGTAAGCCGGTCGCAGCGGCCCTCAAGGACATCTACCGGGCCGTGGATGCCGTCGCCGGCGAAACCGCGCTCACTGCCTTCGAGGAAGGCTACTGGGGCCGCAAATACCCGGCAATCGGCCAGAGCTGGCGGCGCGCCTGGGGCGAAGTCGTCCCGTTCTTTGCCTTCCCCACCGACGTTCGGCGGATTTTGTACACCACCAATGCCATCGAGGCGCTCAATTCCAAGCTCCGCCGGGCGGTCCGGGCCAGAGGCCATTTCCCCAGCGATGAGGCGGCGACAAAGCTCCTCTTCCTGGTCTTGAACCGTTCCGAAAAGGAGTGGATCATGCCGCCGCGCGAGTGGTCCATGGCCAAGTCGCAGTTCGCTGTTCTGTTCGGCGAGCGCTTCACACGAGCCATGGCGTAGTCAGTTGAACCGCCCCGCTGCGCACGAAATTCCTGATAGTCCCGAGCACTAGAATACTTTTTTTCTCCGACGGCGCTGTGGCTTCCTTTTTGAACCATTCAAATGGGATCGAGGGAGGGAGAGCGGCCACGATCCCATCAACCGGTGTGCCTATTGTTGCCGACTCTGGACCGATCAGCCAGTCGCCGATGTGTTTCTCGTCGGTCGGCACATACCCTTCTTCATGCAGTCCCGCGAGCACCGCGTATCGCAATCGTCGCCGGGTCTCCGCCGATTCCGGATACGGGTCTCCCGGCAGGGCAACCGCCAAGGCAAGCACGCGACTACCGGGTGTATAATTTAAAAACACATGATCGAAGGAATGAGGCTCGTCGTCCTTTTTCAAGGATTGTAACGAGGCTTGATCGTCCTTTTCCACCGCCGTGAAGGGGTCCTGCCAGAGTCGGGCATCGATGTCTTGCGCCGCGACTATCGGATGTTTACCGATATCCTGTTCGGACGGGCGGTTGCTGACCAGAGACAGGCTGTGCCAGCCGACATAGGCGGCGCTTACCGCCGCGATCAGGAAGAGGATGACATTATTGCCGCCGAGGCCTCCCCCGGAGTCCTTATCGTCCGCCATGTGCGTGGTTCCTGCCGTGGCGCCGGCTGGACGATGCCGGCTTAACCAAATTCCCGCTTACCATCGACACTCAGCAAGTAATAGGCTAATATCATCCTGAAAACACGACGATTTTCAGGGTGAAGTAATGCCTCGTAACCGCGTGCAGCACCAGAAGGGCCTCTCGGACGATGCGTTCGAGCAGCGCTATCCGGACGAAGAGGCATGCCGCAAGGCGTGGTTCGTCTGGCGCTGGCCGGAGGGCTTCAAGTGTCCGCGGTGCGCATCGACAAAGTATTCCGAGATCCAGGGCCGTCAACTGCTTCAGTGCCGGCGATGCCGGTACCAGACATCGCTGATCGCCGGCACCGTTTTGCAGGGCACCAAGCTGCCGATGCGGCTGTGGTTCCGCGCCATGCATCTGCTTGGCCAGGGCAAGAAGGGAATATCCAACATCGAGTTGGGCCGGCGGCTGGGGATCTCGACCAACGCTGCCTGGCGGCTTCAGCACAAGCTGATGCAGGCCATGCTCGAGCGCGACCGTCGTTACAAGCTCGGCGCCGCCGGCCCGCGGATCGAGATCGACGACGCTTACATCGGCGGCGAGCGCACCGGCGAAGGGTCTGGGCGCGGCCGGCGCGGCCACACCCCTTTTATTGTCGCGATCGAGACCTCCGATGACGGTCGGCCGCTACACGCTCGCTTGCAGGTGGTGCGTGGCTTCCGAGCCGGTGAAACCAAGCGTTTGTGCTCCGCTGTCGAGGCCGGAACCACCGTTGTCAGCGACGGCGGCCAGTGGTTTCGCTGCATCGCCGAACAGCCGGGCATCGTCCATCAACGGCACGTCACCGGCTCCGGTCGCAGGTCGGCGCGCCACCCTGCCTTCCGCTGGGCGAACACGGTGCTGGCCAATGTCAAAAACAGCCTCTTGGCCACCCATCGCGTGGTCGGCGCCAAACATCTGCCACGTTACCTCGCCGCCTTCGCCTGGCGCTTCAACCGCCGCTTTGTTTTAAAAACCATCCACGAGCGCCTCGCCATCGCGGCAATCACCACCCCACCAATGCCATACCGCCTCCTCAAATTGGCTGAGGCACGATGGTAAGCGGGACCAAATTTATCAGGAGCCCAAGCAGGGTGTGTGAAATGGTTCACATTGATGGCAAAAAAGCGGCAAGCACGATGCAATTATGGCCATGCTTCGATCACAGTCCGCCTTGGGTGGTGACGAAATCGACGATGCGGTCGACGCCGTCGCCGGTTTTGAGGTTGGTGAAGACAAAGGGGCGGTCGCCACGCATAAGGCGGGCGTCGCGATCCATGACAGCGAGGCTGGCGCCGACCAGGGGAGCCAAATCGGTCTTGTTGATGACAAGCAGATCCGATCGGGTGATGCCGGGTCCGCCCTTGCGCGGTATCTTGTCGCCGGCGGCGACGTCGATGACATAGATCGTCAGATCGGCGAGCTCGGGCGAAAAGGTCGCGGCAAGATTGTCGCCGCCCGATTCGATCAGGATCAGGTCGAGGCGCGGAAACAGGCGGTGCATCTCGGCCACCGCCGCGAGGTTGATCGAGGCGTCCTCGCGGATCGCGGTATGCGGGCACCCGCCGGTCTCGACCCCCCGAATCCGCTCGGGCGGCAGCGCGCCGCTGCGGGTCAGGAACTCGGCGTCCTCACGGGTGTAGATGTCGTTGGTGATCGCGGCGATCTCAAAGCGGCCGCGCATGGTCTTGCACAGCCAATCCATCAGCGCGGTCTTGCCCGAGCCGACGGGTCCGCCGATCCCGACCCGCAGCGGGTCGCGCCTCGTTTCCTCGCTCATGAACGGAACAGCCTCGTGTATTGGGTTTCGTGCGCCATCGAGGCAAGGTCGACGGCAAAGCTCGCGGCGCCGAAATCGGCCGGATCGCGGGCGACGGCATTCGCGGCAGCTGCCAGGAGATCCGGTTCGAGCGCGGCGAGGATGCGCTGGCCGTCGGTCTGGCCGATGACGCCCAGGCGCAATCCGGCGGACATGAGGTTAGCCGCCATTGCCTGCAAATAGGCGACCAGCGCGTCGCCTAGCGGGATCCCGGCACGCGCGGTCGCGGCGCCGACCACCGCGGAATGGCATATGCTTTCGCCGGGTGTCGGCCACCGGTCGAGAAACGGATCGGGCCAGGCGGCGCGCAGCGTGGCGAGAGAAGCCAGGCCCTGGGCGCTGGTTTCGAGCGCCAGTTCGGCGGTCGCCCGAAAGGCGAGGCCGCGGTGGTTGGCGGCGGTCAACGCCGCGAGGTCGCCGGCCTCTACCGCACGATGCGCATCCCGCAGAATGTCGGCGTCGACCCGCCCGCTGCCATGCACCACGATCGCGGCGATCCAGCTGTGCAAGGAGGAACGGTCCCTCACCGCGCCGATCCCGGCCGCTGCCTCGAGCCCGTGCGAATAGCTGAAGGCGCCGATCGGAAAGCCCGGCGACAGCCAAGCGAGCAGGCGATAGAGGCCGCCAAGCCCGTCGTCGGACGCACCCCTCAGGCTCCCGCTGCGCGGGTCGGCCCGTCTCCGGGCCCGCGGGGAGGGGGCCGGGGTGAAGGGCTTCGTGGTTCGAAAGCCTTTAGCCATCGCCGTCATGGTGATGTGGCCCGGCACCGGCATAGGCGCCGATCTCGGGGTCGAAAGGCGCGCTGCAGGCGGTCAGACGGCCGCCAAGCCCCGCCACCATCTCGGCGATGACCTGGTCGGCGCGGATCCGCAGACGATCGCCCGTGACCTGCAGCGGCAAATGCCGGTTGCCGAGATGCCAGGCGATGCGCAGCAGCGCGGCCCGGTCGCCGGCTTCGATTTCGAGGACCGGCTCGGCCGCCGCACGCACCCGGATATAGCCGCCGCTGTCGAGCTCGAGACCGTCGCCCTCGGTGAGATGATGCGCGCGCGGCAAATCCAGCAGAAATGTCTCGCCGGAATCCGCGACGAGCCGGATGCGGCGGCGATGCCGGTCGAGATAAGCCAATGTCACGGTGTCGAGGGCGTCGCCTTCCGGCCAAGAGCCGCGGCGGTGGACAGTGATTGCCCGACGCATCTCTCGTCGATCAGTCGTCATTGCGAGGAGCCGGTTTCTGTCATTGCAAGGAGCCGCAGGCGACGCGGCAATCCTGATCGGGGCCCCGTTGTGGCGAGATTGCTTCGCTGCGCTCGCAATGACGTCGTCGGTCAGTAAAGGAAATAGCGCTGCGCCAACGGCAATACCGTGGCGGGCTCGCAGGTCAACAGGGTGCCATCAGCACGGACTTCGTAGGTCTCCGGGTCGACCTCGATATGGGGCAATGCCGCGTTGTGGACCATGCGCTGCTTGTCGATCGAGCGGATGCCGCGCGCCGGCAGCACCATGCGCTGGAGCCCGAGCTTGGCCGGCAGCTCGCGTTCGATGGCCACAACCGGAAGAAAAGTAGCTGCCGAGGCAGACAACGCGCGGCCGAATGCGCCGAACATCGGCCGGTAATGTACCGGCTGCGGCGTCGGGATCGAGGCGTTGGGGTCGCCCATCAAAGCCGCCGCGATCATTCCCGACTTCAGCACCAAATCCGGCTTGGCCCCGAAAAACACCGGCGACCACAAGACAAGATCGGCAAGCTTGCCGGTCTCGACCGAGCCGATGTGCTCGGCCAGCCCATGGGTCAGCGCCGGGTTGATCGTGTATTTGGCGACATAGCGCTTGACCCGGAAATTGTCGTTGCGCCCCTGGCTGTCGGCGCTGTCTTCGGGGAGCGGGCCGCGCTGGCGCTTCATCTTGTCGGCGGTCTGCCAGGTGCGGATGATGACCTCGCCGACCCGGCCCATCGCCTGGCTGTCGGACGACATCATGCTGAAGGCGCCGAGGTCGTGCAGGATGTCCTCGGCGGCGATGGTCTCGCGGCGGATGCGGCTTTCGGCAAAGGCCACGTCCTCGGGGATGCGCGGGTCGAGGTGGTGGCACACCATCAGCATGTCGAGATGCTCGGCGATGGTGTTGACCGTGTAGGGCCGGGTCGGGTTGGTCGAAGACGGTAGTACGTTCGGCAGGCCGCACAATTTGATGATGTCGGGCGCATGCCCGCCGCCGGCGCCTTCGGTGTGAAAGGCGTGGATGTTGCGGCCTTTGAACGCGGCGATCGTGTCCTCGACAAAGCCCGATTCGTTGAGCGTGTCGGTGTGGATCGCAACGGCGATGTCGTGCTGCTCGGCAACATTGAGACAGGTGTCGATCGCGGCTGGCGTCGTGCCCCAATCCTCGTGCAGCTTGAGGCCGCAGGCGCCGGCTTCGACCATCTCGACGAGGGCGCGCGGGTCGCTGGCGTTGCCCTTGCCGAAAAACCCGAGGTTGACCGGGATGCCCTCGGCCGCCTGCAATATCCGCGCGAGATGCCACGGCCCCGGGGTGCAGGTCGTCGCCGCGGTGCCGGCGGCCGGGCCGGTGCCGCCGCCGAGCATTGTCGTGATGCCGCTGTAAAGCCCCTCTTCGGCGAGCTGAGGGCAGATCCAGTGGACATGCGAGTTGATGCCGCCGGCGGTGACGATGCGGCCCTCCCCGGCAATCGCCTCGGTGCCGGGGCCGATCACGATGTCGACGCCGGACTGGATGTCGGGGTTGCCGGCTTTGCCGATGCCGCTGATCCGGCCGTCGCGGATGCCGATGTCGGCTTTGACAATGCCCCAATGGTCGAGAATCACGGCGTTGGTGATCACCGTGTCGACCGCACCCTCCGCGCGCGTCCTTTGGCTTTGGCCCATGCCGTCGCGGATCACTTTGCCGCCGCCGAATTTGACCTCCTCGCCGTAGATCGTGCGGTCGCTTTCGATCTCGATGACGAGCTCGGTGTCGGCGAGCCGCAGCCGGTCGCCGGTGGTGGGGCCGAACATCGCGGCATAGGCCGGGCGTGAGACGGTCATCGCCATCGGATCAGTCCAGCGGGCCGTTGATCTTGGCGTTGAAGCCGACGACGCGGCGGGCGCCGGCATAGGCGACGAGGCGGACCTCGCGGGTCTGGCCCGGCTCGAAGCGGGTTGCGGTGCCGGCCGGGATGTCGAGCCGACAGCCGCGCGCCAGCTCGCGGTCGAACCGCAGCGCGGTATTGGTTTCGTAGAAATGATAATGCGAGCCGACCTGAACCGGCCGGTCGCCGGTGTTGGCGACGGTCAGGGTCACGGTAGCGCGGCCGGAATTGATTTCGATCTCACCGGGCGCGGGGAACAACTCGCCAGGGATCATTTCAGCCATCCCCGCGTCGTTCCCGCGCAAGCGGGAATCCAGGGAAAGCGCCCTGCCGGTTGCCCCTGGACCCCCGCTTTCGCGGGGGCGACGAGAAGAGAAGCGATCATCAAGACCTGACTCACCGGATCGGCTCGTGGACAGTGACGAGCTTGGTGCCGTCGGGAAAGGTCGCCTCGACCTGGATTTCAGGGATCATTTCCGCCACGCCCTCCATGACCTGCTCGCGGCCGATCACGGTGGCGCCGTCGCGCATCAACTCGGCGACGCCGCGGCCGTCGCGCGCCCCTTCGAGCACGTAATCGGTGATCAACGCCACCGCCTCGGGATAGTTCAGCCGGACACCGCGGCGCAGCCGGCGCTCGGCCACCATCGCCGCGACCGAGACCAACAGCTTGTCCTTTTCGCGCGGAGTGAGGTTCATCGCCTTCGTCGCTACGCATCGCGCATGCCAAGTCGCGCAGCGCGTCTTATAAACTCAATCACGCCCTGATGTCTGCGGGCGAGGACGACGGATGCTGAAGGTTTTAGCGACTGGTCTTATTGCCGCAATGATCGCCGTCGCCGCCGCGCAGACGGCGAAGGCCGAGCCGCAAGCGTTCAAGGTCGGGATGCTGCGGCGAGACTTCCTGCCGCCCGAACCCTATGAGTGGCGCGGCGATCCGAAGCACGCTCTGGCAACGACAATCTGGTACCCCGCCGATGCCGGGGCGCAGGAGAAGCCTTTGCTGCTCGGTCCGCCGGGCCGTCCGTTTTTCGACGGCGGCCGCGTTGCGAAAGATGCGGCCCTGGCGCACGCAACGACCAAGTTTCCGTTGATCGTGTTGTCGCACGGGACTGGCGGGACGGCCGGAAACCTCGCCTGGCTCGGCACGGTGCTGGCGGCGCACGGATACATCGTCGCCGCGGTCAACCACCCGGGCAACAACGCAATCGACGGCTACACGGTGCCGGGGTTCAGGCTGTGGTGGCTGCGGGCGCTTGATCTCAGCGCCGTCGTCGACGGTATGCTCGCCGACCCGACATTCGGGCCGCGCATCGACCCAAAGCGAATCGGCGCCGCGGGTCATTCGCTCGGCGGCTATACCGTGATCGAGATCGCCGGCGGCATCACCTCGATCGAGCATCTGCGAGCATTCTGCAGCTCGCCCAAAGCCGACAAGATGTGCATTGCACCGCCCGAATTCCCCGACATGCGCCCCAAATCCGAGGCGTTGGCCAAGGCCGACCCGGCGTTTCGGGCTGCCCTCGATCGTGACGGTGGATCCTATCGCGATCCGCGGGTACGCGCCGTCTTCGCCATGGCGCCCGCTCTCGGCCCGGTCTTTCTCCCCGACAGCCTGGCCCGAATCGACATCCCGGTCATGATCGTCGCCGGCGCGAGCGACGAGAGCGTACCAATCGGCAGCAGCGCGCAATTCCTCGCGACGACGATCCCCCATGCCGAACTAAGGATGCTGCCGGGGGCTGTCGGCCATTATGTCTTTGCCGGAATTTGCCTAGAGGCGGCCCGCGCCACCTTGCCGCGGCTGTGCGAGGATGCGCCCACGGTTGATCGTGCGGCCATCGAGGCCAAGACCGCGGCTCTCGCCGAACGGTTCTTTGCCCGGACGCTGCACTGATCCTGGTCATACGTGCCAGACCCGCGGCATCCGGCGGGGCAATCCCATCGCTTCGGCGCGTAAATGACAAGCGAGATCGGCATAGGTACGGCGCAGCAACATCGCGTCGCGGGCGAGCCAGCGGGCGACCAGGAGCCCGCCCACCACGGTCGCGCCGGCACGAAGCCCCTCCGTCGCCGTCAGCGCTAGGACGGCGCGGGCGCCGTCAATGAATTGCTGCGGACAGTGATCGGCGGACGCCAGGATCAGGGTGGCAAATCCCGCCGCGCCGTCGAAGCACGCAGGGTTGTCGATAATCGCCGCAACGTCGCCGTCGAGATGCAGCGCATCGCCCCACACGAGGCCGGCCTCGCGCCGGACTTCCCAGAAATCGTGCAGAAACCCATGAGTAAAGCGCTCGCCGCGGGCGCGGCGGCCGAAGATCACGATGTCGCCGCCCAGAAAGGCTGCGGTTGAGGCGAGGTCGACGACTGTCTTGCGACGGAAGCGGGCGCCGTCGAACAGGATCGTCTCGGGCGGCAGGAATTCGAGCGTCGCGCCGTCACCGATCGCCAGCGATTGGCTGACCTCGGTGGTTGCGCCGAGCGAGCGGTAGATCTTTTCCGCCGCCGATGCGGTTACATGCGCGGCGGCCCCGTCAGCAACCCGGACGGCAACATCCAGATGGTCGCCGGCGACGAGTCCGCCCGAGGTCGTGACGATCGCTGCCTGCGGCGGCTCGCCCGCTTCCGGCAGTGGAAACAGCACGCGCAGCGGATCGCGCTCATAGAGGTGGACGAGGCGGGTGACGCCGTTCCGCCGGGCAAACCCGATTTCGGCAACGCCATGGACCCCTGTTGGTGCGTCCCCCATCAATGCCTCGTGCCCCGAACCGGCGCCCGCATAATTCGAAAACCCGGTGATTACGTCCGCCGTTGCAACGCACACAAGATCGGCGACACTGCCTGATGATCGGACGACCGCATTCTGAACGGGGAAAACGATGTCAGCGGGGTCGGCACCGACCAATACGGCACAACCGAGGCCGAGCGGCAGACCCGCATCAGCGGCGCCGGCACGTTCGACAGTGCCGGCTTTACATGCGCATGGGTGGACGAGCCGCCGGCGGTGGTCGATGATTACGTCGTCGCCAAGGCGTCCGAGCGGATGACGCAGTGGGAAGGTCTGGCCCGCGCGGCCGATCGCAAGGGCGCTGACCGCCGGCGAACCGGCTTTTGAGACGATCGGGAGGGAGGAATGGCCGAACTGCAGCCGCTCGACAGCACCGTTTTGCCGACGGGTGTCCGCGCGCGCGTTGTGCCGGGCATCAATGGCTTACGGATGCATGTGGTGGAGGCTGGCTTTGCGCCGCGCGGGCGGCCCTGCGTGCTGTTGCTGCACGGCTTTCCGGAGCTGGCTTATTCATGGCGCAAGGTCATGCCGCCATTGGCCGAGGCGGGGTTTCACGTCGTCGCTCCCGATCAGCGCGGCTATGGCCGCACGACTGGATGGAGCGCCGATTACGATGGCGATTTGCATCCGTTCAGCATTCTGAACGCGGTGCGGGACGCCCTGGCGCTGGTGGCGGCGCTCGGCCATCGTTCGGTCGCGGCGGTCGTCGGCCATGATTTCGGCGCTTCGATCGCCGCCTGGTGCGCGCTGGTGCGGCCCGACGTGTTCCGTTCGCTCGCGCTGATGAGCGCACCGTTTGCCGGCCCGCCGGCGTTGCCCTTCGACATCGCCGACGCGCCGCCGCCCACGCCTGCGGCCGGCGGTCCCGACATCCATCAGGCATTGGCCAAGCTCGACCGGCCGCGCAAGCACTACCAATGGTATTATTCGACGCGGCCGGCCAATGACGACATGTGGCACTGCCCGCAGGGTGTCCACGCCTTTATGCGCGGATATTTCCATTACAAAAGCGCCGATTGGGAGGGTAACCGGCCCTATCCGCTGAAGTCCTGGAGTGCTGGAGAACTGGCGAAGATGCCAACCTATTACATCATGGATCTCGAGCGAAACATGGCCGAAACCGTTGCGCCGGTGATGCCGCCGGCGGCGGACATCGCAGCTTGCCGCTGGCTGCCCGACAACGAGCTCGCGGTCTATGCCGGCGAATACGAGCGCAACGGATTTCAGGGCGGGCTCAACTGGTATCGCAGCCGCACCACCGGCCTTGCCGATTCCGAACTGCAATTGTTTTCCGGGCGCACGATCGACGTGCCGTCGATGTTCATCGCCGGCAAAAGCGATTGGGGCACCTATCAGCGCCCCGGCAATTTCGAGCGCATGCAGGGCACCGCCTGCACCCGCATGCTCGGCTGCCACCTGATTGACGGCGCCGGCCACTGGGTACAGCAAGAGCAATCCGGCGAAGTCAGCCGATTGCTGCTCGATTTCCTACGGCGTACAGCCTAGCGCCGGGTATCGAAAATAGACCAACAGTATTCGGGCTGGTCTGTAGAGGTGCCGAAAGCTACGCCTCCAGGCATGAGCCTTGCTCGAAGGCGCTTTCCGGCAAGGGCAGGCCGTAATGAGCGCGCAATGTCCGACCGGTGTATTCCGTGCGGAAGAGGCCGCGGCGCTGCAACAGCGGGATGATTTCGGCGCTGAAAATCTCGAGCTGCGCCGGCAATAGCGGCGGCATGATGTTGAAGCCGTCGGCGGCGCCGTTGGTGAACCAGTCCTCGATCAGATCGGCGATCTGCTCCGGCGTGCCGGCGGTGACGTAGTGGCCACGGGCGCCGGCGAGATAGCCCAGCAATTGCCGCAAGGTCGGCTGGTCGCGACGCACCAGGTTCAGGATCACTTCGGTCCGGCTGCGCGCCGCCTCGACCATGTCGGGGTTAGGGAAGTCCGCCGGCGACAGCGGGCGGTCGAGCGGCAGAGCCGAGAAATCATGCCCGCCAAACCGGTTCAACAGCCGCTTGCGACCGACTTCGGGGTCGGTGAGATCGTCGATTTCGCGCGCCAGGCGTTGTGCTTCGGCTTCGGTCGAGCCGATCGTCGCGCTGAGGCCGGGCAGGATCAGCATGTGGTCGGGGTCGCGCCCCTCGGTCGCCGCCAGCCTCTTCAGATCGGCGTAAAATTCCTGCGCCGTCGCCTTTTCGACGTGCGCGGTGAAGACCGCATCGGCATGGCGCGCGGCAAAGCGCCGGCCGGTATCGGACGATCCCGCCTGCACCAGCACCGGCCGCCCCTGCGGGCAGCGCGGCAGATTGAGCGGTCCCTCTACCTGGTAGAAATCGCCGCGATGGTTGATCGGGTGGATGCGGTCGGCCCGGGCATATTGCCCGCCGCCGCGGTCGTCGACCACCGCGTCCTCGGCCCAGCTGTCCCACAACGCCTTGACCACGGTCATGAACTCCTCGCCGCGGGCATAGCGGTCGGCGTGGCTGACCTGACCCGACCCGCCGAAATTGCGCGCCGCGGTGGCGAGCCACGAGGTGACGATGTTCCAGGCGACACGCCCGTTGCTGATGTGGTCGAGCGAGGCGAATTGACGCGCCAGGTTGAACGGCTCGGTATAGGTGGTCGAGGCGGTGGCGATCATTCCGATCCGATTTGTCGCGACCGCTATCGCCGCCAACACGGTGACGGGTTCGAGCCAGGTGCGCGCCGCCTGCGCCACATCGCCGCCGAGTGCGAGCTGGTCGGCGAGAAAAACCGAGTCGAACAGCGCCGCCTCGGCCCGCTGCGCCAGATCCTGGTAATAGCGGATGTCGGTCAGGTCCAGCGGCGAGGAAGCCGGATGCCGCCACGACGCTTCATGGTGGCCGCGGCTGTGGATGAACAGGTTCAGGTGCAGCTGCCGCCTCATCGCTTCTACCGTGGTTGTCTCTATGGCACCAGGCCGCGTAATGGCCCGCAGGAGGGCAAGCCTAGCCGCCGTCTGTCCCGCGAAGCAAGCCAAGCGTTCGATCTTGCGGACGGTGGAAACTTTCGGCGTGGCGGCCCTCGGCCCGCGCTATTATCGTCCTGGAGAGCGAAATGCGGCCTAGGAGAAGCAAGGGCGATGACGGCGAAGATAATTCTCACCGGCGACGTCAATTTGATGAATGTCGCCGACCCCTTGGTCCCGTTCTCGCTGGTGCGGGACGAGTTCCGCACGGCGGACATGGTGTTCTCCAACCTCGAATGTTGCCTGTGCCCACCGCCCGCGAGCCATTCGCTCGACAATGAAGGCTTTTTCGCCGACCCGGCCGTCGCCGGTGAGGCTTTGAAATCAGCCGGCGTCCAGGCCGTTGGCATTGCCAACAACGTCAATTACGGCGAGGCGGCGATTACCGCGTCGATCGCCAGGCTCGACGACATCGGGCTTCCCCATACCGGCGCCGGGGTCAATCGCCTGACCGCCCGCGCGCCGGTGATCCTCGAACGGGGCGGCCTGCGCTTCGGCTTTTTGCAGCGCAGCTCGGTCTACTGGCCGACCAACCACGAGGCGGGCGACAATTCGGTCGGCATCGCCGTCATCCGTGGCCACACCGCCTATCACACCCCGATGCATGGCGGGCGCCCGCCGGCCAACCGTCCGGGCTTGCCGCCGCAGATCATCACCTGGGCGGACAAGCAATATCTGCAATGGTTTGCCGAAGACATCGCAGCGTTGAGAGCGCAAGCGGATGTTGTCGTCGTCTCGTGCCATTGGGGCGTCGGCCGCGAGGTCCTGCAGTACATGAGCGAGATCGGCCATGCCGCCGTCGACGCCGGCGCCGACATCGTCATCGGCCACGGACCGCATTACTCGCTCCCTGTCGAGGTCTATCGCGGCAAGCCGATCTTTTACGGGCTCGGCAGCTTTTCGTTTCACACCGGCCATGCCGGCCAGCGCCACGGCGACTGGCTCGGCATGATGGTGAGGGTCGCCTGCGGCGGCGCCCGGATCGACCGGGTGACGTTCCAATTCGTCCGCCATGACCAGCAGAACCGGTCGGTATTGCGCACGCTCGCGGATGAAAGTGCGGCGTTTGGTCAGATCGCCCGGGAGAGCGCCGCTCTCGGCGCAGAACTCGCGGCCGAGGGCGATCAGGCGGTTATCAAGCTGTAGGCTTGACCTCGTCCGGCCGCTGGCGGATTTAAAGCGGGCCTTGGGCGGCAGCCCATTCAACCGACAGGAAGAAAATGCCCAGCATTACCTATGTCAATCCCGACGGGTCGCGTCAGGTGCTCGATGTCCCGGTCGGCACCAGCGTCATGCGCGGGGCGATCCTGAACGGCGTCGAGGGCATCGTCGCCGAATGCGGCGGCGAGATGATGTGCGCCACCTGCCACGTGTATGTCGACGAGCCGCATCTCGACCGCATGCCACCCCAGTCGGATGACGAAAAGGCGATGCTCGAATTTGCCGCCAGCGAGCGCAAGCCGAGCAGCCGGCTGAGCTGCCAGCTGGTGGTGACGCCCGAGATGGACGGACTCGTCGTCTACCTGCCCGAGTCCCAGCTCTGATGTCCGATCCGGTCGTCGCCGTCGTCGGTGCCGGCCAAGCCGGTTTCCAGGCGGCCTCGTCGCTGCGCCAGGAGGGTTTTGGCGGTCGCGTCGTGCTGATCGGCGACGAGCCGGGGCTCCCTTATCAGCGCCCGCCCTTGTCGAAATCCTATCTTGCCGGCGAGAGCGGCCTCGACGAGTTGCTGCTGCGCCCCGAGGCGTTTTACAAAACGCACGAGATCGAACTCGTTACCGGCGCGGTGACGGGGATCGACCGGCCGGGGCATTGCCTGCGATTGCAATCCGGCGGCGCGATCGAATGCGATCGCGTCGTCCTTGCGACCGGGGCGCGGTCTCGGCCGCTGCCGGTGCCGGGTGCGCAGCTTGACGGGGTCTTGCCGCTGCGGACTTTGGCCGACGCCGACATGCTGCGCGAGCGTCTGTCCAAAGCACGCGCGGTTGTAGTGGTCGGCGCCGGGTTTATCGGTCTCGAATTCGCTGCGGTCGCGGTCGGCGCCGGTGCGGCGGTGCACATCGTCGAAGTCACGCACCACCCGATGGGCCGGGTGGTCTCGGCGCCGACTTCGCAATTTTTCACGCAGGCGCATCGCGATTGGGGCGCGACGATCTCGCTCGGCACCGGCGTCGCCCGCATCCTCGGCGACAGCCGGCGCGCTACCGCCGTCGAGACCAGCGACGGGCGGGTATTGCCGGCCGATCTGGTGCTGGTCTGCATCGGGGTCGTACCGAATGCCGAACTCGCCCGCGACGCCGGGCTTACGGTCGACAACGGCGTCGTCGTCGACGAATACCTCGCCACCTGCGCTTCAGCGATCTCGGCGATCGGCGACTGCGCCAATTTCCCGACCCGGTTCGCGGATGGCCGAGTGCGGCTCGAATCGGTGCAAAACGGCGTTGACCAGGCGCGCTCGGTCGCCGCCGCGATCGTCGGCAAGCCGGCCCCCTATGACAAGGTGCCGTGGTTCTGGAGCGATCAGCGCGACCTCAAATTGCAGATCGCCGGCATCACCGCCGGCCACGATGCCGCGATCTTGCGCGGCGACCCCGAAAGTCGCAGCTTTTCGGTGTTCTGCTTTCGGGACGGCCGGCTGATCGGGGTCGAGTTGGTCAACCGGCCGGCCGACCACATCATAGCGCGCCGATTGCTGGCCGGCGACCCGCGTCTCAGTCCCGACGAGGCCGCCGACATGAGCTACGATCTGAAGGCGCACATGGCGCGCAAGCCGTGACCGGCGACATCCTGATCAAAGACGGTCTCGTCATCGACGGCAGCGGGCGGCCCGGCGAGACCGGTGACGTCCTGATCCGCGACGGCCGGATCGCGGCGCTCGGCCGGTCGCTGGCGAAAGGCGCAGCCACGGTGATCGATGCCGCGGGGCTCGCGGTGGCGCCCGGTTTTATCGACATCAAGACCCATTCCGACTTCACCTTGCCGATCAACCCGAAGGCCGAGAGCAAAGTGCGGCAGGGCGTCACCACCGAGATCATCGGCCATTGCGGCTTCTCGGTGGCACCGGTATTGCCCGGCAAGCTCGAGTTGATCCGGGATTACTTGAGCGCCAGCGCGCCGTGGCTGCCGTTCCGCGAGCTGAGCTTTCCGGACTATCTCGACAGCTTCGCGGCGACCGCGGTCAACGCCGGCATGCTGGTCGGTCATCACACCTTGCGGCTCAATGTGATGGGAATGGCGCCGCGGACGCCGACCGCGACCGAGTTGGCGCGGATGAGCGCTCTGCTCGAAGAGGGGCTGACGGCGGGCGCGCTCGGCCTGTCGACCGGGCTGTTCACGCCACCCGGCAGCTATGCCGACCGCGACGAGATCGTCGCGCTGTGCGCTGTGCTGAAACGCCACAACGCCCTTTATTTCACCCATATCCGCGACGAAGCCAGCAAGGTCGTCGAAGCGGTCGAGGAGGCGATCGACATCGCCCGGACGTGCGGGGTCCATGTCGAGATCGTGCATTTGAAATGTTCGGGTCTCGACAATTGGGGTAAGGCCGCGCGCATCCTGGCGATGATCGAGGCGGCCCGGACCGAGGGCCTGGCGATCGACTGCGACGCCTACCCCTATGCCGCCGGCAGCAACCCGTTGAAGAACCTGCTGCCGCAATGGGTCCAGTTGGCCGGCATCGAGGCGATGCTGGCGCGTCTCGCTTTGCCCGAGACGCGCACGCGGATCCGCGCCGAGATTGAACGCGACGGGCTCAACAATTGGGGCCGCATCCCGTCCTGGGAAAATGTACAGATCTCGATCTCGCCGCACCTGCCGCACTATGCGGGACAGACCTTCGGCGCGATCGCCGTGGCGCGCGGCGCGGACCCGGTCGACGTCGTCTGCGACTATTTGATCGAGGACAAGGGTGCGACGCGGGTGCTGATCACCTCGATCGCCGAAGAAGACATCCGCGAGATCGTGCGTTCGCCGCTGGCGCTGGTCGGTTCGGACGGCAATTGCGTCGCCGATTACGGCATCACCAGCCAAGGGATGCCGCACCCGCGCTTCTACGGGACTTTCCCGCGGATTATCGGCCACTACGTGCATGAGGAGCATCTTCTGCCGCTCGAAACCGCGGTGCGCAAGATGACGGGCGCCACCGCCGCGGCCCTGCGGCTGCGCGATCGCGGGCTGGTCCAGGAAGGCTACCGCGCCGACATCGCGATCTTCGACCCGGCCGATTTCCACGACCGTGCCACTTACGCGCAGCCGCACCAATATCCGAGCGGCGCCCGCACGACCGTGCTGGTCAACGGGGAGGTCGTCGTCGAGAACGCGCAGCACACCGGGGTTTTGCCGGGGACCGTCCTGCGCCGCTCCCCCGACGGCACCGTCGGGTAATCCTTCGATTTCGAGAATGCGTCCGGCGGCTCCGAAGGAAACAGAAGCCGGTTTAAATGACCTTCGCCTCGGCGAAAGCGGCTGTAATCCAATCCACGCCGGTTGAGCGCTGTTTTCATCGCTTTCCCGGCGAAAGCCGGGACCCATCCCCGACCCCTCGGTCATTCGCCCTCATTCGCGCGATCGCCCGGAGAATGCGAGGAAGCGCGGAGTTCGCCAGCACCATGGGTCCCGGCCTTCGCCGGGGAAAGCCGGAATGGGGCTTCGATAGCGAACGCGAACCACCACAGGCCGAATGGATTATAGCCGCGAAAGCGGGTCCAGAGGTTCCCATTTTCGCAGGAATGACGGCCAATTATTTGATCTTTCGCCAGTCTTTTCAAGTCTTGCTCTTCGCTTACAGCCAGGCGAGGCTGTCGGGGTCGAGGCCGAGCAGATATTGCCCGACGGTCTCGAAATGCTGTTGGCGGCCTTGCAATTGCTGCGAGACGGTGTGGATGTCGCGAAACCGGCGCTCGAACGGGTTCGCGGTGAAGATCGCGGTGGCTCCGGCGGCGTGATAGGCGGTGTCGACGACATCGCGCGCCTGATGAATGGCAAAGGTCGCGGCGAGCCGGATCGTCATGCGCTGGTCGAGGGTCAGTTGGCCGCTGCCGGCGACTTCGGCGGTGGTCTTCTCGATCGCGCCCAGCAGAAAGGCGCGCGCCGCGCCGAGCTTTGCCTCGGCCTGCGCCACCTGCGACTGGACGACGTTGTTGTCGCGCAGGCTGCGCTGGGCGCCGCGCGGGACCTTGTCGCGCGCGAGTTCGACAAAGGCGTCGAGCGTGCCGCGGGCGATCCCCATCGCCACCCCGGCGAACCCCGAGGCATAGAGCTGCAGACTGCTGAAATGGTAGAGCAGGCCGTGCTCGCGGCGCGCGCCGTCGTCGTCGCGGGCAACGCAGAACGCCGCCGGTACGAACAGATCCGTGACCGAATACTGGTCGCTGCCGGTGCCCATAAGCCCGACGACATGCCAGATGTCGGTCATTTTGGCGACCGATTTCGGGAACAGCAGGGTGTGGACGACCGCGGTTCCGTCGGCACGCAGGCGCGGCTTGCCGCCGTGCTCGATAATCGGCAGATGGGCGCCGAGCCAGTTCGCGTCATGGCTGCCGCTGGCAAAGCTGAACCTTGCCGTGACTCGACGACCCGCGCCTCGCCCGGCCCCGGCCCCCAGGCGAGGATGCCGTGGGGTCCGCCAAACACCTCGCGCGCCGCTGCGGGAGCGAGATAGGCCGCGGTCATCGAGCAGCCCGAAATCTGGTTAAGGCACCAGGCAGTGCTCGCATCGGACTTGGCGATCTCCTCGATGACCGGGACAAAGCTCAACGGCGGCAGTTCGGCGCCACCCAGCGAGCGCGGCAACAGCAGCCGGAAAAATCCGCCGTCGATCAACTTGTCGCGCAAGCTCTCTGGTAATTCGCGGCGGCGCTCGATCTCGTCCGCCTGGGCGGCGATGACCGGCGCCAACGCCCGCGCCCGGGCGACATAGTCGATCGCCGGCGATTTCTCAGGGCTGCCTGCCCCCGGCCCCAAAGACGTCGACGCCATTCATCCGCTCCTGTTTGCGTCCCGGCCCGAAAATATGCTTCGCGCCCCGGTATTCAATGTTTCTCAATCGGTTAGGTGGAGGATGCCGCCGGGGAGGTCGGCATGCGGCGATACGCTTTGGTTATATGGACGGCGGTGATCCTTTTATCGGTCGTCGACCTGCTGTTGTGCCATCAGGTGCAATTGCAGTTTCACGGTTGGTCGCGGCTGGCGCTGGCCGGTGCCGTAACCGCCGCAATCGCGCTTTTCTATCAGATTTCCGGGCGAAGCACGGCTCTTGCGCGGGCGGCGCACTGGACCCTGCTGTGGCTGATCTTTGTCAATGCCGGCACGGTGCTGATCTACATCGCCGCCGCCTGTGGCGGTCGCCCCTACGACACAACGCTTGCCGCGATCGACGCCGCCCTCGGCTTCGACTGGACCCTTTGGTACAATGTCCTCGCACCCCACCGCGACCTGCGATTCGTGCTGTGGCTCGCTTATCTGAGCCTGTTCCCGCAGATCCTGATCTCGATATTCTGGTTCTCCTGCCACGATCTCGATTATTTTAATTACGAGCTGCTGCTCAACAATATCCTTAGTTTGTTGATCACGACGGCGGTCTTTGTCACGTTCCCCGCTTTCGGCCATCTGGCACCCGGCCGCGAGCTTGAAATCGAGGCTCTGCTCGCGTTGCGCGGCAGGGGGCCATTGTCGTTTGACCTATCGCAATTGCAGGGGCTGATCTCGTTCCCCTCTTATCACACGGTGCTCGCGGTGCTGCTGACCTACGCGCACCGCCGCTCGTCGCTGTTGCCTCCGATCGCGCTCGTCAATGCGATCATGCTGTTTTCGATCCCGAGTTTTGGCGGGCATTACCTGATCGACATCATCGCCGGCGCCGCTGTTGCATTGTTGGCGATCGCAGCGACCGCGGCAGCGCGCCGCCCGCGCGTTATCGCGCGCGCGACCGCCGTCTGAGGATGTGCTGTCTCGCCGTGGCGGTTTTGGTCAACTGCACTTCCGTCGCATGCGAGGCCACAATCCGGTAAAGTGCCGCGATGACGATCCGCCTGTTGCCGCCGGTCCTGGTCAACCGCATCGCCGCCGGCGAGGTCGTCGAGCGCCCGGCGGCGGCGGTTAAGGAATTGGTCGAAAACGCGATCGACGCCGGTGCGGCGCGGATCGAGATCGCGTTGCGCGACGGTGGGCAGGCGCTGATCGCAGTCGCCGACGACGGTGTCGGCATGAGCGCCGACGAATTGTCCCTGGCGGTCGAGCGCCATTGCACCTCGAAACTGCCCGATGACAATCTGTTGCGGATCTCGGCGCTCGGGTTTCGCGGCGAGGCGTTGCCGTCGATCGGCGCGGTCAGCCGCATGCGCATCGTCTCGCGCCCCCCGGATGCCGAGAACGCCTGGGAGATCGCGGTCGAGGCCGGCCGCAAAAGCGCTCCGATGCCGGCCGCAGCGGCAGCGGGCACGCGGGTCGAGGTGCGCGATCTGTTTTTTGCGACCCCGGCACGGCTCAAATTTCTGAAGACGCCGCGCACCGAGCGCGAGCTCGCCGTCGACATGGTCCGGCGGCTGGCGATGGCTTATCCCGCGATCGGTTTTGCCGTGACCGGTGATGACGAGCGCAGCCTGCTCAGATTGCCGGCGGTTGGCGACCGGCCGTCGCGGCTCGCCGCCCTGCTCGGCCGCGATTTTGCCGGGAATTCGATGGCGATCGACGCCGAGCGCGGCGGGTTTTCGCTGACCGGGCTCGCCGGACTGCCAACTCTGAACCGGGCGTTGCCGCGCGACCAATATCTCGTCGTCAACGGCCGCCCGGTGCGCGACAGATTGCTCGTGGGTGCGGTGCGCGGTGCCTATCAGGACGTCCTAGCGCGCGATCGCCATCCGATCGTCGCATTGTTTCTCGATGGACCGGCTGACGAGATCGACGTCAATGTCCACCCGGCGAAGGCCGAAATCCGGTTTCGCGACGCGGCATCGGTCCGCGGGCTGATCGTCGGGGCGCTGCGCGCGGCACTTGCCGCCGCCGGCCATCGCGCCTCGACGACGGTCGCCACCGCCACCCTCGGCGCCTTCCGCCCGGCCGGCGCTGGCACATTTCATGCCGCGAGCCCGCTGCGCTTCGCCTTTCCGCTGCCGCCGTCTATCCCGCCCGGCGCTTTTGCCGAGCCCGGCGACGGCTTTCTCGCCTCCGCCGCAATGCCGGTTGCCGGTTCGTCGCCAGCCGAGGCGCCCCCATCCCCGCCGCCCGGCGCAGAAGCACCGCTCGGCGCCGCGCGGGCGCAATTGCACGGCACTTATATCCTGGCCGAGACCGCGACCGGCATCGTCCTTGTCGACCAGCACGCCGCCCATGAGCGGCTGGTCCACGAGCGGATCAAGCAGGCGCTGGCGACGCACGGGGTGGCGCGCCAGACCTTGCTGTTGCCCGAGATCGTCGAGCTCGACGAAGCATCGGCGGCGCGGCTCGCGGCCCGCGCCGACGAACTCGCCGAATTCGGTCTGGTCGTCGAACCGTTCGGCCCCGGTGCCGTCGTCGTGCGCGAAATCCCGGCCTTGCTGCCGGGGCTCGATGTCGCGGCACTGGTGCGCGACCTTGCCGACGAGCTCGCCGAATGGGGTGCGGCCCTGGCGCTCAAGGAGCGGGTCGAAACCGTCTGCGGCACCCTCGCCTGCCACACCAGCGTACGCGCCGGCCGCCGCCTCAACCCCGCCGAGATGGACGCCCTGTTGCGCCAGATGGAGGTCACACCCAACAGCGGCCAGTGCAACCACGGGCGCCCGACCTATGTCGCGCTCGACCTCGCCGACATCGAACGCCTGTTCGGCCGCCGCTGACCGCTCATGCTGGTTTAGCAACACAAGAAATGATCGATTGCAATCTTTTACCACGATTATCCGATCGAGAAGTTCGCGGGACCACCATGGTACCGACCCTGCCATACCGGCGAAGGCCGGTACCCATGGCAGAAGTGGGCCTCTGCCTTCGCCAGGGTGGTCCGGCGGGGAGGATCACTCGGTCATTAGATTGCGGAAGCAGGCCACTTGCTTCCAACTAGTGGTAGTAACCAAACGGAGGACTCCGTTTTCGTCGCCCCCGCGCAGGCGGGGGACCAGAGCTTGCCCCTGGCTTGAACAGGGGGCGGCCGGGCGCTGTGGCGTTGCCTCTGGGTACCCGCTTCCGCGGGTATGACGGGGGAGGGGACCGGGTGCCGAGCGTTAGGAGTGTACCACTAGACCAATGGAATTCTATTCGTCGCGCTCGCCTTCCGGAGGGAGCCGTTTCAGTTTAAAGGGTAAGGGAAATTTGTCGGGCAATGGCCACTTTGAGCTGGCTTCGCTTTGGGGTCATAAACCAAAGGCATCGCATCCTCAGTCTGGTGATGACCGGCGATGAACATCTGAATACGGTTCGGAAAAATCGACTTTAAGCGAGTTGTCTCTGGAGAAGCGAGCTCTCTGAAGCCGCCTCTCCCGTTATCGGCGGGAGAGGCTGGCCATTAGAGGTTACACCACCGGCGAGCGGCCGCCATCGACGTTGATCGCGCAGCCGGTGACGTAAGAGGCGGCGTCGGAGGCGAGGAAGCAAGCGACGTTGGCGAATTCCTCGGCGCGGCCCATCCGTCCCATCGGCACCCCGCGGCCGGCCTGGGCGATGAAGTCCTCGAGCGACACGTTGGCGCCTTCGCGCTGGTGGCGGCGCACGATCTGGTCGCTGACGATGACCCCGACATGCAAGGAGTTGACCAGCACATTGTGCGGCGCCCCCTCCATCGACAGCGCCTTGGTGAACGCCATCTGGGCGGCGCGGCTGACCGAGGTCGGGGCGCTGTCGGGTCCCGGCGCCTTGGCGCCGATGTTGAGGACGCTGATGATGCGGCCCCATTTGCGCTGCTTCATCTGGGGGAAGAGCAGGCGGCAAAAGCGGATCTGGGCAAACAATTTGAGGTCGAGATCGGCCTGCCACTGCTCGTCGGTCAGCGTCTCGGACGGACCGCGGATCGACTGGCCGGCATTGTTGACAAAAATGTCGACTTTGCCGAACTCGGACATCACCTGGTCGTGGGCCGCCTTGATCGGCGCCATTTTCGACACGTCGCAGCTGATCGCCGCGACCTTGCCCTTCGCACCCCGCTGGATCTGGCCCTTGGCATCGGCCAAGGTGGCCGGGTCGCGTGCCAGGATCGCGACATCGGCGCCCGAGGCAGCGAATTCCTTGGCTATCGCCAGACCGAGCCCCTTGCTGCCGCCGGTGACGATGGCGCTTTTTCCATCCAGTTGAACTTCCATAGCGATGCTCCTCTTTGGTTGGCGTTGGTGTCGTCACCCCCGCAAAAAGCGGGGGTCCAGAGCCTGCCCCTGGCCTGAACAGGGGGGAACCGTTGAGGCGCCGCCCTGGATTCCCGCTTGCGCGGGAAGGACGCGACAGTTACCCGGCGGTCAGCCGATCGATTTCCAGCATGTCGTCCGTCGTCAGTCGCCATGCGCCGCCGGCGCGGGCATTCGCCTCAACCTGCTCGGGCTTCGTCGCGCCGGCGATCACGCTCGCCACCACCGGCCGGCTCAGCAGCCAGCCAAAGGCGAGGTCGAGCAGGCCGTGGCCGTGTTCGGCGGCAAAGCCTTCGAGCCGCTCGACAACCGTCCAGACTTCGTCCTTCATGTAGCGTCCGGCGGCGCGCGGCGCCGAGCCGAGGCGGGTCCCGGCCGGCAACGCCCCGCCACGGCGGTACTTGCCGGTCAAGAGGCCGTCGGCCAACGGGCGGAACGGGATCAACCCCAGACCGTAGGCTTCGAGCACCGGCATCATGTCGTCGTCGAGGCCGCGCGCCAAGAGGCTGTACTCCTCCTGGCACGAGACGAAATGATCCAACCCGTGATGGCGCGCGGTCCACTGCGCCTCGACCACCTGCCACGCCGGCAAGGTCGAGCAGCCGATGTAGCGCACCTTGCCCTGACGCACGAGGTCGTCGAGCGCCCGCAGGGTTTCCTCGATCGGGGTCAACGGGTCGGGCTGGTGCAGCTGATAGAGGTCGATCCAATCGGTCTTCAGCCGTTTCAGGCTCGCTTCGACCTCGGCCATGATGTAGCCGCGCGAGGCGCCCTCGAAGCGGCCCGAGCCGTCCATCGGCCGGGCGAATTTGGTCGCTAGCACGATGTTCTTGCGGCGCTCGCCGAGGATCTGGCCGAGGTAAGTCTCGGAATTGCCGCGCGGGTCGCCATAGGTGTCGGCTTCGTCAAAAAAGGTGATGCCGAGGTCGAGCGCCTTGTGCACGACCTTTTGGGTCGCGGCAAAATCGGTGCGCCCGCCAAAATTGTTGCAGCCGAGCCCGACCGCCGAGACCCGCAGCCCCGATTTCCCCAGATTGCGTTGTTCCACCAAATCGCACCCTCTCAGCATTTTGCCGCGACACTATAGGGGTTTGGCCGACAGGGAAAGGATCGAAGGTTTGCGCCGGCGGCGGATTTCTCCGCCAGATCACATTTGCAATCTTCGCGTATTTGAGGAAGATAGCGGCAACCTTACAGACCCGCGCGTGCCAGGCGGGGGTGCTCGGGAGTTCGCCTATGAACGTGAAGCCACCGGCCAGCCGGCCGTCTCGGTTGTGGTATCTGCTGCTTCTGCTGCCGTTCATCGCGATGCTCTGGGTGTCGAGCTACAACCGCGTCGAGCCCGAATGGGGCGGCGTCCCGTTTTTCTACTGGTACCAGCTGGTGTGGATCCCGGTCGCCGCCGGGCTGACCCTGATCGTCTATTTCGCCACCCACCGGTAACCCGAACGCGTTCAGCACCTCATGCCGATCAACTGGCCTGCCCTAGTCGTCTTTGTTTTGCTGTTCGCGCTGATCACGGCGCTCGGCTTTGCCGCCGTCCATTGGCGGCGGGGCGATCTCGATCTGTTGCACGAATGGGGTCTTGCCGGCAGCCGCTTTGGCACCGTCGTGACCTGGTTTCTGCTCGGCGGTGACCTTTACACCGCTTACACCTTTATCGCCGTCCCGGCGTTGATGTTCGGTGCCGGCGCGATCGGCTTTTTCGCCGTGCCCTACACGATCATGGTCTACCCGTTCGTCTTTGCCGTGTTTCCGCGGCTGTGGTCGGTCGCGCGCCAGCACGGCTACATCACCGCCGCCGATTTCGTGCGCGGGCGGCACGGCAACCGATGGCTGGCATTGGCGGTTGCGATCACCGGCATCGTCGCGACGATGCCGTACATCGCGTTGCAACTGGTCGGCATCCAGGTCGTCATCGCGGCTCTCGGCGTCGGAGGGACCGGGTTGTGGGCCGATCTGCCGCTGGTTGTCGCCTTCGTTGTGCTCGCCGCCTTCACTTACACCAGCGGGTTGCGCGCGCCGGCGGCGATCGCGATCGTCAAGGACATCCTGATCTGGGTCACGGTCATCGTCGCGATCGTCGTGATCCCGATCAAGCTTGGCGGCTATGCCAAGATCTTTGCCGCGGTGCCGCCGGCGAAATTGCTGCTGCCCTCGCCGCAGGGCCAGAGCCTCGGCCTCTACAGCGCTTATGCGACCCTGGCCCTCGGCTCGGCCCTGGCGCTGTTTCTTTATCCGCATTCCGTCACCGGGGTGTTGAGCGCCAGCAACCGCAAAGCAATCAGCCGCAACGCCGCCTTTCTGCCGGCCTATTCGTTCCTGCTGGCGCTGATCGCGCTGCTGGGCTTCATGGCGCTCGCCGCCGGCGTTGCCAACGCCCCCGCATTCGCGCCCCTTTTCAAGCAATATGGCCCCAATTCCGCGGTCCCGGCATTGCTGCTGGCGATGTTCCCATCATGGTTTGTCGGCATCGGCTTTGCCGCGATCGCGATCGGCGCGCTGGTGCCGGCGGCGATCATGTCGATCGCCGCGTCGAATTTGTGGACGCGAAACATCTACCGCGAGTTTCTGCGCCCGGATTGCACCACCGCCCAGGAAGCGAACATGGCGAAGCTCGTGTCGCTGATCGTCAAATTCGGGGCGCTGGTTTTTGTGATCGGCCTGCCGTTGCAGTACGCGATCCAATTGCAGCTGCTCGGCGGAGTTTGGATCATCCAGACCTTGCCGGCGGTGATCGGCGGGCTCTACACCCGCTGGTTCCACGACCGCGCGCTGTTTCTCGGCTGGCTCGCCGGGATCGTCGCCGGCACCGCGATGGCCGCTTCCCAGCAGTTCAAGCCGATCTACCCGCTGCACCTCGCCGGGTGGACGATCCCGGCCTATGCCGCCCTCGCCGCGCTGGTCGTCAATGTGATCGTCGTCATCGTGCTGACCCCGGTGTTCACCGCGATCCACGCGGTGCGCGGGGAGGACGAGACCGAAGCCGGCCACTACGTGTAACGCGCGCTCGCCGCCCTGTCCGTCCCCATTTGCAGGTCGGGCAGGGGTATGTGGCTGAGGTGGGCGGCGGTGCGCGCGGTATTTCCTACATTCACCCCAACTCTCTCCGCCCGAAGGGCGAAGAGGGATTTGGGTCACCACGGGACAGTCGGTGCCACTGAAAATCCGAACCCTACGCGCCCGACGATTGCGGCGCGATGCAACCGATACCGAACGGCTGCTGTGGCGAGCATTGCGCGAGCAGCTGCCGGGGTTCGGCTTCAGACGGCAACATCCGATCGGAGCTTATATCGTCGATTTCGCCTGTCCGTCGCACAAGCTTGTTGTGGAGCTCGACGGCGGACAGCATGCAGAGCAGCAACAAGCGGATTCCGATCGGACCGAGGAACTCGCGCTTTGCGGTTATCGACTGATCCGCTTTTGGAATAACGATGTGATCAAGAATCTCGTCGGCGTACTCGAAACCATACGACGAGAATTGGACGCTTGAACGCCGTACTATTCCCTCTCCGCCCTTCAGGGGGGAGAGGGAGGGGCCCGCGCAGCGGGAGGGTGAGGTGGATGCCGGCAGGCGCGGTGTTTCCCCCACCTCACCCCAACCCTCTCCGCCCCCGAGGGCAGAGAGGGAAATCGGACGAGGGACCGAATGGCGAACGCACTTTACTACGGCGACAATCTCGACGTGTTGCGCCACGAGATCACCAGCGCCAGCATCGACCTGATCTACCTTGATCCGCCGTTCAACAGCCAGGCCAATTACAACGTCCTGTTTAAGAGCCCCTCGGGCAAGGCTGCCGACGCCCAGATCGAAGCCTTCGAGGACACCTGGCATTGGGGCGAAGAGGCCGCGCGCGCCTTTGCCGAGGTCCTGGCCTCGCCCGCGACCCAGGCCGCCGAGCTGTTGCGCGCGATGCGCTCGTTCCTCGGCGAGAACGACATGATGGCCTATCTGGCGATGATGGCTGTCCGCCTCATAGAACTGCACCGCGTCCTGAAGCCGACCGGCTCGCTTTACCTGCACTGCGACCCCACCGCGAGCCATTATTTGAAGATATTGTTGGACGGAATTTTCGGTCCTCGAAACTTTTTGAACGAGATTATCTGGAAGCGAACAAGTGCTCATAGCAGTGCGAAGCGATACGGCCCCGTGCACGATGTCATCTTATTCTACTCTAGGGGGGAAGAGCATATATGGTATCGGCTCTATCAGCCTTACGATCAAACCTACATCGACGCATTCTATACACATTTCGACAACGATGGCAGGCGCTGGCGCAGGTCTGACCTTACCGGAGCTGGGATTCGGCACGGAGAAACCGGGCTGCCCTGGCGCGGTATCGATGTCACGGCTAAGGGGCGCCATTGGGCTTGGCCGCCATCCGAGCTCGAAGAAATGGACCGCCGCGGGCAAATTCATTGGCCCGAGAAAGCCGGGGGGATGCCGATGCTTAAACGCTATCTAGCTAGAGGCTCAGCCCGGCGTGCCACTCCAGGATGTTATCAGTGACATCGTGCCAATGCACAATCTGGCTGAAGAGCGCCTCGGCTATCCGACGCAGAAGCCACGTGCTCTGCTTGAACGCCTCGTCGAGGCCTCAAGCAGTCCGGGCGATGTCGTCCTCGACCCGTTTTGCGGCTGCGGGACGACGATTCATGCAGCGCAGAAATTGGGGCGGGCTTGGACCGGGATCGATGTTACGCATTTGGCGATTTCGTTGATCGAACGGCGGCTGAAGGACGCGTTTCCCGGCGTCGCGTTCGAGGTGCACGGGACCTCGAAGGATCTCGAAAGTGCCGAGGATCTCGCCCGGCGCGACAAATACCAGTTTCAATGGTGGGCGGTGTCCTTGGTCGATGCGCGGCCCTATGGCGGCAAGAAAAAGGGTGCCGATGGCGGCATCGACGGCATCCTGTTTTTTCGCAGCGACAAGGACAAAACCGAAAAAGCGCTGATCTCGGTCAAGGGTGGTGACAACGTCGGGGTCGGCATGGTGCGCGACCTGATCGCGGTCGTCGAGCGCGAGAAGGCGGCGGTCGGCGTGCTGATCTCGCTGGCATTGCCGACCCGCGCGATGGAGCGCGAGGCGGCGGCTGCGGGCCTGTTCGAGGGACCCTTCGAGGCGGTGCCGAAAATCCAGATCATCACTCTCGCCGAATTGTTCCAGGGGATCCGACCGCGTATTCCGCGCATCGACTCTGCGGCGACCTTCAAAACCGCCGCCCGCGAAGCGACCGGATCGCAAGGCCGTCTGCTGTAAACACTCAGACCCGAAATAATTGAACAAGATCTAGTACTTGTCGTCATTCCCGCGAAAGCGGGAACCCAGAGCGAGCGACGTGCGCCGCTCCTGGACCCCCGCTTTCGCGGGGGCGACGAAGGGAGGCAGCGGCGATGATGAGCGGGCTCAACCCGGCTGCGGGTGCATTGCAAAGCCGGCGGGGCGGCCGGCGTGCTTGGCGGCCTCGCCCGGCGGCAGTGAGGCGTCCCACAGATTGGCGTCGAAGCGCCAGCCGTTGACCCGGTCGGCATCGCGCGAGACGACATAGAGCAACGGCGGCACCATCTCGTCGGGCTCGACGAGGCGTGCGGCGCGGCCGTCGCGGCTCATCGCGCGCATTTCCTCGGCCATGCCCGGCGTGTTGGCGCCGGCGCCGGGGTTGACGATGTTGACCGTGAGCCCGGTCCCTTCGGTTTCCTTGGCCAACACCTCGGTCGCCATTTCGAGCGCTGCCTTCGATGCGCCGTAGGGATGCGTCCCGGCGCGGTTCATCGTGTCGAGCTTGGTCGTGACGTTAACGACGCGGCCCCAGCTCCGCGCCACCATGCCGGACGCCACCCGGCGCGCCAGCCGGTCACCGGCGAGATAGTTGGTGGCGACGACGTTGTCGACGATCTCGTCGGCGACCTCCCAAAATCGTTGGATCGTGGGTCGGCGGAAGCACGGCGGGTCGATATAGGTAAAGGTCAGCCCGGCATTGTTGACGAGGATGTCGACCCCGCCCAAACGGGCCTGCGCGGTGGCGACGACGCGGTCGCATTCCTCGGCCCGGCGCAAATCGGCGACGAGCGCCTGGATGCGGTCAGCCAGCGGCGTGCCCGCAATCTCGCGCTCGATTTCGCTCACGTCCGTTTCGATATGGCCGACCGCCAGCACCCGGCAGCCCTCGCGCGCGAGGCCCAGCGCCATCGCCCGCCCCAGCCCGCGCAACCCGCCGGTAACGATCGCATTACGCTGTTCCATCACCCTCTCCCTACCGTACCCGATTGCCGGTCGCAGCACCGCGGCCCAGCGGTTGTCCGCGGTCGCACCGTGACGCCCGACCATAGCGAACTCGCGCGTGGCGATCACTTCGCCGTGACGCGCGGTTAAGGCGTCTTCTGTCCAACCCTGCCGGTCCGTTATCCTCGCGCCGTTTTGTCGGGACCCCGGGGAGGAAGACATGGCTGCGGTCGAGGGCGAACTGGAAGGATTTGTGGCGCGCTCGCGATGGACGCGGCGCGGCTTTGTGATGACCTCGCTCGCCACCGGGTTTGCGCTCTCGGTGCAGCCGGTCTCGGCCGAGACGATCCACACCGACGCGAGCGGGCTCGATGCCGGCGAGGTCAAGGTTCCGGTCGCCGACGGCTCGATCCCGGCCTATCGCGCCATGCCCGACACGGGCGGTCCCTTTCCGACCGTGCTCGTCGTCCAGGAGATTTTCGGGGTGCACGAGCACATCAAGGACATCTGCCGGCGCTTTGCCAAGCTCGGCTATTACGCGATCGCGCCCGAGCTCTATGCCCGCCAGGGCAATCCCGCTGAGATCAGCGACATCAAGGATCTCGTTGCCAAGATCGTCTCCAAGGTACCGGACGCACAGGTCATGTCGGATCTCGACGCCAGCGTCGCCTACGCCAAGTCGACCGGGAAGGCCGACACGGCAAAGCTCGCGGTGACCGGCTTCTGCTGGGGCGGACGGATCACCTGGCTCTACGCCGCGCACAATCCGGATCTCAAGGCGGCAGTGGCGTGGTACGGCCCGATCGACCGGCCGCGCACGACCTTGCAGCCGAAATACCCGATCGACCTCGCCGCCGATCTCAAATGCCCGGTGCTCGGGCTTTACGGCGCTGCCGACCAAAGCATCCCGGTCGAAAGCGTCGCGCGCATGATGGCGGCGTGCAAGACCGCCGGCAAGACGTGCGAGGCAAAGATCTATCCCGATACGCCGCACGGCTTTAACGCCGACTACCGCCCCAGCTACCATCCCGAGGCCGCCAAGGACGGCTGGGCCAGGATGCTCGCCTGGTTCAAGGACCACGGCGCCGCCTGATCTGTTGCGCGCCCGCTAGGGGCGGGCGGCCCGAACAGACGGTTCCCATTTTCTGTTCCCGTCGCCCCCGCGAAAGCGGGGGTCCAGGGGGTGCAGGCCGCCCCCTGTTCAGGCCAGGGGCAGGCTCTGGGTGCCAGCGTTCGCGGGCATGACGGGATAGAAGCGGGTACCAAATGTCAAACTCGCACCGCTAGAGGCGGGCGAGCACGGTGTCCTTGAAGCGGCGCATTTCGGCGATCGAGGCGCTGGCGTGGGCGCGCTCGAAATCGATGTCGACGGCGCTGACGCCGAGGTCGCGCAACGCCTGGAAATCACCGGCGATGGCGGCGGTGCTGCCGGAAAACAACCGGCGCTCGCCGTCGGAGGCCGTGTCCGGCACCGCCTCGCCATAGCGCTTGACCCGATAGGTCAGCGCCACCGTGTCCGGGTCGCGGCCCGCCTCCGCGGTGAACCGGCGCAACCGCGCAACGGCGGCGCGATACCTCGGCAAACTGTCGAGCAGGTGGCGGTTGTTGCTGCCGATCGGGTACCACGCGTCACCGAGCCGCGCCGCGCGGCGCAACGCCGGCCCGCTCTCGCCGCCGACCCAGATCGGCGGATGCGGCTTCTGCACCGGTTTCGGCTCGAACAACACGCCGTCGAATTTGACCCAGTCGCCGTGGTGGCGCGGCGCCGCCTCGGTCCACAGGGTGCGAAAAGCGCGCAGGTACTCGTCGGTCACCGCACCGCGCGCGGCGAAGGGTGTCACCGCGACCGCGTCGAACTCGGCTTCGAGCCAGCCGGCGCCGATGCCGACGGTAAGCCGCCCGCCCGACAGCACGTCGACCGTCGCCAGCATCTTGGCGGCGAGCACCGCCGGCCGGTAGGGCACGACCATGACCGCCAACACCAACCGGATGCGCGCGGTCTTGGCGGCAATAAACGCCGCTGCGGTCAGCTGGTCGTGCCGGTTCTGCGGTCCGTCGCCAAAGAACTCGCCGCTCTCGGAATAGGGATAACCCGGCACTTTCAGGTTCGGCAGCAGGATGTGGTCGGTCAGGGTCAGGTAGTCGTAACCTAGAGCCTCGCCTTCCTGTGCGATCCGGATCACGGTCTGCGGGTCCGACAGTGGGCCGCTGATCGGCAGGTTGAACCCAATCTGCATCTCTTCCTCCAGGCGGGCTGGTTGGCGCACAATAGCCGACGCGCGAGCGCCCGGGTATCCGCCGCAAGTGACCGGGAGCGGCACCAAATGGAGGGTCGTCGGATGCAGCTCGGGTTTGTCGGCACCGGCACGATGGGAACGCCGATCGCCGGCTGTCTGATCGACGCCGGCCATGCGCTGAGCGTGTACGACGTTCGAGCGGAGGCGACGCGAGCGCTCGCCGGGCGTGGTGCCAATGCGGTCGACAGCCCGCGCATGGTCGCCGAGCGAAGCGAAATCGTGTTCACCTCGCTGCCCGGCCCGGATGAGATGCAGCCGGCGGTGCTCGACCCCGCAACCGGCATCCTCGCCGGGCTGCGCGCGGGCGGCTGCTATATCGACCTGACCACCAACGCGCCGGCGATTGTCCGCAAGATCGCCGAGGCCTGCCGTGCCAAGGGTGTTGCCATGCTCGACGCGCCGGTCAGCGGCCGCCCGCCCGGGATGACCGTCATGGTCGGCGGCGACGAGGCTGTCTTTGCCCGTTGCCGGCCGCTGTTCGAAGCGGTCGCCCGCAACATCTTTTACGTCGGCGAGGCCGGTGCCGGCTGCATCGCCAAGCTCGTCACCCAATATCTCGGCTACACGAATTTCGTCGCCGCCCTCGAAGGCTTGCTGATCGGCGCCAAAGCCGGTGTCGACCCCGGCATCCTGGCGCAGATCGTACCGTTCAGCGCCGGCGCCAGCCGCACCTTCGACAACATCCCGCGCTCGGTGCTGAATGGCGCCTTCACCGCCGGCGGCACCCTCGACATCGTCGCCAAGGACCTGCATCTGGCCTGCGACCTCGCCCGCGAAGTCGCCGCCCCGGCAAGCCTCGGCCTCCTCGCCCACGATGTGCTGCACCGGGCCCAGGCGCAGGGCTGGGGCCAGGACGGGTTCCCGGTCGCCGCCCGCATCCTCGAAGCGATGGCCGGGCACGAGCTGCGCTCGCAGAGCGGCCCGAATGGGGCAGGCTATCAAGCCGACGACCCGCGACGCGCGCCCGCGCGTCATCCCGGCTAAAGCGCCGAGCTGTCCGGGGGAGTTTCCCGCCGGCCCGTCCGGGTCGAAATCGTGGAAGCGAGACCGGAAGACGCGGCAGAAATCGCCGATTTCCCGTCGACGGCGCGAGGCAATGCCCTACCTGCACAAGGCTTGCAGGGGCGGCAACTTTAGAATTGCCATAATCGCATAATATTCGGCGCGCATCGGCCCCGTGGGCGAGCGCGATCTGTCGTAGGAGGTGCTTGGGATGCGCGATCTCGACCAGATAAACAGCCTGAATGGGAAGCGCCGCGGCGGCCCGCGGCTGGTCCCTCGATGGTCCGGTTATTCAATCTTCACGCGAAATCTGCTGTAAATGCGCTGTATTTTGAATAGCCATAAAAGGCAAGGGAAACTGTTGGTTGGGGAGGGTCGGTTGCGGCGGCAGCCGCCGTGGGCCCGTGCATGCCCAGATCAGTCCGGGTATGAGTGATTTTTGGTGGCGGGTGCGGGGTCTGTCGATTTCTGCGGCCATGCGGCTGGCGTGTGCGGCGCGGCGGCAATAACATGGGAGGACGCAGACAGGAGGGCAGCGATGGCGGCCGCGTCGGCATCGGGATATCGCAAGGGCCTCGTCGATCTCGACAAAGGCCAGGTCAGCCGCGAGATCTTTGTCAACGACGAGATCTACGCGCAAGAGCAGGAGCGGTTGTTCGCCCGCGCCTGGCTGTTTGTCGGCCACGAGAGCCAGATCCCCAACCCCGGCGACTTCTTTGTCTCGGGCATGGGCGAGGAGGGGGTCATCCTGTGCCGCGACCGTGCCGGCCAAATCCACGTCTTTCTCAATTCGTGCCGGCATCGCGGCATGAAGGTGTGCCGCTATGACGAGGGCAACACGCCGGTCTTCACCTGCCCGTATCACGGCTGGAGCTACGGCACCGACGGCAGGCTGGTCGGCGTCCCCTATTTCCGCGAGGCCTATCATTCGCAGCTCGACCGCGCCCAATGGGGCCTCGTCGAGGTGGCGCAGTTCGCCAACTACAAGGGTGCCATCTGGGCGACCTGGGACCCTCAGGCGCCGTCTTTCGCCGAATATCTCGGCGACTTCGCGCGCTATCTCGACCTGACCCTGGAAACCTGGGAAGGCGGCGACAGCGGTGTCGAAGTCCTCGGCGGCGTCCAGAAATGGCTGATCCCGTGCAACTGGAAATTCCCGGCCGAAAACTTTTGCGGCGACAGCTATCACAACATCAGTCACCGCTCGGTCGATCTTGTCGGCATCGGGCCGTCGGGCAGCGGCCGGCGCGACATGCAGGAGCGGCAGATGGCGCGGCGTCTGCAGGTGTCGCTTTACGAGCGCGGGCACCAGACCGGGGTCTATGTGTTGCCGCAAGGCGAGCCGACTCCGCAGGCTTACAGCCATTCGCCGGTCGTCTCGGAGTATTTCGCGCATTGCGAGGAGCAGCGGCGCCGCCTCAAAGGCGAATGGGGGCGGGTGATCGGCAGCCCCGGCGAAGTCTTTCCCAATACGGCGCTGCATCCGCGCCAGCCGCGCACGATCGCGGTGTGGCATCCGCGCGGCGCCCACCAGACCGAAGTGTGGCGCTGGTACTTTGTCGACAAGGCGGCGCCGCAAGAGGTCAAGGATTTCCTGCGCGACTATTACATCCGCTATTCCGGTCCGGCCGGGATGACCGAGCAGGACGACATGGAAAACTGGAACTACGCCCACGCCGCGAGCCGTGGAACGATCGCCCGCCGTCACCCCTACAGCTACGGGCAGGGGCAGGGGTTCGAGATCGAGAATTACGAATGGCAGGGGCTGCGCATCCCGGGCACGGTGATGGACATCACCGAAGCCAAGTCGAGCGAGCACAATCTGAGAAACCTCTACCGCCGCTGGGCCGAGTTCATGGAGGCCGACAGCTGGGACGACCTCGCGACCTGGCGCCAGGTCGACCGCGGCATCGTGCGGGCCGCCGAATGAGCGAGATCGTCAACACCCGCCTGTTGACCGCCGGCATGCAGATCGTACTGGTCGACGGTGCGGTCGCCGAGGTGGTGTCGAACCCGCTCGACGGGGTGTGGGTGTTCGCCCGCTACCTGTCCTCCCCTGTCGACCCGTCGATAGTCGGCAATGAAGACATGATCTTCGCCCAGGACATCGCCGAAATCCGCGCGGTGTCGTGACCGTCGTTCTGCCGGTAACGTTCTTTCGGGGCGGGCCTGAATCTCTCGTCTCGGCACAGTCCCGCCTCGTGGTACGGATCAGACAGATGGTGCCGTTTTCTCCTCCTCGTCGCCCCCGCGGAAGCGGGGGTCCAGGGCCGCAAGCGAGGATCTGATTACCCCTGTTCAGGCCAGGGGGGGCGAGCTCTGGGTGCCCGCTTTTGCGGGCATGACGGAAAAGGCGGCGGGTAGCAAGCGTTGAACTCGTACCACGAGGAACCCTCGCTCAACTCACGGCTGCCAGCTTGTCCTGCGTCTTTGTCTCGAAGTCGCTGGCGTCGTGGCGTTCGTGCAACTGGCTCGACGGCTCGCCGGAGAGGCGGTTGACCATGCGCCCGCGCTGCACGGCCGGTCGCTCGAGGAGCATATCGGCCCAGCGCTGGACGTTCTTGTATTCGTGGACCGCGAGGAACTCGGCCGCCCCGTATTGGCCGAACTTCGCCAACCCGCCATACCAGGGGAAGATGGCGATGTCGGCGATCGTGTAGTCGGGACCCGCGACATACTTGCTCTCCGCCAAACGGCGATCGAGCACGTCGAGCAGGCGCTTTGTCTCCATCGTGAAGCGGTCGATCGCGTATTCGATCTTGACCGGCGCGTAGGCGTAGAAATGGCCGAAGCCGCCGCCGACATAGGGCGTGCTGCCCATCTGCCAAAACAGCCACGACAGGCATTCGGCGCGCGCACCCACTTCCGTCGGCAGGAACTCGCCGAACTTCTCGGCCAGGTGCATCAGGATGGCACCCGTTTCAAAGACCCGGATCGGCTTCGGACCGCTGCGGTCCAAGAGCGCCGGGATCTTGGAGTTTGGGTTCACCGCCACAAAGCCGCTGCCGAACTGGTCGCCATCGCCGATCTTGATCAGCCAGGCGTCGTACTCGGCGCCCTTATGGCCGAGCGCCAGCAGTTCTTCGAGCATGACCGTAACCTTGACCCCGTTCGGCGTGCCCAGCGAGTAGAGCTGTAGCGGGTGGCGGCCGACCGGCAGCTCTTTCTCATACTGGGCGCCCGCGGTCGGGCGGTTGATGTTGGCAAACCGGCCAAGGGCCGGCTTGGCCACCCAGACCTTGGGGGGCGTGTAATCGGGTGCGTCGGTCATTCCAGAAGCTCCGGGTGTTTTAGGGGCGCACGCGGGACAGAGCGCGCGATCGGCTCATCCTACACGATAGGTCGGCCGGCGGCCACGCGCCCGATCGGCGCGGACCACGCAGAGAGTTCTGGGTCCGCGCATCGATTGCGGGTTCGCGCGCCGGCGTCTCCACCCCGAGGATGGCAGGACGCCGGTTACTTCCCAAAAAACAGACCGCCGTTGACGTGGATTGTCTGGCCGGTGACGTAGCGCCCTTCGGGGCCAACCAGAAAGCGCACCATCGCGGCGATTTCCTCGGGCCGGCCTTGCCGCCCGAGTGGGATGTTGCCGCTGTGACTGCGGCCGCCGGGACCGCCCGCCGACGGCCCGCGCACCGTGTCGATGGAGCCCGGGGCGACGGTGTTGGCAGTGATGTTGTGCGGCGCCAATTCCATCGCGAGCCCGCGCAGAAAGCCTTCGAGCCCGGCCTTCGACGCGTTGACGTGCACGCGGCCGGCCGCACCCGCGTGATGCGAGATGCCCGACAGCCCGACAAACGCCCCGCCGCCGCGCTTGATCATTTCCGGCACCACCGCCTTGGCCAGGATGAAAGCGCCGTCGAGTGCCACCGACAGAATCTCGTGCCATTCCTCGATGCTCATTTGCAGAAACGAGGTCTGGCGCCTCAACCCGGCATTGCCGACGGCAATGTCGACGCCGCCGAATTCCTTGACCGCAGCCTCGACCATTGCCGCGACCTGATCGGGCTTGGACACGTCGGCGAGATAGGGCAGCGCCTGACCGCCGGCCGTGCGGATTTCGCGCGCCGTCGTTTCGACGATCGGGCGGTCGCCGCGACCGTTGACGACGACCGCGGCGCCATCGGCGGCCAGCATCTCGGCGATGGCCTTGCCGATGTTTTTACCCGAGCCGGTAACGATCGCGACCTTGCCCGCTAGCACCTTCTCAGCCATTTTCCCTCCGACCGTCGCTTGCGTAACCCGGGTTCCCTGTCGCGCGGGGCATCGTGCCGTTTCGGTGCGGTTGGGCTTATGCCGAGGCTGGTGGGCGCCGATACTCTCAGTGCAGTTCGGCGATGCCCATCGCTTCGCCGAAGCGGCGGGCGGCTTCGAAGGTGTCGCCGTACTTGCGGTGGCCGGCGGAAATGTGGGCGCAGGCGAGCAGCAGCCGGTCACGGTCCGGGCACCGGTTTTTACCGTAATCCTGCAACAGGCATTGCGGGATTTCCTGGTTGTGCGGATCGTTGCCAAAGCGGGTCGCCATCAGCGCCAGCCGCTGCACCAGCAGCGAACGATCGTCGCCGCTGTCGAGATAGGCCTGGGTCCAGGCTTCCGACTGCGGCACGTCCAGCGCCGCCATCGCCTCTTCGAGGCGGTCGATGATTTGGGCGCCGGTCATCCGCCCGGCATTGCCCGGGGCACGGATTGGTTCGGATTTCACCCAGCCCATATGCTTCTGGTTCCATGCCGCCTGGTTGACCATCGAGCCGGCGACATAGAGCAGCTTGAGCCGCTGTGGATGCTCGAAATTGTCGTAGAACCAGCCGAGCGTGTTGCAATACTCGTAGGTGTGCTGCGGCATCGAAAACGCATTCGGGCCGTCGGTTTCGAGCACCACCTGTCCGGCCGCGAGCTGGATGGCGTCGACAATCCGCCGCGGCGCGGCGCCGGCCAGCAACAAGCTGCTGATCTTCTCGATATAGGCCGGCTCGTGCTGGCGGATCAGCGCGTCGACCAACCCTTCGATGTCGGCTTCGTTGAGCGGCCCGGTGTTGGCGAGCAGTGCGCGCTCGCGCTCGCTCGTGCCGCCTTGCGGGACGGCGTGCACCTCCGCGCCCTCGATAAACATCGTGACGACGTTGCACGCCATCTCATAGACCGAATGCCAGCGCGGTCCGACCGCCATGTCGAGGGCACCGGCATAGATCAAGTCATGCGCGCCGTCCCAACCGATCGCGTTGCCGATTTCGACAACCGAGCGGGCGCGGTAGGCCTTGTGCCCGGTCGTGTAGGAGCGGTTGTAAAGCATGCGGTCCTGGACATCGATCAGCCCGGCGAAGACGAGCTGGGCCAGCACCTGCTGGCGATGCTCGGTCTCTTCCATCAGCCCGAGGAAGACGCGGTAGGCGTCGATGACCTGGCCGCGTTCGACCAGGGTCAACCAATTGTTCAGGCGCTCGCCAAGCGGGCCCGCTTCCTTCAAGGGTTCCTGGTCTGGCCAGTAGACGACCGGCGCCGGCGGGGTGGCGTTCGGCATCTTGTAGCCGCGCGTCGCGTAATGACCGGGCGCCTTCAGGATTTTCTGGTTCCAGATGTCGAGCCCCGACGGGATGTACCAGATCGTCTGCGCCAAGGGCAGCCCGGCCAGTTTGTCCGGCAGCATTGTCTGGAGATTGACCGCGGCGCGAGCCGATAAGAGGCAATGGTCGTTGTTGACGAAATTGGGAAAACCGTCGTCGATGCGCTGATGGTAGGGCACGTGCGTATAGGGCGCGTGGATGCGCACCGCCTCGGCCATGATCTCGGGCAAAGGCCGGCCGCGGCGAACCAGTTCGTAATAGACCCGGCTGCCGCCGACCTGGTCGCGCGCGAGGAGCCGTTCTTCGAGTTCGCGATAGAGCCCGTCCGCTTGTTGACGGCCGTTTGAGTGCGGTGCGGCTGGCGTCGGCATGACTTCTCGCTCCTCGGTCGCGCGGGGATTTGTTATTTTAGGGCGTTGCGCGCACCCCTCGTCATGCCACATTGACAGCCCTCGCCGCCGCGCCCCGCATGGCTGCAACTTGCGACGACCAGAGGCGAGCGCGGCATCGGCCGCCGTGCGGGTTCAGGCTAGGGTCCGGCCAAAAAGGTCATGGTCAAAGTCGCGAAGCAATAGGCGCCGGGCTGATGGCTCGGATTGTCGTTGGTCGGGGAAAAATATGCGTTCACGCAGCTTTGGGCGTTGCCGATACAGGATGCGCTCGGGTTGCCGCACATCGAAGGATAGCCCGTAGCGGCGTAGATGCCGGTCGTCGCGACCGGGCCCCGGCAGGTGAAGGTCGGTTCGTCCGGGCACGACACCTTTACCGGCAGATTGTAGGATGCGCCGCCCGTGCCCTTGCAGTAGTCGTGAGCGGCGTCGAACAGGTTGTCCGTACAATTCGCCGGAATGACGCTCACATCATAAAAGATGCAGCTGGGATATGTTTTCTTGCCGAAGGTACAATTGGGAATAAAGTTGGGTTCGATGAGCGTGTTGTGCGGGAGGTGAGACTGTGCTTCCCAACAATTGAGACTCCCTGTGGAACCGAGCGAGGTGGCGGCGCAGAAACGCGGACCGGGGTTGGCGTCGGAGCTGAGGACCGTCGCCGCGCAGGCCGTTTTGTTGGCTACGACGACCGTCGAGTTGGTCGCCGTCTTGCCGCAGCCCGCACCCCAGGTAATTGCGGAACCGGCCTGCGGCGCAAACCCGACATAAATCGTCCGGCCGGTGTCGTTGACGATGCTGACATCGCTCGCCGGCGCCGCCGCGAGCTCCGGCCCGCAGGCTTTTTCGGCGATCGCGCGGAGTTCGCGGATCGGCAACCGGAAAAACCTCGCCGGTCCGTTGATTTTGAAATTGCGGTGCGGACCCGCCTTCGGGGCATGCCAGCGCCAAGTCGCTGTCGAGACGTGGACCGGCGCCGCTTAGATGTATGACCCGAGGGTAATGGGGGTCCTCGGCCGCAACGCGATGGCCGCCGACCAGCAATCCGGTCATCGAGATGACAAGCCAAACGCCGCGCCCGACCGGCATCCGTCCACGACGGATTACGGCCGCCCGAATCGTGGCGTAAGTTGTATCCCGCGCCATCACAATGTGCTCCCAGCCAGAGGAGCGGAAATTATGCAGCGAAAGAAGTTATCGCACGATGAACGCGGCGGTTTCGCGTCGACGGGTTGCCGGCGGTAAACTGCCGCGATGCTGAACCCTGACGTTCTGCACGCTGATTTCACCCCGGAGCCTTATTGGTGGGAGGGGTACCGGCCGGTCGGAAGCGAACTGGTCGAGGTGCCGCAACAGGCGCGGGTGGCGATCGTCGGCGGCGGCTATGCCGGGCTGTCGACGGCGCTGGAACTGGCCAAGCACCGTATCGACGCGGTGGTGCTCGAAGCCAGCGAGCTTGGCTTTGGCGCCAGCACCCGCAATGGCGGGGCGGTCAGCGGCGGCGTCAATGCCGGCAAAAGCTTTAGCGGCAAAGCGGCCGCCATCGACCGCGATCGGGCCGAACGTATTCTGTCCGACTCCAGCGACGCCTTTGCGCTGATCGACCGGCTGATCGGCGAAGAGCGCATCGTTTGCTTTTGGGAAAAACCCGGCCGCTTTGTCGGCGCCTGGACAAAGCAGCATTTTCGGGCGCAGCAGCGCCGGCTGGGCATGCTCAACGAGGCCGCCCAGTCAGGTGCCTACATGGTGCCGCGGGAGCGCCAACGCGACGAGATTGCCAGCGACTTTTATCGCGGCGGCATGGTCGTCGAGCGCTCGGGTAAACTGCACCCGGCACTTTTCTACAAAGGACTGCTCGACGCCTGTCGTCGGCGCGGGGTCGCGGTCTGTGCCAAGGCTGCGGTCGGGCGGATCACCCGGGCGGGCAATGGCTGGCGCCTCGAAACGAGCCGCGGCCCGGTGATCGCGGGTGACGTCGTCATCGCCACCAACGGCTATACCGGCGACCTGACGCCGGCGCTGAAGCGCCGCGTCGTGCCGATCGCGAGCCACATCATCGCCACCGAGGAATTGCCGGCCGAACTCGCCCGTTCATTGGTCCCGAGGGGCCGCACCCTGTCCGACACCCGGCGCGTCCTGTGCTATTACCGAATGTCGCCCGACGGCAGGCGCATGATCTTTGGCGGCCGGGCGCGTTTCACCCAGGTTGGCGCGGCGGTCAGTGCGCCGATCCTCCACCGCCAGATGACCGCCCGCTTTCCACAGCTGCGCGGCGTCAAGGTGACCCATGCCTGGACCGGCAACACCGCGTTCACCCTCGACGCGTTGCCGCATATGGGCCAAAGCGACGGGCTGCACTTCTGCCTCGGCTGTAACGGCAGCGGGGTCGCGATGATGACCTATCTCGGCTGGCAGACCGCCCGCAAGATCGCCCAGGCGGCAAATTACGCCTGCAGCTTTGACATGCCCGACTTCCCCGGTCATCGGCTCTACTCGGGAAATCCGTGGTTTTTGCCGGCGGTCGGCGGCTGGTATCGGCTGCGCGACCGGATCGACCGCCTGCTCGCCTGAGCGGAGCCGATTGCTTTATGCTGCGACGGTTTTCCTGGTGCAAGGAGGAAGCGAGATGGATTTCGAAACCTACCGGGAGTCGATCGCTCAGGACACGCCGCCCTCAGGGCTGAGCATGGCGGCTCAGGCGCTGTGGTGGGAGGCCAAAGGCGATTGGCACCAGGCGCATAAATTCGCGCAGCAGCAAGGCGACGCCGAGGGCGCCTGGGCGCATGCCTACCTCCACCGGGTCGAAGGCGATCTGCGCAACGCCGGCGGCTGGTACGCGCGCGCCGGCCGGGAGATGCCGACAGCGCCCTTGAAGGACGAATGGGAGACGATCGCCCGCGCTGTTGTCGGCTAGACGAGGTTTGCCGCCGCTGACCCTGATCGGGCTCGGCGCCAATCTCGCCAGCCCGCGCTGGGGCGCGCCTCATCAAACCCTGACCGCCGCCCTGGCGACGCTCGAAAGCGAGGGCGTCGTCGTTCTCGTACGCTCCAGCTGGTACCGCAGCGCCCCGGTGCCGCTTTCGCAACAACCTTGGTTCGTGAACGCCGCAGCGGCGGTGGCGACCAGGCTCGAGGCGACGGATTTGCTCGCCCTGATGCAGACGATCGAGCAGCGATTCGGCCGGGTTCGCGGCGAACGCAATGCCGCGCGCGTGCTCGATCTCGATCTTCTCGACTGTTGCGGCGAACGGATCGAATCGCCCGATCTGACCCTGCCGCATCCGCGCCTGCATCAGCGCCGCTTCGTGCTCGAGCCGATTGCCGAGATTGCCCCTAAATGGCGCCATCCGGTCCTCAAACTGACCGCGCAGCAACTGCTCGCCCGCCTCGGGAGCGCTCAGCCGGTCGAGCGGTTCTCGCCTTGAGCCGCGGCGTGCCGGCCGATTGTGCTCGTTCGACCCTGCCGCTATAACGCCTTCTCCCTCTCGCCGCCCGAAGGACAGGATGACCGTGTTCGAAGCGGCCCGCACGCATATGATCGAGAGCCAGCTGCGGCCCAACAAGGTTGCCGACGACAGGGTGCTCGACGCGTTCGGCCGGATCAGGCGAGAGCTGTTCGTGCCCGAGCGCTTGCGCGCGGTCGCCTATGTCGACGAGGACCTGCCGCTCGGGCGCGGACGGTATGTGATGGAGCCGATGGTGGCGGGCCGTCTGATCCAAGCGGCGGCGCCGGAGCGCGGCGACAGCGCGCTGGTTGTCGGCGCCGGCACCGGGTACGAAGCGGCGGTGCTGAGCCTGCTGGCGCGCGCCGTCGTCGCGCTGGAGGAGGACGCGGAACTCGCCCGGCTGGCGCGCGCCGCCCTGGTCGAGGAAAACATCGCCGCGGTCAATGTGGTCGAGCACCCGCTCGCTGAAGGCTATAAGGCGCGCGCGCCTTATGATGTCGTGCTGTTTTCCGGCGCGGTTGCGGACGTGCCGAGCGCGATCATCGCACAGCTCGCGGAGGACGGCCGGCTCGTCGCGGTTGTCAAAACCGATGGAGGCGGTATCGGGCGCGCGACGCGAGTGACGCGCGCTGGCGGAGTGATCGCGCGGCGCGTTATATTTGACGCGGCGACCCCGTTGCTGACGGGTTTCGCTCCCAAGCCTGCTTTTGTATTCTGAGTCGCGGATGGGTCTATAGCCTCAGAGTTTTCGATGTCCCGAGCTGTGAAGTTTTTCAGGAAGGGCTGGACGGTCAACGCCCGCGAGCCTGCTGACCGGCAGCGTGCGCGCGGCCTTCTGTCAGGCGTTGTCGGCCTCGCCGGAGTGGCCGGCCTGCTCGCAGCCGGTGCCCCGCAGGCATCGGGGCAGACGCTGACCCAGGCACTGGCCGAGGCCTACAACACCAACCCACAGCTGTTGGCCCAGCGCGCCCTGCTGCGGGCGACCGACGAGCAGGTGCCGCAGGCGCTGTCGGGCTGGCGCCCGACGGTCAACTTCACCGGCCAGGTCGGGGGCGCCCGGCTCGGCTTTCTGGCGAGCGGTGCGCCTGGCCAATATGCGACGTTTCAGCAGAATAGCCTGAATGTGCAGATTACCCAGCCGGTCTACAGCGGCGGGCGCACCTTGGCGCAGACCCGCCAAGCGACGAACACCGTGCAGTCGACGCGGGCGCAGACCTTGGCGATCGAAACTTCGGTGTTCCAGGCGGTGTCCCAGGCTTATCTCGACGTGGTTCGCGACCAGGCTCTGCTCGAAGTCAACCGCAACAACGTCCAGGTCTTGCAGAAGCAGCTCGAAGCGACGCAAGACCGGTTTCGCGTCGGCGAGGTCACCCGCACCGATGTCGCGCAAGCCGAGTCGTCGTTGGCGCAGGCGATTGGCAACCTGACCTCGGCCGACGGACAGCTTCAGCAGAGCCGGGCCGAGTATGTGCGCGCGGTTGGCCATCCTCCGGGGATTCTGATATTGCCGCGCGAGCGGCCGACCCTCCCGGCGACGCGCGAAGAGGCGCAAAGTCTCGCGGCGACCAACAATTTCAGCGTCATTTCGGCGAACTTCGCCGAGCTTGCGGCGCGTGACAATATCGATGTCGTGCGCGGGCAGCTGTTGCCGCAAATATCGCTTGTCGGCAATTTGAGCCGCTCGCTTGCCCCTTCCGTCACCTTGAGCGGCGCTTTGGAAAACACCGGTACGATCGCCGCCCAGCTGACGATGCCGTTGTACGAAGGCGGCGCGATCTATTCGCAGACGCGCCAGGCCGAGCAGACGGTCGGGCAGCGCCGCAGCCAGGTGGACGACGCCCGCCGCGCCGCGGTGCAGGCGGCGACCGAACTCGTGGGAAACGTTGAAGGCGGCGCGGGCCGCGGTCGCCTCCTTCGCGGCGGCGGTGCGAGCGGCGCAGATCGCCCTCGAAGGCACTCAGCAAGAAGCGCTGGTCGGCACCGCCACCACGCTCGATGTCTTGATCCAAAACCAGCAATTGCTGACGACCCAGTCGCAGCTGATCACCGCCGAACACGACGCCGCCCTGGCGGAATACAACGTTACGGCGGCAATCGGCCGGTTGATCGCGCCCGCCCTTCGTCTGCCGGTGCAGCTTTACGACATGGAGCGGCATTTCAACCAGGTGAGAGACAAATTGATCGGCTTTGGCGGCGGTCTGAAGGAGTGATCGGGCGAGCCTGCATGTCTGCTGGAAACCTCGACTTCTATTGCTTAGGTTAGGAGACCGCCAGTCGTCGCCGGCCGCACCGATGACCGAAGATACGCCCCAAGCAAACCCGCCGACGCCAAAACTCGCGACGCCCGAAACCTCGATGGAGGAGATTATCGCGTCGATCAGCCGCATCATCGCCGAGGACAACCGCACGCCGCATCCGGTCCGAACCGCCCCGGGCTTCCGGACCGCCCCGGGCTTCCGGACCGCCGCGGGCTTAACGAGCGGCATTCTCGAACTGACCGAAGCGATCGAGGCCGACGGTTCGCTGCGGAAACTGGCAGGCCCGGCGACGGCTGGCGCCCAACCGGCAGCGGAGCCGCCGGCGGGGACCGCAGGGCCAGTCGAACCGGTGGCGCCCAACCCGGATCCCGGCGTCGCAGCCAGGGCTGAGCGGCCGCGCGAGACCATTTTGTCGGCGGCGGCGTCCGCGGCGGCGGCGGCCGCGTTTAGCCGGCTGGCGGCGCCGGCGCGCGAACAGCGTGCCGAGCCCGCACCGCCGATCGCCGCCGGGGACCGCACCCTCGAAGAGATCGTCCACGCCGCCCTGCGTCCGCTGCTGCGGGCCTGGCTCGACGACCACCTCCCCGAGATCGTCGAGCGCCTGGTCCGCGGCGAGATCCAGCGCGTCGTGCGCGAGGCCGAGCTGCGCTAGACGCCCGCCGCGGTTCTCCCTTCGGCGCGTGTGATATTTAGGGCGCGCAGGGCGCGCCACCGGTGTTTAATGCCCGATCGCTACGTAGAAGACGGCTCCCGAATGCTGGACAAGACGTTTGACCCTTCTGAGGTCGAGGCTCGCTGGTACCCGCGGTGGGAAGGCTCGGGCGCCTTTGCCGCCGATCCCGACAGCAATCTGGCGCCCTATACGATCATGATGCCGCCGCCCAATGTGACGGGCAGCCTGCATATGGGGCATGCGCTGACCTTCACGTTGCAGGATTTGCTGGTCCGCTATCAGCGCATGCGCGGCAGCGACGTGTTGTGGCAGCCCGGAACCGACCATGCCGGCATCGCCACCGAGATTGTCGTCGCCGGCCAAATCGCCGAGGAAGGCAGGGCCAAGCGCGATCTCGGCCGTGAGCGCTTTATTGAGCGCGTCTGGCAGTGGAAAGAGCAATCGGGCGGCACGATCACCCGCCAGCTGCGCCGGCTCGGCGCCTCGCCCGACTGGCGGCGCGAGCGCTTTACGATGGACCCGGGTCTCGCCGCCGCGGTCCGCCGGGTCTTCGTCGCGCTCTACCGCGAGGGGCTCGTCTACCGTGACAAGCGGCTCGTCAACTGGGACCCGGAGATGCACACGGTGATCTCCGATCTCGAAGTCGACAATCGCGAAACCAAGGGTTTTCTGTGGCACATCCGCTATCCGGTCGAGGAGCTGCCCGGCCGGTTCGTCACCGTCGCGACGACGCGGCCCGAGACCATGCTCGGCGACACCGGCGTCGCGGTTCACCCGGACGACGCGCGCTATGCCGACCTGGTCGGCAAGCGGGTGCGGCTGCCGCTCGTTGGCCGGCTGATCCCGATCGTCGCCGACGACTACGCCGACCCGGAGACCGGCAGCGGCGCGGTCAAGATCACCCCGGCGCACGACTTTGACGATTTCGAGGTCGGCCGCCGGCACGGGCTGGAGGTGATCAACATCTTCGACGCCGACGCGCGGCTGAACGCCGCAGCGCCGGAATCCTATCGCCGCCTCGATCGCTTCGCAGCGCGCGACAAGGTGGTGGCCGATCTCGACGCCGCCGGGCTGCTCGACAAGGTCGAGGACCATTTCCTGATGGTGCCGCACCACGACCGTTCCGGCGTCGTCATCGAGCCGTGGCTGACCGACCAGTGGTTCTGCGACGCGCGGGTACTGGCGCAGCCGGCAATCGCCGCGGTCGAGGACGGACGCACCCGCTTTGTGCCGCGGCAATGGGAGAACACGTTCTTCGAGTGGTTGCGCAACATCCAGCCGTGGTGCATCTCACGCCAGTTGTGGTGGGGCCACCGGATCCCGGCCTGGTACGGGCGGGACGGCGCGGTCTTCGTCGCCGAGACCGAGGCGGAGGCATTGGCCGCGGCAGAGGCGAAGTACGGCCAGGTGGTCGCCTTGCGCCGCGACGAGGACGTGCTCGACACCTGGTTTTCGTCGGCGTTGTGGCCGTTTTCGACGCTCGGCTGGCCCGAGGCGACGCGGGAACTGGCCCGCTACTATCCGGGCGACGTGCTGGTTACTGGCTTCGACATCATCTTTTTCTGGGTCGCCCGGATGATGATGATGGGACTGCACTTCATGAAGGATGATGAGGGCCGGGGCGAGGTGCCGTTCCGTACGGTCTACATCCACGCGCTGGTGCGCGACGAGCGCGGCCAGAAGATGTCGAAATCGCGCGGCAACATCATAGATCCCTTAGGGCTGATCGACCGCTACGGCTGCGACGCGTTGCGCTTTACCTTGGCGGCGCTGGCGGCGCCCGGCCGCGACATCAAGCTCGCCGAGAGCCGGGTCGAGGGCTACCGCAACTTTGCGACCAAGCTGTGGAACGCGGCGCGCTACGCACAGATCAACGGCTGCGCTCTCGTAACCGAGTTCGATCCACTGGAGGCGCGCGAGTTTGTCAATCGCTGGATCGCTAACGCGACAGCCAAGTGCGCTGCGGCGGTCACAGCATCACTAGACTCTTACCGTTTTGACCACGCTGCGGAGGCGCTTTACCAGTTCGCTTGGGGCACGTTCTGTGACTGGTATATCGAGTTCACCAAACCAATCTTGCAGGAAGGCACCGCAGCGGCGCAGGCAGAGACGCGGGCGACCACGGCCTGGGTATTGGAGAAGATCGTCCATCTCCTGCATCCGATTATGCCATTCATCACAGAAGAGGTGTGGCGTCATCTAGCCGGCCGGGATGCGGGCATGTTGATTACCGCTAGGTGGCCGCAGTTTTCGGGGGAGCCCAATGAAACCACGCTGGTGGAGATGGAATGGGTGACCGATGTGATTTCGGCAATCCGCGGCGTGCGCTCCGAGATGAACGTGCCGCCCGGATCGCGGGTGCCCCTGATCATAAAAGACCCCGGTTCGATGCGAGGAACGGTTAACAGGCAACGCGAACAAATCGAACGTCTCGCAAGGGTGGAATTAATGGAGGACGGCATTCCTCCAGCTCGGGGCATCCAAGTGGTAGTGCACGGCGAGACGTTCATGCTCGCACTCGATGGGATCATCGACCCATCTCGGGAAAAGTTGCGGCTCTCGAAGGAGATCGGCCGGCTGGACAGCGAGATCGCCAAGATCGCTGCCAAGCTCGACAACCCGCAATTCCTAGCCAAGGCAAAGCCTGAGGTAGTCGAAGACCAGCGCGGCCGCGAGGCTGATGCGAGCCGCCACCGGGACCGCCTCAAAGCGGCGTACGACCGCTTGGCAGCGGTGTGATCTTCGAGCCGGAAGCACGGGATCTATAGGTGACCGGGCCATGAAGATCGACGACGTGATGGAGATGGCATATCCGCAGAAGATTGCCAGAGACATCATCATCGGCATGGCCCGCCCAATCAATCAGCACCTTGTCAAATTGGTAGGCTTTAGATTTCCTCCTGACCTTCGGGAACATTTCAAACGAGAGCTGAGAAACTGGCTGGACGAAATTCAGAGAATCCGGCTGAAGCCGACAACGAGAACCGGATCATTCAGATTTTATTTTGACCCGTTGTTCGACTACCCGTTCGGCGGTATCGAAGTACCAAATATGCGGGCGTTGATTGCGCTGATTTCCAGTCAGTATGACGACATAGAGCCGAGCGAGACTCCGGAATCCATGGTCGAGTGGCTGAAGGAGTTTCATACACAACTGGCTCAACGCCTACACAATGGCGACGCCGTCCTCGACCTAGTTCCTGATTAGGGATGGGGATTTTCGGGTTTATGCGCGACGAGGTCGGAGTACGGATTGTGGGCCCGGAAGATTTCGTCGCCGAAGGGCTGGTGAAGGCAGAGCGGCTCGACGAGATCCGGCGGGTGGCGGAACAATTTTCGGTCGCTGTCACCGACGAGATGGCGGCGCTGATTGACCCCGGCGATCCAGGCGACCCGATCGCGGCGCAGTTTGTCCCGAACGCCGCCGAGCTCGCGACGACGTCCGAGGAGCGCGCCGACCCGATCGGTGACGACCGCTGGTCGCCGATGCCCGGCATTGTGCATCGCCATCCCGACCGGGTATTGCTGAAGCCGACCTTGGCCTGCCCGGTCTACTGCCGATTCTGCTTTCGCCGCGAAGTCGTCGGCAAAAGGCCAGCGATGCTTGGGCCGGCGGCACTAAAGGCCGCTTACGACTATATCCGGCAAAAAACGGAAATTTGGGAGGTCATCGTCACCGGTGGCGACCCGTTTGTGCTGGGACCGCGCCGCCTCGCTGCGATCGTGCAAACCCTCGACGCGATCCCGCATCTCGGCGTGATCCGCTGTCACACCCGGGTTCCGATCGTCGATCCGGGCCGCGTCACGGCGGTGCTGGTCGGGGCGCTCGCGGCGGAGAAAGCGATGTGGGTGGTGGTTCACGCCAACCACCCGCGCGAGCTGACGCCGGCCGCCAAGGAGGCGGTGACCCGGCTCGTGCGGGCCGGCATCCCGGTCCTGTCGCAGACCGTGTTGCTGCGCGGGGTCAACGACGATGCCGCCGTGCTGGAAGCGTTGTTCCGTGGGCTCGTAGCAATGCGGGTCAAGCCCTATTACCTGCACCATGCCGATCTCGCCCGCGGCACGGCGCATTTCCGCACCGGGATCGCCGAGGGCCAGCTTCTCGCGCGCTCACTGCGTGGCCGGGTTTCCGGGCTGTGCCAGCCGACCTACGTCCTCGACATCCCCGGCGGTCACGGCAAGGTGCCGATCGCTTGCTGCGCGATAAGCCCGGAGGCCGGGTCGGGCGGGTGGATCGTCGAGGACGGCGCCGGGGTTCGCCACTCCTATCCGCCCGATCGCGACGACACAAACCCGCCCGCCCGCTTGCGCGATCGATAACCGCGTGCATAGTGGCCCCACCCACCCGGCGACGAATAAACCCGGGGGGCGGGGAGGAAACTGGTGTTCACCCAGATTGCCGATCCGCTGGACAACCTGGCGGCGACTTGGCTCGTCGCGCTGGTGCCGGTCGTGGTGCTGCTGTTCTTGCTCGCCGTCCTGCGGATGTCGGCGTGGGTAGCGACCCTGATCGGCTCGGTCGTCACTTTTCTGCTCGGGCTGCTCGTCTGGCGGATGCCGCTCGGCGACGGGATCCGCGCCTACGTATACGGATCGGCGACCGGCATCTGGAACGTCAATTGGATCACGTTCTGGGGCGTCATGCTGTTCAACACGCTGGTGGTGAGCGGCGTCTTCGACCGCTTTCGGCGCTGGCTGTTGGCGCAGGGCACTCAGGATGTCCGGGTCCAGGCGATCCTGTTCGCCTGGGCCTTCGGCGCATTGCTCGAGGGGCTGGTCGGGTTCGGCTATCCCTGGGCGGTGGTGGCGCCGATCCTGATCACCCTCGGCATCCCCGATCTCGATGCGCTGCGGGTCGCGGCGATCGCCAACAACGCGCCGGTCTCCTACGGCGCGCTGGGGGCGCCGATCATCGCGCTCAGCGCGGTGACCGGGTTGCCGCTGCTGGCGCTGTCGGGTTCGGTCGGACACATCGTGGCGATCCTCGCTCTGCTGCCGCCGTGGATACTGATCTACCTGGTCAGCGGCCGGGCGGGATTGCGCGACGGCTGGCCGCTGGCGATCGTCGGCTCGCTCGGCTACATCGCCGGGCAGTACCCGGTCGCCGTCTATTTGGGCCCTTACCTGCCCGACATCGCGGGATCGATCGTCTGCTTCGTGTTGTTGTTGCTGCTGCTCAAGGTGTGGCGGCCGACCAATGTGCTCGGCTATGGCGGGATGCCGGTTCCGGCAGCGGAGCTCGCCCACAGCAACGCCGGCAATCACGGGCTCACCGGCCGCGAAATCCTTCAGGCGTGGATGCCGTTCGCGGTTTTGGTGATCGTCGTCGTGGCCTGGACCGGGCCGTGGTCGCCATTGCCTCGGATCAGCCTGTTCCTGGTCAAGGTCTCAGCCCGGTCCTCGGTCAGCCAGGGGCGAGAAATCGCCGCCGCGTTCAACTTCACCCCGTTTGTCGGCGGCACCGCAATCCTCGCTTCCTGGGCGATCGTGGCGCTGCTGTTGCGACTGAGCGCGGCGCAGCTCGGCGAAGTCTGGCGGCGGACGTGGTCGCAAATGTGGGGAGCCATGCTCGTCGGCGTCTTTATCTTCGGCCTCGCCTATGTTTACAACTATGCCGGGATCGCCGCTTCGCTCGCCTTTGGTTTTTCGAAGATCGGCTGGGCCTTCATCATCGTGGCACCGGTGCTCGGTTGGATCGGCGTCGCGTTGTCGGGCAGCAACACCTCGACCAACGCAATGTTCGGCACCTTCCAGATGCTCGTCGGTAAGCTGCTCGGTTTCCCGGCATTGCTGCTGCCGACCCTGAATTCGGTTGGCGCCGAGATCGGCAAGCCGGTTGCGCCGCAGACCGCCAGTGTCGGCGTGTCGACGACCAGCTACGTGCGCAAAGAGGGCGCCGTCATTCGCCACAACATGGGTTGGACGTTTTTCCTGTTGGCCTATCTCGTGCTGATCGGGATCGCCTGCTATTTCTTCTTTCCGGGAGTGGTGAGCCTGCAGCGCAGCTAGATCCGCTGGCCGCTGTCGGTTCTCGGGCTCGCGCAGGGCTGTCCGGGGAAAATTTTACCGCCGCAACAGTGGAGGGAGCGGCTCCCCCGTTTCGTCGTGGCCGGGCCTGACCCGTGGGCCTTCAGCCCACGGACCCGATCCGCGGGCATCCACCCCTTCGGCCCCCGAAACGAAGACGTGGATCCGCGGGACAAGCCCGTGCAAGACGACGTTATCTTGTCTCGCATGGGGCTTAACACGGTTTGCTCGAAGCCTGAATTACCCCGGACAGCCCCGCGCGCTCGCCGGCATTGTCGGCGTCGCGGAACGACGGCGAGCCAGCGTTGTCCGCACCTGGTGGACGGGTCCGGCGCCTTTTATATCGCGAGCTCGCACCAGATCGGGGTGTGGTCCGAGGCGCGTTCCTTGGCGCGCGGCTTCTTGTCGATCTCGCAGGCGGCGACCCGGTCGGCCGCGTGCGGCGACAGCAGCAAATGGTCGATGCGCAGCCCTTCGTCGCGGTTCCACCGCCCCGCTTGGTAATCCCAAAAGGTGTAGCGGTGCGGCTCGCGGTGGAAAACGCGATAGGCATCGGTCAGTCCGAGATACATCAGCGCGCGAAACCGCGAGCGCGACTCCAGGCGGCACAGCGCGTCGTCGCGGAACGCCACCGGATCGTAGACATCCTCGTCGGCCGGACAAATGTTGTAATCGCCGGCGAGGACGAACGGAGTTTCGCACCGCAGCAGGCCGCGGGCGTGATCGACCAACTGCTCCATCCAGGCAAGCTTATAGGTGAACTTGTCGGTGCCGACCGGGTTGCCGTTTGGCAGATAGAGCGACGCGACGCGAACCGCGCCAAACGACGCTTCGAGATAGCGCGCCTGCTCATCTTCCGGCATGCCCGGAAGACCGGCGACGAGTTCTTCGGCCGGGCGTTTCGACAGCAACGCCACTCCGTTATAGGCGCGCTGGCCGATCGTCTCGATATGGTAGCCGAGCGCCTCGATTTCGAGCCGGGGAAAATCCGCGGCCGGGCACTTTGTTTCTTGCAGACACAGCACATCGGGTTGCGCGTCGTGCAGGAAGGCGAGCAGAAGCGGCAGCCGCACCTTGACCGAATTGACGTTCCAGCTGGCGATTTTCACGACCGCGGCCCGCCCCGCAGCGTCAGCCGATCGAGAACGAGTTGCCGCAGCCGCAGGACGAAGCCGCGTTCGGATTGCGGATCTGGAACGCCGCCCCCATCAGATCCTCGACGAAATCGATTTCGGCGCCGTTCAACAAATCGAGCGAAACCTCGTCCACGACGACACTGACGCCGTCTCGCTCGAACACGACATCGTCGTCGTTGCGTTGATCGTCAAAGGTGAAGCCATATTGGAACCCCGAGCAGCCGCCGCCGGAAACGGCAATCCGCAGAAACGCGCTTTGCGCCTGTTCGCGTGCCTGCAATGTTGCGATGCGGCGGGCCGCATTCTCGGTCACGACGATCCCCCGCTCCTCGACTTCGCCCTCGGCCATCCGTGCCACTCCTGTCTGTGCCGGCGCGATCCGGCGTCGTCGCACGTATTTAAGCATCTGCGGGCCGCTGTTCAAACCGCGGCCGACGGCGGAGATTTTGCGTTGGAAATAGATTAGGCTCGGCGCTCCCCGAGCGGAGTTCAACGATGCTGACTGCCGTCGACGGCGAGGTAGGCCGAGAGCGACAAGCGGAACCGGCGGATAAGCTTGCCTGCCTCAGCGCGCTCGAGCGCAAGGTGCTGTGGCTGTCGACGTGGATGATCCACAACGCCAATCACCTGCGGCCAAATCGCGACGGGTTGAAGGTCGGCGGCCATCAGGCGTCGAGCGCGTCGGTGGCGACGTTGATGACGGCGCTTTATTTCGACGTCCTGCGGCCGCAAGACCGGGTCGCGGTCAAGCCGCACGCCGCGCCGGTATTCCACGCCATTCAATACCTGCTGGGGCATCAGTCCCGCGACAAGCTGGAGCGATTTCGCGCGTTCGGCGGCGCCCAATCCTATCCGTCACGGACCAAGGATGGCGACATCGTCGATTTCTCGACCGGGTCGGTCGGGCTCGGCGTCGGCATGACCTTGTTCAGTTCGATTGCGCAAGATTATGTGCGCCTCAAAAACTTCGCTCCGACTGAGGAACCTCCCGGCCGCATGATCGCGCTCGCCGGCGACGCCGAGCTCGACGAGGGCAACATCTTCGAGGCGTTGCTCGAAGGCTGGAAGCACGACGTTCGCAATTTGTGGTGGGTCATCGACTACAACCGCCAGAGCCTCGACGCGGTCGTATCGGATCGATTGTTCGGCCGCATCGACGCGATGTTCGAGATGATGGGTTGGCGCGTCGTCACCCTCAAATACGGCCGGCTGCTGGAGGCGGCCTTTGCCCGGCCCGACGGTCATCATCTGCGCGAGTGGATCGATGCCTGCCCGAACTCACTCTATTCGGCGCTGGTCTACAAGGGAGGCGCGGGCTGGCGCGAGCATCTGCAACGCGACCTCAACCGCTACCCCGGGATCCGCGCAATCCTCGACGATCACGACGATGTCGCGCTGCAGCGGCTGATGACCAATCTCGGCGGCCACGACCTGGCGTCAGTGCTCGATGCCTTTCATGCCGTCGCCGATGACCGGCCGACCTGCTTTATCGCCTATACGATCAAGGGCTTTGGGCTGCCCTTCGCCGGGCACAAGGACAACCATGCGGGGCTGATGAACCTCGACCAGATGGCCTCGTTCCGGCGCAGCATGGCGCTAGAGGAGGGCGCCGAATGGGACCGCTTTTCCGGCCTCGACCTGTCGCCCGAGCGGCTCTCTGATTTCCTCGAAGAGGTGCCGCTGGCCGGGCCCACGGCGCGCCGTCACGCAGGCGGGGTGGTGCCGGTGCCGGAACGCCTCCCGGTGCCACGCGGCGAGCGGCAGTCGACACAGGAGGCATTCGGCCGCCTGCTCGGCGATATCGCAGCGGGCGACAGCCAATTGGCGCAGCGCATCGTGACGACCTCGCCCGACGTCACGGTGTCGACCAATCTCGGACCGTGGGTCAATCGCCGCGGCATTTTCGACCGCGCCGAGCGGGCCGACACCTTTCGCGACGAGAAAGTCGTCTCGGCGCAGCGCTGGGGAATGTCGCCGCAGGGCCAGCACATCGAGCTCGGCATCGCTGAAAGCAACCTGTTTCTGCAGCTCGCCGCCCTTGGGCTGTCGGGGCCGCTGTTTGGCACCCGGCTGTTGCCGATCGGCACGCTTTACGATCCGTTTATCAAGCGCGGGCTCGATGCGCTGAATTATGCCTGCTACCAGGATGCGCGCTTCATTCTGGTGGCGACGCCCTCCGGGATTACCCTGGCGCCCGAAGGCGGCGCGCACCAATCGGTCAGCGAACCACTGATTGGGATGGCCCAGCCGGGCCTGGCGAGCTTCGAGCCGGCTTACGCCGACGAGTTGGCGGTCTTGTTGGCCTGGGCCTTCACCGAGATCCAGCGTGAGGGTGGCGATTTCGGTCTATTTCCGCCTGTCGACGCGGCCGATCGACCAGCCAAAGCGGCGGGTCGATCCCGACCTTGCCGACGCGATCATTGCCGGCGCCTATTGGCTGCGCGAACCGGGGCCGGAGGCGGATCTGGCGATCGCCTATTGCGGCGCCGTCGCCCCGGAAGCCCTCACCGCTTATGACGAACTGGCCGACGACGTGCCACAGGCGGGGTTGCTGGCGATCAGCTCGCCCGACCGGCTGCATCGCGACTGGCGCGCCGCCCAGGCCCAGCGCAGGACAAGCACGGCCGAGCGGCTATTGGCGAAGCTGCGACCCGGGGCGGCCCTCGTCACCGTCGGCGACTTTCATCCGGCGACATTGTCGTGGCTCGGCGCCGTCCAGCACAATCCGATCGTTCCCCTCGGCATCGACCACTTCGGTCAGTCCGGCGACATCCCCGATCTCTACCGTGCCTACGGCATCGACAAGGAGGCGATCCTCGACGGCGCCGCCCGCGCCTGCCTTCTCGCTCTGCGCTAGTTTCGGTTCCGCCAGAAAGACGTCGGCAATCCAAAATTTGCAGGTATGTGATCATTCTCACATTGCTTCCGAAAAACCCAAGCGTACCCTGCCGATAGTCGTCGTCCGAGCTGGGTTTGGGATCGAATCATGAAAAATCTTCTGCAATTTGCGGGAAAGAATGGTGCGTGGGTCGTTGCCGCCGGCATTGTCGTGGGCTTTTGCATACCTGTCGTGTCCAATGCCGCCAGACCTTATTTGGTCGTCGCGATTTTTCTCTTCACCGTTGGATCTTTTTTAAAGCTCGACAGCGCGGCTTTTCGAAATCAAATCAGGCAAACCCGGATCACGGTCGCAATGGTTCTCTGGGCGACGTTTGGGGTGCCGCTCGTCGTGTTCGCGATCATCTGGCTGCTCAAACCGGGTCCGGGTCTTGCCGAAGGATTGCTGTTCTGGTCGCTGGTGCCGACCAGCCCGGCCTGCGTCGCCTTTTCGGCGATCCTCGGGCTCAGCACGCCGCTGGCGCTCCTCGCGACGGTTGCCGCGACTGCGGCATCGCCGTTTTACATGCCGTTGTTCGCGGCGGGTCTCGGCGGCTATCAGCTGGCCATCAATCCGGCGACGATGAGTTTCCACCTGCTGCTGATCGTCGGAGGCGCCGCTGTCGCCGCCCTTCTCGTAAAGCAGTTCGCTGCGGGGTTCGTGCGCGACAATCCTGACGCGATGACGGGGATCGCCGTCTTTGCCCTGGTCTTGGCCGGTATGGGATCGATGGCCGGCGTGCAGGCATATTTCCTCGCCAAACCAATCGTGACGTTGGAACTCCTTGCTTTGGCGTACGCCGTTAATCTCGGCTTTCAATGCGCTGGAACGGTCCTGTTCTGGCGCTCGGCGCGAAATTCGGCGCTGACCGCCGGCCTGATCAGCGGAACCCGTACCATCACCTTGGCGTGGGTTGTTCTCGGCAGCAATGTTCTGCCGGTGGCGAACATTTTCTTCGGCGTCGCCATGATCGCAAAATACACGGCTCCGGCTCTGACCAAGCCCCTGATCGCGCGGCTCAACAGGACCGCACTGCCGGTCGTGTCGCAAGTGCTGGGAAGCGGCGCATGACAACTGCTCTGCTGAGGCAATCGCCGTGCCGGTCATTGCCGGCTGAACACATGCCGGAAGCGGCGCGCGGTCAGAACCGGTCGCATTCCTCCGCGGCTTTGACGTAGGCGGCGGCGTCGGAGGCCAGCAGCAGGCGGTCGGCGACCAAAGCCTCGGCGGCCGCCTTGACCTTTGTGACATAGGTGTCGCGGGTGCCATAGCGTTCCTCGAGGGAGGGGCGGGGGTCACCGGCGGCTTCGCGCTCTTGCTTGGTGCAGGCGAACGCGATCAGCGAGCCGTCGCGGTCGGCCAATTCGCCGGGCTGCGCGCGATAGACGTTCCACCCGGTATAGGTGCCGAGCGGCACCGCAATTGGCGGCAGCCGGATGCCCGCCACCTCGTTGCCGTCGGCATCGACGGCGCAGACCCGGGTCCCGTAAAAATTGTCGAGCCGCACCGGCGGTTCGACCCAATCAACCGGCGCCGCGATGCGGTTGGCGCCGGGGGCGTGGGCAAAGCCCGCTACCGCCGGCATCTGGATGGTGTCGGCGTCGACCGCGGTGCCTTGGGCGATCGAGGGGACGCGGCTCCGCGGCGGCGCGGTGCCGGCCTCGACCCACTCTTCGAGCGCCACGAGCAACGCCCGCAATGCCGGGCTGGCGCTGTGCGGGTTGCGCGGGTTCACACAGGGGCCGGGGCTCGGATCGGTCCCCGGGCCGCCGCCATGCTGAGTGCCGGCGATCATAAAGACGCGGGCATTCGGCGGCAGGTCGGCATCCTGTCGGCCGTTCGGATCGGTATGAACCAGCGAGGCGCCCTTTTGCCAATATTCGGTGGCGGTGTTGACCTCGATCATCAAAGGATCTGTCGGTCGGCCCTGGAGGATTGCGCCGCGCCGGCCCGAAAACGGATCGGTCGTCACCGCATTGCCAAACGCAAACCAATTTTCGGGGTAAAGCCGGTCCTCGTGCTGCGTCGCGGTGCGGCCCGGCATGGCAAAGCTGTGGTTGGCAAAGACCTTGCCGGCCCCGGCGACATGACTCAGCACCCCGTCGAAAACCCTTCGGCCGCGCCCGTCGTCGTTCATCCCGAGTTCCAGGAAATGCCGTAGAAAACGGCCGCTCTGAGAGACGCCAAAGGCGAGCGTATGGTTGATCCCGGTGTGGCTGGTCCCATCGCCTTCAGCGATCAGCGGGTTGCGCGAACCGTCGGGGGCGGCCGCTTCGTAGCGCAGGAACGAGACCAAGTCGCGGGTCGCGGCAAAACCGGTGCCGATCACATTCGACCCGGTCGCCTCGTACCAGATTTCATAAATTTTATAAGGCGCGAACAAAGCGCCGGCCGGCAACAGCCGGATCGTCCGTTCGTCGACGAATTCCCAATCGTCGGCGGGGATTGCGGTGCGGATGTCGCCCTCGCGGTTGCGAAAGCTCAGCAGTGCCTTGCGCGGATCGGTCGAGACGGCAGGATAACTCAACCGCACAACGTCGCCCTTTCCGGGCGCACGGGTGCCGATATGGAACTCGTCACGGATGCGCCGCACCATCGGCTTGCCGTTTTCGAGCGCCGCCGGCAGGCGCGCCGTCATGCCGTTGTTGGCGCGCGGCGCTCCCGAATCCCAGCCCGACCAGACGAGGCTGTAACCGCGCCCGAGGGTGAAGGCCAGCCCGACATCTCGAGCCGTTTTAGGATTGTTGGTGTCGGCGTCGCCGGCGGCTTCGTCGAGCCGGCCCAGAATGACTTTCCGGCCGCGGTTGGTCACGTCGTAAACGAGGACGCCGCTGCCCCGGCGCGGATCGGCCGGCCGCAGAATAAAGAAATCGGACTGGTATTCGACCATGCCGCGCGCATTTCGCGCTGCCTTGTCGAGATCGACGATAACCGCGTTCTCCGGGCCGGCTGGGTCGAGTTCGCCGTTGGCAACGCCATGGATGCGCACATAGGGTCCGGCATCGCCGAAGTCGCGACCGTCGGCAAAACGCTCGACCGCAGCGACGCTAAGCTTGGTGATGGCCATGGTCTTTCTCCTGTAAATCCGGTTTCCCCGCGGAGGTGGCTTGGTTTGCGTTCACGCGTTGCCGGCTGACCCGGCGTCTTGGAATGGTTGTCCAAAGCGGCGCTCGCACTCTTCGAGGAAAGCGAGCTCCTCTGCGGTCGATCCTCGGCCGAGGATCGGGTTGCGATGCGGAAAGCGACCGAAACGCTTAATGATTTCGAGATGCAGGCGCGACATGCCCCCGTCGCCAGGGCGGCCCTGCACCGCGGGCAATGCCTCGAGCAGCGCGATCGCGCGCTGCTGATCGGCGAGCCGCTCGCTGTGCTCGAACGGCAGATAAAAAAACACCCCCAGGCGGCCGGCACGGCGAGGTCAAAACCGCGGGCCAGCGCCCGATTAGCTGCCGCCAGAGCCGGAGGATCGCTGGCAAAAGCGCGCGGCGTGCTGCGAAAGATATTGCGCGGCACCCGGTCGAGCAGCATCACCAACGTCAAGGCGCTCTCGGCGTCCGCCTCCCAGTCGCGCAGCGCGCCCGCGACCGCCATTGCGTGATCCTCCGTGAAGCCGTGGCGTGTCGCATCGTCGAATTCGGGTGTGCTGCGAAACCAGATCCGGCGATGATGCAGCCGCTCGGGATTGTCGGGCGGCCCAAACCAGAAGTCGAGCAGAGCCGTTGCGCGTTCAGGCAGCTCGGCGCCCGGCATCACCGCAGCCCAAGACCGGCATCACCGCAGCCCAAGACCGGCATCACCGCAGCCCAAGACCGGCATCACCGCAGCCCAAGACCGGCATCACCGCAGCCCAAGATATGACTTCTCCTCGATGATCTCGGAGCCCGTCAATTGGTTGATCTGTCGTTTGAGGGCCGCCCGTCGATCATTGTAACGGTACACGCTGCGCGCCAATTCAATGAAAACCGGATCAAACCGTTCATCGCGCTCAGACTGGCGAAGGCGGTCCTCTATGTCCCACAGGTGCCGATTGACCGCTCCCAGTTCCTGGGACAGCGACTCCAGCTCCGGCATCGGCGCAACATCCCGTGTGCGCGCTGCGTTCAGCCAATCAAGCTCGCGCATCACATTTGCATGTCGTGCAGGGTCGGTGATCCGCTCGGCCTTGATTTCAAGGATGGTGATCTTGTCGAGAAGCTCGCCGACCGAAATCGGCGCGAGTATCGGGATAGACCCTGTTTTGGGCTGCGGCACAAGGATTTCCCGGGCTGCGGGTCCGATCGGCACCTGCCGTTCCAGCGCCGAAGCAACGACATCGACCGGGATGGCCTCGAGGCGTTCAGAACCGAAATCCTGAGCCTTGATGCATATCAACGCCCGAGAAAACGGCGCGTACTTCTCCGGGCGGGTCGGTCCGTAGAGTGAAACCATCGGGGCTCCGCCGACAGCGAGAAGATGGCCGGTGCCGGAGCAGTTCGCCACTGCTGCGGATACGCGCTCGGCGAGTGCCGCGACAAGGCTTGGGCCGCGGATTTCTGCCGGGATGGTTTTGTCGCCTTGCTGCTCCGGGAACAGCGCCTCGGGCACGGCCTGGTGCAACGGCGCACACCAATCGCGTTCGGCTGGGCCTAAAAAAAAGACGGGGATGCGTCCGCGCTTCACCTGTTGCCGGGCAAGGGCAACAAAGGAATTGAGCGGCCAGCATTTTCCCGTGTGCTTTACCCCCGCGCCGGGCGCCAACGCGACATAAGTCTGGCCGCCAGGCAACAGTTCCGCCGCACGAGCGCGCAGCGCGGGCTGCAGCGGGATCGGGTTGGGCACCGGGATCTCGTGCCCCGCCGCCGCTGCCGCCAACCCCACCAGCTTGTCCGTCAAGCGCGGCGGGCGCAGCGGCAATCCGCGCGGCGGGCGGGCATTGGAAAAGAGATATTTCCAAGTCCCACTGATAAAGCGGTCATGGGGGATGCGCCGCAGGAACAAGGTGCGGCCGAGGTAGCGTTGCGTATCGATTATCAGGTCGAAACGACGCTTGAGGATTGGACGCCTGGCGAGAAGTGCCGAGCGAGGATCAACCGGAATATCGAGGTCGGTGATGAACTCGGCTATCCGCCCGTCGACCAACGGCGCAAGTTCATTTTGCAGATGAAACTCTCCGCTCGTGCCCGGAACCCACGCAATCTTCGCCGCCGGAAAGCCAGCGCTGAGGGCCAACAACAGCGGGAGCTTGAGGACGTTCTCGCCAAGAGCGTTATCGACGTCGCTGGTCACGTAGACGAGGATCGAACCAACCGACATTCACGGCTACTCCGGTTCGCGGTTGCTGGACGACGATGTCCGCTGCCGAGTCAGTATCGATCGCGGCCCACCGTCAAATCAACGCAGCGTCGAGGCGGCCGGCGGCGACAGGCCGCAGCACGTCACGGCGACAGCGACACCGCCGTCGATTTCGTTGCCGACACGGGGAAATATGCTGATCCGACATCACGCAGACCTCGGCAATACGGTCGCAATCATCGCTGGTCCCGGACGGCTCATCGGCATCGTGCGCCGAGAATGCCTCAAGACGAGGGCTTCGGTTTCGCTAGAAACGCGACCTCTTCCGGGGTCGATTGCCGACCAAGGATTTCGTTCCGGTGCGGAAAGCGTCCGAAGCGCTCGATGACCTCGATATAGGGGTGCCCATACCGGCGCAACGAACCACCGCGGTCGGGGTTTCGCGGCAACGCCTCGGAAAGTGCCACGGAGCGCCGCTGGTCGGCGATGTTCTCGCTGTGGTGAAACGGCATGTAGAAGAACAGCCGCCAGGCCGGCGGGACGCTCTGGTCGAACCCGTTTTCGAGCGCTCGGTCAGCCACGTCTCGCGCCGCCGCGTCAGTCTCATAGGCGCGGGGGGTCCCGCGAAAGACGTTGCGCGGCACCTGGTCGAGCAGCAGCACTAGGGCAAGCGCAGCTTGCGCCGAGGCTTCCCAGTAGCTCCGCGCTCCGGCCGCCGCCGCTTCGTAATCGGCGAGAAACTCGCGGCGCAGCGCGGCGTCGAATTCGTCGGTGGCCTTGAACCAGATCTCGCGATGCTGTTCGCGGCCCGGATCATCGGGCAGCCCAAACCATAAGTCGAGAAGTGCTCTCGCCCGATCAGGGAGGGTCACCATCGGCGGCATTGATCATTTACCCGGAAATTAGTTTCGCCGCGAACTGCTTGCGAAGATAAAACTTCGTATGCGCCGGCGGATAGTCTTCGAGCGCGGCAAACATAGTCCGGCAGCGGATCGAATACGATCTCGAGTTTTCTCATTTCAGGCTCCGGCAGACGCTTCGTCGAGAATGCAGACGATGTGCTGGGCTTGGCGGCCGGTAAGGTCGGCGATCTGATGACGGCAGCTGGTGCCGCAGGCGGCGAGGACCGTCCCGGGGGAGGCTGCGCGCATTTTGGGAAGGACGCCGAGCTCGCCGATCTTTAGCGACATGTCGTAATGCTCCGCCTCGTAACCGAAGGCGCCGGCCATGCCACAGCAGGTCGAGTTCGAAAGTCTCGACCGTGAGGTCCGGAATCAGCTGCAATGCCTTGGCCGCGGCGCCGACCGTCGCAAAAGCCTTCTGGTGGCAATGGCCGTGCAGCAATACGTTGCCGCCCGGCATCGACCGTAACGACAGCTCGAACCGGCCCGCAGCAAGCTCGCTGTCGACGAATTCCTCGAACAGCTGAGCGTGGGCGGCGAGCGCCTTGGTCTCGGCATTCGGCAGGATCGCCGGAAACTCGTCGCGCAACGTCAGCAGGCACGAGGGTTCGAGACCGATGATCGGCGTCCCGGCTCGGACGTAGGGCGCCAATGCCTCGACCGTGCGCCGCGCCTCGGCGCGCGCCTCGTCGACGAGACCCGCTGCGAGAAAGGTCCGGCCGCAGCACAACGGCCGGCCGCGCGCCGGATCGGGGCTGACGACCCGAAAGCCGGCGCGGGTCAGCACGCGTTCGGCCGCGCGGGCGTTTTCCGGCTCGAACCAGCGGTTGAAGGTGTCGACCAGCAGCACGGCTTCGCGTCCGCTTCCCGCGGCGGCGCCGCGATAGGGCCGCGCGGACCACTGCGGCAGTTTGCGCTTGGCGCTGAGCCCGAACCATCGCTCGCCGAGCTCTGCCGCGAATGAGACCCGGTTGCGCAAATTGAGCAGCGGCGCGATCCGCGCGGCATAGGGGGCGTAGCGCGGCAAGTAGGCGATCAGCCGGTCGCGCCGTGAGAGGCCGTGCCGGCGCCGGTGATGATGGAGGAACTCGATCTTCATCCGCGCCATGTCGACACCAGTCGGGCATTCGCGCTTGCAGCCCTTGCACGAGATGCACAGATCCATGGTCTCGCGCATGTCGGTCGAGACCAGCGCCTCGGGTCCGAGCTGGCCCGACAGCGCCAGCCGCAGCGTGTTGGCGCGGCCGCGGGTCAGGTGCCGCTCGTCGCCGGTGGCGCGAAACGACGGGCACATGACGCCGGGGTCGCGGGCGCGGCAGGCGCCGTTGTTGTTGCACATCTCCGTCGCCGCCGCGAAACCGCCCCATTCCGACCAGTCGAGGGCATTGGCGATCGGCAACGGCCGGTAGTCCGGGTTGTAGCGAAACAGGCTGCGGTCGTCCATTTTAGGCGGCCGGACAATCTTGCCGGGATTGAACAGGCCCTGCGGGTCGAAGGCGTCCTTGACCTCTTCGAAGGCGCGCACCAGCCGGCCGCCAAACATCGCCTCGTGAAATTCGGAGCGCACCAGCCCGTCGCCGTGCTCGCCCGAATGCGAGCCTTTGTATTCGCGAACCATCGCAAAGGCTTCCTCGGCGATCGCCCGCATCTTCTTGACGTCGAGCTCTTGCTTCAGGTTGAGCACCGGGCGGACGTGCAGGCAGCCTACCGAGGCGTGCGCATACCAGGTGCCGTAGGTGCCGTGCTTCTCGAAAATGCGGGTCAGGCGGTCGGTGTAGCCGGCGAGATCTTCGAGCCGCACCGCGCAGTCTTCGAGAAAGGAGACCGGTTTGCCGTCGCCCTTCATCGACATCATGATGTTGAGGCCCTGTGCGCGCACGTCCAGGATCGCCGCCTGAAAGGCCGGGTCGATCGCATCCACGACCGCGCCGGGGAAGCCGAGATCGCCCATCAGCTCGTGCAGCGCCCGCAGCCGCCGCAGGTTTTCCGCCGGGTCTTCGCCGGCGAACTCGGTCAGCAGCAACGCTGCCGGCTCGCCCTTTACAAAGCGCTCGACCACGGCGCGAAACATTGGAATGTCGCGGGCCAGGTCGATCATCGTGCGATCGATCAGCTCGACGGCGCTCGGGCCGAGCTCGACGATCTTTCGCGTCGACTCCATCGCTCTGTAAAAGCTCGGGAAATGGCAGATGCCGAGCACCCGATGCGCCGGGATCGGCTGCAATTCGAGCTCGATCTCGTTGAAAAACGCGAGGGTGCCCTCGGAGCCGACCAAGAGGCGCGCCATGTTGTGGCCGCCATCGTCGATACTGTCGATGTTGTAGCCGCCGACCCGTCGCAATACCTGCGGAAAGCGCCGCGCGATCTCGTCGGCCTCGCGACGATGCAAGGTGCGCATCCGCCGGACGAGATCGCGATAGCGTTCGGGCATTGCGCTGTCGTCATTCAGATTAGCCGGCAGATCAGCCGGGAAATTGCCGGCCACCTCGCCGAACCACGCGCTGGTGCCGTCGGCGAGCAGCGCGTCGATGCCGCGGACGTTGTGGACCATGTTGCCGTAGCGGATCGAGCGCGAGCCGCAGCTGTTGTTGGCGGTCATGCCGCCGATCGTCGCCCGGCTCGCCGTCGACGGGTCGACCGGAAAGAACAGTTTATGTTGCCGGAGCTGTCGGTTCAGCCGGTCGAGGACGACCCCCGGCTCGACCCGCGCCCGCCGCGCCTCGACATCGACCGAGACGACCCGGTCCATATGCCGGCTGCAATCGATGACGAGCGCGCGCGCAACGGTCTGGCCGCATTGCGAGGTGCCTGCACCACGCGGCAGGACCGGCACCCCTTCCTCGCGCGCAATCGCGATTGCCGCCGCGGCGTCCTCGCGGTCGTGCGGGACCGCGACGCCCAGCGGCTCGATCTGGTAAATCGAGGCGTCAGTCGAGTAGCGCCCGCGGCTGAACGAGTCGAACAGCACCTCGCCACGCATCGCGCGGCGCAGCCGCGTTTCCAGGTTCAAAGCAAGACCCTTCTCTCGAGGCATGTGCTCGCCCGAACAAATGCTTCCCCGATCAAAGGCATCCCAGAGGCGGTCGTCAATGGCTCAGATCGTCGATATGGAAAGCGTGCGCTCCCTCCTTGAGTCCCGAAGGGGTATCTGCTGGAGGTTGCTTCGGCTCCAAGGGGTTCCTAAGCATTCAGCGGGCACGGTTTACGTCGATCGCCAACCGACACAAGTAAGTATTTGGTTACAAATGCAGAGTATCGAGGAGCTCAGATTTACACATCCCGACCGATTGGTTGGGAGCCGAATTATTCATGGCCCGTATCTCGAAGGCGTTAGGATGGTTTTCCCAATTGTACCGGTAGCCGCAACGTCGGCGATCATATTCGGCGGCGTAGCACTCGTTTGGTATTCGCGGTTGACGCCTCACGAGAAAGAGGCGGCGGACGTCCGTGCGAACGAGCTCGCCCGAGAGTGGTATGGTGTTGCGCTGGATAAATTGAGTAAATATAAATTCTTAAAAGTTATTCTTGCGGTCAAGAGGGAATTTACTGGAAGCCCAGATAACGACCCCGTTGGAGAATAATCTTGTTCTATCTCCGGTCGCAGCAATAGCGTTGAAATATCTTCTGGGCGCGGGTGCTGCATCGGTCCTGTTGATTGCGAGTTGGTATCTCATCGGTGGCAATGGTCGTGTCAGCGATGCCGATCTCATCCAGCTCTTCCAGGATCTCAAGGCGGATTGTCTCGACGGCTATGGGGAACACGCGAAGCTCGCGTGTCAGCGTGGCCTCTCGGCAGGACGCGAGATGGAGAGGCGCGGTCTCATTCGCTGAATTTCCACAGCCCCTCCTGCGCGCCTCTACCAACCGCCGGCCAGCGCAATTGAGGGTTTGCGGCCCCTTCTTCGCGGCGCGCGGAGACCGGCCGCTAATCGCGGCGGAATGGGTGGTCGAAGATGGCCTTCTGCTCGGGGGTCAACGACTGGTAGAGCGCCTGGACCGCGGGCTTAGCCGACTGCAATGCGTCAAGCCGCGCCGACAGGAATTGCTGGGCCCGGTCCATGCGGTCGAGCACGGTCGATTCGGCGCCTGGTTTCAACTGGTCGCAAAGCTGCCGCTCCTTCTGCTGCTCGCCCTGTGCGATGATCTGCACCTTGTCCCACAGCGGGCGCTGCTCGGCGGTCAGGTCGAGCTTGGCCTCGACATAGGCGCGGCGCGCCGCCCGCCGGGCGACCCGGTCGACACATTGCTCCTGCGGGTTCCCGCGCATCATCGCGCGGCGCCACATGTCGCGCCGCATCATCATCCCGCCACGCATCCCCCAACCGCCTCTGCCGCGCATCCACGGCCCGCCGCCGCCTTGCTCGCCTCCGCCCGGCTGCTCCGGCGCGCTCAGCGGAGTGGACTGGACGTGCGGGGTCGCAGCGGACCCGGCCGTCTGGGCCAAGGCAGGCGCCGCGACCGCGGCGGTTAGCGCGATCGCACCGGCGAGCAGCATCACTTTCACGAGACCCTCCGTCAAATTGAGGCTCCGAATATGAAGCCGTGTCCGACGAAGGATATGCAGCTGTGCGGCAAGCGATCCCCGGGCTGTTCCTGCCGAGGGGCTGCGCCGCCCGCCCGAGCTCAGTCTTCGAGCCGCTGCAAATATTGCGCGACGAAATCGCAGCCGACGAGTTCCTTGTAGGCTTCGGTCAGGCGCCGGGTGATCGGCCCTGGTATCCTATCCGCACCAAAACTCCGGCCGTTCAGGGTGCGCACGCCGCAGATGCACAGGCTGGTCGACGTGAGAAAGCACTCGTCGGCGGTATAGGCGTCATAGAGGTCGAGATCCTTCTCCTCGCACGGAATGCCCAATTGGCCGGCGAGGTCGATCACCGCCTGGCGGCTGACGCCCGGCAGGACATAACGTTCCCGCGGCGTAAAGATGCCGTTGTCGTGCACCAGAAAGATGTTGCTGCCCTGACCCTCGGCGAGGTTGCCGTTGACGTCGAGCAGCACCGCCCAGGCGGCCGGGTTCTGCGCCTTTACCTCGCGGTCGGCGAGGACGAGGTTCAGGTATTGGTGCATCTTAGCGCGCGGCGACAGTGAATTGGGCGGGGTGCGGCGCAGCGAGGGCGTCACGACCTCAATGCCGTCGCGGAAATGCGGGGCACGCTCGCGCAACGGCAACGGCACGCATTCGACGATCACGTTCGGCCCGTAATGGTCCCAATTGTCGCCAGGGACCGGATGGATACCGCGGCTGACGCGCTGCGCGAGCCAGTAATCCTCGCCGGGCGCTAACAAGTGCCGGTTGCGGTCGAGCACGTCGGCGCTGACCCTGACCATCTCCGGCGGCGACAGTCCCGGGTCGAGGTCGAGGTATTTGAGCGAGCGGTAGAGCCGCGCCACGTGCTGTTCGAGGCGGAAGGCCTTGCCGTTGAAGCTGCGGGTCATGTCGAAGACAGCGTCGCCGCGCAAAAAGCCCTGATCGCGGAACGGGATCATGACCTCGCTCTCGCGCACGATCCTGCCGTTGAACCAGGCGACCCGCTCGTTTGCCAGCGCCATCAGCTAATCCTCATGCCATGCGCGCCCATAGTCTCGCCAACCCATCGGAAGTAGGCAATCCGAGGCCGTCCGACCTCCTTAACCAGAAGCCTGGCGGTAAGCGCCAGCGGACCTGTCGGGCGCAATTATTATGCCGCCGGCATCGGAAAACGGAAACGCGATCGTGAGGGTGCTGCCGGCAGCGCGGCGTCACAGCGCCGCCAAGGGCATCCCGAGGGCGCGCGCTGTGGCGAGGAGGCGGGCATCGTAGCTGGCCAATTCCACCGCCTCGCCCCGGCCGCGCAGAAAATCCATTGTCGCGAGATGCAGCGAATCCAGGGTTCGGAGAGGAAGCGGCAGCGGTTCCAGAGCTTTCGCGAGCACCGATCTGGTCATCTCGACCATCCCGACGCGCAGCAGCAGCGCTTGCGCCTCGTTTCCGACCAACTCGGCCAGACCATAAGCGTGCACCCGGTTCCAGACTTCGTATTCGAGCAGCTGGCTCGAAACCAGCCGTTCCTGCCAAAGCCGCTCGGGAGCAGAACGGGGTTCGAGCAGCAAGCGGGCGAGCGCAACCGAACTGTCAATGTAGATCAACGGTCTTCCCGGTCGCGCGCCAGATCGGCCATGAGCTGCTCGAGCGTGAGACCTGGCATTGGTTTGTTCGGCGGAGGCGACCCGTCGCGGATGCGCGCCGGCCTCAGCCAGCCCTCACGCGCGCCCTGCTCCTCGAACGGGGTGAGGCCTGTCTGGGTTTGCGGCGGCACGATTTCCGCGACGATGCGGTTGCGGTCCGTGATCACGATCGTCTCGCCGGCGGCTGCGAGGCGGACATATTCGCTGAGCTTGTTCTTTAGCGTTTTGAGACCGACCATCCGCACGAAGGTCAAGTAGCTTCTTGTGGCTACTTTGTCAAGCCGCAGGCCCTCACCCGCGCAGTGCGCCGCCGGTGGCTTTTTCGACCTGGGCGACGAGGCGTTTGGAAAAGGCTTCGATCTCGGCATCGGTCAGGGTGCGGTCCTGCGGCTGCAGGCGGACGGTGACGGCGAGCGACTTTTTGCCCAATGGCAGGCCGGCGCCCTCGTAGACGTCGAACAGGCGGATCTCGGTGACGAGCTTGCGGTCGACGCCGCGTGCAGCGCGCAGCAAGGTCTCGGCCGGCAGGGAATGATCGACGACAAAGGCGAAATCGCGCTCGATCGGCTGAAACGCCGATAATTGCACCGGCGGCTTGGCGCGGACGGCGCGCGGCTCGGGGACGGCGTCGAGAAACACCTCGAAGCCGGCGATCGGCGCGCGCGCGTCGAGCGCTTCGGTCACCCCGGGGTGCAATTCGCCAAACGCGCCCAACACCGTCGGCCCGAGCCGCAAGACGCCGGCGCGGCCGGGGTGGAACCAGGTGGGAGGCTCGGCCGAGACTTGCACATTTTCGGCTGGCGCGCCCATCGCCGCGAGAGCGGCCAGCGCATCGGCCTTTACCTGATAAAGATCGACCGGATGCGTAGGCTCGCGCCAATGTTTGGGGCCGGTCTGGCCGGCGCGCAATCCGGCCGCGGCCAGCACCTGGCCCTCCGGGGTGTCGTTGCGGTAGAGCGGCCCCAATTCGAACAATGCCGCATCCGGATAGCCGCGGTCGGCGTTGCGTCTGATCGCGGCGACCAGGCCCGGCAGCAATGACGGGCGCATCGCGTCGAGATCGGCGCTGATCGGGTTGACGACCCGCAATTCGGGCTTGGCGCCGCCGAACAGCTCCGCCTCGCGCGCCGCGACGAACGAAAACGTCACAGCCTCGATCAGCCCGCGTGCGGCGAGGGCGCGGCGGACCAGCTCGGCGCGACGCCGCGCCGGGATCAATGCCGGGCGCGGCAACGGCGCCGCACGCGAAAACGGCACCGCCGGGATATGGTCGTACCCCTTGACCCTCAGGACTTCTTCGACGAGGTCGGCCTCGCCCTCGATGTCGCCGCGCCAGGAGGGCGGCTCGACCGACAGATCGCCTAGCGCCAGCGGCTCGACCGCGCAGCCGACGGCGCGCAGAATTGCGGTGCTTTCCTCGACCGCGACGTCGAGACCGCCGAGGCTCGCCGGGCGCCCGGCGCACAGCACATAGCGGCGCCGCCACTCGGGCACAGCCCCGGCGGTGACGACCTCCGACGCCTCGCCGCCGCATAAATCGAGCATCAGCCGGGTCGCGATTTCGAGACCCGGCCCCACGAACGCCGGGTCAAGGCCGCGCTCGAAGCGATAGCGGGCGTCGCTGGTGATTTCGAGCCGGCGCCCGGTCGCGGCGGTGCGGATCGGATCGAACAGCGCCGCCTCGATAAAGACCTCGGTCGTCGCCTCGGTGCAGCTCGTCGGTTCTCCGCCGATCACGCCGCCGAGGCTTTGCACGCCGTTGTTGTCAGCGATCGCGGTCACCTTGGGGTCGAGCGGGTATTCGCGGCCGTTTAGCGCCAAAAGCTTCTCGCCGGCGGTGGCGAAACGCACGACGAGATCGCCCTTCAGCTTGCTCGCGTCGAAGACATGCAATGGCCGGTTGAGATCGAAAGTCAGGAAATTGGTGATGTCGACCAGCGCCGAGATCGGCCGCAGCCCGATCGCCTCCAGCCGCCGGCACAGCCATCCCGGGCTCGGCCCGTTCTTCAAGCCGCGCAGGTGGCGGCCGAGGAACAGCGGGCACGCATCAGGATCGGTCAGCCTGATGCCGATCGGTGATTTGAACCGGGCGGCGACCGGCGTCTCGTCGAGCGCGATCATCGTGCCGACCCCAGCGGCCGCGAGGTCGCGGGCGATGCCGCGAACCCCGAGGCAATCGGCCCGGTTCGGTGTCACCTTGATGTCGATGACCGGATCGCCGAGACCGGCATAGCTCGCATAGGCGGCGCCGACCGGCGCATCCTCGGCAAGCTCGATGATCCCCTCATGGTCGTCGCTCAAGGCCAGCTCGTAGCCCGACATCAGCATCCCGCGCGAGGCGACCCCGCGGATCGTGCTTTCGGCAAGCACCGTGCGATTGCGCGGGATCGTCACCCCCGCCGGGCCGAAGACGCCTCTCATCCCGGCGCGGGCGTTGGGCGCGCCGCACACCACCTGCACCTCGCCCGCCCCGGCATCGACGACGCAGACCTTGAGCCGGTCGGCGTTGGGGTGGCGCTCGGCCGCGACGACGCGCGCAACCTTGAACCCGGCAAGCGCCGCGGCCGGGTCTTCGACCCCGTCGACATCGTGGCCGAGCATGACCAGCCGCTCGACGATTTCGCCGAGCGATGCCGGCGTATCTAGATGCGTCTTGAGCCAGGAAAGCATCGCCTTCATTGGAGCGGCCCGCGGACCAGCGAGGGAATGTCGAGCGGCAGAAAGCCGTAATGGCGCAGCCAGCGCAGATCGGAATCGTAAAAGGTCCGCAGATCGGGGATGCCGTATTTCAGCATCGCCACCCGCTCGATCCCCATGCCGAAGGCAAAACCCTGATATTGCGCGGGGTCGATGCCGCAATGGTGCAGCACCTTGGGATGGACCATGCCGCTGCCGAGGATTTCGAGCCAGTCGCCGCCGGCGCCGATTTCGAGCCCTCCGCCGTGGCGCGAGCAGCCGATGTCGACCTCGGCCGAAGGCTCGGTGAACGGGAAATAGCTGGGGCGGAAGCGGACCGGCAGGTCGTCGAGGCCGAAAAAGGCGCGGCAGAACTCGATCAGACAGCCCTTCAAATGGCCCATATGGGTCGTCCGGTCGATGACCAGCCCTTCGACCTGGTGGAACATGGGCGAATGCGTCGCGTCGTGGTCGCAACGAAAGGTGCGGCCAGGGACGATGATCCGGATCGGCGGCGGCTGCGCCAGCATCGTGCGGATCTGCACCGGCGAGGTGTGGGTGCGCAGCACGAGGCGGGTGCCGTCCGCCCGCTCGGGCAAATAGAAGGTGTCGTGCTCCTGCCTCGCCGGATGCTCGGGGGGGATATTGAGCGCCGTAAAATTGTAGAAATCCTCTTCGATGTGCGGCCCTTCGGCGACGACGAACCCCATCTCGCCAAAGATCGCGACGATCTCGTCGATGGTCTGGCTGATCGGATGAATCCGCCCCTCACTGGCGAACGGAACGGGGAGGGTGACATCGGCGCGTTCTGCGGCGAGCCGCTGTTCGAGCGCCGCCCGCCCGAGCCGCGCCGCCGCCTCGGCGAGCGCCGCGGCAACGCGGTCTTTGGCGGCGTTCGATTTGGCGCCGGCAGCGCGCCGTGCCTCGGGATCGAGTGCCCCCAGTTCCCGCATCGCCAAGGTCAGACTGCCGCGCCGGCCCAGCACCTTGACCCGAATTTCCTCGAGCGCCTCAGGCGTGATCGCGGCGGCGATATCATCGAGGATGCCAGCGCATTGCGGGTCGAACTCTGCCATCCTACGCTTCCTATGAAAAAAGGGCCGTCCGATGCGGCCCCCTTGCAGCTCTCACAGTGCCTCGGCGCCGAATTTCACAACATTCGCCAACCTGTAAATCGCTTCTTGTCGTCATCCCGGCGCAGGCCGGTACCCACGGCCGAAATGGGTCCCGACCTCCGTCGGGATGGTGCGGACGATCTCGCCATATCGTCTGTGTTACTCAAGCAGCCTGCGCCTGGGCCGCGGGGGACGCCGCATCGAGCGCCGAGCGCGCGGTCGTGACGATCGCGGCGAATGCTTCGGGCTCACGGATCGCGATGTCGGACAACACCTTGCGGTCGAGATCGAGCCCGGCGAGCTTGATGCCGTGCATGAATTGCGAATAGGTCAGCCCGTGCTCGCGGGTGCCGGCGTTGATTCGCTGGATCCACAAGCCGCGGAAGTCGCGTTTGCGGTTGCGGCGGTCGCGATAGGCATACTGCAGCGCCTTCTCGACCTTCTCGATCGCGATGCGATAGGCGGTCGACCCGCGGCCGCGATAGCCCTTGGCGAGTTCGAGGACCTTTTTGTGGCGGGCATGGGTCGTCACCCCGCGTTTGACGCGCGCCATGGCTCAGCCTCGCAGATACGGCATGTAGGTCAGGACGAGCTTGGAGTCGCCCTTTTCCAAGATCTGGGTGCCGCGCGCCTTGCGCTTGGCCTGCTTGTCCTTGCTGATCAGCCGATGCCGCTTGTAGGCGTGCGCGACTTTGATCTTGCCGGTGCCGGTGTGGCCGAACCGCTTCTTGGCGCCGCTCTTGGTCTTAAGCTTGGGCATTCCACAATCCTGATCGGAGGCCGACGGCGAGACAGTGCTCCCGGCGCGGCCCTCCGCCCGTTTCGGGCCGCGCGTTATACCGGCGTCCTCCACTGAAAGCAAGCAGGCGCCGACAGCAGGATACGGCGCGATCGACTATTTCGGCGACATCACCATCGTCATTTGCCGGCCTTCCATGCGCGGCATCTGCTCGACCTTGGCGATCTCCAGCAAATTGTCGCGGACCCGTACCAGCACGTCCATGCCGAGCTCCTGATGCGCAAGCTCTCGCCCGCGAAACCGCATCGTCACCTTGACCTTGTCGCCTTCCTCGAGGAACTTGGTCATGCTGCGGAGCTTCACGTCATAATCGTGATCGTCGATGCTGGGGCGCAGTTTGATTTCTTTGACCTCGATGATCTTTTGCTTCTTGCGCGCTTCGTTTTTCTTCTTCTGTTCTTCGTATTTATATTTGCCGAAGTCGAGGATCTTGCAGACCGGCGGATCGGCATTCGGAGCTATCTCGACCAGATCGAGACCGGCGTCGGCGGCCATGGTAAGCGCTTCATTGCGCCCAACCACCCCCACCATATTGCCCCGATCGTCAACGAGGCGGACTCGCGGGACGCCGATTTCATCGTTGATCCGGGGTCCTTCGCGGGTCGGGGTCATATTCATCGGTGGTCTGGGTATCTAGTCTCTCCTATTGCTGGTTGGATGGCGTCGCCCGGCCTGTTCGGTTCGGCTATGTTGCCGACGGAGCCGCTGCCTCCTGCGACAATCTAGCAACCGCTTCGCCGAGCGCAAGGGCTTCCTGCTCGCCACCGCCGAGCCGGCGCATGGCGACTGTGCGGTTCGCCGCCTCGCGCCGCCCGACGACCAGCATGACCGGCACTTTGGCGAGGCTGTGCTCGCGCACCTTGTACGAGATTTTTTCGTTGCCCGCGTCGAGCGCCGCGCGCAGCCCGGCCGCATTGCAGGCGTCGACAATTTCGGCGGCGTAATCCGCGGCTTCCGAGACGATCGAGGCGACGACGATCTGCACCGGCGCCAGCCACAGCGGGAAACGGCCGGCATAATGCTCGATCAGGATGCCGATAAAGCGCTCGACCGATCCGAGGATCGCGCGATGCAGCATGACCGGTACATGGCGCGCCCCATCGTCGCCGACATAATGCGCGCCGAGCCGTTCCGGCATCATGAAATCAAGTTGCAACGTGCCACACTGCCACTGCCGGCCGAGCGCGTCGCGCAGATGGAATTCAAGCTTTGGGCCGTAGAAAGCGCCTTCGCCGGGATTGTACGTATAGGCAAGCCCGGCCTGTTCGACTGCCACTTTCAGGTCCCGCTCGGCGCGGTCCCAGACGGCGTCGCCGCCGATCCGCTGCGGCGGCCGGTCGGCGAATTTGATCTCGACATCCTCGAAGCCGAAATCGCGGTAAATTGACAGCAACAACCCGCAAAACGCGATCGCTTCCCCGGTGACTTGGCTCTCCGTGCAGAAAATATGCGCGTCGTCCTGGGTAAAGCCGCGCACCCGCATGATGCCGTGCAGGGCGCCCGACGGCTCGTTCCGATGGCAGCTGCCAAATTCGGCAAGCCGCAGCGGCAACTCGCGGTAGCTCCTGAGCCGGTTGGCGAAGATCAGCACGTGGCCCGGGCAGTTCATCGGCTTGACCGCGAGCACCCGCTCGTCGCGGCTTTCGGCGACGAACATGTTCTCGCGGAAATTTTCCCAATGGCCGGTCGCTTCCCACAGGCTGCGGTCGAGCAGCAGCGGGCCCTTGACCTCGGAATAGCCTGAGGCATCGAGGCGCCTGCGCATATAGGCCTCGATGATGCGGAACAGCGTCCAGCCCTTAGGGTGCCAGAAGACGCTGCCGACCGCTTCCTCCCCCAAATGGAACAGGTCGAGTTCGCGGCCGAGCCGGCGGTGGTCGCGGCGCTCGGCTTCTTCGAGCCGGAAGAGGTATTGGTCGAGGTCTTTCTGGGTGGCCCAGGCGGTGCCGTAAACGCGCTGCAGCTGCGAATTGCGGGCGTCGCCGCGCCAATAGGCGCCGGCCACGTTCATCAGCTTGAAGGCCTGGCCGAGATAGCCGGTCGAGGGCAGATGCGGTCCGACGCAGAGGTCGACGAAATTGCCCTGACGGTAGAGGCTGATCTCTTCCTGCGGCGGGATCTCGGCGATGTACTCGGCTTTGTAGCGCTCGCCGATGCCGGCAAAGAACGCGATTGCGGCGTCGCGGTCCCAGACTTCGCGGGTGATCGGCTCGTCGCGGCGCACGATGTCGCGCATGCGCGCTTCGATGGTTTCGAGGTCTTCCGGGGTGAAGGGCTCGGCCCGCGCGAAATCGTAGTAGAAGCCGGTGTCGGTCGCCGGGCCAAAGGTGACCTGGGTCTGCGGGTACAATTCCTTGACCGCCTCGGCCATGGCATGGGCGGCGTCGTGGCGCAGGATTTCCAGCCCCTCGGGCGTGTCGCGAGTGATGATCGCCACCGCGGCGTCACGGTCGATCAACGTGGCGAGGTCGCGCGGCCGGCCGTCGACCCGCACGGCGATTGCCGCCTTGGCCAGCCCCGGCCCTATCGCAGCCGCGATTTCAGCGCCGGTAGCCGGCCCCGCAAACTCGCGACGTGCGCCGTCGGGCAGGGTGACGACGACCGCCGCGCCAGACGGCTGATGTTCATAGAGAATATCTTCAACGCTCATGATTGGTGCGGACCCTGAACGGCGGAAGACGATTCAGCATCGTCTGACTCCGCCGATGCTCAAAGAACCAGGATTTAGCTCAGGCGCGAGGCCACGGCAACCGTGTGCCGTCGCTGGCTCGAGCTGAGGCCGATCGGTCACGCCGATCGGCGCATAGCTGATGCGACTAACTCGCATTTGCTCAATTATTACGATTCACTCGCATTATCATCCTCAGAGAGTTGAGCGCAAACGAGCCCAAATCGCCGAAACGGAAAGCTCGTGTAATCACCGAGCCGAGGAGGTCTGCAACCTTATGCCGCCGCATCCCCCGTTTTTCCCGGCATCGACCGGATCCCGACGTGGCGTCCTACCGATAGCGTTCGGACTTGCCACCATTTGGCTATCGGCCGGCGTGTGGGCAACGCTGGCCGCGGCGGCGCCACCGCCGCTGCTGATGCCGGGGGCTGAAACTTTTCTGCCCGAGGAGGGCGCCCCTGCACCCGGACCGTTCGGGTTCCTGACCGGCATCTCGCGCAGTGAGAACCTGCTCGGTGACGTTTGGGGCCTGCGCCGTCTGCTCGCCCAATACGGCATCTCGCTGGCGCTGTCGGAGACCAGCGAGGTGCTCGGCAATCTGACCGGCGGCGTCAAGCGAGGCTTTGAGTATGACGGCCTGACCCAGATGGCGGTGCAGCTCGACACGCAGCAGGCGTTCGGTTGGTATGGCGGCACATTTCGGGCCAGCGCTCTACAGATCCACGGTCGCAATCTCAGCGCGGACAACTTGTTTACGCTGCAGACCGCGAGCGGGATCGAGGCCGACCCCGGCGCCCGCCTGTGGGAACTGTGGTATCAGCAGAAGTTCCTCGAAGAGGACCGGGCCGATGTAAAGATCGGTCAGCAGAGCCTCGATCAGGAATTCATTGTCAGCCAGAACGCCCTCGTCTTTGTCAATACGATGTTCGGCTGGCCAATGGTGCCGTCGGCCGATTTGCCCGGCGGCGGTCCGGCCTATCCGCTTTCGGCGTTGGGCGTGCGGCTGCGCGTGCGGCCCATTGAACTCGGTAACAGGGTTGTTGGCGGTAACGAACGGGAACCCGGCCCCGAACAATACCGAGGATCCACAGGTGGCAAACCCGTCAGGCACGAGTTTCCCGCTCAACGGCGGCGCGCTGGTCATCGGTGAGCTGCAATATAGCTATCCGGCGCTGGGATCGATGGTCTATTCGGCCAACTTGAGCTCGCTGTCGGGCACCTACAAGGTCGGGTTCTGGTACAACAGCGAGAACTTCGATGATTTACAGTTTGATAACACTGGGTTGTCGCTCGCCAACCCGGCCAGCAACGGCATGCCGCTGCTGCATCACGCCAATTACAGCTTCTACAGCGTGATGGATCAGATGATCTGGCGCTCACCCGAAGCGGAAGAGGCCGACAAATCGCTGAACTTTTTTATACGGGCGATGGGCGCCCCCCAGGGCGACCGCAACCTAGTCGTGTTCAGTCTGAATGCCGGCCTCGTCTTTCACGAGCCGATCCCACACCGTGACGACGACACTTTCGGGGTGGCCATGGAATATGCCCGCGTCAGCGGCGCCGCCGCCGCGTCCGATCAGGCGACAGCTTTCTTCACCGGCGCTTTCACCCCGGTGCGAAGCGGCGAGAGCGTGATCGAAGTCACTTACCAGTACCAGTTGACGCCGGCGGTGATTTTGCAGCCGGATTTCCAGTACGTGTTCAACCCTGGCGGAGGGTTAGCTAACCCGAACACACCAAACGAACAAATCAAGGACGAGGCGGTCATCGGCCTGCGGGTCAATCTGACGTTCTGATCGGCGGGACTGACATGCGCTAAGAGCCTGGCTCGCTTCTTGACAGTCATGACCTTGGGGGATACGACTGCGACTTATTCGCATTTTGCCGCGTTCGTTGCGGCGGGATCGGAGGATGCGTCATGACGGGGCTGATGGGGCGCAGCAGGGGACAGAGCGCGAGGCGCAGCAGGCATCTCGTCGCAAAATCAATCTTGCTCGCCGGCGGGACGCTCGCCGCGAGCTTGCTCGCCTCGAGTGCGGCGCGCGCTGCCGACGCGCCCGGACTGCTCTCGAACATCCACCGCCATATTACCCGTACCACCACGATAACCAGCAATGGCGACCTCAATCCCTATGCGGTGATCGTGGCCCCGGTGTCCGCTGGCAAAATCCACCAGGGCGACGTCCTCGTCGACAATTTCAACAACCTCAGCAATCTGCAGGGCACCGGCACGACAATCATTGACTACAATCCGGCGACGAAAAAGACGAGCCTCGTCGCCAATCTGCCGCAGAAACTTGCCCAATGTCCGGGTGGCGTCGGTCTGACCACGGCGATGACGATGCTGAAGACCGGCTGGATCATCGTCGGCAGCACGCCGAGCACGGATGGCACGACCCGCACGAAGGGTGATGGCTGTCTCTTGGTGCTCGATCCCAACGGCCGGCTCACCGCCGTATGGACCGGCCCCAATATCAATGATCCGTGGGGCAATATGGCGACTATCGACAACGGGTCGACCGCCACTTTGTTCATCAGCATGGCCGGCTTTGATGTGCCGGGGCCGGAGGTGCGCGACCCGAAGACCGGATATCAGCCGATCATCAACAAGGCGACGGTGCTGCGCCTGGAGCTCGCGATCGCGCCCGGCCAGCCGCCCCGGATCACCAGCCAGACGGTCATAGCCAATGGTTTTGGGCAGAAGGCGGATAAGGACGTCTTCCTTGTTGGTCCTACCGGTCTGGCACTCGCCCCGGACAACACCCTCTACGCGTCGGACGCGCTCGCCAACCGGATTGTGGCCATTGCCGATGCGACGACACGCACGACCAGCGCCGGCACCGGCCGGGTGGTGACCCAAGGCGCGCTGTTGCGACGGCCGCTTGCCTTGATCCGGACCGACGATGGTCATCTGCTGGCCTGCAATGCGCAGAACGGCCAGGTCGTCGAAATCGACCTGGAGAACGGCCGGCAACTTTATGCGCAATGGGTCGACATCAACCAGGCGCAATCGCCGCCCGGCAATGGCGATCTCTTCGGCATGGCTCTGACCCCTGACGGGAGCGGCTTTTATTACGTCGAAGACGACATGAATACCTTGGTGGAGGCGACGCGGTGAAACCGCGAGACGGGACGGGGCTGCGCCCGACGCGTCGCGGCGTGATCCGCGCCGGGGCGGGTCTCGCGGCGGCGGGCACAGGGCTCAGCGTCGGCGGCGTCGCCGCGGCGGTCGTCGACGCCAAGGGTGACGCCGTCGCAGCAGGTGCGGTCGAGCCGTTTTGGGGCGAGCATCAGGGCGGCATCGCGACGCCGGCCCAGGGTCATACCTATTTCGCCGCGCTCGACTTGCAGACCGCAAAGCGCGACGACGTGGTCAAGATGTTGCGGGCATGGACCGCGGCGGCAGCCCACATGGCGGCTGGCCAAACCGTCGCGCCGATCGGACAGGATTTGACCATTCCCGGTCCCGACACCGGTGAAGCGCTCGGCCTGCCGGCGGCGCGGCTGACGGTGACGTTCGGGTTCGGCGCCGGGTTGTTCGTCAAGGACGGGAAGGACCGGTACGGTCTGGCTGGCCACAGGCCAACGGCGTTGGTCGACTTGCCGCGGTTCAACGGCGACCAGCTGCTCGAGACGCGCACCGGCGGAGATCTGTCGATCCAGGCCTGCGCCGACGATCCGCAAGTGGCCTTTCACGCCATGCGGCAACTCGCGCGGCTTGCCTACGGCACGGCGGAAGTTCGGTGGACACAGACCGGCTATGTTACCCAGCCCGACATTGAAAGCACACCGCGCAACCTGATGGGGTTCAAAGACGGCACCAACAACCCTGCGGTGAGCGACCCCAGGGCGATGGCGAAGGTGGTTTGGGTCGGAGACGAAGGACCCGACTGGATGCACGGCGGCAGCTATGTCGTGGCGCGCCGCATCCGCATCGCGCTCGAGCATTGGGACCGGATGAAAGTCGCGTTTCAGGAGCAGACGATCGGGCGCCATAAATATTCGGGCGCGCCATTGGGCGGCAAGGGCGAACTCGACCCGCTCGACTTGAATGCCAACGACAAGGACGGCAACCCGGTCATTCCGGAAAGCGCCCATGTGCGCCTCGCTGCCGCGGCGACCAATGACGGCGCCCAAATCCTGCGCCGGCCTTATTCCTACAATGACGGCGTCAGCTTTACCGCCGAGCGCTGGCCGCCCTGGCGCCAAGGCATGGAATACGACGCCGGGCTGTTCTTCATCTGCTACCAGCGCGACCCGCGCGCCGGGTTCATCAAGATTTTCGACAACATGGCAAAGTTCGACATGATGAACCAGTTCGTGACCCACACCGGTGGCGGCCTCTTCGCCTGCCCCGGCGGGATCGCGAAGGGCGAATTCATCGGCCAGCGCCTGTTCGACACGGTTTGACCATCAGATCAAGCGCGCAAAAGGCCGGCACCTTATCTCGCGGTACGGTCACGAACCCGTCGCTCTCGTGGAAGTCGAACGCCTCTGTCACGAAAGCGTTTATGGCGTGTCAGCGCTGTGATTGCCGAGAGACAGTCCCTCGGCCCGCAATAGAGACCACGGCAGTCGCCGCCTGTTGCGCGAGCTTGAACACGCTAACTTCCGTTGAAGCCGGCTGCGAGCACGATCGGGGCGAACCCGCGATCCGACCGTGGACGAAAATCGTCATGTAGAGGTCACGGTAAAAGGATAAACACCCAAGCCCACGAGCCTCCGGCGACAGGAACAGCGTACGATGAAGGAGCCGAGTAACATTACGTCCCCAAGGTCGATGGAGTCGGCAGCTATGCCGGATCTTTTGGGACAGTATGGTTGCGGTCCGATCCGGTTTTCCGGTCATGACGATGCGCTCTACGAGCGGCATCTGCTGTTTGACAACATCATCGACCCGGTCGCGGCCGGGACGCGGGAGCGCTTCGAGGCTGCGGCCCGGTCGGTCAGGGACGTGCTCTCGCAACGCTGGGTCAAGACCGAGCGGACCTATGACCACGAGAACCCGAAGCGCGTCTACTACTTGTCGATGGAGTTTCTGATCGGGCGCTCGCTGACCAACAACGTTACGAATTTGCTGCTCGATCCCTTTGTCCATCGCGTCGCTCAGCAGCGGGATCTCGACTGGTTCGGGCTCTTGGAGGAAGAACCCGATGCCGGGCTCGGCAATGGCGGGCTCGGGCGGCTCGCCGCCTGCTTTCTCGATTCGATGGCGACGATGCAATTGCCGGCGATGGGCTATGGGCTGCGCTACGAGTACGGCATGTTCCGGCAGTCGATCGAGGACGGGTGGCAGCGCGAACATCCCGACAACTGGCTCCGCCGCCATGATCCGTGGGAGGTCGCACGCCGTAACGAGTCGGTAGAAATCAAGCTCAGCTCTTCGTTCAAGATGCACCGCGGAACCTTGGAGATTGTCCCCGGCCGACCCTCCACAGTGATCGGGGTCCCGTTTGACCGGCCGGTAGTCGGCTATGGCGGCAAAACCGTCAACACACTGCGTTTATGGTCCGCGGCGTCACACGATTATTTCGACTTTCAAGAATTCAGCAGCGGTGACTTCATCGGCGCGCTGGTCGGCAGCCTGGCGGCCCACACCTTGACCCGGGTGCTGTATCCGGACGACAGCACCGAGGTCGGTCAGGAACTGCGCTTCGTCCAGGAGTACTTTCTCGTAGCATGTTCTCTGGCCGATCTCGTGCGGCGCTTCCGGCGCGGCAACACGGACTGGCGGACTTTCCCGGACAAGGCCGCGATCCAGCTCAACGACACCCACCCGACCTTGGCGGTTCCGGAGCTGATGCGCATCCTGCTCGACGAAGCGCATCTCGGCTGGGACGAAGCCTGGGACATCACACAGCGGAGCTTGGCCTACACCAATCACACCTTGTTGCCCGAGGCGCTCGAAAAATGGCCGCTGCATTATTTCGAGCAGCTTCTGCCGCGGCAGCTGGAGATCATCTTCGAGATCAATCGCCGCTTTCTCGATACGGTGCGAACCCGCTGGCCGGCGGACGAGGCGCGTGTCGCGCGGACCAGCCTGATCGAGGAGGGCCCCGAGCGCAAAGTGCGGATGGCCAACATGGCGATCGTCGGCTCGCACAGCACCAACGGCGTGGCCGCCATTCACTCACAACTGCTGCGCGGCATGACGGTCAAGGATTTGGCCGAAATGTTCCCCGAGCGCTTCAGCAACAAAACCAACGGGATCACGCCGCGGCGCTGGCTGCTGCTGGCGAATCCAGGACTTGCCCGCACGATCAGCGAGACGATCGGCGACGGCTGGGTGACCGATCTCGACGAATTGAAAAAGCTCCGACCCCTCGCTGACGACCCCGCCTTCCGCGAAAGGTTTCTTCAGGCCAAGCGTCAGGCCAAGCTGCGGTTTGTCGATTGGCTGCGAACGACCTGTGACGAGACGGTCGATCCCGACACCATTTTCGACTGCCAGATCAAGCGCATCCACGAATACAAGCGGCAGCTGTTGAACGCATTGCGGATCGTCGTTCTGTACAATCGCCTGCGGAAGAACCCGGGCCTCGAAATGACGCCGCGGACCTTCTTCTTCGGCGGCAAGGCGGCGCCGGCGTATTGGTTGGCCAAGCTGATCATCAAGTTCCTCAACAACCTCGCCGGCACGATCGAGGGCGACCCGGTGGCGCGGGGCCGGCTGAAGGTTGTGTTTTTGCCGGAATATTGCGTCTCGCTCGCCGAGCGGCTGATCCCGGCCGCCGATGTCTCAAATCAGATCTCGACCGCCGGTTACGAAGCCAGCGGCACCAGCAACATGAAATTCATGATGAATGGCGCGCTGACGATCGGCACCCGCGACGGGGCCACGATCGAGATGGCAGAGGAGGCCGGCGAGGAGAATTTCTTTCTGTTCGGCTTGACCGCGGATCAGGTGGCGGGCAGCCGCGGCTGGTACAATCCAAATTGGCATTACGACAACGACCCCGAGACCCGCGCCGCGCTGGACCTGATTTCCACCGACCATTTCAGCCGTTATGAGCCGGGGGTGTTCGCGCCGCTGCGCGATGCACTGTTGACCGGAGGCGACCGTTACATGCACCTCGCGGATCTCAAATCCTATCTCGATGCGGACCAGCGGCTGACCCGGTTGTACGCCGATCGCGGCGCCTGGGCGCGTAAGGCCATCTTGAATGTCGCCGGGTCCGGCAAGTTTTCGAGCGACCGCACGATCGCCCAATACGCCGCCGAGATCTGGAATGCGAAACCTTGTCCGGTGCCTTGAGGAGAACCCGCCGATGACCATCTCGCCATTGGCCGGCAAACCGGCGCCCAAGGAAATGCTGGTCGATCCGGCCCGCCTCGAGCACGAATATTACGAGCGCCGGCCTGACCTCGACGACCCCGAGCAGCGGGTCAGCTTTGGCACCAGCGGGCACCGCGGCTCGCCTTTTCACGGCTCGTTCACCGAAGCCCACATCCTCGCGATCACCCAGGCGATCTGCGACTACCGCCATGCCCAAGGCACCGACGGCCCGCTCTACATGGGCAAGGACACCCATGCGCTTTCCGGGCCGGCGCAGCGCACCGCGCTCGAGGTGCTGGCAGCCAACGGAGTTCTGACGATCATCCAGCGCGATGACGGGGTCACCCCGACCCCGGTCGTTTCGCGCGCAATCCTCGTCCACAATCGCGGTCGTCGCGAGCATCTCGCCGACGGCATTGTCGTCACCCCGTCACACAACCCGCCGGAAGACGGCGGCTTCAAATACAATCCGACCAATGGCGGTCCGGCCGACACCGATGTGACCGAGTGGGTTCAGAACCGGGCGAATGAATTATTGCGCCGCCGCAATGCCGAGGTGAAGCGCGTGGCATTCGCCGCCGCCCGCAATGCCGAGACGACGCATCAGGAGGATTTTATCCGTCCCTATGTCGACGATCTGCGCAACGTCGTCGACATGGAAGCTGTTCGAGGCGCCGGGCTCAAGCTCGCCGTCGATCCGCTGGGTGGTGCGGCCGTCCATTACTGGGAGCCGATCAACAGCCTCTACAAGCTCGATATCGAGATCGTCAATCCGCGGGTCGACCCGACCTTCTCGTTCATGACCGTCGACCATGACGGCCAAATCCGCATGGACTGCTCGAGTCCCTACGCGATGGCGCGGCTCGTGGGGCTCAAGGATCGCTACCAGGTCGCCTTTGCCAATGACCCGGATTCCGATCGCCACGGCATCGTCACCCCGGGTGCGGGGCTGATGAACCCGAACCATTATCTGGCGGTTGCGATCGGCTATCTGTTGACCCATCGGCCCCATTGGCCGGCACACGCCGCCATCGGCAAGACCTTGGTCAGCAGCAGCATGATCGACCGTGTCGTGCAGAAATCGGGACGCCGGCTTGCCGAAGTCCCGGTCGGGTTCAAGTGGTTCGTGCCGGGTTTGTTCGACGGCTCCTATTGCTTTGGCGGCGAGGAGAGCGCCGGGGCGAGCTTTCTGCGCCATGACGGCGGCGTGTGGACGACCGACAAGGACGGCCCGATCATGAACCTGCTGGCGGCCGAGATCACGGCCCGTACCGGCAAGGACCCAGGCGAGCTTTACGACGCTCTGACGGCAGAGTTCGGCACCGCCTATTACAGCCGCATCGACGCCGCGGCGACACCCGAGCAGAAGGCAAAGCTCGATAAGCTGTCGCCGGCGGCCGTCAACGAGGCGAACCTCGCCGGCGAACCGATCATCGCCAAGCTCACCCGCGCGCCGGAAAACAACGCTCCGATCGGCGGCCTAAAGGTCGTAACCGCCAATGGTTGGTTCGCCGCCCGGCCCTCCGGCACCGAGGCCGTGTACAAAATCTACGCCGAAAGCTTTAAAGACCCAGCTCACCTCGACCGCATCATCGGCGAAGCCCAAAGCATGGTCGGCGACGCGTTGCGGGAGTGACCGTCGCACGCCGAGGGAACCGGCGGGCGAGGGAAGCGAAGTCGGCTCGGCGTTGATCTATTTGGCGAGGTCGTCGGCGGCGCCGACGATAACGCCGTCGCAGGATGGCTCAACTTGGCAAGCAGACGCGCGCAAGAGCACCCGACCACGCCAGCCCTTCAGCGGCCGTACGACTTGACGAAAGCTCCAAACCGGGCCTTTCTCGAAGCTCAAACTGCGGCGCAAAGGCAGGGCATGCGATGACCTCGGACCCGATTGTCTTTCTGGTCGACGTCGACAACACGCTGCTCGACAACGACCGCATCCAGGCCGATCTCAAGCGCCATCTCGAACGCGAATTCGGCACCGTTTGTCGCGACCGCTACTGGGCGATCCTGGAGCAACTGTTCACCGATCTCGGCTACCGGGATTACCTCGGAGCTTTGCAGCGTTATCGGGTCGAGCATCCGAAGGACATACATCTGTTGTCGATGTCCTCTTATCTGGTGGACTACCCGTTCGCCAATCGGCTGTATCCCGGGGCGCTCGACGTCCTCGAACGGCTCCGCGGCTGGGGGCGGACCGTCATCCTGTCCGACGGCGACGTCGTCTTCCAGCCGCGCAAGGTCGAGCGCTCCGGGATCTCCGAGGCGGTCGAGGGTCACGTGCTGATCTACATCCACAAAGAAGAGGAACTCGGCGACGTCGAGCAACGCTACCCGGCCGCGCGCTACGTGCTGATCGACGACAAGCCGCGAATTCTGGCCGCGGTCAAGAAGGTTTGGGACGACCGCGTGACCACGATATTGCCCCGTCAAGGTCAGTTCGCTCGCGCTCCGGACGCCGCGTCGTTTCCTCCCGCCGACCTGACCGTCGGGCGCATCGGCGACCTTGTCGACTATGATCTTGCCGCCCTGCTCGCGGGCAACCAACGAAGGTGACATGATGAAAGCGACCCAAAGGCTCCACGATCTCGGCCAGAGCATCTGGCTTGACAACATCACCCGTGACCTGCTGACCGGCGGCACGCTCGAGCGCTACATCGACGAGCTGTCGGTGACCGGGCTGACCTCAAACCCGACGATCTTTGACCACGCGATCAAGAACAGCACTTCCTACGATGCCTCGATCCGCGCGAAGCTCAAGGAGAGCAAGTCGGGGGAAAAACTGTTTTTCGAGCTGGCGCTCGACGACCTCACAAAGGCCGCCGACCTCTTTCGACCGACCCACGACCGGACGAATGGGGTGGACGGATGGGTGTCCCTGGAAGTGTCGCCGCTCTTGGCTCACGACACGGCGAGCACCCTTGCTGCAGCCAAGGATCTGCACACAAGAGCGAACCGCTCGAACCTGCTGATCAAGATTCCGGGCACCAAAGAAGGTCTTCCAGCGATCGAGGAGGCGATTTTTGCCGGCATACCGATAAATGTGACGTTGTTGTTTTCGCGCGAGCACTACGTCGGCGCCGCGGAGGCTTTTCTTCGCGGCATCGAGCGGCGGGTCGCCGCCGGGCTCAACCCCGATGTCGGTTCGGTGGCCTCGGTGTTCGTCAGCCGGTGGGACGCGGCCGTCTTCGACAAGGTGCCCCACGCGCTGCGCGGGCGGCTCGGCATCGCCATCGCCGAGCGGACCTACAAAGCCTACCGCTCGCTGCTCGACTCCCCGCGGTGGCAGCGCGTCTACAATGCCGGCGCCCGCCCGCAGCGCCTGCTCTGGGCCAGTACCGGGACCAAGGACCCCGAGGCTTCCGACGTCCTCTACGTCAAGGCCCTGGCAGCGCCTTTTACGGTCAACACGATGCCGGAACAGACGTTGAAGGCCTTGGCCGACCATGGCGAGCTCGGCGACATCTTGGCGGCGGACGGTGGCGACTGCGAGCGGGTGCTGGACGAGTTCGCCAAAGCCGGCGTCGAGATCGACGCCTTGGCCACACGGCTCCAGGACGAAGGAGCCACGTCATTCGTCAAATCATGGGACGAATTGATGGCCGTGATCGCGTCCAAGAGTGCCGCCCTCGAAAAAGCCGCTTAGGCGCGATCTGCCCAGCGGGCAGGCAAGGAGCAAGACTATGACTGCAGGCACCGAGCCACTAACCGGGCGCCCGGCCTGGAATGCTCTCGAGGCTCATTGCGAGCGGGTCCGCGATTTGCACCTGCGAAAACTGTTCGCGGATGATCCACGACGCGGCGAGCAGATGACCCTTGAGGCCGCCGGGATCTACCTCGACTACTCGAAAAACCGCATCACCGCAGAAACCCTCCGGTTGCTGCTCGATCTGGCGGAGGCGGTCGGCCTGCGCGCACGGATCGATGCCATGTTCCGGGGGGAAAAGATCAACGTCTCGGAACAGCGCGCCGTGTTGCATGTGGCACTGCGTGCACCCAGAGGCGCATCCATCATGGTGGACGGCGAGAATGTGGTCCCCGCAGTCCACGCCGTCCTCGACAGGATGGCCGATTTCTCCAATCGGATTCGCAGCGGGGAGTGGAAGGGCCATACCGGCAAACGCATCCGCAACGTTGTTAACATCGGCATCGGCGGCTCCGACCTCGGACCGGTGATGGCCTACGAGGCGCTCAGGTACTACGCCGATCGCGCCATGACCTTTCGCTTTGTCTCCAACGTCGACGGCACCGATTTCGCTGAGGCGGTGCACGACCTCGATGCGGCGGAAACCCTCTTCATCGTCTCGTCGAAAACCTTCACGACCTTGGAGACCATGACCAATGCGCGCGCGGCGCGCGCCTGGTCGCTCGCGGGTCTGGGAGGCGACGAAAAGGCGATCGCCCGCCACTTTGTCGCCGCATCCACGAACACGGCGGAGGTGGCGAAGTTCGGCATCGACACCGCCGACATGTTCCCGTTCTGGGATTGGGTCGGCGGACGCTACTCGATGGATTCGGCGATCGGCCTGTCGACGATGATCGCGATCGGCCCGGAAAATTTCCGGGCGATGCTCGACGGCTTTCACGAGATCGACGAGCATTTTCGTACCGCTCCGTTCGAGCGCAACCTGCCGGTGCTGATGGGCCTGCTGGCGGTTTGGTACAATGACTTCTTCGGGGCGCAGACCGTCGGCGTATTTCCCTACGAGCAGTACCTGAAGCGGTTTCCCGCCTATCTCCAGCAATTGACGATGGAGAGCAACGGCAAGCATGTGACACTCGCCGGCGGCCCCGTCGGCTGCGACACCGGCCCGATTTATTGGGGTGAGCCCGGCACCAACGGCCAGCACTCGTTCTATCAGCTGATCCACCAGGGGACGCGCCTGATCCCCTGCGACTTCATCGCCTTTGGCCAGTCGCTGAATCCGTTGGGGGAACAGCATGACATGCTGCTTGCGAACGTCCTCGCGCAGGGCGAAGCGCTCGCTTTTGGCAAGACCCCGGAGGAAGTCCGCGCCGAGGGTTCGCCCGACTGGCTCGTGCCCCACCGCACGTTCGAGGGTAATCGGCCGTCCAACACCATCCTGTTGCAACGGCTCACGCCGGCGACACTCGGCAAACTCGTCGCGCTTTACGAGCACAGTGTGTTTACCCAGGGCGCGATCTGGCAGATCGACTCGTTCGACCAATGGGGCGTCGAGCTCGGCAAGGTGCTGGCGCTGCGCATTATCCCTGAACTCGGCGGCAAAACAGAGCCCCGGCTTGGCCATGACAGTTCGACGAACAGCCTGATCCGTCACTACCGCAAGCTCAAAGGCACCCCGTCATGAGCGATGAGCGGTACGGCGCCGCGATCTGCGCGACGCGCGTGAGAACACCCTGATCACTTGCGCCTCGCCGAAAAGAGCGGGCAGGAGGAGTTCCGGTTCGAATACGCCGAGGCGGCGGGCGCCTTCTATTCGCCAGCCGCGGGCGGCTATTCGCCAGCCGCGACCGGCTCGCGTGCCATGGCGAGAAGACCGTAGCGCCGCGACGCCTGGCCGACGACATGCTCCAGATCCTCTGCGAGGAGGTGGCCTTCGTCGATCAGGCGCTGGGCCGCCTGCCGCACCTGTTCAAGATACCGGTCCCGGCTGGGATAGCGTTCTGCGATCGACCGGCGAGGATCGCTTGTTCTTGCGCGGACTTCCGGGGTCGCCGGGAACGGGATTGTCGACCCCGTCAAGCTCATCAATCTGTCGGGAGCGCCCATCTGCGGATGGCGCAGGTTCCAGCCGGTATAGGTCGCCAGCGGCACCGTCAGATCGGGCAAACGGATCCCGCTGACCTCGTTGCCGTCCCGATCGACGGCCGGAACGAAATGCGGATAGGGTTTGCCCTCCATCGGCGGCAGGACCGTGGCGACCCCGTTCGCGGCCTCCGGGCCGAAATCGAGACGGAGCACCTGTGGGGGGTGCGCCGGAAAGCCGACCCCCGGGAGAGAAGTGAACACGCCGCTCGGCTGTTCAGGCGTTGCCGCCGTGCCGTCGGCAAGACGCGGGTACCGGCTGGGCGGGGGATCTTTCTCGCCGGTGACCCACTCGTCCATCCGGGTCAGTGCAGCGCGCAACAGGGGATTGTAATCGACCGAATTGAGCGCCTGCTGGCCGCGAGCGCCGTCAACCGGGTTGGTGTCGGTCAGCGGCAAAGTGCCGGCGGAGTGCTGGGTTCCGGCGAAGTGGTAAAGGCGTACCGAAGCGCCCAGCGAAACGTCCCGCGCACCCTCTGCGTCGGTGTGGATCAGCGAGGCGTCGCCCCGCCAATACTCCGTCGACGAGTTGGTGAAGAAGATTTTTGGCGCTCGGCGCCGCGCCGAAAGCCGCTCGAGCAAACCGTCGCTGCGTCCGGTGAGCGGATCGATGCTCGCCATGTCGTTGAACGGAAAGGCATTGCTCATGGTCGGGTGAAGCGAGGCCGATGGCTGCCCGAAACGTTGGTTGAAGTCGCCGCCACGCTTGCCGCCGGCGATGTGGACGAGGACGCCGTCGAAGACCATGCGCTCCTGCTCGTCCTCGTTGAGGCCCAGGTAAAGAAACTGCCGCAGATAGCGCCCGCTTTGCGACGCGCCGAAAGCGTAGGCGTGCCGAATGCCGCGCGCGCAGGGGTTGCCGTCCTCGACGCTACCGTGACGCAGGAAGGCGACCGTGTCTCGTGCCGCAAGCAAGCCCATCCCGATTACCGGGGCGCCCGTCGTCGTGTAGATCACGTGATAGATCTTGCCCGGCACGAACCCGGCCGCCAGGTAAACATGGTCGGCATCGGGAACTACCCGACCGGCGTCGAGCCGGGCGAACGACCATTCCGGGCGCGGGATCACCCGCGGCGGCGCATCGTCGCCATCGCGCATCAGCAAAGTAGCGTCCGGATCGTCGAGATTGCTGCTCGAATACGGACGGTGCCCCCGATCGGAAAGCAGCTGCACCTGGCTTGAGGCGCCCGGCTGGAAGCTCACCAGAAGCCTGCCGGAGACTGGCCCACCTTCCCACCCCGCCTGCGGGACCTGGATGCGCATAAGCCCGTCGACGGCCGGCACGTCGTGCTGCCAACCGCACCACACGACCGTGTAGCCGTGGCGCATCAGGAAACCGTCGCCCGCGTCGGCCGGCGCGCTGGGATTGATCGGTCGCGGGACGCGGTTGAACGCCGCCAGCGCCAGGCGATTGCCACGGTTCGGCACGTCGAACAGCAGACGGTGAGTGCCGCGCCGAGGGTCTTCGGGAGCGAGGATGCGGATATCGGCGGAGCAATGCACCCGGCCGTCCGCGTCGCGCGGGGCCAGCTCGATGTCGGTAATGCAGCGGTTGAGGGGATGAACGGGGTCGACCGCGAAATGCGCCGTCCCGTCGAGCTGGACATAACGTCCCGCGGAGCCAAATTCCCGGCCGCCGGCAAGCGGCTGTCGTGTCTTGATTTCAAGGGCAATAACCGCCATCGCGCTGCTCCGTCGGTTCGTTGCGACGACGCTGCGCCCGATCTGGCGACGAAGTCAAACCGAATGGCGAGGTTAAGCTCGGCCCGATCTCGACAGCGCCGGCTCCGGTTTCGGTGAGTGCGCCCTCCCTTCAGACTGCGGGGTGGATGGCGGCGTCTTTGACTTCGTCGCTGACGAATGGCTCGAACGCGCGGAAATTTTCCTCGAAGCGGTGGGTTAGCTGGCGGGCGGTGTCGTCGTAGGCGCCTTTGTCGGACCAGGTGCTGCGTGGGTCGAGGACCTCGCTTGGCACCCCAGGGCAGCCTTGGGGCACGAGCAGTCCGAAATTCGGCTCGGGCCGCACCGGCGCGCCGGCGAGGCTGCCGTCGAGAGCCGCGCGCAGCAACGCCCGCGTATGAGCGATCGGCATGCGCCGGCCGACACCGTACGTGCCGCCCGACCAGCCGGTGTTGACAAGCCAGCATTGCGAGCCGTGCCGCCTGATCCGCTCGCCCAGCAGCTCGGCATAGACCGAAGGGTGGCGCGGCATGAACGGGGCGCCGAAACAGGTCGAAAACGTCGCTTCGGGAGCATTGCCGAGCCCTTTTTCGGTGCCGGCGACCCGTGCGGTATAGCCCGACAGGAAATGGTACATCGCCTGCTCGGCGGTCAGCCTGGCAATCGGCGGCATGACACCGAAGGCGTCCGCGGTCAGCATGACGACGTTCGCCGGATGCGGCCCAAGCCCTTTCGGGTCGGCATTCGGGATGAAGTCGATCGGATAGCACGCGCGGGTGTTTTCGGTCAGGCTGTCGTCGTCGACATCGGGCAGCCGCGTCGCCGGGTCGACGACGACGTTTTCGAGCACCGTCCCAAACCGCCCGATCGTCGCATAGATCTCGGGCTCGGCGGTCGGCGACAGGTTGATCACCTTGGCGTAGCAGCCGCCTTCGAAATTGAAAATGCCGTTGTCGCTCCAGCCATGCTCGTCGTCGCCGATCAGCGTGCGCGAATTGTCGGCCGAGAGCGTGGTCTTGCCGGTGCCCGACAGTCCGAAAAAGATCGCGGCGTCACCCTTTGCGCCGACATTGGCCGAGGCGTGCATCGGCAGCACGCCGCGCGCCGGCAAGACGAAATTCAGGTAGCCGAACACCGATTTCTTGATCTCGCCGGCATAGGCCGTGCCGCCGATCAGCACCAGCCCGCGCGCGAAATTGACAAAGATGAAGACGTCGGAATTGATCCCGTCGGCGTCGCGCAGCGCCCGGAAGGCAGGCGCGTGCAGGATCGTAAAGGCGGGTTCGAACCCGGCCAGTTCCTCGGCCGGCGGGCGGATGAACATGTTGCGTGAAAACAGGCTGTGCCAGGCGCTGTCGGTTACGACGCGCACCGGCAGGCGATAGGTCGGGTCGGCACCGGCGTAAAGGTCCTGCACGAACAGCTCGCGCCCTTGAAAGTAGGCGAGCATGCGCTGGTGCAGGTTGTCGAACCGCTCGGGGGAGACGGGCTGGTTGACGTTGCCCCACCAGACCGTGTCTTTGGTTCCGGCTTCTTCGACGATGTATTTGTCGCGCGGTGTGCGGCCGGTAAAGGCGCCGGTGTTGACGGAAAAACTGCCGCCGGCGACGACCTCGCCCTCGCCCCGGCGGACCGCGTGCTCGTACATGACGGGCATTCCCAGGTTCCAATGCTCGACCCCGAGGTGATGCATGCCCTGGCGGTCTAGCCCAAAGCGGCTCTTCGCGGTCATCGGATCGCCCCCTTCATTTGACGTTTCCTCCGGTGTGCGGTGCGCCGCGACATCGCATGAACGGTGCGGTCCGCTTGCTCGCGCCTATCATACACGCGCGCGCCTGTCAAAGTCCGTGCAACGAGCGCGCTAGCGTCGGGCTATTTCGGCGAGCTGGACGAGTGCCGCGCGCGCCGCCGCGGCGGTCAGCACCGGAGCCGGGAATTCGACCCGGGCGGCACCCTGGCCGCAGCGCAGATCGATACCCTCGGGATCGACGCCGGTCACCCGCCAGCCGGTCTCCTCGCGACCGAGCAACTTCCGCGCGAACAGGTCCACGGTGTCGGCATGATCGTTATTCATGTGCAACACGACCGCCGGCTCCGCTGCGGCGAGCGCGGCCGCGTCGCCGGGAAACAGCAGGCGGGCGGCCTCGATCCATTCGATGCGGCCGAACCCGGCGACGAGATGGCCGCGTTCGACGACGACCCGGTAAAGACGGAAATCGGCAAAGCCGGCATAGAGCGCGCTCGACGGGTGACGCGCTGTAAAGCGGGCAAGAAGGCGCGGGTCGGCGACAGCTTCGGCCCGACCGAGCAACGTCAGCCGCGGCCTGTCGAGCCGGTCGCCATGACCCTCGGTGCCGTCGAGCAATAGCGACACGCGCGGGTCGAACGCCATGTTGCGGCTGTGCCGAGCAAGATCGGAGAGCAGCAAAAGCGGGCTCGCGTCGAGATCGGCGGCGACAACCACCAACGAGGCATAGGGTGCGCCGAGCATGCTGGTGGCGAGCGCGGCATGCTCGCAGCGTCGCATCAACCGCCGCCCGAGCCGTGCCGCATCTCCGCTCGCCGCCGTTCCGCTCATCACCTTAATGAGCGGTAGCGCCGCCGCCGCGTCAAGGGCGGTAGGGCAAATTAAGGGCGCCGGCCCTGGCTTCAAGCGAAGGGCTGGGTGCCGTCAATCCGCACGTCTTCCCCCACCGCTTTGGACTTGCGAAGCACAATCGGCCGGTAGCCGCGATTGTCCCGGTGGACGTTTCTCCGGCGCCGCTCTGGGGGGCGCTCCGCGGCACAGCCACGGTTTCGCCCGGCACCGATCTGACGCAAGGAATCGACGAAGTTTGGGCGGCCGATCGCTGACTTTGTCCCGGGCGGTTCTTCTTGATACCTGTGCCGCGATCTGGTTGTTGAACGGAGACCCGATGTCTGCGGAAAGCCGGGCCGCGGTCACCGCGGCGCAGGCCGGCAATATCGGTGTCTACGTCTCGCCGATGACGGCATGGGAAATCGCGACACTTGTCGCCCGAAATCGGCTCCAGCTGACGCTTTCTCCGGCGGTATGGTTCGATGCACTGCTCGGGTTGGATGGGGTTCGGCTTGCCGCGTTGCCGCCGATGGTGGTGATCGCGTCCGCAGGCTTGCCGGGAGCGCCGCCCAAAGATCCGGTGGACCGCATTATCGCCGCCACTGGCCGAGCCTTTGGGTACACGGTGATCACCCGCGACGGCGAACTGACGCGTTATGCCGCAGCCGGGCATCTCGAATTGGTGGCGTGCTGAAAGGCCGCTCCGCATCCGCCGTGCGGGCAGGTCTCGGAACCGGTCGTCGGTGTGGCGGCGCCCGGCGGCATCGCGGCAGAAGTCGAGCAGCGCCCATCAAAAGCAGCGACCCGGCTTTGTCTTTGCCGGCAAATGGCCATATTTAACGGCGACAGCATCGGCTCTGGGCCCGTTCCGGCTTGCTGCAAATTAAATGGGGGGTGCAACAAGTGGCCAACACTATTGCTCTTGTCGACGACGACCGCAACATCCTGACCTCGGTGTCGATCGCGCTCGAGGCAGAAGGCTTTTCGGTAAATTGCTATGGCGACGGGGCGGAAGCCCTGAAAGGCATGAGCGCTCACCCGGTCGACCTCGCCGTGCTCGACATTAAAATGCCGCGCATGGACGGCATGGAATTGCTCGAGCAATTGCGGCGGCTGAGCCACATCCCGGTGATCTTTCTGACCTCGAAGGACGACGAGGTCGACGAATTGCTCGGCCTGCGCATGGGCGCGGACGACTATATCAAAAAGCCGTTTTCGCAACGCCTGCTGATCGAGCGCATCCGCGCCTTGATCCGCCGCGGCGAATTGGCGCGCGAGCGCAACGACCCGCAGGGGGAGCCGGGCGTCGTGCGCGGCCGGCTGGTCCTCGACCCGGCGCGGCACGAATGTACCTGGGCCAGCAAGGAGGTCGACCTGACCGTGACCGAATTCCTGATCCTGAAATCGCTGGCCCATCGACCAGGGCATGTCAAAAGCCGCGACCAGCTGATGGACGCGGCCTATGGCGAACACATCTACGTCGACGACCGCACGATCGACAGCCACATCAAGCGGCTGCGCAAGAAATTCAAAGCGGTCGACAGCGATTTTGCGCAGATCGAAACCCTCTATGGCGTTGGCTACCGGTACCGCGACAGATGAACCGGCCGGCGTGTCGGTGGTCTCCCCCGCGCCGGCGCTCGTAGACGCCGCTGGCGCGCTGGGAGCGCGCGCCGCGCCGACGCCCCAGGAGGGTCTGCAACCCGTCCGCCGCCAGCGCCGGACCCGGTTTCGGCTGTTTTCGCCGCTGACTTGGCGCATCCTCGCGGTCAACGTGCTGGCGCTGGCGTTGCTGGGCGGCGGCTTTCTTTACCTCGGCAAATACGAGGCGAGCCTGATCGGCCAGCAGATCGAGTCGCTGAAGACGCAGGGCGAAGTCTTCGCCGCGGCGCTGGGCGAGGGGGCGGTGCTGGATTCGGCCGATGAAGGCGAGGTGCTGCTGCCCGACCTCGCCCGCCAGATGATGCGCCGCCTCGTGGCCCCGACCAAGACGCGAGCGCGTCTGTTCGACGTCAAAGGCGACATCATCGCCGACAGCCGGGTGCTGCGCGGCCCGGGTGGCGCCATCCAGGTGTCGGAATTGCCGCCGCCTGACACGGAAAGCCCGGTCGTCAAGTATGCCGAGCAGGTCTACGACGGGGTCCTTCAGATGCTGCCGCGGCGCCAGCGTTATCCGACTTATCAAGAGAGCTTCACACCGCGGGCGGCGGATTATATCGAAGTCGAGCACGCGCTGAACGGCGACATCGGCAAAAAGATCAGGAGCGACCCGTCCACCGGCGGCCTGATGCTCAGCGTCGCGATCCCGGTTCAGCGCTACAAGCAGGTGCTGGGAGCGCTGATGCTGTCGACGGGCAGCAACGAGATCGAGGAGGAGGTACGCACCGTACGCCTCGAATTGCTGCGGATCTTCGCCGTGGCCTTGCTCGTCACCGTGCTGCTGTCGGTATACCTTGCCGGTACGATCGCGCGGCCGATCCGCCGCCTCGCCGCCGCCGCCGAGCGCGGCCGTGGACGCCGTGCCCGGGTCGAGATCCCTGATTTCACCGGCCGCGGCGACGAGATCGGCGATCTTTCGGGCGCCTTGCGGGAGATGACCGACGCCCTGTGGCAGCGGATGAGCGCCATCGAGCGCTTTGCCGCCGATGTCGCGCACGAGATCAAAAACCCGCTGAGTTCGTTGAAAAGCGCGGTCGAAACCGCGGTACGGATCGAGGAGCCGGCAAACCAACGCCGGCTGATGGCGATCATTCTCGACGATGTCGAGCGGCTCGACCGGCTGATCACCGACATTTCCGACGCCTCGCGTCTCGACGCCGAATTGAGCCGTCTCGAACTGGCGCCGGTCGATATTGCCGCAATGCTGCAGGCGCTCGTGGATGTGCACGAGGCAACCCGCACCGCCGACGAGGCACGGCTCGTTCTCGATCTGCCCGAGCGCGGCCGGCAACTGACCGTGCCGGGAACTGAGACGCGATTGTCGCAGGTGTTTCTGAACCTGATCGCCAACGCGGCGTCGTTCAGCCCGTCCAGAGGCGAGATCCGCCTGACCGCGCGCCACGACGGACGCGCGGTGCTGGTCACCGTCGACGATGGCGGCCCCGGCATCCCGGATGATAGGCTGACGGCGATTTTCGACCGCTTTTACACCGAGCGTCCCGCCGGCGAAAAATTTGGAACGCATTCGGGCCTCGGGCTGTCGATCTCAAAGCAGATTGTCGAGGCGCATCGCGGCATGATCTGGGCCGAAAACCGCAAGACCCCCGGCGGCGCCGCCGGCGGTGCCCGCTTTTGCATCCGTCTGCCGGCGCAATCGTGAGCGGCACCCTGTTGCTTCATGCGACTGCAGTGGCGATCGACGGTGAGGCAATTCTGCTGCGCGGCCCGCCAGGATCGGGAAAATCGGATCTCGCACTCCGCCTGATCGACGGCGGCGCGCAGTTGGTCGCCGACGACCAGACCGTGCTGCGACGGGCCGGGGACCGGGTGCTGGCCAGCGCGCCGCCGGCGATCTGCGGCCTGTTGGAAGTTCGCGGCGTCGGCATCGTCAGAGTGGAGGCGACCGACCAAGCGCCGCTGGTCCTGATCGCCGACCTGATCCTTTCGGGTGGCGTCGAGCGCATGCCCGAACGACGGGTCGAGACGATCCTTGGACTGTCGGTTCCGGTGACCGACCTCGCCCCGTTCGAAGCCTCGGCTCCGGCAAAGCTGCGCCTCTTGCGACGCGCGTTGGCGGCAGGGTGATTGCCCGCTATAATCGGGGCATGAGCACCGAAGGTGGTCGGGAACCTTCCGATGCGGCTGAAAGTGCGCCGCGTGCTCGCGTCCTGCTGGTGACGGGGATGTCGGGGGCCGGGCGGTCGACGGCGCTTAAGATCCTCGAAGACATGGGATATGAGAGTTTTGACAATCTGCCGGCGTCGCTTGTCCCGCCGCTGATCGACAGCACCGCCGCCCACAGCCCGGCAATCGCGGTCGGCGCCGACACGCGAACCCGCGGTTTTGCGACCGCGACGATGCTGCAAAGCCTGGCGAATGCGGTCGGCCGTCACGGGCGCGAGTTGAGGGTTCTGTTTATCGATTGTGATGACGAGCAGCTCGAACGGCGCTATACCGAGACGCGACGACCCCATCCCCTGGCTGGAGACCGTCCGATCATGGACGGCATCCGCCGCGAGCGCCAAGTGGTCGCTCCCCTGCGCGACCACGCGGATCTGGTGATCGACACCTCTAGCTTGACCGCCGCCGACCTGAAACGCCTGCTGACCGGGCATTATGCGCTCGCCGCCGCAGGCTTGCGCGTTTTTGTCACATCCTTCGCCTATCGTCATGGCATCCCGCGCGACGCCGATCTGGTCTTCGACGTGCGCTTTCTCGAAAACCCGCATTATGTCGACAAGCTGCGCGGGCTGACCGGGCGCGACCCCGCGGTGGCCGCTCACATCGAAACGGACGCAGGTTTTGCGCCGTTTTTCGGTAGCCTGTGGCTTCTGCTGCGCCCGCTGTTGCGGCGCTACGAGATCAGCGGCAAGACGTATCTGACGATCGCGATCGGTTGCACCGGCGGCCGTCACCGGTCGGTCTACGTCGCCGAGCGGCTTGCTGCGCAGTTGCGCGCGGCGGGATGGCGGATCGAGCTGGCGCACCGTGATCTGCCGCCGCCCGCCGCGGGCCCGCCGCTGTCCTGCGGCGCGCTCGCCGCCGCGAGCTGAGCCGCCGCCGTCCCAGCAGAGGAAACCGATGATCGGCATGATTTTGGTGACCCATGGGCGGCTCGCGGCGGAGTTCGTCGCCGCACTCGAGCATGTGGTCGGCGCGCAAACCCAGATCGCCGTCGTGTGCATCGGTCCCGATGACGACATGGAGCAGCGGCGCCAGGAAATCTTGCAGCGCATTGCCGAAGTCGACAGCGGCGACGGCGCCGTGCTGCTGACCGACATGTTCGGCGGCACGCCGTCGAATTTGGCGATCTCGGTCATGGACCGCGCCAAGATCGAGGTCATCGCCGGAGTCAACTTGCCGATGCTGATCAAGCTTGCCAGCCTGCGGCAGAACGAAAGCCTCGAGCGCACCGTGCTCGGCGCCCAGGAGGCCGGCCGCAAATACATCAACGTCGCCTCGCAGCTGCTGACCGACGCCCGGCGATGAGCGATGGCCAACCCGATGACGTCGGACCCGCGCCGGCGACCGTCCGCCGCATCGCGACGATCTGCAACCAGCGCGGCTTGCACGCCCGCGCCTCGGCCCGCTTTGTCAAGATGGCGGCGCAGTTCGACGCGGATGTGCGCGTGCGAAAAAACGGCACCGAGGTCTCGGGCCGGTCGATCATGGGGCTGATGATGCTGGCGGCGGCACCCGGCACGGTCGTCGAGCTCTCCGCCAGCGGGCCGCAGGCCGAGGCGGCGCTCGGCGCGCTCGCCGACCTGATCGAATGCAAATTCAATGAGGACTAACGAGGCGACCGACCTGGAAGAGGCGACGGTGACCGTGACCGCCGCGCCCCCGACCGCGCGGCCGAGCGAGCAGCGTCTGTCCGGGCTCGGCGTGTCGCCGGGCATTGCCATCGGCCCCGCCTACCTCGTCGAGGGCGGCGACCTCCCGGTCCACGAAAGCCGCATCCCCGAGACCGAGATCGACGCCGAGCGCGCGCGTTTCGGCGAGGCGGTCGAAGCCTCGCTGAAGCAACTGCGCAAGCTCAAGACCAAGGCCTCGGGCCTACCGGAATCCGCCGCCGAAGAGATCGGCTACCTGCTCGACGCGCATGTCGCGATGCTGTCGAATTCGCGCCTGGTGCGCGGTGCCGGCGAGCGCATCGGCCGCCAGCGCATCAATGCCGAGCGCGCCGTCGAGCTCGAGATCGACGAGATCGCCCGCAGCTTTGCCGCGATGCGCGACCCGTATCTCGCGGCGCGGGCCGAGGACATCCGCGTCGTCGGCACGCGGCTGATCCGCAACCTGATCAAAAAGCCCTACGCTGCCTATTCGGGCGTGCCGCAGGGGGCCGTCATCCTCGCCGACCAGCTGACCCCGGCCGACACCGCGCTGATGGACCCGCAGCGCATTGCCGGTTTTGCCGCACAGACCGGCGGCGCCGACAGCCATACCGCGATCGTCGCTCGCGCGCTTGGCATGCCGGCGGTGCTGGCGGTGCCCGATCTGGTCGAAAGAGCGCGCGCAGAAGCCATCGTCGTCGTCGACGGCGGCGACGGCACCGTCGTCATCGACCCGTCGCCCGAAACGATTGCCGATTACGAGTTCGAGGCGCGACGCGCTAACCCGCGAACGCCGCTATCTGACCCGGCTGCGGCGGTTGCCGGCGGTGACCCGCGACGCGGTCGAAATCACCCTCGAAGCCAATCTCGAACTGCCGATCGAGCTCGAGCAGGCGACCGCCAACGGAGCGATGGGCCTCGGCCTGGTGCGTTCCGAATTCCTCTACATGAACCGCGACGACCTGCCCGGCGAGGACGAGCAGTACGCGGTGTTCTCGGCACTGGTGCGCGGCATGGAAGGCAAGCCCGTGACCGTCCGCACCTTCGATCTCGGCGGCGACAAGCTCGCCCGCTCGCTCTCGGATTATTACGCCCCGGCCGACAACCCCGCCCTCGGACTGCGCGCGATCCGGCTGTCGCTGCAGGACCGGCGGCTCTTGGACCCGCAACTCGCGGCGATGCTGCGCGCCGCCGCCGAAGGGCCGCTGCGCATTCTGTTGCCGATGATCTCGAACGCCGGCGAAATCCGCAAGGTGCGCGAGGCGATGGAGCAGGTTGCCCGGCGGTTGCGCCGCCGCGGCGTGCCGTTGCCAAAGCCGTTGCCGCCCCTGGGTGCGATGATCGAGGTGCCGGGGGCGGCGCTGGCCGCCGACGCGCTCGCGACCGAAGCCGATTTTTTTGCGATCGGCACCAACGACCTGATCCAGTACACCTTGGCGATCGACCGCAGCGACGAGCAGGTGGCGCATCTCTACAACCCGTTGCATCCGGCGGTGTTGCGGCTGATCCAGTTCACGGTCGAAGCCGCGTTGCGCCGCAGCATGCCGATCAGCGTCTGCGGCGAGATGGCCGGCGAGCCGCGGTTCACGGCACTGTTGCTCGGGCTCGGCCTGCGCAACCTGTCGATGGCGCCGCGCAGCATCCCACGCCTGAAGCAGCGCATCCGCGGCCTCGACATCGTCGCCGCCACCCGGCGCGCGCGGGCGATCATGGACCAGTCCGACACCGGCCGCATCGCCGCCCTGGTCGACGACTTCAACGCCGTCGCCTGGCCGCATTAACGGGCACTCGCAGGGAACTTCTGGGTCACGCCATCCCCAAGAACACGGCGAGTGCCCGTGTGACTGCGAAAGCGAGGCCGATGCGAGCCGAGTTCGACGACAAAGCCTGGGTGATCGCCTAGTCGGAAGCGGCCCCATGAGGCGGGGTCAGCCCGTCGTCGTTTCTCTGCCGGGAGATTGCGGAAAACGGCCGTGCCCTTTGGTTATCCGATCGAAATTGTCCGCAGAGAAAAATCGCAAAACTCAGCGCCTCACGCGGGTTAAATCGAGAAAACCCACCGAAATCGGTCGGGATTTTTTACACGCTCCGGAATTCATCGGTGGCGGTTTTACGATTTTGCAATGAGTTCCGAATATGGCACGCATTTTGCGTAATATTTCGCGAGCATGTCGTGTCGATAACACGTTCAGATATATGCGAGAGAAGGATCAAGGGTCATGAGTTCTCTGGTATCGGCCGCGGTCGGCGGTTACGGCCGCGGCGGTCGTTGTCGCGGGTCTGCTCTCGGCGGGTCTGGTGCTGCCCGCGTCAGCCAGTCTCATCAGTCCGGGTTCAAGCGACGTCACTCCGGACATATACGCGACGTCGCCGGGTACGAGTAACGCGTCAGAGGGTTTTCTATTCTCGGCGGCAGACTTTTCCTACACGGTATGGGTTTATACGGCAGCGGCCGGAGAGGGGCTCTGTACCGGTTGTCTGAATTACGTCATCACGGTTCACACCGATCCGGGCGCCACGATTACTCAAATTGACCTGTCGGATTTTGCGCCAGGTGCCCCGCTAGATGCCGGCTACAACACCGAGCTCGGATTTGGACAAGAGGGCGCGCCAAAATATGTGGGAGAGTTATCGAATGGGACCGTTACCTTTACCTATGCAAGCGCTCTAAACAGCCAAGGAACCACGGACTTTCTCGAGGTTGAAACAAGCGTTAAGGCCTTCACCACCGGCAATGTGTGCGTATACAACAGTGGTGGCTCTATGATCGACTGCGGTAAGGGATATGAACCTGATCCAGTCCCCGAGCCGGCCTCGCTGACTCTGCTGGGCACCTCACTCGTCGGATTTGGTTGGTTCCGACGTCGCCGCCGCGCGCTGCTCGCCCAATAAGGGTCACAGTGTTTGGCCCGGGGTTCCACGCCGCGGCCCAATAATGACGGGACGACGAAGCGTCCCAATCGGCAATAACTGGAGGGCGGAATGCGCTGCGCCTTGACGCTTGCCGTTCCCCGCAATTAGCGCCGAGCTGTCAATCAAGGATAACCGGTTTCGTTTGCGTCGAGGTTCGCTATGATGCCGCGATAGGTGTGAATGGCAGGCGAGTTCAGAATGACCAACCATCGGGTGTGTCCCCCCATCCAGGCCGGGGCCGGCTGAGCCATGCCGGGTGAGCGCTGGGTCGAAGTCGGAGGGCTCGAAGACATCCCGCGTGAGGGCTCGCGGCGGGTAAAGCGGCAGTCGGGCAAGCCATTCCCAATCGCGGTCTTTCGCACCGCCGACGATCGTGTCTTTGCCCTCGTCAACCGCTGCCCACATCAAAGCGCGCCGCTCTCCGAAGGGACCGTCCGAGGCTGCGTCGTCATGTGCCCGCTGCACGGCTGGGTCGTCGACCTGGAAAGCGGCAAAGTGCAAGCCCCCGACGAGGGGGCCGCAGCCAGCGTCGCGGCTCAGTTGGTCGACGGCCGGGTTTTTGTGGCGGCATGGGCGGTCAACGCCCCCGGCGAGTGGGCATAGCGCTCGACTTCGAGAACCCCCATTTCTCGCGCCCAGCAGAACATGCTGGCGCCGCCTGAGCCGGAACCTGCAAGAGAACCGGAAGAAGTCCCCTTCCCCGATCTGGTCTGGTACGACGGACGCAGGGGAGGAGCCAAGCGGGACCCAACCGCGCACGCGCTGGGCCGCTCGCCGCGGGCGGAGGAACTCTTGGCTTGCCCTCGCCGGTCGAAAATGGTCGGCGGTCTAATCGCGCGGATCCGTGCCGGTGGGACAGGAGAGATCGCCATGACCGTCTCGTTGCGCACCGCGCACCTGCTGCTGCGGCCGTGGCGCGATGACGATTTGGCGCCATTTGCCGAGATGTCGGCCGATCCGGCCGTCATGGAATTTTTGCGGCCCTTTCCGGATCCGGCGGCGTGCGAAGCTTGGGTGGCGCGGGCGCGCCAGCATTGGCGGCAGCACGGTTTCGGCCAATGGGTCGTCGAACTGCCCGGCGAGGCAAGCTTTATCGGCGTCGTCGGCTTTGCCGCCGTCCCCTACGAAGCGCATTTCACCCCCGCGGTCGAGATCGCCTGGCGGCTCGCGCCGGCTTATTGGGGCTGCGGCTACGCCACCGAGGCGGCGAGGGCGGTGCTCGAATACGGGTTCGGCAGGCTCGGCCTTGCCGAGATCGTTGCGGTTACGGTGCCCGCCAATTCGCGCTCGCGCCGGGTCATGGAGCGGCTCGGCATGAGCCGCGACCCGGCAGACGACTTCGATCACCCGAAGCTGCCGACCGGGCCGCTGAAGCGGCACGTGCTCTACCGGGTGCGCTGTCCGCGGCCCGCACCGTGACAATCCTGCTCGTCCGCCACGGCGAGACCGAGTGGAATCGGGAGAGGCGACACCAGGGTCGGCTCGATTCGCCGCTGACCGAGCGAGGCGTCGCACAGGCCGGTGCGATCGGCCGACTGCTGGCGAGATTGCCCGAAGCCGCATCTGCTCCGCTCGTCGCCAGCCCGCAGGGCCGGGCGCGGCGCACCGCCCAAATCATTCGCGAGGAGCTGGGCGGCACCGCCACATTGCGGATCGACAAACGGCTGCGCGAGCATTCCGTCGGCTCATGGGACGGGCTGACCTATGACGAAATTGAAGCGCGCTTGCCCGGCGTTTTCGACGGCGAGGGAAGCCATGACTGGTATTTCCGTGCCCCCGACGCCGAAAACTACCCTGCTTTCGCCGGCCGCGTCGGCCAGTGGCTGGCTGAACAGGATGAAGCTGCGCCGCTCATCGTCGTCGCGCACGGCCTTGTCAGTCGGCTATTGCGCGGCCTTTATGCCGGGTTGCCGCGCGCTGCCGCGCTGAGCCTCCCGGTCCCGCAAGATCGGTTCTTCCGCCTCTGCGCCGGCACAATCGAAACGCTTCCCGTTCACCCTGATGCTGCGGGCGAAGACGGTCGCGGGTAGACCTCGTGGATTACGTCGTCGAGCCAATGCTGGTGCAGGCCGGGCACCTCCGCGATTTTGGCCGTGAAGGTCGAGCTGTGGAAATCGTAGATGACGGCGCCGAGCCGCTTTTCACCGGGCATCTGAGGCTGATTCCCGCCAACCAGAAAGCTTGACGCCGGCGACCAGATGTAGCGAGTGCCGTCGTGTTGAATGTCGTGCGCCTTGTGCAGATGCCCGCTGGCGATGAGCGCCACCTGGTGGCGGTGCGCCAGCGCCATAAGCCGCGCGCGCGGCTGCGGCTTGACCGACCAATAGCCGGTATCACCCTCCTCGGGTCTGCCGAGAAACAGCGGGCGATGCAAAAACCAGGCGATCCGGCGCGTCCCCGCATCGTCCATGACGCGTTCGAGCCAAGCGTCCTGCTCGGCTTCCTCCGGCTCGCCGCTGTCGAACAGCATCGCATCGAGCCCGACCAAGCGCCAGCCGCGCTCTCCCTCGTCGACATCGTCGACCCAGCGATCCGGTCCGCAATGGCGCCGCCAGGTTGCAAGCCGCTCGTCGTTCACCGGCTGGCGGACATGGCGGGCATCGCCGACATCATGGTTGCCGGGCACCGCGCGCCAGCGAACGCCGAGCCCGTTGAGCAGCCCGGCAGAATAGGCCAAATCCTCTGAAACCCCGGCGTCGTCAACGCTAACGTCGCCGGTATGGATCACGAGATCCGGCCCTTGCAGGGCTATCCAACGCGCGAGGGGCGCCCAATTATCGGCGAAATGCGCCTTGCTCGGACTAAGGTGCGTGTCGGTGATCTGGATGACCCGCACGGCTATTGGTCGCAGAGGTAGGCCGCGAGTGCGGTCATGTGCGAAAAAACCCGCGAACAACCGGCGGCGGTCAACAGATCTGCGTGACCGTCGGCGCAATGGCTGCCGCCGCAAAACCCGACGACGGGCATGCCGGCGGCAACCGCGGCGGTGACGCCGACAACGCTGTCCTCGACAACGGTGCAAGCCGCTGGCGTCGTGCGCAGCCGGCTCGCGGCCAGCAGAAACAGATCGGGCGCCGGTTTGCCGATTGCGACCTGGATGGCGCTGTAAACATGCGGGTCGAAAAAATGCAGTAAGCCGGTCAGCGCCAGCCGCTCGCGCACCCGTTGCAGGTGACCGTTCGACGCGACGCAGCGTGCGCCCGGCAGTGCCGTCAACAGTTCTGCGACACTCGGCATTGGCTTCAGCTCACGCTCTAGGACGAGTGCGGTACGCTCGCGCATCGCTTCGAAGAACCCCACCGGCAACCCGCGCCCGTAGCGAGCCTCGACCGCGACGGTGAGAGTGTCGCGATTCTTGCCAAAGCCGAGCACCAGCGCGTCCTCGGCAGTCGCCGGGAAGTTTGCCTCGGTTAGGCACTCGCCGAGCACGCGCGCGAAGATGCCTTCGCTGTCGACGAGAACGCCGTCACAATCGAAGATGACGAGATCGGGCACGCAGACTCTCGATCCGTGCCGGTCCTTTGCCGGCGCTGCCCTGTATAATCGGCAATCCGCCGCCGGGAAAGACGCACCTCGCAGACGCGGCCGGGGAAGCCGGTCCTAAGTGGTAATTCCTGTCTTGCAGGCCGTCGCCGCACGAATTCCCGGCTCAGAACAGGATGCCGGTTTCGACGAGGACCCTGGACTGGCTTGTATTCGTTCCACCGGAACCTAACCCGAACCCATCGGTGATGTTGTTCGCTTTGACCCAGGAAAATTCGGCTCGGGCGAAAAAGTATTGGTATTGATACGTTGGCGTGAAAGTAAAAGAGAACGCACCACTACCCGGACCGTAAAGCAGATTATTGTCCCCGGTGGTCCCGATATATTCTAAACGACCGCCAAGATTAAAACCCGAACCCACGTCATAATTGACGAGAACTGCACCACCAAAGGTCGAAGCACTCGAGCTGATACCTATTTTATTATTGGTTGGGACGTGAGTGGCTTGGAAATAGGGCTGGATGATCCACGGATCCGAATTGTAGGTGTAGATCAGATTGTAGACTTCTGAATTACTCTGCAGTAATGGGGTTCTGAGGGTATTGTTGCTGGTGCTCCCCGCATTTCCACCAGCTACGAACTCAAAACTATTAGCCGGGTTTAGTGTATACGTTGCGGCGCCGGTAACCCAATTCCACACGCCGGAGTCGAACCCATCGGTAAAGGACAGCGACAATGCCACCGGGCCTATGGTGTAATTGGCTTGGCCGCCCTTGCTGATCGCCGGCTCCTGGTTCCAAAGCAAGCCGCGTTCGATGTTTATATTCTGAAATGAAAACGTGTATTCCGCGCCGATCAGGGTCGGAAGTTTTCCGGCCTGCACCGAGAAATTATCGGTAGGGACGATCTTCACGAAGCCCTGCGGAAACCACCCCCATAAATTCCCCGCCGGCGACGAGGACCCCCAAGTCGCAAGCGCGGTCGATACGTACGGCGACCCAAGCGACGTGATCGAATAGGCCCCGCCTTGAGCATAAAATTGAAAAATTCCATCCGTCTTCTGCACGAAGATTTGGCCGTTGTTTAAATCGCCGATGGAAGCGTTGTTGCCCGGCAGGACCCCGCGAACAACGTTGTTTTGCCATTGGAACAGGCCGCTGCCAATGCCGTCGACATAAATATCGCCGAGCGGGCCCACGGTGTATTTCGGCGGAGGGAGCTGGATCGCGAGCGGCCCGGTGATCGACGGGGCGATCAGCGGCGAGGTCGGCGCCGCTGGCGCCGGAGCCGCGGCCGCCGCCGGACCCGGTGCCCCAGGCGCTGCTGGGGCCGGCGCTGTTCCGGGCGGCGGCGCCGCCGGCGGTGGCGCGGTGGGCGGTGGCGGGGCTGCCGGCGGCGCCTGGGCAAGCTCGTCAGCCCATGCACTTGCACCGCCAAGGCTGAGCAGGGCCCAGACAAATACGGTGCCCGAGATGGTGCTTTTCTTTATCTTCTTCATCTGGACCGGGCCTTTCGGATGATCGTTCCACCTTGGACGGTTAGGCGGGCTGCGGCTGCCGCTCGCTTTTTCACAACTGCGCTGCAACGCAATCGCCATACCAACCTGTGATCGAACCACATCAGCCGCCGCCCGAACCGGCTAACTGAGTGGTTGCGCAGCAGCGCCCGAGATCACCTTCTGCTCTGGCGAGTCCATGGCTGTCAACGATCCTCCATGTCTCTCTTCCAGCTGACTATTTTATAGGCAATCTGGATATTTTTTCAGCGGTGAGGCCTCGATTAGCAGCAAATTCCACGGCTTCAGCCGATGGCGAAGGCCATTTCTCGATCGCGGAAATTGGTCATCGATTCGCACTCAACCGCGACCGATATAAGGCATCGCCGTCGCCATCACCGTCATGAACTGGACGTTGGCCTCGAGCGGCAACGTCGCCATGTAGACAACCGCGCGTGCGACATGCTCGACATCCATGCGCGGCTCGGCCACGACCCGGCCGGTCGCCTGCAAGCGGCCGCGCGCGGTGTCCTCGTTGCGAGTCGTCGCGGCGTTGCCGATGTCGATCTGTCCGCAGGCGATGTTGTGGTCGCGCCCGTCGAGCGACAGCGAACGGGTGAGCCCGGTCAGCGCGTGCTTGGTCGCGACATAGGGGGTCGAATGGCGGCGCGGCACATGCGCCGAGACCGAGCCGTTGTTGATGATGCGCCCTCCTTGCGGATCCTGCGCCTTCATCATTCGGAAAGCATGCTGCGCGCACAGGAACGAGCCGGTCAGGTTGACCGCGACGACATTGGTCCACTGCTCGTAGGTCAAATCCTCGAATGGGATACCCCGGGTGCTGATCCCGGCGTTGTTGAACAACAGGTCGATGCGGCCATAGGTTTGCTGGACCGTCTCGAACAGCGCCGCGATGGCGGTCGGATCGGAGACGTCGGTCGGGACGGCCAGCGAAAGCGCCGACCCCTCCGCGCCGAAAGGTGCACCGCCTGGGACAGACTTTGCCAGCGCGGCGGTTTCCTCAAGCATCTCGCGGCGCCGGCCGGCCAGCACCGCGGTAAACCCGGCCTCGATCAGGGCGAGCGCGGATGCCCGGCCGATCCCGCTCCCCGCTCCGGTAATGACCGCGATTTTCCCCGGCGTTTTCATGTTTCCTCTCCGTCTCTGTTGGTCAGTTGGACTGATCATCGGGGCCGGCCATCGGTTCGCCGCCCCACCAGGCAACACACCCGCCACGCGGTTTTGCCGCTATGCGGCGCCGCCGAGCTTTCGACCCGGCAGGCAGTTTGCTACTCGCGACGGAACGTCACCACCAGCACGTCGCGATAGGCGGGGCGGTCCGGGTCCAGCGGTTCGACCGGGGTGACGCCGTGATAGACGCGGCCGTCGTCGACGAGGGCGGCATCGAGCGGCCGGGTCAAGGTGAAGCTGCCGAGCGGCCGTCTAGCGAGGTCGTAGATCGTGGTCTCGCCGCTCTTGACGTTCTCGCGCCGAACCATCAGCACCAGCACCCAGTCGACGCCGTCGCGATGCATGCCTTCCGGGGTCGGCTGACCGGCTGCCCCCAGCCGCGCTTCGATGCGGAACTGGTGCAGTTCGACATGCCAGGCTTCGGGGCGGAACGCCGGCGGCGTCAACCGGTCAAACAGCCGATGGCTGGTGCCGAGGATGGCGTCCAATGCCCGATGCCGCCCGATCGCCTCGGCCACCGGCTCGAACCAGCGCTCGAGGCCGCCGTTCAACGGGTTGTAGTCGCGGCTCTGGTAATGCGGCTGATGCGGTTTGCGTAAAATCCCGGCCGGGGTCCCGCGGTAGCAAGCAAAACGGCGCCGGCGATAGCGCCCGCCATCGGCCATGTAGGTGTCGACGCCGAGATCGTTCCAGCTCGCGGCGAACGAGTCCCAGTCGCGCAATTCGGCCTCGCCCACCAGCGCGCGCATTTCGGGCGCCCGGACAAAGGCGAACCCGTCGCGCCTGATCGTGTCGGTGATCGGGCTCAGCAATTGGGTCATCAGCCTGTTCCCACAATCTCTATCCGGGCTCGCTCTATCCGGGCTCGCTCTATCCGGGCTCGGTCCAGCTTTCGCAGAGTCCGAGCACGCAGGTGCTGGAGGCGCGACCTTCGCGCTCCCTCGGCCAGGGCCGGCCTTCGGCATCGATTCCGTTGCGGGTCAGCCGCGCGCCGAGGGCGGGAATCAAGACGGTGCACATCCCATAGGGGCGCCCCGGTATCGAATTGGGTTGGGTGTGCACCAAAAACGGCTCCCCCCAGCTCGTACCATGTTAGCGCAATCTCTTCATCGCGGGCGTCGAGACGCTCCGTCCAAAAATCGCGCGCGCCGCCGGTCTTGCTGAATAGCGCCTCGGCCACCGGCATCGTCGGGTCGCGCAGCTCGGCATTGATGGCGCCCAGTACGGTCGATTGCAGCCAGCGCGTCATCGCGATGTTGTCCGAATAAATGCGCCAGCGGGCTTCCGTCAGCTCGCTCTTTATGTAGAGAACGTGGCCGGGGCCGGCCGGGGAAGACAGAAGGCGCCAGAATGTCGCGTTCGTGGTGAACGCGTCACTGTCATTCTTGTTGAGCCGGATGACCGAATTTTCGCCGGTCAGGATCACGCGGTTCGCGTCGACAGTGCTCATGACCAATGTCTCCCGTCTGGTTCGGCCGGCGACAAATCGCGGCCTCTCTCACAGTGCCGCCTCGGCGACGGCGCGCAACGCCGCGACATCCGCGCCAGCCAATACCAGCGAGCCGACCCCGTGGTCTTTGGCAATCGCCTGCCAGGCCTGCAACCGCTCGCGCACCCGTTCCTTCGGCCCGACCAATGAGGTCTCGTCGATCAGCGCGTCGGGGACGGCGGCTTCGGCCTCCTTGCGCCGCCCGGCGAGGTAATGGTCCTGGATCGTCGCGGCCGCCGCCTCGTAGCCCATACGCTTTGCCAAATCGTTGTAGAAGTTCTTCGAGAGCGCACCCATGCCGCCGATGTAGAGCGCGAGATTGGGTCGGATGGCGTCTCGGCAAGCCGCCAAATCGGCGCCGATCGCGACCCGTACATAAGGGGCGAGATCGAAATCGGCGAGGGTCTTGCCGCCGCCGGCCTTGGTTATGCCTTCGCGAACCGGACCGGCGATCGCTTCGGCCTGCTCGGGCGACATAAAGAAGGGCAGGGTCCCGTCCGCGACTTCGCCTGACGTGCGCAGCCCGGCCGGGGCGATCGCCGCGGTGTAGATCTTCAGGCTCGGGTCGCCGTGGACGATGCTGCGCAGCGGCTTGCCAAGCCCGGTCGCACCCGGCCCGTGGTACGGGATCTGATAGTGCTCGCCGTGGAATTCGAGCGGCGCTTTGCGTTCGAGGATCTGGCGGATGATCGCGATGTATTCGCGGGTGCGGGCCAAGGGCTTGCCGTAGGCGACACCGTGCCAGCCCTCGACGACCTGGGGCCCCGACGGGCCAATCCCGCACAGGAACCGGTTGCCCGACAGCGCCTGCAACGTCATCGCGGTCATCGCCGCACAGGCCGGGGTGCGCGCCGGCATCTGCAGGATGCTGGTGCCGGCCTTGATCTTCTTCGTCTGCGCCAGGACCCAGGCAACCGGCGACACCGCGTCGGTGCCGTAGGCCTCGCCGCACCACACCGCCTCGTAGCCGAGCCGCTCGGCCTCCCAGACGAGATCCATGTCGATCCCGGTATTCGCCGACACCCGCAGCGCTACGGCCAATTTCATGCTGTCCCCCTGTCAGGTTTCGTCATTTATGCAAGACGAAACCGAAAGAAAAGGAGGTGGGCAGCGAGTGTGGTGGCGCTGCCCGGACGGCGGTGGAAGATTAAACCGGCGTTATGCCGCCTGGGGCAGCCCGCGCTCGAGCAGCACCGCCAACCGGCGGGCGAAGGCGGGCGGGTCGGGCAGCTGTTCACCCTCGACGATCCGCGCTTGATCCAGCAACAGCCAGGCGAACTCGCCGATCTGGTCCGAGGCACCGATGTCGCCGACAGTCGCAGCGAGCCGCTCGATCAGCTTGTGGCGCGGGTTTAGCTCCAAGATGCGCTTGGCGGTGGTGTCGAGCTGGCGGTGCTGCTTTAAAAGCCGCTCGAAATGCATGTCCATGTCGCCCTCGTCGGCGACCAGACAGACGGCGCTGTCGGTCAGGCGGTCCGAACTGCGCACATCCTTGACGGCATCGCCAAGCGCGAGTTTGAAGATCGCGATCAGGCTGGCGAGCTTGGCCGGCGCCGCCGGTTTTTCCTGGGGCTGTTCTTCGGGCGCCGCGATCTTGTCGAGATCGACGCCGCCGCGGGTCGCCGACTTGAACGGCTTTTCTTGGTAAGGGCCGATCGCCGGCATCCAGAACTCGTCGATCGGATCGGTCAGGAACAGCACCTCGACACCGCGGGAGCGGAAGCCCTCGAGCTGCGGGCTGCGCTTGACGATTTCGAGATTGTCGCCGGTGATCGTATAGATCGCCTCCTGTCCCGGCCGCATCTTCTCGACATACTCGTCAAGCGAGACAAGCCCGTCGCGCGCAGTCGAGCGGAAGCGGGCAAGGTTCAGCAAATTGTCGCGATGCTCGCGCTCCTCGTACAGCCCCTCCTTCAGCACTGCACCGAAATTATCCCAGAAATTGGCGTATTCCTCGGGCGCCTCGGTGGCCTTTTTGCCAAGCTCGGTCAGCACGCGCCGGGTCAGCTGCTGGCGGATTTTGGCGACCATCGGGTTCGATTGCAGCATCTCGCGGCTGATGTTCAGCGGCAGGTCCTCGCTGTCGACGACACCGCGCAGAAAGCGCAGATAGGCCGGCAACAATTCGGTCCCCTCATCGGTAATGAACACGCGCCGGACATAGAGCTTGACTCGGCTCTTACGCTCCGGATCGAACAGGTCGAACGGCTTGGTCGAGGGCACAAACAAGAGGTTCGTGTATTCGAGAACGCCCTCGGCCCTGTTGTGCAGGGTCAGCCACGGATCGTCAAAGCCGTGGCCGACATGATGGTAGAATTCCTTGTATTGGTCGGGTGTGATTTCGGCGCGCGGCCGTGTCCACAGCGCCGAGGCGGTGTTGATCGTCTCTTCCTTGCCGCCGTCGTTGAGGATGATCGGCAAGCCGATATGGTCCGAATAGGTGTGAACGATGCGACGCAACGTGGCCGGGGCGAGATAGTCGTCCTCACCGTCGCGCAGATGGACGACGATCGCCGCACCGCGCGCGGCGTCGGGGAGCGGCTCGACGGTGAATTCGCCCTTGCCGTCCGAGCTCCAGCGCCAGCCCTCGGCCTCACCGGCCCTGCGTGACCGGACCTCGACCTTTTCAGCGACCATGAAGGCCGAATAAAAGCCGACGCCGAATTGCCCGATCAGGCTCATGTCCTTGCGCGAGTCGCCCGAGAGCTGGCTCAGGAAGGCAGCAGTGCCCGACCGCGCGATCGTGCCGAGATTTTCGATCAACTCATCTCGGTTCATGCCGATGCCGTTGTCGGCGATCGTCAACGTGCGGGCCCCTTTGTCGGGTGTCAGCACGACGCGGTACTCGGTGTCGCCCTCGGCCAGCGCCGGTTCGGTCAAGGCGGCGTAGCGCAGCCGGTCGCAGGCATCCGAGGCATTGGAGATCAGTTCGCGCAGAAAGATCTCCTTTTCGCTGTAAAGCGAATGCGCGACGATTTCGAGAAGGCGGCTGACTTCCGCCTGGAAGCTTCTTGTTTCCTGGGTCATGGTCCGCCGTCACGGGTTGTCGTTAATGCGGGTGGATATGCAGCGAAACGACGGCCCATGCAAGAGACGGCCAATTGCAAGACCGGAGTAAGCTGTGGAATATCACCGCGCCCGCCGGCGAAAACCCCAGCGCCAACGGTCGACGGTTTGCTCGATTTGCTTGCCATCGGTCTCGCTCTTCCAGGCCTCGGTGAAGGAGGCGGTGGCACTCTTCGGACGGCGTTCCGCCGGCAGCGGCGCGAGACGGATCCGCATCGGCAGCGGCACGCCTTCACCGACCGCGATCGTTTCGGCGGTGCGCAGGGCCGGCAGAAAGTTCAAAAGGCCGTGGCAGGATTCGGGTGCAGCGCTCCGCACGATCGCCTGGTCCTCCTGGTCGGTCATGCGAAAGGCGAACATCGTACTGCATTCCGACAACAGGCCCGGAGCGAGGTCTGAGGGTTGCTGACTGACGATGCCCAGCGACACCCCGTATTTGCGTCCCTCCTTGGCGACGCGGAACAGCGCCCGTTTTGCTCCCGCAAAGCCCAGAGCCGCGTCGCGCGGAGCATAGCGGTGCGCTTCCTCGCAGATAATCGTGATCGGCATCGGAACCTCGCTCCACAATCCGAAATCGAAGGCGAGCCGGCACAGCACAGACACGACCACGCTTACGACTTCTGACGGAATGCCGGCGAGATCGAGGATCGTGAGCGGCTTGCCGGCCACGGGGATGCGAAACAGCTGGGCGAGGATGTCGCAAAGCTCGTCACGCAACGTCATCCGGCTGTTGAAGACAAAGCTGTAGCGTGCGTCGTTTTGCAGAGCGGTGATCCGGGCGATGACGGCGCGATAGGCGGCGATGCTCTCGGGCGGATTGAGGGCGCCCATCGCGAGGTCGACGAAATACAGCACGTCGGCGATCCGGTAGGGAGCCGGGGTATCGACGTTGCCGCGGCGCTCCAGGCCGGTCTTGACGAAATAGGATTGCTTGGCGGCGAGCACAGCCTCGCCGAGGATCTTAGCCTGATCGGGTTGACGCTCCGAGCCCAGTACGATTTCGGCCAGCTCGTCCAGGTTAAACAACCAATAGGGAAAATATAGACCGTCGCCGGGGCTCAGCGCCGTCGCACTCTTGCCAAAGGCGTTGGCGTATTCGCTGTGCGGATCGAGCAATATGATATGGGCGTTCGGAGCATGGTCCAGCACGGCGCCCAGTATGGCCGCGACGAGGCACGACTTGCCCGAGCCGGTGCTCCCGACGATGCTGAAGTGCTTGCCGAACAGCTCGTCGGTCAGAATGTAGGCGCAAACGCCGGAATCCTGGTGAATTGACCCGATGGGTGCAGTTGCTCCCTCGGGGCGCGCATAGATCTTCCGCAAATCGGCGGGAGTGGTAAGCCAGACGGCATCGTCCAGGATCGGATGAGCTGACGTCCCACGCTGAAACAGAGCCGTGTCCCCGTCTGCGTGACCGACCTCGCCGGCAAAGTCGATTTCGGCGATTTTGAGATCCCTGTGTGACGGTTCCAGCTCTGGCGTTGCGACCTCCAGGCGTGTAATCATTCCGTACGCAGTCCCCACTCGCGTACGCATCTTGACGAAATTGCCCAGCTCGATGTCGTGCCGATCGAGCAGCACCGTCGCCTGCGAGGCGGACACTGCAACTACCCGTCCGATCCGGCGCTCGTCGCCCTCGGATTTTGCATCGCCCTCCATCACTCTTCTCCTTCGTCCGCTGTCCGGTGAAAGTCTCTCGGCTTGGCGAAGAATCGATGAATTTCCCGGCCGGCCAGTGGATCAGCGCGCCCCCCTCGGCGTCGCACCTCAGACCGCGCAGACGGTTTGCTCTTGCCTTACAGCCTCGGTCACCCGATACCTCTGGCATGGCCATGTTCAGCCCCGCTCCGCGGCTTGTCGCGGTCCTCGGGCCGACCAACACCGGCAAGACCCATCTCGCGATCGAGCGGATGCTCGGCCACAGGAGCGGGATGATCGGGTTCCCGCTGCGGCTGCTGGCGCGCGAGAATTACGACCGGATCGTCAAATTGCGCGGCGCCCGCGCGGTGGCGCTGATCACCGGCGAGGAAAAGATCCTGCCGCATAACCCGTCCTATTTCGTCTGCACTGTTGAATCGATGCCGCTCGACCGGCCGGTCGATTTTCTCGCCGTCGACGAGATCCAGCTTTGCGCCGACCCCGAGCGCGGCCACGTCTTCACCGCGCGCCTGCTGCACGCACGCGCCCGCTCTGAAACGATGTTTCTTGGGGCCGACACGATCAAGCCGTTGATGCGACGGCTCGTGCCCGAATTCGAGCATATCGGGCGGCCGCGGTTTTCGACGCTCGCCTACACCGGCCACAAAAAGGTGACGCGGCTGCCGCCGCGCAGCGCCGTCGTCGCCTTTGCCGTGGCCGACGTGTTTTCACTGGCCGAGCTGATCCGGCGCCAACGCGGCGGCACCGCGGTCGTGCTCGGCGCGCTCTCGCCGCGGGCGCGCAACGCCCAGGTTGGCATGTTCCAGGCCGGCGAGGTTGACTATCTCGTCGCCACCGACGCGATCGGGATGGGGCTCAACATGGATCTCGACCATGTCGCCTTCGCCCGGACGGCCAAGTTCGACGGCCGCGGACCTCGCCGGCTGACTGCCGCAGAGATCGCCCAGATCGCCGGCCGCGCCGGGCGGCACATGAGCGACGGCACCTTTGGCACCACCGCCGAGCAAGGACCGCTCGACCCCGAGATCGTCGAGGCGGTCGAGACCCATCGCTTTGACCCGCTGACCCGGCTCAATTGGCGCAACACGCGGCTGCACTTTGAAACGACCGACGCGTTGCTGAAGAGCCTCGACGAGCGGCCCTCGCTGCCCGGTCTCGTTCAGGCGCGCGAGGCCGACGACCATCGCGCCTTGCAGGTGCTTGCCCGCAATCGCGAGGTGAGCGAACTTGCGAGCCATCGCGGTGCGGTGCGCCTGTTGTGGGAGGTCTGCCAGATCCCCGATTTCCGCAAGGTCATGACGGACAGCCACACCCGGCTGCTGGCGCACATCTTCAGCCACCTCGCGGGGCCCGCGGAACGGCTGCCGACGGGATGGATCGCCGGGCAGATGAGCAACCTTGACCGCACCGACGGCGACATCGACAGCCTGATGGCGCGGATCGCTCATATCCGCACCTGGACCTACATCACCCACCGCAGCGATTGGGTCGAGGGTGCCACGGCCTGGCAGGAGCAGGCCCGCGGTATCGAGGACCGCCTGTCCGACGCATTGCACGACCGCATTACCCAGCGCTTTGTCGATCGCCGCTCGGCGTTTCTGGTGCGCCGGCTGGCTTCCGACGACGAATTGATGGCGTCGGTGTCGGCGGCCGGCGAAGTGCGGGTCGAAGGCGCCTATGTCGGCCGTCTCGACGGGCTGCGGTTTGTGCCCGACGCGGTCGACGGCATCGAGATGCGGATGGTGAACGCCGCCGCCAATCGGGTGTTGCGCAGCGAGATCGCCAGCCGCGCACGAATGCTCGCCGCCGATGCGGACCAGGCGTTCGCGATCGACCCCGCCGGCATGCTGCGCTGGCGCGGAAGTGCCGTCGGTCGGCTCGTCGCCGGCGAGCGAACGCTGACCCCGCGCGCCGAACCGATTGGCAGCGACTTTGTCGAAGGCGACACCCGCGAAAAAATCCGGAACCGGCTGGCGACGTTCACCCGTACAGAAATCGAGCGCCGCCTGGCGCCATTGTTCGCGATCTCAGCCTTGCCGCTCGGCGGTATCGGGCGCGGCATCGCCTTTCAGCTCGCCGACGCGCTCGGCGCCTTGCCGGTGGCCGAGGTGGCGCGCCAGGTCGCGGCGCTCGACCCCGCAGACCGCGCAGCTTTGAGCCGCCACGGCGTCCGCTTCGGCACTGAAACGATCTATGTCGAGCCGTTGCTGCGGCCCGAGGCGCTGCATTTTCGAGCGCTGCTGTGGGCGGTCCAGAACGGCCGGGGAGCACCGGCGCTGCCCTCGGCGCGGCGGCTTGCCAAGGCTATCGATGTTGATCCAGCCTTACCGGCCTCGTTTTATGCGACTCTCGGCTTTTTCGTCGCCGACGGGCTCGCCTTGCGCGCCGATCGGCTGGAGCGGCTGGCCGCTACCGCGAGGCGGTTCAGTCGGAATGGTCCGTTTATTGCGGACGCCCGCGTCGCGGCCTGCGCCGGGGTCGAGCCGGCCGTGCTGCGCCGGCTGTTGATGGCACTCGGTTATCGCGCGGTGATTGCCGACGGCGTCGAGAGCTTTGTCGCGCGTCCACGCCGCCGTCGTGAAGCCGGCGCCGGCAGCCCCGCGCGCCTGCCGCGGGAAGGCCATCCCTTCGCCAAATTGCGGGAACTGAAGCTCGCTTGAGCGAAAGCGGCCGCACGCCTGCCCCGCCGAGCCGGCGGCTCGACCAGTGGCTGTGGTTCGCCCGCCTGGTCAAGAGCCGGTCTCTCGCCGGCCGGTTATGCGCGGCAGGGGCCGTGACGCTCAACGGGGTCACGGTGCGCAAGCCTAACCACACGGTCCGGAGCGGCGACGCCATAGCCGCGACGCAGGGCGGCTTTCGACGAACGCTGCGGGTGCTGTCGCTCGGTTCCCGCCGCGGCCCCGCAGCCGAGGCGCGGCTGCTGTATGAGGAAATCACCGCGCCGGTGCGGCTCTCGGACGTCACGCCGGGGTGGGAGCCGCTGCTTCAGGACGACGACACTTTCTCGGCTTAATCCGTCGGCCTCCGTGACCCGGTTCACATTCGCGACCCACCGCGCGGCCGTATATGACGGGGATCGCCGCAGGCGCGTTCGCGTCGCCCGGCGTGTCAGTCCAGGAGGCATTCATGCGTCTCGAAACCCTCGTCAGTATCGCCGAAGACGGACCTTGGTGCGGGACCCGTCCACCCGGCCCCCGGCGATTTCTGGCCAATCCCGATCCGTCGCGGCAGCAATTCGACCCGCAGCCGAGCCCGTGGCTGCGGCAGTTCGAACCTGAGCCGTCGCCGTGGCTCCGACTTGCCGGTCCTCAGCCGGATCCGTGGCGGCTTGGGTCGATCGCGGTCGGGCTCTACGGCGCTGTCCGGCTCTACCAATTGGGACAGCAGGTCACCGGTCCGGCAGCCGGAGGCTTCGGTTCGGCGGCCGAATTCCTGTTCGACGAAACCTGCGGCAGCGTCCCGCTGTCGGTGCTGATCTGGCTGCTGCTCCATCAGCCGCCGCCACCGCCGCCACCCTGGCTCGAAACGCTCGTCTTTGCAGGCGACATGCTGGTCTTCGCGCAGGCGGCGGAGCAGGAAGCGCTGGCTTCGGCCGCCGCCCGTCAGATCGGGCAAAGCCTCGAGGCATTGGGTTTGGAAGGGGAGCGGGCGCGCACCGCCGAGTGATCGCATCGCGGCCGGTCTGCGCCTGGCGGGAAGGGCGCGTACCGGCCGCGCCCCTCGGCAGCCTGCAAGTAGCCGGCAATACTCCCATCGGGATTCGGGGCGACCGCCGCCGCCAGGCGCCTCATGGTGCATCAGCGCGGAAAGGTCCAGTATCGCACGCGGCGCGCTGCGTCGTTCGCGGAGGCGGGATCCGGAGGGGGTGTGATGAGCGTGGCGTCTTTTTGTTGCAAACTCGGCCTGAACCAGCCGGTCGGCAGCCCGACGCAGCGGCGGCTCGCTGAAATGGCCGAGGCGATCGGCCGCGAGACCGACGGCGCATTCCGGCTCGAGGTGTTTCCGGAGAGCCAGCTCGGCCCCGACCCGAAGATGCTCGCCGACATGCGCAGCGGTGCTCTCGAATTCTTTGTCGCCGGCGCCACCTTGGGCGGTCTGGCACCGACCAGCGCCCTGCCGTTGCTGCCCTTTGCGTTCCGGGATTCGACGGCGGTGTTTGCGGCACTCGACGGCGCGCTTGGCGACCGCATCCGCAGCGAGTTGGCGCAGAACGGGGTTCATGCCTTTCCCCACTGCCTGCAGAACGGGTTTCATCATCTGACCACCACCACCCGGCCGATCCATACCGCCGCCGACCTCGCCGGGGTCAAGATCCGCAGCCCCGGGGGCGAGATCGCCCGCGACTTCTTCGCGACGTTCGGGGCCGAGGCCGGGTATGTCCCGTTCAACCAGATGTACGATGCGCTGAAGGAGCGCCAATTCGACGGCCAGAGCGACCCGCTCGGCGTCGTCCTGTCGCTAAAGCTCTACGAGGTGCAGACCCACCTCAGCCTGACCCGCCATTGGTGGTCGGGGTTCACCTTGCTCGCCAACGCCGGCGCCTGGGGTGCTCTGCCCGCGGAAATTCAGCGCGTCGTCGAGCGCAACGCCGAAAAATACGCGTTGCTGCAGCGCCAGGACACCGAAGCAATCAACGCCGCCGGAGCCGAGGAGCTGGCGCGCCGCGGCATGACCGTCAACACCGCCGACACTGGGAGTTTCCGGACGGCGCTCGGTCCATTCTACGCGCGCTGGCGCGAAAAGGCCGGCCCCGCGAGTTGGAAGCTGCTCGAAACCTACGCCGGCCAGCTTCCAGGCTGACCGCCTCGTCATTGCGAGGCGCGCGCAGCGCAACGAAGCAATCCCGATGGGATGGGGCTTTACGGCACGAGATTGCTTCGCTGCGCTCGCAATGACAGCGCTTTGCTGCGATAGCTTGGCAGTCTATGGCTGCGAATGAACCATTTCGTCTTGACGGCAAGACGGCGCTCGTCACCGGCGCCGGACGCGGGATTGGGCGTGCGGTGTCGCTGGCGCTCGCCGCGGCCGGCGCCGAGCTGGTGTTGGTGAGCCGGACCGCCGGTCAGCTGGAAGAGGTGGCGGGCGAGATCGCGCAGCACGGGGGACGGGCGCAGACAGTGCCGCTCGACGTGACCGATAGTGCTGCGGTGAGTGATGCCGTCGCCCGGTTAGGCCGGCTCGACATCCTCGTCAACAACGCCGGGGTCAACCGCCCACAACCCTTTCTCGAGGTCGATGAGGAGACTCTTGACCGGCTCCTGACCCTCAATGTCCGCGCCGCGTTTCTGGTAGCGCAAGCGGCGGCACGGCTGATGGCGACAGCGGGTGGCGGCGTCATCATCAACATGTCATCGCAGATGGGGCATGTCGGTTCCGAGCGCGACCGCACGGTGTATGTGATGACCAAGCACGCGATCGAGGGACTGACCAAGGCGATGGCGGTTGAACTGGCGCCCAAAGGCGTGCGCGTCGTCTCGATTGCCCCGACCTTTGTCGACACACCGCTGGTCCGCCCCTTTTTCGACGACCCGACCTTTCGCAAATGGGTGCTCGACCGGATTCCGTTGGGCCGGCTCGGCACGGTCGAGGAGGTGGCGTCCGCGGTCGTGTTCCTCGCCTCACCCGCGGCTTCGCTCGTCACCGGATCGAGCCTGCTCGTCGACGGCGGCTGGACCGCATGGTGATCCGTCTCGGGCCTCGGCGAGGCAATCGCGTTGCCGCGCCCGGCGCGCGCAAAAGGCAATGCCGGTGATCGGGTTCCTTCATTTCGGTTCACCCGGCCCGTTTGTCGGTCAGATCGCCGCATTCCGCCAGGGCCTAAGTGTAATTGGCTGTGTCGCCGCCCGTGCTGTTGGCGCAGACCGCCGAGGTCGTCGAATGAGCCGGCGGGGTTTCGTCCCGGCGCGTGCGCGCGGGTGCAGACGGAGCTGATTACCGCGCGGTCAGTTCGTCGCGGTTTCCGGCGGTGCCGGTGCCGGCGGCAGCGGAACGCAGTCGATGTCGGTTCGCGAGAAATCGTCGCCCTGAAACAGCAGCGGCGAGCGCCGGCTCTTTGCCAGCGCATAGGCAAAGCAGTCGCCATAATTCAGCCCGGCGGGATGGCGGCCCTTGCCAAACCGCCGCCACGCGATGCGTGCCGTCTCGACCTGGTCTTGATCGACCGCAACAATCTCAATGGCAGCACGATAGAGCAGCAAATCAAGTTCACGGCCGCCCGCTTCGCCCTTGCGGCTCTCGATCACGGTCGACGCTTCCAAGAGGTTTGCCGCCGAGAGCAGGCGCTGCGAACCGGCCTCGATCGCTTGGGCGAAGCCGCCGGCATTTTCCTCGTTCAGCAACACGGCAAGAATGGCCGAACTGTCGATGACCATCAGCGGGGGACCATCAGCCGGGGACCATCAGCGGGGGACCATCAGCGGGGCAGCCCGTGCTCGTCATACCCGAGAACCTCGTCCGCCGGGCGTGTGTCGAGATCCGGCAAGGCTGCGCAACGCCTTCCGATTTCGAGGATTTCCGCGGCCAGGCTGCGTCCGGTCCGCTGCCGTCGAACGCGCTGCAAGCGTTCTTCGGCTGCTCGACGCACCGCGGTCGTCACCGATTCTCCGGCGACCGCGGCGAGTTTGCGCACGAATTTTTCGGTCGCAGGGTCCTTTATGTTGAGTGCCACTGAGGTTGCCTTGGCAGAAATCTTCTGTGTATAAAGATATACCGCGTTTGTCGAGGTGCCGTCAAGGTCAGCGCGCTCGCCGCGGATGGAATGCGGCTCACCGTCAGGCGAGCAGTTGCCAACGCTCTTGGCCGAGCTGACGAAGTCGTCACACGATTTGAGGAGGGACGCATATGCCGCGACATATCAAGACGGCGACCCTCGCGGGTCAGCACGAAGAGAGCGACGCGAGGGTCCGCGCCACGGTCGAGGGCATCATCGCCGATGTGCGCTCCCGCGGCGACGCGGCGGTGCGCGAATTGTCGGAGAAATTCGACAAATGGTCGCCGCCGAACTTCCGCTTGTCGGATGACGAGATCGCCGCGCTCGTAGCCAAAGTCTCGCCGGGGACGATCGACGACATCAAATTCGCGCAAGCCCAGATCCGGAACTTCGCCGAGATCCAGCGCGCCTCGCTCAAGGATGTCGAGGTCGAGACCCTGCCCGGCGTCGTGCTCGGCCATCGCCACATCCCGGTCGGAAGGGTGGGCTGCTATGTGCCGGGCGGGCGCTATCCGATGGTCGCCTCGGCGCACATGTCGATCGTCACCGCTAGGGTCGCCGGGGTCGGCCATATCACCGCCTGCACGCCGCCGAACCAGGGCGGCCCGCATCCCGAGACGATCGCGGCGATGCATCTCGGCGGCGCCGACGAGATCCACGTGCTGGGCGGCGTCCAGGCAGTGGCGGCGATGGCGCTCGGCACCGAGAGCTTTCGGCCGGTCGACATGCTGGTCGGCCCCGGCAACGCCTATGTCGCCGAAGCCAAGCGCCAGCTCTACGGCAAAGTTGGCATCGATCTGTTCGCCGGACCGACCGAAATCCTGGTGATCGCCGACGAGACCGCCGACGCCGAGATGTGCGCGACCGACCTTTTGGGCCAGGCCGAGCACGGGCCGTCCTCGCCGGCGATCCTGCTGACCACCTCGGAAAAGCTGGCGCACGCCACCATCGCGGAGGTCGACCGGCAGCTCGGCGTGTTGCCGACCGCCGACGTCGCCGGTGTCGCCTGGCGCGACTATGGCGAAGTCATCCTGTGCGCCGACGACGACGAGATGGCCCAAGAGGCCGACCGTATCGCCGCCGAGCATGTCGAGGTGCTGACCCGCCAGCCGCGCCGCTGGCTCGATCGCCTGCAAAATTACGGCGCCCTCTTTCTTGGCCCCGAAACCAACGTCTCCTACGGCGACAAGGTCATCGGCACCAACCACACGCTGCCGACCAAGGGGGCGGCGCGCTATACCGGCGGGTTGTGGGTCGGGAAGTTCCTGAAGACCTGCACCTATCAGGAGGTCAGGACCCCCGAGGCGAGCGCCATGGTCGGCGAATATTGCAGCCGGCTCTGTGCGATCGAACGCTTCTGGGGCCACAAAGAACAAGCCGACCTCCGCGTCCGCCGCTACGGCCGGAAAAACGCCGCGGACTGAGGAACCGCGCTTCGCAGCAGCGCCCTGCCCCCCAAAGCCAAGCCGTCATTGGCTTCAATAAACCCGTTCACCCGGAGGGAAGGCGCGCACTTCGTTGGAAAGTGGGTTGAGGTGAACCGGACGCGAGCCGAGACGTACCGAGCCGTCCTGGCCGCGCCAGGCGAGAGTGTGGACGAGCCAGTTGTGGTCGTCGCGCTCGGGGAAGTCTTCGCGGGCGTGAGCGCCACGGCTTTCGGTGCGGTACGCGGCTGAGTGAAGGACGATTTGCGCCTGTCCGATCATGTTGTCGAGTTCGAGCGCGTCGACGAGATCGGTGTTCCAGATCATCGAGCGATCGGTGATCGCGAGATCGCGCAACATCCGGTCGACATCGGCAAGCCGCAGCAGACCTTCGCTCAGCACGTTCTGGGTGCGGAACACGGCGCAATGGTCCTGCATCGTGCGCTGCATTGCCAGCCGCAGAGCCCCGACGGTAAGCACTCCGCGCGCGTGACGCACCCGGTCGAAGCGGGCAAGCGCCGCCTCCGTCGCGTCCCACAGCAGAGCCGGGTGCCGGGCGCCGGGCTCGACGATGTCGATCGCGCGCAGTGCCGCGGCGCGGCCGAAAACGACAAGGTCGAGCAATGAATTGGTGCCCAGCCGGGTGGCGCCATGGACCGACGCGCAGGCCGCTTCGCCGACTGCCATCAGCCCGGGTACCACCCTCTCGGGATCGTCCGGGGTCGGGTCGAGCACCTCGCCGTGAACATTGGTCGGGATGCCGCCCATGTTGTAATGCGCCGTCGGCAATACCGGGATCGGCTGGTGCGCAAGATCGACACCGGCAAAGATTTTCGCGGTCTCGGAAATGCCGGGCAACTGCTGGCGCAGCACTTCGGGCGGCAGGTGTTCGAGATGCAGGAAGATGTGGTCGTGCTGCGGCCCGCAGCCGCGCCCTTCGCGGATCTCGATCGCCATCGCGCGGGCGACCACGTCGCGCGAGGCCAAATCCTTGGTGTTGGGGGCATACCGCTCCATAAAGCGCTCGCCTTCGCCATTGGTCAGATAGCCGCCTTCGCCGCGCGCCCCCTCGGTGATCAGGCAGCCCGCACCATAGATGCCGGTCGGGTGGAATTGGATGAATTCCATGTCCTGCAGCGGCAATCCGGCGCGCAACGCCATCGCATAGCCGTCGCCGGTGCAGATATGGGCCTGGGTCGTCGAGAAATAGGCCCGCCCGCCGCCGCCCGTCGCCAGCACCACGACCTGGGCGCGAAACAAATGCAAGGTACCGTTGTCGAGGCGCCAGGCGAGGACGCCACGGCAGACGCCGTCCTCCATCAGCAGGTCGAGCGCGAAGTATTCGACAAAGAATTCGGCGTTGTGCTTCAGGCATTGCTGATAGAGGGTGTGGATCATCGCGTGCCCGGTGCGGTCGGCGGCGGCGCAGGCGCGCTTGGCCAGCCCGTTGCCCCAATTCACGGTGTGACCGCCAAACGGCCGCTGATAGATCCGCCCGTCTTCGGTGCGCGAAAACGGCACGCCCATATGCTCGAGCTCGACGACCGCCGCCATCGCGTTTTTGCACATGTATTCGATCGCGTCCTGGTCGCCGAGCCAGTCGGACCCTTTGACCGTGTCGTACATGTGCCAGCGCCAGTCGTCCTCGCCCATATTGCCGAGTGCGGCGCCGATTCCGCCCTGCGCCGCGACAGTGTGGCTGCGGGTCGGAAACACCTTGGTGACGCAGGCGGTCTTGAGGCCGGCCATGGTCATGCCGAGGGTGGTGCGCAGCCCCGCCCCGCCAGCGCCGACCACGACGACGTCATAACCGTGCTGTTCGATCGGATAAGCCTGGATCATCGGTGCAGCCTTCGTTATAGCTGAATTCTGGTGTCCCTATGCGATTGACGCAATGATCGATCGACGCAAGCTGCCTTCGTAGAAAACGAAGGCTTATCAGACGATGCGCTTTGATCTCGTCGACCTGCGACTGTTTGTGACTGTCGTCGAGGCCGGCAGCATCACCCGCGGCGCCGAGCGCCTGCATCTGGCGATCGCCGCCGCCAGCACCCGCATCCGCAACATGGAAGCCGCACTCGGCATCCCGCTGCTGCACCGTGAGCGGCAAGGGGTGAAGCCGACCGAAGCGGGTCGCACCCTGGTCCAGCACGCCCGCCTGCTGTTGCAGCAGGCCGAGCGCATGCATGGCGATCTCGACCAGTATGCCGAGGGCCTCCGCGGCCAGGTGCGGCTGTTGTCCAACACCAACGCGCTGACCGAGTTCCTGCCCGAGCCATTGAGCGCCTTTCTCGCCGCCCATCCGCACGTCAACATCGATCTGGAGGAGCGGCTCAGCAACGAGATCGTCAGAGACGTCGCCGACGGCACCGCCGATATCGGCATCGTCGCCGGCACGGTCGAAATGGCCGGTCTCGAAACCCTGCCGTTCCGGACCGACCGGTTCGAGCTGGTGGTCGCTTCCGGGCACGCCATGGCGTCGCGTGCGGCGGTCGCGTTTGCCGAGACGCTCGATTGCGATTTTGTCGGTCTCGACCGGACCAGCGCCTTGCAGCGCTTTTTGGCGGAAAAGGCGGAGCGGGCCGGCCGCCGGCTTAAATTACGGGTGCAGTTGCGCGGCTTTGACGCGGTTTGCCGGCTTGTCGAATGCGATGTCGGGATCGGCGTGGTCCCGGCGACGACGGCCGAGCGGCATGCAAAGACTTTGGCAATCCGGCGCGTCGAGCTGACCGACGACTGGGCTTTGCGCAACTTGGCGATCTGCGTCCGTCGGCTTGCCGACCTCCCGGTCTACGCGCGCCAGCTGGTGCAGCACCTGGCGGCGCCCGGTGCGCCGGCGCAGGAGCCCTAGCGTGGCGCCGCTCCCGCAGGTGCCCGACCGGGTACATCTGTCGGTGATCGCTGTCCCGCGGACTGACAAAGCGTCCCGCGGCGCTAGTGGATATAACCTGACGGAAGAGTCCGAATAAAGTTCTCCGGGAGCGCCGGCTGTGCGACGATGAGGGATGCGCAAGGGAATAACCACCGAGGTCACGCCGGCGGATCGGGCGCGCTTGCAGTCGATCATCCGGGATCGCAACAGCCCACAGAAGCACGTCTGGCGCGCGCGGATCATCATCCTGACGGCCGACGGTGAGGGCACCACTGCCGTCATGCGCGCGGTTGGCAAGGGCAAGACCGTGGTTTGGCGCTGGCAGGAGCGCTTTATGCGTGAGGGGGTCGAGGGGCTGACCCGTGACAAGACCCGGCCCTCGCGCCTGCCGCCGCTGCCGGCCGCCACCGTCGATCGTGTCGTTGCGCTGACCAACCAAGCCCCGCCGCAGGAAGCGACCCATTGGACGGCGGTGGCGATGGCCAAGACGGTGGCGATCAGCCCGTCCTCGGTGCGCCGCATCTGGACTAGGCACGGGCTGCAGCCGCATCGGGTGCGTTCGTTCAAGCTCTCCAACGATCCCCAATTCGCCGACAAGCTCAAGGCGGTTGTCGGCCTCTATATCGATCCGCCGGCCCACGCCGTGGTGCTCAGCATCGACGAGAAAAGCCAGATCCAGGCGCTCGACCGGACCCAGCCCGGACTGCCGATGAAGAAGGGCCGCTGCGCCACCATGACCCACGATTACAAGCGCCATGGCACCACCACCCTGTTCGCCGCCCTCGATACCCTCCAAGGCAAGGTCATCGGGCGCTGCATGCAGCGCCACCGGCATCAGGAATTCATCCGCTTTCTCAATACGGTCGAACGCGAGGTCACGGCCGATAAGGCGGTCCATGTGGTCCTCGACAATTATGCCACCCACAAGCACCCCAAGGTGAAGGCTTGGCTGCAGCGGCATCAGCGCTTCACCTTCCACTTCACCCCGACTTCGTGTTCTTGGGCCAACGCGGTCGAAGGTTGGTTCGCCAAGCTGACCCGGCAACGCCTCAAGCGCGGCGTCTTCACCTCAATCGTCGAGTTGCAGGCCGCGATCAACCGCTTCATCGCCGAGGCCAACGGCAAGCCCAAGCCGTTTATCTGGACCAAATCCGCCGACGCCATCCTCGCCGCCGTCAACCGCGGGACACAAGCGTTAGAAGCCATCCACTAGACTTGCGGCGGTATCCGGCCGAAGGGCTCCCGGCAATCGGGAATTTGCGGCCGCGATCATCGGATTGTCATCCAGTCATTGCAAGATTCAGGCATTGTTTATGCACGACTGCCTAGAACGGCGCGGGCGAGGGGTGGGGCATGGCCGAGGACTTGTTCGACTACGATCTGCTGGTGATCGGTTCCGGGCCGGCAGGACAGCGCGCCGCGATCCAGGGGGCCAAGCTCAACAAGAGCGTCGCGATTGTCGAGAGAAAAGCCGTCGTCGGCGGATGCAGCGTCAATCTCGGCACAATTCCCTCGAAAACTTTGCGCGAGGCCGTCCTCGATCTCTCGGGCTACCGCTCGCGGGAGTTTTACGGGGCGTCCTACACGGTAAAGCAGCACATCACGGTGCAGGATCTGCTGTCCCGCACCAGCAAGGTGATCCAGAACGAGCTCGACGTCATCCGCCATCAACTGATGCGCAACGATGTCGACCTGCTCGCCGCGGCGGCATCCTTTGCCGGTCCCGACCGTGTTCGCCTCGATTACGTCGACGGCAGCGCCTCTCGTCTGGTCAAGGCCCGCAAGATCGTCATCGCGGCCGGAACCGAAACCACCCGCGATCCACATATCCCGTTTGACGGGACACAAATATTTACCAGCGACGACATACTCCAGCTCGATCGGCTGCCGAGGACATTGGCGGTTGTCGGCGCCGGTGTGATCGGTTGCGAATACGCCAGCATCTTTGCAGCACTCGGCATCCGGGTGACCCTGGTCGACAAGCGCGACCGGTTGTTGCCGTTTATCGACACCGAAATCGCCGACGCGTTGTGCCACCATCTTCGTGAAAACCGAGTCACCTTGCGGCTCAACGAAAGCGTCAGCAATCTGGAGGTTGTCGATGACGACCAGGGCGCGCGCGTCAGGCTGCATCTCGACAGCGGCAAGACCATCCACACCGAAAAGGCCCTCTATTCGGTCGGGCGCACCGGCGCCACTGCCGGCCTCAATTTGGCGGGCGCAGGTCTCGCCGCAGACGGTCGCGGCCGTTTGCCGGTCGATCAACACCACCGAACCGATAATCCGAACATTTACGCTGTCGGCGATGTGATCGGATTTCCGGCGCTCGCCTCGACCTCGATGGAGCAGGGCCGGCTCGCGGCCTGTCATGCCTTTGGGGTCGAGGCGCGCAGCGTCCCCGAGCGTTTTCCCTATGGCATCTACGCCGTACCCGAAATTTCGATGGTCGGCAAAACCGAAGAAGAGCTGACCGAGGCCGCGATCCCGTACGAGATCGGCAAAGCCCGCTACAAAGAGATCGCCCGCGGCCAGATCCTCGGCGACGTTACCGGGCTTCTAAAGCTGATTTTTCACAGCGAGACCCGCGAATTGCTCGGCGTCCACATCATCGGCGAAGGAGCGAGCGAGCTGATCCACATTGGCCAGGCGGTGTTGTCGTTCGGTGGCAAGATCGATTATTTTATCGACACGGTGTTTAACTATCCCACGCTGGCCGAATGCTATAAAGTCGCAGCGTTCGACGGGGTGAACCGGCTCGGTAACTGAGTGCGGACAACCGCATCTCCAATAGGGCCCGCTCAAGGCTGGGTCAGGCGGCCTCGTCCAGGGTCGAGCCGCTATCGAGCGTCGTCGCGCGGCGCAGGTCGCGCGGCTGGGTTTCGTCGTGCGGACGGCCACGATGCATGGTGTCGCGGTTGTCCCAGATTACCAGATCGCCGACCCGCCATTTGTGGCTGTAGACAAATTCCGGCCGGGTCGCGTGCAGGTTCAAATCGTAAAGCAGAACCCGGCCGTCGGCCACCGGCCAGCCGACGATGTGCGAGGCGTGCGCCGACAGATAAACCGTCTTGCGCCCCGACCCCGGATGGCGGCGCACCAGTCGCTGACGCGACGGCGGGTATTTCTCGCGTTCGCCCGGTGCGAATTCGGTAAAGCCGATCTGCCCGCGCGACCAGATAATGTCATGCTCGGCAATGAGAGCGTCGATCGCCTCTTTCATCGGGTCGGACAGTGCGTCATAGGCGGCGCGCATGTCGGCGAATTCGGTCTCGCCACCGCCCAGGGCACTCGCCGGCGGCACCGCCACCGCGTGCAACATGCCGAGTACCACCGGCACCGGCATATAGGATGCGTCGGTGTGCCACAACCGGTTGCCGAGCATGTCGAGTCGCCGGCGGTCGGAGATGTCGCGCAGCCTGCCATCCTCGTCGAGATTGGAGATGTCGCCGATCTCAGGATGCTTTAGCCGCCGTCTTGTGGCATTTGCCGCCGACCGGCCGATTTCGAGCGGGCCAAACACTGCCGCAAAATCGCGCAGTTGGGTGTCGTCAAGCTGCTGGTCGCGAAACACGACGACGGCGTATTGGTCGATCGCCTGCCAGATCCCATCGACCATCGGGCCATCGATCGGCCGGGACAGATCGACGCCCTTCACCTCGGCCGCAAACAGCGGATGGAGCTGGCGCAATTCGAGGGTCATGGGATGTTTCCTTGCGTCGCGACAATCGCCGCAGCATCGCGCCGCCTGTCCCTCAAGTCAATTGTGCGAAAGTATTGCGGACACTCGGTTTTCATTGCGAAACCGCAACCCTTTGCGCTTGGCGAGGTGATCGACGCGGCGGATTGGGCGTGCGCCACTTGCCGAACCTCTGTCCCAAAGCCAAGGTCGCGCCCCGACCGTTTGACGGCACGCTCGACAAGTAGCTGCTTTGCAATGAATTGGTCCTCAACGCAATCTTAAGCAGTGTCGGCCAGTCTGCGAGGTGTCCGACCGGAGGCCTACCTGGCGCGGGTGCTCCAGTCTCAAAAGCTGCGGCTGATCCGGTCAACCCTCACTGTCGAGCGTCCGAGGTAGGGTTGATCGTTGCCAAGGCCCTAACAGAATCGAATGGATTATTGCCGACCCGAATATCAAGGCGCTTCGCGTGCAATACCAAGGGCGCGGCGGCTATCGAGATGGCGTTCGTCGCACCGCCTTTTGTGCTGTTGCTGCTGGCGATTATCGAACTCGGCCTAACGCTCACCACGCAATCCGTTCTCGACGGCGCGGCACGCGACGTATCGCGGCAGATCCGCACCGGGCAAATCCAAACCCAAGGCAGCCCAATAACGGCATTTCAGACGCAGCTCTGCGCCGACATGAGTACACTGATGTCGGTTTCCAGATGTCAGAGCAACGTCATCTTTGACGTGGAGCTTTTCACCAGCTTCGGGTCGGTCGGTTACACACCGTGCACCCACAGCTTCAATGGCTCGGGCAGCGGAGCCGCCTGTCAATTTTCGCCCGGTGTCGGCAGCACTTCTCTGAGCCCTCACATCGTCCTCGTCAGGGTCAGCTATCCCCGCCCGTTCATTGTCCCCTGGGTTGGTGCCTGCCTGAGTGGGGGAAGTTGCTGGGCTGGGGTCGGCACCAGCACCGGGTCCAATCCCGGCACCGGCAGCATAACGCTGTCCTCGACCGTCGTGTTCCAGAACGAGCCGTTCTGATGGTTCGCCGGCGATGGCCCGAGCTTGCCGCCGACATTGCCTGCGACCACTCCGGGATTGCGGCGACCGAGTTCGCACTTTTGCTTCCGGCCCTGCTGATTCTGTTCCTCGGATCCTACGAGACCAGCAACCTCGTGATTGCCTACATGAAGTTGGAAGCCGCAGCGGAGACGGCCGCCGATCTCGTTGCGCAAACCGCAGTCAACACCGTACTGCAGAGCACGGACTTCACCCATGTCACCGACGCCGCCGAACTGGTGCTCACTCCGTTACCAACGAGTAGCACTCAGCTCAAAATTGCTTATGCCAGCGTGACTTACAGCACCGGCACTGCTGTTATTGATTGGCATCTCGAGGTGAACGGCGCTACCGCGATCACCACTACATGCCATCCCGCTTACCATCGTGCCTCAGCCAATTTGAGGAGGCGGTATGGCATTGGTGGGGTGGTGATTGCCGCGATGGCGAGGCGCTCGTGGATGGTTTTTAAAACAAAGCGGCGGTTGAAGCGCCAGGCGAAGGCGGCGAGGTAACGTGGCAGATGTTTGGCGCCGACCACGCGATGGGTGGCCAAGAGGCTGTTTTTGACATTGGCCAGCACCGTGTTCGCCCAGCGGAAGGCAGGGTGGCGCGCCGACCTGCGACCGGAGCCGGTGACGTGCCGTTGATGGACGATGCCCGGCTGTTCGGCGATGCAGCGAAACCACTGGCCGCCGTCGCTGACAACGGTGGTTCCGGCCTCGACAGCGGAGCACAAACGCTTGGTTTCACCGGCTCGGAAGCCACGCACCACCTGCAAGCGAGCGTGTAGCGGCCGACCGTCATCGGAGGTCTCGATCGCGACAATAAAAGGGGTGTGGCCGCGCCGGCCGCGCCCAGACCCTTCGCCGGTGCGCTCGCCGCCGATGTAAGCGTCGTCGATCTCGATCCGCGGGCCGGCGGCGCCGAGCTTGTAACGACGGTCGCGCTCGAGCATGGCCTGCATCAGCTTGTGCTGAAGCCGCCAGGCAGCGTTGGTCGAGATCCCCAGCCGCCGGCCCAACTCGATGTTGGATATTCCCTTCTTGCCCTGGCCAAGCAGATGCATGGCGCGGAACCACAGCCGCATCGGCAGCTTGGTGCCCTGCAAAACGGTGCCGGCGATCAGCGATGTCTGGTACCGGCATCGCCGGCACTGAAGCAGTTGACGGCCCTGGATCTCGGAATACTTTGTCGATGCGCACCGCGGACACTTGAAGCCCTCCGGCCAGCGCCAGACGAACCACGCCTTGCGGCATGCCTCTTCGTCCGGATAGCGCTGCTCGAACGCATCGTCCGAGAGGCCCTTCTGGTGCTGCACGCGGTTACGAGGCATTACTTCACCCTGAAAATCGTCGTGTTTTCAGGATGATATTAGCCTATTACTTGCTGAGTGTCGATGGTAAGCGGGAAGGACATTATCACCGTCTTGCGCCGTCTTACGAACCGGTACGAGGGTAATGTCGCGATGATTTTTGCACTCGCGGCGATCCCGGTCATCATCGCGGCCGGCATGGCAATCGATACGGGGCGGGCTTATTTGGTGAAGGTGCGGCTCGCGGCTGCTCTCGATGCGGCCGCCCTCGCGGTCGGGTCGGAAACCAACCAGACCGCGACCGCGCTTTCGAATGACCTGCAGCACTACTTTACGGCCAACTACCCGTCGACGGCGCTCGCGGGGGCGACCGCCACGGTCACCGCGGTGCCGAGCACCGCCAGCCTGAGCGCCTCCGTCGTCAGCTACCAGGCTCAGGCTACCGTGCCGATGACCTTTATGAAGCTTGTCGGCGTCAACAGCATCACGGTGACCGCTGCTGCGCAGACAAAAAAGACGAGCGGGCTCGAAATAGCCATCGTTCTTGACAACACTGGCTCCATGTTGTGCGGTCCAAATGACGGTGCGCCCAGTTACAGTAATTCTACTTGTGCAACCGGCGTAGTGACATCCGATACGGCTTGCAACAATTCGACCGATCTGAGCCGCATCTGCACTCTGATCAATGCCGCCACTTCGTTTGTCAACACGCTGACCAACGCCATCAGCAGCTCTCAGCAGCTTTACATCAGTGTTGTGCCCTACGTGACCACAGTCAACGTCGGCAGTGCGCTGTGCACCGGGCCGAACAGTTGCAGCAACATCGCGGCGACCGGCAGTAATTTTACAGACCTGCGCGGTAATATGATGCCGGTCACCCCGGTCACCGGGACCACCACCAGCGGTAGCACCACGATCTCGAGCGTCTCCATGCTGACGCCAAGCGGCTCGGTTTCGGGTACTGCCGCCATTCAGCAAGGGATGTACATATACGGACACGGGATTCCGACCGGCGCGACGGTCAGCAGCGTCAGCGGCACGTCGATCGGGATTTCCTCCAATGCGAGCCTGACCTTCACCGGCAACTCGCTGGCGGTCGGCCCGCTCCCTAACTCCGTCTGTTCGACTTGCACCAACCTCAGCACCCCGTTCACCGACCCGACCACCTACCCGATTCCACCCGCCACCGCGACAGCGACGTTGTCGAAAACCAGCACGACTGTCACCCTGGCGACCGGCACCACGACCGGCAACATCGTTGCCGGGATGGCGGTCAGCGGGACCGGCATCGCTTCCGGGACCACGGTCGCGACGGTCGTCAGCGCGACGCAAATCACGCTTTCCGCTGACCCGTCAGCGAACGAGGCGACCGCGGTAAACCTGACCTTTAGCCTTGCCGGCACCACGACGAACGGCAGCACGACGGTCAGCAGCCTCAAAGGCAGCACCACCAGCCTCAACAGCATCGTGGTCGGCATGACCGTCACCGGGACCGGAATGCCAAGCAATGTCTACGTCGCCAGTACGACTGGAAGCCCACCCACCTCTCTGACATTGTCGGCCGCGGCGACATCGACCAACAGCGGTGACACCCTGACCTTTACCAACCTCGGAGCGACCACGACGACGGGCAGCACAACAGTCGCCAAAGCCTCTTTCGCAACCGTCCCGAGCGTCGGGAATGTGATTGTCGGCAACGGCATCCCGGCCAACACGACGATAACCGCCGTTACCGGCACCACGGCACAATTCGCCGCCGGCACCGGGAGTTTGACGATCTCGAACGCCGCGACGACGCCGAGCAATTTTTCGAGCGCGACCGGCACGTGCTGCAATACCGCGCTGGCAGAGTTTTCCCCGCTCACCTACGATTCGACGTACAACTCGGCGAGCCCAGCGGGGTCGTCGACAACGCAGAACTGGGGCGGCTGCGTCGTCGAACCGACCAGCTCCGGGGAAAACAGCAGCGGCACCGGCGTCGTCAACGCATCGGTCACCGACCCCGATTACAGCGAGCCGAGCAGCTGGCCGAACTGGTACCCGCTGTGGTGGCCGAACGATTCTACTAACAGCTGGGTAACAAATGGCGTCAAAGCCCAGAGTACGTCTACCGAAACCTTGGGCGCGGTGGTGACAGACTGGCTGACATTATATGGCCCGAACCAGGGTTGTCCGGTGCCGATGTTGCCGCTCACCGATGCAACCACGACCGCGGGGCAGACCACGGTCCTCAATACGATCAAAAGCATGTGGCCCCGCGATGCCGGTGGCACCCAGGTCCATATCGGCATGATCTGGGGCTGGCGGGCGCTTTCGCCGAACGGGCCTTTTACCGCGGTCAACGGCCATCCGCTAAGTTACAGCAACGCCTCCAGTACCGGATGGAAGAAGGTCGTCGTGCTGATGACCGACGGGACCGAAGAGTGGCCATCGACCGATAACATGACCGGCCTTGGCCAGATCGTCGACGGCAAGATCGGAACGACGAGTACCGGAACAGCGGTGACCAATTTGGGCACACGCCTGACAGGCGTCTGCAGCAACATGTCGGCCAGCGGTGATTTCATCATCTACACGATCGGTTTGGGGACGGATGGCGCCAGCAACACGGCTTTGCAAAACTGTGCAACGACATCGAATGGCGGTTTCTTCGAAGCGGCGACGACGGGCAACCTGCAGACAGTGTTTCAAGACATTGCGAAGTCTCTGCTTGCGCTGCGGTTGACCGAATAAGTATTCGTCCCGCGAGACGCGTTAGTGTTGGATCAGCAGGTAGAGCGCCAGACCGAGCCGCGCCACGCCGCCGGCGCGGGTGATCCACGGGCCGGCGGGAAGCAGCTTTTCGATCAGGACAAAAGCGGCGATCACCGCCATCCATAAGAGGCTCATGATCCCGGCGGCGAGCATCAATGCTATCAGAGAACAGCAGCAGCCGAGACAATAAAGTCCGTGCGCCAACCCCATCCGCAGTGCACCACATCTGCCGCCGCGCCAGTGGTTGAGCGCGAATCGAGCGGCGAGCGGCAATGCCCGAGACAAGCCGCCTTGAGCGGCGTCAACTGATAAAGCCCGGCGGCGCCGACGACGAGCGCGGCCAACACCGGGTCCAGCGCCTGGGTTGCGGGGGAAATCAGTGCGGCACGTTCGAGCCCCCAATCGGCGAGAGTGGCGAGCGCGCCGAACAGGGCCCAGGCGATCAGATACCCCGCGGTGAACACCGCGGTCGGCACAAAAGACCGGTCGCGCTCGCGCTTGCGCCGGTTGACCGTGGCAAAGGTCAGGATCACCGGCAGCGCCGAAGGCAGCATCATGGCGGGCATCATCGCCCACCAGAACGCCAAGTTCAGCGCGAAATCGGCAGCCTTCCACGGCGCAAAGCCGGCGGGCATCATGTCGGCCATGTCCGCCATCGGCTGCATCTGCCGGTAGACGTAGAGCCACGACAGCGCGATGACGGCGGCGAGGGCCGCAGCGCTGACGGTGCGCTCGCGCCGCGGCCAATCGACCGTGGTTCCGGCGCTACTCAGTGGACGCCCGAAAATCGATTTATCTTTCCCGATCCGGCAGCACGTGGATCAATTCCGCCGTATCTTGCTTCACCGGCGAAGGCCGGCGCCCACGGCTGGAGGGGATCCCGACCTGCGCCAAGACCTGCGCCGGGAAGACAGAAAAGGGTCCGGCGCTGCCGGGCATAGGGCGCGTATCGCAAGCTTGGGTTTCGAGGCCATCCCGGGTCAACCCTCAGGCCGACCAGGCGAACGGCGCGAAATGGCCGTTGTTGCCGTGGCCGGCGAGATCGAGGTCGAGGCCAAAGCCCTGGACACGGGTTTCCTTCGACCGCGCCAATGCCAGCCGGCGGTTTGCCGGATGGCCGGTATTGTCGATGTAAAAGGGCTCGCCGCTGCGGTTGCGCGACAGCACGCCCTCGATCTCGAAGGACGCGATGCCGGGGATCGCGACGCGGCGCCGGTAGCCCTCGATCGCGAACTCGATCGGCTTGAACTCGACGCCGCGGAAATCGCCGACCAGGTTTTGCCGGATAAAGCCGGGCGGGCCACCGGCGTCGCCGCCGACGATCGCCGTGAGCGCCCGGCGTTGAGCCGGGTCGCCGGTCTCGTCGACGACCCCGGCAAAGACCCAGTCGCCATCGGCCATCACCTTGCCGGAGCGGATCACCAGCGCGAATTTGAGCCCGGCGAGCGGGACGGCGCCGCAGCTGCCCTCGTCGATCCGGAACGCCATGACCGCGGTGCAGTGATCGTAAGTCGCCGCTCCCTGAGGGTTCGTGTAGATGCAAGGGCACAGGTAGTCGCAATTGCAACTTTCCATATACTCGCCGCGCATCGTCCATTTCTGCTCGGGCATGGTGTCAGCTCCCGTTTGATAAGCAGTTTACCCTCGTCGTTCCCGCGACAGCGGGAACCTAGGGACACAATCCCCGTCAGTTGCCCTGGGCCCCCGCTTGCGCGGGGGCGACGGGAATGGGACGTGGCGTTACCGCACGGCGGGCTGCTGTTTCTTGTCTGAAATGCGCCGGTGCAGGTTGCGGATGGTCATGTCGGTCAGCCGCTCGTCGAGCATGAACAGGCGCTGGCCGATCGGATAGGGGTCCTGCCTGGTGACCTCGACCGGGCCTTTGAGGATGTCGTCCGCGCTCGCACCGCGATCGACAAAGCGCTCGACATAGCCGATCCAGTTTTCGACGATCTGGCCCTGCTCGCCCAGATAGGCCTTGGTGCAGGGCTCGCCGTGACCCGGCACGATGGTCTCGACATCGAGCGCTTCGATGCTTTTCAACGCGGCGAGCCACTCCCACGGGTCGCATTCCTGCAGCCAGCTGCGGCAGCGGTGGAAGACGTTGTCGCCGGTAAAGACGACCCCTTCCTGCGGCACCAGGACCGAGGTCTGCGGTGCGGTATGGCCCGGCATGTGGATGATCTCGAAGGTGTGATTGCCGACATTGAGGGTCAGCGTGTCGTCAAACGTCACGGTCGGCGGGTTGGCGGCCGGGTAATCGGGATGGCCGACCAGCCAGACGCTGTCGGGGTCGGTTTGCTTGAAGCGCTCGCGCTTCTCGTCGAGCGAGCCGAAAGCGTAGAGATAGCGCTCGAAACATTCCTGCAATTTGGTCTGGCCGACGATTTTGACGTTGGTAAAGTAGGCGTTGCCCGCGATGTGGTCGCCATGCGGCTCGGTGTTGACCAGGTAGCGGATCGGCGCCTTGTCCTCCATCCGCTCGCGCCAGCGCACCGCGTCGATCGGCTGCTGCGGCGAGTCGATCATGACATAGCCGTCGCTGGTCTCGACAAAGCTCGGATTGCAGCCGGCGAAATAGACTTCGGTGTAGCTGTGGGGTCCGACCCTGCGCATCGTCGCCTCCCGTATCGCAATGCCTGTGATTGTCCCTGATCGGCCGCAACCGCACAAGACGGCACCAGCCGCCGGAAGGTCTGCGGCCTTGACCGATTCGCCGGATCAACCCGGTTCCAGGCCTTGACGGGTTGAGGCGCGGCTAAACCAAAGCTGGAATAGCTGGTGGTCACCGATCAACCATGGTATTCGCGCCTCTTTAACAAAGCCGGTGCAAGACCAGGCCGACCCGAAGCAGCATGCCGGTGTGACGGATGCCTTTTTCGAGCAGATTAGACGGGGTGTATCGGGCCGGATCGACTGCGGCGCTGCGAGCTCAATCAGCGCTGCGGCTTTTGCCGGCTCTTCTCCTCCTCGCCGCATGCACGCCGCAGGGCGGATACTCTCCGTATGGCGCCCAGCCCTACGGCTCCGTCGGCGAGTTGGCGCCAACGCGTTACTACCCCCCGCCGGGCCCGCCTGAGGATCCGTGGGGTCCCTATATCCGCGAAGCCGCTGCCCAATACGGCGTGCCCGAGCAGTGGGTGCGCGCGGTGATGCAACAGGAATCAGGCGGACAGGAACAGGCGGTCTCTCCGGTCGGGGCGATGGGCCTGATGCAGGTCATGCCGGCCACTTACGACGGGTTGCGGGCGCGCTACGGGCTCGGCGACGACCCCTACGACCCGCACAACAACATTCTGGCCGGCACCGCTTATATCCGCGAGATGTACGACCGGTTCGGCGCGCCGGCCTTCCTGGCCGCCTACAACGCCGGTCCGGATCGGGTCGGCAGCTATCTGGCGGGCGCCGCTGACTTGCCGGACGAGACGGTGAACTACCTCGCTGCGGTCACGCCGAACCTCGGCAACGCGGTGCCGTTGTCGGGGCCGCTGGCGATGTATGCCTCCGGCGGCGGCGGCGTGCGCGCGGCCGCGCCGGATGCGGCGAGCTTGGCGGCGGGGTGCGACTTGAGCGCCGCTTACGACCCGAGCCATCCCTGCACCTCGCTGATGCGGGCCGCTACGGCGCCGGCGCCGACCCAATTGGCGGCCGTCGCGCAAACCGGGGTCGGGGGGTGCGACCTCGGCGCCGCCTATGATCCCAACCACCCCTGCACCTCGGCGGGCCAGGTGGCGGCGGCATCGCCGTCTCCCGCGCATCAGCAGGTTTTTGTGCAGCAGGCGGCCGTGCGGGGATGCGACCTCAGCGCCGCCTTTGATCCCAACCATCCCTGCACCTCGGCGGGGCAGGCGGCGGCGGCATCGGCCCCAGCCGCGCCGCAACCGGCTCCCGTCCAACAGGCGGCGGCCGGATGCGACCTGAACGCGGCTTACGATCCCGACCACCCTTGCAGGCCGACGCCGCAAGTCGCGCCTCGCGTCCAACTGGCGTCGGCGGAAGCCTGCGACCCGAATGCCGCCTTCGACCCCGACAGCCCGTGCCGCGCGGCGGCGGCGACAGCCGGCGGCGCCCGGCCGACGCCGATCACGACCCAGCCGGTTTCAGCGACGCCGTCTTCCCGCCTTTACCAAGCCGCGCTGCCAATACGGAACCGGCCGATCCCGTCTGCTCCGCCGGCCGCCGCGGGATCCCGCCTGCTCGCGATCCCCGACCGGGACTGGGCGATCCAGGTGGGCGCCTTTGCCAATCCCGCCCTGGCCCGCGCGGTGGCGGAAGGTGCGCGCGCCGAGGCGCCGGACCAGCTCCGCTCCGCCACCCTGGCATTGCCGCCGACACCCTATGGCGGTTCGGTCTTTTATCGCGCCCGTCTCGCCCACTTGTCCGGCAGTGCGGCGTCGGACGCCTGCTGGCGCTTGAACCAGCGCCAACTGCCCTGCGTCGTCGTCCAGCCAAGCCGCAGCTGATCGCGAGATCCGACCCCGGGCAGGGTGCGGGCGCTTTATTCGGCCGGGGCGGCTACCACCGGACGGCGGAAGCGGATGCGCGCCCCGCCGGCGCACAGCAGGCTCGCCATCAGCAATACCGCGACGACGACCAGCACCAGCTGCGGCCGCCCGGAGTCGATGATCATGCCGTAGGGCACCGGCATGATCGCACCACCCAGCGACATGCCCGAGCTGACAAAGCCGAACACCTTGCCGATCTGGCCCGGCGGAGCGGCGTCCTTGACCATCACGTCGCGCGGGGTGCGGCTCGCCCCGGTCATCAGACCTCCGACGAACAACACGGCGACCGTCATCAGCTGAGCCATCGGGACGATCCCGACCCACAGCAGGGTCGCCGCGGCGCCGATGGTCAGGATCACGACAAACGGCAGATGACGATCGGTGCGGTCGGCGACCCAGCCGCCCAGCAGCACGCCGCAGATCGAGCCGACCATCCAGCCGGTCAGCGCCGAGGAGGCGGCGGCAATCGGCATCTCGTAGGCCCGGTGCAGTATCGTGATCAGCCAGGACTGGATGCCGGCCCCCGCCATCGACGAAACCATGAAAAAGGCGAAGAACATCATCACCGCCGGGCTCAGCAACATCCTCACCCCGGAAGACCGGGCGGTGGCGACATGTTCGCGCGGCGCGCGACGCTGGTCGATCAGGATGCGGCTCTGCCACAGGATCGCCAGCACCACCGGCACGCCCAGCGACCCGACCAGCAGCAGCGCACCGCGCCAGCCGAGCAGCAAGGTCAGCGCCGCGGTCACCGGCGGCGCCACCGCAAAGCCGATGCTGCCGACAAAGGTGTGGAACGCGAAGGAGCGGCCCAGCCGGGCGCGGTCGATAGAGCCGCTGAGGATCGAGTAATCGGCCGGATGGATGACCGAATTGCCGACCCCCGACAGCAGCGCCAACCCGACGATCTGCCAGTACGATCCGGCAAACGACATCGCCGACACCGACAGCGCCATGGTCAGGGTGCCGCCGACCAGAAACAGCCGCGCACCGTAGCGGTCGACGAGAAACCCCATCGGCGTCTGCAACAGGGCGGTCGAGGCCGACATCACCGCCATCACCAAGCCGAGTTTGGCGAACGACACGCCAAAGGTGTGTTGCCAGGCGATGAATACCGGCGGCAGGCAGAGCTGATAATAATGCGACAGAAAATGGCCGGTGCCGAGCAGGACGTTGACCCGTGCGTCGCGACCAAATGCCGGAAATTTGAGCATCCGCTGATGGTGCAACAAATGGCGGGCGCGGTCGAGCGCGAAACCAACCAGTGCCCGTCGTCGGACGCGAAGCTGGTCTGCCAAAATCGCGCTTCCCGCACACGAGCGGAATTTTGGTGGCCGGGTCGGACGTTCGAAAACACCATCCCGGCAATGCGATGATCCCTGTCGAACCATCTGACATAAGCGGGCCCAGTCACGGAGGAGGCCGAGCGTCTGGCTCTACTCAGTCAGGGGGGCGGAGACCTGGAATGCATGGCGAGGCGAACAACCGCCGGGGTGATCGATTAGGCCGCAGCCCGTCCCGCGTCGCCGTCGTGTCATTCGGTTTGGCGGCAATCTACGGCGTGATACACCGGACGTTCCCCCAGATTGTGAACTATAAAGGCAGCGCCCATACCTGGATTACGCCGGCTTATTTTTCGATAGTTACTTATACAACACTCGGGTTTGGCGATATCAAACCGAGAGGCCTCGCTGGCAAGCTTGTCGTCTCCAGCGAGGTGATCCTGGGATGCACGACACTCGCTCTGCTGCTTTTCGGTACTTGCACAGAACATTGCCCGGCGGAGTCGACCGATAAAACTCGTCTTGTCGCACGCGTCGCAGTGGTGGCTGTAACATAAGTGTCAAATCAATCCCCCATAGTCCCGCTGCGCTGCTGCTGGTCGGAGGGGATCATCATGACTGACGCTGTCCTATATTCGCCGCGGCAGACCGCGCCCGGCCCTGTCAGGCCGGATCTTGAGGGCGGGTTCGATCCGCGCACCGCTTTCATATTTGTCGGAGTGCTCAGCGCGGGCCTGCTGTTCGTCGCCTACAGCCTTTATTCCGACATCAGCGCGAGTGGCACCAAGACCACGACGTTTTGGCCATACCTGCTGCTGTTCGTGGCGCTGTTGACCGCCCTTGGTTTCGAATTCGTCAACCGCTTCCACGACACGGCAAACGCCGTCGCGACGGTGATCTACACCCACGCGCTGCCAGCGCTGTTCGCCGTCGTCTGGTCGGGCGCGTTCAATTTTCTCGGCGTGCTATTGTCGAGCGGGCTGGTGGCGTTCGGGATCATCTCGCTGTTGCCGGTCGAGCTCATTTTGCAGGTCGGCAGCACGGCCGGGTTTGCCATGGTGTTCGCACTGCTGATCGCCGCCATTGTCTGGAATTTGGGCACTTGGTATCTCGGTCTGCGGGCCTCGAGTTCGCATACCTTGATCGGCTCGATCATTGGCGTCGGTGTCGCGGCTCTGCGACCGAGATGATCCCCGCCGGTCGAGCGCACGGCCGGGGAGACGGCTTACGGTTTCCCAGACGAGGCAGCGTGACAAATGGCAGAATTGGTAATCGATCGGCAGCTTCCCGATCACTTGGCGACGTCCGAACCCACGGCGCTCGCGCCGCAGCAGCGTTACATCAACCGTGAGCTGTCCTGGCTCGCATTCAACGAACGCGTGCTCGACGAAGCGGCCAACCACGCGCACCCGCTGCTTGAACGGGTCCGCTTTCTGTCGATCTCCGACAGCAATCTCGACGAATTTTACATGGTGCGGGTTGCCGGCCTGAAGGAGCTGGCGTCCGGCAATATTCTGGTGACCAGCGATGACGGCCTGACTGCCGAGCAACAGCTTGCCGCGATCGCCGAAGCCACCGAATCTCTGGTGCATCGCCAACAGCGCTGCTGGTCGGAACTACAGCAGCGGCTCGCCGGAGAAGGGATTTCACTCCTCGACCATGGGGGGCTCACCGCTGCCGATCGCACTTGGCTGCGGCACCGCTTTGTCGACCGGTTTCTGCCGGTGTTGACCCCGATCGCGATCGACCCGGCGCACCCCTTCCCGTTTGTCCCGAACCGCGCCCTCGTCATGGTGGTGGAACTGCTGCGTGAAGACGGCTCCCAGATCAACGCGCTGGTCATGATCCCCGAGCAGATCGACCGCTTTATTCGGCTGCCGGGCGAGGCGATCCGATTTACCTCGATCGAGGCGGCAATTGTCGCGGTTGGGCTGGCGGAGCTGTTTCCCGGCGTGAAGCCGGTGGGTCATGGTACTTTCCGCGTTCTGCGCGACAGCGACATCGAGATCGAGGAAGAAGCGCACGATCTCGTGCTGATGTTTGAATCGGCGCTGAAGCGGCGGCGCCGCGGTCGGATCATCCGCCTGACGTTTTCGGCCGACACCCCGGACCGGCTGCGCGATTTCGTCAGCCGCGAGACCCACGCCAGCGCCGGTGATGTCGCGGTGCTCGACGGGATGGTCGGCCTGTCGGACTGCCGTCTGCTGATCACGTCGCAGCGGCCGGACCTGTTGTTTCGGCCGTTTACCCCGCGCTTTCCCGAGCGCATTCGCGATTTCGGAGGAGACTGCTTTGCCGCGATCCGGGCCAAGGACATCGTCGTCCATCACCCCTATGAATCGTTCGATGTCGTCGTGCAATTCGTCCGTCAGGCGGCGCACGACCCGAACGTGATCGCGATCAAGCAGACCCTGTACCGGACCTCGACAAATTCGCCGATCGTTGCCGCCCTTGTCGATGCCGCCGAAGCCGGGAAGTCGGTGACGGCTCTGATCGAGCTCAAGGCACGCTTTGATGAAGAGCACAACATTCACTGGGCCCGGCGATTGGAGCGCGCCGGCGCGCAAGTGGTCTATGGTTTTGTCGATTTGAAGACGCATGCGAAGATTTCACTGGTCGCCCGTCGCGAAGGCGAGGCGCTGCGCTCGTACGTCCATTTCGGAACCGGCAACTATCATCCGATCACCGCCAAGATTTACACCGACCTGTCGTTCTTTACCTGCGATCCGGCGCTGTGCCACGACGCCGCCCGGGTGTTCAATTTCATCACCGGCTATGCGCGACCGGCCCGGCTCGAAAAACTGGCGATCTCACCCGGCGGCATCCGAGCGAAATTGCTCGAGATGATCGACGCCGAGATCGCGCACGCCGCTGCCGGCGGGCCGGGGGCGATCTGGGCAAAGTTGAACGCGCTCGTCGACCGCGAGCTGATCGACGCCCTTTATCGCGCCTCCAAAGCAGGCGTGTCGGTCTCGCTTGTCATCCGCGGTATCTGCTGTCTGCGCCCCGGGGTTGCCGGCCTGTCCGAAAACATCACGGTCAAGAGCATCGTCGGGCGTTTTCTGGAGCATGCCCGCATCGTCTGCTTTGGCGCCGGCCATAAACTGCCGTCGCCCAAGGCGGCGGTGTTCATTTCGTCGGCGGACTGGATGCCGCGCAATCTCGACAGCCGAGTCGAGGCCCTGGTCCCGATCGAGAACCCGACTGTGCACCAGCAAATTCTCGACCAGATAATGGTCGAGAATTTACGCGACGACGTGCAGAGCTGGCTGCTGAGCCCGGAGGGAACCTTCGTCCGTGAAACGCCCGCGGGAGAGCCGCAAAGCGCGCATGTTTATTTCATGACCAATCCCAGCCTCTCCGGACGCGGCAGCGCCCTGCACCGAGCGAACCCGCGCGTGCAGCCGATGCGGGTTGGCGACGACTGAGCTGACCGCCGCCGCGCCAAACCTGAGTGGCGAGATCGTCCAAAGCCGCCAGCGAGCGCTCCCGTCGCTTGACTCGCTTCTCGGTGCCGGCATACGGTTTGCACCAAGCTGAACGCCGCCCGGGTTAGACGCGGCGCGGGCGGTGTTGCAGGCGGGCGGGGTCATCAGGCAGCATCGGAGGAGGTCATAATGGCGGCGTACCAGCTGATCTCGGCGGATTCGCACATCGTCGAGCCACCGGACATGTACACGTCCCGCATCGCGCCGAAATTCCGCGACCGCGCGCCGCGCATGGAGCGACGCAAGACCCCGGCCGGCCGCGAATTCGACGCATGGATGCTTGACGGCATGCAGGTCGGCACCTTGGGTGCGGTGATGCAGGCCGGCCAGCGCTTCGAGGACCCCTCGCAGATCGATTTTCTCGGGCTTTGGGAGGATGTCCGCAAGGGCGCCTACGACGCCGACGCGATGCTGGTCGAGAACGAGGAGGATGGCATCTGGGGCTCGGTGCTGCAGCCGAGCCAAGGCCTGTTCTGGTATCGCATTCCTGATACCGCGCTCTTTTCGGAAATCTGCCGCTGCTACAACGACTGGATCGCCGATTTCTGCAAGCCGCATCCGCGCCGCCTGAAGGGCATCGCAATGCTGAACGTCGACGATCCCGACGCCGGCGCCAAGGAGCTCGAGCGCTGCGCCAAGATGGGCCTGGTCGGTTCGTTCATCCCGGTGTCGCCGCTGCCGGGCAAGCCATATAGCAGCCCGATCTACGACAAGTTGTGGGGGACGGCGCAGGATCTGAAGCACCCGTTGCTGATGCATATCGCGACACCGCGCTACGGTGTCCCGGCCAACGAATTTACGATGGACGTGACCGAATTGACCGGGGCGGGGCGCTCTACCACCGATTACTGGGTGCGCTATTCGCTGGGCTCGATGCTGTTCGCCGGCGTGTTCGACCGGTTCCCGGGCTTGAAGATCGGCTCGGTCGAGCACGAGGCGTCATGGATCCCGCATTGGTTGCAGCAGATGGACTTCACCTATGTCGAGCGGCCGGTGTTCACCAAGGGCTGGAAATCGGCCCAAGGGTTGATGCCGAGCGACTACTGGAAGCGCAACATGTTTGTGGAGTTCATGGAGGACGGTCTCAGCGTGCAGTTGCGCGACCGTATCGGCGTCGAGAACATGCTGTGGGGCAGCGACTACCCGCATGCCGAGGCGACCTTCCCGCGCTCGCAGCAGTTCCTCCAGCGCATGTTCGCCGGGGTGCCTGAGGACGATCTGCGCAAGATCACCTCGGGCAACGCAGCCAAGATGTTCGGCTTCGAGCTGAACTAGGCGGGTCGGGCAGAACAGGGACCGGATTGCTCCGCTGCGCTCGCAATGACAGGCCATCCCCGTCATTGCGAGAAGCCGCAAGGCGACGAAGCAATCTCGGCACTAGTTGCGCTGGTTCCGAATTTCTAATGATTGAGCGCGCCCGCCCGACGAACCACCCCGGCACAGGCCGGGGCCCATTTCTGCCATGGGTACCGGCCTTCGCCGGTATGGTCGGTCCCACGGACTTCGGCACCAGGACGCTAGGGATCTCAGGATAAACACCGCATGCCGGAAGGCTTCGTCGCCGTCGCGCAGGTGCGCGATCTCGCGCCGGGCGAGATGAAATTTGCCGCGGTCGAGGGCGAGCGCATCGTGCTCGCCAATGTCGAGGGCAGCTTTTATGCATTGCGCGACGTCTGCGGCCACCGCAACGCGCCATTGTCGCGCGGCAGGCTGGAGGGCTGCGTGATCGAGTGTCCGCTGCATTTCGCGCAGTTCGACATCCGCACCGGCAAGCTCATTGACGGCCCGATCTCGGCCGACGTGCCGGTCTACGAGATCAGAAGTCGAAGGCGACACCGTTTACGCCCGGCGATAGGCGCGATGCCGTCAATCGAAGACCGGCTCGCGATCAACGATCTGTTCGTGCGCTACACGACAGCCCTCGATGGCGGCGACGTCGAGACGGTTGTCGGCTGCTTCACCGCCGACGCCGTGCTCGAAAGCTCGGCGATCGGGCTGATCGCGGGACATGACGCGATCCGCACCTTTGCCGGCCGCTTCGCAGCACTGCGCGAAGACGGCACACAGTTTCGCCACATGATCACCAACCTCGCCGCCGAGGTCGCCGACCAGCGGGCGCGCGCGACCTGCTATCTGCTCGTATTGATCACCCGCGACGGCAAGAGCCGGCAACTCCCGCCCGGCCGCTACGACTGCGAGCTGGCGAGAGAGAGCGGGCAATGGCGCTTTCGCCGGCGCGTCGTGTTTCACGACCACTCCTACACCCTCGACGGGATCTGAGCCCGTCGCGCTAAGGAGGTCGGAGCAAGCGCGATCCCGCCCGGATCGTCATATCGGCGAAGGCTGGTACCGACGGTGAGAATGGGTCCCGACCTTCGTCGGGATGGCGGTCTAGAGGAAAATCTGCCGCCTGTAACGCGTACGGCCTCAGCGGATCGGGGCCGCGCCGCAGCGGTTGTCGAGCCGGCCGCCGTCGGCGATCGCCATGACCACCAGAATCTCCGCCGGCCGGGGTGCGTCGGCCAATGACACCGTAATCGTGTCGAAGTGCTCGAACGACCAGGAATTGTCCTTGTGCCCGAGCGGCACATCGAGGATGGCGCCCGGGGCGGCGACTTTGACGTTCGAGGAGATGACCGCCGTGCCGCCGCCGACCGCGGCGCGCATCGGCCGTCCGATCATCGGGTGGACACAGGCGCCGCCATGTTCCATTTCGCCGTCGACGCCGACCAGCGCACCCTTGCCATACGAAACCGCCGGGCCGTCGAGCAGTTTTACCAGCTCGGGCATAATGCGTTCGCCAAGCGCGGCGCCCGCTTCGAAGAGCTCGCGCAGATCGGCGACCCGACGGCCGGCGAACGGGTTGCGGACGACGGCCATCCCGACTGCGCGCACGATCGGCCGCGCCGCCGGTGCACCGAGCTCCGAGAAAATCACCTCGCGCAGGGTGACGATTTTGCGGATGTCGGTCATGGCGGATCCTTTCGGCTCGCGTCCTGCGGGCGGTGGCGTTTGACGGCTTCGGGGTTGGTCGAGTCGGCGCCCATGTAGATGCCGCGCTCCCATTTGCGCTTTAGCGGATCGACGACCTTGAGCGCCATGCGGCCGACGGGCTGAACCTCGATTTCGACGGTCTCGCCATCCTGCAGGGCGCCGAGCCCCTCGTGATTGGTGCCGCAGGCGATCACGTCGCCGGTGTTCAACGTCATCACCGCCGAGGCGAATTCGATCAGCTCCGGCACCCGGTGCTCCATGTCGTCGGTGTTGTAGTTGTGGCGTAATTGGCCGTCGTTCCAAAAGCGCACGACAACGTCATTGGGTTCGGGGATCTCGTCGGCGGTGGCGATGCACGGGCCGATCGGCGCGAAGGTGTCGAACGACTTGCCGAGCCAGCTGCCGGCCTTCCAGGTGCGCCGGCCTTCGCCGCGGGCCGACACGTCGATCAGACCGGTGTAGCCGAACACCGCGCTGCGCCAATTCGCCTGGCTGACTTTTTTCGCCGGGCCCTTGATCACCAGCGCCAGCTCCGCCTCGTGCATAAAGATCCACGGCTCGGTGAATTCGGGCAACACGATCGTGTCGCCGGGCCCGACCACAGCTTCGGGGTTTTTGAGGAACATGTTCAAGGGCCGCGCCTCGCGCTGGGCATGCTCCCAATAATTGGCGATGCAGCACAGGATCTTGCCGGGCCGCGGCAAGGGTGGGCGCAGCCGCACCTGCTCGAGCCGCAGCGCCGCGCCTTCCGCCGCAAGCTTTTCCAAGGTCGGCCGCAACCGGTCGAACCCGTCGATCAAATTCTCCATCGTCAGTTGCGGGGTGTAGCCGCGCTCGACGACCTCGGCGAGCCCGACGACGCCGCGATCGGTCAGCAGCCCCGGCACCGGCTCGCTTTGCCCGCCGGTCTCGAACATCACCAGCTTCATGATTGCCTCCCACAGCCGGGCGAGATTACCGGGTTCGCCGCATGGCAACCATCGCATTTCTCCAGGTTGACACAGCGCGAAGCCGGGGCCGACCCTGCGCTGTTGCTTCGGGAGAAATGAGCGATGGAAATTCGCCGCATGGGGCCGCAGATCGGCGTCGAGGTCACCGGGGTCGACGTGAGGACGCTCGACAAGGCGGGTTTTGCCCCGATTTACCAAGCCTGGCTCGACTACAACGTCATGGTGGTGCGCGACCAGGATCTGACGATCCCGGAGTTCGTCCACTACAGCCGGCGCTTTGGCCCGGTCGTGCCGCATCCGTCGAAATCGACGCGTAACCCCGACTATCCCGAGATCACGATGCTCGGCATCGACAAATTCGACGCCGACGGCAAGCTGCGGGATGAGATCTACCGCCGGGGCGCGGAGGGCTGGCACACCGACGGCGCCTACAACCAGGCCCCGTTCAAGGCGACCCAGCTTTATGCGCTGGCAGTGCCGAGCCGCGGCGGCAACACCTTGTTCGCCAACGGCTATGCCGCCTATGACGCCTTGCCGCAGCGGCTCAAGGACCGGCTCGACGGGGTCGTCGGCGCGTTTTCCTATGGCGGGCGGCGCGGGAAATCGAGATTGCTCAATCCCGAGGACCAGGACTGGACCCCGGTGTTCCACCCGATCATCCGCACCCACCCGGAGACCGGGCGCAAATCGCTTTACTTCGACCCCGGCAAGATCTGCTGTCTCGTCGGCGTCGAGGGGAAGGAAAGCGCTGATTTAGTCGCGGAATTGAAGGATCGGATGATCGCTTCCGACGCCGAATACCATCACGTCTGGCGCAAGGGCGACATCGTGATCTGGGACAACCGCTGCTCGTACCACAAAGCGGCCGGCGACTACCCGCCCGAGGAAGACCGCATCCACTGGCGGGTGTCGATCAACGATTTCGGTGTCGAAGCCCTCGAAGCCGCGGAGTAATCGCCCATGAACGCCCCGGGGAGCATCGAGATCGTCCCATTCGAAGCCGGGCTCGGCGCCGAGATCCGCGGCGTCGACATCGGCGAGAAGCTGAGCCCGCAGGATCGCGACGCAATCCGCGCCGCCTGGCTCGATCATCTGGTCCTGCGCTTTCGCGAACGGCCGATGAGCGATGATCAGCACCTGGCGTTTACCCGCCAGTTCGGCGAGCTCGAATTCAACCCGGCGGCGCTGATCGCAAAACAATATGGGGTCGACACCCAAACCGAGGGCCGCCGCCGGGACATTTCGCCGGAAATCTCGGTCATCTCGAACATCATCGAAGCGGGCAAGGCGATCGGCGGGCTCGGCGACGGCGAGGCGTTCTGGCACACCGACAGCTCGTTTGTCGACGTGCCGCCGGCAGCGAGCCTGTTGCGCTCGCTCGAAGTGCCGCCGCAGAACGCCGGCGGATCGACCTATTTCCTAAACATGTATTCCGCCTATGAGACATTGCCTGAGGACACAAAGCGGCGCATCGACGGCTTGACGATGATCCATGCCGCGACCCATTCGAGCGGCGGCAAGGCGCATAAAGGGTTCGAAAGCGCCTCCGATGTGTCAAAGGTGCCGGGTGCGCACCAGCCGCTCGTCCGCACCCATCCCGAAACCGGCCGCAAGGCGCTGTTTCTGGGCCGCCGGATCAACGCCTATGTTCTCGGGCTTTCGGTCGAGGAGAGGGAGAAACTGCTTGACCTCCTATGGGACCACACGACGCAGGAAAAATTCACCTGGCGTCAGGACTGGCGGGTCGGCGACCTGATCTGGTGGGACAATCGCTGCGCGATGCACCGCCGCGACGCCTTCGACCCGTCAACCCGCCGGCTGATGCACCGTACCCAGCTCAAAGGCACCCCGCCCGGTCTGAGCTGTGGGGGCGCCAGGGGCGCTCAGCGCGCTCGCGAGCGGATGACGGATTTGATCACGCCCCGTGCGCGCCCGGAGATTTCGGCGATCGTGCGGTCCTGAGCCTCGATATAGGGCTTGGCCGGCGCATCGCCGTCCAAGCCGCCGAGTTCCGAACTGGGGACTTTGCGATTCGAGCTGCGCGCACCATCCTCATAAAGCACGTCAAAAAATACGAAGGCGTTGGTGTTGACCACTTTTTCACGTCTGGGCATCTTTCACCTCAGCAGATTGTGCTTTCATCGGTTCGTCCGATCGGGGCAATCCGCCGACGAGGGGATCACCGGTACCAGGCAGCATTGCAGAGCCGGAGCAGGTTTCGCGACACGCCATGCGACCCCCAGCGAAATCCAGTCTCCGCGCGACTTTTATTGCGGCGATATATGATACCTAATGGAGCAATTCTGACAGAACACACCCAAAAAACTTCATCACACCGGCAAAAGAGTTTGCGAAGAAATCCCATCCCGCCACATGACGCGCTTCACGCTCCTCGCCCGGAAGACGACCGAAGGACGCCGCGGTGACAAGCGTCAGGTGGATACCACTGGGAAAGAATATTTCAACGAAGGCTGCGGCACTTTTCCCAATTCGCACGGCGACCTCGTACAATTCTGGCGCACGGCAGCGCTGATGTAACAGAGCGGCTCGAATATCCCCTGCCGGGCGGGCGCGAAATGAGATAGCATCGGCGCCGATTTAAGTAGTTGCGCCGGCTGAGGTGCGGCGCGCTCTAGCAAAGGAGCAGGGAAATGGGCGAGATTCTCGGTCTTGGCTGCACCCACTATCCGGGGTTGACGGTGCCCGACGAGCAATTGCCGGGGCTGTTTCACCGCCTGTTGACCGCACCCAATGTCCCCGAACATTACAAGAACCCGGCCAATTGGCCGGCCGAGCTGGTCGCCGAGCTCGGCAATGACGAAGGTTTTTCCTCGGCCCAGCGCTACAGCGCGCGGATGGCCGAAGGCTTCCGTGCCGTGCGCAACTCGCTCGACGCGTTCAACCCGGATGTCGTGCTGGTCTGGGGCGACGACCAGTACGAGAATTTCCGGGAAGACATCATCCCGGCCTTTTGCCTCCTCGGCTATGACGACGATTTCGCGGTGCAGCCGTGGAACAACGGCAATGGCGGCAGGCCGAACCGCTGGGGCGAGCCCGGCGACTGGGCATTAAAGCTGCACGGCCACCGCGAAGCCGCCAAACACCTCGCCACCGGGCTGATCGAGCGCGGCGTCGACATGGCCTATGCCTACAAGCCGCTGCACCACCCGCTGGCGCATGCCTTTACCAACACCTTCCTCTATCTCGATTGGGACCGCAAAGGCTTCCCCTATCCGGTGGTGCCGTTCGCGATCAATTGCTACGGCAGCAATTTGCTGCACGCCAAAGGCGGCACCGCGGCTTTGTTCATGCCGCCGCGCGACCCGTCGATCGCCGGCGACCCGCCGTCGCCGCATCCCTGGCGCTGCATGGAAGTGGGCCGAGCGGTGGCCGAGACCTTTGCGGATTCGCCGTGGCGGGTGGCGGTGATCGCGTCGTCGAGCTGGTCGCATTGCTTCCTGTCGCCGACCAACGGCTATTTGTGGCCCGACCGCGAGGCCGACCAACTGCTGTTCGAAGCCCTGTCGCGGCGTGACTACGACACCTGGCGCAAGCGCCCGCTAAAGGCGATGGAGCAGGCCGGCCAGCATGAGATGCTCAACTGGTGCGCGCTGATGGGGGCGATGGAGACGCTGGACCGGCAACCTGTCGTGCACGATTACGTCGAGACGCACATTTTTGCGTCGGACAAGTGCTTCGTCTCCTATCCGGTCTAAAGTCGAGGTGCGGCGCTATCCGGAAGCGAACCCGCTGAACGTCGCCGCGCTTGCCAAGTTGGGTCCCCGCCCGTAACAGTGGCGGCGGGGACCTATGCTCAAAAAGCCGCCGATCCTGGAAGAAGGCGCGCGTACGGCCGCTTTGGTGTGGCGTCTGGCGCGCGATTTCATGCGCCCGCATCTGCCGCGGATCGCGCTGGCTTTTCTGCTGATGGGCGCTGCCGCGGGCAGCACCGCGTTGCGCGCCTGGCTGATGCAGCCGGTGCTCGACCGGGTGTTTGTCGGCCGCGAGGCGTCGTGGCTGCTGCTGATCGCCGGCGCGGCGCTCGCCATCGCGCTCGTCAAAGGGATCGCTGACTACGGCGAGGCGGTGCTGATGAACCGCGTCGGGCAGCGGGTCATCGCCGATGTGCAGATCGCGTTGTTTGCCCGGCTGATGCGGGCCGACCTCGCCTATTTCCACGCCCATTCGAGCGGCACCTTGATCTCGCGCTTCACCAGCGACGCCGTGCTGCTGCGCAATGCTGCGGCGAATGTTCTGGCGGCGATCGGCAAGGATGCGCTGACCGTCATCTTTCTGGTCGGCGTCATGTTCTACCAGGACTGGCTGTTGGCGCTGGTCTCGTTCTTCATCTTTCCGGTGGCGATCCACCCGATCGTCGGCATCGGCCGGCGGATGCGGCGGGTCACCGCCAACACCCAAAGCGAGGTCGGCCAGCTGACGACCTTGCTGAGCCAGACTTTTCAGGGCGCGCGCCTGGTCAAAGCCTATGGGATGGAGGCGTATGAGGAGCGCCGCGCCGCCGCACTCTTCGAGCGCCTGTTCGCGCTGATCGACCGCGCGACGCGCACGCGCTCGCGCGCCTCGCCGATGATGGAGACCCTCGGCGGTGTCGCGATCGCCATCGTCATTCTTTACGGCGGACATCAGGTCATCGCCGGCATCCGCACCCCGGGTGCGTTCTTCTCGTTCGTGACCGCGCTGCTGCTGGCCTATCAGCCGCTGAAAAGCTTGGCTAATCTGAACGCCTCGCTGCAGGAAGGACTGGCCGCGGCGCACCGGCTCTTTCAGGTGCTCGATGTCGAGCCGACGATCCGCGACGTGCCGGGCGCGCAGCCGCTGCGGGTCGGTGGCGGGGAGATCCTCTTCGATCAGGTGCGCTTTGGCTACAGCCCGGGAGCGGTGGCGCTCGGCGGCGTGTCGCTCGCCGTTCCCGCCGGGAAAACGGTGGCGCTGGTCGGCGCGTCGGGGGCCGGCAAATCGACAATCCTCAACCTGATCCCGCGCTTTTTCGAGGTCGAGGAAGGCGGCATCGTCATTGACGGCCAGGATATTCGCTCGGTGACGCTGACCTCGCTGCGCGATGCGATCGCGATCGTCGCGCAGGAGGTGACATTGTTCGACGACACCTTGCGCGCCAATATTGCCTATGGGCGGTTCGGCGCGTCGATCGACGACATCGAGGCGGCGGCGCGAGCGGCCGGCATCGACCGCTTCATCCGTGAATTGCCCGACGGCTACGACACCCAGGTCGGCGAAGACGGCGTCCGTCTCTCCGGCGGGCAGCGCCAGCGCATCGCGATTGCCCGGGCAATGCTGAAGGATGCGCCGATCCTGCTGCTCGACGAGGCGACCTCCGCGCTCGACAGCGAATCCGAGCGCCAGGTCCAGACCGCCTTGCGCACCTTGATCCGCGGACGCACGACCTTGGTCATCGCGCACCGATTGTCAACGGTGCAGGGCGCCGACCTGATCCATGTCGTCGATCGCGGACGCATCGTCGAAAGCGGCCGACATGCGGATTTGCTCGCCCGTAACGGGCTGTACGCGCGGCTCTATGCGTTGCAGTTCGCCGATGAGGGCGACCTCGTCGCCGCGGCGCCGGCATAACAGCGGCGTGGGTTTGGGCTCTGCCAACCTGGGCATGTGGCGCCGCCTGCTGCGCAATGGACGGCTGCGGAGCGCAGCGTGCTGGGCAATCCACTGCTATATCGGCTTTGTCTATCGGACCAACCGCTGGACGGTCGAAAACGGCGAACTGCCGTGCCGGCTGCTCGCCGCAGGCCGTCCGTTCATCGGCGCCTTTTGGCATGGCCGGATGATGATGATCCCGTTGGGGTGGCACCGCATGGCGCCGATGCACATGCTGATCTCGGCGCATCGCGACGGGCGCATCATCGCCGATGCCGTCGCCTATTTCGGGATCGAGGCGATTGCCGGCTCGACGCGTCGGGGCGGTTCGGCGGCATTGCGCACGATGCTGAAAAAATTGAAGGACGGTGATTGCGTCGCGATCACGCCGGACGGCCCGCGCGGCCCGGCGATGACCGCCAGCATCGGGATCGTCAACGTCGCGCGGCTGGCCCAGGTGCCGGTCGTGCCGATCACCTACGCCACGAGCCGGCGGCACATTGCCGCCACCTGGGACCGGTTTCACGTCGCCCTGCCGTTTGGGCGCGGGGTGTTTCTGTGGGGTGAGCCGATCGAGGTTGCCGCCGATCTCGACGATGCCGGGCTCGAAAACGCTCGCCAGCTGATCGAAGGGCGCATGGTCGGGATGGTGCACGAGGCCGACCGCCGGGTGGGTCATCCCCTCCCACCGCTCCCGGCGAATGCACTGATGCCGTCGCCCAGCTCAGGGCACGTTGCGGGGGCCTCTTCCCTATCATCAACCGAAGAGCTGTCCCGAACGGCGCCCGTCCCGTGATGTTGCCAATTGTCTACCGTGCGCTGACCTGGCCCCTGCCGCCGCTGGCGCTGCTGTATCTGCGCCGAAGGCAGCGACGAGGTAAGGAAGACGAGCGGCGGCTTCATGAACGCCGCGGGCTGACCCGCCTCGCGCGGCCGCGGGGCGCCCTGATTTGGATACATGCCGCCAGCGTTGGCGAGGCCACCGCGGTGTTGCGGCTGATCGAGCGCCTGCTGGAGGCGCGCGCCGAGCTCGAAATCCTGGTAACGACCGGTACCGTCGCGTCGGCTCGGCTTTTGGAACAGCGGCTGCCGGCGCGAGCGCGCCACCAGTTCGCCCCGGTCGATCTGCCTGGCTGGACCGGGCGCTTTCTCGACCATTGGCGGCCCGACATGGCGCTGTGGGTCGAGTCCGAGCTGTGGCCGAACCTGGTGCTTGCGACGCACGCCCGCGGCATTCCGATGATGCTGGTGAACGGCCGCCTGTCAGAGCGTTCGTATCGGCGCTGGCGTCAATGGCCCGGTTTGATCGGGCCGGTGCTCGGCGCCTTCGCGCAATGCCTGGCCCAGGATGCCGAGCAGGCCGACCGTCTGCGCGTCCTCGGCGCGCGCGACGTCGCTGCAGTCGGCGACCTGAAAGCCGCGGGGAACGCACTGCCGGTCGATGAACCGCAATTGTGGCGCCTGCGCCGGGAGATCGGGCTGCGTCCGCGGTGGCTTGCCGCCAGCACTCACCAAGGCGAAGAGGAGCTCGCCGCCGCGGTTCACGCGCGCCTTGCCGTCGATCATCCGGGTCTCTTGACCATCGTTGCACCCCGCCATCCGGCGCGCGGCGACGCCGTCGCCGCGATGCTGGCCGCCACTGGTTTGCGTGTTGCCCGGCGCAGCCGTGGCGAGCCGGTCGCTGCCGAAACTCAAATCTATCTCGCCGACACGATGGGCGATCTCGGGCTGCTCTACAGCCTTGCCAGGATCGCCTTCATCGGCGGGTCGATGACGCCGAAAGGCGGTCACAACCCGTTCGAGGCGGCGCGTCTCGATTGCGCCGTCCTGCACGGGCCGGATATGAGCAATTGCACCGGCATGGCGTCGGCGCTTGCCGCGGCCGGGGCATCGGAGACCGTCAGCAGCGCCAACGAACTCGCGCACGCGGTGTCGATGCTGCTCGGCAATCGACGGTTGCGCGCCGCCCGGTGCGCCGCCGGCGTGCGTGCGGCCGCCGGCGGTCAGGGGGTTCTCGACGCCGTCCTGGCCCGGCTTTCCCCATGGCTCGACCGGCTCCCGCCAACACGAACCGATCCATGCGAAAGCGATCCGGTCGACACCCGAGCCATGACGGCCCGCACATTGCGCGCATGATGCGTTCCGCCCCAAATTTCTGGGGCGAACCGCCGGGGCTCGCCGCCGACCTGCTGCTGCCGCTCGGCACCGCATGGGACGCCGCCGGACGGCTGCGCCGGGCATTGGCGCGCCCTTACCGCGCGGCGGCGCCGGTCATCTGCATCGGCAATCTGGTGGCAGGCGGCGCCGGCAAGACGCCGGTGACTTTGGCGCTGGCCGATTGGCTCACCGCGCGCGGCATTGCGGTGCATGTGATCGCGCGCGGCTATGGTGGCCGAACTCGCTGGGCCGGTCGAGGTCGATCCCAACCGTCACGATGCCGGCGAGGTCGGCGACGAGGCGCTGCTGCTCGCCGCGAGAACCCCGTGCTGGGTCGCACGCGATCGCGCCGCCGGTGTCGCTGCCGCGGTCGAAGCCGGCGCTGAGGCGGTCCTGCTTGATGACGGGTTTCAGAACGCGGCTGTCGCCAAGGCTTTGTCGCTGCTCGTCGTCGATGCCGAGTATGGATTTGGCAACGGGCGGGTAATGCCAGCCGGCCCGCTGCGCGAGAATTTGGGTCGCGGCCTCGCCCGAGCCGATGCGGTGGTGCTGCTGACCGCCGGCGGCGAAACGCCGGCGCGGCCGAAGATTAGCCTGCACACCTGCCCTGTCGTGCCGGCGGTGCTGATGCCAATTGCCGGCGAACGGTTCGCCGGCCGACGCGTCTTCGCTTTTGCGGGGATCGGCCGACCAGAAAAATTCTTCGCTGCACTGCGCAGCCTCGGCGCGGTGGTGGTCGCCGAGCGCGGTTTTCCGGACCACTTTCCGTTTCGCGAGCACGAAATCGCAGCACTGCGCCGCGCCGCCGATCGTGAGGGCGCGCAGCTGGTGACGACGTCCAAGGACTTCGTCCGGCTGGCGGCCGCGGAGCGCACGGCGATCGAGGTCCTCGAGGTCGAAATCCGCTGGCCCGACCCCACCGCATTGGCTGGGCTTCTCCTCCGGGCCGTGCTATCGGCCGGCGGCAATGGGTGCGATTCGGCCCGACTTTCCCGCTGACCGCTTGCGGCTCGCAAATCGGCTCGAGGCTTGGGGTGCCGCGCTGTTGTTCGGGGCACTCGGTCGGTTGCCGATCGACTGGGCATCGGCGGTGGGCGGGGCGGTGGCGCGTCGGGCTGGCCCCTATCTCGGCATCTCAAAGCGCGCCCGGATCAATCTGAGCCGCGCTTTTCCCGAGCTTCCGAAGGCCGAGATCGAACGGATCGTTGCCGCCATGTGGGAGAATCTCGGCCGTGTCGCCGCCGAATACCCGCATCTGCGGGACATCCGCATATTTGTGCCGGGCGGGCGGGTCGAGACCCACGGCCTTGGGCATGTCGACCGCGCGGTCGCGGCGGGGCGGCGGATGATCATTTTCTCTGGCCATCTCGCCAACTGGGAGATCGCTGCGCTCGCCGCGGGGCAGTACGGGATCACCGTCACCCAAATCTACCGCGCCCCCAACAACCCGCTCGTCGACCGCATGATCACGCGGTTTCGCGGCGACCGCGACGAGTACATCCCCAAGGGCGCCACTGCCGCACGCCGCGCTTATGCCGCGCTGTATCGCGGCGAGCACCTGACGATGCTGGCCGACCAGAAGCTGAATGAGGGCATCCCGGTGCCGTTCTTCGGGCGCCCGGCGATGACTGCGACGGCGCTCGCCCTCCTCGCTTTGCGTTTCGACTGCGAGGTGTTGCCGGTGCGGGTCGAGCGGCTGCGTGGCGCATGGTTTCGCCTCACAGTATTTCCCCCCTTGGCGTTGCCGCGGACCGGCGACCAGGCCGCCGATGTTGCGGCGCTGACTGCCGCTGTTAGTGCGGTATTGGAAAGGTGGATTCGCGACCGTCCCGAACAATGGCTCTGGGTCCACCGGCGCTGGCCGGATTAGCGCAAACTCCACCGAATTTGCTAAACCTGAGGTTATCCACGGTTTTCAGCGCGGATTACCGGAACTCATGATTCGGTCCACAAAACGTCTATTGCACGTCCTCGCGGTTTGTGCAGCATGACGCAAATGTACCTTCTTAATCAGGGCTCAACTGTAGCCTGGAATTGGCGCGCCCTGATGGCAGCGTAGCAGTGGGAGGACAATCATGCATATGACGCGTCGTGCGGCGGCCGAGTTTTTTGGCACGCTGTGGCTGGTTTTTGGCGGTTGCGGAGCGGCCGTCCTGGCCGCCGCATTTCCGGGGCTCGGCATCGGTTTCCTCGGGGTGGCGTTCGCTTTTGGCCTGACCGTGCTGACGATGGCCTATGCCGTCGGGCACATCTCGGGCGGTCATTTCAATCCGGCGGTCACGATCGGGCTGTGGGCGGGAGGGCGTTTCAAGAGCGCTGATGTACTGCCCTATATCATCGCCCAGGTGATCGGCGCGATCATTGCCGCCGCCATCCTTTTTTGGATCGCGTCGGGCAAGCCGGGCTGGATCCCAGGTGGTTTTGCCTCTAACGGCTATGGCGATCTGAGCCCAGGCAAATACGGGTTGGGCGCCTGCTTTGTCGGCGAGGTTGTCGCGACCTTTTTCTTTATTTTCGTGATAATCGGTTCAACCTCGAAAGGAGCGGCGGTCGGCTTCGCCGGCATCCCGATCGGCTTGTGCCTGACCCTGATCCATCTGGTCATGATCCCGGTCACCAACACCTCGGTCAACCCGGCGCGCAGCACCGGCCCTGCGCTGTTCGCCGGTTGGCCTTATATCTCCCAGCTCTGGCTGTTCTGGCTGGCGCCGATCATCGGCGCGGCGCTCGCCGGGTTTCTGACCCGTTGGCTCTATCAGGATGAGCTGGTTACGGTTGACACATTGGTCGTCGAGCAGACGCGCATCGTATGAGGGCGGGCGCCGGTTTTTATTCGTCGTCGCGAAACTTCGACCACGGTGTGCGGCGATCAAGCTTGCGGTCGATCCACACCACGACCAACGTTACGTAGAGCGGCAGCGCGAAGACCAGGAACGCGACCGAATAGAGCAGCGTGTCGTTGCGGATGTCGATGATCGGCTTTTCGATCTCGTCGACCGGCACGGCGATCGCGAGCAGCTGGTCTCGCCCGTAACGCGCCGGGATCGCCTCCACCCGGCCGATATAGGTGCGGCCATCGACCTCGTAGACGCGCGTGCCCGCCATTGGCTGATCCTGATAAGCATCGACGAGGCCGCTGATCACCGGATCGTTGAGATCGGCGATCTTGGGCAACATGGCCTTGATTTCGCCATTCGCGCGAACCGCTTTGGCCATTTTGGTCTGGTCGGGTAACGCCACAATCTCGCCGGCCTTGGTAAAGATGAACGCGGTGCTGCCTGGCGTGATGCGCTGCTGGCGCAGAAAATTTGCCAGATCGAGGGCCGCCAGATCGGCGCCCATCACTCCCGGCATTGGGCCTTTGAAGCTCCGGCTGAGGGTGAAACCCGGCTCGCCGTTCGAGGCAAAGATGTAGAGATCGCTGTGCTCGACGACATCGGTGTTCTTCGCCACGGTGAACCATGGGCGCTTACGAGGGTCGAATGGCGGCGCTTGGTCGCGGCGACCGACTACGGAGCCGTCCTCGCCCAGGTAGACCCAGCGCACATTCCGCTCGCCGCCGGGGTCGGTGGTGACGACCTCGTTGGCAAATACCGCTTCCGGTGGAGCCCCCAGCGCCTTGCGCAAGCCGACGGCCTTGTCGCCTGCGATATGGGTCACCATGGAAAAATCGCCGTTGTCGAACCCGACATAGAGCGACAAGATCTGCGGATAGGTGCGCAATGCCCGCAGCAACAGGGCCTTGGAGGTAGAATTGTCAGCCGCGGCGGGGGTCGTCAGGTCCGGCACCATTGAGGCGACTCCGACGATCGCGTACATCGGGTCATAGAGCAGCCTGATCCGGTCGGTGATCTTGTCGTCCGCTTCCTGCATCAGGCGCTGCGCCGCGGCGATCGCCAATTCGCTCGATTTCTTCGAATTGTACCAGATGATGCCGCCGGCCAGCGCGACGATGATGAACAGCAAGAGCCCGGTGATCCCGACATAGGTCGGCCAGCGCGCGGTCGGCCGAGTATCGCGCAAATTTGCCGAAGGACCTCGCCGGTAGCCTTGCGGGCCGGTCATGATGCTCACCCTCTCTGCGCGCGAGGTGCTCGCACGACATCCGCAGCGCCGATGATAAGGGTCTCGTTCGGGTGCTGTCCAGGCGAGGGGCAAAGCCCTCGCCCGAGATCAGGCGGAGGCTTGCGAGAGACGCTCAGGGTCGGGAGCTGCGACGGCCACGGTGCTGTCGCTCTCTTCTGTCACCTCAACCTCGACGGTCATGCCGAGATGGTCCGACGGGAAGCCGGTCCAGGTGCCGGAAATCGGGATCGCCTGGCGCGGGTCGCGGACGACGACGACCCGTATCAGGTCGTGATTGCCGACGATCGCGTTGGTCGGATCGAATTCGACCCAGCCGGCACCAGGCAGATAGACTTCCAGCCAGGCGTGGGTGGCGCCGCCGCCGACCCGGCTGCCGCGGCGGCTTTCCGGCACATACAGATAGCCGCTGACAAAACGCGCGGCGAGGCCGAGCGAGCGCACCGCCTCGATCATCAGCACCGCAAAATCGCGACAGCTGCCGCTGCCCAGCTTCAACGTCTTGACCGGATCGTGGATGCCGCTTTCCTCGCGCGCGATGTAGGTCAGGTCACGGCGGATCGCATGGCTCATCGCCGCCAGCAATTCGGTCGTGTCGCTGCGCCCGTCATGACGCAGAAATTGCCGCGCCCAGCGGTCGATCTCGTGCTCTGGGTCGAGGTACTGCCGCTCGATCAGCCGCAACAGGTCGGGCATGTCGTCGGCGCCGTAGCTGAACGGGTAGCGCGTCGCGTAATCCTCAATCTGGAAATCGAGCGCGTTGGTCGCCGAATGTTCGAGACGGATCACGCTGTCGAAACGCAATTCCGCGGCGCGCCCGGCAAAGCGGGCGATCGCGACGCAATTGCCGAACACATCGTGCACCCAACGCAATTCGACCGGCTCCGGCGTAATCTGCAAGCTCGATTCGAGCAGTTTTTGATCGTAGCTGTCGCGCGGGCGCAACATCATGCGGTGCTCGCCAAAGCCGACCGGTTGCTTGTAACGGTAAGTCGTTACGTGGCGCACTCTGATGACGGGCATGGCACCTGCTTATTGCGCTGCCGCCGTCTGCACCTGCGTCACCTCGGGCTGGTAGCCGAAAAAGGCGATCGACAGGTCGCGGCTGACGGCGATCAGCTGCTGTTGAATTACGTCGAGAAATTCGTGCAGCCCCTCGCTCAGGATCTCCGTTATCGTCAGCGTGCCCAGAACGGCCCGCAAACGGTCGAGCTCCTCGGCGGCGTCATTGCCGCCGCGCAGTGAATAGCGCGATTTGACCTCGCCCAACAACCGCCCGGCCTCGCGCACGCAATGATGCACCGAGCGCGGAAAAGCCTGGTTGAACAACAGGAAGCCGGCGACCCGCGCCGGCGTCGTGCGGGCCGCGTGCAGCCGGCGGTAGGCATGGTACCCGGCGGCCGACCGCAACAGCGCATTCCACTGGCTGACATCGGTCGGCGAGCCGACCTCGGCAATGTCGGGCAGCAGCAGGTGATACTTGATGTCGAGCAGGCGCGTTGTCTGGTCGGCACGTTCGATGTAGCGGCCGAGTTGATAAAAATACCATCCCTGGTCGCGGAAAAAGGTCCCCTCGGTAATGCCGGTATGGGTCTGGCATGCCTCCTTGATCATCGTCAGCAGCGCCGCCAGCCGGCCGGGGGCGAGGTCGGCGACCCCGATCGCGGCAAGATGATTGTAGAAGACGTTGAGCTGTACCCACATCTCGGTCGAGATCAGCGGCCGCAAGGTCCGGGCATTGTCGCGCGCGCCGCGGACGGTGCTGACGATCGAGGTCGGGTTGTCGGCGTCGACGACGTAGAATTCGAGCACGCTGGGCGCCGAGACCTTGCGATCGTCGGCAAAGAATTGCTCTTCGTCGGAATTGAGCTGGATGATCGAGCGCCAATTCTGGCCACCGCGGCTGTCGCGCGAAAAGGTCTCGTTGACGTCGAGGATGCGCGCCAAATTCTCGGCGCGCTCGACATAGCGTGCGAGCCAGAAGATGCAATCCGCGTAGCGGGCGAGCAGAACGTCAACCAAGGACCCAGGTATCCTTTGAACCGCCGCCCTGCGAGGAGTTGACGACCAAGGAGCCGCGGCGCAGCGCCACCCGCGTCAACCCGCCGGGCAGGACCCAGGTTTTCGAACCGGTCACCGCGAACGGGCGCAGGTCGACGTGGCGCGGCTCGATCCCGCCGTCGACCAGGGTGGGCGCCACCGACAGGTTGACGCAGGGCTGACTGATGTAGTTGGCCGGGTCGGCGAGCAGCTTTTCCCGGCAGTCGTCGAGCTCGGCGCGGGTTGCTTTGGGGCCGACCGTAATACCGTAGCCGCCGGCCTCGCCAACCGGCTTGACCACAAGCTCGGCCAAATGATCGAGCGTGTAGCGCAACGCCGACGGCTCGCGGCAGATATGGGTCGGCACATTCTGCAGAATCGGCTCCTCGCCGAGATAGTAGCGGATGATGCGCGGCATGTAGGCGTAGACCGCTTTGTCGTCGGCCACACCGGTGCCGATCGCGTTGGCGAGGCCGACGGCGCCGGCGCGATAGGCGCGCATCAGCCCGCGCACGCCGAGCCGGCTTTCCGGGTTGAAGGCTTCGGGGTCGAGGAAATCATCGTTGATGCGGCGGTAGATCACGTCGACGCGGGCAAGGCCGCCGGTCGTGCGCATCCAGACGCGCTCGTCCTCGACCACCAGATCAGGGCCCTCGACCAAGGGCACGCCCATCTCGCGCGCCAGAAAGACATGCTCGAAATAGGCCGAGTTGTAGGTGCCGGGCGACAACAGCACCACCTGGGGATCGGCGACGGCCGGCGGCGCCATCTCCTGCAATGCCGCGATCAGCCGGGCGCCGTAATTGTCGATCGGGCGCAGGCCGATGTCGTCGAGCAGATCGGGAAACGCGCGCAGCATCATGTGGCGGTTTTCGACGACATAGCTGACACCCGACGGGGTGCGCGCATTGTCCTCGAGAACGAGGAAGGTGCCCTTTTCGTCGCGCACGATGTCGGTGCCGCAGATGTTGACATAGGCTTTGTGCGGCAGGTCGACGCCACGCATTTCCGGCCGGTAGTTGGCATTGCCGAGGATCAGATCGGCGGGGACGATACCGTCCGCCAGCACATGCTGGTCGTGGTAGACGTCGTCGAGCAGCAGGTTGATCGCGGTGATGCGCTGGACGATGCCGCTTTCGAGATGGCGCCACTCCTCCGCCGAAAGGACCCGTGGCAACACGTCGAACGGCAGGATGCGATCGATCGTCTTGGCGTCGGAATAGACCGTAAAAGTGATGCCGAGATTGTAAAGCTCGGCATTGGCGGCGGCGGCGCGCTCCTTCAGCGCCTCGATCGACAGCCGGGCGAGCCGCTCTCTGACGGCTGCACTTGCCGAACTGCCCAGCATCTCGCAATAAAAGCCATGCGGGCTGTACCCGTCGAGGATCGATCGACCCATCTGTCTGCCCAGTAACTTCCGCCGGCTCTCTGGCACGCATGTTTCGCGCCAAGGCCAAACTCGCGCGCTCGGCAGACGTGCAAGTCCCAAGGTGGCTAATTTCTATGCACTAGTCCAGGTTTGCGTCACGTTGCAGCGCTGCATTACCTCGTCATCGCGAGCCCACGGGTCCGGTGCGCGGCCCGAGGATGAACCGCGCGAAGCAATCTCGGGCCAACGCCACCCTCCGGTCGGGATTGCCGCATCGCGCGAAGCGCTCCTCGCAATGACGTCCAGCCTCCTTCAATCGCACTCACTGCCGCCAGCGCTCGCGACCCAGCCGGTTCGCCGCGATCCCGCCGTCCTTGAGCACCAAGGGGATATTCTCGGGGTTTTGCAGAATCGTTACATCGGCAAGCGGGTCGCCCTTGACGACGACGAGATCGGCGAGCTTCCCTTTTTCGACCGTGCCGAGATCGTCGCCGCGCCCGATGCAATCAGCGGCCCAGCCGGTGGCTGCGCGCAGTGCCTGCAATGGTGCCATGCCGGCCCTGACGAGACAGGCGATCTCGATGGCGTTGGCCGGGTGGCCGTGCCCGCCGGCATCGGTCCCGGCGGCGATCTTGACCCCGGCGGCGAGTGCGCGGCGCAGGCTCGCGACATGGTGCTCTTCGAGGTCACGGGCGCGCTCGCGGATGTGCGGCAGCGGCGATTTGCGGTGGAAATCGTAGACCGCGAAGGTCGGGACGAAGAAAATCCCCTTCTGCGCCATCCGGTCGAGCAGTTCGGGCTCCTGGTCGAGATAGCAGCCGTGGTCGATCGAATCGACCCCGGCCTCGACTGCGACCCGCAACCCGCGCCCGCCCAGCGCATGGCAGATCACGCGGCGGTCGAGCGCGTGCGCCTCCTCGACCAATGCCTGCATCTCGTTGAGGTTGAAGGCGCCGTCATGCGGCCCGTGGTCGGGGCGCGAGCTCGCGCCGCCGGTGGTGGCGCATTTGATCACGTCGGCCCCGGCGCGCACGATCCGGCGTACCACCGGGCGGACATCGGCGAGGCTGTTGACGACCCCGTCGGGGAGCAGCGGGTCGTTGGGCACGCAGCACGAAAACCCCGCCGGACTGACCCGGTCGCCAATGCCGCCGATCGGCGAGATGATGACGAGCGACAGGATGAGCCTCGGCCCGGCGATCAGCCCCTCGTCGATCGCCCGCTTGAACCCGGCATCGAGGCCGGCGGCATCGCGGATCGTCGTGTAGCCAGCGGCGAGCGTCTGCTGCAGCACCTTGGCGGTGCGCAGGGTGCGCGTCGTCTGCGGCTCGTCGATGCCCCAGCGCCGCGCCAGATCGTAGCCGTGCATCGCCAGATGGTCATGGGTGTCGATCAGCCCCGGCAATACCGTCATGCCCGAGACGTCGATGATTTCGGCGTCGGCCGGCCAGTCGGCGTGCGACCGGGTCTCGACCGCCGCGATGCATTGATCTTTGATGACGATCGCCGCCTCAACCGGTCCGGCGCCGGTCCCGTCGATCAGCCTGCCGCCCGTCAGCACCCGCATCATCGCCGCCCTCCCTCTCGCCGCCCGAGCATTAAGCCCGACGGCGGCGCAAGGCGCAATTCCGCGCGCGCTCGGATGATGCGCCCGGAATACGAGGTCAAGCGGAAATTATATTTTGCGAGTATTCCCGCATAGAATGAGGATCGAGATGGAGGCGAATATGTCGTTGCGCGACGAACTTCATCGACGGCGTGACGAGCTGCTGGTCATCGCCGCCCGGCATGGCGCCTCGAACCTGCGCCTGTTCGGTTCGGCCGCCCGCGCCGAGGAGCGCCCCGACAGCGACATCGATCTCCTGGTGGACCTCGGCGACGACTGTGGCTTTGGCGACCTCCTCGCTTTGGTCGAGGAGCTCGAGGAAGCCCTTGGGCGTCGGGTCGATGTGGTAATACGGCGGAGCTTGAGCCCGCATTTCCGCCCGTTCATCGAATCTGAGGCACGGCCCTTGTGAGGAGCGATCTTCCCTATCTCGGGCATATCGCCGACAGCATCGCCGCGATAGAAAGCTATGTCGTCGGCGGCCGCGATCTATTTATGAGGGAGCGGCTTATTCAAGACGCTGTAATTCGAAATTTTGAGGTCATTGGCGAAGCAGCGGCGCGCCTTTCCTCGGCCACCCGAGGGCAGCCCGGTACACCGTGGATGAAAGTGATCGCCTTCCGCAATCGGCTGATCCACGGCTATTGGAGCATCGATCTGCTCCTCGTTTGGGACGTGGTGGCGAACGACCTGCCGGCCTTAAAGGCCGAAGTCAGCCGGCTCCTGAGCAATCGTTCCGGCTCGTCCCCCGTGCCATAGTCGGCGTGGGATGCCGACAGCCGCAGCATGAGCCCGCTCGCGAGAGCTCACGACGACGCTGCGGCTTCGGGCACGGCTTGCAGCGCGTCGTGCTCCTGCGAGATGTCGCGGTTGGTGTAGTCGGGCAGAAAGGCGGTGGCGCTGATGCTGACGACCGCGCAGAACAGGATGTAGAGCGCGACCGCATAGCCCGATCCGAAGGCCGCGAACAGCGCCGTCGCGATCAGCGGCGCCGGCCCGCCGGCGATGACCGAGGAGAGATGAAAGCCGAGCGAGGAGCCGCTGTAGCGCAGCCGCGGGGTAAAGCACTCGGCGATCAGCGCCGCCTGCGGCCCGTACATCATGTCGTGCGGGATGAAGGACAGCACGATCGCTAGGAAAACCAGCCCGGGAACCATGGTGTTCATCATCGCGAAATAGACGAAAGCGAACACCCCGGTCGTGACCGCGCCGATCACATACATCCGCTTGCGGCCGATGCGATCCGAAATGTGCCCGGCGAGCGGGGTCGTGACGCCGGACAGGGCGGTCGCGACCAAAACCGCAGTCAGCAGGAAGTCGCGCGAAGCACCGGACACCTTTGTGCCATAGACGAAGACAAAAGCCGCATAGACGTAGAACGGGCCCTGCTCGGCCATCCGGCACAGCGCAGTCAGGACGATCTGCTTGGGCTGGCGTTTGAGCACTTCGAGCACCGGCGTGCGCTCAACGCGGCGTTCTTCCAGGATCCGCGAGAAAACCGGCGTCTCGAGAATGCCGAGGCGAATGTAGAGCCCGATCCCGACCATCACGATCGACAGCCAGAACGGGACGCGCCAGCCCCAGCTGAGGAACTGGTCGCCCGAAATCGCGCTGAACGCGAGCACCGCGAGGTTGGCGAGGAACAACCCCGCCGGGCCGCCCCATTGCGGCCATGCGGTGATGAAACCGCGATGAGCGTTGGTTCTCGCCCATTCCATCGCCATCAGGGTAGCACCACCCCACTCGCCGCCGATGCCGAGACCCTGGATAAAGCGGACCACGGTCAGGATCACCGCACCCCAGATGCCGATCGACGCGTAGCCGGGGACGAAGCCGACGGCGAACGTCGACAACCCGGTCAACAGCAAGGTTGCGATCAGCGTCACCTTGCGGCCGATGCGGTCGCCGTAATGGCCGAACAGCGCCGCGCCGACCGGGCGGGCGACAAAGCCGACGGCGTAGATGCCAAAGGCTTGCAAGATCCCGACCAGGGGGACCGATGACGGGAAAAACAATTTCGCAAAGACCAGCGGGGCAACAATTACGTAGAGCAGGAAATCATAGGCCTCGATGATCGTTCCGACCGTGCTGGCGACCATCGCCCGGCGCAACTGCCGGCTGTGTTCGGCCTCGGAAAGCGGACCCGTTGCGATTGCATTCTGCACCATTCTATTCCTCCCGTTCGGTGACGGCCGTTGCGTGGGCCTCGCCCACCACCGGCGCGTAGCCGTGGGGGCTTGTTATTGAAGTCACTATTAGCTGAGCCGGCGGCGAATGAAAACGATCCTTTGTAGACCGTGCGCAGTCGGTCTCGACAGTTTTGCCAAGACCGCCGGAGGCAAGGGGCTGCACATCGTCCTCCCCTTGGTTCGCTCGGCTGGGACGAGATCAAAACGTTCACCAAGGCGGTCGTCGACGAAATGGCCTAACGCCACCTCGATCGCTATACCGCCAACCAACTAAAGCGGCAGCGGCGCGGCGGCATCAATTTCGATTATCTCCGCAACAGCCGGGGTGCTACTGCCGGCGGCAATTATTCGGCTCGGGCGCCGCCAGGACGACGGTCCATGCATCAACAGCATTGAGTTGCTCCAGGACGCCAGTTTGACGGTCCGATTAATATCATTAACGTCTTGGCGGGCTGCTCAGGCGAACAACCCCAAAAATTGCAAGCTGTCGGACTGGGGCGATACGGTGGAAGGAGGTGAAAGGGAAGCGATGGAAGAGGTGGCTAAGCTAATCCTTCCATTCATCTCGACTCCAAAAAATTATTCCGAGATGCTGAAAAAGCTGGCGAGCTTTGCTTTTTACGAAACATACATCATCACTCTACTATTGAGGGTGAATCCAGCAGCCAACTCCTTGTTTAGGAGAGTCGAATCGTGGGGCCCCATTGGTAAGCTCGACGCCGTCATCCCTAATCATTTGGTTTTAAACCTGTCTGGCCTGGCAATCGCGTTCGGAGTCGCGATTTTGACCCATATGTTCCAATTTCACGATCGAATCTCCGATGTCCTCGGCATACGAAGGAGATTTGATCGGGAGGCAATCCTCATCCCGCTCTTCCAACGCGTTGGATTGACGATCACCCAGGACAAAGCAAGCGAAATACGTAAGCACCGTGACGAATTGATGCGAGCGGTATTTTACAGATACGCATCGAGCCGTGCCGAAAGCCCTTTAGTCGATAAGCATGACATCGAGCATGCGCTCAATGCTTGGTCATGGTTCTGGGTATGTGTTGAGGCTGTCACGTATTTCGGCGCGGGAACAATTATCGCATGGTGGTTGGGTTCCTCGAACAGGACGCACGTTTGCAATATTAGTAACTGTATTTTTGATTATTTCGTTATTACAACACGCACGGTTGCCCAGGTATGCTCGGCGGCAGATCGAAAGCATCGCAGCTGACGCAACCGCTGCGTTCGATGTGAAAAGCCAATTCGATGCGCTATAGCATCGCGCCCGATATTAAAATCCGGACTGAAAACGCCGCCAAGCCGGAGGCCCAGGCATCGAAATTCTTGCTGCGGCGGTTGAGCGCTCTGGATCGTGTAACATCGACCTTCGATTACGGTTGCGGGAAGCTGCGTTATCAAACTGCGATTGCGTGTACCACAGAAATGTTGACTGTCATAGATTCGGAAATTCAACTGTCACGCACCCAAATTTTATATCGCAGGAAAACGTCTATACGTGAAACGTATAGTGGATCGAACAGCGTGGTGGTCTACAACGACGCAGAATTCCAACGCCTAAACGCGCAATTCGACCGTGGTTTTTGTATCAATGTGTTATCCGTTATCCCTTCGTACGAGCACAGGCGGCAGGTGCTGGCAATGATTCGTGGGAAGCTGCAGCTTCCCGCAGAATGTCTTTTCGTCGTCCAATATCGAAATTCAGATTTTAGCAGGATGAGTAAGATGCCAAACGCCAAGCCTTGGCTTGATGGATTTCTCATCCGTTCGCTCCGGGGATATTCTTTCTATGGTCTTATACCGCCGGAGAGGCTGGAAGCAGCTTTGAGGGACGCGGGGTTCGATGTGCGGGTAATCGATCTTAATGAGGGAAGCGCGTATTGTTGGGCTACCCTCGCCTAATCTTTCTGTTTCGGGTCACACCTTGACAGCGGAGCTTCTCACTCGGGGCCCGTCAGAAGTTTTCTGTGTGGGCAGCCACGGGCCACATTTCCTGCTATGCGCCATGCAACCGTTGATTTGTTGAGGGCAGGACGTAATTACTCGGGCGCCACACTGACTGTTGCGGGGTCGTGATCGAAGAGCCAGCGCAGCGCTTCCGGCGAACGGTCGCCGGCCCGCGCCCATTCGGCGTCGCGCTGCTGCTGCTCGGGGCTGTCCGGCATGTGATAGCGGTACTTGCTGGCGCGGGACATTTCCTGCAACCGGGTGACCCGCGGCAGGCGCAGCCGCTCGTACCGCCGCAGGGCCGCGGCCGGATCGCCGGCACCGTCGGCGAGACAGGCGGCAAGGGCCGCACCGTCCTCGATCGCCTGGGCCGCGCCCTGGCCCATAAACGGGTACATCGGATGGCAGGCGTCGCCGAGCAGGGTGGTGTAACCGACCGACCAGTGCTCCAGCGGGTCGCGATCGAACAAGGCCCAGATGAAGCACGTCTCCGCCGCGGCGATGATATGCCGAACCTGCGGATGCCAGCCCTCGAAAGCGGCTAGCGCGCGCTCGACCGTGGCGCGGTCGGTCCAGTCTTCGCGGTTCCAGGTGTCGTGCTCGGTCCAGCCGACAAAGTTCAACAGCCGCCCGCGTGAGACGAAATAGTGCACCAGATGCGCGCCCGGCCCGACCCAGGATTGCGAGCCGAGCTCGAGGCCGAGATCGGCGACGCGCTCGACCGGCACCAGCCCGCGATAGGCGACGCAGCCGGCAAAACACGGCTCCTCGTCGCCGAACAATGCGGCCCGCGCCGCCGAATGGATGCCGTCGGCCCCGACCACCACATCGGCCCTGATGTGCGCGCCGTTCTCGAACCAGGCTTCGGCGCCGTCGCCGCGCTCGGCAAGCCCGACAAGCCGGTGGCCGAGATGAATGTGTTCGGCGGGAAAGGCGGAGGCGATCACCGCCAGGAGGTCGGCGCGGTGGATCGTGATGTGCGGGGCGCCGTAAAGCTGTTCGCACAGCGGGTTGAGCACCGCGCGCTGCAGGGTGCGGCCGTCCTGCCAGCGGCGCTGGTGGGTGGCGAGCGGACGCACGGCCTCGCGGTCGAGCCCGTCGCCGAGACCGAGCCGGTAGAGGATGCGGGCCGCGTTCGGCCCCATGTTGATGCCGCCGCCGACCTCGTTCAGCTCCGGCGCCTGCTCGTAGACATCGACCGCAAAGCCGGCCTGACGCAGCGCCACAGCGGCGCTGAGGCCGCCGATGCCGCCACCGATCACCGCGACCCTGAGCGGCGCGGTCGTCATCTCGGCGGGGAAGTATTCGCGGCCGCGATCAGATGCCCACACCCCAGGCGATGGCGTTGCGCAGCAGTGTAACGAACCCGTCGGTTTCCCACGGGCCGCGAAAGGTCGGCGGCGTCGTGTCCGCGGGGTCGAAGGGCCGGTCCGCGCGGATCGCGGGGTTGTGGCAATGGCCGAGCGCAAAATAGGTCACGCCGCCGTCGCCGACGTCACGGGTATAGCCGAGCACGCGGGTCCTGCCGTCGGCTTGCAGCGAGGTGTCCGCGCCGTACAGGGTCGCGACGGTGGGCGACACGGCGCTCGGGCCGTAATCGGCGGTCAGCAGGATCTGCGTCGAGCCCGGATCCTGCAGCTCGACGAAGTACGGCTCGTCCTCGACGACGAAAGATTTGCCGAGCCCTCGGGTCAGCGGGGTATCGGCGGCGCTGACCTCGACGCGAAACTCGCAGATCGCGGGATGGGTCAGGAAGCGGCTGCCGAGAAGGGCGTGGTGCTCGGTCTTGACGGTGCGGCGATTGCGCAGACCCTCGACCCGCTCGGCGCGGCCGCCGCTGGTTCCATGCAACGCCAGCCAATGGCCACCCGCCTCCAGCCAGCGGTCGATTGCGCGCGTTTGCCCGGCGTCCGGGTAGGGGCCGGCGACGTAGGTGACCAGCAGCCGGCTGACCGGCAGCCATTTCTCGACATCCGCAAAGTCGTTGGCGACCGAGGCCGGTATGTCCCGTTCGGCCAGCAGGCCGAGCAGCCGCAGGCGGGCATAGTCGTGGTCGTGCCCGCCCATCGAACCGGGCGGAAAGCCGCCGGCGATCAGATGCGCGCGGGCTGGGCTCGTCTCTGTCATCGGATCACCTCGCTCGCCATTCGGCGCCTGCCAAAGCTGTGCGCCAGTCTCGCACCTTCCCCCGGTTTTCGCCTACCCTGAAATGGCCGTCCGATCTGTGGGAATAGCCGTTCGTGCCTGGGGCAGTTTTGGTCATATCTCCCGGGAACCACAACCCACTGAGATAGCAAGGCGCGGCCCAACTCGCCGAAAGTCTTGACTTGTGCACACGACCGCTTCGGGTGGACAGCTGCCATCCCCAAACCTCTACCGAGCAATTGTCGCCTCTACCCGCATCAAGGATAATCGCGCAGCGATTTGGCCGCGCGAACTGACGCGGCGGGAGGCTGCGGTGAAGACCAACTTTGCGCCGGGTCTGCATGTTGCGACAGGTCAGGCCGCCAACGTCTCGGCCTATGATCGCTGGGTCGGGCGCTGGTCGCGCCTGTTCGTGCCGCCGGTGATTTCTGCCGCGGAGGTGGCACCGGGGTGCCGAGTGCTCGATGTATCGACCGGAACGGGAGAAGCGGCGCTGATGGCGCTCCCAACCGTTGGAGCGTCTGGGGCTGTCATCGGGGCGGATATCGCCCCCGCTATGCTTGTGGGTGCACGCGACCGTCTAAAAGACCCGTTGTTTTATCCGGTGGCGGCTGATGGCCAGGCGCTTCCGTTCAAGAGCGGTACTTTCGACGCCGTCATATGTCAGCTCGGTTTGCAGTTTTTTCCAGACCCCGCACGGGGACTGGCGGAGTTCTATCGCGTGCTCAGGCACGGGTGCTGCGCAGCAGTATGCGTGATTTCCACCCCCGACCGGGCGCCGATGTTTGGAGTTCTCGCTGATGTGCTGAGCCGGTTCGTCCCTGAGCAGCGCGATTTGCTGCAGCTGTCATTCGCACTCGCCGATGCGAACCGCCTGGAGCACATGTTTGCTGGTGCGGGCTTCCGTGAGGTTCGGGTGGAACGCGTCCAACGCCAAGATACGATTGGCAGCTTTGACGAATATTGGGATCCGATCGAAAGCGGAGTGGGGTCTCAGCCGCAGCTCTATGTCGCTCTGTCCGAGGTTGATCGCCGCGCAGTGCGAGAGGAGGTAAAGTCACGGCTGTCACCGTTCTTGTCCAACGGTCATCTTATGATGAGTATCGAAATGTTGATCGGGGCCGGACGAGCGTAAATTCTCTATGTTATTTATATCTGTTGACCTGTACGGGGTGCACACGACGTCTGTTTTGGGACAGAAGGATTAGAGACGCGCCGAAAACGGAAAGATGTAGGATGGGTTGAGCTTCAGAGGCTGGGCAAGAATCGCGCTGCATCAGCGCCGCGCGTGGTTCGAGACGCGCCCCGGCTTCGCCAGGACGCTCCTCACCATGACGTAAGCCTATGATGGCATCAAAGAAGATCGTCATCCTGAGGCGCCTCGCGAGCGAGGCCTCGAAGAGCCTGCCCCCGCGAAAGGCGGGGGACGCATGGCGTCGATCCGGGCCTTGCGACGATGCCTGCCCAGCCTCTGCAGCGAAACCCATCACCGCTCGCCCCGTCCTCGCTATCCGTGATGGGTTTCGCCGCGAGCCTGGGCAAGAATTCGGGTGGGGGGCTTGGCAACCGCTCTTCCGTCATTCCCGCGAAAGCGGGAATCCAGGGATTTCAGTCGCTTGCTCCCTGTTCGAAGCCAGGGGCAGGCTCTGGGCCCCCGCTTTCCCCACGGGACAAGCCCGTGGGCCGAAGGCGCACGGGACGACGAATGATCGGCTATGGACTTTCTTGCCCAGCCGCCGCGCTCAACCCATCCTACGTGCTGATCCGAATAGCAACGATAAAATTGCCATAATGACATTTCATTCTGAGGTCCGGAGCGGCGTTCGCGGGGCGGCGCCGGGATCGTCGAGGAGAAGCGGCGTGCTTGTAGAAATCCCGCAGCCCGACGCCGCCGCAGCCGGCGAACGGTGCACCTAAAGGTCTTCTCTCGCGGCATGCAAGGTCCCTCCCCTACCGGCCGCCACCGGCGTAATAAGACTGCGAGCATATCGCCGAGCAAGCCAGGACGGATGCAATTGCCATCTCGGCCACTGCCGGTGCCGGGCCGTCTCATGAAACGGCGCGAACTGAGGGGTTTCGTTCGACATACTGCGCTGACACACGCGCAAAGGAGGCGGATTGCGTCCGCCCTGCGTCTGTCCCGCCGCTTGCTCGCCCTTCTGATCTCCAGCGGAGGACCCTAGTGCTAAAGCAGGTCGGCGACGGCGTTCCAGTAGCGTTTCATGGCGGCGACATGGTCGCCGAGAGAGCGGCCGGCGATGCGGTGGAGGTGGCCGCTCTCGTAGTAGTTGGCGAGGGTCAGGTGGGTGACGCCGATCGACTTCCAAAACCGCGCCTGGTCGCGCCATTCGGCCTCGGTTTCGGCGCCGGCCGAGACCCGCGTGTCGATGCCGATCGCCGCCGGATCACGGCCGGCTTCCTCGGCGTAGCGCTGCAAGGTGGCGAAGGCGGTTTTTGCTTCCTCGCCGGGCGGGTAGGCGAGCGGCATCCACCCATCGCCCCATTTGGCGCAGCGGCGCAAGGTCACGTCGGCGTGACCCCCGTACCACAATGGGATCTTGCGTCCACCGGGCCGCGGGTTGAGGCCGGCATCCTCGATCGTGTGCCATCTGCCCTTGAAGCTGACATGCGGCTCGGCCCACAGCGCCCGCATGACCGCGACCTGTTCCTCCGAGCGGCGGCCCCGGTTGTGAAAATTTTCGTTCAGGCCGACAAACTCGACCTCGTTCCACCCGACACCGATCCCGAGGCGGAAGCGCCCGCCCGACAGCACGTCAAGCGAGGCGGCCTGTTTGGCGACGAGCACGGTTTGACGTTGCGCCAAAATCAGCACTTGGGTGGAGAAATCGGCGATCTCGGTGCATCCGGCGAGAAAGCCGAACAGCACGAACGGGTCGTGATACCAGTCGGTCGAGCGGGCGCGGCCCTGGGTCCATTCGGGCCGGCTCGCGACATTGACGCCCAGCACATGATCGGGGGCGGCGATGCCGTGATAGCCGATCGCCTCCGCCGCCTGGGCAAATTCCCGCAACGTCGCCGGCTCGCCGCCAATGTCGACAATCGGAAGGGCTACGCCGAGCTTCATCTGCACCTCTGCCTGTTACGATTTGCGGACGACTTTGGACATCAGCCTGATAGCGCCTGGGCGAGAAAAGGCAAGCTCTCGTCCATCCGGTAATCGACACCGCTATGGTTGTCGGAGAACTCCTCGTACCGATGGACAACGCCAAGCTCGTTCAACCGCCGCACGAACCGGCGGGCGCCGAAGAGCAGATTGAACTGGTCGTTCTCGCCGCAGTCGATGTAAAGCGCCTTCAGCCGGCGCAGATTGCCCGCCTGGGTTTCGACCGCCACCACAGGGTCTTGCCGCAGCCAATTCGCCCAGCGCTCCTCGACAACCTCGCAGGTGTCGAACGTGACCGGCAGCCGCATCCCGAGGAACTGCGTCGGATCGGGATCGTAGCTGGCCGCCATCGCCAATGCGTTGACCACCTTGAAGGAACCTTCTGAATGCTTTTTGGCTTCCTCGAGCTGCTGCCACCATTTCTCGATCGAGTTCCCACTTCCGGCGAGAGCACGCAGCACCGCCGGCATGTCGGGCAGATAGCACACCTCAAACCCCATATCGCCGGAATGACAGGCTGCGGCCGCCCAGATGTCGGCGTGGCGCAGCGCGTGGGTGATGGCGCCATACCCGCCGGAACTCTTGCCAAACACGCCGCGACGCCCGGTGCCGCCACATTTGAAGCGGTGCTCGATCGCCGGCAGCATTTCTTGCAGCAGGAAGTCCTCCCAGGCGCCCATCGAAGCTGAGTTGACGTATTGGTTGCCGCCGAGCCGGGTGAAGCAATCAGGAAAGGCCACGACGACCGGCGGCATCCGTTGCTCCCCGATCAACCGGTCGAGCCGTTCCGGCAGGTTCTCGCGGAAGCCGACCCAATTCGTGTGGGACAGGCCGCTACCGGTGAAGCCGACAAGATCCACCAGCAGGGGCAATCCTTGTCCGTCATGCCCGGCCGGGACATAGACATCGACAGCGCGTACCGGCGGGTCGCCCAGCATGTTGTTTTGGAGCGCCCGGCTCTCGACCGTCACCCGGCTGACCGACCCCGATGGCCCAAAGAACCTGCGCATGTATATGGCTACCTCTGGCTGGCGCCGATGTCGGCGGCTCGCGACCACATCGAGACTGTGCTTTGGCTAAGCGCCGGCGCAAGGTACGCTCTGATCCCGATCTACGGAATGGAAATGCCGATGGCTAAGGCATACTGGGTGGCGACCTATCGTTCGATTTCCGACCCGGAGGCATTGGCCGGTTATGCCAAGCTCGCCGGTCCGGCGATCCAGGCGGCCGGTGGGCGGTTTATGGCGCGCGGAACAGCGGCGAAGGCGTATGACGCCGGGGTCGTCCAGCGCGTCGTGATCATCGAATTCGACAGCGTCGAAAAGGCCGCCGCAGCCCATGACAGCGCGGCATACCAGGAGGCGCTCAAAGTCCTCGGCAGGGGCGCCGATCGCGACCTGCGGATCGTCGAGGGCGTGGAGTAGCCCCTCACCACATTCTACGGAGAACCACGATGCCGCGTTTGAATTTCGGTGCTTTCCTCGCTCCGCACCATCCGGTCGGCGAGCATCCGATGTTGCAGTTCCGTCGCGATCTCGACCTCGTCGAACGGCTTGACGCTCTCGGCTACGACGAATTCTGGTGCGGCGAACACCATTCGAGCGGCTGGGAAATGATCGGCTCGCCCGAAATGTTCCTGGCGGCGGCGGGCGAGCGGTCGAAGCGCATCAAGCTCGCCACCGGGGTCGTGTCGTTGCCCTATCACCACCCGTTCAACGTCGCCCAGCGCATGGTCCAGCTCGACTGGATGACCGGCGGGCGCGCAATTTTCGGGTCGGGTCCGGGTGCCCTCGCCTCGGATGCCCACACCTTGGGGATCGACCCAATGGTGCAGCGCGACCGCCAGGACCAGGCGATCGGCATCATCCGGCGCCTCTTCAACGGCGAGCGGGTGACTGCGAAAAGCGACTGGTTCACCTTGCAGGACGCGGCATTACAGTTGCTGCCGTTGCAGGAGGAGATGCCGTTCGCGACCGCCTCGCAGATCAGCCCGTCGGGGATGACATTGGCCGGGAAGCATGGGATCGGCGTCATTTCGATCGGGTCGATGTCGAATGAGGGCCTGAACGCCCTGCCGACGCAGTGGGGCTTTGCCGAGGCCGCCGCCAAGAAGCACGGCACGACCGTCGACCGCAAGAATTGGCGCGTCTTGTTGAGCTGGCACATCGCCGAGACCCGCGAGAAGGCGCGCGCCGAAGCCCGCGAGGGTCTGTTGCGCCACCACAACCAGTACGTCGTCGGGACGTTGCAGCGGCCAGGCGCGCAGCCGTTCACCGATCCCGACGAGGCGGTCGACAAGACTGCGTTCTCCGACCAGGCCGCGGCGACGATCGGCACCCCGGACGACCTGGTCGCCCGGATCAAATCTGTGCTCGAGGTCAGCGGCGGTTTTGGCACACTCGTCGGCTTTGTCCATGACTGGGCCAACCCGGAAAACACGATGCGCAGCTGGGACATGGTGGCCCGCTACGTCGTGCCGGAGATCAACGGCTATCTCGCCGGGCTGCGGAAATCGCAGGATTTCGTCGCCACCAATCGCGGCGTCTTCGACCGCGCCAAGGAAGCGATCATGGCGAAGATCACCGAAAACGAGGCCGCGGTCGCCGCCCTCTCGGTGACGCGGGGGTCGCGACTGGGCGACGTGGCTTCGGCCAGCAACGTCCCCGATCTCGACAAGGCCCGCGCGCAGGTCGGACGGCGGTGAGAGAGGCTTAGGGGAAAAGTATGGCGCTGCTCATCATCGGCCTCGACCAACGTATCGGCAACGCGAGGGCATGGCGCGACACCGTCGCCGAAAAGCTTCCCGATCTGGAGCTTCGCATTTGGCCCGATACGGGAGAGCCGGCGGATGTCGAATATCTCGCCTTCATGCACCCCGATTTCGACGTGCTCCCCGCATTTCCGAACCTGAAAGCGATGTTCAGCCGCTCGGCCGGGGTGGAGGCGTTTGTCGACCATCCCAAACTGCCGAAGGCGCCGCTCGGCAAGATGGAGCCGCCCGGCGGCGACCCGATGATGACCGAATACGTCGTCATGCACGTGCTCCGCTTTCACCGTGACATGCCGGGCTATCAGATGGCTCAGGCCAATCGGGAATGGCGGCGGACAAGGATTGTGCGGCCGGAGGAACGGCGGGTCGGTTTTCTCGGCTACGGCATGATGGCAAAAGCGCCGGCGCTGGTGTTGCAGTCGCTCGGCTTCCCGGTCGCGGCCTGGGTTCGCACGCCGAGGGAGGTGACCGAAATTCCGATTTTTCACGGCCGCGACCAGCTCGAGCCGTTTCTCAACCAGACCGACGTCGCCGTCTGCCTGTTGCCGCTGACGCGGGAGACCGAGGGCATCTTTTGCGCCCGCACCTTTGCCATGATGCCAACAGGGGCGATGCTGGTGAACGTCGGGCGCGGCAAGCACGTGGTGTACGAGGATCTGATCAAGGCACTCGATTCGGGACAGTTGTCCTACGCCGCGCTGGACGCGCTGTGGCCGGAGCCCCTGCCATCGGACAGTCCGCTCTGGCTGCACCCCAAAGTCACCGTCATGCCGCACGTCGCGCGCCGGCCGACCGTCGCGCAGCTGGTGACGGAGATTGCCGCGAACATCCGAAGCCTGGAGGCGGGCGGGCGGCTTTTGCAGGAGATTGACAAGACGATGGGGTACTGATCCTGATGTTTGCCGGAAATTCGCCTCTGTGCGGAACCTTACCGCAATTCTAACCTCACCCCGCCGCCATTATCCGACGCCTGCCGGCGGGCATCGACAGTAGGTAGGGCCGGTTGAGCGCCGGCGAAGGTCAGAATGCCGCATGTCGGGCTTCAGCACTCCGGTCGCCCGATAGAGCGCCGGAAGGTAGGCCCAGATGATGGTTGACGCGCTGGTCATCACAAAAAATGTGCCAGCCGTCGTCCCCAAAGCCGCATACCAGCGTGCGCCATTTTTCGCCGACGGCGAGCGAGCGACGGTAAACCACAGCACCAGCACCGCGAACCCGCAAAGAATCAGTTGTCCGACGACGGTCAAAAAACGCGGCGTTGATTCATTCGAAAATATAAACTGTCCAAGAACCACCGGTGGTAATCATAATGCCCGACGAACCTCAAACCGAGGTGCGTGTATTGCGCTAGCGTAAGCAAGGGCACCCAATAGAACGCGGCGCCACCTACGCCCAACGCCGCGGCGAAGCCGAACACGAAAACCAGTCGCGGGCGGCGCCAATAAAGTAGGCTCGTGTAGCCACTAGCGATTCCCCCGCACAAGAAAGCAGTTAGTATATGCGTCAGCAGCAACAGAAAGAACCCTAGCGCAATCACGAGAAATCCCTTGCGCAACCGCTCACCCAGCAAGTCGGCAGTCGAGCGGCCGCTTGCGGTCGCCGGTGCTGATAAACCACATTCAATGCGTCACAACACTATCTGGGTTAAGGTGCAGACGGATGTCTACCGGTGTAGTGCCGACATCGACGGTCGAGGGTGTTGCCGCGATGTGCCGGACCATCGGAATGTGGAAGACCAGTCGCCCCGCCGCGCGGCGTTTTCTACCATGGCGCAGCCGCGGGATCGCGTATTTCGGCCTCGTACGCGGCCACCAGGTTTTCCGGCAACTGGCGGAGATCCGAGCAGCGGAGATAGTCGCCCAATGTTGTTCCGGTGCAGCGTGAATCCACGTTCGCGGCCCCCAGATGCGCGACCGCGTCGCCATGATGAACCGTCCGGAAGTCGATGCTGTAGCGGGCGACCCCACTCGTGTTGGGCACCGTCTCGTGCAAATGGGCGCCGGAGAACAGGATGAGCCCACCCGGAGGACAAATGATTTTGATCGGATCGATCTCGATGTCCTGCTGCGGCTTCGGCTGCTCCCGAGTGTCCGACTTGATATGTTTGGCTGCTTCGATTCGCGCTCTTTTGTTCCACTCGGCGTAATTGTATATTTGTGAGTTATTCCGTAGCGCCTCGTTAAAATATCTCGGGTAAAATCCCAGACAATTCTGCGGCATGATCTCGGTTATCGGCAGCCACCAATTGATTTGGCACATCGGCGCCGAATACCAGGTATCGCGGTGCGGATGAAAAGCGTAGGCGATTCCCGAAGTAAGATAAGTTGTTGGGTAGGCAGAACGCAAACGGGGAACATCGAAATATACCGCCTCTGGATCACCGCCAACCGAACAAATGATTTCTGGCAAGAGACGCTTACATTCCGGGTGATGAATGAAGACAGGCTTCAATTTGAAGAGAATGGCCGCGCATTCTTCCATGCTGAGATGGCGGTCGATCGTCCGCGGGTCATGCGGCGCAAAGGACTCATCAATCAGCTGTTTTGCCAATCCGCAGAGCTTCTTTGTCGCATCGGAAGGTGAATAGACGAATATGTCGCCATGATACAAAGCGGCACGTCTGTCCTGGTCGGAACAGGGAGTATCGAAATATATATTGCTCATTCTACAGGGGCTTTCATCAGTTTACATTCCGCACTTTCCGTGGTCGGAAGACTGCCTATCCGACGTCAGCGCTCAACCGGCATCGGCTCTAGAAGCTCGGCGGCAGTCAGCGCGTCGGCGGCCGCGCGGATTGTCGCGAACGGGAGCCCGGCGCGGTCGGCCGTATCGAGCAACGAGTGCCGTCCATCCGCGAGGTTCAATACCCACAGCAGCGCCATCTGGTCATAGCCGGCTGTCCTCAGTCCGCCCATCGCCGGATAAAGTCCGCGCCGACCGAGCTGCGGTTCGCCTTTGAGATTACGGCCGCGATAGACGGCTTCCCCTTCGATGACCGCGATAATGCGCTGCAGCACGGCGAGAGAGTGGGCCAGGCTTTCGGGACGGACCAGCGAGAGATTGTCGGCTGAGCTGTGGTATTCCGGGTACTCGCCGTTGGGGGTGCGCATCAGGCAACCGATTGGGAGGTCAAAACCGGGCGAGCAATACTGCCGCTCGTCATACCCGTAGGGGACAAACGGGGTGATCCGGTGTGACACCCCGTCTTGGCGCAGAACATGCGCGACGATGCGGTCGATCAGGGCGTTTCCTCGCCGGCTTTGCTTGTAGGTCATGCCGCCTGAATCGCCAAGACAAGAAAGGACGAGGCCGTGAACGATGCGCGCGAGCTTGTCCTCGTTTCGTGCAAGCCAGGTGAGCGAACCGATCGTCCCGGGGATGAATAGAAAACGATAGCTGTGGCGCAGCCGAAGCGTCTGGAGATGACGCGCCAGCATTGTCGCGACCGCGATCCCGGAGAGATTGTCGTTGGCGAGCGAGGGGTGGCAGATATGGCAAGACAACAGGACCGTGTCGTCGGTCTTGCCTGGGATCAGCAGCTCGCCATAGCTGAGGTGGCCGGGTTCCAAATCGGCGTCGATGACCACCCGATAGGGCCCGTCGGCCAAGCTCGACAGCTGGCGATGCGTCAGGCAGAAACCCCAGTTTTCGCTGTAATAGGACGTGCGATAGGGAATCCAGTCCGGCCTGTCGGGCAAGGTATGAAGATGGGGCCGCAGCTCGGCGAGCGGCATCGTCGCGTCGATCGCCTGGCTGTAGTGGACAATGTGGAGATTGTTGGCGGCGAAATCCACAACCCGCGTGCCGTCGGGGCGCGCGATGTAGGCGTCTCGGATGTTCCATTCACGCGGCACAGTCCAGTCAAAAACCGGGGTCCCCGAAGCGACCTCGTTCAGCTCGAGCGGGATGTGATTGCGGAGGATCGCGAGTGTTTCCCGTACCCCGTTCCCGGTGATGCTCCGGCAAATCGGGAACAGCTCTTCGATCAGCGCCATCATGGCGTCCCCGCCCCGGTCGATCGATGGGGCGTAGCCAAGACCTGGAGCTCGTCTCCCCGCACAATTGTTAACCATATTATTTTCCGCTGGCTCATCCAGTGTCTTCTTATAGCAGAATTTATTGCGTAGACAATCAAGCGGGTCCCTGCGATACATAACTCGGCAAGATGACCCCGAGGAGGATGTCCCGGCGGACGCTGAACTTGTAAGCTGGCGTTGCCGCGCAGCTGGCCGGTGATACCTGGCGAGCAAATTTCAAATAGATGTCGGGAAAACCTGTTCTTAACCATGCGTTCAATTTAGTGACCACCGTCAAGCAGGTGGATCTCAACGCGTCGAAATCCAAATTTCAAAGGACCTTTTGACTTGCAGCCGGGAAAAAATCGCGATCGGATGACTTTCGAACAGTCGAGCATCTGGCGGGAAAGGGCTCATTCGATTATCCCGGGTGGGACCCATACCTATGCCAAAGGGGATGATCAATATCCAGTCCTGGCCCCAGCTTTCCTGGTGCGGGGCGATGGTTGTCATGTCTGGGACGTCGACGGCAACGAATTCATCGAATATGGGATGGGATTGCGCGCCGTGACGTTGGGCCATGGCTACCGTCCCGTTGTCGAGGCCGCCTACCGGCAAATGCTGCGGGGAACCAACTTCACGCGCCCGGCGACGATCGAGCTCGATTGCGCGGAGGAGCTCCTTGGCCTCCTCGACAACGCCGACATGGTGAAATTCGCCAAGAACGGATCGGACGCGGTCAGTGCCGCGGTCCGCCTGTCGCGGGCGTACACCGGCCGCGACATGGTGGCCCGGTGCGCCGATCAGCCGTTCTTTTCCGTCGACGATTGGTTTATCGGCAGCACTCCGATGTCAGCCGGGATCCCGCAAGCCGTCCGAGAGCTGACGGTGCAGTTTCGTTACAACGACATCGAGAGTTTGCGCGCCCTCTTTGGGCAATATCCGCGTCAGATCGCCTGCGTGGTCATGGAAGCAGCGACGACCGCTGAGCCGAAGGCGGATTTTCTCGCCTCAGTTGAGAAGTTCTGCCGGGAAGAAGGGACGGTCTTTATCCTCGACGAAATGATTACCGGGTTTCGATGGCACCTTGGCGGTGCACAAAAGTATTACGGTGTCGTGCCGGATCTGTCGACTTTTGGCAAGGCTATGGGAAACGGCTTTTCGGCTTCGGCGCTGGCGGGCAAGAGGGAGATCATGGAGCTCGGCGGCTTGCGTCACGACAAGGAGCGGGTGTTCTTGCTCTCGACGACCCACGGCGCGGAACACCACTCGCTGGCCGCGGCCAGCGAAACCATCAGAATCTACAAGCAACAACAGGTGGTCGAGCGTCTTCATCACCAGGGAGACCGATTGCGCCGCGGGATCGACCAAATGACCGAGGCGCTCGACCTTGAGGGATACTTCGAGGTGCTGGGCAGATCGTCAAATCTTATCTACGCCACCAGAGACCAGTCAAAGCAGCCGTCGCAATCGTTTCGCGCGTTGTTTCTGCAGGAGACGATTCAACGTGGTTTGCTGATGCCGTCGATGGTGGTCAGCTTTTCCCATACCGATGACGACATCGACCGTACCGTGGAGGCCGTCGGCCAATCTCTGCGCGTCTACCGGAAAGCGTTGGACGACGGCGTCGAGAAATATCTCGTCGGTCGGCCGGTTAAACCCGTCTTCAGGAAGTTCAATTGACATGAACGCGCGGTCGGAGCTATCCGATTAGTATACACTCTTCCGCCTGTAAGGGAATTATGCTGTCAGCATAGCATGTATGCACGCAAGACGAGTGAGATCGGGGAGTAGCTGTGCATGAAAGTGGTATTGTTTTGTGGTGGTCTGGGATTGCGGTTGCGGGAATATGCCGAGCATATTCCCAAACCGATGGTCGCGATTGGTTATCGCCCGATCCTCTGGCACGTGATGAAGTATTACGCTCACTTCGGCCACAAGGAATTCATCCTGTGTCTCGGCTATCGGGGTGATCTTGTCAAACAATATTTTTTAAATTACAACGAATGCCTGTCGAACGACTTTGTCTTTTCGAAAGGCGGCAAGAGCCTGGAGCTCGCCAACAGCGATATCCATGACTGGAAAATTACCTTTGCCGATACCGGGCTGCGCTCGAATGTCGGACAAAGATTGCTGGCGGTGGAAAAATATTTGTCAGGTGAAGAGCTTTTCCTGGCGAATTACACCGACGGCTTGACCGACCTCGACCTGCCGAGCTATCTCGACTTTGCACGCCAGCGGAACAGGACAGCCACCTTTCTGAGCGTAAGGCCCAACCTGAGCTACCACGTCGCCCAAACCGGCGACGACGGTCTCGTGACAAACATCAAGGAGTTGACGCGGTCCGGAATTCGCATCAACGCCGGGTTTTTTGTCTTGAAGCAGGAGATTTTCCGCTATATGCGGCCCGGTGAAGAGCTCGTTATTGAGCCCTTTCGACGCCTGATCCAAAAACGACAGTTGGCCGCTTTTGAATACGACGGCTTCTTCGCCGCGATGGATACGTTCAAGGACAAGCAGCAGCTTGACGATCTCAACGAGGGCGGCCAGCCGCCTTGGGAAGTTTGGCGGGAGGGGAATGACGAGCCGGAGGCGGTGATCCCGCGTCGGCGGTTGCCGCTGAGCGACCGGCGGGCATAGGATGCGCTGCCCTGGGGGTGGCGTCGCCATTCGAGAGTCGAAATTTCGCGATCAGCGACAATGATGGGCTGCGGTCTGCCGAGCGGGTATCAGGCCCCATGCAACCGATGAGTGATCCCTCGGTCGTCGAGCGGGCGACAGCGGCGCCTCGGCCTCTGGTGAGCGTGGTAACCCCATTCTATAATACAGCCCCCTATTTGGCGCAGTGCATCGAGAGCGTGCTCGCACAAAGTTACTCCGAGTTCGAATATATTCTCGTGGACAATTGCAGCACCGATGGGTCGACAGAGATTGCCGAGGAGTATGCGCGCCGCGATCCGCGAATCCGGCTGATTCGGCGCTCGCAGTTGCTTTCGCAGGTCCAGAATTACAACGGCGCCCTCGCGGAAATCTCCGAGGCCAGCCAGTATTGCAAAATCGTGCAGGCGGACGACTACATTTTCCCGGACTGCTTACGGTTAATGGTGCAGGCGTTCGAGCAGTCCGAGTCAATCGGGCTGGTGTCCTCGTATCGGCTGGAAGGGAACACGCTGCAAGGCTCCGGGTATCCGTATCGAACGCCGATGCTCCCAGGCCGAGAATGCGCCCGTCTTTATTTGCGAACCGGAGTTTATTTTTTTGGCTCGGCAACCACGGTGATGTATCGGTCTTCCATAGCCCAGAACCATGAACCCTTCTATGACGAGGCTTTTTTGTATTTGGAAGATTTCGAAAAATGTATGCAAATACTGCAGTATAGGGATTTTGGCTTCGTTCATCAGGTTCTATCCTTCTCGCGAACGGACAATAAATCGATTTCTTCTGGCATCCGCAACTTTGAGCCTACTGCATTGGATCGGTACATCATTGTCCAGCGCTATGCGCCCTTGTTTCTGGAAGCCGGAGAGGCTGCATCTCTGAGAAGAAACTCCAAACGAGTGTATTATCGCGTACTCGCCACGGAGGCCGGCCGATTTCGTAAAGCCGCTTTCTGGCGGCATCACAAAGGAGTGCTGAAGGCGCTGCATGAGACGCTCGATTGGCCCTACCTGGCGCTGCAAATCGGCCGGGAATTGCTGCGGATGGCGTCAAATCCTGGGAAGCTAACGGCGCATGCCCTTCGCTCCTTGCAAGGGCGAATAAGGCGAAAAGGCTGCTCAAGAATGACCGGTTCCGTGCAGACGACCTCCGATGAGCCGATTCAGCCACTTGAATGCGATCGCATGAGTTTCGCGGATGGCGAGAGGAGAGCCCGCCCTGTCACGGCCAGGGACGCCGGTTTGAGATCGAACAGTGCAAGGCATTGCTAATGCGCCCGGGTTTCTGCAAGCTCGATCCGAGCCTGCGTTGCCTGATGCTGATGGCCGCAATCGCGCCGTTAGCGGTTACTAGAACAGTCAGCCGACCTAGGTGGGATGACGCTTCATATCTGCACCGCGCCGCTTGCTTTAATCGCTCATTCTACGATTTCTCCGTCCATGGCATCGGTGCCTGTGTAGGGGGGATGTTCCGGTCGCCGATAATGGCGTTTCTGCTGTTGCCTGCCGGTCCGCTGAAGCCAGAGATGGGCCAGCTGAATGTCGCTCCTTTCGTGCTTGCCTGTGTTACTTTCGGCCTTGCGGTATGCGTGGCGTGGATCACTTTCAAGGCCGGGGCGCCACTGCTTGCCGTAGCAGCAGCGGCCCTCGCTATATGGTGGTGCGGACCGATCGAAACTGCCGTCGCACCCTTCTTGGTAGACGGCGCCTTCGCCTTGCTGGTCACCATCGCCCTTCTCCTACCGCTGCTCGAACACGCAGCGCCTGCGGCTGAGCCACGCGCAGCGGTATTTCGTGGTCTGCTATGGGGCGGGATTGCGGGCGCAGGAATGCTGACCAAAGTGACGTTTGTCATGTTCGGGGTGGCGGTTGCACCACTGATCCTGCTGGTGTCATTCAGGCGCGTCGGTACGAAGGCTACCCTATATAAAACAGCCGCGGCCTCCGTGATGGGTGTGCTGCCGGCTGCGATGTTCGTACGCTACGGATCAATGTATCTGGGGAATGGGTGGGCGTCGTCTTACGGGAACCTGGCACAGTATTACAATGATGGGCTATCGCCCTGGGGATATCTGCGACATGTCATCGGCACCCCTGGTCATTGGTATTGGCTTATCTGTGGTTGTCTGCTCCTCACGGCGCTCATTCGCGGTCGGCATGATTTCACCCGAGTGACACTGGCCCTCGCCAGCGTCATGATTGTATTTGCCTATCTCCTGCTCGCTTCCGCCAGTCTCAATCGGGAACCGAGGTTCCTCTGGCCCATTTGGCTGGTGTTACCGCTAGCGGCAGCGGGTGCTATCGTGCCTTCACATGATCAGCCCACGCTGATTCCCAAGTTCTCCGCGGCGCCGATCTTTGCCCTAGCTGTGCTTTGGAGCCTGCCCATGTTGTCAAGGCTGGATTTTCACAACGTGCGCGAGGCCGATGCGTTGTTACGCTTCTTGCGAACCGACCATCCGATTACCATCGAGATCGCTAGCGACACCGCTAATCTCAACAGCGACACGCTGCAGCTGGCGCAGCAGGTAGACTGGGACAACCTCTCTGCAATAAATATCCGAACAGTTGTTTACGACATGGCCAATGGTAGACCCCCGGAGTATTCGGAACGGCAGTTACGCACCGCGGACTTCGTGATTTTCAGCTGGCCGGTTGAAATACCGCCGGAACCGGAATTTACCAACCGTTTCGTGTCGCGCTTTTTAGCCACCGCGTGGTCGTGCGGGCGGTTGATGGTAGACCACCCTGGTCCCCCCGACACGTTGTTATTCGATATGCGCTATACAGCCTGCCAAACTCAGGGATCGCCATGAGGATGACGGCGTCGTTGCGCTCGACGGCGTCACTGACGATCAGACGGACAGCTTGCGCAAAACGAACCGTCAAGACAACGTGATCCCCAATGAAAATATTATTCATAACTGCGCATAGATATCTGCCGCATATGTATGGTGGATTGCAAACTACGACCGATCAATTGTGCCTTGGTTTGCTGGAGAGAGGTCATAAGGTAGCTGTACTCGCCGGCATAATGCGAGGCGGATATTCCGCGTTGAAATCTCGCATAAAAATGCACATGAATGATCAAATTTTCAGGCATAATGTATCTCGTGAAATGTGCTTAGGTTATCCTGTTTGGTATTCATCGCGACCGTCTAACGAGGTCGAATATGTGACGACAAAAGAAAAACCTGACGTGATTGTTGTGCTTTCATTCGAATCCGTACGCATGGCGTTAGCGGCAGTAGCCACAAAGATTCCGATTATGCTAATGTTGCAGGATGTCGAGTTTAAGCAACATGGTGGAAACTTCGCAAAGTTAGGAAACGTGCGGTGCATAGCCAACTCTAATTTCACCGCCGACACATATCGTCGTGCCTATAGTGTCAATCCTAGCGTAATATACCCGTTCATATTGCCTGAACGATATAAGACGAAGACGACCAAAAACAACGTCACATTCATAAATCCGGTTCCGGTAAAAGGGCGTGATATTGCCGTAGAAATCGCTCGTTTTTGCCCCGATATTCCTTTTGCATTCATTGAAAGCTGGCCGCTGTGGGCTGAATGGCGACGGGAATTGACGCGGAAATTATCCGGGCTTCCGAACGTCACAGTTTTCGCACCGCAAAAGGACATGCGCAAAGTCTATGGAAAATGCAAAGTTCTTATTATACCTAGCACATGGGAAGAAGCATATGGAATGGTGGCGACCGAAGCTCAAATAAATGGCATTCCCGTGGTTGCGTCGGCGCGTGGAGGATTGCCCGAAGCTGTCGGCCCCGGTGGGGTCCTGCTCGATCCGGACGGCCGCATTGAGGATTGGGTAAGCGCAGTTCGCAAACTATGGCAGGACGAGAAATATTATGAGGATCTGTCGGCGGCAGCCCTCGGTCACGCACAGCGTATTGAAATGAATTCTTCTTATCAAATCGATGCGTATGAACAAGCTCTGCTTGCGGCCTGCCTTCGCGACGGCCCGTAAGTGCCGGCGCGAAAATCCTTCACTGAAGCAATTGGTTGTGTCGTTGCACGGGAGGAAGTTGGCGCGTAAGGAGGCAGCCCTTTGAAGTGATAGCCGAACGGTTGTTTTTGAAGGTGAATCACCCGCTTCTGCGATGGGGAATGCGGGGGATTGGCAATGGCGGGGCAACCGGGAGTTTTTGATGGCGAAGAGGGCTGACGGCGTTGTCGGCGGCCGCGATCTGCTGGAACGTCTAGCGCAAGTCAATGATTTAGAAGTGTTTCGTAAAGAGCTGGAACGGGTGCTGTCGCGCTCGGATCAAGCCGAGGACGGGCGGCCCGCCATACGATGCGATGCTGATACGCCTCTAAGAACCGGTTGTTTTTGATGACGAATCGCCCGCTCTTGAGATTGGGGGATGCGGGGGCTGGGCAATGGCAAGACAAGCCGGATTTTTCGATGGCGAGGAGCGGCTGAGGGCCCTGTCGGCGGCGGGCGATCCGCTGGAGCGGCTGGCGGCGGTGGTCGATTTTGAGGTGTTTCGCGCCGATCTGGAGGCGACGCTGGCCCGATCGGATCGGGCGAAGGGTGGGCGTCCGCCTTACGATCCGGTGCTGATGTTTAAGGTGCTGGTATTGCAGACGCTCTACACCTTGTCGGACGACCAGACCGAGTATCAGCTCAAGGACCGGTGGTCGTTCATGCGGTTTGTCGGACTGGCGCTGCACGACCCGGTGCCGGACGCCAAGACGATTTGGCTTTTTCGCGAGCAATTGGCCCGAGCCGGTGCGGTCGAGCGGCTGTTTGCGCGGTTTGACGCGATCCTGCGCGCCAAGGGCTGGCTGGCGATGGGCGGTCAGATCGTTGATGCAACGGTGATCGAGGCGCGCCGGCCACGGCTGAGCTGGGCCGAGAAGCAGACGATCAAGGGCGGCGGGGTGCCCGCCGCTTGGACCCCGGCGCGGCGCGCCCAGATCGACCGCGACGGGCGCTGGACCATCAAGCGTGGGGGCAAGCGCCAGGCGCCGCCGGGTGCGGGCCACCAGCGTCGGCCGGAGATCGCGGTGCCGATGTTCGGCTATAAGAACCATGTCGGCATCGATCGCGAGCATGGTTTGCTGCGGCGCTATGTCGTCACCCACGCGGCGGCCTATGACGGCGGGCAGCTCGGCGCCGTGCTCGACCGCGACAACACCGCCAGCGATGTGTGGGCCGACACCGCCTACCGTTCGGCCGCCAACCTCGACCTGCTCGAGCGCCGCGGTCTCAAGCCGCAGTTCCAGCGCAAAAAGCCGCGCGGCCGCAAGATGCCGACCCATATCGCCCGCGGCAATGCCACCCGCGCCCGGGTGCGCTCGCGCGTCGAGCACGTCTTCGCCGTCCAGAAATGCCGGCTTGGCCTGATCGTTCGCACCATCGGCATGGCCCGAGCCCGGGCCAAGATCGGCCTCGCCAATCTCGCCTACAATTTTACCCTCCTGGTCTGGATTACTGGCCAAACCGCGCCTGCCTGATCGTAAACCCACAAAATCACGGCTCACACCGAACCCTGCCCCTTGAGCGTATCGGTCGCCGCCACCAATGCCAGTCATCCGACCCTCGACACACCCCCAACCACGCTCAAAACTCCGTTATTCGAGGTGTCCAATTGGTTGTATCGTTGCACGGGAGGAAGTTGGCGCGTAAGGAGGCAGCCCTTTGAAGTGATAGCCGAACGGTTGTTTTTGAAGGTGAATCACCCGCTTCTGCGATGGGGAATGCGGGGGATTGGCAATGGCGGGGCAACCGGGATTTTTTGATGGCGAAGAGGGCTGACGGCGTTGTCGGCGGCCGCGATCTGCTGGAACGTCTAGCGCAAGCAATGATTTAGAAGTGTTTCGTAAAGATCTGGAACGGGTGCTGTCGCGCTCGGATCAAGCCGAGGACGGGCGGCCCGCCATACGATGCGATGCTGATGTTCAAAGTGCTGGTATTGCAGACCTTGTAAACGCTGTCGGACGACCAGACCTATGCGAAGCGGCGGCGTCCGACCTATCCGACATCAAACGAGACGGTCGCGGCGTGGAAAATGCCCGTCCTCAGCACCGCATTGTCCTCGCTCGCCACTTAAAACCTCGTATTTCGAGCCGTCCGAATGGTTTCGGGAGGCGGACACTGTTCGTATTCGAATTGTAGACTGCGACCAAGTCGGGAACTTGACCGAAAACTTAACTTAATTAGATACGCTGCGATTGCG
>CAWHZD010000003.1:0-598766 GCA_963833745.1 uncultured Alphaproteobacteria bacterium | reverse complement strand
CGATCAATCTACCGACAAGCAAGTGAGTTCAAATCGCTGACGACAACCAATGTCAATGCGGCGGGGTTGGGCTTCGCCCAAGCCTCGGAGCAAAGCTCCGACGCCGGGGTTATGAGTTGTTAAGCATTCAGCAACTAGTGAGACGTATTGTCGCGACCGCGCTGGTTTTCCTTGGAATTAGGTCAGTGCAAAGGCCGCTCGGGTTGGGGGATCACGGGCGGCCTTTCGTCTTCGACGCAGGCAATCAAGGCCGGTTGCACCTCCGTGCCGATCGCGCTTGCGGGGTTGGGCTTTGCCCAAGCCTGGGCCGGAGGCCCACGCATCGACGCCGGGTTGGACGCTACGCGTCCAGCCTCGGAGCAAAGCTCCGACGCGCCCCTTCCCGGATCAAGTCGTCCCTGCGAGCCCTGAACGACCGCTCGATTTCGCGCCGCTCTAATTCGTACCGATCGCGTCGCGCCCGCGACGACCCTTGAAGCCGGGTGCGCTCGCGCCGGCGCGTGCCACATGTTGTGGATCACGGTTGGCGAAGGATGCTCGATGCACCGCGGCGATGCGTCTTTTCAGGTGAGGGAAGTATGGCAATGACCGTCGTCGAGAATGCTGGGATGCCGCCGATGGAAACCTTTATCGTGACCTATGGCGAGCGCCACCCGACCTACCTCGCCGGGCTCCGCGGTGCGCGCCTCGTCGCGGCACAGCAAACCGAGCAGGGGCGTCGCTGGGCCGAGAGTAAGGTCAAGGCGCTCACCGGCGGCGACCCGATCAGCGCGCGCTTCATGCGACAGGATTTCTTCACCTTCCAGCCGGCATTCAAGCTGTGGATCGCCGGCAACCACAAACCCAGCCTGACCGGCGTCGACGTGGCGATCCGGCGACGGTTTCGCCTGCTGCCCTTCACTGTCACGATCGCGAAACCGGATTTGGAATTGCCCGATAAGCTGCGTGCCGAGTGGCCCGGTATCCTGCAATGGATGATCGAGGGTTGCCGACAGTGGCTCGAGACCGGCTTGAACCCGCCGAGCGCGGTACAAGCCGCCACCGAACTGTTCTGCCGCCCGGCATGTCGGCGCGCCTTTTCGCGCTGTCCGCCGAGCCTCGGTACTCGAGGCCATCGACGCGGACGTCTTGAGCGGCGGAGCGAATCCGAGAGGGTCCGTGTCAGACGATCGTCCGCACCCTGGGACCCCACCAACCGTGGGAATACCGCAACTTCCTCAGAGCCGGCGGCTATGCCACTCGATCGGGAAACCGCTTGAAGCGGCTTCTAGTGTAAATTAACACCACAGTCGCGATCGAGATGCTGCACAGCGAAATCGTCGAAAACGAAGTCGGCCGGGTACCCATCTGTTAACCCTCAGTTTCGGGCCGACAGCGCCGTGGCCTTCTCCGTGTTCCTCGCGACAATCAGCTTCAGCGCTGTCTCTATCAAATCGAGTTCTTCCGTGCTGTAGTCGCGGGGGTTGAAAACCGGCTTGTTGGCTTCCTTCTCCTCGGCAGCCGCATCGTAATCGACCGGGCGAACACCGGCGCGATCCAGAACCGCAACCAAACAAACAGACCTCACGCGCTCGTCTTCCGCGGTTCTCGAAAGTTCAACCAGATCTCGCATCGCTTGTGGCGATGCCTCTCGGGCGATCTTCCGGCACTCGTGATAGAAGCGCGATTGCCCGTCAGGGTTGCCGGACTCACCTTTTACGAACCGGAATGCTTTCGTTCGGGCTTTGAGGATTTCAATCGCCTGCTCACCCGATGCCATTCACGGACCCCCAAAAAGCTAATCCCCTGAAGATAGGCCTTTTCTGCCCAAAATTCGAGGTCGCTCGCGCGCGCAATGCTGAAGGCAGGAGGCGGCGCTCAGTCCTGACGCATCGACGCCGGGTTGGACGCTACGCGTCCAGCCTCGGAGCAAAGCTCCGACGCGCCCCTTCCCGGATCAAGTCGTCCCTGCGAGCCCTGAACGACCGCTCGATTTCGCGCCGCTCTAATTCGTACCGATCGCGTCGCGCCCGCGACGACCCTTGAAGCCGGGTGCCCAAGGGCTATTTCGCGTTCAAATCGCCGACCTACAACGTCTTCCTGTTCTTCCGCACCATCATGAAAAAGGGCGACGACGGACCCGACCCGAAACCGGCGGTAGCGCTGGCAGAACAAACGCGTGTCTATCCACTTTGGGCGGTGGAAAAGGAGGTCAAGCCGATGCAGTTTCCCAATGGCAGCGGCAAGCGCGTAAACATGATATACCCGGTCGACAATACCTATTGGACCAAGCTGAAGGCGTTCGTCGATTACGAACCAGTCTCGGCGATCGGTCCCGAATTGCGCGGTGTGCTCGCTTCAATCGGTATCATCAAGGGGCAGCCCTTCAATCCGACCGACCAACAGCGGGCGCTGCTGAAAAAAGCCGTCGAGACCGCGCCGAAGATGATTATGGCGACCCGTCAGCTGGGCCGGCCGGATGGGCGTCAGCTTTATTACAAAGACCGGCATTATCAGAATACCTGGGCCGGTGCGACGTCGGAATGGTTGCAGGACAGCTATTTGGACGTGAACCAGCGGGCGGCCTATTTCCAGATCGCCTATTCCTCTGCTCCCGCCATGGTCATGCGCACGCTCGGAGCCGGTTCCAAGTACCCGTTTACGACGCAAGATGTGGACGGCAACTTCCTAAGCGGATCTAACACCTACAAGCTGCGACTGCCGCCCGATCCGCCCATAGCCTGTCCCAACCAAGACGTGGTCTACGGCCTCGGCTTCTTCGATCTCGACAAGCAGCCGGTCATCGCACAGGTCCCTGATTTCGGGGGCCGCTTCTGGGTCTATGCACTCTACGACGCCCGCACGGACCAGTTCGGCGAACTCGGCAAACCCTACGGCACCAAGCCGGGATTTTACTTGCTGGTCGGGCCGAACTGGAAGGGGGCGGTGCCCAATGGCGTCACTGCTGTTATCCGGTCGTCCACTGCACTTGCCAACGCCATCCCGCGTGTTTTCATGGACGATACCGACGCGGACCGTGCCGCAATCCAGCCTTTTATCAACCAGATCGTCTTCTATCCCCTCTCGGAATTCGACGGGAAAATGAAGACAAAGGACTGGAGCAAAGCCCCCAGCATTCCCGGCCCGGCATCGAGCGGCGGCGGCGAAACCAAATGGGTGGTCCCCGACAAATTCTTCGATCAATTGCCCGAAGTACTCGATGAGGTTCCGCCACTGCCGGGCGAGGAAGCGCTCTATGCCCAGTTTCGCAATCTGCTTGCCGTCGCCAAGCGCGATCCGGAAACCAAGAAAGTCCTGGTGAATACCGCCATCGCCACCGAGAAAGAGGTCATCGAGCCGTTTTTCCGGTGGCAGCACAACGGCAAGCCCGCCGGTAATGGTTGGAACCGGTCGGTCAACAACGCCAAGTGGGGTGTCGATTATTTCGACCGGACGGGCACCGCAAAGTCGAACATGTTCGACAATACGCCAAACGAGACGCAGTACTTCTATACTGATCTCGACTCATCGGCGCAGCAACTCGACGGCACAAAGAGCTACAGCGTGACATTCGCCGCCGGGCAAGAGCCACCCATCAACGGCTTCTGGTCGCTGACGTTGTACAACGAGCACCACTTCTTCTATCCCAATGATCTCCACCGCTTCTCGCTCGGGACCAAGAATAAGGGGCTGCAACGCGACAGCGATGGATCGCTAACGCTCTATGTGGGCGCGACGTCACCGGGCCAGGACAAGCAGAGCAACTGGCTGCCGGCGCCGAAAGGCCCGTTCTCGCTCTACATCCGCGCTTATTGGGGCCAACAACCCATCCTGGACGGTTCCTGGCAGCCGCCGAAGATCCAAGCTACAGCGGCCCGATGATCGGTGAGATGGCACCGCTCAACGAGCCGGGTTGGTCTCGGCTCCATCCGGACAGGTGCCGGTTTCCTGATGCGCCATGGCATGGTGGGTTCGGACGGCCGCAGCTCTCCGGCTAGCCAAAAGCTGAGGGTCCGCCTCGGATCGAACCCAGCGGCTCGATCATTGGCCCACGACCGGCCGGAATCGGCCCGAAACCCGGCGTTCAAGACCATGCCATTGATCGGCAGGACCGGGTGGACAGCCGTCCTTCTCCAATCCAACCGCCCACGGCGAGGTTGCGTAGAGTCGAGATGTGGCGCGGTGGCGGTAGGTCGAACATATCTGTAGCCGCCCCTTTCGTCTGGCGGTGCCTCACTGGTTCGGCCATGGCTCCGTTTCCACATCCCGCTCATCGAACCGGACAGGCGGATTTACCGCATCCGGCTCTCGGACAAGACGTCACGCCTTCACCCACGACGGGCCGCGGCCAAGCTGGGTCAGGCGTACGAGCCCGAAGTGCTCGTAAAGGTGCGGAAGTGGATAGGCTCCGCCCTTTCGTCGCCAGACTTTGTGCTTGAAGCGCAACCACCGGCGCAACCGCATAGCTGTGTAGTTGTCGAGCACTCGATACGCTTTGCGGGTGGTTCCAACACTAAAGTAATTGGCCCATCCGCGAAGCGCGCGGTTCAACTGTTCCACCAGCCTTGTGGTCTCTTGCCAAGCAGCCGCTCGGACGGTCAGCGCGTGGACTTCTGTCGACGCATGCGCTTGAGGCTCTTCTTTGACGGTCGGTAGCCCAGCCGGGCCTTGCCCGTCTCCGGAGAGTACATACGCCCGAACGTATAGCCCAGGAAGTCGAACTCCCCGTCCGGAACTCTGCAGATCCGTGTCTTCTCCGCGTTCACTGTCAGCTTCAGCTTGCCCATGATCTCGTGCAGGTGGTGCAGCGCTTTCTCCGCGCGGCCCCGTCGGCACAGGATCACAAGATCGTCCGCATAAGTGACGAGGCGCGTGCCGAGGCTTTGCTCCAGCCCGAGCTTCTTCCACCCCAACACAAACCGGCGCATGTAAAGATTCGCCAGCAGTGGTGAGAGCGGTGAGCCCTGCGGGATGCCTCGCCGGATATCCCGGGCCTCGGTCGTGCGTCTGGTCCGGCCTCGTTGGTCGGTTTCATCGACGAAACATTCCAGCCACATCTTGATCAGATGCAGCACGCGCCGATCCACGATCCGACGCGCCACCGACTTTAGAAGGTCGGTATGGGGAATGCTCCCGAAGTAGTCCGCGAGGTCGGCGTCGACGACATCCGGGTGGCCATGGAATAGCAGCTCCTCCACGTCTACGACTGCTTGCTGGGCATTTCGCCCGGCACGATAGGCGTAGATTTCTGGCGGAAGATCGGCTTCGAAGATCGGCTCCAGCACCAGCAGCGCTGCTGTCATGCAGACCCGATCCCGCACGCCCGAGATGCCCAGCGGCCTGAGTTTGCCGTTGGCCTTCGGTATGTACACTCGTCTGATTGGCTCTGGTCGGTAAGTCTCCTGCGTGAGCGCAAGCGCCAGTTCAGCCAACCACCGCTCGACCCCATACGTTTCGATGTCCGCAAAATCCTGGCCGTCGATCCCCGGCGCGCCCTTGTTCGAGCGGCACTGGGCATAGGCATGTGCCAGAATGTCGTCACGGCTGATCTTGTCGTACAGGGCGTAGAAGCGATAGCCGGCCTCCGCCTTCGCTTTCGCGTGTAACGCCGTCTGCAGTTTCTGAACACTCTTCGGAGTTGCTAGGTTGCCCAATCTCCAGGTCCCTCACCACGTCTTGCGTCGGTCTTGAACTGAGGCCCCTTCCCTCTGCCGGCATTACCCGACTTCAGCGGTACTACTGGCCTCTCCGCCACCCCGCTGCGCCCGGCCTGTCCCTCACGGGCGTCCGGTTGATCATCCCTGATCACGCAGTGGGGCTTCCCGTGTTGCGTGCGCTTTCCTTGTGTACATGCTGCCGCCAGTACCCCGGTGCAGCGGCTGGGCGTAATCCCCGCTCATCTCGCCCAGCCGTATCAGCCTTCCCCGATTCGGCGGTCGGGTCGGCCTGCACATCGACCTTTTCGAGGCTTGCTCAGCGTTCACTCGCGTTGCGGCCTGCACACTCGCGCAGTCACCAATTGCGACCGCTAATCGAAGGCTTCAGCCATTTCGTTACCTCCATGACTGCTCCGATCGCTTCCGGCTGGAGCGCATCGCCGGGTGGGCCTTGCACCCACTGGAAAGCGCCGCCTTTTCACGGCGCACGCCGAAAACGGCCATTCCCGCGACCCTCATCGCGGTGCGGATCGTGCGACAGTTCGTCGATCCGTCCAAGATTACGCTGCAGCCGACCAATGGCTTGTCGCGCGGACGGTTGCAACGCGTGTGCGATTACGTCGAGACGCATTTGAACGATCGCCTAAGCTTGGCCGATCTCGCGGGAGTGGCCTGTCTCAGCCCTTACCATTTCAGCCGCTCCTTCAAATTGGCGGTCGGTGTCGGGCCACAGGCGTTACGTCATGCAACGGCGGATTGATCGGGCAAAAACCTTGATGCGGCGCACCAATCAGCCCCTCGCCCTGATCGCACAGGAAGCCGGGTTCACCGACCAGAGCCATCTAACATCGATCTTCCGCCGCGAGATCGGCGTGACCCCCGGCCGATTTCGCGGTTTCGCGCCGCGCTGGCTTGAGCCGGCAGGCGCCCTAGAGCGCCAGTCATTTTCACAAGGATCTCACAGCAGGACCGCAAGCCGCTCCAATCATTCGCCGCTTCGGGCGTTTACCCGCTAAGGCTTACGGAGGTTCCGCTTGTGGGCGGTGGTGCGCCCGTCTCTAAGGCCGATCCCTGATAGTCAGCCGCCAGCGTCTCTCATAATATCGTGGCACGTAGAAAGCTGGCCGGGAGCGTGGGCTATGGCGAACCAGGGGTTGCAGAAGCCGAGCATCCTCTTCTTCCACATGGACAACGTCAGCGTCGGCGATTTCGGCTGCTACGGCGGCGCCTATCCGCTGGGCGCGAAGACGCCGAACATCGATCGGTTCGCGAGCGAAGGGCTCCAGCTGACGAACTACAACGTCGAGGCGCAATGCACGCCCAGCCGCTCGGCGCTGATGACCGGTCGCCACTCGGTCCGCACGGGTTGCATCACGGCGTTGCCCGGCTCGGGCCTGGTCGCCTGGGAAGTCACCATCGCCGACAAGCTTAAGGCGCAGGGCTACCGCAATGCGTGCCTCGGCAAATGGCATATGGGGGAGGACGTCGGACGACTGCCCACCGACAAGGGCTTCGACTACTGGTACGGCATCAAGGACACCTGGGACGTTTCGCTCTGGCCCGAGGACAAGTGGTTCCGCGAAGAGGGTATGGAGCCGGAATACATCGTGGAATCCCCCGTCCGCGGCCAGCTCAACAACGTCAAGGTGCTCGACCGGGACGTTCGGCGCGACATCGACCTGGATTTCCTGGAAAAGGCGGAGCGCTGGATGGAAGACGCCGTCGCCGCGCGGCAGCCGTTCTTCATCTACTTCAACCACTCGAACGTGCACTTCCCCGTGCTGCCGAGGGAAGAGTATCGCGATTTATCGAAGGGCGGTCCGGTCGGCGACTGCATCCAGATGATCGATGGGGACTTCCGGCGCCTACTCGACAAGCTGGACGCGCTAGGCCTGAGCGAGAACACCATCGTGATCTTCGCTGGCGACAATGGTCGCGACACGTCGTTCCACGCGCCGGGCAACCGCAATGCGCCGGGGCCTTGGCGCGGCGGCTATTTCTCGACCTTCGAGGGCAACAACCGGACCGTCTGCGTGGCCCGCTGGCCCGGACGGATCGCGCCACGGCAGTCGGATGAGATGATGCACATTACCGACTGGTTCCCAACGCTGCTCAACCTCATAGGCCTGGGCGACCAGGTGCCCCAGGATCGCGTGATCGACGGCTGCGACCAATCGGCCCTCGTCACCGGCGCGCAGGCGCACTCGAACCGCGACCATTTCCACATGTTCTTCGACCATCAGCACGTCGGCATGCGCTACAAGAACTTCAAAGTCCTGACGCACACGGTGGCGGATGGCCCGTCGCCGATCCAGAAGCTAGCGATTCCCCACGTCTACAACCTTACCGTCGATCCCGATGAGGACACGCCGTACAACTATGCGGGGATGCACACCTGGGTGCTCTACAAGATCTTCGGCCCCAAATCTAAAGAGCTGCAAGAGTCGCTGGCCAAAGAGAGCGTACCTTTCGGAGCGCCGCTGGACTTCAATCCCTACGCAAAGAGAAATTGACGCCAGGTTCCGCTCTGACCCGAGCTTCGCTTCTGACGGTTGATTTCCGCTATCGGTCGACCTGCGTCATCCTCCCGGCGGCTCGACTGATGCAGGTGGTGCAGCGGCCCGAGACTTACGACAGCATCATTTTCGAAATCGTGCGAGGCGGGACCATCCAATTCGAGACGCGATATCCGATTAACGACCCTCTTGCTTCACAGATAGTATCGACCCTCGCTCACGAGATGGAGGGTGGATTCTTCGACCGTTTCCTAGCGCCATTGCCCAACTCCAAGAGGACGGCGGCCCGCTTAATGGAAGTGTCCGCCGCGCCGATGCCCAAGGGGGAATACGCCTATGACCGGTAGTCACAGGTCGGCGAGTTCAACAAAACGGGAGACGAAGCGGTCAAACGCAGTCGGCCCGACCTGGTATCTGCTTGTCGGTCTGGCGTTCGTGGTCCTCTCGCATCCAGCGAGAGCTCAGCTGGTCGAGGTGCCTGCCACCTGGGGTGGCGACATTTTCTCCCGGCCTCGGCTCACCGGCGACTGGGGTGGCGTGCGCGACGAACTCGGACAGAAGGGGATTGTGTTCGACGTCGATCTGCTGGCGACCCCACAGGTCGTCACCAGCGGCGGCCGCAGCTCGGATGGCGCTTTCTGGGGTAACTTGGACTACACGCTCAATGTAGACACGCAGAAGCTAGGGCTTTGGCCGGGCGGGTTCTTCAAGTTCTCGGCCGACACCGGGTTCGGCAGCAACATATTCGGCGACGCCGGCACCATCGTGCCGGTCAACACCGCCGCCCTGCTGCCCGCCCCTGACGACCGCACTACCGCGCTGATGAACGCCAGCCTGACCCAACTTCCGCGGTTTTGGGTGATGCGGTTGCTGGGGATCGCAGAAATGCTGGGGTTGCGACGACACCGCTCGCATTGTGGTGCTAAATGATCGACATTTTTGTGATTGAGACGGTTTATTTATCTTGAGAAGTGGCGACGAATCGTGGTGCCCTTGCCGCAAGCAGGGTGCCGCGCCATGTTCGTCCGCGTCAAGAAGATCGGAGCCTATGAGTACCTCTACCTCGTCGAGAACGCACGCGAGGGCGGGCGCCACGTTCAGCGCGTCATCAAGGCGCTCGGCCGGCGCGACGAGGTCGAAGCCTCCGGCCTGATCGACGGGCTGATCGCCTCGGCGGCGCGGCATTCGCGACGGACGATCGTGCTGTCGAGCTTCTATCGCGGCGAGTTGCCGGAACTGCGCCGCGTCAGCATCGGACCCGATTTGGTGTTCGGCCGGTTGTGGGCCGAAACCGGATGCCGCGACGTGCTCACCAGCCTGCTCGCCGACCGGCGCTTCGGCTTCGATGTCGAGCGGGCGGTCTATCTCACCGTACTGCATCGGCTGACGGTCTCGGGTTCCGACCGCCACGCGAGCGAATGGCGCAACGGCTTGCGCGTCCCCGGCGCCGAAGGGCTCGGGCTCGACGAGGCGTACAAGGCGATGGCCTGGCTCGGCGAAATCGACGAGCACGGCCGCGGCACCGCCGAGGCGATCGAGGAAGCGCTCTACCGGCATCGCCAGCCGCTGTTCGGTGCGGTGTCGATCGCCTTCTTCGATACGACGACGTTATGGTTCGAGGGCGCCGGCGGTGAGAACCTGGGTCAGCGCGGCCATTCCAAGGACTACCGAGGGCACTTGAAGCAGGTCGTGCTCGGCATCGTGCTGGATGACGCCGACCGGCCGATCGCCTCGTTCCTGATGCCGGGCAACACTGCCGACGTGACGATGTTGTTGCCGGTGGTGCGCCGCCTGCGCGATCGCTTCGACATCGCCCGGACCTGCATCGTCGCCGATCGCGGCATGATCAGCGCCCACACCATGGCGGCGCTCGAAGCCGAGAAGATCGAGTACATTCTCGGCGTGCGCGAGCGCACCAGCCGCGAGGTGCGCGCCGAGGTCATTGAGGATGATGGCGTCAGCGTGCCGCTGCTCATCCGGCGGCAGAAGGGCGAGACTGAACTCGCCGTCAGGGAGACCACAATCGCCGGGCGGCGCTACATCATCTGTCGCAATGACGAGGAAGCCAGAAAGGATGCCGAGGCGCGCGCCGAACTGATCGCCGGCCTCGAGCGCAAGCTCGCGCAAGGCGACAAGGCACTGGTCGCCAACAAGGGCTTCCGCCGTTTCCTCAAGACGCCCGTGGGCGACGGCTTTGTCATTGATCGGGCCAAGGTCGAGGCCGACGCCCGCTTCGACGGCCTGTTCGTGCTGCGCACCAACACGAAAATCTCCGCCCTCCAAGTCGTCCTGCGATACCGTAACCTCCTCGCCGTGGAGGACGCCTTCAAAACCGCAAAAGCGCTGCTTGCCACCCGGCCGATCTTCCACAAAACCGATGCCGGCATCCGCGGCCACGTCTTCTGCACCTTCCTCGCCCTGGTGCTGCGCAAGGAACTGACGGACCGTCTGGCGGCACGCCGCAGCAAGCTCGAATGGCAGCGCATCATCGATGATCTTGCCGACCTCAGTGAGATCGAGGTCGAACAGGATGGTCGCCGGGCCCGACTGCGCACCGCTCCCGGCGCAACCATTGATCCGATCTGCCGCGCTATCGAGATCACCCTGCCGCCCGTCTTCCAGGAGATGCCGCCCGCCCGCTGAACCCTCAAGAAAATGTGGTGCCTAAATCTGAAAATGGCCTCCAAGCCGTTGATAATCAGCCGTCTTCAAATCCAAACTGCGGAAGTTGGGCCTGACCCAGTTCCTCAGCCCCCAATTCGGCGTGACCGTCGGCAAGCTCAACTTATTGGACGCAGGCGAAACCGAGTTCTACGGCAACTACCGCACGCAGTTCATGAACACCGCGTTCAACTTTCCGATGACCCTCGCACTGATCCCGCTGTCGACCTTTGGCGGGGGTGTCATCGTCCTGCCGCGAGATGACATCGTTTTGTCGGCGTTGGCGCTCGGCCCGAATGGCACGCCGACCAGCAACGATTTAGGCGAGGCATTCAACGGGGTGTTGATCGTCGGCAACGGCACACTGACAATCAAGCCGTTCGGGCTCGTCGGTCACCAGAGCCTCGGCTTGACATGGAACAACCAGGAGCGGTTTTCGCTCGACCAGGATCCCTCCAACATCGCTGACCTGCTGTTGACCCAGCGGTTTCCCAGCTTGGCAAACCCCGGCCCGGTTTTGACGCAAATCCTCGCCAGCCGGTTCCCAAACCTGCTGGTTCCGACCCAACCCGCCAATCGCGCGAGCAGCAGCTGGACGCTTAGCTATAGCTTCGATCAGTATTTCTGGCAGCCCAACGGCGACCCCAAGCACGGGGTCGGCGTCTTCTTCGCGTTCGGGGCTTCCGACGGAAACCCGGACCCGATCCAGTACGCCTTCCTCGCCGGCATCGGCGGCAAAGGCGTGATGCCAAGCCGCCCCGACGACACTTTCGGCATCGGCCTTGCCCGCACCCAGTTCAGCAATAGTTTCCTTCCCTTTCTGCGCCAGCAGTTCGACCTAGGCCTGCAACGTGAGGATGCGATCGAGACCTACTACAACGCCGCGATTACGGGGTGGATGAACGTTACGACCGATCTGCAGATCGTCGAATTCAGGTCTCAATAGAGCCCTCAGCCTGATGACGCCCAGTCAGCTCACCGGCATCGACACCATCATCGTGCTCGGCACCCGCCTTCGCGTTCGCTTCTAGTCGGTTGCCAGCACGATCGTTGCCCGGCCAAATCTTTCTGCTGCGGACAAGCCACAAGGCCGAGGTTAGCGCTGAGGTCCGATGAAACGTCAGCGTCTCCTTTTCACCCGACTGAGCCGGCCCGGCATCCCGCCGGCGATGTCTCTTAAGGGGCAGGGATCGGGAACGTCGTCCTGCGCCCCGTCCCCGGTCGGCTTCCAAACCGCGCCAGCGACGGTAATCGTCTCGGCGGGTGACAAGCTTGGCCACGGCGTCTCGCCAGCGTTCCGAAAAGGGCCTTCAGGGCCGGTCACATCCTCAGGTGCTGAAGCCGCCGTTGAGGATCTTGAGCGCCACCCTTATCCTCGGGGCGCCCGATAATCGCCAGGTCGGTGCGCGCGTACCGACGACCGCCATCGGGGTCTCCTGCCAATAAACTCTCACAACATACGGCAGAACCCTGCCAGAATAACCAACACAATCCGTATGGCAGGCAATTCGGGGGCATCGGGCGTCTGCCGTATGACCAAGGTCTATTGGCAGAGCCACCTTGGCGGGCACGATGTCGATGCCCGACGCCTTTGACGAGGAGGCTACCGCTCGAGGCCGCGGCCAGTCCGGCGGATGAGACACTGCCGCGTCCATCATGCTCCGAACCGGCTAGAGGGCGCGGCTCCTCCTCGGTGTAATGCATTTATCTGCCCAAATCGCTCGCCGGCGAATTCGTCGTTGGTTCGGCGTTTTCAGCTGGCGGCATGCTGGATCCTAGACCGCTGCCGGTATCGCCGGTTAACACTTCCCAGCTTTGCCGATCGAGCGCTGCCGTCTGGCTCAGGCTGTTATTCCTTTGGAATCGTCGGAGGGCCTGCTTCGTCTCCGGGCCCCAAACTCCATCGAGCGATCCCTTGTAGAGCCCCCGATTTCGAAGTTCCAACTGCGCCCAACGGATGTCGTCTTTTCGGATAAGATCGTCATCGCGCCAACTCTCTGTGGGTTGGGAGACAGCAGGCATGCTTGCAGCAGCCACTGTGTCGCCCGCGGCAGCCGCATAATCCAGAGCGGCGCCTCCGATGCCCAACGCCAGCACCGAAGCGGTGCCCAGCACGAACTTTCCGAACAATTTTCTCATCATCACCTCCATATCAAACTTGTCGGCGATCACCCGCTCGGTCCCGTGAGACCTTTGGTCCACACAAACCTTCAACAGTCCGAATTTGGTGCGCGTCGGTAATTCGGTGAGCTGTGGCGAGGCACGAGGCATCCGTCATTTTCTTCACGACCGGCGGGTGGCTCTCAAAAAGTCGGGAGACCGCCGCTTCGTTTCGGGTCCCATTCCTTGCGCACCTGCTCCTCGACCGAGGCCCCAGTGTCGGTCGTTGACGGCTGCTGACGAATTTCCAGGCCTTTCGCGTCGAATACACGGTCGACCAGGTGATCAATGGTCGCCTTCTCGCGTCGATGCCGTCGTCTGCAGAGGGTTTGTTCATTTCGCGCCCCTGATCCGAAGGATTACGTTCCTTACGGTCGAGGGAGCTGACTGGTTCCATGTGAGTTGAAGTCATTATTGTGTCACGGTCTGAGCCGTTGATTAAAAAAAGGCACAGGCGCGCGACGCGCTAGTCTTTTCTGCGGTTTTGGCCGATCCGGTTGATACGAAGTTCTTGGAATGCGAGGGAGAATGAGGTTGCATATGCGAGAAAAAGCGCAACCGTAGCGCACTAGTCTGCGTTCGCCCGCTTGCCACTTCGGAAGTCCACTACTCTGAAGGAGTAGCGACTTGCATTGACCTTGGCGTCGACAGCGACAGCGCCCGGCGCCCCAACTTCAGAATACCAGAGGTCCCAACGGCGCTACCCTGGCGGTCTGTGCGGCTTTTATCCTCTCGACGGCGACATGCTGCAGGTGCGCGCCGCCGGCAACGGCGGTTTCACCTTGGCGCGGCCCACGGGCGCGGCGCCACTTCAAACTCACGGGGATGTTCGCTGATCTCTCCTGAAAGGACCGTGTCGGAGTCGGGTGCGGCCAGGGGCACTAAAATCCGCCGCCTCCGTCTCGGTAACCTCATCCTGGCCAAACCTCCGCCGCTACACGGATCGGTCGTGTCCCTTGGAGTGGTGTAGGAGCTGTGGATAAGTAGCCCGCCGCCGTGGACCGCCACGAGTTAGGCGGCGGCGGGCTACTTATCCATAGCGGCGGTCATCGCGGGTCTTCGGTAGGGTTTTGGTCGCCAACTTCAACGCGAACCAAGGACCCGACGATGACCGACGAGATGATGAGCCTTCGCACGCTTTTGGAGAAGAGTTCGGATGCCGAGCTACTGCGCGAGATGGTGGGTTTTGCGGCGCAGCGGCTGATGGAGCTGGAGGTCGAGGGCTTGACCGGCGCCGCGCACGGCGAGCGCAATCCCGAGCGCCTCAACCACCGCAACGGGTACCGCGACCGGGTGTGGGAAACGCGCGCCGGCACGGTCGAGCTGCGCATCCCCAAGCTGCGCCGGAGCTGCTACTTCCCGGCTTTTCTGGAACCGCGGCGGATGGCCGAGAAGGCGCTCGCGGCGGTGATTCAGGAAGCTTACGTCCACGGCGTGTCGACCCGTTCGGTCGACGATCTGGTCCAGGCGATGGGCATGACCGGAATGTCCAAGAGCCAGGTCAGCCGGCTGTGCGCCGAGATCGACGACAAGGTCGCTGCCTTTCTCAACCGGCCGCTGGAAGGCGAGTGGCCCTATCTGTGGCTCGATGCGACTTACCTGAAGGTGCGCGAGAACGGGCGTATCGTCTCGGTCGCCGTCATCATCGCGGTGGCCGTCAACGGCGATGGCCGGCGCGAGGTGCTGGGCATCGCGATCGGCGCGTCGGAGGCCGAGACTTTCTGGACCGACTTCCTGCGCTCGCTGGCGCGGCGCGGCCTGCGCGGCGTCAAGCTGGTGATCTCGGATGCGCACGAGGGGCTGAAGGCAGCGGTCGCAAAGGTGCTGCATGCGTCCTGGCAGCGCTGCCGGGTACACTTCATGCGCAACGTCCTGGCCCATGCCGGCAAGCAGGGCCGCCGCGTCGTCGCCGCCTTCATCGCCACCGCCTTCGCCCAGGAGGATGCCGAGATGGCCCGAGCCCAATGGCGCCAGGTCGCCGATCAGCTCAGGCCCAAAGTGCCCAAGCTCGCCATCCTGATGGACCAAGCCGAAGCCGACGTCCTCGCCTTCATGAGCTTTCCCAAGGATCACCGGCCCAAGATCCACAGCACCAATCCGCTGGAGCGGCTCAACGGCGAGATCAAGCGCCGCACCGAGGTCGTCGGCATCTTCCCAAACGAGGCCGCAATCACCCGCCTCGTCGGCGCCATCCTGCTCGAACAAAACGATGAATGGGCGGTCCAGCGCGCTCGCTACATGACCCTGGAAACTATCGCTCCATTGAGCGAGGATCCTATCGTCAGGCTGCCCGCCCTATCCGCCTGACACCGGCCGACCCCGCCGGAGAGCGCGATACTGCCGCCGCTCTTACACCACGTCCTGGGACACGATCCACGGATCAAACATCCCCTCCGCTGATACCCGCGCGGATCCTGGTTTGCGAGCTCGACTATCGGAAGCCGTATCCCCGCCGCTGTGTGATACTGCCCGGAGAACAAACGGAGGCGGGCATGCTGGGCATCACACTTTCCGACGGGACGCGCTTTACCGGCACATTGTTCGAGAAGGGTCCGCTGCACCTCTCCCCCGGGCGAAGGTCAGGGATACCGTGCGGGCGACGACGCCAAAGCCCGCCAGCACCCCGAAGCGGATCCATGTGCATGTCCCCATCAAGCCCAGCGGGCTCGCGATCAGGTGGGGCTCGCAGAGCCGTCACAGAGCGGCCCGAGGACATCGGGCGGCCTGCCGGCGGCGCGGCGAACGCAGCAAGTCGAGCCCGAAGATGCTGGGTTCAGCGGCGAACCTGTCGCTGTGCGCAGTAAGGATTCGGAGGGCCGAAACTGGTCGATGAAAATCTGGTCGCCGACCGAAGGAACTGGCGATCGTCGGCGCGCCGGCGACGCGGCGATTGATCTGACGGTTGATCGCGGCTGCGAAGGCCTGCGCGACTTTCAGCGGCAATTGGCCGAACACTATCAGCAGCGATGAGCGGCCCGCCCTGTCGGCATGCTCGACGGCTCGACGAGCGCCTACGTGCTGGTGGCCGGCCATGCCGACGTAATCCGTTTTCCGGCTGAAACCGTCGTGAGCGCGCGGTTGTCCGGCGCTCCGACTTTGATCTGGTATCCGAGCATAATAACAGGAGGGGAAGATGAACCCGCATTCCCCCGATCGTGCTGGGATTTTGAGCGCAGTTGCGAAGATTTTGGTTTAGAACTCAGTAGCTTGTGAGGAATCGAACGGAGCGGTGATGGCGGACCCGACGGGTGAAGCGGATAAGAGCGTTTTGAGGCTCGATTTCGACCGCCGCCTGCTGCTGCAATTTCACGGCTCTGTGATCACCTCCGATGCCGGGTTGCTGCCCTATCGCGAGCTGGATGACGCGCTGACCCTGACCGACACAGCCAGTGCAGTGCTCGCAGACGCGCGCACCGGCAAGAACGGTCGCCATCGGCTGGCCGGCTTGCTCCGCCAATCGGTATTCGGCCGACTGGCCGGCTACGAGGACGTGAACGACGCGGACAGGCTGTGCCGCGACCCGGCGATGCGTTGGGTGGTTGGCGACCGGGCGATCACCGGCTCCGCTGCTTCGGCCAGCCAGATGGGACGCTTCGAGACGAAGTGGTTGAGCCGGCCCGAGAACCTCGGCGCTCTCACCAATCTGTCCGGCCAATGGATCGACAAGGTGCGCCAGCGGCGACCGCCGAAGACCATCGTGCTCGACATGGATTCGAGCGAGAGCCCGACCTACGGCGAGCAGGAAGGCAGCGCCTACAACGGGCATTTCGGTTGTACCTGCTATCACCCGCTGTTCGTGTTTAACCAGCTTGGCGATGTGGAGCGATGCGCCCTGCGATCCGGCAACGTGCATAGCGCTGACGGTTGGCGCTCAGTGCTGGCGCCGGTGATCGCCCGCTACCGGGGTACCGTCAAGCGGCTCTATTTTCGCGGCGACGCGGCCTTTGCCAACCCGGAGATCTACGAGTTCCTCGAAGCCGACGGCATTGGCTACACGATCCGGCTCCCGGCCAACAACATCTTGCAGAACAGGATCGGATACTTGCTGAAGCGCCCGGTCGGACGGCCGCCGCACGAGGTGCGCCGCTACTTCGCCAGCTTCAGCTACCAGGCGCAGAGCTGGAATAAGCCGCGCCGCGTCGTGGCCAAGGTCGAGTGGCGCCCGGGCGAGCTTTACCCGCGCGTCGGGTTTATCGTCACCAATCTGGCGCGACCGGCCGAGCGCGTCGTGGCTTTTTACAACCAGCGCGGCACGGCGGAGCAATGGATCAAGGAAGGCAAGGGCGCGATCAAGTGGACCCGGCTGTCATGCCGCACCTTCGCCGCCAACGCTGTCCGTCTTCAGCTCCATGCGCTGGCCTACAATCTGGGCAATTTCATGCGGACGCTGGCAATGCCGAAGGCAGCGGACCCCTGGTCGCTAACCAGCCTGCGCGAGAAGCTGATCAAGATCGGCGCCAAGGTCGTCAGCCATGGTCGTTACGTGACGTTTCAGTTGGCCGAGGTCGCCGTGTCGCGACAGATGTTCAAGGATATCCTGATGCTGATCGCCCGGCTGCGCGCGCCGCCCGTACTAGCATGAACGGGAGATTGGGTCAGATGCGACAGACCACGACTGCAGAGGTGCGTCCTGATACGGCAAAGCAACTGGTTCCGGCGCTTCAAGGCTGCCAATCCGACGATTTGGCTGCCGTCACAGTCAGATGCGAGCAAATTTCGTTGCTGCGCGCCTCGATGGGACGGAAGATCACCTTCAAAAGGCCGGGAATCTGGGGAATGTTGGCTTAATGCGCATTCTTCAAATCTCACACGCTTTTCCTCCAACATTTGGCGGTGTGGAAAGCCATCTTTGGGATATTACACACGCGCTGGTGCGACGCGGCCACGAGGTAGCCTGCCTCGTCGGAGGATCTTCAACGATCGACAACTACGAAGCTGCGGACGGTCGTTGCGTAGTCGTCACGCGCGCACCTGAGCTCTCGGTAGCGTATCTGGTGGAACGACGGAGGAATCTCGGCCATCGGCAAGTCGATGTGGATCTCTTAGAGGTGCATCGCCACGTTGTGTCTCTCTCGCTCTCACGTTTTCACGCGGATCTCATCCATATGCATAATGCCCATCACTTCGCGCCAGAGCTGGCCCAGGCCACTCTCGATTACGCCGATTATCGGCCCGTACTCAACAGCATTCATGATCGAGTTGGCGAGCACGTTTACGAAAATGTCATGTCATTTCCGTGGGAGCGCATCATTTTTGCCAGCCATTATTTGGCAGCAAGCTTGCCGTCTGATCGACCTTTTACAATTCTCCATCTCGGGATTGATCATAATTTGTTTTCAGCTAAGGGGTTAAGCGACGAGCGCATGGTGCAACTGGAGCGACCGGTCATCTTCCACCCCGCTCGGCTGCTGCGGTGGAAGGGAGTGCTTGTCGGGGTCGCTGCCTTTGTCAGGCTCCGCAAGGAATTGAAGCGAGGCTCGCTCGTACTCTGCGACTCGTCTCTGACCGTTGATGATGCAGCCGAGGCGCTGGCGTTTTGTGCGGAGGTTAGAGAAGCAGCCCGCGCTGGGAATGTCGCTGACCAGGTTCGGTTCTTGCAGTTTGATCGTGAAGGCATGCCGGCAGCGTATCGCGCGAGCGATCTCGTCTGGTATCCGACGATCGACGAAGAACCTTTCGGCCTCGTGCCGCTCGAGGCGATGGCCTGCGGCGTTCCGGTCATTGTCAGCCATTCGGGGGGGATGATTGAAACCATTACCGACAATTCCACGGGGCTCATCGTTCCGAAGGGCGACCCCGCGGCGCTTGCGGCCGCCGGGCTCCGACTGCTGCGCAGTACTCGGGCGGTCCAAGCATTTCGAAGACGGCTGGTTGCGCAGGCTCGGCAGGAGTCGATGTGCTTCTCGATAGACGAGTATGTCGATAAGCTGGAGGAACTCTACAGGCAGGCCACGGGCAGATCCAGAAATGTCAGATAGGGACCTGATAGACGACACTCTTCAGATCGATCTCGTTGACTACGGCCGCATCCGCGATGAGATTGACAGTAGGACGAAACTATCATCGCAGATGTTGAACTACGAGCTGATCGTAATTGCCGCCATTATTACCGCATATGACAAAGTCCCTCATGAGGTGACGATCTTAGGCACATGGATATCAAGCTTGTTATGGCTAATGTGGCTCGATCACACCACTGCGATATACAAATTGGCTGCTTATCTTCAGGTTGTTATTGCACGCCGTCTGCGAAAGCAGCACAAGGACGTATTCGGTTGGGAGTATTTCCTGAGGGAGCTCGATGCGGGAGGCGACCGCGCACGCCACGTCCTATACGAAGGACTTCACGATGGACTTCCCGCTGCCGAGCTTAGAGTTCCGAGAACCGAGGCGATCACGAACTATATCAGACTGTTGTTCGGCGGTGGCGCCTTGTTGCTCATGGCAATGTTTTTACGTGAAACGTATTCGAGTATCATCGGCTGTCTTTCAACGATACTGCAGCGGGCGTGGCCAACCGTGACCGAAGGGCGTAACACGGTGCTGTTCCTGATCGGTATTTGGCTGCTCGTCAAGGCATGGCGGGCAGAGCGTCGATTGAACCGACTCGCACGGGTGGTCGCCCGCGCGATCAAGGCCGTCTGATGAGAACGGCGGTGGAAAAGTCTGCCACGGTAGCGGCGGGATAGTCCCGCTGCCGGCGGAGTAAAACTCGGCCACTTTTGCCCTTTCTGGTAACAGGGAGGGCGGGAGCATTTTCACCGTGGAACTGTATCTGAAGGTCCGTCTGGCGATACGGGATTTAAGGGTCTAATTCCTCTTTGGTCATCTGAAAGGCGAAGTCTGCCGGGAAACGATCACGGTTAAATACCGGCCCCGCCTTTGTGACTGGAGAGAGCACGGTGCTACGCAAATATGAGGTTTTCGGGATGAAACAGCTTTTGCTGGTTGGGATAGCCTTTCTGGGGCTTGCCGCGTCAGGGTCGGCCGCCCGGGCCGTACCGTTCGACTTCACCTATTCCGAAAGCCTCGTCAATTTTAGGATACCGACTACCGACACCTATCAGATCCTCGCCTTTGGCGCGCAGCGGCACCCTCTTCAACCCTGTTTTGAGTCAAAGTTTTGTAGGTGCGGGCGGTGGGGGCGCTGAGATCGGCGGCGACTTCGGTCTGACCGCGGGCGAGATTTTGCAGATCGCCGTCGGCGGCGCAGGCGGCAGCGGTAGCAAAAGCGAGTCTGGTGGAGGAGGAGGTGGCGGCAGCTTCGTAGTCGGCCCAACCAACACGCCTCTGGTCATAGCCGCCGCCGGCGGCGGCGGCGGCATCGTTTTTTTACCGGGGGAGAATTTTCCTTTTGCTGGGAGTCCCGGCAAGGGCGGCCTCACCGGCCCAAACGGGGGGCTAGGCGGGCAATTCTCTCCGGGTGGCACGGGCGGTAACGGCGGCGGCAATGGCGGCGCCGGCGGCGCGGGGGCCGGTGGCGGCGGTGGCGGCGGATTCTTCACCGCCGGTGCAAGCTCTCCTGTCGCGGGCGTTAGCAATGGCGGCGCTGCGTTTCCAGATCTGACCGGCGGTCTGGGAACAGATGGCGGAGGCAATGGCGGCTTCGGTGGCGGCGGTAGCGGGTATGCCGGCTCCTGTGGAGGAGGCGGCGGGGGCTACAGCGGCGGCGGCGGCGCTGGTCCGAACCACTTTGCGTGCAGTGGTGGCGGCGGGGGCGGCTCGTTCGACGCGGGCACAAACCAGATCTTGGTCGCCGATTTCCAGACGGGCAACGGCGAGGTCGTGATTACCGAAGTTTCGGCCGCAATACCCGAGCCGGCGTCAATCGCGCTGCTCGGCGGCGCCCTCCTTAGCTTCGCCGCGGCGCGACGGCGTCGCCGGCCAGAGACCTGACTGATAGCTTCGCTCGTAGAGCAGCTCAGCCGACCTTGAAGAGATGAGTGTCACACTGATCGCGCCGGCGGGCCGTCCACCAGGCAGAACATGACGCTGCTTGTGCCAGGTTGATAGAATGTAAACCGTATGAAAATTGTTGCCACGCACTAGCCAAGGATTGTTCCCGCGTCGGTAACGGCGCACCACGCATAATAACGGGAGGGAGGAATGAAACAACTTATGCTGGTTGGCACAGCCTTTCTGGGGCTCGCCGGGTCAGGATCGGCCGCCAAGGCCGTACCGTTCGACTTCACCTATTCCGGAAGCCTCATCAATTTTACGATACCGACTACCGACACCTATCAGATCCTCGCCTTTGGCGCGCAGGGCGGCGGTACCGCAGGTACTCAGGGCAGTCCAGGTAGTGGGGGTCTTGGCGCCGAGATCGGCGGTGACTTCAGTTTGACCGCGGGCGAGGTCTTGCAGATTGCCGTCGGAGGCGCGGGCATCATGCCCGGCAGCGGAACTGCTAGCGGCGGTGGTGGCGGCAGCTTCGTGGTCGGCCCGGGCAACACCCCGCTGGTCATCGCAGGTGGTGGCGGTGGGAGCGGCTACTTTTTCGGAATAGACGGGATACCTCCTTCCGATATTCCCGGCGAAGGCGGTCTCACCGGCCCAAACGGCGGCGGCGGCAACGGAGGCACGGGCGGCAACGGAGGCAGCAACGGCACGGCTGGCGGCGGGGGCGGGTTTCTCAGCGCCGGCGGCAACGGCTTCGGGGCCAGCGGCGGTGGCGCATTCCCGGGTCTCGCTGGGGGCGAGCCCGGCGGCGGTTTCGGGGGTGGCGGTGGCGAGTTCGGCGGCGGTGGCGGCGGGGGGTATAGCGGCGGCGGTGGCGGTGTTTGTGCGCACGTAACGTGCAACCAGGGTGGCGGTGGCGGCTCCTTCGATGGCGGCACGGATCAAATCCTGGTCGCTGATTTCCAGACGGGCAACGGCGAGGTCGTGATTACCGAAGTTTCGGCCGCAATACCCGAGCCGGCGTCAATCGCGCTACTCGGCGGCGCCCTCCTTAGCTTCGCCGCGGTGCGACGGCGTCGCCGGCCAGAGACCTGACAATGACTTGGATTGATGACGGCTACGGCCATCCGCGCACGGTTCAGGTGCCAACTATCATCGCGAGGGTATTGCAGGAGGGGGTCACGACAAGAGCTGTGCGTAGCTGTACGACATAGAAGAACATATAGACAACTTGTCGTCAGGATGCCATGCGATTCGCTTGCAGCCACCAGCGATGACCCCTGGGATGGCGGGGGCGGCGACGTGCCGGCCGGCTGTCGCATGCCGGCAAGCCGATGATAGCCAAGATGGGTGGCTAAATTCGGCATAGCCAACATACTACCAGCGACCGAACACGAGCAAGGCGACAGCGGCGCACAAGGTCTACCCTTACCTGCTCGGCGGTATCGCGATCGAGCGGGTCAATCAGGTGTGGTGCTCGGACGTCACCTACATCCCGATGGCCAAGGGCTTCCTCTACCTGGTGGTAATCATGGACTGGGTAAGCCGTGCCGTGCTGGCCTGGCGGCTGTCGAACACGCTCGGCGCCGAGTTCTGTGTCGAAGCACTCGAGGAGGCGCTCTCCCGGTGCGGCCAGCCCGAGATCTTCAATACCGACCAGGGCAGCCAGTTCACCAGCGACGACTTCACCGGCACCCTGAAGGCCCACGGGATCACGATCAGCATGGATGGCAAGGGCCGCTACATGGACAATATCTTCGTCGAGCGGCTGTGGCGGAGCCTCAAATACGAAGAGGTTTATCGGGACTATCAGGAATTTCGTGCGCAGCGGGGCGGTTCAACTGACTACGCCATGGCTCGTGTGAAGCGCTCGCCGAACAGAACAGCGAACTGCGACTTGGCCATGGACCACTCGCGCGGCGGCATGATCCACTCCTTTTCGGAACGGTTCAAGACCAGGAAGAGGAGCTTTGTCGCCGCCTCATCGCTGGGGAAATGGCCTCTGGCCCGGACCGCCCGGCGGAGCTTGGAATTGAGCGCCTCGATGGCATTGGTGGTGTACAAAATCCGCCGAACGTCGGTGGGGAAGGCAAAGAACGGGACGACTTCGCCCCAGGCGCGCCGCCAGCTCTGGCCGATTGCCGGGTATTTGCGGCCCCAGTAGCCTTCCTCGAAGGCAGTGAGCGCGGTTTCGCCGGCGACGGCATCCACGGCCCGGTAGATGTCCTTGAGGGCCGCTGCGACCGGCTTACGGTCCTTCCAAGAAACAAAATCGAGGCTGTGGCGCAGCAGATGAACGATGCAGGTCTGCACCGTTGCCTGGGGGAAGACCGCGATGATCGCCTCGGGAAAGCCCTTCAAGCCGTCGACGATGGCGATCAGCACGTCCTCGACGCCGCGATTTTTCAGCTCGTTCATCACGCGCAGCCAGAATTTGGCGCCTTCGTTCTGCTCGAGCCACAGCCCCAGGATCTCCTTGGCGCCATCAGCGCGCACGCCGAGCGCGATGTGCACTGCCTTATTGCGGACCAGCCCTTCGTCACGGATCTTGACCCGTAAGGCGTCAAAGAAAATCAGCGGATAGGTCGCTTCCAACGGGCGTGCCTGCCAGGCGGCGACCTCGTCCAGAACCGCCTCGGTTACCGCGCTGATCAAATCGGGCGACACCTCAATGCCGTACAAATCGCGCAGATGGCCGACGATCTCGCGGGTGCTCATGCCGCGGGCGTACATTGAAATTATCTTGTCGTCGAAACCCGGGAAGCGGCGCTGATATTTGGCGATCAGCTGCGGATCAAAGCTCGACTGGCGGTCGCGCGGCACCGCCAGCGCGATTTTGCCGGTGTCGGTGAGTACGGTCTTGCGACCATAGCCGTTGCGCCGGTTACCCGGCTCCTCGCCGGCCAGATGATGATCCATCTCGGCGTTCAACACCCGCTCGGCCAGCGCCTTCTTCAGATCGTCGAGCAGACCATTCGGGTCAAAGGCGGTCTTCGCATCGGCGCCCGCCAGCAGCTGGTCAAGAATGGCGTCAGGAATAAGAGGTGGCTTGCGTCGCGGCATGGGCGGTCTCCTTCGCTCCCATCATGCCCAACCACGCACGAAATTCCTGACACTCCCGGTTTATCTCAACGCCTATGCAAGCGTCGCCGAGGCCAAGGCCGGCATCGGCGCTTGGCTCGGCTTTTATAACGAAGAGCGCCAGCACCAGAGCCTCGGCTATCGCACCCCGCGCCAGGCCTACGAAGCAGAATGCCCGTGGATATGTGGACGATCGGCTTCGCCGACCGGCTGCGCCTTTGCCCACATCCCCACCGGCACAACCGCCCACCACAAGCTCGATATTGACGAGGGAGAAGATAGAAGCGATCTCATGACCGTCGCGCCAGCCGCGAACGGAGCCGTTACAGAAATCGGCCGGGCTACACCTTAGAAGACGGCTTCGGCTGTCTCACGATCGGGGTCCAGCTCATAACGCATGCCGAAGCGTATATCTTCCGGCGCATAGCTACGGATGTCGTGCACCACTGCCGCGAGCGTCGGGTCGCGCGCTTCCAGCGTCACAAACACTTGCGCGCCCGCCTCGATTGCTCGCGCCGCATCGTAGCCGTGCAATGGACTCTCCTCGTCCAGCACATGCATGAGTGTCCAGACGAGTGGAAAGAAGGGAATGTGCGCCAGCTCAAGCCGCAGCTCCTGCGCGCGGCGGAACGGCTTTCCGTCCGCCGCCGTCTCCGAGAGCAGGACGTTCAGCGTCGCCGCCGCGTCCAAAAGCACCCGGGCGCGCCCATTGCCGACCCGCACCATCAGCATCGGTTTGCCGTTATGTATTGCTACCACTGGAGTGGGGGCAAAGACGAACTTGGCCCGCGGCCGCGAAAAGCGGACGAAGGTAAGGCCAGTCAGGATCGCCGTGAACGCAAGCCCGCATACGATCTCGGTTGACGCGGCCACATGGCCGTACAGCGTCGCCGGGTGCATATCGGGGGTCACGACAAGAGCTGTGCGTAGCTGTACGACATTATAGAACATAGCAGAAACAAGCGGTTCTGTCGGATCAGGCGGCCGCGCTGAATTTTTCTTTGGCCGTGCGAAGCGACCGGAAGGTGTCTTTGGGCTGGGGCTCGCGCCGCCAGTCATAGATGCCGGTGAGGTTGATGTGCTCCCAGATCTGCGGCGAGATGTGGCGGATCAGGTCATCGGGCAACTCGTGCCCCTCGGCCCGCAAGCTCTCGACGGCGCGCAAGAGATAGGCGGTGTTCCACAAGACGATGGCACTGACCACCAGGTTGAGGCCGGAGGCGCGAAAAGCCTGGCTCTCGAAGGAGCCGTCGCGGATTTCGCCGCGCTCGTGAAAGAACACCGCCCGGGCCAGCTTGTTGCCGGCCTCGCCCTTGTTCAGCCCGACCCGGCAGCGGTCGCGCAGTTCCGGTCTTGAATACCACTCGATCATGAACAGGGTGCGCTCGATCCGGCCAATCTCACGCAACGCGCGCGACACCACGTTCGTCTTCGGCAGGGCGGCGAGCTTCTTGAGGACGGTCGAGGGGGCGAGGACGCGGTCCTCGATCGAGATGCCGATGCGCAACGCCTCGTCCCAGCCCTCGCGGATTGCGGCGACATCGACCCGCTCGCCGATGTGATGCTTGAAGGTCGGGTAGGCCTCTGCGGTCTCAAAGGCGTGCAGGCGCCAGTCCTTGAGATCGCGCAGCCGCGGTGCGAGGCGCTTTCCCCCAGTGTGAACAAGCTGAAGAGATGATCGCTGGCGCCGCCGGTGTCGACGTAATGCTCCTCGATATCGATCCGGCTCTCATGTCCATAGAGCCCGTCCAGCACATAGACGGCTTCATCCTCGGTGGCGCCCATCGGCAGGATGTGAAAGTGGCCGTGCTGGTCGGAAACCCAGGTGTAGAACTTGCTCCCGGGATCGCCGCTGTAATGAGCGTTGACCTCACTGCGCTTGGCGCCCCGGCCGGCGGCCCGTAAGAACTGGCCGTCCGAGGAGGAGGTCGTGCCGTTGCCCCAGAGCCTGGCGTGAGGATGCGCCAGATGGGCATTGATGATCGCGGCCAGGGCCGATTTGTAGGTCTCGGGCCGGATGTGGAATAGCCGGGCCCAGAGGATCTGTCGCTCGCTGACCCCGGCCGACGCATCGGCCATGCGCTTGGCGCCGAGATTGGTCGCGTCCCCGAGAATCGCCGTGAGCAGTGCCGGGGCGAGGCGGACCCTGTCGCCGGTGCGCAGATGGGTGAACCAATGGGTGAAGCCGGTCCAGGCGTCGATCTCGGCCAGGAGGTCGGGGATGTCGATTGCGGCATGCGGTCGAGGATCAGCCATTTCGCCGCGGCGACCTTCGCTTTTGGCACTTTAGCGCGGTGTTTCGCGATGGTCAGGACACCGTCGACCAGGCGGATTCCGGCCAGCTTGCCGGTCCGGGCCCGATAGCTCAGTTGCTTCAGTTTGAAATCCAGCTCCTGCTGTTTCTCGGCGATCCAGGCATCGGCCTCGCGCGGGACGCTGAGCCGCAGATCGGCCGCTTGCTTGCGTGCCTCAAAGGCCGGGCTCGGCATCAGCTGCGCTTCCAGAGGGCGGAAGGCCCGGCTGCCCTCGACCCAGACGTCGCCCGCGCGCAGGCGGTCGCGCAGCACGGCGAGGGTGGCGATTTCCCAGAGGCGCCGGTCCCGCTTGTCGTCGGCAGCAATCAGTTTGCGGACCTTCTCCTTGAGATGGCCGACCGGCACTTGGCCGGCAATGCCCGGCGACCGTTTCGATTGAGCTGTCGTAAGAGCTCGATTGCCGTCAGGAGGGGGTCACGGGCTCGGGTAGATCGGAAAGTGAAGGCCTCGAGCAGCGCGGGCGCATAGCGGCGGACCCGGGAATAGCGCTCAGCGGCGCCGAGCAGCGGATCGGCCTCGGCGGTCGTGGCCAACGCCTCGACATCCGCCTGGGCCTGAACCAGGCGGGGCCAGCCGATCTCGCGATCGAGCACGTCGAACGCATCTTCGCCGGTCTCGTTGGCCTCGGTGAGCGCGCGCAGCGTGTCGCCGAACATGCGCAGCAGACGGCCCGTTTCCTTGCGGGCGTCGAGATGGCGCCGATCCTGTCGGGCCTTGGACTTGGTGAACAGGAGGGCGATCAGCCGGCAGAACATGGTGATCGGGGCATCAGTCAGTTTGCCGGTCAGCTCGATCAGCTGCGCCGTGATCAGCGCGTACCGGCGGCGCGGGTTGAAGTCTTCGGCCAGCCAACTCGGCGTCACCGCACCCTCGCGTACCAGCTGGGACCATCGGTCTGGATGGATGCGCCCGCGGTGCTGCGGATCAAGGCCAAACGACCGCGCAAAACTCAGCCGATCGAGGAGGGCGAGCAGGTTCTTCTCGCTCGGCGCCTCGGGGAAGGCCCGCAGCCAGGCGAAGCGGGTCTGCCGGATGGCGGGATCGACGGCGAGCAGCCCGTCGAATGTGGCCAGTTCCTCGGAGGAGAAGCCGTCGAGCAGCGCTGCCTCCATCCGCCGGCGCGCGACGACCCGTGCGGCACGGCCGATCCGGTCAAGCGTATCGGTCGCCGGAAGCACCGACTTGCGGTCCCGGAAGGCGGCGATGATCGCTTCGGCGATCGGCATTCCCTTGTCGGATGCGGTGGCGGCCGCAAGCGCCGCGCTCAGGGCCGCCCGCCTGTCCTCGCGAACAGGCGGGTGCAGGCCGAGATGCCGCTGCGCTTCGACCGCATGCTCGCGCCGGTTTGTATCGCGCCGGCCATACTCGGCCAAGGCACCCGGGTCGATGCCGATCTGTTGGGCGAGGAAGGCAACCATCGGTGCCGCAGGTGTCTCGCCAAAAAGGATCGCCCGACCGAGATAGCGTAAAAAGCAGAGCTGAGTGGCCAGGCCGAGGCGGTTGTGCGGGGTCCGCTTGGCCTGGATCAGATCCATCTCGGCCCGACTGAGCGTGCAGTGCCGGATCAGGCTCTCCTCGTCTGTCGGCATGTCGACAAGGGCGGACCAGCGATCGGCCGTGAGCAGGGGACGGCGCGACAAGCTCAATCTCCTGGCAGCTGATCGCGATGGATGGCCCATACCCGCTTCACTTGGCTTTCGCTGCACCCGGCCAGCTCGGCGGTCCGCTTGATCGACTGACCGGCGCCACGCAGCGCGATGATGCGCTGATGGGTGGCGGCATCGGCGATACGTCCCGCATATTTGCCGGCGGCCTTGGCAAGTTGCACACCCTGGCGCTGCCGCTCGCGGCGCGTCTCGTAGTCATCGCGCGCCATTTGCAGGGCCAGCTTGAGCAGCAGCAGCACCGACTCAAGCACGATCCTGGCCACGCCGTCAGCGGCAGTCGCGAACTCGGACAGATCGACCAGGCCCGGCACCGCCAGCCTTGCCCCCTTGCTGCGGATCGAGCCCACCAGTTTCTGGGCTTCGGCCAAAGGGAGCCGACTAATGCGATCAATTTTCGCTGCGACGACCACTTCACCGGGCTGCAAATCGGCAATCATTCTGAGGAGTTCGGGGCGATCGGCGCGGGCACCCGATGCCTTCTCACGGTAGACACCGGCGATGTAGTAGCCCGAAGACCGAGTGCTCTGCTCGATCTCCGCCTGGCGAGCGAGGTCTTGTCCGTCGGTGCTGACGCGAAGATAGATCCGGGCGACGTTCACGGCGAAGAAGCCACGATGGGTATACTGAACTTGGCCAACCGTAGATCGCGTGGTTTCCGGGGTCCAGCTCATTACACGGACGCCATCTCCACGGCGGAGGACGGCACGCCAATTGTCGGCCTGACCAGAATCGGAGAGCTGGAGCCGGATGTCGGCGATCGTGAGGAACAGGGTTGGAAGGTGCCGACGGCCAGAGACCGTGACCGCAAGCAGAGAGAAATAAGCGCCCCCACAGGAAAGGCTCGTGCAATTGCGATAAAAAGGCCGACGAAAAGGAAGCCGACGAGGAACGGCCGCTCTCGGCGCGCTGCCGCCGCCCGCCGCCAGGCTGAAACCCTCCTGAAGTGTCCCCTCTTTGCGATAAAGCGGCCGTTTGTTCAAACGCCTGGCGTATTCGCGGTTCGCGCGGCCGGCATGTATCGCGTGATGACACCGCAATGAGGACCGCTCGCCTTGCCCTCGACCGATGTGCGCGCACGAGTGATTCCCGCCAGAGATAGACCGACCGGCCTACGGCGTCCATTTGAGCGCAAGGTTGAACGAGAATTGATCCGCCCCGGCATTGGAAATGCCCGTGTTGGTGGAGCCGACGAGATGCCACAGATCGTTGAAGTCAAAAATTGCCCCTAGCCCGATTGCCGCGCTGCCGTGGTCAGTCGTGGTATCGGGTCCTTGGCCAAAAACTTCCACGCCCAGGGCCAGATTGCTTAGGACCTGTCGCTGTAGCGCGATGCCGTAGTTGGCGAAGTTCTTGTTACGCGATCCGGGATTGTTGGTGTAGCCGCCTCCGCCGAACACCGTCCAGGGACCAAGAGATTTCTGCAACCAGATTGGAAAGAGTTCCGTGACTGGTGTGCCGCGATCGGCCTGTCCGACCGGAATGAAGACTTGGGGAAAGAAGGCCACCTGTGGTCGCCAGCCATTATCGTCCTCTTCGATGAAACGATATTTGACGCCACCGCCTAAGGGTTCCCACACCACGCCTATGCCGCCCGGCCCTGGATTGGGCGTGAGCGGAAAGGACCACGTAAGCTGCGTGTCCTTGAAAGCACCGTAATTGATCTCGATCCCTGGTTCGGGCCTAGCGCTCTGACCGGCGACATGGGTTATCTCGGTAAAGAGATAATTCTCCCAATGCCCGGTGTCGGTGGGTTCGGGGTCGTCGGTGACGTACGGTGGTCCAGCGATGGACGGAGAAGCCGTCGCCAACGACAATGCAAGCACAAGCAGCCCTCTGCGCGCTGCGCCGATCATCCAGGACGCTTGATCGCCGATACGCATCGATCGAAGGCAAGGCGAGCGACAGCCGCCGGCGCTTGCTCCGGTATCGCGAAGCACGAACTGACTGACGTTGATCTCGCACAGCACGTAGCTGTCCTCACCCGACGCGGTGCGCGGCCCGCAGAGGAAATCCGCATCCCAGATGATCGGCAGCGACGCCCGCTCGATGTCGAGCGCCTCCGTCATCTGCGGTACCCACTCGGTCTCCATCTTGATGCGGAGCGCCTGAAACTGTGGGGCATCCGGTCCGTGCATGATCCGAGGTCCCGGCTGGGCTTCCGGTGAATCGGGTCCTTCGGGTGGCGGCGGAATCAGCGCCTTGATGTACTGGTGGCCGAAACCGGCAACCCTATCGCCGGCCATGTAGCAGCGGATCATCCCATCGGGCAGGCGCACCTGATACGGCTGATCGATGATGCACCCGCCCCAGCCGAAATAAGGTTCGCAGCGCGCGACGAAATCCCGAAGCGCCAGTTCTTCGGGCATGCTGCCACGTTGTGCATGAAGCACGCGGACGGTACTGGTTTCGCCGTGCACTATTTCGACCTTCCATACTCCCTGGCCACCATTGCCCCGGTTCTGCTTGATGACGCGAGGGCCGAATGATCGCAGCCGCGGCGGGAACGCGGAGGCAAACTCCTCGGTGGTTCGGTAGATGTACGTGCCCGTGCCCCACCCGAGATGCTTGGTTCGGTAGAGGACTTCCTTCACTCCCATCTGGAGAATCACGTCGGGATGCGCACTGACCCAAGGCCCGACGGAGACTTCCCGCAACAACGGATCGAGTGCAGTGCGCGTCTTCCCTTGGTGGATCGGATCGACCCAGACCAGCACACCATCGACGACCAACAGTTGTTGCCGGACCTCATCGGCGAATTCCTCGTCGTAGACCGCTGAACTCCGCATCGACGCCGATCGCGGCCAATCCCTCGAAGACGCGATGAAAGCGATTGTTTTGCGGCGTTGCAGTGCGGCGTGCTTCGGCGTCACCACGCCACAGGACCGCGATCTTGGGGCCTTTGGTGCTCGATTTATGTTCCGTCATGCGACATTTCTCGTTTAGCGAGTGGCGCAGAGCTCGGACGATCGTCTGATGGGGTGCCTGCTATGACCCCAAAACGTCTCTGAACGCCATCAACCGGGCCTGAAGACCCAGATCGCCGCAGGCTCATTGCCGGACGAGCGAACCGCAACGAACAGCCGGTCCAACTCCGGAACGAACAACGAGGTCCGCGCGCCCGACACGGTGGGTATCTGACCGACCCGCTGGTAGCTCCCGCCGCGATACTCGAACACGTCGATGACGCCAGCCCCACAGCTCACGTAGACCCGATGCCGCTTCGTATCGATGAACATATCGTCGGCATCGCCGCACGCGTCGACGCTGCCAACCACACCTCCATCCCCCGCTGATATCTCCACGAGACGCGCCGGGCTGCGGAAGACCACGAAGAGGCGGCGGGCCTCCCGGTCCATGGCCATCGGAAAGTGGTTGGGTTGCGTCGGCCAAGCTCCGACGACCTCGCCCTCCGTAAGATCGGCAACCTCGATCAGCCGAGCGCCCGGATCTCCCGGCGACCAGTTGCAACAGCCAGTCGCGATGCCGCTCGATGGCCAGCGAGCGCCGATCGTCGCCCTGCGCCAGCGCCGCCACTGTCCCGCGACGCCGCCACGCCTGCGCCAGCTTCACCACAAAACTCGGGCTGACCGCGAACATCGCGGCTACCCGGCGCACGCTGTCGCCAGTTTCGATCTGGCGAACGACCCGTTCGCGAAGATCCACCGAATACGGTCGCGTCATCCCCCATCCCCCAAGATGTAGGGGCATTCTCTCCTACTTCGCCCACATCTGGGAAGCCATCGATTCTGTCAGATGAGAAACCGCTCTAACTGAGCGCCCGATGCATCGCGTCGACGCTTATCAGATGGTCCGGCGGCGCACGGCTGAGGCCGGTTTGAAGGGGAAGCTCGGCTGCCACGTGTTTCGGGCGACAGGCATCACCGCCTACCTTGAGGCCGGCGGCACCCTCGAAAACGCCCAGGCGATGGCGGCGCACGAAAGCCCGCGCACCACAAAACTGTACGACCGCACCGGCGACGAGATCACGCTCGACGAAGTCGAACGGATTACGATCTAGATGCGGTAATGGGCCCACCGAGGGTAATGAGCTAGCGGGATGGGTGCTGTCCCTCACAGTGATGGTGTGAACGGGGTCCCAACGGGTCGGCCCCAAGCATCGAGGAGGGACAGCCGTGGAGTATTTTGCCGCAATTGACGTGTCACTGGAATCGAGCAGCGTGTGCGTGGTGGACGGGACCGGAAAGATGATCTGCGAGAAGAAGGTGGCGAGCGAACCGGAAGCACTGGCTGTACGGTTCAACAGATTCTCTGCGGGCAGCAGCTCCGGTCATAGTCATACTAAGCTGTCACCTCTGCGGCGACGCGGCGAACGGCCAATCGCCGGTGTAGCTCGCCAAGCAGCAGGGCGGCGATCAGCGCCAGACTCGCGCAGGTGAGAAACGGGACGTCGTAGCTGCCGAGCCGATGCGCCGTCACGCCGACCGCCCACGGGCCCACGAGGATGCCCAAGGCGCGCGATGTTGTCACAAAGGCGACCGAGGCACAGATCCCGCGTACGCCCAGAACTTCGGCGACGATCGGGCCGGTCAGACCAATGACGCCGCCATAGCCCAATCCATAGAGCGCCGCGTCGCCCTCCAGCTCCCAGCGGTTCGTGGTCAGCACCAGCAATGCCAGCGCAACTGCCATCACCAAGGCGCACAGAGAGGCTGCGCGGCACGACCCGAGCGGCTGGGCGACGAAGCCGAGCAATAGCCGGCCGCACAGGCTGCCAATACCGATCATGCCGATCAGATAGCCGACCGTCGCCGCCGACCATCCCATCGTTCTGGCAAAGAGCACGAGATGGGCGAACGGAACGAAGGCCACCAGCGAGACAATCAGTTGCGCCGCGTAGAGCAGTAGAAAACGGCGGCTGCGTAACAGCTCCGCGAGTCGGGGCGCGCTTGGAGACGAATGCGGGACGCGACCGCGATCGTTCACCGCTCCCGATCCGGCGAGCGGCAACGCCGCTAAACCGCCGCAGACGGCAAGAGCACCGAGCAACAGCAAAGTCTGCCGCCAGCCGATGAGATCGATCAGCACCTGCGCCAATGACGGTAGGACGAACGTGCCGAGGCCGATCCCGGAGGCCGCGACCCCGCCCGCGGCGGCGGGGTTCTTGCGGCACAGGGCTTGAACCGCCCCGACTGCCGGCACGAAACACAGCCCGACCCCGGCGCCGACCCCAAACAGATAGCCGATGTCGAAGACAGGCTCGTTGCCGGCGCGGCTCATGACGACGAGCCCACCGGCGAGCACGCCGCAGCCGACCGCCGCAACGATACGCGCGCCAATGCGGTCGGCGAGCGGGCCGCTCATGACGCCAAGCGAGAAATAGAGCGCCCCGGCCGCTGAGAACAAAGCGGTCAGATGCGGCAGCGGTATCGCCAAGTCTCGATGCAGCGCCGGGAAGAAGACCGGGACGGCGTAGGCGGTGCCGAAGCAGCCGAACAGCAGCGCCCCGGCGCCGGCCACGACAAGCGCCGATACCCGCGTTGCCGAGGGCGTCTCAGCAGGATGCGCAAGCTCGCCCTCGATGGCCGCCTTCGCGATGGCTTGCCCGGGCGAGACGGAGACAGTGTTGTCCGAGGTTCCGAACGTCATGCCCAACCCTCCCGCTCTCAGATCGACAGCGCGGCCTCAGGCTCAACCGGAAAGGTTCGAGAGTGACGGGACCGATACAAACTCGGTGGATAAAATATGCTTGCGGTGATCCCTGTCTGACTGTGAGCTACCTCACAGTCGCTGCAAATATTGCGGCGGCATTTCACTCCAACGGCACCTACGACCAATGCAAAGGATTTCCCTAAACCGGGACCTTTCCCTGGTCAGTCCAGGATATCCGCCGCGTAATGTGACAGCAGTGCAAACGACGGCTCAAGTCGTCGTTCCGGCGATCTCGAAACCCTCCGGAACCCGGAGCGTCTGCACAGCTCGATAAGCAACCGACAGCGATAAGATTATCGCCAGGACGATGGCCATCGCGGTCAAGCCGTCATTAAATCGGCTGCAAAACCGGTCGATCTGCCCGACAAGGGGCCGCCAGTGGCCAGTCATTGAGGGACTCACAAGCTCGCGCGAAGCATCGTGAACCCGGTCATCAGCAGCACGATGGCCAATACCCGGCTGAGATCGGGAGCGGCAAGCCGTTGCGCGAGCCGTACCCCTACCCATGCCGCAGCCGCCTGCGCCGGCGCGATCGATGCCCAAACGGGTAAATTGATGGAACCGAGTTCGGCTGCGGATGCTGCCCCGGGGGCGAGCGCGGCGACGATCGTTGCCGGCAGGCCGACCATCACGCCGACGCTGGCAGCCCGGCCGACGCTCTTGTGCATCGGAACGCCGGAAAGGGTCATGACGATGTTTGTCATGATGCCGCCGCCGACCCCGGCCAGGCCCGAGAACAAGCCGATTGTACCCCCGGCGAGACTGCATAAGGTGCCGGTTGGGGGCCGTTCGGTGATCGGGGCAAAGCGGCGGGGAAACGCGAACCGCGCCACAAAGATCAGGCAAACGAGACTGAAAACTCCGGTCATCAGACTGCCGCTCAGATGCGGTGCGGCGAGCTGCGCGGCGACGACACCGGTGACAATCCCCGGTCCCCATTCGCGCATAAAGCCGATATCGGTATTTCCGGCGCGCCAATGTCCGATCGACGACACAACCGCCGCCGGAAGGATCGCCGCCAATGACGTACCGACGGCTACGTGCGCGGCATGATCGGCCGCGGTGCCGGCGGCGAGGAGACCGTAATAGACAACCGGTACGACGACGACCCCGCCGCCAATGCCGACTAGCCCGGCAAGCAAACCCGCTAGGGTTCCCGAGACCGCCCCTAGAGCCACCAGACCAAAGGAGCTCATCGCGATTCCTGATACGTCATTCATGCCCCACCTCTCCGGCTTTCGGATCGAAGGTGCGCTTTTCAGCTTACCCAGCAAGGTGCGAGCGAGATCGCGGCCATCGGTCCGGCCAGCTGGCGCCAATTCTCTAGGTGGACAACATGCCCATAGTGATCCCAGTCGGATGTGACCCGCCTCACAGTCTCCGTCGGCGCCCTTCGGCGCCGGGGACGCGCAAGCCGTTGCGCCATTCGCTCGCGTGGCGGTCGGAACCCGAGACCGTCAGCCGATGCAGTACGGTGAGATAGACCGCCCGCTCGACATCGAAGCCGAAGCGCCGGTCGGCGAGCAGGCTGGTGAGCACGTCGCGGCATCCGGTTTCGGCCCACAACCGGCCGAATGGCCGTGACAATGAATATTGGCCCACTTACGCTGACGAATTCTGGCCCACCCCCGGTGTCTTTGACCTGCTGAGCCGGGCCGAGGCCGGGCTCAGCAGGTCAGCGTCGCTTTTCCATCCTCTCCTTCACGTTTTGCCGCCCTTTCGTTGTGCCGTGGTCCGGCGGAACCGGTAGGAGTCCGCGCCGGTGGTGATGATGTGCGCCTGGTCGGTCAGACGATCGATCAGCGCCTTGCACAGCCGCGGATTGGGGATCACCTGCGACCACTCGGAGAATGGCAGGTTGGTGGTGACGATCACCGCCGCTTTTTCGGCGCGGTCGGCGACCACCTGGAACATCAGCTCGGATGCGGTTTCGGCGAGCGGGACGTAGCCCAGTTCGTCGATACAGATCAGATCGAGCCGTTCCCACCGGCCCAACGCGCGGCTGAGTTGGTTGGCATGCGTCGCCTCCGCCAGTTCGTTGATCAGCGCCGTCGCGGTGGTGAATCGCACCCGCCGGCGCTGGCGGCAGGCCGCCACGCACAAGCCCGTCGCCAGATGGGTTTTCCCCGTCCCGGCCTCGCCGACCAGCAGGATCGGTTCAGCCTTGGCCACGTAATCGCCCTCAGCCAGCGTGCGCAGTTGCGCAGCCGAGACGCCGGAGTGGTCAAACTCGAACCCATCCAGCGTCTTCATCCGCGGCAGCTTCGCCTCATGCAGCAGCCGGGTGATGGCGCGGCTCTCCCGCTCCTCCATCTCGGCCGCCAGCAGCGCCTCGAGGTAACCCAGATGGGATTGGTTTTCTCGCGTGGCGGCATCGGCCAGACGGGAGAACTGCGTGCCGATCGTTGGCATCCGCAACGTCTTGCAGTGCTGACGGATGGCCTGATCCTGAAGCTCGGCCATCATGCCGTCCCCGCGCAGGGACCCGACAGCAGCGTGTCGTAGTCGGCGAGATATGGCAGAGGCCGGTCGTAGCGGGCCAATGCACCGACATCGATCGGCTCGGGTTTGGCCTTGTGCAGCCCTGCTTCGGTCAGCAGATACCGCACCGCCGCCACGTCGCAGGCACCGAGCGACACCGTGGAGGCGACCGCCGTGCGCAGCCGGTCGTGGCCAAACTCTTGGCCTAGCGCCAGCACAGCCACCATGGCGCGGGTGCCGTTCTGCTTGCCGTGCCGCCCTTGCAGCCGGGTCCAGAGCTCGTCGTAACAAGCAGGCCAGAGACCCGTCGCGCGCCATTGCGCCAACGGTTTCGAGCCTGCGAACGCGCCCGGCTTGTGGCTCAGCACGTCGAGGTAATGCTCGAGGTCGAGGACATGCTGGCGGCGGCTGTGACAACGTTCATGACGGGCAATCAGGCGCCCAGCGTGCCAGATCTCGACATGCAGCGGATGGACGCGTGCCTCCACCCGGGTGCCCGCACTGCGGCGCGGCAAACAGGTTGAGAGGCGGGCGTCAATCAGGATGAGAAAGTGTCGCCGGATGCGTGACAGCAGGAGGGCGTAGCCCGACTGACGTTGCAAATCCGGCGAACGGTGTGCCCCTGGAAGGGGCGCGTTGTCTGGCGGTCGCGGCCGGCCGGATAGGAAGCGAGTTCTTCATGCCGATGAGGAACCGCCCCTTGCCCGGTCGCCACATCACCGATTGCCAGATGAGGCTGTTCATGAGTTTCCGCCAGACCGAAACGGCGAGCGTTGCCGCGGCCAAAGCCGGGTTCAGCGCCGCCACCGCCTATCGCATCGAACAGGACCCGCGGCTCCCGTCACAACGGAAAGCACCGCGCGGGCGCCGGCGGCATGACCCGCTCGCTGCGGTTTGGGATAGTGAGGTGGTGCCCCTGCTCAAGAGCGCCCCGGGCCTGCGGCCGATCGCCATTTTCGACGAGATCCGGCGGCGCCATCCCGAGACTGGCGCCGGCATCCGCCGCACCTTGGAGCGGCGCATCCGCTCGTGGCGGGCGCTGTACGGCGCCGAGCAGGACGTCATCTTCCGGCAGGAACATCCGCCAGGCCGGCTCGGGCTGTCCGATTTCACCGAGATGCGCGATCGCGGCGTCAGCATCGCCGGCGCGCCGCTCGATCATCGGCTCTACCATTTCCGGCTGGCCTTCTCGGGCTGGGAGCACGCCCATGTCGTGCTCGGCGGCGAAAGCTTCGTGGCGCTGGCCGAGGGGTTGCAGAACGCGCTGTGGGCGCTCGGCCTCGCACCCTTGCAGCATCGTAGCGACAGCCTGTCGGCGGCCTTCCGCAACCTCGACCGTGACGCGCGGGAGGATCTCACGCGTCGCTACGAGGCGCTGTGTGCCCATTACGGCATGGAGCCGACCCGCAACAATCGCGGCGTGGCGCACGAGAACGGCTCGATCGAAAGCCCGCACGGCCATCTCAAGCAGGCGATCGAGGACGCGCTCCTGCTGCGGGGCACGCGCGACTTCGTCGATCTGAATGCCTATCGTCGTTTCATCGACGAGATCGTCGGGCAGCGCAACGTTCGCAACAATAAGCGCCTCGATCTCGAGCGCTCGGCCCTGCAATTGCTGGCGGCGCGGTGGACGACGGATTACGAGGAGACGTTCGTCAGTGTCACCTCGACGAGCGGCTTCATCCTCAAGAGGGTGTTCTATTCGGTGCCGTCGCGCCTGATCGGCCATCGGCTGCGCGTGCGGCTCTACGATGACCGGCTGGAATGCTTCCTCGGCGCGACGCCGCTGATGACGCTGCGGCGCGGACGTCCGCACGCCGACCGCAAGCACGGTCACGTGGTCGATTACCGGCACGTCATCCATGCCCTGCGCTGCAAGCCGATGGCCCTGCTCAACCTGGTCTATCGCGAGCAGCTCTTTCCGCGCCGTGCTTATCAGCGCGCCTTCGAAGCGCTGCTGGAGGGCGGCGGCGAGAAGCCGGCGTGCCGCACCATGGTCGGGCTGCTGGCGCTGGCCCATGATCGGGCTTGCGAGGCCGAACTCGCCGAGGCCATCGAGGCCGAGCTCGATGCCGGCAGATTGCCCGATCTCGGTCTGCTCGAACGACGCTTCGCGCCCGATCCCGCCGCCATTCCCGACATCGCCGTCGAATTGGTGCCGCTGCATCTTTACGACGAGCTCGGCACCGTCCGGCCCCTGGACCAAGCACTGGGGGGTGCAGCATGAAGACGACCGATCCGATCGACGCCGCCCGTCTCGCGCTGCTCCTCGCCGAGTTGCGACTTCCCGCCGTCAAGCAGGTCTGGGCCGACCTCGCCGCTCAGGCCGACAAGGAGGGCTGGCCGGCGGCCCGCTTCCTTGCCGCCTTGGCCGAGCATGAGATGGCCGAGCGCAGCCGTCGCCGCATCGAACGCCATCTCGCCGAAGCCCGGCTACCGCCCGGCAAGACCATTGACACCTTCGACTTCGAGGCCGTCCCGGTCGTCAGCAAGGCCCAGGTCATGGCGCTGGCGGCCGGTGATGCCTGGTTGGACAAGGGCGCCAATTTGATCCTGTTCGGGCCGCCCGGCACCGGCAAGAGTCACTTGGCGGCAGCTCTCGGCTTCGCCCTCGTCGAAAATGGCTGGCGCGTGCTGTTCGCCCGGACCACCGACCTCGTCCAGCGGCTGCAAATCGCCCGCCGCGAACTCGCTCTCGAAGCTGCCATCGCCAGGCTCGACAAATACCATCTGCTGATCCTCGACGACCTCGCCTATGTCACCAAGGATCAGGCCGAAACCAGCGTCCTATTCGAGCTGATCGGCGCCCGATACGAGCGGCGATCCCTGCTGGTCACCGCCAACCAGCCGTTCGGCGAATGGGGAAAGATCTTCCCCGACCAGGCGATGACGCTGGCCGTCGTCGATCGCCTGGTCCACCACGCCACGATCTTCGAGATGAACGTCGAGAGCTATCGACGCCGCACCGCCCTGGAACGCAAACGCGGCTTCAGCTGACGGCCCAGCGACAAGCAAGACTGGCATCTCAGTGTCGCGCCGCGACACTCAAATCGCCGCGCGCCCTCTTGCGCGACAATAACAACGCGACGATCATAGCCGCGCCGCGACGCCGGGATTCTCATCCTGATTGTCGCCGTCTTCCCATCCTGATTGCCGCGCTACACCCGCACGGATCGGCACCGAGTAGAAGTTGGTTTTCACCGTGACGCAGCCTTGCTTGTCCACCAGCGGGAACACGATCTCGGCCAGGTCGAGACCCTCGGCCGCGCAGGCCAGCAGGTGGCCACGCTCGACCGCCATCGCAGCGCCGATCGTCTCGCCGCGTCCAGCCAGGATCCGCGCTTCGTCCGCGCGGCAGGCCGTCACCAGCAGCGCGTTGAAGGCGTCGAGGTCAGCAACACACGGAACGGGCACCAGATGGTTGCGCCGGAAATAACCGCCTTCGCCCTCAACACCGCCCTTCTCATGCCCTTCACCAGGCGTGCAGAATTCCGCGGCAAACCGCCAGTGCGAGCGGAATGCCATGAACCGCACCGTTTCTTCTCGGCGGTGACCGCGCAGGATCTTGCGCACGGCGCTGGCCAAGTTGTCGTAGCGCAGCAGGAGGAAGACGCCGCCGAAGTAGGCGAAGGCGTGCTCGTGCGCTTCGAGGAAGGCCTGCTGCGTCGCGTGCAGGTAGGCCCGGTGGAAGGCCGCCCCGCTGGCCATCGAGCGCATGGCGAACACCTGGACCTTGGTCCGCTCGTCGCCGAGATCGACCCAGGCTTCATACCAGTCGACCTGTGCTTCTTGAGCCCAACTGTAACTTTGCGGCACAAACGTCTCCCGCCGCAGAAGCCCCAGCTGGTGTTTACGTTCACGGACGTGGTTGCGCACCGTCGACTCCGCGACCGTGGCGTCCGGGAACTCGGTCAGGATCCGGCGATAGAGCCGCCGCGCAGTGTGACGCTGCTTGCGCGGCGCGTGGCGATCCTCGTCCAGCACCTTGTCGATGAAGGCCGCCACCGCACTAAGCTTCGGCTTGGTCCTCGGCGGGTAGTGGTGCTTCGGCGGCAGCGCGCTGCCGATCGCCTGGCGCACAACACGCCGATGCACTCCGAACTTCGCGGCAACACCCGCGATCGTGCCGATCCCAAACTCATGCTCGCGACGAAGCTGCTCGAACAAATCCACTTTGGCTCTCCAGTCCACTCCAGGTCCCCCGATCCAATCGGGGCGACCCTAGGTTGAGGGGCGGGGGGTGGGCCAAAATTCGCCAGCATTGCTGGGCCAAAATTCGATAGCAGAGCCACCGAACACCAAATCGGGTCCGATGCTGACGCGGCGCAGTTCCGGCAACTCGCCGCGATAGAAGCTCGACAGCACGATCGTCCGTCGCGAATGCCGCGCCGCCGAGGCGATCAGCCCGTCGATCAGGCCGGAGGCTTCGACCTCGTCGCGCCGGCCGAGCGCCTTGATGACGCGCTGAACGTGGCGCCCGCCCTCGCGTGCGTTCTCGACGAGGTAGAGGTACTCATAGGCTCCGATCTTCTTGACGCGGACGAACATGGCGCGGCACCCTGCTTGCGGCAAGGGCACCACGATTCGTCGCCACTTCTCAAGATAAATAAACCGTCTCAATCACAAAAATGTCGATCATTTAGCACCACAATGCGAGCGGTGTCGTCGCAACCCCAGCATTTCTGCGATCCCCAGCAACCGCATCACCCAAAACCGCGGAAGTTGGGCCTGGATCACGCCTGTCTCTCATCCGCACAAGAGCCTTGCAGCAGTCTGCAAAGAAACCATATTGCAGACTAGAGGGAGCCAGCACATGAGCAAAACCGCGCCGCGCGCCTTGAGAACAGAACCCGCACCGAACACTGAATTGCAGACTGAGAGCAAGCGCGCCTACCTGACCGAGGACGAAGTCGAGCGTCTGATCAGAGCCGCCGCCAACGAGCGCGACCGGCTGATGATCCTGATGGCCTATCGCCACGGGCTGCGTGTTAGCGAGCTCGTCAACCTCGAATGGCGCCAGATCGACCTCGAGGGGGCAATGATCCAGGTGCGGCGCTTGAAAGGCTCAGATGCGAGCGTGCATCCGCTGGGCGGGCGCGAGATCCGCGGCTTGCGCAAGCTGCGCCGGGCGCTGCCGGTTGGTTCGCGATTCCTGTTTGTGACCGTCCATGGCGGCCCGATGACGCGCGACGGTTTTGCGCGGCTTCTGGCTAAGGCCGGGGCGCGCTGCGGCTTGGCCGATGTACATCCGCATCTGTTGCGGCACGGCACCGGCTTTAAGCTCGTCAACCAGGGTATGGATTCGCTATCGCTCGCGGCTTATCTGGGGCACCGCAACGTGCAGAACACGATGCGGTATACGAGGATGTCAGCAAACCGGTTTGATGGTTTGTGGAAGGACTGATGCGACGGCGGGTGCCCGAGGCGTTTCATCCTCGGCTAAATCCTTCGGAGGGGCATGTCGGCAATTCCCCGTGAGCAGCATGTCGGCGCCGGGACGGTGCTTCGGATCAGCCGCGCGATGCAGGCCGTCGACTAAGAGCCGCTTGCAGATCGGCTTCGCCCTGCCTTCGCCGAAGTCTCGTGGGAAGGCTGCGACGGCAACATTCCGCAGGTGGGCTGCTTTAAGCCTGCCGATCGGTTTTTGTCCGGCGCATCGAGGCCGCCTTCGCGGCGGTCAAGCGCGAGGATTTTCTCGGGCGCGGCCCCTGGCAAGTGGCACGCTGGGGGCGGGGTTATGTACCGACTCCGAGCCGGAACCCCGTCTACCTCTACGACGACGTGGTGGTCGGGATCATACCCGAACGCCACCTCAACAACGGCCAACCATCGTTGCACGCCGCGCTGATCGCCAGTGCCGCGCCGAGGGTCGGCGAGCACGCCGTGCATGTCGGCGCCGGGGTCGGCTATTACACCGCGATATTGCATCAACTCGTCGGTCGCCGGGGCAGGGTAACGGCGATCGAATTGGATCCCGGGCTGGCCGCGCGGCTCGCTGCAAATTTCGCCGGAGCGCGCAATGTCCGGGTCATGCAAGGCGATGGGGCGCGCGTCGCCTTCGAAAGCGCCGAAATCATCTATGTCAACGCCGGCGCTACCAAGCCGGCGGAGCCATGGCTCGATCGCCTGGCCGAGGGCGGGCGACTGATCCTGCCGCTGACCGCAGGTGAATTTCCAGGCGGCGATGTGCAGCAGGGCGTGGTGTTTCGCATCGAGCGCCGGGGCAATGATTTTCATGTGCAGAGGATCTCCGCCGTAGCGATCTTTCCGTGTGAGGGAATGCGTGACGCGGAATCTGAGGCCGCGCTCGCCGCGGCGCTCGAAAAGGGCCGGGTGCAGGAGGTGACGCGCCTTTACCGGCGCGACGACGTGCCGGAGACGGATTGCTGGCTGCGCGGGGTAGGTTGGTCCTTAGCCTATCGCTAGCCGATCAGGGATCGGATCTGACCTGCCGAGCGGCGGCGCGGCAGACCGTCTCCGGACGACGCGGTCTGATCCGTTACAATCACGCTCACCTGCACCGTGGAAGGGTGGAGGGAGCAATCAGTAAAGACGGGGGAAAATTATTTTTCGCGACCGCCGTTTGCCGCCCTTACAAACGAGGCGGCAAAAAGTGACGAGGCCGACCGGTTGAGGTTTTCTCACCCGCTTTCGTTGGTTAGGACCCGTCAATCACCCAAATCGCCGCGATTTAACTCGCAGGGGCATCAAGCCGTGGGTATATTTAAATCGCTTCTCGGGAAGCGAGACGCCGCGGCCACTGCCAATGGCCACGACGCCTCTAACCACCATCATGGGACAAACATGACAATGGCTAAGAACAATTTACGTGCGCCCAAACCTCTCGTTCAATCCGCGGCCGCGCCGCGCTGCTACGCCTATGCTCGAGTTTCGAGCGCCGGCCAGGCCGAGTCCGGTCTGAGCCTCGAAGAACAGACCAGGCGCTGTGCCGGCAGAGCTTTGGAAAACGGCTGGACGATCGAACACACCTATGTCGACCGGGCCGTCTCGGGCTCGATCGCGCTTGCCGCCCGCCCGGAGGGCTCGCGCCTGCTGCAGGTGCTGAAACCGGGCGACCAGGTAATTGCGGCGAAGCTCGATCGGGTTTTTCGAAGTGCGCTCGATGCCCTGGAAACGATCGCCAGCTTCAAGCAGCGCAAGATATCTTTGCACCTGCTCGATTTGGGCGGTGACGTCTCGGGCAACGGCATCAGCGAACTGGTGCTGACGATCATGTCGGCTGTGGCGCAGTTCGAACGCGCGCGCATCGGCGAGCGCATTGCCGACGCCAAATCTGCTATGCGGCTCCGAGGCGTGCATTTGGGCTGCGCTCGCCCGTTCGGCTGGCAGCTTGGCGAACCTGTCGGGCCCGGCCGCGGCCGCCGGCTGGTCGAGGATCCGGGCGAACGACAGGCGCTCCGCGACATGAAGAAGATGCGGCACGACGGAAAGTCGCTGATGGAGATCCGCGACGCCTTGCGCGCCCAGGGCTTCAGCATCTCGCACCAGTCGATTGCCAAGATCCTGGCGCGCCAGACGAATGGCGTGGCCGAGGCGGCGGCATGAGTGAGCTGCACGACGTCGATCGGAGGGTTGCGGTGCTCGAACAGATCGCGCGGGATACCGCGACCGCACTCGCCGACATCCGGTCTGAATTGCGGCTGATGCGCACCGAATTCCATGGCGATCTTCAACAAATGCGCGCGCAGCAACACACCGATTTCCTCTGGCTGCTGCGCTTCATGATCGGCGGTTTTGTCGGGGTGTTCGCCCTACTCGCGCACGGACTGCACTGGTTCTAAGCCGTGCTCGACCTCACCGACGACGAGGAGCGGTCGCTGATCGCGCTGTTGCGGCGGACGATCGATCACGACCCTTTCCCGCTCGCGCCACGCCTGGACCCGCTCAAAGCGATCCTGGCGAAGCTCGATCCGCCGAAGCCTCGGCCGGAACTGCCTCCGCCGCTGCGGCCGGGCATGGGGCCGAGCCACGGCGGGAAGCCCCGCAGGCGTTGACCGTGGCTGCAACTCTGGGCAGCGTCATCGGTGCCGTATTCATCGCTGCGCTTCTCATTGGCCTACTCTTAGGAAATACACTCTCGAGAACGCGCGAGGGTTCTCTCCCCTACACTGCTATTGCCGCACTCATTGCCACACTCTTACTCGTGGCGGTCGGCGCATGGGGTGTGATTGCAACTAACCGTGCTCTCACATTCACTGAACGCGCATGGGTCTATCCATTTGAACTTGGACTTGTTTTGCCAATAGAAAACGGTCAGCCTCTTTTTCTGCGCCTCATACTTGTTAATACCGGACACGAGCCAGCAACCAACGTCACTATCCGTGCCACCAATTCTACTATAAGCAGCTTTCCGGCCGGGACCAGCTTGAATACAATCGTCATTCCTATGAATACCTCTTGTCAGGGTCTTGCTCCGGCTGCTGGTAGGGTTTTACCCTCAGCAACGTTGCCATTCCCATATCACTGGGAAAGGCTTATCCCTCTGCATCCGGGAGCCCTATTTGTGGTGGCGTGAGGGCCTCGACAGTGTTAGAACATAAAGCGAACAATGTCCGGTTCGCGAGGCCATCATGCCCGATTTTCCGCGCTCCCTGATCGAGTTCCAGAGCTGCTTTCCGGATGAGGCGGCCTGCGTCGCCTACCTCTTCACGGCACGCTGGCGGCACGGCTTTGTCTGCCCCGCTTGCGGCGGAAGCAAAGCTTGGCAGCTACAAACCAAGGCCTGGACCTGGGAATGCGCCGGCTGTGGCAAACAGACTTCGGTGACCGCCGGCACGATCATGCACCATTCCAAGCTGCCGCTGACCACCTGGTTCTGGGCGGCCTATCTGATGGCGACCCATTCCAACGGCATCTCGGCACTGCAACTGCAACGCCAGCTCGCTCTGGGCTCGTACAAATCGGCCTGGCTGATGGCCGCCAAGCTGCGCCGCAGCATGGTGGCGCCGGGCCGCAGCGCGCTCGCCGGCTGGGTCGAAGTCGACGAGACCGAGATCGTCTGCCGCAGCAAGAATGATCCGCTCACCGGTGGCGGCGGTCGTAGTCATCAGGGCAAGATCCTGGTCGTCGGGGCGGTCGAGATCGAGGATGGCAGAGCCCCCGGCCGTATCCGCCTCAGCCAGGTGCCCGATTACTCGGCTCACAGTCTGCACTCTTTTCTCAAAGCCAATCTCGCGCCCGGCGCCACCGCTAAGACCGACGGATGGTCGGGATATCCCGGCGCCCCCGGTGTCAATCACGATCCCCACGTCGTCGGCAAAATGGCCGCCCATATCATCCTGCCCTGGGCGCACCGCGTCTTCTCCAATCTCAAGATCTGGGCCTTGGGCGTCTATCACGGCCTGCGCCGCAAGCACCTCCAGATCTATCTCGACGAGTTCGTCTTCCGCTTCAATCGCCGCCATACCCGGCATGCCGCATTCCGTTCCTTGCTCGGCATCGCCGCAGCCCACCCGCCCTCCGATCGCGGTGGAGAGCGGGCAGCGTTCATGTATAGCCTCATCGTTACCGCCAAGATGAACGACATCGATCCTCAGGCTTGGCTGGCCGACGTGCTCCGTCGAATCAATGATCACCCGGCTGCCCGGCTCGACGAACTCCTGCCTTGGAACTGGGGTGCCCCGCTCGCCGAAGCCACCGCCGCTTAACCGCGATTCGCCGCTGGGGTGCCCCGTTGCCGGTCAGTATGCGGCGCATGTTCCCGAGCGTATCAACGCGGGGCGGCGATGCTTGACACCCGCCGGCGCCCGATCATGAACTGTCGGCACTTCGGTCAGCCGGAGGCCACCTTGAACGATGTCCTTCCGCTGCGCTTGTCGCGGGGTTCGCTTGCCCTCCCCTATGACGAAAGCGACATTCGCCGCTGCCTCGGGTACGAACTCGATAAGGGGCGCTCGTATCAACGCAGCGGCGCGGTGCGCGATCTGCACGCCGACAACGGTGGGCAGCGGCTCATCGCCGACGTCCAGGGGACGCGCAAGCGGCCCTACCACGTCTTTGCCCAGATCAAGCTGGGTCCACGGATCCGGCTGTCGGGCCAGTGCAGCTGCCCGGTGGTCATCGATTGCAAGCACGTCGCCGCGGTGCTGCTGGAGGCGCTACGCAACCCGCCGCAGGGGATCGCCGCCGACCCGCTCGGTGGTTCGGTTGCTGGCTGGCTCGATCGGCTAAAGCGCGGGTCGAGCAAACCCGCCCGCACCCCCGAAGAGATCGTCTTCCGTGTCGATACTTCGCCCCGTCCGGGCCAGCCCTTCGCGCTCGATCTGCGCGTCGCACGGGTGCTGAAGAGCGGAGCTTACGGCAGCGACCGGGCTTGCCCGTCCGGACTCGAAACCTCGACGGCAAAATATGTCCAGCCCGAAGATCGGCTGATCGCCCGGTTGATGCGGAGCCTTTCCTTCGGATCGCCGCAGCTTCCTGACGATCCCGGTACGCTCCATCTGGTGATGGAGCACATCATCGCGACCGGCCGGTGCCGCTGGCACGAGATCGCGAGCCCGCCGCTTGCACTCGGGCCGCAGCGGTCGGCCCGACTCGGCTGGCAGCTCGGCGAGAATGGGCACCAGAGCGCGGCCATTGTCGACATCGAGGGTGGGGCGATCGGCTTGCCCTGCGCCGCGCCCTGGTATGTCGATCCCGAGGCCCGCCTTGCCGGGCCGCTCGAATTCGATCTGCCGTCAGGGCTGTCGGCGCGTTCCTGGCGGCACCGCCGATCGACCCCGTGCAGGCGGCAGCGCTCGGCGGCGTTTTCGAGTGCGATTTCCGCGATTTCGCCCTGCCGCGCCCGCGCGCCGACATCGCCGAGGAGGTCCGAGATGCCGCGCCGGTCCCGGTGCTGCACCTAGCCAACCGGCGGCGCAATTGGGGTTATCGGGTGCCGTCGCGAGAGGCCGACGAGAGCGTCGATATCGCGCTGCTCGGCTTTGCCTATGACGGGCGGGTGATCGATCTCGCCGCCGCGCCCGAGGAGATGCGCCGGGTCGAAGGTGGGCGGCTTGTGGTACAGCGTCGGGACATCGCCGCCGAACGAGCGGCATACGACCAGCTGCGACGGTTGGGTCTGGGACTAGCCTGCGATTTCAGCAAACGCAGCAGCGATGGCGCCTATCTCGCGTTGGGTTTGCACGAGGATGCGGCAGGATGGCCGGGCTTCGTCTACGAAGCGGTACCGACACTCGAAGCCGAGGGTTGGCGGATCGAGTTCGAGGACGGCTTTCGCCATCGCGTCGTGGACGGCAGCGGCGAGTGGACGGCCGCGGTATCCGAAGGCAGCGGCTGGTGGTTCTCGCTCGATCTGGGCATCGATGTGGGTGGCGAGCGGGTGACGCTGCTGCCGGTGCTGACCTCGCTCGTGCGGCAGCTGCCTCAGCAGGGCATGGCCGACAGTCTCGATGCGCTGGCGCATAACGGCATCGTGTTCGGCACCCTCGCCGACGGCCGCCTTGTTGCCCTGCCTCTCGACCGCACCAAGGCGATCCTGTCGGCGCTCGTCGAGCTGTACCACCCGGAAACCCTGTCACCGGGCGGCGGGCTCGACATCTCGGTCGGGGAAGGCGCCGCGCTCGCCGCAATCGAGGCCGCGACGCGCCTGCGCTGGCTTGGCGGCGAGCGGCTGCGCGCGTTGGTGCAGCGTCTCAAGGCCTTTGCGCAGATCGAGAAGGTGGCGCCGCCCGCCGGGCTCAAGACGCAGCTCCGCTTGTATCAACAAGCCGGGCTCGACTGGCTGCAATTCCTGCGCGCGTTCGATCTCGGCGGCATTCTCGCCGACGATATGGGCCTCGGAAAGACCGTGCAGACGCTCGCCCATGTCCTTGTCGAGAAGCGCGAAGGGCGGCTTGACCGGCCCTGCCTTGTCATCTGCCCGACCAGTGTAGTGCCGAATTGGTGCGCCGAGGCGGCACGTCTCGCACCGGAGCTGCGCGTCCTCTCGCTGCATGGCTCCGACCGCGCCAAGCGGTTTGGTGAGATCGCCAACAGCGACCTCGTCGTGACCACCTACGCGCTGCTGCCGCGCGACGCCGACCGGCTGCTGCCGATCGCATGGCATATCGCAGTGCTCGACAAGTCGCAGGCGATCAAGAATGTCGCGGCCAAGGCTACGCAGTTGGTGTGCCGGCTCGACGCCCGCCATCGCCTGTGCCTGACCGGTACGCCGGTCGAGAACCATCTGGGCGAGCTGTGGTCGCAATTCGCGTTTCTGATGCCAGGCCTGCTTGGCGATGCGAAACGCTTCGGCCGCGTGTTTCGGAACCCGATCGAAAAGCGCCAAGACAGTCATCGCCGCGCCGTCCTCGCCGCGCGCGTCAAGCCCTTTCTCTTGCGGCGGACCAAGGCGATTGTCGCCGCCGACCTGCCGCCGAAGAGCGAAATCCCGATACCGCTCGAATTGGCGGGGCCGCAACGCGATCTCTACGAGACGGTGCGTCTGGCAATGCACGAGAAGGTGCGGCAGGCGGTGGCGGCCAAGGGCTTGGCCCGCAGCCACATCGTCATTCTTGACGCCCTCTTGAAGCTGCGCCAGGTGTGCTGCGATCCGCACCTCGTCAAACTCGCGGCCGCGCGCGGCGTCAGTGTGAGTGTCAAGCTCGGCCATTTGCTGGAGATGCTGCCGCCGCTGATCGAGGACGGCCGGCGTATTCTGCTGTTTTCGCAATTCACCAGCATGCTCGACCTGATCAAGCCGGAGCTGGCGCGCGCCGGGATCGACTATGTCGAGTTGCGCGGCAACACGACCGACCGCGCCGACCCAGTCGCGAGGTTTCAGAAGCGCAAGGTGCCGCTGTTCCTCATCAGCTTGCGTGCCGGCGGCACCGGGCTCAACCTGACCGCCGCCGATACCGTGATCCACTATGATCCCTGGTGGAACCCCGCGGTGGAAGACCAGGCTACCGATCGGGCGCACCGCATCGGTCAGGACAAGCCGGTGTTCGTCTACAAGCTGGTAACCCAGGGCACGGTCGAGGAGCGCATAATCGAGCTGCAGGAGCGCAAGCGCGCCTTGGCTTCCGGCATTCTCAATGCGCGCGATGCCGCCGGGCCGCTGCTCGATGCCGCTGACATAGAGCGCCTATTCGAGCCGCTTGCGGGCTGAAGGGCTTGTCTCCGGCATCGGCCCAAGAGCTGTCGAATACGGGGGGCTCAGGGTCAACACCCTTCACCGACGCTTGCCGAGCCCTGGCATTGGAAAAGCGCCGCCATCCACGCCGCCGCCTGAACGCAACGCACCGCGGCCTTCGCCGGATGCTTACCGTGGATCTGGGTGCGTCAGACTTCCAAACTCGCCACATCACCACTGATCGCAATCGTCCGCTGACGCTTACACTTCAAATCGCCACCGATAACCCAACGAGGTAATTAGAGCGTTCAGCGCGAGATCAACACCCGGATATCGCGTCCGCGGCACAAGTCCAGACCCTTACCGATTTCACATACATATCGGCATGAGTTAGCGGGTTGACTATGCCGCCGCCGACGTAAGTGCCTGAAAATTTTGAGCCCTTCAAGTCTAAGTGAGTGTAATCGACGGTGCTTAATACAAAGACTCCGTTCGCCCCCGGCACCCCTCTTACGCCCGCAATCGTGGCAGTATCTCCGGTCCTGAACCCAGCCGTCGCTTTAACGGTAAGGCGGATCGTCCCGAAGCCGTCATGGGAAACATTGGTGACGGGAACATTGATGCAGGACCGGTTGCCGTACTTGAATTGGCAACCCACCCCCATCGACAGTATCAGAAAATGCCGCTGATATTCAGCCGCCGCGTCCGTAGTCGCGCAACCCTTCTTAACGTCGTCCAGATAAAAACAGGCCGATCCGGCTTTTAATCGTCCGTTGGTTGTCCAGAGCAGCCCAAATTTATGGTTTTGCGAGTAATCCAAACTCGGGACGGGGGTGTGGTAAATGAATGCCGCATTGCCAGTTCCCCACCCGTGTATGGCAGAGGTAATCCATGTGGGTATCTCCCCGTGCGGCTCGACGACATCGATCTCATCGGCGGGTGCTGATCCCCAGGGGGGCAGATTGGCATATATCGTAGAATTCGCACCCCACATCCAGAACTCTGGCCACATCCCCCCAATCTTCCAGGGTACAACTCTTAAGATTGCCTCGTAGTAGCCGTGTTGAAATCCGTAATATTGGCTGTAGTCCCCTGCGACTGTTTCGACAGTAGTCGCATCGTAGGTGTCGGTCTGCGACGGCAGCCAGCGCAGATCCAGAACATTTTGCCCAGTGGAAGGATCTTTCTTGATCCAAATTTGGTTACATGGCGGAAACGACTTTTCCCACCACAACCCCTGGTTCCAGAAGTGCTTCTGCGAAGCCCCTGCGCAGCCTAGATCGAGAACCGCTCGCGAAAAATCCTGATTAACGAGAAGCTTGGTAAAGCCCGCGTTTACCGATTGAGGGGGTGGATCGACGTGCCCGACGTCTGAGGAAGAGAAGCTCGCGTTTTGTCCAAGCACCGCGAAATACGACAGAAGGACCATCGCGGCAACGGGGAAATTGATTCTCATCTTCATGGTGGCCAAATCCCTTGAGATCCCCGTTAATACCCGCCCACCTCGTTGCGCCTTGCGAGCCGCCGGTTTCGACTGAGCCAAGCGAAGGTGCGCTCGACAACGCTGCTGCGGTGGATGCCTGAAAATCGGGGGTTATCGGCGGTCACCAACCTCGCGAGGTCGTATTTGCGCGCCGTCTCGGTGACCCCACCGCGATGACGCCCGCAGCGGCACCGGCGTGCGACCGGGACCGGTTCACCGGCCTCAGGGCGCGCCGCGCTCCCAGTACATCAGATCCAACGCTCAAAGATCGTAATGACGTCCCCAGGGTAGATCAAGCTTCTGCGGCTCACGCGCCCTTCGACAGCGTGGCCCCCCTGGGAACGAACGACCGACGCATAGCTGGTAACGGCTCGATAGGTGAAGCCGCCGCCAACCGCTACCGCCGTCAATAGGGTCATGCCGGGCTGGTAGGGGTATTGTCCGGGTTTGTTGACCTCGCCCAGTATGAAAATGGGACGATAGGCAAGCACCTCGATCGAAACACTCGCATTCTTGAACAGTTTCCTCTCCTCCAACTCTTGCGAGATGCGCTGCTCCAACTGAGCGGTAGTCAGGCCAGCGGCGTGTACGGTGCCGAGCAGTGGGACTGCGATATCGCCCCCATCGTTGACGCGAAAATCTCCGGTAAGTTGCTCACCGCCGACCGTAATGATGCGGATCTCGTCACCGACACCGAGCATGTAGGCTTCGGGCCGAGTATTGGGGAGCGGGTGAAGATCTCTGCCGGGCGCGCACGATGCGAGCGCGGCGACAGGGATTGCGGCAAGGAAGCGTAGCGTCCCGCGGCGCGAAAGTGATCGAGGCCCCGCCGGGCTTGGCTGTGACGAACGGCAGGCCTGTGGTAACGCCCCGGCAGCCGGATCAGCAGAATTCATCCCGCACTTCCTTCCTGCTGTACCGGACAAATACCATTGATGCGAGGAGCGATTCGTCGGGTCAATCTACCGCGGCATTCGATCCCTGCTAAGATGCCGGCATCCCAGAGGTGACGCCAGGTCAGGAAATACGAGAGCTAGCACATTGGCCCTGTAGGCGAAGATGAACCGCGTCGATTCGGAGCAAGGGTCCTTGGTGGCGTCCGGCAATTGCGTGTGGCAGCTCCAACGAGGTAAAACGGCATCCGCGAAAAGGCGGCATGTCAAAAATGGGGCACGCTATACATTGCAGATGTTATCGAACAGCGAGTTCGGGTAAGCAACCGCGATGTTCAGAGATGTCGCAGACAGGTACCTGAAGCTTATGGCCTGCGCGGCCGGTCTCGCCCTGTCGCACACCCAGTTTGGTGCTGTGGCCTACGGCAAGAGCACTACCACCGCGTCATCGGCGCAGAAGGTGGCGACCACTTCTGCGGCGTCCGCGACCGAGCTGTGCCGCGCGGCCGTCGAGGCGGCAGGCAACCGTTGGGGGATTCCGCGCGGTTTGCTACTGGCAGTGGCGGAAGTGGAGACAGGACGCCGCATCGACGGGAGCCGGACCACGGAGCCATGGCCATGGTCGGTAAACGCGGAAAATCGGGCTCTATTCTTCGCCACGCGGTTCGATGCAATTGCCTGGACGAGACAGGCAATGCTGCGCGGCGTAGCCTCTATAGACTCAGGCTGCCTGCAGGTTAACCTGAAACAGCATCCACATGCGTTCGCATCGGTGGAGGCGGCATTCGATCCGGCACAGAACGCAGATTATGCCGCGCGCTTTTTGCTGCGGTTGTATGGTCAGACCGGGAACTGGAACGCCGCGGTGGGGTGGTACCACTCTCGTAAGCCCATACTAGCGGATCCATATCGCGACCGGGTCGAGGCACAGTTCATCACGGCGGTGATCCAGCGGCACTCGGAAATCCGGGAAGCGATGGCGGCGGCGTGGGCGGCGACGCGCGGTGACCGAGCTCAGCCGCCGCGCGCGATCGGAGTGGTCGCATCGGATCGCCCGCCGCCAACGCCGTGCGGGGCGGAAGAGGCCAGCGATGCACAATACGATGTCTGGGGTCATGCGGCGTTACGATTGGACACTCGCTGCGCGCCGCCCTGATGGTGTGACGCCAGTTGCAGAGAGTCCCGGCGCGATCTATCCGCTGATCCATTTCGGCAAGGCAGCCGTCTTGTCGGTCAGCTTAAGTGCAGACCGCAGAATTCAAGCTGTAGGTTGGCTTTGCCTCACGAAAACGGTTCCTGTCTGGAGGAGCGCGGTCGGGCCTAGGGCCAAGCAGGTTGCTTGACCTGAGCCTCGTCCCGGCGACCTGTGGGTCTACCTTCTCATCGATCAGCGAGGAAGCGCTGACCGGGGAAGCGCTGAACAGTTGCAATCGGCTGCAAAAGTCTCGATTGAAATTGTATATTCGGGTTGCGGCGTTGGGCGGTCTAACAGTAGAGCTGTTGTCGTTCAGCGCCGCTGCTCAGATGACAGAACCGCTGCTGCCGGCGCCCATCGCTCCACAGCTACAGGTTTCGCCCGGGCAAGTGATTCTGCCGGGTCAAACCGTCCTTGAACGGCCGCGTCCCGACCTCGATCCGATCGGGTTGCACAGCGGCGATTTCTTCTGGTTTCCACGCGCCGAGGTTGACGAGCTTTACAACAGCAATATTTTTGCACTCTCAAGCCCGACAAGCGATTGGATCACCGCGCTTCGGCCCAGCTTTGATCTGCTGTCCGGCTTTGCGCGGAACGCGGTGAATCTGCACGCTGGAGCCGGGCTCCAATATTATGCCATCCATCCATCACAAGATACCGCCACCGGCGTCGCCTCAGTTGACTGGCGCCTAGATGTCGATGGCGCCAGCTCGCTTTACGGCAATGCTGAGGTCGCACACTTATACGTGCCTCGCACATCACCCAATTCGCCAGGTAACGCTGCTGAACCAGTGACGTATAATAACTACCTAGGCAACGTTGGCTACGCCGAAACGGGCTTCCGCCTAGGTTACGAAGCCGATCTCGGTGTTCAAGCGGCGGAATATAATCCTGTGGCGGCTATCGGCGGCGGCGTATTGCCGCAAAGTGATCAAAACGTAACCACGCCCCAAGCCACGTTGCGCGTCAACTACGAGTTCGTCCCCGATTATCAAGGCTACATCCGCGCTTCCGGGACCCTTTTCGATTATCAGCACATACCGCCAGGAGGTGTAAGTTTCAACTCGACAGTCTACCGTATGAACCTTGGCCTGAACATTCTGCCGACGCATATCATGTATGGCGATGTGTATTTCGGTTTTTTGAGCGAAGTTTTTCACGCCTCAAGCCTTGGCTCCGTCTCCGCTCCCGACGCCGGTGGTCGGCTCGTTTGGAATGTTACTAGGCTCACCACTTTGAGCGTCAATGGCATCCGCGCCTTTGAAACCACCAACCCCTCGATCGGCGTCACCGGAAACGGCTATCTCGCCTCATCGGCGACAGTAAATATCGACCACGAGCTCCGCCATAACCTGTTGCTGAGCGCCAGTATTACCTACGAAGATGACGCTTACCAGGGTGTCTCCCGAACCGACAATGTCCTCAGCGCTGGACTCAATATGAAATACCTATTGGATCGAAATCTTTACGTTGGCCCGTTTTATACCTACCAGCAGCGGACTACTAGCGGTAGTGCTGCGGGAGTTCCATACTCCCAAAGCATTGTTATGCTACGCCTCAGTACCCAATTTTAGAGTAGAGCAAAGTCCATTGGGAGCGCACGGGTCTGCGCGCGTACTTACCTACAGGTCAGTTAAGCTACCGATGGGTGTGGTTTCGATCATACACCTGCTCTGTCTAGAGCACGATCCTTTATGTCGAAGCGTAGTCTGCGTTAGCCCGCATTTCTCATAGCCCATCGGTTTATCGGGGGTGAGGAGACGCGTTTGGCGGCAAGCGCGTTTTTGGGGTGCTCGTGAAGCAAGTGAGGGTGCCGGCCGACGCGGTTCGCCTGTCTGCGGCCGTGAATATGCGGGTTGGGTCAGTTGCTGGTCGCGGTTAGCGCGGCATGGGCGGCGCGGTATTCGGCCTGATAAGGAAAGGCCGAGGGCATGGCGAGCTTGATGCGGCGCACGCTGGTGCGCACCAGGACGCCGATTTTCAACAGCTTGAGGCGGATGGTGCCGCAGGTGGCACGGGCGAAGCGAGTGTGCGCCAGCGCGATGCGGCGCAGCGCACAGACCAGCACATAGGCCATCGCGGCGAACCACAACCGCAACTAGCCCGTCTTATTCATGAGGGGTGGTGTGGATCTGAGGCTTGCACTCGCGATGGTTGAGATGGCGTGGGTCTTCGCTTCGTCGACGACGACCGTGTGTGCGGGCGGGTTCCATTCGCTGCGGCCGTTCTTCAACGCAAACAAGGCGGCATGGACGGTGCCGGCTTCGCTGAAACCTCCGGCCTTCAGGTCCTGCGCCACGACATTGGTCGGCGCCAGCCCGATGACCCGATACCCGGTGCGCTCGTATGCCTCGCGGATCACTCCGAGCGTGTGGCTCTTGCCGGTCCCGGCCCTACCCTCGATCAGTTTAAGCCCGCCGCCGGCGATCGCATCGTCAAACGCGGCGCGCTGGTCGGAGCGCAGTTCCTGCCCGTGTAGAGTGGCTCTCGCGACAGGCGCCGGCACCATTGGCGTGACCCTTCGCGCCAATGCCGCCGCATCGGCGAGCGTATTCTGTTCCTGTTCGCGTACGGCCCGAATGGCGAATATGCACAGTCAAGTGCATATTCGCCGCCCGAATCGTGAACCGCCCGGTGTCTTCACCGGTCGCGCCCATTGGCGGACCTGCTCCGGGGAAGGTCTCGCCGGCTTTGACGAGGCCACAGCACTTGCTGCGGCATATGGCGGCACGGCGGGCCGGGTCGCCGCCGACGGATCACCTCCAGGGCAGAGTCTACCTGCGGCCGCACAGTAAAGCCCCCTGACCACCGCCGCGGTACTCGCGGCATCAAACCAGCTACGGATCACCGATGCGCTCACTCGCATTGCTCGCCTGCGCCCTGCTTCTCGGTGTGAATGCCGTCGCGCGCGCAGATTCACTGGCTGATCTGCGTCGGCCGTCCTCGACGATCGCGGGCTGCGTCAATAACTGGGGGCCGCTTGGCACCGGCTCGGGCATCGCCGAGCCGACCTGCGAGGGCAACGCGGCGCTCGCCGAATGGAACGCGCATGCCGCAGCGGTCAACGCCGCGCGCGACACCTTGGCGAACGCCGCGAACCGGCCCGACAAGGCGGCACCGCTCGCCGTCATCGACGCGCTCGACGCCTGCGCCGCCGCCGCCGACGCGATGGCCCGGCTTTACCATCCCGCACCCTCGGTGCGGCACGATTTCGATAGGCTGCTGTCGTGGATGCGGCCGTGGTTTGAGCGCGCGAAGCTGCCGACACCTGCCACGATCGGCGACGGCTTCCGCACCCTGGCGACGGCCATGGCAAAGCCCGGCCTGCTGCGCCAGCAGCGCAACGCGCTCTATGGCATGGCCGCGATGTTCGCCTCCCGCGAGAGCGCGCTCGCCGCCGAGCGCGGTAACGACGTCCGACACCAAACCGATGAGGCCGTGCGCGCGGCGCACCGCGTCGCGCTGACGGCCGCCAAAGCCGCCGCGAACGGTCATCCGCAAAAGAATGCCGGTGCGGCGATCGCAGCCGCTGCGGGACCGCGATACCGCGCCATTGCCCAGGAACAGACCCTCCAACTCGATCGGTCGCTCGCCGCCCACCCGGACCAGGGCGGGCATCCGACACAGACCGGCCGGGCCTTCGCCGCCATCCCCGATGCCTCGATCGGGATCACTACTGTTGCGCTGATCCTGGTGGTCCTCAGCTTCCGCCGCTTTGTCGACCGGCTCGGCATCAGGGGTGCGCTGGGTTTCTCGCTGCTGTTGCTCGTCACGCTGCCGGCGAGCTGGCTGCCGTTGGCCCTCCTCCACGCCATAACCGGCTGGCCCGACGGCTTGCTCACCTGGCTCTTGTAGCCGGTTTTGTTCGTGGTGCTGCTCGCCTTAGGACCACGGCTGCTGCCGGGCCCTCTGCGCGGGGTCTGGGCCGTCTTGTTTGGCCCGGCGCCGCAGACCACCCATGGCTCGGCCTATTTTGGCGGGACGCGCGAGGCTGGCGCTTGCGGACATCTGAAACCCGCGACACCGGCCGACGCCTTCGCCCTCGGCAACCTGCCGCGCCGCGGCCGCTTTTATCACGACGGACACATCCTGACCTGCGCCCCGACCCGCGCCGGCAAGGGGGTCGGCGCAGTGATCCCCAACCTCCTCGATTATCCGGGGTCCGCTTTTGTCCTCGACCTTAAGGCCCGACGCGCCGCCGGGCAGGACGTCTTCGTGATCGACCCGTATGCGATCAACTATGCGGCCGGCCACGCGCTGAATTGGCTCGATACGCTCGACCCCGACCATCCCGATGTCGTCGGCCGCGCCGGCACCTTGGCCGACATGCTGGTGGTGCGCTCCGGCTTCGAGAGCGAGCCGCACTGGAACGACACTGCCCGCGACCTGTTGCGCGGGTTTCTGGTCCATGTCGCGGGATTGCCGGCCGAGCGGCGCAATATGGCCGAATTGCGTGCAATGTTGACCGCGCCCGAGGACCAGTTCGCCGAGATCCTCGCCGACATGCTCGCCGCCTCCGAACGCGGCGGGCAGCGTCTCGTCGCGCGCACCGCCGCGGTGCATTTGGGTCGCCCCGAGCGCGAGCGCGGCTCGGTGTTGTCGACTGCTCAGCGCCACACCGCCTGGCTCGACGACCCGCGCCTGTGCGCCGCGTTGGCTCGCAGCGATTTCAGCCTGCAGGATTTGAAGCGCCGGCCGATGACCGTCTATCTCGCGATCCCGCCCGACCTGCGCGCGTCGCTCGGGTTTGTCCGCGGCTTTATCGGCTTGGCGCTCGATTCGATGACCGCGGTCTCGGGCCGCCCGGCATACCGGGTCGCGTTCTTTCTCGACGAGTTCGGCCAATTGGGGCGCCTCGACAATCTGGTCGACAGCCTGACCCTGATGCGCGGCTACGGCGCCCAGCGCTGGCTCTTCGTCCAAGACCTCTCGCAGCTCAAGGCCGTCTATCCGCGCTGGCAGAGTTTCCTTGCCAATACGAGCCAGCAGTATTTCGGGACCGCCGATTACGACACCGCGCATTACCTCAGCAACGCGCTCGGCCACTCCACGATCGCGTTCGAGACCGCCAACCGCTCGCGCCACACCAGCCGGCCGTTCAAACCCGGGACCCAAACCGCCGGCCGCGGCGAGCACCGCCACGGACGGCCCTTGCTGACCCCCGACGAGATCAAGCGCCTCGGCCCCACCCGACCGATCGTCATGATATCAGGCGAGCCGCCTTACCTGCTCGACCGCCTCGACTATCGCACCGACCCCGTCTTCGCCGGCCGCGCCGAACCCAACCCAATGCACTCTCCCGCCACTACGCAATGAGGATTCTCGGCCCTATAGATCTCCCGAAATCTCGGACAAGTGCCTGCTCGGCTCCATACGCTCGTGCAATACCCGCACGATCTCGATCAGACCCGGAGCAACCGCACGGTAATAGAGCACATGGACCGGACGTCTCACCCTGCCCGTCGGATCGCCACCTCTCGCATGCCGGAGGTGAAAGCTGCGGATCCCTGGCCGCAATTCGTCGCGGCGACGCGTCGTGGGGTCCTCGGGCTCGGCCGCAATTTTGCGCATCCCCGCAGCGAGAAGCGCCGTATACCGCCGCCGGCCCGCCTCTCCCCATCGTCTGTCGCTGGCCGCCAGAATGCCGACCACGTCCGCCTCCGCCAATCGCGAGAGGCGAAAGTTCGGCATTCCCTACCGAGCGCGCTCGTCCGATCGGGCAGCCAAACTGTCGAGATACGAGTTGAGTTCAGCGCCGTCGACTTCGGTGAACTCGCCCTTTTCGAGCGCGGCAACGCCGGCGGCGATCTGTCGGCGCAACGCGTCGAGCTTGAGCGCATCCTCGCGCCGGCGCTGTTGCAGGGCACGCAACGCGTCGCGCACCGCCTCGCTGGCGTTCTGGTATTCGCCCGATTTGACCGTCTCCTGAATGAAAGCATCCTGCTCGGGCGTCAGGCTGATGTTGCGCGTCGGCATGCCAATTTCTCTACCACTCTCCGCCTATCCTGGCAGCCGTGGCAAAGCTTGCCAAGCCCGGGCCGATTACAGCCAAGCCTTCAAGAACTCCGACATTTCCGTCTGCGGAGCGGGGACTACTTATCAACTGTGGACGGGTTGGCCACGGCGGCGGCGCCGCGCTGCGCCGTCCCCAGGGCATACGGCTCACCGTGGCGCGCCTCCCGCGCTTTTGAGCTGACCTCGAGCAGCCGCGCAGCGACCTGATCGGCCGGCCAGCCACGCTCGATCGACCACTTACGCCAAAGAAAATCAGCCCGGCTCCGATCGGGGCCGATGTTGTCGCTGTTCGCAGGGGCCCCCGCAAGGCACGATTGTAGTCGGGCCAGCCGCCCCTGCCCTGCCCGCTCAAGGGAACACGGCGCGGCGGGGCGATATCGGGCGCGGCGACCAGCCCAAGTTGCTGCAGTTGCTCGCGCGATGTCATCAACCCGGGCACCGCATGAGTTATGGCGACCCGGGGAAAGTTCGGGGCATATTTCGGCTTGAAATTGAGGCTGCCCCGCAATGCGGACGGCACCGCTCGCCATCAGGTCGGCCGCGCAGGCCTTCTTCACCCGTCGGCGGAAGTCGCGGTCAGCGTCGGGATCCCCCTCCCCTTCCACAAACAGCCAGGCTTGTGTTTTTCCCGGACTGGTGGCGAGCGTGAGCAACGCGATCGGCTTGACGCGCTCCAGGGCATCGGGGTTCAGGTCGTCAAGCTGGAGAAAGAACCCTCTGGGCGAGGTTGGACGGATAATCAGGTTGAGATGCCGGCGCTCGGCATCGGCCAGGAGATGCCACAGGTTGTGCCGGATATAGCCAGCGCTCCAGTGCTTGCGGAACTGAATTTCTTCGTCCTGGAGCGTCCGCCACGTGAGGACGAAAAGATCGGCGCCGACGCTGCAAAACGCATCCAGCATCGATGGCCAGAAGGAACGAAATGCTTCTCTGATACGCATAAGCGGACAAAGGTGGAACGCCGCTCGGACAGGCGGCGGGCTACCCCCTATTGCCGTCTACGACCGCGGTGAGGGAGGTGACGGCAAGCATCTGATTCCCGACGGGAGCCTGATCAGAGGGTTCGGTGCCTGGTTTAAGCCCTAAAACTTGCACGACAAACCCTGTCGGAATGATGTAGTATACCGAACCGCTCTACCGGGGATTTCCGTACGCTGCTCATCGGCTGCATGCGCGTTTCGACCGATGGCGATCGCCAGGTCCTGGATCTGCAGCGCGATGCCCTGCTGGGGGCGGGGGTCGATGAGCGGCATCTGTTCGAGGATCGTGCCAGCGGCCGCGACGATCGTGCCGGGCTTGCGAAGGCGCTCGCCTTCCTCAAGCCGGGTGATTGCTTTGTGGTGTGGAAGCTCGATCGTCTCGGGCGATCGCTGACCCATCTGCTGGCGAGAGTAAACGAGTTGAAGGACCGCGGCATCGCATTCCGCTCGCTGACCGAGCAGATGGACACCACCACTCCGCAGAGCGAATTACTGTTCCATGTCTTCGGCGCGCTGGCGCAATTCGAACGCTCGTTGACCCAGGAGCGGGTTCGCGCCGGTCTCGCGGCCGCCCGGCGTCGCGGCCTACGGGGCGGCCGCCCGATCGTGATCGATGCCGAAAAGCTGACGTCCGTCGTCGCGGCGCTCGAAGGCGGTGCGACAAAAGCCGCGGTGTGCCGCACCTTCGCGACGCAGCGCAGAGCCCGTTCGGCGGGATTATTGTCGAGGGCGAGCCGGCCGTCATCGAGGCATCGCAACAGCGCCTCCCAGCGCGACCGCATGTAGCGGAAGGCCTTGGCGAGTTCCGATTTGCGCGAGAGCTTGGGCAGGGTCGCTTCTGCCCAGGCGCGTAGCGCCTCGGCGATCGGCTTCGAACGTTGCTGGCGCTCGCCTCGCGGATAATCGGGTGGCGCGCCTGTGATGGTCTTCTCGACCCTGTAGAGATCGCCGATGCGTTCGAGCGCTTCCTTGGCGATCGGCGAGCCAGTGGCGGCATGCACGTCGAAGAGTTTGCGTCGGACGTGCGCCCAGCGGGCGGCTTCGGGGATCCGGTTGCCGGCGAACAGCTCGTTGAACCCGGAATAGCCGTCGACGTGGATAACACCGCGGAAGTCCAGCAAATGCGCCCGTGGATGCTCGCCTTTGCGGTCGGCCGAGTAGAAGAACAGCGCCGTCGGCGGGGGCGACCCGGCGAACGGCCGCTCATCGCGGACATAGTTCCACAGCCGCCCGGTCTTGGTCTTGCCGGTGCCCGGCGCCAACACCGGCACCGGCGTTGTCGTCGACATGCAGGGTGTCCGAGGTCATCACGTCGGCGGCGAGCGCGTCGACCAGCGGCTTCAGTGCTGCTGCCGTCGCCCCGACCCAGCCGGATAGGGTCGAGGTCTCCAGGGTGACGCCTTCGCGAGCGAAGATCTCGGCCTGACGATAGAGCGGCAGATGGTCGTCGTACTTCGACACGGCGATATGGGCGAGCAACCCCGCGCCGGCGCGGCCGCGAGCGATCGCGTGGTCGGGCGATGGGGCCTCTACCACCATGTCGCAGGCCCGGCAGGACAGCTTCTCGCGCACGTGCCGGATCACCCCCGCCTTCGCGAGGGCAGGCTCTTGAAGCGGCCGGGGACGTAATCGAGGGTCTCGGTCACGTCCTCGCCGATCCGGCGCAACGCACCGCCGCAATGCGGGCAGGCGCAGGCCGCCGAGTGCAGCACCTCTTCCCGCGGCAGATGGTCGGGCAATGGCCGGCGCGCTGGCTTCTGCGCCTCGACCGTAGTCTCGACGATCGCCGCCACCGCCGGCGAGGCAGTCGCCAGCTGCTCAGCCTGATCTGTCTCCAAGGCCTCGATCGCCAGCTCGAGCTGCTCGACCTCGTGCGCCAGCTTCTCCGAGGAACGTCCGAAGTCAGCCCGGCGGTAGCGCGCCAGCTGGAACTTCAACTTGGCGATCTCGGCCCGCGCCGCCACCACGTCGCGCGCCATGTCGCCGATGATCTGCTTCAGCGCAGCCATGTCGTCGGGCAGGCTCTCGGGCGCGATTGTCACGCCGCGATTGGATCAGATCGGCAGCGGGCTGGCTTGCCTATACCTTTGGTTGAGTTCGATCTGTCGTAGTTCGCCGCGGCATTCGCCAGTCGATCTCCTCCAGCAGCATCGACAATTGCGCCCGCGTCAGCACCGCTACGCCCTCATCGGCGGGCGGCCACACGAATCGGCCCCGCTCCAGCCGCTTGGCGAACAGGCACAGCCCGTCACCATCCCACCACAGCAGCTTCAAGAGATCGCCGCGGCGACCGCGGAAGCAGAATACATGACCCGAGAACGGGTCCTGTCCGAGCACGCTTTGCGCCTGCGCCGCCAGGCTGTCGAACCCCTTGCGTATCTATGGACGCCCCTCGCCCCGCAAGGGATTTCTTCAATCGCGGCGGTCGGTCCGATCTTGGCTGTTGCCATCTATCCGGCCTTTAGTGACGACGCTGTCGTCTGGCCTTGGTGAGATCCACCCGTCGAAGTCCCATCATATCGTCGAGCTTGATGCTCTATGCGCAAGCCGGGATGATCGACGCCGGTCACCGACCGGTGGTCGTGTCCCTTGGAGTGGTGTAGGAGCTGTGGATAAGTAGCCCGCCGCCGTGGACCGCCACGAGTTAGGCGGCGGCGGGCTACTTATCCATAGCGGCGGTCATCGCGGGTCTTCGGTAGGGTTTTGGTCGCCAACTTCAACGCGAACCAAGGACCCGACGATGACCGACGAGATGATGAGCCTTCGCACGCTTTTGGAGAAGAGTTCGGATGCCGAGCTACTGCGCGAGATGGTGGGTTTTGCGGCGCAGCGGCTGATGGAGCTGGAGGTCGAGGGCTTGACCGGCGCCGCGCACGGCGAGCGCAATCCCGAGCGCCTCAACCACCGCAACGGGTACCGCGACCGGGTGTGGGAAACGCGCGCCGGCACGGTCGAGCTGCGCATCCCCAAGCTGCGCCGGAGCTGCTACTTCCCGGCTTTTCTGGAACCGCGGCGGATGGCCGAGAAGGCGCTCGCGGCGGTGATTCAGGAAGCTTACGTCCACGGCGTGTCGACCCGTTCGGTCGACGATCTGGTCCAGGCGATGGGCATGACCGGAATGTCCAAGAGCCAGGTCAGCCGGCTGTGCGCCGAGATCGACGACAAGGTCGCTGCCTTTCTCAACCGGCCGCTGGAAGGCGAGTGGCCCTATCTGTGGCTCGATGCGACTTACCTGAAGGTGCGCGAGAACGGGCGTATCGTCTCGGTCGCCGTCATCATCGCGGTGGCCGTCAACGGCGATGGCCGGCGCGAGGTGCTGGGCATCGCGATCGGCGCGTCGGAGGCCGAGACTTTCTGGACCGACTTCCTGCGCTCGCTGGCGCGGCGCGGCCTGCGCGGCGTCAAGCTGGTGATCTCGGATGCGCACGAGGGGCTGAAGGCAGCGGTCGCAAAGGTGCTGCATGCGTCCTGGCAGCGCTGCCGGGTACACTTCATGCGCAACGTCCTGGCCCATGCCGGCAAGCAGGGCCGCCGCGTCGTCGCCGCCTTCATCGCCACCGCCTTCGCCCAGGAGGATGCCGAGATGGCCCGAGCCCAATGGCGCCAGGTCGCCGATCAGCTCAGGCCCAAAGTGCCCAAGCTCGCCATCCTGATGGACCAAGCCGAAGCCGACGTCCTCGCCTTCATGAGCTTTCCCAAGGATCACCGGCCCAAGATCCACAGCACCAATCCGCTGGAGCGGCTCAACGGCGAGATCAAGCGCCGCACCGAGGTCGTCGGCATCTTCCCAAACGAGGCCGCAATCACCCGCCTCGTCGGCGCCATCCTGCTCGAACAAAACGATGAATGGGCGGTCCAGCGCGCTCGCTACATGACCCTGGAAACTATCGCTCCATTGAGCGAGGATCCTATCGTCAGGCTGCCCGCCCTATCCGCCTGACACCGGCCGACCCCGCCGGAGAGCGCGATACTGCCGCCGCTCTTACACCACGTCCTGGGACACGATCCCGACCGGTCCTGCCACCACGCTTCAGATCACCCTCACAGTCTCAATTCTCGGCTGTCAGACCCTCGGATGCATTACGCCATCTTCCATCGGGTTCCGCGGGCCTGCAGGGCCCATGCGACCCGCGCCAGCTTGTTCGCGACCGCGACCGTGACGACGTTGAAAGCGCGTCGGGAAAGAAGTGCGTTGATCCAATCCCAATAGCCTCCGGTTCGCCCGGATGCGATCCGCACGAGAGCCCGCGCACCGTTGATGAATTGTCGGCGCATGTAGGCGTCGCCGCGTTTGCTGATCCCGAGCAAACGTTCTTTCCCTCCACTCGAGTGCTGCTTGGGCGTCAGACCCAGCCAAGCCGCAAAGTGGCGACCCGAGCTGAAGCGCTGGTCGTCCGGCACGGTCGCTACGACGGCCGTGGCGATCACCGGGCCGATACCGGGCACTTCGATGAGCCGCCGGCACGCCTCGTCGGCCCTGGCATCATCCTTTAGCTTCCGGTCAAGCTCGGCGATGTGTGCATCGGCAGCTCGGATCTCGGCCACCAGCGTTCGCAGGAGCTGCTTGACCGAGGCAGGCAGCTGCTTATCGTCGTCATCAGCCTGGACGATCGAAAAGAGCTGGTTGAGGCCGCCTCTGAGCGCCGCGGCAACGATACCGTACTCGGCCAGGTGCCCTCGCAGGGCATTGATCGTGCCCGTACGCTGACGGACCAGATGATCGCGCACGCGATGCAAGGCCATCGCCGCCTGTTGTTCGCGTGACTTGACCGGAACAAACCGCATGCTCGGTCGTTGGACCGCCTCGCAGCAGGCTTCGGCGTCAGCGGCGTCGTTCTTGTTGGTTTTGACATACGGCCGGACAAATTGCGGCGGCATCAGTACTGAGCTTCTAACCTCGCGGTACAGGAACGAAGTGTACGAAGAGGCCGACGGACATCCCTACATCATAAAAGTCCTCTTGGGCGAAGTTGCGAAGTCCAGGGAATTGAATAAAGTGGAGCGGATCGTTGCCGGGAAAGACGAAATACTCAACGCGCTGTTCGAGAGAACTTATGCACGGCTTCAGCCCGTTACGAAACGGGTGTTTCTGACTCTCTGTAGCTGGCGCTCTCTAGTGCCGCAGCTAGCGCTGGAGGCAGTGCTCTTGCGGCCGGCCAACGACAAGATGGACGTTGCAGCTGCAGTAGAGGAACTCGTGCAGAGCTCTTTCGTAGAACGCACGATTGCCAGCGACTCCACCGTGTTCTTGGATGTGGCACTGGTTGCGTCTGTGTTTGGTCGAAGAAAGCTCGAAACCACACCGATGCGACCAGCAATTGATGCCGATGTGGAATTCCTTCAGCAGATCGGCGCGACGAGCACCTCCGCTCTACGTCACGGTGTCCGACCAAGGATCGAACGTCTTTTCCAGTTTACCGCATCTCGTCTAGCCGCGGGACGAATGAAGCTCGACGAGGTCGTACCCAGTCTGGAGTTCGTTTGCCGTCAATACGCGCCAGCGTGGCTCATGCTGGCCAAGTTATACGAAGAAATGGGAACCATTGCGGGGCTTGTGAAAGCGTCAGAGTGCCTCCGCCGCTTTCTGGAGCAGCCCCAAAGCACTGCCGACGAGCGCATCGGTTGGGATCAGCTTGCTCAGATTTATAGGCTCCTGGGAGACTGGACCGGTGCAGCTCAGGCCCAGATCCGCATATGTAAGCTCCCCGACGCATTATATTCTGCTTTCAGCAATGCCGCAAATTCGCTTAACAGGTTATTCAATGAGAATTACCTCGCTATGGACTCCGACGAGAAGCGCCTTCTCTATCGGGAGCTGGCTGAACTGATGGAACAACGGAAGGCGGAGGCAGACGCCACAGAACTTTCCCGCCTTGCTTGGCTATATCTTCACTTGCACGATACCTCGAGAGCTCGAGAGATTGCTGAGGAAGGTCTCGCCATCGAAGCCGAGAACGAACACTGTGTGAGGCTGCTCCATAGGCTGGGACGCTCGGTCGGGGCCGCGGAGGACGGAGGGGGATGGGTGATTTCGCGGTCTCCCATCCCGCTTTTACCGGAACGGTGAGAAAACCTTCGCTCGAATTGGGCGGCAACGCGCCGTTTATTGTCTTTGACGACCTCGACATCGAGATGGCAGTGAAGGTCGCGATCGCCTCCAAATACCGCAACGCCGGCCAGACCTCTCTGTCCGCCAACCGAATTTTGGTCCAGGACCGCATCTCCGACGCCTTCACCAAGCGGCTCGCCGAACCCGGCGGCGCGATGACGGTCGCCGACCGATTCGCGCCGGGTGCGGTGATCGGCCCCTCCGGTCGTTACCACGGTTTGGCCGCGAAAGGAATGTAGGAGCCGCGCCATGGTCCGGCGTTTGATACGACGATTATCGATGATCGCGATCTCCCTTGTCCGCGGTTTGATTGCCTGGCTGCGTCGAATAAGGCCGCACCGCGGATTGATCTCATCGGTTCCCGTAATTCCCGGTTCCGCGGATTTAATTCCCGGTTCGGCCGAAAAAATTCCCGGTTCGCCATCGACGAGAATTCACCGGCAAGTGATTAGCCTGCCACATTATTTCATCTCCAAATCGGGGACTTTGGGGCCAACATGGCAATAATTCCCGGTTATTCCCGGTTCTACGGGAATTTGGCCGGGCGCGGTGATTGGGCACTCATTGACAAGAAGGCGGTCGAGACTGTCGAGGCGCCGTCGCCGGCACGGTCAACAAAGGCGCCGAGCTGCTGACCGATGCGACGACCGGCATGGCATTAGTGGCGCGTTGGTCCGCCAAGTGAACCGCGGGGTTGTCAACGCGAGCAGCGTCAAGGTTGGCAGTCGTGAGCGCCGGAAGCCGTCGCGGCGGTCGGATTTCGGCCGACACGACGCGTTCAAGACCGACGTCAGCGCGCCGGTTCGTGGGCGGGCTGGTGGCCGGGTTCGTAGCGATGATAGCGGGGGTGCCAGATCTTGGCGCGGATCGCGGCTTCGATCTCGTCGGTTTCGATCCCTTGGGTCAGGCCCTCCTGATGCGCTTGGTTTGCGGTCGCCAATGCCACGGCAAACGCCACCTCGCGCAATGCAGTCACCGGCGGCAGCAAATTGTCGCCGGGGTGCGAGGCGGCCGGCGACGCCGCCGCCAATGCCTTGGCTGCCGCCATGAACATCGTGTCGGTGACGCGGCGCGCCTTGACCGCGACCGCACCGAGGCCGACCCCCGGGAAAATGTAGGAATTGTTGGTCTGGTCGACCTTGAATTCGACGCCGTTGCGGGTGAGCGGCGGGAACGGGCTGCCGGCGCCGATGACGGCGCGGCCCTCGGTCCATTCTTCGATGTCCTCGGGTGTCGCCTCGGCGCGCGAGGTCGGGTTCGACAGCGGAAAGATCACCGGCCGCCGGTTGTTGCGCGCCATGACCCGGATCGCCGCCTCCGAAAACGCGCCGGGCTGGCCCGAAACCCCGATCAGCACTGTCGGCTTGGCGTTGGTCACGACGTCGAGCAGCGCAATCTTGTCGGGATGGTCGAGCACCCAGTTTTCGACCGCCGCCCGCTTTTGCAAAAGGGGTTGCTGAAACGGCTCGATCGCGTTCATGCCGTCGATCAGCAGGCCGTCGCGGTCGACGATGTAAAACCGCGCAGCTGCGGCATTTTCCGGGAGCCCGGCCGTGACCATCATCTTCAGCAGCAGGCCGGCAATGCCGCAGCCCGCCGACCCCGCGCCCAACACCACGATACACTGCTCGGTCAACGGCACGCCGGTGACGTTGACCGCCGAGAGCAGGGTCCCGGCGGCGACTGCCGCCGTCCCCTGGATGTCGTCGTTGAAGGTGCACAGCCGGTCGCGATAGCGGTCGAGCAGCCGCGTCGCGTTGGTCTTGGCGAAATCCTCCCATTGCAGCAGCACCTGCGGCCAGCGCCGGGTGATCGCACCAACCGCCGCCTCGACAAAATCATCGTATTCCGCGCCGCGCACCCGCTCATGGCGCCAGCCGAGATAGAGCGGGTCGGTCAGCCGCTCCTGATTGTCGGTGCCGACATCGAGCATGATCGGCAGGGTGGTCGCCGGATGCAGCCCGCCGCAGGCGGTGTAGAGCGCCAGCTTGCCGATCGGGATGCCCATCCCGCCGGCGCCTTGGTCGCCGAGCCCTAGAATCCGCTCGCCGTCGGTGACGACGACGACCTCGACCTGGTCGAAGCGCGGGTTGGCGAGGATCTGATCGAGGCGATGCTTGTGCGGCAGGCTCAGAAACAGCCCGCGCGGCTTGCGGAACAATTGGCTGAATTCCTGGCAGCCGGCGCCAACCGTCGGGGTGTAGACCAGCGGCAGCAATTCCTCGATGTTTTGTTCGAGCAGCGCAAAGAACAGGGTCTCGTTGTTGTCGTGCAATTCGCGCAAAAAGGCGTAGCGCTCGAGTTCGCTGGCAAAGCGGTGCAGCACCGCCAGCCGGCGCGAGACCTGTTCGTCCAAGGTGCCGACATGCGGCGGCAGCAACCCGTGCAGTCCGAAAGCATCGCGCTCGGTCTCGGTAAAGGCGGTGCCCTTGTTGAAGAGCGGGTCGGACAGCAGATCCCAACCGGTGCGCGACGTCGTCAGAACGCCGTTGTCGGCGGGCTCCGACGGCCTCGATGCGTGGGCCACGGTATGGGCTCAACCGACCTGGTGCCGGCAGGGCGCCGCCATCGGCAACGGCGCCGGCTCCTTGTGCGCGGCGCCGACGATGAAGATTTTCATCAACCCGTTGCTCGCAGCGATGTCAATGGTCTGTTCGATCATCGGCAGTCCTCATTAAGACTTTAACGCCGGGATCGCAAAGGCTGCGCGAACGGTCACAATCTGTTCAATTGCTTTCATCTCTACAACTGCACAATTATCCGATTAGCAGATCCACCCGATGAACGTTTTTCGTTTTCAGTCACTACAGCGTCCTCCACGATACCCTTGGCGGCCTTCGCGTTACTCCTCTCTGTTTTGTTAGATTACCTGCTTTTCACGCAGCGCCGAGATTTCCTCCGAGGAGTAGCCGGCCAAGCTTCGCAACACGTCCTCGGTGTGCTCGCCTTTGAGCGGCGCGCGGGTCGGCTCGAACGGCGAATCCGACAACCGCACCGGGCACCCGATCATCGAGAAGCGGCCGCGCGTCGGGTGGTCCAGATCGAAAATCGTGCCGCGCTCGCGCAAATGCGGGTCCGCCAATACCTCGGCGGTGTCGAGCACCGCACCGCAAGGAATGCCGCGGCCGGCGAACGCCTGCATGACCTCATGCTTTTCGCGGCCGCGCGTCCAGCTTTCGATGATTTCGGTCAACGCCGCCTGGTTGCGGGCACGCGCCGGGGCGGTCGCAAAGCGCTCGTCGGTCTTCAGTTCAGGATGGCCGACGACCTCGGTCACCGCCGCGAACATCTCGAGATTGTCAGGCGGGATGATCATGTAGACGTAGTCGTTATGCCCGCCGCCGGCGCAGCGCACCAGATCCGACCAGCCGCCGGTCGCCGAGCGGTTGCCGGTACGCTCCAGCGGTTTCCCGGTCGCTAGGGTGCCGGTGTATTTGACCCGGGTCAGGTTCAGCACCGCCTCCTGCATTGCGACCTCGACCAACTGGCCACGGCCGGTCTGACCGCGCTGGACCAGAGCAGCGAGGATCGCGATCGCGAGATGCATGCCGGTTCCGGAGTCGCCTATGTTGGCGCCGTTGACCAGCGGCGGGCCGTCGGCGTCGCCGGTCACGCTCATTGCCCCCGAGGTCGCCTGCGCCACCGGCTCGAAGCACTTGAATTCGCTGTAGGGGCCGTAAGAGCCGAAGCCTTTGACCGAGGCGTAGACCGTGCGCGGATTGAGCTGGTGCACCGCCTCCCAGCCGAGCCCGAGCCGTTCCATGACGCCGGGTCCGAGATTTTCCGCGACGATGTCGCATTCGGCGACGAGGCGGCGGGCGATCTGCTTGCCGTCGTCGGTCTTCAGGTCGAGCACGACGCTGCGCTTCGAGCTGTTGAGCAGCAGGAAAAAGAAGCTGTCGACCGCGGGGTTGTCCATGTTCCACAGCCGCCGCGCCCGGTCGCCATGCGGCGGCCGCTCGATCTTGATCACGTCAGCGCCGAGCCAGGCCAGCATCTGGGTGCAGGACGGACCGGCCTGGTCGTGGGTGAAGTCGATGACGCGAATGCCTGCAAGGGCCTGGCTCATGTTGGTTCCTCTCCACCACTCAAATAATCGGAGCCGAAAGTCTCACCCTTCGACGGCGCGGTCCACCGATTGGTCGATCCGCGCGATCAGCTCGACCGGCAATGGCCCCGCCTCGGCGGCGGCGACGCATTCGGCAAGCTCGATGCGGTTCTTGACGCCGAGCACCAGGGTGTCGACCCCGAGCGACAATGCGTAGCGATGGGCGAGCGCCGCCGGGCTCGTCCCCAGCTCCACCGCCAGCCGGCGGAACCCCGCGGCGCGGGCATAGTCGCGCGTCTCGGGATGGTCGGGCGGCAACGGCCGGTCGAGGGCGCCGGTCAGCGCCCCCGCCTGTACGGCGCGGATACCCATGACGCCGACCCCGTTCGCCCGCGCCGCGGCGATGACGGCGCGCGGCTTGGCGGGACCGGCGAAGAATTTCAGCGCGCCCGGCGAGTTCGAGCAGATTGGCGATGCATTGCACGGCCGCGGGCGTCGGGGTTTCGCCGAGCAGCCGGATGATCGTGTCGGGATGGCCGATGCCGGTCAGCCCCCAGGCGGCGATCAGCCCCTCGCCGGCGAACCGCTCGAAGACCGGGCGGACGTGGTCGACAAAAGTCTCGTAAAGCGTCATCCGCGAGGCGGCGTCGGGCCAGCGCGAACGATGGACCGAATCGGGCACGACATTTGAATGGAGGAAGAACAAATCGAGATATGACAAGCGCAGCCGCTGCAGACTGCCCTCGATCGACCGGCGCAGTGTCGGTTCGATTTCGGCCGGCGGCAGCTCGCCGAGGTTGCATTTGCTGGTCACCCGCACGCCCGGTGGCAATTTGCCGGCGAACGCCGCGCTGACGACCTCCTCGGCCTTGCCGTCGCCGTAGCGCGGCGCCAGGTCAAACAGATCGATGCCGGCCTCGACCGCGGCGTGCACCGTCGCAACGCATTCCTCGAAGGTGGTCTCGCCCCACACCTGGCCGAGCCCGCCGCCGCCCAAAGTCAGCGCCGAAAGCGGCCCCAGTTTTCCCAGATTGTGCCGCTGCATTCGCTCCTCCCTGATGGCGCCGAGGGTGACCCCTTGCCGATCTTAGCGCCGACGCGGCCGAACCGCACCGGCCGCCGCCTTGACAGGGTTTGCGGCCACACCCTAAATGCCGCCGGCTGGGGAGCGGGCGCGTAGCTCAGCGGGAGAGCACACCCTTCACACGGGTGGGGTCACAGGTTCAATCCCTGTCGCGCCCACCAGCCCTTTCCAACAGCTAAGATAAGATTTGGGGCGCGGCCAGTGCGGACCGCGGCACGTCGATCTGGTCGTCACCGGGAGCGAGCGGCGCTAAGAACATGCCAAGCCGGTCGCTTACGGCCAAACGGCGGCGAGGCCGGCGATGATCACCGCCCAAAGCGCCAGCGACAATGCCCCCAGCATCACAAAGCTGGTTCGTCTGCGAACCCGTTGGGGACGAGCGAACCGGGGGGTGAACCTTTGGAGCGGCTGGGTCTCGGTGCTCATTGTGGCCCTTCGGTCGGCAATCCAGTCCGACAACCCCAACGCTCAACCCATGGTTTCGTCACGTGGCAATATTGTGTCGCGCATTACCCGGCCTCAAGAGAGCGCCAGGATCAACGCGGCGATGATCGCCAAGCCGAACCAAATGAAGGCGCTGCCCGCTGCGTTCATTCTACCGCCCCCCTTATCACCGTGCCCCAGGACAGTAGTGACATCCCGGAGGGTGGTTTATTCCCCACTGTCGATTGCCGCATTCGTCAGGTTGTTGTAAGTAACACTCCCGGCTCTCTCCGCTGCGATGAATTGAGCCGAGGTCGGACCGCTGGGAGTTTTCATGCGATCAACATCGACATGCCGCCAGGAATGCCTCACCGCCGGGTTTCCTCTCGGCCGGTGCATTCTCGACGGCTGCCGAATGCAGAAGCCATCAACGTCACCGCGTTGGCTGATTGGCCTGCTGTTGCTGGTCTTGTCTCTGGCGATGGTGCTGTAAACGCGTCGGCAGTCGCAGGGTGATGAAACGAGGCACCCCCGGCCTGCGTGTTTCGCCGGGAAGGCGACCGGAGGACTGCCGTGGGTTACAAGTGTCGGGTGCGCACCACCAGCTGATTAAGAACACCCTGAAGTCGCGCCGCAGGTGTCGCATTTGAGGCAGGTGCCGTTGCGGATCAGGGTGAAATTGCCGCATTCGGTGCAGCTGTCGCCTTCGTAGCCCTTGATCCGGGCGGCGCGGATGCGTTCGAGGCGCAGGGCGAGGGTGTCGTCGCCGCCTGCATAGGGTGGAGCGGCGAGGGCGAAGGCGTCGGCGGCGGTGAGGGCGGCGGCGGCGCCGGCGGGACGGCCGGCACCGCCGTGCAATACGGTGAATTTGTTGCGGACGTAACCGTTCGACATGACGCGCTGCATCATCGCGGCCACACCCGGCTCGAGACCGGAGCCAGGGCTCGGGTGGTAATCATCGCTGTTCTCGGCGCTGCGCAGGCTCGATTGCGCTTCGCCTTTGCCGACGGTGTCGGGCAACAGGTCGCCGGGTTCGGCATGGGCGAGGTCGCTGCGGCCGAGATAGGAGATCGCCAATTCGCGGAAGATGTAGTCGAGGATCGAGGTCGCCATCTTGATCGCGTCGTTGCCCTCGACGATCCCCGACGGCTCGAACCGGCTGAAGGTGAAGCTCTCGACGAATTCTTCGAGCGGCACGCCGTATTGCAGGCCCATCGAAATCGCGATCGCGAAATTGTGCATCAAGGAGCGGAAGGCCGAGCCTTCCTTGTGCATGTCGATAAACACCTCGGCGAGCCTGCCGTCCTCGTGCTCGCCGGTGCGCAGATAGACCTTGTGGCCGCCGACCGTGGCCTTTTGGGTGTAGCCCTTGCGCCGGTTCGGCAGGCGGCGGCGCTCACCGCGCTGGACGACCCTCTCGATCACCCGCTCGACGACCCGTTCGACGATGCGCTCGGCGACGAGCGGCGCGCGCTGCGCCGGCGATTGCGCGAAAAGTTCGGCCGCCTTATTGGCGCCATCGGGGTCGTCGGCATCCTCGTCGTCGCCGAACAGGCTCGCGGCCAAGGGCTGCGACAGCTTCGAGCCGTCGCGGTATAGTGCGGTCGCCTTTAGCCCGAGCCGCCAGGACAGCCAATAGGCGTCCTTGCAATCCTCGACCGTCGCCGCGTTCGGCATGTTGATGGTTTTCGAGATGGCGCCTGAGATGAAGGGCTGCGCTGCCGCCATCATCTGGATGTGGCTTTCGGCCGACAGCGCGCGGGTGCCGGTGCGCCCGCACGGGGAGGCACAGTCGAACACCGCCAGGTGCTCGGGCTTGAGGCATGGCGCGCCTTCCAGGGTCATCGCCCCGCAGCACCAGGCGTTGGCGGCGTCGATCTCGGCGCGGCTGAAGCCGAGGGCGCCCAGCAGGTCGAACCCGGGGTCATCGAGTGCCGCAGCGGCGATGCCGAGCCCTTCGATGCAGAAGTTTTCGCCCAGGGTCCATCGGTTGAAGGCGAATTTGATGTCGAAGGCGCTGACCAGCGCGGCCTCGGCGGCGGCGAGCGCGCGGTCGTCAAAGCCGCGCACCCGCAGGCTCTGGTGATCGACCGAGGGCGCGCCGGCCAACGTGCCGTGGCCCAGCGCATAGCGCTCGATCGCGGCGATTTCGGCGGCGTCGTAGCCGAGGGCTGCCAACGCCTGCGGCACGGCGCGGTTGATGATCTTGAAATAGCCGCCGCCGGCGAGCTTTTTGAATTTGACAAGCGCGAAATCGGGCTCGATGCCGGTCGTGTCGCAATCCATGACCAGCCCGATCGTGCCGGTGGGGGCGATGACCGTCGCCTGCGCGTTGCGGAAGCCGTGCTTCTCGCCGAGCGTCAGTGCCGTGTCCCAGCTGTTGCGCGCCGCCGCCACCAGTTGCGGGTCGGGACACCGGGCGGCGTCGAGCGCCACCGGCGAGATCGACAAATCTTCGTATCCCGCACTCTCGCTATAACAGGCGCGGCGGTGGTTGCGGATGACGCGCAGCATCGCCGCGCGGTTGACGGCATAGCCGGGAAAGGCGCCCGACGGCACCAGGGCCGGGTCGCCGGCCATCTCGGCCGAAGCGGCATAGCCCGCCCCGGTCAACAGCGCGGTGATCGTCGCCCCCAGCGCGCGCCCCTCCGCGCTGTCATAGGCGATGCCCATCGCCATCAGCAACCCGCCGAGATTGGCGTAGCCGAGCCCCAGGGTGCGGAAGGCGTAGGAACGGCGGGCGATCTCGGCCGAGGGGAACTGCGCCATCATCACCGAGATTTCGAGCACGATGGTCCACAGCCGCACCGCATGGGCAAAGCCGTCGGCATCAAAGCCGCCCCCCGCCGTCGCGTCCCCATGGCGGAATGCCATCAGATTGAGCGAGGCGAGATTGCAGGCGGTGTCGTCGAGGAAATTGTATTCCGAGCACGGGTTCGAGGCGTTGATCCGGCCGCTTTCGGGGCAGGTGTGCCACTCGTTGATCGTCGTGTCGAATTGCAGGCCGGGATCGGCCGAAGCCCAGGCGGCATGGCCGATGCGGTCCCACAACGCCCGCGCCGGCAATGTCTTGGCGATCTTGCCGGTCGTGCGCTGGGTCAGTTGCCACGGGCCGTCGGCACCGACGCAGTCGAGAAAGGCGTTGGACACCCTGACCGAATTGTTCGAATTCTGACCGGCGACAGTCAGATAGGCCTCGGAATCCCAATCGGTGTCATAGGTGCGGAATTCCAGCGCGGTGTCGCCCTCTGTTCGGGCCAGGGGCAGGCTCTGGCGCGCCGACTGGATCACCCGCTGGATGTAGCTTTGGGGGATCATCGCCCGGCGTGCGGCACGGATCTCGCGCTTCAATGCCGGGTTCTGTGCCGGGTCGCAGGGGTCGGCCAGCTCCGATGCGGCGTCGCGGCACGCGGCCGTGATCCGCTTCAGATGGCGCGCCGCGAGCTTGGAGCCGGCGACGAGAGCCGCGACCTTCTGCTCCTCGACGACCTTCCAGTCGATAAAGGTTTCGATGTCGGGGTGGTCGATGTCGACGATCACCATCTTGGCGGCGCGGCGCGTGGTGCCGCCGGATTTGATCGCGCCCGCGGCCCGGTCGCCGATGCGCAGAAAGCTCATCAGCCCAGACGAGCGCCCGCCGCCCGAGAGGTGCTCGCCCTCGCCGCGCAGTTTCGAGAAATTCGAGCCCGAGCCTGAGCCGTATTTGAAGATCCGCGCCTCGCGCACCCACAGATCCATGATCCCGCCCTGGTTGACGAGATCGTCCGCGACGCTCTGGATAAAGCAGGCATGCGGCTGCGGATGCTCATAGGCGCTCGACGACGCGGTCAGCTCGCCGGTGCGGTAGTCGACATACCAATGCCCTTGCGCCGGGCCGTCGATGCCATAGGCCCAGTGGAGCCCGGTGTTGAACCATTGCGGCGAGTTCGGCGCGCCCATCTGCCGGGCCAGCATCAGCCGGATCTCGTCGTAAAACGCGGCGGCATCTTCCTCGGCGTCGAAATAGCCGCCCTTCCACCCCCAATAGGTCCAGGTTCCGGCCATGCGGTCGAAGACCTGGCGGGCGCTGGTTTCACCGCCGTAGCGGGCGTTTTCCGGCATCGCCGACAAGGCCGATTTGTCGGCGCGGCGGCGCCACAGCCAGGACGGCACGCCGTCCTCAGGGGTCGGCGTCAGCGCTGCCGCAATCCCGGCTTTGCGGAAGTATTTCTGCGCCAGTATGTCGGCCGCGACCTGGCTCCATTCCGCCGGCACCTCGATGCCCTCGGCTTGGAAGACGACCGAGCCGTCCGGGTTGCGGATCCCGCTCGTTACGGTGCGGAAGCGAACCGCGTCAAACGGATCCTGGCCGGCTGTGGTAAAGCGACGCGCGATATGCATTCGTTCCCCCCAAACCCATTGTCTGTGGCCGATGGGCAGCGCAGCAGCATCTAGCGAATAGGCTCATTCGAAAGACTATATGTAGAGCACACGCAGGGGGTCGGCAACTGAATTTGTGGTGAATGAGCGAATGCCCACTAGATGTTGCGTTATAGCAACTTCGCCCCGGCTATTGCCGAGGGATGGCGGGCGGTGCGATAAACCTGCCGCCGCGCGACCGCCCGCCCGCGGCTCGGCACGGATAGGTGGATGACCTTCGGCACGCGTTTGTTGACCTGGCTGCGCGGCGAATATGTCGGGACCGACAGCCTCGGCAATCGCTACTACCGCGACAAGGGGCAACGGACCTTGCGCCGCGGCGGCGGGCGGGCAAGCCGTGAAAAGCGCTGGGTCGTCTACGCCGGCGAGCCCGAAGCGTCGAAAGTGACGCCCGAATGGCACGGCTGGCTCCATCACACGGTCGACGAGGTGCCGCAGCCGGGGTCGCGCAACCGCCATCCTTGGGAAAAAGAGCATCAGCCAAACATGACCGGCACGCCCTATGCCTATCGTCCGCCGGGCTCGATCCTGCGCGGCGGAAGGCGCCCGCCTTCGACCGGCGACTACGAGCCGTGGACGCCGGAGTAGCGCCGCGCTACGGGCTGGCCAGGGCATGAGTGGGAAGATCGGCGGATGAGCGGCAATGTGATCGAGACGGTGATGGGCGCCGTCGTGCTCGTCGCCGCCGCCGTGTTCATGTTCTTTGCCTATTCGACGAGCCAGGTGCGGGCGGTAGCTGGTTATCCGGTCACGGCCCAGTTTCAGAGTATCGACGGCATCCGCGACGGCAGCGACGTGCGCATCGGCGGGGTCAAGGTCGGCTCGGTCGTCTCCGAGCATCTCGACCCGAAGACGTTTCTGGCGACCGTCGGGATGAACATCAACCCCCAGTACAAGCTGCCCGACGACACCGTCGCCGAGATCATCTCGTCGAGCCTGCTCGGCGACAAATACATGTCGCTGGTTCCCGGCGGCTCGGACAAGGACATTCCGTCCGGCGGCCAGATCAAATACACGCAGGCCCCGGTCAGCCTCGAAAACCTGATCGGCCAGATGATATTTTCGCAGCCCGGGGGACAGAAAAATCCGGGCGCAGGCGGCGGCGAGGCCACGCCGGGAAGCGCGCCGCAGCAGGGTGGGGCGCCGGGCGGTCGCAAATAAACGGCATTGATGCCGAAAGGATACCGCGATGAGCGAAGCAACGGAATTCCCGACCTGGCGCACGCCGGAAGGCGAGCCGGTCTCCTGCGTCGAAAAGATCAAGGTGTTGAACGAGAACCTCGCCGAATTGCGCGAGCTGGCGCAGGAAGCGCTCGAGGACGCGGTGCTGATGGGCTGCGACGAGCGCCAGGTGCGCGAGGTCCTGACCGGCATCGTCGCGGGTCTCGTCAACCCGTATCTGAAATAAGCCGCCCGGCGAAGCTCCCGCCGCAACGGGGGTCAGGCCATCGGGGTCAGGCTATCGGCGGCTTTGTCACCTGGAAGCTTTGGCGCGTTTCCATGTGCCGCAGCCATTCCTGCAATTTCGGGTGCGCCGCGAACGGAGCCTGGCCGTCCGGCACGTTGGCAAAGTAGTACAATAGCGGGACCGCCATCAGATCGGCGAGGCTCACATAGTCGCTGGCGAGAAAGCGGTGATTCTCCATCATCCGCTCGATCTCGGCGAGGCACAGCCGGGCACGCGGCAGTGCTGCGGCGATCGCCGCCTCGTCCGGCGCCCGGCCGAGGAGACGCGGCGCCAGCACCCGGTTGAACAGGATCGCGCCGGCAATGCTGGGCCAGGCGTAAGCATCGACGATGCCGATGATCTGGTTCATCCGCGACCATTCGTGCACGTCTTCGGGCTGCAACGGCGTCCCGGGAAAGCGCTCGTCGACATAGCGCACGATCGCCTGGGTCTCGTAGAGCGTGAAGCCGTCATGCTCGAAGGCCGGGACCTTGGCGAAGGGCTGGCGCGACAGATGCGGCTCGTCGCGATGGGTACCGAGCGGCACCTCGACCAACTCGTGAGTGACGCCCTTTTCGGCAAGCGCCAGTCGCGCGCTCCACACATAAGTGCTGCCGGGCGGACCGTAGACGATCGGATGAGCCATCGCCAATTCCCTCGCCTGTTTGAAAATCCCCGCGCATCACGGAGCCCGCACGGCCAAGTCAAGCGGCACGGACGACGGGTCGCGGTGCCAGCAGCATCTCCTGGACCATCATGTGAAAATGAAAATGCATTGCACATTTGAGCGCGTAAAGCTGCAGGATCGCGGGTACCGGCCGACGCCGGGTGACGCGCAGCATGCTGCGGCGATACTCGCGACGCAGCGCCGGGTCTGGAACGCCGCGAGTCAGCATCACAAAAATGGCGAGCGCTTCAACCAGGAGCCGCGCGTTGAGCTTAAGCCGACGCAGCGGATGGCGGCGAAGGTAACGCGATCGCCCCCTGCCCCACGGCAGCCGCGCGTCGAGGTAGAGAGCGTCGAGGCGCGCGAAAAACGCGGCCGGCGTATATAGGTCGCACATCAGCTCGACATAGCCGTCGCGCAACGCTTCACGGCCGATGCGGCGCGGAATGACATTGGTGCCAAAGGGACCGAACCCGGACGGGTCGTCCGAATTGTCCAGTCTGCCTTCGCCGTCGAGTCTCTTGTAGAGCGGGGTCCTCGGGATCGCCACCAGCATGTTGACCATTGCATTGACAATCCGCGCCTCGCTGACAAAGCGGCGCTGGGCCGCGAAGATACCGGCGTCGTCGTTGTCAAAGCCGACGATAATGCCGCACCACACCTCCATTCCCGTTTCCTGGATGCGGTGCACCTTGTCGAGCAAGGTGCCGCCGCGGGTGCGCAGGTTCTGGATTTTTTTCGTTTCGCGCAACGCGGCTTCGTTCGGCGTCTCGATCCCGACGAATACCTCGCTGATATTGGCATCGACCATCAGCCCCATCAGCTCGGCGTCCTCGGCGAGATCGATCGAAGCTTCGGTCGCGAACATCATTGGGTAGCCGTGGGCCTGCTGCCACGCAATCACGTCGCGCAGCAGCGGCTTGATCGCCTTTTTGTTGCCGATCAGGTTGTCGTCGACGATAAACGCGGTGCGTTTGCCGGTCGCGAGCAGACCATCCAGCTCGGCGAGCACCTGGGCCGAGGTTTTGATCCGGGGGCGGCGGCCAAACGTGACGATGATGTCGCAGAATTCGCATTCGAAAGGGCAGCCGCGCGAGAATTGCACACTGCCGAGCGCATAATCCTTTATCCGTAGGAGGTCCAAACGCGGGCGGGGCACGCCCGCCATGTTCGTGCGTTCGGCCTGCTCATAGCGGGCCGAGTGGCGCCCCCCTGTCCAGTCGGCGAGAAATTGCGGCCACGTCTCCTCGGCCTCGCCGATAAAGATTACATCGGCGATGCCGGCGAGATCATCTTCCCGGACGGTAACCCAGGGGCCGCCGACGACGGTGAAACAACCGCGCCCCTTCAGTTCTGCGAGGATTTCGTGCATCTGGGTGCGCTGCACATTCATACCGGTCACCCCGACGATGTCGGCGCGCCCGCAACGCTCGAAGTCGATCGGTTCGACATTCTCGTCGATCAAGGTGACCGTATGCCCGGCGGGCGTCAGAGCCGCCAGCAGCGGCAGGCTCGCGACCGGCAGCACCGCCTTGATGCCGAGAAACGGCATCGCGTGCTCGAGCCCCCAATACGAAGTATTGAAGCGCGGGTTGATGATGACGATGTCGGCCATCTTCCGATCACTTTTTGGTCGAGGATCCGGCCAGAGCCGGCGGGGCGGCGTCGCTGTTTTTGAGCAATGCCCCGAAAATCGCCGCCGCGCTGTCGAGGCCGGCGCCCTGGCTGCCGGTGGACACCACCGTCTGCGGCACCAGCCGCCCGATCAGAGACACGATCTCCGGCTTTTGCTCAATCGCTTTCAGGAATTGCTGCACAAGATTGATCGTCAGCACCCGATCCTGGCCGAGCACGTCGGATTGCGCCCGTTGCCCTTGTGCGGTCTCCTCGAGCTCGAGCTTTTGCCCCTCACCGCGCAATTGGGCGGCGTTGCGGTTCTGCTCGGCGACTTGGACGCCGATCAGCGCCTCGACCAGCTGGTGCTGCTGCTCCGCGGTGGCGCGCGCCTTTTCGGTCTGGATCCGTTGGGTTTGCGCCTTCTGCTCCTGCTGATAGGTGACTTGAAGCTGGTCGGCCAATTGCTGGCGCAGCCGCGAGACCAGCAGCTCGGGAGGCAACGCCACGTCGCCAAACTTGACCTCCTTGATGATGATGCCGGCGCGCATCCCTTCGGGCCGGATCGCCTGTTCGACCGCATGCTCGAGTTCCGCCCGGTTGTCCGCGAGATCAAGCACGTGACGGCCGGTGGCGCCGACGACGTTGCGCACGATCGAGCGTATCGTCGGAACCATGATGTTGTTCTCGATTTCGGGTAGCCCGCCGACCGCGGCGACGACAAAGGGTGCGTTGTCGGGAGTGACTTGCGCCAAGACGCGCAGCTCCAGGGGCACCAGCCAGCCTTCGACAAACGGGGTCACGGCCGGGTCGGCAGCGCCCTCCGGCACGGCGATGTCCTGTGAGCGCTGCGACTGCGTCAGATTGCCGGCCTGATCGAGGCTTAGATCGATGTATCGCTTTTTATAACCGCCCTTGAATTCCCAGGTCTGCACCCGGGTGCTGATCATGGTGACCTTGTAGGCCGCCTCGTTGACGTAATACCGGCCGGGCTGGAGCGCCTGCTCCCAGACCCCGATGCAGCCGACCGGCACGAGGATGGCGGTCAGGACACCCTGGTCCTCTCTCTTCTGATCGGCGAGCACCGCCTGGCCGCTCGCATTCGCCGACACCCGCTTTTGCTGGCAGGCGCTGGAACTCGGCTTTGGCGCGATCATATTGCCGAAATTCACCGCGGCGACGACGTTCGATTTGATCACGCCGACCGCACCCTTTGGTATATCGACGGCATCCTTGATGTCGACGTCCCACAGATAGGTGTTGAGGCGATAATTTCCCGGGGTCAACACCGTCGTCTGCGGCCCGCGTTCGCCGCCATGGGTCAGGAAATATTCGGCATCGAGCATGTCGAGCTCGTGGCCGGCGGCAAAGGCGTCGGCGAGGTATTGATCGGGGCGCAGCGGCACCCCGTCTTTCGCATTCAGAAACCCATATCTGCCGGACGGAATCGACACGACTTTTTTGTTTTCGACCTGATAGATCACGTTGACCAAAAACCAGGGATGCCAGCCCGGGGTCAGGATTTCGGCCTGCGGCCCTTTTTCGCCGTGGATCGCAATGATGTGCTCGCCCGGCAGCGAGGCGGTGCCGTAGATCTTGTTCAACACCGCGATCTCGTCGGCGTCGACGTGGACATAAGAAGTCGCGGCGAGACAGGTCAGCGCGATCGCCACAAACAGGATGCGCAAGGACAAGGCGAGGGTGCCGAAATCCGGTCGGGTGCGGCTGACGAACAGGCCGAGGATGCTCGGCGCCACCGCGGCGAGGACGAAATACAGGATCGCGACGACTACCCAGAACATCGGAAGCTCCTGTCCGAGCGAGCGGACGGGCAAGGATCCGGCCGCGGCGCGGGAAGCGGCTTCGGTGAGCGGGCTCTTCCGGTTTGAGGCCGCGAGCCGGCGCTCATCTCTCCGCTGGCGACGATCTTACCCCTCGATGCCGAGGCGGCGCGAGTGGCCGGCACCGACTATTCGCCGCCCCGGTCGCGCCGGCTGCCGCGACATTTTTTGGCAAGTGGCGGGGCGGCTCGGCCAGAACGCTCAGGCTCCCGTAAGAAGACCGCGCTATCAAGGCCGGGATTCGGCCGTTTTTTGCCGGTGTTCGTCGCGCAACCGTTGAAACCCGTATGGAAGACTTGGTACAGCCGACGCTCGCCTTTATTTCCGCGCATGCCGGGTGGGCTTTCGCGGTAATATTCGTTACCGCTTTTGGCGAGTTGTTCGTATTCTTGAGCCTGCTGTTTCCCGGGACCTCGCTGCTGATCGCCGCCGGGGCGTTGATGGCGACGCGCACGCTCCCCTATTTCCCGGTGCTCGCGGGGGCGGTCCTCGGCGCCACCCTCGGCGACACCGTGTCGTATTGGATCGGCCGCCGGTTCGGCCGGGCGCTTGCGACTATGTGGCCATTTACGCGCAACCCCGAGCTGTTGCCGCGCGGCACCCGCTTTTTCGCAAGATATGGCGGTCCGAGTGTGTTTATCGGTCGGTTTTTCGGCCCGCTGCGGGCAGTGATCCCCCTTGCCGCCGGGGTCATGCAGATGCCGTCCGACCGGTTCTGGATCGCCAACGTGACCTCCGCCCTCGTCTGGGCGCCGATGCTGATCTTCGTCGGCGACGCGGTCGGCAAATTGGGCGAAAGGCTGATCGGGGCGGAAAATCTCGTAATACTGGTGCTCGGCTCCGTCATTCTGTTTGGGATCGGCGGCGTCGCCTGGGCGCTGGTGCGATCGGGCCGCTCGCGATCATGAAATCGCTAACCCCCTTATCTCAAAGCATTTGATTTCCCAGATTAACCGGGTTAGCCGATCACTCGAGCGCCGTGATGTCCTCGTTTTTCTCTCCCTATCGGCACCAGTTCATCCGCCTCGGGGCGTGCGTGCCGCAGGTAGCGGTAGCCGAGCCCCGGCGTAACGCGGCGGCGGTCGAGGCGTTGCTTGCCGCCGGCGACCGGGCGCGGGTGGGATTGATGGTCTTTCCTGAACTGTGCCTGTCGGCCTACGCGATCGATGATCTGTTGTTTCAGGACGCGGTGCTCGACGCCGTCGAGAGCGAAATCGACCGGCTGATAAACGCCAGCAAAGAATTGTTCCCGATTTTCGTTCTCGGTGCGCCGCTGCGCGTGCACGGGCATCTCTATAATTGCGGGATCGTGATCCACCGCGGCCGGCTGCTCGGGGTCGTACCCAAGATCTACCTGCCGAATTATCGGGAGTTTTACGAGCGCCGCCATTTCACCTCGGGCGAAGGTGTCGCAGCACAGGCCGTTACGGTCGCCGGTCGCGAGGCGCCGTTTGGCGGCGATCTGCTGTTTGCCACGGGCGGTGACGCCGGTTTCACCTTTCATGTCGAGATTTGCGAAGATCTTTGGGTGCCGCAGCCGCCGAGCACCGCCGCCGCCCTCGCCGGGGCCGAGATCCTGCTCAACCTGTCGGCCAGCAACATCACGATCGGCAAGGCGCAGATGCGGCGACTGTTGTGCGCCTCGCAGTCGTCCCGCTGTATCGCCGCCTACGCCTATTCCGCCGCCGGCGCCGGCGAGTTGACGACCGATCTCGCCTGGGACGGACAGGCCGGTATTTTCGAATTGGGCGAGGGCCTGGCCGAGACCGAGCGCTTCTCAACCAGCGCTGAGATGGCGACCGCCGATGTCGATGTCGGCCGCATCCGGCAGGAGCGGATGCGGACCAACACCTTTGGCGATTGCGTGCGCGCGACCGCCGCGGCGCGTCCACCGTACCGCACCGTCGCCTTTGATTTCTCGCCGCCGCACGAAGCGCTGGGCCTGTGCCGCAATGTCGAACGCTTCCCGTATGTCCCGGCGGACCCGGCGATGCTCAACGACAATTGCTACGAGGCCTACAACATCCAGGTCCAAGGGCTGGCCCAGCGGCTGCAGGCGACGGGGCTCAAAAAGTTGGTGATCGGGGTGTCAGGCGGGCTCGATTCGACGCAGGCGTTAATCGTGTCGGCGCGAGCAATGGACCGGCTTGGGCTGCCGCGCACCGGCATTCTCGCCTATACCCTGCCCGGGTTTGCGACCAGCGAGGCGACCAAGGCCAATGCCTGGCGGCTGATCAAGGCGCTCGGCGTCACCGGCGGCGAGATCGACATCCGCCCGGCAGCGCGGCAGATGCTGCAGGATATCGGCCACGCCGCATCGACCGGCGAAGCGCGCTACGACGTAACCTTTGAAAACATCCAGGCCGGGCTGCGCACGGATTACTTGTTCCGGCTCGCCAACCACAATGGCGGGCTGGTGGTCGGCACCGGCGATCTGTCCGAGCTCGGGCTCGGCTGGTGCACCTACGGGGTTGGTGACCAGATGTCGCACTACAACCCCAACGCTTCGGTCGCCAAGACCCTGATCCAGCATCTGATCCGATTTGTTGCGGCGACCGGCGACCTCGGGCCGCAGACCGCCCCGATCCTCTACGCCATTCTGGCGACCGAGATTTCGCCCGAGCTGGTGCCGCCCGGTGCGGACGGTGCGATCCAGTCGACCGAGAGTGTCGTCGGCCCATACGCGTTGCAGGACTTCAACCTGTTTTACACGACGCGGTACGGCTTCCGCCCGTCCAAGATCGCATACCTGTCGTGGAATGCCTGGGCCGACATCGAGCGCGGCGTATGGCCGGCTAACACACCCGATGTCGCCCGCCGCGCCTACAACCTTGCTGAAATCAAGCACTGGCTCGGCGTGTTCCTATTGCGCTTTTTCCAATTGTCGCAGTTCAAGCGCTCGGCGCTGCCCAACGGCCCGAAGATTTCATCGGGCGGATCGCTGTCGCCGCGCGGCGACTGGCGCGCGCCGTCGGATTCCACTGCCGCGGTGTGGCTTCGCGAACTCGAACAAGCCGTTCCCGACGAGGCCTGAGAGCGCCCACCCGCGTTCGTACAAATTCTGGGTTACGAGATCCAGTGGACCAGTTCCGACAGATCACACCCAAAAAATTGTCTCACCGGCCCACGGGTCCGGCCACTGGCCGGCCCGAGGACAAGCTCCGGCCGGTGCCCATGGCGTCATGGATCCCGGCCTTCGAGATTGTGAAAAAATCTCTCGCCGCTCATCCGCTTGCCTCCCCGGCACCGGCCGGGGCCCATCGCTCCACGGCACGGAACAATATCGTGGGGCGAGCCATTGCAGCTACTTGAAAGGTCCCGAGCGACCGAAGGATGGGTCCCGGCCTGCGCCGGGAAGACCGGGGAGTTTGTGCCCCATCGCGACCCGATTTTGATTTCTTCACAAGCTCCTTCGCCGAGAAGGCGACGGACGGACGCCGCGGGTGACAAGCGTCAGGTGCGTACCACGAGCAGCGTTCGGATCGAGAGGCTCCAACTCCCCTTTGGCTGCATCGCGTTAATCCGAGCAAGCGCATACTACAGTGCAGCGGCAACGGCCGAGTGATAGCGGCGCAAGGCGGCGAGGTGGTCGGAGAGGGTGTGGCCGGGGAGGCGTCCGGTTCTCGGGACGGGTTATAGCGCCGTGGCGGCCGCTTGTTCTCGCCCCACAGCGGGCGGAGAGGGGAGCAGGTGCACGACCGACGCCGTCGCGCTTAGTCGAGGCGTTTGTCTTCGATACTTTTGTCGGCCCGCTCGCGCTCGCGCAGGTCTTTGGCGCGAGCCGCTTTGCTGCGCCCGAAGCGGACCCGGTTTTCGACCGCGCGCCGCTCCTCTTCGGCACGTTCGCGCTTTTTGCGGTATTTGTTAAGATTGACGATCATCGCCTGCGCCGATCCGATTTCGGGGCGGGTCATACACCAAAACCCGAGCGGTTACGATCGGCCAATGTCATCCGCGGCCGCGAGCCGGGCGCAGGGGAGTGATGGCATGCTGGCGGCAGCGCCGCCGTTGGGACAAAGTGCCCCTTGGTAAGGTATCGAAAGTCGGTCGACCCGCGGCGTCGAATGGGGGGTGCCCGGGTGCGAAACCTCCTACGGATCATGGCCATGAGCAGCAGCCTCGACACCCTTATTCAGGATCTTGTGATCGCCAATCGCATCCTCGCCAGGGAAGCGGTGGTCGACGCCTACGGCCATGTCAGCGTCCGGCATCCGGACGATCCGAGGCGCTTTTTTATCGCCCGCTCGCTTGCCCCGGAGCTGGTCACCGCCGAGGACATCGTCGAGCTCGGTCTCGACGGCCAGCCGAAGGGCGACGAGAAGCGCCCGCTCTATCTCGAACGGTTTATCCACGCCGCGATCTTCGAGGCACGGCCGGAAATAATGGCGGTGGTGCACGCCCATGCCGAGGACACGCTCGCCTTTGGCGTCGCCGGTGCGACACGGCTGCGGCCGGTTATCCACGCGGGAAGCTTTATCGGCGCCGAGGTGCCGGTCTGGGACATCGCCGACAATTTCGGCGAGACCAACCTGCTCGTCACCAATCTGGCGCAGGGCCGCGATCTTGCAAAATGTCTCGGCGGCAACAATGCCGCGCTGATGCGCGGGCACGGTTTTGCCGCGGCCGCCCGCTCGCTGATCGAGGTGGTGCGGCTGTCGGTCTATCTGCCGCGCAACGCCCGCATCCTGATGCAGGCAAAGCAGTTGGGCGGCCCTATCAAATACCTCTCATCGGGCGAGATCGACGCCCGCAACCGCGGCTACAGCCCGTATTCGACCGAGACCTGGCGCGCCTGGGAATATTGGGCGAACAAAGCCGGCTGCGGCCATTTGCTGACCCGGCCCGACGTGTAGTCACCCGGCTTGCTGCGGCGCGTGGACGGTACGAGCATTGGCGGGAGCGAGATTCGGCGCGAGGTAGGGCCGCGCAGCGCTGTTCCCTCTCTTTGCGATTTCAGTCATCCATAAAATCGCCCATTTCTCACTGCAGACTGCGGTTCGAAGCCGGCCGGCAGTCGCGCGTCGGCGCGGCGGGTGCCAAATGGAGACGGTAATTCAACCCTCGGACGATTTCTGCTGTAGATTTGCTGTATTTTGGGCAAAGAATATTCACCGATTTAACTGCTGGTTACTATCGCTGCGCCCGGCAGCGCAGCCGCTCAGACCCGGCTGCCCGGGTCAAGGCTCGGGAAAGGCATGCTGCCGCTGATGGTGCCGGTCATTGTGCCGGTGTCGAATTGGTGATCCGCGCTATCGCTCTGCGATTACCTCCCACGGCACGCTGCCCCTTTTCCCGCAGGCGGGCGGAGAGGCGAAGCCCCCCTTGCCGCTGTCGGCTACAGCGCCGCGGCAACGGCCGCGTGGTAGCGGCGCAAGGCGGCGAGGTGGTCGGAGAGGGTGTGGCCGGGGAGGCGCTCGTGGTGGCGGCGGTTGAAGGTCGTCGTCAGGCAGATATGCGAGGCGCCCGCCGATTTCCAAAAGCGCGCCTGCTGCGCCCAGTCGGCCTCGTTGCCGGAGCCCATCGACACCCAGGCCTCGATCCCGATTTGCGCCGGGTTGCGGCCGGCGGCCTCGGTTAGACGATGCAGCCGGCCCAGCACTTCGGTGGCTTCGGGGCCGGGCGGATAAGCGTTCGGCATCCAGCCGTCGCCCCATTTGGCGATCCTGTCCAAGGTGCGATCGTGGTGGCCGCCAAACCACACCGGCACCTTGCCCGATTGCGGCCGCGGGTTGATGCCGGCATCCTCGATCGTGTGCCAGCGGCCCTTGAAGCTGACATGCGGCTCGGCCCACAATTTCTGCATGACCTGCACCTGCTCCTCCGAGCGGCGCCCGCGGTTGTGAAAATTCTCGTTGAGGCCGGTGAACTCGACCTCGTTCCAGCCGACCCCGATCCCGAGCCGAAACCGCCCACCCGACAGCACGTCGAGGCAAGCCGCCTGCTTGGCGACGAGCACGGTCTGGCGCTGCGGCAGGATCAACACACCGGTCGAAAAGCCGAGCTTCGTAGTGCAGCCGGCGAGATAGCCGAACAGGACGAACGGGTCGTGGAACAGATCGTTGTTGTCGTTGCGGTCCCAGCCCGGCCGGCTCGCGGCATTGACGCCCAGCACATGGTCGGGCGCCTCCAGGAAATCATAGCCGATCGATTCCGCCGCCTGCGCGTATTCGCGGATGACGGCCGGCTCGCCCCCGATATCGCTCCACGGCAGCAGGGTCCCCAGTTCCATCGCTCTATCCTTCGATGCCTATCGCGTGACGCGAGCCTACACCTGCCTCGCGCGACCGACCACCGCGGTCATCGGATCGCTGACATCTTCGACCCATTGGGCAAGACGATGGGTTTGGATATCGGCAAACCCGGCGATGCGCAGGTATTCGTTGACGAGCCTGACGTGGCCGTCGTCGTCGAGCGCCCGCCACACCGCCACCGCCTTGGTCCAGAAACAGCGGTTCGAAAAGCCGATCACAATCGGGCCGCCGGGACGGAGGATACGGGCGACCTCGCGCAGCAGCTCGACCGGTTGCTGCAGATACTGGATCGAGACACAGATCATCGCTGCGTCGATGCTTTGGTCCGACAACGGCAGGATTGGCTCGCGGTTGAAATTCTGCACGAACCGGCGGGTGAGGCGGGGGTTGGCGGCCAGCTCTTCGGCGTTCATGCCGTGGCCGATGATTTCGCTGTAGGCGATCTCCGGCGGCAGATGGCTGACCCAGCTCGACATCAGGTCGAGCAGCACCCCACCCGGGAGCAGAACCGTGCGGTAGAACTCGGTCAACGCGGCGATGGCGCCGCTGTCGATATGACAGACGAGCCGCGCCGGCTCGTAGAAGATTTCGTCGTCCCCGGTGTCGAGCCTGTCAAAGGCACCGGGCGGCAGCCCAAGCGCGTTCTCGGCCATCGCGGCCATCGCGGCGCGAAAGGCTAGGCTGCCGCCGCGTGTCTGCCGCGGCCGAACAGGCGGTCCATCGCCCCGGCATCGGCCTTGTCGAATTGGGTCGTCTGCGCCCGCACCTCGTCGACTTTGGCCAATGCCCGCACCACCGCCGGCCGGGCGCCGACGGTTGCGACCCAGGCCATCAGCTGTGGGTAATCGGCTTCCGCCGCCTTGCCGAGAAAGGCGCCGACCCCGCGCGCCCAAGGGAATGTCGCGATGTCGGCGATCGAATAGCCCTCGCCGCCGAGGAACGGCGCCATGCCAAGCCGCTTGTCGAGCACTTCGAGCGCCCGCCGCGCCTGGGTGCGATAGCGGTCGAGCGCGTAATCATTGCCTTTGGGGGCAAAGCGCATGAAATGGACGAACTGCCCGAACATTGGGCCGACGAGCGTCATCTGCACCATCATCCATTGCAACGCGTCGAAGCGCCCGACCGGATCCTTGGGCAGGAACCGGCCGGTCTTGTCCGCCAGATATTGCAGGATCGCACCCGACTCGAAGAGGGTGTAGGGCTTGCCGCCGGGGGCGTCGTGATCGGTGATGACCGGCACCTTGGCGACCGGGTTGAGCCGCAGGAATTCGGGATCAAACTGCGCCTCGCCAAAGACATCAACCGGGTGCACGGTATACGGCAGTCCCATCTCTTCGAGAGCAATGTAAATCTTGACGACGTTTGGGCTGCCCATGGCGTAGAGGTCGATCATTCAGGGGCTCCTGGCGTTCGCTCCGCTGCAACCAGCATGACACGCCGGCGAGCGGCGAGCCAGCCGGGCGAAGTCGCCGCTCACTCCGCTTCGGCCCTCTCCCCGCTTCGGGGAGAGGGAACATGGCGAAAGCCGCGATCAAGCAGCCTTTTCGCAGTTGACCATCCACGGGATGCCGAACTGGTCGACGAGCATGCCGAAACGCTGCGCCCAAAAGGTCTCTTCGATCGGCATTTGTACCGTGCCGCCTTCGGACAGAGCCTTGAAGACCCGCTCCGCCGCGGCCGGCTGGTCGACACCGAGCATGACCGTGATCCCTTTGGCCGGTTCGTAGCGGCCCGGGGGCGCGTCGCCGCCCATCAGCACCTTGTCACCGGCGGTCAGCCGCGCATGTGCGATCTTGCCGTGCTGGTCCACCGGCGACTGATCCTTCATCGGCGTTTCGCCGTAGGTGACCATCGCCACGATTTTGCCGCCGAGGGCCTTTTCATAGAATTTGAACGCGGCCTCGCAGCGGCCGTCAAAGCTCAGATACGGGTTCAGTTCCATCGTCTGCTCCTTATCGCTGATTTGTGGCGAGCTGAGTGCGCATGCGGTCTTCGGCCCGGCGCAGTTCGGGGGTGAGGGCGGGGCCGAAATCCTCAGCTTCGAAGACTTGGCGGATCTCGATCGCCCCGCCCAGAAAGGGGACCCGCTTGGCCCAGTCGACCGCCTCCTCCTTCGACTTGACGTTGATCATCCAGAAGCCGGCAATCAGTTCGTTCGGGTCGGCGAAGGGACCGTCGACCACGGTTCGCTTGGTTCCGGCGAATAGTACGCGCGCACCCCGGGAGCTCGGATGCAGCCCGGCGGCGGCGAGCATCACGCCGGCATTGACCATCTCTTCGTTGAATTTGACCATCGCGGCGAACAGCTCCTTTTCGGGAAGAACGCCGGCCTCGCTGTCGCGGTCGGCGCGGACCTGCAGCATGAATCGCATCGTCACCTCTCCTGGTTGATTTCGAATCGCCTGTGTTATTTCGACGCCGCACTCGGGGGGGCATGCTGACGGGCGGCGTCCGCGGCGCCTTTTCAGTCGTCGATAGCCTGATAGGCCAAGGTCCAGAAATCGCGGCAGATGTCGGGCGGGTTTGGCGAGGTCCAGGCGTGCTGGGTCATCAGTATCCCGACCAGATCGTCGCCGGGGTCCGACCGCCATGAGCTACCCAGGCCGCCGTCCCAGCCGTACTGGCCGACCGGCTCGGCCGGGCTGTCGCGGCGGGTGACAACCGACAGCCCGAAACCCCAGCCGTGATTGTCGAAATAGCCGGTAGTGAGGCCGGACACCGCCTTCTGCGCCGGGGTCAGATGGTCGGCCGTCATGGTTTCGACCGCGGCCCGCGACAGGATGCGCGCGCCGCCATGCTTGCCGTTGCTGAGCAGCATCCGGGCAAAGGCGAGGTAATCGTCGACGGTCGACACCAGACCCGCCCCGCCCGAGGGGAAGGCGGGCCGACGGCTCCATTGGCCGTTCGCGGCCGGGTCATGGACCTCGACCGCGCCGGTTTGAAAATTGGTCCAGTAACCGGTCGCCAGCCGGTCGCGCTTGGCCGCGGGCACGCTGAAGCCGGTGTCGGGCATGCCCAGCGGCTCGAACAGGCGTTCGCGCAGAAATGCATCGAAGGGCTGGCCCGAGGCGCGCGCGATCAGCACGCCCAGCACGTCGGACCCGGTGTGGTACATCCATTTCTCGCCCGGCTGGTGCATCAGCGGCAAGGTGCCGAGGCGGCGGATCCACTCGTCGGGCGGGGGCGGCGTCTGCGGCTGCGGCGGGCCCTGAGCGAGGTCGAGATCGCTGATCGCCGCCTGAATCGGATAGGCGCCGGGCGGCGCCATGACAATGCCGAAGCCCAGGCGAAACGTCAGCAGGTCGCGCAAGGTGATCGGCCGATTTGCCGGCTCGGTGTCGTCGAGCGGCCCGTCGAGCCGCCGCAAGACCCGGCGGCCGGCGAGCTCGGGCAACAGCCGGTCGACCGGGTCGTCGAGCCGCAGCTTGCATTCCTCGACCAAAATCATTGCGGCGGCCGCGGTGATCGGCTTGGTCATCGACGCGATACGGAAAATCGTGTCGCGCCGGATCGGGTCGCCGCCGCCGAGCGCCTTCCGACCAACCGCCTCCACATGCATTTCGCCGCGCCGGGCCAACAAGGCGACGACGCCGGGAACCTCGTCGCGCTCGACATAGCCCTTCATGACCTCGCGAATGCGGGCGAGCCGCGGCTCGGAAAACACCGCCCCCATCCCGTTCTGCTTTACCCACCGCAACAGGACGCGTCGCCCACAGCCTTTTCGTATTCGTCGTGGCGCTTTACCCAATCCGTCAAATTGTGATGCGGGCCGGTCTCGTTGCGTCCCTTCGGCGTCAGGTCGAGCACCATGTAGGTGGTCAGCAATTCCTCGGCGCCCCGCGCGTAGCTCGAATAGGTGTGGAAGATGTCGTCACCATCCTTGAAAAACACGCTGAGACCGGCGAGTTCCTCGATCCCGCCTTCGGTCATGCGGTAATTGTAATAGACCTTGCCCTTTGCCAGCTCTTCGTTAGTGAAGGACACGTGATAGTCGTAATTGAAGTCGCTGTTGTTGGACGATACCCACCTGAAATTCCAGCCCATGCGCTTTTTGTACGCCTCGATTTCGGCCAATGGCGCGCGCGAGACCACCGCCACGCTGACGTCGTGATGCTCGAGATGGACGAGCGCGTTGGTCATGTGATCGGCGCCGAACGAGCACCCGACGCAGCCTTCCCCCCAGCCCGGTGCCAGCATGAAATGATCGACGACCAATTGGCTGCGGCCGTCGAACAGGTCAGCTAGGGCCTTTTTGCCGTCGGGCGTGTCGAAGACATATTCCTTTTCGACTTTGACCCAAGGGAGTGCCCGGCGAGCGGCGCTCAGCCGGTCGCGCTGGTGGGTAAATTCCTTTTCCTGGACGAGCAGTTGCTCGCGTGCGGCCAGCCATTTTTCGCGGGAGACGATTTCGTGCGGTTCCATCGGGTTTACCTCTGGGTCGCCATTGACATATGAGTTGATACCAACGTATTTTGCGGCATGTCAAGCGGCGAAGAACTTTCCTACGAAATCACCCTGCACGTTCGCGACACCTGCCTGTGCCTGCATCTTCAGCGCGCGGCACGCGCCGTGGCGCGGCGTTTCGACCAGGCGTTGCGACCGCTCAATCTAACCAACGGCCAGTTCTCGCTGTTGATGTCGCTCAATCGTCCGCAGCCGGCGAGCATCGGCAGCGTGTCGGCCGTGCTGGCGATGGACCGCACGACCTTGACCGCCAATCTGAAACCGCTCGAGCGCCGCGGGCTGGTCGAGGTGGCCGTCGATCACGCCGACAAACGCACCCGTCGCCTGACCCTGACTCCCGCCGGCCGGGCGCTATTGGGCGCGGCGGTCCCGGTGTGGAAAGAGACCCATGCGTCGGTCGACCGCCAAGTGGCGGATGCCAAACCGGATCGCCTGCGCGCCGATCTCCGCGCGCTCTGCTGACCTCGCTATTTGGCCGAGAACAGCCGGCTTAAGAAAGTGTCTCGACAAATTTTGGCGAGCCAAGTACATCATGCTGAATAAAGGGAGAAATAGCACATAAATGTTAATAAATGAGTTAACGAATACGGTGCGCGCCGATCCCCCAACAGGTCACGAAGAGCCGCTGGGGAAGATCACGCTGCCGCCGCCGGTGTGATCTGGGCTCGCCATGGCGACAGACGGTTCGCGCAACCTGATTGTGCTCTCTGACGGCACAGGGAACAGCGCGGCGGCGCCGTTCAAGACCAATGTCTGGCGGTTGTACCAGGCGCTCGACCTCAGTGACGGCAGCCAGGTCGCCGTGTTCGGCGACGGCGTCGGCACCTCGAGCGTCAGGCTGTTGCGAGTGCTGGGCCTCGCATTCGGGTTCGGGGTCAAGCGCAACGTGCTGAACCTCTACAAATTCCTGTGCCACAACCACAACCCCGGCGATCGCATCTGGGCGTTCGGGTTCAGCCGCGGTGCCTTCACCATCCGGGTGCTTGCCGGGCTGATCTATCGCGAGGGTCTGGTCGCTTTCGAGACCGAGGCCGAGCTGAACCGCAATGCGCTCGCGGCCTACCGCGCCTATCGCATAAAGGCGTTTACAACTGCAATTCCCTGGGTGACGGGCGGTCGGTAAGTGCGTGACCGGTTGGTCTTTTGGTGGAATTGGTTGACCGGCGGCAAGTCTTATCAAGACGTCGAGAAGAAATCAGAGGTCCCTATTTATTTCCTTGGTGTCTGGGATACGGTCGTCGCCTACGGCCTGCCGATCGACGAGTTGACGCAAGCGGTCGACCGCTGGGTTTGGCCGATGACATTCGACGACAAGAACTTGCTGCCGAATGTCCGGCATGCCCGCCACGCATTAAGCCTGGACGACGAGCGCAAGACGTTTTCCCCGATCCCATGGAACGAGGCCGGGCACGACCGCCTGCTGCAGGTGTGGTTTGCGGGGGCGCATGCCGATGTCGGCGGCGGCTATCCCGATGACGGCCTGTCGTATGTGGCCTTGTGCTGGATGATCGGTGAGGCCGCCAAAGAAGGGTTGCGGTTCGAACCCAGTCTGGTCGCGAGCTACAAAGCGATCGCCGCGCCGACCGGTCGCATCTACGATCCGCGCGCGGGATTTGGTGCATTCTGGCGCTATCAGCCGAGAGATGTTCAACAGCTGGTGGGCGTGGGCAACACGCCGCTGGTGCACAGCTCGGCGATCTTGCGCATGGTGTACGGCAACGACGGCTATGCCCCGATCTCGTTGCCGGAGAAAATCGATTTGCTGCCGCCGAACGGAACTCCGGTTGCTTTTAATCGCGCCGCAGTGGCAAAAGCGATGGCGGACGCCGTGACTGGTCGCTGCCGATCGCCCTCTTGTCCTCAGCGTATCGAAGCGGAGGAACGGCGCCGCTTCCTCACGAATATGCATGAACTGGTGCCGGCCGCGAGCTCTCTCGCGCGCACGCAACTGTTCGCGCTGGTGAAGGATACGGTGTGGTGGCGGCGCGTCGTCTATTTCCTGTCGCTGTTCCTGGCATTGTTGGCGGGCGCATTCCCGCCGCTTCAGGAATATCTGCGCATCGACGGCGTCACCACCCGGATCAATGACGTTGCCGGCGGGACGACAAATTGGGCGGCCGGTCTGGTCAGGGGTTTTTTGCCCAGCTTCGCCTCGCCTTGGCTCGATGCGATTGTCTACAATCCCGCTGCCGCCCTGCTGATCGGTGTCGGCCTGATTGCCAGCTTGAAGTTCAGCGGCTTTCTGCAATACCGCATTCGCGATCGGGCCCGTGCCTCCTGGAATGTGCGTCGACAGGTTGTGCATCTGCGTCTGACCGGCCAACGTCATGCACTGGCCAAGGGCGCCCTGGGCTTCGGCGCGCTGGCGGCTGCCATTGCGATCTTGTCACAGGATGGGGATCCGCGGCTGATCGCGTTTTTTGCCACGCTCACTTTGCTTTGCCTAGGGTACCTGGTTCTACGGCTGCGCCGGCGGATACCGGCGAGGAAGATCGACCCGGCCGATCCGGGGTTTCTGCTCGGCCTCGCCCGGAGACTGCGCGGGTGCCAACTCGCAGTGGCGAGTTACCAGTTCACCGCCCGCATCTTGGCTCCGGCAGCCTTCTTGGGGGCGACCGCGGTCATCGTTCTGTCTCTGGCACAGCGCACGAGTTTCGACCTGCTGAACGCGGGCGGCGCGTTGTGCCATTCGACGATAGCGATGCCGGATGAGAGGCTCGATGCTGTTGCCGTCATTCGCACCAACTCGATCTGCAATCCGACTGGACTGAGGTTGGTGGCGGGCCGCACTTATCGTATTCAGCTCGAAATGAAAGACGCCTGGTTCGACAAGGACGAACGCAGCGATGTCGGCGGGTTTGCCGCGGCGAACGTCGTGCCGCCCGGGGAAAGCTGGTTCACCATCAACAATATAAAGCATTACCTGCCCTATTATGCCGCCGCTCCGCTAAAGCGCTGGTGGCTGGAGAATTGGTTTCAGCCAATCGCCCGCGTCGGCGAGCGCGGCAACTACGAGCATGTGCTGAGGCCGGCGGCACCGTTGCCTGTCGTCTTCTACAGCAGGTGCCGGCCGCCCGAGGAGAGCGCTTTGTCGGGTTGGGCCGCGATCAAGGACGACATCCTGCGTCCCGCTGAGCCGGAATTTCGGGACAAGCAGTTGAAGTGCGAGGCGTCCAAAGGCCTCCATGCTTCGCGACTTCTTATTTCCGATATTACTGCAAATGCGAGCGGTGAGCTGTTCATCTACGTCAACGACGCGGCGCTGGCGTTGCCCTGGCTTACTGACCTGTTTTATCGCAACAACAGCGGCACCGCGACGGTGACGGTCAAGCGGCTGCTTGCCCCGCAGGTCATCGACTCCGAGTAACAGGCAAACGCCGGGAAGGTATCTCCCAATGCACGGCTTTCCGAAACACGCGATGGGGAGAGGGCGGCTTGCCGGCGGACGGGGGTCGGCCTAAGTTTCGCGGTGCCTCATCGTCAACGAACAGGAGGGTGTCATGATCAAACTGAAGGGTATCGGCCACGTCAATCTGCGGGTCGCCGACGAGGAAGCGTCAAAGCGGTTCTACCGCGACGTCCTCGGCTTTGTGATTGCCGAAGAAGACCCGGAGCATGGCGGCGTGTTTATGACTTTGGGCGAAAATTTCCACACTCTCGACATTGGCCAGCATCCCGCACCGGGCGAGGCGCAGCGGCCCCGGCGCGACCAGATCGGGCTCGGCCACATCGCCTTCCAGGTCGGCAGCTACGCGGCGTTGCGCGACGCCTACGCCCATCTGGTCGGGAGCGGCGTCGCCATCCTGCGCGCGACCAACCACGTCAACCAGCGCAGCTTTTATTTTGCCGACCCGGACGGCAACACGCTCGAAATCTATTACGAGATGCCGCACGCGCTGGAGTTGTTCGCCGACGGCCGCTCCGACGATGACGAGGCGTTGCCGGTCAGCAGCGCGGACGACCCGCTGCCGGCTTGGCTCCTCGAAGACTGGCCCGCCCCGGAGATGAAGGCCGAGATCGACCGCCTCGCGGCCCGCGACAAGCAACCGGCGTCCATCTGACGAAAGGAGGGCCGCGGGCCTGCTGCGGCCAAGCCGAACTGCAGTCGCCCGGATCTGACGCCTCCGCCAGTGGCGGCGACGGCGACGGGCTGTAATCAGCCGCACGAGAGCTCGGAAAGCACATGCTGGCGCCTTCCCCTTGACTGTAGTTGCTCATTTGTTCTATCGAATGGTTATTCGTTCTGGAGGATCGTGCGAGTTTATTTTTGATCTGGGGGCGACTTTGACAATCTGGCCCTCGACTGAGATTCTCGCCGATCAGTGGAACCTCTACGGGGGGATCGGGATCGGGATATTGTGACGCGTCGCAATGATGGGACGTTTGTGTTCGAGAAGGCTGATCTTGATCAGCGGATATTCAAGCCGCTGCAAATGACATGACCTTCAATAATCTCGTCTGAGCTTCGGGCTAAACGCCGGTTGGCCATCGCCGTGCGCCGTCATTCGCGCTAATCTGCGGCGGCGCAAAGACGTAGGAGGTAACGCGGATGTTGCAGATGGCCGCACGCATGGGCGTGCTTGGTACCGAGACTGCGTTCGAGGTGCTCGCCCGCGCCAATGCGCTCGCCGCACAAGGTCGCTCGATCATCAATCTCGGCATCGGCCAGCCCGATTTCCCGACCCCGGCGCACATTGTCGAGGCGGGCCGCAAGGCTCTCGCCGACGGCCATCATGGCTATACCGCGGCCAACGGCATCCCTCGGCTGCGCGAGGCCGTAGCGGCCGACCTCTTTCGTCGTCACCAGGTCGAGGTGTCGCCGGCGCAGGTGCTGGTCGTCCCCGGCGGCAAAGTCACGATGTTTTTTGCGATCCTGATGTTCGGCGAGCCGGGGGCGGAGATCATGTACCCGAATCCGGGCTTTCCGATCTACGAAAGCGTGATCCGCTTTTCGGGCGCCACGCCGGTGCCGATCCCTCTATACGAGCGCGCCGGCTTTTCGTTCAGCGCCGCCGAGGTGCTCGACAAGATTACCTCGCGTACCCGGTTGATCATCGTCAACAGCCCCGCCAATCCCACCGGCGGGGTCGTGCCGCGCGCTGAATTCGACCGCCTGGTTGCCGGGCTCGAGCATCACCCGCGGGTCGCGATCATGAGCGACGAGATTTACGGCGAGATCCTTTACGACGGCGCCGAGCACGTCAGCCTGTTGAGCTATCCTTCGATCCGCGACCGGCTGATCCTGCTGGACGGCTGGAGCAAGACCTATGCGATGACCGGCTGGCGGATGGGTTATGGCGTGTGGCCGCAATCGGTGTTCGCCGCGGCCGAGCGGCTGGCGATCAATTGCCATTCCTGCGTCAATGCCGCCGCGCAATTCGCCGGGATCGCGGCGCTGACGGGACCGCGCGAACCGGTGCACCGGATGGTTGCGGCTTTTGCCGAGCGCCGCCAATTCATCGTCGAGGCGCTGAACGGCCTGCCCGGCATTCGCTGCGCCCGCCCCGGCGGCGCCTTCTACACCTTTCCGAATGTGAGCGGAACCGGGCTCGACGCGCGTTCCCTGCAGAACCGGCTGCTCGAAGAAGCGGGGGTGGCGACGATCGCCGGAACCAGCTTCGGCGAATTCGGCGAGGGTTATCTGCGGTTTTCCTACGCCAGCAGCCGTGAAGCGATCGCCGCGGCGATCGAGCGGATCCACAACCTGCTCGGACGCGACCGTTCCCGTGGTGGGGTCGCTATTGGTTAAGAATTAGGCAGAACTTGCTTGGTTGACCGGCATTCCGGCGAATGCGGCCCGAGCGCTCGCCGCTCGTGCATCGCCTAACGAGGTTGGCATGGGTTATGCTGGGACGTGAGCGGCTGAGAGGCGCTCGGCTGGGAGAGATTACAAGTCGATGAAAAAAATCGAGGCGATCATCAAACCCTTCAAGCTCGACGAGGTGAAGGAAGCGCTTCATGAAGTCGGCATCAAGGGCATCACAGTCACGGAGGCCAAGGGGTTCGGCCGTCAGAAAGGCCATACGGAATTATATCGTGGCGCCGAATACGTTGTCGATTTCCTGCCCAAGGTAAAAATCGAAGTAATCATGGAAGATGCCCTGGTCGAGCGAGCAATCGAGGCGATTCAGCAGGCGGCCCATACCGGCCGGATCGGCGACGGCAAGATCTTTGTCACCAATGTCGACGAGGCGATCCGCATCCGCACCGGCGAGCGCGGCCCGGACGCGATATGAGCAACGGGGTCGATCTGCGGCCGCTGGGACGGCCGGGTGTCCTCAAGTCGCCTGCCATGCCTTTGCCGGCGCCGATGCGCTTTATCAGCCTCTGCCGGCAGCGAGCGCCCCTCTGCCCGGCATTCCCTTAACCTGAGAACGGAACCCAGAGATGTCGGACACCGGCAAAGTGATGGCGCTGATCAAGGAGCACGAGGTCAAGTACGTCGACTTCCGCTTCACCGACCCGCGCGGCAAATGGCAGCATCTGGCGCATCACATCCGCACCATCAGCGAGCCCTTCTTGAATGACGGGGTGATGTTCGACGGCTCGTCGATCGCCGGGTGGAAGGCGATCAACGAGAGCGACATGATGCTGGTGCCGGATTGCGCGACCGCGGTCCTCGACCCGTTTGCGGCGCAGACCTCGCTGATCGTCTTTTGCGACGTGCACGAGCCCTTGACCGGGCAGCCCTATGCCCGCGACCCGCGCTCGACCGCGAAAAAGGCCGAGCAGCACCTGATTTCATCCGGCATCGGCGACACCGCCTATTTTGGGCCCGAGGCCGAGTTCTTCATCTTTGACGACGTGCGCTACCAGACCGGGATGAACGGGGCGATGTACGCGATCGACAGCGCCGAGGGGCCCTATGTCTCGGGCAAGGAATTCCCCGACGGCAACAGCGGCCACCGGCCGCCGGTCAAGGGCGGCTATTTCCCGGTGGCTCCGGTCGACAGCCAGGGCGATTTGCGCGCCGAGATGCTCTCGGTGATGGCCGATATGGGGCTCAAGGTCGAAAAGCACCATCACGAGGTGGCGCCCTCCCAGGCCGAGCTCGGGTTTGAGTTTTCAACCCTGGTTTCGACCGCCGACCAGATGCAGATCTACAAATACGTGGTGCACAACGTCGCCCAGCAATACGGCAAGACCGCGACCTTTATGCCCAAGCCGGTGCTGGGCGACAACGGCTCGGGCATGCACACCCACCAGTCGTTGTGGAAGAACGAGAACACCTTGTTCGCCGGCAACCTCTATGCCGATCTGTCGGAGACCGCGCTCTACTACATCGGCGGGATCATCCGGCACGCCAAGGCGATCAACGCCTTCACCAACCCGACCACCAACAGCTACAAGCGGCTGATCCCGGGGTTTGAGGCGCCGGTGCTGTTGGCCTATTCCTCGCGCAACCGCTCGGCCTCGTGCCGCATCCCCTATGTCTCGAGCCCCAAGGCCAAACGCGTCGAGGTGCGCTATCCCGACCCCGCCGCCAACCCCTATCTGGCGTTTGCCGCGATGCTGATGGCCGGGCTCGACGGCATCCAGAACAAGATCCACCCGGGCGACCCGATCGACAAGAACCTCTACGATTTGCCGCCCGAGGAGCTCAAGGACATCCCGGTGGTGTGCGGCTCGCTGCGCGAGGCGTTGGGCGAGCTTGCCCATGACCACGCCTTTTTGTTGAAGGGCGAGGTCTTCACCCGCGACCAGATCGAGGCCTACATCGAATTGAAATGGGAGGAGGTGTACAATTTCGAGCACACCCCCCACCCAATCGAATTCCAGATGTACTACTCGGTCTGACCCGCAAGCGCCAGCGCCGGCCGCCGCCCAACCCCCGCCGCCAGCGTTAGCCCGGGTGCCGGATTTCGGGCACCCGCCGCCGGCGGGGCCGGCTGCACTATCCGACGACATCCCTTCGCGGGCCTGTTAAATTCTGGGCTTCACAAGAAGCAAGGACAGCTGTTACCGCTCTATAAGGCAGCTTCGCCGGCTCCGCTGGTCGCCCGCATTCGCTCGCCGACCAGTCGGTCGACGTTGCCGTTCACGGCGATCTGTCAGACGCTCCCCGCTCCCTCTTTGGCGAGAGCCGACTCCGCGAGCCGCACCCAATAGCTTGCGCCCAGCGGCAATGTCGTATCGACCGCGAGATGCGGCATCGCCGCATGCCTGCCGCGCCCTTTGATCGTGGTCTCGAAAATGTCGAAGGCAGCCATCATCGGCCCAGGCTGGATCGCGAACCGCCCGACCGGCAGCGCCGGCCAATTGTGCATGCCGTAAACGGCGCCGACGGGATACTTCTCCAGGACACCTTCCTCGATCATAACCCGCGCCCCGCCTTCGTTCTCTTCGGCCGGCTGAAAGATGAGATGGATTGTCCCGGCAAAATTGCGGGTCTCGACGAGGTGCTTCGCGGCGCCGAGCAGCATCGCGCGGTATGGCCATCGTGACCGCAGGCATGCATCCGCCCGCGCTGTTGCGAGGCACGGGGGAACGCGTTCTGCTCGTCGATATGCAGCGCGTCCATGTCGGCGCGCAGCGCAATTGTACGCCCAGTTGGCGCAGATCCCTCCAAGGTCCCGATGACGCCTGTTCCGGCAATTCCACGATCGACCGAGATTCCGAACGGTTCCAAAAGTTCGGCAACAAACCCGCCGGTTTTATGCTCCTCGACGGCCGCTTCGGGTTGGGCATGAATTTGACGGCGCCATAGCGTCATCTCGTCATGAAAATCGGCGATGCCATTAATGATCGGCATCGGCCGCGAGCCTCCCTCAAGCCGCCGCCAGCGTGGCCAGCCGAGCGCTCCACTATCAACCGCTCGTCAGTCTGAGTGGGGTTGACGCTGAGCACGAAACCGGGGCGAATGGGCCGTCATGGATGATCTCGCGATCCTGGATGCGGCTGCGGCGCTGGTCCACCGTGTGATGCCGCCGACGCCGGTATACTGCTGGCCGCTGTTGTCGCGCCGTGTCGGCGCCGAGTTGTGGGTCAAGCACGAAAACCACACGCCGATCGGCGCGTTCAAATTGCGCGGCGGGCTCGTCTATCTCGACGATCTCAAACGGCGCGAGCCCCAGATATCAGGCGTGGTGACCGCGACCCGCGGCAATCACGGGCAGAGCATCGCCTATGCCGCGACGCGGGTCGGCCTTGCCGCGACGATCGTCGTCCCGCACGGCAACAGCATCGAGAAGAACCGGGCGATGGTGGCGTTTGGGGCGCGGCTCGTCGAGGAAGGCCACGATTTCCAGGCGGCCTACGAGCACGCCGTCGGCTTGGCCGAGGGCGAAGGGCTTCATCTTGTGCGCTCCTATGATCCGCTGCTGGTGCGCGGGGTCGCGAGCTATGGGCTCGAGCTGTTCCGCGAAGCGCCCGATTTCGACACGGTCTACGTGCCGATCGGGCTCGGCAGCGGCATTTCGGGGGTCATTGCCGCACGCGAGGCGCTGGGCCGCACGGCCGAAATTGTCGGCGTCGTCGCGGCGGAGGCGCCCGCCTATGCACTGTCGTTGGCCGCCGGCCGGCCGGTCGCCACCAATTCCGCCGACACGATCGCCGACGGGCTCGCCGTACGCGTTCCTGACCCCGACTCGCTCGACTTGATCCGTCGTGGCGCGGCGCGGATCGTGACCGTGTCCGAAGCCGAGATCCGCCGTGCGATGCGCATCCTCTTCACCGACACGCACAATCTCGCCGAGGGCGCCGGGGCCGCGGCGCTCGCCGCTGCATTGCAGGAACGCGAACGGCTCGGCGGCAAGTGCGTCGCGGTGATCCAGACCGGCGGCAACATCGACCGCACCCTTTTTGCCGAAGTGCTGGCGGAAGCAAATGCCGAGTGACTGCCCGGAAAGCCTTCCTCGGTCGCGCCAAAATTGAGGGCGTGGAACCAGCTTACAAGCTACTAGCCGTTAAGAAGTTCCTCGTCACCTGCCCGAACGACCAGTGCCATTTACCAACTGCTCGAATGACGGCCGCTTCAGCGGCGCGCCAGCAGCTGGTCGCGCCGATGGCCGGCGACGGTCGCCGCCACCGCCGCGATAAAGGCGCCGACCACCATCGCAAAGGCGGTGAAGAACGACAGGTAAGATGCCGCCTTACGCGCCTGGTCGGCGGCCTGGTGAGCCTTGACCCACACCGCTGTCACCTGGGCATCGACATCGTCGATCCGCCTGGCGGCGTCAGGCTGGCTGAGGCCGGTATGGGCGGCGGCGAGCTGGGTGAGATAGGCTTTGTCCGCGGCCGGCATACTGCCTTCAGCCAGTCCGCGGGCGATGATCGGAGCGGCCTCGGCGCGCGCCACCTGCGGATTGCCGTTGGCTTCGGGATGGTCGCTGCGGAACAACTCATTGACCAGATACGCGGTTGGATCGAGCACCGCCGACCCGAACGGGGCGGTGGCGTTTGCGGTCGTACCCTGCGCCGCCGACCCGGCGGCGGTACCGGCGAGACGGGCTGCTCCGCCAATCAGTGACGAGGTTGCCGAGGCCAGCACCGCAGCGGTGATCACCGCCGCCACCGCCCAGGCCAAAAACCCGTGGGCGGTATCGCGGAAATAGACTTCGTCGCTGGGTACCGACACCCATTTGGTGCGCAGCCGACCGGTGAGGTAGCCGCCGAACGCCGCCGACAGCCATTGCACGACGAGCAGCCAGATCGCCGCGGCGATAGTAAACGTCGTCGCCGACGGTCCCGTATTCGACCACGGCGACACCGAGGCAAAGCCCAGCCCTGCACCCAACGCAAGCAAGATCAAACTGATCGAAACGATGGCAAATGCGCCGCCGATGATGGCCCCCCAAGATATCGCCGAAACGGGGGTCTCGGCCGGCGCCAACGCGGATCCCACGAGCTGATCTTCGCTCATTCTCATTGACGAGCTTTCCATGGCAAACCTCCTCGATCCATTTAATGCCACAGCAGCAGGAGGAGGATGATGATCGGTATCGGTATGCCGAGCAGCCACAGCAGAATGGCACCCACGGTTGCGTCCTCCATGATCGTACCTACCGCAAAACGGCAGCGATCACGGCAACGTTCCGGCGGATGCCCAAAAATCCGGCAGAGCTGTCTTGCGCGGGCGGCGAGACCGATCGACGGGTCGTCTCGCCGCGATTAACGATCCATAGTTGGCGAGCCGAGCAGGAGGAAAGGCGGACACTAGGGCGTGTCGTCAATTGAGCCAAATGATAGCGGCGGCGAGGTGGATGGCGGCGAGGAAATTGCGTGCAGTTTTGTCGTAACGGGTGGCGATGGCCCGGAACTGTTTGAGTTTACAGAAGAAGTTTTCGACCAGATGGCGTTCCTTGTAGAGGTCGCGGTCAAAATCGGCAGGTGCAAGTCGGTTTGGTCGCGGCGGGATGACCGCCGATTTGCCGGCGCGCGCCAGGGGTTCGCGGACACGGGCGTCGGCGTCAAAGGCTTTGTCGGCGATCAGCCGATCGGCCGCCATCTGCGGCAGCAGCGCGTCGGCGCCAACCAGATCGTGGGCCTGTCCCGCGCTCAGCAGAAAGGCCAGGGGATTGCCGAGCGCATCAACCAGAGCATGGATTTTGGTGCTCAACCCGCCGGTGAGATATCCGGGCTAAGCCCGATCGCCTCGTCCTGGTCTTTTTGGGAGCGCCGGCACTGTGCTGATGCGCCCGCACGATGGTGCTGTCGATCATCGCGTATTCGTTGTCAGCATCGGCGGCGAGATATTCGAAGATGGTTTGCCAGACCCCGCTTTGCGCCCACCGGCTGAACCGGCGATGGGCATTCTTCCAATCACCGAACCGTTCTGGCAAATCGCGCCACGGGATGCCGGCGCGGAAACGATAGAGGACGGCTTCGACGAATCGACGATTGTCTTGGGCGGTCACGCCGACATGGCTGATCCGCCCTGGCAGCCCGTCTTTGATCCGCTCCCACTGGTCGTCTCGCAGTCCATATCGGGTCATGGGTCAGCCTCTTGCCAAAGCCGACCTTTCATTGATCACACAATCTCCGGCCGAGGTAGACTCGTTTTGCGATCTCCACCTAATCGTCAACTCGTTTTACGGGTAAGGCTCCAAGTAATTGACGACACGCCCTAGTCTAGTTCTGCAGCGCCTGGGTGACGGCGCCGCCGGTCGCGGTGCGTCCACCGTCGACGACGTATTGCCCGCCGGTGATCGCGGCAGCGAGATCGGAGCACAGGAACAGCACGGTGTTGGCGATCTCGTCGGTCGTCACGTAGCGCCCGAGCGGGATCGCAGACTGATAGCGCCGGCTGACGCTCGCCGGGTCGGCGGGGTTGAGCTGCGTTTCGAGCGAGTGGATCATCCGGGTGTCGACCGGACCGGGGCACACGGCGTTGACGCGAATGCCTTGCCGGGCGACCTCGCCGGCGGCGGTCTTGGTCAACCCGATCACCGCATGCTTGGAGGCGACATAGGCCGGCATGCCGGGCGTCGCCACCAGCCCCGCAACCGAGGCGGTGTTGACGATGGCGCCGCGTTGTTGCTGCAGCATGACCGGCAGCACATGGCGCAGCCCCAGGAACACCCCTTTGACGTTGACGCCGATGACCGCGTCGAACATGTCCTCGTCATACTCGGCAGTGTGCGCCCATTTGCCTTCGACGCCGGCATTGTTGAAAAAGCAGTCGATCGCACCGTAGGCGTCGAGCGCCGTCTTGACGTAGTTCTGGACCTCGGCCGATTTGGTCACGTCGGCGGCGACAAAGCGTGCGTCGCCGCCCTGCTGGCGGATGATCCCGGCGGTCGCCTCGCCCCCCGCCGTATCGCAATCGACGACGACCACCTTGGCACCGCTCTTGGCGAACGCAAGCGCCGTGGCGCGCCCGATGCCGTTTCCCGCTCCGGTGACCAGCGCGACTTTGCCGGTGAAGTCGAGATCCATCACTACCCTCCCGTTTTCTGCCGTCTTACCCGCACCAGCGCGAATCCAGGGACGCCACGACGTTGCCGGGGATACCTGGACCCGCGCTGTCGCAGGGATCTCGCCAACTTACTCTCTTTCGCTCCGGCAAGCCCTCAGCGTTTGCCGCCGATCTGCCGGGTCCAGCTTTCGAGCGCCACCAGCATATCACGGATAAATCCTCGCGCCGCCTCGTCGGTGAAACGGCCGTCGGCGGCGAATTTGGCGTGCGCCTGCCCGATCAGCACCTCGGGCTTGTTGATCGGCGGGTGCGAGACCCAGTCGATCGCGTTCTTCAGCACCCTCGACATCGAGTAGTTGTACTCGGGTGTCGCAAACAGCAGCGCGTCGGCGGCGGCGATTTGACGCTGCAAGGTTTCGACCGGCGGCGGGAAGCCGGGGCGCACAGGTCCTCGTTGTAGAGTGGGATTGTCGAGATGTCGGCGATCTCGATCGTCATCCCCGGCGGCTTCAAGTAGATCGCAGTGCGCAGCGCCGCCATGTTGTCGGAGGCTTTGCGAAGGCTGCCGCAGATAGCGAGAACGGTGATCCCTTTGGCGTCGCTCACGGTAATCTCCGCTGCGAGGCTTGATCGTTGACGGTGAGGGGCCCTTACCTTACCCGCGCGCGTCTCAGGCAAGACAATAACCCGCAGCATCCCGCAGCGAATCTAATCCTGTTGTAATATGGCGGCCTGACCAGTTCATATTTTATTATCCATAGAATATCGACGCAGACGTGATGCAGCTCACACTGCACCGGTTGTGACTTGTCTTAAGGTTTCTTGGCTGGATGACGATCCAGTTACTGTAATGGAGGACAGAATGACACTGATCACATTAGACGGCGGTATCAAGATCATGACTTTCAAGCCGCCACGCGGGTTTAACCCGCTGACTGCAAGCCCGGAGGACGTCATCAAGAACGGTTTCCCGGCGCGCCCCGAGGATCCCCACCATCTCGAGCGGTACAAGCGCGTCATCGGCCAGCTCAACGGTAAGCTCCACTACGTCGAACCGACTTTTCGCGTCAATCCAGACCGACGCCACGGTCCTCGCGTGCGCAACCCCAAAGACGGCACCGAGACATCGACGAACTGGTCGGGCGGTGTCGTTTACGCGCCTTCGGGCCAATCATTCAAATGGGTCGAAGGCGATTGGGTGGTCCCAAACGTCGACGCTCCGACCCAAAACCAGTGGTACTACTGTTCGAGCTGGGTCGGCATCGACGGCGACCAGACCCCCGACGTCTGCCAGGCAGGCGTCGAATGCGAGGTCTACCAAAGCGGCAGCACGGTCACCCGCCACATCTATCCGTGGTGGGAATGGTTTCCGGGTCCCGAGGTCCAGATCACCAACCTCGCGATTAGTCCCGGAGACATGGTGACGATGCTGATCTGCTCGATGACCGGGGCGAACGCCACCATGGCGACCGCCTATTTCAGCAACCGGACCAGCGGCGCGTCGACCTCGTTCAACTTCACGGCGCCCTCGGGCACCAAGCTGGCCGGGAATTGTGCCGAGTGGATCGTCGAGGCGCCGACCGTCAACGGTGCGCAGAGCGCCATCGCCGATTACGGCGAGGTCTTCTTCTCGGTGTGCGAGGCGTTCCTGACCAATGGCAACACGGTCAACGGCGGCACCGGCAACAACATCAACCTGACGGCGGGCGGCAACGTCGTCTCCGACGGGAATTTGATATCGCCGACGGTGATCCAATGTCTCTATAACGGCGCCGCTCCGGTGGCCTGACCGGCGTCGACGCCAATCAAAAGTAATCGTCAGGGCTGCGTAGATCATCCTGGTTCTCGAGAATGATAGTTAAAGTCTGAGAAGCACAACCGCCGACCTGGAGTAGGGCGAGGGGTGATCACCTCTCGCCCGCTTCTCGATCGGACTGTATTCGCGAACCACCTCGCGCAGTTCTTTTTATATCGTCGCCGTATCTGCCTCAGTTTTCTGATTGAGAGGCGGGGGCTCTCAATCAGACGGCGGCTGACGGGTGCTCCAACACATAAAAGGTTTACCGCTCGAAAGGGTTTTTCGATGGCGGTGGCCGACCAACGGCGAACCGGCTTGTGCCTCAGGGCGGTTGGCTCTAATTATCTCGGCGGCCAGTAAAATACGGACGAAGTGTTGGGAGGAAGCCACATGGTTCGCATCGACCGGCGCAGGCTCTTGAGACTTTCCGGTGCCGGCGCCGCGGCAGCGGCATCGGGCGGCCTCGCCGGAATCCTGGCTTCGGGACGGGCCCCCGCCTATGCTCAGACGACGAGCATCCACTGGGTGCGCTGGTCCGATTTCGTGCCCGCCTCCGACCAGATTTTGCGGAACAAGATCGTCCCCGACGGGGAGAAGGCGCTCGGCATCAAGATCCAGTTTGAGACGATCAACGCCAACGACATCCAGGCGCGCGCCACCGCCTCGATCCAGTCGGGCAGCGGTCCCGACATCATCATGGCACTCAACAACTGGCCGCAGCTCTACGCCACCAGCCTCGCCGATGTCAGCGACGTCACCGAGGAGATCGGCAACGCGCAGGGTGGCTATTACGACATGGCCAAGGCCGTCGGCATCTACCAGGGAAAATGGATCGGGGTGCCGTGGGCGATCGGCGGCGGCCTCGTCGTCTACCGCAAATCCTGGCTCGCCGACATCGGTTATGAAAAGTTCCCGGTGAGCTGGGACGAGTGGCACGACGCCGGCAAGAAGTGGAAGGCAAAGGGCCACCCGATCGGACAGACGCTCGGCCACACCTTTGGCGACGCGCCCGGCTTCTGGTACCCCTACCTGTGGTCGTGGGGCGGCAAGGAGGTCGAGGCCGACGGCAAGACCGTGGCGCTGAACAGCAAGGAGACGATCGAGTTGGTCAAATTCGCGGTGCCGTTCTGGAACGATTGCTGCGACCCGGGCGGGCTGGCTTGGGACGACAGCAGCAACAATCGAGCCTTTCTGTCCGGTACGATCGCCGCCACCAACAACGGCGCCTCGATCTATCTCGAAGCGAAAAAGAAGCCCGATGTGTATCTGACGGACAAGGGCACCCCGATGAAAGACGACATTTCCCACGCGCCTCTCGGGACCGGCGTCAGCGGGCATTTCGCATTGCCCGGCCCGTTCATTCACATGGTCATGGGTTATTCGAAGAACCAAAAGGCGGCCAAGGACTTTCTGCGCTGGGTGAATTCGAAGCCGGTATTCGAGGAATGGTTCACCTCGCAGCAGGGCTACACCGACGGCGCCACCAAAATTTGGGAAAAGGACCCGGTCTGGAACAAGGATCCGGTGATGCTGCCGTTCAGGGACCTGCCGAACAGCGGTCGGCTGATGGGCTATGCCGGGCCGCCGAGCCAGAAGGCGGCCGAGGTCCAGACCAAATACATCATCGTCGACATGTACGCCAAGGCCGTGCAGGGGATGGCGGCCGAGGACGCCGTCAAATGGGCGCACGCCGAACTGACCAAAGTCTACGGCTGATTTGGGGCTCCAGCGCTGCGGAGGTACTCTAAATGACGTTCACCACCGTTGCTGCTCCGAGAGCCTATGTCGGTTCGCCGCGGCGCGGACCGGTCACCCGGCTGCTCGAAGACGAGCGCTGGCTGGCGATCGCGCTGCTGCTGCCGACGGTGGTGCTGCTCGGGCTTTTCATCGCCTACCCGTTTTTCAAGGGCATCATGCTGTCGGTGACCGACACCCGGGTCGGCGTCCCCGGGCATTTCGTCGGACTGCAGAACTTTGTCAATGTGTGGAACGACGGCATCTTTCGCGTCGCGGTGTGGAATACCTGCGTCTACACGGCGGTCGCCACGGTGTTCAAACTTGCTCTCGGCTTGTGGCTGGCGGTGCTGCTCAACCATCACTTCAAGGGCAAAGCCATAACCCGGGCCTTTATTCTGTTGCCGTTCATCATACCGACGGTGTTGTCGACCCTGGCCTGGAAGTGGATGTTTGACCCGACTTTCAGCGTCATCAACTGGGGACTGTTCCGGCTCGGCCTGATCCACACGCGGATCAATTGGCTGGGTGACCCCAATTTGGCGTTGATTTCGGTGATCATCGTCAACGTCTGGCGCGGCGTGCCGTTTTTCGCGATCAGTCTCCTCGCCGGGCTGCAGACGATCAGCCCCGAACTGCACGAGGCCGCGGCGATCGACGGCGCGCGGCCCTGGCAGCGCTTTGTGCACGTGACCTGGCCGCTGCTGTTGCCGGTGACCCTCGTGGTGATGCTGTTCTCGGTGATCCAGACCTTTGCCGACTTTCAGCTGGTCTATGTGCTGACCGGCGGCGGACCGGCCAACGCCACCCAGCTCTTCGCCACCTATGCCTATCAGATCGGCATCGGCACCGGGCTGTTGAGCCAGGGTGCGACGATCTCGCTCGCGGTCTTCCCGGTGCTGCTGCTCGTCGTCATCGTCCAGTTGTTCTACATCCGCAAGGCGGAGACCCACTGAGCCATGATCGAGGGCGCTCTTTGGCGGCGGTGGGTCTTCTTTTATGTGCCGCTGACCGCTTTCATCGTCGGGCTGTTGTTTCCGTTCTACTGGATGGTCATCACCACGATCCGGCCGGACAATGAACTCTACCGGCCGTGGAATTCGGTCAATTACAATCCGTTTTGGACTTGGCGTCCGACGCTGGAACACATCACGGATCTGCTGACCCAGACTTTGTTTACCACCTGGCTGCTGAACACGATGATCATCGCTTTTTCGGCGACCGCGATCTCGTTGTTCTGCGGGCTTTTGGCCGGATACGCGTTGTCGCGGCTCAAATTTCCGTTTGCCGGCGGTCTCGGCACTGCGATCTTCATTACCTACCTGGTGCCGCAGACATTATTGTTTATTCCGCTCGCCGACATCATCCGCAATTTCCGCCTTGGTGATTCACCCTGGGCCCTGATCCTGACCTATCCGACGTTTTTGATCCCGTTCTGTACTTGGCTGATGATGGGCTATTTCAAGTCCATCCCCAAGGAGCTCGAGGAATGCGCCCGCATCGACGGCGCTACCCGCTGGAAAGCGATGCTGTATATCGTCTTTCCGATCGCGGTGCCCGGCATCCTGTCGGCCGGGATCTTTGCGTTTACGCTGTCGTGGAACGAGTTTCTCTATGCCCTCGTCTTTCTTTCTTCGCCCGAGGAAAAGACGGTGCCCGTCGGGGTGACCTCGGAACTGATCCGCGGCGATGTGTTTTATTGGGGTGAACTGATGGCCGGGGCATTGCTCGGCTCGATCCCGGTCGCCTTTGTCTACTCCTTCTTTGTCGAGCACTACGTCGCCAGCGTGACCGGGTCGGTCAAGGGATAGCATAACCACAAGAGAAACCGATGGCAGAGGTAGTCCTCCAGAATCTCAACAAGAATTTTGACGAAGTCTACGCCGTCAAAGACGTCAATTTGTCGATCCGCGACAAGGAGTTCATGGTGCTGGTCGGCCCGTCCGGCTGCGGCAAGACGACGACCTTGCGCATGGTGGCCGGGCTCGAATCGATCTCATCGGGCCGCATCCTGATCGACGACAAGGTCATCAACGAGCTGGCGCCGATGGATCGCGACATCGCGATGGTGTTTCAGAACTATGCGCTCTACCCGCATATGAGCGTTTACGACAACATGGCCTTTGGCCTCAAAATGCGAAAATTCGACCGCGTCGACATCGCCCGGCGGGTGCAGGAAGCGGCCGAGATCCTGGGGATGCAGGATCTGCTGAAGCGCAAGCCGCGTCAGCTGTCCGGCGGTCAACGCCAGCGCGTCGCCCTCGGCCGCGCAATCGTCCGGCACCCCCAGGTCTTCTTGTTCGACGAGCCCTTGTCAAATCTCGACGCCAAGTTGCGGGTCCAGATGCGCGTCGAGCTCAAAAAACTGCACGACCGGCTCGGCACCACCGCGATTTACGTGACCCACGACCAGGTCGAGGCAATGACCTTGGGCGACCGCGTCGTTGTCATGCGCGACGGCCTGGTGCAGCAGGTCGGCGAGCCGCTGGAACTCTATAATGAGCCGGCCAACCTCTTTGTCGCGGGGTTTCTCGGTTCGCCGGCGATGAATTTTGCCACCGTCACGGTGCGCGAAACCGATGGGGCATTGTGGGCCGAGGATGACGGCATCCGCATCAAGGTGCCGGGCCAGACCGCCGGGCGGCTCGCCCGTCACACCGGGCAGCAGGTCACGATGGGGATCCGGCCCGAAGATCTGCATGTCGCTTCGGAAGCCGATTCCGCCGAACTGGGTTTCGACGCCGCGGTCGAGGTCATCGAGAAGCTCGGTTCCGAAATCCTGCTCGACGTCGCGGTCGGCCACAACGCCATGGTGGCGTCGGTCGAACCCAATGTGCGCGTCAATGTTCACGACCGGTTGCGGCTGGCGCTGAACCCGGAGCGGTTGCACTTCTTTGACGTAGGGTCCGAAGCCGTGATCTGATCAGCAGGAAAATTCCAGAAATAGCGGGGAGGGAGCGGAAAATGCGAAAGTTAATCGGATGGTTCGGGGTCGTCGGGTTGATCGGTTCGTTTGCCTCGGCGAATGCGCAGGCGCCGGCGGCTTCGGCGGCGTTTGACGGTACCTACGCGTTTGTTTCCTCGACGAATGTCAATGCAACCTATACGACAAGGAACGGGCGGACGGGCCCATGTCCTGAGCGGCGAACCGGGCCGCTCCACATCGCGAACGGTCTGGTACGGTATACCACCACCACCGGCTACAAGCTCAAAGGGACGGTCGGGCCGCAGGGCCAGCTGACGCTGGGCTTGGTCGCACCGTCCAACAGCGGCAACGCCGGCTCCCAGCCGCTCAATCTGAGCCTGAACGGCCAGATTGACAGTACCGGCACGATCCGCGCCCGCCAGACCAGCAATTCCTGTAGTTATGATTTCGTCTGGCAGAAATAAATCAGGTAAATCGGTTGCTGCTTATCGTCTGAGAGTCGCGCCGAAAAATGACTTCGATTGTTTTAGCGCCTTACATCGTCATTCCCGCTTTCGGGCGGGCTGTCCGGGGAAATGTCGGCTTCAAGCATAATTGTGTTCGTACTCCCTCCTGAACAAAGTGAAGTCGTCTTGCGCGGGCTTGTCCGGCGTATCCACGTCGTTGTCTTCGTTGCGGGCGTCAAAGGCGTGGATGACCGGGTCAAGCTTGGTCAAGATCGGCCAAGACGAAGGCGGAAGTGTCAATTCCTTTATTATTGATGTCGTAAAAATGGACTTGGACAGTTCTGTGCTTTCCGCGGGAATGACGCCCTAATGCTTGATCTTTTGTAATGGCTTTGGGTCACGCCTTTAGCGCTGGGAGGGCAGGCACATGCAAAGGGGGGTTGGATTGTTGTGGGTCGCCGGAATTTTCGGCGTTTCGGCTGTCGCGATCGCGCAGACGCCACCGGTTTCGACGTCAGATGCCCGGTTCGACGGCACCTACGCGTTCGTGTCTTCGGCGAAGGTGAACGAAACTTACGCGACGAGAGCGACAGAGCATATCAAATCGTGTGGGTACTATAAGGGTGGGCCGCTTACGATCGTCAACGGTCGGGCGCGATATTCCCGCGGCGGCCCAGGTTTCGCCGGAACGGTCGGGTCGCAAGGCGAGCTGGCGATGCGATTAGTCGCCCCCGCACCCGTGAAAAGGGGTGCCACGCCCGGCATCGAGATAAATATCAACGGCACAATAGATGGGAACGGCATGGTGCGCGCACGCCAAATGGGTTCTTATTGCAGCTATGATTTGATCTGGCAAAAAGAGATTAAGCAATAGCCCTTTAGGTGGAAATATGAAGAGAGCGATTCCACCCGTCACGATCGACCCCGCGAAAGCGGGGCACGTCACTGGCCCTGGGTTCCCGCTTTCGCGGGAATGACGTTCGATATGTTGACTCTCTGTGCTTCTTGTCGGGTCGGGCTCTGAGAAGGACGAAGAAACTTGGGCTGGGAGGGCACGCATGCGCGGAAGAGCATTAAATGGTTGTGGATTGCTGGAATTTTTGGCTGTTCGGAAGCTGCTATTGCGCAAACTCCGCCGGTTTCGACAGCCGGAACCAAGTTTGACGGCACCTACGCGTTCGTCTCTTCGACTAAACTGAACGAGAATTACATGACGGGGACAACGCGCATCGGTCAATGTTCGGACCGGAGAGTGGGACCGCTCACCATCATTAACGGTCAGGCGCGATATAATTACAACCACGCGCTAGATTGGAAAGTAGAAGGAACGGTTGGGTCGCAGGGCGAGTTGGCGATGCGGTTATTGGCGCCCATTGGTTCCCACAAAAGCTTTTTCGAGATGTACGTCAACGGCAGGATAGTCCGTTACCGTCGCCCCCGCGCAAGCGGGGGTCCAGAGCCTGCCCCTGGCCTGAACAGGGGGCCACAAGCTCGGTCGCCGCCGCCGCTGGGATCCCGGTTGCGCGCACTGTTGTCCGGGATTTTCGCCAGGAAGTCGCTTGCACGGCAGACAAACCCTGTATGTTGGGCCAAAATCGTGTCGCCAAACATGATTTTGAGGTGTGCCGTGCCCGATCTTCGTAGCGCGTTTCACCAGCTGTTGGAACCGCTGGATCGACGGGTCATCGCCCGCGCCGTCGCCGCGCATGCCGGCGACCGTGGGGTCGGCAGCGGTGAGCGGGCGTGGACCGGTGGACGACGTCTGAGGGGTGTGTTGTCTGCGCAGTGGGCTGGCTTGACCAGTCTGCGCGAGATCGTGGCGGGGCTGGGAGCGCAGAGCCGGCGCTTTTGTCATCTCAACCGGTGTCATCTCAACCGGTGTCATCTCAACCGGTGTCATCTCAACCGGTGTCATCTCAACCGGTGTCATCTCAACCGGTGTCATCTCAACCGGTGTCATCTCAACCGGTGTCATCTCAACCGGTGTCATCTCAACCGGTGTCATCTCACCCGGTATCATCTCGACCGGCGTGCGCCGTGTCGCGCGACACTGGCTGAGGCCAATGCCGACCGGCCGGCGGCGGTGTTCCGCGACATCGCGATGGCGCTGACCCCGGTCGCCGCCGGCGCGCTGTGGGCCGAGAGCGAGGCCCTGCTTCGGCTGCTCGCTGCGACCCCGATCCGGCTCAAGGGTGACGGTTTTCCGGGGGCCGAGGCCAATGCCCGCACCCGCGGCCTGAAGCTGCCTGTCCTTTGCGACCCGCGGCAGCGCCGGCCGGTGTGGTTCGATGTCACCTCGGCCAAGGTGGATGACGGGGTGGCCGGCCGCGACGTTCCGCTCGAAGCCGGTGCGAGCTGCGTCTTCGACAAGGGCTGTGAGGATTTCCGCTGGTGGCCGGAAATTCCCGCGGCCGGCGCCTTTTTCGTCACCCGGCGCAAGTTCGTTACCCGGCGCAAGCGCAACACGCATCCTCGCGAGATCGTCAAACAGGATGCCGTCGGCGACGGCATGCTGGCCGACCGCCGGCTCAAGACCGGCCACCGCCGGCCGCGCGACGCGGCGCCGGTCAATCCGCTCTACCAGGTCGAATTGCGCGAAATCGTCGTTGCCCGCGGCGACAAGGAGGAGCCGCTTGACCTGCTCACCAACAATCTCGAGCGCCCCGCCGTCGACATCGCCCGCCTCGACAAGAAACGCCGGGACCCCGGCCTGCGCCGGGGCGGGCCGCCGCTGTTCAAATGGCTCGAGCAAAACCTCAAAATCCGCCGCTTTCTCGGGCGCACCGAAAACGCCGGGCGCATCCAGATCTGTGTCGCCCTGAGCGCCTTTATGCTGCTGCGCATTGTGCCTCACACTGCCGCCCGCGCCTTCAAAAGCACCACCGCTCTGCGGCTCACCCACCTCAAACTCGGCCTGTTCGGCCGCCTCAGCCTGTGCCACGCCAGCACACCCCCACCCAAGCCGCCGGCTTTGCGGCCGCCACACCCCCAGTCATGCTTTGTCTTCCACTGAACCCACACCCGCCGCAAAATCCCCGACAACAGTGCGCGAAAGCGGGCATGACGAAATAAGTATATCGATGGACTCCAGAGGAGAGGCAGATGCGGTTTGGGATCTTTGATCATTTGGACGACAGCGGGCAGCCGCTGACCCGGCATTTCGAGGACCGGCTGAAGCTGATCGAGGCGTACGACCGGGCCGGGTTCTATGGCTACCATCTGGCCGAGCACCACAACACGCCGTTGGGCTATGCGCCGTCGCCCGGCGTGTTCCTCGCGGCGGTGGCGCAGCGGACCCGGCAGTTGCGCTTTGGGCCGATGGTCTACCTCTTGCCGCTCTATCACCCGCTGCGCCTGGTCGACGAGATCTGCATGCTCGACCAGATGAGCGGCGGACGCTTTATGTACGGGGTCGGGCGCGGCATCTCGCCGGTCGAAGTCGGGTTTTACGGTGTCGATTTCGCCAAAGGGGCGGCGCAGTTCCGCGAGGCCTTCGAGGCTATCCGCATCGGCCTGACCGAGGACGAGCTGACCTTCCACGGCGAATTCTATGATTTCGACCATGTGCCGATGGCGATGAAGCCGTTTCAGAAGCCCTACCCGGAGCTGTGGTACGGGCTCGGCAACCCGGCAAGCGTCCCTTGGGCGGCGGCGAACGCTGCCAACACGGTGACGCGGCGCCCGTCGGAGCAGGTGCGTGCAATAACCGACAGTTATCGCGCCGAATGGGAAAAGCTTGGCCGGTCGGTGGCGGACCTGCCGCTGCTCGGCGTCAACCGCCACATCATCATCGCCGAGACCGAGAACGAGGCGCTCGACACCGCGCGGCGCGGCTATCCGGCATGGCGGCATCATATGGGCCAGCTGTGGCACCAATATAACGTGCCGTTCCCGCTCGAAGCGGCGTTGCCCGAGGATTGGAGAGTATTGCAGCAGCATGGCGACGCGATTGCCGGCACGCCCGCCCAGGTGCGCGACTACATCGCCGGCGAGATCAAGGCGACCGGGGTCAACTACTATGTCTGCGACTTTGCCTTTGGCACGATCAGCCATGACGAAGCGATGCGTTCGATCGCGCTGTTTACCGAGGAGGTGATGCCGGCCTTCGCCGACGCCTGATCCGGGCCGTAGTGGTGCGGACCCGACGCTTGGTACGAAAGCGCGGCCACAGCGAGATTGCTTCGCTGCGCTCGCAATGACACCGTAAATGTTGTCATTGCGAGGAGCGGAGCGACGAAGCAATCCCGCTCAGGCGTCCGACAGTGGGAAGCATTTGTCTGGTGCTGACCACGAGCTTGTGGAGGAATCCGATGGGTATCGTGACCGACTTCGCCCGCCCCGATGGGGTGGCATGCAAGGGCTATCTCGCGATGGCAGGCCATGGCCGGCCTGGGATCGTCGTCATTCAGGAATGGTGGGGCCTCAACGACCAGATCTGCGGGGTTGCCGACCGCCTCGCGCGCGCCGGCTACAACGCCTTGGCGCCGGATCTCTACAAGGGCCGCGTCACCACCTCACCGGACGAGGCCAATCATTTGATGACCGGCCTCGATTTCCCCAGTGCCACGCATCAGGATTTGCGCGGCGCGGCGCTGGAGCTGCAACAGCAAAGCGGCAAGGTCGCAGTGATGGGCTTCTGCATGGGCGGCGCGCTGACCATTGCCGCCGCGGTGCACATTCACGATGTCGATGCCGCGGTCTGCTTCTACGGCATCCCGCCCCAGGATTTTGCCGACCCGGCCAAGATCCGGGTGCCGTTCCAGGGCCACTTCGCCAACCAGGACGATTGGTGCACCCCGGCTGCGGTCGACGATCTCGACAAGACGTTAAAGTCAGCGGGCGTCAGGCACGAGATTTACCGCTACGACGCCGCCCACGCCTTTTTCAACGAGCGCAGCCCGGCCTATGACCTCGCCAGCGCCAACCAGGCCTGGGACCGCATGTCCGCCTTCTTGCAGGCGCAACTCGCATAAAGCGGCTGCAAGGCGCCACGATGCGCCCGACAGACCCGGAATTGATTGTGTTGCTGCGTCGGTAAGCGAAGTCAACCCTGGACGCGGCAGCGGGGTGACGGTGATGTGGGAACGGGTCACGCAGTCCTTCCGGCGCCGCCACACGCTGGGCATCCAGGCAAGACTGACGATGTTGGCCCTCGTCACCGCGCTGCCCTTGGTCGCGCTGGCGAGCTTCGCCATGCTGCGCACGGTCGACGACCAACGCGGGCAAATGCAGCGCGACGTCAGTGGGCGGGTGGAGGACCTGCTCGCAGATGTCGATCGTCAGATCAGCGCCATCCAGGCCGAACTCCAGGTGCTCGCCGTGTCGCCAAGCCTCCAGACCGGTGACCTGCGCGCTTTTGATCACCAAATGCGAGCGGCCCTTTCGGTCCAGGGGACATCGATTGTGCTGCACGACACCACCGGACAGCAGCTCGTCAGCACCAATCGGCCGTTCGGCGAACCGCTCCCGCGCGCGACAAACACCGAAATGCACGACCGCGTCGTCGCCACCGGCAAACCGCAGATTTCCGATCTGCTTATGGGCGCCGTCTTGCGCCGGCCGATCCTGGTGGTGGGAGTGCCGGTCTTCCGCGCCGGGCAGGTCGCCTACGTGCTCGCGATGGGTGTCGGGCCGGAGATTTTATCCCGGCTGCTGCAAGATCAGAACCTCTCGCCCGACTGGACCGCAGCGATCTTCGACCGCAGAGGTATCATCGTCGCGCGCAACCGGGAACTCGGCCGCTTTCTCGGCAAGCCCGCGGCGCCGATGCTCCGGGAGAAGATGGCAGGGGAAATTGACAGCTGGTTCCCCAATGTCACGAGTGAAGGGATTCCGGTTTATTCCACCTTTCGGCGCTCGCCGATTACCGGCTGGACCGTAGCAATCGGCCTCCCGAGAGAATTCGTCGACGCACCTCTTCGGCGCGCTCAATGGGTCGCCTTTGGCGGCGGCGCGGTGGTCCTTGGCGTGAGCCTCGCTCTCGCGTGGTGGGTGGGACGAGGGATCCGGCGGCCCGTCGACGCGCTCACGACCGCAGCAAGTGCTTTAGGGAGCGGCACGCCCACCGATCGATTGGCCGGCGGAGTGCGCGAACTGGATCAGGTCGCCGATGCGCTGCACACCACTGCCGCAGCGCTCGCGCGCAGCAGGGAACAGCTCGAGAGCACGGTCGAAGAACGCACTCAGGAACTGGCTGCCGCCAGCGAGCTGCTCCGGGCCGAGATCGGAGCGCGTCAACAGGCCCAGGCAGCACTCCTGCAGGCACAAAAGATGGAGGCTATGGGCCAACTCACCGGTGGGGTTGCGCACGATTTCAACAATCTGCTGACCGCGGTATCGGGGTCGCTGGCGCTGCTGGAGCTGCGCATTTCCGACGAGGGAAGCTTGCGCCTGCTTCGTACCGCGCAACGCGGCGCATTACGCGGCGCCAAGCTCACCGAATCATTGCTGGCCTTTGCGCGCAAGCAGCGCCTCGACCCGATCCCCGCTGACCTCAACACAATCGTCATCGATATGAGCGAGATGCTGGGCCGCTCAATCGGCATCTCGGTTGAAATTCGGCACGTCCTGGCGAGCGGGCTTTGGGCCGGTGCTGATCGACGTCAGTCAGATCGAGACGGCGCTTCTGAATGTGGCTCTCAATGCGCGCGATGCGATGCCGGGTGGCGGGATCCTGTTGATCGAAACGGCGAATATCTCCGCCGAGGATGGCGACCTGCCGCCGGAGATCGCGGGCAAGGACTGTGTCCTTGTGTCGTTGCGCGACACCGGGAGCGGTATGAGCCCGGAAGTCGTCGAGCGCGCATTCGAGCCGTTCTTTACGACCAAAGAAGTCGGCAAAGGCACGGGATTGGGCTTGTCGATGGTTTTCGGCGTTGTGCGCCAGTCGGGCGGCGCGGTCGGCATTCGCAGCCGGCTGCGCGAGGGAACAACGGTGCAGATCTATCTGCCGCGGACGACCGAGCGGACGGTGCTGGGTTCACACTCGGCAATCCGCGCGCATGCTGCCGAGATCGCTCATATTCTCGTGGTCGACGACGACCCGGATGTCCGGTGGATCACCGCCGAGGATTTTCGAGAAGCCGGTTGCGTCGTCACCGAGGCGGATAGCGGCCGCGCCGCCTTGGCGATCCTCGAACGGGACCACCCTTGCGATCTGATGGTGGTCGACCTGGTGATGACCGGGTTGTCGGGGGTGGACACCGTACGGCTGGCGCGGCGCGCTCGACCCGACCTCAAAGTGCTGTACTGCAGCGGCTATGCGGACATGTCCAGATTTGAGGCAGACATTGGCAACGAGGTGTTGATCAAGAAACCGTTCACTCGGGATAGCTTGGCCGAAGCTGCTCGCGCCGCTCTTCACTCCGCTGCTGCGGGCGCTGCGAACAACATAGTGCCGTTGCGGCGCAGCGAACCGTCCTGAGGCTAGGTCGCCGACGCATGCCAAGGTTCGGCAAAAGCCGGCATCAACCTTACCCGACCTGCTACCGACGCCGCAGTGTTACTCGTTTGCCGTCGCACGCTGTTGCAAGGCATCGAGCCAGCGGCGCAACAGGTCGGCGTGGGCGGCGAGGTGCCGCGCGATTTCCGCTCCGATCTCGCCGCGATACATATGTACAGCGAGATTGCGGTCGCGGCCGACTTTGATCGCCGCCTGCGCGTCTTCGTCCGACAGCCAGCCGAGCCGCCGAGCGGCGCGAATGGTCGCGTTCGGCGACGCGACTTCGATGCCCTCTCGTTCGACAAGCAGCTGCTGGCAACCTTTCCAGACCGCCTCGAAGGTGTAGATCAGTCGCAGGATCGCGCCATCACGCTCCACCAGCGACCTTTCGGTATTATTAGCGGCCTCGTCCAAGGTGCCGAGCGCCGCCTCTGCCTCGGCCAACCGCCGTTCTAGTCCCGCCATGTCACGCCTTCGCGGCGAACTTCATCGACGAGCGCCGGATCGGCGTGCCGTAAGTCTGACCAGATCGACATCATAAGGGATCGTGCTCTCCTCGATGTCCGCTTCGAGCTCGGCAAAGAAGCCGAGAGGAAGCTCGTCTCGCGCGAGGATCGCGATGTCGATGTCGCTATGATGCCGCGGCTTGGCACGGGCGCACGAGCCGAACAGCCACACCGCGGCATCATGCTCGCCGAGCGCCGCCAGCACCATCCGCCGCAGTTCCTCGATCGCATGCCGGCGGACAGGGTTCATACCGTCTGGGCTTTTCCGACTGGCTGCCATTGCGAGCCCACGGGTCCGGCCCGAGGACAGCCCGAGGACAGGCTCCGCGAAGCAATCTCTGGCCAAAAGGGCAATCCTGAACAAGATTGCTTCGTCGCTACGCTCCTCGCAACGACAAACCGCCTGAGGCGGCGCCTCTACCCCGCACGGCGCCGCTTAGCCGGAGTGCGACGGGCGAGATAGGGGCGCAGATAGTCGCCGGTGTAGCTCGCGGCGCTGGCGGCGATGTCCTCGGGGGTGCCGGTGGCGACGATGTGGCCCCCGGCGTCGCCGCCTTCGGGGCCGAGATCGATGACCCAGTCCGCGGTCTTGACGACTTCGAGGTTGTGCTCGATGACCAGGACGGTGTTGCCGGTCTCGACCAGCGCATGCAGCACTTCGAGCAATTTGCGCACGTCGTCGAAATGCAGTCCGGTGGTCGGCTCGTCGAGGATGTAGAGGGTGCGGCCGGTGGCGCGGCGCGACAATTCCTTGGCGAGCTTGACCCGCTGCGCCTCGCCGCCCGACAAGGTCGTCGCCGGCTGGCCGATATGGATGTAGCCGAGCCCGACCTGCTGCAAGGTCAGCAATTTGTCGCGGATCGACGGCACCGCGCGAAAGAACTCGACGCCTTCGTCGACGGTCATGTCGAGCACGTCGGCAATGCTCTTGGCCCGAAACAACACTTCGAGGGTTTCGCGGTTGTAGCGCCGCCCCTTGCACACGTCGCACTGGACGTAGACGTCGGGCAGAAAGTGCATCTCGATCTTGATGACGCCGTCGCCCTGGCAGGCTTCGCAGCGCCCGCCCTTGACGTTGAACGAAAACCGGCCGGGCAGGTAGCCGCGCGACTTTGCCTCCGGCAACCCGGCGAACCAGTCGCGGATCGGGGTGAAGCAGCCGGTGTAGGTTGCCGGGTTCGAGCGCGGCGTGCGGCCGATCGGCGACTGGTCGATGTCGACGATCTTGTCGAGGAACTCGACGCCCTCAAGCCGCTCGTGCGGCGCCGGTTGTTCGCGCGCGTTGTTCAACCGCTTGGCCAGCGCCTTGTACAAGGTCTCGATGATCAGGGTCGACTTGCCGCCGCCCGACACGCCGCTGACAACACAAAAAGTGCCGAGCGGGATCTCGGCGGTGATGTCCTTCAGATTGTTGCCCGAGGCGCCGACGATGCGCAGGATCTGGCCGGGATGGCCGGTGCGGCGGACCATCGGCACCGGGATCTGGCGCGTGCCGGTCAAATACTGGCCGGTGATGCTGTCGGGGTTGGCCATGACAGCGTCGGGCGTGCCTTCGGCGACGACATGGCCGCCGTGAACGCCGGCCCCCGGCCCCATGTCGACGACCCAGTCGGCGGTGCGGATCGCCTCTTCGTCGTGCTCGACGACGATGACCGTGTTGCCGAGGTCCCGCAAACGCTTGAGGGTCAAGAGCAGGCGGCCGTTGTCGCGCTGGTGCAACCCGATCGAGGGCTCGTCGAGCACGTAGAGCACGCCGGTCAACCCCGAGCCGATCTGTGAGGCAAGGCGGATGCGCTGGCTCTCGCCGCCCGACAAGGTTCCCGAGGCGCGCGACAGGGTCAGGTATTCGAGCCCGACATTCTGCAAAAAGCCGAGCCGCTCGTTAATCTCGCGCAGGATGCGCTGGGCGATTTCGTGCTGGCTCGGGCTGAGCTCGGCGTCGATGCCCGAGAACCAGTGCAGGGCGTCGGCGATCGACAGGCGGGCAACCTCGCTGACATTCTTGCCGCCGATCTTGACCGCCAACGCCTCGGGCTTCAGCCGGTCGCCCTGGCACACCTCGCAAGTCTTGGCGCTCTGGTAACGGCCGAGCTCCTCTTTGACCCAGGCGCTGTCGGTCTCGCGAAAGCGCCGCTCCATATTCGGCAACACACCCTCGAACGGCCGCTCGGTCGTGTATTTGCGCAGCCCGTCATCATAGGTCATCGCGATCGGCTCGCCGCCCGAGCCCATCAGAATAGTTTGCCGCATCTTTTCCGGCAGCTCGCGCCACGGGATGTGCATGCTCTGCCGGTAGTGGCGGGCGATGCTCTCCAGGGTCTGCGTGTAGTATTGCGACGACGAATGCGACCAGGGGCTGACGGCACCCTCGGCCAGGCTGCGGCCCTCGTCATGGACGATCAGGCCGGGGTCGAAATAGAGCTTGGTGCCCAGCCCGTCGCAAGCCGGGCAGGCGCCGAACGGATTGTTGAACGAAAACAGCCGCGGCTCGATCTCGGGGATCGTGAAACCGGAGACCGGACAGGCGAACTTTGCCGAAAAGATCGTCTCCCCACCCGAATCGGCGTTCTCGGTGATGGCGATGCCGTCGGCGAGGTCGAGTGCCGTTTCGAACGAATTGGCAAGCCGGTTGCCGAGATCGGGCGACACGACGATGCGGTCGACGACCACCGCGATGTCGTGCTTCTGGTTCTTGTTGAGCGGCCGGACCTCGTCGAGCTCGACCATCTTGCCGTCGACCTTGACCCGCTGAAAGCCGCGTTTTTTGAGGTCGACGAACTCTTTCCTATATTCGCCCTTGCGGCCGCGCGCGATCGGCGCCAGCAGGTAAAGCCGTGTCCCCTCGGGCATCGCCATGACCCGGTCGACCATTTGCGACACGGTCTGGCTGACGATCGGCAGTCCGGTCGCCGGCGAATACGGCACCCCGACCCGCGCCCATAGGAGGCGCATGTAGTCGTAGATTTCGGTCACCGTCGCGACCGTCGAACGCGGGTTGCGCGAGGTCGTCTTCTGCTCGATCGAGATCGCCGGCGACAGCCCCTCGATCGAATTCGACCTCGGGCTTTTGCATCAGTTCGAGGAACTGCCTGGCATAGGCCGACAAGCTCTCGACATAGCGGCGCTGACCCTCGGCATAAATCGTGTCAAAGGCCAAGGACGATTTGCCCGAGCCCGACAGCCCGGTCATCACCACCAGGCTGTCGCGGGGCAGGTCGACGTCGATGTTCTTCAGATTGTGCTCGCGCGCACCGCGGATCCGGATCTGCTGCTGCATGGCGCAAACTTAGCGCGGGACGCGCCTCGACGCTACCGCGAGCGCGACGAGCCCGAGATTTCGACCGCAATCAAATCATGTCCCCGTGGCCGGGCTTAACCCGGCCACCCAAGCTCTTTCGCCGACGGTTGTCACCTCGTCTTGGTGAGTGGTTGTCAACGGGTATTCCCCGCGTCAACACTGGAAGAATAAAGGCTGGCTGGGTTTACATCATGACGAACCGACCCAACGGTACGCTCTACGTCGGCACCACGACGGATTTGGCGCGCGGCGCCTGGGAGCATCGGGCCGGCGTCGCCGACAGCTTCACCAAGCAATATGCGCTGCGCCGCCTCGTCTACGCCGAGCGTTTCGACGATATCCTCGCAGCGAAGCAACGCGAGAGAAATATAAAGCATTGGTCGCGTGCCTGGAAGGTCCGTCTAACGCATAGAGAAAATCCGAACCGGGACGATCTCTACGATAATCCGCCGTAAGTCACCGCTCCCCTTGGCCGGCCTTGTGCCGGCCATCCACGTCTTTACAGTCCGCGCCGCACCAAGACGTGGGTGGCCGGGTCGAGCCCGGCCACGGGGAAGAAACAAGTCACCAACGGCGAGCAATTACGCCGCCGGGCGGGGCGGGGTTTCGCGCGGCGTCACCACCACTTCGAGCTTTTGCGACAGCCGCAATACCGTGAACGGCACCGGCATGCCGACCCGCTCCTCGGTCATCAGCCGGTGCAATTCGTCGATGTCGCCGACCGGGATGCCGTCGGCGGCGACGACGATGTCGCCGCTGGCCAGCCCGGCGGCGCGCGCCGCGCCGTCGGGTGCGGTCGACTGGACCCGCACCCCGGTTTCGCGCGGCAGATCGTGAAAGCGCACGACCCGACGCGACAGCGGCACGTTCTGCCCGGCGACGCCGATGTAGCAGCGCCGCACCCGGCCTTCGCGGATCAGCCGCGCAGCGACGAACTCGACCGTCGCGGCCGAGATCGAAAAGCAGATGCCCTGCGCCATGCCGATGATCGCGGTGTTGATGCCGACGACCTCACCGGACGAGGTGACCAGCGGCCCGCCGGAATTGCCCGGGTTCAAGGCCGCGTCGGTCTGGATCACGCTGTCGATCAGCCGGCCCGAGCGGGTGCGCAGCGAGCGGCCGAGGGCGCTGACGACACCGGCCGTGACCGTGCACTGAAACCCGAACGGGTTGCCGATCGCGACCACCAATTGGCCGACCCGCAATCGCCGCGAATCGCCGAGCCGGGCAAAGGCCGAGGTCTCGCCGTCGAGGCGGAGCACCGCCAGATCGGTGTCGGGGTCGTCGCCGACCAAGCTGGCGGCGAGGCTGCGCCCGTCGGGAAACGCCGCCTCGATCTTGCGCGCGCCCGATACGACGTGGCTGTTGGTCAGGACGTAGGCGTCGGGGGTGAAGACGACGCCCGAGCCGGCGCCGCCAGCGCCGTCCTTCATGCCGCTGACCTGGAGGTGGAGGACCGCCGGGCCGACCTTGTCGACGGCGCCGATCACGGCGCGCGAATAGGCGTCGAACAGCGCCATGTCCTCGGGCGCCGCGACCGACATTTCAAGCGATTCCGCTTCGCTGTCGCCCCCACCGGGGGGTGAGAGACCGGGGTCGCTGATCGGTGAGAGATAAGTCATAGTGCAGTTTCCCAAAGTTAAGAATAAAGTGGGAACATCCGCTGGGTTTGATAAGATGGGTACTCCCGGCGACCACAGAAGTGCGGTGACCTCATGGCAGGCAGCGTCAACAAGGTAACCTTGATCGGCAATCTCGGCCGCGACCCGGAAATGCGTTCGACCCAGGACGGCAACCGCATCGCCACGTTCACCGTCGCCACTTCGGACACGTGGCGCGACCGGGTGTCGGGCGAGCGCAAGGAGCGCACCGAATGGCACCGCGTCGTGATCTTCAACGAGCGGCTCGCCGAGATCGCCGAGAAATATCTGCGCAAGGGCTCAAAGGTCTATCTCGAAGGTGCCTTGCAGACCCGCAAATGGACCGACCAGGGCGGCCAGGAGCGCACCACGACCGAGATCGTGTTGCCCAAGTTTCGCGGCGAGCTGACGATGCTTGACGGCGCCGGCGGCCGCGGCAGCAGCGCCGGCGGTGGTCCGGCGACGGACGGTGATTTCGAAGATGGTTACGCCGGTGGGGGCTACGCCGACGAGCCGGCCCCGCGCGCCACCCCCGTCATGCCCGGCCGCGGCGGCGGTGGCGGCGGCCGCGCCCGCAGCACCCGCGAAGACCTCGACGACGACATCCCGTTCTAGGCTAAAATTCTCGGCATCATCGAGACCTCTTGATGAAGACGATTTCGGTCGAAAGACGCAAACGCGGTATTTTTGGTTGGCTGATCGCGATCGACTTTTGGGGCTTTAATCTGATGATGGCCGTCTGGTTTATCACCGTTTCGATGCTCCTCTACAATCACCCTACGCCGCCCCCACAGCTTGCTTATGACGCTGCCTATCACGCTGGCACCATGATCGGTGGCGCGATTGCCTTTTCGATGATCCTTTGGTTCTGGTTTCTTGCCGCCGTCGTGCTTGGCATCCTGATGCTGCTGACCCGGGGCAAGAAAGTCACGATCACGACTTCGAATTAAATAGGTGAGGTGGCGAGAACCAGGGAGGTTTCAGTGGGCAACGTCAGACCCCGATTTCGCGCCGACCATGAGAGATTGGTGCGGCCGGCGGCGTAGGCACAGGGCGCGCGGCAGGCGTTGCACGCTTAATTTTCCACCACACCGGCGAAGGCCGGTGCCCATGTCGGCCATGGATCCCGGCTTTCGCCGGGAAGGCGGGAACTGCGAGGGAGGAACGAAATGGTCGCAACCGGGAGGCCGCCGTTTCGGGGCGCTCATGTTTGGAGTCTGTTGCGGCCGACGGAGCTGTTGCGGGCGCGGGCGAAGCGGCAGGCGTTGCACGCTTAGTTTTCCACCACACCGGCGAAGGCCGGTGCCCATGTCGGCCATGGGTCCCGGCTTTCGCCGGGAAGGCGGGAGCTGGGAGGGATGAGAGAAATGGCCGCAATCGGCAGACCACCATTCCGTGCCGACCATGTCGGGAGTTTGCTGCGGCCGGCGGCGTTGCTGCGGGCGCGGGGGGAATGGCAGGCGGGGCGGATTTCGGGCGAGGAGTTGCGGCGGGTCGAGGATGGGGCGATCGGCGACGCCGTGCGGATGCAGCGCGAGATCGGGCTCGAGGGTGTCACCGACGGCGAGTTTCGCCGCGGCTCGTGGCACATGGATTTCCTCTATCGGATCGGCGGGGTTGCCAGGACCGAGCAGACCATGCGGATCCAGTTCCGCAACGAGGCCGGTCCGGTCGAGGCGGCGCTGGGCGCGTTTCGCATTGATGGCAGGCTGACGCTCGGCGAGACGATCTTTGCCGAGGACTTCGCCTATTTGAAATCGGTGGCGCCCGATCGGACGGTGCCCAAACTCACGATCCCGTCGCCGTCGATGCTGCACTACCGCGGCGGCCGGGCGGCGATCGACCAGGCCGCCTATCCCGACATGGACGCCTTCTGGCATGATCTCGCCGAGGTCTACCGACAAGAAATCGCCGGCCTCGCCGCACTCGGCTGCACCTATCTGCAGCTCGACGACACCAGCCTCGCCTACCTGAACGACCCGGCGCAGCGCGCCTATGTCACCGGCATCGGCGGCGACGGCGAGCAGCAGCACCTGACCAACATCCGCCTGATCAACGCCGCACTCGCCGGCAAGCCCGCAGGCATGACGGTATGCACTCATATGTGCCGCGGCAATTTCCGCTCGTCCTGGGTGGCCGAGGGCGGCTACGACCATGTCGCCGAGGCGCTGTTCGGCGAATTGGCGGTCGACGGTTTCTTTCTCGAATACGACGATTCACGCTCGGGCGGGTTCGAGCCGTTGCGCTTTGTGCCGCGCGGGCCAAAGCGGGTGGTGCTGGGCCTCGTGACCAGCAAGCGCGCCGTCCTCGAAAGCAAGGACGAGCTGAAACGCCGGGTCGACGAGGCGGCAAAATACGTGCCGTTGGAGCAGCTCTGTCTCAGCCCGCAATGCGGCTTCTCGTCGACCGTCGACGGCAACGCGCTGACCATCGAGGAGCAGAACGCCAAATTACGCCTGGTCGTCGAAACCGCCCGCGATGTGTGGGGCTGAGCGCAGAACCGGCCACCGGCGTTGCCAATCTTCATAGCCGTCTTTCCCGCGCAAGCGGGAACCCAGGGGCGCAAGCGCGGCGGCGGTCGCCCCCTGTTCAAGCCAGGGGCAGGCCTGGACCCCCGCTTTCGCGGGGGCGACGGTAACTAATCGAGATATATCAATTTATGCGAGTCAGATCTCGAAGCCGGACGAACGGACGTTGAAGGCTGCCAAGTCGCATCTCGGCGTGATGCTGGCGTCGCTCGCGGCGGGCAGCGCGGCAACCGTGACCGTGCTCGATTCCTGGGACAAGGTCCTGGTCGACCTCGGCCTCAAAAAGAGCGAGGCGGTTGTGCTGGCGGAGCAAGGCGAGCAGGGCGATTTGCTCCGGCACATGGTCCACATGATCTCGCAACGCGTCTTCTGGACCGAACGCTACAGCGGCGATTTGGCGGACGGATTTCCCCAGGCCGACCGGGACGAGGCATGGAAACAATATAATGACAGCGTCGTCGCGTGGAACGAGAGCTATCTGCTGAACGCGATCCTGACCGAGAAATATTTCAGCGACGAAAGCAAGAAACAGCTGAGCGATTTGAACTGGCTGCTGCGGCAGGTGAACACCTGCCTGAACAAGATACATTACGCGGAGCTGTACAAGACCAAGGACGCGGCCTGCCATTTCAACGGCGCCGACGGCGGCGCCGGGCAGGACAATTTGCGCGTGTTGCAGAACACCCTGAGGCAAGTCGATGCGAAAATCGGCTCGCTTGTGGTCCTGCTGACAAAATAGATCAGCAAAATGGGGGCTATTGCCGCAGACCGCGCAGACGGGTAGGAAACCTAGGACACCGGCCCGGCTTCGCGCCGCCGGGCGCGCAATGGGAGGGAGGAGACGTGCTGCACTGGCTGTGGGTTATCATCATCGGGTTCTTGGCGGGTGCGATCGCCAAGCTCTTTATTCACGGGCCGGGTGGGTTCATCGTGACGACGCTGCTCGGCATCGTCGGCGCGATCTTCGCGTCCTGGCTCGGGCAACGCATCGGCTGGTATCCGCCGGGCCGCAACGCCGGCTTTATCGGTGCAATCGTCGGCGCGGTGCTGATTTTGGCGATCTACCGGGCGTTTGTCGGCGGTCCCCCGGCCTGAGATGAATCACCGCGATCAGGGGCGTCTTCGCGGCGTTTGTTTGCACTGCAAAATGCAGTAATCTGCGGGCGGTTCACCTATATACCACCTAGCGATCGCAGCCAGGCCCACCCGGCTCGGCCGCGATTTTTAATCTCAGCCACCCAGAACCGATCGAGCAGCCTTGGCCGTTTCCTCAGCAGCAGCACCTCCCCCTTCCGCTCCCGACATCACCACCGTCACGATCGAAGACGAGATGAAGCGGTCGTACCTCGACTACGCGATGAGCGTGATCGTGGCGCGCGCGTTGCCCGATGTGCGCGACGGGTTGAAGCCGGTCCACCGCCGCATCCTCTATTCGATGAAGGTCAACGGCAACGAGTGGAACCGGGCCTACCGCAAATCGGCGCGCATCGTCGGCGACGTGATCGGCAAATACCACCCGCACGGCGAACTTGCGATTTACGACGCGATGGTGCGCATGGCGCAGGATTTCGCCATGCGCCTGCCGTTGATCGACGGCCAGGGCAATTTCGGCTCGATGGACGGGGATTCGCCCGCGGCCTACCGCTACACCGAGGCGCGGCTTGCCCGCGTCGCCGACTCGCTGCTCGACGACCTCGACAACGACACGGTCGACTTCCAGCCGAATTACGACGAGACCGAACGCGAGCCAAAGGTGTTGCCGGCCGGTTTCCCGAACCTCCTGGTCAACGGCGCCCAGGGGATCGCGGTCGGCATGGCGACCAACATTCCGCCGCACAATCTGGGCGAGGTCATCGACGCCTGCTGCGCCTATCTCGACAACGGTGCGATCACCGTCGAAGAGCTGATGGAATATGTTCCCGCACCGGATTTCCCGACCGGCGGGATCATCATGGGGCGAGCCGGCACTCACGCCGCCTTCAAGACCGGCCGGGGTGCCGTGATCCTGCGGGCGAAAAATCACGTCGAAGAAATCCGCAAGGATCGCGACGCGCTCGTCTTCACCGAGATGCCCTATCAGGTCAACAAGGCGAAACTGATCGAGCGCATCGCCGAATGCGTCCGCGAAAAGCTGATCGAGGGCATCGCCGAGCTGCGCGACGAGAGCGACCGCGACGGGGTGCGGGTTGTCGTCGAACTCAAGCGCGACGCCGAACCCGAGATCGTGCTGAACCAGCTCCACCGCCACACCGCGCTGCAGACGAGCTTTGGCGTCAACATGCTGGCGCTGAACGGCGGCCGGCCCGAGTTGTTGACCTTGCGCGACGTGATCGCCGCCTTTGTCGCTTTTCGCGAGGAGGTGATCACCCGGCGCACCAGCCATCTGCTGGGCAAGGCGCGGGAGCGGGCGCACACCCTCTTGGGTCTGTTGATCGCGGTCGCCAATCTCGACGAGATCATCGCGCTGATCCGCGCCGCGCCCGACCCGGCGACGGCGCGCGAGGGACTGGTCGGCCGTGTCTGGCCGGCGGTCGACATCGCGCCGCTGGTGGCGCTGGTCGGCGAACCCGGTCGCGCGGTCGCCGCCGACGGCACCTACCGGCTGTCGGAAGAGCAGGCGCGGGCGATCCTCGATTTGCGGCTGCAACGGCTGACCGGGCTCGAACGCGACAAGATTGCCGAAGAGTTGCGCAGGCTGATTACCGAGATCGGCGGCTATCTCGAAATCCTGCGTTCGCGCGCCCGGCTGATCGAAGTGCTGCGCGCCGAGTTGCTGGCGATCAGGGAGCGGTTTGCGACGCCGCGGCGCACCCAGATCGAGGATGTCGAGTTCGAGGCCGACATCGAGGCGCTGATCCAGCGCGAGGCGATGGTGGTCACCGTCAGCCACACCGGCTACATCAAACGCGTCCCGTTGTCGACCTATCGCGCCCAGCGGCGCGGCGGCCGCGGCCGCGCCGGAATGGCGATCCGCGAAGAGGATTTCCTCAACGAGGTGTTTGTCGCCTCGACCCATGCGCCGGTGCTGTTCTTCACCTCCTCCGGCCGGGTCTACAAGCTCAAGGTCCACCGCCTGCCGCTGGGCACGCCGCAGGCGCGCGGCCGGCCGATGGTCAATCTCTTGCCCACTCTGCTGCCGGGCGAGACGATCTCGACCGTCATGCCGTTGCCCGAAGACGAAGAAAGCTGGGCCGATCTGACCGTCATGTTCGCGACCGCCAACGGCTACGTACGGCGCAACGCATTGTCGGATTTCGGCGATGTCCGCGCCAATGGCAAAATCGCGATGAAGTTCGAGGGCGAGGACGCCGATGACCGGCTGATCGCGGTCGCCACCTGTACCGACGCCAACGACGTGCTGCTCGCTACCCGCAACGGCCGCGCGATCCGCTTTCCGGTCGGCGACGTGCGGGTGTTTTCCGGCCGGTCCTCGGTCGGGGTTCGCGGGATCCGTTTGCTAAATTCTGCTCAGAAAGGTGGCGACGACCAGGTGATCTCGATGTCGATCCTGCGCCATCAGGACGTCGCGCCCGATGTGCGCAACGCCTATCTGGTTCTCGCCGCCCGCCGGCGGCGAGAACCGGGTGAGGAAGGCGAGGCAGGGCCCGAGCTGCCGCCCGAACTCGACGAGGGCGAAGGCGAAGCGGCGGCCGAAGGCGAAGCGGCGGCCGAAGAGGGCTCGATCTCAGAGGATACCTACACCGATCTGGCGCAGCGCGAAGAATGCGTGCTGAGCGTCACCGAGCGTGGTTTCGGGGTCAGGACTTCGGCCTATGACTACCGCGTCACCGGACGCGGCGGGCAGGGGATCGAAAACATGGACCTGCGCCGGCGCGAGGGCGACGCCGTGGTCGCCGTGTTCCCGGTCGGCAACAACGGCCAGATCATGCTGGTAACCGATGGCGGGATGGTGATCCGCTGCCCGGTGCACGACATCCGCATCGCCCGCCGGCGCAGCCAGGGCGTCGTAATCTTCAAGATCGGCGACGGCGAGCGGGTCGTCTCAGTGGCACGGCTGCCCGATGATTCCGAAGAAAACGGCGATACCACCGCCGACGGTTCGACCGACGACCAGCCAGACAATAATGGTCAACAGACCGATACGGGGGACCAATGACCCAACCGCGCGTCGGGATCTATCCCGGCACCTTCGACCCGATCACCAACGGACATTCGGACATCATCCGCCGCGCGGCCAAGCTCGTCGACCGGCTGGTCATCGGTGTCGCCCGCAACGACGGCAAAGGGCCGCTGTTTGCCACCGACGAACGGGTCGAGATCGTGCGGGACGAGGTAGCGCATCTCGAAAACGGCGACGCCGAGCGGATCGAGGTGCGCGCTTTCGACAGTCTGCTGATGTATTTCGCGCAGTCGGTCGGGGCCGGCGTAATCATCCGCGGCCTGCGCGCGGTTTCCGATTTCGAATACGAGTTTCAAATGGCCGGCATGAACGCCCGGCTCAACCCCGAGATCGAAACCGTCTTTCTGATGGCCTCGGACCGTTACCAATTCATCTCGTCGCGCTTTGTCAAGGAGATCGGCGCGCTCGGTGGCGACGTCTCACACTTCGTCAGCCCGCGCGTCGCCGCGCGCCTCCTCGAACGCTTTGCCAACGGCCGCAGCAAGCCCCGCCGCCGCGCCGTCGCCGGGTGACACGGGCTGCGTTGCGATTTCATCCACTTGGTTTCGCCTAGCCTAATGGCTGATTGCGTAAAATTAACGACATATATCGCAACTGGCTGCCGCTGACGTCGCGCTTGCGCCATAGGAAGGGGGCGGCGTCATTCGCTTTTGTTATGCGCAATGCGCCCGCAACGGGCCAAAATGGCCGAGCCTCGGTCGGAAGAACTGTCGATCGTCTTCCAGAGGGACGCCCCCGCAGCGAGCGTGAGGGGCTCGGCACCTGATCACGCCGGTGGCGGATATCCTTGAACGGGGCCGTCGGGGCGGCATTCGCGGGGTGCGTCTGCCCCCGGATCGCGCGAGGTCTCGCAGACGCGCCTCCTTTGTGAAGCAGCTCACATCGCGCGTCCTATTTTAGTGCCACGATCCGATGCCACACCGTCAGGAGATCGTCATGAACGTGGGGACGCCGACACTCCTTCGCTGGACCGAGCAAGCTGAGGCGGAAGCGGTTTGCGCGCTGGCCGTGCTCCAACGCGAACCGCAGAGCGCTGCCGTCCGTCTCGTCGCGTGGGCCACGCCAATTCCGTATTTCGTGGCCTGGCCGGCGCTCTGGTCGCGGTTGCTAACCTGGTTCACTGATTTGAGCCTGTGAATAAAGCGAGACGACGACTCGCCGGCGGGTTATTGTGACTATAGCTGAATTGTCTCGTACGGCCTCGCGGCCGCGACACTGGTTCGGCCGACTGTTGCGTTCGTCTCGGCGGCACGAACGGCCCGCGGACTAATCGCTTCCGGCGGGCCGTTGAAACGTGTAGGGGACTGTCATGACCGGACTGACTTATCAGGAAAAGCGGCAAACGTTCACGCGGAATCCCATATTCGGAAAATTGAGTGAGGACGAAATTGATACACTTTTGAGATATTCGCGGGTTGAAAGCTACCCCGAGGGTCAGGAAATATTTGCCAAGGACTCTCAGGGCGAGAGTATTATGCTGGTGTTGCGGGGCAGCGTCAAAATTAGCTCAATTTCTCTGACCGGGAAGGAAATCGTCCTAAATATCATCAGCGCGGGCGAGATCGTCGGCGAAATCGGCATGCTCGACGGCGGCCCGCGCAGCGGCGATGCTGTCGCGATGAACGATTGTGAATTGCTGGTCCTGAACCGCCGTGACTTCATGCCGCTGCTCGAAAAGCACGTCGATATCTGCCTGATGCTGATCAAAATACTTTGCAAGCGCTTGCGACACACGAGCGAGCAAGTCGAGGATCTGGTGTTTCGCCACGTCGAAGGGCGGATCGCCAAGGCTCTGTTGCAGCTCTCCGAGCATTCCGGGCGAGCGGATGTGGACGGCCGGTTGCTCGAGCTGCATTTGTCGCAAAGCGAGCTCAGCAGCATCGTCTGCAGCACCCGCGAGAGCGTGAACAAGCAGCTGACGGCTTGGCAACGGGCCGGGTACGTCGATCTTGCCAAAGAGTCGATCGTCATCCGCAACGCTGCCGCGATCGAAAGGTTGATCTAAGCCGTTCCCCGCGGCACGGTTTGCCGAACCGCGGGCAGCGGTTTCCGGATCTCAGGCGGCGCCCCATATCGGGAGCATTGTTGTCCCCGACAGGTGAGTGATGCCGATCGCCGTGCCGCGGCCCGAGAGCTGGATCAAAACCACCTCCGCCGGGCTCTATTGCGGCCCCGGCGATTTTCATATCGACCCCTGTCGTCCCGCGCCGCGCGCCGTGATTACTCACGGGCATGGCGATCACGCGCGCTCCGGGAATGGTCATGTGCTGGCGACACCGCAGACCATCGCGATCATGCAGGCGCGTTACGGCGAGGGCGCCGGCGCCGCGCTGCAGCCGCTCTCTTATGACGCGAGTTTGACGATCGGCGATGTGCGAGTGAGGCTGGCGCCGGCGGGCCACGTGCTCGGCAGCGCCCAAATCGTGCTTGAGCACCGCGGCAGCCGCGTCGTCGTCTCCGGCGACTACAAGCGCCGGCCGGACCCGACTTGTGCCCCGTTCGAGCCTGTCAATTGCGATCTCTTCATCACCGAGGCGACCTTTGGGCTGCCGGTCTTCCGTCACCCGCCGGACGACCGGGAGATCGGCAAGCTGCTCCATTCGCTGAGCTTGTTCCCCGAACGCTGCCATCTCGTCGGGGTCTATGCGCTGGGCAAATGCCAGCGGGTCTTGGCGCTGTTGCGCCGCGCCGGCTACGAGGAGCCGGTCTTTCTGCATGGCGCGCTCGCCGGGCTGACCGAGCTATACGAGCGGCTCGGCGTGGCACTCGGGCCGATTTTGCCGGCCACCGGCGTGCCGCGCGAGGCGCTGAAGGGCCGCATCGTGCTGGCCCCGCCCAGCGCCGCCGCGGAGCCGTGGTCTCGCCGCTTGCCCGACCCGCTCGTCGCCCAGGCCTCGGGGTGGATGCGGGTGCGGCAGCGCGCCAAGGCGAGCGGGGTCGAGCTGCCGCTCGTCATCTCCGACCATGCCGACTGGGACGAGCTGACGCAAACCTTGGACGACGTCGCCGCCGGCGAGATCTGGGTCACCCATGGCCGCGAGGAAGCGCTCGTCCATTATGCGGCGAAGCACGGCTACCGCGCCCGCGCGCTGGCGCTCGTCGGCTACGAGGAAGACGAGTGAACCGGTTTGCGGCACTGCTCGACGCCTTGCTGCTGACCCCGTCACGCAACGGCAAGTTGCGGCTGATGCAGGAATATTTCGCGACCGAGCCCGATCCCGAGCGCGGCTGGGCATTGGCGGCATTGACCGGCGAGCTGTCGTTTGCCGAAGCCAAGCCAAACCAGGTCCGCGCCCTCGCCGCCGCGCGGGTCGATTCCGAATTGCTCGGCTGGTCCTATGATTTCGTCGGCGACCTGGCCGAGACGGTGTCGCTGATCTGGCCTGCTCCCTCGGCCGCGCAAGCCCAGGAGCCGGTGCCGAGCCTGACCCGGATTGTCGAGACCCTGCAGCACGCGAGCCGCGCCGAGGTCGCTGACCTGCTGGCACCCTGGCTCGACGCGCTCGACGCGACCGGCCGCTGGGCCTTGCTCAAGCTGGTCACCGGCAGTTTGCGGATCGGGGTGTCGGCGCGTCTTGCCAAGTTGGCGCTCGCCGAATGGGGCGGGGTTGCGGTCGGCCGCATCGAGGAAGTCTGGCACGGCTTGGCGCCGCCTTACCAGCCCTTGTTCGACTGGCTCGAAGGCCGCCATCCGCCGCCCGACATCGGGAACCTGCCGAATTTCTGCCCGCTGATGCTGGCCCACCCGCTCGAAGACGACGAGTTTTCCGGCCTCGACCCAGCCGATTACCTGGCCGAGTGGAAATGGGACGGCATTCGCGTCCAGCTCGTCGCCCGCCGCGGTGAAAGGCGGCTCTATTCGCGCTCGGGCGACGACATCGGCGCCGCCTTTCCCGACATCGTCGCGGCGATGCCGCAAGACGTGACGCTCGACGGCGAGCTGTTGGTCATGCGCGACGGCGAGGTCGCGTCGTTCAACGATTTGCAGCAACGGCTGAACCGTAAGATCGCGAGCGACAAGATATTGCGCGACTATCCGGCGGGCGTGCGGCTTTACGACATCCTGCGGGCGGGGGCCGACGATCTGCGCGGCCTGCCGTTTGCCGAGCGCCGCCGGCAGCTCGAATCGTGGTACGCGGACGCGCCGCCGCACTCTGGGCTCGATTTGTCGCCGCTGGTGCCGTTTGCGAGCTGGGAGGAGCTGGGCGAGTTGCGCGACGGCGCCCGCGAGCGCGGCATCGAAGGGCTGATGCTGAAGCGCGCAGATTCGCCCTACGTCGCCGGCCGGCCGAAGGGGCCGTGGTTCAAATGGAAGCGCGGCGCTTTAACCCTCGACACCGTGTTGATGTATGCCCAGCGCGGCCACGGCAAGCGCTCGTCGTTTTACTCCGACTACACCTTCGGGGCCTGGGCCGGCGACACTTTGGTGCCGGTCGGCAAGGCCTATTCGGGCTTTACCGACGACGAGCTACGCAGGCTCGACCGCTGGGTGCGCAACAACACCGTGCAGCGCTATGGGCCGGTGCGCGAAGTGGCGCCCGGTGTCGTCCTCGAAATCGCGTTCGACAGCGTCCACCGCTCAACCCGCCACAAATCGGGCGTCGCGATGCGCTTTCCGCGCGTCCACCGCATTCGCTGGGACAAGCCCTTCGCGGAGGCTGACACCTTGGCGACGCTCGAAAAGCTGTTGACGTAACGGTTGCTCGTTTCCTGGCTCCCGCTCGGACACACTGCGTGCATATTCCCTGGACGTGCCGCGGCGATCGGGCCGGATCATTGATGTTGGTCCTGCGCCGGCGAAGGCGGGAAGCCGGCACGATGCCGGTCGCGCTTGACAGCGGCCGGTCCGGCGGGCTGAGACTTCGCTCAATTAGGTTTTGGCAGCGCAACGAATGCAAAAGCAGGATGGGGAGAAAAAGGGCCATGACAGGAAAGACCACGCTCTGGAACACGGGTCGGCGTGAGGTGATCAAGGGTGGGATGGCCGCTGCCGCGGCGGCGATGCTCCCGGCCGATGTCACCGACGCCCAGACCGCCACTATCCCGCGTGATCGCACCCTGATCCTGATCGGCATCAACAGCCGCGACGGCCGTTGGGTCGACTACGAGCTGTGGAACCCCTACGCGATCGGTGCGAACCACCAGAATGGGCCGAACCTGATCTATGAACCGCTCGCTTATTACAGCGCCTTCGCCGACAAATGGTACATGTGGCTGGCGCAGAGCTATCAATTCACCCCGGATTTCAAAGAGCTCACGATCAAGACGCGTCAGGGCATTAAATGGAGCGACGGCACGCCTTTCAGCGCCGAGGACGTCGCCTATACGATGAATACGTTGCGCGACCTCGGTCCCAAGGTCAAATGGGGCGTCGATGTCAATCAGGCGCTCGACGAGGCGACCGTCCCCGACCCGAACACGGTGGTATTAAAGTTCAAGATCCCCTCTCCCCGGTTTTTCTTCTTCGTCACCTACAAATACGACATCGGCGTCTACATCGTGCCGAAGCACATTTTCCAAGGCCAGGACTGGACCAGCTTCAAGCACTTCGACACTGCCAAGGGTTGGCCGATCACGACCGGACCGTGGAAGGTCGCGGAATCCTCGCTGCAGCAAAAGGTGTTCGAGCGTCGGGATAGCTGGTGGGCGGTCGAGCAGAAATTGGCACCGATGCCGCCAACCCAGCGCAACATCTGGCTGCCGATGGTGAACGAGCAGAACACGGCGCAGGCCCAGATGACCGATCATTCGGATTTCGGCGGTCCCTTGCAACCCGCCACCTTCCCCACCGTGATCCGGCAGAACCCGAAGATTACATCATACTCCGGGCAGAAGCCGCCTTGGGGCTACGTCGACTGGTGGCCAATTTCGCTCTACGTCAACAACGAGGTCAAGCCGTTCGACGACAAGGATGTGCGCTGGGCGCTCAGCCACTACATCGATCGCCAGCAATTGATCGACGTCGGCTATCTCGGGGCCGACACGGTCTCTGCCCTGCCGATGCCGCCATACAAGCCGCTACTGCCGTATTTCAATGCGGTCAAGGACCTGCTCGCGAAATACGACACGCTGGCGTTCAATCCCAAGAAGGGCGATGCCCTGCTGGAGGCCAGAGGGTTCAAAAAGAAGGACGGCATGTGGGAGATGCCGGACGGAAAGCCCTTCACCCTTGACATCATCGGCTTTGGCGCCTCCGGCCCGGCCATGGGCCCGGTACTGTCCCAGATCCTGCGGCGCCACGGCGTGGCCGCGAGCCTGACCTTGCCGCCCGACTTCAACGACCGTTTCCAAAAGGGCCAGTATGTCGGCTCGATCTACGGCCATGGCGGCAGCATCCGCGAGCCGTACGACACGTTGCGCCTGTATCAAAGCCAAAGCATAGCCGTCCCCGGTGCGCATGCGGTGAATTTCAGTCGCTGGAAGAACTCCGAATTCGACAAGATCGTCGATGAAGTTTACATCACCGATCCTAAGGATGTACCAAAACTGAAACAACTATTCCAGGCGGCGATGGAGATCTGGCTGCCCGATCTGCCCGATATCCAGCTGGTGCAGAACTACCATCGCATCCCGTTCAACTTGACCTACTGGAAGAACTTTCCGACCGAGGATAATTCCTACGTCAACGGCGCTTCCTGGCACTTGACGTTCCCAATCGTGCTGTGGAACGTGCAAACGGCGTGAGGCGAAGTGCACGCGGTCTACATCGTTAAACGCTTCGGGGTTTTCCTGCTGATCGTCTGGCTGGCGGCGACCTTGAACTTTTTCCTGCCCAAACTGTCCGGGCAGGACCCGGTACGCACCAAGCTGCTCGAGGAAGCATCGCTCGGCGGCTATGTGCATGCCGGCATCGACGACATGGTGAAGGAGTACCAGAAGCGGTTCGGCCTGGACAAGCCGCTATGGCAACAATACCTCACTTATCTTGGCGAGGTAACGCGCGGCGACCTCAACTATTCGATAGCCAACTACCCGCGCACCGTCGTCGGCATGATCCGGGAGGCCTTGCCCTGGACTATCGGGCTGCTCGGCGTCACGACGTTGTTCTCCTTCGCCGCCGGCACGATCCTCGGTGCGCTGCTCGCCTGGCCGCGGGCGCCGCGCTGGATGCGGTGGCTGATGCCGCCGTTATGGGCCTTGCACGCCATCCCCTTCTTTCTGCTGGGGCTGGTTCTGAGTTGGCTGCTCGCCTTCAGGTTCCAGTGGCTGCCGATCTTTGGCGGCTACAGCGCCGGCGCCAATCCGGCGTGGGACTGGACCTTCGTCCTCGATGTGCTGCGGCACGCGATCCTACCGGCGTTGTCCATCGTGCTCGTGTCGGTCGGCGGCTGGGCGCTCGCGATGCGCGGCATGATGGTCACCACAATGGGCGAGGACTACGTCACCTTCGCCGAGGCGAAGGGACTGCGCAGCGCCACGATCTTCACCCGCTATTGCATGCGCAACGCGATCCTGCCGCAGACCACAGGGCTGGCACTGGCCTTGGGGCAAATCCTGTCGGGCGCGGTGCTGGTCGAGGCGATTTTCGGCTACCCCGGGATCGGGGCGCTGCTGTTTCAGGCGATCGAAGAAAATGATTTCTTCCTGATCCAGGGGATCGTGTTCACCGTCATCGTGGCGCTCGGGTTTGCGACTTTCGTGCTCGACGTGGTCTATCCCTGGCTCGACCCGCGCATCTCCTACCGCCGGACCTAGTGGATATAATCTGACGGAAGAGTCCGAATAAAGTTCTCCGGGAGCGCCGGCTGTGCGACGATGAGGGATGCGCAAGGGAATAACCACCGAGGTCACGCCGGCGGATCGGGCGCGCTTGCAGTCGATCATCCGGGATCGCAACAGCCCACAGAAGCACGTCTGGCGCGCGCGGATCATCATCCTGACGGCCGACGGTGAGGGCACCACTGCCGTCATGCGCGCGGTTGGCAAGGGCAAGACCGTGGTTTGGCGCTGGCAGGAGCGCTTTATGCGTGAGGGGGTCGAGGGGCTGACCCGTGACAAGACCCGGCCCTCGCGCCTGCCGCCGCTGCCGGCCGCCACCGTCGATCGTGTCGTTGCGCTGACCAACCAAGCCCCGCCGCAGGAAGCGACCCATTGGACGGCGGTGGCGATGGCCAAGACGGTGGCGATCAGCCCGTCCTCGGTGCGCCGCATCTGGACTAGGCACGGGCTGCAGCCGCATCGGGTGCGTTCGTTCAAGCTCTCCAACGATCCCCAATTCGCCGACAAGCTCAAGGCGGTTGTCGGCCTCTATATCGATCCGCCGGCCCACGCCGTGGTGCTCAGCATCGACGAGAAAAGCCAGATCCAGGCGCTCGACCGGACCCAGCCCGGACTGCCGATGAAGAAGGGCCGCTGCGCCACCATGACCCACGATTACAAGCGCCATGGCACCACCACCCTGTTCGCCGCCCTCGATACCCTCCAAGGCAAGGTCATCGGGCGCTGCATGCAGCGCCACCGGCATCAGGAATTCATCCGCTTTCTCAATACGGTCGAACGCGAGGTCACGGCCGATAAGGCGGTCCATGTGGTCCTCGACAATTATGCCACCCACAAGCACCCCAAGGTGAAGGCTTGGCTGCAGCGGCATCAGCGCTTCACCTTCCACTTCACCCCGACTTCGTGTTCTTGGGCCAACGCGGTCGAAGGTTGGTTCGCCAAGCTGACCCGGCAACGCCTCAAGCGCGGCGTCTTCACCTCAATCGTCGAGTTGCAGGCCGCGATCAACCGCTTCATCGCCGAGGCCAACGGCAAGCCCAAGCCGTTTATCTGGACCAAATCCGCCGACGCCATCCTCGCCGCCGTCAACCGCGGGACACAAGCGTTAGAAGCCATCCACTAGCCGGATATGCTTGGCTATCTTCGCCACAATATCTCGCTGGTGGTCGGGCTGGTGTTCCTCGGCATCCTGGTGGTGTTCATGGTCGCGGGCGCGCTGACGGTCGACACCGGCAACGCCCAGCCATTGTCGGCGCCGGCTCTCCAGCCACCCTCGTGGGACTATCCGTTCGGCACCGACCGCCAGGGACGCGACCTGTTGGCGGTGATGGTGGCAGGAACCCCGCTGACCTTGCGCATCGGCTTCATCGCCGGGTTCATCGGCGTGGGTGTCGGCGCGGTGCTCGCCTTTACTGCGGCTTACTACCGGGGACGGGTGGACACCGTCATTCGCAGCATTGCCGATATCGGCCTGACGGTCCCGCAGTTGCTTGTGCTGATCATAATTGCCGTCTCGTTAAAGGGCAGCCTGACGGTGAACGAGATGGCGATCATCATCGCCTCCCTCGCCTGGCTCAGCCCGACCCGCACGATCCGCTCCCAGGTCCTGACGTTGCGCGAACGGGGCTATGTGGAAATCGCCCGGCTCAACGGCATGAGCGGGCCGGAGATCATCTTGCGAGAGCTGATGCCCAATCTTCTCCCCTATCTCGCGGCCACCCTGGTCGGCAGCGTCTCGGCGGCGATCCTTGCTTCGGTCGGTTTGGAAGTTTTGGGGCTTGGGCCGGTCGAGGCTCCTACCCTCGGCATGACGCTCTACTGGGTCAATTTCAACGCCGCCATCATCAACGGCTGGTGGTGGTGGTGGACCGCCCCGCTGGTCGTTATCGTCATGGTGTTCCTCGGCCTGTTTTTTCTGACCGCAGGTCTCGACGAGATCGCCAATCCCCGGCTGCGGCGATCGGTATGAGCGGCGGCAGCATCCTGCGCGTCGAGCACCTTCGCGTCGCCTATGACCATCCGCTCGGCACCGTGCGTGCCGTCGACGAAGTAAGCTTCTCCTTGCGCCCCGGTGAACGCTTTGGACTAGCTGGCGAATCCGGGTCCGGAAAGTCGACCATGGCGCTGGCCATCCTGTGCATGATCAAGCCGCCGGGCCGGATCGAGGGAGGTACCGTCTGGCTCGAGGACACCGCCTTGTCCGGACTGACCGACGACGCCATGCGCAGGCTGCGTCTGGCCCGCGTCGCGATGGTCCCGCAAGGCTCGATGAACTCGCTGAACCCGGTGGCACGCATCCGCGAGCAGATCCGCGACGCGCTCGCAGATCACGGCGAACATCTGTCCAGGCGCGAGGTCGACACCCGCGTCAGGGCGCTGCTGGCCCAGGTGGGGCTACCGCCCGAGGTCGCCGACAGCTACCCGCACGAGCTCTCCGGCGGCATGAAACAGCGCGCCTGCATTGCCATTGCGATCTGTTTGCGGCCGAAAGTGATCATCGCCGATGAGCCGACCAGCGCGCTGGACGTGGTCGTTCAGCGGCAGGTGATGGAAACCCTCGGCCGGGTACAAGCCGAACTCGGCGCGGCGGTGATCCTGATCGGCCACGACATCGGCCTGATGGCGCAGTTCGTGGACCGCCTGGGCATCATGTATGCGGGGCGGCTGGTCGAAGTGGGGCCGATCCGCGACATCATCACAGCACCACGGCATCCTTATACGCGCATGCTGATCGAGAGCCTGCCGTCCTTGGAGCATAAAGGCGGGTTGCGCGGCATCCCCGGTCTGGCGCCTGTCTTGCGCGAGCTGCCGCCGGGCTGCGCCTTCCATCCCCGCTGCCCGATGGCGGAGGTGCGCTGCCGCATTGAGAAGCCCTCCGTCCGAAGCGTCGGCGAAGCGGCCGCCGTGGCGTGCCATCTCGCATGACACCGCTGCTAGAACTGCGAGGCGTCTCAAAATATTTCGCCGGCGGCGTGCTCGGACGCGACCGGAAGGTCGCGCTCGAACCTTTCTCGTTCGCCATCGACGCGGCGCTGCCGGGCATCACCGCGGTGGTCGGCGAGAGCGGCAGTGGCAAAACCACACTGGCGCGGCTGCTGTTGGGTCTGATCGAACCCTCCGAGGGCGAGGTTCGATACGATGGGCGCCCATTGCCCAGCCTGTCGGGCGCGCAACGACGGCAATTCCGCCGCGAGGTGCAGGCGATCTTCCAGGACCCGTACGAGGTCTATAACCCGTTCTACCGGGTGGACCATGTGCTGACGACGCCGGTGCGCAAATTCAGTCTGGCGTCGACGCGGGCGGAGCGACGAGGGCTGGTCGAGGAAGCGCTGCGCGCCGTAGGCCTCCGTCCCGAGGAAATCCTCGGCCGCTATCCGCACCAGCTTTCCGGCGGACAGCGGCAACGGATCATGGTGGCGCGCGCTCTGTTGCTGCGCCCGCGACTGATCGTTGCCGACGAGCCGGTGTCGATGGTCGACGCCTCGCTGCGCGCCACCATTCTCGGCAGCCTGCGCAAGCTGAACGAGGAGTTGGGAATCTCCATCCTCTACATCACCCATGACCTCGCCACGGCTTACCAAGTCGCCGATACGATCCTGGTGCTGTACCGCGCCTCGGTCGTTGAAGCCGGCGATGTGGAGTTGGTGGTGAAAGCGCCGCAACACCCCTACACCCAACTGCTGATCAGCGCGATCCCACGCGTCAGCACCGTGCGAGACTGGGGGGCGGAGGAACGCAAGTCTGCGGGCGGCCCGCCGGCATACGGCTGCAAATTCGCCGATCGCTGCCCGGTCGCGATGCCGCAGTGCCTGACCGCCGCGCCGCCTCTCTATCGCACCGACCCGCGCCGCGCCGCGGCCTGTTTCCAGCTCAGCGACCGGCCCACCCTGCCGCCAGAGGATATCGGGGAAGTTCTGGTCCCGGACCGGATGCCAGAACCGCAGGTCGTCGCCGCGTCATCGGCCTGAGCCAACCCCCTCGATGGGCCTTTTGCGCCTAACTTCTGCGACTTGGATGGCCTCGGTTTCGTTCGGCTCTGGTTCAACCTTCGTTACTCGCTCCGCTCTCCAGGAAGGCCTTTATACGATAACTTCACCGCCAATCGCCGCATGGCTATGCCTGAATCGCTCGATGCGCGCCTTCACCAGTTGAGCGCCGCGCGGTTGCATGAAAAGGTCTATCTCGCGGCGGCTTGATTCATTGCTGCCATAGCCTCGCCTAAATCGTTGCAGCTGGGGGGAGATGGTTGGACATTAGAAAATCCAAGCATCATAGCTTGCTTAGATTTCAGTCGAATGAATGTTTCGCAGATATATCTATTAAGTCCATCTGGATAGTTCGTGGCTCCGGTCATTTGAGAGAAGTCTTTTTGATCCCACGCCGCGACGATCGGTTTAATGGTTTCAGCGTGTGTCAAAAAATCTACGAACGCTTTTGGCATCTCTCTGTCATCTATTAGATGTGCGTTCTCTAAAATGGTTCTCGACATCTTGTCATTTATCGGAACGAATACATTCTTCATCCATCGTAGCCATGCCGTTCGTTCTTCTTCTGTTGGAGGCGGATTGGAGCCCCAAAACGGTTTGTTAGGCCGATATTGCTTGCGGAATTCACGCCACGCATCGGTCGAAGCCCTCATGTACCCGTAGAGTGGCCCGTAAAGATAACGGATCTGGTCATTCACAAGCTGCACGTTCGCCTTTCGCTGCTCCAAGTCGATCTGGTCTGCAGCGGTACGACGCCAACCTGCAGACGTTACGAAAATAGTGACTATGATGCCTACTGCACTGATGACAACTCCAAGGGCAGTCCATAGATCCTTTTTTGATGTCTGCTGACTTCAACTCAGATTGAGCTCCAGGCATTCGGTTCGCTCCCCCAGCACATACGTCCCGGCGTTAAGCCGCTGGGGATCACTATGCCGCCGATCCCCGAAGAGGTGTGATCCGCTTCACATTCCCAAAGCGTACATTCGGAACATCCCGATTTATCTACGTGATAATCAGGTGTTTGGACCAGACCGTCCGTACCTGCTCATCGGTCGCAAATTCGCCACGGGCAGCGGCGGCTTTTGAGGCGGCGATAGCGGCTTGCTCGTCGGGTGTGAGCGTCACCGGCGGTTCATCATCCGCACCGATCAGCCGCAGAACAACATGGGCGATGTCGTCCTGCGCGTCGGGAGGGAGGCTGCGTGCGGCGGCAACCGCTCGATCGAGAAGTTTTGTCATGGCTTCGCCATTTAATTCACATTCCCAGGTAACCAGTAGTATCTTTTCTTTCGCGCATTAGGCTATTTCGCGGCGTCTCGGTTTGTTCTGGCCTGCTCGGCGGCGAAGTGGCGCTCGACGGCGCTTACGGCAGCAGCCTTGCGTTTGGCGCTGAAGGCGTCGCGATTGGCGCGCATCCAGTCCATCGACTGCGAACGCCAGGCGCTGCGTTCCTCAAAGCGCGGCAATACGTAACGCGCGAACAACTCGTAGGATCGTTTGGTCGCCTCCCAATCGGCCCAGTCGTGCGCGAGCATCAGGATGCAGCCGAAGCCGCCGGTCTTGGCCCAATAATTCTCCAGCACCCGCAGCGCGTCGTCGGGGGTGCCGATGGCGCCGCGCCCACCCGCATTGATCTCCTCGATGCTCGGCATGCCGATCGCGGCGCCGCCCTCGGGGTTTACCGAATACGAGTAAAGCTGCCACTTCTCGAAGCCGGCGCGCACGTTCTCGATCGCCTTTTCGCGGGTTTCGGCGATGTGGAACGGGGCCATTACGCGATAATTGGCGCGATCCATGGCGCGGCCCTGCGCCGCCGCCTCGGCGTTGGCGAGGTCCCAGTTGTAGTCGAGCGTGTCGTAGCCGTTCGGGCTGCCCGCCATCACGCACAGCATGCCGAGATCGTAGCGCCCGGCAAGCTTGCCGCCATACGGCGTGACCGCGCTGGCGATCGCCAGATGCGGCCGCGGCTTCGAGTATGGGCGAAGGTGCAGCCGTGCCTCGCACATCACGTACCATTCGCTCTGTTGGGTGATGGTCTCGCCGGCGAGCAGACGAGTGATGATGTCGATGGCGTCAGCCATGCGGTCGCGCTGGGTCTCGGGGTCGATGCCGAGCATCATCGCGTCCGATGGCAACAAGCCTGGGCCAAAGCCGAACATCGCTCGCCCGCGCGTCTGGTAGTCGAGCTGGACGATGCGGTCGGCGACCATGAACGGATGGTGATAGGGCAGCGAAATCACCCCGGTGCCGAGGCGGATCTGCCGGGTGCGCTCGGCGGCGGTGGCGATGAACAATTCGGGCTGACCGTAGATCTCATAGCCGCCGGAATGATGCTCGCCGATCCACGCCTCGGCATAATTGTGCATGTCGAGCCACTGCATCAGCTGGAAGTCGCGCTCCATGCACAGCAGCGGATCTTCGTCGTTGGGATGAAACGGCGGCAGGAAGACCCCGGCGCGCAAGGTGCGGTACGTCATCGTGCTACTCCTCGGCCGAACGCGACGGCTCACTCAACCACAAATCCAGCAGGGCCGCGAGATTCGCCATGGCGATCGGCAGGTTCCGATCGAATTTTTGCGGCGCTTCCTTGTCGGCTGCGTCGGTCACGGCACGGATTTCGAGCGATCCGATGCCGTTGAAACGGGCCGCGCGGGCCGCACCGCTGCCTTCCCAGGCGACGCACGCCGCACCCGTCTGATCGCGGATCGTCGCTGCGCTCCTCGCGATGACGCGCGCACGAACCGATCGGTTCAGGTTGTTCTGGGTTGATGACCGTCGGGGTGCGGCTGATCACGAAGGCTTCATGGCGCTCGATGAAATCGGCGACGATTTCGGTGAACGCTTCCGGCCGGTCAGTACTGATCGCGTGGCCGGCGTCGTAGACGAACACCAAATGCCTATTGGGCGTCAGCTCCTTGTAGAAATCCCCATCTCGGTCGGGATAACCGCGTCGAGCGTGCCGAACAAGACCAGCGTCGGGGTAACCAGCTCGCGCAGCCGGCGTTCGAGGTCCGCGTCGCGGTCGGGGCCGCGCAGCCGCTGCGTCAGACGTGCCACCTTGGCGCGCACTTCCCGGTCTTGCGGCGGCATCGGGGCAACTCGTTCGGGGTGAGCGAAGAGCCGGCGCGCCCTCTCCTCAGGCGAGCCCGAAGGCGCCTGTGCGCCCCTGGGACGGATCGCAGCCGGAGCTTCGAGCATCCGGATGCTGCGCGGCCAGCCACAGCGCGGTCTTGCCGCCAAACGAGATCCCCATCAGGTTGAACCGGTCGATGCCCAGATTGGCGGCCGCCTTGGCCATCGCCGCGGCCAGTGCCGGCATATCCTGCAAGCGGGTGTTCTCGGCCGAATTGCCGAACCCCGGCATCTCGAAGGCGATGACGCGGAAATGGCGGCTCAAGAGGTCGTGTCCCGGTGACAGACGCAGCCCGCCGGCGCCGTGCAGATGAACCAGCACCGGTCCCTGTCCGGCTTCCAGGTAGCGGATGCGAAAGCCGTCGGCCTCGACCTAGTGCTCGCGAAACGCCGCGCCGGGTGTTGCCGGCGTCGATTGGTCCGCCACGATTGTGCTTCCTCCTAACGAGCGCTGTTCGGTTGGATTGAAACGCCATCGTCGTCCCTGCGAAAGCAGGAACCCAGTGCAACAGTTTCGTCGCTCGCCCCCTGTTCATGCCGGGGGCAGGCTCTGGATTCCCGCTTTCGCGCACTGTTGTCGGGGATTTTGCGGCGGGTGTGGGTTCAGTGGAAGACAAAGCATGACTGGGGGTGTGGCGGCCGCAAAGCCGGCGGCTTGGGTGGGGGTGTGCTGGCGTGGCACAGGCTGAGGCGGCCGAACAGGCCGAGTTTGAGGTGGGTGAGCCGCAGAGCGGTGGTGCTTTTGAAGGCGCGGGCGGCAGTGTGAGGCACAATGCGCAGCAGCATAAAGGCGCTCAGGGCGACACAGATCTGGATGCGCCCGGCGTTTTCGGTGCGCCCGAGAAAGCGGCGGATTTTGAGGTTTTGCTCGAGCCATTTGAACAGCGGCGGCCCGCCCCGGCGCAGGCCGGGGTCCCGGCGTTTCTTGTCGAGGCGGGCGATGTCGACGGCGGGGCGCTCGAGATTGTTGGTGAGCAGGTCAAGCGGCTCCTCCTTGTCGCCGCGGGCAACGACGATTTCGCGCAATTCGACCTGGTAGAGCGGGTTGACCGGCGCCACGCCGCGCGCCCGGCGGTGGCCGGTCTTGAGCCGGCGGTCGGCCAGCATGCGGTCGCCGACGGCATCCTGTTTGACGATCTCGCGAGGATGCGTGTTGCGCTTGCGCCGGGTAACGAAAAAGGCGCCGGGTGACGAAAAAGGCGCCGGCCGCGGGAATTTCCGGCCACCAGCGGAAATCCTCACAGCCCTTGTCGAAGACGCAGCTCGCACCGGCTTCGAGCGGAACGTCGCGGCCGGCCACCCCGTCATCCACCTTGGCCGAGGTGACATCGAACCACACCGGCCGGCGCTGCCGCGGGTCGCAAAGGACAGGCAGCTTCAGGCCGCGGGTGCGGGCATTGGCCTCGGCCCCCGGAAAACCGTCACCCTTGAGCCGGATCGGGGTCGCAGCGAGCAGCCGAAGCAGGGCCTCGCTCTCGGCCCACAGCGCGCCGGCGGCGACCGGGATCAGCGCCATCGCGATGTCGCGGAACACCGCCGCCGGCCGGTCGGCATTGGCCGCAGCCAGTGTCGCGCGACACGGCGCACGCCGGTTGAGATGATACCGGTTGAGATGATGCCGGTTGAGATGACAAAAGCGCCGGCTCTGCGCTCCCAGCCCCGCCACGATCTCGCGCAGACTGGTCAAGCCAGCCCACTGCGCAGACAACACACTCCTCAGACGTCGTCCACCGGTCCACGCCCGCTCACCGCTGCCGACCCCACGGTCGCCGGCATGCGCGGCGACGGCGCGGGCGATGATCCGTCGATCCAGCGGTTCCAACAGCTGGTGAAATGCGCTACGAAGATCGGGCACGGCACACCTCAAAATCATGTTTGGCGACACGATTTCGGCCCAACATACAGGGTTTGTCTGCCGTGCAAGCGACTTCCTGGCGAAAATCCCGGACAACAGTGCGCGCAAGCCGGGATCCCAGCGGCGGCGGCGACCGAGCTTGTGGCCCCCTGTTCAGGCCAGGGGCAGGCCCTGGACCCCCGCTTGCGCGGGGGCGACGGAGAGGCGGGATGGGAACCACCTGTTTGATCTGCACGACAAGATGACGCCTACAGGGCGTCGATCTCGACATGTTGACCCTGCTGTATGCCGGATCGGCTGCGAAATCACCGGCGCTGCTACCTATTTGCCCGAGCGCGGGCGGCGCGTTTATCGACATCGCCGCGGGCCGCCGCAAGTCGAAGGCCGAACAGGCCGAGCAGCCCAGCCGCAACGATAGTCCAGCCCGCCGGTTCGGCGATGGCAACCGAGGTGTACCGATAGGTCAATACGTCCGTCGTGTGGGCGTCGGCGGTATCCACGATCTCCTCGGTCTCGAGGCCGGTCACGACCGGAAGGGCGGTCGCGATCAGGCTCAGGTCAATCGGCGCCGTGCCGATAAACTCCGGCAGGACGGCGGTGGGCGGCGGCGCCGTGGCCGAGCCGGTGACGGACGAGCCGACCACCGTGTCGGTAGCGCCCGAGGTCCCGGCAAAATCGACGGCGCCGTCGAACGCGGTGAGATGATGGACCGGCCCGGTCATCGACGTAAACACCTCGACCGAGAACAGGGAATTGTTGGTGCTGGCGGTCACTGAGCCGAAGACAATGCCGTTGGCGACGTCGGGCGAGGCGCTGAGGTTCTCGATGCCAATGCTGCCGGAATAACTGGCGGTGACATCGAGAGTGACGGAGTTGAGCGTGCCGAGCGCCGGGTCGAATTTGTTGAATTCCAGCGGCACGTTAAACTCATTCCCGCTTACCATCGACACTCAGCAAGTAATAGGCTAATATCATCCTGAAAACACGACGATTTTCAGGGTGAAGTAATGCCTCGTAACCGCGTGCAGCACCAGAAGGGCCTCTCGGACGATGCGTTCGAGCAGCGCTATCCGGACGAAGAGGCATGCCGCAAGGCGTGGTTCGTCTGGCGCTGGCCGGAGGGCTTCAAGTGTCCGCGGTGCGCATCGACAAAGTATTCCGAGATCCAGGGCCGTCAACTGCTTCAGTGCCGGCGATGCCGGTACCAGACATCGCTGATCGCCGGCACCGTTTTGCAGGGCACCAAGCTGCCAATGCGGCTGTGGTTCCGCGCCATGCATCTGCTTGGCCAGGGCAAGAAGGGAATATCCAACATCGAGTTGGGCCGGCGGCTGGGGATCTCGACCAACGCTGCCTGGCGGCTTCAGCACAAGCTGATGCAGGCCATGCTCGAGCGCGACCGTCGTTACAAGCTCGGCGCCGCCGGCCCGCGGATCGAGATCGACGACGCTTACATCGGCGGCGAGCGCACCGGCGAAGGGTCTGGGCGCGGCCGGCGCGGCCACACCCCTTTTATTGTCGCGATCGAGACCTCCGATGACGGTCGGCCGCTACACGCTCGCTTGCAGGTGGTGCGTGGCTTCCGAGCCGGTGAAACCAAGCGTTTGTGCTCCGCTGTCGAGGCCGGAACCACCGTTGTCAGCGACGGCGGCCAGTGGTTTCGCTGCATCGCCGAACAGCCGGGCATCGTCCATCAACGGCACGTCACCGGCTCCGGTCGCAGGTCGGCGCGCCACCCTGCCTTCCGCTGGGCGAACACGGTGCTGGCCAATGTCAAAAACAGCCTCTTGGCCACCCATCGCGTGGTCGGCGCCAAACATCTGCCACGTTACCTCGCCGCCTTCGCCTGGCGCTTCAACCGCCGCTTTGTTTTAAAAACCATCCACGAGCGCCTCGCCATCGCGGCAATCACCACCCCACCAATGCCATACCGCCTCCTCAAATTGGCTGAGGCACGATGGTAAGCGGGAACTCATTTACGATATTGATCAAAATCACGTTGTCGCTTTGCGTGATCGTCCCGGCGACGGCCGGTGCGCCGGCCAGCGAGATCGCGGCCGCCCACCCGACCGTGCGGAATTTCATAGTTCCTCCTGCGGTGGAGTCCGGGCCCAAATTGCCGGGTACCGGCGCCGGCAGCGGTTAGGTTAACCATGGCAGTCAGATAATCGCTTATGGCAAAAAATAGCAAAGCGGCAGGGCGTTTCGTGGGGAGCATTAAAATCACGCCGCCAGTCTCTCCCGCGCTTCGGCGAGGATCAGCGCCGCACCCTTTTCGGCGATCATGATCGTCGGCGCGTTGGTGTTGGTCGACGTCACCGCCGGCATGACCGAGGCGTCGATCACCCGCAGCCCTTGCAGGCCGTGGACCCGCAGCTGGTCGTCGACCACCGCCAGCCGGTCACGGCCCATCCGGCAGCTGCAGGTCGCGTGGAACACGGTCGAGCCGTATTGGCGCGCGTAGTCCAGCAATTCGTCGTCGGTTCGCACATCGTCGCCGGGCAGGGTCTCGGCGACGACATATTGCTTCATTGCCGACGCCGCGAACAGCCGCCTTACCAACTTCAGCCCGCCGATCACGGCGCGCTGGTCGGTGTCCTCGGCGAGGTAGCGCGGGTTGATCGCCGGCTGCTCCGCCGGGTTCGGCGACCTGGCCTCGACATAGCCCCGCGACAAGGGCCGCATCTGCCACATGCCGACCGTCATTCCGGGTTTGTCGTCGAGCCGGCGCACCGGTCCCGGCGCGAAGCTGCCGGGCGAAAACAGACACTGCACATCGGGGGTCGCCGATTCCTCCAAGACCTTGACCGAGGCGCACACCAAGGACGAGGCATAGGTCAGCATGCCGGTGCCGGTGAACAGATAACGCAGCACCTCGCCGGCAAAAGGCAGGCCGCGCGCCTTTTCGTTGAGGGTCCTGGCGCCGGTGACCGAACAGGCGACGCGGGCGATGTAGTGGTCCTGGAAATTCTTGCCGACGCCCGGCAGCGCATGTCGCACCGCGATGCCGACCCGGGCGAGGTGATCGGGGTCGCCGACCCCCGACAATTGCAGCAGATGCGGCGAGCCGATCGCGCCGGCGGCCAGGATCACCTCGCGCGACGCATACACCCGTTCGACCGAGCCGTTGCGGGCGAATTCGACGCCGACCGCGCGGGTGCCGTCGAACCGCACGCGATGCACCTGCACGCCGGTGACGATCTGCAGATTGGGCCGCTTTGCAGCGGCGCGCAGATAGGTGCGCGCGGCACTCTGCCGGCGGCGACCGCGGCGGGTCTGCTGGACCCAGCCGATATTGTCGCCGGCGCCGGGCGGCAGGCGGTTGACGTCTTCATGGTATTCGAGACCGATTTGCCGCCCGGCCTCGATCATGGTCTGGCACAGCAACGGCCTGTCGGCGGCGTGTGAGGTCAACAGCGGCCCGCCCTGGCCGTGAAACTCGTCTTCGCCGCGCTCCCAGCTCTCGGCCTTTTTGAAATAGGGCAGCACGTCATCCCACGACCAACCGCGATTGCCGAGCTGCCCCCAATAGTCGAAATCCTCGGGCTGACCGCGGACGTAGATCATGCCGTTGATCGAGCTCGACCCGCCCAGCACCCGGCCGCGCGGATAGGGGATGGCGCGGCCATTGGTCCCGGGATCGGCCTCGGCCGTGTAACCCCAGGTGATGGTCGGATGGTCGAGCAGCTTCATATAGCCGGCCGGGATGTGGATCAGCGGGTTCCAGTCGCGCCCGCCGGCCTCGATCACCACGACGCGGGTGCCGGGGTTTTCGCTGAGCCGGTTGGCCAGCACGCATCCGGCCGAGCCCGCACCGACGATGACGTAATCCGCGTTCATCCTTCCCTCCCTCGCCCGGCCGCCGCGGCCCAAGCCATCCTACCGCATCCGGCCAAAGGTGCGTCCCGCCGGCGCCTCGCCGAGCTCGATCTCCGGCGCCTTGCATTATATCCAATGGTCGGCCGTCGGCGCCGCGAAAGTGGGGGCGCGCCCGGAAGTGATCACTCCTCGGAGAAGCCGGCGCGGCGCAGGCCGAGGTCTAGCGTCTTCTCACACAATTCCCGGTATTCCGGGTTGGCGATCCAGGGTTGGTGCGCGCGCCATCGCGCCAGCGAGTCGATTTCTGGTTTGAGCCTCTTTGCTTCGGCGAGTTCGGCCCTTGCCCCATCGAGATCGCCGTCGAGGCCGAGCGCCGCGGCGAGCCACATGCGAACGTCCCAATACCGAGCGCTCGCGGTCCGCACCCGATCGAACAGTTCTGTCGCCTGATCGACGTGGCCGAGAAGCAGATGGCACCTCCCCAGCCCGTATTGCAGGGCGGACAGGTGCGGGTCGCGCGGACTGAGCCGGATCGCCTTGCCGATATGGGCAATTCCCGCATCCGGCCGGCCGAGATACATATAGGCGAGGCCGAGCTCGTACAGTGCCGCCGAATTGTTGTGGTCGAGGGCCACCGCTCTCTCCGCCTCGATCCGCGCTTCGGTCAATCGGGCCTGACTGCGGCGCAGCATGGCCATCGCGAGGTGGGCCATCGCATCGTTCACCCCGCGCGCGAACACGTCTGTAAGCAACTGTTCGACGCGGGCCTGGTCCGTGGGCAGACAGCAGGCCCACCCTTCGACCATCACCGCCGCGAGAACCGTCCCGAGGCCAATCTTGGCCTCCACAACTTGTGTGTCGAGGGTCAGGGCTCGCTCAAAGGCCCGCTGCGCCTCCTGCAGCGTCGCCGCCGACCGCGGCCGGTAGTACAAGGCCCACCCGCGCATCCGCAGGTCATGCGCATCGGGATCGATCGCCTTCTCCTGTTCGATGCGGCGGCCCGCATCCTCGACAAGCTCCAGGTTGAGCGTCCGAGCGAGACGGCCGATGATCTCGTCCTCGGCTTCTACGAGATTTTCCCGGTCGGTCTCAAAGCGCTCTGCCCATACATGCCCGCCGGTTTCGGCGTCGATCAGCTGCACATTCATTCGAACCCGGCTGGCCGATCGCCGTACACTGCCCTCCAGCACATAGCGGACCCCAAGCTCGCGCCCGACCTGCTTCACGTCGACCGATTTGCCCTTGAAAGTAAAAGCAGTGCTGCAGGCGATCACAAAGCTCCCGGCAATCCGTGACAGATCGGTGGTCAGATCGTCGGTGATCGCGTCGGCGAAATATTCCTGCTCGGGGTCGCTGGAGAGGTTCGTAAAAGGCAGCACCACGATCGACAGGCGCGACGGCGAGCCCGCGCCGCGCCGGGAAATTGGCACGGCCGCCTGGCTCGCCGCCGCCTCGACCCGGGTCACCGCCGCCGCGAAACGATAGCCGCGCCGCGCCACCGTCTGGACGCAGCTGCCCTGCGATCGCCCGCGGTCGAGGATGCGGCGAAGCGTCGATATCTGAAGAGTGAGGTTGCCATCCTCGACCACCCTGTTGGGCCAGACGGCGGCCATGATCTCGGCCTTCGAGAGAACCTGCCCGTGCCCCTCGACCAACACGCCGAGCAGGTCGAGCGCCCGCCCGCCAATCGCCACCGGCTGCAGATTCCCAAGCTCGTCCCGCCGGAACAGCCCATGCCGGTCGAGACGGAACCCCTCGAACAGAAACGTGCTGCCCTCGGCAAGCGCGCACATGCTTCAATGTCCCGCAGCCCGGTGCACCGCGCGCGATCAGCCAGACCCGGCTGTAGGCCGGTATGTTAACCAAATTGGATTTTGGAACAACTTGGAAGAATTTGGAAGATTTAATCGCTGTCACGTTTGCACGAGCGCCGGGCGGCTCGAGCAGCCGCAAGCCTGGTCGGCAAAAGCTCAGATGCAAGCTGGGACAATCCGGCGAAAGCGGCACCGGAAAAGGCCGTGTCGACAAGCCATGTCACTCGCTTGGCGCGGCAAAACCATCGATCAAAGACGACCCGGCGGGCGGGTTAAGGAATTGAATTTCGAACAATCTGCAACAATTTGGAAGAATTGATCGCCGTCTCGTTGCGCGCTCTAGGTCCGGTGAACTTAATAGGACCCTAATGGCTGCCGCGCACCACGCTAGTGACCATTGTGAGACAAGGGGGTAGCGATGCCCAACACGCTGTTCGGCGCAAAGCTCAATTCATTGAATCCGGGAGCCTTGCTGAGAACCGAAGCGCGGCCACATCCGGTCGCCCGTCAACTCGCCGATGCGGCATCGCAACGTCCCCCCACGAACCAGGAGATTCTCGAGGTGGCGAGGACAGTCTACCACGCCCACTCCGCCGTCATCGACGTGACCAGCAGCTCCGGCCTTCAGTATGCGAACTCTTCCGAGGGCCAGCCGGTGCTGGCTGCACTCAACTCCTACAATTGGAAGAGCGGGCAAGTTGGCCCGATCACACCGACTGCCGAACAGGTATACACGGCGCCGCTGATGAAGCCAGCGGTCGATGCCGCAACTAACGACCCCGACATCCGGACCTTGGTGATCGGCATCATCGGATCTGGCCCGTCGATCATCGGGGAGCAGGCCGGGGTCGGCGTCGGGGTCGGGTTCGCTCTCGCCAAAAACGCCGAGACCAAGGGCGTCGCCTACACCGGTGGACAGCTCGGACTCGAGGCTCCCGACTTGATGCTCGGGCTGTGGAACGCAATACCGGCAGAGCTTGCCGGTGACTTCTATGGCCTCGGAGTGAGCCTCAGTATGGGAACCGATGTTTCCGTCGGCATTTTTCTCCGGCGTGACCTTACCTTCTATGGTTTCTCAATGGGCATTGGCGTCGGCATTGGGGCTGGGGCGACGATCGTCGCCGGCCACGCCTGGGTGTTCTGACCAATTGACATCAGCGACGGTGCGGTCGTCGCCGCACCGCGTGGTTAGGTACTGCATAAACCCGTCGAAAGGAAACCGGTCATGCTCTACCGCCGGTCTCGACTGATGCTCGGTGCGCAGACCACCGGCGACCAATCCGCCGCCCTAATCGCGCCGGGCTACGCATCCCCGCCTTCGGACCAATAGATCATCGGCGCGTCAAAGACGCCCAATTCGCAGTCCGGCAGTCGTCGAGGATCCGGTCAGCGGTGCTCTGATCCTGTCAACCACAATGCGACAAGGAGGTGACATGCCCAACACTTTATTCGGTCCAAAGCTCGATCTACTGCACCCGGGAACCCTGCTGAGAACCGAGGCCCGGCCACATCTGGTGGCCCGTAACTTGGCCGATGCGCAGGTACCGCCTCCCCCCACCAACGCGGAGATTCTCGATGCGGTGAAGAGCGTCTACCACGCTCACTCCGACATCGTTGACGCCAACACCCAGTGCGGCGGGCAGTACGTCAAGTCCTCCGACGGCCATCCCAGGGTCGCCGCACTCAATGCCTACCACTGGAAGAGCATGCAAGCCGCCCCGATCGCGCCGACCGCCGATCGGGTTTTCACGGCGCCGTTGATGAAAACCGGGGTCGAAGCTGCAACCGTCAGTGCCGACATCTGGACGTTGGTGATCGGCGTCATGTCGTCAATTGTGTTGAAATAAAACGGGCTTTTGATCTGTGTCGCAATAGTGCAGCACTCAGCCAAAAACGGGTCTCGGACTGCCCATCACCATCGTTTGCATCGCCGCCAGCCGTTCGTGGTCATCGACCGGGTTGGGGAACAGGTGGCCATAAACGTCGTAGGTCATCTTGACCGAAGAGTGCCCCAGCAAGGCCTGTAAGCGTTTCGGGTTGAACCCCTGTTCAATGCCAAGGCTGGCGAAGAAGTGACGCAACACGTGAAACCGATATTTCGGCCGGCCTCTCTCGTCAGTGATGCGCGCCTCCCGCTGCGCGTAGCGAAATGCGTTCCACAAAGCTTCGTGAGACAGCACCTGACCGCGGCGTGTGTGGTCGAGCGAGCAAAAAACAAACCCGCCGGGGCCAAATGGGTACGCCATTTTCCATTCCAGTAAGGCGTGCAGCACGATCGGCATCAATGGGATGTCGCGGCGGCTGGCCGCACTCTTGGGCGCCCCTAGGCCGCCATACTGATCGGCGCGCTGACGAACCTGAATGACTCGCGCCGCGAGATCGACGCTGGCCCAGGTCAGGCCGCGCAATTCGCTGGTTCGCATCCCGGTAAAAGCGGCGGTCACGAATGCCGGGCGCCAGCGGGGGTCCGCCGTGGTCAGGATTGTCTGCACCTCTTGCTTGGACGGAACGTTGCGTCCGATTTCCAACGGCTCCCGGTCACGCGACTTGGAGTTGATGCGCGTAGCCACGGCGGCGTTGTAGACGACGCTGCCCCGGCGCTGAGCGTTTGCCAGCAAGCTTTTCAGAGCCAACAAGGCGGATTGCGCATTGCCACGGGTATGGCACCGCAGCAGGTGATCGCGCCATGCCTCAACATCGGGGGGCGTCAACTCGCTAAGCCGAACGTTACCCAGCAAGGGCAGGACAAACCGGCGCAACCGGAGTTCGTAGTTTGCCAACGTAGCCCGTTCGAGTCCTTCGGCCGCGCCGCGGACGAGCCATAACTTCCCGGCTTCGGCGACGGTGATGCTGTTGCGCAGGGGCGTGTGGACGCCGTCCCTGACTTCTCCCTGGATCGTCAGCAGGGCAGCACGGGCGGCTTTCTTGGTTGAGAACTGCCGGGTGTGTCGTTTGCCGCGGTTGAAGTAATCGGCAACCCACGCCGTCTTTTCTTCGCCCTTGCGTGTTGTCCAGCTTCGCTTTCTGATCGTGCCAGCCATTGCGGCATCTCCATCATGTCGGTGGTCAGGGACGGCGCTCGCCATTGCCGGCGGCGCTGCCCCGCTGTCGATACCACGTCCGGCGCTATCCCAACAGCCGATCCCCCCTGTTCAGGCCAGGGGCAGGCCTTTTATGCTCGCCAGGGAGCTTTTCTGCGGGGATTTCAGCGATGGACCAGGACGACGAGACGGGCCGGCTTCTCGCCGCGATCGGCAGCTTGGTCCAGCTCGCGGACCCGTCCTATGCCACGGCGGTGTTGCGCGAAGCCGCTCACAGTCTCGTCGCCGGCAAAGGCGGCCGTGTCGCGAAGGGACGGGCCAGCCCGGATCAGGTCCACACATGGAGAATCCTTCGAGCTGAGCTGCACGCAGTGGTCGAGGAAAAGGAGCTGAGCGTCGCCACGGTGGCGGAGCAGCTCGGGCTGAGCGTGTCGACCGTCCGCGAGATGCTGCACCGGCGCGGCGGCACGCCTTCGGACGAAGCCCGGCATCGGGTGGAAATGTGGTTGTCGCAACGGTTTGCCGTAAAGTCACCGGTCGCGGAGAAGGGCGCCAAGCGCCTTGCCCGCGACGGGAGCCCGTTGCCGGATTATGTGTTGTCCGAGGGACTGCGCGCAAAGTTGGTGGGCTATACGAGCCTCGCCGACAAAGAGCTTCGCGAACTGTTTGGGGTTGACCGGCTGGTGTTGGAGAACGCCGCTGCCGGGCGGAGCCTCGCACCGGAGATTGTCACGCGGGTACGTCAAGTCCTGATGGCGGCGCCGGCCTGAGACGGTGTTCTCTCGGAGGACATTCTCATACAAAACATATGAAGGTGCGGGCAAAAGCGGGAACGCCCTAATCCTTACCCGCCTCCCACGGCGAGAACAAGTCGACCAAGGACGGCTTCAAGCACTCCAACATCGTCGCCCGACGCTCCATGTTCTCCTCGCACGCGGCCTCAAACAACTGCTTCATCACCGCACGGAGGTGTCCGAACTTCCGGATTGTCGCTGCTTCGCGGCGCACCGCCTGGCTGACGGTGGGGATCTTCAGGAGCTCGCCCAGCACGGCACATTCGTCGCGGTCGATGCAGTGCGGGTCTTCGACCAGGGCGGCCTCCAGCAAGGCCACAGCGCCCGCCAGCCTCATCTCGACCGGCAAGGCGGCGATCGCGGAGCGGACCGGGTCGGCAGCGGGCTCGTCTTCGACCAGGCGCGGCCCGCTCATGACGAAACCCCGAGAATGTCGTCGTGCAACTTTAACAACCTCGCCTGTGCTGAAATCCTTCGTCTCGACACCGGGAACGCCCGCGCGTCGTCCCCCGTGTTCTCGGTGTCGGATTTTGGTTCCCAGTCGGCCCATGCCGGCAGCGCATAGGTGTTGCGACGGCGCCCGCAACAGGTCGCCATCCGGCACCGGCGGGAACGCCAGAAGGGCGCGGACTTCGTTCGGGCTCAATGCGCCGCTGTTCAAAAGAGACGCCGCCACGGCGCCTAATTCGCTGCCCTGGCCCAACAGGACAACGGTGTCGTCGATCAGCACCCGCAGACCGCTGCGGCGCTCGCCCGGTGTCAGCAGGACTTCGGCCAGGGCGGCCTCGGCGAGCCGGGCGAGCGGCGACACGCTGAAGCTCAGCAGCCGGCGCCGGTCCTCGACCGCGGTTGCCCGGTTTGAGACGTCGCCGGCCAAAATGCTGGGTGGAACCGAATAGAGCCGGGCGATTTCTGCCGTGCCGAGATGCGCCGATTCGGTCGCCGCAAGCTGTTGCAAGTCGGTCAACCTGATGACTTCGAATTTCAAGCCCTCTTCCAAGATCGCGGTGTTGCCGGCGAGCCCGCCGTCGTCGACGCCGCGCGCCCGGTTCCAGCGTTCGGCCATCTGCTCGGCGCGCTGCGGGTCGATGCGGCGGTCGGTGGACAGGATGCCCGAGGGCAGTGCTGCATTGCGCAACACGCTGTTTACGGTGCGCCGCTGCTGGAGGAGGAGGGCGACTGCCGGGCTGCACGCGACCAGCGGGCTGATCCCGACCCGCGCATCCCTGCCGATCGGCCGGTACTTCAAGACCGCACATTGCGAGGAGTTGACTTCGAGGCTGTCGCCACCCGCGACCGGAATCAGCCCGTATTTCAGTGTGCCGTCGTCCCAAAGCTGAAGCGTTACCCTCTCGGCCGGGAAGGTTTCGAGCGACAGATCGTCACGGACACGGGCAATGCCGTTCCCGGCGTAGAGCGCGCTCCAGATCCATGCCCAGCGCTCGCTGAGCGGCCAGGATTGCAGGGAACGCGCGGCCGGGTGGTTTGGTACGGGGTGCGAGGAAGAGCCGTCAGGCGTCGTCTGTGCGATGCCCCAGTCCAAGGAGGTGATTGCGTCACTCAGAATCGCTATCGCACCAAACACGGAGGGCAGGCTGACCGGTTCCTGCTGGGGCTCTCCGCCGGGAGGGCGCAGATGCGGCAAATAGCCATAGCGGACCGCGACTGGCAGGCCGAGCCCGCGCCACATCCGCGACCAGATGCTGTTCCAGGGCCCATTTAGCGCCGGCCGTAACCCTCGGGGCGGGCGCCTGGCCGCGCGGGATGCGGTTCGGGCGCCGCACCGGCATGCGGCTCCGAAGGCTGCGGCTCCGAAGGCTGCTCCGGCTCTGCCGGCGGTGGCGCCGGCGGTGCGGCGAGCGGCAGCGCGCCCTGCGGCACGACGCTGTTCACGCCCGAGAGGCGGAAATGCGAGGTGTTGTCGCGGTTGACGCAGTTCACGTCAACAAAAGCCGTCATTCGCACCGCGCCGCGCACGCTAAGGCTGTACGGGTCGACGATCATGTCAACACTGGCGCCGCCAAAGTAAACGACGACCATCATTTCCGGGTACAACAAGTCGATGTTGTATTGCGCCGGTGGTCCAGCAACAGTTACTGGCACCCGCCCGCTCTGTACTGCCATTATCCCAAGAATGACCCCCTCGCCGCTTTCAAAGGGTGCTATGCCGCGCATCCACTCCTCGCCGGCGTCTTCCGCGAGCCGCTTGACGGATGTCGTCCTGAACGCGTCGTAGCTCGCCTGCGACAGCAGCCATCTCAATCCCTGTTCGTCGTCCATTTTCCAGGCGGTCATGATTGCTTGCTTGACCGCGAACAGGTCGGTCGAGGTGGCCAGCCGCCCGGCGAGCGGGATCGTGGTTCCCGGGTCCATCAAGAGCCCGCGCGGGACGTCGCCCACACCGCTGCCGTAAATGACACCGGCATCAATAGTTGAATGTAATGCGGATGCCAAATCAGTAATAACGATCTGCGTCAACTGCCGGGTTTGAGTATTTTAGCGCGCTTCTTTCAATTGCAGTCGTCGCTTTTGCATACAAAGGCGTCAGATCGTCTTTCGCAAAGATCATGTCGCCGGCGTCGGGCGCGTTGGCGTCTTTCGGGCCCCAGCTTCCCGACAGCACCGCGGTCCGCTTCGGGATGCTGACATTTTCCCGGATGGACGAGATCACCGTGCACCCGAGGCGCGGCGTCAGCGTGCCCCAGCGCCGGCTGGCGGCGACGTCGTCCAACAAGCTCGCAATGTAGTCCGTCGGCTGCGACAGGCTGCCGGCACTCCCGGGAGAGGTGTCCAAGGTCCGCTGTTGAAACAGGCTCGCCGGCACCCGCAGCCCGCGGGTCGGCGTGTCGGAGCGTTTTTCGAGTTCGCCCGAAATTTCCGCTTCGATCCCGGAGAGCTGCCGGCCGTTGACCAGGTCGGCGACCGCCCGGGAGATGCTGAACGGTTCGATCTTGCGCCGGATGTAAGGCGAGGCCGGCGTGCTCGACACCAAGCGCGGCATCGGGGTGATTTCTGTGGTCATGGACGGCTTCTCCGGTAGGGCGCGCACGCTCTCGATCATCGCTTCGCGGTTGGCGGGAACCGGCGTCAAACTCACTTCGGCAAAGCTCCCAGTCGTAGATTTCATCGGGGTTCGTCGCCAGCTCCGGCGCGAACCCCGTGTGCAATAAAACCGATCGACACGCCGCTGAGATCTACCGGGAGTGGATCGAGATTCCATGCCCGCTCGTCGCTGATCGTTGCCTCGATCGTCACTCCCAGAGGCATTGCGTTCAACGCTGTCCACCCGACCGATTATCTGGTTCGGATCGTGGTTCAGCAACAGCGACAACCCGGATTGCGGCGGGCGCATCCCCAGCGGGTTGACCCGGCTATTGTACCGGTCGACGGAGCTGTTCGAGGCGAGCGCCCGGATCTTGCGCTGGTTGCCCCCCTCGACGACGACGGCCGAACGCGGGACGAAGATCTCGCGTCGTTCGAGGCTCTGGGTGTCGGTCCGCTGCACGCAACCCCTCCATTTGACCGGGCAGGCACGGCCTCGGAATTGGTTCCCGTGCCGCATCTGCCAACTACCTGCGAAGGGCTTCGCCGCTCGGCCGGGAGCTTCTCCCGGCGGACATCGAGGCTTTGGCGGTCGAGTGTTAGGGGACAATCCTCGGGAAACGTCAACAGAAAGCGCTAGGAAGCCCGCTGAGGCCCCTATTTAGCTTTCGGGCCACATCCCCCCTCGTTCCGGCGCTTACGCGCGTCCTGGAGCTTCCTTGTTGACCCTGCCGGTCCGCAGGATCAAGAGACGGCCTGAAAAGCAGTTGGGCGGCCGGTGATCAGTCGGCCGCCCCGATGCGTTACGCTGCCATTGCGCTGCGTTGCCTTGCCATAGCCCGCCCGGAGGCGGGGTGGGGATCGAGGCTCGCATTCGTCTGGGCTCTTGACCACGGGACACTAGGGGGCCCGAAGGCGCACTGTTGGTCGCTGGGTGCCTGCTGCCGCTGCTGGTTGCGAGACACCGCCTCGCTCGATCCGGAGCGGAACATACGGCGCATACGGGAGATACGCCAATACCGTTTGGGCATACTTCAGCGGGCTGCCATGCCGTCTGTCGCACCCACCAGGCGATATGAGGGTTATATCTCAGAGCCAACCCTCTCTGTGCTCAGTCCTTGCCGCGCACGACGCGGAAGCCCGCCCACGGATTGCCTTCCGCCTCGGCCGGCCGCTGCGCCACGGTGACCGCCCGGGCGATGTTCAGCGCCGCCTGCATCCGGATCATCGCGCTCGTCGTCTGATCAATTATTCGATGCAGTCCGGACGTCCGCCACGCCTCCGGCGGCAGCTCCGCCAACTGCCGCTCCGCCGCGGCCCGCCGCGCCACCGTCATCCGCCAGACTTCTTCCAGCTCGTTCGGGGCCGGCGGAGCCAGCCGAATCGCTGCCGGCAGCACCGCCAAATTCTTCTTCGCTTGGGCTACTCTTGGCCTCGGCATTCTCGTTCACCCATAAATTTCGTGAAGAAATCCGGCTACGCGACCCGGTCTGAGCCGGAAATAGAATTTGAAACAGAGGGGGTATGGGGGTCGAACGCAAGGCGGCACCGTCACGACCGTCGCGCCGCGCTCAGGCTGGAGCTGGCGTTTCGTGAGGAAGACATCGCACGGCCGAAGTCGGCGGCCGCAAAATCCCACTGCGGCCCGGTGACCGACCAGCCGAGAGCGGCGCGGGTGAGCGTGTCGACGGCCAAGTCCTGAAGCTCCGGCGGTGCACGTCCAAGGGCGCGCGCCACGTCGACCGCCCGGTGGAACTGCGACAGCATCAGCGCGGCGACCGCCTCCAGCTCGTTCGGCGCGGGGGTCGGGTCGGACGGCGCGGCGGTGTCGATCGATTCCAAATCGGATGACATACCCTACCCCTTGCCCTTGCCCTTCCTACCCTTACGCCCAAAACGGCCTTCCTTGGCGAGCCGACGCGCGCAGGGCTCACAAAAGCCGACCCGCGGCATCGGGATCCAGCGTCCGCTTGTCGGGTCGACAAGGCCAACCGCCTCGCCCCGGGTTAAGCGAACCATGGCCAGCGGCTTTTGCTCGCGGCACTCCTGGCACAGGCCTTCGCCGCAAATCAGCGCCTCGATCGGATTTACCATAGAGCGGCACCGATCAAGCTTAGAGCAGTTCGGTAATTTGTGGCACGGTGCCACAAATTCCCGCGGTCCCTGTCTTTCCCTCTTTTGGTCGGTGAAGTCAGTGGTTTTGCACCCTCACGATTCGGGCGCGCGGGTCGTGAAGGTCGTGAAGATCGTGATTTTCTATCTAGCTCATTCTCGCGCGCCCGCGTGCGCGTGCGCGAGCGCGCGCAGGAATCGTGCGGGTGGCGGATCACGATCTTCACGACCTTCACGACCCTACACGTTCCATCGGCGGCGGATTGCGGCTACCTGATCGCGAAGGCTGAGGCTGACTTTGCCGTAGATGAACTGCCGTCGCCCGCTAAGCTTCCACACCCCGTCCTTGCTGGCGGGGTTGCGCACAAAGGCGTAGCCACAGGCCTCAAGGCGGTGCGGGATCAGGCGCGAACTCTTGCGGTTGCAAAGCCAGCCGCCGAACTCGTTCGGCTGCCCGTAGCCGTCGCGGGTCACATCGACAAGCTGCGCAACAGTGACGACGTCGGGGTTGCCGAGCCGGTCGAGCAGGTCGGCCAGCTCGGCGTCCTCGGGTGCGCAGTTGCTGTTGACGACATCCCAGAAGGCCGCGGTCTTCGGCGGGGGAGCTTTCGGGTTGAAGGCCGCAAGGTCGATCCCGGCGAGATGGGCGGCAACATCGGCGATGCCGCCGTTCTCGTACCAGTTCCACAGATCTTGCCAGTACTCCGGCAAAAAGTCGGCTCGGGCCAGGGTCGACCAGGCGACGAAGTGGCGACGGTCGTCGGCCGGCAGATATATCCCGTTGGCCTTGTAGTTCGTGGTTATCACTACGCCACAGCAATTCAGGACGTAAAACTCGCGCAGGTTCTTTTCGTTGACGCGCAACACATCTGGCGGCGCCGCCAGATAGACTTTCGAGGCTTCGTAGAAGGCGTAGCGGTTGACCTCGCCGAGATCGCGGGCCTCGCTGATCCGCAGCAGCAGCGAGCGGGCGAACCCGTTGAACTTCGCGTCGACGCAGCGCGCGGGGAGCTATCTCGTGGCAGTTCCAAGGGCCAAGGGCGCGCTTCAGAGGCTCGATCAGGCTGTCCTTGCCGATCCCCTGTTCGCCGCCAAGCACCAGCGCGTGGTTAATCTTGTCGGCCGGGCGCTGTAGCCGATGGGCAAACCACAGCCGGATGTGGTCGGCCTCTCCAGTCTCGGGATAAAGCCGGCGAAGGTGGTCGAGCCCAGCGCCCGGCGTTTTCGGGGTCGCCTCCGGCAAGCTCGGGCGGCGGGCGGTAAAGATTGAAGCAGGACACCCCGGCACGCGCGATCGTGCCGCCCTGGTCGACGAGCGTGTCAGCGACGACCGTCGGCTCGCCCGGCGCCCAGAACATTTGCTCGACCGGCCTGTGCTTGTCGAGCCACACGCTCGCCGGCAGGATCACCGGCTCGCCGGTCTTGTCGTCGACTACCGGAGCACCGGCGGCATCGGTTAGCGGCACTCCCGGCACGCGGGCGTTGACGCTCGATCCCGGCCAGATCTCCCGCGCTGCCGCGAAAATGTATTTGTGCATCGGCATGTAGGCGAAGAAATCGGCGAGCCCGACGCCTTCGTTGCCCACCGTGGCGGCGCTCACCTTCCCCCAGAGACGGCGAAGCTCCCGCCCGCCTGACGCGGCGCCCTTCTCCTTCGCCCAGTCGCGGATGTCGGGGTCATGCGCGCCGTCGAGCGCCGCCCGCAAGGCTTCGAGGCTTGCGGGCGGCGGGTCGAGACGCATGGCGAAGCGGAAAGCTTTCGCGCTGCGCGACGTGTCGCGCCCGTCGGAGGACCCTCCGCCGCTTCGGCGAACGGGCGCCGGGATCAGTGCAGCGAGACCGCTGAGCGTCGCACGGTCGAGCAGGACAATCCGATCGGCGCCGCTGCTCCAACACTGACGGGTCACGGTGAAATAGCGGTGCGAGCAGTAAAGCTCGATGCCGGGACCATGATCCGCCCCCGACAGTCCGGGGATGCCGCGCTTCAGCCCCCACTGGCCCGACGGTACGGCAAGGCGACCAAGAAACTCCCGCACGTCTTCGGCGGCAGCGTAGAAGAACATCTTCAGGCCACGCCCGGACGGCGACACTTCGCAGTAGGAGCGGACAGTCGCCAATATCTCGGCGGCCCAGTCGGCGACCAGCCCGTCGTCAACGCTGCTGTCGAGATCGAGCCCGGCAAGCCAGACGTCGCCGCCGAGGTCACCCAGCACGACCCCGACCCCGCCGGGCGCGCCGTTGAGCCATCGCTTCGCCTGTCTTTCGGCATCGAGGCGCGGCGCCCAAGTCGACGGGTCGTCGGTTTTTGCCCGGCCGCCGGTGACGTTGTACGGGACCTTGGTCGGCTTGCCGCCGCGCTCCTCCTGGCGCCAGACGACCCAGCGCGGGACGGCGGCAAGCTCCTCGAACGGGTCGGGCATCTACCCGACCCCGCTACCCGGCTTCCTCCTCCAGGTATCCGACCTCCTCGCCTTCGCTGTTGCGGACCGCGATCGCCCGCAGCTCCTTGCGCTGCTCACTGGCGAGCCAGCGGGTGTTCAGGCCGAGAACATACTCGCGCAATGCCGCAAGCCGCCGGGTCTCGTCCCAGTCGGGGAACGTCGCCTGAAGGCGACGGCCGCACTCGCCGAGATCACATGCGCCGTCCAACGCCGCAGTGACTTCGGGCGGCGTTGGGTTTTCCCCGCGCGCGGTCGGCAGCTTGCGGACCCGCGGCAGCAGCTGGGCGGTGCTGACCGGCCCGACGTACTGAGACTTGGCCTTTTTCGCCCGCTTCTTCTTGACGTGCTTGTTCTCGCTGACGACGCTCGAGCCGAACAGTGTCCTGCGGATCATGGCGCGCCCCCCGGAGCGGAGAACGCAACAACTTCGCCGCCCGCGGTTTTCTCGCCTGGCCCGGCGCATCGCGTAGCATCGAGCCGGGCTTGTGCCGCCGGCAGGCAGCCCGCGAGCAACCGGTCGAAGTGAGCGCGAACGATCGGCAGCAGCTTGATTGGGTCGAGATCCTCCGGGACCGCCGCGAGGCTCGTAATGGCGTCAATCAATTCGGTGGCGGTGGTCTGGGCGCTGTAGGCTTCTTCTTCCTCCTCTTCGGTGATGCCGGGCCTTTCCTGACTAAAAAGCCAAACCTCAATTGTTGTAGTCAGCCCTTTAAGCGTGGGCGTGGAGCCGCGGCCAAATGTGGTGCGGTTCAACAGACGGCGAGCGAGTTGCTCGGGATCAACCATAAGCGTCGGCCAATCGAGATCAGGATTCACGAATAAGCTCGAACAGCTCGTAAGCGGACGTAATCATGGAAGCCTCCTGGGTGTGCAAAAGGAGGCCGACGCGTTGCGTTTTACGACGAGAGGGATTACCTTCCAGTCGGTTCTCCCCGAACCAAAGTAGGCCCGGTCGCCGCGTTGTGCTTCGCGTGGCGGCCGGGTTTTTACTTTATGGGGTTGTCGGCGCGAGCTGCGATGCCGGCCCGGAGCGCCAAGCGACTAGCTTTAATCAGACCGCCTTCTTTGAAGATGCCCGGAACTTTCCCGACCAAGCGCCGGACCTTCTGCCTATTTGGGGCGGTGTTTTCACCAAAATACTCTTCAGCGATGTTCCCTGATGTGTGCAGGATATCGTCTGCAATTCTGTCCATGGCTTACTCCCGACGACTGAGGTTGTTCGTCGGGGCAGCCATTTAATCGGCCAAAATAGGCGTGGCAACAACTTTAATAGGCGCGAAATAGGCGCGAAATAGGCGCGAAATAGGCGCGCGCTTATTTTGGGCGGCGGCCGCGGCCGCGGAGCCGGGGGTCAGAGCTTGCCGCGCGCAGCTTCGCAACTCGCTTCTGCGAGATGCCGCGCTCTTTGGCCCAGTCCCGATCTTCGCTCCGGGTCGGCCGTTTGGGTTGGCCTGCTGCCCAGGCGTCGTAAGCGGCTTGCAATTCATTTTTGGGGGGCGACACAGGCGGGCAGGCCAACGGCGGGCTGCGACCTGCGGGACGGCGGAACGCGGCGAGGGTGTCAGGCGCCCGAAACGCGGCGAGGATGTCGAGGGCTCGGGTTGCCCGGACAAGGGTGTCGGGTATCCGGGCTACCTCGGCTATGCGGCTGATCGACTTAAAAAGCGCGGGGTCGACGATCGGGGGGAGAACCGGGAACAAAAACATGGGCGCGAACCCTGCCCATGCTGCAGCCGCGCCGCAAGGAAAATCCGACCACCGATGATCGCCGTTGAAATTGCTTGATGTTTTTAAATCGCGCCTGCAACGCGAAAAGGCCGCCAACCGATCGCGGTGGCGGCCTTTAAGTAACTGGTTACGTTAGCGTTTTATGGCCGACCTCCGGTGTTGGCAAGGTTTGGGTGATGAAAGGCGCCAGCGAATTTGCCCAATTTATTATTGGGGAAGAAGGCGGCGTCGGAGTTTGTTTCGCCCTCGCCAGGCAGCCCGACGTCAGGGTCGCCGCCTATCTTGCTGGAAAGCTGGGGCTCGACATCGACGTGGCATTCAACCTGCAGCTCGGACTGTGGAACTCCACGCCGTCCGGGCTTGCCGGTGACTTCTACGGCATCGAGGTGAACGCCGATGTCGGCATCGGGGTCTCCCTCGGCATTTTTCTCAGGCGTGACCTCAGCTTCTATGGTTTCTCCATCGGCGTCGGGGTCGGCGTCGGCGGCGGGGCGACGATCATCGGCGGCTACACCTGGGTGACCTGACCGGGTGACATAAGCGACGGTGCGGTCGACGCCGCACAGCGTGGTTAGATCCTTCACCAAACTGTTGAAAAGGAAACCGGTCATGCTCTCCCGACTGTCGCAAGCGATACTTGGTGCGGAGACCCCCCGCGATCGGTCCGACGCCGTCATGGCGCTGGGCTACGCCTCTCCGCCGTCGAACCAACAGATCATCGACGCGTCGAAAAAGGCGTATTCGCAGCATCAGCCGGCCGTCGACGCCTTGACTTTAGCGCTTGTCAACCTGATCAACACGGGCTCGCAGCGCGCCGTCATCACCACACTGGACAATCTCAACTGGTCCAGCCCGGGCATCAGCGCCAAAATTGCCGAACCGATCTTTGCTTGTCCGGACGTACAGGGGGCCGTCGGTGCGGCCCGCGCCCACCCCGGCCTCAACAGCTTATCCATAGGAGTGTTCTCAAACAACCTGCCTGGCGGTGGCGTCGGCGTGGTCGGCTTTGACCGCGATTTGGCCGGCTCGACGACCAGCGGCTTCACACTGACCTTGGATCTCTTTAAGCACATAGTTTCCACCGATCCGGGCACCAATCTGCAACTCGGGGTGTGGCTGGGCGCCGCCGGCACACTTCATGACAAAGTCATCGGCTTCTACGTCAATGTGAACGTGCAAGAGGTTTCGGTGAACCTGAAGATGCTGCTGTCCGGGGGGCTTGACCCTTACGGCTTTGTGGTCAGTACAGGCGCAAGCGTCCCGGTCTCAACTGCGGTATTTGGCGGCGCGACAGCCACATGGCAGTGACCGAGGCACGCCCGGCCGCCAGTCGCGTTACACACTCTTTAAAGGAGCGATCTAATGTGGGGAGATGTTCTCGAAAACCTGAAACCGAGCGATCTTCGGATCACACCGGGCTTGGCGACGCTGCGTAGGGGCGTGGGATCAGCCGATCACATCATGCTCTCTCAGGGCGCACCTTCGAATCAGCAGATTCTCGACGGGACAAAAAGGTTCTACGGACAACACCAGGCTCTCGTTGATGGCACCACGCAGAATACTAATGATGTCGCCGGCTCCCACAAGGACTATGTGGGGCAGCTCAACAGCAACAATTGGCAAAGCAAGCAGCTTACCCAGGCAGAGCAGGATCAGACGTCCACCGGCATCTTTGGCAGCGGTAGTGGTAAGGGAATATTTGACGACACTCTGAATAATGTCAAGGCGTCACAACTGTTCTCGACCATTTCCGTTGGCGTCAGTGCCGAGGTGATTTTTTTCGTCGGCGGTCTGGGCGGCCTCGGCTGCGCGTGGGACATCGCCAAGCGGGAAGGTCCCAAAGGGTACGGATACGCTACGGCGGAGCTTGGAATTAAGATTGCCGCCGATGTCAATGTGCAGTGCTGCATCTTCAACAAATTGCCGTCCGAACTGAACATCGACATCTTCGGTCTCAATGTCGGCGTCTACTATGGGCTTGGGGCTTCGTTCGGCATGTTCTTCACCGGGCATGACTTGCAGGTGCTCGGCTATTCGATCGCCATCGGTGTGGGATTAGGTGGCGGCGCGGCTATCTTCGGTGGGCACGTCTGGAACTTTGGCTGAGTACACCGTACAGCCCGGCAGTCCTATGAACTCGAGAGGTGTACACATGCCCGACAGCTTGGATGCGATCATCAACCAGACACTCTCGGCACAAGCGGAGTTCATGAAGTCCCCGGCACACGCGGAGCTCATGAAGACCGTCGGCGCGCGGGCCAGGGTAGGCGCGTTTCAGTGGCCATGGGATATCACCGCCGCCGGAGCCAGACACCTGCAGAGCCATGGGCCGGCGGTCAACGCTCTGGTCGATGGGGGAAGCAAAGTCGTCGCCTCGCCATCAGGGTCGAGCATCGTCAATGCCGTGTCGAGCGACCCCACGAACCCGGCGAACACGGACCAATTTCTAAACAACGGGATGTTCACCGACGCCCTGAACTCGGTGAAGGCTGATGAACTCTTGCGCACCGTCTTCATCGGCTGGTCCACTAATGTGCAAGTCGGCCTGTTTGGCGGCGGTGGCGGCAGTGGCGTCGCCTACGACATCATCGACCAATCCAACCGAGCTGGAGTGAGCTCCTCGTGGTTCAACCTCGGCGTCGGCGGCGGGGGCTACGTCGGCTTGCTGCTCGGTGCAATGTCGGCCCAGCCACACGGCCTAAACTACTCGACCAATGTGTGGCAGGTCGGGGCGTCGCTGGCGGTCAGTGTCGCCGTCATGGTCATCATGAACAACGCCGATCTCTCGCTCGTCGGCTTCGGCCTCGGTCTGGGCGGCGGCGTCGGCCTGTCGAGTTCCGTCGGATACGGCAGCATATCGGCGTCGTAGTGACCCGTTGAGAAGACGCGCAAAAAAGCGGGGTACCAGGCAGCCGGCGGTGAAACCCGTGCTCGCCTGGTAATCTCGCCGACCAGGGTGCGGCTGGTCGCCTGCGATCTTGGCCGGCGTTTGCTAAAGCCGGAAAGGCGTGATGCGTCACGTTCACGGGGTCCCGGGAACGAAGGGAGGCCTCCAAAGCCGCTCTCTAGAATTTCACGGAGGAAAACGTGTCAATCGCGACAGTTGGAGGAGTCTCCATCCGAGAATGTAATCCAAAAAAGATAATCATCAAGCAGAAGCGTCTCCAGACGGTTGCTGCGACGATCGTCGCTCTCAGCATTAGCGGTAGCGCCTTTGCCATTGACATCAAAACAGGCCCGATCTCGAATAATGACGATGCCAAGGGCAAGTGCCCGGGCGTGTGTTCCGGCCTGCAATGGAACGGTCAGTCGCACACCTTGCCGGGAGGCCCTGTATTCGAACCGAATACCGCGTGCGGCACCACCGCCGGTGTCGATATCCCCATCGGCCCGGTACTCCTCGGAGACGCCGCGACCAAATGCCCGGCTCAGTTGTCAAAGACGACCTGGAGTGGCCAATGGCTCGACCCCGTCGGGTAGTACGACGTCGGTTTGCGGCTGCAATCCTCCACCGCAGTAGAACCATCAATCCGGCGGCTCTCTATTGAATATGCTGAAGCCGGAAAGGTGTGCCGCGTCAGATTTCACTTGTTCAGACGGATAACTTTCGCCGCCGTCAGCCGCAAAGAGCAATAATTCTCAAGCTCGAACGGCGTGATGTCCACGTGCGGCACCACCGCCAGCGTCGATATCCCCATCGGCACCACGATCACCGACCCACATCGCGCCGCGACCAAATGCCCGGCTCAGTTGTCGAAGACAACCTGGAGCCGGACAATGGTCAACCCCGCCTGGTGGTACGACATCGGTTTTGCGGTTGCAATCCGCCGCCGGTGCACTAATCCGGCGGCGGCGCCTCTGAGGCGGGCGTCCCCCGAGATTTCGACCGAGGGCCGGCGTCGGCCCGCTGTTGTTCAGTTGATGCCGAGCAATTTCGCGGCGGTGCCGCCCAAGATCGCGATCTTGTCGTCGTCGCTCAAACCCGGGATCGACAGGATGTGATCGACCGGCACCTTGTTCCACGGGAACGGGTAGTCGGTGCCGAGCACGACTTGGCCGACGCCGCTTTCGGCGATCAGGTGACGCATTCCCTCGCCGGTGAACATGATCGAATCAAAGAACAGCTGGCCGTCCTTCAGGTATTGGGTCGGTTTTTTCTTCGGGAGCGGCCCGACCCGGTTCGGGAAGGTCGTGATTACCGCATCAGAGCGCGCGGCATAGGACGGCAAAAAGCCGCCGCCATGCGCGGCGCAGATCTTGAGCCCCGGAAAGCGGTCGAGCGTGCCTTCGAAGATCAGATGCGACAATGCGATCGTGGTTTCGAGCGGGTTGCCGATCGTGTTGGTCAACAGGCCGCTGCCGCCGAGCCGGCCGCTCGGCTCCAATTCCCTGGTGCCGAGCGGGTGCATAAAGATCAGGATGCCGAGTTCCTCGGCCTTGGCCCAGACCGGATGAAATTTCGGGTCGGCCAGTTCCTGACCGGCGACGCTGCCGCCGATCGACAGGCCGCGCAGCCCGAGCGTTTTGACCGCGTAGTCGAGCTGCTCGACGGCGAGCTGCGGGTGCTGCAGCGCCACCGTCGCAAACGCGACAAAGCGGTCGGGGGTAGCGGCACAGAATTCGGCGAGCTTTTCGTTCTGGATTTTGATCAGTTCGGCCGCGGCGTCGCGCTCGGCCCGGTACCAGAAGGGGTTGATGCTGAGCGCCTCGACATCGACCCCTTCGGAATCCATTTCCGCGATGCGGTCCGCAAGGTTGGACCACAACAGCCCCGGTGCTTCCAGCGGGTGGTTGATCACGGCCGCCGCCTCGGGAACGACGGTATGGGCGTGGACGTCAACGGTTTTGACCCGCTTGCCGTTGACCACGACCTCGCGCCGCCGCCCTGGTTGCGCCTGACCCTGGGCGGCATGCGCCGGGCGCGCCTGCGTCAGGCTGCAGCCGACAAAGGCGATCCCGGCGAGCGCGCCGGTCAACAATTCCGCGCCGATGGCCATTTCCTCGTCCCCTCGTTGATTACGGTCGGCGAAATCTACCGGCCGTTCGGCCGCCGCGCTACCGCTTTGCATGGGGACCCGAAAGGACGAGCGCCGGCGCCCGCCCGCCCACCGTGGCGGTCGGCGACGGGCCCGGTTATTTTGCTTTGGCTTGCCACAGCCCGAGCATCGCACCCGTGGGATCGCGGAAGATCGACAGGAAGCCCTCGTCCATGACCGCCATGACATCGCGCACGATCGTGGCGCCGAGCGATTTCGCCTTGTCGGTCGCGGCCCTGATGTCGTCGACCTCGACATAGGGCAGCCATGCCGAAGGCGCCCCCGGCATCATCTGCTTCATCATGCCGCCGCCGGTGCCCTCGCCGACCCCAATCAAGGTGTAGGTCATGCCCTCGCCCATCTCCATGTCATTGAGCTGCCAGGCGAACAAGGATTGGTAAAAGGACTTTGCCTTGCCGATGTCGGTAGTGCCGAGCTCGACATGCACAAATGGGTTAGCCATGACCATCCTCCTGTCTGTCTTAGCGAGTGACGCCACAACGCTCCCACCCTGGCGCAGGTTCCAAGACCATTTTGTGACGGCCGCCATCATACTCGCGTGGACGAGGGAGGGCTGAACCTTCCCGCGGCACGACCGGGCCGCCGATCGTCCCGCCGCGGGTGCCGATCTCGAGAGCGCAGCCCGTGGTCACCCCCTTGGGCGAGGGCGCGGGTACCGTGCTCTTGGTGCGGCCAGCCCGGTGGGAAGGGCGCCGGAACCGGCCTCGGATCACAAATCGATGACGATGTCGCCTTGGGGCTGGCCGCAGCAGATCAGCACGTTGCCGTCGGGCGGCGGCTCCACCGGGTCGGGCCGGTAGCTGACGGCGCCGCTGATGAGCCCGCTCTCGCAGGTGTGGCACACGCCGGTCCGGCATGACCATCGCACCGGTACGTCGCAGGCCTCGGCAAATTCAAGCAGGCTGTGGAACTCCGTACCCCAACGGGCATCGAGACCGCTGCGCGCGAACGACACCAGCGGACCGGCGCCGGCCGGCCCGGCCGGCACGTGCGGCGGCCGGGGCCCAGCCGCGGCGATGCCTGGCGTCTTGGACGGACCCGCCCCGAAAGTCTCGGTGTGGATGCGGTCGGCCGCGACACCCCAAGCCGCGAGGCTGACGGCAAGATCGCTCATGAAAGCGGGTGGCCCGCATAGATAGAAATCGCCGTCGCGGGGCACGCCAAGCTCTTGGAGCACGTGCACGTCCAAATGTCCGGGAGCGTCGAAATCGACACCTGGTCGGTCGCCGGCGCCCGGCGTGCTGTAGCGGATGTGGCTGCGGCTGTGGGGCAAAGCTTTGAGAAGGGCACGCGTCTCTGCGGCAAACGGATGCTCGCTACCGTCATGGGCGCCGTGAAGCCACCAGACCTCCCTCGGCGATGCGTCGGCGGCGAGCGCATGGAGCATGGCGAGCACGGGAGTGGCCCCGACGCCGGCACTGAGCAGGGCGACGGGTCTATCGCCGGGGTTCAAGGTGAAGCCGCCGCGCGGCGCGCTCGCATCGATCACGTCACCGAGTTGGACCTGGGTGCCGATGTAAGCCCCGGCCGCGCCGTGGGGTTCCTGCTTGACGCTGATGCGATAGCGCTCGTCGCTCGGCTCGCCCGACAGCGAATAGCTGCGCAGCAGGGCCGGCGCATCGGGCGGCGGCCTCAGCCGAACGACGATAAACTGCCCGGGCAGGCCGGCTTTCAGAGGGCGCCCATCGGTCGGCCCGAGCACCAGAGAGGTCACCTTGCTGCTCTCGCGGCTCTTGCGCGATACCCGCAGAGGGCGGAACCCCGACCACGCCGGAGCCGGGCCTGCTGCCGGGCTAAGCCCAGCGTTGCCCGTGATCGTGCCGCCGCTCTTCATCCCGTCGAGCAGTGCCTGAAAAGACGCGCGCCAACCGGCGCTCAGCGCCGGGATGCGCAATGCGCGCTCCAACTCGCTCTTTGGGTGACCGGGCAGATACAACAGGGCATCGACGTCGGCGACGGACATGCGCTCGGGACCGGCCGCCACTCGCGCGATCTCGTCGCCGGCCTCTACCTCTCCTTCCTCCAGCACGCGGAAATAGAAGCCGGGTTTGCCATGGGCGACGAGCAATGCCGCCATCTGCGGCTCGTTCATACGGATGCCGACGCGATAGCAGGTAACGCGGGGCTGCGTTACCTCGAACAACGCTCCCCCGATCCGATAATGGTCGCCGATGCACACCTCGCTGTCCGACAGGCCGTCGATGGTGAAATTCTCGCCGAACTGGCCGTAGGTGAAATCGCTTCGGCTCAGCTGGTCCTGCCAGTAGCGATAGGAGTCGATCTGATAGACGAAGACGGCCCGGTGCTCGCCGCCGTGCCCGGCCAGATCCCCTTGGCCGTCGCCGTCGATGTTGAGCCGCCGTACCATCCTGCGCCCTTGAACGGGTGCCTTCCAGACAGCGGTGTGGACCGTCTTTCCGTGCCACGCGATGTCCCGCGGTAGACCGACATTGACCGAAAGCAAGCTTGCCATCGCTTACCTCTACACCGGAACTGCCGCGGTTTTGGGAGCGCTGGCCGGCTGCACTTCGCGCAGATGGCAGGCGACGTGGTGGCCGGGGAAGACTTCACGGATGTCCGGCTCTTCCTGGGAGCAGCGGGCAAAGGCGTAGGGGCAACGGGTGTGAAAGCGGCAGCCCGAAGGGGGATTGATCGGGCTCGGCACGTCACCCTTTAGGATGATGCGCTTTTTAGAGGCCTCAGGATCGGGGACCGGCACCGCCGACAGCAATGCTTCGGTGTAAGGATGCTGTGGGCGGGAGAAGAGGTCGGCCTTGTCCGCGAGTTCGACGATCTTGCCCAAATACATGACCGCGATGCGGTGGCTGATGTGCTCGACGACCGCGAGGTCGTGGGCGACAAACAAGTAAGAAAGCCGGAACTCCCGCTGGAGGTCGCCCAGCAGGTTGATGACCTGCGCCTGCACCGATACGTCGAGGGCGGAGACCGGCTCGTCGCAGACGATCAGGCTCGGATGCAACGCCAGGGCGCGGGCGATGCCGATGCGCTGGCGCTGACCGCCGGAAAATTCGTGGGGGTAGCGGGCCAGCGCGTCCTCGCGCAGCCCGACCTTGAGGGCGAGGTCGGCGACCCGGTCCCTCAGCGCCTGCCCGGCCGCGACACCGTAATTGATGAGCGGCTCGGCAATGATGTCGCGCACCGAAAGTCGCCCGTTCAACGACGAATAAGGGTCCTGAAATACGACCTGCAATTGGCGCCGCCAGGGGCGCATCGCGCTGCGCGACAGTGCGTCGATGCGTTTGCCGTGAACCCGGATCTCGCCCGAGGTCGGCTCGATCAATTTGAGAATTGCCCTGCCGGCGGTCGACTTGCCGCAGCCGCTCTCGCCGACGAGGCCCAGGGTTTCGCCCTGGCCGATGTCGAACGAAATGCCGTCGACCGCATGCACCTGCCCGACCGTGCGCTGCAACAGCCCCTTTTTGACCGGGAAATGCTTGACCAGGGCTCTTACCGACAGCAAGGGCGCGGTTGCGGTCACGGCGCCGCCACGAACCGGTCGGCTTGAAAACAGGCGACGAAATGGCCGGGTTCTTTTTCCTCGAAGACCGGCATCTCGCGTTGGCAGATATCGGTCGCGGCGCTGCACCGCGCGACAAAAGGACAACCGGGGATCGTTTCTTTCAAGGATGGTACTGTGCCCGGGATCTCGGCCAGCCGAGGCGGGTGGACGGTGTCCAGCGACGTGCCGAGCCGCGGCATCGAGTTGAGCAACCCCCTGGTGTAGGGATGCAGCGGGCGGCGGAACAGCGCCCCGACCGGCGCCTCCTCGGCCTTGCGGCCGGCATACAAAACGACGACGCGTTGCGCCATTTCGGCGACGACGCCGAGGTCGTGGGTGATCAGCACGATCGCCGCGTCGATCTTTTGCTTCAATTCGCGCATCAGATCGAGGATCTGCGCCTGGATCGTCACGTCGAGCGCTGTCGTCGGCTCGTCGGCGATCAGCAATTTCGGGTTGCAGGCGAGCGCCATCGCGATCATCACCCGCTGGCGCATGCCGCCCGACAGCTGATGCGGATACTCGCCGACCCGCCGCTCGGCCTCGGGGATGTGCACAAGCCGCAGCATGTCGACGGCCTTGGCCAGCGCCGCCCGGTGGTCAAGGCGTTGATGCAGGATCAGGGTCTCGGCGATCTGCCGGCCGATCGTCAGCACCGGGTTCAGCGAGGTCATCGGCTCCTGAAAGATCATCGAGATCTCGTTGCCGCGGACTCGGCGCATCTCGGCCTCGCTGAGGCCGAGAAGGTCGCGGCCGGCAAAGCGGATCGAGCCGGAAACGATCCGCCCCGGCGGCGACGCGATCAGCCGCAGGATCGACAAGGCGGTGACGCTCTTGCCGCAGCCGCTCTCGCCGACGATTGCGAGGGTCTCGCCGGGGATTACATGAAACGAGACGCCGTCAACCGCGCGAACGACACCGTCTCGGGTGAAAAACCAGGTCCGCAGATCGGCGATGTCGAGAATCGGTTCGACCGCGGCAGCCGGCGCCTTTGGGAGGGTCGCCACATACGCTGCCGCGGTGTCGGTCATGCGCTACATCCGGCGGGCGAGGCGCGGGTCGAGCGCGTCGCGCAGCCCGTCGCCCAACAGATTGATCGCCAGCACGCTCACCGACAGAAACGCCCCGGGAAACAGCACGATGTAATAGGCGACCTGAAACAGGCTGCGTCCCTCGGCCATGATGTTCCCCCAGCTCGGGATGTTGGGCGGGGTTCCGGCGCCGAGAAAGGACAGGATCGCCTCGACGATCATCGCGGCGGCGGCGGTGGCGGTGGCCTGCACCATGAGCGGCGGAAGCGTGTTGGGCACGATGTGGCGCCACAGGATGCGCGGCAGGCTGGTGCCGCTGGCAAAGGCGGCCTCGACAAAGGGCAGATCGCGCAACGTCAACACGATGCCGCGGACGAGGCGGGTGACCCGCGGCACCTCGGCCACGGTGATCGCAAAGACCACGTTTTCGAGGCTTGCGCGGGTCAGCGCCATCAATGCGATCGCGATCAGCACCGGCGGGATCGACATCAAGCCGTCCATGATGCGCATCAGGATCGCATCCGCCCACCGGTTGAACCCGGTCACCAAGCCAATCAGCAGACCGAGCGAAGTGCTCAATAAGGCGACGCTCAGGCCGACGGTCAGCGACACCCGCGCACCGTAGATCGTGCGGCTGTAGACGTCGCGGCCCAACATGTCGGTTCCGAACCAATGCTCTGCCGAGGGCCAGCGCAGTCGCTGGATTGGAAACAGCGCTTGCGGGTCGGTCGTGCCGAGATAGGGGGCGAACACTGCCATCAGCACCATCAGCCCGAGCAAGGTCCCGCCGGCGACGATCGTCGGGTGGCGGCGGACATAGTCCCGCACCCCCCACCGGCGCTCGACCGGCGCCGCGACCAGGACAAGATCGGTCTGCGCGACGGCCACGGCTCAATACCGGATCCGCGGGTCGAGGAAGGTGTAGCTGAGATCGACCAGCAGATTGACCAGCACGTAAGCGGCCGAAAAGATCAGGATGATTCCTTGAATGATCGGATAATCACGGCGCAGGATTGCATCGACCGTCAGCCGGCCGAGACCGGGGATCGCGAACACGGTCTCGGTAACGACAACCCCCGAGATCAGCAAGGCAACCCCGATGCCGATGATCGTAACGATCGGCACCGCCGCGTTTTTCAACGCGTGGCCGATCAGGACCTTGCCGCTGGCCAAGCCCTTGGCGCGGGCGGTGCGGATGTAGTCCTGAGCGAGCACGTCCAGCATGCTGGCCCGCGTCATGCGGGCGATCAGGGCGGTGTAAACCATCGCCAGCGCCAGGGTCGGCATCACCAGGTGCGAGAGGAACGGCCACAGACCGCGGTCGAGGCCGACGAAACCCTGTACCGGCAACCAATCGGTGCGCACCGCAAAGAGATAGATCAGCACATAGGCGAGGACGAAGACCGGCACCGAAAACCCGAGCACCGCGAAGATCATGACGGTCCGGTCGATCCATGATCCGGCCTTCCAGGCCGCCAGCACACCCATCGGGACTGCCGCCAGCACCGAAACGATCACTGTCGAGATCGTCAACGCAACGGTCGGCTCGATCCGCTGGCCGATCAACGTCGTCACCGGAAGATTGGTGAAGATCGAGATGCCGAGGTCGCCGTGCAACAGGCGCCAGACCCAGCTGCCGAACTGGACGTAAAGCGGTTCGTCAAGGCCGAGGGCCTGATGAATTCGGGCGATGTCGGCCGGCGTCGCGGTGTCGCCGGCAATGATCGCCGCCGGGTCGCCGGGGCTCAAATGCAGCAGGCAAAACACGAACAGTGCCACAATCGCCATGACCGGAATGGTCGACAGAATGCGCCGGACGACATAGGCGAACATCGGCTAACGTACCGCACCGAAGCTGCGCGTCACCCCCGGACGAGGTCGGCAGCATGCCGTCCCGCTTCGCGGGCTCCTCCCCCGCCGCACGTGCGGCGACAGGGTTGGGATGAAGGGCGCTCCTGCGTCGGGGCGGCGCATTTAATCCTTCTCGACATTCCAAAAGAAAACGACCGGGGCGATGATGATCCCGTGAAGGTTCTTGCGGTAAGCGGTCGGAACCACGAACTGGCCGGTCGGCACATACGGCACCTCGCCCTGATACGCCTCGGTCTGGATGTCGGCGGCGAGCTTTTTTTGCGCGGCAAAATCGGGCGCCTTGAACCACTGGTCGATCAGCCCTTCGAGCTTGAGGTCGGTCGGCCAGCCGAACCAGCCTTTGCCGTCATTGCTGCGCAACGCCGCGTCAACCGCGGGCGAGGCGAGGTCGGGGGCGGACGTCCAGGTGTGAAAGATGTTCCAGCCACCCTGATCGATCGGCGCCTTCGACGCCCGGCGCGTAATCAAGGTGCCCCAGTCAAGCGCCTGCAGCTCGACATTGAACCCGGCCTGCCGCAGCATCGCCAAAGTCACCAGCGCCTGGGCGTGCACGATCGGCTGGTCGGTCGCATCGAGCAGCACGATCTTCTCGCCCTTGTACCCGGATTCGGCGATCAGCTGCTTTGCCTTGGCCGGGTCCGGGCCGTTCAGCAGCGCCTCGGCACCGGCGGTGGTTTCAAACGGCGCACCGCAGCCGAACAAGGCGACGCAGGTTTTCCAATATTTCGGGTTCCCGGCAGCGGCCTGCATGTAGTCCTTCTGATTGACGAGGTTCAGCACCGCCTCGCGCAGCTTCAAATTGTCGAAGGGCGGTTGCACATGGTTGAAGCGCAGAATGCCCTGATTGCCGAGGGGATCGACGGTTGCGACGACGACCTCGGGATTGCCGGCGAAAACCGGCAGCAGGTCGGCCGGGGGCTGCTCGTACCAATCGGCCTCGTCGGCGTTCAGCGCCGCGGATGCGGTGGCGGAGTCTGGGATGTAAAGCCATTCGACCCGGTCGACCTTGGCTATTTTACCGCCGGCGGCAAAGCTTGGCTGTTCTTTTCGGGGCACATATTCGGTGTTTTTTACAAAGACCGCCGTGTTTCCGGGCACCCACTCCGATTTTACGAATTTGAACGGGCCCGAACCAATCGCTTCGGCGATTTGCTTGTACGGGTCGGTCTCGGCCAGGCGCTCGGGCATCATGAACGGCACGTTGCTCGACAGTTTGCCGAGCGCGTTGAGCAACAGCGGGAACGGCGTTTTCAGAACGATCGTAAAGTTTTTGTCATCGACTGGTTTGATCTCGGTGACAGCCTCCATCATCTTCTGGCCAAACGGATCCCGTTTGCCCCAGCGCCCTATCGAGGCAACGCAATCGGCCGCACGCACCGGCTGCCCGTCATGCCATCTCAGGCCGTCGCGCAAGGTGAAGGTGTAGGTCAGCTTGTCGTCGCTGACCTTCCAATGATCGACCATCTGCGGCTGCGGCTTGAAATCCTTGTCCAGCGCAAACAGCGTGTCGAACACGAGATAGCCGAAATTGCGCGTGACATAGGCAGTGGTCCAAATCGGGTCGATGCTTCTGAGGTCGGCTTGCGGGATGAAGCGAAGTGCGGTCTGCGCCGATTCTGCCGAGGCCCGAGGGTTTGTCAGACAAAGAACGAGAGTTGTCGCTGCTGCCGTATGCAGGAGCCGCTGGAAAAGGTTCATCGATTACCCTGTTCGAGCATTCGTTGTACCGGCAACCTTACGCGATCCATCCCGCTCTGTCACAGTGCAAAAGCCAGGCCACGCCGGCGCCGCCGGAGGGGACGGCTTATTGTTTTATGGCACGCATGTCCTGCATTATCGGCGGTCCACCAATTGGATCGGCACATGGGTAAGACCATTGGCCTGCGCGAAGCCAGCCAGCCTTTTTCCCGCTGCATTCGCGAGGTCGAAGCCGGCGAGGAGTACCTGATCACCCGCAAGGGCGAGCCGGTCGCCCGCCTCGTTCCAGTTGCCGGGCGTCGTATTCTTACACCCGAGCAGGAGGCCGCCCTCGTCCGGACGCGCGCTCGTATGGAGAAGGGCTGGCCGATCGGCGCCGGCACGCGCGATCGCGACCCGCTGCATGAACGGCGATAGAGAGCGCTTTTCGCTCGATACGAATTTGCTCGTCGACGCGATCGAGAGCCAGGCTGGCACTCGGTACCGAGGTTGCTGGAGAGATCCTAGAACACGCGGCTCGGTGCGATTGTTGCCTGACCTTACAGGCAGTATCCGAATTCTATTCGGCGGTAACGCGAAAACGCGTTCTCTCGCGCAATCAAGCCGCCGCACAGGCGAATGACTGGCTGAAACTCTTTCGTTGCGTCACTGCTTCCGCGGGTTCTGTTCGAAGTGCGCTCGCTGATGCAATAGTTGGGCGGGCGTCTTACTGGGACGCGCTGGCGGTCGCGACTGCCAGAGAAGCGGGCTGCGCGGTCTTGTTGACCGAGGATTCCGCCGACGGAACCGATTTCGGCGCGGGGCGGATTCATGACCCCGCTGCTTCCGCGCGAGGGCTCAATCCGCTGGCGCGTCGGTTGTTGGGCATCGTGTAATCTGCGGCCCGACATTGGGTGTCAGTGGCGCTAGACCTTGGCGGCGGTCGGAATTTCGACGCCGAAACTGGCGAGAAAGCCGTCACGGCCGAGCGCCGTGATCGCCACCGCGCGGCTGTCTTTGACCCGCTCGACCCAGCCGAGCGCGAAGCAGCGCTGGGCGAGCGCTGCGCCGACGACGCCGCCGAGATGCGGCCGGCGCTCGCTCCAGTCGACGCACGGCCGGCAGAAACGGCGGCGCCTGCCCGTAGATACGGCGAGGTCGAGCCCCAATTCGGCGAAAAACCGCGCCCCTTCCTCGGTGACCTCGCCGCCATCCTCATCGAGCAGCACATGGCATCGGTCGGCGAGGCTGGCGGCCAGCGCCACGCCGAGCCGGCCGGCAAGATGGTCGTAGCAGGTCCGCGCCGAGCGCAGCGCCTCGTCGCGCATCCATGCCGGGCGATAGCGCAGCGGGCGCGTCACCGCGACCGCCATGATCTCTTCGAGCATGCGCGCAACCTCTGCCGATGCCAGGCGGAAGTAACGGTGCCGGCCTTGCTTTTCGCCGGCGAGCAGCCGCGCCTCGACAAGCTTTGCCAGATGCGCGCTGGCGGTCTGCGCGGTGACGTGCGCGGCAAAGGCGAGGTCGCCGGCGCTTAACGCACCGCCGTCCATCAACGCCGACAGCATGTTTGCGCGCGCCGGGTCGCCGACCAAGGCCGCGATCTCGGCGATATAGGGGCCGTTGTTCATGGCGCGATAATACCACCCGGGCCGCCGCCGGCGCGCGCAAACGCTTCGGGCGCGGACGAAGTTATGATAGGACCGCTCGCCGGGTTCGACGGCGGCTAAGACCGAGGTAAAAGGCGGCGATGGAAGAAATCTATACCTTTGCGGGCAATCCGCTCGACCGCGTCAGCCAGCGCCGGCAGGACGCCGCCTGGATCGCCTCGCTGCTCGACGATCCCGAAACCCGGCTGCTGCCGTTCCGCGAATTGAAGCCCGTCGTCCGCGATCCGTCGTCGGCAGCGCTCGACTGGCAGCCGGTCGCGTCATGGCGGATGGCGATCGACAGCGGCGCCACTCTGGTCCTGCTCGGCATCGGCGAGGGTCGCGCCCATTTCGCGCTCGACGCCGGCAGCGCGACGGCCGCGGACAGCACCGAAAGCACGACGGCCGATGTCCGCAGCTTGGCCGCCGCCATCCCGGGCCCGCAGGCGGCGATCCTTGCCGAGGCCCGCTCCGCGCTCGACTGGCATGCCCGCCACGGCTTTTGCGCGCAGTGCGGGACGGCGAGCGCCATTTCGTCCGGCGGCTGGGGCCGGCGCTGCCCCAATTGCCGGGCGCATCACTACCCGCGCGTCGACCCGGTTGTGATCATGCTGGCGGTCAACGGCGAGCGCTGCCTGCTGGGCCGCAACCGGCGGCGGGTCGGCACCCGCTATTCATGCCTCGCGGGGTTCATGGAGCCGGGCGAAACCATCGAAGAAGCGGTGCGCCGTGAAGTATTGGAGGAATCCGGGGTTCAGGTCGGCCGGGTGCGTTATCTGGCTTCGCAGCCCTGGCCGTTTCCGTCGACCCTGATGATGGGGCTGTTGGCCGAAGCGGTGAGCGAAGAGATCCGGATCGACCCCGAGGAGCTTGCCGAGGCGCGCTGGTTCGAGCGCGACGAGGTGCGGGCGATGGTCGAGCGCTCGCGTACCGACGATCCGATCCCGGATGTGGCAACCCTGCCGCCGCCGCTCGCGATCGGTCACCAGCTGGCGCGCCGCTGGGCGTTCGGGGTGGACAGCCTATAGCAGCGGTTGGCGGTGGCCGTCGTTCGCTTTCAGGAGAGGCGGAGCGAATGACGGGGAGCGGTACGGCGCGGGTCGGCGTCGTCACCGGGGCGAGCGCCGGGATCGGACTTTACACGGCGCTCGGCCTTGCCCGCGCCGGGATGCGGGTAGTCATGACCGGACGCGACCGCGACCGTACCGAAGCGGCGCACCGCTTTATCGCCGCGCGGGTCCGTGGTGCCCGGATTGAAACGGCGCTCGCCGATTTCGCGTCGCTTGCCGCGGTTCGCCGGCTTGCCGCCGAGATTTTGGCTCGGCACGGCCGGCTCGATCTGCTGGTCAACAACGCGGGGCTGTTTTCACCCAAATTCCAGCTGTCGGAGGACGGCTACGAGATGACCTTTGCGGTCAATCATCTGGCACCCTTTCTGCTGACCAACATGCTGCTCGACCGGCTGCAGGCCTCGCCGCCGGCGCGGGTCGTTACGGTCGCCTCGCGCGCGCATCACGGAAACCGCATCGACCTCACCACCATCACCGGACCGCATGATTGGTCGATGATGAAGGCTTATGGCCGCTCGAAACTGTGCAACATTTTGTTCACCCGCGAGTTGGCGCGGCGGCTCCACGGCACGGGCGTGGTCGCGATGTGCCTGCATCCCGGCGTCGTCGCGACTGGGATCGGCCAGCGCGGCGGCATCGTCGAGCTCGGTTGGCGGGTGCTGAAGCCATTCATGATCAGCGCCGAAAGAGGCGCCGAAACATCGCTGTTCCTGGCGACGGTGGCGGATCCGATGCCGTTCAACGGCGGCTATGTCGCGGACAAGATATTGGCCCCGCCCGATCCTGCTGCGCTCGACGAGAATATGGCGTACCGCCTATGGCAGGAAAGCGCCCGGCTCGTCGGGCTATGAGATCGGCGGCGGGCGGCGGCGGCCGGTCGACGGGCGCGATTGACCGCGGTCGGCAGCCATGGACCCGAAGGGTTAACAGCGGCTAAGGGCTGGCCACCGGCGGAAGCCTCCACGTCTCTGCCGAACCCATTGCTGGTGCGCGGCTCCGGTTTCGTAGCGAGGCCGTCGCCGATCGATGCGCGCGTGATCGGACACCGACAAAAATGATTCGCCATCCGGTTGCGACCGACCGGAATAACCGGGTCGTCCCAATGTCGTGGAGTGTAGCTGACGAAGTGCGGACAAAATCGGCTCCGCAGAAGGGCGCCGCTAGGCTGCGCCTAGCCCTAAAGAGAGGTAAAGATTAGCGAGAATGTGATGGAAAAGCGGGATGAAGTGCTCGATGATGGGGTGGTTAATCGCCTCGCCGGCCATCGACGACAGACAGCCCCGATAGGGGCGATTATCGCCGTTTTGCATCGGCAGCCCTTCGTCTGCACGGGACGCAATGGCAGTAGAGGCCGCCTCGATCGAAGCGCATATACCGGGCTTGCGGCGCTTTGCGCGCGCCTTGGTGCGCGGTGACCGCGAGCGTGCCGACGATCTCGTTCAGGACAGCCTCGAGCGGGCACTGTCGCAATGGCATCTACGCCGCGCGGAAGGCAATTTGCGCGGCTGGCTTTATACCATTCTTTACAATCGGTTCCTTAGTGAGCAGCATCGCCAAAAGCGGCGCGGGGTCCACGACACATTGACCGAGGCCATCGAATCCGAACTGCCGCAGATAAAAGGTGGCCAGGACGAGGCGCTCGAGCATCGCGATCTGCTCCGGGCCTTTACCGCGCTACCCGAAGAACAGCGATCGGTTCTGCTCCTCGTCGGTGTCGAAGATCTCTCTTACGAAGAGGCGGCGCGGGTGTTGGGGGTGCCGATCGGCACGGTCATGTCGCGGCTGTCGCGCGGGCGCGAACGCCTAAGGCAATTTATGAACCGCGATCTCGAGGCGCGCGACAACGCGTCGAGGAAACTCAAATGAGCGCGCCCCGCGGCGTCGAGGAGCACGAGCTGAATGCCCTCGTCGACGGGCGTCTGCCGGTGGAGCGGGCCGCCGCGGTCGATGCTTATCTCGCGACGGATCCCGAGGAAAGGGCCCGACTGCCAGCAATATGGCGAGCAACAGCACGGCCTGCGGCGGGCTTTTACGGCCCAGACCGACGAGCCGATCCCGGCTCGTCTCAGGGTCGGCCGGCTGCTCGCCGAGCAACACAGCCGCCGCTACTGGCGGTTCGGAGCGGCAGCCGCAGCGGTCGTGTTGCTCGCGCTGGGGGGAATTGGCGGCTGGGCGGCCCGCGACTGGGGTGTCCGGCTGTCGTCGCCGAACCAAAGCGCGCAGGCGGTGGCGACCGAACGTGTGATCACGGCCGACGCGCTTGCAGCCCACCGGGTCTTTTCGGTCGAGGTACGCCATCCGGTCGAGGTCGATGCGGCGCAAGAGGCCCATCTCGTGCAGTGGCTGTCAAAGCGTCTCGGCCGCCCCCTCGTCGTGCCCGATCTGAGCTCGGCCGGTTTCCAGCTGATGGGCGGCAGGCTGCTCCCCTCCGAAGGCGGGCCGGCGGCGCAATTCATGTATCAGAAGGACAACAATCGCCTGACCTTGTACGAGCGCTCCGACACCGCCGGCGATACCGCCTTTCGCTACAGCGAGGAAAACGGCATCGGCGAGTTTTACTGGTCGGATCAAGATTTTGGCTACGCGCTCACCGCCAAGGCGGATCGGCAGCAGTTGCTGCAGCTCGCCGAGATCATCTACCACCAGCTTTCGGGCGAGGGCGCCAAAAACAAGACCTCGCCCCCGCCGCCGGGCAAGGCGAGCTAGCCGCCATCCCCTCCACGCGATCGCATCGGCCTAACCCAACAATGCCGCCAACACGGCGTTGAGACGCTGACGGCCGGCGAGGGTGGCGGCGAGGCGCTCGCCGTCGAAGATCAGGAAGCCGCCGTCGATCAGCCGCGGCAAGGTGCGGGCAAACAGGGTGGCGGCAGACTGGCCGGAGGCCTCTTCGAGGCGGGCGCGGGCGACCCCCTCGGTCAGGCGCAAGCCCATCATCAGCATTTCCTCAACCGCCGCGCCGCGGTCGATCGGTGTCGTCTCTTCGAGGCCGGTTCCGGCACTTTCGACCGCGGCGAGCCAGGCTTCCGGCGCGCGGCGCTGACGGGTCGCGCATTTGACCCCGTCGCGGGAAAGGCGGCCATGCGCGCCGGGTCCGATCCCGATGTAGTCCTGATAGCGCCAATAGGCGAGGTTGTGCCGTGATTCGCCGCCGGGGCGAGCGTGATTCGAGATTTCGTAGGCCGGCAATCCGGCGGCGGCGAGACGGTCCTGGGTCACCTCATAAAGGGCCGCGGCGGTTTCCTCCTCGGGTGCCACGAGGTCTCCGCGCCGCGCCAACGTCGCGAAGGCGGTGCCGGGCTCGATCGTCAATTGGTAAAGCGAGAGGTGGTCGCCGGCCAAGCTCAGCGCCTCGTCGAGTTCGCTGCGCCAGGCGGCGATGGTCTGGTCGGGCCGGGCATAGATCAGATCGAACGAGAAGCGGTCGAAGATCGCGCCGGCATGCTCGATCGCGGCTATCGCCTCGCCGCGGCCGTGTGCCCGGCCGAGAAAACGCAGGGCTGCCGGATCGAGCGACTGGACGCCGAGCGACAAGCGGTTGACGCCAGCCGCGGCAAAGGCGCGGAACCGGTCGGCTTCGGCCGAATTCGGGTTGGCTTCGAGAGTGATTTCGACATCGCTGGCGACCCGCCAACGCGCTCTTACCCGGTCGAGCAGCTCCGCCACCGTGTCGGGTGGCATCAACGACGGCGTGCCGCCGCCGAAAAACACCGAGCCGACTGTGCGCCCAGCCGACAACGCCGCGTGATGGTCGAGATCGGCCAGCAGCGCCTTCGTCCAACGCGCCGCGTCGACGCCGTCGCGAACGTGGCTGTTAAAGTCGCAATAGGGGCATTTCGAGCGGCAGAACGGCCAGTGGACATAGACTGCGAGCGGTTCCGCCTCACCCATCTAGCGGCCCGCAAAGCACGCCGCGACGAACTTGGCAAAGGCGCGGGCCCGGTGACTGACTTCGTGCTTCCGGCCAGGCTCGATTTCGCCAAAAGTCCGGGTCCCGCCCTCCGGCACGAACATCGGGTCGTAGCCGAAACCGCGCGTGCCGCGTGGCGGCCAGACGAGCCGGCCCGGCGCCTCGCCACGGAACAATTCGACATGTCCGTCGGGCCAGGCCAATGCCAGCACCGCGACAAACGAAGCACTGCGGTCGCGGTCGCCAAGCTCGCGTTCGACGCGCGCCATCGCCGCCTCGAAATCCTTGCCCGGGCCGGCCCAGCGCGCGGAATAGATGCCGGGCGCGCCGTCCAATGCCGGCACGACCAGTCCGGAATCGTCGGCAAGCGCCGGCAATCTGCAGGCCGTGGCCGCAGCATGCGCCTTCAACGCGGCGTTCGCCTCAAAGCTGTCGCCGGTTTCTTCGGGTTCGGGCAGGCCGAGCGCCGCGGCGGAAACCGCCTCGACCCCGAACGGCGCCAGCAACGCCGCGATCTCCTCGATCTTGCCCGGGTTGTGGCTGGCAATGACCAGCCGCTCGCCGGCAAAACGCCGCGGCATCAGCGGGCGCCGAGGCCGAGGGCCACCCACTGACGGCGGGTCAACTCGGCGATGCCGGCGCGCGCGAGGCGCAGCATCTCGGCAAACAATGCCTCGTCGAACGGGGCGCCTTCGGCGGTTGCCTGGATCTCGACGATGCCGCCCCTTCCGGTCAATACGAAATTGGCGTCGGTCTCGGCCTGGGAGTCTTCGGCGTAGTCGAGGTCGAGCACCGCACCCGCAGCGACGACGCCGCAGGATACCGCGGCAACGCTGTCGGACAGCGGCAGCGCCGGCAATTGGCCGGAGGCGATGAGCCGCTGCAGCGCCTGGTGCAGCGCCACGTAGCTGCCGGTGACGGCGGCGGTGCGGGTGCCGCCATCGGCCTGCAAGACGTCGCAATCGATGCGGATCTGGCGTTCGCCGAGCGCTGCCAAATCCGTCACCGCGCGCAAGCTGCGGCCGATCAGCCGCTGGATTTCCTGGGTGCGCCCGCTCTGCCGGCCGCGTGCCGCCTCGCGGTCGGTGCGCGTGTGGGTCGAGCGCGGCAACATGCCGTATTCGGCGGTGACCCAGCCCTTGCCGGTGTTGCGCAAGAACGGCGGCACCCGCTCCTCGACGGTGGCGGTGCACAGCACATGGGTGTCGCCGAATTTGGCGAGGCACGAGCCCTCGGCGTATTTGGCGACACCGGGTTCGAGGCTGACCGGGCGCATCATGTCGGGGGCGCGTCCCGAGGGTCGCATCGTCGTCTCCGCCGGAAATCGGGCCGCGACGCTACTCGCCCCGCCCCGCCGCGTCCACCCTCCCGAGGCGCCCGCGGCCAATGAGGCGGCCGAAAGGGCGGCGGCGCGCTTGTCCGTCGAGCCCCGCACCTGCGGCAGACGAGTGACCAGGCGGCCGCGAGCGTCCCGCCGGTAGATCGCGTCAACCATTCTCGCGTGACCGCCGATCATTTCCGATCGCGCACTCCAGGCGCAGCCTTTTGCGCGCATTGGTCCTATATTGCCGCCCGCGATGGGCCTCAGCGGCCGCCACAAAACGGGAGACGGGAACATGCGGTGCACGGAGGGGAGAAGGCTTGGCGCGGCGGTGCTGGCGGCGCTGGTGCTTACGGCGGGCGCGGGCGCGGCTTGGGCCGGGACGCTCGACCGCATCCGCCAGGACAAGACGATCCGCATCGCCTATCGCGACGACGCGCCACCCTTTTCGTTTAAGGGGAAGACCGCCGAACCCGTCGGTTACATGGTCGACTTATGCCGCGCGGTGGCAAAAAATCTGGCGCAGCAGCTCAATCTGCCGTCGCTGAACATCGACTACGTCAAAGTGACCGCCACCAACCGTTTTGACGCGATCACCCAGGGCAAAGCCGATCTCTTGTGCGAGCCGACGACCCAGACCCTGTCGCGGCGCGAAAAGGTCGATTTCTCGATGCCCACCTTTGTCGACGGCGCCGGCCTGTTGATCCGCAACGACGGGCCGAAGAGCCTGAACGCGCTGGCCGGCCACAAGATCGGCGTGCTCGCCGGCACCACCACCGAAGACGAGCTGCGCGCCTCGCTAAAGGACGCCGGCGTCACCGCCGAGGTCATTCCGGCAAACACCCATGTCGAGGGGTTGGCGCTGCTCGACGACGGCAAGGTGTCGGCCTATTTTGCCGATCGCGGGATCCTGATGTTCCTCGCCGAACAAAGCAACGCTCCGAGCAAACTGTTGCTCGCCGACAATTACCTGACAATCGAGCCCTATGCCTTGGCGTTGCCGCATGGCGACGAGGATTTCCGTCTCGCTGTCGACCGCGCCCTCAGCAACGTCTACCGCTCCGGGCAAATCGCGGCAATCTTCGCGCACACCTTTGGCGCCAAAACCAAACCGAGCCCGATCCTGCAATCGCTCTTCCTGGTTTCCGCACTCCCGGATTGAGCGGCGCCAACGACGCGAGACAGGTGAGGGCGGTTATTTGACCTCGACCAACTCGATTGCTTCGCGGCTCGGGCCTTCGATCATCACGGCGCGGGTGCCGCCGAGCCGGTAGATCGGCTCGAGGAATTTGACGCCTTCGCGGTCGAGCTTGTCGGTCCAGGCGTCGAGATCGGCCACCGCCAGCGCGATGTGGTCCTGCAACTGGCCGCTCGAGCCGACCAGCGGCTCGGCGCCCTGGTTCGCGTACCACATCATCGACACGTCGCCGAATTCGACGCCGGCGCGCGGCGCGCGGAACATCCCGTCGCGATTGAGCGCCGGCCAGGTGCGGTCCGGCCCGCGCATCGCCCTGCCGCCGGCCCCGGTTACCGGCGTCGGCGTGTAGCCGGGCCGCATCGGCGCGTTCAGATGCTTCTGGTACCACTCGAACGCCGCGATCGGGTCCTCCTGATAGAGATGCACATGGTTGAAGCGCTCCTCGGGATGGTTGCCGGCATATTCGACCAGCGCATTGTCGGGGCCGCGCATATAGGCAAACCCGCCGCCACCAGCCGGCTGCACCGCTTTCGCCTTGGCCTCGGCGATCTGCGCCTTGGTCAGCCCGAGCACGCCGCCGACGCTCGGCCAGGTGTCGCTCGATATCAATACCGAGCCGCCTTCATCGGTGGTGTAGAGCGGCAGCAACTCGACCTCGGGCCGGCTCTTGTAAGTTTCGACGCAACGGCGCGCGTCGGTCACATGCCAGCCGAAATGCCAGATCGCGCTCTGCGGCTCCATCGCCGGCGGCGCGTCGACCTTGGTAAACAGCACCAAAACGTCGTTCGGCGATGAGAGCGCGGCAAAGCCGCCCCAGCTGGCCTTTGCGGTGCTCGGGAACTGGCGCGTGTAAAACGCGATCGCCCGGTCGGGATCGACCGAATTCAGGTGCAGATGGTGAAAGCTCGGGGTCGGCAGCATCTCGGTCTCCTCGCGGCGGCGGCTGTTGCCACAGTATGCGTCGGCAGCGGTCAACAACACCACCGCCGGGGGCCGGCGGCAAGCCTACTCCGCTGTAGAAACCGGACCGGGTGAGCCGGCGCCATTGGCGGCGGCTGAGCGCAAGGCCGCCGTCACCCGCAGCCCGTCGGCCAGCGCGCCCGCGTCGTGAGTGCGGATGTAGTCGGCGCCATGTTCGGCGGCAAACAGCTCGGCGGCCAAGCTCGCAGCACCGAGCTCGGCTGCGGTGGAGCGCCCGGCGATCGCGCGCAAAAAGGATTTGCGCGACACCGAGACCAGGACCGGCAGCCCGAAGGCCCGTTTCAACTCGCCGATCCGCGCCAGGATGTGCAGCGAGACCTCGGGCCGGGTGCTGAGGAAAAATCCCATGCCGGGGTCGATGATGACGCGCGAGCGGGCGATCCCGGCCTGTTCGAGAGCCGCGATGCGCCCGGTAAAGAAGCTGCCGATGCGGTCCCACACCTGGCCGGTGGAAAGCCCCAGCCGCTGCGCCCGGCCGCGGCCCTGGGCGGCGTGCATGACGACGAGCCGGCAACGCGCCGCCGCCAGCTCGGGGTACGGCGACGGGTCGGGAAAGCCCTGGATGTCGTTGAGGAAATCGACGCCGCGGGCGAGTGCGAAACGCTGCACTTGCGGCAAAAAGCTGTCGACCGAGACCGGCGCGCCGTCGGCCTTGAGCGCGGCGATCAAGGGCGCGAGGCGGCCGATCTCCGCGGCGGCGGTGACCGGTGCGGCATCGACGTTGCTGGCCGCGGCGCCGAGGTCGACGACATCCGCCCCGGCCGCCATCAGGGCGCGCGCATGGGCGAGCGCCGCCGCGGGATCGAGAAACCGGCCGCCATCGGAAAACGAATCCGCGGTGACGTTGACGATGCCGAAAATCGTAGGTCTAACGATCGCCGAAGAAGACACCATTCCTCAATCCTACCCCAAGCCGCGCGTGCGATTTCAGCCCGTCGCCGCTCACAGAAGCAGGTCGATTTCTACCCCGTCCAAACAGGGCCGGATGCCGCAACGCCGACTCTAAATCCATCGTAGCCTGCCGCGAGGCTTTGTTCTTTTATCGCAGGCCAGTCACCCCGGACACAATAAAGACCTCACTTACAGGGAACCGTTCGCTCCTGCAATTGTAAGTCAGGTGACGATCCAGGTAAGTGACCATTAAAGTAACTGGCCATTCAAACGGGATAAGGGCTCGGAGTATACAAATACTCTCCAGATCGCAGACGTCATCGTCAACAAGAAGTCGATCATCGATGACCTGATCGATCCCGTATTTGAACCCAAAGGCCAGGAACATCGTTAGCGGCGGACTGTCCGATGATGCCGGGGGTTACAAAGGTGGGGAACAGCATTGTGATCGTCGACCAATTCGGGATGGAGGTAACGATGCGAAAATTGATCCGAAAATTCGTTCTGGGCACCACTTCGGTACTAGCTTTGGGCATCGCGGGCGCCGCTCTCGATTATGCAGTTGACCCGGGCAACGCCGCAGCAAATGCGGGCAGCCCGGCAGTTGCGGGAAGCACGGGTGCTGTATCCCAAACTTCGGAGAGTTGGCGGAGTGGCGATTTTATCCGGAAAGATGACATCCGCTGGGCTCAGCTAAAACTCAGCTATAGGGGTCTCTACAAAGGATCGTTTGATGGCGTCTTGGGTCCCGAGACGAGGTGGGCCCTCGCACAGTTCCAAAAGCGTAGCGGCCTAGGCCAGACGGCATCACTCGATGCCAAGACCTGGGAAGCGCTTTCCGACAATTCCGATGTTGGCCAAGGATCCAGCATGCCGCCAGGTCGTGATCGCGCCGGGACAATGACGAATTCGTCGGTAGCGAGCCATTGGGGTCGATAAAGCGGACGCGCGGGAGGGGGCTGCCCGCCAGCCGGTTTGCGGTCAGAACGTTTGGAGAAAAGCCTACGAACCGACCGCACCTTTGAGATCGGCCAGGCGGCCGAAGACTTATCCAGATCCCGCTGCACGCCAATCTGCAATGGAAAAGGCGTGGATCAACCGGGTCGAGCCGGTCAAGCCCGGCCGAGATAGACCTCTCACCCCGGCCGCACCCGCTCGAGGATCGCGCCGACGCCCTCGGCATCCGGGAACACGTCGAGCTTTTCGACCCACACCCGCACCCTCTCGACCCGCGAGTCGGTAAAGCAGGCAGTGCAAATCCGCTCGGCAAAGCCCTCGCACAGGTCGATATGGCCCGACGCGGCGATTTCGCGGACCGCGGCGACGATCTTCTCGTAATTGATGATGCGGCGGCGGTCCTCGCCGGGGATCGCGGCGGCGCGGCTGGCCGTCAGGTCGACCGAGATGCGCACCCGCTGCTGCCGGTCGCGCTCGTGCCGGCGGATGCCGATGCTGGCCATCAGCACAAGCCCGCGAACCGTCACCACATAAGATGCGGCGGTGTCGGCAGAGGAACCGCGCTCGGTCATCCCCTACCATGCCCGAGCCGCCCCGACCGCCGCAATGGCCTGACGCGGTCGCCGCGGCTATCCTGGCATATCACTTCGGATCGCTGAGCCATGGGCCTGATCTGGTTCTTTATCGGCGTCGTCGTCGGCGCCCTGCTGCTCGTCATCCTGCCATTGGTCATCGCCGTCTTGGGCACGGCGCTGGCGATCGGCATCGTTGTCGCCTTGCCATTGATCCTGGCGGTCCTGATCCTGATCGGCATCCTCGCCGCCGCCCCGGCGCTCGGCTACGGCCTGCTGCTCGCCGCGGTGCTGGTCGCGTTGTGGGCGAGCGAGCGTAAAAAGCGGCGCCTGCCGCCGCCCTAAACCCCGCGCAGCGCTCAGCCTTTGAGCAATGACGGATCGTGTAGGCTCGTGTCCTGCCCGCGCACCGGATCGGCGATCGCGTCTTCGAGGCTGCGTGCCCCGTTCCATTCCGTCGGTGGGCGGACAGAGCCGTCACTGCCGATCTGGTCGATGCCCCAGTAGATTTCCAGCCGGTGGTTGTCCGGGTCGCGAAACTCGACCGCAAGCTGGCAGCCAGCACGGCGGCGGCCTTCAAAGTCGATCGCGACCCCGTGCCGGCGCAGATGGTCGCGGGCCCGCACAACGTCGTCAAGACTGCCGACCTCAAAGGCGATGTGGTTCAGCTCGGCATTCGCCGCCGGCGCTTGGGTCGAGCCGACGAGGGCGATGCCGTGGTGGTCGGTGTTGCAGCGCAGAAACACCATGCCGCCCGGCACCATCTCCTCGGGATAAACATCGGAGATCCGGAACCCGAGCACCTCGGTATAGAACCGGGCCGAGCGCTCGACATCCTGCACGTTGAGCACGACATGCCCGATCTTGCCGATATTGAACGGCAGGCCGTGCGGCCGCTTCATTTGCTTGACCCGGTCGGGATCGTAGTCGCCCATCCCAGTTCTCCTCGCGTTTTGGGTTCTGGCGGAAAAGCCCCACTGGCGGAAAAGCCCTGCCGGCGGAAAAGCCTTGCTGGCCGCCGCCATTCTCCAATAAAGCCTGGGCCCCGACAATCCGCCCTCCGGAGGAAACCCGATGCCGCGCCTGCCCGACCTCGCCGATCTCGAAGCCTTGAAGGCGTTCGACACGCCGACGATCTGCAACGCGCTCGAGCTTGTCGCCCCGGCGCGGCGCGCGGCGGGCTTTATCCGCCGCCCGCTGGTGGCACCGTTTCCGGAGATGAAGCCGGTCGTCGCCTTCGCCCGCACCGCGACCATCCGCTCGCGCGAGCCGCACCCGCGCAATCGCGACGAGGCAAAGGAAATCCGCCTCGGCTATTACGCCCACATCGCCGCCGCGCCGATGCCGAGCATCGCCGTGATCCAGGACATCGACATCCCCGATTTCGGGTTTGGCGCGTTCTGGGGCGAGGTCCAGACCAATGTCCACAAGGGGCTCGGCTGCGTCGGCGTCGTCACCGACGGCTCGGTGCGCGATCTCGACGCGATGGCGCCCGGTTTCTTTGTGCTTGCCGGCTCGGTCATGCCGTCGCACGCGTATGTGCATCTGGTCGATTTCGGCGGCACGGTCAGCGTCGCCGGCATGGTGGTCTCGCCGAACGACGTGATCCACGCCGACCGTCACGGCGCCGTCGTCGTCCCGCACGAGGCCGTCAAGCAGGTCCCGGCCGCGGTCGACCTTTTGACCCGGCGCGAAAAAGTCATCATCGACGCCGCCAAATCGCCCGGCTTCTCAATTGCGCGCCTGCGCCAAGCCTTCGACGAGCAAGAAGACATCCACTGACTCTTGGGGCTGCGCCGGCGTCGTTTCGCCTCGGCCGGCATGAACTCGATATTCTGACTAAAATCGGAACGCCTGCACCCAAACCTCGTTGCCAGGGGATACCGAAACTTTGGTTGAGCGCCGGTTTGGTGGGGAGGGTTTACGACTGCTTTTTGGAAAAGGGGAGAGAGGTAAGGGCTTGTGGATCAAGTGATCGGCGTCTGCGGGGGACATTTCCGCGACCTGCTGCGACTGCTGCGCGACGCGGTGGTGCGGGCGACATCCCTGCCGAGTCTTCCAGTCCCGCCTCTCGTAATCGCAAACACGATCAACGCCGCGCGGCGCGACTTTCTGCCGATAGAACAGGACGACGCCCGCTGGCTCGCGGAAATCGCCAGGGTACGCGCCACCGCGCTGCCGAGCACCGAGGCGACCCCGGAAACCGGTTGGCAAGATTCCTCGACAGTCACTTCGTCCTTTACTTCGTAAACGCGGATGAAAGGTACGATATTCACCCGCTGATCCGGGACGAGGTCGCGGAGGTCGTGCAGGCGGCAGCTCCGATCCCATCTTCTTAGTGGCACGGACCAGACAGACGGTACCGATCTCTCGTCCTCGTCGCCCCCGCGGAAGCGGGGGTCTCGCGCGGCATCACCATGGATAATCTCGGCCGCGCGACCTTCGATCAGGGCCGCGCCGCGGAGGCGGAGGCGACCTTCCGCCAGTCGCTGGCGCTGGCCGAGGAAGGCGGCGGTTCACCCGACCTTCTTGGCGTGATCCGGGCCGATCTGGATAGGGCAAAAGCCGACCTATCGCGACCCGCCGGCGACGTCCCGTCAGCCTGAAGCCAAAGCTATCGCGATCGAGGGCGTGCTCACCAGGCTTTGCCGCCGGGCCGAGACGCAGAGCTGAAGCGACGGCGCCAGGGCAAACCGGCGCGGCCCGAGTGATCGCGAACAGACAGACGCAATTTCGCCGTGCTCGGCTGATAAGTTCCGTTCGTCACTGCAACCTGGTGCGCACCCAACACTTGCCGTCGCCGGCGTCGTTCGGTCGTCTTCCCGGCGCAGGCCGGGATCCATGGCGCCAGGGGCACCGGCCGGCGCCTGTCCTCGGGCCGGCCGCAGGCTGCACCCGTGGGACGGTGTGAGAACGTTTTTTGGGTGCGATGTGTCAGAATGGCTCCACTGGAAGGCGTCGACGCTTGGGTTTTTGGATTTCCCGTTTGTCGAAAAAGAGTTCCCGGTTCGGCGAAAACAATTCCCGGTTAAGCCCGATAAATTCCCGGTTAGGTCCGCTACGGTAAATCATTCGCAAGCCTATGATTTAAAATACAGTTTTCGGCGATTTTGATGTCGATGTCAGGCGGATTCCCGATTTTTTCCCGTCGAACCGGGAATTCGTCGGAAATGCCCGCCTGACTGGTTGCGGGATGGTTGGGCGGCGGGGTTAAATCGGCGGACCTGAGGATGGGAGAGAGACGATGAACGACGCGACACCGTGGGTCGATCCCGAGTTGTTGGCGGCAGGGCAGCTGTTGCAGCGCAACGGCTACGTGGTTCCCGACCGCACCAAGGCGCCGCTCTCCGAGGTGCGTGCGGCCCAGGACCGGGTCGGCGCATTTCTTGGGCAGGGCTCGGTCCCGCTCGAGCAGGAGCGCGACCTCAGCCTGCCGGGCCCGCACGGGCAGGTGCCGTGCCGGCTCTATCTGCCCGACGGGGCCGAACGGCCGCCGCTGCTCGTCTGGGCGCATGGCGGCGGCTTTATGCAGGGCAGCCTGCCGTCCTGGGACGCGATGCTGCGCGAGCTGGTCCGGCAGTCGGGTGCGGCGGCGTTGTCGGTCGACTACAAGCTGTCGCCCGAACACCGCTTCCCCAAGGCATACGAGGAGATGGTCGCGGTGACCCGGCTCGCCGCGCATGAGGGAGCCGGCTTCGGCATCGACCCGACCCGGCTCGCGGTCGGCGGCGATTCCGCCGGCGGCAATTTGGCGCTCGCCGCGGCACTGGCGTTGCGCGACGAGGGGCTGCGCGCGATCCGCTTCATGCTGCTGGTCTACGGCGTCTACTCGACCGACAGCGAGAGCCCGTCCTGGCAGCAGTTCGGCCAGGGCGCCGGCTTGTCGCAGACCCAGATGCGCTGGATCTGGGAGACCTATCTCGAAACCCCGGCGCAGCAGCAGGATTGGCGCGCCGCCCCGATCCTCGGCAACCTCAACGGGCTGCCGCCGGCGCATCTAATCGTCGGCAGCCTCGACCCGCTGCAGGACGACAGCCACCGGCTTGCTGCGGCGCTCGAGAAAGCCGGGGTGGCGCATACCCTCAAGGTCTATGACGGCATCAACCACGGCTTCATCCGTTACGGCAGGCTGATCGGCACGTCGCGTCGCGCCCTCGCAGAATGCGCCGCCGCCTTGCGCCAAGGGCTGGCCGCAGCGGCGGCGTAGGCCCGGCCGGCCCGGCCTACCGGCTGGTGTCCTACCGGCTGGCCTTGCCGTCGCGGGCGGCGCGCTGGCCGGCGGGGCCTTCGCGGCGGGTCAGGTTGAAGGCGGTGTTGACGAGTGCGACGTGCGAGAAGGCCTGCGGGAAGTTGCCGAGCTGACGCTTGGCGCGGGGATCGTATTCCTCGGCGAGCAGGCCGACATCGTTGCGCAGCGACAGCAGATGCTCGAACAGCTCGCGCGCTTCAGCTAAGCGCCCTTGCAGGATGTAGTTGTCGGCGAGCCAAAAGCTGCATGCGAGAAACGCCCCTTCGCCCGGCGGCAACCCGTCGACCCCTTCGCCGGTGTCGTAGCGCAAGACCAGCCCGCCAAACAGAAGCCGCTGTTCGATCGCCTTGACGGTGCCGGTCATGCGCGGGTCGGTCGGCGGCAAAAAGCCAACCAGCGGCAGCAGCAGCAATGCCGCGTCGAGTGCTCTCGACCCGTAAGCCTGGACAAAGCTGCCGAGCTCGGGGTCGAACGCTTTGGCGCAGACGTCGGCATGGATCTGGTCGCGGATCTCGCGCCAGGCTGCGACGTCCGCGCCACCGTCGAGCCGCTCGGAGATCTTGATCGCCCGGTCGAACGCAACCCAGGCCATCACCTTGGAATGGGTGAAATGCTGCGGCGGCCCACGCACCTCCCAGATCCCTTCGTCGGGGTCGCGCCAGATCCCTGCCAAGTGCTCGAGGACGGCAGCGACGATCGGCGCCGCGCGCGCGGCCGTCGGCAGGCCGTTCAAATGGGTGTGGTAGAAGGCGTCGATGATCTCGCCATAGATGTCGAGCTGGATCTGGTTTGACGCGGCATTGCCGATACGAACCGGCCGCGAGCCTTCGTATCCGGGCAGCCACGGCACCTCCCACTCGTTCAGCCGGCGCTCGCCGCCGAGCCCGTACATGATCTGGATCTGCTCCGGGCTGCCGGCCACCGCGCGGAACAGCCAGTCGCGCCACGACCGCGCCTCGCCGGAACAGCCGGCGTGCATCAGCGCCAGCAAGGTGAAGGTCGCGTCGCGCAGCCAGCAATAGCGGTAATCCCAATTGCGCGGCCCGCCCAATTGCTCGGGCAGCGAGGTCGTCGGCGCCGCGACGATGCCGCCGGTCGGCGCATAGGTCAGACCCTTCAGCACCGCCAGCGAGCCTTTGACCGTGTCGCTCCACGGCCCTGCCGAAGCACACTGCGTGCCCCATTGCCGCCAGAAGGCGAGCGCATTGTGCAAGGCGCGCTCGGCGTCGACCGGCCGCGGCGGTGGCTGGTGCGACGGGCCGTAGGTCAGCACGAACGGTATGGTTTCGCCGACCGCGACCTCGAATTCGCCGACCGTCTTCATATCCTCGCCGCTCAGCGGCACCGGCGTGCGCAGCACCACCCGCTCCGGCCCGGCAATCGCGGAAATGCCGCCTTCCGGCAGGCGCTCGACCCACGGCACCAGATAGCCGTAGTCAAAGCGCAGGATCAGCTCGACCTGCATTTTGACCCGGCCGCGCAGGCCGCGTACCAGCCGCACCAGGTCGAGCGACCCGTGCCGCGGCCGGAAAAAATCAATCAGCTCGACCGCCCCTTCGGCGGTCTCAAAGGTCGTCGCCAGCACCAGCGACGCATCGACATAATGCCGCTCGACCTCCGGTTCGGGATCGCATGGCGTGATCTGCCAGCGCCCGTGCTCGGGCTTGCCCAACAGTGCCGCAAAGCACGCGGGCGAGTCGAAACGCGGCAGGCACAGCCAGTCGATCGAGCCGTTGCGGCCGACCAGCGCCGCCGTTCCGCAATCGCCGATCAGCGCGTAATCCTCGATCCGCAAGTTCGCCATTTACATATCCCTTTCGAGGGCTTTCGCACCGTCAACGTCGCAAGGCTTATCGCGGCGAAGGCGCGCCAAACGAAAGGCTCGGTCTTCGAAGAACCGCCTGTGCCGGCCCCGCACCTCCCTGCTCCACCTGTTTTATCAGGTTGAGATCAGATGCATCCAGTTTCCCCCTGCCGTGGTGTCGCCGAGGGGCGGCTGAAGACGCGCCCAAAACCGGCCTACCTCCCGAGCCGCTATTGCTCAGGACAGCGGGGTGGCGGACGACCGCGAGCGAGAAGCGGGCATCGGCGCTCCCCTTGCCTGGATCATTTGCCGGTGCCCAAAGATGATCCGATAGTCGCAGCGGGATGAGCGTCGCGACTTGGATCCATGACTTCAATGCCGCCGCGGCGGGCCCGTTGCCGCGCAACGTCTTTCGTTATGCGTTGGCGACGAGCGCGCTGCACCAGTTGGCGCTGCTGGCGCTGACCGGTGGTGTCGCCCTGATCGAAGTCGTCCCGCTCGAATTGCAGCGCCGGATTGTCAACAACCTGGTCAAGCATCGTCCCTATTCCGGGGTGATATGGCTGTGCGCGGTGTATGCCGGGGTCGTGCTCATTCAGGGCGCGACCAAGCTTGGGCTCAACATCTATCGCGGCTGGGTCGGAGAACGGGCTAAGCGCGACCTCCGTCGCCGGGTGCATACCGTCGTCGAAGCGCCCGCCGCGGCTTCACCTGCGGCCGAGGCGCAGGGCATCACGATCTCGATGATCGTCGCCGAGGTCGAGCCGATCGGCGGGTTTGTCGGAGAAAGCGTTTCCGAGCCGCTATTGCAGGCCGGGATCATGGTCTCGGTCTTGGCCTATCTGGTCCATATCGACCCTTGGATGGCGCTCGCCGCTGTCGCGCTGTTCATCCCGCAGCTGATTTTCGTGCCATTGCTGCAATCGGCCGTCAACCGGCGCACCGGGGTGCGCATCAAGGTGTTGCGCCGGCTCGGCATCGCGATGATCGACCGCGCCGACGGCGAGGAGGACGATCGCCGCATCGAGCAGGCTTTCGCGCTCGATATGGGGATCTTCAAAATAAAATTCTCGATGAACTTTCTGATGAACCTGTGCAATCACTTGCAGCGTGTATCGGCGTTGCTGGTCGGGGGCTGGTGGGTCTACACCAATCACCTCGAAATCGGCGGCGTCGTCGCGTTTATTTCCGGAATTGGGCGGATCAACGATCCGTGGGGCGATCTGGTAAATTATTTTCGCGACGTCAACGTGGCCCAGGTCAAATACCGGCTGCTGGCCGACGCCATCGACCGGCTTAGCCCGCCCGTCGGCGCAACCGCCTCCGCCGGAAAATAGGCCGAAAAGCCGCGAAGCCGGCATCGGTTTCCCGCGGGCCTTGCGAATGATGCATTTGTGCGCCAGCCGGGTATCCTTTAGCTTCCCGATGATGTACCGGGGTTGTGCAGGGCAAATGAATGACGGACCTGACGCGTGATCCCGAGTTCGTCAAAGAACCCCCGCGCCGGGGCCGCCGGGGTAAATGGCGACAGCTGCTCGTGCAATCTACGTCGCCGAATGGGCTGCGTCGCGGGCTGACGCTGATTCTCCTGCCGTCTCTGGTTTTGGTCGGGCTCGAGATCTACAAGGCGGCCAGTATCGTTCCCCGTCTTCGGGAGAGCCAGGCGCTCGTCGAGCACAGTTTCGAGGTAATCGCGGCCGCGCATACGCTCGACCAAGCGATGCAGGATGCCGAGCGCGGCCAGCGCGGGTTTTTGATCACCGGCGACGACTCTTATCTGCAACCCTACGATGGCGGCGTGGGAGAAGCGCCAGGGCAGCTTGACGAGCTGCGTCGGCTCACCCGCTACAATCCAGAACAACAACGCCGCATTAAAATTCTCGACACCGAGATCAAGACCAAGTTTGCGGAGTTGAAGCAGACGATCGAAATAGGTCGAAAGGACGGGTTCGACGCCGCGCGGCGCATCGTCGAAACCGATGTCGGCGCTGTTGCGATGAGCGCGATCACCGAGCAGCTCGGCGCCGTCATTGCCGCCGAAAACCGTTTGCTCGCCGAACGCCAGACGAGCTTCCTCAAGGTCGTTCGGGTCAGCGCGGTGACGAGCGCGCTTGCCGCTGCGCTCGCTTTCGGGCTGATTGTGTTCGGCGGCTTCCTGTTGACGCGCAGCTATCGCCGGATGCTGCGGTCGCAGGCGTCGTTGCAGCGCAGCGAGGAGCGCTTTCGGCTGCTGGTTTCCGGCGTGCGCGATCATGCGATCTTCATGCTCGATCCGGCGGGCAACGTCGTCAGCTGGAACGCGGGCGCCGAACGGATCGAGGGCTACCGCGCCGACGAGATCGTCGGCAGCCATTTTTCGAGCTTCTTTCCGGCGGACGAGGTGGCGTCTGGCGCGCCCGAACGCTTGCTTGAAGTAGCAGCGACCGCCGGTAACGCGGAGGAGGAAGACTGGCGGATCCGCAAGGACGGCTCGCGCTTTTGGGCAAGTGCCGTCGTCACTGCGCTGCGCGATCCTGACGGCAGCTTGCGCGGCTTTGCCAACGTCGTACGCGACATCACTGAACGCCAGCGCCAGCAGGAGGCGTTGGAACAGAGCCGCGTCGCCATGGCCCAGCTGCAAAAGATGGAAGCGATCGGCCAGCTGACCGGTGGGGTCGCGCACGACTTCAACAATCTGCTGCAGTCGATCCTCGGCAGCATCGAATTGCTGCAGCGTCCGGCCGGTTTCTCCGACCCCGCCAGGGCGGCGCGGCTGCTCGATACCGCTCGGCGGGCCGCCGAGCGGGGCGCCGTGCTGACCCAGCGCTTGCTGGCGTTCGCACGGCGTCAGCCGCTGACCCCGCAAATGGTCGACGTCAACAAGCTGGTCGGGTCGATGTCAGAATTGCTGCACCGCACGCTGGGCGAGACGATCGACGTCGAAACGGTGTCGGCGGCCGGCCTGTGGCGCACGCATGTCGACGCTAACCAACTCGAAAACGCGATCTTGAACCTCGCGGTTAACGCCCGCGATGCGATGCCCCAGGGGGGCAAGCTGACGATCGAAACCGGCAATACCTGGCTCGACGACGAATATGCCACCGCCAATTCCGAGGTGGCGCCCGGCCAATACGTGCTGATTGCCATCAGCGATTCCGGGGAAGGAATGACCGATGTGGCGCTGGCTCACGCCTTCGAGCCGTTCTTCACGACCAAGCCGGAGGGTCGAGGCACCGGGCTCGGCCTCGCCCAGGTGCACGGGTTCGTCAAGCAGTCCGGCGGCCATATCAAGCTTTACAGCGAGATCGGTCACGGTACGACGATCAAAATTTATCTGCCGCGCCATCTGAGCACGGACGAACCGCAGCCATTGGGGGACCGTCGGAAAGTCGAAGCAGGCGTCGGGCGCGTGCGGGTGCTGTTGGTCGAGGACGATGAGGATGTGCGGCTTTATGGCGTCGAAGCTCTGCGGACCCTTGGTTACGGCGTCTTCGAAGCGCCCGACAGTGAGGTAGCGCTGCAGATTCTCGACGAGCACCCGGATATCGCATTGCTGTTCACCGATGTCGGATTGCCCGGTCTCAATGGCCGGCGTCTCGCGGACGAGGCCAAACGGCGCTCGCCCGCGCTAAAGGTTCTCTACACAACCGGCTACGCCCGCAATGCTATTGTCCATAACGGCACTCTTGACGCTGGCGTCGATTTGATCGGCAAGCCGTTCACAACCGAGGCGCTGGGGAGAAAGCTGGAGCAGGTTCTGCAACCCCGCTAAGCGCGGGAGCCCCGCCAAACCCGCCGTCCCGCGGAAGAACCCGCGAGATCTTCAAATAGCGCATGGCGCTGCGACGCCGGAGGTGGTTGACGCTGCGCTGATGGCAACTTAGTCGTTACAATCGAGAGCAACGAAGCGGGCCGGCAACGGCGGCATTTTGGAGGAAGACATGCCCGGAGAGACATCCGAAGACTTGCTGTCGCTGTTCGACCGGGCGCCGCTCAATCGGCGTTACTGGGTCGCCTTTGCCATATTGGCGGCAATCACGGTCCTCGAGTTTTTCGATTTTTCGGTCGTTGCCTTTCTGCTGGCGGTGGTCGGGCCGCAATGGCATCTGACCTACGGCCAATCGGCGCTGATCCTCTACAGCGGCGGCCTCGGGGCGATTGTCGGCGCGCTGGTCTTCGGTGCCCTGGCTGACGCCTCCGGACGCAAGACCCAGATGGTCATCGGCACCTTCATCTGCGGCGTCGGCGCGGCGCTGATCGGCTTTGTCCCCGACGGCGCCTGGCAGCTCTTTGCGCTGCTGCGCTTTGTCGTCGGCGTCGGGCTGACCGCGGCGGTGGTTCCGGCGCTGACGATCGTCGTCGAGCTGACCCCGACCCGGCACCGGACAGCGGTAACCAGCTTTTACGTCGTGTTCGCGACCGGTGGCGGCCTTCTTGCTTCGATCACCTCGGCTGCGCTGTTGGCCGCGATCGGCTGGCGCGGCATGGCGATGCTCGGCATTTCGGTCACGGTGGTCGGGATACTGGCTGGGCTGTTCGTCCCCGAATTGGTGCGCTGGCTGGCCGCAAAGGGCCGGTTTGTCGAAGCCCGCGCCGAGGTCGCAAAGCATCTCGGGCTGGCTCTGCAAGCGGTGCCATTACCGACGACGATGCCCATGGTGGTGCCGCGTGGCCGGCTGTCGGAGCTGCTGTCGCAGCCGCGGCAGTTCTGCGAGACGATGCTGATATGGGGCGGAGCCGCCACCGCCGCCTACGGCGTCTATTTGTGGGGGCCGACGGTCGTCGCGCTTCTGCTCAAGATTCCGCCCCAGCAAGCCGCCAAATACTTCATCTTCGTGGCCGGTTTCGGGGTGATCGGCAAGATCATCGTGTCGTTTCTGGTGCCGCTGCTGGGCCGCCGCCTGCTCGGCATAATCTGGGGCCTTGGGGGGGTGGCCGCACTCGCCTCCGTCGGCTTCAGCGGCAGCACGCTCGTCGCCGGCGTGCCGCTGATCGTCGTACTGCTGTGCGCCTCGACGTTTTGCATCGACGGCAGCTTTTCCAACTTGGCGCCCTACACCGTCGAGAGCTATGGCGTGCGTTTGGGCGCCCGCGCTTCGGGGCTCGGCCAGACCGCCAACGGCATCGGCAAGATTCTCGGTCCGCTGAGCCTGGCGCTGATCGCCGGCACCAGCAATTTCGTCTCTCCGAAGGCCACCGAAGGCGCGTTGTTGCCGGCCTTCCTGTTCCTCGCCTTCGGCATGCTGCTGGTCGGGCTGTCCTTCGCCATTCTTGGGCGAGAGACCCACGGCCGGCCAATGGCGCTCGGCGAAGACCGGCCGGCGGCCCGGCGGCCGGTTATGCTCGGCACCGAGGCGCGCTGATCAATCGAGCCGCACGAGGCCGCGGTTGACGGGGCAAAGGCGAGAGGCATAAACCTCCGATTGGAGACGGCGGGCCGGAGCTCGGATTCGCTGCCGAAGGAGGAGGAAATGCCGGGTCAGACTTCGGACGAACTGCTGGCGCTGTTTGACGCGGCGCCGCTCAACCGCCGCTACTGGGTCAGCTTTGTTCTGCTGTCGGCGTTGTTCGTCCTCGAATTTTTCGATTTTTTGGTCGTCGGTTATCTATTGGCGGTGCTTGGCCCGCAATGGCATCTGACCTACGGCCAATCGGCGCTGATCCTCTACAGCGGCGGCATCGGCTCGATCCTGGGCGCCCTCGTCTTCGGCGGGCTTGCCGATGCCTGGGGCCGCAAGACCCAGATGATCATCGGCACCTTCATCTGCGCCGTCGCCGCCGGGCTGATCGGGTTGGTGCCCAGCGGTTCCTGGCAGATTTTTGCTATCCTCAGGTTTTTTGTCGGCGTCGGCCTGACCGCCGGCGTCACCCCGTCGCTGACCATCCTGGTCGAACTGACCCCGACCCGCAGCCGCACCCTATTGACGAGCTTCTACATCGTTTTCGCGTCGGCCGGTGGGCTGCTCGCCTCGTCGACATCGGCGGCGCTGCTTGCGGCGCTCGGTTGGCGCGGTGTCGCGATGCTCGGTGTCGCCCCGGCCTTTGTCGGCATTCTGATCTGGCTGTTCGTCCCTGAATCGGTGCGCTGGCTTGCCGCCATGGGACGCTTTGCCCAAGCCCGCGCCGAAGTCGCAAAACACCTCGACCTGCCGTTGCGCTCGGTGCCGCTGCCGACGGTGGCGCCCGCCACCCAGCCGCGCGGCAAACTTTCGGAGCTCTACCACCACCCGCGCATGTTCTGGGAGACCATCCTGATCTGGGGCGGCTCGTCGACCGCCGGATATGGCGTCTATCTGTGGGGCCCGACGATCGTCGCGCTGGCGCTCGGGGTCTCCGTGCCGAAGGCGGCCGCCTATTTTGTTTTTGTGGCGCTCGGCGGGGTGGTCGGCAAGATCGTCGTCACCTTCCTGGCGCCGCTGATCGGCCGTCGCCCGCTCGGTGTAATCTGGGGAATCGGCGGGGTGATCGCCCTCGCCGCGGCCGGCTACTATCACGCCGTCCTCGTCGGCGGCGTGCCGCTGATGGTGATGCTGCTCTGTGCTTCGACCTTTTTTATCGAGGGCGGATTTTCCAACCTCGCCCCCTATACGGTTGAAAGCTACGGCGTCAATCTGGGGGCGCGCGCTTCCGGCCTCGGCCAGGCGGCCAATGGGGTCGGCAAGATCCTCGGGCCGTTGAGCTTGGCGCTGATCGCCGGCAGCAGCAACATCTTGTCGCCGCAAGCGACCGCCGACGCGGTGTTCCCGGCCTATCTGTTCCTCGCCTTCTGCATGGCGCTGGTTGCGCTGTCCTTCCTGATCCTCGGCGTCGAGACCCACGGCAAGGCGATCGCGTTTGTCGCCGATGAAGCCGCGGCACGCGCCGGGTCGTCCGTGCTCGGCACTCAGACGCGCTAAATGTTTGCCCTGAATGAATAACGCGATCCGAGTTGGTTGTTGTCATAGGGCTGTGCTGTGAAAGCATTGAAGCATAACATGTACAGTGCCCCTCCTTCGGTATCTGCGCATCGTTCCTCGGGCGCCGCGCAACCGCAATCCGTGGGCGGCCGGCCGGGGCCGAAGTCACGCCGTCCTTCGCATACCGCTATTCCGCGACGATCGAGAGCGGGCGGGCGACGCTTTCCAGGGGCTGGCGCTCGGCCTTGACGCCGATCGCAAGTTCGACGATTGCCGCGGCGATCATCAAACCGGCACCGAACAGATAACCGGCAAAGACCGCACTGCGGTCGCCAGTGCCGACCAATATACCAAACACCCACGGCGAGACGACGCCCCCGACTGCGGTGCCGAGCGCGTAAAAGAGCGCGATGGCGAGGGCGCGGGCCTCCAACGGAAAACTTTCGCTGACCGTCAGATAGGCAGAACTCGCCGCCGCCGAGGCAAAGAAAAAGATCCCGGTCCAGCACAGGGTCAGCTGCGAGGCGCTGAGCAGGTTCTCGCGGAACAACCAGCCGACGACCGCCAGCAACACGCCGGAAAGCGCGTAGGTCATACCGATCATCGGCTTGCGGCCGACCAGGTCGAACAGTGGCCCGAGCGCCAACGGCCCCAAAAAATTGCCAAGCGCAAACGGCAGGATGTACCAGCCGACCGCCGCCGCCGGGACCTGGTAGAACCGCGTCAAGACCAGCGCATAGGAAAAGAAAATCGCGTTGTAAAAAAACGCCTGTGCCGACATCAGCACGAGCCCGAGCACGACCCGCTGCGGATAGTCGCGCAATATCGCCATCACCATGCGCACGACCGGCGTACGCGCCGACGCCACGAGGCGGATCTTGCCGCCCCCCGCCCGACCCGGCGCCGGCAGCTGTTCTCCGATCCGGCGCTCGATGTCGCCGATCACCTTTTCGGCTTCGGGCAGGCGGTCGTGGAGCATCAGCCAGCGCGGGCTTTCCGGAACGTGGCGGCGCAGCAACACCACGCCGAGGCCAAGCGCGGCCCCGATCCCGAAGGCGACCCGCCAGCCCAGATCGGGCGACAGCCAGCCCGGCTGCAGGAAAGTGACGGCGCCGAATGCGCCGAGCGCCGCGCCGAGCCAAAAGCTGCCGTTGATCGCAAGATCGGTGCGGCCGCGAAACCGCGCCGGGACCAGTTCCTGGATCGCCGAGTTGATCGCCGCGTACTCGCCGCCGATGCCGGCGCCGGTCAGAAAACGGAATAGCGCAAAGCTCGCGAAATCCCAGGAGAACGCGGTCGCCGCGGTCGCCGTCAAGTAGACGCCCAGGGTCACGAAGAACAGCCGGCGACGGCCGAACCGGTCAGTCAGATAGCCGAACAACAGCGCACCGGCGACCGCACCGGCGAGATAGGCGCTGCCGACGGCGCCGACCTCGGCCGCCGAAAAATGCAGCACCGGGCTTTCCTGCAACGCGCCGGCGACCGAGCCGGCCAGCGTCACTTCGAGACCGTCGAGGATCCAGGTCACACCGAGGGCGACGACGACGAGGGTATGAAGCCGCGTCCACGGCAGCCGGTCGAGCCGCGCCGGGATGTCGGTTTCGATGATCGCCGCGCGCTCGGACATGCCTTTGTGTAACATCCGCCGTTGTCGATCGTCGCAGCGGGCTTTCGCGTGCGGCAAATCGCGGCAAACCCGCCTATATCGTTGCCGGTGACTGCCGAGGTGTGCTCGTCCCAAGCCCGCCCGCCAAGTCCGACGCCAAGCCCGATGTCCGTTCACCGCTCTGGGAGGCTGAGCCGATGATCCGTCACCTGTTACCTGCGGTATTGTCGACCTTGACCCTGTTCTGCGCCGGGGCGCACGCCGACGTGGTCGGCAGCTTTGCCAACGACTGGACCGGCAACGGCATGGTCGTCGAGGCCTTTGCCGACCCCGGGGTCGCCGGCGTCACCTGCCACATCGTCCATTTCGACCGCAGCGTGCTCGACCGGCTGACCAAGGGGAACTGGTTCGAGAACCCGTCGAACAGCGCCATCGCCTGCACCCAGACCGGGCCAATTACGGTTGGCAAAATCGCCCTCGGCGCCAAAGGTGAGGAAATCTTCTCGCAGCGCATGAGCCTGTTCTTCAAGTCGATCGCGGTGCGCCGGATCTACGACCAGAAGGACGACACCCTGGTCTATGTCGCCTACAGCCGGCAGATCAAGGATGCGAGCGCCAAGATGGGCCTGTCGACCGTGTCGCTCTACAACACCCATCCGACCTGGGCGGGGCCCAAGCCCTGACCCGCTGTTCTACCGCGCGCTGCTCTCTACTTGCGCCTCAACGGCGTGGCAGGCCGACCACGATGTCTCGATCCCGGATCCTCGCGGCCGCCTCAGGCGCAAAATCGGCTACGCCCGGCGTTCGCAGTTCTGTTCTGAAGTGGCGGATGGGGTGGGATTCGAACCCACGGTGGGCTTGCACCCACGCCGGTTTTCAAGACCGGTGCCTTAAACCGCTCGGCCACCCATCCAAGCTATTGATTCAAACTTATTACCTCTGTTTCTCACTATCGCGAAATGGCGGTTGCTACCGAAATTGCTATCGAACGCTCTCAACCAGAGCCTTCGGGGCGCATTTTAGCGCCTCGGAATGCGGCGTCGATCTTGACGGCAGCGTCTTCCTGCATCGTCGCCGTGACGTGGCTGTAAAGATCGAGGGTGATGCTGATCGTCGAATGCCCGAGGCGTTCTTGCGCGATCTTCGGATGAACACCGGCCAACAGAAGCTGTGTGGCGTGTGAATGCCGCAGATCGTGGAACCGGACGCGCGGGACGTCATTGGTGCGTGCGACAAGCCGGGTGAATTCGTGCGTCAGACTCCGCGGCTGCATTGGCTCGCCATCGGCGCGGGCGCATAGCAGCGTGTCGCCGGACTGACGAACGCCGAGCTTCAGCAACTCCTCGGCTTGCGTGCGCTTTAACCGATGCAACTCGTCGATGGCGAAGGCCGGCAAAGTGACCACCCGCGCCTTCTCGCTCTTCGGCGCCTTGACGCGAAGCCCGGCCTTCGTCTGCTCCAAACTTTCGACCACGCGGAAGCAGCCGCGTTCGAGATCGACGTTCCGCCAGCGCAGAGCTAAGATCTCGCCGCGTCGCATACCAGTGGCGAGCGCCATTAATACTGGCCAATAGACGCGCGTATGGCGGATTGCAGCCAATAGAGTTTGCGCCTGATCGGCCGTCAACACGGCCATTTCTCGCCGCGAGACTTTTGGGAGCCGCTTTCGGAACGCGTCGCAGGCGTTGCGGGCAACGAGTTGCTGTTCGACGGCGCGAGCAAGCGCACTGCTCAAGATGCGGTGGATGTGGCGCCGGGTCTGGGGCGAGAGACCGCCCTCTTTGCCGTCGCGCCGCCCGCCATCGACCCAGCTATTGTAAGTATCCTGAATGTGCACCGGGGCGAGCTTGGTGAGCTGGAGTTTTCCGAGTGCCGGCGTAAGGTAATTGCTGACGATCTCGGCGTAGCGTTCGGCGGTCCGGGGCGCGACCTCCTGCCGGCTAGCATCGAGCCAAGTCTTCAACCACTCGCCTACTCTGATCCGGTTCGGGTCGACATGCTCGCCGATGTCGAGCGCTCGCAAGAGGCGCCGCATTTCCTTCTCGGCGTCCTTGCGGGAGCCGCGGACTGTCGCTGTGGCGATCTTTCGCTTGCCGGTGGCAGGATCGGTCCCGAGCGAATAGCGGATCTCGAAAGCGCCCGGCGAGCGCTCGCGGATATGGCCGGTCCTACGCATGACCGGCGCCCTCCCTCTTTTGCCATCGCGCCGAAGCGACGCGGCAGCGATCGGAACAGAATTCTCGGCGAGCGGTGATCGTTTGGCGGTGGCGCACTTCACCGGCCGTGTTCGGCCCGAGGCGAAACCAGTTTGGGCAACCCACATTCCGGCAACGCCGAAAATGCCGATTGCCGGTGATCGCCTCGCCGGCCTGGTGCAAGAGCGCGTCGCGCAAGGTCAGCGGGACAAGCCGATAATGGAACCGCTCCGGCTCGGCGGCGTACCAGAGGATGCCCTCTTTCATTGTCGGCAGCCCGCTTTTTAAAAACAGCATTGTCGCCTCATACCGCTGTCCAGCCTGAAGTCGTTCTCCGATCCGACGAATGAGCGCCGCGGTTTTCAAAATATCGTCTACGCGGTGATCCCGGTCGTCCGCTGATCCGCCCAGTCGTCCAAATTCGTTTGCGAACAATAGAACGCCATCGGCGTCTTTACAGGTCTGAGCGAAGCGAAGCCACAGGCCGTCGTCGTCGAGGGGGCGGTAGAAATTGAGCGGTCCGCCGCGACGTACCACGACGCCGATGTCTCCCCCTTCAAGTTCCTCGGCTTCCTGACGGTCGCGTTTCCGCGCGATCCCATATCCGTCTTCATCGACCGGCCAGGCCAAGGCAAATGGGTTCTCGTCCATGGGCTCGTCCACCCTGAGATGGGATATTGTAAACGACACGTTACGCGCGTGATACGGTAAATCAGGAAAATAGTCAATAATACCGTATCGGCCGGCATGCTCGGCGATGATACTTTGATACGCAGATTGTTTTCCCAAGGCCCACGCCGCGTTACGGAGGCATCGTGGAGAAATTGACGCTAACGGTTCCCGAGACCGCACGGCTCCTCGGCGTCTCGCGGATGACCGCGTATACAGCGGTGCGCGAAGGCGCGATACCTAGCCTGCGGATCGGCCGACGGGTTCTTATTCCGCGCGCCGCACTCGAACGGCTCCTCGCCCAGGCGAGCACCAAATCCGCGGAAGGATCGTCGAGATGAGCGCCGAGGCTGTCGCCCGCGTACTCGGCGGCGAGAGCCAGTCGGGCGGATGGTGGTCGTGCCACTGCCCGGCGCATGACGACCGAACTCCGTCACTCTCGCTGCGCGATGGGGACTGCGGCATCATCGTCAAATGCTGGGCGGGCTGTGATTTCCGCGACGTGCTGGCCGAACTGCGCCGGCGCGGGTTGATTGAAGGTCGCGCGTCGGGCCGGCGAGCCAGCAGCAGTGGTTCCCGGCATAAGGTCCCCAAGCGCGAGGTAAAGGATCGCTCGCTCGAAATCCGGCAAATTCTTGAGGGTTGTCCGTCCGCGACCCGCTGACCGGAGAGCTGAGGGGTCTCCATCGCACATTCCTTTTGGATGAAGGAGCCGGAAAGGCGCCCATAGCCAAACCAAGGGCGATGCTCGGACCATGCGGTGGTGGGGCGGTAATACTAAGGCCGGCGGGTGACGTGCTGGCTATCGGCGAGGGCATCGAAAGCTGCGCCGCTGCGATGCGGGCGTGCGCCTCCTTACCGGTTTGGGCGGCGCTCAGTACCTCAGGGCTGAAGGCTCTCCCCCTTCCGCCACCGCCGATCGCCAGTTGTGTCATCATTTTGGCGGACCATGACAGCGACGGAGCCGGCGAGCGTGCCGCTGAAACCGCGGCCCTGCGCTGGCTCCGCGAAGGCCGCCGAGTGCGGATCGCGATGCCGCCCAAGTTTGGGGACTTCAACGACGTGTTGGTTGGGCGCGTCGCCGCGACTACGGAGGCATCCGATGCCGCCTGACGGGATTGACGACGTGCGCCGGGTTATCGAGGCAGCCGAGGAAGTCGCGCCCGACTTTGGCGCAGCGGTGCACGATCTGGCCGCCCTTCCGCCGAACAAATACGATCAAAGACGCAAAGCTGAAGCAAAGCGCCTTGGTGTTCAACTTGGGACGCTCGACCAGGAGGTGAAACGCGCGCGGCGATCCAGCGACGACGAGGACGCGCGCGAGGCGCAACGGGAGCAGGTCATCGAAGTGGGCCTGGAGTGTGATCTTTGGTGTGATCCGGATTTTGTCGCCTACGCCACCGTTCCGATGAGCGGTCACAGCGAGCACTGGCGCCTTCGTTCGGACGGCTTTCGACGCTTGCTTCTGCGCGAATATGGCGCGCGCTTTCCTGCGAAGACCAAGGACGGCGGTTCGCGACCCACGGCACCCTCTGACCAATCCTATCGCGAAGGGTTGAATGCTCTTGAAGCCATTGCGTGCAATGGACGGGTTCGCCAGCCGTATGTACGCGTCGGCGAAGCCGACGGAGCGATCTACCTCGATCTTGGAACACCCGATTGGTCCGCGATCGAAATTACTCCGCGTGGTTGGAGGCTGGTCGCAGGAGCCCCAATCCCGTTCATTCGTCCTCCAGGCATGCGCGCGCTTCCGTTGCCCAAGGGCGAAGACGGCATCAATCGGCTGCGGGCGCTGGTAAATATGGCAACCGAAAACGATTTTCGACTGCTGGTATTTTACTTGGTCCAGGCCCTTCGGCCGAGCGGCCCGTATGTGATGCTCGTCATCGATGGCGAGCCAGGATCGGCAAAAAGCACGAAGGCCAAGCTTGTTCGTAGAATTATCGATCCGAACAAGGTTTTGCTATCTGCCAAACCGAAGAGCGAGGAAGACCTGATCATCGCTGCCCTCAACGGACAGGTAGTCGGGTTCGATAACATCTCGTCGATAGATGCCGACTTGGCGGATGCGCTATGCCGTCTCGCCACCGGGACGGGGTTGCGGAAACGAAAACTTTATTCCGACGATGAAGAGATTCTGATTACGGCGTGTCGGCCAATCATCGTCAACGGCATTCCGATGCTAGCAACGCGATCGGATTTTGCCGACCGTTCGATCGTGCTGACTTCTCCGCCAATCTCAGGCAGCAATCGGCGGAGCGAGAAGAAGTTCTGGGCCTCCGTCGACGAGGCAGTGCCGGCAATCCTCGCGGACTTGCTAGGCGGCGTCGTGCTCGCGCTGCGGGATCATGCTGCTGTCGAAGAGAAGCTCACCGAGATCCCGCGTATGGCGGATTTTGTGTGTTGGTCGACAGCAGCAGCCCCGGCCTTTGGTTGGACGGAGGGGGATTTCCACGTGGCATATTCGGCCAACCGGAGAGACGCGACCGACCACGCCATCGAGGCAGATGCGGTAGCGCTGGCGGTCCGGGATTTCGCAGCGAAGGAGAAATGGACGGGGTCGGCGACGGAGTTGTTGACCAGATTGAATGACCTCGTAGCCGAAGATGTGCGGCGCACGCGCGCTTGGCCGAAGGGCAGTGCGCAGCTTTCCGGCAGGCTGCGTCGGGCTGCTCCGTCGCTTCGGCGAGTCGGTGTTTCCGTCAACCTCGACGCGCGTCATCCCGAAACCCGGGTCAAACAGGTTGAGATCGAGGTAGACAAAAAACAGCGTTCGCAGCGTTCGGAGCGATCGGGTCCGGATAAAATACCGCCGGTTCAGCCGCTTACAGCAGGTTCGTCCGAACGCAGCCCGAACGCTGGCCGGGGTCTCCCGAACGCTGATCCGAACGCTGGTGTTCGCGGCGAAGGCTCAGAAACGTTCGCGCCAAACGCTACGAACGCTCCGAACGCTGTTTCGGCCACTCTCGAAGAGTGGAAGGAGGAGCTGTGAGCGCGGCCATCGATCTCCTCCAAGCTGCCACGGCGGCCGGCGCCAAATTCACCGTTTCCCGTGACCGAGTCATCGTAAGCGCACCGCGGCCTCTGGCACCTGAGTTGGTCGAAGGACTGCGGCGTGCAAAGGCCGAGATCCTTCGCCTATTGGCCGATGACCCCGACGCCGACGAGGGTCATCGATCCCCCGCTGATGCCGCCTGGTGGCGCAATTATTTTACGATCCGCACTATTCATCGGCAGCTAAGTGGCAAACGGGGGCGGTCCGGAGCCCAACGGCTTGCGTTTAACGATCTCGTTGACGAGTGGCGCGTGCAGTACGGTCGAAGGTGGCCGGTTTGGCAATGTGCGGGTTGCGATGAACCGATCGGCGGCTTGTCGGCGCTCGCGCTTGCGGACGGAAACCGCATCCACTTTGACGAGGAGAACGAATGCCTGATCCGCTTCGGTCGGCGCTGGCACGGCGATGCGATTGCCGGACTGCGGGAGCTCGGAATCGAACCGCCGTCCGACTTTGCGCCGCCATGACTACGGAACTCCCGAGAGCCGTTCCACTCCTCGCCGCATCGTGCGTGCGCGGTCCCAGTAGCGTCGGCGCCAGGGTTGACGTGATCGTTGGGTCATATGCTTGATGCGTACGCCCATTTGAGGCTCGCGCCGGCGGGAAGCAGCAACGCTTTTGTTGCGCCGGCCACCGGTCGCGGTTCTGGAGCGCAGCGCGCGAATGGATCACCGGGGCCATCGACGACGGCTTTCTCTCACCCGATGATCTGCGGCGGTCTCCCGCGGAATTCTTCGGCCGCAGCACGACAAAGCCGATTAGGCCCATCTTCGTTTGTCAGTCGGGGCGACGGTTATGGGGAACGTGCACGTTGCCCTTGACTGCGTCTCGCTCCGCCGCGGCCTCGCCTCCGGCAGCATCGGCTAGACCGACTGCGGCAACGTGCATGGTGCCCTCACTTAGGAACTAGGATGGACCGACCGGCAGTCCCAGGACTCGCCGCTGCTTCAGCATCTGATTCGTAAAACCGGGCGGCGTTTGCCGCGCTCTATGCGCAAACTTCGGCGAAACTATTTGGCATTCGTGCTATCGTGCGGCATCGAGAACTGGCCGAAGAGCTGGAGGAGAGTTTTGTCACGGTGTGGCAGCGGCGGAAGATTACCGTCGTGCTGCCGCACCGCTGGGTGGTCGAGCGCATCTGCTCCTGGTTCGGACGCAACCGGCGTCTCGCCAAGGATTTCGAGAACCTTGCTGAAACTCTGGTCACCTTCGTGACCCTGGTCTCCATCCAGTTCGCCCTTAGGCGGCTTGCTAGGGCGTAGGTCATGCACTCAACAAAAACTGGGTTGAGCTGATGGCGCAGTTCCCGCGCCCAGGGCCGAGCGACCGCTGTCGGTTCGGAGAAGAGACCTTCGCTGAAGCCTCCGGCAATGGCTCAAACGCGCCGATGAACGAACCCGCTCGCGCGGGAGGGAGCGTGGACTTGCTGCATTTTAGTGGAGAGGCATTGGGTCATAGGGCGGTCCAGTTTTTCGAACTGCACTGGGCTTGTGAAGTCGAGGGCGGAGTGGCGCCGGACGGGATTGTAGAAGCCATCGATGTAGCGGGCGATGGCCTGGATGGCTTGCGGGCGGGTGAAGAAGATGGTCCGCCAGACAAGCTCGGATTTCAACGTCTTGAAGAAGGTTTCGACCATCGCGTTGTCGTAACAATTTCCTTTCCCGGACATCGAGATCAGGATGCCGTGCTTGCTAAGCTCGGCCTGATAATCGACCGAACAATACTGGGCGGAATCAACTGGTCGTCGCAACACAACCGGAAGAAATGTTGCGATGGCAGGGCGACGGCGGTCGGATCGAGCGTTACGGGACAAGTTGAGGTCGCCCGGGCGGTCGGGGATGGCGCGACGTGAGGATCGGCTGCGCTTTTGGGCGTTGATAGCGGCTGGTCTATCAAGCGAGGACGCGGCGATCGGCGCGGGGGTGTCGCCGCCGGTCGGGACCCGTTGGTTTCGGGAGGCTGGTGGCATGCCCTCTTCGACATTTGCGCCATCGTCGAAGCTGCTGTCTGGGCGCTATCTGGCATTTTCCGAGCGGGAGGAGATCGCGCTCGCGCTTGCACAGGGCTTTGGAGTGCGAGAGATCGCCCGCCGACTTGGTCGAGCTGCATCGACCGTCTCGCGAGAATTGAGGCGTAACGCGGCGACGCGAAGCGGCGGTCTCGAGTATCGGGCTAGCACGGCGCAATGGCACGCTGAGCGGTGGGCCCGTCGACCAAAGCGCGCAAAACTTGCGATCAACGCGGCGCTGCGGGCGTATGTGCAGGATCGGCTGGCCGGCCAGGTCGTAGCCCAGGACGGAGCTGCGGTTCGCGGGCCGATCGTGCCGTGGAAGGGCCGCCGGCATGGCCCGCGACAGAAGCGGCGATGGGGTATGGCGTGGAGCCCCGAGCAGATTGCGCAGCGTTTGCGGCACGACTTTCCTCGCGATGAGACGATGCAGATTAGCCACGAGGCGATCTACCAGGCGCTATATGTGCAAGGCCGCGGCGGGCTTCGGCGCGAGTTGACCGCATGCCTGCGGACCGGTCGAGCGCTCCGTGTTCCTCGGGCGCGCGCACGCGGTCGGGGTAAAGCTTTCATTGGTCCCGAGGTGATGATCAGCAAACGCCCTGCCGAAGCGGATGACCGGGCAGTGCCGGGGCACTGGGAGGGCGACCTTATTGTCGGGGTCCAAAGTTCGGCCATAGGAACCCTCGTGGAGCGCACGACGCGGTTCACGATGCTGCTGCACCTGCCTCCCATGGATGGCCACGGTCCTGGAGCTCGCGTCAAGAACGGCCCCGCACTCGCAGGCCACGGCGCCGGGGCGGTACGCGACGCCATCAGGCGCACGATCACGACCCTGCCTGAGCAACTGCGACGATCGTTGACCTGGGACCAAGGAGCAGAGTTGAGCCAGCATGCCCAGCTGCGGATTGAGACTGGCGTTCAGATCTACTTCTGCGATCCGCACAGTCCTTGGCAGAGAGGGACGAACGAGAACACCAATGGGCTACTGCGCCAATACTTTCCGAAGGGCACGGACCTGAGCATGCACAGCGTCGACGCGCTTGCCGCCGTGGCGGCAACGCTGAATGGTCGCCCGCGCAAGACGCTTGGATGGAGAACACCTGCCGAGGCTTTGGACGAGATTATGAAATCGGCGCACACTGCTGTTGCGACGACCGGTTGAACTCAAGCAGTATTGTTCGGTCGATTATCAGGCCGAGCTTAGCAAGCACGGCTTCCTGATCTCGATGTCCGGGAAAGGAAATTGTTACGACAACGCGATGGTCGAAACCTTCTTCAAGAGGGACTATCAGGAATTTCGTGCGCAGCGGGGCGGTTCAACTGACTACGCCATGGCTCGTGTGAAGCGCTCGCCGAACAGAACAGCGAACTGCGACTTGGCCATGGACCACTCGCGCGGCGGCATGATCCACTCCTTTTCGGAACGGTTCAAGACCAGGAAGAGGAGCTTTGTCGCCGCCTCATCGCTGGGGAAATGGCCTCTGGCCCGGACCGCCCGGCGGAGCTTGGAATTGAGCGCCTCGATGGCATTGGTGGTGTACAAAATCCGCCGAACGTCGGTGGGGAAGGCAAAGAACGGGACGACTTCGCCCCAGGCGCGCCGCCAGCTCTGGCCGATTGCCGGGTATTTGCGGCCCCAGTAGCCTTCCTCGAAGGCAGTGAGCGCGGTTTCGCCGGCGACGGCATCCACGGCCCGGTAGATGTCCTTGAGGGCCGCTGCGACCGGCTTACGGTCCTTCCAAGAAACAAAATCGAGGCTGTGGCGCAGCAGATGAACGATGCAGGTCTGCACCGTTGCCTGGGGGAAGACCGCGATGATCGCCTCGGGAAAGCCCTTCAAGCCGTCGACGATGGCGATCAGCACGTCCTCGACGCCGCGATTTTTCAGCTCGTTCATCACGCGCAGCCAGAATTTGGCGCCTTCGTTCTGCTCGAGCCACAGCCCCAGGATCTCCTTGGCGCCATCAGCGCGCACGCCGAGCGCGATGTGCACTGCCTTATTGCGGACCAGCCCTTCGTCACGGATCTTGACCCGTAAGGCGTCAAAGAAAATCAGCGGATAGGTCGCTTCCAACGGGCGTGCCTGCCAGGCGGCGACCTCGTCCAGAACCGCCTCGGTTACCGCGCTGATCAAATCGGGCGACACCTCAATGCCGTACAAATCGCGCAGATGGCCGACGATCTCGCGGGTGCTCATGCCGCGGGCGTACATTGAAATTATCTTGTCGTCGAAACCCGGGAAGCGGCGCTGATATTTGGCGATCAGCTGCGGATCAAAGCTCGACTGGCGGTCGCGCGGCACCGCCAGCGCGATTTTGCCGGTGTCGGTGAGTACGGTCTTGCGACCATAGCCGTTGCGCCGGTTACCCGGCTCCTCGCCGGCCAGATGATGATCCATCTCGGCGTTCAACACCCGCTCGGCCAGCGCCTTCTTCAGATCGTCGAGCAGACCATTCGGGTCAAAGGCGGTCTTCGCATCGGCGCCCGCCAGCAGCTGGTCAAGAATGGCGTCAGGAATAAGAGGTGGCTTGCGTCGCGGCATGGGCGGTCTCCTTCGCTCCCATCATGCCCAACCACGCACGAAATTCCTGACACTCCCTCTTCAAGACGTTGAAATCCGAGCTTGTCTGGCGGACCATCTTCTTCACCCGCCCGCAAGCCATCCAGGCCATCGCCCGCTACATCGATGGCTTCTACAATCCCGTCCGGCGCCACTCCGCCCTCGACTTCACAAGCCCAGTGCAGTTCGAAAAACTGGCCGCCCCCTATGACCCAATGCCTCTCCACTAAAATGCAGCAAGTCCAATCGGCGTCAGAAGGACCCGCGAGCGCGAGTAGGCGCGGGGTCTCAGCCAATGGCGTTCGCGCATCCGATAGTGCTCGCCGAGCTCGGCCGCCCAGCGGCATGGGCACGGTTCGAGGTGCAAGCTGCGCGGTTGTAGCCAGGCGCGGAAGCCGCGCTCGCCCAGCCGCTGGGACGGACGCACGCTGTTGTGCACCACGACGGATGTGGCCGGGATGCTACCCGGCCCCGGTATCTCGCTCAGGTAGCGGATGCCAAGCCGCGCCAGATGACGGTCAGGGTTGGGTTCGTCGCTCATGAGGGCGAGGTAACACGCGGCGTTGATCAGGCCGAACAAGTTCGTGCTTAACGCCGCACCGCAGGCCGCAGCGGCGGCCGCCTGATATGAGGGAAACGACTTCGGACGACCTTCGGTAGGTCGGGCGGCGCACGCGCGGCTGCGGGCTTCCTATGTCGTGGTCGGCCCGCCCGCCTGAGCAGCAAAGCGCGCCTGCGCCAGAACCGATCGGGGTGAGGTCCACGGGGCTACCGCCTCCCGGCAATGCGGTCCAACCCCTGTCGCAGCCGTTCGAGGTCGGCCGCGTCCGTGGACGTCAGACAGCGTCCCGCGGCGCGTAGAACGCCCGCTGGCGCGCGTCCTTCGGCAAGATCGATCAAGGACGCCTGCAAGGCGCCGCCGGGCCGATCGGGGTGACGTCCACCCGTCCTTAAGGCCGTCTCTGGCCTTAAGCCTTCCTTGTACCAAGCGCCGCGATTTACCGGTTCGAGATTCTAAGCTCGCATTCCCCGGATGAGGCGGCGATTTTGGAGCGAGTTCGGTGCGGTTTTGGCATAAGAGTTCAGCGGAATAGCAGAACTGGCCGGTGAATATACACAACTCACCGGCCGAGCATCTGAAAGTCGATTATTGCGGTGCTGCTACCGCTTGACACCTTTGTCAGGACGTCCTCATCCCCTGCGTGCTAGCACTGGACTTGGATGTGGAACGGATTGGCCTGGATCACCCCATTCGGGGCAAACGTCCGTACGAAAATAGCGTCCGCATTGCCGGAGCGCGGGGTGACAACGACGATCGCGGGCCCAGGAAAGCCCGCTGGCGTGTTGCCGATCGTGGCCGTGTAGACGCACTGCGAGATATCGCTCGGAAATGTTACCTGGTAAACACCCGTGCCGAGCGAAAGAGAACTCGACCCTGCCGGACCCAGAGCGAGCACGGCGTTCGCAAGTACGACGGCGCTATAGGTCTTGGTGTTGACACCCAAGGTCCCGGCCGCCGGCGCAAGATTCGCTTCTTCCAGTGCTCGCGCGGCCGGCGTCGTTGGAGGTTGCTGAGCGAATGACAGTGAGCTTGTGAGTAGAGCGACGCCCACAATAGCGGCCGCGTGAATTGCTATTTTCCGAAACATCTTCTGCTCCTCTGCTCAGTCGGGGGGAAGCCTGCTGAAGGCTGCCCCGACACGCGATTACATCGTCAGCCGATGCGGGAAAAAGTTAACCAAACTGACGCCGATTGCGTGTGAAGTGCCTCACGCTCTACGAAAATTTCCCAGCGCTGGGGCGTCCCGGAGAACAGGAGGGAGTCCGGCCAGGCGGGAAAACGCCCGAGCAAGAAAACTTTGTGATCGGCCACCGGCCGCATCTACGCGCGACAAGCTTCCATCGGTCCGGCCCGTGCTCATTGATTATCGAGGTCGTTTGACAGGCGCTCTTTTATGAGGTAGTTTCTCGCGAGATTTTCGATGTTGCCATACATCGGGGCGGAAGCGGCGGTGATGTTTCTGTCGGCCTTTCGTGCATCGCGCACAACTTGTTGAAGGTCGGTATTGCACCACGCTTTTTCCACATCATACGAAAAATGATCGTAGGCCATTTCCCTGGCGATTACGTTCTCTTGTACCAAGTACCCTATATCGTCAAAAATCCCTATGTACTCTTCTACCTCTACATTATGAAAGTTGCCACCGCGGTCTATCTCCAGCAGGTGCGCGGAACCATTGTTTTGGATTTCGTTGGTAAGTTTAGCATACCGGTCTTCTGCTAATGTATCTCTCAACTTTAACACTAGCGTCGCGGATGCGGCTTTCTGCGTTTCCTTAAGGGTTTGTGTCGCGACAAGAACCCCGCCGATGACGGCTAGGACGCCGACGATAACAGCGATGCTCGCGCCCGCGCTCAACCATTTGTTCAGAACATCGATATTCATTTCCTTGGGTTCCCGCCGCTCGCCGAACCTCACCGCGTCGCGGTCGCCGTGGGATCGCGAACATTCGCCGGCGCTCTTCTAAATCCTTCAGTTTCTGCGTGGATGCCGTGCTCCAGCGCCTCGGGATTCAGCGCGCTGGGGGCGGCGTGAACAGGGGCTGGTCGAGATGCACGATCTGCGCGCCTGCGCCGCCGCCCAATTGGCGCTTTCCTGTTCGGCCTCAGTCGGCATCGTCTGTTGGTCGGTCATCATCCGAGCGATGCGCCTCATTTAAACGCCTCGCGCCCCGTCACATCAGTCCTTCCACAAACCATCAAACCGGTTTGCTGACATCCTCGTATACCGCATCGTGTTCTGCACGTTGCGGTGCCCCAGATAAGCCGCGAGCGATAGCGAATCCATACCCTGGTTGACGAGCTTAAAGCCGGTGCCGTGCCGCAACAGGTGCGGATGCACATCGGCCAAGCCGCAGCGCGCCCCGGCCTTAGCCAGAAGCCGCGCAAAACCGTCGCGCGTCATCGGGCCGCCATGGACGGTCACAAACAGGAATCGCGAACCAACCGGCAGCGCCCGGCGCAGCTTGCGCAAGCCGCGGATCTCGCGCCCGCCCAGCGGATGCACGCTCGCATCTGAGCCTTTCAAGCGCCGCACCTGGATCATTGCCCCCTCGAGGTCGATCTGGCGCCATTCGAGGTTGACGAGCTCGCTAACACGCAGCCCGTGGCGATAGGCCATCAGTATCATCAGCCGGTCGCGCTCATTGGCGGCGGCTCTGATTAGGCGTTCGACTTCGTCCTCGGTCAGGTAGGCGCGCTTGCTCTCAGTCTGCAATTCAGTGTTCGGTGCGGGTTCTGTTCTCAAGGCGCGCGGCGCGGTTTTGCTCATGTGCTGGCTCGTTCCAGTCTGCAATATGGTTTCTTTGCAGACTGCCGCAAGCCTCTTGTGCGGGTGAGGTGAGGGACAGCGTCATCCAGGGGATGCGGCCGGCAGCGCGCTGCTATGTGCTCTTTCCCCTTGGCTACTCACCGCATCAAAAGATGCGGTTTTCTCATAAACTAGCGAAGCTGCATGTATCACTCGCATGAGGAGTATCGCACCAATATTTTATGTAGATCGATCGCCTCGGGCCAAAAATGAAGCGTCAAAAGCCGCTAAAACAACTGCCAAAGCTATGGAAAACCAAGCGCATCCCAAGATGAAGAAGTTGAGCAAAACTTTTCCGTAAGGGGTACGCGCGCCCGCGCGCGCAACGTTTCAGCCCGGGCCTTCATTGACGGTGACGGCCTCGAAAAACCCTCCAACGCCGCACCCAGCCTAACCAAAGCCAAGATGACCTCACCAGGTCTCGGCCGCAGGAGACCATTCATTCCGGCATCCCCAAAACCCCAAGACTGCTTGCTTTCGAATGCTGACGGGGGCCTCGCAATGCGAAATTGCAGGGCTGTCAAGTTCCTGTTAACCTTGGCTCCGAGTAGAACGTTCCCACCCCAACAAAGCTTAGGGAGGGAAATGGTATATGCGCACGAAAACAATCTTCGCAGTGACAGTGGCCATTGGCGGCCTGTTTGCTGCCACCTCTTCCGCGTACGCTGTCGCTTACACTTTCACCACGATCGACCCGCCCGGCGCGATTAGTACGCAGGCATTGGGCATCAACGACGCGGGACAGATCGTGGGCGGTTTTAACGACAGCACAGGATTTCACGGCTTTCTCGACACCGGCGGCAGCTTTACCACGTTAACAGTCCCCGGGGCAGTCGCTACCAACCCCTTCGGCATCAACAACGCGGGACAGATCGTCGGATCGTTTGGCACCAGCACGGGGGGCGGCGCTTTCCTCTTCAGCGGCGGCACCTTCACCACCCTAGACGTGCCCGGCGGCTTCGCCAATGGCATCAACAACGCAGGGCAGATCATCGGAAGTTTTGGGGATGGCACGGGAGAACATGGCTTCCTCTTGAGCGGCGGCATCCTCACCACCATCAATCTGCCCGGCGCAATTCGCGGTGGTACTTTGCTTAATGGCATCAACGACGCCGGGCAGATCATCGGGACGGACGGCACCGGAGAAGAAGGCTTCCTCTTGAGCCGCGGCATCTTCACCACCATCGACGTGCCCGGTGCATCACCAAGCAGTGAGTTTGCCAACGGCATCAACGATGCCGGGCAGATCGTCGGGAGTTTTAGCCTCGTCAATAGCCCCGTAAGTCACCAAGGCTTCCTCGACACCGGCGGCATCTTCAACACCATCGACGTGCCCGGCGCAACCGGTACTGCGGCCTACGGCATCAACGATGCCGGGCAGATCGTCGGGTACTTTGCCGGCACTAACGGCTCATTGGGGGGTTTCCTGGCCACGCCGGTCTCGATCGTGCCGGAACCATCCAGTCTCGCGCTCTGCAGTATCGCGCTGGTTGGACTTGGCATCGTGCGCCGTCGACAGCGCGCATAGGACGATGACGAAGTCGCCGCGAGGCAAAGCTCAACATCTCGTGTTTCCTTGCACCGTCTGTGCCGCTCTGCCAAACCCGACTTGAACAGTTAGCGAGGGGTCGGGTTTGGTGAGCGATTGAATAGGCTCTGCTAAGCTCCAGCGGGCCGGCGAGCGCTTGGCGCTTGGGTAGGTGAAGGTCTTGTCCGAATAATCGAAGCGCCTCGGGCGAGTACCACCTTTGACAGCCCTCGAGCGCGCAAGCGCGTAGGACCGTGACATACCGTGACACCGCCGCCGCGTTGCCGCAATTTTGCGAGATGCGCAAGTTCTTTTACATGTAAAAGCTTTACGGTCCAGCACGGGCGTCGTTGTCAGCGTGCGGACATCGGGAGGACAAGATGAAGCTGCTTTTGCGGGCTGGGACGGCATTTCTCGGGGCCGTTGCATCGGGATCGGTGGCTCACGCCGTACCCGGTAATCTCGTCCCTTTCGTGGTGCCGACCACCGATTCGTATCAGATCCTCGCCTTTGGCGCGCAGGGCGGGAACGAGGCCAGCAATGCAGGCGGTCTCGGCGCCGAAATCGGCGGTGATTTCAGCTTGTCCGCCGGCGAGATCCTGCAAATAGCAGTAGGGGGTGCCGGTTTACCCTTCAGCTTGCCCGCCGGCGAGGGTGTCGGTTTACCCGGGAGCGGCGGCGGTGGCGGGGGCAGCTTTGTCGGCGGCCCTGGCAACATGCCGCTTGTCATTGCCGGTGCGGGCGGTGGCGGCGGCGACGGCGGCCCCGGCTCAGGCGGCGAAATCGGCCCAGCGGGCGCCGACGGCGGGGGTGGTGGCGCCCCTGGCGGCAGCAGCGGCGATGGCGGTGGTGGTAGGGTCGGCGGTGGTGGCGGCGGTTTCGGCGGCAACGGCGGTGTTTCCCTTCCAATCAGCGGCTTCCTCGGGCGCGGTGGCGGGGGATTCCCAGGTCTCGCCGGCGGCATCGGTGGCCTCTTCGGCGGCGACGGCGGCTTCGGCGGCGGTGGTGGTGGCGGTGATGGCGGCCTCGGCCCTGCTAGCGGCGGCGGTGGCGGCAGTGGGGGCGGCGGCGGATCCTTCGACACCGGCACGGACCAGATCTTGGTTGCCGATTTCCAGACGGGCAACGGCGAGGTCGTGATTACTGAAGTTTCGGCCGCAATACCCGAGCCGGCGTCAATCGCGCTGCTCGGCGCCGCCCTCCTTAGCTTCGCCGCGGTGCGACGGCGTCGCCGGCCAGAGACCTGATTGACAGCTTCGCTCGTAGAGCAGCTCAGCCCGCCTTGTAGAGACGAGTGTCACACTAATCGCACCGGCGGGCCGTCCACCAGGCAGAACATGACGCTGCTTGTGCCAGGTTGATAGAATGTTAACCGTATGAAACTTGTGCCACGCACTAGCCAAGGATTGCTCCCGCGGTCAGTAACGGCGCACCACGCATAATAACGGGAGGGGGGAATGAAACAACTTCTGCTGGTTGGGACAGCCTTTCTGGGGCTCGCCGGGTCAGGTCAGGATCGGCCGCCAGGGCCGTACCGTTCGACTTCACCTATTCCGGAAGCCTCGTCAATTTTACGATACCGACTACCGACACCTATCAGATCCTCGCCTTTGGCGCGCAGGGCGGCGGTACCGCAGGTACTCAGGGCAGTCCAGGTAGTGGAGGTCTTGGCGCCGAGATCGGCGGTGACTTCAGTTTGACCGCGGGCGAGGTCTTGCAGATTGCCGTCGGAGGCGCGGGCATCATGCCCGGCAGCGGAACTGCTAGCGGCGGTGGTGGTGGCAGCTTTGCGGTCGGCCCGGGCAACACCCCGCTGGTCATCGCCGGTGGTGGCGGCGGCAGCGGCTACTTTTTCGGAATAGACGGGATACCCCCTTCCGATATTCCCGGCGAAGGCGGTCTCACCGGCCCAAACGGCGGCGGCGGCAACGGAGGCACGGGCGGCAACGGAGGCAGCAACGGCACGGCTGGCGGCGGGGGCGGGTTTCTCAGCGCCGGCGGCAACGGCTTCGGGGCCAGCGGCGGTGGCGCATTCCCGGGTCTCGCTGGGGGCGAGCCCGGCGGCGGTTTCGGGGGTGGCGGTGGCGAGTTCGGCGGCGGTGGCGGCGGGGGCTATAGCGGCGGCGGCGGTGTTTGTGCGCACGTAACGTGCAACCAGGGTGGCGGTGGCGGCTCCTTCGATGGCGGCACGGATCAAATCCTGGTCGCTGATTTCCAGACGGGCAACGGCGAGGTCGTGATTACCGAAGTTTCGGCCGCAATACCCGAGCCGGCGTCAATCGCGCTACTCGGCGGCGCCCTCCTTAGCTTCGCCGCGGTGCGACGGCGTCGCCGGCCAGAGACCTGACAATGACTTGGATTGATGACGGCTACGGCCATCCGCGCGCGGTTCAGGTGCCAACTATCATCGCGAGGGTATTGCAGGAGGGGCCGCCGGCGGCGCCGCGGACAGACCTCAACAACAACTGGTCGGATCGCTTCAACGCCCTGCTCACCGATCCAGAGGCCCAGCTGTAAACGCAGACCGCCCCGGCCAGAGGACGAGGCGGCTGTGCGATTTCGGCTCTCGGCCATGCCCTGGACGGGAGCAGGGCGATCATAGGACGCTGCTCGCCAATCACCAAGCCAGGCTGTAAGCTCGCAAAAGAAAAGCCGGCCCGCAGAAGCATCTGGGGCCGGCAGTCGACAAAAAATGTCGGGAGACTAAAGCCGCGGCCTGTCTACCACGCCGAGGCATTCCATGGAACCCACCCCGATCGAGATCGAGCCGACCGCCAGCGACCCCGATGTCGGTTTTGGCGTGTTCACCGGCATCGCCGTGCTCGCGCAGGTGCTCATCGCCCTCGACGCCCACGGACGACGTTTGGCCAGGCTTGAGGGTCTTGAAGCCGGCGAAGCTCAGCGTGCGGCAGAGCGTGCCGCGTTCCAGGGCCCACGAAGGCCAGTCGGGCGGCCGAAAGGCAGCCTGAACCGGCCGAGGCTGCCACTGAACGGCGCAGCTGAAAGCGCCGATGCGATCAAGCCTTCCCAAGAAGTTGGAGACCTCCAATAACCGAATAACCGCGCCGTCTTGACGAAAAGAGCCGGGCATCTGGCTGTGCCGTGGCCGGCTGGTTGCGGTAATCGATGTGCCGACGCGTGGCCGGCTTCGTTGGCGGCTCTTTGGGTCAAGTTGGTGCGGTCTGGGCAGCCAGCCAGATCATCCGCTGGATGTTGTAAACGAGGTTGGCGAGGCCGATCTTGGTTCTGGCGCGGGCGATGCCGATGGTGCGGATGAACAGTCCCATCGGGCCTTTCTGGCGGGCGAAGACGTGCTCGACCGCCGAGCGCACGGCCGATTTGCGGCCATTGGCCCGCGCGGTGCGGCGCGGCATCGGCTGGCCTTTCGGCTTCTTGCGGTGGATCTGCGAGCGCAGCAGACGGTCGGCGAGGAACCGCTCGTTGGCCTGCGAGCGATAGGCGGTGTCGGCCCTCACCTCGCCGGCGGTGTTGTTGGTATCAATCACTTCGGGCAGCAGCGCTCCGTCATGGCGCGCTGCATCGGTGACCCGCAAGCGGCGGATCAGGCGATGCCGGCGGTCGATGCCGATGTGGTTCTTGTAGCCGAAGGCGGGGACCGCCAGCTCGACGCGCGGTGCGCCGTCCGCGCTTGGCTTGGCCTTGGTGTATTTGACCGTCCAGCGGGCGTCGCGGTCCTTCTGGCGCAGCTTGGCCGGCTTCCTCGCCCATTCCGGCGGGATGCGGCCTTCCTTGATGTCGCGCTTCTCGCCGTCGGTGTTGCGCTGCTTCGGCGCGGCGACGATCGAGGCATCGATGATCTGGCCACTCATCGCCAGAAACCCGGCCGCCGCGAGCGCCGTGTCAAAGCGCTCGAACAGAACCGCGACCGCCGGCTGGCCCGCGATCTTGGCCCGCGTCAGCGCTTCGCGGAAGGTCCAGATCGTGTTGGCGTCCGGCACCGTGTCGGCCAGCCCCAGACCGAGAAAGCGCATGAACGACAGCCGGTCCCGGATCAGGTACTCAGTCCGCTCGTCCGATAGATTGTGGCTTGCCTGCAGAATGAGCGTCTTGAACATCAGCACGTGATCGAACCCCGGCCGGCCACCTTTCGCGCGGTCCGAGCGCGGCACCGCCCGCTCCAGATCCGCCCGAAACAGTTCAAAATCAATCACCGCGTTCAGCCGCTCCAAGCTGTCGCCTTTGGCCGAGAGCTGCTTCAGCCGCTCGTCAACATCGAAAAACCCCGCCTGACCGCGCATCTCCGCCCCCCAGCGCAGACCTCGCCTCATCGAATCACAAACCCGCTAAAACCGCCAGGTTCTTGGAGGCCTCCAGCTGATCTCGGACTAATGTATTTAAAGCAAATGGCGCGCAGCGCTTATCTGGCGTGGCCTTTTCGATCCCCCTATGGCGATTTCTGTCCTGTCTCCCTCCGGTTGCCCCCCGAGCTTACGGCTTCTGACGGAGGGGCGGGCCATTTCATACGATGACCCCAACATCATTGGCGACCGGATTGAATGGGAATTGCCGCCGGCGAACAGCCGTTAGGATCGCGAGGCCGGGCCAGGAGGACACAATGCTGCGCTGGACGCTCGGGACCACTCGGCGACGGCTTGCCGTCTCCCTCACTTGGATTGCCATAGGCGGTATCGCGGTCGTTGGCGGTATCGCGCTTGCGCAGAACGTGCCACCGGTGGTGCCGACAACCCCCGCCATGCCGGCTCCGAACACGACAGCCGCGCCGCCGGGAATCTCGGTCACGCCCGCTCCGAACGCGGCAGCCGTTCCGCGGCCGACCTCTGGAGCGGTGCCGCCGGCGCAGCTGCTGACGGAGGCTCAGCTCGACCAACTTGTCGCTCCGATCGCGCTCTATCCCGACCCGCTGCTCGCGCAGATTCTGATGGCCTCGACCTATCCGCTCGAGGTGGTCGAGGCCGCGCGCTGGGTCAGCGCTCCGGCAAATCGGGGGCTGAGCGGCGATGTGATGACCACCGCGCTGCAGGCGCAGAACTGGGACCCCAGCATCAAGGCGCTGGTGCCATTCCCCCGGGTTCTGGAGCATATGAGCGACCAGCTGCAATGGACCGAGGAGCTCGGCAACGTCTTCCTCGCCCAGCAGGCCGACGTCATGGCCGCAGTCCAGAGCCTGCGCCACGACGCGATGGCCGCGGGAAATCTCAAGCAGACGCCGCAATGCCGCTGCGTGATCCACGTCAGCGGCGAGACCATCTCGATCCTGCCGGCCGAGCCGCAAGTGGTCTGCGTGCCGGTCTACAGGCCCGCCGTCTACGGGCGGTGGTCCTATCCGGCGTATCCGCCCGACTACTTCCCGATTCCGGTCGGGTTCGCCTATCCGCCAGGCTTCTGGATCGGCTTTGAACCGCCGATCGAGCTGGCGTTCTTCGGGCCGTTCTGGGGCTGGGGTTGGGTCGATTGGGGACATCACCGCATCGCCGTCGATGACAGCCGCTATGCGTTTGTTTCCGGCGGCCGCCCGGCCTTCGCAGGCGGTGTATGGTTGCATGATCCCGCCCATCGCGGCGGGGTCGCCTACGCCGACACGGCCACAAGAGCGCGCTTTGATGCTGGGCGAGTTTCCGCCCTGGCGGCGGCGGCACGCTCCGGCGGGGGAAGGGAGGCAACGGCAGCGGCGCGTATTAGCGGCGGCGCAGCAGCTGGGGTCGCCAGAAACGAGGCGATGCACGGCGGAGTCGGGCGTTTCGATGCGGCAGCGATCCACGGAGGTGCCGCCACATCGCACAGCGAAGCGACGTTCCATGGCGCAGGCGCCTTTCATGGCCGGACGGCAGTCCGCGGCGAAGCGGGATTCCATATTGCTCCCGCGGCCCACGGCGGAGCCGGTTTTCATAACGCCGCCGCAGCCCACAGCACCGCCGGGTTCCACGCCGGCGGCCCGCATGGCGGTGGAGCGCCTCATTTCGCGATGGGAGGCCCGCATAGCGGGGGAGCACCGCACGGCGGCGGGCATCACGGTGGTGGCGGTCCGGGCGGCCATCGCGGCTGAGACGTGGGCCGCAATCGCGCGCCCTCAAGCTGGGTATCCTTGACTGCGAGAGCGCACCGATCCGACGGCGCGACCGATTAGGCCGTTCCCGTCCAGCCCGCAAAATTGACCTGACCGGAGATGTAAGGAAATCCGACACGTCCAGCAACGAGGACACAACCCCCCAGCTAATAATAGTCACAATAATTCGCACGTATAACGATTGCGTTACTACGAACGACACGGCTAATGACGTTAGCGTCTGTCGGTATTATTGACAGAGTCCCGGGTTAACCGGTTCCTGTTAACCATTAACATTTCTGGATGGCAAATGGTTAATGTTCTTGGCACGCGTCTAGACACGCAATTATGGCGCTCTCGGCCGCCTGATCGGCGCCGGCCATGCCGGAAATCGTGCGTGTAACAGGTTTCGCCATATGCGTTGGGCTGTGGTAAACCGCGCCCGCGCTGCCTGGAAACCTCGTTCCCCCCGAGGTTTTCGGTTGACCGGCATGGCTGCTGGCAAAGGGGGATCATGGCTTACACCTTGGGAGATGCCGCCCGGGCAACCGGCAAATCGAAGCCGACCATTGCCAAGGCGATCAAAACGGGCAGGCTGTCGGCCGCTCGTGCCGATGACGGCAGCTACCAGATCGATCCGGCCGAGCTGCACCGGGTTTACCCGTTGACCGGTGAAAATACCGGCAACCGCTTACGCGAGGACACCCCGGTTGCCAACGGCGGTTTACTGGATGACGTCGAGGTGTGGCGTGCATTGGCAACTGAACGCGAGGAAACAATTCGCGATCTGCGTCATCGGCTCGACGAGAGCGAGATGGAACGGCGCCAGGTACAGGAGCGCCTGACCGGGTTATTGACGCACCGGCAGGTCGGCAGCGTTCCCTTGGTGCAAAGGACAGAAACGATTATTTCCGACCGGCGGTCATGGTGGCGGCGCTGGTTCCGATAGCGCCTGGCCGGCGGCATGATTGCAGCACGTACCATAGGCTGGCATGCTCCTTTCGTGCTGCAGAACAAATGGCGGATAGCATGCCGACACGCGGGTGGGTTCAGGCCGCAATCATCGCGTCGCTGACCGAGATGCCGAACCGGTCGATCATCGACCTGACCTGTGCCGTGTTCCGCATATCCCCGGTCGAGAAAGTGTCCGAAGACGAATACCGAGCCCTTCGCCCAGCCGATATGCACATGAGATATGACACGGTAAGTCGGGGCTCTTCGTCGTCTCGAAAAGCTTGGGGACGTTGTTAAAAGGGACCGGATTTCGCGGCGTGGCGAACAGTTGTGGCGACTGACGCCGCAGTCCGTCAGGATCGGCGGCGGCCGCAGCCAAGAAGCAATCAAGCGACGTAACCGCATCCGCGCGGTATAGCTCTCTCCATGCCTTAAAGACCGGCCGTGGCGGCGCTGGTTCCGGTGACCTGGGCGAGTTATCGGTTTTCGCCCAGGGCGCCCGGTGACGACGAAATCGACCTGCCGGCTGCCGCATTGGCCGCAGACCAGCCGCTTATGCCATTCGGGCACCGGCATCTCGGCGCCGTAGCGCTCCGCCATTTCGACCGGGTCGGCCTCGACCTGGTGGCGGCAATCGAGACACCACACGATCAGCCGCACCTGAGCCGCCGCCGCGTTGCCGAGTGTCATCGGCGGGCCGCTATACCGGTTCACTTAGGAAGGTCATTATCAAAGCAACGCTGGTGTAAGCTGCCAACAGGCCGGCGAGCCGCCAGCAGCGGGCAGTACGCCGAAAGGCGAGCTCCGCTTTCGACTGACCATTGGCCGATCGCCGGCCGGGCGGGAACTCCGCTGATCCCTTGATAAAACAACCAGCTGATACCCCTAGCTCGGATTTCTCATACCTGGTTGGTTTTCGGGCAGCGGTGACGCGTTCGGCGGGTGAGCCGATAGCGAGAGTGGTGGTTGTGGGTTGAACCAGTGGGTTTCAGCTTTTCCAAGTCCTTATGGGGACAATCGTCCCGTGGGGTGGTTGGCGGGATTATTTTGACCGCGTTTTCTGGTTTGTCAGGCGGTCGCGGCGGCGGTGAGCGCGGCATGCGCGGCGCGGTACTCGGCCTGATAGGGAAAGGCGGACGGCATGGCGAGCTTGATGCGGCGCACGCTGATGCGCACCAGCGCCCCGATCTTCAACAGCTTGAGACGGATCGTGCCGCAGCAAGCGCGGGCAAATTGCGTGTGGGCCAAACCGATGCGGCGCAAGGCGCAGACGAGGACATAGGCCATTGCGGCGAACCACAACCGCAACTGGTTGGCGCGCATGGTGTGGGCCGAGGTGCGGTCGGCATAAAGATCGAGCTGGCATTCCTTGATGCGGTTTTCCATCTCGCCGCGGGCGCAGTAGACGTTCTCGTAGAGGTGGCGGGCCTCGTGCTCCTCGCGCGCCAGGGAAGTCACCACAAAGCGCGGATTGGCTTCGCCGCCGGTCCATTCCGCCTTGGCGACGACCCGGCGCGCGCGGCTCCAGCTGTTGCGCGTTCGCCAGGTGAAGTCCTTGAAGCGGCGTGCCGGTTTCTCGCTCACTCGGCTCTGCTCGTGCGCGGCAGCAAGTTCGGTCGCGATCTCGGCGTTGAGCCGCGCGTTCTTGGCCAAGCCAAACAGAAAATCGACGTCGTTTGTCTCGCACCACGCCATCAGCGCCTCGCGGGCAAAACCCGAATCGGCGCGCAGCAGGGTGCGAACCTTGGGCCAGCGCCGGCGGATATGGCCGATAATCCGCGCCATCTCCTCGACGCTGCCGGCCGCGGCATCAATGTTGGCCGGGCGCAGTTTGGCCGCCAACAGATGCCGGCCGCAGAACACATAGAGCGGCAGATAGCAGTAATTGTCGTAATAGCCGTGGAAGAAGCGCTCCTCCTGATGTCCGTGCAGCGGATCGTCGGTGGCGTCGAGATCAAGGATGATCTGCGCCGGCGGCGCCGCAGGGGCATCGACAAACACGTCGACAAACACAGCTTCGATCGCCGCCCGTCATAGCTGATCTTGTGATAGCGGGTCGGCTCGGCGCGGCTCAGTTCCAGCCGATTGAGCGTCGATTTGCCGGCCAGCGGCGCACAATCCGACCGCGTTGCCGTCAGCTTGCCGCCCAGCACCGCCATCACCGGGTCGTGGCGCAACTGGTCGTGGTCGATCAGATCCTCGTAGCCCAACGCAAGCCCAAACACCCGCTGACCCACCACGCCCGGCACCGTGTGCTCCACCAGATCAGCGGCACGGTGATCGGTAAAACAATCGGCAAAGCGCTCGATCAATCGGATCTGCCGATCGGTGGCGCCGAGCAGCAGCGCTCCGGCCTCCGAAGTCATCCGCCCGCCGTCAAACCCCGCCACCACCTTGTGCCCTTCGACGGGTGCAAAGCCAAACAGATCCGCGCTACACTCTGTCCGCATCGGGACCCCCCTGGCCCTGAGATAAACCGTTTGTGCAACTCGATTTTCTCAGATCCAAGGTCCCGATGCACCCGCCCTTTGAGAAATCCGGGCTAGGGTCCGGCGGCGCAATCCTTCGTCATGACCACGAAAGTCGAACGTCGGACTCGGCCCGGTTCCGTGCTGGGTGCGCGAGCTTGACGACGAAGCCGCGTACATGCTGCCGGTCACCAGCAATGCGCAAAAAACGAGTTGACCCCGATGAGCGCACTGCTGTCCGGTTCACGCGGGGCTCCATTGGAGTGCCATTTGAGCGGGGTTGGGGCCGATTGGGGTTTCGCGATCGAGCAGGCGATCGAGCGGTCGGCGATGCATCAGGTTGAGGCGAACCAGGCGGGCGAAGGCGAGCGGGCTGGTCACCGCGATTTGCCCGGCCTGGGCCAGGCGCAGCAGCAGAAAGGCGATCAGCGCGACGGCGATCTGGATGCGCACGGCGTTCTCGCTGGTGCCGAGAAAGCGGCGGATCTTGAGGGTCTGCTTGACCCAGCGGAAGAACAGCTCGATCGCCCAGCGGCGCTTGTAGAGATCGGCGATCTCTTGGGCCGAGGCGTCGAGGTCGTTGGACAGGATGCGGATGATCTTGCCGCTGTCGAGCTTGACGCGAACCTCGCGCACCGGGTCTTGGAAAGGGTTGCTGCGACCGCTCCCTTGGCGCGCCGGCAGGTGGCCGATCCGGTCGGACAGGATGGCCGTCGCCGCCGGAACCGGCAGTTCCTCGACCACGCTCAACGGCGTGTTGGATTTGAGCCGGGTGACGATCCGGCACTGTGCCGCATCGAGCTTGGCCCACCACGCGTAGTCGTAATAGCCCAGATCAAAAACGTAGGTCGCGCCCGGCTCGATCGGCATCGCCTGAGCGGCGGTGATGTCCCCCGGGTCTATGCCCGAGGGCAGGCTGTTGACCCGCGTCGGGGTGATCGCGGCGTAAATCGGCCGGTCGACCGCGGGATCGTAGATGACATGCAGCTTGGCAACGCACACGCCCGCGGAAAAGCGCGCCCAGTCGAGGCTGCGCGCGTCAAGCCGCAGACCCGTCGCATCGATCAGATAAGTGGTCTCGGCCAGGCTGCGGCGCAGACCGCGATGCGCCCGCGCAATCAGCAGCGCCAACAGCTCGGTGAACAGCGCACTCGATCGATCGTGGTTGGCGTCGGCCAAAGTCGAGCGCCGCGGCAGCGTGGCCCCCAGGTAGTAGAGCCGCGCCCGCTGGCTCTCGATCCCGCCGACAATCTCGCGCAGGCTCGCCGCGCCGGCCAGCTGGCCATAGAGCATGGCCAGGAACTGGCTCTTGCTGGTCAATCGGCGCGCCCGCGCATCCGCGCGATGCACCCTCGCCAGCCGCTCGAAATCATCCCATGGCAGATGCTTCAAAAGCTGATGAAAAACGCTATTGTGGTGTCGCACGGCACTGCCCCCGTTTCGCGTCCCGGAACGTCCCCAACGTCCAGACCCGAACAGATACAGTGCCGTGCGCGCCGTAAAGCACAAAATGTGCCGGACAGCCGTGGGGTACGGGCGGGTTGCATGCGCTGAAGAGCGGGAAGGACGTGCGGGCTTTGCTCGCGAAGTCGGCCAAAATCCTGCCTGGATAACCAAACAGCGTCAAGCTGCCGAAGTGTCTAGTCAACTAAACAGTTGACATGATTTTTTGCAAAAAGGGCCCGCATCTTTCCGAAATTCACCCGGCACCGCGCGAGCAGCCGGCGCCAAACGCATGATCGACAAAAAATGGACTCTCGAGACGACGCGCATCGAAGTTGCGTGGCTCAAACGCGAAAGGTGAGTCTCAGCCCACCCGGTACCGGCGCCCGGTGACGACGAAATCGATCTGCCGGCTGCGGCATTGGCTGCAGACCAGTCGCTGATGCCATTCGGGCACGGGCATCTCGGCGCCGCAGCGCTCCCGCGCGCGTCCTCGCGTGAGCGTGCCGCTCTGACGTTGCGCGCGAAGCGGCGGGGCCGCGCGTTAAGCAGAAAGAGGAAGCCCAGCGGCAGCGCGAGCAGCAGCAGGCTGGCAGGTTTCGGCACCGCCGGGGCTACGATGTCGAGCGTGAAGCTGTCCGCGGTCGGCCCGCTCTCCGCGCGCACGGCACAACGGCGGGAAGTAAGTCCTCGACGTTGCCGATAGGCGGACCTTGATAGCCCAGAGGCGTCAATAACTCATAGAGCGATTTAGAAAAGCGCACACGGGGAACTTTTAACAAACGTTCTGTGATCCAGCTCACATTCAATATCGACCTGCGCGATTATTGTCACCTTTGCTTCTGTAACCGGAGCAAAACTAGGGATCAAAATCGCCATGATCAAGTCATTCGCGGATGCCACCAAGCTGACTTCTGGCTTGCTGGCGCTTGGATGCATCGTCTGGGCGACACCGTCGTTCGCCGACGCAGGGCGAGGAGCAGCTACTTTGTGCTACCTATGGGCTGATCAAGCGTCGCCGCCGCTCAACACACCTTATCGGCCGAACACGTTCTATTCCTTTAACGCCCAGAACGGGTCCGACGGGATCAGCGTCACCAAGACCGCAACCGGCACCTATTCGGTCAAATGCACTGGCGTCGGCGGCGGTCAGGCGTGGGGCCCCGGAGGGCATGTGCAGGTTTCTGCATACGGCGATGGTATCAATACGTTCTGCCACGTCGGCAGTTGGAGCACGGGCCTCACCGATTTTACTGCGAGTGTCGATTGCTTTGGAAAAGGCGGGGGCACAGGTGGAGGCCCCGGACCCGCGGACAGTCGCTTCGATCTGTTGTTCACTTGGTAGGCTAGGGCTCAACGTTTTCGCCCCGCTCGGCGAATGCCGGGTGGGGCGAGAATTCGAGGCGGCCTGTGTCAAATTTATTCGGGGCTTTGAATTGGGCGGCAAATCGGTATAGCGGGTCAACATCAGCTCGCGGCCGTCGGTCGTCGGGACATGCAGATCGATCATCTGCACGGCGGCGAACTTTTCGATGGCGCTGCGCGGCGTCAGACCGGGCGCCAAAGCATGCAGCCGCCGGACAAGTGTGACGTGTAGACAATAGGCGAGGAAGGCGATGAAGATATGCGCCTGGATGCGCGTCTCATCCTGGTGAAAGATCGGCCGAATGGTGAGGTCGCCTTTGAGGTTGCGGAAGGCCGCCGCGACGCTGACGAGCTGAAGATAGAGGCCCCATAGCCGCGCCGGATCGTCGTCGGTGAGGTTGGTGCACAGCAGGTAGCGGCCTTCGCGGCGCCGGGCTCGGCGCAGCTTGGCGCAATCAAGGCGATAGCTGAAGGTGGCGCTGTCCTTGGCCACCTCGATCGCGAGCAGGCGCCAGGCGGTCCGGGCCTGCTTGCGCGCGGCGCCGAGCCGCATCAGCAGCTCCTCGCGCGTCAGCTTCATGCCAGCGAGCTGCTTGAACCGTCCCCACAGCCATTTCAGCTGGCGGCGGCGCATCGCTCGTTCCTTGGCGACCCGATCGGCGCTTTGAGCGAAGACGTAGAGTTCGCCATCCTGTGGCAGCAGCTTGACTCGCACGCCCGGCCGGGCCTCCTGCCAGGGCTTGGCGATAAGAGCCTTCCCGCTTACCATCGTGCCTCAGCCAATTTGAGGAGGCGGTATGGCATTGGTGGGGTGGTGATTGCCGCGATGGCGAGGCGCTCGTGGATGGTTTTTAAAACAAAGCGGCGGTTGAAGCGCCAGGCGAAGGCGGCGAGGTAACGTGGCAGATGTTTGGCGCCGACCACGCGATGGGTGGCCAAGAGGCTGTTTTTGACATTGGCCAGCACCGTGTTCGCCCAGCGGAAGGCAGGGTGGCGCGCCGACCTGCGACCGGAGCCGGTGACGTGCCGTTGATGGACGATGCCCGGCTGTTCGGCGATGCAGCGAAACCACTGGCCGCCGTCGCTGACAACGGTGGTTCCGGCCTCGACAGCGGAGCACAAACGCTTGGTTTCACCGGCTCGGAAGCCACGCACCACCTGCAAGCGAGCGTGTAGCGGCCGACCGTCATCGGAGGTCTCGATCGCGACAATAAAAGGGGTGTGGCCGCGCCGGCCGCGCCCAGACCCTTCGCCGGTGCGCTCGCCGCCGATGTAAGCGTCGTCGATCTCGATCCGCGGGCCGGCGGCGCCGAGCTTGTAACGACGGTCGCGCTCGAGCATGGCCTGCATCAGCTTGTGCTGAAGCCGCCAGGCAGCGTTGGTCGAGATCCCCAGCCGCCGGCCCAACTCGATGTTGGATATTCCCTTCTTGCCCTGGCCAAGCAGATGCATGGCGCGGAACCACAGCCGCATCGGCAGCTTGGTGCCCTGCAAAACGGTGCCGGCGATCAGCGATGTCTGGTACCGGCATCGCCGGCACTGAAGCAGTTGACGGCCCTGGATCTCGGAATACTTTGTCGATGCGCACCGCGGACACTTGAAGCCCTCCGGCCAGCGCCAGACGAACCACGCCTTGCGGCATGCCTCTTCGTCCGGATAGCGCTGCTCGAACGCATCGTCCGAGAGGCCCTTCTGGTGCTGCACGCGGTTACGAGGCATTACTTCACCCTGAAAATCGTCGTGTTTTCAGGATGATATTAGCCTATTACTTGCTGAGTGTCGATGGTAAGCGGGAGAGCCTTTTCCAGCCGGGTGAGACGCCCCTTCGGCGTGCCGACCAGATACTGCACCGGTGGATCGGCGGCGCGCATCTCGGCCAGCACCGCCTCGGTCGGTACGCCACGGTCCATCAGCCAGATCCGTCGCGCCTTGCCGTATTGCCGCTCGATGCGATCGAGAAAGTCGCGCAGCGTCGTGTTGTCCGCCGTGTTGCCCGGCAGCACCTCGTAGGCGAGCGGCAGCCCTGCCGGCGTCACGACCAGCGCGATGATCACTTGCACGCAGTCGCTGCGGTGGTCCCGCGAGTAGCCGTGGCGACGCTTGTCCCCTTCTGGAAACGGCGGATCGCTCTCGAAATAAGTGCTGGTCAAGTCATAGAGCAGCACGTCGAACGAGACATTGAACAGGTCGCGTCAGCGCCCGATCAGATGCTCGAACACCGCCTGCTTGTGCACGAGCAACCGGTCATGACAGCGATAGAGCTTGTGGCTTTCCGCCAGCCCGGCATCCTCGCCCAGGAGATCGGCAAGGGCGCTGCGATCGAACCATTCCCGGTGCAGCCGCCATTCGCTGCCCGGCGCCAACAGCCGATAGGCCACCAACACGAACAGCACCTGGTCCCACCTTGTGCCTTTGCGGCTCACACCCAGCCGTTCCGCCCAGAACCGGTCGAGACCCAGCTCACGCCACAGTTCCAGCGCCAGCCAGCAGGTACCCCATTGCCGCGACCGCCGCAGCCGCACCTGCGACAGCTTCAGCTGGACGATCGAGCCGTCCGGTACCAGCCCCTCACAGCGGTCCTCGGGAAACAGCGACAGCGTCCGCGGCTGCGCCGTCCCGGCTTCCATCACCGCGATCGAGCGGCGCCACGCCAGTTCCTGGGTCGAGTTGATCTCACCCAGATATAAGACGTGGCGCTGCACAACCCGCCCGCGTCCGACGCGTCGGTTCTCCACCACGCTCCAAGTGCGGTGCTCCTTGCCATCCTTCCGCCGAATCTTCGAGCGCAGGAACATGATGGCCGCCCACTATCCGCACCGCCGCGGCGCTGGGAATAGGCTTGGTCGGCACTACACCCGATTTTGTCTCTTGCGGCCGGGTTGACCCCTTGTAACTCCGCCCCTTGATCCGCCAAAATTCGCTAAACCCGGCTCCAATCGGTGAAGTCAGGCTAAGATCGCGCACATCTGCGGATCCGATCAGCAATTCTAGGGCGTGTCGTCAATTACTTGGAGCCTTACCCGTAAAACGAGTCGACGATTAGGTGGAGATCGCAAAACGAGTCTACCTCGGCCGGAGATTGTGTGATCAATGAAAGGTCGGCTTTGGCAAGAGGCTGACCCATGACCCGATATGGACTGCGAGACGACCAGTGGGAGCGGATCAAAGACGGGCTGCCAGGGCGGATCGGCCATGTCGGCGTGACCGCCCAAGACAATCGTCGATTCGTCGAAGCCGTCCTCTATCGTTTCCGCGCCGGCATCCCGTGGCGCGATTTGCCAGAACGGTTCGGTGATTGGAAGAATGCCCATCGCCGGTTCAGCCGGTGGGCGCAAAGCGGGGTCTGGCAAACCATCTTCGAATATCTCGCCGCCGATGCTGACAACGAATACGCGATGATCGACAGCACCATCGTGCGGGCGCATCAGCACAGTGCCGGCGCTCCCAAAAAAAGACCAGGACGAGGCGATCGGGCTTAGCCCGGATATCTCACCGGCGGGTTGAGCACCAAAATCCATGCTCTGGTAACACGATCGTTGTCGCGGTCGCCGATGGCGGGCTGCGTGGCGAGGTCCGGGAGTACGGACGCATCGCCAACACGGCGGCGGCATTGGATCGACTGGCGCGCAAGCTCGGCGGTGACGGAGTAATGCTTCGGTTCTGTTACGAAGCAGGGCCGTGCGGCTATGGCATTCAACGTCGGTTGTCGGCGCGCGGGCACGAGTGCGTTGTGGTGGCGCCGTCGCTGATCCCGAAGCGAGCCGGCGACCGGGTCAAGACCGACCGGCGCGACGCCGCCAGCCTGGCGCGGCTGCACCGGGCGGGCGAGCTGACCGCGGTGTGGGTTCCCGACACCGGGCATGAAGCGATGCGCGATCTGGTACGCGCGCGCCTTGATGCAGTGCACGCATTGCGCCGAGCCCATCAGCAGCTGTCGGGCTTTCTGCTGCGGCAGGGCTGCCATTACGCCCGGCCGGCGTGGACCAAGCTGCATCGCCGTTGGCTGGCGGGTCTGAAGTTCGAGCAGGCGGTGCATCACCTCGTACTCGAGGACTATCTCCAAGCGGTCGAAGCCGCCGCGGCCCGGCGTGACCGGCTGACGGCGCAGATCGCGGCGATGCTGCCGGACTGGACGCTGGCCCCGGTTGTGGCGGCGCTGCAGTCGATGCGCGGCATGGCTCTGGTCAATGCCGCCACGCTGATTGCCGAATTGGGCGACCTCTCGCGTTTCGCCAATCCGCGCCAGCTGATGGCCTATCTCGGTCTGGTGCCGTCGGAGCATTCGAGCGGGGCCAGCGTCAAACGCGGCGGCCTCACCAAGGCGGGCAACAGCGCGGCCCGTCGACTGCTGATCGAGGCGGCCTGGTGTTATCGCTTCCCGGCTCGGATCAGCCGCGAGCTGCTGCTCCGGCAAGAAGAGTTGCCAAAGGCAATCCGCGACATTGCCTGGAAGGGACAGGTGCGGTTGTGCGCGCGCTATCGCAAGCTCGCCCGCACCGGCAAGCCGGCCAATGTTGTCACCGCCGCGATCGCCCGCGAACTCTCGGGCTTCATCTGGGCCATCGCCCGCCGCGTGGCGCCGGCGGCGAGCTGACCCAGGAGAACACGTGGTCACATTCAAGGGAGGCGCCATCGAACCAGCCGACACGCTATTGCCGGGCAAGGCCGGAGGCGCGGCCGCGGTCAGGAGAACCCTCGCATCCACTATCTGCCGGGCCATCTGCTCGACGCAGGTTCCTAGACCGAGGCAGCTCCGCGACGCATCAACGGTCATGCGGTTCCGACCCGCGCATCAGAGTATGATCAACCGTCGTCACGACGGCCGCGCCTCCCGCCCTGCCCGGCACAGCCCGAAACACGCGCTTCAAAGAAAGCCACGAATCCACTTGCCTGCTACTTGGAAAGGCGGACATGAGAGTGGATCGAATCTAACACTTGGTACCCGCGGTTTGCCGCGGCGATGATGCGGTCGGGATCGGCGGTCCAGGCGAACGGCTTTGGACTGTGGTTGTGTTCGGCAAGGTAGCGATTGATGGCGGCCTGGAGGTCGACGAGGGAATGGAAGCCAGTAGCGGTCCTCAGATCGACATGCTTGGCGAGGAATTCGGCCACCTCGGCCTCGATCGCTTGGGCCAGCAGGGCCCGCGCTCCGTTGCGCAGCACCTCGGTGAGCGGGTCGGCGAATGACCCTGGTTGAAGCAGCTTGACGACGTTAGCATCGGACACGGCGTATCACTCCTTTGCTGGAGAAGTGGAGGCGCGAACACCCCCACGATACGCCGCCTTCATCCCGTCAGCCCGTCACCAACTTCCGCGCATAGCTCTGAAGCGTGTCATGCGTTCTACTAAGGTGCCAATCGCGGAACTACCAAGACCCAAGATAAGATCCCCTTCCCAGTGGCCCGGCACGGCGCGATCCGCTGCCTCCGCAGGACGTTGGCTGATCATGATCTCTGGATAGATGAAGGCCTTGCCCCGCCCGCGCGTGCGCGCTCTCGGCATCCGCAACACCCGCCCGGTCCGCAAGTAGGCCGTCAGCTCGCGGCGCAACCCACCCCGACTTTGAACGAAAAGCGTTTGATAGATGGCTTCATGGCTGATGCGCATGGTCTCATCGTCCGGGAAGTCAACCGGCAGGCGCCGAGCAATCTGCTCCGGGCTCCGGGCGTTTGCCCACCGCCGATCCTTCCGCGGTCCATGCCGACGACCTTTCCAGGACACAGCCGGGCCGGGAACAGAAGTCCCGCTGGGAGCCACGACGACGCCAGCCAGTCGTTCCGCCACGTAGACTCGCAGTGCCGCGTTGAGCGCAAGCTTCGCCTGCTTGGGGCGGCGAGCGGATCGCTCAGCATGCCATTGCGCGGTCGTCGCCCGATACTCCAGGCCGCCGCTTCGGGTGGCGGCATTGCGCCGCAGCTCACGCGAGATCGTTGAGGCGGTTCGCCCGAGCCGCCGCGCAACCTCGCGCATAGAGTAGCCCTGCACGCGAAGGAGAGCGATCTCCTCCCGCTCCGCAAATGAGAGATATCGGCCGGACAATGGCTTGGCGGATGGTCCTAACATCGCTGGTGGCATGCCGCCCGCCTCCCGGAACAATCTTGTTCCTACAGCCTGCGACATCCCGGCTTCCACCGCAGCATCCTCGCTTGCCATGCCTGCCGCGATCGCCGCCCAGAACCGTGGCCTCTCATCTCGTGCTGCCATCGGCGGTCGACCTGGTGAGAACAATGGCGCCCGATTGGACCGATCCGAACGCCGCCGCCGTCTCTTCATCGCAACCCTCCTTCCCAAGGTGTTGCGACGACCACTTGAATCCGCCCAGTTGTCTCGATCCGCTATACCGAGCGGCTTGCCGAGGCCGGCATCGAGCCGTCGGTCGGCAGCGTCGGCGACAGTTACGACAATGCCCTGGCCGAGACGGTGATCGGGCTCTTCAAGACCGAGGTGATCCGCCGGCGTGGTCCCTGGCGTCATGCCGAGGCGGTGGAGTTCGCTACCGTCGAGTGGGTGGACTGGTTCAACCATCGGCGCCTGCTTGAGCCCATCGGCAACATCCCTCCCGCCGAAGCCGAGGCGCGCTACTATGCCCAGATCGCTGGTCCGGCCATCGCCGCCTGACCCAAGCCAAATTGCCTCCGGAAATCTCGGAGCGGTTCAGGCGTCGAGGAACGGATCGACAAACAGCCCCTCGATCGCCGCCGCGTCATAGCTGATCTTGTGATAGCGGCTCGGCGCCGCGCGGCTCAATTTCAGCCGGTTGAGCGTCGATTTGCCGGCCAGTGGGGCGCAATCCGCACGCCGGGCTCCGAGCTTGCCGCCCAGCACCGCCATCACCGGGTCGTGGCGCAACTGGTCGTGGTCGATCAGGTCCTCGTAGCCCAAGGCGATCCCAAACACCCGCCGCCGAGACCACAACACCGCCGCCACCCTCCGGTCCGGACGCACCCAGGCCTTCGCCACCTGGGCCGATGTTACCGGCGTTGCGATGGCGGCATAATCACTCGTATCGCCAGGCATCGCTCAGCTCATCGCACTTTCCGTCAATCTGTAGATGCCAAGTTGACTGTGCCATTGCCAGACCTCGATCGAGGAAGCTGACGGTGGTCGCCGGCGAGGATCAGTTGACCCGGAGGTTGATGTGGCTACCACCAGTGAGGCAAGATGCCGGGGATGAATGGGCTCTTCCTTCCCCGCCGCAGTGGACGGACGCGCCGTAGTGTGCTTAGCCTTGTCGCAGGCACGGCGGCGCAGCCGGGTGGTCTGACGCGATCGCTTCGTACCCACGATTGACCTTTTCGATGATGCGGTCGGGATCGGCGGTCCAGACGAAGGGTTTGGATTTACGGTTGTGCTCGCCGAGTTGGCGGTTGATCGCGGCCTGTAGGTCGACCAACGAATGGAACACGCCGCGCTGTAAGCGACGGCGGGTCGGGGTGGCAAAAAAGCCTTCGACCGCATTGGCCCAGCAGCACGAGGTCGGGGACTCAGTCATCCACCATTCCAACTCGGGTAAATTTGGAAATGATTTGGAAATATGGTCTTCGATTCGTTTCGTCGTTTGTGGAGAGGGCGGGCTATTTACTAATACCAAAGTGGCATCTCGACACATGGATGCACGCCCAATTACTAAAGAACTTATTTTACACAAATAACATTGATTGCGTTTTAGATATTGGCGCTAACCGAGGTCAGTTCAGGAATTTTTTACGACACGAAGTCGGATACAACGGACTGATATTGTCATTTGAGCCTGTCCATCATCTGGCTGAGTTATGCAAGAAGCGTACAAACGACGATACGGCTTGGCACATTTTTGAGATAGCTCTGGGCAATGAGGAATCTACTGTTCCAATAAACATCGCAAAATCGGGTGATCTCAGTTCATTGCTGACACCACTCTCCGGTGACCAACCATTCATTAGCGAGAGTGCCGTCGTCCACACCCAATTAGTGAAAATGAAAACCCTCGAACTCCATAGTACCAAAATTAAAAGCTGAATATGACTTTCAGAATCCCTTTCTTAAATTAGACACTCAAGGTTTTGAGCTATCAGTCATCGAAGGAGCAGCCACAGTTTTGTCATCAATATACTTCATACAAACTGAACTATCAGTAGTACCAATATACGATGCGATGCCCACATGGACTAAAGTTATCAAATACCTGAAAGAGCGAGAATTTGAAATATCGGGACTATTTCCTGTCAACCGCGACAGGAGTTCAAGGGTTGTGGAATTTGACGGTGTGTTTGTTCGAGCACCTGTCCAGTCGGGGAGGGTCAGGGAGCGGCTTCCCGAATAGGAGTCCTCAGCCATATATCTGGTAGGCTGATAGCTGTAGTGGCGCGCAATGATGAACGGTCTGACGCGTGTAAGCGCCGGAGCAAAAATCCCTCACTGAAGCGGCCGGATAGTCCGGTAGCGCCGGAGTAAAAAATCCGGCAGCGATGGCCCTTGTCGGAAAGCGGCAGGGGCCGCGGGATGAAGAGCGTGGAGCTTTACGCTCAGGTTCGTTTTGCGGTTCAGATTAAGGGTCTGAGCCGCCGGGAAGCGGCGCGTCAGTTTGGGATCGACCCGCGGACGGTTGCCAAGATGCTGGCGTTTTCAGTTCCGCCCGGGTACCGGCGGAGCCGGCCGCCGGCGCGTCCGAAGCTGGATCCGTATACCGGGCTCATCGACGGGATCCTGGCGGCTGATGAAGGTCGGCCGCGAAAGCAGCGTCATACCTCGAAGCGGATTTTCGAGCGGCTTCGCGACGAGCACGGCTACTCTGGCGGGATCACCATCGTTAAGGACTATGTGTTGGCGCGGCGGCTGCGGCATCGCGAGGTATTTGTGCCGCTGCGGCACGATCCTGGCTATGCGCAGGTGGATTTTGGCGAGGCGCTGGCCGAGATCGCCGGGGTCGAGGGCAAGATCCACTTCTTTGCGATCGACCTGCCGCACAGCGACGCGTGTTTCGTGCAGGCCTATCCGGCGGAGACCGCCGATGCATTTTGTCTCCGGCGTTGACACGGTCCAATGGGTCGCCGCATGCGGCGGCGGCCGGTTGGTCAGCGCCACCACCCGATCGACGCTGGCGGCCGGCAACGGCGGGATGCGCGACGGCCGGGTCTTGTCGCGGGTCAACCCCGCCACCCCTTCCTGCATGAAGCGCTCCGGCCAGCGCCAAACCACGGTTTTGTCCTTGCCGACCGCCCGGGTGATGGCATTGGTGCCCTGGCCATCGGCGGTCAGCAACACGATCCGGGCGCGCCAGACGTGCTTCTGCGGGCTGTTGCGGTCCCGTACGATGGGTGCGGCGGACCGGGCTACCGGGTGGTAGATGGGACGGTGGCGCTCCGGGATCAGCGGGCTATTCTGCCCGCTCTTGTGCTTTACTTCACCTGACCACGGACGAATATTTGGTCGACAGGCGGCGCACAATATGCGGACACACGCGGAGGCTGGCGACGCCTACCAAAAGAAGGAGCAAACTGTTTGGCTCCGGGACGGCAGCAGCGGCAACACTGAATGCGGGGAAGGTCGTACTAGAAAAAACGTTGTCAGGGACCGAACTTACAGCGTAATTGAAAAGAATAGGACTTAGGGTGGCCGCGTTCCATTCTATAACAAAGTCATCAGTACCAACAAGAGGGGTACCAACCCCATTCAAAGATCCACCAATCAGTTGAAGTCCGACGGAAGAAATGAAACTCACGTCGCTGAGCGGGTAGGTATGCCCCGCGATAGTCAGGCCGATAGAGGTCAACGAGTTGATATTCGACGTGGTCGAAGTCGCGTCGTACCCAATCGATCCGGTCACCGGGTCGGTTGGCGCACCCACCCCAAATCCATTGACGGTAAAGGATACTGTTATCGGAATTGCCGACGCCGGCATCAGAGGGCACACGGATATCAATAAAAGGGCAAAAACGGAGCTGATCAGTCGGCTGGCCATGAAAATTCCCCGAACAGGCTCAAGTGGTAGGATACAGGTTAGGGTAAAGCTCTTACACCGTGCAATCTAAATTCATATTTCGCCGCTGCGGCCGCGGCCACAAGCCCGGCGGCGTGCCACAACCTGCGGCGCGGCAACCTGCAATAATCACTCAGAATTATTTTTGAGTTCGCTGGCGGCGTGTCCGGCTTTCTAAGGTCGAACGGGTGCTCGTCGCCGAACACGTTGCAGGCGATGAGAACACCCATGCACGCATCGAAATCGGCCCATGGGATCTCGATCGCCGCTTGCCAGGAGCCGAGCCCGGCGGCGCGCGACCACCACCGCACATATCGCCGCACTTCGGGGAAATCCCATAATTCGCGCGGGTCGTCGTCGTAGCCGGCGATCCAGATCAGGATCTCGGCGCCGGGCGAAGCGCGGCGGGCCTGCTTGAAAACCATCCGCGTGTTTGCGGGGCTGACACTTCGTCAAATTGCCGCGCGCGCCGATCTCGACGGCTCTGTTGCAAACTCCCAGCTATGGCGCGTGATGCGCCCGCGCGAGGTCGTGCTGTCGCTCGGCGCAGCCTCGAGCCGCTCACCGACCAGCTGGGAGTTTGCAACAGAGCCCCCGTGGCAATATCGGTGAGCACTAGCTAGTGCCCGTCCAAAAACACTCGTTTTTTCAGCGCGGTACAGGAGCAGAAGCGAGTTTGTCAAGGTGATGAGAGGCGGCGTTTCGCTGTTGCCGAGCAGTCCGGCGAAGAGGCCTCGTTTAGCGTGTGCAGTGAGGCGCGTCGGATGGCTCGCCGCCGCTCGTCTTGAGGAATGGAGCCGGCTAGGCCGGTTTGAGGCGGGCGAATAGCACGAGGTTGTGCGCCACCACGGCGGACCAGACGTAGGCCTTGAAGTGGTCGAGCCCGCGCCAAGTGCAGCGGCCGGCGCCAGAGGCGCGCTTGAAGCAGGAGATGCTGGCCTCGATGCCGCGGAGGTTGCGCATTGCGGTAGACCCAGGCGCTTTTGGTCATGTCGGCGACCGCCAGGCCGCGTTTTTTGTGTGAACGGCGACATCGCTGACGCCGCGCGCCTTGGCGGCATCGAGATTGCCGCGGCTGGCATAGCCGCCGTCGGCGGCCATCTGGCGGGGCGGCGCGCCGCAGCGAGCGATGTGGCGGTCGAGCATCGGCAGGAAGCGCTCGGCGTCGGCCGGGTTGCCGGCTTCGATGACGAGATCGAGGATCAGGCCGCTCTTGCCGGTGACCAGATTGAGCTTGTGACCGTATTGCACGTCGCGAGCACCCCCCGCCTTCGCGAGGGCAAGCTCTTGACGATGATGTCGGCATGCGGCTCGAACAGGCTGACCAGCTTCTTGCCGGCCGGCACCGTCTGAGCGCGCAGGACGCGGCGCGCGCTCTGGTCGAGCACGCGGCCGATCAGCGGCAGATAATGCTCCACCCGGGCGCGCCAGCGTTCGACCGCGACGCCGGCAAGGCCGGTTAGCTGCTTGACGGCCCGCAGCAGCGCCGCTCGGATGGCCTGAGTGGCGGCGATCAGCTTGTGATAGAGCCGGCGCCGGTCCTCTTTGCCGCGGCAATATTGGATGTCTGTGGCGCAGCGCTTGGCGATGCACACTAGCTAGCAGGGTGCTGAAAAAAGGGATCCCTTGGGGTTGGGCAAGGGAGTGACGATGCGATTTGAGATAGCCTTTTCAGCTACATAACCTCGTCCGGCTGCCCAAATTGCTTGCTGCGAGTGCTTGATGATCCGGAAGCCATATCAAACCGGTGCCGGCGCGCCGCCCAGCGCCCTCCGACTCACCGCAAAACCGGCCCGCTTGGTCAAAACCAATCATTTCGGGAGCCAGAGCGCGCTGAATTCCAGAATTTTTCAGCACCCTGCTAGTGGCACTTTGAGCCAGTGGCTTCGCACGCTTAGCCTGACTTCGCCGATTGGCGGGGTCGAGACGACGTAAATGGTTGTTTTATTTGATCCGACCGGCAAAGGTCGGCACATACATCGGGGTGGGCGGCGGGCTCGGCAAAGCGGTGATTTTGGGCTTCGGCTGATCGGGCAGAACGAATTTGAGCTTGTGCAGCAAGAGCGCGAGTTCGGGCTCGGGTTCGGTATAGCGGGTCAACATCAGCTCGCGGCCGTCGGTCGTCGGGACATGCAGATCGATCATCTGCACGGCGCTTTGAGCGAAGACGTAGAGTTCGCCATCCTGTGGCAGCAGCTTGACTCGCACGCCCGGCCGGGCCTCCTGCCAGGGCTTGGCGATAAGAGCCTTCCCGCTTACCATCGACACTCAGCAAGTAATAGGCTAATATCATCCTGAAAACACGACGATTTTCAGGGTGAAGTAATGCCTCGTAACCGCGTGCAGCACCAGAAGGGCCTCTCGGACGATGCGTTCGAGCAGCGCTATCCGGACGAAGAGGCATGCCGCAAGGCGTGGTTCGTCTGGCGCTGGCCGGAGGGCTTCAAGTGTCCGCGGTGCGCATCGACAAAGTATTCCGAGATCCAGGGCCGTCAACTGCTTCAGTGCCGGCGATGCCGGTACCAGACATCGCTGATCGCCGGCACCGTTTTGCAGGGCACCAAGCTGCCGATGCGGCTGTGGTTCCGCGCCATGCATCTGCTTGGCCAGGGCAAGAAGGGAATATCCAACATCGAGTTGGGCCGGCGGCTGGGGATCTCGACCAACGCTGCCTGGCGGCTTCAGCACAAGCTGATGCAGGCCATGCTCGAGCGCGACCGTCGTTACAAGCTCGGCGCCGCCGGCCCGCGGATCGAGATCGACGACGCTTACATCGGCGGCGAGCGCACCGGCGAAGGGTCTGGGCGCGGCCGGCGCGGCCACACCCCTTTTATTGTCGCGATCGAGACCTCCGATGACGGTCGGCCGCTACACGCTCGCTTGCAGGTGGTGCGTGGCTTCCGAGCCGGTGAAACCAAGCGTTTGTGCTCCGCTGTCGAGGCCGGAACCACCGTTGTCAGCGACGGCGGCCAGTGGTTTCGCTGCATCGCCGAACAGCCGGGCATCGTCCATCAACGGCACGTCACCGGCTCCGGTCGCAGGTCGGCGCGCCACCCTGCCTTCCGCTGGGCGAACACGGTGCTGGCCAATGTCAAAAACAGCCTCTTGGCCACCCATCGCGTGGTCGGCGCCAAACATCTGCCACGTTACCTCGCCGCCTTCGCCTGGCGCTTCAACCGCCGCTTTGTTTTAAAAACCATCCACGAGCGCCTCGCCATCGCGGCAATCACCACCCCACCAATGCCATACCGCCTCCTCAAATTGGCTGAGGCACGATGGTAAGCGGGAGAGCCTTTTCCAGCCGGGTGAGACGCCCCTTCGGCGTGCCGACCAGATACTGCACCGGTGGATCGGCGGCGCGCATCTCGGCCAGCACCGCCTCGGTCGGTACGCCACGGTCCATCAGCCAGATCCGTCGCGCCTTGCCGTATTGCCGCTCGATGCGATCGAGAAAGTCGCGCAGCGTCGTGTTGTCCGCCGTGTTGCCCGGCAGCACCTCGTAGGCGAGCGGCAGCCCTGCCGGCGTCACGACCAGCGCGATGATCACTTGCACGCAGTCGCTGCGGTGGTCCCGCGAGTAGCCGTGGCGACGCTTGTCCCCTTCTGGAAACGGCGGATCGCTCTCGAAATAAGTGCTGGTCAAGTCATAGAGCAGCACGTCGAACGAGACATTGAACAGGTCGCGTCAGCGCCCGATCAGATGCTCGAACACCGCCTGCTTGTGCACGAGCAACCGGTCATGACAGCGATAGAGCTTGTGGCTTTCCGCCAGCCCGGCATCCTCGCCCAGGAGATCGGCAAGGGCGCTGCGATCGAACCATTCCCGGTGCAGCCGCCATTCGCTGCCCGGCGCCAACAGCCGATAGGCCACCAACACGAACAGCACCTGGTCCCACCTTGTGCCTTTGCGGCTCACACCCAGCCGTTCCGCCCAGAACCGGTCGAGACCCAGCTCACGCCACAGTTCCAGCGCCAGCCAGCAGGTACCCCATTGCCGCGACCGCCACAGCCGCACCTGCGACAGCTTCAGCTGGACGATCGAGCCGTCCGGTACCAGCCCCTCACAGCGGTCCTCGGGAAACAGCGACAGCGTCCGCGGCTGCGCCGTCCCGGCTTCCATCACCGCGATCGAGCGGCGCCACGCCAGTTCCTGGGTCGAGTTGATCTCACCCAGATATAAGACGTGGCGCTGCACAACCCGCCCGCGTCCGACGCGTCGGTTCTCCACCACGCTCCAAGTGCGGTGCTCCTTGCCATCCTTCCGCCGAATCTTCGAGCGCAGGAACATGATGGCCGCCCACTATCCGCACCGCCGCGGCGCTGGGAATAGGCTTGGTCGGCACTACACCCGATTTTGTCTCTTGCGGCCGGGTTGACCCCTTGTAACTCCGCCCCTTGATCCGCCAAAATTCGCTAAACCCGGCTCCAATCGGTGAAGTCAGGTTACACGCGACGGTTATCGCGAACGGTACAATGGACCATGCGGTCGTCAACGTGATCGCGCCCGCAAGCCCTGAACTGGCCCCCGCTTGTTCGGCGCCTCGATCGGAACCAAAGGCGGTCATGGCGTCGTGCACACAGACCGAAACCAGCGCGAAGGTGAGGCTCAGGCTCCGGTGAACAATGGATTGCGCGGATCACGTGAAATCCGATGTGGAGCCGGGCCAACCAGATCGCCGATCTGCCGTATCAGCAGGAGTGCGGATAAGAGATCGCTCATGTGAAATGGCCCACTCCAGTGCGCAGACCCTGCCAGATGAATTCCGGCGGCGCGGCGAGCTCGCGATCAGAGTGCCGAGATCAGAGCCACTGAAACGGTGAACATAAAAGCTGCAAACCGTCTCCAACGCGACCGGGTCGGCGTCGTGGCTGCAACGGCTTGGCCGCGATCGGGTGCATCAGCGATGATCGACGGCGCGCCGCTTATTTGAACAACGCCTCGACACCGCCGGACATTCCAGCACCCGGCACGTCAACCACAACGACCGTCGCTCCGATCCCGGACAGGGTTACCGTTCGTCAACGACTTAAACCGGCGTAGATGAATACGGGACCCCGGTCATCGAAAAGGATACCTACAAGGAAGGCACCTCGGGCAGCTCGGAAACCCACTCGAAAACAGAGACCGACCCCGCAGACGCAGGCATTACCACGCAGTCGGCGACGACGACCACGCCACGCTAGCCGGCGCTGCGTGAAATGCTTGATGCGTGCTCGGCACACCCTTGACCGATCCCCGGTCGCCAATACCGATACCTCAGCCCGAACCGCCGCCAATGCCGATCGACGATCCGCTGCCCGCGCCGAGCGCATGGTGGCACCCATGCGGGGGCGATCAGTGGCACCTTCACGGTGCGCGGAGGGGATGAGAAGCGCTGCGGTGTGCCGCATCGTACGCCTCGAGGCCTGAGGCGACCCGCGAGCGCGACGGCGAAAAATAGCGCTGGGCGGCCAGCCTTCATTGAGGCTACCGGGGTCGGCTATCGCTGAGTATCACAATCGCGGTACGGACACGCAGCCATTCGACCTGTTTATCACGTTCGTTGTGGTCGAGCATCAAGTTCGCGAATTCGATCGCCGCTCCCTCGGCTTCGCTGCCGTGTTGCCCAATCATTTGGATCGCAATCTGCAATATTACGGCATCAGATTTCATGACGCCTCCCTGAGGGTTCAAAAAGCGATGCCCACGGCCGGGACCGATCCCCGAAGTAGGGCAGCACGGAGTTAGATACGGCGCTTCGTGACAGGGCGGTTACGGTTCCTGCGCGGTGCGGTGGGCGGCGCGTCGAAATGATCAACAAGGGGCCCGAACGCCGGCAACCGAAGCGGCGAGGAACGGAATGGCCGGGGCGGTGGAGCACTCGGCCAAGTTGACAGGGAGACCGAGATTGTCAGCACTACCCGAATGACAATCACCTTCAGGTTAACCCCGCCCCTTGCCGACGGTTCCGGAAACCGGGCTCAGGTAGAGCCCGCCAACGGCCCGTAATAGAGAGCAATCCCGGAAGTCCGCCCAGCACACGTAATAGTGAGGGGTTCATTGTTCCTGTGGCAAGCACGATGAGAAGGGCCCCGAGGTCTCCGCCTGGACTCTTACCAACGCGACCGCCGTATGGCCCGGTACGCGGCCGCTCCGTTGAATTGATAAATCTCGGTTCCGACGGAGTTGCTCGCATCCGCGGAGATCCTTTTCGCGAAGATTGCGAGGATCTGGGTGCCTTGGAGGGTGAATGGCACAACGGCACGTGAAAGTTTGTGTGCGCGGCGGATGCCGGCGAGGGTGGCCGACACCAGCGGCGCCGGGCCGAGAGGTGCAGGTAACGCAGCGTGGCATGGCGCAGCCGCAGGGTGTTAACGGCGAGTCCCCTCCCGCCTTCGCGGTGAGAAACGCAGCAACGGTTTCCAGCGTCGCTGGCAGTGCGGTCTGTCGGTGCGCCGCGCACCAGTCGGTAAAGCGGCCGTCGGCGGCGCGGTAGGCGCGCCTGGTGTTCTCGGCGCGGGCGGCGCGGCGATAGTCAGCGGCGGCTGGTTCGGCTTCGGCAAAGGTGATGGCCGGCGCCGCCAGGTCGACAATGGTTTCGAATTCGAACCACTCGCGGATTTGGCCACGTCACCCGGCCGGGTGACGTAACGAAAGCGTTTCGACGACGCTCGCCGGCGGCCGGGCAATTGCCGTCTCGGGGCCCGGTTCGCCGTCCGGGGTCATCGAGCGCCGGTAGTTTGAACAGGGCATTGCCACCGGGCGCTGTGCGTCGCGATGCGAAGCGGAGATCGCGCACTGCGGTCGTGCCGGCCGGCCTCGGGCGTCATGCTGGCCCGCGGGCGTCTCCGGTGCGGCAATGCGCGGCCGGCCACGGCATACTACGTGCCAAACCGCGGCTTGCGTGGCGGTTGGCCACCCCCTGCCCTTCTCAGATACGCTAGTGGTCTGACCGAAACATAGGATTCCCAAAATCGAGCCTTTGTGTCATGATGCCGCGATGCGCAGAGATGTTGAAATCCGGCTCGGACCGGGGGATTGGGAGCGGTTGGCGGCAGTCGTGGCCGATCGCAACAGTACTCAGAAGCATGCGTGGCGGGCGCGGATCATCCTGGCCACCGCCGAAGGCTGCGGCACGGCGGAGATCATGCGCCGGGCCGGCGTCTCGAAACCCTGCGTGTGGCGCTGGCAGCGCCGCTTCATGGAAGCCGGGGTCGATGGCCTGTTCCACGACAAGACCCGCAAGCCCGGCAAAGCGCCGATCGGCGAGCCGGTCGTCGCGCAATTGATCGCGCTCACGCTCGGCGCACCGCCCGGCGAGACCACCCATTGGACGAGCCGTGCGATGGCCGAGACGGTGGGGCTGGCGGTCAGCACCGTGCAAAAGATCTGGCGTGCCCATGGTCTCGCCCCGCATCGGTTGCGGGTCTTCAAACTCAGCCGCGACCCGCAGTTTGCCGCCAAACTGCGCGATGTCGTGGGCCTTTACCTCGATCCGCCGGCGCACAGCCTGGTCCTCTCGGTTGACGAGAAGAGCCAGATCCAGGCGCTCGACCGCACTCAGCCGGGTTTGCCGATGAAACAAGGCCGCGCCGGGACCATGACCCACGATTATCTGCGCAACAGCCTGCCCTCGCGAAGGCGGGGGGCACGACCACGTTGTTTGCCGCCCTCAATGTCCTCGACGGCACCGTAATCGGGCAGTGCATGCAGCGGCACCGGCACCAGGAATTCCTGCGCTTTCTCAGTCGCCTCGAGCGCGACATCCCAGCCGGCCGGCTGATCCACGTGATCCTCGACAATTACGGCAGCCACAAGCACCCCAAAGTCCGGGCTTGGCTTGTCCGGCACCCGCGCTGGACGCTCCACTTCACCCCAACCTCGGCGTCCTGGCTCAACGCGGTCGAGGGCTTTTTTGCCAAACTAACCCGCCGGCGATCTGCAGCGCGGCGTCTTCCATTCCCTCGTCGACCTCCAGGCCGCCATCAATCGCTACCTTGCCGAACACAACCACAGTCCAAAGCCGTTCGCCTGGACCGCCGATCCCGACCGCATCATCGCCGCGGCAAACCGCGGGTACCAAGTGTTAGATTCGATCCACTAGCCGACGGTCCGAAAGACGTCACTTATTTTACTATTCAGGTGCTGACAGGTTATATTATTTTTGCGAATCGCTTTTGTGATCAATCATAAGGGTGTATTGTGTATTTGTCCAACCATATGAAAAACAAAAGTAGGCGATGGAAAGGGATGATAAATCAATCGGGTGGTTCAATCAGACAATGCGAAATATTGTATCCGACGTAGCGGCGAATGTCGCATTGCTCCGGGTTCATCGTTGATAACGCTGGGCGACGAGCCAGCTGTGGGTTCCGAGCCGTTGCCGGGAAGCATCGCTGCCAGTCTCGAGCGGGCCGCGGCCGCCGTCGCCCGCCTCGATGCGGCCTTGGCCGTGCATCCGCTCGCCTCTGCCTGGATGTACCGCGCGTGCCTCGATGCGGTCCGCCGTCAGGCTACGGTCGACGGCCAGGCGATCGACCCGTGGCACCTCACCGCCTTGATCGAAAGGGTCCGCTTTCGGTTCGATCGCGCCGCGTCGCTGATCGACCGTGGTGCAACCTTCGCCGCCGTTCGTCACGCCTTTGAGCTTTATCAGTGGTATTCGGCGCCGGACGAAGTACAGCTATGTGCAATCAGCGAAGCCGAAGCGCATCTCGCGACCGTCACCCACGGCCATTCGCCGTTATTGGGCGCGGCACTCGCCGTGCATGCCTGGCTCGCTCGCGGCGGTGATCGGCCGCCGCTGCGCGCCGCCTTGGCTAAGTATTGGGTGCACCGCGGGGTGACCGCCGTGCCCTGCCTGCTTCTGACCGGTGCAGCGGCGCTCGCCCACGAAATCACATCGGCGCGCGCGGCCTGGGTCGGGCATTTCTTGGAGGTCATCGCCGACGAGGCCGAGGACGGCTTGGCACTGTTGCGCCAGATCGAACGCCATTGGTTCGCGGCGCGCCGGGCGGTCGCGGGACGCCGCCGTGATTTGCACGCCGCGGCCGCGATCGACATGCTGGCGGCCGCGCCGCTGTTGTCGGCCACTTCGCTGGCACAGGTGCTGGGCATCACGATCAATAACGCCACCCGCCTGCTCGATGGCTTTGTCATGCTCGGCATTGTCAGCGAGGCCACGCACCGCTCAAAACGACGACTTTATGGGCTCAAGCATCTCGCCTCGCTGCGCGAGGCCGCAGCCCCGCCGCGCCGGCCGCACCCGGGGCGCCGGCCGGGCGGACCGAGCGCCATGCTGATTGGCTCGGTGGATGAGAATCACGACGAATTGACACTAGGCCTGGCCGCCTCCCCTCCCTTGCCGCCGCTCCTCCGCCGGCAGTTCGACTTCAGCAATCTCGACCGCCTTCTCGATCTGACCAATCAGGCGGTCCGCCGCGCCCAGCATGTGCTTGACGGGTGCACGATGCCGGCCGCTTCCGAAACGAATCGTCTGTCAGATGGATGAAGTCTAGCGCGTTGCTGCAAGGTAAAATGGGTTTCGGGTCCGGGCGGATAGTTTGGACTGATACGATCGACTTGTCGAGGCTGGCGCACTTGCGCGGAGGTAGCTTAGTGAGTAGTGGGGGGATGACAACACCCGCGCGCTAGCGGATAGCTTCTAACGCTTGTCTCCCGCGGGTGACAGCGCGAGGATGGCGTCAGCGGATTTGGTCCAGACAAACGGCTTGGGCTTGTGGTTGGCGTCGGCGATGAAGCGGTTGATGGCGGCCTGCAACGCGACGATTGAGGTGAAGACGCCGCGCTTGAGCCGTTGTCGGGTCAGCTTGGCAAACCACCCCTCGACCGCGTTGGCCCAGGAACACGAGGTCGGGGTGAAGTGGAAGGTGAAGCGCTGATGTCGCTGCAGCCAAGCCTTCACCCCCGCTTTTGCGAGGGCAGGCTTTTGGGGTGCTTGTGAGTGGCATAGTTGTCGAGGACCACATGGACCGCCTTGTCAGCCGCGACCTCATGCTCGACGGTGTTGAGAAAGCGGAGGAATTCCTGGTGTCGGTGGCGCTGCATACAGCGTCCGATGACCTTGCCTTCCAGGATATCGAGGGCGGCGAACAGGGTGGTGGTGCCCCCCGCCTTCGCGAGGGCAGGCTGTTGCGCTTATAATCGTGGGTCATCGTGGCGCAGCGCCCCTTCTTCATCGGCAGCCCCGGCTGGGTGCGGTCGAGCGCCCCTGTTCGCGCCAGGGTCAGGCTTTGGATCTGGCTCTTCTCGTCGATGCTCAGCACCACGGCATGATCTGGCGGGTCGATGTAAAGGCCGACGACTTCCTTGCTTGTCGGTCGAATTTGGGGTCGTTGGAGAGTTTGAACGACCGCATCCGATGCGGCTGCAATCCGTGCCGCATCCAGATGCGGCGCACCGAGGACGGGCTGATCGCCGCCGCCGTGGCCATCGCCGCCGCGGTCCAATGGGTCGCCTCCTGCAGCGGGGCTTGGTTGGTCAACGCCACCACCCGATCGACGGTCGCGGCCGGCAGCGGCGGGATGCGCGAGGGCCGGGTCTTGTCGCGAGTGAGCCCCGCGACCCCCTCATCCATAAAGCGCTCCTGCCAGCGCCAGACCACGGTCTTGCCCTTGCCAACCGCGCGGGTGATGGCGTTGGTGCCGGTGCCGTCCGCTGTCAGCAACACGATCCGGGCGCGCCAGACGTGCTTCTGCGGGCTGTTGCGATCCCGGATGATCGCGTCCAAGCGGACCCGATCCGCCGGTGTGACCGTCATCGATATTCCCTTGCGCATCACCCAGCTTTGCACAAAACCAACGTCGCGCGAACAGTGAAAGGGAGTCTTCTGTTAGGTTGTATCCACTAGCAGGGTGGTGAAAAAGGGTGGCGAAAATTGCGCATTGTGATCCCGTGGTGTGGAGGAAGGGGGTGGCGATGCGTGGTGACGATGCAATTTGTGGTAGCTTTTTCAGCTACAGGGTACGGGTGAGGTGAAGGTCGTGGGCCTTCTGTTGGAGTGGTGTCGACCGGGCCGTGAGGAAGGGGTTATCGGGGGGCTTTTCCAGTCGGGCGATTTCAGCCTCTGTGATCTCCGGCCAACATCCGGTCTACGCGAGTATCCTATGACCAAAGACTCCACCCCCCGCGATCCAAACCGAGGGGGCGTCCGATCGATGAGCCCTTGTCAGGAGGAGGAAAGTACCTGCTGGAAACGATCTTGTGATGGTCAATAATCCGGATCTGCTGCTAAAGGCTTTGCTTCCGGTGAGATCAACACGGTATCGCCGCAGCCCACCCGCCCTTGATTTACAATATGAGCAAGGAACGGAAAGGGGCATGCCGGGTATATGGCGGCGGTTGAAGCGGAAGACGAACTCGTCGAGATCGATCTAGAGGTGCTTGCGGCGCAGGCCGTGATAGACGCCCAAGGCCCAGATCTTGAGATTGGAGAAGACGCGGTGCGCGCAGGGCAGGATGATATGGGCGGCCATTTTGCCGACGACGTGGGGATCGTGATTGACACCGGGGGCGCCGGGATATCCCGACCATCCGTCGGTCTTAGCGGTGGCGCCGGGCGCGAGATTGGTTTTGAGAAACGCGTGCAGACTGCAGCCGAGTAATCGGGCACCTGGCTGAGGCGGATACGGCCGGGGCGGTGGGCTTTCAGCCCACCGGCTTGATGGGGTGGATGGCCCCCTCACGGCATCGACTGTGCCAAAGTTGGGAGTCAACAAACCAACGGACGGGAGCCATCCATGAGCGAGGTTACAACGGTTGGGCTGGATTTGGCCAAGAAGGTGTTTCAGAGCCTGCCCCGGCGAAGGTGTTTCGTCTCGGAAGATTGGCGTGACAGCCCTCGGCTGTGGCATGCTGTCGAATGGTTGCAGCGGCGGCTGCGAGAGGATGCGCCGCTCGTCCCGGTAGTCCATGGGAGGGACCCGCGCGCCGGCACCGCGACCATCGCGAGTTTGGCGGGGCGGCGCGTGGGAGGGGCCGGTGGACCCACCGGGGCGAGCGTCTCCCGGACGCGACCCCGGCGCCGCAACCGACCGGTCAACGGGAGTGCCGGCTGATGGATCTGAAACTGCACGCCAACGCCACCACCACCCCGCGCATCCGCGCCTACATCCGGAAAAGCCCGGCGAGCAACGCCCCGGCGCGCGAACTCGGCATCCACAGCCGCACTGTGGCCAGGTGGAAAGACCGCCAGGACACCACCGATCGCTCGACCCGGCCGCACCGTCTCAACACCTCGCTGACCCAGTGGGAAGAAGCCATCGTCGTCGAGCTGCGGCGCAGCCTCGCCCTGCCGCTCGACGACATCGTCGAGGTCGTGCGCCGCTGTCTCAACCCCGAGCGCTCGCGCAGCGCCATCCATCGCTGCCTGCAGCGTCACGCGATCTCGGCCCGCCTGACCCGCGACAAGGCCGCAGCGGCGGCTTTCCACACCGACGCTCCGGCCGGCAGTTGCAGAGCCGAGATGCCGTTGGAATGGGTCGCCATCAGATAGGCCGCCCAGAACCAAGTGGTCTGCGGCAGCTTGGAATGGTGCATGATCGTGCCGGCGGTCACCGAAGTCTGTTTGCCACAGCCGGCACATTCCAGGTCATGGGTTGCAGCTGCCAGGCTTTGCTGCCGCCGCAAGCGGGGCAGACAAAGCCGTGCGGCCAGCATACCGTGAAGAGGTAGTCGACGCACGCCGCCTCATCCGGAAAGCGGCTCTGGAACTCGATCAGGGAGCGCGGGAAATCGGGCATGGCGGCCTCGCGAACTGGACGATGTTCGTTGTACGTTCTATCACTGTCGAGGCCTTCACGCCACCACAAATAGACCCCCGGACGTAGAGGGATAAGCCTTCTGCTGCTATGGCTGTAAGCAAAAAATAGTTTGACAGTTCATTGCATTGCACAATACGTTATACCGAATCACTGTTCGACACTTCCCACACATCTGTAAAGGCGCGTGAGTTGGATCTGACAAGCAAAGTGCTCGTCACCGGAGCAGGCGGGTTCATCGGCGGACATTTGGTCGCGGATCTGCTCCGCATCGGATGCACCGATATCAGAGCGGTGGACATCAAACCTCTAGAGCGATGGTACCAACTGGCTCCAGAAGTGGAAAGTGTCCAAGGTGACTTGAAGGAGGTCGAAGTCTGCCGGCGCGTGACCCGTGGCGTGCGCTACGCACTCAATCTCGCCGCCGACATGGGCGGAATGGGTTTTATCGAGACGCATAAAGCGGACTGCATGTTATCGGTTTTAATCAACACGAATTTGCTGCTGGCTGCACACAACGCGGGGATCGACCGGTATTTCTTCAGCTCTTCGGCGTGCGTCTACACAGCCGACAAGCAGACGAGTGCGGATGCGGTGCCCCTGCGGGAGAGCGACGCCTATCCGGCGATGCCAGAAGATGGCTATGGCTGGGAAAAGCTGTTCAGCGAACGGATGTGCCGGCATTTCTTCGAGGATTTCGGGCTAGCGACGCGGGTGGCGCGGTATCACAATGTCTACGGTCCGCACGGTACGTATCGGGGAGGACGCGAGAAGGCACCGGCGGCGATTTGCAGAAAGGTGATCGAGGCCAAGCTGTCGGGTTGCCACGAGATCGAGATCTGGGGAGACGGCGAGCAGACTCGTAGCTTTATGTATATAGACGATTGTCTGGTAGGCACTCGCCTGATTTTCGAGAGCGACGTGCTCGAATCATTAAATCTCGGCAGCGATCAACTCGTCACGATCAACCAGCTGGTCGATCTCGCCGAAAGCATCGCCGGAATCAAGCTTAAACGGAACTACGATCTCGGCGCACCGAAAGGCGTTCGCGGTCGGAATAGTGACAACACGCTGATCAAGGAGCTGGTCGGCTGGGCTCCGTCAATCTCCCTCGAGAATGGGCTGGAGCGGACCTATAAGTGGATCTACGAGCAGATAACGAGGTCGAACAGCGAGGTCTACTGACGGTGATCGACGAACCGAAGCGACTGAACATCCTTGGCGTCAGGGTCAGCGCAGCTAGGGCGTGTCGTCAATTACTTGGAGCCTTACCCGTAAAACGAGTCGACGATTAGGTGGAGATCGCAAAACGAGTCTACCTCGGCCGGAGATTGTGTGATCAATGAAAGGTCGGCTTTGGCAAGAGGCTGACCCATGACCCGATATGGACTGCGAGACGACCAGTGGGAGCGGATCAAAGACGGGCTGCCAGGGCGGATCAGCCATGTCGGCGTGACCGCCCAAGACAATCGTCGATTTGTCGAAGCCGTCCTCTATCGTTTCCGCGCCGGCATCCCGTGGCGCGATTTGCCAGAACGGTTCGGTGATTGGAAGAATGCCCATCGCCGGTTCAGCCGGTGGGCGCAAAGCGGGGTCTGGCAAACCATCTTCGAATATCTCGCCGCCGATGCTGACAACGAATACGCGATGATCGACAGCACCATCGTGCGGGCGCATCAGCACAGTGCCGGCGCTCCCAAAAAAAGACCAGGACGAGGCGATCGGGCTTAGCCCGGATATCTCACCGGCGGGTTGAGCACCAAAATCCATGCTCTGGTTGATGCGCTCGGCAATCCCCTGGCCTTTCTGCTGAGCGCGGGACAGGCCCACGATCTGGTTGGCGCCGACGCGCTGCTGCCGCAGATGGCGGCCGATCGGCTGATCGCCGACAAAGCCTTTGACGCCGACGCCCGTGTCCGCGAACCCCTGGCGCGCGCCGGCAAATCGGCGGTCATCCCGCCGCGACCAAACCGACTTGCACCTGCCGATTTTGACCGCGACCTCTACAAGGAACGCCATCTGGTCGAAAACTTCTTCTGTAAACTCAAACAGTTCCGGGCCATCGCCACCCGTTACGACAAAACTGCACGCAATTTCCTCGCCGCCATCCACCTCGCCGCCGCTATCATCTGGCTCAATTGACGACACGCCCTAGCTAGACACCGCCTGGAACAGGCTTTTGAGCAAGGCTTAAACCCCGCCTGACGAGACCCGGCGACACGGGCCGCAACTGCGGCGGCGGTCGCGGAGGGTCACCGCGCCCGGAAAGAAAAACCCAATGCGCCGCCCGCGACCTCGCCGCAATGGCACATCACGGGGATCGCCGCAGTTTTTCCATGGCGCCTGCGAGAACGATAACGAGAGCCAAGCGCTAGAGCGTGATCCTGTTAGGCTGAAGCATATCCGGCATTGGCGAGATAATTGGCGCATTCCTGCGGGGTGAAGTGGTCGAGGAGGGTACCCGATGCCGCGCCAAGTGGCTTCGGTCGTGCGGGGGTCGGTTTTGCGCAGCAGGGTCTTCAGCTTGGCGAAGACCTGCTCGATCGGATTGAGATCGGGCGAATAGCGCGGCAGGAAGAACAGCTTGGCGCCAGCGCTGCGGATCAGGTGGCGCACCGCCTTGCCTTTGTGACTGCCGAGATTGTCCATGACGACGACGTCGCCGGGGCTGAGGGTGGGCACCAGGAACTGTTCGATATAGGCGCGAAAGCTGGTGCCGTTGATCGGTCCGTCGATGACGCAGGGGGCGGTGATGCGGTCGTGGTGCAGCGCCGCCAGAAAGGTCAGCGTGCGCCAGCGGCCGTGCGGCACCTTGGCGACCAGGCGCGCGCCGCGGCGGCAGCGGCCATGGCGGCGGGTCATGTTGGTTTTGGCCCAGAGATGCTATGGGGCGAGCGGCGAGACGAAGGCACAATCGTCGCTGCAACAAACCGACAGAGGTGCCCATGCCACAGACCAATGATCTCAGCCGCTGCCTCACCGCTCTGGACCAGGATAGCACGTTGATCGCGGTGATCGAGATGAGCCAGTCGAGTTGGCTGGTCGCCGGGGTCGTCCCCGGCATCGAGCGACACCCGATGAAGAAGCTTGAACCCGACGAGGCGGCACTGCTTCGGTTGCTGCATCGCTGGCGGGCCGAAGCGGAGCGGACCGGACGGAGGATCAACCGGATTGCGGTCGCTTTCGAGGCCGGTCGCGACGGTGTGTGGCTGGCCCGCTGGCTGCGGGCGCGCGACGTCGACGCCCAGGTGATCCATCCCAACAGCATTGCGGTCTCGCGCGAGCATCGCCGGGCGAAGACCGACCGGCTCGACACAGCGCTGTTGCAGCGGTCCTTTCTCGGCTGGCTGCGCGGCGAGCGCGACCACTGCAGCATGATCGCGACCCCAACCCTGGAGGAGGAGGACGCCAAGCGGCCGGGCCGCGAGCGGGAGGCTCTCGTCGGCGAGCGCACGCGCATCGTCAACCGTATCAAGAGCACGTTGGCGTGGCTCGGCATCCGCGGTTTCAAGCCCAACTGGCGCCGGGCGACGGCGCGGCTCGAGACGCTGACGACGCCCGAAGGGACGCTGCTGCCGACCAACACCTTGGCCGAACTGCACCGCGAGATGGCACGCTTGCAGCTGATCGCTGGGCAAATCCAGCAGATCGAGGCGGCGCGTCTGAAACGGCTGGAGCAGCAGCCGAAAGAGGGCGCCCACCCAATCGTCCGATTGCTCGCGCAGGTTCGCGGAGTGGGCGTCGAGACCGCCGACAGGCTCGCCCATGAGGCCTTCTCGCGTCCGGTGCGCGATCAGCGGGCAGGGGCGCGGTATGGCGGTCTGACCGGTGCGCCGGACGAGAGCGGCAGCCGCCGGCGGGAACAGGGCCTGGCCCGGGCGGGCAATGCCCGAGTGCGCCGCGGCATGATCCAATTGGCCTGGCGCTTTCTGATGTTCCAGAAGGACAGCGCACTGGCGCAGTGGTACCGGGGCCGCACCGCCGACGCCCGCGGCGCCACCCGCAAAACCATGATCGTGGCGCTGGCTCGCAAGCTGCTTATTGCCCTGTGGCGGTTGGCGACCACCGGTGAGCTTCCCGAGGGTGTCGTGCTGCGGCCGGCGCCGTGAATAGCCCGGCCGGCGGGTGATTGTTGGAGCATAAGCGGGTGCCCGTTGCCTCAGTGCCCCGGGCGCCGGTGACGATCCGAGGTGGCGGTGACCCGAGGCAGGCATGGCTATTACGCCGTCCCAGAGAATGGGCCCGTCGCCCGGAGCGTCGTCGCCGATGCGCATCGCTGCATCATGGTCCAGGCCCACCGAGGCCTACCGAATACAAGTGTGTTGGGCGCCACGCCCGCGATGACGAGCTCCCCTTGGATCATCTGACCCGTTCTGCTCCACCCACCGGCAGCCGACACGCAACCGCGAACGCGAGGACTTGACAACAATCGTCCCATACAAGCCTGCCCCGGCGAAGGTGTTTCGTCGCGGAAGATTGGCGAGGATCTCGGCGGGCGCATGATAGTCGAGGCATCGCAGACGGGTGCAATTGTAGTCGGCGACGAAGGCATGGAGATAGGCGTCGCGCTCGGCGTGGTCGTGGAAGCGGCGGTGATGCGCGGCGCGGTTCTGCGGCACGCGGTCGAGGTGCTCGCCAATGCGGCGGTTGAAGCGCTCGACCATGCCGTTGGTTTGCGGCCGGAACGGCCGGGTGAGGCGGTGGTCAATGCGACGGCCGGCACAGGCGCGGTCGAACGGATGCTGGCCCGAGGGCTTGTCGTGCGGTTTGCGCTTTTTGTCGACGGCAAAGCGGTCGGTGAACCCGGACCCGTTGTCGGTGAGAACGGTGTGGACGGTGAGCGGGAAGCTGGCGACAAAGCGCTGCAGAAAGCCGGCGGCGGTGTCGGCGCGGCGATCGGGCCGGATTTCGAGGTAGACAAAGCGGGTGGCGCGGTCGATCGCGACATAGGCGTCGCTGCGGCGGCGGTCGAGCGGCGGTAGGTATTTGACGTCGATATGGATGAACCCGGCCGGAGCGTCGGTGTGGAAAGCCGCCGCTGCGGCCTTGTCGCGGGTCAGGCGGGCCGAGATCGCGTGACGCTGCAGGCAGCGATGGATGGCGCTGCGCGAGCGCTCGGGGTTGAGACAGCGGCGCACGACCTCGACGATGTCGTCGAGCGGCAGGGCGAGGCTGCGCCGCAGCTCGACGACGATGGCTTCTTCCCACTGGGTCAGCGAGGTGTCGAGACGGTGCGGCCGGGTCGAGCGATCGGTGGTGTCCTGGCGGTCTTTCCACCTGGCCACAGTGCGGCTGTGGATGCCGAGTTCGCGCGCCAGGGCGGCGTTGCTCGCCGGGCTTTTCCGGATGTAGGCGCGGATGCGCGGGGTGGGGGTGGCGTTGGCGTGCAGTTTCAGATCCATCAGCCGGCACTCCCGTTGACCGGTCGGTTGCGGCGCCGGGGTCGCGTCCGGGAGACGCTCGCCCCGGTGGGTCCACCGGCCCCTCCCACGCGCCGCCCCGCCAGACTCGCGATGGTCGCGGTGCCGGCGCGCGGGTCCCTCCCATGGACTACCGGGACGAGCGGCGCATCCTCTCGCAGCCGCCGCTGCAACCATTCGACAGCATGCCACAGCCGAGGGCTGTCACGCCAATCTTCCGAGACGAAACACCTTCGCCGGGGTCTCGTCGATGAAGACCAGGCGCCGGGGGTCAAGCCGGCCCTGATGCGTCTTCCATCGGGTCCGGCGGCGAGCGATGTCGGCGCGATCCTGCTCGCTGGCGTGCAGCGTTTTTTTTAAAGGTGATCCCCTCGTGGCGGAAAAAACGCCACACCGCGCCGTAGCTCGCCGGCGTACCGCGCTCGGCCAACTCGGCCACCACCGCCCTCAAGGTCAGGTCCGGCTTCTCGGCGATCCGCGCCAACAGCCACGCGCGTTCGTGCTTGAGCCGCGGCTGCCGCCGCCCGCCCATCGGCTTGGCCGCAGCACTGCCGCTCGCGCGCCAGCGCTGCGACCACTTCACCACGCTGGCGACGCTCACCCCAAACAGCGCCGCTGTCACCCGACAGGTGCAACCGCTGGCCACCGAACCAACCACGCGATCCCGCAGGTCCTGTGAATAGGGTCTTGCCATTCGATGCTGGCCCCCAACCCTAGCCAGCATCTTGGATCACAAAACCAAGATCGTGAAAATCACTTTTTGATTCAAACTCTTAGGATCATGCTCTAGTGACCGAGGTCCGCAGCCACGGTCAAGCGCTGAAGATCTGGATCCGCGCCCCCGCTCGGCCGTGTCTACTCGTGGGATTGAACCGATGACCGACCAGACCTCCGAACCGAATCTGCGCGGCACTCCGATGAATGATCCCTACCGTTCTTCCCTTTCCCCTAATCGCGATTTTCGCTCTGGGTATCCTCGGCGGCTACTATCTGGCCTGCCTTGTGGTCTTCATGATCCAGTTCTACCGCTTTTAGATCATTACTCATATTACAATGTGTGGCTGTACGGGTTATACCGAGGCGTCGCATGAGGAGCTTGTTGCCGGGGAGGAACAACCAAGAGAAGGCGCTCTCAAGGGCGGCTTAAAAGTCCTTGGCGAGGCGTCGGTTGCGGTTGGGCCAGACGAAGGTGCGCTCGACAACCTACGCCGCGGCAGGACGACAAATCCCACCGTGAGGTCGGAGCGCTTCACGATCTCGATCGTCCATACGCCGATTCTGTCGAGGGCAGCGTCGAGCTTGGCGCCGCTGTCGGCGCCATCGGCAAAAGCCTGTCCTCGCGAAGGCGGGGGACATGCCGCCGCCACGGGTAGAGATAGCGGGCTGCCGCCAAGGCACGCGGGGCGCCCTCACGGTGTTGGATGCCGGCTCGATAAACTACCGCCTCGACTAGCAGCATTGGTGTCGGAGAGCACGTGGCGCTTGCGCCATTTGATCATCTCGCCGGCAACGATACCCGCGCGGCCCGCCAGGGCCGGTGGTCTTGACCGACTGGCTGTCGATCACCCCGGCGCTGGAGCTGGACTCGCAGCCGGCCGCACGCGCGAGCCCGACCGGGTCATACGGGGCGGCCATGCTCCGAGGTGCACCAGGTCAAGCTGCGAGCTCTGATCGGGAACCCAAGATCAACGGCGATTTCAACGGGATCGCGCCGACCGCATGGCGGATGGTGTACAAACGGTCGGCGAGAACTCATCTATCCTGGCGGGCCCAGCGTTGACCCGACCTTTTAGCCATGACCTAGCTGGGTAAGGATCCAGAGCAACACGCGACACCCGAGGTGCCGCTTTGTAAAAAAGTTCTTCTGACTGCTTATCCGTTGTTGCGGCGGCGCCGTCGAGCTAGGGCGAAACCGACCAGGCCGGTGCCGAGGAGCGCCATGCTGGCGGGTTCGGGGATGGCCGTCGTCGTCGTCTGAAACGTCGTGTCAAGAATTGCGGGCGATCCGTTGTCTTCCGTGTATAGGAGTTCGACGGAATGCGTGCCGCTCGGTAGCGCGCAGGTTTCGGAATTATCGGAAGCTTCAGACGCATTGCCGCACGTCGCGGTCGTGCTGCCGTCAAGAAATACTTGACCGCCGTCGTCATGGTTGATCGTCACGGTTCCGCCGGGTCCTGAGGTATAGGACAGACCGGTAATCTCTAGAAACGTATCGATGGCGTCGCCAGGTGTGCTCATCGTTGCGGCGAGGAATCCGGCCTCGGTAGCGTAGGTACCGCGCGGGCTCGTGAAGCCGCTGATGTCTGCGGAGTTAGCCCCGAACCAGTCGGCGAACGTATTCGACCCGCCGTCCGGGTTGAGATTGTTGAAGGAAATCGGCCCGGTATAGGTCATCATCGCCGACGCCAACCCTGTCGGTGCCGGAAAATCCGCTGTGTTCTTCGCGTCGACATTGCCGACGCTACTTCCAGTCCAAGCAGTAATAACGTCAGCGCGCGCCGGCGATGTCACGGCGAGACCGGTGGCAAGGCCAACCAGCGCGGCCTTGGCTACGAATAGTTTCCTCATATTCAAACTCCTGTCCTCAAACGCGGCCTCACCAATCAGCAAAAACCATGCCACTGAAAATAAAATAAGCGAAACGAAGGCGTTGCGGTGCCTCGGTGATTTTAGCAGGGTCTCATACTGACGATTGTAAGATCTTCCGATGGGGACGATCCCAGGAAGCCATGGTTTATGGCAAATTGGCCGAAAAAGCGTAAAAGACCCCGACACCCGAAACACCAGCTCCCAAACGCCCATTCCAACAAGCCATTGGTTTATAGTTAAAATATGAAAAACAATAGTGTAAGAAAATCCGTCAACCCACAGCTATCCGGGTCGCCACCACCCCATCACGACACGCCGGCGGCGGTGGGAAAACGAGAGCGCTGAGGGTGGCGGTCTCAGCCGTCACGCGTTCCCCTGCTCTTCTGGTGTCGACCGCACCGGGTAAGGCTATCCGACTGGTCGATCTCAAGATGAAGCGGGCTGCAGGGTACCGGGCGCGGCGGGCATACGTTCACGGCGGCGATCGCGCGATTGACCTCGGCCCGCGGTTCGACGGGAGCGTCACGGAGCGAGGGCCGCGGAAACCCACTAAAAGCGCCTTGAAGGGCGCCGTCTGGCTGGCGATGCTGTTCTGCTGACTCCCGGGGGAAGTCGCCCGCCGTTCGGGGTGATTTGTGGAAGTATGGACGTGACCTGACAGGTAGTAGTTAGCAGCTTTGACGTGCCGCTCAGTTGTGCAACATCATTCGAAAACGCCCACGGGACGATGTTTCGTGAGCTTTTGTATCCCTGGCAGCCGTGGTTCGCGCTTCACGTCGTCATTCATGAAGCGGTCGGAAAGTCGAACGACCTCGTTTTCCGCAGCACGCTGAGCGGTTCTGACGCCAGCTGCTTTGGTGGAGATTCCGGCGGAGATGTTCCATCGGACCGGCTGTGGGGAGGCTCTGCCGACCGCCGCCCCCTATGTCAGTCCGACGACCTCGTCGGCGTTGCGTGATCTCCTGCGGCATGCGTTGAAGCTTCATCCAGCGCGCCGCTTTCGGGCATAACACGGACCTCTCCGCGACCAGAATCGAAAGAGGCCCATGCCTGTTGGAGAACGGAACGCCGAATCAGCGGGTGGGCAATCTGCCCGGCCGTAAGCGCTCGGTGAAGACGCCGGGTCAGGCGGCGGCACGGTGCGGCTCGGCGGGTTTCCAGTGCCGGGGCAGCAAATCGGCGATGTGCCGTGCCGGGTGATCGGCGATCCGGGCGAGCACGTCGGCGAGATACTTCTGCGGGTCGAGGCCACTGAGCTTGACCGTCTCGATCAGCGCGTAGAGTGCCGCGGCGCGCCGGCCGCCGACGTCGGAGCCGGCGAACAGGTAATTCTTGCGCCCGAGGGCAATCACTCGGTCATTCTGCCCATATCGGGCCCGAGGTAGATGTCCATTACCGCTGGCACGCACTTTATGGGCGCCCTATCCGCTGCCAGTATACCGAGAGGCGCCGAAGGCGAAGTCGTTCACGTAGAGGTCGCAGCCGGTGTCGTTATCGTAGTGGCGGCCTGGATGCTCGATGCCGCCACTTGCGGGGGAATGGAATTGGGTGCGCCACGGGTCACGCTGTCGGCACTGGCTGAACTGCATCAACTGCTGATCGAGGTACGGTATCAGACAAAGCTCTTCGGACGGTCCGACGATCGTCCAGGAGCAGCGACATGAAACCCCCGCCACCATTGACGCTTCTATCGGCAGCCCCGCGCCAGCTCACCATCCCATTCGAATCGGAAAGGCTGCGCGGGATGACCGCGGCGGAGCGCCGGATTTCGCTCGCCAGGCTGGCCGGCCTCTTGTTGCAGGCCGCCGGCATCGCCGCCGGGGAGCGTGACGATGACGAGCGCTGATTTGCTGCCGGCCGCGGTGCTGCAGCGCAAGGCGGTGGTTTACATTCACCAGTCGACCCAGCAACAGGTCCAGACCAATCGCGAAAGCCGGCGGCGGCAATACGAGCTGGTCGATGTCGCGCGACAGTGCGGGTTCCGTGATGTTGAAGTGATCGACGATGATCTTGGCCGTTCCGCCAGCGGTACGGCGGCGCGACCAGGGTTCGAACGGCTCGTCGCGTTGCTGTGCGCCGGCGAGGTCGGCGCCGTGCTGTGCTTTGACGCGTCCCGGCTCGCCCGCAACGGTCGCGATTGGCATCACCTGCTCGAGCTCTGTGGGCTGGTCGAGGCCCGGGTCATCGACCTGGATGGGGTCTACGACCCTTGCCGGCCGAACGACCGGCTGCTGCTCGGTATGAAGGGCAGCATCAGCGAGTTCGAACTCGGCGTGCTGCGGGCCCGCATGCTCGATGCCGCCCGCGCCAAAGCCCGGCGCGGCGAGCTGCGGATCGGCGTGCCGATCAGCTACATCTGGCATCGCGAGATCGGTCTCGGCTTTGATCCCGACCGGCGAATCCAGGAAGTGGTCGGACTGATCTTTGCTCGCTTTCGAGAGCTCGGCAGCGCCCGCCAAGTCCTGCTGTCGATGCTTGCGAAGGGGGTTCACTTTCCGCGGCCGTCCGACGGCAAGAAGCTGATCAGCTTCGAGTGGACGCCGATCCGCTATCGCAACGTGATCTCGGTCCTGAAGAACCCGTTCTACGCGGGCGCCTACGCCTACGGCAAAGGCGAGAAGCGCACCGGGATCATCGACGGGCGGGCCCGGACGAGCTACGGCCACCGCAAGCCGCTGGAGGAGTGGGAGGTTCTGCTGAAGGACCACCACGACGGCTATATCGACTGGGCGGAGTTCGACCGCAACCAGACGCAGCTCGCTCTCAACAATTATGCCAAGGCGGGCGGCGCGAAGTCGGGACGCGGCGGGCGCGCGCTGCTGGCCGGGATGTTATCCTGCGGCCGGTGCGGTCGCCGCTTGATGGTGAGCTACTCGGGTCGTCCGCCGAGACAGCCGGTCTATCGGTGCGATCGCCCGAACCTGATGCTTGGGCTACCCCGTTGCTTCACCTTTGGCGGCCTGCGCGTCGACGCCGCGTTAGCCCGAGAGCTTCTGCGCGCGCCGTCGAGCCGATGGCGATCGAGGCGGCGGCGGAGGCTGAGCGGAGGTACATGGAAACCCGAGGTGAGCAACAGCGCGTCCTCGAACTGGAACTGCAGCAGGCGCGGTACGACGCCGTGCTCGCGGAGCGGCGCTACGCCGCCTGCGATCCCGACAATCGTCTGATTGCCGCTCAGCTTGAGAAGAGCTGGGAGACGGCGTTACGCCCGCGTCGAGGCCTGCCAGGCGAGGTCGGAGGCGGCGCAATCGCCGGATCCCGTCGTCGTGCCGCCCGACTTCACCGGCCTGGCGGACGATCTCGATGCTACCTGGAACGCGCCAGGGGTGACCGCGCGCGCGCCAGCGGCTGCTGCGTGCTCTGGTCACCGATATCATTGCAGATGTCGATGACGCGACGCGCGAGGTCGTGCTGACGATCCATTGGCGCGGTGGTCAGCATTCACAGTTGCGCATCCGCAAGCCAAAGTCCGGCGAGCACGGGTGCCGCACGCCCGACGAGGCGCTCGCGGTGATGCGCAGCATGGCGACCCGCTGGTCGGACGCGGATATCGCCGCAACGCTGAACCGAATGGGGATGCCGACGGGTCAAAGAAAGACCTGGACCGCGCACCGTGTCAGCTCGGTGCGCCGGGTGAACGGCATTCATGCTTACCGTTCTGCCGAGAAGAACGGCGAGTGGGTCACCATGTCCGAGGCCGCTACGGCGCTCGGTGTCACGCATCACCGCATTCGCCGGCTGGTCAAGGATGGCATCTTGCCCGCCGAGCAGGTCGTACCGGGCGCGCCGTACCAAATCCGAGCCGACGATTTGCAGGACCAACGGGTCGCGGCCGCGATTGGGCGAACAGGTCGCCCGTGTCGCGTCGCGTCTGAAAATCAACTTCCAATGTTTCCAGAGGCTTGAACAAGGGGCGTATAATGAACGTCGCATCGCGACGCAGCGCAGCACGCTCATCGACTCCCTGGCGCGGATCGGCTGGTCTGCCGGTGCAAAACCTCAGGGGAGCATGAACGATGCGCCGACAACAGCTGACCGAGGCCCAGATCGCCGCGCTGTTTGATCCACCCACGGAGCCGCGTGAACTCATCCGCCACTATACGTTGTCCGCCGGTGATCTCGCGATCGTTCATCGGTGTCGGGGCGACCATAACCGCCTCGGTTGCGCCCTCATGCTGTGCTATTTACGCTATCCGGGTCGTCCGCTGAGAGCCGGTGAGCAGCCGCCGGCAGAGCTGACGGCCTTCGTGGCAGAGCAGATTGACGCTCTTCCTGGGGCGCTCGAGGCGTATCTCGGGACGGAACGGAACCGGCAGCGACACGCCGTTGAATGCCAAGAGCGGCTTCGGCTGCGCCCCTTCGGAAAACGCGCGGCGACGGAGCTCGCCGACGCCCTTCATCCGCAAGCCATCGAGAACGATCGCCTCTTCCACCTGGCCGAGCTGGTCATGGAAGAATGTCGCCGGCGGCGGATCGTCGTTCCGACGCCGTGGCGTCTCGAACGTCTCTGTATTGATTTCCGCTTTCGAGCGCGGCGCGAGATCGAGCGCCGGTTGACCGACGCTCTGTCCCCCGAGCAGCGCCGGCGGCTGGATGCGTTGACGCAGCGCCGGGCGGAAAGCGGGCAGAGCTGGCTCGGCTGGCTGCGCCAAATGCCCCAGGCGACCAAGCCGGCCGCGATGCTCGGTCTGATAGAGCGCCTGAACCATGTACGGGCGACCGGCATCGACGCCGCGCGCGGGCATCGCGTGCATCAGACCCGCCTGGCCAAGCTTGCCCGTGAAACCGGGCGGACGACGGCCCAGCATATTGCCGGCTATAAGCGGCAGCGCCGCCACGCCAGCCTGGTCGCTATCACACTTGAGCTCGGCGCCGCTTTGACCGACCAGACGATCGATCTGTTCGATCGGCTCGTCGGCACAATGTTCTCCAAGGCTGAGACGCGGCATGCCCGCGCCTTTCAGGCCGATGGACGCGCCATCAACGAGAGGGTGCGTCTCTATACCCGTGTCGGTGCCCTGATCACGGCGCGCGAGACCGGGCGCGACCCGTTCGAGGCGGTCACCGCCGTCATCCCATGGGCGCGTTTTCGCGCCAGCGTCGCCGCAGCGGAAGCGCTGGCGCGCCCGGAGGACTTCGATTCCTACGAGAGGCTGAGCGAGCACCACGGCACGATGCGGCGCTGGGCGCCGGCGTTTCTCGCCGCCTTCTCCTTTCAGGGTGTCCCGGCCGCCGCCGCGCTGCTGCGCGCGGTCGACACACTGCGCGACATGAACGCTGCCGGGGTGCTCAAGCTGCCGAAATCCGCGCCGACCGGCTTCATCCGCGAGCGATGGGCTCGCCATGTGATGCCCGGCGGTGAGATCAACCGCCGTTATTACGAGTTCTGCATGCTGTCGGAGCTGTGCGGCCGGCTGCGCGCCGGCGACGTCTGGGTCGTCGGCAGTCGCCGCTACCGCTCCTTCGAAGAGCATCTGATCTCCCGCGAAGCGCACCAGGAGATGCTGCAAAAGAGCATCCTGCCGGTCGCGGTCGATCCCGATTTTGAGCCTTTTATCGCCGGGCGACGCGCCCTTCTCGATGCGCGTCTTGGTGGCGGTCGACGCCAAGGCGAAAGGCGGTTTGCTGCGCGATGTCTCGCTCGAGAAGGGTGTGCTGAGGATCGCGCCGATCGAAAAATCGACACCGCCGGAGGCCGAGGCACTTGCCGCCCGCCTCTACACGATGCTACCGCGCATTCGGATCACCGACCTGTTGTCCGAGGTGGCGCGCTGGACGACGTTCACGGATTGCTTCACCCATTTGCGCAGCGGTGAAACGGTGGCCGATCTGCGCATCCTGATGGCGGGCTTCTTGGCCGACGGCCTCAATCTCGGCCTGACGCGCATGGCCGAGGCCTGCACGATCGCCAGCCTCGGTCAGCTCGCCTGGGTTGCCGATTGGCATATTCGCGACGAGACCTATGCCCTCGCCCTGCGGTGTCTCGTCGATCATCAGCAGCGCGAGCCGCTGGCGGCGATCTTCGGCGGCGGCTTTGCTTCCTCGTCGGACGGACAATTCTTCCGAGCCGGCGGCTTCGGCCGCGCCGCCGGGCGCATCAATGCCCATTACGGCGACGATCCGGGAAGCAAGTTCTACACGCACCTCTCCGACCGCTTCGCGCCGTTCTACACCAAAGTGATCGCGGCGACGGCGAGCGAGGCCCTGCATGTCCTTGATGGCCTCTTGTATCACCAGAGCGAGGTCACGGGCCGCCGCCACCACACGGACGGCGGCGGCGATTCCGATCACGTCTTCGCGCTCCTCGCCCTGCTCGGCTTTCAGTTCGCGCCGCGTATCCCGGATTTGAAGCACTGCCGGCTCTACAGCTTCGCCAAGCCGGCGGCCTATCCGGCGCTCGAACCGTTGATCGCCGGCCGCATCAACGTCGCGCTGATCCGCGCTCACTGGTCGGAAATTCTCCGGATCGCCACCTCGATCCGCACCGGTACGGTGACGGCCTCCTTGATCATGCGCCAGCTGACCTCCTACCTGTAGTGGCGCGCAATGATGAACGGTCGGACGCGCAATCAAGGGTGGTTTCCGACGCAGATTAGCTGAGACTGAGGGGTGCATCCATTGCGCGCCGCTACATCTATCGCAGGCATATGGGCGCTGGCATAACGGGGTCACCCCGCCTGCGGCACTGACCCACCAGACCGGGGTGACACCGTGTGCGATGCACCCGAGTTTCCCTTTACGATTTGCAGAGCAGTTCCCACCACTGCGCCGATATTACCGAGATCGGCCGGGACGATCATGGTTGTGCCCTGCTTGGCGAGATTGCCCCATTTGTCGATGAAGTCCTTGGCGGGTTGCATCTGCAGAGCTTCGATGCCGCCGTCGACGACTGCCGCTGTAGCGATCGCCCGGATGGCATCGGCGGTGGCCGAGGCAACTAGTTCGATGGCCTTGGCTTCGCCCTCGGCGCGCAGGATCTCGGCTTGCCTTCGCCCATCGGCGAGGTTGATCTCTCGCTGACGCTGGCCCTCGGACGTGTTGATCTGCTGCTGGCGCTCGCCTTCCGATTTGAAGATCATCGCGCGCTTTTCCCGTTCCGCTGTGATCTGCAGCTCCATGGCATGCAGGATCGCCTGCGGTGGCGTGATGTCCTTGATCTCATAGCGCAGGACCTTGATCCCCCAATTGACCGCGGCCTCCTCTACCGCCGCAGCGACCGCGGCATTCAGCATCTGCCGCGAGGACAGGGCTTGGTCGAGATGTAGCTTGCCGATCTCCGAGCGGATGCTGGTCGGCGCCAATTGCATTGCGGCGCTCATTGGATTGCTCGATCCATAGGCCGCTTTCACCGCATCGGTGATCTGGAGATAGAGGAAGCCATCGACGGTGAGGGTGGTGTTGTCGAGAGAGATGCAAACCTGAGCCGGCACTTCTGAGGGTACTTCGCGCAGGTCGAAGCGGTAGGCGACTCGATCCATGAAAGGCACAAGCACGTTCAGTCGGCGACAGGGCGCTGTGGAAGCGGCCGAGACGTTCGACAATCCATGATTGCTGCTGCGGCACGATGCGCAGTGCTGAGCGCAGTATGGCAAATCCGAAGAACAGAAGAAGAAGGAGCGTTATCAGCCAGATCAAGGATTCGATCGACATGAAGCAGCACCTCAGTTGTTTATGTCTGTCATGTCCGCTGGCAACGCGAGATACAGAAGTTTGTCGATCTTACGTTTGATGATGGCGGTAGTGCCGGAGGCGGGGACGGTGCGGTCTTCCATCACGGCTTGCCAAGTCGCGCCGCGATAACTGACCGTGAGGCAATTTCCTTGCGGCGGGACATCACGTATCGTCACGGTCTGGCCGATGTCGAAATCCGCAAGACCCTTAGTACGTTCTTGATGCCGCCGACTGAGCATGACTGCGGCTGTCAAGATCGCACAAAAAACTACAAACGCAAAAATCAGCAGATCGCCCCGAATCCAGAAGCCCATCAGAGTGGTGAGGAGGGCGGCGGCAGCGACGCCGGCAAGATAGAAGGTGCCGATGTGCAACTCCGCCAGCGCGGCCAACAAGGCAAGGACCAGGAACACCCATTGCATCAGCGAAGCCTTAAGAGGCGATCACCGCATCGCGTTGGAGATGCGCGAACGTTTATAGATGGGGATTAGGGTGATCTCACGCCGTGATTCCTGAGATTGTTATCTGATGCGCGACACCACCGCGGCCCGCCGCGGGTCGCGCACGGGGGCCAGCCTCCACCTATCCAGGAGCTGTGTCGCGGCGAGGTAAGCATCCGCCGAGAACCGCGGCGGGTTGAGCGTCAAGCTGCGGCGGCCTGATCGCTGGGTCTCTTCCACTGCCAGGGGAGCAGCTCGTGGAGCCGCGAGGTCGGCTGATCGGCGATGCGGCGCAGCACATCGGCAAGCCAAGCCTGCGGGTTGATGTCGTTGAGCTTGGCCGTGGCGATCAGGGTGTACATCGCAGCGTCCTCGGCGGCAACACCTTCGGTCTGCTGGCGCCGATCGTGACCGGCTATGTCGTCGCCGCAACCGGCAGCTTCAACGCGGCCTTTGTCGTCGCGGGTGCGCTGGCGCTGGTTGGGGCGGTGGCGGCGCTGGCGCTGGCGCGCGGCACGCTCGGCGAACACGTCCGGCCACCCCTCGCCCGACCAGGGCTCGCCAACTGAGACGAGATCATGCTCGATGAGGATCTGGGCATCGCGATGCAGAAGGTCTTTGACTACCCGAATCTGGGTTGAGTAAGGAAATTCATCATTGGTGGTACGACGGCAAAGGCGGGGGGTCAAGCTGTCCGGTATTGACCGATCATTTAGAAAAGACAACTCCAATCATCGTCAGAAACGGATTCTTAATTAAGAGATGCGTCGGTGATTACAGTTGGTAATGACCTTGGTCGCCTCGGTGCGGCTGGCTCGCTGGCGGAACACAACGAGTGGGCTCGGCGCGACACCGCGCTCCATCCCCCTGACACACGCGGCGACACGCGAGAGTTAAGAAGTAGCCGCCCGTCCCAGGGAGACTAGCGAGAAATAGCTAGCTTGCAAGCGCAGGGTGGCGAGCGCGTCAGCATTGCCGACGGCCAAGGTGTGCAATACTTCGTTCCGCTCACACTGATCCTTCGCAAGCGCCACCGGCGCCCCGGACGCAAGCACTGGGCTGAAAGGCCTGACCTCGGCGCAATCAGCAGCGTTGAAGCCGGTACTCGGAAATTGGCTGCAGACCTTGGCGGGCCAAGGCCTTCTCACCGCCAGCGCGGTCTCGGCCCCCCGCCCGCCTTCATCGTCGCGGCGCGCGACGGCGGCACCGTCGGCAACGACATCATGGTCGGAATTGCCAACGTAGTGCCGAACGGTCGCCGCCGCCGGCCACGATGAGCCGCTGGCCATCGACCTCCTCGGTGCCGAGGGCGTCGGCCGGCGCGTCCTCGCCGCGCAGTTCGCGGCCGCCACGAAGCGCCGCCTGTTAGTTGCGGACTGTAAGGCTGGCCGCGTCGCCGCTGCCGATCACCGATCTGATCGTCGCCGTGCTGCGGATGGCTTGCGCCACCGGTTCGGCGATCCTGCGGCGCCACGCCAAGCGGTTGCCGGCCGATGCCGTTCCGGCACACTTCGCCGCCGGGCTTGACATGATGCGTGCCTTACCGCCGGACTCGATCACCCGCCCTGACGCGATCGGCATTGTGCTCGACAAGCCTGCCTTGTCTACCCGTCTCGCCGTCTGGCGCCACCTCAGCAATGAGCCGCCGCCGCCGATCCTCACCACGCAGCGGTTGACGCCGGGTGAAATCGCGCTGGTCGCGTAGGCTGCCCCTGGCGGGGATGCCGCCATCCGGCTCGCCTTGCGCCGGACCACGCCACCCGAGGGCGACGTCCTCTCGCGCCTGCCCTGCCCCTATATCTGGGACGATCTGGTCGTGACGGCGGAGCTGCGCACGCAACTCCAGGAATTCGCGGCGCAGACCCGCCTGCGTTTGGAAGTGTACGAGAATTGGGGGTTGCGAAACTCGCGCATCTCGGCGCCGGGATTGCCGCGCTGTTCGCCGGCCCGAGCGGCACGGAAAGACGACGGCGGCACAGATCCTCGCCGGCGCGCTTGACCTCGACCTCTATCGCGTTGACCTCGCCGGGGTCGTCAACAAGTATGTCGGCGAGACCGAGAAGCGCCTGCGCGACGTGTCGTGTTCGCATTCGGCGAACGCGCAGGAGTGGTGCTGTTCTTCGACGAGGCCGACGCGCTGTTCGGCAGCCGCATGCAAGTAAAGGACAGCCACGACCGCTTCGCCAATATCGAGATCGACTACCTGCTGCAGCGCATCGAGCGGTTCGACGGCGTCGCCACCCTGGCCACCAACCGCAAATCCGATCTGGACACCGCCTTCCTGCGCCGCCTGCGCTTCGTCATCGACTTTATGCCGCCCGGCCCGGAGGAACGGCTGGCGATCTGGCGGCGCGCACTGCCGGCGCGGCCGCCGGCCGGAGAACCGCTGCTCGACGATATCGACTGGCGGATGCTCGCCGGCGAACTGCAGCTGAGCGGCGCGGATCTCAAATCGGCCGGTCTGTCCGCCGCCTTTCTGGCGCGTGGCGAGGGCAACCACATCGGCATGCGGCATGTGTGCTGGCGGCTGCCCAGCGCGCACTTGCCAAGCGCGGCCAGGTGCTGCGCCTGCGCCCGACTGCAGCCACCGGCACATGAGCGGCACGCGCTCCGTCCCGGCCAAGCCCGGCGGCATCACCATCAACCGGTTAGCGCTCGACCTGCCGGGCCTCTCGGCCAGCTCGGGCGCCCGGCTGGCCAACTTGGTGGCAGGCCATCTCGCACGTTCCGGGCTCGCCGCGACCGATGTTTCGATCCCTCACCTGTCGGTCGAGCTGGAGGCGCCGGACGTGGATTTGGACCGGCTGGCTCGACGCATCGCCACCGCCGGGCTGTGACAGGCGGAGTAAGGGGGCATGGCGGGGTTTTACCTTCGCGGCGCCTTCGTCTCGTTCAGCGAGACATTCCCGCTGCCGATCCCCAACGTCATCCTGTTCCAGTACAACCCAGAGACGATGACGCATGCCTGGCAGCCTGCTGCGACCGGCGGCAGCGCGAGCACGGGTGCCGCGGGCGCGACTCCCGGCGCCGGCGCGTCCAATCCGCTTGCCGTGACCGGTCCGCCGGGCGAGAGCTTCTCGTTTTACCCTGGCGCTCGATGCCAACGACATGATCGCGGACAGCAACGCGGTGAGCGCCGCGTTGGCCGAGAAGACCGGTGTCTACACGCGCCTCGTCGCGCTCGAGATGCTGCTGTTCCCGACCGATACGTCCGGCGGTGGGCTGATCGGCTCCATTTCCGCCGCGCTCGGCATCACCGGCGGCGGCGGATCCGCGCTCTCCGCATCGATTCCAGCGGCGCAGTTGCCCACTGTGCTGTTCATCTGGGGTCCCGGTCGCATCCTCCCGGTCAAGGTCACCACCCTGACCACGACGGAAAAGCTCTACGACTCCGTCCTCCTCAATCCGACCCATGCCGAGGTGCAGGTCGGGTTCAAGGTACTGACCCCGCAGGAGCTACAATACGTCGATGGTCCCCTCGGGTCGCTCGCCGACACCGCCTATCAAGACCACTTCGACCAACTGATCCGTCCGGTGCTGCTCACCGATCCCGGCGAGCGGGTGAACCAGCCGCAGTTCGGCGCGGGGCTTCGCCGCCCGCTGTTCGCGCCGATGTCGAATTCGCTCGCCGCCGCCACCAAGCTAATCGTCACCCAGTCGCTCTCCCAATGGATTCCTCACCAGATCGTCGTGCAAGACGCCACGGTCACTACCGCCGACCAGGACGCCAGTCTGCCGGTCGGGAGCACCTTGATCCGCATCACCTACGAGTTGGTGGAAACGCGCGCCGCGACAAACTGAGGTTCTGGTGTCATGAGTCTCAGCGAGCCGCGCGATCGCCTTGCTGCGCTGCTCACCAGCCAGACGATCAACGGCATCGACTCGTCGAGATCGTCGCCAGCGACCCCACCCAATTGTGCGTGCATTTCCTTAATTCCGTGACACCTGACCCTCACCCGTGGCCAGAGCGTACCGCCAGAGGTGCCAGGCAGCGGCGATCCCACTCAGGCCAACCAGAGCTTCCAACTCGCCAAGTCGCCGCGGACCTATTTGCGGAAGGGCAACGCCGTGGTCAGGACCCTGACCGTCACGGTCAACAAGCAGGCCTGGACGGAGGTCGACAACTTCTACGGCCAGCCGGCCGCCGCGCAGGTCTTTGTGACCTCGCAGGACGATTCCGGCACCACGACGGTGCAGTTCGGCGACGGTGTAAACGGGGCTCGGCTGCCTGCCGGCACCGGCAACGTGATCGCGACCTACCGCATCGGCAGCGGCGCCACCGCGCCGCCGGCGGGCGCGCTCACGGTTATCGCCAACCCGATCCCCGGACTGCGTGCCCTGCGCAACCCGGTGGCGGCGGGCAGGAGCACCGATCCTGACCCGCCAGACCAGATCCGCAGCTACGCGCCGCGGTCGGTGCTGACCTTCGGCCGGGCGGTGTCGGCCGCCGATTTTGAAGCAGTCGCCGCCAGCGTCGCCAACGGCAACCGGGTGAGCGCGACGTGGGCCTGGGATAGTGAGCGTCAGCGCGGCGCAGTCACCGTCGATGTCGCGGCCGATCCGACGACGGTCGCCGACGTGACAACCGCCCTCGCCGCGGCGGGCGACCCGAACCGTCCGATCAACGTCGTGAGCGCGTCGCCGCCTGCCAGGCGGCCGCCGGCGTCGCCATCAAAATCCTGGTGTTCGTCCGCGCCGATACCGGCTGGAAGCAAGCGCCGCTGCACACGCCGCCGGAGGGCCAGTACTTCAGCCTCGATCCGTCCCACGTCTGGGTGTTTTCGCAGGTATCGGCCAATGGCGGATGATTTCTATGCGCAGTGGTACGCGGCCAAGCTGTGGCAGATGCTGCCGTCGGTCTACCGCACGCTCGATGTCACCGACCAGCTGGACGGCGCGCCCAAGTCACCGAACCCGGGACCGCTGCAGGAACTGATCGCGCGCATCGGCAACCAGGCCGTGCTGCGCCGCCTGGTTCACGAGCGCACGGCAGCTGCGCCTGCCGGCCGCGAGGCGAGGTCGGCGGTAGATCGGGTTCTGCGCAGCAGCGGGCAGGCGTTGGGTACCGGCGTGCGAGCCTTCTTCGAGCGTGGGCTGCGCACCGATCTGGGGGCCGTGCGCGGGCATGATGACGCACAGGCCGACCGTTCGGCGCATGCGGTCGGCGCGCTCGCCTACGCGGTCGGGCCCGACGTGGTGTTCCGCGCCGACGTTACCCGCCAGCGCAGCCCGAGGATCTTCGCCTCCTGGCGCACGAATTGGCGCATGTGGTGCAATCGGCGGGAGCGGCATCGTCGGGCACCGGGCTGCGTATCGACGACGACGCCGCACCCGAGGAGTGGCAGGCGGCGGAGGCCGCGGAGCGCCTGGTCGAAGGGACGTATGCGGGCGTGCGGCCGTCGGCGTCCGAACCGGCACTGCGCCGGCAGACGCCGGATGACGAGCCGAAGAAGACCCTGGAACCCCTACTCCCCATCCCAGGCTTCGACAAATTCGACATCAAGCCCTACGTGCCGCTGCCCGGCGGGAGCGCGCCCACCCCTTACGACCCGCCCAGCAAGGTCCCTGACATCTTGGGCGGGGGACCGTCGATGGGGGACCTGAACGCCGGCTGGCACACGCTGTTCGACAAGAACGCCATTCAGCTCGGCGCGAACGCCGGCAAGATGCCGAGCTGCTCCGCTCTTGAGACGGGCGACAGCACGCGGGAAAACCGGCGCTACCACAGCTTCGGCCAGTACGAGCAGGATCGCAGGATCTGGCATGGCCCGATGAGCAAGGACCCGTGGCCGCAACTCTCGGAAGCCGAATACAAGAGCTTCATCGACGCCTGCCCAAAGGGCGAACAGCCCCTTCTCAAGCTGGACTTTCCGGTGGAGAAGCCGTCCTTGCAGGACGCGCCACAGCGGACGTTGCCGACAGGGGAGGCTTACGCCTGATCCGCCCGACGCACGCGCAATGGCGCCGGCGCCGCTCGCGGCGGACTTGGCGCCGTGCCGGCCTTCAACGCCGGTGGCGGTTCCGGCCCTTTTTCGCCCCACCGGCCACACCTCCCAGCCCAGCAGTCTTCCTGATGCACCAATCCACGCGCGGCGCCCTTTTTGCGAGCTCGCCCGCTTGGCAATGGGCCAGATAAAGCGGTGCTGTTGATCGGTAGAGTCGGGGCCTGTTTCCCAGACCGCCGAGCACAGCTCCAATAGCGCAGTTTTCCAATCCTCGCACTCACCGGCCAGTGCCGCCGGTTCGGGGTTCGTCGATCCGATATGATGTTACAGTCGTGGCGTTATATTCGGCGACATCTCGCGCGAGCCGGTTCTTGTCTCGAATTGATTTCACCGGAATGCGCGCGGTGCAAGATAATCATAAACCCAATAAAACTGCTCCTGGTCGTTAACCAAATTCACCTGGAAACATCGATTTTTTTTGCGAATGACGGTGACGTCAAAAGGTTTGTGTCAGCAGGAGAGGGGTGCTGATGCCCTGGTTAGAGTTTTCGTGATTGAAGACGGCGAAGAGAATGCGGTCCATCGAGGTTCGGTCGGAGAAGACGCCCATTGGCCTGGTACGCCGTCTGACTTCACGAAAGCGGCGCTCGATGGCATTGGTGGTGCGAACGGCTTTGCGCTGGCTGAGGGATTTGTAGCGCCAGCAAGCGAGCAGTTCGTCGAGGTCGTCACGCAGGCAGGCGACCGCCCGGGGATAATCGGCTGCCCAGCGGTCGGCGGAAGCGACGGGCTGCCGACCGTGCCCGCGGCACCGTGCCGGCATTCATGACGGCGTGCAGATCGGCCTTGACCGCCGGCTGGTCGGCAACCCGCACCTTGGCCAGGACATTGCGGATCTTGTGCGCCCAGCAGCGCTGCACCGGAACAGCCGGATAGGCGGTTGGCAGGGCGGCGAGCAGGCCCGCGCCGCCATCGACACAGATCATCTCGAGCGGGTCTCCGATCAGGCCGCGGCGGATCAGGTCGCCGAGGAAACGCTCCCATTCGGCGGCACTCTCGCTGGCTGCCAGGCGGAAATCGATAACCTCCTTCTTACCGTCGGAACGCAGGCCGAGGGCAACCAGCACGGGGCGCCGGATCGCGCCGGCGCCGGTCTTGCGAGCCAGCACCACGCCATCGAGCATCAGCACCCGATACTGATCGTTAAGCGGCCGCGCGTGAAAGGCGGCCACCACCGCATCGAGCTGCTTGGCCACCGTGCTGACGGTAGCCGGGCTGATCGGCCGCCCGAGGATCGGCAGCAAGGCCTCGCCGACTTTGCGCACCGAAAGCCCGAGGACAAAGCACGCCAGGATCATCCGATCCACTTGCTCGGGACGCCGCGCATAGGCGCGCACGACCGCAATCGGGGCGAACCGGCGGGTGCGAGGCACCGCCAGCTCGATGTCGCCAAGCTCGGTCAGCAGATGGCGCCGATAAGAGCCATTGCGCCGGTCGACTTCGTCCATCGCCGCCATCCGATCGAGGTGCTGATCGATCGCCTGCGCCATCTGACCCTGCAGAATGGCGGCGATCGCCTCCCGGCCGAGCCCCCGGTAGCCCTCGCCCCATTCCAGTCCTTGCGCTTGCATGGCCTTCACGAACTCAAATGCCCTCGGTAAGCTTCGGATCGTCACAGCCTGTGGCATTGGGGGTGCTCCATCTTGCGGACCTCAGCAATCCGCCGAGTACCCCCTCTCACCGCCCTGACACAAATCTCCGTACATCACCGCGAATGACTGCGGACTTGACGGGGGAGCGTCAATTACGGAAAAATGATGTCTCTGACTACGTCTCCTTCCCGGATACGGTCCTGTGCGGCAACGCCCAACCGATGGTGGAGACATTGTAGCCCAGGGGGAGATTCTGGTTGCCGTTTCGTAAGCGAGACTTAAAAGTTCGACCACGGGCGAGCACCCGGATGGCGCACCGGAAACTCATCGTCACGGCCGCAATTGTCTCTGGGCTGATCTCGTTCGCCGTCTCCGCCGACGCAGCCCGGTACGTCGCGACGCTGCCCGCGCAGGTAGCCGTCAATCGCGGGGTCGTTGAACTGGAAACGGGACGCGCCAGCGGCATCTCGGTGCAAATCGCCGAAGATCTCGCCAATGTCATCGACGATGGCGCCACGCGGCGGGTGTTGCCTGTCGTTGGCAAAGGCGGCATGACCAACATCACCGACCTCGATCTCCTGCGTGGCATCGACCTCGCGATCCTGCAAGAGGACGTGCTCAATTACGCGCGACAGCAAAATACCTTTCCTGGTCTCGAATATCGCATCAGCTATATCGCCAAGCTGTATAATGAAGAATTCCATTTATTGGCCCGCAGCGACGTCAAATCCGTTGCGGACCTCGCAAATAAAAAAGTCAACGTCGGTGTGCACGGCGGCGGCACGGAAATCACCGCGACGCGGCTGTTTGGCTTGCTCAACGTTCCGATTGTTGCGGGCAACGACGATCCGGGAGTGGCGCTCGAAAAATTGCGACGCGGCGAAATCGCCGCGATTGCCTTTGTTGCCGGCAAGCCCGCCCCGATTTTTCACGACTTGATCGGTGACAACAGCCTGCATTTTGTCCCGATCCCGCTCAATCCGGCGGTCACCGCAGCTTATGTGCCGGCCCGGCTGACCGCAGACGATTACCCGGCGCTCGTCCAGTACAATCAACCGATCGATACGGTCGCAGTCGGGGCGGTGCTCACCGTCGCCAACCTGCAGCCCAACTCCGACCGCTATCGCAACGTCGTCAACTTCGTTGATGCTTTTTTTACCGGTTTTCAGTCGCTGCTGACCCCCGGCCACCACCCGAAATGGAGCGAGGTCAATATCGCCGCCGATCTTCCCGGTTGGCGGCGTTTCCCACCAGCCGCGGACTGGCTGCAACGCAACGCCCCGGTCGCCGGTGCACCCACCGAGCAAGCGTTGAAGTCGATCTTCGCCCGCTTTGTCGAGGAGCGACAACAGGCGATGGGCGGCGCTCCGCTGACGCAGCAGCAAAAGGACGATCTGTTCAGCCAATTCGAGCGCTGGGAAAAAGGTCAGGCGCATTAGAGTGCTACCCAGGCGCCGGGCTGCAATGCCGATAGCAATTCCGAGCGTTGATGGGCACGCCCGCCATGCGGCGGCCGGTTCGACGGTGATCCACCCCCGCCGGCGCACACTGTTGACCGCCGCCGCCAGCCTGGCCCTTGCGCCTTTCGGGACGCTTCGAGCCGTGGCCGATCTCACACCGAAGCGTGGAGGTTCCCTGAATTTTGCGGTCGATGCGGAGCCGCCAAATTACGACTGTCATGCCAATGTTTCGTTTGCGACTTTGCATCCGATCGCGCCGCACTACTCGACCCTTCTCAAGTTCGACACTGCGAATTATCCTGAAGTCGAGGGCGATCTTGCCGAATCGTGGGCGGTTTCGTCCGACCGGCTAACCTACATTTTCAAACTGCATCCGAACGTACTGTTCCACGACGGATCTCGGCTGACCTCTGAGGACGTAAAGGCGAGCTACGAGAGGATCGTTCGACCTCCTCCCGGAGTTGTTTCGGTGCGGCGTGTAAACTATGCCGCGATTGGCGCCATTGAAGTGCCGGATCCGCTTACCGTGATTTTCCATCTGAAATGGCCGGAGGCGGCCATGCTGGAGAATTTTGCCTCTGAGTGGAATTCGATCTACAGTGCAGCAAAGCTCAAGCAGGACCCGCTCTTCCCGATCAGCCACGTCCTGGGGACCGGAGCTTTTAGCTTTGTCGAGCACGTAAAAGGCGACCATTGGACCGGTCGGCGCTTCGAACATTATTTTCGTGCGGGAAGGCCATATCTCGATGGCTATCGCGCCGATTTTGTGACCGGATCCAAGATGATCAAGAGCTTCGAGGACGGCCGTATCATGGCCGACTTTCGCTTTGTCAGCCCGAACGAGCGCGATGAGCTGATCGCCTCTCGCGGTGATCAGGTCGCGGTCTACGAGAGCCCTACACTGCTGAACCTGCTTGTCGTCTTCAATACCAAGCGCCCCCCTTACGACGACGCGCGGGTCCGGCGCGCGCTGTCGCTCGCCATCGACCGATGGGGCGGCGCCGAGGCTCTGTCGCAGAAGACCGTGCTGAAATTTGTCGGCGGGCTTTTGCGTCCCGGCTTTAGCATGGCGACCCCGGAGGCGGAACTTGTGCGACTCCCCGGCTATTGGCGCGACGCCGGGGCCTCGCGCGCCGAAGCAAAACGGCTTCTGGCGGAGGTGGGAGTGCGGCAGCTGACGGTCAAGCTGACCAATCGGGATCTGCCCATGCCGTGGATCCCGGGAGGCGACTACGCGTCTGACGCATGGCGCGCGATCGGGCTCAATGTGGAGCAAGCGAAACTGAGCTTGAAGGATTGGACCACGGCGCTGGCCGACGGCAGTTTCGATGTCGCGATCGACTTCACCGGAGATTACTTCGACGACCCGACGCTGCAGCTGACAAAATATGTGTCGCGCGATCTCTCGCCGGCAAATTACTCTTCGTCGACCGACCGCTATCTCGACGCGCTTTACATCGGCCAAGCGGTTACGCCGGACCCGCGCCGGCGCGCGCTGATCGTCCGCGAGTTCGAGCGTCAGGCGCTGACGAATGCCTATACAGTGCCGCTTCTTTGGTACAACCGGATCGTCCCGACAACCGCGAACGTCAAAGGGTGGAACATGACCCCGAGCCAATATATCGGCCAGGACTTGGCCGACGTTTGGCTGGATAGCTGAGCTTGGAACTCGAAGTATCGAAACCTCAGTGGCTTGCGGGAGGCTAATTGTGATTGCCGATGTTCAAATCGGGGCCAGCCTAGCGTGTGACGCGCGCATCACGCCGCGCCGACTGTGCTTCGGGCGTTGGAGCGCCACCAAAGGCGGCGCCGCCGACGATCGCGCCTCTGCCGCCAACATCGGCGGTAACGGCGATTTCTGGTGAAAAGACAAGTCCCATAAGCAGCTCGAGATGATTACCACCGACCCTAGACGAGACACGATCTCAATCGCCGCCCCGGCGGTGGCCCGATCGGCCTGGAACAGCATCCCCAATCGAGTGCTGTTCCTGCTGTGCTTCATGTACCTGATTTTTTATATCGATCGCGTCAACATCTCGACCGCGGCGCCGCTGATCAAGAGCGATCTCGGTCTGAGCAACACCGCGCTCGGTTTTGTGTTTTCCGCCTTCGCCTATCCCTACGCGGTATTCCAGCTGATTGGCGGCTGGCTCGGCGACAGGTTTGGTCCGCGCTGGACGCTCGGTGCCTCGGGGCTGATCGTGTGCGTCTCGACGGCGCTGACCGGAGCGGTCGGCGGGCTGGCTTCGCTTGTCATGGTCCGCCTCGCTCTTGGCTTTGGCGAGGGGGCCGCCTTTCCAACGGCGACGCGGGCAATGGCGGTCTGGCTGCCGGCCAGGCGCTGGGGTTTCGCACAGGGCGTTACCCATTCATCCTCGCGGATCGGCAACGCGCTGACACCGCCGCTGATTGCCTGGCTGATTACGATCCTGTCCTGGCGCGGTTCTTTTGTTGTGCTGGGTGCGGCGAGCCTGATCTGGATAGCGGTGTGGATTTGGTTCTTCCGCGATGATCCGCGCGCACATTCCAGGGTTACCGCAGCCGACCTCGAAGGGCTCGCCTCGATCCAGACGACGGCCATCGCCCGCCCGCCGGTGCCCTGGCTCCCTCTGGCCCGCCGGGTGTTGCCGGTGACCGCGGTCGATTTCTGCTATGGCTGGACGCTGTGGCTTTTTCTCAGCTGGATCCCGTCGTTCTTCTATCATAACTTTCATCTGAACCTGACACACTCGGCGCTGTTTTCTTCCGGCGTGTTCCTGTCCGGCGTGATCGGCGACACCCTCGGCGGCGTGATCAGCGATCGCATCCTCAAGCGCACGGGCAACGTCCGCAGAGCGCGCTGCTGGGTCATCTCCGGCGGCCTCTTCGGCGGTTTCTTGTTCATGATCCCGGTGCTCTTCGCGCACGATCTTGTAGTCGTCGCTTTGTGCCTGTCCCTGGCGTTCTTCTCCGTCGAATTGGTGGTGGCGCCGATTTGGGCAGTACCGATGGATATCGCCCCTCGCTATGCCGGCTCCGCCAGCGGCATGATGAATTTCGGCTTCGGTGTGGCAGGGATTATCTCGCCCTGGGTGTTCGGTTACGTCATCGATGTGACCGGCAGCTGGACACTTCCGTTCCTCGCGTCGATCGTATTGCTGCTGGTCGGTGCAGGACTGGCGCTGCGGTTGCGGCCGGACCAGCAGCTGCCCGACCCGGCAATCGGCGCTCTGCCCGGCCCGGTCTGACCCGAATTAGGCAACAACTGGCCTTGTGGCGCGCCGCGACGAATGCGGACGCCGGCGCTCGGCACGCGGATGGCGCTCGGGCCCGGTTGCTCGGGTTCAGCGGCGAATCATGGCACCGGCCGGCGCAGGGTACCCAAAACCTTTTTAGTGCGAGGCGGCTTCGGCGAGCGCTTGCAATTTGGCCTGAGCGACGACCTGGTCGCGTTCGAGGCCGTTGAGTTCGGTCAAGAGGCGCTCGCGGTCAGTGCCTGAGGCGCGCGCAACCCGCTCGCGCAGGCTCGGCAGATTGCCCTGAATTATCTGCAGTTCTGATTCGATTGCGGGCCGGTCGAGTTCCGCCGTCGGAACGGCTTCGTTCGCCAGCACGGTGCAGCGCTCCGGCGTCACCTCGGCAAATCCTCCGACCACAAAAATGCGCTGGGTCACCGTTTGGCCCTGATAAACCTCGATCGTTCCCGGCCGGATTGTCGAAATCAGCAATGCATGACCCGGCAATACGCCGAAATTGCCCTCGGTGCCAGGCACCACCACCATGTCGACCGCCTGCGAGAGCACCATGCGCGCGGGGGTCACGAGTTCGAATTGCACTTGGTCAGGCATGAGGCTGCTCTACCGGCGTGGCGCGATCGAGCGGCGACGCGACCTTCACCCCGGCCCTCTCCCCGCACGCGGGCGAAGTGGTCGCTCGGAGATGGATAGACAATACCTTTAGGCCGCTTCCGCGGCCATTTTGCGGGCCTTGTCGACGGCTTCCTCGATCGTGCCAACCATGTAAAACGCGCTCTCCGGCAGATCGTCGTGATCCCCGGCCACGATCCCCTTGAAGCCCTTGATCGTGTCCTCGAGATTGACCAAGACGCCGGGGGTGCCGGTGAACACTTCGGCGACGTGGAAGGGCTGCGACAGGAAGCGCTGGATCTTGCGGGCGCGGGCGACGGTCAGTTTGTCCTCCTCCGACAATTCGTCCATGCCGAGGATCGCGATGATGTCCTGCAACGACTTGTAGGTCTGCAACACGCGCTGCACGTCGCGCGCTACCTGGTAGTGCTCGTCGCCGACGATACGCGGGTCGAGCATGCGCGAGGTCGAATCGAGCGGGTCGACCGCCGGATAAATGCCGAGCTCGGCGATCTGGCGCGACAGCACCGTCGTCGCGTCGAGATGGGAGAAGGTCGTGGCGGGCGCCGGGTCGGTCAAATCGTCAGCCGGCACATAGATCGCCTGCACTGAAGTGATCGACCCCTTTTTCGTGCTCGTGATGCGCTCTTCCAAGGTTCCCAAATCGGTTGCCAAGGTCGGCTGATAGCCGACCGCCGAGGGAATGCGCCCGAGCAGTGCCGACACCTCGGAGCCGGCCTGCGTAAAGCGGAAGATGTTGTCGACAAAGAACAGCACGTCCTGGCCCTCCTCGTCGCGGAAATATTCGGCGACGGTCAGGCCGGACAGGCCGACGCGCGCGCGCGCGCCCGGCGGCTCGTTCATCTGGCCGTAGACGAGCGCTGCCTTGGAACCTGGGCCTTCGATGTTGATGACACCCGATTCCATCATCTCATGGTAGAGGTCGTTGCCTTCGCGGGTGCGCTCGCCGACGCCGGCGAAGACCGAGTAGCCGCCATGCGCCTTGGCGATGTTGTTGATCAGCTCCATGATGATCACGGTCTTGCCGACCCCGGCGCCGCCGAACAGCCCGATCTTGCCGCCTTTCGCGTAAGGCGTCAGCAGATCGACGACCTTGATCCCCGTAACCAGTATTTCGGCTTCGGTCGACTGATCGGTGAAAACAGGCGCCGCCCGATGGATCGGCGCGCGCAGCTTGGTTACTACCGGACCGCGTTCGTCGACCGGCTCGCCGATGACGTTGAGGATGCGGCCCAGGGTTTCGGGGCCGACCGGCATCATGATCGGCTCGCCGGTATCGACCGCCTGGGTCCCCCGCACCAATCCGTCGGTGGTGTCCATCGCGATCGTACGAACGACATTCTCGCCGACCTGCTGCGCCACCTCGAGGACCAGCGTATTGCCCGGACGGTCGACTCGCAGCGCATTGAGGATCGCCGGCAATTCGCCATCGAAATGCACGTCGACGACCGGGCCGATGACCTGCGTGATGGTGCCAATACTGTTTCTCGCCATGTTCAACAATGCCCTCGTCTAGTCTCGATCAGCGATGTTCAAATTAGGCGGCGCGCAGCGATTCGGCGCCGGAGATGATCTCGATCAGCTCCTTGGTGATCGCGGCCTGGCGGGTGCGGTTGTAGTTCAAGGTAAGCCTGGCGATCATATCTCCGGCATTGCGGGTGGCGTTGTCCATCGCCGTCATCCGCGCGCCCTGCTCGCTGGCGGCGTTCTCGAGGAGTGCGGTATAAATCTGAATCGCGAGATTTTGCGGCAGCAGCTCGCCGAGGATCTCCTCTTCCGAGGGCTCGAACTCATAAACTCCTGCTGTCGCCGGCGAGACCCCAGCGGCGGTGTCGTCGGCCGAAATCGGAAACGGGATCAGCTGCTGCGCCGTGACGATCTGGGTGATCGCCGAGCGGAAGCGGTTGTAGATGATCGTGCAGACATCGAACGAGCCGGCGCGAAACAGCACCAGGATGCGCTCGGCAACGTCGCGGGCTTCGTCGAAAGACAAATGGCGGCGCCCGATCTCGGTCAGGCTGTCGTGGATCATGCGCCCGTAGTCACGGCGCAGCCCGTCGCGGCCTTTGCGCCCGATGGTCAAGATCATGACCCGCTTGCCGCCCGCTTCCAGCTCGCGCACCCGGCCCCGCGCCTCGCGCAGGATCGACGCGTTGAAGCCGCCGGCGAGGCCGCGATCGGAGGTGGCGACGACGATCAGGTGGGTGTCGTCCCCGCCGGTGCCGACAAGCAGCGGCGACGCGGTCGGCAGCCCCGTCATGCGCGCGGCAAGCGAGGCGAGGACGCGCTCCATACGTTGCGCATAGGGACGTGCCGCCTCGGCCTGTTCCTGCGCGCGGCGCAGCCGGGAGGCCGCGACGACCTTCATCGCCGCGGTGATCTTTTGGGTCGACTGGACGCTGCGGATGCGTACCCGCAGGTCCTTCAGGCTTGGCATCGGGGGTGCCCGGTTCGAAATAACAGGATGTCACGACCGGGCTCGACCCGGCCATCCACGAGTTTCACTCGCTCAGCACCTGGGTGACCGGAGCTAGCCCATGGTCGTCCGGGTCGGCGAATCCGGTTGTCGAAAAGTAAACCAATGCACCTGCAGGTTGCTGTGGCCGGGCTTGACCTGTGGGCCTTCAGCCCACGGACTAGATCCGTGGGCATCCACGCCTTCCTTGGGTGGGGTCTCTCGGTTTCCGAGACGTGGGTGCCCGGATCAAGTCCGGGCAAAGCGTGCTTCAGGCTGCGTCGGATGCTGCTATGCCCGCTCCCGCATTGTCGGTCGGGCTGAACCGGACAGCCGTGTGGCCTGACCCGGCCATGACGGTTGCGAACGATCATAAATCTGCCGCTGCTACACAAAGGTTTTGACGACGCCGTCGAGAAATTCGACGAGCGCTTTGTCGACCTCGGGCGTGACCTCTTGTTTTGCCCGGATGGTCTCCAGCAGGTCGGGATGGTTGGCCCTGATCTCGCCAAGCATCGCGGTTTCGAAGCGGGTGACGGCGCCGACCTCGACCCGATCGAGATAGCCGCGGGTACCGGCAAAGATTACCACCACCTGCTCCTCCACCGGCATCGGCGAAAATTGGGGCTGCTTCAGCAACTCGGTCAGCCGCGCGCCGCGCGCCAGCAACCGCTGCGTCGATGCATCCAGGTCCGACGCGAACTGGGCAAAGGACGCCATCTCGCGGTATTGCGCGAGCTCCAGCTTGATGCGCCCGGCGACCTGCTTCATCGCCTTGATCTGCGCCGCCGATCCGACGCGGCTGACCGACAGCCCGACATTGATCGCCGGCCGGATGCCGCGATAAAACAGCTCGGTTTCAAGAAAGATCTGGCCGTCGGTGATCGAGATCACGTTGGTCGGGATATAGGCCGACACGTCGCCCGCCTGGGTCTCGATGATCGGTAACGCCGTCAGCGAGCCCGCTCCGTGGTCCTCGTTCATCTTGGCGGCGCGTTCGAGCAGCCGCGAGTGCAGGTAGAACACGTCCCCGGGATAGGCTTCGCGGCCCGGTGGGCGGCGCAGCAGCAGCGACATCTGACGATAGGCGACGGCATGCTTCGACAAATCGTCGTAAATAATCAGCGCGTGCATGCCGTTGTCGCGAAAGAACTCGCCCATCGCGCAGCCGGCATAGGGTGCCAGATATTGCAACGGCGCCGGCTCGGAAGCGGTCGCGGCAACGACGATCGAATAGTCGAGCGCGCCGTAATCCTGCAGAGTCTTGACGATCTGGGCGACCGACGAGCGCTTTTGCCCGACCGCGACGTAGATGCAGTAGAGCTTGACCCGTTCGTCAGTTCCGACATGGGCTTGGCGCTGGTTCAAGACCGCGTCGATCGCGACCGCGGTCTTGCCGGTCTGGCGGTCGCCGATGATCAACTCGCGCTGGCCGCGGCCGATCGGCACCAGCGCATCGATTGCTTTGAGCCCGGTCTGCACCGGCTCATGCACCGAGCGGCGCGGAACGATGCCCGGCGCCTTGACCTCGACCCGCGTACGCCGCACGTCGACGAGCGGCCCCTTGCCGTCGATCGGTTCGCCAAGGGCATCGACCACGCGGCCGAGCAACCCCCGTCCGACCGGGACGTCGACGATGGCGCTGGTGCGCTTGACGGTGTCGCCCTCGCCGATGCCGCTGTCCTCGCCGAACACGACGACGCCGACATTGTCGCTTTCGAGGTTCAGCGCCATGCCGCGCACGCCGTTGGGGAATTCGACCATCTCGCCCGCTTGCACCTGGTCGAGACCATAGATGCGGGCGATGCCATCGCCGATCGACAGCACCTGGCCGACTTCGGCGACATCCGCTTCGCTGCCGAAGTTGGCGATCTGCTGCTTGAGGATCGCCGAAATCTCCGCTGCGCGAATTTCCATGAAAACCTCTTCAGCCTATGCTTTCATCGCCAGTTGCAGGCGTCGCAGTTTGCTCTCGAGCGAAGCGTCGACCATACGCGAGCCGACTTTGACGATCATCCCGCCGATCAGTCGCTGATCGACCCGGGCGTCGATAAAAACCCGGCGGCCGACCGTGCGCCGCAAATGTTCGCTCAACGCGTCGAGCTGAGCCTCGGTTAACGGCTGGGCCGCGACGACTTCGGCGGTGACCTCGCCGCGCCGCGCCGCGAGCATCGCGAGAAACCCGTCGATCATCGCCGGGACGGCAAAGAGACGCCGGTTGCGGGCGACGACGGCGAGGAAATCGCGGACCAGCGGCGACAATTCGGCGCGCCGCGCCAGAGCCGCCACCGCGCGGGCCTGGTCGAGACGCGACAAGACCGGGCTGCGTACGAGGCGCGCCAGATCGGCGCTTGCCCCGAGCATCGCCCGCAGCTGGCGGAGATCGGCCGCAACTTCGTCGAACGCGCGGCGCTCGTCGGCGATGTCGAACAGCGCCGTCGCATACCGCTCGGCCAGGGCTGAAACGCCTCTCGTTTCGGAAGCCAATGTACAGCAGTCCTCGATGGCCACACCGGCGAGAAGCCGTAGCAGCGTTCCTTGTTGTTTTCGGATCGCGCCCAGGCACCGCCCGGCTGGGCAGGGCCGGCGGGCGGTTCCCTAACACAGCGCTGAACCCCGCGCAACCTTCGGCTTTCGCTGACTAATCAGCGCGAGCGATAGAGCTTGTGGTCACAGAAAGCTGTAGGGATCGATGTCGATCTGCAGCCGGGCCGAGCCGCCGAGACGCACCCGCGTCAGCCAGTCGCGCAACGCCGCTTGCAGGTTCACCTGGCGCTCCGCCTTGACCAGGAACCGGCGGCGGTGACGGCCGCGCAGGATCGCGAGCGGCGCCGGCGCCGGCCCGAGCACGCTGACGCCCGGCAATTGCGGCGCCGAGCGAGCGAGCGCGCGGGCGGCGAAATCAGCGGCTTCCGAGTCCACGGCGCTGACGATCAGCGCGGCAAGCCGACCGAAGGGCGGCAGTCCGGCCGCGCGCCGCGCCGCCGCCTCGGCTTCGAGAAACCGGTCGCGATCGCCGGACGCCAGCGCCTTCATGACCGGCTGGTCCGGCATAAAGGTCTGGATCAGTACCTGGCCCTTGCGCTCGGCCCGACCGGCCCGGCCGCCGACCTGATGGAGCAGCTGATAGGTTCGCTCCGCCGCGCGCAGATCGCCGCCGACCATTCCGAGATCGGCATCGACGACGCCAACCAGGGTCAGCATCGGGAAATGGTGACCTTTGGCGACGATCTGGGTCCCGATCAGCAGATCGTAGCGGCGATCGGTCATCGCCTGCGCCAGCACGGCCGCGGCGCGGGGTCCGGTCAACATGTCGCTGACCATCAGCGCCGCTCGCGCGGATGGAAAGCGTGCCGACACTTCTTCGAACAGTCGCTCCACCCCCGGTCCGCACGCCACCAGGGCGCCGACGGTCATGCATTCCGGGCACAGCGGCGGCACCGGTTCGGCGTGGCCGCAATGATGACACAGCAGCCGGCGGGTAAAGCGATGCTCGACCAGCCAGGCGCTGCAATTCGGGCATTGAAAGCGATGGCCGCAGCTGCGGCACAGGGTCAGCGGCGCATAGCCGCGCCGATTCAGAAACAGCAGCGCCTGCTCGCCCGCGGCGAAGGTGTCGACCAGTGCTGCGACCAGCGGCGGCGACAGGAAGCGGCCGGGTTCCATCCGCTCGCGGCGCAAATCGACGAGCCGGACCTCGGGAAGCGCGGCGTCGGCATGGCGACGCGACAGGCTGACGCGTTGATAGCGGCCGCGCGCGACATTGACGACGGTCTCGAGCGACGGCGTCGCCGACACCAGCACGATCGGAATGCCGGCCAACGATGCGCGCAGCACCGCCATGTCGCGGGCCTGGTAGCAGACGCCGTCCTCCTGCTTGTAGGACGGGTCGTGCTCTTCATCTACGACGATCAGGCCAAGCTCGGGAAACGGGAGGAACAGCGCCGAACGCGCGCCGACGACGACGCGCGCCCCGCCGGCGGCGACGGCGCGCCAGGTGTCGCGGCGTTCGCTCTGCCCGATCTCCGAATGCCATTGCGCCGGCAGGACACCAAAGCGGTCGCGAAACCGCTGCAGCCATTGCGCGCCAAGCGCTATCTCCGGGAGCAACACCAATACCTGCCGTCCGGCTGCGAGCGCCGCCGCGATCGCCGCGAAATAGGTTTCGGTCTTGCCCGAGCCGGTGACGCCGTCGAGCAGGGTCACGCCAAACCCGCCGGTTTCGACACGGCCGACAAGCCGTTGCGCTGCGACAGACTGGTCGGGGGACAGCCGCGGACCGGCCGAATGCCAATCGGGCGGCGTCGTTTCGGCCCGCTCGGCCGGGATCAGGCGGTCCTCGACCAGCCCAATCTGCACCAGGTCGCGGACGACGCCGGTGCCGCAGCCGGCGAGGCGCGCGGCTTCGACCAACGGCAGCGGCAGCCGGTCGCGCAAGGTTTCGAGCACCCGGCGGCGTGCCGGGGTCAGAGGCGGTTTCGGCGGGTCAGCGGCGAGTGCTGCATGCCCAGCGGCCGAGATCGCGCAACGCCGTCGCGGCCGCGGCGCCTGCAACGCCTCGGCAACGCTCATCGCCATGCGCAACACCGCGCCCGGCGGGGCCATTGTATAGGCGGCGACGCGCTCGACGAATCGGCAGAGTGTCGGTTCCAGCGGTGGTAACGGCAGGATCTCGGCAACCGGCTTCAGCCGGCTGAACTCGAGCTCGGCCCCCTCCTCGTCCCACACCACGCCGACCAGGCTGCGCCCCCCGAGCGGCACGCGGACGAAGCTGCCGGGTTCGGGGCGCCTATCGCCTTCGGGGACTCGATAGTCGAGCGCATCCGGCAACGGCAGCGGCAGCAGCACGCGGACTCGGTGCTCGGCCGCAGCCCCGGGCTCGGGATCATCTTTACCAACCCTATAGGTCGAGGCGGCTGCCTCGGAACTGGCATGGCGCGCGGGCATCGGCTAAACTCGCTCTGCACGGGGCGCGCGGCAAGTGCTCTTCGAGTCCTGCACTCGCCGAGTGCGGCGTGCCTTTCGAGGTTGAGATTCAGGTGGTTCTCGGATGATCCGGTTTGTCGCTGCTCCCGTCGTCATCGGCCGCCCGCGCCGCGGCTCGGCAATTTGGAGCTAACTTTGGCCGATCGTCCGCAAGATCAACCAAAGCCGCTCGGCGTCGGCGATTCGGCACCGAGCGGGCCCAGCGGCACCCGCGCCGCTGATGTCATCGCCTATCTGCGCGAGCACCCGAATTTTCTCGAAAAACATCCCGACGCGCTGCATTTGTTGCGCGCGCCGAGCCGCAACAACGGCGAGGACGTGCTCGACTTTCAGCATTTCATGCTCGAGCGCATGCGCGGCGACCTGCAGCGGGTGCGGTACGAGCAGAAAACCCTGATCGCGTTGAGCCGCGGCAACCTCACGAGCCAGCGCCGCGTGCACAAGGCGGCGCTGACGATGCTGAAGGCGCTGAGCTTTGAGCACCTGCTGCAGATCGTTACGACCGACCTCGCGATCCTGATCGACGTCGACGTCGTGACCCTCGGCATCGAAAGCACGGCGACGCAGACAACGCGGCTGCCGCTCCCTGGCATCCATCTGCTGCGCTCGGGTATCGTCGACCGATCTGCTCGGACCCGACCGCGACGCGCTGCTGTGCACCGAAATCAAGGGCGACCCGACCTTGTTCGGCGGTGCCGCCGGTCTCGTCCGCTCGCAAGCGCTGCTGCGGCTGTCCTTCGGCCGTTCGGGGCCTGCCGGTTTGATGTGCATCGGCACCCGCAAGGCGGGGACTTTCCACCCCGGTCTCGGCACCGAGCTGCTGAGCTTTCTGGCGCGCGCGGTTGAGATCACGATTGCGCAGTGGCTCGAACGCGGCCGGTGAGGTCGACGCCTCCGCCCGAGGCTGCGGCGGGCAAGGGTCGGGAAGGCGGCCCACCGGAAACCAGGCCGAGCTTCCCGGCGCTGCCCGAACCGGTGCCGCTGGCGCGCTTCTCCGCCAGCGACGATTTGCGCGCGGCAATCGCCTTGTGGGCCGGATGGCTGTCGGGCGAGCGTCGCGCCTCGGCCCACACGATCGCCGCCTATGGCCGCGACCTCGTCTCTTTTCTCGATTTCCTGACCGAGCATTTGGGTGCCGAGCCAAGCCTCACCGCGGTCGAAGGGCTGCGAACCGCTGATTTCCGCGCGTATCTGGCGCGTCGCGCCGGCGACGGCATCGAGCGCGCCTCGCTGGCCCGGAACATGTCGGTCTTGCGCAACTTTCTGCGATTTTTGCAGCGTCGCAGTCTTGCCGCGACGGCCGCGCTGTCGGCACTGCGCTCGCCGAAGCTGCCGGCTGCCGTGCCCAAGCCGCTGACCGTCGCCGACGCCGTTGCTACCGTCGACGCCGCCGCGGAGATGGCTCGGGAGGGCTGGCACGGCAAGCGCGACACCGCCCTGTTGGTGCTGATCTACGGCTGCGGCCTGCGACTGGCGGAGGCGCTCGGGCTGAGCCGCGCCGAGGCGCCGACCGGCGAGATGCTGACGATCACCGGCAAGGGCCGCAAGCAGCGCCAACTGCCGGTATTGCCGGCAGTGCGCGAGGCGGTCGCCGATTATCTCGCCGCCTGCCCCTACACGCTCGCTGCGGACGGCCCCCTCTTTGTCGGGGCGCGCGGCGGGCCGCTACACCCGCGCCTGGTGCAGCGCCAGATGGAGGCGTTGCGTCGCTACCTCGGCCTGCCGGAGACCGCGACCCCGCACGCGCTGCGGCACAGCTTCGCCACCCATTTGCTCGGCGCCGGGGGCGATCTGCGCGCAATTCAAGAGTTGCTCGGCCATGCCAGCCTGTCGACGACGCAGCGCTACACCGCGGTCGAGACCGAACGTCTGCTGGCGATCTACGACGACGCCCATCCGCGCGCCCGCACCGCGCATTAAGATGCTGGCCGGGGCGCCGGGACAAAGGAGGGGGATTTGGATCTCGGTCTGGCGGGGAAAAAGGCGATCGTGACCGGCGGATCGCGCGGCATCGGCCGGGCGATCTGCGAGCTTCTGGCCGAGGAAGGCTGCGACGTGGCGCTGTGCGCCCGCGGCGAAGCCGGTGTTGAGGAAGCGGTGACGGCGCTCGCCGGCAAAGGGGTCAGGGCATATAGCGGGGTCGTCGACGTATCGGATACCAAGGCGCTGCGCGGTTGGGTCGCCGAGGCGGCGGGCAAGCTCGGCAGCCTCGATATCTTCGTCGCCAATGTCAGCGCCTTGGCGCAGACGATGGACGAGGAATCCTGGCGCCGCAGCCTCGACATCGACGTCTTGGGGACGGTCGCCGGGGTCGAGGCGGCGATCCCGCTGCTCGAAAAATCATCGGCCGGGTCGATCGTCGTGCTCGGCACCACCGGGGCCGTCGAGATCGCCGGCGCGCCGCGTCCCTACGCCTCGGTCAAGGCGGCGCTGGTGCCCTATGTCAAGGCCCTCGCCCGCAACCTCGCGCCGAAGGGGGTGCGCGCCAACATGGTCTCGCCCGGCAACGTCTATTTCAAAGGCGGGGTGTGGAACGTGCTGGAGGAGAACAATCCCGAGCTGTTCCGGACAATGGTCGGACGCAACCCGATGGGCCGCATGGGCACGCCCGAAGAGGTGGCGAACGCCGTCGTCTTTCTCGCCAGCCCCCGCGCCAGCTTCATCACCGGCACCAATCTGATCATCGACGGCGCCCTGACCCAGCGCGTCCAATTCTGACGCTCACTCCCTGAGGCCCCCAAAGCTGTGGTCAACGATATTTACCAGCATTTTCTTTACAGTGCTTCTCAACCTCAACGATCCATGAGTTGTACCAAAACCACTGTTTTCCATCGGTCCAATCACCATATTTACCATGCTTGTCTCGGGCCTTTAGTAAATTCCATAGCTTTGCGTGATAATGAGTGTTAAATTTTTTAAAATCCTCGGCGCTGCATCATTTTTACTACGGACGAAGGCCGGTATTGCTTCTTGGTAACCTGTTGAATAAGAATCCGTTCGCTGGGTAAAGTCTCTTCTAAATTACGCTTAAGGCTTATGCCTTTGCTTCCGGTGAGATCAACATGTTGTAAGGCAGGGGCGGGTGGGCTGCGGCGATGCCGAGCAAGGAACGGAATGCGGCATGCCGGGTATGGCGGCGATTGAAGCGGAAGACGAACTCGTCGAGATAGATCTGGAGGTGCTTGCGGCGCAGGCCGTGATAGACGCCCAAGGCCCAGATCTTGAGATTGGAGAAGACGCGGTGCGCCCAGGGCAGGATGATATGGGCGGCCATTTTGCCGACGACGTGGGGATCGTGATTGACACCGGGGGCGCCGGGATATCCCGACCATCCGTCGGTCTTAGCGGTGGCGCCGGGCGCGAGATTGGCTTTGAGAAAAGAGTGCAGACTGTGAGCCGAGTAATCGGGCACCTGGCTGAGGCGGATACGGCCGGGGGCTCTGCCATCCTCGATCTCGACCGCCCCGACGACCAGGATCTTGCCCTGATGACTACGACCGCCGCCACCGGTGAGCGGATCATTCTTGCTGCGGCAGACGATCTCGGTCTCGTCGACTTCGACCCAGCCGGCGAGCGCGCTGCGGCCCGGCGCCACCATGCTGCGGCGCAGCTTGGCGGCCATCAGCCAGGCCGATTTGTACGAGCCCAGAGCGAGCTGGCGTTGCAGTTGCAGTGCCGAGATGCCGTTGGAATGGGTCGCCATCAGATAGGCCGCCCAGAACCAAGTGGTCAGCGGCAGCTTGGAATGGTGCATGATCGTGCCGGCGGTCACCGAAGTCTGTTTGCCACAGCCGGCGCATTCCCAGGTCCAGGCCTTGGTTTGTAGCTGCCAAGCTTTGCTTCCGCCGCAAGCGGGGCAGACAAAGCCGTGCCGCCAGCGTGCCGTGAAGAGGTAGGCGACGCAGGCCGCCTCATCCGGAAAGCAGCTCTGGAACTCGATCAGGGAGCGCGGAAAATCGGGCATGATGGCCTCGCGAACCGGACATTGTTCGCTTTATGTTCTAACACTGTCGAGGCCCTCACGCCACCACAAATAGGGCTCCCGGATGCAGAGGGATAAGCCTTTTACGCTTTTCAAAATTTATCACTTGGTCTGCCGTTCCCGACTTGTTGGAGATTCTGTGCACGAAGGCTACAGTGTGGGCAAAACGGGGATCTGACCTCTCCTCGTCAGTCAGCCGTCCGTCGAAGCCGCGCAACATTGCGCTGATGTGCGTCGGCAAATCCGAGGCTCGCTTTAGGGCCATCCTCTGGTCCGCTCCGAAGGTCACGAACTGTAGCGCGATAGGCAGATGTTTTTCCAGACCAAACTGCTGTCCAAACAACGTCCTTATCTGATTATTAAAGTTTATACAACAAGCCTGTAGCTTCTCACTTACTATCTCATCGATGCGTTCAGTCGAACGATGTTCGATCTCGTGTCGCAATTCCAAAATAAAGTCAAGGTTCTCCTTTTCAGGCTTCGATAGCGGACACTCGTTTCTTTTGAGGCAGAAGCCGAGCTCCCAATATTTTTCCGCGCCGTGTTTGGTCTTAATGGTTTGACGGACACCGTTTGGTGCATTCTCCCAATACCGACAAAGGCTTATGCCCTTGCTTCCGGTGAGATCAACATGTTGTAAGGCAGGGGCGGGTGGGCTGCGGCGATGCCGAGCAAGGAACGGAATGCGGCATGCCGGGTATGGCGGCGATTGAAGCGGAAGACGAACTCGTCGAGATAGATCTGGAGGTGCTTGCGGCGCAGGCCGTGATAGACGCCCAAGGCCCAGATCTTGAGATTGGAGAAGACGCGGTGCGCCCAGGGCAGGATGATATGGGCGGCCATTTTGCCGACGACGTGGGGATCGTGATTGACACCGGGGGCGCCGGGATATCCCGACCATCCGTCGGTCTTAGCGGTGGCGCCGGGCGCGAGATTGGCTTTGAGAAAAGAGTGCAGACTGTGAGCCGAGTAATCGGGCACCTGGCTGAGGCGGATACGGCCGGGGGCTCTGCCATCCTCGATCTCGACCGCCCCGACGACCAGGATCTTGCCCTGATGACTACGACCGCCGCCACCGGTGAGCGGATCATTCTTGCTGCGGCAGACGATCTCGGTCTCGTCGACTTCGACCCAGCCGGCGAGCGCGCTGCGGCCCGGCGCCACCATGCTGCGGCGCAGCTTGGCGGCCATCAGCCAGGCCGATTTGTACGAGCCCAGAGCGAGCTGGCGTTGCAGTTGCAGTGCCGAGATGCCGTTGGAATGGGTCGCCATCAGATAGGCCGCCCAGAACCAGGTGGTCAGCGGCAGCTTGGAATGGTGCATGATCGTGCCGGCGGTCACCGAAGTCTGTTTGCCACAGCCGGCGCATTCCCAGGTCCAGGCCTTGGTTTGTAGCTGCCAAGCTTTGCTTCCGCCGCAAGCGGGGCAGACAAAGCCGTGCCGCCAGCGTGCCGTGAAGAGGTAGGCGACGCAGGCCGCCTCATCCGGAAAGCAGCTCTGGAACTCGATCAGGGAGCGCGGAAAATCGGGCATGATGGCCTCGCGAACCGGACATTGTTCGCTTTATGTTCTAACACTGTCGAGGCCCTCACGCCACCACAAATAGGGCTCCCGGATGCAGAGGGATAAGCCTTTACCGACAATCGATTCCCTGTCGTCCGAAATACGCAAGGTGCAAATAAGTCCATGCTATGATGAATGTAACTATAAAGAGCTCAGTCCGAAAGTGCAACCCTCCGCCGTTGAACGTGCTGACAGCGGCGATCATTGCTTCGCGAGCTTTGATTATCAGTTCGTCTCCACGGATATGAAGACCAGTCTGCGGGTCCACCGCGGGCTACGACGAGAAAAAAGCTTCAAGGGCCTCCTGCGTCGCCGGCTCGACATCAGCATGCCTTTTCCTGTTGCGCACCTCACCAATGCAGCGATGATTGATAGAACGCGTGGGGCGGGTGAAATAACAAAGGATGTCTTGATCGTTCATACGCCGCGCCAGCATGGCTTTGACGAGCGCAACTTCCCAAGGATCAAGCTTCTTTCCCCTCGCACGGGTCGGCACGGCGATTTCTCCGGGATGGTCCGTTGTGTCTGCAATGGCTTAGTTGCAGACATTCACCGCATATTGATGAGCGCTGACGGGAATTCAACGCTACGTAACGGCTCCCATAACGCAGGCCTGTGAGAAAATTCGCTGGCAATGTTACGAAAGCCGCGAGACAGCCGACAGCAAGGTCCAGGCTGTCTGGTGAAATCATTGCGGCGTTTCAGGGCTGCGTCGGTCGGCGCGCGCTGTGCCGCACGCGCAGGATGGTCACCTCGTCGGCGACAATTTCGTAACGGATGATATAGGGATGAATTGTGGTCAACTCGCGCAAATTGTCGCCGACGGGTCCTCCCCTGTGCGGAAAATTTGCGAGGCCGTCGCCGTCTTGATCAGCGCGTCCACCAAGTCGCTCGCTGCTCGCCGATTGTAATTCGCAATGTAGTTGTAAATGTCAATGATTTCTCGCAGCGCAGACGGCGACCAGGCTACGCGCACGGGGGCGGTTCAATCTTCCCGTCGCGAAGTTTGATAAGCCATTCCCGCACTTTCTCGTGCGGGATGCCTTTGCCCGCCGCGATCTCAGCCCGCGCCTCGGCGATGGCGCGCCTCTCGGCGTCGTCGTCGATCTCATTAAAAGCGGTCTCGGTCTTCGCCATGACGTTTCCCACATGCGGTCTGCATATTATCCACGCGTCTACGTCACCAAAAAAGTAATGCCTTTGGCGGTCAGCGCAAGCGTGGGCGCGTGGGTAAGTGTCAGCCCGGCTCGCGAGCAGAGACGGCCGGTAGCATTTGACGATCTCCAATTTCGCTCTCGTTCTGCGCGACGATTGGCGCCGCTACGGGTTTTCAGATTTGTACCCCAAGGCGCCCGAATCGCAACGGGCGCCGTTTCCGGCGCCCGTTGTCGAGCCGCAGAACTGACGGGCTAGTTGGTCAGGCCGTAGAACTTGGCGGCGTTCTCGCAGGTGATCTTGTGCACGATGTCGGCCGGCAGGCCGGCGAACTGCTCTTTGATGTATTTCGAGGATTCGGGCCACACGCCGTCGGTGTGCGGGTAGTCGGAGCCCCACATCAGGGTCTCGACGCCGATATCCTCATAGAGCTTGGTGCCGATCGGATCGAACTGGAACGTCGCCTTGCATTGGCGGCGCCAATATTCGCTCGGCTTCATCTTGATCAGATCGCGAAAGCGGTCCTCGTACTCGAAATCCATGCGATCGAGCGCATAGGGCAGCCAGCCAATGCCGCTTTCACCGAACGATACCCTGAGCCGCGGATGACGTTCGAGGACTCCGGCGCCGATCAGCGCGGCGATGATGTGGATCAGGCCCATCTGGAACGAGGACACGCCGGTGAACATCGCCGCCCGTCGGACGTGGCCGGAAACGCCTTCGCGAGCCCGTGGCGAAGTCGTCGGGAAGGTGTGGAAATGCAACGGCAATTGCACCTCTTCGACGGCGTTCCACAGCGGCTCCCAGACCGGGTGCCACATCGGCTCCATGTCCCACGAGCACGACAGCTCGAGCCCCTTGATCCCCATCTTGGCGACCCGGCGGATCTCGGCGACCGCCTTGTCGATGTCGCCATAGGGCAGGCAGGCGAGACCGATCTCGCGGTCGGGATAGTGGCTGCAGAAATCCTTCAGCCAATCATTGTAGATCCGCAGCATCTCGTTCGAGGCTTCGGCGTCGTTGAGCCGCGAGGCGGCCCCGAGGATGCCGTAGATGACCTCGGCGTCGACGCCGTCGCGGTCCATGTCTTTGATCCGCAGATGCGGGTCGCTGCAGCGCCGGATGTCCTTTTTGCCGTCCTCGTACATCCCGGTCTTGGCCATGATGTCGACGCGGTGGTTCTGGCCCGGAACAAAGGGCGCGCCGCCCGGCCCGACGCCGTTCTTGAGCCCGAAAGTGGCGCCGTTTTTGGCCACCCATTGCGGACCCTGCGGCCCGTCCGCGACATAGGGCATGCGGTCCTTTAATTCGCGCGGCGCCTCGGAGACGAACAAATCGGGCGGCATCCACGGCATGTCGAGATGACAATCGGCCGAGATCCTGCGGTATTGCATGTTGTATTCCCCGCTCAACGTGGACAAAGGTCCGGTCCGACCAACTGTACTCCCTCGATCGCCCGATTTCCCGGTTATGCGGCCCTCGGCGCCCCGCATTTTTGCAGATGCGACATGAGCTTGGCGCAACCCCGCGATATGGGGTGCGGGCGGGGGCGCGGGCGGCTTGCCTCGGTGCGCAGGATTGCGGCATCATTCGCGTACCGAGGCGGAATCAGCAAAGGAGTAGGCCAATGCCCGATTCGGCGACGATCGATACCAGAGCAGCGGCGAGCGCCGGGGAGGCGATCCGGATCGGCGGGCTCGACCATGTCGTGTTGCGGGTCGGCGACCTCGACCGCGCGATCGGCTTCTATGAAACGGTGTTGGGCCTGCATGTCGAGCGCCGGCTCGAACAACCCAAGCTCGTGCAATTGCGCGCCGGCGCCTCGCTGATCGATCTGGTGCCGGCCGCGCTGTCGCCGCAGGCGGCGCCGGACATGGCCGCGCGCAACATGGATCATTTCGCGATCCGGGTCGTGGGCTTCGACACGGCGGCGCTCAAGGCGCATCTGCAGCGCCACGGCATCGACCCGGGCGAAGTGCGCGAGCGCTATGGCGCGGAAGGCTATGGCCCGTCGATCTACATCTCCGACCCCGACGGCAACACGGTCGAGCTCAAGGGCGAGGCAACGCGCGGGCTTTAACCCCGCCCGCGGCCTGCCCCCTCGGTCCGCTCGCGGGGAGAGGGCCGGAGTCACCGCGCCGGCAGTCTCGGAGGACAGCAATGGCCGATTTCTTTCCCGGCTTTGAGGAGCGCCGGATCGCGACCTCGGGCGCCGAAATCAACCTCGTCACCGGCGGCGGCGGGCCGCCCCTATTGCTGCTGCACGGCTACCCGCAGACGCATTTGATGTGGCGCAAGCTGGCGCCGCGGCTCGCCGCCGAGTTCACCGTCGTCATTCCCGATCTGCGCGGCTATGGCGACAGCTCGAAGCCTCCAGCCGGCCCAGACAACGAGAATTACAGCAAGCGGGCGCTGGCGCTCGACCAGATCGAGACGATGGCCGCACTCGGCTTTGAGCGGTTCGCCATCGCCGGCCATGATCGCGGCGCCCGCGTCGCCCACCGGCTGGCGCGCGACCATGCCGAGCAGATCGAGCGCCTGGCTCTGCTCGACATCGTGCCGACGCTCTATCGCTTCGAGACCGTCGACCAGAAGGCCGCAACTTCGAGCTGGCACTGGTTTTTTCTGATCCAGCCGCGCGGGTTTCCGGAGCGGCTGATCGGCTCCGAGGCCGAGTTTTTTCTGCGCCACCAGCTCAGCGCATTGCTGCGCGAGCCGGCAAAGCTGGAGGCGGAAGCGTTTGCCGAATACCTGCGCTGCTTTAAGAACCCGGAGACGATCCGCGCCACCTGCGACGAATATCGTGCCGGCGCCTCGATCGACCTTGAACACGACCGTGCCGACCGCGGCCGGCGGCTGACCATGCCGCTGCTGATGCTGTGGGGAAGCCGCAGCTCGCAGGGCAGCGGCTACGACGTGCTGGCGGTGTGGCGCGGCCATGCCGAAAATGTCCGAGGCCGCGCAATCGACAGCGGCCACTTCATCCCGGAAGAAGCGCCCGACGACGCCTATCGCGCGCTGCGCGACTTTTTCGCCGGCGCTACGAACTGAGCCTCCGCCGCACCGCGGGCTGTTTCCCAAAGGACTGACCGCCGTCGACGCGATGGGCTAGCCATTGCCTTCGCCGAGATGCGCGTCGATACGATAGCCATCGAAAAGCTGAAATTGGGCGGCACGGTTTCGCCGGGGGCGGTGTTTCCCGGAACATTGTCGATGTGTTCAAAGGTGGCCCAGATCCACTGCGGCGCCCAGAACATTTTTTGCCGCGATATGAAAACCGACGAGACCGACCTGCGCCGTCTTGCATGCCGCGGGGGTCGTCACCGTGGGACGCGGCAGCGGCGCGTTCTGGAACGGGCTGGCCACCCGTTGGTCGGCCGCCGTGTAGATCAGCGCGAAGTGGGTGAAATATCGCGACGGGTCATCGACCGGATTGCAGGTTTTAGGGTCGGTGCACAGTATCTTCCATGCCGATTTGACTTCGGTCGCGCCCTCGCCGGTAAACCCGTTGGTGTCGTCCGGCAGCCTGACCAGCCTCTTATTGGTTGCCAGCGGACCGCCGTAGTCGTAATTGCCGGTGTTGGCAAAACCTCCTTGTTTGATAAACTCGAACTCGTCCCGATTTACCCTGACATTATATTGCGCCTGGTTGCCGTTCTGGTCGATCAGCGTATCGAACTGGCTGCCAAATGCCTGATGCGTCTCGTTCAGCACCTGGAACGCCAGCACCCCGGCGGCCGGTTTGCCGGCATTGTCGAGCGCGGCGCGACATATATCGGGCAGCGGCTGCGGGTCGTTCCATTGCTGGTCTTTGAGCGACCAGCCGCGGCGGCCGGGCTGGAATATCTCGTAAGCCTGCTTGTAGGTCTCCCAGACGCGCGGACGTCGTCGGTGATCGATTTGGCCGTATCGGGAACCCCGCGTTGGTCGCTCTTGGCCGGCCAGAAGAGCGCCACAAGGGTATCCCAGCCATAGCAGTTGAACATCCGGTTGGCGAGTTCCGCGCTGCCGAGCGAGGCGGGATCGAAGAGGACGTCGGCGGGGCGCTGTGGGTTCAGGCTCGTCACGTCGTCGCAGAGCCCTGCTTCCGTCTCTCGACACCGACATTTTCAGCTCCTGCTGCCGCTTGACGAGGTCCTCGGTAATCCACAGCCAGTCCGTGTCGGCCGCACCGGCGTGACATTTGACGCAGAACTGCTCGCCCTTGCCCCACGCGGGGGCGCTCGCGCCAAGTGCGGAATCAAAGTCGAAGGCCAAAAAGTTGTCCCGATATAAAAACCAGAACCACTCTCCTCCCTTGCATAATTGGCGCCCCTCGCCGATCGGAAATACCCGGTCGTTGGCCGGACAATAGCCCGGTATCTTGTACATGACGGTGACCCAGTTCAGGTTGGTGGGGTCCGGGTTTGCTTGGGGTCCCCGGGCTGTTGTTCAGTTTCTCCGAGATAGACCAGTTGGGCATCCGTATCGGTGCGAGCGGGTTCCTGATCGCCCGATTTATCGCCTCGTTGAGCTGCGGATTGTTCCACGCCGGGACAAACAGCCCGTGCATCGGGGTCTGTATGTTGGGCTTCTGCTCGATGGAAAGGGGATAGAGCTGCCGCCGTTTGATGAACCCCGTACTCTCGACGTGTTTGAGAAGGTCTTTGGCGCAGCCGAGCGGGTTGATCTCGCAGGCCCGTGCGCAATTGCCGACGCCGGCAGCGACCGGCGTGCAGCTGTCGTCGTTCGGGTCGATGTTGATGACCTGACCGGCGGGTTGCGGAACGCCGCCGCCGGGATTTCGGGCGTATCCGCCTGTGTCTATGACCGCAACTGCCAACAGTAAAAGAGACAAAAAGAGGGAACGTACGACGCTGTGCACATGTCATCCTCTTTCCGTTTCTTTGACGCCGGCACCGAATAGGACGCGCGGAATTTGACTTATTCGGACCGTATCTTTAGGCACCGGTAACCGCGCAAACCCCTCAACCTAGACAGTCGGCCGGATGTTCTGGTTCAGCCGGAACAGGTTCGTCGGATCGTATTTGTTCTTCAGCGCGACGAGCCGTTCATAGTTGCCGCTGTAGGCAGCCCTGATCCGCGTGCCCTCCTCGGCGTCCAGGTGGTTGACGTACACTTCGCCGGTGGCGAAGGGCTCGACCGCCGTCCAGTATTCCCGTGTCCATTGGATATGACCGGCGGTCTCGCCGGGATCGTTCCACTGCGAGATGACGTCGTAATCCCACTGGTCGTGGCGCAGCCCGAAAGCGGTCTCGTTCGGATCAACCCGGGTCGCAGCACCATGCATGTGGAAAACAGGATCATCGACATCGGCGACTGCATCTTTGCCGCGCGCGCAACCATGATGTCGAGCAGTTCGTCGCCGAGCTCGTTCAGAAAGCTCGATTTCCAATACCGCTGCACCCCGCCATACGGCACCGCCGCATCGAACAAGGTGTTCAACTCGACATAGGAGGTCGGGGCGATCGTGTCCGCCAGCGGCGTCCCGAATTTCCGCAGCGGGGCGACCAGCTGCTCGCCGGTCGTCAGATCCCCGGTATAGGCGGCGATGATGACGACAACCGGCACGCCGTCGGGCGAGGTCATCAGTGCTGCGGCGGCGAGCATCTCGTCGGGGCAGCCGCGCGCAAAATCGCGGTAGAAGCGCAGCACCTGTTTGGCCTCGGCCATCGGGTGGACAACCATTCCGGCGAGCACCGGACCGACCGGGTGAAGCTGGTACTCGAACGACGTGACGACGCCGAAATTGCCGCCGCCGCCGCGCAAGCCCCAGAACAGCTCCGGGTGCTGCTCGGCGCTCGCCGTCAGAAATTTTGCGTCGGCCGTGACGATGTCCGCCGACAGCAGGTTGTCGTAGCTGAGCCCGTGCTTTCCCATCAACCAGCCAAGACCGCCGCCCAGGGTCAGCCCGGCAATGCCGGTGGTCGAGACCACCCCGCCGGTGCTGGCGAGGCCAAAGGCCTGGGTTTCGCGGTTGTATTCGCCCCAGGTGAGGCCCGCCTCGGCGCGCGCCGTACGACCGACCGGATCGACCCGCACGCTTTTCATCGGCGACAGGTCGATCATCAGCCCGCCTTCGCAGACCGCGTTGCCGGTGATGTTGTGACCGCCGCCCTTCACGGATACCAGCAGCCGGTGATCGCGCGCAAAGCGCACCGCGGCCATGACATCGGCGACCCCCGCACAGCGCGCGATCAGCGCCGGGCGCCGGTCGATCATCCCGTTCCAGACTTTGCGCGCGTCGTCATAGCCGCCATCGCCGGGATGCAGCAGCGGACCCCGCAGGCTGTCCGCAAACCCCTGCGCCGCGGCCTCTTCGAGGATCGCCTCATTGCCCTCGGTGGTGATAACCCGCAAATCTGTCATGGTTTTGCCCTCCCTGTCCGGTTTGGTTGCGGCGGGCGGCGCGCCGATCTGCCCGTCTAATTCGCTTCAACTGCTCGCCGCCACTTGCCAGCACTTTGGCGCTACATCGGCCACGCCGGGGTCGCCCGCTCATATCGCCGGCTTTATATTCTGGTTGAGGCGGAAGAGGTTTGTCGGATCGTATTTGTTCTTCAGCGCTACGAGCCTCTCATACTTCTCGGGGCCGTAGGCCGCTTTGATCCGATCGGCTCCTTCATCCCCCTCCGGGCCCAGGTAATTCACATATACGCCGCCGGCCGAATAGGGCTGTATCGCCTCCCAGAATTCGCGCGCCCATCGCACGCAAGCCTCGGTCTCGCTCGCGTCGCCGCATTGGCCGATGCTCATGAAGCTATATTCCAAACTTCGATGATTGAACGCGGATTCGTCATACCCGACGCGGCTCACCGCACCACCCAACTGGTGTTCGATAAGACCGTGGCACATTGGCGACGGACGGTTCGCGCAATAGTGAACGATGGTGTCGATCACGCCATCGCTAATTTCCCCCAGGAAGCTCGACTTCCAATAGTTTTGGAGACCCTTCGGATAGAAGTCGTCCACCAGTTTTTGCGCCGACGCGTAGGCCGTTGGGCCGATCGCGTCCATCACGATCGGGGTGAAGGTCTTGGGCGGCCGCAGCAGGCGCTCGCCTTCTTCACTCGCACCTGTGTAGCAGACAACCATCCCAACCACTGGTGTCCCGTCCGGCATCGTGATGAGGACAATGTCCGATGCCAATTCATCGGGGGCATGGCTGGTCAGATCACGGAAAAGACCCAGTGCTTCTTTCGCCTTCTCTATCGGATAGGCGACGATGCCGCCGATCACCGGCCCGACCGGATGAAGCTGATATTCGAAAGAAGTGACGACGCCGAAATTGCCGCCGCCGCCTCGCAGACCCCAAAACAAGTCGGGGTGCCGGTTTTTGCCAACTGTGAGGAAATTACCATCCGCCATAACTATATCGGCAGAGAGAAGGTTGTCCGAGACCAGACCATATCGGCGCGCAAGATGACCCCAACCGCCGCCGAGGGTAAGTCCGGCGACGCCCGTGGTGGATATTTGTCCTCCCGGCGTGGCGAGGCCGAAAGTCTGGGTTTCCCGGTCTAACTCCCCCCAGGTTGCGCCGGCCTCAGCGCGCGCCGTGCGCTGGATCGGATCGACGCGTACGCTTTTCATCTGCGACAGATCGATCATCAGGCCACGATCGCACGTCGCGTTCCCGGCGACGTTGTGCCCGCCGCCACGCACCGCGACCAAAAGCTGGTGCCTGCGCGCGAAGTTGACCGAATTGACCACGTCGGTGACGCCCGCGCAGCGCGCGATCAGCGCCGGCCGCCGGTCGATCATCCCGTTCCAGACTTTGCGCGCATCGTCGTAACCGCCGTCGCCGGGTCGCAACAGCGCGCCGCGCAGACTGTCGGCAAAATTTTGCGCCGCGGCCTTTTCGAGGATGGCGTCGACGCCGTCGGTGGTGATGACCCGCAGGTCTGTCATAGCTCTCTCCTCCCGGTCGGCTCGTTGATGACAGGCTATCCTCGTTGGACGGTAAGCCTGGAGGCAGAAGCCTACACCAAAGCGCCGACGGCCCGTGAGGGACGACCAATTCCCTGTCGGCGTCTGCTCGGCGGAGGTCAGCGCTGGTAGCTGCCGGTCAGCTCGGTCTGCTGGATGAGATAGGGCTGGGCCGCCTGCAGAACATCGACTGCCGTCGCCGACGGGGTCAGATCGAGCGTCGGCCGACTGAGCGCCAGCAGATGAAAGTGATAATGGTGGATCCCATGCCCTCGGGGCGGGCACGGACCGCCGTAATCCCGGTCCCCAAAATCGTTGCGTGACTCGCGCAACCCGGTCGCCGCCCGATTGCGGCCGTAGCCGGCGGCCAGCCCGCCCGTGTTCGGCGGTATGTCAAATACCGCCCAGTGCCGGAATACGCCCGATGGTGCGTCCGGATCTTCGACAACCAGAACCAAGCTCCGGGTTCCCGGCGGCACTCCGGACCAGCTCAGGGGCGGCGAGACGTCGGCGCCGTCGCAGGTATATTCGGTCGGGATTTGGGCGCCCGGCGCAAAGGCCGGGCTCATCAGCATCAGAGGCATGGCCGTCTCCCTATTTGCCCTGGGCAAAGTCTACCGATAAAAGGGTTCGGCTTCATTGGCGCGACTTCGGGCAACGGGCAGGGTGACGGGTGTGAGCGTAACGTGCAGCGGTCTCCTGGTGTTTCCCGATCTGACCCAGCTCGACCTTACCGGCCCTTATGAGGTGCTGGCGCGGCTGCCCGGCGCCGAGACCCGGCTGCTGTGGAAGAACCTCGACCCGGTGCACTCGGAGCACGGGTTGACGATCCTGCCAGACACGACCTTTGACGATTGCCCGCCGCTCGATCTGGTGCTTGTGCCGGGCGGTGCTGGCGTCAACCCGTTGCTCGAAGACCGGGAGGTGCTGGCGTTTCTGCGCCGCGCCGCAACCCGGGCGCGCTATGTCGTCGGCATCTGCACCGGTTCCCTGGTGCTGGGTGCGGCGGGATTGTTGCGCGGCAAACGAGCCGGCACCCATTGGATGTCACGAGATCTGTTGCCCGCTTTCGGCGCCGAGCCCGTCGCCGAGCGCGTCGTCGTCGACGGCAATGTTTTCACTGGAGGTGGTGTCACCGCCGGGATCGACGTGGCGCTCGCGGTCGCCGCCGAGATCGCCGGCCGGGCCACGGCAGAGGCGATCCAGCTGGCGATCGAATACGACCCGGCACCACCTTTTGGCTCGGGGTCGCCAGACCGCGCCGACCCTGCCGTCCTTGCCGCGGTGCTCGACCGGGCCGCGGCGCGGCAGCGCGATCGCGCCCGGCGAGTGGCGCGCGCGGCAAAGACGCTCGGCTGATGGCGCGCGGCGCCACCCGCTATCGGGATTTTGTCGACGAGCTGTTTCGGCTTGGCCTCGTCGATGCCGGCAAGCGCGACTTTCTGCATCGCGGGCTCGCTGCCGCCACCGGCGCCCCGTCCGCACATGTGACGAGGCCGACCTCGGCCGGCCTGCGGCACGCGCCGCAGGCCGCCGAGCGCGCGGCCGCGGCTGGGCTGGTTACGCGCGGTAAAGATGGCACGCTCCGCATCGGCAGCGGTGCCGAAACCGTGCATTGGGGGTATTTTTCAGGCGCGTTGGACCCCGTCGCCTGTGTCCGGCCCGGCGAGACAGTCACGATCGACACGGTCTCGCATGAGGGCCTCGTCGCCGATCAGGGCGCTCCCGAAGCGTTTTTCGCCCGCTACGGCATCCCGCGCGACCAGGTGCTGGCCGACGCCGTCGCGATCTACGCCACGGTCCAGCACAGTGGGCTTGGCCCGCATATTGTCTCCGGGCCGGTCCATGTCGACGGCGCGGAGCCCGGCGACGTGCTCGCCGTGCACATTATCGAGGCGACGCCGCGCACGCCCTATGGCGTCAATTCGATGCGCGCGACCAAAGGCGGCCTGCCGGACGAGTTCACGCTCAATCGCAGCATCGTGATCCCGTTCGATCTCGAGCGCCGCCGCGCCCTTTTCGCCCCGGGTATCGAGGTACCGCTGGCGCCGTTCTTCGGCATCATGGCGACCGGGCCGGCGCGCAGCCTCGGCCCAATCTCCTCGGTGCCGCCAGGCGCGCATGGCGGCAATATCGACCTGAAGGAACTGACCGCCGGCACGACCCTCTATCTTCCGGTGCATGTGCCGGGCGCTTTGTTCATGGTCGGCGACGGCCACGCCGCGCAAGGCGACGGCGAGGTCGATCTGACCGCGATCGAAACCTCGATGACCGGCACTTTTCGCTTCGAGTTGATCAAGGGCCGGCCGCTTGTCTGGCCGCGCGCCGAAACCCCGACCCATTGGATCGCGATCGGATTGCACGAAAGCCTCGACGAGGCGATGAAGATCGCGATCCGCGAGACCGTCGATTTCCTCACCGACGAGAAGGGCCTCACCCGCGAGGACGCCTACGCGCTCGCCAGCATCGCCGTCGATTTCGAAGTCACGCAAGTCGTCGACGGCGTCAAAGGCATCCACGCGATGATCCCGAAAGCGATCTTCACCGGCTAAGCTTCGGCGGCGCCGGCGTCGGTCCCGCTCTGCTTGCCACGGGCATGGCTTGTGCATAGCCTCGGGCGCAAATCGGGCAAGGGGACGGCATGAAAAGCATCACCGTCGATTACGCCAAGCGGCTCGCCGAGGAGCCGGAAAAGGGCCACAACCGCTGGCACGAAGCGATCCCGCCGGTGGTCGAAGCGGCACTCGGCGAAGAAGTCGAGATCCAGACCCGCGACGCCTTCGACGGCCAGATCACCCCCGCGACCACCGCCCGGGATCTGTTGCATTGCGATCTCAACCTCGTTCATCCGCTGACCGGGCCGGTCTATGTCGCCGGAGCCCAGCCGGGCGACCTGCTCGAGGTCGAGATCTGCGACATGAAGCCGGCGCCCTTCGCCTACACCGTGCAGGTGCCGGGTTTCGGCTTTCTGCGCGACGCTTTTCCCGATCCCTACATCGCCAAATGGACGATCAAGGACGGCGTTGCCGAGTTGGCCGATCTGCCTGACGTGCGCATCCCCGACGGTTCGTTTGTCGGCGTCATCGGCGTCGCGCCCTCGAAAGAATTGCGCGAGACCATGCAGCGCCGCGAGGCCAACCTCGCCGCGCGCGGCGGCATTGCCTTGCCGCCGGAGGCACAGGGTGCGGTGCCGGCATCGGAGCCGATCGCGTCGCAGGCGTTGCGCACGATCCCGCCGCGCGAGAACGGCGGCAACATGGACATCAAGCAGCTCAGCAAGGGCGCGCGGCTGCTGCTGCCGGTGTTTGTCGACGGTGCCTTGTTCTCGGTCGGGGACGCGCATTTCGCCCAGGGCGACGGCGAGGCCTGCGGCACCGCGATCGAAATGTCGGGATCGATCCTGGTTCGCTTTTCGCTGCAAAAGGGCGAGGCCCGGCGCCGCGGCATTCGTTTCCCCCGCTTTTCCCGCAACGAATACTATTTTCCGCCCGAGCTTGCCGCACCCAAACGCTTTCTCGCGACGACCGGGATGTCGATCCGCGAAGACGGCACCAACGAGAGCGAAGACACGACCCTGAGCGCGAAGAACGCCCTGCTGTCGATGATTGATCTCTTGGTCGAGCGCGGCTGGACACGGCAGCAGGCTTATGCCATTTGCAGCGTCGCCGTCGATCTCAAGATCAGCGAGCTGGTCGACGTGCCGAACATGATCGTCAGCGCCTTCCTGCCGCTCGACATCTTCGGCAAATAAGGCCTGAGGTATCTCGGAGATTTTACATCACTTCCGCGTAAGCGCAGGCTTTCTTCGTCGTAACCTGAGGTACAATCCAAACTCCGCTTTGCCCGGACTTGATCCGGGCATCCGCGTCTTGGAAACCGAGATGGAAGAGCGCGAGGAAGACATGGATACGCGGGACAAGCCCGCGCAAGACGAGTTCAAACGCTTCTTGTGAACCCAAACATGCACAGATTGCGGATGTCGTTTCCTCCGACGGCGCTGTGCGCAAGCGGGAATCCGAGGTAAACATTTTGATGAACACACGAGGAAGAACTGATGAATGCTACGGTGGTGACGCAGCGGCGCAGGATCGGCAAGGGCGGGCCGGAGGTGTCGGCGATCGGGCTCGGCTGCATGTCGCTGTCCGGGGTCTACGGCAAGAGCGACGACGCGGCCGGGGTGGCGCTGATCCACCGCGCGATCGAGCTCGGCGTCGATCATTTGGACAGCTCGGACATGTATGGCTGGGGCCAGAACGAGGAATTGCTCGGCCGGGCGTTGAAGGGCCGGCGCGACGGCGTCGTAATCGCCAGCAAGTTCGGCCAGACCCGGCGGCCGGGCGGCGCCAACGGCGTCGACGGCAGCCCCGCCTATATCATCCAGGCCTGCGAGGCGAGCCTGAAGCGGCTCGGCATCGACGTCATCGATGTCTATTATCAGCACCGCGTCGATCCGGCGGTGCCGGTCGAAGAAACGGTGGGCGCGATGGCGCGCCTCGTCGAACAGGGCAAGGTGCGTCATCTGGGGTTATGCGAAGCCCGGCCCGAGCGCATCCGCCGCGCCCACGCGACCCATCCGATCGCCGCTGTGCAGAGCGAATATTCGCTGCTGTACCGCGCGGAAGCGACCGAGACGCGCGAGCTCACCCGCGACCTCGGCATCGCCTTTTTTGCATACGCCCCGCTCGGCCGCGGCCTCTTGACCGGAGACATCCCCGATTTCGACAATCTCGCCGAGGGCGACACCCGGGGCCGGCACCCGCGCTTCATGGGCGACAACTTCGCCAAGAACCGCGCGCTGGTCGAACATATCGAGGCGATTGCCAAAGAAAAAGACTGCACTCCGGCGCAGCTGGTGCTGGCCTGGTTGCTGGCGCAGGGGCCCGACGTGATCCCGATCCCGGGCACCAAGCACATCTCCCGCCTCGAAGAAAATCTCGGCGCGCTGGACGTGCAACTATCCGCAGCCGATGTCGACCGGATTTCGGCTACGATCCCGATCGGCGCCGCCGCCGGCACCCGCTATCCCGAAGGCGGCATGCGCGGCGTGTACATCTGAAGCGGCAGGTGGCTTCATCGCTACGGGATTGCTTCGCGGAATTTATCCTCCGACCGCGCGAAGCCCGGGCCCGCGGGCTCGCAATGACGGCGCGGCGCGTCATTGCGAGGCGCCGCTGGGCGCCGAAGCAATCCCGAAGTTGTGCGCCTCAGCCCTTGGTTCAGTCCAGGTCGACGATTTCGATCCAGTTCGGCATTTCGCCGAGCCGGTATTGGCGGATCGCAGCCAGCCCGCCATTGTCTGGGTCGATCGCGCAGACCGTCATCGCGTTCGAGCTGAGCCCGGCAGCGAGCAGAAAACGGCTGCGCGGGTCGATCGCAAAGCCGCGCGGCGTGGTCTCGGTCGGCCATCGCCCGCACCGTGAAAACGTCCCGCGCTCGGGGTCGATGCGAAACCCTTTGATCGTGCTGGTCGTCCGCTCGCTCGCATAAATGAAACGCCCGTCAGGAGTGACGTGCAGGTCGGCGGCCGACGGCTTGCCGGTGAAATCGGGAGGCAGGGTCGGGACCGTGTGCAACTCGGCCAAGCTGCCGTTCTCCGGATCGACGGCATAGGTGCCGAGCGTGGCGTCGGTCTCGTTGAGCAAATAGAGAAAGCGGCCGTTCGGGTGAAACGCCAGGTGGCGCGGGCCGGCGTTCGGCCTGGTCGCAATCGAGGCAGGCTGGTTTGGCGAGACCGTGCCGTAGCCGGCATCAAACCGCATCTGCATGATGATGTCGCCGCCGAGATTGGTGCAGTAGACATAGCGGTTCGACGCATCGACGACGACGCAATGTGCCTTTGGCTGGGTCGACAGCAGTTGTGTCGGGCGCTCGCCGACCCGCCCCGATCCGTCGATCGGGTTGATCGCGAGCTTTGCCCCGGGATAGGAGGCGCTAAGCAGAAACCGTCCGGTCCGGTCGGTCACGATGTAGGCCATGCTGTCGGGGAGCGAGGCGCCGCCGAGATGGGTCAGCCGCCCGCTTGTCCGATCGATCGCAAAGCTTGACGCCGGAAAAGGTTCGCTGCGCAGCGCGGCATAGAGAAACCGGCGGTCTGGCGTAACCGCCATCGGGATGCTGGTGGGCGACGGCTTGCCAGTGCCGGGCACCGCAACCCGCTCGATCGGCGTCAGATCGCCGCTGTCGCGGTCCATCGCGAAAACGAAAATCTCCTTGCTGCCGGCGTTCGACACGTACACGACGGTTTGCGGCGTCGCGGCCACGGCTCACCCCTCCCGCTGCAATTGCCGTGCGGCCTGCGCCGCCGGCCGGTCGTGGCACGCCTTCAGCCAAGCCTCGGCCTTCGGAAACGCGGCGAGAGCGACCCGCCCCTGCCGCGCCCAGGCGAGGATGCTGGCGACATTGAGGTCGGCCACCGTGAAATGCTCTCCGAGCAGGTAGGGTGTTGCCGTCACCGCCATGTCCAACACCTTGAGCGGGGCGGCGAGGGCGCGCTCGGCCTCGTCCGCCGCGGCTGGGTCGCGCTCGTTTTCGGGACCGATCCGATTGAGCAGGATGGTCAGCGCCGGCCGCTCGGCCTCGGTCATCGCCCAAAAGCTCCATTGCCAGGCCCGCGCCTCGTCCTCGAGCCGCTGCGGGTAGAGCCCGCCGGCGCCGCTGCCGTGCTTCTTGGCGAGATAGAGGTTGATCGCCATCGATTCCCACAGCCTGAAGCCGTCGTCGTCGATTGCCGGCACATGGCCGTTCGGGTTGATCGCCAGGTATTCAGGCCGGCGGGTGTCACCGGCGAAATTGACCTTTACATGCTCGTACGGGAGCCCGAGCTCGCCCGCCATCCACAGAGTGCGAAACGCGCGCGAGCGTGCGACGCCATAGATCTTGAGTGCCATAGCCGCCTCCCTTGTCCGCTTGCCACAAGTTTTCGCTCGCGGTCAGCCTCGCACGACGGGACGGCGCTGGGAATAAAATCCGCTAACCCCACGTTCGCGGCGGCTTTTGCGGCCCGTGTCGTCCGCAGGCGGAAGGTTTCTCGGGTTAGTGCAGCTGTTGGGGCAGCTCGGCGATAGCGGCGTCGATCAGGGCCGCGCCGCGTTGTTCATCGAGCCCGGCGGCGATGACCCGGCGTGCCGCCGAGATCGCGACATCGACCGTGACCGCGCGGATTTCGGCGATCGCCCTTGCTTCCTCCTGCGCAATCCGCTCTTCGGCGAGCTGCTGACGGCGCTGCATGCTGGCTTCGAGCTGGCGCGCCGATTCCACGGCGATGCGCTCGGCCTCGGCCTTGGCATGGGCGACGATCTGCTCCGCCTCCAGCGCGGCCTCGCGCTGGCGGGTTCGGTACGTTTCGAGGGTGCGCTCACCCTCCTCGCGCAGCGCGCGCGCCGCTGCCAGCTCCTCGCGGATGCGCTCGGCGCGTGCGTCGAGCCCGCCGATCAGAAGTCGCTTAGCCGGCCTCCAGATGACGGCAACAAAGATTACGACCGCGATCGTGAACCAGAATTCAGCTTCGTGAAACAGCCCCATCAGGCAGCGCGCTCCGTCAGGACGCGGTCGACCGCCGCTGCGACGCTGCCCGCGTCGGGCGCCGAGCCGGTCAGCTTGGCCGCGACCGAAGCGGCGACATCACTGGCGACGTTGCGGATTTCAGAGAGCGCGCGTTCCTTGGCGGCGGCGATTTCGCGCTCGGCGGCGCGAGTACGATCCGCCAGCGCCACCGCCAGCGCGTGCTGGCGCTCCGCTGCCGCCGCAGCGAGCCGCTCGGTGGTTTCACGGATCGTCGCCTGGGCCTGCTCACGCGCGCTGGCTCGCGCGGCTTCGTAAGCGGCGATCACCCCCTCCGCTTCCGTCCGGAGCTGAGCAGCGCGGTCGAGTTCGCCCTCGCGGTGTCGCCGCCGCGCTTCGATGGCCGCGCCAACCGACGGCAACCCGAGCTTCGCCATCAGCAGGTAGAGGACGACGAAGCTGATCGCCAGCCACACGAGCTGCGGGGCGAAAGTCGACAAGTCAAGCTGCGGCATCGCTCGCGGCCCCTGACGACCGGCCTCAGAATACAAACAGGATCAGAAACGCGACCGCGAGGCCGAACAACCCGGTCGCCTCGGCCAGAGCAAAGCCGAGAAAGGCAAAGGGCTGTACCTGCCCCTGCGCCGCCGGGTTGCGAGCGAGCGCGCTGATCAGCGAGGCAAACACATTGCCGATGCCGATGCCGGCCCCAACGAGGGCGATGCAGGCAAGGCCGGCGCCAATCATTTTGGCCGAAGCAAGGTCCATCTTGGTTTTTCCTGTTTGATTTGGGTTCTGTTGGAACGGGCAGGCACTGCACGCTTCAGTGCATATGGATCGCGTCGTTGAGGTAAAGGCAGCTCAGGATCGCGAAGACATAAGCCTGCAAAGTAGCGACCAGCAGTTCGAGGGCGAGCAGCAACACGTCGACCGCGATCGGGAAGATCGCGAAGATCCCGACGATCGCAGCGAACCCGGCAAAGATGCCGAGCATCGTGTGACCCGCCAGCATATTGGCAAAAAGCCTGATCGACAGGGTGAAGGGCCGGATGAAATAGGACAACACCTCGATCGGCACCAGCAGTATCAGCAAGATCTTTGGCACGCCCTCCGGCACAAACAGCCGCAGGAAATGCACGCCGTGGCGAAGAAAGCCGATGATCGTGACGCCGATGAACACGACCGCCGCCAGCGCGAAGGTGACGATGATGTGGCTGGTAATGGTGAAGCTGTACGGGATCAGACCCAGTAAATTTGCAAACAAAATGAACATAAAGAGGGTGAAGATAAACGGAAAATACGGCATCCCCTCGCGACCGACATTGCTTTCGACCATGTCGGCGACAAATTCGTAGCTCATTTCCGCGATCGACTGCCAACGTCCGGGGACGAGCGCGGCCCGCCTTGTGCTGAGCACCGTCAGCGCGGTGATCAGAACCACCACGATCGTCATCAGCAGCGCGGAGTTGGTATAGGACACGTCGAGCCCGCCGACATGAAGCGGCAGAATGCGGCGGATCGTGAATGTCTCAAGCGGATGAAGCTCTATCGCCAAATCAGCAATCCTCGTCGTCGTCCCACTTGTCGGTCGCCGGCTTCCCGCCGCCGATGCCTTCGGAAGTTCGCCGGGGATAGCCGACCGACATGCTCATCCCGGTCACGGCGCGGTAGACGTTGAACATCCCGGCAGCGATCCCGAGGAAAAGCATCACCAGCATCACCCATGGCCGCGTCCCGAGCCAGCGATCGATCGCCCAGCCCAGCCCGCCGGCCACCAGCACCGCCGTCACCAGCTCGATGCCGATGCGAAGACCGAGAGCGAGGCCCTGCTGCAGCCCTGGATTGCCGCCCGTTTTCCGCACCGGGGCACGCCTCGCCCGCGCCTTGTCGATCTTTTCACCAAGCCGCGCCAGGGGATCCGATGGCGGATCTTCACTCATTCAGGGAAGTGCAACCATCCGATACCCGCGCCAGCCGCAATCCGGCCGGAACGTGGCGCACCATAGTAAGCCGTCATTAACCTGTCAATACCGGCCCGTTCTCCGGTTTGGCAAAAAACGCAGCTTTTCCATAATGATAAGCAGGAGGGGCATCGCGGCCTAGGCGGTCTGTCGCAGCCGGACCGCGCGCCCGAGATCGACCGACACCAATTGTGAGACGCCGCGCTCGGCCATCGTCACCCCAAAGAGGCGATCGGCGCGGGCCATCGTAATGCGATGATGGGTGATCAGCAGAAACCGCGTGCCGGTGGTGTCGGCGATTTCGGCAACGAGCCCGCACAAGCGGTCGACGTTGGCGTCGTCGAGCGGCGCGTCGACCTCGTCGAGCACGCAAATCGGCGCCGGCTTGGTCAGGAACACCGCGAACAACAATGCCAGCGCGGTCAGCGCCTGCTCCCCACCCGACAGCAACGACAGAATCTGCAGACGCTTGCCTGTCGGATTCGCCATGATTTCGAGACCGGCGGTCAGCGGATCGCCGTCGTCGGTCAGCGCCAGCTCGGCCTTGCCGCCGCCAAACAGGCGCGTGAACAGCGCGGCGAAATGCCCGTTGACCTGCTCGAACGCGGCGGCCAGCAGCTCGCGGCCCTGCCGGTCGAGGGTGTGGGCGCCGCGGCGCAATTTGGCGATGGCCTCGGTCAGATCGGCGCGTTCACGCTCGAGTGCCTCGACCTGGGCGCCGGCTTCCGCCGCCTCGCCTTCGGCCATCAGGTTGACCGGTCCGATGCCGGTCCGCTCGCGGGTCAGCCGGTCGAGCCGTCCCGCGCTCGCCGCGGGGTCGGGCGGCACCTGGCCGGCGGCGAGACCAGCCAGCTTCTCCAGCTCATCCGGCGCGACACCAATGCGTTCGCTGATGTCGTGGGCGAGCGCCGCCAAGGCGTCTTTTGTCCCGGCGGCTTGGACATCGAGCCGAGCCCGCCGCTCGCGGATCTCGGCCAGAGCCTGGTCGGAGAGGCGCGAACGTTCCGTCGCATCGCGCATTCGGCTTTCGCCGGAAGCCAATCGAATGGCAGCCTCACGAGCAGCTTGTGCGTTCGCGGCGATCTTGGTGCCGAGCGTTTCACTGTCGGCGGCGATCACCGCCGGGCGGGCGGCAAGCGCGGCGATTTCCTGTGCCAGCGCCTGCTGCCGTTCAGCGAGCGTCCCGCGCTGCGCAGCGGCACCGTCGCCGCGCTTGCGCCAGGCGCGCTCTTCGAGATCGATCGACGACAACCGCTCGCGGCGAGATTGGTGGTCTCGCGTCAACCGCTCGATCGCTGCGCGCGCTTCGGCCTCGTCGCGCCGCAGCTGCGCCGCGGCAGTGCGCGCGGTCGCGAGCGCGGCGCTCGCCGGCCCGGCTTCCGGCAAGGCCGCGAGACCGCGCTCGGTTTCTTCGGCCTGAAGCTGCGTTTCGGCGAGATCGGCGGCGAGTTTGGCGACGTTTTCGGCCGCCGCCGCAAGTCGGGTCTCGGCCGCCAGTGCACGGCCGTCGATCCCGGTTTCGGCTGCACGGGCGCGTGCGAGTGCCGCCTCGGCTGCGCGCAATTGTGAGCGGGCGAGCCGGTCGGCCTCGGCGGCCTGCTGGCAGGCGGCGGTCGCGGCCGCGGCCGCGGCGTCGGCCGACCGAGCTTCGGCCATCGCGCCGGCAATCTCGCCGGCAAGGATGTCGAGCCGGTTCTTGTGGCGCAGCTGTTGCGCCGCGGCAGAGGTGCGAGCAGCGCGGCGGGTGAACCCGTCCCATCGCCACAGGCGTCCGTCGCGGTCGACGAGCCGCTGACCCGGGGCGAGATGCGGTTGTAGACTGCGGCCGTCGGCGGCGCTCTCGACCCATCCGGCAAGCGCAAGGCTGCGCCCGAGCGCCGGCGGTGCCGTCACGGCGCCGGCGAATGAATGGGCTCCTTGCGGCAGCCCGGGTGTGTCGGCGATCGCCGGCAGACTGATCCAGAAACTGGCGGCGCCGTCGCTATCGTCGTTCGGCGCCGAAAGCTCGTCTTCGAACAGTGCGCCGATCGCGGCTTCGAACCCTTTGGCGACGCGCATCGCAGCCAGGATCGGCGTTGCGGCATCGCAATCCGGCGCCGGCGCGACCATCGCTTTCAGCGCTTCCGCCTCGGCTTCGAGCCTGACGAGCCCGGCCGCCGCTCGGCGTGCTGCCGCGGCTGCCGCGGCGTCGCGCTGTTGCTGCGCGGCAGCCTCACTCTGCGCTGTTTCGCCAGCGATGTGCCCGCTCACCACCGCTGCTTCCGCCGTGGCGAGCACGGCGGCGGCGGCCGCTCTCGCATCGGGCGGGACGATCATGGCAGCGAGGGCGGCTTGTTGCCGCTCCGCGTCGCCCAAACGCGCCTCGAGGCGAGACCGCCGCTCGGCGATGTCGCGACGGCGGCGGTCGAGCGCAGCGCGTTCGGCTTGCGACGCGGCGACGGTCTCGGTCGCGCGCTGCAAAGCGGCCTCGGCGCCGGCAAGCAGTTGCGCCGCCTCCTGCAATCGGTGCTCCGCCACCGCGCTCGCGGTGCCATTCCCCGCCTCAGTGTCGGCGACCGTGCGACGCTCTTCGGCCAGCCGTGCGAGCGCCGCTTCGGCCTCGGCAAGCTGCACGTCCTCATGCTCGCGGTCGCGTCCCACCTCCAAAAGCCGCCGCTCGGCGTCGTGGCGCGCCGCGACCGATCGCGTCAGTTCTTGCTCGAGGATGGTGCGCGCCTGGGTGAGCCGCCGCAACTCGGCTTCAGCCTCGGTCTCGGCGCGGCGCAGCGGCGGCAGCGCTGCCTCGGCCTCGTTGCGGGCGGCGCGCCAGGCGACGGCGCGATCCTCGGCCTCGGCCACCGCCCGCTCCGCGCCGGAAAGTTCGGCGGCGCGGGTTTCGGCTGCGGTCGCGGCGGCGAGCCAGCGGGCGTGGAACAGCAGCGCCTCCTGCTCGCGAATCTGCTCGCCGAGCCGCCGATACCGCTGCGCCTGACGCGCCTGCTTTTTCAATGCTTCGAGCTGCGAGGCCATGGTCGCAATCACATCGTCGAGCCGCGTCAGGTTTTCCTCGGCGGCCGCTAGCCGCAGTTCGGTCTCGCGCCGCCGTGCTTGCACCCCGGCGGTGCCGGCGGCCTCCTCCAGCAGAAAACGGCGCTCGGCCGGTTTGGCCTCGATCAGCGCGCTGACGCGCCCCTGGCTGACGATCGCCCCGGAAGGCCCGGCGATCGCGGCGTCGGCGAACAACAGCTGCACGTCACGCGCCCGCGCCTCGCGCCCGTTGACCCGCCACGCCGAGCCGCCGCCGCGCTCGATGCGGCGGACGATCTCGATTTCCTCGCGGTCGTTGAAGGCGAAGGGTGCGTCGCGGGCGCTGTTGTCGATCGCCAGTACGACCTCGGCAAGGTTGCGCGCGGCGCGGCCCGCGCTACCGCCAAAGATCACGTCGTCCATCGCACCGCCGCGCAGACGGCGCGCCGAATTCTCACCCATGACCCAGCGCAACGCTTCGGCGAGGTTCGACTTGCCGCAGCCGTTGGGCCCGACGACGCCGGTCAGCCCCGGCCCGATCGTCACTTCCGCCGCGTCAGCGAAGGATTTGAACCCGACGAGGCGAAGCCGCTCGATCTGCATGCCGCTTTTGCGCGGTGGTTACGATTTTTGCGGCAGGCCCGACAGCAGCTTGTCAAACGCCTCGACGGTCGGTTCCCCGGCATACTTTGTGCCGTTGACGAAAAAGGTCGGCGTCGCACTGACCTCGAGCTGCTTTGCGGCGACGAGGCGGCTGTTCAGGATCTGGTTTTCGAGCGCTTTGTCGGCAAGGCACTTGTCGACGTCGGCCTTGCTCATCCCGCCGAGTGCGGCGAGCCGCGTCAAGGCCGCCTGGTAATCGGGCGCCGACACCCACTTGTCCTGGTCGGCAAAGAAGGCGTCGACAAAGGCGTAGAACCGGTCGGGCGGCGCGCAGCGCGCGATCATCGAGGCATGCACCGCCTCGTCGTCGAGCGGAAAGTCGCGCAACGCCAGTTTGACCTTGCCGGTGTCGATCCACTTCTTCTTCAGTTCGGGCAGCACGTCGTCGGTAAAATGCGCGCAGTGCGGACAGGTCATCGACGCATATTCGATGATCGTGACCGGAGCATTGGGGTCGCCGAGGATGCGATCGTCTTTGCCGATCGTCAGCAGGAGCTGCTTGTCGCCAGGGCTGGCTGCGGGGTCTGCCGCCGGCGCCGGGCTCGGTGAAACAACGATCGCGCCAATAAAGCACAAGGCAGCGAACCATATTTTCCAGGTCATGGGTCCCCCACTACAACATGTTGATGGTATCGGTATAAGCACTCCGGCGCAACGCCGAACCCGCCGGATCAGCCGCCGACCGCGATCACGGCCTTGCCGAGCCGTGCGAGCGCCGCCCGCAGCTCGGGATCGGTGATTTCCGAGAGCCGCCGGTCGAGCGCTTCGGCCTCGCCCGCGGCGAGCGAACACGGCGCCGGACGGCCCGGCGCCGGATCGCGCAGCGAAAATCCTTGGACGAGGACGAGGCGGGTCACCGCCGAGCGGCCGAAAAAGAGGTTGATCCGCTCGATCACCAATGGCGCGCGGTGCTGCAGTTCGAGTGCCGCGGCGGGGACCGTGCGCAGCTTCAGCACGCCGTCGCGGCCAAGCGCCGCCGGCCAGCACACGAGCGCCCATTCGGGTCCGACGATCGCAGCCCATTCGGCCTTGAGCCGAACGAGGACCCCGCCGCCGCGCCTGGCGACGACCGGCGCCGCAACCTTCGAGGCCGCCAGCCCGACCGCGCGAAACCCCGGTTGGCGCTCCCGCTCCCGGCGCTCGCCATCGGCGTCTGGGCCGATTAGGCTGGCGCGCCGCTTCGCCGCGCTCATGTCATCGACCCGATCCAAATCTCCATTGCCGCCGGGCGCCCCCGACCCGGACCTGCTGCTCGCCTGGTATGATCGTCACCGCCGCGATCTGCCGTGGCGCGCGCCGCCCGGCGGGCACGCCGATCCCTATCGCGTCTGGCTCAGCGAGATCATGCTGCAGCAGACGACGGTGGCGACCGTCCGCCCGTATTTTGACCAATTCGTGGCGCGCTGGCCCGACGTTTCGGCGCTCGCAGCGGCCTCGCTCGACGAGATCCTGCACGAATGGCAGGGGCTCGGCTATTACGCGCGGGCCCGCAACCTGCACGCCGGCGCGCGCACCGTCGCCGAACGGCACGGCGGCGTTTTGCCGTCCGAGCCCACAACGTTGCGCGCCTTGCCGGGGATCGGCGACTACACCGCGGCAGCGATCGCGGCGATCGCGTTCGACCGGCGAATCGCGGCGGTCGACGGCAATGTCGAGCGCGTCGTCGCCCGTCTCTACGCTGTTGCCGAACCGATGCCGGCGGCAAAACCGCGGCTGCAGGCGCTTGCCGCAGGGCTGGTGCCGGAACAGCGCGCCGGCGATTTCGCGCAGGCGATGATGGATCTCGGCGCTACGATCTGCATCCCGCGCCGGCCGCGCTGCGTGCTGTGTCCGTGGCGCCTGTCCTGTACTGTTGCCGCCAGCGGCATCGCGGAGGAGCTTCCGGCGCGTGCCGAAAAGGCCGAGCGGCCGATCCGCTATGGAATCGCCTTCTGGCTGACGCGGCCGGATGGCGCGGTATTGCTGCGGCGGCGCCCCGAAAAAGGGCTGCTCGGCGGGATGATCGAAATCCCCTCGACACCGTGGCGAGCCGTGCCGTGGGAGCATGCCGACGCGGTCGGCGCCGCCCCGGCACCGGCGCACTGGGCGCCGCTCCCGGGCATCGTGCGTCACGGCTTTACCCATTTCCTGCTCGAGCTCGCGGTCGTCACGGCGCAAATCGAAACCGTCGCCGAGGGCTTATGGAGCCCGCTCGACCGGCTCGGCGAGCACGCGTTGCCGACCCTGATGAAAAAAATCGCCCGCCACGCGATCTCGGCGGTGGCGGGCGGGGCCGACGCAATGGCGGCTCACGCGAGGGCTGCGAGCAGCGGCAATTCGCCGGCGAGCGCCAACCGCACCGGCGCGAAGGAGCGGCGATGATGGGGTGTCGGTCCGAGCCGCCCAATCGCCTCGCCGTGCTCGCGCGTCGCATAGCCGACGTTGGTCTCCCAGCCATAGCCCGGATAGCGCGGCGCCAGGGCTCGCATCAGGCGGTCGCGGGTGACCTTGGCGACGACCGAGGCCGCGGCGATCGAAAAGCTGAGGCCGTCGCCTTTGACCACCGTCTGAACCGTGCAGGCGAGCGGCGGCGGGATATTGCCGTCGACCAGCGCGATATCGGGCGACACGGCGAGGGCGGCGACCGCCCGCGCCATCGCCAGCAACGCCGCGCGCAAGATGTTGATCGTGTCGATCTCGCGCGCACTCGCGGCACCGATCCCGACATGGGCGGCGCCGCGCTCGACGCAGCGGCCGAGCGCCGCCCAGCAGATGTCGCGCTCCTCGGCGCTCAGCACTTTCGAATCGTCGAGCCGCTCGCGCAACGACCGCGGGAAGCGTTTGGGATCGAGGACCACCGCGGCGGCGACCACCGGTCCCGCGAGCGGGCCGCGTCCGGCCTCGTCAACGCCGCAGACAATCCCCGCACAGCGCCGCTCGATCGCAAAATTCGGCATCGCCCCTCCGTCACCCGGCTTTTGCCACGGCGGTGGTCGACCGGCAAGATGGCTTGGCGGGTGCCCATGGCGTGGGCGCGAAAGATCGCTATGCTGATGGGATGAGCGCTTTTCTTTGCCGATTCCCGGCTCTCGCGCGGTGCGCCGCCGCAATTTTGTTGATCGTATTGGTGTGGGGGCTCGCCGAATTGCCGGCGCGTGCGTTCGACCTCTTCGCCACCCATGAGGTGACGGCGCAATTCGCGACGACGGACGGCAAGCCGATGGCGAATGCCGAGGTCAAGGTCTTTGCACCCGGCGATCCGCGCACCCCGGTCGAGACCGGCCGCACCGATGCGGACGGCAAATACGTCTTCCCCGCCGATCGCGACGGGTTGTGGAGTGCGGAGGCCCGCACCAAGAGCGAGGTCGCGCGCGTGATGATCCGCGTCGGCGGTCCCGGCCAACCACGGCAGCAGAGCCGGATCCCGCCGGCCGTCGTGCTCGGCGCCCTGATCGTGCTGCTGGCGCTGGCGTGGTGGTATTGGGCGCTGCGCCGCCGCAACCAGCGCCGCCAACTTTAGCACCGGAGCAGCGTGGCCCCGTGCGCCCGAAAGGTTGTGCGGGTACAGTGGCCACGCCGGCCCGCGGTGTCCACCCGACCTGCGCGCGCCGCGCGCGCACCGTCTACCGCGAAGGCTCATCTCGCCCGCGGCATCAAGAAGATCTTTCACGCGGCCGGCCTCGCCGCCAACACCCCCCGCCCGCGTCGCCGGCGGCCTCGCTGGCCGTAATGGTCCGCCGCGCCGCTCGCCTCGCCACCCAGCAGCCCAGGACCATAACCGGGTCTATGGAAAGTCCGCAGCCTGCACCATTCTGACAGCAAAAGCGAAGCACGGGCATGCGTCGTATGGCTAGCACCGCTTTCATAACAATAGTTGTGTCAGGACTCCTACTCTTCGCATTGAGTTCGGGCACCGCACAGCAGCAGGGAACCTCTAGCGTCCCACAGTCAGCTTCGTGCCAGGGGCCACCCCTTGAGACGCCCGTGCACTCATTGAATGAAGATGGGCAAAGCACCTTTACTATAGTATATCACGTCGACGGTACGTTGGATATGAAAAGTATCTACGGAGCCTCGTTTTGGTCAAGTGAAAGTCCCGTTCACATTTACGTGGGCTGGGGGGATAACCACGGCAGGTGGAGCTTGAAAGGTTGTATGTTCTGTTTTGTGCTGGATCGTGGAAACCGCGCCGGGGAGAAGATCTGCAAGCGGGGGAGGTTAATTGGACGGGTCTCGACCAGCGGGACGCCCCTACCGGCAGAACGTACGGCTGAACGCCCTTAAGGGCTTGGTTTCTCGTTGTAACGCTCGAACATGGCGGCCCTGATTTCGGGGCTGTCCGGCCATTGCCCCCGCCGCTGTCCGGCATGAGTTTGATAGTCGGCGAGTTGGTCGGGGTCGGGCTGCACGACTTCGCCGCCCTGCAAAAACAGCAGCCCGATTTTGTCCGTGGGCATCCGCGCGACAAACGCTTCGGCGTCGTCGAGCGCCGCGCGGAGGCGCGCGGTGATGTCTTTTGGGTCGAGCGGTTCGCTGCTTTGCAAGGCGCGCCAGTCGGCGGCGGGATAGTTGGCGTTGCGCCGGATTTCGGCAATCAGCCCCTCCGGCGTGAAGCCGGGCGATTTTTCAACCGCCGCCCAGATGACGGCTCCGAGCGGGAGAATGGTTTCGTGAACCGTCACGAGATCGACGATGTCGCGCAGCTCGCGCCGCCCGGCGGCGGCCATGACCTTGTTCATGGCAAGGTCAACGGGATGCAGGACATAGCCGTAAGTCTCATCCGGCATCGTCGGGAAGTAACGGTAATCGCTGTCAGTCACCCATTCAAGGCGGGTGCCGGCGTCGCCTAGCGTGACCTCGGCGGTGTACATCAGCGGCAGTTGCCGAAGCCACGAAACCCCGTAGCCCGCCGCCGCGAGCGTTTGCGCGTCGCTCAACGCCGCCGCTGCAACCCGCTCCTCGCGGTCGTGAAACACGTCGATGTCGGCAGAGATGCGCGGCGCCTCCCGGTTTAGGGGCGACGCGCCGGCGACATAGCTTTCCGGGTCGCGGTGCGCCGCCAGCAGGCGGAGGATGTCGGTTTGAATCCTAGAGAGCGGCACGGCAGGCTCGCTCGATCTGTTCCGCCAGGTACCGGGCTTCGCGGTTGCCCTCGACGCGCAGGGCGCGGGCGACGACCAGAGCATCCGCTGGGGTCGGCGCCTCAAGCTCGCGCTTGTTCCACAGCGCGCGCGCGCCATGCTCGGCGAAGGCGCGGTGGTAGAGGCTAGCGAGGTCCTCCGGCTGTGATGGCCCGGTGTTCATGTTCGCCATTGTAATACAGAAATGGACAAATCGAGATGTTGGGTTTTGACTGTCGCCCGCACTTCCGCTTTGTCGCACAACTTTATATCAGCGTTTGAAGTCCTCGGTTAAACGCTAAGCTCAAGGAGCGCGGGAGCGGTTTGATCGGGACATCGTTTCGCGCCGGTAATGCGGCGCTTGCTATATAGTAACAATCACATAATCGCCGTAGTCGCATTGTACCCTCGTCGGCATCGGCGCCTGTGAGCGCGTTGCGAGATTGTCGTTAGGGCGAGCATGGCTGATCGCGGCGCGATAAAACATGCGAAACAGGGACGCGACGGGCGGAGGGGTGGTTCCGCGATCCTATTGGCCGCCCATGCGCCGGCGCCGCCGGGGCAACCAATGCGGGATTTTCTGCTGCTGATTTGCTGCAGAAGCAGCAGTATATTTAAAGCTGCACCCTGCCGAGGCTGCAGCGCGGGTCGCCGGCAGCCTGAGTTAGGCGAGGTGCTTGCGCGCCTCCTCGGCCTGCTCGCGCATCGATTTCAGCAGCCGTGCTTCCGGGGTCGGGGCGCAGTTGGTGTAGCCGGCGCCGAGCGCTTTGAGCTGAGCGGCGGTGCGCGGAAAGGCGGCGTGGTTCAACGGCAACGCCAAGCGCGCGCCGGCGCTCTTTTTCGCCGCCTCGCGCACCCGGTCGATTGCCGCCACCAGCCGCGGATGATCGGGGTGGCCGCTGACCCCGAGCGAGCGCGACAGATCCGACGGGCCCACCGCCAACAGGTCGACACCCTCGACCGCGGCGATCTCGTCGATGCGCTCGACCGCTTCGATGTCCTCGATCATGCAGGCGAGCAGGATCTCGCGGTTGGATTGCGCCATGTGCTCGACCAGCGGGATGCGGCCGTATTCGGCGGCGCGGCTGCCGGCGGCCATGCCACGCTCGCCCTGCGGCGGATAGCGCACCGCCGTGACCGCGGCACGGGCCATTTCGGCGCTGCCGACATGCGGCACCTGGATGCCCTGCACGCCCATGTCGAGGAGGCGCAGGATAAACGCCGGGTCAAAGCCTGGGGTGCGCACGATCGGGGTGATGCCGGCACGCTCGGCCGCCATAACCATCGCCTGCACGTCGTGCAGATCGAAGCTCGTGTGCTCCATGTCGATAAAGGCGGCATCGAACCCGGCGAGCCCGATGATCTCGACGATCTGCGGGTCGGGGATGCCGCCGACATGGGTCCCGAGCGCCAAGCCGCCCTCCTGCAGGATGCGCTTTACCCGGTTCTCTCTCATGATGCCTTTTCCTACCGCAGGGTGTTCCGTCAGGCGGCGCGCGCCGGCCGCCTTCGCTGGAGACGCTCGATGATCATCTCGGTGTCCATGACGTCGCCGAAGGCGTTGTAGAAGGCAGTCAGCGAAGCGTCGTGCTCCTCCTGGGTCCCCGCGGCGTTGCCGTCGCTGACCATGATCGTGCGAAAGTTGGCCATGTTGGCGTCGCGCGCCGAGCTTTCGCAGCAGACGTTGGTGACGGTTCCAGTGATCAGCACGGTGTCGAAGCCGCGCGCCCGCAACCGCTCGGGCAGTTCCGAGGTCCCCGGCATAAAGGCGCTGTAGCGGTATTTGTTGACGATCTCGTCTTCGGGGCGCAGGTCGAGATCGGGCCACAGCTGATGACCGAGTGTCCCCTCGGAGAGGGCGGCGACCCGTTTTTCGCGCATTTCAGGCGAGGCCATCTCGTGCGCCACCGACCACTCGTCGAGGCAGCGCTGGTCGTGCGTCATCCGGATCCAGAAAACCCCGCCGCCCGACCGGCGCACCGCTGCCGCCAGCCGGTTGACCGCGGGGACGATGTCGCGCGCCGCCGGGCATACCGCATGCCCCACCCCGTCGGTCATAAAGGCGTGCTGCAGGTCGATGACGACGAGTGCGGTGCGCGCCGGGTCGAGGTCGGCAAAGCAATGCTCGCCGCCGCGCCGCGCTGTGACCCGCTCGACGATTTGGTCGGGGATGGTTGCGCCGTTCAGTTTCATCGGCATGCTCCCTGTTTGGCCCGCCGCCTGCGGTGCCGGAGAGAGAGTACCGCATGATTTTGGTCTTCGGCTCGATCAATGTCGACGTGATCGTTCCGGTCCCGCAACTGCCGAAGCCGGGCGAGACCGTGCTGGGCGGAGATTACGCGCTGCTTCCCGGCGGAAAAGGCGCCAACCAGGCGGTGGCGGCGCGGCGCGGCGGGGCCGAGGTCGTGATGGCTGGCGCGGTGGGCCGCGACGCCTTCGCCGCGGTGGCGCTCGACCCGCTGCGGCGGGCCGGGATCGACACCCGGCTGGTGCGGACGGCCGACCAGCCGACCGGCTGTGCCTTGATCATGGTAGCGGATGGCGGGGAGAACCTGATCGCGGTCGCATCCGGCGCCAACACTGGCGTGCGCTGCGACGACATACCGGAAGAGCTGCTGCGCCCCGACACCATGCTCGTCGCCCAGATGGAGGTGCCGCCCGGCGAAACCGCCGGCATGACCCGGCGGGTGCGCGCGCGCGGCGGGCGCTGCGTGCTGAACCTGGCGCCGGCGCTGCCGATCGATTCGGATTTGTTGCGCGACATTGATCTGGTCGTCGCCAACGAAGGAGAGGCGGCGGCTCTCGGGTCTGGTCCGGCGCGGGTGGCCGGCCTGCTGCGCCAAGGGCTCGTCGTCACCCGCGGGGCGGGCGGCGCCATCGCCTATCTGGCGGATGGCACGACATTCTCGGTGCCGGCGTTGCCGATCGTGCCCGTCGACACAACCGGCGCCGGCGACACCTTCGTCGGCGTGTTGGCGGCCGCCCTCGATCTTGGCGCGTCTCTCGAAGCCGGGTTGCGGCGGGCGTGTGTCGCCGGCGGGCTCGCCTGTCTTGCGCGCGGGGCGCAGAGCGCAATGCCGGATGCGGCGGCGATCGACGCGGCGATGGCGCGGCTGCCGCAACGATGAGTGCTTCAGCCGCCTTGCCAGGCCGCCCGGCAGTGGGCGCGAAATTCGGTCAGCACATCATTGTAAAGCTGGCGCTTAAACGCGACGATCAGTTGGGGCAGCTCCTCGGGATCGACCCAGCGGAAGGCGTCGAATTCCGCATGCCTGGACCCCAGGTCGATATCCGCGTCACACCCGGTAAACCGCATCAGAAACCATTTTTGGCGCTGCCCGCGAAAGCGCCCACCCCATACCCGGCCGGCGACTGCTAAGGGAAAGTCGTAGGTCATCCAGCCTCGGCTCTCGACGACGATCTCGGCCTTCCTGGTGCCGATTTCCTCTTCAAGCTCGCGCATTGCCGCCTCGCGCGGGGTTTCTTCCCAATCGATACCGCCCTGCGGCATCTGCCAGGCCGGCGCCGTCGGCATATCGGCGCGGCGGGCGACAAGGACATGGCCGTACCCGTTCATCAGCATGATGCCGACACACTGCCGGTAGCGCGTCGTTTCCGGGTTTTGCCGCATCAATGCGCCCCCCGCCCATCCGGCGCCGTCGCTGCCTTCCTCAGTTGACCATGCGCCCGTTGTACAGCGCCATGCCACGCAGCATGTCGACGCCCCGCGTCAGCTGATAATCGGCTGGGGTCCCCATGATCGTCGGGTCCACCGAACTCATCGCGTCGGCCTCGTCCCCGGAATCATCGGTCTTGGTATCGGAGATGGCGGCAGCCTTCGCCCCCTTCTTATCGGGCGGCGCTTCGATCTTCGCCGCCTCGACGATGATGTCGGGCTCGATCCCCTTGGCCTGGATCGAACGACCCGAGGGCGTGTAGTAGCGCGCTGTCGTCAGTCGCATCGCGCCATGCCCCGGCAGCGGGATGATCGTCTGCACCGAGCCCTTGCCGAACGAGCGCGTGCCGAGCAGGATCGCGCGGTGATGATCCTGCAACGCGCCGGCGACGATCTCGCTGGCCGAGGCGGATCCGCCGTTGATCAGCACCGCTATCGGCAGGCCGGCTGCGACGTCACCCGGGCGGGCATCGTAGCGCTGCGCGTCGTCGGCAAGCCGGCCGCGCGTCGAGACGATCTCCCCTTTGTCGAGAAACGCATCGGAGACGGCGACCGCCTGATCGAGCAGCCCGCCGGGGTTGTTGCGCAAATCGAGAACGATCCCGCGCAGTTTGTCGCCGGCCTGCTGCTTGATGTTCTTCATCGCGTTGTTGAGCCCGACATCGGTCTGCTCGTTGAACGAGGTGATCCGGATATAGCCAATGTCGTCGCCGACGAGATGCGAGCGAACGGATTGAATGCGGATCGTCGCGCGGGTCAGCTTTACGTCGAAGGGGTCACGACCCTTGCGTTGGATCGTCAGCTTGATGTCGCTGTTGATCGGCCCCCGCATCTTTTCGACCGCCTGAGGCAAGGTCATCCCTTGGACGGCCTGGCCGTCCAGCTGAGTGATCATATCGCCGGGTTTCAGCCCGGCCCGCGCCGCCGGCGTGTCGTCGATCGGCGAGACGACCTTGACAAGACCGTTCTCCATCGACACTTCGATGCCAAGCCCGCCGAACTCGCCGCGGGTCTGCACCTTCATGTCGTCGAAATTTTTTGTATTCAAGTAATTCGAGTGCGGGTCGAGCGAGGTCAACATGCCGTTTATCGCCAATTCCATCAATGCGTCGTCATCGACCTTGCCGGCGTAATCGGCCCGTATATCTTCGAACACCTCACCAAACAGATTAAGTTCTTTGTAAGCTTCTGAAGAATTTGGTGCAGCAACACCAATGTCTTGCCGTAATGAAAAAGCCAATACTGCCGCGGCGGTTGCCGCAATCAACCCCAACCGTCTCATCCACGCACCCTGTGATTGCCCCGATTTCGGCGAGCGGTGAATGATATCCGCCGGCCCGGTCGATAATCAAGGTCGGTGCAGACTGTGACTAGTTGGCGCTGAGCCAATTCTCCTGCAGCCGTATCAACGAATGTCCGGTCATCGCGGCCGGCTTGTCGAGGTCGAGGAGGTCGAGCAAGGTCGGCGCGACATCGGCGAGGCACCCGTCTTCAAGGACAGCTGCCGCAGCCGGCGGGTTGACGACCAGAAACGGCACCGGGTTCAAGGTGTGCGCGGTGTGCGGCTCGCCGGTTTTCGGGTCGCGCATCATCTCGGCATTGCCGTGATCGGCGGTGACGACGAGAGTGCCGCCGGCCTTTTCGACTGCTGCCGCCACCCGCCCGAGACATTTGTCGATGGTTTCGACCGCCTTGACCGCGGCGTCCAGCCGGCCGGTATGCCCGACCATGTCGGCATTGGCGTAGTTCAGCACGATCATATCGAAGCGGCCGGCGTCGATTGCCTCGACGACCTTGTCGGTGACCTCGATCGCCGACATTTCGGGTTGCAGGTCGTAGGTCGGGAACTCTTGGCGAGGGCACCAGGATGCGCTCTTCGCCGGGAAAGACGGTCTCGCGCCCGCCGTTAAAAAAGAACGTGACGTGCGCATACTTTTCGGTCTCGGCGATGCGCAGCTGCGTCAGGCCTGCTTTCGACAAGACCTCACCTAGGGTGTCGGTGAGATCCTCCGGCGGGAACAGGGTTTCGAGAAAGCGGTTCAGCTCGGCAGAGTATTCGACGAGGCCGAGGGCCGCGACAAAGGCGACGCGCGGTTCGCGCGAGAAAGCCGAAAAATCCGGGTCGAGCAAGGCGGCGGCAATCTCGCGCACCCGGTCGGCACGAAAATTGGCGATCAGCAGCCCGTCGCCGTCGTGCATCCCGCGATACCCACCGATCGCCGTCGGCTGGACAAATTCGTCGGTTTCAGCGCGACGATAGGCTGCGTCCACCGCGCTCGCTGCGTCCGCGGCGGCGTTGCCCGCGCCGTCGACGATGGTTCGATATGCCTTTTCGACCCGATCCCAACGCTTGTCGCGGTCCATCGCGAAATAGCGGCCGATAACCGTCGCGATCCGGAGGTTGTCGAGCCCGATGAGATCGCCTTGAAAGTCTTTGAGATAAGACAAGGCAGCCTTGGGCGGCGTGTCGCGCCCGTCGAGGAAAGCGTGAACCGCGACCGGCACCCCGGCTTCGGCAATGATCCGGGCGAGGGCAGCGATCTGGTGCTGGTGCGAATGCACGCCGCCGGGCGACAGCAGCCCCATCAGATGTGCGGCGCCCCCGGTCCGCTTCAGCCGGGCGACAAACTCGCGCAATTCCGCCATCCCCGCCAGCTCGCCCGAGGCAATCGCCGCATCGATGCGCGGCAAATCCTGCATGACGAGGCGACCCGCCCCGAGATTGGTGTGTCCGACCTCGGAATTTCCCATTTGGCCGTCGGGGAGCCCGACATAATGCTCGCTTGCCTGCAGATGTGCGTGCGGCCAGCGCGCCGTCAGCCGGTGCCAGATCGGCATGTGTGCGGTCGCGATGGCATTGTCCGCCGCTCCGCTGCGCTCGCCCCAGCCGTCGAGAATGCACAAGACCAAAGGGCGCGGACGGGAGCGGGAATGCATTGCGGTCAGCCTCGATCGATCGGAACTCTCTCTATACGCGAAACTGCTCGGGTCCCCATAGCGTTCCCGAAGCGCATCCGCCGATTCTACGCCGCGCCGCCGCCCCGCGACCTGCGGTTCGGTCCGCTGCGCTGCTTCTATTCCGCCGCTCGCACCGTTGCGATCGGCGCCGCCGCAGCGAGTTCGTCGCGGCGATACGGGAAAAATACGGCGCCGAGTGTTACCACCGCGCCGCAAATTGCGAGGACCTCGAAGAGCGCCGTGAACCCGCCATGCGCATGCGTCACCGCGACAAGCGGGATCGCCGCCGCGGCGACGCCGAACGACAGCAGATAGCGCACTGCGTAGGCCCGCGCGCGCCATCCGGCATCGGAGTAGCGTGCCACCATGCCGTCGTTGAACGTGATCTGCCCGAAAATCACAAACAGCAGGGCAGCCAGCACGACGATCATCGGCCAGCCGCTGACCCGGGAGGCGGCGAACAGCAGCGGCGCCTGGAACAGTGCTACCGCCAAAAAGCCGACTTTCAGCGGATGGCGGTCGATCAGCCGGCCCATGACCAGCTGCGCCATCGCGCCGACGACATAGACCGCACAGACCAGAATGCCGACACCGAGGGTCGACCCGGCGAGTTGCGGCAGGCGCTCGTCGATCATCTGAGGCAGTGCAACCGTCGTGGCAGTGAAGACCACCCCGCCCGACAGAGTGACGAGAGCCAGCACGACAAAGGCGCGGACGATCACCGCCCGCGGGAAATCGGCGTCGCGGGCGACGGTTCGCTTGTTATGGTTCGCTTCGGGCGGGACCAGGGCGAGATAGGCCGCACCCACCGCAAGCGCTGCCGCACCCGGCAGGAAGAAGGCCCAGCGCCACCCGAACCACTGGGTGACGGCGCCGGTCGCGATCGCCGCGAACGCAACGCCGAGATTTCCCCAGACGCCGTTGATGCCGATCGCGCGCCCGACGCGGTCGGCATTGCCGACGAGCATTGCGGTTCCGACCGGATGGTAGATCGCCGCGAAGAGCCCCATCGCAGCGAGCCCCGCAGCCAGCTGCCAGCGGGTCTGGGCAAAGCCGGTGGCGATCGTCGCGACACCAACGCCAAGAAAAAACACCGCCATCATGTCGCGGCGGTTCCAGCGGTCACCGAGCCATCCGGCGGGCAGCGATCCCGCGCCGAACATGATGAACCCGCCGAGCGCCAACGTTATCAGCGCGCTGTAAGGACGCGCGAAATCAGCCTGCATCCCGAGCACGGCGGTCGGGAAGATCAGCATCACCATATGGTCGATCAGGTGACCGATATTGATAAAACCGATGACACGGGAGCGTGAGGTCATGGCGCCTTCCGATCGACAGGGTGCGCGGAAGCATTTAGATAACGCGTCCGATCTAATCCGTCCGGCCAAAGATCGTCGAGAAACCGACATAGTGAAGAGCACCGATCGGGCGGATTATCAGCAGACGCCGCGGCCGCTTGCCGGGATGGGCAAGGATTTTGACGACGGCTTTCGGATCGAGCCGCATCGCCACCCGCGCGCGCAATTGACCTGGGCGATGTCCGGGGTGATGACGGTGACGGCCGTTCGCGGCACCTGGATCGTCCCACCGAACCGCGCGCTATGGATTCCGGCCGAGACCGAGCACGCGATCCGGATGTCCGGCCCGGTGGCGATGCGGGCGATCTATGTCGACCGCGTCGTCGGGCGGGCGGTCGCCGAGGATTGCAAGGTCATTCTGGTGTCGCCATTGCTGCGCGCGTTGATGCTGGAGCTTGTCGCAGCAGCGCTCGATTACGACGAAAGCGGCCGAATGGGCCACGTCGCCGCCCTATTCTTGGATGAAATTCGCATCCTCGACGCGCAGCCGCTGCATATTCCGATGCCGCACGACAAGCGGCTGCGGCGGGTATGCGAAGCGCTGCTGCACGATCCCGCGGGGCGCAAGACACTCGATGAGTGGTCCCACATCGCCGGCGCCAGCAGCCGCACCCTGGCGCGGTTGTTCGAGCGCGAAACTGGCATGCGCTTTGTCGACTGGCGGCACCAGGTCCGACTCGCGGAAGCCTTGGTCAGGCTGGCGCGCGGGCAGGATGTTGCCGCGGCAGCGCGCGCCGTCGGCTACGACAGCGCCAGCGCCTTCACCGCCATGTTTCGCCAAACCCTCGGCAAGACACCGCGCGATTACTTCGGCTAGCCGGCGAAGGCGGGAATGCCGGTCTGCGCACGGCCGAGGATCAGCGCGTGGATGTCGTGCGTGCCCTCGTAAGTATTGACCGCTTCGAGGTTCATGACGTGCCGGATCACGTGGTACTCGTCAGAGATGCCGTTGCCGCCGTGCATGTCGCGCGCCATGCGGGCAATATCGAGCGCCTTGCCGGCGTTGTTGCGCTTCAACAGCGACACCATTTCGGGCGAGGCGCGCCCCTGGTCCTTGAGGCGCCCGAGGCGCAGGCAGGCGTTGAGACCGAGCGTGATCTCGGTCTGCATGTCGACGAGCTTTTTCTGGATCAGCTGGTTGGCGGCGAGCGGCCGACCGAATTGGCGCCGCTCGAGGGTGTAATTGCGCGCCGCATGCCAGCAGAATTCGGCGGCGCCCATCGAGCCCCAAGCGATGCCGTAACGAGCGTTGTTCAGACAGGAGAACGGCCCGCGCAAGCCGCTGACATCCGGCAGTAGATTTTCCGCGGGCACGAAGACGTCGTCCATGACGATCTCGCCGGTAACCGAGGCGCGCAAGCTGAACTTCCCCTCGATCTTCGGGGTGCTCAAACCTTGCATTCCCCTTTCGAGGATGAAGCCGCGGATGACGCCGTCCTCGGTTTTGCCCCAGACGACGAACACATCGGCGATCGGCGCATTCGAGATCCACATCTTGGCGCCGGCCAGCCGATACCCGCCCGATACCGCCACCGCCCGGGTCGTCATCCCACCCGGGTCGGATCCATGATCAGGCTCGGTCAGGCCGAAGCACCCGACCCACTCGCCCGACGCCAATTTCGGCAGGTATTTTTGACGCTGCGCCTCGGTCCCGAAATCATAGATTGGATACATGACCAGGCTCGATTGGACGCTCATCGCCGAGCGATAGCCGCTGTCGACGCGCTCGACTTCGCGCGTGATCAAGCCATAACAGACGTAGTTGACACCGGCGCAGCCGTAGCCGTCGAGCGTCGCGCCGAGAAAGCCGAGCGCCCCCATCTCGTTCATGATCTCGCGATCGAAATGTTCGTGCCGATTGGCCTCGATCACGCGCGGCAACAGCTTTTCCTGGCAATACGCCCGGGCGCTGTCGCGCACCATCCGCTCGTCCTCGCTCAGCTCGTCCTCGAGCAGAAGCGGATCGGCCCAGTCGAACGGCGCCTCCAGTGTCGCCGCCGAACTCGCGGTGGCGGTGGGTGTCGCAAGCGTGACGTTGCCGTGCATCGGTGACCTCGGCTGCCGGGAAGGGTGGCGATCAATATACCGCGCCGACCTCCGGCTGCGGAATGAATCGATCCCTTGCGAACGCTGGAGAAAGAGCCGAGAAGGCCGCGCCCGGGCGTCCCGGGGCGGAAAGGCGGTAAGGACCCCGGCCTGAAGCTATTTCTTGGCTGCGGCCGATTGCCGGCCGGAGCCGCGGCCGAGCCCGATCTTCTTGGCGAAGACCGAGCGCTGCTCGGCATAGCTCGGGGCCACCATCGGATAATCAGGCGCCAGTCCCCAGCGCGCACGGTATTCGTCCGGGGTCAGATTGTATGTCGAGCGCAGATGCCGCTTGAGCATCTTCAACTTCTTGCCGTCTTCCAGACAAATTAAATAGTCGGGGGTGATCGACTTGCGGATTGGCACTGCCGGTTTTGCCGGCTCGGGCGCCGGTTCTGCGGCCGGCTCCTCCAACCCCTTTAGCGAGTGGTAAACGGCGTTGATGACCTCGGCCAGTTGCGCCGTCGGCAACGTATTGTTGCTGACGTAGGCAGCCACTACGTCTGCTGTCATCCGCAACAACTCTTCCTCCGCCATTTTCGGCGCTGCTGTTTCCGCCATCTTTTGCCTCGAAGAAGCCTGAATGTGCACGTCAATGCCGATAATTGCCGCACGAATATCTTGTGTCAACGGAAACCTATGAGAGAGCACAGTAATTGTGATTTGCGGGTCGTGCCAACGACTTGAGGAACCTATCTTGGGCTCCCTCACTCGCTGTTACCGGCAGCACCAGCCACTTCGCCGGCAGTCCTCCGACAATGGAAACTCGAGTTTTGATCGGCGTCGCGACCAAAGGCGGGCCATTCACGTAAGGAGGACATCTACCTTGCGCCGAAGCCGCGCGATTTATGGTAGCCGATTGGCAGGCCGCATCGAAATATGGTAAGCTTGCTACCCTTGTTCGGTCAGCGCTGGCGTCGGGGGCGATCACGCCGATCGCCGCCTGCGTTTGTTGTGCTTTTCACAGACGGGTCTGTCTATGGTCTCGGCTCCCCAATCTTCCGCCGCCTCTGTTGTCGACCTCGCCATATCCGATCCGCTGCGGGCGAGCGATCCGGAGCTGGCTGCGGCGATCGACCACGAACTCGAGCGCCAGCAGTCGCAGATCGAGCTGATCGCCAGCGAGAACATCGTTTCCCGCGCTGTGCTGGAGGCGCAGGGCTCGGTCCTGACCAATAAATATGCCGAAGGTTACCCTGGCCGCCGCTATTATGGCGGCTGCGAGTTCGTCGATATCGCCGAGCAATTGGCGATCGACCGCGCCAAGCGTCTCTTCGGCTGCGCGTTTGCCAATGTGCAGCCGCATTCGGGGGCGCAGGCGAACCAAGCCGTCTTTCTGGCACTGCTGACACCGGGCGACACGATTCTTGGCATGTCGCTCGCAGCCGGCGGCCATCTGACCCACGGTGCGCGACCGAACCTGTCGGGAAAATGGTTCAATTCCGTCGCCTATGGTGTCCGCCGCGAGGACGCGCGCATCGACTTCGACGAGGTCGAACGGCTGGCGCGCAGCCACCGGCCAAAGCTGATCATCGCCGGCGGCAGCGCCTATCCGCGCGTTATCGACTTCGCCCGCTTTCGCGCGATCGCCGACGATGTCGGCGCCTATCTGATGGTCGACATGGCGCATTTCGCCGGTCTTGTCGCCGGCGGCGCGCATCCGAGCCCGCTGCCTTATGCCCATGTCGTCACGACGACGACGCACAAGACCTTGCGCGGGCCGCGCGGCGGGATGCTCCTCGCCGAGGACGAGGAAATCGGGCGGCGGCTCAATGCCGCGGTCTTCCCGGGCCTGCAGGGCGGCCCACTGATGCACGTGATCGCGGCCAAGGCGGCCGCGCTCGGCGAGGCGTTGCAGCCTTCCTTTGCCGGTTACGCCGCGGCGGTCGTCGAGAACGCCCGTATCCTCGCCGACGCCTTGGCGCAGGCGGGGCTGGCGATCGTGTCGGGCGGCACCGACACGCATCTGATGCTGGTCGACCTGCGCCCGCTCGGGCTCACCGGCCGCGATGCCGAAGCGAGCCTCGAACGCGCCGGCATCACCTGCAACAAAAACGGGATCCCGTTCGACCCGGAAAAGCCGACCGTCACCTCCGGCATCCGGCTCGGCTCGCCGGCGACGACGACGCGCGGCTTTGGCGCCGAGGAATTCCGCACCGTCGGTCGGTTGATCGTCGAGGTGCTGGAGGTGCTGGAGGTGCTGGCGCGCCGACATGCCGACACCGGCGCCGCCGAGGCCCGGGTGCGCGAGAAAGTCCGCGCGTTGTGCAACCGCTTTCCGATCTATCGGTAATCGGGCGTCTGACCCGAACAGGGACGGGAGGAACATATGCGCTGTCCGTTTTGTGGTGCTGACGACACCCAGGTCAAGGATTCGCGGCCAACGGACGATCGCGGCGCTATTCGTCGGCGGCGGTTCTGCCCGAATTGCGCCGCCCGCTTTACGACCTTTGAGCGGGTGCAGTTGCGAGACCTGACCGTCATCAAAAAGAACGCGCAGCGCGAGCCCTTTGACCGCGACAAGCTCGCCCGCTCGATCTACATCGCCTTGCGCAAGCGGCCGATCGAGCCCGACCGCGTCGAGCGCATCATCAACTCCCTGGTGCGCCAACTGGAGAGCTCGGGCGAGACCGACATCCCGAGCGACGTGATCGGCGGCATTGTCATGGAGGCGCTGTCGAGCCTCGACCAAGTCGCGTATATCCGCTTCGCCTCGGTCTATCGTAACTTTCGCGAGGCCAAGGATTTCGGCGACTTTGTCGGGCGGATCGCCGCGGATGGCGAGTGAGACCGGCGATCAGAGCGTAGGCGCCAGCAGCGATCCGCGGACCGACCTTCGGTGGATGCGGGCGGCGCTCTCGCTGGCCCGTCGCGGGCTCGGCAATGTCTGGCCCAATCCGGCGGTCGGCTGTGTCATCGTCAACCAAGGAAGGGTCGTCGGCCGCGGCTGGACCCAGTCGGGCGGACGGCCGCACGCCGAGACCGAGGCATTGCGCCGGGCAGGGGCTGCGGCAGCCGGCGCCACAGCCTATGTTAGCCTCGAGCCGTGCTGCCACTGGGGGCAGACCCCGCCCTGCGCCGCGGCGCTGATCGACGCCGGCGTGCGGCGCGTCGTCGCCGCGCTGGAAGACCCCGATCCGCGCGTCGCCGGCGCCGGCTTCCGCCGGCTGTGCGGAGCCGGCGTCGCGGTCGAAATCGGGCCTGGCGCCGCGGAGGCGAGCGAGATCAATGCCGGGTTTTTGACCCGCCAGCGCCGCGGGCGTCCGCTTGTCACCCTCAAGCTCGCGACCTCGCTCGACGGGCGTATTGCCACGGGCGCAGGCGAAAGCCGGTGGATCACCGGAGCGCGGGCGCGCGCCCACACCCATCAGCTGCGCGCCGAGCATGACGCGATCATGGTCGGCACCGGGACCGTGCTTGCCGACGACCCGCAGCTGACCTGCCGCCTTCCGGGGCTAGGCCACCGCTCGCCGGTGCGGGTCGTGCTCGACCGCCATTTGCGCATTCCGCCGGCCGCGCACGTAATCGCCGAGGCGCGCCGGACCCCGACCTGGGTTCTGACCCTGCGCTCCGCCGGCGCGGCGCGGCGCGACGCGTTCCTCGCGCGCGGCGTCACGGTGATCGAGGTCGACCCCAATGCCGAGGATCGCATCGATCTCGCCGCCGCCCTCCAATCCCTCGGCGCGCGCGGGGTGTCCCGTTTGCTGGTCGAAGGTGGCGCCCGCCTCGCGGCCGCCCTGCTGCGGTTGCGGCTCGTCGACCGCCTCGTCTGGGTGCACGCGCCATTGCTGATCGGTGCTGACGGCATCCCGGCGATCCGCCCCTTGGGTGTAACGGCATTGGCGGACGTCCCAAGCTTCGAGCGGCTCTCGACGGAACCAATCGGCGCCGATGTGCTGACGAGCTTTCGCGCCCCCGAGTAACCTGTTTTCCGGTCCGAGCCCGCCAGCCTCGGCGTCGGGCCGGTGGTGGTAGCGCTTTGCCGCGAGGAATTCGACCGGGATGCGGCCGTCGTCAAGAAAGCCGGTGGAGGCGGCAGCGCTTGAGCCTCGTGGCGCTGTCGGTGCGACGCGACAGCCGGGGGCGCTCGGAAGCCATCCGGCGCAACGCGGTTCAGTCCGCGGTGATCGCGATCCTTCGCGCGATCAAGTCCTCGGTCAACGCCTCGCCGAACCCGGCCTCGCGCAGAATTTCGCGCGAGTGCTCGCCCAACCGGGGCGCCGGCTCGCGCAGTGCGCAATCGGCCGCACTGAACCGAACCGGCGGGCGCACCGTGCGGATGCGGCCTTCGGTCGGGTGATCCGAGACGGGAAAGAAATCGACCGCGGCGAGCTGCTCGTCTCGGGGCAATTCGGCGAGCGGGTTGACCGGCCCGCACGGAATGTCGGCAGATTTTAGCTTCGCAAGCCAATGAGCGGTCGTGTTACCGCGCACGCATTCGGCGATCAGCGCATAGAGCTCGGCGACGTGGCGGCTGCGGCTTTGCGCGTCGGCGAGGCGTGGGTCGTCTGCCAGGTCGGAACGGCCGGCGACAAGAAAAAAGTCGCGCCAGTGCCGGTCGCTGTAGGGAAGGATGCAGATGTGCCCGTCGGCGGTGCGATGCGGCCGGCGGTCGGGCGCCAGCATCCGCGAGTAGCCGGGCGGTCCCAGCGGCGGGTCGAAGGTCAGCCCGCCCATATGCTCGGCCATGACAAACGCCGTCATGGTTTCGAGCATCGGCACCTCGACCTCCTGACCTTCGCCGGTGCGCTGACGCTGCAGCAGCGCCGCCATCACCGCATAGACCATGGTCAGCCCGACCGTCTTGTCGCCGACCAGGGTCGGGACAAACCGCGCCTCTCCGCCCGTCGCCTGCTCCAGCGCGACAAAGCCGCTCGCCCCTTGGATGATGTCGTCGAAAGCCGGCCGTTCGGCGAGCGGCCCGTCCTGGCCATAGCCATGCGCCGAGCAATAGACGAGGCGCGGGTTGACCTCGCGCAGCCTTTCATAGGCAAACCCGAGCCGGACCATCGCCTGTGGGCGCATGTTGTGCATGAATACGTCACTCTGCTGCACCAGAGCCAGCAACACCGCGGCGGCCTCACCGCGTTTCAAATCGAGGCACAGCGAGCGTTTATTGCGATTGAGGTTCAGGAAAACATGGCCCATCTCGCGGTGCCGCGAGGGACCCGCGTAGCGCATGATGTCGCCCTCGGGCGCTTCGATCTTGATTACCTCGGCGCCGAGATCGCCGAGGATCTGCGTCGCCAACGGCCCCAAGACTACCGTCGTCAGATCGACCACCTTGATCCCGGCGAGCGGGCCGGGCTTTTCCTTGGTCCCGGGTTTTGCCTTGGTCAATCCAGCACCTCCCACCATGCCCGCCGACGACAACAAATTAGCCAGAGGCGTTGTGCCGAACCAGCCGGAAACTCGATCTCCCTGCGCGCAGGGAGATGCCGCTCTGCAGGAATCTGCCAATGTCGATCAGTGCGACGGCATTGCCGCCAAGCCCAGCTGGGCCGCGACTGCGTGCAAGCGCCGATCATACGTCCATAATTTGGTGCCCGGCGTCAGCCGCGCCGCCGCCAGCAGATGGGCGTCGACATACCCGATGCCGCGCCCGAACAGCGCCCGGCCATCAATAAAGCGGAGCACCTCGTCGTCCCCGGCGACCGCCACCCGAGGCAATCTCCGATAGGCGTGCAGGAAGGGATCTCGCCGTTGCAGATTCCCGAGCGCAAGCTCGCCGATCACGAATGGGTGCCCGAGAACTTCGCCGCCGTTGAGCAATGTTGTCAGCCGCTCGTTGCCAGCCTGCAGATGTCCAACCCAGACTGAGGTGTCGACCAGGATCACCCACGTTTCGTCCGTCGCCGCGGGATCGGCGCGAGATCGGGCTCGCTGCCGCCGAGGCGCGCCAGCCGGCGGGCGCTTTCGCGTTCGACCAATGCCCGCAGCGCCTCGCGGACCAGAGCGGATTTCTCATGCAGTCCGGTGTAGGCCTCGGCCTCAGCGAGCAGCTCGTCGTCGAGAGCAAGTGTCGTGCGCATCTTGTCCTGGCATTGTAGAGGCATAGATTATGTCATCATTTGATGTCCTAGTCAATGCCCCGAGCTATCGCGGAACGCCCGGCCGGTGTCTTCGAACTTGTGGCTCGCCTTGGCGAGAGCACGTCACCGACTCGCCGCCTGATTGAGAACTGAAGAACTGATCGGACCGAGACGGTGCTCTGGAGCTTCGCAGACAGCAAGATGGTGGCTTGCCTTCCGCCGGGCTCATTGCCAATGAGAAGGGAGCGCTTTGTGGAACGACGACGCTTGGCGGCATTTCTGGAGTGGGTGTTTTCTTCAAGCTGACGGACACTGGGTTCGCGCCGTAACCGAGGCGGCCGATCGGCGCGATAGGGGGCACCGAAGACAATATTCTGCGTCAGCGCGAGGCGGGCGGCGAGGTTGATGGTCGGCAACTAATAAGCAGAGGAGGCGGGCGGCTCTCCTGCCGCGTCGCGTACCAGCCTCCGACCGGCTGTCCCGCGACGCGGTGACCCAAACCGCCATCCGCACGCCTTCCGGCGGTTCGAGCCGACGCCGTCCGGCGAATAATCGAACCCCTCGGTCAGCACCACGATCTTCCCGTCGCTCGCATTCGTCAGCCCGGCGTCCTCGCCGCCAAATACCAGTCGAGGATCTCCGTCCCGTTCCAATGCAGCACGCCGGCGTAGCGATTGATGTGATCGTACACCGCTTCGAGGTATTTGATGCGGTGCGGCTGGCCGCTGATATAGGGATGGATGGCGATTGCCATGATCTTGGCCCGCTCCGCCCCTTCCTGATAAAGCCGCTCGAAGCTGTCGATGCAGCGCGTCGTGAAATAAGCCGATTTATGATGCTGCACGAGCATCATCGGGATGTCGTTGAGCTCGACCGAATAGGGCAAGGTGATCAGCGGGCCGTATTTGGTGCGGATTTCGGTCGGCTCGTCGTCATAAACCCAGTCGCCAATATATTTGATGCCGGCGGCAGCCAGTAAGTCCGGCGTCTCATACGTCTCGGTCAGACCGGGGCCGAGCCAGCCTTTCGGCCTCGTGCCGGCGGCACGTTCGAGCGTGTCCAGCGACTTGCCGATCATCTTCCCCTGACCCTCGACATTGTGGATCGGCATCTGCTCCCAGGCATGGCCCATAAACTCCCAGCCGGCTAGGCGCGCCGCATTCGCCACACGCGGGTACTCTTCGCACACACGGGCATTGATCGACAGCGTTGGGCGGATGCCGAGGTTTTGGAATAGGTCGAAAAAGCGCCAGACGCCGACTTGCATGCCGTATTCGTGCCAAGACCAGTTCGGCACGTCGGGCAGCAGCACCTGCCCGGTCGGCGCCGGCAACACCTGCCGCGCCATCGGCCGCGAGATCGACCAGAACTCCAGATTGACGATCGTCCACACCACAATGCGGGCGCGGTTCGGCAATTTCAGCGGCGGCCGGTCGACGATCGCTGAAAAAGTGCTGCGCTTGCGCGGGATCATCAAACCATCAACCTCCGTCGTACAAATGTCGTGGCAATCTTGCGCTATGCGTGACCAGGAGCAAGCTCTGTTGCGGTCCGCGGCGGTCCAAGCCTTTCTTGTGCAACGCAGCACTGCAAAGTCAACAATCCCCTGCCGTGGCTACGCCAGCCATGCTGGGCAAGCGCCTACGGGGTGAAATAAATGGGTCGAGAGGGACACACTCGATGAGATTGCAGTATTTCCGCGGCAACGTATTTGTCGCGAATTTGCCGCCGGATCTGACTGAGGATCAATTGGCCGAGGCCTTCGACTTGTTCGGGATTGTGCTCAGCGCGTTTATCGCCCGGGATCCCGAGACCGGAAAGCGGTTGCGTTACGGCTTCGTCGATATCGCGACCGAGCGGGCGGCAAAGCTCGCGGTCGAGGCGATGAACGGTACCGCGATCGGCGGCCACAATCTCGACGTGCGCATCAGCGATCATCCGAACAAGGCAAAAAAGCCCGCCTCCGCCCGGTCGGCCACACGCCGCGCCCCGCCCCGCCCCGCTCCTCGCCGGAACGACGAGGAGCAGGATTCGGCCTCGGTCTTTACCCCGGGCGTGCCGCCCCGTCGGCAGCCGACCTTTCAGGTCGAGCGCCGCTCGCTGCCGCGCCGGGTCTAATCGCGGATCGTCACCCCCGCTTCGGCCATCGCCTGCACCGCGCGCGCCAGAGAGCCGTCGAGGTCGATGCCGCGGCAGGCGCACGCAGCAAGTTCGACCGCAAAACCGGCATCGCGGGCGTCGAGCGCGGAAAACAGCACGCAATAATCGGTTGCAAGCCCGCACAAGGTCACGCGCTCGAAGCCGCGCTCGTGCAGATAGGCGCCGAGGCCGGTCGGGGTTCGCCGGTCGTTTTCGCGAAACGCCGAGTACGAGTTGATCGCGCGGCGAAAGCCCTTGCGAAGGATCAGCTCGGCGTGCGGGACGGCCAACGCCGGATGAAACGCGGCTCCCGGTGTCCCCTGGACGCAATGGTCCGGCCACAAGGTCTGCGGGCCATAGGGGGCCTCGATTGTCTCGAACGGATGCCGGCCCGGATGCGCTCCGGCAAACGACGAATGCCCCGCGGGATGCCAATCCTGGGTCAAGACGACATGGGCGAATTCGGTTGCGAGCCGGTTGACCGCCGGGATGATCTGATCCGCCTCGGGCACCGCGAGCGCGCCGCCCGGGCAGAAATCGTTCTGCACGTCGATGATGATCAGCACTTCGCGATCGTCCCGCGACCGCCTGCCGGAATTGTGGCTCATCTCACCCTCGCCGAATTTACGGGATCGTTCGCTTCATCTCGCGTCGGTCCTCACGTCCCGATCGCGAGTGGGCTGACCAGCTTCTTGAGTGCAGCGACCACCGAGAGCGCCGTTAGCCTGCCGGTCTTGGGGTTTTCGGCTGAGGGCACATTCTCGATCTGCATCGAGAAACGGGCGGCGTCGGCCTCGACTTCGATCCGGTGAATGTTGCGGCTGACACCGGGATCGGCCCAAATTTCGATTGTCGTCCGCTCCGGCCCGATCCCGGCCAATGCCAGTGCCGCCGCGACGTTGACGTTGGCCGGAAAGCCGCGCGCCGCCTCCCGCGCCGTGCCGGTGAAGACGCGCTTTGGCGCGTCGAGCCCGTCGACGCCGATGCCGTGCCGTTCGAGAAAGGGCGCGCCGGCGAGGCCCTCCGGCGGTTTTCTCGTGATCATGTGGACGCGCGCGATCTCGCCCTCGGCCGCCGCTAGCACCGCATCGAGACCGAGCAGCGCACCCGTTGGCACCAGAATGCGCCCGCCATGCCGCCGCGCCAGATCGACCAGCTCGAAATTGTCGAGCAGCGCGCCCGAACTCAGCACCATGACGATACGCCCGTGAGCGAGTGCGGGCTCGGCAATGTCGCGCAAGACCGCCGCCGGCGCGCATTCGACGACGATGTCGGCCTCCTCCCACAGCCGGGCCAATGGCACGATCGGCGCCGGATGCGCGTACTCGGCCATCGCCGCCGCCGCCCGCGCCGTGTCGCGCGCCGACACCGCCGCCAAGCTCAGCCCCTCGATCCCCTGATCGAGCCTTTGCGCGACCGCTTTGCCGATCGCCCCAAACCCGCCGATCGCCACACGCAACGCTTCATGTTGGATCGTGACCGGCACCGCTGTCTCCTACCATTCTCGTTGCCCGCGCTCCCTCGCCGAACTCTCGTGGCCAACGAGAGAGAAAGCAAGGGCCGGCACCGGTCGCGTGCGGCGCGTTTCAGCGCTTCTTCCTGCTATGGGAGGACTTTCTCCATACAATGATGATACCATTTAATGGTATGATATTGGATGACCGGAAGGCATCGTCGCACGCTCGGAGCCGTCTTCGCCGACCCGGTGCGGGCAAACATCGCGTGGTCCGATATCGAGGCTTTGTTCATTGCGACTGGTGCCGCGGTTTCGGAGAGTCGGGGATCTCGGGTGCGGGTGAGCCTCAACGGGGTCGATGCTGTATTTCACCGTCCCCATCCGCGTCGCGAGACCGATCGGGGTGCGGTGCGGTCGGTGCGCCGGTTCTTGCGTGAGGCAGGGGTTACGCCATGACGATGATGACATCTGACGGATACTTGGCAAAAGTCGAACTCGACGAGGAGGCAGGACTGTTCCACGGCGAGGTCATCAACACGCGAGACGTGCTGACCTTCCAGGGTCGCACCCTCGACGAGCTGAAGGCAGCCTTCGCCGAAACGATCGCTGATTACATCGAATGGTGCCGCGAAAGGGGAAAGGAGCCCGAACGACCCTATTCGGGAAACTTCACAGTCCGGGTCTCGCCCGAGCTTCATCGGCGCATCGCCGCAGCCGCTGCGCGCGAGGGCAAGAGCGTCAACGCCTTTATCGCGTCGACCCTCGAACGCGTCGCCTGATCCCTCAGACCGGGATTCGTTTCAGATCGGACTGCGCGCGACTGTTGGCCCGCTCCTCGATCCGCCGATGCAGTCGGCGGCCGGCAATTCGACCTGCGCTCCGGCTTTGTCATCGAGAGTGATCGAAACCCAAGGTGATACCTCAACCGGCCCCCTCTCCACGCCAACCTTTGCATCCTCGGCTGATGCTTCGACCGCAACGTTGCCGCATTTAAACGAAATCTTGGCATGTCGATCGGCTGTTAGGCAGTACTCGTCCCAATGGCATTGATTATGCCCGCCTTCGGCCGGGGAGGTGATACCGGCTGCGGCAGCGCTCCCGAGTGCTGGAGGTGGTAATGGGGGCGGAAGCGGTGGCACTATTGAAGGCACAGAGAAAATAGCTACCCCTAATCTGGTGAACTCCTCTGGGGGCATATCGAGTTCTATTTCCTAAGCACCTAACGCCGTGTACTTGCCCGCACGAGTATCAACGGGAAACGAATCTAAAACTTGCTTGATCGAAACCAGCGGCGGTGCGCATGAAAGGCGCATAGATCCCATCGTCATAAGGGTCATAATGGCGCTGCGACCATATATCACTGTTTTGGAAAGCGTTAGATCTGCAGAACCAAAGCTGATAAATATATCGGCTGCGCCAGAATAAATTTTACAACGCTCTATACCACCGACGTCAACACGCAATATGGGATTGGGTCGGGTAGACGATGCCGACGCGCTAGTGCCGGGAGCGAATCCACTGGCCGCCCAGATACCGGCGCGATCCTCGGCATTTATAAAGAACCTTGAAACCTGATGCTGGAGTTCATAATTTTGAAGGAGTAATCGTCGAGCTACTTCACTATTAACTTTTGTCTTTTCCCTGCGTTCTTCAATAGTGTCTTGCATCCGAGTCACGCTCATGTCCCGGCCGTAAGCCTCTAAAGCGCCGATTGCGACGATTTTTTTGGGTTCTGGAAGTGTCTGGACACGAGTCAGTATTTCATCTGCGCTCAGTCGCCCGCCGATCCCAACCTCCTCGAAAAAAGCTGCCCCAGCTCTGGTCTCCATCAACGACTTAATAACAGCTGTCATCTGAGCTCGCGCGGGATCAACAACACCAATGACTATTAGAAAGAATATTGCGAATTGAAACGATGATCTTATTCATTTAATTTTCCACTGCAGCTTGCGATCGTGTAAAGGATTTACCGCTAGTTCTGCGCACGCGACAATGCCCATCCGCCACTTTGACAGCCTGAATGCCTCAATACGATTTCGGCAGGCCGAGCACGCGTTCGGCGATGTGGGACAGGATCAGCTGCGGGCTGATGGGGGCGATGCGGGCGATCAGGATTTCGCGAAAATAGCGCTCGACATGGTATTCGCGGGCATAGCCCATCCCGCCATGCGTCATCAGCGCGGTTTCGCAGGCGCGAAAGCCGGCCTCGGCCGCACAGTATTTGGCGGCGTTGGCATAGGCGCCGACCTGGCCCGCCTCGTCGCCGCGGTCATAGGCGGCAGCCGCGCGCAACACCATCAATTCGGCCGCTTCGAGCTCGATCCAGCGTTCGGCGAGCGGATGCTGGATCGCCTGGTTCTGGCCGATCGGCCGACCGAACACCACTCGCTCCTGGGCATAGCGCGCAGCGCGCGCCAATGCCGCGCGGCCGAGCCCGACCGCCTCGGCGGCGATCAGGATGCGCTCCGGGTTCATGCCGTGCAGGATATAGTGAAACCCCCTGCCCTCCTCACCGATACGATCCTCAATCGGCACTTCGAGCCCGTCGATGAACAACAGGTTCGAGTTCGACCGCCTTCCTACCCATTTTCGGGATCTCGCGGACCTCGACCTTGCCGCGATCGAGATCGGTGTAGAACAAGGTCATGCCATGCGACGGCCGCGCCACCTCTTCGATTGGCGTGGTACGCGCAAGGATCAGCATCTTTTCGGCGACCTGGGCGGTCGAGATCCAGATCTTGCGGCCAGACAGCACGTAATGGTCGCCGCGCCGCTCGGCGCGGGTCTTCAGCCGCGTCGTGTCGAGCCCAGTATCAGGCTCGGTCACCGCAAAGCAGGTCTTTTCATCGCCGGCGATCAGCGGCGGCAGAAAACGGCGCTTCTGCGCGTCATTGCCGAAGACGACAACCGGGTGCAGCCCGAAAATATTCATGTGGATCGCCGAGGCCCCGCTGAACCCCGCACCCGATTGGGCCACCGCCTGCATCAATACCGCCGCCTCGGCGATGCCGAGCCCGCTGCCGCCATATTCGGGCGGCATCGCGATGCCGAGCCACCCGCCCTCTGCCATCGCCCGGTGGAATTCGTGCGGAAACCCGCCGTCCTCGTCCTTCTTGAGCCAGTAATCGTCGCCAAACCGCTGGCACAGCCGCGCGACCGCAGCGCGGATCTCCTGCTGCTCCTGGGTCAAACTAAAGGTCATGTTCCCTCTCCGCACTCGCAGCTCGCTTCGATGAAGATCGCCCGACGCCCGGTGCTGACACCTCGATCCGCGCGGGCGGGTTCGCCTGGAGCGCCGCTTCAGCGCTCGGTCTCGTAGCGCTTGCCTCACGATGTTGTCAGCTCGGCTCAGTCGAATAAGCTGTCAGAGTCCGGATCCCGATTTTTGTAGGATACTACCACCGGGTTTTGACGTGGAGCGCTTAGGCTCGGCAGATGGACGATAAACAGCCCGGCTCCTCGATGGGGTTTCGCCGGCGGGCGGCGGCAGGCCCGACAACGGATGACGCCAGCCCAGCCGGCGAACCGAACGCCGCGATCTATTTCCTGCTCCACGTCCCGAAAACAGCGGGAACGACGGTCGAGGCGCACCTGGATTCGCACTGTGTGCCGGGTGCGCTGTGGCGGCCGGCGCGGGCCTCGATACTCGGGGCACTGACCGGGCGGCGCTATCGCGTCAAGACGGTTCCCGACGTGACGCGGGTGCGCGCGCTCGGCGGGCACTTTCTCGGCCGTTCGCTCGAAAGCCATTTCCCCGACCGGGAAGTCCGACGCGCGGTGCTGCTTCGCGACCCGGTCGGCTTTCATGTTTCATCGTACAACTATTGGATGATGCACCACTTGGCCATGGGTCGCGGCACTTATAGCTTTGGGCTATACATGCGATCACTTCCTCGCGACCGCATCGCCCATTTCCTGCTTTCCCATTGGCTTGAGATACCCTGGCCGGTCCTGATCGTGATGGCGACCGAGCGAAAGTACGAATTATTGAACAACATGCTGGCAAATTTTTGGTTTGTTGGCGCCTACACGGATTGCGATCGGCTGATTGCCGCGATCGCCCCCGAACTCGGTGTGCCGGTCGCCGCCAAACACGAAAACACGTTAGGTCAATGGCGCAAGCGGGTCGAATGGCAGGCGCTGACGGTTGCCGACCTGTCTGCGGCCGCTCGCGATTTCGATCCTCGCGCTCAATCCGATCGACACCGCACTATGGCATAGCTGGCATAGCGCTGGGTTCGAAACCGCGGCGGTGCGGCCGGATCGCCTCGAGGAGTTCAGGAGAGGAGGTTTTCTCGCGCACGAGGTCGTTCGCTCCGGATTTTCGTTTGCCCGGAGACTCTTGCGCGAAGCACCGCGATTGCGTCCCGGCCGCGGCCCCGGAATTGCGCGAGCGGATCGCGCGCGCGATGCCGGCGCCTGGCACCAAGCCGCACATTATTACCGCAAGGCGCTCGACCGGATGCCAAACCTCGCGGCGATATGGGTCCAGTATGGGCACGCGCTCAAGGAGGATGGCGATGTGGCCGCGGCGGTGGCGGCTTATCGCCGGGCGATAGAGTTGGAGCCGAAGGCAGCGGACACCCACCTGCAGCTGGGCCATGCTCTGAGACTGCAAGATCGGGCTGCTGAAGCCGGTTCCGCTTACCTGCATGCTCTCGCGCTCGACCCAGGGCAGCAAGACGCGCGGGCGGCGCTTATCGCTCTCGGGTGGAGGGCGGAGCGGGTGGAACATGCTCTACGCGGCATATCCAGCTCCACTTTAGAAGCATTGAATAGCAACGGCCACGCAGCGCAGTCCTGATTAGTCGAAAAGGAAGCTCGACCAAAATCCGTGCATAGCGCCATCACGTTTGCTGCTGCCGGCAATTTGCCGCCGTCGATGGAGGCGTGCGGCGTGCCGGTACCCTAAATTCGCCAAAATCGCATTGCATACTTCCGGCCGACAGCGGCTTCCGAATAGTCGCCGCTCACACCAGGGATACCCTGATGGCCGAGGAGTTTTCACCAAAACCGCCGAGGCGAGCGTGCGGGCGGCCGGTCTAAAGGGCCGCGCTGGCATTTCAATCCACAGGCGAGTTCTTGCTGCAAATTTGCTGCAGATGCAGCCGCGCCCGGTTGTCGGTACAATTTCAGATAGCGGCTTACGGCAATCGGGGCGCCGTCTCGCCGCGTATCGACCGCGACCGCCCATCCTTATATTCTGCTACAAAACCGGTGGCGGAGCGTATCCTTGACCCTTGATATCCTGCCCAGCGTGTGCCCGCATGATTGCCCGAGCGCCTGTGCGCTGGAAGTCGAGCGCATCGACGGCAACCGCATCGGGCGGGTGCGCGGCGCCGCCAGCCAGACCTACACCCATGGCGTGGTCTGCGCCAAGGTCGCGCGCTACGCCGAGCGCCAGCACCATCCCGACCGCCTGTCGCAGCCGCTGCGCCGGGTCGGCGACAAGGGTGTCGGCCGCGCCGCCTTCGAACCGATCTCCTGGGACGACGCGCTCGACGAAGTTGCCGAACGGTTGACACGTGCCGTGCAACGCCACGGCTCTGAGGCGGTGTGGCCTTATTACTACTCCGGCACGATGGGGCTGGTGCAGCGCGACGGCATCAACCGGCTGCGCCATGCAATGCGTTATTCGCGCGAGGATCTGACGATCTGCAGCATGCTGACCGCCACGGGATGGTTTGCCGGGGTCGGAGCGCGGCGCGGTGTCGACGGGCGCGAGATCGCGAAATCCGAGCTGATCGTGGTCTGGGGCGGCAACCCGGTTTCGACCCAGGTCAACGTGATGACCCACGTCATGCTCGCGCGGCGCGAGCGCGGGGCAAAACTCGTCGTCGTCGACCCCTACCGCACAGCCAGCGCCGAGGCCGCCGATCTGCACCTCGCACCGCTTCCCGGCACCGACGGTGCACTCGCCTGCGCGGTCATGCATGTGCTGTTCGACGAGGGCTATGCCGATAGGGACTACATGGCGCGCTACGCGGACGACCCCGAGGGCTTGGAACGGCATCTCAAATCCCGCGATCCGACCTGGGCGGCAGCAATCACCGGCTTGTCCGAAGACGCGATCGTCGATTTCGCGCGGCTCTATGGCCGCACCAAGCGCAGCTATATCCGCGTCGGCTACGGTTTTTCGCGCTCACGCAACGGCTCGGCGCAGCTTTTTGCGGTGACCTGCCTGCCGACCGTGACCGGCGCGTGGCAGTACGAGGGCGGCGGTGCGCTGCAGTCGAACCATGGTCTGGTGCCGGTCGACCACACCCTGCTCGAAGGGCTCGACGTTCTCGACCCGTCGACCCGCGTCCTCGACCAGTCGCGCATCGGCCCGGTGCTGGCCGGCGACCGCCGCGACCTCGGCGACGGGCCGCCCGTAACCGCGCTTTTCATCCAGAATACGAACCCGATGGTCGTCGCCCCGGAATTGGGTCTCGTGCGCCGCGGCTTTGCCCGCGACGATTTGTTCGTCTGCGTCCACGAGCAGTTCCTGACCGAAACCGCGGCGATGGCCGACATCGTCTTGCCGGCGACGACGTTTCTCGAACACGACGATTTTTACACCGCCGGCGCTCACACCTATCTGCAACTGAGCCGCGCGATCCTGCCGCCCCACGCCGAATGCCGCTCGAACCACGATGTGATCTGCGCGCTCGCCCATCGCCTCGGCGCCCGTCACCCCGGCTTTGAGATGACCCCGCTCGAATTGATCGATCATACCCTGCGCGCAAGCGGCCTGCCCGGCGTCGCCGAATTTCCGGATGATGGCTGGCTCGATTGCCGCCAGCCGTTCGAGACCGCGCATTTTCTCGACGGGTTTGGCCATGCCGACAAGAGATTCCATTTCCGCGCCGATTGGGCCGCCCGCGGCCGCGACCATGCGCAGCTGCCGGCCTTCCCCGACCATGTCGCGGTTACCGACGACGGCGATCCCGAGCGGCCGTTCCGCCTCGTCGCCGCACCCTCGCGCTCGTTTTTGAACACGAGTTTCAACAACACGCCGTCGGGCATCGCCCGCGAGGGCCGCCCGACCGCCCTCCTCCACCCTGCAGCCCTGGCCCGGCTCGGCCTCGCCGACGGCGACCGGGTGCGCATCGGCAACGGCAAGGGGAGCGTCGTTGTCCACGCTCGTGCCTTTGACGGGCTGCAACGGCGGGTGGTTGTCGTCGAGGGGGTGTGGCCCAACCACGCCTTCGAAGAGGGGATCGGGATCAATTTGTTGACCAGCGCCGATCCGGGGTTGCCGCGCGGCGGCGCTGTCTTCCACGATACTTCGGTGTGGCTCCGCCCGGCATGAGGGACAGGGATGAGCGATGACGGCAAAGCGGTTTCGACCGAACGGCAATCGGCCGAAATCGCCGATTTTCTCGACAAGCTGAAACAGGCGCCGGTACGCCCCGGCAGCGGGCGCGGGCGGTTGATCTTCGCGCTCGACGCCACCGCCAGCCGCGAGCCGACCTGGGACCGCGCCTGCCATATCCAGGGAGAGATGTTCGAGGCGACGGCGGGTTTGGGCGGGCTCGAAATCCAACTGGTTTTTTATCGCGGCTTTGCCGAATGCAAGGCCAGCCGCTGGGTGACGAGCGCGGCCGAACTGCATCGGGTCATGCGCTCGGTCCGTTGCGTCGGCGGAGAGACCCAGATCGAGCGGGTGTTGAGCCACGCGATCAGCGAGACCGGCAAGCGCCGGGTCAGTGCGCTCGTCTTTGTCGGCGACGCGATGGAGGAAAAGGTCGACCGGCTGTGCAAGCTGGCGGGCGAGCTTGGCCTGCTCGGCGTGCCGGTCTTTCTCTTCCATGAGGGCCGCGACCGGACCGCCGCGGCTGCTTTCAAACAGATGGCGAGCCTGTCGCGCGGCGCCTATCTGAGCTTCGATCTCGCCAGTGCGGGGCGGTTGAAAGAATTGCTCGCCGCTGTCGCCGTCTATGCCGCGGGCGGCTACCGCGCCCTCGCCGCCTATGGCGAGGGGAAGAGCGGCGACATCCTGCAGCTGACGTCCCAGCTGAAAGGGTGAGCCGCGGCGATGCTGTTCCTGCTCGGCGGCGTCGCACTTCTCGGCGGGTTCCTGCTGCTGATTTATCTGTTCGTCAACGCCGACCCGGTGCGGCTCGCCCGCAACCTCAAATGGACCGGCATCGGGCTGGCAGTGGCGGCGGTCGCGGCGTTGGTGATTTCCGGGCGGCTCGCAGCATTACTGGTCCCGTTGGCTATGGCTATGCCGCTGCTGGCTCGGTTCCGCAGCCTGCTCGACCGCTTCCGCAAGCCGCGCGGCAGCCAAAGCTCGACGGTCGCAACCGATTTTTTGCGCATGACCCTTGACCACGACACCGGCACGATGACCGGCACGGTGCTGCGCGGCCACTTCGCCGGGCTGCGGGTCGAAGAAATGGGCGTCGGCGACCTGCTCGCCCTATTGCGCGAATGCCGGGCCGAGGACGAGGAGGGTGCCCGCCTGCTCGAAGCCTATCTCGACCGGCTCCACCCCGACTGGCGCGACGAATTGGCCGGCGGCGGGCGAGCGAGTGGCGGCGCTGACGGCAACGGGCCACGGTCGGCGAGCAGCGACATGGCGGTCGACGACGCCTACGCGATCCTCGGCCTCTCCCCGGGCGCTACCCCCGATCAAATCAAGGAGGCGCACCACCGGCTGATGGTCAAATTGCACCCCGACCACGGTGGCTCGGATTATCTCGCGACCCAGATCAACCGCGCCCGCGACGTGCTGCTGCGCCCGCGACGCGCTTAGGTTGGCGCTGAAGGCACGCCCTACACGCAGTCGAAGAATGCAAAGCGCTCGCCGGCGCCGAGGCCCTCGTAATAGGTCTTGCGCAGTTTCGCGGTCTTGCCGTGCGCGGCACACGCGCTTTTGGCGAGCTCGGTCGCCTGGTCGAGGCCGTTCGCGATGCCGTCATAACGGATCGAGACGTGGGTGTCGGAGCCTTCGATGATTTGCACCGGATCGCACGCCCCGAGAGACAGCAGGTTTAGCAACGCCATCACACTACCTATCGGCGCTACCCGCAACCGAGCCCTCGCGCCATTGCGCTTCTGCCGTCGCACCGCGTGCAGTATATGATGTTTATGATATGCAGGGATCATCATTCACCGGGTGCCCTTTTGCCGGCTCCGCTCGACCACGCGCGACCGAATATCGGCCGCCTTCTATCGCGGGTCTGTTTTGACCTGACAAGTCGGCAATGTGGCGGCGAGGCGCCCGCGCCCAGCGGCGCGGTCCAGGGGTTGGCATGCCCCTGAACCTGTCGCGCCGTTCGCTGGTGCCGTTTGTCGTCGCCTGCGCGATGTTTATGCAGAACCTCGATTCGACGGTAATCGCGACGGCATTGCCGACGATCGCGCGCTCGCTTGGCGAAAGCCCGCTGCGCCTCAACGTCGCGATCACCTGCTATCTGCTGAGCCTCGCGGTATTCATCCCAATCAGCGGCTGGACCGCGGACCGGTTTGGGGCGCGCCGCGTATTCAGCTTGGCGATTATTGTGTTCACCCTGGGCTCGGTCGGCTGCGGGATTTCAAATTCACTGTCGGCGCTGGTTGGCGCGCGCATCCTGCAGGGCGTGGGTGGCGCGTTGATGGTCCCGGTCGGACGCCTCGTCTTGCTCAGGACTGTCTCGAAATCCGACCTGGTGCGGGCGATGTCGTTCGTCAGCGTTCCAGCGCTGATCGGACCGGTTCTGGGGCCGCCCGTCGGCGGTTTTATCGTCACCTATGCGTCATGGCGCTGGATTTTTTTCATCAACATACCGATCGGGATCCTTGGCATCATTCTGGTCAACCTACTGGTCGGCGACCTCAAGGAAACCGGGCGCCGCCCGTTCGACCTCAGCGGCTTTGCGTTGACCGGGATCGGGCTCGCAACCCTCGCCTTCGGCTTCGAAAATGTCGGGCGCGGCACATTGCCGAGTATCGGCGTGATCGCATTACTGTCAGTCGGCGGCGTGTGCCTCGCATTCTATGTCCGCCACGCCTATCGCGTCTCGCATCCGATCATCGACCTCGGCCTGCTGAAGATCCCGACCTACGCGATGGCCTCAATCGGCGGGTTTCTGTTTCGCATGGGGCTCGGCGCGTTGCCGTTTCTGCTGCCATTGATGCTGCAGGTCGGGTTCGGCCTTAGCGCGCTGAACTCCGGCATGTTGACCTTTGCCAGCGCCGCCGGGGCGATGTTGATGAAGACGACGGCGGTTCGCGTGCTGCGCACTCTGGGCTTCCGCGTCGTGCTCGTCGGCGACGCGGTGATCAGCGCTGCGTTTCTGTTCGGCTACAGCCTATTCCGGCCCAGCACCCCTCATCTGGTGATTTTCTTCGCGTTGCTGGCCGGCGGCTTTTTCCGCTCGTTGCAGATGACCAGCATCAACACGCTGAGCTATGCCGACGTGCCGCCCGCCATGCTGAGTCGCGCCACCAGCCTGACGGGCATGGCCCAGCAATTGTCGCAGACCGCCGGCGTCGCCACTGCGGCGCTCATGTTGCACACGGTCCTGACCCTGCGCGGCGGCACCACCCTGGCCGCGGTCGATTTCTACCCGGTCTTTGTCGGCGTCGCGATGATCTCGCTGTTGTCCGTGCCGTTCTTTCTGAAGATGTCGCCCGACGCCGGCGCCGAAGTCAGCGGCCGCGCCCCGGCGCGGTAGGAGGCCCGGCCAAGGAGGAGCACGAGTTCATCGACGCGATCGGGTGCGGTCTGCTAGGCTTCGCCCGAGACCCGGCCAACGACGGAGAAAATTGATGAACGACACGATGACGCTGTCGCAGCGCGCCGATGCGCTCGAAGAGAAAATGAGCCGCGAGCTCGACTACATCGTCATCAAGTCACGGCTCTACAGCATGGCCGAAGGCGACATGAGCCCGGCGCCGAACGCCGGCGCGTTGATGAAGGACAACCCCAACGCGCGGGTGCTGATGGGCGACGACCCGCGGCTGCCGGCGATGCCGGAAAAGCCGAATTTGATGGATTTCTTCAAATACCGCTTCGGCCCGTGCATGCACCTGTTGCAAAGCGCCCGGCACGCAGTGAAGGCTGACTTACCCGAGAAGATGGTGCTCGCCTGCCTCTTGCACGACATCTCGACGATCGGCTTCATCCGCGGCGACCACGGCTATTGGGGCGCGCAACTGGTCGAGCCTTATGTCGAGGAGGAAGTGACTTGGGCGATCCGCGCGCACCAGGTGCTGCGCTTCTACCCCGACGAGTTGGTCGGCTACGAATATCCACTCTCCTACATCACGTCGTTCGGCCAGGAATACCGTCCAGACCCGTACATCGAGGAAGACTACAAGCGGATGCGGAACCACAAATGGTATATGTCCGGCCGGCAGATCACTGTGCACGACATCTACTCGTTTGACCCCGACGTACACGTCGAGCTCGAGGAATTCACCGACATTGTCGGCCGCAACTTCCGTCAGCCCGAGCAGGGGCTCGGCTTCGACAACAGTCCGGTCGCGCATATGTGGCGGGCGATGATCCGCCCGGCGAAATATCTGTAGGGGACACAGACGCCTCGTCGCGTTGGGCAAGCGTCATCGCTCTGCTTGTCCTCGTGGTGCTGGACGCGCTCGGAGGTTCCTACCAGGTGACCGTTCGGGATCGACGAACCTTTGTACCAACACGCTAAAACAACCGGCGGGTCAACGGGAGAGAAGTCACCATGGCGCGCCCGCCTTTGCCACCGTTCACGTTGGAGACCGCCATGCAGAAGGTCCGCATGGCGGAGAACGCGTGGAACACCCGCGACCCGGAACAGGTCGCAATGGCATACACGGAAGACAGCCGCTGGCGGAACCGCGCAGAGCGCTTTCAGGGACGCAACGCAATCATAGGGTTTTTGCAGCGCAAGTGGGCGCGCGAGCTGGAATACCGGCTAATCAAGGAACTCTGGGCGTTTCAGGACAACCGTATTGCCGTACGCTTCCAGTACGAATGGCATGACGACTCGGACAACTGGTATCGCGCATACGGAAACGAACTCTGGGAGTTCGACGCGGAAGGGTTGATGCGCCGTCGGGAGGCTAGCATCAACGATATGCCAATCCGCGAGGCCGACCGGCTGTTTCGCTGGTCGTTGGGGGCGCGGCCGGCCGATCATCCGGGCCTGAGCCGCACAGGGGCGGCGATGGTGGGGTCTCGATGATGCCAGGCGGTTATTCCCAGGCGGTTATTCCCAGGCGGTTATTCCCGGGCGGTCATTCGATGACGATGCGGGGTGGGATGCGGCCCACGGCATCGGCGCCGGAGACTTTTTCCCACACCCGCGCGGCAATTTGGCGGAACACCAGGGAATGGGGATTGTCGGGGTCGGAGACGGTGATCGGATGGCCGGCATCCGAGGTCTCGCGGATCTGGAGGTCGAGTGGCACTTCGCCGAGGAACTCGCTGCCGAGCTGCTCGGCCTCGCGGCGGGCGCCGCCATGCGAAAAGATCTCGCTGCGGCCGCCGCAATGCGGGCACAGGAAATAGCTCATGTTCTCGACGATGCCGAGCACCGGCACGTCGACCTTGCGGAACATGTTGAGCCCCTTGCGCGCGTCGAGGAGGGCGATGTCCTGCGGCGTCGAGACGATGACGGCGCCGGCGAGCGGGACCTGCTGCGCCATCGTCAGCTGCGCGTCGCCGGTGCCGGGCGGCATGTCGACGACCATGATGTCAAGCTCACCCCATTCGACCTCGCGCAGCATCTGCTGCAAGGCGCTCATCACCATCGGCCCGCGCCAGATCATCGGCGTGTCCTCGGGCACCAGGAACCCCATCGACATCACGCTGAGCCCGTAGTTTTCCATCGGCTGCAACGTCTTGCCGTCGCGCGAGCGGGGCCGGCCCGAGATCCCGAGCATGCGCGGCATCGACGGCCCGTAGATGTCGGCGTCGAGCACCCCGACCGCGAGCCCGTTCGCCTTGAGGCCGAGCGCGAGGTTGGCGGCAACGGTCGACTTGCCGACCCCGCCCTTGCCCGAAGCGACGGCGATGATGGCGCCGACGCCGGGGATGGCGCCGCGCTGCGGCCGGCTTGCCGCGTGCGCCGCCGGGCGGCCGCCGCCAGGCGCCGGCGGCGGTGCCACCCGGCCGCGCGGGGACGCCTGCGCGGTCAGCACCGCGCTCACCGAAAGCACCCCGGGCAGCGCGTCGACCGCTTGTTCTGCCGCCTTGCGCAACGGCTCCAGCCGCGGGCCGCGCTCGGGCTCGACCTCGATCGAGAAGGCGACGTTGCCGTCGCGGATCGCGATCCCCGACACCATGCCGAGCGACACGATGTCGGCGCCGCGATCGGGGTCGGCGATGGTCGAGAGGGCGTCGAGGATCTGCTTCTCGGTGACGGCCATTTCATTCCCCACTCCGGCGGGCGAAACCTCAAACGGCGGGACTGTTGGCCCCGGCCGCAAAAACCGCTACGGTAACACGACGAAGAACGGGCTCTCGGAGCCGTTCCGCGCGAGGAGCGGGGTGTTTTTTGAGCCCGCCCCGCGAACGTCGCCGGATGGAGGAGATCTGGGTCCGAGGGCTTTGCTTGACAACACCCGCGTGCGCCCTCTATCCGGTCGCAGGTTTTGCGCGTCGCGCTTTTGAAGACTGCAGCCCGAGGGCGCCTCGACCCTGACCCAGCGCGGCGGAAAGGTCAGTTTCGATGATCTGGAAGAGTCAAGGGGGCGGTCCGTGGGGGAGCGGCCCCCGCGGCGGTGGCCCATGGGGCGGCGGCCCCCGCAACAACGGCAGCGGCCCGGGTCCGCGCAGCCGCGGTCCCTATCCACCCGATTTCGAGGAATGGCTGCGGCGCGGTCAAGAGCGGGTACGACGCATCTTGCCGGGCGGGTTCGGCACCGGCACCGGGATTGCCGTCGTCCTGATCGCGATCCTCCTGGTTTGGCTGGCAAGCGGGTTTTATCGCGTGCTGCCCGACGAAGTCGGCATCGTGCTGCGCTTTGGCGCCTACAACCGCACGACCCAGCCCGGGCTCAACTACCATCTGCCGAGCCCGATCGAAGCCGTGCTGACGCCGAGCGTCACCCGCGTCAATCGCACCGAGATCGGCTATCGCTCGGGCGAAACCGCGGCCGGCCGCGAGGCGGCGGCGAGCCAGGTGCCGGAAGAGGCGCTGATGCTGACCGGCGACGAGAATATCGTCGACATCAACTTTGCCGTCTTCTGGGTTATCAAGGACGCGAAGGCCTACCTGTTCAACATCCGCGATCCGGAACTGACGGTCAAATCGGCGGCCGAGAGCGCGATGCGCGAGGTCGTCGGCGAGACCCCGATCGCCCAGGCGTTGGCCGAAGGGCGCGCCAAGATCGAGGCCCAAACCCAGCAGTTGCTGCAATCGATCCTCGACAGTTACGGCGCCGGGATCGAGATAACCCAGCTGCAGCTGCAGCGGGTCGATCCCCCCGCCGAGGTTATCGACGCATTCCGCGACGTTCAGGCGGCGCTCGCCGATCGCGCGCGCTTGCGCAACGAGGCCGAGTCCTACCGCAACGGCATCGTCCCGCGCGCGCGGGGCGACGCGGTGCGGATCCAGCAGGAGGCGGAAGCTTATCGCCTCGCGACCATCGCCCGCTCGCAGGGTGACGCCGCTCGTTTCCTTTCGGTCTTCAACGCCTTCAAGGTGGCGCAGGACGTGACCCTCGAGCGGCTTTATATCGAGACCATCGAGGAGGTGCTGAAGAACAGCAACAAGGTGATCATCGACAGATCCGCGCAAGGCGGAAACGGGGTGCTTCCTTTTTTGCCGCTGCCCGCTCTCGGCGGGGGCAGCGCAAAGACCAGCGCGCCGCCTTCGGGAAGCGCCTCCGGCGCGGCGACATCAGGCGCCGGCGCGACCCAGCCCCAATCGTCGGTCCAATCGTCGGACACCACAGCGCCGCCACCGCCGGCCAGTGGACAGGATTGAGCCGGTGGACAGGATTGAGCCGGTGGACGGGATTGAGCCGGTGGACGGGATTGAGCCGGTGGACGGGATTGAGCCGGTGGACGGGATTGAGCCGGTGGACGGGATTGAGCCGGTGGACGGGATTGAGCCGGTGGACGGGATTGAGCCGGTGGACGGGATTGAGAAAGTGCGGGGGATGGGGACCGGACGATGAACCGGCGCGCTTTGTTTGCCCTTGGCGTGGTGCTCGTCGTCGGCGGGATTCTGGCGATGAGCTCGCTGTTCATCGTCGACCAAACCGAGCAGGCGCTGGTGCTCCAGTTCGGCCAGCCGCGCCGCGTCATCCGCGTCCCGGGGCTGTGGGTCAAGCAGCCGTTTATTCAGAACGTGATCATCTACGACAAACGATTGCTCGACTTTGAGCCGCCGCCCGAGGAGGTCATCGCGTCGGACCAGAAGCGGCTCGTCGTCGATACCTATGCGCGCTACCGCATCACCAACCCGCTGCTGTTCTATCAAACCGTCGCCACCGAGACCGGGGTGCGCGCCCGGCTTGGGGCCCTCGTCAGCGGCAGCCTGCGGCAAGTAATCGGGAATGTGACATTGTCGGCGCTGCTGTCGCCGGACCGGGCAAAAATCATGCGCCAGATCCGCGATGAGGTCGCCGGTCAGGCGAAGCCGTTTGGCATCGACGTCGTCGACGTCCGCATCCGGCGCGCCGATCTGCCGCCGCAGAACAGTGAGGCGATCTATGCCCGGATGCGTTCTGAACGTCAGCAGCAGGCGGCGCAATTCCGCGGCGAAGGCGCCGAGGCGGCGCAGACTGTTCGCGCCAACGCCGACCGCGAACGAACCGTGATTCTCGCCGACGCGCAGCGCAACGCGCAGAAGGTGCGCGGCGAGGGCGACGCCCAGGCCATCGAGATCTATGCCAAGGCCTATGACCAGGATAAGGATTTCTTTGTCTTCTACCGGTCGCTGCAGGCCTATCGCAATGCCTTCGGCGGCAGCAACACGTCGTTCGTGCTCAACCCGAACAGCAGCTTCTTCCGCTATTTCGAGAACCCGGCCGGGCCGCCGGCGCCGGCAGCGAAGCCTGGTCCACGATGAACCGAGCGCCGCTGCCGGGACGGTGATGCCAACCTGTCGGCCGATGCGCGACTTGTGGACGTCGCTCGCCCTCGTCCTGGTCATCGAGGGCTGCCTTTACGCGCTGTTTCCCGAGGGGATGAAGCGGGCCGCGGCGCGGGCCCTCGAGCTGCCGCCGCAAGTGCTGCGGATGGCCGGTCTGGCGGCAGCCTGCGGCGGCGTCGCCCTGGTCTGGCTGGTCCGGCATTGAGGCCGGGTCGATTCCACCTCGTCGCCGATCACGAAATGCGGGCGCCGTGAAAGCGGCTGGCTTGGTGCCGCCTTCTCCCGTAATCTCGCGTCGAGCACAGATTGCGCCCCGAAACGTCGTTCGCGCCGAACGCGCGGGGCTACCACGAGGAGTTGACCCAGGTGCCGTTCCGCCCATCGATCATGATGCGCCGCGCCGCCGCCGTTGCGTTTGCGGCGTTTCTCATCGCGGTTCCAGCAACGGTCGCCACAACGCCGGCGCAAGCGCGGCCCGCACCCGACAGCTTTGCCGATCTCGCGGCGAAGCTCTTGCCTTCGGTCGTCAACATCTCGACGACGCAGACGCTCAAAACCGCCGGCGGCGACCAGGGCGAGCCGGATATGCCGCAGTTCCCGCCGGGCTCGCCGTTCGAAGAATTCTTTCACGATTTCCTCGAGCGTAACCTGCCCAAGGGCGACCACCCCGATGTTACGCCGCGCAAAGCGACCTCGCTCGGCTCGGGCTTCATCATCGATCCGTCGGGCTATATCGTCACCAACAACCATGTCGTCGCTGACGCCGACGAGATCACCGTCATCCTGCATGACAACACCAATCTGAAGGCGAAAGTTATCGGCCGCGACACCAAGACCGACATCGCGCTGCTCAGGGTCAGAACCGACAAGCCGCTGGTTGCGGTGAACTGGGGTGACAGCGACGTCGCGCGCGTCGGCGACTGGGTGTTGGCGATCGGCAACCCGTTCGGGCTCGGCGGCAGCGTCACTGCGGGGATTCTCTCGGCGCGGCAGCGCGACATCAATTCCGGCCCTTATGACGATTTTCTGCAGACCGATGCGCCGATCAATCGCGGCAATTCCGGCGGTCCGATGTTCAACATGGACGGCCAGGTGATCGGCATCAACACCGCGATCTATTCACCTTCGGGCGGTTCGATCGGGATCGGCTTCGCCATCCCCTCGGCGCTCGCCAAGGAAGTCGTCAGCGAGTTGAAGGGTGAAGCCGACCATACGGTGCACCGCGGCTGGCTCGGCGTCCGCATCCAGGCTGTGACTGACGAGATCGCCGAAAGCCTCGGGCTCAACAAGGAGCGTGGCGCGCTGGTGGCGAGCGTCAGCGACAAGGGGCCGGCCCAGGCCGCCGGCATCGAGCCTGGCGACGTGATCCTCGACTTCGACGGCAAGGATGTCAGCGACATGCGACGCCTGCCGCGGCTGGTCGCCGAGACGCCGGTCAACAAGACGGTTCCGGTTACGGTGTGGCGCAAGCGCGCCGAGACCACGGTTCAGGTCAAGGTCGGCCGGCTCGAAGAGAGCGACCAGCAGCTGGCGAGCACGCAAGGCACTCCAAACAAGACCGCGAAAAGAGAGAGCAGCCTGGTCAAGACGCTGGGATTGACGCTTTCCGGCATCACCCCGGAGCTCAAGGACAAATACTCCCTCGGCGACGATGCCAAGGGGGTCGTGGTCGTCGAAGTCGCCAAGGACAGCTCGGCCGCAGGCAAAGGCTTTCATCCCGGCGACGTGATCATGGAAGCGGCGCAGGAGGAGGTGAAAAATCCGGAAGACCTCGCCACCAAGATCGACGAAGCGAAGAAGTCCGGGCGCAAGTCGATCCTGCTGCTGGTCCAACGGCAGGGCGATCTCCGCTTTGTCGCGGTGCGCGTCGATCAGGGCTGAGGGGCGCCGGCCAAGTCGGCGAAATCGGCCTTGAGGTATCCCTGCGCGTAGAGGAGTCCGGTCAGATCGGCGTAGTCGAGATGAGCGCGCGTGGCGGCGGCAACGAACGGTTTGGCACGAAAGGCGACACCGAGGCCGGCAGCCTTCAGCATCGGCAGGTCGTTGGCGCCGTCGCCGACCGCGAGCGCGGCGCCAGGCGCGACGCCGAGTTCGGCCGCCAGCGCCATCAGTGTCCGTCTCTTGGTTTCGCCGGTGACGATCGGCGCCAGCACTCGGCCGGTCAACCGGTCTTCGATTATCTCCAATCGATTGGCGACGACTCGGTCAAACCCCAGCTTGGCGGCAACGTGATTGGCAAAGATCGTAAAGCCGCCGGTGGCGAGCGCCGTCAGGGCGCCGTCGCCACGCATCGTGGCGACGAGGCTTTCGGCGCCAGCGGTCAGGCGGATCCGAGTGGCGGCGTCGGCGAGCACGCGCGTCCCTGTCCCAGCCAACAAGGCGACCCGGGCGGCGAGTGCTGTGGCGAAATCGATCTCGCCATTCATCGCCCGCCGGGTGATTTCGGCGATGTCCGGGCCGATCCCAAGGATCGATCCCAGCTCGTCGAGCATCTCGTTTTCGACGATTGTCGATTCGAGATCGGCGACGAGCAGCCGCTTGCGCCTCCCAGCGACCGGTTGAACCAGCATGTCGACAGGGAGTTTGCCGATGACGGCGCGCACCGCTTTCGCGACCGCTCCGGGCGCGGCCGCATCGAGGAAGAGATCGCAGGCTTCCTGGACCGCTAGCCAGATGGGCCCAGCTTGGATCGCCAGCGCCTCGCAGACCGCGGCGGCAAGCCGGGGTAGGCGCTGATCGGGACGGGCCGCGATCAAGGTGATGACGAGGTACATTGGCTCTCGTCCTAGACGGGGATCGCTTGCCGGACAAGCACGAAGGCGCACCGCCGGTAGCCGTCATCGCCGGTCCCACGGCGAGCGGCAAATCGGCGCTGGCGCTAGCGCTGGCGGAGCAGCTGGGTGGGACCGTTATCAACGCCGACGCGCTGCAATGCTATCGCGACCTCGAAATCCTGACGGCTCGTCCCGACGGCGCCGCGCGGGCGCGGGCACCGCACCGGCTTTACGGCTTCCTCGACGCCGCCGAACGCGGCTCCGCCGGCAGCTGGCACACACTCGCCGTTGCCGAAATCACAGCGGCGACATCGCAGCGCAGGTTGCCGATCGTCGTCGGCGGCACCGGGCTCTATCTACGTGTGCTGCAGCACGGGCTTGCTCCGTTTCCCGAAATTTCGGAGGCACTCCGCGAAGAGGCGGCGGCGTTGCATCGCGCGCTCGGCGGCCTGGCATTTCGAGCGCGACTGGCAGAGCTCGACCCGGCGTCGGCTCGGCGGCTCCCACCCGGGGACACGCAGCGGCTGGTGCGGGCATACACCGTGGTGCGAGCTACCGGGGTCCCGATCGGCGCATGGCGCGAGCGAGCGCCTAGCGTGTCGCCCTATCGCTTTGCGACGATCCTGATGATGCCGCCGCGGGATCGACTGTACGCTGCCGGCGATGCACGCTTTGCCGCGATGATCGAACGCGGCGCTTTGGCCGAGGCCCAAGCACTTGTCGCACGCGGGCTCAGTCGCGGTCTGCCGGTGATGAAGGCAGTCGGTCTGCCTGAGCTGCTGCGCCATCTGCGAGGAGAGATGACGCTTGCGGAGGCGGTGGCCGCGGCCCAGCGCGCGACGAGGCGCTATGCAAAGCGCCAGATTACCTGGTTTCGCCACCAGTCGCACTCCGACCTGACACTGGGCGAGCAATATTCGGAAAGTTTGCTGCACCGCTCACGTCAGTTTATTGACGAGTTTCTGTTGACCCCCAGGGGATAGCTGACTAGGGTGCGCCCCCCGCCCAAAGCCGCACATCGGTGCTGGGGGTGGGCCACGTGAGCGCGGGTTTTGATCGCCAAGGAGTTTGTCATGTCGGCGGAGCCGATCAGCGGAGCGGATATCGTCATCAAGGCGCTCGTCGACCAGGGCGTCGATGTCGTCTTCGGCTATCCGGGCGGCGCGGTTCTGCCGATTTACGATGCGCTCTTCAAGCAGAATTCGCTGCGCCACATCCTGGTGCGTCAGGAAGGCGGCGCGGTGCATGCGGCCGAGGGCTACGCGCGCTCGACCGGCCGGGTCGGGGTTGTCCTCGTCACGAGCGGCCCCGGTGCGACGAATGCGGTGACCGGGCTGACTGACGCGCTGATGGATTCGGTGCCGGTCATCTGTCTGACCGGGCAAGTGCCGACCCACCTGATCGGCAACGACGCCTTTCAGGAGGCCGACACCACCGGCATCACCCGGCCGTGCACCAAGCACAATTACCTGGTCAAGGACGTGCGCGACCTGGCGCGCGTGATCCACGAGGCCTTTTACGTCGCGCGGAGCGGACGGCCGGGGCCGGTCGTCATCGACCTGCCAAAAGACGTGCTGTTTGCGCCCGGTCCCTATAGCGGACCCGAGGAGGGGCGCCACAAGAGCTATCATCCGCAACTTGTGCCGGAACCGGTCCGCATCGCCGAGGCCGTCGGGATGATCGCCGCGGCCAAGCGGCCGCTGTTCTACGGCGGCGGCGGCCTTATCAATTCGGGGCCCGAGGCCTGCGCCCGCTTTACCGAACTGGTGCGGCTGGCCGATGCGCCCTGCACCCTGACCTTGATGGGGCTTGGCGCCTTTCCCGCCAGCGACCCGCATTTTCTGGGCATGGTCGGGATGCACGGCACCTATGAGGCGAATTTGGCGATGCATGGCTGCGACCTGATGATCGCGGTCGGCGCGCGGTTTGACGACCGGGTGACCGGGCGGCTGAATGCGTTTTCGCCCGGATCAAAAAAAATCCACATCGACATCGACCCGTCCTCGATCAACAAGAACGTGCGTGTCGATCTGCCGATCGTCGGCGATGTCGGGCAGGCGATGTCGGCGATGCTCGATATCTCGCCACGCGGGGTCTCGGCGCCAGACCGCAGTGAATGGTGGCGCCGGATCGAGGAATGGCGGGCGCGCGACTGCCTGCGCTATGACCGGAGCTGCCGCGATGTCATCAAGCCGCAATATGCGATCGAACGGCTCTTTGCCCATACCCGCGGCCGTGATGTCTACGTCACAACCGAAGTCGGTCAGCACCAAATGTGGGCGGCGCAGTTCTTCAAATTCGACGATCCCTATCATTGGATGACTTCGGGCGGGCTCGGCACGATGGGCTATGGGCTCCCGGCGGCGATCGGCGTTCAGATCGCCCATCCCGACGCGCTCGTCGTCGACATTGCCGGCGAAGCTTCGATCCTGATGAACATTCAGGAAATGTCGACGGTCTCGCAGTATAGGTTGCCGGTCAAACTGTTCATTGTAAACAACCAATATATGGGGATGGTGCGCCAGTGGCAGGAATTGCTGCATGGCGGCCGCTATTCGGAAAGCTATACTGCAGCACTGCCCGATTTTGTCAAGCTGGCCGAAGCGTTTGGTGCCAACGGCCGGCGGGTCGAGGACCCGGCCGAGCTCGACGATGCGATCGCCTGGATGCTGAAGACGCCGGGTGCCGTAATTCTCGACGTTGCCGTCGATCCTAGGGAGAACTGTTTCCCGATGATCCCGTCCGGGGCGGCGCATAACGAGATGCTGCTCGGGCCCAAGGACGAGGCCGAGCGCCCGGTCTCCGAAGAAGGCATGGTGCTGGTCTAGGAGCCGTTACGTGGGCGCGGCCTTTTCAACCGTCGTCGTCCCCGCGAAAGCGGGGACCCAGAGCTTGCCCTTGGCGCGAACAGCGGGCGACCGCTCCGCCGCTTGCCCCTGGGTTCCCGCTTTCGCGGGAATGACGATCAGGCGACAGCCGTGATGGACGGACCCGAGCGGCACACCATTGCGGTGCTCGTCGACAACGAGCCCGGCATCCTGGCACGCGTCGTCGGGTTGTTTTCCGGGCGCGGCTACAACATAGAAAGCTTGACTGTCGCCGAAGTCGATCGCCGCAACAGCGTGTCGCGGATCACGATCGTAACCTCGGGCACGCAGATGATTATCGAGCAGATCAAGGCGCAATTGTCGCGGCTGGTGCCGGTGCACAAGGTCCACGATTTGAGCGACGAGGGCCCGTTTGTCGAGCGCGAGATGATGCTGGTCAAGGTTGCCGGCAAAGGCGAGGCGCGGATCGAGGCATTGCGGCTCGCCGGCATCTTCCGCGCCCGCGTCGTCAACTCGACGACCGACAGCTTTGTCTTCGAGATGACCGGTTCGGCTGAGAAACTGAACGCCTTTATCGCGCTGATGGAGCCTTTGGGTCTAGTCGAGATTTCGCGCACCGGCGCCGTCGCGATTTCGCGCGGCGCGGCGCGATTTTAGCGGGGCCGGCGCGCGCAATAGGGCGAGTTGCGAATTCAACGCGTCATTCCCGCGGAAGCGGAAACCCAGAGCCTGCCCCTGGCATGAACAGGGGGCCACCGCTCCGGCGCTCGCTCTGGACCCCCGCTTCCGCGGGGGCGACGATATCCTCACCAAGGAGGCTGAAGATGCGAGTGTATTACGACCGCGATGCGGATGTGAACCTGGTCAAGTCGAAAAAGGTCGCAGTCATCGGCTACGGCAGCCAAGGCCACGCGCACGCCAACAATCTGCGCGACAGCGGGGTCAAGGACATCGTCGTGGCGTTGCGCCCGGGTTCGGCCTCGGCGCAAAAGGCCGAAACCGCTGGGCTCAAGGTCGTGACGCCGGCGGAAGCGGCGAAATGGGCCGACATCGTCATGGTGCTGGCCCCTGACGAATTGCAGGCGCAGCTCTATAGCACCGATCTGCGCGGCAACATGCGCGAGGGCACCGCCCTCGCGGTGGCGCACGGGCTCAGCATCCATTTCCGGCTGATCGAGCCGCGCCCCGACATGGATGTGTTCATGATCGCGCCAAAGGGTCCCGGCCATACCGTGCGCTCCGAATACCTGCGTGGCGCCGGCGTCCCGTGCCTCCTCGCGGTCGAGCAAAACCCGTCGGGGAACGCGGTCGAGTTGGCACTCTCCTATGCCTCGGCGATCGGCGGCGGCCGCGCCGGGGTGATCGAGACGACGTTCCGCGAGGAATGCGAAACCGACCTCTTCGGCGAGCAGTCGGTGCTGTGCGGCGGGCTGACCTCGCTGATCCTCGCCGGTTTCGAGACCCTGGTCGAAGCCGGTTACGCGCCGGAGATGGCCTATTTCGAATGTTGTCACGAGGTCAAGCTGATCGTCGACCTGATCTATGAGGGCGGCATCGCCAACATGCGCTACTCGGTGTCGAACACCGCCGAGTACGGCGACTACTCGCGCGGGCCGCGGGTCATCGGCGACCACGTGCGGGCCGAGATGAAGAAGATCCTCGCCGACATCCAGTCCGGCCGTTTCGCGCGCGAGTGGGTCCTGGAGAACACCGCCGGGCAGGCGAGCTTCAAGGCATTGCGCCGTCGCGCCGCCGAGCATCCGATCGAGGAGGTCGGCGCGAAACTGCGGGCGATGATGCCGTGGATCGGTGAAAACCGTCTCGTCGACCGCACCAAAAACTGAGCCCCCCGAAACCGGGATAACCCTGACAGAAAAGTTTGCGGTCCGAGTGTCAATTGCGCAGGAGCTCGGCCCGCGGGTCCTCTGCTCGGGCCAGTCGACCGGGTTGCCGGTCTGCACCGGCAACCTGGCATCCCGGCTCCGCGGCGATCCGATCGGCGGCGATGCCGCGCGCCTTTAACGCATCGCGGATTTGGTTGACGCGCAACGCGGCTAGCGTCTCTGTTCCTTCGCGCTTCCCTTCGCCCGGCGAACAATAGGTTTTGATCGTCACGTTGATCGTTGGGTTGTCGCGCAGGAATGCTGCTTGCCGGTCGATCGCCGGGGCGGCGGATTGCGGTAGGCTCACCCTGTCCCGATCGAAGAACACGGGATCCCCGATTATTCTCGACCGCGTCGCCAGATCTGCGGCTGCCCCCCGATCTTCAGCAGCCGGGGACAGCGGCGGATCTCGGTTGAGCGGTTGCGACGGACGGATCCCACCCGGGGTTTCGCCCGATTGGGAGATGCTCGGGTAATTCCTTTCCCCAAATCTTATCCGAATGTCCGTGAGAAAGTAAAGGACGCCAGCCAGGACGATCATAGTAACTATCGTTGCAGACAAAGAGCGGAGATTAAGTACTCTTTGAAAAAATGGAGCAAAATAAAACTGATCGGGTTTTGCTTTTGGATCGGATGGGAAGGGCGGCGCGGCGGCGGCAGGTTTGTCGAGCAACAACCGCGGGGTTTGCGCCGCAGCGTTCTCGGCCAGCCAGATGCGAAAGGCGCGTACCGGGCGGGCAATGTTTTTGAACTGCCTCTCTCCCTGATCCACGAAAGCAATATCCAGCTTTCCACGGACCTGATCGTGGACGACCTGGCTGATGCAGATCCCCCCGGGCTCGGCCAGGGCTTCAAGCCGAGCTGCGACGTTCACCCCGTCCCCAAAGATGTCTTCCTGGTCGATGATGATGTCGCCGAGGTTGATCCCGATGCGAAATATGATGCGACGATCCGTCGGAACGTGCTGGTTGCCCGCTGTCATTTTGCGCTGGATGTCGACCGCGCACAGCACCGCGTCGACGACGCTGGCAAACTCGACGAGAAGACCGTCGCCCATCGTCTTTACAACGCGGCCGCGACGTTCCTTGACGCAGGGGTCGGTGACTTCGCGCCAGACCGCCTTCAGAGCGAGGTGCGTGCCCTCCTCGTCGGCACCCATCAGCCGGGAGTAGCCAACGACGTCGGCCGCCAGGATCGCCGCCAGCCGCCGTTCGGTGCGCCCTTCTCCCGCGATGTCCATCCGCTCGACCTTAAGATAAGCCCCCTGGAAGATAAGCCCGCTGGAAGATAAGCGCGCTGGCCCGAACCGTCGCAACCGAAAGCGCCTGGGCACGACGCGATCCGATCCACCGCGACGGTCGAAAGCTTATTTGCGCCGACCGCCTCCGCCCCCACCTCCACCAGTAACATGCGCGGCCGGCGCGGCGCGGCCCATCATTCCGCCGCCGCGGTAGGAGGCCGCCGGAGTCTGGAAGACTTGCGGGCGGCCAAATTGCTGGGCTGCGCCGCGAAATCCTTGAGCTACCTGCGGCCGGCCGAATTGCTGAGCCCCGCCGCGAAACCCTTGGGAAACCTCGGGCCGCCCGAACTGCTGAGCATTGCCACGAAACCCTTGGGAGACCTCGGGCCGCCCAAACTGCTGGGCGTTGCCGCGAGATCCTTCAGCCGAACCCCGAAATACCTGCGGGCTGCCGAATTGCCGCGCCTCCCCATGAAAGGCTTCCGAGCCGGCGCCGTGGCCGGCCTCCGAGTGGGCATATTGCGCGGCGCCGGCACGACTTGCCGCCGCCGCGCCGCGCTCGGCACCCGAGCGACCGAACACCTGCGGCGATCGTTCGCCACCGCGCTCGCCCCGTTCCGCGCCGCTTGGAGCCCCTCGCCCGGCCGTCCCCGGTTCGTGCTGAGCCACGGAGCCGCCCGGTTGCTCGCGGAGGTTGCCCGCCGCCGCAGCCGCCGGCACAGCGCCACGGCGCTCGTCCCGGAACTCGCCCGGCCCTGCTACGGTTCCCATCGAGACCGGCGTGATGTGCGGCGCGCCGTGCATCACCCCGGCGTGCTCCAGCCGATCGGCCTCGACGCGCCTTACCATACCGCGATCGATGCGGCGCGCGTCGGCGAGCGCCTCTCGCGACACGACGGTTGCAAATCGACGGTTGAAATATTGGTCGCGCCAAGCCTCGCCGCGCCGTTCGCCATCGCCGTGCGGGCCGAAATCGTGGGAATGCCAGTGCTCCGGGGCGTTGACCCCCACGACGTAAGCGGGGCCTGCCGCGTACCAGGGCGCGTAATCGTCGCCGGGACCGAGCGGAAACCAGCCGACATCGGGTCCGCCGTTCGGACCAGCCCCAGGATCGTCGGGTGCGTCGACGAAGGCGACGAGCGCCGGGGCGTAGACCGGGTGGGGGTCGACGGCGCCCGGCACCCATCCCCAGTGGCTGTCGATATTGACCCAGCGGCCGTAATGAAACGGCGCGAAGCCCCAGGGCTGGTCGTCGACCCAGGTCCAGCCCCACGGCTCGATCTGGTCCCAATGGCCAAAGCGGTAGGGCGCCCAATCGTCAGGTACCACAGTCGGGAACCATACCGGTTCGGAATCGGGAAGAGTAGCCCAGCGACCGTAACGGTCGAGCGCGTCGGATCCGGTGGTCTCGGCCGATACGTATTGGGTCGATTGACGCGGCGCTTGCTGTTGTTGGTTCTCGTCAAACTCCTCTACCCACAACAGAAATTCGTCGGACGGCTTCTGTCCTGAGTCGGCGGTGACCGTTCCGCGTCCTTCTGGTGGGACCGGCGCGCCGGCCGCCGCAAGGCGATTGGTTTCGGAGGGCGACGGCGGCGCGCGGTTGTCCGTTGTGAGGGTGGCGGCGTCCGACCGTGCGGCCGACCGGTCTTCGCCGGCGGGCGGAGCAGGATTGGACGGAGCGACCGCAACTCGATCTGCGGCCGCGGCCTCGGGGGGTTCGTGCGGAGGTGAGGGCGTGGGCCTAAGTGTTGGGTTGGACGATGGCGGAGCAGAGGTGTTCGAGGTCTGAGCGAATGGCCGTCCGGCGGACGCTGGCTGGGCCGGATTGATCCCCGTCCAGTTACTTTCGGTCGTAACGACAGCGGGATAATTCCCGGCGACCTGCACTGCATTTCCGGCAACGATAGACAGATCGGCCATACCTCCGACAAACCGGGCTTTTCCTTCAAACACGACAATCCGCGTCGGCTGATCGCCGGAGCCGGTTTCGATGTCATAGGCTCCTGGCTGCAACAGCCATAGCGAACCGCGCGGCATCTCGAGCTCGACGCTCTCGCCCGGATCAAGCTTGCTGAGCTGGAGATAGATCCGGCCATATCGAATGCTGGCCTCGATCAGCTGATCGCTCAGGTTGAGCACATTGAGCCAGGTATCGTCCGACATCTGGATTGCGTCGGGGCCGATCCTGACACGGGCGCGCGCCAGCGCACCCGTCTTCAGCGACATATCCTGGCAAACCGGCTGGTCGAAATCGGCCTGCAGCCAATTTTCCGCATCGGATTCGCTGGGCTCGCCCGGCTCGGCGCGCAGAACGTAGCTGACTTCTCCCGATATGTAGTTGAGGCTGCCGACACGGCGCGGCGCGTCCTCGGCGAGCGCCGGGGCCGCGAGCGCGCCCATGACACCGAGCCAACCCGCAAATAGCTGACTTGCGAGCCGTATCGGCGAAAAGTGTGCTGCTCGGGGGAAGAGCAAGGGCTGTCTTTTCAGGTTTAAGGTGACCGATCGCCTAACGCACTACCTCGTTAACCTGCTGCTTGTGCATTCTACTTCAAATAAGCGAGGTTGATCCAATCATTTCGCGGTGGACGGCGTTCACTCGCCAAAACTCCATGCTGGTTCGCCCGTTCCCAGAAGAGAACGCAGAACAAACGAAGATCAATTAGTTAATCTTCTCTATATGATTGCAATCTTGTCGAGGATGTGTTGTAATAACAGTTAACATCCCTCCCTGTTCAACAGCGGCTTCCCTCGTATGAACAGCCATACCGGGACTGATGCGGAGCCTCTCGGTTGCAAATGGTGCAGCCGAAGGACAAGGCATCGCCGCGCGAGGGCCCTGCTCTCGATGGCCGTGCTCTTGGCGCTTGGCTTGCTCGGCGTCCGCTCGCCAAAAGTTCTCGGCGCAGACCCCACTCCGGCAACCGAAACCGGATCGGTCGCCGCTCCCGCGACGCCGGCGGTTGAAGAATGGCTGAACCAAACCGTCCGGCTGCGGGAGACCTTGCAGGCGATGAGCCGGCCGTCGCCCGATGGCAGACCGTCAGGCGAAATTCGCGCGGGTGCCGAGGTCAAGGCGATCGGCCTCGTCGCCGGGAAGCGTTGGGTGGAAATCGAGCTGCCCGACCATTCGCAGGCCTTTGTCCCAAGAGATGCGATCGAATTCGAGAGCAATCCCGCGGCGTCGGTTTCCGGCCAACAGCGCGAAACGTCCCCCGTTTCACCCGCAGCGGCGATCGCTTCGCCCGCGGGTCCGCCGGCATCCGACCACGCGCCCGGCCAAGACGTTGCGCCAGTGTCCGCCCCCGGCGCCATTCGCGGGAAGATCGTTCGCGTCCCCAACGCGACGACGTTGGTCGTGGGCGATCAGCGGATCCGGATGTCGGGCATCGATCCCGGGCCGGTCGAGGTCCTCGGTCCGTTCGAGAGCTGGGTCCGCGGCCAGGGCGACATCGCCTGCGAACCTGATGCCCAGAAGGGTCGCTATCATTGCTTCACCACCAGCGGCGTCGACGTTGCCGAGGCGGCGATCCTGAACGGCGCCGGACGCGTCGGCGACGGCGCCACACCCGAATATCGCGATAGCGAAACGCAAGCGCGCACTGCCAAGCGCGGACTGTGGGGGCAACCTTGAAAATGCCCGGAGCAATGCCGGGACGGAGGAGACGAACATGACCCTGTGGAAATGGGCGAGGCTCGCGGCGGCGGTTCAACTTGTCGTCCTGGCTGGGTGTGTTCCCGCGGTTATGACACCAACCGTGACCGCGACGCCCGGGCCGGGAAAGCTGCCCGCCGACTTGGCCTCCGATCATGCCGCGTGCGCGGCGCAAACCAGTCAGCAAATGGCCCCGGCGGTACAGGCGGCCAACAACCAGGTTACTGGAACCGCACTGCAGAATCTCTTGACCGGAACCGGCGACAACGCAGTGGATGTCAACACCCAGGCGACGGCCACGCTGCAGCAGCAATACGATACTGCCTATTCGGCCTGCATGTTCGCCAAAGGCGATAACGTACCGCCCTATTACATGCAGCCGACCTATTACGCCGAACCGACCGAAGAGACCCCCACCCATCACGTGAAGCGGCGCGTGGCGCACAAGCCGTCATCGCCAACGGCGACGGCGTCCAGCTCCGGCCAGGCTTCCGGTTCGGGCTTTGTCGTTCCGGCGCCAACCTCGGCGCCCCCCTCTGGCTCGGGTTTCGCGCAGCCTGCCGCCGCGAGCGGCGGCTTCGTCGTACCGCCCCCCGCATCGCACTGAACACGCGCATTACTGGCCGGCGCGGTCCCGCAGCGCCTGGCGGTCTGAATATGCCGGTGCTGGGGCGCGATTGGTCATTCGCCCAGCGCGTTCAAGTGCGCAATCCTCGGCTCAAAATCGCAGGGAAGCTGGCGTAGTCGGTGAAGGGCTTCGAAACCGGGAGGCCCTAAGGTTGCACAGTTGCTGCACGCGACCCTGACCCAACTTCCGCGGTTTTGGGTGATGCGGTTGCTGGGGATCGCAGAAATGCTGGGGTTGCGACGACACCGCTCGCATTGTGGTGCTAAATGATCGACATTTTTGTGATTGAGACGGTTTATTTATCTTGAGAAGTGGCGACGAATCGTGGTGCCCTTGCCGCAAGCAGGGTGCCGCGCCATGTTCGTCCGCGTCAAGAAGATCGGAGCCTATGAGTACCTCTACCTCGTCGAGAACGCACGCGAGGGCGGGCGCCACGTTCAGCGCGTCATCAAGGCGCTCGGCCGGCGCGACGAGGTCGAAGCCTCCGGCCTGATCGACGGGCTGATCGCCTCGGCGGCGCGGCATTCGCGACGGACGATCGTGCTGTCGAGCTTCTATCGCGGCGAGTTGCCGGAACTGCGCCGCGTCAGCATCGGACCCGATTTGGTGTTCGGCCGGTTGTGGGCCGAAACCGGATGCCGCGACGTGCTCACCAGCCTGCTCGCCGACCGGCGCTTCGGCTTCGATGTCGAGCGGGCGGTCTATCTCACCGTACTGCATCGGCTGACGGTCTCGGGTTCCGACCGCCACGCGAGCGAATGGCGCAACGGCTTGCGCGTCCCCGGCGCCGAAGGGCTCGGGCTCGACGAGGCGTACAAGGCGATGGCCTGGCTCGGCGAAATCGACGAGCACGGCCGCGGCACCGCCGAGGCGATCGAGGAAGCGCTCTACCGGCATCGCCAGCCGCTGTTCGGTGCGGTGTCGATCGCCTTCTTCGATACGACGACGTTATGGTTCGAGGGCGCCGGCGGTGAGAACCTGGGTCAGCGCGGCCATTCCAAGGACTACCGAGGGCACTTGAAGCAGGTCGTGCTCGGCATCGTGCTGGATGACGCCGACCGGCCGATCGCCTCGTTCCTGATGCCGGGCAACACTGCCGACGTGACGATGTTGTTGCCGGTGGTGCGCCGCCTGCGCGATCGCTTCGACATCGCCCGGACCTGCATCGTCGCCGATCGCGGCATGATCAGCGCCCACACCATGGCGGCGCTCGAAGCCGAGAAGATCGAGTACATTCTCGGCGTGCGCGAGCGCACCAGCCGCGAGGTGCGCGCCGAGGTCATTGAGGATGATGGCGTCAGCGTGCCGCTGCTCATCCGGCGGCAGAAGGGCGAGACTGAACTCGCCGTCAGGGAGACCACAATCGCCGGGCGGCGCTACATCATCTGTCGCAATGACGAGAAAGCCAGAAAGGATGCCGAGGCGCGCGCCGAACTGATCGCCGGCCTCGAGCGCAAGCTCGCGCAAGGCGACAAGGCACTGGTCGCCAACAAGGGCTTCCGCCGTTTCCTCAAGACGCCCGTGGGCGACGGCTTTGTCATTGATCGGGCCAAGGTCGAGGCCGACGCCCGCTTCGACGGCCTGTTCGTGCTGCGCACCAACACGAAAATCTCCGCCCTCCAAGTCGTCCTGCGATACCGTAACCTCCTCGCCGTGGAGGACGCCTTCAAAACCGCAAAAGCGCTGCTTGCCACCCGGCCGATCTTCCACAAAACCGATGCCGGCATCCGCGGCCACGTCTTCTGCACCTTCCTCGCCCTGGTGCTGCGCAAGGAACTGACGGACCGTCTGGCGGCACGCCGCAGCAAGCTCGAATGGCAGCGCATCATCGATGATCTTGCCGACCTCAGTGAGATCGAGGTCGAACAGGATGGTCGCCGGGCCCGACTGCGCACCGCTCCCGGCGCAACCATTGATCCGATCTGCCGCGCTATCGAGATCACCCTGCCGCCCGTCTTCCAGGAGATGCCGCCCGCCCGCTGAACCCCCCAGAAAATGTGGTGCCTAAATCTGAAAATGGCCTCCAAGCCGTTGATAATCAGCCGTCTTCAAATCCAAACTGCGGAAGTTGGGCCTGACTCGGAATGGAGTGCTCTGATGACTATAGCCAAATCGACAATATGTTCATTTCTTAAGATCGCCACTCCGCTGCTTGCCGTCAGTTGTATACCCTCGGTCATCGTCCAAACACCGCAACAGATGTCCGATCATGCAATAAATATGGCGAAGGTTGACCCCGCAACCGATCCGAATCCGCAAACACTCGCGTTTGATCAAACGGCATGCGCCAATAAGGCCCGCCTCGAATACCCGATCGTTCATATTGATGAAGCAACAATAATGAGTGGCAGCATCTTAGGGGGTGCAGTGGGTGGTGCGGCTTCTGGCGCTGCCGGCTCTGCCGGGGCCGGCCACGCAGGTCAAGCTGCTGCAGCAGGCGCCGTTGGAGGCGTGGGCCAAGGCGGGCTGAATGGTATGGATAAAATAAAACGGATTTACGTAATGGAAATGTATCAACAAGCGATCCATAACGCCCTGTGCCTTGTCGACCAAGGTCACATCGTAACCAATGTCGGTCAGCGGGATTTGACATGTGCTAGAGTACAACTAGAATGCCCAAAGCACGACTCTCAATAAAACCCCTGTTTGGACGAGATATTCGCGCTCTCGCACCCGGAATAACCGTCTCCATACCGCGGTTACAGGTAATGGCAGGACCAGTGGTTGATCGATTTTGCGATTTTGATGTGGCTTCGAAAAATGATCCAAATAATACCTTATAACTAGTGGATATAACCTGACGGAAGAGTCCGAATAAAGTTCTCCGGGAGCGCCGGCTGTGCGACGATGAGGGATGCGCAAGGGAATAACCACCGAGGTCACGCCGGCGGATCGGGCGCGCTTGCAGTCGATCATCCGGGATCGCAACAGCCCACAGAAGCACGTCTGGCGCGCGCGGATCATCATCCTGACGGCCGACGGTGAGGGCACCACTGCCGTCATGCGCGCGGTTGGCAAGGGCAAGACCGTGGTTTGGCGCTGGCAGGAGCGCTTTATGCGTGAGGGGGTCGAGGGGCTGACCCGTGACAAGACCCGGCCCTCGCGCCTGCCGCCGCTGCCGGCCGCCACCGTCGATCGTGTCGTTGCGCTGACCAACCAAGCCCCGCCGCAGGAAGCGACCCATTGGACGGCGGTGGCGATGGCCAAGACGGTGGCGATCAGCCCGTCCTCGGTGCGCCGCATCTGGACTAGGCACGGGCTGCAGCCGCATCGGGTGCGTTCGTTCAAGCTCTCCAACGATCCCCAATTCGCCGACAAGCTCAAGGCGGTTGTCGGCCTCTATATCGATCCGCCGGCCCACGCCGTGGTGCTCAGCATCGACGAGAAAAGCCAGATCCAGGCGCTCGACCGGACCCAGCCCGGACTGCCGATGAAGAAGGGCCGCTGCGCCACCATGACCCACGATTACAAGCGCCATGGCACCACCACCCTGTTCGCCGCCCTCGATACCCTCCAAGGCAAGGTCATCGGGCGCTGCATGCAGCGCCACCGGCATCAGGAATTCATCCGCTTTCTCAATACGGTCGAACGCGAGGTCACGGCCGATAAGGCGGTCCATGTGGTCCTCGACAATTATGCCACCCACAAGCACCCCAAGGTGAAGGCTTGGCTGCAGCGGCATCAGCGCTTCACCTTCCACTTCACCCCGACTTCGTGTTCTTGGGCCAACGCGGTCGAAGGTTGGTTCGCCAAGCTGACCCGGCAACGCCTCAAGCGCGGCGTCTTCACCTCAATCGTCGAGTTGCAGGCCGCGATCAACCGCTTCATCGCCGAGGCCAACGGCAAGCCCAAGCCGTTTATCTGGACCAAATCCGCCGACGCCATCCTCGCCGCCGTCAACCGCGGGACACAAGCGTTAGAAGCCATCCACTAGATGCCGTCTAAGTAATTATCATACTGCATTAACTGCCGGTGGATGTGGCGCGCATAGCGCGTTCAGCCCCGTCGGGCGGATCTTTATCCGAGCTTACGATGCCGACCGCGACGGCGGGTGCAGCGGCGGCGGGCTCTTGCGGGTTCGTCGAACCGGCACAGGCATCGGCGGTGAGGTCGTCGTCATCGGGCCAATATGTGATACCGCCCGTCTCCCATTAACTGTGGTCCGAATAAGGATCGAAGCGACGGCGCTAATACAAAATCAAGGTATTGGTCATTTCCTGCCGGGCGGGAGGCGGTCCGGCAATGCTGCGTCCGTTCAAGTCGTGCCTTTCGCTGCGGGCGTTGCTGGTCGTCATGATCGCAGCGCCTATTTTGCCGACTGTCGGCTTTGCCTCGGCGATGTTGATGTGGTCGGCGCAAACCTGGCGACAGCTGAACTCGCTTGGGGACCTGGCTCTCTTCGGGGTGGGGTTGCGGGTGCTGGGCGGTTGCGTAGCGCTGGCGGCGGCCGGCCGGCTGATCCGGTCGACGGAGGCGCTGTCGCGAGCGGCCAAAGAGTTGAGCCGCGGCGGGGCGCCGCCGGCGCCTTGTTCCGGAATCGTCGAGATCGACGACGTCATCCGCGCTATGATCGACGCGGCGCAAGCGCTTGGCGAGCGCTCGGAAGAGTACGAGAAGGCGGAGGCGGCGCGGTGCGACAGCGAGGCTCGATTGCGCGACTTCGCCGAGAGCGGTTCGGATTGGTATTGGGAAACCGATCGGAACCATCGCTTTCGCTATTTGTCCGATCATATCCGAACCTTTGGGCAGGATCCGAACACCCGGCTCGGCCGCGCCCGCTGGGAGCTCGTGTCGGACGCCGATCGTGACGCCAGCAATTGGCGCGACCACAGGGCGACGCTCGAGCGTCACGAGCCCTTTCGCGATTTCCGATACACGAGACAAGTCGGAAATCAGCCGGAGCAGACGGTCTCGGTCAGCGGCCGGCCGATCGTCGATGCGTCGGGACGGTTTTCCGGATACCGCGGCACCGCCCGCGACGTCAGCGCGGAGGTCCGCACCGAAAACCTGTTGCGCCACGCCAAGGCTGAGGCGGAGGCCGCGAGCCTCGCCAAATCGCGGTTTCTCGCCAATATGAGCCATGAATTGCGCACCCCGTTCAACGCCATCCTCGGCTTTTCGGAAATGCTCGAGCGCGGCGCCACCGGATCGCTCGACAATCGGCAACGAGAGTATGTCGGCTACATCCATCAGAGCGGGGCGCATCTGCTGGAGATCATCAACGAGATCCTCGACCTGGCGAAGATCGACGCCGGAACATTGAAACTCGACGATGACTGCGGTCTGGATGCGCGCGCCCTCGTCGATTGCTGCGTCGCTCTCGTCGGCGGACGCGCAGCGGCGGGAGGGGTCACGCTGTGCACGGACATCGAGGCCGGGCTGCCGCGGCTGGTGGCGGACGAAGCCCGGTTGAAACAGATCGTTCTGAGCCTGCTCGGCAACGCGCTCAAATTCACTGACCCGGGCGGGACAGTGGGACTGAGCGCGCGCCGCGGCGCCGACGGCGGTGTCGAATTCGAAGTCAACGACACCGGCTTGGGCATGACGTCCGCGGAGGTCGAAATCGCTGTTGAGCCGTTTGGCCAGGTGGATGCCGGGCTCGCCCGCCGCCGCAACGGCGCCGGCCTCGGCATGCCATTGGCGCGACGATTGACCGAGTTGCACGGCGGGTCGTTCTCTATCGACAGCGAAAAAGGCCGGGGCACGAGGATCGTGGTCGGGCTCCCCGCATCCCGGGTGATGAGCGAACCGGGGTTCCAGGGGATCGCGGCCGCGGGTCAGGCCCGCGCCGCCCAGTTGTCGCCGCTGGTTGCCGGCGGCTGACCGGTCGCCAGTCCAAAATCGCGCGCGGATCATATCCCAGCCGCGGGATTCCGTTGCGATATTCACGGCAAGGGTGGCATACCCGCCGCCGATGCGGGTCTTGCACGTCAGCGCCGAGCTTTACCCTTGGGTCAAGTCGGGCGGGCTCGGCGATGTCGCCGCCGCCCTGCCGCCGGCGCTGACGGCGCTCGGGGTCGATGCGCGCCTGGTGCTGCCGGGGTTCGCAGGGTTTCTCGACGCGTTGGTCGACATCACCGACGTCGCCCGGTTGAGGACGCCGTTTGCATCGGAACGGGTACGGATCGGGCTGGCGCGGCTGCCCGGAACCGATCGCTTCGCCTACCTCGTCGACCACCCCGCCTTTTACGACCGGCCCGGCAATCCCTACGCCGGCCCCGATGGCAACGACTGGCCCGACAACCACCGGCGCTTCGGGCTCTTCGGTTGGGCCGCAGCGCAATTGGCGCGCGGCGTCGATCGCCGCTGGCGGCCTGACATCCTGCATTGCCACGACTGGCATGGCGGTCTGGCGCCGGCTTATCTCGCGGCCTCGGCGCCGGCGGGAGAGCGGGTGGACACGGTTTTCACCGTTCACAACCTCGCTTACCGCGGGCTGTTTTCCGGGGCGGTCTTCCCCGAACTGGCATTGCCGCCCGAGTACTTCTCGATCAATGGCGTCGAATTTTATAGTCAAGTGTCGTTCCTCAAGGCGGGGCTGTTCTATTCCGAGCGTCTGACCACGGTCAGCCCGACCTATGCCCGCGAAATCCAGACCCCGGATTTCGGCTGGGGGCTCGACGGCCTGTTGCGCAGCCGCGCCGATGCGCTGAGCGGAATTCTGAACGGCGTCGACCGGCAAATCTGGGACCCGCGCCAGGACCAGCACCTGCCCCTGGCCTATGGCGAAGCGGACGCCCCGGCGGGTAAGCGCGCCGCCAAAGCGGCGTTGCAACGCCGCCTCGGGCTCGCCGAAGATCGGGACGCGCCGCTCTATGGTGTGGTGAGCCGTCTCGCTTGGCAAAAGGGTCTCGACCTGTTGCTCTCGACCGTGCCGGAACTGGCCGCGGGCGGCAGCCAGCTCGCCGTGCTGGGCTCCGGTGACCGCGATCTCGAGCAGGGCTTTGCGGCGGTGGCGCGAACCCATGGCGGTCGGGTCGCGGTCGAGCTCGGCTATGACGAGGCGCTGGCGCACCAAATCTTCGGCGCCGCCGATGTCGTGCTGCTTCCGTCGCGGTTCGAGCCCGGCGGCCTGACCCAGCTTTACGCGCTGCGCTACGGCGCGTTGCCCTTGGTGCGGCGGGTCGGTGGGCTCGCCGACACCGTCGTCGACGCGACCGCGGTCACCCTAGCCGACGGAACCGCAACCGGTTTCGCCTTTGACGAAGAAACCCCGGCGGCGCTGCTCGCGGCGGTCAGTCGCGCCTCCGGGCTGATGCGCGAACCCAGGATATGGCGCCGAATGATGCGCCAGGCGATGACCCGCGACTTTTCCTGGGACGCCGCCGCGCGTCAGTATCTGGCGCTTTACCAGGGGATGCTCGACCAGGGTCTGCTCGACCAGGGTCTGCTCGCAGGCCGGCCGACCTGAAGCCGCGCCCAACCAAGGCGCGGGTCAGAGCAGGTCGCGCGCCCGTTCGAGCTCCTCGAACTCGCCATAATGCGAGACGAGCAGCACCTCGTCGAACCCGATCTGCTCCATCCGCTTCAGCCGCCGCCGCGCCTCGTCCGGCGGGCAGACCAGCGCGACGTCGGTGGCCGCGGCGAGGTCCGCGGATTCCGGCCGGTTGGCAAGATCGACAGCGACGTTGGCCAACACGGCGTTGGTTCCGCCCGCGTCGCGATAGATGCGCATCCCAACTTCGAGATCGTCCCAGCTGCTAAAGCGGCCCGACGGGGTCCAGCCCTGACATTCCTTTGCGGCGTAAGTGATCCAGCGCGGGCTGCGCCACGCTCCCATCAGGATCGGCGGCCCGCCTTCGCACCCGGGCCACAGCGACAGCGTTCCGCCATTGACCGGCTCCCCGCGCCAGACCTGGTGCATGGTCTCGAGCGCGATCCGCATCGCGCGGAAACGATGGTCGTAATCGAGGCCGAGCAGCTCGAAATCCGCGCGCGTCGAGCCGCTGCCGACACCAAGGCGCAGCCGGCCGGCGGACAACGCCTGGACCGACTGCACGCGATGGGCGAGCTCGATCGGATGGCGCAGCGACAGCTGCAAGACCCCGATGCCGAGCTCGACCCGCTCGGTCACTGAGGCCAGCACCGCGAGCTCAACCAGCGGATCGAGGGTGGGTCGGCCGCGGCCCATCGAATCCCCGACCCAGATCCCCGGAAATCCGGCGGCTTCGATGCGGCGGGCATAGTCGGCCGTGCGCTTTAGCAACTGGTCATGTGGCCCGGCGCCGGCGCTGAACCGGATCATTGTGCTTATTTTCACGAAATTCCCCGTTTCTTTAGTGGAGCCTTGGCCAAAGCATGCACCACATCGGCCCGTCGCGCCAACGGTAGCGGCTGATTGCAGGATTGCGCCGACGGGGACGACGCGACCCGCCCGATCCAGACCGCGGTTCTATCTGTCGCGACGACCGGCTGTCGCGACGACCGGCTGTCGCGACGACCGGCTGTCGCGACGACCGGCTGTCGCGACGACCGGCTGTCGCGACGACCGGCATCCGTGTTACCCTGGACCTCAATCCGAACACAAACCAGGGAGGGTTGCGATGGATACGATCGAGATGACCCGGGGATTGGCGGCCAAGGGGTTGCTGTCGCGGCTGCCGTCGCGCTTGCATCACAACGCCTTTGTCGTCAAGGACCACGAGGTCAACCGCCGGTTCTTCGAGGATCTGCTCGGCATTCCGCTGGCGGCGACCTGGTGCGAGAAGAATTTCAGCGCCGATTTGCAGCGCGAGGTCGAGTTCTGCCACACCTTCTTTGCCATGGCCGACGGCGGCGCATTGGCCTTTTTTCAGTTTGCCGACCCGGAAATGTACGCGCTGACCCAGGCCGAGAAGCCGGCCAAGATCGGGCGCCACTTCCACATTGCGTTCAAGGCCGAACCCGAAACCTATGACGAGCTGAAACAGCGGCTCGAAGCGGCCGGCGAGAAATATCGCGAAACCAACCACGGCTATTGCAAATCGATCTATGTCGCCTCGCCCGACGGGCTGATCGTCGAGTTCACCCAGGACCCGGAAGACGTTGCCGAGATCGACGCGATCCGCCGCGCCGACGCGCACAGCGAGCTCGCCCGCTGGCTCAATGGCGACCGTCATACCAACAACGATCTGCGCGGCCGGCACATCTGAGGCGCCCCTCCTGATCTCGGTCCTCTCCCCGCCCGCGGGGGGCGAGGGGAGGTCCCGCGCGGCAGGGCATGGGAGCACAAAACTGTCCGCACCTTGCGCCGCGCGCTGCAACGTTTGGTTACATCAAGTATGATTGGTTTGCTGCACCTGCAGCGAATCAGCAGCAAAAATTTCGTCAGAAGGTTGAAGAGGCTGACGCTCTCGGGCCAGGTTGCGCCTCGGAAAATCGGCGAACCGGCAGTCTTGCCGCCTTGATCGTCAATCACCGCATTGACCTCGCAGCCTTTGTCAAAGTTGCCGATCGCGCGAGTATGTGATGCGATTTTGGCTATCATATGACGGCGTTGGCGCTCACCGGGTTAACTCGTCGTTCGTCGCCGGTCATTTTCCGGCATGCCGGCTTTGCGCAGGCCGGGGAAGCAGGCGGTTTGGTAGAGGGTGAGGATCTTTGGTGGCAGCTCCCGCTAGCGGCGGACAGCGATCGACCGCGCGACGTTCGAATCGCGGTCGCCGAAGCACAACCCGAGAGCTTCGGCAAGCTCCCCCCTGCTTCCCCGGCCTCCGCCGGGAGATCTGGGGAAAGCAGATATGGCAACAATCATGGAACGCATCGGTCGAGGTTCTGGAATGTCTGTTCCATTCCTGCGAAGCAGACCGTCAACTGTAAATAGATAGATACTTGTACCCCCGGAAACGACAAAAGCTTACCGGGTTAGCTTCGCAGGAACGCGTTCATGTCGGAGGTGGCAAGCGAAGTGTCCATATATCCGAACGTTCCGTGTTCCCGCACCTCCTGCGCCGCATTCAATAGCCCGGTCATCGCCGCGCGATACAGCGAGGTCGCCAGGCTGATGCGCTTCACTCCAGCCGCCGCCAAAGCTGCAACGGTGAAGGACTTGCCCTTGATCCCGACCATGAAGTTGAAAGGCTTACCCACCGCCGCACACACCACACGCACCGCCTCCAGATCCGGCAGCCCCGGCGCCATCAGTGCGTCAGCCCCTGCTGCCTCATAGGCTCTCAGCCGCTCGATCGTGTCGTCCAAGTCCAGCCGCCCGCGCAGGAAATTCTCGGTCCGCCCGGTCAGGGTGAACGGGAACGGCATCGCGTGCGCCGCGGTTACCGCCGCCGCGATCCGCTCCGTTGCGTAGCCCAGATCGAAAATCGGCGCGTCCGGATTGCCGCTCGCATCCTCGATCGAGCAGCCGACCAATCCCGCCTCAGCCGCCAGCCTGATGGTCTCCGCCACCACCTCTGGCGCGTCCCCGAAGCCCTTCTCGAGGTCGGCGGAGACCGGCAGATCGGTGGCTCCGCAGATCACCCGCGCCTGGGCCAACGCCTCATCACGCGTCACTTTGCCGTCGCGCCGACCCAGCACGCCCGCCGAGGCCCCGCTCGAAGTCGCCAGCGCCGCGAACCCCAGCCCCGCCATCATTCGTGCCGAGCCGCCGTCCCACACATTCGCAATGACAAATGCGTCTTGCGCCTGATGCAGCGCGCGGAACTGCTTCGCTTTGTCGGCCTGGGTCACAGTCATGTGGCGACCTCCTTTATCGAGTTGTCGGTTGCCGTCAACTAGGGGCGACGCGATACGCACGAATGGGCCAGTGTAGCCGATCCTTGCGGTATTCACCGTCGATCACTGCGCCGAACAGAAGCCCGGATTGCCGAGCGCTTCCGCGATCGCCAGCGGCATCGGCCTGTTCGTGAACAAAGACCGGGTCGCCGACAGATCGCGATGGCGTGGGCGGGGATGGACGCTCGTGGTCCCGGGCACGTCGATGCGATTACGCCGAGGTCAATGACGCTGGCCGGCACTGAGGTGGCGGAGTGCGGCGTGGTTTGGCTCGGCTACGGGCTCCAAAACCGCTGACGTGTTCCGCGGTAGTTCAGGCAGCTTACCGAGCAACCCCGACGAGCTTGTGGCCATCCGGGTCACGAAGATAAGCGAGATAAGCGCCATTGGGGCGCACGCCAGGCGGATCCTCGATTGAAGTGCCGCCATTAGCGACGCCGGCGTTGTGCCACGCTTCGGCCTGTTTGGCGTCACTCATCACAAAGCCGATTGTGCCGCCGTTAAGGGTCGTCGCCGGCTTGCCATCGTTGGGTTTGGTGACCATGAACCGGCCGCCATTGTGCGAGTAAGCTAGGCGGCCTCTGGCGTCTTCTACTCCCGGTTGAGCACCCATTGCGGTAAACAGGGCATCGTAGAATTTCTTTGACCGGGCGATGTCGTTACTCCCGACCATGACATGGCTGAACATCCCGTTCTCTCCTCATCGGAATCACAAGCGCCCGCCGCCTCCGCCTGTTAGCAAGAGCACGGTTTGCAGGCGAGGGGCAGTATGCCGGGGCGACGATCGGCAAACGAGAAAAATCTCTCAGCTCCTGCTCGCCGCCTCGCTGTACTCGGCGTCGCTGACATGGGCGTCCCAGGCGGCGCCTTGGCCCTGCTCCCCGGCTTCGGACAGCGCCAGATGTGCGAACAGCCGGTCGGGCGAGGCGCCGTGCCAATGCATTGTATCCGGCGGGATATTGACCGTATCACCCGGGTTCAGCACCTGCGGCTTCTCGCTCTTAAAGCAGATGCGGCCGGCGCCGGAGAGACAGAAAAGCGTTTGTCCAACCGGATGGGAGTGCCACGCGGTGCGCCCGGCGTGAACGTGACGACCGAGCCGCAAAGGCGTGACGGTGCTTCGGCAGTGATCACCGGGTCCTGCAACACGACCCCGGTGAAGGTCTCGGCAGCACCCCGCCTTGTGGTGCGTGCCCCGGCGCGAATAACGCCGATGTATCGCGCCTAGAGCCGGTCGTCGCGATGGTTAAGCGGGTCGCCGCGGAGCTGGGGCCAGTCGGCGTACTCGTCAGTAACACCGAGTGGGTCAGCCCCAGAAATTCGGATCGGGCGGATGGATTGTGCTGCCGTCGTAGTGCAGCCCCGGAACGCGATCGGACGCCAAACGCAGCGGGCCGTCGAGATCGACGATCTCGGCCTGCTGGGCGATCAGCAGCGCCGGAGCGATCCCCAGCGATGTGCCGATCATGCCGCCGACCATGATCCGGAAGCCGCGCCGCTTCGCTTCCGCCGCCAGTGCCAGCGCCTCGGTCAGTCCGCCCGCCTTGTCGAGCTTGACATTGACGGCGTCGTATTTCCCGTCGAGCCGGTCGAGATCGGCAAGCGTCCGGCAGGATTCGTCGGCGCAGAGCGGAATCATATGCTTGACCCGCGCCAGCGCCTCGTCGGCGTCGGCCGGTAGCGGCTGCTCGATCAGTTCGACCCTGAGATCGGCCAGCGCCGGCATGAATTCGCCAAGCTGAGACTCATTCCAGCTCTCGTTGGCGTCGACGATCAGGCGCGACGCCGGCGCCGCATGCCGCACCGCCCGCACTCGTTCGACATCGCCATCGCCGCCCAGTTGCAATTTGAGCAGCGGCCGGGCGCGATGGCTGGCCGCCAGCTCGGCCATCTTTTCCGGCGTATCGAGGGCGAGCGTGAAGGCTGTCACGACCGGCGTCACCGCACCGAGCCCGGCCAGCTCCGCGACACTGCAACAAGCCCGCTTCGCGTCGATGTCCCAGAACGCGCAGTCGAGCGCGTTGCGCGCGGCACCCGGCGGCAGCGCGCGCTGCAGTGTCTCGCGGTTGAGCCCCGAGAAGACCGCACCCTTTATCGCATCGAGCGCGGCGACGACGCTGTCGATGCTCTCGCCGTACCGCGTCAGCGGCACGCATTCGCCGCGGCCGCGCCCGTCGCCGTCGGAAATTTCGGCGATGACGACGTCGGCCGTGGTCTTGACCCCGTGCGCGGTCGCAAACGGTCGGGCGAGCGCCCAGCCGCGGCGGGTGACGGTCAGTCGTTGCGGATGCGGCGCCATATCTGTCCAGCCCTTTCAGCGATTTTCAACGCAGCCCGATCTTATACGATCTGAATTGAGGCCGACTCGCCGCGAGCTTCGCAGCATAAGCGCTGCTTGACGCCGACGGGTCAGCGTCTAATCAAGCTGGTGTGACGCTTAGCTGTTATAGTGCTCAGCCCGGCATTCGCACGGCCTGATTGCGGCGCTCGGCCATCGTTTCTTCGCCGGGAGCGACGCCGACTGGACCGGTCTCGACCGGATGCGGCAATCGGCGGGGCGGCTGGATAACCAGCGGCCTTGGGCGCGCGGACTGACGGAGGGGAACATGGGCTGGCAACGCAAACTGCTGCGTGTCGATCTGAGCGCCGGGACCTGCACGTCCGAGCCGGAGCCGGGATAACTCAGGATGTTGAGCAATGGCGGCATCAAGATCCGGTGGGCACGGCACGAAGACTGTGCCGTCATCGAAGCAATCGTTGGGGCGGCGTATTCGGTTTATATCGAGCGGATCGGCAAGCCGCCGGCGCCGATGCTCGACGACTATGCCCGGCTCATCGCGGAGGGCGCCGTTCGGGTACTTGAAGACGACGGCATTGTTGCGGCCATCATCGTTCTACTGGTGAAGACGAACCATCTCCTGCTCGACAACATTGCCGTCGGGCCCGACCGGCAAGGGCGCGGCCTCGGGCGCGCGCTGATTGCCTTTGCCGAAGCCGAGGCGCGACGCCTCGGCCTTGCCGAATTGCGCCTCTATACGCACGCGAAGATGGTCGAGAACATCGCGCTTTACCGCCGGCTCGGCTTCACGGAGACCAGCCGGGGCCACGAATCCGGCTATGACCGGGTGTTCATGCGTAAGCGGGTTGCTGATCCCCAGGTAACGGATCCCGCCTTAAGAGCCTGATCGATCGGAGATCCTGTGCGTGGGCTCACGTATTCGTATCGCACCACGCCCTGGCGCTGCCGATACGCTTGTCGAGATCAACGACGAGCCGCGCCCTCGCTGGTTCCTGAGCTGTATTCCGTCAGATTTGTGGAGCGGCCGAAGCGGTACGGCGGCACTACCACTTGTAGACTTTCTGCAACGTTCCTCCCATGAGCGCTGCCTTGTCGTTCTCGGACAGGCGTTTGGTGTCGCGGAACGGCGCCACGCCCTCTTCATAGGTCAGCATGCCGATCGTCCGCGTCCAGTCGGTGCCCCACATGCAACGATCCAGCCCGAACGCATCGATGACCCGCAGTACCGGCTCCCAGATATCGTCGTAGGGGAAGGGTTGGTGCGACATCGTGCAGGCGCCGCTGATCTTGACCCTGACGTTCTCGTATTGAGCCAAGGCGAGCAGCTTGGGCAGATCGGCCCAAATTTCGGCGGGGACCGGCGGGCGAGCAGGCTGCAGCAGGCCGAGATGGTCGATGACGATGACCGTGTCGCGGTGGCGCTGGATGTGCGGCAGCCCTTTGTCGAGGATGCCCCAGCACAGCAAATTGACAGGCAAACTCTGTTTGGCGGCGGCAGCGAAAGCGCGGTTCAAACCGGGATGGTCCGCGTCCATCGGCAGGCCGTCGCGCATTCGGATGCGAATGCCGCGCGCGCCCGGCGTCGCCGCCCATTTCGCCACGACATCGTCAATCGCCGGATCGGTCGCGTCGACCGGCGTCACCACCCGAAACTTATCTGGATAGGTGTTGTAAACTTCGAGCGCATAGCTCGGATCGTATTCATAGGCGCTGAACGACGAGACCATGATCGCACCGTCGACGCCGACCCTGTTCATCGCAGCGACCATCTCGTCGCCCGAGGCGGAGTCGAGTCCGTGCGAGGGGCTGGCCCACGGCCGAAGGGCATGATTTCGATCGAAGGGATGAACCTGAACGTCGATGACCGGCATGACCGTCCTCCCTGCTGGTTCGACCAATTGTCCGCCATCGTGACCGGTTTGCACAGAGTGATGAGCGCCGCGGCATCTGGCGACGTGATCCGCGCTATGCCATCCGGACTTGCCGTCACTACAGCGGTACGAAGGTCACAGCGCATCACGCTGCTGCACAGGCTTACCCTGGCGGAACATGTTTACGCCAACCAGAACGGCCGGCACGGCGCAGACCACCCAACCAGCACTATAGCCACCAGACAGCCCGAGCAGCAACGAGAAGACCGCAGGACTGGACAGCGCACCGATCTGGCCGAATGACAGCACCCCACCGGTCACCGCGCCCACTCGTCCCGGCGGCGCCAGACGCGCGGCTTCCGACAGCATGATGCCGTGCCAGGACAACGCCGTGGCGCTGACCACCATCGTCACCGCGCCGATCGCCAGCAACGGCCAATGGGGCGTAAACGCGCCAATCAGCCCAATGCTGACAGCCATGCCGAACGCCAGCCCGCCCAAGACAACATGTGGCGCGACATAGAAGCCGCCCACCCAGGCCCATAAAATGCGGCCCGGCAACGCCACCGCAATGACGGTCGAATACAGCGATCCAGCTGCGACCAGCGGATGGCCCTGTGCGGTCATGTAGGTGACGAAATAGGCAACAAACACCGCCTGTGTGCCGTTGAACGCAAAGCAGGCGAACGACAAGGAGCGCAGCTCGCGGACCGCCAGCACTGCGGTGATCGTGGTGCGCAAATCCGACAGGCGGATCGGATGCCTGGCCGATGACTTCTGAATCCAGCCGACCGCGTAGCGGCTGGAGCGTCAGTGCTACGGCCCAGCACAGCGCCGCGCTCGCCAGCATCGTGTCACGCCAGCCAAACGACTGCGCCGTCACGGGACCAAGATAGCCGGTCAGCAGAATGCCTGCCGGGATCGCGCACTGGGCAATGGAGAAGGCGAATGGCGCGTAGCGCGCGACGGACCAGCGCCCCAGCAACTGGGAACTGGCCGGGGTTGCAACCGAGGCAACGCCGTTGCCAATCAAGGCCGAAAGAACAAAGCCGACGGCGCCACCGAGGACTGCCACTGCCAAACCGGCGCCTGTAAACAGCAGGGCGATCTGGCTCATGCGAATGGCGCCGTGCCGGATGATGAAGCCGCCCGATCCCAACTGGCCGATCAGCCCGGCAAAGGCAGTCAGCGAGAAATAGATACCGACCCAGGCGGCATCGGCATGTAGCTCCGCGATGATCAACGGCGCCAGCACCGCCGGCAGCGCCCGGGCGATCGAGCCGCAGGTTTGTTGCAGAAACATCGCCATGACCGCGAGCAGCATATGGCCCAAGTGAACGCTTCCTCCGGATGAGTCTGTTCCAACCCGTCGGCGTGCCTACTACGAACAATTGTCTTGTTCAAACACTCAAGCGGCCCTCGTTACGCACGATGCCCCAGGATTAACGAGTGTCTGGAAATGCGCGGGCCTGCCGACCACGATGATCGAAGCGGCCTGGGCATGGCTTCGGCATCAGCCGGGATCGACGCTGAGCCGGTGGTTCCAAGAACCGGTGGTGCGCCGTCTGCGCGATCGCTTCGACATCGCCCGGACCTGCATCGTCGCCGATCGCGGCATGATCAGCGCCCACACCATGGCGGCGCTCGAAGCCGAGAAGATCGAGTACATTCTCGGCGTGCGCGAGCGCACCAGCCGCGAGGTGCGCGCCGAGGTCATTGAGGATGATGGCGTCAGCGTGCCGCTGCTCATCCGGCGGCAGAAGGGCGAGACTGAACTCGCCGTCAGGGAGACCACAATCGCCGGGCGGCGCTACATCATCTGTCGCAATGACGAGGAAGCCAGAAAGGATGCCGAGGCGCGCGCCGAACTGATCGCCGGCCTCGAGCGCAAGCTCGCGCAAGGCGACAAGGCACTGGTCGCCAACAAGGGCTTCCGCCGTTTCCTCAAGACGCCCGTGGGCGACGGCTTTGTCATTGATCGGGCCAAGGTCGAGGCCGACGCCCGCTTCGACGGCCTGTTCGTGCTGCGCACCAACACGAAAATCTCCGCCCTCCAAGTCGTCCTGCGATACCGTAACCTCCTCGCCGTGGAGGACGCCTTCAAAACCGCAAAAGCGCTGCTTGCCACCCGGCCGATCTTCCACAAAACCGATGCCGGCATCCGCGGCCACGTCTTCTGCACCTTCCTCGCCCTGGTGCTGCGCAAGGAACTGACGGACCGTCTGGCGGCACGCCGCAGCAAGCTCGAATGGCAGCGCATCATCGATGATCTTGCCGACCTCAGTGAGATCGAGGTCGAACAGGATGGTCGCCGGGCCCGACTGCGCACCGCTCCCGGCGCAACCATTGATCCGATCTGCCGCGCTATCGAGATCACCCTGCCGCCCGTCTTCCAGGAGATGCCGCCCGCCCGCTGAACCCTCAAGAAAATGTGGTGCCTAAATCTGAAAATGGCCTCCAAGCCGTTGATAATCAGCCGTCTTCAAATCCAAACTGCGGAAGTTGGGTCAGGCTCGGCTGCCACGTGTTCCGCGCGACCGGCATCACCGCTTATCTCGAGGCCGGCGGCACCCTCGAAAACGCGCAGGCCATGGCCGCACACGAAAGTCCGCGCACGACCAAGCTCTACGACCGCACCGGCGACGCAATCACGCTCGACGAGGTTGAGCGGATCACGATTTAGGCGGTCCTCCGCCCTTCCCGGTCAGTTCAATATTCAAAGCCCCGTCGTGAGCCGCGAATGACCGCCGTTCGGGTCGGGGCGGGTAAAGAGATCGTCAGAGACGAGCGACCGGACCGAAGGTCGCCGCCCACTCGAAGCCTAACTCGGGCGGCCGAAGATCCAAGATCCAAGCTCGCCCGAATTGCATGGATGTTCGGCCTACTAATCGGCACGCTCACCATTGAAAAGATCATGGCCGACCCGCCGAACACGATGCAGCTGCGCCAGCAAGCGGGGCGCCTGCCTTGTGCAGGCGGATCGAGGCGTGGCTCAACAAGCGGGGTCGAGGTCTATGCGGGCGTCGACCACCGATTCGCGTTCCCACGCTGCGCCACCTACCACCACGCGGCGGAGCGCCACTGGGCTCGCCTGCTGGACCTGTTCAATCGATCGCTGGCGCCTCACTGAGGCGACCGGGCGTCAAGCTCTCGACGCCTCCCGAGCGCGACGGCTGTGTCGATGAAGGCGCGGACGCTCGCGGAGGGCTCGGCTGTACGGAACGCGACGGCGAGCTCGACCTTCTCAGCAAAGTCCGCGAGCGGCCGGAATACGACCTCGGAGACGCGCAATCCGCCCATGGATTCAGGCGCCAACGCCACGCCGTAGCCGGCGGCGGCCATGCTGAGCGCCGTCACGAAATCGCCGACGTCATGGACGATCTTGATCGGGAACCTGCCAGCGGCCGCCAGCCGCTCCAGGTGGCTTCCGAAGCCGCAGCTTTCCGCGAGCTGAGGGACGATGAAAGCCTCGCTACACAACTCCGCCGCCCGCAGGGTGTGGCTGCGCGCCAGCGGATGGTCGGCGGCGAGCGCCACGCAAAGAGCTTCGCAATGAATCACACGGGCCGCCACCCCCGTCGCGTAACTGGGCCGAGGCTCTATCAGGGCCGCATCCAGCCGACCTTCGGCGAGCGCCTCGAGCTGCCGCGGCGTCTCCATCGCCGTTAGGCGAAGCTGCACCGCGGGGTGGCTTTGGCGGTATTCCCGCAGCAGACTTGTAAGGATCGAATTCATCGCCGCCGACGTCACATACCCTACCTCGATCTGGCCAAGCTCGCCGCGCGCCGCGAGATGCCCGACCTGCTCGGCCCTCTCCAGCTGACGAATGGCGGCCACGGCTTCGGACAGGAACAGCCATCCCGCGCCTGTGAGCGACACTGCGGCCCGCTTGCGACGGTTCAGCAGACGAGTGCCGAACGCCTCCTCCAGCCCCTTGATTTGCAGGCTGACGGCCGATTGCGCCACGTTCAGCTGGTCAGCGGCGCCCGCGAAGCTGAGCTCTTCGGCGACGGCTATGAAATAGCGGAGCTGGCGAGCGTCAAGCGCGACTCGGCGGCGGGCGATGGCTTCGGAAATCCCGGGATGAGGCATTCGATAAACGCGCGGCGCCGGGTTAAACGCGCGGCGCCGCATATCTTCGGGGCCCTTCAGCGCATTCGTATAGGCCCCGATCACCACGTGTTGGATGTTCTCCTCGGCCAGCTTGCGAGCCAGGTTGTCATACCGAAGATCTCCGTCGACCATCGCGCTTCCTCCGGCTACTGCATCGCCCATGACGGGACGTCCACAAAGCTAAGAGGCAACACCTCAAGAGTCCTTGGGCGCCCGTTCAATAGATTTCAAAAGTTCAACATCGGTCGGCGGCTGGTGCGCCGTTGCGGGCCTGTCCCTAAAAAACCTCAAATTTCCTCAAGCAGGCCTATAATCACGAGCGATGGGTCCCGCCTCCGATGCGCCGGCGGACGTCGCGTTCGGACGTTTCCGGGTGTTGCCGCACCGCCGCGAACTGCTCGCTGACGGCCAGCCGATCAAGCTCGGCGGGCGCGCCTTTGATGTGCTGATGGCGCTGATCGAGGCGCGCGGCGCGGTCGTCGGCAAGGATGCGCTGATGGCGCGCGTGTGGGCCGACCGGGTTGTCGAGGCGCACAATCTGGAAGCCCAGATCTCGGCGTTGCGCGCGGCCTTAGGCGCGGATCGAGATCTGATCCGCACGGTCGCCCGACGCGGTTACCAGTTTACCGGCGAGATCCGCGAACTTTCAGGTAGCCCGGAGGAGGGCACCGGTACAGGCAGTGCTGCAGCGCAGCCCGCACCGGGTCTGCCGCCGACCAACTTGCCGGCGCCGGTTTCCGAACTGATCGGCCGTGATGCTGAGATCGCGGAGGTCGTGAGCCTCATTGGCGCCCATCGGCTGGTTTCGCTGACCGGGGCGGGCGGCATCGGCAAAACACAGCTCGCGCTCGCGGCCGCGCGCCAGATACTGCCGCACTTTTCCGGCGGCGTGTGGCTGGCCGAGTTTTCGCCGCTCGCCGATCCCGCCTTGGTTCCCGCCACGGTTGCCGCAGCGGTCGGGCTTGAGCTTGGGGGCGGTGAGGTTTCGGCACAACGGGTGGCGCAGGCGCTCGCCGACCGGCCGCTGTTGCTGGTGCTGGACACCTGCGAGCACGTGATCACCGCCGCAGCGGGCATGGTCGAGGCGTTGTTGCACGCCAGCCCGGCGGGGCGTGTCATCGCCACGAGCCGGGAGCCGCTGAAGGCAGAAGGGGAGTGGATCTACCCGGTGCCGTCGCTCGCCGTGCCCGCCGCGGAGGACGATGACTTTTGGCGGTACGGCGCGGTCTGGCTGTTCGTCCTACGATCGCGCGCGAGCGGGGCCCATGTTAGCGAGGATCGGGATGCTGCAGCGGTGATCGGGGCGATCTGCCGCCGGCTCGACGGCATCCCGCTGGCGATCGAGCTTGCGGCGGCGCGCGCCGCCGTGTTCGGCATCGAGGCGCTCGCCGCCGGTCTCGACGATCGCTTCCAGCTGTTAACCGGCGGCCGGCGCATGGCATTGCCTCGGCACCAGACCCTGCGGGCGACTCTCGACTGGAGCTACGAGCTGCTGCCCGAGCCCGAGCGCGTGGTCCTGCGGCGCCTGGCGGTTTGCCGGCGCCTTCAGACTGGAGGCGGCCAGTGTGGTTGTGGCGAACCCCGAGCTTCTGCGGTCGGAAGTCGTCGAGGGTCTCGCCAATCTGGCCGCGAAGTCACTCGTTGCGGCGGAGGTTGACAGCCGCGTCGCGCGCTACCGCTTGCTCGACACGACGCGGGCCTATGCGGTCGAAAAGCTCGACGAGAGCGGGGAGGGCGAACGGATCGCGCGTCGTCACGCCGGATATTACCGCGACGTCTTCGAGCGGGCGGAGGCCGAATGGGAGACGCGGCCAACAGCCGAATGGGCGGCCGATTACGGGCCGCATATCGACGACGTGCGCGCGGCACTCGACTGGGGTTTTTCACCGGATGGCGATTCATCAGTCGCCGCGGCGTTGACGGCCGCCGCGGTGCCCTTATGGACGCATTTGTCGCTAATGGAGGAATGCCGTGGCCGTGTCGAGCGGGCGCTCGCCGCTCTCGGGCTCGCAACGGACCGAGACCCGCGCCGCGAGATGAAGCTCCACGCCGCTCTAGGTGCATCACTCGTTTATAGCCGAAGTCCTACCGACCCCGAGATCGGCGCAGCCTGGACAAAGGCCCTCGAGATCGCGGAGAGACTTGACGATGCCGAGTACCGGTTGCGCTCGCTGTGGGGCCTGTGGTCCTTTCACCTCAATAGCGCCCAGCTTCGCGTCGCTCTGACATTGGCTCGAAGGTTCTGTGCCCTGGCGGCGAAGCGGCCCAATGCGAACGATCGGCTGGTCGGCGAGCGGATGATGGGCGTCTCGCTGCATTTTCTGGGCGACCAACCCAGTGCGCGGCGCCATCTCGAGCGCATGCTCGCTGGTTACGCCGCTCCTACAGATCGGTCGCAAATCACTCGCTTTCAGAATGATCAGCGAGTGGCGGCAAGCATCTTTCTTGCTTGGATGCTGTGGCTGGAGGGATTTCCGGATCGGGCGATTCGCGCCGCCGAAAGCAGCGTTGAGGCAGCTCGCGCAGCCAATCACGCAATCTCGCTGTGTTACGCTCTGGCCCACGCGGCATGTCCAATCACGCTGTTTGTGGGCGATCTCGCTACAGCGGAACGTTACATGAAAATGCTGCTCGATCATTCGGCACGACATGCACTAGCACTCTGGCATGCCTCGAGCCGCAGCTATCAGGGAATGCTCGTCATCAAGGGCGGCGATGTCGTCACCGGGTTGCGGCTGCTGCGCGAGGGCTTCGACGAACTCGGCGGGGCCAACACCGTTTTTCGGTTCCTCACGTTGTTGGGCGAGATGGCGGAAGCCTTGGGCCGTGCTGGGCTGATCCCGATGGGTTCGCCGCGATCGATGAGGCGATCGAGCGATGTGAGCGTACCGAAGAACATTGGGTAATGTCCGAGTTGCTGCGCATCAAAGGCGAGCTGCTCTTGCTGGGGGGCGCACAAGGAGCCGCCGCGATGGCCGAGGATCACTTTCGGCAAGCGCTCGGTTGGGCGCGCCGGCAAGGTGCGCTATCCTGGGAACTGCGCGCCGCGACGAGCCTGGCGCGGCTATTGCGGGATCAGGGCCGCCCCGCCGATGCGATGGCGCTCCTCCAGCCGGTCTACGATCGGTTTACCGAGGGCTTCGACACCGTCGACCTCCAGGCCGCAAAAACGCTCATCGGCACTCTCCAATAGCGGGTGTCGAGGCCGTCCCCATGGAGGCGTCAAGCTCTCGACACCTCCCGAGCGCGACGGCTGTATCGATGAAGGCGCGGACGCTCGCGGAGGGCTCGGCTGTACGGAACGCGACGGCGAGCTCGACCTTCTCAGCAAAGTCCGCGAGCGGCCGGAATACGACCTCAGGGAAGCCCAATTCGCGCATGGATTGAGGCCCCAGCACCACGCCGTAGCCGGCGGCGGCCATGCTGAGCGCCGTCATGAAATCGCCGACGTCATAGACGATCTTGAGCGGGAACCTGCCAGCGGCCGCCAGCCGCTCCAGGTGGCTTCCAAAGCTCGCGATGTGAGGGACGATGAAAGCCTCGTTGCCCAAGTCCGCCGCGTGCAGGGTGTGGCTGCGCGCCAGCGGATGGTCGGCGGCGAGCGCCACGCAAAGAGTTTCGCGATGAATCACACGGGCCGCCACCCCTGCTGCGTAAGTGGACCGAGGCCGTATCAGCGCCGCATCCAGTCGACCTTCGGCGAGCGCGTCGAGCTGCCGCGGCGTCTCCATCGCCGTTAGGCGAAGCTGCACCGCGGGGTGGCTTTGGCGGTATTCCCGCAGCAGGCTCGGCAGGATCCGATTCATCGCCGCCGATGTCACATACCCAACCTCGATCCGGCCGAGCTCGCCGCGCGCCGCGAGATGCCCGACCTGCTCGGCCCTCTCCAGCTGACGGATGGCGGCCACGGCTTCGGACAGGAACAGCCGTCCCGTCTCTGTGAGCGACACTGCGGCCCGCTTGCGACGGTTCAGCAGACGCGCGCCGAACGCCTCCTCCAGCCCCTTGATTTGCAGGCTGACGGCGGACTGCGCCACGTTCAGCCGGTCAGCGGCGCGCGCGAAGCTGAGCTCTTCGGCGACAGCGATGAAATAGCGGAGCTGGCGAGCGTCAAGCATGTCCCGATTTAATCAGCCTGCGTGATTAAAATCCAACAATTCCATATTGGATGTGCGTGGCGCGCATTCCGACCTCTCGCTCTATCTGCACATCAAGCGAGTGGTGCCGCGATGAACTCCATCTTGCCGAACGCGAAGCCAAACGCGACTGAGCCGGACGTCATTCTTGTTGGCGCCGGCATCATGAGTGCAACGCTCGGCGTGCTTCTGAAGGAAGTCGAGCCGGCGCTGACCATCGCCATGTTCGAAACGCTTCACGACTGCGCGCAGGAGAGTTCCAACGGCTGGAACAATGCTGGAACCGGCCACGCCGGCAACTGCGAGCTGTACTTCACGCCGCAGCGCAATGACGGCAGCGTCGATATCTCCAAGGCGCTGGAGGTCAACGCCGAATTCGACCTGTCGCGCCAGCTGTGGTCGTTCCTGGTCGACAAGGGCGCGATCCCCGACCCGCGCGCTTTCATCCACCCTTGCCCGCATATGAGCTTTGTCTGGGGTGCCGGTGATGTCGCGTTCCTGCGCCAGCGCTTCAAAGAGATGTCGGCGCACCACCGCTTTCATGGCATGGAGTACAGCGAGGACCGCAGCAAAATTGCCGACTGGGCGCCGCTCCTGATGGACGGGCGGGACAACTCGGAGCCGTTAGCGGCAACCCGCATCATCACCGGCAGCGAGGTCGACTATGGCGCGCTGACTCATCTGCTGGTCAAACACCTGTCCGGTCAGCCCGGCTTCGACGTTCACTACAATCGGAAAGTCGTTGGCCTCGACCGCGAGGACGACGGGCGCTGGCACGTCTCGGTCAAGGACGTCCTTGACGGTAGTGTCGCAACCGTGTCGGCCAAATTCGTCTTCATCGGAGCGGGCGGCGGCACCCTGCCGTTGCTGCAGAAGTCGAAAATCCCCGAAGGCAAAGGCTATGGCGGATTTCCTGTCAGCGGCATCTGGCTGCGCTGCGATGTCGACGCGGTAAGCCATCGCCACCATGCCAAGGTCTATGGCAAGGCATCCGACGGTTCTCCCGCGTTGACAGTGCCGCACCTCGACACGCGCATCATCGGCGGCAAACACTCGTTGCTGTTCGGCCCTTATGCGGGTTTCTCTACCCGTTTCCTCAAGCATGGTTCACTTAAAGACCTGTTCACGTCGCTGACCTTCGATAACTTTATTCCGCTGCTCGACGTCGCACGCGACAATATCCGCTGGGCCGAATATCTGATCGGCCAAGTCCTGCAGAGTTCGAGCCAGCAGTTCGCGAGCCTCCAGCAGTTCGTTCCGCGCGCAGTGAAGAAGGATTGGCAAGAGGTTGTCGCCGGGCAGCGCGTGGTGACCATAAAGCCGCATCAGAGCAACGGATGGTTCAAGCACGAGGAGGGTGAGCTCGAGTTCGGCACCGACCTCGTCGTGGCCGAAGACAAGTCGATCGCGGCTCTGCTCGGCGCCTCGCCTGGCGCCTCCACCGCCGCCTCCATCGCAGTCGGCGTGCTGGAGAGATGCTTCAAGGACGAGCTGACGGCCAACCGCTGGATTCCCAAGCTGCAAGAAATCATCCCGTCTTATGGCAAATCGCTGACCAGGGACGCCGCGCTCACCCGACAGGTGCGCGCCGACACGGCGGCCGTGCTGCACCTGGACAATGTTTGAACATCGATCAGCGGCGCAGCGGTGTGCCCAACCCTTGCGCCGCGCCCTGAGAAGGAGACCAGCGATGGCGCGAACGTTCGCGGATCAATTTGCCGGGATTGTCGCCACGGCGGGAGTCAAACGGATTTACGTCGAGGATCGATCTCCATGAGCTTCTTTGCACCGCCACGCCGGGTCGAGACCACCGTCTTTACGCGCCTGCCGGACCGCTTTCGCAAGTCGAGGTGTTCGGCCTGGGCTGACGCCAACCGCGACCGCGTCGAAATCGACAGTTTTCTTGAAGGACCGTCCTTCGATCGCGAAGGCCGTCTCTACGTCACCGACATCCCGTTCGGCCGTGTGTTCCGGATTGATCCTGCCGGCGAGTGGGAACAGATCACCGAGTATGATGGCTGGCCGAACGGACTGAAAATCCACCGTGACGGGCGGATCTTTATTACCGACTACAAGCGCGGGCTGATGCTGCTGGATCCGGCGAGCGGTCGTGTCTCGCCTCTCTTGGAGACGGTTGGCTCCGAGAGTTTCAAGGGCCTCAACGATCTCGTCTTCGCCCGGTCGGGCACGCTCTATTTTACCGACCAGGGGCAGACCGGCATGCACGACCCGGCGGGCCGCGTCTACCGCCTGACCCCGGATGGACGGCTGACCTGCCTCATCGACACGATCCCGAGCCCGAACGGCATCGTTGTCGATCCGGAGGAGACCGCCCTCCTGGTAGCGGTGACGCGGGCGAACCAGATCTGGCGCGTGCCGCTGCACAGGAGCGGCCTCGTCACCAAGGTCGGCATCTTCGCGCATTTGCATGGCGGCCCCGGCGGCCCGGATGGTTTGGCGCTTGATATCGAAGGTTGCCTTCTCATCGCGCATGAGGGTTTCGGCTCGGTCTGGCGCCTGAGCCCGCACGCCGAGCCGCTCGACCGCATCCTGTGCTGCGCGTGCGACGATGAACCTCGCGTTTGGCGGCCCCGACAACGCTCGGCTCTTCATTACGGAATCCCAGACAGGCTTGATCCTGCAAGCGGACCTCTCAACGCCGGGATTGCCGATGTTCTCTCATTCGTAGGCAAAGGCCCCGTCTGAGTAAGAGGGTGCGCAGAGAGTCGCGATCGCCGGCTTCGTTATAGGCTGTGGCCTCGGCGCCCGGTGTCGGGCCGCCACTGGGCTGTCGCCGCTTGCACTGCCCGCTGGCCTTGCCGTGGTCCCGCTCGCCATCGCTGTTGCTGCCAAGCTGGACGGCTCTGAGGCGCAGCCCCTCATCCCCCTCGTCCGGAGGATCACTGGGAAGCCGTCGACCCCAAGGAGACGGCCAGGCGCGGCATCCCTAGTCAGCGTCGATTGTCGACTGCACGAGGACGAGGTGAGCAGCACATGTGCGCGTCGACTTGGTATCGGCCACGAAGGCCGTCGGCAAGGTTCGGAATTTACTACTGAGTTTTTTTGCGCTTCGACGGACTTTAGGAGCATGAAATGACCCAAAATACGGCACCACGCTGTGATGTGAAGCCCACCCGCCAGGCCGCTTCACCGAAATACTGCATCTTCGGCGCCGGTGCCATTGGCGGTACGATCGCAGCCCAGCTCGCCCGAGCGGACGCGACGGTGAGTGTCATCGCCCGCGGTGAGACACTTGCGGCCATACAAAAAGACGGGCTGCGCCTGCTCATCAACGGCCAAACGCTGCAGACTTCTGTCCGGGCCAGTGCGGATCCGGCGGAACTTGGGCCGCAGGATTACGTCATCATCGCCGTGAAGGCGCCCTCTTTGCCCGAGGTTGCATCGCGCATTGGCCCGCTGCTCGGCCCTGAAACGGCCGTCGTCACCGCGATGAACGGCATTCCCTGGTGGTTCTTCACCAACGCCAGTGGCACCCTCGCCGGGAAGCGGCTGACAGCGGTCGATCCGGACGGCATCATCGCCCGCGCGATCCCCGCGAGCCGCGCGATCGGCTGTGTCGTCTATATGTCTTGCGCTGTGGAGGCACCCGGCGTCATACGCCACGGTGCCGGGCGTCGGCGAACCCGGCAATCGGCCCAGTCAGCGCGTGGCGCGGCTCGCCAAATGGCTCCGCCGATCGGGGTTCGACTGCGTGGAGAGCACGGATATCCGGCGTGACATATGGTTCAAGCTCTGGGGCAATCTCAGCATGAACCCAATCAGCCTGCTGACCGCAGCAACCTTGGACCGTATCATCGCCGATCCGCTGGCTCATGAGTTGTGCTTCCGCATGATGGAGGAGGCCGGGCGGATTGGCGAGGCAATCGGCATCCCGGCGACCGTGTCGATCGAGGAAATGTTCGACAGAGCCCGGGCGCTGGGGGCCGCCAAGACATCGATGCTGCAGGATGCCGAGCATGGCAGGCCGGTCGAGATCGACGCGTTGCTGACCGTGACTCGCGATTTAGGCCGGATGGTCGGGGTGCCGACGCCGTTCATCGACAGCGTTCTCGGCCTCGCTCGTCTGAAGGCAACCAGTCTCGGCCTGCTCGATAGGGCGGCATAGTTGGCGCGGACAGCCGTGCCGCGAGGCCGCATCGCCAATTAGTCAAGCCCGCGATTTGATCAGTTCGTGCGATTAAAATCCAATAATTCGATATTGGATTTAAGAGCCCCGCACTCCGACCTTACGCCTATCGATACATCAAACAATAGGGTGCTCCGATGATGCATATGGATGCTGACATCGTGTGGCAGGAGAGCTTCACCGCGCGTCTCGAAGCGCTCGCCCTCCTGGAGACCTTGAACGCAGAGCTTCTAAGCCATGACAGCGCTACGCAGACCCTAGACCATTGGTGTGCCGCTCACCGGTTGGCCTCGCCGGCGCACATCGTCGCCGAGCGCGTCGCGGGCGCGGAGCAAGCGCCAACGGACGAGCAGCGTCAGCTTCTCGGCGTCAGCGCGACGGAACCTATCCGCTACCGCAAAGTGCGCCTCACCTGCGGCGGTCACGTTCTCTCGGAAGCGGAGAACTGGTACGTACCCGCCCGGCTGACGCCGGAGATGAACCGGCTGCTCGACACGACCGACACCGCGTTCGGCCGAGCAGTGCAAGCGCTTGATTTCCACCGGTGGACGCTGTCGGTGAAGCAGCTCTGGTCGCCCCTGCCGCAGGACTGGGAAATGGGCGTCCCGCTGCCCGAGCGCGGAGGGACGACGCTCCCCATGCCCCACGCGGTGCTGGAGCACCGCGCTGTGCTGGCCCTGCCGGACGGCACCCCGTTCAGCGAGGTGGTCGAGACCTACACCCGCGAGGTGCTTGCCTTCCCAGAGCCGCAACGGCCCTAGGGATGATTGCACCAACAAATGCAATGGGCGCTATCCGCTACGACGGCGCCGGCCGAGGGTCCTCCGACGATCCCAATTTGGAGGGTGGAGTGAGCGAGGCCACCCCCGCATTGGCAGGAGCTCGAGCGCTCGAGACGAACGGTCGGCCCAGAAGTCATCTCCAGGTTGCCTGCTTGGGGTCTGCTGCTTGTGGTCGCGACCGCCGTTGGTTGGGGCCTCGGCTGGCCCATGATGAAGATCGCCATGCACGATTGGCCGCCGCTGTTCGCGCGCGGCTGCGCCGGGCTAGCTGCCACGCTCGGCCTCGCCATCATCGCGGCGGTGCGGGGACAAAACCTCTTACCCTCGCGCAGCCTGGCGCCGCGGCTCGCCCTCGGGGCAGCGATTAATGTGTTCGCCTGGATGGGCCTCACAGCCCTGGCACTGCTGTGGCTTACGGTGGCACAAGCTACGCTGCTGACTTTCTCCATGCCGATCTGGGCGACGTTGCTCGCTTGGCCGATCCTTGGGGAGCGCCCCAGGCTGCGAAGTGTAATCGCCCTGTGCCTCGGCGTGGCGGGATTGGTCCTCCTTATGGGGGCAAATTTGGGAGGCGGGATCGAAACGCTTCCGGGCGTGGCGCTCGCCCTTGCCGCGGCCATCCTGTTCGCCCTAGGCGCGGTCACCTCCCGGGCGCCTATTCCGCTGCCGCCGATGGTCTCAACCGCCTGGCTGGTCGGCCTCGGTTCGGCGGCAATGATCGTCGTTGGCTTGACCCTCAACGGGTCGGAAATCAGGCCGCTGAGCTTCGCTGGAGCAGGCGCGCTCGCCTACATGGCGGTGGGTCCCATGGCTCTCTGCTATCTCTCGTGGTTCGCTGCCCTTGAGCGTGTTCCCGCAGCGACGGCATCGACCGGGCTTCTACTGGTCCCGGTTGTCGGCGCGCTGTCTGCCGCTGCGCTTCTCGGTGAAGCACTAGGTCTCCGGGAAATCTGCGCGTTCGTGCTGACTCTTGGAGGGGTGGCACTGGAGTTGCGGGGACGCGGCTCGGTGGAGATTTGAAATAGGCGAGCTGGCGACCGCCAAGCATGTGCAAAATTACTCTGGGATGCAAGAAATGACGCATGATAACGAGAGTTTCGTTGATCAACTGCGGACGATTGTGGGACGGCGGCACGTGTTGACCCGCGAGGCAAGAACCCGTCGCTATCGGTCGGGCTTCCGTTTCGGCAGCGGGCCTGCGTTGGCGGTCGTTCGGCCCGGTTCCCTTGTCGAGCAGTGGAAAGTGCTCAAGGCCTGCGCTGGGGCCAACAAAATCATCATCATGCAGGCCGCCAATACGGGCCTCACCGGCGGTTCGACACCCGATGGCAGCGACTATGATCGCGATATTGTCATCATCAGCACGTTGCGGATGGCTAAGATCCGCTTGATCGATGACGGTCGTCAGGTGATCTGTTTTCCCGGCGCCACGCTCTACCAGCTCGAGAAGGCGCTGGCACCACTGGGCCGGAATCCTCACTCCGTAATCGGTTCGTCCTGCATCGGTGCCTCTGTATTCGGAGGTATCTGCAACAATTCCGGCGGCGCGCTGATCCATCGTGGTCCGGCCTACACACAGATGGCGCTCTTTGCACGCATCGAGGAAGCCGGTGAAGTGCGCCTCGTTAATCATCTCGGCGTCAACCTCGGCGACGCGCCGGAGACCATTCTTGACAGGCTCGACCGCGATGTCTTCACCGCGTCTGACATCGAGCATCCGTCCGATCGTGTCGCGTCAGACCACGAGTAAGCGTCCGGTATACGCCGTGATCAGGCAGCGGTCTCACCCGGCGGAGAGTGGAAGGCCCAAGGCATCAGTTCGGCGATGCGGTTGATCGGATGCCCGGCGGCGATCCTGGAGAGGGTGTCGGTGAGGTAGGCTTCCGGGTTGAGGCCATTCAATTTCGCGGTCTGCAGGATCGAGTACATCGCGGCGGCACGCTCGCCGCCGGAATGACTGCCGGCGAAGAGCCAGTTGCGTCTTCCTAAAGCTATGCAGCGTATTGCATTTTCGGCGATGTTGTTGTCGGCTTCGAGGCGGGCGTCGGTGGCGAAGCGGGTAAGCGCGGGGCGGCGCTTAATGATGTAGCGGAAGGCCTCGGCAAGCTCTGATCGAGCCGAGAGCTTGCGCTCGGCGGCCTGCGCCCAGGCGAAGAACGCATCGAGCAAGGGGATGGTAGCGACGCGATGTGCCAGCCTCTCGTCTGGCGGGGCGAAGCGAGCCTTGTCCTCGACGGCATAGAATTGCGCGATCCGGTCGAGCGCCGCCTTGGCGACGGTCGATTTCGTCGTTTGCCACACGTCGAAGATGCCCCTGCGGCAATGGCTCCAGCAGGCGACCTCGGTGATCGCCGGCCTCGCCGGGAGCCCCGGGCTGGCCTTGCGCGGCGCGTACAGCGCTGCGAACCCGCTATAGGCATCGGCCTGCAGAAACCCGGTGAAGTGCGCGAGATGGGCCGCCGGGTGCGCGCCGCCACGGTCGGGGCTGTAGAAGTAGACCGCCGCCGGCGGTGCGGGGCCGCAGAACGGCCGGTCGTCACGGACATAGACCCATAATCGCCCGGTCCGGGTTCGGCCGAGGCCGGGCTCCAGCACCGGGACCGGCGTGTCGTCGCCGTGGATCTTTTCGGCAGCAAACACGTGGCGGCAGATCCCCTCGACGATCGGCTGCAGTCAGCCAGACCGCCTGGCCCACCCAGTCGCTCAAGGTCGAGCGATCGAGGTCGACCCCCTCGCGGGCGTAGATCTCGCTCTGACGGTATAGCGGAAGGTGATCGGTATATTTCGACACCAAGAGATGCGCCAGCATGCCCGGGGCGGCGCGCCCGCGCGGCGTCGGCAGAGCCGGCGCCGCCGCTTGGGTGATTGCATCGCAGTGCCGGCAGGCATATTTCGGCCGGACGTGCCGGATCACCCGGAACCGGCCGGGGACATAGTCGAGCACCTCGGTGACGTCTTCGCCGAGCCGAGCCATGTCGCCGCCGCAGGCGGGACAGGTGCAGGCGCCATCGTGCTCCGGCTCGTGCACGACCTGCTGACGGGGCAGGTGGTCCGGCAGCTTCTTGCGCTTTGGCCGTACCCCCTCGCGCAGCGGCAGCGGCTGGTCTTCGGCGGCAGCTTTGCTGATCTCTTCAGCCTCGCCGGCTTCCAACTCCTCGAGCCGCAGCTCGAGCTCGCTCGAGCTGCCCGGTCAGCCGCTCCGAGGAGCGGCCGAACTGCATCCGCCGCAGCTTGGCGATCTGGAACTTCAGCTTCTCGATTTCCAGCGTGCGCAGCTGGACGGCGAGCTTTGCCGCCTGCAATTCCGCGCTCGCCGCCGCCAATTCGCTCTGGCAGGCCAGGGCAAAAGCCCGTAGCGCGTCGGGGTCGGAGGGCAGATCGGCCGAGGCCAGCGACATACCCCGCCTCTATCGAATGCCGCCGCCAGACACCAGAACAAACAGAGAATCCCTGATCTGTCAAACCAACATGGGTCGCCGCGGCGCCGGCGGTGCTATCGTCCGCCGCCAATCCATCGCCTCCACCAGCAGCGCCAACTGCGCCGGCGTCAATGTCAATGTGCCGTCGACGATCGGCGGCCAGACGAATTTGTCGCGTTCCAGCCGCTTGGCGAACAGGCACAGGCCGCTGCCGTCCCAGTACAGGCCTTTCAGATAATGACCGCGCTTGCTGCGAAAGATGAAAACATGGCCGCTGAACGGGTCGGCGCCGATGATCTGCTGAACCTTGGCCGCCAGGCCGTCGAACCCGGCGCGCAGATCGATCGGCTGACAAGCGAGAAACACCTTCGTCCCCGGCGCCAGGCCGATCATCCCGGCCCCCGCACCGCCGCCAGCACCCGCCGCAGCGCCTTCTCGTTGACACTGGCATCCACGCGCACCCGGACCCCAGTCGGCAGATCGATCTCGATCACCCCGACGCGCTCCGCCAAAGCCACACCCCTACCTCGCGGCCATACTGCACCAGCCATTGGCACCGGCGAATTCGGGCCTGACGCCTCGGCGACGACGCCGAGCTGGACAAAACCCACCGGCGTAGGCGCCGCGGTCCGCGCCACCAGTGCGGCCGCCTTCCATGCCGATCGCCAGTTATACAGCAGGCTATCCGAGATCCCGTGCCGGCGGGCAACCACCGAAACTCGGCCACCCTCGGCATCCACTTCAGCCATCAGCGCCACTTTCTCCTCCGGCGTCCACTGCCGGCGGCGCGCAACAACAACCTCGCCATCCACCCCAAGGACTCCTTCTGGACAGTCCAGAAGGACCCAGCTTCCCTCAGCGCGCTCTCCCCGACCACACCCCGCAGGCCGGTTCAGACCGGACGCTTACGACCACGACTACGCTCAGCATGTGCGAAATATCGACGCTCCGACCCCGGGGCGATTCAACGCTGACCCGAAGCGACTGTACGAAGCCTCTGGTAGCGCGGGCAAGGTGATGATCTTTGCCGTCCGGCTGGATACCTTCCCGAAAGAGACGACGACCGGGGTGTTCTACATCGGCACCAACGATCCCGACGAACTCACGAAGGTCCGACGGCACATCCTTGCGCATTTTGAGGACCTGCCGATCGAGGGCGAATATCTGCACCGGGTCGCGTTTGATATCGCGGAAAAATACGGCAAGGATACGTTCCTCGCGATCCAGTATCTTGGTACCGCTAGGCTGCCGCGACTATTTGCCATAAAGGGCAGCTTCGACGCTCTCGCTGGGCAGCTCACCTTCTTACCACGAGATCTGAGCGACAAGATCATGCAGGCGATCAGCCGCATGTTCCCAAGCCACCTGCCGAAGCGGATGAAGCTGTATCGCGACAAGTACGAGCACCATCTCATGCTTAAGGTGGCAGGCCAGAGCATAAGTGAGAGCCGAAGCCTTCTAGGGTCTGTCTTCCCATCAGCGCAAGGCGATTTTTTCGAGTGCACGAGCCGCGAGGGCGAAAAGGCATTCCTGCATCGCTTCGCCGCTGCCGGCGCCGCGATCCGATACCGTGCGATCCACCACCGCGACGTGGAGAATATCGTCGCACTCGACGTGGCGCTCCGCCGCAACGACCATGCCTGGGTCGAGCACTTGCCCGATGATGTAGCTGAGCCGATTATCCACAAGCTCTATTATGGCCACTTCTTCTGTCACGTGTTCCACCAGGACTATATTGTTCGCAAGGGCCACGACACGATCGCGCTCGAGCACCGGATGTGGAAGCTGCTTGATGAGCGTGGCGCGCAATATCCGGCCGAACATAATGTCGGCTATTTGTACGACGCGAAGCCGGAGCTCGTGAGCCACTACAGAAATCTTGATCCTTGCAATTGCTTCAATCCTGGCATCGGCCGCGCCTCCAAATCTTCAGGCCCAACTTCCGCGGTTTTGGGTGATGCGGTTGCTGGGGATCGCAGAAATGCTGGGGTTGCGACGACACCGCTCGCATTGTGGTGCTAAATGATCGACATTTTTGTGATTGAGACGGTTTATTTATCTTGAGAAGTGGCGACGAATCGTGGTGCCCTTGCCGCAAGCAGGGTGCCGCGCCATGTTCGTCCGCGTCAAGAAGATCGGAGCCTATGAGTACCTCTACCTCGTCGAGAACGCACGCGAGGGCGGGCGCCACGTTCAGCGCGTCATCAAGGCGCTCGGCCGGCGCGACGAGGTCGAAGCCTCCGGCCTGATCGACGGGCTGATCGCCTCGGCGGCGCGGCATTCGCGACGGACGATCGTGCTGTCGAGCTTCTATCGCGGCGAGTTGCCGGAACTGCGCCGCGTCAGCATCGGACCCGATTTGGTGTTCGGCCGGTTGTGGGCCGAAACCGGATGCCGCGACGTGCTCACCAGCCTGCTCGCCGACCGGCGCTTCGGCTTCGATGTCGAGCGGGCGGTCTATCTCACCGTACTGCATCGGCTGACGGTCTCGGGTTCCGACCGCCACGCGAGCGAATGGCGCAACGGCTTGCGCGTCCCCGGCGCCGAAGGGCTCGGGCTCGACGAGGCGTACAAGGCGATGGCCTGGCTCGGCGAAATCGACGAGCACGGCCGCGGCACCGCCGAGGCGATCGAGGAAGCGCTCTACCGGCATCGCCAGCCGCTGTTCGGTGCGGTGTCGATCGCCTTCTTCGATACGACGACGTTATGGTTCGAGGGCGCCGGCGGTGAGAACCTGGGTCAGCGCGGCCATTCCAAGGACTACCGAGGGCACTTGAAGCAGGTCGTGCTCGGCATCGTGCTGGATGACGCCGACCGGCCGATCGCCTCGTTCCTGATGCCGGGCAACACTGCCGACGTGACGATGTTGTTGCCGGTGGTGCGCCGCCTGCGCGATCGCTTCGACATCGCCCGGACCTGCATCGTCGCCGATCGCGGCATGATCAGCGCCCACACCATGGCGGCGCTCGAAGCCGAGAAGATCGAGTACATTCTCGGCGTGCGCGAGCGCACCAGCCGCGAGGTGCGCGCCGAGGTCATTGAGGATGATGGCGTCAGCGTGCCGCTGCTCATCCGGCGGCAGAAGGGCGAGACTGAACTCGCCGTCAGGGAGACCACAATCGCCGGGCGGCGCTACATCATCTGTCGCAATGACGAGAAAGCCAGAAAGGATGCCGAGGCGCGCGCCGAACTGATCGCCGGCCTCGAGCGCAAGCTCGCGCAAGGCGACAAGGCACTGGTCGCCAACAAGGGCTTCCGCCGTTTCCTCAAGACGCCCGTGGGCGACGGCTTTGTCATTGATCGGGCCAAGGTCGAGGCCGACGCCCGCTTCGACGGCCTGTTCGTGCTGCGCACCAACACGAAAATCTCCGCCCTCCAAGTCGTCCTGCGATACCGTAACCTCCTCGCCGTGGAGGACGCCTTCAAAACCGCAAAAGCGCTGCTTGCCACCCGGCCGATCTTCCACAAAACCGATGCCGGCATCCGCGGCCACGTCTTCTGCACCTTCCTCGCCCTGGTGCTGCGCAAGGAACTGACGGACCGTCTGGCGGCACGCCGCAGCAAGCTCGAATGGCAGCGCATCATCGATGATCTTGCCGACCTCAGTGAGATCGAGGTCGAACAGGATGGTCGCCGGGCCCGACTGCGCACCGCTCCCGGCGCAACCATTGATCCGATCTGCCGCGCTATCGAGATCACCCTGCCGCCCGTCTTCCAGGAGATGCCGCCCGCCCGCTGAACCCCCAAGAAAATGTGGTGCCTAAATCTGAAAATGGCCTCCAAGCCGTTGATAATCAGCCGTCTTCAAATCCAAACTGCGGAAGTTGGGTCAGGTTGGCAGGAAAGCAAGCCGCGGAAATTGGCTGCAGAGTGATGCTGGCTGAATACAAATTTAATCAGTTGGCGTGATTAAAATCCAACAATTCGATATTGGATTTACGGCCGGCAACAGCCCCAGATAGAAGCCGTAAACAACGGCATATGGGTGCCGCGATCATAAGCCCGCCCAGCCGAGAGCTCACGTGCTGTGGCGTTGGCGGGTCGGTTTTCGGCAATGCCGGCAAAGCAGGAGAGGTAAGGAGACAGAGGATGACTGCACCAGAGAGGATCCTCGAAAGCAGCCGCTACGCCCGCTGCATAGAGTCTTCAAAGCGGGTCCGCTGGGACATTGACGAGGACGTGATCCGCGGGCGCCGGTTCCACACTGACCACAAATTTCTGCCGGACGGGCTGGCGCTGACTAACGGGTTCACCACCCTATCGCCTGGCGAAAGACGGTTTGTGAGCCAGATACAGGGCCGCACTTACGCCAACATCTTTGGCTTGGTCGAGCGGTTCATCAACGCGAAGGTACTGGAATTGAGCCGCGATCATGCGCTTGGCGACCAGATTGTGGTCGAGGCGCTGGTCCGGTTCAGCAACGAGGAGCTGAAACATCAGGCGCTGTTCCGCCGCATCGATGCGATGGTCGGCGAGGTTCTGCCTGCCGGCTACCGCTTCGATTTCAACCCCAACACGGTCGCCCGCACAGTGCTCGGCAAAAGTACTTGGGCGGTGTTGGCGTTGACATTGGATATTGAGCTCTTCACTCAGGCTCATTATCGCCAGAGCATCGACCCCGACGCCGAGCTGTCCGAGCTGTTCAAGGATATATTCCTCTATCACTGGAAGGAGGAATGTCAGCATGCGCTCCTCGACGAGCTCGAGTTCCTACGGCACGACGCCGCGCTGACGGCAGAAGAACGCGACCGGTCAGTTGACGATTTCATCGGGCTGGTCGCCGCATTGGACGGAATTCTGCAGACGCAGGCTGCAGCCGATGCCGGCTACTTTGTCGCCAATTGCGGTCGAGCGGTGAAGGCAAACGAGGCGCGGGCGATCGAGGTCGCCTTTCTTGCGGCCTATCGCTGGCAATACATCCACTCCGGCGCTCGGCATCCGTATTTCGGCAAGGTGCTCAACGGTCTGATCACCGAAACCCAGGGCCAGCGAATTCAGGCAGCCCTCGCCACGCTCCACTGAGCCGGTCGCACATTTTCCACCAACCCAAGCAAGGTGAAGGAGATGCGTCATGGACGGCAACGCAATGACCGCGGCGCCGAAAGTCGTCAACGGCATCAATGTCGACGATCTGTTCTCACTGATTGAAAGCGTCAGGCTAGATCCCGCGAAAGGCGTCACCCGTTGGCATGTCGCCACGACCTGGCAGGGCCAGACGGGCAGCCGCAGCCAAGTCGAGGGCTCTGGCATCGGCGGCGAAGAGGTGAAACGGGGCTTCATGATCGACATCGACGAGCCCTGCCAGCTCGGCGGCTCGAACCGCTTCGCCAACCCGCAGGAATACCTGCTCGCGGCGCTCAACGCGTGCATGACGGTGGGGTATGTGGCACAGTGCGCGGTGCGCGGGATCACCCTGGAAAGCCTCGTGATCGAGACCGAAGGCGAGATCGATCTGCGCGGCTTCCTCGGCATCGATCCGACCGTGGCGAAGGGCTACGAGAGCCTTCGCTACGAGGTGCGCATCAAGGGCAACGGCACCAAGGAGCAGTTTGCCGAGATCCACGAGGCGGTGATGGCCACCTCGCCCAATTTCTACAACTTGTCTCGGCCCGTGTGTCTCAAGCCGACCCTTGTCGTCGAGTAAACATCGACTGGATGCGCGAGGCGGCCGCGCGGCAGCGTCGCGCCTCGCTTCCGCAATGTCTGCTCGGGGTCCAAACTGAGACGCGCCTTACTGTTCAGCCTCGGTCAGCCGTGCCGCGACGCCGCATCGCCAATTAGCCAAGCCTGCGATTTGATCAGTTCGTGTGATTAAAATCCAATAATTCGATATTGGATTTGAGAGCTCCAGGCGCTGACCTTACGCCTGTCGATACCTCGACGCTTATTTTCAGGTGAGAAGACGTCAAACGGCGAAGGCAAAGGCAATGATGATGAAGGCAAGGTCCAATCAGCGGACCGCAGAGCTCACGATCGATATTCCAATCATTTCCACTTCTTGACGGAAGACCGCCGCCACGGCGGCCACGTGCTCGAATGCACGGCGAAGCGGCTGCGCATCAGGATGGAAGCGTTGAACGACTTCCATCTCGCACTTCCAGAAACCGAGGCCTTCCTCAAGGCGGATCTGAGCAACAACTCCGCGGACGACCTTCTTTACGCAGAGAAATCCCACTAGGGAGAACATTATGACAGTCGTCACACGCAACGTTTCCGCCGCGCACGCCACTCCCGCTATGCCCAGCGCTCAGGCACGAGTAAACGGAGTGATGACCATGCTCATCAAAACGCTTGCGGCAGTCGCCGCTGCCATAGCGCTCGCCACGATAGCCTTTGCCAAGGCCGCGAGAGGGGCCCCCGACAAGCGCAAACAGTCGCACATCCCTGACCACATTGGCTAGACGCAGGGCGTCCCACAGGACGTGCCTAGTAACGGTGGCGCCTATGCCATCCAAGCGCAAGCGGCGCCGTCCGAGAACTCAGGCAATGCTTGAACAACCCCAGTCTTCGAGCGGGGCATTGCGAACCGGCTCCACTTTTCTTTTTGGCGAGACGCATCTACGCCGAATACCGCGACGTGCTCGGCCTCGTGCATATAGCGCTCCCGGGCGATCACCGCCAGCGGTGTAGCCGCGACCGGTTCTTCAACGTCGATCTGATCAAAAAGCTCGAAGCGGACAGCCGTGCCGCGAGGCCGCGGAGCTATGCGCGGAAGTTGGTGACGGGCTGACGGGATGAAGGCGGCGTATCGTGGGGGTGTTCGCGCCTCCACTTCTCCAGCAAAGGAGTGATACGCCGTGTCCGATGCTAACGTCGTCAAGCTGCTTCAACCAGGGTCATTCGCCGACCCGCTCACCGAGGTGCTGCGCAACGGAGCGCGGGCCCTGCTGGCCCAAGCGATCGAGGCCGAGGTGGCCGAATTCCTCGCCAAGCATGTCGATCTGAGGACCGCTACTGGCCTGAGCCGCGTGGTCCGGCACGGGCACCTGCCTGAACGCGAGGTGATGACCGGCATCGGCCCGGTCGGCGTGCGCCAACCCCGCGTGCGCGACCGTGGCGCTGCCGATGATGCCGGGCGCATCCGCTTCACACCCGCGATCCTGCCGCCGTATGCGCGGCGCTCGCGGAGCCTGGAGGTGCTGATCCCGATCCTTTACCTGAAGGGCATCTCGACCGGCGATTTCGAGGAGGCGCTTTCTGCCCTGCTCGGCAAGGATGCACCGGGCCTGTCGGCCTCGACTATTGCTCGGCTGAAGGAGGTCTGGATCGACGAGCACGAGCACTGGAGGAAGCGCGATTTGTCGGCCAAGCATTACGTCTATGTGTGGGCCGACGGCATTTACCTGCAGGCCCGTCTTGAAGACGCCAAGCAATGCATCCTGGTCATCATCGGCGCGACGCCGGAGGGCAGGAAGGAGCTGCTCGGCTTTATCGACGGCGCGCGCGAGAGCGCGCAGGATTGGCGTGAACTGCTGCTCGATTTGAAGAACCGAGGTCTGGCGGTCGCGCCCGAACTCGCCGTCGCCGACGGCGCGCTTGGCTTCTGGAAGGCGCTCGGCGAGCTGTGGCCGATCACACGCGAGCAACGCTGCTGGGTGCACAAGACCGCCAACGTCCTCAACAAACTGCCGAAGAGCCAGCAGCCGAAAGCCAAGCGGGCATTACAGGAGATCTGGATGGCGGAGACGAGCAAGGACGCCGAGGCCGCGTTCGACGCCTTCATCGCAGCCTACGAGTTGAAATACGATAAGGCCGCCGAGTGCCTGGCAAAGGATCGCCAGGCCCTGCTCGCATTTTACGATTTCCCTGCCGAACACTGGAAACACCTGCGGACCTCGAACCCGATCGAGAGCACCTTTGCCACCGTGCGGCACCGCACGATCCGCTCGAAGGGCTGCCTCTCGAATAAGACGGCGCTCGCCATGGTGTTCAAGCTGGTCGATGCGGCGCAGAAAAGCTGGCGCAGGCTCGATGGCCACAACCAGTTGCCCAAGCTCATTCAAGGTGTCAGGTTCACCGACGGGATCGAAGTCGCCGCCAACCCCGCGTCCTCGCAATCCCAAACCGCCGCCGCCTGATCCCTCAGGCCATCACCAAGATTTGGCGATAGCTCAGGCCGCGTCGCCAATTAGTCAAGCCTGCGATTTGATCAGTTCGTGTGATTAAAATCCAATAATTCGATATTGGATTTGAGCGCCCAGCACTCTGACCTCTAGAGGGTCCTGAACTTGCGGGATGATAAGGAGCGTATCCGATGAATGGGGCTAATCTGCTCGTAGCGGCACTTGAGAACGAGGGTGTAAAGCAGATCTTTGGGGTGCCTGGAGAAGAAAATCTCGACGTTGTCGAAGCGCTGCGCCGCTCGACGATCAAGTTGGTGGTGACCCGCCACGAACAGGCGGCGGCTTTTATGGCAGCCACACACGGACGGCTGACGGGCGAGGCTGGCGTCTGCCTTTCGACGCTCGGTCCGGGCGCGCTCAATCTGACGACGGGTGCGGCTTATGCCCAGCTGGGTGCGATGCCGATGGTCATGATAACCGGCCAGAAAGGTGTCCTCAGCCGCAAGCAAGCACGCTTTCAGGTCGTGGACATCGTCTCGACGATGACGCCGCTGACCAAGATGGCGCATCAGATCGTCAGCCCGGCGACGATCCCCTCAATCGTGCGCGAGACTTTCCGGGTCGCACAGCAGGAGAGACCGGGGCCGGTGCATCTCGAACTGCCGGAGGATATCGCGGCAGAGCAAGCGCCCGAGATTTCGCCAGTGCCGTCCCACCCGATCGCACTGCCGGTCGCCAATGCCGCGGCGCTGGATCGCGCGGCCGGATTGATCCGCGAGGCCGAGCGTCCCCTGGTGATGCTGGGTGCAGCCGCGAGCCGGCCGCGCCTGGCAAAGGCCTTGTCGGATTTCGTGAGGCGTCTGCAAATCCCCTTCTTTTGTACGCAGATGGGCAAAGGCGCCGCCGCCGGCGGATCCGGGCTCTACATGGGCACCGCGGCGCTCTCGGCGCGCGACTATGTCCATGATGCGATCGAGCGCGCCGATCTGATCATCTCGATCGGCCACGATACCGTCGAGAAGCCGCCCTTCCTGATGGGTCCGGGCGGACCCAAGGTCCTCCATATCGGCTATCTGCCCGCGACGGTCGAGGAGGTGTACTTCCCGCATGCGGAGCTGATCGGCGATATCGGCCCGAGTTTGGAACTCTTGGCAGACCGCCTCGAAGCAAGACTGCCGAGGGCGGGGGCGCTGTTGCCGCTGCGGGAGCAAATTCTCGCGCGCATCGGCGGCCGGGCAGAAGAAAGCCGCTATCCGCTGACGCCGCAGCGCATCGTGCACGATGTGCGGCAAGTGATTCCAGCGGACGGCATCGTCTGCCTCGACAACGGCATGTACAAGATCTGGTTTGCCCGCAATTACCGCACGCGGGTCGCGAACACGCTGCTGCTCGACAACGCGCTAGCCACGATGGGGGCCGGGCTGCCCTCGGCCATGATGGCCGCGATGCTCTATCCGAACCGGCGGGTGCTCGCGGTGTGCGGCGACGGCGGGTTCATGATGAACTCGCAGGACCTGGAAACCGCGGCGCGCCTCGGGCTCAACCTCGTCGTGCTGATCATCGAGGACAATGCCTATGGGATGATCCGCTGGAAGCAAGCGGCGGACGGCTTTCCCGATTTCGGCATGACTTTTGGCAACCCCGACTTCGTTGCCTACGCCAAGGCCTTCGGCGTCAAAGGCAGCCGGGTGGAGAGCGCCGACGGTCTGGCGCCGACGCTCGAAGCGGCGTTTGCGGGCGGCGGCGTCCATCTCGTCGTGGTGCCCGTGGATTACTCCGAGAACAGCCGGGTCCTCCTCGAGGAGCTCCGTGCCCATGCAGCCAAGTCTGGAGAGCAGTCATGATTGAAGTCGTTCAGGCTTTCGATCGGACGCTGATTGCTCGGCTCGAGAGCGACGACAGGGCGGCGCTCGACCGCAAGATCGAAGCCGCCCGAAGGTTGTTCGTCGACCGCGGCGTTTGGCTGAAAACCCATCAGAGGATGGAGATTCTCAGAAAGCTGGCTGGGCTGATGGAGGGCAAGCGCGAGCATCTCGGGCATCAGATCGCGCGTGAGGGCGGCAAGCCATTGACCGACGCGCTGATCGAAACCGATCGTGCCATCGACGGCGTGCGCAATGCAGTCGACGAGCTGCGCGTCCGGGGCGGCCGGGAAATCCCGATGGGTTTGACATCGGCGAGCAGTGACCGGCGTGCCTTCACGATCCTCGAGCCGATCGGCGTCGTCGCCGCCATCTCGGCGTTCAATCACCCTTTGAATCTGATCGTCCATCAGGTCGTACCGGCGATTGCCGTAGGCTGTCCGGTGATCGTCAAGCCGGCGCCGATGACGCCGCTCTCCTGCATCGATTTCGTAGGCCTGCTCCATGAGGCCGGACTGCCGCCCGATTGGTGCCAAGTCTTTCTTCCCGAGACCAACGAGCTCGCCGAGGCGCTCGCGACAGACCCCCGGATCGCCTTCCTGAGCTTTATTGGTTCGAGTCGTGTCGGCTGGTCTCTCCGTTCCAGGCTGCCGCCGGGAACGCGTTGCGCGTTGGAGCACGGCGGTGCCGCGCCGGCGATCATCGACCGGAGTGCCGATCTCGACCGGCTGATCGAGTCGCTGGCGAAGGGTGGCTATTACCATGCCGGTCAGGTCTGCGTGTCGGTGCAGCGGATCTATCTCCATGGGGACCTCGGGAGCGCGTTTCTCGACCGCTTCGCCGCTCGTGTGGCGGCATTGAGGGTCGGTGATCCGGTCTCGGCCGAAACCGAGGTCGGCCCGCTGATCCTACCGCGCGAGGCCGATCGGGTCGCGGCGTGGACCGACGAGGCCGTTGCGGCCGGCGCCAGGCTCATCGGCGGCGGACGCGTCAGCAGCACAACCCTGGTTCCGGCGATTATCGTCAACCCGCCGCGCGACGCCAAAGTCTCAACGCTCGAAGTGTTCGGCCCGGTGACCTGCGTCTATCCCTTCACGCGGCTCGACGATGCGATCGCCGCCGCGAATTCGCTGCCGATGGCGTTTCAGGCCAGCATCTTCACCGAAGATCTGCGGACGGCGTTCGATGCCGCCGAGCGCCTTGCCGCCTCGGCTGTAATGGTCAATGACCATACTGCCTTCCGCACCGACTGGATGCCCTTCGCCGGCCGTCGCCAGTCCGGCTACGGCATCGGCGGCATTCCCTGGACGATGCGGGAAATGACCGAGCAGAAGATGATCGTCTTCAGGATATAGGAGCGCTCGCTCGGCTTTGCGCGTGTTCGGTTCGGAGGTGGTCTGAATGGGCTGCCGCCGGGCTCCTCCCCCCTACTTTCACCTCTCAATTCCCAAGAGGAAATTCTCATGCGAGTCGCCATTTTCAGTAACCACAAGTACGACCAGAGCTCGTTCGAGGAGGCCAATGGCTCGTTCAAGCACGAGCTGATGTTCCTGACAGCAACCATCGAGAGCGCCACCCCTCGCTGGCCTCTGGCTTCCCGGCGGTCTGCGTGTTCGTCAACGATCGCCTCGATGTGCCCGTCCTGGCACAGCTCGCCAAGGGCGGCACCAAGTTTGTGGCCCTGCGCTGCGCCGGATACAACAACGTCGACCTCGGGGCGGCCGAGGCCCATGGGATCACTGTCGTGCGTGTTCCCGCCTACTCGCCGTATGCGGTCGCCGAATTTACGGTCGGCGTCTTGCTCGCTCTTGATCGGCAGATCTGCCGCGGCCGGCTGCGGGTCCGCGAGGACAATTTCTCGCTCGAAGGCCTGGTCGGCCGGGACCTGCATGGAAAGACCGTCGGCGTGATCGGCACGGGGCGGATCGGTGCGCTCGTTGCGACGGCGTTCAAGTTCGGATTCGGCTGTGACGTCGTGGCGCACGACGTCTACCGCAACCCAGACCTGGAGAGGATCGGGGTTCCACCCTCGTCCGCTGGCTCGCAGCCAGCGGGTTGACACTGGCGCGTGTCGGGCTTGAAGCTGGGCCGTTGTCGCCATGGCTTCATGCCGGGCTGCGGGCCGCCGGACTGCCAGCGATCTGCATCGAGACCCGGCGGATGAAGGGTGCAACCGCCGCGATGGCGATTAAGACCGACCGCAACGATGCTCGTGCGATCGCCCAGGCGATGCGGGTCGGGTGGTTCACCACGGTCCCCGTCAAGACCGCAGAGAGCCAGGAGCTCCGCCTGCTACTAAGCAACCGCCGAACGCTGTTGGAAAAGCGCGTGGCGATCGACAACGAAATCCGTGGGACACTCAAAGCCTTCGGCCTCAAGGTCGGCGCCATCGGGGTCGCCGGTTTCGAGGCAAGAGTAATCGAGCTGCTCGGCGAACGGCCGCGCCTATTCGCGATGGTGCGACCGATGCTCAATGCCCGCGAGGCGCTGCGGGAGCAATGCGCCGTGTTACACAAGATGCTGCTCGAGACCGTGCGCGCGAGTACGGTGTGCCGGCGCCTCCTCTCAGTGCCCGGCGTCGGTCCCGTGGTCGCCTTGACCTACGTGACCGGCATCGATGATCCGGCACGGTTCGCCCACTCCCGAGACCTCGGTCCGCATTTCGGTCTGATCCCGCGTAAATATGCCTCCGGGGAGATCGACCACAGCGGCTCGATCACCAAGGCCGGCGACGGCGCTGTGCGCGGAGCGCTGGTGCAAGCCGCGCTGACCCTGCTGACCCGCGAGCGGCGCTGGAGCGTGCTGAAGGCCTGGGGAATGGCCGTCGCCAAACGGCGCGGGCTGCACCGTGCGATCGTGGCCGACGCGCGCAAGCTCGCCATCATCCTGCATCGGATATGGATCGACGGCACGACTTTCACCTGGTCACGAGACACCGCCGCCACGCCAGCGTGAGCGCCTTACCGTGACCGAATAGGTTCCGCGCTGCGGGACGACGTCCGCGAGGACGAGGTTCGGATGACTGCGGATAACGTCCTGCACTCCTGCCCGCCAGGAACAATCGACAACGACAACACGCGCATGGCCTATTACCGGGCCGTGTGCTCATTCTTCGCCTGGCTCGAACAGCACGGCATCGGCGAGCTCCCCGACATCGAGCCGTTCCATGTCGCTGCATACCTCAAGGCGCTAAAGTTGTCCGAAGCCGGCAATCGGGCCGCGAGAGAGCGTTCGGCAGCCAGGCCGACCGTCAAGCAGCACCTGGCGGCAATTCGCATGCTGTTCGACTGGCTGATCGTGGGCCAGATCCTCGCCATCAACCCGGCGCATGCAGTGCGCGGGCCGAAGCACGTCGTCAACCGCGGTAAGACGAGGATCAGGCCAGGCGCCTGCTCGAGAGCATCAAGATCAAAAAGACGGTGACCTTGCCCGACGGCTCGGAAGCGGAAGTCCCCTTGCTCGTCGGCCTGCGTGATCGCGCGCTGATCGGCGTGATGGTCTACACTTTTGCGCGCATCAGCGCCGTCGTTGGCATGCAGGTCGAAGATTACTTCCCCAACGGCAAGCGCTGGTGGGTGCGGCTGCAGGAGAAAGGCGGCAAGCGCCACGAAATGCCGGCGCATCACAAACTTGAACAATTCCTCGACGAGTATCTCGGCGCGGCCGGGATCGGCGATCGCGACAGAACCCCCCTCTTCCGCTCGGCCGCCGGCAAAACCGGAATCCTGACCGACCGCGCGATGCATCGCGTCGACGCCTATCAAATGGTCCGGCGGCGCACCGCCGAGGCCGGCCTCAAGGGTAAGCTCGGCTGCCACGTGTTTCGGGCGACCGGCATCACCGCCTACCTCGAGGCCGGCGGCACCCTCGAAAACGCCCAGGCCATGGCGGCGCACGAAAGCCCGCGCACCACAAAACTGTACGACCGCACCAGCGACGAAATCACCCTCGATGAGGTCGAGCGGATCCAGATTTAGTAATGGAACTCCGGCCGGCAGAGGTTGTGGTGCGAGGCTGCAAGGCCTTTGAGTGATTTAGCCGTTGACCTGCCGCATGATCGCGGTCCACCGGTCGACAATCGGCAGCACCGCGTCCGCCTTCGCGGGCGCAAACGACGCCACAACGCGGGCCACTCCCAAGTCGGCGAGGCGCTTTACCCGGTCGAGATCCTCGCCCAGGCCGAACGAGGTGATCTCGATGGCGGTCGGATCGCGGCCGGCGTCCCGGGCCATCTCGCGGAATTTCGGCAGAACCTCGGCGACATCGCCACGGGCGGTTGGAATCCAGCCGTCGCCGTAACGGATCGCGCGGCGTGCACCGTGCGGAAAGGCGCCGCCGACATGAATCGGCGGGTGGGGTTTCTGCACCGGTTTGGGCCTGGCGATCATTGGGTCGAAGTTGACGAACTCGCCATGATATTCCGGCGCTTCTTTGGTCCAGATTTCCTTCATCGCCTCGATCGATTCGCGCACCCGTTTGAAGCGGGTCGCGTAGACGGTGCCGTGGTCCTCCATTTCATCCTGATTCCAGCCGCCGCCTATGCCGAACAGGAAGCGCCCCTGACTCATCTGGTCGAGCGAGGCGACCAGTTTGGCGGTCTGGATTGTGTCGCGCTGCTGCACGAGGGCCACCCCCGTGCCAAGTTTGATGGTCTTCGTAGCCTGGCCGGCTGCGGCCAGCACCACGAACGGGTCCATGGCGTCGTAATACGGTTTGGGCAGCTCGCCGCCCCCCGGAAATGGCGTCTTGCGGGAGAGCGGGATATGCGAGTGTTCTGGCGCCCACATCGACTCGAAACCGCGCTCCTCGAGAGCGAGGGCGAGCGCCACTGCCGATATCGAATAGTCGGTAAAGAACATCGCTCCGCCGAAATGCATGCTGTTCTCCATTGCTGTGGCCTCGTCCGGTGGCGGGAAGTTAGCTGGTGGCGCTAACCGATGCTATGGAGTTGGCTCGCGAGAACCGCGCCCCGTCGCCGTCGGCGAGACACGAGAGGGCAAGCGACCCGATTCAGAGAGGGAACTGCACCGGCGCGTTGCTGTCCCCGCTAGCAGCTACGGAAACAGCTAGCGGAAGGACCACGGAACGGCCGGCCTGACCAGGTCGAGCCGCAGCACGACATCAAAACGCTCGCCGGCACGCGCTGTGCTTTCCTCGAGTGCCTTCTCGCGGTACCGCTTAAGCATCAGGTTGGCCGCACGCCAGATGTCGATCTCGGGTATCACGCGGGAAAATTACACGCGCATGATGTCTGAAACGTCACCGGAACTGCACTGCATTGCTTCTCACGACCCGGCTGAATCAGGAGGCCTGTGACGGAAGCAAGGGCAAGGCCGATGGACCCTTCTGAGACAGACGCGGTCATTGGGTTGGGGCCGACCGTGCTGGTTCTTTTCGCGCACTCTGGTCCGTATGGTGGACAGCTGTCCTTCAGCAGGCTGAGGTAGCGTAGAGCGCACCCTGGACTTTAGGGATTTACCCGTACGTACACCCCGGCAGAACCCGGTGCATGCGTCATGGCCTGCCGCATGCGCGGCGAATTGGGCGAGGAATGTTGCTGTTGCTCCTTCCACTCCGGGCTTTCGGGCACGGAGGTACTGGCAAATTCGTAGACCGTGCTGTAGCCGCTGGTACCCACGAGAACCCGATAGCGGCGGGCGTAGATCACTCCCGGCACCTTGCGGTAGCCTGGCACATATTCCCCACTGTACCAGGCGTTCCACTCCGCATCGACCTCGGCGGGGACGGACATGCGGCCAATCTGCAACACCGGAGCCATGCCACGCTCCGGCATTTCCATGCCGTCCGGGTAAATCTGTTCCCCGACAATGCGTGTCAAATTCTTCCCAATCACGGACGGCGAGACTTTCTGTCCCCACGGCGTCCGCGGCCGGTTGGTAAAGGCCGGCGTCTGCATCACCGCCACGCTTTCCAGTTCATAGCATGCCAGGTACTGCGGGCCACCCTTGACCGCCTCGTAGCGGGCCGCTGAGAGAATGCCGGGCACCGACAGCAATTCCGGCAGATGTTCCTTGTTATACCACTGGTTGAATTCCTGCACGTGCGGGGCGTCGATATCAACGTACACCATGAAAATCCCGCGACCTTTTTGTGCCATGTGTCCGTCTCCTCTGTGAAGCGTAGCCGCCATCGTTTTGCCTCGTCTCGTTGGCACCCGGTCCTCACTCCTGGAGCCCAGGAGAGACACGAGACACCAACTGGGGAGCCATCTTAGCAAACGGCACCACACGAAACATCATGGGGAGGAAATGCCCATGGCCTTTTCCCCAGCCGGAGCATCCCCAAAGCAGATTTTAATGGCCGCAGCGCTCGTGGATCATCGCGAGGTCAGCCGAAGAGCGCTGAGCAATCGTGACGACGTCAAGCGGATGGCTCATTCGCTTTTAGTCCGGCTTTCCTCCGCTTCGCGAGACCATATTCGATGGCGGCGACTTGCCGAGGATGGGGCTGCGGACCCGTATTTGCTAGGTCCGGGGACGCTTCGATCGGCGCGCGACACATGTGGATATCCACGAGGAAGCTCCGCACCCGGGACAGCGTCTCCCAGCCTTAAGATACTGATTCGTTTTGGGGCTCTTTGGCATCAAATGGGTAGCCGCGGAAAGAAGACGACCGGGAGAACGTCAGGTAGAACAAACTCAAAAAGCCCCGTTGCCATCGTCCGCCGCCACGCCGAGGAAAACGCGCCGTCTTCGAGGATGAAGACGACGGCAGCGAATGGCGGAATGCAAGATCTAAAGGTCAACGGTTCTCACCGGTCGCTGCCGCAGAGCGGGTTAGTCCAAAGGACGTTAAGTTTACCCAACGTACTGCCTCAGTAATTCACCTTGAACGTCGGCTGTCCTCGAGCCGCGACTTGCGGTGATCGTAAAGTTGGGTGGTGGCGATGTTGGCGTGGCCGAGCCAGTCCTTGACCTTCGCGAAGTCGGCTTTGTTGTCGAGCGCGTCGGTGGCGGCCGTTGCGCGCAGCGCATGGGCGCGGATTTTGAAGCCAAGCTCCCCGGAGTATTTTTTCGCCAGCTTGCAGATCATATCGGGCGTCAGCGCCTTCTCGACCTGGCTGGTGCGGTTGTTGCGGATCGGTCGGAACAGCGCGCCGTTGTCGTCGCCGCCGTGGCCGGCGGCCTCGAGGTAATCGTGAACAAGCTGGTTGGTGGGATGAAGCTCGACATAGCGTGTCTTGTCGCCTTTGCCGGAGACGTTGAGATAGGGGACGCCGCGCTGCATGTGCCGGGAGTCCTTGACCTTGAGCCTACAGAGCTCCTCGCGCCGTAGTGCGTGAAATAGCAAGGTCGACAGAATGGCGCGATCGCGCTTGGCCTTGACGGTTTCGTCGGTGGGTCGCGCGTGCCCCGACCACAGCTGTAGCCACGCAGGTTCTGCGACTTCCAAGCGCCGAATGACGAGGTGGCAGCCTGCTTCTACGCGGCGCATGGTTTCGTGCGGCTGCCGGAATCGCTGCGTCTCGCTATGCCGACACGTCAGGCTGGTGTGGGAACTGAACGATGACGCCATCGCCTTCACCGCCGCGGCTGGGGGATCACCCGGGGAAGCAAATCCGAGACGGTTTCGGGGTCTGGGGCAGCTCGCCTACCCAGAGCGACAACAAGTTTTCCGCCGTTTTGCGAGTTCGCTGCGAGTGGCCGCCTACAGGACATTCGCGGCCTTACCCATGCCCAATGTGGCCGATCACCCCCTACGACCTGCTTGCTGCTGCTTCCCCTATGCTTCCCCGGATTCGGCGCGGGAGTCGGGAAAGCAAAAAACGGACCCGAAGGACCGCCCTAATTCTCTTGAGGGAATCTGGAGCGGGCGAAGGGATTTGAACCCTCGACCCCAACCTTGGCAAGCGCGGTCGCAAGGCATAACTAGCTGAAGTCGCTGGTGTTTAGAGGGACGATTGGGAGCCGAAACGAGCCATTTGGAGCCCGAAAGAGCGCTGTTGCGCGCCAGTTTCGCGCCAGCGATTGGGCCGGCTTCGGCCACAACCCGGTTTGAGGTGGGAGCCTAGGGCGCCTCAAAATGTTATCGTTCGGTGATTTTCTGGAAAGTCATCGAACGGTGACATTTTGACTTGTAACCGTTCGGTGTCATATGATAATGTAACCGGATGGTGTCAATGATGTTGATCAGAACCCCTATGGACCTTGGTTCCGTGATCCGCGACCGGCGTCGCCGGCTCCATCTCGACCAGGACGGCCTCGCCCAACAGATCGGCGTCAGCCGGAAATGGATTATAGATATCGAGAAGGGAAAATCGCGCGCCGAAATCGGCCTTGTCCTCCGGACGCTCGATGCGCTGGGGCTTCGCCTCTCGCTCGATTCTGGCGAAATGACCGCCCGTGAGGATAGCGCGACCCCCGCGGTTCCCGTAGCGGACATCGACAAGGTTCTCGACCGGGCGCGGGGTAACCGCCCATGAAGCACGAACTCGCCGCTGTCCTCAATGGCCGCGCCATCGGCCGCGTCGTTCGCGACGACCGGGGCCGGCTTACCTTTATATATGCGGAGGAGTGGCGCGGCGCCCGCGGCGCGACGCCGTTGTCGCTTTCAATGCCCCTGGCCGCGGCCGAACACGGTCACAGGCCGGTCGAGGCCTTTCTGTGGAATCTGCTGCCCGACAACGAAGCGGTGCTTGCCCGCTGGGCGCAACGCTTTCAGGTGTCGGGCCGCAACCCTTTCGCGCTGCTCTCCCAGAGCTATGCGCGGAAGTTGGTGACGGGCTGACGGGATGAAGGCGGCGTATCGTGGGGGTGTTCGCGCCTCCACTTCTCCAGCAAAGGAGTGATACGCCGTGTCCGATGCTAACGTCGTCAAGCTGCTTCAACCAGGGTCATTCGCCGACCCGCTCACCGAGGTGCTGCGCAACGGAGCGCGGGCCCTGCTGGCCCAAGCGATCGAGGCCGAGGTGGCCGAATTCCTCGCCAAGCATGTCGATCTGAGGACCGCTACTGGCCTGAGCCGCGTGGTCCGGCACGGGCACCTGCCTGAACGCGAGGTGATGACCGGCATCGGCCCGGTCGGCGTGCGCCAACCCCGCGTGCGCGACCGTGGCGCTGCCGATGATGCCGGGCGCATCCGCTTCACACCCGCGATCCTGCCGCCGTATGCGCGGCGCTCGCGGAGCCTGGAGGTGCTGATCCCGATCCTTTACCTGAAGGGCATCTCGACCGGCGATTTCGAGGAGGCGCTTTCTGCCCTGCTCGGCAAGGATGCACCGGGCCTGTCGGCCTCGACTATTGCTCGGCTGAAGGAGGTCTGGATCGACGAGCACGAGCACTGGAGGAAGCGCGATTTGTCGGCCAAGCATTACGTCTATGTGTGGGCCGACGGCATTTACCTGCAGGCCCGTCTTGAAGACGCCAAGCAATGCATCCTGGTCATCATCGGCGCGACGCCGGAGGGCAGGAAGGAGCTGCTCGGCTTTATCGACGGCGCGCGCGAGAGCGCGCAGGATTGGCGTGAACTGCTGCTCGATTTGAAGAACCGAGGTCTGGCGGTCGCGCCCGAACTCGCCGTCGCCGACGGCGCGCTTGGCTTCTGGAAGGCGCTCGGCGAGCTGTGGCCGATCACACGCGAGCAACGCTGCTGGGTGCACAAGACCGCCAACGTCCTCAACAAACTGCCGAAGAGCCAGCAGCCGAAAGCCAAGCGGGCATTACAGGAGATCTGGATGGCGGAGACGAGCAAGGACGCCGAGGCCGCGTTCGACGCCTTCATCGCAGCCTACGAGTTGAAATACGATAAGGCCGCCGAGTGCCTGGCAAAGGATCGCCAGGCCCTGCTCGCATTTTACGATTTCCCTGCCGAACACTGGAAACACCTGCGGACCTCGAACCCGATCGAGAGCACCTTTGCCACCGTGCGGCACCGCACGATCCGCTCGAAGGGCTGCCTCTCGAATAAGACGGCGCTCGCCATGGTGTTCAAGCTGGTCGATGCGGCGCAGAAAAGCTGGCGCAGGCTCGATGGCCACAACCAGTTGCCCAAGCTCATTCAAGGTGTCAGGTTCACCGACGGGATCGAAGTCGCCGCCAACCCCGCGTCCTCGCAATCCCAAACCGCCGCCGCCTGATCCCTCAGGCCATCACCAAGATTCGGCGATAGCTCGCTCTCCCATGTCGGCGAAGACTGTGCCGGCGCAGTTCAGTTTGTCCAGCCCGAACGCCTCGATAGCGTGATCGGCGACGGGCCCTCCGCCATCGAATGGCTGGACGAGCGAGGTGTCGCCGAGCGGCTCCGGGCCTTGCGCGACGATCACGCTGCCTGGCGGACCCCACGTGATACCGGGCAATTCAGCCTCGCGGGCGCCCAGCCCAAGACCGCGCTTCTCTGGGAGCAGGGACGCTGGGGCGTGCCGTCGGGCCGGGCGCCCACCACCCATATCCTGAAGGCGGCGACCGGCGAATTCGACGGCCATGCCGAGAACGAGCATCTGTGCATGTGCCTCGCTTCGGCGCTCGGCCTGATCGCAGCGCATTCTGAGGTCAGACGATTCGAAAATGAGATCGCCATCGTCATCGAACGCTACGACCGCGAAAGAACGCCATCCGGCATCATCCGCGTGCACCAGGAAGATCTTTGCCAGGCCCTGGCCATCCTGCCGACACACAAATATGAGAACGAGGGTGGGCCGGGGGCGCGCGCAGCCGTCGAGCTTCTGAGAACTTTTTCCGGGCGGCCGCAGGAAGATGTGCAGCGGTTCGTCGACGCGCTGGCCTTCAACTGGTTGATCGGCGGCACCGACGCGCATGCCAAGAACTATTCCCTGCTGATCGGCGCAGAGGGCCGCGCGCGTCTTGCGCCGCTTTACGACATCGCGAGCATCCTGCCCTACGATTTCGACGTGCAGAAGGTACGGCTGGCCATGAAAGTCGGCGGCGCCTATCGACTGCGCGACGTCGGCCCGCATCAGTGGAGGAAGCTCGCGGCCGATCTCCGGGTGAACCCGGACGCGCTGCTTCAGCGCATTCGCGAACTGGCGGTCATGCTTCCCGACCATCTCGCCGACATCCGCCAGGCCGCGGAAATGGAAGGCCTCGATCACCCCCTCATGACGCGGCTTGCGGACGCGCTTCTGGACCGCGCCCAACGCTGCATCCGGGCGATCGATATGAATGCCGCCGCCGCGGCAGCGGATGAATGATGCAAAAGGCTTGAGATTGTCCGGTTCGGAGATGCCGACCCCGCGGCGCAACGCCGCGGGGTCGGCAGAGCGTGACGACGCGCGCTAGGGCGTCGGACGCGGGTAGGGCGGCCGGGCCCGGCATGTCGCCATGGCGCGGCTGACGTTTTCCAGGCTGGCGAGCGCGATGGTGCGCTCGAACGAACCCGGTGCCGTGCTCAGCAGCTCGGCCTCAAGGTTCCGGAACAGAGCCTGAAGCTCCTCCAGCCGGCTGTAGCGCAGCTCGGCGCAGGTGATGATCTTCGTCATCCTTTTCTCCTGTCTGTCGCGAGGCCCCGACGATCAGGGCCTTTCCTGCGGCCCGGATCACCATCGAGAGGGAAGGCCTGTCGGACGGCGGCCTCAAAGCGGCTCAAGACAGAAGAGAAAGAGAGGACAAGATGTCGCCGGAGCGCTGCGCTGCGGCGGCGGGAGGAAAGAGGGCTATGAATGCGGTGAAGAGGGTGGGCTGCGCTTTGTCACCCGGACCGCGGGCGGGTCGAGCGCGCAGGCGGACGAGTTGGCGCGATCGGTTTTGGATGCGGCACGGGACGGCGGACCTCCGCGGCCGGCTTGTCCTCGCGTAAGCCCTCATAGACCACCTGACGAAGCAGGTTGTCCTCCGTCCAGGCCAGGTATTTGACTTCGGCGACAAGCTCCGGGCGCACCCAATGCACGCGGCTCAAGACCAGCGGCGAGCCGAAACGGGTCGAGCGTGGTGGAGGCACATCGAGCGGCATGGCGGGCGATGCCAGCGGTTGCAGGCGGCGCCACAGCCGTTCGAGTTCCGCGTTGTCGATGCCGGTGCCGACGCGGCCGGCGTATGTGAGCCGCCCGTCCGGATCGGTATAGGCGAGCAGCAACGCACCGAGCCACGGCCGCGCGCCCTCGGGGTCGGTCCAGCCGATCACCACGAACTCCTCGCGGTTCAGGCATTTGACCTTGAGCCACAGACCGCGGTTGCCGGGCGCGTAGGGCGCGTCCGCCCGCTTCGAAATAATCCCTTCGAGCTTCAGGGCGCATGCATGCTCGTAGAACGTTCGGCCGCAGCCGATCTGATAGTCGCTGTATTGAAGCGGTGAACGCGCCTGAGACAGCAGCGCGCGAAGGCGCTCCTTCCGTTCTTCAAGCGGCTTCGGGCCAATCGTTTCGCCGTCGAGGTGGAGCAGGTCGAACAGGAAGAAGACCAGCGCACCGGCGTTGCCCGCGTCCGACGCGGACTGGACCAGGCTGAACGAGGTCGTGCCGTCGGACCGGACGCCGGCGAGTTCACCATCGAGATACGCTTGCCGGGCGGGAAGCAATGATATGGCCGAAGCGATCGCCGGATATTTAGGGGTCCAGTCGAGTCCGGTGCGGGTCAGGAGCCGGACCGCGCCGCGGTCCAGCCGGGCATGCATCCGGTATCCGTCGAATTTGATTTCGTGAAGCCACTCGGGTCCGTCCGGCGGCGCGTCGACCACTCTGGTCAGTTGTGGTTTGACCCAACCGGGAAGGGCCGTTGCTTCGGCGCGCCGCCCTTCCGCGAGCGAGCGTGTCATGTCTTGGACACGATCACCGCATCGCAGATCGATCCCGGTCGGATCTACCGGTTCACCTGCCCCATGATGTTGGTCCAGCGGTCGACCATCGGCAGCACCGTGTCCGCCTTCTCCGGCGGGAACATCGGCACCACGCGTCCGACACCCATCTCCGCCAGGCGCTTCACCCGGTCGAGATCCTCGCCGAGGCCGAACAAGGTGATTTCGATGGAAGCTGGATCGCGGCCCGCCTCCCGCGCCATCTTACGGAATTTCGGCAGGACCTCGGCGAGATCGCTGCGGGCCGTTGGAATCCAGCCATCGCCATAGCGGATCGCGCGCCGTGCACCATGCGGGAAGGCGCCGCCGACATGGATCGGCGGGTGCGGTTTCTGTATCGGTTTGGGCCTGGCGATCATCGGATCGAAATGGACGAACTCCCCGTGGTATTCGGATTCCGGTTTCGTCCAGATTTCCTTCATCGCCTCGATGGATTCGCGCATCCGCTTGAAGCGGCTGGCATAGACGGTGCCGTGGTTTTCCATTTCGTCCTGGTTCCAGCCGCCGCCGATGCCGAACAGGAACCGTCCCTGGCTCACCTGGTCGATCGAGGCGACCAGCTTGGCGGTCTGGATCGCGTCGCGCTGCTGCACCAGCAGCACGCCGGTGCCGAATTTGATTCTCTTGGCAACCTGGCTGGCCGCTGCCAGCACCACGAACGGGTCCATCGCGTCGGCGTACTGTTTGGGCAGGTCGCCGCCTCCCGGAAACGGCGTCTTGCGCGACAGCGGGATATGCGAATGCTCGGGCGCCCACATCGACTCGAAGCCGCGCTCCTCGAGCGCGTGGGCAAGCTCCATCGCCGACATCGAATACTCGGTGAAGAACATCGCGCCGCCGAAATACATGCCACTCTCCCTGGCTAATCCCCGGTCTGGCGGCTGAGGTTAATCGGTGGCGCCGGCCGACGCCATCGATTACCTATCGGGCGACGCGCGTGTCGCGCGAACCGCATCCTCCCTTGGCCAACGATCGGGATGAGGGTTCAAATGGAGACGGAAGAGCGCGCAGAAGGAGTTTCGGCCGATGCCGGCAGGCCGCGCAAGATCATCCATATAGACATGGATGCGTTCTACGCGTCGGTCGAACAGCGCGACAATCCGGAGCTGCGCGGGAAACCGGTCGCGGTGGGCGGATCGCGCGAACGCGGCGTCGTCGCGGCCGCGAGTTACGAAGCGCGGAAATTCGGCGTGCATTCGGCGATGCCATCGATCACGGCCAAGCGGAAATGCCCGGATCTGATCTTTGTCAGTCCGCGCTTCGATGCGTACAAGGCGATCTCGCTGCAGATCCGGGATATCTTCGCCGAATACACGCCGATTATCGAGCCGTTGTCGCTCGATGAGGCGTATCTCGATGTCACCGAAAACCTCAAGGGCATCGCCTCGGCGACACAGATCGCCGAAGCAATCCGGGCACGGATCCGCGCCGAAACCGAGCTCACCGCTTCCGCCGGCGTCTCGTACAACAAGTTCCTCGCCAAACTCGCCTCGGATCACCGCAAGCCGGACGGGCTCTTCGTCATCACGCCCGCGATGGGGCCGGCATTCGTCGAGACCCTGCCGGTCAGAAAGTTTCACGGCGTCGGGCCCGCGACAGCCAAGAAGATGCAGCATCTCGGGATAAGAACCGGGCTTGACCTCAAGGCGCAGACCTTAGCCTTCCTGCAGGAGCATTTCGGGAAAGCGGGCTCCTACTATTACGGGGTCGCGCGAGGAGTCGATGAGCGGCCTGTCCGCGCCGACCGGATACGAAAGTCGGTCGGGGCCGAGAACACGTTTCCGGCCGATCTTTTCACCTATGAAGCCACGCGCGATGCGCTTCAAGAGATCGTCGACAAGGTGTGGAGGTACTGTGAGGGCTCCGGTCTCCGCGGCCGCACGGTCACGCTCAAGGTCAAGTTCGCCAACTTCCAGCAGATCACTCGAAGCCGCACCGGCAAGGTACAGATCGGGACAAGAAGCGAACTCGCACAACTTAGCAACGCACTGCTCGAACCTCTCTTTCCGGTCGCGAGAGGTGTTCGGCTCCTGGGCGTCTCCTTGTCTTCACTCGCCGGAGAGTCCGAAAGAGAGCGCGACCTCAGCCTGCCCGTTTAGGCTCTGTTTTGTTGCCGTGCCGCCAAGGAACCTTGGAAGGCCGTTAGCGACGTCAGTCTCAAGCTTTGGGACCGTGACTCGCCTCTCGCGGCGAAGAGATGTGCGGATTTGTCGGGGGAGGAAAAGCGGTCAATGACGGTCTGAGCTGGCGCCGACGGCTGCGCGCCGATTCCGGGCGTTCTCTAACCACGATCGATCGACTCAAGTCGAGCGACAGTCTCCGCCGCGGGTTAGCTAGAAGCATTCCTTCCACTCAGAACCGAAATCGTCGCGCCCCACGGCGGCCTCCATCGCAAGAATCCTACCGCCTTTGCCGAGCGCGAGAGAACAACGGTCCATCGTTGGTCGCCCGGGGCTCTACGCACTCCAGCAAGAGGCGAAGCGTGCCCGGTCAACGCCGCTGTAATCAAGCAGCATGGCCATGAACGATTTATCGTCCATGCCAAGCTCATCAAACGAAGTGACCGCGTTTAAGAAGGCAAGGTGCTCAAGTTGTCTTGCGATCTGGAACAAGTCCTCGGACTTGGTGCTTTTTATAACGTACTCGGCGACGATTTCGGCAGGAATATTTTTGAAATCCTGCTTCACAGCCAAATCCACGGCTCTGGCCGTGGCCTCGCCGGTTGGCGCATATTTTTGAAGCAGCCCTATCGCTAGCCTAATCCGCTCAAGGCCGGCGGTCTCATCAATATCGCCAAACCTGATCGCATTGACCAATGCCGTTTGTCTTTCTTCGGCGGCCCGGAATGAGATTTCCGAGCCGATGTAGTCAAGCGAAATACCCACGACAGCCGCAGCGAAATAGGTCAGTCGCAGCGCTATCTCGGATGCATCCGTGTTAGGGTGGGATGTGACGGCAGCAGCAGCGAAGAAAGCAAATGATTCCAACGCCCGATTGATAGTCCCTGCACCAAAGTGGTCGATCAGTGAAAATTTAATGTCGTGACACTGTAATTGAAACTCCTTACTACGGCGCGCCTTATCGACCGATGTTATCTTTCCGACAAATTCCTCTTCTGATATCCGGTCCGGGAAGATCACTTTCTCACTCTGACTGATGCGCCTGATATCGGCACCGTCCAGTACGGAAATGCCGAGCTTCTTGGAGATACCCCGCAGCATGGGCCGGGCGTCAGTCGTTGCCACATAGGCCCCGTCAACATCGAGGAGCTGGGCCAGCCCCTTCGTCCACAACAGCCGCTCGACGGCTTTGGGTCGCGTCTTCGACTTAGCATCGACAATCTGGCGGCGTCGGGAAGAGCCTGTCGGCCGTTCGTAAAGCCACAAGTCAATGTCCGTGAGGTCGTCGCCCGCATCTTGGAAAGGGACGCTCCGGACGACGAAGAAGCCCGCCCTGAGAAAATACGCCCGCAGTAATTCTTCGAGCCGGTAACCTTTATCGCCCTTGCCGCCTCGCGCCATTATATCGACCTCCCGCCCCGCAAGGCGCTCAGGATGTCGCGCGTTGCCCGCTTGCTCGGCTGCCTCTGGTTGCGGCGGACCCGTACCCTGCTCTGCTCTGGCCCGATGTACCCTGTCATGGGCGAACTCGGAGGCACGCTAATCGCTTCCGCATTGGCATCGCCTCTCTTGAGCACCTGGAGGGCCAACTCCCCGATTTCGCGCTTGCGAAGCCGCATTGTGAACATGCTGCCGGTGGCAGGGGTCAATTGAACAACCCGGCTCTGTTCGAGCACGCGATAGTCGTTGCCAATGGCGGTCGCGGGGCCAATCGTGCGGCCTTTGATGAGAGCGCCGAGTATCCAGTCGACACTGATAATACGGCCTCTGGACGGATGGCGGAGGGACATGCCGTAGGTTAGGGCCGAAACCAATGCCTTGGCCAGATCGAAGCTGTCATCGATCAGCGGATTGACGAACTTATGAAACGCCCCAGGAGAATTCACGAAGGCATGCTCGCCATGCTCGTTTGAGACGGTGTTGATTTCGTACAGGGATGCCGCCTTTAGCTTCTCGAACAGAAGACGGCCAAGCACGCGATCCGCTGTAGCTGCTAATACACAGCCGCTGCGCTTGAGGATTTCGTCAAACTCGGTAAGCTTGGTTTGCTCCTCCGAAGAGAGAGAGGAGATCACCCTCTCTGACTTGGCAACGGTCTCGCGCTTGAACAGGTTGCCGTTGAACAGCAGCCCGTCGTCGCCTTCCCCTTCATAATCGACGAAGCCGACCTCGATAGACCGTTGAAGAAGGTCCTGCGCATCCCTGGATGCGATCCTGTGCGTATCACCGATAAATTCGCCGACCCGCCGCATGCTTTGCGGAGCTTGGGAGGTCAGTTCGGCAAGATCGATGGCCGCCTCCTCATAGGCGGATGGCTCAGCTTCCGTCAGGATATCGCAGGTATGACTAAGAGTGGTGCGACTAGTCAGGCCAAGGACACGCACCTCGTTTCCCGCCTGATCGATCAACCGCCGGCTTTCAAGAAGCCCTAAATAATGCGGCAGCTCCGAACGTGGGTTCAGATGCGCTGCCCGTGCAACAGCATCCACCTCCTGCTTCGTGAGCGTCGTGGTGTCCGATTGACCCAGCCTGATGAGCAGCTCGGCGGCCTTCGCGGTTTCGTCGAGCACCGGGAACTCGGCGGGCGCATTTACGTCCAGCGCAATTTTCCGGCCGTGGTGGATGATCCACGCGCCTTTTGTCTCTTTCTCAAGCTGGGTGACCATGAGCCGCCTGCTTTTGGGGCGTCGGCATGCCGTGTCCGGAATCCATATCGCATTCAGGATGGTCACGTAAGGCTGTTGCTTGCCGTAGCCCAGGTCCGTATGCGACCTTGGTGGCTGTGGCTGCCCGGCGCCGCCTTGCGCCAGTCCGGGGGGCGTCCACCCCATCACCCAACCCGGCGGTTTGGCGCTGTTAACCGTGAAGGTCTCGTGGTCTACTACTCCGACGCCAGTGCATAAATTGCACAAATTGCATTACGCTACCAAAAGTAGTATTATGGAATAATACACTGAGTCTTCAGATTAAAGCCCATATTTTTGGAGAAATAACATGGAAATTAAACTCCGCGGAGAAATGACGATCGCCGACATTCGACAAGCTCTTTTTGAGCAGCTCCATGACCTTGAGACCAACTACTCGGTTAAGTTCTCGCGCGGCGCGACCCTCTATATCCATCCCACGAACGGTTTGGGCGACGACGTGATCCCGCGCATGGCGGGCGGACGGCCCTTGACGAAGCTGTACAGCATCGGGCCGTACCGCAGCGCAGCGGATCAGTACAAACTCTGATCAGGCGCCGAATGGTGAGCCGAGGCGAGAAGCGAGGACTGATGGGAGGCGCGCGATGAAGAACCCCTGTTATATCGACCTCGAGCAGGCTCGCCAGGTCCTCGCGGAAATGGGTGTGGCGCTGAACCCGCGTCAGATGAAGCGCGCCGCGGACAAGGATGCGCACGGCCGGCGCAAACTCCCGTTCTTCGTCGACCCGATCGAAGGAAAGCTGAAGATCGAAAAGAATGCCTTGCAAAGTATTTATATGAAGGCTCAGGTCAATGCCGAGAATAATTTGCAGGAGTGAGTTTAGTTGGTGTAAATAGAGCATATTCACCGGAAACAATATTTAAAAGCGATGTCAGATATACGGAAACGAATTGGCAATAAAGGAACCACTTACCAGGTTCGATACCCCACCAAGGCGGTACAGTCTGGCTATGCTTACGCGACGTTCGCAACGCTCAAGGAGGCGCGCGCGTTTCGCGAAGACTCCAAAGCGCGTGCCGCCGCCAGGCCGCGCAGCACCGATATCAGATCCGTCGAGCAGGCCATTCAAAGGTGGCTTGAGGTTTGCGAACATGAAGGCCGCGACGGGCGCGATCCCGTGTCGCCGGCGACCCTCGGCGTCTACAAGGGTTGCGCCGCGATCATGCGCGCCTATGCCTGGGAAACGGCGTTGCACGAACTTGAATTGGCCGATCTCGTCGCCTTCCGGTCGTGGCTGCTGATTGAGCACACGCGCGATCAGGCGAAGAGAACGTTGTCCTGCTTTCACTCGATGTTGATCGAGATGGTCACACAGGGCGTTCTTGCTACCGATCCGGCGACACGGATCACCATCCAGCGATCCCGCTACAAGGAGCCGGTCGAGATTCCGTCAATAGCGGAGGTCAGGTCGATACTCGGCGCGGCCGACCGCCTTGCCAATCACCGGCACAAGTACATTTCCCAACCCTGGCAGCGCTACCGCGCCATGATTTACCTCGCATCGGACTCCGGCATGCGCCCGCAGGAGTATCTGGCCCTTCCGACCGTCGATCTCCTGGACCGCGGTATCCGCGTTTCCCAGGCGCTCAGCCGCAGCAACCGGATTGAAGTCCCCAAGAGCCCCGCGGCGCGGCGGTACTTGCCGATCGGTCCGCACGTGCTTCACATGACGCGGCACTATATTGAGCGGCACGACGGCCCAAACCTCGACGGTTTGGTCTACCCTGGAGCGCACGGACGTCACCAGATGTACGGCCATTTCTCCCGCCGCTGCTGGCATACCCTGATGAAAGAAGCGGGATTGGTGCGGCAGATGGAGGGCGAAAAGGTTCTGCAAAACCTCTACACGCCCTATTCGCTGAGGCACTTCTATGCCTCGATATTGATTGCCGAGAACAAGGACCTCAAGACGATCCAGGAGCGCCTGGGCCATGTGGACGCGGCGATGACCCTCAACGTGTATGGTCACCTCATCAAAGAGCGTCAGGCGAAGGCCCGGGAGGAGGATGGTGACATCCTTGGGCGCGTCCTGTTCGAGGAACAGAGCACAGCCAGCTTGCCACACTCTGCAGTCGATCAGAGATGCCCTGTCGCGACACAATGAGCATTACGCTTCAATGTGTTACGACGTATCATGCATAATTGACTTGGAATTGTACAGCGTGTCAAACTTGCAATTTCACGACATAATTGACTTGTGATGTAGCGTCACTATATACTTGTGAACATACGGCACAACACACTTGCAAAGCTCCGGAAGGAGCCCTGACCCGAGCATGGCGACACCCAATCAGAAACTCGCAGATTCCCTTACCCAGCTCCAGAGGCTGCAGCAGGATGGCCGGCGTGTCTTTCAATCGAAAGAGCTGACCCGGCTCCATCGCGAGCGTCTTCTCCAGCAGGGCTTTATCCAGGAGGTCATGAAGGGATGGCTGATTTCCTCCAGCCCCAGCGCCAGGTCTGGTGACAGCACGCCCTGGTATGCATGCTTCTGGGAGTTCTGCGCCCGGTATTGCAACGAGCGCTTTAGCGATGAATGGTACCTATCGCCTGAGCAATCCCTCATGCTGCATGCCGAGAACACCAGCATACCGGCCCAGGTGATCATCTATACTGCCAAGGGCACCAACAATTCCATCAAACTGCTGTTTGGAACCTCGCTCTACGACCTCAAGCAGAAGGATATGCCGCCCCCCGCCGATCTCGTCGTCCGGGATGGCTTGCGCCTGTTCTCTCCTGCCGCCGCGCTGACCAAGGTTCCGGAAGCCTTCCTGGCCCGTCATCCTGTGGAAGCCCAGGTGGCCCTCGCAAGCATCCGGGATGCGTCCGAAGTGCTCGGGCGTCTTCTCGACGGTGGCCATTCTGCCATTGCGGGACGGCTCGCCGGTGCGTATCGCCGGTTAGGTCGTCCCGAATTCACCGATGAAATCCTCTCGACGATGAAGGCGGCCGGCTACGATGTCCGGGAGGCTGATCCTTTCACGCCTCGGCAGACCTTCGGCTCCATCGACGCCCCCGTTGCGCCTATCGTCAGGCGGTTGAATGCAATGTGGGCCGCGTCACGGGCAGGGGTCATCGAGGCGTTTCCAAAGGCGCGGGGCCTTCCGAAAGACCGGAGCGCCTACCTGCACTTCATAGATGGCATTTATCAGAGCGACGCATACCACTCGCTCTCCATCGAGGGATATCACGTCACGCCGGAACTCATCGAGAGGGTCCGGTCGGGCGAATGGGACCCAAACGCTCATGATTCCGACTGGAAGAGCAGGGATGCCCTGGCGGCGCGCGGCTACTGGCAGGCGTTTCGGGCCGTCAAGCAGGCCGTGGCCGAAATTATCGCCGGCGCAAACCCGGCCGCCTTGCTTAGAACCGCTCATCGGGACTGGTACCGGGAGATGTTTCAGCCGTGCGTGGCGGCTGGTCTCATTGCGCCCTCGGCCCTTGCCGGGTACCGAACTCATCCGGTCTATTTGAGAACGTCGAGACATGTGCCGCCCCGGTGGGAAGCCGTGCGCGATGCCATGCCCGCCCTCTTCGAGCTGCTTGAGAACGAGCCGGAGCCAGCCGTGCGCGCCGTGCTCGGTCATTGGCTGTTCGGCTACATCCATCCCTATCCGGACGGCAACGGCCGAATGGCTCGCTTTCTGATGAACGCCATGCTGGCGTCGGGCGGCTATCCCTGGACTGTCATTCGTGTCGATGACCGCGCCGCCTATCTTCAGGCTCTGGAAAGCGCCAGCGTCGAGATGGACATTCGGCCGTTCGCCAACTTCTTGGCTGAACGGGTTCAGTGGTCGCTGGCGCAGGCAAGCGCCGAAGCGCAATTCTGAAATTTAACCGTTCGCCCCGCCTCGTTTGCTCAATTGGACAAACATCGCTCTGAGAGGTAATTTCCAGGTAAGACTGGCGGGTTCAGCGAGCCGCTCCAGGGAGGATGTCGCCATGACACGCCAGCGAATTCGCGTGATACTCGCCGCCGCCGTGCTCTTGGCGTTGCCGGTCCAGCCCGGGGCGCGCGCGGCGGCCGGGCCCGAGGCGTCGACAGCGCCGGATGAGGTCGATTTCGCGACCTCCTGCGGTCCGGCCGTGCAACAGATGTTCAAGCACGCCGTGTGGACCCTGCACTCGTTCTGGTATCCCGAAGCGCTCAAGGGGTTCACTGCGGTCACCGCAGCGGAGCCCGGCTGCGCGATGGGCTATTGGGGCATCGCGATGAGCCATTGGTATCCGCTGTGGTTTCCCCCCAGCCCGGCGGAATTGAAGGCGGGGTCGGAAGCGGTCGCTAAGGCGATCGCCGCGGGACCGAAGACCGAGCGCGAGAAGGACTATATCGCCGCGATCGGCACCTTCTATCGCGACAGCGACAAGCTCGATCATCAGACCCGGGCCGTCGCCTACGAGAAGGCGATGGAACAAGTGTATCTGCGGTATCCGGACGATCGCGAGGCGGCGGTGTTCTACGGACTGGCCCTGAACGCCTCCGCGCTGCCCATCGACAAGACCTACGCCAACAAAAGCAAGGCGGCGAAGATTCTCAACAAGGTCTGGGCCGAGCAGCCGAATCATCCGGGTGTCGTCCACTACCTGATCCACAGCGACGATTCGGCGCAATTTGCGCAATCCGGCCTGGCCGCGGCGATCTGCTACGCGAAGATCGCACCCAATGTGCCGCATGCGCTGCACATGCCCTCGCACATCTTCACGCGGCTCGGCATGGGGCAGCAATCGATCGGTTCAAACCGCGCCGCTCACGCCGCGGCGCTCGCCTACGTCCACAAGAGCCTCGGGCCGGAAGGATTTGACAGCGAAACCGTCCACACGATGGACTATCTCGAATACGCCTATTTGCAGACCGCTCAGGATCGCGGTGCGAAAGAAGTTGTCGACGAGCTGACCGGCTTTCGCAAAAACGGCGGCGTCAACCTGCCGACGGCTTATGCCGTCGCAGCGATCCCAGTGCGCTTCGCGCTCGAACGCCGCGACTGGCAGGCCGCCGCCGCCCTGTCGGCGCCGGCGATCGGGTTCCCGCTCGATCGGTTCCCTTGGGCCGAGGGATGATCTCGTTTGCCCGTGCGCTCGGCAGCGCGCAGACCGGCGACATTTCCGCCGCCCAGGCCGACATCGCCAAATTGCAATCGCTCGAGGACAAGCTGCTCGAGGCGAAGGACACGTACTGGGCCAATCAGGTCAAGGTCCAGCGCCTGGGCGCGGCGGGTATCCTCTCGCATGTCCAGGGCGACGACAAGAAGGCGGTCGAACTGGTGCGCGCGGCGGCTGATCTCGACGCGACGATGGACAAGCATCCGGCCACCCCCGCCCGACGCGGCATTAAAGGAATACGCACAGGTCCTGCGCACCGACCCCAACCGCTTCCGCAGCCTCCTCGGCAAGGCCCGCGCCGCCAAGCAATCGGGCGACGCCGCAGCGGCGCACGACGCCTATCAAAAGCTGGTGGCGCTGAGCGCGTCGGCTGGGTCGGAGCGGCCCGAGCTGTCCGAGGCCAAAGCTTTCCTGACGAATTGACGAAGGCGAGCCGGCAAACCAGCGTGGCAGAGCTGCCACGCCAAACGAGCCCGGCGAGCCGCTGTCGTAGATAGGCGCACACCGGCCGCCGATCGCGCGGCGGCAGGATCCCGAGCTGCTCCGCATCGCGCGTGTCGATCGTCGCGATCTTCGCCGACAGCACGAGCGATGGGTTGTAATAGTCGTGCCTACGGCGCGACTGCGCAGTGCCGCTGCATGGCGGTCGCAGCGTAAGATTTTGGAAGGGCTACGGCGACGGCATGCGACGCTATACCGCATTCACCCCATCGTGGAAAGCTGATCGACGGTCGGACCGCATTCTTGGATGGCGGCTGGAATTTGCCACAAACGCGCCACAGACCAAAACGGGCCAGTTCGGGCAATGGCGGATTTCTGCGGGTTACAGGGGACAGCGTTGTTGTGGCAAATTTTGAGTAAAATTGTAATTCTGGAAACTAATAACCCGCTAACCTATTGAAAGTAAATGGCGTCCCCGAGAGGATTTGAACCTCCGGCCAACAGTTTAGGAAACTATTTTAGAACATTTATTATCAAATAGTTAGAAGCAAGCTGCCACATCTTTGCCACATGGTGGCTCGAAACCCCTTGCGCTTGGATCAGCGTTAGCCGATCGCGCGCGAGCTTGACGGTTTGCTGGCGCGGGTGCAACTGAGGGACGGAGGACGAAATGGCGCACTGCGACGTTCTGATCATCGGCGCGGGTCCAACGGGCCTCGTCCTCGCGCTCTGGCTCACCAAGCTCGGGGTTAGGGCCCGCATCGTCGACAAGACGACGGGGCCCGGCACCACCTCGCGGGCCTTAGCAGTTCAAGCACGGACGCTTGAATTCTACCGTCAGCTCGACCTTGCCGACGCCGTGGTCGAATATGGTCACAAGGTTCCCGCAGTCAATTTGTGGGTCAGGGGCGAACCGGCGGCGCGCTTGCCGTTTGAGAACATCGGTTCGGACCTGACCCCCTATCCGTTCCTGCAGATCTTCCCGCAGGACCAGCATGAGCGGCTTCTGATCAAGCGGCTGGAGGCGCTCGGCGTCTCGATCGAGCGCCAAACCGAATTGATCAGCTTCACTGATGAGGGGGAATGCGTATTAGCCCGCGTTCATGGGCCAGAAGGCCAGAAATCCTGCGAAGCGAGCTACATCGCCGGCTGCGACGGGGCGCGTTCCATCGTGCGCGAGACGATCGGTACGGGATTTCCAGGGGGCACCTATCGGCAACTCTTCTATGTCGCCGATGTTGAAGCTGACGGCGCTGCGCTCAACGGCGAACTGCATGTCGACCTTGACGAGGCTGATTTCCTGGCGGTCTTTCCGCTGGCCGGGAAGGGTCGAGCGCGCCTGATCGGCACCGTGCGAGACGAGCGCGCCGATCATGCTGATACGCTGAAGTTCGAAGACGTCAGCGACAGGGCAATCACGAAGCTCAAGGTCAACGTCCATAAAGTGAACTGGTTTTCGACTTACCATGTTCATCACCGGGTGACCCGGAATTTCCGCAAGGGCCGCGCCTTCCTGCTCGGCGATGCGGCGCACATCCACAGTCCCGCCGGCGGTCAAGGCATGAACACCGGAATTGGTGACGCCATCAATCTTGCCTGGAAGCTGGCGGCGGTTCTGGCCCGCCATGCTCCCGACAATTTGCTCGACAGCTACGAAGAGGAACGGATCGGTTTTGCCCGGCGGCTGGTGGCGACCACCGATCGCGTGTTCAGCTTCGCCACCGCCGAGGGCCGGATCGCGGATATCCTTCGTACCCGCGTCGCGCCAGTGCTGTTCCCTAAGGCCATCGCGTTCGAGGCGGTTCGCGAGTACATCTTTCGGACGGTCTCGCAGATCACACTAAATTACCGCGGTGGACCGCTGAGTGCTGGCTCTGCCGGTCATGTCCAGGGTGGCGACCGGTTGCCGTGGGTGCCGATCGATGGCACGGACAATTTCGAACCTCTCGCGGCGTTGACCTGGCAGGCCCATGTCTATGGCCTTGCCGCGCCGAACTGGCGACTTGGTGCGCCAGTCACAATGTCCCACTGCACGTCTTTGACTGGCGATCGGAGCACGAGGCGGCCGGCCTGGCACGCGACGCCATCTATTTGCTCCGACCGGACACCTATGTGGCGCTCGCCGACGCGTCCGGCGAGCCGCACGCGCTCGACCGCTATTTCGTTGATCACAGGTTGGCGCTTCACGGCGTCGAGATAAGCCGCTGACGTGATAGCCAAGCAGGTTATTTAATTAGAGCGCGGAGTTAAGCTTATCTGTCACGGAAGAGGTCGCGGGTTCAAGTCCCGTCGCTCGCGCCATTTATAAATCAAAAAATTAAGAAAACAAATAACTGCATGAAGCTAAATTCAACACAGAACAACAATACTCTGTAGTCAGCGGTCTTTATTCATCTATATTCTTCGCTCTTTGGCGAGTTTGTGGCGATTCGACTGTCCACTATCCACCCACTTTATTATGGTCATACTTATTTTGAGGGCCTCTGTGGGGGAGATGATCCGCTCTAAGGCCTTCACCCGATGACTGCGCGCCGGCGTCCTCGGGCTGAGGGGCGGGTCGCGAAAAAACGGTCACTCAACAGCCGCAGGAGTGCTTTGGTGATCAGCGGCCCAAATATTGCTTAACTAGGTAATGAATTTCGCCGTGCGCCTGGGTCATTGCGGCAGTTCCCGGTGGGGAATTGTCGTGACAGGCATCGTTTACAGTCTTTTTGAAGACACTGAACTTGCCAGGATGCGACGGATCACGGTCAAGAAGCGGCTCCACATGGGGGGATAGCCACTCCAAGGTTCTGCCGTCATAATCGGTCAGCGAAGCCACTGTCTCGCCCTTCTGGCGGCGAGCGGTGACCAGCATCTCTTTGCAAAAGCGTTCGCCGGCGTCGCGCAACTGAATGCCGCACTCCTTGCGGAGATCAGGGTGACCGCCACGTGCGAGGGACCTTGCCCGGTTGAGCTTGGCTAACAAGGCATCGCTCGTATTCTCGATAATTGTGCCATCGGACGGCGCATCGATGTAAAGCTGCGCCGTCGAAATTCCAATATGGCGGTAACGGGTTTCCAGTTCCTCCCAGGTGTCATGGTCCTGCGTGAGCACAATGACCTGCATAGGAAGGGCAAGCAGCGCAGTCAGCACAGTCGAGTTGAAATGAATCCGGTAATCCTCGTCGCTCGACAGCACCGGGTCATCAAGAACAATGAAGCCCGCACCCTCATGCTCGGCCCGCGCAAGAAACAGCGCCAGTCCGAGACAATGAAGCTGCGACTGGCTGAAAATCGCGATTACGTCGCGAAATTTCGGCGCGGAGCGGTCGGGGTTCGATGAGAGGCCGGCCTTGAAATCAATCGTGCGCTTTGCGCCTTTACGCGGCTGAACGGCGGAAAAGAACGTCAGCTCCTCAGGGCGCAGGCGCTCCCACCATGTTTGAATATCACCGCTGTAATCAGCGAATTTGTCTTCAAGGACCTTCTCTTTTGCTGCGTCGATCTGCTTCAGCGCCGTATCGAGTTCCTTGGCTACTGTGGCGCGGGCCTTGCGCTCGATGAGAAGGGTCCGGAGCGCGTCCGGATCGGCGGCAATATCGAGAAAGTCCTGCCATCCGGCGGTATCCGATTGGGCGTCAAGAACTTCATTCAGCACAATCTTTAGGGCCAGCGACACGCCGTCATAAGCGGTGAGCGCATCAGCGAAAGCATTGCGGAGAGCCGTCAGATCCGAGAAGGCCGAGCGCATTCCTTCCGGGTCAAGCGTCGTCAGGGCCTTGGTTTGTTTCGCGATCAGATCGAGCGCGGCTTCCGCAGCCTGCCGCACAGCGGTCTCGGCCCGCACGAGGGGTCTTATTCGGGCCAACCAGGGATCAACCACAGGAGCGGCGCGATCACCGAGAAGCTGACGGAGACGCGCCACTGTAAAGCTCTTCTCTCGCCGTTTCGCGGAGCGCACCCGCAGAAAGCCGGGTAGTGCGAGCGTCGTGGCATCGACCAGGGTGGAAGCGGATGCTGACAACTGCCCCAGGGCTGCCTTGGCCGCCGTTTCGGAGGTGTTGAAGTCGCTGGTATCGGCGACGTGCTGCCGGATGATTTGCACCCGCTCCGGCGTAAGGGCCGAGTTCGTGCCGCATAAAGGGCATGCGGCCGGTTCCGTCGTTCCGGTCAGGGCCGGAAGATTTCAGAGCTTCCTTGAACAGTGCCACGAGTTCGACGGGTTTCCTCGTCAACCTTCTCCCGTTCGTCGAGATATATTTTGAGCTGAGTCCACATCCCGTCAGCCGGTGCGTTCCAGCCGGCGAGCTGCTTCCGATCAAACCCCAGAACGTGAAACGTCTTGCTTCGCAGCGCGGTGAGGCATTCTCCGACTGCGGCAAGCCGTTCGGCGGGTGTAGCAGGGACTTCTGCGCCCGCACTGTCCAAAAGCGCACGGGCACATTGGTCGAGCTTGCCGGCGAGCGCCGGCGTGGCGGGAATTGCCCGCATTATTGAAAGCAAAGGCGCGAGGGGCGCGAGCGCGGCGCAGCTGTCGAATTTGGATAAAACCGGATTAGCCGGCGGCATCAATTCGTCCGCAAGGGAGGCAATTCGGTTGCGCAAGTCATCGAGATCCGTGATTTCGAACAGCGCTTTGAAATAGGTCGCTCGATCTTGGGGCCGCACTGAAAAAATGTGGCTGAGGGTATGCTGGGCGAGGACCGGCGCGCGCAGCGGCGGCTGTGAAAGCACAATCCCCAGCCTGGGCAGGTCGGCTTCCCCTGCCTCCACCCCGTCGATCTCCAGACGGGAAACGCAATCCTGTTTTTTGCTGTAATCGGCGGTTAGTACGCGCCTGATCTCATGATCGGTTCCATCTGCCGCTGTCACTTGCGCGGCAACGTAGACGATCTCGCCGGCCGCAAGATGCGCGTTGCGCAGGGCATCAGCAAACTCATCCTGGGTGCTCGCGACAAGAGCGCGACGGGTGATGCATCCGGTTAGCAGAAATTCGAAAGCTTCGCCGAGGCTGGTTTTTCCTTTGCTGTTCGGTCCCCATACCGCCGCCAGCTCGCCTGGCAAACTAAGCGTTTGCTCGGCCGCACCGAATGCGCGGAATCCCTTAACCCGTATCGATTTAATTCTTAGCGCCACTAAGATCCTGCCTCACCTGTTCGAGTTCGATCCATGAGAGCTTTTTTTAGACCCGTCAGGGACTCATCGACGTCCTTATCCGCCTGAACGAGTTGGGCTGGCTCTGCTATCGAATTTTGGCCCAGCAATGCTGGCGAATTTTGGCCCACCCCCCGCCCCTCAACCTAGGGTCGCCCCGATTGGATCGGGGGACCTGGAGTGGACTGGAGAGCCAAAGTGGATTTGTTCGAGCAGCTTCGTCGCGAGCATGAGTTTGGGATCGGCACGATCGCGGGTGTTGCCGCGAAGTTCGGAGTGCATCGGCGTGTTGTGCGCCAGGCGATCGGCAGCGCGCTGCCGCCGAAGCACCACTACCCGCCGAGGACCAAGCCGAAGCTTAGTGCGGTGGCGGCCTTCATCGACAAGGTGCTGGACGAGGATCGCCACGCGCCGCGCAAGCAGCGTCACACTGCGCGGCGGCTCTATCGCCGGATCCTGACCGAGTTCCCGGACGCCACGGTCGCGGAGTTGACGGTGCGCAACCACGTCCGTGAACGTAAACACCAGCTGGGGCTTCTGCGGCGGGAGACGTTTGTGCCGCAAAGTTACAGTTGGGCTCAAGAAGCACAGGTCGACTGGTATGAAGCCTGGGTCGATCTCGGCGACGAGCGGACCAAGGTCCAGGTGTTCGCCATGCGCTCGATGGCCAGCGGGGCGGCCTTCCACCGGGCCTACCTGCACGCGACGCAGCAGGCCTTCCTCGAAGCGCACGAGCACGCCTTCGCCTACTTCGGCGGCGTCTTCCTCCTGCTGCGCTACGACAACTTGGCCAGCGCCGTGCGCAAGATCCTGCGCGGTCACCGCCGAGAAGAAACGGTGCGGTTCATGGCATTCCGCTCGCACTGGCGGTTTGCCGCGGAATTCTGCACGCCTGGTGAAGGGCATGAGAAGGGCGGTGTTGAGGGCGAAGGCGGTTATTTCCGGCGCAACCATCTGGTGCCCGTTCCGTGTGTTGCTGACCTCGACGCCTTCAACGCGCTGCTGGTGACGGCCTGCCGCGCGGACGAAGCGCGGATCCTGGCTGGACGCGGCGAGACGATCGGCGCTGCGATGGCGGTCGAGCGTGGCCACCTGCTGGCCTGCGCGGCCGAGGGTCTCGACCTGGCCGAGATCGTGTTCCCGCTGGTGGACAAGCAAGGCTGCGTCACGGTGAAAACCAACTTCTACTCGGTGCCGATCCGTGCGGGCACCCGGGTGGAGGCACGCGTCCATCCGCTGCATGTCGAGATCTGGCACGCTGGGCGCCTGATTGCCCGTCATGAACGTTGTCACAGCCGCCGCCAGCATGTCCTCGACCTCGAGCATTACCTCGACGTGCTGAGCCACAAGCCGGGCGCGTTCGCAGGCTCGAAACCGTTGGCGCAATGGCGCGCGACGGGTCTCTGGCCTGCTTGTTACGACGAGCTCTGGACCCGGCTGCAAGGGCGGCACGGCAAGCAGAACGGCACCCGCGCCATGGTGGCTGTGCTGGCGCTAGGCCAAGAGTTTGGCCACGACCGGCTGCGCACGGCGGTCGCCTCCACGGTGTCGCTCGGTGCCTGCGACGTGGCGGCGGTGCGGTATCTGCTGACCGAAGCAGGGCTGCACAAGGCCAAACCCGAGCCGATCGATGTCGGTGCATTGGCCCGCTACGACCGGCCTCTGCCATATCTCGCCGACTACGACACGCTGCTGTCGGGTCCCTGCGCGGGGACGGCATGATGGCCGAGCTTCAGGATCAGGCCATCCGTCAGCACTGCAAGACGTTGCGGATGCCAACGATCGGCACGCAGTTCTCCCGTCTGGCCGATGCCGCCACGCGAGAAAACCAATCCCATCTGGGTTACCTCGAGGCGCTGCTGGCGGCCGAGATGGAGGAGCGGGAGAGCCGCGCCATCACCCGGCTGCTGCATGAGGCGAAGCTGCCGCGGATGAAGACGCTGGATGGGTTCGAGTTTGACCACTCCGGCGTCTCGGCTGCGCAACTGCGCACGCTGGCTGAGGGCGATTACGTGGCCAAGGCTGAACCGATCCTGCTGGTCGGCGAGGCCGGGACGGGGAAAACCCATCTGGCGACGGGCTTGTGCGTGGCGGCCTGCCGCCAGCACCGGCGGGTGCGATTCACCACCGCGACGGCGCTGATCAACGAACTGGCGGAGGCGACGCATGCCAACCAACTCAGCCGCGCGTTGGGCCGGTGGGAACGGCTCGATCTGATCTGTATCGACGAACTGGGCTACGTCCCGCTCGCCGAAACCGCATCCGAGCTGATGTTCCAGGTGGTCGCCGACCGCGCCGAAAAAGCGGCGGTGATCGTCACCACCAACCTGCCATTCTCCGAGTGGTCGCAGGTGATCCCCAATCCGCGGCTGTGCAAGGCGCTGATCGATCGTCTGACCGACCAGGCGCACATCATCACCACCGGCGCGGACTCCTACCGGTTCCGCCGGACCACGGCACAACGAAAGGGCGGCAAAACGTGAAGGAGAGGATGGAAAAGCGACGCTGACCTGCTGAGCCCGGCCTCGGCCCGGCTCAGCAGGTCAAAGACACCGGGGGTGGGCCAGAATTCGTCAGCGTAAGTGGGCCAATATTCATTGTCACGGCCATTGGGCGGCTAGTGTACCTGGTTTCAGGTGTTGGAGGAGACGGCCACTGTTGCTCATTGCCGTCTCCAGCAGCGGTTCGGGTGTATTTTCATCCGTCATCTCATCCTTCTGCCCGTTCTGAATGGTTTTAGCGGGTCGACTCGATAAAGTCTGCCAGGTTGGCTGCGCGCTAGGTCAGGGAAATGAATCTCAAGTTGAGCAGCAACCCGGTGAGCTATGCGCGGAAGTTGGTGACGGGCTGACGGGATGAAGGCGGCGTATCGTGGGGGTGTTCGCGCCTCCACTTCTCCAGCAAAGGAGTGATACGCCGTGTCCGATGCTAACGTCGTCAAGCTGCTTCAACCAGGGTCATTCGCCGACCCGCTCACCGAGGTGCTGCGCAACGGAGCGCGGGCCCTGCTGGCCCAAGCGATCGAGGCCGAGGTGGCCGAATTCCTCGCCAAGCATGTCGATCTGAGGACCGCTACTGGCCTGAGCCGCGTGGTCCGGCACGGGCACCTGCCTGAACGCGAGGTGATGACCGGCATCGGCCCGGTCGGCGTGCGCCAACCCCGCGTGCGCGACCGTGGCGCTGCCGATGATGCCGGGCGCATCCGCTTCACACCCGCGATCCTGCCGCCGTATGCGCGGCGCTCGCGGAGCCTGGAGGTGCTGATCCCGATCCTTTACCTGAAGGGCATCTCGACCGGCGATTTCGAGGAGGCGCTTTCTGCCCTGCTCGGCAAGGATGCACCGGGCCTGTCGGCCTCGACTATTGCTCGGCTGAAGGAGGTCTGGATCGACGAGCACGAGCACTGGAGGAAGCGCGATTTGTCGGCCAAGCATTACGTCTATGTGTGGGCCGACGGCATTTACCTGCAGGCCCGTCTTGAAGACGCCAAGCAATGCATCCTGGTCATCATCGGCGCGACGCCGGAGGGCAGGAAGGAGCTGCTCGGCTTTATCGACGGCGCGCGCGAGAGCGCGCAGGATTGGCGTGAACTGCTGCTCGATTTGAAGAACCGAGGTCTGGCGGTCGCGCCCGAACTCGCCGTCGCCGACGGCGCGCTTGGCTTCTGGAAGGCGCTCGGCGAGCTGTGGCCGATCACACGCGAGCAACGCTGCTGGGTGCACAAGACCGCCAACGTCCTCAACAAACTGCCGAAGAGCCAGCAGCCGAAAGCCAAGCGGGCATTACAGGAGATCTGGATGGCGGAGACGAGCAAGGACGCCGAGGCCGCGTTCGACGCCTTCATCGCAGCCTACGAGTTGAAATACGATAAGGCCGCCGAGTGCCTGGCAAAGGATCGCCAGGCCCTGCTCGCATTTTACGATTTCCCTGCCGAACACTGGAAACACCTGCGGACCTCGAACCCGATCGAGAGCACCTTTGCCACCGTGCGGCACCGCACGATCCGCTCGAAGGGCTGCCTCTCGAATAAGACGGCGCTCGCCATGGTGTTCAAGCTGGTCGATGCGGCGCAGAAAAGCTGGCGCAGGCTCGATGGCCACAACCAGTTGCCCAAGCTCATTCAAGGTGTCAGGTTCACCGACGGGATCGAAGTCGCCGCCAACCCCGCGTCCTCGCAATCCCAAACCGCCGCCGCCTGATCCCTCAGGCCATCACCAAGATTTGGCGATAGCTCCAACCCGGTTCGTACCGGCGGTTGGCAGTTAGACTGGCCATACACGGATGATTTCACCCGTCGTCACAAACACAAGCAGGCCCTCGGACGCGCCGGTCGCGACGAGGTAGTCACGCATTTGCTCGCGATAGAGGTCTATCTGCTGGGCGGCAGGGCTGACGTCGGTTTTCCAGTCGATGACCAGGTCGATCACTCCGGTGGGCTGATAGGCCACGGCGTCGGCGATGCCGCCGACATACGTCGTACGATCCTCATCGGCCTCTGCCGAGAAGACCGTCAGCTCGGGCAGTAACCGGCTCCGGCATGCAGCAATCTCGGGTATGACGAGGGCCCGCAAGGTCGTCGCCACCAGCTCGGGAGTGTAGGGCCCGTCCTCCGGCCGGTCGGCTTCGGATATGCTGAGCTGGGCCAGCAGGTCTCTTGCCCGAATTTCAAGCGCGTCGACGACTGCTCGACAGTCTCCCCGGTCAGCACTTCCTCGAGCAACTTGTGCACGACGAGGCCGCGCTCGCGGCTACCGCGGACCGCGCTCGCGACGGCGGCAGTGTCCGAAGTCGGGGGAAGCTGCTCGGAGATAGCCGTGGCATCGGAAAAGATCTCGTCACGTTCGGGCCGCGGCGCGGCGTCTGGCGACCCCTCGTGGCGGCTTGGGCTGCGCCATACGATAGCGCGGCGGGTCACAGCAATGGTGACCGCCTCGCCGCGCCAGGTCGTTTCGTCCTGGGTATTTTCCGGCTCCTCGACGGCGTCACGGACCGGGGCATACACGATTGACCGGGGGTCGAATTTCGGCAGATCGTCAAGCCTGAGGTCGACGACGCTCATCCAGTCATTGGGCTTCCGCTCGCTTTGCCGCGGTAGGAGGAGGAGATCGCAGGCGCGGGTTATCGCGACGTACCACAGGCGCACGCGCTCGCGGCGGAGCTGTTCTTTTTCGTCAGTCTTGACTTGCTCATAATCAGCCGGGGCCTGGTCAAGGATCTTGAAATGCACCGTGTCGTCCCGCCGCCGGTGCAAAAAGCTTGTGTCGTCATAAAGTTCGGTCGGCGAATTGATCGGGATAACGATCGGCCATTCGAGCCCCTTGGCCAGATGCATCGTGATGATCTGGACAGACTCGGCTTCCGCATCGGGGCGGCCTTCGACCTGGGCTTCGGCGTCTTCCCAATTCTGTCTCATGGCGAGCGTAAAGGCCGCGAGGCCGCGGCCGTCCTAAGCGCGCGCCATTTCGAGGAACAGCTCGGCATTGGCCAGGGCGCGTTCGGAAGTAAGGGGGTAACGCGCTCGTAGGATGGGGCGAATATTGAGAACCTCGATGGCCTCCGCGATGATCTGGTAAGGCGTTGTGCGGCGCGCCTTGCGGGCAAGGCTCTGGAGCACCTCAAGCGTACGGCCGAGAACGGGGTGGGCGATCGCACTGCGATCTGTCCCTAGATGAAGCCGTGGCGGAGGCCCGCCTTCTGAGGCTGGCAACGCCGCAATGGCGTCAGCGATGTCCTCTTCAGTCAACCCGACAAGGGGACCCCGAAGAAGGGCGCCAAATCCCAGTGTGTCGCGCCGATCGGCAATGGCGCGGGATAAGGCGATCAGATCCTGGACTTCCTGACGGCGGAAAAAACCTTTGCCGGCCTGTGACGCGACCGGCACCTGGTGACGTTCAAGGGCGCGCTCGTATCGCCAAAGGCTGGCGCCGGTGGGGGCGAGGAGGGCGATATCGCCGGCGCGGCAGACCCGCATGGTCTGGGTCCGGCTGTCCCAGATTTGATAATTCCCGATGAGCCGTTGAACGATCTCGGCCACGATGATCGCTTCGTGCTCGCGGACGAGCTCGGCATCGAGTTTGCCCTTGCTGTCTTTCAGGCTGTCGTCGATCGGGACTTCGAAGCAGGCGACGGCATGGCCGTCGGGGGAAGCCGCGCGGATCGCCGCCAGTCGAGTGAAGCCGGGCTGTCCGGCCGCTTCTGACAAAAGCGGCTGGAAACGGTCATTGGCAAAATCGAGGATGGGCTCCCGGGATCGGAAGTTTGCCGTAATTTCGACGATGCTATCAGCACCTTGCGCGAGAAGGGTGCGTTTTGCCTCCAGGTAGGTGTCAACGTCGGCGCCGCGAAAGCGGTAGATCGCCTGTTTGGGATCCCCGACCAGAAACAGGCTGCCCGGACGCAGCCTTCGGGCGGTCCATAGCTCGCCTTCCGCTCCTTCGCCGCATAGCAGCCAGAGGATTTCGGCCTGCAGGGGGTCGGTGTCCTGAAACTCGTCCACGAGAATGCGTGGATAGCGGCGGGCGAGGGCCTGGCGCACGCCAGGATCGTGAACGAGCAGATCCCGCGCGTGGTGGAGAAGGTCGTCGAAATCGAGCAAAGCCGCCTGGCGCTTGTAGTTGGTGTAGCGCGGCAATCAGGATGGGAAGACGGCGACAATCAGGATGAGAATCCCGGCGTCGCGGCGCGGCTATGATCGTCGCGTTGTTATTGTCGCGCAAGAGGGCGCGCGGCGATTTGAGTGTCGCGGCGCGACACTGAGATGCCAGTCTTGCTTGTCGCTGGGCCGTCAGCTGAAGCCGCGTTTGCGTTCCAGGGCGGTGCGGCGTCGATAGCTCTCGACGTTCATCTCGAAGATCGTGGCGTGGTGGACCAGGCGATCGACGACGGCCAGCGTCATCGCCTGGTCGGGGAAGATCTTTCCCCATTCGCCGAACGGCTGGTTGGCGGTGACCAGCAGGGATCGCCGCTCGTATCGGGCGCCGATCAGCTCGAATAGGACGCTGGTTTCGGCCTGATCCTTGGTGACATAGGCGAGGTCGTCGAGGATCAGCAGATGGTATTTGTCGAGCCTGGCGATGGCAGCTTCGAGAGCGAGTTCGCGGCGGGCGATTTGCAGCCGCTGGACGAGGTCGGTGGTCCGGGCGAACAGCACGCGCCAGCCATTTTCGACGAGGGCGAAGCCGAGAGCTGCCGCCAAGTGACTCTTGCCGGTGCCGGGCGGCCCGAACAGGATCAAATTGGCGCCCTTGTCCAACCAGGCATCACCGGCCGCCAGCGCCATGACCTGGGCCTTGCTGACGACCGGGACGGCCTCGAAGTCGAAGGTGTCAATGGTCTTGCCGGGCGGTAGCCGGGCTTCGGCGAGATGGCGTTCGATGCGGCGACGGCTGCGCTCGGCCATCTCATGCTCGGCCAAGGCGGCAAGGAAGCGGGCCGCCGGCCAGCCCTCCTTGTCGGCCTGAGCGGCGAGGTCGGCCCAGACCTGCTTGACGGCGGGAAGTCGCAACTCGGCGAGGAGCAGCGCGAGACGGGCGGCGTCGATCGGATCGGTCGTCTTCATGCTGCACCCCCCAGTGCTTGGTCCAGGGGCCGGACGGTGCCGAGCTCGTCGTAAAGATGCAGCGGCACCAATTCGACGGCGATGTCGGGAATGGCGGCGGGATCGGGCGCGAAGCGTCGTTCGAGCAGACCGAGATCGGGCAATCTGCCGGCATCGAGCTCGGCCTCGATGGCCTCGGCGAGTTCGGCCTCGCAAGCCCGATCATGGGCCAGCGCCAGCAGCCCGACCATGGTGCGGCACGCCGGCTTCTCGCCGCCGCCCTCCAGCAGCGCTTCGAAGGCGCGCTGATAAGCACGGCGCGGAAAGAGCTGCTCGCGATAGACCAGGTTGAGCAGGGCCATCGGCTTGCAGCGCAGGGCATGGATGACGTGCCGGTAATCGACCACGTGACCGTGCTTGCGGTCGGCGTGCGGACGTCCGCGCCGCAGCGTCATCAGCGGCGTCGCGCCGAGGAAGCATTCCAGCCGGTCATCGTAGAGCCGCACGCGCAGCCGATGGCCGATCAGGCGCGACGGCACCGAATAGAACACCCTCTTGAGGATGAAGCCGCTCGTCGAGGTGACACTGACGAACGTCTCCTCGTAATCCGTCGTCCACCGCGCCGCCAGCAATTGCAGGGCCGAGCGCTCGAGATCGAGGCGCTTATTGTTGCGAACGTTGCGCTGCCCGACGATCTCGTCGATGAAACGACGATAGGCATTCAGATCGACGAAGTCGCGCGTGCCCCGCAGCAGGAGCGCGTCCTCGATCGCCTGCTTGAGATGGCCGTGCGGGCTTTCGATCGAGCCGTTCTCGTGCGCCACGCCGCGATTGTTGCGGGTCGGCTCCATGCCGTAATGGGCACACAGCGCCTCGTAGCGACGCGTGAGATCCTCCCGCGCGTCACGGTCGAGGTTGCGGAAGGCCGCCGACAGGCTGTCGCTACGATGCTGCAAGGGTGCGAGGCCGAGCGCCCACAGCGCGTTCTGCAACCCCTCGGCCAGCGCCACGAAGCTTTCGCCGCCGAGCACGACATGGGCGTGCTCCCAGCCCGAGAAGGCCAGCCGGAAATGGTAGAGCCGATGATCGAGCGGCGCGCCGGCGATGCTGACGCCGCGATCGCGCATCTCGGTGAAATCGGACAGCCCGAGCCGGCCTGGCGGATGTTCCTGCCGGAAGATGACGTCCTGCTCGGCGCCGTACAGCGCCCGCCACGAGCGGATGCGCCGCTCCAAGGTGCGGCGGATGCCGGCGCCAGTCTCGGGATGGCGCCGCCGGATCTCGTCGAAAATGGCGATCGGCCGCAGGCCCGGGGCGCTCTTGAGCAGGGGCACCACCTCACTATCCCAAACCGCAGCGAGCGGGTCATGCCGCCGGCGCCCGCGCGGTGCTTTCCGTTGTGACGGGAGCCGCGGGTCCTGTTCGATGCGATAGGCGGTGGCGGCGCTGAACCCGGCTTTGGCCGCGGCAACGCTCGCCGTTTCGGTCTGGCGGAAACTCATGAACAGCCTCATCTGGCAATCGGTGATGTGGCGACCGGGCAAGGGGCGGTTCCTCATCGGCATGAAGAACTCGCTTCCTATCCGGCCGGCCGCGACCGCCAGACAACGCGCCCCTTCCAGGGGCACACCGTTCGCCGGATTCGCAACGTCAGTCGGGCTACGCCCTCCTGCTGTCACGCATCCGGCGACACTTTCTCATCCTGATTGACGCCCGCCTCTCAACCTGTTTGCCGCGCCGCATAGTTGGCGTAGAGCGCCCTGAGGGTGTCGAATTCACCGACGAAACGAGCCATGGCGGCCGCGGCGACATGGGCATTGAAACTCTGGTAAGCGTCGCTGCAGCGGTCGTAGATGGCTTTTGCAATGGCGCAGAGTTGCTCACCGCGCGCCTTGGCGACTCCGGTCGCGCACGCGGCAGCCTGCCATTTACCTTTGTTTTGGAACGCTTTAAAGCGTGGTTGCTTGCTGTGGGAGCAATCAGGCGGCACATGCAGCAACAGACGGGCAATAACACGCCCGGTGATGGGAGCGCCGAGAGCGGCGTCGAGCACCGTCTGGAATCGGGTGAGATCGGCAATACACTCGTGGGTCGCCGGTTCGGTAATGCCACAGCCGGCATACCAGTTGGCGAAGTCGCGTATCCCTTGTGAAAGCTGTCCGAGGATATCCGCGTCCAGCTCGGCGCGGGGAGCGCGGGCGGTCCGTTTGATCTTTAGAAAATTGGCGGCGTCGCCAATAAGCGTGACAGCCTCGTCCGGCGCGATGGCGAGAAGCTCGGCAAAGAAATCGTCTTCGCCGCCAAGCCCTGTCATCGCCGGAATTCGGCCAAGACCATCGTCGCTGCGCGCACGCCCGAAGCGGGCCGACAGCCAGGCCGTCATTAAATCCTGATAGGCGAGATCGGCGGCTGCCGGATCGATGATCGTGGCTCCGGGATCGATGCCGGCCTCGATCGGGTACGGCTTGATGAGCTGCTGGCAAAAACCGTGAATAGTTGTGCAAGTGATTTCCTCAAGGGATGTCCTCGCGGCTGTAACGGCCGCGCGCTGGTCCGTCGAAAGGCCGGTTTCCAGAGCTTGGGCCAATTCACGGGGGACGGTGCCGGCGGCAAGAGAGGCGACGAAGCGCTCGATGCGTTCGAGTAGTTCGGCGGCGGCCGCCTCGGTAAAAGTCACCGCGACAATGTCGCGCGGCCGAATGCCATGGGCCAGCATGAGAGCGACGCGTCCGGCCATAAGGGCGGTCTTGCCGCTGCCTGCGCCTGCCTCGACGAGCAGGGTTGCGCTGTAGTCCAGCAGCGCCCGCTGCCGCGCGCCAGCATCAGGAAGGGCAAGGGGGTGATGGCGGTCCGGCATCATTCCATCCCCCAGAGCGGGGCGAGATCGGCCAGGCACGCGCCGATAAGAGGGAATTTCAGGTTGAAATAGCTCTCCTTTGCGCCGCCCGGCAAAGCGAAGGCGAAATCGTTATAGGTGTCGGCGGCGGCAGGTCCGGGTAGCAGGTTGCCGGCCGTAGCGAGACGAACCGCAGCGGCGGCAAATTCGGCTAGCTCGGACAGCACGTCATCCGGATCAGAAAGAGAATAGAGCCCGTCATCGGCTGCTTTGAGGTAGAGGAGCCGACTGCTGATACCGCTGACCTGCGGCAGGAGGGACCGGACGGCAAAGGCGTAAAGGCAACGCTGGAGTTCGGCGCCGCCTTTGAGCACCAGCTCCCTGTTCTGGCCTGGCGGCCGGCCGGATTTATAGTCGGTAACGCGGGCGGTTTTTCCGTCTGCCGCCAGATCGAGGCGGTCAATGCTGCCGCCGATGCGCAGATTGGTGCCCGGAATGACGACGGGCGCCATCGGGTCCCAGGGAAGCTTTGCGTGGTCCTCGAGTGTAAGGTCGCCTGCGCGGCCATCGCCGCCGAACGGGATTTCGGCCCAGCTCCGCTGGCCGGACAGCGGGGGCTCGGAGAAGGTAAGGGCGACGAGCGCGAGGTTGCGGATATCCTGCAGTTTTTCTCCGCCAGATCACTGGCGGCGGAGTCGGCTGCGACTGCTCCCAGTCCGTCGCAACGGTATCCAGCGCAGTGTCGAGCGCGGTCTCTATTGCGCGCGCAGTAGCCACGGAAAAGCCGCCGGACGCCTCCAGGCGGCAAACGGCAGTCTGCAATACGGCATGCACGAGATTGCCGAATGCCAGGGCGTCGAGCAGAAGCGGGTCTTCGGTCTCGCTGGGTTCGTGCCAGCCGAAAGCGTACTGCCAGAGATAGCCGAGTGGATCGCGCAGCAATTTCACGAGCGAAGTCGCCGATTGCTGGCGTTGAAGGGCTCCCACCACGACGGGATGATTACGGCGAATGAGACCGTCATGCGGGGTCAGCCGCTCGGTATGCCAGTCGATCCAGCAGGAAATGGCGGAGTCTGCCTCGGGTAAGGCCTCGAATTCGGCCGGGCGTGCGAATAGCCGATCGGACCATCCTGCTGCATGCTCGGGTATGCGGGCGCGTTGGCGGTGCATTTCTGGCAAGTCGGCGGGATACAGGGGCGAGACGCCGTTTAAACGTCCCTCGGCATCGCGCCGAGAGCGGGTGCAGGAAACCTGGCGCGCGGTTGTGCGGCTAATTGTTTCGAAATCCCGCCGGTCAGCGTCGTGCACGGGCAGAGGTTCGAGCTCGTGGGTGGGGACGATGTGGTCCGGAAGAAGAGGATCCTCGCTGGCGTGCCGGGGCCAGGCGCGCGAGGACAGGCCGATGAGCCTGACGAAGGGGCGGGGCACGGCCGCGAGCGCGGCTGCCGGCGCCCAGATGATGGCAGCTTCGGGCGCAACGTCATCCGGCAGCCGGAGCGAGGTCAACGTTACGTCCAGCGCCTGCGGGGGACCCTCGGTCAGGGCCATGCGCCAGATGGCCAGGTTTCGACCTTTGAGCAGGAGTTCTCCGATTTCCGCTGCCTCTCTGAGGCCGCGGGCCAGGATGTCGACGAGCTCGCCCAGCGCCGCCGCGTGGTCGACGTCGTCACGGAAGGAATCGGTGCTAAGGGTCGATAACACCTGACGCCATCGCGCGGCGTCGAGCAAGGGGGCTTCGGTCGGTAGAGCACGAGCCCAGTCAGAAGGAAGTGCGGCCAGTATTTTACCTTGGGTCCGCAACAGGCTTGCCAGCCTGACGATGCGCGTGTGGCTGAAGCCGCGCAGCAATACCTCGGCCAGGGCAGCTGCTAACTGTCCATCGGGGGTGGTGAGAACTTTTCTGCCATGGACGAAGTGAAGATCGAGGCCGCTCATCTGGCTGAGAGCGAGGAAATGATCGTCCCACTCCTCGGGAGAGGCAGCGGCGATGGCGATTTCCTCCGGCCGCGCACTCCCACCGGCGACGAGGGCGCGCGCCCATCGCAGTGCTTCGAGGGCCTCGTGCCGCGGACTGGCACACGATTCTGCGTGAACTTCCGGATATTCCCGTGGCGCCTCCACAACCGGAATGCCGAGCTCGTGAACCCAGGGCGGCACGTAGCGGGGGCCGGCGATCCATCGCACCTCGGTCTCGGCCGCGAGCGCCGCGAGAAGCGGTCGCCAGACCGGTGACATTTCGGTACGGCCATGGACAGCGACCCGGCCGAAAAGCGTGCGGGCATGGGATACGCGCGGAAGCGCGGCAGCGACAAGATCGGCCGGCCGGCACATCGACGGCGGCAAATGCCGAATCACCTCGGCTTCCAGCCGTGCGACCGCTGCCAAGCGGGTCGCCGCCTCGGGCCCCGCGGTCGCGGCGCGGTTTGCGAGGTTTAATCCTGCTGTCCATGCCTTGGACAGGGTTGCCGCTGCGGCGCGCGGAAACCCGGGCAACTCTTTAATCCGATTCAGATCGCCAAGATCGGCGCAGAGCGCCTTTGTGACAGCGGCTTTGAGAGCGTCGGGATCAATAGGCTGCAAGAAACCACCGGCCAGACGGGCAGCGAGCCCCTCGATCGGCAAGGCTTGCAGTCCATGGCGTCTCGCTACGGCCGCTTGGGCTCTTTCATGGCGCCAGGCGAGCCGAGAATGGGTGATAACGGTGTCGCGCGTACAACCTCTGACGCCGGCCCCGTATGGCGGGGTCCATTGGGGTCATGTCGGCGCCGCAGATCAGGCGGACCTCATGCTTGGCCCAGGCATTCAGGTTACAGCGCGGGCAGGTGTATTTGACGCGTTTGCCCCTTTTGGGTTCGGCCGGTTCTTTTTCGTCTTCACCGGCCTCTTCGACCGCCATCTTGGCGGCGCGCGGCTTCTCGATCCAGGTGATCGTGAAGCCGCGCGCCAGGAGCTTGTTGACGGCTGCGTCGAAGGGGCCGTCCGGGATGACGTAATGGTGCACGCCGTCGCCGGTTTCCTGGCCGCCTTCTTCGCCTGTATTCGTGGGCTGCAGGCCAATCGCTTTCATACGTTCGGCCCATTCGCGATTATGGTAGCGGCCGCGGCCGGGCTTGCCGTGATGGTGCTGCCACAGATGCGCCATTTCATGGGCGAGGGTGGCCAGCACTTCTGTGACCGGGCGATTGTGAAAATGGCGGGGATTGAGGGCGATTTCGTCCGTCACAAGCCCGTCGTCGCGGCCAAAGCGGTCGCCGGAAAAATGCCCGTAAGTGCGATTGCGGCGTTGCAGCGTGATCAGGCAGTTGGGCAGTTCGCCTTTGAACAGGGTCCGGTTCAGGTAGTCGTAGGCCTGCTGGATCTGGTCGTAGGTTTCCTTGGTCGGTTTGATCGTTCCGTCGCAAGCAACTGGTTCGATCATTGGCATGCACACTCCAGTTCAAGCTTTCACCGGTCTGGAATGTCCACGACAGAAAGCCTGCCGAAGCGGACTTGGCCGCCGGTGCGACTGAGGAACTGGTGATGCCGGAATTGAGTCTGCCTCGACGATTCCTCGCGCTTAGGAAACTGTGACGTGCATTGTACGCGACTGTAGGCGGATCGCGCGCTCTGTCTTTCAGGCCACCGGAATGTGCATTCCACTGAGAGGGTCACCAGCGGCGAAAGTCCTTTGCGTTCGCACCAAGAGATGGATTGTCTGCTATCAATCTCAATAACCCTGTCTGCAGAAATTCCTTGTACCTGCCTGAAAATGGTGCGCTAGGACAGTCAGGCTGCAATGTGCATTACATACATGCTGAAATTGTATTGCCTATTTACCTGAATTTAAGATTTATCCTGGCATAATCGAGACTGGCGGGGCGTTCATTAGAAGACGTACAAGGTGTGCGCGGTAATACCGCGCTCACCTTGCGGGGGGATTTCCCATCCCCCGCGCACCCCCCAGGGCAATCCCTAGGCTCAGCCGCTCTTTGAGAGCGGTGTCGCCAAGGGATTGGTCAACCGGACGCTTAAGCGCTGACGGGCATCGAGCCCGTCCCGGCTGATCACAACGGGTCGCCGTTGCATCGCGACACAGGGAGATTTCGGCTCTCCCTGGACCCATCGAGCAAGGGGATGGTCGCACCCCCTTGCAACCCGCGACCGGGCTTTCGCGCCCTGGACCACGACCGGCATTTCGGCGCCGGCTTCGACCGCGAGGGAGATTTCGGCTCTCCCTCGGGGCACCCATCGACCGGGTGGGCTCAAGCCCCCCTGGACCCCCGGACGGCGCCGGGCGAACGGCGAGGAATTGTCGAGGCAGGCAACAAAGGACAGGAACCAGCTGAAGGACCATGCCGGCGGGAAACGACAACAAACGGGAAGCGCCCATCTCCTACCGTCCGCCCAAGGAATTGCGGGCGGAGTTCGAACGGCGCGTTAACGCCTCCGGCCTGTCCACCTCCGCCTTTATCACCAAATCCGTTTTCGGCGCCGAGCCGCCGCGCCAGTCCCGCCGGCCTTCCATCGAGCATCAGGCGGTCGCGCAGATTCTCGGCGAACTCGCGCGTGTCCGCGATCAGCTCCACACCATCGCCATCGCGTCGGGGCCGGGGAGCGGAGACATCCTTGAGGAGGCGGTCCGCTCTCTGACCGAAATTCGGGCCGCCTGTTTCAAGGCCCTGGGGCGTAAACCATGATCCCCAAGGCCAGCCAGCGCGGGTTGGGACAGGATCTGGCGACCCATCTGCAGAACGCGTTCGACAACGAATATGTCGAGATCGCGGAGGTCCGCGGTGCGGTCGCGCGCGATCTGCACGGCGCCTTTGCCGAGTGGGAGCTCTGCGCCCATGCCATGACCGGTTGCCGCAATTACCTCTACAGTCTCTCGGTCAATCCCGACCCGGCGCAGGACCCCCTCACGAGCTATCGCCGAATCTTGGTGATGGCCTGAGGGATCAGGCGGCGGCGGTTTGGGATTGCGAGGACGCGGGGTTGGCGGCGACTTCGATCCCGTCGGTGAACCTGACACCTTGAATGAGCTTGGGCAACTGGTTGTGGCCATCGAGCCTGCGCCAGCTTTTCTGCGCCGCATCGACCAGCTTGAACACCATGGCGAGCGCCGTCTTATTCGAGAGGCAGCCCTTCGAGCGGATCGTGCGGTGCCGCACGGTGGCAAAGGTGCTCTCGATCGGGTTCGAGGTCCGCAGGTGTTTCCAGTGTTCGGCAGGGAAATCGTAAAATGCGAGCAGGGCCTGGCGATCCTTTGCCAGGCACTCGGCGGCCTTATCGTATTTCAACTCGTAGGCTGCGATGAAGGCGTCGAACGCGGCCTCGGCGTCCTTGCTCGTCTCCGCCATCCAGATCTCCTGTAATGCCCGCTTGGCTTTCGGCTGCTGGCTCTTCGGCAGTTTGTTGAGGACGTTGGCGGTCTTGTGCACCCAGCAGCGTTGCTCGCGTGTGATCGGCCACAGCTCGCCGAGCGCCTTCCAGAAGCCAAGCGCGCCGTCGGCGACGGCGAGTTCGGGCGCGACCGCCAGACCTCGGTTCTTCAAATCGAGCAGCAGTTCACGCCAATCCTGCGCGCTCTCGCGCGCGCCGTCGATAAAGCCGAGCAGCTCCTTCCTGCCCTCCGGCGTCGCGCCGATGATGACCAGGATGCATTGCTTGGCGTCTTCAAGACGGGCCTGCAGGTAAATGCCGTCGGCCCACACATAGACGTAATGCTTGGCCGACAAATCGCGCTTCCTCCAGTGCTCGTGCTCGTCGATCCAGACCTCCTTCAGCCGAGCAATAGTCGAGGCCGACAGGCCCGGTGCATCCTTGCCGAGCAGGGCAGAAAGCGCCTCCTCGAAATCGCCGGTCGAGATGCCCTTCAGGTAAAGGATCGGGATCAGCACCTCCAGGCTCCGCGAGCGCCGCGCATACGGCGGCAGGATCGCGGGTGTGAAGCGGATGCGCCCGGCATCATCGGCAGCGCCACGGTCGCGCACGCGGGGTTGGCGCACGCCGACCGGGCCGATGCCGGTCATCACCTCGCGTTCAGGCAGGTGCCCGTGCCGGACCACGCGGCTCAGGCCAGTAGCGGTCCTCAGATCGACATGCTTGGCGAGGAATTCGGCCACCTCGGCCTCGATCGCTTGGGCCAGCAGGGCCCGCGCTCCGTTGCGCAGCACCTCGGTGAGCGGGTCGGCGAATGACCCTGGTTGAAGCAGCTTGACGACGTTAGCATCGGACACGGCGTATCACTCCTTTGCTGGAGAAGTGGAGGCGCGAACACCCCCACGATACGCCGCCTTCATCCCGTCAGCCCGTCACCAACTTCCGCGCATAGCTCCCCCCTCACCCGGGAGCAGTATCTCGACTACATCGACCGCGCGGAAGGAACGCTCGGCCTTTCGAGTCAGCCTCGCGCCGTCGTCTTCCATATCAAGGAGGGGCGCGAGCACTGCCACGTCGTCTGGTCGCGGATCGACACCGTACGCGGCAAGGCCATCCATCAGGCCTTCGACCGCCAGAAATTGATGATGGTCACGCGCCAGTTTGCGCGCGATCACGACCTCGCGCTTCCCGAAGGGATGTTCCCGGATGCCGGCCGCGACCGCAGGAAAAAATCGCTTTCCCTGTACGAGAAGCACCAGCAGGAGGCCACCGGCCTTACCAAGGAGGACCGGATCGCGCAGGTGACCCACGCATGGCGTCACAGCGACGGGGCCCGGGCGTTCGTGCGGGCGATCGAGGAACTCGGCTATGTGCTGGCGACCGGCAAGCGGCCTTATGTCTTGGTCGATCTCTATGGCGAGATGAATTCCTTGCCGAAATTAATTGACGACCGGCAGGTCCGCACGAAGGACATTCGGGCCTTCCTCGAACGGGAGTTTCCACCGGAATCTTTGCCTCGTGTCGAGGAAGCGAAGGCACTGGTCGCCGGCCACCGCAAAGCCATCGAGGATTTCGGCAAGGCGCAGGCCCGTGCCGATCGCGTCGGCAGCTTAAAGGCAAGCCAAGGCGAGCGTCGCCGACTGCTCGAAGATGAGCGGTCGGAAATGCAGGCGCGGCACAGCGAGGAGCGTAACGATCTTGCCTTGCGCCAGCGAGAAACGCGACGGGCGCTGGAGGAAGCTCACGAGGCGGAAACTAAACGCGTCGGTCTGCAGCGAGAACAGGGCCGCTCGACCGGCCTGGTCGCGGTTCTGGCGCGGGTGAGCGGGTTCGATGCCCTTCGCCGCCAGCTGCGCAGGCATCAGGACAAACGCCGGCAGGAGCGCTTTGTCGATGAGCTGCAGGCGCTCGATCAGCCCCAGGCGCAGGCGCGCCTTGAGTTGCAGCGGCGCCATGAGGCGCAAAGCCTCGACCTGGATCGCCAGCGCCGCGCCCTCGAACAAGTCGAGGCGCGTGAGCTCAAATCTCTCGAAACCAAGCTTCTGAGAGAACGGCGCATCGCCGAGCGGGCGCGTGGCGACGGCAATCGCATGCCCGCACTCGCCTGGAGGGCCAAGAACCGGCACCCCTCGCGTGTGGCGCTCGAAGAGACCGGGCAAGCCTCGCCGGAATTGCTTCAGAAGCCCACAACGATACGGGAAGAATTCACGCGCGTGGCCGGTGGCGACAACGCGCATGGGGGCGGCGCAGGCGCGGGCGGATCGTCGGATGGAGGCACGCCGCCGCCTCCCACCAAGCCGCGAGATCCTTCCCGCAAACGGCGCGACCGTCACCGGGATCGCGATGACTGGGAGCGATAGGGCGACAGCGGTTTTTTGGTCGGAGGAGCAGATGATGGCCGAGGAACTGGCCATGACCTCGATTTCCCCCGTCTCAAAGCGATATCCGGGTCCGTTGACAACCCGCTATAACGGCCTGGGGCGGCGCCCGCTCCCGTTCAGGTGGGTAAAGCGAATTATCCCGATGTCTTCACCGAGCCGCGCCCGGGTCCCGTCTCGCAGGACGCATATTCGCCGGGACTCCCGTTCTCTTCTGCGCCGTTTCGGCAATGGAGCGCGCTGCGTGGGGCGAAACCTGGCTGCAGCGCCACGGTCGGTCCGGATTGTCGCCATCGGTGCGACCGTGCTTGCCGTCTTGGCTGCGGCGAATCTCGTCTACCATCTCGTGCGCAAGCCATCCGAGATGCTTCTTCCCGTTAGCGGCGCTCTCTACAAAACGCCGATCGAAACTTGGCGGCAGTATGCACCGCTGTTTCGCGAGTATTCCACCGCCACAATTACACCAGAACTGCTGGCGGCGCTGGCTCAGGTCGAGAGCACCGGCAATCCGTTGGCAAACACCTATTGGCGGTGGCGCCTGACCTGGAATCCCTTCGCGATCTATCAGCCGGCCTCAAGCAGCGTCGGCATGTACCAGATGACCGACGCGGCCTTCGCGGAGGCGCGCCGCTATTGCATTCGCGGCCATGCCGTTATCGAGAACGGCTGCTGGTGGAACGGGCTCTATACGCGCGTCGTGCCGGGTAACGCAATCGAGCTCACAGCTGTGTTTTTAGACCGAAATGTCGCGGCGATTCTGGCGCGCCGGCCAGACAGGACCGCCACCGCTCAGCATAAGCAGGAACTTGCCGCCATAATTCATATCTGCGGCGCAGGTTCGGCCAAAGCTTTTGCGCGCCGCGGCTTCTCCCTGACCACCGGCGAGCGATGCGGCGACCAGGACGCTGCTACGTATCTTGGTCAGGTTAACGCAATGAAGCGAGAGTTCTTGCGTTTCGCTGCCAAGGGGTAGAGCGGCTATGGGTAACGGTCGGCTGCACCGGTTCGACGCCAAGCTGTCGCCTTCGATGAGTCGATGCCGCGCTGCCGACGCCGGCGTCCCCGACTTACTCCGCAGCCATGCGGAGAGCCTCGTCGGCGGTGGCGAAATAGCGGCGGCCGCTGGCGCGCTGGTTCTCGTAGATCGAGCCCTGGTACTCGGCCGGCGGTAGCGGCATCCGCACCGGCAGCGGCACCAGCCGCGGCGCGAGGCTCGGCTCCCCGACAATCAGCTGCTCGTTGAATTTCTCGATGCCCTCCTTGAGCCCGAGCAGTGGCCAGGCATCGGCGGCCCGATACTGGTAGAGCAGGAAGCGGCGGGACCGCCCCGAGAAATTGGTTGCCGAGCCGTGTACCGCTCTCACGTGATGAATCGTGATCGAGCCGGCCTTGCCGAGGCACGGCACGGCGCGCGACAGGTCGATGTCGCAATTTTCCGGGTCCATCGCGCCGCAGAACCGTCCGTCCGGGCCATGATGGTCGTAGATCGGCCCCTTGTGGCTGCCCGGCACGACCATCATCGGACCATTCTCCATGTCGACATCGTCGATCATGATGCCGACCGCGGCGAGGTCCTCGTTGGTGTGCGGGTAGAACGCCCAATCCTGGTGCCATTCGATCGGCGCGCCATAGCCGGCCGACTTCATGTTGAGCTTGCCCGAATCGTAACGCAGGCTGCCCCACAGATCGGTCAGCAATTCAACGACCTTGGGGTTGCGGCTGGCGCGCATGTAGGCCGGGTGGATCGCATGTGGCGCCTTCAGCCGGCGCACGCGTGGCTCGGCTGCCGAGTGCGTGTCCTCGAGATCATAAACCGAGTCGTTGGCGGTCACCGTCGCCGACGCGGCAACGAACTCGTCGGTCACCCGACGCAGCTCCGCGATATCCTCAGCCGGGAAGACGTCCGGGACGACGATCAAACCGTCGCGATCATAGGCGGCGCGCTGTGCATCTGTGAGCATACGGTTTCTCCCTCACGGCCGCGTTTCCCATGCCAAGAAGCACGGTGTCGAAGCTGCTCAACCAGAACATTACCCAGGATTACGCCTCGCGCACCAAAGCGGTTTCTTCTCGGCAGCTATGCGCCCTGCCGCCGCCGACCGGGTGCGCTGCATAATGGTTCCAGACCACTGCTGAAAGTATGGGAGCTCCATCATTTATTGCAGATTCAAGGGGCTTTCCCCTGATCCCGAATTCCTCGCTGTGGATGCCCCGATGGCGCCGCCGGACAGCGCCGGTAGAATTGGATCAGCGCCGACAGCGTCACCAGTGGCAGATCGGGAACAAGCTTCCGCAACTCCGGTAGCTTCCAGTACGGGACCGCCGGCCACTGATGGTGCTCCCAGTGATGCCAGGACAGATGCGGCGCCAGCAGGGCTGCTTCCCACGGCTTCAGATCAAGCCGATGGGCGAGGTCTGATCCCTGGTGCTCAAGCCAAAGCCGGAGCCGGAAGAACATCATGAAGGCGGTCAGGAGAGATCCGTACCAGAGCGCGGAGACCCACCACAGGCCCGTCCACAATAGCAGAGCGTTCGCGGCGAGATGAAATGCAGCCAGACCCAGATAATCGGACCTCAGCGGCGGTTTCGAAAACGTGACAATGATCCAGAAATCCGGGATGGAATATCCGGCCAGATCCCTCGCGGCATACCCCAGTATTCTCGTTAAGGGCGCCGGCAGGTCCCATTGCGGCGCGCGCGATTTCTTGTGAATGATCTCCGGGTCGTCGTCGGTGCTCAGGTGCTTGTGATGGCTGTTATGCAGGGTGCGATAGCCGCCATTGGTCAACAGAAGCGGCCACCAAGCGAAGAAGTTGGTCAGGACATCGTTGAGTTTCCGGTTGTGCGACAGGGTGTAGTGGGTGCCGTCATGCCCCAACAGTGCCAGCCCGTGCTGCCGGTTCCCGAGGACCAGGAACGCGAGCGCATACCCGGCCGGATTGTTCCAGGCGCCGGCCAGACTGATGGCCCCGATCGTCACGGCCCAGTCGAGCAGTGCATCCTTCAGCCACGGCCAGGCCGACCGCTCGTTGAGTAGTTTCAATTGCTCCGGGGTGATCCGCGTCCGCGTCTTGCGGAACAGGGTGCTTGTGTCCATCGGTGAGTGCTCCTATCGCGTTTTCCGAGGAGACTCAGGGTATTTTTCGCACCCGAAATAAAAATCACGAGGTCTCGTGATTTTTCCTCGGGTCCCGCGCGCCTAATCTTTTGTTATCGACACAAAAGGAGTCAGCATGAGCAATCTTCACACCGTCCGCCGGGGCGAAAACCTCGGGACCATAAATGAAATTCTGGAAGAGCAGGGATGTGTCGTCATCGAAAACATGCTGGGCGATCCAGGCCATGCGGCTTTGGAAGACAGAATACGGCCGCTGCTGGACGCCACGGCGCCCTGTCAGGGCAATTTTTACGGCTTCGCCACCAAACGGCTGAGCGGGCTGATCGCCAAATCAAAAGCCTGCCGGCAGATGAGTTTGGAACCACACATCCTCGCTGTCATGGACGAATTTCTCTTGCGGAGCTGCAGGGCGTATCAGCTGAGCCTCACCCAGGCCATTCAGATCGGCCCGGGCGAACCGCAGCAGCTGATCCACGCCGACGACCTGATGTTCTCGTTCGAGCATCCGGGACGGGAAGCGATGAATCAATTGCATGTGGGCAGTCGACGATTTTACGAAGGAGAACGGCGCGACGCTGCTCGTCCCCGGCAGCCATAAATGGCCGCGGGACCGGGCGCCGGAACCCCACGAGATCACGCAAGGCGAAATGCGGAAGGGCTCCGTACTGATTTATTTCGGCTCGCTGCTGCATGCCGGCGGCGCCAACAGGACGGACCAGCCCAGAACCGGAATTGTCATCAGCTATTGCCTCGGTTGGCTGCGCCAGGCGGAAAATCAGTATCTGGCGGTCCCTCCGGATATCGCGCGATCGCTGCCAGAAGAGCTGCAACGGCTATTGGGATATTTCGTGCACGAACCCAATCTCGGCTGTGTCGAAGGCCAGGACCCGATCCGAATGCTCAAAGAGGGGCGAGCCGGTTCCTCCCCGTTCCAGGAGTTCATTCCGAAGGAAGTCCAGTCGATGCTCGAAGAGCACCGCGCGAAAATGCTGGGCGTCTGAATAAGGCGCGCTTAAAAGTCATAACAGGCCTTTTCACTGACCGGGAGAAGCCTTATGCGTGATCCGTTACGCTTTGACTATTGATCGGGCCGCACCTATGATTTCGCAACGATTCGTATATCGATAGAATATTTTATAATATACTCGCGCGCACGCTCGGAAATCCATCCCTCCCACTTTTGACGTCATTGCCGGCAGTAGCCAGGCTCCCCATGAACAGCGTAAAGAAGTACCAATTTGAGGATTATCTCGAAAGGGCCAATGCCACCGGCAGCGTCGAGGCCCTGTTCAAGGTCTTCGTCGACACCGTCAAGCTGCACGGCCTCGACCGGGCCATCTTCTCGCTATCGACCGAACATAACGACATCGAAGCGCCGGCCCAACTCGGCATCATCCATAACTATCCCCGCGACTGGCTGGATTACTATTTTCAGAACGGGTTTGACCGCATCGATCCCGTTCTGATCCACGCCGCCAACAAGGTCGGCATCTTCGAGTGGAGCGAAATCCCCCGCTACCTGGAGCTCCGCAAAAAGCAGCGCCTCTGCCTCAATCTCGGCGAGGAGGCCGGATTGCATAACGGGCTGGGGATCCTGATGCGTGGCCCGCGCAACCAGACGGCCGGTATAGCTCTGGCAACCGTCGAAAAGAAAGACGCCTTCGACGGCAATCTCGACCTCGTCAGCGCCTACTGCCATCACTTCTATGTCAGGTTCAAACACCTCAACGAACGTCCTGCGCCGGCCGCGGCCAATATTTTCCTGACCGACAAGGAGCGAGATGTTTTGTCGATGGTGCTCCACGGAAGGAGTGACGCCCTGATCGCCGATAAGCTGCACATGAGCGTTCATACCGTGGACTTGCACATGCGGAACATCTTCAGGAAGCTGGAGGTGAACAACCGCACGATGGCGGTCGTCAAAGCATTGACCCTGGGCTTGATCCACCTCTGAAATACGAGACCTCGTGAGTTTCCCACAAAGCGGTCTGTGATTTGATGCTCCTTAAGAATATCGTTGGGGAGGAGCACCATGATTTCCTGTATCAGCTGCGAAAATATCCATTTGTTCGGGCCGGCCTTTCACTCACAGTTTCAGCTTCGCTACCGCGCATTCATCGAGCGCCAGGATTACGACGTCCGGATCTATCGAGGCATGGAGTACGACCAGTATGACACGCCGGCGAGCCATTATCTGGTCTACCACACGCCCGACGGCCGGGCGCTTGGCGTCAGTCGGCTCACCCCGACGATTCACGGCTGCATGCTCAAAGACCTCTGGCCCGGCATGGTGAAGGACCAGGCGCTGTTGAGCTCCGAGCACGTCTGGGAGGGGACCCGCTATTGCATCGACAGGGATATCGAGCCTGCCTTAAGAACCCGGATCATCCACGAGATGGCTGCAGCCTATCTCGAATTCGGGCTGCAGGCGGGTATCACGAGGATTATCGGCATGATGCCGACCTATATCTACCGCAGCGTGTTCGAAAATTCCGGCATCGAGATGGAGTATCTGGGACCGGTAACCGTCATTGGTCGGCACCGAATCCGCGCCGTCGCCATCCCCGTCGACCAAGGCCAGCTTGACAATGTCCGGGCCAGGACAGGGATCAATGAGACCGTCCTGAGATTACTGCCAGCGGGCCACGGGGAAGGGGTTTCCTATGCCCAAGCCGCCTAGATGCGATTCCCTTCTCGATAGCGAGGATAAATATGACTATGAGCGTATCCAGAATATCGTTGATGCGCTAGAGTATTTAAGAACCGAAGCGGTCAACACAAATTCCGAGGAGATCTATACCCTCATCAACTCAACCTTCAACGTGTGCTTCGTCCTGTATTACATGTTTCTCCGAAGCGGTCATATTATCGCCAATGAAAACTGACGCCGTCGCTGTCCGGTCAGGGCACAACCCGCGAAAAATCAAAAAGAGATCGAGCATGATTCTTCACGCACACTGCTTCCGCACCGGGGAAATCAAAATCAGCCGAAAGCGAGACGAACCAGGCATGTTGCTTGTCGGGATCGGGCCGGGAAAGGAATTGAAAGAAAAAGTCTCTGCCCGTGCCAGGCTGGCCGATGACGGCCAAACCATGCTGGTGCCCGGTCTTCCTGAGGCAGAAAACGAAAAGGACGCGCTCGATGCCGTTAACGACTTCGTTGACTTCCTGAACTGGTAAACAGCCGCCCATGTTGATCGGCTATGCTCGGCGACGAGACTGACGACCAATCCCTTTCTCTCCAGCTTGACCGTTGTGGCCGCGGGATGCAAATAGCCGCCGCGCTTTTTGATGGAAGTAAGGATCGCTTTGCTGCCCGACGCCGTATAGGTCTCAACCGTGTCGTCGCGATCTGTCAGGGTCCATGTGCTGCCGGAATTGTTTGAGCGCGCTCGTCAAATCGAGCACCGGCGCCGGCCGGGAGATCTGCTTAGGCGTGACTGGCAGACCTTTCTCCTCCGCCTCGATCAGCTCGCGCAGCGCCTCTTGGTAACGATCACGGAAGGTAGCTGGGTCAAAATGGCCGCGAGGTGACAAGCTGCCGCGCAAACAAATCTGCGAATCGCCGCAAGGGAAGGCGCCGAATAATCGAGGTGGGTAGTATTAACCTCAGATTGCGCTCGCCAGCGCCTCGACGATTTGCGCCGCTTCTCAACTTACCACCGACAAGATGTAGCTTGATACAGTGCAGTCGCGCCACCGCCACAATCGGGCGCATATGCTCAAACCAGAACTGTCGTAAGACGTGGAGATGAGCGAGAACAGGACAATTTTGGCTGCACACGACCGTGATTCTGAAGGCCCATCTTTGCCTGAGGCTCGCGGGGGCGTGCTGGATGCGCCTAACTGCTTTCGGGCCTCAAGGAGGCCATATTGGCTCATCTTCGGGTAGCTCTGCTCATCTTTGCGGTTGCGATGACCGGCACGGTTCCCGGACGCGCGCAGGACAGCGCCGACCACGACGCCGCGCTGTTCGATTATTTGGTGACCGTCAAGCGCATTCCGGCGAAGTCACCCGCCGATCCTGCCGGTGAAACCAAATGCACCTACTACCCGGACCTGATGATCCGGCAAACTCAGACAGATACGCCTGATCCGAGCGATGCCACCATCGTTCCATTCCCCGGCGCCGGGCCACGCCCTGCTTGTAGTGTTGCCCCCGTAGCCAACGCTGTGCCGCTGAAAACGAATGGGTACTATCTGATCGGCAGAAAGGGGCCGTACCTGATTTTCGCCGTGGCGGACCCGAGCGGCGCGCAGGATTTCCAGGTCATCGACGCGGGCAGCGGCCGGCAGATTTTTGCCGACAGCAGGACGTCGACAGGCTTCCAGTCTGTGGACGTCGAGAACGGCGCGTTGCATCTCCGCTATGCGCGGGCCGTCAACGGCTCATGCTCAATCGTCAAGGACGGATCCGCCTGCTGGGCGAAGATGGTGCGGGCGGGCGCGATTCCGCGTGACATGGCGCAGTCATCGCCATCGGTCCAGGCCTGCGCAGCCGCGTATCGGAAGGGGAAGTCGCCGGCACCGGCGATGACTCCCAGCATTATCTTCTACGACGTGGACATGACGCTCGACACGGCGGGGAAGGCGAAGGTGAATTCGCGCGGGGCGGTGGGATGCGAGGCTATGCCATAATCAGCCGGGCCCCGCACCCAACGGGCCCGGGTTTCTCGTACCAAGGCTCGCGAACCGGCAGAGTAGGGGCCTGATAGGCTCGCAACAAATCTGCGAAGCATGGCGGAACGAGGACACCCTGGACCGTGTGGACGGCCCAGCCGCGGTCAAGCGCGACATCGGGCCCCGATATCGTCATATGCTGCTGCGCCGCGTCGACGGTCCAGCCGTCTTCGAATGCGACGCCGCGACCGGCATCGTCACGTGCGAGGAATGTTTTTCGAGGACGATCTTGCCGCGTCGCCTTCCGCCGAGGCCAACAACCCCACCCGCGCCGCCATAGCTCGATAAATTATCCACAGGAAATTTCGACACGCCCCTTTTGACCGGTACCGACCTGTTCGAGATCAATAGGTTACGAGCCGCACCCCGAGCGCGGGAAAGGGTTCCCTTTCGAGCGCATCCCAAAACACCGGCTTTGACCGTTTCGCTAGAATCAGATATTATTTTTCTACCGCCAGCTTCTTTTCTGGCGGCGGGACTTGAAAGCCCAAGCGAAAGCGGCATGGCATCGCCGCAAAAGATGCCTTCCGGCCTATGGCCGGGAGGCGGGGACTATGTCCAAGGCTTCGGCCTAAAGGTTTTCGCGGCTGACTTTTGCCAGTCTTTCAACTCCCGGCCACCAGCCCAAAGAAAGGCAGGTGGATATTAAAATAGAAACCGGGGGATTTCAGGGAGAGCATTCTTTTGTTCAATATTTCATATCATGGCCGCGCCGTCAGGGTGTTGCTGCTTTTATCATTGGTTCTCCCGGCACTCGTTTTCGTGGCCGTGTTGCTTGCGGATATCGGGCAGGCCCCGGCGCAGGTCCAAACCTATGAATACATTGGTCCTGCCTTCAGTCTTTCAGATTGCGAGATGTACCACCTTTCGCCGCCATGCATAGCGGGAGGTTCCCTAACCGGGTCCGTCACTTTTGACGGCGTTGCTTCTGGCTACACTGGAAGTGTGGCGGCAAGCCAGATTACCGCATGGACGATGAACGCCAATGGAGTTGCGAGCCTCGGCACCGGTAATTACATCAACCCCGCCGCTACAGGTTTCACCCTGACAAATGGGGACATCACATTTTGGAACTTTCAGGCGGATGCTGATCCTGCCGGGGACTATCCCGTCATTACATCAGACGCCGGAACTATCGACTCTGGCGCGGCTGCGGACCCGGTCACTCATAGCATCACAGCAATAGGGCTTGTTCTTACCGGCACATCAGGAAACGGCTTCTGGTTCAGCCCGAAATCTCTCGGCAAGCCGTGCGACCATTCCGGCGGGTGTGAAACCGGGGAGCCCATCGACCTCGGCAGCGGCAACGTTTTCAATGAAGTCACCGACTACGAAACAGACGGGCAGAACAAGCTAAATCTGATCCGCTATTACAACAGCATGGCATCGCCGGACACCTATGCGACCAGAATGGGTTCAAACTGGCGCACCAATTACGACCGCTATTTGCACATCTTTTCCTACGGCATCGAGGCCGAGCGCCCGGACGGCGCAGTTGTCAATTTCATCTCCAGTTCCGGCACCTACACGCCCGACACCGACGTTGATTTGAAGCTCACCAATTCCGGCAGCACATGGACCCTGACCGACCAGAACGATACGGTTGAGACTTACACGGCGTCCGGCAGCAAAGCCACCCTCACATCCATTAAAAAGCGTGGCGGCTATTTGCAGGCCATTGGCTATTCGAGCAGCCAGATTTCTTATGTGTCGGACTCCTACGGCAGGCAGCTTGGTTTCAGCTATTCGTCCGGCCTGCTCTCCAGTGTGACGACGCCGGACAGTCTCACCTTGAGCTATGGCTATGTGGCGTTCAGCAGCGCGCACCAGCTCACCACCGTTTCTTACAACACCAGCCCCGCCACGCATCAAACCTACCTGTACGAGAACACCAGCTATCCCTTCGCCCTGACCGGAATCACCGACGAGAACGGCAACCGCTATGCAACATGGGGTTATGACAGCAAAGGCCGGAGCATCTTGAGCGAGCTTTCCGGCGCGGTGAATTACACCTCCGTTTCCTACGACGACACCACCGGCAACCGCATCGTGAAAGGCCCGCTTGGCATTGTCGAAACCTACAAATTCACGACCATGCAGGGCGTGCCGAAGGTCACCGAGATCGACCGCGCCGCGAATTCCCCCGTGGCGTCCGCGACTGAAACCATCAGCTATGACGCGAACGGCTACCGCAACAGCCTGACCGACTGGAACGGCAATAATACAAGCTGGATCAACAACAGCCACGGCCAGCCCACGCAGATTTCGTTTGCCTCCGCGACGACGAACGCGCAGGTCAGCAACCTCACCTATGACTTTTGGTGGCCACACCTCCCGCACACGATTGCAACGAACGGGCTGAATGCGAATTTCACCTACGATTCGAGCGGCAACAACCTCACTGAAAAACTGACCGACGAGACGAGCCAGAGCCTCCCCTACTCCACCAACGGCCAGACGCGGACATGGACCTATACCTACAACCGCACCGGCGAAGTCCTGACCGCGCAGCTTCCCCGCACCGATGTTACGGCCAAGACGACCTACGCCTATGCGGGCGGGACCACGGGCGGAACGCTCGTGAAGATCACCGACGCGCTTTCCCACGCAACGAACATCAAGACGGCGACGGGCGGCGGCTATCCCAAGAAAATCACCGACCAGAACGGCATCCTGACGACGATTGCCTACAGCCCCCGCCTGTGGCCGACCTCAAGCGTCCTCAACACATCGGCGGGCAACCTCACCACCAGCCTCGCCTATGACAGCGCCGGGAACCTGACCAAGCGGACCCTGCCCGACAGCTCTTATCTGGCCTACGCCTACGACGCCGCGCACCGCCCCACGTCGATTACGAATGCTTTGAGCGAAAGTCAGGGCATCACCTACGACAGCGCGGGCGACGTGACTCAGACCCTCTGGAAGAACGCCAGCAGCGTGACGAAGCGCCAGCACACCGCCACCTATGACGCCTTGGGCCGGACGGTCACGGACGTGGGAGGCATGAGCCAGAGCACGGCCTTTACCCACGACAGCAACGGCAACGTCCTCACCATCACCGACCCGATTTCTCACGTCACGACGCAGACTTTTGACCAGTTGAACCGGCTATCCACCACCAAAGACCCTGAAAACGCCCTTTCCAGTATCAAATACGACAGCCACAGCCGCCCCCTCACCGTCACGGACCCGCGCGGGCGGCAGACGACCTTTGTTTATGACGGCTTCGGGGACGCGATCCAGCAGAACAGCCCCGACACCCTCAAGACGATCACCTATTACGACGGCGACTCGAACCTCACCGGGCGGAACCAGTCGGGGCTGAATTTCTCAAGCGCGACCTATGACGCGCTCGACCGCCAGTTGACCCGGACCTATACCGGCGACAGCACCTTGAACGTCTCCCTCACCTACGACCAGACCGGCCACGGTGACGGCATCGGGCGGTTGACCAGTGCGACCGACCAGCCCGGTTCTTTGTCCCGCTCCTATGACGAGCGCGGCGACATCATCACCGACGCCCGCACGATTGCAGGCAGGCTCTACAGCACCGCCTATACCTACGAGAGCGCCGGGCGGTTGAGCGGCATCACCTACGCCAGCGCAGGCTGGAAAGTCGCCTATACCCGCGACAGCGCCGGGCAGATTACGGCGGTGACCGACACCCAGCCCAGCCACGGCGCGACCAATCTCGCCACCTCCGTTACTCACATGCCGTTTGGTCCCCTTGCCAGCATGACATGGGGCAACGGCGTGACCGACGCCCGGACCTTCGATCTCGATTACCGGATGACGGGCGTGAAGGACGCAGGCACGTCGAATATCCAATATCTTTCCTACAGCTACAACGCCGCCAACAACGTCACCGGCATTACCGACAACGTGACGGCGGGCGACGACCAGACCCTCACCTACGACCGCGACGACCGCCTGAAATCAGCCATCGGCGCATACGGCACGGTCAGCAGCATCACCTATGACAGCAATTCGAACCGCCTGGCCTACGGCACGACCAGCTATGTCATCCCCGGCCTCTCCAACCGCATGAGCAAGAGCGGGACGAGCGCCATCAGCTATATCTCGACAGGCAATATGAGCGCCATCGGCAGCGCGGCGCTCACCTACTACAAATCGAACCAGCTTGCGACCGCGAAGCCTTCCACCAACACCAGCACGTACTATTACGATGCTTTCGGGCAGCGGTTGAAGATCAAGACGACCGGGACGGAGTTCTCGACCGACATTTACGATCTGACCGGCGACATGCTGGAGGAGACGAATGCGGGCGTCGAAACCGATTATGCGTATCTTGACGGCATGCCGCTTTCGGCCATCCAGACGGCGGCGGCGACGATTTCAGCCCTGCATACCGACAATTTGGCGACCGTGCAGCGGGCGACGAATGCGGCGAAAACGATTGTGTGGACCGGAAATTACGATCCGAACGGGGCGGTGACGCCGACGACGACCATTACCATGAACCAGCGCCAGCTTGGGGTGTACGCCGACTCGACCGGCTATTATCACAACGGCGCTAGGGACCGCGCACCGGCATCCGCGCTCATTCCGGGGTATGTGGAAAGCGATCCTATCGGGATTGTGCCGTGGATCATGTTCCAAGTGGGGACGCCAAATACCTATCCGTGGCTGCAATACAATCCGTACAAAAACACGGATCGGTATGGCCTGGCTCCCAATCTGTTCCAGTTCGTCATTGGTGCGGGAATTGGGGGTTTCGCGGGCTATCGAGCCCCGGCAACGAGCACCCTCAACCGCGTAATCGATACGGGTATTGGTGCAGCAGCCGGGGGCGTAGCCGCAATGGTTTCGCCACGTCTTTCAGGCGCGGCAGCCGAGGCAGCAGGGCCGGTGGCAGGATTTTTCACTGCCGAGGCTGTCGGTGGGGCCAGTGCCGTTACCGGGGGCCTCTCAATTAATTACGTCAATGGCTATCCTCTGGGATACGATCTTGATTACGCTCTCGCGATCGGGCTCGGAGCACCGCTTCTCAGTGGCGAGTCCCTGCTGATCGGCAGTGGCTATCTGGGCGAGAGTTCCATCGGCGCTGCGAACGCGCTTGCATTAAACACGGCGGTGTTCGGCAGCATCGGCATTCTGGCTGATCCGCTCATCAATCCCCCAGAGACTTCCGGTCTCGCGGGCCCGCCGGCACCCTATGGCGGCGGCATCCTCATTAACAGTTCGGGCTTCAGTTTTGAGTAAAAGTAGTACACAATGAATAGAAGCTACTTCGTTTCATTCAACTATATCGGTCACACTTTAGGGAAAGGTCTTTAATATGATACCTGCACAGAAACACATGCGGCCACAGGCCGGCTTTACGCTTGTCGAATTGGCCATCGTCATGATTATCATCGGCCTGCTGATTGCGGGGGTCCTGAAAGGGCAAGCCCTGATCGGCAACGCGAAAGTTACGGCGCAGGTGTCTCAAGTGAAAAGCATCGACGCTGCCACGTCTACATTCAAAGACATGTATGCCGCCTTGCCGGGGGATATTACGAACCCCGCCGCTCGCCTTCCAAACTGCGCGGCAGTTCCGTGTTCTACCGTTGGTAACGGCGATGGATCGATTACCCCGGCGCCGGGGGTGGCTGTCGCAACAACTAACGAAGCTGGCACTTACTTCGTACATTTGAATGCTGCCGACCTGATAACGGGAATCAATCCGGTTGCGGTTCCGCCTCTTAGCTGGGGCGGACAAATGCCTGCGGGCAAAGTCAATGGTGGCATTGACGTTGGCACTACTCCGGGCAACGTGCTTTTGGCGAGCGGTGCTGAAGCTGCTGCCAATACCGTGGGCGGGATATATCTGTATTTGCATCTCACTCCCGGCACCGCCGCAGTCCCTGCTGAGGCTCCGTTTTCAGCCAACATAGCGCAGCGCATAGACACCAAGATTGACGATGGCGTTGCAACATCCGGTAATGTGTCTGCTTTCGGCACTGCGGCTACTTGCTGGGTTGTTGGTACTGGAATATATAACGAGTCTCTGCAAGGCAATAACTGCGGCCTGTACATTAGAATTCAAGGCTAATATTTAATCGTGATACGGGAAAGGCCCCACACCGGGGCCTTTTCCATTTTCAGCGTCACCGGCAGACAAGGGATTTGCTCCATTTCCACTTTCACCAATGCTTACAAACGGTCTTCGCCACGGACGCGCCTGTTCGACGAAGAAGGACGGCGGCACTTCTTCACCGAGGAGGAGCGCCGGGCCTTTATTGAGTCTGCCGCCTCTGCGCCGGACACGACACTCACGTTTTGCAGCCTGCTCCATTACACCGGCTGCAATTTCACCGAGGCGCTCAATCTGACGGCGGCGCAGGTCGATTTCTCCCGCCGGGCCATCCTTTTCGAGGCCAAGATACGGGGCCTCTACGTGTATGACCGGGCGGTTCCCGTTCCCGACACCTTCCTCTCCCTGCTCGATCAAGTGCATGACCTCCGCCGCGCCGGGTCCAGTGCGCAGGCCGGTCAACGGATTTGGCCGCAGAGCAAGAAGACGATGCACGACAAGGTAAGCCGGGTCATTGCCGAGGCCGGTATTTCAGGAGGGCCGCACGCAGTCCCCAAGGGCATCCGGCACGGCTTCCTCGTTCACGCGATCCGACAACGCATCATCCTGACCAGAACGGCGGAATGGATGGGGTTTTCTCATATCGACTATATCGGCGAATACGCCGTGCAACTCGCCACCCACGCCCCGGAGCTCGTCGGCGACGAACGTGCCGACGCGGCCCTCATGTGGTGAAATGCGATCACGCGGATTTTGGGAAAAGGCCCGATCGTTGCTGACAGGGCATTGAGTAGGGCGCGGGCCGGAGAGGAAGCTCCGTCCTTATGTTTTCACTCCGGCTGGTCAAGCGTGCTCACCGGCCGGCCGCAAGGTCTCTGGACGAATCAGTTCGGTCGGATCGCTCCTTGTGGGCCACCGTGCCATATGGCTACCCTCGCGAAAGATCAAAAAGGGGAACGCCATGAAACGCTCTATGATAGTGGTCACTATGCTCTTCGCAGGGTTCGGTATCTCCGCCGCGCACGCCCAGGAGAAATGCATCCCCATCGCCTTCGCGCCCGGCCATTCAGCCGCCATCGTCAAAGGCATCGCGCCCTTCGGCCCGCCGTTCGCCTGCTACACAGTTGCCGCAGGTCGAGGGCAAACGGCAACGATCAAGCTGACCCGATCCAATGGAAATATGGCCTTCAATGTCGGCGGAGTCATCGATGACCGGGATAATTATAGCTTCAAGACCGAAGCGAAGACATATAAACTCGAAGTATACCAGATCACCCGGGAACAGGCCGTTCGGAATGCGCAGTTTGAGATGCAAGTGACGCTCAAGTGAAGGACGTAACCGGTTTCTATCAGCAAATCACTTGCACGTTATACCGAGCGAGGTCGTGTCGGCACGGCGCTTCTGAAAGCATTGTCTGACAGTTGAAGGCAATTCAATTGTTGTGCTGACATCTGTCATGATTTTTTGATTTCCCCAACGTTCGTGAGGAATATTATTATAGTGGCAGACCAGGGTGTAATGCTGATTATCCTTGCGCGGAGTCAGATCCCAGCGATCCCAGCCAGCCACCGGCTTGGCACTACTCTCTGCCGCATCGTCCTGCAATGGCTTCATGATCACGTTATCGCTTTTCGGTCCGTCATAAACATCGACCTGCATGAACGATTTGCCTTCAAAGGTCGCAGGGCAATGGAGCGCATTGTCGGCCATTGCCGGTACCGCGCCGGCGGCCAGCACAAATCCCAGGCAGAGCGCGCGTGTCTTCATCATCTCCCCGCACACCGACGGATCCGCGCGACTGTGCTGTCGCTGCGAGCAGGGCAGCTTACACCAGCCACGTCCGCCCTCTAACCATCATCCCTTGGGTCGTCTCAAATCCGGCCATGCGACTTCAGCCGGCATCCGAATCCCCGGCGATCCGGCGTGATTTTCGGCTGATTATGGCACGGCAGAGGCGAGACCAGGGACTTAGGGCTCCGCCCTCGGCGCGCTTCGGAGCGCCTTCCGCCCGGCTTCGGTCGCTCCGCTCCGTGCAGCCGGTTCCCCGCGAAGGCGCCCGCTCCGCTTGCACACCCGGTCTCGCCGACGGGCAGGGGTGCAGCGCTACGCTGGCACCCGAATGGAAAGGGGAGATCATGGCTTCGCCAAAATTCATCGAGATCGGGGGCAAGCGCTTTCTTTGGCGTGAGCTGTTGCAACGCCGCCGCGAGCAGCTTGCGGCGGCGGAGAAAATCGAACAGCCTGCATTGTTCGAGCTCAAGGAGGATTGCAGGCCGCTCCCTGAGCGCACCGCGGCCGATCGCTACCGCGAGCCGGGCCTCTTCAGCCTGTCAGAGAAGGACTGAAGGCCGCTGGCGCGCGAGGAAACCACGAGGGGGTTACTTTCGAGCTCGGCTCATATCGGGAGCTATGAGCCACGAGTCCGAAACCGCTCCCGCACGTGAAACCCTACGGCGGCAGATTGCGGACGATCACGGATTCGCGCTTTACCGGCACTACTCGGAACGTGACGCCGCCACCTTCCTGCGCCTCCATCCGGTGACCTTGAAGAAAATCCGCCTGGCCCGATCGATCGGCTATATCTCCAAGGGCCGCCGCGCCGTCGCTTATTTCGGATTCCAGATCGCCGACTATCTCATCGACCAGGTCAGACCATGCCGCGCTACACCAAGCACAGTTTCCAGATCGGCGAATGGTGGCTTTCCCAGCGGAGCGGGAGTCCCGCCTGGTACGCCACCTTCTATGACCAGGCAGCCAAGCGCACGCGACGTGTCAGCCTTGGCACGGACGATTTTGAGCAGGCCCGGCAGAAGCTCCTAGAGCGCTATCTCGAAGAGCACCGGCCGCAGAACGCGCCGGCCGAGATGGTCGCGCTCGCCGATATCGTGCTCGACTACTTCAAGGCGCATGGCGCACAGATGCGCAGCGCCGGGAGCATCAGGACCTCATGCGGCTACTGGGTCGATTTCTTCGGCGATGCGAGCATCGCCGAGGCGACAAAACCGCCCAGGCTTGAAGCCTTCATCACCCACCTTACGGAGCAAGGCTTCGCCACCGCCTATATCCAGCGCATTCTGGGTGTCGGCAAGGCGGCCTTGAAGCGCGCCTGGCGCCGCGGCGAAATTGCGGGCGCCCCCTATATCCCAAGCGTCAAGGTCGATTACGGCGATCCTCTCGGCAGGCCCCTGAAGATCGCCGAGCTTGCGCGCCTGCTCGCGGCAGCGCCGGACCATCTGCGCCTGATGCTGACGATCCTGATCGGCACGGCGTGCCGCCCCGAGGCCGCGCTGGAGCTGACCGGCGAACAGCTCGATTTCGAGGACGGGCTGATCGACCTCAATCCGCGCGGCCGGGCGCAAACCAAGAAATTCCGGCCCGTGGTGAAGATGCCCGAGACGCTCGCGGCCGTGCTCAAGCATGCGCCGGAAGGGCGGCTCATCACGTTTCGTGGGCAACCGGTCAAAAAGATCAACAAGGCTTGGCGCGGCATGCGCGAAGCGGCAGGGCTCGACGGAGACGTGAACCCGTACTCCATTCGCCACACCGTCGCGCGCTGGATGCGGCAGAACGGGGTGCCGGCATGGGAGGTGGCGGCGCAGCTGGGTCACAAATCGCGCGATTACCGCACCACCGAACTCTATGCCGCGTTCGATCCGTCATACTTGAGCAACGCCGTCCGCGCCATCGACCGTCTGTTCGACGGCTTGCGCGCCAGTTTTGCGCCAGTGGACGAGCCCTTCTTCAAGGGTCACGGCCATCAACGCATTGATGTTTATTGTAAATCTGGAGCGGGCGAAGGGATTCGAACCCTCGACCCCAACCTTGGCAAGGTTGTGCTCTACCCCTGAGCTACGCCCGCGCTCCGTGGCGGCGGCCGTGGCCGCGATGCCGCAGGCGCATGATACCGGTGCGCCGGGGGTTTGCAAGGTCCGCGTCTAGGGGCTTGTTCGGGCGAGCAACGGTCGGCATGGTCCGGCGATGTCCGTTGCGCCGTTGACGCCAGACGAATTGTTTCAACGCTTCGATGCATTGGGCATCGCGCACCGCACAGCGACCCATCCGCCGGTCTTCAGCGTCGCCCAAGCGGCAACCCTGCGCGGCAGCCTGCCCGGCGGTCATTGCAAGAGCCTCTTTCTCAAGGACAAGAAGGGCGCGTTCTGGCTCGCGGTCATGCTCGAGGAACGCCGCATCGACCTGAAAAAGCTCGCGATCCGGCTCGCCGCGCCGCGATTTTCATTCGGCAGCGCCGACGACCTTTTCGGACTGCTCGGGGTGCGGCCGGGCAGCGTCACCCCATTCGCCCTCGTCAACGATGCCGGGCATCGTGTGACGCCGGTGCTCGACCGCGACATGCTGAACCGCGATCCGCTGAATTATCATCCGCTGGCGAACGACCGGACCACCGCGATCGCGCCCGGCGACCTGTTGCGCTTTATCGGCGCCTGCGGACACCAACCGAGGATCGTCGACCTCTCCGATCTCGAACGCGCGCCCGCTGCCTGAGCGCACCGGGATTGCACGGCCCGCGGGCGAGCTTCGCCTCGCGAGTGCTTGTCTTCGCTGCGCCATGCGGCCATGTTGTGGGGTACTTCGGAAGAGGAGAGCGATGCCGAGCGAACCTTTGATCGGCGGCGCTGCTGCCACCCCCGCCACGGACGTCACCACCGCCACCTTTATGGCCGAGGTCGTCGACAGCTCGTTCGAAACACCCGTCATCGTCGATTTCTGGGCGCCGTGGTGCGGCCCGTGCCGCCAACTCGGGCCGCTTCTCGAAAAAACCGTGCGCGCTGCCAATGGCGCGGTGCGCATGGTAAAGCTCAACATCGACGAGAACCCCGAGATCGCCCAGCAGATGCGTATCCAGTCGATCCCGGCGGTGTACGCGTTCAAGGATGGGCGACCGGTCGACGGCTTTGTCGGCGCCCTTCCGGAAAGCCAAGTCAAACAGTTCGTGCAGCGCGTCAGTGGCGGCAAGGGCGGGCCTTCGCCGGTCGAGGAAGCGCTGGCGATGGCCAAAGAGGCGCTGCAGCAAGGCGACCACGGCAGCGCCGCGGCGGTCTTTTCGCAGGTCCTCCAGCGCGAGCCGGCGAATGTCGAAGCCCAGGCCGGTTTGGCCCGCGCGTTGATCGCCGGCGGCGATCTCGCCAAGGCGCGCCAAGTGCTCGACCGGGTGGCGAAGGAGAATGCCGGCGATGCCGAGATTGCCGCGGCGCGCGCCGGGCTCGACCTTGCCGAGCAGGCGAAGACCGCGATGGCCTCCGCCGGAAAATGGCGCGCCCGGTTGGCCGCGAACGCCGACGACCATGAGGCGCGGCTGGAGCTCGCCACCGCACTCTTCGGCAGCGGCGACCGCGAGGCCGCGATCGACGAGCTGCTGAGCTTGTACAAACGCGATCGCGAATGGAACGAGCAGGCGGCACGCAAACGGCTCGTCAAGTTTTTCGAAGTCATGGGCGCCTCCGATCCGCTGACCTTGAGTGCACGGCGGCGGTTGTCGGCCTTGATGTTTTCATGAGGGAGGACGTAATGAGCGAGCGGCCCGGCGCCACCGCGTTGTGCGAGACCCTGCCGATCTTCCCGCTCGCGGGCGTCCTGCTGTTGCCGCGTGGACGGCTCCCGCTCAACATCTTCGAGCCGCGCTATCTAGCGATGACGCGCGATGCGCTGGCCGGCGACCGGCTGGTCGGCATGGTCCAGCCGAGCGACCCCAACCAGCCCCCGTCGGGCAATCCCGCTGTCTACCCGACCGGATGCGCCGGCCGCATCACCGCGTTTTCCGAGACCGAGGACGGGCGCTATCTGATCACCCTGACGGGTCTTTGCCGCTTTCGCATTCGCGAGGAGCTACCGCTGCTGAGCGGCTATCGTCGGGTCGTGCCGCAATGGGATGAGTACGCCGCCGACCTCAGGAACCCGCGCGAGCCCGGCTTTGACCGCGAGCGCCTGATCCACGGGTTGCGCGCTTATTTCGACAGGCATCAGATCAAGGGTGAATGGGACGCGATCAGTTCTGTGCCGGGCGAGCGCCTCGTCACGTCGATCGCGATGGTCTGTCCGTTCGAGCCGAGCGAAAAGCAGGCCCTGCTCGAGGCCCCGGATCTGGATGAGCGCGCCCGGCTGCTGACCGCCATCGTCGAGATGGCGGCGATGAACCGCCCGAACGAGGGCGGCGGCGTTCGCCACTGAGGGCGGCGACGACCGGCACGGAGGGAAGGATGGAAGGGTCGTCCGAGATCGATCCGAAATTGCTCGATATTCTGGTCTGCCCGCTGACCAAGGCGCCGTTGCGCTATGATCGCGATGCCCAAGAGCTGATCAGCGAGGAGGCCGGGCTCGCCTATCCGATCCGCGACGGCATCCCGATCATGCTGGTCGACGAAGCACGCCCGCTGCGCGAGGACGAACAGACGACCAAAAGGCTGCCTTCGTCCTGAGGAATTGGTGATGAGCGCGAGCGCGACGACGCGCTGGCCGGTCGAGCTCCGGCTCAAGCAGGCGGAAAAGCTCGTCGAAATCAGCTTTGACGACGGCAGCCATTTTCTGTTGCCGGCCGAATATCTGCGGGTCGAAAGTCCGTCGGCCGAGGTTCAGGGCCACGGGCCCGGGCAGAAGACTCTGGTTCCGGGCCGCATCCATGTCGGCATCATCGGGCTGGAGCCGGTCGGCAATTACGCCGTGCGCATCACTTTCGACGATCTGCACGACACCGGAATTTATTCGTGGAGCTATCTCCACCAGCTCGGTGTCGAATACGCGCAGCGCTGGCGCGCCTATGTCGACGGGCTGGCGGCGAACGGGCTGAGCCGCGAGCCGCAACGCTCCTGAAAAACCGGCGCCGACACTCAGCCACCCGACGCGATCGCGCCGTTCGTCTCGGCTCGCCTACGGCGGTATTCGGGCACCAGCCTTTCCAGCAATTGCAGCATCCGTTCTTCGCGCCGGTTGCGCGCCGCTTCCTCGATCTCGTCCACAGAACGGGCGAGCAATGCGTAATCGGCGGTGCGGGGCGCCGCGAGGCGGATTGCCGGGCTGCGTGTCGGCACCAGCGGCTCGGCCGGGTGAAACAGCTCTTCGTGCAATTTCTCGCCGGGGCGCAAGCCGACGAATTCGATTTTGACGTCGCGCTCGGGACGCAACCCGGCAAGACGGATCATCTGTTCCGCCAGATCGACGATTTTGATCGGCTCGCCCATCTCCAGGACACAAATTTTCCCGCGGTCGTCCGGCGCTTCCGACCCCGGCGACAGCGCCGCCGCTTGCAGGACCAGCTCGACCGCCTCGCGCACCGTCATGAAGAAGCGGCTGACCTCGGGATGGGTAACGGTCAGCGGCCCGCCGGCGGCGAGCTGGCGCGCGAACAAAGGCACCACCGAGCCGGTCGAGCCGAGCACATTGCCGAACCTCACGGTGACATAACGCGTGCCCTCCGCCTGGTGCCGCGCCTCGTATAAGTCGAGCGCCTGGCAGAAGCTCTCGGCGACGCGCTTGGTGGCGCCCATGACGCTCGTCGGATTGACCGCCTTGTCGGTCGAGATCATGACCACGGTCGACACGCCAAAGGCGCGCGCCGCCTCGGCGACGTTACGGCTCCCGGCGATGTTGGTCAGCACCCCTTCGACCGGGTTCGCCTCGACCATCGGCAGATGCTTCAGGGCAGCCGCGTGGCAGATGATCCCGGGTCGCTCGGCAGCGAGGATGGCGTCGATTTGGGCCCGGTCGCGCACATCGCGCAGCAACGACACCCGCGGTGTTTGCGGGAACCGTTCGCGCAATTCCATGTCGATGGCGTAGAGCGCGAACTCGCTGTTGTCCAACAGGATCAGACACGCCGGCGACAACGCCGCAATCTGGCGTGAAAGCTCGGCACCGATGGTGCCGCCCGCGCCGGTAACCAGCACGCGGCGCCCGTGGATCAGCCGCGACATGCCGGCCCGGTCGAGCACCGCCTGCGGGCGCCCCAGCAAATCTTCGAGCGCGATCGGCTCCAGCACGTGATCGGGCCCATATTCGGGATTTTCCAGGTGGCGCTCGAAATCGGTCAACTTCGGAAGGCGCGCCAACGGAATCGCCAGCGCATCGGCTCGGTCGAGCAGTCTTCGGACCTGGTCGCCAGGCAGATTTTGTGCGGTGATGATCAGTTTCTGTGGGCGTTTGCCGCGCCGGTCCAGCCGCTCGACGACGGCTTCGAGCGAATCGATCGTGCCCAAGATCGGGACCCGGTAGATTTCGCGACCGACACGCGACGGGGTATCGGCGACGACGCCGACGACGCGGTAGACCGCGCGCGGATTGCGCATCATTTCGCGGATGAAGGTGTCGGCGCCATCCTTTGCGCTGATCAACAGCACCGGCACGCTTTGATGCTTGGCGCGTTCGAGAACGTGGTCGAGACCGCGATCCTTGAATAGGCGATAGGCAAGCCGCGGGGCGCCGAGCAATGCCGTCAGCACGAACCAGTTGATCAGCAACGTCGAGCGCGGCAGCGCTTCGAGCCGGGTCAGGACGAACATGACCGGCAGAAAGACCAGGATCGTCAGACTGACCGCACGGCTGATGTTGTACAGATCGGGCAATGAGGCGTAGCGCCAGATGCCGCGGTAGAGCCCCGTCAGCAGATAGACGACCCCGGCGATAAGGGTGAAGCTGACGATATAAATGGCGGTCAGGCGCGGCTGGTAGCCGACAACCTCTCCGCCGATGCGCAAATACAGCGAAACGACAAAGGACAGCGCCGCCATCGCGACGTCGTGCAGGTAGGCGAATACGGCGCGCCGGTTGTTGGGGAGGATCGCCATTGAGCCCCTATAACAGGAAAAGCCGAGAATGCGATACCAGGCTTGCCAACCGTCCCGCCTCGAACCGGCCCAGCTCCCTTGCGGCGCGACGACGATGCAGCGCCGATGTGAGCCGCTCTATTTCAGCCGGACCGCGGTGCCTCTACAATCCGGATCGCGGTGCCTCTACAATAAGGCATGAGCTGGGAGCGGCTCTACCAGGTCCTGCAGCCCGAAACGCCCGGCAGTGCCGCGCGGGCGTTTCGCGTTGCTCACCATGCGATGGTCCTCCTCGGCATCGCCATCATGCTTGCCGACACGGTGGCGCCCTGGCGCCAAGCTCATCAAGGCAGCCTCGACGTCGGGTTTCAGATCGTCTGCGCCTTCTTCATCGCCGAGTACCTGGCGCGGCTGGCAGCTGCCCCTGGAGCGCCGGCGGCGCACCATCGAGGCTGGCGCGCGCGGCTCGCCTGGATGACGTCCGGGAGCGGCTTGTTCGACCTCTTGGGGGGGTTGCCCGGGGTGCTCGATATCGCTTTCAGCCCGAAATACGCCAGCCTCTACGGCTTTGTCTGGGTGTTCAAGCCGGTCCGCTATTCGCAAGGGCTGGCGAGCCTGCAGCGGGTGATCAGCCGCGCCCGCCACGCGCTGTTGTCGGTGCTGCTCGCCTTCGGCATCGTGCTGCTCGCCGCCGCCAGCCTCGCCTACCTGTTGGAGCGCAATGCCCAGCCGGAGCTGTTCGGCTCGATCCCGCAGTCGTTGTGGTGGGCGATCGTGACCCTGACGACCACCGGTTACGGCGACGTGACCCCGATTACCCCGGCCGGGCGGGTTCTCGCAGGGCTGGTCATGGTCAGCGGCATCCTCGTTTTCGCGCTGTGGGCGGGTATCCTCGCCAGCGGCTATGCCGAAGAATTGCGGCGGCGAGAATTTCTGCGCACCTGGGACCTCGTCGCCAAGGTGCCGTTTTTCAAAAATGTCGGTGCCTCGGTCATCGCCGATGTCGCGCGTCTGTTGCGCGCCCGCGACTACCCGGCGCGGGCGGTGATCGTGCGCCGTGGTGAGCGCGGCGACTGCATGTATTTCATCGCCTCGGGCGAGGTCGAGGTGCGGCTGAGGCCGGAAACGGTTCGGCTCGGACCCGGCGAGTTTTTTGGCGAGATCGCATTGCTGACCGGTGGCCCGCGCAACGCGACGATCGTTGCGGTGCAACCGTGCACCTTACTAACCCTCGACATCGTCGACTTCCGCCAATTGCTCGGCCGCCAGCAGGAGCTTGCCCGGGTCGTCAGCGATGAAGCCGAGCGCCGGCTGGCCTCGGCGCAGCGGGCGCCACGCCCGCCGACCGCCGAGCCTGCTCCGGCCGGCGTTCAGCCTTCAAAGCCGTCGCCCGGGCCGGCCAACGGTTCGTAATAGCCGGCGGGAAGGCCGGCCGCGGCGCGCGCTCTCTTGTTGAAGGGCGGCTTTAGCGTGCCCCTGAAAAAACGCCTGACGCGATCGTGAAAGACCTCGCGGGGGACGAGACCCTGAGCGCGGCAGCAGCGATCAAACCAGTACCGCCCGATGGCGACGTGACCGATCTCCTGTTCATAAATGTGATGCAGGAGCGCCGCACTCTGCAGATCGCCGGCGCGCTCGAGCCGCGCCGCCATCTCGGGCGTCACATCGAGCCCGCGCGCCTCCAGCACGAGCGGCACGACGGCGAGGCGGGCGAGCAGGTCGCCGGCGCTCGCCGCCGCCGCTTCCCACAGCCCGTCATGCGCGGGCAAATCGCCGTAGCGCGCGTTGACATCGGCAAGACGGGCCGAGAGCAGCTGGAAATGAAGGGCCTCCTCAGCGGCAACCCCGACCCAATCGTCGCAAAATGTGCGCGGGAGGCCGCTCCCGGCAAAGCGCGCGACGATGTCCCAGGCAAGATCGACCGCGTTCAGCTCGATATGGGCAAGCGCGTGCAACAGCGCTGTTCGTCCGGCCGGTGAGCCGAAATTGCGCCGCTTCGGCATGTCGCGCGGCGGGCGCAACTCCGGCCGCTCAGGCCGTGCCGGGCGCAGCGGCGGCGCCGCGTCACCGATCGTCATTTTCCCTTCGGACCAGGCCGCGGCCGAGGCCCCACTCATCGCAACCTTGGTCGCGGGGTCCGACGCGGCGAGGATCGCAACCGCGCCGGCGGTGAGGGTACCGGCCGTCAGAGCGCCTGCGCCGCCTTCAGCACTTCGGCGACGTGGCCCGGCACGCGCACCTTGCGCCACGCGCCACGGACGGTGCCCGACCCGTCGATCAGAAAGGTAGCGCGCTCGATGCCCATGTATTTGCGGCCGTACATGCTTTTTTCGACCCAGGTGCCGTATTTTTCGCAGACTTCGCCCGCCGTGTCGGAGGCGAGCATGAATGGGAGATCGTGCTTTTGCTTGAATTTGTCGTGCGAGGCGACGGAGTCCTTGGAGATGCCGATGACGACGGCGCCGGTCCCGCCGTAATCCGGAAACGAGTCGCGAAAACCGCAGGCCTCGGCGGTGCAGCCCGAAGTGTCGTCCTTGGGGTAGAAATACAGGACCACTTTCTTGCCGGCGAGCTGCGAGAGCGTAACCTTGCCGTTGCCGTCGGTCGGCAGGCTGAAATCAGGGGCCTTCTGGCCGGGTTCGACACTCATTCTGTGCTGTCTCCTGCCCGTTCTGCTGCTACAGCATAGCGCCTGCCGCCGGTTCGTCGATCAGGTGTTCATACCAGCGGCGGACATGCGCCGTGGCGGCAGTGATATCCGCGTCGAGCTGGGCGAAGTCAACCGCACCCGCGCAGCGCGCGAGCGTTGCGGCGTCGGGCTCCGGGAAGGCGTCATCACGCGCCGCGTTTTCTCCGATCAGGGTCAGCAGCGCCTGCACATGCCGCAACAATGCCGCGGCGGCACTCAGCTCACGCTCGGCCGCGGGTGGCAATGCGCCCTCGAGCCCCAATGCCTGCAATGCGTCGACGGTCGCACGGTGCAAGACCTGCGGCGCGGCCGACGCCTCGCGCAGCATCAGGTATTGCACAATGAACTCGAGGTCGATCAGGCCACCGCGACGGTTCCTCAGGTCCCACGGAGACGGCCGTGGACTTTCGCCGGCGATCCGCCGCCGCATGTCGGCAACATCAGCCACCAACCGCAACGGGTCGCGTGGCGAGCGCAACACGGCGGCGATCGTGTTCTCAACCCGTCGACGCAGTGCCGCGTCGCCCGCCACCGTGCGTGCACGGGTCAGCGCCATATGCTCCCAGGTCCACGCCGATTCGCGCTGATAACGCTCGAAGCTGCCGAGGCTCGAGGCAATCGGCCCCGATGAACCCGACGGCCGCAGCCGCATGTCGACCGGGTAGAGGGGACCCTCGGCGGTCGGCGCGGTGATTGCGCCGATCAGCCGCTGGCTCAGCCGGGCGTAATAGGCCGACGTCGGCAGCGGCTGGGCGCCGTCGGAGGCGGTCGCGTCGGGCGCCGCGTTGTAGATCACGATCAGGTCGAGGTCCGAAGCGAGGGTCATCTCGCGGCTGCCGAGACGTCCCATGCCGACCACCGCAAAGGCGCCGCCCGGAACCCGGCCATGGCGCCGCGCGAACTCTGCCTCGACCGCCGGGACGAGCGCGGCGAGCGCAGTTTCGGCAATGTCGGCCAGCGCCTTGCCCGCTGTCCCGCCATCGAGCCCGCGGCGCAGCAATTGGACGCCGACCTGGAACCGCCGTTCGCCGGCCCAGCGCCGCAGCGCGTCGAGCATGTCGGCAAAATCGGTTGCGCCGGCCAATACCCGGCCGAGATCGGCGGCGAGGGCAGGCTGCTCCGGCAACGGCGAGAAGAACTCCCGGGTCAGCACCGCATCGAGCAGGGCCGGCCGCCGCGCCAACTGTTCGGCCAGCCGCGGCGCGCCGGCCATGACGTCGGCCACCAGCGCCAGCAGCCCGGGATTGGCCTGGAACAGCGAGAACAGCTGCGCGCCGCCGGGTAGCCGCGACAGGAACTGGTCGAAGCGCCGCAGCGCTTCGTCGGGATGCGGCGCCGCGCCGAAGATGCGCAACAGCTCCGGCACCAGTTCGGTCAGGATCTCACGCACCCGCTGGCTGCGGGTGGCACGCAGGCGACCGTGATGCCAGCTGCGCACAACTGCCGCGACCGCAGACGGGTCGGCATAGCCGAGCCGCGACAACGTGCCCAGAGTCTCGGGGTCGTCCTCGGCGCCGGTAAAGACGAGATTGCCGGGGCCGGCGAGGCTCGGCGCCTGCTCGAACAACTCGGCGTAATACCGCTCGACCGAGCTCAGATGCGCGGTCAGATCGGCGGCGAACGCGTCCGGCCCGCGATAGCCGAGGAAAACCGCGATATGCGCGATGCCCTCGCGGTCGTCGGGCAAGCGGTGCGTCTGTGCGTCGTCGACCGATCTGCAGACGATGTTCGAGCCGGCGCAGGAATCGGTAGTCGGCGGTCAGCGCCGTCGCTGCCGCCCGGTCGATACGGCCGGCCTCGGCGAGACGCTGTAATGCCTCACAAGTCGAGCGCACCCGCAGCTCAGGGACGCGCCCGCCCCAGATCAGCTGCTGCGTCTGGGCAAAGAACTCGATCTCGCGGATGCCGCCGCGGCCGATCTTGATGTCGTGGCCTTCGACCGCGATGCGGCCGCCGCCGCGATACGCGTTGATCTGGCGCTTGATCGAATGAATGTCCTGGATCGCCGCGAAATCGAGATGCTTGCGCCAGATATAGGGCCGCAACTCGCGCAAAAACCGCTCGCCTGCCGTCCGGTCGCCGGCGACCGGGCGCGCCTTGATCAAGGCCGCGCGTTCCCAATTCTGGCCAACACTCTCGTAATAGGCCATCGCGGCCCCGATCGACATCGCCGGCGGGGTCGAGCCCGGGTCGGGGCGCAGCCGCAAATCGGTGCGGAAGACATAGCCGTCGCCGGTGCGTTCTTCGAGAATCCGGACAAGATCGCGCGCGAGCCGGCCGAAAAACGGCTGCGCGCCGTCGCGCCCCGTCACCTGCGACTTCGCCGGATCGAAAAACAGGATCAGGTCGATGTCGCTCGAATAGTTCAACTCGCCGGCGCCCAGCTTTCCCATGCCAAGCACGATCAGGCCGGTGTCGTGCTGCGGCTCGTTCGGATCGGCGAGTGCCACCAGATGTTTCGACGCCGCCTGGCGAAGCAGGTGCCGCGCTGCCGCCCCGAGCGCCGCCTCGGCAAAGCGGCTCAGCGCCGCGGTCTGCTGTTCGAGCGACCAGGCGCCAGCGAGCTCGGCTACGGCGGCGAGCAGTGCGGTCCGGCGCTTGGCACTGCGCAATCGCCGCATCAGCGCGGCGGTGTCTTCGCCAAGGTCGGCGGTGTCCTCGATCCTGGCGGCGATTTGCGCGAAGAGCGGGTCGGGGCCGTCGCCGACCAGCCGGTTCATAAACCGCCATTCCTTGACCGCCAGCCCGCTCAGAAACGGGCTGTTGCCAAAAATCGACGCGAGCAGCCGCCGGCCGGGCGGCGCCGTGCTCCAATCGCGCGCGGTCTGCGCCGCCGGATCGTCGGCGGCGGCGCCGAGCACCTCGTCCCACGCCTCGACGCCAAGCGTCAGCCGCCGTGTATCCGCCGGCTGCGGCAGCCCGTCGCCATTGGCGGGGAGTCTGGACAGAAGCTTCATCCGGTCGACCGTCCCGAAATCATCAGCGCGACAAAGATGCGCACCTCGTCAACGGTTGCGAGCGTCGATATGGTCCGGCCCCCGCCGCTTTCCGCACGAGGCCGAAGAAGTAAGCCCGATGCCGATGAATTTGGCGTCCACCGCCTCCGTAGACAACGGCCGCACGCGGCTCCCACGACGCGCTCGTCGGGCATGCGGCGTGGCGCTCGTTGTCAAAAGGGAGCAGCGGCGACGCCCAGCGGCAATTTCGCGGCACGATCACGTCCTCCCGGGCCATATAATGCGGCATTCGGTTTCGCAGGGGTGGGCGATGCAAGGCTTGTTTTCTCGACTGCCGGGCCGGACGCGCAAGCGCGGACCGGCGTGGGTCGAGCCCGCCGACCTCAGGCGCCGGCTCGATGCCGGCGACCCGCTGCTGGTGTTGGATGTGCGCGGCCCGGAGGAATTCTCCGGCGAGCTCGGGCACATCGACGGCGCCGTCAACCTGCCGCTCCCCGAACTGCCGGCGCGGCTAACAGAACTGACGGCGGATCGACGGTCGGCCGTCTGCGTCTGCCTGACCGACAAGCGGTCCTCAGAGGCGGCCTCGGCAATCGCGACAGCCGGGCATGGCGACGTAGCCGTCCTGCGCGGCGGCATGCAGCGGTGGCGTCGCGAGGGCTTTGCCGAGCGGCAATGACCCCAGGGTCGAGTCACCTGGGTCTGTGCCGCCCGACAGGCGGCGTGAGGCTGCCGAGGCCGAAACGCGGCGGCAGTTTCCGGCGACAGCACCAGAGGCAACAGGGCGCCGCTGTCGTTGCCGGCCTGGACGGGCAGCGCCGGCTATCGGATAATTGGTTTTGCCAAAAGGATGTAGCGAACCGCCCCCCGCGTCATGGCGGGCGATGTCGAACAGGAGAAAACGCAAATGATCGACCTCTATTTCTGGCCGACCGGAAACGGCAAGAAGATCGTCATCCTGCTTGAGGAGTTGGGGCTGCCCTATACGATCAAGCCGATAAACATCGGGCGCGGCGACCAGCTGACGCCGGACTTTCTGAAGATTTCGCCCAACGGCCGAATGCCGGCGATTGTCGACGGCGAGCCGATGGGCGGCGGCGCCCCGATTTCGATCTTCGAATCCGGGGCGATCATGACGTATTTGGCGGAGAAGACGGGTCGGTTTATGCCGTCGGACCCGCGCGGCAGGTACGACGTCGCCCAGTGGGTCAGCTGGCAGCTGGGCAACCAGGGGCCCAAGCTGGGCGAGCAAGGTCATTTCCGGCGGGCGCTCGAGGCCGGCAACAACGGCGATTTGGCCTACGCCATCCGCCGCTTCGACAATGAAACGCATCGCATCTACGGGGTCATGAATCTGGGTTTGTTCAACAAGCGTTATCTCGCCGCCGGCCAATACACGATTGCCGACATGATCTGCTATCCATGGGCGTCGAGCTGGGCGACCCGCAAGATCGAGATCGACGAGTTCCCCAACGTCAAAGGCTGGCTGGAGGAGATCGGCGGACGCCCAGCGGTCAAGAAAGCAATGGCAATGGGCCCGGAATTCCGCGAAGACCCGGCTTCGATCACCCCCGAGGAACAGGTCCGTCGCAGAAATCTGGTGGCCGATCAGCGGGCGCAGGCGATCCCCTCCGAATGGCTGCGGGTTGCGTAGCGGCGCAGATAAATCTTGAACGGCCCGCCTTTGCGGCCCCGAGCCGCGAGGAGGCCGGGCTACATTCAGTGCCGTCCGCTCGGACGGCCCCGTGACCGGGCCAGGTGGCCCCGTGACCGGGCCAGGTGGCCACGTAACCGGGCCAGATCCTGCTTCCATTCCGGTAGTCCCGTCGGCTGTACGATGAGGGGCGTCAATCTCGACCCAGGTGCGGGCAAACGGCGTTGAGCGGCAGCGCGCAGGGGGCGAGGCGCGATCGCTCGTGCTCGTCGTCCGGCGGGGCGATTGTCACGCCCCCGGTCGGCATCTTCCTGAGCGACGCCGGCACCTTGGGGTGGTTCAGGAGCGCGGCGTCCAAGGACGGGCCCACGATCGTCGGCGTGCCCCGCCCGGTCGCCTCGGCGACGACGGACGGCGCGAGGTTGTCGGCGATGTCGCGCGCCGGCTTCCGTCAAATCGGAGGCGGAAACGAAGCAATGAATTGGCGCAGCGGGGTCGTAGCACTTCTGGTTGCGCTGGCGCTCGCCGGCTGCGCTCCGACGGGCGCCACCCCGGGTCAGCCGCCGGACGCGCTCCATCAGCAAGACGGCCTCGGCGCCAGCAGCGACATGCATTAGACGACGAAGGCCAAACCCGTCCTTGGTCCGCCACCCCCGCGCTCTCGGCTTCCCAACCGAGCTAGACTAGCGGCGGAATAGGCTGGCTTGATTGGCGTCCCCAAGGGGATTCGAACCCCTGTTACCGCCGTGAAAGGGCGATGTCCTAGGCCTCTAGACGATGGGGACGAAGCAGCCGCGGGCGCTTGCATCTAAAGCGCCGAGGACGAGAAATCAACCGCACACTGAATGTTTCGGTCGTGGAGGCACGGCGCTACTTCGATGTGCGGGGCGAGGTTCCCATCTATTCGGCTAGCGGCTCGACCAAGGGAGCAATGCCCGCAGCGCCCGCATTCGACGAGGCTTTTCGCGAACGGCTCCGGGCGCTCCTGGTTTGGCGGCGCGACGTGCGGCGGTTTCGCACCGATCCGCTGCCGCCGGGCGCCGTCGAGCGGCTGATCGAGTTTGCCTGCCTCGCTCCGTCGGTTGGGCTGAGCCAGCCCTGGCGCTTTGTGCTGGTCGACGACCCGGTGCGACGCGCCGCCGTCAGGACGGATTTTGCCGCCGCCAACGCCGCTGCTCTCGCCGCGCAGGCACCTGAGCGCGCCGCGCAATACGCCCGGCTGAAACTCGCCGGGCTTGACGAGGCGCCTTGCCACCTCGCGGTCTTCGCGGACTGCGCCACCGATCAGGGGCATGGCCTCGGCCGGCGGACGATGCCCGAGATGGTCGAGTACTCGGCGGTCGCCGCGGTGCACACGTTGTGGCTCGCGGCGAGGGCGGAGGGCATCGGCATGGGTTGGGTATCCATTCTCGACCCGCGGACGGTCCGCGAAATTCTCGATCTCCCCGAGCCCTGGAAGCTGATCGGCTATCTCTGTCTCGGCTATCCGGTCGAGGAGGAGGATGTGCCGGCACTCGCAACCGCCGGCTGGGAATGGCGGCGGGCCCCGACCTCGCTTCTGATCCGCCGATGACCGGCAGCGCGACCATTCGCGTCGGCATCGGCGGCTGGGTGTTCCCGCCGTGGCGCGGCGTGCTCTACCCGCCGGGGCTGCCGCAGGCGCGCGAGCTGTCCCATGCCAGCCGCCAGGTTACCGCAATCGAGGTCAACGGCACCTTTTACGGCACCCAAAAGCCCGAGAGCTTTCGCCGTTGGCATGATGATACCCCGGACGATTTTGTGTTTTCGCTAAAGGGACCGCGTTTTGCCACCCACCGCCGCGACCTGGCGACCGCGGGCCCGTCGATCGACCGGTTTCTGGCGAGCGGCGTGCTCGAATTGCGCGCCAAGCTCGGCCCGATTCTGTGGCAGTTCGCGCCGTTCCTGCGTTTTGACGAGGCCGGCTTCGCCGCGTTTCTCGCCCTATTGCCGCACGAGATCGACGGGCGCGCGCTGCGCCATGTCGTCGAGGTTCGGCATGCGAGCTTCGACATGCCGGCGTTTCCCGATCTCTTGCGGCAACATCGGGTTGCCGTCGCCCTCGTCGACGACGAGAAATACCCGGCGCTCGATCATGTCACCGCCGGCTTTGTCTATGCCCGCTTGCGGCGCTCGGTCCTGGAAGAGCCGAATGGCTATGCGCCCGAGGCGCTCGACGCCTGGGCCGGCCGCGCCCGCGCCTGGGCCAGCGCCGGCCGCGATTGCTTCGTCTATTTCATCGATGGCGCCAAAGTGCGCGCCCCGGCCGCGGCACAAGCGCTGATCGAACGACTTCGATCCGGCTCCGGTTAAGCGCCGAGCAGCGCCGGCAATTCGGCGAGCGAGCGGATTTCGTGGTCGGGGGCGCCGGGCAGGCGCTCGCGGGTCAGCGTCTGGCGGTTGCACCAGACAGCTTCCATGCCGAAGGCGGATGCGGCCCAGGCGTCCCAGCCGTTCGACGACACAAAGGCAATGTTATCGGCGGCGAGCTCGAGCCGGTCGCAGGCGAGCTGGTAGACCTTTGGATGCGGCTTGTAGACGCCGATTTCTTCGACCGACAGCACATGGTCGAACCGGTCGGCGAGCCCGCCATGCTCGACCGCGGCGGCGAGCATTGCCGGCGAGCCGTTCGACAGGATCGCCATCGCCAACCCGGTGCCGCGAAGCTGGTGCAAGGCGGCCGGCACTTCCGGATAGGCGTCGAGGGTCAGATAAAGTTGCATCAGCCGTCCGCGCAGGCCGGTGCCGGCGAGGCCCAGCGCATCGAGCGCGAAATCGAGCGCGTCACCCGTGACCTGCCAGAAATCCGCGTGGCGGCCTTGCACCGCGCGCAGCCAGCTGTACTGCAGCTGCTTGTCGCGCCACAGCGCCGCCAGCCGCGGCGCGGTTTCGCCGAGCGCGTCGACACTGCGCTGCGCCGCCGAAGCGACGTCAAACAGGGTGCCGTAGGCGTCGAACACGCAGGCCCGGATGCCGTGCAACGGCGCGGATGACATTGCCGGTTATGCGGCGGCGACCGCGGCGGGGAGATGGCGCAGTTTCGGCCAGCGGGCGCCAACCAGCGGCAACAGCTCTTCCACCAGACGGCGGGTTTGCGCCAGCATTTCGGCGTCGCCGCGCGCTGCCGGGCGCAGGATGAATTTCGAAATCCCACCTTCGACAAAGGCGGCGATGCGCGCGACGATCGCCTCGGCGTCGCCGATAGCGAAATGCCGCTGCGGATCGCGGCCAGTGCGCCGGCGATAGGCGTCGAACAGCCGTTCGAGAGCCGGATCATCAGGCCGGCCAAAGCGGAACGCGATGCCGGCGCCGTAATGGTCGTCGTCGATTGGCCGGCCTTCGGCGAGTGCCGCCTTGCGGATCGCGTCGACGACGGCGCCGATATCCTCAGGCGTCTCGCCGCCGGCCTGCCAGCCGGTGCCAAAGCGTGCGGTGCGCCGGATCGCCGCCGGGGTCGAGCCGCCGATCCACATCGGGAGGTCCGGCTGCACCGGCTTTGGGCTGATCGAGGCGCCCGACAGCCGGTAATGCACGCCTTCGAAATCGACCGTGTCCTCGGCCCACAAACGGCGGATGATTTCGAGCCCCTCGTCGGTCTTGCGCCCGCGGGTTTTGGTGTCGAGGTTCAAGGTGCGCCATTCGGGGGCGAGCGGGCTGCCGATGCCGAAGGCGGGGAGCAGCCGCCCCTCGGACAACACGTCGATCGTGGCACACTGCTTGGCCAGCAACACCGGGTCGCGGAACGCCAGGGACAGCACGTTGACGCCGAATTTGAGGCGCCGGGTGCGGCCGGCCAGCGCCGCCATCACGCTCATGCATTCGAGGATCGGCTCGCGGCTGACCATGCGGTCGGTCTGCCACAAGGAGTTGACGCCGCCCGCTTCGCACAAATCGACCCAGCGCCAAAATCCGGCGACGCTGTCGAAAGGAAACTCCATCAGCCCGAGCCCGACGGCGATGTTTCGCGGCATGACACTCTCCTCGCGCGTGTTGCGGTACGACCTGCCGGCCGGTTTCGAGATGACCCGGCGGTTCCTCGAATTCTCCCCAGCCTAGCCGAGCGCAGGGTGGCGCGTCGCCCAAACCGACCGATAACTCGTCGGTTGATTGATTCATGTCAACGCGCGATGATGTTTTGCAACGTTTGCTCAAAAAAATGAGGCTGGAGGCTACCGATGCGCGCCATGGACGTAATGACGACCCCGGTAATCACCGTCGATCCCGAGATGTCGGTGCGGGATTTGGCAAAGCTGCTGTCCGAGAAGGGCATCAGCGGAGTGCCGGTCTGCGAGAACGGCGACCGCCTGGTCGGCATCGTCAGCGAGGGCGATCTGCTGCACCGCGCCGAAACCGGGACCGAGCGGCGCCTGCAAAAGCGACGGTCATGGTGGCTCGAACTCGCTCGCGGCCGAAGCGGAGGCCGCTCGCGACTATGTCAAGGCGCATGGTCAACGGGTCCGAGACATCATGAGCCGCGACGTTATTTCCGTCGCGGACACGACCGATCTCGCCGATGTCGCGATGCTGCTCGAGACCAAGCTGATCAAACGGGTTCCGGTCGTCCGCGACGGCAAGCTCGTCGGCATCATCAGCCGCGCGAACCTCGTGCGCGCCCTGGCGACGACGAGCAGCGCGCCCGCGATCGTCGCCGACGCCGACGACCGCACGATCCGTGAAAAGCTGCTGACCGAGCTTCGCGGCCAGCGCTGGGCCAATATCTGGGCTGCCGACATCATGGTCCGCGACAAGGTCGTGCACGTCTGGATGTCCGACGACCAGCCGGAAGCCGAGAAACAGGCGTTGCGCATCGCCGCCGAAAACATTCCGGGCGTGCGCCGTGTCGAAGAGCACATCGTCCCGGCCCCGGTCATCCCCGCGTTCTAGGCGCCCCATCCCCTCGTCACCCTCGCGAAGCGGGGGTCCAGGACGGCCACGCGTCGCTCGCCCCCCGTTCATGCCGGGGGCAGGCTCTGGGTTCCCGCTTTCGCGGGAATGACGGTTCAATGTGATTGGAAAGCGAGCCGGACACCGGTTTCCGAGCTCCCGCTATCGAGCTGCGCCGCGGCGCTTGACCTTGCCGGTCGTGCATAGTCTCGTCCGCCAGCAGTTGGTGCTGATGCGAAAGGGTGCACGATGCCGGGGCCGCTTTTTGGGTATCGAATTGTCGATCTGACTTCGAACGTGTCGGGGCCGCTGGCGACCATGATCCTCGCCGACCAGGGCGCCGAGGTGATCAAGGTCGAGGCGCCCGACGGCGGCGACGCCACTCGTGCGGGGGGCAACCGGCGGGCTGGATTTACCGCATCGTTCCTGAACAACAACCGCAATAAGCGCTCTATCGTCCTCGATCTGAAAAAGCCGGCGGCATTGCAGGCGTTGATGCGGCTTGCAGCCGGCGCCGATGTATTCGTGCAGAATTTCCGACCCGGCGTCGCCGAGCGGCTCGGGGTCGGGGAAGCCGCCATTCGCGCGCTGGCGCCGAAGATCGTCTATGTCTCGATCAGCGGGTTTGGCGAAGTGGGCCCTTACGCCGAAAAGCCGGCCTACGACCCGGTGATCCAGGCGTTTTCGGGGCTCGCGACGGTGCAGGCGGGCTCCGACGAGGCTCGGCCGCGGCTGTTGCGTACGATCCTGCCCGACAAATTGACCGCGATCACCGCGTCTCAGGCGATCACCGCAGCGCTCCTGGCACGCGAGCGCACCGGTGCAGGACAGCATGTCCGGCTGTCGATGTTGGAAGCCGTGCTTGCCTTCATGTGGGCTTCGGACATGGGCTGCCAAACCTTTGTCGAAGACGCGCCGGTCGTGCAGGAAGCGGCGAGCGCCATCGACCTGATCTACGAGACGGCCGACGGCTATGTCACCGCAGCAGCCCTGACCGATCGCCAATGGGCCGGCCTGGCGCACGCGGTCGAGCGGCCGGAATGGCTCGACGACGAGCGGTTCAAGACCTCGGCGCTGCGCCAGCAAAACATAGATGCCCGCCTGCAACTGACCCAGGAGGCGTTGCGCACCCGCTCCACCGCCGAATGGCTCGAACGGCTGACCGCAGCCCAGGTGCCCTGCGGCCCGGTCTTGACGCGCAATCAGGTCATCCGGCATCCGCAAGTCGAGGCGTTGGGCCTCGTTGTCGAAACCGAGCATGACAAGGCTGGGCATCTGCGGCAAGCGCGGGCCGCGGCGCGGTTCTCGCGCACCCCAACCGAAATTCGCCGCGGTGCGCCGGCGCTCGGCCAGCATACGCAGCAGGTTTTGGCCGATCTCGGCTATTCGGCCGCCGAAATCGAAGCGCTGGAATCGGAAGGTGCGGTGGGACCCGCCAAGGGTGCGGGCCGATGATCGATTTTTATTATTGGCCGACGCCGAACGGCTGGAAAGTCGCGATCATGTTGGAGGAGTGCGCGCTGCCCTATCGCGTGGTCCCGATCAATATTGGCCGCGGCGACCAGTTCAAACCCGAGTTTCTGGCAATCAGCCCGAACAACCGGATGCCGGCGATCGTCGACGCATGACGATCCCGACGGGCCGATGGCGGTATTCGAATCGGGCGCGATCCTGATCCACCTCGCCGAGAAGACCGGGCGGTTTATGCCGCAGACCCGGCGCGGGCATAAGGAATGTCTCGAATGGCTGTTCTGGCAAGTCGGCAATCTCGGACCGATGGCCGGACAGTTGAGCCATTTCGTCAATTACGCGCAGGGCGAACACCCCTATTCGCACCAGCGCTATGCCGACGAATACAATCGATGCCTCGGTGTGCTCGAACGCCGGCTCGACGGGCGCGACTTCATCCTCGATGACTATTCGATCGCCGACATGGCGTCATGGCCTTGGGTATTGATCGCCAAGCCCCTGGGCCAGCCGCTCGACGAATTTCCAAACGTCGCGCGCTGGCGCGCCGCGCTCCGGGACCGGCCGGCGGTGCAGCGCGGCGTCGATTTGGGCAAGGAATTGCGCCGCTCGGCCCCGCCCTCCGACGAGGAACGGCGCATCCTGTTCAATCAAACCGCACAGAACGTGCGCGGCAAGGGATAAAGTCGGCTTCTCTGGGGGTCGGTGTCATTGCGCGCGGTGGGCTCTTGCGGGCGTGCCTTCAGGCCGTCGATGGTCTCGCCGATATGGCTGCACGCGCCGTTCGCCCGCAGTTGGCGCTCATTATCGTTGAGATAATCGGTCAGCGCCTTTTCCTGGGCGTCCGGATTAACGAGGAATGCGGCACGCGAATTGATGCCGTATTTTCCGGTCCAATTGCCGGCGCAGTCCATCATACCGGCCGCCTAGGCCGGAGCACCGCCCTAATGGTGCACGTCGAGATTGGGGCAGTCCTCGCGGAGTTGCTGGTAATGATGGCCGTCAAACCGCGCCTCGCACGGCGCCCAGATGCGACGATAGCCATGATCACGGCTGCGCAGCACGGTGAAAGATCCGTCACCCATATCGTCGTAAAGCAACCGGCACATTCCATGGCGCTGCATTTCCCCGATCAGCAATGGGCACCCGGCGGTACCGCACCACCCGTCACCTTCGAAGAGGTAGACGTAATCCGGACGACCGCTGTTATTTAATACTGTGGTTTTCACCTGAGCGATTTTCATCATTTCCGAATAAGCGTTCGGCAGATACTTCCAATCGCTCGTATGTAATAATTCCCTTAAGCAGCCTACCTGCTGGGGTGTCAACTTATTTGAAAAGCTCGGCATTTGAGCCGCCGCAGTAGATACGGAAAGCGCCATGTATCCGGCATAGATCGGCAGCCGTTTGATGGCCGACACGGTCGAATTACTCATAGTCGGCCCCCGAAAAGGCGCGCAGGCGGGTTTCGATGGCGAGCTCGGAGCGATCCAGAGCCAGGCCCTTGCTCGTAAACCCGTGTGCTTTAATCTTGTTCAGATAACGGGCGGTTGCGGGGGCGCCCTCGCGATGGGCGGCGGCCATGATGCCGGCGCGGGTGACTGGGAAGCGCGCCTTCACGCCGTCGATGGTCTCGCCGATGTGCGTGAACGCGCCGTTCGCCCGCAGTTGGCGTTCATTATCATTGAGATAATCGGTCAGCGCCTGTTCCTGTGCATCCGGATTAGCAAGGAATTCGGCACGCGAATGGATGCCGTATTTTCCGGTCCAGTTGCCGGCGCGGTCCATCATGCCGGCCGCCCGCAGAGCGCCGGGGGTCAACTGATAGCGGCCGAGTGCTACCCGCAGACGGTCGTTGGCGTTGTTGACTTCGCCGTAGCCGAAATTCTGGCTGTTATCCGTCTCGGCGGTCGCGAGGCGACTGCGAAATCGGCGTTCGGGTAATTTTTCCACGCGGGCGAGGTCGACGGGCCGCTGCCGCCGGCGCTGGTCGGGATGATCGGGCCACTGCTGCCCTCGCCGCCGCCGCTGCTCTCGCCGCCGCTGTCGTCATCATTATCGGTCCAGCGGCCTTGGCGGTTGCGCGGCTCGGCCGGATTGAAATTAGCCTTGAAGAGCGCGGCGGTTCGCGCCAGCCGCTCGATCCGGTCGTCGGCGATGTCCGGCCAATTCAGCTGGACCGCCGCGATCATCGCCAGCGGCAGATTTTGGGCGCGCAGATGCTCGACCACGCGATGCAGGCCGGCGAAAAACCGCTCGGTCTCGGGCGGGGTCTCGTAGGCGGCGGCGAGCAATGCTTCGATCTCGGTCGCGGGACGGACAGCGATAGCCGTGCCCGACGCGCTCGATCAGCGGCACGGCGCCTAGATAGAGCCCTTCCGTTCCGCAATAGACGCGATCCGCCGCGCGTCGCTCCGCGAGCTTGAACATGTCGCTCCGCGTTCCGAACAAAACATGAATATAGGCAGCCGATCGCCTGCTGTCAATCCTCTCCGGTGAGAAAAGGGGGCCGAAAGCGGCGAGCTTACTGGTTGAGCCAGCGGCGCATGAAGCCCAAGAGCCCTTGCGGCATGAAGATCACCATCGCGACAAAGATCACGCCGACCGGGATCAGGTAGAACTCGGTAAAAAAGCGCGACAACACTTCGCGCAGCAGCAGGAAAAAGGCGGCGCCGACGATCGGCCCGACCAGGGTGCCGATGCCGCCGACGACGTTGTAGATCACGGTCTCGCCCGAGACGAGAAAGAACACGAAATCGGGAGCGGCGAACTCGTTTTGCAGGGCATAAAGGACGCCGGCGAGGCCGGCAAAAAGCCCGGACAGCATGACGGCGACGATCTTGTAGCGCTCGATCGGATAGCCGATCGCACGGGTGCGGGCCTCGTTCTCGCGGATCGACTGCAATACCGTGCCAAAGGGCGATTGGGTAATCCGCCGCAGGAGCAGATAGGACCCGGCCACCACTGCCAGTACGAACCAATGCAGAGTGGTTGAGGTAAAGCGCAGGTGGAACAGGCCGGGGATCGCCAGGGGCGGGCGGTCGAAGGTCAACCCGTTCTCGCCGCCGGTTACCGCCGTCCAGGTGAAGATGATCACGTAGAAGATCTGTGAAAAGATCAAAGTGGTGATCGCGAAATAGATGTCGCGCAGCCTTGTTGAAAAATAAGCAACGAAACCGGCCGCCGCTGCGGCGCCAAACAGGCCGTAGACCAGCGCCAGCCAAAGGTTGGGCGGCGACACCGTCAACAGTGCGGCGGCGGCGCCGTACATGCCAAGCCCGAAAAAAGCCGAATGGCCGAACGACACCAGGCCGGTGTAGCCGATCAGGAGGTCGGACGACATTGCCAAGAGGCCCCAGATCAGGATTTCGGTCAGCAGTCGGGCCCAGTACTCCGGCAGCACCAATGGCGCCGCAATCAGCGGCGCCAGCACGACCAGGAACCCGATCCAGAAGACCAATATCGGCCGCCGACTCATCGCGTCGCCGTCGCGAACAACCCGGTTGGACGGAACAGCAGGGTCAGAATCAATACGACAAACGAGACGATCACCGCCTGCGCCGGGCTGACCCACAGCGAAGCGTAGGCTTCGAGCAGGCTGATAAAGATCGCGGCGACGATCGAGCCGGCGAGATTACCCATGCCGCCGACGACGACGACGATGAACACCTTCAGGATCCAGTCGAGTCCCATCGCATGGTCGATCGCGGTCAAGGGGCCGAACAAGACCCCGCTCGCCCCCGCCATGCCGGCGCCGATCGCAAACACGGTCGTCAGTACCCGCGGCACCGGAATGCCCATCGCCTGGGCCATGACCCGGTCCTGCATCGTCGCGCGGATCCAGATGCCCCAGGTGCCAAATCTCAGAAACAGCCACAGCGCACCGATGATGGCCGCCGAAATCAAGGCGATCACCACGCGGTACCAAGGATAGTCGAGGTAAAAGAGCGTGAAATGGCCGGTGATCGGCTCGGTGATCTTGCGGGCGACAGGTCCGAACTGCCATAGCGCGTAATTCTGCAGCACCAGCGAGATGCCAAAAGTGGCGAGGATCGTTGTCAGCGGATCGCGGCCCAGCAATGGGCGCAAAGTCGTCACATAGATCAGCGCGCCGAGCAGCGCGATCGTCATCGCGGCGGTCAACAATGCCAGCCAGAAGCTGCCGGTCGCCGCCAAGGTCAGCACTCCGACATAGGCGCCGAGCATGAACAATTCGCCGTGTGCGAAATTGACGACATCCATGATTCCAAAAATCAGGGTCAGGCCGGACGCCACCAGCGCCAGGATCATGCCGGTGACGATCCCGTTGACCGTCTGGATCAGCACCTGTTCGAGCGGGATCCCCATTTTATTCCCTTTTTTTCGAAGCAACCGTTGCCTAATGGCTAGTCCGAAAAGAATTCCGCGAAATCAAATCCTTGGTCGTCATTCCCGCAAACGCGCGCAAACGCGGGAATCCAGGGCCTGCCCCTGGCCTGAACAGGGGGCAAGCGATGCGCGGTTGTCCCTGGACCCCCGCTTTCGCGGGGGCGACGGTCAGGTAGCGGCTTCATTTCCGGTCACATCACACGCCCATATATTGACGGATCACGCTATCGTCGGCCCGCAATTCGGCGGCGGAGGCGTGGTGGCGCACCATGCCCTTTTCGAGAATGTAGACGTGGCGGGAGGCCTCCAAGGTCAAGGGCACGTTTTGCTCGACCAGCAGGACCGCGACGTTTTCCCGCTGCAGCACCGCGATGATCTCGCGGATCTGCGAGACCATTCGCGGCATCAGCCCTTCGGTCGGCTCGTCCAGCAGGATGATCTTGGGCTCCAGCATCATCGCGCGGGCGATCGCCAGCATCTGCTGCTCGCCGCCCGACAGTGTCCCGCCGGCCTGGCGTCGCCTTTCGGCCAATACCGGGAAGAATTCGTAGACCTTGTCGAGCAATTCCCTCTTGCGGTTTTTGCCGACGTCGTGACGATCGAGACCGGTGCGCAGGTTTTCGGTCACCGTTAAAAAGCGAAATATTCGGCGTTCCTCGGGTACATAGCCGATGCCGAGATGCGCCAGCCGGTGCGGCGCAAGCCCGGTGATCGGCTGACCCTCGAAGATGATGCGGCCCTGGCTCGGCTGTACCAAGCCCATGATCGCCTTGAGGGTTGTGCTTTTGCCGACCCCGTTGCGCCCCAGCAACGCCACGACCTCGCCGCGGCCCACCGTCAGCGACACGCCGTGGAGAATATGGCTCTTGCCGTAAAAGCTGTGGATCTCTTTGACTTCAAGGAGGACGGTATTTGCCGCCGCGCTGCTGGCCGCGTTCATGTTTTCAGATAGACTTCGAGCACTCGCGGGTTCTGCTGGATCTCGGCCGGCGTTCCCTCGGCGAGGACGCGGCCGTAATGCAGCACCGTGATCCGGTTTGCCAATTCCATGACGACCTGCATGTCATGCTCGACGATCAGGATCGTCAGGTCACGCGCGACGCGGCGCACCAGATCGATCGTCTCCCGGGTCTCGGCCGCGCTCATGCCCGCGGTCGGCTCGTCGAGACAGAGCAGCCTGGGCTCGGTGGCGAGCGCGATCGCGATTTCGAGGTTGCGCTGCTCGCCATGCGAGAGACTGGCGGCGAACTCGCCGGCCTTGGTCAGCAGGCCCACCGCGTCGAGCGCCGCCTCGGCCTTTTCGATGACGTCGCGATAGCGGCGGAAATGCGTCAGCATGCTCCAGCCGTGGCGGCGCGACTGGGCCGCGATGCGGGTGTTTTCGAGGGTCGTGGCGTTGGGCAGGATGTTGGTGATCTGATAGGAGCGCGCGATCCCCTTTTGCGACACGCGGTCGGGTGGAAGGCCGGTGATGTCCTCTCCATCGAATCGTATGTGGCCGGCCGACGGACGCAGCATCCCGGTCAGGCAGTTGAAGAAGGTGCTCTTGCCGGCGCCGTTCGGGCCGATCACCGCGCGCAGCTCGTTTGGCGCCACGGCAAAATCGACATTGTCGAGCGCCGTCAGCCCGCCAAAACGTACCGTCAATCCTTCGGTCCGCAGGATCGGCGGCGGGGTCAACCCTCGATCGTCCGTCGCGGCGAGCCGTGCTGTGCCAAAAGCTTCGGCGCTCACCGGGCGGGCATCCGTGGGTCCGCCGGCGGGTTGGCGCAAGCGCAACGGCTCGCTGTCGGGTCATTACGAGGAGCGGAGCGACGAAGCAATCCCGACGCAATCATGCTCGGTCCGCCGGGATTGCTTCGCTCAGCTCGCAATGACAGCATTCCTGGTGTCGACGAGAAAGAATCGGCTAGGCGAACGTGCAGGCCGGCGGCACCAGAGTCTTATCCTTGGGCACGGTTTCCAGGATTTGCGGTTTGCCGTCTTTGATCACAAACAGGAGTTCGCGCAGAAACGCCTGGTGGTCTTCCTTGCGCAAGGTCTTGTCGCCCTGCGGAAAGTCGTCGCCCTCCTTCATTTCAAGACCTTCGAGCGCCGAGATCAGCTTGGGCGTATCGTCGCGGCCGTGAAAACCCGATTTCTCGATGCCCACTTTCGACGCGTTCATCGCCTCGTAATTCGACTGCACATAGCGGTCGGGGAGCGGCCCCGACGGGTCGATCTTTTTGAGACGAGCGACCGCGTCGTTAAAAAATTTGCGGTTGGCCTCGGTATTTAAAGGCGGATCGAAAACCGGCAGGTAACGGTTGATGCCGACAAAGCCTTCGATCTTGTCGCCGAGCGCCGGCAGATTGGTCGAACTCGGCGACGGCGCCGTCTCCGGCCCATTTGTACTTTTTGGTCAAGCCAAGATCGTAGGCCTGGTTGGCGAGGGTGATCGCCTGGCCCCCAAAGGAGATCGCGAACAGGCCGTCGAAATCGCCGTTGATCTTGGCCAGGAACGGGGTCGTGTCGGCGGTGCCGAGCGGGATGCCGGTGCCGCCGACGACCTCGCCGCCCTGCTTCTTGATTTCCTGGGCATAGGCGTCGCGGGTCGACTGGCCCCAAGCATAATCCGCGTAAATGATATGCCACTTCTTGCCGAGCTTTTCGACCAGATAAGGCGCAAAGGCGACCGCTTGCGCCGGAGCGTAATCAAAGGTACGGAAAGTATAGCGATTGCATTTGGTGGTCGTCAGCGTCGTGTCGAGGCAAACGCCAATCATATTGACCAGTTGATGATTCTCCCACACCGGCATGCAGGCAAGGCAGATGTTTGACAAAAAGCCGCCGACATGGGCGTCGATGTCATCCTCGGTGACCATTTTCTCGACTGCGCGGCGGCCGATATCCGGTTTGGACTGGTCGTCGGCGACGATCAGGTCGACCGGCCGGCCATTGATGCCGCCCACCTTGTTGATGCGGTCGACCGCCATCTGAACGCCGACGAGCGCGGTCTTGCCGCCGGATGCGGCGACGCCGGTCAGCGGCTGCAGGCTGCCGATCTTGTAGGGCTTGGCTTCACCAAAGGCGGCCCGCCACGGCGAGGGTATCAGCATCGTCGCCACCCCGCCCGCGGCACCCCAGCCGAACACCCGGCGGCGCGTCACCTCGGTATTGCCTATCGTTTTGGCATTGTCACCCATCGCCGCTCCTCCTCCCCATCCGATACGCAAGTCTTGTGCCTGTTGCGTCGGCAGGCCGGCGACGATCGCGCCTCCAAGCCGCCGGCGGGTCGCGGAACTGGAGCGAAGGCGGGCACGATGTCAAGATTAACGCCATCTGCCGACACCCTCGTCGGATAAACCGTGACCGCGCCGCGCTGCCCGCATCGCGCGCCAGACTTTTTCCGACGTCGCCGGCGGCGCTATCGCCGGGGCGCCGATTTGCGCGAGCGCGTCGTTGACGGCGTTGATCACCGCCGGGATCGCCCCCAAGGTGCCGGCCTCGCCGACGCCTTTGACGCCGAGCGGGTTGCGGCCGGTCAGGGTCGGATTGTTGGCCAGCTCGAATGGGCAGAGATCGGCGGCGCGCGGCATCGCGTAATCCTGGAACGACCCGGTCAACAGCTGCCCGCTTTCGGGGTCGTAGACCAAATCCTCGATCAGCGCCTGGCCGACCCCCTGGACGATTCCGCCATGGATCTGCCCGTCGCAGAGAAGCGGGTTCAGCACCCGGCCGACATCGTCGACCGCGGTGTAACGGGTCAATGCCACGGCGCCGGTCTCGTCATCAATTTCGACCTCGCAAATATGCGCGCCGCTGGGAAAGGTCGCCGACCCCGCCGGACCGAAATTCGCCCGCTCGGCAAAGCCGGGTTCGATGTCGTTCGGCAGAAATCCTGAATCGAAAGATCGCCGCGCGACTTCGTCCAGGCCGACCGAGCGGTCGGTGCCGGCGATCGCGAAGCGGCCGTTCTCGAAGGCGATGTCGCCGGTCGCCGCCTCCATCATGTGGCCGGCAATCCGCCGCCCCTTCTCGATCAGCCGGTCGGCGGCAACGACGATCGCCGAACCGGCGAGCTGCGCCGAGCGCGAGCCGAAGGTGCCGATGCCCATCGTCACCAGGTCGCTGTCGCCATAGCGGTAGCGGATCAGATCGGCGTCGAGGCCGAGCTTTTCGGACAGGACCTGCTTGAATGTCGTGCCGTGGCCCTGGCCGTGATCCATGCTGCCGGTCATCAGCACGACGCCCCCTGACGGGTCGAAGCGGATCTCGGCATGCTCGTAATCGCGCCCGCCGGTGGCGGCGACCGCGGTCGCAACCCCGATCCCCAACAGCTTGCCGCGCTTTCTCGCGCTGTCGCGCCGCACCGGGGCCTCGCGATAACCGGAAAGCTTTAGGCAGTCATCGAGATTTTTAACGAAGTCTCCGGAGTCGTAAGTCTGCTGCAGCGCCGTCGTGAATGGCATCGCACTCAACGGAATCGTATTGCGGCGACGCAATTCGGCGGGCTCGATCCCCAGTTCGCGAGCCGCCTTGTCGATGATGGTTTCGGTCACATAGATCGGCTCGGGCCGGCTGCCGCCGCGATAGGGCGCGGTCGTCATCGTGTTGGTCAGCATCGCCACGACGCGGGCATGCACCGCCGGGATGCCGTAGGTGTTGACGAGGCAGCCGAGGCCGATCGTCAGCGGGATCGTCGGCCGGTCGGTCGAGTAATAGGCGCCGATCGCGGCCCGCCATTGCGCCCGCAGCGCAAGAAAGCGCCCGTCCTTGTCGAGCGCCAGCTCAGCCTCGACGACGCTGCCGCGGCCCTGCTCGTCGGTTGCCAGCCCCTCGCCGCGCTCGGAAATCCAGCGCACGCGCCGCCCGGTGATCTCGGCCGCCCACAACGCCAGCGCATATTCGGGATAGCAGCCGCCCTTCATGCCAAACCCGCCGCCCATATTGTCGCAAACCACACGAAACTGGTGCTGCGGCCGTTTGAAGATGCGGTCGGCCAGTGCCGTGCGGGTCGCGTGCACCGACTGGATCGTGCAGCGGATCGTGTAGCGGCCCTGGTCGGGATCGTATTCGCCGATGCAACCGCGCGGCTCCATCGAGTTTGCCGTGACCTTGTTGATATGGATTTCGTCGCGAACGACCCGGTCAGCGCGGGCGAACGCCGCGTCGACCGCCGTCTCGTCGCCGATCTCGTGAAAGAAGGCTTCGTTGCCGGGGTTGTCGTCCCATACCGCGGGGGCACCGGGGGCGCGCGCCGCCGCTGCCGTGACCACCGCCGGCAAGGGCTCGTAGTCGATGTCGATCAGCTCGGCGGCGTCCCTGGCTTGGTTCAGCGTGTCGGCGACGACGAATGCGACCGGGTCGCCGACATAGCGCGCTCGTTCCTGCGCGAGGAGCGGCTGCGGACAGACGAACGCTGGGGTGCCGTCGCTGCGCCGGCGGCGGACGCCCGGCATCAGGGTGCCGAGCCCGCGACGGCGCAAATCGACGCCGGTCAATACCGCAAACACGCCGGCGGCGGACTTCGCCTTTGCGACATCGATGGTGCGAATCAAGGCATGAGCATGCGGCGAGCGCAGGACATAGCCGCGCGCATCGCTCGCCTGGCCGGCGTCGTCGACATAGCGGCCTCTGCCGCGCAGCAGGCGCAGATCCTCCTCGCGTCGCACCGCCTGCCCGATCGCCTGCACCGCCATTGCCCTCGCCTCCGGTTTATTTGGGTCGCCGCCGGCGCCGTTTCGTTAACCGCGGCGGGTTGGGTCGTCGCCGAGCCTGACCAGCAACTTGCCAAAATTGCGGCCCTGCAGCAGTCCGATAAAGGCGTCGGGGGCATTGTCGAGCCCGTCAACGATGTCCTCGCGGTAGCGCAATTCGCCGCTCTTGACCAGCGGCGCTGCCAACGCCCGGTATTCGCCCCAGCGCTGCCACTGGTCGCCGACGATGAAGCCCTGGATTTTGATCCGCTTGCGCACGACAGCCATCAGGTTGGGGCCGGGGCGCGGCTCGAAATCGTTGTATTCCGCGACCATGCCGCACATGATCATGCGCGCGAAATCGTTGAGCCGCGGGAAGATCGCCTGCTGCACGGCGCCACCGACATTCTCGAAATAGACGTCGATCCCGTTTGGGCAGGCTTGGTCGAGTGCGGCGCCGAGATCGGCGGAACGGTGGTCGAGGCAGGCGTCGAAGCCGAGCTCGGTCTCGACATAGCGGCATTTGTCAGCGCCGCCGGCAATGCCGACAACCCGCGCGCCGGCGCGTTTGGCGAGCTGGCCGGCGGCCGCTCCGACCGCCCCCGAGGCGGCGGAGACGACGACGGTCTCGCCCGATTTCGGTTGGCCGATATTGCTCAAGCCGACATAGGCGGTGAGCCCCGGCATGCCGAGCACGCCCAATACCGTCGACAGCGGCGCCTCGGCCGGATCGAGCTTGATCAGGTTTCCGCCCGAAACCGCGCTGTAGAGCTGCCAGCCGGAGCCGCCGAACACGTGGTCGCCCTCGCGGAAGGAGGGATCGCGTGAGCGCACGACCTCGCCCACGACCCGGCCCTCCATGACGGCCCCAATGTCCACCGGCTTCGCGTACGAGCGGACGGCGCTGATCCGGCCGCGCATATAGGGGTCGAGCGACAGGTAAATCCCGCGCACCAGCACCTCGCCCTCGGCCGGGTCGGGGAGCGGCGCGTCGGCGATCTCGAAATCCGTAGCCGCCGGTGCACCGCTTGGCCGCCGCTTCAGCAGCACCTGGCGGTTCTGGTTTGCCATGCCGGCCCCTCCCCTTTTTGATGATCGTCACAATTACCGCATCGTCGCGGCGAACCGAAGCATCTCAGCGGGGTGACGCGCCCACTCCGCCCGAATAGGATCGCAACAAAGGCGGGGCCGATGCCCGCGCCGCCAGAGGAGACGCCGACATGAAACCAACCCTTCGCAACGCCGCCCGCGCGCGCCTCGACGCCGGTGAGCTGGCGCTCGGGGTCGGCATCCGCCAGAGCCGCACCGTCGACATCGCCTCGATCATGAAGGCGTGCGGCTATGACTGGCTGTTTCTCGACCTCGAGCACAATTCGATGGACCTCGACACCGCGGTGCAGATCTCGGTCGCGGCCCTAGGTGTCGGGATCGCGCCGATCGCACGGGTGCCCGCGGGGCAGCATTGGCTGGCGACGCGCATTCTCGATGGCGGCGGCCTCGGCATCGTCATGCCGCATGTCGACACCGTCGAAGAGGCGCGCGAGATCGCCGACCGGTTGCGCTATCCGCCGCGCGGCCACCGCTCTATTGCCGGCGGGCTGCCGCATTTCGGCTATGCCGCGGTCAGCACGGCCGATGCGACAGCGGCGATCGACGCCGCGACCTTGGTCGTCGTCATGCTCGAAACGCCGCGGGCAATCGAAAACGCCGCCGCGATCGCCGCCGTGCCCGGCATCGACGCGTTGCTGATCGGCACCAGCGATCTGTCAATCGAGCTTGGCATCCCCGGCCAATTCGAGGACGGGCGCATCGTCAGCGCCTATCGCACGGTCGTGGATGCCTGCCGCGCGCAGGGCAAATTCGCCGGGATCGGCGGGATTTACGACGACGCGTTGTTGCGCCGCTATATCGGCATGGGGGTGCGGTTGGTGATCGGCGGCGGCGATCTCGGTTTTATGCAGACAGCGGCAACCGCGCGAGCCTCGCAGCTGCGCGGCTGCCTGTGAGAGTTTCCCGCTAAGCGAGGGCTCGGTCCCGGCGGGCGTTACGCCGGGGCGGGAATGGCGCGCTGGTTGTACATGATCTTGCGCATCCGATCGCGCTCCGCCTGCGTCAGGGTCGCGGGATCGACGCGCAGATTGTTACCGGTCTCCATGCCGCGCTTGACCCCGGGCCGGTTGCCGACCTCCTCGAACCAGCGCTTGAAATGCTTGAACTCGTTGATGTCCTGGCCCTGGGCATCGGCGTTGATGGTCCACGGATAGCTGATCATGTCGGCGATCGTATACTCGTCGCCACAAAGATATCTGCGGTCGTAAAGCCGGTTGTTCATGACGCCGTAGAGCCGGTTGGCCTCGTCGGTAAAGCGCCGGATGGCATAGGTCAGATCGCCTGCGTCGGGTCCGGCGCGGCGGAAATGACCGCACTCGCCGAGTTTTGGCCCTTGGTTGGCCATCTGCCAGATCACCCACTGGGTGACCTCGTATTTGCTGCGCAGATCCTGGGGAAAGAAGCGGCCTTCCTTCTCGGCCAGATACATCATCATCGCACCCAATTCGAAGATGCTGATCGGCGCACCGCCGCCCTTGGGGTCGTGGTCGACCAGCACCGGCATACGATGGTTCGGGTTGATCTTGAGGAATTCTTTTGTGAACTGGTCGCCGCGCCCGATATTGCACGGAACTAGGTTGTATTTTAGCCCTAATTCTTCGAGCAGAATGGTGACCTTCTTACCGTTCGGCGTCGGCCAAAAATGGAGGTCGAGCATCACTTTACCTTTCCGAGGTTAAAGATCGGTCTCGGTTGATTGGCCCGGGAACAACGTGGCCCGGCTCCATTCCGACCAGTCGCCGGAGACCGGATTGTTCGGGTCGCGGTCGTGCCGCCAGCAGATGGTTTCCGCATTGGGTGCTACGACCTTGCGGGTCTGGCCTTTGGCCATGACAAAGTCCTTGGTGGCGACATAACCGTTTGCCCGCTCGTTGCAATCGCTGCTCTTGGTGATCACGGCTTCGACGTTTACCCGATCCCAGGTCGGATTATCGAGGACCAACGTCGCCGATTGGTCCGACCCCGATGAGCAGCCGGAAAACATCAGCAGCGCCGCAATGAAGACTAGATAACGCATCGCCCCTCCCTCCCCGGAGCAAGCAGGAGATAGGAGCGGGCGCCGCCGCCATGCAAGCGGAAATCGTTGATCGATAGGACGGAATAAAGCGGCGAAAGCCTCGGTCTGGATCGGCGCCACACACATCACGCCATTAAGGAGAGTGACATGGCCGATCGTGACGAAGCGGAGATACCAGGCGCGGCGTTGATCAACCGTCGCGGCCTGTTGAAGTGCATGAGCTGGGCCGGCGCCGGCGTCGTCTGGAGCGTGAGCGGCGGCGTGCCGCGGACAATCGGGCTGGTCGGCTCGGCCGCGGCAGCGGCAGCGGAAACACCGCAAGGCGAGTTGACCTTTGTCCAGATCAGCGACAGCCATATCGGCTTTCACCTGCCGCCCAACCCCGACCCGGCCGCGACCCTGGGCGAGGCGATCGCCAAGATCAAGGCGATGCCGGCCCCGCCCGCCTTCCTGGTCCACACTGGCGACATCAGCCACCTGTCCAAGGAAGAGCAGTGGGACAGCGCCGAACAGGTTATCAAGGCTGCGAACAAACAGGTGTTTTACATTCCCGGTGAGCACGACGTGGCCGACGCCGACAATGGCAAGGCCTATCTCGCGCGCTTCGGCAAGAATACGCAGGGTAAGGGCTGGTACAGCTTCGACATGGCCGGCGTGCATTTCGTAGCCCTGATCAACGTCTTCGATTTTCAGCCGGGGTTCAAATCGGCCGGGCTCGCTACCTTGGGCGATGACCAGCTCGAATGGCTGGAGAAGGACGTCGCCGGGCATTCGGCGAGCACCCCAATCGTCGTCCTCGCTCACCTGCCGTTGTGGACGATCTACGAGAAATGGGGCTGGGGCACCGCGGACGCGGGTCGTGCGCTCGGCTATCTGAAGCGCTTTGGTTCGGTCACCGTGCTGAACGGCCACATCCACCAGATCATCCAGAAGGTCGAGGGCAACGTCACGTTCCATACCGCGGCCTCGACCGCGTTTCCGCAGCCGGCGCCGGGCACCGCACCCGCACCCGGTCCGATGAAGCAGGTGCCGGCGGGCGAACTGCGCAAATATCTCGGCGTTAGGACCGTCGACTACGTCCGCAGCAAGGGCGCGCCGGCGCTGACCGACAGCACGCTTGTCGGGTGAGGAGAAGACCCATGTCGAACCTGCGAAAATCGACGCCGCGCCAGCGCCATATCCGCCTGGTGCTGGGCGGAGCGGGGGTGGCGGTGGCGCTCGCCGCCGCGATTCCGGCAATCGGCGCGGGCGGCGCGGCGGTGGTCGCCGCCGCGGCCCGTACCGCCACGATCCAGATCGACAATTTCGCCTTCTCGCCCACCGCACTGGCCGTGACCGCCGGCACCACGGTGACCTGGAAAAACGCCGACGACAGCCCGCACCGGATCGCGGCCAAAAACGGGGCCTACAGCTCGGCGGCGCTCGACACCGACGACAGCTATTCCCACACTTTCGCGACCCCCGGCGTCTACCAGTACTTCTGCTCGATCCACCCCTACATGGTCGGCAAGATTGTCGTCAAACCTGCCGGGGCAGGGTCGTAAGGCGGGAGGGTGCAATGCGGGCGCATCTCTCTACCCTTGGCCCCAGAGTCCGCGAGGTGATCGGCGCCTGGCTCGTCTGCCTTGTGGTTGCGGTGGGATGCTTCACTTTGCTGGCTGCCGCGGCCCCTGGACGCGACCGCCAGCCCGCGGCATTGATCAGCTCCGATCCGACCGTTACGGTGACCGCCGCCGCAGCCCATCGCGCCGGAGCTCACCAACACGGGAGATGCTGAAATGCCGGACGACGCCCGCAAACCAAGTTTCGACAAGTCGCGCATGCCGAGCCGGCATGTCACGGTCGGTCCCGAGCGGGCGCCGCATCGCGCCTTTCTGTACTCGATGGGGCTGACCGACGAGCAGATCGCCCAGCCTCTGATCGGCGTCGCCACGACCTGGAACGAGTCGGCGCCGTGCAACATCTCGCTGTCGCGCCAGGCGCAGGCGGCGAAAAAGGGCGTCGCGGCCAATGGCGGCACGCCGCGCGAGTTCACCACGATCACCGTCACCGACGGCATCGCGATGGGCCATGAGGGGATGAAATCGTCGCTCGTCAGCCGCGAGGTCATCGCCGACTCGGTCGAATTGTCGATGCGCGGGCATTGCTACGACGCGCTGGTCGGGCTCGCCGGCTGCGACAAATCCCTACCCGGCCTGATGATGGCGATGATCAGGCTCAACGTGCCGTCGGTCTTCATGTATGGCGGCTCGATCCTGCCGGGCCGCTTCAAGGGCCGCGACGTGACGATTGGCGACGTGTTCGAGGCGGTCGGCTCGCACAGCATCGGCAAACTGACGGACGAAGAATTGCACGAGCTCGAATGCGCCGCCTGCCCTTCGGCCGGCTCCTGCGGCGGCCTGTTCACGGCCAACACGATGGCCTGCGTCTCGGAGGCGATCGGCCTCGCCCTACCGGGTTCGGCCGGCGCCCCGGCGCCCTACGATTCGCGCGACGCCTATGCCGAGGCGTCGGGTCAGGCGGTCATGGAATTGTTGCGGCGCAACATCCGCCCGCGCGACATCGTCACCCGCAAGGCGATCGAGAATGCCGCGACCGTGGTCGCCGCCGCCGGCGGCTCGACCAATGGCGGGCTGCACATCCCGGCGATCGCCAACGAGGCCGGCATCGATTTCGACCTGCATGCCTTCGGCGAGATCTCGAAGCGCACCCCCTATATCGGCGACCTGAAGCCGGGCGGCCGTTATGTGATGAAGGATCTGCACGACATCGGCGGCGTGCCGGTGCTGATGAAGGCGCTGCTCGACGGCGGCTATCTGCACGGCGACTGCATGACCGTGACCGGCAAGACCATCGCCGAGAATTTGGCGAATGTGGTCGTCGCGAAGAGCCAGGACGTGGTGCGGCCGACCTCGGCGCCGCTGTCGCCGACCGGCGGGCTGGTGGTGCTGCGCGGCAACCTCTCGCCGCAAGGGGCGATCGTCAAAGTTGCCGGCATGTCGATGCTGCGCTTTAGCGGACCGGCGCGCTGCTTCGACCGCGAGGAGGACGCATTCGAGGCGGTCGACAAACGCCGTTACCGGGAGGGCGACGTGATCGTGATCCGCTATGAGGGGCCGCGCGGCGGGCCGGGCATGCGCGAGATGCTGTCGACTACCGCCGCGCTCTACGGCCAGGGGATGGGCGACAAGGTGGCGCTGCTGACCGACGGCCGCTTCTCGGGCGCCACCCACGGCTTTTGCATCGGCCATGTCGGGCCGGAGGCGGCGGTCGGCGGACCGATCGGGCTGATCCGCGACGACGACCTGATCACGATCGACGCCACCACCGGCGCGTTGGAGGTGGCATTGAGCGACGCCGAGCTCGCCGCACGCCGCCGGGCCTGGACGGCGCGCCGCAACGACTACCAGGCGGGCTGCCTGTGGCGCTATGCGCAGACGGTCGGCGACGCCGAAAAGGGGGCGGTGACCCACCCCGGCGCCCGCGCCGAAACCCACACCTACGCCGACCTATGACAAACGCGCCTGCGCGGTAATCAGGTTTTCCCGAATACCGTCCAGGCGCGGCTCTCTGCGCCGCTGATTGGGATCGCTCAGACGGTGACGATGGTCCCGTCGAACTTGGTAATGGCGAATTCCTTGAAGTCTTCCCCGGCATAATTGTTCATCTGATCGCGCAGAATGCCGATGGCTACGGCTTCGCCGAGCCGCAGGCCTGATTCGTAATCGGACCGCCAGTGAATCCCGGCGAAGTCCCGCGCGAGACCGATATTCGAGGCAAGCTTGTTGATTTCGCCGTTGACCGTAAGCTGGTCTGCGTCCGAGCCGGCATAGGGGACCAGCGACAACCCGTCCGGGCTCGCCGTCACGATGGTGGTGGCGCCGGTTCGAGTGGGGCCGGTGGGTGTAATGCTATTGGGGAGCGCCTGGTAGGGAAAGCTGCCGTCAAAGGCTGCTTTGAGGATGGTCGCGCACGCCCCGGCCATCGACCCGTGGCCTTGGGCGTAGGAGGGATGCTGCGGCGACCCTTCCGGAAAAGCCTGGGGGAGCAGATAGGTCCCGTAGGTTGAAAATACGCGCGCCACGGCTTTGGAATTCAGTACGTCGGCATGGAGGGGGTAAGACGCCTTGCCGGTCTCGGTCCAGTGTACCAAGCCGCCGAACGCCTCGGGTCTCAACGCCCGATGGACAAACCATTTAGCGTACCACACCGCCTTGAAGGCGCGCGTCGCAACTTCGCCCATCATCCCCAAAAAGAACGGCACGCCAAAGGTTCCGAAAGCGGATTGCTTCTTGTAGTCCCGATAGGGGTTGCCCGGGTTTGGCGTGGCGCCTTTCTCAAAGAGCAGCATCCCGGCGTTGTAGAACGACATGAACAGGCCACCCATCGGGTCACTGTGGACAAACATCGCGAAGTCGCGCCCGTTACGAATGTAGCGGGGCTGGGGGTCGACCGTGTTCAGCCCGAATGGACCTTGGCCGTTTTGAACCTGAAGCCAGGAAACTGGATCGGTGAGGTAGTCGAGGCCGGAGACATACATGCTCATCGTCCCGTCCATGAAATACGGACCGTAGTTGAGCGGGCTGAGCAAAAGCTGCGAGACGTAAGGACCGATCGCGTCGGCGGTGGTGAAGCCCCTGAACAAGGTCTGCGGGGTGATTTGACCGTTGGACCTTGGCGCGGTGAAAGTTCTAGTGGGAAAGGTCGATAATTCCGCGGCTGCGGCGACCGTCAGCGGGTTGGACCCGTAATCGGCAAAGAGCACATCGCGGCACAGCGCCTGCCAGTAGAGCTCGACCGCCTGATCAGCCAGCCCCTGGCTCGCCACCGAGGGAATCGGAGGGATCGCGAACTGGTGGGAATCGGTCCCTTCGAGGTCGAACGCAACACCCGCCAGCGGGTTCACCAGCAACGTGTTGCCGCCGAGCGGGATCTGTTCAAACGCCGCCGCCGTGCCCTGGCGCACTGCGCTCAAAAACGATCGGTAGGCGCTGCGGTCGACCTCGCCGATATTGTTGTGCGGCAGGCCCTTCGAATAATTACCGATGAAATTCGGATAATTCTGCTCGTCTCGATTGGTGATCTGCGTCGGGGTCGGGACCGTGGCTTCGGCCTGCGCCGCCTGCAGGCGAACCTGAAACAAATCGACAATCCGTTCGTTTGCGGCACCGTTGGAACCAAACGGGTCCTGACCGGCTTCGACCGGTGACCCGAAAGGAACCGCGGTTCCCGCCACGGCGATCGCTGCAGCCGGCGGGACGCGGATCAGGAATTCACGCCGAACTCGTTGCAATGTCGTGGTCGGCGGGGCGGCGCTGACGTTGCCCAGTTGCTTTGTCGCTCACGCCTAGTCCCCAGGATTATTATCGGAATCGATCTCTTTACACTAAATTGCGATCGGCTCGACCGCATCGCGGCTGACCGCGTCACGGCGGCGCTCGTAAAGCCGTGTCGTGCGGGTCGAGGCAGGGTCTGCGATCGCAACGCCATTTTCGAAGATGCCGCCGCGCTCTGCGCGACGGCAGATCGCAAAACGCCGGTCATGACCAGCTGCAGCGGACGCCACTCAAGCCCTGTTCGTTATCAAGGGCGCCGACCATACGGATTTACAGCTGCATACCGGGCGTGGCAATTTCCCCGGCGCTGAGCAGCATGAAGGCGGGCGGCGATGGCGGGACGGCTCGCGGGCAAGCGCGCATTGGTGACGGCGGCGGCGCAGGGCATCGGCCGGGCGACGGCGTTGGCCTTTGCCGCCGAGGGGGCGAGCGTTTTGGCGACCGACATCGCCGACGACAAGCTGAGGCCGCTCGCCGATGCGCTGATCGCGACGCGGCGGCTCGATGTGACCGATGACGACGAGATCGCGGCGCTCGCCGGCGAGCTCGGGCCGCTCGACGTGTTGTTCAACTGTGCGGGCTTTGTCCATCATGGCACGATCCTCGACGCCGATCCGATCGAGTGGGACGCGTCCTTCGTCCTCAACGTGCGCTCGATGTTCATGATGATCCGCGCCTTTTTGCCAAAGATGCTGGAGCGCGGGTCGGGCGCCTCGATCGTCAACATGGCGTCCACCGTGTCCTCGGTCAAAGGCGCCCCCAACCGCTGCGTCTACGGCGCAACCAAGGCGGCGGTGATCGGGCTGACCAAATCGGTGGCGGCCGATTTCATCACCCAAGGGATCCGCTGCAACGCGATCTGTCCGGGTACGATCGAGACCCCGTCGCTCGCCGACCGCGTTTCGGCACAGGGGGTGCGCCTCGTCGGCGGCAGCGAGGCGGCGCGGCGCGCCTTTGTCGAGCGTCAGCCGTTGGGCCGACTCGGCACGCCCGAAGAGGTGGCGGCACTCGCCGTCTACCTTGCCTCGGATGAAGCTTCTTTTACGACCGGCGCGATCCACGTGATCGACGGCGGCTTTACGCTGTGAATTCCAACAGTGTGAATTCCAACAGAAGGCATTCCCGATGAAACTTCTTCGCTATGGGCCCGCGGGCCAGGAAAAACCCGGTCTCGTCGATCGCGACGGCAAGATCCGCGACCTCTCCGGCATGGTCGGCGACATTGACGGCGCGGCACTGGCGCCGGCGGCGCTCGCCCGGCTGCGCGGGGTCGATCCGGCGAGCCTGCCGCTCGTTCCCGGAACGCCGCGGCTTGGGCCATGCGTCGGCGCGATATCCAAAATCGTCGCCATCGGCCTCAATTACCGCCTGCATGCGCAAGAGGCGGGCGCGGCGATCCCGACTGAGCCGATCTTCTTCATGAAGGCGATCTCCTCGATTTGCGGCGCCGACGACGACGTGATCATCCCAAAGGGTTCGCAGAAGACCGATTACGAGGTCGAGCTCGGCATCGTCGTCGGCACTCTCTGCCGTCACGTCTCCGAAGCCGATGCGCGCCGGCACGTCGCCGGTTATTGCGTCGTCAACGACGTCTCCGAACGCGAATTTCAGATCGAGCGCGGTGGGCAGTGGACCAAAGGCAAGAGCGCCGACACCTTCTGCCCGATCGGCCCGTGGCTGGTCACATCAGACGAGGTTCCCGACCCCGGCAAGCTCGCGCTGTGGACCGAAGTCAACGGCGAGCGGCGGCAGAACAGCAACACCGGCGACCTGATTTTCGGCGTCGACGAGATCGTCAGCTATGTCAGTCAATTCATGACCTTGCTGCCGGGCGACGTGATCCCGACCGGGACGCCCTCGGGTGTCGGCATGGGCTTCAAGCCGCCGAAATTCCTGAAGTCCGGAGACCGGGTGCGGCTGTCGATCGAAGGCTTGGGCGAACAGAACCAGCGGTTGGTGCCCTACGCCGGGTAGCGCGGTTGGCGGCGCGAGGTCGCGCAAATAGGACCGGCAATAAGGCGAGGTGACGGCTGGCGCGGGGCAGCGCGTTTAGGATAAGATTCCGCGCGTTGACAGGCCCGCCGGACTCTGTCCCACGCTCAGAGGAACCATGTACGAGCGCCGCCCCGGCTTCTTCCGCGAAGACACCCCTCCAGGCCGTCGCGTCGATGCCAAAGTCAAGTGGTTCAACGCCAGCAAGAGCAAGGGTTTTGGCTTCGTCACCCCTTCCGACGGCTCGCAGGACGCGTTTCTGCCGATGGCGGTGCTGCGCCGCGCCGGCTACGAAGACCTGCGCGAAGGCGCCTCGATCTCGTGCGAGGTCAGCGCCGGGGCCAAGGGTCCGCTGGTTACCAGCGTCTTGGACGTCGACAAAGGCACGGCGACGGCGCCGTCTTTCGGGGGCGGCGGTTTCGACCGCGGCGTTCCGGGGTCCTCGATGACGCTCGATGGTGCAGTGAAATGGTTCGAACCCGATAAGGGCTACGGCTTCATTACACCGGACGGCGGCGGCAAAGACGTCTTCGTCCACATCACCGCACTGCGCCGCAGTGGCGTCACCGCCCTCGAGCCGGGCCAACGGGTTCGGGTCGAGGTGATCGACGGCAAGAAGGGTCAGGAGGCCGAACGCATCACCCTGATCTGACGGGGCGCGGGTAGAGCTCAAACGGGCCGGCAAGGCCCAGCCGCCCGTGTGCAGCACTGGGTCAAGCGCTGCGCGAATGGCGGCAATAGGGAGGACAAAGATGACGCGGCCGATGTGGCGTGCTACGCGTATTCCAACAAACGCGTCCAAAACCGGCGGCTCGGAAGAGCTGCCGCGGCGTACGGCGCTTGTCCTGTCGGTTTGACGAGAGCGAGACAATGGACTTGCACGATACGATCCGGACCTACCGCCTTTTTTCCGGCTCTTACGACATCTTTTTCGGCCCGGTGTTTCACCCTGGGCGCAAGGAAGCGGTGCGGATCGCCAACGACCGGCCGGGGCAGCGCATTCTCGAAGTCGGCGTCGGCACCGGCCTGTCGTTGCCGCATTTTCGGCCCGATTCGCGGGTGACCGGTATCGACGTTTCGGCTGAGATGCTGGAGAAGGCCAAGCACCGCACCGAGCGCATGGAGTTGGCGCATGTCGAGGGCCTGCATCTGATGGATGCCGAAAACCTCGAATTCGCCGACAATTCCTTCGATGCGGTGTTGGCTCTTTATGTTGCGTCGGTCGTACCGGACCCGGCGCGCTTCGCCGCCGAAATGCGTCGCGTGTGCATCCCCGGCGGGTCGATCGTCGTCGTCAACCACTTCACCAGCGAAAACCCGGCCGCGCGATTCATGGAAAGACGGCTGGCGCATCTCGCCCGCCATATCGGCTTTCACGCCGATTTCCCGTTCGAGACCTTCCAGCAGGCGAGCCGCTTGTCGATCCGCGAGGTCCGCCCGAGCAATCTTTTCGGCTATTGGAAGCTGTTGCGCTGCGTCAACGAAAAACCCGCCTCCAGTCCCGAGTAGCCTCGTCGGGCAATATCGAAAAGGGGTTGTCTTCTTAGCTTTCCGCCGCTGTGCCGGGGAGAAGGCGGCGCCCGTCGCCGATCCATGGCGAGTGAGACAGCGGTTCGATCTCTCTCTTCCACTCTCCCTCGCCCTGCCCCCGTTATCCCGGATCAGGATACCATGCAGGCGGCCGCTTTTCAGCGAAGCTCGCGAGCCCTTCGGTGGCTTCGGGCAGACGGCGGTGATCGGCTGCTTCGTTGGCGATACGCTTGCGGAAGGCTGGCGTGTCGGGCGCCTCGACTGCTTCGGCGACAAGCGCCTTGGTCACCGCCGCCGCTTGCGGTGCCGCCGTCAAGAGATCGTCGACGATGCGCAGGGCGGGCGGCGTCAAGCCGGGCGGCCGGGCAGATTTCATGGACAGGGCCGACGCGCAAGGCTTCGGCGGCGGTAAACCGCTCGCCGGTCAGCGCCAGCCGTCCCAATACCCGCGGGCCGAGGCGGTTGACGAGCGGCGGGATGATCGGTGCTGCGGTAATGCCCCAACGCACCTCGCTGATTGCAAAGACCGAGCCCTCGGCGGCGATCGCAATATCGCAGGCGGCGGCGATCCCGATCCCGCCGCCAAAACAGCCACCAAAACAACCGCCATCGATTACCGCGAGGCTCGGACGAGGGAAACGCCGCAGGCCGTCGATCGCGGCCATGGTGCGGCGCGAGAAATCGAGGTTCTCTTCGGCGGAAACTGTTTCCAGACGGCGCAAGAAGGAGAGGTCCGCCCCAGCCTGAAAATGCCGCCCGGCGCCGCGCAGGCAGGGCTCGTGCGCCAGCCGCACGAGCGTCTCGATCAGGCCGCCGGATCGAGCTTTATGCGGCGGTCCTTCAGATAGGTCCCCAGCAGGTTCTCGTTTGGGCCGACACGCTCATTCTGTCAGTAATTTTACCACGATAAGATCACACTTTACCACGATAAATGCCAACGTAGATAGTGCTCCGACCGAAATTTGGAGATTTTGCTTATGCGTGTCTTTGTCACTGGCGCCACCGGATGGGTCGGCTCGGCCGTCGTCCGTGAACTGCTCGCTGCAGGTCATCAGGTGCTCGGCCTCGCCCGCTCGGACGCGGGAGCGGCCGCTCTGGTGGCGACAGGCGCCGCGGTTCATCGCGGCTCGCTGGAGGATCTCGAGAGCCTGCGCAGCGGTGCCGCCGCGGCCGACGGCGTGATCCACACCGCCTTCATACACGACTGGTCCCAGTTCACGGCCAGTATCGAAACCGACCGGAAGGCGGTGGAGTCCACGGCGCGGGCGCTGGAAGGCTCGAACAAGCCTTTCCTGATCGCCTCTGGCACCATGATGATCGCAGCCTTGGGCCGGCTCGGCGTCGAGACGGATGTGCCGCCGAACCCGGACGGACCCCGCGTCGCGTCGGAGACGATCGTGGTCGGCGCCGCCGGCGTTCGCGGCGCCGTCGTGCGGCTGCCGCCCACCGTTCACGGCACCGGCGAGCACGGCTTCATCGCCCGGTTGGTCGAGATGGCCCGCAAGAACGGCACGGCCGCCTACATTGGCGACGGCGCCAACCGTTGGCCGGCGGTGCACCGGCTGGACGCGGCGCGGGTATTTGTCCGGGGTCTTGAGAAGGCCGCGCCGGGCTCGCGCCTGCACGCCGTCGCCGAAGAGGGCGTGCCCATGCGCGCCATCGCCGAGACCATCGGCCAAGGCCTGGGCCTTCCTGTCCGAAGCATGACGCGGGAGGAGGCGCATGGCGCCTTCGACTTCCTGGGTGGCTTCGTCGGGACCGACAACCCGACCTCCAGCGCGATCACCCAGCAAAGGCTGGGATGGGCGCCGCGGGAGATCGATCTGCTGGCCGACATCAGGGCGAACTACCTCGCCTGATCCCCGCACATCGGCGCAGCGGTTGACCGGGAGACCTGACCCCGATACCCGTATTCACCCTGCGTGACCAAACCGTCGTCGACCAGCCAGGTGATCATCATGGATGGAGGTGAATCCTTGTCTGAGTTGCGGCCCCTGATCCGGCCCGGTGCCCGGCTTGGGTAGCGGTTCACGGATCGAGACTATGTCCACTTTTATTTCTTACGCACCCAGAGGCGCACAGTGTTTCTTACGCACCCAGAGGCGCACAGGCGGATAAGTCCCCATTGCTGAAATTCAAACTGAGACACCACCCGCCGCGGTGTCGGCTGGACTCGTCGACCGGCCTGAGACAATGTCGTCCGCAGTGCCGGCGGCGGAGACATTGATGACGGATGCGATGGATGGCGGGCCTTTCCGGCACTATCTGAAGCGGGAGGCGGCGCAGGCGCGCGCCTATTCGCAGGCCGTCGTCACGGCGGGCGGGCGGGCGGTCTGGCTCGCCGGCCAGGTGGCGCCCGCGGACGCGGCCGGCAAATCGCTCGTCGGCGATTTTGACGGCCAGGTCCGCGAGGTGTTCGCGCGGCTCGGCAAGACCTTGGCCGAAATCGGCGGCACCCTCGCCGACATGGTCACAATGACCGTCTTCATCACCGATGCGCGCTATGGCGACCGGTTTACCGAGCTGCGCAAGCAGATCTTCGGCGACAACTTTCCGGCGAGCGCGCTGATCACCGTCGCCGGGCTTGCTCGCCCCGAACTGCTCGTCGAGGTCCAAGGCGTAGCGGTCATCGGCTAGCATCCGGTCAAAAGCGGGTGACGCGGGGGAGGCGCGGCGGCGTGGTCGGATGCCGTGGAGCCGTCGCCCTGTTGCTGGCGATGCTCGCCGGCCTCGCCGGCTCGATAGCTGCCGCGGCGCAAGATTGCCGGCCGACGCGCCGGGCTGAGTTCGCCGTCGCGCCGATGGGCAATGTGCCGGTCGTCACGGTGCGGATTAACGGCGGAACCGCGGATTTTCTGTTCGACACCGGTGCCGAGCGTACGATCATGACCGCTGCCGCCGCCAAAAGGCTCGGGGTCGATGCGCATTATGAATACGCTCGGCAAATGCGCAGCATCGGAGGCGCGGTCGCCGGCGGAGACGCCAAGGTGCGCAGCTTCGGCTTTGGCGGCATGGTTCTCAGCGATTTCAGGATACTGGTTGGGGCCGTGTCATTGCCGTCGTTTTCGGGCAGGCCGATCGACGGGCTGCTGGGTGCCGATTTCTTGAGTGACTACGAGGTCGACCTCGATCTGGCGCACCGCCGCATCATTCTCTTCGCGCCGCCGCCATGCCCGATCGCCGCGCCGGCGTGGAGCAGTCCTTACGCGACCATCGAGGCCAACCGCTCATTGCACGACCGCCTGTTCTTTCCGGTGAGCCTGGACCGCCACATGCTGGCGGCGTTGATCGACACCGGCGCGCAGCTGACCACGCTCGACGTCGATTCGGCCGCCGCGCTCGGCGTGACCGGGACGGTGCTGGCGCGCGATCCGGTCACGACGTTGCGGGGTGCTGCGGCTGAGGTGGTCGCATCGCGGGCCCACCGCTTTGCCGAGCTGCAGATCGACGGCCAAACCTTGCGCGACCAGACGATCATGGTCGCCAAACTCGGCTTGCAGGATGCCGATCTCGTGCTCGGCGCCGATTTCCTGCGCTGGCAGCGGGTCTGGCTCTCCTACCGCTCGCACCGGATCTTTCTGGAGCGGCGGCTGTAACGGACCGCGCTCAGCGCGAGAAGCGGGCGTCTCGATCTTCGGGGTATGGACAGCACTGCTTTTCGATTGTCAACGTCGATTGGATAAACACAGAACTGCGTTGGCAGACCGGGCAGGGGCGGCGACGGCTACGAGATCGCGGTTTGACCGCGGCGCGGCAATGACCGCGCCAATATGGCGTAGGCCTCCTCGTCGGTGCGATCATAGCGCAGCGGAGTGACGACGACGCGCCCGGCGTTCAGCGCCTCGATGTCGCTTTCGGGACCCTGGTCGCGCTCGCCACGGCGAAAGCTGACCCAGTAATAGCTAAAGCCGCGAAGATCGGTACGCGCTTCGACATCCATCCCCTGCACTGATCCGATGCCCTGGCGCGCCAAGGTCAGCGGGCCCGCCTGGTCGGCCGGAAGATCGGGAAAATTGACGCTCAGGCACGTGTTGGCGCTCCAGCCGATGTCCAACAGCCGGCGAATAATGCCGGGACCCAATGTCGCCGCTGTCTCCCAGCGCACATTGGCGCGGTCGGTCCACACCTGGCTCAGCACGATCGACGGAATGCCCAGCATCATTCCGGTCATCGCCCCGCCGACCGTGCCGGAAAACACCGTCTCGATACCGAGATTGGCGCCGCGGTTGACCCCGGACAGCAGCAATTGCGGCGGCGTTTCCGTCATCAGATGGCTGAGACCCATAACCACGCAATCTCCGGGCGTGCCGGTGACCGCCCAGCGCCGCGGCCCGCGCTCGCTGGCGCGGATCGGGTGATGCAGGCTGACCGCATGCGAGACACCGCTCTGGTCGTCCTCGGGTGCGACGACCCAGACCTCGCGAGCGAGCAGCGAAGCAATCCGCTCGAGCACTTCGAGGCCGGGAGCATCGATGCCGTCGTCATTCGTCAGCAGGATGCGGTCGAGCACGCTTCGCCTCCGGTCTCTCAGCTTCAGTGTCGCGCGGGCTTAGCATCTCGCGAAGACGAAATCGAGCCGGCAGGCGGAAACGGTTTGCCGAAGGCGCATCCAATCCATAGCTATATTCACCGGATCCCGCGGTCAAAGGGCCTGGTTCAGATGGACACCGCGCCTTCCTCGCCCCCCGTGACGCCGCTGCTGTCGCGCTTTGACGGCGCGCTCGGCCAGCGAATCATCGGGCTGCATGTCTGGGCGGTGGAACAGGGGCTGCGCGGCGAACCCGCCGACGCGTTGTTCGACGGCTTTTGCAAGCGCCTCGTCCTGGCCGGCGTTCCGTTATGGCGAGGTTTTGCCTCGTTGCGCACCCTGCATCCGCAATGGGGCGGCTACGGATACGTCTGGCGGCGCGATCTCGAGGTTGTTCGGCGGGAGCAGTACGAGCGCGGCGACGAGTTGAACGATCAGGGATATCGCAACAGTCCGTTTGCCTACCTGATTGCCCAAGGCATCGGTTCCGGCCGGGGAGCAGATCGCTGGCCGCGGCTGCGGCGGCGGCTGTCCGGACCCGAGGGCAGCTCGATTATCCGATCCTCAAGGAGTTTTCCGCCGCCGGCGGCACCGACTACTTCGCCCAGGTCGTTTCCTTCGGGGCCCAAGGCGACCCGTCGCACGGAACGGGTGTCGGCTGTTCCTTTACCAGCGACCGGCCCCGCGGCTTCGATGCCGACGACATCCTGCTGCTGCAGGCGGTGTTGCCGGCGGTTTCGCTCGCCATGATGACCGATGCCTGTCACACCATCGCCTCCGGTCTTCTCGCGGCCTATCTCGGCAGCGATGCCGGGCGGCGGGTTCATACCGGGGCGGTGGCGCGCGGCTCGGTCGAGAGCCTCCAAGCGGTGCTGTGGTATGCCGACATCCGCGGCTTTACCGCGATCGCCGACGGCACCCCGGGTCTCGCCGTGATCGAGATGCTCAACGAAGCCTTCGAGGCGTTGAACGCCGCGCTGCGCAGCCGCGGCGGAGAGGTGCTCAAATTTATGGGCGACGCGATGTTGGCGATTTTTCCGGTTGGGGATGGAACTCGCGACCAAACCTGCGGTCGCGCCCTCGACGCTGCGAAGGACGCGATGCAGGCTATCGACAGGCTGAACGTCGCGCGCTGCGCCGCCGGCGAGCCGGTCGCCGCGGTCGACCTGGCACTCCATCTGGGGGAGGTGCTCTACGGCAATGTCGGAGCGGTCGATCGCCTCGACTTTACGGTGATCGGGCCGGCGGTCAACGAAGCGGCGCGCATCGAGGCCTTGTGCGAGCCCTTGGGCGCCAAGGTGCTGGTCTCCGCCGAATTCGCCGGCGCGACGGGTGACGCGAGCCGCCTCAAACTTCTCGGCCGGCACCGGCTGCGCGGTGTGCGCGATGCCCGCGAGGTCTACGCGCTCGACCTCGGCGCATGAGGAAAAGGGATGTCAGCATGATCCGCCCGGCAAACGCACCCGCCTACGAAGCCGATTTCGTCGCCTGGCTCGAGGATCAGGCGCAGCATGCCCGGCACGGCGAGACCGCTGCCCTCGACCTCGAAAACATCGCCGAGGAACTCGAAGGGATGGCGCGCAGCGACCGCCGCGAAATCCGCAACCGCCTGAGCGTGCTGCTCGCTCATTTGCTGAAATGCTGGGTCCAGCCGAACAGGCGTTCGTCAGGCTGGCTCGGTACGATCGCCGAGCAGCGCGATCACATCGTCGAGTTGGTTGAGGACAGTCCGAGCCTACGGACTTATCCCGCCCAAATCCTCGATCGTTACTATCCGATAGCTCGTCGGAACGCTGCGCGGCAAATGCGGTTGCGAGTAGGCGCCTTTCCGGAATCCTGCCAGTTCAGTATCGACGAAATTCTCGATCCGGGTTGGCTCCCGGCCGATCGGGGGAAGTAGGGAAGTGGCGATGTATGCGCTGAACGGCCGCGTCGGGCTGGTGACCGGCGGCGGTGGCGGGATCGGCCGCGAGATCGCGCGGCGGCTGGCGGGCGACGGCATGGCGGTGGCCGTGCTCGACCGCGACGGCGGGACGGCGCAGCGGGTGGCGGCTGAACTCGGCGGGCTCGCCCTGACCGCGGACTTGACCTCGGAGGACGAGGTCGGCCGCGCGGTAGACGCGACGCTTGCGCATTTCGGCAAGATTGACGTGCTCGTCAACAATGCCGGCATCTGCTGGACCGGGCCGGCGCTCGACATGCCGCTCGACGCTTTGCGGGCGATGCTGAGAGTTAACGTCGAGGGTGTGTTTACCGCCAGCCGGGCGGTGCTGCCGCACATGGTCGCGCGCCGTTCGGGCGCGCTCGTCAACCTCGCCTCGTGGGCCGGAAAGACCGGCAGCGCTTTTTTCGCCGGCTACAGCGCCAGCAAATTTGCGGTCGTCGGCCTCACCCAGGCATTGGCGCGCGAGATGGCGCCGCACGGCGTCCGGGTCAACGCGATCTGCCCGGGGATCGTCGTCGACACCGCGATGCGCTCGGCTCTCGAAGCACAGCAGCGGCAATATGGATTGCCGCAGACCGCGGAGCGCGAAAAGCTGATCCCGCTGGGGCGTCTTTCGGTTCCCGACGACGTGGCGCGGGTCGCGGCCTTTCTCGCCTCCGACGAAGCGGCCTATATCACCGGCGAGTCGGTCAACCTTTCCGGCGGCCTGCTGATGGATTGAGGAGCAAAGCACCAGCCAAATTCACGGAATGTCGCCAGCGCTGTTAACCCACCTTATTCACTACAGTCCTGAGCATCACGCTGAGGATACATCATCAAGCGTCGATCGGACTCAGGTTTCGGATCCGGAAGCGATGCCAACGAGTGCTTGTTATCACCACACTGCCGAGCGTTGCCGGTGTGGTCGCCTCACTCGATCAACTCGTCGGCGCGGGCGAGGATCGATGGCGGGATCGTGAGGCCGAGCGCTTTGGCGGTCTTGAGATTGATCACCAGCTCGAATTTGGTCGGTCGCTGGACCGGCAGCTCGGCGGGTTTGGCACCCGCGAGAATCCGGCCGACATAGACCCCAGCTCCTTGCCATGTACTGGTAAGGCTCGATCCATAGCTGATCAGGCCGCCGCTCGCGGCAAATTCACGCCATTCGTAGATGGCCGGAACCGCATGGCGTGCTGCCAGCGCCACGAGCTCTTCGCGCCAGCTGTTAAATAACGGATCGCTGCCGATGGCGAGCGCGCCGGCATTCCCTTGGACCAGGGAGGCGAAGGCGCTTTCGAAATCGCTCTCGGTACTGGCCTTGAGGATTTGAAGTTGCACCCCGCTCGCGCGCACAGCTTCCTGCGCGTCTCGTATCGTTGACTCATTAATCGGGTTAGTTGGGTTCACCAACAGCGCGATCATCCTGGCCTGTGGGACCAGTTCGCACAGCAGCTTTAGCCGCTTCACGCTCAGCTCGTTGGAGAAGAAGCTCATGCCGGTGAGGTTTCCGCCCGGCCGGCTGAAGCTGGCGACCAGGCCGGCCGTCACTGGATCGCCGCCGCCCGTGAAGACGATCGGGATCGTAGAGGTCGCGTTTTTCGCCGCTAGCGCCGAAGGGATGCCACCACCGGTGAAGATCACGTCGACCTTACGGCCGACGAGATCGGCGGCCAATGACGGCAGCCGATCATAGCGGCCCTCTGCCCAGCGGTATTCGATCGCCACGTTCTGTCCCTTGACGTAGCCAGTTTCTCTCAGTCCTCGGTGGAATGCGGCCAAATACGGTGCAAACGGGCCTGGCGACGCGGCGCCGAGGAAGCCGATCACCGGCAATGCCTTCTGCTGTGCGCGGACGGCTCGCGTCACCGTCGTTACGCCCGTCACCAGGAGCATCAGCTCTCGCCGTCTCATTCAATCACCCTGCCGGTGACGTAACGACCATCAGCTCCCGTTTCCCTTAGTGCCCGATGGGCGGCCGTGGATGTCCGCATCCGGCGCCGGTACTGCTTTCGATCGGTCAGTTCGCTGTTTTCGGTGGTCCGAATTTGAGATTGTCAGTCTGACAAGAGGGGCAGGGTGATCGGCACAATACCCTAATCCGGCCACTGTAGTGCTCTGGCGTCGGCGATGGTACTGACCCGAAGCTAAGGCCTGGAACGAAAAATGGATATTGATGTTGGATCAGAAAATCCAACAGATCTTGATTAATACTCTTTGCATCCCACCAGTTTGACCCAAGTAACGCAATGTGGCCATATTTGCTCGTCGTGAGGTCGGCCTCGTTTAGGGTCACATTGGTGAAATTTACGCTTTGAAGATTTGCGTTGGCAAGTCGACATTAGATAAATCCACCTGCGCGAGTACAATATCATGGAGATCTAAGGGCTGACGAGTATTAATCTCATCACGCGAGTTGACGCCGTAGTTTGACCTTAGGTAGCTGCCGATTTTTTCTGACATGAAGATCATCTCATCGTTCAACGCGAATTCGGCCTGCCTCAGCTCAAAACCTCGTTGTGGAAATGATGTACCCAATGCTTTTGCGAGATCGGTAGGCGATATCTCTCTCGTACACAATCCTAGGTAGGCCTCATTTGGAAGCTTATATTGAGAACTTAAATCGCGGCATTCGCTAACAACAACCGCCCGAGTATTATAGAGTGCTCTGGCGACATCGAGGACTTCTGGAAACACATCGGGGCTTACGTCACCGAAGGCGATACTATAGAGGTCCTCGAATCCGGCGGGACTGGTCAGCCGGCCCATTATGTGAATCGAGATGTCTTTGGCTTGGTCACCATACCGTGTCGAGTGGAAAAAAGACCTAAGTCGCGGCGCGACGGTCACATCGGATTCAAATAGGTCTTTAGATGCGCGGAGCGTCGTCAGAAAGTCACGCCACTGCGTGTCTTCAAGCTGAGCGCTATTTTGCTGCTGAGTTTCCCGCAATTGTTGCCCTTGGATGTAGATGGTCCCAACCAAGGCGAGAAGTGAAACTATGGGTACAAGAATGGATGAAAACGACGTAATCGACTGCAATCGTAATTGTCGGCGAGCATTCTTTGCTTCCGAGCCGCTCTTCTCAGCCTCCGCCAATGTTTTGGAGATGGAGGCTGCCTTCTCGATGTCGTCCAAATTTCCGGAAGCGGCAGCTCGGCTTATGGCTGCCTGCACGGCCTTGTCAAACGCATCGTCCACGGGGACGCCCGGTCCCGGAGAAAGTCTGGAGAGCAAGGGGTTAGATCCCGCTAGGCGCGGGTTGGCGCGGTGTTCGACCCGCGGCCGTGAATGTGAACATGGCGCCCGCCGGCCACTTCGAGGATACGGGTGGCGGTTAGTTCGCGGTCGGGATCCTCGCAGCGCACCCACAGCAGCGCCGCCCCAGCGTGTAAGGCCGCGCGAAAATCAGCGCTGTGGCGAGGTGCTGTGTAGTCGTCGAACAATTCCTTCAACGCCGCCCCGCCGAGCCCGGCGCCGACCAGCGCCGCCACCGCCGCCGCGATTGGTCCGCCCGACAGCACGACGATGCCGGCAACCGTCAGCGGCGCGAGATATTTGATCTCGTCGTTGAGGCCGGACGGCAGGAGCGCCGGCTTGGCGACATCGGGTTCGCCCGCTGCGGCAAGCGAATCGTGCGAGGCCAGCACCGACAAATCGCTTGGGGCAAAGCCGGCAGCGAGCAGGTTCGACACCGCTTTATGAAAATGCTCGCGATCCGGGAACGAGGCCACCGCCTCGCGAACCACCGGAAATGACGCTGGAGCCTCGGTCATGCCGATCCTCTCTTTCGCACCCGCCCGCCGCGCATGCTACCGTCAAATGCCTGTCTCTGTCCGCCATCCTGGCACCCCTGCCGATGACCGCACCCCTGCGCCCCGATCCCGACATCGCCGCGGCTGCCGCCTCGCCGGTGATGGCGCAGTATTTCGAGATCAAGCGAGCCCATCCGGGTAGCCTGCTGTTTTTCCGGATGGGCGATTTCTTCGAGCTGTTCTTTGACGACGCGGTCGCCGCGGCACAGGCGGTCGATATTGCGCTGACCAAGCGCGGTCGCCACGACGGCGCCGACATCCCGATGTGCGGCGTGCCGGTGCACACCGCCGAGATCTATCTGGCGCGCTTGATCCGCGCCGGGTTCAAGGTCGCGATCTGCGAGCAGATCGAGGATCCGGTGGAAGCCAGAAAGCGCGGCGCCAAAGGACCGGTGCGCCGCGCCGTCGTTCGCGTCGTGACCGCCGGGACCCTGACCGAAGAGGGTCTGCTCGACGCCCGCCGACACAATTATCTGGCCGGTCTCGCCGAGGTGGGCGGCGAGATCGGCCTCGCCTGGCTCGATTTGTCGACCGGCGCCTTCGCGCTGGCGCCGACCAGCGAGCCGGCATTGCCGGGCGAACTCGCGCGTCTGATGCCGGGCGAAATCGTATTGCCCGAACGCCTGCTCACCCGCCCGGCGCTCTACGAAATGCTGGGCGAATGGAAGCCGGCTCTGACCCCGCTGCCCAATGCCCGTTTCGAGAGCGGCACCGCCCAGCGGCGGCTCGCCAGCTTTTACGGTGTCGGCGCCCTCGACGGGTTCGGCAATTTCAGCCGGGCCGAGATCGCCGCGGCCGGGGCGCTGGTCGACTATGTGGCCCAAACCCAGCCCGGAAGGGCACCGCATCTCGAACCGCCGCGTCGGGTGACGCCGGGTTCGGTCATGCAGATCGACGCCGCGACCCGGCGCAATCTCGAACTGATGACGACCGCTTCGGGCGAGCGCCGCGGCAGCCTGCTGGCGACGATCGACCGCACCCTGACCGCAGCCGGCGCGCGGCTGTTGGCCGATCGTCTCGCTGCACCCCTGACCGCGGCGCAGTCGATCGCCGCCCGCCTCGACGCGGTCGGTTTTTTCATCGATCGCCCGGCATTGGCAACGGCGCTGCGCGAACGGCTGCGCCATTGCCCCGACATCGAGCGTGCGCTGACGAGGCTCAGCCTCGGTCGCGGCGGCCCGCGCGACCTCGCCGCGCTGCGCCAGTCGCTCGGCGAGACCGTGGCATTGCGCGACATGCTGGCCGAGCCCGGCCTGGTGCCGTTGCCCGAGCTTCTGGCCACCGCACGGCGCGGCCTTGGCGAGCATGGCGTCCTCGTCGATCGGCTCGGGCACGCGCTCGCCGGGGAATTGCCGCTCTTCGCCCGCGACGGCGGTTTCATCGCCGCGGGATATTCCGACGAGCTCGACGAGTGGCGCCGGCTGCGCGACGAGAGCCGCCGCATGATCGCAGCACTCCAAGCGCAATATGTCACCGAGACCGCGGTCGCCGCGTTGAAGATCCGCCACAACAACGTGATCGGCTATTACATCGAGGTGTCGGCCAACCACGCCGGCAAGCTCGGGCCGCAGTTCATTCACCGCCAGACAATGGCCGGCGCCCAGCGCTATTCGACGGCGCCGCTCGCCGAGCTCGAAACCAAGATCGCCAGCGCGGCCGAACGCGCCCTCGCATTGGAGTTGCGGCTTTACGACGACCTCGCCGGTGAGGTCTTGGCTCGCCGCAGCGAGATTGCCGAGACCGCGGCGGCGTTGGCGAGCCTCGACGTGGCGGCGGCACTGGCCGGGCGCGCGGATGAGGGCGGCTGGGTGCGGCCGGTGGTCGAGGACGGCACCGCTTTCGAGATATCGGGCGGGCGTCATCCGATCGTCGAGGCCGGGCTCGGGGCAGCCGGCGCCGGCGGCAGCTTTGTCGCCAACGACTGCAGCCTCGCCGAACAGCGGATCTGGCTCGTCACCGGCCCCAACATGGCGGGGAAGAGCACCTTTTTGCGCCAGAACGCGCTGATCGCAATCCTGGCGCAAATGGGCTCCTACGTGCCGGCGCGCTCCGCCCGCATCGGCATCGTCGACCGCCTGTTCAGCCGGGTGGGTGCGGCCGACGACCTGGCGCGTGGCCGCTCGACGTTTATGGTCGAGATGGTCGAGACCGCGGCGATCGTGAACCAGGCCGGCCCGTCCTCCTTTGTCATTCTCGACGAGATCGGCCGCGGCACCGCGACCTTTGACGGGCTGTCGATCGCCTGGGCGACGATCGAGCATCTCCATGCGGTCAACCGCTGCCGCACGCTGTTCGCGACTCACTATCACGAGTTGACGGCGCTGGCGGCAAAGTTGCCGGCGCTCGCCTGCCACACGATGCGGGTCAAGGAATGGAAAGGCGACGTCGTCTTTCTGCACGAGGTCGGCCCCGGCGCCGCCGACCGCTCCTACGGCATCCACGTCGCCAAGCTCGCCGGCCTGCCGAAATCGCTCACCGCCCGCGCCGAAGAGGTGCTCGAGGTGCTGGAAAAGGGCGAGCAAGGGGGTGCCCTCGCCCGCCTCGCCGACGACCTGCCGTTGTTCAGCACCGCCCGCCGCCGCGCCGAACCCGTCCCCCGCGAACCCGCCGCCGAAGCAGTGCTGCGCGACACCCGCCCCGACGAGCTTACCCCCCGCGACGCCCTCGACCTGCTCTACCGCCTCAAGGCGCTGGTCGGCGAGTAAGCTTCGGCACAGCTCATCCGAGCAGGCGGATCAATGCCGCCACACCCCCGAGGATCGCCAGGGTCTGCAATCCAACCGCGCCGAACATCCACTTCAAGATCTCACCCTTGGCTTCGGCGAGCTTGACCTTTGTGGCCATTGCGGCGCGGATTTCGCCGAGGCGCAAATCGAGTGCATTGCGCATCTCGCTGAGACGCAGGTCAAGGTATTCGCGGGTGACGACGGCGTCGCCGATCGTTTCCGAGAGCGCGCTCGCAACGTCCTGCGCCTGTTTCGGCGGGAGGCCCGCAGCCTCAAGCCGCTGGGCAAGTTTTAGCGTGTCGAATGCGACGGCGCTCATAAGCGGATGAACGCGCCGAAAACACCGCCGATGTCAACACCGAGCGGCCGCCGATGCGGCGACCTCGAAGCACGCGGGTTGACCAACCTGCCCGCGACGAGCACGCCGGCTTGAGAAGAGCGTCTGGTCAACCAACCGATTTGCTCACTCCAAGCCGCACAACGTCGCGAATGGAAAAGGGCGTCATCCGTGGCGGATGACGCCCCTTCGCTCGTTTACCGCTCCCGTCAGGGGGCGCCGGTTCGTGACATTGCTTCGATCGCATTTTCCCAGCGCTGCAAACCGGGAGGACAATGCCTCCCCGCTTGCCTAACCCGGGCTACGCGGCGTGGAGGAGTTCCAGCGCCTCTTCGTAGACCGCCATGTTCTTGCCAAAGGAAATCGCCGCGGCCTGGACGCCACAGACCAGATGCATCCAGCGCCAGGGTTCGCGCGTGGCGTGGAATTCTTCGACGATCGCCTGGTGGTGCTTGAAGGCATGCATTTCGGTGAAATTGTCGTGGCACACGATCTCGGCGAGACGTGCGATCAGCGCCTGCGCGTCATAGCCGCTATTCACATATTGCTGGGCTAAGTTCACCGTGGCCCTGACTTCCGGCACCGCCCGCATCAGCCCGAGATTGGAGACCTGAGACCAATCGGTCGGCGGCTGGTTGTAGATGCTGTGGGTGATGGCGTCGAGCAGCTGCTCTTGCGTCCGCGGCGGCAGAGCGGCAACGGCGGTCCAATCGGGCTGCGGCGCCGGCTGCAACCGACCCGCAGTCGACCGTATCTCGGGACCGGACTGCCAGGTCATCAGCAGCAACAATTTGTTGCGCAGGCTCAAGCCCTCGAAGCTCAGCAGATAGCGCCGCAGGTTCGCGCTGGTATGGAGGTGGACATCCATCGGATTGCCGCCGAGCGAGCGCAGGAAGAGACCGGCCGCGCCGATCGACAGGGCTTCGCCCGCACCTTCGAGGGACAGTCCGTCCCCGAGGGCTTTGGCCATCAGCACCGGAATGTCGGCGAAGACGTCGACCCGCCCGATGGCTTCTCCGAGCCCGCCGATGGCGGCGGTTTCGTCGTCGCCGCTCTGTTGGCGGGTGACCCGGGTCATCAGCTCATGCTGCTCGATCAGCATCTCGATCTCCGGGATCGCCGGCGGGACCGGGTAGCGCGACACATAGCGCACCGCCGGCCGCATCAGCACCGAGAAATATTCCGGATCGACCGCCTCGTTCTCTATGGCGCGCCAAGTGAACGCGGGAAAGGCGAAGTAATGGTCGTCCACGACATTTTTGGGGATCGCTATGCTGAGCAGCAGATCAAACACCTCGATCCGAGGAGCATTGTCCCACAGCCACAGGAACAGGTGGTCCGCCTTGTTGTTTTCGCCGCGATTGATGGCGGCGAGGTAGGCCGCCTTGGTCGCCTCGACGCCGCCGGCGTTTTCGGGCGCAAACTCGAGCAGCGCGTAGGGGCCCATCGCCGGGTGGTGGATGTGTTTGTTCGACAGCGCCACATGCTGCATGACGGGCAGGAAACGGTCCTCGCCTTCCAAGCGCGCGACCAGCTGCGATATCGCATGCAGGCCGACCAGGGGATGCAGCGGGCCGCCGTGATGACCCGGCGGCAGGTCGGTGGAGCGCGTCACCGCCAGGGCCGAGGCGGTCAGCATGGTCTGGGTTGGCACTCCGGCACGCAGCTTGTCCAGGGTGCGATCCAGGATCTCATCCGGAGGGGTCTCCTCGATGAACTGGACCAACGGCTCGATGGCGTCGGAATACTGGACACGTTGCGGCGTCGGCATGGTGACTCTCCTTAAGTGAGGTCAAGTTTGGTTTGCTGGTTTCACTCTTTCGATGAACGCAACACCACTCCGCCGACGCCACGCTCCCCTTCAAGGAAAAGCAGCGGGGGCTTGGGGAGTGCGAGGCGTCGTTTCACAGGGTGTCTCTCGCTTCGGGTCGGAACGTCGGCATGGTCTATGATTCGGCAGGTCTATGATAAGGTCAGCATATTGGATCAGCCAGCGCGGTCAATCGGCGATCGACGGGGTTGTGGCCGGCGGACGGTTGTCAGCCATCGATTTTGTGCATGGGTGGTCTGAGTGTGAGCCGTAAGGTCGCAAATCGCACAAGCTCCGATTGCAGCGTACCGGCAGGTTGAACCCTACCTTTGCACAGACGCCGGGGTCGCTGGGGTCGCGGCCTCCTTCGCGGCGAATTCTTGCAGGAGGGCGTCGCGGACGGTGTCGAGGTCGAGGCCGTGCTCGGCGATCGAGGGGCTGGTCTCGACGATGATGTCGTCGATGTCGCCCATCAGCTTCAGCCGCTTGTAGAGATCCTCGCTGTGGAGGTCGAGGCCCGCGCCGAGGATCTCCATGAAATTGACGATCTCAAAGCTGCGCCCGTCGCCGGCGTCGCACAATTCGCGGTGGCAGGCGTGATAGACCGTGGCCAGGGTCGTCACCCCGGCATCGGCGACGGCGCGAAGCTCGCGCTGCACCAATTCGCGCTTGAATGCCGGCAGGACCGCGAGGCTGTTGGCCTGGGTCCCGACCCGCGGCACGTCGATGTCGACGAGCTCGACGCCGGGAACGATCGACAGCAGCGTTTTGACGGCTCCCATGACCTGCGGCAGCACCGGGCGCTCATGCAGCGCGACGCGCTTGCCGACGCGATGTTTCATCAGTGCTGCCAGCTCTTGCGAGCGGCCCGCGAGGTAGACCAGAAACGGGTTCAAATCGAACGGCTTCGTGCCGAATTGCAACTCGTAGCTCGGCAACGCCACCTCGCCGATCTGCAACTGGCAGCTCGGGCACCAGGACAGCACGGTCGAGGTGCCGGCCTTGGCGAGCCCGTCGATCGTGGCAAATCCGACCCGCGCGGTTTTGTCGAAATCCCCTTCGCGGAATTGGTAGACGCCGCAGCATTGTCCCGGGCCGCCCATGACCTCGTAGTCGACGTCCAGCAGGTCGAGGATGTCGAGACAGAGGAGGGCGATGTGCGGGGTCTTCAGGATATTGCAGCCGGTGTAGAAAACCACCTCGGGCGGGCTGGTGCGGGGCGGCCCGTCAAGCCCGCGCAGGCGGGCCAAAGTCTCGGGCGGCAGTTGCAGCCGCGACAAGATGCGCACGCCCCGGCTCATCGTCTGGAAGCCTTTGCGCCAGCGCGTGTTGAGCGGCGCCTCGCCCTTCTGCGCGCGGGCAAAGCCGCGGGCCAGCTGGACCATAAAGCGCGGGTTGACCCCGTAGTTGCAGGCCGGAATGCAGTTGCCGCTGCCGCTGCACACCGAGGCCCAGCGCACCGCATCGTCGTTGCCGGGGCCGCCGGTGATCAGATCGACGATCGCCGCGGTCGTCTCGCTCGCGTCCGCCCCACCGATCCCGGCCGGTTCGACCATCGGGCAAGCCCGAAAGCACTCGCCGCAACGGGTGCAGGCATCGGCGATCGCCTCGCCCCGCGCCCGGAACTCGTCAACATACCCCGCCGCCCCGCCGCCGCTCATGCCCATGGTCTAGCCTCGGGTTCGTCGTTCGCCTACAGGCTACTCTAGAGCGTCGCCGGCGCAAACCCGCGCGATCGGCCGCAGGATGCTGCCGACAGGTAAACGAGGTGTTGCACCCCCGATCGGGCGGGGTAAGCTTTGCCAGCCATTCACCAATACCGAGAGGTGCGATCATCGCGGGTGGACCGGCGTTGCAGGCGGCTGGTGTTGGCGCCGAGCAATATGCCTACGACTACGATTATGTGCCATCGCTGTCGCTGGCGAAATCGGTGCCGGGTTTGGGGTTCTCGCTCCAATGGGCACTGCTCGTCGGCGTCGTCGCATTGAGGATCCTGGTTAACCTATCGCACTCAAAATCGACAGTGATCTGACCACCCTCGACCAGAAGCCGGCGAAGATCGAGCAGGACGTGAAAAACCGGCAGTTTGCAGCGGCAATTCTGGAGTTGGTGGGGGTGATCGGCGATATCGTCAAGGCTTATGCCGCGGCAGCTATGCTCGAACAGCAGGCAACCGCGATCGCCGATATCGAAAACCGGGATTTCGCCAAAGCCCGGCAGGATTTTGTAACTCTGTTCACGACCCTCGGCACTTTGATCACCGCGGGGTTGCCGTCGGGGCCGGCCAAAAGCCTCGACGACTACAAGAACCTGTTCAAGACGTTGCCGCTGCCGGCGATCGCCGGCACGTTCCAGGACGACGGCGTCTTTGCCGATATGCGCGTCGCCGGCCCCAATCCGCTGGTGATTGCCAATTCGCGTTCGACGAGGCTGCGCGTCCCGACCGCGATCCCCGCAAGCATATAGAGGAACGGGTTGGACGCGATGCTGACAAAACTGCCGCCGACGACGAACGCGACAAGCCCAATCTGGGTCGCGCGGGCGAGATCAGCCGTCCAAGCGAGTTCATCGCGCCCGCGCACCCGCTTTTGAACCACGGCGCAACTTCGGTAGGTCGCGGCAATCAGAGCGCAGAACAGACCCAGACCGATGAACCCATGCTCGCCGACCATCTCAAAAAAGATGTTGTGGGCTTCCATCCAACCGGCATGCCCGGGAATACTGCCCGCGTCCAAGACGAAGACACCGAATCCGCCCCCGACGATCGGATGGTGGAGCGCCATCTGCCATGCCCATTTCCAGGCGGCGATCCGGCTCAGCGCCGAGGAGTCGTCTTGATAGTTGACGATGGTATCCATCCGGGAAAACCAGTTGCCCGGGGCGATCGCGACCAATGCCAGCGCCGTGGCGACGACGATCAGGACGGCGACAATCCTTCGCCGCGATCGGACGGCCAACATAAACAGTGTCGCGCCGGCGGCGAGAAGACCCGTACGTGCAAACGTGCCAATCACCGCGACCAAGAAGGCCACGGCGACCCCTATCATTGCCGGCTTTACCAATCCGAGCCAGCGTACCGGCAACAGCGTCGTCTGCCGCCCGAGATAAAGCGCAAACGGCACGGTCATCGTCAGCACGACGGACAACGTGACGCGGTCCCCGAAAAAGCTTCCCCATGCGCCGACCACCACCTCTCCTTCGCCGATCCCACCCGAGCCCCCGCTGACGATCACCTTGATCGCGCCAGGTACGGCGAAATAGGTTGCGCTGAGCAGGAGCACCCAGACGAACCCTTCCAGTCGCGCGCGGCTGGACAGCATTTGGGCCGTCAGGATGGCGAAGCCGATCACCTTGACCGTGCGGTCCCATTCGAACGTCGCCTCGCTGGGTACGAGCGCGTAGAGCGAGGTGACGTTTACCCATAGCAGGAGGGCAATCATCAACAATGTCACCAGCAACGGCCGCGGGACCGTCTTTTTCTCCAGGATGAGCCACATCAAAAAAGTCAGCGCGCCGATTGCAAAAGACAAATTTCCCGAGAGGAGGATCGCCGAATACACCTGATCCGGCGGCAGATCATCGAGCCAGTAGTAAAGCAGCACGCCGGCGAAGGGCGAAAACAGCACGGCCGAAAACAGCCCGAGAAAAAAGGGAAGAAAGAGAAGTTGATGCAGCATCGCGCGGAACCGCCCGTCGCCCTAAACGCCACCAGGATTGCTTGCGCGCGCCGTGATGTCACGGTAAAAATCAAATCTTAACGTTATCGGGTGATGCTTGCCGCTGTGGATCGAGCCGCCCGACGCGACCAACCCATCTACCTGCGCCAACCGATGCCGAACTGCTCCCTGCCTCGTCCTCGTCCCGATTTCCGTCGGCGTCAAGAAATCGGGGGATGATTGGAGGGGTGACCGAGTGGTCGGCGCATTATGTGCCCGAGCGAGAGCTTCGCGGGCCGCCCGTTCCCCGGTGTACCTGGAAGTCCGCGGAGAGTTGATTGCCCCGCTTCCCGAGCATCCTCCACCCCGCTCGCGCGTCGAAGCCCTCGCCCGCGCGGGTGCGCAGCTACCGCAGATCGCCGGGAAATCGGCACCGGGCTCCGTATTCTCGCAATCGACAGCGGCAGCCCGGGCTTTTGGCTTCTCAGTTGCAGCAAGCGCGCGCGTTGTAGGCCGTGGATTTAATTGACGCCTCGATCCAATTTGCTGCGGAGCCGCCAAGTTTTAGGCTCTTGCAGACCCGCGCGGTTGTAATACCCTGATTGTCGCAGAAACCGAGGCTGCTTAGAACTTTGCAAAATTCGATGGCATTTGAGGCACGTAGGATCGGCCAATAACGAGGATCAGACCAACGGGCGGATGACCGTCGGCCCTCCGGTCAGCGACCCTTCTCAGACAGAAACAATGGGTCCCCGGATGGTCCGGCATCGTGGCCGACTATCTGACACATAGGTGGAAGATGCGCTATACAGAAGCACAAATGACGAGTGACCTTCTCGACCAGCCAGAGTTTACCGGCGAACCGACCAAGATTTTTATTTGTTCCACGCCAAGAAGCGGCAGCTACATGCTGTGTCGTTATATGATAAATGCAGGATTGGGGGTACCGCACGAATATTTCAACCCGGTGATAATGCGGTCCGTCGCGCCGCGTCTCGGCCTGGGGAGGGCCGTCGAGGGGCTGAAATGGCGGCGCCGGACACTGAGAGATCGTCTTCCATTCCGCAAGGCCGACCGCGATGCCGAGATGGATTTTCTCGGAAAATATGTGACCGCGCTGATCCCGAGGCGCTGCCAAGGAGGCGTTTTTGCTGCCAAAATCCATTTTGACGACTATATCACAATCCTCGACAACCCCGTCGGCTGGAAGCTCCTCGATCGCGGGTTGTTCATCTACCTCTTTCGGGAAGATTTGCTGCAACAAGCGGTCTCGCGAAGCTTCGCCTACGTCACCGGGCGTTGGGGGATCGATGACACCGTCAGCACGGCTCCCGCGGCGTCGGAGGTGCTGGATGTCGCCGGCATCGATCGACAATTAGAAACCCTCGCGGACGAAGATCGCGGTTGGCGCGTGTTCCTGGCAAGAAACGGGCTCTGCCCGATGTCGATTTCTTATGAGCGGCTGTGCGAAGACCCGTCCGGGTTCGTGGCGAGGATCGCACGACGCCTTGGCATCGATCCCCGTACGTTGCGCCAAGGCTATAACGAAGCGGCGACGCCATCACGGGAGGACGATCCCGCTCTTCCCAGCAAGGGCGAAATCGCCCGGCGATACTTGGATTCGGTTCGCACACTCCATGGAGTGGCGACGGTAGCGGCGCGCCCGGCCGACATTCCGATGCCGGCAGGAACGCGAGAGACGGTCGAGTAATGGTTTTAGCGGGCCAGCCGCTATTCTCAGTCATAATCCCGACGCGAAACCGTTCCTCCTCGTTCGCAGTGGCGCTGCGATCCGTCCTCGACCAACGCTTTCGCGATCTCGAGGTGATCGTCGTCGATGACGGCTCCTCCGAGGAGCATAAGGCGCGCTATCGCGAAGTCGTGGAGGCGTCGCCGGGCGCGGTCCAAATGCTGACCTTGGTGCACACCGAGCGTGGCCACGGACCGAGCTATGGGCGCAACAGCGGCGCCGCCCAGGCGAGCGGCGACTATCTCTGCTTTCTCGACGATGACGACCAGTGGACCGACCCGGAGCATCTGGGCCGGGCCGCCGGCGTGATCGTCGCAAACCCCGTGCGAGTGGACCTGATCCTTGCTAACCAGCACGCGTTCCGGAACGGTACTCGGTTCGCCGGCGTCATCTGGATCGAAGACCTGCGGGAGCACCTGCGCGGCGGCCCGGACGCTGCTGGCGCCTTTGCCGTATCCCCGGCGGAGTTGCTACATTGCCCAGCTCACTGCCACCTGAATACGACGATTGCATCGCGGACCTTCTACCTCGAAATCGGGGGCCTCGATGAAGAGCTGCGCTACGAGGAGGATCGGGATTTTTACTTGCGTGCCATCGACCGGGCCCGACTGATCAAGTACCTGCCGTGGGTCGTCTCCCGCCACAACATCCCCGAGCCGGCCGCCAAGACCAGCATGTCCACGGTCGGATCGGAACTCTCGAAGCGGTTGTATCAGCTGCGAGTGTGCGACAAGGCCGTGCTGTTCTCGACGCGGCCCGAATTACGGCGCTATGCGATGCGAGAACGAGGCTACGCCCTGAAACATATTGCGATTGAGGCGGCGCGATCGGGTCGGCTCGACAGCGCGGTCTATTACGCCCGGGAGGGGCTGGCCGCGAATCCTACCCTGGGCTGGCTTGCGACCACGGCGTCTCTCGCCGTGCGCAGGCGGATTTCGTCCATCGATCGCCGCAGGATAGGTCAAGGCGATGATTTATAGAGCGCGAAACCACCTCCGGCGGCGGGATTTCAACCGTGCCGTCAGCGGTATCCTCGATACGCCGCCGCTTCAGGTCAGGGATGCACCCTGGTGCATTGTCAGCATGGTCGCGAGCGCCGATGTTTCGATTTACCTGCTGGCCTTGAAGTCTTTTTACCCGAAGCTCGGCCGTGGAAGGGTGACGGCGATTATCGATCGCGACATGCCGCCACCGCTGCGCGAGACTCTGGCGCGGCATGTCGCCGGGTTGGAGTTTGTGATCCTCGAAGACATCCCGACGGGTTCCTGTCAACGCGGCGGCACATGGGAGCGTCTCCTCTATATTTTGGACCGGTCGGAGCGCGAATACGCGATTCAGCTCGACAGCGACACCCTGACGGTCAGCGATGATCTCGACGAGGTCGTAGGCTGCGTTGAGACAAACTCGCCGTTCACGATATCTGACGGCTTCGAACTGATGACCTTGCGCGATGTGGCCGAGGAAGCAGAAGCCACACCGAGCGACTATGTCGGCATTGTTGCCGAGCGGGCGTTCAATCGCTATCCGGGCGGCGAAGATCTGCGATACGTACGCGGCTCTTCCGGTTTTGCGGGTTTCTCCCGCGGTGGGTTCACGCGGGCAGCGATCACCCAGTTTCATGATGAGATGGAGCGGCTTGTCGGCCGCGAGCGATGGCGCGAATGGGGCACCGAGCAGTGCGGTTCAAACTTCGCCGTCGCCAACTCGCCGGGCGCCATTGTCCTGCCGCGCCCGGAATACGCAAGCTTTACGCCGCGCGTACCTCGCCGCGAAGTCAAGTTATTCCACTTTATCGGCAGCTTCAGATATCTGGATGGCTATTATGCCGCCCGCGGCCGGGAGGTCATCGCGACGCTTGGTTCCGCACGTTCCTCGCCGCCGGCCAAAGCGAGCGCGCCGCGAGAGGGTGACCTGCCATTATCCTTTACGAGGGCACTGAGCCGCGGCAGTGGCTTACGATACCGTTGTTGGCGAGCATCAGGGCAACGTAATGACATCTGGCTGCGATCGCTCCTGGGGCCGGAATTCCAACTCCGATCCGGTTCCGAAGGGGATGACGACGCTCGGTTTGCCAACGAGATTTTCGTCCATCGACACTTAACACCGCCGGTGTGGATCCCGCCGGAACGGGTAAAGCTGGTGGTCGACCTGGGCGCGAATGGCGGGCTTTCCTGTCTCTATTGGTTGTCGACGTACTGGCGAGCTGAGATTATCGCGTTCGAGCGGCATCCGGGACAATTAGCCCGGTGTCGGGCGCATTTTGCAAGAAATGGGCTCGAGCACCGGGTGACATTGTACACCGTCGCCGGGGGCGTCGCGAGCAGCCGGATGTGGATCCCGGACGAGACGAGATCAGCGCAGCGGGCGAACATCCGAGGCAACGGCGACGAAGTTGAGGTCGCCGGCATGTTTGCGCTGCTTGCCGGACGACGCATCGACATCCTCAAAATGGATGTTGAGAGCCGCGAATGCGGATTGCTGGAGAATCCCGGATTCAGCGAACTCGACGTTAGAGCGCTCGTTTTGGAGTGCCCCGAACGCGGTGATCGGCGTGGCGGCTATGCTTGGTGCAGCAACCGACTGAGAGAGCTTGGGTTTCGCATATTCCCCGTATCCGAAGGGGTGTCTACCAGTATGCTGTGGGGCTACCGAGAGCCCCTTTCTGCCGGAAAAGCCAATGCCGCAGAGGTTGGGGCGCGGCTTTGACACTGGGAACCGGCGCTGTCGGAGCAGGTCGAGCCGCGCAAATCGGCGCAGCACTCGATCAAACGGCTTGCAGCAAGCTCATCAGCTCCGCGACGCCAGCCGCGACGCGGCCGTAGGCAAGCTGAAATTCGGCGGGTCCGCCGTCCACGGGGTCGGTGATGTCACCCGATCCCGTCAGGTCGCCCAAGAGGATCATCGGCATTTCGAGATCCGGGTAGCGGTCGAGCACCGCGGATCGGTTGATCTCGTCGAAGACGATCAGAAGGGCGGTGGACCGCGCAGTTTGGCGACTGAGCCAAGCCGATCGGTGTGCGGAGAGGTCGATACCATATGCTGCCGCAGCCTCGACGCCGGAGGCGGGCGTCGGCCGGCCAGGCTGCGGCATCATCCCGGCCGACCCTACTGCGATCGGGGCGTCGCCGAGGCGGGCGCGCAGCAGTGCCTCGGCAAATGGGCTGCGGCAGATGTTGCCCTGACACACGAATATTATGCGTGGGTTGACCACGGTTCTTCGCAACGCCCTCACCTGGGTTTGCGCCCGACGGCGACGCCGGGCGGCGGCACCGGGCAACAGGTTTGGCGCCCGCCGCCAAACTGCCTGGCCGAGTTCAAGCAATTCGATCAGACCGGGACGTGGGTCGTCACGCACCAAAACGTCGTGGACTTCCCTCCGGGTCAGAAAACGCGACAGCTCCGCTACCCGCCCGGTCATGAAACAGGCCGTCGCAACCGGCCCCAGCTGTCGGGTTTCGGCCTCGATCAGTGAAATGCGCAGGTCGGGTATCAGATTGCGGCCGTAGACGCCGGGGCGATAGGGGACCGCAGGTGTTTCCTCGCCTGCGACCAGCAGCCGGTACCAGCGATACGGGAAATCGACGCCCAGCGCGACGGGCAGTGGCATCGACCCCCAGGGACGAGCGTTGACCTCCAGCAGGATCCAGCTGCCGCTGGCGTTCTGCTTGAACTCGAACATGGCGACGCCGGTGAATTCCAGCGCCGCCACGATGGCCTCGCACGCTTGGACGAGATCTGGTGCGAGCGGTGCCGAGACACGATACAAGGCGGCGCCAGCGACCTCGCGAACCCGGTGATGCTCAAAGGCCTGGAGCACGCGGCCGCGGCTGGCCAGCACCGAAATGCCGACACCCTGTCCGGCGAAGTACTGTTCGAGCACGGTCTCGCTGGGGTCGGACGCGCGCAGCAGCTGTTCCAGCCGTGCCGGTTCCTCGACGACCTGAACCTTGCCGCGAGCGGCGAGGCTCTCCAGAGAATAGGAACGGCGTGGCTTGACGACGACCGGCGGACCAAATTCAGCCAGCACGCGCTCGGCCGTGTCGTCGGGCTGAAGGAGTTGTCCGGCGGCAACCGGCACCCCAACCCGCCGTGCCAGTTCGCGGGTCTCGTGCTTGTCGAAGAGCACGGCTATGGCGCGATCGTCGGGCACCGCAAGTCGTGCGAACTTCGACAGCGTCGCGCGATGGCGCTGCAGCGGCAGGAGAATGGTCTCGTTGCAGGGGACGACAAGGTCGTAACGCTCCGCGCGCAACAGCTCCGTGACCGCGCTCAGCCACTCGGCGTCGTCTCCCATCCAGGGAGGCAGATCATGGATCGCGGCAATGTAACGTGAGCGCAGGGCGGGCGAGCGAAAATTGGCCGGCGCGGCATGCACGATGGTACCGCGACGTCCCAACGAGCGGACCGTGGCAAGAAAGCTGCGGGTGTCGTCGCCAAGGACGAGGACCTTGCCGCCGGTCACGCGCTCTGCCTCTCCGCTTCACTCTCCAACGCGATCGGGACAGCTTGGCGGGGACCGCCGCGAAGGCACGCAAAGCTGCCGCTCCCGCAGCAAGAACGCCTGAAATTCGCTCGGGGTCATCGAGACACCGCCGAGTTCGCCGATAAAGAACTCAAGATACCCCTCGATCGTGCGCAAAAAGCGGGACAGATCGGGTGGCGATCGAACGTATTCGGTACTGCCGGGCAGCAACGACGAGCTGTGATAACTGAACACAAATGTGCGATTGCCGCGGGACAGAAGCGTTCGGGTCAGGCGACGCAACTCGTTGAGGCTGACCCCCTCCGGGCTCGGGGGGATCCGCTCGATCAGGCGCAACCGGGCGAGCACGCCGAGCACATGCATCCTGTCGAAGCTGGGCCGCGACAATCTGTCGTAAAGCTGAATACCGAGAGCTTTTGGCAGGGTCGGAGCCGCGAGCAGACCGGCAAAGACAGGGGTCGCCGGTATTTCGAGGAGCGGCCAGCCGCGGCCGAACCAGTAGGGCTTGTCGAGGCACCATCGAAAATCCGGGCCGTGCAGGCGGCGCAGGTCGACCCCGGGCTGCACACTCATATCGATCTGATAATCCAGAGAATCCAGTATCTCGGCGACTTCTTCGCCGACGCCATAACGACCGGCGCGATACGAAATCGGGCGGACTGCGAAGCTCGACATGATGGCCTCGGTAAGCCGTGCGAGCTTTTCCTTTTGCAGCCGGGGCGGAAGGTTGTGGCTAAATGACGTGCGGTTGCTCAGCTCCTCAGCGAAGGGCGGCGTTATCCATGGATGCAAGTGCGCCCCAATCTCGCAACGTCCGGATTGGAGGATCTTCCGTAGCGGCTCGTAGCCTTCCGGCTGGGTCGCCACCGCGTAGTCAACAAGGTAGACGGGCCGCACCCCGAAGCGGTCGAAGATTTCCTGCGCCATCGTCTGATTGCGAACGTTTTGCACGCTGGTGTGGGTTCGCCGAAAGGGGCCGTTCCAATCAAATTCGGCCTCGGTATCAACCCCGACGATCAGTATCGGCGGTCCCCCGGAGAGCGCGGCCACCTGTCGCTCAGCGGGGGTAAGCAGCGCCAATTCTGTGGCGGGCGGCGACAATGCTCGCGCTTGCATCTTTGACCTTCTCACGCAGCGGTGGAGTGCAAGAACATGGCGTGCGGCGCCATGCCGAGACCGGCGTCGCACCAGCAGCCGGAGCCACCGAACGCAAGACGGCGCCGGCGCAACGCGTGGGCCATGTCGGGGAGCATAATCCTATCGTGCTGAATGAATGTGACGCGACCGATCAAGACGACACCCCTTTGATGGTTCCAAGCGAGCCACGGTGATCGCATTCAGGACGTTGCTGGCAGGCAATCGGCTACTCTGTCGTGGCTGGCGTAACAGGACAACGATTTCGATCGCGGGATAGCCCAGCGCAAGGCCGACGCGCCGCCCGGTCCGCGGCCCGGCTGCCCGGACCCACGGCAATTCGGCTGGCGGAGCGGCCCCGTCGCCACAGCAAGAGCAGTTACGAATTACAGACCCCTGAATAGGCAGGGGTGAACACGCAGTGGCATGGTGTCCACCGGTGCCGTGAGCAGTTCGGTTCAGCGCCATGGTCTTGACTTATCGAGGCATTTGATGCAGAGTCGCGCAACTTCATCAGAACAGCGTCAATATATTGTTAATGTCGAACGTCATCGTCATCGAACCTGGCCGGCAGGAGCTGAATTACTGGTACGATTTGTGGCGCTACCGCGAGCTTTTCTACGTGCTCGCGTGGCGCGACGTCGCCGTTCGCTATAAGCAGACAGTGATTGGTGCCGCCTGGGCGGTGATTCGACCGTTTCTGACGATGGTGGTGTTCAGCGTCGTTTTCGGCCGCATTGCAAAATTGCCTTCGGTTGGCAGCGCCCCCTATCCGCTGATGGTGTTCGCCGGCATGCTGCCGTGGACGTTCTTCTCGACGGGCCTCAGCGAGGCCTCCGGCAGCCTGATCGGTAACGCCAATTTAATCAGCAAGGTTTACTTTCCGCGACTGATCGTGCCGACGGCGACCGTGGTGGTTGCCTTCGTGGACTTCCTCGTCTCCTTCGCCATTCTCGCCGGAATGATGGCATGGTACCGGTTCATGCCGGGCTGGCAGATCGCTGTCCTTCCCGTCTTTATCCTGTTCGCCTTTGTCGCCAGCATCGGCCCGGCCCTGTGGATCACCGCGCTCAACGTCAAATACCGCGACTTCCGCTATGTCATCCCGTTCATCGTGCAATTCGGGCTTTATGTCTCGCCGGTCGGGTTCAGCTCGCATGTCGTGCCGGCGCAATGGCGGCTGCTCTATTCGCTCAACCCAATGGTCGGCGTCATCGACGGCTTTCGCTGGTGCATCCTCGGCGGGCAGAGCGAGCTCTATCTCCCGGGGCTCGCGGCCAGCGCCGGGGTCGCGGCTTTCTTCCTGTGGTTCGGCATCCGCCGCTTCCGCAAGACCGAAGCGAGCTTTGCGGATCTGATCTGAAGGCGAAGGCGCGAACCTGGTGCGGGCGGCGATCATTCGGTGTCGAAAACCTATCCGGGCGGCACCTGGCCGGCGACCGAACCGGGCGGGTGAAAATCACCGCTATACGGCGGCGTTGCGGGGCGTGATGGAGCGCGGTTCTGTCGCTGCGCACGAAAAGCAGCCGATGGCGCTGGTCGGCGGGTCCCCAAGGCGCCGCGGCCGGTGACTTCTGGGCGTTGAAGCGATCGATGGTGAACTGGTGCAACCCGGCGCGGACCGGAGCAGCTAGGTCCGGCGGCATGGCGGGACCGCGTCGGCGCGCGAAAATGACGCGGCCGGCCGCTGGCGCGCCGCCTTCGGTTTATTCTCGAAAGAGAACGATGATCATCCGAGACCGCCCCGCTGTCCGTTATCAGCAGATCGGTGCAGCGGCGAGAAAGATGGCCGGACGAAAATACGACCGGCGCCGTGGCCTGCGACGAGGGCAAGAATTATTCACGCCGCAGCGGTTCCGGATCCCGCGGGTACCACTCGAAGGCATTGCCGAATCATGGTGAATCCAACCTCACCGCCGGTTGCCGCGGTCTCAGGTCTAGCCTCGTCGGCTCGCGACTGGGCGGTTGCCGGCGCGGCTCTCGCCGTCGGGCTTTGTTTCTTTGCGATCATTTTTCGCCCGGAGATCGCGGCGGCATTCGAGGTGTGGAGCAACTCGGACGCCTATAGCCACTGCTTCCTCGTCTTCCCGGTAGCGGTCTATCTCGCCTGGGACCGGCGCGACCTGGCGATGGCCACCCTGCTGCGCCCTGTGCCGGGGATCGCCCTCCTGGCCGTCCCCGTGGCAGCCGCATGGTTCATAGCCGACCGGCTCGGGATCATGGAAGGCCGACAACTCATGGCCTTGACCCTGTTCCAGATCATGCTCGCGTCACTTTTCGGGTTCCGCATGTGGCGAGCCGTTGCCGCCCCGTTGCTCTATTTGTACTTCCTGGTGCCGTTCGGCGAGTTTCTAGTCGCGCCATTGCAAAACCTCGCGGTCCATTTCACCAACATCAGTCTCAATCTCCTCGGCATTCCAAATTTCACCGATGGTATCGTCATCGAAATCCCGGAGGGGACTTTTCTGGTCCATCAAGCCTGTTCCGGCCTTAGATTTCTGATCGCGTCGACGGCGTTTTCGGTGCTCTACGCCTGCCTCATCTATACGAGCCCACTTCGGCGCGCCGTGTTCATCGCGCTTTCTTTTGCCGTAGCCGTTATTGCCAACGACCTTCGAGTGCTTGGGATCATCCTCATCGCCCATTTCATCGGTAACGCTCAGGCAGTCGAAACCGGTCATGTCCTATGGGGGTGGCTCTTTTACGCTATTACACTGTCCGTGCTGATCCTGATCGGATTGCCGTTCCGACAGGAGCGACGCTTGCCGGTTCGCGCACACCCCAGGACTTCGGGCCCAACCACTGCCGCTTCGGTAATTGCGCTTGCGGCGATGATGTTGCTGGTCACCATGCCGCGACTTGCAGCTGATTATCTGGACCAGGCTGGCGTGGGCACGGCGGTTGCGGCGCAGATCGAGGCGCCGGCGCTGCCGGGATGCGTGACGGTCCCGCTGCCGGACGCGTTGCCCGTTCCGACGCCCGACGACGGCTTCGGCGTTTCCCGCTCCATCGCTTATCGGTGCAGCGGCGGTCTTTTTGTGCTCGCCCTGCGCCGCTATCCGCCTCGCATAGGCGTGCGCCCACTTTTCTTGTCCTTGCAGGCGTCGCAAGCGCCGCTGGGCTCGGACATTATACGGCAGACGGACGATATCCGCGCCGGGCCTGGACCCGAGGCTCCGGTTTGGCGCGTGACAGAATCCCAAAGCGGCGGCCGTTACAATGTCGTCGCAACCGCGCTGTGGCTCAACGGCCGCCCGGCCGGGCTCGGGATCGCGGCCCGCGTGGACCAGGCGTTGAATACGGCGCGCCGAGCGGCCGTCTCCCCTGTGGTCGCTGTCGTCAGCCATTCCGAGGCTGGTGGTCTGATCGATACCCGGCAAGCCGTCGACGGGTTTCTTCAGAAGACGACACCATTCTCAGTCTTGGTCGGCAAATTGTTGTCGGAGCCATAATCCGTCGACAGCCGGCTCTGGGGCGAGATCGCAACCCTTCCCGTAGCAGCACCGATCGATAAACCTATGTGTCGAGCGTTCGGGATTGGGGGTCCTCGTCAGGGTAATTCTCCGGGTGCTCGTGCCATGGGGTCTTGCGGACGGTGGCACCGCATGAGGGTGCCGCTGCCCGCCCCTACATGCCTCCGGGTTGCCGGTTGCGCCAGGGATGGCGGTATGGGCGGCCGGCCTGGACCAATTGCAGAAGCCGGCGTGCCGTCCGGTTGCCAGGCTCGGTTATGCCGCCGCCTCTGACGCCAGCGCGGCTCGAGTGCTCGGACGGCGCCAGCGCGAGAGATGCCAACAGAGGATGCGGGTTGGTAAGCGCGCCAGACCGCCCCGCTCGGCGATTGAGCTCTCCGATGTGATCGAGCCACCTCCTCCGCGTCTTTGGCCGGTCTTGAGCCATCGTGAGCGGCGTTTGAGAGATTTTGAATCCGCTCCAGGCTACGCTACGATAGCTGGTCGCGATCAATGGGGATGGTATGGCGGCCGTGCAGAAGCCGCTTGACAGCGGGGGAGCGGTCGGGAGTGGCGCCGCCGCTTCCGTCGCGGCAAAACTCGCGCGCGGCCCCGGTGCACGGGCAGAACCGGCGAGGGTGGATGCGCTGACCGCAGTCAATCACCCGCGGCGGCACTTCATCCCTCATTTTGGAGCGTCGGTCGCGGCACTCGATCTCGGAACCAACAATTGTCAACTCCTGGTCGCCCGGCCTGCAGGCATGGGTTTTCGCGTCGTTGACGCCTTTTCCCGCATCGTCCGGCTCGGCGAAGGCTTGGCCGCCACGGGCGCCTTGTCCGAGGAAGCGATCGCGCGCACGCTCGACGCGCTGAAGATCTGTGCCGACAAGATCATCTTCCGGCGGATCGCGAACGGTCGTTACGTCGCCACCGAGGCCTGCCGTCGCGCCACCAATTGCGCGGAGTTTCTGACGCGCGTGCGTGAGGAAACCGGGCTCGATATCGAGATCATTTCAACCGGGGAAGAGGCGCGCCTCGTCGTTTCGGGCTGCGCCCCGCTGCTTAATCCGCGCATTCCATATGCCATCGTCTTCGATATCGGCGGCGGCTCGACCGAAATCGTTCTGTTGCGGCTCAAAGGCGGCCGTGATCGACGCCGGCGGTGCCTGCATATCCTCGGCTCGATATCTCTGCCGCTCGGCGTTGTGACCTTGACCGATCGCTTCGGCGGCGAAGTCTCGCCCGCAACCTACCGCACGATGGTGGAGGAAACCGCTGCCGCGCTCAACTCTTTCGAACGCAGCTATCGCATCCGCCGCCATATCCGCACCGGCCGGGTACAGATGTTGGGCAGCTCCGGCACCGTCACGACCTTGGCCGGGATCCATCTGGCGCTGCCCCGTTACATCCGCGCGCTGGTCGACGGCAGCTGCCTGACCTTTGACCAGATCAACGCGGTGTCGGCCCATCTCGCCGGGCTCGACCTCGCAGGTCGCGCCGCCAGCCCTTGTGTCGGGCGCGAGCGCGCCGATCTGGTGCTGAGCGGATGTGCGATCCTCGACGCGATCTGCGAAACTTGGCCGGTCGGCCGGTTGCGGGTCGCCGACCGCGGCGTGCGCGAGGGCATCCTGTTCGACTTGATCCAAGGGTGACATGGCAAAAAGCGGGCGCGGTTCCGGCGACCGGCCGCTGGCGGTTCGGGTGCGCAGTGCCGGGCGCCGCAAGCCGTCTTCGACCGAGTGGTTGAAGCGTCAACTGAACGACCCCTACGTCGCCGCTGCCCAACGCCAGGGGTATCGCTCGCGCGCTGCCTTCAAATTAATCGAGCTCGACGAGCGCTTTCAGCTATTGCGGCAGGGCAACCACGTTGTCGATCTCGGTTGCGCGCCGGGCGGCTGGACCCAGGTCGCGGTCGAACGCGCCGGCCCACGCGGTCGCGTCGTCGGGGTCGATCTTGTCGAAATGTCGCCCATATCCGGCGCCGCGATCCTCCAGGCGGATCTGACCGATCCGGCGGCGGTGGGGGAAATCACGCGGGCGCTCGGCGGCGGCGCCGACGTCGTGCTGAGCGACATGGCGCCGGCGACGACCGGGCATGCCGCGACTGACCACTTGCGGATCGTGGCCTTGGCCGAGGCCGCTTTTGCCGTCGCCGAGGACATCCTCGAACCCGGTGGGAGTTTTGTCACCAAAGTGTTCCAGGGCGGCGCCGAGGGCGAATTGCTCGCCCGCCTCAAACAATCCTTTGCCGAGCTGCGCCACGCCAAGCCACCGGCGAGCCGCGCCGAATCGGCAGAGACCTATGTCGTCGCAAAAGGCTTCCGCTCGCGCGCATAAAGGCCGCGCCGCACCTATATCCTGTGCCAATTCATTTGGACTGCGGTGGGCTCATGTATAGTGCGCTGTCATCGCTGAGGAGGTGCCGATGGAAATCCGGCAGGCGCTGACATTCGACGACGTAATGCTGGTCCCGGCCGCTTCCGCGGTGCTGCCCGGCGACACCGACACCCGTACCCGGCTGACGCGCGGCATCGAGCTTGGCATCCCGCTGATGTCGGCGGCGATGGACACGGTAACCGAAAGCGCGCTTGCGATTGCGATGGCTCAGACTGGTGGGATCGGCGTGATCCACCGCAACATGTCGATCGAGCAACAGGCCGACGAAGTCCGCAAGGTCAAGAAATTCGAGGCCGGAATGGTCGTCAACCCGGTGACGATCCATCCAGATGAAACCTTGGCCGACGCGTTGCGGCTGATGGCCGACCACCGGATCTCGGGCATCCCGGTGGTAGAACGCGGTTCCGGCCGGCTCTCCGGCATTCTGACCAATCGGGACGTGCGCTTTGCCGACGACCCGCGCCAACCCGTCGCTGAGCTGATGACCCGGGACAAGCTCGTAACGGTGCGCGAAAACGTCGCCACCGACGAAGCAAAGCGTCTGCTGCACCATCACCGCATCGAAAAGCTCTTGGTCGTCGACGAGGCCTACCGCTGCATCGGGCTGATCACGGTCAAGGACATTGAAAAGGCCCAGCGCTATCCGCATGCATGCAAGGACGAGCACGGCCGGTTGCGCGTCGCCGCGGCTACCGGTACCGGGTCCGATGGCATCGAGCGGGGGGAGGCGCTGTTCGCCGTGGGTCTCGACGTGCTTGTCGTCGATACCGCGCACGGGCATTCCGACCGCGTGATCGCGGCCGTTCGTGAGATTCGCCGTCTTTCGAATTACACGCAGGTGATCGCCGGGAATGTCGCTACGGCCGAGGGTGCGCGGGCGCTGATCGAGGCCGGTGCGGATGCGGTGAAGGTCGGCATCGGCCCCGGTTCGATCTGCACGACACGGATGGTCGCCGGGGTCGGGGTCCCTCAATTTACCGCCATCGTCGACACCGTTGCCGAGTGCCGCAAATTCGACGTGCCGGTGATCGGCGACGGCGGCATCAAATTTTCGGGCGACCTCGCCAAGGCGATCGCCGCCGGGGCCGATTGCGCGATGCTCGGCTCGCTGTTTGCCGGCACCGACGAGAGCCCGGGCGAAGTGTTTCTCTATCAAGGTCGCAGCTACAAATATTACCGCGGGATGGGCTCGATCGGGGCGATGGCGCGCGGCTCGGCCGACCGCTATTTCCAGCAGGAGGTCACCAGCACGCTAAAGCTGGTGCCCGAGGGGGTCGAAGGCCGGGTGCCCCATAAAGGCGCCGTCGGCAATATCGTTCACCAGCTGATCGGCGGGCTGCGCGCGGCGATGGGCTATACCGGCAACCGCACGATCGCCGAGATGCAGAAGAACTGCGCTTTCGTGCGTATTACCGGTGCCGGGCTGCGCGAGAGTCACGTCCACGACATCGCGATGATTCGCGAAGCGCCGAACTATTCGGCGGATCGTTGATTGCGAGAGGGTGAGGAGCCAGCGGAACCGCCGCCTGCTGCACGCACACGGTTCGCGACACTTTGACCCCGGGTGCTCAGGTCGCCGCTGCGGGCGAGATTCTCGCGGAGATCGAAAGCGGCGGCCGGCCGGCTGATGACGCCGCGGCCGATTACTTCCGCCGGCGGCGCTATATCGGCGCCAAGGATCGGGCCCAGATCGCCGGCCATGTCTACGCCGTGCTGCGGCACCGCGCCGCGATCGACTGGTGGCTCGTGCGGATCGGCAGGGGCGTCGTCGCACCCGCGCCCCGCAGCAGGACGCTGGCCAGCCTCGTGCTGGTCGAAAGTTGGCGGCCGGAGGCGGTCGCGGCCGCGTGCGACGGCGACCGTTTTCGCCCGGCAAAGCTGAATGCAGCGGAAACGCGGCTGATCGACGGCCTCGGCGGGCGGACCTTGCGCCATCCGGAGATGCCGCGCGCCGTCGCCAACAACATACCGGGATGGCTCGAGCCCTACCTCGATCGTGCGTTTGGCGACGGGTTGGAGCGCGAGATGGCGGCGCTCAATGCATCAGCGCCGATCGACCTGCGGGTTAATCTGTTAAAGACCGACCGCGAAACCGCGCGCCACACGCTCGCCGCGGAAGGCGTCAAGAGCGAACCGACGCCGTTGTCGCCGGTCGGATTGCGGCTCGAGAAGCGGGCGCCGCTGTCGGGCCTCACGGCATTCAAGGACGGTCTCTTCGACGTCCAGGACGAGGGCTCGCAGATCGCGGCGCTGATGGCGGGCGCACGGCCGGGGATGCGGGTCGCCGATTTCTGCGCCGGTGCCGGCGGCAAGACTTTGGCACTGGCGGCCGCCATGGCGAACCGCGGCAAGCTGGTCGCTTGCGATGTTTCCGCGCGCCGGCTCGAACGCGCCGCCCGCCGGCTGCGTCGCGCCGGGGTCGGCAATGTCGAGCGCCGCACGTTGTCGAGCGAGCGCGACAAGTGGGTCAAGCGCCATGCCGGCGGGTTCGACCGGGTGCTGGTCGACGCACCCTGCCTCGGCACCGGGACCTGGCGGCGCAATCCCGACGCCAAATGGCGCTCGCAGCCCGAGGACCTGGCCGAACTTGTCGAACGCCAGCAGCAGATCCTGCGCAGCGCCGCGCGGCTGGTCCGTCCGGGAGGGCGGCTCGTCTACGTCACCTGCTCGCTGTTGCGCGAGGAGGACGAGGCGCAGGCCGAGACCTTCCTCGCCGAGGACCCCGGTTTCGCGCTGGTGCCGGCAGCGCGCGCCTGGGAGGAGACGATCGGCGGAGCCTCTCGCGGTGGCGACAATTATCTGTTCCTGACCCCGGCACGGCACGGCACCGACGGATTTTTCGTCGCGATTTTCGAGCGCCGTCATCCACCCGATCCGTCCAATTCTCCCGAGGATGATTCCCGATGTCCGACCGCGTCCTGATTCTCGATTTCGGCAGCCAGGTGACGCAGCTGATCGCGCGCCGGGTGCGCGAAAGCGGCGTCTATTGCGAGATACATCCGTTTACGATCGGCGAGGACAAGGTCCGCGATTTCGATCCGCGCGCAGTCATCTTGTCGGGTGGGCCGGCCTCCGTCACCGCGGGCGCCTCGCCGCGCGCGCCTGATGCCGTGTTCCGGCTCGGCGTACCCGTGCTCGGCATCTGTTATGGCATGCAGACCATGTGCGACGAATTGGGCGGGCGCGTGGCCCTGAGCGAACACCAGGAGTTCGGCCGCGCCTTTGTCGACATTCTCGACGACTGCCTGCTGTTCGACGGGTTGTGGCCCAAGGGCGGGCGGGCCCAGGTGTGGATGAGCCACGGCGACAAGGTCGACGCCTTGCCGGCGGGATTTCGCGCCGTCGCCGCCAGCGAGGCGGCACCCTTCGCCGCGATCGCCGATGACAGCCGGCGGTTTTACGGCGCTTTGTTTCACCCCGAGGTCGCACATACCTCGCAAGGTGCCGAGCTGCTGCGCAATTTTACCCACAAGGTCGCCGGCTGCCGCGGCGATTGGACGATGACGCTGTTTCACGCGCAGATCCTCGACCGCATCCGCCGCCAGGTCGGGCACGGCAATGTCGTGCTCGGCCTCTCGGGCGGGGTTGATTCCGCGGTTGCCGCGGCGTTGCTGCACGAGGCGATCGGCGACCAGCTGAGCTGCATCTTTGTCGACACCGGCATGATGCGCGCCGGCGAGCCGGAAGAGGTCGTCGACCTCTTTCGTCGCCACTACAACATTCCGCTCGTTCATCGCGATGCCGGCGATCTGTTTCTGGCCAAGCTCGTCGGCATCACCGACCCGGAAGAGAAACGCAAAACAATCGGCGCCGTCTTTGTCGATGTTTTCGACGAGGAGGCCCAGAAGCTGGGCGATGTCGAATTCCTCGCCCAGGGAACGCTTTACCCCGACGTGATCGAATCGACGAGCGCGCAGGGCGGGCCCTCGGTCACGATAAAATCGCACCACAATGTCGGCGGCCTCCCCGAGCGCATGAAATTGAGGCTGGTCGAGCCGTTGCGTGAATTGTTCAAGGACGAGGTGCGGGAATTGGGCCGCGAACTCGGCCTGCCTGACCGGCTCGTTGGCCGCCACCCGTTCCCAGGTCCCGGGCTGGCAATTCGCATCCCCGGGGAAATCACTTGGGAAAAACTTGAAATCCTGCGAAAAGCCGATGCGGTCTATATTGAGGAGATCCGCAACGCCGGTCTCTACGACGCGATCTGGCAGGCCTTCGCCGTATTGCTGCCGGTGCGCAGCGTTGGGGTGATGGGTGACGCGCGCACCTACGACTATGCCTGCGCGTTGCGTGCAGTGACCTCGACCGACGGCATGACCGCCGACACCTTCCCGTTCTCCCACGAGTTCCTCGGCCGCGCCGCGACCCGCATCATCAATGAAGTCCGCGGCATCAACCGGGTCGTCTACGACGTAACCTCGAAGCCCCCCGGAACCATCGAGTGGGAGTGAAGGCAGTAATTAGGAGTAAAGCAGGATAGAGTAGCGGGTTAAATGCGATGTTATCCGAGCGATAGCCGTCGATGGTTGGTATAAGTCATTCCTAGCTGGAAAGCCGCTTCCGCCAGGCGATCCAGCCGACGAGTATCGATAGTGCCCCCACGACAAGCGGGGCCACTCCGTGCTGGTATTCGCCGTGGCGTGTCACGGTCGCGAGCGCCGCCAACATCACGGTGCAGCCGAGCGCCGAGCCCCACAGCCGCGTCTGTGCCCGCACCAGCAAAACGGCGGTCGTGAGTTCCAGCGATCCGGTCACGAAATGGAACCAGCGCGGATATCCCCACCGCAGGTATTCCTCGTAGATCGATGGCGGGGCGAAGATGTTGCTGAGCGATCCCACGACGAAGAAAGCGGCAAGTGCCAAGGCCGAGACCTGGTGCCAGGAAATCTTAGACATTTGTCCAACCTTGTCTGATGAGGGCGCCGCGGAGGACAGTATGGCGGCCTGGTCGGGCAGCCGGCCCGTTCCGCCCGTTGCCCCCAAAACAAGAAACTTCATGTTTAACCTCGATCTTTCTTATGTGTTAGCGCCGCAGTCCACATCGACCGGGCTATTTCAAACTCTCTGCCAGGATCGCGATGTACATCGGGTGCCGGTTGCGCCACTCCGGACGGCCGGCCGCGACGCATTCATTCCGAAGGAGACGCGGATTTCCGGAGCAGGTCCCGGAAGTCGCATCCCATCGCTGATCCGCGGGACCTACGCCGTGGCGGCTTTGCGGGCCGCCGAGAAAACATCGCGGGGGGACGTCGTGCCCACGACGTGCTCCGTACCCTCGACCCCGAGGTCCATCCATCCCGCGTTGACGGCCTCAAACATCGCTTCGGCCGGTCCGGTCTGGCCCTTCGGAATGCCGAACTGCTCGAATGCTGCCGGCCACTCGGCCCGCGGGACGGCAAAGGCTTTAACGTCGAGCTTCATGACTTCACCCAATTGCGCAGCGACTTCATCCGCGCTCACCATCGAACCGAGTTCGATGACCCGATGCCCCGACCACGCCGGCCCGCTCAGAAGCGTTGCGACCTCGGCGCCGATGTCGTTGGTCGCGACCATGGTCGATTTCCGATTTGTCGGGTTGTAGTAGACGGGCAGCGCGCCGCCCTGGGCGACGTGCAAGCCGTAAAGGAAGTTTTCGAAAAACCCGCCGGCTCGCACATATGCGATCGGCAATGTCAGGTCGCAAAAGCCCTGCTCCAGAAGCGACAGGGCTGTGATCATCCCCAGCCCGCTGGTTCTGTTCGCGCCCATCGACGAGAGCGCGACGACCCGCGGCGCCAGCGCTTTGGTGAGCGCCTCGACATAGTTCGCGATGACGCCCTTGGCTTCCTTGAAATCCGGTGAGGGGGCCCAGACGACCGGCAACATGACAAACGCGCCGTCGACGCCCTCGAGCACCCGCTCGATGGCGGCCGCATCGTTCCAGTCGCCGTCGACCAGTTCGACGCCCTGGTCCGTCCAGCTTGCCGCCTTCGCGCGGTCGCGGACCAGGGCGCGTACCTTCTTGCCTTGCGCCAGCAAATGCCTTGCCGTCGCGCCGCCAACTTTTCCCGTAATTCCCATCACTAGAAACATGTGTTTTCTCCTGGCCCCATAGGGTCTACGTTTGGGGGCAGGTCTCATTTAAAGACCTGAGTTCTGCGCCGCAAGGAGGCAGTTTTTGGTTACCAGGAGAGACCAGGGGAACCCGTATGAGCACCGCATTGAGCGCGATCGAGCGATTCAGCCGATATCAATCGGACGACGCCCAGTCAGTAGAACCCGCACACTGCCCGGTGCGCGACGTGCTCGACCGCATCGGCGACAAATGGAGCATACTCATGATCATGACCCTCGCGACGCGACCGCAGCGCTTCAGCGAGCTTCACCGTGCAATCCGCGACATCTCCAAGCGCATGCTCACCCAGACCCTGCGCGATTTGGAGCGCGACGGACTGATCACCCGCCATGTCTTTCCAACCAAACCGCCGAGCGTCGAATATCGTCTGGCCCCGCTAGGCCAATCCCTGCTGGAGCCGATGGCGAACCTCATCGATTGGGCCGACCGTCGTTATTCCGATATCCGTGCCGCGCGCGCCTGCTTTGACGGCGCACCCGGTGATGTTCCGCGCTAATTCTGCCACGCGGTCGGAAGCGCCGCCTCTCCGCGAGAAAATGGCGCGTGGCCTGGTTAAGCGACCTCTACGCCGATCAGCAGCACCGAGCGGATTGATCGCACCTTATACCAAAGCCCTGTGAGCTTGATTCTTGGTCTTCCGCGACGCGGTTCGGGTCTGATTCAGTGTGGCGAAGCCGGGAGTTTTGCTGTGTCGATTGCCTTAAGGTCGGATTTGAACGCAGCGGGCCTGCGTGCTGCGGCGCGCGAGAGCCACTCGCAGGAAATTTCGCTCAGCCAAGTCGCCGACTATGTGCAGGAGCACTTCAGGCCGTGACGCCTGACAAAGCTCAAGGTAGGACAGGGATGAATCATGACCGAGGAACGCGAGGCGACTGACGTTAAGTCTTCATAAGGGCCTCTTAGAAGTCCACGGTGACGCTGACGGTAGTTTTTGGTCACTTCGCTAGCCCGATTCTGATAGCGGATTGGAAGAAATTCGTCGGTCGATATCGATAGTCAGCGAAGGTGAGGAATTTTGCGAACGGCTAAATTCTTCTTTGAAATCAAGAGCCATATCTATCTGACGGGCTGAGCGACGGAAGTTTTCGGACCGAGGAATATTTTTGTGATGTAAATCAATCGGTTATATCCGATAAGAACAATAGAGTGGGAGTGAGGGAACATATTGTTGAGTAAAGTGCGGCGACGCCGCACTTTCTTGACTGGTGCGACGAGGCGTCCGTCGTGCATTGGGTCGAGCCGGATGAGGCGCTGCCTTCCTGGACCGAAGCTGACAAGCGAATGCGCGAGAGTGGCAGGCCCTTCAGGGTGAGGAACCCCAGCTCCGAGCACACGACCTTGAGCTATAAAACCCCCACGCACAGTTGGGGCGCGGCCAATCCAACCCGCAAAACCAAACTGAGGTCCTGGGCGAGATTTCAAACTGACTCACTACCGATCAGGCTCGGTCGCGACGCCCTTCGGTGATGGCTTCTCGTGGATAAAAGGTTACCTCGAGTTCGACCCCTGTCGGCAAGCGTGCATCGATCTCGGCGGTCGCGCCTTCGTCGGGGCCGAGCCGCCAAGCTCCGCAACGCCGTCGCAGGTCTTGTCCGAGATCCAGATCCTCAACGCCCGGTGGATGCAGACGCCGACCATTCCTCTCAGTCCAGGCCTCGTTGCCATCATAGGCACATAGGGCTCAGGCAAGATGGCGCTCGCAGACGTGATTGCCGCAGGATGCGACGCCATCTTGGATGAGGCTTGGGTCGCGGATGAATGGGCCAATCCTTCCTTCTTCATCCCGGCGCGGCTTATGGTGTCGCGTGACGAGCGGGCGGTAATCCCGGTCGGCTGTTATCATCCTGGCCATGGGGTTACCTTTTGGTTGCCGAGCGTTGTCGGCCGCGACGTCGTTGCCCAGGTGTTAGACCCCGAATTGTCCGAGGACGAGAAGGATGTGCTGCGGTGCAGCGCCGAAGCCTCAAAAGCCGCCGCCGCTCGAATCAAGGTTTGAGCAAGGTCGTCTCGCGCGGATATTGTTACCCGCCGCTAGGCCGCGCCGCGGATGAACAGAACCGTCGCCGCCTCGCAAGCGTCATAGGCCGCCTTCCAATCCCAGGCGCCCGCCGCGTCGGTGGCGCGCACGGCAAGTTTCATGGCCGCCTGCAGGACAGCGGCATCGATACGCTCACCACGATCGAGACGAAGAGGGAGGAGGCGCGCGCGGCCGCGGGACTGGCGGGATCGGTCATCAGGGGAGGCTCGGCAAGCGGGGATCGTCGAGGCAGTCGGTTGCGCTCTCTCGACCCGACCGGCTCAAACTCGTTCCGGCAGGCCGAATTGCTCTTTGAAAACGCCAGCGCAAGCCGGGGCGGCGGAGCTTCTCCGCGTGCCATGCCTTGACAGGCAACCGAATGGTTACATATAAATACGATGGATGACGACAGCGTGTTTCGGGCGCTGGCCGACGCGAGCCGACGGCTGCTGCTTGATCGGCTGCACGCCAGAAATGGCCAGACCTTGGGTGATCTATGTCACGGCATGGAAATGAGCCGCCAGGCGGTAGCCAAGCATCTTGCCATCCTGGAGGAGGCAAACCTGGTTTCGGTGCGCCGCCACGGCCGCGAAAAGCGACATTTCATCAACCCCGTTCCGATCAACAGCATCGCGGAGCGTTGGATCAGCAAGTTCGAGGCGCCGCGTCTCAACGCGCTCTCTGAGCTCAAAAGAACCCTTGAAGGAAAAGACCATGGCTGATGAGAAGAGTAGTTTCGTCTACGTGACATACATCCGCACAACGCCGGAAGAGTTGTGGGCTGCTCTCACCACCTCTGAGTTCATGAAGAAGTACTGGTTTGGGATGAACATCGAGACCGATTGGAAGGCGGGATCGCCTTGGAAGCTGATCTTCCCCGATGGCCGGATCGCCGACACTGGCGAAATTGTCGAGCTCGACCGTCCGCGACGGATCGTGTTGAAGTGGAGAAACGAGTTACGGCCGGAGCTGACGGCGGAAGGTCATGCGCGCTGCTCGATCGAGCTCGAACCGCAAAACGGCGCGGTGAAGCTGACCATCAGCCATACGATCGAGCGCGCCGCCTCGAAGCTCATCGAAGCCGTGTCCGGTGGTTGGCCGCGTATCCTTTCCAACCTCAAGTCGCTGCTCGAAACCGGCCGGATCATCCTGAGCTAGGAGCGGTGCGGCCGACCGACCGGAACGGCGCTGACGCAAAGGGCGAACTGCCGCGAGGCTGGGAGCATCGCGGCCAGCGATAGGAGGCAGATATGACGATCCATGAAATCGGAACTCGCGAGCAGTGGCTCAAGGCGCGGCTTGAACTACTGGAGGCTGAGAAGGAGCTGACCCGCCGCGGCGACGAGCTGGCCCGGCGACGCCAGCAATTGCCGTGGGTGCGCATTGAAAAGGAATATGTCTTCGACACCGACGGAGGAAGACAGACGCTGCGTGATCTGTTTGCCGGGCGCTCGCAGCTCCTCGTCTACCACTTTATGTTCGGGCCCGACTACACGGCGGGGTGTCCGTCATGTTCGGCGATCGCGGACGGGTTCGACGGCTTCGTCGTCCACCTGGCGAACCACGACGTCACGCTTTCAGCGGTGTCGCGGGCGCCGCTCGCCAAGCTGCAGGCGTACAAGCGGCGGATGGGGTGGTATTTTCCCTGGGCGTCCTCGCTCGGCGGCGACTTCAACCTCGACTTCAATGTCTCGATCACCGAGGCGCAGCAGCGCGCGGGGGGCGTCGAATACAACTACCGGCGCGGTGTCCACGCGATGGTCGCGACACCGGTCCCGGAGCCCGTCGCCCAGTCCGCGGCCACCTGCGGGACCAACGCGGCCACGTACAGGTGCGAAAGGCCGGGCATGAGCGCGTTCGTGCTCGAAGACGGTATCGTCTATCACACCTACTCGACTTATGCGCGCGGACTGGACGGCCTCTGGGGCATGTACCAGTGGCTTGACCGCGCTCCCAGGGGACGCAATGAGACCGGCTACTGGTTACGCCATCATGACAGGTACGACGAGCGCTGAGCCAAGTTGTGAGTTTTGCTAGCGCAACCGGGGCCACGATTATGCCGCCACGGCTCCCGGCCTGCCCTCGGCGCCGCGGCGATGGCCCCCGCCGGCGCCTCCCGTTTATCCTCGGGGCAAGGCCGCGACCCGGCGCGCAACCATCCTCCGCCGCAGGCGGAGCAGGCATAGCAACCGAGGAGGAGACCGATGCAAGAGGCCCTCGTCGTCCGCCGCGAGACGCACATCCCGGCGCCGCCCGCCGCGGTGTTCGCCCTCCTGACCGATCCGGAGAAGATCCTGCGCTGGATGGGAACGGAAGCGCAGGTCGAGCCGCAACCCGGCGGGCTCTATCTCGTCAATGTCACCGGCGCTCGCTTTGGGCGCGGCTCCTTCCGCGAAGTGGTGCCGGTGCACCGCCTGGCCTACAGCTTCGGCTGGGACGGCAGCGAGGCGGTGCCGCCGGGGTCGAGCCTGGTCGAGATCGACCTGATCGAAAAGCCACCGGACGGAACCCTGCTGCGCCTGACCCACACCGGCCTGCCCAATCCCGAGCAATGCGCCGGCCATGCGGAAGGCTGGGCCCATTACCTCGGCCGGCTGGCTGAGGTTGCAGCCGGGCGCGACCCGGGCCCGGACCCCTGGCACGGCCGCACTGGCAGGGAGTGACGGCTTTCCGCTCTCGATAACGTCGCAATTGAGCCTACTGCACCGTCAATGGATCTGCCCGCGCCCCTTGCCTGGCTGGTAGACGAGGCCAGCGCCTCGCCCGGCCCTGACCGGTTTCTGGCCGAGCTCGGCGCCCGGCTGCTGGCCGACGGCCTGCCGCTGGCCGGTGGCGCCCTGACGCTCGCGGTGCCGCATCCGATCATCGCCCGCCGCACCTGGCTGTGGCGTGCGGCGACCGGAGCGGTGATCGAGGCGTTGGGCTTCGCCGCCAGTCCGCTCAGCCAAGCTCCGCTCAACCCAGCCGGGCGGGACTGGCTGGCCGAGCTTGGCCCGATGCAGGAGGACACGGTCGGCCCGGGGTTAGCCAGTCCAGGGCCGGAGAGTCCCGTGCTGGGCTGGGCCGGGACCCGGACGTTCAGCCCCGCCGAGACCGGCCGGCTGCGCCAGGCCGCGCGCTTCGTCGCCGCACCCTTAGCCGCCCTGGCCGCGCGGTCGGCGCTGGCAGCGCTGCTCGAGGGCTATCTCGGCCGGCGCAGTGCCGACCGGGTGCAGGCCGGCGCGCTGCGCCGCGGCACCGGGGAGACCATCCGCGCAGTACTGCTCTCAGCCGATCTGCGCGACTTCACCGCCATGTCCGAGGTGACGGAGCCGGCGGCGATGATCGCCGCCCTCGACGCCTGGTTCGACCGCGTCGCCGGGCCGGTGCACGCCTTCGGGGGCGAAGTGCTGAAGTTCATCGGCGACGGCGTGCTGGCGATCTTCCCGGTCACCGGCGCGCCGGCCGAGGCCTGCGAGGCGGCGCTGCGCGCGGTCGTCGCCGCCCGCGTCGGCATGGCCCATCTCGACGCGGTCCGGCAGGCGCAGGGGCTGCCGCCACTGCCGTTCGGCGCGGCGCTGCATCTCGGCGAGATACTGTGGGGCAACATCGGCGCGGCTGACCGGCTGGACTTCACCGCCATCGGCCCCGCGGTCAACCTGGTCAGCCGGCTGGAGGGGTTGTGCCGGCCGCTCGGCCGGTCGGTGCTGATCTCGGGCGCGGTCGCCGCAGAGACCACCACGCCGCTGGTGCCGCTTGGCGAACATGTGCTGCGCGGCATCGCGGCACCCTGCACTGTCTTCACCCTGCCGGATGCGTGAGCCGCTCGTCGCCGGGTAGTACACCGTAAGGTTGGTTCGCCTCGGCTCGGCATCCGCTCCCTCGCCTCGATTGCTGGACGGTGTCTGGAACCAGACAGACTGCCTTGGGATACCGCAAGGCGCTGCCAATCGAGGACGGCGTCGTCTACCGGACCCATTCCATCTAAGCGCGCGGCCTCTGCGGCATGTACCAGTAGCTCGACCGCGCTCCCCCACGCGGCGCAACGAGACGGGCGTCTGGCGGCGTCGCCGCGACGAGCACGACAAGTGTTGAGCTATTTTCGCGGAGGATCTCGCGGCGCCGGCAGCGTATAGCGTATAACAGCCCCCCGCGTGCCTCGAAAGCCTCGCGATCATCGCGGGCAGAGTGACCAGAACGCCGCGGTTACGGTGGATCGCAGCATTCGATTGCGGCTCAGCCGCTAGAACTGCGTCGGGCCGACTGCACCGATCCAGCGGATGACCTTGGAGGGATCTGCGTCGTCCATGTAGAAGAAATGGGCCATCGACGGCCTCACACTCGCCATGCTGGGATCATCGAATTTCATCCCGACCCTGCCGTGGAAAACCTTGAGCGATGGGCTGTCCCAGTACTCGACGACGTCGTGATGCGCTGTAAAGCCCTTGTCGACGAACTCGCGCAGATTCTGTCGAATTGCCTCGCGTCCGTGCCAGTCGGCAACGCCGAGGTTGCAGACGGCATTCTCTGCGAAGCAATCGAAGCCTTTGCCAAAGGTCTTGTCATCGATTTCCTTCCACATTGCCAGCAACCATTCGGGCGCGGCGGTTTTGGTCAACGTGATCGTGGTCATGATATCCTCCTGAACCGTAACGGTTTGACGCCGGGCCAAGCGGCCCACGCCGCGCTGGGCGGGGGTCATCGCAATTGCTTCGACTGATCCACGTCGCCAACATTTTATTTAGGGGAGCGGCCATTGCGGACACGCCAATATCCCCTCGTTCCCCGCCAAATGCCGGAATGCCGAGGCCGGCGGCGACGCGCTGTGCGTCTGCTCGCGCTGCGCCGTGATGCCTTAGACGGAGCGCGTCGCCTGGTCCAGGGGGCCGTTGTGCCGATGGATGTTGTGAGAAATCACGGGCATCTCCGGGTCCGAAGATTGAAATTGAGATCGGCAGACGAACCTACCCGACCATGCTCTGGCGGAAATGCCCGAACCCCCTCGCTCTACGCCAAACGTGACCCGCGTCATCGAAGTGCTCGCGTTCCCGTCGGTGCAGCTGCTCGACTGGCCGGTCAGGTCGGGATGAGCGAGCGCAGTTTCAGCCGGCATTACGCGCGGGCAACCGGGCTGACGCCGGCGCGGGCCATCGAGCGGCTGCGGGTGGAAGCGGCGCGGCGACTGCGGTCGGAGTCACGCCTGCCGGTCAAGCGGATCTCGCAGCGTTGCGGCTTTGGTTCGGAGGAAACGATGCGCCGCAGCTTCCTGCGCCTGCTCGCGGCCACACCGCAGGACTACCGCGCCCGGTTCAGCTCCTGAATGTCAGGCCGGCTTCAGACGCTCGCTCGTCGAAGCCAGGACCGCCTGCAGCCGATGAACGAAAGCCGGGCGCGCTACCATGCCTCGCGGCCGCGCCCGGGGCGCACGACGCCGCCGGTCAGCTCGCGGGCGGCGCGTTGCTCGGCTTCGTGCTTGTCGAACATCGCCTTCGCCGCCGCCTGCCGTTTGGCGCTGAACTCGGTGCGGTTGTCGCCGCACCATTGATAGGACGCGGCGCGCGGCGCGTTGGCCCGGCTGAAATGCGGCATCACGTAGCGGGCGTACAGCTCGTAGGACCGCTTGGTCGCCTCCCAATCGGCCCAGTTATGCGCCTGATGCAGGAAAGCGCCGAACGCGCCTTGCTTGTCCTGCAGCCGCTCGATCAGCGCGATTGCGTCGTCCGGGGTGCCGCATACCCCGTAGCGGTTTTCGACAAACCATTGGAGCGGGTCCTCGCCCTTCGGCACGATAAAGCGCGGCTGGTTGTTGTTGGCGTAGCCGAGGTAACGCTCGAACCCCCAGCGTGCATTGGCAAAGGCCTGCTCACGGGTCTCGGCGATATGCATCGGCCCGACCAGGCGCAGTCGGTTCGGGTCCATCTGCCGCCCGTGCTCGGCTGCGACATCGCAGGCGATCTGCCAGTTTGACGCCAGCGCCTCGTAGCCGAACGGGTTGGTCGCGGCAACGCAAATCATGCCGAGATCATACTTGCCGGCGAGCCGCCCGCCCGATGGCGTGTTCGAGCTGACCACCGCGACTTCCGGATAGGGCTTGGTGTAGGGCAGCAGGTGAAGGCGGCACCCCTCCATCGTGTACCAGTCGGTCTTCTCGGTGACGATCTCGCCTTTAAACAGGCGCAGGATCGCGTCGAGCGACTCGGCCATTCGGTCGCGCTGGGTCATCGGGTCGATGCCCATCATGATCGCGTCGCCGGCGAGGAGGCCCGGCCCGGCACCGAACATGACCCGGCCGCGGGTCATGTGGTCGAGCTGGACGATGCGGTCGGCGACCATCATCGGGTGGTGGTAGGGCAGCGATGCGACCCCGGTGCCGAGGCGGATGGTTTTGGTGCGCTCGGCAGCAAAGGCGATGAAGATTTCGGGCGAACTGATGATCTCGAACCCGGCGGAGTGATGCTCGCCGATCCAGGCCTCGTGAAAGCCGAGCTTGTCGAGCCAGACCATCAGGTCGAGGTCGCGCTCCAGGCACTGGGTCGGGTTCTCCTCGTTCGGATGGAACGGCGGCAGAAATATCCCGTGGCGCAGATTGACGAGTGACATTGCAGCCTCGCTGAGTTACCGGTTTTGTTGCGGGCCGAGGCCCCTAGGACAGCGCTTCCGGCAATGCTAGCGAAGATTGTGGGGCAGGAAAACGACTGTTCCTGCATGGGCGATTGTCCGGGGGCAGCTCAACGGGAGGGATAGGATGGCGATCAAGCGCGAGAAGATTCAGCCGAAGGGCATTCATGTCCGCACGGTCAACGGCCAGGCGAGATACACCCAGGTCGTTACCGTCAGCGGCACCGGCAAGATGATCTTCGTCGCCGGCCAGCTGGCGCGCGACGCGCAAGGGGTTTGCGTCGGCAAAGGCGACATGCGCGCCCAGATCGAGCAGGTCGGCGAAAACGTCAAAACCTGCCTCGAAGCCGTCGGCGCAACCTTGGCCGACGTCGTCAAGACCAACACTTTCGTCACTAACTACGAGGAGTTCGCCAAGCACCCGGACATGCGCATGCGCTATTTTGGCCCGGCGACGCCGACCAGCACAACGGTCGAGATCAGCCGCCTCGCCGATCCCGACGCTATGATTGAGGTCGAGGCGATCGCCGTCGTCGACGATTAAGCGATCGGGAGGGACCCCGGTCAGAGCCCACCCAGGCTGCAGGGCTTGATCCGATCACATCGAATCATGTGATAGGAAGGGGCTCTGATTCCGGGGTCCCCAGCCAAGTGGCGGCGAGGGCGATCAGGCCTCTGGTCGTTCCTCGATCGCGTCGATGCGGTCGGGGTAAAAGGCGAGATAATCTTTGATCGACGCGACGGCCGCGTATGGGGCCTCGTAGCTCCACACGGCATTGACCGAGCGCTCGCCGCCGAGGGGGATGCTGAAGTAGCTGCTATCCCCCTTGTACGGGCAGTAGGTGGCGCGGTCGGTAGGCTGGAGGAGCGCCATGTCGACATCCTTGCGCGGGATGTACTGGACGGCGGGATAGGCCGCTTCGTGCAAGATCAACGCTTCGCGCGTGTCGGCGACGATCCGCCCCGCGACCGAGACGACAACCCGGCCGGGGTTGCGATCGATCGTGATCGGATGATCGGGCCCGGGAATTTTGATCGGCTTCGCTGCGGTTACGACGTTCTGTTCCATGGCTAAACCTCGCTGTCTCTTGTTGCCGGGTTTGAAGATTATCCTGCCGACTTCCCGCCATCCACCGAAAGCACGTGGCCGGTAATAAAGGTTGCCTTGTCGGAGGCAAGAAAGACCAGAGCATTGGCAACCTCATCGGGCGTGCCGACGCGGCCGAGCGGCACGGTAGCGACGAGACCGGCCTTTCTTTCGGCGCTGCCGGTAAAGCGATTGAGCATCGCGGTCTCGATCGGCCCGGGTGCCACCGCATTGACGCGAATGCCCGAGCCCGCGACCTCGAGCGCCGCCGATTTGGTGAGCCCCTCGATGGCATGCTTGCTGGCGGAATAGACCGACGCGCCGCCGGCGCCGTCGTGACCATAGGTCGAGGAGATATTGATGATACTTCCGCCATGTTGCGCCTCCATTACCCGCAACTCATGCTTCATGCTGAGGAGGGTACCGAGTACATTGGTATCAAAGACGGCGGCGTAGCTCTCGGCGGTCTGTTGCGTCACCGGGCCGGGATGGCCTTCAGTGCCGGCGATATTGACCGCCGCATCGAGGCGACCAAAGCGCGCGACGGTCCGATCGACGAGGGCGCGCACATCGTCCTCGCCTCGTACGTCGGCACGGATAAATTCGGCTTCTGCGCCGAGCTCACGAAGCTCGCGAACAAGAGCCTCACCGGCATCGTCATGACGCCCGGAGACGACGACACGGTTGCCTGCCTGCGCAAAAGCACGAGCCGCCGCGTGCCCGATTCCAGTCAGCGCGCCGATGATCAACACAACGGGAGTATCCATAACTCAGCACTCCTTTAGGCCTCTCTGACCCGTCACGAACCATGCCGAGGAACTCAGCTTGCGCTGCTGTGGCGTGATAGCGACCGGCGATCCGTGTCGTCAGCGGAGATTTGGGTCTCCCTGGCGTCTTCGATAAAGACTTTGTAGGGTCACGACCATACTTCACAAGCATGGGATGATGAGGACATGGAGCTGCGGCATCTGCGCTACTTCATTGCCGTCGCCGAGGAAGGCAGCGTCACGCTCGCGGCCGAGCGGCGGCTGCATACGGCGCAGCCGTCCCTCAGCCGGCAGCTCCGCGATCTGGAGTTGGAAGTCGGCGCTCAACTCCTGATACGCAGCGTCCGCGGCATTGAGCTGACCGCGGCCGGCCGAGCGTTTCTCGATCACGCGCGGCTCGCGCTGGCGCAGGTAGAGGCTGCTGCATCCGCCGCTCGACGTGCAGCTCACCCGGAGCAGAGGACACTGGCATTGGGGTTTCTGAGCGGATGCGAGCCGGAGTGGCTGCCCGCGGTGATGCACGTTCTTCGGGAGGAATTGCCGAGGATTGAGGTCAGAATTTCTAGCCAGCACTCGCCACAGCTTGCCGATGGTCTTACAGCCGGAAAATTGGATGCTGCCTTTATGAGGCCTGAGGAACGATACCCCGATCTTGCCTACCGCGTTCTGATCACGGAACCACTGATCGTCGTTCTGCCAAGCGATCATCGTCTTGCATCGCGTGAAGCGATCAGCCCGAAAGATCTGGTGAGCGAGACGTTCATCGGCATGGCCAACCAGGCCCCAGTCCTGCGCTCGCTGATAGAGGACTACATCAGACGATCGGGCATCGACCTGAATCCAGCACACCGCGTTGAATATCTGTCCATGGCGATATCGCTTGTCGCGTCAACTCGCGGGGTAGCGCTGTTACCCAACTTTGCCTGTAATTTCCTCATCTGGTCGGTCATCAGTCGGCCCCTGGAGGGGACTGCTCCGACGATCGACCTGGTGCTCGGCTATCACAAGGCAAACACCTCTCCGCTTCTCGATCTCTTCCTCTCAAGAACGGACGATTTGATCGCTCGTGTCTCGAAGCTGGGCGGAGCGAGGAAAGATGGAGCATCCGCGCTCACCTAGACTAGAGGAGCGGTTTGGCCTGGCGCACGGTGGAGCGGTTCCCGTTCGCCGGGCGCACGGAGATTTTGCGGCAGCGGCAACCTTCGTGCGAGCGATGCTCGAACGAGGCGGCGATCCCGAAATCGCCGCCGCCGCACAGGCGTCGCGACGACGCCGGAATTGCGATAGTCGCGCCGCGAGACGCCTTCGCTGCGCGAAGGGCGCAGCGGTGAAACTTTTTTACCGCCGCGAAGACTTTGGCCGCGGGCTATAAGTCGAAGGTGCTGAGGCGCACGACAATCGCGCTGCGGTGAGCTGGCCGCGGCTTGTGGAGGATTGGTGATGCAGGTCGGGATCCACTTGCCGCAGATCGGGCGCAAGGCCGGGCCGGACGCCATCCGGCGAGCGGCGGTTCAGGCCGAGGAGCTGGGCTTTGCCGACGCATGGACGAGCGAGCACATCATCGTGCCGAAAGGCGCACCCTATCCGCCGTCCCCGGTGTTTTACGATCCGGTGCTGACCCTGACCTGGGCCGCGGCCTACACCAAACGGATTGGCCTCGGGACCAGCGTGCTGGTTCTGCCGATGCGGCATCCGCTGCCGCTCGCCAAGGAATTGGCGACTTTGCAGAATTTGTCCGAGGGACGGCTGATCCTGGGCGCCGGGGTGGGCTGGCTCGCGGCCGAATTCGCGGCTTTGGGCGTGCCGTTCCGCGAGCGCGGCCGGCGCATGGACGAAGGCATCGCGCTGATGCGCGCGGTGTGGAACGATGACCCGGTCAGTTTTTCGGCACGCACCATCCCCGCCGTCGTCGAAGACATGCGCTCGCTGCCGCAACCGGTCCAGCCGATTCCGATCTGGGTCGGCGGCAGCTCGGAACCGGCGCTAAAGCGCGCGATGCGCCTCGACGGCTGGCATGGCTCGCGGGTTTCGCCCGAGCAGGTGGCGCCGATCGTACAACGTCTGCGGGCCGCACGTCCCGAGCCGGCATTCGCGATCTCGGTGCGCAACGGCTGGGACGGCAGGGATGACGGCGCGCTTGCCGCGCGCCTCCGCGGATATCGCGAGGCCGGGGTCGGGCATGTGTTGGTCGAGCCGGCCGAACGCGCGCTCGACGACTGGCTGCGGGCGGTCGAACGGGTCGCCCGCGCTGTCGAGTTAATCCGAGCCTGAGAGGCGTTTTCGCCGGACGCGTGACGCCTCGACCAACGCGGCTATTGCGGACATCCAAACCCACAATGGTGACGTGAGGGGCCGACGATAGGCCGGTATGGGGTCCTTACTCCGAAAACGGCTGCGGCGCGCCTGGCGGCAGTGCCACCTCGAATAGGTTGAGCGCGTTGCCGATCGCCGTGTAGTAGCCGACGATCGTGCCGAGCTCGACGACCCCTTGTTCGCCAAAAGCCGCGATCGCCTCGCTAAAACTGGCGTCGGACAAGCGTTTGGTGTCGATCACCTCGCTGACTAAGCGATAGACGAGCGCCTGATCTTTGGCGGCAAAGCGCGGCGTGGCGCCGGTGCGAATTGCTTCGACGGCGGACGCCGGCACCCCGGCTTCGACCGCCAGCGGCGCATGGGCGTGCCACTCGTAATTGGCGCGCAGATGCCGTGCCGTCAGGCAGATTGACAATTCCGACAGTGCCGGCGCCAGCGAACTCCCCCAGCGCAGATATTCGCCGAGGCGCGCGAGATGCCGGCACACTTCCGGCGACCGCACCAAGATCTGGAACGGACCGCCGAACCGGCCGCGCTTGCCGGCGACGATTTCGTCATGAACTTCTTTCTGCGCGGAGGTCATCTCGGCGGGGCTGATCTCGCGGTAACGGCTCATCGGAGGCTCCTTGCTGTCGTTGTCACACATTGATAGGGAATTTCGCGCGTTGCGGATGCGATTTACGCGCGCGAACACACTTCCCGCGACGCGGTCCACCTGCGTGCCCAAGGTTACAGCGAATTAATCCCAGCGAAAGCCGGCTGTCACCTGCTCGGACCAATTATCCGGCGATCCCGCTCACGCTGGCGACGCATTCGCGTTTCGGGCAAGGGCACATCGCGCAACGAGAGGACAGGATGGTGCAATCTCCCAGTAACCACACCCGCTTCGACAAGACCCGCTTCCCGAGGCTGACCCGGGGCCGCACCGCCGGCGCGGCGCTCGGGCTCGGGGCGACCGTTGCGTTGTCGCCGATGGTGTGGGCCGAAAATCCGGCGCCCGCAGCTCCGGCGACGCCGCAGACCATGACCTCTCCGGTCGCGCTGATCCAGCAGCAGAGCTTTGCGCCGCTGGTCAAAAAGGTGTTGCCGGCCGTCGTCAACATCTCGGTCACCCAGAAGTCTGGCGCGGACCAGATGTCCGAGGAGCAGGAGCAGTCCCCGAATTCCCCGTTTCCCAATTCTCCGTTCGACGAGATGCTGCGCCGCTTCTTCGAGCAGCAGAACCCGGGGGGCGGCGAAGGGCATGCGTTTCCGCAGATGCCGGGCGGCCAGCCCCAGCGCATCGCGCTCGGCTCCGGCTTTGTTATCGATCCGTCGGGTTATGTCGTGACCAACAACCATGTGGTTGGCGATGCCGGCAAGGTCGAGGTGATCCTGCAAGACAAGTCCAAATACACGGCAAAGATTGTCGGCCGCGATCCGAAGACCGATCTCGCAGTTCTGAAGATCAGGGCCGACAAGCCGCTCCCTTACGTCAGCTTTGGCGACAGCAGCGCCGCCCAGGTCGGTGACTGGGTGATGGCGGTCGGCAATCCTTTCGGGCTCGGCGGAACGGTGACAACCGGCATCATTTCCGCACGGGGACGGGACATCAACGAGGGGCCGTATGACGATTTCCTGCAGATCGACGCGCCGATCAACCGCGGCAATTCCGGCGGCCCGACCTTCAACCTTGAAGGCCAGGTGATCGGCATCAACACCGCGATCTACTCGCCCAACGGCGGCAGCGTCGGCATCGGCTTTGCGGTGCCCTCGAACGTCGCCAAGAACATCATCGCCCAGCTCGAAGAGCACGGCAAAATTACCCGTGGCTGGCTCGGGGTCCAGATCCAAGAGGTCACCCCGGCGATCGCGGCGAGCCTCGGCCTACACGGCGACCAGGGCGCTCTGGTGGCTGTCGTCAATCCCGATGGGCCTGCCGCCAAGGCCGGTCTGAAGCAGGGCGATGTGGTGCTGGCATTCAACGGCAGCGCAGTCGATCAGCTTCACGATCTGCCTCGGTTGGTCGCGACCGCGTCCCCCGGCAGCGAGGCCACGGTGACGGTCTGGCGCGACGGACATAAAACCGACCTGCAGACAAAGCTCGGCGAGCTTCCCGACAACAGCAAGGTCGCCTCGGCCGCTGGCGGACAGAACGAAGAGCAGGCATCGCAGGCCTCGGCTTTGGGCATGCGCTTCGCGCCGCTGACAAATCATCTGCGGCAGGAGCTGCACGTCGCCAAGGGGGTCGATGGCGTCGTCGTCACCGGCGTCGATACGGGCAGCGCAGCCGAGGAAGTCGGCCTCGCCGATGGCGACGTCATCGTGTCGGTCAACCAGCAGCCGGTGCGCACTCCCGAAGAGGCGGCGGCCAAACTAAACCAGGTCGCTCACTCGTCGAAAAAGACGGCGCTGCTGCTGCTGAACCGCCACGGCGTAACGCAATACGTCGGGATGACCTTGGGCGCCAATCAGGGATAACCACGTACACCCGGCATTGGGCCGGCGTTGCTTGTCAAAGAGCAGCGCTGGTCCGACGCATCGGGCAAAACGAAATGCTCACCGCGGTCGGAACGGCGACGCCGTCCGCACATCCTTTTCGCGCGATGCGAGCGGGACGCGCGCTTCCAGCCGCTCCAGCTCGATGCGGGTACGCGCCCCGGCGCGCAGTAGCCGATCGGTCGCCTCCCGCAGCCCGGTTCGGCTCTCCGCCGTATCGTGATCGAGCGCTGCGTCGAACGCGGCAAGAAAGACCGCAATATCGCCGTCGATTTGTTCGCGCAACGCCCGGTCGATAAAGGCGCCGCCCTCCCGCGGTCGCTGCGCGTCGACCGGTCCCATCGCCGGGCCGCGTGGGGCGCCCAACGGGCTTGGCGACGGGTCGAGCGGAGCGGCGTGTCCCGCGGGCTGACGAGGCTGCTGCGCGAAACCCGATTGGACTCCCGGACGGCTTTCGGAGCCATAAGCCGGATTGGCGGCATTCGGCACGTAGGGTGTGTGCGAATTGGCGCCGGGGCCGGCACCGTTTCCTTGCGACAGCGACAAATGCAAGGTTCGACGCGCTTCGCCGTTTTGAGAAGGTCCGCCCGGTGGGGTCAATACCTGTGGCCGCATTGCCGCCTCGCCGCCACCATGATGACCCTGGCGTTGCGCATGTCTGTTGATCTCGGATGATCGTTGGGGTTCCGCCGCTCTGGGCGAAGGCGGCTCCTCGGGGAACAGGCTTCGCTCGCTAGGCCTCGGCGTCTCCGACCATCGCTCGATTTCGCCCGAATCGGCGACCGCTATCGTCGATGTCGCGGTTTCGGCGGCCAGCGCGCTGTTATGCGTCGCTTCGTCGGCTGGTATGCTGTTTATCGCCAAGGGAAGAACCGGCGCCTTTATCAACTGCGGCTCGCCCGGTGCGGATGGCTTGGACGCAGAGGCTTCATTAGCCGCCGCGCTGCGCGCCCGCGTCCGGCTGACGATATAGCTGATCGCCGGCGGTGAGCAGTCATAAGTACGGGCGATGCTCGCCAGCGTTTCTCCGGCCTCGTATCGTGTAATAATCGAAGGCCAATCCTGCTGGGGAATTTTCCCTCTTTTACTCGACTTCTCCATATGAAAGACCTTCGTTGGTAAGTCTTGGATTCCGTTTTTTTGGATGTCCGGCCGACTTGATTGTGGGACAAGCGGCCGAGCTCGGATTACGGAAAGACGCGAGGCAGAAAAATCGGGCAAGAACGACAATCCCGCAGATCGGTCTACCGAAGCCTTACGGGGAACACCGTGACCCGAGCCCGTTTTTCGATCGGGTGATAATACCGACCAGAAAGTAAACAGTGAAGCGGTTTATTAAGTTCCGCAGCCATTCGCCGCCGCACTTCCAATGCGCTCAGAGGCTGACGATCTTTCCGGGGTTCATGATGTTGTCCGGGTCGAGCGCGCGCTTGATCGTCCGCATCACGCTGACCGCCTCGCCATGCTCGGCCACCAGGAAGTTCATCTTGCCATAACCAATGCCATGCTCGCCGGTGCAGGTGCCCTCCATCGCCAGTGCGCGCGCAACCATGCGGTCGTTCAGTCGGCTGGCTTCGGCGATTTCTTCCGGGCGACTGGGGTCGATCATGAACACAAGGTGGAAATTGCCGTCGCCGACATGGCCAACCAGTGCCGACGGAATTGATGATTGCGCCAGATCCTGCTTGGTTTCGCGAATACATTCTACCAGCCGCGATATTGGCACGCATACATCGGTCGCCCAGCCTTTCGAGCCGGGCCGCATCGCCAAGGCTGCATAATAAGCATCATGCCGCGCCTGCCAGAGCTTCGAACGCTCTTCAGCGCTGGTCGTCCAACGGAAATTCACCCCGCCATAGTCAGCGGCGATCGACTTTACAGTCTCGGATTGTTCAGCAACCCCGCCGGGGGAGCCGTGAAACTCGAAAAACAGCGTCGGTGCCACTTCATGGTCGAGCTTCGAATATTTGTTGATTGCCGCCATCTGCGCTTCGTCGAGCAATTCGATTCGCGCTACCGGCACGCCGGTTTGGATCGTCATGATTACGGTGTTGACCGCGTCTTCGAGCGTCGGAAAGGCGCAGACCGCGGCCGAGATGGCCTCGGGAATGCCATAGAGCCGCAATGTCAGTTCGGTGATGACGCCAAGCGTCCCCTCGGAGCCGACGAACAGACGCGTCAAATCATATCCGGCCGCCGATTTGCGGGCGCGCCGCGCCGTGCGAATGATGCGACCATCGGCCAACACAACCGTCAGCGACAGCACGTTTTCGCGCATCGTCCCGTAGCGCACCGCGTTGGTGCCCGAGGCGCGGGTTGCCGCCATGCCGCCGAGCGAGGCGTCGGCGCCGGGGTCGATCGGGAAAAACAGCCCGGTATCGCGCAGATATTCGTTCAGTTGCTTGCGGGTCACTCCCGCTTCGACCGTAGCGTCTAAATCCTCGGCATTGACGCGCAGCACCCGCTTCATCTGCGCCATGTCGATCGAAACGCCGCCCTTTAATGCGGCAACATGGCCTTCGAGCGAAGTGCCGGCGCCAAAGGCAATGACCGGCGTCTTGTACTCGGCACAGAGCTTGACGATCGCGGCGACGTCTTCGGTGCTGCGAGCAAAGGCGACCGCGTCCGGCGCATGCGGCTGATGATAGGATTCGTCTTTGCCGTGCTGGGTGCAGATCGCCGCCGCGGTCGACAGCCGGTCGCCGAGCAGCTCTCGCAATGCGGTAAGCAACGACTGGTCGAGCGGTTCGCGTCTTAGGGCCGTTACAGGCATGGCGGCGATCCACGATTTGGGCGACAGCTTGATTTTGATCAAGCATTACTCCTCGGCCTGCGACGCTGCAATCCGCATCGATCGGCCGTCATGCCGGTCGTGTCGCCGCGGCCTTCGGCTCCGCATTTCGGAGGAGGAATCGAGCGCCGGGACGCCAGTTCGTTTCCTTTTCCCGATTGGGTTGCGCCGCTCATTGAGGAAACACCGCGAAAACACTACGTCCTATCAAACACAGCCGCGGTTTCGGGAGGTCGCGATGGCTCTGGCGCGGGTCTCACTCGACGACAAATTTGTGCTCGACAGAGGGCGTGTCTATCTGACCGGGACCCAGGCGCTGGTGCGTCTGCCGATGACGCAGCGCCAGCGCGATGCCGCTGCCGGGCTCAACACCGGCTGCTTTATCTCCGGCTACCGCGGTTCGCCGTTGGGCGGGTTCGATCAGGCGTTGTGGAGCGCGCGACGCTTTATCGAAAAGAACCACGTCGTCTTTCAGCCGGCGATCAACGAGGAGCTGGGGGCGACCGCGGTATGGGGCAGCCAGCAGCTCAATTTGTTTGCGGGTGCCAAATACGACGGCGTTTTCGCGATGTGGTACGCCAAGGGACCGGGGGTCGACCGCAGCGGCGACGCGCTGAAGCACGGCAATGCGGCGGGGTCGTCGCGCCATGGCGGGGTGCTGCTGCTGGCTGGCGACGACCACACCTGCAAATCCTCGACCTTGGCCCATCAATCGGAATACGCGTTTATGGACGCCTGCATCCCGGTACTCAATCCTTCCGGGGTGCAGGAAATTCTCGATTTCGGCCTCTACGGCTGGGCGATGTCGCGCTATTCCGGCTGCTGGATCGCGCTGAAGACGATCGCCGAGACAATGGACAGCTCGGCCTCGGTCGAGCTCGATCCCGAGCGGGTCCGCATCGTGCTGCCCGAAGATTTCGAGATGCCTCCGGGCGGGCTCAATATCCGCTGGCCCGACCAGCCCCTCGACCAGGAATACCGGCTGCATAAACACAAGCTGTATGCGGCCCTCGCTTTTGGCGGCGCCAACCAGCTCGACCGCATGGTCATCGACAGTCCGCGGCCGCGCTTCGGCATCGTCACGACCGGCAAATCCTATCTCGACGTACGCCAAGCCTTGGACGATCTCGGCATCGACGACGCGCATGCCGCCGAGATCGGCTTTCGGCTGTACAAAGTCGGGATGTCGTGGCCGCTCGAACGCGAGGGCATTCGCCATTTTGCGGAGGGGCTCGAAGAGATCCTCGTCGTCGAAGAAAAACGTGCGGTCATCGAAAACCAATTCAAGGAGCAGCTTTACAATTGGCGCGAGGATGTCCGGCCGCGCGTCATCGGCAAATTCGACGAAAGCCGCAACTGGATCCTGCCTTCGACAGGTGAGCTGACCCCGGCAATGATCGCGCGGGTCATCGCCCAGCGGATTGCCCGTTTTCACACCTCACCGCGCATCCAGGAACGCCTCGCTTTTCTTGAAGCCAAGGAACGCCAGCTCGGCGGCAATGTCGTGCCGTTTGCGCGCACCCCCTATTTCTGCTCGGGCTGCCCGCACAACAGCTCGACCAAAGTGCCCGATGGGAGCCGCGCGCTCGCCGGCATCGGCTGCCATTACCTGGCGCAGTTCATGGACCGGTCGACCGCGACCTTCACCCAGATGGGCGGCGAGGGCGTGCCGTGGATCGGTCAGGCGCCGTTCACCGAAACCCCGCATGTCTTCGCCAATCTCGGCGACGGCACCTACATGCATTCGGGAATATTGGCGATTCGTGCTGCGATCGCGGCCAAGGTCAACATCACCTACAAACTGTTGTTCAACGACGCGGTGGCGATGACCGGCGGCCAGCCGCTCGACGGCGGCCTGACCGTGCCGGTGCTGACCCGTCAGCTCGCCGCCGAAGGGGTCGGGCGCATCGTCGTCGTCACCGACGAGCCCGACAAATATCCGCCCAACGCCGATTTCGCAGCAGGGGCGACGGTCCGTCATCGTGACGATCTCGACGCCGTGCAGCGCGAGCTGCGCGAGATCCCCGGCGTCACCGCGATCGTCTACGACCAGACCTGTGCCGCCGAAAAGCGCCGCCGCCGCAAGCGCGGCCGTTTCCCCGACCCGGCCAAGCGCGTCTTTATCAACGATCTGGTTTGCGAGGGCTGCGGCGATTGCTCGAAGACTTCCAATTGCGTCTCGGTGACGCCGGTCGAAACCGAATTCGGGCGCAAGCGGGCGATCGACCAGTCGAGCTGCAACAAGGATTATTCCTGCGTCGAGGGGTTCTGCCCGAGCTTTGTGACCGTCCATGGCGGCGGCCTCAAAAAGCGGCCGGCAGGCGATCTTGGCGAGGACGGGCTGGCGCCTTTGCCGGAGCCGGCTCATCCTGCTCTCGACCAGCCTTACGGCATTCTCGTCACCGGCGTCGGCGGCACCGGCGTGGTCACGATCGGGGCGCTCCTCGGCATGGCAGCGCATCTCGAAGGCAAGGGCTGCACCGTTCTCGACATGACCGGACTCGCCCAAAAAGGCGGTGCGGTCTACAGCCATGTACGTATCGCCGAGAGGCCCGACCAGATCCATGCGGTACGGATCGCCGCCGGCAACGCTCGATTGCTGCTCGGCTGTGATCTTGTCGTCTCGGCCAGCGCCGACGCGCTGTCAAAGCTCGAACCCGGTCACAGCCGGGCGGTCGTCAACAGCCACGAAACGATCACCGGCGACTTCACCCGCAACCCCGATCTGGTATTCCCGACGGGTGCGATGGAGCGCAGCATCGCCGAGGCGGCGGGACCCGAAAGCACCGAATTTCTCGACGCGACCCGCCTCGCTACGGGGCTGCTCGGCGACTCGATCGCCAGCAATCTGTTCATGCTCGGCTATGCCTATCAGCGCGGGCTGGTCCCGTTGTCGGCCGAGGCGATCGAGCGCGCGATCGAGCTGAACGCGGTTGCGGTCGATTTCAACCGCAAGGCCTTCCGTTGGGGCCGCCGCGCCGCCGACGATCGGGCATTGGTCGAAGCCCGTGCGAAGCCAGCCATGGTGCCGGCGAGCCACCGTCTGTCGGAAACCCTCGACCAGGTCATCGCCCGCCGCGTCGCGTTCCTGACCGATTATCAGGACAGCGCTTATGCGGCGCGCTATGCGGCGCAGGTGCGGCGCGTGCGCGACGCCGAGGTGGCCTGTCTTTCCGGCGCCACAGCGTTGACCGACGCCGTCGCTCGCAGCCTGTTCAAGCTGATGGCTTACAAGGACGAATACGAGGTCGCCCGGCTCTACACGCAGAGCGATTTTCTGAAGCGCGTCGCCGACCAGTTTGACGGTCCCTACCAACTGCGCCTTCATCTGGCGCCGCCGATCCTCGGCGACCGCGACCCGCAAACCGGGCATCTGCGCAAGCGCGAATTCGGGCCGTGGATGCTGACCGTCTTCCGGCTCTTGGCAAAGCTGCGCCGGCTGCGCGGCACCCGGCTCGACATTTTCGCCCGCAGCGAAGAGCGCCGTACCGAACGCCGCTTGATCGGCGAGTACGAGGCGATGATCGACGAGATCGTCGCCCGGCTGACGCCTGCCAACCACTCAGTGGCCGTCGAACTCGCCTCGGTGCCGCTCGAAATCCGCGGCTTTGGTCACATCAAGGACGCCAACCTCGCGCGCGCCAAAGCGAAGGAAGCCGGCATTCTCACCCGCCTGCGCGCGCCCGCACCCGCTCAAACGCTGGTGGCGGCGGAATAAATTGCCGCGGCCTACCCGCCTTCTGCGGGCAGCGCCACGAAGCGGGTAGTGCCGTCGCGCTCGACCCGGACCAGCAGATTTTTGCGCGCAACCTTCTTCGCGGCGGCGGCTTTCTGTTGAACTTCCTCAGGGGTTGCGACCGCGCTGGGGCCCACGGCGACGAGCAGGTCGCCCGAACGCAACCCTTGGGTCGCCGCGGCACTGTTGGCGGGGACATCGGTGATGACGACGCCTTTTGCCGTTTCCGGCAATGAGAACTGCTTGCGCAGATCACCGGTCAGCCTGGCGAGCTTGAGGCCGAGCGCCTCGACCGTCGGCGGCGGCCTTGGCTTTTCCGGCTCGGGGGAAGGCGGCGACGGGCGGTTGGGGTCGAGGGCCACGACCTTGAGCTCAACCTCGTGCGCTTTGCCGTCGCGCCAGATCGACAGCTTGACGGTTTTGTCGGGCGGCGTGTCGGCGACGAGCCGGGGCAGCTGCCGGCTGCGGTCGACCGGCTTGCCGTCATAAGCCAGAATCACGTCGCCCGGCTGCAATTTTGCCTGGGCCGCCGGGCTCGCGGGATCGATCGAAGCGATCATGGCACCGCGGCTTTTGTCGAGCCCGATCGCCTCGGCAATGTCGTCAGTCACCGGCTGGATGTGGGCGCCGATCCAGCCGCGCTCGACCTTGCCGGTGGCCTTGAGCTGGTCGACGATCGGGCGCGCCGAAGCGGACGGAATGGCAAAACCGATGCCGATCGAGCCGCCCGACGGCGAATAGATCGCCGTGTTGATGCCGATGACGTCACCGTTCAAATTGAACATCGGCCCGCCCGAATTGCCGCGATTGATCGACGCGTCCGTCTGCAGGAAATCGTCGTATGGGCCGGCATGGATGTCCCGCGCCGTCGCTGAGATGATACCGGAGGTCACGGTCCCTCCAAGACCGAACGGATTGCCGATGGCCAGCACCCAGTCGCCGACCCGGGTCTTGGTCGAATCGCCCCATCGCGTCGCGGGCAGCGGCGTCTTTGCATCGACCTTGAGCAAGGCCAGATCGCTGACCGAGTCGCGGCCGACAACATGCGCCTCCAAAGTAGTGTTGTCGGACAGGGTCACGGTGATCTGTTCGGCGTTGGCGATCACATGGTTGTTGGTGACGATCAACCCGGTCGGGTCGATGATGAACCCCGATCCGAGCGACGCGATCGGCGGCGCCAGGCTATTCGGCCCCCCGGGTGCACCGCGGTCGCCGAAGAAATCCTGAAAAAATTCATTGAGCGACGATCCCGGGTTCGGCGGCTGACCGTCCGTCCCGCCTTTCGGCGCCGGTGCAGTCTTGGCCTGGGTCGTCGAGATGTTGACCACAACCTCGACCAGCCGGGCTGCGAGCTGGGCAAAAATCTCCGAAAACGGCGTCGAGGCCGGCGGCGGATCAGCCCGGCTCGGCAACGTTACGATCAACAGCAATGTCAACAACGCCGCCCGCATCGCGCCCTGGCAGCCGAACAACCTCACAGTATCCTGTCCCTCACCAAAGCTGATAATTGCGCCCCCACGGACCACAAAAGCGATCTAACGCTGGTCTTTCCCCGGCGCTCGATATGAAATGCCGTCAGGCTTGGCAAGACGGAAGAGTGACGTGGCGCCGCGCGATCAATCGCCGCCGGGTGAGTTTCTTCGGGCCTTGTTCGATGCGGCGCTCGCCGCGGCGGACCCGCGTCACGTGCTGGTCGGTCACATTCCGCCGGCGGTGACGGGACGAACCGTGCTGGCAGGTGCCGGCAAGGCTGCAGCGGCGATGGCCCGCGCTTTCGACGCGCTCTGGTCGGGACCGCTCGAAGGCCTCGTCCTGACCCGTTACGGCCACGCCGTGCCTTGCGACCGGATCGTAATCCTCGAAGCGAGCCACCCGGTCCCTGATGACGCCGGCCTGCGCGCAGCACGGCGCATGCTCGATCTGGCGCGCGGTCTCGGACCCGACGACCAGCTGGTCTTTCTTGCCTCCGGCGGCGGTTCGGCCTTGCTGACGTTGCCGGCGACGGGACTGACCCTCGCCGACAAGCAGACGGTGACGCGTTCGCTGCTGCGTTCGGGTGCCACGATCAGCGAGATCAACACGGTCCGCAAACACCTCTCGGCGATCAAGGGCGGCCGCCTGGCTGCGGCGGCGGCGCCGGCCCGCGTCGTTACCCTGGCGATATCGGATGTTCCCGGCGACGACCCGGCAGTCATCGCCTCGGGTCCGACGGTGCCGGACGCCACGACTTTCGCCGGCGCGCGGGCGGTGCTCGCGAAATACGGGATCGTCGAGCCGGCTGCCGTCGTCAACCACCTCGCCGCGGCGGTAAACGAGACGCCGAAGCCCGGCGACCCGATCTTTGAACGGGCGCGGTTTGAGCTGATCGCCAGCCCGCAGGATTCGCTGAAGGCAGCCGCGGCGGAGGCACTGCGACGAAACGTCACGCCGATCGTCCTCAGCGATCGGATCGAGGGCGAAGCACGCGACGTGGCGCTCGTGCATGCGGCGATCGCCCGGCAACTGAGCGCCGGCGAGTTTCGCGTCGGTGACCGGGTTATCCCATTGCCGGCGGTTCTGCTGTCGGGCGGCGAGACCACGGTCACGCTGAGAGGCAGCGGCCGTGGTGGGCGCAACGTCGAATTCCTGCTGGCGCTCACCGTGGCGCTCGATGGTGCGAAGGGTATCTCGGCGCTCGCCTGCGACACGGACGGCATCGACGGAACCGAAGACAATGCGGGTGCGATATCTTACCCGGACAGCGTCGGCCGGGCCGCGACGGGCGGGATCAGAGCGACGACGGCACTCGCCGACAATGACGGCTACGGGTTCTTCGCCGCGCTTGGCGACCTTGTCGTGACCGGCCCGACCTTGACCAACGTCAACGATTTCAGGGCGATCCTGGTTGCCGCCTGAGACGATCGGTGGGAGATGAATATGCGGCGGCGGCGCAGCGCAAAGATCGTCGCGACCCTTGGCCCGTCGAGCTCGACGCCGGAGCAGATCCGCGCCCTGTTCGATGCCGGCGTCGACGTGTTCCGGCTTAATTTCAGCCACGGCACGCATCAAGACCATCACGCGCGCTTTGAGGCGATCCGGCGGATCGAACAGGCGACCGGGCGTCCGATCGGCATCCTCGCCGATCTGCAAGGACCAAAGCTGCGCCTTGGCACGTTCGCCGAAGGTCCGATCGAACTCGTGGCCGGCGCCCGTTTTCGTCTCGACCTTGACCGCCGGCCCGGCGACGAGACCCGCGCCCCACTGCCGCATCCCGAGATTTTCGAGGCGCTGGAACCGGGGACCGAATTGCTGCTCGACGACGGCAAGGTGCGGCTGCAGGCCGAAAGCTGCGGCACCGAATACGCCGAGACCTTGTGTCGCGTCGGCGGGACCCTGTCGGATCGCAAGGGCGTCAATGTCCCGAACGCCGTCCTGGGATTGTCGGCAATCACCGAGAAGGACCGTGCCGACCTCGCTTTCGCCCTCGATCACGGTGCCGACTGGATTGCGCTGTCGTTCGTCCAGCGGCCCGACGACGTGGCCGAAGGGCGCAAGCTCATCGCTGGCCGCGCCGGGGTCATGGTCAAGCTCGAAAAACCCTCGGCGATCCAGCGGCTGCCCGAGATCATCGAGCAGGCCGACGCGCTGATGGTCGCGCGCGGCGACCTTGGCGTCGAGATGCCGCCCGAAGATGTGCCGAGCGTGCAAAAGCAGGTGGTGCATGCCTGCCGGCTCGCCGGCAAGCCGGTCATCGTCGCGACGCAGATGCTTGAATCGATGATCACCTCGCCGACGCCGACCCGCGCCGAGGTCTCGGATGTCGCGACGGCGGTTTACGACGGCGCCGACGCCGTGATGCTGTCGGCCGAGACCGCAGCCGGCCGCTACCCGGTCGAGTCGGTGGCGATGATGGATCGCATCGCCTGCAGGGTGCAGGACGACCCGCTTTACCGAACTATGCTTGCGGCGACCCGCACTGAGCTCGACCACACCGCACCCGACGCGATCAGCGCCGCCGCCTGCCAGGTTGCCGGCATGGTCGGCGCGGGGGCAATCGTCTCGTACACGACCTCCGGGGCGACCGCTTTGCGCGCCGCGCGCGAACGACCGGAAGCGCCGATCCTGGTCCTGACGGCGAAGCTGGCCACCGCGCGCCGGCTCGCGGTTGTTTGGGGCGCGCATTGCGTCCACACCAGCGACGTCAAGAATTTTACCGACATGGTGCAAAAAGCGGTGCGTATCGCCCATCGCGAAGGGATCGCCGAACCCGGCCAGCGAATCGTCATCACCGCCGGAGTTCCGTTTGGCACGCCCGGCGCCACCAACGTGTTGCGCATCGCCTGGGTCGACCACTAGCCCACCCTCATCCCGAGTGAGTTCTCGTCCGCGAGCGGGCGCGCAACAGCCGAGCGGTTGCGACTGCGATTGAATTCCATACCCTGAACGCTTCCGAGCACGGCTCGTGCGCGTGTTCCGATCGCCGCTCTCTGGCTAGGGCGAGCGCCCATCGCCCGTATTCGTTCACGAGGATCGCCGCCAATTCATCTGTCTGACGCTTGTTCATCCTTTATTCTGAATGCCGCGGGGCCGGATGAAGTTCCGCCGCGGCCCTTTCTCGGCGGCGCCGGTGCCCCGAGACTTGACGCGTTGGCGTTTGTTTCTTTCGACCGCGACTTCTCCGCGGCGATTTGTCCACTCTAGGGGAAACGTGCTAAATCGGCCGCCTATCACCCAAAGGCGATGCGGCAATCAGTCGGGGTTTGTCGCAGCTCGCGCCGAGCCTGCGTCCAGATCACGGATTTATGGATCTCTCGATTGTCATTCCGGTGCGCAACGAGGCCGAGAACATCGGGCCGCTCGTCGCCGAACTCACTGGAGCACTCAACGGTTTGGCCCGGTACGAAATCCTCTATGTCGATGACGGCAGTACCGACGGGACCGCCGCCGAAATCACTCGGCTTGCGGTCGAATTGCCGCATTTGCGGCTGCTGCGCCATCCGCAGAGCTGCGGGCAGAGTGCGGCGATTCTGACCGGGGTCAGGGCGGCGCGCGGGGCCTGGATCGCCACGCTCGACGGCGACGGTCAGAACGACCCGGCCGACATCCCGCGGTTGTGGCGTCTCGCCCGCGGAGCACCGTCGAGCCCCCCGCTGCTGGTCGCCGGCCATCGCGCCAAGCGGCAAGACACCTGGTCGAAGCGTGCCGCGTCGCGCATCGCCAACGCGGTGCGGGCGCGGCTCCTCGGCGACGCCACCCCGGATACGGGATGCGGCTTGAAGCTGTTCCCACGCGCGCTGTTTCTCGATCTGCCGGCTTTTGACCACATGCACCGGTTTCTGCCGGCGCTGGCGCTGCGCGCTGGTGGGACGGTGCGATCGGTGCCGGTCAATCACCGGCCGCGCCGCGCTGGCGTCTCGAACTATGGCGTTCTCGATCGCCTCGGCGTTGGGATCGTCGATCTGTTCGGGGTCTGGTGGCTGCAGCGCCGGATAGCCCGCCCGAATCTGATCGGCGAAGGATCGCCCGACGCGGCTTCCAATGCCCAGCCGGCGTCGCAGCTTTTCGGCGTACGGTGACCCCAAGAGACAAAAGCGCGGCGGCGGTTGGCGCGCCGTTCGCGGGCTGGCGGCGCGCTGCGCGGCTGATCGTGCTGGGTCTGCTGATGGCGGGGATCGCATTTGCCTGGCGCTGTCGGGCGGCTCTCGATCCGGCAGCGGTCGGCGCCGCGATCACCGGTTATCCCGCCGCCCCACTGGTGTTTCTCGGCCTGCATGTCGCCGCCAGCCTGCTGTTCGTGCCGCGCACCGTGATGGCGGTCGCCGCCGGGCTGTTGTTCGGCATCGGATGGGGCGTCGTATGGGCGGCGATCGGCAGCGTCCTGGGCGCGGTTGCCGGATTTTGCGTCGCCCGCTACGTCAATGCCGGCGTTGTCGACCTCGAAAGCAACGCCCGGATCGGGTCTTTGCTTGACCGGGTCCAGCGGGGCGGCTGGCGCGCCGTCGCGCTGCTGCGGCTGGTCCCGGTGATCCCGCACAGCCTCGCCAATTACGGGCTCGGTCTTACGCGGCTGCGGCTCGGTTCCTACACTCTCGGTTCCCTCGTCGGTCAACTGCCGATGACGATTGCCTGCGTTGATCTCGGCGCTGCCGGCGAGCGGCTGGCGGTGGGGGACGCCGGCTGGATGACGCCGACCGTGATCGGCGCCGCAGCGCTTGGGCTGTCGCTGTTGATCCCGGCGATCGCCCGCCGGCGCGTCGGGTAGCCGGCTCGCATCGCCTTCGGCTCGGGGCCGCCGGTGGCCCAATCGAGAAGCTCGACGGTATGGACGACCGGCACCTCGCTTGCGGGCGCAAGCTGGGTGATGCAGCCGATGTTGCCGGTGGCGACGACATCTGGATTGGTGTTGGCGATGTTGGCGAGCTTGCGCTCGCGCAATTTTCCGGCGATCTCCGGCTGCAGCAAATTGTAGGTCCCGGCCGAACCGCAGCAGATGTGGCCTTCCGGCACTTCGAGGGTCGCGAACCCGGCCTCGGTCAGCAGCGCCTTCGGCCCGCCGTGGATACGCTGGCCGTGCTGCATCGAGCACGCAGAATGGTACGCCACGCGAAGACCATGGGCGGCGATTTCGGGCGCAGGCGTCCGCAACCCCAACTGCTCGACGATTTCAGTCACGTCCCGCGCGAGACTGGCGATCCGCGCTGCCTTGTCGGCATAGGCCGGGTCCTCGCGCAACATAAAGCCGTAATCCTTGACCGTCGTGCCGCAGCCCGAGGCGTTGATCGCAATCGCGTCGAGCCCGCCGGTAAGCCGTTCGCGCTCCCACGCGTCGATATCGGCGCGGGCAAGGGCGAGAGCAGCGGTCTCTTGCCCCAAATGATGCAAAAGCGAACCACAACAGCCACTGCCCGGCGCCGTGACCACCTCGCAGCCGTGCCGGGTCAACAGCCGGATCGTCGCCTCGTTGATGTCGGGCATCAACACCCGCTGGGCGCAGCCGGGCAGCAGGGCCGCGCGCATCCGCCGCTCGCCCTCGGCGGGAAACACGCGCCGGCGGTCGGTCGGCGAGGGGCGGGGAATTGCTGCCGGCGCCAACGCGATCATCGGCGCGAGCCGGTCCGGCAGCAATCGGGCAAAGGGCCGAGCGAGAGCGGCGCCGCGCAGTGCCAGGCGGAAGAGCCGCGGCCGGGTCAGCACCGCGCCGAGCATCCGGCGCACCATCCGCTCATCCCACGGCCGGCGGTATCTTTCTTCAATCCAGCGCCGGCCGTGGTCAACGAGATGCATGTAGTTGACGCCCGACGGGCACGTCGTCATGCAGGCGAGGCACGACAGACAGCGGTCGACGTGCTTGACCGTGTCGGCGCTCGGCGGCTCGCTGCGGGCGAGCATGTCCTTGATCAGGTAGATGCGGCCGCGCGGGCTGTCGAGCTCGTCGCCGAGCAGGAGATAGGTCGGGCAGGTCGCGGTGCAGAACCCGCAATGGGTGCACTTGCGCAGGATCTTTTCGGATTGCGCCGTGTCGGGATCGGCGAGCTGCTCTTCGGTGAAGTCGGTGCGCACCCCTCAGCTCCGCTCGACCATTCGCCCCGGGTTCAGGATGTGGCGCGGGTCGAAGCTCTCCTTGACGCGGGCGGCCAGCGCCGCGAGTGCGGCCGGCTGCGGCTCGAACACCGGCACCCCTCGGCGCAATGCCGCCGGTCCCCTGACCAAACTCGCATGCCCGGTGCCGTGTCCATCTGCCCCGCGGATCGCCGCACGGATCACCGCGCCCCCGCCATCCTCTGGGCCGGCGCCATCCTCCGCTCCGGCGACGGCCGCCCAGACCAATCCGCCGCCCCAATCGAGATACCAGACCGCATCGAGGGCGCGCATGATCGTTTCGCCGAGTTCGGCACCGCGCGCCGGCGCCACCGACACCCGCCACACGGCGCGGTCGGCCAATGACGCAAGCGGTTCGACGTCACGGACCGCGCGCCAGAAATAGGCCGAGGCATTGTCTTCCAACACCGTAGATTCGCAATCGGCACCCAATTCCGCCTGCAGCCGATCGCGGCGAAAGGCGACCGACGGTTCCGGTCCTTCAAGCCGCAAAGCGACGGTCTTTGTCATCGCCGCCATCGCCGTGCCGGCCGGCAGATAGGCGGCGGCGGAGACATCGTGCGGCGAGGCGAGCCCCCGGTTCATCGCCCGCACCGCGGCGGCGGGATCGAGCCCGCACAGCACCACCGTCGCGACATGCTCGGGCCGCGGCAGGACCTTGACCGTCGCCTCTTCGAGTGCTGCGAGCGTTCCGTAGGAACCGGCCATCAGCTTCGACAGATCGTAGCCGGTGACGTTTTTGACGACCTTGCCGCCTGATTTGAAGATTTCACCGCGGCCGCTGACCGCACGAAAGCCGAGGAAATGGTCGCGCGCTGCTCCAGCCTTGATCCGTCGCGGCCCCGAAAGATTGCAGGCGAGGGCGCCGCCGAGGGTCGGCCGGGTTTCCGGCGCGCCCAACAGCACCCGCCAATCCGGCGGCTCAAAGGCCAGCATCTGCGAATTTTGCGCCAGCGCCGCTTCGATCTCGGCGAGCGGGGTCGCGGCACCCGCGGTCAACACGAGCTCGTTCGGCTCGTAATTGCGGATGCCCGCGAGCTGCGACAGGTCGAGGGTGCGCGGCGTTTGCAGCGGCCGCCCGAGACCGCGCTTCGACCCGCCGGCAACCAGCTCGAGCGGCTCGTCGGCGGCGAGCGCGTCGCCGACCGCCTCGCGCAATTCCGTCAGGTCTCCAGGCGAATACCGCGTCATGCCGGCAAATTACCCCAAACTCGCCGCGGGGCGAGACCAACTTCACGCAGCGGCTCGCGCGCCTCAGTCGGGATCGCCGACGAGATATCAGTAGGGATCGCCGACGAAGATAAAAGTCGTGCCGGTCACGATCGGGGCGCTGGCGCCGACGAAGGACACGTTGGCGTCCTTGACCTGGCGTGAGCCGGCGCGGCCCGATGCCTGCAAGGCGCCCTCGATGATGTGCCACAGGCCGTGGATCCGCCCGGTGCCAAGGCTGCCGCCAAAGGTGTTGAGCGGCAATTCGCCGTCCAATTCGATGCGGCCGTCCTGGATGAAATCGAGGGCCTCGCCTTCCCCGCAAAAACCGTAGGATTCGAGACCGTAGATCACCGAGGCCGAGAAGCCGTCGTAGATCTGGGCGACGTCGACGTCGTGCGGGCCAAAGCCGGAGCGCTCCCAGGTCAGCTTCGCCGAGCTGCTGCCGCCCTCCATGTAGCTCGAAAGGCTGCCGATGCGGCCCGCCACCTCGAAGTGGAGCCGCTGGCCGTAGCCGGCGAGGTAGGCCGGCTGTGGCTTCAGGTCGCGCGCCCGGTCGGCCGTCGTCAGCACGATCGCGACGGCACCCTGAACCGGGATGTCGCAGTCGAACAGGCAGAACGGATAGGCCACCATCCGCGAATTCAGGTAGTCATCGCGCGTCAGTGGCGTGCCGTAGAAATAGGCATGCGGATTGTGCCGCGCATGGCGGCGCTGGGTCACGGCCAACGTCGCCATCTTCTCGCGGTTCTGGTTGTTGCGCTCGAGCCAGCGGGTATAGGCGACCGCCATCCCCTGCCCCGGACCGCCGAAACCGTAGGGTGCGGTGAACTGCGTAGCACCGGCCGCCATGCCGCTCGGCAGGTTCTGGTACGTGCCGCTCGGGTTGTGCATCGCCCGCCACACCACCGCGTAATTGCACACCCCGGCGAGCAACGCGTTGACCGCCTGCTGCACTGCGCCGCCGATGTTGGTCGTGCCGACCTGGATGTGCCAGCCGAGGTTGGGGAGCTTCAGCATCGCCATCATGCAGTTGACTGACACGATCGAGATGCCGTCGACCTCGGCGTGGCCGGTGGCCGGCAGTTCCGGATAGGTCGCCAGACCGTCGATGTCAGACATCGCGAGCCCGGAATCCGCGACCGCCTCCTTGACGGCGGTCAGCGCATGCGCCGCAAGCGGGATCTCGGCCGAGCGCGTTACTTTTGAAAACCCCACGCCGCTGACCGCGACCTTGCACCGGTTCTCCCACATGTGGTTCTCTCCTTGATTGAGCGAGTGGATCGAATCTAACACTTGGTACCCGGGTTTGCGGCGGCGATGATGCGGTCGGGGTCGGCGGTCCAGGTGAACGGCTTTGGACTGTAATTGTGTTCGGTCCGGTAACGATAGATGGCGGCCTGGAGGTCGATGAGGGAATAAAAGACGCCGCGTTGCCAACGCCGGCGGTTCAGTTTGGCAAAAAACCCTTCGACAGGGTTGAGCCGGGAGGCCGAGGTCGGGGTGAAGTGGAACGTCCAATGCGGGTGCCGAGCAAGCCAAGCCCTGACTTGGGGTGCTTGTGGCTGCCGTCATTGTCGAGGATCACATGGGTCAGCCGGCCGGCGGGCATGTCGCGCTCGAGGCGGTTGCGAAAACGCCGGAATTCCTGGTGCCGGTGGCGCTGCATGCCCTGCCCGATCACCGTGCCGTCGAGAACATTGAGAGCGGCAACAAAGCGGTCGTGCGGTTGCGGATATAATCGTCAGTCGTTGTCCCGGCCCGGCCCAGTTTGATTGGCAAACCCGGCGGGGTGCGGTCAAGCGCTCCTGTTCGTGCCAGGGGCAGGCTCTGGATCTGGCTGTTCCCATCGACCGACAGCACCAGGCGGTGCGCCGGCGGATCGATGTAAAGGCCGACGACATCGCGCAGTTTGGCAGCAAACTGCGGGTCAACGACGACGGCCGTACCGTCGCGGCGATGGACGTGCTGGCGCCCGGGATCGGCGAGATCATCGGCGGCAGCCAGCGCGAGGAGCGGCTCGCGGTATTGGACGCGCGGATGGCCGAGTGCTCTGTCGACCGCGAGCACTACGCCTGGTACCGCGATTTGCGCCGCTACGGCACGGTGCCGCATGCCGGCTTCGGCCTCGGCTTCGAGCGCACCCTCGCCTACACGACCGGCCTTTCGAACGTGCGCGACGCGATCCCCTTCCCGCGAACCCCGGGGAATGCACGGTATTGACGCGTACCGCCGCGGCGCTCGCGTCAAGCGCCGGGGCGCCGCAAGGCGGAGTCGTTGATCGAGACGTTTCCGGCCGCCCGCTGCATCTGCAGCAAATCAGCAGCAAAAATCCACCTGGAGATTGCATTGTCGCGAGCAGACCCGTGAGTGTTCGCGATGTTCGCGATGCCTTGCGCGCGGCTTCGCGGCGCATCCCGCCAAATCTGCCGTGACATCCACCGCGGCACCGCCCTCGCCCAATCCGGATGGTTACGAGCATACCGCGCGAAAGTGGCGAATTTACCGGCGCCGCGCCGCGGCCCGCCGGACGCGCGCATGGCGGAGTGCCGCATCGACCAGGCGCAACCCGCCCGATGCTGCGATCCGCGCCGCTATGGCACGCTGCCGCACGCCGGCCTCGGCTTGCGGCGCTGGGTGGCGAGCGCACCCTCGCCTACGTCACCGGCCTCGCCAAGCTGCGCCACGCGAGCCCTTCCCGCGAACGCCGGGGAATTTGATAGATGCGACAGATGACGACGGCAGAGGTGCGCCTTGATCGAGGCAAACCGGCAGGCAACCCACTGCTTCGGCTGCCGCGGCACCCGTCGTGGGCGGAGCATGTTGCCTGGGCGGCCTAAAAACCAGAGGGTGGCGCTCACCGGCCGTCGTTTCCGCAATCCGAGAACAAGCTTTCCTAAGCGTGAACTACCTCACACCTGTCGACGGCTTCCTGAACGATACTGCCGAGCGTAGGCGGATCGGCCGCCCATCTGACGAATGGCGGCTGAAACAAACCCTTTGGAGACAAGCGATGAGCAACCCATACGACCCTCCGTTTTACAAGCCACCGGTAACCAGCGACCCTTATCCTGGCAATATTCCAAGCGGCCAGATCATCCTGTTCACGGACGCCAGCTGGGGGAGCGAGTCGCTGACCATCGACACCACCAGTGGCGCCTATCCCGAGGGCTATCCCTTCTCCTTTTCCGGCACCGGCCTCCAGGACCACGCAACCTGGATCGCATTCAACCTGCCGGAGGGGACCGTCTGCACCTTGTTCGACAACACCATCAATCTGGCGGCGGGCTCCCCGCCTTTCAATCCGGCGGGCGCGGGCGTGCCTGTCGATCTCATCGGCAAAGGCACTGGTGACACGGTCCAGACCGTCGATCTCTATGCCTATGGCGCCAATGACCGCCTGTCCGGTGGAATCTGGCGCCAGGTCGATTTCAACGATGGCTGGTTCCAGCTGTTTCGCGACGCCAATTTCCAGGCCTCGTTCATCACCATCTTTCTTTCGGAGTGGCCGACGGACACGCCTGTTTCGCTAGATGGCTGGGATATCGATGGGCAGGCCTCATCGGTAAACTACCCCTCGCTAACGCCGCCGCAGGTAGTGGTGCTCACCAACAAGACAGATGGCACCGGCTATTCGCTGGCGCTGGGCGCCACCAATCCCTTCGGCACAGTTGCCGCGCCCGCGACAGTCAATCTGACCGATCGGGGGATCAATGACCAGGTCCACTCCTTCACCTACACCATCATCGAGCCGGTAAAGGCGGTCATCAATTCGGTCTCCATCACGCCCACCCTAGACGAGAAAAAGGGCTATGCGGTCTCGGAGACCATTATTGGCACAAACTATTCCTCCGAGCCGGTGGTGATCGCCACCAACGTCTTTGAAAACCTAACATACACCGTCACCTCGACGACGACGCTGCAATATACGACCGCGGTGCAGTTGACCGTGGCCACGCAGGTGACCGCAGGTATCCAATTATCGGGGCTCAACTTCTCCGATCAGGAAACGATCACCACCCAGGTAACCACGACGATTCAGGATACCTATACCAAGACTGTCACGACTACCGAGGTATTCCAGGCCGGCCAGACGATCACCTTCACCGCGCCACCGAGCAGCGCGCCGCTGGACACTTCGGCGTCGGGCGCCACGCCGAAGGGCGCAGCCTATGCCGCGACGGCGACAATAACGCTTGGAAACCTCCAGTCCGATCAGGATCCCATGGCGCAGGTCGTGACCACGACCGGGCATTTCTACTATCGGCAAAACCTACCTGGCTCGGTGCCCGATCCTGCCGGAACCGGGCTATTCATACTGGATATGTCGATCACCATCTCGCTGAGCGGATTGATCGGCACGCAAATCTACTTCGATGTGGACGACATCAGCGACGCCACCGCAGCCCTCATCAGGAAGAAGACCCGCACCGCGGCGGCCCTCAATACCAAGACGAGTCATGCAGCTGCCAAACATCCGGCTCCGCGCCCGCGCCCGCACGGCGCATTAACACTCAATCCCGCCTCCTCTAACCACTTCTAGCTACGGAAAAACTTGACAGTAGTTATACTCGTGGCTACGTAACTTGCGGCGCGCATCAGGGTCACCTTCGATCCGGCGAAACGGGCCGACACGCTGCGGCAGCGCGGCATCGATTTCCCTCGATGCGCCGACCGTATTTGCGGGCGTGCGTTTCACATTTGCGAACGAGCGGTTCGCGTATCCCGAACCGCTATGTCACGATCGCTCTGCTCGATGGTCGAATGGTGATTGTGGCGTGGACACCTGATGGCGAACTCGTCGGCGAGGAATGCCGCCGGATCTTTTCGATGAGGAAAGCCGTGGCAGAGAACAAGCCCGTTATACACAGCGACTTGGCCAAGGTTGACGCGAACAAGATTCAGCCCGAGGAGTACGATGAGCTCCCCGAGCTGACGGACAAGTGGTTCGCCGAGGCCGATCTCCATGTCGGCGATACGCTGATCCGACGCGGGCGCCGCCGACCGGCGATCGAGGCCCGCAAGAAGCTCGTATCCCTGGGTCTCGACGAGGACGTGATCGTCGAGGCCTCCGCCTTTTCGCCAAGTCGCGAGAGCCTCTCACTCAACCCGACTGCTCACCCGGCGCTGACGCCGGCCGAGTGCGCCTCCGGCGCGCTCAAATCGCTGCCTCATCCGAGGGATACGGGATCAAGAGGGTTGGGTTCGCTTTTCCCGGTCATCCCAGGCACCGGGGTGGTGGTGCCGGAAATCCTATGGTCCGGCGGCTAAGATCGTCTGTGCGGTTTCTTGTCCGCTCGCCAACGCCGCCTCGACGGTGCCCATATCCGGACCGGCATAGAGCGCCTCACCGGAAAAGAATATGGCGCTGCCATCCGATTTTCTCAGCGCCGACTGCGCTTGCCGAGTTCTGGGTGTGGCATAGGAATAGGCGCCGCGCGCGAACGGGTCGTTGCCCCAGTTGATCGCTCGCGCGGCGACGAGATCCCTGCTGATGCGCTCCACAGGCAGATCGAAAATCTCGGCGAGCGAGGCGAGCCCCATCTCGACGAGTTCGGTTGCGGCAAATGACGACACGCGGTCGGCTTTGGGGCCGGCGAACCATCCCGTCAGCACCGGATGTCCGGCCGGGTGCTGGGTCCACCAGGTCGGGACCGTTGCGTCGGAAAGCAAGAACGACAGGTCGGCCAGATCTTGCCCGCCATGATCGGCCCACCATTTCGAAGCGAAGCGCAACAAAATCTTGACGACGTTGCCAAACCCGATATCGGCAGTGGCCGCCGCCCGCTCGCGCGCCGCCGACGAAAGTGCCATTTCGGAGAGGAGCGGGAGCGGCACGGTAAGGATCGCGGCATCGGCCTCGAAGACGGCGCCGTGTTGGCAGCGTGCGGCAATCCCGCCGCGGCCTTCGTCAATGGCGGCCACGGCGGCGCCGAGATGGATCGCGACACGATGCCTGCGGCACTCGGATACGAGATGCTCGACGAGCGCGCCGTACCCCTCCGCGATCCGCCCGTGCTCGCCCTCGTCGCGGACCATCCATTCGTCGCGGATCGCGAGGGTGCTGGCGCGGCGCGGGTCGGCCGCGTCGTAGCCTTCGACGGTCCGGGTGATCGACCGCCGCAGCTCATCGTATTGCCGACCGGCAAAATGCGTCTCCAGGAATTCGGCGATCGGCAGATCGACCGTCACCTCCCCCAAAGTTTGGTAAAACCGACTCGCATGAGGCGGTGCGGGCTCGCCGGGCAACAACGCACCCGTGCGGGCGCTCCATCGCCTACCCTCGCGCGGCGACAGCGAGAGCCGCGCCGCGCGCATCAGCGCGCGTGTCAGCGGTGCAGCGCCATGGATAAACTCGGCGCCGCCCTCCGCCCGGTAGCCAAATTCCTCGGCGGGCAGCGGGTAGATGCGTCCGCCGCATCGGTCGCGGGCCTCGAGGATGGTCACTCTCCTGCCGGCGCGCACCAGCTCGAGGGCGGTCATCAACCCCGCAGCACCGGCGCCGACGACGAGGAAATGCGTCAGATGTAGAGGCGCCATCGCTCACCGTGCTCTTACCGCGGTAGCCCGATGGGCACCGACCAGAGAACCCGGACGCCATGTACACCTCCGGCCGGTGGCGCCACAACCCCGGCCGTCCTTCTACGCCGCCGGTTTTTGCCGCGCTGCGCCGTTGACGACTGCCGCCCCCCTTTTCGGCGATCATGACCGCGGAAGCGTTCGTGTTGGTGGAGGTGACCGAGGGCATCACCCCGGAATTACCGGACGACATCGCCGGATCCGCAGCGGGTCAGCGCACCGCCGACGCCGCATCGTGGACATTCGCGATCACCCGAAAAATCTTCGTCGGGCCGAATAATATTTCGTCGGGCTGAATAATATAAAGAGGCCGATCAAAGAGTACTGATGGTTCCGTCGAAATCACATGGGCCTGCCTTCGTCAGCAGAGGATGGTCGTCAGCAGAGGGCGGTCGTCAGCAGAGGGCGGTCGTCAGCAGCGGGCGGTCAGCAGCAGAGGGCGGTCAGCAGAGGGCGGTCAGCAGAGGGCGGTTAGCGGCAATGGCCATTTGACACCCGAGGTCGTATTTTGGCCGACCCCGGAGGAGGTGAAGCTTGGCGCAACCCGCAACGACATCACAGCATCAGCGGGCTCATTCGCCGAGCCGAACGCGAAAACAGCCTCCTCCCAAGCGAATTGGCCTCTTCGGGCTATTCGGTTGCGGCAATTCGGGCAATGACGGTTCGCTGGAGGCGATGCTGATCTTCCTCCGGCGACTGAGGCCCGACGCGGAGCTGGCGTGCATCTGTCCGGCGCCCGATAAGGTGCAAAGGGATTATGGAGTCTTGGGGCTCGACGTCGGTTCCTCCAGCCCCGGTGCGTTCGTCCGACTTCTCAATCGGCTGCTGCTCGGAATACCGCGCCGCCTGGCGAATTGGGGTTACGCCATCACCCAGTCGCGCAAGTTCGACCTCCTGATCATCCCAGGCACCGGGATCCTCGATGATTTCGGCACGGGGCCTTGGTTCATCCCGTATATGCTGTTCAGGTGGTGTCTGTCTGCGAAACTCTGCGGCACGGAAATCTGGTTTATCAGCATCGGGGCGGGGCCCATTCATCACCCGATGAGCCGGCGACTGATGAAATGGGCGGCTGCGATGGCGCAATACCGGTCCTACCGCGACACGATTTCAAAGGAGTTTATGGAAAGCATCGGGCTCGACACGCACTCGGATCCGGTCTACCCGGATCTGGCGTTCAAACTGCCAGACCCCGCGTGCTCGAGACCCTGGCGCCCCGACGGAGAAACTCTGACCGTCGCTTTCGGCGTCATGAACTATGGAGGTTGGCGAGGCGATCTGGAGCATCGGACCGACTTCGTAGACGCCTATCTCAAAAAGGTAACGAGGTTTCTGATTTGGCTTTTGGATCGCGAATATCGTATTCGGATAATAACGGGGGATAGGTTCGATCAGCCCGCCATCGACGATCTGAGGAAAGCTCTGGCGGCCGAGGGACGAACAGTCGCGCCGGGGAGGCTTGTTGCCGAGCCAACACCGACGCTTCATGAAGTGATGGAGCAGATCGCCCTCACCGACGTCGTTGTCGCAACCCGGTTCCACAATGTCGTGTGTGCGTTGAAGCTCGGCAGGCCGACGATCTCGGTTGGATATGCGGACAAGAATGACGTGCTGCTTGCCGATATGGGCCTAGGCAACTTCTGTCAGCATATCGAGAGGCTGAATGTCGATCTGCTCATCGAACAGTTCATCGCACTGGTCGCCGATCGACACCGGCACGAGCAAAGAATCGAGAAAGCTGTTCGAGCCTATCAACAGCAGCTTGCCGACCAGGACGCGTTCCTCGCATCAACGCTCCTCGCCGGCGCCTGCCCTAAGCTGCCAGGAGCGGGCGGGTGACGCAGATCGC
>CAWHZD010000002.1:0-94566 GCA_963833745.1 uncultured Alphaproteobacteria bacterium | reverse complement strand
GGCTCGTTGGCGTTTCCGGCGTCGACACGCGGCGGCTGACCCGGCTGACCCGCGATCGAGGACCGCCCAACGGCGTCATCGCCTACGATCCGCAACGGCCGCTCGACGTCGATTCGCTGCGAGCGCAGGCCGCGGCCTGGCCGGGGCTCGAAGGCATGGATCTGGCCAAGGAGGTTACCTGCCGCCAGACCTATGAATGGGACGAGACGGCGTGGGAGCGCGAGGGCGGCTATGGTCGACAACGAGAACCTCGGCATCATGTCGTCGCGATCGATTACGGCGCCAAACGCAACATCCTGCGCATGCTTGCCACCCACGGCTGCCGGGTGACTGTCGTCCCGGCGACCGCGTCGGCCGAAGACGTGCTGCGTTACGAGCCCGACGGAATCTTCCTGTCGAACGGCCCCGGCGATCCGGCAGCGACCGGCGTCTACGCGGTGCCCGTCTTGCGCGAGCTGATCGCGGCGGGCAAGCCGATCTTCGGCATCTGTCTCGGCCACCAGCTGATGGCGTTGGCGCTCGGCGGCCGCACTCGTAAGATGGAGCGCGGCCATCGCGGCGCCAACCACCCGGTCAAGGACCTCGCCACCGGCACAGTCGAGATCACCAGCCAGAACCACGGCTTTGTCGTCGATCCCGAAAGCTTGCCGCGCGGCGTCGAGCCGACCCATCTCTCGCTGTTCGACAATTCGAACGAGGGGTTGCGCGTTGTCGGCAAGCCGGTGTTTTCGGTGCAATACCATCCCGAGGCGAGCCCCGGCCCGCAGGACAGCCATTACCTGTTCGAACGCTTCGTCGCGCTGATGGAAGAGCATGCCTAGGCGCGACGACATCGACAGCATACTGATCATCGGCGCCGGGCCGATCGTCATCGGGCAGGCCTGCGAATTCGACTACTCCGGCGCCCAGGCGTGCAAGGCGCTAAAGGCCGAAGGCTATCGGATCGTCCTGGTCAATTCGAACCCGGCGACGATCATGACCGACCCGGAATTGGCCGATGCCACCTATATCGAGCCGATCACCCCGGTGATGGTCGAAAAGATCATCGCCCGCGAGCGGGCAATGGGACATCCAATTGGCGCGCTGCTGCCGACGATGGGCGGGCAGACCGCGCTCAACACCGCAATGGCGCTCGCCCGGTCGGGTGTGCTCGAACGTTACGGGGTCGAGCTGATCGGCGCCACCTCCCAGGCCATTGCCAAGGCCGAAGACCGCCAGCTTTTTCGTCAGGCGATGGACCGGATCGGCCTCGCTTCGCCGGAGAGCCGGCTGGTGCGCTCACTGGACGAAGCGTTCGCGGCGCTCGAAGAAGTCGGATTGCCGGCGATCATCCGGCCGTCCTTCACCTTGGCCGGCACCGGCGGCGGCATCGCCTACAACGCGCAGGAATTCGAGGACATCGTGCGCGGCGGGCTGCGGGCCTCGCCGACGAGCGAGGTGCTGATCGAGGAATCGGTCTTGGGGTGGAAAGAGTACGAGATGGAGGTCGTGCGCGACTGCGCCGACAACTGCATCATCGTCTGCTCGATCGAGAACATCGACCCGATGGGGGTCCACACCGGCGATTCGGTCTGCGTCGCCCCGGCCTTGACCCTGACCGACAAGGAATACCAGCTGATGCGCAACGCCGCGATTGCGGTTTTGCGCGAGATTGGGGTCGACACCGGTGGGTCCAACGTGCAGTTCGCGATCAACCCTGAGGACGGCCGGCTCGTCGTCATCGAGATGAACCCGCGGGTGTCGCGCTCCTCGGCATTGGCGTCGAAGGCGACCGGGTTTCCGATCGCCAAGATCGCGGCCAAGCTGGCGGTCGGTTACACGCTCGACGAACTCGCCAACGAGATCACCGGCGTCACCCCGGCCTCGTTCGAGCCGACGATCGACTACATCGTCACCAAGATGCCGCGGTTCACCTTCGAAAAGTTTCCCGGGACCGAGCCGCTGTTGACGACGTCGATGAAATCGGTCGGCGAGGCGATGGCGATCGGCCGCAGCTTCGCCGAGTCGGTGCACAAGGCGCTGCGCTCGATGGAGACCGGGCTGACCGGCTTTGACGAGGTCGCGATCGAGGGGGTCGAAAGCGCCGGCAAGGACGCGGTCAAAGCTGCACTCGCCCAGCCCTCGCCCGACCGGCTGCTGCTGATCGCCCAGGCTTATCGTCACGGGCTGACAACCGCCGAAATCCACGCCTGCTGCCAATTCGACCCCTGGTTCCTCGATCGCGTCCGCGAAATTGTCGAGATCGAGGATCGGGTGCGGTGCGACGGCCTGCCGCGCGACAGAACCGGTGTTTTGCGGCTGAAGCAGATGGGATTTTCCGATGCGCGGCTGGCCAAGCTCGCCGGGCTCGACGAGGAGACGGTCTCCGCTCGGCGCCGCGGCCTCGGCGTGCACCCGGTCTACAAGCGGATCGACACCTGCGCCGCCGAGTTCACGTCGCTGACCCCGTATCTCTATTCCTGTTATGAGGGCGACGGGTGTGATGAGCCCGAATGCGAGGCTGACCCGAGCGAGCGCAAGAAGGTGATCATCCTCGGCGGCGGACCCAACCGGATCGGCCAAGGGATCGAATTTGATTATTGCTGCGTTCACGCTGCCTACAGCCTCTCCGCCGCCGGCGTCGAGACGATCATGATCAACTGCAATCCGGAGACTGTCTCGACCGATTACGACACGTCCGATCGGCTCTATTTCGAACCGTTGACCGCCGAGGACGTCATCGAGATCGCACGAGTCGAGCAGCAGCGCGGGACCTTGCTCGGGGTTATCGTGCAGTTCGGCGGCCAGACCCCGCTAAAGCTCGCGGCGGCGCTCGAACGCGCCGAGATCCCGATACTCGGCACCTCGCCCGACGCCATCGATTTGGCCGAGGATCGGCGGAGGTTCCAGCAACTGCTGACCCGGCTCGGCCTGCGCCAACCTGAAAATGGCACCGCGATTTCTGCCGACGAAGCCGAGGCGGTGGCATTGCGCATCGGCTATCCGGTGGTGATCCGCCCGTCCTACGTCCTGGGCGGTCGGGCGATGGAGATCGTGCACGACGCGGCCGGGCTCATCCGCTACATGCGGCATGCGGTCAGCGTCTCAGGGACGAGCCCGGTGCTGATCGACCGCTATTTGCAGGACGCGATCGAGATCGACGTCGACGCGGTGTCGGATGGAAGGCAGGTAGAGATCGCCGGCATTATGGAGCATATCGAGGAGGCCGGGATTCATTCGGGCGACAGCGCCTGCTCGCTACCGCCCTACAGTCTTGGGCGCGCGACGATCGACGAAATCGAATGGCAGACCGTGGCGCTGGCGCAGGCGCTCGGAGTGGTCGGCTTGATGAATGTGCAATTCGCCGTCAAGGACGGCGATATTTACGTCCTGGAGGTCAATCCGCGGGCCTCGCGCACAGTGCCTTTTGTCGCTAAGGCCACCGGCCTGGCGATCGCCAAAATTGCGGCGCGGGCAATGATCGGCGAGCCGCTCGCCGATCATTTCGGTGCGCCGGCGGCGGTGCGCGCGCATGTCGCGGTCAAAGAGGCCGTGTTTCCGTTCGCGCGCTTTGCCGGGGTCGATCTGATCCTCGGCCCGGAAATGAAATCGACCGGCGAAGTCATGGGGCTCGACGCAGATTTCGGGCGCGCCTTTGCCAAATCGCAACTCGGCAGCGGCACCAGCCTGCCGCTCGAAGGCTGTGTCTTTGTCTCGGTGCGCGACCGCGACAAAAAAGCACTGGTCGACCCGTGCCGCCGACTGGTCGAGATGGGTTTTTCGCTGGTCGCAACCCAGGGCACCGCCACTGCCCTGTCCGCCGCGGGTGTGCCGGCGACCCAGGTCAACAAGGTGCGCGAGGGGCGCCCCCACGTGGTCGACCGCATGCTGAACGGCGAGGTGCAGCTGGTATTCAATACGACCGAGGGCGCCCAGGCGCTCGCTGACAGCTTCAGCTTGCGGCGTACGGCGCTGACCCACGCCATCCCGTACTATACGACGGTCGCCGGAGCGCGCGCTGCGGTTCAGGCGATCGCGGCCCTGCGCGAAGGGAGCCTTGAAGTTGCGCCGCTGCAGTCCTACTTTTGATTGCCGCGCAGCGGCCTGTTGGCTGCCTCGCTTCACCAGAGGACGATCCCGTCTTCGATGAACAAAATTCCGATGACGACCGACGGGTACAACCGGCTTCGCGAGGAGCTGAAGCAGCTTAAATCCGTTGAGCGGCCGGCCATCATCCGTGCCATTGCCGAGGCCCGCGAGCACGGTGATCTCGCAGAGAACGCCGAATATCACGCCGCTCGCGATCGCCAGAGCTTTATCGAAGGGCGGGTCATGGAGCTCGAAGACAAGGTCGCCCGCGCCGAAGTGATCGATCTTTCCAAATTGTCGGGCTCGGTGATCAAATTCGGGGCACGGGTCACGCTTGCCGACGAGGAAAGCGACGAGGAGCAGACCTTTCAGATCGTCGGCGAAGACGAGGCCGATGTCAGCCGTGGCCGGCTTTCGGTAACCTCTCCCCTGGCGCGGGCACTTATCGGCAAGGGCAAGGGCGACAGCGTCGAGGTTACCACCCCGCGCGGGGCCAAATCCTACGAGGTCGTCACCGTCGATTTCGGCTGACCGGTCCGCGCCGCGATTCGCAACAGAAAATACCCGGAAACCGCGGAAGCAACCGACGCAATCAGCACTGCGATTCGGATATCGGTGTGGTAGCCTTCCGCAGGAAAGGCGAGCGCGCCGATAAACAGGCTCATCGTAAAGCCGATCCCGGTCAGCAGCGCCAGCCCATAGACCTGACGCCAATCGGCCCCTTCCGGCAGTGTGCCTATCCCACATCTGATTGCCGCCCAAATCGCACCGGCGATGCCGAGCTGCTTGCCGAAGAACAGCCCGAGCGCGATCCCGAGCTCGACCGGGTCGAGCAAATCCGCCAGGGTGATGCCAGTCAGACGCACGCCGGCATTGGCAAAAGCAAAGGCCGGAAGTACCCCGAACGCCACCCAGGGATGGAGATCGTGCTCCAAGCGAAGCAGCGGCGAGGAGGCGCGCGCCGTGCGCAGCGGGACCGCCATGCCGACGACGACCCCGGCGAGGGTGGCGTGAATGCCTGACTTCAGCACGCACACCCACAAGAACACGCCGGCGAGCACATACGGGGCGCGGCGCGCTACTCCCGACAGGTTGAGCCCCACCAATAACGCAATTGCTACGCCGGCGAGGGTGAGGGCGGTCCGCGAAAGTTCGCCTGTGTAAAAGAGGGCGATAATCACGATCGCGCCGAGATCATCGATGATCGCGACGGCGAGGAGAAAGAGCCTCAGCGAAGGTGGCACCCGCGAGCCCAGCAAGGACAAGACCCCGAGCGCGAAAGCGATATCGGTCGCGGTCGGGATCGCCCATCCGCGCAAGGTCCGGACGTCGCCCCAATTGAACGCAACGTAAATCAATGCCGGGCCCGCCATACCGCCGAGGGCGGCGATCACCGGCAATGCGGCGCTCGACGGAGTGGACAGCCCGCCTTCGGCGATCTCACGCTTGACCTCTAAACCGACGAGCATGAAGAAAACCGCCATCAGCCCGTCATTGACCCACAGCAACAGCGGTTTTTTGAGCAAGAGGCCGTCGATTTGCACGGCCAGCGGGACATCAAGAAGCCGGGTGTAGAACAGACCGAGCGGCGAATTCGCCAAGATCAACGCCAACGCGGCGGCGGCGCACAGCACGATGCCGCCGGCGGACTCCAGCGCGAGGAATTGCTGCAGCGGCGACGCGGTCGACGGTCGTCCACTTGGCATGCAGAGGCGCCCGTCAGATCACGGTTCGGCGACTTCGTCGTCGTCATCGAGCGGGGGCTGATCGCTGATCGGAATACCCGGTTCGTCCTTCGACACGCGCAAGGTCAGCGCCGATTTTACGTGGCTCACATTTGGTGCCGAGGTCAATTTGGCGCTTAGAAAGCGCTGATAGCTGTCCCAGTCGACGGCCACGATTTTTAACAGAAAATCGGTCTCTCCGGTCAACATGTGCGCCTCGCGCACCTCGGGCCAGGTCGCGACCAGCTGTTCGAAAGCCTTGAGATCGGCTTCCGCCTGACTCGCGAGCCCGACTTGAGCGAACACCGTTACCCCGTAGCCGAGCTCCTCGGGCGCCAGGTCGGCGTGATAGCCGCGGATGATGCCGGCTTCTTCGAGGGCGCGCACGCGGCGCAGACAGGGTGGCGCCGAGATGCCGGCGCGGCGCGCCAGCTCGACATTGGTGATGCGGCCTTCAGCCTGCAGGTTGCGCAAGATCCGGCGGTCGATACGATCGAGCTTGATCCGCCGCATCCTCTCCCCTCCCGTCAGTGTCCGGATCATAGAAAGGCTTGCCCCGCTGCGCAATTTTGTTACGGGGAGGTCGCCCGGCTTGCCGAAGCCGGGACATTTCCGTAAACCGCGTCGATGGCGTTGGATCCGTTCGGCTGGGTATTGCACGACGGCAAGGCGGGGATGGCGAGCCAGGCGGTCGGGCTCGCCGAGGCAACCGGATTTCGGTTTGCAGAAAAGCGGCTGGCGATCCGCTTTCCATGGCTCTGCCTACCGCCACAGCTGTGGCCGGTACCTCTTACCGCACCGGGCGGCGGGGGGGCGCGTCTCGAACCGCCGTGGCCTGACTTCGTCGTCGCTTGCGGGCGCAATGCGGCGATGCCGGCGCTGGCGATCCGACGGGCGAGCGGGGGGCGGACAATCACCGCGCAAATCCAAAACCCTGGGGTGGGTCGCGACAAATTCGATCTGCTGGTCGTACCGGCCCATGACCGGCTTCGCGGTTCTCGGGTCGTCGTGACCCAGGGTGCCGTGCATCGGGCGGCCCCAAAACGGCTCGAAGCCGAACGCGAACGCTTTCCGGCGTTGACGGCATTGCCGCTGCCGCTGCTCGCGGTGTTGCTGGGCGGCAGCAACAAGGCCTATCGGCTGACTTTGCATCGGCTCGGCGAGATCGCCGACGCCATCGCCGCGGTGCTGCGCGAATCAGGCGGTTCGGCGATGGTCACTCCGTCGCGGCGGACCGGGGCCGAGGGTATGAAACTCGTGCAAGATCGGCTGGCGGGGCTGCCGGCGGCGATCTGGGACGGCAGCGGCGACAATCCGTATTTTGCTTATCTCGGTCTCGCCGACGCGTTTTTGGTGACAGCCGATTCGGTGTCGATGATCAGCGAGGCGGCAGCAACTGGCAAACCGGTTCACATCCTCGATCTCGACGGCGGCAACGCCAAATTCGCCCGCTTTCATCAGTTGATGCAGCAGGCCGGTATCACCCGGCCGTTCGCCGGGCATCTCGAATCCTGGGCTTATCCGATTCCGGACGACACCGCGCGCGCGGGCGCGGCTCTGCGGGCTTTGATTTTGAACCGGTTTAACCAGCGGCGGCGCGCATGAAGGGAGCTGCGATCTATGCCGCGGTGGCCGCTGCGACGCTGGCGTTGTTTTGGCTGCTGCCGCAAGTCGATCTGTCGGTCAGCGGTTTGTTTTATGAGCCGAGGCGGGGCTTTGTGTTGCGCAACTGGGAGCCGGTAACCTTCATCTACCATGCCGTCCCGTGGATCACCTGGGGCATCGTTGTGGTAGTCGGAGCGGCCTCCGCTTGGCTGTTTCTGATCGAGCAGCCGTTGTGGCGGTTCGATCGCAAGTCGTTGTTATTTATAATCTTGTCGATGGCGCTGGGTCCGGGACTCCTCGCCAACACGGTGTTGAAGGACCACTGGGGCCGGGCCCGGCCATCTCAGGTCGAAGCCTTCGGCGGAGCGCTCCGCTTCACCCCGGCTCCGCTGCCGGCGGCGGAATGCTCGCAAAATTGCTCCTTTGTCTCGGGTCATGCCGCGCTCGGCTTCTCGCTCGTCGCGTTCGCCTTGTTGTTGCCGGCCGGCAAAGCACGCCGTCGAGGAGTGGCCGCAACGCTGGGCTTCGGCGCGTTGGTCGGTCTCGTGCGCATCGCTCAGGGCGGCCATTTCTTGTCGGATGTCGTCTGGGCCGGGCTGCTCGTTTTCGGCACCACGGCGATCTTGCACTGGTGGATCGTCGAGCGAGACGGACTCGCGGCACCGGCCTTGCTTCGCCTTTACCGGCTGACCGGGCGTAGCGCCCATGCCGGACTTACCAGCGTGCGAACGTCGCAGGCAGCCCGAATCGTCGCGGCCCTCATGTCGACCGCAATTCTCGTGGCGGTGTCGATCGTCTTTGTCGATCGGCCGGTTGCCCTCTATCTGCACGCAAAAGGCCCTGATTTGCATGCCCTGTTCGAGCTGATCGGGAGGCTCGGCGAGGCATGGGGCTGGCTGGTGTTGTTCGGCCTCGCCTTTGTCGCGCTGCATTGGGGCGGCGAACTGCCGCGTCTGCGCGGGTTGGCACGGCCGATGCGTGTCCTGTCAGCAGTTCCGGCCCTCCTATTCGCCGCGATAGCGGTCGCGGGGCTGGTTGTGGACATCCTGAAGATTGGTCTCGGCCGACTGCGCCCGAAATTGCTCTTCAGCCGCAATCTTTACGGTTTCAGCTGGCTCGCCTGGCGCCCCGACCACTGGTCGTTTCCGTCGGGCCATACCGCAACGGTGGTTGCCTTGACAACCGTCCTGTGGTGGCTGTGGCCGCAACACTTACTGTTCTACATCCTCGCGGCTGCGATCGTCGCAGGGAGCCGAATTGTTGTCGGTGCGCATTACCCGAGCGACGTAGTCGCCGGCGCGCTCGTCGCCGTGCTGGCTGCTCGATGGACGGTCTGGATGTTTGTGCGCTGGGGGATAGATCTGGCAGGGGCATACCCCGGAGCGGCTGCTTCCCGCGGCGTCCCGCCCTGGCCTTGCCGCCGCTTTCGCGAATTTTGGGCCGACCGTCGCGTGCGCACGGGCGACGATACCGGCCAGTCGCTTGCCTCGGCGGCGAGGGGTGTAGTATCGGCTCGGTGTCATGGCGCTGCGGATCGAGACGTTCAATAATGCCACCGGAGGGAACACCCTCTACAAAGCGCTGACTCATCCGCGAGCCGCTCGACCCGCGCGGGCGTTGGTCCAGGCGCTGGCCGACAGTCCGCCGCTGGCGATCTACGATCCAGGCGGCGCTGCCGAGGCATTTAACGAGCTGTTCGCGCTGGACGGCAGCGAGATCGTCGGAGTTTATGTCCAGCAAGTCGAGAGACTTGGCAGCTGTGTGCTTGGCCGCCCGGCAGAACCGGTCACCGAACTGGCGCGCTCGGGCGCGCGCTCGGTCTTCGTCGCGGCCTTCGACGTCGAGCGAGTGACCGCCCAGCTGACACCCTTTCTGCCCGAGGGGGCGCAGGTCTTAAGTCTCGATTCGATGCGCCTCCCTTCCGATCGTTTGACCAACCGCGGCACCTATCTCGACCCGCTCAACTTCGCGACCAATTTCGCTTTTTTCCGCGACACCGACAGGCTGCATACCCGGCTTACGACCGCGAATTATTGGTCGGGCTATGGTGCCGCCACCGTCACCTGCTGGCTTACCCTGTTCGGCGGCGATGGCAAGATCCTGGCGGAGTGGTGCGAAAACGCCGGGCCAGCGGCGGCCAGCATCGTGTTCGACAGCCGCGAAATCCGCGCACGTTTTCGCCTGCCGGAATTTTGCGGTCAGCTGTTTTTGCATGTTGTCGGCGCCGCCGGACATGACATCGTCAAATACGCCCTCGACACCTTCGGCGCGGAAAGCGCTGAAATCGCGGACGACTGCGACCGGTCGCTGTCGGCAACCCATGACGCCAACGCCTGGCCGGCCGACCGCTATGCCGGGCTGCCGGCGCCGGCACCCGGCGAACAAATCGTGCTGTGGATCCAGAACAGCCATCCGGTCCCGATTCCGGCCGGTGCCGTCGCTCTCAATCGGATGGGCGAGGAGCGGATCGTCCCGATTACCGGGCCGATCGCACCTTTTGCCAGCCGCGCCGTCAATGTCGCCGACTTGCTCCCGGATGCGATCTGGCCGGCGCAGGTCGAATTGCGCGCCGGCAAGCACATGGTGCGGCCGCGCTATGAGGTCGTCGAGCAGCGCCGGCGCCGGATCGCCCATGTCAATGTGGAGCGCAGCGATCTTGCGCCCGACCCGAACCTGCCGCACCTCGCGAGCCTGCTCGGCAAGGGTTATCTCTTGCCGGCTCCGGTATTGCCGCGGGCGGGCTGGCAAACCTCGGTGTTGCCCACGCCGATGGCGCTTCGTCAAGCCGAGCTGCCGATCGCCGCGATCGTGTATGATCCCGACGGAAACGAGGTGCTGCGACATCGGTTCGGAAGCCTGCCGCGCGAGCATGCGACCGTGCTCGACCTCGACCGCGCGTATGGCATCGAGGCTCTCGGTGAGAGCTATGGGCACGTCGAGCTGGTCTACGACTTTGCCGAGGGCGGCCAAGCCGACGGCTGGCTGCATGCGATCTTTCGCTATCGGCAGCGCAACGGCGGCCACGCCGCCGAGACCAGCTTTGGAACACATGTGTTCAACACGATCCTGAGCTATCGCGACGAGCCGCAATCCTACAATGGACGGCCGCCCGGGCTGTCGACACGGCTGTTTCTCCGGCTCGGCGAAGGCGGCTACGACACCATGTGCCAGCTGATCTATCCCGCCTCGCGGCCGTGGCGACCGCACAGCGCCACCGAGATCATACTTTGCAATAACCGGGGCAATGAAATTGCCCGCAAGAGCCTCGCAATCCCGTGCTCGGGCTCGCGTCTGGTGCATTACCACGCGATGTTCGACGTTGCGAGCCGCGCTCGAGCCGGAGCCGGGGCCTATGCGGTCGTCCGCGATCCCAGTTGCCGCCTATTCGGCTATCACGGGTTGCTCGGGGCCGGCGGCGCTTTCAGTCTCGATCATATGTTCGGGTTTTAGCGCGCCGCCCATGCCTTAAAGTTGCTGGGCGGCGAAATAATATAGTAAGCGTCGAGTTCGACAGGAATTACGATGTCCGAACGCTACCACAGCCAGGTCTTGATCATCGGCGCCGGCCCGGCCGGCTACACCGCGGCGATCTATGCGGCGCGCGCCAATCTCGAACCGCTGCTGGTCACCGGGTTGCAGCCTGGCGGTCAGCTGACGATCACGACCGATGTCGAAAATTACCCGGGCTTCGCCGAGGTCATCCAAGGTCCGTGGCTGATGGAGCAGATGCAGCAACAGGCCGAGCATGTCGGGACCCGGGTTGTGTTGGATTTGGTCGAAGCGGTCGATCTCGGGCACCGACCATTTGTTGCGACCGGCGATTTGGGCGATACCTATGTCGGCGACACGGTCATCATTGCGACCGGCGCGCAGGCACGCTGGCTCGGTTTGCCGACTGAAGACGCCTTTCGCGGCTTCGGGGTGTCGGCCTGCGCGACATGCGACGGTTTTTTCTTTCGCGGCAGGGAGGTTGTCGTGGTCGGCGGCGGCAATACCGCCGTCGAGGAGGCGCTCTACCTGACCAACCACGCGCGCCGGGTGACTTTGGTTCATCGCCGCAACGTGTTGCGGGCAGAGAAGATTCTGCAGGATCGGCTGCTGCGCAACCCGAAGATCGACATCATCTGGGACACCGTCGTCGACGAGGTCCTCGGTGAGCCCGAGCCGCCTCAAGTGACCGGGGTGCGGCTGCGCGATGTGCGTACCGGACGGCTGTCTGACCATGCCTGCGACGGCGTCTTCGTGGCGATCGGGCATACGCCGGTCACCGGCATGGTTGCCGGGCAGGTTCGAACTCGACGCCGAGGGCTACATCGTCACCCGCCCCGATTCGACCGAGACCAGCGTTCCTGGGGTCTTTGCCGCGGGCGATGTCAGGGACAAAGTGTTTCGCCAAGCGGTAACCGCCGCCGGAATGGGCTGCATGGCGGCGCTCGAGGCGGAGAAATTTCTCGCAGCGCAGGAGGAAGCCGCGACAATGCACGCGGCCGAATAGTGGGGCGCCGTCCGCTTGGACGCCGCTGTTGGGGGATAGGATGGACTGGGACAAGTTGCGGGTTTTCCATGCCGTCGCCGAGGCGGGCAGCTTTACCCATGCAGGCGAGTCGCTGAACCTGAGCCAATCGGCGGTCAGCCGGCAGATCAGCGCGCTCGAAGAGAGCCTCAGCGTCCCGCTGTTCCACCGCCATGCCCGCGGTTTGATCCTGACCGAACAGGGCGAGTTGCTGTTTCGCACCGCGCGCGAGGTGTTCGCCAAGCTGTCGATGGCCGAGGGGCTGATTTCCGAATCGAAGGACCGCCCCAAGGGGCCGCTGAAGATCACGACCACGGTCGCATTCGGCTCGACCTGGCTGACCCCGAGGATCCGCGAGTTCCTCGATCTCTACCCCGATATCCAGGTCTCGATGGTGATCGACGATACCGAGCTCGATCTGTCGATGCGCGAGGCCGATGTGGCAATTCGCATGTCGCCGCCGCGCCAGCCCGATCTGATCCAGCGCCATCTCGTCAGCGTGCCGACCCATGTCTATGCCGCGCCCGAATACATCAGGAAGCACGGGATGCCGCAACAGCCCGAGGAGCTCGACAAGCATCGCCTCATCGTTTACGGCGAGGACTCGCGGCCGCCGGTGCAGAACGTCAACTGGCTGCTCGATGCCGGCGCCAAGCCCGGGCAGGAGCGCAAGCCGATCCTCGCCGTCAACAATTTCTACGCCATGCTGCGCGCGGTGCTGAGCGGGCTCGGCATTGCCGCGATGTCGGATTTTATTGCCGTCGAACATACCGATTTGGTGCGGGTCCTGCCCGAGCTGACCGGGCCACCGATCGAGGCCTATTTTGTTTACCCCGAAGAGTTGCGCGCCTCGAAGCGAATCAGCGTTTTCCGCGATTTTCTGCTGCGCAAGGTGGCTGAAAGCCGGCTGAGCTGAACCAGGAAAATCCGCAGCCTGCCAAATGGATTTACGGTCTTTCAGAGGATTGCGCTTTTTGCAGACGTGCCAGACCAAATTCCCGGTGGTCGTCGCGGGTTCAATTGGCCATATTCCGAGCACGCGATGACACATCGCATGCAGTTTTTTGGCGGTTGTTACCGCTAATACAGGTTCCCGAGTTCTGCTCGGGAAGAGGGTCTTCGGACCCTTACGTCTCCCAGACGTGAAGCCTCCCTGTTCAAACTTGGCCCCGGCTTGTCCGGGGCCATTTTTCTGTCGCACGGCTAATCGCCGCTGGCACCACAGCGCAAATCGTCAATTCACGCCGCAATAATGCAAAAAGGGGACGGCCGCAGCCGTCCCCCAGTTACCCGCATTTCGCCCCCGGCTTGGATCGCGGCGGAGCCGTCCTCCTAGCCCGAGACCGAAACGGACGCCGGATCAGTTGATCAGGCCGTAGAATTTGCCGGCGTTCTCGCAGGTCATTTTATAGGTGACGTCAGCCGGCAGGTTGCTGAACTGCTCGTCGATGTATTTCTCTGATTCTGGCCACACCCCGTCGGGATGCGGATAATCAGAGCCCCACATCAGGGTCTCGACGCCCATCTCATCGATCAGCTTGGTGCCAACGCGGTCATACTGGAACGTCGCCCTGCACTGGCGGCGCCAATACTCGCTCGGCTTGAGCTTGAGCTTGAGGTCCTGGTACTGGTCCTCAAATTCGAAATCCATGCGGTCGAGCACGTACGGGATCCAACCGATGCCGCTCTCACCCAGAACCATGCGAATGTTGGGGAAACGCTCAAATACCGCTGCACCCATCAGGTCGGTCAGAATGTTGGCGAGCGTCATCTGGAAGCGGCACAGCCCGCTATAGGTCATCGCCCGCAGAGTGTTCCCGGTCAGCGACGCGCGCAATTTGGGGTCGGTCGCCGGGAAGGTGTGAAAGTGCAGCGGTAGCTGCACCTCGTTGATCGCTTCCCACAGCGGGTCCCACATCGGATGCCACATCGGCGTCATGTGCCAGGAGCAGGACAGCTCGACGCCTCTCATGCCGAGCTTCGCGACGCGATGAACCTCGGCCACCGCCGCTTCGATGTCGCTGTACGGCAGGCAGGCGAGGCCGATCTCGCGATCGGGGTAGTAGCTGCAGAAATTGTTCATGAAATTGTTGTAGATGCGCAGCATCTCGTTCGCCGTTTCGCGATCGTCGATCTTCCCGCAAGCCGCGAGGATGCCGTAGATGACCTCGGCGTCGACGCCGTCGCGGTCGAGTTCTTTGACCCGCAGATGCGGATCGCCTGGGCGGCGATGCCCTTTTTTGGTGAAGTCGTCATAGAGACCGGCTTCGTGCATTTTATCGACGCGCAGTTGCTTGCCCGGAACATAGGGCGTGCCCGCGGCTCCGATCCCGCCGGGAATGCCAAAATCGGCACCGTTATTGGCAACCCAGCGCTTGCTGCCGTCCGGCTGCTCGGCGACAAAAGGCATATTCTCCTTCAAAGCCTTTGGCGCCTCGGATGTAAACAGATCGGGGGGTAGCCAAATCATGTCGAGGTGACAATCGGCCGATATTCGCCGGTACTGCATAGCGCGAACCTCCAGTCAGGTTAAACTCGGGCGAAGTTACCGAGAGCGGCACTGGCGACATTAGGGGCGATTTCAAGCGCCCGCCTATGCCGATCTGCGCAGATCTCCGATGCATACCGATCAACCCTGCCACGCCTGACCGCCGACTACCCCTCCGAAAAGCTTGGGCAGACTCTCCCCGGCACGAATCACGGTCGCGCTGCGTTTCGAGCGCAAAGCGAATGGGGCGGATCGGAAACCGCGACTCGTTGCGGTGAAACCAGGGCGGGTGCACACCACTGTTCGCCGCGCCCGCGGTCCCGACCGACAAGCCGATCCACGTGGTGCGCGATGCCGGGACGCCCCTCGACCAAGTTTAGGACGGATCGGACCTCCCGAAACCTCAGGTTCCGACGAGGCCGAGCTGCGGGCTCGACGGCTCGGCAAAACGGCGTTTGGGGATGCGCCCGGCGAGACGGGCGAGGCGGCCGGCCTCGACGCCGGCGCGCATCGCCGCCGCCATCCGGCACGGGTCATGGGATTTCGCAATCGCGGTGTTGACGAGGACCGCGTCGCAGCCAAGCTCCATGGCCAGGGCTGCATCCGAGGCCGTCCCGACGCCGGCGTCGAGCACCACCGGGACCGGGCTGCGCGCACAGATCAGCTCGATCGCGGCGGGGTTGGCGATCCCGCCGCCCGAGCCAATCAGCGAACCCAACGGCATGACCGCGGCGCAGCCGACATCGGCGAGCTTCTGGCAGGCGACCGGATCCTCGTTGCAATAGGGAAGCACGGTAAAGCCGCCGCGCACCAATTCGTCGGCGGCGTGGACGAGTTGCTCGACATCGGGATAGAGCGTCTCACGGTCGCCGATCAGCTCGAGCTTGACCCAATTGGTCTCGAGCGCCTCGCGCGCCAGCTCGGCGGTCAGGATCGCATCGCGCGCGGTGACGCAGCCGGCGGTGTTCGGCAATAGCCGATAGCGGCCGCCGAGAAGATCGACCAGGCTTTCGGCGTAGCCTTCGAGACTGATGCGACGAATTGACACCGTGACCATCTCGGCGCCGCTGGCCGCGAGGCAGTCGAGCAGCACCTGCTGGTTCGGATAGCCGGCGGTGCCGACAAAAAGCCGCGAGGAAAGGGGTGTGCCGGCGATCGTCAACGGGTCGGTCATTGGTTCGTTCCTGGTGGTTGTCTTCAGCCGCCGGAAAGAGGCCGGACGATCTCGACATCGTCGCCCGGCGACAGCGGCCGCGCCAGCCATTCTGCCCGCCGCACGACGGCCCCGTTGACAGCGACCGCGAGATAGCGCGCCGCCGTATCGATGCCGCGGCCGCTCAGCAGTTCGGCCACGGTCGCTGCCGCCACGTCCTCCTCGACGCCATTTACTCGCAAGCGGGTCATTGCTCCACGCCCACCAAGGCTGCAGCCACCGATGCCCCCTCCCCGGACGCCGAGGAAAACCGCTCCGGTGTGAACGGGCGCAAGCCGTCCGGCAGGCGGCCGGTCAAAATATAGGTGCTGATAGCCCGCACCGTCACCGGGGTCAGTAGGATGCCATTGCGATGATGACCGGTAGCGATGACCAGCCCGTCGATGCCACTCGGCCCGAGCATCGGCGCGTCGTCGCGCGAGCCCGGGCGAAAGCCGACCCAGGTCTCGGCCACCGGCAACTCCTCAATCGCGGGCATCGCGCGCCACGCACCCTCGATCAGCGCCAACAGTCCGCCTGCGGTCACCGTATCGTCGAAGCCACGTTCTTCTACGGTGCCGCCGATCACCAGCCGCCCGTCCTGCCGCGGCACCAGATAGCCCCGCGGCAGCCAGACCACATGGCGTAGCAACGGCGCTGCTCTGTCCATGCGCAGCGCCAGCATCTGGCCCTTGATCGGTCGTACCGGGGGCAGATAGCCGGCGGGGATGCCGCCGATCTCGCGCGACCAGGCGCCCGCCGCCAGGACAACGACATCGGCGGGGTCACGACCGCGCGCGGAGACGACGCCGCGAACGCGTTCGCCGGAAAACTCGATCTCGCGGACGGCGCATTGCTCGTGGACCGTCGCCCCGGCCTGTTTTGCCGCCACGGCGAGGGCGCGGGCGAGGGCACGGTTTTCAACCTGGTGGTCGCGCGGGCTCAGCACCGCGCCAGGAATACCGGGCCGCAGATGCGGCTCGCGCCGCCGCGTTTCGGCGCCCGACAGCCATTCGATGTCGAGCCCCAGGCCCTTTTGGAACTCGTAGGTGAACCGCAACTGCTCGGCATCGTCACGGGTCAGGGCGACGACAATCGTGCCCTCGTCGCGATAGCCGATCGAGATGCCCGCGGCCGCCTCGACCTCGCGCGCGAAATCCGGCCACAGACGCTGGCTTTCGAGTGTCAGCCCGAGCAGTGTTTCCTCGCCGGGTTCGGTCTCGACTGCGGCGGCGAGCATTCCCGCGGCTGCCCAACTGGCGCCGCGACCAGCTTCGCCGCGATCATAGACGGTCACCGCACAACCGGCCTGTGCCAGCCGCCACGCGATCCCCAGCCCAATGACACCGGCGCCGATGACGACGGTTTTCGGACTGTACGATGGAGAGCTTATCGGCCTAGCTATGACGGACTCCCTTCGCCGGGCACACCCGACCAGGTTCATTGGGTCTTATCTCAGCCGACCGCTGGCGCGTCTGAACGCGCCGATCGGCACCCCAGCCTCGCGCCAATTTCGGATCGGGGCGTTGCCGATGCAAGGATTTTCTATGCTGTGTATGCCATCGGCGGCGGACGCCAACCGACCGCCCTGGGTCGGGCCTGTTCCGCCCGGCGAGCGTGGTGCTCAAAGGACAGCCCGCCGGCCAACTGCGACGCGCGGCGGTACATCGCCCGCGAGATCGATGAGGCGCGCCCGGATCAATGCACGAGGACCTCCGTCCCGGATCGTCGCGAGCTTTTGTTCCCACCGCTCAACCGTGCGCGCGATGTAAACTCGCGTCTGCATAATGTCGAAAGCAAAGCCTGGATGTTGGGTGGGCAGCTCCGTCAGAGCGCCCTTCGAGAGGGGCGCAAAGCGGCTGCGGCAGAGCCTGCCGACTACCCTCCAAACAGGGATGCGGTCCTACGATCGCGGGCCCGCAGATTAACCCGCAGATTAAAGCGCAGGCAAATTCGGGCGATCGCTTGTATGATCGCGCCGCCGGCTTGGGCAGGAGCGCATAATGGAGAAGGTCTTTCCCGAGGCAAACGCCGCATTGGCCGGACTGCTGCGAGACGGCATGACGGTGATGGCCGGAGGCTTTGGGCTGTGCGGAATCCCGGAAAAGCTGATTGCCGCGCTCCGCGAATTGCAGGTCCGGGATCTGACCGTCATCTCGAACAACGCTGGGATCGACGGCGCCGGTCTTGGCGTGCTCCTCGAAAGCGGCCAGATCCGCAAGATGATTTCGTCCTATGTCGGTGAGAACAAATTGTTCGCCGACCTTTATCTGAAGGGCGAACTCGAGCTTGAATTCAATCCGCAGGGGACCTTGGCCGAGCGGATCCGCGCCGGCGGCGCCGGCGTTCCGGCCTTTTTCACGAAGACCGGGGTCGGGACCTCGATCGCCGAGGGTAAGGAGACGCGCGAGTTCGACGGCGAAACCTATCTGATGGAACGGGGCCTCGTCGCCGATCTTGCCATCGTCCATGCTTGGAAGGGCGACCGCGAGGGCAATCTCGTCTACCGCAAGACCGCGCGCAACTTCAACCCGGTCATGGCGACCGCCGGACGGGTCACCGTCGCCGAGGTCGAGCAGCTGGTCGAGCCGGGCGCAATCGACCCCGACCACATCCACACGCCGGGCATCTTCGTCCAGCGGATCGTGCATCCGGAATTGTTCGAAAAGCGCATCGAGCAGCGCACCGTGCGCAAACGCGGCGCGTAACGGAAGGAGTTGCGACATGCCCTGGACACGCGACGAGATGGCGCGCCGCGCGGCGGCCGAGCTGCGGGACGGCTTCTACGTCAATCTCGGCATCGGCATCCCGACCCTCGTCTCGAACTTCATTCCGTCCGGGGTGACGGTCCAGCTCCAAAGCGAGAATGGCATGCTCGGCATGGGCCCGTTTCCCTACGAGGGCGAAGAGGACCCCGATCTGATCAACGCCGGCAAGCAGACGATCACCGAACTGCCGATGACAAGCTATTTTGACAGTGCCCAATCCTTTGGCATGATCCGCGGCGGGCATATCGACCTGTCGATCCTCGGCGCAATGCAGGTGTCCGAAACCGGCGATCTGGCCAACTGGATGATTCCCGGCCGCATGGTCAAAGGGATGGGCGGCGCGATGGACCTCGTCGCCGGGGTCAAGCGCGTCATCGTGCTGATGGAGCACACCGCCCGAAACGAGCCGAAGCTGCTGCATCGTTGCACCTTGCCGCTGACCGGCCGGGGGGTCGTGGATACTGTGATCACCGACCTTGGCGTCTTTACGATCAGCCCCGCCGGAATGGTCCTGACCGAGCTCGCGCCGGCCATCGGGCTGGAGGAAATACGGACAAAAACCGAAGCGAGCTACACGGTGGGACAAGGTCTCGCCTGATCGACGGGCCTCGGAGGGAACGCAGCAAGCCGCCAGAACCGGCACTTTTGCATGCAGGTCTTCGTCAGCGGCCGTCGTCGTCCGGGCGGCGGAGACCAACTGGAAAGAGTGGGGAGCACCGATGGGGCGGCCGCATATTCGCCGGCCGCGGCGCCGCCCCCGAGCGACCCCAACGGCACGGGTGGGGCACCCAATGCTGCCCGTCCGCCAAAGGCGTTGCTTCTCGACGCCGGCGGCGGGCAGCAGCCGCAGCCCAGAACCGGGACGTTTTCGTCGCGTGATCTCCGTCTGGATTTTTTTCGTGGTCTCGCTCTCATTTTCATATTCATCGATCATATTCCAGAAAATATTTTGAGCTTTTTTACCGTTCAATCAGCACAATTCTTCGATGCTGCTGAAGTATTCATCTTCATTTCCGGGTACACGGCAGCGATGGTGTATGGCCGCACCTTAGAGGCTCACGGTGCGCTCTATGCCGGTGCACAGATATTGCGACGCGCTTGGCAACTCTACGTCGCCCACATCTTTCTATTCGTAATATTTATTGCAGAAGTATCCTATACCGTGACGACATTCAATAATCCAATGTATAATGATGAAATGCGAGTCGGAGAATTCCTGACGGAACCACATATCGCCATCGTCAAGGCGTTATTATTACAGTTCCAGCCGACATTTTTGGACATTTTGCCTCTTTACATTGTTCTCTTGGTGGCATTTCCTCTGGTTTTAATCGGTCTCAGACTATCGCCGCTGCCGGTCGTCGCCGCATCCCTCGGCATGTACATGCTCGTCCAAGTCGACGCTATATCGGTTCCGGCGTATCCGTCGGGCCGCGAGTGGTATTTCAATCCGCTGGCTTGGCAGTTCTTGTTCATCGCCGGCGCGGCGCTCGGTCTGGAGAAGGGCTGGGGTGCGCGAATTGGTCGGCGAAAGCGCCCGTTGTTGACGGTTGCGGCCGCGGTAGTGGGGTTAGCCTTTGTTGTTCGGCTGAGTTGGACAATTCATTCCATTTGGGATTCTTTTCCTGGTTTGTTCATGGCAGTTTTGTGGCCGGTCGATAAAACCGATTTATCGCCGATCCGTCTCATATCATTCTTCGGCGCTGCCGCAATCGTGGCCGCCCTGGTCCCGCCGTGGATGCCGTTTTTGAGTTCGCCCGCGGCCAAGCCGCTGGTTCTGTGCGGCCGCCATTCTCTGGAAATTTTTTGTCTCGGCATCCTGCTGTCGGCGCTGGGGCATTTTGTACTTTCGGAGTATGATTCCGGAGTAACGTCACAGCTCGCGGTCAACACAGCCGGTATCCTGGCGTTATGCCTCACGGCAAAATTAATTGACTGGTACCGAGAAATGGGCCGCAGCCCGTCACCACGACCGGCGGCGAGTTCGGCACCCAGGGGGGAATGAGCGGATGATTGGGCGTCGCGGATGCGGCGGCATATTGCGTCCGGCCTGGATATTGATCGTGGGGTTCGCTACCGCGATCGCGCCAGCGGCCTCGCTGCGTGCAGGCCAGCCGGATTGCGACGTACCCGCGGACTTGATGGATGTCGAGGGCAAGTTGCCGCATTTGGCCGAAAAGCTGCACGCGGGTGGACCGGTCAAGATCGTCGCTATCGGCGGCGCGTCGACCGCGGGACTGGCCGCCGGCGCGGTCAATTTCTCCTATCCGTACCGCATGCAGCAGATCCTTGCGGGGTGGCACCCGAAGGCGGCGATCACCGTCGTCAACAAGAGCGTTCCGCATCAGACCGCGGAGCAGATGGTGGGGCGCTTTTCGGCCGATGTGTTCGCCGAAAACCCGGATCTGGTGATCTGGGAAACCGGCACGACCGACGCAGTCCGCGGTGTCGGGGTCGACGAATTTGCCGCGACCTTACAGAGCGGCATCGATGCCGTTGCGGCGCGGGGAAGCGATTTGATCCTGGTGGACATGCAATTTTCCCGCCGTACCATTGCCGTCATCGATTTTGAAAGCTACCTGCGGGCGATGCACCATGTCGGAGATGTAAAAGACATCTATGTGTTCCCGCGCTTTTCGATGATGCGCTACTGGAGCGAGCAGGAAGTATTCAATTTAGACGGCGTGCCGAAGGGCGAACGGGCGAGCCTTGCCGCCAACGTCTATCACTGCCTCGGCGGTAAGCTGGCCGAGGCAATCCGGATCGCGCTGCAATGATGAAGGTCAGGTGGAGCGCGCTGGCTTCCGGGTTCGCCGTGGCCCTACTTGTTCCCGGTGCTGCGAGTGCCGGCACCGACCCAACCGGCAACGCGCCGAACTGCACCGCGTCTTCAACCCTTACCGCGGTCAGCGCCCCGCTCCGGCGCACTGGCGGACTGCTCGAAGCGGGCAAGAGTTCGACGATTCTTGCAATGGGGTCGTCGTCAACGCTGGGAGTTGGCGCGAGCAGTCCTGCCATGAGCTATCCGAGCCGCCTCGAGCGCGCTCTACGCGAGGCATTCCCGACCCTCGCTATCAAGGTTCTCAACCACGGGCGGGGCGGTCAGGACGTCGACGAGGAGTTCGCCCGACTGAACCACGATATTGTTGACGAACGCCCCGACCTGGTCATTTGGCAGGTCGGGACCAACGCCCTGCTTCGACGCGAGGACCTCAGCGTAGAGGAGCAACTGATCACACAGGGGATCGTCCTGATGAAGCAGCGCGGGATCGATGTCGTGCTGATGGATATGCAGTACGCCCCTCGAGTGCTTGCGCGCCGAGCGTGGGATGATATGGAACGGCTGATCGCTGGGATCGCCCGACGCGAGCACGTCGGGTATTTTCGCCGCTTCGAAATCATGCGTGGGTGGGATCAGACTGGTCAGCTAGGGCCAGCGGCGCTGATTGGCCCCGACGGGCTGCATATGACCGATGTCAGCTACGCATGTCTCGCCAGCCGTCTCGCGCAATCTCTCATCGAGCAATGGCATGCGCAGGACAAGCTTGTTCAGTCCCCGCACCGCAGCCCTGCGGCGCTGGCTCGCAGCCAACAACCGATCGTCGATGCGCCCCATTAAGGCCGCGGGCAGGCTAAGGCCATGGGCGGGCCGCCAAGCCGGCCCCCGCCGCGCCGCGCCGCGACGGCCACAGCCGCTACGGGTTATAAAATGCGGCAGAACGCCGCGGTTGTGGCGAAGCACGGAAAGGGCAAATGGTGTCGCGCGGCGCGGCTCCAACGATGACAACCATCGACGTTAACCTACATTTTTATTGGGATTTCCCGATAAGCAACATATCCTGATAACGATCAGGAAGATTGGCACAAGATGTTGTCCGAGTCCGGCGAAGTGGCGCATTTGAGGGGTGGTTCCACGGTTTGTGCCGCGCGATCCGTCGCCGACGCTGCGATACACCGCACTCTCGCCACAAAGGATTGGCATATTGATTGCGTCACTAACGTCCTCGAAGGAGGCGCAGTCTATCTATGGCTATCGGGACGCCACAGCGTTCGAGTGCTGGCAAGATCGGGAAATTCGGTGATGGCGATCGCCGTGGGGCGTTGAGCGGTGGTCGGAGAGGCTGGAGATTTTGGCGAATGTTTTTCTCCGTGCAGCGTTCACTCATTCGCAGCGACGTAGAGTGGCTGGGTTGAGCGCTGGCGTCGTTCGAGGTGTGACATGAGATTGGATGACGGAATTTTCGAGCTCTATTCAAGGCTGTATGACAACCGGCGCGAGTTTGAGCTGTCGGTTGAGGACTATCTCGGGAAATGCTCCGACGATTCGTCCTTCTACGCCGGCGCCGCCGAGCGGATGCTGAAGGCGATCGGCGAGCCGACGATGATCGATACGAGCCAGGACGGGCGTCTTGGCCGGATCTTTATGAACCGCACGATCAAGGTTTACCCGGAGTTTTCGGACTTCTTTGGGATGGAGGAGACGATCGAGCGGATCGTCGGCTTCTTCCGCCATGCCGCGCAGGGGCTCGAAGAGCGCAAGCAGATCCTCTACCTGCTCGGTCCAGTCGGCGGCGGCAAATCCTCGCTCGCCGAGCGACTGAAGCAGCTGATGGAAAAAGAGCCGGTCTATGCGCTGAAGGCCGGCAAGGAGATCAGTCCGGTCTTCGAAAGTCCGCTCGGCTTGTTCGACCCGATAACATTCGGCCCCGAGCTGGAAAAGCGATATGGGATTCCACGGCGGCGACTGACCGGCACGCTGTCGCCGTGGGCGGTCAAGCGGCTCGAGGAATTTGGCGGCGACATTGCCAAATTCACCGTCGTCCGGATGCAGCCGTCGCGGCTTAAGCAGATCTGCATCTCCAAGACCGAACCCGGCGACGAGAACAACCAGGACGTGTCAAGCCTGGTCGGCAAGGTCGATATCCGCAAGCTCGAGTTCTTTAGCCAGAACGATCCTGACGCCTATTCATACTCGGGGGGGCTAAACCGCACGACTTAGGGATTGCTCGAGTTCGTCGAGATGTTCAAGGCCCCGATCAAGATGCTGCACCCGTTGCTGACCTCGACGCAGGAAGGCAACTATGTCGGGTCGGAAAACATCGGCGGCATCCCCTATCAGGGCATCGTGTTGGCGCATTCCAACGAAGCCGAGTGGCAGAGCTTCAAGAACAACAAGAACAACGAAGCCTTCATCGACCGAATCTCTGTCATCAAGGTCCCGTATTGCCTGCGTTCTACCGAGGAGCGTAAGATTTACGAAAAACTTTTGCAGAACAGCGAGCTATCGAACGCGGCATGCGCGCCATCGACGCTGGATATTCTGTCGAGATTCAGCGTATTGTCGCGGCTCAAGCCGCATGAGAACTCGAATCTATATTCCAAGATGCGGGTTTATGACGGCGAAAGCCTGAAGGACACAGATCCGCGCGCCAAATCGGGGCAGGAATACCGCGATGCGGCTGGCGTCGACGAGGGTATGGACGGCATCTCGACCCGCTTCGCCTTTAAGGTGCTGTCGAGCACCTTCAATTTCGACACTCAGGAGGTCGCGGCCGACCCGGTGCACCTGATGTACGTGCTCGAACAGGCGATCTGGCGCGAACAGTTCCCGGACGATGTCGAGAAGAAGTACCTGAACTTCATTAAAGCTGAGCTTGCGCCGCGTTACGCCGAGTTCATCGGTCACGAAATCCAGAAGGCTTATCTCGAATTGTATTCGGATTACGGGCAGAATCTGTTCGACCGCTATGTGGCCTATGCCGATGCCTGGATCGAGGATTCGGACTACAAGGATCCCGACACCGGCCAGCTGATGAATTGCGAGCTGTTGAACCAGGAGCTGTCGAAGATCGAGAAGCCTGCCGGCATCGCCAATCCCAAGGACTTCCGCAACGAAGTCGTCAAATTCGCGTTGCGCGCCCGCGCGGCCAATTCGGGGCGCAACCCGTCCTGGACTTCGTATGAGAAGTTGCGCGAGGTCATCGAGCGGCGCATGTTCTCGCAGGTCGAGGATTTGCTGCCGGTAATAAGCTTTGGCTCTAAAAAGGACAGCGAGACCGAGAAGAAGCACGCCGACTTTCTCGAGCGGATGGTGGCGCGCGGCTACACCGAGCGTCAGGTCCGGCGTTTGGTCGAGTGGTATATGCGGGTGAACAAGGCCGGATAGGCGCGAACGGCGCCTGGTTTGGAGGGAAGACGATGAACATTGTCGACCGCCGGCCCAACCCCAAGGGCAAGAGTTTGAGTAACCGGCAGCGGTTCCTGTCGCGTGCCCGAGCCGAGGTCAAATCAGCGGTGCAGAACGCCTTGCGCAAGCGCAAGGTCGCCGATGTCGAACACGGCGAGAAGGTGGCGATCCCGATGCGCGGGATTGTCGAGCCAGTGTTCCACCACAGCCGCCGCACCGGGCGTGCCGAGCATGTCGTGCCGGGCAACAAGGAGTATATCAGAGGCGATGAGATCCCGCGCCCGACCGGCGGCGATGGGCGCGGCGGCTCTCAGGGGAGTCCGGACGGATCGGGTGAGGACGCCTTTGAATTCACTCTTTCGAAAGACGAGTTCCTCGACATGTTCTTCGAGGATCTCGAGCTTCCTGACCTCGTTAAAAAGAGCCTGCGGGAAACGTTTGCGTTCGATTTGCAGCGCGCCGGGTATACGATCAGCGGCACCCCTTCGAATCTGAGCGTGCGCCGGACGATGCGTAACAGCATGGCGCGACGCATCTCGTTGCGGCGCCCGAAGCAGTGGGAAGTCGAGGCTCTGCGCGAGGCGGTTGAGGAGGCGCGCGCCCGCGGCGACGAGGAAGAGGTGGGAAGGTTGGTGCTCGAACTCGATCGCGCCGAGCATCGCAGCAAGATCATCCCTTACATCGACCCGATCGATGTTCGCTATAATCGCTTCGAGCGGGTTCCGCGGCCTAATACCGAAGCGGTGATGTTCTGCCTGATGGACGTGTCGGGTTCCATGACCGAAGCGATGAAGGACCTCGCCAAGCGGTTCTTCATGCTGTTGCACGTCTTTCTCATTCGGCGATATCGGCATGTCGACGTCGTCTTCATCCGCCATACGAGCACCGCGGAAGAAGTCGATGAGGAGACGTTTTTCTATAGTCGCGAGACCGGCGGTACCGTCGTGTCGACGGCGCTCGAAAAAATGCTGGAGATCGCTCGGGCGCGTTATCCCACCGATCGCTGGAATATCTACGCTGCCCAAGCCTCGGATGGCGACAATTACGGTGCTGACAGCGGCCGTTGCGTTGCGCTGCTGGGCGGCGAGGTTCTGCCGATCTGTCAGTATTTCGCCTATGTCGAAGTCGGCGACGGGATGGGCGGCAGCCTGACGGGTCTTGCCCGCGACAGCGACCTGTGGCGCGCCTACAGCGAGGTGGCGCCGGCGCATGCGCATTTCGCAATGCGCCGGGTCGGCGATCCATCGCAGATTTTTTCGGTTTTCCATGAACTGTTTTCGAAAGGGGGAGTTCGTGCCTGACACACGCTCCTTGCCGATAGCGAGGCTCGAAGCCTCGGCACCGCTGTTCCGCGGTCCGAATTGGGATTACGGGTCGCTGCGCCAGACCTACGACGCGATCGAGAGGATTGCGCTCGACGAATTAGGACTGGACGTCTACCCGGTGCAGGTCGAGGTCATCACCTCCGAGCAGATGCTCGACGCCTACGCTTCGGTCGGCCTGCCGTTGATGTATCGGCATTGGAGCTTCGGCAAACGTTTTGCGTTTCACGAGACCCTTTATCGCAAGGGCCTACAAGGCCTCGCTTACGAAATCGTTATCAACTCCAACCCTTGCATCTGCTATATCATGGAGGAGAACTCCATGACCATGCAGACCTTGGTGATGGCGCACGCGGCCTTTGGTCATAATCATTTTTTCAAAAACAATTACCTGTTTCGGCAGTGGACTGACGCCAACGGTATCCTGGATTATTTGAGCTTTGCCCGCGACTATGTGGCGAAATGCGAGGAGCGCCATGGAACCGAGGCGGTCGAGCGCGTGCTCGACGCGGCGCATGCACTGAAGGATCACGGCGTCAACCGCTATGCGCACCGGACCAAACCCAATCTCGCCGAGGAGCGGAGGCGGGCCGAAGAGTGGCAGGCCCATGCCGAGGCGACCTATAATGATTTGTGGCGGACCGTTCCCGGTGGTGGCAGCGACCGAGAAGACGAGGACACCGCAGAGGCCCGCTCGCAGGAAATCAAGCGTGACCTGGGTCTACCTGAGGAAAATCTGCTCTATTTGATCGAAAAGCGTGCGCCGCGGCTTGAGGACTGGCAGCGCGAGCTGGTCCGCATCGTTCGCCTCATCGCGCAATATTTCTATCCGCAAAAGCAGACCCAGATGATGAACGAGGGCTGCGCGACCTTCGTCCATTACGAGATCATGCGGCGGCTGCACGACAAGGGGCTGATCACCGAAGGCTCCATGCTCGAATTCTTGCACTCGCATTCGAGCGTCGTTTTCCAACCCGATTTCGACGATCCCCGTTTCAGCGGCCTCAACCCCTATGCTCTGGGGTTTGCGATGATGTCCGACATTCGCCGGATCTGTGAGGAGCCGACTGAAGAGGACAAGGAGTGGTTTCCGGATATCGCCGGCCGCGGTAACGGCTACGGGGTGCTGCGTCACGCCTGGGCCAACTACCGCGACGAGAGCTTTGTGCTGCAGTATCTAAGTCCCGCGATGATCCGTCGTTTCCGCCTGTTTCAGGTTTCCGACGACAGCTCCAAACCCGCGCTCAAGGTAGAGGCGATCCACGATGACATAGGTTATCGCAAGATCCGCAGCGCGCTGTCGCGGCAGTACGACCTGTCGCGTCGCGAACCCGATATTCAGGTCGTGGATGTCGATCTTCGAGGCGATCGCTGCCTAATTCTTGCTCACTATGTGCATGACGGGGTGCTGCTCGCCGAAAAAAGCTGTCGGGCCGTCTTACGGCATGCGGCGGTGTTGTGGGGCTACGCGGTCAAACTGCTCGAAATCGACGCTGCCACCGACAAAACTTTGAAGACTTACGAGGTGGCGCAGTCCGGGTAAATTTTGGGCATCGCTTGGCGAGTGGCCGGAGATCGCCGGCCGGACGGTGACGCTGGTTTGCCCGATGATCGTTCTCGGCATAGAGACGAGTTGTGACGAGACCGCAGCGGCGGTCGTTGTCGAGACCGCATCGGGTCCGCAAATCCTCTCCGATCTGGTGCGTTCGCAACTCGACGAGCACGAGCCCTACGGTGGTGTCGTGCCCGAGATTGCAGCGCGCGCTCATCTTGATCATCTCGGCGCGCTCGTTCGGCGCGGGCTCGCTGAGGCCGGGATCACAATATCCGAGGTCGACGGCGTTGCGGCTGCGGCCGGGCCCGGGCTGATCGGCGGGCTGATCGTCGGCACGATGATGGCCAAGGGCATCGCCTGGGCGGCTGGTAAGCCGTTTCTCGCCATCAACCATCTCGAAGCGCATGCTTTGAGCGTCAGACTGACCCATCCCGTCGCTTTCCCGTACCTGCTGCTGCTTGTTTCTGGCGGGCATTGCCAACTGCTTGCCTGCGCCGGAGTCGGTTGTTTCATCCGTCTCGGCACCACCCTCGACGATGCCGCTGGTGAAGCCTTCGACAAAGCGGCGAAGTTGATCGGGCTAGCCTATCCGGGCGGGCCCGCGATCGAGCGCGCCGCGCAACACGGTGATGCCCGGCGCTTTCGTCTCCCCCGGCCGCTCGTCGGGCGGCCGGGTTGCGACTTTTCCTTCTCCGGACTGAAGACCGCAGTGCGCCGCATTACAATCGAACGTGCCACGTTCGATCTACAAGACCAAAACGATCTTGCAGCCGCGGTCGAAGAGGCGATTTGCGATGCTCTCTGCGATCGCACCGCCAACGCCATTGCCTGGTTTCGTAGCAATTGCCCCGAAGGTAGAACCCTCGTCGCCGCCGGCGGCGTTGCCGCCAATCGCAGGCTGCGGGGGCGCCTCGCCGATCTTGCCGCGTTTGCCGGATTCGACTTCGTAGCGCCGCCCGCGGCGTTGTGCACCGACAACGCGGCGATGATCGGCTGGGCGGGGCTGGAGCGGCTGCGCCTCGGTCTCGTCGATGACCTCGCTGCGGCACCCCGTCCGCGCTGGCCGCTCGACGCCTCGGCACCGCCGCGTCCGGGAGCGAGGATCAGGGCATAAGCTGGTGAAGCTTGGGGTCATCGGTGCTGGCGCCTGGGGGACGGCGCTCGCGGTCGTCGCGCATCGTGCCGGCTCAACGGCGACATTATGGGCACGAGACCCTGAAGTAGTCGCGGCGATCAACAATCGGCATGAAAATCCGTACTATCTGCCCGGCCTCCTGCTCGACCCGCGGATCACGGCGACCGCTGACCTCGAGGCGGCCGTCGAAGGCGCTGATGCGGCGCTGCTCGCAGTGCCGGCACAGTTTCTGCGCGGCGTTCTCGGGGGGCTGCTTGGCCAAATTCCGCGCGGCCTGCCAGTGTTGCAATGCGCCAAGGGCATCGAAATCGGCACGCTCGCGATGATGTCGCAGATCGGCGCCGAACTGCTGCCGGATTCGCCCTACGCGGTGCTGTCGGGTCCCAGTTTTGCCATCGAGGTTGCCCGTGGTCTGCCCACGGCACTCACTATCGCCAGCACTGGCTCGGCCACCGCCAAACTCTTCATGGGCGCTCTTGGCGACAGCCGGTTTCGTCCGTATCTGTCACCGGACCCGGTTGGAACCGAAATCGGCGGTGCGGTAAAAAACGTGCTGGCGATCGCCTGCGGGATTGTTGTCGGACGCGGGCTTGGCGACAACGCCCGCGCGGCGCTGATCACGCGCGGCCTTGCAGAGATGGCACGGCTCGGGGTCGCTCAAGGCGCCCATGCTGAGACGTTTCGTGGTCTCTCGGGCCTCGGCGACCTCGTTCTGACCTGCACTGCCACCCAATCGCGCAACCAGGCTCTGGGCTTGGCACTCGGCCAAGGGCAAAGCCTTGAGGAGGCGCTCGCCGGACGCCGCTCGGTGGTCGAGGGGGTGGCGACCACAGCCGCCGTTACCCAACTGGCGGCACGCCTTGGGATTGAGATGCCGATCAGCGAAGCGGTCGATGCAGTGCTGCATCACGGCGCGCCGATCGACGAGATGACCGACCGGCTGTTGCGGCGGCCTTACCGGTCGGAGTAGCCGCGTGCGGCGACCCTTGGCCACGCATGGGCAGCCGGCCAAGAAAATGGTTTTCCGCCCTGCCGGAAAGCCAATATCATGGAGACAGCGAGCAAGGCTGTCAGTCCGGGTCGATATGAGCGACAACGGAAAGCGCGGCGAGGAAGGACCTGGTACGGGTGTCGTCGTCAAGGCGAAACCGAAGACGAAGAAGCCCTCAATGTACAAGGTTTTAATGCTGAACGATGACTATACTCCGATGGAGTTTGTCGTTCACATTTTGGAACGATTCTTCGCCAAGAATTGACAGGAGGCGACCCGCATCATGTTGCATGTGCATCGAAGAGGGGTCGGCGTGTGCGGCGTCTACACCTATGAGGTGGCCGAGACCAAGGTGACCCAGGTTATGGATTTTGCCCGGCAGCACCAGCATCCGCTGCAGTGTACGCTGGAGAAGGATTAGTCAAGGAAGGAAGGTCGGGAGTGCTCTCACGCAATCTCGAAAAATCGCTGCATAGGGCGCTCGCCTATGCCAATGATCGACGGCACGAATACGCCACACTCGAACATTTGCTGCTAGCCTTGACCGAGGATCAGGATGCGGTGGCGGTGTTGCGGGCCTGCGGCGTCGACCTTGAGCGGCTGCGCCGCGAAGCGCTGACCTATGTCGACAACGAGCTTGGCAATCTCGTCTCGGCACACAAGGACGACGCCAAGCCGACCGCGAGCTTCCAGCGCGTATTGCAGCGCGCCGCGATCCATGTCCAGTCCTCGGGCCGTGAGGAGGTGACCGGCGCTAATGTGCTGGTGGCAATGTTCGCCGAGCGGGAAAGTCATGCGGTTTATTTCCTGCAAGAGCAGGACATGACGCGCTTCGACGCGGTCAACTACATCTCGCATGGCATCGCCAAGGCGCCGGGACGCTCGGAAACCCGGCGCGTTCAAGGCACGGACGAGGACGAGCGCAACGACAAGTCGCAGAAGCGCAGCCACGACGCGCTCGATGCCTATTGCGTCAATCTGAACAAAAAGGCGAAAGGCGGTCGTATCGATCCTCTGATCGGACGCGGTGCTGAAGTCGAGCGCACGATCCAGATTCTGTGTCGGCGATCAAAGAACAATCCACTCTATGTCGGCGATCCCGGCGTCGGCAAAACCGCGATTGCCGAAGGACTGGCGCGCCGGATCGTTCAGCGGGAAGTTCCCGAGGTACTCACCAACGCGACCATCTATGCCCTCGACATGGGCGCACTGCTCGCCGGAACGCGCTACCGCGGCGATTTCGAAGAGCGGCTCAAGGCGGTGCTGTCGGAGCTCGAGTTCGCAACCCGGCGCGATCCTCTTTATCGACGAGATCCACACCGTTATCGGCGCCGGCGCCACCAGCGGGGGGGCGATGGACGCCTCGAATTTGTTGAAGCCGGCTCTGGCCGGCGGCGTCATCCGCTGCATCGGCTCGACCACCTATAAGGAATATCGCAACTACTTCGAGAAGGACCGTGCGCTGGTCCGCCGCTTCCAAAAGATCGATGTCAACGAGCCGACCGTCGAGGATTCGATCAAAATCCTGCGCGGCCTAAAGCCTTACTACGAGCGGCACCACAAGGTCCGCTACACCAGCGACGCCTTGAAAGCCGCCGTAGAATTGTCGCACCGCTACATCGGCGACCGCAAGCTGCCCGACAAGGCGATCGACGTTATCGATGAAACCGGCGCTGCGCAGATGCTGGTGCCGGAGAACCGCCGGCGCAAGACCATTACTGCGCGCGAGGTCGAGGCGGTCATCGCGACAATGGCGCGGATCCCGCCAAAAAGCGTCTCGCGCGATGATCGCGAGGTGTTGCGCAACCTCGATCGCGATTTGAAAACGATGGTATTCGGTCAGGACAGCGCGATCGAGGCGCTAGTCTCGGCGATCAAGCTGGCCCGCGCCGGCCTGCGCGACCCGGAAAAGCCGATCGGCTCGTATTTGTTCTCAGGGCCGACCGGGGTCGGCAAGACCGAGGTCGCGCGCCAGCTCGCCCGCACTCTCGGCATCGAGATCACCCGCTTCGACATGTCGGAATACATGGAGCGGCACACCGTGTCGCGGCTGATTGGCGCACCACCCGGCTATGTCGGCTTTGATCAGGGCGGGCTGTTGACCGACGCCATCGATCAGCATCCTCATTCGGTGCTGTTGCTCGACGAGATTGAAAAGGCGCATCCCGATCTGTTCAACATACTGTTGCAGGTCATGGATTACGGAAAGCTCACCGACCACAACGGCAAAAATGTGGATTTCCGCAACGTGATCCTGATCATGACGACGAATGCGGGTGCCTCGGACCTCGCCAAGCCCGCGATCGGCTTTGGCAGCGGCGTCCGTACCGGCGACGACCATGAGGCGATCAACCGCATGTTCACACCCGAATTCCGCAACCGGCTCGACGCGACCATCTCGTTCGCGGCACTCTCGACCGACACCATCGGTCGGGTTGTCGACAAATTCGTATTGCAATTGGAAGAGCAGCTGGCTGACCGCAACGTGACAATCGAGCTCGACGCCGACGCCCGCGCCTGGCTATCGGAAAAGGGCTACGACCCGCTCTTTGGTGCTCGACCGCTGGCCCGTGTAATCCAAGAACACATCAAAAAGCCGCTTGCCGAAGAGCTCCTGTTTGGGCGGCTGGCCAAGGGTGGGATTGTCCGCGTCACGAAAAAGCCGGAAGAGGACGCGCTCCACTTCAGCTTCGAAGAGGGCCCTGCCACACCCGCTGAACCCAAGGAACCGGCGCTCGTGGAGTAAGGTTGGCCCGTGACGGTTCGTCTGCTCGCGCACCTCGGCGGCCCGTCACATCGACAGCCGCGCCCCATCGGTGGACGTTGATGCCGGTCATGGCGCCAAGGCACGGCTAGTCCTCATGGCGGAAGGGCGAATATTCGGCGAGGGCATCGATTTTGCGCTCGACCATTTCGCGCTCGCGGGCGACAAATTGCGCCACCGCGCGGCGGAAACCCGGGTCCGGGATCCAATGCGCGCTGTATGTCGGCACCGGAAGATAGCCGCGCTGTAATTTGTGCGGCCCTTGCGCTCCGGCCTCGACGCTCTCGAGCCCGCGCGCGATCGCGAACTCGATCGCCCGGTAGTAGCAGCATTCGAAGTGCAGGAACTTGTAGTCGCCGTAGCTGCCCCAATTCCTGCCGTAGATCGTATCTCTGCCCAGAAGGTTAAGCGCACCGGCGACGTATTTGCCGGCCCGCTGCGCTAAGACCAGCACGATGTTGTCCGGCATGCGCTCGCCGATCATGTCGAAGAACTTGCGATTGAGATAGGCTTGACCCCATTTGCGATCCGAAGTCGCCAGATAAAATCGGTAGAACGCGTCCCAATGGCGGGGCTTCAAATCGCCGCCGGTCAGCAGCTCGATCTCAAGACCATCGACCAGCGCCTCGCGCCGCTCTTTTTTGACCGCCTTGCGTTTGCGTGAATTGAGGGCGGCAAGGTAGTCTTCGAAATCGCGATAGCCGTTGTTGGTCCAGTGGAATTGCTGGCCGACGCGCTGCAGAAAGCCAGCTTCGGTCAGCGCCTCGGCGTCGTCCTGGCGGGGGAACGTCACGTGTACCGAAGAGATCCGACGGCGGTTGCACAGTTCCACCATCGCGGCGATCAGATGGTCGCGCGTGTCAGGCGGTGCATCCGGACGCAGCAGCAGCCGCGGGCCCGGCACGGGGGTGAACGGGACCGCGGAAATCAGCTTTGGATAATAGCGCCCGCCAGCGCGCTCATAGGCGTCGGCCCAGCCGTGATCAAAAACGTATTCGCCGTAGGAATGGGTCTTGGCGTAAAGCGGCACGACCCCGAGGATCGTGCCTTTGCGGTCAGCCAGAGACAAATGCTGCGGCGTCCAGCCGGTGCGCGCCGTTGTCGAGCCGCTGTCTTCGAGGGCGCTCAGAAACGCGTAGGACACGCTCGGATTGATGTCGCCGGCGCAGGCGTCCCACGCCGCTGCCGCGATCTCGGCGATTGCCGCGTGGACGTGCACCGTGATCGGGCTGCCGGCGTCGTTCATGGCCGGCATGGCACCGGGTTTGAAGGGTACTGCGCATCAATATTTTGTCTCATCACCGATGCCTTGCCTGACGCTGGAATTATCGCCCGCTGAAGGATAGGCTTTGCCGCGCCTCTGTCCAGTGCCGCGAAACCGCCGCATTCGCTGGCTAACAGCGGGGCGTCGAGGTTTCCTGCACCGGCGCCAAGGAACAAAATGCACCTGTCCGCCCTCGCCTCGATCGGGTTGTCGCTGCTCCTGCTGTCGAGCGCAGCGACAGATGCTGAGACCCTTGGCGACCCGCGAGTTGGTTTCACCGCGGAGCGGGTATTGGTATTCGACGGGCACAGCTATATCGGCCGAATGTGGAACATGCCTGGCGAACAGCGTCACGAGCAGGAGCTGCCGTCAATCAAGCCCGTCTTTATTCTACGTGCCGACAGTTCGATCGGTGACGTCCTCTTGCCGCAGCTGCATACGTCGGTCGAGTTCGATTTACCAACAGCGCTGGCAGTCTTGGGGCGGCCCGACCTCCTCGGCAAGCCTGTCAATCACGAAACCGTCAACGGCATCGCGACAACTAAATATGAAGTAGACAAGAGTATTCCGGGCGGGCATTTGTCTGGTGCGCTTTGGCTCAGCGGCGACGGCATTCCGATGCGCTGCGATGGCAGCTACACGAACCGCAAGGGCAAGGTTTCGACAGTCCACTGGGAGCTGCGCCATGTCCAAATTGGTGAGCAGGATGCGAACCTGTTCGAAGTACCGTCCGATTATTCGAAACTCCCGCCGGAAGCGGCCGCTACTCTGTTCGGACTCCGCCTCGCTTCGCACCCGAAACATTAGGTCCCGCCGCCGATGCTCGGACCCAGCCGGCGCATCGCGGCGGTACAAAAGCGTCGCGACCCGGTCCCTTGAAGCGATCGCGCAAAGGGTTAGATAGGCTGCGAAACCGATCGATTCGTGCCACGTTCGCCGAAGCGCGCGGGAGGCTTGCACGTCTAGGACCTTTACAGCCATGAAGCGGGTTTTGGCAGCGTTCGTTCTGTCAGGCGGGGTTGCAGCGGCGACGGGTGTCACGGTTCCGGCATACGCCGGCGCGCCGATTCCCGAGGTCGGAGGCGCCCCGGTGACAAGTGTGGCCGGCGTCGTCAGCCGGATCACTCCGGGCGTCGTCGGCATCTCCGTCCGCGGCGAGGTACGCGAAGTCAACCCGTTGGCGCAGGACCCTCTGTTTCGTCAATTCTTCAACTTGCGCGACCAGCCGGTCGAACGCGAAACCGAGGCGGTCGGATCGGGTGTCATCGTTGATGCCGGTCGCGGGTATGTGCTGACCAACAGCCATGTTGTCGACAACGCAACGAGGGTCGAGGTCACCACAAAAGACAACCGCCGTTTTGCTGCCAAGTTGATCGGCCGCGACACGGCGACAGACATCGCGGTGTTGCAGATCCCCGCCGAGAATTTGACGGCGGTGCCGATCGGCAACTCCGACCGCCTGCAAGTCGGCGATTTCGTGCTCGCTGTCGGCAACCCGTTCGGGCTCGGGCAAACCGTGACCTCCGGCATTGTCAGCGCCCTCGGCCGCACCGGGCTCGGCATCGAGGGGTATGAGGATTTTATCCAGACCGACGCGTCTATCAACCCCGGTAATTCAGGTGGTGCCCTCGTCGATCTGCAAGGGCGGTTGGTCGGCATCAACACCGCAATCCTGGCGCCGGGCGGCGGCAATGTCGGCATCGGCTTTGCGGTTCCCGTCAACATGGCGCGCGACGTCATGGACCAGCTGACCCGTTATGGCGAAGTCAGGCACGGACGCATCGGCGTGGCGATCCAGGATTTGACTCCCGACCTGGCGCGGGCGCTCGCGACGACGCACACCGAAGGCGCCTTGGTCGCCCGCGTCGAGCCCGGTTCAGCCGCACAGCGCGCCGGTTTGCGTTCGAGCGATCTGATCGTGGCCGTCAACGGCTCGCCGATCCACAATGCATCGGAATTGCGCAACCGCGTCGGCTTGGCGCAGATCGGCGGCGAGGTCGAACTTACCGTCGACCGCGGCGGCTCGGACCGCACAGTCGCGGTTCGGATCGAGCAGGCCGCCGCCGAGCGGCAGTCCAGTAGGCGGCGCTGACGGATGGCGACGGAGACCCCCTACGAGATCCTCGGCGTCAAGCCGACTGCAACCGCCGACGAGATCCGCAAGGCCTACCGCAAGCTGGCCAAGCAGCTCCATCCCGATCTGAACCCCGGCAAGCCCGAGGCCGAGGCCCGGTTCAAATCGGTCTCCGCAGCTTACGACCTGCTGTCCGATCCCGAAAAGCGGGCACGCTACGACCGCGGCGAGATCGACGAAACCGGCGCCGAGCGGCCGCGTTATTCCTACCGCCCGCACGCCGAGGGGACGGACGGCTGGCGCTATCAGCCGCAGGGAGAGATGGATCTGAACGACCTCGACGACCTGTTCGCGGCTTTCGGCTCGCCGGGGCGCGGACGGCGGGGCCGGGCCGGCGCCGGTTTTGGCGAAGAGTTCCGCGCGCGCGGTCCCGATCGCAGTTTCACCATGACTGTCGATTTCACCGGCGCGGCAAAGGGCGACAAGAAACGTCTGTCATTGAGCCCCGATGAGTGGCTGGACGTGACGATACCGGCCGGGATCGAGGATGGTCAGGTCCTGCGCCTGCGCGGCAAAGGCGCCCCCGGTTTTGGCGGTGGCGAGCCCGGCGACGCGCTGATTGCGGTGCAAGTGGCACTACACCCGCTGTTTAAGCGCGACGGCGACGACGTTCGAATCGAGCTGCCGGTCAGCCTTGCCGAGGCGGTGTTGGGAGCGCGGATCACCGTGCCGACCGTCACCGGGCCGGTCACGATGACGATTCCCAAAGGCTCCGACACCGGTACGGTGCTGCGGCTGCGCGGCAAAGGCATCCAGCGGCGCACCAATCCCGGCGATCAATACGTGAGCCTGAAGGTCGTTATCAGCCATGCCGACGACTCCGCACTCGCGGAATTCATCGAAAAATGGGCACTCCTTCATCCATCCGATCCTCGCCGTGAGATGCCGCCGCCATGATTGCGCTCAACGAGCTTTTGAGCCGGGTGCACGGGCTCGATCAGCACGAGTTGGTCCATTGGGTTGAAAACCGCTGGGTGCTGGCCGAGCAGCATGGTGATACTTGGCTGTTTCACGAGGTCGATGCCGCCCGGGTCGAGCTGATTCAGGAAATCCGCCACGAATTCGCGATCGATGACGAGGCGGTGCCGGTGGTGCTCGGCCTGCTCGATCAGGTTTACGGCCTACGGCGGCAGCTACGCCGCTTGTGCGACGCGCTCGCTTCGCAGCCGAGCGAGGTGCAGGCAGCGATCAGGCGCGCGCTGCCCCCGTCGCGCTAGAGGGCGGCCGCGCGCATTCGGGACGCTTCAGAGCGTCTGGAAGCGGGCGCGGGCGGCTCGCTCGATGGCGACGGCGGTCAGGCGTTCGATCTTGAGGCGGTGGCGCAGCAATTCGAGGATGCGCAGCTCCTCCTGCGTCGCCTCGCCGTCGGTCGCAACCAGATCACAGGCGACCGCGTAGGCCGTCTCGCGCAGCTTTGGCGGCAACCCGGCCTTGATCGCGTTCAACGTCTCTTCGAACCCGTTCTCGCGGCTGATCAGCTCGATGCAATCATTGAACAGTCCGGGTAAAGCGTTTTGATCAAAATCCCGGAAGATCGGCAAATGGCCAACGATCTCGGCAAATGCATGAAGCTCGGAATCGGGCATGTTGCGGTCTGCCGCCGACACGATGACCATCGTGTAGATCAGCGCGCGGTGGTGCTCGATCATACAAATTATCTCCTTATTGGCCGGGCTTACAGACCAAAACCGGGGCGGGGCTGTCAAGCCGTAACGCCGGCCTGAAGAAACCTTGTGGTCTCTGCCACCGCTTCTGCCAGTGGCACGCGGACAATTGCGACACCGTCGGGGAAGGCGGCAAGCAGCCGCGAGGGCAAGGCCCGGTCAAGCGCAATAAAGACCCCGCGATCGTCAACCCGCCGCACAAGCCGGCCGTAGGCTTGGCGCAACCGCAGCCGTGCGACCTGGTCGGAATATTGCGCGCCGCCGAAAACCGTCCGTCTCGCTCGATGCAGAATATCGGGTCGCGGCCACGGCACGCGATCGAACACGATGAGGCGCAGCGAGCGGCCGGGGACGTCGACCCCGTCGCGGATCGCATCGGTGCCGAGAAGGCAGGAATCCTCCTCGGCGCGAAAGATGTCGACCAGGGTCGCGGTCGACATCGCCTCGACGTGCTGGGCAAGCAGCAGGAGGCCGCGCGCTTCGAGCGCCGGGGCGATGCGCTGATGCACCGTGCGCAGCCGCGCGATAGCAGTGAAGAGCCCGAGCGCCCCGCCGCCGGCGGCAACAAACAGCGCTGCATAGGCGGCGGCGACCTGGCCGACATCGTCGCGAGGGATGTCGGTGACGATAAACACGCGAGTCTGCGCGGCATAATCGAACGGCGACGCGATGCGTGTGGCAGCCGGGCTTGCCGGCAGGTGGCGCAAGCCGGTCGCGGCCTCGGCCCCGCGCCAGGCGAGTTCGAGATCGGGCACGCCGTCGGTCAACAACGTCGCCGACGTGACGACGAGCCCATGCGCCGGGCGCGCGACCCACTCGGCGAACGGGATGCCGGGATCAATCCAGCTGCGCGTGACCGCAACATCGGTTTCGAGCCCGTCGACACGGTCGAGCGAGAACCACTCGACGGTCTCGGACCGGGCCGGTTCGGCAAGATCGCCCAGCAGCCGACTCCAGGCGGCGAGCTGCTGATCGGCGCGCCGGTCGAGCCCACGCACGGCGGCATCGAGCCGCTGGCGCAGGCCGGGTTCAGGTGGAGTGTCGACGTCTTCGAGGCGGGCGCGCAGCACCACGGCGAGCCGCCGCAGCGCGGCGGCGAGGCGATCGAGCCCTTGCCCGAGCGGCAGTGCCACGTCGACGAGCCCACCAACCGGCGGACGCGCCTCGGCTTGTAACCCATAGCCGGCATCGGCGAGAGCGGCCCGCGCCAAAACCTGTTGCCGGACTAGCGCCAAAAACGCCTCGAAGCCTTGTAATCCACGATTTTCGGTTACCCGCTGCGCCCAACCGTCACTGGGAAGGATGCGCGCCGCGCCAAGAACCTCGATCAGCGCCTGGACACCGCTATCGTCGTTTTCGACGAGATCGCCGATGCGGCGCCGCAGCCCGCGGGCGCGCGACCCGCCCGATCCCTCGGCGCCAACGATCCAGCGCCGCAGTTCGCGCCCCTCGCGACCCGACAAGCGAACCGAAAATGCATTGTCAGCCGCCTCCAGCAGATGATGGCCTTCGTCGAAGACGTAGCGGGTCGGCACCGTGGCGTCGTCTAGACCGCCCAGGGCGGCCTGGGTCATAACCAGCGCGTGGTTGGCGACGACGATACGGGCGTTCCGCGCTTTGCGGACGTTCTTCTCGACAAAGCAGCGGCGGAAATGCAGGCAGGCGGAATGCACGCATTCGCCGCGGCGGTCGGCGAGGCCGTTAACGCGTCCGCGGCCGATCAATTCGGCGAGCCAGCCCGGAAAATCGCCGCCGACAACATCGCCTGCCTCGGTCGCGCCGATCCAGCGCGCGATCAGTCCGAGCTGTGCCGCCGCACGTCCCGGCCGGGTCATCGCCGCGGCGGCAGCTTCCTCATAATTCAGCAGACACAGAAAATTCTCTCGGCCTTTGCGTACGATGACCCGTCGGCGCTTGAGCTCCGGATCGGGGTAGAGCCGGTCGAGCTCGCCGGCAATCTGGGTCTGCAGGTTGCGGGTGAACGTCGAGATCCACACCGAACCGCGATTTTTCTCGGCCCACACACTTGCGGGCGCAATATATCCGAGGGTTTTGCCGACGCCGGTCCCGGCTTCGGCGAGCACCGCACGGGGTTGGTCAGGCACGTCGCGCGGAGCAAAAGCGATGGCGACAGCCGCGGCGTAATCGGCCTGTTGCGGACGCGGCTCGGACGCGGCCCCGACCAGTCGAGCGAGCCGGGCGCGCGCCTCCTCGGGACTCACCGCCTCGTTTCCAGGTGGCGGTCCCGGTGCCGTCTCGGCCCATTCTGAAAGCCGCGTCCACATTCGCAAGCCCGCCACGTGCCGCCGCGCCCGCGGTTCGGGCGGCGGCAGCGCCGCCAGTACCGAGGGCGCCCACAACCACCCACCACGATCCATCACCTCGGCGATGGCGCGAATTTCGGGGTCGGTCTCTTGCCCAAGCGCTTGGATGAGTGCGCGCGCGGCGGTCGCGAGGGTAACGCAAGCCTCCGTCGGCCGCAGCGGCCGCGGCAAGCCGAGCACTTCGGCGAGACCGCGCGGCGTCGGCACGCAAAACCGCGCCGGATAGACGAAGGCGAACAACTCCAAAAGGTCGAGCGCGGGGAAGCCAGGCGAATCGAGGCGGCGGGCGGTCGCAACGGCGTGGCACAGCATCGGCGGGTCGATCTGAACCCGGTGCGCGGCTTCATCCGGCGACAGTACCTCGATCTCGCCTTCCGGGCTCAGCCAGAGAACCTCGCGGAAGCCGGCGACCAGCACCGGCGCGTGCGGCACCATTACCCGCCGCCGGGTGTTCTCGCGGCTGCGATCACCCTCTGACATAACCAGCATGGTCTAGCACAGGTGGCGCGACCCGAGCCCCCTGGTATGCTTCTGAAACCGATGTCCGATCTCTACCCATTGATCAGGCCGATCTTGCGACGCCTTCCTGCCGAAGCCGCGCACGTGCTGAGCGTGCGGGCGATGCAAATCGGCCTCGGCCGATTTTTGGTCGCCGACAGAGCGTTCGAATCGGACCCACCGATCCTACGGCAGCGGCTTTGGGGACTCGGTTTTGCCAACCCGGTCGGTCTCGCCGCCGGCTATGACAAGGATGCCCGCATTCCCCGCGCAATGCTCGGTCTTGGTTTCGGTTTTGTCGAAATCGGCACTGTCACGCCCCGCCCGCAACCGGGCAATCCAACGCCGCGGGTCTTTCGGCTTGCCGAGGACGATGCCGTCATCAATCGCATGGGGTTCAACAGCGGCGGGCTCGATGCGGTCGTCGGCCGGTTGTCGCGACGCGAGCGCCGGGGCATCGTCGGTGTCAATCTCGGCAAGAACCGCGAAAGCTGCGACGCCACTGCCGATTACGAAGAGGGCATCCGCCGCGCAGCGGGGCTCGCCGACTATCTGGTCGTCAACATCTCCTCGCCGAACACGCCGGGGCTGCGGGACCTGCAGGCGCGGACGGTGCTCGATTCGCTGCTGCGCAGGTTGATCGACGCGCGCAACACAAGTGGCCAGGTACCGCTGTTGCTGAAGATCGCGCCCGATTTGACGATGGAAGAACGCGGCGACATAGCTGAGGTCGCGCTCGACACTGGGATCGACGGGCTGATCGTTTCGAACACGACAACCGCGCGCCCGACCGGATTGCGGAGCCGCCATGCCCACGAGACCGGCGGTCTCAGCGGCCATCCGCTGTTCGCCCCATCGACCGCTTTGCTCTCCGACATGTACCGGCTGACGCGAGGAAGACTGCCGCTGATCGGCGTCGGCGGTATCGCCTGCGCTGCCGACGCCTACGCGAAGATCCGCGCCGGCGCCAGCTTGGTGCAACTCTACACCGCGCTGGTCTTCGAAGGCCCCACCCTTGTCGGCAGGATCAGGACCGGCCTGGCAGAATTGCTACGTCGTGAAGGGTTCGATTCGGTCGGCGATGCGGTTGGGTCGGCTCACGCTCTCAAGCCAAAGGCCGCGAACCAGAGCGCGTCCCGAGCCGCCTACCCGTAGCGCTGGATCGCTCCGATTCTTTTCCGGTAAAAGGCCGAAATGAGGATCGATCGCCTGATCGAGCGGACGCTGTTCGCGAGCCGATGGCTGCTCGCGCCGATTTATCTCGGCTTGGCGTTCCTGTTGGCGATCTTCGCAATCCGGTTTTTCCGCGAGCTCATCGAGATGGCTTGGCATTTGCCGACGAGCAACGAGGTTGATGTCCTTCTCGGCGCTCTCAGCCTGATCGACCTCGCGCTGATCGCCGGGCTGATCGTGATGATCATGCTGAGTGGCTACGAGAATTTCGTCTCGCGGCTTGATGTCAGCGAGGCGGAAAAGGCGATATCCTGGCTCGGCAAACTCGATTCAGGGACCTTGAAGCTGAAGGTGGCGGCCTACATCGTCGCCATTTCAGCTATTCAGCTATTGAAGGGATACATGGATATTGCGGCGATACCGAACGACAAGCTGCTGTGGATGACGGTTATTCACCTCACCTTTGTCGTTTCGGCGCTGCTGCTGACCGTGATGGACCGGCTGATGGGCGCCGGCCGGCCGAGGACGTGATCACGCTTAGTAGGTCAATGCTGGCGCGATTGGACATCGTCGGCATTGTGCTTGGCTGCCAACGATCGCTCAAATTCGACCAGCGTCTCGCAGACGTGAACACGGGTATGCGGAGTGCGCCGAGACTCGGCTATCATCGCCCGCCGGTCGCGTCGTGCGTCTTCGACACGCCGATAGCGAAACGAGCTGCGACGTCCGTCGACCCGGGAGAAGGTGTCATAGCCAAAGCTGCCGCTGCGCTCGATGAGTGGGCCAATATACAAATCTATGCTCATATTCTCTCCTCGCCCGGGCGCACCCGAGCTGCCGCATGTTTAACGGGTTTGTCCCAATGATGTTCCGGGCGATTTGGCAACACTTGGTAAATATTAGTTTTGATTGGTGAACATTCACCTTAATTGGTAAACGATGTTCGTCGCTTCGAGGTCCTCGCCGATGGCCGTGCCATACATCTTGGGTGTCAGCGCCCTAGCGCCCCGCTACGACGGGTTCATCCTCGATTTGTGGGGCGTCATCCACGATGGCGTGGCGCCGATCCCCGGTGCCGTCGATTGCCTGCGCTCTCTGATCGATGCCGGCAAACGCATCGCGCTGCTGTCGAACGCGCCGCGCCGGGCGGGCGACGTCGCCCGCCGGATCTCCCAAATCGGAGTGCCGGAAGCGAGCTACCATCATGTGATGTCGTCGGGGGAAGAGGCTTGGCAATATCTACAGCGGCGGAGCGATCCCTTCTATGCGACGCTCGGTCGCCGCTGTTTGCACATCTGCTCGGATCGCGATTTGGAAATCCGCGACGGGCTCGCGCTCGAATTCGTCGATAGCGCCGAGGGGGCCGAGTTCATCCTCAATACCGGCCCGGCCGGCTGGGACGACACGATCGAGGACTATGCCCCGCTGCTGCGCCGATGTTTGGCGCGATGCCTGCCAATGGTGTGCGCCAATCCCGATCTCGTCGTCATGCACGGCGCAAAGCTCGCGCTGTGCGCCGGCGCGCTGGCGCAATGGTACGAGCAGGGGGGCGGTTATGTGCGCTGGCACGGCAAGCCGTACCGCTCGGTCTACGACACCTGCCTTGCGTTGCTCGGCATTGCCGACCGCTCGCGGATTCTCGCTGTCGGCGACAGCTTGCGCACCGATATCGCCGGTGCGGCGGCAGCCGGTCTCGACAGCCTGTTCATCGTCGGCGGGATCCACGCCGAGGAGTTCGGCGGGGCGAGCGAGCCCTGCCTAGAACCCGGTCTCAGCCGCCTCCAGGCGACGCTCGTTGCCGGCGGGCACCAACCGCTTGCCATCGCATCGCATTTCCGCTGGTGAGCGCTGCCGGTTTTGCGCCGGGTTAGCCGTGGTCCGCCAAATGTAAGATCGTCTCCCGCAAGCCGGTGTCGTAATCAAGCCCGAGCGGCGTAACGAGTGCGGTCGGCGGGGTCGATCGAACGAGCCCCTTGCGCTCGAGCGCCGCCCATACCGCCGGGTTGCGCAGCCCGGTTGCGTCGCGCGACGCAACCACTGCCTCACCAACATGGAAATGGTCACCGTGCGGGTTAGGCAGCCGCGTCAGCATGATGCTGCCCTGCTCTTCACCGGGCCGAGAATAGTCGGACAGCCGCGCGAGCTGCTGGAGCAGGGTCAGGGTTTTGAGCTGCAGCGGGTTGAGACCGAGCGGGTTGTGCTTTGGAGGCATTGCTTCTGATTAGTCCTCCGCGGTACCGGAGGCAATCCTGTCAGCCCTCGCCACCGAACAAGGACGGGTGCCGCTCCTGCCGCAACAGACTGGCCGCGCGCTCGGCGCCAGGGTACCTGTCTTGTCCTCCGTCGGAAGACCGCACTCGCTGACGGCGGCGAGCCTGTCCGGCACTCCACGACAAATTTCCGATGAGCGGCAAATGATCGGAAGCGACCCGCGCCAACGGCGAGCGGTAGACATGGACATCGCGCAAGATTGCGGGCCCCAACGCATAGATCCGGTCGAGCGGCAGCACCGGCATCCAGGAAGGAAACGTCCGCCGCGTCGCACTGGGCCCGAGACAGCGGTCGAGCGCACGAATCCCGCCGCCGTTGCGCCCGCGCCACTCGTTCAAATCGCCGACGAGCAGCACGGCGTGCGGGGGCGCTCTATTCGGTTCCGTCGGCTCGCCGAGTGCGGCGACCAAGCGATTGGCCTGCAGCTGCCGCTCTGCGGCATGCAAGCCGAAATGAGTGGCCATCACCCTCAGCACCCGGCGGCCGATCATTAGATCGACGTCGATGGCGCCCCGCGGCTCGTAACCGGGGACCGCAAGATCAATAGCGCGTGCGGCCAGCGACGGGAATCGGGTCAGAACAGCGTTGGCGAACCGCCCTCCGCGCTCGCAGGCTGCGGCGCCGAGGATGACACGGCGACCGGTCGCTTCGCCAAGATATACCGCCTGGTCGGCGCGCAACCAACTGCCGCGAGCGTCGACCTCCTGGAGACAAACGATGTCGGCGTCGATCTCCCGTAAAACGGCCGCTATTCGCGCCGGATCATGGCGCCGGTCGAGGCCGACGCAGCCATGAATGTTGTAGGTGACGACCCGGATCGCCGGCATGTCCGACGCCGCAAGCGCAAAATGACGAGCCGCCCGAATTTCCGACATGAATTTCCCTTCAAACTCTGCGCGTGGCGTTCGCCATGTCCGTTCAGCAATGCCGGCCGACGGCTGAGCCGGGACGCTGTCCCTGATGACGCTGGTCCCTAACATTGGCGTGTGTCTTGCGACAAATCGTGTGTCGCCCGGGCTTTTCCCTGCACCATTTTGCCGCGCTGCTGAAGACGCTCCCGGACGTAGTACGACAGACATGGCTCAGGCTTTACCTCGGCGATCATGATATGAGGAGAAGTCTCATGCAAAAAGGTAAAGTCGCAATCGTTACCGGATCGACGAGCGGGATCGGGCTCGGGATCGCCACCGCGCTTGCCGGCGAGGGCTGCGCGATGATGCTGAACGGTTTCGGCGAGGCGAACGGGATCGAAGCGCTGCGCGCCAAACTGGCGAACGAGCACAGCGTCGGCGTCGCCTACTCGCCGGCGGATATGTCAAAGCCGGCGCAGGTCCGTGAGCTTGTCGGCGCTACGGTGCGGCATTTCGGCGGCGCCGACATCCTCGTCAACAATGCCGGCATTCAGCATGTCGCCAAGGTAGTCGAGTTCCCCGAAGAGCGCTGGGATGCGGTCATAGCGATCAATATGAACGCTGCGATTCATGCGACAAAGGCCGCCCTCCCCCACATGCTGGCGAAAAAATGGGGGCGCATCATCAACATCGATCGGCCCACGGCCTTGTCGCGAGTGGCGATAAGGCCGCCTACGTTAGCGCCAAACACGGCATCGTCGGCGTCACCAAGGTCGTCGCAATCGAGACTGCAAACGAGGCCGTCACCTGCAACGCGATCTGCCCTGGCTGGGTTCTGACCCCGCTCGTCGAAAAGCAGATAGAGGCTCGCGCCGCCGTCGAAGGCATCCCAGTGCAGCAGGCGCGCGACGACCTGCTGCGCGAAAAGCAACCGATGCTCGACTTCACGACCCCGGAACAGCTCGGTGCGCTGGCCGTGTTTCTGTGCGGCGAGGCGGCCAAGACGATCACCGGCGCGGCGCTTTCGGTGGATGGCGGCTGGGTCGCGCAGTAGTTCACAGTCCGGGGCGCCGCGGCGTGCCACTCGCTCAGGCCAAGCGCCGGTGCGCGCCGCTGCGGGCATCCCTTCGGGAAAATCGACCGGCGCCCCCGCTTGACAGGACGACGGTCGAAACCGTAGGGAAGGCAGCCACCAACCAGCATTTGGGTCCTAATGCTCGACGACAAGCACACGGCCTTTCGCGGCCGTCTGGTCATTGTCGGCTTTGGCAGCATTGGTCAAGGGGTACTGCCCTTGCTGATGCGCCATGTCGAGATCGACCCGGCACAGGTGACAATCGTCACCGCCGAGCCACGCGGGCGCGATGTAGCGGCCGAATATGGGGTTGCTTTTGATGAAAGCCCGCTGACCCGCGACAATTACCGCGCCGTGCTCGGCACCCGGACCGGGCCCGGCGATTTTCTCCTCAACCTGTCGGTCGACGTGTCGAGCACGGCACTGATCGAGCTGTGCCAGGAAAAAGGCGCGCTCTACCTCGATACCTGCATCGAGCCGTGGCCGGGCGGCTACACCGACCCAAACCTGCCGCCCTCGGCGCGCTCGAACTACGCGCTGCGCGAAAGTGCGCTGACCCTGCGTCGGCGCTATCTGCAAGGTCCGACCGCAGTGGTGACCCATGGTGCCAACCCCGGGCTCGTTTCTCACTTCGTCAAGCAGGCGCTCGTCGATCTCGCCCGCGATGACGATACCGCAGCCGTGCCGCAGGGTCGCGCCGATTGGGCGCTTCTGGCGCAGCGGCTCGGCATTAAGGTCATCCACATCGCCGAACGCGACACCCAGGTCTCGAATATCCCCAAGGAGCCGGGGCAGTTCGTCAACACCTGGTCGATCGAGGGGTTCGTCAGCGAAGGTTCGCAGCCTGCCGAACTCGGCTGGGGCACGCATGAACGGCACTTCCCGGTGGATGGGCGGCGCCACGATTTCGGCAGTAGTGCAGCGATTTATCTGCTGCGCCCTGGGGCGGCGACGCGCGTACGCAGTTGGACGCCGCTCGAAGGGCAGTATCACGGATTTCTGATTACTCACGGCGAATCGATCTCGATCGCCGATTTCCTGACCGTCGGGGAAGGCGGCGAAGCGCACTATCGGCCGACCTGTCACTACGCTTATCACCCGTGCGATGACGCGGTGTTGAGCCTGCACGAATTTGCCGGCAAGAACTGGCGGCTGCAGGCCGACAAGCGGCTGATGATGGACGAAATCACCAAGGGCGTCGACGAACTCGGCGTGCTCCTGATGGGCTCACCAAAAGGGATCTATTGGTATGGCTCGCGGCTGACGATCGACGCAGCGCGGCGAGCGGCGCCGCACAACAACGCCACCTCGCTGCAAGTTACCGCCGCGGTGCTGGGCGGCGTCGTTTGGGCGCTCGAGCATCCGCGAGCAGGAATTGTCGAACCCGAGGACATGGATTTCGCGCGGGTCCTTGAAATCGCCCGGCCCTATCTCGGTGAGATTGTCGGGGTCTATGGCGATTGGACGCCGCTTGCCGATCGCGAGCGCCTGTTCCCAGAGGATCTCGACCGCGACGACCCGTGGCAGTTCAAAAACATCCGGGTGGTGTGACCGGGGGCCGTCTGCGGCGGACGCGTCCGGCGGTGCGCGTTTTCCAGGGTCAATGCCGGAACCGGCGAATGCCGGAAAACACCATCGTGATGCCGGCGGCATCCGCCGCAGTGATCACCTCCGGATCGCGAACCGAACCCCCAGGCTGGATCACTGCCGTCGCTCCAGCGGCGATTGCCGCTTCGAGACCATCGGCAAACGGGAAGAACGCATCGGAAGCGAGGACCGCACCGTGGGTCGGCGACACGGGCGACCCTGCCGCGCGACCGATTTCGGCTGCCTTGCCGGCGGCGATCCGCACGCTGTCGACCCGGCTCATCTGGCCCGCCCCGATGCCGACCGTGGCGCCGTTGCGCGCGAAGACAATCGCATTCGATTTGACGTGCTTTACGACGCGGTCGGCAAACAGCAGATCAGCCGTTTCGGCTTCGCTTGGCGCGCGTCGAGTGACGATCCGTAATCCGTCCGAGCCGATCGATGCTCGGTCTCGCTCCTGAACGAGAATGCCACCGGCAACCGAACGAAAAGCAACCCCCGGCGCGCTGGGATCGGGCACTGCGCCGGTGATCAAAAGCCGCAGCGCGGTGCGGGAAGCGAGCCTCGCCGCCGCGTCCGGATCGACATCGGGGGCGATCAGCACTTCGAGAAAGAGCCGCCCGATTGCCTCGGCGGTGGCCATGTCGAGCGGGCGGTTCAGCGCCACAACCCCGCCGAACGCGCTGACCGGGTCACAGGCGAGCGCCTTGTCCCAGGCCTCGTTCAACGTCGCGCCGACGGCGACCCCGCACGGATTTGCGTGTTTGACGATCGCGACCGCCGGCCGCGCGAACTCGGCGACCAGTTCGAAAGCCGCATCAGCGTCGGAATAATTGTTGAACGACAACTCCTTGCCCTGAAGCTGGCGCGCGGTCGCCACACCCGGCCGGGTCTCGCCGGTGCGATAGAACGCCGCCGCCTGATGCGGGTTTTCGCCATAGCGCAAGCGCTGCGCCAGTCGGCAGGCGATGACAATAGGGTCGGGAAGCGAGACGCCCTCCTCGCGCGCCATCCATTCGGCGATCGCCGCGTCATAGGCCGCGGTCAGGGCATAGGCCCGGTGCGCCAACTCGCGCCGCAACCCGGGCCCGACCGACCCGTCCCCCGCGGCGAGTTCGATCAGAACGCGCGCATAGTCCTCGGGGTCGGTTACGACCGTGACTGCGTCGTGGTTCTTCGCGGCGGCGCGAATGAGCGCCGTCCCGCCGACGTCGATGTTTTCGATGCAGTCCTCACGGCTCACGCCGGCGGCGACCGTCGCAGCAAACGGATAGAGGTTGCACACCAGCAGGTCGATCGGGTCGATTGCGCGTTCGCTCAAAGCAGCAAGATGCTCGGGCCGATCGCGCCGCGCCAGCAGTCCGCCGTGAATCGCTGGGTGCAAGGTCTTGACCCGCCCGTCGAGAAACTCGGGCACGCCGGTAATAGCGGCCACCTCGGTCACCGGAAGCCCCGCCGCGGCCAGCGCTCGAGCCGAACCGCCGGTCGACACGAGCGCTATACCGCGAGCCACGAGTGCAGCGCAAAAAGATGTAATCCCTGTCTTGTCGCTGACCGAAATCAGCGCCCGGCGAATCCTGTGCGGCGAAGCGTTCATCGGCCGGGGTATAGGGTCGGCGGCCGTTGGCGACAAGCTCACTGATGCTCGCGCGCTTGGCGGCCGCGGGCCAACACCGTCAGCAGCACCGCGACAACAACCAATGCGGCGGCAAGCGCGAGCGCGCCGCCGCCGTTCTCGGCCATCCAGCCGCACCCGATCAGCAACAGATCAGCCACGATCACTCGCCAGACGACGGCGGCGTGGTCGAGCCCGTGGCGGACCGCCTGCTGGTAGTAGTGTTGGCGATGAGCCTGCCATACTCGCTCGCCGCGCAGCAAACGGAGCCCCAGGGTGATCGTCGCGTCGGCGAGGAAATAGAGCGGCAGAATCAGCGCGATCTTCCATCGGCCCGCGGCGGCGAGGCCGATCAGCAGGTAACCTGTCAGATACCCGAGCGGCGCGCTGCCGACGTCTCCAAGAAAAATCCGCGCAGGCGACCAATTCCACACCAAAAAGCCGAGCGCGGCACCGACAATCGCAGCGGCGAGCAGCGCCACGGTCGGGTCGACGCCGCTGCCGAGCGCGCTAACCAGCAGCAGCCCGCCGCCGATCGCCGCCGCTTCGCTGCCGGCGATGCCGTCGATACCATCCATGAAGTTGTAGACGTTTACCCACCACACCCACAGTAGACCGAGCGCTGTGAAATACTCGGTCGCACCCAGCCACCCTGATGCCGTGTTCTCGGTCTCGGGCAGGGCGAGGAGCCCGACCGCGACGGTGGCAGCCTGTGCGCTCAGCCGCACCAGCGGGGAAAGGTCGTACAAATCGTCGATCCAACACACGGCGGCCAGTAACCCGGCGGCAACAGACACCGGCACCACCGCCAAGGTCACCCAGCCTGCGGCGGAGACGCCCAGCCAGGCGAGCAGCACCGTACCGATGACGGCGATGCCGCCGCCGCGTGGCGTTGGGATAAGATGCGAGGAACGATCGTTTGGTCGATCGAGCATGTCGCTTCGGCGCAGGACCGGGATCAGCGCCCGCGTACCAAGGCCCGAAAGAAAACCGGTCGCAGCTACGATTGCGACCGCCGATACCGTACCGCGGATAGCGAGGTGGGCCACCTCCGACAAGCTAGTCGCAGCCGGTTTCCTTGTTCTCGCAACGCAACGCCCATCGCACGGTCGTGCCACCGGGGGCCGCCGTCCCGCTCAGCATCACCTGCTGGGTTTTTCGCGCCCCACCCGATCCCAGATAGATGCTTTCGCCCAGGGACATTTGGGCACCGGCGGCACGCATCCGCCACCGGATGCCGCTCGGCAGGCGCAGCAACGCAGCGGTTTCGTCTTCGACCAGCGAGGCCTGGACCGAGGGATGTAAATGAAAGCGCACCGCAAAGGCTGCTCCCGGGCGCCCGCTCAGGCGCTCTTCACCGCGCAAATCCTTGCCATCAGCAGCGAGGAAAAGCTCGCGCGTGTAAATCAGCCCGAACCGTTCGCGATAACCGTCGTGGGTCGCCGAAATCCATTGCTGGCCTTCGTGTTCGGCGCGCTCACAGGAAACCGAGGTCACCGCACGATTGAGGACATCGTCGTCCCGGATCTCGGCGGAATTGGTGTCAGCCACGACCAGCACCGAGTGCGCCGCGCTGGTGCGGGCCACCTGCGACCAACTCGTTATCAGACCGCGATAGCCGCCGCAATTGACGATGATGCGTTCGCGCTCGTGGCTCATTTCAAAAGACAGCGCGCCCGCATGGGCATGTGTGTCGAAACCGGGCGGAGACCGCATTCCCGCATCGACGATAACAAGGCTCTTGTCCGCCTGCAGGCGCTCGAAGCCGGAATCTGGTGCGTGGACTATGGCGCGCCCTTTAGTCTCCGACCGCGTCAGCACGAGATCGAGCAAGATCCCATCCTCTTCCAGCGAATCGTTGAAGAGCGCCAAACGGCGATCGCCATGACGAAACAGGCGCAGCATCGGCGCCCCCCGCTCGATGGCGTCCTGGAGCGCGCCCGGCGTCTCGATCTTCGCGGCTCGAAGCACATTCCGTGTGTCGACCAGATCCTTAATAACCGTAAGTTGTATCGATGGGCTGCGCGAGCGATGCCCGCCATCGCGGAAAATCTGGGCCGGCATCTCGCGCTCCAGCCATCTCAGCGCCTTTGCCAACCGCGTCGCCGAGCCGCCGAGCGCTACGGTCCCGGCAATCAGCCCCTTCAGAGCGCGCAGCCTCGCAGCGCCCTTCAGTTCGGACGCTGCGATGCGAGCGAGGTGACGATTCTGCGCGGCGAGGCTCGAGAGGAGCGCTCGCTTAAGAGCAGGGTCACGGCCGCTCCCGATGATTTCTTCGAAATGGCTGATCCAGGCAAAAAGGCGCGTCGCCAAAACATCAGAGCGCCACGCAACGGACCGATAGCCGATCTCTTCGGTCAGCCAGCTCTGCACCAATTCTCGGGCGAGATCGCGGGCCGCAGCCCCTGCAGCGAGAAGATCGGAAATCCAATCAAAGCCGTGCCAACAGGCTAACCAGTCCTCTCCGACAGCAGTTGGAAACCAACGTGGAGAAGGGTTGCGCACCACCTTCCCGGCAAGCTCGATTTCCCCCCCGGCAATCGCCGCACCGCGCTCGGGATCGCCCGGCCAGGCTTGTCCGATCTTAAGTTCAACCTCAGTCGGCGCTCGGCCGAATAAGGTGTGACGGTAAAAACGATTGCCGGCCGCCGAATACAGCATGTCGCGCCGTATACGGGTGACAACGCTCAGGCCGTCGCCGTGCTCCGCAGGCGGTCTGCCGTGTTTCTGGCCAGCGTCCCTCCTCATCCGCACGCGGCACGGACGCTGCAATACCGGACGCGCACGAGGCGTCTGTTGCGACAGGCTTGCCGGACGAACGAACGCATGCTGCTTGGTAACAAGGAAAACCGAACGCTGCAAGCCGTCGGTCGCCGGCGGGGCTCCTAGGCGACAGTTTCGCTCTTGGTGAGCCTCGCAGAGAAAAAGCCGTCCACGCCGTCATATTCGGCCAAGTGGCAAGGCAAAGTCCGCAAGTCCCCCTCCGCGCTAATCCACTCGGAATGGCCGCCGACCTCATCCGCCGTGATCTCTCGGCGTGCGATCGGTGCTCCTGAGCGAATCAACGCTTCGATCCGCCGCGGCCCTTCCTCCGGCTCGAGCGAGCAGGTGCAATAAACCAGCGTTCCTCCCGGAACCAGGATGTCGATTGCGGCGCGCAGCAGGTTCTCTTGAACAACCGATAGGCGGGCCACGTCGTCCGGCGTCTTGAGGTGCGGCACATCGGGATGGCGGCGGATTGCGCCCGTGGTCGTGCATGGGGCATCGAGCAGCACGCAATCGACCGGACCGGGGGGACGCCACGTCAATGCGTCGGCGGTGAACGCTTCGATCGGCAGCGCGAGGCGGCGAAAATTGGCGAGAAGGCGATCGAGACGGCGAGCCGAGCGGTCAATCGCGATGACCCGCGCGCCAGCCCAGGCGAGCTGGGCGCTTTTTCCCCCGGGAGCCGCGCATAAATCAACGACGTTGCGCCCGGCAACGTCACCGAACAGCTGTGCCGGCAACGCCGCGGCCGCGTCCTGGACCCACCACGCGCCCTCGGCATAACCCGGAAGGGAGGTGACCGCCCCTCCTGCCGGTCGCCGCAAGGTCCCCGTCGGCAACAGCATTCCCTGAAGCTTGTCGCACCAAACCTCAGGATCTGCGCGCAACGTCAGGTCCAGCGGCGCCTCTTTCAAATGCGCGTTTGCGATCGCTCGCGCGGTTTCGACGCCATATTCGCAGCTCCATGACCGCCACAGCCACTCCGGTGTGTTGAGTTGCGGGGCGTCCTGCGCCTGGATCAGTTCGGGACCTTCGACGCTTAAGCGTCGAAGAACGGCATTGACGAGCCCTTTGTGCGACAAAAAACCGCGGCCGTGTGCGAGATCGACGCTTGTCGCCACGGCCGCGTGCGGCGGGGTGCGCAGAAACAGGAGCTGCGCCACGCCGAGGCGCAAGATGTCGTGGATCACCGCGGCCCGGGGCGCCAAAGGAGTGCTCAGACATGCCGCGATCAGCGCGTCGATTTGGCCGAGGCGCCGTAACGCAGTCGCCACGAGGAGACGCGCAAACGCCCGGTCTCGCCCCGACAGCAGCTGAATTGCCGGATTGTCGTCGATCGCATCATCGAGCGGCCGCTTGCGACGCAATACGGCGCCGATTAACTCGAGCGCAACATTTCGGGCGGTCGAAACTTCAGACATCAAGGTTCTTCTGCAACATGAGAGGGCTGGAGGGCGAGACCCACCTTCTGGTGACGCCGAGGCCAACGGCGTACTTTCCAGATGGTTCCCGATCGCGTCTGCCCGATATAGCGCAGTGCGGGACCGCTTGAGATATCGCCGGGTGTTGCCACATTTTGCTCATGCATAAGCGCGCGTCTAACGACCCATTGCCTAAGCAAGATACGCTGCGCCCGCCGGAAACTATGCCGGCGGTACCTCCAAGCGCAACGTTCCCCGCAGAAATCGGAGGACCGAAGGGCCCCGAACCGACGCGGTATGGAGATTGGCAGTACAACGGCCGCTGTACCGATTTTTGAGGCAGGAACCCCCGCACCACACGAAACCCCGTTCTGCCTCCAGCGTCGCGCGATTTTGCTGCAACGGACACGGCTGTTACCATCCGGCTATTGGAGTGCTAATTTTTCAAAGCCGATGCCGTCGACAGCGCGGAGGTCGCCCAAGCCGCGCGGCATAAAGTGTGGGCTTCCCCGTGCCGATTGCGTCAACCGGGATCCAGCCAATGGCCGAGCCTTCTTCGCAAGCATGTGTCACGGCAGATGAGCGGCCGGCGACCAGAGTGCAACGGAATAACAGCGTCATCACAGGGCGGCGCTTGTCGGCAGCTGCCGGCGTGGCCGTCGACGGGGTCGATCTGTCGAAGTCAATGTCAATGACTGTGAAGGACCAAATACTTGCCGCCTTTCTTGAGCATCACGTCGTCGTCTTCCATAATCAGAGGCTGACTTGGGAGCAACAATTTGCCTTTGCCACCAATTTCGGCGAAGTGGAGCGACCTACAGCGCCTCCATCGATCAACAAGCGTTATTCGGTCGCGCATGTGATTTCTAACCTTGACGGCGATGGCAAGCCGATCGATAAGTCCACATCTGCCGTCAGCAACTACAAATGGCACACGGACAAAGCCTATCATCCGGTGCCACCGATGATGACAACGCTTTATGCGGTCGAGATGCCACCGCAGGGGGGCGACACCGAGTTCGCCAACACGGCGCTGGCCTACTCCGCGCTGTCGACGGGAGCGAAGCGACGGGTAGCCGGGCTCCGCGTGTTGTTCCGGTGGGGTGCCAGCTGCCAGCCACCGGACAAGCCGCCAATCGAGGGTGCCGCAATTCGGGAACCGGTCGATCACCCGCTCGTGCGGACCCACCCGGAGACCGGCGGAAAAGCCCTCTATTTGGGTAATCACGCCTCACATATTGTCGGCCTGCCGACCGCCGAGGGTCGCGCGCTTCTCGACGAACTCCTGCGGCACGCTACGCAGCGCCAATTCGTTTACCCGCATCGCTGGCGGGTGGGAGATCTCATCATGTGGGACAATCGCTGCCTTCTACACCGTGCTGTCGCCAATTTTGAGATGACCAAGCATCGCCGCGTTCTGCATCGCACCGTCATCCGAGGCACGGTGCCGTTCTGACGGGCTGACAATCCAACTGTTTTTTCCGCCCTAGCTCGTCCCCGAGGTTCGGCGCATTCGCCGACGGGAGGCCGGCCGACTCCTGGTTTTGCCGGGCAGACCCGCCATTTTCGCCCGTTATGATCTAGAATTGGACAAGGTTCCTCTCGATTTTTGCTAGACCGAACGCCCGGTCCATGCTGCAAGCGTCCGTCCAGAAAGGCCAACCGCTCCATCGCGGTTCGGTCAGGCGCGGGTGGCCATCAGGGTCAGTCTTGCAGCCCTTGCTCGACGCGTTGCTGGCAGACGCGCATCGCGCCCTGACCCCCGCGCAGCGCAGCGGGTCGACAGGGCCGTGCGGCTGCGGCAGGATGCAGCGCAAACTCATCCCGGGGAAGGAAACCGAAAAATGCCCGAGACGCCGACCTTTGGCCGCTATGCCGAGATCCCCTATGACCAGATGACGCCGGAGCAGCAGGAGGGCTATCGCTCACTGATCGAAAGCCGCGGCGCCCTCGGTGGGCCGAACAAGATCTTGGTGCACAACCCCAAGCTGGCGAAGGTGGCGGGGCCGTTCGGGGCACATTTTCGCACCGGCTATTCGCTGAGCGAACGCGAGCGCGAGATCGCAGTCTGCATCATCAACAGCAAGTGGCATTCAATCTATCCGACCAATGCGCACGAGCGCGCCGGCAAGGCGGCCGGGCTGCCGGCCGACAAAGTCGAGGCAATCCTTTCCGGCTTGCCGACTTCGTTCTCCGACAAGCGCGAGCAGGTTGTCTACGAAATGGCCACCTGTCTCGCCAATTCGCGCTGGGTCGCGAAGGGTCTTTTTGACCGCGCGGTCGAGGCTCTCGGCCATGTCGGCATCACCGATGTCATTTGCCTGATGGGTCACTACAGCAGCGTGTCGATGATCCTTGCCTTCTACGACGTGCCCGCCGGCGCCGAAGGCCTGCAACGCTGAGACCAGCTCGAAGAGACGTTTCACCGCTCCCGCGAAGGCAGGAGAGTCCTTGGGCTGACCCCTGCCGAATTTAGAAGGCCGGCGAACGGCCTCAGGCCGACCTGCGGCAATGGACGGCATGCGCCGGTCGACAGTGCCGCGCGCCTGTTGCAGGATACGACGCCAATTCACCCCCGGGGAAGGAAACCCAAAAAATGCCCGAGACGCCAACTTTTGGCCGCTACGCCGAGATCCCCTATGACCAGATGACCCCGGAGCAGCAGGAAGGCTACCGGACGCTGATCGAGACCCGCGGCCGGCTGCCCGGCCCGAACAAGATCTATGTGCACAACCCCAAGCTGGCGAAGGTGATGGGGCCGCTCGGCGCCTATTTTCGCACCGGCTATTCGCTGAGCGAGCGCGAGCGCGAGATCGCGGTCGTCATCATCAACAGCAAGTTCCATTCGGCTTACCCGACCAACGCGCATGAGCGCGCCGGCAAGGCGGCCGGGCTGCCGGCCGACAAAGTCGAAGCGCTGCTGTCGGGGCTGCCGACCTCGTTCTCCGACAAGCGCGAGCAGGTGATCTACGAGATGGCGACCTGCCTCGCCAATTCGCGCTGGGTCGCGAAGGGCCTCTTCGACCGCGCAGTCGAGGCGCTCGGCCACGAGGGCATCACCGACGTGATCACTTTGATGGGCTTCTATAGCAGCGTGTCGATGACCCTCGCCTTCTACGACGTCCCCGCCGGCGCCGAAGGCATGGCGCGCTGAGAGGAGCGGGTTTTTCTATCCTGGTTCCGCCGCGAGGGGCTTGGACCGCGTGAGCGCGGCGTCGAGCTCCTCGATGGTGCGGCCGCGGGTCTCGAACCCGATCAGCAGGTAGGCAATAACGGCGAGCACATACCACACGGCGAAATAGTTGAAGCCGGGGACGATACCGTCGATTGTCGCCTTGGGGGTGACGTAGCTGGAGGCGCCGATGATCACCGCCAGCCCGGCCGGCCCGATGAATTTGCCGAGGTTCGAAATTCCGTAAACGAGACCAAAACCGCTGGCGCGCAACGGGGCGGGCCACATCTCGGCCATATACGGATAGCTGATCGCCGAGTTGCCGTTGCCGAAGAAGCCCTGGACCAGGAGCAGGACAAAGAACATCGGCGCTGCGCCTATATAAGAGCTGTGCAGATATAAGAGCTGTGCAGATAGCCCGCGAGCGAGGTTGCCGCGGCGGCCAGCGCGCAGCACAGCGCGCCCGCAGTGCGCCGCCCGATCAGATCGGTGATCCACGAGCCGAAGCCGCGCCCGAAAATCTGCACGAGGCTGATCCAGATCACCAGAAACGAGGCCTCGGCCGGCGTTATCTTCAGCACCAGCACGAGCAGCGTAACCATCCACAGCGCGAGACCGACCGCGCCGGTCTGGCTCAGCCCGACCAGGGCGCCGGCGGCGATGCTGCGCGGGTACTTGAACAATTCGAGCCACGACGATTTCTGCGGCGCCGGCAGCGAGGCCGGCAGAACGATCTCTTCGGGCCGGATTTGCAACGCCCAGGCGAGCGAACGGCGCGCCTCCTCGATCCGGCCGCGGCTGATCAGCCAGCGCGGCGATTCGGGAACCCAGACGCGGATTAGGAAGGCCAGCAGCGCCGGCAGCAAACCGAGTGCGAAGAGCCCGCGCCAGCCGACGATCGGGCTGAGAAAGGCGGCGAAGGTCGCGGCCAGCAAGCCGCCACCCGGCACCAGAGCGATCGACAGCCCGCTGATCCAGCCGCGCTTCGCGGCGGGCAAGAATTCCTGCAGCAGCGGCATGTCGACCGCGGCGACGCCGACGACGCCGAACCCGACGATGAACCGCATCACGGTCAGATAGACCCATCCGTGCTCGGGGGTCAGCGCCATCGCGCCGGTGGCAAGCGAAAACATCAGGATCGTGATCATGAACACCTTGCGGCGGCCGATCTTGTCGCCGAGCCAGCCAAAGAAGATCGCGCCCGGGACTGCCGCCACGCCGGACGAAAACAGGATCAGCGCCGATTGCCCATAGGTCAGCTGCCAATCCCGGACAAAGAACGCCAGGGTGAAGCCGATTAGCAGGAAATCGAAGAAATCCAGCATGATCGAAAGGATCGACGCCGTGAATATCTTCCACTGATTGGCTGTCAGCGATTGCTGCTGCTCGAGCAAGTCCAGCACGATGCCCTCCCGGTCAGACGTTCCGCCGACGGTGACGCGCTTGGCGACAGGCGGTCTTTTGGTGATTGTGCGTGAGCCTAATGCGCGGGGCGGGCGCCGGCAATTGCGGGGTTGGGCTTGCGGTTTCCCGAGCGCCATCCGCCGACCCCCTGTCGGGCGCGACCCGATATCGCGTAGGATCGCAGAACCCAATCAGCGAGGGGAACGCCATGTTGATCGTCGATGCACAGGTTCACATCTGGTCGGCCGGCCCGCCGACCAATCAGGCTCACCGCCAGGTCAATTCCTATTCCGCCGAAGAATGCATCCGCGATATGGACGCGGCCGGCGTCGATGCCTGCCTACTGCACCCTCCGGGATGGGACCCGAACTCGGGCAAGATTTCCGAGGAAGCCGCGGCCAAATATCCAAACCGCTTCGCTATCCTCGGTAATTTCCCGCTCGACAAGCCGGAAAGCCGGTCGCTGGTCGACGGCTGGAAGCAGCGGCCGGGGATGCTTGGCTTGCGCTATGCCTTCACCCAGCCGCACCAGGCCAAGTGGATGACTGACGGTACGATGGACTGGCTATGGCCGGCGGCCGAAAAGGCCGGGATCCCGATCGCGCTGATGGCCTCGAACTACCTGCCGCAGGTGGCCCAGATTGCCGAGCGCCACCCCAGTCTGAAATTGCTGATCGACCACTACGCGCGGGTGCGCGACGGCAAGGACGACGCCGCGCACGGGAACCAGCCAGCGCTGCTGGCGCTCGCCAAGCATCCCAACGTGGCGGTCAAATGCACCGGCGCACCGGGCAATTCGAGCCAGCCCTACCCCTATCGCAACATCCATAAATATACCCAGCAGATCGTCGAAGCCTTTGGCCCGCAGCGCAGCTTTTGGGGCACCGACATCACCCGAATGCCGTGCCCGTGGAAGCAGTGCGTCACGATGTTTACCGAGGAGATGCCGTTTTTGAAGGGCCACGACCTCGAGCTCGTTATGGGCCGTGCGCTATGCAGCTGGATCGGCTGGAACCTCCCCGGCTGAGACCTTGGTAGGGCGGGTTGGGCAGCGCGAAACCGCCACCAAGCCTAGCGTATTCGACGGGTTCGCCGCGCTCAACGCCTCCTGCCAACCGCTTAGCTGCGGCCATAGCTGTCCTCGAAACGGACGATGTCGTCTTCGCCGAGGTAGCTGCCGGATTGTACCTCGATCAGATGAAGCGGGATCTTACCCGGATTTTCGAGACGATGCGGCGTGCCGAGCGGGATATAGGTCGACTGGTCTTCGGTCAGCATCATCTCTTCGTCGCCGCGGCGGATCCGGGCGGTGCCCTGGACGACGATCCAATGCTCGGCGCGGTGGTGGTGCATCTGCAATGACAGCTTGCCACCTGGCTTGACCGTGATGTGCTTGACCTGAACCCGGTGGCCGTTGTGCAGCGCGCGATAGGTGCCCCACGGGCGATGCACAGTCGGCAGCGCTTCGGCCTCGTCGCGACCCTCGGCGACAAGACGGGCGACAAGGCTACGCACCTCTTGGGTGCGGTTACGCGGCGCCAGCATCAGCGCGTCGGCAGTGGCCACGACAACAAGGTCCTCGATGCCGATCGCGGCGACAAGCCCGGCTTCGGAGCGCAGGTAGCAATTTCGGGTGTCCACGGCGACGACATTGCCGGCAATCGCATTGCCGGCGGTGTCTTTGGCGCTGAGCTCCCAGAGCGCGTCCCACGAGCCGACGTCGCTCCATCCCATGCTGACCGGAACGACCGCGGCCCGTGCGGTGTGCTCCATGACCGCGTAGTCGATCGAATTGGCGGGGCAGGCTTGGAATGCCTCCTTGCCAAGTCGAATGAAGTCGGTGTCGCGGCTCGCTTCGACCAATGCCCGGCGGCAGGCGGCCACGATGTCTGGCCGCGTTCTACCGAGTTCGTCGACATAAAGCGCCGCCGGAAACAGGAAAATACCGCCATTCCAGAAATGCTCGCCCGATGCGACGAACGATCGAGCCAGGTCGAGACCCGGCTTCTCGACGAATTCGGCTACCCGGAAAACCGCTGCCAGCGCTTCGATGGGGTCGCCGCGCCGAATATAACCATAGCCGGTTTCGGGTCGTTCCGGGTGAATACCGAAGGTCACCAGCGCGCCGCCGCGGGCAGCGGCTGCCGCGCGGCAGACAGCGGCGGCAAATGATCCTTCGTCGGCGATCATGTGATCCGAGGGCAACAGCAGCATCAGCGCGTCGGGATCGCTTTCAACGAGCGCCAAGGCGGCGACGCAGGCCGCGGGCGCAGTGTTGCGGCCGACGGGCTCAAGCAGCAACGCCCGTGACGGTCCCTCGATCTCGCGCAGCTGCTCGGCAATGATGAAGCGATGTTCTTCATTGGCGACGAGCAGCGGCGGAGCGAAGCGGTCGCGATCGGAGACGCGACGTACCGTCTGCTGCAGCAAACTATCTTGGCCGAGCAGGCGCAGCAGCTGCTTGGGATAGAGGGTCCGCGACATCGGCCACAGCCGCGTGCCCGAGCCGCCGGATAGGATGACCGGGTGAATCATCATGCCGCTTCCCTCTCACGGCGCTGGCGGCAGCGGCCGTCGGCGCGTCGGGCCAAGTTACACGCGTTCTGTGCAGGCGCAAGCCGTCACGATGTGTACCGGGAACCGGCAAGACATCGTCAAACCGGGAGGAGCAAGCCCGTAACCGGGCGGTCGATCCCGAGCAACGCCCGGAGCCTCGGCGAGAATCCGGTGTTCCGCCGCCCTTCATGCTTTCACCTGCTCGCATGACGCGCTAGACCGTTGGTCGCGGCTACAGCGGCGATAGCGGGGCGGCGATGATAGATCTCTACACTTGGCCGACGCCCAACGGGCACAAGGCGTCGATCATGCTCGAAGAAGCTGGCATCGAGTATCGGGTCCACCCTGTTGACATCGCCAACGGCGAGCAGTTCGCCCCTGACTACGAAGCGATCAACCCGAACGGCAAAATTCCTACGATCGTCGATCAGGATGGGCCTGGCGGAAATCCATTTGCGGTTTTCGAATCCGGCGCGATCCTGATTTATCTCGCAGAAAAGACCGGTCGGTTCTTATCTGCCGACCCGCGGCAGCGATCGCAGGCAATCCAATGGCTGATGTTTCAGGTCGGTGGGCTCGGACCGATGTTTGGCCAGGCGCAACACTTTCGCCGCTTTGCACCTACGCCTCTCCCTTATGCGATCGAGCGCTATTCGAAAGAGGCGGAGCGGCTCTACGGCGTCCTCGATAAGCGCCTCGGGGCGAGCGATTTCCTGGCGGAAGGCGGTTATTCGATCGCCGACATTGCGACCTACCCTTGGGTAGTCCGGTCCGAATGGCAAGGCGTATCGGTCGCCGATTACCCGAACGTCCGCCGCTGGATCGAGACCGTCGGCCAGCGCAGCGCGGTGCAGCACGGCATGCAGGTACCCCGCGTGTAGCCTAAAGCGCTGGCATCAGCCAAACGAGCCAAGTCGCGAGCGCCAGGAAAGGACCGAAGGGCAGTGGCGACGAGGCCTGAAGACGAAATCCGGCGAGGCGCATGCAGGCGGCGGCGAACAGCCCTGTGAGTGCCGCGATCAGTACCACCTGGGGAAGCCCGCTTGCCCCAACCCAGGCCCCGGCTGCGGCCAGCAGCTTGGCATCCCCCTGTCCCAGCCCGTCGCGCCCGCGAAGTTTGCGGTAGAGATACGCGACGGCTCGCAGCACAAGATAGCCGACGGCTGCGCCAAGCGCCCGGTCGGCCAAGCCGTCGGGATCGAAGGCGAGCGCGGCAGCGAGGCCGGCGATGACGAGCGGCAAAGTCAGCACGTCGGGCAGCAGCCAGTGTCGCGCGTCGATCCAGCCGAGAGTGAGCAGCCACCAGCCGAGGACGCAGTCGAGCCAAACTTCCGTCCCGCCGTCGACATTCACGGCAATGATCGCGGTACCGAGCGCCGTAAGCTCGACCACAGGGTAAAACCAGCCGATCCGTGCGTTGCAGAACCGGCAGCGGGCGCGCTGCGCGAGCCAGCTGAAGATCGGCACCAGGTCGCGGAGGCCGAGCGGCGCACCGCAACTCTCGCAGCGCGACCTTTCCCAAGCGATCGGCCTGCCCTCGGGTAGGCGCCGGATCAGCACCCCAAGAAAGCTCCCGACAGCGGGTGCGATCAGCACGACGATCCATGCGGCTGCGCCGGAACCGGTCGCCCGACCGAACCAATCCGCATCCAACATGGGCTCCCGCTCCCAGCGTCAATCGATTATTCTGTCGGTTCGGTAATCCTGATCAGCGCCGGATCTCGAGGAAAATGCCATCATGACGTTCGAGCCTGTCGCCGCATCGACCGCGCAAGATGCCGCCGAGGCGCTGGCCCAATTGGGACCGGCACTGATTGACAGCGGCGCTATCGACCAGCGTACCTTGGAGCGCGCTCGTCGCGTCGCTGCCGAGACCGGCGGTCGGCTCGACCGGGTGCTGACTCAACTCGGCCTGATCAGCGAGCGCGGCCTCGCCGAAGCGCTGGCGCAGCTGGTATCGGCACCGCTCGTGGCGCCGGCAGACTACCCCGACGAGGCCCTGTTCGTCGATCGACTGCGGCCCAAATTCCTGCGCAAGGTACACTCGCTGCCGATCGCCGAGAGCGGGGAGAGGGCGGTGCTGGCAATGGTGGACCCGCTCGACGTATTCACCCGCAACGCGGTGGCGGTGGCGCTCGGCCGGCCGGTCGCGGTCGCGGTCGCGGTGCCGATCGAGCTTGAGGCGGCGCTCGACCGGCTCTATTCCGAGCCGGTCGAGGACGGCGACGGCGAGGCCATGTTGGACGAGGTTGTCAGCGACAGCGAACCCGCCGAGGAAGATGCCGAGCGTCTCAAGGATCTGGCCAGCGAGGCGCCAGTGATCCGTCTGGTCAACCAGATGATCGCCCGCGCCGTTGAAACCCATGCATCCGACGTGCATCTCGAGCCGTTTCCCGACCGGTTGCGGGTGCGCTACCGCTATGACGGCGTACTCCACGAGGTCGAGCCGCCGCCGGCGCGGCTTCAGGCGGCGGTCATTTCCCGCGTCAAGATCATGGCACGGCTCGACATCGCCGAGCGCAGGTTGCCGCAGGACGGCCGCATCAAATTGACGGTTCGCGGCCACGAAATCGATTTTCGCGTGTCGACGGTGCCGGCGCTCTACGGCGAGACGGTGGTGCTGCGCGTGCTCGACCGCACCGCGGTCGATTTCGACTATCAAAAACTCGGATTGCCCGAGGACATCCGATCCGGCCTCGAACGGGCACTGGAATTGCCGAATGGGATGGTGCTGGTCACCGGGCCGACGGGCAGCGGCAAGACGACAACGCTCTACACCGGCTTGACAAAACTCAACACGATCGCGCGCAAGATTGTCACGGTCGAAGATCCGATCGAGTACCAGCTGACTGGGATCAACCAGATCCAGGTCAGGCCGCAAATCGGCCTCAATTTCGCGACCCTCTTGCGGTCAATCCTGCGCCAGGATCCGGACGTCATCATGATCGGCGAGATCCGGGACCTCGAAACCGTGCAGATTGCGGTGCAAGCGGCGCTGACCGGCCATCTCGTGCTGTCCACCCTGCACACCAATTCGGCCGCGGCGACGATGACCCGGCTGCGTGACATGGGGCTCGAAGACTATCTGATGACCGCCACGTTGAAGGCGGTCTTGGCGCAGCGGCTGGTTCGGCGCCTGTGCCGCAAATGCCGGATCCCGGAAGAGGCGCCAGCGTCGTTGCGTGAGCGTTTTGGCCTCGACCGCCTGGCAGGCGATGGCCCAATAACGCTTTATCACTCGGGAGGCTGTCCGGAATGCCGAGGCACCGGTTTTCACGGGCGCCGGGCGATCGCCGAGTTGTTGGTGCCGAGCCGGGCGACCGACCGGTTGATCCTGGACGGTGCCGATGACACTGCAATCGAGCGCACCGCCGTTGAAAACGGCATGCGTCCAATCTTCGACAGCGGACTGCTGGCCGTGCTCGAAGGCGACACGACGATCGAGGAGGTCGTTCGCTGCATTCGTGCCGACGCATAGGGTCAAACCAACGGTGCGTGTGAGCCTTGCGCCGAGCCCGACACCGTAGACCGGGTGGAGAACTAGGATGCCATCCTTCCACTGGTCGGCGATCAACGGCGGCGGCGAGGTCGTGCACGGCGTCATGGAGGCCCCGGATCGGACCTGGGTCGTCGATCGGCTGCAGCGCCAGGGGCAGACCGTGCTGCGTGCCGACCCCGCTGACCGCCGCCGTGGTCTCAGCGATCTGTTGCAGCTTGAAATCGGTGGGGCACGCGGGCTCGACAAAAATGCATTAAGCGAGGTGACCCGGGAGCTGGCGATCATGCTGGCTGCCGGGCAGGATCTCGATCGCACGTTGCGTTTTGTCGTCGACAACACGCGCAGCACTCGCGCTCGCGCGATCCTCGGGCGGGTCCGCGACAAGGTGCGCTCGGGCAGCTCGCTTGCCGCCGCACTCGCCGGCGAGCCGCGTAGTTTTTCGAAGCTCTATATCGGGATGGTGCGCGCCGGCGAGGCGGGCGGTACCCTGGCCGCCACCCTCGACCGCCTTTCGGCGTTGCTCGAACGCGAGCGCAGTTTGACCGCCAGCCTCCGCTCGGCAATGATCTACCCGGCGCTGCTCGTCGTTGCCGCGATCGGCTCGATCATCCTGCTGCTCGATTACGTGCTGCCGCAATTCACGCCGATCTTCGAGCAATCGGGCGCGCAGCTGCCGACCGCCACCCGGGTGCTGATGACTTTGGGCGCGGTGGTCGGCGCCGCAACGCCGTGGCTCCTGGCGGCGACGGTGGTGGTCGCGGTGGTGGTGCGGCACTTGCTCACCCTGCCAGCCTATCGGATCCGCTTCGACCGGCTGCTGTTGCGGTTGCCGGTCGCCGGTACCCTGATCCGCGAGACCCTGGCGGCGCGGCTGACGCGCACGCTGGGCAATTTGCTCGAAAACGGGGTGGCGCTGATCCCGGCCCTCGCCATCGCCAAGGACGCGCTCGGCAATCTTGCGGCGGCGGCGGCGGTTGACGCCGCGGCGTTGAAGGCCAAAGGCGGCGCCGGTCTGTCCCGACCGCTGGCCGCCGCGGGGATATTCCCGGCGCGGACCATTCACCTCCTGCAGCTCGGCGAGGAGGCTGCGCAACTCGCAGCGATGTCATTGAAGGCCGCCGACATTCACGAAGAGCAGGCCCGGCTGATGATGCAACGGCTGGTGGCGCTGGCGGTGCCGGTGATCACGATCGCAATGGGCCTGACCGTTGCCGGCATCATCAGCGCATTGTTGACGGCAATGTTGAGCCTCAATGATCTCGCCGCCTGAGACGGGATCGTCAGCGCGACTTATTGCGCCGGGCGCCGACGAATTCCGCCGGCTTCAGCTTGATCGAGCTGCTGGTCGTCTTGGCCGTCATGGGTTTCGTACTGGCTTTGATCGTCGGCTACCGGACGCCGTGGAGCAGCGGACTGAGCCTCGAGGGGACGGCCGCCGAGCTTGCGTCCGGCCTGCGTCTCGCGCGCTCGCAAGCGATCGCCGACAACCGTCCCGTCGCCTTGGCACTCGATCTCTCCGGCCATCGCTATCGGATTGGCGGCGACCCGCCGCGCAGCCTGCCGTCAAAGCTGTCGATCGGGCTATTGACCGTCAACGGTGAACGCCGGAGCGTCACGCTCGGCGACATCCGCTTCAACCCCGACGGCAGCTCGACCGGCGGTCGGATCACGCTCGCTGATGGCGGAAGGCGCGTCGCGGTCGGCGTCGACTGGCTGACCGGGCGGGTGACGATAGCCGATGTCCGGTAAGCGCACAGTGACGGAAGCAGGGTTCACTCTGCTCGAGGTCGTGGTGGCGGTGGCCATCGCCGGCTTGGCGCTGGTCGGGATGTTCCAGGCGGGGAGCGGCGGATTGTTTGCAGTCGACACCGCCGCCCGCGCCGAGGAGGCGGTGCAGCGCGCCCAGTCTCACCTTGCCGCAGTCGGGCGCGACGCCGCGCTGGTCCAGGGCGATTCGAGCGGAGACGATGGCGGCGGCTACCGCTGGCGGCTGCAGGTCCAGCCGGCAGCGCAGCGACAGGGCGTCGCAGCGGACGGAGTCACCCCGCAAAATGCCACGCTGTTCTCGGTTCAGGTCTCGATCTCCTGGCAATCGCGCGGACATGATCGCGCGGTAATGCTCCAGACTTTGCGTCTCGGCACCGCCGGTGACGGCGGCTGACCTGCCGATGACCGCAAAATGCGCACTCCGCCGGCAGAGCGGTTTCACCCTTCTCGAAATGCTGGTCGTTGTGATCGTGCTCGGGCTGCTGATGGTCGGGCTGACCCAGGGGGTACGCACCGGCATCGCGCTGTGGGCTGCGCAGCAGCGTCGCGTCGGGGAGACCGCCGAGCTCGATTCGGGTGCTCGAATTCTCCGCATGTTGCTCACCGGCATCTCGGTGGCGTCGTCAAACGGGATTGGTGGACCTGGCGCAGACAATGGCCTCAAGGGCGATCGCAGCCATCTGAGCTTTGTCGGCGATTTGCCCACCGGTCTAGGCGCAACCCGGCGCGCCGATATATCGATCGCGTTGCGCAAAAGCGCCCTCGTACTGACGTGGACGCCTCATCTTCACGAAATCGCACTTGGGCCGCCGCCGCCGCCAAGCGAAACTGAGTTGGTGGCCGGCATCGCGCGCTTCGAAATCGACTATTGGGGCTCGAGCGCTCCGGATCAGCCGGCGGCCTGGCAGGCGCGCTGGGACGGGCCGGCGCCGCCGGAGTTGATCCGCATTCGTCTCGCTTTTGCCAAAGCCGACCAACGCCGTTGGCCGGACCTTATCGCCGCGCCGGTACTCTAAACGCGGTGGCCGATTCGCAGCATAGTCGGATCGGCCGCGGTGCGGCCGGCGACCGCCTCTCGGCAAAACCCGATCGCTTCAGACTAATCCAACACTCAATTCGCGAAGTGGAGGGTTGTACCGCAACCCCTTCGTAGTGCTTCACACGGTAGATGCCTTGTTCGGGCCATATTCAGAACCTCTTTTAACCTGATCGAGGCCGGCGCCCCGTCGGCCTTTTCGGCGCGCGCGGCGCTCTGTAGCATAGCAGCGCGGCGCCCAGGGGGGCGAGTTAGGCTCGGTTCCAGGGTTTATGGTACGCGATTTTCTCAGCTGGTGGTTCGGACAGCTGGCAGATCTGTTGCCACAGGGCTTGCGCCGGTCGGCGCCGACCGCAGCTGATGCGACCGTGCTCACCCCGCTCGGCGCGACCGCGCAGACGATCGCGGCGGTCGCCGTTGGGTTGCGCCGAAACGGCAAGGAGAGCTTGCTCGGACAATTCGCTCTGGGCGCATCGGGGCTCGGCGTAATTCCCCGCTCGCCCGGCAAGCCGGCGGTGTTGCGGCTCCGAGAGGCCGATGTGTTGGGGAAGACGGTAGTCTTGCCCCTCGCCGCGGAGCGTGAGCTCGATCAGGCGCTTCTGTTCGAAATGGACCGGGAAACCCCGTTCAAACCTGACGAGCTGTATTGGAACCACCGCATCGAGGCGGCAGATCGGCAGAATGCGAGGCTGCTGGTACGCTTGGTGCTGGCACCGAAAGCCTACCTCGCTCCACTGCTCGACCTACTTGGCCAGGAAGGCGTCAAGCCGGTGCGAGCTGAAATCGCCGACGGTCCCGACGCCGGCTTTTGGCTGCCCCTTGACGGCGACGGCCATTCGGTCGATCGGGGTACGAGCCCGTTCGTCAGGCCGCTCGCGGTGTGCTGTGCTGTGCTGGCGCTGGGTTCGATCGTGACTCCGTTTGTCCGCCAGTCAACGGCAATGTCGAAGCTCGACCAGTCGCTCGCGACCGGGCGCGCCGCCGCCACCGAGGCTGACCGGCTGCACAGTGAGATCGCACGCTTGGCGGGCAGCGCCGATCTTGTCGAAAAGGAACGCGAAAAGGTTGGGCAGCCGCTCGCCGTTCTCGCTGCCGCAACTCGCGTACTGCCCGACGACAGCTACCTCACCGAGATGCAGCTGCAGCAGCGCAAGTTGACGATGAGCGGCCGCTCGGCCGCCGCTGCTCGTTTGATTGGCGCGATGTCGGCGGACACCGAGTTCCACAACCCCGCCTTTGCCGCCCCGGTTACGCGGATCGAAGCACTACGACAGGAAATCTTCACCATCGTCACGGAGGTCGCGCCGTAGCCTCGATCGCTAGCTTGCCGACCGGCCGGCGCGGCCAGATGCTGGCAATGGGCCTACTGCTCCTGGTGCTGGGAAGCCTGTATTTTCTGGCCGTGGCCCCGCTCGCCGAACTTTACCAGCAACGCGACGCGCGGATTGAGGACGGTCGCATGCTGCTGCCGCGCTTGCAGGCGGTTGCCGCCGGATTGCCGGCTTTGCGAGCGCGGGTAGCCGAGCTGCGCGCGGCCGCCCGGACTCGCAGGGTAACCCTCGACGGCGCCAGCGACGCCATCGCCTCGGCCAATCTCCAGAGCCGCATCGAGGGCTTCGCCACCTCGGTCGGGGCAACCATCGGCAGCACCGAGAGCCTGCCGCCTGAGACACGCGACGGCTACCGTCGTATCGGGCTGCGTTTTGCGCTGAACGGTCCGTACGAAACACTGGTCCGACTGCTCGCCAAGCTGGAGGAAGCCACGCCGCCGCTGGTGGTCGACAATTTGCAAGTCCACGGCGTGCTGCGGCGCCCTGGATTGCCGCAATCAGGGGCGGCCGATATCGGTCTCGATGCGGGGCTCGACGTGTATGGGTTCCGCACCGACGACAAAGCGGCCGCGGCCTCAGCCGCGCCATGATCGAGCGCCTGCCGCTTATCTTGGTGCTCGCCGGTTGCGCCCTATTCGCGACCATTGTCGTCGCCGAGATCGCCGCGGCGCCTACGCCTGAAACCGAAGCAGCAAGCGCGGTTCCGCCGCGCGCGGAGCCGCCGTTTCCCGTTGATCGCCCGGCAGTCGGCAGCCAATACGACTCGATGGTGGCGACGATATTCGCTCGGCCTCTTTTCAGCGCCACGCGGCGCCCTCCTCCGCGTAACGATAGCCCGGCAACAAGCTCCGCTTTCGAGGACACGCGCCTGGCGGGGATCGTGACGGAGCCCGGTCATCGCTTCGCGATCTTTGCCCCGACCGGCGCCAAGCCCCTGTTTGTCTCCGAGGGAGATACCGTGAGCGGATGGCGGGTTGAAAGCATTAATCCCCGCGAAGTTTCACTGAGCGGCCCCGGCGGAACCAGGACCTTACAGCCGAAGATCGACCCTAATTTGGCTCCGCCTCCCCCGCCGCCTACGGCAGCAGCCATGCCGCCCCCTGCTCCACCAATCAATCCGGCGACAGGCCGTCCGGCAGGACGACCGGGTATTCCGCCGGCGCTGTTTAACCGTGCGCCGCTGCGACCGGGTCAGTTTCGAGAGCGGCGATGAGGCTTTGGTCGATGTCGCGTCGGCTCACAGTGACTGCGCTGGCGCTGGTCATCCTCGGCTCCTGTCAGCAGCCGCAGTCGGGCCTGACCCCGCTCGAGCAGCCGACCGCCCTCCAGCCGGCAGCGGCCCGGATAAGCGGACCAATCCCAACCAACCGATCGCAAGAGCGGCCGTTCGAAGATCGTCGAGCGCCGTCCGTGGCCGGCGCCGCGGGCTCGTCGCCGCCACATCCGCTCGGGGTTGCCACCAGCGAAGGCGGCGATGTAACCTTGAATTTTGTCGATACCGACATTCGCGAAATTGTACGCGCAGTCTTGGGTACGACCTTGAAGGTTGACTACACCATCGATCCTGCAGTCCACGGCACTGGTTCGATTGAAACACCTGCGCCGCTGCCCCGTTCAGCCTTGCTCGGGACGCTCGAGGCGCTGCTCAATCAGAACGGCGCGACGATGGTCCAGAGGAACGGCATCTACGACATTGTGCCGATCCCCGCCGCGACAGCGAGCAACCTCGCGGCCGGCCAAGGCACGATTGGTGCCGGCGCCGAGGTCGTGCCACTGCGCTTCGCCGCTGCCAAGGACCTGGCCAAAATGCTCGAGCCTTATGTCGGACAAGGCGGCAAGATCGTCGCCGGCCCGGCGGGCAACGCGCTGCTGGTGACTGGCGACGCTGCGGTGCGGCAGACCTTGGTCGGGCTGATCCGCGCCTTCGACATCGACATTCTGTCCGGCCGGTCGTACGCCCTCTATCCGATCGGCGAAGGCGACCCTGCCAAGCTTGCGGGCGAACTCGAAAAAGTGCTGCAGGCGCAGACCGACGGGCCGCTCGGCGGAATTGTGCAGGTGCTGCCGATGGAACGGGTCAATGCGGTTCTGGTGGTCTCCGCCCAGCCGCGCTTCCTTGACGCCGCCGACCGCTTTTTCCGCTTGGCCCAGCGGGTCCAGGACGCAACCGAGCGGTCGTGGCACGTCTATTACGTGCAAAATGGGCAAAGTGCCGATCTCGAAGGTATGCTCCAGCGCGCCTTTACCCCTGGGAATGTGTCGCCGACCCCGCCGCCGCCCGGCACCACCGCACCCGGCGCCGGCCAGCAGAGCTTGGGTTTTGGCAACGCCCCCGGCGGCGGCACCGGAGTCGGGGGTGCGGCCGGCGGTATCAGCTCGACCGGTACAACCGGCGGCACCGGGGGAACGACCGGCGGCACCGGGGGAACGACCGGCGGTTTGGGATCCGGTTTGACCGGGGGAACAACGACGGCTGCTGCCGCGGAGACGCCAGCGACCGAACCGCTGTCGACCGAAACCGGCGCCGGCGCCGGCGGCAACCTGAACCGGATCCGTATTATCGCCAACCGCACCAACAACGCGTTACTCATCTATGCTACGTCAAATGAATATACAGTTATCGAAGGAATGCTACACAAGATTGACATTATCCCATTGCAGGTGTTGATAGAGGCGACAATTGCCGAGGTCGATCTCAACGACCAACTACAATATGGTACACAATTTTTCTTCAAGACTGATCACATCGCGGAGACCTTGGGTCCGTCCAACTTAAGTGCCAGCCTGCCGGCGATCCCGGCAATCAGCGGACTTACCTTTCCGTCGACATCGCCTTATTTCATTCTGAGCAAAGGACCAAATTTTGCGCTTGCCGCGCTCGCCCAGATAACCAAGGTCAAGGTCCTGTCGGCGCCCGAGATCATGGTCCTCGACAATGAGGCGGCGCGCCTCCAGGTCGGCCAGCAGGTCCCGGTTCTGACCGGGACCGCCACGAGCACGCTCGCCGCGGGTGCGCCGGTCGTCAACAGCGTCGATTACCACGAGACCGGGGTCATCATGCAGGTGACGCCGCGGGTCAACACCGGAGGCCTGGTAACTCTCGACCTTGCTCAGGAAGTCAGCGATGTCGCCGCGGCCGCAACAAATACGGTCAGCGGGTCGCCGACCTTTGACGACCAGGTGTTTCGCACGCGAGTGGCCGTCCAGGACGGGCAGACGATCGGACTGGCGGGTTTGATCCGTGACAACGTCTCGCAGGGCAACACCGGCCTTCCTTTCCTGAAGGACATCCCGCTGGTCGGCACGCTGTTCTCAACCCAAGCCAATTCCCGGATGCGGACCGAGTTGTTGGTGCTGATCACCCCGCACGTCGTCCACGATCAACGCGACGCCCGAGACCTGACCGAGGACCTGCGCAGCCAGCTGATCAATGCTGGGCTCGTTCCGCAGCAAGTTCAGCATCAGGGTGGTTCGGGCTCAGCCAATCCGAACGGTTTTTGAGCGATGCGGCGTGCAGCGCCGCGATCGACATTATTGCGCCGGAGCGGCGGCTTCGCGCTGCTGATTGTGCTGTGGACCTTGGTGCTGATCGCTTTTGTCGTACTCCATCTGACGGCGAGCGGACGTACCGAGATTCGTATCGCCGACAATCTTGTCGCCAATGGCGTCGCCGCCGCCGCCGCCGATGGCGCCATTGCAGAGGCGATCTTCAATCTTTCGGACCCGCGGCCTGAGCAGCGTTGGCCGATTGACGGATCGCCCCGAACCTTGACCATCGGCGACTGCCGCGTCGACGTTCGCCTCGAAGACGAGGCGACGCGAATCAATCCGAACCTTGCCTCGCCGGCACTGATGGAGGCGCTGTTGCAGGTCGTCGGCAGCGATCCCGATGCTGCCCGGCGGATCGCCGCGGCGATCGCCGACTGGGTCGGATCGTCGACGACCTCCAAGACAGCCGACGCGCTACAAGCGGAATATCGTGCCGCCGGGCTCGATTACGGGCCGCCCGGGGCGCCGCTCGAAACCATGGACGAGCTCGGCCGAGTGCTCGGCGTGACGTCGACGCTCTATGCGGCCCTGAAGCCGTATCTGACCTTGTATGGACCGGCCGAGCCAAAGCCCGGCGCCGATCCGATTGTGACGGCCGCAGTTGCCCGGCTGCCGCAGCTCGGGGGAGAGGCGCCGCCCTCCGCCGCCTCACCGCAGGACGTGCTGACCGTTAGGATCATCGCGGCCGCGCGTGGGCCGGGAAACGCCCATGTGGTCCGCACTGCCGTCGTGCGCATCGGAGCGTCCCTGCCCCAGGGTTACATGGTGGCGGCATGGGGCAGCGCAGTCGATTGAGAGCCGCGACCTCTCCGGGCGATCGAGATTAGTCGTTGTCAATTTCAGCGTCCGAGCCGGCGCCGCCCGGCTTGCCGGTCGGGCCTAGAGAGTACAGATCGTAATCGTGCCCAGGCCGCTGGCTCGGCAGGCGATAGAGAAACGGATGGCCCCAGGGATCTTCCGGCACCTTGTCGCCCTTCAGATAGGGGCCACTCCAATGCTCCGCACCTTCGGGACGCATCAGCAGCGCCTGCAATCCCTGTTCCGTGGTCGGATAGGTGCCGACATCAAGTTTGTAGATGTCGAGCACGCTCGTGAGACGTTCGATCGACTGATGGGCGATTTTCTCCTTGGCGGATCCGAGCTGGCGCAACGCCGCTGGCGCCACCAAGCCGATCAGCAGCCCCAGGATCGCGAGCACGACCAGCAGCTCTAGCAGGGTGAACCCTCGCTGCCGGTGTCCGCTGCCGGATACGCCGTCAAACTGGCCCGCGACTGTCGATTCGAGTTTGCGCAAGATACCGACTCTGCAAGAAAGGGAGGCAGGCCTGGAATGAGAAGTGGGCATCTTCATGGCACAACAACCAGGATCGACATAGCCCGTATTCGGCCCGACCATATGGCCTTCCAATTTGCTGATTGCTCGGATCGTTCGGCGACAGGGGTGCTCATGCAGCGGCGCGAACATGAACCCGTCTGGCAGGTCCGCGAAGTCGCCGCAAGTCCCAGCAACACATCGCGTGCGATCCCGAGGTGCAGTCAAGTGCGTTAGCATGTTCGGCTAGACGAAATAGATCTAGTACATCTTCTCGCGGCTTCCATCAAAGCAAGGAACGGCAGCATCAGGGACAGTTTGAGCGAGCTGTCGAGCGAGCCTCATATCTTCGTCCAGGAGGCAGCATACACAACGGTTCGCTCCTTCATCCGGTAGCAGCCCGCGGCCGCAGGCGCATCTGCTCCTCGAGAGCGGCCGCCCGGTCGTCTTATAACAATTGCGGGCATGGGTCGGTAAATCGGAATGCGGAAGCGCGCAGGTCAATTATCTTGTGGAGTATGGGAGGTGGTCATCTCGTCCCATTGAATACCCGACAGAAACGCCAGCCACCGGTTTGTTTCGCGCAACGCGTTCAATACTGTGGATACAAACCACAGATTGAAACAAAGCAGCACGAGCGTGCTTACCTCAAACCAATGGACGATCATCCAATACACGTCGCGCGCTCCATCAGCCTTTATTCAAAGATATCCAGTCGAAGCATGATACGCTCTTTGGCGTCGAGGACGACACCGGATTCCTCACCGCCGCGGGCGCGGGCGGCGCTGCAACAGCGGCAAACCGGTCGCCGATTGTCCCCCCTGCCGTTTGAACGGAGGCAAATGGAGTAAAGAGAACCGTGTACCGGTTGATCTCGGTTGAGACGGTCGCGTCGCTGGTGGATCGGGGCCGTCACCCCTCGGCGTGACCCAACGTGGTCAGAACAGCGCTTTACGGCACCTACGCCTGACTCGGCGGCGGGCCTCAGCTGATCTGGATACGCCGCGGACAGACGGCCGGCTGGGCGCGAGCGGCCAACTGCGGCTCAGATACGCGGCGAATTGCGGCGATGCGCAAGCAGCAAGACCAATGCCCCCAGCCCGATTAGCACCGCAGATGCCCAACACAACAGGATGTTGACGATAACCCGATCCCACAGCAACGAGGAGAAGTAGCGCTGGGTCACCGCCTGCACGAGATTCAGGCTCGACCGGTCGAGATCGTACCACAATTGGCCAACGGCGATCGGCGCCCAAACCTTCGTGTTGAACCAAGCGATGACATCCCTTACCAGCAGCGATAGGCCGGCTAGAAACACGACCCAGCCGATGATGCGCCAGACGATCATCGCGCACTCCCCGACGTTCTTTTCCGCCAAGGTAATCCCGCGCGTGGCGCGCGCAACGGCTTTGAACGGCCGAATTCGAGCGGCGTCATCGAATCGCAACCTTGACGGCGAGCGGGCAGTCTGAGGATAATCGGGTGGTCCAAGGGGTGCCCCGCCAGGGGGCTGAGATACCGCCGGCCCGCCGGCTCCGATCGTGAGCAGGCAGCGGGGCGCGGGAACCCTTCGAACCTGATCCGGGTCGTACCGGCGTAGGGACAGGAACCCGCGGCAAAAGCCGTACCTCCTCTTCGCGAGATCTCCCGGGTCGTCGCTCAACCGGCGCAACGGAGACACCATGCCCGATTCCGCTCCCCTCCCGTCCGCGAAGCTGATGCCGAAGATCGAAGAGCTTCGGGTCACCACCGGGTCGTTCCCGTCCTCGCGCAAGGTCCATGTGACGGGCTGCCTCCATCCCGAGATCTCGGTCGCGATGCGCGAGATCGACCTGGAGGCCTCGGCCGGCGAACCGCCGATCCGTGCCTACGACACCTCGGGCGTTTATTCCGACGCGCGCGCAGAGATCCACATCAACAAGGGGCTGCCCGAATTACGCAAACCTTGGATCGTGGCGCGCGGCGACGTCGAGTTTTACCAGGGTCGCGTGGTCAAGCCCGAAGACAACGGCCTGCGGCGTGGCGAAGACAGCGCCGTCTCACTGTTTGATCGCGGCGGGCGCCAGGTTTTGCGCGCCAAGCCGGGGGCGGCGCCGACCCAGATCGCCTATGCCCGGCGTGGGATCATCACTCCGGAGATGGAGTATGTCGCGATCCGCGAAAACCTCGGCCGCGAGAAATTGCGGCGCGAAGGGGCGGTCGACGGCGAGTTGTTCGGCGCAGCGATCCCGGAATGGGTGACGCCGGAATTTGTCCGCGACGAGATTGCGCGCGGCCGGGCGATTATTCCCAACAACATCAACCACCCGGAAACCGAGCCGATGGTCATCGGCCGCAATTTCCTGGTCAAGGTCAACGCCAATATCGGCAACTCGATCGTCGCCTCCTCGGTCGCCGAAGAAGTCGAGAAGATGGTATGGGCGACGCGCTGGGGTGCGGACACGGTCATGGACCTGTCGACCGGTCGCAACATCCACACGATCCGCGAATGGATCATCCGCAATTCGCCGGTGCCGATCGGCACCGTGCCGATCTATCAGGCGCTCGAAAAGGTCGGCGGCGCGGCCGAGGAATTGACCTGGGAAATCTTCCGCGACACCTTGATCGAGCAGGCCGAGCAGGGGGTCGACTATTTCACGATCCATGCTGGCGTCAGGCTCGCCTATATCCACCTGACCGCGTCGCGCGTCACCGGCATTGTCTCGCGCGGCGGTTCGATCATGGCGAAATGGTGCCTGGCGCACCACCAGGAGAGTTTTCTTTACACCCATTTCCGCGAGATCAACGAGATCATGCGGGCCTATGACGTGAGCTACTCGTTGGGCGACGGGCTGCGCCCCGGCTCGAACGCCGACGCCAACGACCGCGCCCAGTTTGCCGAGCTCGAAACCCTGGGCGAATTGACCAAGATCGCCTGGGAGGACGATGTCCAGGTCATGATCGAAGGCCCCGGCCATGTGCCGATGCACAAGATCAAGATCAACATGGAAAAGCAGCTCGAGGAATGCGGCGAGGCGCCGTTCTATACGCTCGGGCCGCTCGTCACCGACATAGCGCCCGGCTACGACCACATAACATCAGGCATCGGCGCTGCGATGATCGGCTGGTTCGGCACGGCACTCCTATGCTATGTGACCCCAAAGGAGCACCTCGGATTGCCCGACCGCGACGACGTCAAGGTGGGCGTCATCACCTACAAGATCGCGGCCCACGCAGCCGATCTCGCCAAGGGCCATCCGGCCGCGCGCGAGCGCGACGACGCGCTGTCGCGGGCGCGGTTCGAATTTCGCTGGCGCGACCAGTTCAACCTGTCGCTCGATCCCGAGACGGCCGAGAAGTTCCACGACCAGACTTTGCCAGCCGAAGGCGCCAAGCTCGCGCATTTCTGCTCGATGTGCGGGCCGAAATTCTGCTCGATGCAGATCACTCAGGAAATCCGCGAGTACGCCCGCGCCGGGATGGAAGAGAAGTCGAAAGCTTTCATCGAGCAGGGCGCCGAGATCTACACCGACGAGCACGGCCAGCCGCGCATCGCCGCGGAGTGAGCCTCCACCGCAACCCTCCCCAGCAGGCGGGGGAGCGAATGGGAGCGGGCTCTCCCGGACACGAAGCGCGCCGCTACCCCGAGCGACCGATCGTCGGGGTACTCGCGGTGGTGCTGCGCGGCGAGCGGGCGCTGGTCGTACGCCGCGCCAATCCGCCAATGGCCGGGCGGTGGGGTTTTCCGGGTGGCGTCCTCGAACTCGGCGAGACCGTCGCCGAGGGCGCCATGCGCGAACTTCTCGAAGAGACCGGAATCGTCGCCGAACCGATTGGCCCATTGACCGTGATCGACACGATCGATCGCGACGACGAGGGCCGGGTGCGCTTTCACTACGCACTCGTCGCGGTGCGCGGCCTGTGGCGCTCAGGCGAGGGGGTGGCCGCCGATGACGCCGACGAAGTCGCCTGGCTCAGCCGCGCCGAAATCGTCAACAACGGATTGTCGACCGCGCCTGCATTGCTGCCGCTGATCGACTTGGCGCTCGCGGCCGAAGAATAGCTCGTTCAACTCCAGTACCCGTTGACCCAGGTCCAGTCGGCGGGGTCCTGTTGCCAGTAACCCGGCGTCCAGTTGGCGCTGGGCGACGGCCGCTCGACGTAGTGCCCCGCAACCCAGGCGTATTGCGTCCCGTTCCAGCCCCAGTGGCCGGGCTGCCACATCGCCAAAGCCGATGGTGCCGGCGGCGCCGTCTCGACGCGCAGCGGCGGCGGGGCGTAGGGGGCGACGATAACGGTCGTACCGGCATTGCTGGGCGCTGCCGCGACCGGCGCCGTCGACCCGTATTGCGGCGCCGCATAGTTCGGGCTGTAAGGGGTCAACGACGGCGGCGGCAGCGTCTGATCCGGCGTGACGACCGCAACCGGCGGGGGCGGCGGTGCATAACAGCCGTACAGTGCGGTAGTGCTCAATGCGAGGGCGGCGGCGCCGACCACCCGACCGATATATTGCATCCGATCCTCCAGGTTTACGCAGCGCGGGATGTCCCGGCAGCTGCTCCCGGAAGTAGAAACACAACGAATCGCCGATCATTCCGACGCGCGGCTGGTTCGCGCCTTCCCACCCCCTCTCCGAGGCGAGCGCGGATCAGGCCGCCGTCAAGAGTCCCAGTGGCCTTCGGTCCACAGCCAGCCGCTCGATTCCTGGTCCCAGTAACCCGGCCGCCAATTGGCTGTCGGCGTCGGGCGCTGAATGTAATGGCCGGGCGACCAGGCATATTTTGCGCCGTCCCAACTCCAGTGGCCAACCAGCCATAGCAAGTCGTCCGACGGCGGAGACGGCGGTATTTCGGCGCGTTTTGCCGGCGGGGGGTAAGGGGCAACTGCCGCCGTGGCATGCGCCGTCGGATCGGAACCCAACGCGGAACAGCCCGCCAACAGAGCTCCAAGGGCAAACCCGACCACTCGGTCGAAATGCTGCATTGCAACCTCCCTCGACGTGACGCGGGTTGATCCCGCTTGCTGTTTGTCAAGCCTGCTCGTTCTTGCTCGGTTCTCCCGGAGATCCCCAGGAAACAGGCGGCTGTTTTTTTTTTGCCGCTCAAAACCGACGCGGCGCTAATGTATGACACCGTCATCGAAAACGCGAGAGCGATTGACGGGCTCGGTGCGATACTGGGTCCGCTGCACGATGTCGGCGGCGGCGAAGCGGGTCGAAACCACAACCTATTTCGAGGAGACCCTCGGCCGCGGGCCGAGGCTGTCGAAAGACCGTCTGCGCGATGGAATGCGCGCCGGCAGGACCATAGTCGGCTCGCCCGACGCCGACACTGGCCACCCGCTCCCCGACGAATACCGCTTCCGCACCGTCGGCGACCGTGACATCGACCCCGCCGTAAAAGCTCGAGCGTCTCCATGCTGGTGCAGGACGGCCTGGCCTCGAACTGCGTCAAATCGAGAACACGAATTTCCGTCGAGACGGCTCGGTGCTCTTCCCTCCACCGCTCGTCACCCCTATTCACTCCGCCTGTCGGCACGATAGAGCAGTCGGGATTAGGGTTGAACCGGCTGTACGCACCTCATACCCTGCTCCGAAGATGGACGCTTCAATCCCGAGAGCGGGGGAGGGAGCATCGGCAGGAGGGGCGAGAGGCGCGCGATGAAAGTTTTCGTCTTTGATCTGCTGGCTTATGGCGAGCAGCTCGAGCATCTGAAAATCGGCAGCGAGCTGCCCTACCCGCTGGCGCGGGAGCATTTCAAGCCCGAGGTCGCGGTGCGCACCTATGCCGAGCATCTTGCTGCCTGGGAGGAGCTTGACCGGCTCGGCTATGACGGGGTCGGGTTCAACGAGCATCACTGCTCGCCTTATGGGCTGATGAACTCGCCGAATTTGCTCGCCGCCGCCGCGGCGCAGCGCACCAAGAACCTGAAACTGCTGATCTACGGCAACCTGTTGCCGTTGCACGAGCCATTGCGACTGGCCGAAGAGCTGGCAATGCTCGACTGCATGTCGAACGGCAGGCTGATCTCCGGGTTTGCCCGTGGCATCCCGCGCGAATACCAGGTCCACAACGTCCCGCTCGCCCATTCGCGCGCCCGTTTCGAGGAGGCATTCGACGTCATCACCCGGGCATGGAGCGAGGAGGTTTTTTCCTATCGCGGCCAATTCTGGAGTTATCAGGACGTAGCGCTGTGGCCGCGCCCGGTGCAGCAGCCGCGTCCGCCGATCTGGATGCCGGTCGTCGGCAGCAAGGAATTGATCGAGTTCGCCGCCCGGCACGACCTGCCGATCACTCCCGGCCTTGGTCGCTCGCGTGGCCTGCGCGACGACATCATCAGTTATTACGTGCGCTGCCTGGAGCGCGCCGGGCACCGGATCACCCCAGACCATCTGTCGCTTGGCATCAGCGCCTACGTGGCGGCCAGCAAGGCGGAGGCGGTGCGCGAGATGGGCCCTTGCCACCTCTATTTCAACCGAACCTTGTTCAGCCACGGCAACTTCACCGAAACCGACCGCCAGCGCGAGACCGGCTATTCGACCTCGTCCTCGACCGATTACGTCAGCCCGGAAAACCGGCGCGCCGCGCAGTTCGCCCGCGAGGATTTTCGCGGCCTGACGATGGCCGATGTCGAGCACCAGGCCGAAGAAATGCCGTGGGGCGCGCCCGAAGAGGTGACCCGGCGGATCATCGACGCCGCCGACAGCGCCGGCGCCGACAATGTGCAGGTCAGCCTCAATCGCGGGGTCTTGCCGCACGAGTTGTTCATCGAGCAGATCCGCCGCTTTGCCCGCGACGTCCTCCCCGCACTGCAAGCCCACCGGGTCACGCGCGTCCCGCTGGCCGAACAAGTCCCGGCCTGACGTCAGCGGGACGATCGATGACGCGACACGTTCACTCGTCGGGCGATCTCATCGATCGCGCGGCGCGGGGAACATGAACGCCATTCGGGCCGGCCCGGCCGGCGACGAAATGATTGTGTCTCGCTTGCACGGGCGCCTAGCTCTTGCTTCGGACATCCGGCCGGTGACTGGTGCGTCAAGAACGAGGCGGGACTCATGCTGACGCTAAACATTCCCGATGGCGAGACCTGTTACAAGGCGCATGGCAGCTGCTATTGTCTGAGGATCATTGCGTCGGGTGGGCTGGGTTCGGAGCTGTCGTTCCCGCTTCAGGGTCCGTCCAATCCGTCGGCCAATCCGGTGCGGACGGACCCGATGGCGGATTTATCGGGCAAATACCGGTCATTGGGTCGAACCAGTGTAATTCCGGCCGCTCAAGCGCCAAGATTGAGTTCATCGGCCAGGAAATCGCACGCCTGTCCCAAATATCGCGGTGTTGCATCCACCGAAGGGGTCGGCGCCTGCAACCACCCTAGGTCGACAGCATGATTCAATTCCTGGACCGCCACCCCGCGTTGAGGATGCCGCCATGAACGAATTGCGCGCCGACTACGTCGTCGTCGGGGCCGGCTCGGCGGGCTGCGTGGTTGCCGACCGTCTCAGCGAGGACGGGGCGCAGGTCGTGCTCCTCGAAGCCGGGCCGCGCGACTGGCATCCGATGATCCACATCCCGGCCGGTGCCTTGCACCTGCGCGCCAATCCCCTGGTCAACTGGAACTACTATACCGAGCCGGAGCCCGGCATCGGCAATCGAGCGGTGCACTGGCCGCGCGGGCGGGTGCTGGGCGGCACCAGCTCGATCAACGGCATGCTTTACGTGCGCGGCAACCCCGCCGATTACGACGGCTGGGCGCAGATGGGCTGCCGCGGTTGGAGCTATGCTGATGTCCTGCCGTTTTTCAAAAAATCGGAAAATTACGGATCGGGCGACCCGGAATATCGCAGCAAGGGTGGGCCGTTGCCGGTCGAGGGCTACCGCACGATCCTGCCGTTGACCCACCGCTTTGTCGAAGCGGCGCAGCAAGCGGGCTTCAAATTGACCCCTGACTACAACGGCGCCGTCCAGGAAGGTGTGGGGTATTCGCAGATGACCCGCCGCGGGCGGTTTCGCGGGTCGACCGCGCAGACCTTTCTCGCCGAGGCGCGGCGCCGCCGAAATCTGCGGGTGATCACCAAAGCGGTGGCGACCTGTCTCGGTTTCGACGGGCGGCGCTGTACCGGCGTCGCCTTCCGCAGAAACGGCCAGATCGACCACGTCACGGCCGCGCGCGAAGTCGTTCTGTGCGGCGGCACCGTCAATTCGCCGCACCTGCTACAGATCTCGGGGATTGGGCCCACGGCTTACTTGCAGTCGATCGGTGTTCCGATGGTGCTCGATCTGCCGGGGGTCGGCGCCAACCTTTCCGACCATTACGCGGCGCGCGTTACGCACCGGGTCAAGGACGAAGTTTCGATCAACCAGCTGGCTCGCGGCGCTAAGCTCGTGCGCGAGATCGGCCGTTATGCCGCGACCGGGCGGGGCGCGCTGACCTTTGGCGTCACCACCGCGATGGTGTTCTGCCGCAGCCGCGAGGGGCTCGCGAGCCCCGACCTGCAATTGCTGTTCACCCCGGGCAGTTATCATCCGAGCGGTTACGGCCGGCTCGAGCGAGAGCCGGGGATGACGATCGCAGTCTGCTTGGCGCGGCCCGACAGTCGCGGCACGATCATGGCGCGTTCGGCCGATCCGTTGGAGCGGCCGGCGATCCGGCCGAGTTACCTGTCGGCGACGAGCGATGTAGGCGTGCTGTTGGCCGGTATCGAACACGCCCGGCGGATTTTTGGTGAGCCCGCACTCCGTCAGTACAGCGCTGCGGAGACGATGCCCGGTCCGGACAAGCGGTCGGTGGAGGCGCTGAATGAATTCGTCCACCGCGACGGCACCAACCTGCACCATCCGGTCGGCACCTGTCGGATGGGCGAAGACCCGATGGCGGTTGTCGATTCGCGGCTACGGATTCGTGGCGTCGGCGGGCTGCGCGTCATCGACGCCTCGGTGATGCCGACCGTGACCACTGGCAATACCAACGCGCCGACGATCATGATCGGCGAAAAGGGTGCTGCGATGATCCGCGAGGACGCCCGGGCGGCCTGATGACGGAAACTCGCCGAGAGGTTCGGATGCTGCCCGGGTTTCCCCCTTGGCAAGGGCGCACGGCGGAACCTCGAACGCACGAGCGGTGCGCGATGGGCGTCGGATGAGGTGCACGAGCTATTCGAGACCGGCGACGGAATCTATCGCAGGATGCGGTTCTCAATCGGCGCCGATCGGAAATCAAGTGGCGGAAAATCCGCATAATTGCCGGTATGTTGAGCCAGTTTATGAGTAGGATGCCGCCTCGGTGCCCAAGCATACGCGCGGGCGGATGCGATCTCAAATTTCTTCCATGAAGGATTCCAGTAAGATGACTTCGGTAAACATGGCGATGCCTCAAGATCGCCATGTTCGTCACCTTTCTCCGGTACGCCGATTGGCATCGTCCTGAACCCAAGAGTTTGGTCATGTCCGATTTTCCCTATTTCCGCCGAGCCTTGACGGCCGCCCGCGGAGCGGTCGCAGGCGCTGCGGTTCGGCCCCGCCGCGTTGGCGCGATCAGCCGGCTTTTCGGCGCGGTGAACATCTGGTTCTGGGCGATCGTCGGGGTGCCGACCCTGGTCGCTGCGGTCTACTACTTCGGCATCGCCTCCAATCTGTACATGTCGGAGGCCGATTTCGTCGTCCGTGGTCCCGGAACGGCGAAGTCCATGGGCATCGCCGGCATGCTTCAGGGCAGCAGCAGCGGCGAGCAGCCCGGACAGGACGAGGCCTTGATCGTCCAGCAATTCATCATGTCGCGCGATGCGGTTCAAAAGCTCGCGCGCCATGACGATTTGCGTGCGGTGCTCAATCGCCCGGAGGGCGACACGGTCTCCCGATTTCCCGGAATGATGTTTTGGCGCAACGATTTCGAGGCGCTGTACAAGGCCTATTCGCGGTTTGTCGAGGTCGACATCGACGGTGAGACCGGGGTCAGCGTGTTACAGGTCAAAGCCTACCGTCCGGAGGACGCTCAGAAGATCGCCCAGGCGCTGGTAACCTTCAGCGAGCAACTGGTCAACGAACTCAATGACCGCACGCGTAAGGAAGCGCTGCATTCCTTTCAGGAAGCGGTCGACCAGACGCAGCATCGCATCGCCGACATCCAGACGCAGCTGACCGCCTACCGTATCAAACAGCAAATGCTCGATCCGAAAACCGCGGCGCAAGGACCGCTGGCGCTGCTCCAGGTGTTGAACACGGAGCGCGCCAAGGCGCAGGCGCAGCTCGCTGATGCGACCAAGAATGCGCCAAACAGCCCGCAGGTCCCGCTGTTGCGGACGCGCATCGCGTCGCTCGACCGGCTGATCGCCGACGAACGCACGAAGATTACCGGCGACAGCAACTCGGTTGCCGCCGCAGAGACCGAATACGAGCGCCTCGACGAAGCCCGGAAACTGGCCGAGACCGAATTGGCTTCGGCCTACAAGTCGTTGGAAGCAGCCAGGCTCGACGCGCAGCGCCAGGAGCTTTTTCTTGAGACGATCGCGCGACCCGGCCTTCCCGATTTCCCGCTTTACCCCAAACGCGTCGTTTCGTTTTCCATGGTTCTTGCCAGCTGTCTGCTCGCTTATGGCATTGCCTGGCTGCTCGTCGCGAGTGTGCGTGAACACGCTGCCGCCTAGCTCCCGGGTCGGACGCCCCAGGCGAAAGCTTACCTGCCTGCGCGGATGATCAAAGTCGCGCGGGTTTGCAAGGACTATCCGAGCGAAATCGGCGGTCATCGTCGTGTGCTGAACGACGTGACCTTTGATTTGATGCGCGGCGAAAAGATTGCGGTGCTCGGCCGCAACGGCGCCGGCAAATCCACACTGATCCGCCTGCTCGGCGGCATCGAGCTGCCGAGCGTCGGCACGATCGAGCGAAGCATGTCGATCTCCTGGCCGGTGGCAATGGCTGGAGGCATCCACGGCGTCTTGACCGGCAACGACAACATCCGGTTTATCGCGCGAGTTTATGGCAAACCTTTCCGCGAACTACGGGACCATGTCGACGACATCGCCCAGCTTGGAAAATTCCTGTCCGAACCGGTCAAAACCTATTCGACCGGGATGGCGGGGCGGCTCAATTTTGCGCTTTCGCTCGCCGTCGATTTCGACTGCTACTTGATCGACGAGGTCATCGCTGCCGGGGATCAGAGTTTCCAGCTCCGCTGCCATGAAGAGCTTTTTGACAAGCGCGCCGACCGCGCCCTGATCCTCGCTTCCCATGTCCCCGAGATCGTGAAGAGCTACTGCTCGCGAGCCCTCGTATTGCATCGCGGGCGCGCAAAGATGTTTGATGACCTCGGTCTGGCGCTCGATATCTATAGCGCGCTGTGACCCGGCAGCATGCCGGTTTCCGGTCGATTATTATGGTTGGGCGCGAGTATGGCCAAGCGTACCGGCTTTTTGGACAATGACGTGGGCGTGTCCAAGAGTCCGCTCTCCGGACTGGGGCCGCCGGATAGCGTGAATGCCGTTTTCGATTGGCAGCCGAGCGGGGGGAGATGCGGCAGATGGCCGGGCGTATTTTTTATGACGGCCTCAATCTGTCGCTGACGCAGGGCACCGGCGTCGCGACCTACACCCGGATGCTTACCAGGGTCGCGCACGACCTGGGCTACGACATCGGCATCGTCTACACCGCCTCGCAGACCCCGCCAAAAGACCCGTTGCTGCGCGAAGTCGCCTTCTTCGACGAGAAACAGGCCATGAGGACGCCTCTCGTCCGCCAGGTCATCAATTGCGTCAGCGATCAGGTGCGCGGCTTTGCCACGATCAAGCCGAGCCCCGTAGACCTCGACCAGGTCGTGGTCCGGCGCCAATTCGAAACGACGTGGCCGGCGCATCACCAGGCATTTGCCACTCGTAGGCTTTTCGCCAATGCCCGCTCACATTTCGCAAGAACAAACCGCTTCGTCAATTTAGACTTCGACCCGAAACCGGGCATTTTTCATTGTACCTACCCGTTGCCGCTGCGCTCGAAATCGGCACGCAACGTCTATACGATCCATGATCTGGTCCCGCTGCGTTTGCCCTTTACCACTCTCGACAACAAACGGCAGATATTTCGCTTGCTCAAAAAGATAGCGCGGCAGGCGGATCACATTGTGACGGTGTCGGAGCATTCGAAGCGGGATATCATCGAATTGCTCGGCGTCTCGGAAAACCGAGTGACCAATACCTACCAGGCGGTGCATTTCCCGGACGTTTACCGGGATCGGCCCAGCGAGTTGATTGCTGAACAGCTAAGGGGCTCGTTCGGTCTCGATTTCAGGGAATATTTGCTGTTCTTCGGAGCGCTGGAGCCCAAGAAGAATGTCGGCCGTTTGATCGAGGCCTATCTGTCCTCAGGGGTCGATATCCCGCTGGTGCTGGTCGCCAGCGAAGGCTGGAACAACGTCGCCGAGACCAAGCTGATCGCCGAGCTGCGCGACCGGCAGCGCTTGGAAGCGCAGTCGAACCGCCGAGCGAAGCGCATGGTCCACCGCTTCGACTACGCCCCATTTTCGATGCTGGTTACATTGATTCGCGGGGCGCGCGCGGTGGTGTTTCCGTCGCTGTACGAAGGGTTCGGGCTGCCGGTGCTGGAATCGATGGTGTTGGGGACCCCGGTGATCACCTCGCGCGAATCTTCGGTTCCGGAAATTGCCGGAGACGCGGCGCTGCTCGTCGATCCCTACAGCACCGACGAGATTGCCGCAGCGATCCGAACGATTGCCCAAGATGCCGGTCTGCGGGCCGAGCTGGTGCGACGCGGACAGGCGCAAGCCGCAAAATTCTCGGTCGACCGCTACCGCGAGCGCATCGACGCGCTCTACCGCGCACTCGCCTGATCCGGTTTGCGCCACGTGACCGACGCAATTGATCTTCGCGGGACCAATACGAACACGGCGCAGTCCGCTTCCCACAGGGATGCGTGTCTGTTGGTCGAAGTAGCGGCGGCCAAACGAAGTTCTCTGACCCAACTTCCGCGGTTTTGGGTGATGCGGTTGCTGGGGATCGCAGAAATGCTGGGGTTGCGACGACACCGCTCGCATTGTGGTGCTAAATGATCGACATTTTTGTGATTGAGACGGTTTATTTATCTTGAGAAGTGGCGACGAATCGTGGTGCCCTTGCCGCAAGCAGGGTGCCGCGCCATGTTCGTCCGCGTCAAGAAGATCGGAGCCTATGAGTACCTCTACCTCGTCGAGAACGCACGCGAGGGCGGGCGCCACGTTCAGCGCGTCATCAAGGCGCTCGGCCGGCGCGACGAGGTCGAAGCCTCCGGCCTGATCGACGGGCTGATCGCCTCGGCGGCGCGGCATTCGCGACGGACGATCGTGCTGTCGAGCTTCTATCGCGGCGAGTTGCCGGAACTGCGCCGCGTCAGCATCGGACCCGATTTGGTGTTCGGCCGGTTGTGGGCCGAAACCGGATGCCGCGACGTGCTCACCAGCCTGCTCGCCGACCGGCGCTTCGGCTTCGATGTCGAGCGGGCGGTCTATCTCACCGTACTGCATCGGCTGACGGTCTCGGGTTCCGACCGCCACGCGAGCGAATGGCGCAACGGCTTGCGCGTCCCCGGCGCCGAAGGGCTCGGGCTCGACGAGGCGTACAAGGCGATGGCCTGGCTCGGCGAAATCGACGAGCACGGCCGCGGCACCGCCGAGGCGATCGAGGAAGCGCTCTACCGGCATCGCCAGCCGCTGTTCGGTGCGGTGTCGATCGCCTTCTTCGATACGACGACGTTATGGTTCGAGGGCGCCGGCGGTGAGAACCTGGGTCAGCGCGGCCATTCCAAGGACTACCGAGGGCACTTGAAGCAGGTCGTGCTCGGCATCGTGCTGGATGACGCCGACCGGCCGATCGCCTCGTTCCTGATGCCGGGCAACACTGCCGACGTGACGATGTTGTTGCCGGTGGTGCGCCGCCTGCGCGATCGCTTCGACATCGCCCGGACCTGCATCGTCGCCGATCGCGGCATGATCAGCGCCCACACCATGGCGGCGCTCGAAGCCGAGAAGATCGAGTACATTCTCGGCGTGCGCGAGCGCACCAGCCGCGAGGTGCGCGCCGAGGTCATTGAGGATGACGGCGTCAGCGTGCCGCTGCTCATCCGGCGGCAGAAGGGCGAGACTGAACTCGCCGTCAGGGAGACCACAATCGCCGGGCGGCGCTACATCATCTGTCGCAATGACGAGGAAGCCAGAAAGGATGCCGAGGCGCGCGCCGAACTGATCGCCGGCCTCGAGCGCAAGCTCGCGCAAGGCGACAAGGCACTGGTCGCCAACAAGGGCTTCCGCCGTTTCCTCAAGACGCCCGTGGGCGACGGCTTTGTCATTGATCGGGCCAAGGTCGAGGCCGACGCCCGCTTCGACGGCCTGTTCGTGCTGCGCACCAACACGAAAATCTCCGCCCTCCAAGTCGTCCTGCGATACCGTAACCTCCTCGCCGTGGAGGACGCCTTCAAAACCGCAAAAGCGCTGCTTGCCACCCGGCCGATCTTCCACAAAACCGATGCCGGCATCCGCGGCCACGTCTTCTGCACCTTCCTCGCCCTGGTGCTGCGCAAGGAACTGACGGACCGTCTGGCGGCACGCCGCAGCAAGCTCGAATGGCAGCGCATCATCGATGATCTTGCCGACCTCAGTGAGATCGAGGTCGAACAGGATGGTCGCCGGGCCCGACTGCGCACCGCTCCCGGCGCAACCATTGATCCGATCTGCCGCGCTATCGAGATCACCCTGCCGCCCGTCTTCCAGGAGATGCCGCCCGCCCGCTGAACCCCCCAGAAAATGTGGTGCCTAAATCTGAAAATGGCCTCCAAGCCGTTGATAATCAGCCGTCTTCAAATCCAAACTGCGGAAGTTGGGTCTGAGGGGTCCACAACACTTGTATTATTTTGCCCTTGTTATCAATGCACATCGAAACTGGTGCCAGGCGGGCGAACTCGTCCAAGGGGTCATAGGCTGTGGGTCGCTGCGCGAGGTTCTGGGTACGCGCGCCACGGCGGTTTGCTTGGCGGGCAGGAAAATGGGAAGATAGGGAGTCAACCCATCGGCGTGCGATGGTAGGGGCAGTGGGAGTAGATGGGAAGGACTTGGTTTGATATGGTCGAGTTAGGTTCCGATTTCTTCGTTGCGCACTGCCCCCAACAATGCTTCGAACCCGGTCGTCCCAGGTTCGGTGGTCTTGAAGACCGTTGAGCTCAGTCTCAATCCGACTGAGGAAAAAGATTTAAGGTCGTAGTCTCAGCGCCGGTGACATCGGTTCGGGTATCGCGGACCGCATTCTGAACAACACGCAAGCTAGTTAGGAACATATGTCCAGTTTGGCGCTACGCTATCTTGGGAGCAATCCACGGCTTTACACAGAGATCGGCTCAAAGCGCGGTGATCAAATCCTATTGGAAAACTCCGGTGGCGGTTGCGGGCTTTACGGTCCCTATGTTAATCTACCCAGAGGTCAATATTACGCGTTAGTACGTTTTGCACCCGGAAGCCGCGTCCACGGGCGCGGTTTGATTGATGTCTGTACCGGCATGGAAGCACAGGTCGTCACGTCCGTTCCGTTTGATCTAGTATCAGAGAATCAGATCGGTATTTTCTTTGAGTTCAACAGAGCCATGTCACAATGTCAAGTACGATTGCAATGCAGAGAGCACGTCTCGGCGACGATAGACTGTTTGGAAATCGAATTTCGTAATGTCAATACCGCGTCGCTCGAATTGACCTTGCGGGACGGAATTGGCAATGGAGCCGCCTCGCCGCCCCTTGTTCAGCTCGACCGATTTCGGCAGTTCAAAGACTTCATACGGCACCCGTTAGCCGAAATTCTAAAGCAGCGTCAAGCGGCGATGATTAAGCGTCTCGCACCCCTTGTTGCGGAGCGGACGTCAGAAATCTTGGCACTGGAGCCAAACCTTAGATTTATCAAGCAGTCGGGCGCGGCGAGTGAGCCCTATCAGGTACGGTTGCCAAATCCCTCGATTTTCGGATTTCAGGACGGCGATTATATGTGCAGCGCGAATTGTCTCGCCCGGGACTTCTATCATCATGATTTTACCGCTTTCTGCCAATCGATCGCACTATCGGCTCGCCTTCATCGCAAATTGTGGGAGTTTGCATTCATCTGGCATCATTTGTGCGCCGAAGGCGCGATCCGATCACGCGCGCGCGGCCTGGGTTTCGGGGTCGGTAAAGAGTGCCTTCCCTCGTTGTTTGCGAAGTATGATTGCCAAATACTCGCGACTGACGCGCCAACCGGTATTGCGAGCGCCGGATGGACAGAGACCAACCAGCATGCCAACTCCCTCGATGAATTGTTCTTTCCGCAAATCGTCGCTGAGAATGCGTTCCGCCAAAATGTGCAATTCGCAGTCTGCGATATGAATGATATCAATGATAGTATACGTGATTTTGACTTTTGTTGGTCGTCGTGCAGTTTTGAACATCTCGGTTCGATAGAGAATGGTCTAGATTTCGTTGTCAACAGCGTCGAAAAGTCGCTTAAAATCGGCGGTGTCGCGTGTCATACAAGCGAATTAAATCTTTCGTCTAACGACGAGACGCTTGACCGTGGTGAGACAGTTTTATTCCGCCGCCGCGATATTGAGGCACTCTCTGGGCGACTCGAAGCTCGCGGCCACAAGGTAAAGCGATTACCGATTCAACCCGGTAATTCGTTCATCGACATGCTGGTAGATCTGCCGCCATACAACGACGATGTGAGCCTCCGCCTCAACATTTCTAAATATGTTACGACTTCGTTCGGCATTGTCGTGACGCGGGGCCGTTAGTCCGCCGTGTGAGGTAGCACGGCCCGTCGACCCGGTGCGAATTAAGAGCTGGGTATCCGCCGCCTTCTTCGTCATGCTCACGAAAGCGGACACCCCGGGCGCCAAAGACAGCTTCGGATGCCACCTCGGAACTAACCAGAGCCGATTTGCCCATCATCCGCGCAGAAGAGCCGCGAGCCGGTCACGTATGCCGCCGGAAACCGCCGCGCGCGGCGTCATTGTCACGTAGCCGAGGGCAAGGCGACCATCAAAGGCGGGGCGCCCGTTAAAAACCCGTATCTGCACCGGTTGATCGACCGAATTGTCAATCACGAAGGAAAGATTAGCCTCGATGATCAGACCGTCCACCGCCTCCACCTGGGTGTACGCAAGTTGTCTTCCGGCGAATGCCTCGACGGTGAAGCTCATACCAGCCGCCTCTGCCGAAAAACCGAGAACGACGGTGGCCGACCACGGTCCCGGCGGCAGGTTGATAAACGGTCCGTATATCAGGACGCGCGCCCTGCCGGTAATATCCAAGGGCCGGCTCGCCGGAATCAGCGAGGCAGCAGGCGGATCTTCGAAGATATAAAAGAGCTCGGGCTCCCAAACCAACGGTTCGAGATCTACCTCCGAGACCAAATGCGAGAGGTAGGGCAGCAGAGCTCCATTGACGATCGCCTGTTCGCGCTCGCCGAGCCGGTCCGACCAGTCGCTGTCCTGATTGTGATGCGGCCTCAAACCCGCCGCACGTAAATCGGATACGATCGCCGCTATCTCGCTCTCGCTCACCGAAAGCTCCAAATGACCAGCGATCGCACCCGCAATTGCTGTCAAATCCATACTCTCACCGCCGGATACGACAAGGGCGCCCGGCGCCCTCGTCAAAGAAAGTATAGCCGCGCAACTGCTCGCCACGGCTCGCGCTGCTCCGACGACGTCAACGACCCCGGATTCCGAGAGGTTGCGCAGCGCAGCACGCGGATCGCCGATAGCGACCACGAAGCGCCGATTGCCATCCACAACCTCGTTCTGAAGCCGTGGGACGGGTTGCCGCGAACACGCAACGAGGTGCGACGCCCGCGTTCTCAAGACCGCGGTAGCCAGCTCCTCAAGCGTGTTTACCGGGGCAAACTCCACGCCTCCGAAACTGGACTGCGCCAGACGGAGGATGAGCGCATCGCACCAAGCGGCGAAACGGCTTGGCAGTCCGATCGAAAAAAAGATCATCGGTCTTCGCGAGCAAACATCACTGCGCCGTCGGCACAGACCCAGCGAGCCTCGACGCCCCCCGCCCCAACCGCAAAAGCGAATTTGACATCCATCATGGAGCGTATCTTATTCCGACCTGCTCGGCTCGCCCAGGGTCCGGGAGCGATCATTCATTTCATGATTTGGGCCGCGGGGGCCGGCAGGGCGCGAGCGACGCGCGATCACACCCATGAGGGGCCAGGCGTAATGGGCCTCGCGGCAACTTATCCAGCCAACGGCACTTGCCAACAATCCTACAGCGCGGCAATTTTGGCTAAGAAAAGCGGCCGGCGGTCCGAAACTGATCGGGCAGTGGGGTCAGATGAGGAGGGTGAATGCGTTCTCGCCATAAGGCGTCCAAGTTGTTGCACAGACTAACGGCCGTTTTCGCGCGTCTTACCCAAACTGACTTGCCGATCGATGCATCCGCGGCAGAAACCTCGAGTGCTATAATAGAACGTCTTGACCAGATGCAATTGCAACTTGGCAGATTGGAGCGCATGAGCCATGGTGGTCGCGCAACTTATATCGGCCATAATAGAGTGTTGACAAAATGCGTTATCGCCGATGCCGTCTTAGGTTTTTTGCTTGAAGCGGATGATATATTGCTGAGTCCGTGGCTCATATTGTCGGGCATGTACGAGTTGGATATAACAAATTATTTTCTCCGAAATTTAAAGACCGATAGTAGATGCTTGGACATAGGTGCAAATTTTGGTTTCTTTACCTGCCTAATGGCCCAATTCTGTCACCAAGGTAAAGTAATCGGTGTCGAGCCGAGCCAACACGTCTACGAGTTGATGCGCGACAACATCTACATCAACGGCCTCCATGAATGGACAACCGCAAAGCACGCAGCGGTCAGTGATTCCGTGGGTACGCTCAAGCTGTATCGGCGCATTAAGCGATCTGGAAATACCAGCATCTTCGAAGTACCCGAGGCGTTCTTGGAAGCGCTTGGCGAACCGAACTCGGAGCCATTTCAGGTTGCGTGCCTAAGAATCGACGACTTGCTGTCGGAGTTTGGTAACCGGATCGATTTCATCAAGATCGACGTTGAAGGGGCGGAACCGTTGGCGCTGCGCGGTGCCCGGCAAACGATATCTGCAAATCCACAGCTAAAGATAATCATGGAATGGTCGCCTGGTCAGATTCGGGCCGCGGGCTTCGACATTGCTGAGTTTCTGAACGAGCTCCATTCCCTTGGTTTGTGTTCTTTCAAAATTACGCCCGAGGATATCGAAAAAATACCTTTGGATCAACTTAAACACTTGGGATACAGTGCGGGAGTGCTATTGGCTTCGAAGAATAATAGCCTGCTTTCTTAGCAGAGGTTTATTGATGCCTCTTGGCAGAATGCCAAAACCGGATTTGGGCACCGGGATGCGACCTGGATGGGTCGCAGGCGACGATCTGATCCGGGATCTCACATTGCGCGAACCGGTGGGGACCGTCTCTGTCGCCGGTGCCCCAAACAGCCGTAAGCGTCCGGTCTGAACCGGCCTGCGGCGTGTAGTCGGGGAGCGCGCGCTGAGGGAAGCTGGGTCCTTCTGGACTGTCCAGAAGGAGTCTTTGGCGTGGATGGCGAGATCGTGCGCGTTGAGCGCCGCCGGCAGTGGACCCCGGAGGAAAAGGCGGCGCTGATGGCCGAGGTGGAGGCGGAGGGCGGCCGGGTTTCGGTGGTGGCCCGCCGGCGCGGGATCTCGAAGAGCCTGCTGTACAATTGGCGATCGGTATGGAAGGCGGCTGCACTGGTGGCGCGAACGGCACCAGCGGCGGGATTTCTTGAGCTCGGCGTCATCGCCGACGCATCCGGCCAGAGCCCGGCGATGGCGACCGGTAGGGTATGCTCGCGGGTCACCGGTCTGGCCTTGGCCGAGCGCGCCGGGGTGATCGAGATTGATTTGCCGGATGGGGCTCGGGTGCGTGTCGATGGCAGCGTCAACGAGAAGGCGCTGCGGCGGGTGCTGGCGGCGGTGCGGGGGCCGGGATGATCGGCCTGCCGCCGGGGACAAAGGTGTTTCTCGCCTGCCAGCCGATCGATCTGCGCGCCGGGTTCGACGGCCTGGCGGCCAAGGTGCAGCAGATCATCGGCGCCGACCCGTTTAGCGGCCATGTTTTCATCTTTCGCAGCAAGCGCGGTCATTATCTGAAAGGCCTGTACTGGGACGGCAGCGGCCTGTGCCTGTTCGCCAAGCGGCTGGAACGCGACAAATTCGTCTGGCCACCGATCGTCGACGGCACATTGACATTGACGCCGGCGCAGTTGGCGCTGCTGGTCGAGGCGATGGATTGGCGGCGAACGATAGCACCGCCGGCGCCGCGGCGACCCATGCTGGTTTGACAGGTCAGCGATTCTCTGTTTGTTCTGGTGTCTGCCGGCTGCCTTCGATAGAGGCGGGGTATGTTGCTGGCCTCGGCCGATCTGCCCTCCGATCCCGACGCGTTGCGGGCTTTTGCGCTCGCCTGCCAGAGCGAATTGGCGGCGGCGAGCGCGGAATTGCAGGCGGCAAAGCTCGCCGTCCAGCTGCACACGCTGGAAATCGAGAAGCTGAAGTTCCAGATCGCCAAGCTGCGGCGGATGCAGTTCGGACGCTCCTCGGAGCGGCTGACCCGGCAGATCGAACAGCTGGAGCTGCGCCTCGAGGAATTGGAAGCCGGCGAGGCTGAAGAGATCAGCAAGGCCGCCGCCGAAGACCGGCCGCTGCCAGTACGCGAAGCGGCACGGCCGAAGCGCAAGCCGCTGCCGGAGCATCTGCCCCGCCAGGAAATCGTGCACGAACCGGAGCACGATGGCGCCTGCACCTGTCCGGCCTGCGGCGGCGACATGGCTCGGCTCGGCGAAGACGTCACCGAGGTGCTCGACTATGTCCCCGGCCGGTTCCGGGTGATCCGGCACGTCCGGCCGAAATATGCCTGCCGGCGCTGCGATGCGATCACCCAAGCGGCGGCGCCGGCTCTGCCGACACCGCGCGGGCGCGCCGCTCCGGGCATGCTGGCGCATCTCTTGGTGTCGAAATATACCGATCACCTTCCGCTGTACCGCCAGAGCGAGATCTACGCCCGCGAGGGGGTCGATCTCGATCGCTCGACCTTGAGCGATTGGGTGGGCCAGGCGGTCTGGTTGCTGCAGCCGATCGTCGAGGGGATCCGCAGCCACGTGTTTGCCGCCGAGAAGATCCACGGCGACGACACGCCGGTCCCGGTGCTGGAGCCCGGCCTCGGCCGAACCCGGACCGGGCGATTGTGGGTCTATGTCCGCGACGACCGGCCGTTCTGCGGCCCCGCACCGCCGGCGGCGGTCTACTTCTACAGCCCCGACCGCGGCGGCGCGCACCCGGCAGCCCATCTCGCGCAGTTCAAGGGCTTCCTGCAGGCCGATGCCTATAGCGGGTTCGCGGCGCTCTACGAAGCGCGGTACGCCGGCCCGGGGCTCCCGGCAATGCCGGCGATCACCGAGGTCGCCTGCTGGAGCCATTGCCGCAGGGGCATCTTCGACGTGTGGCAAACGACGAAATCGACCGTCGCCAAGGCGGCGCTCGACCGGATCGCACAATTCTATGCCGTCGAGGACAAGGCTCGCTTCGCCCCGCCAGACGAGAGGCTGGCACATCGCGTCGCTACCATCCCCTTGCTCGATGCGTTCTTCGCCTGGGCGCAGGCCGCCGAGCGCAAGCTCTCGGCTCGATCAGAGCTTGCCGAGGCCTTCCGCTACATCATTAAGCGCCGCCCCGCGCTTACCCGCTTCGCCACCGACGCCCGCCTCGAAGCCGACAACAACATCGCCGAAAATGCAATACGCTGCATAGCCTTAGGAAGACGCAACTGGCTCTTCGCCGGCAGTCATTCCGGCGGCGAGCGTGCCGCCGCAATGTACTCGATCCTGCAGACCGCGAAATTGAACCGCGTCAACCCGAAAGCCTACCTCACCGGCACCCTCTCCCGGATCGCCGCCGGGCATCCGATCAACCGCATCGCCGAACTGATGCCTTGGG
>CAWHZD010000001.1:0-489721 GCA_963833745.1 uncultured Alphaproteobacteria bacterium | reverse complement strand
TAGTCCTGTGCTCCCCGCGAATTTTCTCGCGGTCTCCGGCGGATCGGACAATGGCGCATTTGCGGCCGGGCTGCTCGTGGGATGGAGCGACAGCGGCACCCGACCCTCCTTCAAGTTGGTCACCGGCATCAGCACCGGTGCGCTGGTCGCTCCCTTCGCTTTTCTTGGCCCCGCCTATGATCAGCAGCTGCGTACAGTTTTCACCGGCATCGGCCCAGAAAATGTTTACCGCGAGCGTGGTCTCCTCAATGCAGTCTTTAACGAATCGCTCGCCGACACCGCCCCATTATTTATGCTGATTTCCCATTATGCCAACGCCAGCATGCTTGCCGCCATCGCGGGCGAATACAAAAAGGGCCGCCTGTTGCCGATCGGAACAACCGACCTCGATGAGCAACGGCCGGTGATCTGGAATATCGGCGCGATTGCCGCGAGTGGTCGGCCCGAAGCTTTCGACTTGTTCCGCAAGATTCTGCTGGCCTCCGCTGCTATTCCCGGGCTGTTTCCACCGGTGCTGATCGATGTCGAGGCGCAGGGCCGGCATTACCAGGAAATGCATGTGGACGGCGGGGCGATAGCGCAGACTTTTCTGTATCCGTCGCAGATCGGTAGGCTCATCAACCTGCGACAGGGCCCCTTGGCCCGTGAGCGGCACGCTTATGTCATCCGCTGCGGCAGGCTCGACCCCAATTGGGCCTCGGTGGATCGGCGCCTGTTGACGATCATGAGCCGGGCGATTTCGACGATGATCCATTACAGCGGCTACAGCGACATCTTCCGTATATACTCGATCGCGCAGCACGATGGGGTGGATTACAACCTCGCCTATATCGAACCCGATTTCACCGTCGAGCACCGAGAAAATTTTGAACCCGCCTATATGCAGGCGTTGTTCGAGTACGGGTATCAGAAGGGGGTTCACGGTTATCCTTGGCACAAGGCTCCTCCCTTCCTGGCTCGGCCGGAAGGGCGCCAAACCGGCGCCCCATCGGCTGCTCCCAGTCCAGGACTGAGGTCTGGCTCTAGTTGATGGGAGCCGTTGCGGTCGTCTCCGGGCGACTTCGCGGCTCTTCCTGTTCCCACCCTCTCTCTCACGAGCGGGATCGTCCCCCCGTTTCGGTATCGAAGCCGCTGCACGGCAGATGAGCTGGTTTCTGATCGCTCTGCGAAAGTTCCTTACGAGGACAAGAACGCCCGAGCGGAGCATCTGCCAACAGGTACGGCATTCGCCGTTCCACGAGCGACATGATTAGTCGACTCGTCGTCATGTTGAACGTCTCCGGAGTTGATCGACTAGTAGCAGGCTGGATAGGGGTAATAGCCGCACGGAGGCCGGTAATAGGGCGGCGGGTAGGCCGCATAAGCCGAGGTTGCCGCCGCCGCGCCTACAGCAGCTCCCGCGGCGACAGCGCCATAAGGATAAGCCGTGCCGCGATAGGCAGTGCCTCCGTAGTACGCGCCGCCGCGATATGCTGTGCCCCCGTAGGCGGTACCACCACGCGCACCAGTAGCCGACCAAGACCCTCCGCCGCCCGAAGCGGTGCCACCACGCGCACCAGTGGCCGACCAAGATCCTCGGCCGCCCGAAGCGCTGCCGCCATACCGGCCGCTTGCCGACCAGGATCCGCCGCCGCCCGAGGCGCTACCACGGAACCCGCTTGCCGACCACGCGAACGCGTCGGTCGCAACGGAGATTACCAAAGTACTCGCGAGACCAGCCAATATCAGCTTATTCATTGCGCGGCTCCTTTAGCTTTTGCAGGCGGGGGCGCAGCCGATTTCAACTCCACCTGCCTTGCTCCTGCCGGGGGATGGAAAACGAAATCAGCGTCGGTTGGTGCGATCGAGAAATTCCAGTCGGAAAATGTAGCGATAAAAGTCGGCTGGCCCTCGATCGACCGGTAAGTGATGAACAGCCGCTCGGGCAGCGATTGCTCGTTTTTTGTCAGCCAGATTTCAAGCTCGAGACCGGGCGGTTGAAACAGCGTCAGGTGACGGCTGAGAACGCCATCGATTGTCACGTCGTTGACAACCTCGGCCTCAGTGACGCCCGCCAAGATCGCCTTATGCGGGGCCGGGCTGAGGAAATCCGCCAGAGGAAAGTCGAGGCCCATGCGGTTCGTCGTCTCTTTGAACATCTCCTCGATCGTATCCGGCACCGGAACGCTAAAGTATACTTTCTTGGCCGGGCTATACAGAACCAGCGTTTTGCCATCGTAAAACAGCTGCTTCACGCCATCATCACCATCGATATCGGCGCGCAGCCGATCCGGCCGGCGGACAACGACTTTGAGCACGTGCCCGATGTGGAGAAACCTGCCGTCGGCGGCCGCATAGACCCGCAGCGTCCTCGCCTGAAACGAGAATTGCTTGGCGAGCAAGCTCTGGCCCATCTGCGTCATCGCCGCGATCGCCTCCTGGGAGATCACCGGCTTCGCCGGCGAGGCGCCGAAGGCGGGAACGATCAGGCCCGCACAAACCGCGCCGGCGGCGAGCAACCGCGCGATGCCGGCAACCCGAACCTTGATCATGATTGGTCTCCGTGGTGGTGAAAGGCCTGACGCCCAGGGTACGTCGGATAAGCTAAGGAGGCCCCGAAATTGGTCCGGGGGCGGATGTAAGTTCGTCGCAGATTGTGAAGGAGAAAAGCGTGGCAATGTAAGCGTCGCACCCGGAGGAGACTTTGGCAGGCTGCGCGAGGCTGACTGCTGAGGTAAGGCGAACTATATTGGATAGCGGGAACGGACTGCTGTCGAAATTGTCATCAAGATCGCTCAGAATAAAGATCAATGTCGCACCGCCTCGATCTCCGCCAGCACACGTGGCAGAGCGGTCTTCAGCGCCAGGAAATCAGGGAACAGGTCCTTCTCCGGCACGGCCTCGGGGATGAGGTGGAGCGCCCCCAGGGTGTCGAGTTGCGCCACGTTCAACCCGACAATCGGAATGCCTATGCCCGCGGCCTTCAGGTCGGCTAGGTCACCCTGCAGCGCGTATGCTTCCATGAAGCTAACCAGATCCGTTCGCAACACCAGCAATTTGCCCGCCCGCGCACCAGGCGCGATCTCGGTGAAGCCGCGCGCAAAGCCGAAGAACAATGGCCCCTCGACATGGTCGACCGGAAAACCGTCGCGATCCACCGCAGCAAGGTCGCGCTCGTCGACCCAGGGCTCGGCCGCCAAGGGGCTAATTGTGGTCTGCTGCTTGGAGATGTCGGCGACTTTCTTCATGAAAATGAAGGCGGCCATGATCATGCCGACGGCGACGGCCGCGATCACCCGGGAGAATACCGTCAGCAGCAGGACCAGGACGGCCTTGATCGGGCTCGGCAATTTCGCCCACTGCACCCGTTGAGGCGTCAACAGGTCTATATCGCCGAGGACAAGCGCGTTTGCGGCCTCACTAAAGGCTAGTTGATCGCTGCCCGCTTCCTGCGATCCCAACTTCAGCTCCGCCCAAGATAAGTGAACAGCGTCTCCCGCCACCAGTCACTCCGAATGGCGTCGAGCAGGGCGAGGTCGATCGAGATCCGCAGTTCGCTGCCTTGCGGCAGCGCGATTGCATAGACCTGAGGATCGAAGGTTGCGTCCAGCACCTGCAGCGAGCTGGAGAAGCGCTCGTTCACAAGCCACAAAAGCAGCGGTCGATCATACACCAATGCATCGATCTGACCCTTCTGCAGCGCCGACAGGCCAGCCTCCGCGTCAGCAAAAATCTGATAAGCGATGTGTTCGCGGCCGAGATATTCGGTCGTCTCGGTACCTGCGACGGCCCCCACCCGGACATATCGCAGATCCGACTCCCCGTGCACCCTCCCGCGCAGCTGCTTCAGGGTGAGTTGCGACGTTAGCGCCGCGGTGAAGCTGGCGATCACGATCACCGATGCGACCATCCACATGATGGCGAGCAGCCGGCCCGGCAGAGTCACCGGCACCTTCTCGCCCGCCGCACCGCTGCTTTGGGTCATCGCCACCGCCGACCACCAGACGCTTGAACCCAGACCTCGCCGATGGGCGCCGAAATGCTCGTTGTGCCGGCGCTCGATGAGCCACAGCACGACGCCGACAGCAAGCGAGACGGCGAATAGCACTGCGACAGCGCGGAGAAAACCGAGGGAAAACAGGTTGCCAACGATTGGCCACCAGGTGATACCCGCCCCCGCGGCCACCGCAATGCCGAGGCCGGTGCTGTAGAAGGGCTGAGTGAAATCGGCGACGCGCTGCCGTGGCGCGGTAACAGTCAGCGCGGCCACCGCCACATCCAGAGAGCCCTCGGCGACGCCGTCGGTCAGACCCTTCAGCGTAGTCTCCTGAAACCGGTAGCGAAGGTGGGTCTGGCTGGCGATGCGCCGCCAGAGATCGATGCTGATGCCGCGCCAGGTGCCGTCCTCCGCCTTCATCGCAAAGGGCGGTGCCACCTTCGTGCCGACGATCAGCACCCGCGGCTCGGACGCCTGCAGCGTCTGAGCCCGGGCTTGCAGCGCATGAGCGAGCACCGCCGCCAGGATTACTGCCGCGATAATGGCGCGGACTCCGGCCAATCTGCCCCCAGCCTTCCGTGGTGCACCGCTGGCGATGACGGGTGCAGGTGGTTGTTGGCGCGCCTTTTGTGTCGAGGATCAGCGCGCCGGTCAAGCCAAGTCCCATTTTTGACCCACGTCCACAAAGGTTCCAGGGATCGCGGTAATAGGTTTGTCACGACCTGCCCGGCAGAGCCCAAATTCTCGATATAGAGTTACCCGCTCTACCTGAGATATGGGCACGAACTGCCGCCGCCTTATACGTTGGACGATTGTGCGAGGGTTCGCTCCGGTGTCTAATATAGGTGCTGGTTTTGCTCCAACTGACGCACGGTGTCTTTGAAATGAAACACGTGGTGCTCACCATCGTAGTTGCGCTTGGTACGCTCGCTCTCGCCCAACAGTCCCATGCCGCCTCTTGCGTCAACGGCGTCTATCGAGCGGGATGTGTCGGACCCAACGGGACCGCGGTCGTCCACAAGGCGCCTGCTTACAGGAAACCACCGGTTCACTGCGCCAATGGTGTCTATCGCGCGGGATGTGTCGGACCCAATGGGGCTGCGGTGGTCCGTAAGCCATATTAAACTCATAGGGCAAACTCCGTCGGCGCATCGCCTCCGGTTCGGGCCGGATTCGGTCGAGCCAAGCCAGCCTGAGATGGCGGCGCAGGTTCAATTGCACCGTCGACGGCTTTCGCTTTGGACGAGTGCTGAGGCATGCAACACCGTGATAGGGGCCCGAGCCATGTTTCGCCAACAGCGCGAGGCGCTGGCAACCAAGGCCGATTTGCCGCCGCGAGCGCCGGCGATACCGCAAATTCCCTATTTCGCGATGGTGATCGGAATCCCGACATTCTCAATCTGACCGATAGCCAGCACCGGCGGTCCGAAGCAGCCGCTGACAGCGACGGCAATCGCGCCGATTAAGAGTTTTCGGATTAAACAACGGCACGAGGTCACTCAACTTACCGAGACAGGCGAGAGGCTCAGGGTTCGGTTACGCGGCAAGCCGGCGACAATGGAGGATGCCTCGTTAGCGATTGTACTCCGCGTAGACGGGTCCTCCCGAAGGGCTCGTTACACAATTGTCGTCCCCGGCTGAGACCCAGATATCGCGATTCCACCACTTCCGGCGATGCGCGGATCAGCCGTCCTCGCAAGCAACCCTGATCGGAGCCGGCGACAGGGACCCGTCGGAGTAGCCGAGCGGATCGTGAGCCGGCCGCTCACCGCCACAACCCTATCGGCCGGCATGCGGGCGTTTCTCACCTCGGGGTCCGCGCGGCATCACCCCTCCATTCATGAATGGCCGCCACCAGCGTCTAAAATTTGAAAGCCGATGGCCGATTTTGGCGATGTTGATACATTTCTCGGGCGCGTTGGAGTGCCTCTCCAAGATTAGCAAATTGGCGTTCCTCGCGGTCTATCGTGCCGCTGCCGCCCGGCTTTGTGGGCGGGTCATACAAAAGGATAATCGCATAGCTCGGCATTCTCGCTCCGTTGCTTCCCGGTAAGCATACAGGAACGGAGAGCCCGGATCGATACCGGGCGCAAGGCTGTTACAATTCAAACCCGACTTTAACAGTGCCCGAGAAAAGCGGCGATGGATCGGCATTCTTATTCAGCGAGCAGGAATGGTCACGATGGCACCCGGCGCGTTTTCCGTCCGTGCCAGAGCCAGAAGAATTTGCAGGACGGTAAAGGCCAGTTTGCTGTCGAAGTCATCGTCGGCAATCCAGAACCAGGTCTTGCGATATTGGACCGAGGTAAAGACATCCGCTGGTGCCGCAGCACCGGAATGGATGATTACCACCGGCCGGTGCTCCAGTCCGACGTTACCCACGGTCGGAAGGGTCCGATGCTGTGCGACATCATTGGGCGGGACATCAATCTGGATAGCAAGTTGTCCCAGCACGCCTAGCATCGAACGGGTAAGAACCGCGACTTGCCCAGGTTCCGGTCTGAGACCATAGACGACCTCCGCTTCGCTTACGCCAGGCGGCATGCCCAGCAGCCGCTTCGTCTCGTTGACCGCCGCCCGGAGATCCGGATCACGGGTCGTGGCGATCGACGCGTAGACATGACCGGTATCGGAATTGCTGTCCGTGCCTGCGGGCGCCGCGTTGCGCCGAAGCCTGACGCTGAGCAGACCCGTGATCTGCAAACGACGGAGATCTCGCAGCAGCAGAAAGAAATCGGATGAACCGCCAGCGCCCGTTTGCGTCAGCGCTACCGCGTTGCTGATCCCGTTGATCGCCTGCACGCCTAGCCGGAACAGGACGTCGATGGGCACACTGCTGGCGAGCGGCAGAAGGTCGGCAGGCGACAGGGGCCGAATGAAGCTTTGTGCGAATTGTGCGCCGGAAAGCGGCTGAAATGTGAAGGTCGGGCTCTGCTGGAGCTGCGTGGATGCGCTGCCGTTCAGGAAGGTGCTAGGATTTGCGGCCGGGAAGGCCTCGAAGCCGCCGGCCAGGTTGCGCTGAAGCTGGTAACCTGAGATAACCTGCGTCGCTTGGAGAAATATCGGCGTGTCGGCGTAGCGGAGCCGCACCACATTTAGGAGCGTGTCGCTGTTTTCCGCATCTCCCAGCGCTCGGGAATAGCCCAGCTGATCCTCATACAACCGCGTGGTCCCAAGGCTAAAGCATCCGCACAGGCTCGTGCAGGCCAAGAGCGTGATAACTCTCCTTCGGAGAGGCTTGGTTTTCCGTGAGCGCGCTGCGCCTACCAATGCGGCGCCTCCGGAAGGTCTCCAATGACAGGATCGGCCGGCTTCTCGGCGGAGGCCGTTGCCGTTGCCGTTGCCGTTGCCGTTGCCGTTGCCACGGAGGATGTGACTACATTCACACAGTTTCAAGACTCCGGTGAAGCGGGTCTGTGCCTTGCAAGTCTCCGTGAGGTGTTCCCAGGACAGAGCTCTCCCGAGGCGGCGTGATGGGGGCAATGGCGGTGGGAAGTCTATTTCGCTTCCGGCACTTCTACCACACCCCGTACTCCGCTCGACTGGCGTGACATCAGCCCCCGCCAACCCGGACGGCATGGCCGACCCTCGCAAGTCCCTGCCGACGAGCCGCGTCGACAAAGTGCTCCTCTGAAGGAATCCTGGCTATTCGATCGGGCTAACGCCACAGGAGCGCGCCATAATCATTTTGCCGTTCAGTCCATGTGTTCTCAGCGCCGACGAAAGCCATTTTTGCCTCGTATTACCGCGTTTTGCGCATTGCGGCCGAAAATACCATAAACTTGTTGGTGATCATAATTTTTGGAAACTGTTGAAAAACTTCTTTTGCGCGCAGCCGGGATCACTCCAGCCTTTCCGTCAGAAACAGACTTCTCGTAATTTCAATAGCTTACGAAATAGAGCCCGGCTGAAAATCGCCACTTAGGTCCTCGAAAACTGGGGTCGATCGAGCTTTTCAATAGTATCCTTGGATTTTTCGCACACAGCAGATTTGGTGCCGGTACGGTCTGGATTGCGGTTTGGTCGATCTTGTCTCCAGAATAAAGGTGACGACGAAGCCAAGTCGCCATGTGACAGACGGAGGTAGCGCTCACATGAACTTTGTGCCGGACACAGGCCAGCTCTCGCAGGTGATGGTGCAAGCAACGGCACCGGCCTTCATTCTCGGCGCGGTGGCCGGCTTCGTCTCGATCCTGCTAGGACGGACGACAAGTGTTATCGACCGCATCCGCAGCCTGAATGAAATCGCCGACGGCGATACCGCTCGGGCCCACCTCAAGTCCGATATTCCGCGCTTGCGGAGGCGCCTCACACTTTTGAGCAGCGCAACACACCTGGCACTTGCCAGCGGAATGTGCACGTCGCTGCTCCTTGTCGTCGGATTTGGGAGCGCGTTCTTCAGGCTGCAGCACGAATACGGAGCCGCTATCCTTTTTGCTCTCGCGGTCGCCCTGCTGGGTGGGTCGCTCTTCAGATTCGGCCAGGAGGTAAGGATCGGGCTCAGCGAGATTGATCATTACCGGTGAACCAACCAGAAATGGTGTCCCGCGTCTTTGGACGCGGCACCGGTCGATTGTCGGCGCAAGGTTGAAATGTCACCCTGCGCCGACATGAAAGAGCCGCGCGAAAGCCGACGATCCACTACATCCAGGAAGGGACATCGCCGCCCGTATCATACGTCCAGACCTGACTCTTTGGGGACGAGCCGATAAAATTGTTTTAGGTGCACGATCGGGACGAAGTGCTGGCGTTTTGGGGTAGGCAAGGGTTGCTCCCGCGGTATCTGATAAAGGACAACTGCTCGATGTCACTAAGAAGAGCGCTGACGTCGACGAGCCGCTGTAGCCGATCGATCGGCGATCAAACTCACGAAGCGGCGAGGGTTCTTCGCAGGCGCGCGATTACGCCGGGCAGGCCGCGCACCTTCATGATCCGGCCGGTGCTGTCGTAGTCCTCGGAGAGCACGCGCGCATTCGCGTACACATCGCCGAGCAGCCCCTGCTTTGCGTATGGCAGCACGAACTGGTCCTCCACCATTGCCGCTTCAAAGACCGCAAGGATTGTCTCGCGCAGCGCGTCCACGTCCTCGGGTGACTTCGCGGAGAGGAGGATCGCGTCGGGGTGCTTCGCACGGAGGGCGGCGCGATCGGCCTCGCTCACGCGATCGATCTTGTTGAGGAGCAGGCGCGACGGGACGCCCTCAGCGCCGATCTCGCGCAGCACGTTGCGGCTCACCTCGAGCTGCGATTCATACGTCGGATCGGACGCGTCGACGACGAACAGCAGCAACGACGCTTCAAGCGCCTCGGCGAGCGTGGATCGGAACGACGCGACGAGATCGTGCGGTAGCTTCTTGATGAACCCGACTGTGTCCGAGACGAGCACGCGCGGCTTCGTCTCCGGCTGCAGCGCGCGCACCGTCGTGTCAAGCGTTGCGAAGAGCTCGTCCGCGACCAGCGCCTCGCTGCCCGTGAGCGCGCGCATGAGCGACGACTTTCCTGCGTTCGTGTACCCGACCAGCGCGACCCGGAGCTGATCGCGACGCGCGGACCGCCGCTGGTCGTTGTCTCGCTGGATCTCCTCCAGCTGCTCTTTCAGCTCCGCGAGGCGATCGCGGATCTTGCGGCGATCGAGATCGAGATCGGACTCGCCCGCGCCGGGGCCCTGCCGCCGCCCGCCGCCCGCCAACGATTCCCGTAGGCGCGGAGACAAGTACTTCAACCGCGCGATCTCCACCTGCAGCTTCGCCTCGCGGCTGTGCGCATGACGATGGAAGATCTCCACGATCACGCTGGTCCGATCGAGCACCTGCGCCCCGGTTGCACGCTCGAGGTTACGAGCCTGGCTCGGCGAAATCTCGTGATCGATGATCACAAACTCCGGCTTCGGCGGCGCCTCCCGATCAGGCTCGATCTGCGGGGCATCCGGCTTCTTCGCGTCGGCGTCCTCAAAGCGCTCGCGGGCCTTCGACTTATGCGAGGTTGCCATCGATCCGACGACGCCCGTCCCGCCAGTGATTGCCGCGAGTTCCTCAAGCCCCCCCTTGCCGAGCACCGTCCCGCCGCCGATCCCGTCGCGCTTCTGCGACCTCGTACCGACCACCTCGTAACCGAGCGTCTTCACCAGACGGCCCAATTCCTCGATGCTCGCGGCGTGTGCGGCGTCGTCGACGCCCGGGAGCTGGATGCCGACGAGGATCGCGCGCGGCACGGGCGGCTTAGTTTCCATGATCGAGGAGGTAGCACGAATCGCGCAGAACCGTGGGGGGATAAGAAAAACGCGATCAGCTTCTCATGGGCGCACTCGGCGCCGCCCGGCAGGCACTAGGATCCTGCTTGCAGTCCAGTGATCCCGGTTTAGTCCAACAAATTTTATCAAGTTATGATTGTGGTCTAAACCTGCTCCTCGCGGATACGACGCCAGCCGAAAATCATGCGACCGGGAGCGATCGGTCGCCGCGCGCCGCCCCGGTCGTGGAATTCGTTGACGATAAATCCGCCTCATCTCAGAGTGAGAGGGTTTCTACTCGCCCCCAGGCACTCACGTGAGCAGCAGAGACAGAGATTTTCGCCCGGCGCGTCGCCGCGCCTTCGTCGACGACAACTATGAAGCGCCCTGGAGCAATTTCGGATCTGCGCCGGAATTCAGCGCCCAGCGGTTTGACACGCCCTCCGGCCTCCCGATCCAGGCCGTCGTCAAATGGTACAGCCCCGACAAGGGTTTCGGCTTCGTGCAACTTGCCGATGGGTCCGGCGATGCCTTCCTGCATGCGAGTGTGCTGGAGCGCAGCGGCCACAATAGCGCGCTGCCCGGCGCGACGCTCGAGGTCCGCGCCGGTTCCGGTCCCAAGGGCCACAGGTAACCGAAATCCTGAGCGTCGACAGCAGCACCGCGCAGCAAGAGATACCCACACGCGGACAGCTGGAGCGGCCTATCTATCCGTCGGCCAACCAAGCCGCCGTCGAGGAGATCGGCACGGTCAAGTGGTACAACGCGGTGAAGGGATTTGGCTTTATCGGGTCAGATCGGGGCGGCAAGGATATCTTCGTGCACGCTACGGTGCTCAGCCGTGCGGGCATCGCAGACCTGGCCGAGGGCCAGCGAGTTGCGGTCGATGTGCGTCGACGGCAGGAAGGGTCGGGAGGCGGCCAGTTTGCGCCCGATCTGATCTCGGCGCCGCTCCCGATCCCAATGCCTCATCGAAAGCGGTGGCCACCAGATGGCAAGGGAGATCCCGCCGCGTGCATCGCGAAATAAACAACGAGAAATCCTACTCGAAGATCGATACCCGGGCGTAGCTGTATAGCAGCATGACGCAAATGTCTCGTTAGGTTTAGACCCCGCTCTGATGCCGTCTTATATCTTATTGTTCAATGCAAATAAAACGGATTTCAGCGTCTTACCGACCCTTAAAGCGCATTGGCGGCCGTCTTTCTTTTCCAGTTCCCGCAACTCAAGGGCGCTCGCGTAGCCACCGAGCCCACGCCTGCTTACGGGGTATTCCCGCGCATGGATGCCGGATGTCCCGACAGCGCAAGGCTGCCGATCTTGGTCAGCGCGTTGCCGTCGAGGCGCAGGATGTCAATGTCGCCGTCGACGAAATTGCCGACATAGAGAAAGCGCCCGTCGGGGCTGAAGGCGATGCCTTCGGCGAGGCCACCGACTTCGGCTTGGGCCACCTTGCGCACCGTCTTGCCGTCGATTTTCAGCAGTGCCACGTAGGAGTGTTCGTGCCGGAAAAACGCGGTCTTTGGCGTGCCTCCGGTGCCGTTCAAGATCAGCGAGGCGGCATAGCCTCCCGCCGGGCTCATCGCCAGCCCTTCTGGCCCGTCGCCGACGACGACCTGATCGATGACGGGAGGCGGGCTTGCCTCGAGGTCGATGACGCCGACGGTATCGACCTGGCCGTCGCCGATGTTGTTGACGATCGCCAGCTTGCCGTCGGGCGTGATCTGAACATTGAGCGGGTTGAGTCCGGTCGCCATGTCGTAATTTTTGCCGTCCACCTGGGCGTAAGTGACTTTCTGGCCGTCGATATCGAGCAACCCCACCCGGTTGGCACCACCCTTGACGACGAGCGCGCGCTTGCCATCGGGAGTGATTGCGACAGCGACAGGTAGCGCCGGGGGCGGCGCCGGCACCGCGGCCGTCGGCTTGGTGGCAACCGACACCGTGCCGACAGGTTTGACGTTTTTGCCATCGATCGCCAGCACCGTGACCGAATCCTCGGCACGGTTGGCGACCAGCGCTAAGGTCCCGGCACGGTTGATCGCCATGCCCGAAGCCTGCTTGCCGGCCTGGACCGTGCCGATCTGCGCGGGTGGCGATGTGGTCAGGTCAATGACGTAGATCTTGTTGTCGGGCACGCCCTTCCAGCCGTCGCCGGCCTTGACCCAATCGAGCGAATTGGCGACCAGCGCCAGATGCTGATCGGGGGTGATCGCGAGGTTGACCGGTGGCCCGGTGATCGTATTCATCAGCGGCAGATTGACGACGATCTTCGGCTTAGCAGGATCTGAGATGTCGATGATCGACACCGTGTCCTTGCCGGCCGGGTGAGTGACGGTCTTGCCGGTATTCGGGTCGAACGACACCTTTTCGTCATTGCCGGTGATCAACAACTGCGCACGGACGACGCTACTCGGCAGCAACGCCCCACCCACACCAGCTACCAGTGCTACCAGCAGCAATGTCGCCCTCATGGTCCCCTCCCGCCCCAATTCTTGCCGCCACTCTGCCATGCCCGCGTCTACCGTGCCAAGCCGAACGCCTTGCGCCCTTTCCGCCGAACAAGCCGGGCCGCCGTTGACCAGGTCGGTCAGGACGCGGCGCACGTTCGGCCCTGCACAGCTTCGCGAACCGACAAGCCGAGCTCGGTACGGGATCCCGACGATAAGTTGCCTATTTGTTCTTCTGTGCCGTACAGCTACGCACAGCTCTTGTCGTCACCCCCGGTTTGATGCACTCGGGAGGCATCCGCTTGAAGTCTGGCCGGAGACGGCCAATGACCGGCAACAACTCCTGCATCCTGGGGTAGCCGCACGAATTGTTCTAAACTGCACGCTAAGCGGCCCGTGCTTGGAGCGGGAGGCGAACATCGCGAAGCGGGCGGAACCTGACAGCAGATAAGGAAACTGGTTGATGCTGAAACAGGCAATTCCGAACGTCTTCGTCAAAGACTTCGAGGCGGCGCTCGCCTACTACACGGGGCCGCTCGGCTTCCGCCCGTTGTTCGTCTACGGCGAGATCCCTTTCTACGCCCACGTGGCGCGTGACGCGGCGATTCTGGCAATCCGCCACGTGACCAGACCTGTAATCGATCACACTGCGGGCGAGGCATTGCTAAGCGCGTTCGTCGAGGTTTCGGACGTCAACGCCCTGTACGATTCACTGCAAGCATCCGGCGCTCACATCTGGCAAGCACCGCGCGTCGAGCCCTGGGCCATGCGTAGCCTGATCGTCAGCGATCTCGACGGCAACCTCATCTGCTTTGCGTCCAATCTAGCCGGGTAATGGGATCGCGTAGCGGCGGGAAACGCTCAGGTCGCCCCGAGAACCTATATCTAGAATTCGAGGGACGCGCCCGCAAGAATAGGAGCGCGTCTTCGGTCGCTTCGGCAGCTGTGACTCTTTTATTTTACCTGCCGACCCTAGTCCCGCTTCAGCACAGCGGATCGAGGCTCCAGGGCCCACCGCCGGGCGCTTTTCCGGGAAGCAAGGGCCTGATTCGCTCCCATTGATCATCGCGAAGTGCATATCGGCTCATGGGTCAGCCCTTCTCTGAAGCCGACTCGCCATGAATCACATAATTATTGCCGAGGTAGAACTCTTTTTACTACACATGTCTTCAACCTAGACTTGCGTTACGTGTAGACCGACAATAATTGACGACGCGCCCTAATCCCGGTACCGCGCGCGCGACCTTTCTCACGCTGCATCACCGGCGCCGGCGCTCGCTGCAAACAGCTCGAGAGTGCGGCCGATACCGACTCCGACCGCGTGCGTGACGGCGGCAGCGGCCGCCCTGGCATGTGACAATCATCTGGCCATTACGCAGCCGGTTCGATCCGGTTCCTAGTCGCGCTTATCGTTGCGGCCGTGGACGAGCGGTAAGCGTCCGGTATACGCCGTGATCAGGCAGCGGTCTCACCCGGCGGAGAGTGGAAGGCCCAAGGCATCAGTTCGGCGATGCGGTTGATCGGATGCCCGGCGGCGATCCTGGAGAGGGTGTCGGTGAGGTAGGCTTCCGGGTTGAGGCCATTCAATTTCGCGGTCTGCAGGATCGAGTACATCGCGGCGGCACGCTCGCCGCCGGAATGACTGCCGGCGAAGAGCCAGTTGCGTCTTCCTAAAGCTATGCAGCGTATTGCATTTTCGGCGATGTTGTTGTCGGCTTCGAGGCGGGCGTCGGTGGCGAAGCGGGTAAGCGCGGGGCGGCGCTTAATGATGTAGCGGAAGGCCTCGGCAAGCTCTGATCGAGCCGAGAGCTTGCGCTCGGCGGCCTGCGCCCAGGCGAAGAACGCATCGAGCAAGGGGATGGTAGCGACGCGATGTGCCAGCCTCTCGTCTGGCGGGGCGAAGCGAGCCTTGTCCTCGACGGCATAGAATTGCGCGATCCGGTCGAGCGCCGCCTTGGCGACGGTCGATTTCGTCGTTTGCCACACGTCGAAGATGCCCCTGCGGCAATGGCTCCAGCAGGCGACCTCGGTGATCGCCGGCCTCGCCGGGAGCCCCGGGCTGGCCTTGCGCGGCGCGTACAGCGCTGCGAACCCGCTATAGGCATCGGCCTGCAGAAACCCGGTGAAGTGCGCGAGATGGGCCGCCGGGTGCGCGCCGCCACGGTCGGGGCTGTAGAAGTAGACCGCCGCCGGCGGTGCGGGGCCGCAGAACGGCCGGTCGTCACGGACATAGACCCATAATCGCCCGGTCCGGGTTCGGCCGAGGCCGGGCTCCAGCACCGGGACCGGCGTGTCGTCGCCGTGGATCTTTTCGGCAGCAAACACGTGGCGGCAGATCCCCTCGACGATCGGCTGCAGTAGCCAGACCGCCTGGCCCACCCAGTCGCTCAAGGTCGAGCGATCGAGGTCGACCCCCTCGCGGGCGTAGATCTCGCTCTGACGGTATAGCGGAAGGTGATCGGTATATTTCGACACCAAGAGATGCGCCAGCATGCCCGGGGCGGCGCGCCCGCGCGGCGTCGGCAGAGCCGGCGCCGCCGCTTGGGTGATTGCATCGCAGTGCCGGCAGGCATATTTCGGCCGGACGTGCCGGATCACCCGGAACCGGCCGGGGACATAGTCGAGCACCTCGGTGACGTCTTCGCCGAGCCGAGCCATGTCGCCGCCGCAGGCGGGACAGGTGCAGGCGCCATCGTGCTCCGGCTCGTGCACGACCTGCTGACGGGGCAGGTGGTCCGGCAGCTTCTTGCGCTTTGGCCGTACCCCCTCGCGCAGCGGCAGCGGCTGGTCTTCGGCGGCAGCTTTGCTGATCTCTTCAGCCTCGCCGGCTTCCAACTCCTCGAGCCGCAGCTCGAGCTGCTCGAGCTGCCCGGTCAGCCGCTCCGAGGAGCGGCCGAACTGCATCCGCCGCAGCTTGGCGATCTGGAACTTCAGCTTCTCGATTTCCAGCGTGCGCAGCTGGACGGCGAGCTTTGCCGCCTGCAATTCCGCGCTCGCCGCCGCCAATTCGCTCTGGCAGGCCAGGGCAAAAGCCCGTAGCGCGTCGGGGTCGGAGGGCAGATCGGCCGAGGCCAGCGACATACCCCGCCTCTATCGAATGCCGCCGCCAGACACCAGAACAAACAGAGAATCCCTGATCTGTCAAACCAACATGGGTCGCCGCGGCGCCGGCGGTGCTATCGTCCGCCGCCAATCCATCGCCTCCACCAGCAGCGCCAACTGCGCCGGCGTCAATGTCAATGTGCCGTCGACGATCGGCGGCCAGACGAATTTGTCGCGTTCCAGCCGCTTGGCGAACAGGCACAGGCCGCTGCCGTCCCAGTACAGGCCTTTCAGATAATGACCGCGCTTGCTGCGAAAGATGAAAACATGGCCGCTGAACGGGTCGGCGCCGATGATCTGCTGAACCTTGGCCGCCAGGCCGTCGAACCCGGCGCGCAGATCGATCGGCTGACAAGCGAGAAACACCTTCGTCCCCGGCGCCAGGCCGATCATCCCGGCCCCCGCACCGCCGCCAGCACCCGCCGCAGCGCCTTCTCGTTGACACTGGCATCCACGCGCACTCGGACCCCAGTCGGCAGATCGATCTCGATCACCCCGACGCGCTCCGCCAAAGCCACACCCCTACCTCGCGGCCATACTGCACCAGCCATTGGCACCGGCGAATTCGGGCCTGACGCCTCGGCGACGACGCCGAGCTGGACAAAACCCACCGGCGTAGGCGCCGCGGTCCGCGCCACCAGTGCGGCCGCCTTCCATGCCGATCGCCAGTTATACAGCAGGCTATCCGAGATCCCGTGCCGGCGGGCAACCACCGAAACTCGGCCACCCTCGGCATCCACTTCAGCCATCAGCGCCACTTTCTCCTCCGGCGTCCACTGCCGGCGGCGCGCAACAACAACCTCGCCATCCACCCCAAGGACTCCTTCTGGACAGTCCAGAAGGACCCAGCTTCCCTCAGCGCGCTCTCCCCGACCACACCCCGCAGGCCGGTTCAGACCGGACGCTTACGACGAGCGACGAGGTCGGGATGCTGGAAGAGAAAACCCAGGAACTGATGGTCAACATGCAAGCGGTGCTGCCGCTGATCGTCACCAACGCGCTGAGCGCGCTCGGCGCGATCGTCATTCTGCTGATCGGGTTGTGGCTCTCGGGCAAAGCCGACCAGCTCGTAGTCGGGATGCTCAGCCGGACGCCGCATTTCGACCCGACGCTGAAGAGCTTCTTCGGCAGCCTCACGCGCTATCTGATCCTGACCGTCACTCTGCTCGCGGTGCTGTCGCAATTCGGCATCCAGACGACGAGCCTCGTCGCCGTCATCGGCGCCGCCAGCCTGGCGGTCGGGCTCGCCTTGCAGGGCACGCTCTCCAACCTGGCGGCGGGCATCATGCTGCTCATCTTCCGGCCCTTCAGGGTCGGCCACAAGGTGCAGGTCGGCGGCAGCGTCGGCACCGTCAAGGAGCTGACACTGTTCTGGACCGAGCTGGTGACCGACGACAAAGTCCAGATCATCGTGCCGAATGGTGGCGTCTGGGGCCAGCCGTTGCGGAATTTCAGCATCTATCCGGCGCCTCCCCATGCCGGCGAGGTGCGCTTCCGGACCGCGGAGGGGACCGAGCTCGAGCCGGCAATCGAAAAGGTTCGCGCCATCGTCGAGGCCCACCCCCACGTGCTCGCTGACCCTGCTCCGCGCGTGCTGCTCGATTGCAGCGCGGCCGAAAACGCGCTCGAGATCGTTGTCGCTTTCGCCACCGCCGAGGACGAGACCGCGGCCGTGAAGAGCGATCTGATCAAGACAGCGTACGCCGCGCTCGATACCGAACGCGGCAAGCCGGCCGCACGTTGAGCACGGCGGAGCGGGCCTCGGTTGGCGCAGTCTTCATCTACGCAACACAACACTGCCTCTCCCGACAGACCCGCCACGCCCGCTGCCCGTATCACTTGGCGGCTTGCGGTCAGGTCTGCTATTAGGCCGCCGCCAAGGAGCAAACGACGATGTTGCCGGAGCTGAGCAGCAAAGACGCCTGAGTCGGGCGACCCCGATCGGCCGTTCTTCCCGCCTGATCGGAATCAGGCGGCATTCCTCGCTCCTTGGACGGTCCCCCATGGCAAATCTGAATTGCGCCTACGCGACACTCGCCGTGCATTCGGTCGCTCAGTTTGTCGCCGACCGGTTCCTTGCCGCCCCCGTCACCTCTTGCCAGCTGCTTCAGCGCGGATTTAACGACCTCTACATCATAGAGGCGGACAGCAGGCGAGCGGGGCTCCGCCTGTCCCGCGCCGGCCGGCGCCATGCGAGCGACCTGGAATGCGAGGCATCGCTGCTCGCTCACCTGCGCGGCCGTGGTGTTCCAGTAGTCACGCCGCAACGCGGTCGCGATGGGCGGTATTGCCAGCGGGCAAGCGCGCCCGAGGGAACTCGGTTTGCATTGCTGTTCGATTTCATCGAGGGTCGCGAGCCCGAAGAAACGCCTGCGAATGCCCACGCCCAGGGCATGGTGTCGGCACGCATCCATGCCGGATCCGCCGGAATTGCCATCCCCCACGATCGCTTCATCCTCGACCTCGAACACCTGCATGATCGCCCTTCTGGCGGCGCTCCAGGCTCTGCTCGATAACCGGCCCGAGGCGTGCCGCTACTTGACGGATCTCGCCGATCGCCTGCATCGGCTCGTCTCCCATCGGGCAGGCGCGCTGTCATGGGGCGTGTGTCACGGCGACTGCCATGGGTTCAACGCGCGCTTCGGACCCGACGGCGCCGCGACCTTGTTCGATTTCGACGATGGCGGTCAGGGCTGGCGCGCCTATGACCTTGCTGTCTTTTTGTGGAGCGCGCGAGCCTTTGCGCCCCAGCGTCGCGCCCTGTGGTTATAGCAACTCCAAGCGTACATAAGCTAACGAGCAAACCGGGGATCGATGTCCGGTCATATTGCTGTTTTATGAATTTTTTGACCGCGAACCGCCATTTCGTCATTTCAAGCCGTCAGCCTGGAATTCGCCGTCTGACCGACGTTGCAGCCGCCGGCGACGTTGCGTTACCTCTCGCCGGCGCGGTCGGCGTGGGATACGGGCGCGGCGGCTCCGGTCGAGCCTGCGGTTCCGCCGGCGCCGGCGCGTGCTGGCGCAACTCCTCCATTCGGGCGCGGATCATCGCGAAATCGTCGGCGGCACGGGGGCGGGTCATAGTTCCTCCCTCTGGTTTTGTTGCAAGCGTGACTCGTTGAGCGGCGGTTAAATATATGGTCGGCGGGGCCCAGGTGAAATTCCAAAGGCTCTATGGGGAATGGCTCAGAGCCGCCCGAAACCCGCGCGGGTGGCGAGCATAGCGCACGACGGCAAGCTGCGCGGGGAATTGCCGGCGCTCCTGCCGCGCTTTGTGGAGCGTCTGAACCAGCGGCTATTGTAGGTGCGCGGCAAAGAATTTCTTGGCCAGCGAGATAGTCTCGCTGAGGGTCACAGCGCGGTCGGCGCCGGGCACGTCATTGCAGATACGCGGCAAGGCCTTGCGTGCCGCAGCAAGGCAATCGCCGACGAAGACATAATGCCCGACCGGCGCCGGAAAGATTTTCAGCTCGGCGTGCGGAATGTGCGCCGCGAAATACCGGGCGCTGCTGGCGACCGGCACGAGCGCGTCGGCGGCACCGGCGACGATCGCGACCGGAATATGGATCGCGGCGAGAGTTTGCGGTGTGAACAGCGGGCCGAGCGCCGGCGCCATGACAAATATCGCGCGAATTCGCGGGTCGCGGTACGAGCGACCATATTCGTTGTAGGCCGCCTTAAAAATGACCGGCGCCACCGATGCGCCGCGGGTCGAGGCGGCCGGCGAACATCTTGTCGGCAAACAATGCGTCGATGACCGTGCTGATGTCGCGCGCCCGAAGCCAGACGAGCGTGAAGCCCTGCACGGTATACCCGTCGATCGCGTTGTTGCCGGGGTGGTTGACCGCGACCGCAACGTAGCCCTGCGCGGCAAGCGCAGTACCGAGCCAGGCCATGTTGACACTGGTGCCGCCGGTGCCGTGCGATAACATAATCAGCGGGAATTTCGCCGGAGCGCGTGCCGGCGCTGCATTTTGCGCGGTACTGCCGCCATCGAACATCGGGGCGCCTGCCGGCGGACCGAACTCCTGCCTTTGCTCCTTGGCGTCCGCCGCAGCTGGATACCAGATCATCGTCAGCAGCGCATGATGCGTGCTGCCGCGCCAGTCATAAGGTTCGGGCGGCACAAATTCCCGCACCGTCAAGCCGACCTTGTATGTCGGATGAACGTTATCCGCGGCCTGCGCAGCGTGCCATCCGTGGGAGATTAATTCCCAGCAGCACAGCCAATCCCATCACGCCGCCAAGCGCGACCCGATAGCCGCGCTTCCATGTTAACGGGCTCATCTTGTGCTCCAGCGGCTCAAGCGGTGTGTTCGTCGGGTCAGCGTGGCTACCTGGCCGGTTTAGTAGGTTGCAAAGAAGCTCGCCGTCTTCTCCGGGTTGTACCCGCGACGGTCGTATAGCTTTGTCGTGCTCGGGTCGCGGTGACCGGCGGCTTTCTGCACGTGTTCGAGCTGAGCGCCGTTTTCCAGCGCCGTGGTGATGAACGTGGCGCGCATCGAGCGCGCCGGCGTATTTGGGGTCATCACAGAATCTTCCGAAAAACCTACGCTAAGCCGATTGCGGAAACCTTTTGCAATCCCGACTGGATTTGCAGTATATGTGTGCAACCGCGAAGTCGGCGATCTGCATCAGAACCGCGGCTATGATTCATTGCGGGTGTCGCGCAAGGGCGGCCCGGCGCGATGCGCTGGCGATCAACCCGCAGACCACGGCGCGGCTTCGCGCCTATCTCGACACCGCCGGGCATGGCGCCGACATCGACGGGCCACTGTTCCGGCCGCTCAAGCAGGGGTCTGATACCCACCTGAATTGATGCTGACTCGCCAAAGGAATTGCATCGGGAGAGGCCGACGATTAGCAGATGTTGTGGTTGGGGGATGGGAGAACCGCAATGTCTGCTCTTGTGATCCGGGACGACATCCGTTCGGGGGAATTGCGCCGGCGGGCCCGGCGGGAGCGCGACGGCCGGGTCAGCGCCCGGCTGATCGCGATCGCCAACGCGCTCGAGGGGATGGACCGGGCGAGTGCCGCGCGGCTGGCGGGGATGGATCGGCAGACCTTGCGCGACTGGGTGCACCGCTACAACGCTGAAGGGATCGCCGGGCTGTGCGACCGGCCAAAGCCGGGGCGCCTGCCCAAGCTGAGCGAGGGTCAGATGGCCAGCCTCAAAGCGATTGTCGACCGACAGGTAGTTGGCAGCCCGCCAATACGCATCGATTAACCTCAGCTCGTTGTCGGACAGCGCGTTTGCCAGCCTCCTATGGATGCCGTGTCGTCGAGCCGCGCGTCGCACTGCGTCAGCAAGTGGTTGTGCTTATCAAACCGGCGCGGCGGACGCAGTGGATCGTGGCGTCTGAATCTCCTCCCATGTCTCCAGAACGCGCGAACGCACGCGAAGATCAGGTCAGGGCGGCTGCCCGCGCCGGCTCTGTGACACTCACCGACCGCTCCTTTGCCGGCTCTTTGATCCGAAACCAGGCGACGTAGAGAGCGGGCAGGAATAGCAGGGTCAGCAGCGTCGCGACAATGAGTTCCCCGATAATGGCGTAAGCCATCGGCCCCCAGAATACCTCGGACGCGATCGGGATCATGCCGAGCGAGGCTGCGGCTGCGGTCAATACGATCGGCCGGAAGCGGTTTGTCGTCGCGTCGATCACCGCATCCCAAGGGTGCAGTCCCCTGGCGAGATCCATGTCGATTTGATCGATCAGGATCACCGAATTGCGAATGATCATCCCGCTCAACGCGATAATTCCGAGGATCGCGACAAACCCCATTGGCGTGCCGGTCGGCAACAGAGCCGCGACGACGCCGATCAGGCCCAAAGGAGCGACGCTGATCACGAGGATCATCTTCTGAAAGCTTTGCAGCTGGACCATCAGAATGATCAGCATCAATATGATCATCAGCGGAAACACAGCAACGATCGAGTTGAGCCCCTTGGCGCTCTCCTCGATGGTCCCGCCCGCCTCGATCGTGTAATCCGCCGGCAGTTTCTGTGCCACTTCAGCGATCGCCGACGCCAACTGATTGTTGACGGTTTTTGCTTGTATGCCCGGCACGACGTCGGCCTGAACCGTGATGGTCGGCAGCAGATTGCGGCGCCAGATCACCGGCTGCTCCAACCCGTATTGAATGCTGGCGACTTGGCTCAGCGGGATGGTCTTGCCGTTGTCCAGCGCGACTTGCAGATTTTTCAAGGTCTGGAGCGAGGCGCGTTGCTCCGCGGTCGCCCGAGCCGTAAGATCGGTCAGATAGATCAAGTCGCGGACCTCGGTGACGACCATTCCGCTGGTAACGGCATTCAAGGCTTCGGCAAGCGATTTGGAACTGACCCCGAGCTGACGCACCCGGTCCTGATCGACCTGGATGCGGAGGCTCTTCATCGGCTCGTTCCAGTCGAAATTGATGAGCCGAGTATTCGGGTTTTGGCCGATCGTTTGCGCGACCAGAAACGCCGCGTCGCGCACTCCTTGGGGGGTCGCCCCGCTGACGCGATATTGTAGGGGCCATCCGACCGGTGGTCCCAGTTCGAGCGCCGAGATCCTACTGTTGAGGTTGGCGAACTGGTTGTTGAGGGCCTTTTGCAGGCGGGCGCGGACGACCTCGCGCTCCTTGATCCCCTTGGTGACGACAACCGCCTCGGCGAAGTAGTCGTTAGCCAGTTGAACGTTCAGCGGCAGATAAAAGCGGACCGCACCCTGTCCGACATAAAAACTGTAATGATCGATGTTGGGGTCGCCTTTCAGCAATCCCTCGAACCGCTCGACCTGGTGTTCGGTGGCGTAAATCGAAGCGTCTTGCGGTAGGTTCAGATCGACAATCAGCTCTGGCCGGTCCGAGGCCGGGAAGAACTGTTGCTGGATGAAGCCGTAGCCGTAAAGAGAGGCAGCGAAGAGCCCCACAGTCACGGCAATGATGAGCCAGCGGGCGCGCATGCAGAAGATCAGAGCGGCGCGGAACAGGCGCATAAAGCGGCCGGGTTCGGCATGGCCATCGCCGTGGGACTTCATGGTCTTTGGCAGTATCGTCACGCCGATAACCGGTGCAAACAGCACGGCAACAATCCACGAGGCCAACAGGGCAACCGCGATAACCGCGAACAGTGAATAACAATATTCCCCGGCTCCGCTTTTCGCGAAGCCGATCGGCACAAAGCCGGCGACCGTGACCAGGGTTCCGGTCAACATCGGAAATGCCGTGGTCGTCCAGGCATGCGTCGCCGAGTGCTCGCGGTCGACACCCAATTCCAGTTGGCTCACCATCATCTCGATCGTGATCATCGCGTCGTCGACCAGCAGGCCCAACGAGATGATCAGAGCGCCCAACGAGATGCGCTGCAAGCTGATGCCGGAATACTCCATGTAGACAAAGACCATTCCGAGCACGAGTGGGATCGAGCAGGCGACGACCACCCCCGCGCGTAAGCCAAGGCTCAGGAAACTCACCCCGAGCACGATCGCGATCGCTTCCCATAAGGCCTTGGTGAAGCCGCCAACAGCTTCCTCGACAACGACGGATTGATCGGCGACCAGATGCGGCTCGATGCCGACCGGCAGCTTCGAGGCAATCTCCGTCATCTTGTGCGCCACGGCCTCGCCAAAGACGAGGTTGTTGCCGCCTTGCGCCATCGAGATCGCGAGGCCAATCGCTGGTTCGCCGTTAAACCGGAACATCGGCTGCGGTGGGTCCGCATAGCCTTTTCTGATTGTCGCCACATCGGCGAGCCGGAAGAATTTGCCGTTCGCATACAGATTGATGCGCTTCAGATCGTCGATCGAATTGAATGCGCCGGAGACGCGGATCGCATATTTCTCGAGTTCCGTCTGGACGACGCCGGATGGTGTGACCGCGTTTTGCTCCTGCAAGGTCGAGATTACTTGGTCGCGGCTGACGCCGAGGCCGGCGAGCTGGCGGGTATCGAATTCGAGATAGTACTTTTGGTCCTGGGCTCCGATCAGCTGCGCCTTCGCCGCATTCTTGATGGTCAGCACCTGCGTGCGAATTTTTTCGACATAGTCACGCAGCTCGCGCTGGCTGAAGCCATCGGCCGTAAACGCATAAATGATGCCGAAGACGTCGCCGAATTCGTCATTGAAGTACGGCCCGAGAACGCCCTGCGGCAACGTCCCCTTTATGTCCGCGACCTTCTTGCGAACCTGGTACCAGATATCGGGGATTGCGTTCTTAGGAGTGCTGTCAAGAACGTTGACATAAACTGTCGAGATGCCAGGCTTGGTTTCACTTTTTAAATAGTAAAGCGATGGCGTTTCCTGCAACTTCTTTTCGATCCGGTCGGTGATCTGCAGCATCGTATCGTCGATCGTGGCACCCGGCCAATAGGTCTGCACGATCATCGTTTTGATCGAGAACGACGGGTCTTCCTCGCGCCCGAGTTCGGCGTATGAAAGGACACCGGCGACGACGAACAACAGCATAAAAAACCAAACAAAGGAGCGGTGTTTGATCGCCCATTCGGAGAGATTGAAGCTCTTCATTGGGCGGCGTTCCCCTCGAGCAGGCTGACCTTCTCACCGGGGAGTAATTTCTGCACCCCGGCGGTGACCACGAGATCACCTTCGGCGAGCCCGCTGCCGACAACGACCGAGTCGCCCTGGTAGCGGTCCACCGCGATCGGCTTCAGCTGCACCGTGTGGTCGTTTTCGACGAGCCAGACAGCCGCCTTTCCGTCTTTTTGGAATAAGGCGCTTCCCGGGATCGTCACGGTTCGGGCTTGATCTAGGGCTACGGTGCCGACGACGTTGGCGCCGAGCCGCATCTGCGGCGGCGCATCGGGGAGCGAGACACGCACCGTGTAAGTACGGGTTGCCGGATCGGCCTGCGGCGAGACATAGCGAACCGTGCCGGCGGCTTTCACCTCGGGGTTGCTGACCAGGTGTACCATCACGGTCGGGTTCTTCGGCGGGCTTTTGAAGGCTCCTTCGGCGATGTTGAATACCGCCTCGCGCTCCCCCGGCCGTGCCAGGCGGACGACCATCTGTCCGGCGCTCACCACCTGGCCCGCGTCGGCACCGACCGCGGTGATGACGCCGTCATTGTCGGCCTTGAGTTCGGTGTAGCCGAGATTTTCGCTGGCCTGAACCTGCTTGGCGCGCGTCGCGTCGAGTTGTGCCACGGCGGTCTTGAAGGTTTTCAGCGCCTGATCGTACTTGACCCGTGTCGTGTAGCCATTCTTCAACAATTCGCGCTGCCGTGCTTCCTGCGCCTGGCTGCGGGTCACCTCGGCTTCCGCTGCGGCGACCTCGGATTTCGCGACTTCGAAGTCTTGCCGATATTGCTGCGGGTCGAGCCGGGCAATCAGATCGCCCTTTTTCATCTCGGTCCCGACATCGACCGGCCGTTCGAGAATTTTGCCACTAACCCGAAAACCGATATCGGCTTGGTATCGCGGCTGAATCTCGCCGGTCAGCGCCAGGGTGTCCCCCGATTTGCGGAGTTCAACGGTGACCGTGCGCACCGGCCGGATGGATTGCGCCGCAGCCTTCTCTTCTTTGTGGCAGGCCGCCAAAACCGATAGCAAAATGAGAGTAGCAGCCGTCCCCAAAGAAAGAATCAGCAAGCGAGTCGAGCGCCCCGCGGCAAGACTTGTTCCACACATCATAGGCAAATCACTCGATAGGCAAATCACTCGGTCTGGGCTGGCTCAAGGATGAGTGTAGCATGGGATATGCCGCGCGAAGGCGGGGTGCGGCGATCAGTAGCCGGATGGGTAATACTGATAGGGCGGCGGCGTCGGATAAGCGGTGGAGGATGCGGTGGCGGCACTGGTCGCCAACGCCGCCACGCCAGCACCGACCGCGACGCCGGCGGCGACACCGCCCCAGTTGGGCCCGCTCCCGTAATAGCCGCCGCCGCTGACCGCGACGTTGCGGTTGACATTGACGTTCCCGCTCACGTTGCGATTTGCCGCAACATTGCGGTTGGCCGCGACGTTGCGGTTGCCCGATACGTCGCGTTGAAAGTTGCCGCTGTTGAAATTGCCCCGGTTGACATTGCCGCCGCCCCGGTTGACACCGCCGCCCCGGCCGCCACCACCACCGCGGCCCCCGCCACCACGCTGCACCAGCACCAAAGGCGCGCCCGTTCCGACGCCGATCCCGGCAGCATGATCGACAGCCCCCATCCCGCCCCATCCGGATGACGGGGCAGCTGATGCGTTTGCAGCCACCAACACGATGGGCACGACATAGATCAATAGCTTTTTCATGACCGAAGACCTCACTTGTTGAGGTATTTGGCTTGGATCTGTTTCCAGCCTTCGATCGCTTGGCTGCAGGTGGCCTTGTCGAACGGACGCCCGGAGCCGTAGCCGAGCGCACCCGTAAAGGTGAAGGCGGCCTTAAGTCCGAAATGGACCGCGATCAAATTGGCCAATTCCATGGCTCGCGAGATCTGAGCCTGCTTGTCCGTGTCAGCCGAGCACTCGACCACTTGGCCCGCCATGACGCCAACCCGACGCAACCCATCCAGAAAGGTTGCATTATCAGCTGGCGGCGTCGGCACGCCCTGGGCGGGTGCGGCAGGGGCGGTCGACGGGTTCTGGGACAACGCCGGGCCGACTGATGTCAGGCAAGCCAGCGCCAACAAAGTGGCCCAACGTTGATACGGTCGCATCTGTTTGCCTTTCCTTCCGGACCCCTCTAAATGACGCGCGGCATCCGCCGGCATCATCGGTCTTCGGTTCGAATTATGCCAATCGATACTCTCCGCCCTCCAGGGCGGAGAGGGAGTGCGCAACAGCCCGTTCCTCGATTATGATCTTGGAAGTGCTACGGGCTCTGCCAGTCAGGCTTCGCGTTCTTTATTGCTTTTGCCAAACGAAATTGTAACTACAAGCGCTAGCACGCTGGCGTAAGTGTACCGCGCCGTTCGCGTCGATGCCGCCGGCGGCGTCCATTTCGAGTGGCCGGGAGCCGCCGTTCGCGACCGGGGCCATGCGCATCGCCAACTGGCCCTGCGGGTTGACCGTTCCGACAAGCTCATAGCCTGTCTCGGTGTTGTATCGCGCTTGCCCGCTCGCGATCGTGAGCGGACCCGGTGTCCGGTACGGGCAAGGGGCCGTATCCCCTTTGCTCGATGTATAGGTCGGGTTGACACTTGCCCCGGTGACAAAGTGATATGTCCCATCAAATGCCGTTCCGGTTGAAGCCGATTGCGTTTGCGCATCCGCGCTAGCAAGCAAACCGAAAAATCCGACGATCGATAGTACTGTTGCAATCTGTGTTCGCATGTCTGTGTCCTCCACTCCGTATCAGTGTGCAGGCGGTGTCTGTGCAGTCGGGGTTTGTGCTGGCTGCTTTGATGCGGGCGTTCCGCCGCGCCGCTCGTAACGCCGTTCGACGCGTCCAGCGCGCCGCTCTTGACGCCGCTGCATGCCGGCGGTGCCGGTGGCGCTGGGGGCGCTGGGGGCGCTGGTGGCGCTGGTGGTGCCGGTGGTCTGGGCCTCAGCGTCTGTGAGTGAAACGGCAAAGCCCAACGCAGCCGCCAACGCCAGAAGCAAAACCATCCTTCGACATGAGACCATTCTCGATTCAACTTCTGAAGTCATGTTTAAACTCCTACCCTTTGATGGACCCGGTATTTTATCTTCGCATTTGCTTACAACGCCGACCTGAACCGGACTGACAACGGGAGCGGGTTCCCAACCTCCACGGAATTGTGGCCGACCATCCCGCTCCCGGATCTAGGTCATCACGTCGCGCGCACGGCCTTGACGATAGCGTTACTCCACCGCAACCGTGACGCTGGTGTTCCAGGTGATGTCGACCTGGTCGCCGACCTTGAGCTTATCGAGCACATCCGGATCGGCGACACGTCGGCTGTATTTCCATCCGTTCGGACCAACGAAGGTGATCGACGGTGCGTCTTTGTCGATGGCGGCGACCGTCGCGGTCATTGTTCTCTCCACGGCTGTGGTGCCCCCAGGTCGCGCCTCCTGTCCCATCGTGGAGGTCTTGCTCCCCGTATCGACCGGAGCCTCGCCCGGCGGCTTCAATTTCACTAACACGGTGTTGTTATACGTCACCGACACCTTGTCCCCGACCTTGACCTCATCGAACCGCTTCACCGTTGGGGGCACGTCGATCGTTTGGAACTGGCCGTCGGCCGTCTTGATGTTCATGACGTACTTGTCGTGATCGATGGTCTCCACGGTGCCCGCAAGAGTGACGGTGTGTGTGAGCTGCTTGACCTCCTGCGCCCAGCCGGGTAGGGAAAGAGCTAAGACCAAGCCGGCCGCGGTCAGGATTGCGTTTACCCCCTTCATGTATCTTTCCTCCTTGTGGCGAGCTATGCCGGAATTTGGGTGACGTGGTGATCAGGCGGCGTTCTGTGCTGGCGTATTGATGACCTCGACGCCGTTTCGGAATGTGACGCCCTGGACGACTTTGGGCAACTGGTTCTCGCCTTTCAGCCGGCGCCAGGTTTTGGCCGCTGCCATGACCAGCTTGAAGACCATCAGCCGGGCGGTGTCCTGCGACAGCGCGCCCTTGGTGCGCACCGTGCGATGCCGCACCGTTGCGAAGACGCTCTCGATTGGATTGGAGGTTCGCAGATGGTCCCAGTGCTCGGCGGGAAAGTCATAGAAGGTTAGCAGCACGTCGCGGTCTTTGATAAGGCAGGTGACTGCCTTTGCGTATTTGGTCCGGTATTTTGCGGCAAACGTTGCGACTGCAACCTCCGCTGTCGCGCGGTCCGGCGCCGCCCAGATCTCGCGCAGGTCGGCCTTGGCTGCCGGCTGCACGGATTTGGGCATCTTGTCGAGGACGTTGGCGGTCTTGTGCACGGTACAGCGCTGGTGCCGGGTGGTCGGCGACACCTCCTCGAGCGCCTTCCAAAAGCCGAGTGCCCCATCGCCGGTCGCCAGCTCAGCGGCGATGGCGAGGCCGCGCGCCTTGAGGTCGACCAGCAGCTCGCGCCAGCTTTGCGTGCTCTCCCGCACGCCGACCTGGAAACCGAGGAGTTCCTTCTTGCCTTCGGGTGTCGCGCCGATCAGCACCAGCATGCACTCGGCCTGGGGCTCCATGCGCGCCTGCAGGTAGATGCCGTCGGCCCAGATATAGACATAGTGCCGGGTCGACAGATCGCGCCGTTGCCAGCGCACATAGTCCGCCTGCCAATCGCCTCGCAGCCGCGCGATCACCGACGGCGACAGGTTCGGAGCGTCGCGGCCGAGCAGCGCTGCCAGCGCCTCCTGGAAATCGCCCATCGAGACCCCGCGCAGGTAGAGGATTGGCAACACCGCATCCAGGCTCCGGGTCCGACGCGACCAGCGCGGCAGAATGGTCGAGGTGAAGCGAATGCGCTCACCCCCTTTGCCGGCGCCGCGGTCGCGCAGCTTGACCCGCTGCACCGCCACCGGACCGATCCCGGTCTCAACCACCCGCTCCGGAGCATGGCCGTGCCGCACCACCCGGTCGCGCCCGTCCGGCAGGTGCACGCCCTTCATCAGGGCCAGGAATGCCTCGGCTTCGGCTTCGATGGCTTGGGCAAGCAGCCGACGCGCGCCGCGCCGCAGAACCGCCGTCAGCGGATCGTCAATCGCCTCGGGCTGTCGCAGGCGAACAACGGTGCTATTCCTCTTCATGGCGTATCGCTCCTTCGGGAGATTCAGGCAGGCTTCCACCCGCCTCGATACGCCGCCTTTCTCTCAGCGCCATCACCCAGTTTCGGTCATAGCTCCCTTGTGGCTTCATAACCCACGCTGCTCGCTGGCGTTTTGCGAGACGCAAACGCTTGCCCTATCAAAGTTTAAACAGCGGGTTCGCCGGCGGCTATGCAGAAATAACGGATTTTAGGGATTGATGAACCGCGCCCCTGGAGCACGTAGCAGGGTGGTCAGCGGAGCTTCGCTGAAAGCCGCAAGATAGGCCGCCTCGAAACGTCCGAGCGCCGTAAAACCGAAGCCGCGGACAAGCTCCAAGAGATTTGCCCCGTCGGGATCGGCGTCACGCAATGCGACCCGCGCCCGGCTCAACCGGCGCAACAGCACATAGCGGGCGGGGCTCATGCCAAGGAATTGGGCGCAACACGAACGCAAAGTCGGCGCGGTCACCCCAATCAGCTCGGACAACTCGGTCGTGCGCAGAGGCTCGCTGAGATGTTCCGCCAACACCTCCTCGAAGATAATCATGATGCCGGCGTGACGGCGTTTGATCGCGCTGGTCCGCATGCTGGCGCCGGTCAGGCAGGCGACCAGCGTCTGGATCAAACTTTGTTCGAGAGCGCGCGCGACCTCCGTATGCGCCAGTAGTCTCGGTTTTGTCTCAGCGAGGCGACAGACTTGCGCATGCAGGCGCCGCAGGCGTGCTGCATCGCGCGGAGAGGGACGCAGGATTTTTCCCTCCGGTGGCAAAGTGAAAGGCTTTCCGGAAAGAGCCCGACCATAATGTTCGAGCTGCGCCGGGTCCGTTGCTATGATGTTCCACACGAAGGACCCGGTCGTCACCTGGTGCAGCCGCTCGCCGCGCCCGTGGAGCACGATCTCGCCCGGCCGCAATTCCGTCCCGCCCCATACCGGCAGTGACCCGGAATGTCCCGGAAACGTCACAAAACAGAGCTGCGGCCTTAGACAAACATAGGCAACCCGCGGAAAGTCTTCCTCGCACTGCAACACCTGCAAATCATGCAGTTCCGCCCAGGTCACGCGGGCTTTGAACTTGGGGCTCAGTGCAATGACGATTTCGATTTGTGCGTGACGCAGGCTCGCCTCGTAGTGATCGGGTTCGAGGAACGTCCGCGTGCCGCTTCCCGGCATTCATCCCTCTGTAAAACCGAAGAGCCAGGCCGAGCATTCTGCCAGAGAATGAGGATAGATTGCCGGATCGCAGTGCCTATGCGGATTTCACGAATTTTCACACCGGCTCGATGATTTCCGTCGATTTTGAGTCTTCCGGGAGTTGACGCAGTGCCGCCGAGGGGACGGACTCGACAAACACCTCGCTCACCAGTGCCACCAGCACCGTGACGCCGGCCAGCGTCGCGCCAGGGCCAAACCCCGTCGGCCACGGTGTTTCGCCGGCCTCCGCGCGCGCGGCGCTGCCGAAGATGCCATGATGCGTCCTGAGCGAGGATCGCAGACCCAATCCGTAGGCGGCGATCAGCAGTACCGACAGACCTGCGCTTAATCGCGCATCGTCCGGTCGGCGGGCGAACATCATCAGTTCGTCGAGCAGGATCACACTTGGTCCCGCAAGCCGGAACACCTCGATCATCAATTCGGAGCCGGGGTTGGTGCGCGCGGCCGCCGCCAGGGAAGCGGGGATTGCTGGCGAGCGCGTTCGCCACGTCGCAGCGCGCCTTGGAGACCGCAGTTAAAGTTGTGTCGACACAGATCGTTCCCGCGGCCAGAGCAGCGCCATCATGCACAGAGTGTACCCGACCGCCAACAGGACGTAGCCGATCCGAGTTCGCGAACGACTCTGGCGTCGTCGTCGGCAGCGGCGCTATGCCCGACCCGAATAGAATCAGAAATGTCGTGAGCGCTCCAGCATACATCTTCGCACTACCGGCCGCCGCTCGCCCACCCAGGACCAGCCCGACGAGAAAGACGGTCAGGAACAGGAAGGGCAGCGACGGGCGCAACTCGACGAACGCAAAGGCCAGGGAGGCAAGCACACCGCTCAGCAGATTGACGGCGACAAGGCTAAGGGCGGAGCGGACACTGGTTGCGAAGTCAAACTGAAGCAGCACGGAAGCGACGGTGATCGGCAGGACGAGCGCCAACGAGAGGGCGTTGTTGGTCAGGCACAGCGTCATGGCGCCGAGCAGGATAGCCGCATCGGCGAGAGCCCGCATGGCAGGTCTGTCGGTGACCGGGGTCGCCTGCTGCGCCTCGTCCGCCGCATTGTGGCCTGGCAAAATCGCATGGGCGAGCCACGACAAGACCACTGCGCTCAAATAAGCTTGAAGCAATATTGCAATTATACTTGTGTCTAGCGTGTCGTGCACGCGATCGAGCAAGGTAACCGTGATCGCGATCACCAAGCAAAGGAAGATTACTGGGCCACCCTGTCCCCGCGCCTGTACGAAGAAGGACACGAAGAAGAATAGACCGAGCAGTGCCAGCAGCTGGATCGGCTGGTCGCCAAAGATGCCGTTAAGAACAATGAAGGCCTGTCCGACGACCAGCACGAGCCCGACGAACGCGACGGCCTTCGACAGCGGCAAGGGCCCGGCGCCGAGAATCAGGAATTGCACCGCGAGGAGCGGCCCAAAGAAGGGGACGACCGCGCCCGTCGCGAGGTTCCAGGTGAAGCCGGCAGCGACCGCGAGCGCGACCCGCAGCCCGATGCGGCACTGGCGTGACAGGGCCGCCGCGGCGGCGGCATCAGCTGGCATAGGTCAGGATCGAGATGACGCGAATGAAGACCCGACCCAGGGCGTCCGTGACCGGATTGTTGCCGGTGTAGACCACGACATTCACCTGCGAACCGAACCGCACGCTGCCCCGCGGCGGCGGCTCCTCGACGATCAAACGCACCGGGAAGCGCTGCGGGTCGCGCACCCAGCCGGTGGCGTTTTTGATCGTTGGCAGGCCGGTATTGGGGTCGACGCTGTTCTGCGAGACGCCCCAGCCCAGGCTCTCGACGCGAGCTTTGAAGACCGAGCCCGGCAACGAGTTCGAATACCAATTCGGCCCGATCGGACGGAGACATGTATTCAAGGCTATTCTCCTTGAAATCGGCCGAAACCCAGACCGTGCCCGTGTCGATGAAGGTAAGGGCCGCCTGCCCTGCCCCGATGAACTGACCGGTCGCAAGTTGGAGATTGGAGACCACGCCGCGGCAGGGGCCTTGACCGTCGTATAAAGCAGATTGAGCCGCGCCCGCCCCAACGTCGCAAGCGCCTCCTTGAGCTGGGGATTGTCGGCGCCCTTAGGGCCAAGCTCTTCGCGCGCCTTGGCGAGGTCGGCCTGGCTGGCCGTCAGCACCGCCCGTGCGGAATCCTGTGTGGCGCGGGCTGTATCGGCCTTGGCGACAGGGTAGACGCCCCGTCTGACGAGTTCGAAAACCCGCTCGGTCTGGGCGTGAACGTTCTCGAGTTCGGCGGCCTCCTTAACGACGCGCGCCTGTGCCGATTCCACGGCCGCCGTAGAGGCTCCCAAGGTCTGCCCGATCTGCTCGACCTGGGCCTGCGCCTCAGCCACGGCAAGTTCGAAGGGACGCGGGTCGATGCGGAACAGGACCTGCCCTGGGTCGACGCGCGTATTGTCGGCGACGTCAACGCTGACAACACGGCCCGCTACTTCGGGAGCCATGCGGATAACATATGCTTGTACGACCGCTTGCGACGACAAAGGCGTGAACCGCTCCATGACGATTGACAAGGCAAACAGCAGAATGGTCACGGCGACGACAATGAGCGCCGCCCTGCGCAGCGGGTTCGCAGAAGCGGTGTCCGCGGCAGCGGGCTTCGCGGGGATGCGCTCCTCCACCGCAATTTTGTTGGTGGTTTCTGACCCCGTTCTCATCGGGGCAACACCTGTTTGGCAGGCCTGACAACGATGCCAGCTTCCCGGCGACCGAGACCTGCCACCAGCAAGGGTTGCATTCTACGGCGTCCGATCGGTGGTCGGTAGCCCGCTCTGGGCGCGCCGCTGTTGCATCCATTCAATCAGCAGCACATAGCCGACGGCCAGGACCACAGGCCCCACAAACAGGCCAAGTAGGCCGTCGGCTATCATGCCGCCGATGACGCCAATCAGAATGACCGGCATCGGCACTTCCAGTCCGCGGCCGAGCAACAACGGTTTTAGCACATTGTCGCTGAGCCCGGCGACGAGGGTCCAGACCAGGAAGATGATAGCCGGCTGCGTTGCTTTCGTCACAAAGACATAGACTATGATCGGCAGTGTCACCAGTACCGCGGGCACCTGTACGATACATAGCAAAAGCACAACGACCGTCCAAAGGCCGGCGGCCGGAAGACCAATGGCAAAGAATCCGACGGCGAGGAGAAACGACTGGATCACCGCTACGCCGACAACGCCTACCGCTACGCCACGGATCGTAGCGGCCGTCAGCGTCACCAGATGGGCCCCCTGAGCCTCGCTGCCGGTAAAAAGTCCCAGCAGACGCCGAGCGAAATCGGCGGCGCCCCTGCCGTAGGCGACAAGGACCGCGGCAATCGCGAAGGAGAGAACGAACGATAGCTGGCCGGCGGCCAAGCCACCGGCAGACGACACGAGCCGTCCCGCTGGTTCGCTCAACACCTCGCGGTATTTGGCAAACGCCGCCGGCAGGTTGGTGGCGGCGAGCACCCAGGCCTCCGCCAGTTTCCGACCCACCAGCGGGAACCCGGGAAGCCATGATGGAGGTGGTAGGACGGTGAGGCTGTGATTTTGCAAGCCCGTGACTAGCGAATAAAGAGAAGACACGAGCGACGTCACCATTGTGACCATCGCCACCAACATCACCGTGACGCCGACCAGCCCGATCAGCAGCGCCGACCAGCGATTACCGAGCCGGGCGGCGAGGTGGAGATGGAGCGGATACAGCATAACCGCCAGGATTGTAGACCACAGCAGGAGGTCGATAAAAGGCGATATGAACCGGCTGCAAGCGTAGACCAATAAGCCGATCAGTCCGAAAGGCTTATGCCTTTGCTTCCGGTGAGATCAACATGTTGTAAGGCAGGGGCGGGTGGGCTGCGGCGATGCCGAGCAAGGAACGGAATGCGGCATGCCGGGTATGGCGGCGATTGAAGCGGAAGACGAACTCGTCGAGATAGATCTGGAGGTGCTTGCGGCGCAGGCCGTGATAGACGCCCAAGGCCCAGATCTTGAGATTGGAGAAGACGCGGTGCGCCCAGGGCAGGATGATATGGGCGGCCATTTTGCCGACGACGTGGGGATCGTGATTGACACCGGGGGCGCCGGGATATCCCGACCATCCGTCGGTCTTAGCGGTGGCGCCGGGCGCGAGATTGGCTTTGAGAAAAGAGTGCAGACTGTGAGCCGAGTAATCGGGCACCTGGCTGAGGCGGATACGGCCGGGGGCTCTGCCATCCTCGATCTCGACCGCCCCGACGACCAGGATCTTGCCCTGATGACTACGACCGCCGCCACCGGTGAGCGGATCATTCTTGCTGCGGCAGACGATCTCGGTCTCGTCGACTTCGACCCAGCCGGCGAGCGCGCTGCGGCCCGGCGCCACCATGCTGCGGCGCAGCTTGGCGGCCATCAGCCAGGCCGATTTGTACGAGCCCAGAGCGAGCTGGCGTTGCAGTTGCAGTGCCGAGATGCCGTTGGAATGGGTCGCCATCAGATAGGCCGCCCAGAACCAGGTGGTCAGCGGCAGCTTGGAATGGTGCATGATCGTGCCGGCGGTCACCGAAGTCTGTTTGCCACAGCCGGCGCATTCCCAGGTCCAGGCCTTGGTTTGTAGCTGCCAAGCTTTGCTTCCGCCGCAAGCGGGGCAGACAAAGCCGTGCCGCCAGCGTGCCGTGAAGAGGTAGGCGACGCAGGCCGCCTCATCCGGAAAGCAGCTCTGGAACTCGATCAGGGAGCGCGGAAAATCGGGCATGATGGCCTCGCGAACCGGACATTGTTCGCTTTATGTTCTAACACTGTCGAGGCCCTCACGCCACCACAAATAGGGCTCCCGGATGCAGAGGGATAAGCCTTCAGTCCGATTTGAAGCGCAAGATCAATTATCGTCGAGCGCGAAGACGCGTGATCAGACTTCAGCACATTCGGGTCCATCATTTCTTCCCCCCTTCCCCTCCTGAAAGACTGACGCCAGGATGAAGGCAGCTCGGCGCTCAACAAGTCATGCCGCCTCCCGTACGACGGCCTCGTTTCTCTTTAGCATCGCGGGATGCCTTTCGGAGCGCCTCCACGCTAATCGCCGCGATGAGGCCGGTCAGTACGATACCGGCAAAGCCAATCATCACCGCGAGCAATCGCGACACAACATGTCGGGGCGCCAGATCGCCGTAACCGATGGTGAGACCGGTCACAAAGGTAAAATAAAGAGCCTCATCTATGCGCCACCTCTCTATATGCCCGATCAGAAGTCCAGGTCCGACCATTGCACAAAGAACGCCGGAGAGGATCGGCCAGACTACGCGAACAAGCCGAAAGAACTCTGCGAAGAAGATGCGCCTGATTTGCCGTGGTCGCATTATCGTTGAGGTGATAGCACCAGCGCCCGCCGGCACCCCAGGCAAGGTTTTCTCTCCCGAACGCGCCGTATCGACATCGCTCCTTGAATGCCGGGCTGTGCCGATTCCCGTTTGCACCCAACTTTCACGCTTTTTCTGGACCGGTCAGCCTTTGAGTTATTCCGCTGTCCAACAATTCGTGGGCCGCCGCTTGCCGGCGCCGGAACCACTTCTCTGTCTCGCCCACACCCCCGTTCGTACGAGAATCGGCCATGGCCGGGGGAAGTGATTCGGGGCTTTCGTTTCGGCGATGTCAACCATATTTGGTGCGAAACCGCACGGACTTCACGCCAAACGATAGCGGGACCCGCGGCTTCGTTCCGGTGGTAGATTTTATCCCTGGGCAGGAAGATGATCTTTCCATTGCTGCGCAAGATCAAATTCTAAAGTCCTGGCAGATATCGCGTGCGTCTGGGCAAGTGCGAGAAGCCGACCCGCCGACATCAAAGGATCTTCTTCGGTTATTAGCCATACATTGTCCGCTAGTGGATATAACCTGACGGAAGAGTCCGAATAAAGTTCTCCGGGAGCGCCGGCTGTGCGACGATGAGGGATGCGCAAGGGAATAACCACCGAGGTCACGCCGGCGGATCGGGCGCGCTTGCAGTCGATCATCCGGGATCGCAACAGCCCACAGAAGCACGTCTGGCGCGCGCGGATCATCATCCTGACGGCCGACGGTGAGGGCACCACTGCCGTCATGCGCGCGGTTGGCAAGGGCAAGACCGTGGTTTGGCGCTGGCAGGAGCGCTTTATGCGTGAGGGGGTCGAGGGGCTGACCCGTGACAAGACCCGGCCCTCGCGCCTGCCGCCGCTGCCGGCCGCCACCGTCGATCGTGTCGTTGCGCTGACCAACCAAGCCCCGCCGCAGGAAGCGACCCATTGGACGGCGGTGGCGATGGCCAAGACGGTGGCGATCAGCCCGTCCTCGGTGCGCCGCATCTGGACTAGGCACGGGCTGCAGCCGCATCGGGTGCGTTCGTTCAAGCTCTCCAACGATCCCCAATTCGCCGACAAGCTCAAGGCGGTTGTCGGCCTCTATATCGATCCGCCGGCCCACGCCGTGGTGCTCAGCATCGACGAGAAAAGCCAGATCCAGGCGCTCGACCGGACCCAGCCCGGACTGCCGATGAAGAAGGGCCGCTGCGCCACCATGACCCACGATTACAAGCGCCATGGCACCACCACCCTGTTCGCCGCCCTCGATACCCTCCAAGGCAAGGTCATCGGGCGCTGCATGCAGCGCCACCGGCATCAGGAATTCATCCGCTTTCTCAATACGGTCGAACGCGAGGTCACGGCCGATAAGGCGGTCCATGTGGTCCTCGACAATTATGCCACCCACAAGCACCCCAAGGTGAAGGCTTGGCTGCAGCGGCATCAGCGCTTCACCTTCCACTTCACCCCGACTTCGTGTTCTTGGGCCAACGCGGTCGAAGGTTGGTTCCCGGCAACGCCTCAAGCGCGGCGTCTTCACCTCAATCGTCGAGTTGCAGGCCGCGATCAACCGCTTCATCGCCGAGGCCAACGGCAAGCCCAAGCCGTTTATCTGGACCAAATCCGCCGACGCCATCCTCGCCGCCGTCAACCGCGGGACACAAGCGTTAGAAGCCATCCACTAGCCTATGACAATGTGCTGTCTCTTTTACGCTTGATTTTGCGAGACGTCCGAAATTCCGCCCGTCGTGCGAGCGAGCGGATTCGACAGCATGGAAAAGCACAGCGCGCATAGCTTCGCTCCTGGGTTGGTTGGCACCTACCAGGATAGCGACGGCGGCGGCGGGCGTCACCGCGCTTGCCCCCGCCAGTGAGCGGCAATTCAAGCTGCCGTGGGTCGGCGGCCATATCTATGGCTGAGACGGATGCACCTGGTGCGTCGGGCTTTGCGGAGTGCGGATGCGGAGAAGACGACCGTCACCGAGATCGCTATCGATTATGGATTCTGGGAATTGGGCCGCTTTGCGGTCGCCTACCGGTCGCTATTCAGGAGAAGCGCCCTCGGCGGCACTGCGTCGCCCCCCGAAGACGCAAAACCGGACGAAATCATCGAGCCGGCATGGAAATTCCTGAGAAAGAGCCGGGGCGTTCGCGCGTTCCCGCCTCTTTTTGTCGGAGACGGCCCCATCTGCAAAGCGCGCGGATTTGACATAACATCCGCTATGCGCCAAATCAGGCCGATTTTCTATATAGTTGAGCGCCGCTCGACGAACCAGGCTCGCAACAAAGCAAAAGGGAGGAACCCATGACCCGCCCCCGCGCCGCCGACGATTTCGCGATGATGCGCGCGCGCATGGAGGAGTTGCACCGGGAGCGTGCACCGGTTCCCGCGGAACCGCAGGCTCGATCGGAGCCGCCGCGCGCGTATCCCAAGCCGAACGTGCCGGCGACACACACCGCGCCGTCGCCTGCAGCGACAACGTCGGTCAGCCGACGCTTCCAGGGTTGACGCGTGAAACCCAGACCCTTGCTCCCCTGATCGCATCGGAGCAATCGGCCGCCGCAAGTCGCTGGCGGCGGCTGGAACTCGTTGACGATCAATCCGCCTAATCTCAGAGTAGGAGCATTCCACTCGGCCCTAGGAATTCACGTGAGCAGCAGAGACAGAGATTTTCGTCCGCCCCGTCGCCGCGGCTTCGACGACGACAACTTCGAAGCACCCCGGCGCAGTTTTGGATCTACACCGGAATTTAGCGCCCAGAGATTTGAGACGCCCTCCGGTCCGCCGGTCCAAGCCGTCGTCAAATGGTACAACCCCGACAAGGGGTTCGGCTTCGTACAGCTTGCCGATGGGTCCGGCGATGCCTTCCTGCATGTGAGTGTGGTCGAGCGCAGCGGCCACGGTAGCGTCCCGCCGGGCGCGACGATCGAGGTCCGCGCCAGTTCCGGCGCCAAGGGGCCACAGGTAACCGAAATCCTGAGCGTCGACAGCAGCACCGCGCAGCAAGAGATGCCCAGACGCGGACGACCGGAGCGACCGATGCATCCGGCGGCCAACCAGGCCACCGTCGAGGAGATCGGCACGGTCAAGTGGTACAACGCCGTGCGGGGATTTGGCTTCATCGCCTCAGATCGGGGCGGCAAGGATATCTTTGTGCACGCTTCGGTGCTCGAGCGTGCGGGCATCGCAGACCTGGCCGAGGGCCAGCGCGTCGCGGTCGACGTAGTTGAGGGCAGCAAAGGGCGGGAGGCGGCCAGTTTACGCCTGATCTGAAGACCGCCAATCTCCTCTGCGCAGCGACGTACCCACGGCATGCTTGGCGTTGTTCAACGTTTGTTCTATAAGACAGCTAGGCTGATAGAGCAAGCCCGATGCTGGTCCTCTATGATAAGAAGCGATCGAGCCGCAGTAAGCGGGCTCTGGCATTGTTAAGCGTGCGGCCGTGGAGCGTGCCGCGGTGTCGCGCGCCGTGTTTCTGCCATTGCCAGCATATCGAGCGCACTGGCCTTCTGTGGCTGGCGGCTGAGATTTTCGCCGATATTGCGCCACACATCCGCCTCGCGGATGTCCGGTACTTGACCCAGCATCGAGCGGCTGGCGATCTGGCGTCTTTCCGAGGCTTCATCGACGACGATCCAGGTGGTGCGCTCGTGGCGGCTGGCAGCGGTATAGGCTGTGAAGCCGTGGATCGCTTGCGATCCGGCCGGCATGGCGTGGATGTGCTCGGTTGCGGTGCTGCCTTGCGCGGTATCGACGGTCGTCGCATAGCCGTAGGTCAGGCGTACGGGGGCCCCCCGATGGGCTTGTATTTTCCGCCATGCGACAGGCCCTCGGCGCCGGTTTGGTTGCGCACGATCATACCCTGATCGGTCAGTTAGCGAATTGTCACGACGTCGCCATTGTTGCCGAGGACGCTCTTGCGGCCAGGCACCGTGGCATCGTGAACGCGATCGAAGAGGCGCACGCGGTCGCCGACGGCGAGAGGCAATTTGTAGGTCTCACCGATCCGGTCGGTCGCATCCAGGACGGTCGTGTCCGGTCCAAGCCGGCCGGCGCGGCGCAATTCGGCACGAATAGCAGCACCGATCTCCCGCGCCTCGGCATTTGTCGGGGCCGAGACCGTGAGCTTGAACTCAGGGTCGGCGCGGTTGGCGTCGATCCGCTCGCGCCACAGCTGGGCCACGCGCTGCACCGTCGATTGCCGCCCGCCGGCGACCAATTCAGCGGTGCCGTCCTGCTGCTTCATTTCAAGCGCTTCGGCGGCTTTGCCGGCGCGGAACAGGCTGGTGATTTCGCGCTCGCGCTCGGTCTTCTGGCGGATCGAGGTCAGGATTTGAGGAATGGCGTTCTCGCCAAGGGCGTTGCGCAAAAGATCGATGACGGGCCCGGCTTCGATCGACTGGCATTGCTTGGGATCGCCGACCATGACGATCTGCGCGCCGGTCCTTTGCTGGACATGTAAGAGCTCGAGGAGCTGGCGCGTGCCGAGTTGCCCGACTTCGTCGACGACGATCACGCTGTTGCGATCGAGCGCGTACTGCCCGCCTTCGACACGTTTGATAAAGGCGGCCACGGCCGCGCGTTCCTCGATGCCGGCCGCGCCCAGATCGCCGGCCTGCCGCCAGGCGAGCGTTATGCCGAAGACGTTTCGTCCTTCTTCCTTCCATGCGTCGACAAGAGGGGCAAGCGCGGTGCTTTTGCCGGCGCCCGCGACGCCGATCGCGATACCGAGGCGGCCGCCGGCGGCGAGCTGCGTCATCATCGCGCGCTGCGCCTGCCATTGCGCGGCGGCCGGATCGATCGCCGGATGGCGCTCAAGGAAGGCGTTGGCCGCCCGCTCGATCAAAGTGGCCGGCAGCGCGGCCGAGAGATCAGCCGCTGCCGTTTTGGCGAGGCGGATGAGCTCACGCTCCTGGTCGGCATGCAGGGCGGTCGTCACATTCCAGCGCTCCTTACCGCGCACGGAAACGCTCTTGGCCCAGAGAAGCGGCACGCGTTGCCCGTCCTGCAGGACGCCACGCTCGCGGAAAGCTTTGTTGACGGCGTTGATGTCGTCATCCGGCCGCGCGCCGATGCCGGCGAGGATGAAGGAGCGCGCCGCGATCTCACGTAGCTGCTGGCCGTCGAGCACGGCTCGGCGAGTGAGCTCTTCGTTTAGCATCGGCAGGGCCGCGAGGTAGGCGGTGTCATGCCGCTGTTCGGCTGCCGGCAGAGGCGTGATTGCATCGGGGCGCAGGACGCTGCGGTGCCGATAGGATGCGGCCGCCGCTTGCTCGCGCCACACGGCGAAATCGCTTTTCTGTTCGACGCCGGTGGCGGTCTCTTTGGCCTGCCGCGTTCCCGCGGCGCCGGCCTTCAGGAGCGCGACCTTTTGCTCGCCGGTGATGGCATCCCAATTGACGCCTTTGCCGGCGGCGAACTCGCGCGCCGTTTGCTCGGCTTCCGCGACCCGTTTGCTGAATAGCTTGCGCACGGATTGCGGAACATCGGCGAGCCGCGCAGCCCCTGTCGTCTCATCAAGCACGGTTTCGATGCCGAGGCGCCGCGCGCCAGCGGCAACATAGGCCTGATAGACGGCGCCGAGTTCTTTGACGCGGCCGGCCAGCAGATCGAGATCGATGGCGCCGACGCGCCCGCTTTCGGTGAGCACGCTGTTGAACACCGTGACATGCGTGTGCAGCTGCGGATCCGCCGTCTGCAGGGGCACTTCGCGAATGTCAGTGTAAGCCCGGCCTTCCTTGTCTCGGCGTTCGATGTCGACCGCCGGCCGGGCGGTGTAGTGCTGAAAGCTGATCCAGCCGAGGTCGCTAGGCTCAAGCCCATCCGCCCCGCCCTGTCCCTTGCGGGCAAAGCCGAGCTTGGTCTCGGCATAGGTCATCGCGTCCGCTACAGCGCGCTGATGTATGTCAAGGAGCGCGCCGCGTTCGGACTCGGTCGGCGCCAAGGCCCACGCAACTGAGAGCGACTTGTCGGCTGAAAACGTCAGATCGACAAAACCGACGGGCGGCCGCGTCGCATGGATTTGCCGCCGGTAATCCGCCATATCAATGAAACGGCCTGTAGCGAGCTCACCATTCGCCAAATGCGCGAGTTCCTTGGTGGTGGCTTCGCGATGCGCCAGTATATCAAGCGCCGCCTTGAAGCGCTTGTGCGCGCCTTCGACGATCGCGGACGGCCAGGCTTTGCCGGAAGCGCTCTGCGGTCTGCCGCCGTCGGCGCGCTTGCCGGCGAGCACATTACGAATCGCCTCTGCCGTCGGCGGATCGCCTATGGTTGACCAGATGAAGACGCACGGCATCGGAGGGGAGGCGGTGGCCAGGATCCAATTCAACATGACCGGCGGCCTCGTGCAGGGGGTCGCGGGGGCCGAGAACGAGCTGCCGGAGCGCCTGCGCCACTTCCGCATCGTCGGCGGCCTTGACGGCAGCGACCTTCTCTTCCAGTACGGCTGCCTGCGCCTTGGAGTTTGGGTCATCCTCGATCGCCGAGATCGCCTTGCTGATCGGCGCGGTGTCACCCCACTTCCGGCGGATCACCGCCTTCAGGCCCTCTTTGCAAGCAAAAATCATGGGGGGACCATGGCTCGCCGGTTTATGCGCTTTCTAGCGAGCGGCCTGATATTCAATGCAACGTTCCCGCTCGACGCGCTTGCCGCCGAGACCCCTGTCAGCGTCGCCCAACCGGCACCGGCCCAACCAGCACTCGTTCAGGCGACATCGGCCCAGCCGTTTAATGCGGAACGGCTCGATGCGCTGCTGGCCTCGATCGCGCTGTACCCCGATGAGCTCCTGACCCAGCTGTTGATGGCCTCCACGTTCCCGCTGGAAGTCGTCGCCGCTGCGCGCTGGGTGGAAGATCCGGCCCACAAATCGCTGACGGGCGACGCGCTGGTTAAGGCACTCGAAGCCGAGCCGTGGGACCCGAGCGTAAAGTCGCTGGTGCCTTTCCCGGTAGTGCTGGCGACGTTGAACAACAACCTGCCTTGGCTGCAGCAGCTCGGATACGCGTTCGCGACACAACAAGCCGCCGTGTTCGCCTCGATCCAACGCCTTCGCCAGCGGGCGCAGGCCAGCGGCCACCTGCAATCGTCGCCGCAGCAAGTCGTCAGCACGCAGAAAGTGACGGTCGAGCCTAGCGGCGGTGGTGCTCCAGCGGGCGGCGGTCAGGTCGGAACTCAGCAGGAGGTGATCGTCATCGAACCGGCCCAAACTGACACCGTCCATGTCCCGACTACGATCCCGGAACGGTTTATGGCGACTGGCCCTATGCTTCATATCCGCCGTATTACGCTGCTCCGCCTACCGGCTATTATTTCGGCACCGCATTGGCCACCGGGCTTGCTTTCGCTGCCGGCGCCGCGGTGGTGGGCGGCTTGTGGGGCTGGGCGAGACCGGCCTGGGGCGGGGGTTACGCCAACATAAACGCAAACCGTTGGAACAACATCAACGTCAACCGCGGGCAGATCGCGTCGAACCGGTTCCAGGCAAACTCTGCGGGCAACCGGGCCGCCAATTTCGCACGCGCGCCCAACGGCCCGGTCGGACTGCCCGGCCGTTCCCAGGTGTCGGTGCCGGGGAGCGCTGTGCGGCCTCCGACTCGGGCTGGTGGTGTCGGCGGTGTTAGTGGCGTGGGTCGGCCCGGCGGGGCTGGCGGGGTTGGTGGTGTCGGTGGCGTAGGTCGGGCTGGCGGGGTCGGCGGTGTCGGCGGTGTGGGTCGGCCTGGTGGGGCCGGGGGTGTTGGCGGCGCCGGCGGCGCCCGCCGGGCAACCAAGCAGCGACCGGCGGGCGGCGGCCAGCGCATCGCCGGCGCCCAACGCCCAGGCGGCGCCTTTGGCGATATGGGCAGTGGGCGCCAGGCTGGACAGTACGCACAGCGCGGCGCACAGAGCCGGTCGTTCGCTCAACAACGGTCGGCCGGTGGCGGTCGCGGCGGCGGCGGCTTCAGCGGCGGTGGTGGGCGCGGCGGTGGCGGTCGCAGCGGCGGTGGCGGGCGCGGCGGCGGTCGGCGCTAGGAGATTTCCGATGATATTCCCAAACACTCGGTCTTGCTCGATCGCGGCTGCGATGCTCTGGCTCGGCATCGCACAAGCGGCGCTCGCGAACGCGCCCGTACAGCAGCGTGGCTTCGCGTCGCCCGAGGAAGCCGTGACCGCATTCGTCGCCGCCTGTGACCGCCGGAGTGATTCTCCCCAGAAGCGCCGTTTGAATATTCCCCAGGTGTGATGCCCGGCTTTCCGGGGCGCGCCCCGGGAAGCCGGGCGGCGCGTCGTCCGATGATCCCTTCCGCAGTGGCGGGAGGGGGGACGGTGATCCAACTGGGGGAGCTCGTCATGATCTTGGATCTTCACCGGCAGGGGCTGAGCGTATCGGTGATCGCGCGTCGGGTCGGCATCGACCGCAAGACAGTGCGTAAATACATCGAACGCGGTCTGGAGCCGCCGAGCTATGGGCCGCGCAAGCCGCGAGCGCGGCAGTTGGAGCGGTTCGAGGCGTATCTGCGGCGGCGGGTCACCGCGTATCCGGGCCTCACCGGCAGCCGGTTGCTGCGCGAGATCCGCGAGCATGGCTATACCGGCGGCTACACCGCGGTAACCGACTTTCTGCGCGAGGTGCGGCCGTCACCGACCCCGCCATTCGAAGTACGTTTCGAGACCCCGGCGGGCGAGCAGGCCCAGGTCGATTTTGCCCATTTCGAGGTGATCTTCACCGACGAGCCCAGTGCGATGCGGGTCGTTTGGCTGTTCTCAATGGTGCTCGGCTACAGCCGGCTGATCTGGGCGCGTTTTGCCGCCCATCAGGATCTGCAGACCGTGCTGCGTTGCCATATGGCGGCCTTCTCGGCCTTGGGCGGAGTGCCCCGCCAGATCCTTTACGACCGGATGAAGACCGCGGTGATCGGCGAGGACGACCAGGCCCACATCATCTACAACCGCGCGCTGATCGACTGTGCCGCACATTACGGCTTCCATCCGAAGGCCTGCCGCCCCTACCGGGCCAAGACCAAGGGGAAAGTCGAGCGGCCGTTCCGCTACATCCGCGAGGACTTCTTCCTCGCCCGCTTGTTCCGCGATCTCGACGACCTGAACGCTCAGCTCGCCCATTGGCTCGGGACGGTGGCCAACCCACGGGTGCATGCGACGACCCAGCGCGTCGTCAATGAAGCCTTTGCCGAAGAGAAGCTCGTGCTCCAGCCCTTGCCGCTGGTGCCGTTCCGCGCCGTGCTCAAGCTTGAGCGGCGGGTCTCGCACGAGGGGATGGTCAGCATCGGCGGCAATCTCTACAGCGTGCCGGACGCGACCCGCAAACGCATCGTCGAGGTGCACAGCCTGGCCGACGAGATCCGCATCTTCGAGGCGGACCGGCTGATTGCTGTCCATCCCGTGCTCGAAGGACGCCATCAACGGCGCCTGGCTCCCGGCCACCGCAAGATGCCGATGCTGACAGCAACAGAGATCGGCGCCGGAGCAGTCCCGATCAGCCGGACCGGCGATGTCGTTGCGCACCGATCGCTCGACTTCTACGAGGCGGTCGCCCGTCGGCTCGCCGGCGAAGGCGGTCGGCCATGATTACGTCGGGCGAAAGCCTGCCTGTCCTCGAGCGCATCCGGCGCACTCTGGTCGCCCTCAGAATGCCGCGTGCCCTGGAATTGCTCGACCATGCGGTGCGCCAACTCGAACGCGGCGAAACCAGCGCGCTCGAGCTGATCGACATGCTCCTCGTCGAGGAGCTGACGGTGCGCGAGAACAGTCGTATCAAGACGGCGCTGCGCATGGGCCGCCTCGCTACGATCAAGACGCTCGCCGGCTTCGACTTCTCCTTCCAACCCTCGCTCGACCGCGAGCGCGTCTTCGCCCTCGCTGAGCTTCAATTCGTCGATCGCCGCGAGGTGGTCCACTTCCTGGGCCCGCCCGGCACCGGCAAATCGCATCTCGCCGTGGCGCTCGGCGTCGAAGCGGTCAAGGCCGGCCGCAGTGTTTACTTCACCACCCTCGCCGACATCGTCGGTGCCCTCGCCAAGGCCGAGCGCGAGGGGCAGCTGCGCGAACGCATTCGCTGGTTCTGCCGATCCGCGCTGCTCATCGTCGACGAAATCGGTTACCTGCCGGTCGCCCATGGTGGCGGCAATCTGTTCTTCCAGCTGGTCAACGCCCGCTACGAAAAAGGCGCGATGATCCTGACCTCCAACCGCGGTTTCGCCGAATGGGGTGAAGTCTTCGGCGATCCCGTGGTCGCCACCGCGCTGCTCGACCGCCTGCTCCACCACGCCGTCGTCATCCAGATCGAGGGGTCCAGCTACCGGTTGCGCCAGCACGCCAACCTGATGCCCGAGCACCTCCGCTCCAAGGCGCTCATCAGCCCACCCTTCCCGGCAGCCGTTCCGCGCCGCCGCGGACGACCGCCAAAATTGCAGCCACTCGATCAGCCGGCCGGCTGATCCGGAAACTGGGGAATTTTACTTCGGCACAAATGGGGAAAATTCATTCGGCATTGACACCGCCTTGCGCGACCATAACGAAGCTGACTTGCGCGCTATCCTGGGGCCCGACGGCGACCGTGTCATCGATTCTGGCGACCGATACGCCGACCGGGAACTCCAGGGACGTTTCGTCGCTCTCTACGACGAGAAGCACGCGATAGCCTCGAAAGGCGCGGGCCGTGCGCAGCTCAATGTCGGCGCGAATGATTGGCCGCTCCCGATCCCGCTCGTCGAAAGCAGCGGGCGCTGGACCTTCGATACGAAGGCCGGGGCGCAGACCGTCGTCGACCGGCGGATCGGTCGTAATGAGCTGTCTGCGATCCGCACGCTGCTCGCCGGCGTCGATGCTCAGCGCGATTATTTCGATCGCGCCAAGCAAGGAAACGGAACCGGATTTTATGCCACACGTCTGGTCAGCACGCAGGGGCACCATGACGGCCTTTATTGGCCCGTAGGCGAGGGCGAGAGTGAAAGCCCACTCGGGCCGTTGATCGATGCGGCACGTGACGCGGGTTATCCGGGCGAGCTGGTCGGCGGCAAGCCGATCCCGTACGAAGGCTATTATTTCCGTATTCTTAAAGGGCAGGGTCCAAATGGAGATGGCGGCGCCAAGAGCTACCTTCACTCGGGCCGCATGACCCGCGGCTTCGCGTTGATCGCTTGGCCTGCCGTGTTCGAGTTCGACCGGCATCATGACGTTTATCGTCGGCCCCGACGGCGATGTGTACCAGAAAGACCTCGGACCCGAGACAGCGCGCGTCGCCACCGAAATGACGACATTCGATCCGGACCTCTCGTGGTCACGTGTCGACGTGACGAGCGAGTGACGCCGGGGCCGACCTGATCCCGCCGATGCTGCGGAGTTCAAGTGCGCTAACGTTTGACCCGACCCATGCAGATATCGAATGTGCTTTCTCCGGCAACCCCCGGATGCAGAGCCATGGCCCGGACCTGGGTGCCCGGTATGCTCGAGATCTGGACCGATCCCTTGTCGGTTGCGTGTGACCCGCCATCACCCAAGGACACCGCTCAGCGGGAGCCGCCCGCGCTGGTTCGATCATCAGGTCCCGCCCCGGATTCAGGGGTGAGCAGCGTGCCGCAACGCTTGCAGTGGAGAGCGTCGCTCTCATGCTCGGAAAGACCGCAGGCGGAGCAGCTGTGATGCATTTTCCGGGGCCGGAACAGCACCTGCACCATCCGCACAAACAAGCTGACACCGACGATCATCATCACGATCGCCAGTAATCGACCCGTCGTCCCGGTAAGGGTAATGTCGCCGAACCCCGTCGTGGTCAGCGTCGCGACCGTGAAATAAAACGCATCGAGATAGTTTCCGATCGCCGGGTTGTGACGATGCTGTGTTTCGTAAACAATCGCCGTCATCCCAAAGAGGAAGACGAAGAGGTTGGTACCCGCAACAATCGTATCGTAATTGCGCCTTACGAACGGGAAGTCTTGCGTCATGCGGCTCGCAATGCGATAGGAGCGAAACAACCGAAGCACCCGGAGCACGCGAAGAAAACCGAGACTATGCCCACTTAGCGGAGCCAGAAACGAGATGATGACCGCTATGTCAGCGAGGCCGAGGGGGTGAAAAAAATCGTGCAGGGGCCGGTCGCTGACCGATAGGCGCGCAAGAAATTCGCCAAGTACGATGAGGCCGATGGCAGCGTCGATGACTTCGAGGACCGGGTCCCCTTGTACGAACGAGGTTACCACCAAAAAAATTATTGTTAATAAATCGAATAGCACGAGTCCGTATCGGAAGCGGACGGCTCGCCTGCTGTCCCCCTGGTACAACTCCCGCAAGAAGATTATGCAGCTGGTGAGCACTCGGTTCCGACGGGTTAGGGGCAAGTAATTTTTCATGCCAGGTTGTTTCTGCATGCACGGAAAGAGAGTTTATCTTCCTGCTGGCTCTGGAGACCCTGATGGATCAAGGTCGACATTTCTCGGTCAATAACCTCGGATCATTGTTCCGCGGGTCATTCACGCACTGACGCGGTCTATCTCGAATATATCGGAAGACGCAGAGCGGAAACCTCAAGTAGCATACTCCAGCAAATCAAGGATGGCAGGATGACCAGCGCACACGCATCCTCACCAGTTATCCGTTCCGGCCTATGCAGCTGCCACCACTGCACGGGAATATTGGAGCGTTCGGTGCCACGACGAACGGTTCTCGCCGCCTCTGGGGGAGCATTGCTGGCAGCGGCGCTCGGCCGTCGCGCGCGGGCGCAGACCACCCTCAATCCAGACGAGGCGCTGGCGCGCCTGATCGAGGGCAACAAACGCTTCGTCACGAAGCAGATGACGTCCCTCAATGACGATCTCGGCATCCTCCGCCGCAACACGGTCACCAAGCAGGAGCCATTCGCTTCAATACTATCGTGCGCCGATTCTCGGGTGCCGGTTGAACTGATCTTCGACCAGAGCATCGGTCACCTCTTCGTCACGCGGGTCGCCGGCAACATCTGCACACCGGAGATCATCGCTAGCCTTGAATATGGTGCGGCTGTGCTGGGCACCGCTGTGATCCTCGTGATGGGTCACGAGGGCTGCGGTGCGGTGAAGGCGGCTATGGCTGGTCACGCAGAGCCCGGCCAGATCAGCACTCTATACGCCCCACTACGGCCCGCAGTGGAACGCGCCAACCACGACCTGACGGCGGCCGTCAAGGACAACGCGGAGATTCAGGCTGATCTCCTGCGCACCGCCTCCCCGGTGTTGGTGGACTTGATTTCGCGGGGTCATCTCAAGGTCGCAGCTGGCTATTACACCCTCGCTGATGGTGTGGTGACGTTGCTCGGTTGACACGCCGGTCTGTCCCAGGGGTTGCGCATGAAAATCGCCGGGTATTTGACGGCATGGAAGCTGAGGTGATTTGACGGGTCTCCTTGAAATCGGGAGGTCCACATGTCGGTGAGGAATTTGGGGGAAGAATTCTCAGCCTTCGAAGATCCTCGCTGTAGCGGCAAGGTCGGCACCGGTTGATTGATATCCTGGTGACCAAGGTCAAGAAACGCATGGAGCAGGTCGACGCCAGCATCGCCCGCTATCTGGCCGCGGTCGACCGGGCGGATCGCGAGGAAGGCGCCATCGGCGATGCCAAGGAGCCAAGGCACACCGGCGCAAAGAGAAGATCGCGGGTCTCCGAAGCCAGTTCGTCAGCGTTGATGCATCTCGCTTCGATCGAAGCTGAATTCGTCTCGGTATCGCAACTCGAAGGCCCATCAAATGCCGTGAGGAACGCCAGCCCACGCAAAAGAGGTTAATTGCTCTCGGAAGCAACGATGATTGGGTCAGGCGACCTGAGTTCGTCGGGGGTGTCAAGCGGATCGTGCGCGAGCGGCGTGGCTTGCGGCGCCAGGATCTCAAAAGGCCGTTCGAGGCGGTGTGGCGCGGTCGTGGTCAAACTTCGGCCCACAGCCAGGAAGGTCAAGAACAGCGCGGCCGCGGCCATGAAGTAGAACACGCCGTCGATTTCGAAATGCGCCATCAGGATCGAGCCGATAAGTGGACCCACGACCGAGCCGAGCCCGCTGAGCAGGATCAACCTGCCGCTCACCGCTACGACGCGATCGGCTGGCATGCGGTCGTGCGCGTGGGAAACGCAAACCGGGTAAAGCGTCGACATAAAGCCACCGAGCAGTGCCGCGGGCGGTAGCACCACTGGCAGGGAGCGCGGTACGTGAACCAGAATGACGGCGATGCCCGCAAAGCCAAGGCTGAGCCCTGCCAGCACAAGGCGCCGGTCGAAACGGTCCGAGAGCCAGCCGACCGGGACCTGGAAGGCCAAGCCGCCAAGCACCGCCACGAGCATGAACAAAGCGATCGTCGCGCGCGTGGTTCCCACGTCCTGCATCCATGCTGGAACGAGGGCGTAGAACGCACCGCTGATGAGCCCGCTCAGCACGCAGCCGACGACCGCAACAGGTGCGGCGCGCGCAAGCTGACCGTAGGGCAGGGTCTCGGTAGAGGTTGCGCTGGGCGGCTCAGCCCGGGTTGTGCTCACCATGACCAGCGCCACCGCGAACAGGGCGACAATCCCATTAAATGGCGCTGTGGTCTCGATCTTGGCGCGGCCGATCAGTAGCTGCCCCACCGCGAGGGCAAGGAACGTGCCGACCATGTAGATCGAGAAGATCCGCCCGCGCTCCGCCGGCTGGGCTTTGGCATTGAGCCAGCTCTCGGTAGTAATAAACAATCCGGCACAACCAAACCCGACAATCGCGCGCAAGACGAGCCAAACGAGCGATCCGACCATGAGTGGCATGGCCGCAGTTGCGGCGGCAACGAGACCGGCGAAGGCGGCATAGCTACGGATGTGCCCGATCCGCTCGATGATCCGTCCACAGCGCAACGCGGCGAGCGTGAAGCCAGCAAAATAGCTGCTGAGCACGAGACCAGCCATGGTCGCGCCGAAGTCCTCCATCGCCACCCGCAAGGAAATAAAGGTGCCGAAGAAGCCGTTAGCGAGCTGGATAAGGCTCGTCGCGACGATCAACGTCGTGATCTGCGCTCGCATCCGCCCGCTCGACTGCATCAGCTCTCCTTATCTCGGGCGGTCCATCCAGAAACCACAGCGGCCGGAACTCTCTCATGTTGCCATCATCACGCCTCGCCGATCAAATTCACGATTCAAAGGCCCGATTATTGTCACATCGGGTGTTGGCGAACTGAGACCGTCATAGACAGCCGCAAGGCTGGTCTATGCTGCCCGCGCAACTTCCGCGTTTGCTTCAGCAAGAGCGATAGCAGAGGCCCTGATGATGGAAGGTTCTACGACGAGGCACATTGGGGGGACAGTCTTAGCATTTACGGCCGTTTCTCGGCGCGTTGCTGCTAGGCTATTACGATCCCGGGGGCAGGCTCACCTATGCCGGCCGCGTCGGCACGGGCATCAACCGGGCCGAACTCGCGCGGCTGTGGCGGCGGCTGCAACCGCTGGCAATCGACAGGATGCCGCTCGACGTGCCGCCGCCGCGCTCGACCCGCTTCGGGTCGCCCCTGGTCCTCAGCCGGGTGCATTGGGTGCGGCCCGAGTTGGTGGCCGAAGTCAAATTCCTGACCTGGACCGACGACAACCTGCTGCGCCAGGTCGTCTATGAAGGGCTGCGCGAGGACAAACCCGCGGCCGAGGTCCGCCGCCCGGTGCCGCATCCGAACCGGTAACGAGTTTGGAAATGTTGAGTGCGCTGTATGATTTTTGCCGGGATCAAGGGAGCATTATCGGCGGATTGCTGGCGTTGGCGGCGGGCTACCTCGTCTTCCGAGGGGCGAGGCGCGCGGCCAATCGACAGGTGTCGGCGGCCCACGCTCAGACCGAAACCTTGCGGCAACAGAACCGCGATCTCCGGAACGAAGGTCGACACCGGCAGGCGCAGGACGGGATCGTTGCCGTCAAGCTTCTCGCCAGCGTCCTCACAATCATCAGAAACGATGTCGACAATCTGAAACAGCTGCTCGACCAACCGCGCTATACCGGCACGACCAGAATCGTCCCGCCGAATTATCGACAGCTCATCTCCAAACCCCCGCTCAACATCGTTTGGGACGACCTCGGAAGGTGCAGCCCTGACGTTGTCGGTCATTACCTGCGGCTCGATGCCAGGTTGTCGGAATTCGCGCGCGCCCAGGTTTATGCGGTCGACATCATGCAAAATGAATTGCAGGTCATCGCGGATATTCTAGCGCTTTTGGAGCAGGCCGTGGAGAGTGACGCCGCTCGGCACAACAATCTGCTTTTGGAAACCACGCAACAGACTGATTTGCCCCAGGGCATCACCCGGCTACGCGGGGTCGACGGGATTTAATCTGCGCTGTGTTCCGTCGCGGGCGGCATTATCAACAGCTGCCAGTGTTCGCGAAAATCCCGGCGATGAAAATAGGTCCGATGAGCGTGCACCGTCACCGGCCCTATTCCCTTGACGGTCATCGGCTCTCCAGCCTGTACCGTATCGCTCTTCTACCACAGACAATTTCCTTGTTCCAATACTCCAGGAGAGCGCGAGAGGGCTGGCCCTCTCGCATTGTGAATTCGAATGCTGAACGGAAAAGCTCTCGGCCTCCCGTCGACCTCGCCCTCACGGCCGGGGTACCAAAGTCCGTGTCGCCCGGGCCGTGGACAAACACCTTGGCATCTTTTAGCGAGTCCTACGGACTCGGCTTTATTCCTCGGTCGCCTGATCATTTTCGGTGACAGGCTTATCGGTCACGATTGCTTACGCAGTATTTCCCGCCTGGCGGCGGCTGGCCCAAGGGTTCCGGCACTCCGGTTCGCCGATGGGCTCCGCGCTCCCGAAACGGAGAGGGAGAGAGGGGGGTGGAGCTGTGCGACGGATCAAAAGGACGAGAGAAGGCTCTGTCCGCCCGTCGCAGGAGCACTCCATGAATAGCCCGCCCGCCGGCCGCGACATCCCGCTCGACAAGCTCGTGCCGTCCCCGACCAATGTCCGCAAGACGCCGCCTTCGGCGGCCGAAGACGCCCAGCTGAAGGCCAGCATCCGCGCCCGAGGGCTCAAGCAGAACCTCGTTGTGCACCCCGCGGCCGGGGAGAAGGGCGTCCACGCCGTGACCGCCGGCGGCCGCCGGCTCAAGGCGTTGCAGGAACTCGCGGCCGAAGGTGCCATTCCCAGCGATTTCAGGGTTCCGTGCCTGGTCGAGGAACCCGAGGCGGCCCTTGAGACCTCGCTGATGGAGAACCGCATCCGCGCCGCCCTGTCACCGGCCGACGAGTTTGTCGCCATGGCGGCATTGATCGACAGCGGCGAGACGGTCGAGGCGATCGCCACCCGCTTTGGCGTCTCGGAACGCCACGTCCGGCAGCGCCTGCGCCTCGGAAAACTGGCGCCCGAATTGCTCGACGCCTATCGCAATGGCGACATCAGCCTCGATGTCGTGACCGCCTTCATGCTTGGCGCCGATCATCAGACGCAGCTCGCCGTGTGGCATCAGCTCAAGGACCAGCCCTACATCCCGCCCTATACGGTGCGGCGTCTATTGACCCAAACCGCCATCCCGCTCGATTCCGATTTCGGGCTCTTTGTCGGCAGCGCCGCGTACGAGGCCGCCGGCGGCACAGTGACGCGCGATCTCTTCAGCGGCGACGACGAGGGCTTTATGGCCGATGCCGCATTGGTCCGCCGTCTGGCGATCGAGAAGCTCGAACAGAAGGCCATCGAATTGCGCTCCTCCTGGGCCTGGACCCGGGCGATGCTTGATCCCGCGTACGACTTCACTGCGTAATACCGCCGCGTCCGTCCGCAGCCGGCCGAGCTACCAGCGGAAATCGCCGGGGAAATCGAGCCCATCGAGCAGCGCCTCGCGGAACTTGAGGAAATTAGCGAGGACGAGTGGACCGACGAGCTGATCACCGAAGCCGCCCAGCTCGAGGAACGCCGCGACGAGCTCGCCGAGACGGTTGAGGATCTCGCGGTCTACAGCGAGAAAGACCGCTCCGTCGCCGGTTGCATCGTCACGATTGGCGATGACGGGGTCGCTGCACGATTTGTTTAAAACTGCACGCTAAGCGGGATCAGTGCATAGTCGCACGGGTTCGCCGTTTCGGCGTCAAGGCGGCGGCGAGTTTTCTCAGCCACGCGACCGCACCTGGCGTGCGGTGCCACGCTTGGCCGCATTCCGTGACGTAGTAGGTCGCCTCATCCGGCCCACCCATGGTGATGTAGCCGTCGTCCGAGATCACCGGAGGCTTCGTGCCGGTTAGGATCGCGGGTACATGCTCGTTAGCTGACCAGGCATCCCTGACCAGGGTCGCGGCCTGCTCGTCCTCTCCGCTCTCGCGAAAAGCCACGAGCGCCCGGGTATAGAGCCAGAACGCGCTGCCGTCCTCATGGGCGGCCAGCAACTCCCTGAGCTCGCCGTCATCGCCTTGTCTGAGTAGGCACCCGGCGAGGACATACCGTATTCCCTGATTGTCGTTCGGGTTCAGCTTCAGCATGTCGCGGTAGTGGCTAAGGGCACCGTCGATGTCGCCAAGCTTCAGGAGCGTGCCAGCGAGGCCGGCCCTGGCCCGCATATAGGGGCGTGTTTCGAGAAAGCCCCAGAAGTGGCCGGCATACTGCTTGAAGCCTTCCGGCCCGAGCGCCAACTCCCCCGCCTCGACGCCCTTCGCGTAGTAGTCCCGAGCCTCCTTGATAGATCGGGCTTCTTCGGCCAGAAGGACATAAGCGTCGGCGCAAAGCGGCGAGATACCGAGCGCTTTATGGGCGAGCGCAATCCGGGAACGGGAGGTGGCTCGCTCCCATGCGTCGTACATCACGTCCTGTGCTTTCGCCGTCGCGTCGTCACCGCGGTGTCCGCTGAGCGCCGCCAGGAAGCTCTCCATCGCGCGCCTATCCGGCACCGCTGCGGCGGTGCCGGTCTTCGTCGAGGTTCTGAGGGCGGCTTTTGAACGCGGCTTCTTCGAGACCGGCATTGCTTGCTCCTCCACTCGTCCCGATTTTTTGTCGCCCTTGAGCTATGGGCTGACCACCCGATGCTGGGCGACAATCCGTGACACGGTCGGCTGGCTGATGTTGTAGAGGCGCGCCATCTCGGCGCCGGACTTCCGGCCGGTGATGACGCTCTCAGCGATTTCGAGCCGTTTGGCGGCGTCGAGCTTCTTGCGTCGACCGCCGACGCGTCCCTCGGCCCGGGCGGCGGCGATGCCAGCCGAGGTTCGCTCCCGGATCATGGCGCGCTCGAACTCTGCGAACGAGCCGATCATCTGCATCATCATGCGACCCGCTGGCGTCGTGGTGTCGATCGCCTCGGTGATCGAGCGGAAGCCGGCGCCAGCATCGCCGATTCGCTCCATGATGTGCAGCACGTCCTTCAGCGAGCGGGACAGGCGGTCGAGCTTCCAGACGACGACCGTGTCGCCTTCGCGTAGGTGGTCCAGCATACGGTGCAGCTCGGGCCGGTCCCAGCGCCCGCCGGAGGCGGCTTCCTCGAAGATGCGGCGGCAGCCAGCGGCGCGGAGGGCCTTGGCTTGCACGGCATTGCTCTGCTCGTCGCCTTTGGAGACGCGGGCGTAGCCGAGCAGCACGCCCCCGCTGGGGGACTTGCTATCTTTCACAAACGAGCGTTTGCGAACGGAGCTGGCAGCCATCGCGGTTCTTGGCAATTTTCCTTTCAATACCCTCTTTCAGAATAGCCTCGAAAGGCAAGCATATTATGAACGGTCTCCGTCATCGAAACGAGGCCGTCATGCCCCGCCGCTCCCTGCTGTCCACCGAGCAGTGCACCCGCTTGTTCGCCATTCCGGTCGATTACGCCGAGATGGCCAAACACTATGTCCTCAGCGCCGATGATTTGGCGCTCGTCCGGGCAAAGCGGCGTGCCATCAACCGGCTTGGGTTCTCTATTCAACTGTGCCTGCTGCGATATCCCGGCCAAGGTCTGGGACCTGGCGAGCATCCCCCGGAAGCAATGATCGGCTTCTTGGCTCACCAGCTTGGTGTATCCCCAGCCTCCTTTACCGACTACGCGCTCCGCGATCAGACCCGGAGGGAGCACGCCGTCGAGCTGCAAGAGCATCTGCATCTTCGAGGTTTCAGGCTGGCCGATTGGCGTGCCTGCCTTCAGGTGGGCATGGACACGGCATGGGCCACTGACCGCGGCGAGCCGATCGTTCGGGCAATGCTCGCCCATCTGCGCGCCGCCAACGTGCTCGTCCCCGCCACAGCGGTGCTGGAACGGATCGGACTGACAGCCCGTGTGCGCGCCCGCAAACGGGTGTTCCAGGCTCTGACGGATGGCCTGACCGAGGCTGAGCGAGCGGCACTCAACGCTCTGCTCACGGTCGACCAGGAACTGCGCCGTTCCCGCTTTGCATGGCTGCGGGATTATTCGGAGTTGCCGGCACCCTCCAACATTCTCGAACTGCTCAGCCGGCTCGAATACGCACGGGGTCTGAAAATCGACACGGAACGTGCCGGCCGGATTCATGCGGCCCGCTTAGGGCGCCTGGTTGACGAGGGCGCCATCATGACCGTGCAGCACATCGTCGATCTCGAACCGGCCCGGCGGACCGCCATTCTCGTGGCCCAGGTTGCCGACATGGAGGCCCGGCTCGCAGATGCGACGCTTGCCATGTTCGAAAAGTATATGGGTTCCTTGTTCACCAAGGCCCGCAACCGGGACGAGCGGCGTTTCCAGGCTACGAAGCGGGATGTGGCCAAGGCGCTGCTTTTGTTCCGCCGCACGATCGCGGCGCTCAAGCGGGCCAAGGAGACCGGAGAGGACGGTGTCGCCGCCGTCGACCGCGAGGTCGGCATGAGGCAGCTCGACGACGTCCTGCCGATCATCGAGGCGGTCGCCGATATCGCGGACCCGGAGATCCTCGTCACCGCGGCCGAGCGCTACAGCATCTTGCGCCGGTTCAGCCCCCGCTTCCTCGAGGCGTTTTGCTTCCAGTCGAACACGCCTCAGCACCCCGTCTTGGTCGCCGTCGAACTTCTCAAGGCAATGAACCGCGACGGTACTCGCGTTCTGCCCAAGCGGCCGCCAGTCTCCTTCTTGCCAACGAAATGGCGCAAGCTGATCTTCGAGAATGGGTCAGCAGACCGACGCCTCTACGAGACTGCCGTCCTTGCCGCACTGCGTGATCGCCTGAAGGGCAGCGACATCTGGGTAGTCGGCAGCCGCGACTATCGCGCCTTCGAGACCTACCTGCTGCCGGCGGCGGCAACCGACACCGAAATTGATGGCGAAACCGACCCCGATCGTTATGTCGCTGCTCGTGCTGCCGCCTTGCACGAACGTTTGACCTTCGTGGCTGCCCGGGCGGCTCGCGGCGAACTCGACGGCGTCGAGATCGAGGACGGAAAGCTTTACATCGCTCGAACCAAGCCGGTCGTCCCGGATGCCGCGCGCTTACTTGCCAACCAGCTGGAAGGACTGCTGCCGCGGGTGCGTATCACCGAGGTCCTGGCCGATGTCGAGCAATGGACGGGCTTTGCCGATCGCTTCACCCACCTGCGCACCGGCAATCCGCCAGCCGATAAGCCAGCCGTGCTGGCGGCGATCCTGGCCGACGGCACCAATCTCGGTTTATCCCGCATGGCCGACGCGTCGCGCGCTCTCAGCTACCACCATCTGATCAACGTCGCGCAATGGCACGTCAGCGACGACAACTACGTCGCTGCCCGTGCCGCCATCATCAACGCCCATCACCGTCATCCGATGGCCGCGCTCTGGGGTGACGGCACGACCTCATCCTCGGACGGCCAATACTTCCGCACCGGCGGCCGCGCGGGACCCGGCGGCGCCATCAACGCCAAGTACGGCATCGATCCCGGCGCGGTTCTTTACACCCACGTGTCGGGCCAATATGGGCCGTTCCATACGAAGGTGCTCGCCGCGACGATGAGCGAGGCGCCTTATGTCCTTGATGGGCTGCACCATCACGTGCACCAGACCGACTTGCGCATCGCGGAGCATTACACCGACACCGCCGGCGCGACAGATCACGTGTTCGGCCTTTGCCATTTGCTGGGCTTTCGCTTCGCGCCCCGGATCAAGGACCTGAAGGATCGCAAGCTATACGCGATCGAAAAGCCCGGCACTTATCCGCTGCTCGAGCCGCTGATCGGCGACACGGTCGAAACCGCGGCAGTCGTCAGCCAGTGGGCGGTGCTCATGCGTCTTAAAGCGTCGATCCAGGCCGGGGCGGTCATGCCCTCCGTCATATTGCGCAAGCTCGGCGCGGCCGGTGCCGGCAACACCCTGTCGCGCGCCTTGCGGGCACTCGGCCGGATCGAACGCACCCTGTTCACCCTGCAATGGTTGTCCGACCCCGAGCTGCGTCAGCGCAGCCATGCCGGCCTCAACAAGGGTGAGGCCAGCAACTCCCTGCGCCGTGCGGTCTTCTTCCACCGCCAAGGCGAAATCCGTGACCGGACCTTCGAGAATCAGAGCTTCCGGGCATCCGGCTTGAGCCTCATCACCGCCGCGATCGTCCACTGGAACACCGTCTACCTCGATCGCGCCGTCCAGCACCTGCGTGCCCGGGGTGTCATTATTCCGGACGATCTCCTCGCGCACGTCGCGCCCCTCGGATGGGAGCACATCGCGCTCACCGGCGATTACATCTGGAACGGCAGCAACCCCGGCACCGACTTCCGGCCACTACGCGAGGTTCGCACGGCGTTCCTGCCGCAAGTCGCTTAGCGTGCAGTTTTAAACAAATCGTGCAGCGACCCCTATTTCGATGAGCTGCTCTAACACCTGGCCGCGATTACGCAGGCCTTGGCGTTCCTTGAGCTGGTCAAGAAAAGCGACATCCTCACGCGGCAGGTCGGCAATAAACTGAAAGCGACCATTAGCTACAATCCGGCGACGCCGGGCACGCTGTCTGGCGCTCACGGCATTTTCGGTTGTCTGCATGGAACCTCCCTGCGCGAGTGACTAGTCACCCGCACCGTATGGCTAGGTGTTGTGGTTGTCCACGATTCGACATCTATGAGTTGCGCCTATGCACCGGAATCTATTGAATTCGTTAGATCGTTTCGGATGCGGAAAGTTGGCCGCGCGAGTTGAATTTTGACGCTTTAATGACCGCGAATTGCGAATCGCCTAAAAGGTTTCGTCGTGCCCGGGGGCTGGTTCTTCGATGTCCAGTGCGGGCGCGTCTGTCTTCGGTTTTCGCTTGCGCATCCGCGCTTGATATTTCGCATTATGCGCGCGGACTTCCTGGCGGCTGTAGCGGCGCGGCGGATCGTAGGTTCGGCTGGCCGAGCCGTTCTCCGGCCTGCGAATGACAAGAGCAGCGCGCGCGATCGTCGGCGCGACCGGATGGCCGTTGACGCACGGGATGGCGGCGGCGCCGCCGATCGGGTGTTGGACGATGTCGCCGCACTGGCGGCATATCGCCTTGTAGGTGTCGGGGAGGGTCACGCCCGCCATCTTGATGCCGCGTTCGATCGAGGCGATCAGCTTCGGCCCGTCCACCAGCTTGAGCGGCGCCGTCGCGGCGTAGGCTTCCGCGTCGCGGGTGAACCCGCGCGGCGTGATGAAGAAACCCGCGGCCGCGCCCGCGGCGACTACGGCGGAATGCAGGCGGACGAGATGGCCCACGGGCGTCGGCGCGAAGTCATTGGGTGGCGCAAAGGCGACCACGTATTTTTTACCGTCCTTGGCAATCAGAAGATCGCTCGCTGTCTCGGGCGTCAGAAGCTGGTAGCCCAGACGTTCCAGCATCAGCGCGACTGCCGCGCGGAGCGCCAGAGGCGACATTAAACGCAGGGCGTCGAGAGAGGGCGCGATAGCATCGGACAGGCGCGCGATTTCCTGGCGGCAGAGCTCGTCGTCGGCGGACGCAAAGGGCAAAAGCGAAGCGCTCGCGCCCGTCATTGGATCGCGAACCGGCGGGCGCTCTCGGTCGACGCCGGCGGATATCGGTATTGCTTTTTCGATGTCGTTGTTCGCATCGGTGTGATCTCGAGGCAGAGCCACAGGTCTGCCAGCAGGCCGCACCGGTGTCAAAGCCTGGCCGGCCGATGGAGTTGGCGCGCCAGAACCGGAGACCGCGATATCCCGCCGAGCCGGGAAAATGGCCGCGGTCACGCGGAAGGGAGGCCGCTTGTGCCGCGGCCCCCCGTCACTCACGCCGCCCGATCGAGGGCTGCGAGAGCAGCATCGAAAGCGTGATCGAGTTCGGCTTGTTGCCTGACGGCCTTCGCAAACTCGGCCTCGACGGCGGTGCGTTCGCGGCGGGTGAAGCGGCAGCCCCGTAACTCGGCCCGCAGTTCCTGAATGTGGTCGTAGAGGAGGGCATAGCGTCGGTTGTTATCTAAACAACGCTAAGGTGGAACATTCTGCGAACCTTGAGAGGTCACAGTCGGCAATTCATGCTAGTTCGTCGAGCAATGCCTTTGCTTCTTTCAGGTCGGCGGTGTCGAAGCCTTCGGTGAACCAGCCGTTGAGGGGTGCGAGCAGGTCGCGCGCCTCGCTCCGGCGGCCCTGCTCGCGCCAGAGGCGGGCGAGGCTCGTGGCGGCGCGCAATTCGTAGCCCCGCGTGCCCTGCTCGCGGGCGATCGCGAGGGCGGTGCGGAACGAATCCTCGGCCTTCGCCGGATCGGGGTGCTGTAACCGACCGGTGAGCTCGCCGCGCAAGCGATGAATTTCTGCGTCCCAGCTCCTCGCGCCGGAGACGGCCAATTGTGCCAATGCGTCGTCCAGGGCAGCAAGGCCTTCCTCGATTTTTCCGGCAAGCGCCAGCGCCTCGGCCAGTAGGTTGAGAAAGAACGGTGTCAATACGCGGGAGCCGCTCGCTTCGCGTGCGGCCAAACCGTCGCGGATGCGGGCAATTCCCGTCGTCGCTTCACCCTCTTGCGCGTCGGCCCAGCCCTGGAGGATTCGGCCTTGGGCCGCCCAATAGGCGAAGCCGTGTTCACTCGCGACCGCCACACAATCATTGCCGTGGGCATAGACGGTGGCGACATCCCGGGCGAAGACCGCGGCCAGGCCGGCGAACCAAAGGGCATGGGCAAGGGTGTGGGCATGTCCCAATTGCCGGCTCAATGCGAGCGCACGATCTGCAGCTCGGGCGGACCGATCGGGATAGCCGCGATGCCAGAGCGCCAAGGACAAATAGACAAAGGCGCCGACCCCGATGTCCTGCCCATAGCGAAAGACGGAATCGCGGTGCTCGTCGGGCCGATACAACGAGGCGGCGGTTTCGGCATGCTCGAGGGCTGCAGCGTAATCGCCGCTGTACATCAAAGACAAAGCGAGGGCGCGATGGCCGACCAGGAGCGGGGGCGACGGCGAGAACACGTTTGTACGCCTCGGTGGCAAGGCGCTGTTCGCACGCCCGGAAGAGCTGGTCCGGACGGTCGAGAAACTGTTCAATCTTTTCCTTGGCGGCCAGATCGCTCAAGCGATCGTGACCGGGTGGGCTAAGGAAGGCGAGGCCGCGCTCGTTGCCGTCGCCGAGGAGGTCTGGTCGGTCGTCCAGCCGGTCATCACATGGATCGCCAGTAGGGACCTCAAGCTTGGATTCGCCACGGCAAAGATCGAAGTCAAGCAGAGTGGGAGGCATTAAAATGGATCTCCCGCGGCGAGCCGTCGTTGTCGGCATTAACGAGTACCAGAACCCGAAGCGCAATTTGAACGGCGCCGTCAACGACGCAACCGAGATACACGAACTTCTAACAAAGAACGGCGCGTTTGAAACCAACAGTAGGCTTTTGACCGATAAGAACGCTACCGCCGAGAACATCCGCGCGGCGCTCAGCGACCTTTTCTGGAACACAGAAGATAAATGTGAAGTCGCTCTATTTTATTTTGCCGGGCACGGCTTGCGTGACCACATGAACTATGGTTACCTAATGCCGAATGATGCCGATTTCGACGCGCCATTCATAAAGGGTATCCGTATTCAGGAAGAACTCAAAGACCTGTTTCTTCGCACCAAGCTGCATCAGACAGCCATTTTGATCCTCGACTGCTGCTACAGCGGCATCGCAGCGAACGTTCGAGGCGGTTCTGCCGACACCAAGGACCTTGAGAGCTTTCACGATGCGCTGAGGTTGGACAGCACTGGCAGTGGCCGGTTCATCTGGGCCTCGGCCGGCGCCGATGAAACGGCGCGCGAACAGATGCAGAAGCACGCGGTCAGCGGGGAAGAGCATTTCCACGGACTGTTCAGCTACCATCTCATCGAAGCCCTGAGGGCCGGTGCGGGAGGACATTTCGGCCAAATCTGGTTGAGCCCGCTGAAGACCCATCTCGAAGGGGTGTTTCGAGGCGGCGACCCCAAATCCATACCGTGTTTTTCCGATGCCGGGAGCGATACCTCCGGCATATGGCTGATAAGGATCCCCGAAGTATTCAAGGAGCACGTCGACAGACGTTGTTCCCTGATTGAAGATTGTCTCTTAAGCACGAAACCGATCGATCTGATGTCCGTCATTGATATAATTGATGAGCTTGAAACCGATAAACTCGTATCAGCGGAACAAATAAATAAATATTTGGAAGACGCCCAAGCGGCTTTCGATAAACAGAGCGGAGAATGGTCCTATTTTTGGCGTCTTAAGAAATCCACAATACATATTGCGACAAAAGGTAGTGCATGGCATGACGTGATCGATAAAGTCATACCACAATTCGAAATTGATGTTATAAGAAAACTTGACGCGGAGCAAAGAGGATTTACTCAGGTGTTGGACTTTATCGTAGCAAATGAAGATCAATCAATCATAAAATATATCAGAAGATCAGACCGAGATAAGGTGGAGGTCTCCCGTATCGGAAGCCCGAGCGTCAGACGGCCTGAACCGGGGAGCCTCGAACATGCCGGTTGAACGGCCCCGACCGATCGAAGCCGACGCGACCGGTTCGAGGCCGGCTGCCGCTGCGGCGGAGGACGGTTTGGATTTCTTCATGCAGGCCGTGAAGCTCGTCCAGGAGGGGCACGCCGAGAAAGCAGTCGCCGCTCTGGATGCCGGGATTGCCATGGCGCCGGACCGGCCTGACGCCTGGCGCGCCAAGGCGCTGGTCTTGCGTCAACTTGGCCGCCCCGAGGAAGCCAGCGAGCTTCTTGATACGGCGATCAAGCAATTCGGCGCGGAGCCGGGTTTGCTGATGGCCAAGGCCGAACTCCACCTTCTCGAAGGCGAGTTTGCTCGTGCCAGTGAGGTTTACGCCCGTCTCACCAAGCTGGCGCCCGGCAACCCGGCCGGTTGGTTGGGCGAGGGCCGGAGCCTGCTTTATGAAAGAAAATCTGAGCCGGCGCTGGAATGCGCCGAACGGGCGATTAAGCTCGACGCCCGCTCGGCGCCGGGCTACACGCTGCGTGGCGACAGCCTGCTGGCGCTCGGGCGATGGGACGAAGCCTTTGCCGCCTTTGCCGAGGCCGCGGAGCACGATCCCGATCAGGTCGACGCCTCGAGCTGGGCGGCCCACGGCGATCAGTTCTGGGAGAATGCACAGGCGGACCTTGCACTCCAAGCGTACGAGCGCGCGGTCGCTCAGGATGAGCAGAGCCCGGAGGGTTGGCACGGCAAGGGTACGGTGCTGAGGGCGCAGGGGGATGGCGACGGCGCTCTCGCCGCGTTTCAGCGCGCCTCCGAAGTGGACACCGCGTTTATCGCCGGTTTTCTCGATGCCGGGGCGCTCTGCGTCGAGCGGGGCGAGCTGGATCAAGGGCTCATGTTTTTCGAGCGCGCAAGAGAGGCTCGCCCAAATGATCCGCGGCCTTGGATCGCAATCGGAGGGGTTCGGGAGGCGCGCGAGCAGTACGACGAAGCACGGGCCGCTTATGAGCACGCGACGGTCATCGACCCGCAAGATGCCGAAACCTGGAATTCGCTTGGAAACAGTCTGTTCAGGCTGGATCGAATCGAGGCGGCGCTCGAAAGTTATCAGCGAGCGATCGCGGCCAGCCCGCGCTACGGCTGGCCACACCATAACCTCGCCTATGTCCTCTTGGCGCTGAAGCGCTTTGACGAAGCAATCGCGTCCATCGATCGGGCGGTGGAAGTCGAGCCACAAAACGCTACGTTTTTACTGGGTAAGTGTTTGGTCCTCAATGTGACGGGTAGAGTTGAGGAAATCGACGCAGCCGCCGAGCGAGCCGTCGAGGCGGCCGGAACCGATGCCGACCTCCGAGTCACGGTCGCGGGTCTCCTCTCGGATGCCAATCGCGTCGACCGGGCACGAGACCTCATTCAAGGCCTCAAATCGGCCACGCTTCGGGACGAGCTGACGCGGCTTCAGCTCGCGGAAATCCTAATCGTGACCGGTGACAACGTTTCAGCTGTCTCTATACTGCGGAATATTGATCTGAACCGGCTCACGCGCTCGCATCGGGTTGTGCGATCCTTATTGCATTTACTCGCAGACAAACTGGCCGGAGCAACGCAAATCTCGGAAGAGTTGCTTGTGACCTTCTTGCGTGAATACGAAAAGCGGATCGACCAGCGCGAGGCGAACAGTGACGGATCGGGCTTACAGAGCATTGATTGGCTCTATATGGGTGTCCGCCGCCTCCTGACGCGCTCTGAGCTGCCGGTCCTCGACAAGCTCGTGCTCGCCACGCTGATCGACCTGCAGGAGATGAAGATCCGCCGTGTCGATCTCTCGTTCTTCACCGATATGTGGCCCAAGCTCGACATCACCAAGGGGCTTATTCAGGAGCCCGCCCTCAGTCCGGAGGTTTCCTGAGCGGCTGTCGTTCCCTCCGACGCCGCCTTTAAATGCAAGGCTGCGTCCGGGGACCTAGCAGGCTGCGGAAAAACTCGAATCTCCCGCGCCAGCACCCTTCGAGACAGCCCTTCGGGCTTCCTCAGGGTGAGGTAAGCAATTGAGAACACTTACCTCATCCTGAGGAGCGAAGCGTCTCGAAGGATGTGCGGGTGACGAGATCTTCGTTTTTCCGCACCCTGCTAGATGCCTCGCGCCTACCCTCGCAGGCCAGGGACCAGCGGCAATGCATCGCGATCGCGCCCGCGGTTGTGGCCGGGACCAATCGGCCCGACCGATTTAACCCGTCCTTTACCAATCGGTCCGAAGATGCCGCTTGTACCCGATGATCGCCTTGGACCCCGTCATGCCCGGCCGACCGGTATCTGCGCGCTCTAATGTTGCGGCTCTCGTCGTCCTGCCCAAGGTCGGCAGGCGTTGCGACCCCTTCGTCTTGCCGCGGTGCGGCTGATGGCGCTTGATCCGAACCTGCTGCCGGTAACCGGGTTCATCGGGGTGATGGTCGCGGCGGCGGTTGTCGATCTGCGCCGGCTGGTAATACCCAACGGGCTGGTCCTCGCCCTGTGCGTCCTCTGGCTGCTGCATATCGAAAGCACGCCGGGCGTGACGCCGGTCGCGGCTCTCCAAACCCTTGCCTGGGCGGCGCTGACCTTGACCGGGGGCTGTCTCCTGTTTGCCCGCGGTCTGATCGGCGGCGGCGACGTCAAGCTGTTTGCCGCCGCGACCCTGTGGGCCGGCGCCGGCGGGCTGCCGCGGTTGCTGGCGCTGACCGCTTTGATCGGCGGCGGACTGGCGTTGTTGTTTCTGAGCCCGCTCGGCCCGCGGCTGACTGCAATCCGACCCGCTGACCCGGCGCCGGCCGGCAGCGGTGCGCTGCGGGTCGGCCGGACGCCGATCCCCTATGGTGTCGCGATCGCCGCCGCCGCGCTGATCGTGACGATCCCACCCTATCTCGGCTGAGAGGGCAAATTGCGCGGCCGCACCATCATCCTGTTCGTGATCGCGCTGCTGCTCGCCGGCGGCACCGCGGCCCTGGTACGCTCGTGGCTGGCGCAGCGACCGACGGTGGCCGCCGCCCCGCCGCCGCCCCCGCCTCAGGCGCCGCAAAAATCGATCCTCGTAGCCGGCGTCGCGATCTCGCGCGGGCAAATTCTGAAGCCCGGCGACCTCGTCTGGCGGCCCTGGCCCGACACCGCTGTCGCCGGCGATTTCGTCGTCTCCGGCGCGCAGCCGGAAAAATCCTTTGCCGGCTGGGTCGCGCGCGAGCCATTTGTGGCCGGCGAACCGATCGTCAAGGGCAAGATCATAGCCCCCGGCGACCGCGGCTTTCTCGCCGCTGTGCTAAAGCCCGGAATGCGCGCGGTATCGGTCGCGGTCGACCAGACCTCCGACGTTTCGGGGTTCGTCTTTCCCGGCGACAGGGTCGATATCCTGATCAACTTGTCGCTGCCGGCCGAGGGCGCCAACAGCAACGGCTACCAGCACAAAGCCGCCGAGACCGTTTTGCACGACATCCGCGTCATCGCGATCGATCAGCGCCTCGACAGCAAGGACGGGCAAGCGGTCGTCGCTCGCACGGTGACCTTCGAGGTGACATCCAAACAGAGCGAGATGGTGGCGCTCGCTGTCGACATGGGCAAGCTGTCGCTGAGCTTGCGCAGCCTCGTCGGCGCACCGCACCCCGAGCCGGGCGTAATCGCGCTCGCCGGCCCGCCCACCGACGTCGGCTTCCAACCACCTGCCGATTCGATCGACGGCCTCGGCCCCGACAGTTTTACCTTGGACAGTGAGGTCAGCCGGTTGGTGCCGAAGCCATTCACAATTAAGCATAACTCTGACGATGGTAAGGTAACGATATTGCGCGGAAACGGCAATTCTGCCACATCCACCGGATCGCAACCAGGCACTTGAGGTCTGTGATGCATCCATTGCTGCGCCTCGCTTTCGCCGGAGCCGTTCTATCGGTGGGTTTGGCCGTTCTCGGGATGGCGGGCCGCGCCAATGCAGCGGACGCCGACCGTGGCCCCGCCGTCAGCGGGCCGGGTGGAGGAGACCCCTCCCCGCCCTCCGTCCGGGCCGTGCAGATCCCGGCCAACGGCAGACCGATCCTGCTCGAAACCGGAAAGGGCACACTGATCCGGCTGGCTCGGCCGGCGAACACGGTCTTTGTCGCCAACCCCGACATCGCCGACGTGCAGGTCAAGTCGCCCGAACTTGTCTACATCACCGCGAAATCGCCGGGCGCCACCGTGATCTACGCGGTCGACGCCAACGACAACGTGCTGCTGAACGCGCCGATACGCGTAGCGCTCGACTTGTCGCAGCTGCGCCAATCCCTGCGCCAGGTGGTGCCGGGAACGGCGATTTCGGTCGAGCAAGTCGACTCGAACGTAGTGTTGACCGGCACCGTCGCCGATGCCGGTCAGGCCGAAAAGGCCAAGGTGCTCGCCACCGCCGTCGCTGGCGGGGTCAAGGGCGGACAGGTGGTCAACCGGCTCTCCGTCGCCACCCCGAACCAGGTCGATCTGCATGTCCGCTTCGCCGAGGTCAACCGCACCATCCTGAAGCAGATCGGCGTCGATTGGAGCCGGGTGGGCAGGACCGTCAGTTTCACCTCGGTCAACAACTCCGGGTTGACGGTGCCGACCAATCAAATCTCGATTGGGATGCTCTCGAATGTTATGGCGATGATCGATGCTCTCGCCACCGAGGGCTTTGTCACCGTACTGGCTGAGCCCAACCTGACCGCGGTGTCCGGTCAGACCGCCAGCTTTCTGGCTGGCGGCGAGTTTCCTTATCCCGTGGCTCAACCCGGATCGGTCGGCAACACTGCGATCATCACCGTCCAGTTTCAACAGTTTGGGGTCCAGCTGGCGTTCACGCCGACTATCATCGACGCCGATCACCTCAGTCTTCGAGTCCGGCCGGAGGTCAGCCAGCTGGATTTCGCCAACGCAGTGACGATCAGCGGATCTCTTATCCCCGCGTTGACAGTCGACAGCGCCGAAACCACGGTCGAGCTCGCCAGCGGACAAAGTTTCGCGCTCGCCGGGCTACTTATGCACAACACGAGCCAGGATGTTTCCAAGGTCCCCTGGCTCGGCGACATTCCGATCCTCGGCGCGCTGTTCCGCTCGAACAAGTTCCAGAACGACGAGAGCGAACTGGTGGTCATTGTCACGCCGTATCTCGTCAGACCATCGACAACGGCGCTGGCCACCCCGGCAGACGGTTTCCAGGCGCCGCATGACGCGCAGCAGGCCCTTTGGGGCGACACCTGGCGGCGCGGTCTGCCGGGGCCGGCGCGCGGGCCGCTCGACGCCGGCGGCGGCGGGCTGATCGGCCCCGCCGGGTTCCGGCTGGATTAAAGGGGGACGGGTCGTGACACGATGCTGTTATCCGCTCGCTTTCGCGCTCGCCCTCGCCGGCTGCGCGCCTGGGGCCGCCGAATACACCAAGAGCGAAGCGCCCAACCGGCTGCAGGTCGAGGGTTCGACGAGCGCTGTCCAAATCGCTTTTGCTCCCGGCTCGGACCGCCTCGTGCCGGCCGCGGCCGGCCGCCTCGACGGCCTCGTCGCGGCCGGCGTGATCCGCCCGCCCGATCGGGTTGCGGTCGCCGCCGCCGGCCCGCCCGGCCTGGCCGCGGCGCGCGAGGCCGCGGTGTCGAGCCGGCTGCTGCGCTGGGGCATCATCGCCGAAGCGCATCCGCTCCCCGGCGTGCCGGCGAACCGCGCCATCGTGACCGTCGGGCGCTACGCCGTGACCTTGCCGTCCTGCCCGAATTGGAGCATGCCGCGCGCCAACGACTTCACCAATGCATTGCCGAGCAATTTCGGTTGCGCCACTGCGGTCAATCTCGGCCTGTTGGTCGCCAGCCCGGCCGATCTCGTCGCCGGCCGACAGCTCGCCCCGGCGGACGGCAAACCGGCTGCGGCGGCCGTCGACCGCTACCTGAACGACCAAGTCCAGTTGCCGGTCACCACTACCGTCGCTCCGATTTCGGCCGCAACCGGAAGCGGTACGCCGGGTGGGGCATCGACCGCAGGGGCGAGTTCGCCGTGAGATCCTCGCGCCAGGCGGCCGCGACCAAACCCGCGCGCGAAGGCGTCCTCGCCGTTGTTCGCGACCAGGCGACGCTCGATCGCCTGCAAGGGGTCATTCGCGAGCTGCAGCTGGATGACGAGCTGGTCGTCACCGACACGCTCGACTATGGGTTGCAACGCATGCGTTCCGGTTTGGCGCCCCGCATCCTGTAGCTCGACATCGCCGACGTGCCGGCGCCGATTACCGAGGTCGCCGCCGCGCGGGCGGCCGGCGGTCCCGACCTTCAGCTGGTGACGCTCGGCACCGTCAACGACGTCGCCCTCTACCGCGACCTGCTGGCCGCCGGCGCGAGCGATTATCTGGTCAAGCCACCGAGCCGCGATGCGCTCGCCGCGGTCTTGGACAAACGGCCCACGCATGCCGCGGTGGCTGACGGCGGGCTCGGCCAAGTCCTGGTGTTTATCGGCAGCCGCGGCGGAGTTGGCGCCACGACCGCCGCGGTCGGCTGCGCCTGGTTGCTGGCCGAAAATTTCGGAGAGCGGACGGCATTGCTCGATCTCGACCTGCATTTCGGTACGGTCGCGCTGAAGCTCGACACCGAGCCCGGCAGCGGGCTATGCGAAGCGCTGGAGCAGCCCTCGCGCATCGACAGCCTGTTCATTGAACGGGCGATGGTCAAGGTGACCGAAAAACTGCTTGTCCTCGCATCGGAGACGTCGGCGACGCAACACATGATTGTCGATGCCGGCGCGATCGACATGCTCCTTTACGAGTTGCGCCGTAAATTCCCGCGGGTCGTGGTTGATCTGCCGCGCGGCGCCACCCCCATACAACGGGTCGTGTTGACCGCAGCGACGCATGTCATCGTGCTGTGCGAACGCAGCCTCGCCGGACTCCGCGATACGATCCGTCTGCAGACGTTGATGCGCGAGCAGGCACCGCAGGTGCGCTTGTGGCTGGTTGAGGCCGGGGCGAGCGGCCAGCGTGCCCTGATCGGCAAGAGCGAATTCGAGAAGGGTGTCGGCAAACCGCTCGATTTGACGATTTCGTTTGACCCGAAATCCGCCGGTGCTGCCGCAAACGGCGGTCAGCCGCTGCCGCTTGCCGCCCCGCGCAGCCCGGTGGTGCGCGAGCTGCGCCAGCTGGCGGAGCTCGTCGCCGGCCCCGCGGCAGCCGCACCCAAGCGGCGTCTGTTCGCAATCCGCTCGCTATGGTAGGCTTTTTACGACGCCCGGAAGGCGAGAACGCGCTCGACGCGCGCATTGCGGAACTGACTTCACGCCGAGCCTTGGCCGTCCCCGTAGCGGTGCCGGCCGCTGTCGCGCCCGCGCTGGCCGAGATCGAGCCCGCCTCTTTTGCCTCGCAGGAGGACCGGCTGCTCGCGGCGCGTGATCAGCCCCTGGCCCGCCTCAAAGCCGAGATCCGACCCGAGCGGCGCCACCTGCTGAGCCGCGGCGAGCTTGCGAAACTCGTCGACACGGCGGTTCAGGGCTTTCTGCTGCGCCACGCTATGGAGGCGAACGCCCTCGAACGACGCGATCTCGTTACGACGCTGATCCAGCAGCTGCTGACCCCCTCGGCACCGGAGCCCGAGGCGGACCCGGCGGCCGCGCAACGGCGCGCCAACCGCGCCGTCATCGAGGCGGCCAAAGCGCAAATCCAACCGCTCGTCCTCGAACACATGGATGTCGCCGCAGCGGCCGAAATGCCGCGCGCCACCTTTGAGGCGCAGCTGTCCGGCTGGGTCCAGGAGCTGCTTGCCGAGACCAAGATCCAGCTGAATTTTTCGGAGCAACGCGATCTCGTCCAGTCTTTGATCGCCGACATGCTTGGTCTCGGTCCGATCGAGCCTCTGATGGACGATGAGACCGTGACCGATATCATGGTCAACGGACCCAAGCAGGTCTATGTCGAGCGCCGCGGTAAGCTCGAACTGACCGACCTGACATTTCGCGACGATCAGCACGTCATGAACGTCGCGACAAAGATCGTGACGCAGATCGGGCGCCGGGTGGACGAATCGCGCCCGCTGGTCGACGCCCGGCTCGCGGACGGCAGTCGCGTCAACATCATCATCCCGCCGCTGGCAATCGACGGGCCGTCGATCTCCATCCGCAAATTCTCGAAAAAGACCATTACCCTCGACACGATGGCGCAGCAGGCGAACATCTCGCCGGAAATGGCGACCCTTTTGAAGATCGCCGCGCGTTGCCGGCTCAACATCCTGATCTCGGGAGGCACCGGGTCGGGCAAGACGACCCTTCTCAACGCTTTGTCGCGCCTGATCGATACAACCGAGCGCACCGTGACGATCGAGGACGCGGCCGAATTGCAGTTGCAGCAGCCGCATGTGGTCCGGCTTGAAACCCGCCCGGCCAATCTCGAAGGCACTGGCGAAATCACAATGCGCGACCTCTTGCGCAATGCTCTGCGCATGCGGCCCGACCGGATCATCCTCGGCGAGATCCGCGGCGCCGAGGCGCTCGACGTGCTGCAGGCGATGAATACCGGGCATGACGGCTCGATGAGCACGATCCATGCCAACCGCCCGCGCGAGGCGTTGACCCGGCTCGAAAACATGGTCGGCATGACTGGAATCAATCTGCCCTCGCATGCGGTTCGCACTCAGATCGCCGCTGCCGTCAACCTGATCCTGCAAATCAGCCGGATGCGCGACGGCGTACGGCGCGTTGTCGAAGTAATCGAAGTCGTTGGCATGGAAGGTGACATCATCACCACACAGGACTTGTTCAGCTATCAATACCAAGGCGAAACTACTGACGGTCGGCTGCGAGGCGTTTTCAAGTCCAGTGGACTGCGTCCACATTTTCTGCCACGCGCTGAATATTTTGGGTTGGACCGCCCGTTGCTGGAGATCATCTAAGAACCCCAAGGGCAGTCTGCGCGCGGCCCCCAAGGGCTGGACAGGTGATGTGGAACCGCGATGATCCTGAATCCTGACGACCTGCTTGCGCTGCTGGCAGCAATCGGCGCGCTGGTGATCTTTGCTGCAATTGTCCTGGCGGTCGGTCGGGTCGTGAGGCGCCGTTACAAGCGGCGGCTCAAATCGGTATACGATCGCAGGAAGGGCAGTGCCCCGATCACGACCGCGGCTCAGTCGCTGGCGCGGCTGCAGAGTACCACCCCCAACATCGATCGCGTCGCCCGCCGCTGGCTGCCCCGCCGCGAACTCCTGGGCGCCCGCCTGGCGCGCACCGGCCGGTCGATCACGATCGGACACTACGCCCTGACCATGCTCGGCGTGGCGGCGCTCGGGACAGCCGCGATGATCGCCCTGACCTCGATCAGGATCGTGCCCGCCGCTCTGGTCGGCTTGTTCCTCGGCCTGTGGTTGCCGCACCTGGCCGTCAGCCGGATCGGAAAGCGCCGGGTCAAAGCGTTCACTGAGCTGTTTCCAGACGCCATCGACTTGATGGTCAGGGCACTGCGCTCGGGTCTGCCGATCAGCGAGGCGATTGTCGGCGCAGGCCAAGAGATCGCCGATCCGGTCGGCTGTGAACTGCGCCTTGTCGAGAGCGGAATGCGCCTCGGGCGCGACCTCGACGCCCTGCTGTGGGACATCGCCAAACGCATCGACACGCCAGAGTTCCGGTTCTTTATCATCGCCTTGAGCGTGCAGCGTGAAACCGGAGGCAATCTCGCCGAAACCCTTTCCAACCTCGCCGAAGCCTTGCGCCGGCGTCGGCAGATGCGCGCCAAGGTGCGCGCCATGTCGAGCGAAACCAGGGCGACAACGATGATTCTCGGCGGCCTGCCGGTCGTCGTCATCGGCCTGCTGATGATGACTTCACCTGATTATCTGAAGCCGCTTTTTCATGACCTCCGCGGTCATATCCTCTGCGGGATAGCGGCCGGAATGCTCGTCACCGGCGTGACGATCATGAACAAGATGGCGAAGTTCGAGATATGACAGGCGTCCAGTCTGGGGGTCTCGACATCGCCCGCTGGCTGCCCGCCGGCGTTGGGTTCGACGACGCGATCGCCGTACTTGCAGCGATGGCCGTCCTGACGACATGTCTTGCGCTGTGGCAGGCGTTTCGTCCAAAGGACGCGTTCGAGCGGCGCCTTCGGCAAGTTGTGGAGCGCCGCGAGACGATGCGGCGCGCGGCACTTGCGGCGCGCACCCGCCGGCGGTCACGTCGGCCGGTCGGCCTGATGCGCGCGGCCGTCAGCCGGCTCAATCTGTTGTGCTCTCGGCACGCCGCGGAGGCGCGGCTGCTGCTGTCCCGCGCCGGGATGCGGTCGTCCGACGCGATGGTGGCGTTTTTGTTTGCGCGGCTGAGCCTGCCGTCGATTTGCGCCGTCGCCGCGCTGATGAACGACTTGTTTCTGGGCCTGCTGCCAATGCCGCATGATTTGCGCTTTGTGCCGGCGATCAGCGCCCCGCTGCTCGGCTTTTATGCGCCCAAAATCTATCTGAAGAACGCCGCCGGCAAGCGTGGCAAGAAGCTGCAGCTGGCGTTGCCGGACGGTCTCGATCTGATGGTGATTTGTGCCGAAGCCGGGCTCAGTCTCGATGCGACCCTGCTGCGCGTTTCGCGCGAACTCGCCAACAGCTTCCCCGAACTCGCCGAGGAGTTCGCCATTACCGCCGCCGAACTGACCTTTCTTCCGGACCGCCGGTTGGCGTTCGACAACCTCAACAACCGCACCGATTCGGACGCCATCCGTGCGATCGTCAACACGCTGCAGCAGACCGCCAAGTTCGGTACTCCGCTGGCCCAATCGCTGCGCATCCTGTCTGCCGAGTTGCGCGCCGCGCGATTAACCCGCGCCGAGGAAAAAGCAGCGCGGCTGCCGGCGATGCTGACAGTGCCGATGATCCTGTTTATCCTGCCGACGCTTTTCATCGTGCTGCTCGGCCCCGCCGGGATCAACATCATGGATACCTTCAGCAAGCACTGACCGCCAGCAAGCACTGACCGCCAGCAGGAAACGTCGCTTCCGCTCAGGAAGGAGTGGTTGGCGACCGCTGCAGCCCGGCCGACCAGATCGCCCGGTCGCGCGCTTCCGGCGACAACTGGTGCAGGGTCTGGTAGTAGGCGAGGTTGTTTTCGACCGCGGCTTGGCCCAACTTCCGCGGTTTTGGGTGATGCGGTTGCTGGGGATCGCAGAAATGCTGGGGTTGCGACGACACCGCTCGCATTGTGGTGCTAAATGATCGACATTTTTGTGATTGAGACGGTTTATTTATCTTGAGAAGTGGCGACGAATTGTGGTGCCCTTGCCGCAAGCAGGGTGCCCCATGTTCGTCCGCGTCAAGAAGATCGGAGCCTATGAGTACCTCTACCTCGTCGAGAACGCACGCGAGGGCGGGCGCCACGTTCAGCGCGTCATCAAGGCGCTCGGCCGGCGCGACGAGGTCGAAGCCTCCGGCCTGATCGACGGGCTGATCGCCTCGGCGGCGCGGCATTCGCGACGGACGATCGTGCTGTCGAGCTTCTATCGCGGCGAGTTGCCGGAACTGCGCCGCGTCAGCATCGGACCCGATTTGGTGTTCGGCCGGTTGTGGGCCGAAACCGGATGCCGCGACGTGCTCACCAGCCTGCTCGCCGACCGGCGCTTCGGCTTCGATGTCGAGCGGGCGGTCTATCTCACCGTACTGCATCGGCTGACGGTCTCGGGTTCCGACCGCCACGCGAGCGAATGGCGCAACGGCTTGCGCGTCCCCGGCGCCGAAGGGCTCGGGCTCGACGAGGCGTACAAGGCGATGGCCTGGCTCGGCGAAATCGACGAGCACGGCCGCGGCACCGCCGAGGCGATCGAGGAAGCGCTCTACCGGCATCGCCAGCCGCTGTTCGGTGCGGTGTCGATCGCCTTCTTCGATACGACGACGTTATGGTTCGAGGGCGCCGGCGGTGAGAACCTGGGTCAGCGCGGCCATTCCAAGGACTACCGAGGGCACTTGAAGCAGGTCGTGCTCGGCATCGTGCTGGATGACGCCGACCGGCCGATCGCCTCGTTCCTGATGCCGGGCAACACTGCCGACGTGACGATGTTGTTGCCGGTGGTGCGCCGCCTGCGCGATCGCTTCGACATCGCCCGGACCTGCATCGTCGCCGATCGCGGCATGATCAGCGCCCCCACCATGGCGGCGCTCGAAGCCGAGAAGATCGAGTACATTCTCGGCGTGCGCGAGCGCACCAGCCGCGAGGTGCGCGCCGAGGTCATTGAGGATGACGGCGTCAGCGTGCCGCTGCTCATCCGGCGGCAGAAGGGCGAGACTGAACTCGCCGTCAGGGAGACCACAATCGCCGGGCGGCGCTACATCATCTGTCGCAATGACGAGGAAGCCAGAAAGGATGCCGAGGCGCGCGCCGAACTGATCGCCGGCCTCGAGCGCAAGCTCGCGCAAGGCGACAAGGCACTGGTCGCCAACAAGGGCTTCCGCCGTTTCCTCAAGACGCCCGTGGGCGACGGCTTTGTCATTGATCGGGCCAAGGTCGAGGCCGACGCCCGCTTCGACGGCCTGTTCGTGCTGCGCACCAACACGAAAATCTCCGCCCTCCAAGTCGTCCTGCGATACCGTAACCTCCTCGCCGTGGAGGACGCCTTCAAAACCGCAAAAGCGCTGCTTGCCACCCGGCCGATCTTCCACAAAACCGATGCCGGCATCCGCGGCCACGTCTTCTGCACCTTCCTCGCCCTGGTGCTGCGCAAGGAACTGACGGACCGTCTGGCGGCACGCCGCAGCAAGCTCGAATGGCAGCGCATCATCGATGATCTTGCCGACCTCAGTGAGATCGAGGTCGAACAGGATGGTCGCCGGGCCCGACTGCGCACCGCTCCCGGCGCAACCATTGATCCGATCTGCCGCGCTATCGAGATCACCCTGCCGCCCGTCTTCCAGGAGATGCCGCCCGCCCGCTGAACCCCCCAGAAAATGTGGTGCCTAAATCTGAAAATGGCCTCCAAGCCGTTGATAATCAGCCGTCTTCATATCCAAACTGCGGAAGTTGGGCTTGGTCGAGATCGATGCGGCCGAGCCGAGCCGCTTCGGCGCTGCTGCCCTCCAAACCATAAATCAGCGCCAAGGTCTGTCGTTCCTGCGCGGTGCCGGAAGGCGCCATCGCGACCGGCTGCAACACGGCGATCGCGTCCGGGTAGTTGCCGCTCAGCGCCAGCGACAATGCGAGGTCGACGGTCAACGCGGGGTCGCCCGGCGTCCGTTGCAGACCCCGCTGGTAATACGCTTGCGCCTGCTGATGACGGCCCTCGATGTCCTTGACTACACCCAGCAGCACCAGCAGCTTGGGGTTGTCGGGGCTCAGCGCCAGCGCCTGATTGAGCGGCGCCAGCGCCAATTCGGGCCGGCCCGTCTGGACATAGGCTTTGCCCAGACCCTGCAATGCCGGCAGACAACTGCCGTCGCGGGCCAGCGCCGAGTTATAGGCGAGGATCGCCTCGTTAACGGCACCGAGCGCCGAGAGCGCGTCGCCGATTGCGACGAACGGATCGGGAAGGCGAGGCTCGATCTCCGCCGCCCGGCGAAAGACCGCGACCGCATTGCTGTAATCGCCGCCGGTGCGCGCCGCCTTGCCGATCCGCATTAACGCGGCATAAGAGACCGCCGCACCGCCGCCGTCGCGGCCTTCGACGCTGAGCGGATCGAGATGGACCGGGAATGGCTCGCACCCAGCGAGCACCACAACCGGCAAAGTAATCGTCAAAAAGATGCTTAGACGAAATCTGTTAAGATGACGCCTGTTTCTGGCTGTCGTCTCGCCCATGCCAGTCTCGCCAAATAGATAGTCGCGCTGGGCAAAATCACTGGGCGAACGTCAAAAAATCGTCCGCAATCTCGATAATTGGATAGATCTCAATGACTTGGAAGACGGGACCGGTTATTGTTCACACGCCCTCGACGCGAATCGCCGGTTAGTCGGCGGCCGGAGCCGTGATCGCGCGCGCCTTGGCAGTGACCGCGCTTTCGACCGCGGCCAAGGCCGCGTCGGCGCGTGCCGCTTCGGGACCGCCGGCCTGAGCCATGTCGGCTCGTCCGCCGCCGCCCTTGCCGCCGAGTGCGGCAGCGCCCGAGCGCACCAGGTCGACCGCATTGAAGCGGCCCGCCAGATCGTCGGTAACGCCGACGACGATCGCCGCCTTGCCCTCGGCCCTCGACACGACCGCGACGATGCCCGACCCGATCCGCTGCTTCAGCTCGTCGGCGAGCGACTTCAGCTCGCGCCCGGGAACGTCGTCGACGACGCGCCCGTCGAACGCGACCTCCCCGATCCGCTTGGCGTTGGTTTTGCTGACCGAGCCGGCACCCGCCAGCGCGCGGCGAGCCTCCGCCAGTTCGCGTTCGAGCCGGCGGCGCTCGTCGACCAGGCTGGTGATGCGGGCAGGCAACTCCGCCGGGCTTGTCCGCAACGCCGCGGCCGCCTGACGCAACAGTCCTTCTTCCTCGGCCAAATGAGCCTCGGCGGCGGCGCCGGTCAGCGCCTCGATGCGGCGCACGCCCGAGGCGATCGCGGTTTCGGAGACGATCTTGAACAGCCCGATGTCGCCGGTGCGCCGCACATGCGTCCCGCCGCACAGCTCGACCGAGAACGGCCGGTTCTCGCCGTCGAGCGTGCCGCCCATCGCGACGACGCGGACCTCGTCGCCGTATTTTTCGCCGAACAGCGCGAGCGCGCCCTCGGCCACGGCGCGGTCCGGGGTCAAGAGACGCGTGCCGACCTTGGCGTTGGCGCGGATGCGGTCGTTGACTTCGGCCTCGATTGCCAGGATGTCGTCGGCGCCGAGCGGCTTTGGTTGACTGAAATCGAAGCGCATGCGGTCGGGGGCGACAAGCGAGCCCTTCTGCGTCACATGCGCGCCGAGCCGCCGGCGCAAGGCCTCATGCAGCAGGTGAGTGACCGAATGATTGGCGCGCACCCGGCGCCGGCGCGTACCGTCGACGCGTAATTCAACCGCGTCGCCCTGCTTAAGCGCGCCGTGGGTCAGCCGCCCCAAATGGACATGCAGGTCGCCAGCCTTCTTGACCGTGTCCTCGACCGCCAGCTCGGCGCCGCCGGCGCTAAAGATGACCCCGGTGTCGCCGACCTGCCCTCCCGACTCGGCATAAAACGGCGTCTGGTTGACGACGACCGCGACCTCGTCGCCGGCCGCGGCCTCGGTCACCCGCGCACCGTCGCGCAGGATCGCCAGCACCACCCCTTCGGCGGTTTCGGTCCCGTAGCCGAGAAACTCGCTGGCGCCGACCTCCTCGCGCAAGGCGAACCACACCGCTTCGGTCGCCGCCTCGCCCGAACCGACCCAGCTCTTGCGCGCTTCCTCGCGCTGGTGCGCCATCGCCGCCTCGAAGCCTTCGATCGCGACCTTGCGCCCCTGTGCGCGCAATACGTCTTCGGTCAAATCGAGCGGGAAGCCGAAGGTGTCGTACAGCCGGAATGCGGTTTCACCGGGGAACGGCTCCCCCGGGCGGAGCCGAGCCGTCTCGTCTTCCAACAGGCGCAATCCGCGGTCGAGCGTCTGCTTGAAGTTGCTCTCTTCGAGCCGAAGGGTCTCGGTGACGAGCGGCTGGGCGCGCACCAGATCGGGATAGGCGGCACCCATCTGCTGCACCAACGCCGGCACCAACCGCCACATCAGCGGCTCCTTGCAACCGAGCATGTGGGCGTGGCGCATCGCCCGCCGCATGATCCGGCGCAAGACATAGCCGCGCCCTTCCTTGCTCGGCAAGACACCGTCGGCGATCAGAAACGCCGAGGCGCGCAGATGGTCGGCGATGACCCGGTGCGACACCGCATGCGCGCCGTCGGCCGCCACGCCCGAGGCGTCGGCCGAGGCCTGGATCAGGCTGCGGAACAGGTCGATGTCGTAATTGTCGTGCTTGCCCTGCAGCACCGCGGCGATGCGTTCGAGCCCCATCCCGGTGTCGATCGACGGGCGCGGCAACGGCACGCGCTCGCCGGGCCCGAGCTGCTCGTACTGCGTGAAGACGAGGTTCCAGATCTCGACAAAGCGGTCGCCGTCAGCGTCGGGGCTGCCCGGCGGGCCGCCCGGGATGGCCGAACCATGGTCCCAAAAAATCTCCGAGCAGGGTCCGCACGGGCCGACATCGCCCATCGCCCAGAAATTGTCGGAGGTCGCGATGCGGATGATGCGGTCCTCGGGCAGCCCGGCGATCTTGGCCCACAATTGGGCCGCGTCGTCATCCTCGAAGTAGACCGTGACCAGAAGGCGGTCGCGCGGCAGCCCGAATTCGCGAGTGAGCAGGTTCCAGGCCAGCTCGATCGCCCGCTCCTTGAAGTAGTCGCCGAACGAGAAATTGCCGAGCATCTCGAAAAAGGTGTGATGCCGGGCGGTGTAGCCGACATTTTCGAGGTCGTTGTGCTTGCCGCCGGCGCGGACGCATTTCTGCGCGGTGGCGGCGCGCTGATAGGACCGCTTTTCCAAGCCGGTAAAGACATTCTTGAACTGAACCATCCCGGCATTGGTGAACAGCAAGGTCGGGTCGTTGCGCGGCACCAGCGGGCTCGACGCCACGACCTCATGGCCGTTCTTGGCGAAATAGTCGAGAAACGCGGCACGGATGTCGTTTGTCATCTGCATGACACAGATTGTGGCCCTGCGCGGCGCCAGCGCAAGAGGCCGATTTGCGGATTTGCTGCGATCCCCGTTCAGAGCCGCTTTAAGATCTTCAACCGCATGTCAATCGCCAGTCTGAAGCAATGCACGTTCCTGGCACCGAGACGGCCGGCCGAGCGTGACGTTTGACCAGCACGCGGCCCGAAATACCTGACCGAGTTAACTCGCCTTTAGCCGCGCCGCGTTTAGCCTGGCGGCGGATTGCTTACGCTCCGCGACATTCGCGTCAAGGCTCCTCCGTATTCGCCGCCGATGGCCGGGCAGCGAGTTGCGTATCGTTTGCTTGTGCCGGGCATAGCGCTGGCTCTTTTCGGAGCGTTGGCAGCGCTATGGCATTGGCACCTCCATTCGATCTATTTCAGTGTTTTGGATCTTTTCGCCTTTTTCCCGTTTCGCTTTCCGTTTCTCGACATCCACTATGTCCTGGCCGCCGCCGAATGCTGGCGGCAAGGCTTCGACGTCTATCTGTGGAACCCGTGCGACTCACTCGGTCTGACGTTTGACTACTCGCCGCTGTGGCTGCGCATGATTCGGAGCTTTTTGGGTACCAGCGCGACCCCCGCGGTCGGGTTTGGGCTCGGCTTGTTGTACATAGCGTCCCTCGCAGCGATATGCCGTCCGTCCACCCGCCGCGAAGCGCTGATCCTGGTGCTGACCGCGCTGTCGCCGATGACGGTCTTTGCGCTCGAACGCGCCAACGCCGATGTCGCCGTACTCCTGCTGGTGCTGGCCGGATGCGCGCTTGGGGGCGCCCGCCCTCCGTGGCGGTTTGGCGCCTATGCGCTCTATCTCTTTGCCGGTCTGCTGAAATTCTACCCTTTGGCGCTGCTGGCGCTGATCGCCCGCGAGCGCCGGCGCGACGCGTTCGCGCTTGCGGCAATCGCGGGCGCCGTCCTGCTGCTGCTGGTCGTCAGCGATCGCCCCGAGCTCGCCATGGCCCTCGCCAACCTTCCGACGCCCTCTTACTTCACCGACTCGTTTGCCGCCATAAACCTGCCCTTCGGCCTTACCCAAATCCTCAACGGCGTCCCCTTCCGCTCACTGATCGGAATCCTCCTCCTAGCCGCTCTAGCCGGGCTCGCGGCTGCCAGAACCCGACGCATGCTGTTGCTGCTCGACCAGGCCACACCCGATTGGAGCCCGTTCGAAGCACAGTGCCTGATCGTCGGTGCCCTCGTCTTGATCGGCTGCTTTTTCGCGGGGCAGAACATCAACTATCGCGGCATCTACTTTGTTTTGGTGATGCCGGGCTTGTTGGTGCTCCGCAACTCGACCCGGCAGGTCGAAGCCCGACGGTTTTTGGCGCAAATGATTGCTGCCGTCCTCTTTGTCGTCTGGGAACCGTGTTGCCTCGCGGCCGTTTCCGCCGCGGCCTTCCGGCTCCCGAGCGCGGCGTTGCGCGAGCTTGCCGAGCTGCTGTTTTGGCTCGGTCGCGAACTGGTGTGGTGGTGGCTGATCAGCGGTCTCGCCGCAATCGGGCTGTGCCATCTGCAGCAATTGCCGCTCGTCGTCGACACGCGTGCGACCTTGGCGAGGCTCGAGCGGCTGCGGCGTCGCCCATTTCCTGGCTGAACTTTCCTTTCAGTCGCCTGTCAGCGCAGCCGCGCGGCGATTGCCGGCAGAGCGGCGATGTCGATGCCGTGACGCGCCGCCTCGGCGATCAGCGCCAGCGGGTCGTCGCCCTCACGCAGCCGGGTCAGCGCCCACAGCAGGGTCGAGCGGGTGCCGCTGCGGCAATGCGCGACGACCGGCGCCGCGGCTTCGCGCAAAGCGGCGGCAAAGGCGTCGACATCGGCGCGGGTCAAGCTCGCCGCGGTGATCGGGATGTGGTGGTAGGCGATCCCATGCGCCGCGGCGAGCTTGCGCGCTTCCGCCGCCGGCAGTTGCCCGGGGTCTTCGCCGTCCGGCCGGTTGTTGACGATGGTGCGCACCCCCGCCCGCGCCAGGGCTTCGATATCCGCCCCGTCGAGACGCCCGGCAGCGCTAAGCCCCGGCGCCAGAGGAATGAGCTCGGCTGTCATGCTGTTCTCCGCCACTGCGATAGCGCAGATTTGCAGGCGCCGCGGCGGCGGTCACCAGAAAAATCAGGCGGCGAATTGCGGCGGCTGCTGGATCATGTCGCCGGCGCGGATCCAGAAGCGTTCGAGGCGGCGCAAGGTTACGGTCGTTGCCTGCAAATCCTCGACGCCGACCAACGCCTGGCCCAGCATTTCCGAATGCCGGCGATGCATCGCGCTCAGCGCCTCACGCAGCCTGATCCCCTTTTCGGTCAACCGGACGTGGACGGAACGGCGGTCGTGCAGCGAGCGCTGCTGGACCAGATAGCCGTTCTCGACCATCTTCTTGACGTTGTAGGAAACGTTGGAGCCGAGATAGCAGCCGCGCAAGGTCAGCTCGCCGACCGTCATCTCGGCTTCGCCGATGTTGAACAGCATCATCCCCTGAACATTGTTGATGTCATGGATGCTGAGCCCTTCGAGCTCGAGCTTCACCACCTCGAGAAAATGACGGTGAAGGCGTTCGATCAGCGAAATCACTTCGAGATAATTGTTGTTCATCGGGGCCTCGTAATAGGTCAGTCCCGGACAGATTAGCGGGGGGTTAGTTAAGCCTTCGTTCAAATTTTAGCTTCTGATTTGGCGATAAAGCGATAGATCGCCGAAAAATCGAGACCGCCCACGCCCTCGTCGACGAACAGCTGATAGAGCGCGGCCGCGGCAGCGCCGAGCGGTGTCGGCGCCGCCGCAGCGCCCGCCGCCTGCTGCGCCAGCCGCAAATCCTTCAGCATCATCGCTGCGGTAAATCCCGCCGCGTAATCGCGGTTGGCGGGCGAACTCGGCACCGGCCCCGCCACCGGGCAATAAGTGGTCAGCGCCCAGCACTGGCCGGAAGATTTGCTGGTGACGTCGAACAGGGTCTGCGCCGTAAGCCCGAGTTTCTGACCCAAGGTAAAGGCCTCGCACACGCCGATCATCGACACGGCCAGCATCATGTTGTTGCAGATCTTGACCGCCTGGCCGTTGCCGGCGGGTCCGGCATGGACGATCGTCCGGCCCATCGCCGCGAGGATCGGCTGAGCGCGGGCAAAGGCCGCTGCCTCGCCGCCGACCATGATCGTCAACGTCGCCGCCGCGGCTCCCGCGGTACCACCGGAGACCGGCGCGTCGAGCATGTCGAACCCGGCCTCACCCGCCGCCGCCGCGACCGCGCGGGCAGTGTCGACGTCGATCGTCGAGCAATCGACCAACAGCGCGCCGGTGCGGGCTCGACCCAGGATCCCGCCATTGCCGAGGTAAACCTCGCGCACCTGCGGCCCGGCCGGCAGCATCGTGATCACCACCTCGCCCGCCGCCGCGGCTTCGGCGGCACTCGCCGCCGCGCGCCCGCCCGCCGCCGCCAGCGCCTGCACCGCCGCGGGGACGATGTCGTGCCCCGTCACCTGATGCCCGGCCTTGACCAAATTCGCCGCCATCGGCGCACCCATGTTGCCGAGCCCGATAAAACCGATCGCCGTCATCTCGCGCTTTCCTCCAATCCGCAGGGTTCTGGCTGCAAGGATACGGTGTCCGCGACAGCGCCGGAAGGGCCGGCCGACACGGCCGTCGGGTCAGGCACGCGACACAACCTCGTGTTGCCGGCAATTTGTCCGCCGCTGCATCTGCAGCAAATCTGCAGCAAATCTCGCTTTGGCCGAGCGGCGCATATCGCGCCGCGGCTGCTTGGCGCCAGCAAGTTTCGCGACAAAAGTATCTGGTCCTTAACCTTTGCTATCGCCGGACAGGTTCGACGGTTTGACGAGCATGACATCCCATTTCGGCAAATTTACGATTTGCAAATCGCTACGATCCGGGACCGGCTCCCAGACCCGCAACGTGTAGGATCGGCTGCGCGGCCGCGAAGCCCGTCATTCCGATTCCGGGCCGATGCGACGGGCATCGCTGCGAGGCTGGACAGGCCTGTCCGGGGAAAATTTTTCAGCCGCAAAACCAAAGGAATTGGCCCGCCGATTTCGACGTGGCCGGGCTTGGCCCGTGGGCCTTCAGCCCACGGACTTGATCCGTGGGCATCCATGTGTGGACATCGGGTAATCGCGGCGGCTGGCTGACTTGCCGATAGTGCCGCGCTCCGGGCTGTAGCCCGGTCGCTTTCACCATCGGAGGCTGTGCGATGACCCACTATGTTGGCTTGGACGTGTCGCAAAAATCGACCGCGATCTGTGTCGTGAACGACTCCGGTCGCCGACTGTGGCGTGGCCAGTGCGCCTCTGATCCGGAACAGATTGAGCGCGCGGTGCGGAGGCATGGCGGCGAGGATGCCCGCATCGGTATCGAGACCGGTCCTATGACGCCATGGCTGGTGCACGAGTTGCGCGGTCGCGGGCTCGCCGTCACGTGCCTCGATGCGAGGCATGCAAGGGCTGCGCTCAAAATGCAGATCAACAAGACGGATCAGAACGATGCGGAGGGACTGGCGCAGATCATGCGCACGGGATGGTATCGGTCGGTGCATGTAAAGTCGTTCGATTCCCATCGGGTGCGGGCCTTGCTGGGGGCACGAGCCCAGCTCGTCGGCATGACAACACGATTGTCGAACCATATCCGCGGTGTGCTCAAGACCTTCGGCATGCTGCCGGGAGCAGGGCGTGGACTGCCGTTCGACCGGCGCGTCGAGACGCTGCTTGTCGACCGGGCCGAAGTGGCGCCGATCGTTCGGCCCATGCTGGCCGCTTGGCGGCAACTGCGCCAGCAGACCGCCGCCTTCGACAAAGCGGTACGCGCGCTGGTGAAGTCGAGCCCCACGTGCCGTCACCTGATGGGTGTGCCCGGGATCGGAGTGCTGTCTGTGCTGGCCTATGTCAGTATGATCGAGGATCCGGCGCGCTTCGGCCGGTCACGATCGGTCGGCGCGCACCTCGGGCTCACCCCAAAACGATATCAATCGGGCGAGATAGACCGCAGCGGCAGAATATCGAAGTGCGGCGACACGCTGGCTCGCACGCTGATGTACGAAGCGGCGGTGGTGCTGATGTCGCGGGTCAAACGGGCTTCAGGCTTGAAAAACTGGGCCCAGGCGATTGCCAGACGATCAGGCGCTGGCAAGGCGCGCGTGGCGCTTGCCCGAAAACTCGCTGTGATCCTGCACAGCATGTGGCGGTCGGGCGAGCCGTTCCGCTGGTCCGAGCAGCCGGCGGCCGTCTGACCCAACTTCCGCGGTTTTGGGTGATGCGGTTGCTGGGGATCGCAGAAATGCTGGGGTTGCGACGACACCGCTCGCATTGTGGTGCTAAATGATCGACATTTTTGTGATTGAGACGGTTTATTTATCTTGAGAAGTGGCGACGAATCGTGGTGCCCTTGCCGCAAGCAGGGTGCCGCGCCATGTTCGTCCGCGTCAAGAAGATCGGAGCCTATGAGTACCTCTACCTCGTCGAGAACGCACGCGAGGGCGGGCGCCACGTTCAGCGCGTCATCAAGGCGCTCGGCCGGCGCGACGAGGTCGAAGCCTCCGGCCTGATCGACGGGCTGATCGCCTCGGCGGCGCGGCATTCGCGACGGACGATCGTGCTGTCGAGCTTCTATCGCGGCGAGTTGCCGGAACTGCGCCGCGTCAGCATCGGACCCGATTTGGTGTTCGGCCGGTTGTGGGCCGAAACCGGATGCCGCGACGTGCTCACCAGCCTGCTCGCCGACCGGCGCTTCGGCTTCGATGTCGAGCGGGCGGTCTATCTCACCGTACTGCATCGGCTGACGGTCTCGGGTTCCGACCGCCACGCGAGCGAATGGCGCAACGGCTTGCGCGTCCCCGGCGCCGAAGGGCTCGGGCTCGACGAGGCGTACAAGGCGATGGCCTGGCTCGGCGAAATCGACGAGCACGGCCGCGGCACCGCCGAGGCGATCGAGGAAGCGCTCTACCGGCATCGCCAGCCGCTGTTCGGTGCGGTGTCGATCGCCTTCTTCGATACGACGACGTTATGGTTCGAGGGCGCCGGCGGTGAGAACCTGGGTCAGCGCGGCCATTCCAAGGACTACCGAGGGCACTTGAAGCAGGTCGTGCTCGGCATCGTGCTGGATGACGCCGACCGGCCGATCGCCTCGTTCCTGATGCCGGGCAACACTGCCGACGTGACGATGTTGTTGCCGGTGGTGCGCCGCCTGCGCGATCGCTTCGACATCGCCCGGACCTGCATCGTCGCCGATCGCGGCATGATCAGCGCCCCCACCATGGCGGCGCTCGAAGCCGAGAAGATCGAGTACATTCTCGGCGTGCGCGAGCGCACCAGCCGCGAGGTGCGCGCCGAGGTCATTGAGGATGATGGCGTCAGCGTGCCGCTGCTCATCCGGCGGCAGAAGGGCGAGACTGAACTCGCCGTCAGGGAGACCACAATCGCCGGGCGGCGCTACATCATCTGTCGCAATGACGAGGAAGCCAGAAAGGATGCCGAGGCGCGCGCCGAACTGATCGCCGGCCTCGAGCGCAAGCTCGCGCAAGGCGACAAGGCACTGGTCGCCAACAAGGGCTTCCGCCGTTTCCTCAAGACGCCCGTGGGCGACGGCTTTGTCATTGATCGGGCCAAGGTCGAGGCCGACGCCCGCTTCGACGGCCTGTTCGTGCTGCGCACCAACACGAAAATCTCCGCCCTCCAAGTCGTCCTGCGATACCGTAACCTCCTCGCCGTGGAGGACGCCTTCAAAACCGCAAAAGCGCTGCTTGCCACCCGGCCGATCTTCCACAAAACCGATGCCGGCATCCGCGGCCACGTCTTCTGCACCTTCCTCGCCTTGGTGCTGCGCAAGGAACTGACGGACCGTCTGGCGGCACGCCGCAGCAAGCTCGAATGGCAGCGCATCATCGATGATCTTGCTGACCTCAGTGAGATCGAGGTCAAACAGGATGGTCGCCGGGCCCGACTGCGCACCGCTCCCGGCGCAACCATTGATCCGATCTGCCGCGCTATCGAGATCACCCTGCCGCCCGTCTTCCAGGAGATGCCGCCCGCCCGCTGAACCCTCAAGAAAATGTGGTGCCTAAATCTGAAAATGGCCTCCAAGCCGTTGATAATCAGCCGTCTTCAAATCCAAACTGCGGAAGTTGGGTCTGACGATACCTTCACCAGGATCCATCCGGGCGCCGCCTCGGATGTGATGGTTGCCCGACGGGGCGAGGGTGCAGGCGACTGCGACGGAGGGCCTTGGGCCGCGTAAAACACCACGCGAGCCCGCTGTGGACATTGCAGCGCCTGTGCTTCGAACCAGATGTTGCGGCGGACGCTTCCGACCGCGGAGAGAACCGTGACCCCGGTACGGCGACAGAAGCGTTCAAGATCCAGTTGACAGAGGAGACGCGATTAGAGAACGGCCCCTTGGATGCAAGGGCGCTGCGCCGATTTGGCGGCGGTTCGCGTGCGGTCATGTGTCCGGCCTTGTGGTGCGGCCATGGCCGCGGGCCCAGATGGGTTCCGCGGACGCTTCCCAAACACGCTCAGCGGCGTTGGATGCGCCGTTGGATGCCACGGGGTGTCTCGTCCGTCGGGTCGACCGATCGCCATCTTGTGCTGCGCCCTCTCACCCGCGGCGATGACGAGCGGTCAGGCGGTTGCCGACGGTTGCCGGTACGCTTCGCCGTTCGTCATCATGGCCCACACAATGCGAGCCATCTTGTTGGCCAGGGCAACCGCCGCGACCCGGCGCGGCCGTCGCCCGAGCAAACCGGTCAGCCACACCGTGGCGTGTCGGTGGCCGGGTTTGGCGACCTTGATGACCGAGGTCGCGCCGAGCACCAGCAGTTGGCGCAACCGCTCGTTGCCTTCCCGGCTGATGGCGCCGAGGCGGTGCTTGCCGCCGGTCGAGTGCTCCTTGGGCGTAAGCCCGATCCAGGCAGCCAGATGTCGCCCCGAGCGGAACGCCTTGGCATCGATCGTCAGCGCCAGGGTCAGGGCGCTGATCGGCCCGATCCCGGGAACCTCGGCCAAAAGCTGGCTGAGCGGGTTGGCCCGATGCAGCGCCGCGAGCGTGCCGCCGAGCTCGGCCAGCCGCTGGTCAAGGTGCTCGATCTCGCGGCCCAGCAGGGCCATCATCTCCTGCGCTGCGGCCGGCACGGCGGGATCGGCTGCGGCGCGCGCGGCCAGGGCCGCGGCGTTGCCCACCCCTTTGGCGGCAATAATCCCGAACTCGGCGGCGTGCCCCCGCAGCGCGTTGACCAGCTGGGTGCGCTGCTTGACCACAAGCTCGCGCACCTTCAGCACTGTCAGCTCGGCCTGTTGCTCGGCCGATTTGACCGGCACAAAGCGCATCGTCGGCCGTGCTGCCGCCTCGCTGATGGCCTCGGCGTCATTGCGATCGTTCTTGCCGCGCTTGACGAACGGCTTGACGTATTGCGGCGGGATCAGCTTCACCCGATGGCCGAGCGCGCTCAGTTGCCGGCCCCAGTGGTGCGCGCTGCCGCAAGCCTCCAGCACCACTTCGCTGGGTTCCTGCTTGCCAAAGAACGCCGCGACCTGGCTGCGCCTCAACTCGCGCCGCAACACCGGGCGCTCGGCCTCATCGACCCCGTGCAGGGTATAGACATGCTTGGACGTGTCGATGGCAATGCGCTTAAGCTTCATGACGGACGGTCCTCGTGTTTGCGTCGTGACGACCAAACATTGGCACACTTCGATGCCGTGGGGCCGTCCACCCCAACACGCCTTCTGGCGCCCAAAAGAAAGACGTGGGTACGCGGGACAAGCCCGCGCAAGGTGACTTGAGGTGTTTCCTCTGAATCCTGCACAAATTCTGCTTGCCGACGCAATTTCCCCGGACAGCCCCGCGCTTTCGCGGGAATGACGGAAGAGCGGTTGACAAGCCCCACACCCGAATTCTTGTCCAGGCTCTGCGCTCAACCGGTCCCACACCCGCTTGATCCTAAGGTCCGTTGCGCTACCTCGTGGCCCAAGGAGATGCCATCATGACCACGAATGCTGTCGTGCGCGCTCGCGTCGAGGATGCGGACAAGGCTGAGGCCAGCGCCGTGTTGGCTGCCATGGGCCTGAGCTTGTCCGATGCTTTCCGCATGCTGGTGCAGCGGATCGCCAGGGACAGGGCGCTGCCGTTCGAGCCGCTGGCGCCCAATAGGGAAACCATCGAGGCGATGAAGGCCGCGCGGCGCGGCGAACTGACAACCGCCGGCTCACCTGAGAACCTGCTCACGAGCTTGAATGCGGATTGTTAAATACACCAGTCGCTTTCGCCGTGACTACAAGCGGGAGAAATCGAGGCAGCGCAGCAAGCGGTAGAATGGGTTGAGCGCGCGGGGAAACCCATCGGATCACGTCCGGACGGGCGACGGCGATGCCAAATTATCGGCGCAACCTCCTCCTCGGGGGCAGCTATTTCTTCACGGCTATAGCGGTTTTCGATCAGATCGCAACGGCGCGAGAGCAGCCCCCTCCACGGGGGGAGAACGTGGAGAAGGGTTAGCGAGGCGCAGCCAAGCCCTTTAACGGAAGCTGGGTGAGGGGCATGTCTAACAACCTAACACGCTTTGCCCGGACTTGATCGGGCCTGGCCCGGCCAAGACGAACCACCTAGGCCGATTCCTTTCGGTTTTGCAGCCGAAAAGTTCTCCTCGGACAACCTGCGGGGCGAGCGGATCTCTGCCAGCCGCGCCGGCAAAGGCGAGCGTGGGGTTTGGCAGCGGCGGTATCGGGAATATACCTTATGCGACGAAACCGATTTCGCCCGGCATCTCGATTACGTCCACTTCAACCCGGTCAAACATCGGCACGCAGCACGGGTGCGGGACTGGCCATACTCCTCGTTTCACCGCTGGGTGCGGCTCGGTGCTTATCTCGAAGATTGGGCAGGCGATCCGGCGATGAGGTACACCTGTTCGGGGAGAGGTGATGGGTTTCGCCCTGCTCAACCCATCTTACCTTGCTATGTCTTGAAAATCAGGTTTGTAGCCCAAGCGAACATGTAGGGTTGGCTTTATGGTCGATTGCACCTCCATCTTGGCAAACTCAAAGGTGCCCGAACTCATTTCTGCCTGCCTAAGCAGTCGGGCAATGGAGACAGCGGCGAAGCTTACAGCTGCCGCAACGATGAAGGCTGCGTGTCTACAACTCTTCGCTGCTACTTTCGTGCTTGTCGCAGCCTACGTCGCGGCGGTTCGCCAAGTCCGACTGGCGGAGAGAGAACATAAAGCAAAAGTGGCTGCTTACAAAAGTCGAATGACGGAGATAGCAGTCTCTATATGCGATCACGCTTTTCTAAATAGTTCTTGCACCAAATCTGATGAAAAAATTATCAGGATATGGCCTTTAACAGTACCAGAGGAACTGCGGCCGTCTAACTGGTTGGATCATGCCTTGTTAGGTGAAAATGTCGTGACTGCGATATCTACGCTATATTCGGAGGCAAAGCGATTCGTAGAATTTTCCGTGGAGATGGAGGGGAAGCCTGCCGAAGCTCAGTCAGAATTTGGAGGTGCCGTTGGCGACGAACGGGAACCGGGAATCGATACATACCGAGAAATGAACGAATCGCTGCAAAAAAGTGCCACGCATCTTCTATCTCTTCTAAACACGCGGGAGAATTCGGCGAGCCGATCAAAACCACAACCACCAAGCACTCCCCGAAGATGGAAAACACGAGATAACGCTACACTTTTGCTTGCAGCAGCCCCGGTACTAGCGATCATCGCTAAAACGACTGGAAAATTCGGGGAAACCTACATTAAGCAACCCTTCTTGGCCGGAAAAGTGACACAGGCGCGACGTGCCGCCGCAATCATGACAGGCATTGTCATGAGTATGTTTTTGCTCATTATCGGCTGTCTTATTTGGCTAGGAAAGCTTTGATCAGCGATCTTGCTTAGACCTCCCGCCCCGCCGCGGCAATCTACTACGACCTCGCATCGCTCGCTCGAAAGCATCTTATGCGCTTTTTTCGATACCGGGGTCGAAATTGAGTTCGCGGTCGCCGATCGGCGCGAAATAGGCCTCGATCGTTTCGTCGCCGATCGCGGCGAGGGTCGGCGGGCGCCAGCGCGGGGTTTGGTCCTTGTCGATCAACACCGCCCGCACCCCTTCGTAAAAATCGTGCGCGGCCATGAAATGCTGGGTCAGCCGATATTCGAGCTCGAGCGCCTGTTCGACACTGTAGCCCCGCCCTAGGATCAATTGGCGCAAGGTCACCTTGAGGCTGGTCGGCGATTTCGTCAGCAGCCCGGCGCCGGTTTCCGCCGCCCAGCCCGCATCCGGGCCCCCTGCCGCCGCCTCGGCCGCGAGCCGGTCGAGGATCGCCTCGACACTGTCGCCGGCGAAGCACCGATCGATCGCCGGGCATAACGCCGCCAGCGGAGGCGGGCCGGGATCACCCGCAAACTCGGCCAGGAGAGCCTCGACCTGGCCGGACCTGCCATCCCTTGCCCACACCGTCCCGGCGAATGCCGCGGCCAGCGCCGCGACCCGCTCCTGCGTGACGACATGGGTGGCAAAACCGCAGTATAGCGCGTCGGCCGCCCGCAATCGGGCTCCGGTCAGGCCGAGATAGCGGCCGATTTGCCCCGGGCAGCGGTTGAGGAATCGCGTCGCCCCGACATCGGGGAACAGTCCGATCGCGGTTTCCGGCATCGCGAACATCGTTCGCTCGGTCGCCACCCGGTAAGCGCCATTGACCGAGATGCCGGCGCCGCCGCCCATCGTGATCCCGTCGATGATCGCGATATAAGGCTTGGGAAATCGGTGGATTTGCCGGATCAGCTGATACTCTTCGCGGAAAAACACCGCGGTCAGGTCAGGATCGCCGCCGATCCCGCGCCCGGCCTCGTAGACCGCCCGCACGTCGCCGCCGGCGCAGAACGCCCGTCCGCCGGCGCCACGGACGACGACCGCATGCACCGAGGGGTCTTCGGCCCAACCCGCGAGCGCCGGCGCGATGCGGCGGTAATTAGCGAGGGTCAGCGCATTCAGCACCTGCGGCCGGTTGATCGTCAAGGTGGCGAGTCCACCCACGCGGCCGAGCAGGATCTCCTCAGCGTTTGTCATACGACTAAAAATTTACCTCTCCGTTCGTGGCCGGGTTTAGCCTGGACAAGCCCGGCCACGAACGGCTCCGGCGTCATCCTGCAATGCCATCATGCGCAGAGGCGGCGGGCAGGACCGTCACTCATTCGACGGGCCGAGCAGGCGGCGGGCAATGATGACCCGCATGATCTCGTTGGTGCCTTCGAGGATCTGGTGCACCCGCACGTCGCGCAGATAGCGCTCGATCGGGAAGTCCTTCAGGTAGCCGTAGCCGCCAAACAGCTGCAATGCCTCGTTGCAGATGTGAAACCCGGCGTCGGTCGCAAGGCGCTTGGCCATCGCGCAATGCATGACCGCCTGCGGATCGGCGCCGTCGAGGCTCGCCGCCCCGCGCCACACCATCAGCCGCGCCGCCTCCAGTTCGGTGGCCATGTCGGCGAGCTTGAATTGCGATGCCTGGAATTCGGCGAGCGGGTGGCCGAACTGATGGCGTTCGAGCAGATATGCCCGCGCCGCTTCGAGGCAGGCCCGCGCCCCGCCCAATGAGCACGCGGCGATGTTGAGCCGGCCGCCGTCGAGCCCCATCATCGCGATCTTGAAGCCGTCGCCCTCGGCGCCGAGCCGGTTGGCGACCGGCACCCGGCAATCCTCGAAAACCACCATCGCCGTCGGCTGCGAGTTCCAGCCAAGCTTTCGTTCCTTCTTGCCGAAAGACAGGCCGGGAGCGCCCTTTTCGACGACGAGGCAGGAAATGCCGTGCGCGCCCTCGCCGCCGGTCCTGACCATCGCGACATAGATGTCGCTGGCGCCGGCACCCGAGATGAACGCCTTGGCGCCGTTCAGCACGTAATCGTCGCCGTCGCGGCTGGCACGCGTCGCCAACGCCGCGGCATCCGAACCGCTGCCCGGTTCGGTCAGGCAATAGCTGGCGAAGTGGTCCATGCGGGTCAGCTTGGGCAGGAACCGGGCGCGCTGCTCGCGGCTGCCAAAGCGGTCGATCATCCACGACGCCATGTTGTGGATCGACAAATAGGCCGCGGTCGAGACGCAGGCGGCGGCGAGCTCCTCGAAGATGATCGCGGCATCTACACGCTCGAGCCCGCTGCCGCCGAATTCGTCGCCGACGTAGATCCCGGCAAAGCCCAGCGCCGCCGCCCGCCGCAACGCCTCGACCGGAAATTCCTGGCGCTCGTCCCAACCCGGCGCGTGCGGCAGCCATTCGGCGCGCGCAAACGCCCGCGCCGTCTGTTGAAACGCCCGCTGCTCGTCCGAAAGCGCGAAATCCATGGGGCGGAATATAGCCGGCGCCGGGTCCCCGGCAACCGGTCTATAGGGCTCGGACAAGGCTCGGCACGCGACCGCAATGCTCAGGGCATGCGGACTGCGGAGCAGAAGGCCGGCGCGGCCCGATCACTCGACCTTTTCGAATTTCTGCAACGAGCGCAGATTGGCGGGGTGGGGTTGGCCCGGGTAGATTTGCGGCCAGGCGGTCCACGACACCTCGCCGACATAGATGTCGCCGTGGCGGTCGACCGCGAGGCCGTGCGGTGCGAGGAACTTGCCGATTTCGACCCCGGCCGGGGTGTCGCCAAAGCGGCCGATCAGCTTTCCCTGATGGTCGACGATGCTGACCCTGGGCCCCAGATTGGGGATGTCGCGGCTGACCGCGGCGGCCGGGCCGACTTCGCCGATGTAGCAGATCGGCTGACGGCCATAGGGCATGTACATGCCGCACGGCCGGTGCAGATTGTTCCACTGCGTCTCGTATTTGCCGTTGCCGTCGAACACCTGAATCCGATGGTTCTCGCGGTCGGCAACGTAGACCCAGCCGTCGGCGTCGGTGCAGATGTTGTGGACGATGTTGAACTCGCCCTCGCCGGTGCCGGGCTCGCCCCACGACGTCAGCAACTTGCCGTCGGGCGAATATTTGTGGACGCGTGAGTTGCCGTAACCGTCGGAAACATAAATTTCGCCTTTCGGCGAGAGGGCCGTGTGGGTGCAGCGGTGGAACGGCTCACCGCTCATATAAGGGGCGGGCTTGCCCGGCACGCCGAGCTCCAGCAATACCTTGCCGTCGAGCGCGACCTTGCGCACGAAATGGCCGCCGTCGTCGGTCAGGAACATCGTGTCGTCGGGCGCCACGTGGACGCCGTGCGGCCGCGGATAGCGGCCCTCGCCCCACGAGCGCAGAAAATTGCCGGCGCGATCGAAGACCATCATCGGATGCTCGCCGCGATTGAAGACGTAAACATTGTCGTTGCCGTCGACCCCGACCCCGCCGACCTCCTTGAACGACCAGCCATCGGGCAGCTTCGCCCAGTCGGCATTGACGCGGTATTTGAATTGGCCGCTTCCGACGATCATCGCAGGCTCCTCCTCGAGAGATTGTCTGGCGCGTGTCCTCTCAATATGCTGCCGTCCGAAGCAGCAGAAAATCAACACCGAGCGAGGAGCCGCTATGCCTTACGGAGGAAACGACTGGCTGGCATTGACCCAGGAACCGACTTTGGAGCCGCAAATCGCGATTTGCGATCCCCATCACCACTTTTGGGACTTTCGCTCCGAGCGCATTCCCTATCAGCGCTATTTGCTCCACGAATTGGCGGCCGACGTCAATTGCGGCCACAATGTGCGCTCTACCGTCTTTATCGAGGCAAGGTCGATGTACCGGCCCGACGGTCCGATGGAGCTGCGCCCGGTCGGCGAGGTCGAATTCGTCAACGGCCTGGCCGCCGCCAGCGCCACCGGGCTCTACGGGCCGTGCCGGGCGGCGGCGGCGATCGTCGGCCATGCCGATCTGAAACTCGGCGATAGGGTCGCACCGGTCTTGGAGGCGCTGAAGGCTGCCAGCCCCAATCGCTTTCGCGGCATCCGCCACACGGTCACCTGGGACCGGCATCCCGAGATCGGCAACCGGGAAAAGGAAGGCGTGCTCGCGACCGCCGATTATCGCGCCGGTGCGCGGGCGCTGGCGCGGATGGGGTTGTCGCTCGACACCGGAGTGTGCTTTCCGCAACTCCCGGAGCTCGCCGATTTTGCCAAGGCAGTACCCGATTTGACGATCGTCCTGAACCATCTTGGCGGGTTGCAGCGGGTCGGCCCCTACGGCAACCGCGACGACGAGGTGATGGCGACCTGGCGGCGCGGCCTCGCCGCGGTGGCGCAATGCCCCAACGTCAACCTCAAGCTCGGCGGCATCGGCATGCCCCGGCTCGGGTTCGACTGGCACACGCGCGAGAAGCCGATCGGTTCGGAGGAATTGGCGGCGTCGATGGCGCCGGTCATGAGCTATTGCATCGAGCAGTTTGGCCCCAACCGCTGCATGTTCGAAAGCAACTTCCCGGTCGACAAGGTGTCGTTTTCCCACCACGTTTTCTTCAACGCCTGCAAGCGCCTTTCAAAGAACTACTCGGTCGCCGAACGAGCCAGCTTGTTTCATGACACGGCAGCGAGGGCATATCGGATCAGCGAGGTGTAACCGTACTCGCACGGCGTTTCACGGCCTCGCGGTCGGCGATTACACGAGTGGTGTGTAGAGTGGGGGCGGAGGTGCGCGCATGCCGAGGGTCACCTACATCGAATTCAACGGAACCGAGCATCAGGTTGAGGTCCCGCTCGGCCTTTCGGTGATGCGCGGCGCCGTCAACAACGGCGTGCCCGGCATCGACGCCGATTGCGGCGGCGAGTGCGCCTGTGCTACCTGCCATGTCTATGTCGATCCCGCATGGCTCGACAAGATCGGGACGCCGAAGTCCGGGTCGATGGAAGAAAGCATGCTGAGCTTTGCCGCGGCGGCGGAGCCTAATTCCCGCCTGTCGTGCCAGATTGCGATGCGCGGGGAGCTCGACGGCCTCGTTGTGCGCCTGCCCGACGGCCAGCATTAAACACGACTTTACGAACCAGGGAGGCAGCAATGGCAGCAATAGCCCAAAAACCCGCCAGACATGACGCCTTTTCGATCCCGATGGAGCAGATCGACGTCAGCGACCCTCAGCTTTATCAGGACGACACCTGGTACCCCTATTTCGAGCGGTTGCGCCGCGACGACCCGGTGCATTGGTGCCCCGAGAGCCGTTATGGCCCGTACTGGGCGGTGACAAAGTACCGGGACATCATGCAGGTCGAGGTCAACCACGGGGTCTACTCCTCCGACGCCGGTACCGGCGGTATTCAGATCGAGGACCAGCCGGCCGACATGGTGCGGCCGAGCTTTATCCGCATGGACCCGCCGCGGCACGACGACCAGCGCAAAGTCGTCAGCCCGATCGTGGCGCCGCAAAACCTCGCCAACATGGAAGCGACGATCCGCGAGCGCACCCGCGGCGTGCTCGACGGTCTGCCGCTCGGCGAAACCTTCGATTGGGTCGAGAAGGTCTCGGTCGAACTGACGACGATGATGCTGGCGACGCTGTTCGACTTTCCCTGGGAAGAACGCCGCAAGCTGACCTACTGGTCCGATGTCGCGATCGCCAACGTCAACTCGCCGGATGCGCCGGTGCATTCCGAAGAGGAGCGCTTTGAAGAGCTGAAAAAGATGGCGGAGACGATGGCGGAGCTGTTCAACGAGCGCGCCAAAGGTCCGCCGAAATTCGACCTGCTGTCGATGCTGGCGCAAGGTGCCGCGACGCGCGAGATGCCGTTGCGCGAGTTCATGGGAAACCTCTCGCTGCTGATCGTCGGCGGCAACGACACCACCCGCAACTCGATGACCGGGGGGCTGCTGGCGCTGAGCCGGAACCCCGGCCAGTACCAAAAGCTGCGCGAGAACCCCGACCTCGTCGCCAGCCTAGTGCCCGAGGTCATCCGTTATGTGACCCCGGTCATCCACATGCGCCGCACCGCGAGCGCCGATGCCGAACTTGGCGGCAAGGCGATCAAGAAGGGCGACAAGGTCGTCATGTGGTACGTCTCGGGCAACCGCGATCCCGACGCGGTCGACGACCCCGACCGTTTCATCGTCGACCGGCCGCGACCGCGGCAGCATCTGTCGTTTGGCTTTGGCATCCATCGCTGCGTCGGCAACCGCCTCGCCGAGTTGCAGCTGCGCATCCTGTGGGAGGAGATCCTGCCGCGCTACCCGGTCATCGAGGTCGTCGGCGAGGCAAAACGCACCTATTCCAACTTTATCCACGGGTTCCGTTCGCTGCCGGTGCGAATCCCGGCACGGCATTAGAGGCGGCTGTTCCGGCCCCGTATGGGCATCTGTCCACGGTTGGCCGGGAAAGAGAGGGGTTGATGGCGAGGAGCGGCAAAATCCGGGTGGGCATCGTCGGGGCGAGTCCGAACCGTGGGTTTGCCTCGATTGCGCATATCCCGGCCTTACAGGCGCTTTCGGAATTCGAGATCAGCGCGGTGTGCACGACCCGTCAGGAATTGGCCGAGGCAGCCGCCCGGCATTACGGGATTCCGCTGGCGTTTTCCGATCCCGAAAAGCTGGCGCGGCATCCCGCGGTCGATCTGGTCACCGTCAGCGTCAAGGTGCCCGATCACTACCCGCCGGTCATGGCCGCGATCGAGGCCGGCAAGCACGTCTATTGCGAATGGCCGCTCGGCCGCGACACCGACGAGGCGGTTCGCATGCTCACCGCGGCGAAGCGCAAAGGGATCCGCCATGCCGTCGGGCTGCAAGGCCAAACGTCGCCGGCGATCAACTACGTCAAGGATCTGGTCGCCGAGGGCTATGTCGGCCGGGTGCTCGCGGCGACGATGATCGGCTGCGCTCCGAATTGGGGACCCTCGATCGATCGCGCCTACCAAGCCGACCGCGCCAACGGCGCCAATCTGCTGACGATCACCGGCGGCCACCAGATCGACGCGCTGTGCCACTGCCTCGGCGAATTTCGCGAACTTTCCGCTTTCGCGGTCAGTCAGCGCGGCCAAATCCCGTTGCAGGACACCGGCGAACTGGTCGCCAAGGACTCGCCTGACCAGCTTGTCGTCAATGGCGTTGTCGGGGACGGTGCCGTCGTCTCATTCCAGATCCGCGGCGGCATGGCGCGCGGGACGGATTTCCTGTTCGAGATTCACGGCGAAGAGGGCGACCTCCAGCTCACCGCCACCTCGCGCACCTCGATGCAGCGCCAGGAGCTGCTCGTAAAGGGGGCTCGAGGCGAAGGCTCGGCGCTCGCGGATGTGCCGATCCCCGACAAATACCGTTGGGTCCCGGAAGGGGTGCCGTCCGGGTCTCCCTACAACGTCGCCCAGCTCTACCGGAGGCTTGCCGAGAGCATTCGCGGCGGCAAACCCGTCAGCCCCGGCTTTGACGCCGCCGTCACCCGTCACCGCCTCCTCGACATGATCACGCGCGCCTCGGAGACCGGGAGGAAGCAGGTCGCCTAATCCGGCAGTCGGCGCTACGCGGTCGCGGCGCCGTCGACCGGGAGGGCGGCGCCTGAAACAAAAGAGGCTTCGTCAGAGATCAGGAACAGCGCGGCGTTGGCGATCTCCTCGGGCTTGCCGGTGCGGCCCATCAGGATCTGGCGGGCGCGCTGCACGACGAGCGCCTCCTTGTCCTGACCGCCCTCCTGCCCAGCGGCGCGCTGCTGGTCAGGGCGCGCGACAAAAACCCGCAGCATCGGCGTGTCGATCGGACCGGGGCAAATCGCGTTGACCCGGATCCTGTCCGGTGCCAGGCGCTTGGCCAGCGAGCGCACAAAGCCGACGACGCCGAACTTTGCCATCGAATAGACCGGGCTGAAGGCCGAGCCGACCAGCCCCGAGGTCGATGCAGTGAAAAGAAGGGCGCCGCCGCCGCGGGCGCGCATTTCGGGGATCGCCGCCTCGGTCGTCAGCAATACGGTGCGCAAATTGAGCCCGATCGCGATGTCGAAATCGGCCATGTCGATGCCTTCGACCGAGGCCGGGCCGGGATGGCCGACATGGTTCCACACAAAATCGAGCCCGCCGAAAGCGCCGGCGGTGCGATGCACGATCGCGCGGGCGAAATCGTCCTGCTGCAAATCGCCGACGAGCCCCAGCGCTCGGCCACCGGCGGCGGTGATTTCGCCGACGACCGCGTCGACCCCGGCCTGGTCGATGTCGACGACGCCCACCGCCGCCCCCTCACGGGCAAAGCGCAAGGCACCGGCCCGACCCATCCCCGATGCCGCCGCACTGACGATGCCGATCTTGCCTTCGAGCCGCATGGTATTCCTCCCGAGCCGGAATCGCGCCAGCCGCCGGGCTTACGCCGCGATCCCTTTCCCGTCATAGAGCGAATCGACCGCCGCGCCGTAGGCGTCGCGGATCGCGTGGCGCTTGACCTTCAAGGTCGGAGTCATCTGTCCGTTGGCGATCGTAAAGGGCTCGCTCGCAATCACGAAGCGGCGAACCCGCTCGATCGGCGCGAGGCCGCGATTGACCCGCGCCACCGCGGCGCCGATTGCCTTGGTGAAGTTCGGGTCGGCGGCGAGGGCTGCAATCTCCGCCGGCACACCGTGCCCACGGGCATAACCGGCGGCAAATTCGGCATCGGGCACCAAAAGCCCGACGAGGTAAGGCCGGCGGTCGCCGAAAACCATCGCCTGGGCGATTTCCGGCTCCAGGGTCAGATAGCCCTCGACCCGTGCCGGCGAGATCATCTCGCCGCCTGAATTCTTGATAAAGTCGCGTTTGCGGTCGGTGATGCGGATATAGCCGTCTTCATCCATCAGCCCGACATCGCCGGTGTGCAGCCAGCCGTCGACCAGCGCCTGCGCCGTTGCCTGCGGGTCGTTCCAATAGCCCTTCATGATATTGTCGCCCGCGACCAGGATTTCGCCATCCTCGGCGATACGGACTTCGACGCCGTCGAGCGGCGGCCCGACCGTGTCGATCTTGATCCGCGACGGCACGTTGCACGCGATGACAGGCGCCGCCTCGGTCTGACCGTAGCCCTGCAGCAGCCGGACGCCGAGCGCCAAAAAAAAGCTGCCGATCTCCGGGTTGAGCGCCGCCCCGCCCGACACCATCGCCTTGAGCCGCCCGCCAAAGCGGCGGCGCAAACCGGCGCGCACCGAGCGGTCGAGCAGCGGATCGATCAGGCGTTCGCCGATGTTGGGGCTGCCGAACGAGGCCCGTTTGCGGCCGATCGCGACCGCCTTGTCGAACATCTTGCGCGCCATCCCGCCTTTGCGTTCGACCCCGAGCACGATGCGCCGGTGCATCGTCTCATAAAGCCGCGGCACCGCGGTCATGATCGTCGGCCGCGCTTCGAGGAGATTGGCAGCAAGCGTCTCAGCTCCTTCAGCGAAATAGATCTGCGCGCCGATCGAGATCGGGAACATCAACCCGGCGGTGTGCTCGTAGGAATGCGACAACGGCAGAAAGCTCAAAAACACCTCGTCGCCAAGCCCCAGGGCCTCGAGCAGGCGAAACGCGCCGCGGCAATTGGCGAGGATGTTGCGATGGGTGGTCATCACCCCTTTCGGGGCGCCGCCGGTCCCCGACGTAAAGATCAGACAGGCGATGTCGTCGGGCGCGAGTTCGGCGACCCGCTCGGCGATGTCGCCGGCCGCCTCGTCGCCTTTGGCCTGGACATCGGTCCACGACAGTAGATCGACAGCGCTCGCCTGCCCCGCGGCGGGTTCGATCGCTATGACGGTACGGACAGAGTTCGACCTCGTTCGCCGCCGCCAACACCCGCGCCGACAAAGCCGGCTTTGACACGATCACGGCGGCGGCGGCGCTGGTGGCGAAGACGTGGCGATGGTCTTCGACGGTATTGGTCACGTACGCCGGCACCGTGATCGCACCGGTACTCATGATCGCGAAATCGGCGATGACCCATTCCGGCCGGTTCTCGGCGACGAGCGCCACCCGGTCGCCACGGCCGATGCCGAGCGCAGCCAGACCGCGCGCCAGCCGCCGCACATCGCGCGCCGCCTCCGTCCAGCCGATCGAGTGATAGCGGCCGCCGCGCTTAGCCCACACAAACGGCGTGTCGCGGCGCCGCTCGGCCTGTTCGAAAAACATCGCCGGCAGACTGCGGCAGCGGTCGTAATCCATCCTTCGCCCGATCCCTCCCCGCCGCTCTTTTTACGGGTTTCGCCGTGCGCGGGGAATAGGCCGAGGAGCGAGCGCGCTTGGCCGCTCCGCCGCTGCGCCCCATATGGAGGCGGGATTTGGTGAGGAGAGGATTGATGCGGGTCGAGGCGGCGGCAGAAGCGGCAGCGGCAACCGACAAAAAAGCGGCGCTCGGAACATTGCCGGAATGGGATCTAGGCGATCTCTATCCGGGTCGCGACAGCCCGGCGCTTTCCCGCGATCTCGCACAGCTGGCCGACGATGCCGAAGCCTTTCGCCAACGTCACGAGGGCCAGCTCGCCGATTTGTCGGGGGCGGCTTTGGGGGCGGCGGTGGCGACCTATGAGCGGCTGCAGGAGCTGAGCGGCCGCATCATCAGCTACGCCTCGCTGGTACATGCCGGCAACCTCACCGACTCGGAAATCGGCCGTTTTTATCAGACGATCCAGGAGCGGATAAACGCGATCTCGACGGCGCTGTTGTTCTTTACGCTCGAAATCAACCGCCTCGACGACGCCGTTCTCGAGTCGAAAGCGGCCGACCCGGCGCTGGCCCATTACCGCCCGTGGCTGCGCGACACCCGCGCCTTTCGCCCGCATCAGCTCAGCGATGAAGCCGAGAAGTTGCTGCACGAGAAATCTGTCGCGGGCCGGGCCGCCTGGACCCGGCTTTTCGACGAAACCATCGCCGATCTACGCTTTCCGTTTCGCGGGCAGGAGTTGACCGAGGCCGAGGCGCTCGACCTGCTGTCCGACCGCGACCCGGAGGTGCGGCGCGAGACCGCGAACAACGTCGGCGAGGTGCTCGGCAGGAATTCGCGCATTTTTGCGCTGATCACCAATACGCTCGCCAAGGACAAGGAAATCGAGGACCGCTGGCGCCATTTCGCGCGGCCGATCTCGTCGCGCAACCTGGCGAATTTTGTCGAGGACGAGGTGGTCGACGCGCTGATCTCAGCGGTCCGCGACAGCTACCCGCGCCTGTCGCACCGCTATTACCGGCTGAAGGCGCGCTGGTTCGGGGTCGACGCATTGCCGTTCTGGGACCGCAACGCGCCACTGCCGGAAGACGCCGACCGGCTGATCCCGTGGCATGAGGCCGAGGAGACAGTGCTGTCGGCTTACAACGCCTTTTCGCCCGAGCTGGCGGCGGTCGGTGGACGGTTTTTCGCCGCCCCCTGGATCGACGCGCCGGTGCGGCCGGGCAAAGCCTCGGGCGCCTTTGCGCATCCGACGGTGCCGGGCGCCCACCCCTATCTGTTGCTAAATTACCAGGGCCGGGTGCGCGATGTGATGACCCTGGCGCACGAGTTGGGCCACGGCGTCCATCAGGTGTTGGCGGGGCCGCAGGGCTATCTGATGGCCGACACGCCGTTGACCTTGGCTGAGACCGCCTCGGTCTTTGGCGAGATGCTGACCTTCCGCGCGCTCCTCGCGCGCGAGACCGATCCGCAGCGGCGCAAGATCATGCTCGCCGGCAAGGTCGAGGACATGCTGAACACGGTCGTGCGCCAGATCGCCTTTGCCACGTTCGAGATCAGGGTGCACGACGAACGCCGCGAGGCCGAGCTGACCCCCGACCGGATCGCCGAGATCTGGCTCGACGTCCAGCGCGAAAGCCTCGGCCCGGCAATCCGCCTCGACGGCGTCTATCGCCATTACTGGTCGTACATCCCGCATTTCATCCACACGCCGTTTTACGTCTACGCCTACGCTTTTGGGGATTGCCTGGTGAACTCGCTTTACGCGGTTTACCAGGACGCGCATCAAGGGTTTGCTGGGCGCTATCTCGACCTGCTGCGCGCCGGCGGCACGTTGCGGCACCAGGAACTGCTGGCCCCGTTCGGCCTCGACGCCTCCGACCCCTCCTTCTGGTCGAAGGGCCTCTCAGTCGTCTCCGGCTTTATCGACGAACTCGAGCAGCTCGGCTGATAGAATGATGGAGATTTGCAAAAGCAAGCGGAGTGTGGCGTGACCACCTACACCTTCAAGATCGTCGTCGAGCCCGATGAAGATCGCTGGCGCGCCTATTCTCCTGAGCTTGAAGCAGAGGGCGCGGCGACTTGGGGTTATACCCGCGAGGAGGCGCTTCAGAACATTCGTGAGGTGCTGGAAATGATCGTCACCGAACTGGCCGAGGAAGGCAGACCCGTGCCAGCTAATGTCGCGGTTTCGGAACCCAGATAGTTTGACCCGGTTCTCGTCTTCCCGGCGAAGGCCGGGACCCATTACCGCCGTGGGTACCGGCCTGCGCCGGTATGTCGGTGACGGGTGGGGTTTTGTCAGGTGAGGTAGCGCGTGACCGACGACAATACTTTTACCGGGCGGGTGCGGCGCTATTCGCAGGTGTCGACCGCGATGGGCGGGCTCGCCGCACGGCTGTCAGAGGAGGGTGAAATCTTGACCGGTGGCATTTTCGTAGCTACATGAATTGCCGCGCGTGGGGGTCACCTTCGATCCGGCGAGGCGGGAACGGACCCTGCGGGAGCGAAATCTAGACTTTCGCGACGCGCCGAAGGTGTTCGCGGGGCCGCGCTTCACATTCGAGGATACGCGCTTCGACTACCCCGAGCCGCGCTACATCACAATCGGGCTGATTGACGGCCGGATGCTGATTGTGGTGTGCACTCCAAAGGACGAAATCGACGGCGAGGAGTGTCGCCACATCATCTCGATGAGGAAGGCCAATGGCAAAGAGCAAGCCCGTTACCTACAGCGACTTGCCGAAGGTTGACGCGACCACTGATGAGGATATTGCGCGCCAGATCACCGAAGACCCGGACATCGCGCCGGAACTGACCGATGAGTGGTTCGACAAAGCCGATCTGCATTATGGCGAAACCTTGCTTCGGCGTGGCCGCGGCCGACCGCCGCTCGATCTACCGAAGAGACTCGTCTCACTGCGTCTTGACCAGGATGTCGTCGATGCCTTCCGCGCCAGAGGTCCGGGCTGGCAGTCCCGCATCAATGCGGTGCTGCGCAAGCACCTCTTGGGTAAGTAGCGCGTGACCGACGACGACTCCTTTACCGGGCGGGTGCGGCGCTATGCGCAGGTGTCGACCGCGACGGGCGGGCTTGCGGCGGGTGTGAGCTTGCGAATTCGCCCAGCATTGATTAATTTAAAATCATTGAAGGCGAGCGGGGCGAATGACGAGCATTACAATTCGCAATCTTGATGACGCCCTGAAACGTAGGCTTCGTGTGCGCGCCGCCGAGCACAACCGGTCGATGGAGCAGGAAGCTCGCGATATCCTTCGCTGCGCACTTTCCGAGGAGCTGGCGGCAGCGGATAACCTGGCGGACGCCATCCGCCGGCTCGTTGAGCCGTATGGAGGATTTGAACTGCCTCCGTTCCCGCGCGGCCCGATGCGCGGTCCGCCAGATTTCACGTGATTGTCCTCGACACCAACGTGTTGTCCGAAGGGCTACGGCCACAGCCTTCTCCGGGCGTACTGCGTTGGATGCAGTCGGAGCCCCTCACCGCGTTGTTCACCACTACGATCACGGAGGCAGAGCTGCTGTACGGGGCCGCCCTGTTGCCCGAAGGGAGACGGCGGCGGGCGCTTGAAGCGGTGATCGCGCAACTGCTGGGCACTCGATTTGCCGGACGCATATTGCCTTTCGACAGTGCCGCCGCGCGGGAGTTCGCGGACATTGCCTCTACGAGACGCCTTGGCGGACGACCGATCGGCGAAGCAGACGGGCGAATTGCCGCCATCGCTCGATCCCGCGGTGCCACCCTTGCAACCCGTAATGTCGGCGACTTCGCGGACTGCGGGCTGACCGTGGTCGATCCGTGGGCTGAGGAAGCGACTTAGGTTCGCGTGACCGACGACGACTCCTTTTTCGGGCGGGTGCGGCGCTATGCGCAGGTGTCGACCGCGATGGGCGGGCTTGCGGCGCGGCTGGCCGGTGAGCGTTATCTCGGCATTGCGGTCGACCGCGGGCGCCACGCCGCCGATTTGAAAGCGGCACTCGGCGGGATCAAAGGCCCGCTGATGAAAGTCGCCCAGCTTCTGGCGACAATCCCGGAAGCGCTGCCCCAGGAATACGTCAACGAGCTGATCCAATTGCAGGCGAACGCGCCGGCCATGGGTTGGCCCTTTGTCCGGCGGCGCATGGCGGGCGAGCTCGGCCCCGATTGGCAGACCCGGTTTCGCGATTTCGACAAGACAGCGGCGCGCGCCGCATCGCTTGGCCAGGTGCATCGGGCGACAGCACTCGACGGCACCGCACTCGCCTGCAAACTGCAATATCCCGACATGGCCTCGGCGGTCGAAGCCGATCTCAAGCAATTGAAGCTCGCGATGGGCCTCTATGAGCGCTACGACCGCGCCGTCACCACCGCCGAGATCCACGCCGAAATCGCCGACCGGCTGCGCGAAGAGCTCGACTACGAGCGCGAGGCCGCGCACATGCGCCTCTATGGCGCGATCCTCGGCGGCGAGCCCGGCGTCGCGGTGCCGCGCCCGGTTGCCGAGCTGTCAACCCGGCGGCTGCTGACGATGACCTGGCTTGACGGCGCGCCGATCCTGGAGACCGTCACAGCGCAGATCGCGCGGCGCAACGCGGTTGCGCTGCGTATGTTTCGCATCTGGTACGTACCGTTCTACCATTACGGGGTGATCCACGGCGACCCGCATCTCGGCAACTACACGGTGGCGCCGGACGGGTCCGTAAACCTGCTCGATTTCGGCTGCGTCCGCGTGTTCCGCGCGTCCTTCGTGCGCGGTGTGATCGACCTCTACCATGCGCTGGAACGCGGCGACCGCGACCTCGCCGTCGACGCCTATCAGCGCTGGGGCTTTGGCGATCTGTCATCCGAGATGATCGACGTGCTGAACCGCTGGGCGCTGTATGTCTACGGCCCGCTGCTCGACGACCGCGCCCGGCGGATCCAGGAGAAGGCGAGCGGGAACGACGGCGCCGCCGTGGTCGAAAGCGTGCACCGCGACATTCGCCGCCTGGGCGGGGTGCGGCCGCCGCGCGAATTCGTCTTTATGGACCGCGCCGCGGTCGGGCTCGGCTCGGTGTTTCTACACCTGAAGGCCGAGATCAACTGGCACCGGCTGTTCCACGAATTGATCGAGGATTTCGACGAGGCGGCCCTCGCCGCACGCCAGCGCGCCGCACTCGAAGCAGCCGGGGTGCCGCTGCCCACGGAACCAGAGCGCTTGGCTTCCCTGACTCGACAAGGCAGGAGGCGCCGCGGTGCGGTTTAAGAACCCGAACCCAACAAAGGCCTGGAAAACCGAATGTTGACCGTCATTCCCGCGAAAGCGGGAACCCAGGGTCATTGGCCCGATCCGCCCTGGGCCCCCGCTTTCGCGGGGGCGGCGGGATTACACCGGGATCAGTCATTTTATGCCGGGCCTGTGACTACGACGCGGCGGCGAGGTTCTGGGTGTCGCGGCGCAACTCGGTGGTGTCGTTGCGGCCGGAGAGGAACGCCTTGATGTTGCGTGCCGCCTGCCGCAGACGCTGGCGGTTCTCGACGAGGGCGATGCGCACGAAACCTTCGCCGTATTCACCAAAGCCGATCCCCGGCGACACCGCGACATTGGCGCGTTCGAGCAACAGCTTTGAAAAGGCGAGGCTGCCGATCGAGCGGAACTGCGGCGGGATTGGCGCCCAGGCGAACATCGTCGCCTCCGGCTCCGGCACTTCCCATCCGGCCTGGCGCAACCCGTCGAGCATTACATCGCGGCGCGCCTCATAGCGCGTGCGGATTTCGGCGATGCATTCCTGCGGACCGTTCAGCGCCGCGGTCGCCGCCACCTGGATCGGGGTGAAGGCGCCGTAATCAAGGTAGGACTTGACCCGAGACAGGGCGGAAATCAGCCGCTCGTTGCCGACTGCAAACCCGATGCGCCAGCCGGCCATCGAATAGGTCTTGCTGAGCGAGGTGAATTCGACCGCGATGTCGCGGGCGCCCGGCACTTCAAGGATCGAGGGCGGCGGCTTGCCGTCGAAATAGATTTCGGCATAGGCGAGGTCGGACAAGACGACGATGTCGTGCCGCCGGCAAAACGCGATGATCTCGCCGTAGAAGTCGAGGTCGACGGTCTGCGCGGTCGGGTTGGCCGGGAAGTTCAAGACAATCGCGAGCGGTGCCGGAATGCTGTGCCGCACCGCTTTTTTCAGCTCGGCGAGAAAATCGAATTCGGGGCCGACCGGCACGTGCCGCACCGAGGCTCCGGCCATGATAAAGCCGAAGGCGTGGATCGGATAGCACGGGTTCGGCACCAGCACGATGTCGCCCGGCCCGGTGATCGCCTGCGCCAAATTGGCAAGCCCCTCCTTTGACCCCAAGGTGACGATGACCTCGCGTTCGGGATCGACCTCGACATTGAAGCGGCGGGCGTAGTAGCCGGCGCAGGCGCGGCGCAGCCCGGCGATGCCGCGCGACACCGAATAGCCGTGGGTCTTTGGGTTCTGCACCGCCTCGACGAGCTTGGCGACGATGTGCGCCGGGGTCGGGCCGTCGGGGTTGCCCATGCCGAGGTCGATGACGTCGCGCCCGGCGGCGCGCGCCTTGGCCTTCAGCGAGTTGACCTCGCTGAAGACGTAGGGCGGAAGGCGCTTGATGCGGTAGAAATCTTCGGGCATGGCGACTCAACTGCGTTGGATAGCGCCTTTTAGCCGTACCCGCGGCATTTGGCGAGCACGATGGTGCCGCGGTCCCAGGTGTCCCGATCGAGAATTCCTCACGCCTGACTTGCCACTCCGTTCGTTCGCTTTACCGGCGGAAGCCGGTATCCACGGCTGGAATGGTCCCGGCCCTTCGCCGGGAAAGGCGCAATATTTAACGCTCGCCGCTTACCGACCACGACGCTAGACGGTGTTGCCGTGAGCATTCTGCGGCTGGTCGATCAGTTGTTCATCAGGTAATGATCGAGAAAAGCGGGGACGCGCGTCAAAGCATCCTGGCGCGCGGCGGAATTCGTGCCCTGGATCGGGACGACCCCGGACGTGGTGCGATATTTCGGCGATTCGTGAACCGGCATGTCGGGCCAGTCGAAATCATGGTAGGCGCCGGGATAGATCCGCATCTCGGCTGGCGAGCCGCGAGCCATCGCGCCATCGACAAGCTGCTTGCACGGGACCGCCGGGGTCCACACATCGCCGGCGCCGACCAGCACCAGGAGCGGGATGGCGCTCGTCCACTGCACCTTCTGCTTGGTTTCGTCGCACGACGCCGGGTAAAAGGCGACCGCCGCGCGGAAATCGCCATGCGGTAGCTGTGCCGGCCGGCCGAGGCTTTGTGCGCGAATCGAAAACAGCACGACCCCGCCGCCTTCGGACCAGCCAATAACGCCGATGCGATCGGGCCGGACAAAGGGCTGCGCTTGCAGAAACAGCAGCGCGCCATAGGCATCTTGCGGCCGCTTTCGATAGACGGCGGCGTTGAAGTCCAGGTGCGCGCACATCGATCCCTGACGTCGCGGGCCGAAGCTGTCGACCATCAATACGACATAGCCGCGCCGGTTCAGCTCGGCGGCCCAATCGCGCTCCCGCGGCTGGATGTCCCCGTTACGCCCGATGAGACCGCCGCAGCCATGCAAAAAGACGACAGCCGGCCGCTTTCCCTCCATTGAAGGCCGAAACAGGTAGCCGTCGAGCGTCGTCGGTGGCTGACCGGGCCCATTGTCGTCGGACGACGGGAAGTGTACGGGCTGCTGCGCCGCGGCGACAGCGCACCACGCGAGTAGGATACACGCAGCTACGAGGATGCGGGCGGCGCTGTGCACCGGCTTCGTTATTGCCGGCGGCGCGCCGTTACCAGAAGCACGGTCGACGGCAATGCCATCTTCCCGCCCTCTGCATAAGCGGCAAAGGCTTCTGCAATGTCACGCTGGATCGTCTGCCGGGTCGCCGCGTCAGGCTTCTTCTCGTCGATCAGCCGGCCAGAGGGGCCCATGATGCAGGCGTGCTCGGCCTCCTCCTGCGGAGTCGAAGCGAAGATCTCCGGGTGCTCGCGGTTGACCGCGACCTCGGCAAACCCGGCTTTGCCGAGGAACTCATGCACGTAATCGGGGTCGGCGAAGGCCATCGGTCCGGGGCTGTGGGGTGGCTTGGGCGCCGGCGGGCCGAGATGGCGCAGCGCCACCCGGTAGGGGATCAGCCAATGCTCGTTGTCGTCGAGCGCGCCCCAGCAGGCGAAGCACAGCCGGCCGCCGGGCTTGGCCGCGCCGAGCAGATTGGCAAAAGCCGCTGCCGGGTCGGCGAAAAACATGACCCCGAAACGAGAAGCGACGAGGTCGAAACGGCCAGGTTCGAATTTGCGCGTTTGCGCATCCGCCTCAACCAGTGAAACGTGGCGGAGCCCGGCCTCGGCGAGGCGCTTCTTCGCACCCGCCAGCATCGCGGCGGAGATGTCGGCGCCGACGACCTCGCCCTGCTCGCCGACCCTCTCGGCGAGCGGCACGGTGAAGGCGCCGGTCCCGCATCCGATTTCGAGCACCCGCTCGCCGGCCTGGACGCCGGAGCGCGCCAACAGCAGGTCGTTGACCGCGCCGACCCGGCGCTCGACAAAGCCTTCGAGCCCGACCCAGCGCGGACCCGCCACCGTATTCCAATATTCACGCTGCGCGGTGTTCGCGATCGCTTCTTCGGCCATGGTGCGTTCCCCTCAGGTCAATCGGGCTCGATCGGCATCGTTGCGATCGCCTTCCAGGCGATCGGCGCGCCGCATTTCTCCGCCGCTTCGGCGGACGGCAGCGAGGTATCCCAATGCGCCGCCAGAAAACGCCTGCCAGTGACATCGGCGGCTTCGTCCGACACCAGCCAGCGCAACGGCGGCGCCATGATCTCGGGGCGCAGCAGCCGCGAGCGGTCGGCGACCGCGGCGTCGGGTATGATGCGCGTGTCGGTCATCCCGCCGGGCACCAGCACATTGGCGGTAACCCCGGTCCCGGCGAGGTCGGCGGCCATTACCGCGGTCGCCGCCTCGGCCGCGGCTTTGCTCGCGCCATAGAGCACATAGCCCTGGCGCAGCATCGTGCCAAGGCTGGTCGTTACCGTGACGATCCGCCCGCGGCCGGCGCGCAGCATGTGCGGGACGACCGCGCGCGCCATCATCAGCGGTGCGGTCGCATTGACCGCGACAAAGCGGCCCCACTGCTCGGGTGTGATCTCCCAAAAGCGGAGCGGATTTCGGCGCTGGTCAGCCCGGATCGAACCCTGGCCGATGCCGGCGTTGTTGACCAGGATGTCGATCCTGCCCGATTTACCGAGCTCACTCGCAACGATTGTCTCGAACGACGACGGGTCGGCGAGGTCGGCGCACAAGGTCCTAAGCGAGCCCGCGAAACTCATGCGGCCGGCGGCGGCTGCCAATTCGGCGAGCCATCCGGGCTCGCGGTCGACCGCCGCAACCTCGATCCCGGCTTCGAGCAGGCCCAGCGCCATCGCCCGGCCAATGCCGCTCGCAGCTCCGGTGACGATCGCCACGCGCCGATTTCCCGCCATCAGCGTTTCCTCAACTGTAGCCGAAATGGCCGCCGGCGACTCTCTCACCGGGACGGGGGCTGCGCAATTCGGATTTGCCCGACAGTGCATCGGCGCCGGCCAATTCGGGCGCTTCGAATTTTGCAAGGATGCCGCGCACCACGCCAGTCAAGGGGAAATGCTGGCGCGGGCCTGCATGCGATAATATTAATCGGCCGTACGATCACGAGCGAGGTGGCAAGAGCAGGATGCGGACGAAGGCTCCGGAAACCGAAGGCGGCGAGACGCCGGGCGCGGCTTATCTCGAGGGCGCGCGCGAGCTGGGCGCTGAGCTGGGGGCTGCGGCTGACGAGATCGAGCACGGTCGCGAGTTGCCCGAAACGATTGTCGACGCGCTCGCCCGGCGTGGCTTGTTCCGCCTGTTGCTGCCCCGATCCTTGGGCGGCGCCGAATTGCCGCCCGCCGCCTATGTGCCGGTCATCGAAGAAATCGCCAGGCACGACGCCAGCGCCGCCTGGTGCCTCGGCCAGGCCTGCGGCTGCACGATGACGGCTGCGTATCTCGCGCCAGATGTCGCCCGCGAAATCTTTGGCGGCCCGCGCGGCATCGTCGCCTGGGGACCGCCCGGCCCGGCCGAAGCGCGCGTCGCACCCGGCGGCTATCGGCTGACCGGGACCTGGAGCTTTGCCAGCGGCAGCCACCACGCGACCTGGCTCGGCGCCCATGTCGCGGTCTTCGGCGAAGACGGCACGCCGCGGCGACGGCCCGACGGGAGCCCGGTGTTCCGCACCCTGCTGTTCCCGAAAACCAGCACGGTGATGACCGACACCTGGCACGTCGTCGGTCTGCGCGGCACCGGCAGCGACACCTACACCGTCACCGACCTGTTCGTACCGGAAGACCACGCCGTCGAGCGCAGCGCCGACGCAAAGCCGCGCGAGACCGGACTGCTTTATGCCTTCAGCAGCAGCAACGTCTACTCGGCCGGGTTCGCCGGCGTGGCGCTGGGCGTCGCGCGCGGCGTGCTCGACGCTTTTGTCGAGCTGGCCCGTGACAAGATCCCACGCGGCGCCAACCACACCTTGCGCGACAACAACGTGATCCAGGCGCAGGTCGCGCAGTCCGAGGCGCGGATCGGCGCGGCGCGCGCCTTTCTGCTGCGCTCGCTCTGCGAGATCTGGGATCAGGCCGCGGGTACCGGCCGGCTCAGCCTCGACCACAACGCGACGATCCGGCTGGCGTCGACCTGGGCGATCCACCAGGCGCGCGACGCCGTCGACACGCTCTACCACGCCGCCGGGGCCACCGCGATTTTCGAGGACAACCCGTTCGAGCGGCGGTTCCGTGACATCCATACCGTGGTGCAGCAATATCAAGGCCGCCAGGCCCATTTCGAGACGGTGGGTCAGGTCCTGCTGGGGCTCGGGCCTGAAAGCGCGATGTTCACCTTCTAGCGGGCGAGACCGACGCCGACCAACCATGAAGACCCTCCCCTCTACTGCCGAGAACGCCGACGGGTTAGCGGGACACCGGCCGGCCCGGCGGCATTGGTCGCTCGACGACATTCCGTGGCACGCCGTCTGCCGCGACAGGGTCGATCGCGACGAGGCGTTGTTCTACATGGTCGCGGCGGCATCCCTGATGGAGAGCGCCACCGATCTCTATACGGCAAACCTGATCGAATACTTTGCCGGCGACGACGAGATTACCTCGTGGCTGAAAGACTACTGGCTGCCGGAGGAATTGCAGCACGGCCGGGCCTTGCGCCGTTATGTCGAGACCGCCTGGCCGGAATTTCCTTGGGACCGGGTGCGCGCGGGCTTTATCGAGGAATTCCGGCCGTTCTGCGACGAGGCGCTGGAGGAGGCGCGGGGATTGGAGATGGCGTCGCGCTGCGTCGTCGAAACCGGCACGGCCAGCTTTTACACCTGCCTGTCGCGCGCCAGTTCCGATCCGGTGCTGGCTATCCTGACCCGGCGGATCGCCGAAGACGAGGTCCGGCATTACAAGCATTTCTACCGGTTCTTCCGCAAATACCGCGAGATCGAGCGCCCGGGACGGGCTGCGGTGGCGCCGGCCTTGTGGCGGCGGCTGCGCATGACCGGCGGCGAGGACCGGCTCGTCGTGCTCAAGCATATTCACGCCGTGCGACGGCCGGGTGTACCGTTCGACGCGCGTGTCTATCGTCATGTGCATCGGCAATGTCGCGCGCTGATGCGGCCGCATTTCCCGACGGAAATGAGCGTGCGGATGCTGCTGAAGCCGCTCGCTCTCGGACCCCGAACTCAGCGGGTGACGGTTCCTCTGCTGGCTGCGCTGGCGCGACGGAGCGTTCCCTAGCCGCGCGCTTCCGGCATTCGCCATCCACCTCGCCGTCATACCCGCGGAAGCGGTATCCAGGGCAACCGGCGCCTCGTTTGCAACCCTGGACCCCCGCTTTCCCCACGGGACAAGCCCGTGGGCCGAAGGCGCACGGAGCGACGAAAGAGAGGGCGGGGAAGGTCGTGCGTCCGGTCAGCACCGCTAGCCGCAGCGCGCACCGTCAGGAACGCTTTCGGTTTTGGAACAGCGCGTCGGTTTCCGCTTGCAGGACATGGCCGAGGATCGTGCCGTGATAAAATGACGAGGCCCCCGTCACGATAGTCGCGGGGATCAGAATCTGGGTAATGCCGAACTGCTGCAATTTCTCGATCGACGTGCCCCAGACCACCCCGCCGATCCCCGCCCAGACCATCGCGCTCATACACATCGGACAGGGCTCGCCAGTCGTGTAGAGGATGGCCTCCGCCCAACCTCGATTGCCGTGCCGCGCGACATAATCGTTGATCGCGACGATCTCGCCATGAAAAGTGGGATTGAGAGTGCCCTTGTTGACCCCGGTCGCCAAAAGCTGGCCGTCTGCCGCGCGGACGGCGACTGCACCGAACGGGTAGGCCGGATTGCCGCGCGCCGCGGCGATCGCCAGCCGCATCGCCCGCTCATGGGCAGCGACCGGGATTGCCGACAAATCGATCGCAGGCGTGGCGGCCGCAGCCGACGTCGCTGGCAGGCCGGCACCACAGGCGAGCGCGGCGACCGACGAGCCGAATGCCCTTCTCGACCACATACCTACCTCCCTGATGCAGCGCCTGGGGGCGCTCCTTGGCGGGGTCTCGTCAAATCGCCGTCCGGCTGGTTAACAAAGATCAGCACGGCAAGGATCGTCAGGTAAAAGCGAAACGCCGGCTCCTGCCCGTTCCACAGCGGCGACTGCCACATCGCAAACCACTCGCCGCCGACGACCATAAAACCGAAGAACCACACTAAAAATCCAACTGCCGCACCGAGGACCGCAAAGCGCTTCGCGTGGTTGAAGCGGGTCGCGTCCGCGCGCAGGTGCCAGGCAAGCGAACCGGTTGCCACTGTCAGCGCGATGCCGGTTAGCCCTTCGCCGGCGATGATCAGGGCATAGCCTGCCTGCCACAGCGCCGGCGAGGTGATGCGGCGATAGAGCAACGCGTTTCCCGGAAACGTCGTGTCCATGCTCAGCACATGGCGCACAAAGGCGTAGTTCGTGTCGTAATCCGTCAGATTGTCGAAGGCGACGAGCAGCGCGAACAAGGCAAGGCTCGCGACCATGATCGCTTTGGCAATGCGCGTTTCGATCATGGCCATCGTGCGAGCAGAGGGGGGCGCGACGCAACCGAGCCGAACGTGCTACGATGCCTAAGCGGATCCGCTGTGCGCCGCACCAGCGGTGCTGCGTCGTCGCTGCTCGCCAAGTCGAAGCTCGTTCGGCTCTGCCGTCTCTTAGGGTCTGACCCGAAATGAAACGGACGATCTTAACACCTTGTCGTCGCCCGCGCGAAGGCGGGGTCGACGGGGAATCGCACGTCGCTCGCTCCGGGGTTCCTGCTTTCGCGGGAATGACGGACAAATGTTTGATCTCTTGGGATTCTTTTCGGGTCCACCCCTCAGGCGGTCAGCACTTCGAGCAGATGGCCGTTGGGATCGCAGAAGTAAAAGCCGCGACCGCCATGGCGGTGGTTGATCGCCATGTCCTCGTGCGAACGCGGGCCGCTGCCATAGGCGATGCCCTCGGCCTTGACCCGGTCATAGATCCCGTCGAACTCCATTTCGCTTACCTTGAAGGCGTAATGGTGCCGCTCGAACTGATCCCAATTGTCAAAATCGATGGTCAGCTGCTCGTTGATCCGTACCGGCGCGAAATGCGAGACCGGGCCGTTGTATTCGAGGCCAAAGATCCGGGCGAAGAACCGCGCCGAACCCTCCTTGTCGCGGGCGGGAACGACCGTGTGGTCGAGATGGATCGTCATGGGGCGCCTCCTTAGATGTCTTTTGATCAAGATGAGCTTCGCGACCCCGCGCGGCAAGCGTCCCGCCGCGACCGATCGTCATGGAAGCGGGCCTTGATGGTGCAGGCCCGAGGGGTTTGCCGTTCGCGAAAAAGGGCGCAACCGAACTGCCACGCCGGGTCTGATGCGATCCGTCCATTGATCGGTTGCAAGCTGCGTTTTCCCGCTCGTCGTTTTCGTTTACATCCTCCTCATGTCGCTGCTGCGTTCGGTCACCACGGTCGGCTCCTACACGCTGTTGAGCCGCGTGATGGGGTTTGTCCGTGACATCCTGACCGCGGCACTGCTGGGCGCCGGGCCGGTGGCGGATGCTTTTTTCGTCGCGCAACGGTTGCCGAATTTGTTTCGCAGCCTGTTCGCCGAGGGTGCCTTCAGCGCCGCCTTTGTCCCGCTGTTCGCCGGCACGATGGCGGTGTCGGGCAAGGAGGCGGCCCGCGCCTTTGCCGAGGATGCGCTGGCGGTGCTGCTCGCCGCCCTGCTGATCTTCGTCCTGCTTGGCGAAATCTTCATGCCCTGGGTCATGCGCGTTATCGCGCCCGGCTTTGGCGACGACCCGGAAAAGTTCGCCCTCGCCGTCGCCCTCGCCCGCATCACCTTTCCCTATCTCTTGTTCATTGCGCTGGTAGCGTTGCAGGGCGGGGTGCTGAACTCGGTCGATCGATTCGCCGCTGCGGCCGCCACCCCTACCTTGTTGAACCTGTTTCTGATCGCCGCCTTGCTGATGATGCGGCGGTTTGGCTGGCATGACGGCAAAGCCCTCGCCTGGGCGATCACCGCCGCCGGCCTCGCTCAGTTCCTATGGCTGATGTCTTCCTGCGCCCGCGCCGGGCTCGCGCTGCGCCTGCCCTGGCCACGCTTGACGCCGCAGGTGCGCCGCACCCTGGCGATCATGGGGCCGGGAGCGCTCGGCGCCGGAGTTACCCAAGTCAATCTGTTGGTCTCGACCGCACTCGCGTCGTTTCTGCCGGGTGGCTCGGTCTCGTATCTCTATTACGCCGACCGGCTGAACCAGCTGCCGCTCGGCGTCGTCGGCATCGCCGTCGGCACTGCGATCCTGCCGCCCTTGTCGCGGCAGTTGCGCCTCGGCGAGCGTGGCGCTGCGGTGACGACGCAAAATCGCGGGCTTGAATTGGCACTGCTGCTGACGCTGCCGGCGGCGGTGGCGCTTGCCATACTGGCGCACCCGATCCTCGCGGTGTTGTTCCAGCGCGGCGCCTTCGGCGCCGCCGACACCGCGGCAACCGCCGCCGCACTCGCCGCTTATGCGGCCGGGCTCCCGGCCTTTGTGTTGGTCAAGGTGCTGGCGCCGGCGTTTTTCGCCCGCCATGACACCGCCACCCCGGTCAAAGTCGCGGTCGCGGCGATGGCGGTCAACCTCGCGCTGACCCTGATTCTAATGCAGTTCCTGGCGCATGTCGGGATTGCGCTGGCGACGAGCTGCGCCGGCTGGCTCAATGCGCTGTCTTTGCTGGCGCTGCTGGTCCGGCGCGGACACTTCCGGTTCGACCCGCGGGCGCGGCGCAACCTGCCGCGGATTGCAATGGCGGCAGTGGGAATGGGTTTGGTCCTGGTCCTGCTGCGTGCAGCGCTTGCTCCGGCCCTCGCCGGCACGGCGCCGGTCCGCATCGCCGCACTGGCCGGGCTCTGTGGCGCCGGCTTGGCAGCCTTCGCGGCCCTGGCGCTGGCGCTCGGGATCGCCGACTGGCGCGATTTGCGCGGGCGGTTGCGCCGGCAACCGGCTTGACCGGTACCTGATGTCGGCGATAACACGCGCCATGAACCGTATCTTCTCCGGCGTCCAGCCGACCGGCAACCTGCATCTCGGCAATTATCTCGGCGCGATCCGCAACTGGGTGGCATTGCAGCCCGATTACGACTGCATCTTCTGCATCGTCGATTTGCATGCGCTGACCTTGCCGCAAGACCCGGCCGAGCTGCGCGCCAACACCCGCGAAGTGACCGCCGCCTATATCGCCTCGGGTATCGACCCGGAGCGCAGCATCATCTTCAACCAGAGCATGGTCCCCGCCCATGCCGAGCTTGCCTGGCTGCTCGCCTGCCTGACCCCGCTCGGCTGGCTCAACCGCATGACCCAGTTCAAGGAAAAAGCGGGCAAGCAGCGCGACATGGCGGGGCTCGGGCTTTACTCGTACCCGGTGCTGATGGCCGCCGACATCCTGGTCTACAAGGCGACCCATGTCCCGGTCGGCGAGGACCAGAAGCAGCATCTCGAGCTTTCGCGGGATATCTCCGGCGCTTTCAATCGCCGCTACGAGTGCGATTTCTTCCCCTTGCCCGAGCCGCAGATCTTCGGCGCCGCGACGCGGGTCATGAGCCTCCGCGACGGCACCAAGAAGATGTCGAAATCCGACGGCTCGGACTATTCGCGCATCAACATGACCGACGATGCAGACGCGATCACGTTGAAGATCCGCCGCGCCAAGACCGATCCCGAGCCCCTGCCGGGGACGATCGCCGATCTCGAGCGCCGGCCCGAGGCCGACAACCTGATCGGAATTTACGCCGCTCTTGCCGGCTTGTCTTGCGAGTCGGCGCTCGCCCACTTTGCCGGCTGCAACTTCTCGGTATTCAAGGAGGCGCTCTCCGAGCTCGCGGTTGAGGTGCTCGGGCGGATCGGCGGCGAAATGCGCCGGCTGATGGCCGATCCCGGCCATATCGACCAGGTGCTGCGCCACGGCGCCGAGCGCGCTCGGGCGATAGCCGACCCCGTCTTGCGCGAGGCGCAGCAGATCAGCGGATTGCTGCGGCCGTGAGAGTGCGTGCCGACAGCGCCGCGGGGTTGAATCAGGGCGTTCAGCCTCCCATGCTAGAGACCAGCTGCGTTAACTTCGCCCGATGGAGCCGCCGATGTTCATCCAGACCGAGCAGACCCCCAATCCGGCGACCTTAAAGTTTCTCCCGGGGCGCGCGGTGATGGCGAGGGGCACCGCCAACTTCACCGCTGCGGTAGAGGCGAGCGCGTCGCCTCTGGCCGAACGGCTGTTTGCGCTGGCTGATGTCGGCGGGGTGTTTTTCGGCGCCGATTTCATCACCGTCACCAAACAGGACGAGGGTGACTGGTATCAGCTGAAGCCGGCGATCCTTGCGGTGATAATGGAGCATTTCACCGCCGGCCGGCCGGTATTTCTCGCCAGCGATGACGCCGATGCCGCGGAAGCCGGTATGGACGAAGAGGATGACGAGGTCGTCGCGCAGATCAAGGAATTGCTCGAGACCCGCGTGCGCCCGGCAGTCGCGCAGGACGGCGGCGACATCATCTTCCACGATTTCGAGGACGGCGTCGTCTACCTGCACATGCAGGGCTCGTGCTCGGGCTGCCCGAGTTCGACAGCGACGTTAAAGGCAGGCATTGAAAACATGTTGCGGCATTACATCCCGGAAGTGGTCGAAGTCCGCGCCATCTGATCGCGCCATCTGATCGCGCCATCTGATCGCGCCGCTGGGAACGCCGCTGGGAACGCCCTGCCTTACCCCGGCCCGCTGATCCTCGCTCTCGATTCGGCCGGAAGCGGCTGCTCGGCGGCGGTCGCCGCCGGCGACCAAGTGCTCGCGCTAGAGCACGCCGCAATGATCCACGGCCAAGCCGAGGCGTTGCTGCCGATTATCGACGACGCGATGCGCGCGGCGGACCTCGCGATATCGGCGATTGATCTGATCGCGGTGACGACGGGTCCCGGCAGCTTCACCGGCATCCGGGTTGGGCTCGCCGCGGCATGCGGGATTGCGCTCGCCGGCAATTTCCCGCTGATCGGAGTGAGCAGCCTCGAGGCTGCCGCCGCAGCGGTCGCGGAGACTGTTCCCGTCAGCCACTGTCTCCTCATAGCTCTCGAAAGCCGTCGCGCCGATCTGTATGTCCAGCTGTTCGAGCACCCCGCCCGTCCACTTTGCGAGCCGGCGGCCGTTCTGCCCGAGGCGCTGACCGCGCTCGTCGGGTCCATGGCCGGAGCGCGATCGCTCGCGATCGCCGGCGAGGCAGCCTCGCGGGCCGCTGTCGCGCTAACCGGCCGCTCCGCCATCGTGCTGATCGAAGAAACACCGCCGCTTGCGATCGGGGGCGCGAAAGCGGCGTTGCGGCGATGGCGGGAAGGAGAGCGCGGCGGCCGTCCGCGACCTCTTTATCTGCGGTCGCCGGGCGTCACCCTGGCCCCCGCACGGCACGCGCCGAGCGCCCGTTGAGCCTGCGCATCAAGCCGGTGCGGGGCGAAGCGGCCGCAGTGCTCGCAGCACCGTTGTCGAAGCTCCACGGCGCGTGTTTTCCAGATGACCCGTGGCCGCCGCACGCGACCGCGGAGGTCATGGCCATCCCCGGATTTTTTGGCCGAATCGCTTGGCAGGATGATGCGGCGACAGGATTGGCCTTGGCGCAGGGTCTGGGACAAGAATGTGAGATCCTGGCTCTCGGCGTCGTTCCCAGGCAGCGGCGCGCGGGAATCGGTGCGGCCTTGCTCGCATCGGTCGTCGCCGAGGCGCGGCGGCGGGGTGCGCAAACTCTGTTTCTCGAAGTCGCCGAGGACAATACTGCCGCGCGCGCGCTCTACGCGGCGCAAGGCTTTGGACAGATTGGCCGCCGGCCCAATTACTATCGCCGTGTTACGGGCCTTGTCGATGCCCTTGTCCTGCGCCTCTTGCTCTCGACTTGAGTTTCGCAATGGCCGGGCTCCCCCGATGCCCGCCACCAACAATTGTCCGCTGCCCCACATGCGAGATTGCAAGAAATCAGCTGACGAGCCGATTGCCCCGGCCCTGATTGTTACTTATATTCAGAGATAAGGCGCACGGTAGGACCCTTGAAATGACCAACTCCGATCAAGACGGCGATTTGCTGGCACTGACCACGGAAATCGTTGCTGCACACGTCTCCAACAATACAGTAGCCGTCGGTGATTTGCCGCAGCTGATCAACCAAGTGTATCATTCGCTGGCCAATATCGGCAGCATGCCAGCTACACCGGCAGAACGGCCGCAACCGGCAGTACCGGTCAAAAAGTCGGTCCATTCCGACTACATTGTCTGTCTGGAAGACGGCAAGAAGTTGAAAATGTTGAAGCGGCATTTGAAAACCGCGTACAATATGACCCCCGAAGCGTATCGCGAGCGTTGGGGATTGACCGCTGACTATCCGATGGTGGCGCCGAACTATGCGCGCCAACGCAGCCGGCTCGCCAAGGAGATCGGGCTCGGAACTCGGGCGCGGCGCCCGCGCGCCTGAGCGTCGCTGCGACAGTCGGAAGCCGCGCATGGCTTTCGATCCGAACCCGTAGGCCGACCCCGAGGTTTGCGTTATAGTGCTTGTCGACGGGCATGACGGAGACCGGATGATCTCTCGGTTGGAGCAGCTCTGCCTCGACAAGGGCCTCAAAATGACCGAGCAGCGTCGGGTCATCGCACGTGTCCTGTCGGAATCCGTGGATCATCCGGATGTCGAACAGGTCTATCGGCGGGCGACCGCAATCGACCCGCATATCAGCATTGCTACTGTCTACCGCACCGTACGGCTGTTCGAGGAGGCCAATATTCTCGCCCGGCACGATTTTGGCGATGGCCGCTCGCGCTACGAGGAAATGCCCAGCGCGCATCACGATCACCTTATCGACTTGCAGTCCGGCCGAGTGATCGAGTTTCGCAACGAGGAGATCGAAAAGCTGCAAGAAGCCGTAGCCGATAAGCTCGGTTACGAGCTGGTCGGTCATCGCCTCGAATTGTACGCGATCCCGCGCAGCGCCAAGTCCGGGCGCGGCATGGAATGATGTGCCGGCACTGGTCCAACAGCGATCCGACGTTCAGATTTCTCTTGGCTTCGAGGCGCGCGCACCGCACCTCTTGGTGCCGCGGTCATCCGGTGTGATCGGCGGCGCCACATTGCGATCACGCAACCTGCCTGTGGGCTCGGCGACGGGTCCCATCGTCGATATTTGGTCGGGCCCGCTACAGGTCCGGCTCGCCGAGCGCGACGCCGATATCGACGCCGCGCAGGCGCTGCGCTATCGCATCTTTCATGAATCGCTTGGTGCGCACGCCGCCGTCGACGCCGCCCGCCGACGCCGCGATTACGACCGTTTCGACGAGGGCTGCGATCACCTGCTCGTTCTTGACCACAGCCGCCGGACCGGCCCGGAAACCATCGTCGGCACCTACCGGCTGATTAGGCGGGAAGCGGCGGCTCGGCTTGGCGGGTTCTATTCGGCGGGCGAATTCGACATCGCCCGGCTCGTCGCCCACCCTGGCGAGGTTTTGGAACTCGGGCGATCCTGCGTCGACGACGCGTACCGCCAGCGGCCGACGATGCAATTGTTGTGGAGCGGCATCGCTGCCTACGTCTTCTACTACGACATTGCCGTAATGTTCGGTTGCGCGAGCCTGCCGGGCACCGATCCCGACGCGCTGGCCGTACCTTTGTCGTATCTGCATCATCATCATCTGGCGCCCCCGGCCTTGCGGGCGCGGGCACTCGCCCATCGCCATGTCGAGATGAACCGGCTGCCGATTACGGCGATCGACCCGGCGCATGCGCTCGCGGGCTTGCCGCCGCTCATCAAGGGGTATCTGCGCCTCGGCGGGTTTGTCGGCGACGGTGCCGTAATCGACGCCGATTTCAACACCGTCGATGTCTGCATCGTGGTCAAGACCGATCTCGTGACCGAGAAATACTCCCGGCACTACGTACGTCAGGCGAAGGACATCAAGGATAGCTGGGCCGCAGACGCATGAGCATGACGACGGCATGGGTTCGCCGACGCTGAGGATCGCGCGGCTCGCGCTCTATCTCGTCTGGACCCTGAGCCTGATGCCGGTGCAGGGGCTGGGGCTCGCACTGCAACGGCCGTGGTCGCGCAGCTTACCCTCTTTTTATCACCGGTGGTGCTGCCGGATCCTCGGATTTCGGGTGCGCACGCTCGGCGTGCCGACACGGCTGCGGCCGGCGTTGTTTGCATCGAACCACGTTTCCTACACCGACATCACCGTGCTGGGGTCGCTGATTGCCGGTTCGTTCGTCGCCAAGGCCGAGGTCGCCGGCTGGCCGCTTTTCGGCCGGCTCGCCAAGCTGCAGCGCACGGTCTTTGTCGATCGCCGCATGCGCAGTACCGCATTCCAGCGCGATGCGATGACGGCGCGGCTTGCCGCCGGCGATGCGTTGATCCTGTTTCCGGAGGCAACGAGCGGCGACGGCAACCGCGTATTGCCGTTCAAAAGCGCACTGTTCAGCGCCGCCGAAAAAAACCAGGAGGTCGGGCCTATTGCGGTTCAGCCGGTGTCGATCGCCTATACGCGGCTCGACGGCATCCCGCTCGGTCGCCTGCTCCGTCCCTATTTTGCCTGGTGCGGCACCACCGAACTGGCGCCTCATCTGTGGAGCATGATCGGGCTGGGCACGGTCGAAGTGGTCGTCGAATTCCATCCGCCCACTTTTTTTGCCGATTGCGGTTCGCGCAAGGCGCTGGCTCGCTATTGCCAGGCGCGGATCGCCGGGGGCATGGCTGCCGCGCTGGCCGGTCGGCCGCAACCGGTGCCGGAGCCGCCGGCGCCCGCCACCGCCGCAGCAGCCATGGCCAGGGCGCTGCCACGTTGAGTGGGCCACGCTTACTTCGAAGAAGGCGGAAAATATGACGAAGCGGGTCTTTATCGCGACGTATGGTTGTCAGATGAACGTTTATGATTCGGCGCGCATGGCCGAATTGCTGGCACCGCTTGGCTATCGCCGTACCGAGGCGCCCGAAGATGCCGATCTCGTCATCCTCAATACCTGCCACATCCGCGAAAAGGCGGCGGAGAAGGTGTTTTCCGAATTGGGCAAGATTCGGGGGCTGAAGGCGTTGAAGGCACGTCGCGGCGAAGGCGGCATGCTGATCGCCGTCGCCGGCTGCGTTGCCCAGGCCGAGGGCGTCGAGATCCGCCGCCGCGCCCCGTTTGTCGATCTCGTCTTCGGACCGCAGACCTACCACCGGTTGCCGCAGATGGTGGCCCAGGCGGCGCGCGCCGGTGGCGCCGGGCTCGTCGATACAAGCCTTCCAGAGGAGCCCAAATTCGACCATCTGCCGCAATTGCGGGCCGGACAGGGTGCTACGGCGTTCCTGACCGTGCAGGAAGGCTGCGACAAATTCTGCACCTTCTGCGTCGTCCCCTATACGCGCGGCGCCGAGTATTCGCGGCCGGTGGAGCAGATTATTGACGAGGCCCGCCAGCTCGTCGCGGCGGGCGCGCGCGAGATCACCCTCCTCGGCCAGAACGTCAACGCCTTTCACGGCCGCGGCCGCGACGATCGCGAATGGGGATTGGGCGAGCTGATCCGCGCGCTTGCGGGACTGCCCGGCCTCGATCGCATCCGCTACACCACCTCGCACCCCCGCGACGTCGACGACGCGCTGGTCGCAGCCCACCGCGACGTCCCGCAGCTGATGCCGTTTCTCCATCTGCCGGTGCAGAGCGGCTCCGACCGCGTTCTCGCCGCGATGAACCGACGCCACAGCATCGACGATTACCGGCGCGTCATCGAGGGCTTGCGCGGGGCGCGACCGGATCTGGCGCTGTCGACCGATCTGATCGTCGGCTTTCCCGGCGAGAGCGCCGGCGATTTCCGGGCGACTCTCGATCTCGTTGCCGAGATCGGCTTTGCCCAGGCGTTCTCGTTCAAATACTCGCCGCGGCCCGGTACGCCGGCGGCATCGGCCGCAGACCAGGTGCCCGAACCGGTCAAAATCGAGCGGCTGGCCTTGGTGCAGGGATTGCTGGCGCAGCAGCAACGCAAGTTCAACCAGGCCTGCATCGGTCGGGTGCTGCCGGTATTGCTCGAAAAACCGGGACGGCACGCGGGTCAGCTCGTCGGGCGCAGCCCCTATTTGCAGAGTGTTCACCTTGCAGCGGATCGCGAGCGCGTCGGGGACATCGTCCCTGTGTTGATTGCCGGGGCCGGTCAGAACAGCCTGTCGGGGATGGTCGCGGCATGACGGCGCTCAGCACCGAGACCGTCATGCCCGAGCGCGCAGAAGCGCCGACCCAGCTTGAATTCGACGACAATCTGCTGCTGCCGGCGCTTTACGGCGAGCGCGATCAGCATCTCGACCGGGTCGAGCGCCAACTTGGCGTGTCGCTCGTCACCCGCGGCAATCGCCTGGCAATTTCGGGGCCGCCCTCGGCAACCGAGGCGGCGCATCTGGTGTTGTCGCGGCTTTACGATCGGCTCAAGCGCGGCCAGGACATCGATCTGCCGGTCGTCGAAGCGGCGATCCGCCTCGCCGAGGCCGAGATCGCCGACCGCAGCCTCAGCCTGTGGCAGGACGAGGCGGCTTTTCGCACCCGCAAGCGGCGCATCGCGGCGCGCACTCCGGGACAAGCCGCCTATATCAGGGCGTTGCGCGACAGCGAGCTGGTGTTCAGTCTCGGCCCCGCCGGCACCGGCAAGACCTATCTCGCGGTGGCTGCCGCGGTCGATCTGCTGATGACCGGCCAAGTCGAGCGGATCATCCTCTCGCGGCCGGCGGTCGAGGCCGGCGAGCGCCTGGGGTTTCTGCCGGGCGATTTGCGTGACAAGGTCGATCCCTACTTGCGACCGCTGTTCGACGCGCTCAACGACATGCTGCCCGCCGACCAGCTGGCGCGCCGTCTCGGCACCGGTGAAATCGAGGTGGCGCCGATTGCGTTCATGCGCGGCCGCACCCTGTCGCGCGCCTTTGTCATCCTCGACGAAGCGCAGAACACGACGCCGATGCAGATGAAGATGTTCCTGAACTCGGCTTGGAGAAGGCTCGCGCATGGTCGTGACCGGCGATCCGAGCCAGGTCGACCTGCCGTCGGGGACGCGCTCGGGCCTTGCCGACGCGCTTGAAATCCTGGCGGGCGTCGAGGGGATCGCGGTGGTACGCTTTACCGATCGTGACGTGGTTCGACACGAATTCGTCGCTCGCATCGTACGCGCTTACGAAGCGCGCGAGCGTGCGGCGCGAGCGCCCGAGCCGTGACCGAGGCCGGTGCCGCGATCGAGGTCGACCTGCCCGGCGCCGCCTGGGCCGCCGCCTGTCCGGACGCCGAACGGGTGGCCCGCAGCGCCGCCCGGGTCGCACTTGCGTCCGCGCTGACGGCAGCCGGCATCGCGCCGCGGACGTGGATCGAGCTGTCGATCGTCCTCACCGACGACGCCGATCAACGCAATCTCAACCACCGCTGGCGCGGGATCGACCGGTCGACCAATGTGCTCGCCTTTCCCGCCTGGAAACCCGGCTCACCGGTGCCCCGCGACGCGCCGGTGCTGCTTGGCGACGTGGTGCTCGCCTTCGAGACGGTCGAGCGCGAGGCCGAGGAGCAGGACAAATCGCTCGCCGACCATCTTTCCCATCTGATCGTGCACGGTGTGCTGCACCTGCTCGGCCATGATCACGGGACTGACGCCGAGGCTGCGGCCATGGAAATGCTGGAAACCTCCATATTGGCGAGCCTGGGGGTGGCAGATCCGTATCGCGGCACCATGTGAACGTTAAAGGCCTCGCCGATTTTTCAATGACCGCTTCAGAGCCGCCCGAAAGTAGCGGCCAGCCCGACCGGGAACGGGCTTTTGGCCCGTTGCGCAGCCTGATGAGGCTGATCCGCCGGCCGCGCAACGGCGAAAGCCTACGCGAAACGATCGACGAGATGATCGAGGAGCCGCCGGCCGACGGCCCCGATCCGCTCGGCGCAAATGAGCGGGTGTTGATCGGCAACATCCTGAAGGGCCACGATTATACCGCCGCCGACGTCATGGTCCCGCGCGTCGACATCATCGCGCTCGATGTCGAGACGTCCTTCGCCGAAGTCATCAAATGTATGATCGAGCAAGGGCATTCGCGCGTGCCGGTCTATCGCGAGACGCTCGACGACGTAATCGGCTTTATCCACGTCAAGGACATTCTGCCGCCGGTTGCCGAGCGGCGCGAGACGGAGCTGGCGCCGTTGCTGCGCAAGCTCTTGTTTGTGGCGCCGTCGTTGCCGATCCTCGACCTGTTGGTGCAAATGCGTCAGGCGCGGACCCATATCGCGATGGTCGTCGACGAGTTTGGCGGCATCGACGGGCTGGTGACGATCGAGGACCTGATCGAGGAAATTGTCGGCGACATCGAGGATGAGCACGACGAGACCGATGCGCCAAACGTCGTCGAGCGCGCCGATGGCACCCTGATCGCCGATGCCCGCACCCCGATCGAAATGCTCGAAGAGCGGCAGGGCATTCGCTTGCGTCCGGTCGGCGATCAGGAGGAAGTCGACACGTTGGGCGGCCTCGTCTCGACTCTCGCCGGGCGCGTGCCAAAACGCGGCGAAGTCATCGCCCACCCGTCCGGTATCGAATTCGAGGTGTTGGAAGCCGATCCGCGCCGCATCAAACGGCTGCGCGTGCGCCGCCTGCCGGCCGCGAACGGGACCGCAGGCGGCGGCAGTGCCTGAGACCGCAATCTACCGCACCCAGCCTGGCTCCCGGATCGACACGCCGCTGTGCCGGCTGGCTCAGGACGTCGCGGCGCTGTCCGGGTGGCGCCGTTACGGGCTCGCTTTTGTGCTCGGCCTCGCCGCTGCCGCCGCGATGCCGCCATTGGATTTGGCGCCCTTGCTGGCGGTGGCCTTTCCGGGCCTGTTATGGCTCGATGAGGGCAGCGCCGGCCCGGGCGCGTCCTTTCGGCTCGGCTGGGTTTTCGGCTTCGGGTTCTTTCTCGCCGGGCTTTATTGGATCGCCGCGGCGCTGTTTGTCGACATCGACCGATTCTGGTGGTTGGTCCCGTTCGCCGCCGGCGGACTACCGGCGGGATTTGCCGTCTATGCCGGGTTGGCGCTGCTCGCGACCAGCCTCGCTGCACGAATGTTGAGCCTGCCGCCAGCGGCCCGGGTCTTCGCCTTTGCCGTCGCCTGGAGCGTAGCCGAATGGGTCCGCGGTCACGCGTTTACCGGGCTGCCGTGGAATCTGATCGGCTACGCCTGGGCGGGCGGTTTCCCGGGCGCCAGCGCGATGTTGCAGAGCGTCGCCCTCGTCGGCATCTACGGGCTCAGCTTTGTGACCGTGCTGGCCGCCGCATTGCTGTCCTTGTTGGGCAGCCCGCGGCAGGGCCCGATGTCGGCAGTCCGGCGGTGGGCGCCGGCTATCGCGGCGGTATCTCTGGTCCTGATCCCCGCGGCGGGCGGCGCGATCCGGCTCGCTACGACCCCTACTTTGCTGACGAACACGAGGCTGCGCCTCGTCCAGCCGTCGATCCCGCAGACCATGAAATGGGATCCCTCGGCCACCCGCGACAATTTCCGCCGCCTGCTCGATCTGAGCGCCGCGCCGGCGCGCGATTCGTTGGCGGCAATCCTGTGGCCCGAAGCGGCGACGACGTATCTGCTCGGCCGCGATGAGCCGGCGCGCCACGCCATCAGCGCGGTCGTTCCGAAGGGCGGGTATTTGATTACCGGCACGTTGCGCGCAAACCTGCCGCCGGCCCCGGTCGAGAAAATCTGGAACAGCGTCGAGGCGCTCGACGAGCGCGGTGAGATCGTGGCCCATTATGACAAGGCGCATCTGGTCCCGTTTGGGGAATATGTCCCCTTTCGCAGTCTGCTGCCGATCACCAAGATTACTGCCGGGACGATCGATCTCTCTGCCGGTCCGGGCCCGCAGACGATCGCACTGCCGGGCCTTCCACCCTTTGCCCCTCTGATATGCTACGAAGCAATCTTCCCCGGCGCGATCGTCGATGAAAGCGAGCGTCCGGCGTGGATGCTGAATGTCACCAACGACGCCTGGTACGGCCGCAACTCGGGACCTTACCAGCATTTCGCGATCGCCCGCACACGCGCTGTCGAGGAGGGTTTGCCGCTGGTCCGCGTCGCGAATAACGGCATCAGCGCGGTAATCGACCCGCTCGGACGGGTTCTCGCGCGTACTGATCTCGACGCAATCGGCTATGTCGACGCCGCTTTGCCGACCCCTGTCGCACGCACGCTTTTTGCCCGCGCCGGCGACTGGACGCTGGTCGGGCTGCTGCTTCTCGGCGCCGTCCCGGTGGCGCTCAAATTACGGTGAGCCGAGGCTACCCCTTCCGGTTGCATCCGCTTATTAAAGGTTGAAGCTTTGGCTTGACCGCCTGCGGTGCAGGATTTTAAACATATGAGGAATTGTTATCTAGAAGGCGAATGATCCCCGATGGCGATGCAACCACAGACCCGTCGGCCGGGCCGCCAGAAGGGCGACAAGCCGAACCCGATCGATATCCATGTCGGCTCGCGGGTGCGACTGCGACGCAACATGCTGGGCCTCAGCCAGGAAAAGCTGGGGGAAGCCATCGGCTTGACCTTTCAACAGGTCCAGAAATACGAGCGCGGCGCCAACCGGATCGGGGCAAGCCGGCTGCACGATCTGAGCCGGGTACTCGACGTGCCCGTCTCGTTCTTTTTTGACGACATGGACCCGGTACGGGCGCCGGCGATCCCGGCCGGCTTCGCTGAACCACCGGCGGAGGCTTTTGATTCCGATCCGCTGCGCAAACGCGAGACCATCGAGCTGGTCAGCGCCTACTACCGGATCGAGGATCCAACCGTGCGCCGCCGCCTGTTCGAACTCGCCAAGGCGATGGCCGCAGGCAACGAACGTCCGCCCGAAAGGTAGCGCTTCCCGTCGCGGGGCCCCGGCCGCGGCGCGGTGGCCCCAACCAACCGGCAATATTCGGGGGGTTGACGCACGCGCGCCGAGACTGCATCAACGGCGACGACTGCACCATCGCGGCGTCGCTTCAGGAAGGGTAAACCCTTGGCCAAACGTGATTTTGTTTTCACCAGCGAGTTGGTGTCGGAAGGCCATCCGGACAAAATCTGTGATCGCATTTCCGATGCGATCGTCGATACCTATCTCGCCGCCGAGCCCGAAGCGCGCTGCGGCGTCGAGACCTTGGTCACGACCAATCGCGTTGTCCTGGCCGGTGAGGTGCGCGGCCCCACCGCGATCACCGGCGAGCACCTGGTCGAAGTGGCGCGCCAGGCGATCCGCGACATCGGCTACGAGCAGGAAAACTTTCACTGGGAGCGGGCGGCGATCAAGTGCCACATCCACGGCCAGTCGGCCAATATTGCCCAGGGCGTCGATGCCGCCGGCAACAAGGATGAGGGGGCGGGCGACCAAGGCATGATGTTCGGCTATGCCTGCAACGAGACGCCGGAACTGATGCCGGCCCCGATTTTTTATGCTCACGCGATGCTGCGGGCCCTGTCCGAAGCACGCCACACCGGCATGACGCCGCTACTCGGACCCGATTCGAAAAGCCAGGTTACGTTGCAATATGAAGCCGGCAAACCAATCCGGGCGACCAAGGTCGTGGTCTCGATCCAGCATTCCGAGCGAATTGACCAGGACGAAGTGCGGGAGATCATCCGCCCCTATGTGGTCTCGATCCTGCCAGAAGGGTGGATGTGCGACGAGCCGAATTTTCTGGTCAACCCGACCGGGCTGTTTGTAATCGGCGGGCCCGACGGCGACGCCGGCGTCACCGGACGCAAGATCATCGTCGACACCTATGGCGGCGCTGCACCGCATGGCGGCGGGGCGTTTTCCGGCAAGGACCCGACGAAAGTCGACCGTTCGGCCGCCTATGCCGCGCGCTATCTGGCCAAGAACGTCGTCGGCGCGGGGCTCGCCGAGCGCTGCACGATCCAGGTCGCCTACGCCATCGGCGTCGCCAAGCCGTTGTCGTTCTACGTCGACACTGACGGCGCTGCCGACGAGCGGAAACTCGGCCACGTTCTGCAGGAGCTGATGGATCTGTCGCCGCGCGGCATCCGTACCCATCTCGGGCTCAACAGGCCGATCTATACCCGCACCTCCGCCTATGGGCATTTCGGTCGAACTCCGGATGCCGATGGCGGCTTTTCCTGGGAGAGGCTCGACCTCGTCGACGAACTGCGAGGCGCCTTCTGAACCCTTCGTGAGCGACGCGCTGCTGAGGGGCCGGCGGCTTTACGGGCGCAAGCGCGGCCGGCCGTTGCGTACCCGCCAGCAGAATTTGGTCGAGGTTTTGCTGCCCCGACTCGCGATCGGCCTGCCGGCGCTAGGCGAAGTCGATCCCACGTTGTTGTTTGCCGGGCCGCCGCTTTCGATCGGGCTGGAGATCGGCTTTGGCGCCGGTGAGCATCTGGCGGCCCAGGCCGAAGCCAACCGCGACACCGGTTTCATCGGCTGCGAGGTGTTCGAAAACGGGATCGCCAAGCTGCTCGGCGAAATCGAGCGCCGGCAGATCGACAACATCCGCTTGTTTACCGGCGACGCGCGGCTGCTGATCGCGGCATTGCCGCCGGCCTCGGTCAGCCGCGTCTTCACCCTGTTCCCCGATCCGTGGCCGAAAGCGCGCCACCACAAGCGCCGCATCGTCTCGCGCGAAACCCTCGACCAGCTCGCCCGGATCATGGTTGACGCGGCCGAGCTTCGTCTCGCCTCCGACGACCGCGATTATTTATCGTGGATGCTGGAGCGGATCACCGGCCATCCGGATTTCGAATGGCTGGCCCGCCGTCCCGCCGATTGGCAGCAGCGCCCGACGGACTGGCCGGCTACGCGCTATGAGCAAAAAGCTCGCGCCGCCGGCCGCGCACCGTTCTTCCTCCGCGCCCGCCGTCGCCCCCGTCCAGCCATGACGGGGAGCGCGACCCGCCCGTCTGAGCTGCCCGCCAGCGACGGCCCCGATCTCGAAGCGCCCGGCCGCGAACCGACGGCCGGGCGCGGGTCGGCTGATCAGTCGCCGATCACGACTTCATCGGCGACCGGGCTCTGGCCCTCGAAGTGGTAGACGATTACGACTTTTGATCCGGCTTTGACCGCGGTCCAGCTGGTCGGCGTGCTGCCGACACGGAAGACCGTACGGTCCGTCGTCTTGTACTTGTTGGTCGAGCCGTCGGCATAGGATAGAGCCACGAAACTCCGATTGGATCGATCGACGGCGGTAACGACCCTTCCGTCCTGCTGCGTCGATGGGGGCGCGGCATTGGCTGCCGCGGTAAGGCCCACGATGACGGCAGCCGCCCAGAGCACCTTGCGCATGAAAACCTCCCAGTTTTCCATCTTCTGGTTTTTGTCCGAGTAGCCCTCGCTTGCCGCGAGCCTACTGGCGGGTGCCGAGGCGATGACCCTCGAACGTAAGGTTTATGTCGATTATCGAACGGCGACGCCAGCACTAAATTGACAATTTGTCGCACCTCGCCGCCGCCGGCGCAGACCAGTCTCCGCGTTGCTCTCGAAGGAGTGCATCACACCGCCGGCCTTTTTTTGCGCGCAGAGAGGTCGTGGCTTCTACTTATGCAGGTTTCCCCCGGGGCTCCGGGAGGGTGCGGATATGGGTGCTATCGCCGCCGGTCTCGAACAGCGCGAAACGCACCGCATCCTTGTAGGTCAAAAACGTTCCGCCGGTTAGGCCGTCGTGGTCTCGGGCAATCCAATAACCCCGTCGGTTGCGTTTGATGTCGAAGTGGTAGGGCGGGCAGATACGTCGAGGGACAAAGGCTGACATTGGGGAAAACTGCGTCTGTTTCACGACGCCGAGATAGAAGATCCCGCAGCGATAAAATTTCGAGAGCGATCTGGCCCGAAGCCAATAAAGAGGGCGTAAACAAGTACGACGCTGAGCTGCGGGCGGAACGCCTCCACTCCGCGGCCGTCTATCGGCAGCTCACGGCCTGGAGGATAATGTGTCCCTTCCGTCTAGGCCGAGCCCCAGCCCTGCTTCGGCGGGGCGTCTTTATGCCCGCCGCTCTGTCGCGCTGACTGCTATGCCCTAAAAATGGTCCAGTCGAACGGAACATTTCACAATCCGAGGGACGTTCGACAGACAGGTTATGGTCAAGGCTCGGGAATGGCTTATCTCCACCACGTCCACCGTCTTTTCGATTTTCGGGCTGCGACACGGCAACAGCCTGTTAGCCCTCGGGCGGCGATTGTCGTGATCGCACTTTTGCCGCTGGGACTATGGGCGGCGATCATCGCCGGTCTCGCCGCCATTTGGCCATAAGCGACCGCCAGGGGAGATCCGCTGAGGCTCGACCCGATGGCGCAATCGAGGCACCATACGATCAACCGCGTGCCCGCCGCCGGGGCGTTGCCGAGCGTCATCGGCGGGCCGCGCTGCGACCTCTTCACCGGCTGGGATCGGCGCAGTCTTCGAAGGCATTATTCGGACAAGGGTAGCCGCCGCCCGGATCTGGTCCCGCGAAAGCATCCCCCCGGCCGCCGCCACACGCGGAAAGCAACAACCCCAAACAAACAGCGATCAGCGTCAGCCTCGCCAGCGCCGTCGCCTCTGATCGCGGGTCGACCCCATGCCGGGCCGCAGCGGTTCCGGTCGCGGCACCGGCGGCGCCAGCTTCGCCTTCAGCCGGTCGAGCAGCGGTGCCATCGGGTAGGGGTCTTTGTCGATCACGCGCTTCAGAGCCGGACGAGGGCGCGGTGCTCGTCGTCGGTCAGGTCGAGCAGCGCTATTTTGTCGATATGGGCTCGACCGCCGTCATTCGTCATCATTCGACCGAGACAGATAGGGTGAGGGATGGGGATCGATCGACAGTGACCCACCTTCCCATCGATATCATGTGGTAAAATAGAGGAATGGCGGAGGGGATGAGATTCGAACTCACGATAGGGGGTTAGCCCTATAACGGTTTAGCAAACCGCCGCCTTCAGCCACTCGGCCACCCCTCCACCGATGAGCGGGATCGACACGGCGTATGCCGGCTGCATGCTAGTGGGCGGCTGGGGCCGAGTCAAATCGGGCGCGCGCGGGGGCGGCACGACCGCGGCATGGCTGTCTGCGCCACGCTTGCGCGCGCTCGATTTGTACCGGAATATCGCGCAGAACGGGCGCGCAGGAGGCTGGCCGTGGAAATTGGCGAAGCACGTCAGGACGGCATGCTGGTGCTGCGGCCGGTCGGCCGTATCGACAATTTGACGAGTGCCACGTTTCAGGATCGGCTGCTCGTCGCGGCGCGCGCCGGAGCCGCCGATGTCGTCGTCGACTTCACCGCCGTCGAGTACATTTCGAGCGCCGGTTTGCGCGCGTTGATGGCGGCTTCAAGGTTGAAGCCGAAAGAGCGCCGCATCGTCGTTGCCTGCCTCAACAGCGTCGTCGGCGAAATCTTCGCGATCAGCCGCTTTTCAGAGGTGATCGCAGTCTTCGAGAATGTCGACGCGGCAATCGCCGCCGGCGCGACCACAGCGCGCTCGCCGGCCGAGGCAGCACCGATACGCGTCCATTTTTGGGGCAGCCGCGGCTCACTGCCGACCCCGCTCAACGCAGCGGCGGTGCGCGGCAAAGTGCGCGATGCGCTGCTGACGGCGCGTGGCCGCGATCTCGCGACGCCCGAGGCGATCGAGGCCTTTATCGACCGCGAGTTGCCGTTTTCGGTGCGCGGCGCCTTTGGCGGCAATACCGCTTGCGTCGAGATCGCCGCCGGCGGCGACGAATACGTGCTGTGCGACCTCGGTACCGGTTTGCGCGAATTCGGCCGTCACCTCCTCGTCGAGCACGGGCCCCAGCGCAAGCACTGCTTCAACGTGTTCCTGTCGCATCTGCACTGGGATCACGTCATGGGCTTCCCGTTTTTCCCGCCGGCTTACATTCCGGGCAACGTCATCCGCATTCACGGCTGTCATAAAACCTTGCGCGACGCGCTGCGACGCCAGCATCAGGAACCCGGCTTCCCGGTGGATTTCCAGTCGCTCGCTGCGACAATAGAATTTGTCGAACTGGTTCCCGGCCGCAGCCACCAGGTGGCCGGGCTGTCGGTATTGCCGATCCAGCAGTTTCACGCCGGCGAATCTTATGGCTACCGCTTTTCACGCGGCGACAAGTCGATCGTCTATTCGACCGATTGCGAGCACAAATATTCCGTGCTGGACGAATCCTACCCGTTTGTGCATTTCTACCGAAATGCGGATTTGTTGATCTTCGACGCGATGTATTCGTTGGCGGACACGGTGTCGGTAAAAGAGGATTGGGGGCATTCGAGCAATATCGTCGCAGTTGAGCTGGCGCAAGCGGCGCAGGTCAAACGGCTGGTGCTGTTTCATCACGAGCCGGCTTACGACGACCGCATGATCGAAGCGGTGTTCGGCGAGACCGTGCGGTTCGAAGAGATCAGCCGCGACGGCCACAAGGTCGAGGTGATCGCCGCCTTTGACGGGCTCGACCTGACCGTCTGAGACGATGAACGCAGTCTTTTGGGCGCGCGGGGTCGAGGCGGACCTCCCCCGCCTGGTCGAGTTCGCCGAGAAATTCGCCTGTCGCTGCGGCCTGCCGGACCCCGAGCGGGCTCGGCTGTCGATCATCCTCGAGGAGCTGTTCACCAACGCCGTCCGTTACGGCTATCCAGGCGGCGCGTCGGAGGGGCGGATCGAGGTCGCGCTCGCCGCGGAGCCCGGGCGGATCGAGATCGATTTCAGCGACGACGGCGCGCCATTCGACCCGCTGGCGGAGCGCTCACCCGAATTCGACGTGGCGCCGACCGAGCGGCCGGTCGGCGGGCTCGGGCTGCATATCCTGCGCTCGCTGGTCGACGAGGCACGCTATCGCCGCGAAGGCGGCCGCAACCGTCTCACCTTGGTCCGCAAACCCGCCCGCTGCGGTTGAGGCGGACGGCTCGCGCCGTTTCAGTCGAGAGGGCGATGCAGGCCGGACGCCACTTCGAGATATTCCGGGTCATCGGAGCGCAACAGCCCGCGCCGTACCGCGAAATCGAGGATGACGAGATTGACGTTGAACTTGAAGTCAAAACTCGTGCGGATGCGGTCCAGCACCGCCTCCGCCGGCATCAAGGCAAAATCGACGAACTCGCCATCTTGGTTGTGCGGCATGAAATCGGCCGGTACTTCGAGATCATAGACGAACAGCACGTCGTCGCGGATGCCGAGTGCCGTTTCCATGCGATAGGAGACGGCACCTGCCGGGACCGCCTGCGCGATCAGGTCGCGTGGGATCATGGCTTCCTCGTCGGCCTCCTTGAACAGGGTCTCGACCAGGCCGTGCCCGTTGCCGATCCCGCCGGCAACCAGATTGTCGAGCTTGTCCGGGGCCACCCGCTTGTCCGGGGCGCGGCGCCCGACCCACAGCAGCACCGCATCCCCGTCACGGCGATAACCGTTGAGATGGACGCCATAGGCGCGCGTTCCAAAAAACGGGACAGCACCCCGATCCAATCGGAAGATCGGCGATGCCCCCCACCGCACTGCGACATCGAACGTTTCGTAGCGGGTCTTCGGGATTTGCCGTTCGGCGACGAGCGCATCGACGACCCGGTCGACCGCCTGACTGATCGCATTGATGTCACCCTGCGCAACCAGATCGACCTTGTCGCCCGCGACCCGGAAGACCTTGGGAAAGCGCTGCAACGCCTCGGCATTGTCGCGGCGCACGAGACCGATCCGGTCGGGCCCGGCAAAAAGCGGCACGGCCCGCGCCGGGTCGTAATTGTTGCATTGGCGGATATGGTCGACAAACGACACAGCGCTCCGCTCTCCGATCAGTCCCCGCGATCCCGGCACAGTGTCAGCACGGACTCGACAGAGGCGATTTGCCGCAGGCAGGCGGTGATGTATTCACTGATTTCGTAGCCGAGCCCGCTCATCTGAATCTCAATGGTCAACCGCGCCTGATCGGCCCCGCATACCGCACTGCGCCAAAAAGACGGCACCAATCCGCGCTTGGCAAAGAGTTCGAGCACGCGCGGCATCACCCCCGGCTCAGCCTGTGCGTGAACGGAAAAGAAAGTGGTTTCAGTAAGATTGTTCTCAGCAACGGTCGCAGCAACGGACGACATGGTCATGATCCTCGGCGAAGACAGGGCGAATGAGCAAAGCCCGAACCCATGCAGGGTTCGGGACGCTAATTCGCCGGCAGCGCCGGCCATGCGTCGTCGCTAAGGCCACGCCGACAGATTTAGGCCGCACCGGCGATGACGTCAACGCGCTTTGATCCCTCCGGCTGCCCGTCTTTGATCTTCTCGGATCGAAGGCCGCTGCTTTGTGTTTTCACAGCAGAAGGTCACGGCAGCAAGGGACCGGGCAGGGTGAAAAAACCAATCGTCGTGAGCGCGACCGAAGCGCGTCAAGCCACCAAAGAGGGGGTGGTGCGTTACGTGTTGCTGGTGTCGCTGGTGCTGGTCGTGGTTCTATTCGCGGTAGCCTACGCGCTCTTTCATTAAACGGAGTGATAGATGGCCTTGTTGCGCCTCGGCTTCGTCGTCGCATTGACACTCGCCACTGCTGCCGGTTGCAGCATCGGCGCGCCCGAACGCGCCAGCGACGTACAGAATGTAAACGGGATTTCGGACGACATCTCGGCGGTCAGGATGACCCAGTCGGATTCGCTGAAGATTCCCGATCCGAATGTGACGACCACCCTCCCGCATACCTATCAATTGCCCCAAGACTAAAGGGCCTGCGCCCGCTGTGAGACGGGGGGACCAGACCGGCGGGTGCCGCTGGACGGCGTTGCGCGACGTCGCTCCAGGTGCTGAATGGCCAGGTGCTGAATGGCCAGGTGCTGAATGGCCAGGTGCTGAATGGCCAGGTGCTGAATGGCCAGGTGCTGAATGGATTGAAGCGATCCTCTGCAGACGAACGCAATGGTCGGCGGCCAACCGATCCGGCTATCCAGCCGGTAATGCGAGCGCCGCTATTCCGCGAGGACCGGCGCCGGCAGTTCCTCGCGGCCGCCGGGGCCGATCAACAGCACCATCAGCGCCGCACCCAGGCACAAGAAACCGGCGAGCATGAAGGCTTCAAGATAGGTGCCGAGCGCTGTCCGCAGCGCTCCGGCGCCAAAGGCGGCGATTGCTGCACCCATTTGGTGCGCCGCGGCAATCCAACCGAAGATGATCGGGCCGCGGGCGCTGCCAAAGATCTGCGCGGTCAGCCGCACGGTCGGCGGCACGGTCGCGATCCAGTCGAGCCCGTAGAACACCGCAAACACGGGCAGGCCATAGAACGACATGTCGAAGGCGAACGGCAGATACATCAGCGACAACCCGCGCAGCCCGTAATACCAGGCGAGGAGACCACGATTGCTCCAGCGGTCGCTGAGCCAGCCCGACAGGGTCGTGCCGACGAAGTCGAAGATGCCCATCGCGGCAAGGAGGCCCGCGCCCCGGACCGCGGGGATGCCGTGATCGACGCAGGCCGGGATCAAATGGGTGCCGATCAGGCCGTTGGTCGAGGCTCCACAGATGAAAAAACTGCCGGCAAGCAGCCAGAAATCGCGCGAGCGCAACCCGTCACGCAAGGCGAGGATGGCGGTTGCCGCCGGATTGCCGCGGCTGGCGGCAGTTGGCGGAGCGCCGGGGTCGGCACCATAGGGGGCAAGGCCGATGTCGCCGGGACGGTCGCGCATCAGCAAGGCCACGAGCGGGATCAGCCCGACCGCCACCGCTGCCACCACGAGCGACACCATGCGCCAGCCGTGATCGACAGCGAGGCTCGCCAGGAGCGGCAGAAAGACCAACTGGCCGGTTGCCGTGCTGGCGGTCAGCACGCCCATCACCAGCCCGCGGCGCACCGCAAACCACCGCGCGGCGACCGTGGCCCCCAGCACCAACGCTGTCGAGCCGCTGCCGATCCCGACGACGACGCCCCACAGCAACACCAGTTGCCACGGCTGCCTCATCAGCGGCGTCAGCGCGACGCCGGTCGCGATCAGCGCCAGTGCCGCGAGCATCGTGCGGCGCAGCCCGAACCGGTCCATCACCGCCGCCGCGAACGGGCCGATCAGCCCGTAGAGAAAGATGTTGACCCCGACCGCGAACGAGATCGTCGCACGCGACCAGCCGAATTCAGTTTCGAGCGGCACGATCAGCACGCCGGGCGTGGCGCGCACGCCGGCTGCTCCGAGCAAGGTCAAAAAGGTGATCGCGGCGACCACCCACGCGTAGTGCAGCTTTCTCGGTCTTGCCACCGGCCTCGCCTTCGATTACGTCTGGTGAGCGACAATGTGAGAGACAGGTCTGTCTCTTGTCAAGAAGAGCGGCAAGGCGGGAAGGCCGGATGATCGGGTCCGATGACAAAAAACCGGTGCGCGAGCGGATTCTCGAAACCGCCGCGGAGATGTTCTACCGCGACGGCATCCGTGCGGTTGGCATCGATGCGATCATCGCTCGCTCGGGCGTCGCCAAGATGAGCCTCTACCGCAATTTCGCGTCAAAGGACGCCCTCGTCACCGCCTGGCTCGAAGAGCGCAACCGGGCGTTCTGGCAGCGCTGGGAGCGTGCCGAGGGGACGTGCCCGGACGATCCGCGGGCGCAGCTGGGGGCGATCCTCGACATGGTCGCGACCAGGGTCACGCACCCGCTGTGGCGGGGTTGCCCGTTTCTGAACACCAACACCGAGTTTCCCGAGCCCGATCACCCGGCGCGCGCGGTGATCCTCGCCAACAAGCGCGCCGTCCGCTCCCGGCTGCACGCGCTCGGCGAGGCCGCCGGGGTCCGCGATCCCGATCTCCTCGCCCAGCAATTGCAATTGTTGATCGACGGCGCCTACGCTATCGGCCAGAGCCTCGGCCCCAACGGTCCGGCGCAAACCGTCGCCGATGCCGGCCGGGCATTGATCGCCGCGCACATCCAGGTTCCACTCGGTTTGTCGGGCATTGCGGTCGGGTGAGAGCGCGCGGCGATCACACCGAGAACATTTTCGACCGGTATGGTGTAGGAGATAACAGGGGGCGCAAATGAGCGCGGGCGTCGGGAACGATGAATTCGAGACGAGGCGGTTTCGGTTCGGTGTGAGCGTCGGGCGCGCGGGGTCGCGGCGTGAATGGGTGGAGAAGGCCCGTAAAATCGAGGCGCTCGGCTACGACACGCTGACCGTTCCCGATCATCTCACCGACCTGATATCTCCGATGCCGGCACTAGTCAGCGCCGCGGAGGCCACAAGCCGCCTTCGGATTGGCACGAACGTGCTCAACAACGACTTCCGCCATCCGGTGCTCGTGGCGCGTGAAGCTGCAACGGTCGATCTCTTGACAGACGGACGGCTTCAGCTCGGCTTGGGCGCCGGCAGCATACAATCCGAGTATGATCAGGTGGGACTGCGCTTCGATGCGGGGCGCGCGAGGGTCGAGCGTCTGGAGGAGGCGACCACCGTAATCAAAAGTCTGCTCAACGGAGAACAGGTTACGTTTACCGGCCGGCACTATAAGGTGAAGAGCCACACCATAGCGCCCGCCCCCGTCCAGAAACCGCACCCACCCCTTCTGATCGGCGGCAATGGCCGGCGTCTGCTCAGCTTGGCCGCGCGCGAAGCTGATATCGTCGGTCTCTCAGGCATCACGTTCCGCGGCGGTGGCGCCAAGCCGCCGGATCTTTCGGGATCGAGGGTCTCAGGGGTCGACGATCGGGTGCGGCTCGTGCGCGAGATCGCCGGCGAACGACTAGCAGACCTGGAGCTGAACGCGCTGGTGCAACAAGTTGTCGTCACCACCGATCACCATCGGGCGGCCGAGGAGCTGACGCGCCGACTGACCCAGTTCCATGCCGATGAAATTCTGCAGAGTCCCTATGTGCTGATCGGAACCGTAGAGCAGATGGTCGACGATTTAGAGGACCGCCGGCGGCGCTGGGGCATTTCTTACTACGTCATCCATGAAGCCTACCTGGACGCCCTCGCCCCTGTCGTCGCCCGCCTTGCCGGCCAATAAATTCTTGGCCGCGACGGACGGCGGTCAGCTCGCGGAGGGGGGCAGCAAAAGCCGCAGAAACGTCGTATTACAGACGACCCGGGCAGAACGGAGCAACCTGCGATGGCGCGCCTGCCGTATCTCGACAAATCCGATCTTCTGCCGGAGCACCAGGATCTGCTGGCGCGCAACATCAACCTTTATCGGCTGCTGGCGCACAGCCCGCGCGCGGCGCGCAGCCTCAACTGGCGCGATACATCCGCGACGGCAGCCGGCTTGATCCGCGCCTGCGGGAAATGGCAATCCTCCAGGTCAGCTACATCTGCCGTGCGGCCTACGAATATTCGCACCACATCAGGATCAGCCGCGACTTTGAGGTCTCCGACGACGACATCCGCGCCATCGCCGACGAAACCGCCGGACAGCCGACCGCTCTCGATCCGCTGGCCAAGGCCGTGCTGCGCGCGGCGCGCGAGCTCACCCGAGACCTCGAAATTTCGGACGAAACCTTTGGCGCGCTTCGTCAAGGCCTCGACGACGAGCGCCTGGCCGACCTGCTGATCACCATCGCCTACTACAACGGCTTGGTCCGCCTGACGGCGGCAGTACAAATCGATGTCGAGGACGAATACCTCGCCTATCTCGACGAATTCCCGCTGCCGAAAGCGTGACCGCCCCGCGGGGCGCCCGGATCATCGAGTCGCCAGCGCGCGGGCGAGCTGGCTCACCGCCTCCTGGTGCTTTTCGTTCCGGATCTCGGCGAAATTGCGCGCGATCTCGAGCAGCATGCGCTGATGCGGCGTGATCTGGCGCGGGCCTTCCTGGCCGATGCCTTCGTAGAAATAGCTGATCGGGGCGCTCAGCGCGCGAGCGATCTCGAATAACCTGCCGGCCGAAACGCGATTGATGCCGCGCTCGTATTTATGCGCCTGCTGGTAGGTGACGCCGATCATCTCGGCCAGCTGCTGCTGCGTCAGCCCCAGCATGATGCGGCGCTCGCGAATACGTCCACCGACATGATCGTCGATGGTGGCGGTCGACCGCCCCCTCTTTGGCTTTGCCATGCCTTCACCCGTGTCAATCTGCTCAAGCGCTGATCGTGGCCTGGGCCGCTTGTACCAACACGACAGCAGCCGGTTAATTCCACCGGGTGCGATCCCGCGGCCGAAGTACCCGCCATCAGGCGAACCCCGATCCCGACAAGCGAGCAACGGAAGCGGTGGTCCACGCCTGCGATAATCTCCGAAATGGTATTCGCGTACCCCGACGACAAGGGTAGTCCAGCAATCGCCGATCGACGCGGATTGTCACGCCGCATTCCGGTTGCGTGCAAAAGCGACGGCGGGAGCGACAAGTGAGGAGATCGCCGAGGTGACTGCCGACGGTCAGGGAGGGCAACATGGCAAAGGCTGAGCGCCGGCGCGGGCTGCTGCTTGCGATGCTGCTGGCGGGGCTCGCCGGCATGGTCGATGCGATCGGCTTTATTCGCCTCCACCATTTGTTCGTTTCCTACATGAGTGGCAACAGCACCCAGTTTGCCGTGGCAGTCGGGCGAGGCAGCTTTGCCGAAGCGGGTCCGATCCTGATCCTGATCGCGCTGTTCGTCGTGGGCGCCGCCGGCGGCCAGCTGACCGCGCATGTCGCCGGCCGCCGGCATCTGACCGCCGTGCTCGCCGCGGTTGCGGTGCTGCTCGCGGCGGCGGCGATTTTTGATTCGGCGCCGGTTCCGATGGTCCTGGCGATGGGCGCGTTGAACGCCGCGATGCATCGCGCCGGGAACATCACGGTCAGCCTGACATTCGTGACCGGGACATTGGTCAGGTTCGGCCAAGGGCTTGGCGATTTTCTCGCCGGGCGCGCCGATGGATGGGCTGGCTCGCGCAGGCGTTGGGCTGGGTGGGGCTGATCGCCGGCGCGATTACGGCCGGCGCCGCCCAGATGCGGATCGGGGCGGCGGTCGCATGGTTGCCGGTCGCGGCGAGCTGTGTGCTTTTTGTGTGGTCGCTCGCTATTCCGGCGCCGGAGTGACGGGCGTCGTCAGGCAGGCGGCGAGTTGCGCCCGCAATCGCGCGGCATCGAGATCTTGGCCGATCAACACCAGGCGGCTGCCGCCGGTCAGCTCGGCCGGCGCCTCGTCCAAGGTGAAGCGGCGTCCGACAAGATGAAACAGTTGCCGGCGGCTGCTGCCGTCGATCGCCAGCACACCCTTTGCCCGAAACACATTCGCCGGCAGACCTTGGAGAAAGCCCTGGAACCCGTCGGCCGAGAAATTCCGATCGCTGGCAAACGACACGGCGTCGAAGCCGTCGGCGGCGATATGATCGTGGCCATGTTCGCGGAGCCGGCGGTCGGCCGCGAACGCTCCGACGCCGAGGATCAGCGCTAACGGGACTCGAGCGCGGATGGTGCGCACGATTCGAGCGCCCTCGGCGAGCTCACGGATTTTTTCTTCGACCGCATCCGCCCGTTGCGGCGCCGCGACGTCACATTTGTTCAGCAGCACGAAATCGGCGTAGCGCAGCTGGTTCAACGCGGCCTTGCTGTCGAACAGATCGAGGCTGAAGCTTTCGGCATCGGCAAGCGCAACAATCGAGTCGACGCGGACGCCCGAGCGGAATTCCGTGCGTAGAAAGGTCAGCACAACCGGCAGCGGATCGGCGAGACCGGTCGTTTCGACGATCAGGTATTCGACCCGCGGCTCGCGCTGCAGCACCCGAAAGATCGCATCGACCAAATCGTTGTTGATCGAGCAGCAGATGCAGCCATTGGCGAGCTCGACCATGCCGTCGCCGGCACCGATGATCAAATCACCGTCGATCGCGATGTCGCCGATCTCGTTGACCATGACCGCAATCTTGACGCCGGTCCGGTGCGCCAGGATGTGGTTGACGAGCGTCGTCTTGCCGCTGCCGAGAAAGCCGGTGACGATCGTGACCGGCAGGCGGGCTTCGTCTGCCATCGGCGGCACGTCAGAACCGCGCTTGGGACGAAGCCGAAAATGCGAATTTCCTGGCCGTCACCCCCGCGCAAGCGGGGCCCCAGAGCCTGCCCCTGGCGTGAACCGGGGGCAACCGCGAAATCCTTGGGTCCCTGGGCTCCCGCATTCGCGGGAATGACCCGTAAGATGTCGATAGAACGGAACCCAATTTGACACCTTCAGGCGGCAAAAGTGTAGGTCGTGCCCACCGCCGACTGGCTGACGGCGTCGCCAAAGGCGTTGGCCAGCGCGTGCAGGGCACGCCAGCCGGTGCAATGGCCGGTAATGATGTGCGGGATCGCGAACGGCCGCAGCCCGTCGACGGTGTCGGGAATGACCCGCTCCATGACCCCGCCGAGATGCAGGCCGCCGATCACGCAGTGGATCGGAATGTCGGGAAACAGCGTGCGCACCTCGGTGCAGACATTGACGATCCCGGCATGCGAGCAGGCGCTCAACACGATCAGCCCCAACGATTTGACGTGCACGACCAGCATGCGCTCGTCGAGCAGCAACGGATCGGGCTGCCACGGCGCTTGCGGGTCGATGCGGCTCAAATGATCGGTGCGGCCCTTTTCAAAGGCGCTCAGCCGCGGGATTTCGCCGCTGTAGAAAAAATGCCGGTCGAGCAACAACCGCGGCGCCGGGTCGTTGACCACCGTCGCCCCCAGCGCCGCCATCTCGGCCGGAGTCGGGACTTTCGCTGCTGGCACGACCGTCCCGCCGGCGAGCCGGATCGCGCGCTCGTCGAACATCCCGGGGTTGACGTGGACCGTGGTTTTTCCGCCTTGCTCGCGGATCGCGTCCAATGTCGCGGGCAAGGCGCCCATGTGGTCCCAATGACCGTGGCTGACGGCGATGCATTCGATTTCGTCCAGCGCGATGCCGAGATTGGCGCAGTTGCGGACGAAGATGGCGCCTTCCGGGCCGGTGTCGAACAGCATCGTGTGACCCACGCCGCCGGCGTTGGACACCAGCCGGCAGCCAAAGCCGAGATTGGCGCAGAGCAGCGCCTCGCCCGACAACGTCTTGGCGCCGGCGCGGACGATGTTGGCGAACTCCGAGACCGCGAACAGCGTCTTGCTGACGTAATTGTCGCTGACGTCGTCGGTGACGACGTCGACCGCCAGCGAGTTGATCGGACAGAGCGAGCGGGCGACATCGGTCATGTTAGCGCTCTCGGTTGGACGGCCTTGCGCGATTTTATCACCGTTTAATGTTGAACGCGTTCTTATCCGCCGACCATTCGAGTTCACATCTCGACATCAATTGCGAGCGAGGCGCCTCGGAAGAAGACGCCGAGGATGCTCAGAGAACGGCAAGCATAACCGAGAGCAAGATCGCGGAGCCGCGTCTGGCCGTCTCGTCGGCGCTTCTCCGAAGCGTCGGCGACAAGCCGCGGTGAATCGCCCAGGATTGGTGAAGCCGTAGCGGCGTGCGACCTCGACGACTGAGCCGCCTATGGCGCCGAGTTTAGCTCGGCATGCGCCTGGTCCAGCCGTATCGCATGGAGAGCCGCGAGCGGCGTGATGTCGCGGAACCGGCGGGATACCGACCCGAGAGTTCGGACACTACAGCACGCCGCAGCCGCGACATCCTCCATCCGGATCGGAACGGCAGCATGCGCCCGCCGGGGTCCTGCTCTCCATTGCGGCGGGTGGTGCTATGGCGCTCGCCGGCTACCTGCACGACGTCTATGTCGGCACCGCGTCGATGTTTTTCTTGCTGTTGATGTTGCACAGCTTTTTCGCGAACGGCAGCTTCTCGGTCGTCTTCCCGTACCTGGCGGAGCTGTGGCCCGCGCAATTGCGGGCCAGCGGTTTCGGCCTCGTCTACGGTTGCTCGAACCTCGCCAAGTTCATCGGCCCGGCCGGCCTAGCGGTCATCGCCGGCGCCTCCAACTACGTAGCGCCGAAGGCGACGCTCACCGCGTTGGTTCCGGGCTTCAACTATTTTGCCGTATGGTACCTGCTCGCGGTCGTCGCCTTCCTGTTCGTCGGCATAGAGAACAGGGGCCGCACGATCGAAGAACTCGACGCCGCACTCGCAGCGCGGGTGCCGATCAAGGCAGCGGCGCAATAGGGGTTTTGAGCCGCCGCCTCAGAGACCGGCCGAAGATGACGCGCGTGTTTGCAATGGGTTACCGTCGCCGCGCCATCCCCGGCTACGGTGCTATTGCGGGTACAACCAGAGTCACGAGCGGTTTGTCGGCGTCCGACAAACTGACCCACGATTCACCGGGATCAGGATCGTCATTGCCGGGGACCGGTTGAGGCACCGCAGTAAAGACAAGGTGGGACCCGGTGCAAACAGCGCTCAGGTTCGAATTGCAGCTGCTCGGGTCATAGGTTAGCTGCGTGACCGTTTGCGTCTGGCCGGTATAAATGTCGGTTACCGTCTTTGAGGCCTCGCCGACCACGAACTTCGCGTACTGGGTTTCGGCCGCATCCTTGTACATGGCGATATTGCAGGGGGTTTGAGGTTGCCCGTTCATCCAAAACGAAATCGGGTCGGCAAAACCTAAGCTCATCGGGATCGGATACGGGCGACCGCAAACGGTGGCGTGGTTCCAACCCGATCCAAAGGACACACGAAACTGCTCCCACAGATCATAAGGGTTCTGGTTCAATAAATGCATGTTGCCTCCGACCTCGACGAGAATGCCGGATCCTAGACCACCGAAATTGCCAAATTTGTCATCGATCGAAAAGGAATACGCTCCCGGCGCATCGACGCCGTCGACCGGGTTATGAACCAAGTGGGAATAGGGAAACAGGTTGAAAGGGCTCACGTAAGGCGCCCAAAACAAGATGAATTTATCAAATGACCACCGGGTTTCGTGGAAGCCGCCATAAGGAACGTTTCTCAGCAGGGATTGAACCTGCTCGTTCAGCAATCCCTTATCGTTGCTCTTAAAGGCGACGATCGAGTTGACGGTGCACCGGTCCTTGGCTGCGTCGGTAAAGCTGATGCAACCGGGGGTCACTTCTTTCGTTTTGGGATCCGTTGTGTTCGGGGAATCTTTGAAGCTGTTCCAAACAGAACGTACCGTGGATTCGAACATACTGCAGAATAGTTGTTTATCGAGTGACGGGCCAACGGGCCAAGCAGGGATGGCGGCGAGGTTCGCGCAAGGATCGCTTCGGACCCAGCTGGTCCAGCTGGCAACAAGAGCGTCGACCGAAGGGTTGTCCACACCGGCGGCGCCCACAGCGCGGGGGAGATCGAGGCGGCGGAGATCGAGGCGGCGGAGATCGAGGCGGGGGAGGCCGAGCCGAGGGAACAAAGACGCCAAGGATGCCGTCTTCGTGGTGTTTGAGAGCAGATAAGGCAACGGCTTGCCGCAGCAGGCGAGGATGGTGCCGTTGTCCACCGGGCAACAGTTTCCAGGAACCTGAGGACACGCCGGGACGTCCATGCATTGCCGCGGACCCGTATAAGGCGGGTCATACAATTCTGATGTAAGCGGATCGATGCCCGGCGGTATAATCCTCACACCGGCAACAATATCCTTGCCTACGATATGGTCGGTTTGCGGAGATCCCAGGTTGTTGAAGACGTTATAAGGCCAATTTGCTGCTGTATAGGCGGCAAATTCAGACCAGAGCGGTTTGTTTCCGGTAGTGAGTTCGAGGAATTCTTTTGTCTCTGTGTTGAACTGTGTGTAGGACAAAATGGTTCCCATGTAAGGAGTAGCACCGCCATCGTCCACATTGGACGCTACCGGCAAATACAGCTCATCGACATAGGACACGTCGATATCCGCCAACGGGACGCCGTTTGGATCATTCGGATCAGGGAATGGCGCACCGGTAGCCGGGTTTTGGGAAATGTGTGTATATTCGTACAGCTGCGCGGGGGCATCGAGGGGATACTGATCAACCGCGGTTCCGGACCAGCAGGCGCTAGCCGGCGTGCATAACGGTGGATTCCAGGTAGCGTTATCGGCAACCGTACGCTGAGCGGTGGGGATCTTGGCCTCGAACTTGGTCAGATCGACAGTGAATAGATAAACTCGGACAGCGGTGTACCAGCAATGTTTGAGCTTCGGCAGCTCCACTGTCACCGTCCCGTTAGTGGGTATACCTGCGCCTCGGGTTCCGGCGTTGACGATGATTCTGCGAAGGAGGCCTGACGTCCCGCAAGCGGCGCCCTGCTGTGATTCGACAGCGGTGATCACCGGATAGATCGTAATCGGCTGGTCGTTATAAAATATGATGTAGCGCTGGAAGGGATCGGCTTGCGCGTGCGCCGCCCGGATACCGGAGAGAGCAAAACCCAATGCCAACACGCAACAGAGTAGTTGGTTGAGATTGAGCCTTCGCGTCTTTGGGACGCCGGCATGGAGCGCGATCGCGCGCCGGTGCGACATGTTTTTCATGAGATCGCTCCTCATTGGCGGCGCCACGTAGCGAGACGGAGCTGTATTCGTGGCTAACGGCTCTTTTTCAGCAGCCTGCTAGTGGATATAACCTGACGGAAGAGTCCGAATAAAGTTCTCCGGGAGCGCCGGCTGTGCGACGATGAGGGATGCGCAAGGGAATAACCACCGAGGTCACGCCGGCGGATCGGGCGCGCTTGCAGTCGATCATCCGGGATCGCAACAGCCCACAGAAGCACGTCTGGCGCGCGCGGATCATCATCCTGACGGCCGACGGTGAGGGCACCACTGCCGTCATGCGCGCGGTTGGCAAGGGCAAGACCGTGGTTTGGCGCTGGCAGGAGCGCTTTATGCGTGAGGGGGTCGAGGGGCTGACCCGTGACAAGACCCGGCCCTCGCGCCTGCCGCCGCTGCCGGCCGCCACCGTCGATCGTGTCGTTGCGCTGACCAACCAAGCCCCGCCGCAGGAAGCGACCCATTGGACGGCGGTGGCGATGGCCAAGACGGTGGCGATCAGCCCGTCCTCGGTGCGCCGCATCTGGACTAGGCACGGGCTGCAGCCGCATCGGGTGCGTTCGTTCAAGCTCTCCAACGATCCCCAATTCGCCGACAAGCTCAAGGCGGTTGTCGGCCTCTATATCGATCCGCCGGCCCACGCCGTGGTGCTCAGCATCGACGAGAAAAGCCAGATCCAGGCGCTCGACCGGACCCAGCCCGGACTGCCGATGAAGAAGGGCCGCTGCGCCACCATGACCCACGATTACAAGCGCCATGGCACCACCACCCTGTTCGCCGCCCTCGATACCCTCCAAGGCAAGGTCATCGGGCGCTGCATGCAGCGCCACCGGCATCAGGAATTCATCCGCTTTCTCAATACGGTCGAACGCGAGGTCACGGCCGATAAGGCGGTCCATGTGGTCCTCGACAATTATGCCACCCACAAGCACCCCAAGGTGAAGGCTTGGCTGCAGCGGCATCAGCGCTTCACCTTCCACTTCACCCCGACTTCGTGTTCTTGGGCCAACGCGGTCGAAGGTTGGTTCGCCAAGCTGACCCGGCAACGCCTCAAGCGCGGCGTCTTCACCTCAATCGTCGAGTTGCAGGCCGCGATCAACCGCTTCATCGCCGAGGCCAACGGCAAGCCCAAGCCGTTTATCTGGACCAAATCCGCCGACGCCATCCTCGCCGCCGTCAACCGCGGGACACAAGCGTTAGAAGCCATCCACTAGTGCTCAGAGGCGCATTCAGATGGTGCAGTATCCCCTCAATCGTCATGCCCGGCCTTGTGCAGGTTCAAGCCCGGCCAAGACGGGTTGGGTGGCTGGTGAATCTTACGTCCGCGTCGGAGCACTAGCTGAAAAAGAAAGAGACAAGTGTTGTGAGACACATGTTATGGTGGCGAAACATTGTTTTCATTATGTTCACTCCGCAAATTCTTTCGGAGGGTTATATTTCTCTTACTCGCGAGCTTGTGCTTTATAAACTCGCCGGTCAAGCAAATCCGGCGACGACGAAGTCATCTATGGCCCGGCGCGTCGGGAGGTAATCTCATAGCGCAGCAAGGGCTCGGGTCAGCCCAAAAACTCGCGCAATGCCGCAACCAGGTCTTTCGGGTTGTCGCCCTGGACGGTGTGGCCGGCCTTGGGGATCTTGATCCAACGGCCGTTGGGAAGGCCCGTCGCCAGGCGTTCGGCATCCTCATCGTGGAACACGTCGCTTTCAGCGCCGCGCACCACCAGGGTCGGGCAACTCACCCGCGCGAGGCCGTCGGCGAGGCCGCGCCGCTCAGCGGCGTGCTGGTCGCCGCCCATCTGCTGAAACCGCTGCCGGTCATATTTCCACACCCAGTTGCCATCCTCCTGCTGACGCAGATTGTGCATCAGGCTGCGCCGCAGGACGACAGGATCGCGCCGCGGGTTGAAGGCAAGCGCCCGTTCGATAATCGCCTCCAACGACGACGGCTCGGCCCCGCCGTTGACGAAATTGCGGATGCGGCTCGAGCCCGGGCGGCGGACATTGGGGCCGGCGTCGATCAGCACCAGCGCCGACAAGGTTTCGGGATGCGTAATCGCGTAGGCCAAGCCGTTGATCGCGCCCATCGACATGCCGACCAGCACGAATTGGCCGAGACCGGCAGCCTCGGCAAAGCCCTTCACATCCTCGCGCTGGGCGGCGATCGAATAATTCGCGTCGGGCGCCCAGTCGCTGTCGCCATGGCCGCGCTGATCGAGCGCCAGGCAGTGATAGTCGTCGCGCAACGCCAAGCAGCACAGATCCCAGGTATGCGCGGTCAACGCCCCGCCGTGCAAAAACAGGATCGGCCGCTTTCCCTCATTTCCCCAATCGAGATAACGGAACTGCAGGCCGTTGACCCCGACGCGGCGCTCGTCAGGGAGCGCTACCTCGTCAAAGCTGAACCCGGCGCGCACCGAAGTCGATTGCAGGTGGTCGCGATATTCCTCACTGGACAAGCTCATCTATTGGGCACTCCGTCGAATGTCGGCGCCAGGGCGGCGGGGCAAGGTGCAGCCTTTAGCACGATAGCGCCGGTGCGGACCATTTAGCTGGCCGTGCGCTCCCGCGTATTTGTGCTTGGCACCCCCGCGCTCGAAACATGGCTCCGCGGCGTGCGAGCGGCGCTGCGGCGTTGTGTCCGTGGCCGGAGGGCGTACACTTCTGCGTGAGTTGCCGGGGTCGCAACCGGCGGCCGCTCTCTATAGAAAGGAAGAACCGATGGCCTATGATCTGCTGATCAAAAATGGGCTCGTTGTCGATGGCACGGGAATGCCGGCTTTCCGCGGCGATGTCGGCATCAAAAACGGCAAGATCGTCGAAATCGGCAAACTCTCCAGCCCGGCCGGGAAGACCGTCGACGCCGATGGGCGCGCCGTCGCGCCCGGCTTTATCGACAACCACTGCCATTACGATGCGCAGGTGACCTGGGATCCGCTGTGCACCTTCTCGCCCGAGCATGGTGCGACCTCGGTGATCTTCGGCAATTGCTCGTTGTCGTTGGCGCCGGTGCGCAAAGGCACCGAAGAGCGGCTGGCCGAATTCCTCTCGTATGTCGAAGCCATCCCGATGTCGGTATTGCGGACGGTCGATTTCGACTGGGAGACCGTCCCGCAATACATGGACCATCTCGACAAACGGCTCGGCGTCAACGTCGGCAACCTGATCGGTCATACCGCGGTGCGCCACTACGTGATGGGCGACGACTGCCAGAAGGCGGGCGCCACCGAGGCCCAGATCAAGGCGATGCAGGACGTCGTCCGCGACGGCATGCAGGCCGGCGCGCTGGGGCTCTCGGTATCGCGCGAAAAGGGCCATTTCGATCCGCAGGGCGTGCCGATCCCGGCGCTGTGGGCCGACGAGCAGGAGGTCTTCGCGCTCGCCGACGTTTTGCGCGAGCTGGGCACCGGCACGATCCAGGCCGGCGGTGGCCAATATGTCGAGCTGAAGGACGGCATGATGCGCCGCCTCGCCGAGGCGACCGGCCGCATGGTCGTCTACAACAGCCTGTCGCACACCATGCGCCGGCCGGACGAGTGGAAAATCCACATGGCGCGGGTCGAGGAGACCGCGGCGATGGGCATCCGTGCCTACCCGATGTGCAGCCCGAACCGGGTGACACAAGACTTCACGATGAAGAACAGCCAGGTGTTCCGCGGTCTGCCGACCTGGCACCCGATTCTGCTGTCGTCGGATGAGGCAAAGCTGAAGGCGTACGCCGATCCCGAGATCCGCGCCAAACTGCACGAGGAAGCGGTCGTCAACAAACCCGACAGCGCAGTCGGCATCTCCAAGACCTGGTGGAACTACATCTGGGTCAACGAGCCGGTGCTCGAAAAGAACAAGTGGATGCAGTTCAAGTCGATCGGGCAGATCGCCGAGAAGCAGGGCAAGCGCGTGATCGACGCCTTCCTCGACCTCGTCGTCGAGGAAAAGCTCGAAACCCGTTTCCTGCAGGCCGAGAACAATATCGACGACGAGGTGCTGCAGAAGATCCTGACCCATCCCAACGCGGTGATCGGTCTCGGCGACGGCGGCGCGCATGTGCAGTTCCACGGCGGCTACGGCTATCTGACCAAGCTGCTCGGCGAATGGGTGCGCGAGAAGCGGGTGATGACCTTGGAGCAGGCGGTGCGGCGGTTGACGTTCGACAGTGCCTCGACCTTTGGGCTCTATGACCGCGGCCTGCTGCGGCCGGGGATGGCGGCCGATGTCGTGATCTTCGACCCGGCAACGGTAAAATGCGGGCAGGAGACGGTCGTCCACGACTTCCCGTTGGGCGCCTGGCGCATCAAGGAAGCGGCCGAGGGCATCTACGCCACCGCGGTCAACGGCCAAATGCTGTACGAAGAGGGCAAGCACACCGGCGCGCTACCCGGCAAGGTGCTGCGCAACAGCTATTACGAGCAGAACCGGCGCAGCAACGCGTAACCCTCGCTCCTTCACGTCGCCCTCTCTCTGGAGGGGGCGACGTGAGGGATTTACCCGCACAAGCTGTTCTGGGCGGCAGCCCACGGGATACTGCGCCTTTGTTGCCGGTGGGTGATCTGCGGGAATGAGCGCGACGTTTACGTAATCAGCGAGTTAAAAAGTAATTGATGGCCAGCGCCGTGCAGAGCAGCACCACGGCGTCGGCACTGACCGCGGGGACCGAGAAGCTGCTGATTGCGACGAAGACGCCGCAGCTGCCGATCACCATGGACAGCGCCCACAACGCCAATCGTAAAAGGTAAATTGCCGGCACCCGAAAAGATCCTCGTTCCAGCGAATGCACCTCTTAATAAATTATAAACCGGCCTGATCCATCTAAATTTTATGCTTAAAATTCAACATGGAGACGCTCGCATCGACGTCACGTTGACCTTGTGCGCGGCCGTGAGCCAGGGTTCGACGTTTAGCTGTGGAATGCCGACCGACGAGCGACGGACATAAGGCACTGCCGTCGCCGTGACAACGACGCAGCGCCTTAGGCCTCACCCTAGTGACGCCTCCTTTATGGGCGTTGGACGAGCTCGATGCGATAGCCGTCGGGGTCTTCGATAAAGGCGATGACCGATCCGCCATGCGCCATCGGGCCCGCCGGGCGCGGGATCTTGACGCCCGCTGCTCCTAACCGCTCGCACGCCTTGTAGACATTGGGCACGCCGAGGGCGAGATGACCAAATGCGCCGCCCAGCGCGTAAGGCTCGGCCTGCTCCCAATTATGGGTCAGCTCGAGCACGGTATTATCGGCCTCGTCGCCATAGCCGACAAAGGCGAGGGTGAACTTGCCGGTCGGGTAGTCGCGCTTGCGCAGCAACTTCATCCCCAACAGGCTGGTATAAAATTCCAGCGATTTGTCGAGATCGCGGACGCGGATCATCGTGTGCAGATAACGATAGTTGTCGGTCTCGGCCGCCGGCTTGGTGGTTTCGGCAACATCGGTCATGGCCATGGCAAGTTCCTCCGTGAGGGTGCCGGGGATGCGGGTCCGCCGCACCGGCGCGCCGCCACGATCGCGAGGACCTGATCGGCGGCGCGCAGGCTCGGCGACCGGCCGCCCGCTTCGAGGCGGCGTACCGCCTCATCATAACCCGCAACATGCGCAGCGCGAACCCGTTCGTCCCGCACCAGCAGTGCGGCTTCGGTGGCGATCCGCTCGGGCGTGCACTCGCCGCGCAACAGCTCGCGGACGACGGGTCGTTCGAGCAGCAGATTGATCAGGTTGACCTGCCGCACCTTCACCACCCGGTCGAGCAATGCCTCGGTCACCGGGTTCAGGCGATAGCAGACGACCATCGGCAGCCGCGCCATCGCCAGTTCCAGCGCCACCGAACCCGAAGCGGCGAGTGCCGCGCGGCTGGCGGCAAAGGCGTCGTATTTGTCGTGCGGGCTACTTAGGACGATCGCAGCGCCGGGCCAGCCGCGCGCGGCTTCGCTGACCGCGCCGGCGACGGTCGCGACCGTCGGCACGACGACGCGAAACGGTCCGACAAGCCCATCGAGCCGCGCCAACGCCGCGCCAAAGATCGGCAACAGCCGCCGCACCTCGCCGTCGCGGCTTCCCGGCAACACCGCGATCAGGGTTTCTTCGGGTTCGAGCCCATATGCCGCGCGGAACCGTGCGCCGTCGCCGCGATCGGCGCCGCTGTCGAGCACCGGATGGCCGACATAGGAGCAGGTGAGCCCGACTCGCTCGAAATAGGCCGGCTCGAACGGCAACAGCGCCATCAGATGGTCGTACCAGCGCGCCATCCGCCGCGCCCGGCCGGCACGCCATGCCCACACCATTGGGGCTACATAATGTATCAGCGGCAGGGTTTCGCCGCGCCGGCGCAATCGCTGGGCGATCCGCCAGCTAAAGCCCGAGCTGTCGATCGTCACCACCGCATCGGGCTTGAGCGCCCGCACCGCGGCCACCGTCTCGCGCACCCGGCGCAGGATCAGCGGCACGCGCGGCAACACTTCAGCGACGCCAATGACGGAGAGGTCGGCGAGCGGCACCAGGCTGTCGAGGCCCTCGTCGGACATGCGCTCGCCGCCGACGCCGGCGATCCGCAGCCGGTTGCCGATACGGCGCCGCAACGCGTTGATCAGCGCCGCACCGAGCGCGTCCCCCGACGGCTCGCCGGCGACGATAAAAATGAACGGCGCCGCGGCGCCGCGGTCTGCGCAGGTCGTCACATCCGGCGGATGCCGAAGACGAACAGGCCGGCGCGATCGGCGGCCTCAACCACCTCGTCGCGGTCGAGCACGATCGTCGCCCCGGCTTCGACAGCGATGCCGCGCAGCCCGGCCTCGGCGGCGAGCGTCACGGTTTGGGGTCCGATCGTCGGCCTGTCGGCACGCGGCTCCTGCCCAGGCTTCTCGACCTTGACAAGGACGCCGCCCGGCCCCTCGCGGCAGAGCCCGGCGCAACGGCGGAGCAGCGCATCGGTGCCCTCGATTGCCTCGACCCCCAGCACCAGCCCCTGTTGCACGACGACCGCCTGGCCGATATCGAGTGCGCCCAGGGCCCGCGCTACACGCTCTGCGTGCGCGATGTCCGCCATCGCCTGCGGATCGGGGCGAACCCGGCCAAAGGGACCTTCGAGCGCCAGTCCCGCACGCAATACCTGATCGGGGCCGATCACCCGGAACCCCTCTCGCTCCAATTCGGCGACGACCGCAGACAACAGCCCGTCATCGCCGAGTGCCCGGTAGCCGACGCGAGCAAAGAATTTGGCAGCCCGCCAATCGGGACGGAGGGAGGTCAGCGACGGCCGTTGCACACCGCCCGCCAGCACGAGTTCCTTCACTGCGTTTTCGCGCAACAGCGCGAGGCCGCGGCCGGCGGCGCCGATCGGGCACCAGGCATGGGCGACGCCGGCGACAGTCTCGGGCTCCGCAGCCCCTTCGAGCGCCAGCACGAACACCTCGCGGCCCGCCTGTCGGCACGCCTCGACGAGCCGCCGCGGCAACCCACCGCCGCCGGCGACAATGCCCAGTGTGTTTGCCATCGGCCGGCTCGCCGCGGAACTATCCGCCATTCGTCTCCTTCGGCTGGCAAATGGCCCGGCTCGAATCGGCGCGGATGAATTGGACAATGTCTTCGACCGGACCGATTCCGGCAAAGCGGCCGGCGGTCTCACCGACCCGATCGCTCAAGGTGCCCGCGGAATGGAACAGGCATTGATAGGCGTTGCGCAGCGTCTGGATGTCCTCGCGGCTGAAACCGCGGCGCTGCAGCCCGATGATGTTCAGCCCGGTCAGCCGGGCGCGGTCGCCCATCACCTGGCCATAGGGGATCACGTCGCGCTCGACACCGGACATGCCGCCGATCATCGCGTGGCGGCCGATCCGCACGAACTGGTGCACCGCGCACAGCCCGCCGAGAAAGACGTATTCCTCGATGACGACGTGCCCGGCCAAGGTCGCATTGTTGGCCATGATCACATGATCGGCGATCTGGCAGTCATGCGCGACGTGAGCACCGACCATGAAAAGGCAGTCGTCGCCAACCCGGGTGACCATGCCGCCGCCGGTCGTCCCCGGGTTCATCGTCACATATTCGCGGATCGTATTGCGGCAGCCGACGACAAGCGACGAGTCCTCCCCGCGATATTTGAGGTCCTGCGGTTCCTGCCCGATCGAGGCGAACGGAAAGACCCGCGTGCCGGCGCCGATCGTCGTGCGCCCGTCGATTACGACATGCGCGTGCAAAGTGACGCCCGCCCCCAGCTCGACCAATTCGCCGACGACGCAATAAGGCCCGACGACGACATCCGGGGCCAGGCGCGCGCCCGAGGCGACGATCGCGGTCGGATGAATGTGCAAGCTTTTGCCGCCTACCGATCGAGGATCATCGCGGCGTACACGGCCTCGGCCATCAGATGGGCGCCGACCTTGGCCTGGCCTTCAAACTTCCAGACATTGCCGCGGCTGCGCTGTTTGACGACATGGACGGCAAGCTGATCGCCGGGAAAGACCGGGCGGCGAAAGCGGGCATTGTCGACGCTCATGAAATAAACGAGCTTGCCCTCGGCTTCCGGGCCCAAGGTGTGCACGACGAGCACGGCCGCGGTCTGCGCCATCGCCTCGATGATCAGCACCCCCGGCATGACCGGCCGCGTCGGGAAATGGCCACGAAAAAAATCTTCGTTGATCGAGACGTTCTTGATGCCGGTCGCGCGCTGATTTGCCACCACGTCGACGACCCGGTCGATCATCAGAAACGGTTGCCGGTGCGGGATCATTTCCATGATCCGCTGAATGTCGATTTGAACACTGTCTGCCGAGGTGCAGGCCGGATCGATCATCGCCCGTCCTTCTTCTTGCCCAGACGCTGCAGGACTGCGGTCTGCCGCATGAAATCGGCGATCGGCACGGCCGGGATACCCGACACCGTCGCCCCTGCCGGAACGTCGCGCATCAAGCCGGACTTGGCAGCAATCCGGGCGCCGGCGCCGATATGCAGGTGGCCGGCGAGCCCCCCTTGTCCGCCAATCATGACAAAATCGTCGAGCCGCGTGCTCCCGGAAACGCCGACTTGCCCGGCCAAAATACAGCACCGGCCGAGCACGACGTTGTGGGCGATTTGCACCAGATTATCAATCATCGATCCGGCGCCGATCACCGTATCGTGTCCCGAGCCTCGATCGATCGTGGTGTTGGCGCCAATATCGACATCGTCGCCGATGATCACGCGCCCGAGCTGCGGAACCTTGATCGGCCCCGCTCGGTCGGGCGCAAAGCCGAACCCGGCCTGACCGATCCGTACCCCGGGATGCAAGACGACGCGCGCGCCGATCAGCGCGTGGCTGATTGTGACGTTGGCGCCGATATGGCAGTCCTCGCCGATCCTGACGCCGGCGGCGATCACGGTATTGGCACCAACCCGGCAGCGCCTGCCGAGCTGTACCCGCGCCTCGATGACGACGTTCGCACCAACCTCGCAATCCTTGGGGACGATTGCCTCGGCATCGATCAGCGCCGACGGCGCCCGGCCGGCGGTGATTGGTGACGCCGGGTAAAAGGCTTGCGCCGCCAGCGCATAAGCCCTGTAGGGCGCGCTCGCCACGAGCAGCGCCATACCGGGTGGCGCGTCTTTGGACGATACGGCGTCGACAAACACCGCGCCCGCCCGGGAGCCGCGAAAGGCGGGAAGATATTTGCGGTTCTCGAGAAAGCTCACTTCGTCAGGGCCCGCCGTTTCGAGCGGCGCCACGTCATGGAACAATCTCTTGCCATCCTCGTCGCGCGACAGCAGAGCCCCGCTCGCCCGCGCCAGCTCGGCGAGCGTAAACGGCCCGGCGCGGGAGAAAAAGCGAGGGTCAACCATCGGCCGAGGGCCCCGCCGCGCCCTACTTCTTTTTCGCCTTGGCGGTAGCGGCCTTGGCAGTGGGAGCCGGCGACGGCGACGGCGCCTCAGGTGCCGCAGTGGTGGCGGGCACCGGCTCCGGCGTGGCAAAGTTGACGGTCAGAACCGGAAGCTCCTCGTCGAGCTTTTGCATGACCTCGTCGGTCACGTCGAACGCCTGGTCGAACAGCACCAGATCAGTGCGCTGCAGCACCAGGTTCGCCCGCCGCTGCCTGGCAATGTCAGCGATAATTTTCAGCATCGACTGCTGAATTCTGGTCAACGCCTCGTTGTTGGATTTTTCAAGAGCGGCGCGTTTGCTTTGGACGTCGCGGTCAAGGTCGTTGACCTTTTGTTGGAATTCCCGCCCCTTTTTGTTGAGTGCTTCTGGCGCCATTGACGTCTGTTGGCGCTGCAAGGCATCGCGTTCTGAACGCAACGCCTCTTCCTGGCGCGAGATCTCTTTGGTGTATTCGTTGCGCTTCTGTTCGATCTGGCCGCGAACCATCTTCGCAGCCTTCGAGTTCTGTAGCAGCGCCTGCACGTCGACGACCATGACGCTCAGGTTCTGCGGCGTCGGCGACGGTGCCGGCGGCGGCGCTTTCGGGGCGGGAGCGGGGGCGGGGGCCGGCGCCGGCGGCGGGGCTTTCGCAGGAGGCGCTTGACCGGCGGCGCTGCCGACAAGCCCGAGCATAAACGCCAGCAGCAGCGCCGCTCGCCGGAAAAGAAAATTCGGCATCAGAATTTCGTCCCGAAACTGACCCTGAAGAACTGAGTCTGGTCGAAGAATTCTTTCTTTATCGGCACCGCGACATCGAGGCGGATCGGACCCACCGGCGACTTCCACGACACGCCGACCCCGGTGCTGACCCGGATCGCCGGCGATTGCAAAACCTGCGGCGTAACCCCGCCGGTCGTGGCCAGCTGCGCCGGGGTCAGGTTGAGAGTCGTCGGTTCGAGGCTGTAGAGCGTGCCGAAATCGGTGAAGACGCGGCCGCTGATCCCGAGCTCCTTGGGGAGGCCCAGCGGCACGCCCAGAGTCACCGAGCCGACATAGTATTTCTGCCCGCCGAGCGCGTCGTCGTCAACCGAATCGCGGGGACCGATCCCGGCGTCCTGGAAACCGCGCAGATTGTCGCCACCGACAAAAAAACGATCCTGCAGCAGAACCTGCTGCCCGTCCCAACCAAAAATCTCGCCTGCCTCCCCGGTGAAGCTCAGCACCCAGTCCGGCGCAACCGAGTAGTAATAGCCGAAATTCACCTTCGACCGCACATAGTCCACGCCAAATCCGACGCCGGCAAAATCATTTCCCAGCGAGACGAAATAACCGCCTGTCGGATCAACACGGTCGTCGCGCCGGTCGTAGAGTAGGACCTGGCCGATCGCCGAGGTGACATGGGTTCCCGCCTGCAGAGCAATGAACAGGGATGCGTCGCTCTGAATGTTCTCGATTGTGTCCGAACGAGCGGTATATTTCAGCGTCTGCCGCAAATTGTCGGTGATCTGATATCCGGCGCGCAACGCGCCGCCATAGGAGAATTGCTGATAAGGCGGGGTTATGCCCGTGAAGAAATTGGTCGTTGGACTGGTCTTGATTTCGAAAAGGTCGAAACCGGCGGCAATGTTCTTGTCGAGAAAATACGGCTCGGTAAAACTTAGCTGCACCTGCTGCGAGCGCAACGACACCACCGCGCCGATCTGCATATCCTGACCACGCCCCAAGAAATTACGCTCCCGGATGTTGACGTCTGCGAGCGGTCCGTCGCTGGTCGAAAAGCCCAGGCCGAAAGACAGTTCGCCGGTCGACTGTTCCTCTACTTCGACCGTCACCACCGTCTTGTCTGGCGCCGAACCCGGAGCGTTGGTCACCTCGACTTTTTTGAAGAATCCGAGATTTTTGATGCGTTGCTGCGAGCGCTGCATCTTTTCGGTATTGAAGGCGTCGCCTTCGACAAGCTGAAACTCGCGCCTGATTACTTTGTCGAGCGTTCGCGTGTTACCGACGATTTCGATGCGCTCGACATAGACGCGCGGCCCCTCCTGGGCGTTGAACGTGATGTCGACGGTGTGGTTTTGACGATTGCGGGTAATGTCAGGCTTGACTTCGACAAAAGCATAACCGCGGGTGCCGAGGGTATTGGTCAGCAACGAGATCGAATCTTCCACCTGCTGGGCATTGTACCAATCGCCCGAATGTACAGTCAGCAGCGGCAGCACCTGTGAGGCCGTCAAATCCTTGAGCTTTATATTGACCCCAACCTTGCCGAAGCGATAGCGTTCACCCTCGTCGAGGGTGAAGGTGACGATGAAACCGTCGCGCTCCGGGGTCAGCTCGGCCACCGCCGACAGCACGCGGAAATCAGCATAACCCTCGGTCAGATAAAACTTGCGCAACAGTTCGCGATCGTAGGTCATCCGGTCGGGATCAAAGCTGTCGTTGGTCGAGAGGAATCGATACCAGCGACTTTCCTTGGTCGCGATCACGCCGCGCAGCTTGCTCTCGCTGTAGGCCTTGTTGCCGACGAAATTGACACTGCGAATGCCGGTGAAATCGCCTTCATTGATCTCGAAGACCAGATCAACCCGATTCTCGGACAGCTGAATGACCTTCGGCTCGACAGTCGCGCCAAACCTTCCGTGCCGGCGGTAGAGGTCGAGGATGCGCTTGACGTCGGCCTGCACCCGCGAGCGGGTGTAGACGACACGCGGACGCTCCTGAATTTCGGCGTTGAGTTCCTTGTCGTCGAGCTTGTGGTTTCCCTCGAAGGCAATGCGGTTGATGATCGGGTTTTCGACGATCTTGACGACGAGCCTATCGCCGCTCCGGCTTAAATTGACGTCGGCAAACAGGCCCGTGGCAAACAACGCCTTCAGGGATGCGTCGAGTTTCTCGGAGTTCCACGCGTCGCCGGGCTGAATCTGAAGATACGAGCGCACTGTCTCGGGCTCGATGCGCTGGGTGCCGAGGATTTGAATGTCGGCTACGACCCCGCCGCCCATTGTCGGTACGGCCGGTGCGGGGGTCGGCCTGGCGGCGAGCCCGCTACCCGCCGGGCCCGGCACCGCGCCAGGCCCGCCCGCTGCGGCCGGCGACGGCGCCGGACGGCGAGGTTCGCGAGGTCTGACCGGTGCGAGCGGCGCGCCCGCCGGCTGCCCCGCTGCCGGCGCTTCGCTCGGCTGCCCCGGGGCGGGTCCCACGCCGGTCGGGGGCGCCGGTGCGGGGGGCGCCAGGCCGCTCTTGAGTTCGGGCACTGGCGGTTGACCGGACGGCGCCGGCGGTGGCGCGGGCGGTTGGCCGGAGGAAATGGGAGCTTGCGTGGGCGGCGTCATGCCGCTTTCGAGCCGAGGCTCCGACGGCGCACCGAGCGGGGCAGCAGGTCGCACCGGCGGAGCGCCGCTGCTCTCCGCGCCGGGCCCAGTCGGCTGACTCGGTGGGGAGGAGGGTGTAATGCCGCTCTCAAACTTGGGCGCCGGCGGTGTCGCTTGCTGGCTTTGACCTCCGCCCCCGGACGGTGGCGCGGCTCCGCCGCTCGTCTGCGCCATCGTCGTTCGGGACGGTCCCGCCGCCGTCGCCAGGGTGAGGGCGCTCGCCACCGCCCACAGCACGCAATTCCGTCTGCTGAAAAGCAAAACCCCCCACCCCCGACCGAACCCCCATCGCCGAACTAGGCTCGCGTCAGGTCACGAGCCTTTTGACAAACTCGACGATCCGGAGGTGGACAAGATCGTTCCACGTGGCGAAGACCATCAGCGTAAGTACCAAGGCGAGCCCGATGCGAAACCCGTATTCCTGGGCGCGCTGACCGAGTGGCTTCCCGCGAAGCGCTTCGGCGGCATAGAACAGCAGGTGTCCGCCGTCAAGCACTGGAACCGGGAACAGATTAATCAACCCCAGATTGATCGACAACACTGCCATAAACCAGACGACCGCGACCACCCCGCCCTGGGCCACGTCGCCCGACATCTGAGCAATACGCAATGGCCCGCCGAGTTCGTCGGTGCCGCGCACTCCAATGACGATTTGCCACATCGCCTTCAAGGTCGAGGCGGAAAGATCCCAGGTCTGCTTTCCCGCTTGGATCAGGGCGGTCGCCGGGTCGCGCCTGACGTAGTCGATTCCGTTGTGGGCGATGCCGAGCAAGCCAATCTCATAGTGATTGCCAAACCGGTCGGTCAGCTGTGTCTTCGCCGGCGTCGCCTGGAGAGTGACATCCTTGCCGTCGCGCCTGACGACGATGGTCATCGGTACGCCCGGGTTGAGCCGGACATCCTGCTGGACATCCTCAAAGCTCCGCACCGCGTCGCCGCTGACGCTGACGATCATGTCCCCGGGCTTGACTCCGGCGCGCTCGGCAGCGCTGCCGGGTTGGACTTGTCCGACCTGTGCCGGGGTGAATGGCTGGCCAAACGTCATAAACAGCGCCGCCAGCACCACGATTGCGAAGACAAAGTTCGCCGCCGGCCCGGCCGAGACGATTGCTGCCCGCTGACCGAGCGTTTTGTAATGAAACGACACGTCGCGTTCGGCGGGGCTCATGCGGGCGAGGCCGGCAGACGGCAGGCCCGAACTCGCATCGTTGTCGCCGAACATCTTGACATAACCGCCGAGCGGGATCGCGCTGACCTTCCAGCGCGTGCCGGCGCGATCGTGCCAGCCGAACAACTCGGGACCGAAGCCGATCGAGAATACGTCGACGCGGACGCCGTTTCGCCGGGCGATAAAATAATGGCCAAACTCGTGAACGAAAACGAGCACGGTCAGGACAAACAGGAACGGGACGATGTAGTCGAACCCGTGGTGCAAAAACGCGATCATCACAGACCCATCGGTGCGGTGGCACGTGCCACAGTGTTGCGGCGGGTCATGCGCTCCGCCGCTTCCCGGGCCGCTTGGTCGTAATTATAAACATCTTCGAGCGATTCAAGATTATCGGCCGGGACCGTCGCCAGCGTGCCCTCGACCGTTCGGACAATGTCCAAAAATCCGATCCTTCCTTCGAGAAAGGCATGCACCGCGGTTTCATTGGCTGCATTCAGAACGGTTGACGCGCCGCCGCCTCGCAACAGAGCTTCGCGGGCGACGCGCAGCGCTGGGAACCGCTGTTCGTCGGGTGCCTCAAAGGTCAGCTTTCCGACCGCTGCCAAGTCGAGCCGTTTGGTCGGCGTCGTGATCCGGTCGGGCCAGGCGAGCGCATAGGCGATCGGCGTGCGCATATCGGGCGAGCCGAGCTGCGCCAGTACCGACCCGTCGCGATAGCTCACCATGCTGTGGATAACCGACTGCGGATGGACGACGATGTCGATGCGGTCGGGCGGCATTTGGAATAAGTGATACGCTTCGATCAGCTCGAGACCCTTGTTCATCAGGGTCGCCGAATTGACCGAGATCTTTGCCCCCATGTTCCAATTCGGGTGGGCGACTGCTTGTTTCGGGGTGACGCCCCGCATGTCCTCGATGGCGCGCTCGCGGAACGGACCGCCGCTGCAGGTCAGCGTGATCTTCTCGATCCCCTCGACCCGGTCGAAATCGAAACATTGCCAGATCGCGTTGTGTTCGCTGTCGACCGGCAGCAGGGTCGCGCCATGGCGCGACACTTCCTCCATGACGAGGGCGCCAGCGCAGACCAGTACCTCCTTGTTGGCGAAGGCGACGATGACGCCGCGGCGGATCGCCGCCAAGGTTGGGGCCAACCCGGCCGCGCCGACGATTCCGGCCATCACCCATTCGGCCGGGCGCTCGGCCGCCTCGATCAGGGATTGTGCGCCGCAGCCGATCTTGATCCCGGTGCCGGAAAGCGCCTCCTTCAGCACCGGGTAATGATCCGGATCAGCGATCGCGACAAAGCGCGCGCCCAAGGCACGGGCCTGCTCCGCGAGCAGGGGCGCATTGCGGTTTGCGGTCAATGCCTCGACCGCGAAGACGCCAGGGTTGCGCTGCAGAAGGTCTATGGTGTTTTGCCCGATCGAACCCGTCGAGCCGAGAATTGTGACGCTTCGCATCCCCGTCACTCCCGATCTTGGCGCCGGTGGGCCCGGGCGCCGACAGGCGATTTCAGTGCCACGCGAGAACGCTGCGGCCGCCGATCAGGGTCATCAGCGCCACTGTCGGGATCACCGCGAGCAACCCGTCAAGCCGGTCGAGCAGCCCGCCGTGTCCAGGAATGAGGCCACTCGAATCCTTCACGCCGAACCTGCGTTTTGCCAGCGATTCGGCAAGATCGCCGAATTGCGCGACGATCGCAAGGCCGGCACTGATCAGCACCAGCGGCAGCGCCGGCGACACACCCAGCACCACCGCGGTAGCACCGCCCGAGAGTGCGGCGCACAGCGTGCCGCCGGCGAATCCAGACCAGGTTTTGCGCGGGCTCCAGCGCGGCGCAAGACGCGGCCCGCCGACGCCGCGGCCCACCGCGTAGGCGCCGATGTCGGTCGTCCAGACCACCGCCAGCAGCCACAGCAAGGTCGCCCTGCCGCCACCCTCCTCCCGCGCCAGCCACAACAGGCAAATGCAGGGCAACGCCACCCACAACGCGCCGAGCGCCATCCACGCGGGTTCGCCTTGCGACTGTTGGCGCGCCGTCCACAAGACCAGGACAGCACCCAGAACCGCCACCGCGATCGCCACCCAGGCGGCGCCGACAGCGGCAATCCCGACGCTCACGACGACGATCGCGACGAGCTCAATCTCGGCCGCACCAAATGCGAACCGCCGCGCGGACGCGCCTCGGCACAGCCGGCCCCATTCCCATGCCATCACCGCCCCGGCAATACCCGTCAGCAGCGCCAGGTACGGCCCGCCGAACCAAATCGCCGCCACCGGCAGCGGAGCCAACGTCAGCCCCGAGATCACCCGCAGCCGCAAGCCGCCCGGCTCAGCGCGAGCCAACCCGGGCCCCGTAGCGGCGCTCGCGCCCGCAATATTCGTCGATCGCCTGTTCGAGGTCGCTCTTGGCGAAATCGGGCCATAAGGTCTTGGTAAAGACCAACTCGGAATAGGCGCACTGCCACAACAGAAAGTTACTGATCCGCTGCTCGCCGCTGGTGCGGATCAACAGATCGGGATCGGGCAGGCCCACGGTGAACAGATGGCGGGCGAAGCAGTCTTCGTCGATCGCATCGACCGCCTGATCGCCCGTTGCCGTCCGCGCCGCGATCGCCCGCACCGCGGCGACGATCTCCGCCCGGCCGCCATAGGACAGCGCCATCGTCAAGGTTATCGCGGAATTTTTACGCGTTACCACCTCGGCGTGCTCGATCAGGCTGACGATATCGGGCGCCAGGCGGTCGATCTGGCCGATCACCTTAAGGCGGATGCCGTTGCGGTGCAATTCGGCGATTTCAGCGAGCAAGTAATGACGCAACAAACCCATCAGATCGTGGATCTCGCCCAATGGCCGTTTCCAGTTTTCGGACGAGAACCCGAACAAGGTCAGATAGGGGATGCCGAGTTCGACGGCACCGGAAACGGCGCGCCTGACCGCCTCCGCACCGCGGCGATGGCCAGCGATGCGGGGCAAGCCGCGGGCCTGCGCCCAGCGGCCGTTGCCGTCCATGATGATCGCTATATGCCGCGGCAAGGAACGCGGCGCCGAATCCTCGGCGCTGGTCACCGTCATCAGACTTGCAGGATCTCCCGGTCCTTCTGCGCCAAGGTTTCGTCGATGCGGTGGATCGCGTCGTCGGTCAGCCGCTGGACGTCCTGTTGTAATTTGCGCTGCTGATCTTGAGAAATCTCGCCGTCCTTTTCCTGGCGGCGCAGCAATTCGATGCCGTCGCGCCGAACATTGCGCACCGAAACCCGCGCCTGCTCGGCATATTTGGCGGTGACCTTGGTCAATTCACGACGCCGCTCCTCGTTCAGATCGGGGATCGGCACGCGGATCACCTGGCCCTCGGTCTGCGGGTTGAGCCCGAGACCCGATTCGCGGATTGCCTTGTCGACCGCCTTCGCCATCGCCCGGTCCCAGACCTGCACCGTGATCATTCGCGGCTCGGGCACGCTGACGTTCGCCAGCTGGCTGATCGGCATCGAGCCGCCATAGGCAGCGACAGAAATCGGCTCGAGCAGGCTCGCCGAGGCGCGCCCGGTGCGCAACCCGCCGAATTCCTTGCGCAGCACGTCGAGGGCTCCGTCCATGCGGCGGCCGAGATCCTTCAGCAGCGAATCTTCCGGCATCACATCTCACTCCCCGTCGAGACTAACCTCTTCCGTCGATAATCGTGTAGCGCCCTTCGCCGCGAACAACCCGCGCGAACCCGCCGCCCTCGAGAATCGAGAATACCAGGATCGGGATGGCGTTTTCGCGCGCCAATGCGATCGCCGAACCGTCCATTACATGCAAGTCGCGCGCCAGCACCTCGCGGTAGTCGAGCCTGTCGAACCGGGTTGCATTGGGAACGCGATAGGGATCAGCGTCGTACACGCCATCGACCTTGGTCGCCTTCAGCAGCGCATCGCAGCCCATCTCCGAGGCGCGCAACGCTGCCGCCGTATCGGTCGTGAAAAACGGATTGCCGGTGCCGGCCGCGAAGATCACGAGCCGCCTTTTTTCGAGATGGCGCAAGGCCCGGCGGCGGATATAGGGCTCGCACACGGCCTGCATCGAGATCGCCGACTGGACGCGCGTTGTCACCCCGCGCCGCTCGAGCGCATTCTGCATGGCGAGCGAATTAATCACCGTCGCCAGCATGCCCATGTAATCCGCCGAAGCCCGCTCCATTCCGGCCGAGGCTCCCGACACGCCGCGGAAGATGTTGCCGCCGCCGATCACCAGGCAGATCTCGACGCCGAGCGCATGTACCGATTGGATCTCGTCGGCAATGCGGGCGACAACGTCGGGGTCGAGGCCGCCCTCTCGCGACCCCATCAGCGCTTCACCCGAGAGCTTTAACAGAACGCGGCGATACCCGAGATCGGCAGCCATGCGGCCTACGCTTGCTCTCTGTCCCGCGCCGACGCTGCGCGGAGGTCCAATTTACACCAAATCGGCCGCATTGTCGCATGCGGCACTTGTCTCTTTTGCGCTGCCGGTGCACCTGAGGCCGACCGGCGGTGGTCTTAGTGCTTGACTTGGGCTGCAGCCGCGACCTCGGCGGCAAAGTCGGTACGGTTGCGTTCGATGCCTTCACCCAACGCAAAGCGGGCAAATCCGGTGACCGCGATCGGTGCGCTCGCCGCCTTGGCCGCGTTCTCGACCACCTTGGCGATCCGCGTTTCCTGGTCGACGACAAAGATCTGCTCGAGCAGCACGACCTCTTCGTAGAATTTGCGCAGCCGTCCCTCGACCATCCGCTCGATGATGTCGTCGGATTTGCCGCTGGCCCGGGCCTGCTCGCGCAGCACGCCGCGCTCGCGCTCAAGTGCTGCCGGCGGCACCGAGGCGATGTCAAGATAGAGCGGACTGGCGGCGGCGACGTGCATCGCGAGCTGCCTGCCGAGATCGGAGAGCGCAGCCAGCGGCGCGGTCGATTCCAGCGCCACGATCACGCCAATCTTGCCGAGCCCCGGCCCCAGCGTATTGTGCATGTACGAGAACACGGCGCCGTGCGCAACCGCGAGCCGCGTCGAGCGGCGCACCACCAGATTCTCGCCGATGGTGCCGATCAAATGGGTCAGCTCTTCTTCGACGGTGCGGCCGGTGCCAGGATAGGGAGCGCGGGTCAGAGTTTCGAGCTCACCGTCGCCGATTACCGCCAGATCGGCAACCTCCCGGACGAAGCTCTGGAAGGCCTCGTTGCGGGCGACGAAATCGGTCTCGGAATTGACTTCGACAAGGGCGCCCGCGGTGCCGTGTGTGGCGACGCCGATAAGACCTTCGGCGGCCACCCGTCCGGCTTTGCTGGCGGCAGCCGACAGCCCCTTCTTGCGGAGCCAATCGACAGCGGCCTCGATATCGCCGTCGCTGTCGCCAAGCGCCCGCTTGCAATCCATCATGCCTGCGCCGGTCTTCTCGCGCAGCTGCTTTACCAGCGCTGCGGTCACCTCGGGCATCGCTCTATCCTTTTCTCTGTGCCCGCCCCGCTCGCATCGAGGCGGCAGCTGATCTCCGTGCGGCCCTGCCGACCGCCGGCCGGCGTGACTCAGGCGTGGGCCGCGGCCGGCTCGGTTTCGACCGCCCGCATCGCCTCGCCTGCCTGCTCAGCCAGGGGCTCGGCCGCACCGGCGAGCTCGCCGTTTGCGTCTTCGGGCAGATCGTCGGCCGACGCGTCAGCACGGGCGCCGATATCAACACCCGAGGCCGCCAGCTCGGCCTGTAGACCGTCGAGCACCGAGTTTGACACCAAATCGCAATAGAGATGGATCGCGCGCATTGCGTCGTCATTGCCTGGGATCGGATAGGCGATGCCGTCGGGGGACGAATTCGAATCGAGGACCGCGACGACCGGGATGCGAAGCGTGTTCGCCTCGGCGACCGCGATCGCCTCCTTGTTCGTGTCAATGACGAACAAGATGTCGGGCAGGCCACCCATCTCCTTGATGCCGCCAAGGGCGCGTTCCAGCTTGTCGCGGTCGCGCGTCAACTCCAACAGCTCACGCTTGGTCAGTCCGCTCTGCTCCGTGGTGAGGCGCTCGTCGAATTCGCGAAGCCGGCGGATCGATTGGGAAATTGTCTTGAAGTTGGTCAGCATGCCGCCGAGCCAGCGGTAGTTGACGTAATATTGGCCACAGCGCTTGGCGGCCTCGGCGACCGGCTCCTGCGCCTGGCGCTTGGTGCCGACCAACAAAACCCTACCCCCGGCCGAAACCGCGTCGCGGATCGCCTGCAGGCCCTGGTGCAGCATCGGCACCGTCTGCTCGAGGTCGATAATGTGGATCCCGTTGCGGACGCCAAAGATGTAAGGCGACATTTTCGGGTTCCAGCGCCGCGTGTGATGGCCGAAATGAACGCCGGCTTCGAGCAGCTGGCGCATCGTGTAAGTCGGGATCATGACAAATCCTTCTCCGGTTGGACCGCCGCAGGAGAAATCGGCACCCCGGCCCACCCGGATTCGCCGACACCGGAGCAGCTCATCCGCGCAAACGCCGAGAGCCGCAACCCTGCGTGAGGGTTACACGACTAGGTAAGGCGAGCCCGCCGATTTGGCAAGCGCGCGCAGGCCGCCTGATCGCACCCTACAACATCGGCAGTCTCGTCCTGCGGCTGCCGCGGCGGAAGGCGGCGTCGACCAGCGCGACCTCCTCAGCCGAAAGCAGCAGATCCCCGGCGCCGGCGTTTTCCTCGACATGTTGCGGGGTGGATGCCTTGGCGATCGCGAAAACCGACGGACGACGCACCAGGAAGGCCAGCGCCACCTGGCGTGGCGTGGCACCGTGGAAGGCTCCAATCTCCGCCAACACGCGCCCACCCGATGTTTGCGGGTCGGGAAACCGGTTGTGACCGAATGGGCTGTAGGCGACCACAGCCGCACCCTGCTCCTCGCATTTGGAGATGACCGAATGTTCGATGGCGCGCTCCTGCAGGTGATAAAGCACCTGGTTGCAGGCGAGCCGTCCGTCGCCGGCGATGGCGATGACCTCGTCGAGGTCGTCCGCGTCGAAGTTGCTGACCCCCCAACTGCGGATCTTGCCCTCGCCGCGCAATTCCTCAAACGCTGCGATCGTATCCTGGAGCGGATGGGGACCGCGCCAGTGCAGCAGATAGCACTCGAGCCGATCGGTGCGCAGGCGGGAGAGCGAGTGCTCGCACGCGGTGCGTGTCCCCGAACGCGACGCATTTTGCGGCAGCACCTTGGAGACCAGAAAAACCTCATCGCGCCGACCGGCGATCGCCTCGCCGACCAGTTCTTCCGCAGCTCCAGACCCGTACATTTCAGCGGTGTCGATATGGTTCATACCGCGATCGAGGCCGCGCTCGAGCGCGGCGACCGCCGTCGGACGATGCGCCGCGTCGAGATACCAGGTGCCCATGCCGATCAGCGACACATCGCACCCGGTCGGGCCAAACAAGCGATATCGCATAGCCGTCCTCCGGGCTGCCGTGGCCACGTATGCTTTGCCACAGCGAACAATTTGCGCATTTCGCGGTTGACCGGCGGGATGTCGCCGGGTTTGTGACCGAGTTCGGCATGATACCATCCACCACCGCTTCGTGATCCGTGCAATCACCCCGGCGTGCTCGAACCGACCAAATGCCGGTTGGGTTTGATGATTTTGACTTGCTATACCGACGGGTTATGAAAACCGTTCGACTCCGCGTCATGGGCCGCGTCCAGGGTGTCGGCTATCGCGCCTGGGCAACGCGGCTAGCGGCGGAACTCGGTCTGCGCGGCTGGGTGCGCAACCGCATCGACGGGACGGTCGAGTTGCTGGCCACCGGTCCGGACGACGCCGTCGCAGCGATGATCGTGGCCGCTGGTCAAGGCCCGGCCGGCGCTCGCGCGAGCAACTTATGCGTCGCCGACGACGAGGACGACGGCAGCGTCGGTTTCGCCGCACTTCCGACCCTTTAGCTTCGGCAGCTCATGAAGACGACGAAAGCGCGACCGCACTCGATGGGCGAATGCTCGCCGAGCGCCGCGACGCCCGATACCTTCGCCGTCAGGCATGCCCGCTTGTGGGCGCGCGGCTTTACCCTCGCGAAGGCGCCAAGCCGAACTTCGGCGTCAGGCGGCTTCTTCCTGATCTTCGGTTCCGGTCGGCCCGGAATCCATGCCCTTTGCCGCCGGATCGCGATCGACGAGCTCGATGACTGCCATCGCCGCGTTGTCGCCATAGCGGAAGCCGGCCTTGATAATGCGGGTATAGCCGCCCGCGCGACCGACATAGCGCTGCGCCAGGGTCGTCATCAGCTTGTTGGCAAGGGGCGCATCCTGCAGCTTGGCGATCGCCCGGCGCCGATTGGCAAGCCCGCCGTGCTTGCCGAGCGTGATCAGCCGCTCGACGATCGGTCGCAGATCCTTGGCCTTTGGCAAGGTCGTCGTGATCTGCTCGTGCTTGATCAGCGCCGCAGCAAGGTTTTCGAACATCGCCTTGCGATGCTCTGAGCGGCGGCTGAAGCTGCGGCCTTTCAGGCGATGACGCATCGGATCCTCAATACGGCTCGTCGAGTTGCTTGGCCAGGTCTTCGATGTTTTCAGGCGGCCAATTCGGGATTTCCATGCCGAGATGGAGCCCCATCTGTGCCAGCACTTCTTTGATCTCGTTCAAGGATTTTCGACCGAAATTCGGAGTCCTGAGCATTTCCGCCTCGGACTTTTGAACCAGGTCGCCGATGTAGACGATGTTGTCGTTCTTCAGACAATTGGCGGAGCGGACCGACAACTCGAGTTCGTCGACCTTGCGCAGAAGGTTCTTGTTGAACGGCAGTTCGCTCGGCCGCGTATCGTCGGAGGGATGGCGGGGCTCCTCGAAATTGATGAACAACTGCAGTTGATCCTGCAGGATGCGGGCCGCCAGCGCCACCGCATCCTCGGGCGTCACGGCCCCGTTGGTTTCGACCCGCATCGCCAGCCGGTCATAGTCCGTCACCTGGCCGACCCGGGTGTTCTCAACCCGGTAGGAGACCTTGCGCACCGGACTGAACAGCGCATCGACCGGGATCAAGCCGATCGGCGCATCTTCGGCCCGGTTCTGCGTTCCCGGCAGGTAGCCTTTCCCGTTCTCGACGGTGAGCTCCATCGTCAGTCGGGTGCCGGCGTCGAGCGTGCAGATAACCATTTCGGGGTTCATGATGTCGATGTCATGCCCGGTTTCGATCGCGCCGGCGCGAACCTCGCCCGGCCCGTTGGCACGCAGTCGCATGCGCTTCGGGCCTTCGCCGTACATTCGCAGATCAATGCTCTTGACGTTGAGCACGATGTCGGTGACGTCCTCAAGCACGCCCGGGATCGACGAGAATTCGTGCAGCACGCCCTCGATCTGGATCGAGGTCACGGCGGCGCCCTGCAGCGAGGAAAGCAGCACCCGTCGCAGAGCGTTGCCGAGCGTCAGACCAAACCCGCGCTCCAGCGGTTCTGCGACGACGGTAGCGACCCGCTTTGGATCGTCGCCCGGCTCTACCGAAAGCTGTTTCGGCTTGATCAGGGTCTGCCAATTCTTTTGGATCACAACTTGAACCTCGGTGGGTTAGCGCAGATGCCCGCCGCCGACGACAATCGCCGGGACGGCAAGCGGCAGTTTTCTCGATAACGGCCTCCGCCCCGGCGGAGGCGACTCGCCCGTCAGACCCGACGCCGCTTGGGCGGCCGGCAGCCATTATGCGGGATCGGCGTCACGTCGCGGATCGAGGTCACGGCAAAACCCACCGACTGCAATGCGCGCAAAGCAGATTCGCGCCCCGAGCCGGGTCCCTTCACTTCGATGTCAACGGTCCGCATGCCATGCTCCATGGCCTTGCGCCCGGCATCTTCGGCGGCGACCTGCGCCGCATAGGGGGTCGATTTGCGCGACCCTTTGAAACCTTGACTGCCCGACGACGACCAAGCGATCGTATTGCCCTGCGCGTCGGTGATCGTGATCATCGTGTTGTTGAACGTCGCATTCACGTGCGCCGTACCCGACGAGATGTTTTTCCGCTCGCGCCGGCGTAGGCGCGGCGCCGGGGCTCCTGATCTGGCCATCAATCTGTTTCCGACGTCTTGGGGTGGGCTCGGCCGCTATTTCTTTTTCCCGGCGATCGGGCGAGCAGGCCCCTTTCGGGTCCGCGCATTCGTGTGGGTGCGCTGCCCGCGCACCGGTAAACCCTTACGATGGCGTAATCCGCGATAGCACCCGAGGTCCATCAGCCGTTTGATGTTCATCGCCACCAGTCGGCGCAGATCGCCCTCGACGGTGTATTCGCGGTCGATCAACTCACGCACCCGCAGCGTCTCGTCATCGGTCAACTCGTGTACCCGCCGTTCCGGCGGGATGCCGATCCTGCTGCAGATCTGCGTGGCGGTCGTCCGGCCGATGCCGTGGATGTACGTCAGTCCGATCGGCACCCGCTTCTGGTTCGGAATGTTGACACCAGCGATGCGCGCCAAGTGCGCTTCTCCTTCAAAAGAGGTAAGGTGAGGGTGCGTCCTGCCCTACGCAAGGGCAAACAGTATAGCCATAATGGACCTCGCGTCAATCCCGGCTGCGACATTATGACCGGCAATGCTGCCGGACACTAATTGGGCCGCCGGTCCGGCCCCAGAATCTCTTCGATGCGCCGGGTCACCTCATCAATCCCCAGCATCCCGTCGATAATGCGCAGAATGTCGCGCGCCCGGTAATATGGGAGAATCGGTTCGGTTTGCCGGCGATAGACGTTTAATCGCGCCGCCACCGCTTCGGGCTCGTCGTCCGGCCGGTGAATGAATTCGCAGCTGCTGCAGACGTCACACACCCCGGCGATCCGTGGGCGGTTGTAGCGCTCGTGATAGCTGGCACCGCATTGCGCACAGGTAAAGCGCCCGGCAAGTCGATCGATCAAGGCCGCTTCGTCGACCTGGATCTGGATGACATGGTCGAGGCGAAGGCAGCGCTGCGCTAGCATTTCATCGAGCGCCTGTGCCTGGGGCACGGTCCGCGGAAAGCCGTCGAGAACAAAGCCGTCGCCGCAATCCGGCTCGCCGATGCGAGCGGCGATCATGTCGATAATGATCCCGTCGGGCACCAGCTGGCCCGAATCCATGATGCCCTTGACCCGCATCCCGAGTTCGCTGCCGGAAGCCGTTGCAGCGCGCAGCATGTCGCCGGTGGCAAGGTGGCGAATTCCGCGGCTCTGCTCGATCCGCTTCGCCTGCGTCCCCTTTCCCGAACCCGGCGGCCCGAGAAGGATGACATTCATCCGCGTCGACCCCTGAGTTTCGATTTTCTGATCAGGCCTTCATATTGATGTGCCAGCAGGTGGGAGTGGATTTGCGCCACGGTGTCCATCGTCACGCTGACGACAATCAGCAGGCTGGTGCCGCCGAAATAAAACGGCACCGAATACTCGGAGATCAGGAATTCTGGCAAAATGCAGACCGCGGCAAGATACGCTGCACCGACGACCGTCAACCGTGTAAGAATGTAATCGAGATAGTCGGCGGTATTTTTTCCGGGTCTGATGCCGGGAATGAACCCGCCGTACTTGCGCAGATTGTCGGCAGTTTCGGCCGGATTGAAGACAATCGCGGTATAGAAGAAACAGAAGAACACGATCAGCGCAACATAAAGCGCCATATAAAGCGGTCGACCATGCGCCAGGTAGGCGGTGATATCGCCAAGCCAGCCAAAGCTTTGACCATTCGCCTGAAAATTGGCGATCGTCGCCGGCAACAGCAGCAATGACGAGGCAAAAATCGGCGGGATCACGCCCGACGTATTGATCTTGAGCGGCAAGTGGGAAGCGTCGCCGCCGAACATCTTGTTGCCGACCTGGCGTTTTGGATACTGAACCAGAATGCGGCGCTGAGCGCGCTCCATGAACACGATGAACCCGACCACGGCGACCGATATGACCAGAAACGCGATGATGAAGAAACCCGAGATCGCCCCGGTGCGGCCGAGTTCCAGGGTCGAAGCCAACGCGTGCGGCAGGTTCGCGACGATGCCCGCAAAAATGATCAGCGAGATGCCGTTGCCAACCCCGCGCGCCGTGATCTGCTCGCCAAGCCACATCAAAAAAACCGTGCCCGCGACCAGGGTGACGACGGTGACCAGCCGAAAGCCGAGCCCCGGGCTCAGCACCGCCGTCTCGGCGCCGGCGCGCATGCCCTCGATCCCTACGGCAATGCCGTAGGCTTGCACCGTCGCCAGCAGCACCGTGCCGTAGCGAGTGTATTGGTTTAGCTTCTTGCGTCCGCTCTCGCCTTCCTTTTTCAAGGTTTCGAGCGTCGGAGAAACCGCAGTCAGCAGTTGGATGATGATCGAGGCCGAGATGTACGGCATGATGTTGAGCGCGAAGATCGTCATGCGCCCGAGCGCCCCGCCCGAAAACATGTCGAACATGCCGAGGATCCCGCCGGCATTACGCGCGAAAATGTCATGCAGGACCGCCGGGTCGATGCCCGGGATCGGGATGTATGTGCCAAGCCGATAGATCACCAAAGCGCCGAGCGTGAACCAGATACGGCTCTTGAGCTCGGTCGCCTTGGTAAAGGCCGAGAAATTGATACTGGAAGCAAGTTGTTCGGCGACTGACGCCATCTAGTTCATCCTCAACCTGTGGCCCAGCTCGACGGCCCGGGGCCGACCGGGCACCGTCTCCGATTGCGCGACCGGCGGTGCGGTGCCGCTCGGCTGGCGATCAGGCCGGCGCGGCCGCTTCCGGCTTCGGCTTGCGCGCGCGGCCGGCGCGCAGAACGACCTTGCCGCCCACACTCTCAACCGCGGCGATCGCCGCCTTGGAGGCGCCGGCCACTTCGATGGTCACCGCGACCCGCAGCTCACCCTTGGCGAGCAGCCGCACGCCGTCACGCTGTCGGCGCAGTATCCCCGACGCTACCAAAGCGGCGCCGTCGAGCATAGCTTCGGCGTTGAGCTTACCCTCATCGAGCGCCTTCTGCACCCGCCCAAGATTTACCACCGTGAAATCCGGCCGGAACATTCGGTTGTCAAAGCCGCGCTTTGGCAATCTGCGATGCAGCGGGGTCTGTCCGCCCTCGAAGCCGTTCAGCGCAACGCCGGTACGCGCGGTTTGGCCCTTGCCGCCGCGCCCGGAGGTCTTGCCCTTGCCCGAGCCGATACCGCGCCCGATTTGTTTGGCCCGATAATGCGCGCCCGGATTGTCTCTTATCTCGTTGAGTTTCATTTCTGGTCCTTCTGCAGCGCCACCAGGGCGGGCCACGCTGCGCCACCTCTCCTCCGCAGCTCAGCCAAGGGGCATTGACACCAACGCGATCACCGCGCTGAAAACCTCCGCTCAGCCCTCTTCGACGACCACCACCAGATGCTGCACTTTGCGGATCATCCCGCGCACAGCCGGCGTATCTTCGAGAACCCGGCGGCGATGCCGCTTGTTCAAGCCGAGCCCCTTGAGGGTCTCCTCCTGATCGTGCCGGCGGCCGATTGGACTACCCATCTGGACAATCGTCACCGATTTCTTTCCTTCCATCACGCCGGCTCCCGCGCTGGGTCGGCGTCGCGACGCCCGAGGATCTCGCCGACCTTCTTGCCGCGCCGCGCCGCGACGGCGCGCGGGCTGGTCGCTTGGCCGAGCGCGGCAAAAGTCGCCTTGATCATATTGTGCGGGTTGGCGCTGCCGAGCGACTTGGCAACGACGTCATGAACGCCGAGCGCCTCGAAGATCGCCCGCATCGGGCCGCCGGCGATGATCCCGGTGCCGGGTTTGGCCGCGCGCACGATGACCCGGCCGGCACCGTAGCCGCTGGTAATATCGTGATGCAGGGTCCGCCCCTCGCGCAGCGGCACCCGGATCATGTTCCGACGCGCCTGCTCAGTCGCCTTGCGGATCGCCTCCGGCACCTCGCGCGCCTTGCCGGCGCCGTAGCCGACCCGGCCCTTCCGGTCGCCGACGACGACCAGAGCGGCAAAGCCGAACCGGCGACCACCTTTGACCACCTTGGCGACGCGGTTGATGTTGACGAGCTTTTCGGCAAATTCGCTTTCTTCGCGGTCGCGCGGTTGGCGATCGCCATCGCGCCCGCGCCGCTCCCCCCCTTGACTACGTGCTGTGCGTGCCATTCCGGCCCCTTCAGAAATCCAGGCCGCCCTCGCGGGCGGCATCGGCCAAGGCCTTCACTCGGCCATGAAACAGGTAGGCGCCGCGGTCGAACACGACCTGCTCGACCCCCGCTGCCTTCGCGCGCGCGGCGATCAGCTTGCCGACGGCGCCCGCGGCGGCAATGTCGGCGCCGGTTTTCAGGTTAGTCTTCAGATCGGTGTCGAGGCTCGACGCCGCGGCCAGCGTGCGTCCCGCCGCATCATCGATAACCTGCGCGTAAATATGCTTCGACGAGCGGAATACCGACAGCCGCAGGCGGCCATTGGCGGCGCGGCGCAGATTTCGGCGCACTCGTTGGCGCCGGCGCAGGAACAGGGCTTGGGATTTTTGCGCCATCGCGGTTACTTCTTCTTGCCTTCTTTACGGCGGACGGTTTCGCCGGCGTATCTGATCCCCTTGCCCTTGTATGGCTCGGGTGGGCGGAAAGCGCGGATCTCAGCCGCAACCTGGCCGACCCGCTGCCGGTCGGCCCCGGTGACGTTGATAACGGTGGGTCGTTCGCAGGCGATCTTGACATCCTCGGGAATCGGAAACGCGACATCGTGGGAGTAGCCGAGCTGCAGGTTCAAAACACTGCCCTGCACCGCGGCGCGATAGCCCACTCCGTTGATCTCCAGTCCGACAGAAAACCCCTTGGACACGCCGGCAACCATATTGTTGACCAAGGCGCGCGTCGTTCCCCACATCGCGCGCGACTGCTTGGTGTCGTTCACCGGCGCAATTGTGATTGCACCCTCGGCAATCGAGGCGGTCACGTCGTTGCTGACCACGAGGCTCAACGTGCCGAGCCCGCCTATGGCGGTCAGCGTGCGGCCGGACAACTGCACTTGGACACCACTTGGAACGGTCACCGGATTTTTGCCGATGCGCGACATGTCAATCCCTCAGAACACGCGACACAGAACTTCGCCGCCGACTTTTGCCGCACGCGCCTCATTGTCGGACAGCACACCGCGCGGCGTCGACAGGATGGAGATGCCGAGGCCATTGTAACTGCGCGGCAGGTCGGCGATCCGAGAATAGATCCGCCGGCCGGGCTTGGATACCCGCGCGATTTCGCGGATAACCGGCTCGCCGTCGACGTATTTGAGCTCGATCTTGAGTTCAGCCACACCCGGACGCAAATCCTCTCGGGTAAAACCGCGGATATACCCTTCGCGTTTCAACACTTCGAGCACATTGGCGCGCATCTTGGAGGCGGGAGAGGCAACGACCGCCTGACGCGCGTGCTGCCCATTGCGGATCCGCGTCAGCATGTCACCCAACGGGTCACCCATCGTCATCGCCGCGACCCCTACCAGCTCGACTTGAGCATGCCGGGTATCTGCCCCGACGAGGCCAAGTCGCGCAGCGCGATACGCGACAGCTTGAATTTTCGGTAAAACCCGCGCGGGCGGCCGGTCAACGCGCAGCGATTGCGCACCCGCGTCCGCGAACCGTCGCGCGGCAGCATGGCGAGCTTCAGCTGGGCGGCGAACCGCTCTTCGGGAGGGGCCGTCCGATCGAGCGCGATCTGCTTCAGCCGGAGGCGACGCGGCGCACTCTGCTTTGCGAGCTTTGTTCGCCGCTCATTTTTCTCGACCGCACTCTTCTTTGCCATCGGCTTCGACTCCTGAGCCCTTCAATTGACGAACGGCATGGCGAAACCTGTGAGGAGCGCTTTCGCCTCCGCATCGGTTTTTGCCGTCGTCGTAACCACGACGTTCATTCCGCGCACGGCTTCGACGCGATCGTAATCGATTTCGGGAAAAACGATTTGTTCCTTGAGGCCGAGCGCGAAATTTCCGCGTCCGTCAAAGCTGCGGCCCGAGATGCCGCGGAAGTCGCGGACCCGCGGCAGCGCCACGTTGATCAGCCGATCGAGAAACTCATACATGCGTTGCCGTCGCAGAGTGACCTTGCAGCCGATCGGCATGCCCTGGCGCAACTTGAAAGTCGCGATCGACCGCTTGGCGCGAGAGATCACCGGGCGCTGACCGGCGATCGCGGTCAGTTCGGCGGCGGCCGCGTCGACCTTCTTTGCGTCCTGCGTACCCTCGCCCACGCCCATATTGACGACGATCTTGTCGAGGCGCGGCACCTGCATTCGGTTGGTATAGCCGAATTCCTCCATCAGCGCCGGACGCACCGTCGTCTCGTAATATTCCTGCAAGCGCGGCTTGCTCATGGCATCACCTGTCAATGACTTCGCCCGAACGGCGGGCGACGCGCACCTTGCGACCGTCGTCGAGCAATTTGTAGCCGATACGGGTGGGCTTGCCCGAGGCGGGGTCGACATGGGCAACGTTGGAGATATGCAGCGCCAATTCCTTTTCGACGATGCCGCCGGGTTCGCCCATCCGCGGTTTCGTGTGCCGTTTGGCGACATTGACACCCTGCACGACCACCCGCTGCTCGGACGGGAGGACGCGCAGCACCTCGCCGGTGCGCCCTTTGTCGCGGCCGCTGACGACGACGACGTTGTCGCCCTTTTTAATCTTCAGCTTGGTCATCGCCTCGTTCCCGCGGTCAGGATCACAGCACTTCGGGTGCCAGTGACACGATCTTCATAAAGCGCCGCGCCCGCAACTCGCGGGTGACCGGGCCGAAGATGCGGGTTCCGATCGGCTCGTTCGCCGGGGTGATCAGCACCGCGGCGTTGCGGTCGAAGCGGATGGCGCTGCCGTCGACGCGGCGGATCTCCTTGGCGGTTCGCACGATGACCGCCCGGTGCACGTCGCCTTTCTTGACGCGGCCACGCGGGATCGCCTCTTTGACCGAGACGATGATCACATCGCCGACGGTCGCCGTGCGGCGCTTCGAACCGCCCAGCACCTTGATGCATTGCACCCGCCGCGCGCCGGAATTGTCGGCGACGTCGAGATTTGTTTGCATCTGGATCATGCCGTACCTCCTGCGGTTTCGACCGCTTCAGCGGCCTGACCCGAGGCCGCAGCCCCGCGCCGATTGGAACCTTCTTCCGGCGCGCCGAGCACGACCCAATGTTTGCTCTTGGAGATCGGACGGCTTTCCTCGATGCGGACCAGATCCCCGCTGTGCCAGCGGTTCTGTTCGTCATGCGCCGCGTATTTCTTCGAATGGGTAATGAATTTTTTGTAGACCGGGTGCATCACCCGGCGCTCGACCCGCACGATGACGGTCTTGTCGCCGGCGTCGCTGACCACCACCCCCTGAAGGATTCGTTTCGACATTATGATGCTTTCCTAGGGCGCCTTGCGACGCCGCTCGCCGAGAATGGTTTTGATCCGCGCGATGTCGCGTCTCACCTGGCGTACTCGCGCCGTGTTCTCGAGCTGGCCGTTGGCGCGCTGAAAACGCAGATTGAAGATCTCCTTGCCGAACACGTCGAGATCGCCCGACAGCTCGTCATCGGTCTTGGCCCTGACATCGCCCGCCTTCATCCGATGGCCTCCTCGCCGGCGCGGACGACAAAGCGCGTACCGAGCGGCAATTTCGCGGCGGCGAGGGCAAACGCCTCGCGCGCCGTGTCGGCTGGTACGCCGTCGAGCTCGAACATGATCCGGCCCGGCTTGACCCGGCAGATCCAGTATTCGGGCGAGCCCTTGCCGCTGCCCATACGCACTTCAGCCGGCTTGTGCGACACCGGCACGTCGGGAAAGATGCGGATCCAGACGCGGCCGCTGCGTCGGATGTGACGAGTGATCGCGCGCCTTGCCGCTTCGATTTGGCGGGCCGTGATCCGGCCGGGGTCGGACGCCTTCAGCCCGTAGGCGCCGAAGTTCAACGTCGTCCCACCCTTGGCGAGGCCGTGCACACGACCCTTGTGAGCCTTGCGATATTTCGAGCGTTTCGGACTGAGCATGTCGGGCTATCCCAGCGCGTCACGGCGTGGGCGTTCGTGGCTGGCCGGAGGCCCTTGACCCTCGGCCGCCCGCTTCTCCTGCGCCAGCGGGTCGTGCGCCAGGATTTCGCCTTTGAACACCCAGACCTTGACCCCGCATACGCCATAAGTGGTCTTGGCGGTGCCGTAGCCGAAGTCGACATCGGCGCGCAGCGTATGCAGCGGCACCCGCCCCTCGCGATACCATTCCATGCGGGCGATTTCAGCGCCGCCGAGCCGGCCCGAGCAATTGATCCTGATCCCCTGTGCGCCCAGCCGCATGGCCGATTGCACGGCGCGCTTCATGGCCCGGCGAAAGGCGACGCGCCGCTCGAGCTGCTGGGCGATGCTGTCGGCGACGAGTTTGGCGTCGATTTCTGGTTTGCGGATCTCGACGATGTTGAGGCTGACCTCGCTCGGCGTCACCTTGGCAATGTCGGTGCGCAGCTTTTCGATATCGGCGCCCTTTTTGCCGATGATCACGCCCGGCCGAGCCGAATGCAGCGTGATCCGGCTTTTCTTGGCAGCGCGCTCGATGACGACGCGCGACAACCCCGCCTGCGTCAGGCGACGGGTCAAAAAGCGCCGCAACCCGAGATCGTCGAGCAGCAGATTTGAATATTCCTTGCGCGCAAACCAGCGCGAATCCCAGGTGCGGTTGATACCGAGCCTGAGCCCGATCGGATTGACTTTCTGACCCATCAGGCCGTCTCCTTGAGGTCGTCCTCGGGGCGCTCACGGACGATAACCGTCAGATGCGCGAAATGCTTTTCAACCCGCGCCGAGCGGCCTCGGCCTCGGGTATGGAAGCGCTTGAGAACAAAAGCCCGACCGACCGTAGCCTCCTTGACATAGAGTTCGGTCGACATCGAGCTGGTGATTGTTTTCGGCGTTGGCGATCGCCGCCTGCAGCACTTTTTTGACCTCGTTGGCGATGCGCCGGCTCGAAAAGGTCAGCTCGGCCAGCGCCGAGGCAGCGGTCTTGCCGCGGATCGTCCGGGCGACGAGATTGAGCTTGCGCGCGCTCGTCCGCATGCCTTGCATGCTGGCGAGCGCTTCGCTGTCGTCGAGCCGGCGCTCGGCGGCGGGTTTGCTCATCTCAGGCTCTCCTCGCCTTCTTGTCGCCGGCGTGGCCGTAGAAGGTGCGCGTCGGTGCAAACTCGCCGAGCTTGTGACCGATCATGTTTTCGGTCACCAGAACCGGGATGAATTTGTGGCCGTTGTAGACGCCAAAGGTGAGCCCGACGAATTGCGGGAAGATCGTCGACCGGCGCGACCACGTCCGGATCACCTGGTTGCGTCCCGAGCGCCGAGCGTCGTCCGCCTTTTTTAGCAGATAGCCGTCGACAAACGGGCCCTTCCAAACCGAGCGGGTCAAGTTCTCTCTCCCTGCAATTGCCGGCTAGCGCTTATGCCGGCTGCGGACGATCAGCCGATCAGCCGCCTTGTTGTGCCGCGTCTTCTTGCCCTTGGTCGGCTTGCCCCAGGGCGTCACCGGATGCCGCCCGCCCGAGCTGCGGCCTTCGCCGCCGCCGTGCGGGTGGTCGATCGGGTTCATCGCGACGCCGCGCACCGAGGGCCGCCGCCCGAGCCAGCGATTGCGCCCGGCCTTGGCGATGACGATGTTCTGCTGGTCCGGGTTCGACACCGCGCCGATCGTCGCCCGGCATTCGGCCCGCACCATGCGTAATTCGCCCGACGACAGCCGCAACAGCGCATAACCTTGGTCTCGCCCGACAAGCTGGGCGTAAGTTCCGGCCGAGCGCGCGATCTGACCGCCCTTGCCCGGCTTCATCTCGATGTTGTGGATTATCGTGCCGACCGGCATGCTGCGCATCGGCATCGAATTGCCGGGCTTCACGTCGACCTTCTCGCCCGAGACGACGGTATCCCCCGCCTTCAGCCGCTGCGGCGCCAAAATATAGGCGAGCTCGCCGTCGGCATACCGGACCAGTGCGATGAAGGCGGTGCGGTTGGGATCGTATTCGAGGCGCTCGACAGTCGCCGGCATGTCGATTTTGGTGCGCTTGAAGTCGACGAGGCGGTAGCGGCGCTTGTTGCCGCCGCCGCGCCAGCGCACGGTGATGCGGCCAGTATTGTTGCGCCCGCCCTTGCCGCGCAGACCTTCGGTCAGCGCCTTGACCGGCTTGCCTTTCCACAACTCGCTGCGGTCGACGACGACCAGCTGCCGCCGTGACGGTGTCGTCGGGTTGAATGTCTTGAGTGCCATTGCTTGGGCTCTTCCGCCTCAAATCCCCGTGGTCACGTCGATCCTCTGGCCTTCGCCGAGGGTGACGATCGCTTTTTTGACATCGGACCGCCGGCCCGGCCGCCCGCGCACCCGCTTGACCTTGCCCATGACGCGGATCGTGTTGACCGCGGTCACCTTGACACTGAACAGCCCCTCGACTGCCGCCTTGACTTCGCGCTTGGTCGCGGAGAGCGGGACGCGAAAGATCACCTGGTTGTGCTCAGAGGCGTTGGTCGCCTTTTCGGTGATCACCGGGGTGCGGATGATGTCGTACATCTGCTGGCGCGTGAGCCTGGTCTCAGCGGGCGGGATGACGCGAAATCGGCTCATTTGAGGCGCGCCTCCAAATGCTGCACCGCCTCGCGGGTCAACACCAAAGTGTCGCGGCGCAGGATGTCGTAGACATTCGCCCCTTGTTGCGGCAGCACGTCCACACGGGGCAGGTTGCGGGCGGCGCGGGCGAAATTCTCGTTGACCGCCGGCCCGTCGATGATCAGCACCGAGCCCCAGCCCAGCGCTTCGAGCCGCGCGCGCAGCGCCTTGGTCTTGGCCTCGTCGGCGCGCGCTGCGTCGATGACGACGAGCTTGCCTTCGCCGAGCTTGGCCGACAGCGCCGTCTTCAGACCAAGACGGCGCACCTTTTTTTGCAGGCCGAAGGCGTGGCTGCGCACCACCGGGCCAAAAATCACCGCCCCGCCGCGGAACTGCGGCGAGCGCAGGCTGCCTTGACGGGCGCGGCCGGTGCCTTTTTGCTTGTAGGGCTTTTTCGTGGTGCCCTGGATGTCGCTGATGCCCTTGGTTTTGTGGGTGCCGGCACGGCGCTTGGCGAGCTGCCAGTTGACGACGCGCGCCAGGATGTCGCGGCGTACCGGGAGCCCAAAGACGGCGTCATCGAGCTCGATGTCGCCGACCTCCTGGTTGTCGAGATTGCGGACGACGAGCTTGCTCAACTTTCTTCTCCCTGCGGCGCTTCAGCGACCGGGGCTGTGGTCGCTTCCGGCGCCGCGCGCACGGCGGCTGGGAAGGGCAGCCCGTCCGGCGCCTTGCGCTTGACCGCATCCTTGACCAGGACGTATCCGCCCTTGCTGCCCGGCACCGCACCCTTCAGCATCAGAACCCCGCGCTCGGCGTCGGCGGAGATCACTTCGAGGCTCTGAACGGTTACGCGCTTGGCGCCGAGATGGCCGGCCATCTTTTTGTTTTTGAAGGTCTTGCCCGGTGACTGCCGCTGGCCGGTCGAGCCGTGGCTGCGGTGCGAGACCGACACGCCGTGGCTGGCGCGCAGGCCGCTGAAATTGTGCCGCTTCATCGCGCCGGCAAAGCCTTTGCCGATGCTGGTGCCGACGACGTCGACCCGCTGACCGGGCACAAAATGCCCGGCGGTGATTTCGCTGCCGACCTCGACGCCGGCGTCATCGGAAACCCGGAACTCGGCGAGCCGCGCCTTGGGTTCGACTTTGGCGCGCGCAAAATGGCCGCGCTGCGCCTTCGACACGTTCTTGACCTTGGCGGTGCCAACCCCGAGCTGCAACGCGCTGTACCCGTCCTTCTCGGGCATGCGCACCGCGACCACCTGGCAGTTCTCGACCGCCAGCACGGTTACCGGCACGTGGTTGCCGTCCTCGGTAAAGATCCGCGTCATGCCGAGCTTGCGCGCAAGAATACCGGTTCGCATTGCCGTTGCCTAAAGCTTGATTTCGACGTCGACGCCGGCGGCGAGATCGAGCTTCATCAACGCGTCGACGGTCTGCGGCGTCGGGTCGACGATGTCGAGCACCCGCTTATGCGTGCGGATCTCGAATTGCTCGCGCGACTTCTTGTCGACATGCGGCGAGCGCAGCACGGTAAATTTCTCGATTTTGGTGGGCAGCGGGATCGGCCCGCGAATCCGCGCCCCCGTCCGCTTGGCGGTGTTCACGATCTCGCTCGTCGACTGGTCGAGCACGCGATGATCGTAGGCCCGCAAGCGGATGCGGATGTTCTGGTTGTCCAACTGGCGTTTCCCTTTTGTTGTCGTCGCTTTGCTGGGTTTATTTGATGATTTTGGCGACGACGCCGGCGCCGACGGTGCGGCCGCCTTCGCGGATCGCAAAGCGCAAGCCCTCGTCCATCGCGATCGGGGCGATCAGCTCGATCTCCATCGAGATGTTGTCGCCCGGCATCACCATCTCGGTGCCTTCCGGCAGCCGCACCGTCCCGGTCACATCGGTGGTGCGAAAATAGAATTGCGGCCGGTAGTTGGCGAAGAAGGGGGTGTGCCGGCCGCCTTCCTCCTTGGTCAGGATGTAGGCCTCGCACTGAAAATGGGTGTGCGGGGTGATCGAGCCCGGCGCCGCCAGCACCTGGCCGCGCTCGACCTCCTCGCGCTTGGTGCCGCGCAGCAACGCCCCGATGTTGTCCCCCGCCTCGCCCTGGTCCAAGAGCTTGCGAAACATCTCGACCCCGGTCACTACCGTCTTGGCAGTCGGCCGCAGCCCGACGATCTCGACCTCGTCGCCGACCTTGACGATGCCGCGCTCGACCCGCCCGGTCACCACCGTGCCCCGACCCGAAATCGTGAACACATCCTCGATCGGCATCAAAAACGGCCGGTCCTTGGCCCGCTCCGGCTGCGGGATGTAGCCGTCCACCGCCGCCATCAACTCCAGGATCGAGGCGTTCCCCTGCTCCGGGTCGCGACCCTCCAGCGCCGCCAATGCCGAGCCCCGCACCACCGGGATGTCGTCCCCCGGAAACTGGTAGCTCGACAGCAATTCGCGCATCTCCAGTTCAACCAGGTCCAACAGCTCCGGGTCGTCGACGCATGTCGACCTTGTTCATGTACACCACCAACGCCGGAACCCCGACCTGGCGCGCCAACAGGATGTGCTCGCGGGTCTGCGGCATCGGACCGTCCGCCGCCGACACCACCAGGATCGCCCCGTCCATCTGCGCCGCCCCGGTGATCATGTTCTTGATGTAGTCGGCATGCCCCGGGCAGTCGACATGCGCGTAATGCCGGTTCGCGGTCTCGTATTCGACATGGGCGGTCGCGATCGTGATCCCCCGCGCGCGCTCCTCCGGCGCCTTGTCAATCTGGTCAAACGGCACAAACGTCGCGCCCCCCGAAGCCGCCAACACCTTGGTGATCGCCGCCGTCAACGTCGTCTTGCCATGGTCAATGTGACCAATCGTCCCGATGTTGCAGTGCGGCTTCGTCCGCTGAAACTTCGCCTTCGACATCGCCTCGTTCTCCGCTCAATCGTAGTGCGCCGGGGGATCAGGCCATCTTGGCGCGGACTTCATCCGCGACCGCCTGCGGCACCTGCTCATAGTGATCGAAATGCATCGTGTACTGAGCCCGGCCCTGGCTCATCGACCGCAAGGTATTGACATAGCCGAACATATTAGCGAGGGGCACCATCGCATCGACGACCCGGGCATTGCCGCGGCTGTCCATGCCGGTGACCTGGCCGCGTCGGCTGTTCAGATCGCCGATGACGTCGCCGAGATAGTCGTCTGCGGTCACGACCTCGACCCGCATGATTGGTTCGAGCAGTTTCGGCGCCGCTTTCATGACGCCTTCCTTGAACGCCGCACGGGCGGCGATCTCGAAGGCGAGAACGCTCGAATCGACATCGTGATAGGCGCCGTCGAACAAGGTCGCCTTCAGATCGATAACCGGGAAACCCGCCAGTACGCCGGTTTCGGCCGAGGCCTTAAGCCCCTTTTCCACGCCCGGCACATACTCCTTCGGCACGGTGCCGCCGACGACGTCATTCTCGAACCGAAAGCCTTCGCCGGGCCCCAGCGGCTCAAAGCGCAGCTTGATGCGCGCAAACTGCCCGGCCCCGCCGGTCTGCTTTTTGTGCGTGTAGTCGATCTCGGCCGGACGGGTGATTGTCTCGCGATAGGCAACCTGCGGCGCGCCGACGTTGGCGTCGACCTTGAATTCCCGCTTCATCCGATCGACGATGATTTCGAGGTGCAGTTCGCCCATGCCCTTGATCACGGTCTGCCCGCTCTCGTGGTCGACCGTGACCCGGAATGAGGGATCCTCCGTGGCGAGCCGCGCCAGAGCCTGGCCCATCTTTTCCTGGTCACCCTTGGTTTTGGGTTCGACCGCGATCTCGATGACTGGTTCGGGGAACTCCATCCGCTCCAAAACGACCGCGGCGGACGGGTCGGACAAGGTATCGCCGGTCGTCGTGTTTTTGAGCCCGGCCAAGGCGACAATGTCGCCGGCGCGCGCTTCCTTGATGTCCTCGCGATGGTTGGCGTGCATCTGCAGCATTCGCCCGATGCGCTCGCGACCGTTCTTGACCGTGTTCAGCACCTGGCTGCCGCTCGTGACCACGCCCGAATAGATCCGCACAAAGGTCAGCGAGCCGACAAACGGATCGGTCATGATCTTAAAGGCGAGCCCGGCAAAGGGTTCGTCGTCCGAGGAATGACGTTCGATCGGCTCCTTCGAGCCCATCCGGACGCCCTTGATCGCGGCAACGTCGGTGGGCGCCGGCAAGTAGGCGATGACCGCGTCGAGCAGCGGCTGGACACCCTTGTTCTTGAATGCGGAGCCGCACAGCACCGGCACAAAGGCACCACCGATCGTGCCCTTGCGGACACAGTGCTTCAACGTGTCTTCGTCCGGCTCCTGGCCGCCGAGATAGGCTTCGAGCGCGGCGTCGTCCTGCTCGACCGCGGCTTCGACCAGCCGGGTACGGAACGCCTTTGCCTCTTCCATCATTTCCGGCGGGATGTCGACGACGTCGAACTCGGCGCCGAGCGTCTCGTCGCGCCATTTGACCGCTCGCATGCCGACGAGGTCGACGATGCCGACAAAATCGTTCTCGATCCCGATCGGCAGCTGCAGCACCAATGGCCCGGCGCCCAGGCGGTCGCTGATCATCGCAACGCAGCGCGGGAAATCGGCCCCGGTCCGGTCCATTTTGTTGACAAAACAAATTCGCGGCACGCCGTATTTGTCGGCTTGGCGCCACACCGTCTCGGATTGCGGCTCGACGCCGGCAACCGAGTCGAAAACCGCCACGGCGCCATCGAGCACACGCAGGCTGCGTTCGACCTCGATCGTGAAATCGACGTGCCCCGGCGTGTCGATGATGTTGATCCGATGGTCTTCCCAAAAGCAGGTGGTAGCGGCCGACGTGATCGTGATCCCGCGTTCCTGCTCCTGCGCCATCCAGTCCATCGTGGCGGTGCCCTCATGGACCTCGCCGATCTTGTAGGACCGCCCGGTGTAGTACAAAATTCGCTCGGTCGTGGTGGTCTTGCCGGCATCAATGTGGGCCATGATGCCGATATTTCGGTACCGATCGAGGGGGGTCTGGCGTGTCATCAAACAGGAACTCCCAGGGCGCCGCCCTGAAAGCGGAGCCCTGATCAAAAGCAGGGTGGCGAACGTCCTCTGCGGTCCAACCGGTCAGCGCCCTCGCTACCAGCGATAGTGCGAGAAGGCCTTGTTCGCGTCGGCCATCCGATGCGTATCCTCCCGTCTCTTGACCGCGACGCCGCGGTTGTTGGCGGCATCGAGCAGTTCACCTGACAGCCGCTCCTCCATCGTGTTCTCGCCGCGCCCGCGCGAGCTCGAGATAAGCCAGCGGATCGCCAGCGCCTGGCTTCGGTCGACGCGGACTTCGACCGGAACTTGATAAGTGGCGCCGCCGACCCGGCGCGAACGCACCTCGACCGCCGGGCGCACATTGGTCAGCGCATCATGGAAGACCCGCAACGGGTCCTGGCCGGCGCGCTTGGAGATGCGGTCGAGAGCGCCGTAGACGATGTGCTCGGCGACCGATTTCTTGCCTTCGTACATCAGGCAGTTCATGAACTTGGTCAGCACGGGATCGCCGAATTTGGCGTCCGGCAGGACCTCGCGTTTGACCGCGGCACGGCGTCGCGACATGACCTTCTCCTATTTCGGCCGCTTGGCGCCGTATTTGGAGCGCCGTTGCCGGCGATCCTTGACGCCCTGGGTGTCAAGCGTACCGCGGATGATGTGATAGCGCACCCCGGGCAGATCCTTGACCCGCCCGCCGCGGATCAGCACAACCGAATGCTCCTGCAAATTGTGGCCTTCGCCCGGGATGTAGCTCGTGACCTCAAAGCCGTTGGTCAGCCGGACACGCGCCACTTTGCGCAAAGCCGAATTCGGCTTTTTCGGGGTGGTGGTGTAGACGCGGGTGCACACGCCGCGTTTTTGCGGGCAAGCCTCCATCGCCGGGACCTTGTCGCGCGCGACCTGCGGCCGTCGCGGATGTCGGATCAGCTGGTTTATCGTCGGCATCGCAACACACCCTCGCCAGGCACGCTAACCACCCGACGCGCCTGTCGCGCCAGGGCGGTGGAGCACCACTACCGCTGAAATTACGGCGCCCTCTCACAAGGGCGCTGAGCCAAGATCAACCGGGCGAGCTGCGTCTAGGTGGCTTCCTACGGCCAGCCCGATAAAGAGCGCTCATATAATTGCCCGGTGCCCTGCGGGTCAAGGCCCTTGGCGGAAAATACCGAGCAATAGAGGAGGCGGACGCGGTCCGCCTCCGCTAAATCTACGCGGTTTTCTGTTCGGCCTCGACCAGCTGTGCCGCCTCCTCGTTGGCGGCATTTGCCGCAATGGCGGCGAGGTCACGATCGCGCTCGGCTGCGACTTCACGCAGCCTCGCCACCACACTGCCGGTACCTGCCGGGATCAACCGGCCAACAATCACATTCTCCTTGAGCCCGGTCAGTGTGTCGATCCGGCCGGAGACCGCGGCTTCGGTCAACACCCGTGTCGTCTCCTGGAACGAGGCGGCCGAGATGAACGAGTTCGTCTGCAAGCTCGCTTTGGTGATGCCCTGGAGCACAGGGCGAGCGGTCGCCGGGCGCAGTCCTTCGCGGTCGACCTTGGCGTTCTCGTATTCGAACTCGATACGATCGACCTGCTCGCCGGCGAGCAGGGTGGTCTCGCCCGCGTCCTCGATCTCCACCTTCTGCAACATCTGGCGCACGATCACCTCGATGTGCTTGTCGTTGATGCGCACCCCCTGCAGGCGATAGACCTCCTGGATTTCGTTGACCAGATAGCTGGCCAGCGCCTCAACTCCCAAGATCCGCAGGATGTCATGCGGGACGCGGTTGCCGTCCATCAGCAAATCGCCCTTCTGGACGTAATCGCCTTCCTGCACGCTGATGTGCTTACCCTTCGGGATCAGATATTCGACCGGCTCTCCGCCTTCCTCGGTCGGAACCACGATGATCCGCCGCTTGGTCTTGTAGTCCTTGCCGAATTCGACCCGTCCGTCACTTTCGCTGATGATCGCGAAATCTTTGGGCTTGCGCGCCTCGAACAGCTCGGCGACGCGCGGCAGACCACCGGTGATGTCGCGGGTCTTGGAGGATTCGCGCGGGATACGGGCCAAGACGTCACCAGCTTTGACCTGCGCACCGTTCTCAACCGACAGGATCGCATCGACCGACATGAAATAGCGCGCTTCGAGGCCGTTGCCGAGCAGCAATACCTCACCGTCTTCGTCGCGCAACGTGATGCGCGGCCGCAACTCGCTGCCGCGCGGCTGCTGCTTCCAGTCGATAACCACCTTTGACGAGATGCCGGTCGCCTCGTCGACGACCTCGCGCATCGAGAGGCCCTCGATCAGGTCGACGTAATGGGCGATCCCGTCCTTTTCGGTGATGATCGGGATCGTGTACGGATCCCATTCGGCCAGCCGGTCGCCGCGCTGCACCCGGGCGCCCTCGTCGGCGAGCAGTCGCGCGCCGTAAGGCAGCCGGTGGCGCGCCTTCTCGCGTCCGGCTTCATCGAGCAGCACAATTTCGAGATTGCGGCCCATGACCACCGGGACGCCGGTCGTGTTCATCACGACGTTGCGGTTCTTGACCTCGACCGTCGCCTCGAAGGCGGCTTCGATCGAGGATTGTTCGGCCCCGCGCTGCGCGGCACCACCGATGTGGAACGTGCGCATCGTCAGCTGTGTCCCGGGCTCGCCGATCGACTGGGCGGCGATGACCCCAACCGCCTCACCCATGTTGACCATCGTTCCGCGCGCAAGATCGCGGCCATAGCACTTGCCGCACACCCCGATACGCGATTCGCAAGTCAGCACCGAACGGATCTGCACGGCGTCAATGCCGGCGCGCTCGATCTGGTCGACCGCGTCCTCGTCGATCAGCGCGGCCGCCTCGAGGATGACCGCGCCGCTTAGCGGGTCGAGAACGTCAATGGCCGCGGTGCGCCCGAGAATGCGATCGGATAGCGGTGCGATGACCTCGCCGCCATCGACGACAGCGCGGGTCATCAGCCCGCGGGTCGTGCCGCAATCCACTTCGGTGATGATCGCATCCTGCGCGACATCGACGAGACGACGCGTCAGATACCCGGAATTCGCCGTCTTCAACGCGGTGTCGGCAAGGCCCTTGCGCGCGCCGTGCGTCGAATTGAAGTATTCGAGCACGGTCAGCCCCTCCTTGAAGTTCGAGATGATCGGGGTCTCGATGATCTCGCCCGAAGGTTTGGCCATCAGCCCGCGCATGCCGGCGAGCTGCTTGATCTGCGCTGCCGAGCCGCGAGCGCCCGAGTCCGACATCATCCACACGGGGTTGATCGGCTCGCCCGCCGGGGCCGAGCGGATCATCTTCATCATCTCTTCGGCAACCTTGTCGGTGCAACGCGACCACACGTCGACGACCTTGTTGTACTTTTCGCCCTGGGTGATCAGGCCGTCCTGGTATTGCTGCTCGTACTGCTTGACCTGATCTTGCGCCTCGGCGACGAGAACCCGTTTCGCGTCGGGGATGATCAGATCGTCCTTGCCAAACGAGATGCCAGCCCGGCACGCCTGCGTGAAGCCAAGCGTCATCAGCCGGTCGCAGAAGATCACCGTCTCCTTCTGACCCGCGTGGCGATAGACCTGATCGATGACGTTGCTGATTTCCTTCTTCGTCAGCAGGGTGTTGATCAGATCGAAGCTGATCGCCGGGTTGCGCGGAAGGATCTCCGACAGCAGCATGCGGCCGGGCGTGGTTTCGACCCGCCGCACAATCGGCTGGCACTCGGCGTCGACCGTGTGGTAGCGCGCCTGGACATGGGCATGCAGCGACACCGACTTTGATTCGAGCGCCTGCTCGATCTCGCCGATGCTGGAGAAGACCATGCCTTCACCCTTCTCGCCGGGGCGCTCCATCGTGATGTGGTAAAGACCGAGCACGATGTCCTGCGACGGCACGATGATCGGCTTGCCGTTGGCGGGGCTGAGTATGTTGTTGGTCGACATCATCAAGACGCGCGCTTCGAGCTGCGCCTCGAGCGACAGCGGCACGTGCACCGCCATCTGGTCGCCGTCGAAATCGGCGTTGAAGGCGGTGCAGACGAGCGGATGAAGCTGGATCGCCTTGCCCTCGATCAGCACCGGCTCGAAAGCTTGGATACCGAGGCGGTGCAGGGTCGGCGCCCGGTTCAGCAACACCGGATGCTCGCGGATCACCTCCTCGAGGATGTCCCAGACCTCAGGACGCTCCTTCTCGACCATGCGTTTGGCCGCTTTGATCGTGCTGGCGAGACCATAGAGTTCGAGTTTCGAGTAGATGAACGGCTTGAACAATTCGAGCGCCATTTTTTTTGGCAGCCCGCACTGGTGCAGCTTCAGTTCCGGTCCGACGACGATGACCGAGCGGCCGGAATAATCGACCCGCTTGCCCAGCAGGTTCTGGCGGAAGCGGCCCTGCTTGCCCTTCAACATGTCGCTGAGCGACTTCAGCGGTCGCTTGTTGGCGCCGGTGATGATGCGGCCGCGCCGGCCGTTGTCGAACAGCGCGTCGACCGCCTCCTGCAGCATGCGCTTTTCGTTGCGCACGATGATGTCGGGGGCGCGCAGCTCAATCAGGCGCTTGAGCCGGTTGTTGCGGTTGATCACGCGCCGGTACAGATCATTGAGATCCGAGGTCGCAAAGCGGCCGCCGTCGAGTGGCACCAGCGGGCGCAGCTCGGGCGGGATGACCGGGACGACTTCAAGGATCATCCATTCCGGCCGGCTTTTCGATTCGATAAAGGCTTCGATCAGCTTGAGCCGCTTGACGAGCTTTTTACGCCGCGCCTCCGAACTGGTTTCGCGCACATCGACGCGAAGCTGGTCGCGCTCTTCGCCGAGATCGATCGCCGACAGCATCGTGCGCAACGCCTCGGCCCCGATCGAGGCCGTGAACTGGTCCTCCCCATAGTCGTCTTGAGCCTGGAGAAATTCTTCTTCGCTCAGCAGCTGGCGCTGCTTGAGCGGCGTCAGGCCGGGCTCGATGACGACGTAGTTCTCGAAATAAAGGACGCGTTCGAGGTCCTTCAACGTCATGTCGAGCAGTAGGCCGATACGGCTCGGCAGCGACTTCAAAAACCAGATATGCGCCACCGGCGAGGCCAGCTCGATATGGCCCATGCGGTCACGCCGTACTTTTGACAGGGTCACCTCGACCCCGCACTTCTCGCAGATGATGCCGCGATACTTCATCCGCTTGTACTTGCCGCACAAGCACTCGTAATCTTTGATCGGCCCGAAGATGCGCGCGCAGAACAAGCCGTCGCGCTCAGGCTTAAAGGTCCGGTAATTGATCGTCTCGGGCTTTTTGATCTCACCATAGGACCAAGAGCGGATGCGCTCCGGGCTGGCGATCGAGATGCGGATCTGATCAAAGCTCTGCGTCCCGGTGACCTGCCCGAAGATGTTCATCAACTCGTTCATGAACGACCCCTCTTAGAAACTCTGTGATCGGGACGGCACGCCAGGCGGCCGTCTCGCTGTTGTTCGTGACGCGTTGCTCAGTAGTCGCGCTGCTCGAGCTCCACGTTGAGACCGAGCGACCGCAGTTCCTTGACCAGCACATTGAAGGATTCAGGGATGCCGGCCTCAAAGTTGTCGTCGCCCCGGACGATCGCCTCATAGACCTTGGTGCGGCCCGAAACGTCGTCCGACTTGACGGTTAGCATCTCCTGCAAAGTGTATGCCGAGCCATAGGCCTCCAGCGCCCACACCTCCATCTCGCCAAAACGCTGGCCACCGAACTGGGCCTTGCCGCCGAGCGGCTGCTGGGTGACGAGGCTGTACGGCCCAATCGAGCGGGCATGGATCTTGTCGTCAACCAAGTGATGCAGCTTCATCATGTAGATGTAGCCGACCGTCACCTTGCGGTCGAACGGCTCGCCGGTGCGGCCGTCGACCAAGGTCACCTGACCCGACGAGGCCAGCCCCGCTCGTTCCAGCATCGCCACGATGTCGGCTTCGCTGGCACCATCGAACACCGGGCTCGCCATGGGTACGCCGTGTTCGAGATTGCCGGCGAGCTCGACCAGCTCGCCGGGCGCAAGCCGGGCGATCTCGGCACCTTCCGGCCCCTGATAGAGCTCTCCGAGGACCCGACGCAGGTCGCTATCGCTGAAGCCGCGCCGGACTTGGGCCAGAACCTCGCCGATCTGCCGTCCGAGCCCCGCCGAGGCCCAGCCGAGATGGGTTTCGAGGATCTGCCCGACATTCATCCGGCTCGGCACACCCAACGGGTTCAGCACGATGTCGATCGGCGTGCCGTCTTCCAGATACGGCATGTCCTCGCACGGCACGATCCGCGAGATCACGCCCTTATTGCCATGCCGGCCGGCCATTTTGTCACCGGGCTGCAGCTTGCGTTTTACGGCGACAAAGACCTTGACCATTTTCATGACGCCGGGCGGCAACTCGTCGCCGCGCTGCAGCTTTTCGACCTTGTTCTCGAAGCGCGCGGTCAGCTCGGCAATCGCGTCGTCCATCTGCTTTTTCAGGGCTTCGACATCGGCCATGCGGGCGTCGTCGCGCAGCGATATCTGCTTCCACAGCGCCGGCGCATATTCCGCCAGCACCTCATCGGTAATATCGGTGCCCGACCTCATCCCGCGCGGCCCGCCGACCGCGGTCTGACCCAGCAGCAATTCCCTGAGCCGGGCGGCAAAGCTCCGTTCCAGGATGGCGCGCTCGTCGTCGCGGTCCTTGGCCAACCGCTCGATCTCAGCGCGCTCGATCGCCAGGGCGCGCTCGTCCTTGTCCACACCGCGGCGCGAGAACACGCGCACCTCGACGACCGTGCCGGAAACCCCCGGCGGCAGCCGCAGCGAGGTGTCGCGCACATCGGACGCCTTCTCGCCAAAGATCGCGCGCAGCAGTTTTTCTTCGGGCGTCATCGGCGACTCGCCCTTGGGCGTCACCTTGCCGACCAGAATGTCACCGGGTTTGACCTCGGCGCCGATGTAAACGATGCCCGCCTCGTCGAGGTTTTTCAATGCTTCCTCGCCGACATTGGGAATGTCGCGGGTGATCTCCTCCTGACCAAGTTTGGTGTCGCGCGCCATCACCTCGAATTCTTCGATATGGATCGAGGTGAACACATCGTCGGACACGATCCGTTCGGAAATCAGGATCGAGTCCTCGAAATTGTAGCCGTTCCACGGCATGAACGCGCACAAGACGTTGCGTCCGAGCGCCAGCTCGCCGAGCTGGGTCGACGGGCCGTCGGCGATGATGTCGCCGGCGTTGACCTGGTCGCCGACTTTGACCAACGGCCGCTGAGTGATGCAGGTGTTCTGGTTCGAGCGCTGGAACTTCAACAAATTGTAGATGTCAACCCCCGAGGCGGCGGACGAGGTCTCGGCGGTCGCGCGGACGACCACGCGGGTCGCATCGACCTGGTCGACCGCACCCGAGCGCCGGGCGATGATGGTGACCCCCGAGTTCGCGCGCGACGGTCTCCTCCATTCCGGTGCCGACGAGCGGCGCTTCGGCGCGGATCAGCGGTACCGCCTGGCGCTGCATGTTGGAACCCATCAGCGCCCGGTTGGCGTCGTCGTTTTCGAGAAACGGGATCAGCGCCGCGGCCACCGAAACGAGCTGTTTCGGCGACACGTCGATGAGGTCGATCTCCTGCGGTCGCGTCATGACGAAATCGCCGCCTTTGCGGCAATTCGTCAGATCGGCGACGACCCGGCCTTCGGCGTCAGTCTCGACATTGGCTTGGGCGATCGCATACCGTCCTTCGTCCATCGCCGAGAGGTAGACCACCTCGTCGGTGACGCGGCCATCCGCGACCCGGCGGTACGGGCTCTCGATAAAGCCGTATTGATTGACCCGGGCATAGGTCGCCAGGCTGTTGATCAGACCGATGTTCGGGCCTTCCGGCGTCTCGATCGGGCAGATCCGGCCGTAATGGGTCGGGTGCACGTCGCGCACCTCAAAGCCGGCGCGTTCGCGCGTCAGACCGCCCGGACCCAGCGCCGACAGCCGCCGCTTATGGGTAATCTCCGACAGCGGGTTGGTCTGGTCCATGAATTGCGAGAGCTGGGACGAGCCGAAGAACTCACGCACTGCGGCAGCAGCCGGCTTGGCGTTGATCAGATCGTGCGGCATCACGGTGTCGATCTCGACCGAGCTCATGCGCTCGCGTATCGCCCGTTCCATGCGCAACAGACCGATGCGGTACTGGTTCTCCATCAGCTCGCCGACCGAGCGGACACGCCGGTTGCCAAGATGGTCGATGTCGTCGATCTCGCCGCGGCCGTCCTTCAATTCGACCAGGACTTTGAGGATCGCCAGAATATCGGCCTTGCGCAACGTGCGCACGCTGTCATCGGTTTCGAGCCCGAGGCGCGAGTTCATCTTGACCCGGCCGACCGCCGACAGGTCATAGCGCTCCGAGTCGAAGAACAGACTGTTGAACAGCGCCTCCGCGGTCTCCAGAGTCGGCGGCTCGCCCGGACGCATGACCCGGTAAATGTCGATCAGCGCGTCCTCGCGCGTCGCGTTCTTGTCGATCGCGAGCGTGCTTCGAATGTACGGGCCGACCGTAATGTGGTCGATATCGAGCACCGGCAGCTTCTCGACACCGGTCTCGACCAGCTGGGCCAACGTCGTTGCGGTGATCTCGTCGCCGGCCTCGAAATAAACTTCGCCGGTATCCTCGTTGATCAGGTCGGAGGCGAAATAGCGGCCGATCAACTCCTCGTCGCGCACCAGGATGTCCTCGAGCCCGGCCTCGCGCAGCCGGCGCGCGGTGCGCGGCGTCATCCGCTCGCCCACCGGAAGCATCACCTCGCCGGTGCGCGCGTCGCGCAGCTCGTTGGTCAGCTTGCCCTTGAAGTGATCGGGGTCAAACGGGGCCATCCAGCCTTGCGGGCCATGGCGGAAGCCGATCGTCCGATAGAACCAGGACAGGATCTCTTCCTTCGACATGCCGATGGCTTCGCCCGGCTGCACCGGCTTGTTTTCGCTCTGGCGTTGCGCCCGCAGCTCCAGGGTGGCGTCGTCGTCCAGCGCCATCAGCAAGGTCGTCGCCGGCAACTTCCGGCGCCGGTCGATGCGCACGTAGACATGGTCCTTGGCGTCGAACTCGAAATCCAGCCACGAGCCGCGATAGGGAATGACCCGCGCTGCGAACAGATATTTGCCCGAGGAATGCGTCTTGCCCTTGTCGTGGTCAAAGAACACGCCGGGGCTGCGGTGCATCTGCGAGACGATGACCCGCTCGGTACCGTTGATGATAAAGGTGCCGTTCTTCGTCATCAGCGGCATGTCGCCCATGTAGACGTCTTGCTCCTTGATGTCGCGGATCGACCGCGAACCGGTCTCCTCGTCGACGTCCCAGACGACGAGGCGGAGCGTCACTTTCAACGGCGCGGCAAAGGTGATCCCGCGCTGCTGGCATTCATCAACGTCGTATTTCGGCGTTTCAAGTTCGTAGCGCACGAATTCGAGCTGGGCGCGCTCCGAAAAATCGCGGATCGGAAACACCGATTTCAGGACTTCCTGCAAGCCGACACTGGCCCGCTGTTCGGGCGCCGCGTCCATCTGCAAAAAATGGTCGTACGAACTCTTCTGGACCTCGATCAGGTTCGGCATCGGCGCGACCTCGGGGACGCGTCCGAAGCTCTTGCGGATGCGCTTCTTGCCCGTAAAGGATATAGCCATCGTGCTCCTCACTGTGGGCCGCTAAAGCAGACCCGATCTCGGTTTCGCGGGCGGTGAGCCGCTCTGTGGACCAGTGGCGCAGCACCGGCACGCACATCGGTCAACCAATCACCCACCCTCGGACTGTCGCCGAGCCGGCCATCCGGCTAAGCGGTTTCACGTCGAACGTTTCCTACCACTCGGACGGCAAAACCCGGCGTGCGCGACTAATCGCGCCCCGGTTCGCAGGTCTCGGTTCTCGATCGGGGCGGCCGGGTTTTCGGACGCCAGCCGCCGTTCGGATAAAGTTCGTGGCAGACCTACTTTATCTCGACAGTCGCACCCGCATCTTCAAGCTGCTTTTTGACTTTTTCCGCCTCTTCCTTATTAACTCCCTCCTTGATCGGCCTCGGGGCCGCCTCGACGAGATCCTTTGCTTCCTTCAGACCGAGGCTGGTAAGAGCCCGCACCTCTTTGATCACATTAATCTTTTTCTCTCCGATCGCAGCCAGGATGACATCGAACTCGGTTTGCTCGACAGCGGCTTCTGCTGCCGGCGCCGCAGCGACCGCCGCCACCGCGACCGGAGCTGCCGCGGAAACGCCCCATGCCTCTTCCAGCATTTTGGTCAGCTTGGACGCATCGATTACACTCAAGGCCGACAGATCGTCGACCAATCTCGCCAAATCCGGCATTCTCTAGCTCCTGGTTCCAAGACTAAATTTGATTACCCGTCGCGACAGCGATCTGGCTATTCCGCCTCACCTTCGGCTTCCACATGGGCCGCCAGCACCCGGGCAAGCTGGGCGCCGGGTGCCTGCAACACGCGCGCAAGACCCGTTGCCGGCGCCGCCAGCAGCCCGACCAGCTTGGCGCGCAACTCGTCGAGCGACGGCAGACTGGCCAGTTCCTTGACCCCGGCCGCGTCCATGACCTGATCGACGAGCCCGCCGCCGACAATCGTCAGTTTGTCGTTGCGGTTGGCATATTCGACCGCAACCTTTGCCGCCGCGACCGGGTCGCGCGAAAACGCAATCGCGGTTGGCCCGGTAAACAGTGGCGACAGCCCCGCGAACGGCGTGCCGTCGAGCGCGCGTTTGGCCAGTCGGTTTTTGGTCACTCTAAAGCGCGCCCCGGCGGCGCCCATCTGACGCCGAAGTTGCGTCGCCTCGGCGACGGTCATTCCCGACTGATGGGTCACGACGACGCAGGCGGTGTCGACGAGATCGTGCTGCAGCGTCTCGACCAATTTCTGTTTTTGTCCTCGCTCCACGCCGTTCTCCGAACCTGCTTCTCACATTCCTTCGCCGCGAGTGACAGCACCGGCTGTCACCCTGCCGGCCTGCACCGCGGTACAGCGACACCGCCTATGGCCTGGCTTCCTCCGCAAGATCCGCCAGTTCGAGCTTGACGCCCGGTCCCATCGTCGAGCTGAGGCTCACCTTCTTGATGTAGGTGCCCTTGACGCCGCTCGGCTTGTTGCGGGTGATGGCGCCGACAAAGGCGCGCACATTATCCGCCAGCGCCTCGTCGGTAAAGCTCGCTTTGCCGACCCCGGCATGCACCAGCCCCGCCTTTTCGGCACGGAATTCAACTTGGCCGCCTTTGGCGGCGCGCACCGCCTCGCCGACATTTTGCGTCACCGTACCGAGCCGCGGATTGGGCATCAGCCCGCGCGGGCCGAGAATCTTGCCGAGCCGTCCGACCAGCGCCATCAGATCCGGGGTCGCGATGGCGCGATCGAAATTGATCTCGCCGGCCTGAACCTTTTCCGCGAGATCCTCGGCGCCGACCACGTCGGCCCCGGCGGTCTCGGCCTCCTTGGCCTTGTCGCCACGGGCGAAGACCGCAACCCGCACCGTTTTGCCGGTGCCGTGCGGCAGCATCACCGTCCCACGCAAATTCTGATCCTGCTTGCGCGGGTCGAGATTCAGGTTCATCGCGACCTCGACGGTTTCGTCGAACTTAGCCAAGGCCCGCGACTTGATCAGTTGAACCGCCTCGCCGAGATGATGAGCCTTTGTCGGGTCGACCCCCTCATAGGCCTTTTTCAACCGCTTACCGATCTTCGCCATTGTCTTTCACTCCACCACTTCAAGCCCCATCGAGCGGGCCGAGCCAACCAGCATCCGGCAGGCGCCCTCGACATCCTTGGCATTGAGGTCCGGCATCTTCTTTTCCGCGATCTCGCGGATCTGGGCCATTGTGACCCGCCCGACGGTGGCGCCCTTGCCTGTCGTCTGCGAGCCCTTCTCGATCCCCGCAGCCTTCTTCAGAAAATAGCTGTTGGGCGGGCTCTTGGTCACAAAGGTGAACGAGCGGTCGCCAAACGCCGTGATCACCACCGGGATCGGCATCCCGGGCTCGAGGCTCTGCGTCGCGGCGTTGAACGCTTTGCAGAATTCCATGATATTGAGCCCGCGCTGGCCAAGGGCCGGCCCGATCGGCGGCGACGGGTTGGCCTTGCCGGCCGGGACCTGCAACTTGATGATGCCGACGATTTTTTTCGCCATTGCTGTTCTTCCGTTATTACCGGCCGATTGCCGTCATTCACGCGCCAGCGGCAAGCGACAGGCGGCAGTTCCGCCGCTCGCGACCCGTTCAAGCCACCGCCGCGCTCGGGATCCGCGCTGTCGCGGGGACGACGACAAGTGCTGACGACCCATCACCCGACGCTCTCAGACCTTTTCGACTTGCGAATATTCGAGATCGACCGGGGTCGCACGGCCAAAGATCGACACTGCCACCTTGACCCGCGCCTTCTCCTCGTCGACCTCCTCGACGAGGCCGTTGAACGAGGTGAACGGCCCGTCGCAGACCCGAACCTGCTCGCCCACCTCGAACGTAATCGACGGCTTCGGCCGCTCGATCCCCTCCTGGACCTGATGCATGATGCGAGCCGCCTCATGGTCGCTGATCGGCGACGGCCGTCCGCGGCCGCCGAGAAAGCCCGTGACCTTGGCGGTGTTCTTGACCAGATGCCAGGTTTCGTCGCTGAGATCCATCTTGATCAGGACATAGCCCGGAAAGAACTTGCGCTCTGAACTGACTTTGGCGCCGCGCTTGATCTCGACCACCTCTTCAGTCGGCACAAGGATCTGCTCGAACCTGTCGAACAGGCCCTTCTGCTCGGCCTGCTCGCGGATCGAGGCGGCAACCTTCTTCTCGAAGCCCGAATAGACATGAATGACATACCAGCGGCTCGTCATCGCTCTTGCCCGTCAGCTCCCCAGTCCGAAGATCAGACGCACGCCGGCCGAACAAACCTGATCGACCAGGAAAAAAAACCCGGCGGCGATGAACACCATGACAAAGACCATCGCCGTGGTGGTGACGGTTTCCTTCCGCGTCGGCCAGGTGACGCGCGAAACCTCCTGGCGCACCTCCTCGACAAATTTGACTGGGCTGGTCCGTGCCATGGTCACACGCTATGCGCGCTCACGATCATACACCGCCACCGATATGTGTACACCGCCACTGATATGGCGCTCCTCCGGCCGCATTCCAGCCGGCGCCGTGCTTTGGCCGGGCTGGCAGGAGTGGAGGGGCTCGAACCCCCAACCCCCGGTTTTGGAGACCGGTGCTCTACCAATTGAGCTACACTCCTATCCGAGTAGACATACTCACCGTGTTCCTGAGCGGCTTCGTATGCTCGCTCTTCGTGCTCCTTGTAATCGAAGTCCCAGCTGTCGTATCCGGACGGTTCGTTTACCAACGCGTTGAACTGTGCCTCCGCAGCAGCTTTCGCCTCTGCTTGTATGTCATTGAAGGCGGAGAGAACTCGCTTGGAAAACCCAGTCGAGTCGGCAACGACCATATCCAGCGCGTACCGCCGATTGGACGTACAAAAAATTACTTCCGTCATTTCAACTAATCGCAACGCTCTTTGAAGATATCCTTACGCGGAGAGTCTTTGTCACCGCCGCTTTGCTGGGTTTATTTGATGATTTTGGCGACGACGCCGGCGCCGACGGTGCGGCCGCCTTCGCGGATCGCAAAGCGCAAGCCCTCGTCCATCGCGATCGGGGCGATCAGCTCGATCTCCATCGAGATGTTGTCGCCCGGCATCACCATCTCGGTGCCTTCCGGCAGCCGCACCGTCCCGGTCACATCGGTGGTGCGAAAATAGAATTGCGGCCGGTAGTTGGCGAAGAAGGGGGTGTGCCGGCCGCCTTCCTCCTTGGTCAGGATGTAGGCCTCGCACTGAAAATGGGTGTGCGGGGTGATCGAGCCCGGCGCCGCCAGCACCTGGCCGCGCTCGACCTCCTCGCGCTTGGTGCCGCGCAGCAACGCCCCGATGTTGTCCCCCGCCTCGCCCTGGTCCAAGAGCTTGCGAAACATCTCGACCCCGGTCACCACCGTCTTGGCAGTCGGCCGCAGCCCGACGATCTCGACCTCGTCGCCGACCTTGACGATGCCGCGCTCGACCCGCCCGGTCACCACCGTGCCCCGACCCGAAATCGTGAACACATCCTCGATCGGCATCAAAAACGGCCGGTCCTTGGCCCGCTCCGGCTGCGGGATGTAGCCGTCCACCGCCGCCATCAACTCCAGGATCGAGGCGTTCCCCTGCTCCGGGTCGCGACCCTCCAGCGCCGCCAATGCCGAGCCCCGCACCACCGGGATGTCGTCCCCCGGAAACTGGTAGCTCGACAGCAATTCGCGCATCTCCAGTTCAACCAGGTCCAACAGCTCCGGGTCGTCGACCATGTCGACCTTGTTCATGTACACCACCAACGCCGGAACCCCGACCTGGCGCGCCAACAGGATGTGCTCGCGGGTCTGCGGCATCGGACCGTCCGCCGCCGACACCACCAGGATCGCCCCGTCCATCTGCGCCGCCCCGGTGATCATGTTCTTGATGTAGTCGGCATGCCCCGGGCAGTCGACATGCGCGTAATGCCGGTTCGCGGTCTCGTATTCGACATGGGCGGTCGCGATCGTGATCCCCCGCGCGCGCTCCTCCGGCGCCTTGTCAATCTGGTCAAACGGCACAAACGTCGCGCCCCCCGAAGCCGCCAACACCTTGGTGATCGCCGCCGTCAACGTCGTCTTGCCATGGTCAATGTGACCAATCGTCCCGATGTTGCAGTGCGGCTTCGTCCGCTGAAACTTCGCCTTCGACATCGCTTGCGGCTTTCCGTCAACTAGAGATCACAAACACCCGCGCACCGGCACCCGCGCATCGGTTGGAGCGGGTGATGGGAATCGAACCCACGTAGCCAGCTTGGAAGGCTGGTGCTCTACCATTGAGCTACACCCGCGCTCCGCTCTCGGCCGCCGACCCGCCCCTTTGCCGCTGCGCGTTCTCGCCCGCCCCGCCCGGCCTCCCGACACGCGCCGCACAAACCCGATGCGATGGTGGAGGGGGTTGGATTCGAACCAACGAAGACGTACGTCGGCAGATTTACAGTCTGCTGCCTTTAACCACTCGGCAACCCCTCCGAGATCGCACGCCGCCCGGCGCAACGCAAACCCCGGTTGTTAAGGTCTTCGCCCGGTCTTGTCAATCGGGCTTTGTCTTTCCAGCTTACGCGCAGCGCGCGGTCGGCAGCAGCGTGCCGTTCAGATCACGCGACTGCAGAGGCCTATAGATGCACCCGCCCCGACCACCGCGCCAGGACAACAACCCATCGCGCCGTCTTCCCCCTCACCCGACACCCGCTCGCCTGCCGCGCGGCGGCGAGCGCTGGATCTACGGCCGGCACGCGGTCGCCGCGGCGCTGGCCAATCCCGAGCGCCGCTGGCGGCGGCTGGCCGTGCTCGCCGGCCAGGAGGCCGAGGCCCAGCAGCTGCTCGGCGGGGCCGTCGCCGAACGCCGCGGCGCCGACGGTGCGGCGCTGGAGGTACGCGATCGCGACGGGTTTGCCGCCCTCCTGCCGTCGGGGGCGGTACATCAGGGGCTTGCCCTCGAAGTCGAGCCGCTGGCCCAATCCGATCTCGACGATTTGCTGCGCGAGCTGGCGACCGCCGCCGGGCGATGCGTCGTCGTCGTCCTTGACCAGGTCGGCGACCCGCAGAATGTCGGCGCAGTGCTGCGCTCGGCCGCGGCCTTTGGCGCCCGCGGCGTATTGATCGCCGCGCACGGCGCACCGCCGGTTACCGGGGCGCTCGCCAAGGCCGCCTCAGGAGCGGTCGACCGCGTACCGCTGGTCCGCGTCGTCAACATCGCCCGCGCCCTAACCCGTCTAAAAGAGGCCGGGTTCTGGGTGTGCGGTCTCGACGAAACCGCCGCAGGGCCGCTCGCCGCTCTCGATCTTGGAGCGCGCATCGTTCTCGTCCTCGGTTCCGAGGGCAGCGGCATTCGCCGCCTGGTGCGCGAACATTGCGATCATCTCGCCCGGCTGCCGACCTCGGCGACCCAGCCGACCCTCAACGTCTCCAACGCCGCCGCGGTCGCGCTCTACGAACTCGTCCGCCGCACCGATCTCCAATCCCCGCCCACTACCCGGTTCTAGCCCGCGAGCTCGCTGGACCCCGGCGGTCGCTTCGCCCACACTTGCGGCACGGCGATTGCGCGGACCAGAACCATGAACGACATCGCAGCCCCTTATGTCGGCCGCTCGCTGTTGCGCCGTGAGGACCGCCGGCTGCTGACCGGCCAGGGGCAGTTCGTCGCCGACCTCGTCGTGCCGCGCATGCTGCACGCGGTCGTGGTGCGCAGTCAGGTCGCACACGCCCGCATCCGCGCGGTCGATCTGGCGCGCGCCGCAGCGATGCCGGGTGTCGCCTGCGCCCTCAACGGCGCCGATCTGCTGCAATTGCTGCCGCCGGTGCCCGAAGGCCAGATCGCGATGCCGAGCAAATGGGCGACGGTCATCCAACACAAATTCCTCAACCCGCAGGAGCCGCTGCTGGCGCACGACAAAGTCCGCCATGTCGGCGAGGCGGTCGCCATCGTCGTCGCCGAAACCCGCGACCAGGCCGAGGACGCCGCCGAACAGGTCGGCTGCGACCTCGAGGAATTGCCGGCGGTGATCGATCCCGAAGCCGCGCTGCTGGCCGATAGTCCGATCGTCCATGACCGCTACGACACCAACCTGATCGGCGCCTTTTCGGTCCACCGCGGCGATGTCGAGGCGGTGTTTGCCTCAGCACCGCATCGGCTGCAGCGCCGCTTCTACCATCATCGCTACGCTGCGGTGCCGATGGAGTGCCGTGGGGTCGTCGCCGCCTATGATCCGCGTGCCAACTCGGCGACAATCTGGTCCTCGACCCAGGTGGTTCACTGGGTGCGGCGCGAGGCCGCGGCACTGCTCGGCCTGCCCGAAGCGCGGGTGCGCTGTATCGCGCTCGATGTCGGTGGGGGCTTTGGCGGTAAGGGTCACGTCTACCCCGAGGACCTGCTGATCACCTTTCTCGCGCGCCGGCTCGGCCGCCCGGTGCGCTGGATCGAAGAACGGCGCGAGCACCTGATGAGCGCTACCCACTCGCGCGACCAATTGCACGATGTCGAGATCGCGTTCGACGACGACGGCCGCATTCTCGGCTTGCGCGACGACTACATCGTCGATTGCGGCGCCTGGAACCCGATCGGCTCGGGTGTCGCCTACAACACCGCCGTTCACCTGACCGGCCCCTACAGAATCGAGAATTTGGCGGCGTCGGGGAAGATCGTCGTCACTAACAAGGTGCCGAACGCCCCCTATCGCGGCGCCGGGCGCCCGGAAGCCGCCTTCGCGATGGAGCGCACTATCGACCTGGTGGCGCGGACCCTGCGCCTAGAGCCGGCCGAGGTGCGCCGCCGCAACATGATCCGCGCCGAGGAGATGCCGTATCGGGTCGGCATCCCCTATCGCGACGGCGAGCCGATCGTCTACGACAGCGGCGATTATCCGGGCGCCCTCGAAAAGGCGCTCGACGCGGTCGGCGGCGTTGAAGCATTCCGCCGGCGCCAACAACGGGCGCAACGCGACGGCCGGTATCTCGGCCTTGGCATCGGGTCTTACATCGAGGGGACGGGGGTCGGGCCGTTCGAGAGCGCCTTTGTCCGCGTCGACCCGTCCGGGAAGATCTACGTCTCGTGCGGCGCCGCCCCGCAGGGCCAAGGGATGGAGACAATCTTTTCCCAAATCATGGCCGACCTGTGGAAGGTCGCGCCCGAAGACGTGGTCCTGACCTTTGCCGACACCGCGGCGATTGCGATCGGGTTTGGCACGATGGCGAGCCGCAGCACCGTCACCGCCTCGGCAGCGATGCATGTCGCGAGCGGCCACCTGCGCAACAAGGTTTTCTCGATCGCGGCGCATCTCCTCGAATGCGCCCCCGCCGATCTCGAGTTGCGCGCCGGTTCCGATGGCGGCGGGGTCGGCGTCGTCGGTGTGCCCGGCGCGCAAATCAGCCTCGCCACGGTGGCGCAGGCGGCCCGCCCCGGCTGGGAGATTACCCGCCCGCCGGGGGTAGAGGCCGGCCTCGAAGAAATCTGCTACTGGCAGCCGGAAACCGTCACTTGGAGCTATGCCGTGCATGTCGCGATCGTCGAGGTCGATGGCGACACTGGCCGGGTCGCCATCGACAATTATGCGGTGGCCCATGATTGCGGCGTCGTCGTCAACCCGATGCTGGTCGAAGGCCAGATCATGGGCGGGGCCGCGCAAGGGCTCGGCGGCATTCTCTGCGAAGCGATCGCCTACGACGCGAACGGCCAATTGCTGTCGGGCTCGCTGATGGACTACGCGTTGCCGACCGCCGCCGACATCCCCGCGATGACGATCGTTCACCAGCACTCGCCGTCGCCGCTCAACCCGCTTGGTGTCAAGGGGGTCGGCGAAGGTGGTGCGGTCGCCCCGCCCGCAGCAATCGCCAACGCCGTCTGCGACGCCCTCGCTCCCTTCGGCGTCGAAGTCAACGCAACGCCGATCAAACCTGAGAACCTCCTCCGCGCCATCCATCAGGGTTGATCAGGCAATCGAGCACGGCTATTGCCGAGAGAACCGGCGGCGATCATGAAGGCGCGGATGATTGACCGGTTCGCTAGTAGGAGGCGGCTGTGGTTGCGGTGATCGAAGGAAAGGAAGAAGCCTACGGGGCCCAGTACATCGAATTCAAAGTCCTCCGCAGCCCGGACGATCCCGATGTCGTTGTGGGAAGCTGGCGCTTTGCCCACGGCGAAAAAACCATTGACCAAAGCAAACCGGGCACCTCAGTGGCGATGGAGTTTCGTTTTGTCGTGGACTGCGCCGATCAACACGGCATTGGGTACGTATGGGTCAACGACCCTGAAGAATTGTTCCCACCTTGGGAGCGCCGGTAAAACTCCAGTCGCAGCGTCGGGATGCCATGGAGCGCGCTGAGGCGGCGCGACCGGACACCGCCGCGACGCCGGTCCTACGATCGTCTTATCTGCTCACCGAGGCCATGATCGTCGGCGGGTTTCCAATGCTCGTGAGGCTCGATCGTCGCGGTGGGCTCGACATCGACCTTGCGCAGGTTTGTCACCGAACCGTCCGGGTAGAGATAGAGCGCCACGCCCATCGCGTCAGCCGTGCCTTGGTAGTAGCCGGTGGTTTTCATGTTCTCACCTCCGCGGATAGCTTTGCCCGAAACTCGCCTCTTCGAGTGTGAGGTTGCTCACTGCTCGACGAAGAAGTCCTGCTCGGGTAGCACCTAGATCAGCCCGAGGTCGCGGAAGCTGACGTGATGGTTGCGGGCGATGATGACGTGGTCGTGCAGCACCACGCCGAGCGCGGCCGCGGCTTTCTTGATGTCCTGGGTGACGGCGATGTCGGCTTTCGACGGGGTCGGGTCGCCCGAGGGGTGGTTGTGCACCAGGATCAGCGCCGAGGCGCCGAGTTCGAGCGCGCGCTTGGCGACCTCGCGCGGGTAGACCGGCGTGTGGTCGATCGTGCCGCGCTGCTGGCGCTCGTGCTTGATCAGGACGTTTTTGCGGTCGAGGAACAGGACGTGAAACTCCTCGATCTTGTTGTGCGCGACCTGCGCGTTGCAATAGTCGATCAGCTTGTCCCAGGAGTTGACGACCGGCTGCTCCTCCAATTCGGTACGCATCAACCGCAACGCCGCCTCGCGCACCGCCTTGACCGCAGCGACGCCCGCGAGATTGAGGCCCGCTTCGGCCAGCGCGTCGGGGTCGGCGCTGAGCACTTTGCCAAAGCCACCGAGGTTCGCCAGCACCGCCTTGGCCAACGGCTTCACGTCGCCGCGCTGGTAGGCGGCGAACAGCAGCATTTCGAGCAACTCATAGTCGGGAAGCGCTTCGGGGCCGGCGGCCATCATCCGCTCGCGCAGCCTCTGGCGGTGGCCGTAATAATGCGGACGGGCGCCGCCCGCTTCGGCGAACTCATTCCGGCCCTGCCGGACGGCGGGGCTCGGGAACGCCACGGCCCCGTCGCCGACATCGGTGCCGTAGATCTCGCGGCATAACGACTTGACCCGGTCGCGGTCCTTTGCATCGAAGACCCACACGCGCCGCGCGGCATCCCAGCTCCCGCCGAGACCGCGCGCCCTGGCCGGGAAGTCCGGGTGGAAGGGTGAACTGACTGCGATGCGACCATCCCGTTCGACGATCGAGAGAGGCATCCCAACGCCGCGCCTTCAGCCTGCCAATAGCCGACCCTGGCACCGGGATCGTCAATATCGCGTCTTTGAGCGCAGACCCGTCTCGGTGCAGTGCCGCAGCAGTCCAATTACCGAGGCGGGTTCCTGCAGGCAGCTGTAGGCGGCGGAAATTTTGCCCTCGCGGCGCCAGGGCGTGCCGGTCGAGCCAAGCTGCAGGTTGGGCCTATCGGCAAAACCGAATTGGCAGGTCAAACGGTCGGCCGAGGATCATGACGGCACCCAGGCGATGCGCGCCGTTCCAAACCGTCCGCCCTGCGCTGTTGGCCGTGGCATGCACCACAACCGGGTCATCGTCGCCGCGATCTTCCCACCCACCGGCCTCCATCACCGCCGCGTAGCGCGCAGAAATCTCCAACAGGATCGTCTTTGCCTGCGGTGTGTAGAATTGCGACTGAAGCCAAGCCTCGGCCGTCACCGGCCTGATCGTGCACCGGATCAACTCGGGAGCGTGCTGACGATAGACGCGACCGCCAGATGCCGGCGGCGGCCCAGGGTGTCGGCGCCGATAGTCCGCCAGCGCATCAGCCGCGTCGATCATCCTCAAACCCTCCGCGCCGATCCTCCCCAACTAACGCACGAAGCCGATCACCCACAGCAACTTCGGCATTTTTCTCCTCCCCGCGTCATCGGCTCGACATTTTCGATAAGGCCGGGACGCACAGTCAAGCCTGTCGCTCGCGGAACTGGTCGCGACCGGGTGTCTATCCCGCCGTGCCATCTCGCTATGCGGGTGGCACTATCTGACGCGCCATCCGTTTCTATGGGGTGAAGTGCGATCGTAGGAGCAAAGGATGCCAGTCGAGACGAGGGAGCTTTACAGCAGCCCTAACGGCGACATTTGGTTTCTCGGCCGCGACGCTGCCACGGGAGACGTGTTTATCAGGCACGAACCAAATGCTCCATCGGGCGGGCGACCGACCGATATCGGCATTGCCACCTTCCTTGGCAGGGGGCCGAGAAATCCGGAACATCAGGCTCTCTTGCGCCTGATCGGAACGCTGATCGAGAGCGCCCCCAACCTCCACCAGACATGCTGACGGCCGAATTCTCCGAGCAAGAGAGACTTGCGCTTGTTTGGCGGGCGCCGCTTCGGGGCGGCGGCTCATCCTCCACTGCTTGATCGCCGTCACCTGGCCGAGCCCGACCCCGCGGCGATGCGGGGCATTACGTGCTGAGAATGCGACGGCGGGCAAATGGATGGCCGTCAGCGAAACCTGGCGGAAATAGCACGGGACGGTGGGAACCCAAGCAAAAGACCAGCGGTTTACGCGCGTAGTGCAACAGTAGGAAAGGGCCATGATGACCAAACATCTACTGGCCGGTGTAGCCGGTATACTGTTGATGACGGGTGTTGCTTCGGCGCAGACTTATCCTCCGGCGCCGCCACCGCCTGTCGCGGCGCCACCGATACCGGGCGCCCCGCCAGCTCCGATACCCGGTGCGAATACGTCAACGACAACCTCAACCACCACCAACGGCGTCGATATCTACGGGAACCCGGTCACCCGAAAAGATATCTACCAGCAAGGGGTTGCGGGCCAAACGCAGACGACGACCACGACAAACCCCTGGGCCGGGGGTACCACGACTCGGTCAACAACCACCACTACCAACCCTCAGTAGCAGATCGGGCGCAAAAGCAGGCCGGGGCGGTTTAAGGACCCCGGCCGTTTCTCGCGGATTGCACGAAACCGAGGTTTTTAAATAGACTTGGCCCCAAGGGGTCGCCCGGTTGGTCACCGGGAATCCCGCAACCGAACGGACCTCCTTACCGGCGGTTATGCGGGTGGAACTTCTTTCGCATCCGGCGGTTTAAATTTTGTGGCATCATTTTGTTTGGAGGTTCAAATGGTCGGAAACCGCTATGGAACGGCGGGGTTGTTTCTTAGCTTATTGATATTGTTGGGGTTGGGTTCGATGCTGTCGGCTTGCGGCACCGTTGCCGGTGCTGGACAAGACGTCTCCGCCATCGGCCACACCGTGACCAGTGGCGCCGCTCAAACGCAGCGCGCGACGGGCGTTCCTTAGCAATCCTTGCCGGCCGTCGGGCGTTCCTTAGCAATCCTTGCCGGCCGTCGGGCGTGGGCGGTCCAGCCCGGCCTTTCGACTAGACTTGGCTTCCCCGCCGGCGATCGGCCGGTCAGCGGCTGCAGGCGCTCTCCGGCGCGGGGCGGGGCTCGTGCCTTGTCCTGACCTGCCAAAGACAATCCGGTCGATCCAGGGACTCCGGTGAGCCATTCCCGAGTCTCAGCCGCTGTCGAAGGCCGGGATCGGCACCGGCCGGGGCTGCGGGAGGTGGTCACGGCTTTACATGCGCGACACCCGTTCCCGCTTCGCCGGGACGCGGCCCACTTCCTATAAAGAACCGCCTAACCTGGCTCCCTGCGTTGCCACCAGCGACGCTTCGCCGGAGCCGGTGGCGCTACCAGCTTCCCGGTCGTCGGTCGTCTGACATAGACTGAATCCCACAGGCGTTCGTTTTCCGCCATCTCGGACGCCAGCCGACGCAAAAGGTGGTCGATCCGTTCCTGTAGCCGAGCGGGATCCTCTGGGCCACCGGGGCTGCACACCAAAGCTTGATTAGCGGGCTTCCCGTCCACCTGAGCCTTGACGAACTTTACCAATCCGCGGTCCGCCAAGGACATCAAGGCGCGATTTACCGCTGACCGGCTGCTGCGATAACGCGCGGCGAGATCGGGCTGTGTTCCAATACGATAACCGATTGGCCACTCGCCGGACTCGATGTGGGCCAGCATTTCCGTCTCGATCTCGATCGAACGATCAGTCGGTGGTGCTGGCATCCGACCTCCCGAATGTTGGCCGCTTTTAGCAAGGGCAGCCTATCGCCGCGCGCGGCTCTTGGTAGATAATTCGAGCGAGGCTGTCGACATCAGATGAACCCGACCCGTCGAGATCGCCGAACGCTACGGGTCGAGACGACCGTTCCCGATCGGCACGCGCGGCTTGTGTGCTCGCGTGCGGGGGGGGTCGCGTGCAATCCCGCCGTCATCTCCTCTGATCGTCTTTCGCCAGCCGGCAGCGACTATCTCGGCCTCAATGGTGGAACGAAAATGGCAGTGCCTGGCGTGATTTGCCGCCGACCGACACGATTCGGAAAGCTTGCTCCCGAGCCGGTCAGGGAACGCTAAACATGAAGGTCCTTTTCCGGGTCGGCCTCGGGCTTGCGGTCATCTGCGCGTCACCAAGCTCGACGCCGAGAGGGACTGGCCATTCGATCATCGCAACCACCCTCGACCCTACAGCCGTGTCACCCGACGATGCAGGATGATGCGCCGAGGCGTCGACGACACCCTGCGAAATGCTGTACAAACCGTCGCCGCGCGCAAATGAGAGGTTTCGGCAGCAAATCCGCCAGCGTCAACGGAAATCAGCCGGACGGCGGGCTCTCGGTTATTGAGTATTGCCGGGTTAGCACAGTGGCAGTGCAGCGGTTTTGTAAACCGAAGGTCGGGGGTTCGAATCCCTCACCCGGCACCAACTGATCATTCCGCTTAGACCCGCTCAAAGAATTTGCAAGTCAGTAGTTGGCGGCGCGCCGGCTTTTGCCCACCAGCTACCGCCTTCGGGTCTCCGCTGCCGCGCGGCCGACCGGCGCCTTGAAAGGCAAGTTTTCGCCGTAAGACGGAGGCGCTCGTGTTTTGTCAATATCGCGACGCTGAGTTTGATCTAGCGTTGGCGCCGCGATCGTGGTCGACAGTGGCTTTGCCCAGGTTCTGATCGCGCCGGTCGGGGATGACGCCGGGTGCCTTGTGGACATCGCCGCCTGGCCGCAGGGCGACCACGTGCAATCGTCCGCTCGCTCGCAGCGCTACAGCAAAATATGCTCGCGCGGCTGTGGCGCGACCCCTTCGACGCCGCAGAGGGATTGATCAGCGCGGGCAACGACCCGGTTTCGCCCGGCCGACTTCGCCTCGTAGAGAGCATCGTCGGCGCGCTTGAGCAGCCGATCGCGAACATCGCCGCCGGCAATCGTCGTTGTCGCCCCGATGCTGACGGTGACCGGAAGCCGCTCGCCGTCGGGGCTCAACAGAAACGGCTCGCTCGCTACCGCCAGCCGCAGCCGCTCGGCCACCGCAGTGGCGACAGCGAGACCGGTATCCGGCATTACGACGGCAAATTCTTCACCACCGACCCGGGCAACGAGATCGACGCTGCGCACGCTGTCCATCGTGCGGATCGCGATCTGCCGCAGCACGTCGTCACCGGCGGCGTGGCCGTGCGTGTCGTTGACGCGCTTAAAATGATCGATATCGAACATCAACAGCGCTACCGCGGCGCCATCGCCGTTGACCCGCGCCATCAGCTCGTCGAGATGAGCGAACAGGTAGCGGCGGTTGTACAGGCCGGTCAGTTCGTCAGTCAGTGCCAAGGACAGGCTGCGGCGGTAATTCTCGTTGAGGCGGTTCTGCAGCCGCTTGCGGCGGATTTGGATATTCGTGCGCGCCATCAGCTCGTTGCGATCCACCGGCCGAACCAGATAGTCGTTGGCGCCGAGGTCGAGGCCCTTGGCGAGACGGGGCAGATCGCGCTCTGCTGCGATCAGCAGAATCGGCAGTTGCCGGCAGAGGTCGTTCGCCCGGCACTGCGAGACGAAGCGCAGCGTGTCGTTGCCCGGAGCGGTCAGGCTGGCAATGACCAAGTCAGTGTCGCTATCGACGCACGACTGAGCGTCGGTGCAACTTTCGACCGACCTCACCCGGTGTGCGATCGCCAGGGTTTCCGCCATCTTGGCAGCGGCGAACGCGTCTTCTTCAACGATCAATATCTGCGCCGGCCCGTGATCCGGGTCCGACCGCGCCTCGTCCCCGCCGAAACGACCGCAAATCTCGTCTCGCAGCCGCCATTCCTCCATCATCCGCTTCAACCGAACCAGCGAACGCACCCGGGCAAAAAGGGCAATGTCGGCGACCGGCTTGGTCAGGAAATCGTCAGCGCCGGCTTCCAGACCGCGCAACCGGTTGGCGGCGTCCGATAGCGCCGTCACCATGACCACCGGAAGGTCGGCGGTTCGCGGGTTGGCCTTCAATCGGCGACAAACCTCGAAACCATCCATGCGCGGCATCATCACGTCGAGCAGGATGACGTCGGGCAATTCCGCCGCGGCAATCGCCAAAGCCGAGCGCCCGTTGAACGCGGTCAGCACGTCAAAATATTCGGCCGAGAGCTTGGCTTCGAGCAACTTGACGTTGATATCAAGATCATCGACGACTAGCACACGCCCAGACATGAGGAGCCCTCACGCTGAAAATTGCGGATTAAAGAACAGCTTAAGAAAGAAAACGCTCCACGGTTTGCAGAAAGCTGGCAATGGAGATCGGCTTTGCGATGTAATCCTCACAGCCGCCGTCTCGCATTTTCTCCCTATCTCCTTTCATGGCAAAAGCCGTCACCGCGATGACTGGGATTAGCTTCAATTCCTCATCCTCCTTTATCCATTTGGTGACTTCGAGGCCGGAGATCTCGGGCAACTGGATGTCCATTAAAATCAAATCCGGACGATGCCGGCGCGCCAGGGCCAGCGCCTCATTGCCATCCTTGGTTTGCAACGTGTCGTAGCCATGTGCCATCAGAAGATCATTAAACAGTTTCATATTGAGTTCGTTGTCCTCGACGATCAACACTTTCTGCCGCCGCGGCGGTTCGCCGCTTGTTTCCGGTCGTGGAATTATGCCGGTCATGTTTCGTGGGCCTCGCAAAAAATGCTCCAACAGGGCCGAGGCCGTCGCTCGACGACGACAGCGTCACTGCCCCGGGTCGCGGCTGTTCAACCGCAGGCTTTTACTGGTCGCGATTTAAGAATTAATGAGCGCTCGAAATGGCTGCACCCTCTCTCGATGAAAGGTTCAGACCGGTGACACCAGGCTTTCGCATCGGCGTCGATCTCGGCGGCAGCAAGATCGAAGGCGCGGCCGTCGATGCCTCGGGGGTGGTCCGCCTTCGCCGCCGGGTACCGACCCCGTCTGGCGACTACGGCGGCACGATCTCGGCGATCGTTTCCGTTGTCGCGGACCTCGAGCGGCACATCGGCCCGCACGCATCGGTCGGAATCGGCATGCCGGGCGCGATCTCGCCGGCGACCGGCCGCGTCAAGAACGCAAACTCCACCTGGCTGAACGGCCGCCGGTTGCAGCGTGATCTCGACGCCGCGCTCGGGCGGCCGGTACGCCTTGCCAATGACGCGAATTGCTTTGCCCTTTCCGAAGCGGCCGATGGTGCCGCGGCGGGCTGTCAGATCGTGTTCGGCGTCATCCTCGGAACCGGCGTCGGCGGCGGGGTCGTCGTGGCCGGGCGCCTCCTCGTCGGCGCCAATGCGATCGCCGGCGAGTGGGGGCACAACACGCTGCCCGCGCCGCTGGCTGACGAGCTGCCGGGTTCCGCCTGCTATTGCGGCCGGTCGGGGTGCATCGAGACCTTTCTGTCGGGACCGGGGATGGCCGCCGATCACCGCCGCCACGCCGCACGAGATTTGAGCGCGGCTGCGATCGCCAGCGGCGCCGAAAGGGGCGACGGCAGCTGCCGCGCTACCCTCGACCGCTATGTCGACCGGCTCGCCCGCAGCCTCGCCACGGTCATCAACCTGATCGACCCGGATGCGATCGTGCTGGGCGGCGGGTTGTCGGCGATCGGCGCGCTGTACGACGAAGTGCCGCAGCGCTGGGGCCGATACATTTTCTCCGACCGGGTCGATACGCGCCTGCTGGCCCCGGTGCATGGCGATTTCGAGCGGTGTTCGGGGGGCGGCCTGGCTGTGGCCGGCGGAGCCACCGGAATGACGACGCTATGCCGCGACTGCAGCACGCTCTATCCGCGGCCTCCGCCCCGCGGCCGCTGCGAGCAATGCGCGTCGCCCCGGCTCGTCAGCCACCAAATGCTCGCCGAATTACCGATCGCGCATGTCGATTGCGACGCCTTCTACGCCACCGTCGAGAAGCGTGAGCGCCCGGAACTCGCCGATCGGCCGGTCATCGTCGGGGGCGGCAGCCGTGGCGTCGTGCTCGCCTGCTGTTATGTGGCGCGGCTTTACGGGGTGCGGTCGGCGATGCCGATGTTCAAGGCACTGGCCGCGTGTCCCGATGCGGAAGTTATTCGCCCGAATATGGCGAAATATCGCGAGGTTGGCCGGGCAGTACGCGCCGAAATGCGCGCTCTCACGCCACTCGTAGAACCGGTGTCGATCGACGAGGCGTTTCTCGATCTATCCGGCACCGTGGCGCTGCACGGCGCGGCGCCGGCCCAATCGCTCGCTGCCCTCGCCCGGCGGGTCGAGGCCACGCTCGGCATCACGTTGTCGATCGGGCTCAGCGACAGCAAGTTTCTCGCCAAGATCGCCTCTGACCTCGACAAGCCGCGCGGCTTTGCGGTCCTCGGTCGCAGCGACGCGCCGGCTTTTTTCATCGACAAGCCGGTATCGCTGCTGTGGGGCGTAGGGACGGCCCTGCAGCGCCGGCTCGCCGCCGACGGGATTATCCTGATCGGCCAGCTCGCCGTCCTCGGCGAGCACGAGCTGGCGGCGCGTTATGGTCGGATCGGCGTGCACCTCGCCCGGTTGGCCCGGGGTGTCGACGACCGCGCCGTGCTGGCCCATAGGCCCGCCCGCTCGATTTCGGCAGAGACCACCCTGTCGCAGGACGAGGCCGCGACGGCCGCGCTCGCGCAAATTCTGTGGCCGCTTTGCGAACGCCTGTCAGCCCAACTGAAAGAGGCGTCGCTCGCTGCCGGCGCCGTCACCTTAAAGCTCAAAACCAGCGATTTTCGACTGCGCACCCGCTCGCGCCGCCTGACCGATCCGACGCAGCTTGCGGAAATCATCTTTCGCGTCGCCGCGCCGCTGCTCGCGGCCGAAGCCGACGGCGCTGTCCGCTTTCGGTTGATCGGTATCGGGGCCGACACGCTGGTCGACGCGCGCGACGCCGATTTGCCGACCTTGTTTGATGACGTGCTCGGCCGCCCGCGGCGGCTCGAACGGGCAGTCGATGCCATTCGCGGCCGGCTGGGCGCGGCGGCGCTGCGTCGCGGCCGCGGGCTCGCGCTCGGCGCGGTCCCCGAGGACAGCGGCTCGCGTACGGGCCGACGCAACCGCGATTAGATCAGCGGCGACCCGAGGCGAGTGATGCCGTCAACAGCCAGGCCTGCCCAAAGCCTCGATGTCGTCGAGCTTCGCGCGGATCGAGTAGTCGCCGTAATCGATTACCATGTCGCGCGAAACGCCGTTGTCGAGCAGATCCATGCCGAGCTCGTAATCCGGCTCCTCGGCTTTGGCGTCGACCGGAAAAAAAGCCAGCCGGATGCGCCAACCGGGCCTTTCCAGCAGCGGGCTAAGCTTTGCTGAAACCGGATCGGCGCTTACCTTGGTCCCGATCACGGCTGAGACCTGAACGGCATTCTCGTTGGTTGCACCGTCGAACACCTGACGCGTGACGAAGGTGGCGCCGGCCTTGGCCTTGTCGATCAGCAAAATTGTATGCGCGCTCGGGAACAACACGCCCGGGGCCAATTTCAGGGTTTGCGGCTGGGGTTTCGTAAAGACCGCGACGCCGCCCTTTCCGGGTCCGTCGAGCCGCGCCTCGCCGCGAATCTCCTGGTCGAGCTCGCCGTTGCGGGTCTGCCGCTGGTTGAAGCGATAGCGCAGCCCGTCTTTTGATTCCCAGGTCACGAAAGTCGAGGTCACGTCCACATCCCGGCTCTCGGCATAGCGCATTTTCAGGCGATAGCGCTGCTCGATCGTCCAGCCATTGCAGGTCTCGCCCCATTCGTAATCCATCGCACCGGTCGCCCCGATCACCCCCGAATCGCCGCGCGTTGAGCCCAGGGTCATCGTGTAGAGCGCGCGATGCGGCACGATTTCGGCTGCCCCCGCCAATATCGGGAGCAAGACCGCAAGCCCCACCGCGAGCACGGCGCCCCGGACGGCGTGCGCGATCACCGGCACGACGCCCGCCTGGCGACAAAACGCCGCAACGCGGGCCAGTATTCGATCATTCCGTGCTCCCGGTGGCAAGACGGCTCGATTTTAGCGGCCGACAGCGGCATGCGCGACACCGGCGGCGGAGCCGGGGGCATCGGTCGGCGGGATCAGGATCTCGGCCCCTTTTCGGACGGCGGGATCACCCGCAAATGCAGTTCGCGCAGCCGTTCGGGCGGGATCGGCGCCGGGGCCTGCATCAACAGGTCTTGCGCCTGCTGGTTCATCGGAAAAGCCACGACCTCACGGATGTTGGGAGTGTCGGCGATCAGCATGACCATGCGGTCGATGCCTGGCGCCGAACCGCCATGCGGCGGCGCGCCGTATTTGAAGGCGTTGAGCATCCCGGCAAAGCGGACTTCGACCTCGGCCGCGGTGTAGCCGGCGATCGCGAAGGCCTTGTACATGATCTCGGGGCGATGATTGCGGATCGCACCCGAGGACAATTCGACCCCGTTGCACACGATGTCGTACTGATAGGCGACGATGTCGAGCGGGTCTTGTTGCTCGAGTGCTGCGAGCCCGCCTTGCGGCATCGAGAACGGATTATGGCTGAACTCGATTTGGCTGGTCTCCGCGTTCAGCTCGTACATCGGAAAATCGGTGATCCAGCAGAATTCGAAGACCCCGTCGCGGGTCAGCCCCAGCTCGCGGCCCACTCGCAACCGGGCGGCGCCGGCGAACGGCACAAACTGGCGCGGCACGCCGCAGACGAAGAATACCGCGTCGCCGTCGCCAAGGCCGAGCTCCCGACGCAACGACCCGGTCGTTTCCGCTCCGAGATTGCGGGCGACCGGGCCGGCGCCCTCGCCATTGCGAAAGAAGATGTAGGCAAGCCCCGGCTGGCCCTCGGATTGCGCCCAGGAATTCATCTGGTCGCAAAAGGCGCGGCTGCCGCCGCCCGGCGCCGGGATTGCCCACACCCGAATTTCGGGATCGGCATCGATCAGACTGGCAAAGATCTTGAACCCTGAACCACGAAAATGCGCGGTCGCGTCCCTCATCTTGATCGGGTTGCGCAGATCGGGCTTGTCGCTGCCGTAGCTCTGCATGGCGTCCCGGTAGGCGATACGCGGGAACGGCGTCGGCGTGACCGAACGGCTGCCGCCGAATTCCTCAAAGATCCCGTGCAGAACCGGCTCGATCGCGGCGAAGACGTCCTCCTGGGTGACGTACGACATCTCGAAATCGAGCTGATAGAACTCGCCCGGCGAGCGGTCGGCGCGACCCGCCTCGTCGCGAAAGCATGGTGCGATCTGAAAATAGCGGTCGAACCCGGCGACCATCAGCAGCTGCTTGAACTGCTGCGGCGCCTGCGGCAAGGCGTAGAACTCACCCGGATGCAACCGGCTCGGCACCAGATAGTCACGCGCCCCCTCGGGCGAGCTTGCGGTCAGGATCGGCGTCTGAAATTCGGTAAAGCCCTGGGCGATCATGCGCCGGCGGATCGATGCAATGACCTCGGCGCGCAGCATGATGTTGGCGTGCACCCGCTCGCGCCGCAGATCGAGAAAGCGGTAGGCGAGCCGCATCTCCTCAGGATATTCGGCCTCGGTGTTGACCGGGAACGGCAATGGTTCGGCTTCCGACTGAATGTCGATCTCGTCGATCACCAGCTCGACCTCGCCGGTGTCGAGCTTGAGGTTGACTGTGTCATCGGAGCGCGCAGTAACCGTTCCCGTCAGAGTAACCACGGTTTCAAGGCGCAGCGCATCGACTGCAGCGAACAGGGGCGAAGAAGCGTCGATCACGCATTGCGTGATCCCGTAATGGTCACGCAGGTCGATAAACAGCAGATGCCCGTGGTCGCGCTTGCGGTGGACCCAACCCGACAGCCGGGCCGGGCGGCCGGCTTCGGCGAAGCGGAGCTCTCCGCAGGTATGGCTCCGATAGGCGTGCATTGGCGACAAACAATCCACATGCGGGTTGAAAACGAGCGGTACACGGCACGGAATGAATATCCTTGTCAAGGCGAGCCCCGGAGCGGAACCCGGTCCGTCGGCCACGGCAACTGCGATTTGTCTCCCCTCGGTCGCGCGGATATGGTAGCCGCTCTGCACCGAGGGCCGGCCGGGGTGAGTGCGTGAGCGAGATCTTCCGCGAGATCGACGAAGAGCTTCGGCGCGACAACCTGCTGAAGCTGTGGTCGCGCTATGGACGCTATGTCGTGGCGGTCGTGGTTCTGGCACTGGCTGCCGCCGGAGGGATCGCCGCCTGGCGCGCCCACCAGCTCTCCGTACGGCAGGCGCAGTCCGCACGCTTTGCCAGCGCCCTGGCGCTGGCCCAGTCGGGCAAGAGCGCCGACGCCGCGACGGTGTTCGCGACGATCGACAAAGAGGGTGGCGGTTATACCGTCCTGGCGTCGTTTGAGAACGCGGCAATGCTGGCCAAGGCGGGCGATCGCAAAAAAGCAGCGGCGGCCTATCTCCAAATCACCGAGGCGAGCGGACTCAGCCCGACCTTTCGGGACTTAGCGGTCCTGCTTTCGGTCATGCAGGAGACCCCCGATGACAACCCAAAGGCGGCGATCGCGCGGCTGGCGCCGCTGACCGCGACTGGCGCCCCATGGCGCCCGACCGCGCTCGAGTTGACCGCAGCGGCACAGCTGAAGCTGGGCGACAAAAAAGCGGCGCTCGAAATCTACCGGGGTCTTGCCGACGATCTTTCGGCACCGCGCAGCCTGCGCGCTCGCGCCGCCGAAATGGCGGCAGCGCTCGCCTCCTAGCCCCGGTATCCCGCCAACCGATGTTTCGACCTGCCGTTTTCGCATTGCTGCTCGCCGGCCTGACACTCGCCAGCTGCAGCTGGTTCGCGAGCAAAAAGCAACCGCTGCCCGGCGAGCGCATTTCCGTCCTGACCCTCGACCGCCAACTCGAACCCGACCCGGCCGCCGCCAAGGTCCCGATCCGCCTGCCAAGGCCGGTGGTCAACCCCGACTGGCCCCAGCCCGGCGGCTATCCAAATCATGCAATGCAACATCTGGCGCTGCCGTCCACTTTAAACCAAGCCTGGAAAGCCGGCGTCGGCGAGGGGTCCTCGCGGTACACTCAAGTCCTCGCCCAGCCGATCGTCGTCGACGGACGGGTTTACGCGATGGATGGCGGATCCCAGGTCAGCGCCTTTGACGCATCAAACGGGAACCTGATCTGGCAGGTCGACATAAAGCCGTCGGACGACTATGGAAATGGGTTCGGCGGCGGGATCGCTTTTTGGAAAGGTCGTCTTTTTGCATCGACCGGCTACGCCCGGATTGTGGCCCTCGATCCGAAAAACGGCAAGGTGATCTGGAAAGCCGGCGTCGGCGCGCCAGTGCGCAGCGGACCGACAGTGACCGACGGCCGCGTCTACGTCGTGACGGTGGAGAACGAGCTCGTCGCGCTCGCCGCCGACGACGGGCGGCGGCTGTGGAGCCACAACGGCATCCCGGAAACCGCGGGACTGGTCGGCGGCGCCAGCCCGGCGGTTGAAGGAGAGGTGGTCGTGGTGGGCTATTCGTCCGGTGAGATTTTTGCCCTGACCGTCGAGAACGGACGACCCTTGTGGTCCGACAGTCTGGCGTCGACACGCGCCGTCGACGCGGTTTCCGCGCTCGCCGACATTCGCGGCCGGCCGGTCATCGACCGCGGCCGGGTGTTCGCGGTGAGCCATAGCGGGCGCATGGCGGCGATCGATTTGCGCACCGGCGACCGCGTCTGGGAGCAGGATATCGGCTCGGCTCACGGCGTTTGGGTCGCCGGGGACTACCTCTATGTCTTGTCGAACGACAACGAGCTCGTGTGTTTGACACGCGACAACGGCAAGGTGCGGTGGCTGCGTCAGCTGCCGAGCTATGAGGACGAAAAGAAAAAAGAGGACCCGATCGCCTGGACCGGGCCAATTCTGGGGGGCGACCGACTGGTCGTGCTGTCCTCGAATGGGTGGGCGCTGTCGGTGTCGCCCTATACCGGCGAGCCGCTGGGGCGCGAAGAAATGCCGGGAAACGTCTTTGTCGATCCGGTTATCGCCAACAATACGCTCTATATATTGACTGATAACGGTGAGCTTTCCGCCTTTCGCTGACCGATCGTGACCTCTGGGGCGCCGTCCGATGAGCTTTGCCGTCGCCATCCTCGGCCGCCCGAATGTCGGCAAATCGACATTGTTCAACAGGCTTGTCGGCAGTCGAGCGGCGCTCGTCGACGATACTCCGGGGCTGACCCGCGATCGTCGCGAGGGTGAGGCCCGCATCGCCGATCTCGGCTTTCGCCTGATCGACACCGCCGGGCTCGAAGAAGCGGCGCCCGCCTCGCTCGCCGGCCGCATGCAGGCGCAGACCGAGCGCGCGCTCGCCGACGCCGATGTCGCGCTGCTCGTCATCGACGCGCGCGCGGGCGTGACCGAAGGCGACCGCCATTTCGCCGGCTGGTTGCGGCGGGCGGGCAAGCCGGTGGTGCTGGTCGCCAACAAGACCGAAGGCCGCGCTACCCTGCCCGGGGTCGCAGAAGCGTACCGGCTCGGTCTCGGCGATCCAGTGCCGATCTCGGCCGAACATGGCGAAGGGCTGGCCGAGCTCTACGAGCGGCTGGCCCCGTTTTACCGCGACGGCGGATTGCCGCAGGATCGGGCCGAAGATGAGCCGGCAAAACCGCTGCACCTCGCCATCGTCGGCCGCCCGAATGTCGGCAAATCGACGCTCGTCAATCGGCTGATCGGCGAGGAGCGGCTGCTGACCGGCCCCGAGGCCGGGATTACCCGCGACGCGATCGCGGTCGACTGGACTTGGCGGGGTCGCCCGCTTCGCCTCGTCGACACCGCTGGCATGCGCCGCCGGCCGCGCGTCGAGGGCAAAATCGAGCAGCTGTCGGTCGCCGATGCGCTGCGCACGATCCGCTTCGCTGAAATCGTGGTTCTCGTGCTCGACGCGCTGCAGCCGTTCGAACGGCAGGATCTGACGATCGCCCGGCTCGTCGCCGAGGAGGGACGCGCATTGGTGCTGGCTGCGACCAAATGGGATGCGGTCGATAACCGTGGCTTCGTAATAAAAACGCTACGCGAGCGGCTACAGATATCGCTGCCGCAGCTGGAGGGCGTCGCCCTGGTGCCGGTCTCCGGGCTGACCGGCTACGGCCTCGGCGCCATGCTCGATGCCGTCGACGCGGCGGATCGGGTGTGGAACAAGCGCATCACGACTGCCGGCCTCAACCGCTGGCTCGCCGCCGTACAGGAGCGTCATCCGCCGCCGCTCGCCGCCGGCCGGCGGTTGCGCCTGCGCTATATCACTCAGGTCAACACCCGGCCCCCGAGCTTTGCCCTGTTCGCCTCGAAGCCCGCCGAGTTTCCCGATTCGTATCGGCGCTATCTCGTCAACGCCTTGCGCGAAGCGTTCGATGTGCCCGGCACGCCTATCCGGATGATGCTGCGCCAAGGCAAAAACCCCTATGACAACGGGTGATTTCGCCGATCCTGCGATCGCCCAAACATCGCAGCCGGAATTCACAAAAGTAGGGTTGCGCAGGCCGGCGGCTCCGGTATTTCTAGTAGCAGGCGTTCGGTTCGGGGAGGCGAGAAGACATGCTGAAGACGATTACGGTTTCGATCCTGCTGGGCTTGGCTGCGGCGATACCGGCGCAGGCGCAAACAGCACCCCGTCCCTCTTCTGCTGCCGCGTCCTCGCATGCCGCCGCAAAAGCCCCTCCCAGTCTCGCGAACGACCAGTTTTCCGCGGAACCGGCGGCGAAGGCGCATTGCCCCGGCGACGCGATCGTCTGGGCCAACCTCTCCGGTTCAAAGGCTTATCATCCGAGCGGCGACAGATATTACGGTAAGACCAAGCACGGCGCCTACATGTGCCAAAAGGAGGCCGATCAGGCCGGTTTCCACGCCACCGGTCAACGCGCCAGCAAAACCGCCGCGAAAAGCACCGGCACCAAGACGCACTGAGGACAAAGCCGGCAGTCGAGACAAGCTATGCCCCACGGCATGTGTACGGCGCTCTGGATCACAAAGCCGGCCTGATCGGCGCCGTAATCGGAGAGTCCAACCTTATTGGCCTCCATATCGATCTCGACCAGCGGCGCGGCGGTGATCTCGCCGGACGTGAAGCCATAGGGTTGAGCAGAAAATAGTCCTCCGGCCCGGGCACGCGCGCCGACATGTGAGTACCAAGCAGATCCGACCGGCCGAATAGGTCGAGCAACCGATAGCAGGCAGCCAGATCGCACCGAATCCGCCGCTTCCAGCGGCGGTCACCGCTGCGATAGCCAAGAGGGACGAGAACGACCCGAGGTCGCATACAACCCTTGGGCAATGACTTATCGTCGCCAACAAGAACGCCTATCGGAGAACAGCGGGGTACGCGATGCGGGAGGTCCTCGAAGTCGGCACGGTGCTTATTTTCGCGGCGGTCGCGTGCGCGGCAGCGGCCGCACTCGCCGATGATCCGTCACGCTTAGGGTTGCCGGAGGTAACGGTTACGGCGCCGCCGCTCACGCCCCAGTTCAAAAAATGGAGTCCCTATCTCGGCAACATGCGCGTCGAAGAAGATAAATGGCCGACCATTCCCTGTACCGGCTCGCGGATAGCCGCCGCGACTGCCGCTACCTGCAAGAGCGGGCCCCAAATGAGTCCGGCGGCGCTTGGTACGCCGCAGGGAGCGTCGTCGATCCAAATATCGAATTGCAGCATCGCTCACGATTTGGTCATGACCAACATTGGAAGCTTGAAGATTGAAGCCGACGTCATGACGTTTGATCCGGATTACGTCAGCGGCATCGGTTTTCAGCATCGCGCCTGCTTTGTCGAAACCGGCTACAGCGATCTGCGCGAAGACTTCCCCGATATGAATCAAATGACGAGAAACGGCCTTACTTGGCGGGACTTTCACGAGAACGGCAATCTCAGCGTCATGGAATTCTCGCTCGGCCCGAGTGATTGCCGAGCGCTCGAAAAGCGCGGGCCGCGATGGGGCGGGGGCTACGTCTGGGTGGTCCACGCCAGCCTCTGCCGCGTCGATGGACGCCCCGTTGACCCTGCCGACCTCGATCGCGCGCTCGGCCTGTTGCAGGTCAGGCAGTATGAGTTCGCGCGGCAATCTGCGCCCGGCACCGCAATAGGGCGGCCCGGCCAAGAACCGACCAGCCGCGTTGCGCCGCGATCCCGCCGCGAAGGATTGGCGACGCTCCAACCGTTTGCCGATATTTTCCTAGGAACCAGCCAAAGCGGGGGCAAAATGTCGAGAATCATGATTCGTATCGCCGCCGCAGACGGCCGCGAAGTCAGCGCTCGCCTCGCTCTTCCCGAGGCGGGGAGCGGTCCCGGGATCGTGCTGTTGTACGAACCCGGTGTGGACGACGGCGCACGGCAAGTCGCCGATCTCTATGCCGCGGAGGGCTATGTCGTGCTGTGGCCCGAGGCACTGGGCGCCGAGGATGATGCCGCAGCGGCGACAGCGGCACTGCGCGGGCGCGGCGAGTGCACCGGCAAGGTCGCGGCGCTCGGCTTTGGCCGCGGCGGCGTGTCCGCGCTGCGCGCCGCCGCCAAGAACCGGGTCGAGTGCGCGGTCTGCTATCACCCCGCCGGCCTTGAGGCCGCGCTCGGCCTGGGGTCGATGACCCGCGGCGCCGTGCTGCACTTCGCCGAAAATGACCCGACGGTTTCAGCCGCTGCGCGCGCACGGGTCAACGAGGCCTTTGCCGCCTGCCCGGATGTCGCGGTTCATGTCTACCCTGGCACCGCGCGCGGGTTCGAGCATAAAGGCGGGGTGAATTACGACCGAACTGCGGCCGGATTGGCGCATTCGCGCTCAATAGCGCTGCTGCGGCGGGCGATAGGCCCGCATTACGACCTCGAAGCGCTGTGGGAGGCGCATACGCGCTACGAATTCGAAACCCGCGATGTGGGCGCGACAATGGCGACGATGGTCGGCGACCCTTACGTCAATCACGTCCCGGTTATGACCGGCGGGGTCGGCCAACGCGACTTGGCGCGCTTCTATGCCAATCACTTCATCCCGAGATTGCCGGCCGACACCAAACTGGTGCCGATCTCGCGTACAGTGGGCGCCGACCGCGTCGTCGATGAGATGTTGTTGTGCTTCACCCACGACACCGAGATCGACCTCATGCTGCCCGGCGTGCCGCCGACCGGGCGTTACGTAGAGGTGCCGACGGTCGCGATCGTCGGCTTCCGCGGCGACAAGCTGTGTCACGAACACATCTATTGGGATCAGGCGGGCGTTCTGGTCCAGATCGGGCTGCTCGATCCAATGGGGCTTCCCGTAGCCGGCGTCGAGACCGCAAAGAAGCTCCTCGACCAAGCCCTGCCCTCCAACACGCTGATGAAACGCTGGCCCGAGAGTGCGCCGAAGGCGAGCTAAGACCTGCCACAGAGGATTATGCGCGAGCTGTAATCCTGTTCGATTATCTCGGCCTCATGCGAAGCGGATTTCGACGGTGATTTCGGAGTGGAGCATCCCGATTTGCCATGGGGTCAGTGCCGTAACCGGAAACGGCCGACGGATCCGGTGATGTCATATGCCGGCGCTGGGGCGCGTGGGCGATCGGCCGCCTGCGCGCCGGTGCTCCGCTTACATGTTCAGGTTGTTGCAAAGTACGATGCGGCGACGCAGACTTTGCGGCGATGGGACAATTTCTGCTGATCTTCGATCTCGACGGGACGCTGATCGACAGCGCGCCCGATTTGCGCACGGCTCTTAATGAGATGCTGCGCGAGCGCGGGCGCGCCCCGCTGTCACTGCCGCAGGTCAGGCGCATGATCGGGAACGGCGCGCCGGCGCTGGTTGCTCAAGCGCTCGAAGCAAGCGGTATCGAGCCCATCTGGGCGGCGAGTGCGCTGCCGCGCTTTCTGCAGCTTTACGAGGCGGATGCGGTGCGATTGACGCGCCCCTACCCGCAAGTGCCGGCGACCTTGGCGGCGTTGCGGCGGCGCGGCTACCGCACCGCGATCTGCACCAACAAGCCGCAGCAGGCGACCCACACCGTGCTCGAAGGGTTGGGGCTGTTGCCGCTATTCGACGGCATTGCCGGCGGCGACCGGTTCGCGGTCAAAAAGCCCGACCCGGGCCACCTGTTTGAATTGATTGTCTCGCTTGGCGCCCGCGCCGAGGCGGCGGCAATGGTCGGAGACAGCGAAATCGACGCCGCGGCGGCGCATGCCGCTGGGCTACCCTTGGTGCTGATGCGCTACGGCTACGCCCGCGGCGATCTTGAACCGCTTGCCGCCGACGCGCTGCTCGCCGATTTCGCCGATCTGCCCGACACGCTCGGTCGCCTCGGTCTGGTGCCGTGACACCGCCACCATGGACCCGAAATTTGTCGATGCCCTGCAGAAGATTGCCGACAGTTCCCAGAAACTCGCTGCGATATTCGCACTAATCGTCGGCGGTATCTGGGTTCTGAGAACCTACCTGCTCGACCATACTCATGAACCGCGGCTTCAAGTCAACGTGAAGGCAGAGATATCGCGGCATGCGAGTGGCAATTACCTGTTAGCGTCCATCGAGGTCAAAAATGTCGGGCGCTCGCGGATTGAACTGCCGCCCCTGGCTGAAGATGGCGACGGCCTCGTCGGCTGCGCGCTTCTGGTGCTGCCGCAACTCGACGACGAGGACGTCGACGACATCATCAGTCCGAGATGGGGCGAAACTTATGCGTTCGGGGTGTTGGATACTCATCGGTCGGTGGAGGCAGGACTTACGCTTTATGAGCAGAAACTTGTTCGCCTCCCGCAGCAGCCCCACCTTTCGTATCGGGTTCGCCTCAATGTGACGGCCGAGGGGCAGGTCTGGCTTGCGACAGCTGTTGCGATGGCGGGAGCGGGCGGCGGAACAACGAACTGGCTATGGGGCTAGGCGAAATGCTGCCGATGATGGATCCCGATAGTTTCGGACAATGGGCGTCGGAAGGTCCGGGCCCCGAACCGATCAAGTTCTGGTTGGAGGAAGAAGACCCGGAAGCGACCGCGCGGATTGAGGAATTGAAAAAGAAGCAACGGCAGCGTGAGAAAGAACTTGCCGAAAAGCGCCGCGCGACGCCCCCGAGCGGTGAACAGCCCGCCCCGCGTTCCCCGCGTTGATTGGCGGACGCTGGCCTCACATGAACAGCTTTTCGCCCTGCAGCCCGTCATAGAGGTGGGCGACGAACTCGCCGTAGCCGTTCCATTTCTGCGTCGGCACCCGCTCGTCGCTGCCGAGCACCCGCTCGCTCGCCTGGCTCCAGCGCGGGTGCGGCACATCCGGGTTCACGTTCGCCCAGAACCCGTATTCATCACTCCCCAAGCTTTGCCAGAATGTCGTCGGCTGCTTGTCGGTGAATGAAATGCGGACAATCGACTTGACCGATTTGAAACCGTACTTCCACGGCAAGGCGAGGCGCAGCGGCGCGCCGTCCTGTTTCGGCACCGGCTTGCCGTACATGCCGGTCACCATAAAGGCGAGCTCGTTGTTCGCCTCGGCCATCGTGACGCCTTCGACATACGGCCACGGATACCAGAACTGCTTCTGCCCCGGTGCTTGGGCGGCATCGAGGAAGGTCTCCATCTGCACGTATTTTGCCGACCCCAGCGGTTTGGCAAAGGCGACCAGGGCAGCCATCGGAAACCCGCTCCACGGCACCGCCATCGACCACGCTTCGACGCAGCGGTGGCGGTAGAGCCGTTCCTCGAGCGGCATTTTTTTTAACAGATCGTCGATGCCGATCTCGGTCGGCTTTTCGACCATTCCGTCGATCTTGATGATCCACGGCCGGATCTTCAGCGCCTGGGCGTCGTCGGCGATCGACTTCTCCGAACCGAATTCATAGAAATTGTTGTAGCTCTCGGAATATTTCGGGCTGGTAATCGGCCGGTCGAGCGTATAGCGCGGGTTGCGCTTGACCGGATAGAGGCCAGCCGACGGGTCCGGATCCTCCTCCGCCGCGCCCGCCGTGATCGCCGTCAGCAGCGCCGGGGCCAGCATCGAACCGAGACCCATTGTCTTCAGCAGCGCCCGGCGGCCGAGAAAAACCGCCTCCGGGGTTGCCGCGCCGTCGCGAAGTTCCCAACCCTTATGGCGCCGGATCAGCATCGCCGCACCTCGAAATCATGACGATGCTGAATTTGGGTCGATCGCAGGCGGCACCAAGTCACGCTTTCGCGAGCCCGGCAAACGATCTCGCGCAACCGGTCGAGCCGTGCCGTGCGACTACTGCGCGGCGTCGGCGGTGCGCTGCGCCATGACCTTCTCGGCCGGCCGGCCGGTCAGCTCCTGCATATGGTCGAAGGCGTGCGCGAAGCTGCCGACACCCAATGTCAGCGAGCGCAACTCGACGATCAAATCGTGCAGCTCGCTCTGCGGCATATGGGCGCTGACCACGTCCCAGCCGGGCCAGTCGGGCTTGGCGTCATAGCCGAGGATCTGGCCGCGCCGCCCCGACACCAGCCGCTGGACCCGCGCAGTGAACGCATTCGGCACCGAAATCTCAACCGAATCAATCGGTTCGAGAAGGATCGGTTCGCATTTCGGCAACGCTTCCTGAACACCTTGGCGTCCCGCGGTGTGGAACGCCTGGTCCGAGCTGTCGACGGCGTGAAACTGGCCAGTCATCAGAGTCACCGCAACATCGACGACGGGGAAGCCGAGCGGGCCGCGGTGCAACGCCTCGACCACCCCTTCCTCGACCGCCGGGATGTAGTTGCGCGGTATGGCACCACCGACGACGCTGTCGGTAAAGGTGAAGCCCGAGCCGCGCGGCAACGCCTTGACCTCGATCGTGATGTCGGCGAATTGCCCGTGGCCGCCGCTCTGCCGCTTGAAGCGGGAATGTTGCTGGGTCCCGTGCCGGATCGTCTCCTTATAGGGAACCGCGGCTGGTCGGCCGTTGACCGCGAGGTTGTGGCGGTTGCGCAGGCGGTCCATCGCGATCTGCAGGTGGATGTCGCCTTGCCCCCACAGCACCATCTCTTGGGTATCCGCATTCTGGTCGAGCTCAAGGGTCGGATCCTCTTCGACCAGCTTGCCGATGGCGCCGGTCAATTTTACGTCGTCTGCGCGCTTTTCCGAGGCGATCGCAAGACCGAAGACCGGTTGTGGCCGCTCCGGCCGCGACAATGGGTCGGCCTTTCCCGACGGGGTCAGCACGACGCCGGTCGCGACGTCCTCCATGCGGGTCAGCCCGACGACCTCGCCGGCCTGCGCCGAGGCGAGCTTTTCGTGCTGCCCGCCAGTCACCCGCAACAGCCCGGCGACGCGAGTGCCGTTCAGCACCATCCCTTCGGTGATCGTCCCGCGCCAGACCCGCGCCAGGGACAGCTTGCCGGTGTGCGGCAGGTGATAGGTTTTGATCACCTGGGCCAGCGGCTCGCCCTCCGCGGCGATCCCGAGGCGCGCCGCGGTTTCTTGCGGCAAAGGCGCCTCGTGACGCAGCGCCTTCCACAGCCGGCGGATGCCGTAGTCCGCGAGGCCCGAACCGAGAAACACCGGCACGATCTGCGCCCCTTTGAGGGTTTGGGTCAGATGCCGGTATATTTCCTCCTTTGGCGGTTCGACCTCTTCGAGCAGCTGTTCCAGCAATGTGTCGTCGAAATCGGCGAGTTTCTCGATCAGACCGTTGCGGGTCTCCCGCTCCTGGTCCCAGAACCCGTCAGGCAACGGCATCAGATCGGACGCCTGACCCGGGCGGTAGCGGTAGGCGCGCTCGCTGACCAAATCGACATAGCCGGTGATCTCGCCCTCGGCGTCGCGCAACGGCACCTGGCGCAGCACCAGCGGCCGGCTCGACACCGATTGCAGGGCTGCCAGCACGTCCCGCACCCGCGCGTTCGCGTTGTCCATCTTGTTGATGAAGATCATGTGCGGGATGGCGTGCTGGTCGAGAAAGCGCAGCAGTGCACTAATCGTCAGCGCGCGCTCGACCTCGGGTTCGACGACGACAACCGCCACGTCGCTCGCCAACAGCGCGCCTTGCGCCTCGTAAAGCAGCTCGACCGAGCCGGGACAGTCGAGGATCGTCCACGGGTCGCCGAGAAAGCTGGCGCTGGCGACGTTGAGCTCGGTCGACATCTGCCGGGCCCGCGCCTCCGGGGCATGGTCGCCGACCGAATTGCCGTCGCGTACGCTGCCGCGCCGGCCGGTGGAGCCGGCCGCGAACAGCAGGGCTTCGAGCAGGGTTGTCTTGCCCGACAGGTATGGACCGATCAGGGCAGCACAGCGTGGGGCCGCGGGTGCATTCGCGGACGTATTCGCCATGGGGGCGCCTCCAGCCATCTTGTTGGACGACCGCGGAGGGGCCGAGACTACGGCCCGGCGGCGCCCGGTCTGTCCTCAAATCTGGCGCGGCCGGCGGCTGTAACGCAATCGAAATCTGGCGGCACCGAACCCGCGCCGATTTCGGCCCTCTCGTGCTAGCCTGAGAGGGCGCGGCAGGCATGGTCGATACGGGCGCAGGCGTCCTTCAGGACCTCGGTCGAGGTCGCGTAGGAGATGCGGAAATGCGGCGACAGCCCAAAAGCCTCGCCGTGCACGACCGCGACCCCGGTCTCCTCCAAGAGGTAACGGACGAAATCCTCGTCATTCGTGACGGTCTTGCCGGCGGGGGTGCGCTTGCCAATCGCCCCGGCGCAGGAGGGGTAGACGTAAAACGCCCCTTCCGGCCGCGGGCAGAACAGGCCGGGGACTCGGTTCAGCAGGTCGATCACCAGATCGCGCCGCTCCCTAAAAGTACGGTTGTGGACCGGGATGAAGTCCTGCGGCCCGTTTAGCGCCTCGATTGCCGCGGCCTGGCTGATCGAGCACGGGTTGGCGGTCGAATTCGACTGGATCGCCCCCATTGCCTTGATCAATGCCTTGGGCCCGCCGCCATAGCCGATGCGCCAGCCGGTCATGCAATAGGCCTTCGAGACGCCGTTGACGGTCAGGGTGCGCTCGTAGAGCCGCGGCTCGACCTGGGCGATCGTCCGATAGTCGAAATCGTCGTAGATCACGTGCTCGTACATGTCGTCGGTCATGACCCAGACCTGCGGATGGCGCAGCAATACCTCGGCCACCGCCTTCAATTCGGGCTCGGTATAGGCAGCCCCGGTCGGGTTCGACGGCGAGTTCAGGATCAGCCACTTGGTCTTGGGCGTGATCGCCGCATCGAGATCCTCGGGCCGCAATCTGAAGCCGTTATTCTGCGGGCACGGCACCGGCACCGGCGTGCCGTCGCACAGCAGCACCATCTCCGGGTAGGACACCCAGAACGGTGCGGGGATCACGACCTCGTCGCCCGGGTTGATGGTGGCGACCATCGCGTTGTACAGCACCTGCTTGCCGCCGGAACTGACGGTAATCTGCGAGGTTTCGTAATCGAGGTCGTTCTCGCGCTTGAATTTGCCGCAGACCGCGCGCTTCAGCTCGATCGATCCGTCAAACACCGTGTAGCGGGTCTCGCCGCGCCGCATCGCCGCGATCGCCGCCTCCTGGATGTTCGGCGGCGTGTCGAAATCGGGCTCGCCGACCGACAGGCTGATGATGTCGCGCCCGGCCGCCTTCAGCTCGGTGGCAAGGGCGGTGATCGCCATGGTCGGGGACGGTTTGACGCGCGCAAGACGGTCGGCAAGAAAGGGCATGACAGGCCTGAGGTTATAAGGAGACAAACACTCGAAACTACACGCGCAGCCGCCCGCTGTGAAGCCGGTTCCGGCTGCATATCGCGCCGGTTCGCGTTTGACAAAGGGGGCGAAGGATCATTCCCGGCGACCGGCTACGCTTGCTTGACCCGTTGATCCCGGTCCAGCGGTCCAATACGATTAAGTCCGAGTGTCTGACCGGAATGAAATGAACGATCCCGGCACGATATCGTCGTCCCCCCGCAAGCGGGGACCCAGGGCCGCCGGCACGTCGCTCGCCCCTGGGTTCCCGCTTTTGCGGGAATGACGGTTAAATGTTGATCTATTATGCTTTCCTCCGGATCAGGCTGCGAGCTATGAGGGTCGAGACATGGACAAGTTCGGCTGCACCAGGTCGTTGGGCGAGGAAATCTATTTCGCGACGTTGATTGCCGAAAATCCCCAGCAAGCCAAAGAGATGGCCATCGCCGAAGTCAATCAGAAATTTCAGAAAAGCGGCGGCAGGATCAGAGAATGGAGTGTCCGGGTTCTCGAGGCTGACGTGGACGGCCCCGCCCGCATCCTCGATTGCGGCTACCGCGAAGCGTAAACTCGACGCGGATTATTTTCATCATCGGCCGATCGCTGCGGATGTTTCTTGCGGGAGTAGCCAGCTCACGCCTTCGACGCCACTCTGAACTGCACCTTTAGGTCGCGCGCCACAATGTGTGCCCCGCGGCGCCCAGCCTGGATGGCGGACGAACGAAGGTAGTCGAGCCGCCGAATCAAACCCAGACCACGTCGGGAGCGTCATCCGCGGCGGAGCCGATCTCCTCCAGTGTCTTTGGGAGCGTCTTAGTGTCGCCCTCGATCGGCTCCGGCCCGTCAGGTCCCACGCATGGTCGTCAGGGGCTGATCAGAGCGAGCGCGGCGCGGCGGTGCCGGCGGTAAATCGTAAAATCGGAATCCAAGGTGCAAATCGGCAGCCCCGAAATCTCGGCCAGCCTGACCAGGCAGGCATCGGCAGGCGACATCGGCAGATCCCGATAACGGTGCATGAGGTCAATGACGTGGCCGGCTTCGTCTTCCAGGTGTATGCCGATCAGCAGCGCGCCGTGCCGCACCTTGTCCAGGAGCCGCGACGCCGGCTGTCTCGCTCGTCCGAGGAGAACGCAGGCCTCGGTCAGCACCGGCTCGCAGGTCAAAATCGGCGGCGCAAGATTCTCGAATTGCTCGACCGCCCAAGTGTGGCGCGCTTCGTTGGCGCAAAAGTATGCGACCAGCGGTCCAGTATCCATCACCGCACCGGCTCTCACTGGCCGAACCCCTCCATGTATTTGGGATTTGTCGCATAGTCGGCCGGGGTGTCGACCACGATGCCGCAGCAATCCCGCATCAGATCATGAAAGGTAGGCTGCTGTGTCGGCTTTTCGACCTTGTCAGGCTCGGATGAGGCGAGCAGTTTGCGTAAGGCTTCTTCGACGAGGTCTTTGAATTTGCGGCCACGCAACGCGGCCTCCGCCTTGACGCGGCGATACAAGTCATCGGAAAGGTCGACAGTGGTTCTCATATTTGAGATTAGGCATATTTATGCTTTTATGCAAGAACTTTCGAGTCGTTGGCACACCGGTTGCAGCCGGTTGGCGGGCGTGCAACAGCGTCGAGGAGGCGGGCGTGAAATTCGGCAATTTCCTGTTTCCCGACAGCCGCGACCCTGAGCGCGACGGTGCGGTCATCGACGAGACCTTGCGCGAAGCTTGGCTCTCCGACGAGCTCGGCTGTGACGTGATCTGGCTTGCCGAGCATCATTTCGACGGCATCTGCGCCTATGCCGACCCGATCGCCTTTGCCGGCGCGCTCGCCGCCACGGTCCGGCACGCCAGCCTCGGCTTTGCGGTGCTGCAGATGGCCTTGCATCACCCGATCCGCCTCGCCGAGCAGATCGCGGTACTCGACAACATCACCAAAGGGCGGCTGATCGTCGGGCTCGGCCGCGGCTCGTCCTACAACATTTACGATTACCAGGGCTTTGGCATCGATCATCACGAGGCGCAGGCGCGGCTCGACGAGGCGGAGGAGATCCTGGTCCGGGCCTGGACCGAAGGCGAGTTCCGCCATCATGGCCGGTTTTGGGATCTGGACGTGCCGATGCTGCGCCCCCGCCCGTACACAAAGCCACACCCGCCGCTGGTCCGCGCCGCCTCGGGCGAAACCTCGATGCTGGAATTGGCGCGGCAGGGCCGGCCGTTTCTGATGAACGTCCAGTCGGCGGCGACGACGCGCCGGCGCTTCGAGCTTTATCTCGAGGCGATGGCCGAGGCCGGCTTTGACCACGAAAAGATCGCCTGCAACCTCGACGAATGCTGGCTGTGGCGCAACGTGGTCGTCGCCGAGACTGACGCCGAAGCCGAGCGCATCGGTCTCCCAGCGTTTGAGGCGATGGCCGCCGCGCGCGCCGAGATGCGCAACCGCATCCATCGCGACACCGGGCTGCGTATCGAGGTCCCGGCGAGCGAGCTGCCCTCGGCCCGCGCCAGTGTCGAGCACGGCTTCATCTGCGGCTCGCCGGTCCGCGTCGCCGAGGCGATCGCCGAAATCGACAATCTCGGCGTCGGCGGCGTCATCGCGACCTTCCGGCTCGGCCCGTTGCCGCACGAAACCGCCGCAAACAGCCTCCGCCTGTTTCTGACCGAGGTCGCCCCGCAGTTCCGCCGCAACGGTCAGTGAAGGCGAGACTTCACACCCCGAACGTAAACCGGGTGCCGATGTTGGTGGTGACGAGGCGGTCGGGCATGTCGCGCTGCATCGCCTGGATGAACTTGCTGCCGCTGCAGTGCATCGGCACGACCACGTCGGGCGACAGGCCTTTGAGTTCAGCGACGGTATGCTCGACGTAATCCAGCGGCGCCGGCCCGAGATGAAACCCGCCCAGGACCGCGTGCAGTTTGCCGACCCCGCTGACCGCCATCGCCGCCTTGATCGAATTGATCAGCCCGACATGGCCGCACGACGAGATGACCACGAGCCCACGCCCCTGCACGACATAGCAGGTGGCATGCTCATCCGGGTGCTCGTCCGGGACAAGACGGCCTAATCGCTCCGCCTCGGTGAAATGGTCGGGGGCGGCAGGGGCAGGTTCGACCAGCGTGCTGTCCAGTATCCGCTCGAACGAGCCGCGCGGGATCGGCCCGGTGGTGAACGGCCCGGTGGTGAACGGCCCCGTCAATGCCTGCGCCCGGTCGCAGCATACCGCGGTCACCCCGTCCGCCTCGATCGCCGCGCGGTCGAGCCTGCCCCACGACACCGGGTCGGCATTGCGCCGCTTGATCCATTTCTCGGCAAAGGCGCTCTCGCCGCCGGTGAACAATTTGACCTTGGACGGCATCTGCCCGCGGTGACGGGCGACGAACCCTTCCAGCCCGCCGTAATGGTCGCGATGCCCGTGGCTCAAGATCAGGCCGTCGAGATGACCGGGATCGAGGTCGAGCAACTCGAAATTGCGGATCAGCACTTCAGGCGTGTACCCGAAATCGAGCAGGTACTGCGCGCGGACGCCGGCCTGCGCCGATTCGAGATGCAACGACAATCCCCATTCGCCGGGCAAAGGTCGAGCGCTCGTGCCCGGGGATGTGGCGGACATGCTCGATCCTGGCCATCGGATGGGTGGCGTCGCCGACAAAGCGGTCGTAGGCGGAGTTGACGACGACCCGAACCGACAGGCTCTCGACGAGAGGCGGCGTAAATGTGGTCGCACCTGTCGCCTCAATGTCCATCGCGCTCCCCCTGGTTCGATAGCCGGTGGAGCGTAGCACGCCCCAAATTCGGTGCGAATGCGCGAAATGAGGCTTATCATTTATTTCGTTGCCTGCTTCAGATCGGCGAGCAAGCCGAAAACCTTGGCCTCATTCTTGATGCAGGGACAGGCCATACGTCGGGAATAAACGCCTTGGGGTCGCGTCAGCATGATCGCCGGCATCGGCTGCGGCGCTGCATCCACTGTTGTCTCGGTCGCGCCGGCGGCGCACAAATCGGCAGCCAGGATTGGAGGATGGCCGTCGCGACCTATCATTGTCCCGCTTGCCGGCGGAGCTTCACCGCGGACCGGCCACGGTGGTGCTGCGATTGCGGCGGCCCGTTGCAACTGGCGCCGGGGCGCGGCCTGTCGCGCCGAGACATCGTCGCCGCAGACGCGTCGCTGTGGCGATACGCTGCGGCGTTGGCAATGACGCACCCGCCTCGGGTCACCTTGGGCGAGGGCTGGACGCCACTCGTGTGCCGCGACTGGGATGGGGTCGCGATCCACTTCAAGCTCGAATCGCAAATGCCGACCGGGTCGTTCAAGGACCGCGGGACCGCGGTCATGATCAACCATTTGCTCGAGCTCGGGGTCGGGCCGATTCACGAGGATTCCTCCGGCAATGCCGGTTCGTCGATCGCGACCTACGCCGCCGCCGGCGGGATCGCGTGCCGGATCTACGTCCCGGCCTCGGCACCACGCGCCAAGCTCGTGCAGATCGCCGCCAGCGGTGCCGAGCTGCGCGCGATCCCCGGCACCCGACAGGCCGTGACCGAGGCGGCGCTCGCCGCGGCCGACGAGAGCTTTTACGCCAGTCATAACTGGCATCCCTATTTTATCGAGGGCACCCAAACCCTGGCCTTCGAGCTGTGGGAGCAGCTCGGCTTTTGCGTTCCCGACAACATCCTGGTGCCCACCGGTTACGGCAGCAACATTCTCGGCCTCGAACGCGGGTTTGACGCGCTCGAACGGGCGGGCGAGATCACGACGCGGCCGCGACTCTTTGCCGTGCAGGCGGCAAATTGCGCTGCGTTCGCGGCGGCCTGGGACATCGGCGCGGACGGCATCGTGCCGTTCGCGGCAAGCCCGACGATGGCCGACGGCATCGCCACGACGCACCCGGTGCGCCCGGCACAGGTCTTGCGCGCGCTGCGCCGCTCGCGCGGTGGCGTCGTGCCTGTTGCCGAGGACGAGATCAGGCCGGCATTGCTTGCCCTCGGCCGGCTTGGTTTTTTTGTCGAGCCGACCGCCGCCACCGCCGGCGCCGCCCTGACCCGGCTGTTGCGCGACGGCACCATCGCGCCGGGCGAGACGAGCGTGGCAGTCCTGACCGGCCACGGCCTCAAGGCCGCCGAGCGCATCGGCGACCTTTTGGGGATCACCGGAGGCTAGCGGGTTGCTGCCGGTGGCGCGGGGCCGCCGGCGACGCTTATCCGCGCCGCCGGCCGCAATGCCCCGGCGGTCGCCGCGACGCGTTCACGAGGAGGAACCGGCGAAAGCCTTTATTGGCCGGCGCGCACGTAGCGGCGGCACTCCAAGCGCAGATGGTCGCGGAAATGCGGCCGCAGCTTTTGCGTCCACGGCGTGTCCGCCGCTTTTCGCCATGCGTCCGAGCGCACGATTTCGGGCGCCTCCAGGTGATAAAGCGCGACATAGCGCTGGGTCGCGCCGGTGCCGCGATAACGGCGCGCGCACACCACGCCGGGAACCGAGCCCAAGGCCGGAACGTGCTCGGTATTGTACCATTCGTTGAATTCGTGCTCGTGTTCGGACGCGACGTTCATCCCGATCACCATCAACGCCGCGGCGTGCGGCGGCGCGGTGCGGTCGCCGGGAAACAATTGCTCGCCTTCGTAGCGCAGGATGCCCTTGCGGAATTTCGCGGTGCGTTTGGTCCACGGCGAGCCGTTGTCGCCGCCGACCGCGAGATAGGCCGGGCTGTGCAAGACCCCGACAGTGTCGAGATCGTAGGTCGCGACCGAGATCTTCGGGTTGTCGGTGCCGATCCAGCGGTCGGCGTTGAGGAACCCCGGCACCCGCAGCCGTTCCGGCACGTGTTCGAGATCGTACCAATCGTGAAATTCGTCCTCCGGCGCCGTCGCGAAATCCATCGCCGCGATCAGGATGCCCTTTGCCATCGTTTCCTCCACCAAGCCGTGCCGATCATCGCCGAGGGCCGCGGCGATTTCCAGTTCATACTGCGCGGCGTCAACGGCGCGCGCGCGACTGAGCGGCTGCCGCCGCCTGCTGTCGGAACAAGGTGTTGGCGGCCTGCTTCTGGGTTTCCGAGAGGCTCGCATAGAGGCTGTCAAAAGCCGTCGCCAGGCGCTCGGTGTTGTCGGCGTAAACGCGTGCGATCTGTGCGTAAGAGTGCATGTTGTCAGTCGCGCTCATCGTCGCGACATTCGCCGCGCGCAGGGTAAAAACCGCCTCGGTGCTGGCCGCGTTGTCGCGCATCACCTGGGCAAAGGCCGACCACAGCGGCATCTGCGCCTCGGTGATACCGAGTTGCGACTGCAACGTGCGGATGCGCTGGTCCACCGCCGCCTGGGTCGTGGGCGACACCGGCGGCAGCGCGCCCGGAGCAACCGGAGCGGCGGGCGAGGCCGTCGCGGGCGGGGTGGTGGTCGCAGCCGGAGGGATCGGCGCCGAGGGCGCCGTCGCTTGCGCGAGCACGATCGACGGAAGCGGCAACGCTGCCGACATCACGCCATACAACAACAGACGCGCGAACATATTCAGCCTTCCATCGTGTCAGCGGCCATGCCAGCCGCCCGGGACATGTCGGGCTTCCTGCCAGCCCCCGAAGCCATTGCGTTGTCTCGATCCGTGCCAATCGTCAACCGCGGGCCCACGCCATCCGCCGCCCCAGGACCGTCCCCATGCGGGTCCCCAAAACCGGCCGGCCGGCCGGCCGTGAAATCCCCCGGGCGTGCCGGCGAAGCCAAATCGTCGTCGTCCGAAATGCGCAAATGCCGGTCTCACCGCTGCGGCTGCGAAGCCGCCGGTGATAAATCCGTGCGAAAAAAATACCGGTCCGACATTCGCGAACGTCAGAAATGGAGGAGCGATCACAAGCGCGAAGACCGGCGGCGCGAAGATCAGCGGCGGCGGCGCCACGGCGGCGACGACGACCGGCGGCGGCAATACGACAATTGGCGGCGGCACGGCCGCGCCGATCAGCGGTCCAGGGAGAAGCGGCGCCGGCCCCTTCGGAACCGCAGCCACCGCTGGCGGCGGCGCCATGATCGGCGGCGGCGCAATTGCCGGCAGTGCTACGACAACCGGCGGTGGCGCCAGATAGAACGGTGGCGGCAAGACGATTACAGGCGGGGCGACGATTACGCCAAACGACGGACCGACCAGTAGCCCGGGCCATGGCCCAAAACTTGCGCCCCAGCCCCAGCCCCAGCCGCCCCAGCCCCAAGCACGCAGCCAATCCGCTCCGCCTCCGGCGACGAACCCCGGCCGCCCCCCTCCACCGCGCCAGACTCCTACCGAAGCGAGAGACCCGTGCCAGCCGCTGCCATGCCAGCCGCCGGCCTCGTGCCAGCCGCCACTACCGTGCCAGCCGCCACCACCGTGCCAGCCACCGTCACCGTGCCAACCGCCGGCCCCACGCCAGCCACCGTCACCGTGCCAACCGCCGGCCCCACGCCAGCCACCGCCACCGTGCCAGCCGCCGGCCCCGTGCCAACCGCCACCGTGCCAGCCGCCGCCACCGTGCCAGCCACCGGCCCTATGACCGGCTCCGCCTCCATCGGGCCTCGCCGCCGCCGGACCAGCCGCCGCGACCGACAGCATCGCCACGGCAGCGACCAGCAGCTTGATAATTCCACTCATCATCGAGCGTGGTCCTCGCACCCTCTCGTCCATAGCCGCTTATGGTAGGGAACGTTCCGCTTGGCCGTTTGAATCGATAAAACGTCAAAGGGCCGCTAATCCCAAAGAACGCCGTAGGAACATCTCCCGCGGCATGTCGCCGGTCGGAAACGGTTCCGTCGGCGATGCCACCGGGCTTCACCCCACGCCCGAGATTTGCGGTAAAGTCGACCCTGACGCAGATCGGAGGGAGCAAGGATGACCGCCACCACACCCTTCTTGACGAACGCCGACAAGCTCGGGCCGCTGGCTTCGCGCTATGTCGAGGTCGAGGGCCTGCCGTGGAAGCCGACGCCGTGCGCGGGAATCGACATGAAGGTCCTGATGGAAGAGCCGGAGACCGGGCTTCTGACCGCGCTCTTCCGCTGGCAGCCCGGCGCCGAACTGGCGCTGCGCGAGCATGTCGAGATCGAGCAGACCTTTGTCATCGAGGGCAGCCTCGTCGATGACGAGGGGGAAGTCCGCGCCGGTAATTACGTATGGCGGCCGAAAGGCAACCGCCATCTCGCCCGCTCCCCCAACGGCGCGCTGGTGCTGTCGTTTTTCCTGAAGCCCAACATCTTCCTCGCCGGCGAGGCCACGGGTCGCGATCTGCGCTGACCCTCCGCTGCCGCGCGCGAGGGCGCCCTCAGCCGGTCGACACCTGGACCAGGGATTCGCGCGGATACCGGCGGCGCTGCACAAAGACGAGCGCAAGGATGCTGAGTGCGGCGGTGAACATGATGTAGAAGCTCGGCGCCAGCCGGTTGCCGGTCATCGCGATCAGCCCGGTCGCGACAAACGGCGTAAAGCCGCCGAAGATCGTCACCGCGATGGCGAAGCTCAATGACACGCCGATGCCGCGGACCGGTGTCGGAAAAAGTTCGGCGAGCTGCGACGGCAGCACCCCGCTAAATCCGGCCTTGACGAGACTGAGCCAGCCGGCGGCGAGAATTGCCGTCGCCAGCGATGGAAACGCGACCATCAGATAAAAAATCGGATATGTGGTGAGGAGGAAAAGCCAAGCCGTGCCTCGCAGAAGGCCGCCGCGCCCGAACTTGTCGGAGAGATGTCCGGCAAGGGGCGAGGCGAGCCCGAGAATGACGGCGCCGATCAGGGTCGCGGTGAACCCGGTGGCCTGCGGCAGATGCAGCTCCTTGATCGCGTAAGTCGGGATATAAAGGATGATGTAGGCCGAACTGTTTGAGATCGCCGAAATACCGATCGCCAACAATGCTTCGAGCGGGTGGGCGCGCAGCATGTCGCGCACCGGCGTGCGGGTCGGCTTGATCGCGACATATTCGGGCGTCTCATCGAGCCGGCGACGAATGTAAAGCCCGGCCGGGCCGACCAAAATTCCGAACAGGAACGGGATGCGCCAGCCCCATCCAGTGAGCTGAGCCGGCGACAACGCGCTCGCCAGGATGATCCCGAAACCCGACGCCAGAAAGTTTGTGATCCCGGTGCTGGCCCATTGCCAGCTTGCGACAAAGCCCTTGCGCGAGGGGGTCTGTTCGGCGAGGAAGGTGACGGCGCTGCCAAACTCCCCGCCAACCGAAAACCCCTGTAGCAGGCGGGCGACCAGCAACAGGATCGGCGCCGCCAGCCCGATCGCCGCGTAGCCAGGCATCACCGCCGTCATCGTCGTGCCGATGACCATCAACAGGATCGACAGCGTAAGCCCGGCCCTGCGGCCGGCGCGGTCGGTATAGGCGCCGATCACGATCGCGCCGATCGGGCGCATCACATAGGCGGCGCCAAACGTGCCCAGGGTCAACAGTAGCGACGCGGTCTCGTTGCCGCTCGGGAAAAACACTTTCGCGATCGTGATCGCAAAATAGCCGTAAACCAGAAAATCGAACCATTCGATCGCATTGCCAAGCGAAGCGGCGACAATCACTCGGGTCAGCGACGGTCTGGTGCGGGCGGCGGGTGCGGCAAGGCTGTCGGCGGTCATAACGTCTCCCGATGCACGTCAGTGGATTTTGGATCATCCTTCTCACGAGGATGCTTGTTTCAAGTGTCTCGTTTTTGCCTGCGTTACGCCAGAATGAATTGCTCGCCCGAGGTTTCGTGCAGAGATCAATCGCCCCGTGATGCGCCGCCCGACACAATCCGTTTGCCGGTTGTTGCCGGCCGCCGGCGCCTGCCGCATGATGGCCCAGGATAACCAAATTCGGGCGGGGGAATGAGCGCCAGAAGCAAAATTTTCTCGAGCTTTGCCGACGCGGTTCGGGACATCCCCGACGGGGCCACGATCGGCTTTGGCGGGTTTGCGGTCGTCGGCATGCCGATCAACCTCTACGGGGCGGTCGCGGCGCAGGGCGCCAAGGCGCTGACCTGCGTGTCGAATTCGACGCGTGGCGGCGCCACCTTGCCTACCGGCTCGCCCGACATGGGTCAGATGATCCAGAACGGGCAGGTCAAAAAGGTGGTCTGCGCCTTTACCGCGCCGACCCGCGCCTCGCAGCGGCTGATCCTGTCGGAATTTGTCGCAAAAGGCCTGATCGAGGCCGAGCTGACGCCGCAAGGAACCTTGGCCGAGCGCATGCGCGCCGCCGGCGCCGGCATCCCGGCGTTTTACACCCCGGCGGCGGTCGGCACCGAGCTTGCCGAGGGCCGCGAAACGCGGGTCTTCAACGGCCGCGAATATCTGTTGGAGCACGCCTTGCCGCTCGACTACGCAATGATCCGCGCCTATCAGGCGGATGCCGCGGGCAATCTGCGGTTCCGCCGCGCGCAGCGCAATTTCAACCCGATCATGGCGATGGCGGCGCGGGTCACGATCGTCGAGGTCGAGGAGGACATATTGCCGGTCGGCGCCATCGACCCCGACGACGTGCACACCGCGGGCGTCTTCGTGCACCGCATCGTCAAGATCCCCCCGCCACCCGAAGGCTGGTGGCCCCAACTACCCAGCAACTCATCTCCCCAGGCAGGGAGCCGGTAAGAGAAACGCAAAGGCCGCCAAGGAAACGCGAAGGGGACCCCTCGTGACCGAGGAGGAGATTGGGCACGCGATCATTGGCGCGGCGATGAAAGTCCACTCGACGGCTGGCCCGGGCCTTCTGGAAAGCGCCTATGAGGTGTGTCTGGCCCATGAGCTGGAAAAACAGCGCTGGCGCATGCGCCAGCAGGTTCAGGTTTCGATCAGGTATGAGGAACTGTTAATCGACAACGGCTATCGCATTGACTTGCTTGTCGAAGAGCTGGTCGTCGTCGAACTAAAGGTCGTTACTGCGATCCTCCCAGTGCATCGCAGCCAACTGTTGAGCTATCTGCAACTCGGCGGCTACAAGCTTGGGTTCCTTTTGAATTTCCACGTCGCGCATATGCGCGACGGCATCATGAGGCTGGTCAATGGCCTCTGAGGCTTCGCGCCCGTTGCGCGTCCATGGCGTACCATCGCGTTGATGACCAATTGTTTGAGGTGAGCACGATGAGCGAGAGGGCGAAGGGCTTGAGCCGCCAGCAGATGTGCGACCGGCTGGCGATGGAATTTGGCGACGGCTGGATCGTCAATCTCGGCATCGGGATTCCGACCTTGTGCTCGAATTTCGATTTTGGCGACAAGGAGATCGTCTTTCATTCCGAGAACGGGGTCATCGGCTACGGCCCGCTCGCTGCACCCGGCGCCGAGGACATGCACCTCGTCAACGCCGGCGGCCAGCATGTGACCCTGCGGCCGGGGGCGGCGATCGTCCATCACGCGGATTCGTTCGCGCTGATCCGCAGCGGACGCATCGACGTGACCGTGCTCGGCGCCTACGAGGTTGCCGAGAACGGCGATTTCGCCAATTGGAAGACGGCCGGGGCGCAGGGTGGCGGCATCGGCGGGGCGATGGACCTGGCGGCCTGCGCCAAGCACGTCTTTGTCGCGATGGAGCACCAGACCCGCAACGGCGGCCCGCGGCTCGTCGAGCGCTGCGCGATCCCGGCGACCGCGCGCGGCGTGGTCAATCTCGTTATCACCAATTTCGGGCTGTTCGAAGTGACCAGAGAGGGGTTGGCGTTGAAGGAAATCGCCCCCGCCGTGACGGTCGACGAAATCAAGGCCGCCACCGGCTGCAACCTGATCGTCCGCGGCGAGGTGCCGCCAGTGCGCACGGTGCGGTAGAAGCGCTGGATTAACAGGACGATGAAAGCCGAAAATGTGCTGAACCGTCGACATGAGCGCGTGCTCATCGAAAAACTGCGCCGCCTGCCGGCTGATCGCATGTCCGAAGTGGAGGATTTCGTGGACTTCCTGGGCGCACGCTCGGAGGAGCGAGGCTTGGTAAACGCGGCATCTCGGCTGTCGGAGGTGGCCCTTCAAGAGGTTTGGGACAATCCGGACGATGCCGATTATGATCGGCTGTGATTCGGCGATACCGTACTGGTTCCCTTTCCATTCACCGATCAAACGACAAGCAAGAAGCGCCCGGCGGTTGTCATTCCAGCCTCGGTTACTATCGTGCGCGTCCTGATAACATCATATGACCGTCACCAGTCGAACCAGGTCCCTGCCGACCATCGGTGAAATCGTTGTCCAGGATTGGCGGAAGGCAGGTTTGCTGAGGCCATCTACAATCAAGCCGGTGATTGCGACGATCGAGCGCGGCTTGGTATTGAGACTACTCGGCAGCCGAGGCGCGGGTGATCAAGCCACCCTGAGGAGGGCTATCTCCGATATCTTGGGCTAATTCACCGGAAGGTCCCCTTTGGTGGCCGAGTGGCGGAGGAGAACGGGCATGCATCGGGTGTTGATTACCGGGGCGGGCGGCGGGATCGGGCGGTCGCTGCGCGAGACGTTGCGCGGGGTCTATCCGGTACTGCGGCTGTCGGACCGGGTGGCGCTGGCACCGGCACGCGACGGCGAGGAGATCGACCGGACCGAGATCGCCGACATGACGGCGGTCGAGCACATGGTCGAAGGGGTCGACGGCATCATCCATCTCGGCGGCAATTCCGGCGAGAACACCTGGGACGTAATCCTCCAGTCGAACATCGTCGGCGTCTACAATGTGTTCGAGGCGGCGCGGCGCGCGGGTGTGCAGCGCATCGTCATGGCGACCAGCAATCACGCGGTCGGGTTTTATCCGCGGGCGCAGACGATCGACCACCGGGTGGTGCCGCGGCCGGACAGCCGCTACGGGCTCAGCAAGGCGTTCTCCGAGGCGCTCGCCAGCCTCTATGCCGACAAGCACGGCATCGGTTTTCTGTGTGTGCGGATCGGCAATTTCGGAACGCGTCCGATCGACAAACGGCGGCTGGCGATCTGGGTCAGCCCACGCGACCTGACGCAGCTGGTGCGGATCGGGCTCGAACACCCCGAACTCCGCTACGAGATCGTCTACGGCGTCTCGGACAACCGGCGCTCGTGGTACGACAATTCCAACGCCTATCGCCTCGGCTACAAGCCGCAGGACGATTCCGAGCCCTATGCCCAGGCGGTCCTGGCGGCCGAGCCGGCGGGCGCCGACCCGATCGCCGAGCGCTACCAGGGCGGCACGTTTCCCGCCGCCGAGTACACGGCCAAGGCGCTGCGCAAGCTAGTCTAATCGCCTCTAGGAACCTGTCCGGGTAATAGCGGGGCGATCGTGTTGCGGGTGGTTTTGTGAGTTTTAGGGGGCTGGTCGGCCTTTGATGTTGGCTCACCCGGTGGCGAGCTTGTTGGCGGCGAGCTTGTTGGCGGCGAGCTTGTTGGCGGCGAGCTTGTTGGCGGCGAGCTTGTTGAGGTTGTGAGCGGTGCAGATCAGGGCCCATTCGGCCGTGACCCATACAGGCTCTGATGGCGGCCGCCCAGAAGGCCGGGACCCCTCCCTAGATCCTCCATTTGGCGCATCTTCGCGCCAGTCAGATCAACGGCTGCAGCGCCTGCGTGGACGCCGGCGTCACGCACGTCCTTCGACGGCCATTCGACCCAACTAAACAGAACGGTTTCGTCGTCGCGCTTCTGTACAGCGCGGTGGAAGTCGGTAACCTTGCCCACGGGCACGTCGTCGCCCCAATTCTCGACCATCCGTGTCGCGCCATGATCCTTGAACAGAGTCAAAGCCTCGCGCCCGTGATCGAGATAGGCCTGCTTGTTTTCTTGCGGCACCGCCGCGACGAAACCATCGATATAGGTCCTGTCATTTCTCCTCGGACTGCGTGCAGATTCAGTCTGATACTGGTGCGCGCTCTTCGAAATCGGCGATCTGCGCGGCAAGGGCCGCCTGAAATGCCGGACGCGCCTGGCACCGCGCCTTGTAGGCGACGAGGTTCGAATACCGGTCGAGGAGTCCCGTGCCGTCGGTGATCCGCAGCACCGTGGTCATCATCAGATCGCCGGCGGTGAAGCGGTTGCCGTCGAGATAGGCCTTGTCGCCCAGCGCGTCGGACAGGCGCGACAGCCGCTTTTCGATCATCTCGATCACGCCGGGGCGGCGCAGTCTGGCCCATTCCTCGCCGGCAGCGAAGACGTCGATCGTCGCGAGCTGCATCAGATAGGGTTCGACGCTATTGAGCGCGGCAATCAGCCACGCCGTTGCGCGTGCCCGGGCAGCTGGATCGGCAGGCAGCAACGCTTCGCAGTCGCGGCCGATATGGAGCACGATCGCGCCGCTCTCGAACAGCGAGACGGTGTCGTCATGGTAGCTCGGCACCTGACCGAAGGGCTGTTCCTGATAATAGTCGGCGGGACGTTCCGCCGTCGCGTCGAGCTTGCGCACAGCATAGGCGATGCCGGCTTCTTCGAGCGCCCAGCGCGGGCGAAGGTCGCGGACCTGGCCCTGGGCGAAGGGTGGCACCCAGTTGAAGGCGCTGATCCGGACCGAGGCGGTGGGATCGGCAGGCATGATCGGATCTCCTTTGCTGACGGTTCAGGCGACGCCATCGGCGGCGCGCTCGAGCGCGGCGATGTCGATGCGCTTGATTTGCGTCATCGCGTCGAAGGCACGTTTCGCTCGCGCGGGATCGGCATCGCTGATCAACCTGATGAGCTGGCGCGGAACGACCTGCCACGAAACGCCGAAACGGTCTTTCACCCAGCCGCATTGTTCGGCCTCGGGCACCGCTGAGAGCGCATCGGCGAAGCGGTCGGCTTCGGCCTGGGTCTCCACGGGTATCTGGAACGAGATCGCCTCGTTAAACCGGAACAGCGGTCCGCCATTCAAACCCGTGAACGGTCGGCCCATCAGCGTAAACTCGACCATCATCACGTTGCCGGCCTTGCCCGACGGGTAGTCGCTCGGGGCGCGATGGACGGCATCGATGCGGCTGTCGGGGAACAGCGAGACGTAGAAATCGGCGGCCTCTTCGGCTTTGCCGTCGAACCAGAGGCAGGGGGTGATGTGAGACATGGACTCTGCTCCTAAAAACGGCAGGTCAGGCGGCCACCTGACTGCCCATAGCGGTCAGCGCGGCACCGAGATCCATCCACATCGGCTCGAAGACGTGGCCGTCGAGGTCCTCGAAGCTGCGGCCGTACATGAAGCCATGGCTCAGCGACGCTGGATTTTGACTTTCATACGCCTTGATGTTATAAGAAACAACCATGAAGTCACAAAAAATAACCTCATTGCAAAAAGCCCTCGGAAAACGCTGGTATGATGACGCTTGCGGCACGGCGCTGGCCCTCGAACTGGTCGGTGAGCGCTGGTCGCTCCTGATCGTGCGCGAGCTGATGTTTGGGGGGCGGCGATTCTCCGATCTGCGATCGGGCCTGCCCGGCATCAGCGCGAATATCCTCGCGCAGCGGCTTGAAGGTTTGGAACGTGTCGGCATCATCCAGCGGCGAAAGCTGCCGCCCCCGGCGTCGGTCCAAATCTATGAGCTGACCCCCTGGGGCTATGAGGCTGAGATCATATTGCAGGAGCTGGGGCGCTGGGCGACACGCTCGCCGCTGCATGATCCGACGCTGCCGCTGTCGGCTGCCTCGATCATGATGTCGTTCCGGACGATGTATTCCCGCGAGCGGGCGAAAGGCGAAACGGCGGCGATCGGCTTCCGTTTCGGGGACGAGGCTTTTGTGGTCGATTGCGGCCCCGAGGGCATCCGCACCCGGCGCGGCGCGCCTGAAGGATGCGCGCTGGTGGTTTTGACCAACCCGATCCCGCTCGCTTCGGTCGTTTACGGTGGACGGCCGGTTTTAGATGCCGAGGCGAGTTGCGAGCTGAGGCTCACTGGCGACCGCGCGCTGTTCGATCGCTTTGTTCGATGGTTTCCGCTGCCCGAGAAGATCGCTTGGGGAGAGGCCACCCTGTCTGAACGAATTCTAGCGGCGGGCACGTGATCGTGTCGTTTGAGAGTGCGGCGCGCAGCGCCGGATATCCTGGGATATTCTCGAGTGCGTGCTGTGAACGACGCCTGCCGATATCCTAAACGGCCCCAACTCCTCCGCCGGGTTCCACCACGGAAGAGCTTGGACTATCTCGCCAACGCCGGATACGAGGCAACCTAATCCGAGAATGCTCTAGGATCTCGGTCCATCGGGCCGAGGTTGCGCCCTGCGGAGAGCGGTTTTCAGCGTCAAGATCCCGGCAAAGGGGCGCTCTGTACCACCATAGAATAACGGCTGTTTTCCACCGACCTTGCTTTTTTGCGTTTGCAGCGGCGCAAATGGCAGGCGTCCGGTTGACACTGCGCCTCCGGGAGACAAACCCGATTGTCACGTGGAGGTATCGGCGGAGACGCCAGCCGCCGTGCTGGCAGCGAGATAGCCGCGGGAGACCAACAGGCCAGTGTTGTATCACGCCGCAATTGTCGGCCTCCGGCTCGCGGCGCAGGATCGCGATCAGCGCCGAACTGTCGACAACAATCACGCGGGCATGCCGTTCTCGTCGTATAGATCGGCATCCGTCAAGAGCTCACGGCCGTGCAGCCGAGCGGCGCTGCGCAGACTGATCGCGCGCAGATCCTCGTAGAGGGCACGTGCGTCTGGTCGTGCGGTACGACGGCGGCGGACCCCACCAGGAATAAATTCCGCTCCAGCCTGCTCCAAAACCTTGCGAACCGCGGCAAGGGTGCCGGGCGCGACCCGTTCGCTGCCCTGTTCTCACTCGAGCCGACGGATGGTGACGACGGAGACGTGGGCGCGTGCGGCGAGCTCGACCTGTTCGAGGCGCAACAGAGCACGGGCGGCGCGGATCTGTTCCGGGGTGATCTCCATGAGCGGAAGATATCTCATGGAGCGCTTTCGTTCAATGCTTGGAGCCCGAGGTTAGGAACCCACCCGGCCTTCATCGAAGGCGTCCTCTGTGGTGAGGCTATGTCCTTGTCGATGCGCCTGGCGCAGGCAGAGATGCGGGCATGGTCGAGGCGGCGGCCTTCCGGATCACTTCCAATTATATCTTATGCAAGCCGCAACCCATTGATCAGACTGGCTCAACGAAGACTCCTAAAATTCTTGATTAACGCATAGACCGTGCTGAACGGTGTGCCGTTGGCTCCTGCTATCGGAATGCCCGAGATGCGCCGCTAGCGGCCGTCTGATCTGAATGGTCGCAACAGCTCACGGCGACCTGAGAAAGTGCTCGGTGCCTTTATCATGCCGATCCGGCCATTGCCTCCGACGTTACATTCGTCCAGCGCCTCGTCTCGCACTCGGGGCGGATCAGCATCATCCCTATCGGTATGCGCAGGGTCCGGCCCCACCTGCCCCTGCCACCTAGCAATCCCAAGGCGCCCCACGCCAGTCGCCTCTCTGCGTCGCACCGGGGACGATTTGGCGTTGTCCAGGCAGGTCAAACGGACGATGCTAACCTGATAACACCCGGAATTTGGCGAATGCGGGATTAGAAAGGTCACCTGCTGCATGAAGGCGTCCCTCCTATCCGCGCTCTGCGCCACTTTTCTCGTGACCCAAGCCCACGCCCAGGGCCTGCTCCAGACACACCGCATCTCCGCGGATCTCGCGAACCAGGCCGTTGCGGCGGTTGTCGCAAAATGCGCCAGCCAAGGTTATGCCGAGACCGGCGTGTTGGTCGATGCCGACGGCGTGCAACAGGCGGTGCTGCGCGGCAATCGCACCGGCGCTCACACGCTCGACAGCGCCTTTTCCAAGGCCTACACCTCCGCCTCGTTCAAGACCGACACGACCGCGCTTGTTGAAAGGTCAAAGACGGTCCCGGTGTTGGCGAACCTATTCAAGTTGCCGCATCTGCTTTTGCTCGGCGGGGGCATCGTCATCAAGGCGGGCGACGAGGTGGTCGGAGCGATCGGCGCCGCCGGGGCGCCGGGCGGCGATCTCGACGACGCCTGCGCCCGCGCCGGCCTGGACAGGATCAAGGACCAGCTCAAGTAGGGTCACGCCGGCGTCAAGGATTGACATGATGAGAGTCGGGATCTCGCTCACGAGCAATCACCCGGACGTGAAAGATCCGCGCCAGGGAGCGCGCTGGATGGTCGAGCGGGCGGCGGCGGCACGCCGTGCGGCACTCGATTCCCTGTTTGTTGGCGATCAGCACGTGTCGGCCACGCCCTATTATCAGAACACGCCGATGCTCGGGCGGCTTCTCGCCGAGTGGGGCGAGGCCCCGGCCGGGTGCCTGTTCCTGCTCCCGTTGTGGCACCCGGTGCTGGTGGCCGAGCAGATCGGAACCTTGGCGGCCATCGCTCAAGGCCCCTTCATCATGCAATGCGGGCTCGGCTGGGGCGACACAAGGTTCGCCGCGATGGGCATCAACACCCGGACGCGTCCTTCGGCTTTCGAGGAAGCTCTCGACATCGTCCGGCGCCTCTTGGCGGGCGAAACCGTGAGTTCCGCCCGGCGGTTCCGGTTCGCCGAAGCGAGCCTGGCGCTGCGCCCGGCCGAGCCCGTCGAGGTCTGGATCGGCGCCAGCGCAGCGCCGGCCATCGACCGCGCGGCACGGCTGGCCGACGGCTGGATTGCGAGCCCCGGCCTCACCCCCGAGGAGGCGCGGGCGCAGGCCGATCTCTATCGTGAGGCCCGCGCCAAGTACGGCAAGCAGCCCGGTGCCGTCGTCTTGCGGCGCGACATCTACGTCGGCGGGTCGTCGTCCGAGGCGCAGGCGGTGCTGCAGGATGCGCTGAGCCGAAGCTATCGTGGCATGCCGGCAGAAGCCTTGACCGCGGGCTTGGTCGATGAAGTCACCGAACAGTTTCGGAACTTCGCGAATATCGGCTACACCGAAATTCTCGTGCGCCATCTGACCAACGATCAGCCCAAGGTCTTGGGCTCGCTGGCGCGGCTGGCAGCGGTGCGCGCGGCGTTGGCCTGAGTTTCTGACCGAACACGGATCCGGCCATATCGACTGGTTCTTGTCACCCCCGCGAAAGTGAGGCGAAGGCCGGGTGTCCAGAGCTTGCCCCTGGCTTGAACAGGGGGCGGCAGCTTGGATCCCGGCTTCCTGGATTCCCGCTTTCGCGGCGCTGGCGTGGGAATGACGGGTGGTATACTAGCGCCGAAAGGACGCTTTTTTCAGTCGTGTCTGATGATGGGAGGATCTCCAATGCTGGAGCTTTCGGACATCCAATCTTCGGAAGTGGAGCTGCAGGACTACTACGCGCAATTGAGTGCGCAGCATGTGACGCCGGCCTGGATCGGCGGCGGCATCAGCATCGAGCCGCAAAGCAAGGCCGTGCCTCACCTGTGGCATTGGCGCGATCTGCGACCGCAGGCGATGCGGGCGGCTGAACTCGTCGGGACCCAGCAGGCCGAGCGCCGGGTTCTGCGCCTGACCAATCCGGAACTCCCCGGGGTCGCCAGCAACACGCTGGTCGCCAACATCCAGATCGTGATGCCGGGCGAGATTGCCCGGGCTCATCGCCATTCCGCCGCGGCCCTTCGCCTGATCATCGAGGGCAAGGGCGGCTACACGGTCGTCAACGGCGAGCGCGTGCCGATGTACGCGGGCGATCTCGTTCTCACCCCCAACTGGTCATGGCACGACCACGCCAACGACACGGATATGCCGATGATCTGGCTCGACGGTCTGGATACACCGCTGGTGCGGATGCTGGAGGCCGGGTTCTACGAAGAGTACCACCAGGAAAGGCAAGACTTTGGTGCGGCCGTCAACGCCTCGCAGTGGCACTACCCGATGTCGGAGATGCGAGCCGCCCTGCAGCTTCTGGCTGCCGCCAATACAGGCAATACCGGCGAGGGGACCATCCTCGAATATAAGAACCGGGTTACGGGCGGACCGGTGATGCCGACGATCGCCTGCCACATGCAGCTGCTGCGCCCCGGTGAGAAGACGCGGGCCCAACGCCGTGTCTGCTGCACGAATTATCACGTGGTCGAGGGTGAGGGCTACTCCATAGTGGGCGACGAGCGGCTCGACTGGGAAGACAAGGACGTGTTCACGGCGCCGACCTGGACTTTCTGCGAGCACGTCAATAGCGGCGACCGCCCGGCCTTCCTGTTCAGCTTCAGCGACGCGCCGGTGATGAAGGCCTTGAGCCTCTACCGCGAGGAGACCAGGCCGTAGCTGCGGGATGCGCCGGCGCTTCTTGGCCTGAAGCCGGACGTGGGCAGCGCGGCCCTGCCAGCCCCCATCCGGCTTCGGCTGAAGAAGGCCAGCGCCGCGAATCAGGGGTGCCGGCCCGCGACATGTTCGGCGACGTGCAAGCCAAAGACGCAGGCCTTGATCAGCCCCCCTACGTAGCCCAGCGCACCGCCACCCTCGAGCCCACCGGTGCTGCCTCCGGCGGCGTAGAGCCCGGCGATCGCCGAGCCGTCCGGCCGCTTCACCCTGCCGTGCCCGTCGATGGCGATGCCACCCATCGTGTTGGTGATGCCGGCGCAAATCGGGATCGCGAAGAATGGCGGAGTCTCGATCCGCCGCGGTGCGCCGCTGCGGGTGGAGCGCTCGGGCAAGAGCGTCACCAGCCGGTTAAAGCGAACGGCGTCGTTGTAGACGGCGACGGTCGCGGCCAGGTTTTCGGGCGGCAGCCCCGCCGCCCCCGCCAGCGCCTCGATGGTATCGGCCCGATGCAACGTGCCGCCGCCCGCAAGCAATTGCGGATTGGGCGGGATCTGCGCGGCCTTGCCGGCGGTCTCCCAGATCGGAGCGTCGCAAATCACCGTCGTGCTGAGTGGGTCGTCGAGCCGGGCGAGATCATTGGCGATCGAAATGCCGCCCAGCCCTTCGTCGAGGATCCGGTTGCCGTGCTGATCAACCACGATAGAAGCAGTCGCAACCGCATCGATCTGCGGATACGGCCACAAACCCTCATTTTCCATCGCGTCGCGGCTCAAGAGATGGCCGTAGAACCGGTCGAGCCCAACTAGCGCGGCACCGGCGTCGGCGGCCATCTTCAGGCCGTCGCCGATCGCGGTGCCGGCGTGGCGCATCAGCACCCGGTCGGGCCGCGGCCCGATATATTTGCGGAGCAGTTCGGCATTGCCGGGAAACCCGCCATCGGCGATGACCACTGCGCCGGCGCTGATATCCAGCGCTTCGCCATCCCTGTGTGCCGTGAGGCTGACGACCCGGCCACGTTCCAAGCGCAGCGATGCCGCTCTGGTGCCGAGAAGGAGCCGACCCTGTCGCTCCTCGAGCCGACGACGTAATTCGCCGAGCAGCCGGTCTGGGCCACGCTCCTGCCAATCCTGGCCGGCCAGGGGCAGGCGCGGCGGCGCCAAGGTAAAGCGGTGCCAACCGATCGGGGTGGCCTGGGTGAACGCCGCGCCCTGGCTCGCGAGCCAGTCGACCGTGCGGCCCGCATCGGCGGCAATTGCCGCCGCCAATTCCCGGTCCGTCTCGCCGCCGGTCTGGTGGTTGATGGCGGCGAGCAGCTCGTCCGGGCTCAGCTTTACGTCGTGGTAGGAGACATGAAAAATCCCGCCGGCCCAGCGCGAGCTGCACAGATAATTCTCGTCGCTGCCGGCTTCGAGCACTGCCGTGCGCAGCCCCAGTTCGGCGCCTCGCACAACCGTGCACAGCCCGGCGAAGCCGCCGCCGATCGCCACCAGGTCGAAATGCAATGGTTCGTTCATCAATCCTCGGCTCCCGTCGTAGGTCTCAGCAAAAGGCGAACGGGGAACGGGGTTCACCCCCATCAGGCCGTCTTCAAATCCGAGTTCCGCCGCCTCAGCGCCGGATCGGCATCGACAGCAGCAACTTCCCGAGGTTATTGGGAGCCGTGGCTTATGGAGCGACGATATGTCGTGCCGCTTGCAGCGTCAAAAATCAAGCGGGGACGACGCGACGACGAACTTGTGCGGCACAGCCATCAAGCGGCGTTGACACCCGCGCCGCGGCGACCGCAAGCTCCCCTTATGACACAGGCTGAGGCATCCGGCGACGAGCGCGACAGGATTGCCGGGGTCGCCCGCTGATGCCGGAAGGCGCCAACCGGCCGCTCGCCGGCATCGTCGTGCTCGATTTCGGCCAGGTCTATCAAGGGCCGTACGCGACCCTGCTGATGGCCAAGGCCGGGGCCGACGTGATCAAGATCGAGCCGCCGCAGGGCGAGCCGTTGCGTCGGCGGGCGCCGCCGGGCAAAAGCACGACCTTTCCGATCGCGATGCTGAACTCCAACAAGCGCGCGATCACGTTGAACCTGAAGCATGAGCGCGGCCGCGCGCTGTTGTTCCGGATGGTCGAGCGCGGCGACGTATTGCTGGAGAATTTCGCGCCCGGGGTCATGGACCGGCTCGGCGTCGGCTGGGAGGTATAGCACGAGATCAACTCGCGCCTCGTCTATGCCTCGGGCTCGGGTTACGGCCTCAGCGGGCCCGACCGCGACAATCTGGCGATGGATCTGACGATCCAGGCGGTCTCGGGATTGATCGCGGCGACCGGCTTTCCGGAAGGCCCGCCGGTCAAGGCCGGCCCGGCGGTCGTCGATTTCATCTCCGGGATTCATCTCTATGCCGCCACCCTGACAGCACTTTTCGAGCGCGAGCGCACCGGCCGTGGCCGCCTCGTCGAGGTGGCGATGCAGGAGGCCGCCTACGCGACCCTGACCTCGCAACTGCACGCCCATTTCGAGACCGGCAAGGCGCCGCCGCGGACCGGCAACGCCAGCCACGGCCGCGTGCCCTTGAACGTCTACCCGACCAAGGACGGCTACGTCGCGATGAACATCGCGGTCGAAGAGCACTGGCACAATCTGCTCGAGGCGATGGGGCGCCAGGATCTGCGCGACGACCCGCGCTTTGCCGACAACGCGGGGCGCGTCGCCAATCGCGAGGCGACCGATGCGCTGGTCGCGGCGTGGACGCGCGCGCTCGGCAAGATGGAGGCGTTCGCGATCGCCAAACGGCACCGCATCCCGCTGGCGCCGGTGCGCGATGTCGACGAGGTCATGGCCGACCGTCACATGCACGAGCGCGGCATGCTCGAATGGATCGAGCACGACGAGATCGGCCGCATCGTCGTGCCGACGACGCCGTTGCGCATCCACGGCGCCGACCCGGTCGAGACCGTGCCCAGCCCGAAGCTCGCCCAGCACAACCGCGAGATCTACGGCGACTGGCTCGGATTGTCGGCCGCCGAGATCACAGCACTCGAACAAGACGGTGTCATCTGACCCCGCCTGACGGCCGTCAACTGCTTCGCCGACCATTTGGGGTTAGGGGCGGAAATTCGCGATCATCCGCTTCGCGCCGATCCCGGCTCTTCGCGTGACGACGAGCGCTCGGCCCAGCCGGGCCCTAAGCCGACCTTGACGGCAGCCGGGCACGAATCGCCAACCGCGCGTGTTCTTGACGGCGATGGGCCGGTTGCCAAAGGCTGCCCGCAATCAGGTGAGAAAGGAGATGCCGATGCTGCCCCTTATTCTCTCATCCGACTCTCACGTGTTCGAACCGCCCGATCTGTGGCAGACCCGCATCGATCGGGCGTTCCGCGATCGGGCGCCGCGGATCGAGCGCATCGACGGTGGCGACTATGTAGTGGTCGAGGCCGATCAGATCCTCTCCGGGATCGGCCTGATTTCGAGTACCGGCGCGCGGTTCGCGGCCCCCGAGACGATCTCCGCCCAGGGGCGCTTCGAAGACGTGCTCCGCGGCGGGTACGACCCCGAGCAGCATCTCAAGGACATGGCGCTCGACGGGGTGGCCGGCGAAGTCCTTTATCCAAGCCAAGGGCTCTTTTACTTCAAGGTGGCGGACCCGCTGCTGATGTCCGCGATCTTTCGCGCCTACAACGGCTGGCTCGCCGAGTTCTGCCGCACCGATCCCGCTCGGCTCAAGGGCATCGCGATGATCAACCTCGACGATGTCGAGGACGGGAAGAGGGAGCTGGAGCGCGCCGCCCGCCTCGGCCTCTCGGGCGCCATGATCACCGAGTATCCAGCCGAGGACCGGCGCTACGACCAGCCCGAATATGAGCCGTTCTGGGCCGCCGCCGCCGCCCTCGACCTGCCGCTCTCCTTACACACGGCGACGCGACGGCGGGGCAAGATCCGCGGGGCCGGTCCCGGAACGCTGCGCGACGCCAGCAGCCGTGCGACGAAGGCGTTCTATCCGGCATTGTCGCTGTGCGATTTGATCTTCTCCGGCGTGTTCGAGCGCCATCCCCGCCTGACATTGGCCATCGTCGAGTTCGAGCTGGCCTGGGCGCCCAACGTGCTCTCTTCCATGGACTACACCTACCGCGAGCGCCACGGCGAGGCGATTTACCGGTTCAAGGACGGCATGTGCCCCAGCGACTTCTTCCGCCGCAACGTCGTCTTGAGCTTCCAGGAGGACGCGATCGGCATTCGCCTTCGCGACGTGATCGGCGTCGACAACATGATGTGGGGCTCGGACTACCCGCACAGCGAGTTGACTTTTCCCCAGTCGCGCCAGATCCTGGCGGAGATCCTGGAGGGCGTGCCGGACGACGAACAGGCCAAGATCGCCGCCGGCAACACCGCCCGTGTGTACAATTTTGACGCGGCGCGGCTGACCGTCCCGGATTGAGGCCGGCCCGGTCGGTGAGACCGAACGGCGTGTTGGGTCGATCCCCGTCCTTCGCTGTCCGGCCAAAGGAGGGCCGACGGACCCGCCATCCGGCGCTCAGGTAAGATCGTCGATATCAACGTCGAGCGCGGCGGCGATCTTCTTTAGCGTCTCGACCGTGCCTTTACGCTCGCCGTTCTCGATCTGCGACAGGTAGCCGATACCGACCCCAGCCTGCTCGGCGAGTTGGCGCAGTGAATGACCGCGATGTTCGCGCCAGACCCGGACCGGGTTTTCTCCGGCGATCAGCCGGTCGACGACACCGATCGGCACGCGTTCCTGGTCGCGGCTACGCGGATAAGCGGCGGTTGCTGCCGCGTCTTCGATCAAATAGACGAGGCCCCTCGGGCGTCATGACCACGAGGGGCGCGGTCCGCGTCCTCGACGAGTTCGGCGCCTGTCAGCGCGGCGATGCGATCGCGCACCAGAGCGGCATGCTCGCCGACCCACGCCCCTGCATAACGTCCAGTTGCATCCTGCGCCCAGCAAGCGTAGGGCGGGTTGGCGCAGCGTAACCCGCCGAAACCAGCTCTCCAGCGACGGGATGACGGATTAGCAAGCGTAGGGCGGGTTAGCGATGCGTAACCCACCGAAACGAGATCCCGTGTGGCAGATGCCTACGGGTCGTTGCGTGCGGCGGCGAAAGCGATTACACGGGCTATTGGAGTGCTGAGGTCGATGCCATTTACGGCTGTACCTGTTGCAGCCGCGGCTTGACTTCATCGAAGTCGATCACACCATTCCAATAATCAATGATCACGTTCCGGTTGAGGTCAATCCAGCGACTGACGAGCGCGACATCGGCAGCCGGCAAGCTGCCCGGCACAATTTCATATGGCTGCGGTCGCGCGGCTATCGACGGAGCAGCACGCCAGGAGCCACGGCCGCCATGAAGCCTGCTGACTTTGACCCGCACATCGTGCTGATAACCGTCGTTTTCAGTAATCCACACTGCCATCGGCAAGCCGGTCAGGCGCGGCGGCAGCTTCACTTTCGCCCAATCCTCCCTGACGGCTTCCGTAGCGGTCGTATCTTTGAGATTGTCCATCATATCCGCGTAGCCAGCCGCTCCCCGACCGCTTTGACTTATTGGGCACGGCCGAGGGCGTCAAGCAGGGAACCGCGCGCGATCGCGCCAGAGCATCCTCGATCGCTTATGCTTCCGCAAATCCGTCCCGGCGCGTTTGCACGCGATATCGGATCGAACTGCACTGTTCGCCCAGGCGACGGTGATAAGATACGGCGACCCGCATCGAGCAACATGTCGCTGACTCACGCCCCTTGCATCACATCGAGCTGCACCGTGCCCCCAGCCTGCCGGATGCGACGGGTGATTTCCTGAATGGTCTTGACGACTTCCGGGTGGTCGGGCTAGCTGAGATAACCAAGACTTTGGGCAAAATCGTTTGGACCGATGCTGTACAGGACGATGCCCTGCGCCGAGAGAATGGCGTCGAGGTTGTCCAGCACGAGGAGAGGTTAGCGCAGCGTAGCTCGCTGAAACGGTCCCCCCTTCGGCGGATAGCGCTGCGCTGATCCGCCCTACGGATCGCTAACCTTTCTTCGGCGACCAGCCATACGCCTTGGCGCAGGCGCCGCCCATCAGCATTGCCCGCTCAGTGTCGCTGAGGCGGTCGGTCTTTAGAAAGGGCTCGACGGCCTCTTCGTGGTTGACGACGGCGAAGGCGCGGGTCCAGTCGGTACCCCATAAGCAGCGCTCGAAACCCCAGGCCTCGAACACGCGGGCGAGCGGGTCCCAGATGTCCGGGAACGGATACGGCTCCCTCGACAGCGTGCAGGCGCCGCTGACCTTGATCACCGCGTTCGACCGCTTGGCGAGTTCCAGCACCTTCGGGAGGTCGCCCCAGGGCTGCGGCGGCGCCGGCGGGACCCGTGGCTGCATGATAGCCAGATGATCGATTACAAAGCGCGTGTCGGGGTGGCGGTCGATCAGAGCGGTGCCCGCGTCCACATTGCCCCAAAACAGCACGTTGACCGGAAAATCGTGGCGCGCCGTCGCGCGCGCGATCCGGTCGAGGCCGGGGTCGTCCGGCGCGCGGTTCGCCTCCTTTGTCAGCATGATGCGGATGCCAACCGCGCCTGGCGTCTTCTTCCAGTCGGCAATGACATCGCCCACCGCCGGATCGTCCGGGTTGACCGGCTTGACGAGCGCGAACCGGCCGGGATGGGCCCGTTGCACCTCCACCGCATAACTGGCGTCGTATTGGTACATCGAAAAGGGGGAGATGAAGATCGCGCCGTCGACGCCGACTTTGTCCATCGCCGCCACCATCTCGTCGCCGGTGACGTGATCGGGCCAGTTCGGCACGCTGTGCCAGGGTCGCTTCGGCGTGTTCGCCTCGTACACGTGGACCTGGGAATCGATGATCGTCATCGGGGAAGCTCCTCTGTGCCAAGCGAGTTTGGCGGTCACAGCAGGTCCGTGTCCAGAGCGCGTGGTTAAGTCTGAGGACGATCTTGCTGCCGCTCGACCCGTCAGCGGATGCTCCTTGTGGAAAGCGGCCCGCTGTCGACATGCGCGTGATTCGTTCTTGGACCGGACTTGATCGGGAGTCGCCTGCAGCGAAACGCTTTCGAAGACGCTCCCGATTGGCTTAAAACGTCTGCTGACACACCCTGCTGCCGCGACGTGCGCGGCGGCCTCAACGTCGGGAGGGAGACTGTTATGCCGTTCTATCAAAAGGGCGACGTTCGCATTCGCTACGAGGAGGCCGGCTCGGGCTTCCCGCTGCTGGTCACGCCCGGCGGCGGCCTCAATTCGCGCGTCAGCAACTGGCCGAATGCGGTCATCAACGCGATGGAAGAGTTCAAGGGTGACTTTCGCTGCATCACCATGGACCAGCGCAATGCCAATGGCGGCGAGTTGACGGGTCCGGTGCCGGTCGACAAGGCGTGGGACGCCTTTGCCGACGACCAGCTCGGGCTGATGGACCATCTCGGGGTCCGCGAATTCTTTTACATGGGCTACTGCATCGGCGGCTGCTTCGCCGGGAAGCTGCTGCAGCGAGCGCCTCAGCGCGTCGTCGCCGCGGTGTTCTGCCAGAGCGTCGGCCAGCGGCCGGAAGACCCGGATGTCATGATGCGCCACAGCCACGAGAATTGGCTCGCCGATTTCCGCGCCCGCCGACCCGAGGTGTCGATGGACACGATCGAGAAGTATTTTCACAGCCTGTGGCGCGTGCAGCCCGACTTTCTCCACAGCGTGCCGCGCGAGTTCATCAAGAATTGCCGGACGCCGATCCTGGTTTTGCCGGACGACACGCCGTCGCATCCGCTGCAGACCTCGATCGACGTGGCGTCGCTGGCGCCCAATTCCGAGATCACCGTCTTCCCGTGGCGCGCGCCCGAGGAGCTGAGGCAACGCACGATCAACCGCGTGCGCAGCTTCTTGAAGTCGCACGTCCCGATGCGCGCCGCCGCCCAGTAGTCGACGGTTTCAGCGCAAGGCTGTCCGGGGAAACCTCTTGCAGCGACAAACCAAGAAAATCTCGCTCCAACTTCGTCTTGGCCGGGCTTGACCAGGCTTGACCCGGCCATCCACGCCTTGCAGCGGTCGGAACAAAGGCGTGGATACGCGGGTCAAGCGCGCGCAAGACGGGTGTTAGATTGTTTTTCATCGCCATGACACAGTTAAACTGGCACAGAAAATTCCCCCGGACAGCCCGGCGCGAAAGCGGGGTCCAAAGGGGAGCGCACAGTCGGTTTACCCAGGCGGTTTACCCAGGCGGTTTACCCAGGCGGTTTACCCAGGCGGTTTACCCAGGCGGTTTACCCAGGCGGTTTACCCAGGCGGTTTACCCAGGCGGTTTACCCAGGCGGTTTACCCAGGCGGTTTACCCAGGCGGTTTACCCAGGCGGTTTACCCAGGCGGTTTACCCAGGCGGTTTACCCAGGCGGTTTACCCAGGCGGTTTACCCAGGCGGTTTACCCAGGCGGTTTACCCAGGCGGTTTACCCAGGCGGTTTACCCAGGCGGTTTACCCAGGCGGTTTACCCAGGCGGTTTACCCAGGCGGTTTACCCTGCACCTCCGCTCCCGCGGGGATCACGACATAAATTGCGAAAGGTAGAAAACCATGCCGTTCTATGAAAGAGGCCAGGTTCGCATCCATTACGAAGAGGCCGGCTCGGGCTTCCCGCTGCTGGTGATCCCCGGCGGCGGGCTCAACTCGACGGTGGCGGGTCTCGCGACCCACCCGTTCAACCCGTTCGACGAGCTCAAGGGCGAGTTTCGCGTCATCGCGGCCGATCTGCGCAACGCCAAGGGTGGCCAGTCCTCGGGTCCGCTCGAGGCCGACCGGCCGTGGGACGCCTATACCGATGACCATATCGGCCTGATGGATCACCTCGGCATCGACAAGTTCATGGTGCTCGGCTTCTGCATCGGCGGTCCGTTTATCTGGAACCTCTTAAAGCGGGCTGGCGATCGCGTCGCCGCCGCCGTGCCGGCGCAGCCCAGCGGCTACCGGCCGGAGATGCCTGGCCTCTCCTACAACAACAATATGAAGGGCTGGGGCCCGGAGCTGTGCGCCCGCCGGCCCGACATCACGATGGCAATGGTCGATACTTTCCTGACCAACATGTACGGCGGTGCCCGCGCCGACTTTGTCTACACCGTGACCCGCGATTTCGTGCGCAACTGCCGCACACCAATCCTGGTGTTGCCGGACGACGTGCCAGGGCACCCGTATGTCGTCGCCATGGAGACCGTGCATCTAGCACCCAACGCGCAGGTGAGCCTGTATCCGTGGAAGGATACCCCGGACAACATTCCGCTGGCGGTGCGCCATATCCGCACCTTCCTGCGCGCCCATCGACCTGCGGCAGCGGCGCAATCCATGGCAGCCGCCGCCCAGTAGCGTCAGTAGCGTCCGACACCTCGTTCGCGGCCCCTGCGGGGGCGGGGCACGGTCGCCCGCGGGGCCTGATTTCGGGCAATGACAGCAATGGGGGCAGGAGCGGGACCTGGTGGATTGACGAGGTCGACCTGCCCCTGATCTCGGCGGAGGCTGCGCGCTTCCGCTCCTGGCTCGGCCGTTAGTTTGGCACCCAGACCGCGGCCCGGATCTCGCCGAATTCGCGGGCGGTCTTATGCCAGGATGCGCCGGCATCCTCGGTGACGTAGACCTCGCCGAACAGGGTGAAGGCGACGATGCGGCTGGGGTCGGCAGGGTGCGTCGCAAGGCCCCATAGGGTGGCATTGGGCTGGGTGGGGAGTGGCAGGGTCTCCCAACTCTCGCCGAAGTCAGTGGTGCGCAGCACGTGGCCCTTTGCGCCGGTCGTGGTCTCGCCGCAGCCGGCGAAGAGGACGCGGGGATCGTCGGGTTTGACAGCCAGGCCGCGGGCATAGGGGAGCGGCCATTTCTCCCTGATGCCCAGGGGCTCCCAGCTCTCGCCGAGATCGCTGCTGACAAACATTTCGCGGGCCGTGCTGGCATAGAGGCGCTTGGGCTGCGTGGCCGCAATCGCAACGGCGTGAATGTCCGGGTCATACAGACCCCCATCGAGATGCGTCCAACTGTCCCCACCGTCGAGGCTGCGGAAGACGCCGTCGATTTCCACCCCGGCCCAGACGATACGATGATCGTCGGGGTCGACGACGACGCTGGTCACGAAGGGTGTGCCGATCGAGCACTCGCCGGCGAGGTCGACGGCCAATTTCTCCCACTGCCGTCCGCCGTCGCGCGAGCGATAGACCCCAGCCGGGCGCGTGCCGGCAAAGAGAATATCGGGATCGACAGGATCGACGGCCAGCGACCAGATCGTTGGCAGCGCCCCATTGGCGCCCCCGATGCGCTGCCACCGCGCCCCACCGTCGCGGCTCACGAACAAGCCCGTATCGCCCCCTGCGAAAACCGTATGCGCCTCTGTGGGATGGGCGGCCAACGCCTGGATGCGGCTATTGAGCGGAAACGGGGCGCGATGCCGTGTCCACGACTTGCCGGCATCCGGACTGTGCCATACGCCCCAGCCAGCCGTTCCAAGACATATACTATAGTCCGCTGCCATACGCCGCCTCCCATCGTCTCGGCCCTGCCTCACCGCACAAGCGGCGAACCACTCTACTTTGCCTGACACTCCCACAGCAAAAGGATCTGGTGCCAGGCCCTCGAGCGCTCAGCGTTCAGCCACGCTACGATGACAGAATACGACGACCCGCGTCGAGCAGCATATCGCTGACCCACGCGCTTTGCATCACGTCCAGCTGCATCGTGCGCCCAGCCTGTCGGATGCGATTTGTGATTTCCTGTATTGTCTTGACGACTTCCGGATGGTCGGGCTGGCCGGGACGCCCGAGACTTTGGGCGAAATCGTTGGGGCCAATGCTGTAGAGGTCGATGCCCGGCACCGCGAGAATTGTGTCGAGGTTGTCGAGCACGGCGACGTCTTCCAGCAAAGCGCACACCAGCATCTGTTGGTTCGCCTCACGGTAGTACGCCGCCTTGTCGGCAATCCCGGCATTGTAGTCGGTGCCCCGGTTGGCCCCGAATGAGCGCTCACCGAGCGGACCGAAATAGCACGCCCGCACGAGCTGGCGGGCATCCGCCTCGGTGGCGATGTGCGGGCCCAATACGCCCATGATCCCACGATCGAGATAGCGCAGGATGGTCGACGAGCCGATGTCCGGCACCCTGGCGATCGCTGTCAAATTATGGCGTTCGGCGGTCCGGCAGAGGTCCTCGAGCTGGTCGAGGCCAAACGGCCCATGCTCGCCGTCGATAAAGACGAAATCGAAGTCGAGCTTCCCCAGAATGTCGATCACCCATGGCGATGGGAAGGAAAGGTTGTAGCCGTACGCCTTGCGTCCGGCACGCATGGCGGCTTTGACGCGGTTCGGTTGCTTCATCCTTTGTCCTCATCTGTGCGGCGACTGCGATCCGGTCGTCCGATCCTGTCGGTGTTTGGTCCGCTGGCAGCGGCCGAACTCTGCACTGCCCTCCCCCATCATGGGGAGGGTTTGGGTGGGGGTGACCTGGTGAAGAGTTTCGGCGATCATGGAGGGCACGTCTTCAGGATTGTCCAGAATCTCGTTGTTCCATTCCCAGGTCGTCTTGGCTGGGCTTGTCCAGGACAAGCCCGGCCATCTACGATGCCCGTTCGGCGTGCCGGCCAGATTTTCCCCGGACACCCCTGCCCTTGATCGGGGGGACCGGGTGGGGGTGATGCCGCCGAGCAAGGACATGGATAAGCGGGACAAGCCCGCGCAAGACGAGTTCAAATTGGCTATATAGAATACAGAACATCTCAGGGTTGTAAGTTATGTTCCCCCGCCCTCCCCCATCAAGAGGAAGGGTGTGATCGGCCTGGTGGAGATTGTCGCATTGCCGCTATATGACCTGACCTTCCGTGGGGTCTTCGAGCGTCATTCGAGTGTCCTTCGGGCGCCAATGCGCGCCTGCCGATCATCGCGGACCTCACTGGCCTCGACGGCGTTGCCGGCACGCCCACACACCCAGTTGACTCTGTCCGAACCGTCTATCACCGTTCGCGAGGTATTTCCGAGCTTCGGACCACACCCACCATGAGCCCGTTGGCCATGAGCCCCCCATGAGCCCATCCGACGCCGCGTGGCGACAATTGATCTCCGCATTGCACGCGTCCGGCCGCAAGGCGGCGCTCGCGATCACCGGCGGCGGCAGTGGGGCGATTGGCGAGTTGTTGCGAGTTCCCGGCGGCTCGCGGCTGCTGATCGAGGCGCAAATTCCTTACGACGAAAGGGCGTTGGCGGCGTATCTCGGCTTTGCACCAGCACAAGCGTGCAGCGCTGACACCGCGATCGCGATGGCGCAAACCGCACGGGCCCGCGCCGCCCGGCTGATGCCGAGCACCGGCGTTGGGGTGGGCAGCGATCTGGTCGGCCTCGGCGCCACCGCGGCATTGGTCAGCGACCGTCCGCGCAAGGGCGAGCATCGGTTTCATATCGCCTTCGCCAACGCCGCCGGCCCCAACGCCATCGGCGCGCACGCGACTTGCGTGCTGGCCAAGGGCCGGCGCGATCGCGCCGCCGAGGAAGACCTCGTGTCGCGCGCGATCGTCCTCATGCTGGCTCGCGCCTGCGGGCTTGCCGCACCCTCGCCGAAGAGCCTCTTCGACGCGGATGAACATTATGCGGAGACGGTTTATGCGGAGACGGGCGTCACGCCCGTGGATACGATCGATCGGCTGTTGGCGGGCGAGCTCGATCGCCTCACCGTCCAGCCCGATGGCCAAATGATGCTGTTGGCGCCGCCGCCCGTTGTGCTGTTCCCGGGTTCGTTCAACCCGATGCACGCGGGACATGCATTGCTGGCGCGCGTCGCCGAAGAGTTCAGGCAGCAGCCCGTGGCGTTCGAAATCTCGGTCACCAACGTCGACAAGCCGCCGCTCGTGGGCGAGACGGTGCGGCACCGGCTTGCGCAATTCGCCTGGAAGTCGCCGGTCGAGCTGACGCGGGCGCCGACCTTCGTCGAAAAGTCGCGCTTGTTTCCGGGGACGACGTTTGTGGTCGGCGCGGATACGGCAGAGCGGCTGTTTGGGGCGAAATATTATGGCGATGACGAGGCTCGAATGCATGTCGCGCTCGAGGAAATCGCCAATTCCGGGGCGAGTTTTCTGGTGGCCGTGCGCATCGACGCGGCGGGGCGGGTCCGCGCGCTGAACGACATCCCGGTGCCGCGGCGCTATGCCGATCTCTTCACCGAAATCCCCGAGCACCGGTTCCGCTTCGACACCTCCTCATCCGAGCTTCGCGCCAGCAGACGTGCAGACGGGGGAATTGCAGTTGGCGATTCATAGCGAGCCCCACGGACAATCTGCGTCTTTGCTACGCCAGGTGCACCCAGATAGCTGCCCAAAAGTGATTGCGCTGCCGAAGTCTTCTGCCCCCAAACCGCTGCCGCGGAACACGTTGCTTCGCCTCACGCGGGCGGCGCCGTAGACTGACCTCGACGAGCGGCGCCCGACCCGCTAAGGAGCACGATTGAGCCGGTTGCCGACGAGATCGTCGACGACGGCAGGGTCGGCAAGGGTTGAGATGTCGCCCAGAGCATCGTGCTCGTCGGCGGCGATTTTGCGCAGGATGCGGCGCATGATCTTGCCCGAACGGGTCTTCGGCAGACCGGGTGCCCATTGCACGAGGTCGGGGACGGCGATCGGGCTGATCTCCCGCCGCACCCAGGCAATGAGTTCGTGCCGCAATTCCTCGCTCGGCGCCTCGTCAACCCTTAGGGTGACATAGGCATAGATACCCTGGCCCTTGATGTCGTGCGGATAACCGACGACCGCCGCCTCGGCGACCTTTGGATGGGCGACGAGCGCGCTCTCGATCTCGGCGGTGCCGAGGCGGTGACCGGCGACGTTGATCACGTCGTCGACCCGCCCGGTGATCCAGTAATAGCCGTCCTCGTCACGGCGCGCGCCGTCGCCGGTAAAGTAGAGACCGGGATAGGTCGAAAAGTAGGTGTCGACAAAGCGGCGGTGGTCGCCATAGACGGTGCGCATCTGCCCGGGCCAGGAGCGGGCGAGACACAAATTGCCTTCGCCCGGGCCTTCGACCCGTCTGCCGTCATTGTCGACCAGCAGCGGCTCGATCCCGAAAAACGGGTGCGTCGCGGAGCCTGGTTTTAATGGCGTCGCGCCGGGGATCGGGGTGATCAGGATGCCGCCGGTCTCGGTCTGCCACCACGTGTCGACAATCGGACAGCGTCGCTCGCCGACATGGTCGTAATACCACAGCCAGGCTTCGGGGTTGATCGGCTCACCGACCGAGCCGAGGATGCGCAGCGAGCGCCGGCTGGTGCGGCGGACAGGCTCTTCGCCTTCGCGCATCAGCGCCCGGATCGCGGTCGGTGCTGTGTAAAAGATCGAGACTTGGTGCTTGTCGGCGACCTGCCAGAAGCGCGACGGGTCGGGATAATTGGGAACACCTTCGAACATCAGGGTCGTGGCGCCATTGGCAAGCGGCCCGTACAAAATGTAGCTGTGCCCGGTCACCCAGCCGACATCGGCGGTGCACCAGTAAATCTCGCCCTCGCGGTAATCGAACACATATTCATGCGTCATCGACACGTAGACCAGATAGCCGCCGGTCGTATGCAGAACCCCTTTCGGCTGCCCGGTGGAGCCCGAGGTGTAAAGGATGAACAACGGGTCCTCGGCCGCCATTTCGACCGGAGGGCAGTCGGGTGAGGCCGCGGCGCACGCCTCGTGATACCAGATGTCGCGGCCGTCGACCCAGTTGACGACGCCGCCGGTGCGCTGGACCACGACGACGCTGCGTACATCCGGGCAGCTTTCGAGGGCGGCATCGGCATTGCGCTTGAGCGGAACCCGACGGCCGCCGCGCAGCCCCTCATCCGCGGTCACCAGGAAAGTCGAGCGGCAGTCGCGGATCCGCCCGGCGAGGCTGTCCGGCGAAAATCCGCCGAATACGACCGAGTGGATCGCGCCGATCCGCGCGCAGGCCAGGACCGCGACCGCGATCTCCGGGATCATCGGCAGGTAGATCGTGACGCGGTCGCCCTTTTTGACGCCGCGCTCCTTCAGCACATTGGCGAAGCGGCACACCGCGTCGTGCAGCTCGCGATAGGTAATGCGGCGGTCCTCGCCCGGGTCGTCGCCTTCCCACAGGATCGCGGTCTGATTGCCGCGCCGCGGCAAATGGCGGTCGACGCAGTTATAACAGGCGTTGAGCGTCCCATCCTCGAACCAGGCAATGCGAACGTCGCCATCGAACGAGGCGTCTTTGACTTTGGTATATGATTTGATCCAGTCCAGCCGCTTGCCGTGTTCGCCCCAAAACCCGTCAGGGTCGTCGAGCGAGTGCTGGTAGAGTCGAAAATAGTCGGCTTCCCTGATCCTGCCGGTTTGCGGGTGGGCCGAGATCGGGATCAGGGTCCGGCTCGACATGGCGCGCTGTGCTCCTCGGCTGGCGGCGCCGACGGCAGCGCCGCGCTGTTGCCGAAGATTATTCTGCCGGACCGAGCGGTTACAATACCCCTTCCACCACCACTTCGCGGTGCGCAGCGGCGGCATGACGATCGCTGCGGCTCGCGAGCAATGCGGCTTGCGTCCGGTTGACCACATGGAGCCGCCGGATGATCTGCTTTACGTGTGCCTTGACCGTGCTCTCGGACATTCCCAGCGCATCCGCGATGAGCTTGTTAGACCTGCCCTCGGAGATCAGCGCCAGAACATCGCGCTGACGCCTGGTCAGCGTCTGCCATGGCAGACGGGGCGCCTCCCGCGCCGCACCGTCGCCCTTGGTTTCGCTCAGCAACAGCGGTACGAAAGTTCCGCCCGCGCGCATCCGCTCGAGCGCTGCGACCAGCACTTTTAGTCCAAGGCTCATTGGCAGAAAGCCTCGCGCGCCCGAACGAAGGATCATCCGGGCGCGCTCCGGATCATCGCAGTCGGCGCTTGCGAGGATCGGCGTCTGCGGCGCTGCCGCCGCCAGCAGCGAGAGGTCGACCAAATCGATATGGCGACACGTCGCCCCGCCCAAAAGGATGACCGAATATCCCGCTCCCTGGCGCAGCAGCCGCACCAGATCCGCCGCCGCCTCGACATCGGTGACCCGCCATCGCCTCGCCTGTTGACCAAGCGCAAGCTTTAGGCAATCGCGCCGCAGCGCGCTCGGATCGACGATCGCGAGATGCCGCCGAGTTGGCTCGACGAACTCCGCGGTTTCGAACGAAACCCGATTGGGAACAAGATCGCCAACCGCGCTGAAGGAGTCGAACATATCCAAAGCGGCCCCCTACGCTCTAGGCTACATCGCGCATGTTTGCGCCATCCCGAAAAGCAGCACTGTAAATTTTTGTAAACAGACGTAACAAAGAATGAAAATCCCAACGCTTGTTTTTCGCTATGCCGTTCGCAGCGCTCGACATACAGGCGGACGTTAATACATCTTAATCCAACGCCGGTCGATCCCTGACCTTATTTTGTCACAACGTCCGAAATTGCACCTGCGGGCGGCGGCTACGCAGTTAGGCAATTGCCCGGAGCGGCCCCTGCCCATCCGATCCGCGCGGCTCCGACCGCGCGATTCCTCCCGAGCCAAACCGCTTTCAGCCTGCTACCGTGGGGTCCGCACAATCTTCGGCGGGAGGCAGCGATGCAATACGGTTTCGGCGCGCCAGTCAGTGGCGCTCTTGCCGCGCCCGACAATCTCGCGCGCATCGCTGCCGAAGGCGAGGCGATGGGATACGATTACGCCACGATCAGCGATCACGTGGTGATCCCGCACGACATAGAGGCGCGTTACCCCTACAGCGACACCGGCGAGTTTCCCGGGCGCTCGCGTGGCGACCGGCACGAGCAGCTGACCGCGGTCGCCTTTGTCGCGGGCAAGACCTCGCGATTACGGCTCGTGACATCGGTCACCGTCGTTCCGCACCGGCCCGCGGTGCTGCAGGCGAAAATGCTGGCGACGATCGACGTGCTGTCGAAGGGCCGGCTGACCTTTGGCGTCGGCGCCGGGTGGATGAAGGAGGAATTCGAGGCGTTGGGCGTGCCGCCCTTCCCCGAGCGCGGCACCGTCACCGACGAATACATAATGGCTTGCCGCGAGCTGTGGACTAAAGACGCTCCGCGCTTCGACGGCAAACACGTCAAATTCGCCAATGTCCTGTTCGAGCCAAAGCCGGTGCAGAAGCCGCACCCGCCGATTTGGGTCGGCGGAGAGAGCGGGCCGGCTTTACGCCGAACCGCCCGGCTCGGCGATGGCTGGTACCCGATCGGCACCAACCCGCAACACCGGCTCAATTCAATGAAGCGGTTTCAGGCCGGGGTCGAAAGGCTGCGCCGGCTGACCCGCGAGGCCGGGCGCGACCCGGCGAAGGTCGCCCTCGCCTACCGGATCACGAGCTGGGGAAAATCCCTGCCGGCGCGCGCCGACGACGGCGAGCGGCGACTGTTTTCCGGGGAGATTGCGGACATCGTCGCTGATCTGCGGGCGTTCCGCGATTTTGGCGTCGGCCATGTCGATTTTAATTTCGGTGGGGATACCCCTGACGCAATGATCGCCAACATGCGCCGCTTCCGCGAGGATGTGCTGGCAAAAGTTTGATCGTTTCACCCGAGAGGCCCGAAGGGAGCTGTCATTGCGAGCGGAGCGAAGCAATCTCGGGCATGGTTATATCGGTGGGGCCGAGATTGCCGCCGTTCGCCTATGGCATCCTCGCAATGACATGCCGATCTCCATGGTGCGCCTAATTAAGAGGAGCTGCCGTTGCTGAAGCTTGGATACAAGGCGTCGGCCGAACAATTCGGTCCGCGCGAATTGCTGGACTTTTCGTGCCTGGCCGAGGAGGTCGGGTTCGACTCGGTCTTTGTCAGCGACCACTTCCAGCCGTGGAAGCACACTGACGGCCATGCGCCGTCGGCGCTCGCTTGGCTGGGCGCGCTCGGCGCGCGCACGCGCGGGGTGGTAATCGGCACCAGCGTGCTGACCCCGACCTTCCGCTACCACCCTTCCGTCGTCGCGCAGGTTTTCGGCACGCTCGGAACGATGTTTCCGGGACGGGTGGTACTCGGCGTCGGCACCGGCGAGTCGCTGAATGAGGTGCCGTCGAGCGGCATCAAATGGCCGGGCCCCAAGGAACGGCGCGACCGGCTGCGCGAGGCGATCGCACTGATCAACAAATTGTGGACCGAGGACCGGGTCAGCTTCGCGGGCCAGTTCTATCGCACCGAAAGTGCCACGATTTACGACAAGCCCACAGCGAAGGTGCCGATCTGGGTTGCCGCCTCCGGCCCGCTTGCCGCGGCGATGGCCGGCCAGGTCGCCGAGGGCTTCATCTGCACCAGCGGGAAGAACCCCCAGCTTTACACCGACCTGGTTGGCAAGGTCGGCGAGGGCCTCGTCAGGGCCCACCGCGAGAGCGCGAGCCTTGAGAAGATGATCGAGGTTAAGGTCTCGTTCGACACCGACCACAAGCGCGCGTTGGAGGACACGCGCCACTGGGCGGCATTGGCGTTGACGCCGGAAGAGAAGGTCAGCGTAGAAGACCCGATCGAAATGGAGCGCCTGGCCGCGGCGCTGCCGCTCGAGCGGGCGGCGAGCCGCTGGATCGTCTCGTCCGACCCCCTGGAGCAACTGGCGCAGATCCGCCCTTATGTCGAGCTCGGCTTCACCCATCTCGTCTTCCATGCCCCCGGCCCCGACCAGGCGCGGTTCCTGAAGCTTTATGCCGAACAGGTCCTTCCGCTGCTCCGTGCCAAGCTCGGGTAATGAACCGCGAGGTCACGATCACGGCGCTGACCGGCATCAAGTTGGTCGAGCCGGGCGACGATCTCGGCGCGATCACTGTCGCGGCGTTCGCCGCCAACGGGCTGGCGCCGGAACCCGGCGACGTGTTGGTTGTGGCGCAGAAAATCATCTCGAAAGCCGAAGGCCGGTACGTCGACGTGGCGAGCGTGCGGCCCTCTGAAGGGGCGATCGCGCTGGCCGCCGAAACCGACAAGGACCCGCGCTTTGTTGAGGTCGTCCTCGGCGAATCCAACCGGGTGGTGCGACATCGCCGGGGGTTGCTGATTGTCGAGCACCGCCTCGGCTTTGTCATGGCCAATGCCGGTATCGACCACTCGAACATACCGACTGGCGACGGGGTCGACCGCGTGCTGTTGCTGCCGAAAGACCCGGACGGCTCGGCTGCCCGTCTGCGGCAGCACATCGTCGATACCCTCGGCGTCCAGATCGGCGTCGTCATCAGCGACAGCTTTGGCCGGGCCTGGCGCAAAGGCACGGTCGGCATCGCCCTCGGCGCCGGGGGGTTGCCGGCGGTGATCGACCTGCGCGGCCAGCCCGACCTCTTCGGGCGCGAGTTGCTGGTCACCGAAACCGGCTTTGCCGACGAGATCGCCGCGGCGGCGGGGTTGGTGATGGGTCAGGCCGACGAGGCCTTGCCGATGGTCTTGGTGCGCGGGCTCAGCTGGTCTGCTCCGGAAGCCTCGGCCGCCGCCCTGGTCCGCCCCGCCGAGCACGATCTGTTCCGATGACCCGGGACAGAGGTTTTGTCCTGGCGCTGTCGGGCGGCATCGGCGGCGCCAAATTGGCGCTCGGCCTCTACCGGGTCCTGCCGCCCGGCGCGGTGACCGTCGTCGCCAATACCGGTGACGATTTCGAGCACCTCGGACTGTCGATCTCGCCCGATCTCGATACCTTGCTTTATACGCTTGCCGGCCTCGACAACCCCGAGACCGGCTGGGGCCGCCGCGGCGAGACCTGGACCTTCATGGCGGCGCTCGAACGGCTTGGCGGTGAGATCTGGTTCAAGTTGGGCGACGGCGATCTTGCAGTTCATGTCGAGCGCAGCCGTCGTCTGCGGGCCGGCGAAACTCTGTCGGCGATCACCGATGATTTCCGCCGGCAGCTCGGGATCAGCGCGCCACTGCTGCCGATGAGCGAAGACCCGGTGCGCACCCGCCTGTCGACCGAGGACGGCTGGCTCGACTTCCAGGATTATTTTGTGCGTCGCCACTGCGCCCCGGCGGTGCGCGAAATCGTCTTTTCGGGCGCTTCGGCGGCGCGGCCGCACCCGGATTTTCTCGCCGCCCTCGCCGACGACGATCTGCGCATGGTCGTGATCTGCCCGTCGAACCCGCTGATCAGCATCGACCCGATCCTGAGTCTGCCGGGGGTGCGCGACGCGCTGCGATCGTGCCCGGCTCCGGTCGTCGCGGTGTCGCCGATCATCGGCGGCAAGGCGGTCAAAGGCCCGACCGCAAAGATGATGGCCGAACTCGGGCTGCCGGTCGATGCCGGTGCCGTCGCCCGCCATTATGGCGACCTCCTCGACCATTACGTGATCGACGACGCCGATTTCGGTTTGGTCACCGGGCTCGACGTGCCGCTGACCGCGACCCGCACCCTGATGGAGAGCATGGCCGACCGCGAGGCATTGGCGCGGGTGGTGCTGGCGGTCGGCCGCGGGTTTTGACGATGGATTTCTGGGCGGTCGTGCCGGTCAAGGAACAGGACCGGGCCAAGGAACGGCTGGCCCCGTTGCTGCCGTCCGGCCTGCGACAGGCGCTGGCCGCGGCGATGCTCGAAGACGTGCTGTCGGCGCTCGCCGCGGCGCCGGGTCTCGCCGGGCTCATCGTCGTCACCGTCGATCGTCAGGCCCGCCGGCTGGCGTCGCACTATGGAGCACGCGTCGCCGAAGAGGGCGCGCGCGACGGCCATACCGGCGCGGTCACGGCGGCGGCACGGCTGCTGGCGGGCGAAGGGCGGGCGGGGATGCTGACCCTTCCGGGCGACGTTCCGCTCGTCACCCCCGGCGAGATCAGCCAAGTCATTGCGGCGCATCGCTCGCCGCCGTCATTCACGATCGTCCCGTCGCATGACGAAGGCGGCTCGAATGCGATCCTGGTGTCGCCGCCCGACGCGGTGCCGTTGCGGTTTGGCATCGACAGCTTTTTCCCGCATCTGCGCGCGGCCGAGGCGTGCGGCATCCGCCCTGGCGTGCTGCGCCTGGCGGGCATCGCCCTCGACATTGACAACCCCGAGGATCTAGCCGCCTTTGCCCGCCGGCCGTCGCTGACCCGCACCCGCGCATTCCTCGCCGAGAATGCTATGCTGGCGCTGTTGCCGCGCGCTCCGGCACGCCTCTAGGAGAATCTTGACGATGACCAACGACGAGATCTTGGCGCAGGCCCGCGCCGGGCGACAGCCTTCCGCCGCCGAGGCGCTGGGGCTCGCCGATGCGGACGCGGCCGATCTACGCTCGCTGATGGAGGCGGCGGCGGCGGTGCGCGACATCGGCCACGGCGCCCTCGTCTCCTATTCGCCGAAAGTCTTCGTCCCACTGACGCAGCTGTGCCGCGACGTGTGCCATTACTGCACCTTCGCCCACCCGCCGCGACCGGGTGAGCCGATCTATCTCGGCGCCGAGGAAGTGCTGGCGATCGCCCGCGCCGGTGCCGCGGCCGGCTGCCATGAGGCGCTCTTCACGTTGGGCGACAAGCCCGAATTGCGCTATGCCGCGGCACGCGAGGCTCTGGCCCGGCTCGGCCACGAAACGACCTTGTCCTATCTCGCCGAGATGGCCGGGATGGTGTTGCGCGAAACCGGGCTGCTGCCGCATTTGAACCCCGGCGTGATGACCGGCGCCGATCTCGTCGCGCTGCGCAAGGTATCGGCGTCGCAAGGGATCATGCTCGAGAGTGCGTCCGAGCGGCTGCGCCGCCGCGGCGGCCCGCATTTCGGATCGCCCGACAAAGAGCCGGCGGCGCGGCTCGACACCATCCGTGCCGCCGGCAAGGCGGCGGTGCCGTTCACCTCGGGCATCCTGATCGGCATCGGCGAGACCCGGCGCGAGCGGATCGAGGCGTTGCTGGCCTTGCGCGATCTCCACGACCGCTACGGCCACATCCAGGAAATCATCATCCAGAATTTCCGGGCCAAGCCAGGGACCCGGATGGCTGACGCGCCCGAGCCCGACCTCGCCGACCATTTGTGGACGATCGCCGTCGCCCGGTTGATCTTTGGGCCTCACATGAACCTTCAGGCGCCGCCCAACCTAAACCCTGACGCGCTCCGTGAAATGGTCGCGGCGGGGATCAACGACTGGGGCGGCGTGTCGCCGGTGACCCGCGACCATGTCAACCCCGAGGCGCCGTGGCCGGCGCTCAACCGGCTCGCCCGCCAGACCGCCGCCGCCGGCAAAGAGCTGGTACCGCGCCTGGCGATCTACCCCGCCTATGCCATCGACCCCGGGCGCTGGCTCGACCCGGCATTGCGCACACCGGTATTGCGGGCGATGGATGCCGAAGGCTTCGCCCGCCCCGATCAATGGATCGCCGGCTCCGGCAGCGAGCCGCCGGATTTGTCCGCGCCGCGGGTGGTCTGCACGGACGAGACGAGGTCGCTGACATCCGTTCTCGACCGTGCGGCGGGCGGCGAGACCTTGACGACAGCCGAGATCGTGCGGCTGTTCCAGGCGCGCGGCGACGATTTTGCGCAGGTCTGCGAGGCCGCCGACCGGCTGCGCCAGCGGGTCAACGGCGACACGGTCAGTTATGTCGTGACCCGCAACATCAACTACACCAACGTCTGCTATTTCCGCTGCCAGTTCTGCGCTTTCTCAAAGGGCAAGCTCAGCGAAAATTTGCGCGGCCGGCCCTACAACCTCGATCTCCCCGAGATCCAGCGCCGGGTCGCGGAAGCCTGGGAGCGCGGCGCCACCGAAGTCTGCCTGCAAGGCGGCATCCACCCCGAATACACCGGCGCCACCTATCTCGGGGTCTGCCGGGCGATCAAGGAGGCGGTGCCCGACATCCATGTCCACGCCTTCTCGCCGCTCGAAATCTGGCAGGGCGCCAAAACCCTCGGCCGCACCCTCCCCGATTTTCTGCGCGAGCTCAAAGAGGCGGGGCTGAGTTCCTTGCCCGGCACCGCGGCCGAGATCCTCGACGACGAGATCCGTGCGGTGATCTGCCCCGACAAGATCAAGACCGCAGAATGGCTCGAAGTCATGGAGGCGGCGCACGGCGTCGGGCTGCGCAGCACGGTCACGATCATGTACGGCCATGTCGAGCGCTATGAGCACTGGGCGCGCCACCTGCTGCGCATCCGCGCCTTGCAGGCGAAGACCGGCGGCTTTACCGAGTTCGTGCCGTTGCCGTTCGTGCCGATGGAGACGCCGATCTACCTGAAGGGCCGCGCCCGCCGCGGCACGACCTGGCGCGAGGCGGTGCTGATGCACGCGGTGGCGCGCCTGGCATTGCACCCGGTCATTACCAACATCCAGACCTCGTGGGTCAAGATGGGCAGCGGCGGCGCCGCGTTCTGCTTGCAGGCCGGCGCCAACGATCTCGGCGGCACCCTGATGAACGAGAGCATCACCCGTGCGGCTGGTGCCGTCCACGGCCAGGAGATGCCGCCCGAGGCGATGGAGGAATTGATCCGCGGTATCGGCCGCTCCCCGCGTCAGCGCACCACCCTCTACGGCGACCCGCCCGCTGCCCGCAAAGCCGCCTCCTTCGCCGCCGCGCCGCTGACCGAGCCGGTTAACACCCCCGCCCGCCGCTACGAACGCCACCGCGAGCACGTCGCGGCCGACTGAACGAGCCCGTATAAATGGCGAATTCCCGTTTAACCGGGAATTCTTCCGGTTTTTGGCCTCGCAACCCCAAATCGGCGAAATTCGCCCTTGAATTCAACGATCTGCGGTTAATTCCCGTCAAAAAATAACCGGGAACTCTTTTGACGTAATCGGGAAAATATTCAGCGGAACCGGAATTCGCCACATCCCATCAGCACCTCTTCGCAAGCTTTGTCGAAGTCTATTCTGCACCTGGATTATGGTGTTTTGAGAGGCGTCCGAAGCATCGGAGATCACCTCTCACGCTTCCCAATCCTCGATCCGCAGCCCGGGCACGCGGCCCAATTCCCGGGTGTTATGGGTGACGAGTATCATCCCCCGTGCGACGGCCTGTCCGGCGATCAGCACGTCATACGGACCGATCGCGGTCCCCTTCGCGGACAAAGATGCCCTGATTTCCCCAGCCCGCCGGGCATCCTCGTTGTCGAATTCAACGACCGGAAACTGCAGCGCATCCACGAGGGCAACGTTATGGCTCGCCCGCCGGCTCTTGAATGCACCGTAGAAAAGCTCGTGGGCCACGATCGCCGAGATCGCGACATCGCCGGGCAGCTCCTGCCGCACGCGCTGGCTGATCGGGGAATGGCCGTTCCTCAACAACGCGACGACCGCGTTGGTGTCGAGAAGACACCGCATCAGCGGAAAATTTCATCGAGCGCCGGGCGTTCCTGTTGCTGCGGCTCCTCGTCGGCCGCCCGCGCGAAATCGTCGTCGAGTTGGCCGGCAATGGCGTCAAGCCAGCCCCAATCCTCGGCCAACGGTTCGAGAACGACAGCGCTGCCGTGACGCCGAATCCGCACCTCCTTTCCCCGAAATCGAAAGTCCTTGGGAAGGCGCACCGCCTGCGATCGCCCGGACCAGAAAAGCTTCGCCGTTGGCATCGTGTTCACCGGATGTCATCTAGCAAAGATATATATCGCTGGCACCCATCTGCGCGCAAGAGGGCTGAACTCGCACTTGCGCTCCCGAGCGGGGCCCCGCCTTCCCACGCCCGGGCCACCGACTTATGCTTGCAAGGGCTTTAGTTGGATATGCGGGAGGATCGACGCCATGGAAGCTGCAGCCGCCGTTTTTCGCAAGGTGCAGGCGCCGCTGACGATCGAAAAGGTCGAGGTCGACACGCCGTGGGGGCGCGAGGTGCTGGTGCGCACTGTGGCGACCGGCGTTTGCCACAGCGATCTGCACGTCGTCGATGGGATCGGGCGGTTTCCGCTCGACCGGCCGATCGTGCTCGGCCACGAGGGGGCGGGCGTCGTCGAGGCGGTCGGGGCCGAGGTGACGACGGTCAAGCCGGGCGACCATGTCGTCGCCTGTCTCTCGGGCTTTTGCGGCAGCTGCCCGCAATGCCTCTCGGGCCACCCCAATCTGTGCACCGGCGGCATCGTCACCCGGCCCGAGAGCGCCGCCCCGCGGCTGTCGCAAAATGGCCAGCCGTTGCGTCAGTTCATCGGCATTTCGAGCTATGCCGAAAAGATGCTGCTGCATGAGAACTCGCTGGTGAGGATCGATCCCGAATTGCCGCTCGACAAGGCGGCCTTGGTCGGCTGCGGGGTGTTGACCGGGGTTGGTGCTGCGTTGCGCAGCTCCGGGCTCGAAGCCGGGCAAACGGTTGCGGTGTTCGGCTGCGGCGGGGTCGGGCTGTCGATCGTCCAGGGGGCACGCATCGGCGGCGCCCGTCAGATCATCGCCGTCGACCAGTTCGAATCAAAGCGCGAGATGGCGACCCGCGCCGGCGCCACGGATTTTGTCAACAGCGCCGAAGACGACCCGGTCAAGGCGGTGCGCTCACTGACCGGCGGGTTGGGCGTCGACCACGCCTTCGAAGCGGTCGGCAACGCCAACCTCGTCCGGCAGGCGATCGAGAGCCTGGCGATCCGCGGCACCGCAACGATCGTCGGGGTGTTGCCGCCCGACGCGATGATCGAGTTCCCATGGATGGCGATCCGCCCCGAATGCAAGGTGCAGACCTCGCGCATGGGCTCGAACCGGTTCCGCACCGACATCCCGCTCTATCTCGATTTCTACCGCCAGGGTCGGCTCGACCTCGACGCAATGGTCACCAAGAAGGGCCGTCTCGGCGACATCAACGAAGCCTTCCGCGCGATGAAAGCCGGCGAAGTCGCGAGGACGGTGCTGACCTTCGATTGATGCGGACAGCGCCACCGACTAGATTTTCCCGATGGATCAGATCGCGGAGTCCGTCGACGAGAGGCATCGTGCATGGTGCATCCACTGTGGACAGTGGATCGCCGGACTTGAGACTAGCCGCGACCATGTTCCGTCCAAGAGCCTTTTGCGCGAGCCGCACCCGGAGAACCTACCGGTCGTGCAGATTTGCAAGCGGTGCAACAACGGTTTCTCGCTGGATGAAGAATATGTGGTCGCCTTCCTCGGCGCCGTGCTTGTCGGTTCGACCGGGCCCGAGAAGCAGGACAATCCGAGTGTTGCGCACGCCCTACAAAGAAATCCGAAGTTGCGGGCGCGGATAAACCAAGCCCGTTCGGAATACGTGACGGACGGTGGCGAGACGCGGATCATCTGGAAGCCGGAAAACGCCCGGGTCGACCGGGTTATCCTCAAGAATGCACGAGGCCACGCTTTCTTTGAGATCGGGGAACCGATGCTCGACCCGCCGAAATACGTGCGGTCGGTACCACTGGAATCCTTCACGCCAGCGCAACGGGCCGACTTCGAGAACACGGATTTTGGGGCGGGCTGGCCCGAGGTTGGCAGCCGTATGATGACCCGCCTTATGACGGGGCAGGACCTGACGGACGGCTGGATAGTCGTCCAAGACGGCGTGTACCGCTACGCCGTGGTCCAGACGGGTGGGACGCTGGTCCGGTCCGTCCTTTTCGACTATCTGGCGACCGAAGTCTGCTGGGAGGATTAATCGCCGCCGTTAATCACGCGGCACCGGACCTCAACAAAAAGGCCTCCATTGGACATGTAGAGCGGACTTCAATTCACTTTACATCTGCCTGTTCGGCGTAACCGCATCGGGAAAGCGCACCCGGTTACTTCGGCTCCCCCTGCTGTTCCTCAACGCGGCGGACTCGGCTGGCGACGCGTTGGTACTGGCTGTGCATGGCCCGCAACTCCGTCAGGACCAGCCCTACGGTGCCGTCGAGGCGCATGACCATCGCGGTCAGCACCTGCATGTCGTCACGCATCGAGCCCATTTCGTCGACCATCCGCTGCTGCTGACGGGCGAGGAATTCCAGGGTGATCGGTTCGTCGGCCATGGCGCTGATGTGATATATTTTCGGGCGGAGACAAGTACCGTTATTCGATCAGGTTTTCCCCGTTTTCTAGACCAGAAATCCGCAATGTCATCGGCCTCGTCATCCCGACGAAGGTCGGGACCCATTGCGGCCATAGGTACCGGCCTTCGCCGGTATGGACCATATGGTGGGAACCAAATCCGACTGACTTCTGAACCCGGAATCCTGGGTCAGCCCCGCTCACCTCGGCAGACGCCAGCGGGCTTTGGTCGCGAAGTCTTCGAAAAAGTCGGTGTCGTAGGCTTGTTCCGGCGAGCCGCGCACCATCTCGTCGATTATTTGCGCGTCCGGCCCGACCAGGATGCGCCAGCGATCGGCTTTGACCCCGTCAAGGATGATTGTGGCCGCCTCAGCCGCACTCGTCGGGGCATCTTCGGTAAAGCGGCGTTCGCGCTCGGCGATGAGCTTGCGAATGTCTTCGTCGGACAAGGCCGAGACGTCCCTGCCCATCGAGGCGATGCGCGCCCGGGCAAAAGCGATCTGTCTTGCGGTGACCGCATCCGAGTCGCTGCCGCTCTGAATCTTGCGGGAATTCAGCGGGATCGAGGTGCCGATATGGCCGGGCATCACGACCGAGCATTTGATGTGCGGTGCGTTGATCTTGAGATCGGCGATCAGCGCTTCGGTGAAGCCCTTCACCGCAAATTTCGCGGCGCTGTAGGCGGTGTGCGGAACGCGCGGCCCGACCGATGCCCAGAAACCGTTGACGCTGCTGGTGTTGACGATGTGGCCCGCATCGGCCTGTTGGAGCATCGGCAGAAACGCGCGGGTGCAGTGATAGACTCCGCCCCAGCAAATGTTGAAGGTCTTTTCCCATTCCTCGCGGCTGTGGGCGATCATGCTGCCGCCACTGCCGATGCCGGCGTTGTTGAATAAGAGGTGGATCTTGTCGGTCCCGTGACGGTCGGCCACCTCGTCGCGAAACCGCTGCACTTGCGCCTCGTCGGACACATCGGCGATGTGGGTCGTGACACGCAGGCCTTGCGGGAGACCCGTCGCCTCGCACAGACGCAGGGTTTCCGCCATCCCCGTAGTCGAGACGTCGCACATCGCGACATTGCAGGCCTCAGCGGCCAGCTGGCGGACGAGCTCTCGCCCCATCCCCGAGCCGCCGCCGGTGACGATCGCGATCCTCCCCGCAAAATCCTGCATGCGCGGCTCCTCCCTGGTCCTATCAGTTGACGCACAGCATCCGCCAAACCGCTCGCGTGCGCCCGCTGACATGCGCTGATTTCTAATTTATCGTCGCTCCCGCGCAGGCGAGAGTCCAGGGCAGCGGCGGTATGCGGTTGCCCCTGGATACCCGCTTTCGCGGGTACGACGAGACGAAGGGCAGGGAGCGATGCTGACCACCACGCGTGACATGGTTATGCCGACGGCGATCACCGGATCGTATCCGCGGCCATTGTGGTTCGATGCCAGCTTGCAGGGGCGGTCGTTCAAGGCGGCGCTGGGGGATTCGCTGTTTCGCGAGCAGTATCTCGATGCGGTCGCCGCGGTCATCAATGCGCAGGAGGCAGCCGGGCTCGACATCGTCACCGACGGCGACAGCCGCTTTGACCTGGCGGTCGGCGGCAAGTCGTGGTTTTTCTACCCGATCGAGCGGCTCGGCGGCATCCACGGGCATCGCAATACCTCGCAAGGCTGGATGGGCCGGCACGGGCTCGGGCCCGGTCACATCCTGTGGGAGGTGCAGGAGGCCTATCAGCCGGCGGTCGTCACCGAAAGGCTGACGCGCGGGCCGCTCGAATACGCGGCGTTGTGGCAGATCGCGCAGCGCCTCAGCGACCGGCCGGTCAAGTTCGGCGCGATCTGCGCGCCCGCGTTGGCGAGCATGCTGTGGAACCAGCATTACCCTGACGACCGGGCAATGGTGCTCGACCTCTGCGACATCATGAATGCCGAATTGCGCGATCTCGCCGCCGCCGGCTGCCCGGTAATCCAGGTCGAGGAGCCGCGCCACCATGGGCTGACCACCCGGCCCGACTGCACCGAGGCCGACCTCGAATTCCAGACGCAGGCGTTCAACCGCCAGCTCGCCGGCGTCGATGCCGAGATCTGGGTCCACACCTGCTGGGGCAACCCCAATCAGCAGCGGGTCTATTGGGAGGTGCCGAGCTACGAGCGCGCCCTGCCCCATCTGCTGCAGTTGAATGCCGACGTCGTCACCTTCGAATGCGCCAGCAATGACGGCAAGGATTTGGGGCTGTTTGCCAAATACCCAACCGACAAGAAGATCGGCATCGGCGTCGTCAACCACTGCAATACGATTGTCGAGCCGCCCGAGCACGTCGCCGGGCTGATCCGCAAGGCGCTCGACCACATCCCACCCGAGCGGCTGGTGATCACCACCGATTGCGGTTTTGGCCGCGAGGGGCTGTCGCGGCGCATCGCCTATTACAAATGCGTGTCGCTGGTCGCCGGCGCCAACATCGTCCGCCGCGAGCTCGGCCTCCCCGAAGCCCATATCCGCGCCGCCGACTCAAAGCTGTATTTCGCCGAGGCGGATAAAAGGTGAGCGGACCCGGCGCGCTCGCGCCGGTCAGGGTCGGACGTGTTCAGCTCGGGCGGGACCGCTAATTAGCATTTCCCTTCGCTGCGAGAAATTAGACTGATGGCCGCCGCGCCGGTAAGGTTAACTCTTTGCTGACTCGAAACGGGTCGGGGCCCCATGAGGAGCGGCAGAGACAGCATCGGGCGCGAACCGCAACCCGGCCACGGCACCGAAGAGGGGAAGCGAATGGCAGAGACCGACATCGCCGCCGTCGCATCACCGCAGCCGGCGCACCCGGAGGCAATCGGCGGAAATATCGCGGCGCGCATCGACCGGCTGCCGCTGACCCGTGTGCAATGGCAGCTCGCGATTCTGGTGCAAGTCACCTGGGGTTTCATCATTTTCGACACCGACGGCATCGCCGCCCGCCTCTATCCCTTCGTCTGGCGCCCGAATCACGTCATCACAATATTCCAGTATTCGGTGATCCAGGCCTTGCAGGTTGGGCTGGGCATCCTCCTCGGCGTCTTTCTGATGAGCTGGGTCGCCGATCGCCACGGACGCCGGCCGGCGATCCTGCTGGCGACGTTGCTGGGCGGCATCTGCATCTGGCCATTCGCTTACGTCACCAATTTCTGGGGGATGGTCGTCCTTTCCGTTCTCAGCACCCTGGGGGTCGGCGGCATCGTCGCCACGCACGCCGTGTATCTTTCCGAGTTGACCTCGCCCGTTATCCGCAACCGGGTGCTGTTGGCCTCGCAAGGCCTCACCGCTCTGGTCGCCGTCTCGGTCAATCTGCTCGGTTTCTGGCTGATCCCGAGGCAGTGGCAGCTCTATTTATGGGTGAGCGCCGCCATTCAGATCGTCATCCTGTTGCCGCTGCTGCTGTGGCTGCTGCCGGAATCGCCGCGCTGGCTCGAGGCGAAAGGCCGCCACGCAGCAGCAGAGCGCGAGATCGCTCGGTTGGAACAGCGCATCCGCCGGGCCGGCCATCGGGACTTGCCCGAACCCGAGCACGGCCTCCACCCGGTGCTGGTCGGCGAGCAGGGCGGCTGGCGAGAGATATTCACCAACCCGCAATATCGCAGCCGCACCACCGTGCTGCTGGCTTGTTGGCTGCTCGGCTATGCCGGCTTGATTTATGGGACCGGCGCTTTCGCCGCGGTGTACATGCGTCGACCACGGTGCGTCTGCGCATTTCGTGTTCCTGACCTTTGCGGTCGCCTATGCGGTCACGTTTGTCGCCTTTCAGGTCAATTCCCACCTCGGCGAGCGGGTCGAGCGCCGCGATGTGATGTGCGCCATGGCGGGCTTGTTCATCTTGTCGTGGATCGTCATTTACTTGATCCCCAGTCTGGTGGTCATCGCTGTTTTCTTTGCGTTCTCGCGCATTGGGACCGGGCTGTGGTTGTTCAATCTGTACAATTACACCGCGATCGCCTATCCGACCCGCATCCGCGCCCGGGCCTTCGCCTGGACCGACGGGCTCGGCCACCTCGGCGCCTGGGCCGGCGTCACCTTGCTCGGACCGCTCTATATGCTGGGGCCAAATCATCTCGGCTGGATCCTGTGGATCCTGATCCCCGGCGCGCTGCTGCCGGCGGCGTTGATCCGCACCTTCGGGATCAAGCAGGCCGGTGTGGTGCTGGAGCAGGTGTCGACATAGCGGTACGCGCTTGGCAAGGATGCGCCAGCGGCTCAGTCGCTCTCGGCCCCGGCGGCGACGTAACGAATGCTGAGCACCTCGATCTGCTCGACCCCCGACGGGGCGCGCAGCTCGACGACGTCGCCCTCGCGCGCCTTTGACAGAGCGCGGGCGATCGGCGACACCCAGCTGACCTGGCCGCGGGCGAAATCGGCTTCGTCGACGCCGACGATCGTGATCGTGGTTTCGCTCCCGTCCCCGGCGGCGTAGACGACAGTCGCGCCGAAAAACACCTGGTCGCGGCGTTTTTGCCGGTTCGGGTCCACCACTTCGGCGCTCTCCAACCGCTTTGTCAGGAAACGGATGCGCCGGTCGATCTCGCGCAGGCGGCGCTTGCCGTAGATGTAGTCGCCGTTCTCGGAACGGTCGCCGTTGCCCGCCGCCCAGGCCACGGTCTCCACTACTTTCGGGCGCTCCACCCGCAGCAACCGGCGCAATTCGTCCTGCATATGGCGGTGGCCCTGCGGGGTCATGTAGTTCTTGAAGCCGGCCGGAACCGGCGGCGGCTCATCGGGCAGGTCGGCCTCGTCATCGGTCTCTTTGACGAACGCTTTGCTCATGGGATCACCTTTGCCCCCGTGTCAGGACACCCTCTTTTACCGGTAGCGCCAGGTTGCAGCGGCGTCGAAGGCCGGTACCTGCCGCCACCCTGACCCACGGGCGCCGCCGGAGCGTCGGCCGCTCAACCGCTGAGTGGGCGCGGCATTGTGAACCGGCCATTGCGCGCGCCGCAACCCTGCCCTGCTCGCCGGCGCTCGCGGCCGGCCCGATTGGCGCCGGCCGGCCTTGCCAGGGGGCGGCGCGCCACCCATACTGGACCCCATGCGGCGTCTTTTGCTGGACCCGGTTTTCGAGGCTGCGGCGGTTCCGCCGGCGCGGGTGTGCGACCACCCGGATTGCGCCGCGGGCGGCGATTTCCGGGCACCCAAATCGCGGCTCGACCTGCACGATTATTACTGGTTCTGCCTCGACCACGTGCGCGCCTACAACGCCGCGTGGAATTACTACGCCGGGATGAGCGACAACGAGATCGAAGCCGAGATCCGCTGCGACACGGTGTGGCAGCGGCCGAGCTGGCGCCTCGGCGATCGTCACGGCCCGGGCCGGGAGGAGCGATTGCGCGACCCATTGGGCATATTGTCCGGCGGCGGCGCGCGCAGCCGCCACGACCGCGGGCCGAATGGCGAGGCGGCGCGCCGCGTGCTGTCGGCGCGCGAGCAGGCGCTCGCGGTCTTCGAGGTCGAGCCGCCGTTCACCCCGACGCGGCTCAAGGCGCGCTACAAGGCGTTGGTCAAGCTCCATCATCCCGATGCGCATGGCGGCGACAAAGCGGCCGAGGAGAAGCTGAAGATCATCAACCAGGCCTATGCCACTCTGAAGGCCAGCTATTTCAGCTGAACCCCAGCTATTTCGGTTGAACAAACGCGCCACGCCACGCAAATTGCCCCCTGTTCCACCATCAGGACATAAGAGAAGAATGCCCTCTGCACAGCCCACGGCACCCGCCGGCGGATTTTCCTTGGATCAGCCGGACATCACCATCTCGGTCCGTCAGACCTTTGGCATCAACAGCGATCTGCAAGTCCCGGCCTTCAGCCAAACGTGCGAGTACGTCCCCGATTACGACGACGCCTATCGCTTCGACCATGACACGACATTGGCGATCCTCGCCGGTTTCGCGTTCAATCGGCGGGTCATGATCCAAGGCTACCACGGCACCGGCAAATCGACCCATGTCGAGCAGGTCGCCGCACGGCTCAACTGGCCGCTGATCCGGGTCAATCTCGACAGCCACATCAGCCGCATCGACCTCGTCGGCAAGGACGCGATCGTGCTGCGCGACAACAAGCAGGTGACCGAATTTCGCGAGGGTCTGTTGCCCTGGGCCTTGCAGCACCCGGTGGGGCTGTGCTTCGACGAATACGATGCCGGCCGCCCCGACGTGATGTTCGTGATCCAGCGGGTGCTCGAGGTCGAGGGCAAGCTGACCCTGTTGGACCAGAACCGGGTCATTCGCCCGCATTCGGGCTTCCGCCTGTTCTCGACCGCCAACACGGTCGGTCTCGGCGACACCACCGGGCTCTATCACGGGACCCAGCAGATCAACCAGGGCCAGATGGACCGCTGGAACATCGTCGCGACCTTGAATTATCTTCCGCACGACGCCGAGGTCGAGATCGTGCTGGCCAAGGTGCCGAGCTACGACGACGAGGAAGGCCGGCGCACGATCAGCGCGATGGTGGCGCTCGCCGATCTGACCCGCGCCGGCTTTATCAACGGCGACATATCGACCGTGATGTCGCCGCGCACGGTGATGACCTGGGCCGAGAACGCCCGCATCTTTGGCGATCTGTCGTTTGGCTTCCGGCTGACGTTCCTCAACAAATGCGATGAAATGGAACGTCCGACCGTGGCCGAATACTATCAGCGCTGCTTTGGCACCGAGCTCGCCGAGACCGGCGTCAACGCGACCTTGATGTAGGCCGCGGTTCGCAACCCGATGGCGCAGGAATTTTCCGCGACCGAAATCTTCAAGCGCGCGACCGCGGCGACCCTGCGGGCGATCGCCGAGCGCGACGACCTGACCGTCGGCTTTGGTCCCGAAGCGGCCGGGGCGAGCGGCACGCGCATCAGGCTGCCGAACCCGCCGCGCGACCTGCCAGCCGAGGAGGCGGCGCAATTGCGCGGTGCTGCCGACAGCCTGGCGCTGCGGCTGCGCTATCACGACGACGCCGTCCACAGCAAACGCGTTCCAGGCAGCCCGCTCGCGCGTGCCGTGTTCGAGGCGGTCGAGCAGGCGCGGGTCGAGGCGCTGGGAGCGCGGCGCATGACCGGCGTCGCCGCCAACCTCGCCGCCATGCTCGACGAGCAATATCGCCGCCAGGGTTTTGAGCGGATCACCGAGCGCACCGAAAGCACCATGGCCGAGGCGGTGCGGCTGTTGGCGCGCGAGGCCTTGACCCGCGAGCCGCCGCCGCCCGCGGCGCGGCACGTCGTCGAGTTGTGGCGCCCGTGGCTCGAGCCGCGGATCGCGAGGGATCTCGGTGAGCTCGACCGCTCGATCCTTGCTCAAGACGACTATGCGCGCGCCACCCGCCGCATGCTGCAGGATCTCGACATCGATCTCGGTGAGGCCGAGGATTCGTCGGAGAGCGACGAGCAGCAGGACGGCGAGGAAGGCGAGAGCGAAAACCAGAGTGAAGGCGAAGGTGCGACCACCGGCGCGCAGCCCTCCCCGGACGGCTCACCGGCCGATGGTGCGGCCGAGGATGCACAGGATGCCGCCGACGCCGGCGACGGCGAGATGATGCCGGGATCGAGCGACGACGACCCCGGCCGGCCGGGCCGGCCCGGTACGATGCCGCGCGGCCGCCCCGACGACACCGCGGTTTACCGCGCCTACAGCACAGCGGCGGACGAGGTCGTCGAAGCCGACCAGCTGTGCGACCCCGACGAGTTGTCGCGCTTGCGCCAGCTGCTCGACCAGCAGATCTCGCATCTGCAGAGCGTCATCGCCCGGCTCGCCAACCGCCTGCAGCGGCGGCTGCTGGCCAAGCAGACCCGTTCCTGGGAATTCGATCTCGACGAGGGTCTGCTCGACGCCGCACGCCTGTCGCGGGTCGTCGCCAATCCGGTCCTGCCGCTCGCCTACAAGCAGGAGCAGGAGACCGAGTTCCGCGACACCGTCGTCAGCTTGCTGATCGACAATTCGGGCTCGATGCGCGGGCGGCCGATCACGGTCGCGGCGATGAGCGCCGATATCCTGGCGCGCACCCTGGAGCGCTGTGCGGTCAAGGTCGAGATCCTCGGCTTTACGACGCGCGCCTGGAAGGGCGGGCAGTCGCGCGAGCGCTGGATCGTCGCCGGCAAGCCGCCCAATCCGGGCCGGCTCAACGATCTGCGCCACATCGTCTACAAATCGGCCGACATGCCGTGGCGCCGCGCCCGGCGCAGCCTCGGGCTGATGCTGCGGGAGGGCATCCTCAAGGAGAACATCGACGGCGAGGCGCTGGCCTGGGCGCACAACCGGCTGCGCGAGCGCACCGAGCAGCGCCGCATTCTGATGGTGATCTCCGACGGCGCCCCGGTCGACGATTCGACCTTGTCGGTCAATCCCGGCAACTACCTCGAAAAGCATCTGCGCGAAGTGATCCGCGACATCGAGCGGCTGGGCGAGGTCGAGCTCACCGCGATCGGCATCGGCCACGACGTGACCCGCTATTACCGCCGCGCCGTCACCATCGTCGACGCCGAGCAACTGGGCGGCGTCATGCTCGAAAAGCTCGCCGAGTTGTTCGAAGAGGAAGGCGGCGGCAAGACCCGCCTGCGCAGCCGCCACCGCCGCGCCGCCTGAGCTGCGCTCCCGCAGGCCGGATTCATGGTCTGTTCTTGAAATTTGCACCGATTGCGTGGATAGGAACCCGCTGATCTTTCTTTTCGGGATTCGCGATGATTCCCTCGGCGGCGCGCAGCGCTCGCAACTGTCCAGACCCGCTCGAACCGGTTATGACGATCATCGACGAGGGGCTGGTGCTCGGCGCCACCGTGCTCGCGCCGATGGGCCGTGACGCGTGGGGGATGCCGGAACTCATGATCGACGGCGGCGAGGAACGTATCCTCGCACTCTTGGCGCTCGCTTACGGCAAAACGATCGAGCCTGTCGTCCTTGGCAACATCCGGCGGGCCGCGCGCGAGTGGCGCTGCGGCGAGACCTGCCTTGCCCAAATCCAACTCGCCCACAGCGGCCTGCCGCCGCTGCCGGATGCGGGAAAGGCATCCTCCCGCCTCTTGCTCGGCGAGGAGCTGCTAGCTGCCGGCACCACCCCACGCGATCTGATGAAGGCCTGCGGTCTGGGTTCCGCGCCACTCGATCTCTTAAAAACCGGCTACAGCCCCGATCAGCCGCGCGTACCGGCCGGTAATCCCAATGGCGGCCAGTGGACGTCGGCGGAGAACGAATCGACAATTTCACATCCGGACGAGCGAGTACGGTCTCTACTGGTATCTATTAACTATATCCCGGTTCAGGGACTGCCACCGGGAGCAAAGATTGTCATCCGCCCGGACGGCATACCGATCCCTGACCAAGATTCACCCACTAAGAAGCTAATGGCACCACCTCACGCCGATTATCGGCAAGTTTACGCCGCTGGGCAGGCTATCGCACCGCTACCGATCGCCGAGCAATACTCCCGTGTGCGCGCCGCCATCGGCCAGGAGGGTACATACGACTTCCAGAGGGATGTGCCGAACCAGAAATTCTATCACGCCTACACCCCTGCGGCGAACTATGCGGTGGGAGTCTACATGGCAGGTGCCGGGTATTCCCTGGACACGACACGAACGCTCGCCAAGCTTTACGCCCTACAACATTCGAGCAATTACAATAACTCAAGATCAAATGGAATGGATCAAACGGGGCTGGACTGACGCCAAATCGGGGCGGTGGCGGTAACGCTCTCGGTCCAGCGAAGTCCGATGACGGACGGGGTTGTCGCCCGCCTCCTTAAACGGGCCGCATTGCTTGCAGCGCTGATCGGGTTGGCTACTGGTACCTGCTATGCCGCGCGATACGTAGAGATGTTGGTACTCCTCAGCTCCGTTGTCGGCAGTCACGACGTTGTTGAAGATACCGTTGCAAACGCGCGCGGTGACAAAGTCGAGGCAACCACTCAAAACTCGGGCAATCAACAGGCTCCTACCGTACTGTCTTACGTTTGAGACGTGTGCACGATTGGCTGTCCACGACCCTGCTCGAAACCGAGAGCTACGGTTTCCGGTGGGATGCGAAATGGCGAAGCGACGATATCCTTGACCTTGATATCGGCTTCGGGTGCGTCGAGCGCCTCGGCCAACCAGTCACCATCGTAGGACAGATCCACATTTCCTATCGCTTTACCTACAATAACAAAGATCTCGATCTCGACCTGGCGCGCTCTGGGCGCCAAGGTCCGAATGAATGCCGAGCATTGCACCATCCTGGCAGCCCGCGCGGCTGACACCGCGTCGGCGAACAGCTTCCGACATTATATCGAGCGGCTGGGCGAGGTCGAACTTACGACGTGACCCGCTGTTACCGCCGCGCCGTCACCATCGTCGACGCCGAGCAACTGGGCGGCGTCATGCTCGGCAAGCTCACCGAGTTGTTCGACGAGGAACGGACTTCGCAGACCCGCGTCAAGAGCCGTCGCGCGGCTCAGTCAGCGCAGCGCAGACAAGCGAAGCGCATTCCGGCAGCAGCGAATTCCAATATCGGCGAGGAGTAATCCTCAGGGCCAGAACCCGAAACGTCTCTCGAGACGCTCGCGACTAAGCCGGCGCCCATGCTCGCTATCACGGCGTTTTGCAGCTTCCAGGCCCGCACAGCCTGCCTCCGTCTTTGACCGATCGTAAGGCGCGAGTACGACATCGCAATGCATATTCACGCCAATAGTAACCACCAAGCCCTGGTTCTCGACCTCTCTCTCGGTCTCCCAAAAGACCCAGGGGTCCAAAGGATTCCGATTGCCCTCCTCCCTTGCCGCCACCGATCGAGACGGTGCTCTTTTCCACACCCCGTCCGGCGGGAACCTGTCGCCGTTTGGCAGTTGAAGCGCGTAAAATTCTCCTTGCGCATATCGTTCGGATTCAGGCCAGCAACTCGGAAAGAAGCTTACCGCAGGGTCCCGATGATAGTCGCCAACTGGCTTTCGAAACAGACAGGCCGTTGATCCCTCATCGTGCCATTGACGCCATCGCCTGAACTCGTCTGCGGTTGTGCTATGCTGGCTTACGAACTCATCGGCCTCGAACCGAATAACGATCTTCTGCCCCTCTAGGGCACGCGCAAGAAGGTCTCGAAACGCTACGCCCCGGCCTGTGACCCAGATCACCCACGCCTCCATCAAGAGCCGCGGGTGGGCTGCAAAGCCGGCCCGGTTCCGCGACAACCAAATTCACCCCGTATTTCCCTTTTTGACCACGGTTGACCTGGAAACGCGGTGCCCGGCGAGAAGCTGCGAGCTGGCGGCGCTACTACACCACGCGAATTGATGAAGGCCTGCGGCTCGACCCCTGACGATCGGCCTGTGCACTCGCGCAAAAATCCGCTGCCGCCCGCGCTGCGGCGGGCTTATGGTGCTGGCGAGCGGTTACAGCAGGAAGCGGGTCGGGGTGATAAGCGACATCCAGCATTACATCGGCGGCAAAAGGGTCGACGGGACGGGCGCGCGGTGGGGCGACGTCTACAATCCGGCGACCGGCGAGAAGGTGCGCCGCGTCGCCTTTGCCGAGCCCGGCGAGGTCGACGAGGCGGTGCGCGCCGCCGCCGCAGCGTTCCCGGGCTGGGCCGCGACCCCGCCTTTGACCCGCGCGCGCGTCATGTTCAAATTCCTCGAATTGCTGAACCGGGACCACGACGCGCTGGCGCGGGTGATCTCCGAGGAGCACGGCAAGGTGTTCTCCGACGCCCAGGGCGAGATCGACCGCGGCGCCGAGGTCGTCGAATTCGCCTGCGGCATCCCGCATCTCCTAAAGGGCGAGTTTACCGAGCAGGTCGGGCGCGGCATCGACAGCTGGTCGATCCGTCAACCGTTGGGTGTGTGCGCGGGCATCACCCCCTTCAACTTTCCGGCGATGGTGCCGATGTGGATGTTTCCGATGGCGCTCGCCACCGGCAACACCTTTGTCTTGAAGCCGTCGGAGCGCGACCCGTCGGCCGGACTGCGCATCGCCGAGCTGTTGACCGAGGCGGGGTTGCCGGCCGGTGTCTTCAATGTCGTCCACGGCGACAAGGTCGCGGTCGATGCGATCCTGCACCATCCCGGGATCGCCGCGGTCAGCTTTGTCGGCTCGACCGCGATCGCCGAATACATCTACACCACCGCCGCCGCGGCCGGTAAGCGGGTACAGGCATTGGGCGGCGCCAAAAACCACATGGTGGTGATGCCCGACGCCGATCTCGACCAGGCGACCGACGCGCTGATGGGCTCGGCCTATGGTGCCGCCGGCGAACGCTGCATGGCGGTGTCGGTGGCGGTCGCGGTCGGCGGGATCGGCGACAAGCTGCTGGACAAGCTGGCGCCGCGCGTGCAAGCGCTGAAGATCGGCCCCGGCACCGACCCCGAGGCCCAGATGGGTCCGCTCGTCACCCGTCAGCATCTCGACAAGGTGCGCTCCTATATCGATCTCGGCATCGAGGAGGGCGCGAAACTCGTCGTCGACGGTCGCGGGTTAAGGCTGCAGGGCTATGAGAGCGGCTTTTTCCTCGGCGGCTGCCTGTTCGACGAGGTCAAGCCCGAGATGCGGATCTACAAGGAGGAGATTTTCGGGCCGGTCCTGTCGGTCGTCAGGGCGCCCGATTTCGATCATGCCACCAAGCTCGTCAACGACCACGAATACGGCAACGGGGTGGCGATCTTCACCCGCGACGGCGACGCCGCGCGCGAATTTTCGAACCGCATCCAGATCGGCATGGTCGGCATCAACGTGCCGATCCCGGTGCCGATGGCGTTCCACAGCTTTGGCGGCTGGAAGCGCTCGTTGTTCGGCGACACAGCGGTCTACGGACCCGAGGGCGTGCGCTTCTACACCCATCTGAAGACGATGACCGCGCGCTGGCCGACCGGCATCCGCGCCGGCGCCGAATACGTCATGCCGACGATGCGCTAGGACACCGCCGGCGCAGCCCGCGGACCGCGCCGCACTGTCTTCCGCTTTGCGGATGGGGGAGTGGCGAGCGCAGTAAGGCTGAGGGTTTTGCGGCGCAATCAGAATGCCGCCAACCCAGCCGCCTCGCGATTAGTCCCCAGCGTCCCTTCCCTCTCCCCCCGCTCTGCCCCCGCGCTGCGGGGGGAGAGGGTGGAGCGAGGGAGCCAAAGCGCTCGCCGTAACGCCAGTGCGCCAAATACCGCGAGACCTGGCTTAGTTTGGCGTCCAGGCGAGGGCGCGGATCTCGGTGAATTCGCGCGGCAGCTTGCTCCACGAATCGCCGGCGTTGTGGCTGGCATAGAGCTCGCCGTAATGGCTGCAGGCGAGGACGAGCCCAGGGTCCACCGGATGCGTTGCAAAAGCCCAGATCGGCGAGTTCGGCACCGCCGGCAAGGTCAGCCGTTCCCAATTCTTGCCGCCGTCCTTCGAGCGTTGGATCGCGCCGGTGGCGCCGGCCGCCCCGTCGCCGGTGGCGACGAACACGGTGTTGGGGTCATCGGTCTTCAACGCCAGACCGCGGCAGTAGGGCAGGCCAAAATGCTTGCCGACGCCGAGCCCCTGCCAGCTTTCGCCCTTGTCGGCGCTGGCAAAGATCTCGCGTGGCGTGCTGGTCAGCACGGTCTTGCCGTCGCCGGCGGGACGAACCGCCACGTCGTGGATGTCGGGATCGTTGAGCCCGCCGGTGATCCGTGTCCAGCTGTCGCCGCCGTCGAGGCTGCGGCGCACGCCGTCGACCTCGACCCCGGCCCAGATGATGCGGTGGTCGGAGGGGTCGACGGTCAGCGCCGTCACCCGCGGCACCCCGACGTTCGGGCAATCCTCGACCATGTCGACCGGCAGCTTTTGCCATCGCCGCCCGCCATCGGCCGAACGGAACAGGGCCGCGGGGCGGGTCCCGGCAAAGATCGTGTCCGGATCGGTCGGATCAAACGCGATCTTCCACACATCCATCTTGTTCATCGGCGAGTCGAGATGCTCGAAGCTCTGGCCGCCGTCGAGGCTCTTGTAGATGCCGTCATCGGCGCCGGCAAAAACGGTGCGCGGCTCGCGCGGATGCACCGCGAGCCCATAGACGCGGCTTTCGCCCCACAGCCCGCGCCGCACCCGCTGCCAGCTGTCGCCGCCGTCGGGGCTGGTCCAGGCGCCGCTGCCGACGGTCCCGACGCAGAGCGTGATGTTGCCGGTCATGTTCCGTTGTCCCAGCCGGTGTGGGAGATGTCGATGACGACGCCGTCGGGGCCGGCCCATTTCATCTCGAAATTGCGGTGGCTGCCGGCCGCCATTTCCATGTCGAGGCCGTCTTTTTCGGCCAGCTGCTCGCCCGCCGCCTGTTCGAGCTTCCCCGCGGCGGCGTCGAGATCTTCGACCTCGAAGCCGAAATGATGGATGCCGCTGAAATTGGCGCCGTGCGCGCCGACGTCGGCATCCTTCTCGGTCTTGAAATTGAGGATCGCGAGGTTGATGTAGCCGTCGGTCAAAAAGACGGCGCCGCGCGGGTTGCGGCGGACCTCACGCATGCCGAACGCCTCCTTGTAAAAGGCAGCGGTCTTTGCCGGATCCTGGGTCGTCAGAGCGATATGCTTGATTCTGGGCATTTGGTTCCCTCCTTGCTCGGCCAGGTCAGCAAAATCGAGCGCGCGAGCGACACCGCCTTAGCCGACCGGCACAGCCTAATACGCGCGGCGACACGGCGCAAATCCGACGGAAATCGCGGAAGGACAGGGGATTGGACGTGAGCCGGCGCCCGCGCTGGATGTCGATTACGCGCGCATCCCGTGCAAACGGCCCTTCTGCGACAGGCTGCGGAAGGTGATCGACCGGCGCGTCACCTCCATCGGGCCGATGCTGTGTTCCCATTCATGGCGGGCCTCGCCTGTCAGATGATAGATCGACCGCGGCGCCAGCAGCACCGACCTCCGATCGAAGCCATCCGGCCGGCGGCGCCGGAAGCGCAGCGTCGCCGGGGCGCCGAGCGAAATACCGAGGACATGCTCGAACACCGGCCGATCTCGGTGCCACCCGATCCCGGCACCCGGATCATAGCGGATCAACAGGGCCTGGACGAGCTCGCCCGGTTCCAGGCCGGCGAACCGCGCCGCCTTCGCCCGAAGCGGCAACAGCCAATCGGGGATCGCCTCGGACGGGGTGAAACCGGCGTCGTCAAAGTCATAGCGCCAGCCGTACGAGACGGTCAGCCGCTTGCCCAGCCATCCATGGAAACGGAAGGGCGAGAGCTCCACGGCGTCGAGCGACGCAATCAGCCGGCACTCCTCGGGTGGCGTGACGATCGCGCCAGCCCGGGACAGCCCGGCCAGGCGTGGTTCACCAAACAGATCGGGCTGGGCGGCGATGGGGTTCATTCTTCCACGAGCTCGGGTCGCGCCACCCTATGTGGGAAGCGAGCGGGGGAACGATTAATGGCATGGACCTGGCGCTTGGGTACCTGCATACAACGCTTCGCCACGTCGCCGAAACAGACGGCTAAACCTGAACCGGGAACACGGGATGTTGAAATGGCAAGGACTGGGCCTCCTGCTCGCCGTGGCGCTCGGGAGCGTCGCGTGGGCCCAGGGCTCGACTAGGTTTGACGGCCAGTATGTGGGCGAACTTAGGCTCACGAAAATCATCAGCGGCGACTGTACCCCGCCTCCTCCGGGTTCGCTTTATCCTTTGACGATATCAGGAGGCCAGGTATTATTTAAGTACGACCCACGATTTGACACAATATTACGCGGAAATGTTGACGAAAGCGGAAATTTTAAGGCCTCGCGACTTTTACGAACAGGGCAGGTAAGCATGATCGGGCATATTCAGGAAAATAATATCACCGCCCATATCACATCTCCAAGCTGCAAATACACCTTTCGGACCAGGAACTAGTGGTGCGACCCGAACAGATGGTTCCGCTTTTCTCTTTTTGCCGCCCCCGCGAAAGCGGGGGTCCAGGGACGATGGACGCGGTGCAGACCGCCCCCTGTACAGGCCAGGGGCTGGCTCTGGGCACCCGCTTTCGCCGGCATGCCAGGATAGGAGCGGGTATCAACTGTCAAACTCGCGCTACTAGGCCGCGCAGAACCTTTGTTGCGATGGATGCGGCCGGCGCCGAGGGTGCGGCCAAAGGTGCTCGCCGCCGAGCTCGACATGCGGATTGGATGAAACCAGGCGCCTCGCCGTCCCTGCTTAGCCGTGGGCTTCGAGACCGTGATCACCGCGGCCGAGAAGCCGCCGAGAATGCGGCTCCTTTGTGCTATGCTCCTTGCGTCTAGAGGGAGTTCAAAGATGACCGACGCCAAGCTCGCGCCAAACCTGCCGGGTTGGATGGTGGAGCATGCCAACCGCTATATCTCCAGCGGTGGAACCGAGGGGCACATGCACAAGCCGACCCAGCCGGGCCGGCCCGACACCCCCGTACCGTCGCTGCTGCTGACCACGACCGGCCGGAAATCGGGAGAGCGGTTTATCTTCCCGCTGTATTACGGGAAAACCGGCGACAGCTATATCGTGGTCGCCTCGAAAGGCGGCGCCCCGCAACATCCGGGCTGGTACCGCAACCTCCTTGCCAACCCCGAAGTCGAAGTGCAGGTCGGCACCGCGAAGATCAAGGCGCGGGCCCGGACCGCCGCCGGCGAGGAACGCGCCCGGCTATGGCAAGAGGCGCTAAAATTCTGGCCACCCTACGCCGATTACCAGAAGAAGACCGAGCGCGAGATCCCGGTCGTCGTGCTCGACCCCGTCCGCTGACACCGACGCCGCCCGCCGATGCCGAGAGAAATCATCGGGAAGGGACTGAGGTTTTCGCTGCGCCACGCGCCCTGCGCCCATATCTGCCGGTATTGCCTGATCTCGGAATCGCGCAAGCGCAGCGCGCTGGCGTTTTCACGGTTCGAGCAACTGGTTCATCGCTTTCACGATTGGAAGCAATCGAGCCACCGCGATGACTTTGGGATCGGGATCTTTGTCGGCCCGTCCTTTGACTACGATATCGAGACCTTGCAGGGCGTCGCCCGGCTGCACGCCCGGCGCGGCAGCAGGTTTCAGATCCTCAATCTTGGCGGGCTGCGCATTCGCCGGGGAGACGCGCTGACCGCATGGCTGGAGGAACGCAGAGCCGCCGGCATCGAGGGCTTCCATGCCTCGCTCGCGGGCTGCGGCGAGACACACGACCGATGGAACGGGCGAGCCGGCGATTTCGACTACCAGATTTCGATCCTGCGATTGGGCGGCGAGCGCGGCATGGTTCGCCGCGAGAAACTGTTCCTGACGCAGAACACCCTGGCGATTTCGATCGCCTGCTCGACATCCTCGACAGCATTCCGGGAGTGGTCAGGGGCCGGTCCGCCAGCCCGTTCTTTTACGCCGGCCTCGCCTCTCGATATGAAAGCGAGCGCATCACCGAAGACATCCGCGACAACCTGCCGGAACGGATCAACCGGCTGCGGCCCGCGCGCTTCGATAGCTGGCTGTCGGAGCGCGAATGGATCCCGATCATGCTGGAAACCTCAAGCCAGCCGCGAAAGTTGATTTTGAAACTCGATGTCGACGAGACCAACATCGATTACCTGGAAAACGCCTCCTGCGATGAGATTTTTGCCGAGCGCGAACGCCAATATCAGAACAGCTACCGCAACACCCCTGCGCTCGACGAGCTTTGCGCGCGCTACGGCGATCCGACCAGCCGCAAGATTTACATAATGAGCCGCGACGTCGAGGGGCGGTGGCTCGATATGCACCAACGCGAGACCGGCACCCCGCTCCCAATCGATTGATCAAGTCCGGCCATCGGGCATTTGTGGGAAATGCGATGCCGACCGGCTCGGGCTCACCATATTCTCCGATGTCGCCAAGGTCCGCGATGACCTCCATCTGAATGAAGGAGATAGCCGTGCCCGATATCACCGATCAACGGCCGCCGGTCGCCGTCGGCCATGTGCGCCTCAACGTCACCGATGTCGGCGCCGCGGCGCGCTGGCTCGAAACCGTCGGCCTGCGCCCGATTGTGACAATGGACGAACTCGCGGTGCTCGAATTGCGCGGCGGCACGCACGTCGTCGTCCGGCGAGCCGAAGGGCCGCCGGCACCCGGGACGGGAGCGCCCTTCGACCTGATGGTCGACGAGATCGACGCGACCCACCGCGACTACGCCGAGAAGGGGTTGTCGCCGTCGCCGATCCGCCGCGGCCATATCCACGACGCGTTCGACCTTCCCGGACCCGACGGCTGGGCGTTCACGGTCAACTCCTCGCACGCCGGCAACCGGCCGATCTGACCGAGGCGCCCCCGCCGCGACGATCCCGCCGCATGAGTATCCCCGACCGCGGATAAAGGCGGGATGCGCTTTCGCTTTTCCGCCCTGCGCTCGCTCAGGATGACGACCTTATTTCAAGGCCATCAACGGACTAGGTCATGGTGAGGAGCGCCCCGCGAAGCCGGGGCGGGTCTCGAACCACGCACAGCGCCGATGCAACGAAATTCTTGCCCAGCCTCTCCGCTTTTCCGCCCTGCACTCTGATCGACCCGTCGAATGCTCGCGCGCCTCAATGGGGATCGCCGACGAAAATGAAAGTTGTGGCGGTCGCGATCGCGGCGACGGCGACGACGACACGTTGGCGTCTTTGACGTGGCGCGAACCGGGACGTGGCGCGAGCCGGCGCGGCCCAAAGCCTGTAGGTGCCTTCGATGATGTGCCGGAGGCCGTGGAACCGTGTCACCCCAAGCTTGAAATGGCAATGCCTCCGGGAAGTTGGATGCCGTTGGGCGGTCAGAACTTGATCCATCGACCAATCCCCTCGTCACCCCCACGAAAGCGGGGGTCCAGGGCGCTGCCCCTGGCCCGAACAGAGGGCGGCCGCCGGTCGTTTGCTGTGGGTTCCCGCTTTCGCGGGAATGGCGGTTCAATGCGATTGGAAAGCGATCCAACCGAACGGCCGCGACCGCGTTCACGGGAGGGAGCGGCCACAATCACGCAATTGCCATAGTCGCATTGCATTATCGGGCAGCGAGACCCTCTGGGAGGGGCGGATTTGGTGGCGAAGGTGTTATGGACGCCCAATCTCGATCTGGAAAAGCCGGCGGAACAGGGGCGCGCGGGCGGCTCGCCGCGAGCGGAGATAGGCAACCTGCCGAGCGCTGTAGCAAGTCTTTAGAAGAATGCTCCTGTTCAATCTCTGCGCGGGTTTTGCTGTAGATTCGCTGTATTTGCAGCAGTCACAAAATGGCAGGTAACTCTTTGGTTGGGTGCTTGGCCGCGCGGCGAGGGTGCCCGCTTCGTTCAACCAGCGAACCTCGGCTGTCGCTCGCGGGGTTCAAACCCGACACCGCGCGAATCTCGGATTTTCAGCCGCCGCTCGGCCAGCGCTCCGAGCGGCAGCGGCTTGCCGTCAGGCGGCGGGCACGTCGCTTGCGGCGGCGTGGAGTTCGCGGATCTTGCGGGCGGCACTCGCCAGGTCGGCGTCATCGAGCCGCGAGGCCACGTCGTCTTCTTCGGCCTGGGCGAGGAGGCCGCGGAACCGCAGCGGCTTGTCGAAGAACGCGAGCGCGATGTCGAGCGGCTGCTGCCCCTCCTCGGCCCACAGCGGAAGCTGCCGGCCGCGCAGGCTCGGACGGATGTGATAGTGGCTGCCCATGCTGAAGGGATCGAAGCGCAGAGCCTGCTCGCGCTTGCCGGCGACGGCGACCACGATCGAGGTCCGTACGACACCGTCCGGCTCCCGGCCGAGCAATTGCCGGTTGGGGTGGTACATTACATGCAAATATGGCCCGGCATCGATCTGGTGCCATCCGCCGCCGTCCTCGGGCATGGTCTGCTGCGTCATCTGTGGCTGTGGCTGGTCCGGCATCGTTCACGTCTCCTCTCGCCAGATGTGCATCTCCGACAAATCGTCGGTGCGGATGCACCGAGCCCGAACACCCCGCGGCTCCAATGCCAGCGTTATGACCACCGGGAGTTCGCGCTCATGCGACCGTATCACAGCCCGGTTGCGCCCGCCATGCCGCCACGCCGCAACGTCGTGTCCGGCCGCGGGGAGCGCCGCGACCGCGGTGCGCGGAACATCCGACAAGGATTTGGGCAAGCTGGCCGTGCAGCCGGCATTGCCGCCGGGTGCGGGCCGCGACCGGCTCAGTTCAAAAATAGCGCGCGAGGTTGGCGCGGATGCGGTCGAGGATCGGGATCGCGGGGTCGGGAAAATCGAATTGCCGTCCGGTAATCGTTTCGAACACCTCGACGTAGAGGCGGGCAGCCTCGGCGACGATGTCGCGCGGGATCGGCGGGATCGGTTGGCGATAGGGGTCGCAGCGCGCGGTGACCCAACGCCGGACAAAATCCTTGTCGAGGCTCACGGGCGGTTCGCCCGCGGCGAAACGCGCGAGATGGCCGTCGGCGAGCCAATAGCGGCTGCTGTCGGGCGTGTGGATCTCGTCGGCGAGGACGATGCGGCCGTCCGGGTCGAAGCCGAACTCGTACTTGGTGTCGACCAGGATCAGCCCATGTTGGCTGGCGATCTCACGGCCGCGCCCGAACAGGGCGAGGGCCAGCTGCGACACCGTTTCCCACTGCTGAAACGTGAGCAGCTCGCGCGCCACGATCTCGCCGGCGGTCAACGGCTCGTCATGTCCGCCGTCGAAGGCCTTGGTGGTCGGCGTGATGATCGTCGACGGCAGCTTTTGGTTCTCGCGCAGACCATCGGGAAAACGGATGCCGTAGATCTCGCGCCGGCCCGATTGGTACATCGGCCAGATCGAGGTCGCGGTCGCGCCGGTCAGATAGTCGCGCACCACGATCTCGACCGGCATGATCGACAGCTGCCGGCAGACCAGCACGTTCGGGTCGGGATATTCAATGACGTGGTTGGGGCAGATGTCGCGGGTCGCGTCGAACCAGAAGCGCGCGGTCTGGGTCAGCACCTGACCCTTCAGCGGGATCGCGGTAATGATCCGATCGAACGCGCTGAGCCTATCGGTGGCGATGATGACCCGCCGGCCGTCGGACAAGTCGTAATTGTCGCGGACCTTGCCGGGGTAATGGTTCGGCAGTTCCGGGATCGCGGCATCGGCCAGCACCTGGTCGAAATGCGCGGCGAGCGCCGCCGCTTCGATCATCCGCGGCTCAAACCCATCGATCAACTAGCGATGGCCGCCACCGCCGTGACCGCCGCCGCCACCGCCGTGGCCCCAGCCGCCACCACCGTGAAACCCGCCGCCGCCCCAACCGGCGTGCGCGAAACCGCCGCGAAAGCCGCAATTCCAGCAGCCGCGTCCCCAGCCGCCGCCCCAGCCCCAGCCCCAGCCGCCGCCCCAGCCCCAGGCGTTCCAGCCCGGCGAACCCCACCAGCCGCCCCACCACGGCCACGCAGTGCTCCAGCCCGGCCAGCCCCAAGAAGAAGCATAATAAGGCGACCAAGCGGAACCGGACCAGTAAGGGTTGTAGGAATAGCCGCCCTGATAAGCCGGAGCCTGGGAAGAATAGTTGGGGTAGCTCGTGCTGCCGTAGGGTTGCTGATAGGCGGGGTTCGCACTGCCGTAAGGTTGTTGGTATGAGTAGCTCGGAGCCGGCTGCTGGTAGGTGTAATTCGGCGCCGTCTGCTGCGGATAGGAATAGCTTTGCGCCTTGGCCGAAAGCATCGGTACTCCGGCGGTAACCGCCGCCGCGATCAGCGCCGTTGTTGCGCCAAAGACGATGCGATGGAACCGGCCGAACTTTGCGCATACCGACATGGTTTCCTCCACTCGGCCCAACCCGGGGCGCCGCAATAACGTGCTATATGGATAGGCCATTCCGATTGTCATCCTCCCCGTCAGGAGGTTGACGATCAAAGATCACACCAGCGTCACAGCTTTTGGGGGGCGGGCTGGAGAGTAATGGAATCAACCAGCGAGCGCGCGCCGCAACGGCCCGGCCTCGAATTGCCGGCGTCGGCGCCGCTGATCCGGGTGATGGCGATGCCGGCCGACGCCAATCCGAACGGCGACATCTTTGGCGGCTGGCTGCTGGCGCAGATGGATCTCGCCGGCGGAAATCTGGCGATGCAGCGGGCATGCGGGCGCTGCGCAACGGTCGCGGTCGACGGCATGGTGTTTCACGAGCCGGTCTTTGTCGGCGACGAGGTCAGCTGTTATGGCGAGGTGACCCGCACCGGCCGTACCTCGATCACGATCCGCATCGAAGCCTGGCGGCGCAATCTGGCCTCAAGTGAGGTGGGCAAGGTCACGCAGGCGATCTTTACGTATGTGGCGATCGGCGAGGACCGCCGGCCGCGGCCGCTGCCATATCCGCGGGTCGCGCCTGCGACTTCCCCGCAATGACAGGCCATCATTGCGAGCCTACGGGTCCGTGCGGCGCGCGGCCCGAGCACAGGCTCCGCGAAGCAATCTCGCGCTGCCCGGTCCGCTGCGGCTCGATCAGCGCGGGATCCTTGTTCTTGACGTTGCCGACCCGCTTGTCGACCGGCCAGATGGTCATGCGGTCCGGCGGATAGGGAGTCAGCAACGCCGTCAGCCGCTCGGCGTCGGCCGCTGCCTCGCCGAGCCAGAGGGGCCAGGAATCGGGGTCGAGGATGACCGGCATGCGGTCGTGCAAGGGTGCCAGAAGCGCATTCGCCGCGGTGGTGACGATGGTGAAGCTGCGCACCCATTCGCCGGCCGGCGAGCGCCAGTTCTCCCACAGCCCGGCCATCGCCATCAGCCGCCGGTCGGCGAGTGCCACCGCATAGGGCTCGCGCTCCTTGCCGCGCTTCCTCCACTCGTAGAACGCGTCGAGCGGGACGAGGCAACGCCGCCGTTTGAACGCCTCGCGGTAGGCGGGCCTCTCGTCGATCCCCTCGGCCTTGGCGTTGATTGTCGAGAAGCCGATCTTGAGGTCCTTCGCCCAGTAGGGCACGAGCCCCCAGCGCATGTTGTCGAGGCTGCGCTCCCCAGCCTTGCCGTCCCAGCGCACGATCGGCAGATCCTCGGTCGGCGCGACGTTCCAATTTGGCGGGACGTTCGGCGTCGGCCGGTGCGGCGGGACCCTGAAGACGAGCTTGATCTCGCTGACATCGGAGGAAAGGCGCGCACGGCCGCACATCGCACCAGATTGCCGCACGGCGCCGGCGCGGGCAATCCTTTCGCCGGCTCGAACCGCGTCGCGGCTCAGCACATCGGCTGCCAACCCTTTTCCAAGGCGCCAATAGAGCGGTCCGGAAGGCAGGCGATCGTGTCCCAGGACGTGGTGTAAGAGCGGCGGCAGTATCGCGCTCTCCGGCGGGGTCGGCCGGTGTCAGGCGGATAGGGCGGGCAGCCTGACGATAGGATCCTCGCTCAATGGAGCGATAGTTTCCAGGGTCATGTAGCGAGCGCGCTGGACCGCCCATTCATCGTTTTGTTCGAGCAGGATGGCGCCGACGAGGCGGGTGATTGCGGCCTCGTTTGGGAAGATGCCGACGACCTCGGTGCGGCGCTTGATCTCGCCGTTGAGCCGCTCCAGCGGATTGGTGCTGTGGATCTTGGGCCGGTGATCCTTGGGAAAGCTCATGAAGGCGAGGACGTCGGCTTCGGCTTGGTCCATCAGGATGGCGAGCTTGGGCACTTTGGGCCTGAGCTGATCGGCGACCTGGCGCCATTGGGCTCGGGCCATCTCGGCATCCTCCTGGGCGAAGGCGGTGGCGATGAAGGCGGCGACGACGCGGCGGCCCTGCTTGCCGGCATGGGCCAGGACGTTGCGCATGAAGTGTACCCGGCAGCGCTGCCAGGACGCATGCAGCACCTTTGCGACCGCTGCCTTCAGCCCCTCGTGCGCATCCGAGATCACCAGCTTGACGCCGCGCAGGCCGCGCCGCGCCAGCGAGCGCAGGAAGTCGGTCCAGAAAGTCTCGGCCTCCGACGCGCCGATCGCGATGCCCAGCACCTCGCGCCGGCCATCGCCGTTGACGGCCACCGCGATGATGACGGCGACCGAGACGATACGCCCGTTCTCGCGCACCTTCAGGTAAGTCGCATCGAGCCACAGATAGGGCCACTCGCCTTCCAGCGGCCGGTTGAGAAAGGCAGCGACCTTGTCGTCGATCTCGGCGCACAGCCGGCTGACCTGGCTCTTGGACATTCCGGTCATGCCCATCGCCTGGACCAGATCGTCGACCGAACGGGTCGACACGCCGTGGACGTAAGCTTCCTGAATCACCGCCGCGAGCGCCTTCTCGGCCATCCGCCGCGGTTCCAGAAAAGCCGGGAAGTAGCAGCTCCGGCGCAGCTTGGGGATGCGCAGCTCGACCGTGCCGGCGCGCGTTTCCCACACCCGGTCGCGGTACCCGTTGCGGTGGTTGAGGCGCTCGGGATTGCGCTCGCCGTGCGCGGCGCCGGTCAAGCCCTCGACCTCCAGCTCCATCAGCCGCTGCGCCGCAAAACCCACCATCTCGCGCAGTAGCTCGGCATCCGAACTCTTCTCCAAAAGCGTGCGAAGGCTCATCATCTCGTCGGTCATCGTCGGGTCCTTGGTTCGCGTTGAAGTTGGCGACCAAAACCCTACCGAAGACCCGCGATGACCGCCGCTATGGATAAGTAGCCCGCCGCCGCCTGAACTCGTGGCGGTCCACGGCGGCGGGCTACTTATCCACAGCTCCTACACCACTCCAAGGGACACGACCAGGCAGGCGATCGAGCTTCTTCTCGGCCACCGGCTTGACCACAAGTTTCTCTTGCGCCGCTGCTGTCGACGGCGAGGGAAAACCCGGTCACGCACAGCAACAACGCCAAAGCGCCACCGCCAATTCGCCGTCTCATCATTCTCCTCCCTCGGGTGATAGGCACGGGCACGCCGAGGCCGGACCAGCCCGGCCGCCACGCTGGCGGCACCTCGACGTGGGACAACGCCGCCTTATCGTATTTCGGATTTTTTTCGGCGGTTCCTTCGGCTTTTCTCGGGACCGCGGCCGCCGCCTTCTGGTTGGCTCGCCGGGCTCGCCGTACTTCGGTGCCGGAGCTGTGGTCCTGGGCTATGGTCCTGGGCAGAGGTGCAGGTAGGGCAAACCAGAGAGGGAACTCGCATGCACAATCTTTCTCGCCGAGATGCCATCCGCCTAGGTTTGCTGGCCGCAGCCTTCCCGTTTGCGGCCTCGATACCGTCTGCGGCTCAGGAGAAAATCCCGCTGGCGATCAAGGGCTATGACCCGGTCGCCTATTTCACCGATGGAAAGCCGGTGCAGGGCCTGCCGCAGGTCGAATATGCATGGGACGAATACCGCTGGCGCTTTTCAAGCGCCGAGCATCGCGAGCTTTTCAAGGCCGATCCCGTGCGCTATGCGCCGCAGTTCGGCAACTACTGCGCGATGGCGCTCGCCAAGGGCGAGATCGTCGTGGCCAACCCGGAGAACTGGCTGATCAGCGACGGCAAGCTCTATGTCTTCGGCAAGCCGGCGCCGAACGGACCGGCCCTGTTCCAGGAGCACCTCGCGGATAACGTCGCCAAGGCCAACCAGAACCGGCCGATCCTTCCGAAACCCTGACGCTCAGTGGTCGGAGCGCGGACCGGGCTCCTCCGGCAGGAGGAGGCCGGCCTTGCGCAGCCCGTCGCGCAGATGCTCGAGGTCGACCGGGTTCAGGAACTTGGACCCGAATTCCTGCGGGTCGAAGGCCGGATCGATGCGGCGTACCATCGTCACGACCCGCGCGGCGTCCTCGGTTTGGTTCTTCTGGGCATAGGCGGCCGCCAGCAAAACGCGGCTGAAGTTCGCGCCTGCGGTCAGGCTGAGATTGAGCTCCGCCTGTTCGATCGCCGCGTCGTAGCGCCGTTTCAGATAGTATGCCAGACCGAGGGCAAAGCGATCGGTCGAGTCCAGCTCGGGATCGATCCGTTGCGCCGCCTCCAATGCTTCGACCGCGGCATCCGTCTGCCCCGACCACATCAGAAGGTGGCCGCGGCCGGCAAGGCCGCGGGCATCGTTCGGATTGATTGCGATCGCACGCTCCATCTCTTCCCTTGCCGGTTCATACCGGTGATAAAAGATATCGATACGGCCGAGGACGATGTGCGCGCGCACATCTGAACTGTCGATACTGAGCGCTTTGTTTGCCATTGCCTCCGCACGGCTCAGGAATTCTGTCGGCGATTCCGCCCAGCCCATCGATACGGCGATGTGATAGGTTTCGGCGAGCGCGGAATAGGCGGCGGCGTAGTTCGGGTCGAGCTGGACTGCGTGCCTGAGGAGCGCGCGCGCCTCCACAATGCCTGCCCGCGTCGGGCGCTGCAGCGCCGGCCTGGCGCGCAGCACGTCATCATAGGCTTCGAGATTTTCGGTCGGCTTGGCGAACACCCGCCGCTGCTCGATCTGCGTCACGCGGATCGGCAAGGCCTCCGCGATTTGAGTGGCGATCTTGTCCTGCAATGTAAAGAGGTCCGTAAGGGCCTCGTCGAAGCGGGCAGACCACAGCACCCGACCGTCCCCATCGACGAGTTGCGAGATCACCCGCACGCTGTCCCCGGTCTGCTGGACGCTGCCTTCTACCTGATAGCGCACCGCCAGATTGCGGGCGATTTCTCTGGGGTTCGCCGGTTTGCCCTTGTATCGGGACACCGCGTTCCAGGACATCACTGTCAGCGCGGAAAACCGGCCCAGCGCGTTGATGATGTCCTGTGTCAATCCATCCGCGAAATACTCGCGGTCCGGAACATAGCTCTGGTTCAGGAAAGGGAGAATGGCGATCGCGGGTGTGGTGCCGATTTCAGCACTTTTTGCGAATTGTCCGCCGGAGCGCAGGGTGCTGTGAAATTTCCACCCGGAGCCGAGACCGGCCCACAGCGCCCCCGCGGCAAGCAAGATCGAGAGAACCACAGCAGCGAACGATCGCCCGCGCCAGCCGGTGTGCGGCCGGCGCGAATGAGCGCCGTCGCGTAACGCCGCCAAGTCCGGCGTAGTGCCGGTCGCGGACGGGTCAACCGGCGCGATGACTGATACAGTTGATTCAAAGCGGTAGCCGCGGCGCGGGATTGTCCTGATCAGCCGCGACCCGTCCTCTCCGAGCGCCCGTCGCAGCTCGCCGATGCTCTGCACCAGCACATCATCGGTGATCGCGAGATTGGGCCATACCGCGGCAAAGAGCTCGTCCTTCGACACCAGACGGCCGCCATTTTCGATCAGGCACCGCAGGATCGCGAAGGTCTTTGGCCGAAGGGCGATCTCGTTCCCGTTCAGCAGCAGGCAGCCGCGATCCAAATCCAGAACATAACGATCGAATCGCAGTCGCTTCGCCGGCGTTCGCGCGGGCTCTGTTTCGCGAATGGTCATCGGTCCGCCACGCCAAACAGCCAGCCCAACCTTCGAAAACGTGCATTGGCAGGCTATGTCAAGATCACAAAGTTGTCGCGGGGAATTCGCCTGGCGGTCCGGCCTGGGTCGGGGGTCGGCCTCGGCCGGGGTGCTGCGGAGGGTCAAGCTCTCACGCCGGCGGGGAACGGACCTTCACCCGCCCGGTTTGTTTCGTTATCGTTTCGCAAGGTTGAACGCGGGGAAACGACAATGACGGCGGCCGAGGACACCTACGACTTCATCGTGACCGGGGCGGGATCGGCGGGCTGCGCGGTGGCCGGGCGGCTCAGCGAATCCGGCCGCTATCGCGTGCTGTTGCTCGAAGCGGGCGGACGCGACACCAACCCGTGGATTCATATCCCGCTCGGCTATACCAAGACGTTCACCAATCCGCAGCTGAATTGGATGTTCGAGAGCGAGCCCGAAAAGGAGCTCAACAATCGCACCCTCTACCAGCCGCGCGGCAAGGTCTTGGGCGGCACCAGCTCGATCAACGGCATGGTCTACATGCGCGGCACTTCGACCGATTACGACGGCTGGCGCCAGCGCGGCTGCGAGGGTTGGGACTGGGATTCGGTATTGCCGTTCTTCAAGCAGGCCGAGGACCAGGAACGCGGGCCCGACGAGTTTCACGGCAAGGGTGGCCCACTGCACGTCTCGAACCCGGTTCGTTCGCCGCTCGGCGACGCGATGGTCGCAGCCTCGATCGAGGCCGGCATCCCCGCCAATAACGATTTCAACGGCGCCCGGCAGGAAGGCGTCGGGTACTACCAGACGACCACCACCAATCGCCGCCGCTGGAGCTCGGCCCGGGCCTATCTGGGCCCGGCGCGCGGCCGGCAGAATTTGACGATCGCGACCAACGCGCACGCGACCCGCATTCTGTTCGAGGACGGCCGCGCCGTCGGTGTCGAGTACCACACCCCCGACGGGCCCAAGACCGCCCGGGCGCGCGGCGAAATCGTCGTCTCGGGTGGCGTTTACGGCTCGCCGCAGCTGCTGCAGCTTTCCGGGCTCGGCCCGGCCGACCTGCTGGCCGAGTTCGGCATCCCGGTGGCGCGCGACATGCCCGGGGTCGGCGCCCATCTCCACGACCATTTCAACACCTATCTGGTGTGGCGATGCCCGCAGAAGGTTACCGTAAACGACATGGCGATGAGCCCGATACTCAAGCTCAAGGCCGCGGCGCAATATGCGGTGAGCCGCTCGGGTCATCTCTCGAACGCCGGGATCTATGCCGGCGCCCTGGTGCGCACCGACCCGCGCCTCGAGCAGCCCGACCTCCAGATCAACATGTCGGGCTGGAGTGCACTCGAGCGGCTGCGCACCGGGATCAAGCCGCATCCGTTCTCGGCCTTCACCTTCAGCCCGGTGCATCTGCGCCCGGACGGCCGCGGCTGGGTGCGGATCAAGAGCCCCGACCCGCTGGCGCCGCCGGCGATCCAATTTAACTTTTTGGCGAGCGATGCCGATTTCCAGGCGCTGATATATGGCATGCGATTGAGCCGCAAGATCGCCGCCCAGCCGGCGCTGAAGCCGTTCGTGGTCGAGGAGGTATTGCCCGGTCCGCAGGTGGAGAGCGAATCCGACATGATCGAGGAGATCCGCGTCCGCGGGGTCTCCAACCTGCACCCGGTCGGCACTTGCCGGATGGGCCGCGAGGTGGATGCGGTGGTCGACCCGCGGCTGCGGGTCCACGGCATCGAGGGGCTGCGAGTCGCCGACGCTTCGATCATGCCGCAGGTGCCGGGCGGCAACACCAATGCGCCCTCGATCATGATCGGCGAAAAATGCGCCGCCATGGTCCTCGAAGACGCCCAGGCGTGAGGAGCACAAGCCCGCGCTTCAATGTGGCGCGGCAAGCTTGAGAAGACCAAAAGCACCGACGAATATGGCGAGGATCAGGGCTGCCTGCATGAACACAAGCTGAAACGTGGTCGGTACGTTTGACAGCTTTCCCTTGATCTCATCGAGATCAATGCGGATCGTCCTAAGATCTCCCCGGATCTTGTCAATCGTGGCATTTTGTTCTCCGAAATTGGCGATCACGGCACTGCAGGATTTCCGCACGACATTCCGGAGGTGCGGGATTAGGCAAGCGCGACCGGGCGGCTGCCAAGTTCGACTCTGCCATAGATAGGTGTCGAAGCGGAGGCAGCGGTTGCCTCACACCGGCACATCCCAGATGTCGCGGGCGTAGCTGGTGATCGTGCGGTCGGAGGAGAACCAGCCCATGCCGGCAATGTTCAGGATCGCGCTGCGACCCCAGCACTCGGGCGAGCGCCACAGCGTGTCGATCTGCTGCTGCGCGGCGCGATAGGCGGCGAAATCTTCCGCCACCATAAAGCGGTCGGCATATCTGAGCCGGTTCGTCAAGTCATTGAAGCGCTGCCGGTCGTCCGGCGAAAACATGCCGGTCTCGATCGCGTCGACCACCTCGGCGAGTTCAGGTGACGCGGCAATCGCGGCGCTGGCGTCGAAGCCGGAGCGGCAGCGCTCCACCACCTCCTCGGCGCGCAGACCGAAGATGACAATGTTTTCGGCGCCGACGCGGTCGCGGATCTCGATATTGGCGCCGTCGAGCGTGCCGATCGTCAGCGCGCCGTTCAGCGCCAGCTTCATGTTGCCGGTGCCCGACGCTTCCATGCCCGCAGTCGAAATCTGTTCCGACAGATCGGCGGCGGGAATGATCATCTCCGCCAGGCTGACATTGTAGTTGGGAATGAAAACGAGCTTCAGCCGGTCCTCTATCAGCGGATCGTTATTAATTAGGTCAGCCAAATCGTTCGCGAGTTTGATGATCAGCTTTGCCTGCACGTAGCTCGGCGCCGCCTTTCCGGCGAAAATCTTGACGCGCGGCACCCAGTCTCGCTCGGGCTCGGCTCGGATCGCGAGGTAGCGCGCGATGGTTTCCAGCAAATTCAGCAATTGCCGCTTGTATTCGTGGATCCGCTTGATCTGGACGTCAAACAGTGCTCCGGGATCGAGCCGCAGCCCGAGACGGTCGCGGACCAAACGGGTGAGCGTGCGCTTGTTGGCGTGTTTGACGGCCGCCAGCCGCTCGCGCAATGCGCAATCGGCGGCCTGCTCGGCGAGGCGGCCGAGGGCCAACGAATTGTCGAGAATTTCGGGACCGCAAGCCGCGCACAGCAGCTTGGTCAGTGACGGGTTCGCCTGATGCAGCCAGCGGCGAAAGGTGATGCCGTTGGTCTTGTCGACGATCCGCTCGGGATAAAGCCGGTGAAAATCGCTGAACACGGTTTGGCGCATCAGCTCGGCATGCAGTACAGACACGCCGTTCACGCGATGCGAGCCCAGAAACCCTAGATGGCCCATGCGCACTCGCCCGCCATCGGCTTCGTCGATCAGTGAAATCGCTGCGAGGCTAGGTGCGCTATCGGGATCCCGTTGCTGCACCGCCGCCAGATGATCGCGGTTGAGCGCATAAATGATCTCGAGATGACGCGGCAGCAATCGCTCGAACAACCGCACCGGCCAGCTTTCCAGCGCTTCGGGCAACAGCGAATGATTGGTGTAGGAGCAGGTGGCCTGAGTGATGCGCCATGCCCCGTCCCAGGGCAGCCGGTAGCCATCGACCAGCACCCGCATCAATTCCGCGATCGCGATGCTGGGGTGCGTGTCGTTGAGCTGAATGGCGGCCTGTTGCGGCAAGGTGAAAATATTGCCGTAGTTTCGAACATGCCAGTGCACCAGATCCTGGATCGAAGCCGCGACAAAAAAATACTCCTGCCGCAGCCGCAGCTCTTGCCCCGCCGGCGTGTCGTCGCTTGGATACAGGATCTTTGAAATGGCTTCGGCGCGCGCCTGCTGCGCCAGCGCCGCAACGTGGTCGCCTTCGTTAAAGATGTCGAGCCGCAACGGGTCGACCGCCCGCGCCGACCACAGCCGCAGCCGATTGACGTGCCGCCCACGCCAGCCGACGATCGGCGTGTCGTAGGCGACGGCCTGGATGGTTTCGTCGGGATGCCAAACCGCGCGCGAGCGGCCGTTTGCGGCGACGCGATCGACCTCGCCGCCATAGCTGATGTCGTAGACGATTTCAGGCCGCTCGAATTCCCACGGATTGCCGAAAGACAGCCAATGCTCGGGGAGCTCCTGCTGCCAGCCGTCCTTGATGACCTGGCGAAACAGACCGTGGTCGTAACGAATGCCATAGCCGCAGGCGGGGATGCCGAGCGCCGTCATGCTGTCCATAAAACAGGCCGCCAGCCGCCCAAGACCGCCATTGCCGAGGGCGGCATCGGGCTCGGCGTTGCGCATCCGATCGAGATCGACGCCGATATCGCCAAGCGCGACGCGGACGATCTCAGCCAGCCGCAGATTTTCGACGACATCGCTGAGCAGCCGCCCGATCAGAAATTCCAGCGACAGGTAGTAGACACGCTTGCGTCCCTTTGCCTCACTCGCGCGGTCGGCGGCAAGCCAGCGATGGATGACGCGGTCGCGCAAGGCAAGCGCGGTGGCGACAAACCAGTCGCGGTCGGTAGCGGCAGGAGCGGCCTTGCCGACGGCCAAGGTGAGCTTGGCCAGCACCGTCGATCCGAATTCACGCACGTCGTCTTCACTCGCCGGAGTATCGGCGATCGGCGGCAACAGTCCGGTCGGGGCCACATTCTGTTTGCTGGTGTTCGACGACATTAAACGGGGGACCTGGTCAAATTATCTTGTCGCAGCGCGGGCCGAGATCGGCCGGCCGTCGTCGGCGGCGCGAAACCTAGAGCTACGCTACCACCACGGGTGCGCGCAATGGTTCCCGCCGCAAGCGTGGCAAACAATCAATATTAACGCCTGATCATGGCGTTCCGCGGCGATCACCGCGAGAATCGCGCATCGGCCACGGCCCCACCGCCGAGTGGAGAAAAATGCGAGACGAACGCAACTGTCGACTTGGTTCCAGGGCTTGTCTCAGGCTAGAAGCGGCCCCGGCCCCGGCCCCTTTCAGCGCATCTGGCCGAAGAGCGCGGCGACTTCGACCATGCGGTTCGAGAAACCCCATTCGTTGTCGTACCACGACAGTACCCGCACAAAGGTCTTGTCGAGCACCTGGGTCTGGGTCACGTCGAATGTCGAGCTGTGCGGGTCGTGGTTGAAGTCGACCGACACCGTCGGCGCCTTGTTGATGCCGATGATGCCCTTCAGCCGGTTCGACTTCGCGGCATCTTCCATCAGCCCGTTGACCTCGTCGGCCGAGGTTTCACGCGCCGCGTCGAATTTGAAATCGATCAGCGACACGTTCGCGGTCGGGACCCGGATCGCGGTGCCGTCGAGCTTGCCCTTCAACGCCGGCAACACCAGCCCCACCGACCGTGCCGCCCCGGTCGAGGTCGGAATCAGCGACAAGGCCGCAGCGCGCGCCCGGCGCAGATCCGAGTGCAAGGTGTCCTGGAGGCTCTGGTCGCCGGTATAGGAGTGGATCGTCGTCATGTAGCCGCGCTCGATCCCGATCCCCTGATGCAGCACATACGCCACCGGGGCGAGGCAATTGGTCGTGCACGACGCGTTCGAGATGATCTCGTGAGCCGGCGTCAGCTCGTCATGGTTGACCCCCATCACAAGGGTCATATCGACGCCGTCGGCCGGTGCCGAGATGACGACGCGTTTGGCGCCGGCTTCGAGATGCTTCCCGGCAGTCTCGCGCTTGGTAAAAATACCGGTGCATTCGAGCGCCACGTCGACGCCGAGCTTACGCCACGGCAATTTTGCGGGATCGCGTTCGGCGGTTACGGTAATCTTGCCGCGGCCGACATCCATCCAGCCGTCGCCGGTGGCGACCTCACCGGGGAAGCGGCCGTGCACGCTGTCGAACCGCAGCAAATGAGCGTTGGTCTCGACCGGGCCGAGGTCGTTGATCCCGACGACCTCGATGTCATCGCGCCGACTTTCACAGGCCGCACGCAAAACGAGGCGGCCGATGCGGCCGAAACCGTTGATGGCAACCCGTACCGTCATCGCTCGCTCCCTCCGAAGGCTTTCGCCAATCTATAGAAGCGAGCGGGCGGCTTCGGCAACCTTTTCGGGCGTGATCCCGAAATGCGGGTAAAGCGCCTCGCCCGGCGCCGAGGCGCCAAAGCCGTGCATGCCGACAAACGCGCCGTGCGGACCGACCCAGCGGTCCCAGCCGAAACCGACCGCAGCCTCGACCGCGACCCGGGGTGCGGTGCCGAGAACCCGGTCGTGGTATTCTTTCGGCTCGGCCGCGAACAATTCCCAGCACGGCATCGACACCACCGCGGCGCGGATCCCGTCCTTGGCGAGCACGTCGCGCGCCTCCATTGCGAGCGACACTTCCGAGCCCGTGGCGAGCAGAGTGACCTGGCGACCGCCGTCGGCCTCGGCCAGCACATAGGCGCCATGCGCCGAGCGGTTGCCTGCTGACGGCTCACGGCGCAGCAACGGCAAGGACTGCCGGGTCAATGCCAGCAGCGCCGGCGCGTCGCGGCGTTGCAGCACCAACGCCCAGCATTCGGCGGTCTCGATCGGGTCCGCCGGCCGGTACACGTAGAGCCCGGGGATGGCACGCAGGGCCGCCAGATGCTCGACCGGCTGATGGGTTGGGCCGTCCTCACCAAGCCCGATCGAATCGTGGGTCATCACGTAGACGACGCCCGCGCCCATAAATGCCGCTAATCGGATCGACGGCCGGCAATAATCGGAAAAAGTCAGAAACGTCCCGCCATAAGGAATGAGCCCGCCATGCACGGCGATCCCGTTCATCGCCGCCGCCATGCCGTGCTCGCGCACGCCCCAATGAACGTAGCGGCCGGAATAGTCGCCGGGCCGGATCTCCTTCAGATCCTTGGCGCGCGTGTTGTTCGACGGGGTCAGGTCGGCCGAGCCGCCGACCAGTTCGGGCACGACCCGGGTCAGAGTGTCGAGCACCGTGCCAGATGCCTGGCGGGTCGCGATCTTGGCGTCGGCCTTGCGAAAGCCGTCGCAAACCTCGGCGAGCGCCTGATCGACGCCGGCCGGCAACTCGCGGCGCTGACGGCGCAGAAATTCGACGCGTCTGTCGGCCGGCACGGCCTGCAGCCGCGCCTCCCACGCTTTGCGAACGGCGGCGCCGCGCCCTCCCGCCTCGCGCCAGGCCGCGAGCACGTCGTCGGGGACGACAAACGGTGGGTAGTTCCAACCGAGGCGCTCACGCGCCCCGGCAATTTCGGGCGCACCGAGCGGGTTGCCATGCGCCGCCGCGGTGCCGGCCTTGGTCGGCGCGCCAAACGCGATCATCGTGCGGCAGGCGATCAGGCTCGGCCGGTCGCTGTTGTGCGCGCGCTCGATCGCCGCGGCGATCGCGTCGGTGTCGTGGCCGTCGATCCGCTCGGCGGCCCAACCATGCGCGCGGAAGCGCAAGACCTGGTCGTCGGAGACGGCGAGGCTCGTCGGCCCGTCGATCGAGATCGAATTGTCATCATACAGCACGATCAGCTTGTTGAGGCGCAGATGGCCGGCGATCGACATCGCCTCGTGGCTGATCCCCTCCATCAGGCAGCCGTCGCCGCAAAAGACGTAGGTGTAGTGGTCGACGACCTCGCTGCCGAATTGCGCCGCCAGCATACGCTCGGCGAGCGCCATGCCGACCGAGTTGCCGAGCCCCTGGCCGAGCGGCCCGGTCGTGGTCTCGATGCCGCTTGCATGGCCGCGCTCGGGATGGCCGGCGGTGCGGCTGCCAAGCTGCCGGAAATGCTCGATCTCGGCCATCGTCATGTCGGGATAGCCGGTCAGGTAGAGAAGGCCGTAGAGCAGCATCGAGCCGTGCCCGTTCGACACCACGAAACGGTCGCGGTCGGGCCAGTCGGGGGCATGGGGGTCATAGCGCAGGTACTTGGTAAACAGCACCGTGGCGATGTCGGCCATGCCCATCGGCATGCCGGGATGGCCGGATTTGGCCTTTTCGACCGCATCCATCGCCAGCGCGCGCAGCGCATCGGCCATGTGGCGAAGTTTCGGGTCGCGGGGTGAAGGCAGCGCAGGGGCGATGTCGTTCATGCACTCAGAATAGCGGCTGACCCGATCAGCACAAGGGCGGCCGAGCGGCCGATCGAAGCGCACGCGTCTGCGTCCTCAGGCAGAGCTCTGCACTGTTATCCGGTTTTATCGGATGGCAGGTCGCCTCGTGGTTAACCACGGCGAACGGCGTGCCTTTCGCGAGGGATATTCAGGATCGACCCCATAGTTCCGTCGTCGCCAGACGCGCACCCGCGCCAAGGGCGGCGAGCTTGGTCCACACGACGCTCGGATGGACCTCGCACGAGGTCGAAAAGCTGGCAAAGCCGCAATCGGCGCCGGCGATCACGTTTTCGCGGCCGACGACGGCGGCAAAGCGGCCGATCCGCTGGGCGATGGCTTCGGGGTGCTCGACGAGATTGGAGGCGTGGGTGATGACCCCGGGGATCAGCACCTTGCCCGCGGGCAACTTGGCGGTCTCCCACACCTGCCATTCGTGCTCATGGCGCGGGTTGGCCGCCTCGAACGAATAACCGCCGGCCTCGACCCGCAGCATGATGTCGACGATGTGCTTCAATTCCATGTCGTGGACGCGCGGTCCCATGTTGATGCTGTAGCAGGTGTGGTAGCGGACGCGCTCGGCCGGAATGCCGGCAAGCGCGTGGTTCAGCACTTCGACGCTGGCGCTCGCCCATTTGCGGCATTGCGCGAGGTCGATTTCGGGATGCATCGCCCAATGGCTGGCCAATTGCGGTTCGTCGATCTGCAGGACGAGTCCGGCGTCGACGATCGCCCGGTATTCCTCGCGCAATGCGTCGGCGAGCGCGACCCGGAATTCCTCGTCGGTCTTGTAGTATTCGTTGGTGTTCCAATTGGCGAGGTTGGTGGGCGACACCGCCGGCATGAAGGCTTCCTCGTGCGCGATGCCGGCGAGAGCGGCCTTGAGGTTGTCGACGTCGCGTTGCAATGCGTCATGCCCGCGATATGAGACCGGCCCGGTGCAGACCCATTGCGTCGGCGGCGCCCGTCCCGCCGCGCCGGGCATCTCGGCCGCCCACTGGTAATATTCGGGGAAAGCGAGGTATTCGCGCGACTGGCTCCAACCGCCGCTGCGGCTCGCGTTCTTGCGCGGCTCGATGCCGGTTAGACGCTCGTTGACATAGGGGATAAGCCGAACCGCCCCATTTCACCGTCGGCGACGATGTCGACGCCGCTCTCGGACTGCATTTTGACGACCGCCGCGACCGCGTTTTTGACACGGCTGGCAAAAGCCTGCGGGTCGAGCGCCGCACCCTGCTCCTTTGCCTGGATCATCGCCAACAGGTCGGGCGGCCGCGGCAGGCTGCCGACATGGGTGGTCAGGATCCGCGCGCTGCTGCGTTTCATGAGGTTCCTCCCAATCGCGTAGATTAGCGCGCGCCGCCGACCGCCGTCGATCACCTCGAGACGGCACAAGCGACGGTTGCCGCCATTATCTTTCGTTTGCAGAATCTGCAGCGAATCTACAGCAAAATCTCTCTCCCATAGGTTGAGGCCCACTCTCTTCCGAGCACGCTTCGCCTGGTACCGAGGACCGTCCGGCAACCGGATGTGTACGATGCGAAAGAGGCGATTCTAGGGTGATCAGAGTCGGGCTCGACCGCGGGGCGTCAGGTCAGCACCGTGCGCAGCGCGGTCATCGACGGCATGAAGAAATAGGCCGCCGCGGTCAGGACGATGAACTGGTTCGGGATGTCCAGCGTGGTACGGCGGCTGCCGGCCGGGTAGTTCGGGTAGGGCTCGTCCATCTCGCGGGCGCTGTCGCCGGGCGCCTGCCCGATGACCGGGTCGAAGCCAGGGGTGACGGCACCGCCGCCGGGCCGCGTCTTGCCTTCGACAAAATCGGGGTTGTTCGAATAGCTGCGCTGGATGAACTCGAACTGGCGCTCGATCGAGGTCTGGTAGCACACGAACATCAGCCCGCGGCTGTGCCGCGTCACCGTCTCGCCCGGCTCGATTTCGGGGCCGAATGGGATGCCGGCGCGGATGATGCGATGGCGCTGCGCCTCGGCCTCGTTGCCGGTGTCGTCGCGCGGGTAGACCTTGCGGATATGCGCCGCATACGGGCATCTGCGCTGAAAGGGATCGTCGCCGTAGGCGAAATCGTTGTTGCGGTTTTCATCGCCTCCGAGCGCCGGGTTGTCGCGCAACGGCGCCAATTCCAACGGCGCGCCGCCCTTCCAGCGGCCGACCATGCGCGCGGCGAGCAGTTCCCGGTCCATTCCGAGCCTGGCCGCGCGCTCGGCGACAAACCGGCGGAACTCGGGGACTTTCTGCTCGAGGCGGCGGAACACCATGAAGGACCCGGTCTTCATCCACGGCGCCGCCATCTCAGGCGGCGGCCCCGCTTTGACCGGATCCTTCGGGTCCTGACCCGGGTAGCCGAACACAAACTCGCCCGGCCACAGCAGATCCTGGCCCGGCAAGCCCTCGTCGGGCCGGTAAATCGGCTTTGACGGCCGCGTCAGCCCGCGGATGCCCGGCTGCGAAATATTGTCGAGAAAGCCGAAATGCTCGTGCCCGCGTTGCACCCCCGGCCGCACATTTCCCATTTCCGAATACACGACCTCGATCGAACTACCTAAGAATTTGAGTAACTCATTGGAGTGAACCATCACAGACGGCCGATCGGGCCCGGTGACCAGAAACACACCGTCGGTCTGGTCCGCGACAAAGTTCGGCAGCCAACCTGATTTGGGCGGGTCGTTTAGAGCCTCGGTTGTGTCGGAATGGTGAGCGCCTCGTTCAAACGCCCGATCGAGCTTTGGCCGCGCGGCGCCGATCAGCCGATCGAGGCCATCCTTCGCAAAGCCGAGATTCAAACCGTGAAACAATTCGTTCGCCTTCTGTCCTCGCTGTTTCCGGCGGTCGCTCGCCAGTTGTTGGTCATGGACCAGCTCCGTCGTCGAGATTCTGCGGTTCACCCATATCTTGGCAAGGTGCTTAAACGAAATCGGCGAGGCGATCTTAAAGAAAACGAAGTTCTCATAATTCTTTTGCAGGCCTTCCAAGACGTCGCCCTGAATATCCGCCAGATCAAGCTTGGGTAAGCGCATGCGTTTCCCCTATTTAGAGGCGGAGTGGTCAGATCTACTCCTGCCGAAGGCGGCAAGCCTCGCACCGTCGGGATCGGAACACGCGGCGACGAGGCGGACTGTGGAAACGAGCGCGGGCGGGCCGGGGCCACGGCGCCGGCCTCAGCCGCCGGTGGCTAGCCGTTGGAGCCGGCGTAGCCGATCAGCACATGCTCGGTAGCAAAAACCCCTGTTCCGACCCCCAGCCTGTCGGTCAATTCATAGCGGTAGGTGACACGGAGGGCTCTCTTGACCGCGTGCGGCTGGCCCCTAAAGATCCACGTCATGTACTCCTGCCGAAAGTCGTTATCCACACGAAGGTCGAAGTCGGCGATGTCGACATCCGGGTCAATCGTAATTTCGTCGTTTTGAACCGCCCGAAGATTTTGAGGCGTGGGGGCAGCGATGTAGGCGGCAAGGTCTTGAGCGAGGTTAGTTAGAGCCGCGGGAAGGGCAGCAGAAATGACGGGCGGGCGGGCGCCACAATGCATCGTATCCATTGCCCCGCTGGTGTACGGATTCAATCTGCGAATTAGCTTTCCGATTTTGAGTTCAAACAACATCTCGTCGGTCTCCTCTCTCGTTCTAAAAGATGCAACTGATGTCAGCCGAACTAAACTTCGGGCGGTCGGAGATGCCCGCTCGGCAGCCTACAACGGCGTGGGGGCCCCTGGTGTGAGCTATCTCACATTAGCAACAAATTTATAGCAAAATAATTACGACGCCAAATAACGGGACGACCCCAGCGGGTCTCATGAGCCTTGCGCGAGGTATCCGGCCCCAGCTTGACCTTCCCCTGTTAGGAAGCGGATCGGCAAGCCGCAACCGAGAGCCGCCAGCGCCGCTTCTACCCGGGCGGGTTCATCGCGCGTGCCAAGTTGCCGAAATATCGCGCCGGCAGCGTCCAAAAGCTGCCGTGCGGTCTCGGCGTCGCCAGCGCGCTCGCGACATCCGGCCCGTGTAACCATAGCCCTGGCGAGATCGTTTCGGGCCCCCGCATCGCCAAGAAGTCGCATCGCGGTGTTGATATGGTCCTCGGCCACTGTAGGCGCTTCAACGGCAAGACATTCCGCCATCAGCCAACACCACAGCCCCTCGAGGTGGCGATACCCAGTTTTACGACACTCGCTTAGCCCGTCTTCGGTCAACGCCTGGGAACGGGTTCGCTCGCCCTGGTATAGATACGCTTCTGCGAGCCACAAAGCATAGCGAAAATAAGTATAGCGCATTTGCGAATTTTTGAACCAGCCCAATGCCTCGCTCAACTCTGCTATACCGGTGGCGACCTTGCCGGATTTGATTTCGCCATATGCGTGGATTGCTCTGGTTAAAGCGGCGTCACGCGGTATAGGTCCTAGTGCGAGCGCCTTGTTGCAGCATTGCAACCCGCGGTCCAGATCGCCGCGCTGGATATAGGCCGATCCCATGCGCGACCAGCTAACCACCTGAAGGCGGACGTCCTGAAGCGTTATGCCGTGCTGAAGCCCGCGACGACAGTAATCGATGCTTAAATTCCACTCGCCCAGATAATTTGCCGAAGAGCTCATGTGCCAAAGCGTTAGAGCGGCCCACCACGGATTGCCGTGTGACTCGAAACTCGAGACGGCGCGTTCCCCGACTTCGATCGCTTCGCGCGGTGTGCCGGCGATTAGGTGGATCTGGGCCAGACAGGATTGAGCAAACGCATTGATTTGCTCCAACCCGGAAGCGGCGGCTATCTTTACTGCCTCTTGGCAATACCCGCTTGCAATCTCGGGTTGCCCTCCACTCACGCTGTGCAAGAACCCAGTCCAGTAGTGCCAGGTGGCGCGGCGCCGCGGATCATCCGTGTTATCGACAAGATAGCGAATGTCTTGCAAAGCGGCAATTTGGTCGGCGTATTCTCCTAATCCGTATTTGACCTCCGCTTGCTTTAGGACGATGTCCATGCGGCGGAGTCGATTTGCCTGAAGGTCGGGCATCGCGCTGAGACGGCGGAGCGCCTCTTTGAAATGAGTTAGCGCCTCGCTGTTGGCCCAGCCGCGCGCGGCCTTTTCGGCGGCGAGAATCGCGCTGTCGACAGCCTTTTCGGCGTCGTCGCTGCGGCCGAAATGAAGCGCCAGGAGTTCAGCTACTTCTTCGGCACGGCCTCCGTAAAGCTGTTCGAGCGCGTGGCCGATGGCGCCGTGCGTGTTGCGACGGTGCCGTTCGAGCAGACTGCCATAAGCGGCTTCCTGGGTCAGTGCGTGGCGAAAGACGTAGGCAGTTCCCTCGTCATCCGGCCACTCATCGAGAAATTCGAGGCGGCTCAGCTCGCGCAACTGGGATTCGAGCGGCCCGGGGACGTGCCACACCGCACGCAGCAGCCGCAGGGAAAATTCGCGCCCGATCACCGCGGCCGTTTGCAGAAGCTGCTTGGTCGACTCCGGCAGCCGGTCGATGCGCGCCATCACCACGCCATGGATGGTGTGCGGCACCGTCAAATCGGACTGATCGTCCCCGGCTTCGCCCGCGTGCAGCGCCAGCTGCTCGAGGAACAGCGGGTTGCCGTCGGCCCGGACGACGATCTCCTCGGTCAGCGGCTCGGCGATCGGCTCCCCTTGCAGCACCGAACGAACGACGTGCAAGCTGTCGTCGCGCGACAACGGGTCGAGGCGAATCTCCGTCATATCGAGATTGCCGGCCCAAAGCGGGCGGTATTCCGGCCGGTAGGCGGCCAGCAGCAGGATGCGGGCGTTCCCTACCTGCCCGGCCAAAAAGCCGAGCAATTCCTCGGACACGGTGTCGACCCAGTGCAGGTCTTCCAGCGCCAGCACGAGCGGCCGGCCCCGACTGCCTTCGAGGCAGAGCCGCTGAAGCACCTCGAAGCTCTTGGCTTTGATCGCTTCCGGGTTGGACAGTGCCGGCAAGCCGGCGGCGTCTTTGATGCCGAGCAGATGGAGCAGCACCGGGCTGTCCTGCTCCGCATCCATGCCCCCCGCGCGCAATCCGGCACGCACTTTCTGCACGATGGCCTCGGCGGTATCGGTCTCGACGATGCCGCAATGGCTGCGCAGCACGTCGAGGGCGAGCAGATAGGGGATCGCGGCGCCGTAGGAGAGACACCGCCCCTCGACCCAGATTATCCGTTCCTCGCCGGCCCGGCGGCGGAACTCGGCGAGCAGCCGCGACTTGCCGATGCCGGGTTCGCCGACAATTCCCACCACCCGTCCCCGGCCATTTTCGACCTCCGGCAGGAAGGTCTCCAATAATGCCAGCTCGTGATCGCGGCCGACAAAACTCGTCGTGCGCGCCGGCAGCACCGCGTCGCGGGCCGAGCGCCAGCGCGAGACGCCGAGCAGCCGGTAGACCGAAACCGGCGCGCTCTTGCCTTTGACGACCAACGGTCCGACCGGCTCGACGCGCGCATAGCCTTGCGCCAGCGCGCGGACCGCGGCGCTGACCAGAATCGTCCCGGGCTCGGCCGCCTGCTGGATTCGCGCGGCGACGTTGGCCGTGTCGCCGATCACCGTCTCGGTGCGAAAGCCGCCGCCGATCGCGCCAAAGACGACCGGCCCGGTGTGGACGCCGATCCGGATTTGCAGGTCGGGCCCGCGATAATTCCCCGCCTCGCCTGCCTCGCCCCCGGCGCCGAGGACGCGGCGGATCGCGAGGGCGGCCAGCAGGGCGCGGCGGACATGGTCTTCCTGGGCGAGCGGCGCGCCGAACAGCGCCATAAAGCCGTCGCCGCTGAATTGCGGCGCCGTACCTTCGTAGCGGTGCACTTCGGCGAGCGAGGCGTCGACGAACGCGCCGACGACATCGCGCATCGCCTCGGCGCCGATGCGCTCGGTCAGCGCCGTCGAGTTCGACAATGTCGCAGAACAGCACGCTGACCTGCTTGATTTCGCCGGGCGGCCCGCCGATGCCGGCGGCGATCCACGGCGCGGCAGGGTAGCGCAGACCGGGCTCCAGCGCCGCCCCGCACTGACCGCAGAATTTATGGTCAGCAGGGTTGCTCGCCCGGCAGGACGGGCAGGCAGCGGTCAGCGGCGCACCGCACCGGCCGCAGAATTTCATGCCGGCCGGGCTATCGGCACCGCAATGAGGGCACCTCATACGGGGCCTCCGGAGCTGGGAGCCGCGTGGACGGGTGAATTAATAGTAACCGACGACCTCCCACAGCAGCAAGTTTCGCTCGCCAGGAGGTCGGCGCAGCCGGTGGCCGCGTATCGGCCGAGCCTCGCCCGCGGAGTTTTAGGTCGGCTGAAACTACCCTTACACCCATGTCAGTAAAAAGGCCGTTGGCTGTGTCGCCAACGGCCTTTCTCAGATTTGGCTCCCCGGGCCGGACTCGAACCAGCGACAAGGCGGTTAACAGCCGCCTGCTCTACCAACTGAGCTACCGGGGATCAGAGGCCCTCGGGGGCCGGTGCGGCATCCTTCCTGGAGGCCGGAAGCGGAATCGAACCGCTGTACGAGGATTTGCAGTCCTCTGCATAACCACTCTGCCATCCGGCCGGTGCAGCGCCATATAGGCGCGCGGCACCACGCGGGTCAAGCGCGACCGTATTCGAGCGCACCCTCAAGCTCGCGGAAGAGTAGCACCAGGCGGCGGGTCGCCAGACAGCCGGCGAAAAAGCGGCCGATCCCGGCCGAGGAGGCAAACCGAGAACCGACGCAAACCCGGTCATGACCCCACAAAACGGACGACGTGGTCGGAAAAAGCCTCTGGCTGCTCGATTTCGGGGTGGTGGCCGGCGCGCGGGATCAGCTCGAAGCGGGCGCCGGGGATCAGCCGGGCATAGGCGCGCCCGTAATCGGGGTTGACGATGCCGTCGCCCTCGCCCCACAGCACCAGGGTCGGCGCGTCGATCCGGCCGAGCCAGCGCGGCAATTGCGGGTTGTACATATAGGGGTGCCAGGCATAGAGGCACAGCGCCTCGCGGTTGCGCGCACGGATCACCAGAGCCTCGTCCGACATCGCGTCGTAATCGGGTGCGAAGCGGTCGGGATCGTGCCAGCTGCGCTGGCGCACCTCGTCCGGCGCCTTGTCAAAGATGTCGAGAATGTCGGGTGTCTCGCGGTCACTGATCTTGATGCCGACCGGGTCGACGAGGATCAGCTTGTCGATGCGATGGCTGCACGCGGCCGCGACCTCGGCGGCGAGCCACCCGCCGAACGAAAAGCCGAGCATGGTTATCTTGGCGCCGGGCAACGCGGCGAGGGCCGCCAGATAAAGATGAACGAGATCGTAGACCGTGTCGAAATTCTGTGGCCGCGGCGAATTGCCAAAGCCGGGCGAGGACGGCGCGACGATCTCGCCATGACCGGCAAGCCGGTCGAGAAACGGCGCCTCGGGATCGATGGTGTCAAAGCCGTGAAGCAGCAGGATCGTGCGTCCGGCGCCGCGGCGCAGCACTTCGAGCTCGATCCCCTGCACCGTCAGCCGGTCGGCCCCGATCCCACCCACCATTCTCGTCCCTCCTTCATCCGTGCCATTTGGTGCGTACCGTTATAGCGCCGCCAGTTATAGCGCCGGCAGTTGTCGCGCGGAAACGATTGGCGGTGGGGCGATGTGACCCCGCGCCCTTGGACGCGGACAGCCAGAAGACTACATTCTGCGGCGACCGGATAAGGGTTCGGCCACGCCCCGGAGGATGTCCACGCGGGACGCGGCGGCAGAGGATCATCCGGGACCCCGTTGTTCGACCCGTTGCCGACGGGCCGCTTGCCGCAAAGGCTCCGATGATCGCAATGTCACGCCTGCACCATTTGGCCGTCAGGGCGACGGCTGTCGCTCTGATGTCGTTCACGCTGTACGGCTGCGACAGCGCCGGAGCCGGGGCCGCCGCGTCGTCCTCGCCCGGCGATCCAGCCGATTTCGCCTTGCTGCAGGACGTCGCGCGGGTCGTGCAGCGAAACTATGTCGAACCGGTCGACGGCGACGAGCTGACCAAGGATGCGCTGAAGGGCATGCTGACGCGGCTCGACCCGCATTCCGACTACATGGACACCGATCAGTATCAGCAAATGACCGCGGTCACGCGCGGCGAATTCGGCGGGATCGGTATCGAGCTGACCCTGGAAGGCAAGGTGCCGGAGGTGATCTCGCCGATCGACGGCACGCCCGCCGCCAATGCCGGGATCGAACCGGGCGACCGGATCGTAAAGATCGACGGGCTGCCCACCACCGGCATGGATGTCGAGACGGTCGTCAAGCGGCTGCGCGGCGCTCCGGGCTCGCGCGTCGCCTTGGAAATCGCCCGCGCCGACCGGGCACCCTTCGATGTCACCCTGACCCGCAACGTCATCCACGTCGTCTCGGTCAAGGCGGCGCTCAAGGGCGACAAGATCGGCTATGCGCGGATTACGACTTTTACCGAAAACACCGCGAACGAGCTCGCCGACGCCATCGCCAAAATGAAGGCGCAGGCGCATGGCCGGCTGAACGGCTTTGTCCTTGATTTGCGTAATGACCCGGGCGGGCTGCTGGATGCGGCGGTCGACGTGACTGGCGAATTCGTCGATGGCGGCGTGGTGGTGACGACCAAAGGCCGCAACCGGGACGACGACCGGGTCTACCGCGCGCCGGTCGCGGGCAATCTGATCCCGGGCGTCCCGATGGTTGTGCTGATCAACAGCGCCTCGGCTTCAGCCGCCGAGATCGTCGCCGGAGCGTTGCAGGACGACCATCGGGCAACGGTCATGGGCACCCGCAGCTTTGGCAAGGGCTCGGTGCAAACGATCATCCCGATCGAAGGGCACGGCGCCCTGCGGTTGACGACGGCGCTGTACTACACGCCCTCCGGCCGCTCGATCCAGGGCCAGGGCATCCACCCCGACATGGTTGTGACGTTGCCGAAGAGCGAGCAGGTCGCCAACGCGGTGCTGAGCCATGAAAGCGACCTGTACGGCGCCTTGAAGAACACCGGCTCGCTGACCGGTCGCGGCGCCGGTGCGACGGCCGCTGCCGCTGCCGAGGGCGGCGAAACCGGCGAGCACCCGATCAAGCCGCTGGTGATCGGAACCAGCAAGGACGCCCAGCTCGACGCGGCGGTCGATTATTTGCAGAGGGCGGTGCGCGGCGATGCCGGCCTCCATCCCGGCTAAGGGCAACCCGGCCCGACGGGTCAGTGCGGCGGCGCTGGCAGACGCGGAACAAGGGTGAAACGCAGCCCGCGCCCGATCCAGCGCAAAAATGCGCCGATGCCGGCGAGGTGGCCGTAATCGTCGAATTGGAACAACACGAACAGCCCGTAGGCCTTGCGCGGATTGATCGGCCGCCGCAGCCGAATGCGCACGAACATCGTGATGCCGAGGTCCGAGACGTGATTGTTGTGCAACACCTCCTTCATCGTCGCCTTCGGCACATCGACGACGAAGTCCCCCTGCCCATCATCGGCCGCTCCGCCGTCATGCAGCCGGCCACGCCGTGGATCGTATCGGAGGCAGCGGTCGCCGAGCCGAAACGCGAAGCCGCGCCGGAACAGCAGCCACAGCAGCCAGCGCAACGCGTTCAGCTTGCGTTGGAGCAGCGCGATCTCGTGCACTGAGATCTCGGCCTCCTCCTCCTCGGCGGCGCGCTCGCCGGTGCGCCGGGCGAGGATTGCCGGATCCATCGGCCGGTACTCTTCGGGCGCGACCGAGGTGTAACTAAAATCACTGAGGTCAAGCGTCGTGTAGGGCGGCAACAGCCGCGCCCGCGATCGCCAGTATCGGCGAAGCTCGTCATAAGTCGTGCTGTAGTCGTTTGCCCAGGAACTGTCGGCGCGGCAAAAGACCGCCTGACTGGCAAACGGCAGGTAATGATCGACCCCGAGCCGGTCGCACAATCGACAGGCGTACTCCACGTAACGGCGGGCCGGCTTTAGCGAAACAACCCCGCCGCCGTCGACAAAGCTGTTGACGAGACTCGCCGGTGAATAGCTGCACAACAGCACCCGCGGCTTTTCAATATGGTCGGCGACACGGCGGATCGCGCGCAGGATCGGCGGCAAGGGCTTGGCGTCGTTGAGGTTGAGGATCAGCGCCTCCGGCGTGTCGATCAACAACAGGCTGTCGTCGTTCCATGTCGGGATCGACAATATCGACACGCCCTCGCCGAGCGGCAGCCAGCGCAACAGCGGCGCCGCCTGGGCGTGGCAGCCGCGTTCGCTCAGGTAGCCGAGAAAGCGGCGCTCGGTCAGCGCCGGAAACAGATAGGTTGGGCCGGCGCCGAGGCGGCGGATCGACGGCATGTGAAAGTGATCGGGGTGCTCGTGCGTCACATAGACGTGCACAGTCGAGGCGAGCCAGTCGATCTCCTCGGCGCTCGGATAATGCTGCAACCACCAGCTGCGCCAGTAGACCGAACCGACCAACCATGGGTCGGTCAGCAACAACGGCCGCTCGCCGTCACGGTAGATTGCGAGACAGGCGTGGCCGAGGGTTCGCGCCTTTAGCCGGGGCGACGGCGGCGGCTCTGCCATTAGCGGTGACGGGTCAGGCGCCGGGCAATGCCGGCGGGTCGTCGTGGACGGCCTCCTCGGCGAGGCTGTTGTCGACAGCCTGCTCGAACGGCGCCCCGTGCGTGACGAACCCGCCCGAGACCAGGCTCGCGCGCAGCTGCTCATAGCCCGAGCGCGGCAGGATCGGGTTATGGCCCCAGATGCCGAGGGCGCGATAGCGGGCGACCGCAGCGCGCATCAGGCCCTGCCGAACCCTCGGAAAATACGATTGCGCGGCGTCGGCCAGCGCCTCGGGAGGGTTCGCAGACAGCCATTTCTGCGTGCGGTAGAGGGCGCGGACGAGTTTCCTCAGCTCGTCGCGTTTCTCGGCGAGGACCGCGCGGCGGGTGTAGAACGCGGTGTAGGAGGTCGGCCCGCGTGTCGCCGCGGCGTACCAGACATGACCGTCGCCGGATGCGACCAGCTCTTCGACAAAGGGTTGGAACAGTTGCACGACGTCAATCTCGCCGCGGCGGAGCGCGGCGGTGTTGTCGGCCATCGTGCGGTCGGCGATGCGCGGCAGCGTATCGGGATCAAGACCCTCACGGCGAAGATCGTCCTGCAGGCAGAGCCAGGGTGTCGGCACCTCGCTGACCGTCGCGACCCGCCGGCCGAGCAGGTCGGCAACAGTGAAATCGGGGTTCGGCTCGCGTCCGACCAGGAAGAACGGATCGCGGGTTACGGCCTCGCCGATGCAGACCAGGTCGCAATCGGGCCGGGATTCGTAAAGCTGGTTGACGCGCATCGGCCCGCCCCAGCTGACATCAACGGTACCGGCGAAGAGCCCGTCCGGCGCCGCCCCGGGCGACGGCGCGCTGACAAACCTTACCTCGACCCCTTCGCCCGCGAACGCCCCCAATGCGAAACAGGCGTAAAACGGCGCGTAAAACAACCCGCGCAGCGATTCCTGCAAAACGATCGTCATCGGTTCAACCTCTACGCGGCGCGCAGGATGCGGGCGGCGGCATCGGCGAAAATTTGGGCGCCGAGCACGATGTCGTCCTCTCTCGTATCCTCGGACCAATGGTGGCTGACACCGCCGAGGCTGGGGATGAACATCATCCCGGCCGGCATGCGCTCCGACAACACGGCGGCGTCATGGCCGGCGGCACTCGGCATGCGCATGTGCATTCCCGGCGCGTGGTCTTCAGCAGCCGCCTCGATCAATGCCTGGAAGCCTGCATCCATCGGCCGCGGCGCGCTGCGGGCGGTCGGTTCGATGTCGATCCGGCACGGGCTGGCGTGCTTGGCTTCGGTGACTAGCGCAGACAAATTCCGTTCGCACGCGTCGAGATGGGCGGGATCGGCGTCGCGGAACTGAAGCTGCAGTTCGGCATGGCCGGGGACGACCGAAGGCGCGTTCGGCTCCAGCACCATGCGCCCGATCGTCCACACCGTGCGCGGACCGGCGACGTCCGGAAAACGGTCGTGGATGCGCGCTGCGAGCCGCACCATCGCGACGCCGGCGTCCTTGCGCCGGACCATGCGGGTGGTGCCGGCGTGGTTCTGCTCGCCGGTGAAGGCAATGCGGAAATTGCGGATGCCGACGATGGTTTCGACGATTCCGATGCGCAGCCCGGATGTGTCGAGCGTGTCCCCTTGCTCGATATGGGCTTCGAGATAGCCGACGTGGCGGCCGGGCTCGACCTGCTCGCGCGGGCGGCCGGCAAATCCGGCCTCGGCCAGTGCGTCGCGCAGCGGCTTGCCGGTGTCGCGGCCCTTGACCTGGTCGATCTCGTCCTCGCCGAGCGCGCCGACATACGAGCGGCTGCCGAGATAGCTGCCGTAATGCCCTTCCTCGTCGGCCCAGGCGGCGACCTCGACGCCGAGCCCGGCGCAGTCGGGGTCGGCGGCAAAGGCGCGGGCGAGTTCCAGCCCGTAGATCACTCCGAGAGCGCCGTCGAGCCAGCCGCCATAAGGCTGGGTCTCGCTGTGCGAGCCGACCAGAAGCCGTCGCTGCGCGCGCGGGTGCCGGCCGATGACATTGCCGATGCCGTCGATGACCGGGTCGAGCCCGGCCTCGCGCAGCCGCTCGGCGAGCCAATGCCGCGATGCGACGTCGTCCCGCGAATAGGTCGGGCGGTGGACGCCGGTCTTGTATCGGCCGAATTCGCCGAGCCGCCTGAGGTCGGCGACAACCCGTTGTCCGTCGATGGTCGGCATGCTTTCTCGTCCCGAGCGTAGCGGTTGGGCGGAGACTAGCCTAGGATCGCGGCCGACGGAAACCGCACGCAGGTCCCCGGCATGTCTCTGTCCTCGTCGCCGCGCGTGGCGCTGCTCGGCTTTTCGATCGAGTGCAACAAATTCGCGCCGGTCGCAACCAAGGCGCATTTCACCGCGCGCACCTATCTCGAGGGCGATGCGATTGTCGCCGAGGCGCGGGCATCGACGCCGCGGATGCTGGCCGAGACGCCGGGCTTCGTCGCGGCGATGGACGCCTCGGGGCCGTGGACGCCCGTCGGTATCGCGCTGGCGATGACCGAGCCCAACGGCCCGGTCGAGCACGGCTTTTTCGTCGAATTGCTCGACACGACCGAGCACCGGCTGCGGGCGGCGCTGCCGGTCGACGCCGTCTACATCTGCTCGCACGGCGCCGGCTTGACGACCGAGGAGGACGACCCCGACGGGCTGTTGTTCGAGCGGGTGCGGCGGATCGTCGGCCCCGATGTGCCGATCGCCGCGACCCTCGATCTGCACGCCAACGTGTCGCAGCGGATGGTGCAGTCGATCGACGCCTTTATCGGCTATCGCACCAACCCGCATCTCGACATGCGCGAGCGCGGCGCCGAGGCGGCAATGGCGATCCGCGAAATGCTGACCGGGCTGAAGCCGCAGGCGGTCTTGATCCGGCTGCCGATCGTGCCGCCGACGGTGACGATGCTGACCGCTGCCGGCCCTTACGCCGAGATGATCGAGCTCGGCCAGCGCCGGATCACCCCGGAGATCCTCAACGTGTCGGTCATGGGCGGGTTTGCCTTTGCCGACACCGCCGACAACGGGCTTGCCGTCGTCGTCACCGCACGCCGCGACAAAGCCGCCGCCGCGGCGTTGGCGCACGAGATCGCCGAGCTCGGCTGGGCCAACCGGGCGTTGCCGGCGCTGGCCTTTGCCGATGTCGCCGACAACCCGGGCGGCGGCGGGCGCGGCAACACGATTTTTCTGTTGCGCGCGTTTTACGAGGTCGGTGTCGAGGACGCATTACTCGGCGTCTTTTATGATCCGCCGCTCGCCGCCGAGGCGCATCGGCTGGGGGTCGGGGCGCGTTTCGAGGCGCATTTCAACCGCTCGGAGACGACGAATTTTTCCGAGCCTTGGGCCGCCCCAGCAACGGTCGCGGCACTGACCGACGGCAATTGCGTCGGACGGCGCGGCATCTATGCCGGGATGCGGATCGAGCTCGGGCCGTGCGCGGCATTGCAAGTCGGCGGGGTCACCGTGGTCGTCGTGTCGCACCGGGTGCAATGCGCCGACCCGGTGTTTTTCGAGATGATGGGGCTCGACATCGGCCGGGTGCGTTCGGTCGTCGTCAAGTCGCGCGGCCATTTCCGCGGCGGGTTCGACGAGTTCTTCGACCCCGGCCAGATCGTCGAAGTCGACCTCCCCGGCTTGACCTCGCCGATGCTGAACCGCTTCGAATGGACGCGCCTGCCGCGCCCGGTAATCCCGCTCGACGACAACGTCGAATGGCGGCTCCCGCTTGTCGGAGCGAAGCTACCGAACGCGCCCGCCGATTAGGGCCATTTATCCAGCGGCTCTTAGCGGTGCAGCATCGGCCACCCGGCGATCACCCACAAGGTGGCGGGCGGGCGGGCGACTGCAGCTGAACAGTGTGCGGCGAGGTGAATTTGCACCGGGGGTTCATTCGGCTTGGAATAGGCTTGACGGTGCTGTGGCTGGTGTTTTGGACCTGTGCCTACATCCTGCGACCGCCGGCGTCGGAAAATGCGTCGTCTCTGCCCCCGGCGCTCACGATGCCGACGAAGGTCGCTCTCGCAGCCACCACTATACTCGGCCTGCCGTGGGTCGTTTCGGGTTTCCGGTCAAATTAGGACATTACCGGACGACGACATGCCACCTTTCTTAATCTCAATTGTGAGATGGGGATCGGCACAAGCTCAACCAAAGCAGGGTGGAGGTTAGGCAACAGCGCCGTTCGCGTGGGGCTTCAGCGCCGTGTAGATAAAGCCGTTGGCCGGGGTCGGAATGGCGTGGCGGCGGCCGAGCTCGACGACCTTGCCGGCAAACCACGGCAGTTCGAGACGATTGCCGCGCGCCAAATCGTTGCCCATCGAGGTCATGTGATAGTCGGGCATCGCCCACATCATGGCGAGCGTCTTGTCGGCGCTGTCGGGCGGCAGCGGCACGCCCTCGGCACGGCCGACGGCGATCGTCTCGCTCAGAACCGTCTTGAACAGCGCAAGCAGATCAGGGTCGGCGCGCCATTTGCCGAGCGGCAGCCGGGTCACCGCGTTGAGGCTGGCCAGCGGCACCAGCAGAAGGAATTTTTCCCAAATCGGGACTTTGACATCGGGGCTCAACATCCCCTCGAACCCGGCCGCCGCGCACAGGTCGCGCAGGCGCTCGCCGCGGACGCTGCCGCTGCCGTCGAGCTCGCCGAAGGTCATTTGCTGGTAGGTTCCGGTCTGGCGCACGACACCCGGCGCCACGATCGAGCCGGTGACAAAAGCGGTCCCGCCCATCACCGGCTCCGGCCCGAGGATCGCGCTCAGCCGCTCGGCGGCGTCGACGCCGTTCTGCAACGGGATAACCGCGGTATTCGGCCCGACGAGCGGGCGGATCTGCTGCCCGGCGCTCTCGACATCCCACAATTTGACGGCAAACAGCACGTAATCGACGGTGCCGATGGAGGCGATGTCGTCGGTGGCCTGGGCCGGGCGGATGTGCGTTTCGCCGCGGTCGCCCTCGATCCGCAGACCGTTCTCACGCATCGCCGCGACATGGGCGCCGCGGGCGACAAAAATGACCTCCTCCCCGGCCTTGGCGAGCGACGCGCCATAGATCGCACCGATGCCGCCGGCGCCGATGACCGCAATGCGCATAAAATTCTCCCGACCGGATTGCGCCCAGGTGATTTCGAGCGCGAAGAGCTTTACTGTAGCGCGGAAAATTCGAGCGAACGACAACGAGAACATCCCCCGGCAAAGGAGATTAGCCGATGCCCGTAACACCGCCCTCGCCTGCCCGCGAACAGGTTCGGCAGATTGCGCCAAAGCTGATCGACCTCGCCGAGAAGGTCGTCTACGGCGACGTCTGGGAGCGCCCCGGCCTGTCCAAGCGCGAGCGCAGCCTGATCACGGTCGCGACCCTGGTTGCACTCGGCCGCGAGAAGCAGCTGGTCGGGCATCTGGGCCGCGCGCTCGACAACGGGCTGAGCCAGGAGGAATTGGGCGAGCTGATCACCCATCTCGCTTTTTATGCCGGCTGGCCGGCGGCGATGACCGCGGCACTGGTGGCAAAAGACGTGTTCGCCGGGCGGTAACGCCCACGACGGCGCCGATCGCAAGCAACCGAGGGACAAACCGATGGCCGAAAGCGAGCTGTATCAAAAAGGGGCGGCGATGCGGCGCCGGCTGATGGGTGACGCCGCCGTCGAACGCTCGGCGCGCGAGATCTACAGCGATCCGGTCATGAAGAAATTCATCGACGTCGCCACCGAGACCGTATTCGGCGCGCTGTGGACGCGGCCCGGCCTCGACCTCAAGACCCGGGCGTTGATTTGCGTGATCTCCGACACGGCGACCGGGCGCGAACCCGAACTGGGATTGCATCTGCGCATGGCGCTGCGCCAGGGCTGGACCGAGGAGGAGCTGACCGAGGCGTTGCTTCATCTCTCGGGCTATGTCGGGGTGCCGATCATCCGCGAATCGATGATGGTGGCGAGCAGGGTCTTCGCCGAGCATCGCGCCGAGCAGCAGGCGGAGAAGAAAGCCGGCGATTGACCAAGCACATCCTGGTGATCCCGTCCTGGTATTCGGACGGGCGCGGGTCGGGCGGCGGCTATTTTCGTGACCAGGCGTTGGCGCTCAAGGCGGCCGGATATCGCGTGGCGATACTTGCACCCGACATTCACACCTGGCGCGATCTGCGAACCGGACGGGTAGCGCGGCAACGGCACACCCCGGTGACCGTCGAAAACGACGGCGTGCCGGTCTACCGGCGCAACGGCTTTACCGCGCTGCCGCGCCTTCCCTATCGCAATCCGTTGGCCTGGACCAGCTGCGGTAACAAACTGGCCGATCGCTACTTCGACGAGAACGGCCAGCCGGATCTGGTTCACGCGCATTGCTGCTTGAATGCCGGCGTATTGGCGCTGGCGATCAACCGGCGATACGGCATTCCGTTTGTCGTCACCGAACACAGCCGCGGTTTTCGGCAGGGGCGGCCGCGCTGGTGGGAACGCGACCTGATCAGGCGGGTGACAAAGCGGGCGAGCCGATGCGTCGCCGTCAGTCCTTATCTCGCCAGCCTGCTGGAGCAACAATATCCAGGATCGTCGTGGCAATATCTGCCCAATGTGCTGGGCGAGGCGTTTCTGACCGCGGCTCCCCCGGCAATGACGCCCGGCGGAGATCGCGCGTTCGTCTTCCTGTCCGTCGCCCGGATGTCGCCCGAGAAAGGGCATGCGCAGCTGGTCGAAGCCTTTGCCGAGGCGTTTCGCGGGAGTGCGAATGTGCGCCTGCGGCTGGTCGGCGACGGGCCGGCGCTGCCGAGCGTCAGGCAACTGACGGCCCGGCTCGGGATCGCGGCGCAGGTCGATTTCACCGGCGCCCTTCCCGCCGAGCGCGTGCGCGCGGAAATGGACGCTGCCGACGGTTTTGTGCTCGCCAGCAACACCGAGACCTTCGGGGTCGTGGTCATCGAGGCGCTGGCCTGCGGGCTGCCGGTCGTCGCCACCGCCAGCGGCGGGCCGGACCACCTTATCGATGCAGCCAACGGCCTGCTCGTTCCTCGGGCGGATCGGCATGCGCTGAGAGACGCGCTGTTGCAGATGCTGGGCCAGGCTGCGCGCTACGACCGGGCCGCGATCCGCGCCGATGTGATCCGCCGCTACGGTCCCGACGCCTTCGCCCGCCAATTTGCAGCGATCATCGCCTGACCGACCCCGCAGCCGCCCCGTAACCACGCCAGAAATTCCGCAATGTTGATCCTCAGCCTGCACAGCGGCCCGCACGATTCGTCGGCGGCGCTGTTCGACAACTACAGGTTGCTGGCTGCGGTCGCGGAGGAGCGGCTGAACCGGGTCAAATGTTCCGGCGGGTTTCCCGAAAAATCGATCGCCGAGGTCCTGCGCATCGCCGGCGTCGAACGCCGTCACATCGATGTGCTGGTCTGCACGCGTTGCCTGTTTGGACGGCATTATTTCAATCACCGGCGGTCATATGAACGCCTGCGCGAAGAAGTGCGGCGGCTGACCGGGCGACCGAGGATGCACGAGATCAGCCTCGTCCTGCGTAAAAACCCGGGCTACAGGGCCGAGGACGTGTTCAATACTGGGGCGCTGTTGGCCGATCTGGGGCTGCGCCCCGACGCGCGCGTGTTCTTTTCCAATCATCATTTCACCCACGCGCTGCCCAGCCTGTTCTTTACCGGCTGGGACGAGGCGCTGCTGTACACCGCCGACGGGGTCGGCGATCAGGTCTACTACAGCCATTATCTGCTGCAGGACGGCAGGCTTACCAATCTCTACGGCGACGACCGCTGGCTTGGCGAAAACCATCCATCCGGCAGCCTCGGTCTTGCCTATGGCTGCGTCACCGAGGCCTTGGGCTGGAAGATCAACCGCCACGAGGGCAAGCTGACCGGCCTTGCGGCGTATGGCGAACCGACTCTGCTGCCGGAAATGCTGCGCCACTACGGGGTCTCCGACGACGGCAGAATCGCGATGGATTTTGCCGACCACCGCGTCATGCGCGAGTGCTTTCACCGGCTGGCCCTGACCGAAACCCGCGAAAACGCCGCCGCCTCGGTGCAAGCGCTGCTTGAGCACTGCATTCGAGAATTGGTGGGCCGCCTGCTGGACATACACAAAGTTCGCCGTCTCGGCCTGGCGGGCGGGGTTTTTGCCAATGTCAGGCTCAACCGCCTGCTGGCCGAGACATTGCCGGTGGACGAGGTCTTCATCGTGCCGCCGATGGGCGATGACGGTCTCGTCATCGGTGGAGTGTTGCAATTTCTGCTCGAGCGGGACGGCCTGCCAGCATGGCTGGCGCAGCGGCGGCGACTGACCAATGTCTATTGGGGCGACAACCACAACGCGCTGGTGGACAAGGTCTTTGCCGCGTCTCCCGCGGTCTTCCGTGAAGATGGCGACCCGGCGGCGACGGCGGCCGAATGGCTGGCGCAAGGACGTATCGGGGCGATCTACAATGGCCGCATGGAGTACGGCCCGCGCGCGCTCGGCGCCCGCAGCATTCTCGCCAATCCCGCCGACCCGGAAATTACCCGCAAGCTGAACCAGCGGCTGCAGCGCAGTGAGTTCATGCCCTTTGCCCCAGTGGTCAGCGAGGACGACTCCGGCGCGGTGTTCGACATCGGCCCCGGCAACCGCTATGCCGCGCATTTCATGACGGTCAGCTGCGATGTGCGGCGGGAGTGGCGCGCCAAGATCCCCGGGGTCGTCCACGTCGACGGCAGCGCCCGGCCGCAGATCATCGAGCGCGCGGACAACCCGTGCTATTTCGACGTTCTCGGCGCCTTCAAGGCGCGGACCGGCTTGCCGGTGCTGGTGAACACCAGCCTCAACGTCCATGAGGAGCCGATCGTCAACCGTCCCGAGGAATGCCTGAAGACCCTCGAAGAGGGCCGGGTCGATTTCGTGGTAACCCCGCAAGCGGCGTGGAGCCGACGAGCGCCGGATTCAGGTGCGCAATAGCGACAGGAACCGCGCCGCCGCGGCGAGGTCGTCGGCAAGCGCCTGACGGCGTTGCGCCTGCTCGGCGTCCTCGCCCCAGGCTTCGATCTGAAAGCTCTCGTCGACCTGCGAGGCGGCGAAGGCATCCTCGGCATCGAGCCGGCCCTCGATCAATGCCAAAGCAATGACCAGCGAGCCGGAGACCGCGGTCACGAGATGCAACGCCGCCAGCGCGAAATCGCCGTGCTCGGCGACCGCCGCGGCGAGGGCGCGCAGGCTCGTCGACGGCTGGGCGATCGGGATGACCCCGGCGGTCACCTCCAGCGGCGCGTCGTAGCGCAGCACGGCCCAGTCGACAAGCGGCTGCCATGCCACCTGCTGGCGCGCGGTCAGCTCGGGTGGGCGGGTGGCGCGATAGCAGACGAGATCGGTCTCGGCATATTCGGCGATCTGCTGCACGATCAGGTCGCGCTGCGGCGTCACCCGGTCGATCGCGCTGTTGGCGAATTGGGTCAGCGGCATCTGCGCCGGCCGGACGTCGCCCTGTTGACTATTCCATTCGGTGGCGATTGCCGTCGCCAATGCCGCGCTCGGCACCGTCAAATCGCGTTTTGCGGGGGTTTTGATCGGCTTGCCGTCGAGTGCGATGCCGTAGCCGCGTCCAGCCGGGATGATCCCGGCCTGCTGGTAAAACCGCTTCATTCCGGCAGATCCAGCCCGGCAAACGGGTCCTCGACGTCACCGGGAAAGCCGAAGAATTTCCAGCTCTGCCGCATGTGCTCGGGCAGTGGTGCGGCAACCCGCAGAATTCCGCCCTGCGGCTGCGGGATCGACAATTCGCGCGCATGCAGGTGGAGACCCCGGGCCTGCGGTGCTCCCGCCAGCTGCGCTCCGGCGCCACCATATTTCGGGTCACCGAGAATCGGCGTGCCGATCGCGGCGCAATGCGCGCGCAGCTGATGCGTCCGCCCGGTGACCGGCATCAGCGCGAGCCAGCTGGCGCGCTCCCCGGCACTGTCGACGACGCGATAATAGGTGACGGCATACTTGCCTTCGTCCGGGTCGGCGTGCACCCGTTCGCCGCCGCGCCCGTCTTTTTTGGCGAGCGCCAGGCTGATCCGCCCTTGCGCCGGCTTTGGCCGACCGACAGCGAGAGCCCAGTAGATCTTGCGCGTCGTCTTGTCACGAAAGGCGCGGGTCAGAAACGCCGCCGCCGCGGCGGTGCGGGCGACGACCAGGACGCCGCTCGTGTCCTTGTCGAGCCGGTGGACGAGCCGCGGCCGCTCGGCATGACCAAACCGCAGTGCGTCGAGCAGTCCGTCGAGGTGCCGCTCGGACCGCGTCCCGCCCTGGACGGCGAGACCAGGCGGCTTGTTCAGCACGATGAGCTGGTCGTCGCGGTGCAGGATCGCGGCCTGCAGCATCGCCTCGTCGGCCGGCAGCACCCGGCGCGGCGCGGGTAGGTCGGCCGCCGCAGCCGCGTCCATCGGCGGGACGCGGATCGCCTGACCCGGCGCCACCCGGTCGCCCGCCTTGGCGCGCTTGCCGTCGACCCGGATCTGCCCGGTGCGCAGCAGCTTTTCGAGCCGGCCATGGGCGAGTGCGGGATAATGCCGCTTGAACCAGCGGTCGAGGCGCAGCAGCCCGTCGCCGCCGCACACGGTGATGGTCTCCACGTCGGTCATCGCGACGGCTCGGCCGCGCGCTCGCGCAGCTTTTCCCAGTAATCGAGGCGCTTTTTGACCTCGCGCTCAAATCCGCGTTCGCTCGGCCGGTAAAAGCCGCGGCGCGCGACCCCGTCAGGGAAGTAGTTCTGGCCTGAGAAGCCCTCTTCGGTGGAGTGGTCGTAGACGTACCCCTTGCCGTAGCCGAGGTTCTTCATGAGCCGGGTCGGCGCGTTGAGGATGTGCAGCGGCGGCATCAAGGAGCCGGTCTCGCGCGCCATCTGTTGGGCCGCGCCAAAGGCGGTGTAGGCGGCGTTGGATTTGGGCGCGGTCGCGAGGTAGATCACGCATTGGGCGATCGCCAATTCGCCCTCGGGCGAGCCGAGCCGGTCGTAGGTGTCCCAGGCGGCGAGCGCCTGCGCCACCGCCTGCGGGTCGGCAAGCCCGATGTCCTCGACCGCGGCGCGGGTCAGGCGGCGCAGGATGTAGACCGGGTCCTCGCCGCCGGCCAGCATCCGCGCGAGCCAGTAGAGGGCCGCGTCGGTGTCCGAGCCGCGCAAGGATTTGTGCAACGCGCTGATCAGGTTGTAGTGCCCGTCCTGCGCCTTGTCGTAGAGCGGGGCGCGCTGCTGGACGAGGCGGGCAAGCTCGCCCGTATCGAGCGGCGCATCGGCGGGGAGGCGGGCGACCTCTTCGACGAGGTTGAGCAAAAAGCGGCCGTCGCCATCGGCCATCGCCCGCAGCGCGGTGCGCGCGTCTTCCGACAGCGGCAGCTCACAGCCGAGTGCGGCCTCGGCGCGGCGCAATAGGCTTTCGAGGTCGTCGTCGCCGAGCCGGCGTAAAACCAATACCTGGGCGCGCGACAACAGCGCCCCGATCAGCTCGAAGGACGGGTTTTCGGTCGTGGCGCCGACCAGGATCACGGTACCGTCCTCGACCACCGGCAGAAACGCGTCCTGCTGAGCCCGGTTGAAGCGGTGGATCTCGTCGACGAACAGCAGGGTGCCGCGCCCCATCTCGCGACGTTTGCGCGCCGCGTCGAACACCCGGCGCAGATCCGCGACCCCGGAAAACACCGCCGACAACGGCTCGAATTCGAAATCGGTCCCGTACGCCAAGAGCCGCGCGATCGTCGTCTTGCCGCAGCCCGGCGGACCCCACAGGATCATCGAGGAGAGCTGCCGGCTCGCCACCATACGCCCGATCGGGCCCTCAAGGCCGAGCAGATGATCCTGGCCGACGACCTCGCCGAGGCTCTTCGGCCGCAGCCGGTCCGCCAGCGGCCGCGGCGCCTGGTTCTCGAACAAGCTGCTCATCGGCACAATGTGTTCATGGAGAGTCCGGAGATCCGCGGCAGTTGTAAAATAACCGGTCGTTCGCCTTCTCGCCGAAAGAGTTCCGCACCTCGCGCTTCATGCGGCCTCGATTACGATGCCTATACGCTTACCAAGCGCCCGAAGTGCCGCATCGACTTGATTGATCCGACTTTGGTGAAGCGGGTCACGAAGGCGGCGCACCGTCTTCTCGTCTGTGCCCAGCTGTCGGGCCAAACTAACGTTCGAGACCCCAGCCGCGAGCATCGAGTTGTGCAGTGCGAGCTTGGCCGCAACAAGCGGGGGCATGTAGGCGAGAGGGCGGCCGTGCGCCGGCGAAGGATGCGGCAGCCGTTCGGCGCGGTCGGTGTAGAAGGAAAGAGCAGTTACCAGCGCATCCTCCGCCATCGCCGCGGCCTCTTGCTCGGTTTCGCCTTGCGTGATTGCCTCGGGCACGTCGGGAAAGCTCACCGTGAAACCGCCCCCAGGCTGCGGAGCCAACTCGTAGGGATACGCGTAGCGCATTCCGGTTATTCCTCGATCTCCTCAGGTTTCAATTCGAGTTGTTTCAAGATGCCATGCAAGGTTCCGGTCTTTAGGTCCGTCGAATGCCGCCCTACGACTGAGCGCCGACCGGCAAGCGAGACCTTTGTATGGTTCTTGCCCTCCGATATCTCCAATTCCAGGCCACGCCTCGCGGCGAACCGACGCAACCGCCGCAAAAGCTCGGCCGGTTTCATCACCCCAATGTCGGACAGATCTGTCCGATTATCAAGAGCCGGCTACCCCTGCGGTGGCGGGTAAGCGGTACGCGCGCATCCGGACGGCTCACCGAATACCTCGGCGAAGGTGGCGCGCAGCGCGGCGTCGACATCGGCCATCGTCGCGGCGACGCCGAGGTCGGCGAGCGAGGTGACGCCGTGCCCGGAAATCCTGGGGTCGATGCCGCACGGGACGATGCCGCGGTAATGGTCGAGGTCGGGGTCGATGTTGACCGCCATGCCGTGATAGGTCACCCAGCGCCGCACCCGCACCCCGATGGCGGCGATCTTGGCCTCGCCGGTCCTGCGATCGACGACCCAGATCCCGACGCGGCCGTCGCGGCGCTCGCCGGCAACCCCGACGCGCGCCAAGCTGCGGATGCCCCATTCTTCGAGCTGGTGGACGTAGCAGCGCACATCCCCGCCGCGCCGGGCGAGATCGAGCATGACATAAACGATGCGCTGGCCCGGTCCGTGATAGGTGTACCGTCCGCCGCGGCCGGCGCGGTAGACTGGGAACCGGTCCGGCTGCAGCAGATCCTCGTCGCGGGCGCTGGTGCCGGCGGTGTAGAGCGGCGGGTGCTCCAGCAGCCAGACGAGCTCGGGTGCGGCGCCGGCGCGGATCGCCGCCGCCCGGCGTTCCATCTCGTCGATGGCGAATTCGTAGGGGATCGCGGCCCGGCTCACCCGCCATTCGATCCGGTCCGCTCCGATGCCCGGCTGAAGACCCATGTCGCTTGATATGGTGGCGCGGATTTGCTAATCACGCCGCCTCGCGGCGAGATGCAAGACCATCCCCCTGCCGTGCGGTCGTGGCGGAATTGGTAGACGCGCAGCGTTGAGGTCGCTGTGGGGGAAACTCCGTGGAAGTTCGAGTCTTCTCGACCGCACCAAACTCTGCCGCGCCAATACTCTATTCTGGCAGCGATCGCAGCTGTGGGCGCACTCCGCCACAGGCACCTTGGTGCGGGGCAAAGGCGTGGATGGCCGGGACAAGCCCGGCCAAGACGGGTAAATCATCGGATTTGGTTTGGACCTCGGTCTAGGACACGACACATGAAGATCGTCAACTCACTCAAATCGCTGAAGAAGCGCGACAAGAACTGCCGCATCGTGCGGCGCAAAGGCCGCGTCTATGTGATCAACAAGACAAACCCGCGCTACAAGGCGCGCCAGGGCTGACCGCGGCCTCGCCCGCGCCGGGTGGATAAGCCCGATGAGGATGCCGACACCCGATGCGGCGGTATTGCAGCGGCGCGCCGAAATTGTCGAAGCGTTGCGGCAGATCGTGCCGGGCGAAGGCGTCATCGCGTCCGAAGCCGAGCGCCGCGCCTTTGAAAGCGACGGGCTGACCGCCTACCGTCAATTGCCGATGGTCGTGGTGCTGCCGTCGCGGGTCGAGGAAGTCGCGGCGGTGTTGCGCTATTGCAAGGAGATCGGCGTCAAGGTAGTCCCGCGCGGTGCCGGCACCTCGTTGTCGGGCGGCGCCTTGCCGTTGGCCGACGGGGTGCTGCTCGGCATGGCCAAGTTCAACCGCATTCTCGACATCGACTACGACAATCGCTGTGTGGTGGCCCAGCCAGGGGTCACCAATCTGGCGTTGACCCAGGCGGTCGAGCAGGCCGGGTTTTACTACGCCCCCGACCCGTCGAGCCAGATCGCGTGCACGATCGGCGGCAATGTCGCCGAGAATTCGGGCGGCGTGCATTGCCTCAAATACGGGCTGACCACCAACAACATCCTCGGCGTCGAAATGGTGACGATCGATGGCGCGGTGATCCGTCTCGGCGGCAAGCATTTCGACGCCGAGGGCTATGACCTCTTGGGCGTGATGACCGGCTCGGAAGGGCTGCTCGGCGTCGTGACCGAAGTCACGGTGCGCATTCTGCCAAAGCCGACAGCGGCGCGCGCTCTGCTGATCGGCTTTGCCAGCGCCGAGGATGCCGGCCAATGCGTCGCCGCGGTGATCGGCGCCGGCATCATCCCCGGCGGCATGGAGATGATGGACCGGCCGGCGATCCACGCCGCCGAGGCCTTTGTTCAGGTCGGCTATCCGCTCGAGGTCGAGGCGCTGCTGATCGTCGAGCTCGACGGGCCGCCGGCCGAAATCGACCATCTGATCGCCAAGGTCGAGACGATTGCCCGCGACAACCGCGCGACCACGGTCCGGATCAGCCGCGACGACGCCGAACGGTTGGCCTTCTGGTCGGGGCGCAAGGCGGCGTTCCCGGCGGTCGGGCGGATCTCGCCCGATTACTATTGCATGGACGGCACGATCCCGCGCGGCCGGCTCGCCGAGGTCCTGAGCCGCATGCGCGGCTTGTCGCAGCGACATGGGCTCGGCGTCGCCAATGTGTTTCATGCCGGCGACGGCAATCTGCATCCGCTGATCCTCTACGACGCCAACCAGCCCGGCGAGATCGAACGCGCCGAGGCGTTCGGCTCCGACATCCTGCGCCTCTGCGTCGAAGTCGGCGGCGTCCTGACCGGCGAGCACGGCGTCGGCGTCGAAAAGCGCGACCTGATGGGGACGATGTTCGACGAAACCGACCTCGCCCATCAGCAGCGGGTCAAATGCGCCTTTGATCCCGACGGCCTGTTAAACCCCGGCAAGGTTTTCCCGCAACTGCACCGCTGCGCCGAGCTCGGCCGCCTCCATGTCCATTCAGGCCGCCTGCCGTTCCCGGATTTGCCGCGGTTCTGAACCACGCGGTCGACGCGAGGAGCGCCGGCGATGCAGGTCCGCGGGCGCGTCTCCGGTCTCGATGCTGCCCGGAGCGCAGCGCGTTCGACCGGAAGGCTCCCTCGCGATTTTGGTGTGACGTGGAGGAGGCTGGCGCGCCGCGCATGGGCGGCCGAGCTTGGCGGAATTGGGGAGGAGGATTGTTTCGGGCTGATCGCTTCGATACGCTGCGCCGAAGCGCATCGCAGGAGAGCCTGACATGGCGACCATCGTTGGCCAAGGCGACTACCAATACGCGATCAAAGAAAACTGGGCAACGCTGCCCGACGGCTGGTCGTTCAAGGAGGTGGCGGCTGTCGGGGTCGACCAGAACGACAACGTCTACGCCTTCGGGCGCGGCGAGCACCCGATGATGGTCTTCGACCGCCAGGGAAATTTTCTGCGCTCGTGGGGCGAGGGGCACTATCCGCGCGCCCACGGCGTCCATATGGGCCCGGATGATTCGATCTACCTGACCGACGACGGCGGCCATTTCGTGCGCAAATGCTCGCTCGACGGCAAGGTGTTGCTGGAACTCGGGGTGCCCGGCACGCCGGCGCCCTATCTGAGCGGCGAGCCGTTCAACCGCTGCACCCACACCGCCCTCTCGCCGAAAGGCGAGATCTACGTCTCCGACGGCTACGGCAACGCCAAGGTCCACAAATATTCGCCCGACGGCAGGCTCATGATGTCGTGGGGTGAGCCCGGCAGCGATCCCGGCCAGTTCAACCTCGTCCACAACATCTGCACCGACGCCGATGGCTGGGTCTACGTCGCCGACCGCGAGAACCACCGGGTTCAGGTGTTCGACGGCAACGGCAAATACGAGACCCAGTGGAACAATCTGCATCGGCCGTGCGGGCTCTACATGCCCTATGGTCATAGCCCGGTCTGCTATATCGGCGAGCTTTCGGTCAACCGCCTCAACGCCAATCTCGGGCCGCGGGTCAGCATCGTCGACAATCGGGGCAAGCTGTTGTCGCGGATCGGCGACCCGTTTGCCGGAACCGCGCCGACCTCGTTTATCGGACCGCACGGCCTCGCAGTCGACAGGCACGGCGACCTCTATGTCGGCGAGGTGTGCTGGACGTTGTGGCCGGGGCTGTTCCCGGGCCAGCCGCATCCGCCGGGGCTACGCGCCCTTCAAAAATACGAACGCGTCCATTGAAATCAATCTGACCGCGGCTTGTTGCGCTGCGCCTTCCGATGGACTCTCGCGAAATATCAATTACTTTCGTCATTCCCGCGAAAGCGGGAACCCAGGGCCGCAAGGGCCTGAACGATCGCCCCCTGTTCGAGCCAGGGGCAGGCTCTGGACCCCCGCTTTCGCGGGGGCGACGATAACCAAAGGAGAAAAACATGGCGATCATCGTCGGCCAAGGCGACTACAAATACCGGATCATCGAGGATTGGGCGAAGCTGCCCGACAGATGGTCGTTCAAAGAGGTCGGCTCGGTTGGGGTCGACAAAAAAGACAACGTCTACGTCTTCAACCGCGGCGACCATCCGGTCATGGTCTTCGACCGCGACGGCAAATTCCTGCGTTCGTGGGGCGAGGGCCAGTATCCGCGTGCCCACGGCGTCCATATGGGCCCGGATGACTCGATCTACCTGACCGACGACGGCGGCCATTTCGTGCGCAAATGCTCGCTTGACGGCAAGGTGCTGCTCGAGCTCGGGGTGCCCGGCGAACCCAAGCCCTATATGAGCGGCGAGCCGTTTCATCGCTGCACCCACACGGCGCTGTCGCCGAAGGGCGAGATCTACGTCTCCGACGGCTACGGCAATGCCAAGGTCCACAAATATTCGCCCGACGGCAAGTTGCTGATGTCGTGGGGCGGCCCCGGCACCAACCCCGGCGAGTTCAACATCGTCCACAACATCTGCACCGACCCCGATGGCTGGGTCTATGTCGCCGACCGCGAGAACCATCGGATCCAGGTCTTCGACGGCAACGGCAAATACGAGACGCAGTGGAACAATCTGCACCGGCCGTGCGGGCTCTATATGGACTACACCCGCCACCCGGTCGCCTATATCGGCGAACTCGGCCCGGTGCAGCCGGTCAATCGCAACAGCCCGAACCTCGGGCCGCGGGTCAGCATCGTCGATAACCACGGGAAGCTGCTGTCGCGCATCGGCGAGCCGCATGCCGGCACGACCGCGACCGCGTTTCTCGGCCCGCACGGGCTCGCCGTCGACTCGCGCGGCGACCTCTATGTCGGCGAGGTGTCGTGGACGCAATGGCCGCAATTCTACCCGGACAAGCCGCGCCCCGATTACATCCGCTCGTTGCAGAAATACGAGCGGGTGCACTGAGCACCGGCTCGCGGCGGGGACGATGAGCCGGCTCGACGAGGCGCTTGCCGGCCTCGAACGGGCCGTCGCCCGGCTCGAAGCCGCCTGCGCCGGCCTCGCCGGCGAAAGGGAGGCGGCTCGCCGTGTTGCCGCGGCCGAAACGGAAAGCCGGCGGTTGCGCGCCGCCGCCGGCGAAATCGCCGCCCGTGTCGACGGCGCGCTCGCCCGGGTCGGCCGGGCACTGGGGGAAGGGGGATGAGATGAGCCAGGTTGCCGTGACCGTCAATGGCCGCCCATACAAGATCGCCTGCGAGGACGGGCAGGAACCGCGCATCCGCCGCCTCGCGCAATATGTCGACGCGCGGGTCGGCGAGTTCGTCAAAAGCGTCGGCCAGGTCGGCGAAGCCCGGCTGTTGCTGCTCGCCGCCCTCGTCATCGCCGATGAATTGTCGGATACGAACGAGGCATTGGAGCAGGAGCAGAGCCGCTACCGCGCGGCCGAAACCGAGGCCGGTGACGCCGCCGACGCCGCCGCCGGCGGGATCCACGGTATTGCCCAGCGCATCGAGGCTATTGCGGCGCGGCTGGAGAGTCCCTAGCTTCCCGCTTGCGGGGTGGGGCTGCGCGGTGCGTCAGGCCGCATGTTACCCCGGGGCCGATACCTACCTATTGGGTGCTGTCCCTGTCGGAGTCGTGGCTCCGGTACATGGCGCCCACCTGCTATGGCGGGCCACGGTGGGATTGCGCGCCAACGGCCGAGGCGGCTCCACCCCGCAGCGCACCGACGCGGCGGGGCACCGAACCGGCGGGAACTCAATCAGTGGGTGATGTCGCCGGTTTCATGGGTTCCGGGCTCGTGGGTGTGGCCCGCGTCGCTGAATGACATTCTCGCGGATTTGTTCACAAGCTCTGAAGCGGGAATGACCGATAACAAAGCCAAATTCTACGACTTTCCCTTGGCTTAGCCATCATCAAGGACCGATCGTGAACATCCTGTTTTGCGGCGACGTGATGGGGCGGCCGGGGCGCGACGCGGTAAAGAAATACGTCCCGGAATTGCGCCGCGACCTGGGGCTCGACCTCGTCGTCGTCAACGCCGAGAATGCGGCCGGCGGTTACGGCCTGACCGAGCGGCTGTGCGGCGAGTTTTATGATTGCGGCGTCGATGTATTGACGACCGGCAACCACGTCTGGGACCAGCGCGAGCTGATCCCCTACATCGACCGCGACCCGCGCGTGCTGCGCCCGGCGAATTTTCCGCCAGGCACGCCCGGCGCCGGGTGGCGGCTGCATCGGCTCGACGACGGACGCAGCGCGCTGGTCGTCAATTTGATGGGCCGGCTGTTCATGGACGCGCTCGACGACCCGTTCGCCCGGCTTCAGGCGATTTTGACCGATCATCCGCTCGGCGCCGGGCCGACGGCGATCCTTGTCGACATCCACGCCGAGGCGTCGAGCGAAAAGATGGCGATGGGCCATTTCGCCGACGGCCGGGTCTCCGCCGTATTCGGCAGCCACTCGCACATCCCAACCGCCGACGCGCAGATCTTTCCCGGCGGCACCGCCTATCAAACCGATGCCGGGATGTGCGGCGACTATGATTCGGTGATCGGGTTGCAAAAGGCCCCGGCGCTGCGCCGCTTTGTGACCAAGATGCCGGGCGAGCGGCCCCAGGTCGCCGAGGGCGAAGGCACCCTGTGCGGCATCCTCGTCCAAACCGATGACGCAAGCGGGCTGGCGCGCCGTGTCGAACCGGTGCGAATTGGCGGTCGCCTCACCCCACATTTGCCCTGCCCCTGAGACCCGATCGCCAGATTTTGTGACTCCGCGCGGCGGTCGCCAAGCGGTTGGCAGGATTGGCCGACGCCGGTCCGGCACGCCGCAATGCTGCCATATTGGGTTGTTAGCCCCGCCCCGAGCCCGTATGAGCAGTGGCGTCGAGTTGCACCCCAGGGGCACGGGGAGCCGCGCGGAGAACGATGGCAGGTCATTCGCAATTCAAAAACATCATGTACCGGAAGGGCGCGCAGGACAAAAAGCGCGGCAAGGTCTTTACCAAGATCATCCGGGAACTGACCACTGCGGCCCGCACCGGGTTGCCTGATCCGGCGGCGAACCCGCGCTTGCGCGCCGCGGTGCTGGCCGCACGCCAGGCCAACATGCCCAAGGACACGGTTGACCGCGCGATCCGGCGCGGCGCCGGCGGCGAGGCCGACGCCGCCTTTGACGAGGTGCGCTACGAAGGCTATGGCCCGGGCGGCACTGCGGTCATCGTCGAGGCGCTGACCGACAACCGCAATCGCACCGCCAGCGAAATCCGCGCCGCCTTCACCAAGGCGGGCGGCGCCCTCGGCGAAACCAACAGCGTCGGCTTTCTGTTCGACCGGGTCGGCGAGGTTCTCTATCCGGCGGCGACGGCGGGCGCCGACGACATGTTCGAAGCGGTCCTCGAAGCCGGCGCCGACAATGTCGACAGCGACTCCGAGCAGCACTGTGTGACCTGCGCTCCCGACGGCCTGAATACCGTGCGCGACGCGCTCGAACAGCGCTTTGGCCCGGCGATCTCGGCCCGGCTCGCATGGCGCCCGAAGACAACCGCGTCGATCGACGAGGACAATGCCGTCGCCCTGTTCAAACTGCTCGAGACGCTCGAGGACAGCGACGACGTCCAGAACGTCTACGCCAATTTCGACGTGGCCGAGGACGTGATGGCGCGGCTTGGCGCCTGATCCGGCGCCGGGGGGCGGTTAGCGGGAATGCGCGTGTTGGGGCTCGATCCCGGGCTGCGGCACACCGGTTGGGGGGTCATCGACATCGACGGCAATCGCCTGATCCATGTCGCCGACGGCGTCGCTCACGCCGCCGCCGAGCAGTCGTTGGCGATGCGCCTGGTGTCGTTGTTCCGTCAGATCGGCGAGGTGCTGGAGCGCTTTCGACCGGATGAGGCGGCGGTCGAGGAGAGCTTTGTCAACCGCAACGCGGCCTCGACCTTGAAGCTCGGCGTCGCCCGCGGCGTCGTGTTGCTGGCGCCGGCCGAACGCGGGCTGCCGGTCGCCGAATACTCGGCCAATCTGATCAAAAAGGCGGTAGTTGGCGCCGGCCACGCGGAAAAGGCGCAGGTGCAGCTAATGGTGCGGCGACTCCTGCCGGGTTTTTCGATCGGCGCGGCCGACGCCGCCGACGCGCTGGCGGTGGCAATCTGCCACGCCCACCACTCCAAAACGCGGCGAGCCTGGGAAATCCCTGCCGGGAAGACGCCCGGATGATCGCCAAGCTCGCCGGCGTTCTCGACCAGATTGCCGCCGAGGGCGCGGTCGTCGACGTCAACGGCGTCGGTTATCTCGTCTTTTCGTCGACGCGAACGCTGGGCCGGCTGCCGCCGATCGGGACGCCGGTGCGCCTGCTGATCGAGACCCATGTGCGCGAGGACCACATCCATCTTTACGGCTTTGTCGACGCGGCCGAGCGCGACTGGTTCCGGTTGCTGATGACGGTGCAGGGGGTCGGCGCGCGCCTGGCCCTGGCGGTATTGTCGGCGATCGGCCCCGACGAGCTCGGCCTCGCCATCTTCGCCCAGGACCGCGCCTCTCTGGCGCGCGCGGAGGGGGTCGGACCGAGGCTGGCCGCGCGCATCGTCAACGAATTGCGCGACAAGGCCGGCAGCCTCGCGATAGCGCCGTCACTTGCGGGATCGATGCCGTCGGCGCCGGCGCTCGGCGAGGGTCCGGCGGCCGACGCGGTCTCCGCCCTGGTCAATCTCGGCTATCGCCGCGCTGAGGCGTTTGGCGCCGTCGCCGCCGCAACCCGGCGTCTCGGCGCAACGGCGGCGACTGACGCGCTGATCCGTGCCGGTCTGCAGGAGCTCGCGCCGGGGGCGGCGCCATGAGCGGCGACGAGCGGCGCATCGTCGATCCCGCGCTTGCCGAGAGCGATGCCGCCGAAGCGCCGCTGCGCCCGCAGACCCTTGCCGAGTTCGTCGGCCAGCGCAGCTTGCGCGACAATCTGCGGATTTTTATCGAGGCCGCCAAAACCCGCGGCGAAGCCCTTGACCATGTGCTGTTTTCGGGTCCGCCGGGGCTCGGCAAGACGACTCTGGCGCAGATCGTCGCGCGTGAAATGGGGGTCGGGTTTCGCGCCACGTCAGGGCCAGTGATCCAGCGTGCCGGCGACCTCGCGGCGCTGTTGACCAACCTGCAGCCGCTCGACGTGCTGTTTATCGACGAGATCCATCGCCTGGCGCCCTCGGTCGAGGAAATCCTTTATCCGGCGATGGAGGATTTTCAGCTCGACCTGATTATCGGCGAAGGTCCGGGGGCGAGGTCGATCCGCATCGACCTGCCGCGGTTTACCTTGGTTGCGGCGACGACCCGATCGGGGCTGATCACCCGTCCGTTGCGCGAGCGCTTCGGGATTCCGTTGCGCCTTGCTTTTTACGAGCCCGGGGAGCTGGCGCTGATCGTCTCCCGTGGCGCACGGGTGCTGGCCTTCGACCTGCGGCGCGACGGTGCCGCCGAGATCGCGCGCCGCGCCCGCGGCACCCCGCGCGTGGCGATGCGCCTGTTGCGCCGCATCCGCGACTTTGCCGCGGTCGAGGGACTGGCGAGCGTCGACGCCGCTGCCGCCGACGCCGCCCTCGTCCGGCTCGAAGTCGACGGGAGTGGGCTCGACGGCATGGACCGGCGCTATTTGCGCTGCATTGCCGAGCGTTACGGCGGCGGCCCGGTCGGGGTCGAGACGATGGCCGCCGCACTGGGCGACGAACGCGATGTCATCGAAGAGGTCGTCGAGCCGTTTTTGATCCAGGAAGGCTTTGTCCAGCGCACGCCGCGCGGCCGCCTTTTGACCCGGCTCGCTTTCCGCCACCTCGACCTCCCGCTGCCGGCGTCGTTGCCGGCCCAGCTCGACCTTCTCGCAGGCCTGCCGCTCGCCGATGAGGCCGAGGAGATGCCGTGACATCGACCATTGTCCAAAAGACGCCATAAAAGGTTCAAAGAATGCCGCCCTCAGCCGTCGAAACGTTGCCGCTCGCCGGCTCGGTTCCCCATGACTTGTCGATTATCGCGCTGTTTTTGCAATCGGATGCCATCGTCAAAATCGTCATGCTGATCTTGCTGCTGGCATCGTTCTGGTCGTGGGCGGTCATCTTCGACAAGGTGATCCGGTTGCGTCGGCTGCGCCATGCGGCCTCGAATTTCGAGGAAAGCTTTTGGTCCGGCGGCTCGCTCGACGACCTCTACGAGCGCGTCGGCCAGCGCCCGCCCGATCCGATGACCGCAGTGTTCTCGGCAGCGATGCGCGAATGGCGGCGCAGCGCCGCCAAGGGGCTGCTCGGAACTGCGATCATGCGGGCGAGCCTGCAGCAGCGCATCGAGCGGGTCATGAACGTAACCGTCGGACGCGAGATGGAGCGCGTCGAGCGATTCATGGCGTTTCTCGCCACGGTCGGGTCGACGGCCCCGTTTGTCGGGCTGTTCGGCACCGTCTGGGGCATCATGGACAGCTTTCAGTCGATCGCGGCCTCGAAGAACACCAGCCTCGCGGTGGTGGCGCCGGGCATCGCCGAATCGCTGTTCGCAACCGCGCTCGGACTCGTCGCCGCGATCCCGGCGGTTGTCGCCTACAACAAGCTCGCGACCGATTTCGGGCGCTATGCCGGGCGCCTCGAAGCCTTTTCCTCCGAGTTCAGCGCGATCCTGTCGCGCCAGCTCGACGAGAGGCCTTGAGCCGTGGCGGCTTCTCGCCTCGGCGGCAACGGCCGGACGGCGCTCGGCCGCTATCGGCCGATGTCCGAGATCAACGTCACGCCGCTTGTCGACGTCATGCTGGTGCTGCTCGTCGTGTTCATGGTCGCCGCCCCGCTGTTGACCGTCGGCGTGCCGGTCGACCTGCCGCAGACCCAGGCGCCTCCGGTCACCGACCCGAAGGAGCCACTGGTCATTTCGATCAACAACGAGGGCCACATCTTTATTCAGGATACCGATGTCCCGACCAATTCGTTGGTGCCGCGGCTGCAGGCAATCACCGGCGCCAACCCCGACACGCTCGTCTATGTCAGGGCCGACAAGGCGATCGACTACGGCCGGGTGCTCGAGGTCATGAGCCTGATCAGCGCTGCCGGCTTCCACAAGGTGTCGCTGATCGCCGAGTCGCCAAAGGGTGTTCCGGCCACGGCCGCGGCCAGTTCGGCAGCGCTCGGACGTGCGGCGCCCGCGGCCAAGCGCTGAGGATCCCCGCTCGGTAGCACGACGATGAGTGTCGCCGCCGCACACCCGGCTCCGCCGCCGGAACCCGTGTTCCCTGAACCGATGCCGGACGGTGTCGGGCGGCGCGGCCTGGTCCTGTCGGCGGCTCTGCACCTGTTGCTCGGCGTTACGCTGATCTTCGGGTTGCCGACTTTGTTTCACCCGCCGACACCCGAAGAAATGCCGATTGCGGTCCAGCTGGTGACGATGGGGCCGGAAACCCGGGCGACGCTTCCCAACCCGCAAATGCCGCAACCCGAGGCCACGCCCGAAGCGCCGCTGCCTGGTCCGCCGGCGCCAAAGCCCGCACCCACGCCGACGCCGCCCCAGCCGGCGCCACCGCCTTCGGCCGCGGCAGCACCGCCCGAGCCGCCCGCTCCGGCACCGCCCGAGCCGAAGCCGGCCCCGCCGGCCCCGTCCACGCCGCCGGCCGAACAGCCGAAGCAGGCCGAATTGCCGTCGCCGCCGTTGCCCGAACCCAAGCCTATGCCGCCGCCGCCAAAACCGGCCGTCGCGGCCGCAACATCAAAGCCGACACCCGACCGGCCTCAGCAAATGGCGCGCAACGAGGCCAAGGCCGAAGCCAAAAAATACAACCCGGGCCAGTTCGACGCGCTGCTGAAGAATCTGGCGGCGCAGGAAACGCCGCCTTCGCCCGACGCGCCGCCGCAGACGATGCACGTCGCCTCGGGCAGAGCTTCGTCGCAGCCGCGCGCGCCGCTCGGCAGCCAGCTCAGCGCCAGCGAGGTGGACATGATCCGCGAGCAGATCTCGCGCTGCTGGAACATCCCGGCGGGCGCCCGCGACGCCAAGGACCTGGTCGTCGAGATCCGCGTCGTCGTGCTGCCCGACGGCACCGTCCAGCAGGCGACGATCGTCGATCAGGGGCGCGCCGCGGCCGACCCGTTCTTCCGGGCCGCCGCGGAGAGCGCCCGGCGGGCCTTTTTCAACCCGCTTTGCCGGCCGCTGCGTCTGCCCCCGGACAAATACGATCTTTGGAAAGACATGGTCGTCGATTTCAGCCCAAAGGATGTCTTATGACCAAAAGCCGCCTCGTTTTGCCCGGCGGGGTGTTCCCTCTGCTGGTGATGGTGGTGCTGACGGTGGTGCTGCTGTGGCCGTGGGTGCCGGCGCGCGCCGAGTTGCGCATCGACATCACCAGCGGCCAGGTCCAGCCGATGCCGATCGCAATCCCCGCTTTTGCCGGCGGCGGCGGCGAAGCGCGCGCCGGCAGCGACATTGCCGGCGTCGTCTCGGCTGATCTCGAGCGTTCGGGCCTGTTCCGGCCGCTCGATCCGCGCAGCTTCATCCAGAACGTCTCGGCGACGGACAGCAGCGCGCCCCGGTTTGGCGACTGGCGCCAGATCAATGCCCAAGCTTTGGTGACCGGCACTGTGCAGACCCAGGCTGATGGGCGGCTCGGCGTTCAGTTCCGGCTGTGGGACGTGCTGGCCGAGCAGCAGCTCGCCGGTTTCGGGTACACGACAACGCGCCAGAACTGGCGGCGCATTGCGCACATCATCGCCGACGAGATCTACAAAAGAATCACCGGCGAGGAGGGGTACTTCGACACCCGCATCGTCTATGTCGCCGAATCGGGTCCGGCACAAAACCGCACCAAGCGCCTCGCGATCATGGACCAGGACGGTGCCGACAATCGCTACCTGACGGATGGCCGGGCGCTGGTGCTGACCCCGCGCTTTTCGCCGACGGCGCAGGAGATCACTTATCTCTCCTTTGCCGGCAAGCAGCCGCGCGTCTACCTGCTCAACATCGACACCGGACAACAGGAGGTCATCGGCGATTTCCAGGGCATGACCTTTGCGCCGCGGTTCTCGCCCGACGGCAACCGGGTTGTGATGAGCCGCGCCGTAAACGGCGTCAGCAACATCTATTCGTTCGATCTGCGCACCCACAACGCGGCCCGCCTGACCGACGACACCTCGATCGACACCTCGCCGTGCTATTCGCCGGACGGCAGCCAGATCGTATTCAACTCCGACCGCGGCGGTTCCCAGCAGCTCTACGTGATGAGCGCCGGCGGCGGCGGAGCCCACCGGATCAGCTTTGGATCGGGCAAATACGGCACCCCGGTGTGGTCGCCGCGCGGCGACCTGATTGCCTTTACCAAAATCAGCGGCGGCTCGTTTTCAATCGGGGTGATGCGACCGGACGGCTCGGGCGAACGGTTGCTCACGCAAGGATTTTTGGTCGAAGGACCGACCTGGGCGCCCAATGGCCGGGTGCTGATGTATTTTTCGCAAGGACCGTCCGATTCGCGCGGCTATGGCGGTTCGCCGCATCTGCAAACGATCGACTTGACCGGGTACAATCAACGTGACGTGCCTACGCCGGGGGCTGCATCCGATCCGGCTTGGTCTCCATTGCTGCGTTGAGCAATGTCGGCACCATCGTCCACGGCCTACCGAGGGAAGCGACAACATGCGCATGAAATTTGTTGGCCTGACAACCGGCTTTGGGGGGTTGCTGCTGCTCGCCGCTTGCAGCAGCACGCCAGAGACAACTCCGCCGCCGCCGAGCGGCCCCGCTGGTCCGCCTGGAGGCGTCTCTGGGGCGGTTGTCCCCGGCTCACAGCAGGATCTGGCACAGAATGCCGGCGACCGCGTCTTCTTCGAGTTCGACCGGTCCGACATCAACCCCGAAGCCCAGCAGATTTTGCAGCGCCAGTCCGAATGGCTGCAGCACTATCCCAATGTCACGGTGACGATCGAAGGCCATGCCGACGAGCGCGGCACGCGCGAATACAATCTCGCGCTCGGCGAGCGCCGCGCCGCTGCGGCAAAACAAGTCCTGGCGGCGGCTGGAATACCGTCCTCGCGCATCTCGACGATCAGTTACGGCAAGGACCGTCCGGTCGTTCCGGGCTCGACCGAAGAGGCGTGGGCGCAGAACCGCGTCGCCATCACCACCGTCAACTGAGGCGGCTGGCACCGGCCGGCAGGCCATTCGGACCGAAACGGTCGCGCACTTGCACCTTACGCCTCGTCAAAACACTCTGATCGACGGCGGCAATGCCGGATCAGGGGCGTGGTACCAGCGGGCGCCCTTTTTTTGCCTAAAACCCGCCCTAGGACCGCGATTTCTGATGGTCCGCGTCGCCCGCGCCCGGTGTGTCCAGCCGCCCCCCGGCTGATACGCGCATTCCAAGAGGCTCCGCTGATGATTCGGCGCTCGTTTCTGCCGCAAGCCCGTTCGACGGTGCTGCTCGTGCTCCTTTTGTTGGGGGCGGCGGTTCCGGGAGTGCGAGCGCAGGATGCCTCGACCCAAGAGCGCCTCGACCGGCTGGAGCGCGACCTCAGCATGCTGCAGCGCCAGGTCTATCGCGGTACCGGCGGCGAGGCGCCGCCCGGCGCCGAGAGCGGCGGCACCACCGCGGTCGATCTGCAGGTGCGGATGGACCGCCTCGAACAGCAGATGCGCGATCTGACCGGCCGGGTCGAGGACGATACCAACCAGGTCCAGCAACTGCGTCAGCGGCTGGAGCAGGTCAACAGCGACATCGATGTGCGGCTCGGCCAGGGCCAAGGGCAGGATGCCGGGGCCGCCGCGCCGTCGCGGACATCCGCGGCCGCGCTCGCGCGCCCCGGGTCGCCGTCGATCGCCGAGCCGGCGGCGCTGACCCCGTATGGCCGCCCGCCTCCCCCACCTCCCGCGCCGCCGGGCTATGGAACGCTGACGCCGCCCGGGTCCGAGACCGGAATGGACATGCCCCATTCCGGCGCGGGCCGACCGCGCCCGCAGGTCGCCAGCGTCGGGGATGCGTTGCGCCCGCCCGGATCGGATGCGATGCCTTCGAGGTCGGCTTCGGCACAGTACAATTCCGCTTTCGGGCTGTTGCGCAAGGCTGACTATCCGGCAGCCGAAGAAGCGCTGCGCAGTTTCATCCAGCAGCATCCGAGCGACCCGCTCGCCGGCAACGCACAGTACTGGCTCGGTGAAAGCTTTTACGCGCGCGGCAGATATACCGAGGCCGCCGCCGCCTTTGCCGATGGCTACAAGCGCTATCCCAGGGGGCCGAAAGCCGCGGACGGTCTGTTGCAGCTCGGCATGTCGCTCGCTCGCGCCGATCAGAAGCATAATGCCTGTATCGCGTTGATGCAGCTGGACCACGATTTTCCGCACCCGGGGAGCGCTATCAAGGATCGTGCGGCGCAGGAGAAGAAGAAGCTCGGGTGCTGAACCGCGCGGCGTCGGCACCGCCTCTCGACCGCGTCGAGTTCGCCGCGCGGCTCGACCACCTCGCTTTGTTCGAAACTGCCCCGTTCGTCGCCGTCGCGGTCTCGGGCGGACCCGACAGCCTGGCGCTCGCCATCCTCACCGACCGATGGGCGCGGCAGCGCGGCGGACACGTTTGTGGGCTGTCCGTCGACCATCGGCTGCGGCCGGAAAGCCGAGCCGAGTTGAGCCGGCTCGCGGGTTGGCTGGCAAGCCGTTCGATCCGCCACGAGATCCTCGTCTGGGAAGGGGAAAAGCCGCGTACCCGAATTCAGGAGACGGCGCGGGCCGCCCGCTATCGCCTGCTGGCGCAGTGGTGCAGCGCCGCGGGCTGCCTGCATCTGCTGACCGCCCATCACCGCGAAGATCAGGTCGAGACCCATTTGTTGCGACGCGACGCGCATAGCGGCCCTGACGGCTTGGCCGGAATGTCGGCGATTTGCGAGAGTGACGGCTGCCGCATCCTGCGCCCGCTGCTTGATGTCTCCAAAGCCCGGCTGACGGCGACGCTCGCGGTCGAAAACCAGCCCTACCTCAGCGATCCGAGCAACCGTAACCCGGCCTTCGCCAGGACACGCCTGCGCGAGGACGCGCCCGGCGCCGATTTTGACACCCTGGCCGGTGAGATCCGCCGACTGGGGCGTGAACGGGCGCTGCGCGAGCGCGCCCGCGACGCACTGCTGGCGCGCGCCGCGGCCGTGCATCCGGCGGGGTTCGCGGTGCTCGACCCCGGCTCGCTGCTGTCGGCAACGCCGGATGTTGCCGAGCGGGCATTGTCCACCCTCGTCTTTGCCCTTGGCGGCAGTCGCTATCCGCCCCGGCGCCGGGCCGTCACGCGCCTGTTGCGGGTGCTCGGCGGCGGGGAACGCGGTGGATCCGTCCTCGGCGGCTGCCGGTTTGTCACGTGGCGCGACCGCGTGCTCGTGCTGCGCGAGCTCGCCGCCGCGGCCGCGCCGGTGCAGGTCGGACCGGGCGCCGCCATCCTTTGGGATCGCCGCTTCGAGGTTGCCGGGGATGCCGAAACCGGCGTGCTGACCCTCGACTATCTCGGTCGGGACGGGATCGACGAGCTGCACCGGCGGCCCTCCTGGTCACCGCGCAGCCCCTGGCCGGCGCTGATCCATCCGATTCTGCCGGCATTTTGGGATCAAAAGGGGCTCGCCGCCGTTCCTTCTCTCGGGTACCGCCGCGAACGTGAAATCTTGCTGCCGAGCCTCTCTTTTAGACCCGTCAATTGTTCGTCCCATGCGAGCTTTGCAGTTGTTTAAGCCGGCCTGCGCCTTATGTCTTGACTGGGCAAAAATGGTCGCGGGCCGGGCTCGATCGGCGTAGGTTGTTCGTTGCGTGCTGGCCGGCTCGGCATGAAAGGCGCTTATCGTGAATAACTTCGGCAAGAACCTCGCCCTTTGGATCGTGATCGGGCTGCTTCTCGTCGCGCTTTTCAACCTGTTCCAGACGTCTTCCAACCGCGGCCCGCAGTCGACCCTCGCCTTTTCCGATTTTGTCAACGACGTCAATCGCGGCCAGGTCGCGGATGTGACCATCCAGGGCAATACGATCGGCGGCCATTTCACCGACAGCCGGGCCTTCACCACCTATGCCCCCAATGACCCGAGCCTGGTCGGCCGGTTGATCGACAAGGGCGTCCGGATTTCGGCCGCGCCGGTCGACGACAACGTGCCGTCCTTGTTCGGTGTGCTGATCTCGTGGTTCCCGATGCTGCTGCTGATCGGCGTGTGGATCTTCTTCATGCGCCAGATGCAGGGCGGCGGCGGCCGGGCGATGGGCTTTGGCAAGAGCCGGGCGCGGCTTTTGACCGAGAAGGTCGGACGCATCACCTTTGAGGACGTGGCCGGGATCGACGAGGCCAAACAGGAGCTCGAAGAGATCGTCGAGTACCTGAAGGACCCGCAGAAATTCCAGCGGCTCGGCGGCAAGATCCCAAAGGGGGTGCTGCTGGTCGGTTCGCCGGGCACCGGCAAGACCTTGCTCGCCCGCGCGATCGCCGGCGAGGCGAACGTCCCGTTCTTCACCATCTCCGGTTCCGACTTTGTCGAGATGTTCGTCGGCGTCGGCGCCAGTCGCGTGCGTGACATGTTCGAGCAGGGCAAGAAAAACGCCCCCTGCATCATCTTCATCGACGAGATCGACGCCGTCGGCCGCCATCGCGGCGCGGGGCTGGGCGGCGGCAATGACGAGCGCGAGCAGACTCTGAACCAGCTGCTCGTCGAGATGGACGGATTCGAGGCGAACGAGGGCGTGATCCTGATCGCGGCGACCAACCGGCCCGACGTGCTCGACCCGGCGTTGCTGCGGCCCGGCCGTTTCGACCGTCAGGTGGTGGTGCCGAACCCCGACGTCGTCGGCCGCGAGAAGATCCTCAAGGTCCATATGCGCAAGGTGCCGCTGGCGGCGGATGTCGACGCCAAGATCATCGCCCGCGGTACCCCCGGCTTTTCCGGCGCCGACCTCGCCAACCTCGTCAACGAGGCGGCGTTGATGGCCGCGCGCCGGGGCAAGCGCTCGGTGGCGATGAGCGAATTCGAGCACGCCAAGGACAAGGTCATGATGGGCGCCGAACGGCGCTCGATGGTTATGACCGAGGACGAGAAACGGCTGACCGCCTATCACGAGGCCGGACATGCGCTGTGCATGCTGTACGCCGAAGGACATGAACCGCTGCACAAGGTGACGATCATCCCGCGCGGCCGCGCGCTCGGCATCACCATGTACCTGCCGGAACGCGACAAATACAGCCAGTCCAAGATCGAAATCAAAGCGATGCTGGCGAGCCTGTTTGGCGGGCGCGTTTCCGAAGAACTGATCTTCGGGCCGGACAAGGTGACGACCGGGGCCTCCGACGACATCCGCCGCGCGACCCAGCTCGCCCGCCGCATGGTGACCGAGTTCGGGTTCAGCGAAAAGCTGGGGCGGCTGCGCTACGCCGAGAACGAGGAGGAAGTGTTCCTCGGCCATTCGGTGACCCAGCGCAAGAATGTCTCCGAGGCGACCGCCAAGCTGATCGACGAGGAAATCCGCCGCCTCGTCGACGAGGGCGAAGAGAAGGCGCGCGAGATCCTGACCGCCCGGCTCGACGAGCTGCATGCCTTGGCCAAGGGGCTGCTCGAATACGAGACCCTGTCAGCCGACGAGATCCGCCGCATCATCAAGGGCGAGCGCATCGTGCGTGAAAGCACCGCGCCAAATTCGCCGCCGCAAGGCGATGACGCGCGGGCCGGACGGCGCAGCTCGGTGCCGCCGTCAGGCCGTCCGGCCGGGCTCGAGCCGGAGCCGCAGCCCGGCGGCTGATCGGCCCGCCAGCCGCCCGGCGGCGGTTGCGTGCCGTTGGCGAGTGATCCACTAGACCGCCGCAACGTTAAACCTGTCGAATTTGTTATTTGACACTGGCTCGCTTTTTCTGCACTTTAGGCAGTCGTGGAGGACTTCATCTAAGCTCTGGTAACGTGATGACGCGGAGGCTCTTCGGCACTGACGGGATCCGCGGGACTGCCAACATCGAGCCGATGACGCCGGAAACGGCGCTAAAGGTTGCAATAGCGGTCGGCGAATGCTTTAAAAACGGCGCGCACAAGCATCTTGTCGTCATCGGCAAGGATACCCGACTTTCGGGCTATATGCTCGAACCGGCGCTGACCGCCGGCTTTGTCACCATGGGCATGGACGTCGTGCTCGTCGGTCCGCTGCCGACCCCGGCGATTGCGATGCTGACGCGCAGCCTGCGCGCCGACATCGGCGTTGTTCTGTCGGCCTCGCACAATCCATATGGCGACAACGGCATCAAGCTGTTCGGTCGCGACGGCTACAAGCTGTCCGACGAGATCGAGCAAAAAATCGAAACTGCGCTCGCCAGAGGACCGAGCCGGCGGGCAAGCCCGTCGGAACTCGGCCGCGTCAAGCGCCTCGACGACGCCGGCGGCCGCTATATCGAATTCGTCAAACAGAGTTTCCCGCGCGGCCTGCGTCTCGACGGGCTGCGGATTGTCGTCGATTGCGCGCACGGCGCTGCCTACAAAGTCGCTCCGACCGTCTTCTGGGAACTTGGCGCCGAGGTGTTTTCGCTCGGCGTCGCACCCGACGGGCTCAACATCAACCGCGAATGCGGCGCGCTGGCGCCCGAGCAAATGCGGCGCGAGGTACTCGCCCGCCGGGCCGATATCGGGATTGCGCTCGATGGCGACGCCGACCGGCTGATCATTGCCGACGAGCACGGCACGATCCTCGACGGCGACCAGCTGATGGCGCTGATCGCCAGCGGGCTGTCGCGCAGCGGCCGGCTTGTTGGCGGCGCTCTGGTCGCGACGGTAATGTCAAATCTCGGGCTCGAACGCTATCTCGACGGCCAGAGCATCGGACTCCATCGCACCGCGGTCGGCGACCGCTACGTCGTTGAACAGATGCGCAGTCTCGGCTGCAATCTCGGCGGCGAGCAGTCGGGCCACATCATCCTTGCCGATTACGCGACGACCGGCGACGGTCTGATCGCAGCACTTCAGGTGCTGGCCTCGATCGTCGAAACCGGTCGGCCGGCGAGTGAGGTCTGCCACCTCTTTACCCCGGTGCCGCAATATGCCAGCAGCGTGCGCCACGGTAATGTCGTTCCGCTCGATCGCCCGGCGGTAAAGCGTGCGATCGCCGATGGCGAGGCCCGGCTCGGCAGTGCCGGCCGCCTGCTGATCCGCCGTTCGGGCACCGAGCCGGTAATCCGCGTCATGGCCGAGGGCGAGGACGAAGAGCTGGTCGCCGCGGTGGTCGATGAAATCTGCGCCACGATCCGCTCGGTCGCGGCGGACGTCGACGACATTCCGCGCGCGGCGGAATAGTGCGCGGCCGAGTCCTGATCGTCGCCGGCTCCGATTCCGGCGGCGGCGCCGGCATCCAGGCCGACATCAAGACGGTGACGATGCTCGACGCCTATGCGGCGACCGCGGTCACGGCCCTGACCGCGCAGAACACCGAGGGGGTTTTCGGCGTGTTGCCGATCCCGCCCGATTTCATCCGACGGCAGATCGAGATCGTGCTCGACGACATCGGCGCCGACGCGATCAAGACCGGCATGCTGCACGATACGTCGGTGATCGAGACCCTGGCGGCTGTCTTGCAGCAGCGCGCCGGGGCCATTCCGCTGGTTGTCGACCCGGTCATGGCGGCCAAGGGCGGCGCCCGTCTGATCGATCCCGACGCGGTCGAGGCACTGAAAACGCTGCTGATCGGGCGGGCGGCGGTGCTGACCCCGAACCTTCCCGAAGCCGGGATCCTGTGCGGCAGTGCGGTCGGCGACATCGGTGCGATGCGCGCAGCCGGCGCGGACCTGCTGCGGCTCGGCTGCCGGGCGGTGCTCGTCAAAGGCGGGCATCTCGTCGCCGAAACCGTGACGGATGTGCTGGTGACGGCAGCCGGCAGCAGGGTCTGGGAAAGCCCGCGCATCGCCTCGCGCCATACCCACGGCACCGGCTGCACCCTGGCTTCGGCGATTGCCGCAGGCCTCGCCCAAGGCCTCGACATCGAAAACGCAATCGACCGCGCCAGAACCTATGTCCAGCGCGCGATCGCCAGTGCACCCGGTCTCGGCCGCGGCCACGGTCCCCTCGACCACGCCCATCCGCTGCATTCGGGATACTCACCGAATGGCTGATGACAGCGCGCCGCTTCAGTCCTCTGGCCTCGAAAGACGGGTTGCGCGGCTCGAAGCGGACATCGAACCCCTCCGCGCCGATATTGCGGAGATCAAATCAGCCCTGCTCCGGCCAGCGGCTTGACTACATGTATGGGTTCATGGCGGCAAAATGGCCTGAGCTTGAAACCCCGGCGATCTTGGAGAACGATTTTGCGCGGTTGCAAGTCTCTTCTCAGACACGTTTAGCTCTCTTAGAGGCGAGATATGCGCCTGCCGCTCTATCAGGTCGATGCCTTCGCCGATCGCCCGTTCACCGGCAATCCGGCGGCGGTATGTCCGCTTGAAGACTGGCTGTCCGACGAGGTCATGCAGGCGATCGCGGCCGAAAACAACCTGTCGGAGACCGCGTTTTTTGCGCCCGAAGAGGAAGGCTGGCGGCTGCGTTGGTTTACGCCGACGACCGAGATGGACCTGTGCGGCCACGCCACGCTTGCGTCGGCGTTTGTGATCTTTCGCTTTCTGGCGCCGCACCGCGATCGCGTCGTGTTCCGTACCCGGCAGGCCGGCGATTTGACGGTCTCGCGCGACGGCGAGTTGCTGGCGCTCGATTTCCCGGCGCGCCCGCCTGCGCCTTGCCCGGCGCCCCCGGATCTCGGCGCCGCCCTCGGATCTGAGCCGACGAAGGTCCTCGCCGCCCGCGATTATGTCGCGCTCTACGACGGCCCCGATCGGGTCGCGGCGCTCAGTCCGGATTTCGCCGCGCTGGCGAAGCTCGGCCGGGCCGTCATCGTCACCGCGCCGGGCCGCGGCGAGGTGGATTTCGTGTCACGCTTCTTTGCGCCGGCGCTGGGTGTCGACGAGGACCCGGTGACCGGCTCGGCGCATTGCACGTTGATCCCATATTGGGCGGCTTGGCTCGGCAAGACCCGGCTGGAGGCGCGCCAGCTGTCGCGGCGCGGCGGCAGCCTGTCCTGCGAACTCCGCGGCGACCGCGTCACGATCGCCGGCCGCGCGCTACTCTACCTGACCGGCATCATCGAAATCTGACGATTGTCCGCGACGACAAAGCGGGTGAAGATCGCCCGATTGAACCGGGGAGGATCTTGATGCTGAGGACGGTGACGCTTGCCGGGTGCTTCGCGCTGTGCTGCGCACCGGCGTTTGCGCAAAGCAAGGCGGCGATCCAGAAGCTCGACGACGCGTGGGGCGCGGCCTTCAACAAAGGCGATTTTGCCGGAGTGGCGTCCATGTATGACGACCACGCCTATGTGCTGCCGCCGGGCGCCGACATGATCAAGGGGCGCAGCTCGATCGAAGCCTTTTGGCGTCAAGCGGGGCAGCAGATGACCGATGTCAGCTGCACCCCCATTGATGTGCTCCCACTCGGCCCAAGCGCGGTGCGCGAAATTGGCACGTGCAACGCCAAGTCAAAGGGACACCCGCCCCAGGACATCCAGATAAAATACGCGGTGGTGTGGCGCAAGAGCGGCGGTCATTGGCGGTTGCTTCAGGATATCTGGAACTCGAGCAAGTAGCCGCACGGCGTACCGGCGGCGGAGGTAGGTCGCATGGCAAATAGTTATCGGGTGGCGGTCATCGCCGGCGATGGCATCGGGCGCGAGGTCATGCCCGAAGGGATCGCCGCCATGGAGGCGGCGGCGCGCATCTACGGCTTCGGTTTCCAGTGGCACGAGTTCGACTGGAGCTGCGAGCGCTACGTCAACCTGGGGCGGATGATGCCCGAGGACGGGCTGGAGCGGCTCCGACTCTACGACGCCGTCTATCTCGGCGCTGTCGGCCATCCGGAGGTCCCCGATCACGTCTCGCTATGGGGTCTGCTGATCCCGTTGCGCCGCGGCTTTCAGCAATACGTCAATCTGCGCCCGGTGCGGCTGCTCGCCGGGGTGCAGTCGCCATTGCGCGACCGCATGCCGGGCGACATCGATTTCTATGTCGTGCGCGAGAACAACGAGGGCGAATACTCGGAGATCGGCGGCCGGCTTTTCGCCGACAGCGAGCACGAGATGGCGATGCAGCAATCGGTCTTCACCCGCCGCGGTTGCGACCGGATCATGCGCTATGCCTTCGACCTCGCCCGCACCCGCAAAAAGCACGTCACCTCGGCGACCAAATCGAACGGCATCATCCACACGATGCCGTTCTGGGACGAGCGCTTTGCCGCGGTCGCGCGCGACTACCCCGAAATCAAGACCGACCAGTACCACATCGACATCCTGACCGCGCATTTCGTACGTCACCCGGACTGGTTCGACGTGGTCGTCGGATCGAACCTGTTCGGTGACATCCTGTCCGATCTTGGGCCGGCGGTGGTCGGGTCGATCGGCATCGCACCTTCGGGCAATATCAACCCCGAGCGCGAATACCCCTCGATGTTCGAGCCGGTGCACGGCTCTGCACCCGACATCGCCGGCCGCGGCGTCGCCAACCCGATCGGCCAGATCTGGTCGGGCGCGATGATGCTGGCGCATTTCGGCGAAACCGCCGCGGCCGAAGCCGTCGAGCGCGCCATCGCCGAGGTGTTGGCCGAGGGCGGCGCCCGCACCCCGGATCTCGGCGGCAATGCCGGCACCAAGGACCTCGGCGCCGCTATTACCGCGGCGATCCGCTGACGATCAGGCGCGTTTCGGCGATCCCGACATCAGCTGCAGGAATACCGCCGTCCCGAGACCCCACAGCCCGTTGACGATCGGCCCGACCAGCAGGCCGGGAAAGCGGAAGCCGTAGCCGAGCGGCAGACCCTTGAGCGGGGCCACCACCAACCACGATAAGACGGTCGGGAAGACCGCGCCGAAAACCACTGCGCCGGCCCAATAGCCGCCGGGGCTGCGCGCGATGGCGCGCTCGACCAGCACAAAGACGATGCCCCAAACCCCGCCCCAGAAAGCAAGCGAGACGAACTGCGGCACACGGAACGGCGGGACCGGGTGCATGTTGTACGGCATGCCAGGGGTCAACCCGGCGAAATGCAGCAACAGCACCCCGATCTGGTGGAACACCAAAGTCGCGACAAAACCGGCAATAAAACCGAAAATCAGTCTTGTCGCCAAAGCTGAAGATGGCAGCGACAGCGACTGCGCCATTATTTCCTCCCCGTTTCGTGGCCGCGCGCCGATCCGGCGAGCCGGAGGGTGAGGATCAATCGCCGCGCTCTCGTCAAGTATACAATCTTCCGCCTTGACCGAGCAAGGTCGCGCAGCGGGCTTCGGCTGAGAGAGGCGATCGTGGTGCCGGGCTCAAGATCGATCGGACGCGCAGCCTCGTCGGGGAGCCTGTCGCGCTCGCCAACAAGGCTGCCGCCTTCGCCCGGGACGAATGCATAGCTCAATCGAGAGAACCGTCCGCGATTGAGCCGCCTCCTTGCTTGCGGGCGGATTTCCATCTTGAAGACTATCACCAGCTGCGGTGCCGAGGTAGCGTCCGGTCGCAACCGGCAAGCCAAACTCGCCGCCTTCCCGGCGGCACGGTGCTCGGCGAGGAGAAATCGGAATGTTCGAAGGGTTCACTCAGACCGAGATCGAAACAGCAGGTGCCCGCATTAATCTGCGCCATGGCGGCGACGGCCCGCCGCTGCTGCTGTTGCACGGCAATCCGCTGACCCACGCATCGTGGGGGAAGATCGCGCCGCGGCTTGCCGAGCGCTTCCATGTCGTCGCGCCCGATCTGCGCGGCTACGGCGACAGTGTCGGCCCTGACGACGGCGGCGAAAACAACATCAACTATTCGTTTCGGGCGATGGCGCAGGACCAGGTCGAAATCATGGAACGGCTCGGCTATCGCGAGTTCTTTGTCGCCGGACACGACCGCGGCGCCCGCACCACCGCCCGCATGTGCCTCGACCATCCCGACCGGGTCAAGCGCGCCGCACTGATCGACATCCTGCCCAACCACCACATCTGGACCCACACCTCCAAGGAATGGGCGGTGCGCTCGTGGCACTGGTCGATGATGGCCCAGCCCTACGACTTTCCCGAGCGGATGCTGGCCGGCATCCCGGCGCAGTATTTCATGGAGAAGAAACTGTCGAAGCCCGGTATCGGCCTCGGCTTTTTTGATCCCGAGGCGTTTTCCGAGTACGTCCGCTGCTTCAACTGGAAGACGATCAAGGGTTCATGCGCCGACTACCGTGCCTGTGCCACCTGCGACTTCGAGATGGACAAGGCCGATTTCGCGGCCGGGCGGAAGATCACGGTTCCCCTGTTGGTAATTTGGGGGGCGCGCAGCCATACCGAGGGCGTCCACGGCGACGTGCTCGCGGTGTGGCAACGCGGCTATGCCACCAATGCTGATGGCGGCGCGCTGCCCTGCGGCCACTACGTACCCGAGGAGGCGCCCGAGGAAACCCTCGGCTGGTTGCTGCGCCATTTCGCCGGCTGACGCAATTCCTGGCGCTAACGAACCGTTTGCCAAGAAGATCTTCCTGATCGAGCCCCTCTGTTGGAGTGATGAAAGGTGCTGTGTTGTCACTGCTCCGGTAGAAACGAGCGCGACAGGACGTCATCGGCATTGAACGGACACGCCGGCGGAAAAGCGTCCTCGGCCAGGCCGGTCTCCGCGGCGGCGCGCACTCGGGCGATTGGATAAGCTTCTTCGAGCAGACGGGCCAGCAGCGGCCGCAGGCTCGGCGATTCGGTTAGCAGGCTGTCGATCTGCAGCCGCTGCTCGTCCATCGTCAGCGACCAGCTGCGTGATTGCGCTGACGACTGATGCCGCCATTTGAGCAGATGCATCATCAGCACGATGAGCCGGCTCCTCAACTCGCGCCGAACGCTCCGCCCCATGCTTTCGATCTCCTCGGCGAGGTTGGCAACGTCAAGCGCCGAAAATTCGCCGGCGCGCAACAGTTCCGCCTGCTCGATCGTCCAGGCATGAAAGTCATCCTCGTACAAAACTGCGTTGGCTGCGTTCTGGGTCATGGCCACACCTCGTTTGCAATCCTAACACAAATACGCGCGCCGGAGAGCCGGTGCGGCGCGCTTGAGAGGCCGGGTGAAACCGGGCAGTGTGCGGCCGACGCAGTTTATCGCAGCAGGCCAGGAGGCGGTCATGAAGATCGGTTTTGTCGGGCTCGGCATCATGGGACGGCCGATGGCCCTCAATCTCATCAAGGGCGGGCATGAGCTGTTCGTCCATGACAAGTACACGATGCCGCAGGATGTGCCGGCCGCCGGCGCTGCCGTCTGCGACAGCTCAAAGGCGGTTGCCGAGCGCTCCGAGATCACCATCGTGATGGTGCCTGATACTCCCGACGTGAAGGCTGCGCTGTTCGATTCCGACGGGGTCGCGGCGGGCCTGACGGCGGGTAAGCTCGTCGTCGATATGAGCTCGATCTCGCCGATCGAGACCAAGCTCTTTGCTGCCGAAATCAACAAGCTCGGCTGCGATTATCTCGATGCGCCGGTGTCGGGCGGCGAAGTCGGAGCCCAGGCGGCCAGTCTGACGATCATGGTTGGCGGACCCGAACGCGCCTTCGCCCAAATGAAGCCGCTGTTCGACCTGATGGGCCAGAACATCACGCTCGTCGGCGGCAATGGCGACGGTCAGACGACCAAGGTCGCCAACCAGATCATCGTCGCGCTGACGATCGAGGCGGTCGGCGAAGCCCTGCTGTTCGCCTCGAAGGCCGGGGCCGACCCGGCCAAGGTGCGGCAGGCGCTGATGGGCGGTTTCGCTTCGTCGCGGATTCTCGAAATCCACGGCGAGCGCATGATCAAGCGGACCTTCGACCCGGGCTTCCGCATCGAACTGCACCAGAAGGACCTGAACCTCGCACTGCAAGGCGCTCGTTCGCTGAACCTGTCATTACCCAACACCGCGACGACGCAGGAATTGTTCAACGCCGCCGCCGCCCTCGGCGGCAAAGGTTGGGACCATTCCGGCCTCGTCCGCGTCCTCGAACACCTCGCCCACCACGAGGTGGCAAAGGGCTAACCGCATCGCCCCTCGCCCCGCTTGCGGGGACGGGTCGGGGAGAGGGACAAACGCCTGTGTGAACGGGAGAATTGCGCCCATCTTGCGTTCTCGGAACCGGGCAACTCCGGCTTGGTACTCAGCTGCTAAACGCCGGCCTTCTGTGCTGCCTCCGCCCACCTGCGCAGTGTTGCCTCATTTGCGAACATCCAGGCCCTTAATGCCGCCGCGGCCCTGATGCCAGTCGAGACAGCATCGGTTTGTTCGCGAACGGGCCGCATATTCTCCATGCGGGGGGTGTCGTGCACCAATCCAAGGCTTTCGCCCGCCTTGCGCAAGTATAGGCGGGTGCCCCGGAGCGCGGCGCTGGACAGACGCCGGAGAAGGTTTTCATGCATGGCCCAGTGAGCAAACATGACCTTGACGCTGGGCGCAGCCGCGCCAGAATCGCAACACTGGTGAGAGAAGCGAAGTGTCGGAAGGAAGTGCAAACGGGGAAGACATTTTGCCGTGTCGAAATAAATGGTATGAGAGGCACCCGGACGAGCGCCGGTCGTGTTCGGGTTAGGCTTGATGACGAGCTCTGGCGCGAGCCGTTGCACAAGACGGCTGTACTCCGTGTGAAAATCCGCGACTTCGGAAACTGGATCAGGCTCATATGGCATCATGAAGCGCAGAATTGCCAAGTTAATCAACACCAGATCCTCACCGTCAAGCCAGCCGGCTATATGCTCGTAGGCGATTCTCGCCTTGAACGGTCCGAGATACCTCGACCTTCTTATGTATTCGACGGGCGCACAGATAGTCGGAATGGCGGGCCGTTCCTTGCGCGACATGGTAACGGCCGATGTCGCATATCGCTCGGGCTGTCCGCGAGTGAACCTGCTGTCGATCTTGTTCTCGATGAGAATGAGGCCGGTCTCATCAAGGCCGTTGGCGAATAGACGGACGAGCAAGTCGATGGAGCCCGACGAGCCTTTGTGCCGCGCCTGGCGTTCAACGCGAAGCTCTTCGTAGGGTAGGGGAGCCCTCGACTGCCGTGCGACCTCACCAACAAGCCGGGCAGCAAAAACTGGATGCGAGGCCAGCCTTCTTGCTAGTACCGCATCGATATCGCGCTCAACCACCGAGGGACGCCTGAATGTTTGAGGCTCGTACACTCTTCGGCCATCTGCTCCTAAATTGAGGAGTCAAGTCTAGCGCCACTTGCTTTCTGGATTGTTAACTGGGTAACGACAAAATCGAGAATATCGACAGGGTATATAATCCGAGATTTCGGAAACTGCGCCTCCCTCTCCCCGCGTGCAGAGAGAGCGGATCATTCGTTCCCGTGGCCCAACACGCGATCCAAGGTCTTCACCGCGTTACCAGGGCCGGGTGCGCTGTCGTCGTAGGCCGCCGCAACATAGGCGTAAAGCCGGGCGACCGCGGCGTAGATGTCGCGCGAGGGCGGGTTCTTTTCGAGGAAATCGGAAATTTCCTCCATTTCGGCGACCCAGCGATAGGCCTTGTCGTACATCCGCGGGATGCCCGACCGCATCCGCGCCAGCATCTCGGGCTGGCTCTCGGTCAGCTCGGCGATCAGCGCCTCGCCGCAGCCAAAGCGTGCCGCGCCCAGCAGCATGGCGCAAGCGATCGCGGTCGTCCCCTTGGTGATCCCGGCATAGGACATCTTGAGCGCCGAGGCGGCGCCGACCGGGCCGTCGATGACCCGCCAGTCGATCCCCCAATCGCGCAATACCGCGGTCTGCCCGGCGCTTGGACCGGAGGCGTAAATCGTCGGGCTGTAGCCCGGCCGCGGCGGCCCGCCGATGATCCCGCCATCGACAAAATCGGCGCCGCTCGGCGCCACGGCGGCGCCGATGCGGATCGCGCTCTGCGGGCTGACCGCGTTGCAGTCGACATAGACCGGCTTGCGGCCGAGCGCCGTCAGTGCCGGGGCCAGCCGCTCGGCCAGCGCCTCGGCATCGCCCGGCGGCAGGATCGACAAAAAGAAATCGGCGCCGGCAAGCAGCGCATGTTCGTCGGCGGCGGGTTCCATGCCGGCGGCCCGCGCGCGCTCGGCGCTTTTCGTACTGCGACCCGACAGCAACGTGCGGACCGTGGCGCCGCTTTCGTGCAGCCGCCGGCCGACGCCGGCCCCCATCATGCCCTGCGCGATGACCGCGATAACCGTCATTCTTCTGCCTCCGGCAACAACTCGTTGCCGGTCAAGGTATCGGGCGGGAGGGTTCGTGTGAAGGGCCGGGTGCGGCGGGGTCGAGCCAGCCCCGGCGCGCGACCCATTCCCGGGTGCGGCGGCCGATCGCAGCCGGGTCGGTACCGGCCGCGCGCCAGGCTTGGCGCATTGCCGCGATCTCGTCGAGCCGCGATTCCCATTCGGGACCGATCCGGTGCTCCAGCACCCGCCGCATCAATGAGGCGAGACCGGGGCTCTTGCCGTTGGTCGAGATCGCCACGGTCAGATCGCCGCGCCTGATCACCGCGGCCGAATGAAAATCGCTGCGCCGCCGGTCGTCCTCGATGTTGACCAGCACCCCGGCCGCCTTCGCTACCCGGGAGATCTCGCCCGCCGCCGGTTCGGCGAGGCCGGCGACAAAAACGAGCTGCGCCCGCGCGATTTCGGCCGGCAACGGCAGGCGCCGCCGCAACCGTGCCCCGGCCATCTCGGCCAAGGCGGGCTCGGGCTCGGGCGCGTAGATTTCGAGCGCTTCGGCGCCGGCCTCGTCGAGCAAGCCCAACCGCCGGTGCGCCGCTTCCCCGTCGCCGGCCAGCAGCACGCGGATTGCCGCCAGATCGACGCTAATCGGCAGCATTGAGCCGAACTCCGTTGGAGCGCATCAGCGCTTGCTGCAACGTGGGCAGCCCGACGCGGTGACAGAAATCGCCGAAACCCTCGCCCGCGTCGCGGTCGGACGCATAGAACGCGAACAGCGGGTCGAGCGTCTCGCCGATGGCACCGAGCGCCACCTTGTCGACGAGTGCCACGTTGAGCCGCGTGCCTTCGAAATCGCCGCCGACAAACAGCGCGTAATAGCCGGGCACGCGGCCGACGATGCCGATGTCGCCGGTATAGGGCCGGGCGCAGCCATTGGGGCAGCCGGTGATGCGGATGCTGAGGCGCTCGCGCTCCAACCCGTATCGGGCGAGCGGCTCTTGGATGGCGGCGACGATCTCGCCCTGCACCCGTTCGGCCTCGGTCAGCGCCAGCCCGCAGGTCGGCAAGGCCGGGCAGGCGAGCGCCCAGCGCTCGGCCGGCAACATGTCCTCGGCGAGGCGTACGCCGTGCTCGCGCAGGACAGCGGTGATCGCCTCGCGGTCCTCGGGGCGGATTTCGCTCAGGATGACGTCCTGGCTCGGCATCAGGATCGGGTCGCAGCCGAAGCGGGTCACGATCTCGCGCAATGCGGTGCGAAGGCGCGCGCCGGCGCCGTCGGCAATGCGCCCGCTCGCCACCGGGATGCCGACATAGAACAGGCCGTCGCCCTGTTCGTGCCAGCCGAGATGCTCGGGTACCGACAGGCGCGGCAACGGGCGGCAGGGCGCCAGATCCTTGCCGAGATATTCCTCGAGCCGCTCGCGCGCCCACGCCTCGCCGCGCTCGGCGATCACGTATTTGAGCCGGGCGTGACGGCGGTTGCCGCGGTCGCCGTAATCGCGATGCAGTTTGACGACCGCCGCCGCGGCGTCGAGCAGGTCGCCGGGCTCGACAAAGGCAACCGGGGTGGCGAGGCGCGGGTAGGTCTTCGGGTTGTTGTGGGTCATGCCATGGCCGCCACCGAGCAGGAAATCGTAGCCGGCGAGCCGCCCTCCCTCCCACAGCGCCACGATCGCGAGGTCATTGGTCAAGACGTCGATCGTGTTGTCCTCGGGAATGGCGAGCCCGATCTTGAACTTGCGCGGCAGATAACGCTCGCCGTAGAGCGGGTCGGGCGCCTCCCCTGCGGCAGCCTCGTCCTGCCATTTCTCGCCGTCGACCCAGATTTCGTGATAGGCGCCGGTCTGCGGCAACAGATGTGTCGAGAGCCGCCGGGCGTCGGCTTCGAGCCGGTCGTGCACCGGATCGCGGATCGGCGCCGGCACCGTCGTCACCGTGCGCACCACGTCGCCGCAGGCGGCCAATGTCGTCAGCAAGGACCGGCTGACCTCGGCCATCGCCGCCTTCAGGCCGGATTTGACGACGCCGTGAAATTGGATACTCTGCCGCGTCGTGATTTGCAGCGACCCGTCGGCCCAGTTGCCACCGATCGCGTCGAGGCCGAGATACTGGTCCGCGGTCAGGCGTCCGCCCGGGATCCGCACCCGAACCATGAACTGCCAGACCTTGCTCTCACCGCGCTGCTTTAGTTCGGTCGCGCTGTCACGGTCATAGCCCTGATAGATCCCGTGGAATTTGAGCAGGGAATACCCCTCCTTGTCGAACGGGGTGGCGGTATCCGGCAGATCGCGGGCAATATGGCCGCGAAGTTGGCGGCTTTGCTGCTTGACCGCCTCGGCTTTGGAAATCGTGTCGATCTGAGCCATGTCGCCCTCGGTTGGCGCGACGGTTAACACCGTCCAATGATGTGAGTGACGTAATTACACCATCCGTTGCATGTCAATAGCCGCACTTATAGCATAATATATTTGTATATATTTACGCGGCGCGATCTGCCGAATTGACGCGCGGCGCCGGCGGCCCTTATCTCGGCCGATGCGCCTCGACGATTTCGATTTTCCGCTGCCGCGCGAGCTGATCGCGGATCATCCCTGCGAGCCGCGCGAGGCAGCGCGCCTGCTGCACATCCCGGCCTCGGGAGGTCTCGCCGACCGCCGTATCGCCGATCTGCCGGATATGTTGCGACCCGGCGATCTCCTCGTGTGCAACGACACCAAGGTTATCCCGGCGCGCCTCGTCGGCCGACGAGGTGCGGCGACAGTCGAGGTGACCTTGCATCGCGACGAAGGCGGCGGCATGTGGCGCGCTTTTGCCAAGGGCGCCAAGCGGCTGCGCCCCGGCGACCGGCTCGACTTCGCGGGGGATTTCGCGGCGACGGTGGCTGAGAAGCATCCCGAGGGCGACGTGACCCTACGCTTCGATGTTGAGGGAACGGGGTTTCGCGAGGCGCTCGCCCGTCACGGCGTGATGCCCTTGCCGCCCTACATCAAGCGCGCCCGCGGCGGCGACCCGCGCGACCGCGCCGACTACCAGACGATGTTCGCCCGCGCCGAGGGTGCGGTCGCCGCCCCGACCGCCGGATTGCATTTCACGCCGGCATTGATCGAGGCGCTGTCGCGGCGCGGCATCGGCCTCGCCAGCCTGACCTTGCATGTCGGTCCCGGCACCTTTCTGCCGGTCAAGACCGACGACCCGCGCGACCACCAGATGCACGGCGAATGGGGCGTGTTGTCGGCCGAGACCGCCGAACGCATCGCCGCAACCCGGCGCGCCAGGGGCCGCATCGTCGCCATCGGCACGACCAGCCTGCGGCTGCTCGAATCAGCCGCGACCGAGACCGGCGAGGTCCGCCCCTTCGCCGGCGAAACCAAATTGTTCATCCTGCCCGGCTACCATTTTCGCGCGATCGACCTGCTCTTGACCAATTTCCACCTGCCGCGCTCGACCCTGTTCATGCTGGTCGCCGCCCTCGCCGGCCTCGACCACATCAAAGCCGCCTACATCCATGCCGTTGCCAGCCGCTACCGCTTCTTCTCCTACGGCGACGCCTGCCTTATCGAACGCCCCGACTGATCCGCAGACGCCAAATACGTCGAGACCGGACGCTGTGTTCTTCCCCCTCCGCCCGGGGGGCGGAGAAGGCCGGGGTGCGGTGGGGAGGTCCGGCTCCTGGTGGCCGATTGTGCCGCCTCATTCTCGCCGTCGCGGACGCGCCGGGTTCCCTTCCAATGGTGCGGGGATGTGGGCTGAGCGGGAGAATCCGACGCTCGGCGAGGCTCTCGTCCTGTGGAATTCGACTGCAGAACACTCGGTCAGTTTGCTACATTCGGCAACGTCAGGTTCAGACGGTCGTACGAGGCTGAATTGGCGAGAGCGACGCGTCTGCGCCAATTCGTTTGGCAGCAGGTCGATCCAGAAGCATACAAGGACGAAGGCCTGTCGCTGACCAACAAAGCCGTCGTATGGATTGTTGCGGTGTCCTCATTGGTCGCCATTCTGGAGACGGAGCCGACCGTCGAGGGCCTCGCTCCTTGGGCATTCGCCCGGTTGGAGTGGGTATTTGCGGCCCTGTTCCTCGCCGAGTATTTGATCCGGCTGTGGGCAGAAGGCGAAAATCCGAAATTTCGCGGTGTCCGGGGGCGGCTTCTCTATGCGCTCACTCCCGCCGCCATCATCGATTTGATGTCGTTTCTTCCGTCGCTCGTGGTGCCGGTGCTGCCGGGAACCTCTAATCTCATGCTGCTGCGCATCTTCCGGCTGATCAGAATCCTTCGCCTGGCCAGGCTCGGTAGGTTCTCCACAGCAATGCGCCATCTTTCCGAAGCGGTCAGCGAACGCCGTGAAGAACTGCTCCTCAGCCTGATGCTAGCGACCTTTGTGCTCGTGTTCTCTGCCTCGGCAATGTACATACTCGAAGGCGATAGTGATCCGCAGACCTTCGGGAGTATACCGAGGGCGATGTGGTGGAGCGTTTGTACGCTTACCACGGTCGGTTATGGAGACGCCTATCCCCACACCGTGCTCGGCAAGATTTGCGGCGGACTAACCTCTGTTGCCGGAATTGGTCTCATCGCCATGCCGACAGGCATCCTCGCCGCTGCCTTCAGTGATGCGTTCCAGAGAAGCAGAAGGACTTGCGAGGACGACTCCACTGGAAGGGAACACGGCAACACCACCGAAGCCTCACGTCTCCGTTGAACCCGAAAAAGAAGTACGCGAGATCGAATATTTGACCGTCATTCCCGCGCAAGCGGGAACCGAGGGCCGCGGGCGAGCGGTGGTCCCCTGTTTACACCAGGAGCAGGCTCTTTGGACCCTCGCTTTCGCGGGGGCGACGGTATCGTACCGGCATCGTTTATTTCATTTCCGGTCGGACACTGAGCGCCTCACGATTTGTCGCCACTCAAATTCCACTGCGCCTACATGATCGGCTTTGCGGTGCTGGGGCGGGACGGCGCGGCGCGGCGCGGGCGGCTGGTGACGGCGCATGGCGTCGTCGAAACGCCGGTGTTTATGCCGGTCGGCACCGCCGCGACGGTAAAGGCGATGACGGCGGAGGGGGTGGCGGCGACGGGTGCGCGTATCGTGCTCGGCAACACCTATCACCTGATGCTGCGGCCGGGGGCGGAGCGGATCGGGGCGCTCGGCGGGTTGCACCGCTTTATGAACTGGCCCTACGCGATCCTGACCGATTCGGGCGGGTTTCAGGTCATGTCCCTGGCGAAATTGCGCAAGATCGGCGAGGACGGCGTCGCCTTTCGCTCGCATCTCGACGGCAGCGCCCATCTGTTGACGCCGGAGCGGTCGATCGAGATCCAGCATCTGCTCGGCGCCGATTTGACGATGGCGCTTGACGAATGCACCCCCTACCCGTCCCCGCCAGACGCCGTCGAAAAATCGATGGAATTGTCGATGCGCTGGGCCGAGCGCTCGCGCTGCGCCTTTGCCGAGCGGCCGGGGCACGGGATTTTCGGCATCGTTCAGGGCGGGGTTCATCCCGATCTGCGGCTGCGTTCGGCGGCACGGCTCACCGGGATCGGTTTTGACGGCTATGCGGTCGGCGGGCTCGCGATCGGCGAAGGCCAGGCGACGACTTTCGCAATCCTCGACGCGACGGTGCCGGCATTGCCGGCGGACCGGCCGCGCTATCTGATGGGGGTCGGCAAGCCCGCCGACCTCGTCGGCGCCGTCATGCGGGGCATCGACATGTTCGACTGTGTGCTGCCGACGCGCTCGGGGCGCACCGCGCAGGCCTTTACTCGCAGCGGCCCGCTCAATTTGCGCAACGCCCGCCATGCCGACGACCGCGCACCGCTCGATCCTGAATGCCGCTGCCCGGCTTGCGCCGGGTACAGTCGCGCCTATCTGCACCATCTCTGCCGCAGCGGCGAGATCCTCGGCGCGATGCTGCTGACCGCGCACAATCTGCAATATTATGCCGATCTGATGAGCGACATGCGAGGAGCGATCGAAGCCGGCGCACTCGCCGAGTTCGCCGCCGCCTTTGCCGAGGCGCAGACGCCATCGCCGCCCGAGACCAGCGAATGACCGAACCGCCTGCCCTGACCCAGCTCGGCCGCCCGACCCGGCTGCCGCAATCGCCGGGCGAGGCGGTGCTCGAAACCGTGCCGAACCCGCATCCGGGGCTGCTTTATCTGGCGCGCTTCACCTGCCCCGAATTCACCTCGCTGTGCCCGGTGACCGGCCAGCCCGATTTCGCCCATTTCGTCATCGACTACGCACCCGAGGCGGCGATCCTCGAAAGCAAGTCGCTGAAGCTCTATCTCGGCGCGTTCCGCAACCATGCCGCCTTTCACGAGGACTGCACCCTCGCGATCGCCCGGCGGCTGGTCGACACCATCGAGCCGCGTTGGCTGCGGATCGGCGGCTACTGGTACCCGCGCGGCGGCATCCCGATCGACGTGTTCTACCAGACCGCCGAGCCGCCCGCCGGCCTGTGGCTCCCCGACCCCGGCATCCCACCCTATCGCGGCCGCGGCTGAGCATTCGCTGGGATGACTTTATTCGAGGTCAGCAAACCGTCGTCGCCCCCGCGGAAGCGGGGGGCCAGGGCCACTGTTGAGGCATCGGCCCCCCTGGGTTCCCGCTTTCGCGGGAACGACGAGATGGAGCGATCGCGCACCAGGAACGCGATTCGCGAGGCGATCCGCAACCGGGCATTGGCCGAGGGCTTCGACGCGGTCGGGTTTGCCGCCGCCCACCTCGATGACGAGGCGCGCGCGGGGCTGCGCGAATTCATCGCCCGCGGCTATCACGGCGACATGGGCTGGCTCGCCGGCACCGCCGAACGGCGCGGCGACCCGCAGGCATTGTGGCCCGAAGCGCGAACGATCGTCGTGCTCGGGGTCAATTACGCGCCCGCGGACGATCCGCTGGCATTGGCCGGTGAACCCGAAGCCGGCAGCGTGTCGGTCTACGCCCGCGGCCGCGACTACCACGACACATTGAAGCACCGGCTGAAGGCATTGGCGCGCTGGATCGACGGGCAATGGCCGGGCGGGTTGAAACTCTTTGTCGACACCGCCCCGGTCATGGAAAAACCGCTGGCGCAGCAGGCCGGGATCGGCTGGCAGGGCAAGCACACCAACCTCGTGTCGCGCGAATTCGGCTCGTGGCTGTTTCTCGGCGAAATTTATCTGAGCATGGCGCTCGAACCCGACCCGCCCGAACCCGACCATTGCGGCTCGTGCCGGCGCTGCCTCAATTCCTGCCCGACCGCGGCGTTTCCGGCACCCTACCAGCTCGACGCCCGGCGCTGCATCTCGTATCTGACGATCGAGCACAAGGGGATGATCCCGCTCGAACTGCGCCCGTTGATCGGCAACCGCATTTATGGCTGCGACGATTGCCTTGCGGTCTGCCCGTGGAACAAATTCGCTCAGGCGGCGGACGAGCGCGATTTTCTACCGCGCCCCGGTCTGAGCGCCCCGCGGCTCGCCGAGCTCGCCGCTCTCGACGATCAAGATTTCCGCCGGATGTTCACCGGATCGCCGATCAAGCGCACCGGCCGCACCCGATTCTTGCGCAACGTGCTGATTGCGATCGGCAATGCCGCGCCGGGCGATCCCGAGCTGCTCGCCGCCGCCAGGCGCTGCCTCGACGACGCGGCGCCGCTGGTGCGCGCCGCCGCCGTGTGGGCGGTTTCCCGGCTTTCGCCAGCGGCGTTCCGCACTGAACGCGAGCATCGGCTCACCGCGGAGCACGACCCGCTCGTCCGCACCGAATGGGAATGCCAGATGGCCGGGCCGTGACGCGCCGCGATGGTTGCGCTTGGCGCATTCGCCCGGCACACTCCGCCCGGCCATCGAGCGACGGATCCACCATGCGAATTTTCTCGGCCCTTGTGCTGCTTTGCCTGCTCGCCGCGGGTTGCACGCCCTACATCCCGGTCAAGGACGAGTTTGGCGTCAGCGCGCTGAAGGCCACCGGCGAGATCCCGCCCGAATTTGCCGAGTTCAACCGGTATGATCCGCGGATCAATCCGCTGCTCGCCGAGCAGATGTGCGCGACACCCCATCAAATTCAGGCCGTCAAGGCGCTCGAGGCCGCACCCGGCGAGATTCTCGCCGCGCAAGCCCGCTGCGAAATCTATCAGCCCTTTTTTGCCAATTTCGGCCAGCAACGAGCCGGCAGTCCCCAGCCGAACGACTGATGCCGGATTGCCGCTGATTGCGGGCCGGCCGGCGGCGCCGACTAAGGGCGAAGCGGACGCCCCCTCCGCCGGAAGTTCCGCTTGACGCGGCGGGCCTGCGCCGCTCGGCGCCGGCGGCGCACGAGCCCAAACAGCAATGAACCCGCCGACAACAGGCCGAGCGCCGCCAGCGCCGGAACCGCATCCTCGATCAAGATATCGTCGTCAGCCGCCGCCGATGAGGTTGCATTGGCGGCCTCGGCCGGCGCCGCGGCCAAATCCTCGACCGGGTCGACCGAGATGCCACGCGACACGGTCTGGAAGTCCTCGGGCGGCGACAGCAGCCGCGTGACGTCGATGACGGTTGAACCCGGCAGGGACCCGCGGGGCTCGTCATCGACATCGCCGACCGAGGCGGATGCGGGCCCGAGCAAGGAAAAGGCGGCAGTGCGTTGGATTTCGGTCGGGTCGATGTCGTCGACGGAAGGCCCGCCAAAAAACGCCCCGAGGTCGGCGCCGAAAATGCCTGTGGCAAGCGCCGCGGTCCGAAACCAGTCGCCGCCCGTCAGCGAATCATCGAAGCCGCCGTCAACGGCGACGGCAAACGGAAACCCGCCGGATGCCAGGAACCCGCCCGCGGTCATCACGGCCGGCGAAGCGCCGTGGGCCCAGATTACCATCCCCGTCAATAGGACGGCGCCGACGAACAATCTAGCTCGGGTCACGACTGTCGGTGCCTCGCCTGAAACGCTTGTGCAAGTTGGACAAAGCTCATGCCAATTTGAAGATCAGCAGCCAATTCCTGGGGGAAGAACGAAGTCCGTGCTCGCGACGATCTATGGCAATCGGCGCAGCGGCGCGTCCGCGGGCCAGCTCGTTCTAGATCTCCCGCCCGTTCGATCGGCGGTGGCGCTTGCTGGCGCAGGGGACACGCTTATACTCGGCGGGGCCCGTCCCCTTGCCAGGCAATAAACAGATAATGACCCAAGCTGCCATCAATGTCGTCGGCATTGGCAATGCGATTGTCGACGTGATTGCCCGCGCCGACGAGGCGTTCCTCGAAAAGGAGGCGCTGGTCAAGGGGACGATGGCGCTGATCGACGCCGATCGCGCCGATATGCTTTACCGGTTGATGGGGCCGGCGATCGAAGCGTCGGGTGGATCGGCCGGCAACACGATGGCCGGCATCGCCTCGCTCGGCGGCAGCGGCGCTTTTATCGGCAAGGTGCGCGACGATTTGTTGGGCGAAGTCTATCGCCACGATCTCACGGCGCAGGGCGTGCATTTCGACACCCCGGCGGCGACGAGCGGCCCGAATACGGCGCGCTGTCTGATTCTGGTCACGCCGGACGGCCAGCGCACCTTGAACACCTATCTCGGCGCCTGCGTGGCGCTCGGGCCGGACGACATCGACCCCGACATCGTCGGCGCGGCGCAGGTCACCTATCTCGAAGGCTACCTGTTCGACCCACCCTTGGCGCAGCAGGCGTTTTACAAGGCGGCGGCCGTCGCCCATGCCGCGGGCCGCAAGGTCGCGCTCTCTCTTTCCGACCCATTTTGCGTCGAACGTCATCGCACCGCTTTCCACGACCTGGTCGACGGCCATGTCGACATCCTGTTCGCCAACGAAGCCGAGATCTGCTCGCTGTACGAGACCGAAGATTTCGCCGCCGCGGCTGCCGCCGTGCGCGGACATGTCGCGATCGCAGCGCTGACGCGCAGCGCGCTTGGCAGCGCCATCCTCGCCGACGGCGAGGAGCACCAGGTTGCGGCGGCGCCGGTGGCGCGCGTCGTCGACAGCACCGGCGCCGGCGATCTCTACGCCGCCGGTTTCCTCCATGGCTTGACCCGCGGGCTGCCGCTTCCCATTTGCGGCAACATCGGCAGTTTGTGCGCTGCAGAAATTATTAGCCATGTCGGCGCCCGCCCCGAGCGCAATCTGTCGCAACTCGTGGCCGAGGCAGGGCTAGCCCGACAGTCGCTGTAAATTCGCTGCAAAGACAGCGAGAACAGCAAACCCCCGCTGCCCGAACCCGCGCCCTCCGGGGCGCGGAGCTGTGTTGGAATAATGGATATCCGCAACATCGCGATCATCGCCCATGTCGACCACGGCAAGACCACTTTGGTCGATGCGATGCTGCGTCAATCGGGTGCGTTTCGCGCCAACCAGCAGATCGCCGATCGGGCGCTCGATTCGAACGAGCTCGAACGTGAGCGCGGCATCACGATTCTGGCGAAATGCACCTCGGTCCTGTGGCATGACGTGCGCATCAACATCGTCGACACGCCGGGCCATGCCGATTTCGGCGGCGAGGTCGAGCGCATTCTGAGCATGGTCGACGGCGTCCTGGTATTGGTCGACGCCGCCGAGGGGCCGATGCCGCAAACCAAGTTCGTGCTCGGCAAGGCCTTGCGCCAGGGCCTGCGCCCGATCGTCGTGATCAACAAGGTCGACCGGCCCGACGCGCGCGCCGATTTGGTCCACAACGAGATCTTCGACCTGTTTGCGGTGCTCGACGCGAGCGAGGCGCAACTCGATTTTCCGACGCTTTTCGCCTCGGGCCGCAGCGGCTGGGCGGTCGCCGATTTGGAGGACTCGCGCCGCGACCTGTCGCCGCTGTTCGAGCTGATTCTGTCGCATGTGCCGGCGCCGCACGCCGATCCCGAAGCGCCGTTTTCGATGCTGGCGACGACCTTGGACTACGATCCCTATCTCGGCCGGGTGTTGACCGGACTGATCCACTCCGGGGTGGCGCGGCTCAACATGCCGGTCAAGTCGCTGGGCCGCGACGGCCGGGTCATCGAACAGGCCCGGCTGACTAAACTGCAGGCCTTTCGCGGGCTCGATCGCCGCCCAATCGAAGAGGCGCAGGCCGGCGACATCATCGCCGTCGCCGGGCTGACCTTGACCACCGTCGCCGACACGATCTGCGCCCCCGAGGTCCTCGTGCCCCTCGCTGCCGATCCGATCGATCCCCCGACCTTGGCGATGACCTTTTCGGTCAACGACAGCCCGCTCGCCGGCCGCGAGGGGAGCAAGGTGACCTCGCGCATGATCGGCGAGCGCCTGTTCCGTGAGGCCGAGGGAAATGTCGCGATCCAGGTTACCCAAAGCTCGCAGAAGGACGCGTTCGAGGTCGCCGGCCGCGGCGAATTGCAGCTCGGCGTGCTGATCGAGACGATGCGGCGCGAGGGCTATGAATTGTCGATCTCGCGGCCGCGGGTGTTGTTCAAGACCGACCCCGCGACGCACCAGCGACTGGAGCCGATCGAGGAGGTCGTCATCGATGTCGACGAGGAATTCGCCGGCATCGTCGTCGACAAGCTCGCCCGCCGCAAGGCCGAGATGCAGGAGATGCGGCCCTCGGGCGGCGGCAAATTGCGGCTGACGTTTTTTGGCCCCACCCGCGGGCTGATCGGCTATCAGGGCGAGCTTTTGACCGATACCCGCGGCACCGGGGTCATGAGCCGGCTGTTCCACGGCTACGCCGCGCACAAGGGGCCGCTCGAGGGCAGGCGCAACGGCGTCCTGGTGTCGACCGCCAATGGCGTCGCGGTCGCCTACGCGCTGTGGAACCTGGAAGACCGCGGACCGATGTTCATAGATCCGGGGGCGCAGATCTATGAGGGGATGATCATCGGCGCCCACACTCGCAGCAACGACCTCGACGTCAACCCGGCCAAGGGCAAGCAGCTGACCAACATCCGCACCACCTCCAAGGACGAGGCGGTGCGGCTGACCCCGCCGCAGGTGATGAGCCTCGAACAGGCGATCGCCTATGTCGGCGACGACGAACTGGTCGAGGTGACCCCGAAGTCGATCCGCTTTCGAAAGCGGCTGCTCGATCCGAACGACCGCAAGCGCGCGAGCCGCGCCGCCGCAGCGGATTAGATTGCGTGGCCTCTGCGATTTTGAGTGAGACATCTATTTGTTAGCGTCGCCCCGCGAAAGCGGGGGTCCAGAGCCTGCCCTGGCGTGAACAGGGGGCACGCGCCGCGGCTTAGGCCCCTGGGTCCCGCCTTCGCGCGGGGCTGTCCGGGGAAAATCAACCGTCGGCGAGAATGAGTTGGTTGTGAGCATCGGATCTGGGCTGCGGATGCGGTGGAGGCTTGCCGATCTCGGCCAGCGCTCGGCGTTCGAACCGCCGAGTTCGCACCCAATCGGCAAAGCGCAAAGCAAGCAATGGCGAGCGGCTGTCGAGCGCGGATGCGCAGCAGCAGATCGGCGATCATCGCGGCGAAGAGCTGCCGGCGAATAGCGTTCTTGCAGCGTCCAAAGAAGGCGCGGATCTTGAGATGTTGTTTGATTGATCCGGTACCCAGTCGGTTGGGTAAAATTAGAGGAAGGGAGGCGCCGCGTGAAGAACGGGTTTCGCGTTTTTGACTCCGACACCCATGTCAACCCCGCCGCCGAGGTGCTCGAACGCTATGTCGATCCGGGCTTTCGCCCGCGGCTGGCCGAATTGGCGCAATATAGGCTGCCGGTCTCACGGGAGGCGGACGGCCCCGCCGGTCTCCACAACTATCGCGTCGCCACCAAATACTACCGGCGCATCCTCGGCGAGGCCGGACCGCGCGAGACCTTTAGCGGCCGCGAGTTGCAATGGCGCGGCAGCCAGACGCCGCGGCCGGGGGTGAACGACGACCAGGCCGCAAACCGCGTCCGGGACATGGATGACGAAGGGACAGATGTCCATTTCCTGATCCCCGGCTCGTGGATGAGCCTCGTCGGGCTGCCCGACCCGTCCTTCGAAGCCGGTATGATCCGCGCCTACCACCGTCACATGGCCGATTTCTGCGGGCAGTTCCCGGACCGGCTAAAGGGCTTGATCGTCGCCTCGGGGCGCAACGTCGAGGAAGCGGTGCGCGAGATCCGCGAATGGGGCAACTCGAACTGGGCGGTGGCGGTCAAGCCGATGCTGCACATGGATATCCCGCCCGACGATCCCGACCTCGACCCGATCTGGCGGGCCGCCGCCGACCGCGGCCTGCCGATCGCCCATCACAGCTCGACCTGGAACCCACCCTATTACCCGGGCTATCGCGATGTCTGGGAGAACATCTTCCTCGGCCGCATGGCCTCCCATCCGTGGGGTGCCATGCGCTTTGTCGCCTCGTTTATCGGCGGCGGGATCTTTGACCGCTATCCGGACCTGCGCCTCGCGGTGCTCGAATGCGGCTTTGGCTGGCTGCCGTTCTGGGCGCGCCGGCTCGACGAGCAGGCGGTCTATGTCGGCGGCACCGCACCCTTAAAGCACAGACCGAGCGAATACATGGCGAATGGCCGGTTTTTCTGCAGCATCGAGCACCAGGAGGGCGAGGACATGTTTGCCGCCGTCACCCGTTTTCTGGGCGACGAGGTGCTGATGTACGCCTCCGACTACCCGCATTCGGAATGCCAGTTCCCGAACTCGATCGACAACATCCTCGCCTGGGAGAGCCTGAAGCCCGATACCAAGAAAAAGCTGTTCTGGGACAACTCCGCCCGCTTCTTCAAGCAAACCTGAAGGCGATCATCAGATCCGTCATTGCGAGCGCGGCGAAGCAATCTCGTCGACAGCGCGTCGGTCCTGGTCGAGATTGCCACGTCGCCCTGCGCGCTCCTCGCAATGACGGTTCTCATTTTGACCGTCGGATTTCGGAACCAGGACACTCGTCGGTAGCTCGAGGCAATCAACCCCGCCGCCGAGGTGCTCGAACGCTATGTCGATCCGGGCTTTCGCCCGCGGCTGGCCGAATTGGCGCAATATAGGCCGCCGGTCGCACGGGAGGCGGACGGCCCCGCCGGTCTCCACAACTATCGCGTCGCCATCAAATACTATCTGCATCCTCGGCGGGGGCGCTTCACCCTAATCCCCGACGGCGCGCAACGGCTGCCGAGCGCCTTCGATCTGATGGCGGATCAGGCGGGCATAGAGGCCGCCCTGGGCGAGGAGCTCGGCGTGGCTGCCGGTCTCGATCAGCCGGCCGTTGTCGAGCACCGCCAACAGGTCGGCGTTGCGCACCGTCGACAGCCGATGGGCAATGACGATCGTCGTGCGGTCGCGCATCAGCGCGTCGAGCGCGCCGCGCACCTGCGCCTCGCTGACCGCATCCAGGTGCGAGGTCGCCTCGTCGAGGACCAAGGTCGGCGCGTTCTTCAGAAACGCACGGGCGATTGCCACGCGCTGGCGCTGGCCGCCCGAGAGCTGCACGCCGCGTTCGCCAACCGGGGTGTCGAGGCCCTCGGGCAGGGTGTCGACAAACTCGGCGAGGGCGGCCTGTTCGAGCGCGCGGCGGATCGACGCCTCGTCGGCCTCGGGTCGGGCCAGCGCCACATTGGCCCGCAATGTGTCGTTGAACAGATAGGTGTCCTGCGACACCAGAGAGACCCGGCGGCGCAGATGGTCGAGCTCGAAATCGCGCAGATCGACGTCGTCGATCAAAATGCGCCCGGCGGTCGGATCCCAAAAGCGCAGCAGGAGGCTGGCGATCGTGGTCTTGCCGGCGCCCGACGGGCCGACCAATGCCAGGGTGGCGCCCGCCGGAATGTCGAGGCTGATCTCGCTCAGCGCCGGCCGCCGCGCACCGGGATAGGTGAAGCTTGCGACTTCGAACCGGATCGCCGAGCCGCCGCTGGGCTCGACTGGGCACAGCGGACCGTCGACGACCGCGGCCGGCTCGCGGTGCACCGCATAGAGCCGGCGGGTCGAGGCGATCGTGTCGGCAAGCTGCCGGCTGACGTTGGCGATCTCCGATATCGGCAGAAACGACGACAGCGAGATCAGGATCAGCAACGGCAGAGTGGTCGGCAGCAGCTGATGCTCGGCCGCGAGCCGCGCGCCGACGACCGCGACCGCGAGCCCGCCGAGCCCGGTCACGGTTTCGAGCCGCGCCGTCTGCGCCGAGAGATCCTTGAGCAGCTCCAACCGGATCTTCTGGTAGTCGCGCACCAGCTCCATAAAGGTGCGGCGGCGGCCGGCGACCGCCTGGAATGCGACAAGATCAGAAAGGCCCTGGATGGTCTCGGTGACATAGGCGCCGAGCAGGCCCAGCGCGTCGCGCGCCTGCGCCCCCAGGCGGTCGATGCGGGTCCGGGTCACCACCGGCGCCAATGCGGCGAACAGCACAAAGGGCAGCAGCGCCAGCGCGATCGGCCAGGCGACGACCGCCAGCACCGTCAGCACTGCCGAGGGCACCAGGACCGCGACCAGCGCCGGCGCCACGGTGTGGGCAAAGAAATACTCGACGGTTTCGACATCCTGGCTGGCGAGCGCGATCAGGTCGCCCGACCGCCGCCGCATCAGATAGGCCGGCGCCAAATTGTCGAGCTTGTCGAACAGGGCGATCCGCATTTCCGCCAGCAGCCGATAGGCGATGTCGTGGGCGAGCCAGGATTCGAGCCAGTGGAGCAACCCCGCGAGGGGCGCGGTCAAGGCCAACAGGATCAGCAAGTAGCCGTAGGGCGCCCCGGTCTTGACCGCGGCAACGGCGAGCGCGCCTAAGACGCCGATGCCGATAAAGGCCGCGACCCGGGCGATGCCCGATCCCACGACGATCGCAAAGCGCCGCCGCCACGGCTTGATGACCCGCACCAACGTGCCGAGCGTTGCCGGCCAGCCCACCGCGGCGGCGGCGCTCGCAAGCTCGGCCGGCGCGGTTTCGGCCGCCAGCTCGATCTGCGCGCGTTCGCGCAAGGCGGCCGGCTGGCCCACATCCGCGGCAAGGTCGATGTCGCCCTCGCGCTCCTTGGCCTGCGCCCCCATCAGCCGGCGATAGGGACCGTTGCGGCGGATCAGCTCGGCGTGGCTGCCTTCCTCGACGACGCGGCCCTTGTCGAGCACCAGGATGCGGTCGGCGCCGATCACGCTCGACAGACGATGCGCCAAGACCAGGGTCGTGCGCCCGGCCGACAGTCGGTCGATCGCCTGCTGGATCACCGCTTCGTTTTCGGCGTCGACCGAGGACAGCGCCTCGTCGAGGATCAGGATCGGGGCATCGCGCAGCAAGGCGCGGGCGATCGCCAGCCGCTGGCGCTGACCGCCCGACAGCATGACGCCGCGCTCGCCGATCATCGTCTGATAGCCCTGCGGCAACTGCGAGATGAAGTCGTGCGCATTGGCGTTGCGCGCCGAACCCTCGATCTCGTCGCGCCCGGCATCGGGCTTGCCGAGGCGCAGATTGTCCTCGACCGTGCCGTAAAACAGATAGGTGTCCTGGTGCACGACCGCGATCATGCGGCGCACCGCCTCGGGGTCGAGCATCTTCAGGTCGCGCCCGCCGATCAGCACCCGCCCCTGCTGCGGGTCGAACAGCCGCAGCAACAGGCGCGCGACCGAGGACTTTCCCGACCCGCTCGGCCCGACGATGCCGATCTTTTCGCCGGCGCCGACGGTGAAGGACAACCCGTCATGGGCCGCACCGCGACCGCCCGGATAGGAAAAGCAAACCTCCTCGAAGGCAATCCCCGCCTTTGCGGGGACCGGAACCGGCGGCGCACGGGTCGGCGTTGGACCGGTCGGCTGCCGCGGCACCAGCGGCTCGGCCGCGAACAGCGCGTTGATCCCGGCGGCGGCCGACTGGCCGAGCATCCCCTGGTGCAGCACCGTGCGCAGATCGCGCAACGGGCGAAATATCTCGGTCCCGGCCATCAGCACGATCAGCAACGCCTGGATGCTCATCAGCCCGTGCGACACCCGCCACACCGCCAACGCCAGAGCCGCCGCGGCGCCGATCGCCACCCCGCAATCGGTGATCCCGCGGGTCATCACTCCGGTCGACAACACCCGCAGGCTGCTGTCGCACAATTCGCGCGCCTTGTCGGCGAGCCGATGGCCAAAGGCGCGGCTCTGGCCAAACGCCTTCAAGGTCGGCAAGCCCTGGACACCGTCAAGAAACTCGGAGCCGAAGGCTTTCAGCGCCTGCTGGCGCCCTTGGCTGCCGCGCCGCTCGACATGGATAAAGACAGTCGGCGCGATCAGGGTCACCAGCGCAAAGACCAGCATCACCGCCGCCACCGGCACATCCCAGAAGGCGATGAAGATGAAGATCGCCAATGGCGTCAGCACCGCAATCGACAATTGCGGCACGTACTGGCCAAAGAAGGTTTGCAATTGCTCGACGCCGTCGACGATCGACAGCATGACCCCGCCGGTGCGCTCGCCGGCGAACCAAGCCGGACCGAGCTCGGCGATCTTGTCGTAGAGACGGCCGCGCAGTTCCTGCTGCACCTGGCTCGCGGTCCGGTGCGAAATCATCGCGCGATGATGCTCAATACGGCCGCGCAGGATCACCGCGGCGGCGACGCCAATCGCCGACAGCGCGATTGCGACAAACCCGCCACCCTTGAAGACACGCGAGAGCAGGACGCCGAGGATGGCAAACCGGGCGATGCCGACGACCGAGGCGACGAGCCCCAAGAAGATCGCAAAGCCGATCCAGCCGCGCAGCCCACGCGTCAATTCCCACAGGCGTCGGTCGAAATACATCGGGTTTCACTCCCTCGCCCGGCAACCGTCGCCGGCAAACTGGGCAATCGTAGGCAACCACTCCACCACCCACCACCAAGGCGCGGCTCGTCGAATCAGCTCCCGGTTTCACCAACATAATGATACGATCTGATTTCAGGAATCGACAAATTTGGTATCCACCGATACGATACCGTATCATGAGCGACACCAACCTGGGCGCTGCAATGAATTGGGACGACGCGCGCGTCTTTCTCGCGGTCGCACGTCACGGCTCCCTGCGCGCCGCCGGCCGCGCGCTGGGGTTGAGCCAGCCGACGATCGGTCGGCGCCTCGCCGCCTTCGAGGCCGCCTTCGACGGGCCGGCGCTGTTTGACCGGCTGCCCGAGGGCCTGCGCCTCAACCCCGCCGGCGCGGCCCTGCTTGAAACCGCCGAGCAATTGGAAGACGCCGCCCTCGCCCTCGAACGGCGACATGCCGCCACCTCGCCGGCTCTCAGCGGCACGGTGCGCGTCTCGGTCGGCGAATGGGCGGCTGGGTTCCTGGCGCGGCATCTGTCGGGCCGGTCGCGGACGCCGGCGCCGCCGGGGATCACGGTCGAACTCGTCGAATCGCGCGAGACCGCCAACCTCGCGCGCCGGGAAGCGGATCTCGCGCTGCGCCACCATCCGCCCGAGGGCGGCGACCTCTACATCGTCAAGGTCGGGGTCTTTGCCTGCGGCGTCTACGCCCGCCGCGGCGCTGACAGCACCGCCTGGGTGACCCACACCGAGGAACAGGCCCACTACCCCACCGCGCGCTGGGTCCAGCAGCAATTGCGCGAGACCGGAGGCGGGGTGGCGCTGCGCGCCTCGAACATGCCGATGCAATATGCCGCGATCCGCGCCGGCGCCGGCCGCGGCGTCTTGCCGTGCTACGCCGCCGACGAAGACCCGCTGCTCGAGCGGCTGACCGACCCGGTGCCCGAGATTGCTGCCGAATACTGGGTTATCGTCCACCGCGACCTGCGCCGCGCCGCCTGCGTGCGTGCGGTCATCGATTGGATCCGGCGCCTCTTCGATCAAGAGCGCGACGCGCTCGCCGGCATCGGCGCGCCGGATCCGCGCCGGTCCGCGGCTCCAGCCGCCCCGACCACCCCCGACCGCCGGGGCGCGGCTGATTGAGCGCGCGAAAGCGCGCTGGAGGAAGCCCGACCTCAGGCCGGTTGCACTGACCGCTCGAAACCGGCAGTTGCAGCCGGGCGCTTGCATGGTTCCGGTTCTGATCGAGACAGCGAGACGGCGCGTTCTACTGGACGGCTGAGCTTTTTGCGGTTATTATACTCATACGCTATGGCCGGGACCGTCCCGCCGCAAACAGCTGGCGTTATTAACGAAATTACAATTCGCGATGCAGCTCAGACTGTTCAGGCATTTTGTCCCTATTTCGGTCGTGCTGCTGGTGTTGTCGGACGCCCTCCTGATCACTGGCGCATTTTACCAAATGTTGTCTCAGTCGGCCGGGACTGCGCCGCTGGTATTTGGCATCACGAGCCTTCCCGCACAGCTCGCCGCGGGCTTGTCGATCGCTGCCGTCGCAACCATGGTCTCGGTTGGCCTGTACGGCGAACAGAGCTTTGTCGACTTCCGGCTGCTGCTCGGCAAGATCGCCGTCGCCTTTGTGCTCGTGCTGATGTTGGTGCTGGTTTCCGCCACCTATTGGCGGCAAGGGCTGCAACATCTGTCCGACACCAACAACCTGCCGCTGAAGGTGACCCTGATCTGGCTCGGCTGTATCTCGGTGACGCGCGGCGCCTTCCTGATCACCCTCGGACGCGGGTTGTTGAAGCGGCGGATTGCTGTGCTCGGCAATGGCGCCCAGGCGGCGCGCATCGCGAAACTGGTGGCGAGCGGCGAAAATCAGCATTTTATTCCGGTCTCGTTCATCGGGATGCCGGGCGAGCGCGGCGGCGCCAGGGGCAGTCAAATCGACTGGCCGCAGGCCGGGCCCGACACGCTCGCCGATCTCGGCTACGAGCTCGGCGCCAGCGAGATCGTCGTTGCCACCGACGATCGGCGCGGCCTGCCGGTGCGCCAGCTGCTGCATTGCAAGCTGGCTGGGATCCGGGTCACCGAATTCCTCGATTTTTGGGAACGCGAGACCCGGACGGTCGATCTTGAAGCGTTGCGGCCGAGCTGGCTGTTCTATTCCGACGGCTTTCGCTGCGGCATCTTTGACGAATTGGTGAAGCGCGCTTTCGACATGGTCGTCAGTCTGGCGCTATTGGTGTTTTCGGCGCCCCTGCTCCTGGTCACGGCCTGCTTGATCAAGCTCGACAGCCCGGGGCCCATCCTCTATCGCCAGGAACGCGTCGGCTATCGCGGCCGGGTGTTCACGATCTTCAAATTCCGCAGCATGCGCGTCGACGCCGAACGCGACAGCGGCCCGCAATGGGCCGCCAAGGGCGACCCCCGCGTCACCCGCGTCGGCGCGATCATTCGCAAGCTGCGCATCGACGAGCTGGCGCAGGTCCTGAACGTGCTGCGCGGCGATATGAGCTTTGTCGGGCCGCGTCCGGAACGCCCTTATTTCGTCGCCAACCTCGCCGCGGCCATCCCCTACTACAACGAGCGGCACTGGGCGCGACCGGGCATCACCGGCTGGGCGCAGATCAACTATCCCTACGGCGCTTCGATCGAGGACGCCCGATGTAAGCTGTCGTACGATCTCTATTACGTCAAGAATCGCAGTATTTTTCTCGATTTTGTAATCTTATTGCAGACGGCCCGAGTGATATTTTGGAATCACGGGGCAAGATAGGACAACGGCACTGGCCCGGATCGTCGTCGAAACGGTCTATTCAGGATGCGCGCTGGCGTTCATCCTGATTATCGGCCTGATGGTCTTGCGCGGGCGGACAAGCAGGACCGGGGCGGCGATCATCTGTTGCTGTTTTGCCTCGGCCGTATGGGCCGCAGCGACGGCAGCGTCGCCAGTGGTCCCGACCGCGATCTTGGCCACGCTCGACAGTGTCCGGCTGTCCGCTTGGCTGCTGTTTGCCGTTTGGCTCGTCACCGCCGGAACCGGTAACAGCTCGGAGATCGGCCGACGCTACCTCGCGGCGGCGGCACTGTTCTGCGGCATCGCGGTCGCGGTTGACGTGTTCGTCCTGGCCGTCGGCTTCGGCGTCTGGGACCTCTATGTCCAGGTCCTGGTCCGCATTGGGTTCGGCGTCCTGGGTCTGCTGACGATCGAAAACCTATGGCGCAACACCGACCCGCCGCGTCGCTGGCACGTCTGGCCGGTTTGCCTGGCCCTGGGCTTGCTCTTTGCCTACGAGCTTTTTCTGTTTTCGGACGCCTTTATCACCCGCGGCCGGGTCGATCCCGGCTTGGCGCTCGGGCGCGCGATTGCCGCGGTGTTCGTGGTGCCGCTGCTGGCGTTGGCGATGGCGCGCAACCGCGAATGGCGGGTTGACATCCATGTTTCCCGAAAGGTCGTGCTGCATACCGCGACCCTGTTCGCCAGTGGCTGCTTTCTGCTGGCCGTCGCCGTCGTCGCCATGCTGTTGCGCAGGTTCGGTGACGATTGGGGGCTGGTTCTGCAGTTGGCGATGTTGCTGGGGAGCATCGTCGTTCTGGTCACGGTGCTCTCTTCGGGAAGCTTCCAGCAGCGCCTCAAATTTCTGATTTCGAGGAATTTCTTTACCCATCGCTACGACTATCGGATCGAATGGCTCAAGTTCATCGAACTGATCTCCGACCCCCGGCAGGCTGAAGATTTGCAGGTGAGGATCATCCGTGCACTCGCCGAATTCGTCGACAGCCCCGCCGGAACGCTGTGGTCCGTCAGCCCCGGGATCGGCTACCGCCCTACCGCTGGCTGGCGCGCGCGAAGCGAACACGGCGCCGCCGTTGCCGCCGACGATATGTTTCTTGCGGGGTTCCGCGATGGCGGCTGGATCCAAGAATGCCCGAGCGACGAAGCATGCGAGCGCTGGAGCTTTGCCTCGGTCCGAGCCTGGCTGGCGGTGCCGCTGTCGCATCGCGGTGAAGTCGTCGGCTTTGTCGTGCTAGATCAGCCGACGCATGCGGTGGCGCTCGATTGGGAGGCTTTCGATTTGCTGCGCGCGGCCGGTCGCCAAGCCGCCAGCTATCTCGCCGAAGAGCGTTCCACCAAGGGATTGCGCGACTCGGAACTATTGACCGAATACAGCAAACGCTTCGCCTTCGTCGTCCACGACATCAAGAATCTAGCAAGCCAGCTGGGCCTTATCATGACCAATGCACGTCGCTACATCGACAACCCCGAATTTCAGCGCGACATGCTGCAAACCGTCGAAGATTCGGTCGCGCGCATGAACAATCTGCTGAGCCAACTCAAAGCCGATGGTGCTCCCGCCCCACTGCTGGCCGACCCCGCCGCAATCGCCGCCGCGGTGGCGGCGGAATTCTCGATCGCCGCCCAGATCGCTCCCGAGGGCGAAGGCTGCTCTGTGACGATTACGCCCGACAAACTCCGCTCTGCGCTCAATCATCTCGTGCAAAACGCCCTCGACGCCTCGCCTTCCGGCGAAGCTGTCGTCGTTCGCGCGCACCGCAGCACCAGCCAATTCCTGATCGATGTCGTGGATCGTGGCGTCGGGATGGACGAGGCCTTCATCCGCAACGAGCTGTTTCTGCCGTTCCGCTCCACGAAAGCAGGCGGTTACGGCATTGGCGCGTTTCAGACCCGCGAGCTGATCCGCATGGCGGGCGGCGATCTCGAGGTTGTGTCGCGACCAGGGACCGGGACGACAATGCGCATCATCCTGCCGCTCGTCGAAAACCGCGAGACGGCTGCACCCTCCGCTGTCGCATGAACACCGTAACCGCCGCCGCCAGATCGTTGCTGATCGTCGACGACGACAGCGGGCTCCTGCGTCAGCTGCGCTGGGCCTTTTCCGAACACAAGGTGCATGCCGCCGCCAACCGTCAGGAAGCGGTCGGGCTGATCCGTGGGCATCAGGTGCCGGTCGCGATCCTCGACCTCGGCCTGCCTCCCGACCCCGACGGCGCATCCGAAGGCTTGGCGACCTTGTCCGAAATCCGCGAGCTCGCTCCCGCGACCAAGGTCATCATCGCCACCGGCAACGAGACCCGCGAGCATGCGCTGCGCGCGATCGCACTGGGCGCTTACGATTTTTACCAGAAGCCGATCGACATCGATATTTTGCGGATGATCGTCAGCCGCGCTGAGCAGATGTTCGAGCTCGAGGCCGAGAACCGACGCCTTACCGACGCCGCGACCGGCTCCCCCATCGACGGCATCATCGCGACCAGCCCGGAAATGCTGAGGATGCTGCGCAACATCGAAAAGCTGGCGCCGACCGATGTCGCGGTTCTGCTGCTCGGCGAAAGCGGCACCGGCAAAGAGCTGCTTGCCCATGCCATCCACAAGCTCAGCCGGCGTGCGAGCGGGCCGTTTGTCCCGATCAATTGCGCGGCGATCCCCGAGACCTTGCTCGAAAGCGAGCTGTTCGGTCATGAAAAAGGCGCCTTTACCGGCGCTCTTCGACAGAATATCGGCCGGATCGAAAGCGCCCATCAGGGTACGCTCTTTCTCGACGAGATCGGCGACGTGCCGCTGCCGATGCAGGTCAAGCTGTTGCGCTTTCTGCAGGATCAGATCGTGGAGCGGATCGGCGGCCGCCGCCCGGTGCAGGTCGACGTGCGGATCGTCTGCGCCACCAATCAAGACCTCGACCGGATGATGGCCGAAGGGCGCTTTCGCGAAGACCTGTTTTATCGCTTGAACGAGGTCACCGTGCGGATTCCCGCGCTGCGTGATCGGCCGACTGACGCGATCATCCTCGCCAGCTTCTTTCTGCGGCGGTTCGCTGCGGAATACGGGCGCGTCGCGCGTGGCCTTGCCGGCTCTGCGCTGGCTGCGATCCGGGATTATGCGTGGCCCGGCAATGTGCGCGAGCTTGAGAACCGGGTGAAGCGCGCGGTGGTGATGACTGAAGGACCGCTGGTCTCTGCCGCCGACCTGGACCTGCCGAGCGGCGAGGACGAAGGCAAATCACTCGATATCCGCGCCGCGCGGGCGCGGGCCGAGCGGGAGGTCGTTCAATTGGCGTTGACCCAGGCCGGCGCGAACTTGTCGAAAGCAGCCAAATTGCTCGGGATCAGCCGGCCCACGCTGTACGATCTGATGCAGCAGCACCAGCTCGGTGTCGACGGATAGCTGCCGGACACCGGAAGAGGATTGGCAATGCTTCGAGCTCGCCGCCGTTTTTCGAGTTTTTGCATCGTGTTGGGGGTGGCCGTTCTGACGGCCGCCGCTCCCTCGGCTGATGCCGCGGACACGCCGGCCTCGGTCAAGAATGCCGATCAGGATGTCGCCAGCGGCAATTTGAAGGCTGCCTTGATCGATCTGCGCAACGCGGTGCGCGCCGCCCCGGATGACGGCAAGCTGCGAGCCCGCCTCGCCCGCGTCTACCTGCAGCTCGGCGATCCGATTTCGGCCGAACGCGAGGCGCGTGCGGCACGCGAGCACAACGCCGCCGAGATCGACTACCTGCCGGTCCTCGACGAGGCTCTGCTGCGCCAGGGCAGGTTCGCCGATCTTACCGACCTGGTCCAGCCGGGCAATCGGCCCGCAGCTCTCGAAAGTCAGGTCCGCTGGGCACTCGGCATGGCGGCAGCAGGTGCGCGCGACAACGCCAAAGCCCAAACCTTGATGCAAGATGCAATCAAACTCGATCCCAATGCGGTGGCGCCAAAGGTTGCCATGGCGCGGCTGCTGGCGGCGAGTAAACCGGCGGAAGCGAACAAGCTGCTCGACGCGGCGCTGTCTTCCAACCCGCGCTCGGTCGAGGCGCTGCAGGTGAAGGGGGAATTGGCGCGCGCGCAAGGGGACACGCAGGCGGCGATGAGCCATTTCGATGCGGCTCTCCAGATCGACCCCAGGAGCGTCGCGGCGCGCCTGAGCCGCGCCAGCCTGAACATCGCGGAAGGCAAGTACAAGCTTGCGGACGAGGATCTCGACCCGATCCTCAAGGCCAATCCCAACGCCTTTATGGCCAACTATCTGCGCGCGCTCGAGGCAGCCAAGCAGCGGCAGTTCGTCGAGGCCGACCGCATATTTGAGCGCGTGTCGCCGATGTTCACCCAGTACTCGGCCGGCTATTACCTACAGGGCGCTACTAAATTCGCGCTCGGACAATATGCGCAGGCCGAAACGATCCTCGACAGATATCTCGCGTTGGTTCCAGGCGATGTCCGGGCGGCGCGGATAGCCGCCGCGGCCGCCTTGCGCCAGCATGCTCCGGCTCGCGCAATCAATTATCTGAAGCCGGTCGCCGCCAAACCGGGAGTAGATGCGGAAACCCTGACTCTGCTCGGCAACGCCTATATGGCTGCCGGCAAGCCCGAATTGGCGCTTCAGCAATTCGACAAGGCGGCGGCAATCGACCCCAACAACCCGGCGATCCAGACCCGTATGGCGATCTCGGAGATCGGTGTCGGCCACGGCGCGGAAGGTGTTGCGGGACTCGAGCGGGTGTTCGACACTCAGGCCGGTGCGCCAGTGGCCGGTCCGACCCTGGTACTGGCGCAACTGCGCGCCGGGCAACTCGACAAGGCGGCGCAGGTTGCCGCAGCGCTGCTCCAGCGCGACGCGAACAATCCGCTCTACCAGAGCTTGTCGGGCATGGTCAAAGCCGCCCAAAAGGACGTCGCGGGAGCGGAAGCAGCGTTCCGTGCCGCGCTGGCGGCAAATCCGGATTTCGCCCCTGCAAGAAGCGATTTGGCAGCGCTTTACTTATCGGCTGGGCGCGCCGACGACGCTCAGAAATTGTATCAGGAGGCGCTGGCAAAAAAACCGGATGACGAAGCCGCCTTGCTGGGTTTGGCGAGCGTCGCCGTAACCCAAAAGAAGTGGCAGGAGGCAGTTGATTACATCAATCACGCTCGGACTGTTGCTTCGGACGACCCGGCCCCGGGGCTTGCTCTCGTGCGCGTCTACGAAATGCGGCAGGATTGGAACAACGCCAAGGCTGTGGCGGCCGCGCTCAACGCCCAGTTCCCGGCCAATCTCAACGTCCTGGAGGTGCAGGCCCGGACCCAGCTCGAAGCCGGCGACACCAATGGCGCCATTGCAAGCTATAAGCGAGCGCACGAGTTGGCGCCCAACTCGAAGCCGCTCCTGTCGCGCTTCCTCACCTTGCTCACCTCGACCGGCTATTACCGCGAGGCGAGCGGCGTCCTCAAGGACGCCATCGACCGCGATCCCAAGAACAGCGCGTTGAAAGCCGATCTTGTTCGCGTCACAGCCCAGCTCGACGGGGTCGATGCCGCGATTTCCAGGGCTAATATGTACGCCAAGGACGATCCGAGCAGCGACGCCTATCCGGTCGTGGCGAGTCAGATATACGAGAATGCGGGGCGCTGGGACGACGCCGCTGCGCTCCTCGAAAAGACGCTGGCGGCGCGACCGACCGACGACTTGCTGGCCGTGGCGCTGGCTCACGTCTATATCCGTTCCGGACATTTCGGCAAAGCCGAAGGGGTGCTGACCAGCCGATTACAGGCCGACCCCAAAAATGCGCCGGTGCGTGCGGTGCTTGGGCCGCTTTATCTGGCGACCGGGCGTACCGCCGATGCGAGAAATGTTTACAGCGACCTGCTGACGCAAAAGCCCAACGACGTTACTGCGCTGCTGGGCCTCGCCGATGTGTTTCTCGCGGAACGAAAATGGGCCGAGGCTGTCGACGAGATCAAGCGCGCCGGCGCTGCGGCGCCCCAAAACCCCGACCCGGGGATCAAGCTCGTCAACCTTTACATCATGCGCGAAGACTGGAAATCTGCCACGTCCACCGCAGACGAGCTTGCCGCAAAATTTCCGTCAAATGTCGAGGTTCTCGACGCGCAGGCCCGCGCCCAATTCGGCGCCGGTGACCTACAGAGCGCGACCGCCACATACAAACGCGCCTACCAAATCGCACCCAACTCCACCGACATCCTGTTGCGCTATGTTTCACTGCTGAACACGGCGAAAAATTATGTCGAAGCCCAGTCGGTGCTGCGGGCGGCACTCAAACGCGCTCCGCAGAACCCGACGATCAAGGCCGATCTTATCGAAACAGCAGGGAAAATCGGCGGCGTCGATGCCGGGTTGGCCGAAGCGCGCGACCTCACCAAGAACGATCCCGACAACAGCGTCTACGATCTGGTGTCAGCCAATCTGTTGGATCAGGCGGGACGCAACAAGGAAGCGATCGGACTGCTCGAGCGCGATCTTGCGGCCAGGCCGACCAATGAAAAGCTGATCGCCGCCCTGGCCCGGCTCTACAACCGCGCGGGCAACACCGACAAGGCGGAGTCGCTGCTCAATGCACGTCTCGCCGCCGACCCGACCAACTACGTCGTCGCCTCAACCCTGGCGTCGCTCTATCTCGAAAAGAAGAATTATGACGCTGCAATCGCGCAATATTCAAAGATCCTTGGTGCGCATCCCGTCGATCCGGCCGTGTTGAACAACCTCGCATGGCTCTACCAGCAAAAGGGCGATCTGAACAAGGCGCGGGAACTGGCGGAGCGAGCGGTGGCTACCGCGCCGAACGCCCCGCAGATCGACGACACTCTCGGCTGGATCCTCTTGGCCCAAGGCGACGCCGGCAAAGCGGTGACCTACCTGACGGCAGCCAATGTCTCGGCCCCCACCGATCCCGCCATCGCCTACCATCTCGCGGCGGCACTTCATCGCGCGGGACGCGCCGCGGACGCCCAGACGATGCTCGAAAAGCTGCTCGGCTCCGGGATCTCCTTTGCCGACAAACCCCAGGCCGAGAAGCTGCTAGCGGAAATCAAGCACAGCTGAGGGCGGAAGTCGGCGCCGACGCCCGCCGCATGGTGTTGGTGCGGCGCCGCCGATCGCCGCTGTCAGCATCAGGATCCGATGAGTCTATGTGGCGTTGATGAGCTGCCCTTAACCTCCTCGGCATGCCGCCACACCATTAGCTGCTCACCTGCATTCTGGTCCAGCTGTCGCGCAAGCCGACGGCGCGGTTGAAGACCAGCCGGTTCGGCCGTGAATTGGGGTCGAGGCAAAAATAACCCTGCCGCTCGAATTGCAGCGCCTCGCCCACCTCCGTCGCGGCGAGCGCCGGCTCGATGCGGCTCTCGCTCAGGGTTTCGAGCGAATTCGGGTTGAGGTCGGCAGACAAATCGCCTTCGGCGCCGGGGTCGGCACGGGTGAAGAGCGGGTTGTAAAGGCGGATCTCTGCCGGCAGTGAGTGGGCCGCCGTAACCCAATGCAATGTCGCCCGCACTTTGCGCCTGTCGGGCGCGTCGCCGCCGCGTGTCGCCGGATCATAAGTACAAATCAGCTCAACGACTTCTCCCGCCGCATTCTTCACGACGTCGCGGCAAGTGATGAAATAGGCGTAGCGCAGCCGCACCTCGCGCCCCGGCGCCAGACGAAAGAATTTGTTGGGCGGGTTCTCCAGAAAATCGTCCCGCTCGATGTAAAGCTCACGGCCGAATGGAATCCGCCGGGCGCCCGCGGCTGGATCTGCCGGGTTGTTGACCGCCTCCAGCTCTTCGCTCGCGCCCTCGGGGTAGTTCGAGATGACGACCTTTAGCGGGCGGAGCACCGCCATGCGCCGTTCTGCAATTGCGTTCAGATGCTCGCGTACTGCATGTTCGAACATCCCGACGTCCACGAGGCTATTGGCGCGCGCGACGCCGACCCGGCGGGCGAAGTCGCGAATGGCCGCCGCCGGTACCCCGCGTCGCCGCAAACCCGCCAAGGTTGGCATGCGCGGGTCATCCCAGCCGTCGACCCGGTTCTGACGCACCAGCTCGGTCAAGAATTGCTTCGACAGGACCGTGTAGTTAATATTCAGCCGCGCAAACTCATATTGCCGCGGCCGCGACGGTACCGGCAAATTGTCCAAGAACCAGTCGTACAGCGGGCGGTGATCCTCGAATTCCAGCGTGCACAGCGAATGGGTTACGCCCTCGATCGCGTCCGATTGGCCGTGCGCGAAATCATAGCTCGGATAGATGCACCATTTGCTGCCGGTGCGCGGATGTGCGGCGTGCAGGATGCGGTATAGCACCGGGTCGCGCAGATTGATGTTGCCCGAAGCCATGTCGATCTTCGCCCGCAGCACCCGTGCGCCATTCGGGAAATCGCCGCTGCGCATGCGGCGGAACAGATCCAGGTTTTCCTCGACGCTTCGCCCGCGATCGGGGCTGTTGCGGCCTGGCTCGGTCAAACTGCCGCGCATCGCCCGCATCTCTGCCGCCGGCAGGTCGTCGACATAGGCCTTGCCGGCGCGAATCAGGTGCTCGGCCCAGTCGTAGAGCTGCTCGAAGTAATCGGAAGCATGGTAAAGATGCGGCCCCCAGTCGAAGCCGAGCCAGCGCACATCGCGTTCGATCGCGTCGATATATTCCTGCTCTTCCCGGGTAGGGTTGGTGTCGTCGAAACGCAGATGGCAACGCCCGCCATACTCCTGCGCCACCCCAAAATTGAGGCAAATCGCCTTGGCGTGGCCGATATGGAGATAGCCGTTGGGTTCGGGCGGAAACCGGGTCACGACCTCGGCTGTCCGCCCGGTATCGAGATCACTCTCGATAATGTCGCGGATAAAGTCGCGCCCAGCGATAGTCGTCGCCGTCTCGTTCGCCATCGGCCTGCCCCGGCTGATCAAGCGCCTAATGTGGCCAATCTGCCTGCCACCGACAACCCCGCGGGAAATTTGCCGCGCCGCCGATCAAGCCGACACGCGCGGATCGTCGCCTGGCACCCTCGACAGCAGCGCGGCTGCCGGCATACCGTCCGCCAAACCGCACCGAGGGGGCAAACGGTCTGCAGGGCGCAGCGAGGTTTCACACTCGCTCGACCTGCCCGTCGGATTTGACGGCGCCGACAATGGCCTCAAACGCAGCGACGGTGGCGAGGATTTCGATCGTCGGGATCGGATAAGGGGCCTCGCCGCCGACGGCTCCCGCAAAGGCTTCGAGGTTGGCCCGCACCGAGTGGACAGGAGCGAAAGTCAAGTGCCGGGGTTCCGCGCCGCTCTTGCGCAGCACGAGCTCGGTGCGCCCCAACACTTCCGCCGAGGCGGCGCGGCCAAAGGCGTGGACGCGCGCAAAGGCCGGGGTCGACCGCACCGCCGCCAGGGTGCCGCTGATCCCCGCTTCAAATTCGAGCAGCACCGAAAGGCTGTTGAGCGGGTCGGGCGGCGGCTTGTGCGACAACAGCAGCGCCTGCACCCGGCGCACCGGCCCCGCCAGTCCGATCAGCATGTCGAGCATGTGAATCCCGGTGCCGGTCAGCCCGCCCGCCGGCGACTCCTCGGGCGAGAACCGCCATTCCGAAAACGAGCCGGCGACCTCGTTGCTGAAATGCGCTTCAGATGAAGGATAGTGCCGAGCTCACCGTCTCTGACGAGCCGTGCCAGCTCGCGCAGTGCCGGCTGAAACCGCTTGTCGGTGCCGACGCCGAGCACTACGCCCGCCGCCTGACAAGCCGCGACCGCCTGCACCGCCTCGGCCTTGGTCAAGGTCAGCGGCTTTTCGCAAAAGACGTGCTTGCCGGCCGCCGCCGCGGCGAGGATCTGTTCGCGATGCAGCGAATGGGGCGTCGCCAGCACCACCGCGTCGATGTCGGGGTCGGCCAGCACTGCCGCGAAATCGGCGGCGAGACCGAGCCCGCCCCTCTCCGCGAAATCGCGATGCCGGTCGGGGCTGCGAACGACCGCGCGGGTGAAACGCAGGCGAGCGCTCTTGCCCTGCACCGCCTCGACGAGGATCCGGCCCCAGCGGCCGAGACCGACGATTGCCGCGTCGATCATCAGCCGGCCGGATAGACGCTCGTGCTAGATACGCGGCGCGCCGAGGTTCTTATGGAAGAACGCAAAGACCTTGTGCCAGCCGTCGACCGCCTGCTCGGCCCGGTAATTCGGGCGGTAGTGCGCGAAAAACGCATGGCCGGTGCCGTCATAGCGGTGGAATTCATAATTCTTATCGTGCTTCTTCAGTTCCGCCTCGGTGCGGTTGACTTGATCGGCCGAGGGGTTCGGGTCCTCGTTGCCGAAGAGGCCCAGCAGCGGGCAGTTGATCCCCGTGGTGAATTCGATCGGCGCCGTCGGCTGGGCTGCGGTCAGCCGCGACTTGTCGTCGACGATGACGTTGCCGCCCCAACAGTCGACCGCGCCCTGGATCAGATGCGACAGCTTGCCGGCGACGAGATAGGTCTGCCGTCCTCCCGAGCAAAAGCCGATCACCCCGACCTTGCCGCTGGCATGCGGCTGCGAGCGCAGAAAGTCGATGGCACCCGTCACGTCGCCGAGCATCTGCTCGTCGGGGACGCCGCCGCCCTCGCGCACCTTGTTGACGACCTCTTCCTGTGCTCCGTCGCCGACGCGGAAATAAAGGCTCGGCGCCACCGCAGCGTAACCGTGATGGGCGAATTTGCGCGCCACCTCGCAGGTCCATTCGTCCCAACCCGGCATGTGATGGATCACGACGACGCCGGGATGCGGCCCGGCATTGGCCGGGTGAGCGTAATAGGCGTCGCCGCGCTCACCGCCGTGGCCGCGATAGGTCGCCATTCCCGCCTGGATGTTGCGAAATGCGATATCAGACCTCCCTCCGATAATCGGCGTCCTCTTGGCACCGAACCCTGCGAAACGCAAGCCGGATGTCGGCTTGCGCCGCGCCGAGCAGCCGCTTGACATTTCCAACAAGGCCCCGACCCTGCCACATCGGATTTGGGGAGGAGAAGGCAGGATGAACAGCGCGTTGGGTGGGCTGCGCGTGCTCGATTTTACGACGACGATCGCCGGCCCGCATTGCGGGCGGATGCTGGCCGACCTCGGCGCCGAGGTCGTCAAGATCGAAGCCCCCGAGGGCGACATGATGCGCACCCGGCCGCCGTTGCGCGACGGCGCCAGCACCAGCTTCGGACAATTGAACGCCGGCAAGAAGAGCGTCGTGCTCGACCTCAAATCGCCGCGCGGGGTCGAGGCGGCGCGCCGGCTCGTCGCCACCGCCGACGTCGTCGTCGAGAATTTCCGGCCCGGCGTCATGCGCCGCTTTGGCCTCGATTACCCGGCGATGACGGAAATCAAGCCCGACCTCGTTTACTGCGCGATTTCGGGCTACGGCCAGACCGGCCCGTCGGCCGAGTTGCCGGCCTATGCCCCGGTGATCCACGCTTCGTCGGGCTACGACCTTGCCCAGATCGCCCATCAGGAAGAGGCGCGGCGGCCGGATTACTGCGGCATCTTCATCGCCGACGTGCTGACCGGCGCCTATGCCTTTGGTGCGATCATGACCGCACTCTACCGGCGCCAGCTGACCGGCGAGGGCCAGATGATCGACGTCTCGATGCTCGAAAGCATGCTGAGCCTGACGTTGAGCGAAATCCAGGCGGCGCAGTTCCCGGTGACCCCGCCCGGCCGGCCGATTTTCGGCCCGATCGCGACCAAGGACGGCTACATCATGCCGGCAATAGCGAGCGAGCGGACATTTCAGAACCTCGCCGCCGCGAGCGGCCACCCCGGCTGGACGACCGACCCGCGGTTTGCCCGGTACACCGACCGGCGGCGGCATTGGGGCGACCTTGTCGACGAGCTGGAGCTGTGGTCGAAGACGCTGACCACCGCCGAGGTCCAAGCGATCTTCGACCGCAATGGTGTGCCCTCGTCGCCCTACCGCACCGTCAAGGAGGCGATGGCGGACCCGCAGCTCGCCCACCGCCAAGCCCTCGCCGAGATCGCCGACGCCGGCGGCACGTTCCTGGCGCTGAACCCGCCGTTCCGCCTCTCGACGGCACGCACCGCCGCCCAGCCCTTCGCCGCCGCCCTCGGCGAGCACACCGACGAGGTGCTTGCCGAACTCGGCTTCACCCCCGTCGAAATCGCCGCATTGCGAAATTAACCGACACGCACCGACTACAGCTCGACCCGAACCAGCCTCTGGCGGCTTGATCGAGAAGTTCGCGGGACTGTCATCGTACCGACCATACCGGCGAAGGCCGGTACCCATCGCAGAAATGGGCCCCGCCCCTGCGCCGGGGTGGTTCGTCAGGCGGGCTCCTCGATCGATCATTTCAGGACCAGCCGCTAACAGCGCAAGGCTTCGCGGGTGACGACAACCTCGCCTGCCGCCGTCAGGCGCACCAGGTTCACCGTCCGAGCCAGTTCGGGCGAGCCCGAGTAGTAGGCCGGCAGCGTCCCGTCGCCGACCCGCATCGGCCGGTCCCAATGGCCGAGCGCCAGGTAATCGGCCGCTGTCGCCGCGATTTCCTCGTCGCCAAAGACCCAGGACGGGCGCAGCGGATTGGCGCGGGTTGCAGGCGGCTCGTAATGCCCGTGGCCGATCGCAACCTGCCAGCGGGTCGAGCGCGGCCGCGGCCCGCGCAATGGCGGCATGTCGAAATAATCGCGATGCGCATGCCCCCAGATTTCGAGGTCGAACGCGGCAAACGCCACCGCCTCGTCATGGGTCACGCCGAGGATCGCAAGGCTCGGGATTTGCGCATACCCGCCTTTGACATAGACCGAATCCGGCAGAGCCGGGTCGTGGTTGCCGGGCAGGATCACAATCGGCACGCCGGCGTCGGCGAGCAATCCGCCGACGCGGTCGATCACCGGCGCGCTCAAGTGGTTGGCCTCGAACGTGTCGCCTGCCAGCAATACGAGATCGGCCCGCAATTCCCGCGCGGTCGCCAACACCGCGGCGAGCCCGGCGGCGCCGTCGCCGTCATGCGCCGCCGCGATCCGCCCGTCGTCGACATGCAGGTCGGAGCTGTGAACTAGCCTTATCTCGGCGGCTTCGTGAGGTGATTTCATCATGCCGTGGCCAGACTACCCATGGGTCGGCTGCTGTTTCTGCACGCCGTAGAAGATGACCCACGCCGCAAAATCCTTAGAGAAATCTTCGAAGCGATGCGCCGCGTGCGCGGCGGCGGGCGTCAGCAATGGCGGCGTGCGCTCCATTACCCGACCTCGCGCCGCGCCAGCGCGCCCAGAATCGCGGACAGCACACCGCCCTCGGCCAGGTGGCCGAGACCCTCGAGCAGCGGAATGCCCGGCTTCAACCGCTCGTCCGGGATCGCGGCGCCGATGCGTGTTTCGACCGGGACCACCCCGGCCCAACAGTCGAGCGCATAATCCCCCTCGTCGTCGATCGGGCCGCCGGTGCGGACTTTCGCCGACACCTCGTCGATGACCATGCTCATCAATGTGGTGGCTTTCAATTCTTGGGGGAGGATCGGGCGGATTTGGCGGTTGCGTCCGGGATAGAGGCGCTCGACAAAGCCGTTGAGCGCCGCCGTCCTGGTCTCGTCGTCGGCGACGATCGCCGCTTTGCCAAACGCCATGACCGCGCGGTAGTTGAGCGAATGGTGAAAGCCCGAACGCGCGACCACCAGCCCGTCGACGTGGCTGACGGTGACGCATACCGGTATGCCCTCGGTTTGCTGGCGCAGCATCCGGCTCGCCGATGACCCGTGCCAGTAGAGCCGCTCGCCCTCGCGCCAGAACAAGGTCGGCGTGACGTACGGAAAGCCGTCGATGACATAGCCGACATGGCACAGCAAGGCGGCGTCGAGGATGGCATAGACCGTCTCGCGATCGTAACGGCCGCGGTCGGGACGGCGGCGAACGCGGGTGCGGGGGGTCGGGGCGAAATTGGGCGAAGAGGTGCTGTCAGGCATTCTCGATGGCTCCGGAACAAACAAACGCGGCAAGCTTACCCGGCTAATTGGTCGGGTCGAAGCTCCAGTTTCTGGGAATTGGCCCTACCAATTTGCCGATCGAACACCGCTGCCATGCGCTCGACCGCTCGCGCCAGCGCTGTCTCGGTGTGCCCGGTATACCCCAGCAGCAATCCCGGCGGGCGCGGATTGGCGATGGTCAACGCCGACAATGGCACAGCGGCGACTGCGGCGGCGGCCAGCGCGGCGGCGACTTCCCGATCGCACCAATCAGGCGGCAGCCAAGCGGTCATGTACATGCCGCCACCCTCGCTCGCCGCTTGCTTTAATATCCCGCCCAGATGCTGCTCCAACAGCGCGGCCAACGACGCCCGGCGTTGCGCGTAGAAGGACCGCATACGCTTCAGATGGCGGGCAAAATGGCCCCCGAGGATGAAATCGGTCATGATCGCCTGCAGCAGCCCCGAGCTTTGCCGATCGGCGAGATGCCGCGCCCCGGTGAACGGATCGACCAGACCCGGCGGCAGCACCGCATAGCCGAGCCGCAATGACGGAAACAGCAGCTTGCTGAACGTGCCGAGGTAGATCACCCGCCCCGCGCGATCGAGCCCCTGCAAGGCCGGCAGCTGGCGCGAGGACGGCTGAAACTCGCTTTCGTAATCGTCTTCGATAAGCCATGCGCCGGCCGCCTCGGCCCAGGCGAGCAACGCGGCGCGCCGGGCGAGCGGCATCGCCATGCCGAGCGGATATTGCCGAGACGGCGTCGTGCAAACCAGCCGCGGGGCCGGGCGGCGCGAGGCGGCGGCGATGTTCAGCCCGCGATCATCGACCGCGACCGGCACGATCCGCGCTTCGGCGGCCTCCAGGATCTCCACTGTCGAGCGGTAGCAAGGATCTTCGACGACAACGGTGTCGCCCGGGTCGACCAAAATCCGGATCGCGAGGCTCAGTCCCTGCTGAGTGCCGGAAGTCAGAACGATCTGTTCGGCGTCGCACCGCAGCCCGCGGGCGACGGCGAGGTATTCGGCGATGGCCCGGCGCAGCTCCGGCTCGCCCCGCGGGTCGCCATAGTTCCAGGACAGCCGGGAACGGCCCGACAACGCGCGCGAAGCCAAATGTTTCCAGGTCGCAACCAGGCGCACGTCGATTTCGGCACGGCCGAGCTCAAACGGACGCGGCAGCGGCGGTGCCGGCGTCGCCAGCGAACCCAAGATCTCGCCTTGGCGCGACAACGGTCGCTGGACCCGCGGCCGGTGGGCCCGCGGCGCGATGTCGTCGTGAACAGGATGCGGCGCAGCCGTGAACGGCGGCGGGACGAAATAGCCCGCTCCCGGCTTGGCGGCGATATAGCCTTCGGCCGCCAGCTGCTCGAACACCGAGACGACGGTGCTGCGCGCAACCCCGAGCTCGAGCGCCAACCCCCGCGTCGATGGCAGGCGCGCCCCCGCGCCGACCTTGCCTTCGGCAATCGCCTGACGCAGAGCCGTCGCCAATTGGCGCGCCAGCGGGATCGTCGCGCCGCGATCGAGCGCCGTCGACCACAGCGCAGCACTCGCCGACGCGGCCTGCGCGGCCGGCACCGACAACGGCGGCGACATCGCCCCCGGCACTAGCTGACGCCGCGCGCGGCCCAGGCAGTCGCCGCCAGCGAGCGCGGCCCGTCCGGGCTTCCGGCAAGATAGGCCCGCCGCACCGCCGCAGCGAGAGAAGCGAGCCGATCCGGCGTCAGGTTATGGACGTAATCGCCGACCGGGCCTTGGGCGTTTTCGATCGGCTCCCAATAATCGGCAAAGTCGCGGTATTTCATGCGGATTGTCAGCGAGCACCCCTCGACCCGATCAAGCCCCGCAGCGGCGAAAGCAGCGGTGAGTTCTCCGGGACCGGTCAACGGGCTCGAATAGTGGCGGGCGCGAGCCCGGTCCGCCGCCGGGTCGAGTGCGGCGGCGGTGTCCCAGAAAATCCGCTGATAGACAAGGCCGCCCGGAAAATCCCAAACCGCGGCGGCGACTGTCCCGCCCGTGCGCGTCACCCGCCGCATACCGGCGAGCGCGCGGCCCGGATCGGACATGAAATTGAGCGCCAGCAACGAATACGTGCGATCAAAGCTGTCGTCGGGCAGATCGAGCGCCACCGCGTCGCCGCCGACAAAACTGAGGCGCGGGTCGTCCGACCGCCTGCCGGCATAGGCGACATACGCCGCGGCGATGTCGACGCCGACGATTGCCGCCGGCTCGGGCCGGCTCGCCAATGCCAGTGCCAGGCTGCCGGCGCCGCAGCCGACATCGAGCACGCGCTCGCCGTCGCCAAGGCCGCCCCACGCGATCAGCTGCTGCGCCAACAACGGGCTCCAGCGCCCCATCAGGCGCTCGTAAGCCTCGGCATCGGTCGCCGTGTAGCGCGACGGCATCCTCGATCTCCCTCGGTTTCCAGATGTTAGAGCAGATTTCGCGTCATGCCGTCAGTGCGAGCAACGCCTCGCTCGACCCCCGCCGAAGAGCCGATCTCCGCCCGGGATAACTTCGCTTCGCCGCCGCCCGGTTTTGCTGGTTTTGCAGCGAATCTGCAGCGGCGGTCCCCCCTTTTGGCAAAAGCCGGCTCGCCGCGACCGGCAACCCAGTCGACACGTACCATACCAGTGCGGCGAATTTTGGGTGCGGCCGGGCACATACGGCGGCCATCCCCAAGGTTGAACCGGAAACCGGCACCCAATCGCGATCGGATTTGACATCGATATATCCTTACAGATATATCGAAGCCGTTCATCACGGCCGCTCGCCGGCCGCCATCAACGATCGCAAAACACCATCGACGGAGGTCCGGAATGACCGTGCGCGTCTTGTTCGCGGTTTTGTTGTTGATCGGTGTTGCCAGTGCACCGGCCAACGCCGCGTGTTCGGGCGGCGTAACGACATCTTTCACCGTCACCGGCGAGGTTGCAAAACCGTCGGTCTTCTACCTGAACAATTTGCAGCAATTGCCGGCCGCACAGGCGAACGTGACCTATTTTGCCGCCGGCTCGGTGGTAACCCAGTCCTTCTCCGGCGCGCTGTTATGGGATCTCCTGAACAACCGGCCGGTTGGCGGCATCGTCGTGGACCCGAATGTCAAGAACGACATCCTGCACAAAATCGTCATCGTAACCGGCAGTGATTGCTATCAATCGGTGTTCGGTGCTGGTGAGTTCGACCCGTTTTTTGGCGGCAGCCAGATCATGGTTGCCTACGCGGTAGGCGGCCAGTCGCTCGGCAAAGACGGCTTTGCCCGCATCGTCGCGCCAGGCGACAAGGCAGGCGGCCGATTTGTGTCGAATATCGTCAACATCGACGTCGAGGATGCCGGCAGCTATCCTGTCAGCCCGCCGAGCAAGCCGCATTGGTGACGCCAAGCCGGGCCTCTTCGGATGCCGGCGTGCTCGACCGACGCAATCGGCAGATAGACAAGTTCTCGTCCCAGCCGCCGTTCGGAGAAACTGATTGGGATCATAATGCGCTTTCGCACGGCGGCCGTTGTCCTTCTGCTGGCACTCAGCCCCATTCGTGGAGCGCAGGCGCAGGATGTCGTCGTGTTCGCCGCCGCCAGTCTGAAGAACGCGCTCGACGACGCGGCGCACGCCTTCGAGCAACAAGGAGGCGCGCCGGTCAAAATCTCCTATGCCGCGAGTTCGCAGCTGGCAAAGCAGATCGAGAGCGGCGCCCCGGCCGACATCTTCGTCTCGGCTGACCTCGCCTGGATGGATTATGTGCAAAAGCGCAATCTGATCCAGCCGGCGACCCGCAAGAATCTGCTCGGCAACCAGCTGGTGCTGGTGGCGCCCGCCGGCAGCGGGGTCAAGATCGACATCAAGCCCGGCCTCGATCTCGCCGGGATGCTCAAGGGCGGGCGGCTGGCGATGGCCGATCCCGACAGCGTGCCGGCCGGCAAATACGGCAAGGCCGCGCTCGCAAAGCTCGGGATCTGGCAGAGCGTGGCACCGCATGTCGCCGGCGCCGAGAATGTCCGGGCCGCATTACTCTACGTCGACCGCGAGGAGACCCCGCTCGGCATCGTCTATGCGACCGACGCCGCCTCCGACCCGAAGGTCGAAATCGCCGGGGTGTTTCCCGAGAACACCCACCCGCCGATCATCTATCCGGTGGCGCTGACCGCCGTGAGCAAGAACCCCAACGCCGCGAAATTTCTCGCCTTTCTCGAATTGCCAGCCGCTCAGCCCGCTTTTCAAAAGCAGGGCTTTACGGTGCTCGGCGAGGGGAGCTAGTGCGGCGCACCCGACGCCTGTCACCCGCGGCGTCCTCCGGTCGCCTTCCCGGCAAAGATTTTTGGGTGTGGTCGAGATCGAGCTGATGCGCCGGGTCAAACACGCGCCCGGCCCGCAAGGCATCATGAACCCCGGCAAGCCCCTCGGGTTCTAATCGCGATGCGCGCCGGTCCACGGTGGGGCAGACGCCGGCAGTGTCGCACTATGGCGGAGCGCGTCGCTTCCGGTTTATTGCTTGTACGACGGGTCAATGCGATCGAGCTTGCGCAGCAGCGCCGGCCATTCGAACTTGGCCGGGTCATTGCGGTCGCCGATGCGGCGATTCCTGGCGGCGCTGACGACCTCGGCGCCGATCGGATGGAACTCGGCGCCCGATTGCTGGAAGGCGAGCTGCATCGCACAAGCCCGCTCCATGCGATACGTTGCGACAAAGGCCGCGGCGACGCTCGTCCCGACAACCAACAGGCCATGATTGCGCAGCACCATGATGTGGCGGTCACCGAGATCGGCGAGGAAACGCGCGCGTTCCTCGGGGCTTCGCGCGGAGCCCTCGTAGTCGTGATAGGCGACGTCACCGATCACCTGCAGCGCGTGCTGGTTGAGCGGGAGCAGACCGTCCTTTTGCATCGACACCGCGCAGCCGGCGACCGAGTGCGTGTGAAGCACGCAAGCGATCTCAGGCCGGGCTCGGTGCACCGCGCCAGGAATTGCGAAGCCGCCACTGTTGACCTCGGGGTCCGAGGGCTCGACCTTGTTGCCCTCGGCGTCGATCTTGACCAGCGACGACGCGGTCACTTCGTCGTACAGCAGACCGTAGGGGTTGATCAGGAAATGGTCGGCCCGGTCCGGCACGCGCGCGGTGATGCGGGTGTTGATCAGGTCCGACCATCCGAACAGGTCCACAAGCCGGTAGCAGGCGGCAAGGTCGAGCCGCGTCTGCCATTCGTCGGCCGACATCCGCGCGGGCATTGCCGTTGCCGTTGACGCCATGGTTTCCTCCGATGCGAGTGGGACGGCGGCGATCAGCGCACACGCCCCATTCCGCCGTCAAGCACGCAACGGCAACCGTCAGCGGCTCGGATTCGCCGGGCGCGGCGCCAACGCGTCGAGCAGGGCCCGGATGTAGCCGTAGCAATAGGCGAAGGCGACGCCCGAGGGGTCGCGGCCGTCAATCTGCGGCACGTGGTCCGGCATCAGCATGTATGGGTAGCCGACCTCGCGATAGGCGGCGATCGCGCGCGCCATGTCGATGTCGCCCTCATCGGGAAACGCCTCCATGAAGTCGAGCCGGCGGCCCTTGATGTTGCGGAAATGAACGTTGAACAGCTTGCCGCGTTCGCCGAACCAGCGGATCACGTCGAAGATCTCGCGCGCCGGGTCGTCGAGCATCTCGGCAACCGTGCCCTGGCAGAAATTGAGGCCGTGATAGGGGCTTTCGTGCATCGACACAAACCGCTTCAGCCCGTCGACCGTGCCGAGCACGCTGGTGACGCCGCGATAGCCGGGCGGCGTGTAGGGGTCTTGCGGATGACAGGCGAGGCGCACCTTGGCTGCGGTCGCCGCCGGGACGACCGCGGCGAGGAAATGCTCGATCCGCGCCCAGTACTCGTCCTCGCGGACGATTCCGGCGGCTGTCGGCGGTGCGGCCTGATCGGTGCTGTTCCAGCGAAAGGCGGCATTGCGCGAGCCGCCCCGCCCCGGCTCGCGCTTGGTGCGCGGGATGCCGATCAGGGTCAGATTGTATTTGGCGGCCGGGATGCCAGCCACGGCGAGCCGCTCGATCAAGGCGCAGATGCTGTCGATCTCGCGCTGCCGCTCGGGCTCCTTCCCCAACAGGATGTGCGGGCTCTGCTGCTTGTCTATCGGCGCCGACGACATCGGCAATTGCACCATGTCGAGCGAAAGGCCAAACAACTCGACGTGCTCGCGATGCCGATTTAGATCGTCAAGGCTCCAATCATGCGGGTTGCCGGCTGGATCGACGCAGACATGGGTGACCCCGAGCTGCGCCCAGACCCTGTAATCAGCATCGTCCCGCGGCCTGATCTGAGTGCCGAGGTACATGACCGCTTCTCCACCTTCTGCCCGCTTGCAACATCGCACCATAGCAGGAGTCCCAACCACGGGCGCCGGCGCAGACGTTACGCAGGATGCTGAACGCGCCGATGCCGGGCCGCCGTACGGTCCGAGCCAGCACGACCGGCAGCCCCAGGGCGCACAAACTCGGCAATCACAGCTTCCGTCAACTGGGATCACACCTTATCTGATCGGCGGCACCCTCGAACCGGCCGCGGCGAACGCGAACCGAGACAGCGCTATGACCCGCGGCGCGACCAGGTGAGCCTCGATGAGATCGAGCGGATTGGAGAGCGCGAAGCCGGCGGCTCGGCGTTTCGAAAGCTTGGGCGCGGATTAAGGAAGCGCGATGGAACTTTGCCTGATGGAACGTTGTCGGCAAGCATGGCGCGCCGTCGCCCCCGGGCTGGGCGTGGTCGTCCTCGTGGCCGCATGGCCGGCCATCGCCGCTGTATGGACGCCGGACCATGTGGTCATCGTCATCGAAGAAAATCTCTCGTCGCGCAATCTCGTCCCGAAGCTGACGTATCTGACCGGTCTGCTGCGCGAGAATGCGAACTTCACCAATTCGCACGCCGTCGACCACCCCTCGCAGCCCAATTACCTGGCGCTGTTCTCGGGCGGCGCGCAAGGTACGGGGTCGGAGGCAAACCGCAATCCGGACGGCTCCAACCGGATCGTCGGCGGTCATACCCAGGTCGGCACCGACGACCCGCCACCCAACACCCCTCTCGACGCGCCCAATCTCGGGGCGGCGCTGGTCCGCGCAGGCCATAGCTTCGCCGGCTATTCTGAGGATCTGCCTTATCCCGGCTTCACCGGCATCTCGCATACCGGCCCCGCGGGAAGCGGCGTCGACTATCAGCGCAAACACAACCCGTGGGTCAACTGGCAGGCTGCGAGCGACGGCGCCATCGGCCGCAACCAGCTGCCTTCCTCGGTCAATCTCCCGTTCACTGCCTTTCCCACCGACGATGCCGGTTTCGCCCGCCTGCCGACGGTGGCTATCGTGGTGCCCAACCAGATCAACGACGCGCACGAATCATCGGCCGCCCCGCCCGGAACCGATTACGGCCTGACGATGGACGCCTGGCTGCGCGTCCACATCGAGCCCTACCGTCGCTGGGCGATGACGCACAACAGCCTGCTGATCATCACCTGGGACGAAGACGAGGACGATTATACTCCGGTCACCGATGCCACGGGTGCGCGGGTCGCCAAGCGCTATATCAACCTGATACCGACGGTGATGGCGGGGCAGGGAGTCGTGCCGGGCAGCTACGACGCGCATGTCGACCACTTTTCCGTCTTGCGGACGATCGAGGATTTCTATGGGTTGGCGCCGCTCGCCCGCGGCGATGCCGAGGCGCAGCCGATCGTCGGACCCTTCCGCGGGCCGTGACGGAGGCCGGCAGAGGCGTTGTCCTTAGGCTCGAAACGCTCGAAGTCTACGGGTCGATCCCGCGAGGCTGGTGTTTTCGATCGAGCAAATTCAGAGCGCCGGTGATTTTGCGCTCCAGCATCCCTCTTATTGGGCCTGGGGCGCTGCGGCGCTCCGCAATTGGACAGATTTCGACTGCCGTGGCGAAGAAGCGATCAATGCATCCTCGAAAATTTCTGCTGGGGACAATAGCCGTGATCGGGGTCATCCTGCACGGCTCGCTTTATCCCTATCAGTTCCATGTGCCGGCCAGCGGGGTCGGACCGGTAGCGACGCTACTCGACAGTTGGGCCGATCCGCCGTCGAGTTTCGGCGATCTCGTCGCCAACATCCTGCTGTATGTGCCGCTCGGCTTCCTCGGCGCGCTGACGATGAGCAGCGGCTGGGGCGTGCGGCTCGGCATGATGAGCCTGGCCGGTTTGCTGCTGAGTACCGCAGTCGAACTGGCGCAATTCTACGATCCCGGCCGGGTCACCAACATGTCGGACGTCTACCTCAATACCTTCGGCGCGACGCTCGGCGCGATTGCGGCGCTCCTCTTCGGCGCCGTACCCCGCTATCGGCCGATGAGCAAGATCAAGTTCCATCCGATTCCGATCCTGCTGCTGACCGCCATGCTCGGATATCATCTTTTCCCGTATGTCCCGACGATCGATCTTCACAAATACTGGCTCAGTCTGCGGTCGATTATTCTCGCTCCGCATGCGTCTCCTTACCAGGTCTTGCGTTATCTTGCCCTGTGGCTGACCACGTGTTGCCTGATCGGGGCGATAACCGGGTATCGACGATCTCGGGGGTTGGTGCCGTTCTTCGTCGCTTGCGTATTCGTGAGCAAGATCCTGATCGAGGGCCTGGTCTTGTCGCTGCCCGAAATCATCGGGGCGGGGCTCGCCGTCGCATTCTGGCTCGTCGCCGGCCGCCGCCGCCGCGCCGCGATCCTCCTCGCTGCTGCGGTGCTTTCCGCAGCGATCGTCGCCGAGCGACTGGAGCCCTTCGAATTCCAGGCAACGGCACGGGCCTTCGGCTGGTTGCCGTTCAGAAGCTTCCTCGATGGGTCGCTCGAGGTCAACACGATGTCGTTCCTGGAAAAGTTCTTCCTCTACGGGAGCCTGATTTGGCTCGCGACCGAGGCGGGGCTCCGCCTCTGGCCGGCAACACTGCTCACCGCTTCGCTGTTGCTCGTCACCAGCGTCGCCGAGATGTACATCCCCGGTCGATCGGCAGAAATCACAGATGCGCTGATGGCCCTCATGATCGGGCTGATCATGGTGCCGATGTACGAACCCAGCCCCGACCGGGAGCGCATAGCGAGGCCGCGGGCCCCGCAGATTTGAGCCCCTCTTGCGTGATCCCGTTTCTCACGTCGCCAGCCCGCTATATCTGCGGCGTCGGCATGTCGATCCGTCCACTCCCCGCGTCAGTGCTGGTGGTACCATTTTGACATTTGGTACCCGCTCCTATTCCGTCGTGCCCGCGAAAGCGGGCATCCAGAGCTTGCCCCTGGCCTGAACAGGGGGCAGCCTCGACCATACCCACTGTTTCCTGGACCCTCGCCTTCGCGGGGGCGACGAGAAGGGAAAATGGGAACCATTTGTCCGGGCCGGACCAACAGCGAGCCTTTTGCCGATGCCGCCTGGCGGCGGCAGCATGTCGCCGTCTCGCCACCGACCCGTTCGCGGCATAGCACCAATACCGCATCGGTGGTTTGCGAGATGCGATCCGAGCCGTACACTGTCAAGTTGAATCCGTTACCGCCGATAACAACGGAGTGCCGTGATGCTACGGAGCCGAGCCGAGATCAGCCAGGACGAATACTTTGGCAAACTGACCGACGCCATCCTCGAGCGCGATCAGCCGCGCACTGCTGATCTGTTCTTCCAAATGGTGGCGAAGGAGGGGCGCTCTGTCGGCGACGCGCTTAGTGTGGTCACGGCGGCCGAGGCGCCATTTGTTCAGGTGCCGAGCCACATCAACATCAAGGACGGCCAGGTCTCGTTGATCAACAACGACCACACGATCCTCGGCCTGCGCGCTTCGGCCTGTCTGATGTCGTATCTGCCCGAGAAATATCGGCTGCTGCCGCTGTTGCAGAGTGTGTGGTACATCCCGGCCGGGCTCGACATCTGGAACCAGCTGCAGGGCAAGTATCCCGGCCGCTACGCGACGATGAAAGGCATGAACGTGCCGCCGCCGGATTACGGCCCGGTCGTATGGCAGGACGACCACGAGCCCATCCATGAAGAGGGGACGGTCGAAGAGCGGCTGCATTCGCATATGATCGCCACGGTCAGCGGCGACTCGCGACGGTCTTACGGGTTGTTCCTCGGGATGGCCGAGGACGAGCAGTTTCGCCCGCTGCTGCGCGACCAGCTCGAATTCCTCGGCCTGATCGATCTGCAGGATACCGTCGTCGGGCGCAAGGCGCGCAACACCGGGCACAAGGCGATCCGGGCGCGCGCGATCACCGACCTCGCCGAAATCATCGGCTGGGAGCAGGCCCACGGCGTCTATTACATGGGCGTGCCGGACATGGCGGTCGGGCCGCTTTACTACTCGCTCTATGACTCGGTCTGCGTGCGGCTGGCGGCCGAATTTCCCGACGGCGGCAAGAGCCTGGTGCAGGCGAACAAGACGCCCTTGACCGTGGCCGAGGTCGAAGAGCTTGTCGCGAAGCTGATGACCGCCCAGAGCGACGCGGTCTGGGATATGCTGACCAGCCATCTGAAGAACGGCAAGTCGATCCGCAGCCTTGGTGACGCGATCCAGCTCGGCGCCGCTGAATTGATCCTGCGCACGACGGTGGCCCGGCAGTTCACCAACGGCCAGCACCCGTTCGACTATTGCAATGTCGCAAACAACTGGATGCGTAGTCGCGACAACCCGTATCAGCCCCGCATCCTCTATCTGATGGCAAGTTTCATCAACGACGTGGCGCACGAGAACAAGCTTTACAACTCGGTGATCGACGAGGAGTGCGCAGCGTTCGATGATGCCGGCCGCACGCCGCAGGCACTGCTCGGCGAGCTCGACGAGGCGATCATGGCGTTGGACTATCCGCGGGCCACCGCCGTCGCCAACGCCTATCTGAAGACCGGTGCCGACCGCCGGGCCTATCAGGAGACGGTCGCATTGTGCGCCTGCCGCTTTCAGGACGACCCGCACAACCAGAAGATCACGATCTCGACTTTCGAGGAATACGCGCACAATTCGACGCATTTGCGCGACCGGCTGCTGCTGGCGACGCCGCGGCTGCTCGCCGGCTGGGTCAAGATGCCGGGCGAGCGTGATTGCCATGCCCGCTTCATGCGCCAGTGGATCAACAACTGACCGGTTCAAGTTTCGCGACCGGGCGCACGAGCTTTCAGCCGCCGCCGGCGCGCGTCTGAATTCGACGATGGGGATCTTGACAGTTCGGTTACGAGGCTTATCCTCATATCCAGCATAAGCGGTAGCCGGGCAGTTTCGCCCGGCTTTTCCGGAACTATTAAATGCTCATTATGAGCATAAGGAGAACAACGTGCTAGAGACCGCCTCTGCAAGCCCCGCGCCCGCGATGCCGCTGCCCGAAATCTACGCGCGTGTGGAGCGGTTCATCCCGCCCTTCGAATGGCCGCTGCTGGCCGGCGACGTCGCCGCGATCCTCAAGCTGAAACGCGAGCGCAACGCCGTCGTGCTGGCGCACAATTACCAGACGCCTGAGATCTTCCATACGGTTGCCGACATCGTCGGCGACAGCCTGGCGCTGGCGCGTGAGGCGGCGCGCACCGATGCCGATGTGATCGTGCTCGCCGGGGTTCATTTCATGGCTGAAACCGCCAAGCTGCTGAACCCGGAAAAGACGGTGCTGATCCCCGATCTCAAGGCCGGCTGCTCGCTCGCCGCGTCGATCACCGCGGCCGACATCCGGCTGATGCGCGAGCGCCATCCGGGCGTGCCGATCGTGACCTATGTCAACACATCGGCTGCGGTGAAGGCGGAATCCGACATCTGCTGCACCTCGGGCAATGCCAAGAAGATCATCGAGGGGCTCGGCGTCCCGCGCGTCCTGATGCTCCCCGACGAATATCTTGCGCGCAACACCGCGGCCCAGACCAAGGTCGAGATCATCGCCTGGAAAGGACATTGCGAGGTCCATGAGCGCTTTACCGCCGAGGATGTCCGCAGTGTGCGCCAAAGCCATCCCGGGGTCGTCGTGCTGGCCCACCCTGAATGCCCGCCTGAGGTCGTCGCCGAATGCGACTTCACCGGCTCGACCGCGGCGATGGCGGACTATGTCGGCAAGGAGCGGCCGGCGCGGGTCGTGCTGCTGACCGAATGCTCGATGAGCGACAACGTCGCCCTGCAATATCCCGATCTCGATTTTGTGCGCCCGTGCAATTTGTGTCCGCATATGAAGCGCATCACCTTGCCCAAGATCCGCCGGGCGCTCGAAACCATGACCCATGAGGTCACGGTCGACCCGGCAATCGCCCCGCGCGCGCGCCAGGCGGTCGAGCGCATGCTGGCCTTCGGCTGACGCCCGTCGCTCCCTCGCCCCGCTTGCGGGGAGAGGGTTGGGGTGAGGGGCTGGTGGCGCATCGACGAGGAGGTTGGGAATGGTGCTGCGGCTGATCATCGAGCCGATCGTGCGGGCGGCATTGCTCGAAGATCTGGGCCGCGCCGGCGACATCACGAGCGACGCGATCGTGCCGGCGGACGCACAGGTCGAGGCGGTGATCGTGGTGCGCCAGCCGGGGGTCGTCGCCGGGCTCGAGGCGGCGTTGCTCGCCTTTGAGCTGGTCGAGCCGGCATTGCGGATCGAGCGCGTGCGCGCGGATGGCGCCCGGGTCGCCCGCGGCGACAGGGTCGCCCGCATCGTAGGCCGGGCGCGCAGCGTGCTCGCCGCCGAGCGCACCGCTCTCAACCTCTTAAGCCGGATGTCCGGGGTCGCCACGGCGACGCGCGCCTTGGCGGACGCGATCGCCGGCACCAAGGCCAAGATCGTCTGTACCCGCAAGACGACGCCCGGGTTGCGCACCCTCGAGAAGGAAGCGGTTCGGCTCGGCGGCGGCGCCAACCATCGCTTCGGCCTCGACGACGCCATGCTGATCAAGGACAACCATCTGGCAATGGCGGGTGGGGTCAAGCCGGCGCTCGAACGCGCCCGCGCCCATGCCGGGCACCTCGTCAAGATCGAGCTCGAAGTCGACACCTTGGACCAGCTTGCCGAGGCGCTGGAGGTCGGCGTCGACGCGGTGTTGCTCGACAATATGAGCCCGGAGACCCTGCGCCGCGCGGTGGCGATGGTCGACGGCCGCGCCGTGACCGAGGCGTCGGGCCGGATCAGCCCCGAAACCGTCGCCGCCGTCGCCGCCACCGGTGTCGATCTGATCTCGTCGGGCTGGATCACCCACAGCGCCCCAATCCTCGATCTCGGCCTCGACATCGAGGGTTAGGCGCTGGTCGCCGGGCGCGTTAGGCCCCGTTGTGTCTCAAGGGGGCGGCGTGCAGCCCGTCCCGTCGACGTAGGTCTCGCCGCACAGGATGTTCAACCGGTGATCAAGCGGCGAGCCGAGCAGGGGCATGACCTTGGCGACGAATTTCACAGTCTTCGGGTCGTTCTGCCACGCGTTGTAGTCGGTTACCAAAGCCCAGACCTCCAGGGTGGCAAAGCGGTTGGGCCGATCGAGCTGTTGCAGGACTGTAAAACTCAGCTGGCCGGATGCCTTGCCGGTGTCGGATCCATAGCGGACCAGCTCGTCCTGGCCTTTGCCGGGGTCGCCGTCCGTCAGAAAATCGACATAGGTCACGACAAACAGTGCACTGTCTTTTAGCCCGACGCCTGAGGGCAACGCGTTGCTTGTCCACGGCGTGTTGAACGACTTCACCAGACTGTATTGGCGGTCGTCGATCGGGCTGCCGATACAGCAGTTGAAGAGGGGAGGGGCCGGCGGCGGCTGGACCTGCACCGCAAACCGGAAATCGACGCTGTGCATTTGAGCCAGGTGGTGCTCGAACGCGTCGAGGCTGCGCCAGACGTCGATGATTTGCGAATGGTTCGAAGCCAACAGCCAATTGACCACCCGGAAGCTCTCAAATCCCGGATCTGATTTGCTGGCGTCGCGATATTTGAACAGCGCCGCGTAGGCAATCTGCTCGGAGTCGAACGGCGAGGTAACCGGGAGGACGTCGAAATGGGTGATGTCGTACACCGGCCCCCAGGCGGTAAACCCGTCCCCGGCCAATGCCGCCGGGCTCAGCAACAATGACGTGAACACGACCGCAACCGCTCGTCGCAAGGACGTCCGCATGGTCCGCTTCCTCCACTTCGTTCTTCGGCTGGCCTCGGATTGCGGGCCAACCTGTTCATGATCGCGGCACGACGATTATCCGGACGCGCGCAAACCGTCAACCTTGTTACGCGAAATAGGACGCCTGCGTCGCGCAGACCGCGTCCCAACGCGGCGCCGCCATCGGCTCGACCTGCCGGCCGGCGATCCGGCTCCGGCAAACACCGGCCGACCTGGTGGCGCGCACCCGACGTTTGTGCCCCACGACGTCATCCGGTCGCCCTTCCCGGCGAAGGAGCGTGTGAAACAATCCTGAAGCGCGTCATTCCGGGGCGCGGGCATCGTCCCGCGAACCCGGAACCCATGAACACCGCTCACGAACATAAAGGCGAACCGCCGGTTTCATGGGTTCCGGGCCGGTCCCTTCGGGACATCCCGGAATGACCGAGCTGCGGGACGGGATTTCTTCACAATCTCGAAGGCCGGGATCCATGGCGCCATGGGCACCGGCCGGAGCCTGTCCTCGAGCCGGCCGCAGGCCGGACCCGTGCGCCGGTGTGGCAAAGATTTTTGGGTGTGATCTGTCAGAATTGCTCCACTAACGGGTCGGTGCCGTGGGTTGCTGTTGTTTTGATGCCGCGATCAGCAGGTCGACAAATTCCTTTAGCGGCATGCCGACCCGGCCGCCGAACTGGGCAGCGGCTCGGTTGACGTGCGACAGGATCCCGTCGCGGTAGAGCGCGCGTGAATCGCCGATTGGGGCGCTGTCCGCAGAGGTCGTGCCCGCGGCGATCCCTTTTTGGTCGAGATCAGCCAGCCGCGCGATGCCGGCCCCGTCCATCCCGCCGCCGGCGTCGCTGAAGAACACGGCGTAGATGCCGGGCGGGATGGCGTTGTCCGGCCGACCTCCGGAGAGCGCGCCATGCGACGCGGTGACGGCAATCTGACCGGCGTCCTCGGGTTGCAGCATGCCGACTGAATCGGCGCAGATCAGCCGCGGCTCGCCGGGAACGTCGCGCATGACAAAGCGAAAGCCGTCGGTGATGCTCGGCGGCACGGCCGATGGCGCAATTGCCGCGCGCATCAGCTCGGCGCAACTGCGCACGCTCTGGCCCGGCGCGCAGCCGAGGGCGGCGGCGGCGCGATTGACGTGGCTGACGACGCCGTGCTCGAGCATGTGGTCGCCGTCGCCGATGTGGCAGGTCTGCGCATCCGCGGTCGCCGCCGCCAGCTCGATCTGGTCAAGATAGTCGAGCCCGCAGATGCCGGCGTTGTCCTTGCCGACGCCGGCGTCGTTCATGACCACCCCACGCACGCCCCGCTTGGCGGCGTTGAAGGCGTTGTACCGGCCGCCATAGGACCCGGAGACGACAACGTGCGAACGATGCTCGTCGCTGACAAACGAGCAGCTGGCGACCGTCATGATCTTTACGTCTTCGCTTACGGCGCTCATCGACTTGTCCCTCCAGGTGGACCCCGACCACGACCTGGCTGCCACCCTTTTGGCGGAGGCCATCGCCGTAACATTATATCTCTTCTACACGATATCTCTTTACACGCGTGGAGAGCCGAGCGGGTTCGTGTGGTTCGCGGGGCGAGTTTCGCGCGGCCCGCCGGCACGGTCGGGCGCGGTGCGACGTTCCAGCTCCGCGTTGAGCTTGGCGCCGACCAGGACGACCACCGTCGAAACCCACACCCAGGTCATAAAGCCGAAGATCGCGCCAAGCGAGCCGTAGGTCTTGTTGTAGCTGCCAAAACTTGCGACGTACCACGAGAACAGGGCGGAGGCGGCAAGCCAAACGATGGTTGCAAAGACGCTGCTCCAGATTATCCAGCGCCACTGGGGCGCACTACGATAGGGCCCATATCGGTAGATGACCGAAAGTCCCAACGCGGCGAGAAGAAACAGGATTGGCCATCTGACTATCTTCAGCAGCACGGCCGTAGCACCTGCGTTCGGGATATGGTCGAGGACGAGCGGCAACGCCACCAGTACGGCAATCGAGAGCAGCGCGAGAACGACCGCCCCGACCGTGAACGCCAGTGTCCTGGCATAGAATTTCAACAGGCCGCGCGGGTCCTTCTCTTCGTAGACCATGTTCAGCGCGTCGAAGAGCCCCGAAATACCGGCGTTGGAACTCCACAACGCAATCACGAGGCTGACCGCGAAACCGAGACCGAGCGCGGCTCCGTTTTGATGTGCGAGGCGGGTCAGCTGATCTCGAAGCACGTCGACGGCGCCGCCGGGCGCAAAGCCCGAAAACGTGTCGAGATGGCCGGCGATGGCGCTGGGATCGGCGAACAGTCCGTATACCGAAACGATCGCCCCGATGCCGGGGAACAGGGCAAGGATCGCGTAAAATGTGACGCCGGCGGCAATCAGAAAAATGCGGTCGGCCGAGACACCGCCGACGACCGCAACCACGATCTCTCGCCAACCGCGCGAAGCGGGCGCCGAGCCGGCCGGCGGTTGATCCGCAAACGGGCAGGCGCGATCGGGCGAAGTGGGGTCGGCGCCGGCTTCGCGGGCAGCTTGTTCGCGGTGACTCAATTTCGCCCTTCCATGGCTGCCGCTTCTCCGCTCAATTCTCGAGCGGGCGCAGGCGCGCTGTTTGACAACCGGGAAACCGCGCCGGCCGCCGGCCTGTTCCGGCTGCGGGCGAAGTGGTTTACCCGCCGCCCAGGTCGAGGATCGGGTCGAGCGGCCAGACCGGGCGGCGGACCTTGGTGAAGAGTTCGGGAGTGTAGATCTCGGAACACAGGGCGCCGGTGTCGACCAGCACGATTTCGCGGGCGATCGGCTCGAACGCGGCGCGGAAATGCTGCATCGACTTGACCGCCACAGTCATATAGCGGGTCGGGTCGATGCCGAGCGAGGTGAACTGGCCGAGATCGGTCGCCTGGCCGTTGTTGGTGATGACGACAATGTCGACGCCGCCGACGCGGAACACCATCGACGGGCCGTAATTGCGCTCGACCCCGCCACCCATCGGGCCGTAGGCGACAAACTTGCCATTGGTCAGGCAGACGATTTCGCCGTCCAAAGTCAAGGCTGCGCCGCCCATTGCCGGGTCGGTCTTGCCGCCGAGAGTGAGTGCGGTCCTGGCGCCGACCCCGGCGCGCATCCCCGCCTGCACCGCCTCGGGGTCGCAGATCGCGTGAAACGCGACACCGTCGACGCCGCCCTCGACGAGCCCCTTTAGAAACGCGGTCGCGTCGCCATACCCGCCGCCGCCCGGGTTGTCGGTGTAGTCGGCGACGACGAGCGGCTTGCCGCCAGCCTCGCCCCGTTTTGCCAGCGCCACCGCCTCGGCGACCGACAGCAACGTGAAGCTGCTGAAATCGCGGGTTTCCCAGGCGTAGTCCATAAAGCTCTCGGCAATTTCCTGCCCATGCTGGCCGAGGCCGTCGGTCGTGACCGTCACCGAGGGGCCGACATCGCGGATGTCGGCACGGCTGAACCCGGCGCAGATGCTGACCGCCAAGGCTTCGCCGCGCTGTTCGATCCGGTCGGCGCGGGCGAGGAGTTCCGCCATCGGCGGGGTCTTGTGGCGGCCGCGGTCGAGCCCGTAGATCATCGGCCGGCGGGCGATCACCGTCACCGGCCGGATCTCGCCCTTCATCGCGCGTTCGAGCAGTATCGCACCCTGCCAGGCGCGCTCGTACATGTCGACATGCGGGTAGGTGCGAAAGGCGATCAGCGCACTGGCGTTCTCGGCCATCTTTTGGGTGACGTTGGCGTGCAGGTCGAGGGTGACGACCACCGGCACCGGCGAGCCGAGCTTCACCCGCAGCCGCGCCAGCAATTCGCCCTCGGCGTCCTCGTGGCTTTCGGCGACCATCGCGCCGTGCAGATGCAGCAGGGCGCCGTCGATCGGGCCCTTCGTGGCGACCGCGTCGAGGATCATGCCCGATATCTGCTCGAACGCCTCGTCGGTGACGATGCCGGACGGGTTGGGGTTGGCCGAGATCGGATGAATGAGGCTCCAGCCGTATTTGTCGGCCGCCTCGAAAGTCGCGCCCAGCGCCGAACGGGTGTCGCAAAACGCCTGCGGGATCTCGTTTTCGAGATGAAAGTCGCGGCGGCGGATCAGCGGCATGTCGGTCTTGACGCGGCTGAAGGTGTTGGTTTCGTGCATGAAGCGGGCGGTCAGGACGCGTGGCACGGGTCTTGCCTCATCGAAGAGCGGGTTTCGCCATCCGGTCCCATCGCCCGACGCTGCCAGTGCCAGGCTGGCGTGCACCAGTGAGGATCACCAGGTCAGTGCAGGCTGAGGCCGGGCATGTAGGTGGGCGGGTCGAGGCCGACGCCGGCGAGATGGCCAAAGAATTTCGCGAGCATCCGCCGGTCGATTTCGGGCAAGGCCGGCTTCAGGATCGACGCAATGTTGGTGCGCAGATGCTCGCGGTCGCCGGTGCCGAACAGCACGACGTCGACACCGGGCTGGTGCCGGACGTAGCGATAAGCCGCCTCGGGGATGGTCAGGGCGCCGCCGTCCTCCACATGAAGCAGGAAACCGAGCGGGTTTGGCGCGTGGCCCATCCAGCGCGAGACCTTGCCTTCGGCCGCCAGCTGCCGCAGCTCGGCCTTCAGCCGCTGCGGTTTTGAAAAGATGTTGCGCACCGCAAACATGATCAGGGTTCCGACGCGATTGGCGAGCGAACGCGGAAACACCAGGCTTTGGGCGTTCTGGTGCATCATGTGGAATGCGACCATGACGACGTCCCACACGCCGTCCTCGACCGCACGCTGCACCATCTCGTGCTCGGGATCCGACGAGCCGGTCTCGGTCACGCCAAGAAAGCGGATTTTTCCTTTCGCCTGCTCACCGAGCAGGACCGGGGCGATCGCTTCGCGCGCGTGGTCGTAGGCTTCGGGGGCGACGCCGTGCAGCTGAAAGACGTCGATGTAATCGGTGGCGAGCTCTTTGAGCGAATTGTCGAGGCTCGCCCGGATACGGTCGGCGGCGGAACGCATGCTGCCGCGCGGCGTCCAGGCCTTGGTCGTGATCACGACCTGGTCGCGCGGCAATACTTTCAGCGCCTTGCCCAGCACCGCCTCGGTGCCGTAGACGGCGGCGGTGTCGAACAGATTGATGCCGAGCGAAAACGCCTCGTGCACCAAGCTGACAGCCTCGGCCTCGCTCTTGCCGGTGCCGAGCCCGAGCCGGCTGAACCCGCCGCAGCCGAGCCCGGCGACGCTTACCTTGAGCCCGGTCCGGCCAAGTGTCGTGAATTCCATAGACCGAAACGCATGTCGTGCCTTCTCGATACGGCGCCGCAGTTTAACGCAGGAAGCCGATCGACAACCAGGGGATCGCAGCGACGATGATCAGGGCGACCACCAGCGCGCCGATATACGGCCAGATCCGCCACAGCGCGTCGTCCGGCGAAATGCGGCCGATGGCGCACGCGCCGTAAAAGCCGACCCCAAACGGCGGGGCGAACAGGCCGATCCCCATCGCCAGGATCACGATCATTGCGTAGTGCACTTCGTGCACCCCCATCGCCTTCGCAACCGGGAACAACAGCGGCCCGAACAGCACGATTGCCGGCAGGCCTTCGAGCACGCTGCCCAAGATGATAAAGGCGACGATGGTGATCGCGAGGAACCCGGCGGTCCCCCCCGGCACGCCCGCCATGACGCTGACCAGCCATTGCGAAAAGCCGGATTGGGTCAATGCCCAGGCCATCGCCGTCGCCGTGCCGATGATCATCATGACCGCACCGGTCAGCGACAAGGTGTCGACGAGGATCGGGTAGAGCCGGCGCCAGTCGAACTGCCGGTAGACGAGAAGCCCCAGAAGCGCGGTATACACTACGCCGACCGTCGAAACCTCGGTCGCCGTCGCAATCCCCTCGATCACGGCAAACCGGATCACAAAAGGCAGGGTCAGCCCCGGCACCGCGATCGCGAAAGCGCGAACGATCTGGGCCGCCGGTGGCCTTGTGCCGCCGCCGGTGTCGGCGCGGCGCGATCGGAACCAGGCGACGACGACCAGCGCCAACGCCGCCACCGCGGCCGGCATCAATCCGCCGGTAAACAATGCCGCGATCGAGATGTTGGTGACCGAGCCGATCGTGATCAGCACCAGGCTCGGCGGGATCGTCTCCGACATCGCGCTCGACGTGGCGAGCAACGAGGCGAGCTCGCCCGGATGCGCGCCGCGCCGGCGCATCTCCGGGAACAGGATTGGCGCCACTGCCGCCATGTCGGCCGCCTTAGACCCGGAGATGCCCGAGACCAGATACATCGCGCCGAGCAGGACGTAGCTGAGACCGCCTTTGACGTGTCCGATCAGCGCCGCGAGGAAATTGACCATGACCCGGGCAATTCCGGTCATCTCCATCAGCAGGCCGAGAAAGACGAACATCGGCACCGCGAGCAGCAGCAGGTTCGAGATGCCGTCGTCGATCCGGTTGACGACAATCGACAATGGCAGGTTGGTGGTCAGTGCCAGGTAGGAAAAGGTCGCGATGCCAAAGGTGAAGGCGATCGGCACCCCGATCACCACGCAGGCGGCGACCAGGACGACAAAAAACAGGACGAGGCTGCCGTTGCCGATCGCGATCAGCAGCGGCTGCGACAGCCATAGGGCGCCGGCTATCACGCCGACGACGCCGACGGCCAACGCCAAGCCGCGCAGTGTCGTCGTCTCGAGCAGGCGCAGCAGCGCGATGATCGCCAGCAAGGTCGGGCCGACGACGAGGGCAAGCACCCGGTAGCCGTCGGACAGCGGCAAGGTGATCAACTCGGTTGATCGCTGGATCTGAAGATACTGCGCGGCCGGCACCAGGATTTCGAGGACGAAAACGATGACGACAAGCGCGCCGACGGTCCCCAGCCATTGCCCCCATTCGGGACTGAGCGAATTGACAAAGGTGGTCAACCGCATGTGCGCATCGCGGCGAAACGCGACGACAGCGCCGAGCATTGCCAGCCAAAGGAACAAAAAATTGGCTAGCTCGTCGGTCCACATCAGCGGGCTGTTAAAGACATAGCGCGAGACGACGCCGGCGAAGAGAATGCAGGTCTCGGCCAACACCAGCACCGCGCCGACCGCCTCGGCGACGGTGCCGATCGCAAAATCGACCTTCAGCGCGAGGCGCCGGACGCCGGCCCAGGGCAGCCCCTCGCTAGCGGCAACGGCTTGGCGCAGATCGGGCGCCTCGCTGGTCACGACAGCTCGCCGACATACTGCTCAAGCAGTGCCCACGCCTTGTCGCCCGATTTTTCTTTCATGTCGGCATAAAATCCGGCCTTGCGCAGCGCATCCTGAAAGGGCTTTTTGTCTGGACTGTTGAAGACCATGCCCTTGCTCTCGAGATTCTTTTGCTCGGCCGCGGTCATTTTTTGCCAATCGGCGCGCTCAATCAGAGCCTTTGCGTTGAATTGCTTGTCGGCGAGATCCTGCAAGTCCGGCGGCAGCCGCTTCCACGCGGCGTTGCCAAACGACACGTGGATGCCGGCCCAGACATGGCTCGTCAGGCTGCAATATTTCTGCACCTCGTAAAGTTTGGCAGTGTCGATCAGCACCAGCGGGTTCTCCTGGCCGTCGACGACGCCGGTCTGCAACGCGCTGTAGACTTCGCCGAAATTGATCGGCGTCGGCGACGCGCCGAGATGCTGGAACAGCGCGATCAGATACGGCGCCACCGGCAACCGGATCTTGAACCCCTTCAGATCTTCGGGCTTTTCGATCGGCTTGGTTCGGGTCGTGATCTGGCGAAAACCGTGGTCGTAGCAATTATGGACGACGCGAAAGCCGATCTGCCCCGAAAGATTACGCAGGTAATTGCCGAGATCGCCATCCATCGCCTTCCAGATATTGTCGTAGCCCAGAAAGGCGTAGCCGACGCCAAAGATGCCGCATGCCGGGTTTTTCGGCGCCAGCAGGTCGATCGGGAGATAATACATTTCGAGCGCACCGGCGATCGTCTGCGACAGCATCGCGGTGTCCTGGCCGAGCACGCTGTTGGTGTAGAGGGTGATGTCCAACCGGCCCCCGCTCTGTTCCTTGATCGCCTTCATGGCTTCGCGACCACGGATGCACATCGGGTGTCCGTCGGGGAGCGCCGTACCGCATTTATAGGCAAATTCCGCAGCGTTCGCCGGCCAGTGCAGGATCGCGGGTGCGGCCAGGTTGGCGGCGGCGACGGTGGCGCCGGAAAGCCAGCTTCTGCGCGACACTCTCATCGACATTTCCTCTTTCGTGGTATTCCCGGCTTCTTGGTCGTTTGGCGATCAATGCGGCAATCAAGAAAAATCAGCCGCCCTGGGGTCGATGTTCACGCCAGATCGCCGACGTATTTCTGCAGCAGCGCCCACGCCTGGTCGCCCGATTTTTTCTTCATCTGCGGGTAGAAATCGGTCTTGCGCAGCGCTTCCTGAAAGGATTTGGGGTCGGGCGAATTGAACACCATCCCTTTGCCAGTCAAATTGTCGATCTCTTTCTTGGTCATGACCTGCCAATCGGCGCGTTCCGCCAATGCCTTGTCGTTAAATTGCTTTTCCGCGAGTTCCTGCAGATTGGACGGCAGCCGCTTCCACGCGATGTTGCTGAAAGAAATATTGAGCCCCGCCCAAATGTGATTGGTGAGGCTGCAGTATTTCTGCACTTCATAAAGCTTGGCGGTGTCGATTAAAACCAGCGGATTTTCCTGGCCGTCGACCACGCCCGTCTGCAATGCGCTGTAGACCTCGGAAAAATTGATCGGGGTCGGCGACGCGCCGAGATGCTGGAACAGCGAAATATAATAAGGCGCCACCGGCAGGCGGATCTTAAATCCCTGGAGATCCTCAGGTGCTTTAATGGGCTTCGTGCGGGTCGTGATCTCGCGAAAGCCGTGGTCGTAGCAATTGTGGACGACGTGAAAGCCGATCCCCTCCGCAATGCCGCGCAGATGATCGCCGAGTTCGCCATCCATCGCCTTCCAGATATTGTCGTAGCCGAGGAATGCGTATCCGACGCCAAAGATGCCGCAGGCCGGGTTTTTCGCCGCCAGCAGGTCAAGCGGCAGCACATACATTTCGAGGGCGCCGGCGATCGTCTGCGAAATCATCGCGGTGTCGCCGCCGAGCAGGCTGTTCGTGTAAAGTGTAATGTCAAGCTGACCGCCGCTTGCTTCCTTGATCGCCTTCATGGCTTCGCGCGCGCGGATCGCCATCGGATGGCCGTCGGGCAGCGAACCGCCGCATTTATAGGCGAACTCGGCCGCGTCGGCGGGCCAGCGCAGGATCGTGGCCGCCGCGATACCGGCGCCGCCCCGGGTCAGCAGCCTTCTGCGCGTCAACGTCATAAACATTTCCTCCCTGTGTCGATTGGCAGCGGTCGAACTGCTCAGAACTGGCAGCTTTCCGATATTGGCGAAGCGCTGTCAACGAGTGCCGCGACAGGTCCGCCGCGCGTGACGCCGGCTGCCCAAATATGAGAGACTAACTCAATGTGGCGGGATGCGGCATTCCCGCACTGACCGCGGCAGCCGATCCGGAGGGACCCAAGATGATCACAAAATTCACGACCGTTTATGCCGGTCACGTCGATCTGCCCGACCGCGGGCAGGACACGACCCCGGCCAATGAGCGGCGCTACTCGAACGAGCATCTCGCCAGCGTCTTTGAAAAAACCGAGGCGATCGCCAAGCGGATGGATGGGCTCGGCTACGAGACCTTGTGGCTCGCCGAGCATCATTTCCAGCACGAGGGCTATGAATGCCTGCCCAACATCCTGATGGTGGCGGTGCATCTGGCGCACGTGACCAAGCGGCTCAAGATCGGTTGCGGCTTCAACATCGCGCCGATGTGGCACCCGCTGCGGCTAGCCGAGGATTTCGCCACCGCCGACATTCTGACCGGCGGCCGTACGGTGTTTGGCGTCGGGCGCGGCTATCACACCCGCGAAGTCGAAAGCCTCGGCGGCCCGATGCTCGACCAGAACGCCAATCGTGAAGTTTTCGAGGAAGCCGTCGAGATCATCTTCAAGGCCTTCGACAACGAGTCGTTCTCGCATAAGGGCGCGCATTACACCTTGCCGCCGCGGGTCCCCTATCGCGGTTATGAACTGACGGAACTGACCCTGGTGCCGCGGCCGATCCACCGCCCGGTCGAGTGCTGGCAGCCGATCGTCAGCGCCAGCGCGCGCGGGCTCGACTTTATGGTCAAGCACGGCATCAAGGGCGCGGTCGGCGGCGGTGCGGCGACGATGCAGGGCGGCCCGATCATCGCCTACCAAGAGGCCGCGGCGCGCGCCGGCCAAGCGCTGGCGCTGGGCGAGAATTTGCAGATCGGATTGCATTTTCATCTCGCCCGCACCCCCGAGCAGGCGATCCGCGAGATCACGCCGATTTATGAAGAGCATGTGAAAATGTTTGCGCCGCTGGGTTTTGTCCCCGGCCTGACCCCGGCGCAGGTCGAGGCCGTGGCGCGCCGCGGCGGCTGGGACAAGGCCGGAGTGCCGACCGTCGAGCACTTCATGAAACTGGGCTCGTGGTTTGCCGGCACCCCGCAACAGCTGATCGAACAGCTGAAGGGCTTCGAGGAGCGCTATCCGGGCATGCAGCACGTCAGCCTGTCGAGCCCGATCGGCACCCCGCAAGCGACAATGATCGAACAATTTCAATGGGTCGCGGAAGAGGTCATGCCGTCGTTCCGGTCCGCCGGGAGCTGAGTATCGCCGCCGGAGCTGAGCCCGGCCCGGCGGCGTCCCGCGAATTGACGACGGCTTCGCAAGTTTGCTAAGATCGGCCTTAGCAACTTTGCGAAGGACGCGATGGATCTTTCACCGGATCGGACTGCCCGCAACGACAGCGCGGCGATCGCCGCCGCCTGCGCGCGCAAGCTCTTGGAACTGCGTGCTCGTACCGGGGAAACCCAGAAGGTCTTGGCGCAGCGGCTCGGCATGACCGAGTCGATGATCTCGCGCCTCGAACGCGGCAACCACGTGCCGAGCCTCAAAACTCTGTGCCGGATCGCCGACGCATTTGGTCGGCGGCTCGAAATCGTCTTTCACGAGCACCAGCACACCCATGCCGACGGCACGCGGCATTCGCATCCGCACAGCCATCTCGACCCCGGCCACCGGCATTCGCATGGGGACAAGGAATGAGCTGGACCGCGCCACTGCTGTTGGTCGGCGCCGTCGCCGCGGTCGGAGTGTTGCATACGATTGTCCCCGACCATTGGCTTCCGATCGCGCTGATCGCCCGCCAGCGCGGCTGGTCAAAGGCCGAAACAGCGCGCGCCGCCGTCCAGGCCGGGACCGGGCATGTCGGCTCGACCCTGTTGATCGCGCTCGCGGTCTGGGTCGCCGGCGTCGCGTTCGCCGACCTCTTCGATCATGTCGTCGATCTCGTCTCCAGCCTGGCGCTCGTCGGCTTCGGCGCCTGGATCGCGGTCTCGGCCTGGTGGGAACTGCGCCTCTGCGATGCGCATGGTCACCGCCATGGCCACAGCCATTCCCATCGCAACGAACGGGAGCATGACGGACACGAGCATGGCGCGCGGACCTACGCTTATGCGCCGGCGATAGCCGACGACCCGCTCTATGCCCCGCTGCGCGGCGAGACCGCGGTGCTGACGCGGCACGCGCATGTCCACAGCCACGGACGCGCTCTGCCGCATCTGCACTGGCACGACCATACGCCGGCAACCACCCATCCGGTCCTCGCCGCGTTCGCGAGCGAGCCGCCATTGCATCGCCACCGCCACAAGACGACGGCGCGCACGGCGCTGCTGCTGATCCTCGGCTCGTCACCGATGGTCGAGGGCATTCCGGTGTTTTTCGCCGCCGCGAGATACGGCGCCGCGCTGGTTTCAGCGATGGCGGCCGTCTTTGCCCTCAGCACGATCGTGACCTATGTCGTCCTCTGCGTTTATTCGTCCGAGGGTCTGCAACGCCTGCGGCTCGGCGCGGTCGAGCGCTACGGCGAGGTGGCGAGCGGCGCTGTTATCGTGTTCGTCGGCGTTGTCTTCGGGTTGTGGCCGGTCGTCTAAGGCCGGATTTCGCTGCGCCGCACCGGCCCGTTTGCCGTCGCAAAGTCCTGTTACGGCCCGAGGCGAGCCGCGCCCTATTCGGCGGCGGCGAGGGTGGGCCGTTGGCGACGCAATTCAGCAACCCGACTGCGCGTATAGAGCTCGGTCCAGTTGGACAGCGCGAAATCGGTGACCTTGCGCGGATCGTAGTCGCGCTCAGGGATCTCGAACTTCTTGCCGGCGATGTGGACGGCGCGGATCCGGCTGCGATCCTGCAGCAGACCGATGTCGGTGAGCGGCGAGAAGTCCAGAGCCACGAAATCGGCGGATCGGCCCGGCGCCAGCACCCCGATGCGATCGCCTTCCGTCATAAACCGCGAATTGACCTCGGTTGCCGCGCGCAACGCCGCAGCCGGGGTAAAGCCTAGATCGTCAACGAACAATTCGAGTTCCCGCGCGTTCCATTCGCCGTAGGGGGTAACCGCAAAGCCGGTATCGGTGCCGGTCATCATCGGGATGCCGGCGGCGCGGGCCTTTTTCCAGTTGACGCAGCCGATCGCGTATTCGCGCTGCGCGGCGGCGGGGCGGCCCTTCTGCCCGGCGGGCTCGTGCGGCTGCGTGAACTCGATGACGTTCTTCGGCTGGGTCAGGGTCGGGCACACGGCACTGCCGGTTTCGAGCATCGCCGCAATGCATTCGCCGTCGAGATGGTTGGCATGAAAAATCAGATCGACGCCGCTGCGTGCCGCGTAGAGGGTGGCCTCTCGGCCGCGCGCGTGCACGACCACCTTTTTGCCCAGGCGATGGGTCTCGCGAACCATCGCCTCGGTCTCTTCCTGGGTGAAGGCGGCGACGAGTTCGCCGTTGTCGCGGCGCTGGATGCCGTCGAGCGCGATTTTGATGCAATCGACGCCGTCTTTGACCTGACGCCGGATCTCCTCGATCGCCTCGGCGGTGGTGGTGACGAGCTTGCCGATCGAGGTTTCGGGCGCCCCGATCCAGGTCGGGTACCAATCGGTCAGGCCTTGGTGCGTCGTGACATAGCGGCCGGCGGCCATCACCCGCGGACCGTCGAACAGCCCGGCGCGGATCGCGTTGCGGATCGACAGGCTGATCTGGCCGGCATCGCCCGGCGAGCATAGCGCGGTAAACCCGGCCGCGGCGCACTTTTGCGCAAAAAACAGACCGCGCAACGCGCGGAATTCGAGCGGGCTGTAAAGATCGATGTCCTCTTCGCTCTTGGCATTGCCGTAGGCAAGATGGGTGTGCACGTCGATCAGCCCCGGGATCACGAACAAGCTCGAGTAGTCGAGCAACCGGTCATTGCGAGTACGGCGCGGCGCATCCCCTTCGACCCCGACATACTCGATCATGCCGGCGTCGTCGAAAACCAGGGTCTGCTTGGCCTCGGCTTCGTCTTCACGACCGGTAAACAGCTGGCCGCATTGCACAAAGGTCTTCATCGCAGGCGCTCCCCTCAAAACCACTGCCCGACTCTAGCGGGAGGCAGCAAGCCCGGCAATCTCGGCTGCGCAGGGGTCTCACCGACGAGGCGGACCCACAGAGCGAACCGGCAACCAATCACTCCGGCTGGGGACCGCCAATTCGGTTGCGGATTGCTGTGCCGAACCTGTCGAGATCGTCTCGAAGCAGAATTGAGCGCGCTCCCGGATTGGAGCCGCCGCCGGCAGCGCCTCGGCCGCGCTCACTCTCATCAGGCCGCCCGAACCAGCAAATCGGCTCGCCCAAATTCGGCTCTTCGCCCATTGCGATCCATTCCCGCTCGATCCGGTCCAGTGCCGCCTGACATCCTTCGTCCGGCCAATATTCGAGTTCGCCGCCCCAATAGTCACCCGGTCGTAACCCCTTTTCATATAGCCGCCGCACCAGTTCGAGTGTCAGGGCTCGCGCATCATCGTGGGTTTTCGCGCCAAGCAATTGCCAAGCGTCAACTGAGAGCATTGGCAAGGGGATGGCATCGACTTCTGAGTGTCTCATGTAGTTCTCGACGAGGTCGTCCAATAAAGGCACATCTTACAGAAAGTGTATGGTTATAAGCAGGAATCGCGGGATATTGACATCAACCGCAGGAGGTCCGCTTGTGGATACAGGACGGAACGTGACATAGCCGACGTTCCCGGGGAGCTGAACCACGGTCAATCCAGGGGACGATCGATAGGGGGTGCCTCCTAGACGGTGATAATTGAAAAGATCTTGGGCTCCCTCGGTCCCACCCGGGACCTCGCGAATGTTACGGCTATTTCCCTCAGTCCCAATCAACTTGCCGTTCGGGATAATTTTATCCGTGACGCGGCGGACCTCGGCGTCGCGGATCGTGCTGTCGAGCGTGTCGAGATCGGCTTGGCTCGGAACCCAATCGGGGCCGTGCAGCGATTGGAGCTGCGGATTGGCGGTATCGATTTCGCGCAAGGTTGCAAGCCTGGACTGCCAGACTTGCTGCCGGACCTCCGCCAGCGGGTCAGACCCCTCCTCGGGGCGCTCCTCTTCTTCCGAGCCGGCGACCGGCAGCAACGCTGCCGAACCACCGACCGGCGCAAACCGGCCTGGATTGGGCGGAACGCCGGCGCGCGGGTGCTTGTCCGGATCCCAGCCGGCGCGCAATAGCACCTCGCGCAGCGGCTCAGCGGCGATCAATAGGTCCTCGATTTCGAGGCGCAGCGCCGCGATCGAGTTGGGCAATTCGGGGAGCGGCAAACACCCGGCCTCGCTTTGCGCGCGCCCCACCGCGTTGGCATTAAGAGCAGAAGCCGCGCGCTGGAGGCCGGGCTCGACCTGGTCAATACCGATTTTGCCGTTGTAGGCGCGGCGCAACAGCCGTTCGAGATCGACCCTAGAGCGAACGTAATAGCCGCCGCTTCGCTTCTCGATCAGCGCCGCGCAGGCGAGGAACAACCCTTCCGCGCCGCATCGCACACCGAGTTCTTCATGGCCGGCCAGCAAACATCGCTCTCTTAATTGGGAGGTTCTCTGTACCCTATTCGTTCTGGATTTTCAAGAAAGCTGGGAATCCGGCGGGCCTCGTCTCCGACGCCCGGCTCAGATCTGGACGATCGAGCTGAAATCCCAGGTTTGACCGGGCGGATCCTCGCCGATGCGCACCGTCTGCTTATCCGGGAAATGATAGGGCGGGACGGGGAGGTTGTAGGGGGCGGGCACGCCCGAGTATACGCGGCCCGACAAATCGTATTTCGAGCCGTGACACGGGCAGAAATAGCCGCCGAGCCAATTGGGCGCGGGATTGGCCGGGTCGGGCTTTGGATAAAACAGCGGGATGCAGCCGAGATGCGTGCACACCCCGACCAGAACCGCATATTGGGGATTGATCGAGCGGTGCCAGTTCCTGGCGTAGGGCGGCTGCTGGTCCGTGTCGGAATTCGGGTCGCTCAGCCGGTCGGCCAGCGCCGGGTCCTGCAATTCCTTGAGCAGCGCCGGTGTGCGGTCGACGACAAAGATCGGTCTGCCCCGCCACAGGACGACGACTTGCTGGCCGGGCGCCACCTTGCTTAGATCGACGTCGACCGGACCGCCGGCAGCTAGAATGTCGGCGGCGGGGTTCAGCGAGTTCGACCACCGCGTATCCGGTCGCGACGACCGCCACGGCGCCGACCGCACCGGCGACCAGGATCAGAAAATCCCGGCGACTTTCTTGGTGCTCTCCGCCTGGGTGCTCTCCGCCTGCGGCGGTGTCCGCACCTCGCAGAGACTGGGTTTCGTCAGACATCACCGTTTCCGTCGGATTGATCGCCTGGGCGCAACCGGTCAAACGTAGCGATCGAACCGCCGCTCTTCCCGCTCCGTTTGGTCGCACCCGGCGGGTCCCGCTCTGGCGCAGGCGTCGCGCCGGATGCTACGCTTGGCCGCAGCGCGCGTCGTCAACCATGTCGATCCGCCGTCTGCGAAAGGGCCCGCGATGAAAATCGCCCGCATCGAAACCTTCATCCTCGGGACCGGCAGCTCGAAGGATTTGTTGTTCTGCCGGGTGGAGACCGAGGACGGTCTGCACGGCTGGGGCGAGGCCTATGTCACGCACGGCAAGGAGAGCGTGGTCGCCGAATGCATCCGGACGATGGCGCCGCACCTGATCGGGCGCAGCGTCTTCAACATCCGGCATACCGGCCAGGTCATATTCGAGGATTTCGCGATCAAGCGCGGCTCGCCGGAACTGCTTTCGGCATGGAGTGCGGTCGAGATCGCGTCATGGGATCTCCTCGGCAAGCGCACCGGGTTGCCGGTCTACAATTTGATCGGCGGCGCGTCGCGCGAACGCATTCGCATCTACGCCAATGGCTGGTCGCGGGGTGCCACGATCGACGAACGCGTCGAGTGCGGTTTGAAGGTCAAGGCGATGGGGTTCACCGCCGCAAAGGTGCTGTCGCGATGTGTGTTGGAATTGATGGCGCGGTCTCCAGTAGGGATGAGGATGCGGGGTCAGGCAGCCAAGTCAATCGGCCGGTCAGCAAGGTTCTGGTTTAGGGTCTGCCACCCGTCGACTTTGCGCATTGCGATCTGACCAGCGGCGAGCAACGCCCAGAACAACATGGCTGCGGTCTCGGCCGAAGGCAGCACCGTCTGGGTCTTGATCCGGCGCTTGAACTCCTCATGGAGCCGTTCGATTGCGTTGGTGGTGCGTGCGCTTTTCCATTGGCTGAGCGGCAGTCGGATGAAAGTAAAGAGCCGGTCACCGGCCTCCTCGAGGCTGTCGGCTACCGCCTTGCATTTGAGCCGCCATTTGCGGAGGAAGGCACGCCGGCGCTCCTCGATCTCTGCAGCCGAGGCGGCGTAGATCATGTCGTTGTAGTCGGCCGAGACCTCGTCGTGCAGCCGCTGGGGCGCGTGGGCGAGCAGGTTGCGGTGCTTATGGACGGTACAGCGCTGGGTCGGCACATCGCTCCAGAGCGCGGTCAACGCCTGCTCCAACCCCGTCCCGCCGTCGACAATCAGAAACTCTGGCTTGCGCAGCCCGCGCTTGACGAGGTCGTCGAGGACGGCGCGCCAAGCCTCGCTGGTCTCGCCCGCCATGTTTTTGATGGCCAACAGCACCTTTTGGCCGTCCTCGCGCACGCCGAGCACGACCAAGAGCACGATTGAGGTGGCCTTCCGGTCGAGCCGGACCCGCACCACAGTGCCGTCGAGGATCAGGCGGACGATCGGTTCTTCGCCGAGCGCGCGGGCATTCCAGGCGTCCCAATCACCCTTCACCTTGCGCCACACCCGGCTCACCGTGTCCTTGCTGACCGCGCCGCCGAACACGGCCGACAGCGCCCGCCGCACCCGACGTGTGTTGGTACCGCCAAGATAGGCACCGGCGATCAGCGAATCGGCCTGCTTGGTGCGCCGCTGGTAAGCTCGCAGCGCCTTGCTCTTCCATTCCGTGGTCTTGCCCTCTGCGGTGTCGAGCCTGGCCCGCGGCACCGCGATCTCCACCCGGCCAAAGGTCCCCAGCAGTGAGCGCGATCGGTGGCCGTGCCGGTGGCCAGTGACATTGCCCGCGTCATCGGCATTCGCGGCATCCGCCTTGGGCCCGCGAGCGTACCGTGAGCGTGAGAGCACCGCCTCAAGCTCGCTCTCGATCATCGTTTGGATGAGCTCGCGCACCCGGTCGCGCAAACCGGTCTCGATCGGATCAAACCAATCGTCGAGAAGATGCACCGCCGTCTCGGCTTCCGAACCGTGAAGCGGCGACTTTGTGATATTGTTGGTCATGGCGTGGTCTCCACCGGCGCTCAACGCTGGGATCGTTTGGGTTTCAGCACCCGGAGACTACGCCACCTTCAATTCCAACCACATCCCGGACGGCACCGCCGCAAAGTTCGACCCGTTCCCCGGCCCGTGGCGGACCTTTGTCGATCGCCGGGACGAGGATTTCGCGATCGATTACGTCCGCGCGATGCGGCAGGCGCTCGGTCCCGATTTCGAATTGCTGATCGAAGCGCATCGCCGCTTTGCCCCGGCGCACGCGATCCGCATCGGCCATCGCCTGGCCGAATTCGGCATCGACTGGTACGAGGAACCGTGCCTGGCGGACAACATCGACCTGGTCGCCGAGGTCCGCCGCGCGGTGCCGATCCCGATCGTCACCGGCGAGGCGCTCTACACCAAGGAAGCGTTCTTCGAATGCCTGGCCAAGCGCGCCGCCGACATTCTGAACCCCGACATCTGCGTCGTCGGCGGCATCACCGCGATGCTCGACATTGCCGCGATGGCGCAGCCGCAGGCGGTGGTCATGGCACCGCACAACTACAACAGTACATTGGTGGGCTTGGCGGCGACCGTGCACCTTTCGGCGGTCATCCCGAATTTCCGCATCGCCGAGTATTTCGTGAATTTCGCGGACCTTTGCCGCGAAATCTCCATCCTGTCGCTCGCCGTCCAGGACGGCTGGATCGATCTGCCGACGGCACCCGGATTAGGCATCGACATTGACGTCGACAAATTGCGCGCGCACCCGCACCAGGAGACGACGGCGCACGGCTTTCGCCAATACTGGGAGGAATACCCGCGCAAAGGCTACGTCCCCAGCCTCCGCGGATAAGCCGGGAAACGTCGCCGATCCTGGCGTTGGAAAGGAAAGGCCGCCGCCGGCCGACCGGCCCGCCGCTACTGCGTCGAGCTTGCCGTCTTTTCCCGCATCAGGTCCAGCAGGCCCTGGACCTGCCCGCCGTGGCGCTGAATGATCGAGGCAAATTCGGAACGCTGGGTCACCAGCATGCTGACCCCTTCGACGATAACGTCGGAGATCTTGTAGGCGCCGTCATCGTTGACGAGCCGCCAATCGACCTTGAGCGGTGTGGGCGCACCCGGCGCGCTCACATCGGTTGAGACGATGACCGCCCCCTGGTCGGGCCGCGCGCCGTTGATCTTGAACTGTTCACCCTCGAAATCCGAGAGGCGGGCAGCATAGACATAGACAACGTACTCTTCGAACAGCTTCAGAAACTCTTTCTGCTCCTGCGGGCTCGCGGTGCGCCAATAGCGGCCGAGGACAAATCGGGCGATCCCCGGCGAATTGAAATCATTGTGGAACAATTCACGAAACCGAGCCTGCCGTTCGGCCGCGGGGGCCTTTTTGTTGAGGAGGTCGAGAGCGTGATTCCACAACTCGTTCATAAAGGCCGTCGCCCTCGCATCGGCTTGGGCAGGCGCCGCCGCCGATGCCGGCCCTGCGGCAATTGCGAGCGGCAAGGCGATCAGCAGCAAAATCCTGCATACCCACGGCGCTTTGCGCCGCCGCTCGTAAGATCGTCCGACCAAACTCGTATAGCTCGTCAAAGCCATGACTTACCGTCCCCTTCGGCCTCGGCTCGCGGCTCTAATAGCGCGGCGGCATCGGCGTGACAACAGCGTCGCATACGAGGCATCGTCGCCGCCGCCGGACTTGGTCTGCTGCGATTTCCGCGCGGGCTCGCCGGACAGCTCACGCGGATCTTGGCTCCGGCCGGGCGTCTGCCTAAATCCAAGACCGCATTCGCCGCTTCCGGCGAATCCTGCAAAAGGGGATGCGCGACATGTGGCCGTTCATGCGTGACAAGCTGGTCGTTCCCCGGCCCGAGGATTGCCTGCCGGGCCGCACCGAGCCGATGAAGGTGCCGCAGCGGCATTTCGTCAACGGCCATGCGCTCGCCGCGCCCTATCCCGCCGGCTTTGAAAAGGCGCTGTTTGGGCTCGGCTGCTTCTGGGGCGCCGAGCGCATCTTCTGGCAGGCGCCCGGGGTGTGGGCCACCGCCGTCGGCTATGTCGGAGGGTCGACGCCGAACCCGACTTACGAAGAGGTGTGCAGTGGCCGCACCGGGCATACCGAAGCGGTGCTCGTCGTCTACGACCCCGGCGTCACAAGCTACGAAGCGTTGCTGAAGCTGTTCTGGGAAAGCCACGACCCGACCCAGGGGATGCGCCAGGGCAACGATTGGGGTACCCAGTACCGCTCGGCCATCTACACCTTCTCTCCCGAGCAGCGGCGCGCCGCCGAAGCTTCGCGCGACGCCTTTCAGCCGCAACTCGAAACCGCCCGCTACGGGGTGATCACGACCGAGATCGCCGACGCCCCGCCATTTTACTTTGCCGAGGACTATCACCAGCAATATCTCGCCAAGAACCCGCACGGCTACTGCGGGCTCGGCGGCACCGGCGTGACCTGCCCGATCCCGGCCACAGCCGCCGCCGACTGAATTTCGCTCGGTTCTCGGCGGGGCGCGCCACCAGCGCCCGCGAAGCATCACCCCCGCCAGAAAGGTCGGGCGTGGTTCAGTCGCCGCAGTCGCCGGCGCAGCTGCCCCTCGTGCTCCGCAAGCATCCGCTCGTGCCGCGCCAGCATCTGTGCGCCGGCATCGGCCATCGGTTCGACACGCGGCGCGGTGCGGCCCAGCTCGATCACGAGGCCGTAGGCGACACGCACGTCGTTGGCGTGGCCGAGCTCGTCCTGCACCCGCTTCAGCCGTTTGACGAAGGGCCGGGCATCGCGCCGGTCATAAAGGCCGTCGAGCAATTCGATCGCATAACGCAGCTTTTTGACGGCGATGCGCAGGCGATGGCGCCCGTGCGCCGGCAGCCGCCGAAAATGGCGGCTGCGCTTGCGCACCGTGCGCCGCCGGCGGTTGAGCACGGCGGGCGCCACGATGCCGATGGCGACGCCCAGCGCCGGGTCCGGCCCGCCCGTCTGGTCGCGCCAGCCGCGGCCTTCGAACCAGCGCAACAGGCGCAGCATGGCCGCCGTATGCCGCGGCGAGCGCAGCTCCTCGCCGACGTGGCGGTGAGCGTCGGCGCGTGCACTCTCCGTTGCTGCGGTCAACTCGTCCCAGCCCGGTTGGTCGGGCGCCTCGTCCCGCGCCGGCGGCAACAGTTCGGTCGCAAAGACATCGAGATTGCGCGCCGGGCCAAGTGCACTGCCCAGTATCTTGACTTCGTCCGACACCCAGCGGCGCTGCGCGTCGGGAAGCATCTTGTTGATCGCAGACAGGATCGAACGCAGCCGGCGCATCGCGACGCGCATCTGGTGGACGCCCTCGATCTCGCCCGCGAGCGCGGCCGGCTCATTGCGCAGCAGATGCGCCAGGCAGGCACGGCCGACGCGTTGCAGCGCGTCTTCGATCGTCATTTCGGGGTCGAGCACGACCGGCGCGGCCGGGACCGCCGATGGCGGATGGTCAACCGCCGCCGCCAGCCGGTAGCCGCGCTCGGATTTACTGCGCAGGTCGATCCGCAGCGGCGCGGTTTCGAGCAATTCGAGCGCGAGGTCGTAGATCGCCGCAGCATCGCCGCCTTTGAGTTCGAGTTCGATCTCGCTGATCGGCTCGCGGCGGCCGTTCTGGAGGGCGCGGATCGCACCCAGGTCGATCGCCACCTCGATCCGGGTCCCCGGCTTGGGCTTGGGCTCGATCTCGATCGCGACGCGGTCCACCTCGGTTACGAACAGCGGGCGCAGTCCATCCGCCATGCCTTGCGGCAGACGCGAGCCGCTCCGAGGAGCCTGCGGGTCGGGCCGATTGTCGGCGACCGGATCCTCCCACTCGCCGCGCGTCAGCAGATTCGCACCGTCGGGGTCCTCGGTCTTCAAGGTCTGGATGAACCCGCCGTCCTGCTCGCGCACGCGCAGGGTCGACCCGGCCCCTCGCAGCGCACAATCGGGCGTGTCGAAATAGGTCGAGACCAGTGTCCGCGAGACCGCAGTCGAATCCGGCGCGAGCACGCTCAGCGCACTCTTGATGTTGGCCAAATCGGCGGGCAAGGCGGCGAGCTTCAGCTCAACCTCGATTGAAATGGGAGCCTCCTGCAAGGTCGCTCGATCGGACGCTGCAAACACGAGGCCGGGCACAGCGATGCCCAACGATGACCAGGTCCAAGCGGCGAGCAGTTTCACCTGTCCGACATTCTGCCTCAGAATCGCCCAACCGGCGATTCTCTGCTAAGCCTGCGGTAAGCCGGCGTCGGGCAGCCGATCGGCCGAACATGGCGATGCCGCGGCGGGGAGCAAGAGGCCTTCGCCGCCACGACGGGATGGAAACGAGTCGGAGGGCGGTGATGAGCGGCGGGCTGCGCTGGCCACGGCGGGTTTTCCCCGGCGCCGGCGCGAGGGGCTATGGCGCGAGCTTCGCGTTCGCGCGTCCAGACCCGCGCGCCTGGCTGATCGATGCTCCCGATTTCTGGCGGCTGTGGCTGGTCGGATTAGTGGTCTTCGCGGTGCGCTGGCTCGAAATGCTGGCGGTCGCAGTGTTCGCTTATCAGCACACCCATTCGCCGTTTATCGTCGCCGCGCTGACGATGTTGCGGATGCTGCCGATGGCGCTGTTCGGCGCCGTGATCGGCGCGCTCGCCGAGCGCTTCGACCGGCGCATCGCGCTGGTCCTGGTGGTGCTGTCGATGGGGCTGACGTCGCTGACCCTGGCGGTTCTGGCCTGGGCCGGCAAGCTCGCCGTCTGGCATCTGGCGGTCGCCGCCTTCTGCAACGGCATTGGCTGGACCACCGACAACCCGGTGCGGCGCACGATGATCGGCGACGCAGTCGGACCCGAACGCATGAGCAGCGCGATGTCGATCGATGTCGGCGCCAACAATGCGAGCCAGATTGTCGGCCCCACCATCGGCGGCGTGCTGCTGGCGTCGTTCGGCATCGGCGGCGCCTTTTGCGTCAGCGTCCTGTGCTATCTCGTCGCCCTCGCAGCGGCGCTGTGCGTGCGCCACCGCCGCACCGCCGTCCCGACCGGTTCACACAGAATATTGGCGCGGATAACCGAGGGTCTGGCGCTGGTCCGCCGCGACCCGCGCCTGATCGCGACCCTGACGATCACCGTCGTCTACAACATGTTCGGCTGGCCGGCGACCAGCATGATCCCGGTGATCGGCCATGACCGGCTCGGGCTTGGCGCTATCGGCATCGGCGTGCTTTCCAGCATGACCGGGGTAGGTGCCTTTTGCGGCGCGGTGGCGATCGCGCTGCTGGTCAGGCAGCGCTCGTTCGCGCGCGTCTATCTCGGCGGCGTCGTGGTCGCCCTGGTGCTGATCCCGATTTTCGCGCTGGCCCCGTATCCGCTGTTGACGGGCTCGGTTTTGCTGCTGACGGGGGTGGCCAACGCCTGTTTCAGCATCATGCAGGCGACCCTCGTCTACCTGTCGGCGCCGGCCGAGATGCGCAGCCGCGTCTATGGCGTTTTGTCCGTGTGCATCGGCATCGGCATGTTCGGCTTCATTCAGATCGGCCTGCTCGCCGGGTTGATCGGGGCCTCGTGGGCGGCTGCGGCGACCGGCGTCGCCGGCCTGTTCGCGCTGCTCTTGACCTGGCGCTGGTGGCGCCCGCTTACCGCCCTCGGCTGAAGGCCCGCCCTCGCTCGCGCCACGGGCGAGGGAGGGTTGCGCGGAATTCGTCGCCGCCGGCCGTCGGGCAATGTTATCGTGCGCTGCCGAGGCGCCGGACGGCGGCAGGGCCGTGGCGGGCAAAGGAGAAGAAATGGCGTCGATCGACCTCGATTTGGCCCGCCCCGAAACGCGCGGCACCGATTACATCGAACGCGCGCGGGCGCTCAGGCCATTGCTCGAAGACGCCGCCGACGAGATCGAGGAACACCGCCAACTGCCGCCGCGCGTCGTCGAGGCGCTGATCTCCGGCGGGTTTTTCAAGTTGCTGTTGCCGCTCTCGATGGGCGGCGCCGAACTCCACCCGCGCACCTACGTCCAGGTGCTCGAAGAAATCGCCAAAGCCGAGCCGAGCACCGCCTGGTCCCTGGGGCAGAATTCGGGCTGCTCGATGACCGCACCCTATCTCGACCCGGCGATAGCGCGCGAGGTCTTCGGGCCGCCGCGCGGCATCCTCGCCTGGGGGCCGGAGTTGCCTGGCGCCGGCCGCGGCGTCGCGGTCGAAGGCGGCATCCGCGTCACCGGGCGTTGGGGCTTTGCCACCGGCAGCCGGCACGCGACCTGGCTCGGCGCCCATGTGCCGATCTTTGAAGAGGACGGCGCGCCGCGGATGAACCCGAATGGCCGCCCCGTTGTCCGCACCGTGCTGTTCCCGAAATCGAGTGCCGAAATCATCGACAATTGGCAGGTGATCGGGCTGCGCGGCACCGGCAGCGACAGCTATGCGGTCGAGGATCTGTTCGTGCCGCAGCAATACACCGCCTCGCGCGACAACCCGACCGAGCGGCGTGAGCCGGGTCTGCTCTACAAATTTACCAGCGGCATGGTCTATGCGATGGGCTTTTCGAACGTGTCCCTGGGCATTGCCCGCGGCGCGCTCGAATCCTTCATCGTGTTGGCGCGCGACAAGATACCGCGCGGCGCGCGCAAAACCCTGCGCAACAACAACGTGATCCAGTCGCAGGTGGCGCAATGCGAGGCGCGGCTGAGCTCGTGCCGCGCCTTTATCCACCAGACTCTCGAAGAGATGTGGGACGAGGCCGAGTGCCGCGGCGACTTCCGACCCGACCAGCACGCCAGGTTGCGCCTGTCGACGACCTGGGCGATCCAGCAGTCGCGCGAGGTCGTCGCCGCGGTCTACAGCGCCGCCGGGGCTACCGCGATCTTCAACGAGAACCCGTTCGAGCGCCGCTTGCGCGACATTCATGCCGGGACCCAGCAGGGCCAGGGCCGCCCCGTCCATTTCGAAACCGTCGGCCAGATCCTCCTCGGCCTCCCCCCCGAAGGCCGCATGTTCCGCTAACGGCCCCGCGCCGCCGATCGAGCTTCGCGCGCTGCTCTCGAAAAGACGATCGAGGCAGAACGGCATCCTTTATTTTTGAAATACCGACACGTGGATGTCCGATGGCAGGATCGGGAACAGGAACGACAACGCCCAAACACCGGCAAACACGATGGCCCCTGCTGCCGCCCGATGCGATCTTCCGATGCGCGCCGCCAATCCGTCGCGAGCGACACTGTTCAATGAAAACGTCTTAACCCGGGTCAGATGGGTATGCTTCTCGACAAGCAATTTAAGATTGTTTGGGTTGAAATAACTGACGTGAGGCGATGGGAAGCCCTTCTGCCAGAGACGTTCAAGCGAGCTGCTTGAACCAAATGCATCAAGCACCGTCGCCATCTCAAACAAGATGCCGTCGCTCGACGGAAGATTGAGAACGATAATACCGGAGTGATTCAACAATTTTTCCGATTCTTTTATTCTGAGCGACGGATGAGGAAGGTGCTCAAATACGTCATTGAAAATTATCATGTCGTAGGGACCACGATCTCGAAGGTCTGCCGGGAAAAAGCCGGTTTCAACGTCGAGGCCGTGCCGTCTCGCCAGTTCTGCGGTCGCTGCTTCCGGTTCAATACCCTGAACCTTCGCGCCGCGTCGTTGTGCCGCTTCTAAAAACCATCCCCAAGCTGATCCGACTTCGAGGATTCGTGTTCCCGCGAGGGGCCGCATCTCCTCCAGCCGGTCAAGCATGATTTCGAAGTTGAAACGCCGAAGTTCTTCAAGACCGGGAACCCCGGTTCCCTGCGCCGGATGCAGGGTGGAAGCAAAAAATCCGCACGCCTCGCAGCGGTACAGCCATGTCTTCTTCTTGCGCATGGCGGCGCCGCACGCCTCGCACCAGACTGCCCCCATCGCCGAACCCGAACCGTGTTGATCCCGCACTCGTCGGGTTATTTCGGCGCCGTCGAGCGCCATTATCAGGGTCTCGCCGTATCGATCACAACAAACTCACTCCGTGAGGCGGCGCGGGTATCATGCCCAGTCGGGCAAGGTGGTACAGTCCTCGCACAACGCCATGCCGCCAGTCGCCAATGCAGCGGCGATCCAAACGAGAGACCGACCTGGGATGAGCCCATCATGACGCCGCTCGACACAGGGAGCCTTGCCGTGTTCACCCTAATGCTGGCCTGCGGGCAGGTTTTGTTCAAACGGGTCGGACTTACCCTGCAGGGCCACTCCGGGCTGGAGGCGATCCTGTTGATGATGCGCGAGCCGCTGCTCTATGGCGCGGTGGTCCTCTACGGCACCGCGACCCTACTGTGGATCTGGATCCTGTCGCGTGTGACGCTGAGCCAGGCATATCCGTGGATCTCGATAGGTATGGTCATCGTGCCGCTGCTCGGCTGGCTCGTGTTTGGCGAGCGTGTCAGCCCGCCGTTTTGGCTGGGCGTGGCCTTCATCGTCGTCGGTGTCGGCCTGACCCAGTATGCTGCGGCGCCGGCACAGGTATCGCAGGCGGCGTCAAAGACGGCGTCGACCGGCTTGCCGAAGTAGCCAGAGATCAGCCTGTCGAAGCCCCGTTAATCCTCGTCGCCAAAACCCGCCGCCGTCAGAAAGCGCTTCACCGCCGGGTGAAGTGCGGTCTCGGCCAGCCCCCCGACCCCTACATCCCCGCCGTCGCCACGCCCCCGCGCCGATCCGGCCGCATCGATACTACGATTGAAATGGTTGACGCGAAATGCGTGCACAGTGTCGAGGGCGGGGTCTAAAATCGCCGGCCGATCAGCACAGGGAGTTTGCCGTGCCGTACCACCATGTCTTGCGAGCCAGCCCCGAAACTTGCCATTGGGGCTTCTTCGACGCCGGGCTGACGCCGGTGCTGACGGTTGCTTCAGGCGACACAGTTACCGTAGACAGCGTTTCCGGTGGTCCCGACGTGCTGCCGCCGGCAGCGCTTCAGTCCGGCGGCCGCTTCGACATCCTGCCCGAGCATACCGCGATCCATGCCGCGATCGAGCCGCGGCTCGGTGCGCACATCCTGACCGGGCCGATCGCGGTCGAGGGCGCCAAGCCCGGCGACGCGCTGGCGATCGAGATCCTGTCGGTCGACTGCCGGCAGAACTGGGGCTACACCCGCATCCGCCCGCTGTCCGGCACCCTGCCCGAAGATTTCCCGGTGCGCCGCACCTGGCACACCTCCATCGACCGCCAGCGCGGCATCGCCACCGTGCCCTGGGGTGCCGAGATCGAGCTCGCGCCATTTTTCGGGGTCATGGGCGTGGCCCCGCCGCCGGCCTACGGTACCGTGACCTCGATCGTACCGCGCGAATTCGGCGGCAACATGGATTTGAAGGAACTGGTCGCCGGCACGACCCTCTATCTGCCGGTGTGGGCCGAAGGCGGGTTGTTCTCGGCCGGGGACGGCCATGGCGTGCAGGGCGACGGCGAGGTCTGTGTGACCGCTCTCGAAACCGCGCTGACCGGCACCTTTCGCCTGAGCTTGCACAAGGGCATGGGAATTGACCTTCCTCGCGCGGAAACGCCGACCCATCTGATCACGATGGGCTTTAACGAGGATCTGGACGACGCCGCCAAGACCGCGCTGCGCCAGATGATCACCCTGATCGGCGAGCGCATGGGGCTCGGGCGCGAGGACGCCTACATGTTCTGCAGCCTCGCCGTCGACATGCGCGTCACCCAGCTCGTCGACGGCAACAAGGGCATCCACGCGATGCTGCCCAAGCGCTATGTCAACGGCAAAGCGCGAGTGAATTAGAAAGCAAGCGCCGGATAGAGCCGAACCGGCCGCCGCGCCATCTTCCACCCGTGAGTGAGGCGCAGGAGTGGATGATGTTGGACTTCGAGGAATGCTGGGCGGCGCTGGAGAAGCGCGACGGCGCTGCGGCCGGGCGGTTCTACTACGGCGTCAGGACGACCGGCGTCTATTGCCGACCGGGCTGCACCTCGCGACTGCCTCTGCGCCGCAATACCGCCTTTTTTGAGACCACGGCCGCGGCGGAGGCGTCGGGCTTGCGCGCGTGCAAGCGCTGCCGGCCGACTGACGCCTCGTCGGCGTCGCGGCATGTCGCAGCGGTGGAGCGAGCGTGCGCATTGTTGCGCACCAACGAGACGACGCCGAGCCTCGCCGAGTTCGCTGATGCGGCGGGGGTCAGCCGGTTTCATTTTCACCGCGTCTTCAAGCAGGTCACCGGTGCCACGCCGCGCGACTACGCCCGCACCCATCGGCTGGGCACTCTCGCGCAAAAGCTCGACGCCGGCGAGAAGGTGACCGAGGCGATCTATACCTCGGGCTTTGGGTCGAGCTCGCGCGCCTATGAGGCCGCACCCGCGGCGCTCGGCATGACGCCCGGCGCACGGCGGCGCGGCGGCGGCGGCGAGACGATCCGCTTTGTGACGGTGGCGACCCCGCTCGGCTGGGCGCTCGTCGCCGCGACCGGGCTGGGGGTGTGCATGACTGCCCTCGGCGACGACCGCGAGCGGCTCTCGGCAATGGTGCGCGAGCGCTTCCCGGCGGCAGATTTCGTCGCCGAGGATTCGCAACTCAGGGACTGGGCGGAGCGCGTGGTGCGCTTCATCACCGCACCCCAGCACACGCTGGACCTGCCGCTCGACATCCGCGGCACCGCGTTTCAGGCGCGGGTGTGGCGGGCGTTGCAGAAGATCCCGCTCGGCCATACCGCGACCTACAGCGAGATCGCGCGGGCTTTGGGCCAACCGACGGCGGTACGCGCGGTAGCCCGGGCCTGTGCGGCCAACGATCTGGCGTTGCTGGTGCCGTGCCATCGGGTGATCCGCGAGGACGGCGACCTTGCCGGCTATCGCTGGGGGCTGGAGCGCAAGCGCGCCTTGCTCGACCGCGAGCGCGACGCGGCGGCGGGCGATGAAGCCGCCTGAGGCGGCGGCCGAACGCGTCGCCGCGGCCGATTGGCCAAGGGCGGCGGCCGCACTCGACGCCGAGGGCTATGCCGTCCTTCCGGTGCTGAGTGCCGAGGAATGCCGGCAGCTGGCCCGGCTCTACGCCGATGACGACGCGTTCCGCCGCCGCATTGTCATGCAGCGCCACGCCTATGGCAGCGGAGAATACAAGTACTTCCGCTATCCGCTGCCGAAGGCGGTGGAGGCGCTGCGGCGGGCAGTCTATCCCCATCTGGCGCCGATTGCCGAGCGCTGGCGCGAAAGGCTGCGCGAGCCTGGGCGGTTTCCGCCGGTATTGGACGCCTATCTCGACGAATGCCATCAGGCGGGTCAGGAGCGGCCGACACCGCTGATGCTGAAATACGGCCCCGGCGACTACAACCGGCTGCACCAGGACCTTTACGGTCCACTCGTCTTTCCATTGCAGCTGACGGTGCTGCTCAGCGATCCGCAGGGCGATTTTAGCGGTGGCGAGTTTCTATTGGTCGAGCAACGGCCGCGAGTGCAGTCGCGCGGCGAGGTCGTGCCGCTGCGGCAAGGCGAGGCGGTGATCTTTCCGGTGCATCACCGGCCGGTGGAAGGTTCACGCGGGCCTTTTCGGGTGACGATGCGCCACGGCGTCAGCCGCATCCGCAGCGGCGAACGCTACACCCTCGGCATCATCTTCCACGACGCCGCGTGATGCTGGACAAATCCTGGCAAGCGCCGCGACCGTTACCCTCGGTCATTCCCGGGACGGCGCAGCCGTCGCCCGGAACCCATGAACACGGACATGCGGGGTGGCACCGGCCAGGGCACGCCATGTCCTCAAATTTGGGTGTGCATAGGTTCCGGGCTCGCCGCTGCGCGACGCCCCGGAATGACAGAAGCGGGACCCGCTCAGCTAATAATGATCGGATACAGATCCCGCCATTCCGGGTTGTGCTCCTCGTTCAGACGGATCTTCCAATCCCGTCGCCACTTCTTGAGCGCCTTCCCGCGGGCGATGGCGACGATCGGATCGTCGTGAGTCTCGAACCGCACGAGGCGGTCCACGCCATATTGCGCAGTGAAACCCGATGCCGCTTTGGTCTTGTGCTGGTGGACGCGGCGAGGGAGGTCGTTCGTAATGCCGAGGTAGAGGGTTCCATATTTGCGGCTGGCCAGCAGATAAACGTGAAATGGCACGACTTTTACCCTCGGTCATTCCGGGGACGGCGCAGCGGTCGCCCGGATCCCATGAACACGGACATGCGGGGTGGCACCGGCTGAACACGTCCTTGAAATCCGAGGCGCGCATGGTTCGGGGCTCCGCGCCCCACCCCATCCGAGAGTAACCGCTAGTTTGCCTCGGCGATCGCGGCGGACCAGGGAGACATCACGTCGGAGACGCCGTGGTTGAGCCCGTCGGCGCCGTGCAACACGAGGTTCGGGCAGGCGAAGCGGGTCGGGAAGACGCCGTGCTCGACCAAGCTCGCACCAGGCTTGGCCAATAGCGGTTCGAGGATCGCCGAGGGCAGGCGGCGGTCGATGCCGAAGCGCTCGCCGCCGTTGACGTCAATGCGGGGATGATGCGCCGCCGCCGCCGGGTCCATGCCGAAATCGATGACGAAGCTCGCCATTTGCAGCACTGCGGCGAGGATACGCCGCCCACCGGAGGCGCCGGCGCCGAACCACGGCCATCCGTCGCGCATCGCCACGACCGGGCACATATTGGTCAGCGCACGCTTGCCGGGGCCGATCGAATTCGGCCGGCCGGGCCGCGGGTCGAACCACATGACGCCGTTGTTCATTAGAATCCCGGTGTCGGGCAGCACATAACGGCTGCCAAAGCTCGACAACAAGGTTGTGCTCAGCGCGACGATCGTCCCCTCGCCGTCGATCGCGGTAATGTGGGTGGTCGAGGTCGGGGCGCCGGTCTCGACGTCGCCGGCATGGTCGAGGCGGTCGGCATAGGCTGCGCCCAAAGCATCGATGACCGCGTCGAAATAGGCGGCGTCGGGTGCTGCACCAAAGCACCGGCGCGCCAGCCTTTCGATGACAAAGGCCAGGGTCGGCGCGGCCGTCATCCCCGGCGCCGACTGCAACACCGCGCCGCGATAGGGGATCGCGAGGGCCGGTGTGACGCGGGCGCGGCATAGCGCCAGATCCTCGCTCGACAAAAAGCCGCCGGCGCCTCGCACGTCGGCGGCGATCGAGCGGGCGATGTCGCCCGAGTAGAAATCGTCGGGGCCGGCGGCGGCCAGGCGGTCCAGAGTGTCGGCAAGACGCCCGAGCGGCAAATTCATGCTGTCGCGGTCGGGCGGGCAGATCGGCGGCAGACCGTCGGGCAGCCACACCCGCCGGCTCTCGTCGTAGAGCCGCAACTCGGCCGCGGCGGCCGCGACCTTAACCGTCGTGAACCAGTCGACCGGCAGCCCGTCGCGCGCCAAGGCCACGGCGGGCGCCGCCAGTTCGCGCCACGGCATGCGGCCAAAGCGCTCGACCGCCGCCGCATAGCCGCGCACCGCACTCGGGATCGCAAAGGAAAGCGGGCCGTGGATGTTGCGGTCGCCCTCGACCTGCGGCCAGGTGAACAGCTCGGTCTTGGTACCACCGGCCAGCAGAAAGGCTGCGGGGTCGAGACCGCGCGGCGCGATCGGGCCGAAATCGATCGCTTCGGCTTGATTGGCGCCGGCGCGGTGCACGACCATGAAGCCGATGCCGCCTAACCCGCTATTCCACGGCTCGAGCGCGGCCAAGGCCAGCGCGGTGGCGACCGCGGCGTCGACGGCGGCGCCGCCCGCCGCCAGGATGTCGGCGCCCACCGCCGCCGCGGTGCGGCTTTGCGAGGCGACGACGCCGCCGCGTGACGACACGCCGGGCTTGCGGATCTCCCAGTTCTGGGTCAGGTGCATCGCGCGCGGCGGCTCAGTCGATGCTGATCGAGTTCGACGCGGTTCGGATAAAACGCATAGTAGCCAGACATGCCGGCGACCTCGTCATAGGGTGTGGGATAGCCCCAGACGGCATTCTCCGAGCGCTCTACATTCCCGCCATCGGGCACCTCGACCGTCCAATACGCGGCTTCACCCTTGTACGGGCAGTGGGTGTGATGGTCTGTCCGACGCATCAAATTGAGCCGCACATCCTTTTCCGGGACATAGTAGACCGGCGCATGGCCGGTTTCTTCGACCCGGAGTGCGGCGGTGCTGTCGGCGATCGTCACGCCGTGGAACACAACTCTTACGCGCCGGCTCTCGGGCACCAGATCGACGCGGTAATCGGGGCGATTGGCAAACCCCGGTGCTGGGTGCGGCATGTCATTTCCTCCGTGGATTATCGCTGTGCGGGCGCGGCATACGCCTCGAACGAGGCGACGCAGCTCGCGCGCAATTGCGCGTCCGTGATCGGACCGCACTCGATTTTCTCGCGCTGTCTGCGAAAGGCCGGATTGCTGCGCAGCAGCGCGCTGTACTGCTCGCTCGCGCGGACGTTCGCCTTCGCCTCGGGATTATTGGTCGGCATCGCCTGGGCCATGGCGGCGCCGGCGGACGCGATGGTCAGCAGGGCCGCGAACGCCGCCACTTGATACCTCAGCATTTCTTTGCCTCCTTGTCCCGGATCAGTCCGCCATCGTCAGCCCGCCGCTAACGCTTAAGACTTGTCCGGTAATGTAGTTGGCGCGATCACTGAGGAAAAAAAGAACCGCTTGCGCGATTTCGACCGGTTGCGCGATGCGGCGGAACGGGATCGCGCGAGTCAGCGCCTCCTTTATCCGCTCCGGCTGGCGCTGGAACAAGGGGGTGTCGGTTGGACCCGGACAGACGCAATTGACGTTGAGACCGTAGCGCGCCATCTCACGGGCGAGCGACTTGGTAAAGGCGATCAGCCCGCCTTTAGCCGCGGCATAGACGGTCTCGCCCATGCTGCCGACGCGCCCGGCGTCGCTCGATATGTTGACGATCTTGCCGGCGCGTGCCGCGACCATCGGCGGCAGCACGCCGCGGGTGAGCCGGATCGCGCCCGTCAGGTTGACGGCGATGACGCGGTCCCACATCTCCGGCGGGTTGTCGAGAAAGGGCTGGATCATGTCCCAGCCGGCAGCGTTGACGAGACCGTCGATCGGCTCAACCTGGGCATGGACGGCGGTGACAAAATCATCGACCGAGGATCTGCTGGTCAGGTCCAGCGGCAGAAATTCGACTGCAAGCCCGGCCGCACCGGCTTCGGCCGCTGCCGCTCGGCCGCCTTCGGCGTCGATGTCGCCGATCAAGGTCCTGGCGCCGGCGCGCGCCAACAGCAGCGCCGTCGCCCGGCCGATGCCGGAAGCGCCGCCGGTGACGATGACGGTACGGCCCTTGAGATCCATCCTCGACGTCTCCCCGCCGGCGCCGCAGCCCGGCGGATGTTCCGCGCCGACGACGGGAAGTGTCAAGCCGTGCCGAGCGCCGCTGCTCAGGCTCGCTCGATAGCCCCCCTTCCGCGCAGCCGGTCGAGGATCATCGACGGCAGCAAATGGGCCGGCAAATCGAGCCGCTGCGCGCGGGGTGCGTCGCCATCCACCAGCACGTAGTCGCTCGCCCAGTCGTCAAAGCCGAAATGGCCAAAGGCACGCGGCAGGCTCGGCAGATGGTCGCCGTAAAAGCCAAACACCGTGTCGCGCCGGCGTGGCCCGAGCTCGTCGAGCAGAATGCCCAGCATCTCATCCGAACGGGCCAGCCCATCGAGATAACGCAGCAATGACCCGCCCTGCGGCAGGTCTGCCGTATCGAAAAGCCCGCGCAGCGCCGGGGCGATCTCGGCCCCGACTTCCTGCCACGGGCCGTGATTGCCCATCGTGATCACAAATATGAAAGTCCGCGGCCCTTCGGCGTCGAGCACGCTTATGACCTGTCGGGCGAGATCGGGATCGGATCGATAGGGCGGCCGGCGCGATCCGCCGAGGGTGTCGCGGCCAAGAAAAATGTCGAAGCCGAGCGCGGTCAGGGTTAGATCGCGGCGAAAGAAGCCGCGATCGAACGGATGCAGGCACACGGTGCGGTAACCTTGGCCACGCAGGTGCGATGCCAACGAGGCGAGAGGCGCCCGGGCGAAAGCGTGGTACGGATTGAACCGGTCGTAGCCCAGCCGATCTTCCGGGATGCCCGTCAGCACCGCGAACTCGGCTCGCATCGTGTTGGCGCCCCAGGCCGAAACGTCGAGCCGGCCGTGCGTGGCACCCTGCTGCAGGCAGGCATCGAAGCCGCGCAACAGATCATCCGGTATGTGCGACGACAGCCGGCGTGCGTCAAAAAAGGATTCACACTGCACGACGACGACGGGGGTCGCGGCGGCGCCGTTTCGCAGCGCCGGCGCCGGCAATGGGGCACAATGGGCGCGGCGTTGGGTGCGCTCGGCGCGGGCGATGATCCCATAGACGAGGAGCGTCGCGAACGGGCCGAGCCGGGCCGCATCGGCGAGGGGTTCACCGGTCGGTCGAAGGCGCCGCAAGACGGCAGCGGCCTTGCCCAGCCCCGGCTCACACGACAATCCCCATCCGGCTGTCCATACGGCCAGCAACAAAAGGGCCGCCAACAACGGTTCCGGCTGCCATGATCCCGGTCTGAAAACGAGCAACCCAATGCCGAACCCGATCGCCGTCAGCGCACCGCCAATGACGAGCCCCGGTCCGGCGAAGGGCAAATAGAGGTGGGGGTGGGTGAAAACGTGCCGCAGCTCGGACATGTCGGAAAACACCACCGGTTCGCGCAAAGCCTCGCGCTTGGTCCGATCGGCGAGCGCAAATCCGCCACCCAGCGACAGCAGCACCAGCGCCGTGAACAGGGGCCGCCCGGTGGCAAGCAGCAGCAGGCCCCCCGCGAGCAGCAGCGGCAAGACATCGAGAAGCACCGCCGGCAGCACCGCCATCCGCGCGGTGGCGACGCGGCGTGGAATGAGCCATGCCCCCATTGCCGCCGCCGCAGCGATCGCGACATGGACCGGTTCACCCGTCATGCGAGACTGCCGGACGAATTCGGAAGCGATAGCGGCGAAGAATTGCGTCGCCGATAAAGGCGGGAGCGAAATCGCAGAATTGCAGGCCGAGCACGAGCGGCAGAGGAAAGGCGACGCGCCGTCGTCCACGATCGATGCCGCGTTTGACGACCCGCGCGGCGTCATCGGCGCTGACCAAAAACGGGGTCGGCCCCTCGAACCGGTCGGTCATCGGCGAGTCGAAAAAGCCGGGGCACACGATCGTCACGCCGACCCCGCGCGGCGCGAGCCGCGGCCGCAGCGCCTCTGCATAGGCGCGCAACCCGGCCTTGCTGGCGCAATAGCCCGGGCTGTTGGGCAGCCCGCGATAAGCCGCGATCGACGCCACGACGGCAATCCGCCCGCAGCCGCGCCGGCACAGCGCCGGCAGCAACGGCTCGACCGTGTTGACCGCGCCGAGCAGATTGACACGGACTTGGCGTGTCGCGTTTTCGACCCCCTCGGACGGTGCGTCGGGCTCCGGCCCAGCCGAGGTGCCGGCATTGGCGATCAGCAGCTCGACCGGATGGTCGCGATCGAATTCGGTCAGCCACGACGCCATCGCCGGCGCGTCGACCACGTCGATCGCCGCCATCCTCACTCCGGCACCTCTCGCCTCGCACGCATCGGCAGTCTCCCCGAGCCGATGCCGGTCGCGCCCGAGCAGGCCCAATACGGTCTGTGGATCGGCATAGGCCTCGGCCAAGGCGGCGCCCAGCCCACTTGAAGCACCGGTGATGATTACCGCGCGAAAAGGTCGGCGCATCCCCGCACACTAAAGCCGCCGCTGGAAACGCTGGCGTCCGAAAGGCGTCAGAAACTGATCCCGCTAACAGATTGATTACGAATTGGAATGCGCTAGGCATCCCCCGCATGGAACAGGCTATGTACCAAAATGATCATAATCGCGGTGCGGCATTTTCGCCGGGTTCGCCGGCGAGCGTCGATATCCGCTGCGCTGATCAGCGCCGGCACCCCAAGCGCTTTTGAAACGGCGCCCGGCGTCGGCAGGGCGAGGTTGCCCGCCCCGATGATCGCCGCTTGCCGGGCCGCGCAGCGATGGACAAGGCGGGCGGCACGCAATAGAAGCGGGTGGGTGCGGGCGCATGCCGCCACTGTTCACCCTGATCGGCTCAACCATCGGAGAGGCGGGCAATGATCGTCGAACAGATCTGGACCGGGAATTCCGGCCGAAATTTCAACTATCTGATCGCCTGCCGCGAAACCGGCGAGGCGCTGGCGGTCGACCCACTCGATTACGAAAAGTGCCTGGCCGCGGCGAAGACGAAAGGGTGGGTGATCACTCAGATCCTCAACACCCACGAGCATCGCGACCACACCGGCGGCAACCCGCAGATGGTCGCGGCGACCGGCGCCAAGGTTCTGGCCCACGTCAACGCCAAGGACAAGATTGCCGAGATGGATCAGGGCTTGCGCGCCGGCGACGTCATCAAGGTCGGCAAGACCGTCGAGCTCGAATGCCTCGACACGCCCGGCCACACGATGTCGCATATCTGCATCACGGCTCACGGCGACACGCCGGCGCTGTTCTGCGGCGACACCTTGTTCAATGCCGGGGCCGGCAATTGCCACAATGGCGGTCATCCGAACGAGCTCTACAACACGTTCGTCAGCCAACTGGCGAAATTGCCCGAAGAGACGCTGATCTATCCCGGGCACGACTATATCGCGCGCAACCTCGCCTTTACCCTGGATCGCGAGCCGGACAATGGCGGCGCCAAAACAATGTTGCCGCAGGTCGAAAAGCAGGACACCAACCATGCGCTCGTCACCACCCTTGCTACCGAGCGCGACATCAACACTTTTTTCCGGCTGACCAGCCCGACGGTGATCCGGCGGCTGCGCGAAGCCTTCCCGGATCTGCCCGACCGCCCCGACCCGAAGACCGTGTTCCTCAAGCTGCGCGAATTGCGCAACAAATGGTGAGCCGCTCGCGGCAGGTTAGTCGGCCCGGGGGCGCCAGCCGTGATAGGCGGGATGATCGGCAGCGATCGGCAGGGCGACCGGCGCGCCGCTGGCGGCGGAATGATAGAGGGCCGTGGCCAGCTCGATCGACAGGCGGGCCTCGGCAAGGCTGACCGGCAGCGGGCCGCCCGTGGCCAAGGCTGCGTGGTACGCGCCGAACAGGCCTTCGAAACGCGGCCTCATCGGGCGATAGCCGGCCAAAACCTCGGAAATACGTTGTTCGGCTTGCGGCGAGGCGGCGGTGATCGCCCACGAATCTTCGCCGGGGGCGTATGGTTTTTCGCCACTTTCGAAAGTCGCGTGCTCGAAACATAGGCGCAACCGGGTGATTTCGCGCTGCGAGCCCAAGGTCGCGGCGAGCGAGACCAGCGCGCCGTTTTGCATGACCAGAGCGGCGACGGCGCAATCCTCGGTTTGGATCGGGTTGACCCGTGTCGCGGTGCAGGCAAAGACCGCAGCCGGCGGCCCCAGCAGCCAGGTCGTCAGGTCGTGAGCGTGGATCGCATGGGTCGACAGCACACCACCGAGCTCGCTCCGCCACTGCCCGCGCCACGGCGTCGCGTAATAGGCGGCGCCGCGGTTCCATGCGGTCTCGACCGTCGCCAGATAGGGTGTTCCGGCGACGCCCGAATCGATGACCCGTTTGACCTTTTGCACGCCGTCGCCATAGCGGTACTGGAAGACCGGCAGCACCCGGCGCCGCACTCCGCTGACGGCGGCGGCGACCCGGTCGACGTCAGCGAGCGAGCCGGCGAACGGCTTTTCGCAGACGACCTCCTTGCCGGCCATCAGCGCCGCCAGCACCTGCTCGACATGCAGAAAAGACGGGGTGCAGACGTCGACGATGTCGACCTCGGGCAGGCGCAGGACTTTGTCGAAATCGGCGGTGCGGCAGGCGATGCCGAATTCGTCGCCGACCGCCGCCAGCCGCGCGGCATCGGTGTCGCACAGCGCGACGACCCGGAATTTGTCGGGGTGGCGCGCATAGCCGCGGGCGATGTGGGAGCGGCCGACGCCGCAACCGACCACCGCGACCCTCCAGACCCCGTCCTGGGGCATCGGTCGGTTGCGCCGTGCCGGCGGCACGCGTTACCCGGCGAGGCGGCCTTTCAGCACGACGCCGGCCACATGACCGGTGGCTTCCCCGTTCTCCAGCGCCACGACGCCGTTGACGACCGTCGCCGCGATGCCGTCGGCCTTTTGCACCAGCCGCCGCGCGCCGCCCGGCAGGTCCTGCTCGACGGTCGGCAATTGCGGCTTGATCCGGGCTTCGTCGAAGACGACGAGATCGGCGGCATAGCCGGTGCGCAGCAGCCCGCGGTCCGGCAGTTCCCAGGCCGAGGCATTGTCAAAGGTCAGCATACGCACCGCCTCTTCGAGGGTGAATTGCTGCCGGTTGCGGACCCAGTAGCTCAACAGATGGGTCTGCAACGACGAGCCCATCTCCTGGCAGACATGGGCGCCGGAATCGGAAAACGTCGCCAAAGTGCGCGGATGTTTTAAGAGGTTCAGCACGTCGGCCGGCGACTCGTTGACAATCGGCTGGACAAACATGCGGTTGTCGTTTTCGAGCGCGAGATCGAGCATCACCTCGACCGGGTGCTGGTTTTGCCGGCGCGACAGCTCGCCGACGCTGGGGTCGTCCCAGTCGACGCTTAGCATCGGGAAGAGGTTGTCGTAATCGGGCTTGCGCGGATCGGTGGTGGCCGCACCGCCGCCCTGCAATATCTGGTCGCGCGGCTTCATCGTCGCCTCCGCGGCGACCAGCCGGGCCCGCACCTCGGGGTCGGCGAGGCGCCGCTTCTGTTCGGCCAGCGGCAGGGAGCGGATTTCCTTCCAGGCCGGCAGCACGTCGAACGGCAGATAGGAGCGCAGCGAGAACACCGCGTTGATCGAGCGGGTCGTCGCCTGGCCGTACATCCGTCCGCCGGCCGCGACGGTCGCGTCCATGAAGCGGGTCTGATAGTCCCACGGGTTGGGTGATCGCCCTGCTTGGTCGCCAGCATGCCGAACATGACCGGCCGGCCGCTGGCGAGCGCGATCTTGCGCAGTTGTTCGAGGCAGGCGCGCTGGGCCTCGCCGCCCGAAATGTCGGGACCGATCTGAAAGATGCCGGAGTTCAGCGCGCCCATCGCGCCGACCAGGCGCTCGATCTCGCTCCAGTCGCCGATGCGGCTCGCGACCGGCGTGTCGTCGGGGGTCACATGGGTTGTTGCCCGCGAGGTCGAGAACCCGAGCGCCCCGGCGCGGATCGCCTCGCGCACCGCCTGCTCCATCAGGCGCAGGTCCTCTTCGGTCGCCTTCTCGTCGAGCGCGCGCTTGCCCATCGCGTACATGCGCAATGCCGAATGGCCGATGTACATGCCGTAATTTAGCCCCTTCGGCAGGCGCTCGACATTGGCGAGGTATTCGGGGAACGTCTCCCAATTCCAGTCGATGCCGGCCAGCATCGCCTCGGTCGGGATGTCCTCGACCGCGGTCAGGCAGCGGGCGTACCATTCGCGGTCGGCGGGCTTGCAGGGTGCCAGCGCAAAGCCGCAATTGCCCATCAGGACGCTGGTGACGCCATGCCAGCACGAGCAGCTGCCGAGCGGGTCCCAGGCGACCTGCGCGTCCATATGGGTGTGGCCGTCGACAAAGCCGGGTGCCACGATCAGCCCGTCGGCGTCGACGACCCGCTCGGCGGGCGCGCGGATGCGGCCGATCTCGACGATATGGCCGTCCTTGACGCCGACATCGGCGCGATAGCGCGGCGCCCCCGACCCGTCCACCACAGTGCCGTTCTTGATCAAAAGATCGAGACCCATTGCCTTCCTCCCGCAACCCGCCGTGTCACCCGCGCCCTCGTCAACGAGGGGCGGACAGGCCCCAGGCAAACCACCGGCGCCCGTCCCGCATCCCCTGTTGCGCCGGTTTTATCAGGTCGATATCAGGTATCCGCAACACCTTTGATCGACAATCCCGCCCCGCTGCCGGCAAGCGTTGGGGTGGACGCAGACATCGGCGCCCACCCGCCGGCCAGATGCCCCGGGCGACCGCCACTCGCCGGATAGGGCGCCATTGACAACCACGCAATTGCCATGATCGCATGGCAGTCTCGCGGCATCGGAACCTCGAAGCGGGTGCGGATTGTTGTCGAGGGCTTTGCGGATGGCTGACCGCGACCTGACAAGCCCGGCGAAACCGGCGGCGCAGTACCGGCGCGGGCGGTCTTGCCGGGAGTTGAGCGGGCAATCCTGCCGAGCGCCGCGGCCGGTCGGTTGCGGCTCGACCTTCTTCAACCTGAAAGCGGGTTTTGCTGTAAATTCGCTGTATTTTGCTCGGCAACAAATCGTGAGGGAAACCGCTGGTTGGGCGTTCACAGGCGCCCCGCAGCGTCTGCACCCAGCCCGGCGTGCGACCCTGACGATACATCCCCGCCGCTGCGGCGATCGCTGACGATCGCGGTCATCGCCATCGCTGTCTTCGCCCACGGTTCCGGCGGCGTCCTTAACGCCATGCTAACCGGACGCGGTGCAAAGAAGCCGCTGGTAGCGGTTCGCGCCGCGACGCCATACGAAATCACGGGACGAAACGACCCAAGTGCATGACCCGAAATGATCCGAAAAATCAAGTTACCGTCGCCCCCGCGAAAGCGGGGGCCCGAGGAAACTCGGATTTCAAGCAAACCGTGTTCAAGCTCCGTACGAATAAAGGTGAAGGCGTCTTGCGCGGGCTTGTCCCGCGTATCCGCGTCTTTGTTTCGGATGCTCCAAGGCCCGGCCACGCCCGGCCAAGCCGAAAAGGGGCAGCCGACTCTCCACTTTTGCTGTTGCAAAGCTTCTGTGGACAGCGCGCTTGCGCGAAAGCGACGGCCGAATATTGGTCTTTTGGAATTCTTTCCGCGTGAGTCGCCAACGGCGAAGACCAGCGCAAGACTCCGGTACATCGGATGATCGGGAACGTTGCGAAGAATAGCGGCACTCGCAATGCCGTCCGAAGACTCATCGAGGCAAATTCCGCCCGCTGGAGCTTGGGCGCCCTCGCCGGACATAAACGAACCTCCCCGCGTCTATTGAACATGCTCGTGCCCTCGCGGCTACAGGCTGCCGGTTACGGCGTCGCAGCGGCCTACGCTGCGTTTTTCTTTATTATGTACACGAGCGGAAACTGGCTCCTCGACAGCGCCGGTCAACCATTTATGAATGATTTCACCTATTTTTGGATCGAGGGATCGCAGGCGCTGCACGGCAACGTGGCCGCGTTATACGACCCGGCCAAATTGACCCACATCGTGGCGGCCGTGGTCGGAGCGGATCACGCCAACGTAAAGCATTTCTTCTACCCCAATTCCCCCAATCCGCCAATCTTGTTTCTGGTGCTGGCGCCGTTGGCGATGCTGTCGTTTGTTCCCGCGTGGATGACTTGGGAGGTATTGACTTTGGTCGGGTGCGTCGCGGTGGTCTTGCTGATCGTCCGGCATCCGGCGGCAATTGCGTTGGTGTTGGCCTCGCCGTTTAGTGTCTATGAGTTTTATTGGGGGCAAACCGGGTTTCTGAGGGCGTCGCTTCTCGGCGCCGCGCTGCTGACTCTCGAGCGCCGGCCGCTGCTCGCTGGTGTGTTTATAGGCTGTCTCACCTACAAGCCGCAATTCGGCATCGTGATACCGGTGGCCCTGGTCGCGGCCAGGCAATGGCGGGCCCTCGCCGGCGCTGCGATCACAGCTGTTGCGCTCGTCGGCGTTTCGATAGCGGCGTTTGGGATCGGCCCGTGGGAGGCGTTTCCGCACGCGCTTCACATGCAAGCCGACCTGATGCTGTTTCACAAGATACCCGGGGCATCGCCTACGTCAGCCGCCCAAACGGTCTACGGCCTGGTCCGCATGTTCGACGGCAGCGCCGCTGTGGCGTGGCTGGCGCAAGGCTGCGCCACCGCTGGAATTGCAGCGCTCGTATGGCGGGTCTGGCGCTCTCCGGCGCGCTATGCGCTCAAGGCGGCATTGTTGTCAGCCGCGACACTGATCCCACGCCCTATGCCTGGGCCCATGATTTTAGCGTGATCGTCATCCCGATCGCGTTTCTCGCCGCCGACCAGATGCGCTGCGGGTTGCTGCGAGGCGAGCAGAGGATCATGGCCGCCCTGTTCGGCCTGGCTTTCGTGGACGTTGTCTGCGAAGGCGTGCTGCCACTCGGGCCGCTGATAATGTTCGCGCTGGTGGGCGTCGTCTTGCGCCGGATTCTTCGCGATGACAGCGCGCCGATAAATTTCCCTCGGAATTTCCGATTGATCGAACAGGGGCGAACAACCGGTCTCTCGCCGTGGTAGCGGCGTCTAAATCGGCAAGCGCCGCCGGCAACATGTCAGGCCGACAGAGATTGCTGGCGACCGAAGACCGGATCTTCACCGGGCGCCGCCTGCGGGTCTATGGAACGGGGGCAGTCGTCGGCCTGGCGATCGCGGTCATGCTGTGCCGGGCGGGCGATCACGGCGCATCCGTGATCCGTCCCGACGGCAGGCTCGGGTCCATCGACTTTTGTCTGCTGTGGATCAGCGGCAAATTCGCCGCGACCAACGATACGTTCCGCATATACGACTATCCGACATTCGCCGCGGCCTACGATGTCTTCTATCGCCCAGGCGAATGTCGTCTGTTGCTGCAAGCATACATTTATCCGCCGACCTACCTGTTCTTTACCTATATAGTCGGGTTGCTGCCGTACCTCGTTGCCTTCGCGGTGTGGGTGGGAGCTACGCTTCTGCTCTACCTGACCGCGGTTTACGCGATTCTGCCGATGCCGGCGGCGTTGATCGCGGCGATGGCGTCGGCGGCGGTCCTGAAGAATGCGCAACTCGGCTATAACGGGTTTCTGACCGCCGGCCTCTTCGGCCTGACCTTGGTCTCGCTCGAGCGCCGGCCATGGCTGGCCGGGGTTCTGCTCGGTCTGCTCACCTACAAGCCGCAGTTCGGGGTGCTGTTCCCGCTGGCGCTGCTGGCCTCGCGCAATTGGCGGGCGCTGGCCAGCGCGGCGGCGACCGGCGTGGGGTTCGGCATCGCGGCGGCGATCGCCTTCGGCCCGCAGACCTGGCCGGCCTTTGTCGCTTCGCTGGCCAATCTAAACTCAAGCCTCAGCCCGCTTCCCGGTGTCGAGATCTCGCTCGACTCGATCTACGGCGTGCTGCGCTGGGCCGGCGCCGGCACAGGGCTTGCCTGGGCTGCCCATTTGGCGGTCGCGTTGAGCCTGGCGGTGGCGGTGTACGCAGCCTGGGCGCGGCCGATCCCATATGCGCTGAAAGCAGCGGTGCTGTGCCTCGGATCGCTGCTGGTCACTCCGTATGTGCTGCGCTACGATCTTTGCATCCTGTCGATCGCCGTCGCCTTTATCGTCAAGGACGGGTTGGCGCGCGGCTTTCTGGGCGGCGAGCGCGCCATCATGCTGATCTGCCTTGTCCTTCTTTACTGCCCGCAGGCGCCGCTCGGCCCGATCGTCTGTTTGGCCCTGCTGGCGCTGGTGTTTCGCCAGGTGGCGCGAAGCCCCGGCAGCGCCTCGACAGGCGACAACAGTTGTGCGCACCTGACGCTTGCCGCTTCGGCCCCGGTGTGACACGGTTTTTGGTATGGTCAATCAGATTGATTCGCTGGGCGGCGCGCTTCGCTGACCGGCGGCGATTGAAATCAGATCGACACGCTCCCGAAGCCTCGGCCCTTCGCCTGCTTATTCCTGCGCACATGACCGTTTCAGCAATTTGATGCCCTTGCCGAGTGCCGACGCGCGCCATTTTGAGGGCAGCCCCTGGCACCGGAACCAACGTAATCAGAGGCGGCGGACTTGCCGACCGGCGCCGGGGCGTGTTATGCGGGGCGGATCGAGCGGCGGCCGATAACCGATTGCGGGGAAACGCAAATGCGCTTCGGATTTTTCGACCAGTTACCCTGTGCGAGCGGCTTTACCGAAGCGCAGCGCTATCGCGACATCCTGGCCCAGATCGAGCTCGGCGACGGGCTCGGCTTTGACACGGTGTGGCTCGGCGAACTGCATTTCAGCCGCGCCTTTTCGATCCTGGCGAGCCCGCTGATGGTGTTGGCCGCCGCCGCCCAGCGCACCAGCCGCATTCGGCTCGGGACGGCGGTGACCCTGGTGCCGTTGCACAACCCGGTCAAGATCGCCGAGGACGCCGCCACCGCCGACATCCTCAGCAACGGGCGGCTGGAACTCGGCGTCGGGCGCGGCACCGCACCCTTGCATTACGCCGGCTACGGCATCCCGCAGGAAGAGAGCCGCGAGCGCTTCGACGAGGCGCTCGACTTCATCATCGGCGCCTGGACCAACGAGCGCTTTTCGTATCACGGGAAATATTACCGGGCCGAGGAACTGACGGTCATCCCGCGGCCGCTGCAGCAGCCGCACCCGCGGGTGCGGGTCGCCGCCAACAGCCCCGACACCTTTCCGTTCGCGGCGCGGCGGCAGTTTCCGATCTTTGCGACACCGCTGATCAACCCGCCCGACAAGCTCAAGGAGGGGCTGGCGGTCTATCACGGGACCCTCGCGGACGGCGACACGGCGCTCGCCTTTCCGGTGCATGTGACGACGAGCCGGGCGCAGGCGCGGCGCGACACCGAAGCCGGGCTGATGCGCTTTTTGCGCGAGGCGGCCGAGCGGCTGGCGCCGCTGGGCCAGGCCGACATCAAAAGCTTCGAGGCGTTCCGCCAGGTTCTCGCCCGCATCGAGCGCGTGACTTACGACGACATGGACCGCGAGATGGGCGTCTTTGGCGACCCCGACTACTGCGTCGACCGGGTGCAGGCGCTCAGGCGCGACTACGGCATGGACGAGTTCATCTGCTACTTCAACCAAGGCGGGATCATGGACCCCGCCATGGTCCGCGAGTCGATGACCCGCTTCGCCACGGAGGTCATGCCGCACTGCCGCTGACGCGATGCCCTGAGTTGATGCCCTTGGCTGGGCTCGACCCGCTCGATCCGGCCATCCACGCCTTCCTTTCAATGAGCCATGTGCGTTTCGAGGCGTGTTGGGGTGGACGGCCCCACGGCATCGAAGTGTGCCAATGTTTGGTCGTCACGACGCAAACACGAGGACCGTCCGTCATGAAGCTTAAGCGCATTGCCATCGACACGTCCAAGCATGTCTATACCCTGCACGGGGTCGATGAGGCCGAGCGCCCGGTGTTGCGGCGCGAGTTGAGGCGCAGCCAGGTCGCGGCGTTCTTTGGCAAGCAGGAACCCAGCGAAGTGGTGCTGGAGGCTTGCGGCAGCGCGCACCACTGGGGCCGGCAACTGAGCGCGCTCGGCCATCGGGTGAAGCTGATCCCGCCGCAATACGTCAAGCCGTTCGTCAAGCGCGGCAAGAACGATCGCAATGACGCCGAGGCCATCAGCGAGGCGGCAGCACGGCCGACGATGCGCTTTGTGCCGGTCAAATCGGCCGAGCAACAGGCCGAGCTGACAGTGCTGAAGGTGCGCGAGCTTGTGGTCAAGCAGCGCACCCAGCTGGTCAACGCGCTGCGGGGGCACGCCGCCGAGTTCGGGATTATTGCCGCCAAAGGGGTGGGCAACGCCGCGGCCCTGGCCGCGCGCGCCGCAGCCGATCCCGCCGTGCCGGCCGCAGCGCAGGAGATGATGGCCCTGCTGGGCCGCGAGATCGAGCACCTTGACCAGCGGCTGGCCGAGCTCGGCGGCACGCTCGCGGCGCTGCATCGGGCCAACCCGCTCAGCCAGCTTTTGGCCGAGGTTCCCGGGATCGGGCCGATCAGCGCCCTGACCCTGGCGCTGACGATCGATGCCAAGGCGTTCCGCTCGGGGCGACATCTGGCTGCCTGGATCGGGCTTACGCCCAAGGAGCACTCGACCGGCGGCAAGCACCGCCTCGGCGCCATCAGCCGGGAAGGCAACGAGCGGTTGCGCCAACTGCTGGTGCTCGGCGCGACCTCGGTCATCAAGGTCGCCAAACCCGGCCACCGACACGCCACGGTGTGGCTGACCGGTTTGCTCGGGCGACGGCCGCGCCGGGTCGCGGCGGTTGCCCTGGCCAACAAGATGGCTCGCATTGTGTGGGCCATGATGACGAACGGCGAAGCGTACCGGCAACCGTCGGCAACCGCCTGACCGCTCGTCATCGCCGCGGGTGAGAGGGCGCAGCACAAGATGGCGATCGGTCGACCCGACGGACGAGACACCCCGTGGCATCCAACGGCGCATCCAACGCCGCTGAGCGTGTTTGGGAAGCGTCCGCGGAACCCATCTGGGCCCGCGGCCATGGCCGCACCACAAGGCCGGACACATGACCGCACGCGAACCGCCGCCAAATCGGCGCAGCGCCCTTGCATCCAAGGGGCCGTTCTCTAATCGCGTCTCCTCTGTCAACTGGATCTTGAACGCTTCTGTCGCCGTACCGGGGTCACGGTTCTCTCCGCGGTCGGAAGCGTCCGCCGCAACATCTGGTTCGAAGCACAGGCGCTGCAATGTCCACAGCGGGCTCGCGTGGTGTTTTACGCGGCCCAAGGCCCTCCGTCGCAGTCGCCTGCACCCTCGCCCCGTCGGGCAACCATCACATCCGAGGCGGCGCCCGGATGGATCCTGGTGAAGGTATCGTCAGACGGCCGCCGGCTGCTCGGACCAGCGGAACGGCTCGCCCGACCGCCACATGCTGTGCAGGATCACAGCGAGTTTTCGGGCAAGCGCCACGCGCGCCTTGCCAGCGCCTGATCGTCTGGCAATCGCCTGGGCCCAGTTTTTCAGGCCTGAAGCCCGTTTGACCCGCGACATCAGCACCACCGCCGCTTCGTACATCAGCGTGCGAGCCAGCGTGTCGCCGCACTTCGATATTCTGCCGCTGCGGTCTATCTCGCCCGATTGATATCGTTTTGGGGTGAGCCCGAGGTGCGCGCCGACCGATCGTGACCGGCCGAAGCGCGCCGGATCCTCGATCATACTGACATAGGCCAGCACAGACAGCACTCCGATCCCGGGCACACCCATCAGGTGACGGCACGTGGGGCTCGACTTCACCAGCGCGCGTACCGCTTTGTCGAAGGCGGCGGTCTGCTGGCGCAGTTGCCGCCAAGCGGCCAGCATGGGCCGAACGATCGGCGCCACTTCGGCCCGGTCGACAAGCAGCGTCTCGACGCGCCGGTCGAACGGCAGTCCACGCCCTGCTCCCGGCAGCATGCCGAAGGTCTTGAGCACACCGCGGATATGGTTCGACAATCGTGTTGTCTGTCAATGCCGAATGAATTTTCCCCATTTGTGCCGAAGTAAAATTCCCCAGTTTCCGGATCAGCCGGCCGGCTGATCGAGTGGCTGCAATTTTGGCGGTCGTCCGCGGCGGCGCGGAACGGCTGCCGGGAAGGGTGGGCTGATGAGCGCCTTGGAGCGGAGGTGCTCGGGCATCAGGTTGGCGTGCTGGCGCAACCGGTAGCTGGACCCCTCGATCTGGATGACGACGGCGTGGTGGAGCAGGCGGTCGAGCAGCGCGGTGGCGACCACGGGATCGCCGAAGACTTCACCCCATTCGGCGAAACCGCGGTTGGAGGTCAGGATCATCGCGCCTTTTTCGTAGCGGGCGTTGACCAGCTGGAAGAACAGATTGCCGCCACCATGGGCGACCGGCAGGTAACCGATTTCGTCGACGATGAGCAGCGCGGATCGGCAGAACCAGCGAATGCGTTCGCGCAGCTGCCCCTCGCGCTCGGCCTTGGCGAGGGCACCGACGATGTCGGCGAGGGTGGTGAAGTAAACACTGCGGCCGGCCTTGACCGCTTCGACGCCGAGCGCCACGGCGAGATGCGATTTGCCGGTGCCGGGCGGGCCCAGGAAGTGGACCACCTCGCGGCGATCGACGAATTGAAGCTCAGCGAGGGCGAAGACGCGCTCGCGGTCGAGCGAGGGTTGGAAGGAGAAGTCGAAGCCGGCGAGCGTCTTGATCGTAGCGAGGCGGCCCATGCGCAGCGCCGTCTTGATACGACTGTTCTCGCGCACCGTCAGCTCCTCGACGAGGAGCATGTCGATCAGCTCGAGCGCGCTGGTTTCGCCGCGTTCGAGTTGGCGCACCGCATGGTCGAGCATTTCCAGGGCACGCGGCATTCTGAGGGCGACCAGAGTGCGCCGGATGCGCTCGAGGACAGGCAGGCTTTCGCCCGACGTAATCATGGCCGACCGCCTTCGCCGGCGAGCCGACGGGCGACCGCCTCGTAGAAGTCGAGCGATCGGTGCGCAACGACATCGCCGGTCCGGCTGATCGGGACTGCTCCGGCGCCGATCTCTGTTGCTGTCAGCATCGGCATCTTGCGGTGGCCGGGAGCCAGGCGCCGTTGATGGCGTCCTTCGAGCACGGGATGGACAGCAATCAGCCGGTCCGCCTCGAAGATGCGGATCTCGTCGGCCAGGCTGTGCACCTCGACGATGCGTTTGCGGGTCGCGTCCGGCACGCTGTAGAGATTGCCGCCGATGCTGACCATCCCCTCGTGCGAGACCCGCCGCTCAAGCTTGAGCACGGCGCGGAACGGCACCAGCGGCAAGGGCTGGAGCACGAGCTTCTCTTCGGCAAAGGCTTCATTGACGACGCGCTGGGTCGTCGCATGCACCCGTGGGTTGGCCACCGTCCCGAGCCAATGGGCGAGCTGAGCGTTCAGGTCGTCGAGATCGCGGAACAAGCGGGCGAGGAAGAAGTCCTCGCGGATGTAGCGGAACGGCCGCTCGACTTTCCCCTTGGTCTTGGCCCGGTAGGGGCGGCAGGCCTTCGGATGGAAGCCGTAATGTGCGGCACAGTCGATCAGCGCGCGGTTGTAGATGATGTGGGCCTGGTCGTCCTCGCCGATCACCGCGGTCTTCATCCGGTCGTAAAGGATCTGGCGGGGCACTCCGCCCAAGGCCGAGAAGGCCGCCATATGGCAACGCAGCACGGTCTGCAGATCCTGATGGGCGGCAAAACGCGCCCAGATCAGCCGGCTGTAGCCGAGCACCATTGAGAACAGCCAAACGACCCGCATCGCACTGGGCTCGTCGGTGAAGATCACCTCGAAATGGGCAAAATCGACCTGGGCCTGCTCGCCCGCCGGGGTCTCGAAACGTACTTCGAATGGCGGGGTCGGTGACGGCCGCACCTCGCGCAGAAAGTCGGTTACCGCGGTGTAGCCGCCGGTATAGCCATGCTCGCGGATCTCGCGCAGCAACCGGCTGCCGGTGAGGCCCGGATACGCGGTGACCCGCCGCCGCAGATACGCCTCGAACCGCCCCAACTGCCGCGCTCGCGGCTTGCGCGGCCCATAGCTCGGCGGCTCCAGACCGCGTTCGATGTATTTACGCACTGTCTTGCGGTCGATGCCGACCCGACGCGCGATCACCGATACGCTCAGCCCCTGCCGGTGAAGATCCAAGATCATGACGAGCTCCCCCAGTTGGATCACCGTCCCCCCTCCCGCCACTGCGGAAGGGATCATCGGACGACGCGCCGCCCGGCTTCCCGGGGCGCGCCCCGGAAAGCCGGGCATCACACCTGGGGAATATTCAAACGGCGCTTCTGGGGAGAATCACTCCGGCGGTCACAGTTGTCATGCCGACGAGCTGGGCTCGTGCCCCAAGCAAGGCCCGCACCCGATGGGAATCGAACGACTTTACATGCACCGACCGATACCATCCCGTGCGCATGATCTGCGCCAGTCCCTCCGCATCGTTCTGATCCGTCTTGTTGATCTGCATTTTGAGCGCAGCCCTTGCATGCCTCGCATCGAGGCACGTGACGGCGAGCCCGCGACCGCGCAACTCGTGCACCAGCCATGGCGTCATAGGACCGGTCTCGATACCGATGCGGGCATCCTCGCCGCCATGCCTCCGCACCGCGCGCTCAATCTGTTCCGGATCAGAGGCGCACTGGCCACGCCACAGTCGGCGACCGGAGTCGTTCACGACACAGATCGCGGTCGATTTTTGCGACACGTCCAAGCCAACATAGTGGGTCATCGCACAGCCTCCGATGGTGAAAGCGACCGGGCTACAGCCCGGAGCGCGGCACTATCGGCAAGTCAGCCAGCCGCCGCGATTACCCGATGTCCACACATGGATGCCCGGAACAAGTCCGGGCAAAGGGTGGATAGAGGCGCGAACGACGTCAGCTAAAAAACGGCGACAATGTCGCAGGTGACCCGAGCGCTCAGCCGCTGGTCGGGTACGGAGCGCAGCAGGCCGCTCACTGGCTGTTCGCCTGTCGACCGGCGGGCTGGGGCGACTCGTTTACGCATTTAGATTCGGAAGTTACATCTGCCTGACATGTGAATTTGGCCAGTGAGGTATGCAGCTGTGACATCGAAATGTCCTTTGCAATCGGAAGGTGGCTTTTTAGGGTTAACGGCCGCGCTCAAGCGCATCGGAGCCTGACGAAGCTGTCGGGTAGAAAGCCATCGAAGCAGTCTTTAGGGAGGGCGCTTCCATGAAAATTTTTATGCTCGCCTTTGTATCGGCTCTGATCGCGCTCGTTGCGAGCGCCTCGGTATCTCGTGCTGATACGTCTTGTAGCAGCACCCTGAGCGGCACGATCCAGGGCAACGTTGTCGTGCCGAGCGGCGCCTCCTGTACCCTGTCCGATGTGACTGTAACCGGCGGCATTCAGGTCCTGCAGAACGCCAGCCTCACCGTCGATGCGACGCAGCAACCGGCGACGATCAATGGCAATGTACAGGCTACCAATTGCACGTTCGCAGTCCTCCAAGGCGGCGTCACCGTAGGCGGAAGCGTAATAATTCAACAGTGCACCCAGCTGAGCGGTTTTGTCGGCCCCGGTGTCAAGATCGGCGGCAATTTCCAATGTCAGAACAATTCGGGGGCATGCCAGGCGGATCTCGGCGATGTCCATGGTAGCGTCCTGATTTCGAACAACAGCTCGATCACCCCGTCAGACGTTAGCTTGACCAGTGTCGGCGGCGTCTTACAGTGCCAAGGCAACAGCGGCTCGCCCACGCACGGTTTTGGGCCTGACTGGGCCAGCGGACAGCTGTTGGGCCAGTGTGCGGCAAGTCTCGGCTTCGCCCCGACTACGGCGGCTCCGACCTGTGTGGCGTCGGCCTTGAACGTCCCCAACGTGACCGTTATCTCCGCCCAACTCGTTCAAGCGTCCACCGCCACAGTAGCGGCCGGCACATTCAGCGTGCCGGAGCATTGCCAGGTGATCGGCACGGTCGCGACCAGCGGCGACTGCCCGACGACAGGTCCGTGGGCGGCCGGCTGCGCGACGGGCTCCGGCTCCGCCGAATTCCGGCTCAATTTGCCGGGCGTCTGGAACGGCCATTTCTTGTTCGAGGGCTGCGGTGGAAATTGTGGGTCGGTTACCTCAACCTCGGTCAACACCTTGGACGCCGACGAAGCGCTCGGCCTCGGCTACGCAGTTGTCAACACAGACACCGGGCACGAGCAAGACCCGGCGACAATCCTTCTCACCTGGGCCGTCAGCGACAGCACGTCGCCCGTCGTCAACGCGCCGGCGATCGTCGATTTCTATTATCGCGCGGTCCACCAGGTAACGGTGTCGACCAAGCAATATGTTGAAGCCTTTTACAGCGCGCCGATTGACGATGCCTATTTCGACGGGTGTTCGACCGGCGGCCGCCAAAGCATGGTGGAGGGTACGCGTTATCCCGTCGATTACGACGGGCTCATCGTCGGCGACCCTGCCATCTCGCTCAGCCGTGGGGGCGCCTCGACCCTCAAGCAGGGACTGGCCTTCGTGCCAACCGGCGCCTATCTGCCGCTCTCTACGGCACAGGCTGTCGACGCAGCAGTATATGCAAGCTGCGATGCCGCCGACGGCGTTACGGATGGGCTTATCCAGAACCCGGCGGCGTGCAACATCTTACCTTCGGCGTTGGGGCCGCCCCCTTCGGGCTCGGGCATCTTGACCACGGCGCAGGCGAATGCGCTGCAAGCCTATATCCTGCCGGAGACCGATGCGACGTCCGGCCAGCCGCTGTTCCCCGGCATGGCAATTACCGATCTGAGCACTGCCAACTTCGTAGCGCCGGGGACGAATGACGAGATCGCAACCGCGCCGCCGTCTCCCACCGCAGCGGAGCCCTGGGGCATTCCTAACTGCCCTTACGCCACATGCGGAGGTCTCGGACCGTCTGCGTGGTCACTCGGCGAAGTCGCAATCAAAGCCTATGTCGAGGAGAATGAGTTCTTTGACGTCAACCCCAATGGCCCGACCCCGAATTGGCCCGAGACAGTGTCGGCAACGGGCAACACGATACCCGATGCAACCTTAGCCCTCTTGGTTGCTCAGCGTGGCCAGGGCGATGCCGATGATCCCAACCAATTGATGAACTTCTTGAAGAAGGGCGGCAAGGTGATCTGGTATCACGGGGGCAGCGACACGTTGATTTCGCCCTTCCGTTCGACCTGGTACTACGAGCAACTGGCGTCGCTGCTCGGCGGCTACGCTCCGACGCAGAATAGCGTGCGTCTGTTCATGGTGCCGGGGATGGATCATTGCTCGGGCGGCGTTTCGCCGAACAGCTTCGATACGCTGCAGGCGCTCGACAAATGGGTGACCAAAGGTGCCGCTCCGGATGGGATCATCGCGACGGCGCCGGCGACGGATACGGTACCGTTGCCGCACCCCGGTCGGACAATGCCGCTCTGCAAATTCCCGGAGGAGGCAAGCTATTCGGGATCAGGCGACAAATATTCAGCCGCCAACTGGTCCTGCCATGCCACCGACACGCGCATGTTGCAGGTTGGCACCACGGGTCAGGCGTCAGGCGTGGACACTGGCACGGCGCTGCAATACCTCGACCAATCGCTCGGCTTGAACGGCAAGTAACCCGACCGCGCGGGCGCTGGGGCCCGGCGACTTCGCCCGTAAGCTGTATTCGGAAGCGGCTTCTCGGGACTGCCGCCGGACAGCATTGCGGATGTGGCGGGACAAATCGGCGATCTCTCCCGCCAGATCCAGTCGCAGGGTTGCGGGTGCCCGGATCGCCCCTGGTGATCGATCGATCGTCACTCACTCGTCATAGGCCGGCTGCTCGATCAAGGGTTTGTCGCCGGCCAGGGTGGTGCGGCGCACGTCGCGCACCTCGTTGTTGTCGAAGCGGCGGGCGCGGTGCATCGTCGTGCGGTTGTCCCACATGACAAGGTCGTTCGGCCGCCAGACATGCGAATAGACGAATTCGCGCTGGGTCGCATGCTCGGTGAGGTCACGCAGGAACATCCGGGCCTCGGGGGTCGTCCAGCCGAGGATCGCGCCGGCATGGGCCGCGAGAAACAATGATTTGCGCCCACTCACCGGGTGTATGCGGACCAAGGGCTGGCGCACCGGGCGAAACGCCTCGACCTCCTCCACCGTCAATTGGGTGAAGCCGATCGCCTCGCGCGAATAGACGAGCGAGTGCTCGCAGACGAGGTCGTCGACCTCGGCTTTGGTGCGCTCGTCGAGCGCGTCAAAAGCGGCGCGCATGTCGGCGAATTCGGTGTTGGCGCCCCAGGACGGGATGACCCGGCCGGACAGCAGCGAATACTTGGCGGGGACCGGGCGGAACGAGCTGTCGGAATGCCACAGCCGGTCGGCGAGCTTGAAGAACCACACCCGGTCCTCAGCCGACATGATGGCGCCTGATTTGTCGAGGTTCGAGAAATCGGCGATGCCGGGACCGAGCCGATGGTCCTCGGGCTTGCGCACATGGCCCGCTCTCGCGTTGCGCTCGAGTTCGCCGAAATAACGGGTGAAAACAATCTGCTCCGCGTCCGACAGCTCCTGTCCGGGGAAGACGAGGACGGCGAACTCGTCCATTCCCGCCTCGATCGCGGCGACATCGTCGGGGCCGAGCGGCCGACGGGTGTCCACTCCGGTCACCTCGCCGGCAAAGACCGGGTGCAGCGGGCGGATCGACAGCGGCATCAGGCAACTCCTTTCTGCTTGACCCGAGAGCTTACTTGCATCTGCGCCGCCACTCTACAAGTCGACGGCACGAGCATCCATCATGCTCATAATGGCTATACAAAGAACTGATTTGATGTCAAATCTTGGCTGAATAGATAGAAGGTGAGCCGGCGCGAAACGGTGAACTTGCGCCGTTCGTCCGGTAGCGTTACAGCTCACCCGTGCAATCAGGGAGCGTCTCCATGGCAAGCCCAATTTCCGACGTACCGGCGGCGCCGGCCGAAGCAGTCAGCCCGTCCGGTATCAACCATCTGGTGCTGAACGTCCGCGACATTAACGAGTTGCACAAATTCTGGACCGAGATCGTCGGGTTCAAGCAGGTCGGCGAACTGCACCCGCGGGCCGATCGGCCAAACCCGCCAAAGATGCGCTTTTACAGCGCCGTCAATGACGGCCAGCTGACCCACCACACGGTTGCCCTGGTCGAAAGCCCCAACCTGCCGCCGCCGGCCGATTGGGTATTGTCGAACGGGAGCGTCGCGATCAACCATGTCGCGCTGACCATGCCGAGCCGCGAGGCGTGGCACAAGCAGCTCGCCTTTCTGCAGAGCCGCGGGGTCAAGTTCAACTGGCGCGTCAATCATGGCGTGACGCACAGCGTCTACATCAACGACCCCAACGGCTACGGCGTCGAGTTCCTGTACGAGTTGCCGCGCGAGATGTGGGAAAACGACATCGACGGCGCCATCAACTGGGCCGAGCCCTTGCCGAGCGAAGGGCCCGAAGCGCTGGTCGACCGTACCGACACCCCGAGCTTTGGCGTCAAAGAACTCGTCCCGGCGCAGTAGACCGAGATAACCCGGAGACCGAGATAACCCGGTGGCCGGGATCGATCCCGGCCGCGCATCGCTGCCGGCGTCCGATCCGGCGCCAAGGGTGCGCCCGGCGGTCGGCGTACAGCCGGGCGAAGTAACCGCATAGGCGGGAACTCCGCCGAGCTGGAGCGAGGCCGCCCTCGGCCACCGCCCTGGGGTGGCGCGCGGGACCGGCGGTGGAGCCCGAGATTCTCCAGCGTCACCACCGGTTAGCGGGCGACTGGGGGCCGAGGCCGAGACGGCTGTCCTGGACGCCCGCTTTCCGCGGGGGCGACCGCGACACAGTGATTTTGCGCTCGACATTTCGCGTCGCACACGTCGCCGACGCCGAGCCAAAAATTCGCGCTGTGTGTGAGCGGCTTCACATCCTTTTTCTCCCCATCTGCGAATACTCGCTGTTTGGCGGTCGCACGCCGGCACGGCGCCGAGAGCCGGGTCCGGCCCGCTTCCGACTGCCGAGGCACTGAACCCCTCGGCTCATCGGTGTGGCTGGCTATCTCGGTAGTGGAGATGTCAATGACCGAAATCGTCGTCATCAACAAATGCTCAGTGTTGTCCGACGCTAACATCCAGGCGGTGGTCCCCGCGGTGCAGGCGCAAGTCAGCGAAGACTTCGCGCCAATTTGGGGAGCGGACGCCACCGTCCAGTTCCTCGGCAAGCATGAACACGTCCCAAAGGGGATCTGGCCGCTTTACGTCATGGACCATTCGGACGAACCCGGCGCTCTCGGCTATCATTTGGACGACAAGGGCCGGGTGGAAGGAAAAGTCTTCGCCGCAGATGACCAGCGCTACGGCGTCTCGTGGACCGTCGATTTGACCCACGAGCTGCTCGAAATGCTCGGCGATCCGACGACCGAGACCATGGTCGACTTGCAGGACGGCCGCCAATGCATTCGCGAGGTCTGCGATGCGGTGGAGGACGACGGCATCGCGTACATGAAAAACGGGGTGCTTGTCAGCGACTTTGTCACGCCGAAATATTTCTTTCAACCCGGCGGCCCCGATACGTTTGATTTTTGCGGAAAGCTCAGCGGGCCGGCGCCGACCTTGACTGCCGGCGGATATCTGGGGATCTACGATCCGACAACCGGACAATGGACCCAGGTCACCGCGCGCCTCCACAATGGCAGGCAGAGCTTTCGCTCACGCCGGCATGGCCGCACCGCCTGGCATGCCTCACATGGGCACCACAAGATGCGCTGAGACCAGCGTGTCCGTCTTTACTGACCTCTAACGGTATCGGCGCGCTCGAGCACTGCGAGCGCGCCGAGCGCCGCCTGCTCAGCCGCGCTGCCGGCGGCGCAGGAAATCGACAAAGATCGCGGCCAGCAAGCCTTCCTTCGGCTCCCAATCCGCGGTTGCGGCGTCGAGGTCGGGGCGGTCTTCGGTCAGGACCTCGTGGTATTCGGCATTAGGCAGCAGCCGGTGTGCGGCCTGCCCGGCGGCCCGCGGATGGGTCCGGTCGTTACCGGGGATGATGCAGGCTGGCATCGTCATCGAGCGCAGCTCGGCCGGGCTGAGGCCGATGACCGGGTACTCCGCACCTTCGTTGAAGCTGCGCTGCCAGCGCTTCATCAGGCCGATGAAATCCTCGGCGTCGAACACCATCAGCCGGGCGCGGTTGGCCGGGTTGGCGGCAATGAGCTCGCTGAAATGCTCGCTATGGCAGACCGCTTCCATCCCGCCGGTCTGAGCCATCTCGATATACTGGCCATAGTAATTCTGCACCAGCCGTGCGGCCGCGTAACCTCCGCCAGTGACCCGCCACAGGAACAGTCCGCGCACCGCAGCCGGATGACGCAAGGCCAGCAGCAAAGCCAGCCGGCAACCTGACGAGCTGCCGCCGATAAACGCCGGTAGCGCGTCGAGCTGCATCAACAGCTCGCGCAGATCCTCGGCCCAGACCTCGTTCTCGGAATGACCGGTGATCGACACGTCGGAGGCGCCGCAATTGCGCCGATCGTAGATCAGCACGCGGTTGCCGGCCTCGGCGATCTTTTCGGCAAGCGATTTGACGCCGCCGAGCCCGCGTCGCCCACCGGGCTGCAACGCCACCCAGGGACCGTGTTCGCCCCGCACCTCGTAATTGACGTCGACACCGCGGATTGACGCGACCGGCATGGCTCTCCCCATGGTCGAACATTCGGAATTCTGCCATACTAGCCAATATCCCTCCGACGCGCAGAGGAAACGACATGGAAGTGGGCGTCTTCTATTTCCCGGTGGATTACGGCATCGACCCCGGCGAGCTGGGCGCGGCGCTCGAAGCGCGCGGCTTTGCCTCGCTCTACGTGCCCGAGCACACCCACATCCCGACCAGCCGGCGCAGCCCGTTCCCCGGTGGCGGCGAGTTGCCAAAGAAATATTCGCACACCCACGACCCGTTCGTGGCGCTGTCCTTTGCCGCCGCTGCGACGAAGAAACTGCTGCTCGGCACCGGCATCTGTCTCGTCCCCGAGCACGACCCGATCGTCACCGCGAAATCGGTCGCGAGCCTCGACCAATTGTCGAACGGCCGGTTCATTTTTGGCATCGGCGGCGGCTGGAACGTCGAGGAGATGGAAAACCACGGCGCGCGCTACGCCACGCGCTTCAAGCTGATGCGCGAGCGCATCCTGGCGATGAAAGCATTGTGGACGCAGGAGGAAGCCGGCTACCACGGCGAGTTCGTCGATTTCGACCCGGTCTGGTCGTACCCGAAGCCAAAGCAGCAGCCGCACCCGCCGATCCTGCTCGGCGGCGAGACCGATTACACATTGCGGCGCATCGTCGAATATTGCGACGGCTGGATCCCGCGCCCGGTCGCCGGCTTTACGCCGCGCGACGCGAAGGCGCGCCTGGCCCGGATGGCGGAATTGAAAGGCCGCAACCCGGCCGAGTTGTCGATCACGGTGTTTCGCGCTCCCGACGACAAGGCGGCGCTCGCCGACTACCGTGCCGCCGGTATCGACGCGGCATTGCTCGAAATTCCCGACCTGACGCGCGACGAGATCCTGCGGCTCCTCGACCGTTACGCGCCCCTGACCCGGGCGGCATAGCGAGTGATCCGATGATCCGGGAAGAGCTGGTTTTCGTCGCCACCTGCGACATATCGGGGCACGTGCGGGGCAAGGGCTTTCCGGTGCGCGACCTGCCGGGACGGTTGAAAAAGGGCATCGGCTGGACCGGCAGCAATCTGATGATGTCGCCGGCCGGGCCGATCTGGGACACGCCGTTCGGCACCGCCGGCGATCTGATGATCGCGCCCGACCCGGCAGCCGAGGTGCAGGTCGATTTCGCCGACGGCTCGGCGGTCGAGCATTTCTTCCTCGGCGACATCCGCACGACCGACGGCAAGCCGTGGGAATGCTGTCCGCGCGAGTTTCTGCGCCGCGCGGTGCGCGAGCTGGAGGAAGTCTCGGGACGGCACCTCGTCGCCGCCTTCGAGCAGGAATTCCTGTATACCGGCACAGACGAGCGCCCCGGCGACGCCTATGCACTCGGCGCCTTCCGCCGCCAGGGCAATTTTGGCGAGACGTTCATCGCCGCGTTACGCGCCGCCGGGCCGGTGCCGGACAGCTTTCTCGCCGAATACGGCCCGCGCCAGTTCGAGGTGACGGTGGCGCCGCAGCCGGCGCTGACCGCCGCCGACCATGCTGTCATCACCCGCGAGATGGCGCGCGCCGTGGCGCACCGCCTCGGCCATCGCGCAATCTTCTCGCCGAAACCCATACCCGACAATGTCGGCAGCGGCGTCCACATCCATATGAGCCTGTGGGACGGCGGCGGCCGGCCGGCGACCTATGCCCCCGGCGAGCCGATGGATCTGAGCCAGCCGGCGCGGCATTTCGCCGCCGGCATCCTGCATCACCTGCCGGCGATCTGTGCGGTGACGGCCCCCTCGCCGGTGTCCTATCTGCGCCTTGTGCCCAACGCGTGGGCGCCGACGATGATCGATCTGGTGCGCCAGGACCGCGGTGCCTGTCTGCGCATCTGCCCGGTCTTTGCGGCCGAAAGTACGGATGACGCGGCGCGTCAGTTCAATCTCGAATTTCGCGCCTGCGACGCTTCCGCCAGCCCCTATCTGGCATTGGGCGCCATTATCTTCGCCGGCGCCGACGGCATCCGGCGGTCCTTGTCCTTGCCGTCCGCCGGTGCTGCAGCGCAATCGTTGCCGCAGTCGCTCGACAAGGCGCTCGCCAATCTCGCCGCCAGCGACGCCACCGGCAAATGGTTCGGCCCGCTGCACCGCGACGCCTATCTGCGCTTCAAGCGGGTCGAGGCGGAAAAGGTCGCCGGCTTATCTCCGCCTGAACTCTGCGCCCATTATGCCGAAGTTTATTAACCAAATCCGTCGAATCCGTCATTCCGGGCGCGCTCCCGCGGAGCTTCCCCGAATGACCGTTGCCGCGGGTATCCAATGACCGACGCACTGCTCGGTCCGGACGAACCCGGCCCGGTCACCCTTGCCAATGAGGCTGGGGGATCGGTCTTTTTCCTGACCTGCGACCATGGCGGGCGGGCGTTCCCAATTCGGCTGGGGCGGCTCGGGCTGGCGGAACCGGACACTTTTCGCCACATCGCCTGGGACATCGGCATCGCCGAAGTCGGGCGGCGACTCTCGGCGCAACTGGATGCGGCGCTGATCGCGCAGACCTATTCACGGCTCGTCGTCGACTGCAACCGCGACCCGGCGGTGCCGAGCTCGATCCCGGAAATCAGCGAGGACACCGAAATCCCCGGCAACCGCAACCTCTCCGAAGCCGATCGAGCAGCGCGACAGAACGCGATCTTCCATCCCTACCAGGATCGGATCGCGACACTCCTCGACCGTCGCGGAGCCGAGGGCCGCGCCTCGGTGTTGGTGGCGTTGCACAGCTTTACCCCGATATTCCGCGGCGTGTCGCGGCCGTGGCATGTCGGCGTCCTGTTCAACCGCGATGCGCGGTTCGCCCACCCGCTGCTCGACCTGCTGCGTGCCGAAGGCGACCTCGTCGTCGGCGAGAACGAGCCCTACCGGGTGACCGACTTGACCGACTACACGGTTCCCGTCCACGGCGAGCGCCGCGGCTTGCCGCATGTCGAGATCGAGATCCGCCAGGATCTGATCAGCGAGCCGGCAGGTCAGGCGGCCTGGGCCGAACGGCTCGCACGCCTGCTCCCGGCGGTCTACGCCGAATTTCCGGATTAGGGTGGGGAGTGCGGCGGGCTCAGCGCCGTCAGAACACCGGCAGGCCGCCACGGGTTGCGGCCGAGGCCGAGCGCCTCGCGCAAATCCATCGCCGACCAGTAAAGCGGCACCGCACGACCCTTGATCACGGGAAAGGCCGCGGGGTCAAACCCGAGCCACGGCAGAAACGGGTTGCGGCGACCGTAGGCCCAGATCTCGACGCGGGCCGCGCGCCGCGCCGCGACGCCGCGGGCGTGAAAACCCATGGTGTCGGCGACGATCAGCGTGTTTTCGGGCACCGCGAACACCTTGGGTTCGCCGAGGCCGAGGCGGCGCAGATCGGCGGCGGCGATTCGCGGCGAACCCCGCGACGCCTGGAGGTCGCCGCTGCCGCGGGCGCTGAGCGACATCCGCCTCTCCCAGGCAAGCCGCCGCCGGGTCGGACGGTGCGACCCCGGAACATAGATGAACGGCCCCTCTTCCTCGCCGGTGTCGGTCAGGAAAAACCACGCCTTGACGGTCGGGTGAAAGGTGTCGGCATGGAGCCGCGTCTGCGGGTCGGGTGCCGCCTCGCACGCCTGGGCAAAGATCGTTTGGATGTAAACCAGCGGCTCCAGCCGAGACGAACCGATGTAACGGACGAGACCAAGCCATTCCGGGCTTTCGACCATCGCCCGCACGGCGGGAAGGCACGCGAGCGCCCGCCGGTCGAGTGCGATGCGCCGGGTGATCGCGTCGCCCTGACGCTGCTGCCGCGCCGGTGCGGCAAACGCCAGCGCCTGCCGTTTGACCGCGGCAAACACCGCCTCGGGGAGAAAATCGCGCTTGACGACAAACCCGTCGCGGCAAAAGGCCGCGCGGTCCGCGCCGGAGATCAGCGCCGCCAGCCGCGCGCGGCGCCATTCCGCCATCCCGCAGGCAACCCGCATGCGCGCCACATGCAGCCCGGCGCGGTTGAGAGTCGGGCTGCCGATGACCGGGTTGTCGCGAAACGACTTCGCCCCACTCGCCAGCGCCATCAGGTGAACCGGCGCCAACAGCCACGAACAAGAGCCAGCTCTCATCCCGTTCTCCCGCCGCACCCCACCGCTGTAGCGTAGTGATCGCTGCGGGTTTGAGCGCGACCTCTGCAGACGGTTTGCGGCACCATCCATCCGCGCGGTATGCACATCAGGCTAGACTGCTGATCGACCACGTCACAAGGAAATCGTAGGCACTAAAGAGATTTCAGTGTATGTTAGTCGGTCGAGGAGAACGTTTCGCCGGAGGCGTAAATGCTCAAAGCACGTTCGCTGTTTTTCGCTGCCATGATTGGGGGTGTCGGCCTCAGCACCGCATCCTACGCGGCTACCGAGCCACAGCGTGGTTCATATGTCATGTCCGGCAAAGTTACCGCCGTTACCGCCACTGGCGGCGCCTCTTGCGTAGCAACGGGGACGACGCTTACGGGCTATTCCTACTTCCCGGGTGTTCAGGGCAAGGGGAACGGTTTCACGATCGTCATCCCGCCGGCCGGCTCGGTGCCAGGTGTTCTTTATTATTTTCCGCCAATGAGTAATTTTAGCGGAGCCGCCTGGAATGACGTCCTTAATTACGTTCTGCCGCCGTCCGGGGTGGTATTGAACGCAAGTTTTTCTCTTACGTTCACCGCCTACACCGCTTCCTCATTCACGATCATCTTGCGGACTTTGACCATCGCGCAAGGATCCTCGCAATCGGTCGCACCCTCGGGTTCGACTTGCCATACGACTTACTCGCTGAACTTCACGTTAGGACTTCCCACCAACCTCTTCTGACTGGGGAAGGCGCCGAGGGCGGGTGCCGTTCCCTTGTTAGGCCTGTGCAATCTGATCCGGGCGATCTTGTCTGCACCCTGTCCCCTATCGTCCCGTAGTGGTCAACCCTTGTGAATAATTATCATCGCCGACGTGACGACGTAATCGCGAAACAGTAACTTGATATGCCGACGACCATGACTCCCATAGGGCGGATAATCGTAGTTGAGGTCATCCGCATGTAAACCAAGGGTGTAATCGACAGGGACCATTCCACAGCCGATTTTGCGCAGGGATGCGTCGAGCCGATTGAGATCCTTCCTCCTGTAAATAACCGAAGGGCCGGTCGTGATCGTCTCATCGTCGGACGAAACGTTGAATTCGGTCGTATGAACCGCTACCCCCTCGGGTCTTAGCAATTTCTCCGCCGACTCGATCACGAAGCGATGACCGGCGTCTAGCGTGCCGAGATGCTCAAAGGCACACGAACTCCAAATGAAGTCGTATTGTTCGGATGGGAAGCTCCCCTGATCGCGCATGTCGACGTATTGGAATTGAACATTTTCGCGGAACAGACCTTCGGCGAGAATGTTTGGCTTATGGAGATCTTCCAAGGAAGCGGCGTGCTGATTCGTGGCCGCCCACTCACCAGCGCTTTCGCTCAGGGGCGCGTCGCTGGCTGTGATCTTGGTCCCAAGCGACGCGAATAGCGAAACGAGCGGTTCTTTGCCGACTGCAAATCCGCATCCGGTACGCCCCTTCCTGAGCATATCGCGCTCTTCGAGCGCCTGAGCGATCGCACACCACTCCCACGCCTTGCGGTGGAGGTGATCAGTCAAATACATACTTCGCGACCATTTTTTATACCATTCGGTAAGAAAGTGATCATGTTGACAAACCACGGATGTAAGCATGGATGCTCCATCAAGACGTTTTCGATCGGGGGCTGCCACCCTACCGTCGCCGAATAATCTGCGGAAGAGGCGGTTGCTTTTCTTGACAATAATACGTCGACCGCTCACACTGGCTAAGGAGGTTGTCGGAGCTCCGTAGGCTTGTACGGGTTCGGCTATCGTTCGGATGGTGATATCGCGTCGGTTGATTATCGCCAAAAGCCGCCGACAAAACCAGATCTCTATCACCTCATAGGCAAAAGCGGGAGGGGTGTGACGCGATGGAGGGGAACTCAGAGTGTTATTTTTCATCCACATCCCCAAAACGGCGGGAGTGTCGGTCTTTGACGCCCTTCGCCGGATGGCGCCGAATCGCATCGCTTGGCATACGGGGCCGGAAACCCTACCGGCGAAATTCTTTTCTGCGTCAGATATAAGGAAATCCATATCGATTTACGGTGGCCATTTTGGATATGAACAGATCCGCAACTTCTTGGCTCCCGGCGATAAGATCTACAGTGCGATCAGGGATCCGATCGAGCGCGTGTTCTCATACTACAATCATGTTACGGTCCGCGATCCGAAGCATCCCCTACTTGATCAAATAAGAGGTCTGCGCCTGATCGAAGCTGCGGAAGTCTGCTCGCGATTTCGATGGGACATAACAAATAGTCAATGTTGGTACCTTTCTGGGACCAAAAAATTTACGGACGCTCGGCGAGTGGTGGCGGCGGGAGAGATTCAAGTATTTACAATGTCTCAGCTCAATCTGATGGTCCGCCATATGAGCTTGGATTGTGGAGTAAGCGATCCTCCCGAGGTTATTGCTTATAATGTTGCGCAGAATGACTACAAGATGAATATCCTTCCGGAAGAGAGAGAGTTTGTAAATGACTTGAACCGGGAAGACAAGAGGCTCGTAGAGTATGTTTTCAGTCAACTTGCACCGACTTTGCCGACACGTTGAGTGTACAGCGTACAAGTGGAGCATTGCGCAATGAAAAAGCTGAATTTGCGAGAACGTGCAGAAGAGTTGAAATTAATACCATGGCATCACTCAATCCAATTATTTCCGGATTTGTTGACTAACGGCGGTAAATCTTTGAATATTCTGCAAATGGAGAAGGCTGTGATTTTGGATATAATCAATCTTAACGATAGGTCTGTAATAGATATAGGCGCTTGGAATGGTTATTTCTCGTTCGCAGCGAAACGCGCGGGCGCCGCACGCGTAATTGCCACGGACAGCTTTAGCTGGAGGCATCCAATATTTCGCGGGAGGGAGACGTTTGATCTAGCGCGGGAATGCCTGGGATTCGAGATCGAAGCGTTGGAAATCGATCCTACGGAAATGCCCGGAGATTTGAACCCCGCCGACGTAGTCCTTTTCCTCGGGGTGTTTTATCACCTGTTTGACCCCATCATGATTATGCAAAAGATAGCACCTCTCGCCCGCGACGTCCTGGTGATCGAAACCCTCCAGGACCTCCTGGAGCATGAGAAGCCGGGAATGATGTTTTATCCCGAAGCCGAACGAGAAAAAGGTTCTACGCGGTGGTGGGGACCCAACCCAGCCTGTGTCTGCGCGCTACTGACGACTGTAGGATTCCAGAAAATTTTCTACCAAGACTACCCTACGGGAACCCGCACGAGAGGAATCTATCACGGCTTCCGGTCTCACGATGCCGTGTCCACGTACCTACGGCGTCCAGCGGACAATAAAAGTCTTTTTGATCTCTCCGTCGAGGAGGGGCGCAAAGCAGTGTTCGGCCGCAGCACGTCCGCGAGCGCAAAGCCCGGGGGCCTCAGGGTATACTGAACCCGATCGCGTGCCCCTTAGGAACACATTACAGGAGTAGTGCATCGTGTCGGCGGGGAGTTTTAGCTTGAGGGTTTCGACGCGAGTTTCGTCGAAGGTCTCGTTGTTTATAATGGCGATAGGTATCGTGGTTTGGTGCATTGCCATCCCATCGCTCGCCGCGCCGCAATCCGACCATAGCGACGAAGGTTTGCTCGGAGATTTGTGGCATGGGAGAGCTCATTTTCAACAAATCGAGACAATCTCATGGCATAAGCCGCCTCCTGATAGCTTAAATGAATACGGGGGCTGGATTGCTGTAAATAAAGGCATATGGTACATATTTAACCGCGACTGGTTTTTGCCAATCCCCAGTTACTGCGGCGCGGGCCCCCATTGGCGCGTCGTTGTGCGAGATAGTACCGATCAAGGACGCACTTGGTCTGATCCAGCGATTGTCGTCGCTACGCCCGACGCGGGGAACCCAGGAGACGGCTGCACAATTGTAGACGGCAGCAGCTACTTCGATCGCGATACCAACACGTGGCATATGCTGACGCAATGCCTCGACAAACACCGTGTTGGCGGCTGGATGTTGTGTCATTACACCCGTGTTGGGTCGAGCCCGATGGGATTGTTTACGGCGGATCCACGCAATCCCGTCGTAAGAGGTGGAGCTTTGTGGTCGCGAATTTGCGGGCCGGGGAAAGCTTGCGCTCGTTCAACTCGCGATGAGGGAACGCCGGATATTGTGGAAAAGAGAAATGGCTTCTTCTATGTGACATTTCATGGTTGGGATTATCAGGGCAAGCTCGGCTTCAGAGGCGTGGCCAAAACCCCGAATTTTCGCGAATGGATCGTCTCGGGTCCTGACCTGCCAGACGACGCGATTGTAGCGGCTTCGGACTGCCAAAAATGGAACAGTGACGGATGTGCGGGCGCCGGAGAATCGACGACGCTGATCACCGGAGATTATCAATACATGTTAGTGGAAGGTCCCAGTATAAGTTTAGCTTGTACGAATGGACAAAATTGGCCCTTCGGCCTACTCAGGGCGCCAAAGGACTCTTTTCCAAGGTGGGGCGGTGGATGGCAGCAATTCCCAGGCAACCCGCTCCTGATTCCATCGTGGCCTGGTCATCGATCGAGATGCGCACTTCAATACGCGCGGTGGATCTTGGATGGAAACCACGTTTACCTGCTTTACGAAGACTGGGGACCGGCGCATTCTTTTCGCGTCATCCGCCTCCTCAAACTCGTGCCTGGAGGAGGTGGGCCGCCAGTGGTTTTGACTAGTGCCACGAATGCAAGCCATTAGCACGAGTTTAAAGCGAAGCGAAACCGCTATCACAATGATTATTCTAACAGGGTCAGCTAGCCGGGAGGCGCAACTCCCGGGAGGGGGACAGGAATGTTGAAATCAGTGATATGCCGCTACGAACACTTCACAACAGACTGGCTCAAATTTTGGGCGAAGCAGATCCACCCGGACCGGAAAGAGGTGCATCTTCACCGCAAGCTGTGGGAGTTTTGTGCTATTTCGCAGGCGCTGTATGAACGCGGCATGCTTGAGCAGGGGCGCTCTGGCCTTGGCTTCGCAGTTGGTAAAGAACCACTGCCGTCCCTCTTCGCATCGTTTGGTGTTTCAGTCCTTGCGACGGATTTGCATAAGGGAGCGGGGACCTCGTTCGAGGCGGCGGGACAGCATGCCGGCGCGCTCGACGACATATTTGTTCCACAGCTGATTGCACGCTCGGACTTCAACCACCGCGTGCGTTTCGAACCGGCAGACATGCGTGATCTGACTCGTTTCCCCGACGCGTCAGTCGATTTCGTCTGGAGTTCGTGCGCTATGGAGCATCTCGGGACTTTGCAAGCCGGAGCAGAGTTTGTTCTCGGTACGACGCGCCTCCTGCGGCCCGGCGGGCTTTCAATTCATACCACCGAATACAACGTTGGATCAACCCGTGATACGATTGAGTGTGGTCAAGATGTATACTATCGTTCATCTGATCTGCAAGAGATTGCTGCCAACCTAAGGTTCCATAGATGTTATCTTGAGCCCTTGGATTTAGACCCGGGCACCGACACCTATGATTTGGACTACGACGCGCCGCCGTGGACCCGGGGCCGCCCGCATCTCAAGTTAATCCTGCATGGGTACGTCTGCACGTCTGCCCTGTTGATCATCGCAAAGTCTATATGAACCCCTAAGCGCGACTGAAGAGATGACCACGGATAGCCGCCGTCGATGGTGTGGACGCTATAATCTCGGCCCGGAGGTGCTTCACGTCGAGCGGGTAATCAGAATACCCGGGCGATAGGACAGCTCGGCCAGAGCATGCCAGCTCACCTGTTCCACTCTCTCGTTAACAATCACTGCGGCCTTCAGCCCTTGAGCGGCAAGCTCGGAAGTGAATTCGGCGAGGTCAAACCCAGCTTGCTGGATTTGTCCAGGCGACCACTCCATGACGATTTGGACCTGAGGATTGTTGGCGATAATCGCCCGCGCGCCGCGAACCACGAGCGGTTCGGCACCCTCGACGTCGATTTTCACGTAATCCACGCGCCCGTTAAATTCGGGCAGCAATATGTCGACCGGTACGCCAGAGACCTCGAAAGGTATGGAGGCTTTTTCGCCGACATCGGCGAGCGTCCCGTTGGGAACCTTTGCGATGCTCGTGTTGCCCGACCGCGTGATTCGGCGGTAAAGCCGCACGCTACCTGCTTTATCCATGGCGGCAGCATGCCGTGCAAAAGCCACTCCTTCTAAAGAATTTATGTATATATTATCGCGCAGAAGCTCAAAAATTTTCCTGTCCGGTTCCAATGCGATTATCTTGCCGCTCGAAGACCATCGTGCCATGAGACAAGTGTAATATCCGAAATTAGCGCCAACATCTAGGCAATTACTTCCTTTTTGTACATTTTTCACGAAGAAATTGGTGAGGTCTATTTCGTGGTATCCGTCGATCACAAGGTGCGGGGCAAGCAGCAGATCATCTGCTTCCAGCAAGTAGCCGAGGTTCCAGGCGCCCAGGCTCACCTTTGTCAAGATCCGATTGTTGCCAACATAGACGGCCCTACCGCCATGAGATAACCGCTCGAGGCGCATGAGCCGTCTATTGAGCTGGTCACCTCCATCGGGAGCGGAAAGATCAACTTGCGGGGCCGTCTCCAAGCGCGCACGCTCCTCGAATTCCTGGGAATGGAGGAGCGCAGCTACAATCTCGTGCGGGGGAAGGCCTGATTTAAGGGCGCTCAGGTAATGCTCGAGCCCTGCAGGATCGGGGTCACGATTAAGAATGATGCGATAGAGCTGGGTAACGTACTCTCGGTCGTAACCATTGATCAGTTCTGGCATCGGTCCCCTCCCCCTCCCTGTCAGCGCGAGATTTTGGCTCCTTAATATCGGCGCAGTTTCGATCCCCTATCTCGCACGCACGCGTTGACATAATGACACCTTTTCTAACAGGTCTAGCCGCGCCAGCACATCAGAGCTTTTGCAGAAACCCAACGCAGTCAGCCCGCCAAACAGGCTCCGGGTCTCGGGCTGGCGGAACAAGCCGCTGAACCCCAGAGAAATTTCCAAGGAGCCTCGAGCAGCGATTCGCGCATCCGCTTGGTAGAAATAGGACTGCGCTGCGAGGCCATCCAAAACCGTCTCGCCCGCACCTGCCTTGACGACGCATTTGGCGTTTTCTGAACCCGGCGGGACCTTCAGCAACAAGTAGAGCTTGATCTCATCGTTCTCGTTGAGGTCAGTGCGGAACTGCAGGCGCGCCCTGCGCTGCGATGCCCATACACCCCAGTCCTCGATCGGATGCCACCCGCCAAACCGCGCCATTCGAAATGTGACGAGCTTGTGCCCGCTGCTATCCAACCGGGTTACGTCATCATCGCCGATGAATAAGATCTCGCCGCTCGGAAGGATACAATTGTTCAGGAGACCATCCCCGGCGCTATCTTGGCAAAGCGCCATTACCGTATCAAAAAGCTCGGTGCAAAAGGTCCGCCACCCCTTGGGCCGAAATTGATCACCGATCTGCTGCGTCCACTCGGCCAGATCCGATCTGTCAGTCACCAGCTGTTTGATCGCGTCGTAGCCGCTGCGAAGGTCGAACGGATCAACATACCGAACCAGCTCTCCCCCTACCTCCGGTATCGATGTCGTATTTGACGCCACGCAAGGTTTGCCATATGCCAAGCTCTCGCCTACCGGCAGCCCCCAACCCTCCGCAAAACTGGCGAAGGCGGTGAACAAACAGTGCCGGTACAGATACTCCAGCTCCGTGTCCGATATTCCATTGAATATGTGCAGCCAATCTCCGAGCGCGTCTCTATTTTCCAGGTACTCCTGTAACGCATCGACCTCCCAACCCCATTTTCCAACGAATATCAGATTAGGCACGCGCGCATTCAACTCATGGATCATTTTCTCCCAAATTTGAATGAGATAGATGTGATTTTTCCTCACTTCAATTGTGCAAACACAGAGCACGAACTCGTCGCGGCAGGCGTCGAGGATTTCCGGCCCCACCCCCGTATGTGATTGACTCGATTCCCGAAGTTCCGTTGCCAGGGGGACAGCCTTAACCGGTACAGAGAAATTAAGGCGTTCAGTTAAGAACTCTCGTACTTCCTTCGCGACGTACTCTGAATTGGTCAGGACAAAATTCGCCAATGTCAAAACGTCTATCAACGCCTTCCGAAATACCAGCGTCGCCTCCTTGTGTACATATTCTGGATTCTTTATTTGGATCAAATCATGTATAAATACACCGAATTTAACTCCTTGTGACCGCAAGGTTACAATCATGTCATAATTTGCACCGGGGCGACCAGGAGCCTCTCGATAGATCCAAAACGCTCCTGCGATTATAAAAATATCGTTAGGTCTGAGAATAGTGCGCTGGCGAGATTCGTAGATTGCGCGAAGCGCATTATCTAAGATCTGGCGATCCATCCCTGAGCCGGAGAGCATGTCTATCAACGCGCGAACTAGGGAAGCCGGAACCGTATGAACCTCGGGCCGATCATATTCCGAGATAACGAGCTCGATCCTCCTGACGTTTTCTTCTGCGATTTCTGGCGATGAATATTTTACGATATTACTAATTACTCTCTGAATCCCACTCATAGAGGTATTTATCTTTAGGTAATCAATAAGATCGGTAATATCTAGGTATGTTATAGGCTCAGAACCTTTGGAAAGACTCGAATATTTGGGTACCACCTCGTTGATGACATCTAACGCGCCTAAGGCAAGGAGTTCCTTAAGTGCATCGTTGCCCTCGTAGCGTAGGGATAGCGATTTTTTATAAAAATAAATTGCGTCAACTAGAGAGCCCATCAATTTTGCCAAATGACCCTTATGTAAAAAAATATCGTCGTCATTGCCAATTAGCTTGAGAGCCCGATCATAGGCCTTATCGGCGTCATGGTAGGAGCCAGAATCTTTTAGGCAATGCCCAAGTTGGACCCAGATAGCAGAATCATCTGGATTTTTCTCTAGATAATTCTGGTAGTGTCGCGCGCCGTCAGCCCACAAACCTCGGTCGCGGCAGTTATCCCCCATATCCCGCAGTTCTGAGACTGAGCGGCCTGCCTGGGGGATTGCTTCTGGATCTACGAGCAGTTCGCGGTCACGCCCAAAGCGCATTACCGGCTCCAGCTGGTTGGAATGAACGGGTTTCTTGCGTACGGGACTAGACCGGTGGCGCTCGCAAAATGTTCAGTCGTAGATCAGAGATACGAGGATTCGTTTCCAGGCGTCAAGAGGTGCCGATTGGCTGCGGGTGTCAGCAGCCTTCACCCCCAGCGCCGCACCTGCGCTTCGCGCCGCGACCGAAATCCGCACATATCCCCATCCTTCTCCTCTCCACCAACGGGTCAGACGCGCCGTACAAAGGGCTACTTTTCGCGGTAGGATTACGTCGCTTTGAAATCACGTTGTCACAGTTTGGGGCGGAGCGATGGGTCGCTGCGGTTGCTCTCGGGATTCGGCGAGGCTATGCGGTTTCGCGGTTAGTTCCCGGTTAGGCGAAGCTAATTCCCGATTAGGCAGGGATAAATTCGCGATTACCCCCGCCACGGGAATTCTCTCACAAGTGATTGATCTTGAAAGCTATTCTTTTGGCCAGTCGGCCATTGCGAAGGTAAATTCCCGGATGTTTCCCGTCGAACCGGGAATTCTGCCAAGCAGGAGGCGCCCCGAGTGGGCCGTGGACATTACTCGTTGACGAGGTGGCGGCGCACGTCGCGCAGCCCCAACAGACCGAACAGGGTGATCGCGGCGAGGGTGAATGTGAGCTGCGGTATGTCGTAGTAGACCCGGATCACCGGGCCAAAGATGCCGCCGCGAATCATCTCGTAGCAGGGCAACGCCGGCATGACAGTCAGCAGGATCGGCCTCAGCCAGGCGGGCATCCACGCGGCCATGAAGAAAAAGCCCGAAACTGGCAAATACATGTACGACAGCGGCGGCCACACCTTTTCAAAAATGACGGTGCGCTCGCTGAAGGCGGCGACCACAAGCCCTACCGATACGCACCACCAGGTCATGTAGAAATAACCGACAAACAATAGCGGCATATCGTACGGCCACTTCATCACGCCGATCGCGTAAAACAAAAAAAACGAAAACACCGCCGCACCGTAATTTCCGAGGATTTCGACCGCCATACGGGCGATAACCGCATCGAACGGGGTCACATTGCGATGATAAAACAATGACATGTTGAGCCGCACGGCGCGCAGCATGTGGCCGCCGATATGGCGAAACAGCAGGATCGGCAGATAGCCGCTCCACACGAACGGCACCACCAGCAAGCCATGCTCATAGCGCCCGCGGACAAAATGCCACATCACGATGACCGGCATCGCGAAGATCAGGAACTCGCCGAACAGCCAGGCAAAGCCGAGATTCTCGCGGCCGAACCGGGTGTAGGTCTCGCGCATGATCAGCGCGCCAAGAACACGGTACTGGATCCGAAAGCTGCGCAGGAACGCCCCCACTCCTCCGATCTCCTTCGCGTCTGTGGCGGTCGGGCCATGCGATACTCCAATCTGCCCGTCGGCGCCAGATCGGGTGACGGCCGCCCTGCGGCGCCCGCTCCGCCTTTCGCCCCAGCCGATGGATCGAAGCCCTGCGTGCCACGGCAAATTTGCTTGGACAAGGTGCTGCGGTTCGGTATTTGCTGGCGGCGGTCGATAGAAAGTCTATCAGCCGACGATGTCGCTGGGCTCGCTGTGACCGAGGCTGGCCGCGCGGAGAGAGATGATGCTGGCGCTGCGCCGCGTGGCAATGACCCCGTTGTGGATTGCGCAGCTCCTGACTGGAACGAAATCGTTCGAGCGCAATCCGATCATCGGCAGCCGCCACCTCAATGAATGGGGGCTGCACGCGTCGCGCGTCGCACTCGCGCATCGGCTGGCCAAGGCCCGCCGCCGCAAGCTTGCCGGGCTGATCTCGGCCGAGGATTGCCGGGCATTCGATCGCGACGGTTTTGTCGTCCGCAGAAATTTTCTGCCTGCGGATCAGTTTGCGGCGCTGATGGCCGAAGCCAAAGCCTATCGCGGCCCGCTGCGCGAAATTTTCGAGGGCGATACGGTCGTGCGCAAGGTCGCCCTCGACGGACGGGCCGTGGCAAAGCTGCCGGCGCTCGGCGTGGTGCTGCGATCGGCCGAGTGGCGGGGCCTGATCCGGTATGCCGGCAGCCGCGACGCCGAGCCCGTCGTGTGGGTGCAGGCGATCCTGCGCAATGCCCATCGAGGTCCGGTCGATCCGCAGACGCGGCTGCATGCCGACACCTTTCATCCGACGGTCAAGGCGTGGCTGTTCTTGACCGATGTTGCGGAAGACGCGGGTCCATTCACCTATGTACCCGGCTCGCACCGCTTGACGGATGCACGGCTCCGCTGGGAGCGGCGCATGAGTTCGAACGCCCGTCAATCGCCGGTCGCCGAGAACCGGGAGGGCTCGTTCCGCATCGACCCGGGCGAGCTTGCAACGCTCGGCCTGCCGCAACCGCTGGCGCTCGCAGTCCCCGCCAATACCCTGGTCGTCGCCGACACCTTCGGCTTTCATGCCCGCGGACCAAGCGCGGGCCGATCGCTGCGCGTCGAAGTTTGGGCCTATGGCCGGCGGAGCCCGTTTCCGTCCTGGGCGGCGCTGGTTCCCTGGACGACCACTGCTTTGGGCCGGCGCAGCCTCCTCGCGTGGCGAGTGGGTGACGCGCTGGAAGCGAGCGGCATCAAGAAAAACCGCTGGCGCCTCAGAACCGGGACATCGATGTTCGATGGGCCGTCGAGCGAGCGCGCTGCGGCGGAGTTGGTTGATGCGCCCATCCGTTGGCCGTCCCGTTGGCGTTCGGGCGGATAGGTGCCGATGACCCCGCCGCAGGTCACGGGAATGTCGACGACTAAAGTCGTATGCGAGGTGGCGTCCACGTCTTCGGGACCCGATGCGGAGATGTTGCGGGCCAAGATCGGGGCCAGTCGGCTAACGATTCGTCGCTGCCCGTTGACGACGCCGGTGCTGACCGCGCTGTTCCCCGACTTCATGACCGGCGAACAGGTGGCAGGTCTCGCCACCTGGCACGGAGCCCGTGCCTGCGATCGCATGCGAGCGCGTGCCGCGGCGCTTGGCGTGCCCTTCCTGACACTCGGTCGCGGGCTGCTGCGCGCTCCGCCCCAATATGGCGCCGCGAGTGCCGTCTTGAGCGTGACGGCTGTCGGGATGGTCGGCCCGCCTTCATCGGCAGACATTCTTTCTCCCGATCGTTTGCTCGCGAGCCGGGGCTGGGAGACGCCTGCCCTGATCGAGCGCGGCCGGAGCGCGCGGCGCGAGCTGATGTCATGGCGGATAGGTTGCTCGTGGTGGGGAGCGGACACATTGCCCCGAGGTCAACGGATCACACTCGTCGATGGCGAGACGACGGATCCGTCGCGGGCCGAATTGCCCGGCAGGTTATGCTGGAGACCGCATTGGCAGAACACCCGGCAGACAAGATCGTCGTGCTGGCGGCCTCCAATCGTCAAAGATCAGGAAAGTTTATCAGCGCGGCCGTGCGCCGGGGCTGCAGAGTGGTAACCGGGCCGGTCGATCCGTGGGCAGCGATCGAGCGTGCCGACCACGTCTATACGACTGGCGGTGAGACCGGCTTTATCGCATTGCTCGCCGGGCACCACATCCGCTGTTTTGGCGACACGTTTTATTCCGGATGGGGCGCCACCCAGGATGCGCCAAATGTTACGCGACGGCCGTTTCGCCGGAGTCTCGACGAAATTTTCGCCGGCGCCTGCCTCCTCGCGACCCGCCATATCGATCCTTATCGGCAAAAGCCTGCACCGTTTGAGGACATCGCATCGATCCTGGCGGACTGGCGGAAAATCGATGAAGCCAACCGGCGAGTTGCCGTGTGCGTCGGGATGTCGTTCTGGAAGCGGCGACGCGTTGCCGACTTCTTCCGATCTACGGTCGGAACCCCGGCGTTCCGGGGCAGCACAAGGCGAGCAATGGCAGCGGCAAGCGCCCGGCCTGGCGATGCGGTCGCGGTCTGGGCCTCGCGCATCCCGCAAGGGCTAGTTGCAGCGGCGGAGCGTCGCAAAATTCCGATCATCCGGGTCGAAGACGGGTTTGTCCGTTCGGTCGGCCTCGGATCGGATTTTGTACCGGCCGCCTCGCTCGTGCTCGACAACCGCGGAATGCATTACGATCCGAGTGTCTCCTCGGACTTGCAGCAGCTTTTGCTGGAGACCGAATTCGACGAGCGGCTGATCCAGCGTGCCCGTTTGCTGATCGCACAGCTCGTTGCGCGCGGCATTACCAAGTACAATTTAGGGGCACCGACTTTGTCCCTCGATGCGCCACACGACCGTCGGCGGATCCTGGTCCCAGGACAAGTCGAAGACGATCTCTCGGTGTTGCTCAACAGCGGCGAGGTTCGAGGGAATCTCGATCTCCTGAGGCGCGTCCGCTCGGCGAATCCCGACGCCTACGTAATGTACAAACCGCATCCCGATGTCGTTGCTGGGCACCGCAGGGGTGCGATCCCGGACGGGGTCGCCGGGGAGATCGCCGATACGATCATTCGGGGCGTTTCGGCGGCAGCGCTGCTGAGCGAAATCGACGAACTGCACACCTTGACCTCGCTCGCCGGCTTTGAGGCGCTGCTGCGCCGTCGCCGGGTCGTGGTTTACGGCCGGCCGTTTTACGCCGGCTGGGGGCTGACGACAGACCTGGCAGCGATCGATCGCGGTCGGCGCCTCAGCCTCGAGGAACTCGTCGCCGGCGTGCTGATCCTTTACCCGCGCTATCTCGACCCGGTGACGCGGCTTCCTTGTCCGCCCGAAATCGTCATCGAGCGTCTCGACGATCCGAACCTTTGGCGCCCGGGCCCCCTTGTCGCCTGCCGCCGCATCCAGGGTCTCCTCGCACGGCATTGGAGCTCGCTCGCTAGGCGGATGCCGAAGCCGGCCAGCAAGGGCGTCGATAAGTGACTGGCCGGGGCGCGCTGAAATCGCTTCCCGACGCGGCCGGTTGAATACCGGGCCCCGGGCGCTGGTTCAACATCGGCGTCAGCCTCTCGGTGAGCCATCTTGCGATGCGAAGCACCCAACAAGGACCTTCGTCACCGAAGGGGCGCGGACAAAGGCTGCAACCGACCCCGCCGGTCCGGTCTACTTCCTTTTGCATGTTCCAAAGACCGCAGGCCAAACCATTCAGGTGCATCTGGCCGACCATTGTGCGCCCGGCGTGTTCTGGCAATCGCAGCGCACGCCGCGACCCGGACGCCGTACAAGGTTCGACGATTTTCCTGATTTCGATCGAGTGCGCGTAGTCTCCGGACATCATATCGGCCGCTCGCTCGAACAATTTTTTCCGGATCGTGACATTCGGCGCATCGTCTTGCTGCGCGACCCACTGCAGCTACAACTCTCATTCTACAACTGGAACATGATGGATCACGTGGCCAAGGGGCTCGGCACCTACGATTTTGCACTGCATCTGCGGGCGCTGCCGCGCAATTTCGTTTCTCACTTCTTGTTGTCTCGGTGGCTTGAGATACCTCGGTCGAGCCTGATGGCGATGCCGGATCGGCGAAAATACGAGATTCTTAACCGGGCTCTCGCCGCCTTTTGGTTTGTGGGGGCGCACACCGATTGTGACTGCGTGGTTAAAGCAATTGGCGCCGATCTCGGCCTGCCGCCGATCGCCGCGCCTCGCAACACCTCGGCCGAGCTGCAGGCTCACACCGGTTGGCGGCTCGTAACCGTGGAGTCGTTGTCCCGCTCGGTGCGCGACGCGATCCGAGCCAGAAATGCTCTCGACCAGGCGTTGTGGGAAAGTTGGGGTGCAGCGCGACTCGAGCCGGCCAAGGTCCGGCCGGCGGGGCTCAAACCCAATCGAAACACATTTTGGGCCGATGAGATGATTCGTCCCTGGTACCAGTTTCGCCGTTTCGTCAGCCGCGAATGGGTTGGGCGCCGGGCGCCAAGTGGCGTGACGGTCGAGCGCGCCAACCGCGCTCGCGACGCGGGCCAATGGGAACTCGCCGCCCGCCATTATCGCGAGGCACTGCGGGCGGTCCCGAACGCACCCGCGATTTGGGTGCAGTACGGGCATGCGCTGAAAGAGTCCGGTCGTGTCGCCGAGGCCGAACAGGCTTACCGGCAGTCCCTGAAGCTCGACCCCGACACCGCCGACACCCATCTGCAGCTCGGTCACGCCTTAAAGCTCCAAGCGCGAATCGGTGAGGCCGAGACGACTTACCTGCGCGCGGCGATGCTGGATCCGGCGCTTCACCATGCCCGCAACGAACTGATCGGTCTCGGCTGGTCGACGCGGCGGATCGCTCGGGCGATTGGCGCGTCCGAGCCGGAAACTACTCCGGGAAGTTCCGATTCGGGCCGATGATTCCGCTTCTGCTTTCCAGTGGCGGGTACGCAAGCGATTGTGCGAAGCACTTCGCTCAAAGCGTTGGTGCACACCGCAAATCTTACCTCATTCCTCGTCATGGTAGAAATGTTGTCAGGGGTCGATAAACCGTTCCGTGCCAATGAAGTTCTCTATTCTCTTTGCGTGCCTTGGGAGCGTCGTTCCCGCCGGGTGCTACACCTTGCCGACCGCGGGCCCCAGCGCTCGGCAAGTGGTCGCTCAAGCCCAGAAGGACGGCAGGCCGCGCTTCGATCTTGTCGATGTCGACGGCGATGTCGTTTCGACGCTGTTGTCGCAGCCAAAAGAGAGCTTTCGAACCCGGTTTCAGAAATACGGACGGCCGCCCGAACCGAAGATCGGGATCGGCGACACGGTCTCGGTGTCGATTTGGGAAGCTTCCGGAGGCGGGCTGTTTGTAAGCGTCCGGTATTGGCCGTGATCAGGCGACGGTGTTTGGTGTCGGGACCTGGTAA